>NZ_JAANYN010000010.1 GCF_011290685.1 Cyclobacterium plantarum
ATGATTTTAACCAAAGGGTAAACCAATGGTTGATTGAAAATTAATGAACTTAAAAGTTTCTTTAAAAGAATAATTTCTTTACTTCAAACTGAAAAGTGCTGCATGGAGGGGTTGATACCGAATCATGCGGCATTTTTTATTTATAAATTGTTATTTTATTGAAAACAAATTGTTAATTAGGTAGCACTAAGGCTTAAAGTATTACACCTGACTAACATGAAATTCAAATTAAATTTAACATTTATACCAAAATTTTTTGGAGCCATTATCCTGTTCTTACTTGCCCTGAATATGGTCAGCCTTTGGATGCAACATACTGTTGAAGAAAAAAGACCCTTACACGATTTCTTTATCCGGCTTTTTGATTTCAATCAGGAAGCAAATGTTCCGGCATTTTTTTCCTCTCTCTTATTGTTGATGGCTTCTGGCCTTTTATTTCTAATCTATTTTAATAAAAAGAAAAAAAACAGAAAATCTATAGGCTGGCTGGGATTGGCACTTGTCTTTGTATTTTTATCACTGGATGAGGCCACACAAATCCATGAATTCCTTATCGGTCATTCCAGAGAATATTTTGATGCCTCAGGTTATTTATACTACGCCTGGATAATCCCATATTCAGCAGGCTTGCTGCTACTGGCCCTCATTTACATCCCGTTTTTCAGGCACTTGGATAAAAAAATGCTTATCCTGATGATCGTATCGGGAGTTATTTTTATTGCCGGAGCCATTGGCATGGAAATGATGGGGGGAAATGAAATAAATAATAGTGGGTTTGGATTGCGATATATGATTTATTATTCTGTCGAAGAAACACTCGAGATGATAGGAGTGTCCATTTTTATTTATAGTCTGATTTGGTACTTGTCTGTCAAAAAAAATAAAATAACCTTTAAAATAAATCCTACCTCTAGCTAAAAACCCATTCCCTACCTCCGAAACAGGACAGTGCAGGACACTTTTCTTTCCCAATGCCATAACTTTAAGGTATGAATGTATCTTTAATCGTTTTTATTCTATTGAGACTGCTCATCAGCGAACCCAAACCCCTTGTGTTTGAAAAGCAGCTGATTGCCATGGAAAGTGCCGAATCAGTGGGGGTATTTGATGTCAATGGAGATGGTAAACCAGATCTTGTCTCGGGAAGCTATTGGTATGAAGGGCCGGAATTTACCAAAAGACACCTTATCGGACAGGTAAAAAGAGTAAGTGAGTATTTTGATGATTTTTCTACCATTCCCATGGATGTTAACGGAGACGGAAATATGGATTATGTGACGGGGGGATGGTTTGGTAAAACCCTTTTTTGGGTGGAAAACCCGGGAAATAACGGAGAATGGCAACCACATGAAATCGCCAATACCGGAAACGTGGAAACTACCAGGGCCTGGGATGTAGATGGTGACGGACAGTTGGATATAGTGCCCAACACCCCTAATCAACCACTTGCCTATTACAGTTTGAAAAGGGGCGATGGCGGTAAGGGAACTGGAAGCTTTGAAAAATATCCGGTAACAGAAAAACATGGACATGGACTGGGATTCGGTGATATCAATGGGGATGGCAGAGGAGATTTTATCATTCCTGAAGGCTGGCTGGAAGCTCCTGAAGACCTGAAAAATGGCAAATGGCAACTCCATGAGGCTTTTCAACTGGGAGGGGCCAGTGTTCCGATTCTGGTGGTTGATGTAAATAAGAATGGTTTGAATGACCTGATCGTAGGACAGGGCCATGATTATGGTCTGCATTGGTATGAGCAAAAACGAAATGGAGCTGACATTTCCTTTACCCAACACCCCATTGATCCCTATCAGTCCCAATACCACACCATGGAATGGGCAGATTTAGACAACGATGGAAAAATGGAGTTGATCACTGGTAAAAGGTACCGTGCTCATAATGGGAACGATCCCGGAGCAAATGACCACCTTGGATTGTATTACTTCAAGTGGAACGGGGAATCTTTTTCCAAAAACATCATCAGTTATGGTCCCTTTGGAGAAGGCAAAGGGGCTGGATTGTATTTTTCGGTTGAAGACCTAAATGGTGACGGTATGCTGGATATCGTTGTGGCAGGAAAAGATGGCCTGGCAGTCTTTCACAATAAAGGGAGCAAATAAAAACTGGAAAGGAAATACCAGTCACATCTTCTTTTACATTTACTCCTTTAAAGACCGGGCATGAATCGTATTTGGAAAACCTTTAAGGTAACCAAAATTTAACCTTATCCTTACTTGAAAAATTTCCACAAGTCTTAACTTGGCTGCTCAAAAAATAGCAAAAACATGAAAAAAATAGTAATCATTTGCTGGGCATTTTGTTCCAGCTTCAGTCTTCATGCCCAGGATCTGGTAAAAGGGTACGTTTTTGAAGACCGCAATGAAAACGGGAGAAAAGAAAGAAGAGAAAAAGGACTGCCCGAAGTGGCCGTCAGCAATGGTGTCGAAGTAGTTTTAACAGATGAAAAAGGAGCTTATTCCCTGCCTGTAAGCGAAGATAATATCATATTCGTCATCAAGCCTGCTGGGTATGCCGTACCCGTGGGAGAGGATAATTTACCGCGGTATTACTACATTCACAAGCCTGAAGGTTCGCCCGAACTCCAATACAAAGGGGTTGAGCCTACCGGCCCTTTGCCCAGGTCGGTAGATTTTGCCCTATATCCCAGAGAAGAAACCAAAGAATTTACAGCGATGATTTTTGGGGACCCGCAGCCCTATACCGAAAAGGAACTGGAATTATTTGCCAAAGGAGTGGTAGAAAAAGCCAAAAAAGAGGAAGGAATCAGTTTCGGGATATCCCTGGGGGACCTGGCCGGAGATGACCTGGATTTACATCCCAAATATGTGGAGGTGATGCAGCAAACTTCCTGGCCCTGGTACAATGTACTTGGCAACCATGACATGAATTATGATGCCAGCAGCGATGCCCATTCGGACGAATCATTTGAAAAAACTTTCGGTCCTTCTGCCTATGCTTTTAACCATGGGGATGCACATTTTATCGTACTGGAAGACATACTCTACCCTGACCCAAGAGACGGTCAGGGCTACTGGGGAGGATTTAGAAAGGATCAACTGGATTTCGTAGAAAACAATTTAAAGCATGTGGATAAGAACCGATTGGTGGTATTGTCTTTTCACATACCCTTGTTGCATGAAAATGAAAATTCCTTTCGGGACAGTGACAGAAAGCGGCTGTTTGACTTGTTGAAGGACTATCCAAACAGATTGGCTATTTCAGCCCATACCCACCTCCAAAGACATAATTTCTATACAGCCGAAGACGGTTGGGAAGGAGCGTCCCGTTTTCACGAATACAATGCAGGGACTACTTCAGGAGACTGGTATTCTGGCCAGCTGAACGAAGAAGGCGTACCCATTTCTACCATGAGAGATGGCACACCCAAAGGGTATGCTTTATTAAGGGTTGATGGTAATCAATATCAAATCGATTACCAGGTGATAGGAAAACCACTGGAACACCAAATCAAAATCTTTAATCCCAAAGTGGTGGCCAATAACAGGGGCAGTTCTTCCGGAATCTTTGCAAATTTTTACATGGGTGATAAGGATGATATTGTGGAATACAAAATCGACAACGGCGATTGGAGACCGATGAACTGGACAGCTGCTCCGGATCCCTCTTTTATGGCAGATGTCATGGAATGGGACTTCATGGAAAAATTATCTCCGGGAAGAAGGCCCTCAAACCCGGTAAATTCAACGCACCTCTGGCGGGGAAGTATACCAACCAATCTACCTGTAGGAAAACACACCATAACCGTCCGGGCAATAGACATGTTTGGCAGGACCTTTACTGAAACCAGTGAATATACCATCGCCGAACCAGTACCCTTTTAAAACCACCGATCCATAAAAAAAAGCGGCTATATCCATACAGGAATAGTCGCTTTTTTTGTTTAGCAGTGGTGACTTATTTGCCTGCCCAAGTAATATACCTGAAATCATTTAACCCCAAAACCGGACAACTCTTCATCAATAAATTTATCCCATCTTGCCTGGGCTTTGGCATTCATTCCATGTGCCGTTTCCCTGTCGTATTGTTCCTGCATTTGGTTCATTTCCCTGAAAGCGTCCAGGTAATGGAAGGATACTTTTCTGTCATAATTATGTGGCTGAAGATCCAATTTCTCTACCTTTTCCTTTAACCGCTCCATGACAATTTTGGCGATATCAAAATGCCGCTGTTCGTGGTTGAGTCCATAACTGTTGTTGGTTCCCTTTACCCAGGAGGAACTTTTCAACATGAAGGTTTTGAAAACGATATCCACAATTACTTCTCCTTCTTCTATCCAGCTGTTGCCTTCATAGGCAATACTGGCAAAAATGGAGGCAGCATAATTACCAAACCTGGGCCTACCTGTAAAATCCTTCCAGCTAAGTGGCCTTTGTGGATTATAAAAAACCGTATCATCCTGATGATCTTCACGATAATCTCGGATTTTCACTTTCACATCTCTGGCCAGTTTGATATCCTCAGTGGACTCCTTTTCTATCCAATCGTTAAAATATTTCAGGGAATTGTTGATGGATTTCCGCAAAACAGGTTCAATCACAGAAACCTGGCGCACACCCCTTTTGTAGCTGACACCCCCCTGAAAATCGAGTAAGTGAACCAATTCATCACCCCTTTCCAGCTCAAACGAAAAATCCAGATAAACTTCCCCCTCCACCAGTCCACTTCTGGCATCTGCCAATTCTTCAATTATTTTCAGATCTCTGATTCTGATCTTGACGGGCCTCAGGTTCTGGTCCCTGGGCAAGGCACCGAAAACATAGTTTTCCACAGCGGGGATCGCCCCTCCTTCCAGGTCCACAATCTCCAATTGGCTGCCGCTACTGATGTTCCTTACTAAAAAAGCTACCGGTGAGCGGTCAGTCCGATCGTCTATCACACCCTTGATATGAAATTCTTTTGGCACAAAAACCTGGGAATAAACCCTGAGGGATATGGGATCGATATTTTGTGAAAATGGGAAAGCAAAAACCGGAATCAAAACAAAAACCAGACCTGCCACAAGCATGTATATAGTCATACTTTTCCTGAGCAACTGTCGCTTTATATAATCCCTGGTTTTCATCATGTACCCATCCTCATTTGGCATAACGCCAATTTTGGTCAAGTGGTTCTGGGAACTATCATGGCATGGGTATCCCTGTAGTTTGGGAGATGGCTTTCAGGTCCATGACCACCTCCATCTGAAGCGGAATACCACTTTTCATCCGCACTTCATATGCCCTCCACTCCGGGTCTCCGGGAATCAGCACTTCCTGGGCACCCTGAAGGGGAACAGCTGCCCTGAGCGTGCGGACCCACTCATCCATTTCTTCCTTAAATTCCTGAACTTCCCTGAATCCGTCCACATCCCAAACAGAAAAAAAATGTCCTATACCCTTGCCAACCTGTTTATCCGAACTTGCTGTGTTGATGGCAAATGGAATGGCAAAAGGTCCCCAATTGGCCCCACTCAAGACAGCACTTAAAATATCCACCATTCCGGCCAGGCAATATCCCTTATGGCCGGACCCATCGCGGCTGCTTCCCAAAGGCAATAGGGCACCTCCATTTATCATCCTTTCGGGATCCTCAGTGGCTTGTCCATTTTCATCAAGGCACCAGCCTATGGGTACTTTTTTCCCTGCTCTTTTGGCAATTTCCACCTTTCCATAGGCTACAGTGCTGCTTGCAAAGTCCATGAGTACCACTGGTTCCTTTAGAGTAGGAAATGCCATGGCCACCGGGTTGGTGCCCAGCATTTTCTCTTTACCGTTAAAGGCTGCCACCCCTTTACTGGTATTGGTCATGGACATACCTATAAAATCATGTTTTACCGCCATTAGCGGATAGTATCCTGCAGCCCCAAAATGGTTGGTGTGAGAAACGGCCACAGATCCGGTACCGTATTCCCTGGCTTTTTCGATGGCTATTTCCATACACTTTGGTCCGATGACCAAACCTAAGCCATTGTCTCCATCTACCGTTACCACAGCATGTTTCTCCCGGATCAGCTGCAACCTGGGTCTGGGATTGATTCTACCTGCCTGCAATAGCCCAAAGTAAGTTTTCAACCTGGCGATACCATGAGAATCTATTCCATGTTCATCGCTGTAGGCCAAAACATCAGTGGCCAGCAAGGCATCCTCCTCAGGGACATCAAAATACATGAATACCCCGTATATAAAATCCCTCAATGCTTGTGGTTCAAATAATTCCCTTTTATCCTCCATTGATGATTCCTGAAAAGAAAACATCCAGCAAACCCTTAAAAAGTAAGCTGGATGCGTTAAAACAAAACGACAAACTCCTGCTGCCTGGCTTATCAGGGAAGCGGTTTGATCATGATATCTTTGTAATAAATCACACTATTGGGGTCATGGGCCTGCAGCGCGATGGTCCCGCTACTCAGCTTTTTCGGGCTGTCCCCGATAGCTTCTCTGTCCTTGGATTCGGTATACTCATTGACTACCTCTCCATTGACTTTCACAGTCACCTGCTCTCCATTGACGATGATGTGTTTGGTGTACCATTCCTCATCAGATACATAAGTATCCCTCACATCTTTGAAGCTGTAAACACTTCCCGTTTTCCTCCAGTCACCATGACTCTGGTTCACCTGGATTTCATATCCCTTTTCAGGCCAACCTCCTTCTTGATAGGCAGTGTGGATAAATACTCCCGAATTGGCACCGGGCATGGTTTTGATTTGCATTTTCAGTTCAAAGTTCTTGAAATCATGGTTCTCCACCTTGCCCGTGTAAAACATATGGGCCCGGGGACCATCGATTTTAATCACACCATCCGATATACTAAAAGAGTCCGGGTTTTCGTTTATCGTCCAGCCTTTAAAAGATTTTCCATTGAATAATTTGATCCACCCGTCTTTATCCGCTTTCTGTGCAGAAACTGAAAAGGATACCAGGATACATAAGGCTACTATTAGGATTTTTTTCATTAGATTATTTTTTGTTTATTTAGCTATGTTGAAATTAATACAATTAAAGGAATAATTCAAAAAAGATATTGCAATACATTTTCGAATTAGCTCATAAAGAACAATCCCAAATATAATAGCAGTTCGGAATTAATAAAAAGATTAATCTTCCATCAAAACGAAAATTTCTGCTCATTTAAAAATTAAATCTCTTTCGGCCTTATCTCCCTGATTTCAAATAAAACAAATAAAAAAAATAAGATTTTTGATTTAAGAAATGTCACTGTATTTTAGGGAAATTTTTAAAAAGAACTGTATATGAGTCAGGGAGAAAAAACCAGTTATTCCAAGGAAGAGCTTCAGGAATTTGAAGTGCTGATCAATGATAAACTTGCCTTAGCCAAAGAAGAATTTCTGCAGCTAAAAAGATCTCTTAGCAAACAAAACGACAGCGGAACGGACAACACTGCTTCTACTTCCAAACTTCTGGAAGACGGTGCCGATACCCTGGAAAGGGAAAATTTAAGCCAATTGGCAGCAAGGCAACAAAAATTTATCATCAATCTCGAAAATGCGCTGAGAAGGATTAAGAACGGCACCTATGGTGTTTGCGTAGATACAGGAAAACTGATCAGCAAAGAAAGGCTGCGCGCTGTACCTCATACCATGCATAGCATTGAAGCAAAAATGGCAAAAAAATAGCATTGGATTTTTTACACCGGCATATTGAAGCTTTGGTATTTTGCTCCTCCGATCCTTTGGGACTGGAAGAGATACAGAAATGCCTGACCGAAATGTTTGAATCAGAGGTCCCGATGGAACATCTGGAATTTGCGGTAGCCGCCCTGCAGGAAAAATTCCAGGCGGATGAGCATGCATTCAGCCTGGAAAAATTAGCCGGAGGTTATCAGTTTCTGACCAAACCCGCCTACCAAAGCAGTATCTCTATCCTCCAAAAGCACCAATCCCAAAAAAGGTTGTCTACCGCACAGCTGGAAACCTTATCTATTATCGCCTATAAACAGCCTGTGACCAAATCTGAAATTGAACAGATCAGAGGAGTAAATTGCGACTATTCCGTCCAAAAATTATTGGAAAAATCATTGGTTGCCATCAAAGGAAAGTCAGAAGGCATAGGCAGACCCATACTTTACGGAACCAGCCCCAAATTTATGGAATACTTCGGCATAAATGACCTGAGCGAATTGCCCCAACCCAGGGATTTCAAAACAGAGGAAAATGAAATCGGCAATCAAAATGATTGATTTTTAATCGATTTTAAAATTAATTCATAAAAATAGTCTAATTTTGCAGCCGCATTGATTGAAGGCAATTCCTTCATTTCAAGCTTCTTACCAATTTATAGGCTAATACAGCAGAGATGCTGCAGATTTATGAAAAAATTTGATAAAAAAGACGGTGATTTCTCCAGGAAATCTTCCCGTACCAGCACCGGTAGCAAAGACCGGTTTTCCAAAGACAAATCCAAAGCTGGAGAAAAAAGTACCCAGGTAGAAAAGAGCGAATACAAAGGCCGGGGCAAAAATGAGAAACCTACCTATGGCTCCTTCCAGGAAAGGGACAATAAAAAGAAACCTTTCAAAAAACCCTTTTCTCCCATAACCAAAGCAAGAAAAGGCAAAAGTAAATCCGAAACCCAGCCGGAATACGACCTTACATCCATTCAAAAGCAAGCCCACAAAGATGCGGATGAAATCCGCCTCAATAAATTCATTGCCAATTCAGGCATATGTTCCAGAAGGGAAGCCGACAAGCTGATTGAAAAAGGGGAAATTGCAGTGAATGGAAAGATTGTTACCGAATTGGGCTATAAGGTCATCCGGAAAGACCGGGTAATGTATAAGGGGAAAGCCATTCGGCCTGAAAAACCCGTTTACCTGCTGCTTAATAAACCAAAGGATTTTATCACCACTACGGATGATCCCTTGGAACGAAAGACAGTCATGCACCTGGTAGATGGGGCCTGCGAAGAACGCTTGTTTCCTGTGGGCAGACTGGACAGAAATACCACTGGCCTTCTCTTGTTTACCAATGACGGTGAGTTATCGGCCAAGCTTACCCATCCCTCCTACGAAGTTAAAAAGATTTATCAGGTCACTCTGGACAAACCTTTGGCCAAAAATGACCTGGAGGCCATTTTGGAGGGTGTAACCCTGGAAGATGGACTCACGATGGTGGATGATTTACAGGTACTTTCCCTGGACAAAACCATTCTGGGCCTGGAAATTCATTCCGGAAAAAACCGGATTGTGCGCAGGATTTTCGCCCATTTCGGCTACGAGGTGACTGCACTTGACCGGGTGATGTTTGCCGGTTTGAGTAAAAAAGACATTGCCCGTGGCAAATACAGGTTCTTAAATGAAAAAGAGGTTATCAATCTCAAATTCATGAATAAAAGTAAAAACAAAAAGCGACCCAAATAGGTCGCTTTTTGTTTTTGGCAGGGATTTGGTTATCTTATTCTGAAATTATACCCATGCCTATGAAAGCCATTTGGAAAGATAAAATTTTAGCCCAGTCAGAGGAAACAAAATTTCTGGAAAACAACCATTACTTTCCCCACGATTCCCTAAACAGGGAGTTTTTTGAAATATCCAACACCACCTCCGATTGTCCCTGGAAGGGAAGGGCCAGTTATTACCATGTCCGGATCGGTGAAGACACCAACAGGGATGCTGCCTGGTTTTATCCCAGTCCAAAAGAAGCTGCTAAAGATATCAAGGACCATGTGGCCTTTTGGAAAGGCATCAAAGTAGAGGAATAAATAACTATGAAGAAATACCATGCCATAGTGATCGGAGCCGGCCAGTCGGGTATGCCTCTGGCAAAAAAAATAAGTGCCAAAGGCCTTTCTGTGGCATTGATAGAAAAAAGAGCTCTGGGAGGTACTTGTATCAATGACGGCTGTTCTCCAACCAAAACCATGGCTGCCTCTGCCAGAATCGCTCACCTGGTAGGCAGGGCAGGAGATTTTGGGGTAAATGTCAAAGACTTTAGTGTAGACCAAAAAGCGGTTCGGGACAGGAAAAACCATATCGTGGAATTGTTTCGCGGTGGGGCCACCAAGGGCTTACAAAAAGCCGAAAACCTGGACATCATCATGGGTGAGGGAGTATTCCAGGCCGATAAAACACTATTGGTCAAAAAACCAGGTCAGGAAGACCTTGCCCTGGAAGCTAAAAAATACTTTATCAATACCGGATCAGCCCCCAATATCCCTACGATTGAAGGGCTGAAGGATTGCCCTTACCTGGACAGTACCAGTATCATGGAATTGGAGGAAACTCCGAAACACCTGATCGTGCTGGGGGGAGGGTACATCGGCCTGGAGTTTGGCCAGATGTTCAAAAGGTTCGGCAGCAAGGTGACCATTATGGACATGGCCTCCCGGCTGGTGCCCAGGGAGGACAGCGATGTTTGCGAAGAAATTTCCGCCATCTTCAAAGAAGAACAAATCGATACCAAATTCAATATAGCGGTAGAAAAGGTCAGCTATGCCAATGGGAAGATTATGGTTAGCTATGATGATAAAGCAGGGAAAGGAAGCATCAGTGGTTCGCATCTGCTGGTAGCTACCGGCCGAAAGCCGAGCAGTGAAGGACTTGGCCTGGAAACCATTGGTGTGAAGTTGGCTGGTAGCGGTCATATAGTCGTGGACGACAACTTTGAAACATCCGTACCGGGTATCTATGCACTGGGAGACGTGGCAGGAAGCCCTCCATTTACCCATATGGCCTATCATGATGCCCATATTGCCTTTAACCGGATATTTGAAGGAAACAAGTCGCTCTCAGCGAAGGGTCGTTTGGTTCCCTATTGTGTTTTCATAGACCCCCAACTTGCCCGGGTTGGATGGAACGAGCAGCAGGCCAAAGAACGGGGCATTCCTTATGAAACCGGGAAATTTTGGATGAAACATTCAGGAAGGGCCCTTGAAACCGATGAAACCAGGGGCTTTTTTAAAGTGCTGGTAGACCCGGAAAGCAAGCAAATTCTCGGGGCCACCATACTCAGCATGGATGGAGGAGAGATCATGGCTGTCATACAAATGGCGATGGTGGGCGGAGTTCCCTATGATCAGATACAACACCTGCCCATCGCCCACCCTACCCTGGCCGAAAGCCTGAACAACCTGATGGGGCAGGTCAAGCGTACCAATAAATAGCGTTTCTACAAGCAAATGAAGTCCTTCTTTATCCTTTACTTCCTTACAGGAATTGGTTTTATCTCTTTCGCCCAGGGCACCAATCCTCAATACGACGCAGCACTGGCAGACAGCCTTGGTGCAGATGCTTACGGTATGAAAAGTTACGTACTGGCCATTCTTGAGACCGGAGGCACGGCCCCTGATGATAAAGCCAAGGTCAGCGAGGCATTTTCAGGCCATATGGCCAACATTCGCCGCTTAGTGGAAGAAGGGAAATTATTGATTGCCGGTCCGCTTGGACCAAATGATGACCGCTATCGGGGGATATTTATTTTTGACGTGGCAACAGTTGAGGGGGCCAGGGAGTTGGTGAGCAGCGATCCAGCCATTCAGGCTGGGTATTTAGCTGTCAAACTGTATCCCTGGTATGGTTCGGCGGCCCTACCCCTGTACCTGGATGCGGCGGACAAAATATGGAAGGAAAATCCCTGAGCATTTCAATACCGCATTTGCTTTTTTGGGAGTATTGGGTGAAGCAGACCTGGCTCATTTTCACCGGGAGGATATTAAATAGTCTAAGTTATCAATATTTTTAGTAACTTAACTATCTGATTCTTTTTACTATGAGCCTTTTACTTCAGCCATTACGTATCGCAACATCAGCAAAAATCCCTTTTCTGAAATTATGGGTATTTCTGAGGCAGCGGTTTTATCTTTTGTTGGCGGGAATTTTTATCGCCCTGCTTGGAGGATGTGATCAAAAACCCAAATTTGTCCCAGGCCTGGAAAGGATATCCGTGGATATTTCGCAGGCGCGTACCGGCAGGTTATCGGAGTTTTTCGAATCCAGTATTGAGTATATCTGGCTGGAAGACGATTCGGAAGAGGCCCAGCTCAATGCCGGATTACAAAAAGTCCTTTTTCATGAAGACAGGATATATACCCTGGATATTTACGGCTGCAAGTGCATTCACATTTTTGATAAATCAGGTAAGTACTTGTCAAAAATCGATGCCTATGGTGAGGGGCCAGGCCAATACCTGGACTTTGATGATCTCGCAGTCGTAGACGCAGAACTGGTCCTCCTCGGAGTATTCCCACGTAAGATCATGTGGTTTAGCCTGGAGGGTGAATTCTTACGAGAACATTTCTTTCAAGAGAGGGTTGGACCGGGTGTATTTTCAGATCTTGACCAGCGATTTTACCTGTATACGGAAACCCGGGATCCGGAAGATTATTTTGTAAAAAGCTTCAACAAATCATTTCAGGATACCATTAAGCATTTTCCTTACCATCCTGAGAGGCTGTATGGAAATTTTTCCGGTAGAAATTTTTTTCAGAAAAGTACAAAGAATCTTTATTTTGGAATGACCTATCTGGATACCATCTATCAGGTCGACAAAGGTAATCTTGTTCCAAAACTTGCTTTCGATTTTGGAAAATACGGGCAAGATCTTGATGAGATTAAAAGACTTGATGCTGGCATGGAAAGGCTGGATTTTATCAATAACAGAGCCGAGTTGTATTTCCGTGGTCAATACCTTATTTCCGAAAAGCACCTCTTTGCCCTGCTAGCTTATGAAAAAAAAGGAATCATTTTATTCTTTGATCGGGAACAAAATAAGACTCATCTCATTGAGAAACAGCTTACAAATGATATTGATGGAGGATACGATCCTCTTGGGATAATACATAGTTTTGAACCGGGAAAAGTAGGCGTAAAAGTTCCCGGCAGGGATCTCTATAAAACACTATTGGAGAAAAAAGCCAACATGGAAAAGGCCGAATTTGAAAACTGGGCAAAAAACAAGGGGAGGAATTTTGCAGAAACAGCCATGAAGGCAAGAGCATCCGAAAACCCGGTGTTGATAGTGTATACGCTGAAATAGCACAGTGCAGAAGCGAAATCATCGGGATCGACTTATAAGGTTACATTTTTGCGACATTTATCGGATACATGATTACAGGTCTATTTTTGGTGAATAGGGCATTTTCAATTTGATCAAATCATTGAATTCCTTGCCTTGTTTTCAAAATTTCCCCGACACCGAAGCCTGAAGGGCTTCAATTACAATAACCCCGGGCGAAACCCGGGGACTGCCAGAATCCACCCTTCACGCAACCCCGGGAGGGGTTAAACAAGGGCCTGCCTAGCACCTATCCTATGGATATACAGCCTCTACTGCTCTTCTCGGGTCTAAGGAAAGCCTTCAGCCCGAGAACAGTTGGTCTCGTGAAGACCACCACAACAGATTCAACCCCTACCGGGGTTGGTGATAATCGCTAGTCCATCAGCCGTGGGCTGCACCCACGGTTATTGGTGTTCAGGCCCTTCAGGCCTGGGATAAATTAGACAATCAGTCGGAGTTGTTTTGGAGGCGGAAACAATTTTACATGGTTCCAGTCAAATCATTTTCCTGGAAATTTCAAGGTATGTCCGAACCAGTAACTAGCCAAACGAATCATCGGCCTTCTCCCCTCTTCATCAAACTCTTCCTCGACTCCGAAGCCTGAAGGGCTTCAACAACAATAACCCCGGGCGAAACCCGGGGACTGCCAGAATCCACCCTTCACCCAACCCCGGAGCGGGTTGAACATAGGCCCGCCAACTTACTGGCCTACCCGGTTATTCAATCAATCAATTCTAATCCAAGAGGTTAAGCCCTCTGCATGCTAAAAATAAATGCGTTCAGATTGCAAAATCATAAATCTATACTGAGCCGAACAAATCCCAGCTCATCTTCCATATTCTCAAAAATCCAGATGGCACCGTCCTTTACAAAGTAGGTTTGGGGAATGTTCTTTAATTCGGGCACGATAGACTCCGCCAACATCTCCAAATTTTTGTCAAACACTGTCAGAAAAATAGTACTGCTGTTGACGGACCTGGAATAGTGACCATTTTCCTCAACTATTTCCATATCTGTCTGGTAGGAAAAACGGTAATAGTGTTTATTGATTTTATCCCAAAAAAGCCTTTCGAATTCAATCTCCGCTAATGAAGTTGCATAGATGCGGTAAAGGGCTTCATCACTATCTACCTGCTTGGGATAGTAAGGCGTTTTTTGGTTGGGCGTTAATCGACTTTCATAAGTCTTCAAAATCAAACTATCGCTATCGGGAAGGTATACGTACAATTCATTGAACACATTATTGCTGATTACAATGCTTTTTCCTCCTGTCTGAAGTAAAACCTGCGACCCTAAAAAACCAATAATTTCACTCCCATTGACTTGGGTTACACGGTATTCTTCCAGCTTATCAAATGCTAGAAGATCCAATTCGGTTAGTGTAGAATGGGAGGCATCCACCTTTATCAACTCCATGAACTTTGCGCTCCAATCTGTTAAAAACCCTAAATAGTGGTTATCAGAACCGGGAATTACCGATTTAATGCGAAATCGGTTTCCTCCATCCAAAATACCCGACTGTTCCAGTACCTGGTGTATAGTTACTTCACTCAATTTCTCCCCTTCTAAATTAAAAATCGCTGCATGCTTTAGAGAACCTGCTACTAAAACGCTGTCTTCCCCCAAAAGAAAAAACGGTGTAAAAAAAGGCCCGGTACCTCGAGGTCCTTCCCTTTCAAAGGGAATTTTTTCAACGAACTTTAATTCATCCAGGTCAATTTTTTCCAAGGCATGGTCCGTAGGATTGTAATTATATAGAAACCTTCCGTCTGCAGACAATTCAGCGTAGCCCAAACTTGCCCTGAGGTAAAGAATTTCATCTCCAGGATCCACCAAAACGGTATCCAAAGCAAAAGACAGTTGCCGTTCTTGCCCAAAATTTCCTTTTTCAGGATTTCCACAACCAGCTATTAAAAGAGGGATGATAAAAAAAATAAATTTGTTCATGATCAGGGATTAAGTAAGTAATATAAAAAAAAATATTTTTTAAAAGGGGATTTTAGTCTGCTTCTGTTCACTATTTTCTTTTTTAATGATTTCACAAAATTTCCGCAGGGAATAATTCAATAGATCCGCCTTGAAATTTCTTCAGTTTATCAATTAAACCTTATATTTAGGATATAAATAAGCTTCCAACATGGAAATCAAGTTTCAAACCAAAGAAGAAAGCAATCGGGAGCAACGGGAAGCATTTCTTCGATTGGAACCGAAAGACCGATTTTATCACTTTTTGGACCTTTGCGAAAACCTGAAGAATCTTCCCCTCAAAACACCCAGAAAAGCTCCTTCGGACAATTTTATAATTGAAATCAAAACCCATGACAAAAATCTGGAAGGAGAACATTGATTCCTTTTTAAGGGAAGCATCAAAGAAAGGGGTTAAAATGCTTTTGGTTGGGGGTGGTGCAGTCAATTTTCATGGCTATCAACGGCACTCTGCAGATGTGGATTTTTGGATAGATACGTCCGAAGAAAATTTCTCCAAGCTACTCCAGGTTTTTCAACGAATGGGATATGAGATCGACAGCTTTCCTGATAAAGTTAAAACCAAGCAACAAAATATCTCCGTTAAATTTTCTCCTGCTGATCTAAACCTGGAATTGATTACCAATTTTCAGATTGGAAAAAGCTTTGATGAGGCCTTTGCAGAAAGCGAAAAAGTAGAAATCAGGGATCATGGAGTATTTAAATGGAATGTCCTTAATTTAAATGACCTGCTTGAAAGCAAAAGAAGAGCCGCCAGACCCAAAGATTTGTTAGATATCTTAGAGCTGAAATCAATTCATGGCATGAAATGATTTAGTTTTCATTGAGCGTTACTCCCTCCGAAGGAAATGTTCGTCTCCCCAGGTCCATCGACAGTCTTGCAAAACCCACTTCGTCTTCCACATTTACAAACATCCAGATCTTTCCGTCCTTGACAAAGTGCTTCTGGGGCGGCATGCCGATGTCTGCCACCCTGGTCTCTGCCAGCATGTCCAGGTTTTCGTCAAACAGGGTCAGGAAGACCTCAGCAGAAGTGGCAGCCGGCCACTGAAAGCTTTCCGTATTCGGTTCTTCCAGAACTTCTTTGTGCGAAAACCGGTAGTACACCTTATTTTGTTCGTCCCAGACAGGAGCGGAAAAACTGATTTCCTCCCTCACCTGCCGGATGGCCTCCAGAAAACCTTCCTGGGTATCAAACTCCCTGGCCCCGGGAACCGACTTTTCATTTTCGGTAAGCTGGCTATCGTAAGTGAATACCCGCAGGCTATCCGTCACAGGCAGGTACTGGTAGAGTTCGTTCCTGAGATTACTTCCCAGCAAGATTTTGCCTCCCTCTCGAATCAGATAGGTTTGAGGGCCGGTTACCATATAGCCCTTTCCATCTGTAAATTGCAACTCAAAATTCTTGAGATTTTCGAATTGGAGAACGGACATTGTTTTGGTACTGCCTTTTTCTAAATCAACCCGCATGAGTTCTGTCGATTTTGCTTCAAAGCTTCTTAGAAAACCCAGGTACTGGTTATCGTGATTTGGAAGATTCATCTCAACCAGAAAGGCCTTTCTATCCTCGGTTTTACCCCCATCAGTGATTAATTCCTGAAATTTCAGTTCCTTCAATTTTTTACCACTCATCTCAAAAACACCTGGATTTGGAAAGCTGATGATCACCAAATGGTCATTGTCCAAAAGGAAAAAAGACTTAAAAAATTCTCCCGTACCATTGGGCCCTTCCTTCTCGAAAGGAAATTTCCGGACAAGCTTTTTTTCATCCAGATCAATCTGTTCGAAGCTATGATCGTGCTGGTTGTAATTGTACAAATACTTCCCGTCCGGAGAAAGGTCCGAATTGTACAACCTTCCCGCCACAAAAAGCAACTCCTCTCCGGGATCAATGAGTACCGTGTCCAGGGAATAATCCAGGGAGGTACTGCCACTCAGGTTTTCCATTTGGTTTTCGCTGGTACAGGCTATCTGAATTAGAAGGAATACAAATAAGGGAAAAACCTTTGCCATAACTTTATCCGTTTAGAACTATAAATTTAAAAAATATGCTTTAAAAACCTATTAAAAGATTAATTTAAAAGAAAGAAATTAAATCCACAATGATTCATCATACCCAAAATTCCGGACTAGAGTTGCGTTAATAACTGGCTATTCCGTCATTGCATTCCGAAAACAAATCTTTTTAAATCACTTTAGCCAATTCCGGGGAGCCGTGCTGTTCGATATTTGCAATGTCAAACCAAGGTAAATTGGATTTGCAATCCTGGAACCAGGCAGAAGCCAGGAGACGTTTTTATAAAAAAAGTCCAAACCCTCATAATTTTCAGATCAAAAAGGTTATTTTTGAAGCAATCCTTTAATCAATTATTTCCCTAAGATCAGTTAGTTTTATGAAATTTGTTTCTAACCATTACCTGAAAGTGTACTTTTTGATTAGCTGGGTGCTTTTGGGGATGTCCCCTGCCTATGCGCAGGACAGCACCACTTTTACCAGCGGTCTGTACCTGGAAAATATTCACCGGTATGGCAGGGAGGTGATCTTTACGGATCCTGTGGCGTTCCAGTTGGCCGAAGGGACTTTCCAAAAACCGGAAGAAGGACAGGGGATTTCAGCAGATGTGGATGCCGTTTGGAAGACCATACAGCCCGCAGAAGATGGTAAATTTAAGGGGCGTATAAGAAGTGGGTACCTCTACCTTACCTATGATTCGGATAAGAAACAAAATGCCCTGCTTAAGGTAAGTGGCAGCAGCATGATGTATGTCAATGGTGTTCCGAGAGCAGGAGATATCTATGGAGATGGATGGCTTTACCTGCCCATAGCCCTGGAAAAAGGAGAAAATGAGATTTTGGCCCGATTTAACGGACTTTGGTCAGGAATAGCCGCTGAACTCCTTCTGGATCAAAAACCGGTTCTTTTGAAAGTAGCGGATGCCACCCTTCCGGATATTGTATTGGGAGAGGACAATAGTGCACTTATGGGAGCCGTAGTGGTCATCAACAATACTTCCAAGCCCATCAGCAATGCCACAATGCAGGCAATTGTGGACGAAAAAACAGTAAGCACTGCGCTCCCCACCATTCCGCCCATGAGCATTCGGAAGGTAGGCTTTGAAATAAATGCCGGAAATATATCGGAAACGGGAGAACATACCTGTTCCCTAAACCTTTTCCTGGGAAACAAAGTAGTCGATAATCGAACCATAAGCCTGGATGCAAGAGAAGGCACTGAACATTACAAGCAAACGTTCATCAGCGAAATAGATGGTAGTGTGCAGTATTATGGTGTGGCACCCCAAACGGATGGTGAAAGTCCCGGCTCAGCCTTATTTTTATCCGTGCATGGTGCAGGCGTGGAAGCCATAGGGCAGGCAAGGGCCTACCAACAAAAAGACTGGGGAACATTGGTCGCCCCTACCAATCGCCGGCCCAGGGGATTCAACTGGGAAGACTGGGGCAGGATAGATGCCATGGAAGTCCTGGACCTGGCAGTAGAAAAGTTCAAACCTGATCCCTCCCGGATCTACCTGACCGGGCACTCCATGGGCGGACACGGCACCTGGTATTTGGGAGCCACCTTCGCCGGAAAATGGGCGGCAATCGCTCCCTGCGCCGGCTATCCCACGCTGATGGGTTATGGCTCTGCTGACGGAAAAATCCCGGAAAACCCCGAAAGCGAACTGGAAAAAACCTTGTTAAGGGCCAGCAACCCCAGTAACACCATAGAGCTGGCAAAAAACTATGCCTCGGGAGGGGTCTACATTCACCATGGAGACAATGACCGGGTCGTCTCTGTCAATTATGCCCGGCAAATGCGGGGCATTCTGGCTGCATTTCATCCGGACTTCAGCTATTATGAATACCCGGGAGGCAGCCATTGGTTTGGAAGCGAAAGTGTGGACTGGCCACCATTATTCGATTATTTCAAATGGCATGAGCGTAGCCCCGACAGCCTGACCCATTCCATCGATTTTGCCACCGCGAATACAGCTGTTTCCTCCAATAACAAATGGCTGCATATCCTGCAACAGGAACAATCCCTGGCCTACAGCCGGGCCAATCTACAACGTGACATGGAAGGGTTGAAAATCAGTGGGCAAACAGAAAATATAGCGGTGCTGGGCATTGATACCGGGGATTTTCAGCTCGGAGATAGCATTTCTCTGGACCTGGACGGGAAAGAGCTGGTATGGATAAAGGACCAAACACCTACCCTTTACCTGCACAAAAGCAATGAGGCCTGGACACCGGGACAAAAACCTGACCCTTCTGCCAAGGGCATCCATAGAAACGGAACTTTCAAAGAGCCCTTTAACCACCGGATGATTTTCGTGTACGGCACGGCCGGTAACAAAGCTGAAAATGAATGGGCTTACAATAAGGCGCGTTTTGATGCAGAAAGCTGGTATTACCGGGGTAATGGTGCCGTGGACCTGATTTCAGACCGGGAATTTGATCTGGAGGAATATGCGGACAGAGGGATCATTATTTATGGCAATTCCGATACCAACCGGGCTTGGAAAACGCTCCTGAGCGAAAGTCCCATTCAGGTCAGCAGGAATGAGATCAGCATGGGAGAGGAAGTTTTCCCTCAGGATAACCTGGGAACATATTTCATGGTCCCAAGAAGCGACAATGACATACTTAGTATTGCCGTTGTCAGCGGTACTGGGCTTAAGGGACTTCATACAGCCAATGCCAACCAGTATTTTGCAGGCGGAAGTGGATTCCCGGATTTCGTTATATTTTCCTCCGAGCTGCCGGTAAAGGGCATTGATGCCATCAAGGCTGCCGGGTTTTACGGGAATGACTGGAGTTTACATGGCAGGGAATAAAGAAATAGGAATAACATAAGCTCAATTCTCATGCCTTAGGGATTATAAAACTAAATTCCACTTTTCCAAAGGAAAAAATGTCTAGGATCACATTTTTTCGAAAGAAAAAATGTGATCCTAGACATTTTATTGAACCAAAAAATCATCGCGCTGACTGGTGAATGCATTACCTATCGGCTAATGGAGCTGTCAAAAGGAACAAAATCAGGCATTCAGGCTTAACTTGCTATTGTTCAACTGGTCCCACAAAATCCCTGAAATTCTCCTTTGAAATAACCTCAACACTGGTATTGTATGTGTTTACAAATATTGCCGGAATATTCACTCTGGCTTTTGGATTCCATTTGAATTCAAAAGCCGTAATCTTTCCATCTGACTCCTCCACGTAGTCAATTTCCTGTTGGTATCTGGTCCGCCAAAAATAGGTATTACAGTACCTTTTGTAATAATGGTTTCGCTTAAGCCTCTCAGACATTAGGAAATTTTCCCATAAAATGCCTGTATCATTTCGCAATCCAACCGGGTTGAAATTTTGAATGATTGCATTTCGGACGCCATTGTCGTAGAAATAAATCTTCCGGTTGGTTTTGATCTCGTTGCGAAGATTACGACTAAATGAAGTTATCGGAAAAACAATGTAGGACAGTTCCAGTAAATGAATATAGCTTGAAACCGTGTTCTTATCCACCCCAGTTAGCTGAGCCACTTCATTGTAGCTCACTTCACTACCGACCTGAAAGGCCAACGCCTGCAGAATTTTTTCCAGTACTTCTGGCTTTTTGATATGGCCCAAAGAGAGAATATCTTTAAACAAATAACTTTGGGTAATCTCATTAAGGATTTCCCTTTCCTCCCCTTTATTATTAAGGACATCGGGATAATATCCGTATATCAAGCGATTGTCCAGGTCTCTCAGGGCATCCAAATATCCGAGCGATTTCTCATATTCTTCGTAGGAGATTGGATACAGGAAAAATTCGAATTTTCGTCCTGTCAGCGGTTCATTGGTGTAATTTCGTAGCTCAAAAGCCGATGAACCGCTCACAATCAACTGAACGTTCTTGAATTGGTCGTGAATAATTTTTGCAGTAATTCCAATATGCTCTATCCGTTGTGCCTCATCTATAAAAATGATCCTTGAATCTCCTATTATTGTTTCAATCTCTTTGGTGTTTGGGTTGGTAAGCCTCTGCCTTACCAATGGGTCATCTCCATCCAGAAAAAGAAACTCTCTTTCCTGTAAAACTGCTCGGATAAGTGTCGTTTTGCCGACCTGTCTCGCACCGATCAGTATAATGGTTTTCCCCTTAAATAGCTTTTGGGATATCTGACTTTGCAGGCTTCTTTCGATCATAGCAATTTTTTGTATTCACCAAAATTACCGATTATTGGTGAATTAATTCACTAAAAATACCGATTTTTGGTGAATTAAAGAATTAATAGCCAAGCGAATTATTTGACTCCTTTCCGTATTATCAAACTCCTTCCCCATGCCGAAGCCTAAAGGGCTTCAACAACAATAACCCCGGGAGAAACCCGGGGTCTGCCAGAATCCATCCTGCACACAACCCCGACAGGGGTTGAACAAAGTCCTCCTAACCAACTGGCCTATCCTGAAATAAGGTCTCCACTTCCACCCTCAAAAGGAAGAAATGGTGTATTAACTATAACCCGATGTTCAAAATTTAAAATATGGAGTCTAAATAAACAGGGTTTGTAAGCCTACTGCTGTATCCTTTGTTAAAGCCATCAATTCTAATCCAGGATGATAATCCCTCCACATGCTAAAAATAATTGCGCTCAGATTCCGAAATCATAAATCTATTCTGAGCCGTACAAAGCCCAGTTCATCCTCCATATTCTCAAAAATCCAGATCGCTCCGTCTTTGACAAAATAGGTATCTGAAACCTTACTTAATTCCGGTATACCGGACTCCGCCAACATCTCCAAATTTTTGTCAAATACGGTCAGGTAAATATTGCTATTGTTGACGGATTCAAATTGCCGGCCATTTTCCATTTCCACTTCTAAATCTGTCTGGTAAGAAAACCGATAAAATCGTTCATTGACTTTATCCCAAATTAGTGGCTCAAAAGTTATTTCTGCCAATCCTTTTGCATAAATGCGGTACAGGGCCTCATCGCTATCCACTTGCTTGGGATAGTAAGGCGTTTTTTGGTCGGGCGTTAATCGACTTTCATAAGTTTTTAATATCAAACTATCGCTTTCAGGAAGGTACACGTACAATTCATTGAATGCATTATTGCTGATTATGATTTTCTCCCCTCCTGCCTTAACTAAAACCTGAGATCCTAAGCCCCCTCCATTGACATGTACCACATTGTATTCTTCCAACTTATCAAATGCCGGGAGATCCAATTCGGTAAGTTTAGAATTGGCCATATCCGCCTTCAACAACTGCTTAAACTTTGCACTCCAATCCGCTAAAAAACCTAAATACTGGTTACTTTAACCAGGAATTATGGACTTAAAGAGAAAACGGTTCCCTCCTTCCAAAATCAATAACTCATCTAGTAATTGCTGGATTTTTACTTCATTTAATTTCTCTCCTTCCAAATTAAAGGTTGCTGCATGCTTCAAAGAGCCGGCTACCAGGACGCTGTCTTCCCCCAAAAGAAAAAAAGGTGTGAAAGAGGGACCCGTACCTTGAGCTCCCTCCTTTTCAAATGGAATTTTTTTCACCAATTTCAATTCATCCAGGTCTATTTTTTCAAGTGCGTGGTCCGTTCGGTTGTAATTGTATAGAAATCTTCCGTCGGCTGACAATTCGGAATCTCCCAGATTTCTTCTGAGGAAAAGGATTTCATCTCCCGGATCGACCAGGACGGTATCCAAAGAAAAAACGAGTTTCCGTTCTTGCCCGATTTCCTGTTTTTCAGGACTTCCGCAGCCGGCTAATAAAAGAAGTAAGATAAAAAAAATAAATTTATACATGATCAGAGATTAAGCCTATAGTATAAAAATAAAATTGCTCTTTAGAAAGGGGCTTTTAGTTTCCTTCTGTTTCGTTATATTTTTTTTTAATGTCTTCACAAAACTCCAGCAGGGAATAATTCCTCACCCCTCCCTTTAGCGGATAACCTTCTTTAACCCGGGAAATAACCGCCCCATTAGCGGCCTTAGTATCCTCCATGCTAATTAAAAAGCCTTTACTGATTTTGGGGGAGAGGGTGTTTTTGATTTCAATGGCCCATTCCACTTTTCCGGATTTAACCAGTAATAGATCACACTCTGCTCCCTGATGGGTTCGGTAGAAATAATATTGGTAATCGGATCCAAGCAGATTGATTACCTGCTCGATGACAAAGGTCTCCCAGGAAGCGCCGATCAGCAACTGATTGATCAATTCGTCGTAGGACTTTACACCTGCCAAAGCGTGTAAAAGACCTGTATCCCGGATATATACCTTGGGGGATTTTACCAAACGCTTTTTCACATTTCGGTGATAGGGCTGCAGGATTCTGACCATAAACGATCCTTCCAGGAATTCCAGGTAACGGCTCACTGTGGGCCTCGTGACCCCCAGTGCCCGGGCGAAATTATCCCCGTTCCACAAGCTCCCCTGCACATGGGCCAACATCATCCAAAACCGTTCCACCAGCTTTGGATCTGTATTCAACCCCAATAGGCCAAGATCCCTTTCGATATAGGTTTTGATGAAATTTTCCCTCCACAAATTACTGACCCGCTCAGTAGATGCGAGGAATGACAGCGGATAACCACCCCGCATCCAAAGGCGCTCCATTTCCTCAATTAATATTTCTTTCATCGTAAAAGGAGTGAGCTCGATATATCCTATCCTCCCCGCCAAGGAATCCGCACTACTCCGAATAAGGTCGGGTGATGCTGAGCCCAAGAGGATAAACCTTCCCGGCCTTCTGTCTTCATCAATGGAACTGCGAAGTTCCTCAAATAGCTCAGGCATCAATTGAATTTCGTCCAGAATAACAGTACTATCCTGATGATTTGTAAAAAACAGTTCTACATCACTCAGCTTCGCCCTGTCGCTGGCCTTTTCAAGGTCCAGGTAAATTTTATTTTTTCCCCAGGAAAGATTCTTGACCAAGGTAGTTTTTCCAACCTGCCTTGGACCTACAATCCCTACTGCAGGGAATATTTCCATATATTCTTCAAACAGTGCCTGAATATACCTTTGCTTAACCATGGATTGAACTAAATTCCATGTAAATATAAATCAAAAAGTGGATCTTTGAAATTATTTTACCATGAAAATCGAAAATATGATTTTTGATTTTCATGGTAAATTCATACTTCATAAATCGAAATGATAGCGTAGGTACGAGAAAAGTTGATCGTCTAAAGGCAGATACGTCAAAGTTGATCGTCTAAAGGCAGATACGTCAAATTCAACCCCTACCGGGGTTGGTTATAATCGGTAGTCCGGGAGCCGTGGGCTGCACCCACGGTTATTGCTGTTCAGGCCCTTCAGGCCTGGGGTCAATGAGAGAAGTATAAAAAGCCGAGAAGGAATTCAGACCATTCCGGTCCTGTGGTCCGACATCACCAATCGAAATATTGATCTTATTGATTGCCCATGAAAAATACGGTAGAAACCGAAGCCTGAAGGGCTTCAACAACAATAACTCCGGGCGAAACCCGGGGGCTGCGAGAACCCAACCTTCACCCAACCCCGGCAGGAGTTGGACATAGTCCGGCCAATCATGAAATATGGTCTCCTCTGCAATCCTCAGATCGAAAATGACGCTGAATGTTAGGAGAATAGTCGTTTTTCTAAAGGCAGCTACGTAAGGTTCAACCCCTATCAGGGTTGGTGATGAGCGGTAGTCCGGTAGCCGTGGGCTGCACCCACGGTTATTGCTGTTCAGGCCCTTCAGGCCTGGGATACATTGGGAAGTCAGTAGGAGCAGAATAGGAAATCAAAAGTGTTTTATCTGATTCCAGCTCAATTATTCTGACTGAAAATCTAAAATTACTTTCGAATCAGGTTCTAGCTAGTGGATTCATTTGCGCTCTTACCCGATTATCGACGATCTTCTCGACGCCGAAGCCTGAAGGGCTTCAACAATAATAACCCCGGGCGAAACCCGGGGACTGCAAGAATCCAACCTTCACGCAACCCCGGTAGGGGTTGAACAGGGCGCTGCATACCAACTGTCCTATCCGGAAATAAGGGCTCCTCGCCAACCTCTGTGGGATATATAGTGTATTTACCATCACCCGCTTTCGATATTTGCAATGGCGAATTCAACTAAACAGCGTTTGTAACCTCACTATCGGGGATGCTTTAGGTATAGGATTAAATCAAAATACTACCAATCTATTCGGTCCGATGGCTATCAACCTATCCGTCATCGTGTAAAATCAGCAATCATCATTCCTTCCGCTGTATCACGTAATTCTTGATGGGACTGTGCATGCTGACCTCCTGCAATTTACCATTCTCGTATTGGTAGTTGTTTTCGTTACCTTCCACATAGGTATCGTAGGCCCCATTTCCTTTGGCGGTAATGCTGGCAAATTGGCCGTGGTTTTCAGTAATCATCCTTTTTTTACTTTTCGGTTCCTCAAAAAACAAACGAACCGCACTGTAGTCGATTTTTTCACTGACCTGATCATTGAATTCATATTTATAGGAATTGGCCCTGATCTCATAGACCCCATCTTCCAGCCAAATCCTGGATAGAAAATTTCCCCGGTTGGTCTTTTTTTCTACGGATGATTCGATAAACTGCCCCTGATGGTATTTTACCTCAGTGGTATAATCCAGGTTGATCCGCCCAAAAAACCAGAAGCTCACCTCACTTCTCAGCAAAAAATACGTGGTATCGGATTTGGTTTCTTTGGTGGCTACCATGTCACCAATGCTGATGCCCAGAATGCTAATCTCATATTCATGCCTTTCCTGAGCTTGGAGCAGCATGGGTGAAAAAGCTAAAATAAGGGCAGCAATTGGAACAAGGGGATTTTTTAACATGTAAATGCTTATTTATAAATTCTGGTTAGACCAATAGGTTTTATTTAGACAACAACGCATCAAATTCAAAATAAGCTTAAACTTACCAAAAAATACTTCAAAGATGGGATTTGGGATAGCAGATTTGTGATTTGGGGGTATTGAATCGCCCATACACCCAAAATCACATTTCCCCGCTTATATGTTCTTCTTATATGGTTTCTCTTTTTTTTTGAACCATATAAGAAATATAAGGGATTATAAGGGTGAAGTTTCCCGAATTACTTTACTCAATAAATATACATGCCTTCCGTCGGGATATGGGAAAGATCGCAAGTAAACCCTGAAATAAAAATAAACCCCTTATATGTCCTTCTATGCCTTATATGGTTTTTATTTTTTTACCATGTAAGTAATATAGGGGATTGTAAAGGGGATGGTTTACTATGAAGCTTTTTCAAATCCTACTAGAAGAAAATACGAAATCATAACTCAATATTTAGGCGCACAAACCCCATCTCATCCTCCAGATTGACAAAGATCCAAAGCATCCCATCCTTGATAAAATGCCGTAAAGGTTTCTCGGTTAAAAAGGGGAGTTTGGCCTCCCGGATCAGGTTCAACTCCTCGTCGTATAAGGCCAGGTAAACATTTACGCCGGAGGATTTTGGAAAAAGTCCTTCTGTTTTTTCGACGGTGAAATAATGTTCATAAAATAGCCTCCAATACCGCTTATTTTCGGCGTCGTAAACAGGCAAAAAGTAATGGGGTCCTTCCATGTACTGCTTGTAATATCGGGTGAATTCACCTGCTGCCCCAAAATCACCCCCTATAGCCCTATTTTCATCATCCAGCCACCTACTTTTAGAGGAAACGACCCGTATGGAATCTCCTACAGGATCGTAAAGGTACCATTCGCTCCCGGTTTCCGCTCCAAACAAGATGCCACTTTCCACCACTTCAAGGTACGTACTTACTTCGTGATAGGCTAAGTTCTCCCCCGTGTTCAATAAAGCAGTGTAAGTTTCCACTTTGTTTAATACAGGGACTGAATACCTGTAGATGTGCTTTTGATCCATGTCCACCCGTGCAAATTCTACTCCCTTGTTTTGGAATTCCTTTACAAGCCCATACAACCGACTATTGCGGATAGGGTCAATTTGCACGCCTATCAGGGATTCCTTCTCGCTGAGCACATCCCCGGAAAATCCCTTCGGATCCACATTCCAGGAATGTTCAAGCTGCCCATACTCTGAAAAAAGCAGCGGCCCCTTCCAGGTACTAAAAAATATGCGACCTCCATCCCAACCTTTGAGGGAATGAATACTATTTAGTCCATTTGGACCTTCTTTTTCAAAGGGAATTTTTCGGTCCAGAACCAGGCAATCCAGGTCGATTTTTTCGAGTTGGTGTTGCTCCAGATCAAAATTAAACAGGTAACGTTGGTCTTCGCTCAGACCGGAAAGCTCAAGCCCCCACTTGAGAAACAACAGTTCCTCTCCCGGATCAATCTGTACGGTATCCACCCTGATTGTGAGTTCCTGTATCTCCTTTTCCGCCGGAGAACCGCAAGACGTCAGCATAAAAATCAAACCAAATACAAAGCATAAAATGTCAAGTGGATTATTCATTTGAACTTAAATTGGAATTAGGGATTTAGATTTTCAGATGCAGGACTCTTGGAGCAAGGATTAAGTCACGAATAGGATAATCAGTCCAATAAGGAGTGGAGCCAAATTGTTAGTTGATTAGATAATAGTTAATTTAGGAAAGTATTTGACTTTCTTCTCTTTATCAATATTGATTGTATTTATTACGATTTGGATGAAATTATATGAATATAAAAACCCGAAAAATGAAAGCTTAATTACCGGATTCCCGAGTATGGCAGGTGATATATCACCGGCTTGGCTAATTCGATAATACATACTCCCAATGAAATAGATGTAAGTTACTATTACGATAATTGTCCAACTTATTTGAAAATTAAGGATTTCTTTACTGATGTGATTAAGATGCTTTATTTTCCCTTTTTTAGATATCCATAAAATCAATGGGATCAGTATTCCCAAAAGCGGAAATAGAATAAACCCAAGCGAAGAAAGATTCAAAGCCATGAGAAAACCTTTGTCTTCAGTAATAGTCCAATCAATTATTTCATCAGGACTTGAATCTAAGGCATTAGCCAATCGTCTAAGCGTGTCTCCACGTGGTTCTGTTTCTCCATTTTCAATTCGCTGAATAGTTCGGATGCCTAATCCTGAGTTTTCGGCTAACAATTCCTGCGAAAGCCCTCTGCGATTACGTAATTCCTTTACTCTTTTTGCTAAAATTAAATTTTCCATTTTTCCTATACTTTAGTTAGGGAGCAAAAGTATACTTTTCCAATTCACGTGATTACGCCCTTATAGCGTCATATTTACGCCATTTGTGTTTTAATGCGTCAAAGCTATGCCATTTATGTCCATCGTGGTTTTATGATTTAAGATTGGATAAATCCGAAATCATAAATCAAAATTCAATTGGACAATGCCCAACTCATCCTCCAGATTGACCAAGATCCAGATTTTATCGTCTTTGGCGAGAGAAAAGTGGGGTACATGGTCAAGCTGAGGCACGGAAGTTTCATGAAGTAAGTTAAGCTCATTATCCAATACCATCAGGTAGACGGCGGTGGAAACAGGTTTTGGAAATCCCCCCGGAGGATGCTCATCCGGATAGGAATACTCATAATAAAAACGAAAATAACGTCCATTTTCAACATCCCATATTAAAGGACCGAATGATACCTCCTCATACAATGCCACATATGCCCTTTGAAAAGCAGCCTTATCCTCGGTTGCTAGGCTGTAAACCCCCTTTTTCTCATTGGCTGTCAACGATAGGTTATATTTCTTCTTCGCTAATTGTTGGGTTTCGGGATCGAAAATAAACACAGTACTAGAAACCGTACTGCCGACTACCAGCTTATTCTGACCATAGGCCTGCATGACAAAGCCTGGCGCATACCGTCGCTGGGAGTTACCCTCCCTGTGTTCCAGGTTAAAGTCTCCATGCTTGAATTCCTTTGCCAAGGGGATATATGAAAATTCATCCCTGCTGAGGCTATAATACCCCAGTTCACTGGTATTGGCTGCATTGTCGACAATCTGTCCATAAATCTGGTCTCCTACTACCTTTACGGGCTGAAAAGCCTTCCTGTCTACATGCATTAATGAGGCTCCCTCAAGCAAAGGGTCAAATTCCCCGAGTTTATTCCCCTCCCAATCAAAAATACCTGCCTGATTACTGGTCTGTATGAGCAATTTTCCGGAGTCAAGCGGTACCAGGTAATCCACATATTCCCCGGTGCCGCTCGGGCCTTCCTTTTCAAAGGGATACTTTCCAGCCAACTCAAGTTTTTCCAGGTCAATTTTTTCTACCGCATGGTCAAAATCATTGAAGTTAAACAGAAAGTGGTTATTATCCGTAAAAAAACTCCTTGAAGCAGCTAAATAGGGAAAAACAAGCTGTTCTCCTCCATCTATCAAGACTGTATCCAGGCTAAAATCCAGTTGGACTTGGCCTGTTTTCTCCAGATTATCACTGCCCCCACAGCCTAAAAGTAGTCCAAATAATAAAAGGAGAATTAAAAGTTTCATGTATTAAAAGTATTATCGAAACTAATTTTTTTAAATTTTAAAGCAATTAAAATTAATTGGTGTTAAAACAAAGATAAATTAACTCATTAAACCATCAGATCATAAATCAAAACCAAATTGTACAAACCCCATCTCATCCTCTATGTTCTCAAACACCCAGAGCTTGCCATCTTTGGCAAAATGAAAAGGCGGGCGTTGGGTCAATTGGGGAATGGCGGATTCGGCCAACATGTTCAAATCTTTGTCATAAACCGTCAAAAACACCTTAGCTCCGGAAGGCTGTTGAAAGGGGCTGCCCTCAGGTTTTTCGGCATTGTCATCAAATTCCATGATAAAGGAAAATCTGTAATACACCTCATTGACTTCATCCCAGACCGGTGGCAAAAAACCTACTTCCTCATATATTCTCCTATAAATACCGGCAAACTCCTCAATGCCTCCAACTTGTGATGGATAGTTTCCCTTCTTCTCCGTAGCCGTGAGTTCGCTGGAATATTCATGATGCTGCGCCGCACCGGTATCCTTGTCCAACTCATACATTTCATTGGTTCCCTCTACCCCTACTATCAGTTTGTCTCCAGCATAGGTGATATACTTGGCCATGGTAAATCTCCCTCCATCAGTGATCTGTATGTCAAGTTTTCTGGCCTTTTCGAAAATGGGAATATCAAACCGTTGAATCTTATCTTCGTCAACAAGGATTTTGGCAACCTCCGTATTGCCGTCTTCCCAGCTGGAAATTAAACCATAGTATACGTCAGTTTCCTCCGGGATCAGCACCGCAGAAATCAGGTTCTCCGAATCCGAAAGCCTTTCCGTTTCATTTCCCACTTTCTTAAAGTCAATTTGACTTTTTTTCTTCCCATTTAAGTCAACTATATTGTCTTGATTATAGCACCGGACCAAAAGGGAATTTTCATCTTTGAGCAGGAACCCGAAAAAATACTGCCCCACCCCATCTGGGCCCTCCTTTGACAGCATAATTTTTCCTTTGTAGGCCAACTCATCCAGATTGATTTTTTCGATGGCAAACTCGGTATTGTTAAAATTATACAGGTGTGTTTTTTCCGGGCTAAGTTGGGCCTGGGACAAGCTGGAATTCACATACAAAATTTCCTGGCCCGGATGGACCATCACGGTATCTATGGAATAATTTAAACGAACCTGATCCTCGTTTTCTCCCCCATCACCACTCCCGCAGGCAAGCATCATTCCACAAAGCAAGACAAAAATTAACTGTTTCATAAGAGAGCTTTTTATTGAGACTAAAAAATTAGGAATTTTATATGGCAATAAAAATAAATTATTGTTAAAAATTAATAATTTAACTAAAATTAGCTGTTTGGATAAATAATTAGCGGGCCAAGCTACAGCAGTGGTAAAGCTTTCAGGACAAGACAGTTCCTCCTTTTGGTGAACCATATAAGAAATATAAGGGATTATAAGGGTAAGGGCTCATTTTGGTGTTTTCTTCTGAAAACCGATCATTAACTATTATTTAAAGAACAATTTAAGAAACTGCCCTGACCTAAAAAATCACTTATATGTTCTTCTATGCCTTATATGGTTCAGATTCCTTTTTTTAACAACCTACAAACCCTCCGACATCACAAATCAAAACTCAACCTTACAAAACCCATCTCATCCTCCATATTCTCAAAAATCCAGATTTTACCGTCTTTGGCAAAGTGGTAAGGCGGTGGCTGGTCCAATTCAGGAACGGCAGATTCCCGCAACAAATTAAAATCGGCATCGTAGATCGTCAGGTACACGCTGGCACCGGTGGGTTTGGGAAAAAGACTATCTGAAGGACTGCTGTTCGCAACGTTGTATTTCTGTTGGTGTGAAAACCGGAAATAAACCTTTCGGCTTTCGTCCCAAATGGGCTTTTGATAGGAAATTTCTTCCGTAGCTTTCTTATACAGTTCTTGAAATAAGGCCCTATCGTTTATTTTTTCAGGAAAGACGGTCTCCTTTTCCCGGGGAATCCAGCCGTTTTCGAAGGTCTTTTTATAAAATCCCTCTTGTCCCGGTTCACGTATATAAAGATCTGAACTTCCGTTTAGGCCCAGCAAAACCCTATCATTTTCCACTTCCAGGTATTCTCCACCACTAATAAATAAGGCCGTGGTCCCATCGTCAAAGTCCGTCTGGTACTGCATTGATTTTTTCAGCAGGGGGTTCCTTACTTTCCGATACGTTTGTTCTTCCGTATCCCAGAACAAAAGCTGTGTCTCCCGCACGCCCGGAATGATGTACACCCCCGCATAGGCCGAAGGGTTCTCCGGCAATTGTACCGGAAACAGCACGTTTCCTTCTTCCGTTTCCGATGCAAAGGCAGGGACTGTTTCAGGCCCCACATCTGCCAATTTCTTGCCACTACTATCAAAAAGGGCATGATTGCCATATCCGGACATCAGGAATTTATCTTCCTCTACCAATCTCATTCCGAACATATATGGCCCTATGCCATCAGGCCCTTCTTTTTCGAAAGGAAGCAAAGCCTGCAGTGCCAATTTATCCAGATCGATTTGTTCGATGGTGTGGGTTTGACTGTTTAAATTATACAGGTATTTTTTGTCCGTACTCAGGGCAGCAAAACGCAGGCTATTGTTCAAAAAAAGGATTTCCCCTTTGGCATCGACCTGTACGGTATCCAAAGTAAAATCCAAATCCGGTGCTTGCCTGTTTTCATCGGAGGAACCGCCAGTTCCGCAGGCTGCCAAAAACAGGAAAACCAAGCCGCATAGCAATTGCTTCATGAGTAATGATTTGATTGAAAAAGTAAAATACGGAAAAAATCATGCGCTTGAAAATTCTTTTCAAATCCATTGCCCTAAGGGTTTTCCCAACTCCTAGGGTCTTTTTGCGGAGCGTGTACGAAGAAAACAGTCGAGGTCTAAAAAGAGCACAGACCTTTGGGGTTTTCCCAACCCCGAAGGTCTTTTCGCGGAGCGTACACGAAAAAAACCGTCGAGGTCGCAAAGACCTCAACGGTTATAGTAGCATCCTGACCTTTGGGGTTTTCGAAACCCCGTATTCTTTCCGGAAGCCTGCACGAAAAAACCCTCGAGGTCTCAAAGACCTCAAGGGTGACGGGGATGCAGTTTCTAAAAACCCCAAAACTTATCACGATTAAGGACCATAAAAAAGAACCGTTTGCAATCCACAACTTTTTATGTCATGATTTAACTCATTTGGGCACATGCTCCTCTTCACCTGCTAATTCTTTTAAATAATTTGGGCAAAAATCATATCCATTTTGCCACGCAATCCCTCCCCCGGATTCAATAAAGGCCTGATTGAATTTCTCATAATCTAGCAATTCTGCTGTGAATCCTTTTCCTATATAGGGACGAAAATTAATGATTTTCTTTTCCCCATCTTTGAATTTGACCCAAATTCGATAATCTTCTAATATTTTTATTTCAATTACTTCGTTCATACCAGCACTAATCTAAAGGTTTGATTCTATTCAATGAAGTAGGGACAATTGCTTTTTCCCAATTTCTAATCAATTCATCCCTATGTTAGGAAGACCACTCCAGCACCATTGCATGGGCTCTCTTAGGTAGTTTACCTGCCAAAATTTTTAATGTGGCAATATCATATTCTGCTTTCATTCCTTGATATTCGGCATGGAAGTGAGGTGGATTGTGGTCTTGAAAGTACATCCGAATGACAATTCCATAGAATCTTGAAATTTCAGGCATTTTTATTCAAAGATAAAAATTTTCATTAGTTCGCCCTATAGATTTTGACTAAGTTAAAAAAATGGATAAAAATCCAAAACCCTTTTATATGGATCCAAGTGAAGGCCCGATACTTTCAAACATTTCGGAACTATGCGAATGTTTATACCGTCCAGGATTCACTAAGGAATCAAATCCCCTTCCCCACTTTAGCCAGCGCTTTTTGGTCAAACTGCCCTTCCAGCTCGATTACCATATATTCTTCATCCTCGTTAGAACGAATCAACAGCACCAGGCCTTTCATACTTCGCTCGCCCAGGGAGTAGATGGAAATCCCGCTGTCTTTTTCTTCCGCTTCCATCATCAGTTCGTAGTTTTCCCGCTCAAGTCCCTGCGCCAGCTTTCTGAAATCCAATCGTGCCTGATTTCCACTCACCGGAAGCTTAAACAGCTTGACCCTGTCGATACTTTCGGTGATGGCGGACAGGTTGGCTTCTTCGATATCGATATCCCAGCCCTTGGCAAAATCGAGGAAATTGCCAGCCAGATCCAGGTGGAAAAAGGATTCATCTCCTTTGTATTGATTGTAAAGCCGGTCTACGCTTTTGCTCTGTCCAAAGAGGCTTAACGGTTGGCAAAAGAAAAGGGAAAGGAAAACAATGTTTAGTGCATTTTTCATGATTGTCTGATTGAATGTGTAATCGATACGTAAATTTTTCAAAACTTATTCTTTGTTGCCCTGCCCGTATTCCTTCATACCCGGCAGGTTGGTTTTTTCGGATAGCATGTTCAGGTCTTGATAGGTAAAATCTCCCAGCATGCTCATCAGGGTGAATTCGGTATTTGCTCCCGAAACCATCAGCAGCTCTTTTATCCTGCCCCCTTCCTCTCTCACCATAAATTTCAGCGAACTTCCCTTATCCTTGATGTCCATCAGATCTTCGTATTTGTTGCGATTGAGCAGTCCAATGGCCTCATCAAACATGTTCAGCCCACTTACCTGTTCACCGGAAAGGATACGGATGCCCTTCACCTTGGAGATAAGAGAGAACAATTCCTCGGCATCCTCATCCCCCTCTACACTATTGGAATTCAGAAAGCCTCCTGCCATCTGCATCATTTTGGGGCTGATATACACCCGGGAAAAGCGCTCATCCTCCATGTATTTGGCATAGAAGCGCTCAATGGCATCTTCCTGCGCTTGTACCAGTACAGGTAAAAGCAAAACGACCAATACTACTAATTTTTTCATCTTTGGTGTTGATTATTGATTTCATACCAATCTGTACCTGCATTCAGGTATTTCAGATTTTCCACATTTTCCAGTTGGCGGGTACCTTTATGGAGTTGCTCCTGTAAGATCTCCATGGCCTCCACCACCTGCAGATAGGCCTGCTTTTGTTGCTGCTCCCGATAGCTGGCATAACCCCACCAGCAGGCCATAAGGGTAAAGAGCAGGGCTATCCCGGCTACCATCCTTTGCCAGGGAAAAGCTGTAGCTGGTTTTGGAAAAGCATTGGGCTTTTCGTCTCTCAAAGCGGCCATGCCTTTTCTAAAGGCGGACTGAGGCTGATTTTCAGTCAATTCTTCCTGCTCCCCAAAAAGCAAACTTTCTTCTTCCAGGCTGCTTTCCCCCTTCCAATATTTTTCCCACAATTCAGATTTGTCCGTTCCCATTGTTTTCCAGATAGGTTTTTAACTTTTTCCTTGCCCGGTGCAGGTTTACTTTGACCTGTTTTTCGGGCAATTCCATGTAGCTTGCTATTTCCTGATGTCTCAATCCTTCCACCTCCCGGAGGTAGAAAATCTCCCTTTGTTTGGCCGGTAACAGGTCCAAAAACCTGTAAACCATTTTCACCTCCCGGGAAAAGTCCTGTTTCTCGCTCTCATCCACCATCAGTTGGGAATCAGCTTCATCCAGTACTTCATGTTTTCCATCCCTCCTGATTTGCATCAGCGACTCATTTTTCAATGTTTTCACCATCCAGCCCACAGGATTATTCAATTGCTCCAGCTGATTACTGTGCAGGAATCCCTTGGTCATGGTCTCCTGTACGGCATCCTGCGCTTTATCTCTGTCCTTTAACCAAAGCAAGGCAAAACGGTAAAGCCGGTTTTTAAGGGGCCAGATCTCGGTTTCAAAAAAGGACTTCATACAAGTAGATGATGATTGAAAAACCGAAAGGTTACACTTTTCGGAAAAAAAATTTTATTGTTTAAGAGTTTTTATGTTTTGGCCAGGCGATCCGGTCGAAAATTTGAACAAGAAATCTACCTCAGGGTTTAAACGTAAATTAAAATAGTATGCCTCCTGACTATTTATTAATTTGCCGACACAAAATAATCTTGAGCAAAATGAGGAAAAACTTTGGAAATCCAGAAAAGGAGAGCAAAAAAAAAGCCCTGACAATGTCAGGGCCAGGGGTGGTGATGAGTGGGCTCGAACCACCGACTCACGGATTTTCAGTCCGATGCTCTACCAACTGAGCTACATCACCGCCGAAAGTGATGCAAAGGTAGGTAATTGTTACTTTTGTACAAATGATTTGGCTAAAAAAATAGAAGTCTTAGAATAATCAATTCAATATGAGCAGCTTACCACAAATCCTTTTTTTATTGGTCCTGGGCGGGGCAGGTTACCTGTTATACAGACGGGTCAGTTACCTCCGGCAGACCATGATGCTGGGAAAACCGGCTTCCCGCACAGATAATCCGAAAGAAAGATGGAAATCCATGGCATTGGTCGCCTTTGGGCAGAAAAAAATGTTCAAAAGATTGGGTCCTGCCTTACTTCATTTGGTCATTTACATTTCTTTTGTGGTTATCAACCTGGAGGTTTTGGAATTCATGATCGATGGACTGGCTGGCACCCATAGGATTTTTGCTCCGGTTTTGGCGGGTTTTTACACCACAGCCATGAATATATTTGAAATCCTGGCACTGGGTGTTTTGGTCTCCTGTCTGTTTTTCCTTGTCCGTAGAAATATTACCAAAGTTCCCCGTCTGAGCTCAGCTGAATTAAAGGGCTGGCCAAAATTGGATGCCAATCTGATACTATGGATTGAAATTTTATTGATGCTGGCCATCCTGACCATGAATGCCACAGATCAGTTATTGGCTTACCGGGGTGTGGAAAAATATATTCCCCTGGGTGGCTTATGGATCAGCGGCAGCCTCCAGTGGCTTTTTGACGGGATGAGCAATGCCTCCCTTTTATTCTGGGAGAGGTTTGCCTGGTGGTTTCACATCATCGGTATTCTGGGCTTTGCCGTATATGTGACCTATTCCAAACACCTCCATATTTTTCTGGCTTTCCCAAACACCTGGTATGCTAACCTGGAACCCAAAGGAAAAATGCCTAACATGGATGTGGTCACCAGGGAAGTACAGCTGATGCTGGGCTTGCAGACCGCTCCATCAGCAAATGAAACAGCACCGGCCGAAGTGGGTAGGTTTGGGGCGAAAGACATCAATGACCTTTCCTGGGTTAATCTCATGAATGCATTCTCTTGTACAGAATGTGGCAGGTGCACGGCGGAATGCCCGGCCAATATCACTGGCAAGAAGCTTTCTCCCAGAAAAATCATGATGGACACCAGAGACCGGGCGGAAGAAGTTAGTCAAAATATAAAAGCAGGCAAAAAAGGCCTGGATGACGGCAAATCCCTGCTGGGGAATTATATCAGTCAGGAAGAAATCAACGCCTGTACCAGTTGCAATGCCTGTGTAGAAGCCTGCCCCATCAACATAGACCCCTTGTCCATCATTCTGGAGATGAGAAGGTATACAGCCATGGAGGAAAGCGGCAGTCCTGCACAGTGGAACGCCATGTTCCAGAATGTGGAAACCAGTTTTGCCCCCTGGAAATTCGCTCCATCGGATCGTTTCAACTGGGCATCAGAAATCAATAAAGAAGCTAAGTAACCCAATGAACATGAACAATACTACCTATAAAGTCCCCACCATGGCGGAAAAAACCGCGGCCGGTGAAAGTCCGGAGGTCCTCTTCTGGGTGGGATGTGCCGGATCTTTTGATGAGCGCTATAAGGCCGTCACCCTGGCTTTTGTGAAAATATTGAATAAAGTCGGAATCAACTTTGCCGTATTAGGTGAAGAGGAAACCTGTACCGGCGACCCTGCCAGACGGGCCGGCAATGAATTCCTGTTTCAGATGCAGGCCATGAGCAATATTCAGGTGCTGGACGGCTACCAGGTGAAAAAAATTGTCACGGCCTGTCCCCACTGCTTCAATACCCTGAAAAACGAATACCCCGCCCTAGGGGGAAATTATGAAGTGATGCACCATTCCCAGTTTTTACAAGGACTCATCAATGAAGGCAAAATTATCATGAAGGGTGGAGGTTCATTTAAGGGTAAAAAAATCACTTTTCACGATAGCTGTTTCCTGGGTCGGGCCAATAATGTCTACGAGGCACCCAGGGATGTGATCACAGCTCTGGACATGGAACTGGTGGAAATGAAGCGGTGCCGCTCCAAAGGACTGTGCTGTGGCGCAGGTGGTGCCCAGATGTTTAAGGAGCCCGAAAAAGGTAAAAAAGATATCAATATAGAAAGAACCGAAGAGGCATTGAAGACCGGTGCCCAAACAGTAGCTGTAGGCTGTCCTTTCTGTTTGACCATGATGGCAGATGGTATAAAAAACAAGGAAAAAGAAAAGGAAGTCAATGTGCTGGACCTGGCCGAACTGATAGCCAAAGACCAGAATTTATAGGATAAACTGATACAGGCCAACCTGCTTGTGTTTCGGTATTTTGGTTTTTTTAAACGATCTTAAAGTATATTTTGTATCATTATAAAATCAATTTACGTTTAACCTGTAATTGGTGATTAACGGATGACAAAACCAGTAACAATTTATTCATTAAAAACAAAGGAGCCAAAGCATGTATTTACCTTTTGAAGATATGCCCAATGAGGCAAGAATTTGGGTGTATCAGGCAGACAGACCATTTGATGAAAAGGAAAAAACCTGGATCATCTCCAAATTAGTGACTTTCTGTAACCAGTGGAACACCCATGGCAGCCTGATGCCCAGTTCTTTTGATATCAAATACGACCAATTCATTATCCTCGCAGTGGATGAAAGTAAACTGGGCGCAAGTGGTTGCTCCATCGACAGTTCGGTAAAGATTCTTAGGGAAATTGAAACCGAATTGGAAATCAATCTCCTGGATAGCGGTAAGGTTTCTTACATGGATGCTCATGGGGTTAAAGTAGCCTTTCTTCCTGAAATCAGGAAACATATCAATGAAGGATCACTACAAGCCCAAAGTAAAGTATTCAATCCGGGCGTTAACAAAATAGCAGATTTGGAAAACCAATGGTTGATACCGGCAGATCATAGCTGGTTAAAAAAGTATTTCGCCAAATAAATCTGTAAGGGAAGCTATTCACATGAAAAAAGCAACGCATTCCAGTCTAATCAGTTCATTCTTACTCCTGTGGGGATTTCTATTACTGCAGGTGTCCTGTACCAGTCTGCAACAAAAAGCCCAAAACCAATTCAGTGCGGGAGAGTATCAGGTAGCCATCAACTCCTATTCGAAATTGCTGGAAAAAGAACCTGACAATAGTAAGGCCAACTTGTATATAGCAGAAAGTTACCGGCTTTCCAACAGGGTGGAAAAAGCAGCTGATTTTTATGAAAAAGTTTCCGAAGAAGATGCCACCTTCGAAAGCCATTACTATCAAGGGAAAAGCTTGAAAGGGCAAGGCCAATACGAAGAAGCAACTGCAGCTTTTGAGGCGGCCAAAAAATTGACCATGGACGATGAAAGAATTGCACTGGCTGAAAAAGAAATCCAAAATATTGAGGCCATTTCGTCCATAGAGCCAATATGGCCCAACCACGAACTGGAAAACTATGAGCTTTTAAACACCTCCGGAATAGATTATGCTCCTGTATTAAGTGAAAATTACCTTTATTTCACCAGTTCCCGGGGAGCCGGAGATATTTATCCGGCTACAGGACAAGGTTATACCCGTTTGTTCAGGGCCCGTGCTGAAGGGGTTAATGTAGATGCTCAGAATGTTCAGACCCTACCTGAATTTCCAAATGAAGGAGGATTGAATCAGGGAGCAATTGCGATCAGTCCCGATGGCAATACCATCATTTACGCACGAGGTAACGCTGGCACTAAAAACGACCTCCCCGATGTAAGCTTGTTTGCCTCCTATTTCAGAGGTGGAGGTTTTACAGAACCCATTTTCATGCCGGTAAATGGGGAACCGGAATACTGGAACTCTACTCCTGCATTCAGCCCTGATGGAGAAGTCCTGTATTTTGCTTCCAACAGACCGGGAGGATTTGGAGGATCCGACCTCTACAAATCCACTAAATTGGCCAATGGAGATTTTGGAAATGTGGTCAATATGGGTCCTGAGATCAACACCCCAGGCAATGAAATGTTTCCGCGTCCCATGCCTAACAGGGAATTTTATTTTTCCTCTGATGGTCATCCAGGATATGGCAAGCTGGACCTGTTCGTCTATAAAGAAGAAGAGGGAAAGGCTGTTGTCCGTAACCTTGGTCCCAATTTTAATTCATTGGCAGATGATTTTGGGATCTTTTTTACCGATTATCCCAAAGAAGGCTTCATTACTTCCAACCGCGAAGGAGGAAAGGGGGATGACGACATTTATTATTTCAAAGATATGACCCCTCCACCAAAAGTGGTCAATGTATTGCTGAACGTGGAGACCAGGGAAAGACTGGAGACCGGCGAGGAGAAAATACTGCCCCAAACCCGGGTAGTTTTGTACGATGAAAACAACCAGACCATCGACGGAAATTTCTCCAGCCAAAACGGCAGGTTAAGATTCCCGCTGGAGCCGGAGAAAAATTACTCCATGATCGCTTCCAAAAATGGTTATTTCACCAAAAGCATCCCTTACAGTACCGTAGGCAAAACGCCTTCCCAGGATGAACTTATCGAGCAGGTTACAAACATTGCCCTGGATACCACCATTGTTCTGGAACAATTGGTTTTGGAACGGGCCATCGTACTTGAAAATATTTATTATGATTTGGATAAAGCTGAAATACGACCTGATGCAGCCGAAGAATTGGATAAACTTGTCCAAATCCTGAAAGACAATCCCGGAATCAGGATAGAACTCAGCAGCCATACCGATGCCCGGGCCAGTGATGCCTATAATGACGACCTTTCACAGCGAAGGGCAGAGTCTGCTGTAGAATACATCGTCTCTCAGGGAATTGACAGTGACCGGCTGGAAGCCAGGGGATACGGAGAGAGACAGCTGATCATAGAGAATGCCCAAACCGAGGAAGAGCATCAAACCAACAGAAGAACAGAGTTTAAGGTAATAGAAATCACGGACTAAAATCCTTACCTTTGCGGCTTATCTGTTTTTTTCAAAGCCAGGATTATGAACGAAAGGTATATGCAACGTGGTGTATCGGCCTCCAAAGAAGACGTACACAGTGCCATCTCTAATTTGGACAAAGGGCTGTTCCCCAAAGCATTTTGTAAAATTGTGGAGGATCTTTTGGGAAATGATCCGGAATACTGCAATATCATGCATGCCGATGGAGCAGGTACCAAATCCTCCCTTGCTTATCTTTATTGGAAAGAAACAGGAGACCTAAGTGTCTGGAAAGGTATTGCTCAAGATGCTATCATCATGAACATTGACGACCTGCTCTGTGTAGGGGCCGTCAACAATATATTGGTTTCTTCTACTATTGGAAGAAACAAAAACCTGATTCCCGGAGAAGTCATTGCGGCGTTGATCAATGGTACAGATGAGGTGTTGCAGATGTTAAGGGATCATGGAGTTAATGCCATACTTACTGGAGGAGAAACAGCTGATGTCGGAGACCTGGTCCGAACCATTATTGTAGACAGTACGGTAACGTGCAGGATGAAAAGAGCGGATGTCATTTCCAATGACCGGATAAAGGCAGGGGATGTGGTAGTGGGACTGGCATCTTTTGGCCAGGCTGCTTATGAATCCGAATACAATGGCGGAATGGGCAGCAACGGATTAACCTCAGCCCGTCATGATGTCTTCAAAAAAAGCCTTATGGCCTCCTATCCCGAAAGTTTTGACCCCTCTGTGCCAGAGGATTTGGTCTATTCCGGCAGTTATGGCTTGACAGACAAGGCGCCAGGTACTCCTCTGGACATGGGAAAATTAGTCCTTTCACCCACCAGAACTTATGCCCCGGTAATCGCTGCCATCCTGAAAGAATACCGCGCTGCTCTCCATGGTCTGGTCCACTGTAGTGGTGGAGCACAGACCAAAGTGCTGCATTTTATCGATGGCCTGCATGTGATCAAAGATCAGCTTTTTGACACCCCTCCCCTCTTTTCCATCATCCAAAAAGAAAGTGGAACAGACTGGAAAGAAATGTACAAGGTTTTTAATATGGGGCACCGAATGGAGATTTACCTGGAAGAAAAATGGGCAGATGAGATCATCCGGATGGCTGAAACTTTTGGGGTATCTGCAAAAATAATCGGAAGGGTAGTCCCCCACAAAGGAAAAAAAGTTACTATTGATGGCCGTCATGGGGTGTTTACTTATGAGGATTAATCTTGTTCGATAGTTGATGCGGGTTTTTTTTAAGGTACTCATCGGTCTTGTTGTTTTTTTGATACTTTTGGCCGCAGGCAGCATTACCAGCGTAGACTGGACGCCCTATCAGGAAAAGCCATACTACAAAGAAACCATGGGTTTTTTGGATACCCTGAGCCTGTCAGGCAGTGACCAGGGCTATTTACTGGGGGGATGGGCAAGGGCCAACATCACCCCGGATGATCCTGTACCCCTGGTAGCTTACCGACCCAGGGGAAATTATGAATTTGTTCAGGACAGCAGCTTTGTCAAAACCATCATACTGGGCAACCATGATTTTAAGGTGGCCTTTATCAATTACGAATTGTTGATTGTTCACCCTGAAATGGCAAAAACCATCACGGAGGCAATCCAACAAAAAGATGTCCCCATAGATCATCTCTACTTTACTGCCACGCATACCCACAGTGGGATGGGCGGAACCATTCCCGGTCCTGTAGGTAATTTCGCTTTGGGAGGTTGGAATGATACGCTGGTAGATCAAATTGCCGAAAACACCGTACTGGCTTTGAAACAAGCCCTCGTGGGGATGGATACTGTAAAAATAGATTTTAAGAAAAGCCACGCTGGAGATTTTGTCACCAACCGGTTAATAGCCAATGATCCTGTGGATCCTTATATGCGGCAAATCAACCTTGCCCAGCCAAATGGAATAACTGCCAGTCTGCTCACCTACAGTGCGCATGCCACCTGTCTGAGCAGCCGCTTTATGGGCTTGTCCGGTGATTATCCCTTTTACTTGTCAAAAAAAATGGAAAAGGAGCAGGACCTGGTCATTTTTGCCGCCGGAGCAGTGGGAAGCCACCGTCCAAAAGCCCCGGGAAACGATATTGAAGGTATACGTCAATATGCTTTTCAATTGGATTCTGTATTGAATCGTGATACCACCTCCACAAAACCTTTGGTAGGTCATGCGGTTTTGGCAGGGAAGCTTCCCATCAAACTACGGGAGCCCCATTTCCGGATCAGCGATAACTGGAGAATCAGGCCCTGGCTCTTTGACTGGGCCATTGGCGATTATCCTGCTCATTTTGACCTCGTTCGGATAGGCAATACACTTTTCATTTCCTCATCAGGTGAAGTTTCGGGAGTTTTTTACGAAGACTGGGAAAAACAAGCCACAGCTATGGGTTTAAACCTGATCGTCACCACTTTCAATGGCGGCTATATAGGCTACATTACACCGGATAAGTACTACCAGGAAGATTTGTACGAAGTAAGAGACATGAATTTTTATGGCCCCTATAATGGGGCTTATTTTCAGGAACTGGTTTCCGGGTTAATTGAGTTGGGGGCCAAACCATAAATTCTGGCCTGGTAAAAACCCTGGCAATAAATCATGCTTTCCATTTCCTGCCAGCCCCATTTGTTAAAATAACCCTCATATTCCGGAAGGTCCTTTCGGGCATGCCTGGTGAGCAATCTGAAGGCATTGATCATGGCTTTCAGCAGCCTCATTTTGCTTGCCAAAGCATAAAAATCCGCAAAAATCCAAACCGTATGTTTATCCACTTTTGATTGAATGGTTTCAAATAAAAGGTCAATTTTATTATCCGGCAAAACGTCCAAAAAATACTGAGTGATCACCACATCAAATTTCAAATCCGGCAGGGCATCAAAAGTGGAGGCATGAATGAATACAACCTGTTCTAATAAATCCCTGTCCAATCCTGTACGGCACAGCCGGATCATGGAAGCGGAAGCTTCCATATAAACAACTTTTCCCTTTTTTCCGCACCGTCGCAGCAGCTCAGGCATGTTCGCTCCTGCTCCTCCTCCCAATACCAGCACCCGGTCACCTTTTTCAATGGTATGTAAAAAGGCGGTTTTACTAGCCTGGAATTGATTTCCCAACAGCAAGCGGCCCAGGCTTTCGTAAAAAGGGGCCAGTAAACGGTAATGATCAGGAGATGCCACATTTATCATGGTCTATTCAAATAAAATCAGGAGTATTGGTAGTGAGAAAGAGAGTTCCAGCCGCCTTCTTGCACTGCTTATATTACTGGGATGCTCCATGAAACTTATGGCATGAATTAATATCATCATCCCCCAGATCAGGGTGTAGCGGTGATAAAAAGAGGGCAAGATGATAAAAAGGATCAACATATACATCAGGGAAAAGGCAACTAGTCCCCAAAGCAATTGGCGGGTCCTCTTTTTACCCAAAACTGTCATGATGGAATGATGGCCCTGAGCTTTGTCCAAAGCAGCATCCATATAAGACAAAAACACCAGATTAAACCAGGCCAAAGCAAAATAGCCAGCAGCATAAAATAACCAATTCCAGGACTCAAACCCAAAATCCTGTTGCCAAAAGGGCACTAAGACAATACCACAAACATACAACAAAGCAATGGCAGCTTCCTTAAAAACAGCCAATTTTACATATGCAAAGCGCAAACCTATGATCACAATCATAATCAGAGTAATCAATAGCAGACCAGCGCCCAATAATCCATCCCAGGATAGCCATTTTAAAGCAAGTACTATTCCCAGGATTGAAATAAAGGCTGTAATCAGGCTAAGCTTGTTAAAATGCTTTTGATGATAACGATGTCGTCTGGACAGGGCCTTTTGAGGTATTTTTTTTGCGTCTAAAAGATGGTCAAAAGTATATATGGTCCAAACAGCCATTCCCAGCAAGATGTAAAGAAAGAGAGGCAAGGACAACCCCATCATGTCCCCGAAAAAGAACAAGCCAGCACATGCCCCAGCCACCACATCCAGCGATAGCATATTGGCTTTATCGATAAATCTTAAAGAAATTTTTTGAATCAAACTCACTCATTTATTTATTTGAAGGCAATTTAAATAATTGATCCTTCCAAATCATTCAAAAATTTCCGTAATTTCCCTTTTAGCAGAACCATCACCTTTATGAGAAAAATCATCTATGCCCTTTTTTTGCTTTTGGGCCACGGGGCTTTTGCGCAACAGCCTGTAAAAGTAGCCTGCGTAGGCAATAGCATAACGGAGGGGCCAGGCAGAAACCACCCGGACAGTTACCCTTTACAATTACAAAAAAAGCTGGGTAAAGCTTACCTGGTAAAAAACTTTGGAGTAAGCGCAAGAACCCTGATGAAAAAAGGAGATTTCCCTTTCTGGAATGAGCCTCAATTTGAACAGGTAAAGGAATTTGAACCTGACATCCTGGTCGTCAAGCTGGGAACAAATGACTCCAAACCCCATAACTGGATCCACAAGGAATCATTTATAGAAGACTATGTAGCAATGATTGAAACCTATAAAGAACACATGCCGCCTGATGGAAAGATCTACATTTGTCTTCCTGTTCCGGTCTTTGAAGACAACTATGGCATCACCGAAAAAATCATTGTAGAGGAAATGGTTCCTCTGATTAAGGAAGTAGCCATGAAAACAGGATCTATGGTCATCGATTTGCATTCGGCATTGGCGCCCCATGCCGAACTATTCCCGGATGGCGTACATCCAAATAAAAAGGGGGCAAAAATCCTCGCTCATACTGTGGCACAAAACATAAAACCATAAATTTGAAAGTGATGACTATGCCACCAGAAAATTAATGTTACAAAACATTTGGATATGTTCTCAGTGGCTGTAAAAATAGTTTGGTAGAAAGGGTTTCCCGGTAATGATTTTTATCAGTTGACCTTTGGATTCTTTGCCTGTTGTTTTCTAATTACCTGTCCCTTGCATAAATTGATGCCACAGATGGGAGAACAAAAAGTAAATACCGATAAAAAGGCCTCCGAGAGAAAAAAATTTCTCAAAAACCTGATTCATGATATCGAAGCGCTGGATCAAATGATCCGGCAAGGAATGATTGAAAAAGAGGTACAAAGGATAGGGGCAGAGCAGGAATTCGCCCTGATCAACAAGCATTACAAACCTTCGAAAAACGGCCCCTTAATCCTTGGGAAACTGGATAACAGTCACTTTACTTCGGAACTGGCCATGTACAACCTGGAGCTAAACCTTGATCCCCAGGAGCTGAAAGAAGGCTGTCTTTTCAAAATGGAAAAGCAACTGCGAAAATACCTTAAAAACGCTGAAGGGGTGGCATCCGGTTTTGGTGACTCCGTGATCCTTACAGGTATTTTGCCTTCCATAGACCTGAGATCGGGACAGATGGACTTCATGACGCCAAATCCCCGCTACCAGGCCCTGGATGAAATCATCAAACAATTGAGGGGTCAGGATTTTGAACTAAATATATCAGGAGTAGACGAGCTCATTTTGGCGCATACCAATATCCTCTTCGAAGCCTGCAATACCAGCTTTCAATGTCACCTGCAGGTAAGCGAAGAAGAATTTGTGGACCAATACAACTGGGCCCAAATGATTTCTGGTCCTGTGTTATCGGTTTGTACCAATTCCCCATTGCTGTTTGGCAGGGAATTGTGGTCCGAAACCAGAATACCCCTCTTTCAGCAGAGCATCGATATCCGTAGCAAAGGTTATCACCTGAAGGAAAGAGAACAAAGGGTATCCTTCGGAAATCAGTGGATCCGGGAAACCACGGAAATCTATAAAGAAAACATTGCCCGGTTTCCCCTGATCCTTACCCATAAGTCAACGGATAATTCCTTAAACGTGCTGGAAGAGGGAGGCATACCCAAATTGCAGGCATTACAGCTGCATAATGGTACAATCTGGCGGTGGAACAGGCCTTGCTACGGAACGACCGATGGACGCCCTCATTTAAGAATAGAAAACAGATACCTTCCTTCCGGACCCACCATCATAGACGAAATGGCCAATTTGGCACTCTGGGTGGGCCTGATGAAGGCCATGCCTAAACAATACAAGGGATCCTGGCAAAGGAAATCATTTGAAGATACCAAAGGTAATTTTTACCGGGCAGCTACTTCCGGTATATTCAGCAGTATGGTCTGGAATGGCCGGATGGTGCCTGTCCAAAAACTCATGCTTGACCAACTTCTGCCTTTGGCAAAAAAAGGGCTATCCGCAACAGGCATTCCTGAAGAAGAATCAAACAGATACCTGGATATCATTCAAAAAAGAATTAAATCAGGTCAAACAGGTAGCAGTTGGCTCATAAAAAGCTATCGGAATATCAAAAAACACATGAGCAGGGATGAAGCCATGGTCACCCTTACAGCAGCCATGCAACAGCGCAGGAAAGCGGATCAACCGGTAAGTGAGTGGCTGGCTGCAGCGTCAGCAGAACTGAAAGCCATCCCCATACAGTATGACTGGATCGGCAATATCATGACCACAAACCTCATTACTGTTCAGGAGGATGACCTGGTCACCCTGGTGGAAAAAATCATGGAATGGAATAACATCCATCACATTCCTGTAGAGGACAAACAAGGTAAATTAAAAGGTTTAATCACCACATCTACCCTTAAAAAGAACAGGGAAAAAATGGATGGAATGGAGATTGCGAGAGATATCATGATTAAGGATGTTATCACCACCGGTCCGGAAACCGACATCAAATATGCCATGCTATTAATGGTCAATAAAAAAATAAGCAGCCTGCCAGTGGTGGATGGGGACAGGCTTATCGGATTGGTAACCGATAAGGACGCCAAAGGAGTTTGGGAAAAGCTTTATCAGAAGAACAATGACTGAAACACTGCTGACGACAGATAACTCAAGGATCATTTTTGCCAACCATCAGGGAAGAACATTGCCTACACTGGTAATCATTGTGGGCATTCATGGCAATGAGCCTGCCTCTGTTAATGCGATGAAAACCCTTTTCCAGGATAAAAATCCTGGAAAATTTAAATTGGAGGGAAATATTTTTGTGCTCAAGGGAAACGCTGAAGCCCTGAAATCCCATCAAAGATATATTACCAAAGACCTCAACCGGATCTGGACCAGCGAAAATTTGAACCTTGTGCGAATGAAAGACCAGGAAGAGCCAGGTTTTAGCTATCCAGAACTTAAAGAACTTGCACTGTTGGACCAATTGATCAATTCCATAATAGCAGTTTATGGGGCCGGAAAAATTTTATTTACCGATCTCCATACTACTTCCTCGGAGAGTTGCGCCTTTTTACCTTTCAATGATACCCTCTCCAATCGCTCCATGGCCAAACATTTTCCCGTGCCTCTGGTGCTCGGAATAGAAGAATACCTCGAAGGACCTCTGATGAGTCATATCAATGATCTCGGCTATCCAGCTTTGGGTTTTGAAGCAGGGAAACATGACGATCCTCAAAGTGAAAGGAGACATGAAGCATTTATCAAACTTTGCATGGTCCATCTGGGGATAATCGACATGTCTTCCAATGATATCGAACGAGAGGAGATGTTTTTAAAAAATAAATTGGGAATAAAAAGCGGATTTTATGAAATATTATGCCGTTACCCGATAAGCCCGGACCAAAGGTTTGAAATGAAACCCGGTTTTTCAAATTTCAATCCCATAAAAAAAGGGCATGAACTGGCAAAAAACAATGGCCTTCCAGTAATTAGCCGGTACAGAGGCATGGTATTCCTTCCTTTGTACCAAAATAAGGGTCAGGACGGCTTTTTTATCGTGAAACCTGTTTCTTCATTCTGGCTTGGATTGTCCAAATGGCTCAGAAAAACCTTTTTGCCAGATTTGCTGCCTTTACTTCCCGGAGTATCCAAAGTAGCCCGTTCCGAAAACAGGTATTTGGTCAATCCGGCCATTGCACGCTGGCTTAATAAGGAAATTTTTCACTTATTGGGTTTTAGAATACGCTATAAAGCGCCCAAAAGCCATTGGGAAATCATTAAACGAGATTAATGTATATTCTCCTAATTTATTTTCCACCGACAAATTGCTCTGGGTTAAACCTTAGCGGTCAATTTGCAGTTTAGAATCTACATGCTTCATTATACCACATATTTTCTTGATAAAGATGCCCCCTGGGTAACTTTTGTGCATGGAGCGGGTGGCAGTAGTGCCATTTGGTTCAGGCAAATCCGGGATTTTAAAAAATCTTTCAACGTATTGCTGGTAGATTTACGTGGACACGGAAAATCCAAAAACCACGTTTATGAAAAGTTGAAGCAATATTCGTTTGACGTTATTGGCGACGAAGTCATTGAGGTGCTGGACCACCTGAGGATCATTCAATCTCATTTCGTTGGCATATCATTGGGAACCATCATTATCAGGGAGATTACAGAAAGGCATCCGGACAGGGTGAGCAGCATGATTTTGGCAGGAGCCATCATGAAATTGAATATCCGGGGTCAGATCCTGATGCGGCTGGGAATTTTGCTAAAGTCCGTCCTCCCTTATTTGCTGTTGTATAAATTGTTTGCCTTTATTATCATGCCTAAGAAGAACCACAAAGCATCCAGGAATCTTTTTGTGCAGGAGGCCAAAAAGCTTTATCAGAAAGAGTTTATCCGCTGGTTTACCCTGGCCGCAAAAGTCAATCCATTATTGGCATTTTTCAGAATCAAAGAAACCCCAATCCCCACGCTTTATGTCATGGGTGAGGAGGATTACATGTTTTTGCCCTCCATTACCAAACTGGTGAAAAACCACAGCTCTGCAAAACTGGAGGTTGTTCCTGCCTGCGGACATGTGGTCAATGTGGAAAAACCTGAAGCATTCAATCAAATTGCCCTGAATTTCCTTAAAGGATAGCCACTTGCACCTTAGCAATTTTTTAAAACCTTTCAGTAAGCCCTTGAAAAAAAACAATCTTTTTTCAAGAATTATTGGATATAACGTAGCTAATATACTGAAAAAGAGCCTATTGAATTTTACTAACGGAATTTTTTTCAGGGCCAAAAACAATATTATCAGTTTGAAATTTTTCCACAGCTAAAATAATGTATTTCAGAATAAATAAAATATTATGTACATTTTTACCATAATTTATTTGTTAAATTATTGGTTTTATAATTTTTTACGCACTAATTTTCGAATGTTAAAGAAATGAAGAACGGATAAGGAAGCTAAGGGAAGTTGGAAATCCGTAAGGGAAGTTGGTTATTTTTTAATGTAGGGTTTGTCCGGGGTCTTATGGCAACATAAGGCTCCGGCATTTTTTTTATATGATGAACTCGGTCAGAATGGCTATACCGGAGGCCAGCAAAATAATCAGCAACTTGTGCAAATTAAAGCGGTGTTGTGGGGAGCTTTCAAAGAAAATAATGGTAGAAATGTGAAGAAAGCCCCCGGCTACCAAACCAAACAAAATATTTAAGGTTCCCCTTCCGATCAGCTGCTGATCAAAAAGAAAATCGGTAGAAATCATTCCCAAAGGAGAGGCCAGGGCGAAAAGAACAAGCAGTGAAAGAACCCCTGGTTTATTCATCCGGGTCATCAATACCGCAACCAAAGCAAAAGCTTCCGGCATTTTATGTAGAATCATCCCAATCAAAAGGGTTTCACTGCCATGATGGTGCCCGGCAAGCATGGGTTGCTTGGAAAGCAAAGTACCTTCCAGAAAAGCATGCAAAAACAAACCGATCATCAGGGTCCATACGCTGTTGCCCATACCATGTCCGCTGTGGTCGTGGATATGTCCGTGCTCAATTCCTGATGACATAACGTCCAAAACCTGCTGCAGCAAAAATCCCAGCAGGATGTATAAACCCATATAATAGGCAGATTGCTGATCAGCAAATAGTTCCGGCAAAATATGCAATATGGTAATGGCAAATAGGTAGGCTCCCGCAAATATCAAGCCCAGCTTAAAACTCTTTTCCTTCCATTCCGGAATAATCAATGCCAATAAGCTCGCACCTAAGGCAGCAACAAAAAGTAAAATAAAATGCACCATAATGTAATCAGGGTTATTGGGATTATTCCTTATCCACAGCAGTAATATAAGGAATCAGGCCTTCACTTACAAAGGATTGCATCTGACCCCGGTCATTATTATAGATAAGAAATACTTCCAAACCATCCGTTGACGCATAAATTTCCTTGGCTTTTTCGATACCCAACACCATAAAAGCCGTAGCAAAGGCATCTGCGGTCATACAATCCTCAGCTACTACAGTAGCACTCAAAAGGGAATGTTCAACTGGATATCCGGTATATGGGCTGATGGTATGGGAATATTTTACGGAATCCTTAATGTAAAAATTTCGGTAATTCCCAGAGGTAGCCATACCCTTGTTGTCTAGCGCAAGGATACTGAAAAGTTCATTGGCCAGACCTTCCTCGTCCGGACGGGAAATGCCCACTTTCCACAATTCACCTTTGTCATTTACACCCTTGCTGACCAACTCTCCTCCCACCTCCACCAGGTAGTTCTGAACACCTTTATTGCTCAAATATTCTGCCAGCTTATCCACCCCGTACCCTTTGGCGATAGCACTAAGGTCCAGGTAAACATCCGTATTGGTCTTTCTAATGCTCTTTTGATCAAAAACCAACTGATCAAAACCCACCTGACGCAGAATCTGTTGCACTCCTGCACTGTCTTTGAAAGTAGCTCCTTCAGGGCCGAAACCCCATGCATTCACCAGGGGGCCTACCGTAGGGTCAAAAGCCCCATTGGTGGTTTCATATATGGCCTTACTTTTTTCCAATACCGGAAAAAAGTGGGGCGAATCAAAAATCAGGGAATCCACTCTGTTGAACCTGCTGATTTCAGACTCGGGGATATAGGTAGACAAAGCCTGGTTAATCTCGGCCAGCAATGCATCAATTTCCTCCTTAAAATCTCTTCTCCCTTCATCCAGGTAGACAATCCGGTAAGTGGTTCCCATGGTTGGACCTGAAATCACCATTTTTGGATCATCCTGTTTGGGTTGCTCCGGACTGTCTTTACTTTGTCGGTATAGGTAAACCATGAACACCACCAACAACAACAAAATGCTGTAAATGATATTTTTCTTGGCTGATTTTCGCATAAAACAAGGCTTGTTTTAATTTCCCGAAAGTTAATTCTTATTTTTTAATTGCTCATCGTTTTTACCCATTATCCTGATTTACAATTCCCCGGCAGGCTTATCTTTGGTCTGCAAAGCTGGGATGAATTTTCTATATTTGTACTTCTTAGGAAGATTATATGAGAGAAGATTATCTGCGTGGAGACCAGGAGGGCATGGCTCCCGGTGACAAGGAAATTGAAAAAGCGTTAAGGCCATTAAGCTTTGATGATTTCACTGGTCAGCAAAAGACCGTGGAGAACATAAAGATATTTGTGTTGGCGGCAAAAAAACGTGGGGAATCACTGGATCACGTATTGTTGCATGGCCCCCCTGGACTGGGGAAAACCACCCTCAGCCATATCATTGCCAATGAACTGGAATCCAGCCTGAAGATTACCTCCGGACCGGTACTGGACAAACCTTCAGACCTGGCAGGACTGCTCACCAATCTGGAGGATGGTGATGTGCTTTTCATTGATGAAATCCACCGTTTAAATCCAATTGTGGAAGAATACCTCTATTCGGCCATGGAAGATTTCCGTATTGACATCATGCTGGATTCAGGGCCCAATGCCCGCTCTGTGCAGATCAGCCTTAGCCCCTTTACCCTGGTGGGAGCCACCACAAGATCGGGACTGCTTACATCTCCCCTCAGGGCTCGTTTTGGCATCAATGCCAGACTGGAGTATTACGATGCGGAATTGCTTTGCACCATTGTCAAAAGATCAGCTTCCATACTTGGCACTCCGCTGGATGAAGAAGCCGCCTATGAAATTGCCAGAAGAAGCAGGGGCACACCAAGAATTGCAAATACGCTGCTCCGGAGAACACGGGACTTTGCAGAGATCAAAGGAGATGGACGCATCAATCTGGGCATCGCTAAAATTGCTCTGAATGCCCTGAATGTGGATGAAAATGGGCTTGATGAAATGGATAACCGTATTCTTCTGACGATTATCAAGAAGTTTAGCGGAGGTCCGGTAGGTCTTTCCACCATCGCCACAGCCTGTGGAGAAGAGGCAGAAACCATTGAAGAAGTCTATGAACCTTTCCTGATCCAGGAAGGCTATCTGAAAAGAACCAGCAGGGGAAGGACCGCCACTGAATTGGCCTACAAACACCTTAAACTGAAGCCGGATTTTGGGGGTCAATCCGGGAGTCTATTTGATTTATAGATTCGGACTGGAAGGACCCCATTTATTTTGATGATGCAACAACAGGAGAAAAACACACTTTTGATCAAAAACACTGCTCGTAATTTGGGTTTTGATTATTGCGGAATTGCCAAAGCGGAATACCTGGAAGAAGAAGCTCCAAAACTGGATGCCTGGCTGGCAAAAAATTACCATGGAAAAATGGCCTACATGGCCAATCATTTTGACAAAAGGCTGGATCCCAGAAAACTGGTGGATAATGCACAATCGGTGATCAGCCTGATGTACAATTACTATCCCCCAAAAAAGCTACCTGAAGGGAAAGAAGACCTGAAAATTGCCAAATATGCCTATGGCAAGGATTACCACTTTGTCGTCAAAGATAAACTCAAAAGCTTTCTGGAAATCCTCAGGGAGGAAATTGGTGAGATCAATGGCAGGGTTTTCGTAGATAGTGCACCTGTCATGGAAAGGCAGTGGGCCCAAAAAGCTGGCCTGGGCTGGACGGGCAAAAATAGCCTGCTTCTCAATAAAAACAGTGGAAGTTTTTTTTTCCTTGCAGAGTTGATCATCGACCTTCCACTTAAGTATGACAACCCCGTTACCAAAGACTATTGCGGCACCTGTACACGCTGTATCGATGCCTGCCCTACCGATGCCATTGTTCAGGACAACCTGGTGGATGCCTCCAAATGCATTTCCTACCTTACCATTGAATTGAAGGAAGAAATTCCCACTGAATTTAAGGGGGAAATGGAAAATTGGGCCTTCGGTTGTGACATATGTCAGGATGTTTGCCCCTGGAACCGCTTTTCAAGACCTCATCAGGAACCTGAATTTTTACCCACGCCAGAGCTGGAATCCCTGGAATGGCAGGAAATGACCAAAGAAACCTTTAACCGGGTTTTTAAAAAGTCGGCCTTAAAACGCAGCAAATGGGAAGGATTAAAGCGGAATATTCAATTTATCAGACAAACTTGATTCATAATGTGACCTTTGCTACTTAATGTAGGCTGGAATTTTCGTTTTTTTGATCTACTTTTTCACGCTGAATGCGGATTACAGTCAACTTTAAAAAAAATTAAACCCTTTCCTAAACAAAATAAGGCATAAAAGGCTTTTATAGGTTTAAATTATACGGTCTGCAAAATAAAAATTAAAGATAAAATTCATATAATTGTAAAATCCATTGAAATAATTAAAAAAAACAAAATTATGCCTTAAAATTTAAAAATTAGTAACCTAATCCTTAATCTAAACTTATTTCTATGACTAAAATTTACCAATTTTCATTGGTCATGATCTTGTCTACCCTTATTGTAGGGTGGAGTCATGCACAGTACAGTGTTTCGGGGGTTATCTCCGACGAACGGACGGGTGAACCCATGATAGGGGCCAGTATTCTGGTCAGCAACACCTCCAGAGGTACCGTTACCGACCTGGATGGAAAATTTAACCTGAATTTTGACAACAATGATCCCGCCAAATTGGTCATTTCATCCCTTGGCTACCTCAGTCAGACCATTGAGGTAGGACCAAACAACAACAGCAACCTGAATATCTCCCTGAAAGAAGATGCCACCAACCTTGAGGAAGTGGTGGTAACAGGCTTGGCTTCTTCTGTAAAAAGGTCAAACCTGGCCAATGCCGTCTCCTCGGTTTCTTCCAGGGAATTAACAGGAACTACCACCATACAGACCACAGATGGGGCACTTTATGGGAAAATTGCCGGTGCGAATATCCGGTCAAACGGCGGAGCGCCGGGAGGAGGACTTTCTATTCAGTTGAGGGGCATCTCCAGCCTTACAGGAGCTTCACAGCCTCTGATTATTTTGGATGGGGTTTATATCAACAATTCCTTTCAGCGAACTGGCCGTGCTACAGTAACCGGGGCCGGTGCTGAGAGCCAGGATGATGGATCCAACAGACTAGCTGATCTAAATCCGGCCGACATTGCGACTATCGAGGTGCTTAAAGGTCCTTCTGCTGCTGCCATCTATGGGACCAGGGCCAATGCCGGGGTAATTATCATCACCACTAAGCGGGGTGCTGAGGGAAAGACCAAAGTATCTCTTTCTCAGGATACCGGCTTTGCTCAACCCTTAAGGCTTTTGGGAGTAGATGGCTGGAGTGAGGAAAAAATCAATACATTTTTCCCTGAAAACAGGAGGCCCATTGAACTGGAACGCTTCAGGGGAGGGACCAGAATTGACTATGAGGATTACTTCTACAACAATACGGCCTTACTCAGCAATACCCGCCTAACGGTATCCGGGGGTAATGAAAAAACAAAATTTTACGTTTCCGGAAACATCAATTCAGAGGATGGCACTGTGAAAAACACCGGTTTTGACCGCTTTTCCGTCAGGGCCAATCTGGATCATAAAATCACCGACAAAATCAAATTGGGAGTCTCTTCCAATTACATCAAGTCTACTTCAGACAGGGGTTTTACAGGTAATCAGAATAATTCAGGTGCAAGTATCGGCTACAGCATTGCCTATATTCCAAATTATTTTGACATCCGACCTGATGAAAATGGAAATTACCCCACCAATCCCTATTTTAGTGAGAATCCGGCTGCAGTCACAGATAATGCGGAGAATAGATCAGATGTACAACGTTTTGTTCAGGCCTTTACACTGGACATCGACCTGTTCAGCAACAGCAACAGCTTCCTGAAAGCCAATGTGGCCGGTGGTCTTGATTTTCTTCAAAACTCAACATTGATTTATTTGCCGGAATCTCTTCAGTACCAGAGAGGACAAGCCAATCCGGGAGATGTTTTCTGGGGAAAGCAGGAAAGTTTCAATACCAATTTCCAGGCAGCCCTGGTATATAATTTCAATCTGGGTAGCGTCAATATGAACTCTCAGGCAGGTTTGGTCAGGCTGGATTTTAATAATAGTCAGCTATTCAACAGGGGACGGGGTCTGGTACCTGGTCAAACGAACCTGCAACAGGCCTCTGTACAGGAAATTGTAGAGCAGTTTACCAGTGAAGTACAGGAAGCGGGTATATTCCTTCAACAGGAAGCCAACTTTGAGGATAAAATTATCGGTACGGTAGGCGTGCGATGGGACAAATCCACCTTAAATGGTGATCCTTCCCAATTTTATGCCTTCCCAAGAGCTTCTGTAGCCTTTAATCTTGGGAATTTCGATTTCTGGAATTCCAGTTTCATGAATCAACTGAAACCCAGGATAGCCTATGGGGAAACGGCTGGACCTGTGGCCTTCGGAAATACTTTTTCCAGACTGGAGGGAGCCAATATAGGTGGGCTTTTGGGTTCGGTAGTAGGTACTCAGATTGGAAACACCCAAATCAAACCAGAAACAGCTACTGAACTGGAGTTTGGAGTGGACCTTGGGTTTTTAAACAACCGATTTGCTTTAGAGGCGACCTACTACATTAAAAATACCCAAAACAATATTCAGGACCTAAACCTTGCGCCATCTACAGGTGTAAATACCATACCCAGCAATGAGGCAGAACTTCAGAACAAGGGATTGGAATTGAGCCTTTCCGGAACTGTCGTAGATCAGGCCAACTTCAACTGGTTCTCAAGAATCATGTATTGGCAAAACAGGGTAAACATGACAAGATTGGGGATTCCACAATATACTCAAGGTGCTTTCGGTCCTGCTTTGGGAACTTTCTATTATGCGGAAGGCTTTGCGCCAACTACCATCGTGGGAACACCTGCAAATCCTGATCACCCCAGTGGGTTTACTGTTTGGGGAAATGCCCAACCCAAATTCAATACTTCCTTCTACAATACCATGAGAATTTACAACAATCTGGAATTGTCTTTCCTGGTGGAATGGAGACAAGGAGGTGAAAATATCAACCTGACCTCCTTTCTTTCAGATTCCGGTGGAACGACAAACGGATGGTTTGACGATGATAATGGAGATGGGATTCCCAATGGAAGACAACGACCACCGGAGCCCTACAACAACGCCGGAAGATGGGTGCAGGATGCCTCATTTGTAAAGGTAAGGGAAATCGGCCTGTACTATACCCTGCCCAAAGCCACTGTAACCAATACCTTTGGCAATGCCCTGGAAAGTATCCGTTTTGGTCTATCGGTTAACAACGCTTTCCTTTTCACCGACTATGAAGGATACGATCCGGAAACATCCACTTTTGGTGCCAGGTCTGTGGACAATAACGTAGACATTGCTCCTTATCCAACCCCAAGAAGGGTTTTCTTTCACGTAAATCTTGATTTTTAACCCCAAAACGATGAAAGTTATGAAAAAGATAAAATCATATATCGGATATACAGCAATAGCCGCACTATTTGTGGCGAGCTGTAACCCATTGCAATTGGATCAAATAGATGATCCGAACAACCCTTCGGTAGGAAGTGTAAGTGAAAATGCCAGCCGGTCCCAAATCCAATTTCTGGTGACAGGTCTGGAGTCCCGTCACAGGGACTATGTCACCAATGTATCCCGTGCCTGGAATACCTTTGGAAGAGAAATATGGTATTTGAATGGATCGGACCCCCGCTTTCAAACCGATTGGCTTGGACAGGCCGGCCGGGAACCTGACCGGATCTATTTTGGTTTTGGCACCACAGGAGGAGGATCCTGGGCAGATCCTTACCAGGCTATCCGGCAGGCAGAGGTACTGATTTCTGCTGTGGAAAACACTACTGTGCTGTCATCTGCAGAGCAAGCGGCACTTTCAGGTTTCGGGCGCATGATCCAGGGATATCAATTCATGATACCCGCAAATTTTGTATACGACAATGGTATCAGGATTGACGTGGAAGACCCTTTAAATCCTGGACCTTATGTCAGCTATGAGGAAGCCATGCAGCATTCCCGCTCCTTGCTGAACGAAGCGGATCAATTGTTTGCCTCAGCAAGTGGCGATTTTCCCTTTACGCTGACTCCGGGCTTTGATGGATATGCATCCATAGCTGCGCTACGGGAAGTAACCAATGCCATTCTGGCCAGAAACAATGCCTATCTGGAGGACTGGGAAGGTGTTTTGGCCGCCTTGAACAATTCCTTTATGGATCTGGAAGGTGATTTAGATGTAGGACCGGCTCACCCCTACAATGGTCCACCTGATGAATTTAATCCTTTATTTTACATCAGGGATGCGGCTATCAATACCATTATCGTGGTTCACCCTTCCGTGCTGGAAGATGCGACCGAAGGTGATGCCAGGGTAGCTGAAAAATTCTATGAGCGTGAAGATCCTGTCGTGGTTACAACGGATGCCACTCCCCTGGTAGGTACGCACCAGGACAACCGCTGGCCAAACAATACCACGCCTATTCCATTTATCAGAAATGAGGAATTGGTATTGCTAAAAGCTGAAGCCCATGCCCAACTGGGAGAATCAGACCTGGCTGTTGCTGCCATCAATGTGATCCGAAACGCAGCCGAAATAGGTGATTATACCGGTGGAACTGATCTGGAGAGCCTGATAGATGAAATACTGTATCAAAGAAGGTATTCCTTATGGGCAGAACCCTGGGGACATCGTTGGATTGACGCCAGAAGGTATGACCGTTTGGATGAGATCAATACTTCTTTTGACCAGGGATCCGTATTCAGGCAGTTTCCGCATCCACAATCAGAAGTGAATTGGGACATATATGTTGAAGATTGATGTCAATAAATAAGTGCTAATGGATAGAAAGCCATTTCTGATAATCAGAAATGGCTTTTTTTTGTTAGGGTGAGAAAGTATTATTATGAATTACCGGAATGGATGTAGCAAAAACCTTATCTATTGAAGTACCCTGAAAAGATAGGCCAGTGAAAATTCCAATTGGGTGAAGTTAATGTCAAATATCCTTTCTTGGGATTCCGGCCTTCCGAATTCATAGGAATAGCGGACTTCTCCCTGAAGGGTATGCTTGCCAAATAATTTAGACAATCCTACGCCGGCAGTCAGCCCATACATGATTTTTCTGGGTTGGTCAGCTGCCTGCCCATAGGTGGGTATTACCAACTCACCTTCCACTACCCTGTTTACATCCCTGGCTTCAAGCAAATATCCCAAATGTGGTCCAAGCTTGATGTGAAACCTCCCCGAATTCCCCAAATAAAAATTAGATAAAATCGGGATTTTCAGGTAATCAAATTGGGTTTCATTTCCCATGTTGATGGTATCCGTGGCAGCATAACCTGTTGTCAGGAATTGGAATTCAATCTGGGCTCCCGCATTTTTTTCAAAAAATTGTTCAATGACCAGACTGTAGGAAGGAGCGGAAATTCCGGTCACACTTCTTGGAAAACTGCCCAAAGTAACCCTATAGGAGGCACTGGAGCTGGTATATCCCGCTTTTATCCCTACACTGGTTTGGGCACTGAGCCCGCTGCAGGACAAAAAAATAATACAAAATAGAAACCCCCAGATTTTCATAGAAAAAAAGAAAAATAGTTTTCGTTTTTTAACCTTCCTTTTTTTCCTCTTTTCCTTCCTCTCTATCCCTCAATTTTTTATCATCAACATTTTTATTAAGGAATTCATTGATCTTGTCAATAGAAAATGAACTGGAAATTTCACCAAAAGAATTGATATTCATATTGAATCCCTCCAATTCTTCATTCACCCTTGGTGTCTCTTTCTTTTTTGTCTTTTTAGCCATAACACTGTTCGTTTAATCATGATTTCATCATCGCCACAATAACCATTAGCTGGCTACTATATTGTCTAACGCAAAATCAATTCTTTTGATCAGTTCTTCTTTGCCTAATATCTCAAAAATCTGCATCAGATCAGGTCCTGCACCAACTCCGGTAATCGCCAGCCTTACAGCTTGCATCACCTTTCCCAATTTAATACCTTCAGCGGCAGCGGCTTCTCCCAGCATTTCTCTGGCCAGATCGGCTGTTAACACTGCATCAATTGCTGCCAACTTAACGCTAAAAGCTGTCAATACCTTAATGGCATCCTGGTTCCATTTTTTGGCAGCCACCTGCTCATCAAATTTTTTGGGTGCAAATACCATAAACCTCCCCTCCTGCCATAAATCTGAAGGAAAAGTAGCCCTTTCTTTCATTACAGCGACGATTTTCTCTGCTTTTTCCTGGGAAACGGAAATATTTTCTTTTTTCAGATCTGCCAACAGGTATTCAGCTAAAACTTTATCGCTCTTATTTCTCAGGTATTGCTCGTTGTACCATTTGGCTTTATTGATATCAAATTTGGTCCCGGATTTTCCAATTCTTTCAATGGAAAACGCTTCAACCAGCTCGTCCAAAGTAAAAAGCTCCCGTTGATCTCCCGGGTTCCAGCCCAAAAATGCAAGGAAATTAAGGAAAGCTTCCGGAAGGTAACCGGATTCTCTAAACCCATCTACCAATTCTCCCGAAATGGGATCGGTCCAGTTTAACGGAAAAATAGGAAAACCGTGCTTTTCTGCATCCCGCTTGGAAAGTTTACCGTTCCCGTCAGGTTTTAACAAAAGGGGCAGGTGAGCAAACTGGGGCATGCTGTCCTCCCATCCAAGATATTTGTATAAAAGCACGTGAAGGGGTGCCGAGGGCAACCATTCCTCGCCCCGGATCACATGGGTAATGCCCATCAGGTGATCATCCACTATGTTGGCCAGATGGTAAGTGGGCATACCGTCTGACTTCATCAACACCTTGTCATCCAATGAATTGGAATGTACCATCACCCATCCTCTGACCATATCGTTTAGCCGAACTTCCTCTTTTCGGGGTATCTTGATTCGAATCACATAGGGATCTCCGGAATCAAGCCTTGCTTTCACCTCATCTGCGGGTAAGGTGAGTGAATTCTTCATTTGCGTACGGGTAATGGAATTGTATTGGGGAGAAACCACCCTGGCCGCAGTCAGGCGTTGCCGCATGGCTTCCAGCTCCTCTGAAGTATCAAAGGCATAATAGGCATGACCCTGCTCCAAAAGATACCTGGCGTATTCCATGTACATGGGCTTTCGCTCGGACTGCCTGTAAGGACCACAATCACCTGGATTCCAAGGGCTTTCGTCCGGGGTAATTCCGATCCAATCCAAAGAACTTTTGATGTAAGCCTCCGCTCCGGGTACAAAACGGTTTTGATCTGTATCTTCGATTCTCAACAAAAACTTTCCACCCTTCTTGCGGGCAAAAAGGTAATTGTACAAAGCAGTTCTTACACCACCAATATGTAAAGCTCCCGTAGGGGAAGGGGCAAATCTTACGCGTACTTCTTTACTCATAAATAGGCATCAATTTCATTTAAGAGGGCAAAGATAAGCAATAAATAAGGAATTCGATGGTTTCCGGGACAAAGTCTTGGGCTTTTTAAGGCAAACCAAACGGGCCTGAATGCTGTTAAATATACCTGATGGTAAATGGTTCCCCAGCTAATAAAGACCAAATGGGTCAGGAAATGTTCCGGCTACTGAAAATATTCGGTCTGGCTTCCCTGGGATTGGTACTCCTGCTCTCTTTTTTTAACGAACGCAGGGCCAATAACACAGGAGAAGACCCCACATTCAGACTTAGTGATGCCGGCATGCTTTTTTTTAAAAATATACGGAGAATCGACTATGCCAAGAGGGGAATGGCTGAAGCCAATATCGACATCTATACCCATAAGGGTTTTGAAATAGACAGTAGTAAAAATGCCCTGATCCTGGAAATAATCGTCCACAAAAATAAAAATGCTGCCTCTCTATATCTGCTGCAACAGGGACAACTTGAAACGCAGCAACCCCTAATACTAAAATCAGTAACAAAGGAAAAAGTTAACGATAAGTTGGAAATTACTCCGGGCAACCGCTACGAACACCTGAATAAGGCAAAAAAATTATTTAATTGGCTGAGTAGCGAAATGATTACTATTGAGGCCAAAGTAAATGGGGCTTGGATCCCCATTCTGGAGGAGAAAAAAGAAAAGGAGGCATTTGTAAATACCTACGAGGACTTTCTCAAAATCACATCCGCTCAATAACCTTTATAAGAGAAAAATAAAGTAATAAATAATAACCGATGAAACAGCAGGCTACGATTCAATCTCCAGTTTATTACCCTTAAATTAAAATAATAAAACCTATATTGTCAGAGGTACCCGATAAAAATAGGTTTTAAATCCGATTGCACCCAAAATAATGCTGCCATGGAACTCAAAAGAATCGATACAATTTGGCATTTTTTTGCTACCCAGAACCATGTATTTCTAAAAAAGCAAGTTGAACAGGAAGTTCTTTATTCATTCACCAAAAACAATATCAAACTGATTCATTCCTTTAATCCCAAATTTACCGGGCAATCAAGCCTCAGTTTGGGGCCAGCCGATTTTGAAATGGCTGTTAAGACCTATGCTGCAGGTCAAAAGAAATTCGGAATCCCCTCTCCAATAATTAAAGTCCACCAAAAACTGTTTTTTCCGAGAGAATTACTCAAACTGACCGCTAACTTTACCCTTTACGTGGAAAAAGACAGGTTCAACCATTTTAGGGTGACACTGGAGGGTTTTATTCCCAGAACCATCCGGCAGACCTATCAACCCATCAATTTTATCAGCGAAACACTCTGGAAATTCAGGTATTTTTCCGAAACCATAAAAAATTAAATTCAACCAAACTTTTTTCAAGTCTATCTGATTGATAATTGTATGAAATCGACACGATTAAAATCATCATTAAACTCACAGGGCAATGATTATTTTAATCGTCAAAGATTCCACCCCGATAAATCGGGGCAAGTTATGACATCTAAGAAACAATTATTAACATATGAAAAAACAACCGGTAACGGAGACCTTTCCAAAATTCACCATGCCCCACAGAGGGCTATTGCTGCTTTCCGGAATATATGCGATCCTTTGGGGAGCTTTTTTCAGGTGGTTTGGCCCTGCTGTTCTGGGCTGGTTATCCATGGAAAATAGCTTTTCAGGTGGAACAGACACCTTGTTTTATGGAAGCATTGGCATGGTAACTGGGTTATTGCTGTTCTTATCTGCCTTTTATCCTATCAGCTGGATTTACCTGATTGGCATGGGTATCCTGGGAAAAATAGTTTCTCTGATAAGTTTTCTGGGCCTTTACATGGGAAGTTTAGAATGGAATAAGCGGGTTGCCTTTCATTTGCTTTTCAATGAAGGCATTTGGTTAGTTCCTCTGGCCATAATCCTCTGGAGAGCCCTGAAAGTAAAAAAGTTTTTAAAAACACAACCCTGATCGGCAGGTTAAGTAAAAAGGATTAATCCACAAGGCAATCTTACCCCATTTTGTTGCTTGTGGATCACCGCACGAAAATAAACAACCCCAATCCCTTTTTGAGAGATTGGGGTGATTTTTATTAAGTCAAAATGATTAGTAAAATCAGAATGACAATCAGGGCACCAGCGGAGATGTAAACACCACCTCCCAGCGCTTTTGCCTCTTTGTTGATTTCCCTCAGTTCGTTGCGGATCTCCTTTCGCTCTTCCTTGTCCATGGCCTTAAAATCCATGGCCTTTATTTCCAAAACCCGTTCATCCAATTGTTCTAAACGTGCCTGCTCTTCAGGACTGGGTTCTTTTTCTGCCGGTTTTTCTTTTGCCATGGCCGCAGGCGCAATGGCTGTCAATAACATCAGCATGGATAAAAAGTATGCGATCTTTTTCATAAGGATTAGAATTTAAGGTTAAACATATTGTTAAATTACTTCAAAATAAAGGTCAGAATTCAAACTGATAATTTCCCGAAATATACCAATAATCTTACCAAAAAATGGAAAAGGAAAGGAATCCAGGAAAAATAACCGACATAGGTACTTTCCTTGTACCTGAAAAATGGGTTCTTTCAATTGAAAAAAATATACACGTTCAAGGAGGTATACCTATAGGGATTTCTGCAATTTTCAAGCATGACTCTGGAAAATTACAGGAGAGATAATTAGACAATTATATTACTTTTAATTTTGATTTATTAATTTTAATTTCTACCTTATATTGTATTTTGCTACTTTTGCAATTAAAGAAATGGTTGAACTACGCAAGGAGTTATGGCTACTGAATTAAATGTGATTGCTCCCTACACAAAAGGTTGGGACTCACAAAATCAATACGATCATAATGAGGCCCGCATTGTCCGCAACGCACCGAATACCTGGGAAGTAATATTAGGTTACGATGATCTTCCGGATCTAATAAATAAAATCAATCAATTACTTACTATAGATCCCGATCATCCTTGTTTGAAAACTTTGGAGATTTACGCTCACGGCAACCCTACCGCAATCAATGACTTGTCACGGTCTGATGTCAATTCCTGGGCTAGCCAATTGAAAACCCTTACCTGGTGTGATGAGGCCAGTATTTATCTTTCAGGGTGCAACACTGGACTGAAGCGTACAACACGAATAACAAACCCTCTTGTTACGGGACCTATCGCTAAGCTGCTAGCTGATGCACTACAATTCAATGCTGCTTCGTTTGCCCATAAAATTTGGGTTTATGGATCCAAAGGATATTTATCCGGGTCCCATGTAGAAGGGAGTGAAAAAACTGTCGATACCTTCACCGAGCGAGAATTGGCCTGGTCAATCCCACCCTGGACGACAACGATTTGGGAAAAGTTTCCTGGAGGATCAAATGCGACTGGAAATGCTTGCTGGTTAGGATTTAAAAATGGGAATTGGTGATGGCTACTACTGTTAAAATAATTGAATATGGCACCCCAAACGAACTTACATTGGATTCGTTCCAACGCAAGTTGTTTTTAAACGAACTCAGGCGTGTACAGGGATCTGGTATTTCAGTTTTTTTTAAAAATCTCTTTGCCCAAATGCGTAAAAGCACAAGACCAATACTTATTCGACCGGACTGTCAGATCATAATAGACACCAACGGTCAGGTAACCGAATATTTTTTACAGGGAAAGTTTGTATTGTGCAAAAAAGGAAGCCGTTTAAACCATCAATTCTATATGGGAGTACTGCTGGAGCATTGGCTTGGAATGCTGCCATAATGTGATCGGGTTTGGTTGAAATATATCAATTGTAATCATTACAATTTAGAAACCGGATAAGCAACAGCGGTTGTCTGATAATTTTTCACAAAGATTCCGATTTAAAAAAACCAAGCCCAAAAGGGGTCAAACCATCGAACACATTTCCCCTGTTCTGTCCCTCCATTCTCATATGCTGCCATGAAAATAAATGCAAATGGGAATCGCTCTGCTAACAGGAGAGGGAATCCTGGAATTAATCTTTTGTTTTTTGTAGGCAATTACCTGAGGAGGTTTCAGGAATTAATGAAGCCAAAGATGTTTGGACAAATTCTTCTATTTTTCCATCCGAAGCATTGCTCAAAAATCACTAACTTGGGCTGAATTTAGCAGAAATAATCTGCGAGCAATTCCTATAAGTACCTCAAAAACCAGATCTACAAATGGCTAAAGGCAGTAAAAAACTTTTTCTTCTGGACGCAATGGCCCTGATTTACAGGGCTCATTTTGCCTTCAGCAAAAACCCCAGAATCAACAGCAAAGGGCTCAACACGGGAGTCATGCTGGGATTTACCAATACCTTGCTGGAGGTTCTGGAAAAGGAAAACCCCTCACACATCGCCGTGGTATTCGACACCAAGGCCCCCACTTTTCGCCACAAACAGTTTGAAGCCTACAAGGCCAACAGGCAGGAACAACCTGAAGACATTGAGGTGGGCATTCCCTGGGTCAAACAAATTGTACAGGCATTTAACATTCCCACTCTTGAGCTTGATGGTTACGAAGCCGATGATATCATAGGCACATTGGCCAAAAAAGCGGAGAGAACCAGTTTTACCGTGTACATGATGACTCCGGATAAAGACTACGGGCAGTTGGTGGAAGACCACATTTACCTGTATAAACCTGCCTTTATGGGCAATGCGGTAGATATTATGGGTCCGAAAGAGATATGTGAAAAATGGGACATAGAAAATGTAGATCAGGTAAGGGATATACTGGGCCTCATGGGAGATGCTGTGGACAACATCCCAGGAATACCCGGAATTGGTGCCAAAACCGCCGTTAAACTTTTGAAAGAATATGGGTCCGTTGAGGAACTGGTAAAAAACACCGATCAGCTGAAGGGCAAGCAAAAGGAAAATGTGGAAAATTATGCCCAACAAGGCATTTTATCCAAGGAGCTGGCCACGATCATGCAGGATGTCCCCATTGAATTCGATGAGAAATCCCTGACACGGGATCCTCCCAATGAAGAAAAACTGAAAGCACTTTTTGCTGAGCTGGAATTCAGGACATTGACCAAGAGAGTTTTTGGAGAAGCCCTCAAAAAGCCGGCATTGAAAGTGGATGAGCAATTGGGTTTATTTACCGGGCAGGACACTGCAGAAAGCAATGAAATTGCAACACCGGAACCCCCTATTCCAGCCACAAACAGTCTGGGCAGCCTTTTTACCCGGGACCATGATTACCATAAGGTGTCCGGAGAGCAGGCCATTAAAGATTTGGTGCGCTACTTACTGATGCAAAAAGAGATTTGTTTCGATACGGAAACTACCTCCATTAATCCCAATGAAGCAGAATTGGTGGGGATTTCCTTTGCCTACCTCCCCGGTGAAGCCTACTACATCCCTTTTCCGGGAGAAATGAAGGCTGCAAAAGAAATCCTATCCCTGTTAAAGCCGGTTTTTGAATCCGTTGAAATCCTGAAAATAGGTCAAAACATCAAATACGATATCCTGGTCTTGATGAATTACGGCATGGAAGTGAAAGGAAAGCTTTATGATACCATGCTGGCCCATTACCTGATCGAACCGGAAGGCAAACACTCCATGGATTGGATGGCAGAGCAGTACCTCAATTATAAGCCTGTATCCATAGAGACCCTTATTGGTAAAAAAGGTAAAAACCAGGGCAACATGAAGGATGTGGATCCAGATGAAGTGGTAGATTATGCCGCAGAAGATGCGGATATTACCCTCTTGTTGAAAAAATCCCTGGATCCCATCATTAAGGAAAACAAACTCGATCATTTACTTCATGAAGTGGAAAGTCCATTGATTGAAGTACTGGCAGCCATGGAATTTGAAGGTGTCAGGATCGATACGGATAGTTTGGCAGAGATGTCCAAAGAACTGGAAACAGAAAGCCGGGAAATAGAAAAAAAGGTTTACGAACTGGCGGGAGAACAGTTTAACCTCAGCTCCCCCAAGCAGCTGGGCGAGATCCTCTTTAACAAACTCCAACTGGATCCCAAGGCAAAGAAAACAAAAACGGGGCAATATGCTACCGGAGAAGAAGTACTGAGCAAGCTTGCCGTAGAACACGAGATAGCCCAGGCCATCCTGGATTTCAGGCAAATGGTCAAGCTCAAATCTACCTATGTGGATGCCCTTCCCAGCCTGATCAATCCAAAAACCGGCCGGATCCATACCACCTACAATCAATTTGTAGCTGCCACAGGCAGGCTCTCCTCCATCAATCCCAACCTGCAGAACATTCCAATCCGAACCGAAAGGGGAAGGGAAATAAGAAAGGCTTTTGTCCCCAGGGATGAAAACCATTTAATTCTTGCAGCAGATTATAGCCAGATAGAACTGCGAATCATGGCCGCATTCTCTCAGGACACTTCCATGATAGAGGCCTTTAAAAACGGCAGGGACATTCATGCCACCACGGCCGCAAAAATTTTCCAGGTTCCTTTGGCGGAAGTGACAGGGGATATGCGCCGAAAAGCCAAGACGGCCAATTTCGGGATCATCTATGGTATTTCTGCTTTCGGGCTATCCCAAAGGTTGAAAATCCCCAGGGGGGAAGCCAAAGACATCATCGAAGCCTATTTCAAAGAATTCCCCTCTGTTAAAGCCTATATGGATGAAAGCATAGAAAAAGCCCGGAAGAATGAATATGTGGAAACCATTTTGGGAAGAAGACGCTACTTGCGGGACATCAACAGCCGGAATGCCACCATGAGGGGATTCGCAGAACGAAATGCCATCAATGCGCCTATTCAGGGTTCAGCAGCCGATATGATCAAAGTGGCCATGATCCATGTTCACGAATGGATGCTCCAAAACAAGCTCAAATCCAAAATGATATTGCAGGTACACGATGAACTGGTATTTGATGCCTACAAGGAAGAAACGGAATTGTTAAAACAGGAAATCCCGAAACTCATGGGCGATGCCATCAAAATAGCGGTACCGCTGGAGGTGGAGATAGGCATGGGCAAAGATTGGCTGGAAGCCCATTGAGATTTCTGATCCTGACAAAACCAACGCCCGATTAATAGTTACATTCCTTAAAAAAGCATCCAAATATTTATCATGGCCAAAATTAAAACTGCTTATTTCTGTCAAAACTGTGGGGTGGAAAGTGCCAAATGGGTAGGAAAATGTCCTTCCTGTGGGGAGTGGAACACCTATATGGAGGAAGTGGTCCAGAAAGAAGATGGCCAAAGGGGTGCCTGGAAGTCTGGCAACTCAGACCCCAAAAAAGCCAATAAACCAAAAAAGTTGAAAGAAATCAACTATGAGGAACAATCCAGGCTGGTGACAGGGGATGAGGAACTGGATAGGGTTTTGGGAGGGGGTATCGTGCCCGGATCCCTTGTATTAATTGGCGGAGAACCGGGAATAGGGAAATCCACTTTAATGCTTCAGATCGCCCTGATGCTTGCCCAGACAAAAATCCTTTACGTTTCCGGAGAAGAAAGTGAAAATCAGATTAAAATGCGCAGTGAGCGCATGAAATACCAATCTGACCAATGCTATGTACTTTCAGAAACCAATACCCAACAGATTTTCCAACAGATAGAATTGTTAAAGCCAGAATTACTTGTCATAGACTCCATCCAAACCCTGCACAGCCAGTATGTGGCTTCAGCTGCCGGCTCGGTCAGCCAGGTCCGGGAATGCACGGCTGAATTGATGAAATTTGCCAAGCAAACAGGTACTCCGGTTTTTCTTATCGGTCATATCACCAAGGATGGCTCCATAGCAGGGCCGAAGATCCTCGAGCACATGGTGGATACGGTATTGCAATTTGAAGGTGACCGGCACCTGAGTTACCGTATTCTGCGAACCTCCAAAAATCGCTTTGGCTCCACCAATGAACTTGGAATCTACGAAATGCATGCCGATGGCCTGAAGGCGGTAAACAATCCATCTGAAATTCTACTGACCCAGCGGGAAGAACAGCTCAACGGGGTGGCCATAGGGGCCATGCTGGAAGGTAACCGCCCTCTTTTGATAGAAATCCAGTCTCTCGTCAGCCCTGCTACTTATGGAACACCTCAGAGAAGCAGCACCGGACATGATGCCAAAAGACTCAACATGCTGCTCGCAGTCCTGGAAAAACGAGGGGGAATGCGCTTGGGGCAACAGGATGTTTTCCTCAACGTAGCCGGTGGGCTTAGGGTAGATGACCCGGGACTAGACCTTTCTGTCTGCGCCTCTATCATTTCATCCCATGAAGACAGTCCCATCGATCCGGGTACTTGTTTTGCGGGGGAAATCGGCCTTGGAGGAGAAATCAGGGCTGTAAACCGCATTGAAAGCCGCATAGCCGAAGCCGCGAAAATGGGATTCAAAAGGATCATTTTGTCCAAGTATGCCATCAAAGGACTGGACCCGCGAAAATTTGCTATTGAAATTTTACCGGTTGGAAAATTGGAAGAAATGTACCGCCACCTGTTTTTATAAGTCCTTATTCCGAAAGGTCTTCCAATGGCTTTTTACCCCCGAAAGCAGCAAAACAACAATTCTTATGCAGGACATCCAATTGGGTAAAACCTACCTTCTCCATCAGCCTGAGCTGGAAGGTCATTGAACGGGGGCTGTCTTCCTTTTCAATATAATCGAATACTTTCTTCCTGTATTTGAGGCCTCCAATGCTCTCCAGGTAGCGGGCATACCTGTTCCACATCATTTCCTGGACTTTTGGATCATCATGCGCCACCAAATCAGAAACCCAAAATGATCCACCCGGTGCCAAAAGCTCGAAAATTTTTCTGAAAACATCTTCCCAGTCCTGCTCATCCCTAAGGTGATGCAATACGGCGGCAGCCACAATAACATCATATTTATTGGCAGTCAATTCAGCATCCCTGATATCTGCCTGGATCGTATTTACCTTACCGGTAGTCGCCCAGGAAACCCGATCCTGGGCCTTTACCAACATGGGTTTGCTCAGATCAAGTAAATCACAATCTATTTGTGGGAGGTATTGTAATATTTTTAAGGAAAGATTTCCTGCTCCGGAGCCAATATCCAATAAAGTCTTAGCTTGTGGACTGGAAACCACCACCGCATTGGCAATCAGCTCCATGGAAAGGGGGGCATCCATGGTGGCCTCCTGCCCGGTATCCAGGTTAGAAAAACGTTCCACATCCCGATCGAATCTTTTTCTGATTTCCTCAGTTGTCGATTTATTTTGCATAGGGTTATCTAAGGTTTAAATAAAAACAAATTCGATTTTAACCATTTTTCTGTACAAATACAATTATTAGGCATTCATACCGGAAAATAGCAGTGTAACACCAGGATGGTTTTTCTGTTTTTAAGGTGGTTTGGTTTTACTGTACCTTTTGCAAAAACGGAGCCGATGCTTGCTTTTCCAGATCAATCAAAAACCCATTAACCACCGCATACCGCAGTTTCCCGTCTTTTTCCAGGTAAAAATCAGGGTTGTTGTCTAATCCCGCCTTCATGGCTGGCTTCATGTCACCTGAATATAAAAGGAGTGGCCATTCATGAATTTTTCCTTTGTCGGCTTCTGTGGTTTTTACGGCCATATACCCATTTTTGAGCATACCCCAGGCCAGGCTATCTGTCAAATCCTCCAAAGCAACTTCTTCATCCCAAACTTTACCGGGGCTCAGTACCATCCCTTCAGCATCCAGTTCCTGATAGCCATAATAAACCGAAAGATCACCCCAATCCGAAACATTGCCCCTGGTATAACGGATGCCTTCCTGGTACAGGTCAGATCTCCGGATACCAATATCAGTCCGGTAGCTGTAGTCATTGGTTTCCGTGCCTACATTTTTAATCAGTAGATCCATCAATTTGGAATCATTATCAGGGATAGCGAAATAATCATCCTCATTAAAGTTTTCATATCCACCGCTTGCAATTTCATACAAGGCATTGAGAATAATCATGAAATTGAGCTTCCTGATATATTGCTTCTCCGGATCATCCGGATACCCTCCCGACTCTATCAAAATGGTGCTGGTTCCCCACTTTTGAAAATTATCTCCAAATGCCCGGGGTTCAAAAGTGTCGTTGTATTTGCCTACGTGCCCGGGGACCTCTTCCTGAAGCACCCTGTTCATTCCTGCAATCAGCTTCATGGCCCTGCTTCTGACAGGATTGATTTCCCTGGCTTCATTATAGGCCGGGGCCAATACGGAAATTGTGGCAGGCAGAGCAGTTCCCTGGGCATTGTAGTACACATTTTGGTCATGCAGGTTAAACCCAAATTCAGGCTCAAACTCATCTCTTGCCTCTTTCAGAATGATGCCTTCCGGACTGCTTTGTCTGATTGCATCCCTATTGAGATCAATGTCCTGCACATTCCTTCTCTGAAATCTTTCCGCGCCGTCAGGGTTGACCATGGGGATGAACCGCAGCAGTAAATTCTCCCGTATGGTGGAACGCAAATCGGCGAATTTGTCAGTTGATGATCCCTCCAAAAAATTAAAAAGATCGAATAATGCCATTGTGGCTGTGCTTTCATTGCCATGCATCTGGGACCAAAGCAATACCTTTATTTCCCCTTCCCCAAATGTCAGGGAATGAATGGGCCTCCCCTCTACGGAATATCCCAGCACCTGATTTTCAAAGGCAGAGCTACGGTTGTTGATTAATGGGGCTATTTTATTGTATCCAAACCTTCGTTCGGTAATGCTATTTTCCTGAAACCCGGCATAAGCCTCTGCCAAATCGGCGGTTTCCATCAAGGCTGTATTTTGAGGCTCCCGGCAAGCCTGGAAAAGAATCAAACAAATCAAAAGCATCAATCGGAATAGGTAGTAAGTGGTCATTTCCTGCTTGTAGGTTGGTTTTCCTGTAAATATGCGTAATTTAGATTAGATTTTTAATAAAGAAAATAAAAGCTTATTGGCTTTGCCTATCTTTGGGGCATAGAAAACACCACATTATTTTTATGAAACTTGAATTACTACCTTATAAGTTACCTCTTAAGCATACCTTTACTATAGCCCACCAAAGCCGGGATGTTCAGGATACCCTGATCGTAAAATTGATAGACAAAGATGGCCTTTATGGACTTGGGGAGTCCACAACCAATCCCTTTTATGGTATCAGCCTGGAAAATATGCAGGCTTGTCTGGGAGATGTTGCAGGGATGCTGGCTGAATTGGAGCCCATCCATCCGGAAGCCCTATGGGACAAAACCAGGTCGTATTTTAAAGGAAATCCCTTTGCCCAATGTGCCCTTGACATGGCAGCCTGGGATCTGTATGCGAAAAAACAGGGCAAAAAATTATACGAATTGCTTCATTTAAATCCTAACAATATCCCGCTCACCAACTTCACCATAGGCATAGCTCCCATCCCAAAAATGATCGAAAAAATGAAGGAGCTTGATTGGCCGATCTATAAAATAAAACTGGGAACGGACCATGACCTTGACATTGTCAAGGCACTGAGAAAACATACCGATGCCGTTTTCAGAATTGATGCCAATTGCGCCTGGACGGCAGATCAGGCCATTGCCTTTTCCAAAGAACTTGCAGCACTTAATGTAGCGTTTATGGAACAGCCATTACCAAAAGATGATTTTCAGGGAATGAAAAAAGTGTATGCCAATAGTGCCCTTCCTGTGATTGCAGATGAAAGTTGTATCATAGAAGCCGACGTAAAGAAATGTTATGGCCATTTTCATGGGATCAATGTAAAATTGGTAAAAGCAGGAGGCATCAGCCCCGGGTTGAGGATGCTTCAGGAGGCCAAAACCCTGGGCATGAAGACCATGGTGGGCTGCATGACAGAGTCATCGGTGGGGATTTCTGCCATTGCCCATATTGCGGGCATGCTTGATTACGTGGACATGGACGGAGCCATGCTGTTGGCCAGCGATATTGCAAAGGGAGTGACCATTTCTCCGGAACGGGTGACCTTTCCGGACAGGCCTGGAACAGGTGCCTTACTGATTTAATTGCCTTACTTATGAGCCACAAATACTTGACCCGGCAATTGGGTAGAGAAATCGTATATAACGAAAAAACCTACCTGCATTTCAGCGGAACGGCATATTTGGGAATTGGGGCCTTGCCGGAATTCAAAAACCTGCTCATAGAAGGCATCAAAAAGCATGGTCCCAACCACGGATCCAGCAGAACCAGTAATGTTCAGCTTCCCATATACGAGCAATTTGAAACCGAATTCGCTAAAAATGCCGGTGCACCGGAAGCCTTATTGCTCAGCAGCGGCTATATGGCAGGACAACTGGCCCTTGAAACCTTAAAAAAGCAAACAGACCTGACCTGGGTGGCACCGGACACGCATCCTGCCATATTACCGTCCCGGTTCAAGCCCTATAGCGATACCTTTTCAGCCTGGACCAGGCATTGTATACAGAAGTCCAGGGAATTGATGGGGCAAAATATATTGATGCTGTCCAATGCGGTAAACCCCCTGAAGCCGGAAGTTCACGACTTCCGGTGGACCAAAAACCTATCGCCTGCCAACAGATACTTTTTACTAGTGGATGATAGCCATGCCTTTGGGATTTTGGGTGAGAATCTGTTCGGCACTTATGCCAGCTGGAAGGACCTGCCCGTAAATCTAACGGTTTGCGGATCTCTGGGAAAAGCACTTTCTTTACCGGCAGGGATTATTCTGGGGGATGGTTTGTTAATGGAAAATGCAAAAAATAGTCCGGTTTTCAGGTCTTCCTCCCCCCCGGCACCGGCCTTTCTGGATGCTTTTTTACAAGGCATACCCATGTATTTGAAGCAAAGAAAAAAGCTTTTGGCCAATATGGATTATATGTACGGAAAACTGTCGGGCCAGGAAAGCTTTCAATTTTTACCTGACTATCCGGTCATTACTTTTGAGAATACCGCATGGGTAGACCAACTGCACCGTATGGGTTTTATTTTGTCTTCCTTCCCTTATCCAGGTCCTGAGGACAGGCCGGTCAACAGGATTGTGGTTTCGGCCTGGCATAAGAAGGAAGACCTGAATCTCCTGCTGCAAGCACTGATGAAGCTACAATAGAATTCACTCCACCTCTCCTGCCTGCTGGGTTTGTTTCTCATAAAGTTCCGCGTAGGTCCCTTTGGCTTGCATCAATTCCTCATGATTTCCTTTTTCCACTACCCTTCCATCGTCCAAAACAATGATCTGGTCTGCCAGCTTTGCAGAAGATACCCGGTGAGAAATGATAATGGAAGTCCTGCCTTTCATGATTTTTTCCAATGCATTCAATATGGCATTTTCGGTTTTGGTGTCTACAGCGGAAAGGCAGTCATCCAAAAGCAATATTCTTGGGGATTTGGCCACAGCTCTGGCAATGGAAACCCTTTGTTTTTGCCCTCCTGATAAGGTAATACCCCTTTCTCCAAGGCGGGTATCAAAGCCATTTGGAAACTCGATGATGTTTTGGTAAACATCCGCATCTTTTGCTGCCTGCTCAATGCTTTCCCTATCCAGTTCCCTTCCCAGGCCAAACCCAATATTATTGGTAATTGTATCACTAAAAAGGAAAACGTCCTGCGGCACATAGCCAATTTGCTCTCTTAGGTTTGCAATATCAAACGCGCGTATGTCATGACCATCAATCAACAGTTTGCCTTCCGTAGCATCATACATGCGCATGAGCAGGTTCGCCACTGTAGATTTTCCCGAACCTGTGGTACCGATAATTGCAAGAGACTGGCCAGCAGAAATTTTGAAGCTTACTTTATCCAGGGCTTTGATGCCTGAATCAGGATAGACAAAAGATAGGTTTTCTACTTCAATATCACCTTTAATGTCCAGACATAAATTTTCTGAACTGAGTATTTCGTTCTTCTGATCCATAAACTCATTGATTCTGGCCTGAGAAGCGGCTGCTCTTTGCACGATGCTGGTTACCCAACCCAGAGAGGTCACCGGCCAGGTGAGCATATTCACATATAAAATAAATTCCGCAATGACACCATAACCTATGGCACCTTCAATTACCTGAATTCCGCCAACATAAACTGTTATGATGGTACTCAGGCCAATCAATGCCAGTATCAATGGAAAAAAAAGGGATTGAACCCTGGTAAGGGAAATGGATTTTTCTTTGTAATCTTCGCTGGCATTTTCAAATTTCCTGGCACTGTCCTCCTCTCTAACGAAAGATTTGATCACCCGGATACCCGAAAAGGCTTCTTGTACAAAAGTACTTAAGCCTGAAAGGCTCCTTTGTATTTTTTCCGACCTTTCATTGATCATGTTGTTTACCACGTAAATACTCAAGGACAAAACGGGAAGCGGCAATAGGGAATAAAGGGTCAGCGGGACATTCACGGTAAGCATATAACCTATGACCATCGGAAATAAAATAACCAGGTTGATGCCGTACATCAGGGCCGGACCGAGGTACATCCTCACCTTGGAAACATCTTCGGTAATCCTGGCCATAAGGTCACCAGTGCTGTTTTGCCTGAAAAAACTTAAGGGCAAGCTTTGGTAATGCCTGAAAATTTCATTTTTGATGTCGTATTCTATTAACCTGGACATGGCAATGATGGTCTGCCGAATCAGGAAGAGAAAAAGACCACGCAATAAGGCCATTCCCAGGATCAGCAAGCCAAATATCAAAATGTATTTCAGAAAAAAACTCCTTGAGAGCTCTTTTACCAAACCACCTTCCTCAAATACCTGATAATAGCTAAAACTTTCCACCACATAATCAATGGCAATTCGAACCAGTTGGGCCGGAATAATGACAAAAATATTGGAAATAAAAGTGAAAACTATTCCTAAAAAAAGATATAGCTTATATTTATACAGATATTTATTTAATCTCCAGAGGGGCTTCACAAAATAAAAATCTTTAGAATTAACAATATCTTTTACAAGATATGTTACTTTGCGGTGTTTGAATGAATGAAATGTAATTAATTTTGCAGGGTTTTAAAATTACCTGGACTCAAATATAACGTTTTCTAAATGCCAAAGTTCAATGGCAGGTATCAAAACAGGAGAAAAAATGGGAATGACTGAAATCTAAGGGCTAATAGTAGCTAATAATGGACTTGAAAAATCCCCAGCGACGGCCGAACTGAGATGTCGCGTCCGGAAATCGGATACAAAAAAAGGTAAGCCCGCATATCATATGGCTTCAGAAAGAAACAGCTCTTTGGCCATGTGAATACTGTGCGGTAATCGTTAAAAAAAATTTTAAAGGCCTGAACAATTATTTATTTGCCCTTTGCAGGTACATTTATTAATTTGCAGGAATTTTCAGTATGATAAGCAAATTTACGTTGAATGCAACTGATAACGTTGAATTCATCACGTTCTTTAATTTTAGTTAATGTTAAACAGGAGAATCTTAAGAGTAAAAGCATTTCAGACACTTTATGCTTATCAGCAGTGTAAGTATTCCAACGCTAATCTGGCACAAGATTTTATTAAAGAATCTTTTCTGCCTGACCTCAACACCATGGAAATTCAGGACCGAGGTCAATTAAAAAAAGAGGCCGAGAGATGTGTCACCCTTTTTATAAAAAACCTTGATAAGGACGAATTAATTGCTGCAAATGAGAACAGCGAAAAAATAAGACATACTGCAATCAAAGCCATAGATCTTTACCACAAATACAATCAAAAAGACAGGGAATTTTTGAAGAACAATATGTTGACTGCTGTGGAGAATATTCCGGGGCTATACTTGTTTGCCATCAGCATGTTGTTGGGTTTCGGAACCCATGTCAGGAAGGAAAAAGCGAAAAAAAGGATTTTGGAAGATCAGCCTATCATCCAACCTCCTTCGGTTTATAACCTGGGAAACAATAAAGTCCTTGAAATCATTGCAGCGAACCACTCCTTTAAGCGAGAATGCCTTAGGTTTCAGGTTGATTTAGAAGATTTGGAACAGGAAATCAAAGAATGGTACAGGGAATTGGTAAAGCCTCAGGAGGATTACCAAAAATACATGCATACAGAAAACCCTACTTTTGAGCAAGACAAGGAGGTGCTTCAATCCATTTTGAAAAAAGTCTTGTTCAAAAGTGAAGCACCGCTCAGTTTTTTTCAGGACAGGGATTTGAATTGGTCCGAAAACAAACCAATTGTCAGAAGTTTGGCATCGAAAGTGCTTAAGAATCTTACAGGCAATGAAGAAAGTTCGGATGAAATACTTCCGGAGTTGGCACTTAACTGGGAAGAGGACAAGGAATTCTTCCAAAATATATTTAACTTGACCATTACATCAGGCCAGGATTTCAGCACCTTGATCGCTGAAAAAGCGAAAAATTGGGATGTGGAAAGGATAGCCTTAACGGACAGGGTGATACTTATTATGGCACTGACGGAAATGGTAAATTTTCCAAGTATTCCGACCAAGGTAACTATAAACGAGTACATAGATATATCCAAAACATACAGTACGCCCAAAAGCAAGCAGTTTGTGAATGGAATATTAGATACTTTGTCGAAAGAATTAACCGATAGCGGAAAAATCCGTAAAAGTGGTAGAGGACTTATTGATAATAAATGACACAGAAAATGAGCAAAAAAACAAATTCAATATTCGTTTTTGCCTTGGGAGCAGGTATCGGGGCTGTTCTGGGGGTGCTTTATGCACCTGATTCAGGTAACAACACCAGAGATAAATTATCTTACCGACTGGGTAAGTACAGAAATGAATTGGAAGATCTTATCGATGATCTGGTAGAAGGGAAAAGTCTGCCCGATAACCTGGCCAAATCCGAAGGGGACAAAGTGATCACTGAGGCCAAATCAAAAGCAGAAAACCTGCTCAATGATGTGAATAAGCTAATTGATCAAATCAATAAAGAAAACAATAACAATTAAAGTATTCATTTATGAATTATTCAAAAATTCCAGTTTGGCTTTTGGGGGCTTCCCTATTGTTTACTGCAGCTTGTAGCCAGAGCGAAAAGGATGACCGGATTGAGGCTTTAGAGCAAAAAATATCTCAGCTGGAGCAAAATCAGGTCGTAACACCCAGCAATACACAAAATGTAACACCTGCTGACCCCTCCTCCATTGCAGCCTTTAGCTTTGAGGAAGAGGTATTTGATTTCGGAACAATCCAGGAAGGCAAGGTAATTGAGCATCTTTTTACCTTTGAAAACTCAGGTCAGGCTCCCCTGGTAATTTCCAATATTCAGGCTTCCTGTGGCTGTACCACGCCTGAATGGACGAAAACCCCTATCAAGCCAGGAGAAGAAGGTTTTGTTAAAGTAGCTTTCAACTCAACAGGGAAATCAGGTGTTCAAAGTCCAACAGTAACAATTCAGGCCAATACCTCACCAAACGTAACTCGTTTAAGACTTAAAGGAACAGTAAATAGAAATTCGGCTTCAGCATCACAACCTGCTGCAGGCCCCGTTAAAAGATAAAAATGTACAACCAAATATTGCTTCAATTAGATGGTGCCGGATCTGGCATCATGGGTCAGGTATTTCTGTTCGGCAGTATCATTCTGATCATGTACTTTTTCATGATCAGGCCCCAACAAAAAAAACAAAAAGAAACCACCAGGTTTATCTCTGAAATTAAAAAAGGAGATCATGTTGTAACGGTAGGAGGAATCCATGGAAAAGTTTTTTCTGTGGAAGGTGACATCGTGCAGATAGAATTGGATAAAGGCATTAAATTGAAAGTAGAAAAATCTGCCCTATCGCTGGATTACTCTAAAAAGCTAAATAATGGTAAATAATTCCCTGTACAATTGAGTACATTAGGTAAATATTTCAGGAAGCTGAAACCTGAAAAAACATCAAACCTGAAAGTGGTAGTCCTATGTGTTTTCACGGCTTCCACTTTTTGGCTTTTGAATGCATTAAACAAAGACAACTACACGACAACAGTAACCCAACCCGTAGTCATTGACTATGATAAGGAAGAATACATGGCTGTTTCCGGGGTTCCCAGGGAAATCAGGATTTCTATAAACGGCAATGGATGGGACCTGCTAAAGAGACATTTTAAAATGGGTGTAACCGAATTTGAAATCTGGCTTGAGGAACCATCCAGACAACCCTACCTGCTTACATCCGATATTGAAAGCCAACTCTCAGAACATATTGCCAGCACAAACCTGGTAGATATTGTCCAGGATACCTTGTTTTATCAAATTGATAAAATTGTATCTAAACGAATTCAGTTGGTAGCTGACACGACTGAAAACACACTGGCTGAAAACCATGCCTTTGCCTCAGCCATTGAGATAGAACCTAAAACAGTTATGGTAACAGGACCCATTTCCATAATTGAACAATTGGAGGGCAAACTCAGGGTCCCTTTGGGTGAGCGGAATATTGAAGATGATTTTTCCAGGCTCCTTCCTCTGGAATTGGATAGGGAGTTGGACAGGTACCTTTCCCTCGATGAAGAAACAGCTCAGATATCCTTTATGGTGGAAGAATTCCTGGAAAATACCCTGCAATTGGAAATCAATAAACTTTATTTTCCAAATAATGTTGATATCAACAGTGACATCACTGAGGTGAGGGTGAATCTTTATGTCAAAGAAAGCCGTCTGGAGGATTTTCAAAACCTGGAACTTGCTGCAACGCTAAATTATAACAACAGAAACCGGGAAGACAGCACCATTTCAGTATCCTTGAATACCGCACCGGACTACATCCGGGACGTTTCCTTTGAACCTGAAAGTTTCAAGTTGACCTATGAATAACCCCAAACCAGTTTTGGTAGGAATCAGTGGGGGCATTGGAGCGGGAAAAACCTTGGTGACCAAAATTTTTACCCTCCTGGACATACCGGTATACAATGCCGACGAAAAGGCAAGGTGGCTTATGGCCCATCAAAAAGGGCTTAAATCAGCAATTAGTTCAGTATTTGGAGAGCAATCCTATTTTCAGGACGGAAGCCTGAATAGAAAGTTCCTGGCGGACAAGGTTTTTGCAGACCCCATCCTCACCAAAAAAATAAATTCCCTTGTTCATCCAGTAGTAAAAGCAGATTTCAGGGAATGGGCAGGCAAACAAAAATCAAGATACGTATTAAAGGAAGCCGCCCTTTTGTTTGAGACAGGGTCATTTAAAGAATTGGAATTCACCATCCATGTCACTGCGCCAAAGCAATTGAGGATGGAGCGGATCAAACAAAGGGACCCCCACAGATCCGAAACTCAAATCTTACAGATCATGGAAAAACAATGGGATGACCCTAAAAAAAACGAACTTTCTGATTTTATTTTATACAATGACAACAGCAAATTGGTAATCCCTCAGGTGCTTCAAATCCATAAAGCCCTGCAGTCAGGAAACCCCTAAAAAGGCAATCAGATTTCTGCCAGGCTGATTTGATCAAGGTAGAATTTCATTCTGGAATGCCTTTGGTTTAAAAATTCAATTTTGTCAATCCTGTCGTATTTGTGATTGTAAAAAACCTCAACATACTCTTTTCCTAAGAGATAAAGGTTTACTTTATAGGCATAATAACGAATGGCAACTACAAATGTACCTTCCGTATATAACTTTTGAATTTTCTTATGAAGTGTAAGCTTTCTAAAATCCTCTTTGCTCATATCAAATCTATTGGGCTTCCCGGTGAATCGAACATCCAGTTTGATGGGGCTATTTTCTTTAGGTAAACGACTAAGCGGAAATAAAAGTAAATAATTATTGTAAAAATTGCATCCCGAATTCAAAGTAATTTAACCTTACCCTGCAGCTTTTGCAAGATTGCGTTTTGAATGTTAGTTTTATGCTTTTTACGGGTAATCAAATCTCAATTCCCACATGGATATTAACAGTGTAATGAAAGTCAGGTTCCTGATCATGATATTTGGGCTATCAATGTTGCTGCTTGGCTCCTGTTCCTCTGCCCGTAAAATCCGGCAGCAAAACGTACAGCAGGTAATAGATACCGCAAAATCATTTCAGGGCACTCCGTACCGCTACGGGGGAAGCAGCAGAACAGGCATGGATTGTTCGGCACTGGTCTACTTATCGTTTAGAAGTGTGGGAGTTACCCTTCCCAGGGTTTCAGCAGATCAAAGCCGGATAGGAAAAAGGGTTTCCAAAAGAAAGCTTAAAAAAGGAGATGTGGTATTCTTCGCAACGGGAAGAAGGCGAAGGAGGGTAACCCATGCCGGCATCATTACCGAGAAAAGGCCGGGCAGAACCTATTTTATTCATGCCTCCACCTCTTTAGGGGTAACAGAAGACCATATTCAGTCGAAATACTGGTCGAAAAGGTGGGTGCGGGCCAGGAGGATTTTTTAGTTCGAATCTATTGAAATGCCGGAAGTGTATCCTTTTTTATCATTAAAAAGCTAGTAATATAAAAAAATCGGACAAAGTGTATTAATTTTTAAAACATCCTTTGGTATTCAGCAATATTAACTAATTTTGCACTCGAATTAAAAGTATTGTTCCTATTCATCTTAAAATATAACAATGGCGAATACTGGTAAGATAACTCAGGTAATTGGTCCTGTTGTGGATGTTTCCTTTGAGGGAAGTAAACTACCAAATATCCTTGATGCACTTGAAATCACAAAAGAAAATGGCCAGAAAGTAATCCTGGAAGTTCAGCAACACCTTGGTGAAGACCGGGTAAGAACTATAGCCATGGATTCCTCGGAAGGAATGGTACGGGGAATGGCTGTTTTGGATCTGGGAGCTCCGATTTCGGTACCCACTGGAGAAAGTATCAAAGGAAGGTTATTTAATGTAATAGGTGAAGCCATAGATGGATTGCCACAGCCTGAAACAAAAACCCGCCTCCCAATACACCGGTTACCTCCTAAATTTGAAGATCTAACTACCTCAGCTGAGGTTCTTTATACAGGAATAAAGGTAATCGACTTGATCGAACCTTATGCAAAAGGTGGAAAAATCGGCCTTTTCGGAGGTGCTGGTGTAGGTAAAACCGTACTGATCCAGGAATTGATCAACAATATCGCCAAAGCATACTCAGGCCTTTCAGTTTTTGCCGGAGTAGGCGAACGTACCCGTGAAGGAAACGACCTGTTGCGGGAAATGATTGAATCCGGAATTGTAACCTACGGAGATGATTTCGTCAAATCACTCGAAGAAGAAGGAGGCTGGGACTTGTCCAAAGTAAAACTGGATCAACTGCAGGACTCCAAAGCTACCTTTGTTTTCGGACAGATGAATGAGCCTCCTGGAGCACGTGCAAGGGTTGCCCTGACAGGGTTGACCCTGGCAGAATACTACCGGGATGGAGAAGGAGAAGGTGCCGGAAAAGACATCCTTTTCTTTATTGACAATATTTTCCGTTTTACCCAGGCAGGATCGGAAGTTTCTGCACTATTGGGAAGGATGCCTTCAGCTGTAGGTTACCAACCAACTCTGGCTACCGAAATGGGTGCCATGCAGGAAAGAATAACGTCAACAAAAAACGGATCCATTACTTCTGTACAGGCCGTATACGTACCTGCGGATGACTTGACAGATCCTGCTCCGGCTACTACTTTTGCCCACCTTGATGCACAAACGGTACTTTCACGAAAAATCGCCGAATTGGGTATTTACCCTGCGGTAGACCCTCTTGAGTCTACTTCCAGAATTCTGGAGCCAGGTGTTGTTGGTGAAGAGCATTACAATTGTGCGACCAAAATCAAAGAGCTGTTGCAGCGCTACAAGGAATTGCAGGACATTATCGCCATTCTGGGTATGGAAGAGCTTTCTGAGGAAGATAAAATGGTGGTACACCGTGCCAGAAGGGTACAGCGATTCTTGTCACAGCCCTTTCACGTGGCAGAACAATTTACCGGTCTGAAAGGGGTTTTGGTGGACATCAAAGATACCATCAAAGGCTTTAACATGATCATGGATGGTGAACTGGATCATTTGCCTGAAGCTGCTTTTAACCTGGTAGGAAGCATTGAAGATGCCATCGCCAAGGGAGAAAAAATGCTGGCAGAAGTGAAATAAGCAAAGGGTTGTTTTGAAGGGCTTTCACTTGCTCACCATAAATAAAAATCATGCACTTAGAAATTATTACGCCGGATAAAAAAGTATTTGAAGGAGAAGTCTCAGAAGCTACCTTCCCCGGAGCAAACGGTTCCTTTCAGGTATTGAAAAACCATGCATCCATCATATCTGCTTTGGATAAAGGAGCTGTATCCTATACCACTTCCAATGGGCGAAAATCCCTGGTAGTGGAAGGGGGAGTGGTGGAAGTAAACGATAATAAAATAATTGTCCTGGCCGAAAAAGTGATCGCCTGATCGGCAGGATATCAAAACAAAAAAGGGTTCCGGAGCTTTTCCGGAACCCTTTTTTTATTTTCCCAAATGATTTAAAGCCTTTTTCACAGAGCCCTTCTCTGTAAGCAGGGCTTTTGCTTTTTCATAATCGGTTATTCCGGATCTTTCCATTAACATTTTCACGCTGCGATCGATGATTTTGTCGTTGATCAGCAGTACATTGACCATTTTGTTATCCTCCACCCTTCCCAATCTGATCATGGCCGTGGTGGAAATCATATCAAAAATCATTTTCTGGGCAGTCCCGGATTTCATACGTGTACTTCCCGTCACAAACTCTGGACCAGTGATTACCTCCACAGGGAAGTCCGCCTGAGAAGCAATGGCAGATTCCGGATTACTAACAATACAACCGGTGGGTATACCATTTTGTCTGCAGGCCTTAAGTGAGGCCAATACAAAAGGGGTAGTTCCACTTGCCGAAATCCCCAATACAAAGTCTTTGGCGGATATGTCATGGCTTTGCAGAGCCAGCCATCCTGCCTCCCTGTTATCTTCTTCTTCTTCCCTGGCTTCTATCAGGTGCTCCACACCTCCGGCAAGGATGACGTTCACTATTCCCTTCGGAATACCATAGGTAGTGGGCAGTTCAATGGCATCTAAAACAGAAAGCCTGCCCCCACTTCCCGCACCGAGATAAAACAACCTACCCCCTGCTTCCAACTGCTTTACGATGCTGCCGATCAATAAATTAATTTCCGGAAGCACCTTTTCTATGGCCAGGGCTACCTTTTTGTCCTCATTGTTGATATGGGCCGTCAGTTCGGCAATTGACATTTTTTCCAGGTGCCTGTACAAGGAGTCCTGCTCTGTGATTCTGGTCATGGGGAATAAATTTTAACTTTTTAAATGATGTTTTTATCAAATGGAGTATCCTGCAGAAGACGCGCCTTCACCAAAGGAGTAATTCCCCTTCCCTTGTACGTTTGACAAATATAAGCAAGCTCATTTCGGGCAATGGGGATATGTTACGTATCAATAAAGACAAAATCAAGACCAGCCCATTGCAGGGCATTTGGCCATAATGGATTATGAGAAGTGATGCAGGTACCAAAAACCAATTTTTCAGCTTTGATTTCGCTCAATAAGCTCATCATACGATTGATTTATTCATTTACCGGTGAGGAGATTACATCCAGGTACCTTCCCATCCAATAGGGCAGCAACCAAATATCTCCTGCACTATTTTCCTGGGTACCGTTTCTTCCTCCATCCAGCCCAAAACGATTGGCATTGTGCCTTCGGATCTGCAATTCATCCGGAGGAAGTACCTCCCGGGTGCTTTGCCGCCTGAAATTTTCTTCCATCAGTTCAATGTCTTTTCTGTGGCTGTTTTTTACCGTCCAGTTGATCAGATCGAGCGGGTATTCCTGCAAGTACCAAATGGCTTCCTCCAAATCAAAATTTTCTGGTGAAACCATTGCCGAAAAGATATTCCAAAGCCCCTCTTTTTCGGGTCTCTCTGCCTCCCAATGATCCATTATAGCTATTTTGTATTTTTCTTTCAGTTCTTCATTAAAGGCATACCGGTACAGCCCCCAATAGCCCAAAAAGTACATCTCGTCATCAGAATGATTCCAGGACTCCGAAAGCATGGCGGCCCACTCGTCACTTCCTTCCTGAGCTTTACCAATCCCTTCCATAGGACGCATCAGGTTTTCCAGATAACCGTGATTTTCCATTAATTCAAAGGCTTTTTGCTTGTACAATTCCTTCCCGGTAAAATGATAAGCCGTCTGCAGCATGGCCACGATATTGGAGGAATTCAATTTCCGGTCGCCTACCATGGTGGGAAATCCGTTGACGTATTCCGGATTCCACCTTCCCCAAGTAGTGGGTTGTCCGTCATAATCGATCAAATACCAGTCATTTTCCACGATGTGTTCCATAAGTTCATCCAAAAGACGGACGGCCTTGGCCCGAATGGCCTCATCCTCCACCAATTCAGCGATGACACCAAATACAAAAACATGCCCAATGGCCTCGTCGCTACTGGTCGTTGCTTTCCAGTCCCACTCAGGGTCAGTTGCATGCTGCCAGCGCTCCGGATCAGAAAGACGCTCTATATATCCGCTTCTCTCATAAGACCTGGAAGGAAATCCGGCTACGGGATTTATGGTATAGAGCCGCTCCATGGCATCCAGAGATTCCCTTACATTTTGCAAAGCCGCAGCTGAGCCCGTCACCGCATAGCGAAAGGCCTCTCCGCCAAGGTACATGGAAGTCCAAAGGCCATCGTTGTCGGAATCGCCAAGTCTACCTGAATTTACATTTCCTTCTTCCATTCCAACCAGACTGGCATTAAAGCCATGTCGGATATGCCTTTGCCGTACTTGCTGATCGTAATATGCAGCCTTCTCTTCCAATGTGAAGGTGTCAAAAACCAATTTCCCTATTCCCTGATCAGTCATTATAAGCACTTCATTTTCATTCTTCTGGCTGATATGAATCACTTTTTCACCAGGAAGCCATCTTTTTCCGAAATAATAATTGAATTTGCCGTCTTCCCTGAGCATAAAAGCTCCCATTTGGGAACCAAACCATAGCATACCGTTGATCTCAGTTATTTCTGTTAATTCCGGCCAGGGCAAAGCTTTGTTCTTTTCTCCCACAACCCGGCCTTCGGTGAGATCCCATTCGAAAAAGCCATCCTGGGTACCAATTGCCAAAAGTTCCTTTCCACTGCGCAACTCGAAACAGGTAAATTCATTTCCACTGGTGAGGGTTTCAATACTTCTCTTATCCAAATTAAAGGACCGCACGGATTCTGAAGATAACAAATAAAATACCTTCCTCACATTATCGTATTTAATATCCAAAATTGCCGATCCGTTCACACTACCTTTCCACAACAGTCCTTCTTCTCCTATCAAATGAAGCTGCTTACCATCGGATACCAAAAAATTGAAACCATCTCCCTGGGCAAAAAGCCTGGCTTCCGGAAGTTGATGGGGCAAATAAAGGCTGCCTGCCCAGGCATTGCTGAACACGGCCTTGTCATCCAAATAAACAAACTGCTCGTCTACTAATGTTATATTCTTGATGGCTTTATCTTTCATGGGCAGGTAGGTCCTGTCCTGAATCAATTTGCCGGGATATAGAAATGCTCCTGCATGCGTTCTTAACAAACCATTTTCTGACAATACCTGAACGGTACCATTTCTGTCGGCAAAAGCCTTCTTAAAACCCTTTTCCTCATCGCCAACCAAATACTTGACGCTGAATTCCTGGACAAAAGAATGGTCCAAATGTACTTTCTTACTGTAAGCCGGCAAGTTTTGGGCTTGTAGCCTGACAATACCTAATATCAATCCCAGTAGTATCAGGGATTTAAAATGTGAATGCTTCATTGGTAAAAGGATAATTTAACTGGTGATAATAATAATTAATGCTGCGACAAGGCCAGCCTTTTTCAGCATAGAATAGCATGTGAATCATTAAACTAAAATGGGTAGAACTTCAAACAATCAGCATCAGGTTCTGGGTTTATCCTGTTCGTATCCCATTAAAAATAAATTTGTCCGCCCTGCCCAATGGACAGGAGCGGACAAAACTTACCTAACCTAACTACTAAAGTCAAATCAATTTTACCCTGTTAAGGCAATCAATCTACTCACCTGTAATACAGTACTACCACGTAGAAGGACTATTCCTAAAAAAAATTATTTGGATCAATTTTAACATATTTAATTGCCTTGTCCCCATTATTGAGGTGATAGGAATAAGTAGCGTGAATTATTCCATCTACATCCTGAATCAGGGAAGGGTAGGAAAATCCTCCAACATCCTTTTTTTCATCCTCCAGATAAATTTTTCCTCTCCAGGTTCTGCCTTCATCATCTGAAATATACATGGACAACTTGTACCTGCCATCATCCACATCATTTCCTAAAAACACCCAGAGCCCATTATCCAAAACCAATAATTCCACACTGGCGGTATTGGGAATGGTTGATTTTTCGGCTGCAGACCAGCTAACCCCCTCATCGGTTGAAAAGCTCCTTTGCAGCCTGTTTGGCGCATCTCCACTATCCCGCATCAGTGCCATGATTTCCCCATCCTTTCTTTGGGCAAGTGCAGGCTGAATCGGGCCCCTGCCTACTATTGGAAGACTAGAAGTCCAGGTCTCTCCATCATCATCCGAAATGGCCACCATGGAGAAATTAAATCCATCAGAATAAAGTGGCAATAGCAATCTCCCAGACTGCAAAACCAATGGCTTGATACGCGTCATCCACCCAATGCTTGTTTTTTTGCTATCCTTGCTTGCCTCTATAATCATTTCATCATAGGTAGGTGCATATTCTGACCAACCCGAAGTATTTTCAGGCAATTCCCCGAATTTCCTTACCACCTCTTCATGAAATTCCTCACCGGGTTTCAAAAGGATATTGTCCTGCCATCCCCAAATGGGTGCACCTGCATTATCATAGGCGGTACTGGTCCGTATCCTGAGTATTGACTGCTCCCACCGGTTTGCCTGTACAGCTATCCAGACCAAAAAAAGCTTTCCTTCCTGGTTGATAAACAGTACCGGATTGCAATCGGGAATGCCCGGGGTATCTGCCAACAAAAACGGGGCTCCCCATTGACTCTCTCTCCTCCTCAATCTTGCTCCCATAATCCGGACATCATCGGCTGTGCGTTCCCCGGAGCCTTCAAACCAGGCGGCCAGCAGGTCGCCATTGGGAAGGGCTACGATGCTGCTGCCATGTACATGATTTTTCTGCAGGGGAAAAATGAGGCTCTCAGATACAAGGACTTTTTCCCTGGGAATGTATTGACCAAATGCTGTCACACATGCCAATAGTAATAACAGGGTTGAAATTGATTTCTTCATTTGATATTCTTTCTTCTTTCCATCACTTCCTGCCAGGTGGTCAGCAGGATACCTTCCTCGGCAATAAATTTCTTCAACTCCGGATCTGTCATGGCCAACATATCTGCATACCTGGATCCACCAGAGGAGCTGATCCTGTCAAAAGTCTTCCGGTCTCCATTACTGTGGACAATGACCATGGCCAGCCCGGGTTCCATTTCTCTGAGAATGGATTTAAATTGTGCTACCTTGTATTCTCCCCATGCTTTATCATCCGGATTTCCTTCAGGTTTCCAATTCCCACTTACACTGTGTAAATCGTCCAACACAGGCAGTCCTGATTTCCAGATCTGCTGGCCGATTTCAGCAGCATTTTCCAACATTTCATTGCCTGGCAACTCCATTCCTTCCCTGAATTTCCCATCCTTTTTCAATTGCTTGATCAGGTTGTCCCTCATGGAAATTTTCAAAAGTTTATTGTTTCCCCCCGGAAACATGACCGGAATACCATAATCCACCCCGACCTTGATGTACCTTTCAAGAAAAGGGGGATGGTAAAACAAGGTCCCCATATGGCTGTCTAAATGGGTAGGTTTCAGGCCCATTTCCAGGGCCCGGTCTATTTGGGCGCGTATTTCCATTTCCACCTCATCTGCACTGGCATGTTGTACCACTTCCCTTACAGATGGCCACAAGGATCCCTCAGCATCAACCAGTCCAGGCACTGCTTTTTTCCCGGAAATAGGATGCCAGCGATAGTCTTTCCATTCAGATGTAAGTGTCAGGTGAATGCCCGCATCCATGGGCTCCTGCATGGCATACCGGACGAAACTGGCAGCCCAGGGACAGGGCATCATGATACTACAGGAGGTAGCAACACCGTTTTCTATGGATTTGATGGTACCTTCATTGGACTCATAAGACATCCCTGCATCATCCACGTGAAATATCACCACTTTTACCCCTGTGGGATAGCCAAGCATCTCAGCATAGGTAGCCGCCCTTTGGGCAATGGCTGACTCCAGCACAAGCAGGATTAAACAGCCGATCATCATATTGGTTTTAATATCCATTTCTCACTGTATTAAATACCTTCGATTTTACCTTTCCAAAATGCTACCCTTTCCCTGTTCCAGGTATAGCAGGCCACCAGGTGACCATCCTCATAAAACATGGCCGGATAAGACAACTCATCAGACTCCCTTTCTCCTTTTTCTATATCAAATTTAGAAGTCCAGCTATGTCCATTGTCCGTGGAAACAGCTATACTGATGGGAAACCTGTTTCCCCAGTTTTCTGATACAGGATTGTATATGACTGCCAACTTCTCACCACCCAAATGGGCCACATCGATGCCACTGTTGTTATTGGGAAGGGATGTTTCACTTACGGCAGACCAGGTTTTGCCATAATCCTCTGAATCTGACCTGCAGATCTTTCCGGAACTGCTTCTCATGAGCATGTGAACATGGCCTGGTTTTGATTCCCAGAGCGCAGGTTGGATTACACCCTCTCCTTTGATCACACCCCGGTCCATTTCCAATTTATCAGTCGCTTCCCAGCTTTTTCCTCCATCTTCCGAGCGGTCTATAAAAACTGTCCAAACCTTATCCTTTTCATCTGAAGCCGGGGCAAGCCAGGTTCCATTGGATAAAACCAACATGTGATTTCTTACCGGACCCCGACCACCTTTATCACCAGGAACCAATTCTTCTGCCACTGACCAGGTATCACCACCATCCTCTGTATGCTGTACCCAGGTCTCCCAATAGTCAATTTCCTTTCCTACCTTAAAATACAGATATACTTTTCCGTCCGGGGCATCGAATAGCACCGGATTCCAGTGGGGGTCATTCCTTACTTTTACCAATAGTTTTGGCGCTGACCAATTTCCCGGACTTCCTTTTGATGTCCAAATCCCCACATCATCGTTTTTTTCATGAGAACCTGCAAACCAGGCCATCAAATAGGTCCCATCTCCCAAGCCTACAATGGTAGAAGCATGGCATTGGGGAAAAGGCCGGTCATCTTCAAAAACATGATCGTATTCAACCGTCTCGACGGCTATTTCTGCCGGTTCTTCCCTAATTTCAGGATTTGAATCTGCTGTTTTTTCTTGTTTGCAAGACTGAACCAATACCATAAGTACAGTAGCCAACAGCCAATAATTGCTTTTCTTTTTCATAAATATCATCAAATTAATGCCATATCTGACAGTATACATTCCTGCCCAATTTTTGTTTTTTATTCCGAAGTCAGGTAAACCCCTAAAGATTTCACTTTAATATCTATTGGCCAAACAAATCTCTTTTCCTTCCTAAATGTTCAAAACAGTTGCTTAGCATAAATTCCTGTTGGCCTTAAGCGCAGACCAATGGCAAAGGTCTTTTTATATAACAGGCCAGTTCTGGGTTTAGCTTAAAGCCTGAAACAACAACATAGAGAATAATGGATCACCTTAAAGCTAAATGGCATAGGCAAGGGAAGGTACCTGCGCAGCTTCCAGCATTAAGTTATGCAATTTGTAATTCTCTATAAATGCAGGAAGGTTTTCGCTTCCCGGGCCATACATGGCCAGCTCTACGTAATCACTGGAATGGCCTGTGCCTGACCAGCCAATTCCTGTATGGTTTGCTTGAATACTGGCGAGCAAGTGGTTGGGCACCTCCCCTGATCCGTACATGCCATCCCCATCCGGCCCCTGGTATTTCTTAACTATTGCCTCGGCTTCCTCTGTTTTAAGTTGGAGGCCCTGGTAGGCTTCGATCAGGTCAGCAACCTGGGCTGGAGTATTGTCTCCGGAGAGTTGTTTCAGGATCCATTCGTTGGAGCGGGTAGCGGTGTAAAGTTTGGAAAATTTATTGCTGGAAAAAAGCCCCGGATTGGCATTGCCATGATCGGTGGTCATGATGACGAGCGTCTCACCATCTCTGGAGGCAAAATCCAGTGCAATACCTACCGCTGCATCAAAATCCAGCTGATCATACAGGAGCGCAGGGGCATCATTGGCATGTGCTGCCCAATCCACCTTTCCTCCTTCAATTTGCATGGCAAAACCATTCGGGTTTTGACTCAGTAACTCAATGGCCTTAGCGGACATCTCAGCCAGAGACGGAGTGGAATTTTTCAATTCAGGATCATTCTCCCTATCGATGGCATAAGGCATACCACCTTCACTAAACAACCCCAGCACCGGACTTTGTCCATTCAAGTTGCGCATTTCTTCTCTGTTTTGCGCCAGGGAAAATCCAGCTTTTCGAAAATCGCTCAACAGGTCCCGTTTATCCTCTCTGTATTCACTATCAAAGAGCGCCTTGCCTCCACCCATCATCACATCGAATTCCAGATCCAGGTATTTTACCGCTATTTCAGGCATGGCACTCCTGCTTTTTTCATTCACACAAAAAGAAGCCGGAGTAGCATGGGTAATGGGTACGGAGGTTACGCAGCCCACTGATTTACCCGCACTTTTGAATTTTTGCAATATCGGAACCGGCAATTCCCCGTTTGGGCCCACATTCAGGGATCCGTTGGGTACCCGCATACCACCACCCCAGGAACTTCCGGCGGCAGCGGAATCCGTCACCATTGAATTGGAAGAGGCAGTATCCATTAAACCCCTTTTGGCAAAGCTACTTTGGTAATAGCCCATCCAACGACTCCTTTTACCTTCCTTTTGTCTCAATAGCAGGTCGGCCATGTTTAAGGTGCCGGTACTCATTCCATCACTTACTAAAAAAATTATATTTTTTGCCGTTTTCGCTTTACTGTGCACACTGGGTTTGGCATAACCCAATTGGGTACCCATAGCTCCCAGACCCATAGAGGCCAAAAGTCCCTTATTAAAGAATTCCCGTCTTTTCATAACTGTCTATTTTTTACTGTAATTGAAATTCAAAATTAAGATGTGGACCGAATACATTAAATCCAGAAAAAGTGAAACATATCCTATCTCATAAATATAACATGATCTGTTATCAACAATACGCTATTTTTCACATTTGTACTATTAAAAAAAACCTACCTGGCCAATAGTACAAACCCCTAATTCAAAGTATAACTGCTGAAAACGGACACCTTACAGAACCTTTTATTCCTGACTTTCAAACAGTTCGAAAAAAGCATGGAAGGCAGGTAGGCTACCAATTCATTTGTATAATATTTAAATTAAGATATATTTGTTGTTTCATTTTTTATAAAACTCACCTGAATTAGCGCAATGAACATAGGAATAGATTTAGGAGGTACAAAAATCCAGGTCGGCATTGAGAAAGATGGGAAAATTATCCACAAAACCAAAGCCCTCTTACAAGAAAAAGACGATCTTCGTTCTACTTTGGAGCAGGTGATTCAATTTATCAAACCACTCACTATCCATAAAGTAGATGGCATTGGCATCGGTGTACCTTCGGTTGTAGATGTGGAAAAGGGAATTGTTTACAATGTTACCAATATACCTTCCTGGAAAAAGGTAGCACTCAAGGATATCCTGGAAAAAGAATTTAACCTGCCTGTATTTGTCAACAACGATGTCAACTGTTTTACCATTGGTGAACATAAGTTCGGTTTAGGGAAAAACTACAGCTGCATGGTGGGAATGTCCATAGGAACAGGTTTGGGATCGGGAGTGATTATTTGGAATAAACTTTATGCGGGTATCAATTGCGGTGCGGGCGAAATAGGACTTCTTCCCTATAAAGACCACAATATTGAATATTATGCCAGTGGAAATTTTTTCAATGCTTTTTACCAAACGACAGCTTTAGATGCTTTTACATCCGCTAAAAAAGGAGAAAAGGTGGCACTGGAGCAATGGAAAGCCTTCGGCCAACATTTCGGGGCTGCAGTTCAGGCGGTCATGTATACCTATGATCCCCAGGCCATCGTTATTGGGGGTTCAGTAGCCAATGCCTATCCCTATTTTGAAGCTAGCATGCGAGAAAGCTTCAGGGATTTTATTTATCCTGAGTCCATAAAGAAATTAAAAATTCACCTTACTGAAAATGAAGATATTGCGCTTTTGGGAGCCGCTGCCCTGGTAGATTTGTCTCTGGAGCATGCCAATGGGGTGGTACAGAAATAAGCTGGCACCATCAAACAGGTGAAGCCATTGATTTTAATTTGGATTTTCACCCTGTTTCCAGCAAAATTAAAAACCAATAGGACTGAATGTGTAGCATTGAGTTTTTTATCATTAACTTCATCTTCAACAATTAACGGGATATAAAATCGAGCATGAAGCAAACGAACTCAGAGAGATAATTTTGTAATATGCGAGATTCTACCTGACTGATAGCAGTCAGTTGTGGCCATTAAAAACAATAATAAACACATGAATCATAACAAACTCATCGTAGCACTGATTTTATTGATATTTTTTGTCATTTCCTTTTTGACCAATATTCTTGGCCCCATAATTCCTGATATCATTGATAGTTTTACCCTGAGTATTGGTCTGGCCGGATTTTTACCTTTTTCCTTTTTTGTGGCCTATGCGGTAATGTCTATTCCCTCAGGGATTTTAGTAGAAAAGTATAAGGAAAAAAAGATGCTGGTCCTGGCATTTACGCTGGCTTTTTTGGGTGCCATATTGTTTGCATTGATTCCCGGGTTTGCCATAGCTCTTACTTCCTTATTTATTATCGGAATAGGTATGGCCATTTTACAAGTAGTCATTAACCCCTTGCTCAGAACCGCAGGAGGAGAAGAGCATTTTGCCTTCAATTCAGTATTGGGCCAATTGGCTTTCGGTGCGGCTTCTTTTTTGAGCCCCATGTTGTACAGCTATCTGGTTACAAACATGCATACCGATGACATTTCTGTATTGTTTACATTTTTAAATGAAATGGTACCGGAAAACCTCAAATGGGTATCCCTTTACTGGGTATTTGCAGTCATTGCCTTTATCATGGTCATCGTAGTTTATCTGGCAAAATTTCCAAAGGTAGAGCTTAAGGAAGATGAAAAAATCGATATAGGGGTAGCATTTAAAGACTTGTTGTCCAACAGGATCGTCATCCTGTATTTTCTGGGGATTTTTTGTTATGTAGGTACAGAGCAGGGAATCGCCAACTGGATTTCCAAATTTTTACAAAGTTACCATGGGGTGGATCCTTCTACAACCGGCGCAACGGTCATTTCTTATTTTTGGGGATTACTGACCATCGGTTGTCTGCTGGGATTGCTGCTATTGAAATTTATGGATAGCCGAACAGTATTGATAGGCTTTACCGCGGGTGCCATCCTGGCCTTGCTTTCAGCACTTTTCGGTCCGGTATCCTGGGCTTTGGTGGCCTTCCCACTGACAGGTTTCTTTGCCTCGGTCATGTGGTCCATTATATTTTCCCTGGCCCTGAATTCCGTTCCCCATCATCATGGTACCTTTTCCGGAATCCTATGTACGGGCATCGCAGGTGGTGCCCTGGTGCCGCTGATTGTAGGCGGCATTGCCGAATTGGTCGGGTTAAAATTGGCCATGCTTTTTCTTTTGATCACTTTAGGTTATATCCTGAGTATTGGCATCTGGGCCAAACCTCTGGTAAGCAATGCCACTAAAAATTTCAAAGATATCTTCCGGTAAAGCATGTATAAAATCATTTTACTACTGGATTTTGCAGAAGAATATAGTAAAAGTTTACTCAAGGGAATTTCCAAGTATTCAACAGAAAACGGCCCATGGACCTACTGCCGCATGCCCTTGTATTACCGGGAGACCATCGGCATAAAGGGTATTTTAGATTGGGCAAAGGATTGGGGGGCCCACGGCATCATCGGACAGTTGTATAATGATATGGACCTGAAGCTGATCCTTGATTCCAAAATTCCGGTTATTGCTCAGGATTTTAAAGAACGTTTTTCTGAACTCCCCAATATTACCGGATCCTATCACGAAGCAGGAGAGATGGGTGCTGAGTACTTTTTAAGAAAAGGATTCAAAAATTTTGCTTTTTATGGGTTCAATGACATTGTTTGGTCCAGGGAAAGGGCTGAAGGATTTGAAAAGAAAATCAACTCTGTTGGGTCCAAAGTGCATTATTTTGAACACCGGAAATCACGTTCTACCGACCTCTGGTATTACAAGAGCAACTCCCTGAGCAAATGGCTGATTTCCCTCCCAAAGCCCATTGCCTTGATGACTTGTGATGACAACCAGGGCCTGCATATCACAGAAGCCTGTAAGCAAAACAAAATCCGCATACCTGAAGAGGTGGCCGTTTTAGGAGTGGACAATGATGAAATGCTTTGTGAATTATCAGACCCCCCCTTGTCCAGTATAGGGCTTGATATAGAAAAGGGGGGGTATGATACGGCCAGATTGATGGAGCACATGATCCAAAATGGTGCTGACCAGTTTTATGACATTCATGTTAAGCCCACACAGATCATTACCCGCCAATCCACAGATATCTATGCCACCAATGATGATCATATCGCCTCCACGCTAAAATACATCCACAAAAACATAGAGAAAAACCTGCAGGTAGATGAAGTGGTAAAGCAGGTTCCCCTTTCCAGAAGGAGTCTGGAAAAACGTTTCCACCAAATCACAGGCTACCCTATCTACAAGTATATTTTTAATTTACGGATAGAAAAATTCACACAAAAGCTTCTGGAAACAGACCAAACTGTTTTTGAGATCGCCTTGGATTTGGGCTTAAACGACAGCAAAAATATTGCGCGGCAGTTCAAACAGATAAAAGGCTGCAATCCAATTGAATACCGCAAAAGATACCTGGCTGGTAAATAAGAAATTTGCTCCCACTTTTTTTGTTCTCCTCCAATAAAACATGTACTTCCAAATGGTACAAAATAAGTCGTATCTGGTATATTAATCATATGAAGCACTTGAGTAAAAACACCATGCTATCCATGGTAATTGTAGGAATGGCTTTAGGCACGGCATGGGCCATCAGGGGGCAGTTTGGACATGAACAAGGAGCAGCCTGGGCAGGTGGCATTGGCAGCCTTTGTATCATCGTACTCTCCAGAAATAAGAGCTGGTACAATAAAGCCATGAAAGCAGCTTTTGCAGGAGCCGTGGGTTGGGGTCTGGGTGGCATGATGAGCTATGGGGCGGTGGTAGGCTATGGTAGAGGAGTGGACTTTGTCAATGTTTATTATGGATTGTCCATGTTGTTTATCATCGGAGGCCTTTACGGCTTAATTGGAGGGGGACTTTTTGGTCTGGTACTGGCCGATCATCCGGAGAAAAAAGTGAAATGGCACCAGGTCATCATCGAAATGACCACCGGAGGAGTCATTTTCTATTATTTCATCATTGAACAATTGGGCATTGCCATGACCCCACCCAGATCAGAAGCTTGGGGAGTCTGTGCTGGTATTGGAATCGCCATGATGTATTACCTGGCCAGGAAGAAACAGTACAGTGCCATGCGGGTAGCCGTATTTGCGGGCCTTGGTGGCGGCTTTGGCTTTGCTTTTGGCAATTTCCTCCAGGTATTGGGCAATGTAGGCCAGGTGCCCTTTAACATGTGGAATGTGATGGAGTATTCATTGGGTTTTTTTGGAGGGCTGGGCATGGCTTATGGAGCATATACCTCTCCCTGGCCAGAAGAAAAACCCACAACAAAGTACACTTACAGTAACCTGACCATACCTATGGTAGGGTTTCTTTTACTGATTCCATTTATTGTCTGGCAGCAATCCTTTGTGGAGAAAGACCTGGAACCTACCATAGGCAAACTGGTCAATGATCCCGGCATTTGGATCAGCATGGCCCAGTCAGTGGCTTTCGTGGCCTTTCTTATTCCAGCCATTTTCTGGATCTACTTCCTTTCCAACAAAAAAAACAAGCTCAGTCAGGAGCTGAGCTTTGCGGAAGTTCATGGTATTTTCATCTCTTACTTTGCCGTATACATCATTTTTACCATACTGATTACTGGATCTTTTCTGAGTTTTTACCGGATCGAACAGTTTTTATACATCCTCAATTTTGCTGTTATCCTAGCCCTGATCCCAAAAGCAACACCTCTATTTTCCAGTAGAAAGGCCCATCCCCAAAAATGGATCCTGATGGTATTGGGAATATTGGTATTTATTGCCTTGATCAGCTTGATTGCCATCAGCAGTCATGGGGAGATGCCGGGGATGAACAAGCGGTTTGATTGGTAGGATTTATTTACCAAACTGTCATTATCGTTTCAGGGGCTTTTGTCTGGAAGAACGGATGTTGATCAGTTCTATTTGCCCCTTCCGGAGCTTGATTCGGTAGGTTAGGATGGTAAGCTTGTTGATAGGCCTGCAATCCATTCTATCAACCGCAATTTCTCTTTCTGTATGTCCATAAAGCTGCCTTTTTTCAGAGATAGCATTTTTAGTCCTTTTTAAAGTTTCACCTTAATATTTCATTTTTTCCCACCTTTCCGGCTGTATCATCTGTTTAAAATGGTGATTTCAGCGGCCATAATTCCGCAATAATCCCTTCAAACCATGCATTACTTCTTTTCATTATCCACTCTGCCTGGTTAAAACCACCACTCGTGGCCGTCTGTGTCGCATAAAAGCTAACACCCGCCTTTTGCAGCAAGTTCGATCTGTCCTCCCCAGGCCTGAAAGTTAAACTGCCGACAGGAATGAGAAAAGAAGCACAATCTTAAATCTCTTTAATATTTGCATCGTTTAATAATTAAATCTTAAATTTTCATTATGAAGCAACTATTTGAAATAGAGAGCGATAAAATCGAAATACTGGAGAAGTTTAGGGAGCTTGCCAGAAGATACAACGTATCATTTCGAGAGAGGGAGTTGGCAAAAAACGAAAATCCTTCCCCAAGCGGAGATCCATATTTCGAAAATCCAAAAAATGTACAAGAAATACTTGAAGGTGTAAAACAGTCCAAGGAGGGGGAAATTATTGAAATGACCAAAAAAGAACGTAAAAAAATGCTCGGTCTGAGAGTTTTAAAATAGCTTTTTAAGCTTATGGACATTATTAGACCCCTATTTATGTAAGTGATTTTTTGTAGCGAAGCTTCTCCAACCTCCTCCCAAACTTTTTCCGGGCCAAAAAACAAAGAACGTTTCGCCCCTTTGAGCCACCTTTAAGATAGCTTTTTCAATTCAAAAGTTTTCCAAAAGAAAAAAGACACCCTCTCCCGAACCAAATAAGGCAGCCAAATTATAAGTTAATAGAATTATTGAACGGGAATTTAATACCCTGGTCTTTCAGGATTGGCATTAACAAGCGTATTATTCCCACCTGCATCCTTGTGCAATTCAAAAGCATCGTAAAGTTCGCCGGTTACGCTATAAGCGGCGTAAAGTAACCGATCGTCTTCTGTGCGGATGAGCTGATACATCTCTGTATTCGATGCCTTCCTATGCATCCAGGCAAATCAATTTCAAATTCGGAAAGTTGAACTGGTAACAGGTCTCATCCAGACCCAAAGAACCGTTTAGTGGTAGGTCAAGTTGTGGAGGTCACTTAGGTGAAAATAAAAAAGGTTCTTCGCCCCAAGCCGGAGCGAAGAACCTTTATCGTGATTTGAAAAAAATGAAATTATACCCTAAAATGGAACATTGGTGCCCTGATACAACCAGGGCTTGGACCATGGACTATCGGCACCGAAGTTTCCGGAATATGGAGTCACCTCAAGGCCTCCCGCATCCAGTGCAGCCTCAATGCTTTCTGAATTGTTATTGTATTCGTCGTTACCATATTGGAACCTGATGGCCACCTCTGGCTGAGGAGAAAGTGGACCTGCCTCCAGTGCAGGATATCCTGTTCTTCGGAAATCAGCAAAGGATTCAGCAGCAGCTGTCCAGCTGGCCACCCATTTTTGTTCCATTATTTGCTCCAATGAATTGTTAAAACTGATTTCTGGCTGACTGATGAAGGAATTGTACTCATCAGCCCTGTTCCAGGTTTCCAGCGACTGCTCTATGGCTTTATTGTAATGAGTTTCGGCATCTCCCACATTCCAGCCTTTCAAGGCAGCTTCTGCAAAGATAAAGCTCACTTCTGCTGCGGATATGATCCTGGCCTTCAAGATATCACCTGGGGATCCCTCGGTGCTGTAAATAGGAGCAAGCTGAGAAACATGCTGGTTTTGCGTTCCCTGACCCGGTGAAGGATTACCGTTATAAGATTCTGGAACGGTAATTCCAGGAGGAAGGCCTACATAAAGGTCATCGTTGTAATCCTCTTCTACCAGAGTAGGATTGTACCGCCTGGTAAATTTCACATCGGCATACAATTCTACAAAATCATCATAGGGGTATGTTTCCACACTCAAAGGCTCTCCATCCGCTCTGATAAAATCTTCTCTGGCTGTAGCAAGGGATTCATCAGCTACCCATTGTACCCGCACCGAATCAAACCATACAGTCAAACGGGGGTCGTTGGTACCCGTCAATTGGTCTATGAAAGTCTGGCAGGCCTGATACCGCTGAAAATCATCCGGATTGAGTCTCACATGCCTGGACAACCACTGATCATTGGCCCCTCCGGTGTAATCCAAAGTTGCATCCTGGGAAGGATCTTCAATATATATACCGCTGCTGTAAATGGCTTCGACTCCTGCCCTGGCCACATCAGGTTTTTTCTCCGAAAGGCGCATGTAATATCTCAGCAAGAGTGAATTGGCAAATCGCTGCCAGTTTTGGGTATTCCCACCGTAGTACAGGTCATTGCCACTTGTAACCCCTTCATTGGAGGCTGAGCCAAGAATCTGAACTGCCTGCTGAAGATCTGCTATGATCCCATCGTATATCACTTCCTGGCTATCAAATTCAGGGTATTGAAATTCCTCTCCTCCCTGGTCACCCTTCAGTGCATCCGTATAAGGCGCATCTCCCCAAAGGTCTGCTATATTACCAAATACAAAGGATTTCATGGTCAAACCCATCCCCTGAAAGAATTCATTTTCCAGATCCTGTCCCCTGCGGATCATCAGCTCATTGGTGCGTAATATATCGTACCAGCCTGTCCAGTTCCGGTTGCTCCATTCGTAATGGTTGTGTCCACCGTACCAGCCATTTTTTTGGGTATGTTGAACAGCACCTGCAAGGTCATTGTAACCCAGGTTTACATAATCCTGGGCTGCGGAAGACAATACCGTTGGCATCAACAAATTCGGATTGGCATTGGAAGGCTCTATTCCATAAGGATTGATATTCATCTCATCTAGTTTCTCGTCACAACCCGAGAATAGGACCAATCCGAATACGAATAAAGCTATTTTTCGAAAATCAAATAAATGCTTCATGATTTGTATATTAAAGGAATTTACAAATTAAAATTAAGTTTGAACCCTACCGGAACACTCCAGGGCATTACATTCTGCCTTTCAATTCCCTGACGGAACTGAGACGCTGTATCTCCCTGACTTCCCCCTCCGGCCCAGAAGGCCCTTTCCGGATCAATACCAATGTCAGCCTTGGTCCACAACATGATATTTCTTGTGTAGATGGCAAAGGTGGCATTTCTGAAAGCGCCGAAATCCGGGATGCGATAACCAAGAGAAAGTTCTCTCAGTTTAATGAAAGAGGCATCAAAGGTAACCTGCTCATTGAACCTCCAGGCATAAGTATTGGTAATGGGGTAGATATTGGTTTCTGGCCCTCCAAGATGTTCTTCATATACATCATCTGCATAGTTATCAGGCGTATCCTGGCCCGCAGTTTGAATCACACCTGGTACAAAGGCACCGTCATTTCCATTTTCATCCACAGGAAAACCTCCTGTCTCAGCAGTATGCCCACCCACTCTTGGGAAATTACCTGGTCGTGGAATGATGTACTTATCCGGATCTGATTTCAATAGCTCCACCAATTCGGCATCGGTATACAATCCACCAGGAATCAGGTTATCCAACTGACGCTGGGATTTCCAGTCTGACTCCCCGTATCGATACGTAAAGGACATGAACTCCCCACCACTTCTCCAATCGAAGCTGGCATTCAATACCAATCGTTTGTAGCTCAAACTGGTTTGGCCCCCCAGGATAAAGTCCGGATTGAAATTCCCTACTTTGCGAAGCTCCTCATCAACACCACGGAATGCTTGCCATTCGCCCGTACTGGTCAAAATTGGCCATTGATAGTAGGGAGAATTAGGATCCTCCACTTGAGCAAAGCCCGAGCTATACATATCTCCGATGTTCTCTCCAAGGAAGGTAATCGCTCCTGCATCATTTTCACCCCAAAGGATGATTCGGTCCAGGTTATCGCTCAGCTCCACCACTCTGGTTCGGTTTCTACTCCAGTTCAGGTTAATATCCCAATTCCAGCCATTCCTGCTCAATGGTGTGCCTCCCAGGGTAAATTCCAAACCCCGGCTTTGGATCAATCCGGCATTGATCAATCTGCTGCTAAATCCAGAGGAACGGGGAAGGTTTACTGCAAAGATCTGGTTTCGGTTATCTACAGTATAATAGGTACCTGTAAACCGCAATCTGTTTTGAAACATATTTAAATCCACACCTACTTCAATTGATGTGGCTTCCTCAGGCTTAAGATCTGGGTTTAACAAACCCGAGGGCATAGCAGCGGTATTGATATTGTTGTACAATCCGGTACTTAGATTCTGAACCAATCGGTAGGGGTCGGTATCATTACCTACCTGTGCCCATCCTATCCTACCTTTAAGCATGTCTATGCTCTCAGGCAAATTAAAGGTATAATTGGCCAACCAGCTTAAAGAGGCTGATGGATAAAAATACGAACGGTTTGCAGCGGGCAAAGTAGAAGACCAGTCATTTCGGGCCGTCAAATCCAGGTACAATTGGTCTGCAAATCCAAAAGAAGCCAAACCGTATATACTGTAGATGGATCTTTTGAAATACCCGCTATTCACCGAACGATTATCTGCAGGAATGTTTTGCACGTTATAAATACCGGGAACTACAAGGCCGTTATTTCGGTTTCCTCCTACGCCAACACTGTTGCTGGAGCCAAAACGCGTCATGATGTTTCCACCAGCAGAAGCATTGAAATCCAGTTTTCCAAAATCCTGCTTGTAACTGGCCAGAATATCCGCATTGGATTCCTGAGTCAACAAGTCAGTGGTGTAGTATCCACCTCTCTCCATTCGGCTGTAGCTGAAAGGGATCTTGGTCTCCCGGTTTTCATTTGACCTGTCAAGGGAATACCTGGCTGTAATGTTGAAATTATCATTGAATTTGTAATCCAAAGAGGTATTGCCAAATATGCGGTCCCGCCGGAATGAATTTTCAATTCCGTAGGCAATGAAATAAGGATTATCACCTGCAGTAGTTCGGATTTGTTGGATTCCCTCCTGTCCTTCTACCCAAATGTTTCTCATCTCTTCATAATTTACATAAGGGGAGGTATAAACTGCCTCCAGAGGATTCGCCCTGCGGTCTCCGGTACTTGGTCGGTCATTGGACATACTGTTACTGTAGTTGAAATTCGAACTGAAGGTCAACTTCTCCAGAATGTTGTAGGAAACCGAGGTGGAAATGTTGTTTCGGAATAAATCGGAGTTGGGGATCATTCCCTTGTGCAACATATTGGAATAGGAAACCCTGTAAGTGGCATCATCATTTCCTCCACTTACGGCCAGATTATTTGTTGAAGTCACCCCTGTTTGCATGAAATCCTTCATGGCATTTGGATAGGACCTTAGCTCAGTAGGAATTCTGTTCCCGTTCTCATCCACAGGACTGTTCCATTGAATGGCTGTATTTCCTGCATCAAGTTGGGGACCACCCCAATAAGCGGATCCTTCATTGAATACCCCTTCCCGGTTACCATTGGCATAGCGGTAATGAAAGTCCAGTAAGCGTGTAGGTCTTTCGAATACATTACTGGTAGAAAAGGAAACGCCCATGTCTTTTCGTTTGCTGCCAGATTTGGTGGTGATCAGTACCACACCATTACCTGCTCTGGTACCATACAGTGCGGCTGCACTTGGGCCCTTTAGTACACTGATATTGGCAATGTCATCCGGGTTGATATCAGATATGGCATTACCGTAATCAACCTGGTTGCCATCCCCATTCTGGGAAATGTTGTTCAGGGAATTGGACATCGGCACCCCATCCACTACAAAAAGGGGCTGGTTGTCCGTAGTCAGGGAAGTAGCTCCCCTGATCACCATACTCATGGATGATCCCGGACCACTTGTCTGATTGATGGTCACGCCCGGCATTCTACCTGCCAGGGAACTCAACACATTTTCCTGGGTTACCTGGGTAATGTCTTCTGCTTCTACACTGGAAACATCATAGCCCAGTGAACGTTGGTCCCTTTCGATTCCAAGGGCTGTCACCACCACTTCAGACATGTCGGTTGCTGTCTCCTCAAGAGAAACATCTAAGGTGGTTCGGTTGCCAACAGTCACTTCCTGACTTTCGAAACCGACAAATGAAAAAATCAAGACAGCATTTGGGCCTGCCACATCTATCCTGTAATCACCATCTGCATTGGTTACAGTGCCATTATTCGTTCCTTTTTCAAAAACGGTTACTCCGGGAATACCTACATTGTCTTCCTGAGAAGTCACTGTTCCTGTGACAGTAACAGCGATTTCATCTTCCAATAAGCCAGAGGCATGTATTGGATTTCCTAAACTGGTACCCGGAAGGTTGTTTGCCCCCGCAAGTAAGGTGCCGGTACAAACCAGTCCTACCGATAGAAGTGGTACCATCCACTTCAACATTTTTTTAGTACGGCGTTTTTTCATAACTCATTAAATTGATTTACAGTTTTAATTTAGCTTTCCTTTATTTTATTGGAATTTTTCATCCAAACCGGGCCCCTTCTGAACCTGAGGCTTATCTGGAACAACCAATCATTTTGATCATTATCCATTACCTTTATCCGTTGTGGCGGATACATTTACGACTTTTTTATTTTTTTTTTCCTTTTCATATTGAGTCAAAATCTCATCAAAATATTTTTTCATACTCGCCTCAAGAAGGGTTTTCATCTCTTGGTCTTCCATGCCCTGCAACAACTCCTCAAATTCCTCCCGGGAAATCGTATTATTTACAAGCCGCTGAAACAGAGCTTCTGGTTTTGTCTTTTTCATGTGTTTGCCCTCCACGGTATATACCAGGTCCTGGAAAAAAAGACTATTTATTATTTTCAAATTGTGATGAAAAAATTGTTAACCAACTTAACAATTCATTAAATGGCCTGTTTCCCCCATTTGCTGTATTAAAATAAAAATGAGTCTGGCAAAATGATATTGCCCTTTAACAATTTGAATCTCTATGAAAAAAATAACTTACGCAGTACTGTGGTTGAATCTAATCCTGGTTTCATGTAGTCCTGACGGAAGCATTCCCAATAATTTGCCCCCGGTATCTGAAACGATGGATGGGATTGTCTCAAGACTATATGCGGAGTGGGACAAAGAAACCCTGGACACCATCTCCCATGAATTCATTGAGCAATACCTCAGTGAGGAAGAGAAAGCTGCGCTGGCCACTCAGTATTGGAAAATGCGGGTAAATGTTCCGGTAACTGTTTCCTTGATGCGGGATAAAGCACAAAAAAAGATCCCATTCTGGCTGGAACCCTCGGGATTTACCCGGACGGATATGGAAGTCAAAAACGGGATTTATACCTATGAAGTATGGCAGAAAGACTATGATTCCGGGCGAATAAACCTGGGCATCAATGGCTTTGGCAAACACCGCCCCGTATATTTTGTAGCACTTGCCCCTCAAAACCAGGATGAGGATTTGGAGATCACCCCTATTTTTCCGGAAGACCAACACATAGAAATTTTTAAAACCGGTGCATTCACTTACCATGACTGGGATGGGCTTACACTTACGCAGGTACCAGAGGCTCTCGAAGGGCAGCAATTACTGACCACCATTCGGGGGAGAGCCAGGGAAGCACACCTGGTCAATGCTTTCCGTACCACTGATTTTCCTACTGGCCAAAAGCCTGACCAGGTAGTGTTGACCTGGAGCGGCGATCCTGCCAGTACCATGGACATTCAGTGGCGCGCCGATGAAACGGTTACTGAAGGATTTGTGAAATACTGGTCTGAAAAATCAACCGATACATTGACTTCTAAGGCAGAAAAATTTCTAATGGAGGATCGGCTTTTGCAAAATGACCGCTATATGCACCGTTTTACGGCAAATCTTCAAGCACTTAACCCAGATACAAAATACGAATATATGGTGGGAAATGATGCCGCAGGTTGGTCATCCGTTGAAACATTCTCCACTGCAGCCAGGGAGAAAAAAGCTTTCTCTTTCACCTGGTTTGGAGATATTCACAATTCAGCTATTTGGGGTGACCTGATCAAAAAATCTGAAAAACAACATCCCGGTGCAGCATTTTATTTTTCCTCCGGTGACCTGGTCGACACCGGGTTGAACAGGGATGATTGGGACAAACTTTTTGCCTATGCGGGAGGCCCCATTTCCAGAAAGCCTTTTTTGGCAGTTCCAGGCAATCATGACAGCCAGGACGGCCTGGGAGCCTGGATGTACGAAGAAATGCTGAGCCTTCCTTCCGATAGTCCAAATCCGGAAATGGCCGGAAGGACCTATGCTTTCAATTACCAAAACACGCTATTTCTCATGATTGATGCCACCCTTCCTTTGAGTCACCAAACCGCATGGATTGAAGAAAAACTGAGTGGATCGGAAGCTACCTGGAAAATCGCCGTTTTCCATTTCCCCCCTTACAATGCCGTGGAGCCTTACCCGGAAATTCAGGACCTCTGGGGGCCGCTTTTCGACGAATATCATGTTGACATGGTTCTTGGGGGGCATTTTCACTATTACATGCGCTCAAAACCCATTTATAAGGGTGAAGTCAAAAACTCACCTGAAGAGGGGACCATATATTGGATATCGATTGGCACTACAGGAAAGAATAAAGGAATAGACAAGGAATCTTATGCGGAAATTCAGTTTTCGGGAGAGCACCTTTACCAGTATGTCACCATTGATGGAGACCAGCTGAATGCAACAACCATAAACCTGGAAGGAGAAACGGTAGATCAATTTAGTATAAACAAATAATAGCAAACCTGTTATTTCATTTTAAAAAAGCCTACCCTGCTGACTGGCAGTGGGTGGGCTTTTTTTATGGATCATTTTTTTGACATTACTTGGAAGATCCCCATTATTCCATGTATTTTTAAAGTTGTGAACAGCATGGGATGTTGCGGAGTATTTTGTAACAATGAAGGGTCTGGCTATCTGGAAAACTACAATTCTGTAGCTCCATCCTGGTAAATTCTGTAAGGGATTCATGCTATCATAATTTAAGCCGCCAACCATAATATATGGTATAAGTGCCAGTAAAAACAAAGTCTGGTTCCAGACACAGAGATTTGATACACTGCCCCATCCTACAATAAAAAAAGAACTTGTATGTACCTCATTTTTGATACCGAGACCACTGGTTTACCCAGGAATTACAATGCACCCATGTCGGATTTGGAAAACTGGCCCCGCCTGGTCCAGTTGGCCTGGCAGCTTCACGATGAAAAAGGGGCACTGCTTTCCCAAAATAATTTTATCGTAAAACCTGATGGCTTCACCATCCCTTACAACACCGAGAAAATTCATGGTATTTCTACCCAAAGGGCACTTAAGGAAGGGCATGAGCTAAAAAATGTGCTGGAGGAATTTGAAAAAGACTTGCAAGGTTCTCAATACCTTGTGGGACACAATATTGGATTTGATATCAACATAGTAGGTGCCGAATTACTGCGAAGTAATCGTGCCATCTCGCCTTTGGAAAAAGGCTCGCTCGATACCAAAGATATTTCTACAGAATTCTGTGCTATACCCGGCGGTAAAGGCGGAAAGTACAAATGGCCTACCTTGCTGGAACTGCACACCAAACTTTTTGGAGAAGGATTTGGGGATGCCCATGATGCTGCCTATGATGTAGATGCGACAGCAAAATGCTTTTTTGGCCTGATCCAGAAAAGGGTGCAGGCGCCGGCAGCTGGTATAAGCCCTGAAGAGGTTGTCTATGAATCTCCCCAACTGGATGAAGCCAACTTCGCAGGTGCAAAAGATGAAAAAAAAGTAGCTGCAAAAGATATTCTGAGAGCAGCAGTGGAGGCGGATATCTCTGACCTGGCCGATACCACTTTTAGTCATTTACATGTTCATACCCAATTCTCCATCCTTCAAGCCACCTCCGAAATCCCTGTCATGATCCGAAGGGCCAAAGAACTGGGCATGCCGGCCCTGGCCATGACCGACCATGGCAACATGATGGGGGCATTTAATTTTGTAAAGGAGGCCTTTAATCAGGGCATCAAACCCATAATAGGTTGCGAATTCAATGTTTGCAGAGATCGGAATAATAAATCCAATAAAGATGATGGATTTCAAACTGTCCTGTTGGCCAAAAATAAAGCAGGCTACCACAACCTGGCCAAACTAGCCTCCTATGCCAATATTGAAGGTTTTTACTACCTGCCGAGAATAGACAAGGAACTGTTGGTTCAATATAAAGGGGACATCATTGCCACTACTGGAGGACTTTGGGGAGAGATTCCCTACCTGATCCTTAATGTGGGAGAAACACAGGCTGAAGAAGCCTTCGTCTGGTGGCTGGAACAGTTTGGAGAGGATTTTTATATAGAGCTTAACCGGCATGGAATACCTGAAGAGGAAAAAGTCAATGAGGTACTGTTACAATGGGCCAAGAAGTACAAAGTCAAATACTTTGCAGCCAACAATACCTATTACAATGCAAAAACCGATGCCAAGGCCCATGACATTTTGCTTTGTGTAAAAGATGGCGAGTTGGTCGCAAAACCAAAAAAATACATAGGAAAAAGAGGCCGGGAATTCAGGTATGGTTTCCCAAATGAGGAATTTTACCTCAAGAGTGCTGAGGAAATGAAAAAGCTTTTTGCAGACATTCCAGAAGCCATCAGCTGCACCGGTGAGATCATTGATAAAATTGAAGCTTTTAAATTGGAACGCGATGTTTTGCTGCCCAAATTTGACATCCCGCAGGAGTTCATTGATCCACAGGACGATATCGACGGAGGAAACAGGGGAGAGAATGCCTTCCTGAGACACCTGACCTATGCAGGTGCAGCAAAACGTTATGGCACCATTACTGAGGAAATTAAGGAAAGACTTGATTTCGAATTGGAGACCATAGAAAGGACCGGATATCCGGGTTATTTTCTGATTGTCCAGGATTTTACCAGGGCGGCCAGAGATATGGGGGTTTCGGTGGGGCCCGGACGGGGTTCCGCTGCTGGTTCAGCGGTAGCATTTTGCGTGGGAATCACCAATGTGGATCCCATTGCTTATGACTTACTTTTTGAGAGATTCCTGAATCCGGACAGGGTATCTCTACCTGATATTGATATTGATTTCGATGATGAAGGCCGTCAGCGGGTAATTGAATATGTCATCCAAAAGTATGGGGCCAACCAGGTAGCCCAAATCATCACTTATGGCACCATGGCCGCTAAATCTGCCATCAGAGATACAGCCAGGGTATTGAACCTGCCATTATCTGAGGCAGATCGCCTGGCCAAGCTGGTTCCGGACATCAAATTAAAAAACCTCTTTGAATTGGCCAATGACCGGGCAAAACTGGCAGCAAAATTAAAAAACAACAACGAAAACCTGGACAAAGCCCTGGAGCTTATCCGAATTTCAAAGGGAAATGATGACAGTTCAAAAACAGTCAACCAGGCCAAAGTATTGGAAGGATCCGTCAGAAACACCGGTATTCATGCCTGTGGTGTTATCATTACCCCAGATGATATTACCAATTTCGTCCCAGTAGCACTGGCCAAGGATTCTGATATGGTCTGTACCCAGTTTGACAACTCTGTGGTAGAAAGTGCCGGCCTTCTAAAAATGGATTTTTTAGGGTTGAAAACCTTAACCCTGATCAAAGACGCTGTCAGAATCATTAAGGAGCGGCACGGCATACTGCTGGATCCGGAAAACTTCCCCATTGATGATGAAAAGACCTATGAACTTTTTCAAAGAGGCGAAACAGTTGGGATTTTCCAGTATGAATCCGCTGGCATGCAAAAATACATGCGGGAACTTAAACCTACAGTTTTTGCGGATCTGATTGCCATGAATGCGCTTTACCGGCCCGGACCATTGGAGTACATTCCAAGCTTTATCAAAAGAAAGCATGGAACAGAGGAGATATCCTATGACCTGGAGGACATGAAGGAATACCTGGAAGAAACCTACGGTATTACGGTCTACCAGGAACAAGTGATGTTGCTCTCACAGAAATTGGCAGGTTTTACCAAAGGCGAAGCAGATGTATTGCGAAAGGCCATGGGTAAGAAGCAGAAAGACGTTTTGGATAAAATGAAGCCAAATTTTATCGACCAGGCCGTAAGTAGAGGCCACGATGCCAAAAAACTGGAAAAAATATGGAAAGACTGGGAAGCATTTGCTTCCTATGCCTTTAACAAATCGCATTCTACCTGCTATGCCTGGATTGCTTACCAGACTGCCTATCTGAAAGCCCACTATCCAGCGGAATATATGGCCTCTGTTTTGAGCAATAACATGAATGATATTACTCAGGTCACCTTTTTCATGGAAGAATGCAAAAGGATGGGCATACAGGTATTGGGACCTGATGTCAATGAATCCAAAAGTGACTTTACCGTAAATGTAGAAGGCCAGGTCAGATTTGGCATGGCAGCCATCAAAGGTGCGGGAAATGCCGCTGTTAACGCTATCATTGAGGAGCGTGAAAAAGAAGGTCTTTATAATAACATTTTTGATTTTACAAAGAGGGTAAACCTCAAAGCCGTCAACAAGAAGACCATGGAAGTACTAGCGATGGCAGGGGGCTTTGACTGTTTTACCGACTTTCACCGGAGACAATACCTGGAAGCCCCTGAAGGAGAAGCGAGTTTGCTGGAAAAAGCTGTAAAATATGCGCAAAAAGTATTGCAGGAAGAGGAAAGTGCACAAGTTTCGCTCTTTGGCGGGGGCGGGGGAACGGATATTCCAGTTCCGTCTATTTCAGACCTGGAACCCTTTAGCCAGTTGCAACAATTGAATATAGAAAAAGAAGTCGTGGGCCTTTACATCTCCGGTCACCCCCTGGACCAATTTAAAGTTGAAATCGAAGCCTTTACCAATGCTAAGTTACCTGAACTTGCCGACATTTCGTCTTTTAAGAACAAAGGTGAAATCAAATTGGCAGGTGCGGTAACCTCCTTTGCCCACAGGACCACCAAGAATGGAAAACCATTCGGTACCCTTACAATGGAGGATTACCATGGAGCCCATACCTTTTTCCTGTTTGGTGAAGATTATGTGAAATTCAAGGAATATTTTATGACCGGATGGTTTTTATTCCTTTCCGGAAGTGTCCATCCTAATAAATATAAACCCGGAGAGTACGAATTCAAGCTCAACCAAATATCCTTATTGAACGATATCCGGGGCAGAATGATCAAAGGGGTAAGGGTACATATTGATCTGGATGACCTGGGGTTAGAACTCATGGAAAAATTGGAGGCAATCACTCAAAAATACAAAGGGGAGGCAAAACTCTATATCAATGTCATCGATAGTAAGGAAAATATCACCCTAGACCTGATGTCTTCCAAATACCGGATAGACCCTTCCAACGATTTGATTCAGGCCCTGGAACAAATCCCTGAGGTAGCCTATAAAATCATTTAAACCCAATATGGAAAAAATTATAACAACATTCCGGAACTAATTGCGACAGAAACGGATTAGAATATATATTTTCAGAAAACCATAATTACAAGAAAATGGCTAAAGCAATTGAAATAACAGATACCAATTTTGATGAGATCATCAAATCAGAACAACCCGTATTGATGGATTTTTGGGCAGAATGGTGTGGACCATGTAAAATGATTGGACCAATTGTGGAAGAATTGGCAGCAGATTATGAGGGAAAGGCCACCATAACCAAGTTGGATGTAGATTCTAATCCTGATATCGCCTCTAAATTTGGTATTCGAAGCATCCCGACCCTGTTGATTTTCAAAGATGGTCAAGTGGTGGATAAAGTGATCGGAGCAGTGCCCAAGTCAGTACTTGCCGATAAGTTGGAGGCTCAGATTTAAAATTTAATTCCTGTTAGTATATTACAAAGGGCCTTTGATTAAGGGCCTTTTTTCTTCCTGTTTTTTTCTATTCCAACAATAGTCTTTCAAACTTTTCCTTTTCAAAATCAGCATAAAGAGGAAGCCTCAAAAGCCTGTTTTGGTATTTTTCTGCTTGGCTCAGGGGCTTACCTTTGTATTGATCCTGAAAATACGGGCTTTGGTGAAGGCACTGGTAGTGAAAAACCGATAAAATCCCTTTGCTTTTTAAATGATTGATCAAATCTCCTCTCTGAGCAGCATCAGTACAAAGCAGATAAAAAACATGATAATTATGCTGGGCATAATTTGGAACGATCGGTTTTTCCACATCAAAAGAACGAAATAATGAATGACAATTTTCAAAATACCAATTCCAGATCGCCCCTCGTTTTTTTTGACTATTATCCAATTGCTCCAATTGGGCCCAAAGCCAGGCTGCATTGATTTCGGAAGGGGCAAAAGCACTCCCTAAACTTACCCATTCATAGGCCTTGTGCATGCCTTGTTCAAAGGCACTTCTATTGGTCCCTCTATTCCAAACTTCCAAAGCCTTTTTGTGAAAAGAGGTATCATTCACAACCAACATACCTCCTTCCCCACAGCCGATGTTTTTTGTTTCATGAAAGGAAAAAGTGGCCATATGCCCCATACTTCCCAAAGGAATTTTTTTTTCATCCTCTCCCTGATAATAGGCATCTAAGGCAGCAGCAGCATCTTCTATCAAATAAATGTCATTTTCTTCGACCAATTTGCTGATCATCTCCATTTTGCAGGCCATGCCCCCATAATGCACAATAACCAGTGCCTTGGTCCTGGGGCTAATCAAATCTTGAAGTTTTGTTTCATCAATTACCGGATAATCCGGCCTGCTATCGGCAAAAACCAGTGTACAGCCCCTTAAGGCAAAGGCATTGGCAGTACTGACATAGGAATAACTGGGCAATATCACCTCATCCCCAGGTCCAAGCCCCATCAATATAGCGGCCATTTCAAGTGCCTGCGTACAGGAATGTGTCAAAAAGGTTTTCCCGAAGCCATATTTACTTTCAAAAAATTGCTGGCATTTTTCGGTATATTTTCCATTGCCCGATAACTTTCCATCCTTCATGGCATCCTGAATGTAGCTCCATTCATTTCCGGTAAAAAAAGGACGGTTAAACGGGATACTGTACATATCAATGAATATCTGAAGAAGGGTCAGGTTTGCCGGAAGGCTTTTTAATCCTGGCTTCCGGATGGTAATAATTCAGGTGTGAAACACCCCCTGATACGATAAATTTCATGATCTCGGTACTGTTCACATTTTTAAGGCGCTTAATATTGCTTCTCGGGACCAGGTAAAGGTTACCGCTGAAATTGTAAGAATGGGGGAAGTATACGGCTACCAGATCTTCCAAATCCAAAACCGATAAATCATCCTGGGTCATGAATCCCAGTCGGGACATATTTTCGGATAGCTTCACCACTATAGGGGTGTTAAATTTCTTTTTATCACCAACAAAAGCAGACATCAAATCCTTGATACTGGTATAAAGAATATTTACCAATGGAATCCTGAATACAAGTTTCTCCAATTGCTCAAAAATAGATTTGGTAATAAAAATACTGGTCAGGTACCCTACCAGGGTGATGAAAACCAACATCACCAAAATACCCAAACCTGGAATATTCACAGGGATAATATTATCCAAAAACCTTACGGTCAAAATGATAATATATGCCGTAAGAAAAAACGGCACCACAAAGAGCAAACCTCTTAGGAAATAGCCAAGAATTCTTTTTGATGTGAAATCAGACATTGCTGTAATGGGTTAAAATGTAAATATAAACACAAAAAAAACCCTGTTCAACAATGATTGTGAACAGGGTTTTATTCTTATTCAGAGTGAATATAAACCGAGTAATTACAAATCAATACCCATAAAGGACATGAAGGCAACTCCCATTAGCCCTGTTATGAGCATGGTGATTCCCAATCCTTTTAGCCCATTGGGCACATTTGAGTACTTTAATTTTTCCCTAATGGCAGCAAGAGCAACTATGGCCAGAAAAAACCCTGTACCTGAACCGAACCCATACACCGCTGATTCAGCCAGGGTATAATCCCTTTGAGCCATGAATAGCGAACCACCGAGGATCGCACAGTTAACAGCGATCAAAGGAAGAAATATACCCAGAGCACCATAAAGTGCCGGAGCAAATTTTTCAACCACCATTTCTACCAACTGAACCATGGCCGCAATAATGGCAATAAACATGATAAACCTGAGAAAGGTAAGATCTATGGTAGCAAAAGAAGCTCCTAAAAAGGACAATGCTCCTTCTTTTAGAATAAATTCATTCAATAGCCAGTTGAGGGGCACGGTAATGGTCAATACAAAGATAACCGCTGCGCCAAGCCCAAGAGCAGTACTTACTTTTTTGGATACTGCCAAAAAGGAACACATGCCAAGAAAGTAGGCAAATACCATGTTGTCAATAAATATTGACCGTATAGCTAAATTAAATAATTCCATTTTATCCCTTTATTAATGTTCTACATATCCTGTTTTGGTGCGTTGCACCCAAATCAGTAATCCCAAAATAATAAATGCTCCTACTGGAGAAACCATCAGCCCATTGGTAGCAAGCTGAAAATCCTCTCCAAACAAACTGGAGATGCCATCAAAAATGGGTATACCGAAAAGAGATCCAGAACCCCACAATTCCCGGAAAAAGGCAACCGTAAGGATAATCCATGAGTAACCCAAAGCACTTCCGAAACCATCTAATATGGAATCATAAGGTTTATTTCCCAATGCATAGGCTTCCAGTCTACCCATTACAATGCAATTGGTGATTATCAATCCAACAAAAACGGACAACTCCTTGTACATGTCATAGGCGAACGCCTTCAGTACTTCATTAACAAGGGTTACCAGGGAGGCAACCACCGCCAATTGTACAATGATCCTGACCCTGGTGGGTATTTTATTCCTTAGCAGAGAAATGGATAGGTTGGCCATCACCATTACAAAGATCACCGACAAGGCCATCACCAGGGTCGGTTGCATTTGTGTGGTAACTGCGAGTGCGGAGCAGATTCCCAAAACCTGAATGGTAATTGGGTTATCGTCTACCAAAGGATCCGTGATCAGCTTTTTTCTTCTTTTTGAGAAAAGGGCTTCAGTATCTTTTACCGCTGCTTCTTTTTCAGCTGTTTCTGTACTCATATCATTTTTCTATTGAGAATTTTCAAATTAATTGAACGCCATTTTTGGGGAACCTTCTTTTTTCTTTTCCATGTAGCCCTTATAATGCTCCAGGTAGTTTTTCAACATTTTATTTACCCCGTCAGCAGTGATGGTGGCCCCGGAAAGGCCATCCACTTTATGGGGTTCACCGGAATAGTCTTTTCCTTCGCCCTTCTGCATTACCACGGAAACCAGTTCTCCATTTTCATTGTAAATTGATTTTTCTTTGTAGCGTTGTTGCACTTCAGAAGAAGTAATTCTGGCACCAAGTCCCGGGGTTTCACCTGCATGAGAGAAGGTGATACCTTCGATAGTTGCCATGTCCGTTTGCAAAGCAAGGTAACCCCAAATATTGTCCCAAAGTCCACTTCCATATACCGGGAAAATAAAAGCATTCGCTGCATCTTCCTCCCCCTCTTCGTGAAAAATAAATACAGGATACAATCTTTCCTCTGGGGCTTTTTTATAATTTTTCGCCACATCAATGGTTTCTGCGGTCACCTGAACGCCATCCTGTTCTTCTATTTCTTCGCCTTCTATGTTCACCACTTTGGAAGAAATTCTGTTTTGGTAGAATTCATTTATTTCCTCGGCTTTCATTGCCGAAATTTCCTCAGCGGGCATTACTGCTCCCAAAATTTGTTTTTTGGTGTCCAGTTCTTCAGCCTTTTTCTGAATAGGCTTCAGTACTTCTGAAGTGCCAGAAAGCAATAACCCCAAAACAACTGTAAGGATTACTGAAAATGTAATGATGTATGCGTTAGACTGTTGCACGTTGTAACCTCCTTTTCTTATTTGCTTTTACTACATAATGATCAATCAATGGGGCAAATACATTCATAAACAGCACTGCCAACATGATTCCTTCGGGATATGCCGGATTGGTCACCCGGATAATGATAGTCAATACCCCAATCAAAAGACCGTAAACCCATTTTCCGGATTCGGTTTGGGCTGCTGATACGGGGTCAGTCGCCATAAAAACGATACCAAAAGCTATACCGCCCATTACCAGATGATAATGCGCTGGCATGGCCATGAATTCATTTACTGCCAGTAGTTGCATGACCGCTGCCATGATATAAGCACCTCCAAACGCACTTATCATAATTTTCCAGCTTGCAACGCCTGTAAAGAGCAAAATAGCAGCTCCCAACAATACCATGAGGGTAGAGGTCTCTCCAATAGATCCTGGAATAAACCCAAGAAACATGTTTGAAAAACTAAACATACCTTCCATTACTGCGGAATTGTGACTCCCCAAATTGGAAACAGCATTTACTCCTTCTTGTCCGGACTGGTAGGCAACAGCCAAGGCGGTAGCCCCGGAAAATCCGTCAATCGGTGCTTTATCCCCTAAATAGGTCCAGACCTGATCACCGGAAATCTGCGCCGGATAGGCAAAATATAAAAATGCCCTTGCCGTCATGGCTACATTAAGGATATTCATTCCCGTTCCACCAAAAACCTCCTTGGCGATGACAACCGCAAAAACCGTTGCCAATGCAACTTGCCACAATGGGGTAGTGGCAGGTACAACCAAGGGGATAAGCATTCCGGTAACAAGGAAGCCTTCATTGATCGGATGCTTTCTAATAACCGCAAAAGTAGCTTCTACCAAGCCTCCTGCCGCATAAGAAACGATAACGATCGGCAAAACCAGGGTCAAACCCAAAATAAATTTATCCCCAAAACTGGCCTCTTCACCCACTGCCAGGAAATGCATGTGGCCCGTATTATAAATACCAAACAAAAGACAAGGTATCATGGCAATCACCACGGTGATCATCATTCTCTTTAAGTCAATGGCATCCTTTACCTGCGCACCTCTGGGACCTGTGGTATGCTTGGGTGAAAACAAAAATGTCTCACCTGCCTCGTACAAGTAATAAAGGTTTTCCAATTTTCCTCCCTTTTGAAATAAGGGTTTCTGTTTATCCAACAGATTGCGTAAAAACTCCATATTGTCTAACTGTATTGAATAAGTTCTATACCTTTCCTAACTATTTCCTGGACAGGGTGTTTTGAAACATCCACAAATTCACAAAGGGCCAGATCTTCTTCAACCACTTCATAAATACCCAACTCCTCCATTTCATCAAAATCTTCAGCCATGATGGCCTTTAACAAATATACCGGATAAATGTCCATTGGAGTAACACTTTCGAATACACCAGTCTGGACAAATGCCCTTTCTTCACCCCTGGCATTGGAATCCAAGGCATATTCCTTTTTAGGGAATAGAAAAGAAAGCAACCCAAGTGCTTTATGGTAACTCAGTTTTTCGGCAGTAGGTTTCATCCAACCCAGAAACTCATAATAATCCCCTTCAGGAATAATGGTTATCTGATGCTGATAAAAACCAACATACCCGTCCCGGTTAATTTTTTCTCCGGTTAGTACATTGCCGGAAATCACCCTGACCTTTTCTGTCTTTGTATTCCCTGCAACAAAACTATCCACACAGCTTCCAGTATAGGTCTGTGCATAAAGTGGTGATTTGGTTTCCGAACCTGTAATGGCAATGAGCTTGGAAGCATCATAAATTCCATTGGCGAATAATTTACCTATCTGTACCACACCGTAAGGATTGATGGTCCATACTACTTCACCTTTGTTGATCGGAGAAATGTGGTGGATATGTACGCCAACATTCCCTGAAGGATGAGGACCCGAAAAATGGTTGATTTCGGTTCCCTTAATATTGGACAGCTCTTCTGATTTATGATCGGCGGATAAACCCAGGTTGACTTTTCCCTTGGTTAGCTTTTGCAGCACATTGATGCCCAACTGGAAATAGTTAGACTGGCCCTTAAGCAAAAAATCATAGTCAGGTGCCAGGGGATGGGTATCAAATCCAGAGATAAAAATGGCTTTCGGCTCCTCCTCAGGATTGGCTACGATGCCGTAGGGGCGCTGAATTAGTTGGGGCCATACACCAGTGACAGCCAGATGATCTACAATCTTTTCCCGGCTAGCTGCCTGAATGTCGGCTTCGGTAAATTTTTCGAAACTTTCAAAATCGATCTCGGTATCAGCAAGAATTTTGATTTCAAGCAGTTTCCTTTTTTCTCCACGTTTGATTTCAACAATTTCTCCGGATACAGGTGCAACGTATTGCACTTTTTCCATTTTCTTGTCAAATAATATGGGGGTGCCTGCCTTCACCGAATCACCTTCCTTTACAAGGACCTTTGGTCTTTGCATTCCGATGAAATCTGTAGGCTTGATGGCAAAGGTTTTGACAGGTGGGAAGTTGCCAATTTTTTTCTCGGCTTTCCCTACCAGGCGAATATCAAACCCTTTCTTAAGCTTGATTTGTTTTGACATATTTGATTTTTGAAACTATATGGTCCTATGAAAAACGCCTCAAATCTAATAAATTACATTAGTTTTAAGAAGCTAAATCTGCGATTATTTGCCAAATTATCATCAAAAGCCTTTGGTAGAGCCTTGATTTTATTATCCTGCTTCTATGGGGTTTTCATCCATGGAAAGAAGGTATTCTTTTACCTGTTCCATCAACCACATGGGAGTGGAAGTGGCACCGCATATTCCAACACTATCTTCGGGGCGTACCCAGTCCGGATTTATATCCTGCTCATTTTCGACAAAATAGCTTCTAGGATTCACTCCTTTGCATACCTGAAACAAAGCTTTTCCATTTGAACTTTTCTTGCCGGAAACAAAAAAGATGACGTCTTTTTCTTCGGAAAATTTCAATAATTGAGGCTCCCTGTTTGAAACTTGCCTGCATATAGAATCGTTGGCGTTGAAATCCATCTCTTCCAGGCTCCCCTTTTCTGATCTAATCCTTTCTTCAATCTTTTCCTTTAGTTCATAAAACCCTCTGGTACTCTTGGTTGTCTGGCTGAACAGGGTAACCGGCCTGGAAAAATCAATTTGATCCAGGTCTTTATCCTCCATTACAATAATGGCTTTCTCCAGTGTCTGTCCTGTAAGACCAATTACTTCGGCATGCCCTTTTTTACCGTAAATCACAATTTGGCCCTCCTGTTTTTCCATTTTATCAAAGGCAGTCTTTACCCTGTGCTGCAGTTTCAAAACTACCGGACAGGAGGCATCAATCAACTCAATATTGTTCTTTATCGCTGTACGATAAGTTTCAGGAGGCTCACCGTGGGCACGGATCAATACCTTGCAATCACGCAGGCACTGCAAATCTTCCCGGTCAATCACCACCAAACCCTTATCACTTAACCTCCTCACCTCCATGTCATTATGGACGATATCCCCAAGACAATAGAGCTTTTGATTATCAGCCATTTCATCTTCAGCCATTTTAATGGCATATTCCACACCAAAACAATATCCCGAATTCTTATCTATTGTAACTTCCATAAATTCAATTCATTCTCTCTTTAGCCAATTCTATTATCCTGGAAACCTGCTCTTCAAAATCCAGATAACTGGTATCCAATTCTATTGCATCGTCCGCTTTAACTAGCGGACTTATAGCCCTTGTAGTATCTATGGCATCTCTGTTTTCAAGATTTTCTTTTACTTTATCCAAACTAAGCATTTCTCCCTTTTCCAAAAGCTCTTTTTGCCTTCGGGCTGCTCTTATGCCTGTATCCGCTCTCATAAATACTTTTAATTCGGCTTTTGGAAATACAACTGTACCAATATCCCTGCCATCCATCACAATTCCCTTCTTTTTTCCCAGTTTCCTTTGTTTTTCAACCATGGCTCTTCTGACTTCTTCTAATTTACTGATTTCACTAACCCTGGAAGACACCTGCATTCCTCTGATTTCGGCTTCTACATTAACACCGTTAAGGTAAACTTGTTGGACTCCGCTTGAAGCATCCTGATGAAATGAGATATCAAGTTCTTGCAAACCCTTGCTTACATCTTTTGGAATATCCGGGTTAATGTAATTTTCTATAAAAAACAAAGTAACCGCCCTATACATGGCACCTGAATCCAGATAGGTATATCCTAAAGCCCTGGCTACTGCTTTGGCCGTGGTACTCTTTCCACACCCGGAATAACCGTCAATGGCAATAATTATTCTCTTCATCAAAAAAATGAGTTGTTAACTGCTTTCCTTTTCAAATGCAAATATAGTATATTTATGACTATTCTGGGCAGCAGACCTGTTTTGTATTGGTATTTATACGACTCAGGTAAAGGAAACAGCAGCATAAGCATTATTTTAACTTTTCACAATAGAATGACGACAGCTTTCAGTGTAACAGGACATTTTGTAGATATTCAGAACCAAGACATTTATCCCGCTGAAATACAAGTAAGCGGCAAAAAAATCAAAGCCATAAAGAGAATTGCTGACGCTCCCGAACAATACCTGCTTCCGGGCTTTGTAGATGCTCATGTGCATATTGAATCTTCATTACTTGTTCCTTCGGAGTTTGCCAGATTGGCAGTTTTGCATGGCACCGTAGCCGCTGTCTCTGACCCCCACGAAATTGCCAATGTCTGTGGCATGGATGGAATAAGTTTTATGATTGACAATGGCAATGATACGCCGTTTAAATTTTTTTTTGGTGCACCTTCCTGCGTTCCTGCCACACCTTTTGAAACCGCAGGTGCAGCTATCAGCCCAGACGAAATTGATCAACTGTTCCGGGAGAAAAACCTGCTTTATCTGGCAGAAATGATGAACTGGCCGGGAGTGCTCTCAGGGGATGCTTTGGTGAAAGAAAAAATAAAGCTGGCAATAAAATATGGAAAACCCGTCGACGGTCATGCACCAGGCCTAATGGGGGAAAATGCGGCAAAATATGCGGCAGCAGGGATATCCACTGACCATGAATGTTTTACGATAGAAGAAGCGAGAGACAAAATCAGCTATGGCATGAAAGTAGCCATCCGCGAAGGCAGTGCGGCAAAAAATTTTGATGCCTTGATTGACTTAATGGATGAAACCCCTAAACAATTGATGTTTTGCTCAGATGACAAACATCCCGACAGCTTATTGGATGGCCATATCAATCAACTTGTGGCCAGGGCAGTGGCATTGGGAAAGGACATGTTTGACGTGCTGAGGGCTGCCTGCATCACACCAGTAGCACATTATGGATTAGATGTAGGCTTGTGTAGGGATGGTGATCCGGCCGATTTTATTGTGGTAGACAACCTGGTTGATTTTATTCCCAGGCAAACCTACATCAATGGGCAAATGGTCGCCAATAATGGGATATCCGAAATTTTAAGTGTAAGCTGCATTCCCATCAACCATTTCAAGGCAAAGCCCCTTTCAGGGAATGTCTTTGATTTAATTAAAGAAGAAGGCCCGGCAAAAATCATACAGGTACTCGACCGGCAGCTGATTACAAAAACCATTGAGGCAGAAGTGAGTGCTAAGGGAGGAAAAGTGATCTCAGATCCAGAAAAAGATATTTTAAAAATTGCCGTGATCAACCGGTATGCCATTAACAGTAAGCCTCAGGTAGCATTGGTGAAAGGTTTTGGGTTAAAAGAAGGCGCCATCGCTTCCTCCGTAGCCCACGATTCCCATAATATCATTGTTGTGGGCTGTACCGATGAAGCCATGATACAAGCAGCTAACCTTATCATTACCCATCAGGGAGGATTATCCGCAGTTACAAATGAAAAGGAAAGTGTGCTACCCTTGCCTGTAGCAGGCCTGATGAGCCATCAGGATGCTTTTAAAGTAGCGGAACAATACACCCTGTTGGATAAAATGGCCAAAACCTTGGGATCTTCACTTCAATCTCCATTCATGTCGTTAAGTTTTATGGCATTATTGGTCATCCCTCAGATTAAAATAAGCGATCAGGGTCTTTTTGATGGCGAAATGTTTGAATTTATTTCCGTTTTCGAAAAAAAGAAGGAAGCGTAGAAACCTAACCTTAAAGGTGGAAAGTGAATTTTTGGAAAAACATAAAGACATACGCTAAGCATTTGTTCTACTGGGAAAAGAACCCGGTCATGGAGAAACAAATATTCAATGCCACGCTGGTTATTGTTTTTTTCTTCATGATTGCCATGGCTTTTTTCAATCTGATTATTGGAAATTTTGTTTTAATCGGGCTGACGCTATTCGTGATTGCAGGACTTTTGGTTTGCTTTAACCTGCTAAGAAAAAAAAATAAATACAAATTGGCCTATTATATTTTCGGGCTGTCCATTTATCCTATTTTGGCAATTAGCTTTTTTTATAATGATGGTATTCAGGGTCCCATTTTTTACATTTTTCTTCTTTCCCACCTTGTCATTCTCAGTGTATCCACTCATGGTGGCTATGTTTTCTGGACCCTGGTCAATGGAACTTTCTTTTTTATCCTTTATTATATAGGTGTATTTCATGAAGTGTGGATACCAAAGATGTATAACAGCAAGGATATTATTTTTGTGGACCACACGCTCACTTATGCTGCCTGCCTGGCAGGAATCACTTTTTTGGTGCTGACATTAAAAAAATTTTACCGGGTTCAGAAAAACAAGGTAAAAGAAAAAACCAATGAATTGATGCAGCTGAACCGAAGTTTAAGTAAGACCAGTGCCCAAAAAGATAAAATCATCACCATTATTTCACATGACCTAAAAAACCCACTTCAATCCATCATGCAGACCATGGAGCTGATGAAAAACGGAGATCTGCCTCCCGAAGAGGTTGCGTTTCTTCACGAAGAATTGTCAAAAATAACCAGCAGGACCTATAATATGATGGAAAATATCCTGGATTGGTCTTCATTCGAACTAAAAAACAAAACCGTAAGGGTCAAGGAAATCAAATTAAAAGCTCTGATTGAAGATACAACAGAGATTTTTAAAGTAATGGCCAAGCAAAAACAAATAGCGCTTCTCCTGGAGTACAAAAAAAACCCTTTGGTTAAAATTGAAACGGACCGACTACTGCTTATTTACAGGAACCTTGTGCAAAATGCCATTAAATTTACACCGATAGGGGGTAAAGTAAAGGTTGAAATAAATGCCAAAGGCAAATCAGTGAGCATTTCCATTCAGGATGATGGAGTAGGTATTTCTGAAGAACGCCAGAAAAAGATATTTGATCAGGACATCAAATCCACTTATGGAACAGAGCAGGAAAAAGGTACTGGAATGGGATTACACCTTTGCTTTCAGAATGCACACAGGCTAGGAGGTAAAATAGACGTAAAAAGTGTGGAAGGGAATGGTTCAGTTTTTATTTTGACTTTTCCTGACGGGTTGGCTTAATATAATAGGTCTTTTACCCTGGGTCGGGTATAAGCTTTCTCTGCGGAGGGGAAAGGCTACAGGAAGATTCCCAGGGGCTATTTCCGCTTTAAAAGGAATTTCCGGATTTAGATCTCCATGCAAAAGCCAGCATGGGGAGTTGGGCATAACTCTTTACCCCTGCTTTAATCCCCTGAGATTTCAGGTACAAATCGTTAGATTTCCGGCTTAATTCAAGAAAATAAGGCCTGATTTTCAGATTGGCTTTTTGGATTTCCACTATATCCGATTTAATGGCAATGGGAATATTTTCTGTAAACTGACTGTACGATTCCCGGTCCATTCTATGCAAATCGTTCAACTGGTACCTGAAAAGTTTGAGTTCTCCTGCATATTTCAGAAAAGGGTCACTGCTTTCAGCACAAACCAGCCAGGCGATGAAGTTGGCTTCTCCCTCATCTGTTATCCCAAAACCATGAGCCAATTCATGGGCAAGTGTAAAGCTTTTTTCCAATGGATGTAAGGAAGGATCAAGATAGCCTTCACCTGTAAAAGGGAAATAAATACCGAAAATACCCATTCTTCTCATCATTCCTGAAGGAAAAAACTGTTTCACCGTCGGCAGTCCCCGCCAGGAATAGCCCATATCTGACAAAATGATTTTCATTTCTCTTCTAAGCAATTCCCTGTGATCCTTAAAATCCCAAAAATTGACAATGGTATCGGTATCCTGTTGAATGAGTCCTCTAAGGTGAAACAGACCTGCCTGGGTAGCTTCCATTTCCTGTAGCAACAATTCCGTGTTCAATGGTGCTGGCTGCAAGGATAAATGCTGGTAAAGCGGGATCCTGTAATAATTATAGCCCCAGAGAAAAAGGAAAAAAAATACGATCCAACCGGAAAAGTTTATCAAGCTCCTGAAGCAAAAATACAATCTCGACCTGAAACCCTTGATTTCTTTGATTAATCCTTTTAAAAAAAACCATCCCAGCCAGAGCAGCCCTGCTAGCAGCAGGTAAAATGCTGGAATAGGAAGAAGCGTAATGGAATAATCAAGTATTCCCCTAATGGCAGGATAAAGGCCCCTGGCATACCATACTTCCGTGAAGCCGGGGTAGTTTTCCGAAACAATTCTTATAAGGACTGAAAATAGCCCCAAAATCCCTCCAATCCACCTTCCAAGGACCATTGATCTGCTAATGAAAAGCTAAAACTACACTCCTTCGGCTTCCACACCTTTAACCTCTTCCAACATTCCGGTGAGTAAGTTTTCAATTCCTGCTTTTAAGGTAATGGTACTTGATGGGCAGCCTGAACAAGCGCCCTGCAGCAACACCTTAACGATACCATCCTGAAAACTATGAAAGACAATGGCGCCACCATCTTGTTCCACGGCAGGTCGAATGTATTCATCCAGGATGCCTTTGATTTTTTTTACCGTTTCGCTATCATTTTCATCGAAAAGTGGATCTTGCTCAAATTGAGTTGTTACAGGCTGCTTCCCGGAAGATAAAAACTCCTTGATATGATTTCGGATATGATCTTGAATGGTTTCCCATGGTATATCGGCTTTTTTTGTTACAGTAACGAAATTGGAGGCGATAAATACCCTTTCTACAGCTGCAAAATTGAATAGCTCTTTGGCCAAAGGTGCATTCTCTGCACTTTTTTCATCCGGGAAATCAAAACTCACCCCATCATCTGCCAACATGAAATTGGCAACAAACTTTAAAGAATTGGGATTGGGGTTGGCTTCCATGTAAAGATGAACCGGCTTTTTCTCTGCTTCTAACATTGATCACAATATTTAAGTACGCTATATTTTTCTACCACTGAAACGCCAGGGAATCAATGATGGTTCGGAAAAGGTATATTTCCCCCGATTATTGATTTTCAGGATGCCGTCAATGGGTTTGCTTTGCGCACCAGACCTTCTGGCAATTCCCCCTCAGTAGAGGCGACCACGGTGCATACCATTGCATCTCCTGTTACATTTACAATTGTCCTGAACATATCCAAAATACGATCAGGGGCGAGTATCAAAGCAATCCCTGCTGCTGGTACGCCTATGGACTCCAAAACAATAATCAGCATGATTATTCCCGCGCCAGGTACCCCTGCCGTTCCAATTGAGGCAAGTGTAGCGGTCATCACGATCAACAACTGCTGACTTAAAGTCAAGTCCATTCCCAGGGCCTGGGCAATAAATACTGCTGCCACTCCCTGATAGAGGCTTGTGCCGTCCATATTAATGGTAGCACCCAGAGGCAAGACAAAACTACTTACCTCTTCAGAAACACCAATCTCCTCTTCTACCTGCTTCATGGTAACAGGAAGAGTGGCAGAACTGGAGCTGGTCGTGAATGCAAGTAATTGCGCTGGTCTGATGGCTTTGAAAAAATCCAGGTACTTGACTTTAGTGAAAAGTTTCAGGATCATGGGGTAAATGAATAGAATCATAAAAAACAGGCCTCCCAAAACTACCAGGCTGTACTTTAGCAACGCTAGGAGTAATTCCAGGGCAGAATCCGGATTATCACCCGTTATTTCTACTATGAGGGAAGCCATCAGGGCAAAAACACCATATGGTGCAAGTATCATGATGAACCCGACAATCTTGATTATGACATCATTCAACCCTTCAAAAAAAGCAATTACAGGTTCTGCCTTACTCTTGGGAATCTGAATCAGTGCAATGCCGACAATAATGGCAAAAAAAACGACCTGCAGCATGCTGGCATTATCTGTAGCTGCCAGGAAAACATTTTCAGGCACCATGTCCACCAAAGGCTGCAAGGGACTTTGTTGCTTTAATTCTTCGGCTTGAAGGGATTTACTATCCGCAGTTTCATCATACAAACTCATCAGGTTGTCCCTGGTATCTGTAGGCAAACTTTTACCCGGATTGAAAATATTTACGATCACTAAACCTATGGTCACGGAAAGAGCGGTGGTAAAAATATAAGTAAGAATGGTTTTCCCACCGATACGGCTGAGTTTGGTGATGTCACCTAAGTTAGAGACCCCTACAATCAGGGACGCCAGTACCAGCGGTACAGCTATCATTTTCAGTCCGTTAATGAAAATGGTCCCTACAGGTTTGATATAATTTAAGGTAAAATCCGGCGAAATTCCCAATTTGACTACTCCCAGGCCTACCATTAGTCCCAGGACCAGGCCGATGATAATTTGGGTGTGAAGGGGTATTCTTTTTTTCATGTGTGATTAGTGGTTGTGGTGGTTATATTTTGCTGGAACGATTCAACAGGATAAAATCTGCTAGTACCAAAGCGCACATGGCTTCGACGATGGGCACTGCCCTTGGCACCACACAGGGGTCGTGGCGGCCTTTGCCAGTGACGGTAGTAGCTTCTCCCTCGGAATTGATGCTTTCCTGATCCTGCATGATGGTGGCAACAGGCTTAAAAGCTACCCGAAAATAAATATCTTCTCCATTGGAAATACCGCCCTGGATACCGCCGGAATGGTTCGTTTTTGTTTTTATTTTGCCTTCTTCTTTGTAAAAAACATCGTTATGCTCTGATCCCTTCATGCTCACCCCTTCAAAACCACTTCCATATTCAAATCCCTTAACCGCGTTGATACTAAGCATGGCATGACCTAATACAGCATGTAAACGATCAAAAACCGGTTCACCCAATGCTGCAGGTACCCCCTGAGCCACACAGCTAACCACACCACCGATGGTATCCCGGTTTTTTCGGGTCTCATCTATCAAGGCAATCATCTGCTCGGCCGTGGTTGAATCAGGACAGCGAACCATGTTGGATTCAATTTGGCCAAAATCCAATTCAGCATAGGGCTTTTCAAGGCGAATGTGACCTGCCTGGCTTACGTAAGCATTGATGGTAATGCCATATTGGGCAAGCATTAATTTTGCAACAGCCCCGGCAGCCACCCTTGCGGCAGTTTCCCTGGCACTACTCCTCCCGCCCCCACGGTAATCCCGAACTCCATATTTTTCATGGTAAGTAAAATCTGCATGAGAGGGACGGAATTTATCCGCAATATGCGAATAATCCTTGCTTTTTTGATCGGTATTGTAGATGACTATAGCTATTGGCGTACCTGTACTTTGGCCCTCAAACACACCGGAAAGGATTTCAAATTCATCTTCTTCCTTTCGCTGGGTGGTAATTTTTGATTGTCCGGGCTTCCTGCGTTGAAGCTCCTTTCTGATAAATTCTTCCGATATGGCTATTCCTGCCGGACAACCATCTATGATGACGCCAAGCCCCTTACCATGAGATTCACCAAAGGTGGTGATAGTGAAAACATTACCAAATGTATTGCGCATGAACTAATTTTTCTTTATAATCAAAAATCCCAATAAAATCAGTGCCATGAAGAGCAAAACATTTATCAGGATGGAAAAATAATATTTAAATCCCTGGTTTAAAAGCTTATTGTCCTCAACTTCTATCAGATCATACAATCCTCCCAAACGTGAAGAAGAGATGGCCTGATTTATCCTGCTCTCCCCAGTGACATTGACTACCGCCTTTGGTTGCAAGGTGTCGTATTGGGCCAAATCCGGATTAAAATAAATCCATTCAAAATGATCTTTCAAAGCCACCCTTTCCTGTTCATTTAATGTCATAAAATAACTGAACTCTTTCATACCTGTCACTTTTCCCCTTCCCCTGTTGATCTGCACTTGTTCATTTGGATCAAAAGTGTTGAGTTTTTGTCCTCTTTTTACAACCGGTGGGCGAATGGAACTGATATTCCCCTCACCCAAAATGGTAAAATCATAGGTAAATCCTTCTCCGGTCCGTGCCTCAAGTTCTTCAAAACTTTCCCTCAGTCGGTAGTTGCCTACACTCACCTCATTTTTCAGGGGGTGTGGGGGGAGCGGTTTGACCTTTATGGATTTGGGCTGTGAGTAGAAGGTTTTAAAATCCTGAAGGCGGTTACTTCCAAAAAAACTTGGGTTTTTTGCCAATCTGTATTTGATCATTTCCCAGCCCACCTGAGGAAAATCAACGGTTCCAGAATTAAAGGGAAAAAAACTTGCTTCGTAAACCTTATATTTGGTCCATATTTTTCCTCCAAATTCCACTTTCTCCGGTTGAATACTGGTGATGTTAAAATTCTCTTCCCAGGCATTTCCCGGTTTGATCTCATTGATAATCCGCTCAAGCTGTTTTCCAGGCTCATGAAAATTGAAAGGAGCCTGATTGGCTTCAGACATATAAAAAGCAAGACTTACATTAAACCCTTCTCCGACAAAGACTTCCTCTTTGTCTACCGAAAGGGAAAAGAACGCATCATCCTCCACCTCTACATACTCTGGCTCTTCGGCATCCCTTCTCCCAAAAAGATCATCCAAAGGGTCTAAGGCACGGTTGTTTCTGGTACTGGCCCGTGCATCTATTACAGAGATGGTCTTTCCGGGAGTCGATACAGCTTCCCCATTTACAGAAAGTGTAAAGTCAGGCACCGTGAATTGGCCCTTTCTCAAGGGTTTATAATATTGGATGATACTATTGGTACTGCTCATTTGGCCATTGATGATATTCATGGATGAGCTTTGGGAAACTCCCTGCTTCTGAAATCCTGGAATATCGGGTAACTGATCATAAGACCGTATTTTTTCCCCGGAGACCGTTACTTTTATGGTAAAAGTTTCATTCAATGCAACTTCACTTTCTCCCAATTCAATTTTGATATCCTGAGCCATCGCCTGACTGGAAAAAAGGCCCAGGAGAAATACGAAAAGAAAATGCTTCGTCGTTAAACACATATAAGATGATTGTATTATCTTTAAATATAACTGCAAATAAACAAGTATATTTTATACGTAACAAATCAAATCTATTACCGTATGGAGTAATAATAGTATTCTTTTTCCTAAAACTAACTTAAAATAACATGACCCATGATGGAATATGTTAAAACTATTTTATTGAAGGTAAGTTTTGACAGCAAACTCTTTGAAAAGGAGTTACGCAAGGGACTGAACCTTCTGGTTCCCGCAGAACTGGAAGAGTTCAGGGTTTGGTGTTATAAGACATTTTCCAAATTATACGAGCCCATTTTGAACAAATACTTTATCAAACTGGCCGGTTAAACCATCTATCTTATGCCCCGGAAAACTGGGGCATTTTTTTGCCCGATACTATCCTTCATTACGCCCCCGGCTTCATTTTTTCTGATGTTTTGTACAGAATTTTAGTTACTTTTAACGTAATAAAGAAAAAAGACATGGAAAAGAAAAAATCAGGATTTGAAGAGATTGAAAAAATGCTTCAGGAAATCGGTAGCAAAATCGAAGTACTGATCGAAAAAGGCACAAAGGCAACCGGAGAAGCCAGCGAAGAGATCGAGAAGAAAATTAAGGAACTGCGCAAGAACAAAGAAAAGCTCGAAAAAGAACTCCATGAAAAAAAGGCAAAGTTCGAAGAAAAATACAAAAGCAATAGAGGAAATGCGAAACCTTTCCTTGAAGAATCATTCTTTCATCTTAAACAAAGCGTCCGTTCTTTAATTAATGCCATCAATGAGCTATTGAAATAATCCGCAAAGTGAAGCTCCGGGAAACCAATTTTCACTTAATTATTTAAAATCTGTATAGATTTCTTTTAAACCCTGAAATTTTTGATGTAAGACCCGAGGCATAAATTTTTTTATTGGATCTGGCAGTAGGCGATTAATCCAAACAGAAAAGTTCACGGGGTTTGGAAGTTAGCATTGGTTAAACACTCAAGATTTGTACATTCGCCACCTGTTATTTTTCCACCTGATCCAATCCATGTTGCCACTAAGGAATAAAATCATGTGCGGGCTGACCGCAAAAATTGAATTATCCGAAATACCATCGTAATTTTGCCTTATGAATCACCTATCCGTAGAAAATTTGAGTAAGTCCTTTGGGGAGCGCGTGCTTTTTTCCAGGATTTCTTTTGGCATAGATCAGGGACAAAAAACAGCCCTTGTTGGCATTAATGGTGCCGGAAAATCAACTTTGATGAAAATTATCATGGGTGAAGAGATCCCTGACGAAGGGCAAGTGGTGATCAACCTGGAAGCCAGGATAGCCTATGTGCACCAAAACCCTGTTTTTTCAGGAGAAAAAAGTATCTATCAAACCATTTTTGACGATCCGGACAATGAAACCATACAAGTAATTCAGGCCTATCAAAAGGCCCTATTGCAGGCAGAAAAAGACGGAAACAATGATAAGCTGCAGCCTCTGTTCGAAAAAATGGACCAGCTGCAGGCATGGGATTTTGAATACCAGATCAATGAAGTATTGGGTAAATTAGGCCTCCATGATACCGGCATTCAGGTATCAGCACTCAGCGGAGGGCAAAGAAAACGCGTGGCACTGGCCAAAGCAATATTAAATTTTCCCGACCTTTTGTTATTGGATGAGCCTACCAATCACCTGGACCTGGAAACTATCGAATGGCTGGAGGAATATCTTTCAAAAGCCAACCTTTCCCTGCTAATGGTTACTCACGACCGATATTTTCTGGATAAAGTAACCAATCAAATTCTGGAATTGGAGCAAGGAAACCTTTATCGGTACGCAGGAAATTACGGATACTTTCTGGAAAAAAAAGCTGATAGGAAAGCTGCTCAGGCCACCGAACAGGAAAAGGCCAAAAGTCTTTACAAAAAAGAGCTTGATTGGATCAGGAGGCAACCAAAAGCCCGGGGTACCAAAGCCAAATACAGGGTTGACGCATTTGAGGAAACCAAAGAAAAAGCTTTCAATAAATCGGAGGAGCGGGATATCAGTCTGGAAGTTACTGCCCAACGCCTGGGCAAAAAGATCGTAGAAATCGAAAAAATCCACAAATCCTACGGCGATTTGAATTTGATAAATGATTTTAGTTATGTTTTCAAAAAAGGTGATAAAATTGGCATCATAGGCCCCAATGGAGCAGGGAAAACCACCTTCCTCAACATGCTCACTGGAATGATATCCCCGGATAAAGGCACGGTCACCATCGGTCAAACCACCGCTTTTGGCTATTACAGGCAAGAGGAGGATAGTTTCGATGAAACCAAGCGCTTGATTGATATTGTCAAGGAGGTGGCAGAAGTGGTTACAGTAGCGGGTGGCAGTACCATTACCGTCAGCCAATTTCTCAATCAATTTGGGTTTCCACCCAAGCAGCAACATACCCCTGTTTCAAAATTAAGTGGGGGGGAAAGAAGGAGACTCCAACTCCTTATGGTCCTGGTAAAAAGTCCAAATTTCCTGATCCTCGATGAACCTACCAATGACCTGGATATTGTCACCCTGAATACCCTGGAAGATTTTTTGGATAATTTCCCGGGTTGCCTGGTCATCGTTTCTCACGACAGGTATTTTATGGACAGACTGGTGGAGCACCTGTTTGTATTTGACGGTGAGGGGAAAATCAGTGACTTTCCCGGAAATTATACAGACTACCGTGAAAATTTAAAACGCATAAAACCCAATCCCCCAAAAAAAACAGAGGAAAAAAAATCCGGCAATAGCAAGGATCAGGACAAAAACACCAATAAAGCCAGTTTCAAAGACAAGAAAGAGTTTGAAACCATTTCTCAGGACCTGGAAAACCTGGCAAGAAAAAAGGAGTCCTACATCAACAAAATCAATGAGGGAACAGAAAACCACCAGACCCTGATAGAATGGTCTATGGAAATAGAAAGCATTGAAAAAAAGACCGCAGACCTGGAAATGCGCTGGCTTGAGCTTAGCGAATTGGATGGCATCTCTTGATATCCATCTGCCTGATGACTAATTAAAAGTCATTGTCTTCTCCAGCTGAATCGTTGTTCTTATTTCCTTGACCTGCTTTGTCTAATAATCTCCAATTCTGAATAACAAAGTCAGCTTTACAATTTGAGTTTCATTAATTGTAAACCTGTCCAGGACGAAACAGTACATATCCCTTATTCTGATTTATAATACACTGGTGTAAAAATATCGCTTACATTTAGCCTTATGCTTTCTTTTTATTTCAGCCTATTTTTTCCAGAACAACGGCAATTAATCTTTCCATTAGCTCCTCTGGGGAACTTGAAACGTTTTTGGTGATTCGGTTGGCAATAATGGCATTCAGGCTAATGGTTTCATGCCCCAGTAGCCTGCCCATGGCATAATATCCTGCTGTTTCCATTTCAAAATTGGAGCATTGAAGTCCATTGACATTTATCTTTGCCAATTGATCAAAAATATCAGTAAAAACAGGATTTAACCTAACTTTTCTACCTTGCGGTCCAAAAAAACCCGGACAAGTCACTGTTATACCTGAAGGCAATTCACTAAACTTTGTCCTCACCACCGCTGAACCCTGTACGCAATAAGGCATAAATGGCAATTTTAGACCAGATCTTGCCTGAAAAGATAACTCCTGTTCCAGATCGGTTTGGGGAAGCTTATAAAAAGCCATAAGCGTATCAAGCCCCAATGCATAATCGGACAGCAAAAGACTGTCTTCGGGGATTTCGGCACGCACGCTTCCGGAGGTTCCCACACGTATAATAGTCAGTCTTTGCGGATTGGGCTTTGGAAGCCTGGTTGCAAAGTCCACATTAAACAAAGCATCCAGTTCGGTCATAAAAATCTCCACATTATCTGTACCCATACCAGTACTGATGACACTCAGTCTTTTACCCTGGAATGTTCCAGTGTGGGTAACAAACTCCCTTTTGCGAACCTTTAACTCCACGGTATCAAAGTACCTGGAAATCTTTCCTACCCTATCGGGATCTCCTACAGCAATCACCGTATCTGCCACTTGCCCGGGTTTGAGGTTCAAATGGTAAATACTTCCATCAGGATTGATGAGGAGTTCCGATTCAGGTATGGGTTTTACCATGCAAAACAGATTTTATTTTAGATGCGTCGGGTTTTTGATAAAACCCTTTATAGGGATTGTACCCATTTGTGTTTTTTTGATAGTAACCGGTACCATTATATGGCCTCTTTTGGGGATGCTCTTTACAGGCCTCAGAACAAGCTCCTTCCATTTCCCAACCACAAGATTCACAAATAGGCACATGCTCGTTACATTCCGGATTGGCGCAGTTGACCATGCGGTCTGAAGCTGTTCCGCAAACAAAACATTTAGATACAATCTTAGGGTTGACCTGATTGACCGCTACAGCAAGGCGATTGTCAAACACGTAACATTTTCCTTCAAAATCCTCTCCCCCGGCTTCCATTCCGTATTTGATGATTCCTCCGTGGAGCTGATACACATCTTTGAATCCCTGTTCAAGCAGGAAAGCAGAGGCCTTTTCGCATTTAATGCCGCCGGTGCAATAGGTCAGCACTTTCTTTTCTTTTAGGTGCTCCAGTTCCCTGACTTTCTCCGGAAAATCCCGAAAGTTATCCATATCCAGCCTCACTGCATTTTTGAAATGCCCCAATTCATGTTCATAGTTGGAGCGTACATCAAGGATGACCACATCCTCCTGGTCTTTCAAGGCTTTAAATTCATCAGGCTCCAGATGTTTTCCGGTCTTGACCCTGGGGTTGATGTGTTTCAAACCGGAATGGACGATTTCATCCTTTGCCCGAACATTGATCTTGGCAAAGGCATGTTCATGGTGGGTGTCAATTTTAAATTCGGTATCTGCGAATCTGGGATCAGCCTTAACATAGGCCATGTATTTTTCACAGTCTTCCTTTAAACCGGAGACTGTGCCATTTAGGCCCTCAGAAGAGACGATGATCCTTCCCCTGATATTGTTTTCAATGCAAAACAGGTGATGTTCATCCCTGTAGGCTTCCAAATCCTCGATTTGGGCATAACAATAATACAATAAAATGTTGTAATCCATAACTTAAGCCCTGTTTCAGGCAGGGTGTTATTTGAATAAATAGTATACTTCTACTGGTTATTTTTCGATGACCTTGGCAGGATTGCCAAAAACAGTCTGTTTGGCAGCTACATCTGCGATGACGACTGAACCTGCTCCTATTCTGGCATTCTTCCCAATTTTAATCCCTGCTACTACCGTAACTCCTGAGCCAAGGAATGCCCCATCCTCTATGGTCACTCCGGAGTTCACCACTGCCCCTGCTCCGACCTGCACGAAATCACCAAGCCTGGCCTGGTGCTCTATGGTGGCGTTAGTATGTAAAATACAATGATTACCGATCTCGGCTGCTGCCCCGATGGTTACCTTGGCATTGATAAAATTCCCATGTCCTATCGCTGCATCTGTAGAAATGTAGGCCATGCGGTGCAGGGCGTTTACAGGTTGGACTTTCCTTTTTTCATTAAGCATTTTCACCAATGACTCCCTATACTTTGCATCATCGATGGCCACGAATGCTTCGCATTTCTTGCCGATCAATTTAAGAAATCCATCATCCTCGGGACCTCCCAATACGGTGATGTTATTGATTTCCTTTTTGTGAAGGCTTTCATCCTCATCCAAAAAACCAAAGACCACCAGATCATGGCTGTTAAAAATTTCCAGAGCCGGATGGGCTATTCCCTTAGCCCCAAATATAATGATGGGTTTTTCCATGATTTTTGATTTAGAAGTGCAAAATTAATTGAAATTACCATCCCATGCAAAGGTCATTTCAGATTAGGCCTGAGCAGGTTCTGGCCAATTTTGCAATAAAGACACCTTCTTTTGGAGCAATACCCATGATACAGGCCTAACATCCCCTGGCTGTCAAAAGCATTTAGGGGAGACCAGCCGGCCGCCAGATAAATCTCCGTCAACCTGTTTTTTTCCTCAGAGACTTCCTGCAGAAAATTGAAACATTTTTCCTGCCAGTGCCCCAAATCGGAATATTGACCATAAGCATACCACAGCGGCACCACATAATTAATGGCCAACAAATCCAGGATACCGGAACTTAACCCTCCCCTTGATTTATGTTTCATGGGTTTGCCAAAATGGTAATGCTGTTGCCAATATTCGCTTACTTTTATTTCAAAAACTTCCCTGAAAGCCAGTTTATTGTCAAGCCCATACAGCACATTTGAGAATAAGTTTGGTGTCTTGTTCAATAGAGCAGCCAATTGGGCAAGCCGCAATGAAGGAAAATTACCCGGTCTTACTTTCATGAATTTCCATTCCGATCCGAATAATTCGTTTTTCAGGTTATATTTCCTTTGAAGGAAATCATAATCAGCCTCCAGTTTTTTCTCGTACTCCTGGTCCAAACCCAGGGTAGCTGGAATCATTCCCGCCTGACCAAAAACCATGGCCTCAACCAAAGATTGGGTACCTGCATTTTTCTTGATCAATTTATAGGGAAGGCTTTTGGCCAGTTTAAGCATGGGATTGGCATTGGTTTTGAAACCAAAGGCGTAAAAGAGCCACTGGTAAGCAGTCTCTTCCCAATCCTGCTTGTTTTCTTCCAATAAAGTCAGCACCATCCTGCTCTTTTCCTGCAATCTTTCCACCAGGGCTTTTTCCAGCATGGAGAATTTTAAAATGTCAGGAACTTTCACCAAAGCTTCGCTACATAAAAGCCTATTAGGGGAAAAAAGCAATTTTTCATAGTTTCTGATTACGTCCAGTGGAACCTTCCCAAACAGGGATAAGGTAGGAATAATGGTCCCATCTGCCCTGTAAACTTCTTCGTCCTGTTCCCAAACCACATGCAATACAACGCTATTGTAAGCAGGATCATTTTGGTGTTGGTGTGCTTTCCAGTCTGAAGCTTTCAAATGAATTTCCACATGGCCATAATTTTTGATCCCTCCCAAGATTATCTCTGCTTCCTTGAAATCGGGGCCTTCATGTTGGTTGTGCCATCCAATTTTTGGAATAGACAAAGGTATCCCTGAGGTGGTTTCCAATCCCTTTTTATCAAAATACTGGTATTTCCACACCAGGTGAAGAAAATCTTCCTGAAATTGAACCATGAAAAATTCATTGAAAAACCTTATTAATATAGCTATAAAAATAAAAAAACCAAAGATGAGTCGGTAGAATTTTCTTTAACAGTAGGTATTCAGTAGTTCTTCCATAGCAACCTGTAAGCTTTGCGCTTCCTTTTTTGCCGCCAAACCAAAATCTTCGCCTGAAGAAGCATAAATAATGCCTCTGGAAGAATTGACCAGTAAGCCACACTGGGCATTCATTCCCGCCCTTGCCACTTCCTCCAGGCTGCCGCCCTGTGCCCCTACCCCGGGCACTAATAAAAAATGATCGGGAACAAGCTGCCGGACAGTCTGTATATGGCTGACACGCGTGGCACCAACCACATACATCATGTTTTCGGAATTTCCCCAGACCTTGCTTTTCTCCAATACAGTAACAAATAGGGGTTTTTGTTTTTCATCGGTTATCATCTGAAAATCCTGACTTCCCTGATTCGAGGTCAAAGCCAATAGAATCACCCATTTACCGTCGAACTTCAGAAAAGGAGTAACACTGTCTTCCCCCATATACGGCGCCACGGTAATGGCATCGAAATTCATTTTCTCAAAAAATGCCCTGGCATAAAGACTTGAGGTATTGCCTATGTCCCCCCTTTTGGCGTCGGCTATGGTAAAGACATCTGCAGGCAGGTATTCCAGGGTTTTTTGCAATATATCCAGACCTTTGGGGCCCATTGCCTCATAAAAGGCCAGATTTGGTTTATAGGCCACCGCCTGGTCTATGGTCTGATCAATGATGATTTTATTGAAAACGTATACCGGATCCTTTTCCTTCTGCAGGTGCCTTGGAAGCTTTTCCAGCACAGGATCCAGCCCTACGCATAAAAACGACCGTTTCTTTTTGATCTCCGCAAAAATTTCTTTTGAAGTCATGGCACAAAAGTAAATAAAACAACTTCAAAATAACATAATATCAACCTGTTTAACGGAGGTCGATGATTTCAACATCCTGATTTTCACTGGTATTAAATACAAAATAATCATCCATGATGTTGATATTGCTGTCCAGGTCTTTAAAAGTATATTTAAAAGTACCTCCAACATCATCCTGAATTTCCCATGCCAGTAAATCAAATCTTGATTTATCAACGTATAACTTGATTTTTTCGAATTGGGCATTGGGCTTTTCGGCGGTAAGCATGATTTCATGAACCGGCACCCCGTTCATTACACTGCTTCCCTCAAGCTTTGCCTCATAGCCTTTTTTGTAAATACTGTAGATGTTCGAGGGGGTAAGTTCTTCAGTGTCTTCCTCAACATCATTGATGGTGACTTCTTTGTACTTGCTTGATTTGATCAGTGTCCAAACGGTATTCCCATTATTAAATATTTCCTGATCATTCAAGGTAAGCCGGTATTTCTCGCCCTTAACAGTGACTTCACCTGTATTGGTTTGTATCAGTCCTTCATCCTCTGTGGAGTAGGTGTATTCAAATATAGCAGAGAAGCCGTTTAATTTTTGGTAATTGTCACTTACTTTATCAAGTATTTCGACGGCTTTTGGGTCGTTTTGCCCAAAGGATACCTGAAAAAAGCAAAGGAAAATAAGACTTGCGATGATCGTTTTTTTGCCTTTCATTTTATTTAGATCAATATTTTTAAAGGTTGTTCAATAATTGTTCCAAACTATTTTCATCCTGAACCAAAACCTCTCTGGCTTTACTTCCTTCAAAAGCTCCGACTATGCCAGCTGCTTCCAGCTGGTCAATAATCCTGCCAGCGCGGTTGTATCCCAATTTTAGTTTCCTCTGTATCAGTGATGTACTACCTTGCTGGTGCATCACGATCAATCTTGCTGCATCATCAAATAAAGGGTCTCTATCAGATAGGTCTACCTCTCCGATTCCTCCATCGTCCTCTCCCACAAATTCAGGAAGCAGGTAGGCATCAGGGTAACCGCGCTGATCTCCTATCCATTCACAAATGGAATCCACTTCCGGTGTATCGAGGAAAGCACATTGTAATCTGATCACGTCCGAACCCATTGAAAGCAACATGTCACCCATTCCTATCAGCTGCTCTGCCCCTCCCGCATCCAAAATTGTACGGCTGTCAATTTTACTTGTCACCCTGAAAGAGAGTCTTGCCGGAAAATTGGCCTTGATAATTCCTGTTATTACATTGACAGATGGCCGCTGGGTGGCCAACACCAAATGAATACCAATAGCTCTGGCCAATTGGGCCAGCCTGGCAATGGGGCCTTCGATTTCTTTCCCTGCCGTCATCATCAGGTCAGCCAGCTCATCTATCACCAATACGATGTAGGGCATAAACTGATGTCCTTTTTCTGGGTTTAATTTTCTGGCCACAAATTTGGAATTGTACTCCTTCAAGTTTCGGCATCCGGCATCTTTAAGCAAATCATACCGGTTATCCATTTCTATACACAGGGAGTTCAGCGTATAAATCACTTTCTTGGTATCCGTAATGATGGCCTCCTCAGAATTTGGAAGTTTGGCTAGAAAATGTCTTTCAATTTTATTAAAAAGCGTTAGTTCCACTTTTTTCGGATCCACAAGAATTAATTTGAGCTGAGAGGGGTGTTTCTTATAGATCAGAGATGCCAGGATCATGTTCAGCCCCACAGACTTACCCTGACCTGTGGCCCCTGCCATCAGTAAATGCGGCATCTTGGCTAAATCCACAACAAAAACCTCATTGGATATGGTTTTGCCAAGGGCTACAGGCAGGTCCTTGTCACTTTTCATAAACTTTTCCGTTCCCAGGACGGATCGTGCTGCGACCAATTCCCTGTTTTTATTGGGAACTTCTATTCCTATCGTTCCCTTTCCCGGTATTGGAGCAATGATCCGGATGCCCAGTGCTGCCAGGCTAAGCGCAATGTCATCTTCTAGGTTTTTGATTTTGCTGATTTTCACTCCAGGGTCGGGAATGATTTCATACAAGGTTACCGTTGGCCCAATAGTAGCTTTGATCTCCTGAATACCGATCTTAAAATTTACCAGCGTTTCTACAATTTTATTTTTGTTTTCTTCCAGTTCCTGCCGGGTAACTGTCACCTTTTGCTGGTCGTATTCATTCAGAAGGTCCAATGTGGGATACCTGTAGCTGGGCAAATCCAGTGTAGGATCATAAGGGTCAAGATTTTCCACCGTATCCGCTGTTTTTTCTTCCACTTTCTGCTCCTGGACAAAAAAACCATCGGCTTTTTCCTCAGGCTCATCGTATTGTTCCTCTGTCCGGTCCTCCACCTTAAATGCAGGCTCCTGCCTGTTGTCTTTTCCAGACACCGAACTTTCTTTATCGGAAAGCTTCCAGCTGCCCAGTTCTGTTTCATCATCCACATCATCCTGAATGGCCGAATCATCTTCCGAATCCTCATTTTCCGATAGGGGACTGGGATCTATTTCAGTTTCATTACCATATTTTTCAGAAGCAGCGTCCTTTTCTTCAGATGTAAACCATCGGATCTGATCTACATTAAAAAAGATAACCACAAAGATCAATAAGGATCCAAAAATCAAAATAAAGGTACCCCAACCCAAAAATTCATCTGTGATCAATGCCAGTTCATACCCAAATCCCCCACTTAAAAAAGCAAGGTACTGAAACCCATCCAACAAATGGACCAAATAGCCCAGTAGTAAACCCAACCAAACAAGGAAAAACAAGGAAAAAGCCGCATATCTGGTTAAGGAAACAGAAGTATTTTTAAAAGAAAGCCTGAGCCCCCATAAAAACAAAAAAGGTGGAAATAATAAAGCGGCTAGTCCAAACCAACGATAAATCATGTAATGGGACATTACTGCTCCTGTATAGCCCAAAAGGTTTTGGGTCTCCCCAGCCTTGGTTCTTAATGGAACTCCCGAATCACTTACCAGGCTTTGATCTGCCTGCCCTGCAAAAAGGTAGCTCAAAAAGGCCAATAGCATAAATACGGAAAACATCATAAAGAAAATACCAAATGACAGTCCCCATCGCTTGTCCTTAAAAACAGCCCAGTTGATTGTGCTTTTGGTTCTTTCTTTTCCTTTTGCCGGTGCAGCTTTCTTTTTAAAAGTATTCTTCTTGTACGTATTTGCAGCCATGATAATTCCTTTCCTCCACTATCGGGGTGTAATTTAACGCTTGCTTTAGAAATAAAAAAGATTTACGATTTATCGGACCAACCTACCATACCCATTTTCAATCGCTTAACCATTGCGGGGCCCTCATAAATCATACCAGTATATATCTGAACCAAGCTGGCCCCCGCAGCTAACTTTTCCTGGACATCCTCCACAGAAAATATTCCTCCCACGCCTATCACGGGAAAGGCATTGCCGGATTGACTGGTCAAATAGCGAATGACTTCGGTACTCCTGTCTTTAAGCACCCTACCACTCAGGCCTCCTGCCCCTATCTCCTGAACAAGATTTGAAGAAGTTTTCAATCCATCTCTTACCACAGTGGTATTGGTGGCTATCACCCCATCTATATTCGTTTCCCTGACGATAGCTATGATATCATCCAATTGCGTATTGGTAAGGTCCGGGGCGATTTTAAGCAAAACCGGACGTTTTTGAGGGTAATGGTCAGTGGCTGATTTTACCGCCTGCAAAAGCTGCTTGAGCGGCTCTTTCTCCTGAAGAGCCCTTAAATTCGGCGTATTGGGAGAACTCACATTGATAACGAAATAATCCACATGAGGATGCAAGGCGTGCAAGCTGTACAAATAATCGTCCAGGGCCAGCTCATTTGGTGTAGTTTTATTCTTGCCAATATTACCGCCCACCAATACGCCCGACTTTCTTTTCTTCAATCTTTCTACTGCTGCCAATACCCCCTCATTATTAAAACCCATCCTATTGATCAATGCCTGATCCTTGGGCAAGCGAAAAAGCCTGGGCTTCGGATTTCCCTCCTGAGGCTTGGGAGTCAGTGTACCAATCTCAATAAAACCAAATCCCAGCATGGACATTTCATCGATCAGTTTGGCATCCTTGTCAAATCCCGCTGCCAGGCCTATTGGATTTTTGAAAGTTAACCCAAATACCTCCCGCTCCAGGTCCTTGTGCTCAAAGGCAAATGCCGATTTGATCACCGAACGCAGGATAGGTAGGTTAAATAGTTTTTTGATCCAGGAAAAGGTGAAATAATGCGCTGATTCAGGGTTTTTGGTAAACAGTAAAGGCTTGATGAAATGCTTGTACACGACGAAAATATTTTGGCTAATCACAAAATTAAACCAATTCTGTGACAATGCCCCGTCCCCGCCACACAAAATGAAAGATAATGCCCAGGACCGGAAATACACTCTCTGAATGGGCACTGAGGAATCTGAAAAGATGATATTTAATACCCGGCAGTCTTTCTAAAAAATATTGATGTAATTAAATCCACAGGACTGCAGTTAAACCAGTCAGTGTAACCATTAAAATGCTCACAATATTTGTTTTTTAAGGTTTGCCGTCAACATAAAAAGCAGTGGTCCGATCCCTGTTCTCAAGTCAAGACTAAACCTACACGTAATCCGGAGTGCCTTTTGAGCTAACTCAGCTTTACAGAAAGACTCACTTATCTTCATCGCTTTTTGTGCCGTGACCTATCCTAAAATCCACTAACGCCTTCCCAGCGATTTAAGCACTGCAATAAAACTAAACTAATTTGATCTTCTCTTTTTTCCCTGTTTTCACCGCTTTATAAATGGTATCGATGATGATCAAATCTTTAAGACCCTCTTCTCCATCTACAGGAACCTGAGCTGTATCGCCCTCCAGGATAATTTCTGCCATTCGATCCATTTGTACCGTCTGATGGGTAATGTGGGGTTTATCCAAAGGCCCCTTATGCGTTTTTCCCTTGATAGGTCCATAACCGGTCGAAGGCTGCATTTCTGCATATCCCTCTGTGCCATTCAAAAAAAACCTGTCCAGGTTACTCATACTGTAAGTAGACAAACAGGAGGCAACTACTCCGCTGGGAAAGCCAAATTGAAACATGATGGTCTCATCCACTCCTTCTTTAAATTTCACGGGGTCGGTTTTGGTTTCCTGGGCTGTAACCCATTCCGGCTCTTCCCCTACCATATACCTGGCACCATTAACGGAATAGATACCTATATCCATCATGGCACCGCCTCCCGCCAACTCCTTGTTCAATCTCCATTGGGTAGGGTCTCCGATTTTAAACCCACTCAAACCCTGAAAAAATTTAATTTCCCCAAAGGCACCAGCCTCGCGCATCCGAATTACCTCAAGGGTATTCGCCTCAAAATGCATGCGGTAACCAACCAAAAGCTTCACACCTGCATTTTTACAGGCTTCCACCATCTCTCTTCCTTCTTTGGCATTAAGGGCCATAGGTTTTTCGCAGATTACATGCTTCCCTGCTGCCGCTACCCGCAAAGTCTGGGGATGGTGCAAAGCGTTTGGCGTAATAATATATACGGCATCAATGTCCGGATTATCCTTGATGGCATCAAAATTTTCGTAATTGTAGCAGTTTTTTTCAGGGATATTGTATTTGGCCTGCCAGGCAGTAATTTTGGAGGGGGTACCACTAATTACCCCCACCAGTTTTGCTTTTTTACTATCCACCATGGCTTCAGCCACTCTGGTACCATAGCTGCCCAAGCCCATGATGGCAACGCGTAATAGGGTGCCTTGATCGGGTTTTTGGTTCATCACATGCATTGATTTGGTTTCAAATCCGGGAATAAAGGGAATAGACACTGCGGAAAGCGTCAATTTTTGCAAAAAATTTCTTCTACTTGACATGGGAAATATAGGTTTATGGTTATTTCTTATTGATCGGTATATCGCAAGATATTGGTTTTATCTATAATTGTAAAATATTATTTATCTTCCACTGTAAACATAACCCCCTGTTGATCATGAAGCCAGGTATTACCTATCAAAAAGAAAACCACCTATCCATGGCTGAATTTCGGGAAATACTGATCGCCTCAAGCCTGGGAGAAAGAAGGCCCGTGAAGAATTCAGCAAGACTGGAAGACATGCTCCGTCATGCCAACCTCATCATTACCGCCAGACTGGAAGGAAAACTAATCGGTATAGCCCGATCCCTTACAGATACCACTTTTTGTACCTACCTGTCTGATTTGGCTGTCCATGCGGAATTTCAAAAGCAGGGGATAGGCAAAACTTTGATTCAAAAAACCAAAGCTGCTTATCCCCAGGCCAAGCTTATTCTTTTATCTGCACCAAAAGCCACTGCTTATTACCCCAAAATAGGCATGAGCAAACATGACAACTGTTATTATCTTGAGGATTTGGATAAGTTAAGCTGATCCAATCAGACGCGGCCCTCCGGTAAATGTGTTTTCCGTAGTGTCAAGCCATAATCGATCGACCCATCAGACTGAACCAGGCGAAGGCAGGTCAAATTCCGCTCTTCTGGGATCATACAGCAACCGGTTGGCTTCAACGGACCTGTCTCCGACAAAGTGCTCTGCCTCTCCGTCAAACTCCAGCCAGGGACCAACAATATAATCTGCCTGATCCACGGGTACACCCATTCCATCTCTGGCAGTCTCATGAATTTTCATAAATTCCTCGAAAGCCAGCTGATTGTCTCCAAACCTGCCGGCCTTTGCGTTAAATGGCACTTTCTCTCCTAATCTGTAAGAAATATTCATCAGGTGTCCCATGGTACAACTGTAATGAGCATCATACATGTTACCATTGGCCATCATGGGATCATTGGCTTTACAAGCCGCAATAAAGCTCCCAAATGCACCTCCGGGTGTGATGGCCACAGGTTTTGATGCTACATCTCTGGGCTGACTACCGTTATGGGATTGGTATTCTCCTCCCTCCATCAATCTCCCACCGTCTTCAAAATAAAAGCGATTGGTCACCTCCCTTTCGTAACCTTCGTGATTCACATTTCTGACATTGAAAAAGACATATTGCCCATTGGCAAACTCCGCAAGGGCAAACATGGTATTCGGGGTTTCGCCCTGATCATCCCAGCGGAACCTTCCTCCCAGTGCCATGACTCTTTTGGGATGGGTATTGGCCACTTCGTCATCAAGTGCCCAATAGGCGACGTCAAGTTGGTGTGTACCCTGATTATTCAGTTCACCATTGCCTACCTGCCAAAACCAATGCCAATTATAATGAACCAGGTTTTCATGATAACCATCTATGACAGAAGGCCCTTTCCATAAATTCCAATCCAGGTGATTTGGAGGATTGGTAACTGGACTGTATCCAATTCCTTCCCTCGGTTTACAGGCAAAACCATGGGAAACCTTCATCTTTCCATATTTTCCGGATTTGATTTCACCAATTTGATTGGCCCAGTTATCACTGCTCCTCCTTTGGGTACCATGCTGTACCACAATACCATATTTCTGGGCTGCAGCGAGGGCAATTCGGCCCTCATGAACGTCATGGCTGGCGGGTTTTTCCACATAACAATGCTTCCCTGCCTGGGCTGCCCATACCACCATCAATGAATGCCAGTTATTGGGTGTGGCCACACTAATGGCATCTATATTTTTGTCTTCCAGAACCCTTCTCACATCTTTTTCTCCCTTTACCTTATTGCTATTGGTCTTTCCATCCCGAAGTCCCTGAACCCTCTCGCCAAGAACGCGACTGTCTGGATCTACAAGGTACGCAATCTCAGAATCCTTGTGTTCTGAAAATTCCCTGATATGGGTTTTTCCCCTGCCATTGACTCCACATACCGCAATCCTAAGCCTTTCATTCGCTCCCATAATGGATGCATAAGATTTGGCACTGAAGCTCATGGCTCCAATGGTCAGACCACCGGCACCAAAAATGGATTTCTTGATAAACTCCCTTCTTTCTTTCATTTTTTGGGTTTATTTTAAGGATAATTTGAATAAGTAACCTTATAAATAAAAGAAAATACTTTTAGGAATCAAATAATATTTCTTCCTTTTGCAATTTTTGTCCTCGAACGGAATTTTGATTTTGAAATTAAAGCTTTCAACCAATGCCATTGAAACCGGGTTTAACTCCTTTGGAGGAGGGGCCCCACAAATGCATCTACCGAATCAAAATTCCAAAGACGACTTCACTGAGGCTTATTCCATAAGACCAATTTCTATTGAGAAAATAGAACAGCGCTACCCCTGATATCTGCGCCTTTTTGTGATATAGATTTACAACGGATGTTTTGGGAATGATGTCCAGCCGGTAATTTATTGGCTTTTGAAACCCAGCACATGAAAAACGAAACTGTTTGTTAATTAACCAACATGCGGTTCTTGAGATTCACTTGACCACCCTCAGTTGGTCTGAAATGAAGAAATGCCAGGAAAATGATTGGTAATCCCAAAGCCTCATCCGGGCGAGTATGATTTACCAAGTCCACGAACTTCTAAAAATTAAGCTAATAAATCACTGTTCAATTTACTTTACATAAAAAAATTGAGGTAAAATCAGGAAGCCTTAAGCAATGTGGTAATCAATTCAGAAGGTGTTTGTATATGCGCTACCTTTTCCTCTTCAAGCTCTCTTTTAAGCTCATACTCCAACTCAAAAATCAGGCCGGCCACAAAAATTTTGTCCATTCTCAAATCATTATAAAAATTTGCGGCTTTCTTTTTGCCTGTAAGCGGAATGCCGTAAGACTGAAATACGCCAATAGCTTTGCGCATTGCTGTGATGTTTTTCATTTTTACATAAATAAAATTTAACTCAAACTTAAGACGACATATCTCATGGATTTGTTGTGGGATAAATAGATTTTTTTAATTAAAATTTGTTAATCGCTGTCTGAAAAGCAGCCAAGCCTTATATAATTTCAAAAAAACAAAAATAGGATCATTTACCAATACGCCTTCCCTTCTTTTTCAGCAGCTTAACATGCTTGGGCGAACCAATTACCTGTGACCCGTAAATGCCGGAATGGCCGCTAAAAAGGTAGGCCAATACGCATGCGAGACCGATGTACATTCCAGGTGCTGAGCCAAAAAGCTCTATCCCCATAAAGGTACAGGCCATCGGCGTATTTGTAGCGCCAGAAAAAACCCCGACAAAGCCCATCCCAGCCAACAAAGCCACCGGTAAAGGGGTCCATTCAGCCATTGCATTACCCAGTGTAGCCCCCACATAAAATAAGGGTGTTACCTCACCTCCCTTAAATCCTGCCCCGAGGGTAAGGGAAGTCTTTGCCGTTTTTATCAAAAAATCATACCAAGGCAAATCTACCGAAAACGCATCCACAATAGTCGGAATACCCAGACCAATATATTTGGTATCTCCCATCAAAAAAACAGAAGCGGCAATCATTACACCACCTACCACCGGTCTGAAGGGCGGATATTTGATTTTCCTGGAAAAAAACCCAGCCCAAAAATGAGTAGAAAAGGCAAACAGCCTCCCTGCAAGGCCAAAACAAATTCCAGCTGGAATGATCCATAATAACAGGATTAGGTCTAATTCAGGCACTAATGGAATGGTATAATGGGTATGAGCCACCGCCCAAAGGTCCGCACAGGCATAATCCGCAATATAAGCTGCAAGAAATGCCGGCAAAATCGATTCGTACCGCAGTCTGCCGATCACCAGCCATTCCAGGGCAAATACCGCTCCTGCCAGGGGTGTGCCAAATACAGATGCAAAACCTGCTGCCACTCCTACGGTGATAACCGTTTTTCTATCGGTATCGGGAAGTTTAAACCATTTTGTAAATTGATCGGATATCGCTCCACCCATCTGCACGGCCGTACCCTCCCGCCCTGCTGATCCGCCAAAAAAATGGGTCATGAGAGTACCGAACAGCACCAACGGAACCATTCTTAATGGTATGATTTTTAAAGGATTATAAAACTCTTCCAGTAATTGATTGTTGCCCTTTACTACAGAATTGCCATACCTGTGGTATACCCAGCCAATGACAAATCCGCCAATAGGAAGGAATAAAATGACATAAATATTTGCTTCCCGAAATTGAGTGGCCCAATCCAGGCTGATCAAAAAGATTGCCGAAGCGGAACCTGCCAGTAAGCCAATTATGATAGATAGTAGCAGCCATCGAAAAGTGTAGCCAATGTTGGGTGCAAACTCCTGAAATAAAAATTTTCTTAGGGGCAATAAAATTCTGGTCCTCTTCAACATGAAAGTGGTTTTTAAACGCTGCGCATAAAACAAACCTGAAGTACAGGTTAGAAGTTGAAGCAGGAGTCATCAGCTGAACAAATACAGCGGTTTAAACCTGAAAAACCTATCCAAAAGAAAGGGGAAATCAGGAAATTTGGTGGAACCCCATCACCAGATGCGACAAATGTAAGCAAACAAATTAAATTTTTCAGGAAGAGAATGAATAAAGCCGGGGACATCGACACATTTGATCTTAACAGGAAAAAGGCCTCCCAAAATAAGGCAGATCAAATTTTTTTGACGACAAAACAAAAATTTAGATGGAATGCTTTTTGATAGGATAATCATTCAGGTTATATAACTGTAATATTTTGAATGTCTATTATGCAAAAGATACTGATAACAGGAGGTTCGGGATTAATTGGGAAAGCCATCACTCAATTGCTGGAGGAGCAAGGCAAGGAAGTCGCATGGCTGAGCAGAAATCCGGAGAAATACGCACAAAAAGCTTATTATTGGGATCCTGTACAGTATAAAATAGACCAGGAGTCGCTATACTGGGCGGAGGGCATCATTCACCTTGCCGGAGAAGGTGTTGCGGATAAGCGCTGGACCGAATCCCGGAAAAAGGACATCCTGGAGAGCCGGGTTAAAAGCAGCAGGCTTCTTTTTGAGGAACTTGAAAAAGTTAAGGATAAACCCAAGGCATTTGTTAGTTCCAGTGCCGTAGGATACTATGGTTTTGATACCGGCGACAAACTAATCTATGAGGGGGAGCCCCCCGGCAGGGATTTTCTTGCGAAAGTGGTAAAAGAATGGGAATCGGAAGTTGAAAAAATTCAGGAAATAAAGATTCGAACGGTCATTTTCAGAACAGGAATTGTTCTTGCAAAAGATGGAGGAGCATTAAAGGAAATGCTTAAACCCCCTGTAGCAGCTCCTCTTGGCTCTGGAAGGCAGTACATGAGTTGGATACATTTACAGGATCTGGCCAGAATGTTTATTTTTGCCTTAGAAAATCATGGGCTTTCGGGTATTTACAATGCTGTAGGACCTGTGCCGGTAACCAACAGCGTGCTAACTGAGCGGGCAGCTAGCTTCAAAGACAAACCTTTCGTTAAAATAGGTGTTCCAGCATTTGCATTAAAGCTACTTTTGGGAGAAATGGCGCAAATGGTGCTGGGCGGAAACCGGGTCAGCTCTGAAAAAATAGAAGGCACAGGATTCAAATTCAACTACGGAGACCTTAATCAGGCACTTCAACAAATATTTCACTAGTTTTGATAAATGGTTGTTCCTTTTCTAATTTAACTTAATACTTTCATGTGTTTATAATTGACCCCTAATGGTCATCCCGATTAGTCGGGGCAGGCTATAGAATCTTTGACGATTAAGATAATCCTTACCCTGGATTTTAATGATGATTTTAATCGTGTGGATTTCATGGCTAATTGTAAAAGTGCAATGACATTGCGTCACTAAATCCTATATGTATGAAAATCAAATTGCTAAGCAGCTTTTTTTTGCTGATAATTTTTGTGGCAAGGGCCCAGGAGGCAAGTCTGGATTACTACCTGCCCGAGGATTTCACCTATGAGGCAAATATTCCCGAGCCTTCTGCTGTATTGGGTTTTGAGGTGGGGGAATGGCATGCCAACCATTCTCAGGTAGTTCAATATTTTACCGCAATTGCAGCAAGTTCACCTCGTGCAACCTTGATCAACTATGGCAGCACGTATGAAAAGCGGCCTCTGATAATGTTGGCCGTATCCTCTCCTGAAAACATTGAAAACCTGGAAAGCATTAAAACGCAGAGGGCAGCTTTGAGAAATTCGAACGCCGCTCCGGGAAACATGCCTGTGGTCATGTACATGGGCCACTCTGTTCATGGTAATGAACCCTCTGGTGTCAATGCGTCTCTTCTCTCTGCCTACCACTTTACCGCAGCCATAGAGCTGGAAGAAGATCTGGAAAATATGGTGCTTTTGATTGATCCTGCAATTAACCCTGATGGCATCAACCGCTTTGCCTCCTGGGTAAACAGCCACAAAAGTTACTTCCCCAGCGGAGACCCAAATAACAGAGAACTCAATGAGCCATGGCCAAGAGGACGGACCAACCATTATTGGTTTGACCTAAACCGGGATTGGCTGCCCGTACAACACCCTGAGTCCCGTGGCAGAATAGAACAGCTTCAGGAATGGCTGCCCAACATCGTGTTGGATTTTCATGAGATGGGAACAAACAATACTTTCTTCTTTCAGCCCGGGATACCCAGCAGGAACAACCCTTTAACCCCTGAAAAAAATTTCGAACTGACTGAGAGGATTGCTCAATACCATGCCCGGTATTTGGATGAAATTGGATCTTTGTACTATACAAAAGAAAGTTTTGACGATTACTACTATGGTAAAGGTTCTACCTACCCGGATATTCAGGGTGCAGTAGGGATTTTATTTGAGCAAGCCTCCTCCAGGGGACACTTGCAGGAAAATGCCTTCGGCGAAATTTCATTCCCCTTCACCATAAGAAATCAGTTTACCACAGCCCTTTCCTCATTCGAGGCTGCCCGGGACATGAGACAAGAGCTGAACCAATACATGGTGGATTTTTATCAGGAATCGAAGCAAGCCTACACCGAGGATGATGACAAGGCTTATATTTTTGGTGCTCAGGAAGATTATGGCCGGACCTATCATTTTGCTGATATTCTTCTTCAGCATGACATTCAGTTATACAGTCTGGAAGAAGATGTTACCCTCAATGGAGTACCGTTTGAATCTGGTAAGTCCTTTATCGTCCCCTTGGACCAACCGCAGTACAAGCTGATCAAAACCATGTTTGAAACGCGTTCTACTTTTACGGATAGCCTTTTTTATGATGTTTCTACCTGGAACATGCCCATGGCTTTCAATGTAGATTTTATGGCACTCAGCAGCAAAATCCTTAACCTGGCGAAAGTGGAAGATGTGAGTGGGGGCCTGACTTTTAAGGAAGGAAGGGTACTTGGAGCTGCAGGGGCGTATAGCTATGCATTCGAATGGAAGGAATACTATGCTCCTAAGGCATTGTATCAGCTAATGGATAAAGGTTATCAGTTGAGACTGGCACACAAACCTTTCCAAAACCAGCTGGGGAAAATATTTTCCAGAGGTACAATACTGGTAGAAAAAGGAAATACAGAAAAAAGCGACGCGGCATTTTTTGATGACCTCAGCGAGGTAGCGAAGGGTACGGGAATCACGATTCATGCGTTGACAACCGGATATACTTCTGGCATAAACCTGGGATCACCAAGTATAGACGTGCTTGAAAAGCCGTCAATCGCCATTTTGGTTGATGAGGGAGTAAGTAGTAGCGATGCAGGAGAAATCTGGCACCTGTTTGACCAACGGATGAATATCCCCATAACCCTGATACCTACAGGAAGGATGTCCTCTGCTGACCTGAACCGGTACAATGTCCTTGTTATGCCATCCGGAAGCTATGGTTCCATCGGCAAAAATGGAATCGGAAAATTAGATACCTGGATCAGGAATGGCGGAACCCTTGTTGCCCGCGGATCAGCTATGGACTGGTTGGCAAAGGAGGAACTTGCCTCATTCAATTTTCTGTCCAGGGAAGATTCCGCTGCTTTTTCTCAAAAACAATATGCCGATATGGATAACGAGCGGGGAGCCAAAGTTACAGGAGGTGCCATTTTTAAAGCGAAGTTGGACATCACTCATCCTGTAGCTTACGGGTATTCTTCCGAAGAAATCCACGTGTTCAAATCGGGAAATCAGTTTCTCAAACCGGCAAAAAATCCTTATGCCAATCCGCTGATCTACACAGCCGAGCCTTTGGCCAGTGGGTACGTTCATCCGGAAAATCTGGAAATGATAAAGAACAACGGCGTCATTCAGGTTTCCGCCATGGGAAGTGGAAGAACAATAGGCTTTGTAGACAATCCGAATTTCAGGGCTTTTTGGTTTGGAACCAATAAACTATTTCTGAATGCTGTGTTCTTTGGGCAAACCATAAGCGGTGCTTCAGCAAGATAATATAATCCAGGAGTAGTACAAACCAGTGCTATTCCTGCATTTTTACATCTTGAAAATACATTTATCCTGTTTAAAAACACTCCTAAAGGATTATTTTTAATAAGCTACTTTATATTTTCGCATAGTTTTGCTTATTTTACTATTTCAAGCATAAAGTATGGCTAAAAAACTCTTTCCTTTAGACAAGAATTACATTCTCCAACAGGCTCAGTTGGCTATGGAAAAGGAAATGATGGCCTTGATTTTAATTGAATTAAAGCAATCTTTCATTCTTCTTTTCAACCCCTTGCAACTAAAGGATGACACCTACCTGCAAATTCTCCAACAACAGGAGTTTCCTCCAAATCACCTCTCCCTCATATACAGACAATTGGCGGGAATTTACCGCTTCAGATACGGGTCAAATCAATTGGAAATTCTATTTGATGGTAAATCTCACTTTGACAAATACCAGGAAGATTGGGCTCTTTGCTTAAAAAAATGGCTGTATGCATTAGGGCAGCAGGAAGCATATGTGAAAACCATGCTCCGAATGACCCTTCTTTATGATAACCCTTCCCGGGCTGGTTTTGCTGAAAACAGGTGTAAATCAATCATCAACGAATACTTTGGGCTTTCGATAGTAAAAAGAAAAGGGGACCTTTTGATGAAAACCGGAACTTGATGACAAGAGCAGTCAATCCACAGATTCTAAAACCGATCTGAAGGATACAAATTGACTTCCAAATTTTTCTACAATTTCCTCCCGCAATACCGGCGCATACTTCTGTTGGAAAAATTCCAGGTCCTCCATTCCCTCAGTAAAAAATTGGGCAGAAAAATTCACCCCATCACCATTGTCCTCCTGAAGAAGTCTGAAGAAACGTTTTTCAAAAAACAAGCCTGTTTGCATCACTTTTGGCAAATACTCAAATTTCATCCACTCAACAAACTCAAATTCTCTTTCCTTGTCAATATTGATGGTAATATTATAAAGTATCATTGGTTTAACTATTTTTTTTTAATTTTGGCTCGCATTTCACGACCCTACTTAACAATTTAGAAACAAAAGTATAAAAAATCAATTAACATTAGACAGTACCAAAATTGTACCGAAAACCAAACCATTTTACCCGGCCATGAGGAGTTTCAAAGAAATGCTGTCTTTTTTAAAAAGAAATAAGCTGGTTATAGCTAAAACAGTCCTATTAATCCTCCATTTGGTTGGCTTGCTGGGGCTTTACTTCTCAATAAGCAGGCCCATATTTCAAACCTTAACCCCTGTTCATCTGCTTGTTGTCACCGGAATATTGATTTCTTTTCATAAAGATTTCAATTTGGGGTTTTGGTTATTCGGTATTTTTGCATTTACCGTAGGGATGGTATCGGAAATCATTGGCGTAAAAACGGGGTTGATATTTGGTGAATACGCCTACGGACAGGTGCTTGGTTTTCAAGTGCTTGGGGTCCCATTGATCATTGGGATAAATTGGTTTTTATTGGTCTATCTCACGGGAGGCATCCTAAACAAACGCATAAAAAACGATATTTTAGCTGCTATATGTAGTTCCATTCTCATGGTATTGATGGATGTGGTTCTCGAACCGGTAGCCGTCAAACTTGATTTTTGGCAATGGGAACTCAATCACATTCCCTTATCGAATTTTGCAGGTTGGTTTCTAATTGCATTTATCATTCAACTGACATACAGGAAGACAACATTTGACAAAAGAAATCAGCTTAACTGGTTCATTTTCATCAACCTGATCTTGTTTTTTTCCATTTTGGCAATTATCCTTGAATAAGTAAAACATTTTATTTCTTCTAAAGTTACCCTAAAGATGATTTATGCTTTATTATATATAATGGTAGGGTTTTTGGCCATGGAGGTGTCTGGATGGTTTATTCATAAGTACCTCATGCATGGGATTTTATGGAAAATTCATAAAACACACCACCAACATTCTAAAGGCTATTTTGAGCTGAATGATGTGTTTTCGTTAATTTTTGGGGGTATTGCTATTACATTAATTTTTTTAGGGCTTGAAAATTTTGATTACAGATTTTGGATGGGCATGGGAATAAGTATTTACGGAATGAGTTATTTCTTTTTACATGATGTACTTATTCACCGCCGGCTGAAGTTTTTTGGAAAACCGAAAAACAGATTCCTTTCCGCCATATTTAAAGCCCATCAGGCCCACCATGCCAGCAGGTTCAGGGATGGATCTGTATCTTTCGGTTTGTTTTTTGTTCCCTTTAAGTACTTTAAAAAAAAGAGAGATGAGTAATTATTCAATAAAGGATTTAGAGCAGCTTTCAGGAATTAAAGCCCACACACTTAGGGTTTGGGAACAAAGGTATAATTTGCTAAAACCCAAAAGAACAGATACCAATATCCGCTTTTATGATGATGAAGACTTGAAGCTGATTCTAAACGTAGCCTTGTTGAATGACAATGGATATAAAATCAGTAAGATTGCCGGAATGACTCTGGAAAACATGAAATCAGAGATTCTTAAATTAACGGAAAGATCATTTGCCTATGACGACCAGATTCATTCTCTGATCATCACCATGGTAGAATTGGATGAAGAACGTTTTGAAAAGATAATTTCAACCAATATCCTGAAAATAGGATTTGAACTAACCATGCTTCACATCATTTATCCGTTTTTATCCAAAATCGGGATCCTGTGGCAGACCGGTAGCATTCACCCTGGTCAGGAACATTTCATCAGTAATCTGGTCAGGCAAAAATTAATAGTAGCGATTGACGGACAAATGTATACTGGAGGAGGGAAGAAATTCCTCTTATTCTTGCCAGAAGGTGAGCTGCATGAAATCTCCCTGCTTTTTTCTTGCTACTTACTCAAATCAAGTGGTCATAAAGTCATCTATTTAGGGCAAAATACGCCTGACGAAGACCTGAATAGCGTGTATAATGCGCACAAACCCGATTATTTAGTCACTGTCATTACCACTTCTCCATCAGGTGAAGAAGTACAAAAATACCTGAATTCACTGAGCGAAAGATTTGCAGCATCTGAAATTCTAATTTCCGGATATCAAATTATCGGGCAGGACCTGAATATTCCTGCTAATGTTCACGTTATGCAATATTTAAAAGATATTAAAGATTATTTGGTGTCTCTCACCCATGTAGCCTGATCCAATGGCATGTTGCACCAACTTTTTCAACGCTTAACCTGCAAAGCTTCGGGAAATCTCTACCAAAAAAAGCATCAGTCTGGCTGTATTGACTTTGTGATCATCTACAAAAAGGATCTCCGTAAAACCATCATTGCTGACTGATTAAAATAAGCGCCATTAAATGTCCAAATAAAAAATCCATGGTGACTATTTCACAACCTATTGCTATATCAACAGTTTTACCTATGTAATGCTTTTAATTCCGGGATAATCATTCACCGCTATCATACACTATCCTCCATTTAGGTAATTTTTTATGGTGAATCAACATTTATTTTGTGGAAAATTTACGAATTCACTTTATCTTACTTAGAAAATAGGCACCCAGTACAAATTACCCAAATATTAGCTATTTCTACTTTCAATTGATCAAGATATGTCACAAAGAAATTGGAGCACCCACCATTACTTGACTACTGGGCTACTCACTTCATTGATTTTGATTTTTTATACATCTTGTCAGTCTGACAACAATCTTCCGCCTGCTGATCCGGATAATGGGGGGCTGTTTCTTCCAGATGGTTTTGAAGCAATTGTGGTCGTTGACAGCATTGGTCGGGCTAGGCACCTGACCGTAAATGAAAATGGGGACATTTATGTAAAACTGAGAGTTCCTAATGAGGAAGGACAAGGAATTGTTGCCTTAAGAGACAGCAACGGAGATGGGAAAGCAGATAGGGTGGAAACTTTTGGAGAATACTCCGACACGGGCAATTACGGCACTGGAATGGAAATTTATAATGGCTACCTTTATTTCAGTACGGCCGGGGAAGTTTACCGGACAAAGATTGATCCGGAAAAATTAGTGCCTGAAGGAGAAGTGGAGTTAATCATGAAAGATGATTATAAGAATGCAGTTCATGGATATGAACACATAGCCAAACCCCTGGCTTTTGATCAGGAAGGAAACATGTACGTGCCTTTTGGCTCTCCCGGTGATGTATGTCAGGAGTTCAACAGAAGACCAGGTGCACCGGGAATGGACCCCTGCCCTGAACTGGAATGGCATGGGGGAATCTGGCGGTTTGATGCCAACAAGCTCAACCAAACCCAGCAGGATGGTTACAGGTATGCTACCGGCATACGCAGTGTAGTGGCCATGGACTGGAACAAAGACGAAAACAGCCTCTATGTGGTGCAGCATGGCAGGGATAACCTTCACCGTACCTGGCCGGATTTATTTTCAAGATGGGAGTCGGCACTTCTTCCGTCTGAAGAATTTTTCAAAGTAGAAGATGGCACAGATGGAGGATGGCCCTATTATTATTACGACCACTTACAGGAGAAGAAATTACTTAATCCGGAATATGGCGGCGATAAAACTTTAGCCACAGGTGCTGAAAATGTGGAATCTCCACTTTTGGGTTTTCCAGGCCATTTTGCCCCAAATGATCTATATTTCTACCAGGGTGAGCAGTTTCCGGAAAGGTATAAAAGCGGAGCCTTTGTGGCTTTCCATGGCAGTACCATAAGAGGCCCCTATCCACAGGGGGGTTATTTTGTGGGTTTTGTCCCTTTTGAAAACGGCAAACCTTCCGGACCATGGGAGGTCTTTGCAGATGGCTTTGCACAGTTGGATACCATAGTAAATACCGGGGATGCCGCAGCAAGACCTATGGGCATCTCCATGGGCCCTGATGGTTCCCTTTATATCACAGAAAGCGTACAGGGGAAAATTTGGAGGGTGATGTATACTGGTGAAAAAGAAGATTTTGGGGCGGAAGCCCTCGCTGAATTGGAAGAACGAAAAAATACCAGAACAAACATCAAGAACCCAGATGAGGAAGCCGATAATCTGGAGAAAGGACTCCTCGAAACTGGTGCACAAACCTACAATATCTATTGTGCTACTTGTCATCAAGCCAATGGTAAAGGTGACGGTACCCGCTTCCCTCCCCTGGCCGAAACAGAATGGGTAACCCGAAATAACAAAAGATTGATCAGCCTGGTATTAAATGGAATGGAAGGGCAAATTGAGGTCAATGAGGTGGAGTATAACGGTATCATGCCTGCACACTCCTTTTTAAGTGATGTGGAAGTGGCTGGAGTTTTGACTTATATAAGGAAAAACTTTGGCAATAATTCTTCCAGCATTTCAGCAACAGAAGTAGCTAAAGTCAGGAATGAATTGCAATAACTTGCGTTAGCTGCCTATATTCCCTAAATTCAAACATCAATGAAAGTCGGACTATTCATCTTAATGCTAACACTTGGTTTTTTTAAAAGCCATTTTACAGATACCATGAACCATTCAGCAGCAGACCCATCCACATACATGGTACATCCGGTTACTAAACCCATCCTTATCAATGGAAATTGGGAAAAACAAGAGTGGAGGGAAGTTCCTGCCATTGAGATTGCCTTTCATATGGGAGAAACACCTTCATTTTCTCCCAAAACCGAAGTAAAACTGAGGTATGACAAAGACAATATCTATGGCATTTTTAAGGTGCAAGATCGCTATGTGCAATGTCTGGTTCAGGAAATAAACGGCCCAGTTTCGACAGATTCCTGTGTGGAATTTTTCTTTTCTCCCGATGTCGCTGCGCCACTGGAATATTTTAATCTGGAAATCAACTGCTCCGGGGTTCCTCTCCTTCACTATGTCACCAGTCCCAGAAAAGAGTATAAGGTACTGGACCCGGAAGATATCAGACAAATAGAGATTGCACATAGCATGCCGGACAAGGTTGATCCGGAAATCCGGGAGGATACGACCTGGTACATAGAATTCAAAATGCCTGTAAGTATTTTGAAGGAGCATCGCAACATATCCACGCCTGCTCCGGGGGTTACCTGGAAAGCCAACTTTTATAAGACTGGCAGTAAAACCAGCAATCCTCACTATTTTACCTGGAACGAAGTAATTAATGACAGACCAGACTTTCACCTACCCAGGTATTTTGGTAACATCACCTTTCAATAATCGTCCAATTCAAACTTAATAAAAATGCTTAAACCACTTCAATTTTTACTGGTAATCGGTTTTCTTTCCATTTCTATTGTGGGCCATGCCCAACAGGATCCGGAAGAGAAATTAAAATCCATGGGTATCACTTTACAAACACCAGCTCCACCTACCGCCAATTTTGTAAGGGCGGTAAGAACGGGAAACCTGGTGTTTCTTTCCGGGCATGGTCCGGCGCGGGGAGACGGAACCAGTGTGCAGGGGAAATTGGGCACTGAACTTACGGTAACTGAAGGACAAGAGGCTGCCAGGCTTACCGGAATTGCCTTACTTTCCTCATTGAAAGCTGAAATAGGGAATTTGAACAAGGTAAAAAGAATCGTTAAAGTTTTGGGAATGGTCAATGCCAGCCCGGATTTTACCCAGCAACCCCGTGTCATGAATGGTTTTTCTGACTTTATGGTTGAGGTTTTTGGAGAAAAAGGCAAACATGCCCGCTCCGCTGTGGGTATGGGTTCTTTACCCAACAATATTGCCATAGAAATAGAAATGATAGTGGAAATAGAAGACTGAGTTCAGGAACACCGATAAATGGCAGCCAGAGCGGGGCATTCTAAAACAAAAATAATTATGATAAGCAGAAGAAAATTACTAAAAAGACTGGGTGCCTTACCATTGGTGGGTGGGGTGATAGGCAGTGGCATTCCTTTATCAGGAACCATGGCTGCAAATGCTGAAACAAGCCCAAAAAGAGATATCGTTAAGGAGTTGGGCTTGAGGAGCTTCATCAATGCCGCCGGAACTTACACGGCCATGACTGCTTCCCTGATGCCAAAAGAAGTGATGGAAACCATTAATTTCTCTTCCCGTCACTATATCATGCTGGACGAGGTACAGGACAAAGTGGGAGAGAAAATTGCAGCCCTTTGTCATGCCGAAGCCGCAACGGTTACTGCCGGATGTTGGTCTGCCATGGTTTTGGGAACTGCGGGTGTGCTGACAGGAACTGACCGCGATAAAATCAGGAAACTGCCCAACCTTGAAGGGATGAAGTCAGAAGTCATTGTACAAAAATCACATAATGTAGGATACGTACACGCCATCACCAATACCGGGGTCAGCGTGATAGAAGTAGAGACAGCCGCCGATGTAGATCGCGCCATCAATGGGAAAACGGCAATGATGTGGTTTTTAAATTATCAGGCACCTGATGGAAAGATCAAGCATGAAGAGTGGGTGGCTTTAGGCAAAAAACACGGGATTCCCACCATGATCGATATGGCAGCAGATGTACCTCCGGTGGAGAACCTTTGGAAGTACAATGACATGGGTTTTGATCTGGTATGCATTTCAGGAGGCAAGGCCATGAGAGGTCCGCAAAGTGCCGGAATTCTTATGGGGAGGAAGGATCTTATCGAAGCAGCGAGGTTGAGTGCCCCCCCCAGAGGAGGCACCATTGGCAGGGGCATGAAGGTGAATAAAGAAGAAATCCTGGGTATGTATGTGGCTTTGGATGAATACATTAAAAAAGACCACGATAAGGAATGGCAGGAATGGGAAGATAAGGTGGCCTATGTGGCCAGCGTGGTGGAAAAAATCGATAGCGTGACTACAGAAGTATCCGTTCCAGAAATTGCCAACCACACCCCTTATCTTAAAATTGCCTGGGACCCGGATAAAATCCAGCTCAGCCGGGCTCAATTACAGGAAAAACTCAGGCAGGGCAATCCCTCCATTGAAGTAATCAGTGGTGGTGACCATGCAATAAGCATGACCGTTTTTATGCTGAGGCCCAAAGAAGAAAAAATTGTCGCCAAAAGAATCGCTGAAGAATTAAACATTGCTAAAGTTTAAACCATGAAAATCAAAAATCTTTTTCTCTTATTCCTGCTGGTATTTTCCAGTGGACTGTTACCTGCCCAAACCTATGATCTGCTCATCAAAGGGGGCAGGTTGATTGATCCAAAAAACAATATTGACGGGGTAATGGACATTGCTATAACTGATGGCAAAATTGCCCGGGTAGCCAGTTCCATTAGCGCTTCTGATGCCAGGAAAACGATTCCGGCTCAGGGACTTTTGGTAACCCCAGGACTGATAGACATCCATGGTCATGTTTTTCACGGAACACAACCAAACCATTATTTAAGTGATGGTTTGATAGCCGTTCCACCGGATGGGTTTACCTTCAGGGTTGGAGTGACTACCATTGTGGATTGTGGAGGTCCCGGCTGGAAAAACTTTGATACTTTCAAGAAGAATATCATTGATGCAAGCAAGACCCGTGTACTGGCCTTTATGAATATTGTGGGTGAAGGAATGCGAGGAGGTGCCTGGGAGCAAAATACCGGGGACATGGACGCCAAATTGAGCGCCATGGTGGCCCAGCAAAACCGCCAGCATGTAGTGGGCTTTAAGGTTGCCCATTATGGCAGCAGGGATTGGATCCCTATTGATCGTGCTGTGGAAGCTGGAAACATTGCCAAAATGCCTGTGATTGTAGACTTTGGAGGCTCTACCCAGTTTGAACCCCTTTCTATCCGGGAGCTCTTCTTTGAAAGGTTGAGGCCCGGGGACATATATACCCATACTTATGCAGAACTTAACGGTGCCAGAGAAACCATAGTGGACAGGGAAACCAGACAATTCCAACCATTTGTACTGGAGGCCCAGAAAAGGGGGATTATTTTTGACGTGGGCTATGGAGGAGCCAGTTTTGAACTCCGTCAGGCCATTCCGGCCATAGCTGCAGGCCTCTATCCCAATACCATCAGTACGGACCTGCATGCAGGAAGTATGAATGCAGCCATGAAGAATATGCTGAACGTCATGACCACCTTTATGGCACTTGACATGGAACTTCCCAAAGTGATCAGTGCCAGCACCTGGGAGCCGGCACAAGTCATCCAAAGGACTGAGCTGGGCCACTTGTCTGAAGGAGCCATTGCCGATCTGGCCATTTTAAGGGTGAGAGAGGGAGACTTTGGGGTCTGGGACCGCACAGGTCAAAAAGTAGAGACAAACCAAAGATTGGAATGTGAAATGACCATCAAAGATGGCAATATCGTATACGACTTCAATGGAATGGCCGCACAGGAAATCATTCAATAAAGTCAAAACATAGAAATAATTGTCAAAATGCCTTCCCTTCAGGGAGGGCATTTTTCATTTACAGCCACTATGCCTTCAAAAGTCCCTGAATTTGCTGACAATCTTATTAACTGGTTACTAAAGTTTGAAAAGCAGTTGGCAAACTCCCCTTCGGATTACATACAATTAATTTAATTTCAAACAGCTAAAAATGTAATTCTACTTTTTATTAAAAAATATCTATTTAATTCTTTGTATTTATATAAAAAATAAATTTAATTTTGCTGTATGTTGATAAAGTTAAAATGTTCATTTTTTATCTAAACGCACTTATGAAAAAAAGTTTTTCAATCATCGAGTATCAGGAGGCCGGTCAGGATATCAAAGAAATCTACGACGACACAAAAAAAACACTAGGCATTCCTTTTGTTTTAAACTGGTTTAAATGTCAGGCAGGAAACCCTGCATTATTAAAAGGAAATTGGATCAAGCTAAAGTCCACCCTTTGTGAGGGGAATGTACCCAACATCATCAAGCAATTGATTATCTACACCGTTTCTGCCGAGAGGCAGTGTAATTATTGTGCGGAAGCTCACAAGTTATTTGCCGATATGATGGGAAAGTCCCTAAGTTCGGATCCGGATTTTTTAATATCTGAAAACATGGACAGTGACCTGGTTCCAAACAGCTATAAAGTGGCCGTAAGGACTGTTGCCAATGCGGCACTTTCTGATGGACATGTGGAAGAAAAAGATTTTGACGCCCTGATGAAAGCAGGATTTAATGAGGATGAAATTCAGGAACTTTTTGCTCAGGCAGACCTGGTTAACATGCTCAATACCATTGCCAACATCTCGGGTATTAAAATAGATAATGAAATTGTGGAGTTAAGTTATTCCCTTTAACATGGAAGTATCCAATCCTTATTTGGGATACAAGATCCTTTTTGAGGCCATGGTGAAATTTTCTGCAGGTATATCCATGGCCAAAAAGCTGGAGGAAATATCTTTGGAAATCAGTTTACATTTAAAATACCTGCTGAATTTCCAGGACTTTAATTATTTCTTTATCGTAGGACAGGAGGTTGATTGCTTCTGGGTAAATCAAATGGGTAAAACCCGCTACCATACCTGCCATCTGGATCAACTAGACCCTATCCATAAGCAGGTATTCGAAAGTGGGATACCAAAATATAACTATTGTGAGAAAAGTGACACCAGCACCCACGTCTGGAAATTCTTTAATGAAAACAACCATTTCAGTCTGCTCAGCATCAGATCTCATATAGATAATCCATTTAATGAAAAAAGCATTCCAATTATCAAGGTGGTAAATAAAATGCTATCTGCCCGGATAGAGAACCTGAAAATGATACAATTGATCCATTTTCAAAACCAGGAATTGGAAAGCCTGACAACTGTATTACAATCTAAGAATGCTGAAATCCAGGCATTAAACAATCAGCAGGAATCCATCATTATCGAAAAAACTACCCGATTAAAGGATTCCAATAAAAAATTAAAGGGGTTGATCCAGTTTAATTCTCACCAACTTAGAGAACCCCTTACGAGGGTAATCAGCTTGGTAGCTATTAAAGAAGACCTTCTGGTTGAAGAATACATCAGTGATATTTTACCCTTGCTATCCGAATCGGTCATGGATCTGGATCGGGCAATAATCGAAGTGATAGAAAGGTCTGAATTTTTTGATAAAGAAGAGAAGTAAAAACGAATAGTAAGATTATGAAAGTGTTTTTAATTGATGACCAGAAAATTACAAACGTATTGAACCGGAAGTATTTATCCATGATCCGGGAGGACCTTGATATTTTTGATTTTGATGATCCGGAATTGGCCATGGACGCATTGGAAAAGGAGAAACCAGCACTCATCTTTTTGGATTTAAACATGCCCATAGTCAGTGGATGGGACATCCTTTTATTCATGCGCAAAAGAAAAATTGAAATTCCGGTGATTATTCTGACTTCTTCAAGCAGCCAACAGGACAGAGAAAAGGCCAATCTGTTCCACAATGTTTTTTCTTTTCAACTAAAGCCTCTGACCAAAAGTGGTTTTACAGAATTGTTACAGGGGTATTACCTTCTAAGTGAATATAAACCGACCTAAAAATAAATCACCAGGAAATATCAAGATTAGCTGCTGTCTTTTTCTTTCAGGCTTACCTTATCGGTTTTGTTTACAATATCCCTGATGATATCATCCAGTTCCTCAGCGGAATCCATTATCATTTTACGAAAATTTTCCTTGCCAAAATCTTTTTCCAAACTATCCATGGCCATCACCAGGCTCATCAAACGGGCCAAAGGTGCCCTGACTACATGAGATTGCATCCAGGCTATTTCCTGTAAACGTTTGTTTTGATCCTCTATGGCATGGATGTATTGCACCCTTTCGGTAATGTCATTGGCAAGCACGACTTCAGCCTTTACTCCCTGGTAATCAATCACGTTGCTTTTTATTTCTACGGTAATGATTTCCCCGTTTTTCTTTCGGTGCTTGAATATTTTCGGTCCGGTTATGGTTTTTCCCTCCCTTATGCCGGCGATCACCATTTCCAGCTTCGAAATTTCTTCCCTGGGTCTAATATCCCTGAGATTCATATTCAAAAACTCTTCCTTCGAATAGCCATAATGGTCTATGGCAGCCTTGTTTACATCCAGGAAGTCCAGGGTATCCATATCATACAAATACATGGGCTGGGGACTGAGCTGAAAAAGCTCCTTGTAGCGCTTTTCGGAGTCCTGTAACTGAGCGGAGATTTCGTTCCTACCTATGCTATAAACAATGCTTTTGTACAATGAGGTAGGGGACAGGTTATCCTTCAGCAAATAATCAGAAACACCCAAAGTAAGGGATTTCATCCCGAATTCTATATTGGAATAACCCGTCAATACCAAAATACTCAAATCTCCAGCAAGTTCCTTGACCTTCAAAATCAGGGATTCTCCTTGTAAATCAGGTAAAGTTAAATCCAGAATGATTGCATCAAAATAGGTCGTCGGATCAATTAATTTTTCTCTTGCCTCTTCAAAGGTGTTGACCACGCACAGATCCAAATTAAGGATTTTCTCATGAAGATATTCCTCAATCAGTAAAATATCTCCCAGGTTATCTTCAACCAACAATAAATGATACCCTTCCTGATCTTTCACCATTACAATCTACTAAAAAACAAACTTGGTTATGTCCTTAAAATTATGTCTAAATAATCGTTTGTTCGGTTGCTGTTATTTTTCTCGAATTTTTACTAATGTTTCAAAAACTCCTTAATTAAGAAAATAATTAATTTAAATCCAATCAATACATGAATTTTCTAAGAATTAGTTCTCAAAATCTTTGGTTAAACCTGTAAGCCTGTTTTCACTTATTGTTTTAGGAAAGGTAAAGAAAAAGGTACTTCCTTTTCCCTCTACAGAACTAAATCCTATGGTACCACCAAGGTTTTCAATTATTTTTTTACACATTGCCAACCCTATCCCCGACCCGGTAAATTTTTGTTTCTCATGTAATCTGGAAAACAATATAAATACCTGGTCATGCAGGCCTTCCGGAATACCTATACCATTATCCTTTACACTAAACATCCAATAATCTTCATTTTCTTCCGCCTGAATATCAACCTCTGGTATGTGGCCTTCATTTTGATATTTCAAAGCATTATTGATCAGGTTTTGAAATACCTGACGGATAGGGGCGACGGGGATTATCAACCTCGGTAATTTTCCGAGACTGATGCGGGCATTTTTTTGTTGGATCAATTCTTTATGAAGCTGGAGAATATTGGAAACCAGTTCATCAATGGCCACTTCTTTTACCTTTTCTTCTATTCTTCCTGCCCTGGAATAGGTTAGAAGGTCCATGATAATGTTTTTCATGCGACTGGCTCCATCCACCGCAAAATGAATATACTGTTTTCCTTTTTCATCCAGTAAGGTCTGGTATTTTTTCTCTAATAATCCCATAAATCCAGTGATCATCCGCAAGGGTTCCTGCAAATCATGAGAAGCAATATATGCAAACTGCTCCAGCTCCTGATTGGAACGCTCCAGCTCCAAAGCCTTATCCTGAAGGGCCACATTGAGGCTTTTCAGATTTTCTTCTTTCTTTTTCGTATCGGTCACGTCCCTGGACATGCCAACAAGCCCTACCACTTTTCCATAACTGTCCTTCAAAGGTACCTTATTGGTCAACAACCAAACCTGTCTACCATTGCGATCATGGTAATATTCCTCCACATTCAATATCGGCTCACCATCACGTAGAATCTGCCTGTCATAAGCATCCATCCCCGTGGCAATTTCCTCGGGGAAATAATCGTAAACCGTTTTACCCAGGGTCTCTTCCTCGCTTGTACTACCTAAAAGGTTTTCATACTGAAACCTGTTGTTGATAATATGCCTTCCATCGGTATCCTTAACATAAATCTGAATTGGCAAATTATCTATGATGGCCCGCAACAAAGAACGCTCCTTTATCAATGCTTCATCAACAAGCTTTTTCTCAGTAATGTCATAGCCTACCCATATGTACTGATAAGCTATGTCCTGATTGTCTTTAAACGGGATCATTATGGTGTCTACCCAGAATACCCCACCGTCTTTTGTTTTCCCCTTCAATTCCCCCCTCCAGATTCTCCCGGAATAAGTCGCATCCCAGCAATCCTGGATCAGTTGCTCATCACTTTCATCATAAAGTACCCTGAGGGAATGCTGGTCCAGACCGGATTTATCGAAACCTGAAATTTCCTGAAATTTCAGGTTGACATATTCTACCTTCCTTTCCCTATCAAGTATCATCACCAAACAAGACTCATCCAAAGCAAACCGGTAATCAGACAAATCCTTAAGGCTTTCCAGAAGTTGCTCTTCTGCTTCCACTCTATTGGTTATGTCATTGATCAACACCATAGAACAACTTCTTCCTGCTATTTCTACCAAATGCCCTGTAATCTCCACCAGCATCAACTCACCTGCTTTGTTTAAATGCCGCCAGACTTTTTGGTGAATAGTACCATAAATATCCCCACCTTTGGTGTGCTTCTCAATCAGGGGGATGTCTTCTACAGGCCTGATATCCCTGATATTTAAGCTTAAAAATTCTTCCCTACTGTATCCATATTTCAACAAGGCCTGCCTGTTGACATCGATAATATTGAGGCTTCCAAATTCCCAGGTGAACATGGGCATTGGATTGTCTTGAAACAGAATCTTGTAGAGATCACCTCTATCAGAAAAAAGCTCCGGCTGTTGGGTCAGGCCCGGAACATCAAGCGATTCTATTGAACCACAATAGCGCATAGCATCACCATCCTGTACAAGCCTGGCTCTGACTATAACCCGGGAACCCGATAGGAGTTCCAGCACCTCAAGAAAAGCCTGACCGGCATTCAGGAAATTCCCAAGGGCATGTGTGAGCATAGTAGAAAAATCGGGTTTGAATTTACCCTTTAAGAATGATATGGATACCGGTGCAACCTGGGAAATTTGAAGGATCTCCCTGCCAATGGCACAACAACTAAAAGACTGATTGGCAGGATCTATTTCCCAGGCACCTACTCCGGTAAGTTTTAATACTTTGGACCAATGCCTGTCTCCTTCTTTTTGATTAACCATGATTTCAGTAAAAAATGAATGAGGGCACTATTCCCAACTTATTTATCAAAAGCTCTTCCTGCTTCTTCCGATCTAAAACGATCTATGTTGCCATTATCCTGGAGGGTGACATAAGCTGTTTTTCCATCTGCCCCTCCGAAGGCAATGTTGGAAGGTTTTTTCCCGGATACGGCAAATTCTTTCAACAATTCCCCATCAGGAGACAATTTCACTATGGTACCCTTTCCATGCCTTGTGATGAACAGGTTACCTTGCACATCTACACGCATGCCATCCATTCCAAAATCATCAAAAGAATGAATCAGTCGTTTATTGGAAATATCCCCCTTTTCATCCAGGTCGTAAGCCCAGACCTTCCGCTGCACTGATTCATTAACATACAGGGTCCTGTTATCGGGACTAACTTCAATGCCATTCGTGGTACCCATATCAGCTTCCAAAAGTACAAACCGACCATCCAGGCCTACCCTCCAGATCTGTCCTGTACTTTCGGCCCAGTTGGGATCACTGGCAAATAAAATATCATTATCCATTATGGCCAGGTCATTTGGCTGGTTCAGTTCATCATGGTGGGCGTATACGGAAATCTCCCGGGATGCCATGTCTACTTTTAATACATTGTGACCGGTATAATCTGCAATCAGCATCTCTCCCTTGCTGTTGAAACGAATCCCGTTTCCTGTGCTTCCCTCCGGAAGGTTAACAAACAGGCTTGCTTCACCATCCGGCGTAACCTTACCAATAGTACCTGCCTCTCCAAAATTTACCACATAAACATTTCCTTCTTTATCCACTGCAGGTCCTTCAATGCCAGTAGTAAATTCACTATTCCTGGTAAACGGCTCACTTGTATAAAATTCTTCCTGGTCCTTCATATCTACGGAATTGGCTTTTTCGTTTTTCCCGGCACATGCGCCCAATACCAAAAATAAAAGTAGCGCAGTCCAGGTTTTTTCTTTCGTAAGTAACATATTGAATGGCATTAATATACAATATACATCATATCAAATTTAACCAAAAATAGCAGCATTACACCTTCTGGCATAAAGTGAATTTACACAAAAATAAGAATTAAAAATTTTTGATACCCAAAAATTTCATTGGTCCGAAGTGGACCAAAAATTCCGAGCTATAGATTCTCCGTTTGGACAAGACTTGGGGGCATTGTACCGGAAGTATTTGGAGAAAAAAATTTATTCCCATATATTCAATGGTTTTAATGCTTACCATAAATCGACACCTACAATCATGGAAAAAATGAAAAGAAGAAGTACCATCAAAAAATTATTTGCCAGCCTTGCAGGAATAGCGGGAGTTGGATCGGTAGCCCATGCCAGTACCGATGGGGCACCTGAAAAGGAAGCTTTTAACATTCAGGAGGAACAGGATGTGCCCTTGTTTTCCGGAGCAACCAAATTGGGAAATACCGTCTACATCGCAGGAAAAGGTGCTCATTTTGAAGGTGATATCAAAGCCCACACCGACCATGTACTCAAGGAACTGGAGAAAGAACTGGTCAAGGCAGGTAGTTCCATGGAGAAAGTACTGAAAGTTAATGTTTACCTGCACGATTTAAGCGATTATAAGGGTATGAATGAGGTGTTTAGGGGAAGATTTGGAAGCAAACCACCCGTTCGTACGACTGTCGCCACATATGGGGGTGTACCAGGTGATTCTCTGGTGGAAATGGACTGCATAGCCTATATATAAACACCAATTTATTCAGCTTTTAAATCCCGACCCTTAAAACCCATTTGACCTTGAAAAAAGAAAAACTTTTCAAAACCATCATTGGAGCAGGACTATTGTGCCTGCTCCTTGCTTTCATTATGATCATTTCAGGAATGATTGCTGCTGCAGGTCCGATTCTTATCCTGTTTTTTGTATTCCTGGGTATTGGTTTCCGTGGTTTTCAAAAGCTTAAAGGTTTTACCTACACTACCATGATTTTTGCCGGGGTGACAGCAGCCATGTACTACCCGGAATATTTTGTAGAATACAAGGGCTATTCCTACAGCAATCTGATAACCCCCCTGATTCAGATCATAATGTTTGGGATGGGTACTTCCATGTCCATAAAGGACTTTGCCGGAGTGGCCAAAATGCCCAGAGGAGTATTTATCGGTTTGCTATCTCAGTTTACCATCATGCCCCTTTTGGGCTTTATCCTTGCCAGCCTGAGCAATTTCCCTGCAGAAATAGCTGCCGGATTGGTACTGATTGGCTGTTCACCAAGTGGGCTTGCTTCAAACGTGATGAGCTACCTGGCAAAAGCCAACCTGGCACTTTCAATTACCATTACCGCAATCTCCACCCTGCTTGCTCCATTTATGACGCCGCTTCTGATGAAACTTCTGGCAGGAGAATTTGTGGAAATTGACGTGCTGGACATGATGTGGAGCATTATCAAAATGGTCATTATCCCCATTGGGGCCGGATTGTTGTTCAACCGATTTTTAAGCGGCAAAGCCAAATGGCTGGATGATGCCATGCCTTTGGTGTCTATGATCGGCATCGGCGTAATTATCGTCATCATTACAGCTGCAGGCCGGGACAGTTTACTGGATATAGGAGGATTGTTGATCATCCTGGTTTTTATCCATAATGTCATGGGCTATAACCTGGGTTTCTGGGTTAGCAAATGGCTTGGACTTTCCGAAAAAGATGCCCGTACGGTGGCCCTGGAAGTAGGCATGCAAAATGGTGGATTGGCATCAGGCCTGGCCAAGGAAATGGGTAAAATCGCCACCGTAGGTCTGGCCCCGGCAGTTTTTGGACCTTTGATGAACATTACAGGTTCCGTGTTGGCATCCTATTGGCACAGAAAACCACCAAAAGAATAAAAATATCTTGACCAAAAAAATCTTTTCCAAAGTTCGGAACTTTGGAAAAGATTAAATTTCAATTAGCTATTTATTTCTCGAAGTAAAGACCCTTATTTTACCATCATTTTGTGCAAATACAAAATATTGTTTTCCCTGCACCTGTAGTTCTTTTATATCCCTGACTTCCCCCGGAATATGCAGACCGCTGTTGATATGCGGCAAAAGCCTCCAGGTTTCAGCATCATCCATCGCATATACAAAGCCAGGATTGGCATCCAATCTGCCCGTGCTGACCCTGGTCTTGCTCAGATTTCCACCTGTAAATAATACAGGATTGGCCTGACCCGGAACCCTGGCCTTTTGCACGGCATAAAGGGGAGAAAATTGAATCGATTCAGGCAACAGCTTTTCGGTAAATCTACCCTCCCCGTCATTTTCCAAAAACAAGGATTTCAATCTAAAGGCAGCCAAAGTATCTGCTTCTACCATACCCAAGGCTTCTAGAATTTCACTAACATCAGCCTGGGCAAATGAGCGGTAGTCCGGGAATTTCCCTTTCATCATTGGCAATTGTCCTATCATTTCATCCCTGCTGAATGCAAAAGCATTTGTATCCGCCTTGTAGTAGGTCAATATGGGATCGTTTCGCCCATTGTTGTCAAAATCCTTGTAAATTACCTGCATGGGTTGTTCATGACTTGCCTGGTAAACCGTATTCTTTCCGTAATTTCCCGCCAGAATATCTACATCCCCATCTCCATCCATATCCTTCACATGCAGGCTCAGCCACCAGCCTTTGGTCCGCTCGGAAAGCTCCTTTTGGGTAAGCTCGAAACGGCCCCCTTCCAGTTTGTAAACCTGAATCCCCATCCATTCTCCGGCCAGGACCAATTCTACTTTACCATCCCCGTCGGTGTCTGCAAAACAGGCATCACTTACCAGACCAGGAGCAAGCAATTCATTGCTGTATTGGGCCGTGACATCCTGGAAATGCCCCTTACCATCATTTAATAACAAATAACTACGTGGAGCTTCCGGGTATCTTCCCGGCAAATACCTGCCTCCTACAAATAAATCTGGAAATCCATCCTCATTGATATCAGCCACGGTTACAGCACTTCCGCTGAACAACATTTCCGGAAGCGCATCCTCAGATCGAATTAAATTTCCTTCCCCGTCATTCAGGTACAACCGGTCCTGATAAGCAGGGTGATTTTCAGAAAAGTCAATGCCCCCGCTGACCACATACAGGTCAGGGAAATTATCTCCATTGGCATCCAGCCAAACAGCATCCGTATCGGTAGCAAGGCTGTCTTCCTGTAAGGCAATTTGTCTGGATGCTGAAAAATTCCCCTTTCTATCCTGAACAAAAAGTTTGCCTGCCTGGTCTTTTCCCCCACCAATGAACAGATCCTGAAGCCCGTCTCCATCTACATCTGCAATGGCCATTTTCGGACCCAGAGAGCCCATGGTATTTGGCATCAGCCTGTCTTGAGTGAAATCCAGAAAATTACTTTCCTGATGAATAAAATCCAGCCCCAGGGCATTATCAACTTCAACCAGCCATTTTTCATTTGTCTGCCTGTCAAGGGGTTTTGCCCCAGCTTCCCGCTGGTCCAATAGTATGGTTTGGTTAACTTCAAGATCACGAAGCACCTGGTAAGCAGCACCTGGCCACCAGACTTCCAGGCTATCGACCCGATTCTGATTTCCTAAACCAAAAACCAATTCATGATCTACGGAAGATTGATAACCCCTGACAGGTATCATTTCCTGAAGGAAACTTTGACCTCCGGCATGAACCACCACCTTACTTCCAATACCGGATGTGTTGTTACCCATTCCATCAAGTCTGACTTTAAGGTAGGCATGGTCAAAAAGCCTTTCACTATTGTTCCGGTAAATACTTACCGCGTCATTGGTATGACAAACGATCAGGTCCAGGTCTCCATCACCATCCAAATCTGCGTAAGCGGATGCGTTGGAAACCGTTTCCTTATCCAGCCCCCAGTCCCGGGCCATATTTTTAAAGGTAAGGTCACCCTGATTGTGGTATAGGTAATTTCTGACATAAATAGGTGGCATTTTGTCAATCAATTCGGTCAGTGCCTCCTCCTTGCCGGACTGATTGGATTTGATCCTTTCGCTGACCATATAATTCAAAAAATCCATGTCCAGGTAATTTCTGGCATAACCATTACTTATAAATACATCTTTCCAACCATCGTTGTCAAAATCAGCAGCCAACACTGCCCAACTCCAATCGGAATGGGCAATGCCACTGTAATGACCCAGTTCAATAAAATTTCCCGCTCCCTTGTTAAGTTGGAACATGTTGCGCATGGATTGGGCATGAAATCCCTTGTTTAACAGTTCCCTGTATTTGTCATAATTTTCAGGACCAAGAATGGATTTTTGGTTGAAATTGTATTCGGGCATCATGTCCATGGTAAGCAGATCTGGAAGCAAATCGTTGTTCATGTCAGCCGCATCCGCACCCATGGAAAAAAGGGAGACATGCCCCATGTGCTCCCTTACTACTTCTTCAAATGTCCCATCCTGTTGGTTGAAATACAGGTAATCCTCTTCATTGTAATCATTGCTTACATAAATATCCAACCAACCATCATCATTAAAATCACTTACCGTAACGGCAAGCCCAAAACCAAGAACATTGTCAATAATCCCACTCTCCCGGGTGACATCCGTGAAGCGGTTCTGATCATTCCGGTACAATTTATCCCCCAAAAAAGCTCCGGTTCTCTTTTTATAAGAGCCATCAATTCTGCTGAAGCCTGCATATTCCTGGGTGGAGTGGTTCAATAGAAACATATCCAGATCTCCATCATTGTCATAGTCAAAAAAAGAAGCCTGGGTAGAATAACCAGGATCATCCAGGCCAAATTCCGCTGCGGCTTCTCTAAAAGTCAGGTCTCCCTGATTGATGAATAGCAGATTTTTCCGGTTATCGGGGTCATTGGCGGCAGATCGGCAAACATAAATATCCAATAATCCATCCCCATTGACATCTGCCATGGTGGTTCCGGTATTCCACAAGCCTGCTGCCGCAACGCCGGCTTTTTCGGTAATGTCCTCAAATCTAAAATTACCTTTATTCAGATACAATTTGCTTGCCATCATGTTTCCCGTGAAGTAAATATCCGGCAAACTGTCATTATTGATATCTCCTATCGCCAGGCCCCCTCCCTGGTAAAAATAACCATAGGTCAGTACATTGAATTCATCCGATTCCCGGACCAGGTTTTTGAATTCCACTCCAGTGGTACCGGAAGACAGTTCTGAAAACAAGGCATTTGGGTTTTCCCTTTTGCATGAAAATCCAATCAACAAAAGAAACAGAAATAAGGAAAACCGGGATAGATAGATCATGACTTGGCAATTTGATATAAAACTAAAAAAAGTGCCGCTATTGACGGCACTTTTTTATGAAAGAAATATAATGAAAGCTTACTCGGGCTTGGCATCCCACCAAAGCTTGGTGCCGTTGGAATTGCCTCCCCTACTGGTCAGCTCAGGTAGCTGTTCTGCCGCCGTCACTGCCTCGTTGTTGTTGTCGTATTCCCCTTGTACGAATATCAACCTGGGCATTACTTCATCTGCGGGAACATCTTCATTGTCAGAATTCAATCTGGGATAAGGAGTTGGGTAATTGGTCCTTCTCAGTTCAGCCCATGCTTCCCAGCCGTCAGGATAAATAGCAACCCACTTTTGGGTACAAATTTGCTCCAGTTGCTGCTCCTTGGTACCTCCAGTCAAAAATGCCACAGGCACATTTGAATTTGGACCCAAATTCCATTCCGGTTTACCCGGAAATGTTACCGGCTTAGGAGTATTGTCACTGTTGATATAAGCCTGTATGGCTGCAGGCTCAGCACCAATTCTAGGCTCAGACATGGACAGTTCAATTCCCTTTTCATAAAATTCCTGTGCCGAGCCGCCCATTGCCCAACCTTCAAGGGCACCTTCAGCCAGTAAAAACTGAACCTCTGCAGCACTTAGCACTCTCCAGGGCTCTCCGGCAGCACTACCTCCGCGTCCTTCATTCAGAAAGATAACTCCCATATCAGAGTGTGCATCATTCCAACCAGTTTCACCCAAATCCTCACGAGAAAGACCATTTCTAAGGCCTTTGTAGGGCTGTCCTTCACCTGATTCCTGGTAATCCACGGTTTCGCTGAAATAAACGCCGGTACGGGGATCATCATAACCTACCATCACACTTTCCATCAAAGCACTCATACGGAATTCACCCCAGTTGGTGATGATCCAGTAAGGATTTCTGGACTGAACAGTAGTGTTGATAAAAGCACTGTCATCATTGGACTCCATTACGCCATCAGCTACTGCTTTTTCAGCTTCTGTTTTGGAAAGGGCAGGATCTATATATTTTACCCTCATGGCCAATCGCAATCTCAGAGAATTGGCATAAGTCAACCACTTGTCCGCTGAGCCACCGAAAATCTGGTCATGACCCACAAAGGCAGATCCTCCGGTATTTTGCTTCAACACAGCCACTGCTTCGTCCAATACGGTAAACAAATCCCTGTATACCTCCTCCTGGGAATCATAAGGTACGGTGGTCTCTCCGTTTCCGAATGAGGAATAAATGATTGGTCCCCAGTAATCGGAAATCCTGTGATAGGCATTCACCTTCCATACTTTGATAAAAGCATTTTCCAGGGGCAGTTCGTTTTCTTCAGTAAACTCCTCCACAAACTGTATGACAGGAGCTGCTTGTCCATAGAAGTAATTCCATGCGCCATTGGACCAACCTCCAACCTGTATGTGCCTGTCAGAGTCAAAGTTCACCTGGGTGGTCGCAAAATATTGGGCATACAAATCAGCAAACAAACTTTGGGCGGTCTGAAAGCCTGCGGTGCTACCTCCCGGGGCAAGGTACATGGCCCTTCCCTGGGCATTGGCAAACGCCTGACCCAACAAACCAATATCCAAATTGGATGCTACAATGGCATTGGGCTGGGTATTCAACTCTTCAAAGTTTTCCGTACAAGCACCCAAAGAAAGGCCTGCCAGGGATAAACCCATCGCTATTTTAGATATCTTCATCATTTTAATTTTTTTAAAATCCTAAATTAACATTGAAACCAAAGGATCTTGCCGTTGGAGGCCCGAAGGAATCAAATCCCTGAGCAGCAGCAGAAGTTCCTACCGTTACATCAGGATCGATATTCTTCGCTTCATTCAGGAAGAAAAACAAGTTCCTGGCCACAAAGTTGATGCTGACGCTATTTAAGGGCAGGCCTTCTAGTTTTGCTGCAGGAATGGTATAACCAATCACTGCTTCTCTTAGCCTCACATTGGTAGCAGAATAGGAGAATACCTCGCCGATTGGCGCATTTCTACCTCCCATGTTTACCCAAAATAGTTCTGCAGTGGTCTCGATATCATTGGGAACAAAAGTACCATCTTCTGTTTCCCTTACAGCGGTTTCATGTGCCATGAAATTCTCTCCGAATATCAAGCCGCCTTCTCTTCCCTGCAAGGTCTCTTCCGTCATTCCATCTGCATAAATGATTGCATTGGTCAACGAAGCAATGCTACCTCCCTGACGGAAATCAATGGTGAAATTAGCCCGGAAGTTTTTGTAGTTGAATGAATTTTGGATACCACCCAGCCAGATAGGATTGTAATTGGCTACACGAACAGTAAATCCCGGAGTGGTCCTTGGAACCCCATTATCTCCAACGATTACCCTTCCCTGGTCATCTCTAAGATATCCCCTGGAATAAACTTCTCCAAACATTTTTCCTTCCTCAACCCTGAATTGTCTCAGGAAATCACTACCAACAACGATGCTTGGACGCTGGTCATTGATCTCATTGACCATTGATATATTTCGGGCAAAATTTGCCGTGATATTCCAGTTAAAATCAGCTTTTCGGATTGGAGTGATATTGAGCACAACCTCTATACCCTCATTCTGCACATCGCCGCCATTGGTGAAGAAACTGGAGGCTCCAGATCCTACCGGCAAGGCAACTGTGAACAGTTGGTTGAATGAATTGGTTTTGTAATAGGTGAAGTCAACGCCCAGACGATTGTCCAGAAAGCGGAAATCACCACCCAATTCAATAGATTGTGTTGTCTCCGGAAGCAGGTTCTCATTAGGAAGGGTAGTACTTAAAGAAAGGTATCCTCCCAATCCACCCGCTGCAAATGCAGCAGTTCTTTGCAGCTGATAAGGGCTGGTATCGTTACCTACCTCTGCAAATGAACCCCTAACTTTGGCAAAAGTGAACCATTCTGGAAATTGCACCAGATCAGATACCACGGCGTTCAACCCAACAGAAGGATAAAAGAAGGACCAATTGTCCTTCGGTAAAGTAGAAGACCAGTCATTTCTGGCAGTAATGTCCAGGAATATGGCGTTTTTCCATGCCAGTTGGGCAAAGGAATACAGTGAATTTACATCCTTTGGTCCACCTACTCCATGGGTTGATACTACCTGTTGGGTGTTCGTCAGTGCAAAGAAATTAGGAACAACCATGTTTTGACCCGTATTGGAGTTCAAAGATGAATTCCTGTTGATCCGGCTGTTACCACCCGCATTGATATTGAAATACCAATCCTGGCTCAAGGTTTTTTCATAGCTGATCAGGAAGTCCGTATTGATCTCCATGTTTTCGGATTGGCCAATGGAATACCTGCCGTTTTGGGCGATGATATAACTGTCATTGTACAGTTTCTCTTCGCTGTTACCAAAAGAACGGTCAAGAGCAGCCCTACCCAGAACAGTCAGGCCTTCCGCCAGCTGGTAACTTAAGGAGGTAAAAGCCACAATCCTATCGGAAGTGTTCTTTCTCAGGTTTCGGTTGATGGTCCAGTAAGGGTTGGCTCCACCGTTTGATCCCGGATTGAAATAATTCTGCCTCAATAAGCCTGAAGCGTTGGTAAATTCGAATCTGGAAATATCCTCCGTGGTAATATTCCTGGGCAAGCGCATGATATGCCTGTTGGGGTTGGAGAAGTTTTCTCCCTGCGCCAATTGATTATCTATGTCCTGCCGGATATAATTGACTTTAGAATCCAGTGTTAACTTTTCTGACAATTTATTCGTCAACCTCAGGTTAATACTGTGCCTGCCCAAAGCATTGCCTGGTACAACACCTGCAGCATCTGTGTAAGTATAGGAGAAATAAGTTTGATTTCTCTCATTACCTCCGGTGATAGCCAGCGTGGTCGCCAGATTATGTCCGGTCTGATAAAAATCACTGATGTTGTCAGGTTGTGGAGAAAATGAATAGGTATCATTCGGCCTGTTAGGGTCCGGAGACCAATGTGCTACGGAAGAACCATCCATTCTGGGACCCCATGAAAATTCCGACCCTGGAGCATAGTTGCCGTTGCTTCCCTGACCATATACATTTTGAAAATTGGCCAGGATCAGGGGCTGATCAAACATATACGATGTATTCACACTCACCTGAAAACCACCTTCGCGGCCTCTTTTGGTGTTCACCACAATCGCACCGTTATTTGCCCGGCTTCCGTAAAGGGCGGCCGCATTTGGCCCCTTCAGTACGTTGATGCTCTCTATATCGTCGGGATTCAGGTTTTCGATTCCATTTGCAGGTACACCATCCACAATATAGAGGGGCTGGCTGTCTCCACTGATGGAACGATTACCTCTCAATACTACGCGAGTGCCTCCACCAACACCACTACCTGAGCGGTTAATGGACAATCCGGCCACTTTACCCGAAAGCGAGTTCATCACATTAAGCTCTCTGGCTTCAGAAAGCTCCTGAGTACTCACATCCTGTACCGTATAAGTAAGGGCTTTCTTCTCTCTTTCCAATCCAAAGGCAGTGACCACTACTTCAGATAGTGCCTCCAATTCAGAAGAAAGGGAAACATTTATCTCACTGTTGTTGCCAACAACTCTTTCCTGCGAGGCATATCCCAAATAGGAAAATACCAACACTGATTGCGCATCGGGAACACTAATACTATATTGCCCATCAATATCCGTGATGGTACCCGTATTGGTCCCTTTAATCAATATACTGACACCCGGTAAGGGAGAATCAGCATCTTCATCGGTCACGGTGCCCGTAACCGTTCTTTCCTGTGCCATGCCTTGAAAGGCAAATAGAGCCAGGAATAAAACTAGTAAACTTTTTTTCATAAGTAAATCAACAATTTAATGGATTGGATTTTGGAGTTTTTTTCCAATGTTTAATTTTAACCATCACTGTCGGAAATCAACAGTACCTTCCGAACTATTCCGGAGCAACCAAATTAAGAAATCGCTTCATTTTGTTTATGATATCAAACTTTTGAAATACGTTATCGGGTCATACCTATTCTTAATTAATCCGTTAGGTTGGTTAGGTTGGGGAGATTTTAGGGCTAATATTAGGAATAATTTATTTCCAAAGCAACCCTATTATCTTTGAATTAAATTTTTTAGTTCATGCCAAAGCAAAAAGTAAAAAATAGCAAAACCTTTCAATAATAGATTAAAAAAATGATTTACTGTTTTTAAGAATTTTGTCGAATAATATGAAGTAAAATGATGAAAAACTTTTTATTTATATTGAGGCAATTGCACTAATTTTTAATTGTAAAACTTCTAGAAGTCACTTTAATATTTTAACTTTTTATCTTTTTACACTACCATCTATTGTTAAAATGAAAGCTTTTCGTTAATTATCCTCGAAAATCTACTAATAACCAATGAATCGCATCTGTTTACCGTCCATCTGCAGTTTCGTCCTTTCAGCCGTTTTAATTATTCTTTTTTATTCCTGTCAAAGCAGAGATTCTTTACCGCATCCCGATCCGGAAAATGGAGGCCTTTCTTTACCCGGGGGTTTCGGAGCCCTGGTAGTAATAGATAGTATAGGAAAGGGCAGGCATATAGCGGTCAACGAAAATGGCGACATCTATGTAAAATTGAGATATGCGAAAGGTATGGGCAGCAATGTGGCCCTAAGGGATACCACTTGGGATGGCAAAGCAGATATCATCAGGTATTTTGGGGATTATGAAGACGAAGGCAGTCTGGCAAATGGAATGCGAATCCATGATGGTTACCTGTATTATAGTTCTGCCAGGGTAGTCTACAGAAATAAACTGACCCCAGGGCAACTGATACCTGACAGTCCAATGGAAGTGGTGCTTACTGATGATCATGAACACGGTATTCACTGGCACATCACCAAACCTGTATCTTTTGATCAGGAAGGGAATTTATATGTCCCATTTGGAAGTCCCTCAAACGCCTGCCAGGATTTGGAAAACAAACCCGGTGGCATTCCCGGATCCCAGGGACTGGATCCCTGTCCCGAACTGATCGAACATGGAGGAGTCTGGAAATTTCCTAAGGATAAAATGGGAATGACCCAGAAAGATGGTGAATTGTTTGCCACGGGGATCCGAAGTGTTGTGGCCATGGACTACAACCCGGTAGACAATCACATTTATGTGGTGATGCATGGTAGAGATAACCTGCATTTGCTTTACCCTGAAACCTTCTCTCCCTGGGAAAGTGCTGTTTTGCCTTCAGAAGAGTTTATCAAAGTAAGCCAGGGAGCAGACTATGGCTGGCCCTATTGTTACTATGACCAGATCAAAAAGAAAAAGGTCCTTGCCCCTGAGTACGGAGGGGATGGTGAAATGGTAGGCAGGTGTGCTGGTATGGACGATCCGGTCATGGGCTTACCTGGCCACTGGGCTCCCAATGACTTGTTGTTTTATACGGGAGATCAATTTCCCGAACGGTATAAAAACGGCGCTTTTATCGCCTTTCATGGTTCCACCAACCGGTCTCCATACCAACAATCAGGTTATTTTGTCGCCTTTATACCCTTTCATAACGGGCAGGCAGCTGGAGATTGGGAAGTCTTTGCCAATGGTTTTGCGGGAAAAGAACTTATTGTCAATACCAATGATGCTGCATTCAGGCCTATGGGTCTGGCGCAAGGACCTGATGGTTCATTGTATGTCTCTGATTCAAGAGTAGGCAAAATCTGGCGTATTTTGTTTACAGGAGAAAAGGCCTCATTTGGAAAAGGTGAACTGGAAAAAATGGAAGCACAAAAATTAGTAGCCAATATCCGCAACCCCCATCCCGAAGAAGATAACCTGGATAAAGGTCAACTTCCTGAAGGTAAAAAGGTATACAATACCTATTGCTCTCCCTGTCACCAAAGAGATGGCAACGGAGCAACAGGCAGGATACCCGGTCTCAGACAAACGGACTGGGTTACAGGAAGCAAAAAACGGCTGATCCAATTGGTACTGGAAGGCCTGGAGGGAGAAATAGAAGTCAATGGAGAATGGTATGACAATGTAATGCCGGCCCATCAATTTTTAAGCGATGATCAAGTTTCAGAAGTATTGACCTTCATAAGGCAGAATTTCGACAATAAGGCTTCGGCTGTTTCAAAAGAAGATGTAGCAAATATCAGGGCTGAAATTTCAAACTAACTCTATTAAGGCCAGAGCCCCTGTGTAGGAGATGATACAGGCAAATATAAAGGCGGTAATTAACCCAATATTCAACCAGAACCCCGCTTTTTGCTCACCCATCAACGCTTTTTGATTTACCAGGTATAGTATACAGGCGATAACCAAAGGTAGAACGAAAACCGCAGCCACCTGGGTCAATATTTGAGCAAATATGGGATTGGCTCCTAAAGCAGGAACTGTCAAACCAACCAGACAAGCCACTCCCGTCAAAACCTTAAAACGGGTAGATCGGATGTCTAGCTCCCCTTCTTTATAATCTGCCACCAGTAGCGGGGCCACCATTAGGATTGGGAAAACAGAGGACAGCCCTGCGCTCAATGCTCCGGTCATAAACAAAGCTACAGCAAATTTACCTGCAACGGGCTCCAGGATATAAACCATGTCCATTACTTTTTCTATGGTTTTGCCATCTGCATAAAGTGCCCCTGTTGCCGCAGCCATGATCGAAAGATTAATTACCAACATTAAAATTGCGCCGGTCAGCGCATCGTTTGATTGTTCCCGTGTATGGGAAGGTCCCCATCCCTTACCTTTCATCAACAGAGGCCGCACCACAAAGGTTGGGGCTGCCATTGTCGTTCCTACAAAAGCTGCCACCAACAACCTCCCCCCTGGCACATCTGGCACGGAGGGGACAAGCCCTTTAACCATCTGCGCCGGATCAGGCAGTACCACAAACATGGAAATGATAAAAGAAATACCCATAATGGTCACAAAGACGATCAATACCTTTTCAAAAAAAGAATACTGCCCTACCCACAACAGGGAATACATCAGCAGGATCAGCACGATAGCGATACCCAATACCGGCCAATAGGAGTCGCCGGATAAGCCCGGGAAAAACATGATCACCATTTCATAGATGGCATTGGCACTTAACCCCAGGATTCCGGATAACGAGTTCCACTGAGCCAGAATTATCCCTCCCACAACCAGATAAGCGATCCACTTTCCTCCTTTCAATTTTGTCTTAAAGCTATAAATGGACGTTTGACCAGTAACAACGGCATACCTACCGTAAGCTTCCATTAGCACCCAGGAAAAAATGCAACTTAGCACCAGCACCCAAAGCAACTGCATGCCGAACTCGCTCCCGGCCTTGGCCATAGAAGTTACACTTCCGGTACCTATCGTATAGCCGATACAAAAAATACCCGGCCCAATGCCCAGCATCCAAAGCCAGATTTTTTGCAATAAGTTAGTATTCGGAGTTTTATTCGCCTTGTTCATAGTTTAACGGAAGAATATGATTTAGCAGGTCGTTAATTTGACTATTTTTCTCCTCAATAAAAAGGAAATGCATGGTTTACCGAACTTTTAATAAAACAGGGCTTTGTAAAAACAATTTTTTTTACAATATTTCCGTAAATACCTGGTGAAAACCCTGCTTTATTTGACCGGTTCCTGACGGATATTTGAACAACCTCAAATTTTGAGAGAAGTCAGGACACAAAAATAGAATCGGCTATGTGAGGCCTCATGAAAAGCTGATATAGCTCAAAAGATACAGGGGATTATCCATAGGATGAGACTTTCCTTTGCACTAATTTAACCTACATACATTTATCTCTGACCATGCCTGTTTTACATCTGACCAAATTGTTGTGCCTGCAATTGCTTTTGATTTGTACTGCTTTGTTATCAACCCTAACAGCCCAGGCGCAGGAAATTGACCTGCTATTAAAAGGAGGCAGGGTCCTGGACCCCAAAAACGAAATCAATGACATCATGGACATTGCCATTTCAGGCAAAACAATCCTGAAGGTAGAAAAAGATATTCCGGCAAGTAGTGCCAAAAAAACCATTGACCTCAGTGGTTTTATCGTAACTCCAGGTTTATTGGACATGCATGTGCATGTATTTCATGGTGCCGATACCGAAGCATACATTGCCAATGGCCTTACCAGCCTGCCACCGGATGGTTTTACTTTCAGGTCAGGAGTCACTACCGTGGTGGATGCAGGTTCTTCTGGCTGGAGGAATTTCCGGGAATTCAAAAAACAAACCATTGACAAATCCCAAACGCGGATATTGGCCCTGCTCAACATTGTCGGTACAGGCATGTATGGGAGGTATGAAGAGCAGGATGTCATGGACATGAATCCTACGATGACCGCAAACATGATTACCCGGTTGTTCCCAGACATATTGGTAGGGATCAAATCCGCCCATTACTGGGGCGATTTTACGCAGGTAGACCTGGCTGTAGAGGCGGGCACCCTGGCCAATGTCCCCGTAATGGTGGATTTTGGGGAACACCAGCCTCCCAATTCCATTGAGTCGCTGTTTATGGAACATCTCAGGCCTGGCGATATTTTTACCCATACCTTCTCTTATGGCCCCAATAACAGGGAAACGATTGTGGATGAAGACCTGAAGCTTAAACCCTTCATTTTGCCCGCACAGCAACGAGGAATTCGTTTTGATGTGGGGCATGGTGGTGGTGCATTTTCCTTTCGGCAAGCAATCCCGGCTATTCAGCAGGGCTTTCTTCCGGATGTGATCAGTTCGGACTTACATAAAGACAGCATGAACGGAGGGTTTAAGGATATGGCCAATCTCCTCTCCAAATTCATGAACATGGGACTCAGCCTGGAGGAAGTCATCCTGAGGGCAACCTGGAACCCTGCGCAGGTAATTCATAGGGAAGACCTGGGTAACCTGGATCCTGGATCGGAAGCAGACATTGCGGTATTCAGCCTCAGAGAAGGAAATTTTGGCTTTCAGGACATTCGAAGGACCAAGATTGACGGAGATAAAAAACTCGAAGCGGAATTAACCATCAGGGCAGGTAGAATTGTGTGGGACCTGAACGGGCTCAGCGTACCCTATTGGGAAACAGAACTGGGCAAACGCTAGATACATCAATATGAAAAGATGGCCGCTTCTTTTTCTTCTAATCAGCCTTTGCCTGCAGCTGCGGGCTCAGGACCTGGACATATTGATCAAAGGAGCCTACCTGATCGATGCAAAAAATGGCATACGCGACAGCATGGATGTAGGTGTTCTGGCAGGAAAAATTGCCAGGGTCGCTCCGCAAATTGCTTCGGGAGATGCAAAAAAAGTGATTGATGCTTCTGGCTTGATCCTCAGCCCCGGATTGATTGATCTCCACACGCATCTATTCGTGGGCAGCCAGGCAAGAACCTTTGCAGATGGGTTTTCCAGTGTATCACCGGATAATTTCTCCTTTAGATCCGGCATTACTACCATGGTAGATGCCGGAACCTCCGGATGGAGAAATTTTGAAACTTTCAAAAAAAATGTCATTGATGCTTCCCAAACCAGGGTACTGGCATTTTTAAATATCGCCGGTACCGGAATGAGCGGAAATCCAGATCAGGAAAACCTATTGGACATGGATCCTGAAAAAGCCTTCGAAACTCTGCTACAGTATCCTGACATACTGGTGGGAATCAAAATCGGTCATTTTACTGGTCCGGAATGGACACCCTTCGAAAATGCACTCCAGGCGGCTGAGATGGCCAACAAGCCTTTGCTGGTGGAATGCCACCTGCCCCAATACACCCTGGCCCAACAATTGGAAAAAATGAGACCCGGGGATATCCTCACGCACAGCTTTGAAGAGATTGAAGAGCGCATGCCCATTGTGGATGAGCAGGGCATGCTACGCAGTTTTGTCAAAGCAGCTTATGATAGGGGTATATTATTCGATGTGGGACATGGAGGGGCCGGATTTTGGTTCAGTCAGGCCATCCCTGCCGTACAACAGGGTTTAACCCCACACAGCTTCGGAACAGATCTTCACCGATTCAGCATGAACTCCGGAATGAAAAACATGCTGAATGTCATGTCTAAATTTATTAATATTGGAATGGAAGTAAATGATGTGATCGAAAGGGCATCCTGGCAGGCTGCGCAAGCCATAAAACGAACTGACCTGGGCCACCTTAGTGAAGGAGCGGTGGCAGACCTTACCTTACTGAAATTACATGAAGGGGAATTTGGTTTTATCGATGCAGGAGCTAATAAAATTGAAGGAAAATATAAATTGGAAACTGAGCTTACCATGAAAGGCGGGAAAATCGTCTATGACTTGAATGGATTGGCTGCAAAAAAATACACTTATTGATATGGACAGAAGAGAAATGATCAAAAACCTGGCAATCCTACCCATGGGGGGCAGCCTGATGAGCATGTCACCACTTATGGTAAGTCAAGGAAATAAAAAGCCCGGTGGTCCTTTGGCACTTGATGAAAATATTTACCGTTCATTGGGAGTGGAACCTATCATCAATTGCAGGGGCACCTTTACCATTATTGGCGGGTCCATTGAAAGGCCTGAAGTACATCAGGCAATGGCTGCAGCGGCAAAAAACTTTGTCCAATATGATGAACTGGCCTTTGCCATTGGAGAAAGGCTCGCTGAAATCACCAAAGCCGATTTTGGTATCATAACGGCGGGTTGTGCCGCAGCTATGAAACATGCCACTGCTGCTTGTGTGACCGGCGGCAACCCGGAAAAATTACTAAAAATCCCGGACCTCAGCGGATTTGACAAAACCGAGGTTATCATTCCCAGACATTCCAGAAATGTATACGACCATGCTGTAAGGAATATTGGCGTTACCATAGTGGAGGTTAATAGCCCCGAAGAACTGGAGCAAGCCATAAACCCTAAAACGGCAATGATTTACCTGATTTCCGGTAGGGGTGCAGATACAGGTCAGCCCTTATCCCTTGAAAACGTTGCCCGTATCGCAAAAAGCAGTAATGTCCCCATCCTTATGGATGCCGCAGCGGAAAACCTAACCATTCCTTGTGTGCATTTTGAAAGGGGAGCTACCATGGTGGCTTATTCAGGCGGTAAGGCCATTTGCGGTCCGCAATGTGCCGGATTGCTATTGGGCAGAAAAGACCTGATGCTATCTGCCTGGCAAGCCAGTTCTCCGCACCATGGTCCAGGAAGGGATAATAAAGTGGGTAAAGAGGAAATGCTTGGCATGTTGGCAGCAGTGGAAGCCTGGACTACCCGCGACCATGACAAGGAATGGGATACCTGGATGGAATGGCTCAACAGCATTGCTGACAGGGCCACAAAAATAAAGGGGGTGACCCACCAGATCAACCAGCCCAGTGGATTGAATAACCGTGCCCCCATGCTTCAGATCCTTTGGGACCCGGAACAATTGCATATTAGCGGTGAGGAAGTGGCTGAGCTTTTCGGAAGAACTGCGCCCAGGATTGCCGTTGGCAGCCGAAATCAGGACGGGCTGACATCCATTACCATAAGTCCCAACCAGATGCAGCCTGGAGAAGCCGGGGTAGTTGCAGACAGAATCCACAAAACCCTATCCGCCAAAAGAAAACCCACCGATAACGCTATGGCTGCTCCTGCAGGTAATCTTAGTGGGAAATGGGAGGTGGAAATGTCCTTTTTCAGTAGTAAAAGCACCCACAAGTGGATTCTGGAGCAGGATGGGAACTGGCTGAACGGTACACACATGAGTGATTTTGCAGACCAGGACCTGTATGGAACAATCGAAGGAAATACAGTTAAAATGCGCAGCAATTTCCGTAAACCGGGAGATTCAGTCACTTTTATGTTTACCGGCAAAATGGAAGGCAGCCAATTGAAAGGAGAAGTATTTATGGGAGAATACCTCACGGCCGAATTTACTGCCAAAAGACCGGAAGGCAGCCCAAGAAAAGAAAAAATAATGGTGCCCTCTGGTCCTCCGCTGGCCACCTGAAAAACCTTTTAAGCAGATAAAAACCCATACCGGTTACCAAAACCTTTATTAAAGAAAAACACATGAAAAAGCTATCCTTAATTTTCCTATTGTCCGCTTTTTGTCTCATTTCCTGTGGTGAAAAAGCAACAAATGCTTCATTAAAAAATCAGGAAACCCCCAAAGAAGTGCCCAATGATGGCATAGATGCTGAACAAAGGATCAAGGACCTGGGTATAACCTTAATCCAGCCTAATGCCCCAACCGCCAATTACCTGAAAGCCAAAACCCTTGGCAATGTGGTCTACCTAGCAGGACATGGACCGGATAGACCGGATGGCACACAGGTCATAGGCAAGCTCGGCACCGAGTTGGAACTGGAACAAGGGATAGAAGCCGCCCGCTTTACAGGCATTTCCCTGCTATCCTCACTCAAAGCTGAAATCGGTGATCTGAACAGGGTAAAAAACATCATCCGGGCACAGGGTATGGTCAATGCTGCCCCTGACTTTAAACAGCACTCACAAGTCATCAATGGCTTTTCGGATTTAATGGTAGAAGTATTTGGGGAAAAAGGAAAACATGCCAGGGCGGCCATAGGCATGAGCTCTCTTCCCAATAATATTGCCGTAGAAATCGACATGATTGTCGAACTCTATGAATAAAAAATGGTGAAAATTGCTAATCCAAACTATTTCAGCCTGAATCTTGCTTTTGATCAGGCGTAGGGCAAAACTTTTGCCCTATTCATTAGTTTCATTCATCCAATCAAATCCATTCACCGCATGTCAGTGAAATTGAGTCAATCTGAAACCGAAACCACATTACTAATAAACCAATTTAAAAACTGCAGGGAGCAAACAGAAAAGATTTGTGCTCCGTTGGAACTTGAAGATTATGTTCCACAGCCTATTGCGGATGTTTCTCCTCCTAAATGGCATTTGGCGCATAGCACCTGGTTTTTTGAACAATTTCTGCTCAGTACCTTTAAGCAGGGATATACAGTTTATGACTCCGATTTTGCCTATTTGTTCAACAGTTATTACAACAACGCAGGAGACAGGGTGCTGCGTCCCAACAGGGGTTTGATGAGCCGGCCACCCGTACGTGATGTATTGGCCTACAGGGACTATGTGACAAAGGAAGTCCTGGATTTTATTGGCTCAGGCGAGGCTGAAAAGGAAGCATTGGATATCCTTGAATTGGGAATCAATCATGAACAACAGCACCAGGAGTTGCTGGTGTATGATATCAAATACATCCTGGGCCACCAGCCGACATTTCCGGTATATGGGGATACTTTCAATCTGCTGCAGGAAAGCCAGGAGCAGCGATGGATTTCCATGGAGGAAGGGCTTTATGCTATCGGGTTTTCCGGAAATGGTTTTTCTTATGATAATGAAAATGCCAGACATAGGGTTTTCCTTGAGTCCTACCAGATTTCTAACAAACTGGTAAGCAATGCAGAATACATGGAATTTATCAAAGCCGGTGCCTACCAGGACTTTAATTTGTGGCATGCTGATGGATGGGATTTCATCCAGAATCAAAAACTCAAAGCTCCCCTTTACTGGCACCAAACAGGGGGGGAATGGCGACAATATACCTTTAGCGGCTTAGCACCCATAGACCCAAACTTACCGGTTCAACACCTGAGTTTTTACGAAGCCTATGCCTTTGCGGAATGGAAAGGCATGCGCCTTCCTACCGAATTTGAATGGGAGGCAGCATCCCCACAGTTTTCCTGGGGGCAACTTTGGGAATGGACCGGCAGTGCCTACCTTCCCTACCCGGGATTTCAAAAAGCAGCAGGGGCACTGGGAGAATACAATGGCAAGTTTATGGTCAATCAGCATGTTTTGCGAGGGGCATCGGTAGCTACTCCCCAAGGACATAGCCGGGCTACCTACCGCAACTTTTTTGCACCACCGTCCAGATGGATTTTTTCAGGAATCAGACTTGCTAAAACAAAATGACACAAACCAACTTTGAAAAAGACATCCTCAATGGTTTACAATCGAACCCTAAAAGGTTATTTTCAAAATACTTTTATGATGAAAAGGGTTCTGCCATCTTTCAGGAGATCATGCACATGCCGGAATATTATCTGCCCGGCTGTGAAACAGAGATTTTAAGGCTACGTGCAAAAGATATTATCAGAGAACTTCCCAGCAAAGGCTACGATGTAGTGGAACTGGGAGCCGGTGACGGAACAAAGACGGCCCTTTTTCTGGATGCCTTACTCCGAGAGAAAAAAAACATTACCTATATCCCACTGGATATTTCCCCAGATATCCTTTCGGTAAATGAACAATTCATGCGGCAAAAGCTTCCGGAATTAGCTGTAAAACCCATTGCCGGAGATTACTTTGACACCCTCAAAAGCATCAAGGAGAGGGATAAACCAAAAGTCATTCTTTTTCTTGGCAGCAATATTGGAAATTTTGAAGGGGAAAAAGCCCTGGACTTTATTCAATTTGTAAAAACCTTTATGTCAAAGGGAGACTACTTTATGCTGGGAGTGGATCTAAAAAAACATCCCAGAACCATACTGTCCGCCTATGATGATCCCGCAGGAATAACCAAGAAGTTTAACATCAACCTTTTGGAAAGAATCAACCGGGAATTAAATGCTGATTTTGATACAGCCGGGTTTGACCATTATGCCAGTTATGATCCCCTGAGTGGGGCCACGAAAAGTTTCCTGATCAGTAACATGGCACAAAAAGTACAGGTGGCTGGTCAGACCATTGGCTTTCATGCATTTGAACCCATTCACATGGAGGTTTCACAAAAATACAGTTTGGAAGACCTGGACCAGATCAGGTTTAAAGCAGGTTTCAGCACGGACCATCATTTTACCGATAGCAAATCCTATTTCAGCATCAGCCTATTTGAAGTATAAATTTCATTCATCAAATCCTGGTCTGATAAAATGATCCATGTTTGGAAATGCCCTTTCCAACACCTGTTGGGCTTGCTGCAAACTGGCTAAAATCCGAAAAATCGCACTTTCTTCTTCCTCAAAAAAACCCAGTAAACTTGCCCATGCCCGCATCGACCTTTCGATCGCAATCCTGGCTATTTTGGCGCTTCCGTTATAATCCCGTTCCTCTTCAGCAAAGTGTTTATTATATTCATCCTCTTTTCCCAACAGTGCCCGGTGGCATTTGGCAGCGATAAGGGGTTGATACCAGCGAATTACCTCCAGGCTGTCTCTGAGGAGCAAAATCTCCCTTTCGCCTTCCTGCATGCTCTTTATTCCAAGGTTTACCTCTTGAAAAATTTTATCGGTATTGTCCTTCACCTGACCTTTTTCCAGCCATTCCCCGGAGAGTTCCAGGTAGTCCATGGATTTTTTCATCAAAGGATGATTTTCTACCCTTGATTTTTTGTCTGCCCGCTCCTTTTCAAATTCCTGATCCGTTTCAGCCAGGTCAATGCCTTTCTCATTTGCCATTTTCTCCAGCATTATTTTGGCTTCTTCCAGGGTTTTGGTAATGGGTTCAAGGGAGGTCTCCCATTTGGGATCATGGGCAGAGATCTTTCGGTCTTTTTCCTCCATGTAAAAAACCCTGCACCTGTCAGTAAATACACACCGCTCACACCAGCGGTCACAATAATTGTGTACACCTTCTATAAAATGTTCCATGATATTTTTAAAGGTTATAGAATAAATATAAGGAATTCCAGGCAGACCCCTGAAATTGTTTGGGGGAAACCCTATATTTAATCTCAATATTCATCCTGTTATTACCATTCCCATGATACCAGAAAACCCCTACCTGCTGCTCACCCCCGGACCATTAAGTACCAGCAAAACTGTCCGTGCGGCCATGGACAGGGACTGGTGCACCTGGGACACAGACTATAAGTCCATCGTGCAAAAAATCCGTGAATCCTTATTGGATTTAAGCCATGGCGGTGAAGCATATACCAGCGTATTGATGCAAGGAAGCGGTACCTTCTCCGTGGAGGCAGTCTTGTGGACAAGCCTCAGGCCAAAAAGCAAAATCCTTGTGCTTTCCAATGGAGCATATGGCCAAAGGATGGCAAGGATAGCTACATCAATGCAGGCAGCAACAGTAGTTGTCGAATTTCCGGAGCATAAGCAAGCAGATCCCGAAACTGTAGAAAAAACCCTACAAACCCATCCGGACATCACACATATAGGCATGGTACACAGTGAAACCACTACCGGCATGCTCAATAATTACGCCCCCGTTGCAGCATTGGCGGCCCGATGGGGAAAGGTATTCATACTGGATGCCATGAGTAGCTTTGGGGGGATTCCATTGGATGTCAAGTGGCCGGAAATTGATTTTTTGATTAGCAGCGCCAATAAATGCATACAGGGAGTTCCTGGCTTCGGATTTGTTATTGCCAAAAAAAGTACCCTTCTGGAATGCAAGGGAAATTCCAGAAGCCATTCGCTGGATTTATACGATCAATGGGAAACCATGGAAAAAGATCCTGGCAAATGGCGGTTTACCTCCCCTACGCATACTGTGAGGGCATTTTTACAAGCACTTACTGAATTGGAAAATGAGGGTGGCATATCCGCCAGGCATGCACGGTACGCGGCAAATCACCAAACCCTGGTGAGCGGAATGGAAAAAATCGGCATAAAGCCTTTTTTAGAAACTAAAGACCAGTCTCCCATCATCACCGCCTTTCATGAGCCTCAAAGCACTGCCTTTTCTTTCGAAAAACTTTATCAGTTGCTAAAATCAGAGGGGTTTGTGATCTATCCTGGCAAGGTATCTCAGGCAGCAACCTTCAGAATTGGCCATATAGGCCATGTATTTCCGGAAGACATTCACCGCCTGGTAGCTGCAGTGGAAAAGATAAAATTTTGGTAAAAAAATAGTGTCCGGAGATCAAATGCTTCGCACCTGGTAATGCCCGGACACTATTTGGATTAAAACCATTCGACTTTATTTTTTTCCGTAGGTAATTCCCTGCCATTCATCTGTACGAAATGGATTGGCAGGTAAACCCTCTTTGTTGTAAAGATTTACATCATCAGGGTTATCTGCCCAGGCATACCTGACAGCAACAGGATCATCGATATCTCCGGTTTCCAAAACGATCTGGTTTCCATCCTGAAAGCCTTTGACCCAGTGGAATTTTTTGTCCGCTCCAGCCACTGCAAATCCTTTTACATAACCATACTTGTCCTTAACCATCAAACCGGAGCCAATATGGTCAAAGCTAATTCTGATTTGATCACCCTGAATTTCCATGGATTTAAAAGTAGGTCCACTATACACTACATCCATGCCATAAGCTATTTTTTTGGCGGCCTTTGCCAGTCTTTCACCAACGGTCCATTTGTCTCTTGGGTGTATGTCATCAGCTTCTCCCTTGTCTATGATTACTGCCTGCCCTGTATTGGGTAGGGATAAAGTCATGCTCTGGGCTTCCCGAAGTTCTGCCCAGTCACTGTCAGCAGGTTCATCTTTTGGCTGTCTGAAATTGGCCAGCTGAACCCATAAAAAAGGGAAATCTCCTTGGCCCCATTTATCCCTCCAGTCAGTAATCAGCAAAGGAAATATTTCCCTGTACTGATAAGCCCTGCCTGCATTGGATTCTCCCTGGTACCAGAGGGCACCTTTGATCGCAAATGGAATAACAGGCTCCAGCATGCCATAATACAGGCTGGTCGGCCAAAGATTGGGTTTCCTTACCTCTGGATCCGAAAAATCCTTAGGCCCTTCTGTTTGGTTGGTAACCACCCGCTCTCTGAAGTCCTCATGGCTCATCAGGGCTTCCGGACTGGTCCATGCCTCAGATAGGGTCCCTCCCCAGTTGATGTCCAACAGACCTATGGGTACATCTAAATCAGTTTGTATCCTTCTGGCAAAATAATAGCCGATAGCTGAAAAATTTTCCACCGTTTCTGGAGAACAAACAGACCACTTCGCCTCAGGGACATCATCTATGGGTTCCAGGCTAAGGTTTCTTCCTACTTCAAACAATCGAATGTCAGGGTGCTTGGCGGTCTTGATGCTATCTTCACCATTATTGGTGTTTTTCAAAGCCCATTCCATATTGGATTGGCCTCCCAGCAACCAAACGTCTCCTATCATGACATTCTCATAGGTAACGGATTCATCTCTTGTGGTTACGGTAAGGGTATAGGGCCCTCCCTTTGACAGCGCATCCATTTTGAGCTCCCAGTTTCCTTCCCGGTCTGCCCTCACGCGATACTCTTTGCCTTGAAAGGATACCGTCACGCGCTCCCTCGAGTCAGCGGATCCCCATACAGGAATTTCTTGTCCTCGTTGCAAAACCATATGATCCGCAAATACCCGCGGTAATCTAAGTTCCGCCTGTACCTGAAACATCCATAGGCATAAGGCGATAACCATTCCAATTTTTCTCATCATTATCTGGATTTAGTTTAATTGAAAAAAGAATTGATAATATACGATTTTTGACCTAAAATTCAGAAATCCTCCTATTTTAAACTTGTTGTTTTTCCTATTATTTTTTTTGAAAATGGACTGAAATACCGCACTGCGGGTCTTATGCTGCTAATCGAACCCCATTTTTTTAACTGTTTAACGAAATCCAAACCCACATCAAGTCATATTTACAAACATACACCCTCAGACAGCTGGTTTTCTGATGCAACAAAAAGCATCGGAAAAAAACAGTAAAGCAATGAATTAAAAACGCTACCGGAAGGTACGCTGCCATGAACCGAAGCATTAATCGCATCATGGTAGCCTAAATGGTTTTTATTTTTTCGTTTATTATCTTACTTATTTCATCAGCTCTATCGACAATCATAAAGTGTTCTCCATTGTCAATTAATTCAACTTTACCTGATCCACGCCAAGGAATAAGCTTATCCTTCGTCCCATGAATGCGAATTACGTTTTCAACTCTATCTAGATTACTCCAATTTACTAATTCATTAGCTGCCCATTTAGCAAATCTCAAGTCAGTGTCATCTAAAATGGAATTCAACAACTTTCCATTGTTTGTGCCGAAAATGAACTTGGCAATATTTCTCGGTGGGTCAAAAAATTTACTCGGTATACTATTCAGGAGACCAATTTTGCCGACACCTCTATAAATCGGTCTGAGCTCATTCTTTGTTTCGGTAGAAGAAATTAAAATGGTAAGTTTTGGTTGAAGGAATTTGTTAATCTCAACAGCAACTAACCCACCGAAACTAACTCCAACTAACGCAAAATCAGAATCTATGTCAATCATTTTTGATAGTCGAATGGAATAGTCTTTTAAAGTCTCGTTTTCAACTGGTTCAATCCATTCAACAGGAATTAGCGGATAGTCTAAATTCAGATAACCGAAAACTCTTTTGTCAGCTCCAAGTCCACTTATTCCGTAAATTTTCAATTTCTGTCAGTTTTTTAATGCACCATAACGCTAAATGTATGAATTGAAGCTCTGGTTGTAATGTTTGCCTTACGTGGTAATGATTTCATTTCATAATATGTATGCCCAGTATGGGCATCTGGTATCGAAGATACCAGATTATTCTAGAAGGTAAAAGTCCCTTATGTGCGGGAGTCGTGTCCCGAAGCATTAACAAATAACAAAGCCTGTCCCATTCCGCAGGAGTGATTTGTCGTTTGACATGTACTGAAGGAAGCGAGACTGCAAACCTGGGTTACAACGAAAAGAGCCTGTCCCGATTTTCGGGAAACTGGATACTAAGGCCTGACAGGTTGGATGCGGTAACAAGACTTGTCTCAACCATCGGGAGCATACTGACATTCTAAGGTGGGAAATCACCAAATACCTGAGCGATAGATCCAGTAGATGTTGGGGAAAGGCATTTGCCTTTATTCAGCTTTGCTGGACAGGCTCTGGGGAGATCTCAACCTGTACGGGATACACAGGAAAAGAAGTCAGCGTTCGATTGAACACACGCCGAAGTCAAAGGTCATAGTAGCCGGAGAAACGAGCGGGGACTGTCAAAACCATACCCCCGATGGTCTCAAGGACTATTAAAGGACTAAACATTGGTCCAAATTCGATGAAGAGCACCGTATCGGACCGGCTTAATTTTAAGCAGGGCCGAACGTTAACAAATGATTTGCCGCAGCGAACCATCTTAGTAAGGGGCAGGGGTGCAGGGTGATTACCAGACTCATACGAAAGGTGGTGTGAAAGGCGCACGCTGTGCTTATGAATTGCAACTGTCTAATTGATTCAATACGGTTTTTATCGAGAGAATATATAATTCTGTTTGGTCCAATAAATACTATCCATTCTAAAATCAGGATATGCTTCATTTTCAAAATTAACACTAAGTGGATTTGTTAACGGTAAGAAGGATATATAATGAACCTCATTGGGAGCCGTTTCTTCAAAATTATATACTTTGACTTCAAATTTTGTGTTCGTAGAAAACGTAATGGGAGCAAAATCCGTTGTATCAAGTATTGATTCAGGAAATATAAATAAACCATCATCAGTATAATAATTTTTAATTGAATCAACTGATATGTTTAAAGACTTACTAATAGCTTCATAGTATTGATCAATATAAGACTGGTTTGTCTTTAAAAATTCCTTATAAATTGGACCAGCTTCTAATCCTCCATATACTCCATGTATAGGATTAAGATTATCATAATAATAATTATACCAAATTATCTTATTGAACTAGGCGTATGATAAATAAAATTCTTTGTAAGGGTATGGTGGTTTTTCTACCATTCTTTTCATGAGGTT
>NZ_JAANYN010000011.1 GCF_011290685.1 Cyclobacterium plantarum
TCTCTTCTTTATCAAAAAGAACTGATTCAATTACGTCACCGGTAGGCTAAGCATTTAGAAAATACACCAATCAGGATCATATTGTTTGTTTTTCAACACATTGATTTAACAAACACGTCATCGGTAGGCTTTGAGGGTGGAAGCCATGTAAAACGGGAGGGTATCACCCAAGCTCCATAAAAGGAATCACAGTGACGAAATAGCCGGTTTCAAAGACGTTATTAAACTGAAATCACGTTACAAAATAATTTCCCCCTTCAGCTGGTTATTGCTTTTGTCCGCATCTTTGGTATGGATGATCAACCTGTATTTAAGTTTCTTTCCGGGTTGATTGGCCGGGATTTTTTCTCCTGAGGTATAAATCAATGATTTGCCTGCATCCAGGGCTGAGGTATTGATCTCAAAACTCTGCATCTTTCCATTGACTTTAAAAAAAACCCGGTAGCTACCTGCTGGAGCCGTCTTTTCTCCGGCATTTTTGACCGTAAACTTGAACTCCCTGAAACCTTCCTTTTCCACATCCAGGTACACCTCATCCGCAATCAGGTCAAATGAAGGTTCTTCCTGCCCGAAAGCAACAAACATGGGTAAAATCAAAAAAATTAAAGTGCGTAAAAACATACCCTTAGCAATTATTTGGTTGGCATAAAGATAAAAAAAGCCCGGAAGCTATAACAACCGGGCTTGATTTTTTTAGGAAAATAAATGACTTATTATCACGGAAGAGGGTTAGCATTTTGGATGGAAGGATTATCTGGTTGTCCTCCAGCCGGAGCCTCAAGTCCCAATTTACTTAATACCAAATCTGTAAAAGGATCATTGTCCTTGGTATAAAGGAGTACGGGAGCCTGTCCTGCGGATTCTGAGAAAACATGGGTATAGTTGTTTTCTGCAGCTACCGAATTGATGGCATTGTATACCTTGGTTTGCACGGGTTCCAGCAATTCCTGCAATTTTCTCTGATAAGAAGACTGTGCATCCTGTTGGAATTTTTGAATTTCCTGCTCCATGTTCTGCAGTTCTTGCTGCTTGGTCGCACGTGCTTCCTCAGTCATTGTTTGCGCTGCTTGCTGGTAGGTTTGTACCTGCTGCTGAAAACTCTGAGTTTTGGTCTGGATTTGCTGACCCAATTGATTGCTATAATCTTGGATATCAGCATCTATTTGCTCCATCTCCGGCATCAGGCTCATGATGTATTCTACATTGGTGTAACCGATCTTGATATCCTGTGCCTGGGCGACAAATCCAAAGCACAAGATGGCTATCGCTGATAAGATGATTCTTGCTTTCATAATTGTTAAACTTTGTTAATTTTGATTGTTTTCTTCTAAACCTAATTCTTCTATGATAAAATCCGAGTAATCATGTCTTGGATCTGTATAAATTATAGACGTGGGACTTGATGCCTTGTCGAATAAAATAGCCAACCCATTTCTTTTGGAAACCCGGTCAATCGCATCGTATATGGTCGATTGCAGGGGTTGAAGCAATTCGGATTGTTTTTGATAAAGCTGACCGTTTTCTCCAAATATCCTGTTATTGAAGGCCCTGGCCTCTTTTTGCTTCTCTCTGATCAGTTCCAGTCTTTCCTGGTACATTTCATCAGTGAGCAATACCTGTTCTCCCTGAAGGTCACTATACATCTGCTGAATCTCTTCTTCCAAATTTTGTGCCTCTTTTCTCCATTCCAGGCTAAGTGCTTCCATTTCATCCTGTATCTTCTTGTAATCCGGATGTTTGTTCAGGATATACTCGGTATCCACATAGCCCATCTTCTGTCCCATAAGGGCCATTGGCAAAAGGGAAAGCAAAAGTAACAATTTCAGTGATTTTTCCATAATTATCTGAACTGTTGCCCGATGGTAAAGTGGAACATGCCTCCACTTGGTCCCGGGTTTGGATTGCTTATAGAAGGGACTTCATCAAACCCGTAACCCCAATCTATACCCAATAATCCAAAAGCAGGCATAAATATCCTGGCACCAAAGCCTGCGGATTTTTTCAGGTCATACGGATTGTAATCGGCATAGTTGCCCCAGTTGTTGCCGGCCTCGGCAAAACCCAATAGGAAGATGGTGGCGGAAGGATTAGGTGAGACCAAAAACCGCAGCTCCATCACGTGTTTGTTATACACCACTCCTCCGTAGGGTACGGGGGCATTGGCCTGTCCACGAAAATCCCTACCTGGGGTGATGGACTGGTTTTCGTAGCCTCTCAGGCCAATGATTTCCTGGCCCAGGGCAAAGTTGTTCATGTTCATACCATCTCCTCCCAGTACAAAGCGCTCCAGAGGAATGATGCCAATACGATCTCCATAGGATCCAACGAATCCCAGGTGCGTTCGGGCACTCAATACCAGTTTGTTTGATCCGAATACAGGTGTGTATAGTGAGGCATCAAACATCCACTTGTGGTATTCCAGCCACTGGTATTTTTCCTCATCCGGAGATTCCGGATTGATCTCCTTATTCATGGAGGTGTATGGAGGAGTCAATGAGGCACTCAGCGTGATATTGGAGCCAAACCTGGGATAAATGGGATTGTCTATATTGTTTCTGGCAATGGTGGTGTTGAGCGCAATACTTCTGGCAGTACCGGTATTGTAGCTCAAACCGAAGAAATTACCATACTCATCAAAATCGTATACCTGAAACTGCAGGCTGTTGCTGACCTGAAAGTAATCGTCCGGCCAGGTAACCCTTTTGGCCAGACCTATGGTAGCACCCGTGATCTTGAACGCACCAAGTTCATTACCGAAATTATTGCGGTTGAAGAAATCAATTTGCCGCTGTACCGAATGGTTGAAGCTAAAGCTCAAGGCATTGGGTTTTTTGCCGCCAAACCAGGGTTCTGTAAAGGACATGCTGTAATTCTGGAAGCTACGGCCATTGGCCTGCACCCTGAGTGATACCTTCTGCCCGTCACCGACCGGCAGGGGTCTCCACTTGGAGAAATCCTTTATGTTTTTGATGGAAAAGTTGTTGAAAGTCAATCCCACGGTTCCTACAAAACCAAACAAACCACCCCATCCTCCGGAAAGCTCAATCTGGTCATTGGGCCTTTCTTCGAGCTTAAAGGTGATGTCCACGGTGGCATCCTCAAAGTTTGGCCGCATGTCGGGTTCTATGTTTTCAGGGTTGAAGTAGCCGATTTGGGAAAGCTCACGAATGGTTCTTACCAGGGCACTTCTGTCAAATTTCTGGCCCGGAAGAATCCTGATTTCGCGCATGACCACATGGTCACTGGTTCGCTCATTCCCTTCTATGGAAACAGAATTTACTGTCACCTGGGGTCCTTCGAAAATCCGCAACTCAACGTCAATGGAATCAGCCTTTACGTTTACTTCGACATCGTCTATGGTGAAAAACAAGTATCCGTTATCCTGGTAAAGCGAACTGACATCATCCCCTCTTTGGGGATCGTAGTTCAGTCTTTTGTCCATCTTTTCCTTGTTGTAGATGTCGCCTTTATAGATACCCAGTTTTGCCTGTAATTCGGCGTCAGTGTGGATGTAATTTCCAGAAAAGGTAATGTTTCGATAGTAATATTGCTGCCCTTCCTCGATGTCCAGGTCAATATTGATGCGACTGTCATCGAATCGATAGATGCTATCGGAGAGGATCTCCGCATCCCGGTAACCCCGGCTGTTATAAAAATCAATGACTGAGTTTTTATCATCGCGGTAGTCGCTTCGGACAAACTTGGAACCATTAAAGAAATTAAGTTTAAAATTTTTGTTGATGTATTCCCTGACCTGCTCATCCGTCACAGGATTACTTTTGGTGATGACATCTCCCAGGTTTTTGCCACTGAGGTTGAGAAAACGGGATACCAAATCTTTAAAAATATACACCCTCGCGTGTTCATTTGTCCCCTTCATTTTTTTCTTGATCCGGGGATCGGTGATATTTTCATTTCCGGATATACGAATTTCGTTAATACGTACCTTGCTTTTTTTCTCCACATCAAAGCGTAATTTCACGCTATTGGGCAGGGTGGTATCCCTTTCCTGGATGACTTTTACTTCTGCGTTGAGAAAGCCCTTATCTACAAAATACTCGCGGATATTTCTTTGAGCATTGTTCAGCACATCATCTCTCACGACCCTTCCACGGATATTGACTTTGTCCTTCAGCTCGCCCTCCTGGGTTTTATTGACCCCTGAAAATTCCACCCGGCTAAAACGGGGCCTTTCTGTCAGGTCCAGCAGCAAATAGATGTCATCTCCTTCAATTTTGGTCACCAGGATTTTCACATCTCCTATGATTCCCTGCGCCCAAAGTTTTTTCAATGCCCCGGAAATGGCATCACCCGGAACAGTAATTTCATCGTCCAGGCGCAGTCCTGCCAGGGAAATAATTGCCGTTTCATCTAAAGTGCTCAACCCAACAGCCTCAATGCCGGCAATCCGGTACGTTTTGGGATTGGAATAATCCAGATCTATAATATCTACCGGCTCCTGACGGGTATACCGGCTTTGCCCCAATCTGATCTGGGCCTCTGCCACTCCGGTTAACAGCAGCAAATAGATAATCAATAAATGTTTTTTCATTTCGAATGATAATTTTTAATCCATTGTCCTCAGGACTTTTGGATTGAACCAACCCGGATAACCCGGATTTTAATGGTGCCTGACCTTAAAATGAAGGCTTTATTTGAGCACCTGTTTTCCCGAATCTTCTCTCCCTTTTCTGGAAAGCCAATATGGCTTCATGAAGATGCTTTTTACGAAAATCCGGCCACAATACTTCTGTAAAATACAACTCCGTATAGGCCAACTGCCACAACATAAAATTACTGATCCTGATTTCACCACTGGTGCGGATCAGCAATTCCGGATCCGGAATTCCTGCGGTGTTGAGACAGGATGCAATCATTTCCTGGCTGACATCTGCTTCAGCAATTTCACCGCTGACTACTTTATTGACAATTTTCCTGACTGCCTGACTGATTTCCCAGCGGCCGCTGTAGCTTAAGGCAAGCACTACTGTCATGCCGGTATTGCCTTTGGTCTCTTCCTTGCCCATTCGCAGGTGTTCTCTGCAAGCCGGGGGAAGGCTATCCGTATCTCCTATAGTGGACAGGCGGATATTGTTTTTCATCATGGTGGGCACTTCATCGGTGATGGCCTGTACCAGAATTTCCATAAGCGCATCCACTTCTTCCTTTGGCCTGGACCAGTTTTCGGTAGAAAAGGCATACAGGGTGATGTATTTTACTCCCAGCTCCGCTGATCCTTCTATGGCATCCCTTACTGCAGCAATCGCATTGCGGTGCCCAAAGATCCGCATAGCACCTTTTTTCTGGGCCCAGCGTCCGTTGCCGTCCATGATTACTGCAATATGTTTTGGAATTTTTCCCTTATCAATCGCTTCCTTCATTCAAATGTATTCTACTGATTGGAATTGAATTACAAAAATGACACTTCTTTTTCAAAAATTCTATCCTGAGGTCAATTATTGTACGGATAGCATTTGACCTGGTGGAAGGAATAGCTGAGCGTAACACCTAAAAAATAGTACCAATCCCTGTCGGAATGGTTGCCAAAGTTGATGGCTGAGGGGTCAAGTACCTGATTTCCTGTACCAGGATCGGTCCTGAACCGGGGGAAATAATTGGCATCGGAACTGATCTTGTCCAGATGATCGGAGAAGGTAGCCTTAGCCCCACCCTCTACGGATAAAAACAATCGGTCTTTCAATTTGTATTTGATACCCAATCCAAAGGGGATGAGGGCTGTCCCAACCGAGTAACTTCCTGGTTGAGGATCAGCCGAGTAGGATTGCCCATTGCCGAAGAACATCCCATAACCCAAACCAAAAAACCCAAAAGGTGAAAACCTGGTATTGGACTGATGGCTCAGGTAATCCAGAAAGTGAAATTCCATGGTAGCTCCCAATTCAATCATGGTACCATTGAAATGTGCATCTCTGGCCAGGGCTACCGGGTCTATCGGCCGGATACTGTCTGCAGCATTGAGCCTTGCTACGGAAATGCCAGCCCTTAAGCTCCAGGCATTGTCAAAATTTCGTCTGCCAAATAACGTTCCCTGAATTCCCAGTTGGGTCGGATCTATGGTCCGGATGATATCTCCGGTATAGCTGCCTGCTCCCAATCCGATGCCTACCTCATATTGCTGAGCATTAGAAGTGCTGACTACACCTAAAATGGCCAGTATTACCGAAAGACATCTTGTATAAAACCTGGTTTTGTTCAAGTCGCTGCAATTTATAAACTACCCAACGAATAAAAAACCCATCGCAGTATATGCCGGGTTAAATATTGTTAAAACTAATTTCTCATGTCATATCCCCAGTTCAATTTCTGTCTCAGGGTGTCAAAGAAACTGTAATTGTGGAACTTAACCAGTCTGGCCACAAATTTTTCCTTTTTCACTTTTAAGGTTACCCTGGCATCAATGGGGGTGGACCGGGAATCTAAAGATACCAGAAATTTTTCGCTTCTCCCCTCAATTTTAAAGGAGATTTCGCTATCGTCTGAAACCACTATAGGCCTGACATTCAGGTTATGAGGACTAACTGGTGTGATCACGAAATTTTTGGCCAATGGGGAAATCAAGGGGCCTCCACAGCTTAAGGAATAACCCGTAGAACCGGTAGGGGTAGAAACAATCAGACCGTCTGCCCAGTAACTGTTCAGGTAATCCCCATCGATGTAGGTATGTACCGTAATCATAGAGGAAGTGTCCCGCTTGTGTATGGTAAATTCATTGAGGCCAAAATTCATGCCGCCAAAAAGGGGAATATTGGACTCCAGACAAACCAGGCTTCGGTCTTCCAGGGAATACCTGCCGGCCAGCAAGTCCTTTATGGCCAAATCGATTTCTTCTTTTGCGATGGTTGCCAGAAACCCCATCCTCCCGGTGTTGATGCCGAGTATTGGTGTCTGATGAGCCCCAATGAGGGAAATGGTATCCAGTAGGGTCCCATCTCCTCCTATAGAAAGCACAAAATCCAGACCTGAAACTGGTTCATTGGCGTTTAGTAATGGAGGCAAAGCATTTTTTTTTGCTCCTTTACCCATGCTTTGGTGGAGACTTTTGGTTATTACCACCCTGATCCCCTGCCTTTCTAAAGTTTGTATTAACTGCTGAATGTATGTTTGAAACTCCGGTAGGATATTGATGCCGTGAAGTAAAACGTTCATGTGGGTTTAAATATCTAAAAATCGCAACAAGTTGCCCAAACGGTCTTGTTCGCTGGTGATTCCTCCTTCTTCTTCGTAATGGTCGATGATTTTGTAACCAAAGCGCTCCAGGGTGGCTTTAATGTGCCGCAATTCCATCTGATCTATTTTAAGGGTGACCTTAATCTTACTGTCATCCAGGGGATCGTTAGAAATAAAACTGCTCAGTACTTTGGCATTTTCCGATTCCACTACCCTGGCAATATCATAAAGGCTGTAATCGGTCATAAGCATGGACAAAACCAACACGCCTCCGGGAGACTGAATGGAAATGGTATCTGTAAATGCCGTGATGGCGTCTTCCTCGGAAACCACCCCAAGGTATTTTTGATCCCTATCCAGGACAGCCACCATACTCACCTGGTTTTCCGAGGCTATTCTCAGCACCTCGTATATGTGCTTCTCCATCTGAACCACGCAGGAACTGGCAAGCAATTCTACCTCAGCTATGCTCAGGTCGGGATTATTGATCTCGTAGATGATCTCATCAGTGATAAAACCTTTGAAACTCCCTTTTTCCACCACAGGCAAAATATTAGTCCTGATCTCCTCCATCCAGGAAAGCGCCAGCCTCACCCTGTCCGTAAATTTCAGGGGTGGAATCAGATTATTGATAAAGTCATTTGCCCGCATATAGCTAAAGGTATTAAAAGGATTCGTAAAATAAAACGGCTTCTCGTCTTCCTTTGTTCAATTAGCATAAAATCGTACTGATATTTGTGAAAAAGGCAACAAATTTTTCCTAAATCTATCCTAATTCCCTTATTCTGTAAGCAATTTGCTGCTGTTTTCTAGTGCAAACAGCTTCACCCAGTTCCGGATAATTTTTTCTCCATATTTGGTGAGATGGGCCTCAGGATGGAATTGTAGTCCGATTACAGGTAGGCTTTTGTGACAAATCGCCATGACTTCACCCTGGTCTGTTTCCAAAACCACTTCCAGTTCAGGTGGAAGAGCCGTCAGTTCAAGGGAATGGTAACGGGTAACCTGAAACCTGCCAGGTACCTGCTGTAAAAAAGGTTGCGGTGATGTCTGATTAACCCAGGATACCTTGCCGTGCATGGGACGGATGCTTCTTTGCAAACCGGCACCGAAAAGGGTACCAATGGCCTGGTGCCCCAGGCAAACTCCCAATACCGGTACCTTGTCTACAAAATGTTCCAGTATTTGCATCAGGTTACCTGCATCTTCAGGTCTTCCAGGTCCGGGGGAGAGCACGAGCGCAGCAAATTCCAGATCAAACAAGGCAGTTAGCGGTACATCATTGCGGACCACCATGACTGCTTCCCCGGACCTTTTGAAATAATCTGCCAGGATATGGGAAAAAGAATCAAAATTGTCAATTAGAAGGATCACTACCTGCGTCGTTTACGAGTTCCCTAACGGTAGCTATGGCGGCGTCAATCACAGGGGTATAATCATCCAGAAGAGAAACCAAAGTAGGCGCGACCGGCACTACCAGTGGATACACTACTGCCCCCTCTTGCATTTCTTCCGGTACATCAAACTCAAATGAATGCGCTACCCAAATCAGTAAACTGATCATGATGGCCCATTTTGCAATCCCCAAAATACTTCCGGCAAAACTATCAAAAGTACCCAAAATGGTAAGGTTAAGGGCTTTTTTTACCAAATAGGCCAAAATCCGAATGGTGATGGTGACGGCTAAAAAAATAAGTATAAATGCCACAAATGGAAGCATAAAGGTCAGGCTTTCTACTCTATCTGCTAAAATTTCGGCTCCCCAATGCATGAAGCGAAACGCCAGAATGATGCCAATAAAGAAGGCCAGAATAGACAACAACCCTATAAACAGCCCCTGCTTGTAGCCGCTGAACGCCCCTACAGCGAGCATGCCCAATATGATGATGTCTACGGTACTCAAATCGGCCTATTTTTTAGTTTAGCATTTCCTTTACTTTTTGGGAAATGACCTTTCCATCTGCCTTGCCTGCCAGTTTTTTGGTAGCTGCTCCCATGACCTTTCCCATATCCTTGGGTCCATCTGCTCCCGTTTCAGCGATAATGGCTTTCAATTCGGCTTCCAGTTCCGCTTCGCTCAACTGTTTGGGCAGGAATTCCTGAATGACCTGCAACTCGGAATTTTCCAGAGCGGCCAGATCCTTGCGGTCCTGTTTCTCAAAAATCTCAATAGAGTCCTTGCGTTGCTTGGCGGCTTTGGTCAAGAGCTGGATTTCCTCCGCCTCAGCCAAACCTTTCTCTCCGCTTCCCTTTGTTTCTTCCAGCATTATCAGCGACTTAATGGCACGGAGCGCACGGAGCCTGTCCTTATCTTTGGCCAGCATGGCTTGTTTGATTTCTTTTTCTATGTTGATTTTTAAACTCATGGCTTTGAAATTTAGATTTTAGGTACCTTTGCTTCTCTGATTTCTATTTAAAATTAAAAACGCCTTACCTTTAACGGTATTACCAATGTTGCAGCAATATATTTAATTTAGTGCAAAATTAGCTGATATTTGGAACATGACGAAATTAAGTGTTAACATAAATAAAATTGCGACCCTCAGGAATGCCCGTGGTGCCAATAACCCGGATGTGGTCAAAGTTGCCCTGGATGCCGAGCGCTTTGGAGCCCAGGGCATCACTGTTCACCCCAGACCGGATGAAAGGCACATCCGGTACGCTGATGTGATGGAACTGAAAGACAAGGTACATACAGAGTTTAATATAGAAGGCTATCCCGATCAGCGGTATATGGAGATCATCCGGCTTGCGCGCCCGGCCCAGGCCACCCTGGTTCCTGATCCGCCTGAAGCCCTGACTTCCAATACAGGCTGGGACACCTTAAAACACCAGGATATGCTGAGGGATATTATCGCAGAATTGCATGAATATGGAGTAAGAACCTCCATTTTCATCAATCCGGAAGCCAAATACTTTGAAGCAGCCAAAGCCACCGGCACCGACCGGGTGGAGCTGTACACGGAACCCTATGCCAGCCTGTATCTTCAAGATAAGGAAATGGCGGTGGCCCCCTATGTGGAAGTGGCTAATTTGGCCCGGGAGCTTAACCTTGGCATTAATGCCGGGCATGATCTGGACCTGCATAACCTCAAATACCTGAAAGAAAAAATTCCCTTTCTGGACGAGGTATCCATCGGCCATGCCCTGGTTTGTGATGCCTTGTATTATGGCCTGGAAAACACCATCCAAATGTACCGGAGACAACTGGAAACCGAAAACTAAACACCAATGAAACTTAACTTTAAAAAAAGTGGGCAAGGCAAGCCACTGATCATCCTTCATGGACTGTTTGGCTCTGCGGATAACTGGATGGGAATTGCCAAAAGCCTGGAAGAAAACTATACCCTGTATCTCGTTGACCAGCGCAATCATGGCGATTCTCCCCATGCTGAAGAATGGAATTATGCGGCAATGGCAGCCGATCTCCATGAATTGCTGGAAGCAGAGGGTCTGGATCGCGTGTACCTGCTGGGGCATTCGATGGGAGGAAAAACAGCTATGAAAATGGCCCTGATGTACCCGGAAAGGGTTGAAAAATTAGTCGTGGCAGATATCGCCCCCAGGCCTTACCCCGTTCATCACCAAACCATCCTGGAAGCCCTGAATGCAGTACATCCCGGAAAACTGGCTTCCAGAAAGGAAGCAGAAGATATATTGGCCAAATACATCAGCGAAAAGGGTATCCGGCAGTTTTTATTGAAAAACCTGACCAGAGTGGACGGGGCTTTTGCCTGGAAGATCAACCTGCCGGTGATCACCCAACAAATAGAAAATGTAGGTGAGGCCATCGATTCGGACAAGCCTTTTGAAAAGCCCGTTTTGTTTATGGGAGGGGCCAATTCGGATTATATCAAAAACAGTGACAAAGAAGCTATAGAAAAGCTTTTTCCTGACAACCGGATTATTCACATCAAAAATGCAGGGCATTGGTTGCATGCGGAGCAGCCAGATGCAGTAGTGGCCACTTTGAAAGCCTTTCTTGACGCTTAGGGCATTCCGCCATTGAAAAAAAGCAGTAAAATTGGAAATGGGCCTCCGTATCCGTTCGGACTGTTGCGGGTGCGTAAGCTATTTTCAATAAGTTATACTATTTAATATCGCAGCCTACCGATGACAACACCTACCGTCATCACGAGCACAGCGGGCTTCGGCAGGCTCAGCCTAAAAAGCGAATCGATTCGGAGCGGCGGCATTAATCCATCGGGAAATGGGAATAGGATCGAAAGGTCGTCCACGTACCCCCCTCGGACTGCCGCGGGTGCATGGCTATTTCAGATTCCTTTTTATTCCCGTCTTCACCCTCTCAGAGACGACCAAACCCATCATTGGTAGACCTAACATTTTAAAAAACGCAGAAACTAGGAATGATTAAGAGCTTTTTGTAATATATGGGAATCCTCCAGGCGGATATTTTTTTAATTCCTTATCAATTGGTTACATTTAAAATATTCGCAAAAAAAGAATCATGAACGGCATAATTAAAAGCAGGGAACAGCTTAAGAAATGGAACATTCGTAGCAGTACGCTAACCCTGGCCATCTACATCCTTTATGGGGTCTTTTATCGCTTGGATCTGCCTTTATGGTATGAGTACTCCCTGATTGCCATTACCCTTTTTAACCTGCTGCTGGTAAGTATACTTCTTTACATTAGTTTGGTAAACAGGCAGCTGGTGGATCATTTAAAAACGGCTGTTTTTTTAGGTATTTTCAGATTGGCAATCAATTTGGTATTGTTGATGCTGATTGTGAATAATAGCTTTTAACCTGGGTTCTCTCAGTGACGTTGGAACCCCTCATTGCGAGACCTGACATTTTAAAAAACGCAGAAATCGGGATGACGGTGGATTTTCGACGGGGGTTATCATGTTGAAAATCAAATACCTAACAAATACGTCATCGGTAGCCCCGCAAAGCAATCTAAACCGGAGTGCTCACATAAGTTCATCCAAGAAAAACAGTAAAATCGGAAAATTTCCTGGCCTACGTTAATAACAGATGCCAAAGCGGGTAAAAGTGCATGTTTTTTCTGGGTGCGGGTTTTCCAGGGTCAGCAGAAGCTCATTTTTTTTATGAAGTATTCATTCGGGCAAATATTGTTCTTTGACCTATTATCCCCCAAATTTTCTCCACAAATAAATCAATAAGGTCAAGAGCAAACTAAGCAGAATACTTGTTCCCAGGGGAAAATAGAAGGTGAAATTTTCTCTCTTGAAGACCATATCTCCGGGTATGCCTTTAAAACCAGGAAATTTGGGCAGCCACCAGAGCAGCAATCCGGCGACCAATAACAGCAGTCCGACAAAAATAAGTACTTTTGCCAGTGAAGGCATTCCATTTTCCATAAACAAAAATAATGAAAGCTAAGGGAATATTATACCTGATACCAAATGTATTGGTGCTTGAAACAGGCCTTGATATGATGGCCCCGGTGGTCAAAAATGTAATTGCGGCCACTTCCTATTACCTGGTGGAGGATTTCCGGACAGTCAGAAGATTCATCAGCAGCCTGAAATTGGGACTTAATCTCGAAGAGATTCATATGGAAAAGCTGGACAAAAAGACGCCTGACCCTCAGGTTAGGAAACTCCTTGATCCTGTATTGAATGGACAGGATGCCGGAATTATTTCAGAAGCCGGTTGCCCGGGCATTGCCGATCCCGGGGCCAGGGCCGTGGCCTGGGCCCATCAGCTGGGCATCAGGGTGGTGCCTTTACCAGGCCCCTCGTCCATGTTTCTGGCGCTGATGGGCTCCGGGTTTAACGGGCAGGCCTTCACATTTAGTGGGTACCTGCCCATCGAGCGAAAAGAGCGGATCAAGGCCATCAAAGAACTGGAAACAAGGGCACTAAAGGAAAACACCACCCAACTGTTTATGGAAACTCCTTTCCGAAACAACCGCCTGCTGGAAGATTTGCTGGAGCAGCTGGATGCAAAGACCCTGCTTTGTATTGCCAGTGAGCTGACCGGGGAAGGGGAGATGATCCGTACCAGGAAAGTGGCGGACTGGCGTAAGGAAAAACCGGATTTGCACAAGATACCGGCGGTATTTTTGATTGGGTTGTCTTAAATAAAAACTAAAAATCGACCGCTACTGGGTGAAGCATGTCACTTCACCCTGCTATCTTCGCTGTTGTAAAAAGAAAAAAGCCGCCTAAAAGCCATTTGCAATGGCTGAACGTACATGTTTCCGGGAAAGAGTTTTAAACGGTCTGTCCAACGGATCCGGCATTACAAATGCCTCGCTGGCGTAAACTAAATACTACAAGGGATGTAGTTACACCTACACCCAGTCCTGGGAAAAGAATAGAGACTGGGTGAAGTATGCCACTTCACCCTGATATCTTCGCTATCGTAAAAAGAAAAAAGCCGCTTAAAAGCCATTTGCAATGGCTGAACGTACACGTTTCCGGGAAAGATTTTTAAACGGTCTGTCCAATGTATCCGGCATTACAAATGCCTCGCTAGCGTTAAAAATTTAATAAAAGGGATGTAGTTGCAAACTACACCCAGTCCCGTAAAAAGAATAGAGACTGGGTGAAGCATGTCACTTCACCCTGCTATCTTCGCTATCGTAAAAAGTAAAAAGCCGCCTAAAAGCCATTTGCAATGGCTAAACGTACACGTTTCCGGGAAAGATTTTTAAACGGTCTGTACAACGGATCCGGCATTACAAATGCCTCTTCGGCGTTAAAAAATAGGATAAAAGGAATGTAGTTACACACCCAGCCAAGGAGAGCTTCCGGATTTAATCACCTTTTTCGCTTTGTCGTAATAAAAGGGATCGTCCAGGTTCCGGTCGGAAAACCAATTAAAAACTCTTCCCTAAACTTATTCCTCCCCAAAGCGGAACAAATTTTCGGAATCCTTCATTATTGAAATCAAGCGAAATAAAGGGTGTATAGCCTATCCTGAAAAAGAATCCGCCCTCAGGTTTTTGGTACCTGTAGCCTACCCTCAGGGGTACCACCGCATCCAACGTAACTTTATCTCTGAATTCTGAAGTATTCTGATTTTGTTCACCGATTACCGTTAAATAGGTCATAAAGCCAGTACCTATTTCCAAATGATGGGAGGACCTGCCAAATAGGGCGTTAATTTCTAACGGTAGTGTGGGAAGCCAATGGACCGATTTGGATGTATTGTAAGGCAGTTCCGATCGGTCGTCTCGCCACATCGAAAAACCAGCACTGGCTGACAACTTAAGTTCTCCTTTTTGGTGAAAGATACGGGCATAGCTGGCCGCATACCTCCCCGCATTTCCTCCTACCTCGAGATAAACCGCATTTTTGGCGGTAAAGGCCTTGGAATCGGCTTGGGAGAAGCCTTCAAAGACAAAGGCAAATGTTAGCAATAGGAGAAAAAGTCGCATTTTGAATTTAACAAGAAGAAAATTATCCCCCCTCCATGGCGTTGGGCTTTTTCTGGATTCAGCGTATCAACTAGCTTCAAAGTGAGTCTGTTAGATAAATTAAAACGTTAATTCTAAAGTAAAACTAAAAGCCCAATAAAACAAATGGATCGACTTGATTTTTAGGCATATTATAAAAATACCAAGATGATTTATTATTATTTTATTCAAATAGGGATAATATAAATTTTAATTGAGTATAAATCTATTCATTCCAATAATTACAACGGTGATATCCTGATATATGCGGCATTAATCTGTTGAACATCTGGGTAATACGGTTCTTTATTAGTTTTAGGCCCTTGCAATGCCGGATTGCATTAGAAATGCGTAAATGGATAAGGATTTTTGAAAATGGATGTGCATAGCCAGTGCAAATGGCTTTTGGTCGGTACCATCAGGTTGACATCATCGAAAATACAAGGGTGAGGAGGCATACTCACCCAGCCAGAGATAAAATTTTACATTCAGCGTATGGGTGTAATTTTCACTTTTTCTTGTAAACCTATTTTAAATGGTTCTAAGGTATGGAATCGGCCTGGATAAAAACATATCCCGCCCTTCCAGGGCTTACGAATAATCGGCTATCAATTCACGATGGGCTTACACCCATCGCTTTGGTATTTCGCCCTTGAAGGGCTTGATCCAATTTTTAATGCCTAAGAGGTAATGAAGCTTTGCAGTATCCCGAAAATAAATTTTAGAAGATTTTACCAGTTGCTTTTTGACATTGATATGCCATGAGGGTAGTTCTGTTGTCAAAAAAGCATTTAGTACTCAATGGATTTTGCAAAGGTTGATTTGCCAACCTGCCTCGGTCCAATGAGTCCGGTAACGGGAAAGTGGGTTACCGAAAACAAAAATTCCGAATACAAGCTTCGCCCTATCATCCCTGCAAATTTATTATTTGATTTAAAATTGCAGGGATAAATAAAATTCGCAACGGGTTTTTTAGGGGTCGGATCAAACCATGTTCACTACCCGGGCATGGCGTCTTTCAATGTCAGCGATTGAAAGGCTTTTCGAACTACTTCCTTGTACCGCTCAAAAAAGTCACAACTGGTAAATCTGGTCACAATTATCCGACCCTCTTTTTCAAAGAGCGTATGTTCATTCGTGCTAAGGTACGCTTCACCCTTCGGATCCACAAATCGGCGTTTGTAGGTAATGGTGTAGCCATTTATCCCATTAGCCAGTTTCTCAATAGAGAGCTCGTCCAGTTGGTCGTTTGATCGATAATCCTCTGCACGTGAAGACAAATATTCCTCAACATCAAATGTTTCTTCTTTGGGAACCCCAACGGTAAGTTGCATCGAAGCGCCGCAAACGGATTTATCAGCCGGGTTTTCTCTGACAAAAGTTGCCCCTGTGAGGTACAAACCGTCTCGCTCCCCCACCGATTTCTTTTCTTCCAATGTCCAGCTGGGGGGATAGTTCCATCCTGCCGGCGGTTCTATCCGGAAATAATCATTCTCCGCGATAATTTTCTTGTCGGGTTGACGAATGGGGTCTTGTTCTTTGCTGTTTTTCCCGTTCCCGGCGGATGACGCTTTCTCATTATCGGTGATTACGCCTTGATTTAAATCGTATTCGTAAAGCACATCCTCCTTAAAAAAAGAAATCCCATACAATTTTTTGAATTCCTCAGAGTAAGTAAATGTAGTGATAGGCTGGTCCAGCCTAAAGCGGTCCAGTAAATTTCCCTCCCAATCCCAGACTTCCAGGTGGGGTCGGAAGGTCTGAGAATTCTCTTCCACTTCCTTTTTGGGCATTCCTATATATAGCACATAAATGCGTTCCCTGCTGGCAAATGGATCCGCCCGGTAAATCCACATTTCCTCATCGGATGCGCTGTTGGAGGAGCTCTCCACGGCTATTCCCTGAAGAAGTTCCCCATCTCCACCATACAATCTGATTTGATTTTGGAACAAGTAGAATGCCGCCAACCTTCCATCTTCGGGGTTGGCCACCGTTCTTTTCCCATAATCCCGGAACAGGTTTGCCTGATCCTTATTTTCCCATGCGGCTGGCTCTGGGTATTCACCGAATCGGACCAATTCCTCATTTCGTCCCAGGTGGACCAAGCGGTGCTCCGGTGCTCCCGGTTTTGCATCCCCGATATCAGCAACATACACGGAGTCATTAACCAGGTGCAGCCCGTTAATCGGCCCGCCGGTATCGGAAATCAATGTATGTTGCTCTTCCCAGGTTGCTTTTTCCGCATGCAGTTTTATTTTGATCAACTGTGTACCCGAAAGCACCACGAGGTGCTCCCCATGGATTTTCAAGGAATTTCCATTCACAAACTGGAACTCATCGGGGCCCTCACCGATGTTGCCAAATGCGTACTAGAAGGAAAAATCGGGCAGGTCATAGACTTTGAATAGATTTTCTTTCCCCTGGTCTAAGACCTCGGCTTTGTCAGCAGACACGACGATTTTATAAGGCATAAGTGCCGCATTGGCCAGGCCTACTTCTCTGGATTTCAGGGTTCCTGATTCCGGAATTTGGCGGATTATTTTTTTGCCTTCCTCCCGGGGTTGGCAGGAAAAAAGAGCGAGGATAAAGGGAATGATAATTAGGTGGATTTTCATAGTGCTATAACAATACATGAGGCAGGCCATTTAGTCAAATTTATGTGATGGAATGGGCATTGTCCGTGACGAAAACAGCATCTTTCGCATCATTATTCGAAAGAGAGCCACCATGTGCCTCCGCACCGGCTCTTCGCCGGCAGAATTTAGTGGAGGCTTAAGGACTCCTTTTAACCAAACGAACGGTGTCCGAAAGCGGGCTGATGGCGGGAACCCATTTTTTGGAGCGAATCCCCGCGTCGGCCTGGTTTTTAGGTATCACCTCTCCTTGCTCAGTCAAGTAGACCGGCTCATTGGCATAAAACCATTTCATACCTGTATCTGTTAATTCTACAATCACTCCCCTTATGGCCCCTTCCATCCCCATTTCCACGGTCTGTTTGTACAGTTTGGCTCGGTAGCGGTTATAGGGATCCGTATTGATAGGACTGCCTCCTGACAAAATGATGGTGTTATTTTCATCCAACAGTAAAGTCTGCCCAGGACTATCGATTGATAGCCCATTCGCCTCAATTACCTTTCGCTCTGTATCGTAATAAAAGGGGTAATCCATCTTCCGGTCGGTAAACCAATACCGCTTGAACTGTTCGATATCTTCCGTGTCCTGCACCAGAAAAATATAGCCGATGGAATCCCTATCCATACTGCCCATTAAGCCATTCCAAACTTCCAGTTCCCGGTCAATTGAGGAGCCTTTTGGGTCCAATACCGTCACCAATTTTAGGGGTTTTAGCAAGGGGTCGACTTTGGTTTGGCCACTAACTTTTATTGCATTTCCAGGTGGTTTGAAAATTTTGGAACCCCCGGCTTCCTGGGCATACCCGAAATGGGATAGCGCAAGGACTACTAAAAGTAAATAAAATCGTATCATTTAAGGTTTGTTTAATGGATAGGCGATTAAACCGGGTTCTTTCTCAAAAGAAGCAGCATACAGCATTTTGGCTTGATCATCTACCGCGATGGAGCGGACATGCTGATCCAGTAGGTATCTTTTTACAGGCTTTCCTTCCCAATCCAACACAAATACCTCATTGGAAAGACCTGATTGGATGATGGTTTCCCGGGAAGTTTCATCGATGGTCTTCCCATTGTACAGGAAATAAATATGGTCGGCTGTCACCGCCACAGCTGTGTATTCAAAGGTAGATCCTTCCTTATCCACGACATGCATGCCCGTCGGGCCATGTTGCACATCCATTGGCGTATCTCCCCAAGCATATTTATTGACTTCGATGGTATCCTGTAAAACGGTAAGAATCCCAAATTCCGGCACCCTGGACATGCCGTATACGGCCAAATTCTTTGTGGGGTGGTTCATAAAAAATGACTGGTTGGCCATCGCCATGGAGGGCCCTCCCGGATACTCACCCACTTCGATAAATTCCCCGCTTTCAATATTGTAGGCACAAAATCGTTTGTGATGCATGCTGCCTACGATGTATCCATCCACATGGACGGTACTCCCCATAAAGCGCTTTTCCTGTTGATCGATGGTAAACTTCGCTGCGGGCTCATCCATGCCGCTTTTCAAGTCATCGATGTCATGGATGTAATAGTGTACCTGATCTGTCAGATAGAGCAGGTTTTCTTTCCGGTCCACCGAGAAATAAAAAGCATCGCTTAGCAACTGGTTAGGTCCCTCTCCCTTTTTTCCAAATGGCCTGACAGACTTGTCCCTCAAATTAATTAGTTTGTAGGTATACTCCCGATCCGGAAATTCATTGACCAGTATCAGGCTGTCAAAAAAAGTCATATTGAATAGGTAACTCAGCGGCTTTTCTCCTTCGGTCAAAGCTACCGTTTCTCCACTTAGCGCTACTACCTCTGTTTTCGAAAAGTACTCCCTGAAGTTTGCGCCAAGTGGGGGTTCCGAGCATGCGGTAAATAGGGCGATGCCAACAATAAGGGAGGGAAAGCCTGCCTGGGTTTTATGGACGGTCCAATTCAGAAGTCGGCTAATGGTATACACTTGGAGTATGATTTAGCGTTAGGCTAAGCGGCAGATAGGGAGCCGAATAGATTCTTTCTCAATATATAACTAAATCGTTATAAATCAAATGCAATGGGTGGAAAGGGGCTTTCCTTACTATCGGTTTTCGTATCGTTCGCTGAAAATGAGCTGCTGCTACTGGGTGAAGTATGTCACTTCACCCTGCTATCATCGCTATCGTAGAAAGAAAAAAGCCGCCCTAAAGCCATTTGCAATGGCTAAAGGTACACGTTTCCGGGAAAGATTTTTTAACGGTCTGTGCAACGGACCCGGCATTACAAATGCCTCGTCGGCGTTGAAAAATAGGATAAAAGGGATGTAGATGCAATCTACACCCAGACCAGTAAAAAGAATAGAGACTGGGTGAAGTATGTCACTTCACCCTGCTATCTTCGGTAACATAAACAGATAGGAACCGCCCGAAAGCCATTTGAAATGGCTAAAACTGACCGTTTTATAGATAGAAATTCAATATAGCTTTTCAATGGATCCGGCATTACAAGTGCCCCGGTGCTCGTTCATCAGTGGATACCAGGGCTGTAATTGCAAACTCACCCAGCTCAGGGAAAATACAAAGGTGCCTCGTAAAGGGTTCTTGGTCTTGTTGACGGATAAGGAGAGGCCATTGAAAATGGCCTATTGGTGCATATTTTCTGTTTACAATTTCGAAAATAGTTGGGCGAAGTTACAAACTTCGCCCAACTTAGGGGACCAGGATAAGCGGTAATTCGTGAATCCAGATTTTATTGTTTAGTATCGGTTGAATGGCTAAGATGCATGGTACTGAAAAAGCTAGTTGATATTTCTCAAAATTTTTCTATATTTAAGGAAGTTAAATCCGCCGCCCAAAGGGTAAATAACCGCAATGCCTGCGGTTAGCCAGTAGTATCGGGTATTTGACAGAAAACCAAGATCATTACAAAAATGGCAGGACAATGAACTAACGAGAGTAGTTTTTACCCATATCAGTAAAACAAGTGTAAAATTTGTGTATTTTTACCCTTATTGGATGTATGAGCGTAAAACTTACCCTTGATAAAATGGGCGAATTTGACAGAGAAATACCATACAATGACCTGCCGCTGCTACCGCCAAAAGCAGACATTGAAACCAAAACAATACTTCGAAAGACTATTTCTGCAGGGAGAGCACTGGCAATGCTGAACGGAACATTGATGAATTTGCCCAACCCTACTTTGTTTTTAGATACAATATACTTACAGGAGGCAAAGGCAAGTTCTGAGGTGGAAAATATTATTACCACCAATGACGAACTTTACAAATCAATGGTAGCGGACAAAAAAGTGGGAAACGCTGCAACTAAAGAAGTGCTGAGTTACAAAGAGGCACTTTGGTTGGGTCTGGAACAGCTCAAAAAAAAGCCATTTATTACGACAAACCTTTGTATAAAAATAGTCCAGTGCGTTAAAGGAAATAAAGCTTCTATACGTGTTACACCAGGAACAACATTGAGCAACACGCAAGGGGAAGTGATCTATACTCCGCCAAGTGGGGAAACCGTTATCCGTGATAAATTAGCGAATCTGGAAAAATTTATCAACGAGGATAACAGCATTGACCCTTTAATAAAAATGGCTTTAATGCACTATCAATTTGAAGCTATACACCCTTTTTCTGATGGTAACGGAAGAGCAGGACGTATTTTATTACTGCTATATCTCAAATTATCAGGTTTATTGGACACACCAGCCATATATTTGAGTGGATATATCATCAAAAATAAAACGGAATACTATCAAAGATTGCAGGATGTCACCGAAAATGGCGAATGGGAAGTCTACCTTTTATATATGTTGGATATGATTGAAGAGACAGCAAGGAAAGGCTTGGAAAGATTGAATAAAATCATAACAACAATGGATGCAATTGGAAGCGAAATCAAAATGAAACTACCAAAAATATATTCCAAAGATTTAATAGAGATTTTATTTCGTTTACCATACACCAAACGTCAACATTTGATTGACGAAAAACTAGGTAATCCGAAAACAGTTGGGAATTACTTGCTAGCATTGGAGAAAAACGGATTTTTACAATCAGTGAGGGTTGGTAAAGAAAAATTATACCTTAACAATCACTTGCTGAAAATATTGGAAGAAAAATAACAGCAGGTAATAACACCTATACGCAATGCCCTTCGGGACACCGCGCATAGCCAAGCCAGACAGCGTTGAGCTAATCCTCCCAAAACGGCATGCAACAACGAAAGATTGCATTCATTCAGGTAAGGCAGACTCCGGATTCCAAAAGATCCCTGCTTCCGCCCCTACCATCAGCACAGTGCAGGATGGTTGCTTTTTTGTTTTACCGTACTTTTAAAATGAGTTTAAGTAAACAGAGGATTACCTTCCCGGTAAGCCGCCCAGCATCGGAATGGAAAAGTTTGGTATGAAAATACTGGCGAATTACCTTCTGATGCTTATCTTTATCTGCTGTTGCCAACAAAGGCAGCCTTATTTTGTTAGATAGCCAATAACACCTGCCCTGAATGAAAGTCGGATTATTTATTCCCTGTTACGTAGAGCAATTTTACCCCAATGCAGCCATTGCCAGCCTTCAGTTACTGGAAAAAGCCGGAGTGACAGTGGAATACCCCCTTGAACAAACCTGCTGCGGTCAACCAATGGCCAATTCCGGTTACCAGCAGTATGGAGAGGGTGCTGCCCAATTGTTTCGTAAAAATTTTGAAGCCTACGATTATGTGGTTTGCCCTTCCGGTAGCTGTACCCTGCATGCGAAAGAACATATTCTTTCAGACCAGGAAGGCGGACCCAAAATATATGAGTTGTGTGAATTTCTTACCGATGTACTACAGGTAAAAACCCTGGATGCCAGCTTCCCTTTTCGTGTTGGTTTGCATGCCAGTTGCCACGGTTTAAGGGGTCTGCACCTGGCCAAGCCTTCCGAGTTGATGATACCGGAATTTAACAAACCGCTGGGATTGCTGGAGATGGTCAAGGACATAGACCTGGTTCAGCTGACAAGAAAGGACGAATGCTGTGGCTTCGGCGGTACATTTGCCGTTTTTGAAGAGGCCGTTTCTGTCGACATGGGCAGGGACCGCATCAAAGACCACGAACAACAAGGGGTTCAGGTAATTACCGGAGCAGACATGTCCTGCCTCATGCACCTGGAAGGCCTGCTTCGCAGAGAAAAGAAAACCATCAAAGTCATGCACATTGCAGAGATATTGAATGGGCATACACCCGAAAATTAAAGACCGATACCGAATGAAACTTCCTCAGACACATGCGGATGCTGCAGCCGAATTCCTGAAAGACACTGACAGGAGCCATTGGCACGATGACACCCTCTGGCATGTCAGAAGCAAAAGAGACGCCTCTGCGCAGAAAATTCCGGAATGGGAACAATTGCGTACCCTGGCTTCCCAGATCAAGGACCATGTGCTCTCCAATCTCGATACCCTGCTGCTTCAGTTTGAAAAAAATGCGCAAGCCAACGGCATAGAGGTACTGTGGGCCAAAGATGCCCAAGAGCACAATGAGCATGTTTTGCGTATCCTGGAGGAAAACCAGGTGAAGCAGCTGGTAAAAAGCAAATCCATCCTGACGGAAGAATGCGGTTTAAACCATTTCCTGGAGGACAAAGGCTACGACGTGGTCGACACGGATCTAGGTGAGCGCATCATTCAGTTTAACAAGCAGGTGCCCAGCCATATCGTGATGCCGGCCATTCACCTGAAGAAAAAAGAAATCGGGGATATTTTTCACAAACACCTGGGCACTGAGGCCGGTTCGGACGATCCCCAATACCTCACTGAGGCAGCCCGGCAGCATTTGAGGCAAAAATTCATCCAAGCCCATGCGGCCATTACCGGTGTAAACTTCGGTATTGCCGAAACCGGTGGCTTTGTGGTCTGTACCAATGAGGGCAATGCCGATATGGGTACCCACCTGGCCGATATCCACATTGCCTGCATGGGCATAGAAAAATTGATTCCCAGAGCTGCAGATTTGGGGGTGTTCCTCAGGCTGTTGGCACGCAGTGCTACCGGACAGAGCATTACCAATTACAACTCGCATTTCCACCGGCCCAGGAAAGACAAGAAAATGTACCTGATTTTGGTAGATAATGGTAGGACAAAGCAATTGGGCAGAGAAGATTTCAGAAATTCTCTTAAGTGTATCCGTTGTGGTGCCTGCATGAATACCTGCCCCATTTACCGCAGGAGCAGTGGATTCAGCTATAACTCTACCGTACCGGGTCCTATTGGTTCCATACTCTCTCCGGGTATGGACCTGAAGAAACACAGTACGCTGCCCTTTGCCTCCACCCTTTGTGGCTCCTGTTCGGATGTATGTCCAGTAAAGATCAATATCCACGAACAGCTGTACAAGTGGCGGCAGGTGATCACCAAAGAAGGCCCTTCCCAGCCATCCAAAAAATGGGCCATGCGCTTTGGAGGAAATGTAATGTCCAAACCCAAACTCTTTGACCTGATGGGCAAAATGGCCCGAAAGTCGCTTTCCATCAGCCCCAGAGGCTTTGTCTACAACAGTTTCAATGCCTGGGGTAAACACCGGGAACTACCGGAGGTACCGAAGGAAAGTTTCAAAGATTGGTACAAGAAAAACAGGAATAAATGAGCAGTAAAGAAAGCATTTTAGCAGCCATACAAAAAAATAAACCGGATTTGCTTCCCCTGCCGGAGCATCCGGAGTTTCCCGTTGAAGGCGATCTGGTGGAACGGTATAAAAGCAGTATCAAATCAAATGGTGGTGAGGCACTGGAGGTGAGTGATCCTGCCGAAATCCGGGATTACCTGGAATTACATTTCCAGGACAGCCAAATGATTCTCTCCCTTTCCGAAGTGGTGAAGGGGAATTACGATATCGCTCTGGCAGAAGATCCTCATGACCTGGAACATGTAGAATTAGCTATTCTGGAAGGAGAATGGGGCGTGGCAGAAAATGCGGCCATCTGGCTTCCTGAGGAAAGCCTGAAACACCGTGCCCTCCCATTTATTGCCCAGCACCTGATCGTTTTGTTAAAGAAGGACCGGTTACTGGGCAATATGCATGAGGTATATCAATCGATCAATGTATCGGATTCCGGCTATGGAGTATTTATCGCCGGACCCTCCAAGACTGCCGATATTGAGCAATCATTGGTTATCGGGGCACATGGTCCCCGCAGCATGACCGTTTTCTTGCTGGATTAAACGGAAAAGGAGCCTTGAAGTGCCGCTTCAGTAGCCTCAAGCTGCTCCCTGACTTCCACAATGCTTTCCCATTCCCGACCTGCTTCACCGTATTCAATGCCACACCAGGAGTGGTAATCTGCTTTCAGCACAATGCGCATCATTTTTTCATAGTCCAAAGGAGACTGATTGCCTTTACCATCCCATACAGTTGTTTTCACACTGACTCCCTGGGCATAGGGCATCAATTCCTTTACCCCTTTGTAAGAATCATAGGAAATGGGATTACCATCGTTAGGACTGATCTGGAAATTGCCAAAATCCGGTAAGGTGCCTGCCCGGGGATGATCAGCAGCTTTCATTACGCCAGATAGCCATTTGCCGTTGCTGGAAAAGCCTCCGTGATTTTCAATGGTGACACCAATATCCATGGTATCGGCAAATTCACAAAGTTGCCTCAAACCATCTGCTACCAGTTTCTGGGATTCGCTAAATGCTTTTCTGTCCTGGCTGTATTCGACAGAAGAGTATCCATTTACCCGGATGGCATGGCAACCCAGGAACTTGGCGGCTTCCACCCATTTTTTGTGGTTTTCTACTGTTTCCATACGTTCAGCGGCATCAGCGGCTCCGAGCTGCCCTTCCCTGTCACACATGATCAATACCGAAGTTACTCCCTCTCCTTCTGCCCGACTTTTCATTTCCCTGAGGTAGCTCATGTCTTTGGCCTTGTCCATAAAAAACTGGTTGACATATTCCACGGCATGAATGCCATGTTTTTTGGCCAGCATCGGAAAGTCCAGGTGATCCATTTTTTTGGAAAAAAGGAGCTTGTTGACTGACCATTCGGCCAGGGATATTTTGTACAAGGATGCTTTGGGCGATAAAGCAAAAGCCTCACTTCCCAGGCCCAAACCGAAAAAAGCGGTAGCTAATCCGGTTTTTTTGATAAAATCTCTTCTGTTATGCATGTTTTTTTGAATAAATGATGCTACCTGTAAATATAGGAATTCAAGATACTACATTTATTTTTTAACAACAATGCCTTTCAGAAGATCGGGTTAGCTTTAGGGAGCCAGCCAACTGCCTGCCCAGGAATTTTCCTTCCTTTTGAAAATTGCCCTCAAATGGCGCAATCCATCGAGCTGCAGACATTCCACTATTTTGGGCTGAATTTCCAGCACTACGAAATGGCTGTCGTCTTTTTCTTCATCCCAGTTATGGGCATCTGTTGGGGCATCAATCTCTTTTGCGGGATCAATGCTGGCCTGATAGGCTTTCCGGGCCTCTCCCTGTACTTTTTGCCAATGTTTTTGACTTATCTTGTTTTGATGATGGATGGCAGTGGTACCATGCACCTTTACCTGACAGCGTTTTTTGGGATGGTAAAACAAAAGGCTTAAGGTTGGATTTTTGTTGAGCTGCACTATTTTTTGGCTACGGCTATCGGTATAGCAGTAAAATTGATGCTGTTCATCCATTTCACGTAATACCACATACCGCATATCGGGCTGATCGCCTGAAAGGGTGGCCAACGTGACAAAGCGAAAAGGATGTTTCTTATCCAGTACAGCGCGATGCAATTCATGCATTACCGTTTCCCAAATACCGTCCAACGAATCCGTTTCTTTAAAAAGCATGTTTTTTTCAATTGTAAATGGTATTGATCCGGATGGCATTCAGTATGGCCAGCAAGGCCACACCCACATCTGCAAAAACGGCTTCCCACATGCCTGCCAGACCTGCTGCACCCAGGCTTAATACCAGGAATTTAACCCCGAATGCCAGTGCAATGTTTTGCCAGACAATGCGACGAGTAGTTTTCCCTATGCGGATGGCCAGGGCCACTCTCGATGGTTGATCGGTTTGGATCACCACGTCTGCAGTTTCTATGGCCAGGTCGCTACCCATTCCTCCCATGGCAATGCCCAGATCCGCTGCTGCAAGGGCCGGGGCATCATTGATTCCGTCTCCTACGAATGCAATTAGTTTACCCGGCTCTTGTTTCAACTTCTCCAGGATGACAAGCTTGTCTTCCGGTAAAAGTCCTCCAATGGCCTGCCTGGCTGACAGCGCCTCTCCTACAGCTTCGACCACCTCTCGCTTGTCCCCGGAAAGTATGATTAGTTCGTGTATCCCCATCTTTTTTAAGGCATCAAAAGCCGCTGCTGCATCTTCCTTGACCTGATCAGCCAGGACAAAATAACCGCATAAAACATCATTTACTGCACAAAAAATTAATGTCTCCTCAGCCCCATTTACCTGAGACAGCCCTTTGATGTTATGGCTTTCCATCAGAGGTTGATTGCCTACCAAAACTTGCTTACCCTGCACCAATCCCAACAAACCTTTCCCTGCATACTCCTTTAAATCGGAAACGGGGTAAGGCTCTCCTTCCACATATTCTAACAGGGCCCTGGCTATGGGGTGATTGGACTTTGCTTCCAGGGAGGCAGCAAGAAGCTCCCAGTCTTTGTCCGCCCCCGCCATTTCTTCCATCTTGCTGACGGAGAAAACGCCCCTGGTCAGCGTACCGGTTTTATCAAAAATAACCGTATTGACCTTGGTGATCAGATCCAGGTAATTGGAACCTTTAAACAAGATGCCCTTTCTGGAAGCCGCTCCAATGCCGCCAAAGTAGCCTAAAGGTATGGAAATCACCAGGGCACAAGGGCAGGAAATGACCAGAAATACCAAAGCCCGGTACAACCAATCTCTGAATTGATAGTCTGTCACAAAAAAATAGGGCAATACCACCAGGGCAAGGGCCAGATAAGTAACAATAGGGGTGTATATCCGGGCAAACTTGCGGATAAACTGTTCCGTTTTGGCTTTTTTGGACATGGCCTGCTGAACGGTACGGATAATTTTTGACAGGGAGCTGTCCTGAAAGGTACGGGATACCTGTATGGTCAGCAGATTTTCAAGATTGACCATACCTGCCAAAACCTCTTCACCCGGCTGAATAATTGCCGGCATGCTTTCTCCTGATATGGCTGAAGTATTGAAACTTCCTGCGCGATGCAGCAGTGTCCCATCCAGAGGTACTCTTTCTCCAGCCTGTACTTCAAGGATCTCACCTATTTTTACATTTTCAGGTTTTACCCATAACCGCTCTCCTTCCCTTACAATTCTGGCCTGGTCTGGCCGGATATCCAAAAGTGCCTGAATATTCCCCTTTGCCTTACTTACAGCCTGGTGTTGAAGCAGTTCGCCGATAGTATAAAAAAGCATGACCACTACAGCTTCAGGATACTCTCCAATGGCAAAGGCTCCTATGGTAGCAATTCCCATCAGAAAAAATTCAGTAAATACCTCTCCCTGCCGGATCAGCTCCCATCCTTTTTTCAACACCGGATAGCCAACCAGACCATAGGATAGCAGGTATACCGGCAGCCATAAACTGATGCCGGCAACATGTGTAGGTAAATGGTATTCCCCCAGTATGGCCAGCAGCAGGGAGGCCAGACTTAGTATACTGCTTCTCCACATAGACCATAAGCCGGACCATTTACCAGGTTCTTTTGGTTTTTTCGCTTGCGGTGATTCGCAGCATGATACAGCGGGGGAAGAAGCTTCCATTGTCTTTGGATTTTAGCGTTGGCCAAATGTACAATTAAAAACCATGCACAGAAATTGCAAAAAGAAAGGTGCAGATTTATTTAATTTGAGGGGAATTGCTTTTTTTCCCTAACTTAACCTTCATTTGTTCGCAGGTACTTTCCGGATTGTTCCGGTAATAAACGTAAGTTCGCAAATCTACTTTTCCTAACCGAAAATGTTTTTTTGCCCAATCATAAAAGTCCGCATCGGCACCATAGCCGTCTATAAACTTACGCTTCAGGAATACCTCCCTTTTCCCAAAGAGGGTAGCAAATAAAACACAATCATCTACATGGATCAGCCGTTCAGGATCGAGCCTGTCCGGTACAAAATAATCTCCGGGCTGATCAACTATGGTTTGGGTGGTGGAGGCGATTAAGTCGTAAACAGTCATTTGTTCCTTACAAGACTGCAGGTGTTGGGGAAGGTATTCATCATCCGCATCAAGAACCGAAAGAAAGGTACCCTGGCTTAAAGCAACAGCCTTATTGATAGCGTTGGATTGTCCTTTGTTTTCCTGTCGGAAAAAGTGGATGCGGGATGCATGTTTTTTGCAAAATGCTTCCAGCTTTTTACCCGGATCATTAGTGGATCCATCATCCACCAGGATAATTTCAAAATCCTGTATGCTTTGGTTGAAAACAGAATTGATAGCCCTTTGGAGTTGCTGAAACGGCGTATTATAAGTAGCAATCAAAACAGAAATCTCCGGTATACTAGACATATCGCCTTAATTAACCTTCAATTTCAACAAAAAGTTGTAAAAATTATCCTTTTAAATGTGTAAAAACAAAAATAGCCCTGCCGGAAGGCAGGGCTTCAGGTTATGGGTATCGGCTGGATTAATTTTTAGACAAGTAAGAAGCGACTCCTTCTCTACTGGCAGTCATGGCTTCTTTTCCTTCTTCCCAGTTTGCGGGACAAACTTCTCCAAATTTTTCCACATGTCTCAAAGCATCGATCAGCCTGAGCATTTCATCGATGTTTCTTCCCAGGGGCAGGTCATTTACGGTTTCATGTCTGATGGTTCCTTCCTTGTCGATAAGGAATGTGGCCCTGTAAGCCACAGGAAGACCTTCATAAGTCAGTTCTCCCTCTTCGTTGTAGTTCCAGTCTCCCGCCAATACACCAAAATTATGGGCAATGGTTTTTACCGGATCAGCTACGATAGGATAGGTTACTCCCTGGATTCCACCTTCTTCCTTTGGCGTGTTTAACCATGCCAGATGAGACTCTTCGGTATCACAGGAAGCTCCAACTACAGCCACACCTCTTTTTTCAAATGCTTCGAGTTTTTCCTGGAAAGCCAGAATTTCAGTGGGACATACGAATGTAAAATCCTTTGGATAGAAAAAGAAAACAACATCTTTATTTCCGATGTACTGCTCCAGAGAAAAGTTCTCAACAATTTCCTCTCCATCCACTACAGCAGGGGCGTTAAATAAAGGTGCTTTTTTTCCAACTAATGACATAAAATAGATTTTAATTGTTTACAGATAATTTAACGATTGATCTTAGAAAATTATATTGTTTTTTTCCTAATTTCCAACGATACTTCTTCAACTTCAAAACCGCTGATTTGGTTCTCTGTTATCAGAATATTTGTAATTTTTTACAAACCGCAAAAATACGGAATATTTAAAGAGATTCATATGGATACTGCTTTCATTTTTTTAAATTAACATTTTGATAACCATGGCTGTCTGAAAAAACATCATTAAAAGGGGATTACCGGAATTTATATGATTAAGGTTTTATTTATTTGTTTGGGAAACATTTGCCGTTCGCCTTTGGCGGAGGCTTTATTCAATCATAAAATTTCCCAAAAGGACTATAAAGACCTGATTACAGCAGACAGCTGTGGCACTTCGGATTACCATATTGGGGAGCTGGCCGATGAAAGGGCACTGGCTTGTGCCGGGAACAACGGCATTGAAATCCACCACAGGGGAAGACAGCTGCACCGCACGGATTTCAGGGATTTTGATTACCTGGTGGCCATGGATTATTCCAATTTGGAAAACATCAAAAAACTATCTCATGAGGTTCAGCTTCCTGTAAAAAATCTCCATTTGGTTCGGGAATTCCAGCAAAATGCCGAATTTCCGGAGGTGCCGGATCCTTATTACGGTGGAGAGGATGGTTTCCAAAAGGTGTATGATATCCTGGATGAATCTTTGGACGGTTTTATCCGGGAACTTGAACAGAAACACAAGCTAAATGGATTCTCCTGATGAACTGTTTGACCATATTTGCCTGACTGTTTTCGGAGGAGCTAACAGCATCCTGAACTATCGCCTGGTAGCGGCAGGTAGCATGAATCAGGCCATTTACCTAAATACCGAAAAAGGAGCCTTTTTTTTGAAAAGCAACTTTGAGCAGGAAGCAGATATCTTTCCCAGAGAACGTGAAGGTTTGGACTTGCTTCGGGAAAATTGTAACCTGTATGTTCCCGATACAGTGGCAGTGGGGCAATTTGAAGACAGGCATTATTTGCTGATGCATTGGATAAGTAGTTCATTTCCCAAACCGGATTACTCCAGCAGGCTGGGAGAAGGCCTGGCCGAGTTGCACATGTGCACCAGCAGGCAATTTGGCCTGGATAATGACAACTATATCGCCGTTCTTCCCCAAAAAAACACCTGGAAATCTTCCTGGACATCGTTTTTTATTGAAAACAGGCTGGAACCCCAACTGCAGTTGGCCTTTTATAATGGACTGATAGATCAGGAGTTTCTTCAATATTTTCGATCCATTTATGATGTATTGCAAGACTTTTTCCCCTCAGAAAAACCGGCATTGCTTCACGGTGACTTCTGGACTGGAAATATTATGGTAGATTCAAAAGGGCTGCCTGCCCTCATCGATCCTGCGGTTTATTTTGGAAACAGGGAAATGGATTTGGCTTTTTCGCGGCTGTTTGGGGGATCCACCAACGGTTTTTTTGAGGCCTATCAGCAGGTGTTTCCACTAGAACCCGGTTTTGAAGAACGGGTGCCTGTGTACAACCTGTATCCCCTATTGGTACATCTCAACCTTTTTGGAAAAGCCTACCTGCCTGGCATACAAAAGACGCTAAAACGATTTGCAGGTTAAGCTTCGGGAGATGATTCCTCATAAACCCATTGTATCAATTCCGGTCCGTTTTGCTCCAGGTAAAGTTTTTCGGCCACTTGCCGGTAGTGGCTCCGCTCAGCGACAGTAGGGTTTTTCACGGTGATCATTTTCAGTCCGCTTTTGCTTTTTACCTTAAAAACCTCCCTAAAGGGCCTGGCCAATTGCTCTTCTGTGGAAGGCATATCATCGATAAGTACAGCGATGTGGGCAGCTGATGCCTGCACCAACTGTATGCGCCAATTCATTTTTTTGGCCACCTCATAAATCAATTCAAAATGGAAACCTCCGATCATGGACAGGTCCAGAATGCGCAGTTCGATCAGGGTGAGCTTGCTTTTAAAAATCGTAATTGGTATTCTGGGTGCCTGTCCAAAGGAACCAATGACTGTTCCTGCTGCATCCGGATTGAGGAAGGACTTGACATAAAGGGGAATGCCGTGCTTGGCAAGTGGCTTGATGGTTTTTGGATGAATTACCTTGGCCCCATAATAAGTCATTTCAGCCGCTTCTTCAAAGTCCAGGTATTCAAATTTGACGGCTTCCGGAAAAATATCAGGGTCACCGTTGAGTATACCAGCCACATCTTTCCAAATCGTGACCGAAGAAGCCCCCAGGCTTACACCCATGATGGCAGCCGTAAAATCCGAGCCTTCTCTGCCCAGCGTAGTGGTGTTTCCCAGCAAATCAGTGCCAATAAAGCCCTGTGTAACCACGGGAAATTTTTCCAGTTTGGGAAACAATGCCCTCCTGCAATATTGCATGGTCAGGGCCCAGTCTACTTTGGCCATTTTGGTTTGTGAGTCCGTTCGGACCAGCTCACGGGCATCCTGCCAGAGGCAGGCACAACCCAACTCACACAGGTATTCCTGTATGATACGGGTTGATATCAGTTCTCCAAAACCGATCACCTGGTCATAAAAAAAATCCCCATCGGCTTTGAGGGACAGGTTTTCCAGCGTTCTCCGCAATTGGGCAAATTGATTGTCCACCCGTGCGAAAACACCGTGACCTGGGTGGAACAGCCCCCGGCAGATATCCTCATGATAATCCAGCAATTGAATCAGTTCTTTGTCAAAACTTTGCTGCTTTAAGGCCAGATCGATCAGGTGTTCCAGTCTGTCGGTGGTATCCCCGGCGGCAGAAACCACCATGACCAGGCCAGTGGTCCAGCGTTTTTTGACAAGGGCACCGATGTTTTTGATGGCGTTTGCGTCTTTAATGGAGGCACCTCCAAATTTATAAACCAGGGGTTGAATCATGAAAAATGGTTAGAAAAAGCGAATAAATTGATGATAATGAATTATCTTCAAAGGTATGAAGACACAGCCTTACAAACAAGACACCGGAAACCTTGCTTATAAAGTTGGGGTTACACTAGACAGATTTATTAAAAGCAAACAAGCCGATTTCCCTTACGCCACGGGTGAACTTTCGCAGATTTTAAGGGATATAGCCCTGGCATCAAAAATTGTTTCCAGGGAAATCAGCCGGGCCGGGCTTTCGGATGTAACCGGAGCGTTTGGACAGACCAATGTACAGGGAGAGGAGCAGCAAAAGCTGGATGTGGTAGCCAATGTCCGTTTTACCCGTGCCCTGACCAAGGGAGGGGAAGTCTGTGCGGTGGTGTCAGAGGAAGAAGACCTGGTCATTGACCTGCACAACAGCAAGGGAAAATATATAGTGGCTATAGATCCCCTGGATGGTTCTTCCAATATTGATGTCAATGTATCTATAGGTACCATTTTTTCCATTTACCGCCGGCAGACTCCTTCAGGTTCTCCCATTCAGGAAAAAGATGTTTTGCAGAAGGGATCCGATCAAGTGGCTGCAGGGTATGTATTGTACGGTTCTTCTACCATGTTGGTGTATTCCACCGGAAAAGGTGCAAATGGCTTTACTTACGAGAGGTCCCTTGGAGAGTTTTTTCTTTCCCATCCGGAAATGCGCATGCCCGAAGATGGTGCCATCTACACCATCAACGAAGGGCTTACCCCTCATATTAACACCAATATCTTATCCTACCTGGAAGCCTGCAAAAGACAGGGTGCTTCTGCACGGTACATAGGCAGTCTGGTGGCTGATTTTCACAGAAATTTACTGAAAGGCGGCATTTACCTGTACCCTGCCACAACTCAGGCAAAAGAAGGTAAAATCAGGCTGATGTATGAGGCCAATGCCCTGGCTTTTATTGCCGAACAGGTGGGGGGAGCGGCTTCCGATGGCAAGCAACGCATAATGGATATCGAACCCAAGAGCCTGCACCAACGTACCCCGCTTTTTATCGGATCAAAAAATATGGTTAAGGGACTGGAGGAAGCTTTGGGCGGCTAACTGCAATCAGACAGAGCGGTATTTATTGCGGTAATATATTTTTAATAATTGTCTGTCAACTATGGCTGTGGAAAGCAGAAGGCTTACTTCTTCAGGAGGACTTTCGGTAAGGATTTCCTGGAGTTTTTGCTCTCCCAGATCCAGGCGGTAGCACAGTTGTAGCAGTTTTTCAAAATCTCTGTTGAGCATTTGACTCACATGCGGTACTATGGCCATTATCAGACTTTGACGGTCAGTGACCCGGGGAAGAGCGGGCAATTGCAGCAGCTCTTCCAGGTCTGCTGCTCCTGATTGTATATCGGTTATATCCTTATTTTCCGGATCAATCACGATTTGTCCTTTTCCGATTCATCATCTTTCGCCTCATCTCCCTCTGGCTTCTCCTCCAATACCTCGGGACATTCTTTGCGAAGGATATGGTACCAGCTGATCAATTTTTTTACATCAGAGGCGTAAACGCGGTCTGCATCGAATTCCGGAAGGATATGCTTCATAAAAGCCTGGTATTCATCTTTGTCTGCTCCTTCCAGTCCGGTATCCCCTTCAAATTCCTTTTCTATTTTGATCAGCACTTCCTTCAGAGAGGTGGCACCTTCCTCGGTAAGGGTGTAGATGGAGATTTCACTCAGCAAGGAAACCCTTTGGGCGGCCCCCACCACCATTTTGCCCTTTTTATCGTCAAGCGATTCCAAAATTACCCCGCTGCGGCTGGGCTTCAATATTTTATAAAGACCGGGTTTTCCGGAAACGGTAGCAATGTCTTTAAATTCCATGGTAACTTTTTGTTTTCAGGCTGCAAATATAAGGTTTCCCCAGGAATGGCCAAGCTGCCTAGCCAGCTTCATAATATTCGGTTACATTTTCTTCAATAAATTGGATCAATTCCTCTCTGCCTTCAAAAGTAACGGCTGAAGTAACAAAAAACTCGGGCAATTCCACAAATAACCTTTCCATTTCATCCAAAAACTGATGGACATTTTCTGAAGTTCTGGAATGTGACTGCTTGTCTGCCTTGGTAAAAAGCAATACCACCGGGAGCTGTAGTTGCCCGCACCACTGAATAAAATCAAGGTCAATCTTTTGTGGACCGTGTCTGCTATCTATCAGGACGAATACCGCAGCAAGGTTTTCTCTTTCCGTAAGGTAAGCGCGGATCATTTTATCCCAGTCTGATTTCAGCTTTTTGTTTACCTTGGCAAAACCATATCCAGGAAGATCCACCATGTACCAACGCCCGTCAATATCAAAATGATTGATCAGTTGGGTCTTTCCAGGTTTTCCCGAAATTTTCGCCAGGTGCTTGTGATTGGTTAACATATTGATCAGCGAGCTTTTGCCCACATTTGACCGGCCGATAAAGGCAAATTCCGGCCTGTTTGCCGGAGGGCATTTTTTGTGGTCCGTATTACTGGTTAAAAAGCGTGCGTTTTTCAACATGTCCTGTTTTTTTTACAAAGGTAAGCAATTTCCGCAAACAGCTGCCTGCCAATAAATCATTAACAATTTTCCTTTGCTCAGGTTTACTTAGTAATATTGTAGCGAAAATAATAACCATGTCCGTAGTCCCATACAAAGATCAAAAAGGAGGCAAAAAGCAGCAGGTTGCCAGCATGTTTGACAATATCAGCAAAAAGTACGACTTGCTGAACCATCTCCTGAGCCTTGGAATAGATATCATATGGAGGAAGAAAGCCATCCGCCTGCTCAAAAATGACAAGCCCCGTCTGATTTTGGATATTGCCACCGGAACAGGTGATTTTGCCATTGAAGCCCTGGCCTTGAAACCGGAAAAGGTTATCGGTGTGGACATTTCCGAGGGTATGCTCAATGAAGGCAGAAAGAAAATGAAGCAAAGAAAACTGGATCACCTCATTGAACTCCAACTCGGAGATTCAGAAAAGTTGCTCTTTGAGGAAAATAAGTTTGATGCTGTGATCGTTTCTTTTGGTGTCAGGAATTTTGAAAATCTGGAAAAAGGACTGACCGATATGCACCGGGTATTGAAACCAGGTGGAAAAACGGTCATTCTGGAATTTTCCAAACCAAAAAAATTCCCTATGAAGCAAGCTTATTCCTTTTATTTTAGATATATTTTGCCTCAAATCGGTAAAATCATCTCTAAAGACCAATCTGCCTATACCTATTTGCCCGAATCGGTAAAGGCTTTTCCGGATGGAAGGGATTTTCTTGACATTCTGGAAAAGGTAGGTTTCAAAAAAACGCAATGCAAAACACTCACATTTGGCATCAGTTCCATATACACTGGCATAAAGTAAGCCCGCTTGCCTTTCTTTTGCTGATCACCTTTGCTTTTCAACTACAGGCACAGCAGAAAAGCCTGATATTCAATCGCTCAGGTAGTGATGATCAATCGCTATCCTATGGCTTTTTCCTTGCCGCACACAACAGCAGTCTGAGGATCAAATATTCAGATAATTTTATGGACCCCACTTACCCAGGACTGGATAATGTTAGGGCCATTATGCCAGTTTTCTCTCCCGGATTTGCACTGGGTTTTCTGGTAACCGGGAGGTTGCACGATCAGGTAAACGTAATATTTACTCCTAAGGTAGGTTTTTATGAATACCGGACCGAACTGCAGCTCTTTACTGATGATGGCAATGCTGCCAATGGAATTGGAATCAGCACCGTTCCCCTGCTTACAGAAGAGACACTGGTAGAATTCCCCCTTTTGGTCAAATACAAATCTGAGCGCTTTAACAACACCCGAATGTTTTTTGTTGGAGGCCTGAACGGGCAGATCCGTACCAAAAACCAGGAAGAAGCCAACGAAGACCCCGTGGTGCTGAAGGGTAAAGATCTGGCAGTTGAGATGGGTTTGGGTTTTGATTTGTATTTTCAGTACTTTAAATTTTCGCCCGAAATACGTTTTTCCCATGGTTTGATGAACCTGTACCAACCCGGACATTCCGACGAAAGATTGGCCGGCGCCATCAGTGATATCCGGCGCAAATCCATCACCCTTTACCTGAATTTTCAGTAAAACCTGCCTGAAGAAGGGCTATTGGCTTTTTATCTCCGGGGAAAAATTTTAAATTCCCTCATGGAAAAAAAGATAGCATTTATCACCGGCGCTACTTCCGGTATCGGGAAAGCCTGTGCCCATTACCTGGCTCAGGAGGGCTTTGCCATTATCGGTTGTGGCCGTAGAAAAGAAAGACTCGAACAACTTAAGGACGAACTACCCTCCGGTACGCCCTACCAATACCTGGTCTTTGATGTACGGGATAAGCAGGCTGTGTACGCTGCAGTGGACTCCCTTCCCAAAGAGTGGCAGGCCATTGAGGTGCTAATCAACAATGCCGGCAATGCCCACGGCCTGGATCCCATACATGAGGGTAGTGAGGAAGACTGGGATGCCATGATGGATATCAATGTAAAAGGACTGCTATACGTGTCCAAAAAAATCATTCCAGGAATGGTGGCCAGAAAAAGCGGCCAAATCATCAATATTGGTTCCACTGCAGGCAAAGAAGTATACCCCAAAGGCAATGTTTACTGTGGCTCCAAGCATGCCGTAGATGCCATCACCAACGGCATGCGCCTGGACCTGAACCCCTATGGTATCAAAGTCATGGCGATCAACCCGGGATTAGTGGATACGGAGTTTTCCCTGGTTCGCTTCAAGGGTGATGACCAAAAAGCGGCTAATGTGTACAAGGGCTTCCAGCCCCTGAAAGCAGAGGACATTGCTGACGTGGTACGCTTTGCAGTCACACGGCCTCCACATGTGGTACTGGCCGATGTGATCGTATTGCCCACAGCCCAGGCCAGCACCACCCTGCTGAACAAAAACGATTCATGAAATTAAGCATGAAGAGAATTTCACCCGGAAGGATGATTTTGAAGCCTGCGAGCTTCCATATGGCCTTTGAAAAACTTAGGAAAGCCAAATTCATTTGCTTGCTGCTTTTCCCCTTATTGGCATGCAGTTCAGGTAAAAAAGAACATCCTGAGGACAAGCTTACCGAAGCAGACCTTGTCGCAAAGCATCACGATACAACTGTACTGGAGGCACATACAATGGCTGCACTGGATACAGGCAAATTGGAAAAGCGGCTCATCGATGCGGGTTTGGTCAATATTCAGGAGCTGCTCCCTGAAGTGAAGGTAGCACTAAAGTATTCCACGGAGGATAACTTTTTTGGCAAGGATGTTTACGGAGAACTCAGCAGGTGCTACATGCAACCGGAAGTGGGGGAGATGCTGAAAAATGCTTACCGGGAACTGAAGTCCAGGCATCCCGACCTTACCTTTTTGGTCTATGATGCGGTGAGGCCACAATCGGTGCAGCAGATTCTATGGGATGAGCTGGACAAACCCGACAGCATCAAACCCCTTTATGTAGCCGATCCACAAAAAGGCAGTTTGCATAATTTTGGGGTGGCGGTGGACCTGACCCTGGCTTATGCAGGAAGCGGCGAACCTTTGGATATGGGTACAGGCTATGATTTTTTTGGTTATGCCGCTTATCCGGACAGGGAGGAAGAGATGTTGGCATCCGGCAAGATCAGTGAAGAGCAGGTTGCGAACAGAAAGATCCTGAGAGAGGTCATGCTGGCTGCGGGATTTTCGGGTATAGGATCAGAATGGTGGCACTTTAATGCCTATAGCAGAAAAGTTGCCGGAGAGAAATTCGACATTGTGAAATAATAATTGTATAATCGTCCTTTAAAATAATTAATACAACCTATGCATTCAATAAACAATAAACTCAAAGCCTTAAGCATCCTTGCTTTAGGTTTGGCCCTGATCCTGTTGCCTGCTCTCAGTCAGGCCCAGCAATTCCGGGCTTTGGTGATCAGCAAGACATCGGGCTTCCGTCACCAATCCATTCCGGAAGGAGTGTCAGCCATTAAAAAATTGGGACAAAAGCACCGTTTTCAGGTCTATGCTACAGAAGATGCCGGACAGGTCAATGACAAGAACCTGGAGCGCTATGATGTGATCATCCTGATGAGTACCACAGGCACCATTTTCAATGAGGATGAAAAAGCTGCTTTTGAACGCTTTGTGCAAAGTGGCAAGGGCGTGGTTGGGGTACACAGTGCCACCGATACGGAGTATGACTGGCCCTGGTATACCAAGCTCATCGGCGGGCAGTTTAATCACCATCCCCAGCAGCAAACCGCCAGGATGCAAGTGGTCAATCGGGATCATCCCGCTACCTACCACCTGAATGACAAGTGGCTGCGTACCGATGAATGGTATGAGTTTAAAAACTTCAATGATGATGTCAATATCCTGGTACAGCTGGATGAGACTTCCTACGAAGTAGGTGAGCGAAACGGCAATAAAATGGGCATGGGTGCCGTGCATCCCATTTCCTGGTACCATGAATATGATGGAGGAAGGGTTTTCTACACCGGCCTTGGCCATGTGGAAGAAGCCTTTGAAGATGCCGATTTTCTAGACCACCTGTATGGGGGCATCTGGTATGCGGCTTTGGGCAAGCCTTTTTAGAAAGAGTTAATCATTCAATCATTTAAGAAACCCTCTCCGGAGGGTTTCTTTGTTCTGGGCCAATTTTTAAGTCAGGTAAAGGTTTGTCATTTAACGTCTCATCGCCCAGATCCAAAAAATATTGGTAAATACCGTTAGTACTTTGCCGTTCCAGTTAAATATAAAAGTTTTAAAGGTCCTGAATTTATTTTTCCCACTTTCCAATTATATTTTTCTGACCCATCTAATTCACTAATAAGTTTTTCCATTTCTTTTTGAGAATAGGTCCTTAATGAGGAAACTACACCATCCCAAAGGACGCATATTGGAACAATTGGAATAAGATAAGTAAAAATAATTCTGTTTAATTTAAAGGGAGCAATAAAAGGGGTTGCCAATAAAACAGTAACTGGCGAAAATAGCATTGCCGTAATACTTGGGAGGCTTCTTTCTTGTGCTTCAAATATGGCAATACCACTATTTGCGTCAATTGCATTTTGTAAAATTAATTTGGCATCAATTGGTTTGAAATGATGAAATGAAAGAAATTGAGTCCTTAGCCCTTTAAGCTCAGAAGGAACATTTCTTGCGTCAACAGATTTTACCTCATAATCGAAGTTATCAGCAAGTTTTTTGGTGTGTTCAAAAGCAGTTAAATTAGGATAATAGTCCGTCAGAATAATTTTTAGATCCGGTATCATTTTCTTTAATTCTCTGTTCAGCCCTAAAAGCCCACCACCCCCGCCCGACCCGAGGTCAATAATTGTGTCTGTATGGTTTTTTCTTAATGATCCTACCAGGATAGGAATAATAGGTTTATACATTCCTGACTTGTTTGATAAGAATTGTAAAAAATCGGTCAAATAGCTCCTTAAAAAAGAGGGAAACCAATTTTGATCTTCAAACTCAAATAAATGTATTCTTCCCATTTTAGGCTGTTTTATTTCTTTTATGGCTTACAGCTAAACATATTGGGGTTGCCGGAGCTTTTACCCGTCCATCGAGGACAAAAATGACTATCAACAACAAGTGTTGTGTGAGCCACTTATTGGCGTACTACATGTATTATTTCTGCTTATGGTCAGGATTTTTCCAATTGTTATGAAGATATCAAAGAATATTATCTAATAAAAGGCTACTATAAGATTACCCTATGAATCTTTCTTCCCTAAGCGAAAAGCTGATTATTCAAGCACAGAAAGAAATGGGTTATCACCATATAAAAACACACCAGAAAAATAGCTCCCATCATTCCGGAAACAAACTGGCATCCATATTTGGGATGATGCGCAAGGCATTCTTGTAATACACTTTTTTCAGCACCTCGTCCGGAAGATCCAGTCCGTACATGCGCCAGAAGGCATGGTATTTCTTGTAATAGGGGAAGTACTCATCTGCGGTCTCCAAAACCCGGAAATAGGTATAAAATTCTTCCTTGTTGTAGGCGTCTTTCCCAAACAGAACCCTGTCCTGGTACTTGATGAAAAATTCCCTGGCCATCCTGGGCTGCCGGCCAAACTCGGCGATTACCGCCCCAATACCGAAATTAACATTGGGGTATTCCTCCAGGTGCTTTCCCGCTTTGGCCAGGTCATTGGCCATCCAGCCCATATGAGCATTGATAAAAGTGGTACCGGGATGCTTTCGGAAGACATGGTGCTGTTCGGCAATGATCTGCTCGAAGGGAGCCGGATTATCAGCGCCTCTTTTACGATTGGGATTGATTTTCAGCTCCAGCCAGCGCTCGTTATTGGCATCCATGGGTTCCCAGAAGGGTGCCGGATCGGCAGCATGGATCAGAACGGGTATTCCCAGTTCACCACATTTGGCCCAGATGGGATCCAGATCAGGATGGTCTATGGGTACACGGTTACCATTGATATCATTTACCGATAGCCCCAGGCTTTTGTAGATTTTCAATCCATTGGCCCCGTTTTCCACATCAGTTTCCAGTTCTGCCACTGCTTTTTCCACCCATTCCTCACTGCCAAAACCTTCAAAGCCCAAATTGGTAAAAACGATAAATCTGCCTGGGGCCACGCCATTGAACCGGCGGATCATCGAATTCAGGTATTCCTGCGCATCGATTTCTGCCCTGCTACGGGCAAAACCTTTTCCGCTGAGGTTAACCATGGTGGCCATATTTAACTCATCCATTTCGGCTACCAGGCGATGAATCAATTCCTGGGTAACGTTCCACTGGTGGCTATGGATATCCACAAAGGGAAATTTGGCACGCATTACCGGATTTTCAGGTACTACCAGGGTAGACGTAGGATTGTATTCTTCAAAACCCATTTCCTGGGCTTTCAGCACCGGAGAATGAAAGGAAAATATCAAAACGAAACATAACTTTAAAGCAAAGCAGGGGGTAAATTTTATCATCATGAAAACAATAAGTGAATAAAGGCTTTAATTTAATATGGATTTCTGTAAAAACTCTGAATTTAAAAATTAAGGTGAAAAATATTCAAGGCAAATCCCAGACTGCAGCAAACAGGTTCAGTTTTATCCCCCGGGAATAATTGATGATATTTGCCCTGATTTTAGGGAGCTGGAAGGATTGACCTTGTCTTGATTTGAATTCCGGGCTTATCGTTCATTTTGAAAAATTTATGATAAAAATATACACAGACGGCGCCGCAAAAGGCAATCCGGGAAATGGAGGCTATGGCGTGGTATTGCTCTATAAAGACCTCAGAAAAGAGCTTTCCGAAGGCTACAGGCTGACCACCAACAACCGCATGGAACTGCTTGCGGTGATCAGGGGCCTGGAAGCCCTGAAGGTAGAAGGCCTTCCGGTAACCATTTATTCGGACAGCAAATATGTGGTAGATGCTGTTCAGAAGGGTTGGATCTGGAACTGGCAAAAAAAAGGTTTTAAGGACAAAAAAAATGTGGATCTCTGGAAAAAATACATTCCCCTTCACATCAAATACAAACCCAGATTTCTTTGGGTGAAAGGCCACGATGGCAACAGGGAAAACGAGCGTTGCGATGAGCTGGCAGTAGCTGCTGCCAGTGGTACACAGCTCAAGGCGGACCAGGGTTACGAAGCTGAAAAAAATCAGGGCATGTTCTGATATGGCAAACAGTTACTTTCAATTCAAGCAATTCCGCATAGAACAGGACCGCTGTGCCATGAAAATGGGTACTGATGCTGTAATATTGGGTGCTTTGGCTCATCTGGGCAATGCAAAAATAATTCTGGATATTGGTACGGGTACGGGAGTAATTGCACTGATGCTGGCCCAAAGGTTTCCGGATGCCCGGGTCCATGGAGTAGAAATTGAAGCCCAGGCATTTTCTCAGGCGGCACAAAACTTCCGGAAAAGTCCCTGGAATGATAGAATGGAGATCTTTCATGCCGCCTTTCAGGATTATTCCAAAAGCCATTCAAAAAAATACGATCTAATCGTCAGTAATCCTCCCTATTTTTCCAATCAGCTGAAATCCTCAAATGCCCGAAAAAATTGGGCCCGGCATGATGATCAATTATCCCTGAAGGACCTGTTGGGTGTCTGGCAACTGTTAAGTGAAGAGGGCTTGTTTTGGTTGATCCTGCCACTTAGAGAAATGAGACTTTTCAGGGATTTGGCAGGACAATCAGGTTTTAGCCTACAGCATGAATACCTGATCCGGGATCGGTCAGGGGTGAATCCCCACCGGGAGATCTGTTCTTTTGGCAAAAGGGATCAGTATCCCAAGACATCAGGTGAAATCATTTTAAAACAAGCATCCGGACAAGCTGACAGTTCCTACCGTGAGCTATTGAAAAATTTCCTGCTTCATTTTTGAAAAAATTACGTTTATCTTTTTCCTTCAGCCCAAAAAAATGCTTTCGAAGGCCATCAGGAGGTTATAGCGGGCTAATGGCTTAAAAACCTCAATCTGATAGAGCGTGCCAGCCATTGAAGGAGAATTAAAAACCCAAAAAATATGTAAATTATTTTTGAATAAATAAAATATTTAAGCAGTTTTAAAGAGAAAATACAGTTGATCATTTCAATAAATATTAGGAAGGCCTAATTATTGCTGTATGTTAGGTTATGAAAATTGTATATATCGGAACCTACCCCCCACGCGAATGCGGCATTGGAATTTTCACCCATAACCTATACCAATCCATGGTAACGGATCAAAGTGCTTCGTTAGATAAGCAGGCCAATGAAGCACCTGATGTTGAAGCCTTTGTGGTTGCTATGAGTGACCATGACCTGACTTATAATTACCCTGAAGAAGTAAAACTAACCATCCGTCAGGAACACCAGCGCGACTATTTGAAAGCGGTGAAATTCATCAATCTCAGTGATGCAGATGTTTGTATATTGGAGCATGAATTTGGTATTTTTGGCGGGCAGAATGGCATGTATATCCTACCCCTGTTGCATCGCCTGGAGATACCCCTTATCGTCACGCTTCACACCCTCCTGGAAAAACCCTCCTACAACGAAAAGGCGGTTTTGGAACAAATTTGCAAAATGGCACACAAGATAGTGGTGATGAGTCACAAGGCGATTGAGTTTCTCAGAACCATATATGAGGTGGATGTCAGTAAGGTGGTGCTTATAGCGCATGGCGTACCTGAAATCCATTTTGACCAGGAGCAGTCCAAAAAGAGACTAAAAGTTGAAAACAAAAAGTTTTTGCTCACCTTCGGCATTATCAGCCGGAACAAAGGCATAGAAACGGTAATCAAAGCCTTGCCCAAAGTGATCGAAAAACACCCGGAGGTAATCTATATGGTTTTGGGGAAAACCCACCCGAATGTGCTCCATCATTCGGGGGAAGAATACAGGAATTACCTTCATCTTTTGGTGAAAACCCTGAACCTGGAGGATCACGTTTTATTCCTGAATGAGTTTATCCCTCAGAATGAATTGTTTAAGTATTTATCGGCTTCTGACATTTACATCACCCCCTACCTGAATGAGGCTCAAATTACCAGCGGAACCCTTTCCTATGCGGTAGGAGTTGGTTCCGCCGTGATTTCTACCCCTTACTGGCATGCGACGGAATTGCTGGATGAGGGCAGGGGAAGGTTGTTTGACTTTAACGATTCCGGACAGCTTTCAAATATACTGATGGAGCTGCTGGATGATCCGGCAGCAATGAAAAGCATCCGGAAAAAAGCCCATGATTATGGGAAAACCATTACCTGGTCCAAATCCGGTGAAAAATACGTGTCACTCGCTAGAGAGGTATGTGCGGCTAATCCACAGGTCATTTCCAGGGCTGAAACCCTGATAGACCCCCTATTGCTGCCGCAGTTTTCCCTGGACCATATCAAACGCCTTACAGATGATACCGGAATTATCCAGCATGCCAAGTTTGGTATCCCAAACCTGAAGGAAGGTTATTGCCTGGACGATAATGCCAGAGCTTTGTTAATGGTATTGATGGACTACCAGCAAACCAAGGATAAGCAAGCCTTGAATTTGGCACCTATTTACCTGAGTTATATCCATTACATGCAAAACGAAGACGGGACTTTCAGAAATTTCCTCAGTTTCAGTCGTCAGTTTCTGGATGAGGTGGGTTCGGAAGACTCCTTTGGCAGAACCATATGGGCACTGGGATACCTCCTGGGCAATGCTCCTAACGATGCTTACTATCAAACGGGGAAACTGGTTTTCTTCGATGCTGCTCCAAATTTTGAAAAGATTCAATCTATCAGAGGTATTGCGAACACCATGCTGGGAATCAGTTATTACCTGAAAGCCAACCCCAATGACGAATCCATGGTGGAAAGATTGCGAAATCTTGCCGGTAAACTGCTCAAGCACTATGAGGACAACAGCTCCAAAGACTGGCATTGGTTTGAGCCTTTGCTGGCCTATGACAATGGCATTTTACCCCTGGCCCTGTTGCATGCTGCACAGATACTCAATGAGGAAAGGATAACACATGTGGCACTGGAAAGTATGGACTTTCTTACGGCATTGACCCTAAAGGATGGGTACTTATCGATTATCGGCAATGAAAACTGGTATGAAAAGGACGGGGAAAGGTCCATGTTTGCCCAACAGCCAATAGATGCTTTGGCCATGATATTGATGTATCAGCAGGCATTTCACCTGACCAGGGACAAAGCATTCCTTTCCAGGTTGTTTTCCTGCTTCATGTGGTTTTTGGGAGAAAATGACCTTCGCATGAGTTTATTCGATTTTGAAACCAAGGGATGTTGCGATGGCTTTGAAAGGTCTGGTATCAACCGAAACCAGGGTGCCGAAAGCTCATTGGCCTATTTAATTTCCTATTTGATCGTATTGCAGGCTTTTGAAGAATTTGAAGAGGTAGAAGAAAAAAGTCTGGTCCATTTATCTGCCTGATAACATGTTTTACAGGTCAATTTACAAAAATGAAAATAGCGATTCTTTCACCTATTGCATGGAGAACCCCGCCCCTTCAATACGGGCCTTGGGAGCAGGTGGCCGCCAACCTTGCGGAGGGCTTGATCGATAAAAAAATAGAAGTAACCTTATTTGCGACCGGGAATTCTATAACAAGGGCCAATTTGGAGCATGTTACGGAGACAGCCTATGCTGAAAACCCTGACATGGACCCCAAGGTTTGGGAGTGCCTGCACATCAGTCATTTGATGGAGCAGGCAGCTCATTTTGATTTGATTCACAATCACTTTGATTTTCTACCGCTTACTTACTCCCGGTTGATCCCAACACCGATGCTGACTACCATTCATGGTTTTTCTTCACCCAAGATTCTACCCGTCTTTAGGAAATATAATCCGGACAATTTTTACGTCTCCATCAGCGATTCCGACCGCCATCCTGACCTTGAATATATAGCTACCGTTTACAATGGCCTCAATTCGAATGAATTTACCCTTCAAAGTACCTCAAAGGATTACCTGTTGTTTTTCGGGAGAATCCACCCGGAAAAGGGTACTTACGAATCCATTCAGATTGCGAAACAATCCGGGCGAAAATTAATCATTTCCGGCCTGATACAGGATCAGGAATACTTTGACGTCAGGGTCAGGCCTTTCCTGAATGAGGAGGACGTGGTTTATGTGGGCAATTCGGGTCCCCGGGAAAGGGATAAACTGATGGGCGAAGCCTATGCACTACTCCACCCGATCAGCTTTCATGAACCATTTGGCCTGAGTGTAGCTGAGGCAATGCTTTGCGGGACGCCCGTTATCGCATTTGACCTGGGCTCCATGCCTGAATTGATACTGGATGGAAAAACAGGGTTTTTAGTGAATACCATTGAAGAAGCGGTGGCGGCAGTATACCGTATTGAATCCATCAGCAGGGATTACTGCCGGGAATGGGCACTATTAAAATTCAGCCGGGAAAGGATGACAGAAAATTACCTTCAGGTTTATCATCGAATCCTGGAAGGCGGTAGGGAATGATCATTTTTATTTAAAAATAGTAGCTATATACAGCAACAAAAGACAACATGTACAAAACGACAATAAAGAAACCAAAGGTCAAAAGGAACAGGATTAAAATCGTGCGGAACAGTTCCCGTGTCATCACCCGGGCACACATTCCCGATATTACACGAATACCCAGGATAATTGGTAGGGTATTGAAGTTGTCGGAGGAGAGCGCGGAAGATTTGTTACAGCATATCAACCAAAATTTTCTGGCCCGTCATAAGAATATTGAAAGCATTTTTACACGAAACTATGGTAAGGTATGCCAATATATCCTTCAGGAACAGGAATTGAGCAAAACCAGGAAATTATTGATAGGGGCATTTTTTACCATGGAGTATTCTATTGAATCAGCAGCCTTGTTCAATCCATCCATAGTTCTCCATCCTGACCAGGAAGGCCTCCCGGAGGGAGCCATTCGTTTTGTGATGAGTCTCCGGGCTACTGGGGAGGGGCACATTTCCTCTATCGTTTTTCGTAGTGGTGTCATTAAAGCGGATCACACTTTTCTCATCAATCCGGTGAGCGAATTTGTAGATACGCCCCGAATCAGACATGATCAATCCTATGACCGCCATTTGTTTCAACTCAAACTGGAGAGCATGCATGCCTGGAATGAAACGAGTATCAGGGTCTTTGAAAATCTGGAATCCACCTTCACCTTTGAAACATTAAAAAGCGCTGTGGTTTCCCTTCAATTGAATCCAGAGGATACTTTTGATAAAGAGGCCATCAAACACATTTACTGGCTGGCAGATTCCAATTACTTCATAAGATTCGAGCCTCATCATGATATTTCCGAACATGTGATTTTCCCCTTGTCCGAGAACGAAATCCGGGGTATCGAGGATGCCCGTTTCGTAAAGTTTTCGGGTGAAGATGGCAGGATCACCTATTATGCTACCTACACAGCTTACAATGGGATATGCATCCTTCCCCAGCTCCTGGAAACGAAAGATTTCATCAATTTTGACATCAGTACCTTGAATGGTAAGGCCGCACTCAACAAGGGCATGGCCCTTTTCCCCCGTAAAATCAACGGCAGGTACGTCATGTTATCACGGGTGGACGGGGAAAACAATTACATCATGTTTTCGGATCACCTGCATTTCTGGGATGAAGCCATCATGATACAGGAACCCGCAATGCCCTGGGAATTTTTCCAGATTGGAAATTGTGGCTCCCCTCTTGAAATAAAGGAGGGCTGGCTGGTGCTTACCCATGGGGTGGGTGCCATGCGGCAGTATTTCATTGGCGCTATTTTGCTTGATCTCGAAGATCCTAGCAAGGTCATCAGCCGACTGGAGGAGCCCCTGATTACCCCAAATGAGGAAGAACGCGAAGGCTACGTGCCCAATGTGGTGTATTCCTGTGGGGCCATGATCCATAATGGCAGGCTGATTGTACCTTATGCCATGTCAGATATCACCTCCGGCGTTGCTTCTGTCGGCTTAAGTGATTTGATCGCATGCATGAAACCCTGCAGCTGAAGTGTCCCATACGGGGATGGATGCTGAACTTCTTAGGGACACTGGATCGGTAAAAAACAGGTATATATCAGGTAGTATTCGCTTCATTATTAAAAGGAGATGATGATTGGGTACTGTACCCGCATTAATGATTTGCTTTAACCTTAACAATGACTACATGATCGTAAGAAGAAATCTCAAACTTAGCTCCATTTTATTTTATACCTGGAGAGAGCTATTGTATTATCTCCTGCTTTCCAGCAGCATTTACATTTTGCATTACAAATTCCAGGTGTTGTTTTTTGATATACCATTTTATACCATCGCAGCATTGGGAACAGCACTGGCCATTTTCCTGGGTTTTAAAAACAACAATGTCTATTCTCCCATATACCGACTGTTTCGGTTGTAAGCACTTCCAGAGGCTTTGGGTTTGAAGCCAGGCCTGTTTCAGGTTCAGGATGTTTTTTATAAATTGGTATCCATGAAAGGCATAGTAACATCCTTCCTGTGCGGGTTGCTTTTTTTCCTGGCTTTAAAACCCGATCCTGACACTGAAATGACAGTGGTCAACCTGAACATCCGATATGACAATCCGGAGGATGGCAAAAATAAATGGGAAAACCGGATACCTATAGTCCGTTCCTATTTCAACCAGGCCAATCCTGACCTTATTGGCTTTCAGGAAGTGACCTACAGGCAGCTAAAGGACCTGGAAAAAATATTACCAGCATATGGATTTGTAGGTAAAGGCCGAAAGGATGGGATAAAGGGCGGTGAGTACAATCCCATTTTTTACCGTAAAGACCGGTTTCAGCTATTGGCCAATGCCACCTTTTGGCTATCTGAGACCCCTGAAAAACCCGGAAGTATTGGTTGGGATGCGCAGCTTCCCCGGATAGTTAGCTGGGCCAAATTAAAGGATGGGGAAAGCGGGAAGATTATCTTTCATTTCAATACTCATTTTGACAACAAGGGGATGGACTCCCGCTTCAAAAGTGTAGACTTGCTGGCCGGTAAAATCGATGAAATTGCCGGAGCATCACCGGTTATTTGTACTGGGGATTTTAACATCCGCAAAGACCATCCCCGATACGGGAAACAACCTTACAGGCACTTGATAGACTCCTTCAGCCGCCGTTTGCAGATGGAAAGTGCGGAATTTGCAGCCGAAAAGGTCATTTCTGCTGGTGCTACGGGTAATGGATTTGAAGAAAACTGGCAGGAAAGACCTCCCAATGCTGTGGACTATATTTTCGTAAATCCCCAATTTAAAATCGGTACCTACCAGGTGGATAAAATCATCGATAAGGGTGTTTTCATTGCAGACCATTGGCCTGTTGTGGCTAAAATGGTATTTTCTAACCCATAAATAAATTGAATAACCGACTTAAAAACCAAAATATGAATAGAATGGATGCATTACTGATTATTGACGTTCAAAATGATTTCATTCCGGGTGGATCATTGCCTGTACCTGGCGGTGAGGAAATCATTCCGGTTATCAACAGCCTGATGGACCGTTTTGACCTGGTGCTGGCCACACAAGACTGGCACCCTCAAGACCACATGAGTTTTGCCTCCAACCACAAGGGTAAAAAGCCCTTTGAACAAATAGTGCATCAGGGTCTGGATCAAATCCTCTGGCCGGATCATTGTGTTCAGGGGAGTTCCGGGGCGGCGTTTCATTCAAAGTTGAAAACAAATGCTGTAGAAGCCATTATCCGGAAGGGCATGGATTCGGATATTGACAGTTATAGTGGTTTTTATGACAATGGCCATAAAAAAAGTACGGGCCTTACAGGTTATTTGAAAGAAAAGGGCAGTCCGGTGCTTTATTGTTGTGGATTGGCTGCAGACGTTTGTGTTTATTTTACCATTAAAGATGCCCTGAAGGAAGGATTTAAGGTTAAATTAATTGCTGATGCTACAAGGGCATTAGATGAAGAGAAATTTGCCGAAATGGCAGAAGAATTGAAAGGGCTTGGCATGGAGTCGGTGTTAAGTGGATCACTGTGATAATGCCGGATATGAATTTTCCTTTGACGAAATTCTCATAGGAATTTACCGCAGCATGTATTATATCAAAAAAATGCTATTTCAAAATGAAAGATAGTTGATCGATTTTCGAACATCACTCCATAATAATGGGGTACTGCCCGTTCCAAAATCACGAATTTCACAATGCTGGATTGACTATTTTTTTGCGTGAAGACTCCAGATCGCCTGCATCCGGCAAACGGGTTTTATCAGAAAAGCCATTATTTTTCAAATCACTAAAGGGTTACAAACAATTTTTTCTATTCGCATATGGGTATCCTCCTGCTGATTAATTAGTTCTTTTGAAAATTTGTTCATGAGTCATTTTAATTGTCTTACATTTTAATTAAATTATATCTCCTTAACAATCAAGTGACTAGAAATGCCAGTGAAATTGATCTTTTGAAACGCCTGTAAAATAGAGCATCATGAAAAAGCCAAAATATCTTACTGCCAGAATCTGCTTTTTTATGCATATTTTGCTTACTCATCACTTTACGGTTTTTAGTCAGCGGCCGCCTACGAGTGGTCCAAACCCTGAGGAGTCAAATTTAACTCCCTTTATTATTGGGGGAACCGGTTTGGTAGTGGCGGCTGGATCTTATTTTTACCTCAAAAGCAGGGGACCAAAAGTACCGGTCACTGATAATTTACAGGATTATTTATGGCGACAGAACATCATGCCTACACCGGATGCCCTGAACCTGATGTACGCTCTTAATCCCGGGCTTCGCGGCCAGGACATGATGCGGAAAAAAAAGAAGCTGGTCGATCCGGAATTTCCCGAAATTCCGGAAGAAATGAGAAAGGCAGCTGCTGCTGTTCCCTCTCCTACCTTCATCATGCCCGAAAATTTAAAAGGGTTGATAGATGAATTTATATCCAGCATGGATGCTTTCAGCGGCATGACCTTGAAAACGATTAATCCGAATGTCCCAAAAGAGGCTTTCCGTGAAATCCTGACCAATTTAGAGCGTATGCTTACCGCTCCGGAACGGTTTACGGAGTCCAGAAATGCGATTAAGGACCAGATGATGACAGATCTTATCACTGTCATCAATCAAACCGTTAATGGTGCCATCGATACCCAGGAGTTGTCAGCCGATAAGCTGGATCTTTTACAAGCCATTTCAGCCGATTTAGAGGATTTGTTGTATCCTGATCCCAGCCCACCTCAAATGGAAGTAGTTACTACCAAAGGAGATGGAAATCGGGAAGACTGGGGCTTGTTTTTGGCATCGGCGGGTAAAAATTTCAACGATAAATTGATATTCAATCGCAGATTGGTCAATCAGACTTCCCGGGAAAATGCAGATCTTAAGTGGTTTGCCCTTGCTGTTTATAAATATGGTGCTGATGGCGACCTAATTACCAAAGGGAAGGAAGTAGAAAAAAGGTACCAAATAGCTTATGCTTCACCCGCCCTTAAAGATAGAGAAGAAAGCTTCCATTCCATCCAGGGAAATGCCTCCTATGGAATGGCACTCCTGGGTAATGGAAAATATTTTATAAAAGTGAAGGAAGGGGATGAAGAGGTGCCGGTTCAAAACCCAATAATCCATTTTGGACAGGCTTTTCACAACCCCGTAAAAGAATTACACAATGATTTGACTAAGGTTATTATTTATTTACTGGAGTGATTAAATTATTGCAATATAGGGCCGCATTGGTGACAGTTATGTTTGGACTGTTTGGTGGGGCTATTTCCAATTTTTTGGTGATAGAAGAGTATTCATGGCTTTATTTTGGAATAGCGAGTATACTTGGTTTGACGGTCAATCTGCTCGTTTCATTTCTATTGAAAAGCAAATGGTCTAAGGGAATCAAAAATAACATCAAAATCGTATGCCTCTTTTTATTTACGGCTTTGGTGGTGAATTTGTATATGCACACCAAGTTCTTTTTGGAAAGAACTTTTGCCTATAAGGATTTTAACAATGAGGTAACCTATTATGTGAAAGGAACGGAATATACAAGCCTCGCGAAAGCTTTTAAACTGGCTAACCCACAAATTGAAAGTGATGCCGATTTAATCATGGAGGGGTTTGGGTCTCCATTGGAAAAAGGAAAAGTTTGGACAGAGGCTTCTATCATTGAAAGTTGGTTGAAATTAATTTCTTCCTATGCCCTGTTTATCATATTTTTTGTTGCCCTTATCTCGGTTCTGATCGAAGTCCTGGTGTCGCAATACGGCAAAACAACTACAAAAACAATAGAAATCCTATCTGAAAAAAGTGCCGATTCGGGATAGTTGGATTCGGATAGTAAACGGTATTGCGTTTCCAAATATAACAATTGAAATAGAAGAAAACCGATGAATACCTTAGCCATGTATCCTTTCCTGCGAATCTATTGGGGCTTGATCCTTTTTATTTTGGTCAGCTGTGAAAAATTTGATGATTTGTCCAATCCTGTTTTGAACAGATACGAGGTCCCTGCGGAGGTTCTCGAAGAAGTTTTTACTGCTGACATCCCCCAAAATTTGAGAAACGTAGATAATTTTTTTGATAGAATCAAGGAGCAGGGGATGGTCATTCATGAGGGAAACCAACCTCCCTATATGGTTGGTCCGACTGGCGCAGGGGTGCTAAAATTTACAATAGCAAACAATTGCATTTACGATGATAAAAACCCAAATAATGAGGGCTTTAGTTATGGTAAATATGAAGAATTGATTCAGGTTTATTCAGATCAGAATCAAGATAATTTTCTGGCTGATATTGCCTATACTTCTATCTTCAACCCTGATTATCCTGAATTCCAAAGGGGTCTTGACAGTGGGTCAGCCACCGGTTACGTGTCTGGAAACCAAAACAGGGATTTTACCATTTTCTTAAAAATTACAAATGGGAAATACGATGCTGTCAACTACAGCGCGATATGGATCATTTCTGGTACGTATGTGTTAATGGATAGAAAAAGCGAATTGACCAATGTTACAAAATGTATGGTAATGCTTGAGAAAAGTGAGGACCCGGAGGACAAGGTGGCCGACAGAGGAACGGTTAGGATTTTCAGGGATGATGCCCCACAATGGTCGCCCTGATTATTTTACCCGAATTGATTTTGATAAAAGCAAATTAATATTAATATGGTGTATAGAAACAAAGCTGATGCGATATGCCAATTTTCATGGATCGTCATGACATACCGGGAGTTTCAGCAGAAGATGTGGCAGAAGCCCATCAAAAAGACTTGTTGATACAGGAAAAGTTTGATTGCAGGGCGTTGACTTATTGGTTTGATGAAGAAAAGGGCATGGCCTTTTGTTTAATTGAGGCTCCAAATAAGCAGGCGGTCCAGAATCTCCATGATCATGCCCATGGGTTAATTCCCAATCAGGTAATAGAAGTTGAACCAGATTTGGTAGCATCATTTTTGGGTAGAATAGAGGATCCCGTTAAAAAGGGATTATCCGGATCCGGTATCATCAATGATCCTGCCTTCAGGTGCGTAATCGGCATATTAATAGATGGATCAGCGATTTTTGAGTTTGGCAATCATATCGATAAGATCAAATCAAAAATTCGAAAAGCGTTTAACCGGCACAGGGGTTTGGAGGTAATCCCGGAGGGGGAAGGTTTTTTGGCCTCTTTTGAATCCATAGATGATGCTGTGCGCTGCGCATTATTTTTCCAGGACTACTTTGATTCATCCAAAATTCCCATCAAAAACCCATTGCAAATAGGATTGGCAGCTGGCATGCCTGTTTCTGGTGATAAGGAATTTTTTGGGCCTACCATAAAATTGGCAAAAAGATTAGGGATGATGGCCAAACCAGGTCAAGTCATTTCTTCAGCAATTGTAGGTGAGCGGTTGGCCGATAAGGCTGTCGACTTTAATAGACTGGCTAAAGGCAATATTTTAACGCTAAATCCTGAGCAGGAGGAGTTTTTTAACCTGCTCATGGAAATCCTGGAGGAGGATGGCTGTGATGCTGCATTTGGTATCAATGCTTTTGCCAAAAAGACAGGAATGAGTAAGTCCAAGCTTTACAGAAAAATCACAAAACTTACCGGTTATTCTCCCAATGATTTCATCAAAGAATACCGTTTGAAAATGGCTGTAAGGTTCATCCATAAACAAGCTGGTAACATTTCTGAAATTGCCTATGCCTCCGGTTTTAGTAGTCTTTCCTATTTTTCAAGGTGCTTCCAGGACAGGTTTGGAATTCTTCCGTCCATTTACGCCAATGCCATTGCCTGAAGCAAACGAAAGATGAATCAGGATTGAAAATTTTTGAATGAATTGTTTTAAAACCCTTACTACTATCCTTTTACATTTGATTATAATTGAAATTTATAACAAAACCCAATGTAATTATGAATACCGTAGCACAGAAAACATTGTTTGAAAGGCTGGGAGGAAAAAAAGGAATTACTTCACTGGTGGATGATATTGTAGAGGCCCATATGCAAAATCCGGTCATTCAGGTAAGGTTTCTTCCCTACAAGGAAGACCCTGAAAACCTGAAAAAAATCAAAGGTCACCTGGTAGATTTTTTCTCTGCTGGAAGTGGGGGAAATGTTGCCTATTTGGGTCGCGATATGGAAACTACCCACAGAGGCATGAATATCAATGAGGAAGAGTATATGGCAGCAACTGATGATATCATGAACACGCTGGAGAAGCATGGTATTGATGAGGAATCCCAGAAGGATGTACTCGCAATTGCCTATTCCCTGAAGGAACAAATTATGAAGCAATAGGGCGGTTTTTATAATGAACACTATTCCAAAACAGAATCTGCGTGGCCAGTTTCACAGTAAAACACATTCCTGCCTGAATAGGTAGTCCAAGCACTCGCCATTGGCAGTCAGCCGTTTTAGGTAATCCAGGAATATATGGGCGGATGATTGACCCCTTATCTGGCGTCACCATGGGGCCATGATTAGTTGAATGGTAGCTTAATCGAATCATTCTACATCGCTTAATCAGACGCTAATTCCACTCATTATGGTTCTGGCTTTTTCCCTGAAAAAGGGCCTGTTCACATAAGTGCTCTTCCGTTAGGCTGTAGTATACCGATTTATTCTCACGCCAAACTTCGGTATGGGCAGGGGTGACCGCACTTAGTGAGGCCCCGCTATCCATCCATCAGGTCATCGCTGAACTGGGATTTCGCCATTCAACATACCCTATTCACATCACAGTTTGAGTTAAGTGAAATCGTTTAGGAGGAAATTCTTTCTACAAAATGGATAAAAGGAGATGAAGACGTTATTCACATTAGCCAGGTTATCAATTTTATTAGTAATTACATGCTGCCACCTACCATTCTTAAAGGCGCAGGACCAGGTGCCGGTACAGCATTCTTTCCAAACACTGCAATTCCTACTTCCCGAGAAGGAAGACCGGCCCAGCGAGGAGGAAGCGGAGGTGCTTATCGACAAGCTTGTGGATAGGATGGAATATTGGAATGAGCTTTCAAAAGAAAACGATCCGGGATGGAAGAATGTAGCGTTGAAATCCCTGGTAGGTTATGGCGTGGAGGGGTTGACAGGCATGGCCGCCCGAACATCAATTCTGGGAAAGTACCCGCGTTTTAGTGGACCTGTAGAGAGAGCAGGAGGCTGGCTTAGTGAACAAGTAACGAACTATCTTTTTGAAAGGGAGGCTCAGGAATATGCCCTTCAGCGAGAATTTAAAATTCGCCAAATTTTCGAACGTACTGCTACCGCTATTGTGGAAGACCATTGTTCTGGAAACCAAGGTTGTTCAGAAGCAGTGTTCAGGCAGGTATTAGATGATTCCGAAGTGCAGGAACAGATGCAGGAAGCGGATGCGTTGGGAGCCTTTGATGAGGCTCAGACCAGAGCATACGTGAAAAATGCCCAAGAGAATTCGCTGAATAATTACGAAGGGACCGTCCTTGAAATTGAAAATCTGGCTGCAACGGTTACAGCCGCTGTGGCGGATGTAAAAACAACGGTGGTCAATAATTTTGAGGAGTTAATCCAAAACCAGCAGCATATCAACAACACCACGGCCGAAATCCTGCATTCCCAGCAGGAAAATACGATTGCACTGGTAAATCTTCGGGAGATGGTACTCAACAGCCTTGAAGATATAGATAATATCACCACAAATCAGCAGGAAATCCTATTTATTTCCAATGCGATTCAGGATGGAATTGTAGCAATTGATAACAGAATCATTGCCCTTTCCGAATCTTTTGCAGCCATGCAGAAAGAAGAAAAGATCAAAGAAATCCATCAAATTTTCGAGAATTCACCGCTCAACAAAAAGATTGAGGCCCTGGAAAATGAAAACAGTGCCATCAGTATGGTTATGAGCGAAGAGAAAAGACATACCGTTTTAGAGAATTTAAGGATAGTTAAAAAGGAGCAGGATATAATTAAAGCGACCGAGATCATCGGTAAGGTTGGAACAGTGGGCCGGGAGGCACTCCGTGTTTTTTGCCAGAGCCGGGAATGCCCGGGGGAAATCTCCAAAAGCATCGACCTGGGATTGGCCCTTACAGATATTGTCGGCAATTTCACAGCGGGAAACTGGGCCAAGGCCAGCTTATCGGTTCTGGGTATATTCAAGGAACCCCAACCGGGGCCCGAACTGAAAATGCTCAACCAAATCAGTGAACAACTGGAAGGGTTAGAGGCCAATATGAACCAGGGTTTTAAGAATGTGCATGAACACCTGTTTGCACTGGAGGACAATTTGGGGCAACGTCTTGATATCATTGATTTAAAATTAGATCAGATCGCCAGGGAATTGGTCGAAACCCGTCAGGTAATTCTACAGCGCTTGAGCCGGGTAGACACAAAATTAAACTATATCATTAACCAGAATGAATGCCTCGAGGAACTCATTCTGCAGGTGACTCTGGAGCAAAATCAGGACCTCTGCAGGCTTCCGGCGGAGACGTTCGGCAACCGGCTCGCAAACGATGAAATCGCTGATTATCAGGATCTGGAAAATTTCTTTCGGGGTGGGTCCTGCGGAAGCTGTATAGAAGGACTATTGAAGGTCAAAGAACCGATGCTTTCGCCTTTTTTTCGCTATGCTCAATGTGATCCGGAAGGAGAAAACAACAAAGCAGCACCCAGCCGGATTTATGACTATGCCTTTAATGAACTATTAGCCGGGGCCGGGACAGATAAACAAACGCTCCACTCACTCCTGTTTGTACCAAAAAATGTACGGGTACTTGATTCATTGAAAAATGCATTAGAACCACTGGAGGTTAGTATATCTTTTGATTTAAATAAAGAAGATAGTCACTATCGCAATTACAGTGCGGTGTTGGATTATGCCAACTATGTGCTCACCTTATTCCCCTTTTTGGAGCTGTACGACCGTGGGGAGTTGTTAAGTCCTGAGGAGATCCGGGAAAATCCGGGATTCTCAGAAGAGCGTACCCGGTTCCTGATCAGCCGGCTGGAGGGAATATTAAATCTAATTAACCATACTATTTCCCAGCAATCCTTGATGGCTGGCAATGGGGTAATAACTGCCGTTGACCAGATGTTAGAGCAGGGATTCTCCGGCTTGGACGAAAGTGGTGGTTTTACCCTTACGGATTTATTTTCCCATAACCCTTATTTCCGAAAAAATTATGGGGCTCATCTGCTGGACGAAGTAGTAGGTCTTGAACGAATAAAGAATTTGATTGATCATGACCAGCTTAAAAATGGCCCGCAACGAATCGTAATGAATGGCTTCAATATTCAAATCGCTGAGGAAAACAAGGAACCTGTTTTTAAAGTAAACCTCACGAATCGGGAGAATCCGGAACAACATACCCCATTGTTCGATGGATTCCTTCCGGTGGCAGATGGCGAGATTGATGAGGAGACATATCAAAGAAATCTGGAATTTGCGTATCCTTCTTCCATCACCGAGCTCTCAAAAATGAAGCGGCAGGTGCTCAATAGGCTGGGAGAAATGCGAATGATTGCCTCCTCAGAAATTAATCAGTCCGAAAAAGAGCTTTCAAGGGCAGAATTGGCCGATTTGATAGTACTGTTCAGGCGATGAAAAAAAGTGCTTCAGCGTTAAAAATAAAGTGAAAAAAGATGATGACGACGGCGATAAATTTCTCTTCTCTAACCCTGTTGGAAGTTGGGTTGATCCTATTCCAGCCCACAACCTCCTACGTTGAAGAGAGCTTTAGCCATTATGCTACCGAGGTTTCTCAGGAAAATGTTCCAAAAGAAACCAATTTGAAACTGGATGAAGACTTGGCAGGCTATATCAATGCCCAGGCCAGGTTGGATGAGGCAGATCAGGTAATCCTCCTTGCAGATTCTATCATCGTTACGGAGCGGATAACCCTAAGGGAAGTGGATGTGATCTTCGTTTCCAATTATTTCAGTACCGATGGAAACCAGGTAAGTGTACTTCCGGCGCCTACCCCTTCAAATCGAAGCGGGGTATCTGGAAAAAGTGGTAAAGAAGTCCAAATAATAGCTAATCATATCGGCGAAGCAGCATTTCACTTGCCCGGTATGGACGGGACCGCTGGCAGGGATGGAAGCAAGGGAAAAAACGGGGATAAAAGTGAAGTCAAGAATCGTGGAGATGTAAGTATGGGAACCGCAGGAGAAGACGGGCAAGACGGAGGAAGTGGTGGTAAAGGAGGCCAATTGATTCTTCATTCCCAGAATACCGATTATCCGGTACAATTGACCGCACCAGGAGGAGACGGTAAGGCAGGAGGATTCGGAGGGACGGGAGGTACCACCTTTATTCGGGTATTTACCCAAACACCCGGGAAACCAAAAAAGCCCGACCCCAACCTACCTGGCCGCGGAGGGAATGTACAGATTCAAAGCCAAAATAACCAACAAAAAATAAAGGCCAGGCAGGAAGAGGATGGCAAAAATGGAAAAAGGGGAAGAAATGGATTGGATGGAGAAAAGGAAACAAAAATACTGTCCGACAGCCAATTTGAGGCCGCGGCTCGAGAACATTACCTCCGAGACTGGCAAAAATTAGACCGGACAGGCTGGCAAATCATTTTCAGGGAAGAATAAAAAATTATCAGCTTTGAGAGAAATGGTAATCCTTCGCTAAAAGGTGTTCTATCCACTGATGTTCTCAATTATTATGGATAACTTATGTCCATGAACAAGTTCCTTTGGCTACCTTTATTGCTTATCCATTGTGCTGTCTATTCTCAGGTAAGCAATGAGGATGTCTTTGTCAAAGGGATTTACGGCAACCCGGAAAGGGTACTCAAAGCAGGCTACGCTTTTGATAAGTTGGGAGTGAATGCCGTATTCGTCAGAAGGGCATCTTTAAATCAGGAATTTTACCAACAGGCCAAAGCTCAGGGATGCCGGATATTTGTGGAATTTCCCACCCTGAATGGAAAGGGCTATATCGAAGCGCATCCCAAAGCCTGGCCCATCAATGAAAAGGGAGAGCAGGCTGCTCCGGCCGATTGGTTTATGGGGGTTTGTCCTACAGATCCGGATTTCCAGGCCTACAGGGCCGAACAGCTCCGGGAAACCCTTGACAGTTATCTGGTGGATGGGGTGTTTTTGGATTACCTGCATTGGCATGCCCAATTTGAAACGGACCAACCGATACTGCCTGAGACGTGTTTTTGCGACCGTTGTACCGGTCAATTTGAAAAGGCCCATAACCTCCAAATTCCAGTGGAGGATATAGCAAACAGGGCCCAATGGATCCTGGCCAATCAGGAAACTGCCTGGAGGAACTGGCGAAACGGTATTTTGAATGGGTGGGTGACCGAAATGGGTAAAATCCTGAAGGAAAACCAACCCGATGCACTTTTAGGAGCTTTTTATTGTGCCTGGTTTCCGGAAGACCATAGAGGGGCTTTGTTCAACACCCTGGGCATTGATGTGTCTTCTTTGGCCAAGCGGGTGGATGTATTGGCTCCCATGCTTTTTCACCAGATGTATGGCAGGCCCGTAAATTGGCTGGGCGAGTACCTGGAATGGCTGGTCAAAGCTATCGATTCATCGGAGGCATTGGTCTGGCCCATTGTCCAGGCCCACGACAAACCCGGATTAGTTAGCCCCGAGGAATTTGGAAAAGCCTTGCAGGAAGGTTCCCGTGCACCTGCTTCTGGCATCATGATGTTTTCTGAGCAGTCGCTTTTGGAAAATCCTGCAAAATTAAAGGTGATGCAGGACTATTACCGGAACAAAGGGTCTCAGTAGGAAGTGAAATTAAAAAAAGTAGGGTTAGACCGGTACTTTTTTGTGACCGTTGTACCGATAACTTGATGAGGAAAATCCTAGGAATTTAAAGCTGAGGAAGAAATTAAACAATGATAAAAATACAAATACCAAACAGGGGTTTTTCGTCATTTTTCCTGTACATTGAACGAAAATTACTTTAAAACACCTAATTTTATTCCACTTTTTTTTATACTTGGAAAATTATTCTAATTATCCGGAGGGCATGAAACGTAGGCCAATCCAATAAACACTTTTCCCTTGTAATGAATGGAACCGATCACTTTTATAGATGCTGAAATTGATCCTGTAACCCATAAAATATTTGATTTGGGGGCAGTTGATGAAAAAGGTGCCTTATTTCATGATCCTTCAATTAATGCCTTTATTTCATTTATTCAAAATTCCAGATTCATCTGTGGCCATAATATCTTCAAACACGACATTGCCTACTTCAAAAAAGCAGGCCGCCTTTTCTGGCTTAAAGAAAATCAGGTAATCGATACCCTTTACTTTTCACCTTTATTATTTCCATCCAGGCCCTATCATGCTTTGCTCAAAGATGATAAGCTGCAGACAGATGAGCTGAACAATCCCTTAAGTGATGCCCTGAAAGCAAAGGACCTGTTTTATGACGAAGTAACTGCCTTCCAAAAACTGGACCCCTTAATTCAGGACTTGTATTATTTACTTTTAAAAGATCAAAAATATTTTGCAGCTTTCTTTCACTTCCTTTCCTTCAGCAAGCAAAATAATGATGTCGAAAAAATAATCCGGCAGGTATGCTATTCAAAAATTTGTGAAAATAGCAGCCTGACAAAGTTAATTTCGGAATACCCTATCGAATTGGCATATTGTCTGGCATTGATACAGGCGAAAAACAGATTTTCGATCACGCCCCCTTGGGTACTCAAAAATTATCCGGAGGTACATCGAATCATGTTCTTACTCAGAAGTAAACCGTGCCTGAGGGGTTGCGCCTACTGCAACCAAACTTTGGATATCCATCGGGGCTTAAAGAGGTACTTTGGTTATGATGCCTATAGAGAGTTCGGGGGGGAGCCCTTGCAGGAAAGGGCTGTTCAAGCAGCAATTGACAATAGGTCCATTCTCGCTGTATTTCCTACAGGTGGGGGAAAATCCATTACTTTTCAGGTTCCTGCACTGATGTCAGGAGAAAGCACCAAGGGCTTAACAGTGGTAATCTCACCCCTGCAATCCCTGATGAAGGATCAGGTGGATAATTTGGATAAATCCGGCATAACCGAAGCAGTGACCATCAATGGTCTATTGGATCCTATCGAAAGGGCCAATTCCTTTGAGCGCGTGGAGGATGGTTCTGCCTCACTTCTGTACATTTCTCCGGAATCCCTTCGCTCCAAAACGATCGAACGGCTACTCCTGGGAAGGAATGTGGTGCGCTTTGTCATAGATGAAGCCCACTGCTTTTCTTCCTGGGGACAGGACTTTCGGGTAGACTATTTGTATATCGGTGATTTTATCAAAAACCTCCAGGACAAAAAACACCTGGAGGATGGTATACCCGTTTCCTGTTTTACGGCTACGGCAAAACGGCAGGTCATTCGGGATATTCGTGACTATTTCCGGGAAAAACTGTCTCTGGACCTCGTTCTGTTTCAATCCCTTTCTTCGCGGACCAATCTTCACTACAAAGTATATCCCAGGCAAAGTGAAGAAGAAAAATACCAAACGCTCAGGGATCTGATCGAAGAAAAAAATTGTCCGACCATTGTCTACGTTGCCCGCACAAGAAGGGCATATTTACTGGCCCAAAGGCTTAGTTATGATGGCCTTTCTGCCCGTCCCTACCATGGGAGGATGGAAAAAACAGAAAAATCAGCCAATCAGGACGCATTCATCAGGGGAGAAATTCCCACAATGGTGGCAACCTCTGCTTTTGGGATGGGGGTAGATAAAAAAGATGTGGGCATGGTGATTCATTACGACATTTCTGATTCCCTGGAAAATTATGTACAGGAAGCCGGTCGGGCGGGAAGGGATGAACAAATAACAGCTGATTGTTATGTTTTATTTGATGAAGATGACTTGAGCAAACATTTCATTCTGCTCAATCAAACAAAACTTAGCCTGAAGGAAATACAGCAAATATGGAAAGCCATCAAGGACATCACCCGGTTCCGTACCGTTGCCTCCCAATCTGCACTGGAAATTGCCAGGAAGGCTGGCTGGGATGATAACATTCGCGAATTGGAAACCAGGGTTACCACTGCCATAGCAGCCCTGGAAGATGCCGGCTATCTCAAAAGGGGCCAAAATATGCCCCGGATATTTGCGAATAGCATCCTTTCCAAAAATGCCAACGAGGCCATTGAAAAAATCAATGCTTCAGACAGATTCCGGGAAAAGGAAAAGGAGGGAGGGATACGCATCATCAAAAAGTTGTTTTCCAGTAAAAGCAGAAAGGAAAGCCAGGACGAAGTAGGTGAATCGAGAGTTGATTATATCTCCGAACATTTGGGTATTGTAAAAGAAGAAGTAATCAATATCATCAACCTGCTTCGGGAAGAAAACATCCTGGCCGATGCCAAGGACCTTCAGGCTTTTATCAAAAAAGGGGAAAATAAAAACCGTTCACTGGACATTTTGGAATCTTTCGGAAAGCTGGAGAATTTCTTGTTGAATGAATTGGAAGAAACCGAAAAAACCTTTCACCTGAAGGCATTGAATGAAGGTGCTGAAGCAGCGGAATGCAAAGATGTTTCTCCTCAGAAAATAAAAACAATTCTGAATTTCTGGGTGATCAAGCACTGGATAAAAAAGAAGCAACACTATACTTCCAAAAATCACCTGGCCCTCATTTGCATACAGTCGGTAGAGGTCCTGAAAGATAAATTGAGACAGCGGCATGAGCTCAGCAGGTTCATTATTGATTACCTGTTTGACAAAAGCAATCTGGTAGTGGAAAAAGGCTCAAAAGAAGGGCAGGAGACACTGGTGGAGTTTTCTGTACAGGAATTGAAAAAGCAATTCGAAACTGCTCCGGGTCTTTTTCATAAAGAGGTTTCCAGTTTGGATGTGGAAGATGCCCTGTTTTATCTTTCCAGAATTGACGCCATAAAGATTGAGGGGGGCTTTTTAGTGATTTACAACCGGCTGAATATCGAACGACTGGAACAGGACAATAAAAGGCGTTATAAAATCGAAGATTATCAAAAACTGCAAAATTTTTACCAAAGTAAAGTAGAGCAAATCCACATTGTAGGCGAGTATGCCAAAAAAATGATTGTGGATTACAAAGATGCGCTACAGTTTGTTGAAGATTATTTTCAACTGAATTACCCCATCTTTTTGCGGAAGTATTTCAAGGGAAGCAGACAGAAGGAGATCAAAAAAAACATCACTCCTGCCAAATTCCGGCAACTTTTTGGACAGCTTTCCCCTGCCCAACTGAGCATTATAAATGACAATAAAAACCAATATATAGCGGTAACCGCTGGCCCCGGAAGCGGCAAAACCAGGGTATTGGTGCACAAACTGGCCTCCCTGGTACTTATGGAAGACATAAAGTACGATCAGCTGTTGATGTTGACTTTTTCAAGAGCAGCAGCCACAGAGTTTAAGCAAAGACTTTTTGACCTGCTCGGAAATGCAGCCAATTATATCGCCATCAAAACCTTCCATTCCTTTTGCTTTGACCTTTTGGGAAAGGTGGGAAACCTGGAAAAATCCGACCAGATCCTCCCATTGACAGTTAATAAAATTAAAAAAGGAGAGGTGGAGCCCAGTGGGATAAGTAAAGCCGTTTTGGTGATTGATGAAGCTCAGGACATGGATAAGGAAGAATTTGCCTTGATTCAGGCCCTGATGGAAGAAAATGAAGAAATGAGGGTGATCGCTGTGGGAGACGATGACCAAAACATCTACGAATTCCGGGGCTCAAGCGGAAAATATCTTGAAAATTTTATCAAGTCCAAAATGGCCGTTCAATATGAATTGATTGAAAACTACCGGAGTAAACCCAATTTGGTGGCATTCACCAATGGTTTTGTCAAAAAAATACAAGCCCGGTTGAAGCAGACACCAATTATTGCGACGCAATCTGATCCCGGGAAAATTCAACTGGTTAAATACCAAAGTGATCAACTGGTACTTCCTTTGGCAAAAACCCTTCAGGAAACGGGATTGTCTGGAAGCACTTGCGTCTTGACAAGGACCAATGAGGAAGCCCTTCAAATAGCGGGCTCACTGACCAACAGCGGAATACCATGCCGGCTTATTCAAAGCAACGACGGCTTTAACTTATTCCAGCTTTTTGAAATCCGGTATTTCTTTGACCTGTTGGATTTAAGGGATGACACTTTTCTTATCGATGATCAGACATGGGGCGAGGCCAAAAGGAGCTGGGATAAAAAATTCAGCTCAAGTGCAAAGTTTTCTATCATAAAGCAACTGTTCCATGATTTTGAAAGAAGCCATCCGGTAAAAAAATACTTATCCGATCTGTTGGTTTTCATCCGGGAATCCAGATTAGAGGATTTCTACAAGGAGTATGGGGATGTAATTTTTGTTTCCACCATTCACAAAGCGAAAGGGAAAGAGTTTGACCATGTATTTTTGATGCTGTCCAATTTTAATCCCCGGACAGACGCCATGAAGCGGCTGCTGTATGTGGGCATGACCCGTGCGAAAAATTTTCTTGGGGTACACCTGAACGCAGACTTTCTGGACGACATTCACGTAGAAAGATTGGAAAAAATCAATGATCCCAGTATTTATGGTCCACCAAAAAAATTGTCCATGCAATTGTCATTCAAAGATGTTTGGCTGGATTATTACCTAAAGCGACAAAATTTTCTGGTAACGCTGCAGAGTGGTGACCCTCTCCGGGTAAATGGGAATCAATGTTTGAATTCCGCAGGGAAACCCGTATTGACCTTTTCCAAATTGTTTGTTGCCCAATTGGAAAACCTGGCCAAAATGGGTTACCTACTGGATTCCGGAAAAGTAAATCACCTGGTTTACTGGAAAAAGGAAGGCTTGGAAAAGGAAGCCCTGATTATTTTACCTGAATTGATTTTGATTAAAGCAAATTAATATTATCCTGTAATTTTCAACCAAGGTCATTTTTTTTGGAAAGATCTTTTTTTACCTTTAATGACGGATTTTATTAATTTGATCATGAATGAGGGATAATTATTGTTTAAAACAACGATTGGATTTTACAATTTCCAGACCAAACAACAGGCGCTATCTTTAGTTGAATTTTGATAACAAGAGCATCAATAAAAATCAAGAAAAAACAATTTGAAAATACTATTAACAGGTGCAACCGGTTACATTGCCCAACGTTTACTGCCCGTACTCCTCCAGGAGGGCCATCAGGTGGTCTGTTGTGTCAGGGACAAAAACAGGTTCAATATCCACCAATTTCCCTCAGCTAACCTTTCGGTAGTGGAAGCCGATTTTTTAGACGAAAAAAGCCTGACAAATATCCCGGATGATATTGACATGGCCTATTACCTCATCCATTCCATGTCTTCTTCAGGTGGCAAGTTTGAAGAAATGGAGGCTACTTGCGCAGAAAACTTTAAAAACCGCATCGAGGAAACCAAAGCCCAACAAGTCATTTATCTCAGTGGCATAGACAATGAGGAAGAATTGTCCAAACACCTTTCTTCCCGAAAGAATGTGGAAAGCATTTTATCGGATGGCAAATTTGCGCTGACCACTTTGAAAGCAGGTATTATTGTAGGTTCTGGCAGTGCATCCTTTGAAATCATCCGGGACCTGGTAGAGAAATTGCCAGTCATGATTGCCCCCCAATGGCTAAAAACCAGGTGTCAGCCCATTGCCATCAGGAATGTGGTGGAATTTCTGAAAGGGGTCATCCTCAGAAAAGAGACCTACAACCAAAGCTTTGATATCGGAGGGCCGGATATCCTGAACTACAAAGAAATGCTATTGCACTTTGCAAGAATCAGGGGCTTGAAGCGTCGCATTATGGTGGTACCGGTCATGACCCCAAGGATTTCATCCTATTGGCTGTATTTTGTGACATCCACCTCCTATGCCCTGGCCCAAAACCTGGTGGATAGCATGAAGATTGAAGTGATCTGTTCGCCCAATGACCTGGCATCCTCACTGGGCATCAAATTGATCGGATATGATGATGCCATCAGGCTGGCTTTCGATAAAATTGAGCAAAACCAGGTTTTATCCAGTTGGAAGGATGCCCAAACTTCCGATCTGCTGCATAAAGGCCTGACGAAGTACATGGAGGTACCGGTAAACGGCTGCTATGTGGAAGTCCGCAGACTTCCCATTGAAAATGAGGAGCAGGTCTTAACGAATATTTGGAAAATCGGCGGTAAGCAGGGTTGGTATTATGGCAACTGGCTCTGGGAGATCAGGGGGTTTTTAGATCAATTGGTGGGTGGTGTAGGGATGCGCAGGGGAAGAAAGAGTGAAACTGAAATTTCAGCGGGAGAATCCCTGGACTTTTGGCGGGTACTCATCGCCAGTAAATCCGAAAAGCGGCTCCTGCTCTATGCAGAAATGAAATTACCTGGGGAAGCCTGGCTGGAATTTAAAATTGAAAAGGGCGAGTTGGTGCAGACAGCCACCTTCAGGCCCCTGGGTTTGTGGGGCAGGGTTTATTGGTATTCGGTTTTTCCCTTTCATGGCTTCATTTTCGGGGGAATGATCAGGAATATTGCAAGTTCACATTCCTGAAACCATAATACATTCTACGTAACGATACCATCAAGAGCACTTTTTTCTTTTCGGGAGCTTAATGGTGCTAATCAATCCTATTCTGTTTTTATAGCCAATAAAAACTTACTTACCGAAAATGTTTGGTTTTGAAATTAAAAGGGTACATTTATTAGGTATCAAATCCTTGATAATCAAAACTTATGAATAAAACAGCCCTGATTACCGGTGCATCCGATGGCATTGGTTTGGAACTCGCAAAAATTCATGCTTCGAAAGGAGATGATCTCGTCCTGGTGGCAAGAACCATATCGAAATTAAATGAACTTAAGTCCGAGTTGGAAACTGGGTTTGGCATCAAGGTCTATACCATCCAAAAAGACCTGTCAGTTCCCAATGCTGCCAGGGAGGTATACGATGAGGTGGCAAAACAAAAAATTTCCATACATTACCTGATCAATAATGCTGGTTTTGGTGATTTTGGGCCCTTCCATGAAAGTGACTGGGACAAACAAGCGCAGATGATCAACCTGAACATCCTGTCCCTGACCCAATTGACAAAATTGTACCTTGAGGATATGATCCGGCAGGGAGGGGGAAAGATTATGAACCTGGCCTCCACAGCTGCTTTTCAGCCTGGTCCCTTGATGGCTGTCTATTTTGCCACTAAGGCCTATGTGCTCCATTTTTCTGAAGCTATAAATAATGAAGTAAAAGAAAAAGGGATAACGGTAACGGCCCTTTGTCCCGGACCTACGGAGAGCGGCTTTAAAGCCGGTGCCAAAATGGAAGAGAGTAGTCTTATGAAAGGCAAGAAACTTCCGAGTTCTAAAGAAGTGGCAGAATTTGCCTATAGGAAAATGATGCAGGGTAAACCAGTGGCCATACACGGCATAAAAAATTATATTCAATCAAATGCCGTGAGATTCGCTCCCAGGGCACTTTCGGTTAAAATAGCCAGGGCTGTGATCAAAAAAAATTAAGGGCTTTAAATTGTTGGTTTGTTAAGCTGCTTTTATTGTTAAGATTATCTAATTAGCATGAATTGGAGACCAATTTATTTGGAAAAAATAGGTTTGTTTTTTTCAGCCGTTTCTTTATGCTAAACGTATATTGCTACAATTTGACAATTGATTTAAATTAAACCTTAAGTTGTCAGAGAAACTTTTAAACAGCCATAAAACAAAAAGATGAAAACAAAAGTCCCTTTGAAAAAGGGCTCAACAGAAAGGACCGGAAAAACCAAGGGCCCAGTAAAAAATTTGGAGTATCACTTGCACCCCGAATGGTGGAAAAGAATTTTTAATGCCACCTATCTGAAAACAGATGCGGATGTAGTGGAAGATGAGAACATCACGAAATCGGAAATTGACCTTTTCCATGAACTGCTGGACATCAGGGAGGGCAATAGCCTACTTGATCTGGCTTGCGGGCAGGGTAGGCACTTGCTGGAACTCAGCAACCGTGGGTCCTTCCAACTTTTTGGCCTTGACCGGTCCAGGTACCTGACCCAAAGGGCGAAATCTATTGCCCGAAAAAAAGGTGTTTCGATTCAATTCAAAGAAGGTGATGCCAGAAAATTGCCCTATGCCAGTGACTCCTTTGATTTCGTCACCATATTGGGAAACAGTTTTGGCTATTTTGAAACGGCTGAAGATGATGTTAAAATTCTCAAGGAAGTATTCAGGGTATTGAAACCCGGAGGTCGCCTGTTGATGGATGTAGCAGACGGATCTTTTCTGAGAGATAACTTTACCCCCAGAAGCTGGGAATGGATCGATAAAAAGCATTTTGTCTGCAGGGAGCGCTCTCTGGCCACAGACAATGAAAGGCTAATTTCCAGAGAAGTAGTCACCAACACAGAAAAAGGAGTGATTGTAGATCAGTTTTATGCTGAAAGACTTTATACCAGGGAAATCCTGGCGGATCTGATAGGTAAAGTAGGGTTTAAGGAACTGAATTTTCATGGGAATATCGAAGTAGCCTCTCTGCGCAACCAGGATCTGGGCATGATGGCCAACCGCTTTATCCTTACCACCACTGCTGTAAAGGAATGGTCGCCCAAGAAAAAGAAAAAAGCAATAAAGAATGTGGTCGTGATCATGGGTGATCCGGCTTTAAATGACATTATCAAACCCGATGCAAAATTTGACGGCGATGATTTTGAAACCATAGAAAAACTCAAAATCGGGCTTAGTAAACTGGAGAATTTTAAATTCAGTTTTCTGAATGGCCACCACACACTGATCAATGATTTACAAAAATTAAAGGACAAAACAGATTTGGTCTTTAACCTTTGCGATGAAGGCTTTGGCAATGATGCCAGAAAGGAATTGCATATTCCAGCATTATTGGAAATGATGAATTTACCCTATACCGGATCCAATCCACAAACGCTGGCCTATTGTTATGATAAATCCCTGATCCGCGGTATTGCCACAGAAATAGGTGTGCCGGTGGCCAATGCCTTTGTCATCACAGCAGAGGACAACCTCTTTGAGCTGAATATTCCTTTTCCAGTTATCGCCAAGCCTAATTTTGGAGATTCCAGTTTTGGGATTACCCAAAAGAACGTGGCCAATACCATTGAAGATTTGGCGGATGCCATTCTCCGGATCCGCGAACAATTCGGGTACGACAAACCCATTCTGGTGGAAGAATTTTTGACAGGTGCCGAAGTATCTGTGGGCATCATCGGCAATTCGGATAACTACCTGGTACTTCCCATCATTGAAGAGGATTATTCTGAATTACCTGAGGGCTTACCGAAAATTTGCGGCTACGAAGCCAAATGGCTGACAGACTCTCCGTATATGCAGACCCTCAGGTCCATACGGGCCTCCCTGCCGCTGTCCCTGGAACAGGAGCTGATCAACCACAGTTTGAAGTTGTTTCAACGCCTGGACTGCAAAGACTATTGCCGTTTCGATTGGCGGCTCAACAGTTTGGATGAACCCAAAATGCTGGAAGTAAACCCCAATCCAGGCTGGTGCTGGGATGGTCACCTGGCCAAAATGAGCAGCATTGGCGGTATGGATTACACCCAGATGCTGGAAGCCATATTGAATGCGGCCGATACCCGATACCATCCCATAAATGAGCCGCAGCTGTCCTAATGATTAAGGTTGCAGGTGTTTGTGGAGAAAGTTTACGGTCGCCTCATTCACCTGCACCATATTCGAAAATTTCATCCAATGGTGCGTATCTCCGGGGATGACCAGATAATCATAGGGTTTTCCCAGTTCATCAAACCTGCGGGCTAAATCAGCACTATGGTAGAACCCCACATTACGATCATCATCAGAATGGATAAACAAAACCGGGGAAGTCCATTGATCCAAATCGGCAATTGGGGATGATTCCCAGGCGATCTGTTTGGCCTCTGCGTAGTCCGGTGCCACTTCAATACCCTCTGGCAGCTCATACCTGTGATCCATATCGTGCACGCCGCTGATGTCTACTCCCACTTTGAATAAACCGGAATCCCTTGCCAAAGCCATGGCAGTAAGGTAGCCCCCGTAAGAACCCCCGTAGATGCCTATCCGCTCCGGGTCTACCAGATCCAGACCGGACAGGTACTCTCCGGCTGCTTTGATGTCCTGGTACTCGGCAGCACCCTGGTAATAGGTGCCGGAGGGGCGGTGGAACTCATAGCCATAGCCAATACCCAACCGATAATTTACCGATAGCACCACAAAACCCATTTCCACCAATTTTTGGTTGATGGCATAGGTATTGGAATAATAATCCATGTAGCTCCAGCCCAGCAACATTTGTCGCTGTGGTCCCCCATGCACAAAGACTACGGCTGGTTTGGTTGATCTGTTTGCTGGCGGTTCAAAAAGTTGTCCATAGACGGTGGTGCCGTCCGCAGCTGTGAATTGCACATGCTTTGGGCTGATCAGCTCAGCCTCTGGAAAATCATCAGGAATCAGTTCTTCTCCCAACAATTTCACCGTCTCTTCCCTCAAAATGGCTGGAAGAAGCGGACGTTTGGGGGTGGCCGAGAAGTAGGCAATTTCATCTTCCCTTCCTGTAAAGACCGGATAGGCTTCAATTCCCTCTCCGGAGGTTTTCCAGGCAAATTTTCCTGTAGTCAAATCAACCGTAGCCAGATGCCTTCTGTCCAGATCATCCGGTAGATCTCCTCCATTGGCGGCAAAGACCAGGCTTTGGCCGTCGGGGTGCAAGCTGAGTTGCTCCACCATAAAATCACCCGGTGTAAGTAAGGTAGACGTATTGTTTCGAAGATCCCGGGAATAAAGGTGGGGCCAGCCGTCTTCATAAGACAGGTACACCAATTGCTCCTGAACGGGCCAATGCAGGTTAAATCCTCCCTGGGTGGAGGGTATGGATCCCCGTAGGGTTTCAGGTGCTTTCCACTGCATGGCTGCTTTTCCGGAGACCACATCTGCTGTCCAAATTTCCCAGGGAGCATGGTGCTTTTCCAATAAGGGCAAAGCTGCCCCGGATCCACCAAGCGTACGCACAAAAGCAATGGATTTTCCATCTGGCGACCAACGTGGAGACTGATCCCGTTGAAAAGAGGGAGCAAGCCATTTCACCGGGGTTTGGGCATCAGTATATATGCCAATCAGGGAATGAGTTCCCCTGTTGGCCACAAAGGCCAGTTGCTTGCCATCAGGAGAATAACGCAACTCCCCGAGGCTGCCCCTGTTCTGGATGATGGCATGTGGTGCTTCTTCTGCATCCAGGTCCTTCCACCAGATAGCTCCATTTTTATTAAATGCCAGTTGATGGCCTGTTCCCCAGACAGGATCATCCCCTTCAGTAAGCATTTCTGTCTTTCCTGTGGCCAGTTCTATTGTCCATATGGCTACATTGGTCATCAGAGGCATATTATTCGTATTTACCGGCCGGGAGGCATTGCCCCCTCCATGGTCACCTCCCCTAACGAATACCAGGTATTCCCCGTCTTCACTGAACTGCAAACTGCTGATTTCCTGACCGTCATCTTCCATAAAATCAGTAATTCGCTCGGGCTGGTAGTCCGGTGCCTCGGCAAAATATACGTTTCGCCTGCCCTGCTCATTCATGGCCCAGGCGATGCTGGATTGGGTAGCGTTGGCAGTCAGTCCGGAGGGAAAGGAGAATTTGGAGACATCCAGGGTACTGAAGTCCTGGGCAAACCCTGGCGATAAGGGGAGCAGCAAACAAATAAGTAAAGCGAATGATGGGAAGAATTTTCGTTTCAACATGGTAAGCTCAGGTTTCAGTAATTTTGATGGATGAAGTAAAGCACTTTTTGCAATTCCTCTTTTTGTACATTGGAGCTGCCGGTATAATTGTTAAAAAAAGTACTGAAGATTAGCGTTTTGCCTGATTTTGTGATCAGGTAGCCACTGAGCGCAGAACTCATGCTCAGGGTACCGGTTTTGGCATAAATATAGGCTGGCTCGCCAGGATCGGCAGGATACCAATTCCGGATGGTACCCGATTCCCCACCAGCGGGGAAGTAGGCCTTAATTTTTTCCATGGGAACCTCTTTCAAGATTTTATCCAGGAGGCGAACCACCGATCTGGGGGTAAACATATTTTGTGGCGACAATCCCGAACCGTCTACCCATTGGGGTTCGTCTGGAAGGTCCTGTAGCAGGCTGTCTTTGGCATAATCGATAGCGGCAGCCATATCAACGGAATCAAAAAGGGCATCCGCAACCATTACCATCAACTGTTCGGCCAGGAAGTTATCACTGATCTTCATCATCTGGGCGTATATGGAATCGGCCTTCGCCGTCGGAAGTTTATGGGGTTTGGCGGCTGGAACGGTCCTTCCATCGATCAGGCTTATTTTGCGGCCCACGGCTTCCTGCAGCAGGTTTCTGGCCAGGTGGGAAGAGGTAATAAAGGGCTTGTCCGTTTCAAAGGATAAATCAGTTGTTTCCGGATTCAGGGCATAAAAATAGATGTTTTTCTCTATGTCTCTTTGAATGGCGTATTTTTCCGGAACCGTTTCGGTTTGCCGGGATAGGGGCAAAAATGTCGTGTTGGGATAAGCTTTGGCCAGCGGGTCTTCTGCTGTTTTGGCGTAACGCAGCACATTGCCATAAATAGGCAATGGTGATCGCTCGGCTGCAAAATAATAGGGGTACCAGTTCCAGGTCCAACCACGTCCATACCGGGAAATCTGATCAAAATTATCCACCATATACAAGTCTTCCGGCCGTTTTTGTAAAAAATGAATGACGGTACTGTCCTGTAAGTCCGGATGCAACAGGGATGGGTCTCCTGTTCCCCAGAACAGCAGAGAATCTCCTTTTTCGATATAGTTCAGTCCGTTTACCCGCTCATCTCCCAGCACCTTGTAGCTGGTATAAAAAGTGAAAATCTTGGTATTGGAGGCCGGAATAAAGTACTTTTTTTCGTTAAGGCTCACCAGGGTTTTTTCCTTTACCGGGTCGTAGAGCATAAAGCCCATATGCCCCTTTTCAAAGACTTCGGAGTCATAGACGGATTTTTTTACTTTTTGTACCGTACAGGAACAAAACAGCAGGAGAAATAGCCAGTAGATTTGCTTCATGGTTTAAATTTAACCTTGGTTGGGGAATAAAAAAGGGATTACCTAAAAAAAGTACACCAAAAATAGCCCAGATTTACACAGAATAAAGAATTGAAACTGGGTGAAGTATGCCACTTCAGCCTCCTATCTTCGGTGCTGTAATCAGTTAATCGTAGGTAAAAAGCCATTTGCAATGGCTAAACCCGTATGTTTTATATTACGATTTTCTTTACTGCATTTCTGTAGGATCCGGCATTTCCATGACCAGTAATGCTTTATTGAGTTATGGTGTTGCTGCAGGTTTGGATGGCAACTGGGTGTAGAATTATTCTACATCCTTTTTATCCAAGTGAAATCTACACCAGGCATTTTCAATGCCGGTTAATCTGAAATGACCGTAGAATCATTCCGCTTCTGTTTACGGGAATCGATTGGCCATTGCAAATGGCCTGATGGGAAGTTTAATCTGTTTGTATCCTGAAAGATAATTGGGCGAAGTTGCAAACTTCGACCAGCCTGTAACTTCGCCCAGCAAAAACCCACATTTTAAATATTCGATCAGGTAGGTATACCAGACATTTGCAATGCTTGTAAATAGGGGAAGAATATAAATCCATCCATGGCTGGACTTATACACTCTTCCCTAAACTTAATCCGGCAAAAATCGGGACAATACTCCTATAACCTTCATTATCTGAATCAAGAAAAAATAGGTAGTTTATCCTACTCCTAAAGAATCCCCTTTCAGGTTTATGATCCTGGAATCTTACTTTTTTGGTTAAAATATAACCCTTTTACCTTGTTTTAAATCGTGGAAAATGACTATTTTTCCTTGATTAAGTTGTTGAAAGCAATGCCAAACCACATAAATATAATCGCCTGCCTATTTATCTTTGTTTTCCTGACACCCCCATGGACACTTTTTGGGCAAGAGAATGACAGGGAATGGCCAGCCTATGGAGGGGATCCGGGAGGCATGCGGCATGCAGCCCTGTCCCGGATAAGTCCCGAGAATGTCAATCGGCTGAAGGTGGCCTGGACCTACCGTACCGGTGAACTGGAATACTACCGGAATAACGATGCGGCAGAAAAAGCCGCTTTTGAAGCCACTCCCCTAATGGTGGAGGGAGTTTTGTACCTGAGTACCCCCAGTAATAGGGTCATTGCGCTGGATGCCGCGACCGGTGCCGAAAAGTGGACATTCGATCCCGAAGTGAACCTGAAAGACGATTATTCAGAAATCACTTCGCGGGGTGTATCCACCTGGCCGGGATCGGATGTAGCAAGGAAAGATTTGGAACGGAGAATATACCTGGCCACCATCGATGGCCGATTGATTGCCTTATCGGCGGCTACCGGCAAGCCCATTTCCGATTTCGGAAAAAATGGCTCCATTGACCTGCGAAAGGGCATCGGTCCCATCAGTGTCACCTCTCCACCTGCAATCATTGGGAACACACTTATCACCGGCTCTTCCATGGGGGATAACCAACGATTGGATTATGAAAGGGGAGTAGTAAGGGCCTTTGATGTTTTGACAGGAAAGCTGAAATGGAGCTGGGACCCTATACCCCGTAGGACGGGAGATCCGGCAAAGGCTACCTGGAAAGGAAAAAAAGCGGCACAGACCGGGGCTGCCAATGCCTGGTCCATTCTTTCGGTTGATCCGGATAGGGATCTGGTGTTTATCCCCACTACAAGTCCCAGTCCGGATTATTACGGGGGAGAACGCATCGGTAAGAACGAATACGCAAATTCAATCGTAGCCCTCCGCGGCAGTACTGGTGAGTTGGTTTGGCATTTCCAGACTGTTCACCACGATCTTTGGGATTACGACAACGCTGCCCAACCGGCTTTGATATCGGTAGAGCGGGATGGTGTGGAGGTTCCGGCAGTGGCGGTCGGTACCAAGATGGGACATATTTTCCTCTTGCATCGGGAGACCGGAAAATCCTTGTTTCCGGTAGAGGAACGGCCAGTTCCCCCAAGTGTGGTGCCCGGAGAGCAAGCCTATCCTACCCAGCCCTTTCCTGTTTTACCACGGCCGGTAGGCCCGCAGCACACTGGTGTATCGGATGCCTGGGGCTTGACCGAAGCTGATAGGAAAATGGCAGAAAAGCGTATGGCTTCCCTACGCAACGAGGGGCCTTTCACCCCTCCCAGCCTGCAAGGTACCATGGTGGCCCCGTCCAATGCCGGTGGAGTGCATTGGGGAGGAGTTTCCTACGATCCTGAACGAAACCTGTTGATCACCAACATCAATCGCCTGGTAGCTGTTGTCCGCCTGATCCCCCGGGAAAAACTTCAGGAAGAAGAAGGAAAGAATGAGGCCCTATTGCGGGCAGAAACCGGACTGCAGGAAGGAACCCCATATGTGCTGAAAAGGGATTACCTGTTTGCGAGAAACGAAAGCGGACTGCAAATGCAGACAAAACCGCCCTGGGGAACCTTGCTGGCCATTGACATGAATTCGGGTGAACTCAAATGGGAGGTGCCGCTTGGCTATATGTACGACCCTCAAACTTATCCGGAATCAGTGAATTGGGGGTCTATAAACTTCGGAGGTGCCTTGACCACGGCTGGCGGGCTAACCTTTGTGGCCGCTTCATTGGATGGTTTTTTCAGGGCTTTCGATACGGAAACGGGTGAACTGCTCTGGCAAAATCAACTTCCTGCAGGTGGCCAATCAACGCCCATGTCCTATCTGCTGGCTGGAAAACAATATGTGGTGATCTCAGCCGGAGGGCATGGCAAGCTGGGTACTCCGCTGGGGGATTATGTAGTGGCTTATGCCTTGGAGTAGGCGGTTTCGTATGTAGGTTTAATCACACCCGGTCGCAAGGAAAAAAAGCGCACCACAGATAGCCCGGATTAGCACAGATAAATCAACGAAAAAAGGACAATCCTGTAGCATAAATTAGCAAAGAGTAGAAAAAATCTGTGGGAAAACCAGCAGTACCACAAAAATGGCCAATAGGGAAAGACCATTAAGTCAGTATCGTTTTTATTTTTGGGATCCGCTTGGCCATTACAAATGGCCCTTTGACAATCATTTTCTGTTTACATCCTCAAAAATAACAGTGGCGAAGTTGCAAACTTCGCCCAGCATCGCCCAGCCTATGCCTAACCCTGTTGGCGCGCATTTTCTGTTTACAGCTTCGAGAATATCTAGGGGTGCACTACAGATAGCGCAGATTAACACAGATAAATATAATGCTACTGGGTGTAGAATTTTTCTACATCCCTTTTATCCAGGTAATACGTACACCAGGCATTTGTAATGCCGGTTTTCCTGGAATAAATGTAATTGATTTACATTTTTATCGGTGAACCGGTATTGCCATTACAAATGGCCTTTTTGTAAGCATTATTTGTTCACACCATCGAAAATAAAAGGGCGAAGTTGCAAACTTCGCCCAGCAAAAAAGAGGAGTTCATTTGTACTACTGATCCCACCAGATCCTGTCCAGCAGGGTCACCTCCGGTACATTTTGGCCATTTCTGCTGACTTCATTGTCCGGATAAGGCAATCTGCGAATAAACTGATTGTTTAAGTCCGTATTGAGATTAGCGGGTAAGGTCATGTCTTTGTAGCCATAATCAAACCGCCTGGCGTCGTTCCAGGTTTCCGGATGCAGGAATAGGGCCACCCATTTTTCTTTCATGATATCATCCAGGGTCAGGGAGCCCGCACCCATGCTTACACCTGGGTCGGATAAATAAGCTTCCTTTTCTGACTCAGGCACTTCCAGCATGTCCATATGGGCTTCAATACCTGCCAAATAGGCCGCATAGGCCCGGTTGGGATCGCTACCCAGGCTCACTTCCGCCTCAATAAACTTTTGCTCTGCAAAAGTAGCGATCAAAAGGGGGGAAAGCTCTGAGGTGTAATACTGACCGGGTATCAAGGTAGAACGGGCTCCTTGTTCCGGCGCATCGCCCCTGCCTGCGCCATTGGGTACACCGATAAATTCCCCATCATCGGTTGTGCCGATCATCAGTGGCAGTCTGGGATCCACTACCGGGTAGGAAGTGCCATCCAAGGCCTCAACAAATTGAGTGGAGATCCAACCGCCCAATAGCAGGCTTTCATTATTGATGGCAATCTGCGCCCAGGGATTAAAACGTTGTTCAAAGAATTCCACATAGGCATCGTCTTCATTTCCTTCAAAACCGTTGTCTATGGCGGAAAGCAATTCATTGGCATTGGCATTTGGAGTATGCAGCATAAACCTGGCTTTGAGTACATTCCCAAATTTTATCCAGCTTTCTACATCCCCTTGAAAAATAAAATCATCATCGCCTATAGAAATAGCAGTGGTTCCAGACAGGTTCTGAATTCCCTGGTCCAGGAGGCTTAGAACTTCCGCATAAAGCTGTTCATCATCATCATAAGCAGGCGTAACAGCACTGAAGTCAAAACCCTCAGAATAAGGCACATCTCCAAAAATATCCACCGTCATTCCCAGGTTCAGGGCCATTAATATTTGGCCGGCGCCCAGGTAATGTCCTGCATCCGACTCTTCAGCTTTGCTGACTAAGTCGGTCAGATCGGTCATGACATTGTACAGGTTAAACCAGGTCCCGCTATAGTTGAGTGGCTCCATGACATCTGACGCACTGGCCGGATTGGGTGAGGCCAGGTACTGTACATAGTTAGAGGTAATGCTTCCGACACGTTGTACATTCAATGCGGTTTCATAAGTGGCATTGGTCATCAGGCCCGTGATAGGGGCATCCTGAGGATTATTTGGGTTTTCGTTCACATCGAGGAAATCTTCACAGGAAGATGCCCCCAGTAGCAGTAAAAGACCAAATATTCGGTTATATATCGATTTCATAATGGCTGAAAATTAAAGTCCAAGATTCAAATTAAAGAATACGCTCTGTACACCCGGGAAGCCCAGACCGGTAAAGCCTACCGCATTGCCTCCCGCACCGGCAGAAAACGATTCCGGATCAAATCCATCCCAGGGTGTATACAGGATGATATTATTGGCTGCTACCGAAACCCTCGCAGACCTGAATGGTGTATTACCCAAAATATTCGGGCTTAAATTATAGGCCAGGGTCAGGTTTCTCAACTTGATAAAGCTGGCATCTGACACAAAGTTCTCACTGGTGGTCCTGTAATGGTTTCTCCAATAGCCTGCTCCGTAGTCCACTCCATCAGGGCCTTCACCTTGCCCAAGCCACACTTCCTGCGTATTTGGCGAACCATCGGCCAGCACGCCTTCAAATACCCTGAAATCTTCCCTGGCCTCGGTGAATTCATTCTTTCCAAAAGCGGAGAGGAAATTGTTAAACTGATTGTATTGCTCTACACCTGTTCGGAAATCTACCAAAAACGATAACTCAAAACCTTTGTAGGTAAAATCATTCCTGATACCACCTATCCATTTCGGAACGGCATTTCCAAGCACCAATTGGGTTCCGGTTCGTACAGGGAAACCATTGGCACCAATGATAACAGGCAGACTTCGGTCCAGAAACAGGTTGTCCGGATCAGCTCCAAACCTTTGGTAGGAGCTGCCGAAAATATTGCCATAAGCTTCTCCTTCTATCAACTTCATAGTTACAGTGGAACCCACATAACCAAACTGGCTGCCGACCACAATCTCATCAATTCCCTCTCTGATGGATTTGATTTCGTTGTCGTTGATGGATAGATTGGCACTGATGTTCCAGGAAAAATCCTGGCTTTGAACCGGAGTACCTCCCAGAATAAACTCAAATCCGCTGTTTTCTATCTCTCCCGCATTGGTAATGTAAGAAGAATAACCTGTGGCATCAGAAATCGGAACCGGAATGATTTGGTCTCTTGCATTTGATTTGTAATAGGTGACATCAAAATTGGCCCGGTTATTCAGGAAGGCTGTCTGCAGGCCAAATTCCAGGGAGGTAGTTTGTTCCGGTCTCAGGTTAGGATCTCCAAATACCGAATTTCTGGTAAATCCCACTTGCCCATTTAGAGGGAAAATATCAGGGGAGGCATAAGTCGCACCCAGGATATGTGGATCGGTATCTTTACCTACCTGTGCCCAGGATGCCCGTAATTTACCAAAAGTGACCCAGGAAGGCAATGTCATGTTTTCACTGAAAACATAGCCCAGGTTTACAGATGGGTAAAAGAAGGAGTTATTGTCCTTGGGTAAGGTAGAGGAAATGTCATTCCTTCCGGTAATATTAAGAAAAAGGAAGTTTTTATAATCCACCATCAGGTCACCGTAAAAGCCAACCAGCCTTCTTAATCGTTTACGTTGACTGGCAAAAATCTGGGTGGTATTGTTCAGGTTATAAAACTCAGGGATCACAAAATTTTCTCCCCGGGCCGTCACTTCGTCAAATCGCCTTTCAAATATATCATTTCCTAACCTCAAGCTGGTATTCCAATCGGAATTGAATTGCTTTTTCAGGGTAATGAAGAAGTTGGAAGTAAGGTCTCTGCTATTGATCCGTGTTTCTTCCAAAAGACCGGTGGAGCTCAATGCCACTTCACCGTCTATTCCCTTTGGTCCGGGAGTGATTTCCGTACGGGTATCGCTGTAGAAATCATTTCCAAGCCGGTAGGAGAATGACAGCCAGTCTGTAGGGTGGTAGTTGAGGTTGATATTACCGATAACCCTGTTCACATCGTCTTCGTAGGTAGCAAAGCGGGCATCGTAAATGGGGTTGGTATTGCCATAGGTACGCATGGTACCATCCTCGTTGATGTAATCACGGACATCGGTTGTTTCGGACCAGTACATCATGCGTTCCATAAAACGGTCATGCGGCACGCGGTTTCCTCCTGTATTGGAGAAATTAATAGAGCCGGAAAAATCAAATTTATCACTTGCTTTTACCGATCCGGAAAGCTTTGCCGTGGTCCTGTCCCAGGTGGAAAAGGGTATGATCCCTTCCTGTGTAAGGTTGCCAAAGGAGCCATAGAAAGTAGCGACTTCATTTCCTCCGGAAATACTCACACTGTTGTCAATCTGCACCCCCGTGTTGAAAGCCCTGTTCCAGTTGTCCTGGTACCTGTGATCAGGTACTGTCTGCTGCACCTCGCTGATGGGTGCCCCCCAGGAGGGCCAGAAACTGTTAGGTTGGTATTCCCCACTAAATCCCTGCCCGTATTCATCCTGAAGTTTAGGAAGGCGGTTTAGTTCTTCAAAGCCCACCGATCCGTTGTAATTGACCCTGATCTGACCTTCTTTCCCCTTTTTGGTGGTAATGATGACTGCACCGTTTGCGGCACGCACCCCGTATAAGGCGGTGGCCGCAGCTCCTTTCAGTACGGACATGGATTCAATGTCATTCGGGTTGACATCAGCCATCCGGTTGGATAGGCCCCTGGGGGTGCCTGAGGATTCAATGGTGGAGTTATCCACTGGGACACCATCCACCACAAAGAGGGGCTGGTTATCCGCACCCGGGTCCAGGGAGTTAATGCCCCTGATGATGATTCGGGCAGATTGGCCCGGGGCACCTCCCGAATTGGTAACCTGAACACCGGCCACCTGGCCTTGCAGCGCATTGACCAGATTGGGCTGCTTCATTTTGGTGATCGCTTCCGAATCTATGCTTTGAGCCGCATATCCCAGGGATTTTTTTTCCTGGGATATACCAAAGGCCGTCACAATGAATTCATCCAAATCCCCGGCCTCAGGGCTCAATGCAACATTCAGGGTTTGATTGTTGCCTACCTGACGGGATTGGGAAGCAAAACCTATAAATGAATACACCAAAACCGCATTGGGGCCGGGAACATCGATGGAATAATTGCCGTCAATGTCCGATACCGTCCCTGTGGTGGTACCCTCTATCACTATGCTGACCCCCGGAAGAATTCCTCCATCCTCCGTGGAAGTCACTTTTCCGCTAACGCTCCTTTGCTGGGCCATTAAAGGCAGTTGCAGCAAAAGCAAACAGATTAGCAATAAATAATGTGTAAAATTTCTATTCATAGGAATATGGTTTATAAGATGAACAATGCTTGATTAAGTTTCTTGAGTTTTATGCTTTACTTGTCTGAAAGACCTTAAAGGACCGGATTTTCAAGTGTTTTTTTAACCCGTATTCCAAGAATTAAAACTATAGTGCCGGTATTTGGTTTTGATTTTCATGAAATTAAAAAATTAAGTTAAACATAAAAAAAATAATTTAGTCCAATTTGATTCAAATTTTTTTCTGTTATTTATAGAAAGCTTCGGTATCAGAAAGTAAAAATCCGAATATTTACTGTAGCTATTGAATTAACACAAAATGTTAATTGGATAATTTAAGGATATTGCATGAAATCGTCAAAGATTCCCCGTCCGACTGGCGTCAGCCGGGCGGGCATGTGGCTTATTAAAAACAAATTATAAACACGTGAAAGAATACCAAAAAATTACACATACCAACACTTTACAGGTTATCCCCTGGAATGATCTGGATGCTAAGCGTAAGGATTTGATCCAACTGGCCACCAAAGCAGTTGACCTGGCTTATGCTCCCTATTCTAATTTTCGGGTTGGTGCAGCAGTAGTTTTGGAAAATGGGCAAACCTTTTGGGCCAACAATCAGGAAAACATCTGTTTTCCGGTGGGGATATGTGCAGAGCGACTTTTGCTGGGTTATACCCATGCCAACCACCCCGATCAGAAACCGGAAATCCTGGCCATTGTGGCAAAAAAAGCGGATAATAGTGGATTAGCCACCGTCACCCCTTGCGGACTTTGCAGGCAAAGCATCAGTGAATACGAAATGAAATTCAAAAAGCCCATCGAAATACTGATGTACCGGCCGGATGGAACGGTACTTCAGGCCGATGGAATAGATGCCTTGCTGCCCTTTAAATTTGAAGACCTGAATCAGTAATGGTCCGGCAAAATATTACCTACCAACAGCAGCACTTGTACCACCTGAGCCATCAGCCATCTGGAGAAGAGAACTCCCTTTGGCTGGTTTTTCATGGATACGGGCAATTGGGGAATTTTTTTCTCAGGAAATTTTCAGCACTATTTCACCCCACGACCCTGATTGCGGCTCCTGAAGGTCTCAACCGCTTTTATCTGAAGGGTTTTTCCGGAAGAGTGGGTGCCAACTGGATGACCAAACATGAGCGGGAGAACGATATGGCGAATGCCAACAACTACCTGAATGCCCTGATGAAAAACCTGCGGCAACAACTTCCCCTACTCCAATCCATACATGTTTTGGGCTTTTCTCAAGGAGCTGCCACCATGAGCCGTTGGATCTGTCAGGCAGGACTGGATTTGGACAAGGTCGTTTTCTGGGGAGGCGCTCCTGCCCATGACCTGGATCCAAATTTACTTCAAAAGACCTTAGCCAATTGCCGGGTAATCGCAGCATTGGGAGAAGAAGATCCATTTCTGAAAACCGAAAATTTTCAGGTGCAAATGAAACAACTTACCGTTCCTGGCATAGCTCAGTTACAAATCAAATATTATCCCGGAGGACATGAACTGGAGACTGGGTTGCTCAAAGAAATATTTTTGATGTAATTTTGCCCCATGAAGATTTTATATCAACTGGGGATGTTGCTGATGGATGGGCTGATGAAGCTGGGCAGCCATTGGTCACCCAGGTTGAAACAGGGGGTATCGGGAAGAGAAGGCTTGTTTGAAAAACTGGAGGCATTTAGAAAAAAACATCCGAGTCCACTGGTCTGGTTTCATGTGGCCTCCCTTGGGGAATACGAACAGGCGAAACCGGTAATTGCTGCCTTCAAGGAGAAATATCCCTTTTGGGCAGTAGCCGTTTCCTTTTTCAGCCCTTCAGGCTATGAACAGGCGATCAGAAAAAAACAGTTGTGGGTGGATCACATTACCTATATTCCCACCGACACCCCTTCCCATGCCAAAAGATTTGTGAAAATCCTTTCACCGGATATGGCTGTTTTTATCAAATATGACCTTTGGGCGAATCATATAAGAGAATTGAAAAAGCAGGCTATTCCGCTCTTTCTGGTGGCGGCAGCTTTCAGAGCGGAACAGGTCTATTTTAAATGGTATGGTGGTTTTTTCCGAAACCTGCTTTGCCAATTCGACCATATTTTTACCCAGAACAGCCTGTCCAAAGATCTTTTGGAAAAAATCAATTGTACCCGGGTAAGTGTCACGGGAGACCCAAGGTTTGATAACGTGGCCCGGATCAGCACTCAGCCCAAGTCTTTTCCGGATATCCGGGAGGGAATCAACGCTCCTGTTATGGTGCTGGGGAGTGTATGGCAGGAAGACATGGACCTGCTGATTCCCTGGATCAACCAGTCGGCCGATATTCAATTTATCCTTGCCCCGCATGACATTCAGGGGCCTATGATTCAGCGTTGGCAACAAGCCATCCAAAAACGCTGCATCAGGTATTCGGCATATAAAAGTGATTGGCAGGTACTGATCATCGATAATATTGGTATGCTTTCCTCCCTCTACCAATTTGGCCGATGGGCATATGTGGGAGGAGCTTTTGGTAAAGGCCTTCACAATATTCTGGAGCCGCTGGCTTTTGGCATACCGGTCATGTTTGGAGAGCTGAAACAAGTATCCAGGTTTCCGGAGGCAGGCATCAGCGAAACATATGGCTGTGGCTTTCCAGTAAAAAATAATGCAATGTTGGCTGAAACCATGAACCAACTGATGCAGCCTGAACCCTATCAAAAGGCCTGCCAGGCTGCCAGAAAGCTACTATTGGCCAACCTGGGCAGTGCAGAAAAAACCATCGAGACCATCAAAGAAACAACATGGAAGGAAGGGTAATCAAAACAACAGGATCCTGGTACGAAGTGCAAACCCCGGAAGGCCTGTTAAAAGCCCGGCTGAGGGGCAAATTCAAGCAGGATGAGCTCAAACTCACCAATCCCATTGCGGTGGGAGATTATGTGCTCCTGCAAAAGGAGAAAGACCAGGAAACAGCAGTCATCAGTGAAATCCTTCCCAGGGAAAACTACATCATCAGGAAATCTACCCGGAAGCAGCACTTCTCGCATATACTGGCTTCCAATGTGGATCAGGCTTACCTGGTAGTGACCGTGAGAAACCCCAGGACCTCACTTGGTTTTATTGACCGGTTTTTGGTAAGCACGGAAAGTTTCCGGATTCCAGCCAGCATCATCATCAATAAGTCTGATGAGATCATCAAGGAAAAGGACAAGGAGTATGCAGCGCTGATAAAAGAAATCTACGAGCCTTTGGGCTATCCGGTAATCCTGGTTTCAGCCCTATATGATGAGGAACTGGTTTTGTCACTGGGTGCACAGCTGGACGGCAAGACCACGCTGATGACCGGACATTCCGGAGTGGGCAAATCTACCCTGCTCAACCGGCTGGTGCCAACTGCCCGGCAAAGCACCCAACCGGTATCAAAATCTACATCTAAAGGGACACATACCACTACCTTTGCCGAAATGTTTTCCTTTGGCAAGGAGGGGTACATCGTGGACACGCCCGGCATCAAGGAATTTGGCATATTGGATATTGGTGATGAAGAGCTCTCTCACTACTTTGTGGAATTGAGAAAATACCTGGGCCAATGCAAATACAATAATTGCCAGCATGTCAATGAACCGGGATGCAAGGTATTGGAAGTACTGGAGGAGGGATACATTCATCCCTATCGCTATGAAAGCTACCTGAAGATTTTGTATGAAGAAGATGACCACCGCTAGTTGACGTGGAATCCGGCGAGACGTCAGGACACCGGAAGCCGTAAAAAATCGGCAATCCTTTGAAATCAGTTTCTTTTGAAGTAATTTTCTTTTTTATTTCATCCGGATACTTCTTCGGGTTAAAATCCTAATTGTCCCATGAGTGAAACAAAAACCCTGGTGCTGAACCACAAGCAAATCCAACAGAAAATCGTGCGGATAGCCTATGAAATTTATGAACGCAATGTGGGAGAAACAGCATTGATATTTGCCGGATTGACGGGCATGGGTCATGTCCTGGCCGGATTGATCGCTGAAAAGCTGAGTGAAATAGCTCCCATAAAGGTGGATCTGATCGCCGTAAGCCTGGATAAATCCAATCCAAAGTTAGGAGAGGTTAGGCTATCGGATAAAGGACCCTTTGGCGGAAAATGCATCATCCTGGTCGACGATGTACTCAATACGGGTAAAACCCTGGCTTATGCCATGGTGCCTTTTTTGGAAGACAATGTCAAACAAATAGAAGTGGCCGTACTGGTGAACAGAAGTCACAAGTTGTTTCCCGTTTCCCCTGACTATACCGGATTCGAACTGGCCACTACCCTTAGCGAACACATTACTGTAGATTTACAACCTGAAGCCTCCACCGTTCACCTGCACTGATATGTCTGTACACCAATCTACCCACTTGAAACGGATTACCACGCATATCCTGCAGGAGATGAAAAAGCGGAATGAAAAGATCTCCATGCTTACCGCCTATGATTTTTCGATGGCCGGAATTGTGGACAGTGCCGGCATAGATATGATTTTGGTGGGCGACTCGGCCTCCAATGTAATGGCCGGCCATGAAACGACGCTTCCCATTACCCTAGATCAGATGATTTACCATGCCACCTCAGTGGTGCGCGCAGTGGAAAGGGCATTGGTAGTGGTAGACATTCCCTTTGGATCCTATCAGGGCAATAGCTCTGAAGCCTTGCGCTCTGCGATCCGCATCATGAAGGAGTCAGGAGCCCATGCCGTAAAGGTGGAGGGGGGAGCGGAGATCAAAGAATCGGTGGTCCGGATTTTAAGTGCGGGTGTCCCGGTAATGGGCCATTTGGGTCTTACTCCCCAATCCATTTATAAATTTGGCACCTATACCGTCAGGGCCAAGGAAAAGGATGAGGCCAACAAATTGCTGGAAGATGCCAAAATTCTGGAAGACTGTGGCTGTTTTGCGCTGGTGCTGGAAAAAATACCTGCCAAACTGGCCAAAAAAGTGGCAGAGCAGGTTTCTATTCCAGTAATCGGAATTGGTGCCGGCCCCGACGTGGACGGGCAGGTGCTGGTATTGCACGATATGCTGGGCATCACCCAGGAGTTTCAGCCCAGGTTTCTCCGGCAATATGCAGACATACGCAGCACCATGCACCAGGCCGTCAGCAATTACATCAAAGATGTAAAAGCAAAGGATTTTCCCAACGAAAAAGAGAGCTACTGACTTTCCAGAAAGGCCAGCAGATCTTTCAGGTCCTGATTGCTTAGCCGCTTTTCCAGGCCTTCGGGCATCAGGGATGTTGCTGACATGCCATATTCCAAAGCATCCGCTTTTTTTACCTGGACAAACCCCTCTGCCTGGGTATACAACTTGATGTCTTCATAGCCCACATCTATCTGCCGGCCATCATATCGGGTACCATCTTTCATTTCAATGAACCAGCCCTGCCATTCCGGACTCATTTCTTCGGATGGCAAAAGGATGGAGCCGATCAGCCCCCTTCTATCCTTTGATTTGCCTACATTGCTCAGGTCGGGTCCCAGGTCCCCGCCGCGGGCACCTACTACATGACAGGTGGAGCAAAGCGAAGTGTTGGAATAAAATACCCTCCTTCCCCGGTCGGGATCGGCCGGGCCTTCAAGTAGGGAGTTCCACGCATCCAATTCCTGAGGATCGGGTCGTTGGCCGGTGTCCTGTGACAAGGCCAGCATCAACTGCTGCCGCAAGCCTTCACTGTCACAAGTGCTTCCGTCATTCAAAACCCGCTCCATGGCTAGCTTTACGGCTTCTTCTCCACTTTTGGCCCGAAGATACCTTGCCGCAGCTATGGCCAGGTTTTCACTGGAAACTTCTAATAGTGGAATAATTTCCCTCCATTCTTTCAGGGGCTGCCTGGAGAGTGCCGACAAGGATTCTGCCCGTAGATTGACGGGTTTATTTGTTGATAAACTGATCTGAAGCAGGACATCCGCCACCTGTGGATCAGGTACATTGGCCAGGGTCTGGATAACTTCCATTAGCAGGTACTCCTCTTTTTCCAGGGATAAAAATTCCAGCAGAAGTTCTTTCTGATCGGCCGGATCTTCGAGATACCGAAGGGCAAAGGCTCTCATTTGAGAAGGATTGGAGGGATCACTGACAATTCCCGCAATGAATTCATCTGGTAATTCTAAAGGGATCCGCTTGGAGATTTCTTCCTGTTTATTCTGGTATGCCTTCTGGAATTGTGGTTCCAGGAGTTTTACCGTTTCCAGATAGGTTTCGAACAATTGGGTCGTAAAATCTCCGGCAGTAAGGGCCCGCTCCAGGTTTTCCCTTTGGGATGCCAGTCCATGACTGCCGATCCAGATCAGTGCCATTCTTCTTATTTCTGGATCAGGATCTTCTAAAAATTGCCGGGCCAGGGCGGCTTCCCTGGGATGATCGGAATGCCGGAGTGCCAAAAGTGCGCTCAACCTTACATCAGCTGATGCGTCCTGCATGGCCTGCTCCAGTTTTTTCCGGTGCACCTCCCTGCTTAAACCCATCACCGCAGTATGTCTTACAAAAGGATCATTGGATTGGAGGTTTTTGAAATGCTGGTCAAAATTAGTCGATTTTGAAAGCAATTGGTTTAACCGCTTCACCTTTTCGTTGGCTATAGGTGGATCGTACAGGCTTCTTTGCGCCAAATGTTCGGTATTTTCTTTTGCCGAAAGCTTCCATATTTTCCCTTTCCCATGGTTGGGATATACTCTTTCCACCCAATCGGTAAAATAAATATTGCCTTTACTGTCAGCGGCAAATGCCACCGGCCGGAAATTTTTGCCCCCCCGTAAAATCACCTCGGTGGATCCGGTCAGGGACAACCCCTTTTCTTCCAGGGCAATCCGGACGATGCTGCTTTCCTCCCAAATGGTACAGAGCATCTGATCATGGTAATCTTGAGGCAGTCTGCCCAGGTTGGCGTTCAGGAGTCCGGAAGGCGATTCTCCCAATGGGGCTGCATAGGGTAGGGTTCCCGGCAATTCACCATTCCAGGCCAGGTAGGGGTGAATCCCGCTACCCCCAAACAAGGATTGGTAGCCAAAGTCGGAGCCTTTTACCGCATGAACCAGTCTGTTTGGACCCCGGCTGTCCGGATCATTGTCGGCTACCAGCAAGCGACCGTAGTTATCAAACTTCAGGTCAAAGGGATTCCAGTATCCCGTAGAAAATATTTCCAGTTCTGTCCCATCCGTTTTGGCACGAAGAATATTGCCGCCATCTCCATAACCCGACACTTCCTTGCCATCACTGCCCTGAAAAATCCAGTGGGCTGCCCCGGTGTTGCCCCTGCCGATATACATATACCCTTCCGTGTCGAAGGCAATGCTCAGGATGGCGGCATGGGCATAGACCTGTCCGGGTTTGGTAAATGCCATCAGTTTTTCGCTTCTTTCGCTGATCCCGTCTCCATCCTCGTCATAAAATTTCCACACCTCTTTAGAGGTAACCGCAAACAAATGTCCTTCCGGAGAAAAAGCGATATTCAAACCCTCAAATAATCCTTCCGCAAAGACGGACTCCCTGTCCCAGTTCCCGTCTCCATTGCCGTCCTCATAAACTTTGATGAGATCATGGTCCGGACCCTGATAGTCTTTTGGTGGCAGATGGGTATGGGATTCCAAGACATATACCCTGTCTTTTTCATCCACGGCAATGCCAATAGGCGTGACAATTTCAGGATCCTGCTTCATCAGGGTCAATTCCAGCCGCTCGTCCAAAACGGTGACGCCGTCCACTACCATGGGCCCATTTTTTACCTCACTGTTTTCACAGGAGAAAATAACAGGTACCCATAAAATGAAATGTGCAAACAGGAACAGGTCTGGTTTTTTTAAATACATAACGGAGTACTTTGTTCTTTTGGAAGTACTTTGATTGGTATTTGAAATTCGGAAACCTGTCAGGTTTTTTTGGTTTTCAGCCAATAATAAACGTTGAGAAGATTAAACCTGACAGGTTTTACGCTTTCTTATTTTTTTGACAGGATTTTATTCATCAAAACGCAACTAAGGTTGGCGGATGATGGAATAATGCAATCACTATTTCTGGTATTTTTCGAATAATTGGTAAGCACGCGTGAGGTCTTTTACCAGGGTAGTTTCATTCAGGGGAGGGGCCATTTCTACCAACAAATAGCCCTCATAGCCATAGTCCAACATTTTCTGAATCACCCCATCGTTGTCGGTTACTCCTTCTCCAAAATTCACTACTTTATGCACGCCCATTTTCTCCGTATCTTTGATGTCGATGTGCAGGATTTTTTCGTGAAATTTATCCACTACCTCCAACAGGTCCACGTTGGAACCATTGAAGTGCGCATTGTCCATACACATCCCTACATGGGTGGAATTGATGGCATCAAATATATTCTCATAATCCTCAATGAATTCGATGTTGTTATTGGCGTGGTTTTCCAGCAGGAGCAGTACATCCATTTCTTCCGCTGCGGGGGCAAGTTCCCGCACGATTTCCACCACCGCCTCCGGACCGCCAGCTTTCCCACGTCCTGCTCCGGTGCATTTGACCCGGCGGCAACCGAGTTTTTTTGCCGCTTCCATCAGCCACAGTTTATGGGCAACATCCTTTACGATGTTTCCTTCTGCCCCAAAGGAACTGCCCTGCACACAGATGGGGGTTAAGCCATGTTCATCGCAGCGTTGCTGTATGCTGCCAATGCCCGAAGGGGTAAGGTTTCTGCCATACCAGCAGTTGAACTCTACATTTTTAAAGGGAAGTTGAGGAATGACCTGAAATGCTTTTTCAAAATTTTCATCCCCAAAACCGTCACAGGTGATGGTGGCAATGGCCAATTCCACATTTTTTGATTGGTTTGTTGAATGCCGGGAATTTGCCAGCGATGCTGCCTGAAAAGATGCCAGGCCTGCCATGCCCAAACCTGCCTTTTTTAGAAATTTGCGTCGGTCATGTGCTGAATCCTGAAGGTTAAAGTGTTTCATGATCTACTTTTTATCGTCTCCTAAAGTACTAAAAATTCAAATCAGGAGAAGTATTTTGCAGCATTAATCCTTCATGGTCTATTAATTTTGGTTCATTGAACGCAGGCTCAAGCCACTAGCTCCCTCCTACTAGACTGGGTGTAGTTTGTAACTACATCCCTTTTATCATTTTTTTAACGTCAGCGAGGCATTTGCAATGCCGGATCTTATCGGAAAGCTATAATGAATTTCGTTCTACAAAACGACCAATTTTAGCCATTGCAAATGGCTTTCGGGCGGCCCCTTTTTGTTTGCGACAGCGATGATACCAGGGTGAAGTGGTATACTTCACCCAGTCTCTATTCTTTTTCCAGGACTGGGTGTAGATTGTATCTACATCCCTTTTATCGTTTTATTTACGCCATCGAGGCATTTGCAATGCCGGGTTCCATGGACCAACCGTAAAGAAAATCGTTCTCGAAAACGTACAAGTCAAGGAATTCAGTTAGAGATCTATATAGTTTATAGTTAAGAAATTTGGAACCATATAAGGAATATAAGGGCATTTAAGGGATCTTCCAATGATATAATTTGGGTGGGCCGCTCTGTTGTTTCACAGCAGAAATTCTGTTGGGTAGAGGTTACCCTTTCATTTCCGGAATCGATCCTGGTCTGCTGCTACTTCGAAAAATCACATCGAAGTTCTACCTTCCCGGGGTCATGTGGGGCCTGCATTTTCAATAAGCATGGTGTAGGTTGTCAAAATCTTTTCTTTTAGGGGTTTTGGAACTGACTTTTTTCATCATGCACATTATTTTGTCTGAAAAAATAATTTTCGATTTATTTAGAGGTCCCTAATGGTAGAAATATTCAGTGGTGGTAATCTGTTGGAACCCAAAATATGGATCAAATTCCTTTTGCCGGATCATTTTACCCGCTGAATCATAAAAATATTGGAACGCATCACGCCTTTCTTCACTGTCAATGGCAGATTTACCTGTTTCCATAGCTTCCAATAAGGAGTTTTTGTATCTATAGTAGTTTCAATCAAAATTAAATCCAAAGGATATGAAAAAGATTTTATGGCTACTTTTTATGTGTATTAATCTGAGCAATCCGGCTTGCCTTCGACAACGGATGTATTTTTTGCGGCCAACTCATATGGCTGAATAAGGACTTCCACTGGCAAACCCAGAAAGGAAGAAAGGTTTCTTATCATCTCAATTGTCAAGGCTCTTTTCCTGTTAAGTACCAGGCTGACTGTTGTCTTACTCCCAATGTATGGGATTAAATCTTTATCCATCAGCCTCTTTCTCTCCATTGTTTCTTTGATGGCATCTATGGGTTCAGGAAGGGAAACAGGGTAGTGCTCCCTTTCATATTTATCGATTAAAGTGACCAGCAATTCAGCCTCCATTCCTTCCCCGCTCCCTGCATCTGCTTCAAAAATTTCAGCAAGCCTGGCAAGTGACATTTTATATTCTTGTTCGGTTGTGATTGGTTTATTCCAATTCATGTTATATTTTTTTTTCTTCGGTTAGACCTGACTGCCGTTCCAGGTATTTAATAATCAATCTACTATGGGATTTTTCCTCATGCCTGAATGCCTCAGGCAGGCTCGGTTTCTTGATACCGATTTGTTTACCCTTTAATAGTGTTCGATAGTGTTTGCATCTACTTTATCATAGGCTGAATGGGTTCCAATAAATTTGATGAAAACCCATTGCCTTTTATAGCTTATCTGAGCAATCAGTCGGTATTTATTTCTTGCTATGTTAAATACCACTCTGTTGTTTTTAACCGGATCAGCATCTGGAAAATCCGCTACCACATCTGAAGGCTTTCGCCAAATTGCGTGCCTTGTAATGGCAATCCATGTTTGTAAGCTTGATTTTGCATCTGGATTTTTTTCGTAAAATTGAACTATATTTTTGAGCGGAATGATGTTTTTCAAAGCTCTTGTTGATTTAACTAAACGCTAAAAGTTACTCATTTGTTTTCAATTTGAAAACAAAAAGGGGTGCCTTTTTTTCACCACGGATTCACACCGATTTTCACAGATTTTTTCTGGTGTTTCTTAGCTTTTGAGTGGGTGATTGCATCTACATCCCTTTTATTCTTTTATTAACGCCAGCGAGGGATTTGCAATGCCGGGTCCCCTGGACAGACCGTTTAAAAAATCATTTCTAAAAGCGTACACATTTAGCCATTTCAAATGGCTTTTTGGCGGGTCTAAATTGTTTGTAATCCCGAAGATAGCAGGGTAAAGTGGCATACTTCACCCTTCAGCTTTATTTCACCACGGATTCACACCGATTTTCACAGATCTTTTTAGACACCGAAATTGTCCTAACCTCTAATAATTACGCTGTGCGAATCTGTGTTATCTTTGATGCAACTTTTTTCACCACCGATGTACATCGATTTATTTCTATTTTTGAGCCGAATTAGCTTTTTATTCAGCTCATATTTTTATTATATTTGAGCCAAATAACGAAAATAATCGGCTCATGCGGTATAATTGGCAACTAAAAGACTGGCCCCGTTTTCACTATCGTTTATGCGAAGTAGAACCACTGCTCTTTAAGTTTTCCGAAAAAGCAGGTCATGTCAGTGGCCTTTTGAAGGGTTTGCCTAAAGAAACGCAAAATGACGCCATTATTGATCTGATGGTATCCGAGGCCATTAAAACATCGGAGATTGAAGGCGAATATTTGAGCCGGCAGGACGTTATTTCTTCTATTCGTAATCAGCTGGGTTTGGGACAGCAGCGGGTGAACGATTTGCGGGCACAAGGTGCAGCCGCACTGATGGTGGATGTGCGCAATACGTATCACGAAGCCTTAACGGAAGAGAAACTTTTCTCCTGGCATCGTATGATTATGAAAGGCAGTAAAGGTATCACCGTTGGTGATTGGAGATCTCATGAAGAGCCAATGCTGGTCGTATCCGGAGCTTTAGGAAAAGAAAAAATTCACTTTGAGGCCCCACCGTCCAGTAATGTACCCAAGGAAATGGCCGGTTTTATCAATTGGTTTAATGAAACAGGACCAGGGGGCAAAAAAGAAATAAAAAAGCCCGTGGTGCGTGCTGCCGTCGCTCATTTATACTTCGAAACCATTCATCCTTTTGAGGATGGAAATGGCCGCATTGGCCGTGCCTTATCAGAAAAAGCCTTATCTCAATATCTCAAGCGACCTGTTCTTTTAAGTCTTTCGCAGGCGATAGAGGCGAACAAAAAAGAATATTACGATGCATTACAGAAAGCACAGCGATCCAATGAAGTGACATCCTGGATTGCCTACTTTCTGTCTATGGCAATGCAAGCGCAGGAGCAGGCGGAAAGGTTAATTGATTTCACCCTAAAGAAAACCCGGTTTTTTGATCGGTATACCCCTTTCCTAAATGAAAGACAGCTAAAAGTAGTACGTCGGATGTTAGAAGAAGGACCAAAGGGATTTGAAGGAGGCATGAGTGCCCGGAAATATACGGCGCTTACCAGGACATCAAAAGCCACCGCAACAAGAGATTTACAGGATTTGGCCGAAAAACGGGTCTTTCTTTCCACCGGAGGAGGCAGAAGCACAAAGTATTCGCTTAACCTGAATGATTCCGGGGAATGGTGAATGCACACAAAATCAACCTGGTATCCATTAACAAACGAAATCTGAGGCATTTGCAATGCCGTATCTTATCGGAAAGCTATAATGATTTCGTTCTCTAAAACGGTCAGTTTTAGCCATTTCAAATGGCTTTTAGTCGGCTTTTTTCTTTTTATGACAGCGAAGATAGCAGGGTGAAGTGGCATACTTCACCCAGTCTCAATTCTTTTTTCAAGACTGGGTGTAGATTGTATCTACATCCCTAATATTGTTTAATTTACGCCAGCGAGGCATTTGCAATGCCGGCTCCTAACGACAGACCGTTTAAAAAATCATTTCTAAAAGCGTGCACATTCAGCCATTGCAAATGGCTTTTTGGCGGGTCTAAATTGTTTATAATCCCGAAGATAGCAGGGTGAAGTGGCATACTTCACCCAGCAGCATACTTCTACCAGTACCATTTTTTTATCTGTGTTAATCTGAGCTATCTGTGGTGCAACTTTTTATTAGGCTTTATGGAATATCCTCCATCTCCCCAAACCAGACCACCGCATATTCTTTATAAATACCCACTCCCATGGCTTTCCAGTTGGCAGCGTTAAAAGGTGGCAAATTGGCCAGGACCGCATGGTGACCCGGACTTTTTTTCCAGACTTCCAGGGCATCTTTCGGTAGGGCAGCGGCGGAATGCCAGTAGGCAATTTCGTATCCGGGGCTGTCGTATCCAGCGATTTCCTTTGGCTTGTCCCACATGCAGTTGGGGTCTTTGTGGTTGTCTTTATAGCAGCAATCCGTCCAGGCACCTTCCTTTGACCACGAATGCATGTTGCAGCGCTTGCTTTGCTGGTAATTGCCCATCAGGTCTTTGGCGTGGATCTGTGCTACTTTTGTCAGGGCTGTTGAAAGGGGAACTGCTTCCTGTCCCCGGCTCAGCCGGTAGGTATTGATCAGCTCAAACAGTTGTTTTTCATTTGGGGAGAGCACTTGGTTTTCAGACGATCCGGCTGCCCCACCGGTCAAAAAAAGCCAGAATAAAATCAGGTAAAGGATCATAGGGGTTATTTATTACTGGTTTTTATACGATAAGCTTTCAATTTTGTTGGCTAGGGGAGAATTTGGGTTATTCTGAAAGTCCGGGCTGCCAATACATTTTTTTTTCGTATTTTAGCCACCGATTTTAAATCGACATTCATTTTTAACGAAAATCAGAAAACAAATAACCATATGAGTGACAAAACCCCAAAAATACTTTATACATTGACTGATGAGGCACCGGCTCTGGCCACCTATTCTTTGTTGCCCATCATCAAAGCTTTTACCGATTCGGCCGGTGTGGTGGTGGAGACCAGGGACATCTCCCTTTCCGGTAGAATCATTGCTACTTTTCCGGAATTTTTAAAAGCAGATCAAAGGATCAATGATGCTTTGGCCGAATTGGGAGACATAGCCAAAACACCCGAAGCCAATATTGTCAAATTGCCCAATATCAGTGCTTCCCTGCCTCAATTGAAGGCAGCGATCAGGGAACTGCAATCCCAGGGGTATCCACTTCCGGACTATCCTGATGATCCCCAAAATGAACAAGAGAAAAACATTCAGGCCAAATACGACAAAGTAAAAGGTTCTGCCGTGAATCCGGTTTTGCGGGAGGGTAATTCAGATCGCAGGGCCCCGCAGGCTGTCAAGCAGTTTGCCAGAAACAATCCACATAGCATGGGCAAATGGGACTCCGGGTCCAAAACCCATGTGGCCAGTATGAGGGAAGGTGATTTTTACGGTAGCGAAAAATCTGTTACCATCCCTGAAGCCACATCGGTTAAAATAGAATTGACCAGCAAAGATGGCAAGAAGCAGGTCCTGAAGGAGAAGCTGGAACTTCAGGCCGGAGAAATCGTGGATGCGGCTGTTTTGAGCAGCCGGGCCCTGAGGAAATTTTTGCAGGAACAAAAAGAAGAGGCCAAAAAGCAAGGCGTATTGTTTTCCCTGCACATGAAGGCCACCATGATGAAGGTTTCTGATCCCATCATATTCGGTCATGCGGTTACCGTCTTTTTTGCCCCTGTTTTTGAAAAGCATGCGGCCACCTTAAAGAATCTTGGCGTAGATCCCAACAATGGTTTTGCAGCGGTGGTAACTGCCCTGGACGAGTTGCCGGCTGATAAGAAGAAAGCCATTGAAGCCGATATTGAGGCTTGCTATGCAGACAGTCCGGACCTGGCCATGGTCAATTCTGACAAAGGCATTACCAATCTCCATGTGCCCAGTGATGTCATCATCGATGCCTCCATGCCGGCCATGATCCGCTCCAGCGGTCAGATGTGGAATAAAAACAATAAATTACAGGATGCCAAAGCCATCATCCCGGACCGTTCTTATGCAGGCGTATATCAGGAAACCATAGATTTCTGCAAGAAGAATGGTGCCTTTGACCCTACCACCATGGGTTCCGTACCCAATGTAGGTCTCATGGCACAAAAGGCTGAGGAATACGGCTCCCATGACAAAACCTTTGAAATCCCTTCGGATGGAACGGTCAAGGTAAGCGATGCAGGCGGAAAAGTGATTTTTGAACATCCTGTTGAAAAGGGCGATATCTGGAGGATGTGTCAGGTGAAGGATGCGCCGGTTCAGGATTGGGTAAAACTGGCCGTTAACAGAGCCAGAGCTACCGGTTCCCCTGCCGTATTTTGGTTGGATAAGGACAGGGCCCACGATGCCCAATTGATCCAAAAAGTAGAAAAATACCTGAAAGACCATGATACCAGTGGGCTGGATATCCGGATCATGTCTCCGGTGGAAGCAACCAGATTCTCTCTGGAAAGGATCAAGGCTGGAAAGGATACCATTTCGGTTACGGGAAATGTGCTTCGGGATTACCTTACCGATTTGTTCCCTATTCTGGAGTTGGGCACCAGTGCCAAGATGCTTTCCATCGTTCCTTTGATGAATGGCGGAGGCTTGTTTGAAACAGGTGCGGGTGGATCTGCTCCAAAGCATGTGCAGCAATTTGTAGAAGAAGGCCATCTCAGGTGGGATTCTCTGGGAGAGTTTCTGGCATTGGCAGTTTCTCTGGACCACCTGGGAGATACATTTGATAACAAGCGGGCAAAGGTCCTTGGTAAAACCCTGGATCAGGCCACAGCCAAATTCCTCGAAAATGGCAAATCCCCTTCCCGAAAAGTCAATGAAATAGACAACAGGGGCAGTCATTTTTACCTGGCCATGTACTGGGCTGAAGCCCTGGCCAATCAGGAAGAAGACGAAGCTTTGAAAAAAATATTTGGCCCGGTAGCCAAAGAGATGGTAGAGAAGGAAAAAGCCATCAATGAGGAGTTGATCGGAGCGCAGGGCAAGCCCATGGATATCGGTGGTTATTACCGTCCCGATGGAAACAAGACTTCCAAACTGATGCGGCCCAGTGCTACGTTGAATAAGATTTTGGAGGCCATTGTAGCTTAATTTATAAAGTTCTTTTAATTGCTTACGCACAGAAAGCCACTGATTACAGTGGCTTTTGGTGTTTATACAGAAAACCCAGGAGTATTGGTGCTGAATGGGTATCGTTATAACGGACTGGACAAAACCTGCGGTAAAACCCTGTCCGTAAATTCTGACGTACTCAAATCCCTCCGCCGCGGCGGAGGGATTCGCTGAAATGCCTGTCTGAGGTTGAATTGGAGCCATTTCAACGGGCTGAGATAGCGCTCCGGTAATAAATTTACCGTAAATCCGAACGAATCCAAATCCCCCTTACTAAAGAGGATTCACTAAAATTTGGATCTGCTGCTGATTTTTATGAGTTTGCCGGGCTACCTAATAGATTAGCAATAATCAAATTAAACCATCAAACTATTTTCTAAATGATCTGAAAAATCCCGATATTGAAGCCAATATGTTAATAATTTATATACTTCTGTCGTTTTCATAAAGGTTGAACTCAAATATATTTTATTGGAAAGGATTTAGAATATGAAAGCCTTCTTTTCCGACATCTTTACCTATCACCACCGCTTCAATCAAAAATTGATTGACCAACTGATTGCACACGAAAAAATATTACCGGATCGAACCATCCCACTTTTTTGCCATACCCTGAATGCCCAGCAAATTTGGAATGCCCGGATTACCAAAAAAGACACCTTAGGTGTGCACCAAATCCATCCACTAGAGGCCTGTAAAAGTTTGGATCGGGAAAATTATCAGGAAACCCTACAGATTTTAGAGGAGAGAGCGCTGGATGAAATGATCGCATATGGCAATTCAAAAGGAACGGAATTTACCAATTCGATTCAGGAGATCTTATTCCACGTGGCCAACCATTTCAGCCACCACAAAGGACAGATCATCTCGGATTTCAGGCAAAGTGGCATTGCGCCAATTAAAACTGACTATATTTTATACAAAAGGTAAAAAAGGTACATCTATTCCATGCACATCAGGGATTCCTTTGAAAATGCATTGGCAAGGATCCCCTCTTTTTTTAACGAAGAATCAAACCCTATTTTCAAAAAACCAGATCCTTCAAAGAAAAAGTTAAACCAAAAAGATATAAATGCGGATTACCTTGTTTTAAATATTCCTATGCCTGTACGGACTTAGAAACAGGTAAAAGCAATACCTGTTTGAATGATATCCCGGAATTGATCATCAAAGGAATATTTGGCTTAAATGGCCTGCAATCAAGGCGGTCAAAAGGAAAACTTTTGTGGCTATTCATTCAAAACCCAAAATTCTTTTGGGGAAACCACTGATGTTAATTTAAGAGAAAAATATGTAAATTCACCATATTGATCCTTGACCGCTCTTAAAATTTAAATGGAGGAACCCCTCGTAAACCAACAATACCTTTTACAGCAATTCCCCAATAAAGGGGGATGGACCTACGCGGAAATTCCGGAAATACCACAGGATAAACACGCACATTTTGGCTGGGTGAAAGTTAAGGGTAGTATCGATGGGTTTGAGATTAAAAATTATCGGTTGCAGGCCATGGGGAATGGAAGGCTGTTTCTACCGGTAAAGGCATCCATAAGAAAAAAAATACAAAAAAAAGCGGGTGATTTTGTTACCATCATTCTGTTCAAAGATGAATCCCCCCTGGAGATACCTGAGGAACTTGTGTCTTGTTTGAAAATGGAACCCAAGGCTTATCAAGGGTTTTTACGATTCACAGAGGGCGAACAGAAGGCCTTTATTGAATGGATTTACGCGGCCAGGACAGACGAGACCAAGGTAAAAAGAATAGCTGCTACATTAGATAAATCCCTTAAAAACCAGAACTAACGACATTCGGTTAAAAGAAATGCTGAAATAATGGACTTCCTGGATTGGCGGTTATTGACATAAGGCCATGGTGGAGCCGAACATAGACATGGGTAGCTTTCTTTTCAATTGAGCCCTAGAAATCCTTTGATGCAATGAATGGGTTTTTTCATAGATTCCAACATATTCTTTTGAAAGGTTGGCTAATCTCATTATTTTTATAGGAAATTTGAATTGCAAACCGACCAAAATAGGTGCCTATTGGTATTAATGATATGGCCCCGAATTTTATTGTATTTCTGTTTTTGCGGGGGAAAATTTATTCCATTAAATTATGAGCAAACAAACCACACTAGTCTTAGGTGCCAGTGGCGCTACAGGAAAGCACCTGGTAAGCCAGCTGCTGCTTCTGGGACAAAGCGTCAAAGTCATCGTTCGTCCCAATGCGAAAATACCCGATTCCTGGTTAATAAATGACAAAGTCTCCGTCTTAAGGACTGAAATATCCAACCTCAGTGAAGGCGAATTAGCTGATCACATTGAAGATTGTCAGGGCCTGGCTTCCTGTCTTGGCCACAATCTTACCTGGAAAGGCATCTATGGTGCTCCACGAAAATTGGTAAGTCAATCCGTTCAGTTGCTCTGCCGGGCTGTTGAAAAGAATAAATCCAAAAACCCTGTCAAATTGGTGCTGATGAATACGGCCGGCAACCAAAACAGGGACTTATCCGAACCTGTTTCTTTCGGAGAAAAATGCCTGATCGCCCTTATCCGACTTCTATTACCGCCCCATACCGACAATGAAGCAGCCGCTGATTTTCTTAGAATTCAAATTGGCCAAAAGCACCCATTTATTGAATGGGTGGTGGTACGACCGGACACATTGATTGACAGAGAAGAAGTCTCCGATTATACCTTGCATGCTTCTCCAAGCAGAAGCGCACTTTTCAATCCGGGTAAAACCAGTCGGATAAATGTAGCGCATGTGATGGCCAAACTGATTGGAGAAAAGGGCCTCTGGGAAGAATGGAAAGGACAAATGCCTGTAATCTACAATAAAGAAATAAAATGAAACGAAACTTGGTACCATCATCTGGCTCAAGGAATCATATCCGGAACAGGAAAGTATAATGGTAAAAAGCAAAGCCCGGAGAGTCGACCGGGCTTCTTAAAATGATTACATCAAAGCAAAAAACTTATCCAGATCCGGAATCAATATGATCCGGGTTCTGCGGTTTTTGGCCATATTTTCCGGGCTGTCATTTTCCACTACAGGGAAAAAACTGCTCCTTCCGGCTGCAATAAGCTGTTCTGGAGCTACGGCATGGTCCTCCACCAGCTTTCTGACAATAGATGTTGCCCGCTTTACACTCAGATCCCAGTTATCCTGAACGGTAGCTGTTGAAATCGATCTGGGATCAGTATGGCCCTCCACCATTACCTCCAGGCTGGGTTCCGAATTGATTACTTCGGAAAGTCTCTCCAGCAATGGGTTGGCTTCCTGATTTACCCGGAAACTTCCAGTGTTGAACAATAGCCGGTCCGAAACCGAAATCATGACCACTGTTTTGTCAATATCAATGACAATGTCTTCCTCCTGTTCGTTTCCTTTTCCACCGATAGCCGTTAAAAGATTATGAGAAATCGCCAGGTTAACGGAGTCCTCAAGGGTCTTTGCCTGAGCCAATTTCTCCGTATCTATCTTGCTAATGGTCTTTTCCAATTGCTTTCTCAATTGGTCAGAAACCAAAATATCTCCGCTTTGAGACATCATCCTGCCATTCTTTTCCAGTAATTGTTCATTATCCCCCCTCAAGGAATTAATTTTGGCGTTGTACTCGGCCACCCTGCTTTGGATTTGGTCGAATTTGGCTTCAAGGGCCTCCTTTTCAGAGCTGGTTTGGGCCAACTCCACCTGAGTGCTGTGCAATTCCCCCTGAAGGGAGGTGTATTTCTTTTTGGACACACAGGAAGCCAGGCCTCCCATGATCAATAATGTGAAAATAAAAGGTAGTTTTTTCATGGTAATTAATCGTTGGTTTTCTTGAAATAGCCCCAATTCAAAAACAGGGCCAATTTTCAAGTTCCCTTCCTTACACCTGGCTATCTATGGGATTTCTTTCCATCAGAGGGCCTATTATTTTATGAAAATATGGGAATTGAGTAAAAATTCGGCTAATTTTAACTTTATCATCTAACATATCCCAAGTAAAATAATGTTGCTACGTTATGTATGCATATTAAGTATCATCCTGGCCACTTCCTGCAAGCCAGACCTGCCGGAAGAAATAGAAATCGCCATGGAGGAATTGCCGGAGGAACTGGATTTCAACATTCATGTGAAGCCCATTCTATCAGACAATTGTTTTTCCTGCCATGGTCCGGATGAAGCAGCCAGAGAAGCCGGAGTCCGGCTGGATCTGCCAGAAGCAGCCTATGCTCCTACCTCAGAAAGTGGCTTGATTCCCATCAAGCCTGGAAAACCCGGAAAAAGCGAAGTTTTCCACCGCATCCTTTCTGAAGATCCCGACTACCTGATGCCCAGCCCGGAATCTCACCTTAGCCTTACCAACCGGGAAAAGGCCATCATTGTCAAATGGATTGCATCCGGTGCGGAGTATAAAAAGCACTGGGCATTTATCCCGCCAATCAAGCCTGAATTGCCCGATCCAAAAATTGAAAATTGGTCCGGAAAGCCAATTGATTTGTTTGTTGCTCAAAAACTGCATCACAATGGTTTAAAACCCAATGAACAAGCGGATAAAGAATTGTTACTCCGAAGACTAAGTTTGGACCTGACCGGTTTGCCCCCAAGCCTGGAAGAACTGGATGCCTTTTTGGCCGATGATTCAGAAAAGGCATACGAAAAACAGGTAGACCGTTTGCTCGCTTCTCCACATTATGGTGAACAAATGGCCATGCATTGGATGGATGTGGCTCGTTTTGCCGACACCCATGGCTATACGGTAGACCGCTTTAGAGACATGTCTCCCTGGAGGGATTGGGTCATTGAAGCATACAACCAAAATATGGGCTATGATCAGTTTATCACCGAGCAGCTCGCAGGGGATCTTCTGCCCAACCCAACAAAAAAACAAATGCTGGCCACGGCATTTAACCGAATCCATCCACAAAACATGGAAGGAGGTATCGTACAAGAAGAATTTAGAGTTGAATATGTCGCAGACAGGACCAATACGGTAGGAAAAGCATTCATGGCATTGAGTTTGGAATGTGCCCGGTGTCATGACCATAAATACGATCCTGTAAGTCAAAAAGAATATTTTCAAATGAGCAGCTTTTTCAATCAGGTGGACGAAGCCGGTCAGATCTCCTGGGACAATGCCATGCCTGTGCCCACCATGCTCTGGACAGATAGTGAAAAAGATGCGCTGCTGGAAATGCTGAAAAAGGAAATAGCTGAAACAGAAAAAGCTCTCAGCGCTATTAAAATAGCTGAAAAAGCTGATTTTGACAGCTGGATCAGCAGTGAAGGGTATAAAAAAACGCGCTTTTACCGTCCTGCTTCTTCCTTGATCGCGCACTTTGATTTTGATAAGGTTCCCTTGCAGGACAAGGTAAATCCTTCCATCGCCGGTAGTATGGAAAGTATAGGAGAGGAAAGCAAACAACCGCCATTGGTGGACGGGTATCGGGGAAAAGCGGCTTCTCTTAACGGTGACTCCTGGCTGAAAATGGGGGGCGTAGGAAGTTTTTCCAAGGACCAACCCTTTAGCGTGGGAATTTGGCTCACTGTTCCCGAAAATCTGGATAATGGGGCCATTTTTCATACCGGAGACGGAGCGGTATTGTACAATCGACGCGGTTATCATTTATACTTGAAAGATAACAAGTTGGAAATGATTCTTGCCCACACGGCTCCTTACAATGTCATTAGCAACCTTACACTGGAAGGTATTCCGAGAGATGAATGGATACACCTTTTGATGACCTATGATGGCTCCTCCCAAGCATCGGGAATAAAAACCTACCTGAACGGAAAACTAATGGCCAGCAAAACGGTCAAAGACAAGCTATACAAAGACATTTTATTTGACCGCAATAACCAACCGGGAATTCAAATTGGCGCCGTTTGGAGAGGTAAGGGGCTGAAAGGGGCCTCAGTAGACGAGTTAAAGGTGTTTGATAAGGAATTGTCGGCAGTGGAGATCATGCAGTGGCTACAACCAGATCTGCTGGCAGCCATGCTGGAAAAATCTCCGGACGATTTGAGTTCAAAGGAAAGAAATGCTATAGAAAGTTTTTACTGGCACAACCTTTCTCCGGCTTACAAAAATCAGCTTAAAAAGTTAGCGGCCGCAAGAAAGAAGCATTCCGAGACGGTAGAACCTATACAGGAGGTCATGATCATGCAAGACATGGAACCCAAAAGACCTACCTTTGTATTGGAAAGAGGGGAATACCATGCCCATGGAGAGGAAGTGCAGGCCGGGACCCCTGAAGCCATATTACCCATGGCAGATGCCTATGAAAAAAACCGGCTGGGACTGGCCAAATGGCTCCTGGATGAGCGTCATCCCCTCACCGCCCGGGTGGCAGTCAACCGGCTTTGGCAGCAATTTTTCGGCAGGGGGCTGGTGGCTACGGCCGCTGACTTTGGCAATCAGGGAGAAATGCCCAGCCATCCTGAATTACTGGATTGGCTGGCAGTAACCTTCCGGGAATCCGGCTGGGATGTGAAAAAGCTTCAGAAAATGATCGTCCTTTCCGAGACCTACAAACAATCGTCCGTGACGAGCCCGGAACTTCTGGAAAAAGACCCTGAAAACATTTTGCTGGCCAGGGGGCCTTCCGGAAGAATGCCCGGAGAAATGATTCGTGACAATGCCTTGCTCGCAAGTGGCATGCTGGGAAAAACCATCGGCGGCCCCAGTGTGAAACCCTACCAACCCGACGGCCTTTGGTCGGTCAATGGCGGCCAATACACAGAAGATACAGGGGAAAATCTTTTCCGGCGCAGTCTGTATACCCTGTGGAAAAGATCTGTACCCCACCCTACCCTACATATTTTTGACAGTCCGGAGCGTTCTGAAACCACGATCAAAAGGCAGGAGACCAATACCCCGCTTCAGGCTTTGGTTTTGATGAATGACCCCATTTACGTAGAAATTGCCAAGGTGCTGGGTGCCGGCATTTCCCGGCATCAGGAAACCCGGCAAGGCATACAGGAGGCATTTCGAAAACTTACCGGAAGAACTGCCCAGCCCCGGGAAATAGAGGTATTATTGGCCCTGAGGACCAATGAAATCAATAAATTCAAAAGCTCACCGGAAAAGATGGAAGGCTGGCTTAATACCGGTTCCTATCCCGTGCAGGAAAAACCGGATCGCCTGGATTGGGCTGCCAATACGGTAGTAGCCAGTGCCATTCTGAATTCCGATGCCACCATAACCAAAAGATAACATGTGCCATCACCATAAAAAACACCGCTTTCAGGGCCTCCCTGAACTCCATGAACTGGAAAAGAAGATGGACAGAAGGGATTTTCTTTCCAGAACTGCCATGGGTATGGGCGCATTGGCGCTGGGCTCTATTTTTACACAGGATGGCCTGATGGCAAAAAGCCTCGGGCCCGGGGGAGGATTACCCGGACTTCCCCATCATCCGCCCAAAGCCAAACGCATTATCTATCTGTTTCAAAGTGGGGGCCCCTCTCAACTTGATCTGTATGATTATAAACCCCAACTAACTGACATGCATGGCAAAGACCTACCGGAATCCATCCGGGGTGGTCAGCGCCTGACGGGCATGAGTGCCAACCAAAGTATTTTCCCCGTGGCCCAATCGGCTTTCAATTTCAAACAATATGGGCAGAGCAGAACCTGGGTAAGCGACCTTATGCCGTATACAGCAGAAGTGGTGGATGATTTGTGTTTTATCAAATCCATGATCACCGAACAGATTAACCACGATCCCGCCATCACCTTTATGCAAACAGGCCACCAATTGCCGGGAAGGCCTTCCATGGGTGCCTGGATGTCTTACGGTTTGGGATCCGAAAACCAAAACCTACCGGGTTTTGTGGTACTGGTCTCCAAAAATGCCGTTAGAGATCAACCTTTGTATGCCCGCCTTTGGGGCAATGGTTTCCTGCCCTCCCAGCATCAGGGGGTACAGTTTCGCTCGGGGAAGGATCCGGTTTTGTACCTGAGTAATCCTGAAAATTATGAAGGACAGGACAGAAAGGAAATGTTGGATTACCTGAAGGAACTCAATGGCTTGCAATACGATACCTATGGGGATCCGGAAATCAATGCACGGATCTCTCAATATGAAATGGCTTTTCGCATGCAAACCTCCGTCCCCGAGGTAAGCGATATGTCAGACGAACCGGATTGGGTTTTCGATCTATATGGGGAAGATAGCCGGGATCCCGGAACTTACGCAGCCAATTGCCTGCTGGCCAGAAAACTGATCGAAAAGGATGTGAAGTTTGTACAACTCTACCACCAGGGCTGGGACCAGCATGGTAACCTTCCGGGAGGAATCCGAAACCAATGTGCCAAAACCGATCAGGGAACAGCCGCTCTGATCAAGGATTTAAAACAAAGGGGCCTTCTGGAAGACACCCTGGTAGTCTGGGGCGGGGAATTTGGCAGGACCGTGTACAGTCAGGGTACCCTCACCGCCGATAATTACGGCAGGGATCACCATCCCCGCTGTTTTACCATGTGGATGGCGGGTGCCGGCGTCAAGCCAGGTTTCACTTATGGTGCTACGGATGAGTTTGGCTACAATGTAACTCAGGATCCCGTGCATGTACATGATTTTCACGCCAGTCTCCTGCATCTGTTTGGGGTGGACCATGAGCAATTGATATTCAAGCATCAGGGAAGAAGATTCCGGCTCACAGATGTGGCCGGAAATGTGGTCAATGATTTGTTTGCCTGATTTATTTCTTTAAAAAGGCGGAATACATCCAAACCAGTTTTTCCTGCTCCCGGATATAGTCGCTCATCAGGGCATTGGTGCCTTCATCGCCGATTTCACCAGACAAGTCCAGCAGTTCCCGCTGCAGGGTAAGAATGCTTTTTAGTGAGGCCAGGATATTTTCCACGGCCTTCATGCCATCGTTCACTTCCTGACTTTCCTGAATGGCAGACGAAGCCTGGTATTTGGAGTACCTGTGCTGAGGAGCATGGCCCAGGGTCAGGATCCTTTCAGCTATGTCATCAATCTTCACCTGCAAGTCTGTGTACAACTCTTCAAATTTGAGATGAAGCTCAAAAAATTTATCCCCTTTGATGTTCCAGTGATATCCTCTGGTATTTTGGTAAAAGATAGAATAATTGGCCAGCAAAACATTTAATTTCTCGGCCAACTCTTCTGAGCGCTGTATGTCCAGGCCTATTGCATTTAAATTTTCCATGGTTTGATCGAATACTGTTGTTTGATAAATACTTTATTATTGTTCTTAAATTTAAATTATTTTGTTAAGTATATTGGGTTAATTGGAAAATAAAAACAGGTTATATTTTCACTGCCAAACCCTTCATTTGGGATTTCTGGCACTAAAGCTATTTCTTCCTTTCAGGACTTAAGGCAAGTCCTCTCAACGAAAGCCATTGATTAAACCCTGCTTACTACAAATGGTTCAGGTAATTTTCAGGGGTTAAAAAGAAAACCATAGAAGGAATATAAGGGCATAGAGGAAGTGGGTAAAACAGCGGTTAAACCAGGCATTTCCCTGCCAAACAAAATTGGGGGTACCTGGATTAACGCCACAATTGGCAGCGGGAAGCTCGCTTTCCCAAAAATGGGGGAATCATCCTATTATCAAAGGATAAAGGTAATCGGCCGAATACCAACAAAACCTGACAGGCTTGATCATTAAAACCGGTAACCCAGCTCCGGTCCCCAATAGCTTCCACGCATCCGGAATTGCTGATCCAAAAAAACGCCTGCCTGCAGGCCCAGGTGCCAGCGAATCCCCAAGGCCTTTCGAACGGCAAATTGTCCGGGAAAAATTATTCCTACCTCGTATTGTTCGACCAGATTAACTCCCCGATAAGCAGCCTGCTCCTCGTCAAACAAGATCGGATGGTAAAATCGGTTTTCATCTATTGCCAGACCCATGCCCAAACCAATTTGTCCCTTCAAGCCAAAGGGTAATATAATATTTCGGCTAAAGATAAAAGAAAAGTGATCGGAGTTGACCTCGGCTCTTGTTGGCAAATTTCCGATAAGTAATGGCGTTTCAGCCATGGATTCCCTAAAATACACATTGTAGGAGCGGTTAAATACCGTGCCCATGGTCCATTCCGGTGTATAATCATAGGTAAGGCCCAGCGAAACATACCAACCGACAGCTGGTCTTTCATAACCGTAATCCCGGTTCAGACTAAAGGACCCAAGACCTAGCCGGATATCAAGGCACTGCGCTGCTATTGCATTTGCCGAGAGAATCAGCAACATTGATAAAATTGTTCTTTTGACGTTCATCATTAAAAAAGAAATCGAATTTCAGGCCCCAAATGGAAGCCCCCAATGGCATAGAAAGGTGTAAAAAACAAACCGGTTTTCAATCCTATGGTCGCAATGGTGCCCAAAGGTTTGTATAAATTCAGCAATAAGGGCATGCTAAAGTCCCGGGTAAACAGCGGCAGACCTGTCTGACTATCCCTTTCATCAGGGTAGCTTGCCAGAAAAAATCCTGGACCAGTACCCGCTGCCAGCTTCCAATCATTTCCCAGGGAAAAATTTCTTTGCAAAGTCCAGTAAATCAGGTGCACGGGTACCGCCGATCTCTCCAGAAAGCCTTGTTGTAACTCCGGGGAGTAGGAAAATTTTCCAAACTGATAATGGGCGCCCAAAGATAGCTTGCCTTGAAACCGGTAATCAAAACTCAGGCCCATGGAATAACCCAATTGGGCATTTGGGTACCTGCTGCCATAATCGATGGGAGTAAACATGCCCGAATGAACACCTATGGTATATTGCTGCGCCTGAACACCAGAAATAAATAAAGCTGACAAAAGCAAAATAAAAATCAGAGCTCTATTAAGAGCAGGGAAGGAAATATAATTTGTAAGCACCTTGTAAATGAAACTGTTAAACTACTCCATTTCGAACAGACCTTTTGCTGATAAAAATGCAATATTACGAAAAATTTCGGTGAGGTTACAATTTCTCCCTAGGGTATTTTTTTATACCGCTTTTCCAAATCTTCCAAATCCCTTTTTTCTTCAAACTGCTGTTTGGCCAGGTTCCAGGTCATTTCTGCATGCTTTTTTATAGCCCCTTTTTGTTCTTCTGTCTTGGCAAATTTACTGAGCGTAATCATGGCTTCCATTAATCTGATGATCACGGGAGGACTGTCCCTGGCATACTGGCGAATGGCATTAAATGCCGCATCCATCATTCCTGCAAAGGTGAGCACGTCAGCCTTAATCCGCAAAGTACCGGACGCATCTACCCGGTAGGGAGATGGAAAGCGAATACTTGTGAGATAGGCCAGACTGCTACACAGGTTATCGATACAAGAAATCGCTGTGTAGGGATCATTTATCCCAGGAGAAAGGGCTCTGGCGGCGATCTCCACCATTTGATGAATGGCATGCTCGGCATCCTGTTGGGGAGTCCTTGTTTTTCCCCCCAAAAAGTGCTGCCGCAAACGGTAGAGTTCATCATTTTTCAGGTTTCTATGTGCATACACCTCGCCCAGTTCAAGATCTTTAACCAGATAGCTTCCCGGCCGGTGGTACAGGTCCAAAAATACATCAAGTTCACTGACATCTTTCATCAAAGCCTCGCTATCGATGTACTGCAGGTAGCCATCAAAATCGCAGGTGAGTTTTTGGGATGAGGAATGACTCTCTTTCACCTTTTCAATATCATGAATCTGCTGGTCCCCCCTATCTCCCATATCCTGGGGAAAAAGTTGGGCCAGGTGGCGGGATAGATTTATGGAGATGTTTCCAATAATATGATCCGCCTGTATGCTGATCGCTACATGGTGGATAAACACGATCAACAATACGATATTGGCAATGGCCATCAGCAAGGCAAATGCCACTGAAAACAAGGGGATAAACTGCATCTCCCCAGTATCCTTCACTGTATTGAGAACGATCAGACAATAAATAAACAGGGAAACATAGGTTCCCAAAACTGTTTGATTAATCCTGTCATACATGAAATTTTTGACAAGCCTCGGACCAAATTGATTACTGGCCAGGGTAAGGGCCACCAGGGTAATAGAAAAAACGGTTCCTGCCACGCCGATCATGGCGCCAGATATAATGGTTAAAATGTCTTTAGCGGAATCCGGACTACCCGGAAAAAAGTATTTAATGGCCCCACTGGGTTCAAATTCCGAATTGCTGTCCCAATACACCAACCCTATGGCCAAAGTTATCCCGCTAATAATAATAAAGACAGGAATAAACCAAAAAGTAGATTTAAGCTCTGACCACCAAAACAATAATTTTTTCATGCTATCAAAGGGATTTACCTGGTGGAAGGTACCCAAAAAAGACAACAATTCTATCCCGGAAGTTGATTTTTGCCCGCCGCTGTGATATTTATTTCTTTCGGGTAAACAAAGCCACGACCGCAGTTGTCAAGATGCCCATTATCGGTGCCCCCACAATGCTTTGAATCATGTAGTTCCCCTGGGAAAAATAGGCTTCGGCGGCTTGCTGTTCCATTATTCCGGATTCCACCGCATAGGAACTGGCATTTTCAAGAAAATCAGGGGTTATTAACGCCAGGGTAAGCCATATTGTCAAAGGTGTCAATAGGGTGACCACTAGTGTGATGATAAGGCCAGCCTTGAAACCCTGACCGTAGGTCATGCTTCCGCCATAGTCCCTGGTTCTCTTTTCCAATAGGCCCAAAACGTAAATAGCAATTGCAGGTATAGCCACAAAATTGGTATAGATGGCATGCTGTTCAATGTGCTGGTCGTGGAGTCCTGCCACCCGCTCCAACACCATCCAAATCAGGCTCATTAGCCCAAAAATTATTCCCCATTTGATTTCTGTTTGGTATTTTTTCATGAGGTATTGCCTATTTCATGGAGTGAAGACCAAAAACATTCCCTTCCGTATCCATGCATATGGAACAATGCCCGTGCTCTCCAATGGGAAATTTGGACTGAACGATTTTTCCACCAGCCTTTTCCACCCTACTTTCTTCCTCTTTACAGTCTTCACAAGTAAAATAAACCAATGTGCCTCCGGCACCAGGCTGCATGCTGTCGGATTTGACCAGGGCACCGCTGGCATTGGGCGCCCCTTCTACCCAGGGGAATGAGACCATTTTCATGCCTCCTTCCGAACCATCCGGTACCTCCATGTCTATCATTTCCTCATTCAATACCGTACCATAAAATTTCTTGGCCCTATCCATATCTCCGACATAGATTTCAAACCAGGTTCCTACGTTTACTTTTCTTGCCATATAACAATCAATTGGGGTTGCATTTGGGACTAATCTTTCACAAAATAAGCATTCCCTTAAAAAAACTACTTGTCATAAGGCAAGAAATCAACGGCCCATTTGGGCAACTTCCTTCCTGATTCTGCTCAGAGAAGAATCAGTCACCCCCAAATAAGAGGCAATGTGTTTCAATGGAGCCACCTGAAGTACCTCCGGTTGTTCTCTTCTCAAACTCAGGTACCTGTTGGTGGCAGAATCAGTGATCATGCTTAAAGACCGTTGCTTATTGGCCAAAAGTGCCCTGGACATCCAGGTTCTTCCCCATTCCGTGAAGCCTTCAATTTTTTCAAAAAGCTCCTGAAAAGCCTCATAGCCAATCATCCAACATTCACAATCACTTAGTGCCTGAATATTTTCCCTGGTAGGCTGCCTTAAAAACAGGGAAGCCACTTCAATGACAATTTCATTTTTACTGAAAAAACCGGTAGTGATGTCTTTACCGTCGATATTTCTGGCAAAGGCCCGGACCAGGCCCTTTTCCAGGCAATAATAGGCATTGGAAAACTGTCCCTCGGTTAATATCAAATCCCCTTTATAGAAAAAAACCTTCACATGAGCCCGAAAAATACTTTCCAGATCCGCATCGCTTATTCCGGGATGTGCATATATATCTGTAATAGTAGAAGGATAGACCATCATCAAAAATATTTTTAATCTATATTTTCTCCCGGAGGAAACAAGCCCATTTTAAGTGCCCGCTCCTTCCATTGCTTTCTGGCCAGCTCCTGCATGTCTGTAACCCCATCCGTTTCGTCTTGAATTTCCAATCCCAACAGTGTTTCCAGGATATCCTCCATGGTCACTATACCTGCCAGTCCCCCATACTCATCGGTTACCATGGCCAGGTGCTCCCTGGCTTGCATCAACTTTTCCAAAACCTCCGGAATTGGATCGTTTACCTCCACTACCAGAATATTTCTTTTCAAGTCCTTGAGCACATATCCGAACTGATCCTGTGCCAACTTTTCAAGTACATCATATTTTAAAATATATCCCGTCACCTGGTCAATAGCATGTTCATAAATGGGAATCCTGGAAAATTTCTTGATCCCCGGATGTAACAGGAATTCCTTTAAACTCATGTTTTCCTCCAAAGCTACCGTAACAGTTCGGGGAGTCATTACATGGTACACCAATATAGACTGGAATCGGATCAGGTTGTAGATAATTTTGGACTCATTTTCTTCCAATACCCCTTCCCGTGTGGCCATGTTGGTCAAGGCAGCCACTTCTTCCCTGCTGGTTTGGTTTGCCCCCTGGTCTTTGAACAAACGGGTCATCCATTCCGATACTTTCACCAAAGGATATATGGACAAAATCATGAAATTAAGTACCTTTCCCATAAAAGGTGCCATTTGTTTCCAGTAAGTAGCGCCGAGTGACTTTGGGAAAATTTCTGAAAGCACCAGAATGGCCAGTGTCAATATTGCTGAAATGATTCCAAAGTAGGCCTCACCAAAAATTTTGGTCGCCTGGGCCCCTACTCCTGCCGCACCTACCGTATGGGCAATGGTATTGTAGCTCAATATGGCTGCAAGCGGCCTGTCTACATTCTCTTTCAGCTTTGCCAGTTCTTTTCCATAGCTTTTCCCTTTTTGCTTCAGGGATTCTATGTAGGAAGGAGTGATGCTGAGTAAAGACGCTTCAAGGGCGGAACAAACAAAAGATACCCCTATGGCCAAAAACAAATAAAAAAACAAGAGTATCATCTGGTTCGGTTAATTTTATACTAAATTTAAAACAGTCAGGAGGGGAAAACAGTCAATAAAGGCATTTTTATTCTTCCGCATCACCAATTCACGTATACTTTTCCGGTACTATTCCCTGATTCAAGCAATTCATGTGCCGCTGCTAAATCTTTGGCTTTAAATGTTGCTCCTACCTGTGGATGGATTTCTTTTTTTTCCCATAAATCCACCAGGGCATGTAAACAATGGCCAATGATATCGATGCGGTGATCGGCAATCCGTAGCATGTTAACCCCGATAATGCCCTGAGATTTCATCATCATAAATAGAGGACTGATAAAGCCGGTTTTCAATAAAAATGCGAGATCGTTGAAGACATGGGCCTTTTGTCCGCTTCTGGCCGCACCTCCAAAACAAAACATGCGCCCGCCATGGGAAAGCAGCTTCAGGTCATCCTTAAAACTTTTCCCAGCCACGGTATTAAAAATAAGGTCCATCTTTCGTTTGCCAAATTCTTTCTCAATGACCTCTGAGTAATTTACATCCTTATAATTGACCCGGAAATCCACCCCCATCTTTTCCAGATATTCCATCTTCCGGGGAGAGCTGCAAAGGCCTACCACCTTAACTCCTCTACGCTTGCACAATTGGGTTAGTGCTGTACCTACTCCTCCGGCACAGGCATGGATCAGGGCAATTTCCCCGGCATGAAGACGGCTCTGATAGTCAGTCATGTAATATGCCGTACAATATTGGGTAGCGAGTGCACAGGCTTCCCCACCCGGAATATCCTCAGGCAATATGGCAATGGCCCTGTGATCGGCCAGGCCAAAATCAGCATATCCCCCAAACCGGGTAAATGCAACCACCCGTTTTCCCAGGAATTTATCCGGTACTCCGGCACCTTTCCCGGTCACCAAACCCACGATTTCGTAGCCTGGAACAAAAGGGATTTTTGGAGCTTCCTTATACAAGCCATTTCTCGCCATAACATCGGCATAGTTCAGGCCAAAACCCTCCACCTTAACCAACACCTGATGTGGTTCAGGTTCAGGCTGTGAAACCTCCTGGAGTTCATAGGCCTCCCTGGCGGCTCCATATTTTACAATGGTTAATTGTTGCATGAAATTATTTTAAGATACCTCAATATAGGCTATTTTCAATGAAGAGAAAACTTTAGGGCTACCCCGGGAAGGAAATTTTCTTCCAAATGAAAGGTATAACTGCCATTCTTTCACCATTTTTATCGGTCACTGGTAAAATCATGATGGCCCATTCAGGTAAAATCATTATTTTTAAAAATCACCAAAACCACTATCCATGACAAATCAATTTAACCGCAGAAAATTCCTTCAGTATACTGGCATGGCAGGCAGTGCCTTTTTTCTTCCCGGAAAAAGTACCGCTGCACCAGCTCCCCTTTTCACATCAGACGAAATCGGGCTTTCTAAATGGGAACTGGAAACCCCATCTCTTTGTCTGGAGTTGGAGGTCATGGAATACAATCTCAAAAAGGTCCATCAAAATCTCCAGGATACGGGTATAGGTGTGCGCCCCCATATCAAGACCCACAAAAGTCCTTTCCTTGCCAAAATGCAAATGGAAGCGGGCGCCGTGGGGGTTTGTGCAGCAAAATTGTCGGAATCGGAAATCATGCTGGAAAATGGCATTTCCAAGGTGCTCATGACGGGTGTTAACGTGACTCCTGAAAAAATCAGGAAGGCCATGGACCTGAGAAAAAAACACGCCGGGTTTATTCAGGCGGTGGACAATCCGGTAAATGCCAGGGACCTTCAGGATGCGGCAAATGCAGCAGGTATCATTGCGGAGGTCGTGGTGGACCTGGATGTGATCCGGAGATCAGGAGTACCTACCGGAATACCCGCTGTTGAATTGGCTCAGCTGGTAGACCGCGCTCCGAATCTTCGTTTTATGGGTATTTTGGCTTATGACGGGGGAGCACAGCACGTCAAAGGCCATGAGGCAAGGAAAGCACGTACAGTACAGACTTTTGAACCTGTAGTAGAAACCTACGAGAGCCTGGTTAAGTCAGGCCTTAATGTGGAAATTTTCAGCGGTGCCGGTACCGGTACCTACGATATGATGGCAGATATTCCTGGCTTTACAGACGTACAGGTAGGCAGTTATTTGTTTATGGATGCCCAGTATATGGCCATAGGAAGCAAGGGCAATGCCGCTCTTTACGATGATTTTGACCCCTCACTAACTGTCATGACCACAATCATCAACACCAACCATCCCAACCGCCTGATCACCGATTCGGGGGCCAAGGCTTTTACCATCAACAAACCCAGCGGAATCGTTATCGGCGAACCGGATTTTACCTACAATGCAGGTTCGGATGAATATGGCACCATTACCTACACAACAGCCAATAAGTCCTACCAGGTAGGAGATAGACTGGAGGTGATCGTTCCCCATTGTGACCCCGCAATCAATTTGTATGACCGCATTTATGGCATCCGCAGGGGTAAGGTGGAAATGATCATCCCCATAATGGCCAGGGGCATGTCCCGGTAGGCCAGCCTGCAAGCTGTATCTTTAATTGACGGATACTGCTTCCTCAAAAGTAAGTAGCTCATAATTTTTCCGGCAAGGCGGGAGAAAATGATTTAGGTCGCTTCGCTGGAAGCTTCCTGTTCTTTAGGCTTTGCGGTCAACATGCCCAGCATCAAGGCGACAGAGGTAAAGATGATTACCTGAATGATCAGGGAATCATTCACAATGTCAATGGCAAGCGAAGCAGGGATGCTGAGATACAACAATATGGTAACTAATCCCCTGGGAGCAATGAACAATAAGGGGAGAATTTTGATCTTGAAAATACGCAAAATCAAAAACCTTAACAGGAGTATACCACCTGTTATGGTCAGTGACCAAATTACTGTCTCTGAATTGAAAAGTTCGCTGGTATTGATCAGAAAGCCAAATACCAGAAAAAACAGGGTCCGGATCAAAAATGTAAGTTCCATGGTCAACTCCTTAAACTTCCTGATTTCCTTTTTGAAACTTTTGGTATGGAGCTTTTTTACAAATAACTGCTGTTTGAGTTGATTGAGGTTGCCAATAAACAAACCAAAAAGCAAAATAAAGATCAGTGCCGGAAGATGGTACAATTCGGAGACTGCGAAAATCAATACTATGACCAGTATAATCGGAGCAAATTTGACGGGATGTTTGATCCTGCTGATTAAAAAAGCCAGAATGATGCTGGCAACAAAAGTGATGATCAGGATCAATATGATTTCTCCGAAAAAATAACCCACCGAAGCCAGGCCGATTTTTTCATTCTCCAATAAAAAATTAAAAAAGATTACGCCAAAAATATCCGATAGGCTGCTTTCGTAAGTTACGAATTCCTTGTTTTTAGCGCTCAGGTTATTAACCGAAGGTATGGCGATGGCACTGCTGATGACGGCAAAGGGTATGGCATTTAGCAGTGCGATTTTTAATGAAACATCCGCAAACTGTCTGATGATGAATGCCAACCCAAAACTGAAAATCAGCACGGGAATTATAGCAACCAGTATGGTCCGGCCCACAAAAGAAAACTTGGATTCATCAAAATCCAGTTCCAGAGATCCTTCGAGTACAATAAGCACCAAACCTATGGTACCCAAAAAGGGCAAAACAGTACTCAGGTCCGGAATGCCCAACCAGAAGATTTCTGCCAGCTGATTCACCGCCCAACCCAAAGCAAACAGCAGAATTACCGGAGGAATCTTTGTTTTGGCCGAGGTGATGTCGAAAAAATACGCTGACAACATCAGTATACATAAAGCAATTATTATTGGCAAAGTCATGCAGGGTTGGTTTTAAGTCCCGGTAAATAATATCAAACTCTAAAAATCGCAAAGTAGTTTGGCATTGGCTTAATTTACAATAAATGATTTCAAATAAAAAGTTTATTTGTTGCCCTGCCTATTCCGACATATTATCCATCATGGCTTTAAATTCTTTAAAGGGAAGGCGGTCTCTGTTGTTTTTTCCAATATACCGGTACACTTCTCTTCCTTCAGGATTGATTAGGATCAATGCGGGGTAATGAACCAACTGACCGTGGAAGGGATAACCTCCCGGGATATCCAGCCGTTTTGCCAGGTTTGCTTCTGCATCACGGTATATAGGAAAGTCTGTCTGTTCCAGGTTTTCTGCCCATTCCCGGATCTCTTCCTCCGTATCCGGTTTAATAAAAACATGGATGACCTGATCCATTTCAGATGAATTTTCCAGGTATTCGTGGGTATGGCGAATACAAAAAGGGCACTCCGTCTTCAATAAAAAATGTAGGGCCACAAATTTGCCCCTGGCTTCGCTCAGTTTAAACGGTGCATGGTTTCCCAAAGCAGAAGGAAGGGAAAAATCCTGGATTTTTTCCTGGGCCTGGACTGCTGTGAAAAGAGCTGTCAGGAGAATTAATAAACAAAACCTCATGATTTTTAGGTTATTTAGTGAATTTACTACCAGATAAGCAGCACTGAAATTACAGAAAATCTCAATCAGTAGCCAACAGGTATTCAAAATTATTGGCTCTCGGAAAAACCGTTTAGAGACAATTCAAAAAACTTGTTGGTACTTCTATCCCTTATATGGTAAAAAATAGAACCATATAAGGAATATAAGGGCATAGAAGAAGACTTTCGTTAATGATAGGGTCCCTTTTTAACTGATCGGATAAAAGCATTTTGACAGAATAATCGCTTTGAGGCAATTCAAAAATCCTTATATGTTCTTATATGCCTTATATGGTTTTAAAAAAAGGGAACCATAGAAGGAATATAAGGGCATAGAAGAAGGCTTCTTTTAGTGATAAGGTCACTCATTAACTAACAGGATAATAGTACTTTGACTGAATAATCGCTTTGAGGCAATTCAAAAATCCTTATATGTTCTTAAATGCCTTATATGGTTCAAAGATAAGGAACCATATAAGGAATATAAGGGCATAGAAGAAGACTTTCGTTAATGATAGGGTCCCTTTTTAACTGATCGGATAAAAGCATTTTGACAGAATAACCGTTTAGAGCCAATTCATAAAACCTTCTATGGTTCCAAAACAGGAATCCATGGAAAAGGAAAGTTTATCTCTAGATGGAGTTTATTTGGTTAATGGGATACCCTTGGTTAAAGAAAATTTCAATTTCTGAAAATTTGTTGTTTTTTGAGAAAAACTTAATTTTAATACTGCTTAATGGATGGCAAATTATGGAAATTACAAAGCAGTTCTTAAAAGATTTAGTTTATCAGGTTAATGGTGCGGCCATTGAGGTACATAAAGCTTTGGGTCCAGGGCTTTTGGAGAGTGTTTATCAAAGATGCATGGCCAAAGAATTCCTTATCCGGGGTTTATCCTTTCAATATGAAATGGTTGTACCGGTATGCTATAAAGGAGTTGAATTGGAAACTGATTTGCGCTGCGATTTTTTTGTTGAAAAGATCCTGGTTCTAGAACTAAAAGCTGTTGAAAAAATTTTGCCAATTCATGAAGCCCAGATTATCTCCTACATGAAACTATTAAGTTCGCCTGAAGGATTACTAATCAATTTTAACACCGTTAATATTTTCAAGGAGGGCCAGAGAACCTACGTTAATGAACTGTTCAGGAAGCTCCCTGAAGAATAACAAAAGGGCAATCATAGAATAAATATAAGGGCATGGTAAGAGGAGTGTTGTTAGTGATACGAACTAATTTTACCTGACAGAATAACCGATTAAAGCCAATTCAAAAATCCTTATATGTTCTTAAATGCCTTATATGGTTCAAAAATAAGGAACCATAGAAGGAATATAAGGGCATAGAAGAAGGCTTCTTTTAGTGATAGGGTCCCTTTTTAACTCACAGGATAAAAGCACTTTGACAGAAAAACAGTCTTGAGGCAATTCAAAAAAACATTATATGTTCTTAAATGCCTTATATGGTTCAAAAACAGGAAACCATTTAAGGAATAGTAGTGCCTGCTTTATGGTGAGGGCTGGCCGGGATCCTTTGTAGAAAGCAACTGATGTATAAAGGTGATTGACCTTTCAAAAGCACGCTTTCCATCCTCATCGAAAGTAAACTGATATTCATGGCCCAGACCTGGCTCGTAATCATTTGGAAAAAACAAAGTATCTACCTGAACCCCCAGGCTTAAAAGTTTTTCTGCAAAGCCTTTCGATTGAGCCAATAGGGGATCCTTATTCCCGGCCGAAATAAAGCAAGGTGGAAAAGAGTCCGTGAGGTAATTGAGTACGGAGGCCGATTTGGCGTAGTCGTTATTGTCAATGTCCTTTTCGCCGAAATAAGCCCAGGTAACCGTTTTCAGGAAACTGCCAAAGGCTCCCTCCGAATTCAGGTTGTCCACTTCATAAATGCCGCAGTAAAGTAGCAGGCCTTTCAGCTGATCAGGCTGCAAACCCGGCTTCACTTTCGTGATGCTGGCATAGGAAGGGCTGGTAATGAGATTTGCCGTTGCTGCACTTATCATGGAACCACCTGAATCGCCAGCTAAAATAATCTGTGTGGAATCAATGGCAAATTGGTCTGCATTTGCCGAAATAAAGGACAGTGCCTCGTTAAGCTGCTGGATTGGCCTGGGGTATTTGGCCTCAGGCGCAATGGTATAATCGATGGATACGGCTACAAAACCCCGGGAAGCCAGCAATTTGGAGTAATTGCTGATATGGTCTTTCGTTCCGGAAACCAATCCTCCTCCATGCGTCCAGACGATTACCGGCAGTTTATTTTTAGAACCCATGGCATCTTTGGGATAATAGATATCCAATAGGGAATTTGGATCGGTAGGCGCATACTGAACATCGCGGATGGCCAATATGTTTTCCGGTACAAATTTTTCTAAGGCTTCATCTACCCGGACCGCCTCCTTTTCAAAAGCATAGCGTACCAGCCAAACAGCCGGGTAGGGAGAGAGTTTAAACGCGAGAAAAAGCAGGATTACCAAAGCAAGGACACTTATTATTATTCGTGTTAGGGTGCGTTTCATCTACCGTTAGCTTGGTTTACAAATGTTGGTGGAATTTTCCGATCTGTTTAAAAATAAAATAATTTTTACAAATATCAATGAGTGGCCGTCAATTTTTTCTTGTATATATCTGGTAATGAGCCTATTTGCATCTTTCTAATTTCGGATAAAAGTAGAACCATAGAAGGAATATAGGGGCATAGAAGAGGACTTCTTTTAGCGATACAGTCTCATTTTAACGGACAGGATAAAAGTACTTGGACGGAATAACCCCGTTGAGCCAATTAAAAAAACCTTATATGTTCTTTTATGCCTTATATGGTTTAAAAAAAAGGGAACCATAGAAGGAACATAAGGGCATAGAAGAAGACTTCTTTTAGTGATACAGTCTCATTTTAACGGACAGGATAAAAGTACTTGGACGGAATAACCTCGTTGAGCCAATAAAAAAAACCTTATATGTTCTTATATGCCTTATATGGTTTAAAAAAAAGGAACCGTAGAAGGAATATAAGGGCCTGTTTTATGTCAAGGGATCGCCGGTATCTTTGGTAGGAAGCATCTGATGCATAAAGTTAATTGACCTCTCAAAGGCACGTTTTCCATCCTCATCTGGATCCTTCCCAAAAACGAAAAGGACCGGCAAGCATTCGGCAATAGGCAGCATATTGACAGGTTCTAACAGAAATATTTCTTAACTTACTGAATCTCTATTCCCATGCGCTAATTTGGTTTTTACGATCAAAACTCCCCTTTCCTGATCAATTAAATATGAACGGCTATGAATAAAATGATCTTAGGAATGCTTGCCCTTGTTTTGGTTGCCGTATCGGTAAAGGCGCAACAGGCAGACGCGAAGGCCGCTGCGAAAGCACTGGCCGCATACAATCTCGATCCTCATGCTTCTAAAGAAAGACTTAAAGAAGCCGTAGCCGCCATTTTGCCGGATCCTGGTGGCGAAGATGTTGCCGATCCGAAATACTACATCCTGAAAGGGGAAATATTGAACACGCTGGCTAGCCAGATCGTTGTTGTGAAACAGACCGGCCTGGGTTCTTTAGAAGAGCTTCCTCAGGTAGACGGTGTAGCGGTCAAGGCATTTAACGCGTATGCAACCGCTGTAGAAAAACATGCGCAGGTAATAAATTCTCCTCGTTACTTTCTTCAGGATGCGATGAAAGGTCTCCGCGAAGCACAAGGGCTGCTGTACAACTTTGGGATCTACGCCTTCGAAGCGCAGGACTATGGATCGGCTTACCTCAACTTCTCCTCGGGTCTGGCCGCCCATGAAATCCTGAAGAAAGAAGGCCAGGAGAGCGTTTTGGATGATGCCCTCGCCCTGATGGACCAGAAATACCTTACGGCCCTGGCGGCCCTGAACAACAACATGACTGAAGCGGCCAGGCCGCTCTTTGAAGAGCTCTACAAGGCAAGTTACGACAATGCGGCTGTCTATGAAGCCCTGTACTCTATCAATGGCAGTGGCGGAGAAGGCAACTTGGAAGAAGCTTACCAGTACTTGAAGGCTGGTCGGGAAAAATATCCCGGGGAGGCGTCACTGCTGTTTGCCGAGATCAATCACTTTCTGAAGCTCAACCGACTCGATGAACTCATTGATAGATTGAAAATGGCCATCAATAGCGAACCTGAAAACCTGACACTCTATATCACGCTGGGCGGCGTTTACGATAACCTGTACCAGCGGGAATCGGCGGCCGGGAACAGCAACCTGGCCAGTAATTACTTCGACGGGGCACTTAATTATTACAATCAGAGCCTGGAAAAAGACCCAAACAATTTCGACGCGCTGTATAGCACCGGTACCCTGTACTACAACCGTGCTGCTAACATCACGATTGAGTTAACTGAAATGTCTGAGGACTTCAGCACGGCGGGTATGGCGAAATACAAAGCCAGGGAAGCCGAGGTATTCGCTGCATTTGACCAAGCGCTTCCTTATTTCCAGAAGGCGGAAAGTATCAATCCGAATAGCGTTGAGACGCTCATTGCATTAAAAGAAATTTACGCCAGAAAAAATGAACCGGAAACTTCCAATGCCTTAAACGAGCGCTTGGAGAACGTCCGGGGCGGCGGCCTCAACGAAACCTCTTTCTTCAATGGTTTCTAAAATACCTTATCGGGTTTAAAAAAAGAGGAACCATATAAGGGATATAAGGACATAGAAGGGGCTTCGCTTACCTTATATTTTCTTAAATACCTTATATGGTTTAAAAAATAGGGGACCATATAAGCGGGATATAAGGGCATATTAGGGGTTTCATTAAATTTAATTTTCTCACGTTCCTTAATACAGTGTAAAAATGTTATTCCATATTCGAATACGGAATATTCACGATTATCAAACAACAAAAAGTGTATTGATAAGTCCGATGCCATTTATTTGATATACAAATAAATTGCTTTGTCTCAAAATCTTTATTGCGGATTTTTTACAGCAGTGTTCTGGCCTCCTTCAAATTTTCAGACAGATAACTTTTTTGGGTGGATCATTCCTTTTGACAATTACAATTCAAGGAATGATGGGTAGCTGATAGAATATTCCACGTTTGTTTTACTTTTATCTTTAAAAATATCCCTTAAATGTTATAGGGACTGATGTGCAAATAGTGTCCAAATCTCCATTTTTAAGAAACATTTTTGCATTTTTTTCAAAGTTGAATAACCGATACAAATGAAAGTTATTCGATTTCTGTTTTGAGAATTGCAACTCATTTCTTGAGAAAAAAAATGGGGTTTCCTTTCCCAGTTTGGTGGTCTTAACTTCAATATACTTATCGGTGCCATTTGGATTTTTTGAAAGAATGTCAAAGCCGGTTCCATCTCCCTCTTCTTTTGAAATCCATTTTACTTGGTCAGCCAGATTTTCTCTTCCAGAAATAGTGAGTTGCCATTTTTCATATTCTAAGACCATTTCTTCTCCTAACATGCCAAGATTCCTGTTTTTCTGTTCCTTTTCTAAATAGTTAATTTTAATCGGGTTTCTGGTATAGGCCGATGATGGTTCCTCTAATTTGGTGATTCCGGAGGGAGCTTCTACAATTAAGTTTTTAAAATCCTTTTTCGTTGATGTTTGATTTATTTCTTTTTCTGCAAAATGCTTGAATTGTTCCTCTATTGACTGATGACCTTTGAGATAACCAATTACTATTTCTTCTAATATCCTCTGATAATTATAGCGAGGTAAATATCCCTTTAGGTAAGGCTGACCAAGGTTGATCAAAACTGCACTGATGTTCTGGTGCTTAAATTCAATAGACCCTTCAGAACGACTTGAAAGCAAAGGCAGCAATTTTTTCCTGTGCTCTGACTTCTTGTATTCCTGACCGGACAATTCTTTTTTAAGCATGCTGAAATAATCAGCTACAATCAACTCCACTTCGATATTAGACCATGCACTCATTTTTCTTTTAATAATAATAACAGGAAGGGAAAACTGGTTCTTGAAGGAATTCCATATCCAGCATTTCCGGTTTGGTATCCTTTCCTTTAATCCAGCTCATGTTATAGCTTCTTGTTTCCAGTTCGTGAACGTCGGCCATGATAAAATTAATTTTCTTCCTAAAATACGGGTGTTTTTGAAATACCAAGGATGGAAGGCGTTGTCTACCCCTAATTTGTTTCGTATTCTAGTCCCGGGAATTTTTCAGTGAATTTATTGATAAGTTTGTGTATGTTGCCGATTCCCCAATTTCTTGCAACATAATACTCTTGTCCATTATAAATGAGTTCAGGAGCCTCATTTGCTCTGTATTTTCTGTACTTAATTTCCGTGTCTGTAAAATCTTCCTTTTTCTTTAACAGAAAAAAACTACAACTTTTGTCCTCCCTCAAAAACCTGATAACATTGTCATCAATAAGGCCTTTGGCTTCCAGCAGGTTAATGGTCTGAAGTCCAATGTCAGATTTTTTAAAATTTCTGCTAAAAATTTCCCCATTGTATTTTAGGTTATAGGTACTTCGATCTCTGTCGGAGGATAAACTGTCCAGCGCTTCTTTAATATTTTCCCTTGTATCTTTTTCTTGTTCCGGATCAGAACTAATTGCGTAAAGGGACGCCAATATTAATTTTTGATTTTTTTCCCAAAAACTGGATAATAGTTTTCTTTCCTCATTACCGAGTGCCATAATTAATTCCTGTTTGTGTCCATCAGCTTCTTCGTTAATTGAAGGTTGACTTAAGGATTTTAAATATTCAGTTAATATATTCTCTGTACGCGCTGAAATATTTTGGTTTAATGCGGGTTCAATCAAGTAGTCTACAATAGATTGGTAATTAATTTGAATAAACTCTTTACAGTTACATTCCGGCTCGGTAAGTTCTATTAGTTCAAGCGTTGAGATAGGGGTTAAGTAAATATAGATGACAATATTGTCATCATTTTCTGAAGGATTAAAGTATCTGAAGTAGCTGTTCGTTTGATCATTGTTCTCTCTGCTTTCAACTTTATTTTCAATGACCAATCGTATGTTCTTCGTTTTTCCCGCAATTAAAAGGGTCAATTCAATATAGATGTCAAGTCTCCCAAAATTTTTTACGGAGTATTCAGGCTTAATGAAAAGCCTTTCTATTAAATAGTCTTCTGTCACAAAAGAATTGAAAAGGTCGCGGTGCTTGCTTTTTAACTTATCACTACTAAATTTCAAAATAATGTCTAAAAATTTCTTGATCGGAAATTCTCCCAAATTATGGCTTTCCAGGTTTCCTAACAACCAGGCTAGAAATCCGCTATGACTGATTTCCCTTCGGCTAACGCCCAATATTTCTGAGAATGACTTGGAATAGTAAAAGTTTTCCAACTTTTGGAAGTCGGGGTCATTCTTAAATTTTATAATCTCATCCCTGATTTGGTCTATCGTGAAATTATCTGTCATTACCCTTTTCGATTCGTCCTACTTGTTTACCACCTTAAAAACATTCCCAGACAGCTAACTGCTTACAAAATACCAGATCTTCCCAGCTTCATCAGTCAAAAAATTCTGAATTTTCCCCTTAAATCCCTAACAATATAGTGGCTTTTTTTGGAAGGGAAAAATCTTTTTACACCAAAAGTACAGGAACTGATTCGCAGGGTTTCCACAGATTTTTTGGGGATTTCTTTGAGCAGTTCTTTATTTATCCTCTGCCGCATGTAATTTATTTACAGGCCCCACTACATGACCAAACATCTGTAACACCTGATTGACCTTTGTCAAACTGAGGTTTTCCTTGCCTTGTTCGATCTTTCTGATAACCGTCAAGTCTGTGCGCATTCCCTTCTATGCCCTTATATCCCTTATATGGTTTTTTATTCTCTATCTGTACTAATCTGTGTTACCTGTGGTGAATAAAACTATTCCGTAGCAGCCTTATAGGCCTCCATGCCGCCCACTACCGGCAATGTCAACGAACTGGCATCCAGGTCCACGGTCAGTTCGGTGCCGGGCTCGGGCCAGAGGGTAAATTCCTTGTCGCTGGAAAAAATCAACAAACCAATCTGCTGCCCTTTGGGAATGATCTGATCGTCAGGCTGCAGCTCAAAGGAAAGCGAATAAAACCGGCCCCGCTTCAGGGGCTCGCTTTCTGTCAGGGAACGGTGATTTTGCGGATCGGCCCAGCCCCTGGTAATGATGTTGTCGGTGATGCTTGCATTTTTCGAGTCGTTCCAGGGCAAGGAAACCAACCATACAGACAGGTTGGCGGCAGGTTTGCTGGATGCGAGCCTGATGTTCATTTCTGCCAGCCCGGACAGGTGCAGGTCCTCCTTCAGCTCCGGACTTAAAAACAACAAGCGGTGATCGGTAATCTCGGCCCTGGCCAAAGATGCCCCATCAAATGAAAAATTATCTACCAGCGTCTCCCTGCCCTGCCGGGAAGGCTTCTGCAAATGCAATTTACCGGCTGCCGGTGCGGCCCCCTCCAGAAAGAGCGACACGGATTCGGATTGCGGGTGGGGATAAGCTTCATAGGAGCTGGGGTTGTCTTGACTGTCTCCTTCCCGGACGATCCATACTTTTGGATCTTCTTCTACCCCGTTTTCCACGCCGTGCAGGTAGCGGGTAAACCAACGGTTCATCATTCGCATGGGCGGTGGTCCGCCATGCCCGTCCTGGTGGTAGTACAGTTGCACCGGAAGGCCCATAGATTCGGCTTTTTTAAATATCCGGTAGCTGTGTTCGGGCATCACGTTCCAGTCGTTGAAGCCATGGGACATCAACATAGCCGCCTTCATTGGCTCCATCTGATTCAGGTAATCCCGACCGGCCCAAAAATCGTTATAATCGCCAGTGACCCGGTCCATGCCTTCCTTCATTTCAGTATCACGGATGCGGGCATTGTTCCCGGCCCTTTTGGCGGTGTCGCCACTGTGGATAAAATCATACAATACGTCTATATCTTCTCCCAGGTAACCTCCCGGAGAACGCACCAATCCATGAGAGCGGTAATAATGGTAGTAGGAAGTATTGGGTGCTATGGGTATGATGGCTTCCAGTCCCTCCACGCCGGTAGTGGCTGCGGCCAGGGGAATGGTGCCATTATAGGAAGTGCCGGTCATGCCTACCTTTCCGGTAGACCAATAGGCCTCCACAGAATCCCCTCCCTGAGGAAGGGTAAAACCTTTGGCCCTTCCGCAGAGCCAGTCGATCACGGCTTTGGGAGCCAAAGATTCGTTTTTGCCGCCCACGGTAGGGCTGCCTTGCGACAAGCCTGTACCCGGAGAGGAGGAATGCACCAGGATATAGCCCCTGGGTACCCAGGTTTGGATATGCGAATCGGAAATAAAGGGACGGTTGTTGATGGGCGTTACTTGCGGAGAGACCCTTTCTTCCGGCGGTGAACCCAGTTCGTGACGCACATCCCAGAACAAGCCGTCCACATCCGGTGCCACCCCGGCAAAATAAGGACTGCTGACATAAATCACGGGCAATTTTAACCCTTCATATTCGGTTTGGTAAGGACGGGTCACAGCCACATGCATGCGGTCGGGCTGCCCGTCGGCATCTGAATCAAATTCGGTTTCAACCCACAGGTCATGCCGGATCCAGCGGGATGGGTCTTTGAAGGCCAGCATTTCCTGTGCTTCACCGTTTTCAATTCTGGGTTTTGCTCCGGATTGAGCAGGCAGCAAGTGAATGGTCCATCCATTTGCCAGGATCAGACAAAGGAGCGTCAATGGATAAAGTATTCCTGATCTATTGTTCATAGGTTTACAATTGTTCTTTGATGGTTATAAGCTGCCCCGGACGAAGATTTCTGATTTTTGGTAGAACCTCACATGCATCCTGTTATTTGACATTCCCCTCATGCCTGAGGCAGGCTCGGTTTCATCTGTTTATAATTTGATTTTAATGGTCAGATGGAATCTTTGACGATTAAAATAATCATTGCCCTGTGTTTAATGATTATTTTAATCGTGTCGATTTCATGGCTTAAAAATAACTTTTTTTTCAAACCATTCCGAATAGGGCGAGAGGATCTGCTCTCGCCTGTCGTTGCGATGGATTATTTGACAGAAAGGTTGAAACGCAAACCCGAAATGGATGAAACCCCGCAGGTATCAGAACTGCTCCAATTGAATGCTATTTCTATTTTTACCACTAAGGAGCATAAATATTTTTCAGGTCTTTGAAAACTATTCTGATTACCAGTTGTTTAGGGTTTGTAATTTAAACCAATGAAACTACAAATGAATAAGCTAACGAATTTATCCTTATTTACAGCTTCTATTGTTATGATAGGATTTACCAGCTGTGGTAGTCCACAAAGCGATTCCTCCGGTGAAGAAGAAGAAACTGTCGTAGAAATGGCAGAAGAAATGCCAGTTGAAGAAGAGGAAACCATCGTAGATATTGCGGTGGGTTCTCCTGACCACAGCACCCTGGTGACTGCTCTGAGCACCGCCGGATTGGTGGAAACACTGAGTGGAGATGGGCCATTTACCGTTTTTGCGCCTACCAACGCTGCTTTTGAGGCCCTTCCTGAAGGTACGGTTGAATCATTGCTGGCCCCTGAAGGCAAAGAGCAACTTACCGCCGTTTTGACCTACCATGTAGTGGCAGGAAATGTAATGGCAGCGGATTTGTCAGACGGACAGGTAGTAAAGACGCTAAATGGACAGGAAATAACCGTTTCCATTACCGACGGAACGGTGATGATCAATGGTGCCACGGTCACAACCGCTGATCTTTCCGGAAGCAATGGCCTGATACATGTCATAGACGGGGTCTTGTTACCAGAATAATACCATAAAAAACCTAATCAGCGAAGGTTTGCCAAATGGCAGGCCTTTTTGCGTTTATGTCACTTTCATGAGAATAAATTCAGCTAATATTCACTTCGAGATGCTCACTTCGTCCATGGTATTTCCTTCCAGGTCATAGGCATTGAAATGCATTCCGCTGGAATCAATCTCCAGGATTCCACAATTGTGCTTTTTGAGCTCAATCCAGGGCTTTCAGTTGGTCTTTTGGAAATTGAAGTTGAAAAAAGCCGGAAACTTTTTGCTGATCCTCCAGGAAAGCTTCCCTATAGGTAGGCTTCTCCGGATCAGGCTGGCATGCCAACATCAAAACTACTGCCCAAAAATGAGTGGATTTGAAATTCATGGCAACAAATCGGAAATGACGGCATCCGCGTCCCCATCAGGATAGGGTAATGCCAGCAATTGGAAAACCGTCCGAGCAATCATTGCCGGATAAAGGACAGCTTCCTTTTTGACTTCTCCAAATGGCTGGCTATCCGGACCGATGGCGGCTATCCATACTTCCCTGGAGCGGGGAATTCCTGAACCATGGCCGGTCCAGGTAGTTTTATCCACACCTCTCCCATGATCTGTGGTAATGATCATGGTGGTTTTATTTTTGTATTGCGGAGTAGATTGGATATAATCCCAAAGGTCTTTGAGGTATGCGTCAAACTGTTTTATGGAATGCAGGTATTCGTCATACTGGTTGTCATGGGCCCAGTCATCCGGTTCGCCATAGGCGATGAAAACAACCTTTGGTGCCTCTTTTTTGATCGCCTCCATGGCAAAATGGTGCGTAAAGGGATCCAATCTGACTCCAGCCCAAGGACCCCGGATTTCCTGTTGCATCCTGTTGATCATGCGTTCAGCTTCTGTAAGGTTTGGACCTTCTGCCATATCAAAACCGGCATTTACTGGTACTTCACTCCTGTCTTCATTGATGATATAGGGAAAAACATCCCAACTGCCAAAGGCCATTACTTTTCCTTTGTATTCCGGCATATGCTGCAGGTGTTCCAGCAGTGTGGTATTGGGATTATTGTTTTTGGCATTGGAAGTGATGCGCTCATCATCTGCTGATCCGGTCAGTATCTCGTTATATCCGGGATAAGAAAAAAGCATGTTGTTTCGAAGATCTACTTTGTTGCCGTAAGTCCGGTTACCATGCAGCTGTCCCTTTTCTTCAAGGGTTGACCAGGTAAAGGGCATGAGCATTTCCCTGCGATTCAGGGGATCTGTATCCCAAAATTCCTTCAGCAGTGAGCCTAGAGATTCGCTCATTCCTGTGTCATCCACAAACAAAGAATCAGCCCCCTTAAACATTTCCTGCCAGCGAAGGCCGTCCACCGTTATCAGGAAGATGTTTTCGGTTTGGGTGGTTTTTTGAGCAGGGGCATAACCAAAACCCAGCCCCATCAATATCAGTAGAATAGCCATTTTTTTCATAGGATTAAAGATACGGATTTTGATTTTTTCCAATGGGATGCAGGATCATTTTTTCCTTGAATTAACCAAAAAATAACCGGCTGTTTTTCAGTGCTTCATTCCTTGAATTGCTGCATGCTCATTTGAATTTTGCCCGCCTATAAATAAAAACCCGACGCTTCCGGAAGGCTTAATTAAATGTTAATTGGTGCCGGAAAGGTGTAAACCTTTGATTGACTAATAAATTTTGTTTGCGGCAAAAAAATAGCTAAAATCCAATCCTTTTTAAAAAATAACTTCTCCTTTATACATTTATTTTGATTACTATCGATATATTTAATTATCAAAATTATAGTTTTTTCATTTACATCAAAATATGCCTTTTTAGTTTCGGTTGTTTGTAAAATATTTAACTCAAACGCCCATATAATGGAAGCTTTAAATAGTATTAAATATGTTGACCATCAATTCAGTTTGGCTTTTATTCTGGGCATTTGGTTTTATTACTGAGGGAAACCAAACCATTAAGGAAACCCCATCTCCCATTATATTTATCTATGATGCCAGTGGCTCCATGTGGGGGCAGCTTCAGGGGAAAACCAAGATGGAAATTGCTTCTGAGGTATTGTCAGAAACTGTTGAAACGCTTCCTGAAAACCAACAATTCGGATTGGTTGCCTATGGGCACCGGGTGAAGGAGGATTGCCGGGATGTGGAATTTTTATTGGAAATGGAAAATGCTGATAAGTCCAGCTTTAAAACGGCTCTTCAAGCCATCAAACCTCTGGGAATGACTCCACTGGCTTATGCGGCATCGCTTGTTTTGGATCAATTAAAAGAAACCCAGCAAAAAGCAACGGTTATTTTGGTTACCGATGGCATTGAATCCTGCGATGGTGATATTTGTAAAGTCGTTCAGGACGCCAAAGCAGCCGGCGTCGATTTTCGCCTACATATCGTAGGCTTTGGTTTAAAAGCCGATGAAACCGGGCAACTGATTTGTGCGGCGGAGGCAGGTGAAGGCCAATACCATGATGCCGGTGATGGAGACATGCTACGCGCGGTATTGACTACTACCACTTCATCAACGGTAGATGAGCCTGCCGGTAATTTCTCGGTTTTTGCTGTAAAAAACGGGGTTCCGATTGATGCCTATGTTAAAGCTTATGATGTCGTTGCAAAACGACAACCCATTAGCGTACGGACTTACAGGGATACGGCCTTCTTTTACTTACCTCCAAGTACCTATAATTTTGAAGTGCAGCCACTCGAAGGAAGCGATGTGGCCATGTTAACCGTACCCGGCGTTCAGAGCTTTGAAGACAAAATGACCCATAAGGAAATTAGTTTTGATAGTGGGAAAATTGGTATTACGACCACCAATAACGGTGCAAATTGGGACTGCATCGTAAAAGTATATGATCAAAACAGCAAGGTTGCAGCTTCTATTCGTAGTTACCAGGAGCCTAAAGAAATTGACCTTAATCCTGGCATTTATAAAATCACCATTCAGGCTTTGGCCATGAACGGCATTCATACCTACACTGAAATTGACGCAGTAAGCATTCCTGCAGGTGAGCTTGTTCCGGTTTCGTTTGATTTTCAAACGGGCACCGCATTTATAGACGCCATCGGAAATGGAAAATCCATTGATAGTATGGTTACAATAAAAGAAATCAACACCGATAAAAATGTTGTTGGTGGCCGGACTTACAATAAGGGAAAGGAGTTTCTGTTAAATCCAGGGAATTACCAGGTAAAAGTTGTACCAATGGGCGATTTTAAAGACCGTAAGGCCCAGGTATTTAATATGGAGGTCAAACAAAACAATAAGATTTCAAAATCGGTTGAATTTTAATCTTGTCATGATTCCCCAGGTATTTTAAATTAATTAACAGTTGTCTATATCCGCTTTTCTTCTTTTTCTTTAAGCACACTTACCGTTACCAACAATTGACCCAGATGCCGCTGGCTGTGTTCGGCAGCATGAAAATATAAACCTAAAACAGTGCTGGGTAACCTTTTCCGTCCAACATAACGGGGTTCCATCAAAGTTTCGGCTGTTGTGCTTTTAAAAATAGCCAGGGCCTGCATCACTTTATTTTCAAAAGTATCAACCAACATTTGGCTTGTTAATCCGGGATCAGGGATACCTTCTTTTTTTAAATATTCCAGTTGTTGGCTATTCAGTGATTTTTCTGCTGCATAGGAAAAAAGCCGGTCTATTACTCCTGCCATATGCTGGATATGAAAGCCCACAGCAGCACGGCCGGCGACTTTTTCCCATAAATATTCCTCCCGAAAATTTTCCATGTAAATTTTCAGGTCTTCTGCACTTTGTATCAGGGCATGGGCAGCAGGTTGCAATAACAAAGGAATTCCAGGGACCGCTCCCCTTAGCCAGGCTTCAGGCATTTTGATCTGTATTAGTAGGTAACATTTTACTTGCTCAGCATTCAGGCATGAAAAAAGAAGTACTTGCCTTCTGCTATCAGGGAAGCCGCTATTTCCCTTCTCAGGCCTTTGGTATTGACTGCATTAATTTTTGTATACCTTTTCAAACCCATTAATAGTACTTTTTGCTCATCCCCGGAGGTAAAGGAAAAAATGGCTTCTTTGCCGGCAGCATTTATTTTTTCCACTGCTTCATAGAGATACACCTGGCTCACGGCCACATGGACCTTCGCAGCATCTTTGCCTTTCTGGGCAATTAACTTTTCCGTTCTCAATATTGTCGATTCCGCTGCATATATTTCAATCATGATATCGGCCAGATTCATCATGATCTCCTGCTCAGTTTCCAGTTTATCTCCCAGATTTTTGGCTGCCTGCCCTCCAATCATAAGGAAAACTTTCTTCATGTTTTTCAAAACGGCTTTTTCCCTAAATAAAGGTGCATCATCATCCGAATTTGAAAAATCAGGAACGGCTTTTAATTCCTCCCCTACTTTTTGGGCAGCCTCCATGAAGTTCAATTCCCCTTTCATGGCTCGCTTTAGCAACATGCCCACCATTAATATCCGATTGATTTCGTTTGTTCCTTCATAAATCCTGGAAATTCGTGCGTCCCGGTAAGCCCGCTCCATGGGTGCTTCGGCAGAATAACCCATGCCTCCGTATACCTGAACACCCTGGTCTACCACATAATCCAACACCTCAGATCCATGAACCTTGGCAATAGCACATTCAATGGCAAATTCCTCAACACCCTTAAGCTTGGCTTTGTTGGATTCCATACCTTCTGCCTCCAATGCTGCAATGCGGTCTTCTATATCCTGTCCGGCACGGTAACACAATGATTCGCATGCATAAGTTTTGATGGCCATCTCCGCCAGTTTGGCCTTTACTGCACCAAAGGAATCAATGGAAATCCCAAATTGCTTTCTTTCGGATGCATATTGTATGGAAAGACCCAAAATCCTGCGACATCCTCCCAGCACGCCTGCCCCTAGTTTTACCCGGCCAATATTCAGAATATTAACAGCAATCTTAAACCCCTGACCTCTTTCAGCGAGCATGTTTTCTACCGGAACCGGACAGTCCTTGAAAAATACCTGGCGGGTGGAACTTCCCTTAATGCCCATCTTTTTCTCTTCCTCATTCATGGAAATACCACCGAAGGTTTTTTCCACCAAAAAGGCGGAAAGATTTTTGTCCTCATCCACTTTGGCAAAGACAATAAAAAAATGGGCAAAGCCTGCATTGGAAATCCACATTTTTTGCCCGTTAATCAGGTAATGGGTCCCTTCCGGATTTAAGATAGCTTTGGTTTTTCCGCTATTGGCATCCGATCCCGCATCAGGTTCTGTCAGGCAATAACAAGCTGCCCATGTTGCATTGGAAAGTTTGGGAAGGTATTTTTCTTTTTGTTGATCAGTACCATAATACAATACAGGGAGAATTCCAATGCCGGTATGCGCCCCATAGGTAGTAGAAAAAGAACCGGCAGCACCAATGATATCTGCGATAAGCATGGAAGTATTGAAACTCATGCCCAGACCCCCATACACTTCCGGTACCGAAATTGCCAGCAAACCCAATTCTCCTGCCTTTTTTAAAATTTGAGGTACCAAATCAGGGTTTTGCATGCTGTCTATTTCTTCCATTTTGGGTAAAATTTCTTTATCCAAAAATTCCTGGCAAGCCTGCGCCATCATTTTTTGTTCTTCGCTAAATGCCTCAGGAATAAAAACATCAGCTGCTGCTGTTTCCCTGATCAAATACGCTCCACCATTTAGGGCATTATTTTTTGTCAACGGTTCCATTTTAATTTTTTGTTAGCTTACAGAATTTTATGAAGCATTTTTTTTAGCTGAGCCTTTCGATTACCCCGGCTACGCCCTGACCTCCTCCGACACATGCGGTAACCAGACCATATGTTTTGTTCCTTTTGGCCAATTCATACATCATCTGTACGGTAAGTTTTCCACCCGTACATCCCAAAGGATGACCTAATGCCACAGCCCCACCATTTACGTTTACAATATCCGGATCAAAATCCAGCGAACGGATCACGGCCAGTGCCTGAGTGGCAAATGCTTCGTTCAGCTCTATCAGGTCAATATCATTAAGGCTTAAACCCGCCTGCTTTAAGGCTTTTGGGACAGCTTCTTTAGGTCCGATTCCCATAATCCTGGGTTCAACCCCAGCCACGCTGTAAGAAACCAACCTTGCTTTAGGTTCCAGATTAAGGCTTTTCATCAATCGTTCCGACATGACCACCACAAAAGCAGCCCCATCAGAAGTCTGAGACGAATTACCTGCAGTTACCTGTCCCCCTTGTTTGAATACAGGTTTTAAATTTGCCAAAACCTCCATGCTGGTACCTGGGCGGGGACCTTCATCGGTTTCCACAGTGAATTTTCTTGTTTGCCGTTTTTTATTTTCATCCAGATAGGTTTCTTCTACCTCCACAGGGACAATTTCGTCCCTGAACCTGCCATTTTCTATGGCGCTCAAAGCTTTTTCATGAGATCTGACGGAAAACTGATCTGCATCTTCACGACTTACCTGGTAGTCCTTGGCCAGTTCTTCGGCTGTCAAACCCATACTCAGGTAATAGTCCGGGTTTTTTGAAGCAATATTCCAATTCAATGCTGTTTTATAACCCATCATCGGTACCATTGACATGGATTCTGTACCACCAGCAATGATGCAATCTGCCATACCCATTTTGATTTTCGCCGTCGCCAGGGCAATGGCTTCTAAACCCGAACCACAATACCGGTTAACAATAAAGCCTGGATTTTCTTTTCCCAATGCCAGCAAGGAAATCATTCGCCCCATTTGCATGCCCTGTTCCGCTTCCGGTATGGCATTGCCGACAATAAGATCGTCTACCATTTTGTTTTCCAAGCCGGGAATTTCAGCAACCAAATGTTTGATAACATCAGCTGCCAGGTCATCCGGCCGGTAAAAACGAAAACTTCCTTTTTTTGCTTTTCCCACTGCTGACCGGTAACCTTCGATGATATATGCGTCCATTGTTAGATTTAATTTAAAATGATAAGGATAATCACTGCCAGTGGAAATACGGAATGGTATTTTCCCTGCAGCATCATATTATTACTTAATTCCTTAAAGGCTTTCCTTTAAATAGAATACTATGAATTCTTTCCAACGTCTTCTTTTCTCCGGTAAGACTCAGGAAGGCTTCCCTTTCCAACTCCAAAAGGTATTTTTCGCTTACCTCGGTAGCTTCGGATAAATCCCCTCCACTCATGACCCAGGCCAGCTTTCTTGCTATTTTGGCATCATGATCAGAAATATAAGATCCATAAAGCATACCGGTAATTCCCGCTTCAAACAAGGCCAAAGAAGATTTGCCCAACACCCGGATATCTTCTCTCTCCAGCGGTCTGCTATACCCGGCATCATGCAGCATCAAGACTTTTTCCCTGGCATCTGCCAACTGCCTTTTTCGGTTCAGGGAAATACTATCCTTTTGTTCCAGGTAACCTAAATTTCTGGCCTCTTCCGCTGATGTGGAAACTTTGGCTGTGGCTATATTCATAAATGTATCCTGCAGTCGGTTGAGCTCAACATCTCCTGAAACGAGATTCTTTGAAAACCTAAGTGTCATTTCCTTGGTCCCGCCACCAGCCGGAATTAAGCCAACACCTACTTCTACCAATCCCATATACAATTCTGCATGGGCCTGTACGGCATCTGCATGAAGAGACAACTCACAACCTCCCCCCAATGCCATATTGTGTGGTGCAACCACGACCGGAATGGAGGAAAACCGGGCTCGCATCATGGTTTGTTGAAATTGCGCAATCATCATATCGATTTCATCAAAATCCTGATCGCCGGCAAACATATACAGCATGGCCAAATTTGCTCCTGCGGAAAAATTCGCCCCTTCATTGCCAATTACCAAACCTTTGTACGACTTCTCTGCCATACCGATTGCCTTGTTAATGCCTTCCACTACTTCCTGGCCCAGAGAATTCATTTTTGTATGAAATTCCAAACCTATTACTTCATCGCCGATATCATAAATAGAAGCTCCCTCGTTTCCCCATAATTTTTTGTTGGCCGATTTGAGGGTATCCAGCAAGATAAAATCTTCCAGTCCAGGGACCACTTTATAGGTTTTAGACGCTATATCATAATAGTTTTTACTTCCATTAACAACCTTATAAAAACTACTTACTCCTTTTTCCAACATTTCATAAACCCAGCTTGCTGGTTTTTCTCCGGACTTTTCCATTTGTTGAACCGTTTCCTTAACGCCAAGGATATCCCAGTTTTCAAATGGTCCATATTCCCACCCAAATCCTGCACAAACGGCCTGATCGATGCGATACAATTCATCAGCTATCTCAGGAATTCTAAAAGAACAATACCTGAAAAGATCATAAAATGTTGCGCGGTAAAATTCACCGGCTTTATCTTCAAAATTTACAAGAAATTTGATTCTTTCCTTAAGGTTATCTATTCCTTTGGAAGCCTCTAAAGCTTTGATTTTGGGTTTTTCCGCTGGTTTGTAGGAATAGGTATTGAAATCAATTTCTTTAAGTTCCTTTTTGCCATCCTCATGTCGGATCATATGGTAAAAGCCCTTGCCACTTTTATCTCCATACCATTCATTCTCCTTAAGAACAGACACACTTTTTGGTAGCTTAAATCGCTCCCTTGATTCATCATGTTCAAGAACCTGGTACAAATTGGTGGCTACATGTACAGTGGTATCCAATCCTACCACATCCAGGGTTCTGAAAGTTCCTGATTTTGCCCTGCCAATGACTGTACCAGTAAGTTTGTCCACTTCTGATACGCCCATACCCATTTTCTCAATGATATGGATGGCCGACATGATGGCATAAACGCCAATCCTATTGGCAATGAAAGCGGGTGTATCCTTGCACAATACAGTTTCTTTTCCTAAAAATCGATCCCCATAATCCATCATGAAATCAATAATTTCGGGGTTTGTTTGGGGACTGGGGATAATCTCCAATAAGCGGAGATACCTGGGTGGATTGAAAAAGTGCGTGCCGGCAAAACATTGTTGAAAATCTTCAGATCTGTTATCAGCCATCAAATGAATAGGGATGCCTGAAGTATTGGAAGAAATCAAAGTGCCGGGTTTCCGGTATTTTTCTACTTTTTCAAAGAGTCCCTGTTTGATTTCAAGGTTCTCGATAATCACTTCAATGATCCAGTCAGCATCTTTGATTTTGGGTAAATCATCATCAAAATTCCCGGTAGCAATACGATTGGCAAGTTCCTTGTCATATATGGGAGAAGGCTTAGCGGAAAGCGCATCCTGCAAAGCTTTATCTACAATCCTGTTTCTGACCTGCTCATTTTCCAGGGTCAATCCTTTTTTCTTTTCCTGATCGTTTAGCTCCTTTGGAACCATATCCAAAAGCAGTACCTCTACGCCGATATTTGCAAAATGGCAAGCTATTCTGGATCCCATAATTCCTGATCCCAAAACGGCTACTTTTTTTATGCTTTTTTTCATTGATATATTATTTTTAAATGCTTTCTAAGCTTTTTGAATGTTTTGAATAACCCGATTAATTTTTTCAAACAGCGTAAAAAAGGATTTCATTTCTTGTTCTGAAAGAACATTCCTAACCTGTTCGTTAAAATATTTTACCGTTTGTACTGCGACAGATTTTTTCTCTTTTCCCATGGAAGTCAGAAATATTCTAACTGATCTTTTATCAACCGGATCCGGGGATTTTCTAATCAATCCCTTCTGCTCCATAGATTTTAGGATTCTGGTTAAACTTCTGGATTCCAAACCCATCATGGGGGCAATTTTTGTTGCAGCAGTTCCTTCGTTAGAATCAATATTAATCAGTACAAATCCCATAGATGTCGTAATGCCCTCCATATTGGCCTTTTGATTGTACATTCTGGATATGGAATGCCAGCAGGATTTGATATGAAAATCTATCGTATCTTCCTTCTTCATCAGTAAAAGTTAAATCTAACTTTAAGTTACTGAAAATAATTATGCATGCATAATAAAACGGGAAATTTATTTTTGAGGATGACCTAGGTATAAACTGCTTTTAAGTAAAAAATTACTCCAAAATAAGCAAACTATGAACTACGATTCAAAAAACAGAAAAGAGATATCAACAAGGACATAACATTAAGAAAAGATTGAATTAAAAAAATCTATTGTTATTATTATAAGGTGGATATGTGGGTATCTCAATTAAATAAATGTTTTCAACGTTTCTCCATCAACAATTTACTTTCATCAACAGCTTATACACAATAATTTCCTGCTTAGTTTATTGTAAATGAGATGTTTACTTTGATTTTGTTAATTTCGGTTGATAATGTGTTTCAAGCAATGATGTGTATATTTATTCTGGTAGTTAGTTGTTGATAACGGTTGATAAAAATGGAGTTATCACCAGGCATACACTTCTATTCGGAAATGGCTTTTTTTCTTCAGCTTTCGTTGTTTGTTATTCAGTTCTTTTTGCTATTTATCCACTTTTAATTTTGGCTTGTCAACAGTTTTTTTCTTGAAATAAAATTCATATAAAGTACTGAATATTAGTTAATTAAGTAGGTCTTCTTCGGTAATTGTCAAAATTTCAATGGGTAATTTTATTGCGGGTTCATCCTGGGTGACATCTGCTTCTATATTGAAGCCAGAATTTAATTTTGGCTCAATAACCAGGTCATCTAATGTCCATCCTCCTCTCAAAATAAATTCATGTTTGTTGGTTTCTTCATCAAAGAATGCATAAATAGGTTCTGGTTGAATATTCTCATAATAATTACCAGGATCCCATCTACCGTTTTTATTTCTGTCAATAATGGCTTGTATCTTGTAATTGGTAGCTTCTATGGACTGGAACTCAAAATAATTGGTGTCAGTCAGGTATTTTTCTCTGATCACCTGTCCTTTGCTATCGAGTAATTGTAAGATAATTGGTCTTTCGTTTGTTCTAAGTGTTCCATTGATTCCATCTGCAAGATTATCGGTTTTTAACCGGGTATAAGTAGCGTCTACCGGTGCATCATTCCAAAGACCTTCCACATCCATAAATGTAGAATCAGCTGCAAATAGCTTAAAAGAACTATTCTTTATGGAATCTGGTAATGTTATATTAATGTTAATCGTAGTATGTAAATGACTGCTATCAGGGATACTGACCATTGATTGATTTACGGGGATATAGGAAGCTGAATCATATTGAACGTACAGTGAATCGTAGACTATTTGGTAAAGAGGTTTGTTAAAGTCCAGTTTTGCCTGGATAGTTTGATTAAATTTAGCACCCGTATTGGTAGTTATTTTCAATTCTTCTTTAGGGCGGTCGCTTTCTTCAAACTTTGCGTATAATGTGGTATCAACCTTAAAACCTACTGAATCCTGAAGTAGTATGTTGACTGGAATACTGTCATTTTTGATGGTTTTGTGATATAGCCTGATGTTTTTATCATTGATTCGGTAAAAAAGGCTGGTATTTATATCCGGATGGATTATAGAAAATTCTGCAATAGGTTTGCTAAGAATGATATCGAAATTTGATCCTGTGCTTGAACTTCGATTAATTTTTAAAGGTGACAAATCTCCTTTGGCTAAGTTGAAGTGTAAATTTTGCCGGTTTTTTTCTATGGTAATGGTGTCTGGTGCAAAGGCATAAGCTTCATTTCTGTATTCTGCCTTTAAGGATCCGTTCTCATCATGCCAGGCGTACGCTTTGAATGTTCCGGCCTTAATATTCGTTATTTCATAATATCCGGTTGAATCGGGTTGTGCAATGTAATAGGGCGGAGCATTGAATAAATCTGTAGTATCGGCAATGCTGTACAAACCTACCAGGACATCTTCGAAATTTTGTTCCACAAATGGATCAGTATAAGCAACCGTACCTGAAACTTTCAAACTATCAATATTTTCGCCAGTGGAAAATACAAGTTTCAATCTCTCTGCCGGATTACCTTCTGTAATGTCTTGTATACTTTTTTGAAAATTGAATAAGTAAGTTGTATTTTCTTCCAATTCCTGATTCAGTTCAATATTGACGCTGTTTTTGATAGCCAGAAATTCGATTTTATCTTTTTCAACTCTTGGTGTAATGATTATGGATTGGTTTGGGTTTTCTAATTTCACATATTCATTGAATTCCAAATTGATTTCTGAAGGTGAGGTGTTCGTACTTTCATTTTGTGGATTTGAGTATAACAGAACTGGTGGATCTTCATCTACTGGTCCACCCATTGGAGAGCTTTGTTTGGCACATGAGCTAATAATTAAAATGGTTATTGGAAGAAAGTACCTAAAGATGAACCTCATTTCTTTTTGATGATAAAAAGTAAGCTTGAATAATTATTGTTCTTTTGCGCTGCCTTGTTGGACAGATACCCGGCTTTTATGGCTTTCAGATATTTGTTTTTTGATCCAGTATATTGATGGCTTAAAAGTGAGACGTAATAGCTGTCAAAAGGCATGGGTAAAATTTCAGTAATTCTACATTCATTTTTCTCTACCAGGTACTTCATGGATGCTTCATTAAAATGATAAAGATGCCTTGGTACGTCCAATGCTGCCCAATTTTCCTTAAAAAATGCTGCATCTTGAGATGTTCTATTGGGTACTGCAATATAAAGAAGCCCCCGTTTCTTTAATTTGCCCAGTAGTATTTTAACTGTTTTATTTAGATGATGTATGTGTTCCAGAACATGGAATAGCGTAATTACATCGAATTTTTTTTCTTTCTCCAGCGCAGTAAAATCTTTAATTAAATTGATTTTATTGTCTTCTTGAGCAAGTTTAACAACTGCTTCGTTTGGTTCCATTCCATAAGCTTCCCAGCCATTGTCCTGACAAGTTTTTACAAAATGGCCCATACCACAACCGAAGTCCAGAATTTTCCCTTTTTGAATAGAACGCGAATTAATTTCCTTGAGCTTTTGCTTCAAGGTATATCTTCTTACTGCATTGTATAAGAAATCCGTTAAATCTTTGATTTTACTTTGATGGGATATATAGTTGTTTCCAGCGTAATACTTTCCAATGTTTTTTTCATTTGGTCGCGGGTTGGTAAACCATAGGTCGCAATTCTTACATGCACAAATGATGAATGATTCTTTGCTATAGGCATGGTCTTTTACCACCATGTGATTAATAAAAAGCTCACTTTTACAAAGAGGGCATTTGGTTAATCTTTCATACATTTTATCTCCCTAGGTATATGGTTAAAATGGACATGTCGGCGGGTGAAACACCACTTATTCTGGATGCCTGGCCTATGGTTTCTGGCTTTATCTTGTTTAATTTTTGCCTTCCTTCTGCTGAAAGTGCCTTTATGGTTGAATAATCCATATGGCTGGGAATTTTCATGTGGTCCAGATTGCTTATTTTTTCTACCATTTGTCTCTCTTTGTCTATATAGGATCGGTATTTTATCTGAATTTCCGCTTGTTCGAGTACATTTTTATCAAATGGAGCTAACTCATCGTTTAGCTCTTGATTCATTCTCATCAGATCGTTTATTCCCAATTGCGGTCGCTTCAGTAGTTTTTCAATGGTAGTATTTTCTTTGATAGTTGCAGTTTTGTTTTGGATCAAAGCGGCATTTATAGCGTCCGGGGTAACCCTGATTTTTTCCAGTTTGGCTATGAGCTTTTCGGTGTTGGACATTTTGTCTTTCATTAACTGGTAGTTAATTTCATCTGCCAAATTCATTTGATAACCATAAGAGGTCAATCGGAGATCAGCATTATCCTGCCGCAATAGCAGTCGGAACTCCGCCCTGGAAGTAAACATTCTATAGGGTTCCTCTGTACCTTTATTGATCAGATCATCTATCAATACGCCAATATAAGCTTCTGAGCGTTTTAGGATAAATGGTTCTTGATCCTGAATTTTTTTATGTGCATTGATGCCTGCAATTAAGCCCTGAGATGCTGCTTCCTCATACCCTGTGGTACCGTTGATTTGTCCTGCAAAAAAGAGGTTGTCAATCAATTTCGTTTCCAGACTCAATTTTAACTGTGTGGGAGGAAAATAGTCATATTCTATGGCATATCCAGGCCGGAACATTTTGGCATTTTCAAAGCCGGTTATCTTCCTCAAAGCTTTAAATTGTACGTCTTCAGGCAATGAAGTGGAAAAGCCATTTACATATATTTCTACCGTATCCCAGCCTTCTGGCTCTACAAAAATTTGATGCCGGTCTCTTTCGGCAAATCGATTGATCTTGTCTTCTATGGATGGGCAATAGCGGGGTCCCAGGCCTTGAATTCTTCCATTAAACATGGGAGATCTGTCGAAGCCCTCTGTCAGTGTATCGTGGACGTCTTTATTGGTATAGGTGATCCAGCAGCTTCGTTGCTTATTAGGTGCCTGGGTAGTCGGGGAATAGGAAAATTTTTCCGGATTTTCGTCACCTTCCTGTTCTTCCATCAATGCATAATTCAGACTTCTCCCATCTACTCTTGGCGGGGTTCCGGTCTTCATCCTGCCTGATTCAAAACCCAAGCTTCGTAAATCTTCAGTAATTCCTGTTGCAGCCTTCTCCCCTGTTCTTCCTCCACCCATTTGTTTTTCTCCTATATGGATGATACCGTTTAGGAAGGTGCCATTGGTCAGAACCACGGACTTTGCCTGGATCTCGAGTCCTAAGCCTGTTCTAACTCCTTTGATTTTCTTGTTTTTAACGATAAGACCTGTAACCATCTCTTGCCAGAAGTCTACATTTGGGGTGTTTTCCAATATCAACCTCCATTCTTCGGCAAATCTCATTCTGTCGTTTTGGCTTCTTGGAGACCACATGGCTGGCCCTTTAGACCTGTTGAGCATTCGGAATTGTATCATCGACTTGTCTGCTACAACCCCTGACTTACCTCCTAATGCATCTATTTCCCTAACGATTTGTCCTTTTGCTACACCCCCCATTGCAGGATTGCAAGACATCTGTGCAATGGTGTTCATGTTCATGGTACATAATAATACCCTCGAACCCATTTTTGCCGCAGCTTGTGCGGCTTCGCAACCAGCATGCCCTGCCCCTACTACGATTACATCATAAATTGGAAACATATTGATTTTTTCAGGTGTTCCACGTGGAACACATAAATGTTATTTGATTTTTATTCTTACGGTGTTCCACGTGGAACACTTAGTGTTTGAAACAAGTTCAGTGCTTTTTCCTCTTCCTCCCTCATCCGTTTTTTTTCCTTTTGGCTTTTGTCTTTTAATCCACATAGGTGAAGCATACCATGGATCAATACCCTTAAAAGTTCCTCATGATAGATTACTCCCAGGCTTGTTGCGTTTTCTTTTACACGTTCAATGCTGATGTATATATCTCCCTCAATTTCTCCTTCCTGCTCTGCCTGATCAAAGGTTATAATATCTGTGTATGTATTATGGTTCAAATAATTTCTATTGATTTGTAACAGGTAATCATCCGTGCAAAAGATGTAATTCAGAGTTGAAATATGGAATCCTTTTTCTTTTGCTGCTTTATTAATCCAATCCTTGGTTTTTCTTTTTTGTTTAATTTTTGATTGGACTCCTTCTTCAAAGAAATTTATGGCCATGTCAATTCATGTAAAAAGTGAGGGTGATTTTGCTTCCCTCATTTTCAAAATTAATTTCATCGCACAAATGCCTCATGATAAAGACTCCCCTACCCCCTGACTTTTGCAGGTTCTCCGGGGAAGTTGGATCGTTTAAATGTTGGTAGTCATAACCGCTTCCTTCATCCTCAATGATGAATTTCAGCTGGTCTTCCAGAAATTTCACCTCTAAACGTACATATTTCTTCTTGTCCTCCTTGTTTCCATGGATAATGGCATTACTCACACATTCGGTAACAGAAATCATGATATTGCCGTAGATGTCATCACTGATCTGGAATTTCTCTTTGGCATTATCAATGAAACTCTCAATAATTGTTATATTTTCAATTATAGATGGTATAGAAATTTTTATTGATTTCATTGATTTTTTAGGCTTTAATCATGATTAAATTAATTTTTTCAATTAGAGGCTTAGGCTTACAGGGCAATGGTCCGAATGATGTACCTGCTGTAATATGTTTACTTCCTTTACCTGCTTGCTAATAGATGGACTTGTCATGTGGTAATCTATTCGCCATCCTTTATTGTTGGCTCTGGCATTGGCACGATAGCTCCACCAACTGTATTGATGGGGCTCCTTATTGAGTAAACGGAAACTATCATCCAATCCAGAAGAGGTGAGATTGTCCATCCATTGCCTCTCCTCAGGTAAGAACCCGGAAGTGTTTTTATTTGAGATGGGGTTGTGTATGTCAATGGCTTTGTGACATATGTTGTAATCCCCACTAAGGATCAAATCAGGATAACCCTTTAATAAATCCTGAGTATAATGGTAAATATCATCTAAAAACCGGTATTTAAAATCTTGTCTAATGTCTCCTGTGGTGCCTGATGGAAAATAAGCGCTAATAAATGTGAAATCTTTGTAATCTGCCTGGATGATTCTTCCCTCATCATCGTAAGCATCGATTCCCATTCCGTATTTGACCTTATCAGCCGGATTTTTACTTAAAATCGCTACGCCACTATAACCTTTCTTAACTGCCGGATACCAATAAACATGGTATCCCAGGTCTTTGAACATAGTGGTATCAATCTGGTTTTCCAGAGATTTTATTTCCTGAAGCCCGATAATGTCAGGATCAGCAATTTTCAACCAATCCACAAATCCTTTTTTTATGGCTGCTCTGATCCCATTGACATTGTAGGTTATTATTTTCATTGGATGTCTATTTCAAATTCTTCTTCAAAATACTCCAAAACATGAATTTTTAATAATTTTTCCTGCTCGGAGGCATTTAAGTGTGGCAAGGATTTCTCTAATTTCCAATGAGGCCAACCATCCTGATCGATAAAATCCAAAATATAAAATCCTGATAAGCTAAGGACTTTACATGTTGCAATATGCATCAAATCTTGTTTTTCCTCTTTAGAAAAATGACGGGGTCCCTTGCCCAATTCCTGCACCCCGATGATAAACAGTACGGCATTTAAGTCTGCAGGTTTTTTACCGAAAATTTCTCTTAAGCCCTCCAGAAGTTTGCCCCACCTTTTTTCAAGATCCAGATCTTTTTTTAATAATGTCATTCAAGAAAGATTATTTATTGATAGTCCCATTGACCATGTTTTTTTATCCTTAACGAATTTTTTGTAAATTCAATGGTGTCTGTAAAGTACAAATATAACAGGTATAATGGCTCAATACTTAAAAACAACCCAAATTAGGTATGCGTTTCAATTATTGGCAAGATTTTTTATCGCTGGTTTTTCCTGAAACCTGTTGTATTTGTAAACGAAGCCTTTTTCCTTTTGAAAATCAGCTGTGCAAAGTTTGTATTTCTCAATTACCAATTACCAATTATCACCTTATTCCTTTGGATAATGATTTGAAGAATAAAGTCCTTGGACTGGCTCCTGTAGGCATGGTGATGTCTTATCTTCGGTTTTCAAAAAAAGGTCTGAGCCAAAAGTTGTTGCATCAAATAAAATATAAAAACAAACCTTCTTTGGCTAAAATTTTGGGACAGATGTATGGCTCTTTTTTAATGGACAATGGCTTTGATCAGTCTTGGGATGAAGTGGTGCCCGTACCCTTGTACCATAAAAAGCTAAAAATAAGAGGGTATAATCAAAGTGAACAATTTGCTTTGGGTTTGGCAAAAGCTTTGAAAATTTCCTCATGCAATCATTTGATCAGAAAAATTCCAACGCCAACGCAAACAAATAAAAGCAGGATGGAACGATGGGAAAATGTGGAAGATGTATTTGAAGCATGCAGTCCAGCAGAAATAAAAGGCAAAATGTTGCTTTTGGTAGACGATGTACTAACCACAGGGGCTACCATGGCCGCGTGTGCAAATACCTTACAGGAGCATCATCCAAAATCAATCGATTTTATCGCGTTAGCTGCCGGAAATTAAATATTAGCCAAAAATCTCGTTAAGGATACCAGCAAGTCTTATGCCTCCGGCCAGTAATTGCTCTTCCATTATGGGATAGGTCTTGTAACCATATTCATAAAAAAGTTTTCTATCTTCAGGCAAATCATAAATTAGCGGACGAAGTGCTACAGCCTCCTCCAACCATTTTTCCAAAGGGTCATTTTGGTATTTTCGTACAAGTGCCTTATCGGACCTTCTGTTCAGATGCTGCGCCAATTCGGTATAACTCAGGTTTTTTTCATCAATCACTTTGCTGTCCCATACAGCATGCAGATTGGTGTTTTCATTAAAGTAGGTGAGCCTCACATTGTTTCCTCCCCGGTCTTCTCCTGTCCCCACATGCAATGGCTGATGCAGGTCGCCTACCAAATGCACCAACATTTTGAGATATGCCACTTTTTGATCAGCAGCGAGGGTTCCCTCCTTTAAGGCTGCAATGATCATTTTGGTTTTACTGTATGCATCTCCTTCTTTCTCCTGCAAATCCGGATTGTAGCCTTTTCCGGTCTTTACTGTCAGGTAATGCCAACTGTTCAGGTAATCGTAACTGGGATCGGATTTAATTTCATCCATCCAGGTGGATACCATGGCCAGGGATTCCGGACCCAGGATGGCTTCAATATTTCGGCTTGCTTTTTTGCTGAGATGCCAGGTAGCAATTTGCCCAACTACCCTATGGCCTGTTTGCCCCCATCCAAAGCTATTCATAATCAACCCGGATGTAATCATTAGGGTAAGAATGGCTATTTTCTTTGCTGCTAATAACATGTGAAATTAATAAGGATCAGGTGTGTTTTAATTCTTCCAAGGCCAACCAGGCCATTAATCCAGTGCTCAAACCCAAAGCATCTTCGTCAATATCAAAAGTAGGCGTATGTACCCCTGAAACGATTCCTTTACTTTCATTTCTGGTTCCCAGCCTGTAGAAACAGCCGTCCATTTCCTGGGTATAATAAGAAAAGTCTTCTGCAGCCATCCAAATATCCAGATCTACCACATTTTCCTCTCCCAGATAAGCTTTTGCAGCTTGGATGGACCGTTCGGTTAGTTCCGGCTCATTTTTCAGGAAAGGGTAGCCCTTCCGAACTTCAAAATCCACTTCTCCACCCATGCCCTCAGCGATGCCTTTTGCTATTTTAATCATGTGTTGATGCGCTTCCTTCCTCCAGTCTTCGTTCAGGGTTCTAAAGGTACCTTCAATATTGACTTCGTTGGGAATAACGTTGGTAGCACCATCTGCCATCACCTTACCAAAAGACAGTACGGAGGGAGTTTTGGGGTCTGCTTTCCTGCTGACCACCTGTTGCAGGGCTACCAAAATATGTGCGCTGATCAAGACCGGATCAACCAACGTTTCGGGCATGGCCCCATGACCGCCTTTGCCTTTAACTTTGATATAAAGTTCATCGGCACTGGCCATGTACATGCCCTTTCTGAATCCCACTTTTCCCACTGGGATCAGGGGCATTACATGTTGGCCAAGTATAGCGGTAGGTTTGGGGTCCAACAATGCTTTGTCAGCAATCATCATAGCTGCTCCCCCCGGGACTTTTTCCTCACCTGGTTGAAAAAGTAATTTTATGGTACCTTCAAAATCAGCCTTTAGCTCATTTAAAATCCTGGCTGTGCCCAAAAGGGAAGAAGTATGTACATCATGCCCACAGGCATGCATTACTCCAGGGTTGGTAGATTTGTAGGGTACCTCATTTGCTTCATTAATTGGCAGGGCATCCATATCTGCCCTTAAGGCAACAGTTTTTTTTGCAGGATTTTTCCCTTCAATCAAGGCAACCAAACCGGTATTTGCTTTAGCAGTCAGTTTGGAAATACCAAAGGAACGCAGCTTTTCTGTTACAAAGGCTACGGTTTCATTTTCTTCAAAAGACAATTCCGGGTGTGCATGCAAGTGTCTTCTTATGTCGATGGTATCTGATTTGTATTGATCAGCAAGTTTTTGGATTTTATTTTGCAGCAGCATCATCTAAGTTTTCTTCTGTCTTTTCCTCCTTTTCCCGGTTTTTCAAAAAACGGTCTGGTGTTATCCGGGAACTTGGAAAGATATCATTCAATTTTTCGTAAGTAGCCAGAGCCTCAATCTTATTGATAAAGCGACCTACCTTTACCAGGTAGCGAGGTTGATTGTATTCCATATAAGTCTGAACTTCCGGGAATTCAGAATAAACTTCATTGCGAACTTCAAAAGCCCTTTCCCTATCGGCACCACTATAGATTAAAATGGTGAAGCCGTTGACGAATTTTTCCCGGTTGTTTTCTTCTGTGATTTGGCTGATCCTGCGGTCAAGATCCTTGTTTATAGGGCCAGAAATTGCACCCTCAGAATCCGTGAAATCAGGAACAGGCAAATCTTCAAATTGAAGGCTGGAAATGGAAAGATCCTCGCTGTAGTTATTGAATCTTTCGGCCGGCTCACCTGTCTTGCGGATATTGATGATACCACAACCACTAAAAAGCAACAACGCTAATAAATAGGCACTATTTTTTTTTAACATGATGTTACGTTTAATCATCAATTACCACACATTTTGCATCGGAAATATCCTGCTCCACGCTTTTATATTTGACATCCTTTTTTACTTTTCCGTCTACATACTTGACAGAAACTTTATCATTTCGTCCATATGTCTTTTCGGACTTTCTTGGCTTCACAGGTTCCCTGGTAGCTGTGGCACGGCTATTGGCAATTGCAGCCCGTTGTCCTCCTGGATTTCCCAGGCTGCTACCCACTTCTTCTTTTGATGCCGTCACGCCGGGTTCAGCTTTTTTCTGGGCCTGGGCCGCTTTTACTTGTTCCGGATCTTGTTTGGGAAGGTCTGACTTGGAAATAAAAGAGACGATATCATCATTAAGTTTGCCAAGGAAGCGTTTGAACATTTCAAAGGCCTCAAATTTATAAATCAATAAGGGGTCTTTTTGTTCGTACACTGCATTTTGCACCGACTGTTTCAAATCATCCATGTCTCTGAGGTGCTCTTTCCAGTTTTGGTCGATGATGGCAAGGGTTACTGTTTTTTCAACCGCTCTGACCAAATCTCTGCCTTCATTGTTTATGGTAGACTCCAGATTAATGACAACACCAATCTGTTTGATGCCATCTGAAATGGGGACCATGATCTCCTTTACCGTAGCTCCACGGTTTTTGTAAACATCTTTGAGAATAGGCATTGCCCGTTCCAGAATGTTTTGGTTTTTCTTGATATAATTTTCATAGGCGGCATTGAAGAGGATTTTGGTGAGCGTTGCAACATCTTTCTCTTTAAGATCCGTCTGGGAAAATTGATAATCAAGGCCCAAAGAACTAAAAATATTCATCCTCAGGTTTTCAAGGTCCTCGGTAGATTTGGCCATTTCAATCAAATCCTCAGAAACATCATACATGATGTTCAGGATGTCCAGTTCGAGGCGCTCTCCGATAAGGGCATTTTTCCTTCTTCGGTAAACTACCTCTCTTTGGCTGTTCATTACATCATCGTATTCCAACAACCTTTTCCTTACCCCAAAGTTATTTTCTTCCACTTTGCGCTGTGCCCTTTCAATGGATTTGGTAATCATTGAATGTTGTATCACTTCACCTTCTTCCAATCCCATCCGGTCCATGAGTTTGGCGATTCTTTCTGAGCCAAAAAGGCGCATCAGGTTGTCTTCCAGTGATACAAAAAACTGACTGGAACCCGGATCTCCCTGACGGCCGGATCTACCTCGCAGCTGTCGGTCCACTCTTCGGGATTCATGCCTCTCCGTTCCGATAATCGCCAAGCCTCCTGCTTGTTTGGATTCGGGAGTAAGTTTAATGTCTGTACCCCTACCGGCCATGTTGGTGGCTATGGTTACTGTTTTGGGTTTTCCTGCCTCAGCTACTACATCAGCCTCCCTGGCATGCTGCTTGGCATTCAATACCTGGTGCTTTATTTTTCTGATGGTGAGCATTCTGCTGAGTAATTCAGATATTTCTACGGATGTGGTACCCACCAATACAGGCCTGTTGGCGTCTGTTAGTTCGTTGATTTCATCCACTACAGCGTTGAATTTTTCACGGACGGTTTTATAAACTTTGTCTTCGCGGTCTTTTCGCTGTATGGGTTTATTGGTAGGAATCACAATTACATCCAGCTTGTAAATTTCCCAGAATTCTCCAGCTTCAGTTTCTGCTGTACCTGTCATGCCGGAAAGCTTGTGGTACATCCTGAAATAATTCTGCAATGTGATGGTGGCATAGGTCTGTGTAGCATCCTCTACCTTAACATTTTCTTTGGCTTCTATGGCCTGATGCAAACCGTCAGAATACCTTCTTCCTTCCATGACACGGCCCGTCTGCTCATCCACAATTTTTACTTTGCCATCCACCAGAATGTATTCGGTATCCTTTTCAAACATACAATAGGCTTTGAGCAGCTGGTTGACAGTATGTATTCTTTGGGCCTTCACCCCGTAATCCTTGATCAGTTCTTCTTTTCTGATTAGTTTCTCCTTGTCATCAATTGCCTCGTCTTTTTCCAGGTCTGCAATCTCGCTTCCTATATCCGGAAGAATAAAGAAGCTGGCATTTTCATTCTTCTTGGTTATGGTTTCTATGCCATTGTCTGTCAGGTCTACGCTGTTCGATTTTTCGTCGATGGTAAACAATAAGGGCTCATCTGCTTCCGGCATGTTCCGCTTATTGTCCTGCAGGTAAAAGTTTTCTGTCTTCTGAAGGATGACCCGGATGCCAGGTTCAGAAAGATACTTGATCAAAGGCTTGTATTTTGGCAGTCCGCGGAAAGCCCTGAACAAAGATAGGCCACCCTCTTTTTCCTTTCCTTCTTTGATTAGTTTTTTGGCTTCTGTCAGGTAATTTTGTACCAGTTTTCTTTGTTCATCCACCAGGGTGGATACCCTGGGCTTCATTTCGTAAAATTCATGCTGATCTCCTCTTGGAATAGGACCTGAAATGATCAATGGAGTTCTTGCATCATCGATCAAAACCGAATCAACCTCATCGATCATTGCAAAATGATGCTTACCCTGTACCAGGTCTTTGGCATCTCTGGCCATATTGTCCCTCAGGTAATCAAAACCAAATTCGTTATTGGTACCATATACAATATCGCATTGGTATGCTTTCCTTCTTCCTTCCGAGTTAGGGGGGAATTTGTCGATGCAATCTACCTTTAATCCGTGAAATTCAAACAAAGGCGCATTCCACTCGGAATCTCTTTTTGCCAGGTAATCATTCACCGTAACAATATGTACTCCTCTTCCGGAAAGGGCATTGAGGTAGGCAGGAAGTGTAGAAACCAGGGTTTTACCTTCACCGGTTGCCATCTCTGCAATGTTTCCCCTGTGAAGGGCAACACCACCCAAAAGTTGCACATCGTAATGCAGCATGTCCCAGGTGACTTCCACCCCTGCCGCAGTCCACTTGTTGTGCCAGATGGCTTGCTCTCCGTCAATTTCCACATAGGATTTGGAAGCCGCCATTTCTCGGTCTGTATCGGATACGGTAACTTTAAGTTGGGCATTTTCCTTAAGCCTGCGCGCAGTTTCCTTGATGACGGCAAAGGCACGGGGCAATACTTTTTCAAGGCTGACTTCCAGCGCCTCATCCCTTTCTTTTTCTACCTTATCTATTTGGTTAAACAGGGCATCCTTGGCCTGAACCTGATCTGGATTAAGTGAATCAATCTCTTTTTTCAGTTGATCAATCTTGTCATCAAAATCCTTGAGGTCTTGATTTATAATGGTTCTGATATTGCTGGTTTCATTTCTCAATTCATCATCAGATACAGATGACAATTTATCATAGGCTGCATTGATCAGCGCTACTGATGGGCTCAAGCTTTTGATATCCCGGTCGGATTTGGTACCAAAAACTTTTGCCAACCCTTTTGCTATTGCTTCTATCATATATGTAAATTCTTTATCGCTTTTCTAAATTTTCCAAATCTTTGACTTTCGCAGTCAAGGAAATATTCCCTGAAAACACCTGTTTGGCAGGTCCGGCCAAAACAATATTTTTAAATCCACCTTTATTATCTTCGGTAAACCGTACTTCAAGGTTTCCTCCCAAGGTGGTGATTTTTATTGAATTTTGCTGCTGTTGCGCACCATAAACCAAAGCACAGGCGGTTACCCCGGTGCCACAAGAAAGAGTTTCATCCTCCACTCCGCGCTCGAAAGTTCTTACCTGAATGTGATTTTTTGCCAATGCTTGTACAAAATTCACATTGGTGCCCTGGGGATATCTTTGGACATCATGCCGGATCTTTTTGCCATTACCCAACACATCATGCTGCTGCAGTTCCTCTACAAAAACAATATGATGGGGAGATCCGGTGTCCACAAAAAACTCCTCACCCAAGGGCTGAATTTTTTGTACATCTCCCATTTCCAACGCTACCCATTCACCGGAAATGCTGGCCTGGTGTGGCCCGTCTATGGCCAGAAAATGAGTTTTATCAGTAATGATGCCCAGGAAGGAAGCAAAAGCTACGGCACAGCGGGCACCATTCCCACACATGCTTTGGCTACCATCGGCATTATAATAGCACATTTCAAAATCGTATCCGGCTTTTTCCTGAAGCAGGATCAGACCATCTGCTCCGATTCCAAATTTTCTATGGCATAGGTGCTTAATCTGGCTGATAGGATCATCGCCCAGAGAAAACTCCCTTCCATCTACCATGATGAAATCATTCCCTGTACCCTGATATTTATAAAATCTTATATCCATTTATATTTAAACATGTTACATCCTGATTATTAAATGAATAATTCACTTAATGGTAACAGTTTAGGTGCGCATATAGCATCAAAAACCCCACCAATATCAGTACCAAACACAAAAATAATCATCTTGTCCGAAATTTCGGGTTAATATTCAATTAACTGTGGAATTTAGCAATGAAAGCCATGGTGTTAGCGGATCACTTGTCTGAGGCCTACGAAGGAATTCCAATAATCTATTATTGTAGGGCGAAAAATTCCGGAGGATTTTTACATGTGTATGTAGAATTCTTCCGGATGCAATCAGGTATTAACTTCAGGGAGCACAAAATCAAAGGGAGGCTTTTAAAAAAATTAATTTTTTAAATTATTAAAAACAAGTTGTTTACACTTATTATATCACAGTTCACATACTTTTTGGCATGTTGATTGCCTGTAAGAGATCCGAACCAAACCAATTTATTATGAAAATTACGATGAAGAGATTGATTACCTCCGGACTTTGTTTTGGTATTTTTCTGACGATGATTTCCTGTCAAACTGAAGAAGAAACCAATCCTCCGGAAAATCAGGAAGAAGTACGTTTAGCGTCAACAGCAAGACAACCATCTGAATCGGATCAAGGGGCCAGAAGTATGTTAAATGCGATGGTGGTGACAACCTTTCAGGTAGGAACAAAAGAAATGGAGATGAAGTATGCTGCAGAAGCGGATATTGTAGCGGGTATTGATCTGGGAAGTATTAGCCTGAAATCAAATGTAAATACTGAACTTGGCACTGCTTCCAGCCAACCTCAAACCCTGGTGTTGATCAGCGATGGACAAGCCATGGTTTCTGCAGTTGGGGAAGGAAATACACCAAAAGGCAATTACACGGAATTACAATTTGAATTGTATAAAAATACCGCCGTGGGAAATGATGACCCCATGTATGGAAAATCTCTATGGATAGATGGAGAAATTAATGGACAAACCAGCCAGATATGGATGGATGTGGAAAGCGAAATCCGCGCCATTGCAGAGAGTGAAGAGGGGCACGAAGTCAATGAAAATACAGAATTGATGCTGGTCTTTGACTTGGAAGAGTTGTTTCAAGGGGTAGATTTTGAAGCCGCCGTAGATGGAAATGCAGATGGAGTGATAGAAGTGGGGCCAGATGATGCCGATGGCAATTCCAATCTGTATGGCCAAATAGAAAGTAACCTGGAATCATCCGTAAAATTTGAGAAAAATTCTTAATCAAAAGGATTGATTAATGCTAAAAGAGCTTGCTTCTTAAGCAGGCTCTTTTTTTATTTGGTAGCTAATACACTAACAAAATATGAAATCGACACGATTAAAATCATCATTAAACACACTGGGCAATGATTATTTTAATCGTCAAAGATTCCATGTGGCAACTTAAAGACAATTATAAACACATGAAAGATCCCCAAAGCCTGGCATCAGTAGCCAGATTCCACCATACTTTTAAACACCCTGTTTTAACAGAACCCGCCATCCCCCCTTCTACCCGGTGTCAGTTACGAATTGATTTGATTTCTGAGGAGCTTCAGGAATTGAAAGAAGCAATTGACAAACAGGATTTGGTAGAGGTAGCAGATGCTTTATGTGATATCCAATATGTACTTTCGGGGGCCATCCTGGAATTTGGACTGGCAGAAAAATTTCGGGCTTTGTTTGAAGAAGTGCAGCGATCAAATATGAGCAAGGCCTGCAAAAATGAAAAAGAGGCACAGGAAACCGTGAATTTTTACAAAAACAAAGGCACTGATTGCTATTTTAAGGAAGTTGATGAGTTATATCTGGTGTACAGGACATCTGATAACAAAACGTTAAAATCCATTTATTACTCTCCCGCCGATCTGGCAGCTATTTTACAAACCCCTTGAAAACATGCGATATCTCTTTATTTTGAGCCTAATAACAGGCATGGTCTACAGCCAGGTATTTGCCCAGAACAGTGCCAGAAATTATGGTATTTCCCTGGGTGTACTGACACCTGGAGAATGGAATGCCATTACGGATGTACCTGGGGTGGCCGTAGGTCAGGTTACTTTAAAGGAGGGCGAAAATATTAGAACGGGTGTTACTGCGGTTTTACCACATCAGCTTAACCTCTTTCAACAAAAAGTTCCCGCAGCTGTTTTTGTAGGTAATGGTTTTGGCAAGTTGGTAGGAACCACTCAGATCCAGGAATTGGGAAACCTGGAATCCCCCATAATACTTACCAATACCCTGAGTGTGGCAGCTGGAATGGAGGGCATATTGGACCACATGCTGTTCCTGGAAGGAAATGAAAATGTAGGTTCCCTCAATGCTGTGGTGGGTGAGACAAACGATGGCTATCTGAATGACATTAGGGGCAGGCATGTGAAGCCAGATGATGTGAGGGAAGCCATAAAAATAGCAAAAGGTGGCCCGGTAATAGAAGGAAATGTCGGTGCAGGGACTGGAACAGTTTGTTTTGGATTCAAAGGAGGCATAGGCACTTCTTCCCGAAAACTTCCGGAAAGCCTTGGGGGATTTACGGTTGGTGTACTGGTACAAAGCAATTTTGGAGGAGTGTTGCAAATCGGTGGCCAGCCTGTAGGCAAAATTCTTGGGCAGTATAGTTATAAAAATCAATTGGAGTCGGCCGATGGTTCTTGTATGATAGTGGTCGCAACGGATGCACCAGTGGATCACCGGAATCTGGAGCGCATTGCCAGGAGAGCAATCATGGGTTTGGCAAGGACAGGCGGTATTGCCTCCAATGGCAGTGGTGATTATGTGTTGGCTTTCAGCACCACCAAAGAACATCTTTTAACCTCCGGCTCTACAGCAACGCTGGCCAATGACCAGGTCAGCCCTCTGTTTTTGGCAGCTATTGAGGCTACAGAAGAAGCGATCATCAATTCCCTTTTTGCAGCTGAAGACATGAAAGGTAAAAATGGGAGGATTGTCAAGGCGCTACCAAAGGAAAAGGTAAGTGCCCTGTTCAGGGAATAATCGGTTTCCCCGGCATTTTTCAAATCGAAAAGGTTGTTTTATTTTATTAGGTAGATGGCCTGGCATTCAATAATTCTTTGTATAATTGATTCTTTCAATGTGAATCAATAGGCAAAGTGGTTGCTGTACAGGAATTTCATCAAAATTATTTTAGGCAAATCTGCCTGGGAGCTTTGTTGTTGCTCATGTTTGCAGCCATTCCGGTTCAGGCACAATTGGTTAAGCCATTTTTGCCCCGGGTTCCAGATAATGGACCCAGTACCAATATTTACAATATCAACGGGGATTTTGCCATTATTGGCAATACCAACCTGACCCTCGAGAATTACAGCCTGAATTTTCAAAATAATTACCCCATGATTTATGTGGATGCTGATGAAGATCCGCAAACACTTAATTCTTCTTCAGCATCTTTGGTTTTCCCTGATGAAAATGGTGCAGACCCTTCTTGTACGCAGGTAGTTTATGCGGGATTGTACTGGACAGGCAGATCGGCAGAGGACATGCAGTTTGAAGTAACCAAATCCGGTACCACAAAAAATTATGATAAAAAGTCCGTTTCACTTAAAGTTCCCGGTCAATCAGCCTATACTACCATTCGGGCACAAAACGACCAGATTTGGTTCCCGGAATCATACCTGGATCAAGATGGATTATTTGTGGGCTATGCGGATGTAACCGATCTGGTAAAAGCTGCGGGACAGGGAGAATATTGGCTGGCAGATATTGCATTGCAAGAGGGAACCGGGGGATCCATAGGTTATTTTGGAGGCTGGGGATTGGTGGTTATTTATGAAAACCCGCTTATGGAGGCAAGAGATGTAGTTGTTTTTGATGGCTACGCCTATGTGGCCTCCTATTTGGAAGACGATTATTTTTTGAATCTTGATGGATTTTCAGCTGTCGAAATGGGTGACGTTAAGGTAAAAATGGGCATGATGGCAGCAGAAGGAGAAAGAGGAGGAACCGGAGATTATATTGAAATTGAGAAAGGAGAAGGTTCAGGAGAATTTGTACGCCTGGCACACGAAAGCAATGATACTTTTAATTTTTTCAATTCCAGTATATTTACCGAAGGCAATCCACGCAATCCCGAGCTGATTAACAATACAGGGATTGATTTGTCAGTCTTTGAGTTACCCAATGAAAACAACAATATCATTGCGAATGGACAAACCAAAACCAGAATAAAGTATACTACCGTTATTGATACCTATGTAATTTTTAACATTACATTTTCTATTAATGCCCGGCAGACCAGGCTGGAGGCAATAAACGAATTGGTTAGTGCCAGCGGCTTGGCCAACGATGTTCACCAGGTTGGGGCAAATGAAGATTTAATGTTTCGATTGGAAATCCGAAACAAAGGCCAAGAGCCGATTGAGGAAGCGAAGGTGGAAATACCCATTCCCCTACTTGCTGAATTTTCGGCTGTTTCCACCACCTGGCTAGCTGGTGGAACTCCGGCAAATGCTTATTATGATGCCTCCAAAGGGGCAGGTGGAGCACTTGTTTGGGAAATCGGAGACATACCCGTTTCATCGGATCCGGATGAATTATTGGGTTACCTGGAATACACATTGGTTTCTCCGGATAATTGTGCTGGACCGGCTGGTTTTCAGTGTGAAGCGGAATTTTCGCTGGAAGGTGAAGTAACCGGTAAGAATGCAGAAACCGGCATTCCTTTTTCAAGCCCTTTGATTCAGGGGTTTCCAAGTGATGAGGAATGCCCTTCAAACCCCAATTCAGCACCACTGCTATTTGAAGTGTTGACCAATGGAGAATCTTGTTCCACCGATGATACGGTTTTGGAAATTAATTTGTGCAATATTCCGGGTGATGGTATACCTGTTTCAGAAATTGCAGGTAATTTTCCTGATGGCGTCAGGTTTTACGATTCTTTTCCGCCAGATCCGGCAGCAATGGAATACAACCTGTCCAATCCTTTTCCAAAAACAAATGAAAGCCGGGAATTTGTGGCCATTTTGGAAGGGGACGGAAAGTGTTTTCGCCCTTTTACAATAAGCCACCAGTCCATGGAAGCTCTTCCTGCTGTCACTTCAGCCTATGAAGGATCCCATATTTCCTGTCATGGTGCTTCGGATGGATCTGTTTTCGCCTTTGTAGAAGGAGGTATATCTCCCTATACCTACCAATGGGATGATCCCGGTAATTCCACTACACCCAGTTTGGAAAATCTTCCAGCAGGTACTTATACTGTCACCATCACCGACAGTCAATCCTGTACAGCAACAGCTTCTGTTACACTCCAGCAACCTCAACCGCTTGCTATTCAAGTGGATGATCAAAACTCTGTGCTAATCCTGGATTGTGAGGCAGCGGATGGGGGAATTGTAAACTTTGAAGTTTCAGGTGGAAGTGTACCGGTTAAGGCGGAATTAATACTTATCGAAGAAGGAGGATTGGAGGAAACAATAGATCGTTTTGACTTTCAGATCAACAGGAATTTCAGTTTTGAAGCACTTGAAGCAAGTGGTTATGTAATAAGGGCAACAGATACCAATGAATGTACTCAGGAAATCTCATTTGAGATACAGGGATCCCAGCCCTTATCTTATACTACATCCATAAGTCCCATACAAAACTGTCTGGAGCCTGAAAGTGCTGTCATTTCAATTATTCCTGATGGAGATTCTGCGAATTATACCTATCTCTGGTCCAATGGAGCCACCACAGCAAGCATCCAGGACCTGGGTCCGGGAACCTATTCAGTGGTGATTTCTGATTCATTTGGATGTAGCAGAGAAGAAGAGTTTTCCATAGCGCCCCTAAGTCCTCCGGTTTTTTCAGTTTCATCTGCTACTGAGGTAATTTGTGGGGAATCAGGTTTGAGCACCACTTTTTTTGTGGAGTTACCTGCTGATGCTGCAGCAGCAAGTATTGTGTGGAGCGGAGGACAGGTTTCAGCAGATGGAAGGCAAATGGTAAGCGCGCAGCCTGGAAATTATACGGTTACCCTGACAGATGAAAATGGCTGTGCATCTGAACAGGAAGTGCAGGTATTGCCCTATGCCCTGGATGCGGGTTTTGATATTTTTGGTCCGGACCCCGGATCCGGTACCGATTATTTTATTGCTGATGAGATCCGTTTCGAAACCCAACCTTTAGGTAACATCAGTACCTACTTCTGGGATTTTGGGGATGGGTCCATGAGTAATGAAGCTAATCCAAGTCATGTATATGGACGTAAGGGAATTTACCAGGTGAGTTTGCAGGTAACTGATGCCAATGGTTGTACGGCTGAGGAAACAAGGGAAATTGTCATTCAGGAGTTTCAAATCCGGATGCCGGATGCTTTTACCCCAGCTGCGGCAGATGGAAGTAATGCACATTACTTTCCGGTTTTTGCGAAAATTGATGGGCTGGAGTTTTGGGTTTTTAATAAATGGGGAGAGGTGATCTATTATACCAATGATAAAGATACTCCCGGATGGGATGGTGCTGTTCAGGGCAGGGAAGCTCCGGCCGGATCCTATGTCTACAAACTACACTATACGGCCCCGGATGGAAGTCAGGAGCAACTTTCGGGAACATTTATCCTGATTCGATAAATTTTTCACTTATCCTGATTTTCCACAAATTGGAAATCCTTACGTTCATAGAAATGACCAAAGCCATCAGATTTTGGACAGTGCATTAGCAAGGGTTAACAGGATGGATTGCAGCAGCAATAAATCCCAGCTGAAAAAAACAGGCATTAGGCCTGTTTTTCATCGATAAATTGTTTTTGAACCTCGTCTTCCGATTCCTTATTGTTTTCATCTTCAAAAAATCGCTTCTGAAATATCAGGATAATGGCCACGCCAACAAAGATGGAAGCGTCTGCGATATTGAAAATGGGCCAGAGAGCAGTATAACTGCCGCCCATCAGGGGAACCCATTCAGGAATGAAACCTTCCCAGATATCGATGTAAAACATGTCGATCACCTGTCCATGAAACCAGGGGTTGGGTGCATCAAATGGGGCATTGTTCAACCAGACGCCATAAAAAACGCTGTCAATCAGATTGCCTACTGCTCCTCCCAAAATCATGGCAATGGAGACCAGGTATCCGGGATGAGATTTTTTCTGTATCAGCTTATAAAGATAAAAGCCAATTCCAAACATGGCGATCAATCGGAAACTGGTAAGGATCAATTTTCCATACTCCGAACCCAACTGCATTCCGAAAGCCATACCCGGGTTGGTGGTGTAATGAAGTTTGAACCAATCTCCAAACACCTTAATTTGCCCGGCTGTGCCAAAATCCATACCGTTGTGCACCATCATTTTAACGGCCTGGTCTATCAGGATCACGATCAGGGTGATTCCAAAATATTTCCAATACTTCATCTGTTTATAATTGTTTTTTAGCGGTCACATTGCCTGTCCCGACCTTCGGGAGAATCTCGCATGGTTCCCCCCGGTAGCTATCGGGGGCGCATCCCTCTGAGTGATGTACTCGTCAGGCTGGATTTTATCAGCTTATACTTTTTCAACTTTAACGGACAGTTCAATTTCATCCATGTCTAAAATGGTAGGATTTTTTATTTGATCATCCAGGGTCAATTCCAATGCCTGTGTTTCTGTTTTGATATAATCGGCAAAGTGCGCTAAAGCACTATCCACTGTTTCCTCATTTGGGATAACCCTGATTCGGATTTTATCCTGCACTTCCAGGCCAAGAACTTTTCTTAGGTTTTGTATACGGTTGACAAAATCCCTGGCTATTCCTTCTTCTTTGAGTGGGACTGTTAGGGTAACATCCAGGGCCACGGTAATGCCATTATCACTGGCCACAGACCAACCGGGAATATCCTGCGATTGAATCAAAACCTCCTCCAAAGTCAGGGTTTCTGCTTTACCCCCGATTTCAATATTGGCATGTCCAGCCTTTTCTATGGCGGCAATTTCTTCTTTGCCCCATTGCTGTATGGCTTGATTGACCAATTTCATTTTAGGCCCGAATCTTTTTCCCAATAGGGCAAAATTGGGCTTTACGCTTTTCACTAAAATTCCGGAAGTATCATCTATATAATCGATGGACTTTACATTCACTTCTGACTTAATGAGTTCTTCCACATGCTGGATTAAATCCTGAGTTTCCGGATTCAGTACTGGAATAAGGATTTTTTGCAGGGGTTGCCGTACTTTTAGTTTTTCCTTTTTCCTGAGAGAATGTACCAAAGAGGAGATATCCTGGGCCAGCTGCATGCTGTTTTCCAGCCCTTTATTGATCAAAGGCTCATTTACCTGTTGCCAGTCTGTCAAATGTACCGAATCCGTTTTTCCTTCCTGACTGGCGGTGAGGTTTTGGTACAGCCAATCTGCATAAAATGGGGCTACTGGTGCCATTAGTTTGGATACAGCAATCAGACATTCAAACAAAGTTTCATATGCTGCTTTTTTGTCTGCATTCATATCTCCTCTCCAAAACCGTTTTCTGGCAAGGCGCACGTACCAGTTGGACAATTGGTCTACGGTAAAATTCATGATAGCCCTGGTAGCCGGAGTTACGTCATAGCCTTCATAGGCTGTTTCAGTTTCTATGACAAGGGATTGCAATTTGGATAGGATCCATTGATCCAGTTCCGGTCTTTCTTTTTCCGGCACCTTCGACTTGCTTTGATACACAAAATCATCCAAATTGGCATACAGGGCGAAGAAATTATAGGTGTTTTGCAGGGTACCAAAGAACCTTCGCTGTACTTCGGTCACTCCCTCTTCGTTGAATTTCAGGTTGTCCCAGGGATTGGCATTGCTGAGCATGTACCAGCGCAGGGCATCGGGACCAAATGTTTTCAGGCTCTGGAACGGATCGACAGCATTTCCCAGCCTTTTGGACATTTTATTGCCGTTTTTGTCGAGTACCAGCCCATTGGCAATAACGTTTTTGAATGCCACACTGTCAAAAAGCATGACTGCCAGCGTATGAAGGGTGAAAAACCAACCCCGGGTTTGGTCTACCCCTTCAGCTATGAAATCCGCCGGATAATTGGCTTTGAAAAGGTCTTCGTTTTCAAAAGGGTAATGCCATTGGGCATAAGGCATGGCACCCGAGTCAAACCAAACATCTATCAAATCTGGCTCCCGAAACAATTTTTCCCCATTATCGCCTGCCAAAATGATTTCGTCCACATAAGGACGATGCAGATCCACCTCCCCGTCCTTGAAAGGAGATGCATCCATATATCCTTTTTCTATGGACCCTTGTATTTCTGCCTGCAGTTCTGCCACGGAACCAATGCATTTGGTTTGGGTACCGGCTTCATTTCTCCAAATAGGCAATGGAGTGCCCCAAAACCTGGAACGGCTTAGGTTCCAATCGACCAGGTTTTCCAGCCAGTTGCCAAACCTGCCCGTACCTGTGGAACCCGGCATCCAGTTGATGGTTTTATTATGGGCTACCAGTTGATCTTTGTAGGCAGTGGTTTTGATAAACCAGCTTTCCAGGGGATAGTATAAAATGGGCATATCGGTACGCCAGCAGTGTGGATAACTGTGTTCGTACTTTTCTACCTTAAAGGCCTTATTTTCATTTTTCAGGATAATTGAAATGATGATATCCGTACTTTTAAAGTCTTTATGATGTTCATCATCCAGGGTATAATTTTTGACATAAAAATCATTTTCACCAAAGTCTTTGTGGGCCTGTATTCCATGTTCTGCCATTTTGGTTTTCAGGTATTCTCCCACCACAGGCAGAAATTTCCCCTTTTTGTCCACAACGGGTATTTCCTGGCCGCGATCATCTTTTAAAAATATTCCCGGAATTTGCTGCTGTTCCAGGGTTCTGAAATCATCCGCGCCAAAGGCTTTGGCGAGGTGAACGATTCCCGTTCCATCTTCAGTGGTTACATAGTCCCCGGCTATTACAGTAAAGGCAGGTTGGGGTAGGCTCAGGGCTTCAATGGGAAACAACTGCTCGTATTGCATGCCCAACAGCTCCTTACCCTTCAGGGTTTCAAGCACCTGATAAGGAATAATTTTATCACCAGGCTTGAAGTCCTCCAGTGGCAGCTCAGCACCCTTCGGATGAAAATAGGTTGAAAGCCTGGCTTTGGCTAATATCACCGTTTGCGGTAAATAAGTATACGGATTGTAGGTTTTGACTTTGACATACTCCAGTTTTTCTCCTATGGCCAAAGCAGAATTGGATGGAAGGGTCCATGGCGTGGTAGTCCATGCAAGGATGTACAGGTCAGGCTCTCCTTTCACCTTAAATTGTGCAGTGACTGAAGTATCTTTCACGTCCCTGTAGCAGCCTGGTTGGTTCAGTTCGTGGGAGCTGAGTCCTGTTCCTGCCGCCGGAGAATAGGGTTGAATGGTGTAGCCCTTGTACAACAAATCCTTTTCGTAGAGCTTTTTCAACAGGTGCCATAGGCTTTCGACATAGTTGACATCAAAAGTAATATAAGGATTGTCGAGGTCTACCCAATAGCCTATTTTCTCTGTAAGTTCATCCCATTCATGTTTGTAGCGCATGACGGTTTCCCGGCATTTCTGATTGTAGTCGGCCACAGAGATCTTGGTACCGATATCTTCTTTGGTGATACCCAGTTCCTTTTCTACCTGTAATTCCACAGGCAGACCATGGGTGTCCCATCCGCCTTTTCTTTTGACCTGGAAGCCTTTCAGGGTTTTGTAACGACAAAAAACATCTTTGATGGCACGGGCCATCACATGGTGGATACCAGGAGTACCGTTAGCGGAAGGAGGTCCTTCGTAGAAGGTATAGCTTGGGGCTCCTTTTCTATTGTCCACTGATTTTTCAAAGATCCTGTTGCTTTTCCAAAAAGCCAATATGTCTTCTCCGATTGCGGGATAATCTACCTGTTTAAACTCCTGATATTTCTTCACTGTAATAGAAAATATTTTCTGTTAAGCTTATTTTTTGCTTTCCTGCCCTCCGGTAGGTGGGTTTGGCCATCGTCAATGGCTCAAAAGAAGGCGTAAAGTTAATAGAAAACTAGGGTTAATGTATGTCAATCTCAGAAAAACTGTGAACGGCAGGATCTGTTACCGGATAAACACGAAAAAGGCTGAGAAATAAAGTACTACAATAACTGGATTTTGCTGGTATAAAGGTTGATTACCTCTGGTTTGCTTTATCAAATAATTTTTCAATTGGGGCGAAAAATATTGGGGACTGCAGTTGGTAATGCTTTGTTTTTAAACTCAGTTTTTGGGCGATTTGGGTTGATTCCATTTTTTGGCGTTTGCTTCAGATAAAACCAGCAAAAGCCAATCCCTGTTTTTGTCGGGAACAGTAAAATCAGGCCGGTACTTCCCTTTTACTTCTTTTACCTGACCATTTTCCGGATCGATCCAATAGACTGCCCTTTTCTTTTTACGAAACACTTTCCCTGAAAGTCTTATACTTTTCCCAGCGGGGCTATAGACCAGCAGCCAATCTTTATCGGCTGTAGTGATGGCTAACCTTAAGGGGTTGAATTTCCAATTAAATCCAGCCAGAACATTGGGGTCAGGTACCATTTCCTGCCAGGGCAAACTTTCAATAATGCTCCTCATGATACCCATTTGCGCGGATCCGGGAAGGTCCATGGCTTCCTTCCATGAAAATTGAGCTCCAAATTTCGGGTCTGTCGAGCCGTCATGCATTTGCCAGATCTCATTGCAGCCATAGGTATGACCCGCTGCTCCGGAAAGCATGTTCCAGTAAGCAGATTTACGAATATCTGCTGCATTTAGCCTTTGAAAATTCCATTTATTGAGAAGGTTGGGAATATTTTCATAACCCGGTTCTCCGTCAATAACAGGTCTTATTGGATTTCTTTTTCTGGCTTTCCGGGTAAACCGGTACTCCCGAAACCCCTTTTGGTGTCTTGTTTGAAAAAGGTCAATGTCCAGCCAGGAGGCATCCGCGAAAATATCACTGGCAATATAGCCGCCATTAGGGTGGTAGCTCATCAGGCTATGCTGATCCTTCTCAGCTATCCCGGCAGCCATTTGTTCGATTATTTCTCTTTGCTGTTCATTTTCAGGAATCCGGTCGCCTCCCAATATCCATACTATATGGTTCCAATGCCCATATCTTTGGCCTAGATACCGGCCATAGCTTAGTGCGTTTTCGGGTGTGAATATTTCCGGTCCAGGACCCCATTTTTTATTGAATTTGTCTCCCCAGGTGGGAAGCAGGCCCAGGTACAAGCCCATTTCATCGGCCAAAGAGACAACCTGATCCACATGAGAAAAATAGGCTTCATTGGGCTGTTTTGGGTCATTGTTTTTCAAAGGAGTATGACCGGCAGCATTTGGAGAGTTCAGGCCGTCAAGTTCAGCTAAAATTACTGTTTGGATAAGGGTAAAGCCCTTTTTTTTCCGGTTTTCAAAGTACTGTTTGGTTTCTTCAAGTTGTAGCCGGTGCAGCATTTCCCATGCTGTGTCTCCCAACCAGAAAAATGGTTGCCCACCGGAGGTAACCAGAAAGCGTCCATTGTTACTAATCTTGAGTGCGGCCAGATTTTGCATCATTTACTCAAGGTAAATGATGCATCCAGTTGATGCAACTTTCTATCCAACCTTTTTGGGTTCCGGCTTTATTGATAGAAAGTGAAAATCCATGAGCACCCCTGGGGTACAGGTGCATTTCTGCCGGGACCTGTTTTTCCAAAAGCGCCTGATAGAACAACAAGCTGTGTTGCACAGGTACTGCGGTATCATCCTGGGAATGAAAAATAAAAGAAGGAGGAGTATCGGCCCGGACCTGTTTCTCATTGCTGAAATACGTTACCCATTTTTCGTCAGGCGCTGCTCCAATGAGGTTGTTTCTTGACCCTATGTGCGTAATGTGTTCGGTAAAAGAAATCACAGGATAACCCAAAATCATAAAGTCCGGCCGGCTGGATTGGTGTTCGATCGCGTCTTCGTCTCCAGGATTACCCTCGTCAAAATGGGTTCCTAGTGTAGCAGCCAGGTGGCCACCGGCTGAGAAACCCATGATGCCTATCTGGCCGGGATCGATGCCCCAGTCTTCAGCATGGTGCCTGACCAATCTGATCGCCCTTTGTCCATCGGCCATAGGTACGATATGCGGACTGCTTTGTGTTTCTGCCGAAGGAAGGCGGTATTTCAGGACAATGCCGGCTATTCCTTTACTGTTGAGCCATTTGGCAATGTCCAGTCCTTCCCAGTCATAGGCCAGTACACCATATCCCCCACCAGGGCAAATGATAACTGCTTTTCCCGTAGCGGCTCTTTTGGCAGGCAGGAATACCTGTATTTGGGGTTTTTGAACCTTGCTGATGACCAATATATCGTTTTCCTGGACGACTTCTTTAACATCGGTGGTTTTTTGGAAAGGGGCTTCTCCCGGATAAATGTCCAGCGTGATCGGTTGTGTTTGTGATAGGGTTATTCCGCTTATCATTGTCAGGCAGGCAAAAAGGTAAAATTTAAGCATGGTAAGTCAGCATTTTGGGTTTAGTTAAAAGCTTTGAGCATGAGCGCTGCGCCATAAGCAGAGCCTAGTGGAAAATCAGAAAATTCCAATTCATAACCTTTCAGCAGTCCATTCAGGAACCGGATAAATACTTTATTGTGAACAAAACCCCCGTCAATATACACTTTTTTGGTTTCTGACGCACCTTTAGCCAGCATTAATGAGGCTACCTGCATCCTGGCCAGGCCAAATACCAAATGGTGGTATGCCGTATCAAAATCGGCAAAAGCGGAAATGTCCCAGTTGTTTTCAGGAAAAATTTCAGCCACCAGCGGGGTCCTGGCAATGGTTTCAGGATAAAATCCTGTTTCTGTTGTCCCCGAGAGTAAACCAGTTACCTGTTTTTCATCAGGTTGAATGTTTTTGTAATACTTCGCTTCCTTCTTGAAATGAGTATTTAATTTCTGGAGCTGATGATCCAGTTCATAGCCCAGAAAGAACCGACTGGCCTTTACCGTTTTTCCGTGTATGGACAAAAAATTAAGACAATCGTTTTGCAGTTCACTGAAGCTGAGTTCCCTTTTTGGAAAAGGATTCAGGGTAATGCTCCAGGTCCCCGTGGAGATCAGCAGGAAGGGTTCTTTAATTTTTATCAGATAGGAGGCCAGGGCGGAGGAGCTGTCATGGATACCCACGCCTACCTGTACTTTTTTACCGCAAATTATTTTTTCGAAACTGTGGGTTGTAGGCACCTGTTGGGGAAGTTTCTCGTGTATACCCTCCTTGTAAACCCATTCATGATAATCAGCCTTCGGAAAATCCCATAACTTGGTGTGACAACCTATGGAGGTAGGTTCAGTCACGGCCTCTCCCGTAAATAAATAGGAGATGTACTGGGGCAGGTGTAATGAATACTTGATTTTATTGAATATTTCCGGCTTTTTCTTTTTCAGCCAGTACAGCTGCAAACCAGAATTAAGCATGCCTAAAGTGGGAGAAGCGGTTGTTTGGTTGATGGATTCTTCCGGATAGGCACTATAAAATTCCTTATGGAGATCTTCGGGAAAATCTTTAAGGTAATTGTAGATGGGGGTGACCGGTTTTCCATCCTCACCAATAGAAACAAATGATGCACCATAAGTAGAAAAATTCAAGGCTTTGACCTCGTATGCAGGATCTTTGCACAATTTTTCTACGGTGCGTTTTGCCCAGTCCGTTATTTTTTCCAGGTCATCACATTCTTCCCCATCTTCATCTTTGATAGTAGAGAACTTGACATATTCTTCCTTGATTTCATTTAAATTTTCGTCAAAGAGAAAAAATTTCTTATTGGTCTTTCCTATATCAAATATGGCGATTACCGGTATGGGCATTGTCTAAAAGGTTATTATGGATAAAATGATTTATTTACAGGCCTGTGGCCATGCTTTTTTTGCCTCTTTCCCGGACCAGGTTCTCTCTTACGTTCAGTTTTCTGAAAGCAGCAACCGGATCCAGGGCCGCATCGGCCTGCATCCTGGCTTCAGCTATCAGGGGCCTTACATCAGTTCTGAAAGCATCCTGAAGAATTTCCTGTGCTAAAACAGGATCATTTGCTTCCCGGGCATCTTCCAATGCTTGCCGATCTACCAATAATGCCTGCGCATAGGCCAATTGAATGGCCTCAACCGACTGTAACAAATCCTCCATGGGATCCTTAAGGTTGTGGCTGGCATCGATCATCCAGGCGGGATAGGGGTTTCTGGATTCCTTGTCCTGCATTCCTTCTACCAGTTCATTGAAGATCAAAAACAGTTGATAAGGCTTCATGGCACCTACCGTCAGGTCATCATCCCCAAACTTGGAATCGTTGAAATGAAATCCTCCCAATTTACCCTGCATCATTAGGGTGGCAACAATTTGTTCGATATTGGTGTTGGGCAAATGATGTCCCAGGTCCACCAGGGTATAGGCGCGTTCACCTAACTGAGAAGCCAGTAAATGAGACGTTCCCCAATCCTGAATCACGGTGTGGTAAAAATAGGGCTCGTAGGGTTTGTATTCAATAAACATCTTCCAGTCATCAGGCATACCGGCGTATATTTCCTTTAAGGAATCCAAGGTTCGCTGTAAGGCTTTTCTAAAATTCATTTGGCCCGGGAAAGAAGATCCATCTGCCAGCCATACCGTCAGGGATTTGGAACCAAGGGCTTCTCCATGCCGGATAACCTCTAAATTATGGTTTACCGCCTGTTTTCTCACTTGGGCATCGGTATGGCAAAGGGAACCAAATTTATAGGAGTGTTCCTGGTCTGCCTGATCCTGAAAGGTATTGGAATTGACCGCATCAAAAAGAAGCTTGTGTGATGCTGCATGGGCCTTTATCTGCGCTATATCCTTAGGGATGTCCCAGGGAATATGCAACGAAATGGCTCCTGAGCCTGCATTCAAAGCATGAAGAAGGCCTACGTCATCTATTTTTTCTTCCAGCGTCCGGGGTTCACCCCCACCGGGAAACCGTCCAAAACGGGTACCGCCGGTTCCCAGTGCCCAGCTGGGTATGGCGATCTGAAAGGATTGTACCTTTTGGACAAGTTTCTGCACAGAAATGCCCTTGCCTTCCAGCCGTTGGCTTATATACTCAAAACTCTCCCGGTGATCCGGGAGAGCTTTTTTATTGAGGCTATTTATTTGATTTTTATCAATCCGCATAGAAAACGCTTATCTTACAAAAGCTGCAGCTACGCCGCCATCTACGTTCAAAATATTACCCGTACTTTTACTTAGCTGTCCACCGACAAAAGCAAAAACGCCGTTTGCGATATCTTCAACGCCAATAATCTCATTCATGATGGTACGCTTGGCATAGAACGCAGGAAGCTCTTCCACCGTGATACCATAGGCTTTTGCCCTGCCTTTGGCCCATTCGCCTTCCCAGATTTTGCTGCCTTCGATCACAGCATCCGGATTCACCACATTCACCCTGATTTTGTCCGGGCCTAATTCTGCGGCCAGCAGGCGGCTCATGTGTACCTGTGCTGCTTTGGCTGTTCCATACCCCACATTGTTAGGGCCGGATACCAAAGCATTTTTACTGGCAATGTTGATGATGTCACCACCTTTGTTCTGAGCTCTGAAAATGGCGACCCCGGCTTTGGATACGGCAAACTGCCCTTTTACCAAAACGTTTTGCAAGATGTCCCAGTCTTTTTCCGAGGTTTGTCCAATTGGTTTGGAAATAGCCAGTCCCGCACAATTCACAAGCACGTCGATGCCTCCAAATTTAAGGCAGGCTGCCTGAAGAGCAGTTTCGATGTCCTCCATTTTGGTCACATCCATTACAGCTCCTGAACCGGTATCCTTATTATAGGTTCCTACCGCTTCATCCAGTCTTTCCTGGTTGATGTCTGTAATAAAGACACAGGCACCTTCAGCGGCAAGTTTGTCGGCAATCGCCTTTCCGATTCCGCCTGCACCTCCCGTAACAAAGGCCACTTTTCTGGACATTGGTTGTTCTTTGGGCATGCGTTGAAGTTTGGCCTCTTCCAGTAACCAATATTCTATATCAAAAGCTTCCTGCAGGGGCAAGGACACATAGGAGGAAATCGCCTCAGCACCCTTCATCACATTGATCGCATTGGTATAGAATTCACTAGCCACCCTGGCGGTTTGTTTGTTTTTGGCATAGGAAAACATACCAACTCCAGGCCATAAAATTACCACAGGGTTGGAATCCCTGATGGCAGGGCTATTGGGGCGCTTGTGATCTTCATAATATTTGATATAATCCTGCCTGTAGGCTTCAAACTCTTTTTCCAGATAAGACTTGATCTCCGTCATGTCTTCCAAATCCTTATCCGCGGGAATATCCAGGACCAAAGGCCTGATTTTAGTTCGCAAAAAATGGTCTGGGCAGCTTGTCCCCAGGGGGGCCAGTTTTTCCAGGTCATTGCTGTTGATAAATTCCAATACCCTGTCATCATCGGAAAAATGGCCGATCATCCGGTTATAACTGGATGCAAGGCCCCTTAAATGCGGAGCAATTTTGGAAGCCTGATCTTTTCTTTGATTGGCTGGCAAAGAAGTTACTTTCTGACCGCCGAATACAGGCCGCTTTTTGCCATAATTTTCTTCCAGGTATTGGGATGCCATGTCAATTACCTCCAGGCTGTTGATATAGCATTCATAAGCTGTGTCTCCCCAGGTGAAGAGACCGTGTCCTCCCAGCATGATACCCCGGATGCCTGGATTTTCCTTGAGTGCCTGATCAAGTTTCAATGCCAGATCAAAACCTGGTCTTTGCCAGGGAACCCAAGCGATCTGACCATCAAACAACTCCTGCGTGATCTTTTCCCCATCTTTGGAAGCAGCAATGGCAATAGCGGCATCGGGATGAAGGTGATCGATGTGTTTAAAAGGCAAAACCGCATGCAGCGGTGTATCAATGGAAGGTGCTTTGGAGTCTAAATCGTAAATACAATGGTTAAACAGCGCAACCATCTCATCTTCAAACTCCAGACCCCTGTAGACATTTTTAAGGGCCAATAACTTGTCCATGTACAATCCGGCCAGGCCATTTCTTTTTAATGTACCTATATCACCACCTGAACCTTTGATCCACATGATTTCGGTATCCTTTCCTGTTAAAGGGTCTTTTTCGATGGTTTTACAGCTTGTATTTCCACCCCCATAGTTGGTTATCCTTAAGTCTGCACCCAAAATATTGGACCTGTAGAGTAGCAGGGCGATTTGATCATCACCCAGGGCTTTTGCCTTTTCTTCGTCCCACAAGTAATCTACGTGCTTAAAAGTGTTTTTTGTAATTGCCATATTATAGATTTGAAAGATTTGTATGCTATTAAATTATTTAGCGAATATATATTATTTTGTAAAATCAACTGTCCTGTTCTATGCTGATTGCAGGTGTTTATTGCTCCCAAATGTCAGTGTTTTTACCCGTTTTTGCCCAAAAAAAGAAAGAAAAGAAGACAAAAGGAGGTTTTTTTTGGGTTTGTTCTTGAAAATCGTTGTTTTTATTCTTGAAATTCATGATTGTTTGCATGCTAATAAGGCGAAGGACTGGTGGCGGTCCATCCCCCATCAATGACCAGGCTTTGACCCGTGATGTGTCTGGCTTCCCGGGAGACCAAAAAACCTACTGCGGCAGCGATATCTCTCGGAAAAGCAGGTCTTCCCATGGGGGTGATCCTGGACCAGGTATCGGAATAACCTTCTTCTGAGGCTGTCCTTTCTGTCATTGTTGCCCCCGGAGCTACGGCATTCACGTTGATCTGGTAGGGAGAAAGTTCCAGGACCAGGGTTTTCGCCAGCATTTCAAGGGCAGCTTTACTCATGCCATAGGCAGCTAGGTTTTTATGGGCCTGGTGGCCGGTGACCGATGACATGAATAGAATGCTTCCACCGGACTGCTGAGCGATCATCTGCCTGGCAGCCTGCTGTGCCAAAAAGAAACTGCCTGCCAGGTTTAGCTGAACCAATTGGTGAAAATCCGATTCCTTGTAAGTCAGAAACTCTCCAAATACCGTAATGCCAGCATTGGCCACTGCAACATCCAAACTTCCCAATTGCTTTACCGTATGTTTTACCAGCTTCTCAATAAAAGCGGTATCGGAGGCATCCCCTGCAAGTCCCTGGCAACTATCCGGATACTCGGAATTGATTTGATCCACCGCTTTTTGGGTGAGGTCCGGGTCCAGGTCATTTAGCATAACATGCAAGCCCTTAGCAGCAAAATAGTGGCAAATTTCAAAACCTATGCCCACCCCAGCTCCTGTTACCAGGGCTACCTCTGGAGCAGGATCAATTTGATTTTTCATTCAGGGTTCTGGTTTTATTGGTGTATGACAGGTTGTTCAACTTTTTTGGAAAATGAGTTTGATCAGTGCGAGTCCTTGGTTACTTCACTTCCGGAATTTCCTTTGAGAAAATCCAGGTCAGCCCCTAGATTGGCCTGTTCCACATGTTTCACATACAGGCTGACATAACCCCTTTCGGTAGGTAAAGTGGGTTTTTTCCAGGCAGCTTTTCTTTTTGCCAGCTCTTCGTCCGAAACCAACAGGTCCAGCTTTCGGCCTTCTACATCCAGGCTGATCATGTCTCCGGTTTGAACAACCGCAAAATTACCACCTTCGGCTGCTTCCGGAGTGGCATGCAGGACCACGGTACCAAAACCCGTACCGCTCATTCTTCCATCCGAAATTCGGATCATATCATCTATCCCTTTTTCCAATACTTTTGGTGGTAAACCCATATTGCCCACCTCGGGCATTCCCGGATACCCTTTTGGACCTACATTCTTCAGGATCATAACGGAATTTTCATCGATATCCAGGTCGGGATCATCTATTTTGTTTTTATAATCGTCAATATCTTCAAATACCACAGCTTTTCCGGTATGTTTCATCAAGGCAGGACTGGCAGCTGAAGGTTTGATAATGGCTCCCGTTTCGCAAAGGTTGCCTTTTAGTACGACTATTCCGGAAATGGGATTGAAAGGAGAATCAATGGCGGCAATGACCTTCTGGTTAAAGTTTTCAAACCTTTCATTGTTTTGGCCAATGCTTTTGCCGGTCACAGTGATGGCGTCATTGTGCAGGTGATCCTTTAATTGCCGGATTACCGGAGGAAGGCCTCCCGCATAGTAAAAGTCTTCCATGAAATATTTTCCTGAAGGCTGCAAGTTGGCCAAAAGCGGAATTTTGGAAGAAAAGCGATCGAAATCCTCCAGGTTCAATTGTATGCCCATCCTGCCTGCTATGGCAAGCAAATGGATGACAAAATTGGTGGAACCACCGATAGCAGCATTGACCATAATGGCGTTTTCAAAGGCCTTGCGGGTCAGAATATCAGAAAGTTTGAGGTCATTTTCCACCATTTTTACGATTTCCATCCCGGACATGTGGGCCAGGACTTTTCGTGCGGTATCAGGTGCCGGAATTGCGGCATTACCAGGTAAGCTCAGTCCAAGGGATTCTACCATACAGGCCATGGTGGAGGCTGTTCCCATCACACCACAGTGCCCATCACTTCGGCAAAGGCTGGATTCCGCCACATACAAGTCCTCCTGGGTCATTTTTCCCTGTCTGGAAGCTTCGCTAAATCTCCAGATATCGCTGGTACTCACTTCAGATCCCCTGTATCTTCCGGTTAGCATGGGTCCTCCGGATACCACGATGGTAGGCAGATTGACACTGCTGGCACCCATAACCAGAGAAGGCGTAGTCTTATCACAGCCACAAAGCAAAACCACTCCATCCAGGGGGTTGGCCCTGATGGATTCTTCGGTATCCATGCTGGCGAGATTTCTATAGAGCATGGCTGTAGGCTTCATGACGGTTTCCCCTAGTGACATAACGGGAAATTCTACCGGATAGCCTCCCGCTTCAAATACACCCTTTTTCACAAACTCAGCCAATTCCCTGAAGTGGGAATTACAAGGAGTTAATTCCGACCAGGTATTACAAATACCGATGATCGGCTTGCCCCCTAATTCATGGGTTGGAATTCCTTGCTTTTTAAACCATGACCTGTATATCAGGCCGTCTTTGCCGGTTTTACCAAACCAGCCCTGACTTCTTCTTTCCTTTTTGCTCATTTTATGCGAGGTGTTTTGTGTCTAAAAAGTAACCTACCTTCAAGACTAGTACTTTTGTTATTTTGGAAGTATAAGATTAGTAAATGTTTGGCCAAAATAAAATTTATCCCTTTAAAATCCTTCTTTCCGAAATCAAGAATATTTTACAGCGCTATGGGACATTTATTTTTGAAAGCAGGCATAAAAATAATCATTGGAAAATGTCACTTAACATTGGATATAGCAGATTGATTTAGCAGGGATGATACGACATGATAAATTAATATTCGGTTTGAATTTGTTGTATGGCTTGCGATGAAAGCAGATTCAAAAATGGCATGGTGAAAAATTGCAGATTATCTTTTATTTTGGGCAGTCAATAAAAATACATATCGATGAGTTTTGAAATACAATCATCCATGGATACCTACGATGTTATTATTGTAGGATCTGGTGCAGGAGGAGGAATGGCCAGCAAAATCCTATCAGAGTCAGGCTTGAGTGTGGCCGTGGTAGAAGCAGGAAGTGATTTTGATCCTGCCCTTGAAGAATACCGCACCCAATTGCGCTGGCCATGGGAGTCTCCGAGACGAGGAGCCAATACAGTGAGGGCTTTTGGAGATTTCGATGCCGCTTATGGTGGATGGGATATTGAAGGAGAACCTTACACCCGGAAGGATGGGACCCAATTCGATTGGTTTCGTTCACGAATGGTGGGGGGTAGAACCAATCATTGGGGTAGAATTTCCCTTCGGTTTGGCCCGGATGATTTTAAGAGAAAAAGCATTGACGGATTGGGTGATAACTGGCCCATAGGATATGAGGATGTCAAACCCTACTATGACAGGGTGGATCAAATAGTTGGGGTTTTTGGTACAAAAGAGGGTATCCGAAATGAGCCGGACGGTTACTTCCTTCCTCCCCCCAAACCCAGGTTGCATGAGTTGGCCTTTATGAAGGGAGGGAAAAAGATCAACCTTCCCGTGATTCCTTCCAGAATTTCTGTTTTGACCCGTCCTGTAAACAACGAAAGGGGAGCCTGCTTTTTCTGCGCACAGTGTAACAGGGCCTGCCAGGTATACGGAGATTTTTCCGCAGGCACGGTACTGGTAAAACCAGCGATGAAGAAAGGAAATGTGGACCTGTATACCTATGCCATGGTGAGAAAGGTGACGACAGATGAAAACGGAGAAGCAACAGGCATTTCCTATGTCAGCAAGGTGGACATGCAGGAATACAAATTAAAGGCCAGGGTGGTGGTTTTGGGTGCTTCCGCTTGTGAGAGTGCCAGGATCATGATGAATTCCAGCTCTCCGCAACATCCCAACGGTATTTCCAATAGCAGTGGTACCTTAGGACACTACCTGCATGATTCTACAGGTGCCAGCCGGTCTGCCCTGATGCCTGAATTTCTGGGCAGGGACAAGTATAACGAAGACGGTGTTGGTTCTATGCACGTATATACACCATGGTGGCTGGACAATAAAAAACTGGATTTCCCCAGAGGATACCATTTGGAATTTGGCGGAGGCATGCGCATGCCCAATTATGGCTTTGGTTTTGGAATGGATTCCATGAGGAAATTTATAAAGGACGAATTTGGTAAGGCCAGCCCCAATGGCGGATATGGAGCTGGATTGAAAAAAGATATCAGAAGCGTTTATGGCGCAACGGTAGGTATTGCAGGAAGAGGGGAAAGCGTGCCGCAATTTGACAATTACTGTGAAATAGATCCCAATACCGTAGATAAATTCGGTATTCCTGTATTGCGTTTTCATTACAATTGGACTGAGCATGAGGTGAAACAGGCCAGACACATGCAGGATACTTTTGAAGAAATTTTTGATGCCATGGGTGCTCAGGTGATGGGCACCAAGCCTGGTGCGGAAAACCAATATGGTCTGGCTGCTCCCGGTAGAATCATCCATGAGGTGGGCACGGCAAGGATGGGCGATGATCCCAAAACTTCCGTATTGAACAAGTATTCTCAGGCTCATGAATGTAAAAACCTTTTTGTGGTGGATGCTGCTTCATTTGTCTCACAGGCCGATAAAAATCCTACCTGGACCATTATGGCCCTTTCGATCCGGACTTCTGAATACATAGTGGATCAGTTGAAAAAGAAGAATATTGGGTAAATGCATTAACCTTTGAGGTCTTTGGTCCCCGAAGCTTTTATCGTGAACGCTCCGAGAGAGACCTTCGGGGTTAGGAAAACCCCAAAGGTCATTATCTATAACCGTTGAGGTCTTCGGGACCTCGACGGTTTTTTCGCGAACGCTTCAGGTCAGACCTTCGGGGTTAGGAAAACCCCAAAGGTCAGCGTATAGTGTTTTTTGATTTTTTTATGTAAGTTTTTTATTTCAATTTCACCCCGTGGATTGGCAATACATCTTAGAGGGCCTGCAAACAGGTATACAGGAAATGAGCTGGCTGGAAGCTGTGGCCGTTTTTTTTGGCCTGGCTTCGGTATATTATTCTATGAAGGAAAATATCCTGGTTTTTCCTACGGGCATTATCAGTACCCTGATCTATGTGTGGATTTGTTTTCAGGTCAGGCTGTATGCCGATATGGGCATCAATGGCTATTATTTTGTCATGTCCATTGTTGGCTGGTATATCTGGTCTCACCCCAGACCTGGAAAAGCCAGTGTTCCCGTTACCTGGCTGGGCACCAGAGGCATGGTTAATGCCTTGCTTTTATTGCTGTTTTCCTATGTAACTTTGTACTTTGTACTTCATACCTTTACCGATAGTGATGTACCGTATTGGGATTCCTTTACCACGGCCACCGCATTTGTGGGCATGTGGTTGATGGCGAAGAAGAAGGTAGAGAACTGGATTGCCTGGATCATAACGGATGTGGTATCCGTACCCTTGTATCTTTACAAAGGCCTTTTGTTGACTTCCTTTCAGTTTCTGGTTTTTACGGTTTTGGCTGTAATGGGATTGATTGCCTGGATCAGAATAGCCAAAGTTTATGCCCTCAAAAATGGATAAAGTTGTGATTATAGGGCCCGAGTCCACTGGAAAAAGCACCCTGAGTCAAGATTTGGCGGCACATTATTCGGAACCCTGGGTGCCGGAATTTGCCAGGGATTATCTTTTGGAACTGGATCGGCCTTATCGCTTTGAAGATTTGCTTGAAATGGCCAGGGGACAAATCCAATGGGAAGATAGACGGTACAGGGAGGCAAGAGAAGTGCTTTTTTGCGATACGGATTTGCGGGTTATCAAAATCTGGAGTGAGCATAAATACGGCCGAACACACCATTGGATAGATCAACAAATTCAAAAACGGAAATACGATCTGTACTTGCTAACGGATATTGATATTCCCTGGCAGGATGATCCCTTGAGGGAACATCCTGATCCGGATATGCGGAAGTATTTTATAAAGCTATATGAGCAGGTATTGGTTTCCTCCGGGGTACCCTGGGAGAAAATTTCCGGCAGTCCGGAGGATCGGTTGAAGGCAGGAATTGCCGCCATTGAAGCAAGAAAAAAGGAATAAGAAGCGAATGACCAAATTTGCCAGGCCATTTATCTTGTTCTTTCACCGAAACTGTTATAATTTGGAAAGCATACCTCAAAAGGGCTGAATTTTACGGAAATTTTGAATATTTTCAACATTTAATAATTGCAATGACCTAAAATATGGAAAACCATAAGCAACAAATGAAAAAATATTGGAGGCAAAACATCAGAACGGTGCTGATCCTGCTTTCCATCTGGTTTCTGGTCTCCTTTGGATTTGGAATCCTGCTGGCGGAGCCCCTGAACGCCATTAAGATAGGAGGTTACAAACTTGGTTTCTGGTTTGCGCAACAAGGCTCCATATTTACCTTTGTGGTCCTGATTTTTGTTTATGTCTATAAGATGAACAAGCTGGACGAAGCATTTGATGTCAACGAAAAATAACCCCTTATGACCCTATTATGGATATTTTAACCTGGACCTACATTCTGGTAGGCCTTTCCTTTGCCCTTTACATTGGTATTGCCATTTACACCAGAGCAAGCTCTACCAAAGAATTTTATACAGCAGGCGGAGGCGTTTCTCCACTGGCCAATGGAATGGCAACGGCCGCCGACTGGATGTCGGCCGCCTCTTTTATTTCCATGGCAGGAATTATTGCGTTTTCGGGATATGATGGTTCGGTTTACCTTATGGGCTGGACCGGGGGATATGTATTGCTTGCCCTGTTATTGGCTCCTTACCTGAGAAAGTTCGGGAAATTTACGGTTCCTGATTTTGTGGGAGATCGCTATTACAGCAACAAAGCCCGGGTAGTAGCGGTGTTTTGTGCCCTGTTCATTTCTTTTACCTATGTAGCCGGACAAATGCGTGGGGTGGGTATTGTGTTTTCAAGGTACCTGGAAGTAGATATTGAAACAGGTGTGCTGATAGGCATGACCATTGTATTTTTTTATGCGGTTATGGGCGGCATGAAAGGGATTACCTATACCCAGGTAGCCCAGTATTGTGTGCTGATCTTTGCTTTTATGGTTCCTGCTATTTTCATTTCCATCCAACTGACCGGAAACCCCATACCCCAGTTGGGATTGGGTGGAACGGTGCAGGATGGCACCTACCTCCTTGACAAGCTGGATGGTATCCTGGCAGATTTGGGCTTTCATCAATACACAGCAGGAAGGAAGTCCCTTACGGATATGTTTGCCATTACACTGGCATTGATGGTGGGAACAGCCGGCTTACCTCATGTAATCGTCCGTTTTTTTACGGTACCACGTGTCAGGGATGCCAGGCTTTCGGCTGGATATGCCTTGGTATTTATCGCAATATTGTACACCACAGCCCCTGCAGTGGCAGCTTTTGGGATCTACAATGCCATAGATACTGTTGCCGGACAGCCGGTGGACAATCTTCCGGACTGGGTGGAAAACTGGCAAAAGACCAATCTGATTGTGGTGGAAGATAAGAATAACGATGGACTGGTTCAATACCTGGCTAATCCGGAAAGCAATGAACTCACAGTGGATAAGGATATCATGGTCCTGGCCGCACCTGAGATAGCAGAGCTACCCAACTGGGTGGTTGGTCTGGTGGCAGCGGGAGGAATGGCTGCGGCATTGTCTACGGCCGCCGGATTGCTTTTGGTCATTTCCACTTCTGTTTCCCGGGACCTGTTCAGAACTTTTGTTCCGGCCATGACGGAAAAAACGGAATTGATCATTGCCAGAATGGCAGCGGCTGTAGCAGTAATTATAGCCGGCTATTTTGGAATCAATCCCCCTGGCTTTGTAGCGGAGGTGGTTGCTTTCGCCTTTGGACTTGCAGCGGCATCCTTTTTCCCGGTAATAATCATGGGCATCTTTTCTACAAGAATGAACAAGGAAGGGGCCATAGCTGGTATGATCAGTGGATTGGTTTTTACCCTTGGCTACATCATATATTTTAAATTTATTCATCCTGAAGCTAATAATATGGACAATTGGTGGTTTGGAATTTCACCGGAGGGCATTGGATCCCTGGGCATGCTGATCAATTTTCTGGCTTGTTTTGTGGTTTCCAAGTTTACGCCGGATCCACCGGAACACGTGCAGGAAATGATCCAGGACATCAGGATTCCAAGGGGAGCAGGCAAGGCGCAGGACCATTAATAGAAGATTCAAATGTACCCAAGTATGGGAATTGAATAATTTTAGCGTAATTTATATCAGATTTAAAACCAAAAATACCTGAAGATGAGTGATAGAATTCATACCCTTAGCGGTTATTTCCATGAATACCAGAAAAGCGTAGCCGATCCGGAAAATTTCTGGGCCAGGGTAGCTGATTCTTTTCATTGGAAAAAGCGCTGGGACAAAGTATTGGACTGGGATTTTGAGGGGCCCGATGTCAAATGGTTCCTCAATGGCAAATTAAATATCACCGAAAATATACTGGAAAGGCACCTTTACACCATCGGAGACAAGCCTGCCATTATCTGGGAACCCAACGAGCCCGGAGAAGATAGCCGAACACTTACTTACCGGCAACTTTATGAAGAGGTTTGCCGGTTTTCCCATGTCCTGCAGGAAAAAGGAGTACAAAAAGGGGATAAGGTAATCATTTACATGCCCATGGTGCCCGAGGCAGCAGTGGCCATGCTGGCCTGTGCCAGGGTAGGTGCCGTCCATTCGGTCGTTTTTGCAGGGTTTTCCAGCAATGCCCTCTCTGACCGGATCAATGATTGCGAGGCCAAGGTGGTATTGACAGCCGACGGTAATTTCAGGGGAAACAAAAAAATTCCCGTAAAAGCAGTAGTGGACGAGGCCTTGGAAAAAACCAGCACCGTCACATCTGTAATTGTTTACCAAAGGACAGGGCAGGAAGTGACCATGAAGGAAGGCCGGGATTTTTGGTGGCATGAGGCCATAGAAGGAAAAGGCACCCAGCAGGAGGCCGTGGAAATGGACAGTGAGGACATGCTCTTTATACTATATACCTCAGGCTCTACCGGAAAGCCTAAAGGAGTGGTGCATACCTGTGGAGGATATATGGTGTATTCCAAATATACCTTTGAGAATGTTTTTCAGTACAATCCGGGAGATGTGTACTGGTGTACGGCGGATATTGGCTGGATTACCGGACACTCCTATATTGTATATGGGCCCCTGTTATCAGGGGCTACCTCAATCATGTTTGAAGGTGTGCCTACCTACCCCCATGCCGGACGTTTTTGGGAAATCGTGGATAAGTACAAAGTAAATCAGTTCTATACTGCACCTACCGCTATCCGCGCATTACAGGCACATGGTACAGAACCGATCGAACCTTTTAAACTGGACTCCCTTAAGGTGCTTGGTTCCGTTGGTGAACCCATCAATGAAGAAGCCTGGCATTGGTACCATACACATATCGGTAAAACAAAATGTCCCATAGTAGATACCTGGTGGCAAACGGAGACGGGAGGCATCATGGTCTCTCCACTGGCAGGTATTACTCCAACCAAACCTGCCTATGCCACATTGCCTTTACCAGGCGTGCAATTGGCCATTATGGATCCCGACGGTAAAGAAATGACTGGCAATTCGGTTGAAGGGAATCTATGTATTAAATTTCCCTGGCCAGGTATGATCCGGACTACATATGGAGACCATGACCGATGCAGGCAAACTTATTTTGCTACCTATAAAGGGATGTATTTTACCGGAGATGGTGTCAAAAGAGACCACGATGGTTATTACCGTATTCTGGGAAGAGTAGATGATGTGATCAATGTTTCCGGCCACCGTATGGGTACGGCTGAGGTAGAAAATGCCATCAACGAACATCCACTGGTGGTAGAATCGGCAGTAGTGGGATATCCACACCAGGTAAAAGGACAAGGAATCTATGCCTATGTGATCTGTGACATGAAAAACAGGTCCGAGCAAAGCCTGACCAATGAGATCAAGGATACGGTGACAAAAATCATTGGCCCGATTGCCAAGCCGGATAAGATTCAGATTGTTCCCGGATTGCCAAAAACCCGCTCAGGTAAAATCATGCGCAGAATTCTGAGAAAGGTAGCTGAAGGTAACATGGACAACATGGGAGATACTTCTACCCTGCTCGATCCCGATGTTGTTGAAAAAATAATCGAGGGTAGAATTGAATAAAGACTTACCCTTGTTATTTACGGGGAGAGGTGTAGGTTTGCCCACACCTTTCCCTTTCATTTCTTAGCCAAGCTCCGATATGGCCAATGTTATTGTCAATAGGGTCATTGAATTCTTAAAAAAGTATCCTCCTTTTAGTTTTTTGTCCCCTGAATTGCTTGCTCAGGTGGCCAGGGAAGTTGATTTGGTTTATTTTGAGGAAGGGGAATTTTTGTTTCAAAAAGGTGAGCCCGCCAAAAGTTATTTTTTTGTAGTCAAAGAGGGTGCCATCAAGCTGACAGATCATTTTGAGGGAAAGGAAGAAACAGTTGAAATATGTGACGAAGGAGATGTATTTGGGGTGCTGGCCCTGCTGGGCAAAAGACCTTACATCCTCAATGCCCGTGCAGATGAACACAGTCTGGTCATGGCGGTACCTGTCGGGGTATTTGAAAAAATCCTGAGCGAAAACAATAAAGTGAGCCTTTATTTTGCATCAGGTTTCGCTTCAGGACAAGTAGTGGTCCGTTCCGGATTATCCCAAACCCAAAAAGTAAGAACCCTGTTTGGGCGAGATCGAGATACCAACGAAAATGGCCTGATGCTTTTTTCCGGTCAAACTTCTATTCAATTTTCACATCCGGTTATTTATTGTCATACCGGTAATACGGTTGCTGAGGCGGTGGAGAAAATGAGCCGGGAGAAAGTAGGTTCCATTATTATTGTGGACGAAAACAAACATCCTAAGGGAATCATTACGGATAAAGATCTCAGAAATCGACTGATTGCCCGAAACCTACCTTATAGTACCCCTGTAACAAAAATCATGAGCCGCCCCGTGGTAACGGCCAAAAAGGACATGGAATTTTCCCAGGTTTACCTGAATATGGTCAAACACCGTTTACACCATTTGGTTTTCACCGAAGACGGCAGTTCGGATTCGCCTTTGATAGGGATTATTTCAGACCATGATATCCTGCTTTCGCAGGGAAACAGCCCCGCAGTATTGATCAAAGCCCTACAGGAAAGCCAGGATATCCATGAATTGGCCAAACTGAGAAATCAGGCCGAGGGCATGCTGAAATATTTCCTGGAAAATGAACTGGCCATAGAATTTATAGCAGGGATACTTACCGAGATCAACGATACCCTAATCCGACGTGCCATTGCCATGGCCAGGGCAAGACACGAAGCGGTTTTTCCTGAGCTAAGGGACCTTCAGTTTTGTTTTTTGGCCTTGGGTTCTGAAGGGAGAGGAGAGCAATTGCTCAGAACAGACCTGGACAATGCCATTGTGTATGAAGATGTAGCCGACGAGCTGAAGGAAAAAGCCCGGAACTTCATGCACCTGATAGCCAGAGATGTAATGGATATTCTATTTGCCTGTGACTTTCATTCCTGTCCTGCTGAGATGATGGCCAATAACCCCCAATGGTGCCAGCCGCTTGGACAGTGGAAAAAGTACTTTAGCCAGTGGATAAGGGAGCCCGATCCACAATCTCTGATGATGGCAACCATATTTTTCGATTTTCGGGCAGTAAGTGGCAAACAGGCATTGGCTGATGCTTTGACCCAACATGTGTATGAGGAAATCAACCAGGGGAAGGTATTTCTGAACTTTTTTGCCAAAAATGCCTTGTTAAACCCTCCGCCTCTCGGCTTTTTCAGGAACTTTATGATTGAAAAATCCGGTAAGCATGCAGAAAAATTCGATATCAAGCTTCGGGCCATGATGCCCCTGGCAGATGCCGCCAGGGTACTGATCCTTAGCCACCAGGTGGTGGGCATCAACAACACCTTCAAAAGGTATGAAAAGTTAGCCGAGCTTGAACCCAATCAGGCCGCGCTTTACAGGGATGCAGGGAAAGCCTATGAGATTTTTATGCGGATACGTGCACTAGAGGGATTATCAACAGCCTCTTCGGGAAGGTTTATTCAACCCGACAGTCTGGGAAAGTTGCAAAGGCAATTGTTGAAAAATGCTTTTTTCCCCATTGATGAAATTCAAAAAATTCTGAAAGTGAGGTTTCAGTTAGATTATTTTGGCAACTGATATGGACTGGAAAAAACTATTTGGTTTTGCTCCTCTTCCTAAACCGGAATTTATCAAAGTGTATGAAAACGCCATGGAGCGAAAAATCGCGGGAGGAAAACCAGTGTCGGAACTGGAATTTCTGGTTATCGATACGGAAACAACTGGTTTGGATATCAAAAGAGATCATGTACTTTCTTATGGGGCGGTGCAGGTTAGCCATAACCGGATCAGGATTGCAAGCGCCAGGGAATTTTACCTTAGGCCAAAAAAAAGGAACCGGGAAGCCATAAAAGTGCATGGTTTGGTTCGGGAAAGGCCTTATGTGAGCAGAGAACAGCTAATCCGAAGTTTTCTGGACGATGCCCAGCATAAAATTCTGGTAGGACACCATTTGGGCTTTGACCTGGCCATGATGGAAAGGGTGGGCAGATCCATTGGGCTACGAAAAATAAAAAATCCGGTTCTGGATACTTTTAACCTGGCCCTAAGATTGGATATGGGTAAATTTTACGATCCTCAGGCAGTGGTTTCCACGGATTATTCCCTGGACAAACTTTGCGAACGGTATGCTATTTCCCCTGATGACAGGCATACGGCTGCAGGAGATGCCCTACTCGCTGCTCAATTATTGGTCAAACTTTTAAAAGCTGCGGAAAAGAAGGGGATAAAAACTTTTGCCGACCTGATGGGCTGAAATTTTACTTGTTCCACTCCATTTGAATGTCGGCTGTGGTTTGTACATAAATAACCAATTCGCTGCTGGTTGGATAAATCCCAGAAATGGAAATAGCCGGTTTTTTCAGGGCAAATGAGGCAAAATCCGTTTCCCAGTCTCCCATTTCCAATAAAGCAGCCTGTGCATTATTCAAGTAATCACCTACAGGGATAACCCCTTGTTTTTGGATGATTTTCATGATCTTCCTGCGTTTCATCCAATTGGTCATGTTGGCAAGAAAGTTTTCGGTTTCCAGCCGGAAATCTACATTTTCTAACCTTATGGCGTTAATTTCAGGGTCAAAGGTCGGTTTTCCTGCCAAATAAAACTTCCCTTCCAGGTCTTTTTTGCCAAGTCGTTTGGCCAGAAAATCCAAAATGATCATGGTATTTTCTCCATAATGCCGGATGCTGAAATCCCGGGGTAAGAGCTGGGTTTTCCTGTCCAGGGTAATCAGGCTGTCCTTAAGGGATTCATTGAGGTAGCTGGAGATTTCATTGAAACCGATGGTAAGGGGTGTAGTGATGTTTAGCTCGTTTCCAAAGGATTGCTCCAGGGAAATTTCCGGAAGAGGGGAAAGCTGGGTGGCCAGTGGCCTGTCTTTTTGGCTTCGCATTTCTCCTTCCAGACCGAAATTCAATTCTAGCATCTGGTCGGTCGTGAAGGTCTCATGAACTTTTAATTTTTCGGCATGCGGGTAGATGTAGGTACCGGAAAGACCATTCTCTACGTACCTGGGCCTGCCAAATGAGGACCAGAAATTATCAGCGATACGCTTAAAATCCACGGCTGCCAATGCTCCGCCGCGCAGTTGATTTTCCATGATGGCCACCATCTGTCGCTTTACCATGGGCTCAAAATCAATTTTAAAACCCAGTAAATCGTATTCCAGTGCTTTTCCCCAGGACAAAATATCCAATCCTTCTATATCAAATGCCCAATTTTCTTTCAGTACGGGTAAAAAACTAATCTGTGGCGTCAAATTTTCCTGAAAAGGAATGGCTGTGGCTATCCTTTGTCCAAATAATCGCTTTTCCAGTCTCAATTTGCCATCCAGAAAAACAGGTAAGGCCAAAAGTATTTTACCATTTTCTTTAGCAGTCAGCTCCAGCAGACCGGTTTTATCCAGGTCTACATCTGCATATAGCCCATCCCCAAATTCCAGGTCTTTTTCATTAAACAATTGCTTGTCCAGACTATTATTGATCTGATCTTCCAAGAAAGAAAGGGGAATTTCAAGGCTGAGGTTAACTGTCGCATTGGCCTTAGGCAGCGGAGGAGGGGGCTCCAGTGCCTCGGGTCCGCCCATGGGCAGGCTTCGGCAAGCCCATCCGGTGAATGCAAGGAAAGAAATCAGGATAATTAAGCTATATCGGTACATGTTATACTAGAACGAATGAATAGGATGATTGGGGTGCTGCATCCAGATTATTTTAATTGTAATGACAAATATAGGCTAATTCAAAATTTTTTTACTGTTTTGAACTTTAAACCCACCATTTTTGGTTATTCTTGGCGTAAATCAACCTGAAATATGAGCTGGAAAAAATTAGATAAATTATCCCAACTGGATCAAATCAAGGAAGAAAGCAAAGGCATGCCTGTGGTAATTTTTAAGCATTCTACCAGATGCTCTATTAGCAGCATGGCCTGGAACCGAATGGAAAGGAGCTGGAAAGCCGAAGACCACGACCGCTTATCAGCTTATTTTTTAGACCTGATTGCACACAGGGATGTGTCAAATGCCATTGTTTCCGAGTTTGGAGTAGCCCATGCCTCCCCGCAGGTAATTGTCATCAAGGATGGACAAGTCGTCTATGACAACAGCCATATGGGCATCAATTACAGGGAAGTTGTTTCTATAGGTGCTTAGTATCAATTCAGCTCAAAATTTTCGGATATACCATTTTGTTTTTGAGCGATCTCATTGAATGGAAAAGCCCTGTCCGGTATTCTTGTGGGCTAATTTAGAATCCAATACCCTTTCAATCAGGCCCTGGTAGTCGACCAGGGTCGAAATTTTTGGTATGTAAACATTGCCCCCAATTTTAGCCACTTGATGTTTTTATTTGCCATTTAAATCTTTTTTTGTGAGCGGTTAAACCTGGGACCAGTAATGAGGTCTAATCCTTGTATTTAATAATCGCATCAAAATATGAGGATTTTTATTCTATTTATCTGCATTGGCTTATGGGCCACTACCGGACTTCTGGCCAGGCAGGATCGCCAGAATGTGCCCCTGATCAAGGGCAAGATCATTGAAAAGGACAGCCAGGATCCGATGATTGGGGCCAATGTACTTTTAAAAACACAGCAGGATTCCCTGATCAGCAACACTACTACCGGACCAGATGGAACTTTTAGTATTGCGTACCCCCGACTACCGGTTTTCAAACTTGAAATCACTTATGTTGGGTTTGAAAAAGTCACCCGGGAATTTAGCCGGGGAATGCCCCTTGATTTGGGCACTATTGCCATCAGTGAAGACAGCAACCTGCTGGGTGAAGTGGTCATCGAAGGCGAAAATGCTGTAGGTGAAATGAGGGGAGATACGGCAGTTTTCAATGCCAATGCCTTTAAAACCAAAGAAAACGCCATGGCAGAGGACCTTATTGGGAAACTCCCGGGGATCACCATTGAAAACGGTCAGGTGCAGGCGCAGGGCGAACAGGTACAAAAGATATTGGTTGATGGCAGGGAGTTCTTTGGAAATGATCCTTCCATCGCCCTGAGAAACCTGCCGGCAGATGCCATCTCCAGCGTAGAGGTGCTGGATCAGCGATCAGACCAGTCCAGGCTAACGGGTTTGGATGATGGCAACTATGCCAAAACCATCAATATTATCACAAAAGGAAATATGCGCAACAGCTATTTCGGGAGGGTCTATGGAGGATATGGAACAGACAATACCTATTCGGTAGGTGGAAATATCAATTTTTTTAATGGAGACCGAAGAATTTCCCTTATCGGTATGGTCAATAATGTGAACCAGCAAAACTTTGCATCAGACGACTTGTTGGGAGTAAGTGGAGGTCTCGGCGGTGGCGGCCGAAGAGGACGCCGGGGTGGCCCGGGCGGAAATAGTTTCGGTGTAGGATCAAACAATGGAATCGTTACTACCAACTCGCTGGGATTAAATTACAGCGATAAATGGGGCGAGAAAATCAATTTTACCGGAAGTTATTTTTTTAACGCCACCGATAATACAGTTTTCGAAAATACCAACAGAGAAACCGTTATCACGGAAGACCAGCGTCAGATTTATCAGGAAGACCAAATCAGCACCATTAATAATAAAAATCACCGCATGAATGCCCGGATGGAATACGATATCAATGAAAAGAATGCATTGATTTTCAGCCCCAGCATTAATTTCCAGGATAATTACAGGTATAGCAACCTGGAGGGTTTGAACCTGGATCAATCCCTGGATTCCCTTAGCGACACCCGAAATTTAACTGAGAATGAGACGCAGGGTTATTCCCTTTCCAACAACCTCACTTACCGGTACAAATTCGATAAGGTGGGCCGGACGGTATCCGTCGATTTATTTACCTCCTGGAACCAACGGGATGAATTAACTGATCTGATCTCCTCCAACAAAGATTACGTCAGAAATGCTTTCGATACCTTGGTCCAGGAAACAACGGCTTTGTCTGATGGGTTTAATTACCGGACCAACCTGACCTATACCGAGCCCATTAGCGAAAGATCGGTGGCGACATTCTCCTATCAGGTTGGGAACAATAAAAGCGCTGCGGATCAGAAGACGTTTCAATTGGCCAACGAACAGGGGATCATGGTATTGGATACGGCGTTAAGTAACGAATTTGATAATAAATTTCTGACTCAGCGGGCCGGATTAGGATATCGGTACAACAACAAGGGATTGAATATCAATATGGACCTGGACTACCAGTATGCGGTATTGGATAATGAAAGTGTGTTTCCCACAGAGGGAACCTTCTATCGGGATTTTAAAAATATCATGCCTACACTGACCATGAATTACCGTACGGAAAGTGGAACCAGTTACCGGTTTAGGTACCGGACCCGAACAGACGAGCCTAGCGTAAACCAACTTCAAAACGTGATCAATAACAGCAACCCGTTGAATCTTTCGGTAGGTAATCCTTCACTGGGCCAAAGTTACAATCACTCCATGTTTGTCAATATGTCTAAATTCAATATGGAGACAAACAAATCCTTTTTCGTGTTTTTCTTTACCAATTTGAATAATAATTACATTGGTACGAGTACGTTTGTGGCCCCTCAGGATACCCTGATAAATAATGAAGTATTGCTCAGGAGGGGCGGGCAAATCACCAGTCCGGTAAATTTAAATGGACAAATGAATGCAAGGCTATTTTTAAGTTATGGAACCAGCATTCCAAAATGGAAAACCAAAGTGAACCTGAACCCAGGCATCAGCTATGGCCGTACCCCGGGAATTATCAACGGGCAAACGAACACGAACGAAAATATCGACATACGACAGGGCATCACATTTGCAAGCAATATCAGCAAAGATGTGGACTTTAATCTCTCCACGAATGCCACTTACACCATCGTGAACAGCAGCCTTCAAAGCAATCTTGACCAAAATTATTTCATTCAAAGCAGTAACCTGCGGTTTTATTATTCTCCCAATGACGGAAAAACCTTTATCGCTAATAATGTCAACAACATGCTCTACAGGGGTCTTTCTGAGGGTTTGGACCAATCGGTCTGGTTATGGAACATTGAAGCAGGTTACCGCTTCCTGAAAAACAACAAAGGGGAATTGAAGGTATATGTCTTTGACCTGCTCAAGCAGAACAACAGCATTTCCAGGAACGTTTCGGATGTAGCGGTGACCGATGTGTATTCCAATGTACTGACCCGCTATGCCATGGTTTCCTTTACCTATATTATCGGTAATTTCAAAAAGTCTGATCTGCCCGAAGATGGCGACAGACCGGGAGGATACCGGGGTCCTGGTAGGGGTGGAGCGAGGAGCTGGTAAAAAATCCTTTTAGGAGGGCCGTTCATTGAATTAGAATATGGTTTTTACTAAAGAAAGTTTTTGGTACAGATGTGTGAGAAGGAGAGACTGGAGAGAACGAAGAGAGGGAGCGACTTTTGAGAATGGATCGTCCATCTTCCTCCATCTCATTCAATCGTAAGCATGCGAAGGAGTTTGATGGATGGCGACTAATAACTCAGTCCCAAACTCAAGCCTGCAAAAACCGGCTGAAAAGCCCAATATTTGCGGGGCTTAATGGGGATGGCAAGAAATGGGGTGTACCCCACTCTGAAAAAGAATCCCCCTTCAGGCTTTTGATACCTATAGCCAATTCTTAAAGGTAAACCCACATCAAAAACCACTTTATCGGTTGTTTGAAATGATTCCGAATCAAAACCTAAACTTCTGGTTAAGTAAGAAGTAACTCCCATACCCAATTCCAGATGATGGTTTGACTTTCCATAAAATGCTGATATCTCTACGGGTACTACCGGGAGCCATGTTGTTTTAGCATTTAACCTGTGATGGAACATTGAAAAACCTGCACTCGCATTTAGCTTTAGCTTCCCTTTTTGATGGAATATTCGCCCATAATTGAGTGCATACCGGCCTGAATTTCCACCAACTTCAAGATAGACTGCCTGCTTTGCGGTAAATTTTTTAACTTCTGTTTGAGCTGTTACCTTAAAGGAAATAGCGAAGGAAAGAACCAAAACAAAAATTAACTTGAGTCGGAAAAACAATTGACCGTCAAAAAAAGGTGGAGCATCGAAGAGAATTGGATTCATGATAAAAAATATTTAAATGCACCAAGAATGAATTAAATTTTAAGTTAATAATAATTACAAACGAAACAATACTTTCTGTATAAAAAATTTTCTTAAAACTAGAAAGTCCGTGGAGGGCTTATGCAACAATTGCCCGGTATTCGGATTTAAGTATTCAATTTCTTCGTCTGGTCTTTATGCCTTAGCAGGGAGGTTATTTGTGTGATAGCCATTTGATTGAGCTGTGTCAATCGTTCCGGTTGTTCCATTCCCTGATGAATGAGCATGGCATTGAGGCTTTCCATATTCGAGAGCACTACCAGTTGCTCTAAAGAAGCCTGGTCGCGAATATTTCCCTTGGTATCAGGGTTTTCATCCCGCCATTGTTTGGCTGTTTTTCCGAATATGGCCATGTTCAATACATCTGCTTCATTGGCGTAAATGAAAGAAACTTGCTGTATAGAGAGTTTTTCCGGGATGAGGTTTTCCTTGATAGCGTCTGTATGAATGTGGTAGTTTACTTTGGCTAGTGTGCGATGGAAGTTCCATTCGAGTTGGTAGCGGTTACTTTCTTCTTCTTTGAGCCGCTGGTATTCTTTAATCAGGTATAATTTAAACTCAGCACTAATCCATGAGGCAAATTCAAAAGCAATATCTCTTTGGGCATAGGTACCACCCCCTCTGCCCAGCTTGTTGATTAGACCAACAGCTTGGGTACGCTCAATCCACTTGCTTGGGGAGAGTGTAAAACTATTGCTGCCCGCATCAAATAAAAATGAGTCGAATTCGACCCCATTAAAAATGGGGTTGTTGATTTTTTCCCAAAGACCCAAAAATTCAATAGTTCCCCTATTTCTAAGCCAGTTTTTGACCACATCCTTAGGTTCCTTTGGGTTCTTGAAAGAAGCGATATCGGTTAATGAAATAAATTCTTGCTCTGCCTCATTTAAAACATTAATGTCAACCTGCTTGACTTTTATCGTATTTACTTTTCTGCTCATCTCAAAATCTACTTTTAATTGTACGGAATTCGCTATAATTAAAACCCCAGTTGTAGAAGGACCCCCATTCCCCAAGGTATTCAATGGTGCTTTTCAGGCTCAACCACTTAATGATGACCACATCCTGCATCTGACCGCTGGCTATATCCGTCATGGAAATATGGTCGTCTGCCTCTTGAGATAGGACAGTGATTTCGGCTCCTTCAATCTTTATTTTCTTGTTCTTTGCCATAAGTCGCTCATTTTAAGAAGCTTTCTGAAATAATAATTTCAAGGTTCAATGATTTTTTCAATATCATTTTTGGTAATTCACCATCTTCCTCATGAATGGTTTGAAGCGGATAACCCTTTAATTTTTCCCGAACATTGGCAGACTTTATTTTGGCTGCAGTCAAACGATTCATTCAAAAATAGTAAAAACCTGAGTTCGATTTTAATATATGGCAATTTGATTAGTTTGAGCAGTTTCATATTTGATTCCGGGCTTTTTTGGGA
>NZ_JAANYN010000012.1:0-45900 GCF_011290685.1 Cyclobacterium plantarum
TTCGGGGTTTTTGAATTAAATTACCTCTATTTAATTCATTGTATATCAGTTTTTTAGGGATTCAGAAAGAAGCCCTACAATGTCGGGCCACAGATGAAGAGGATTTGCAATCCTACTTTATCTGAACCACGGAATGGCAAATTCCGCTGATCCGAACGAAAAAAATATTATTTTTCCACTTTTTGCTGGTCCAGCACCTCAAAACGGGACATTTGGCTGGTGTACTCGGGTACCATTTTTTTCATGTGCATGACAAGTTGCATCTCTTCTTCAGGATGAAACAAGGTTTCAAACAAATGGATTTTTCTTTTTATTTCCGGGTAATTTCCCGGACGCACCAGGGCTATTTTGATTTTGGGATGGTGGGTTTCTACCGAGAGTTCCCCGGAATCCAGCACTTCTTCGTACAGCTTTTCTCCAGGTCGAAGTCCGGTGATTTCAATCTCAATATCCTGACCTGGTTTTTTTCCACTGAGGTGAATCATTTTCCTGGCCAGATCGATGATCCTGATCGGCTCTCCCATATCAAAAACAAATATTTCCCCGCCATTTCCCATGGCACCTGCCTCCAAAACCAAATCACAGGCCTCAGGTATGGTCATGAAATACCGTGTTACATTGGGATCTGTCACCGTCAAAGGCCCTCCATTTTTGATTTGCCTTTTGAATAGGGGAATAACCGATCCATTGGAACCCAATACATTCCCAAAACGGGTAGTAATAAAGGCAGTACCTACCTTTTTCTGGTCTTTTAGATACTTGTCCAGAGATTGCACGTAGATTTCAGCAAGTCTTTTGCTCGCCCCCATTACATTGGTAGGGTTAACGGCTTTATCCGTACTGACCATCACCATTTTTTCCACCCCATAGGCCACCGAACAGTCCGCTACATTTTTTGTGCCCAGGAGGTTGCATTGTACGGCCTTAAAGGGATATTTTTCCATCATGGGCACATGCTTTAGTGCCGCTGCATGGAAAACAAAATGGGGCTTGTAAAGGTCAAACACATACCGGAGCCCGTCGAGGTTGGTCACATCCTCCAACACGGTGTGGAGTGGTAAATCCTTGAATTCATTTTGGATAAAAACCTCCTGATCATGCAAGGGAGATTCTGCAGTATCAAGTATCACCAGTAACTCAGGAGAGGACCTGGCGATCTGTCTGGACAATTCGCTGCCAATGGATCCGGCAGCTCCGGTGACCAGGACACGCTTTCCGGCAATGAGTTCGGCAACCCGCTTGTTTTTCAGGCAGATGGATTCCCTGCCCAGCAGGTCTTCAATCTTTACATCCCTAAGGGCACCCGGACTGAGGTTTCCCCCTACCCACTGGTTTACCGGAGGAATGGTCATGGCATGAATATCCAATGCGATACAGGCATCAATGATTTCCCGCTTGCGCCTGGTAGGAAGCTCGATAATGGCGATGATCAACTCCTCCAAGGCAAACTTCTCCACCAAATCCGGTAGTTCTTCCATGTTGCCAAAAACAGGCAAACCTTCAAAATTTTTACCCTTCTTCCGGGGGTCATCATCCAGAAAGCCATAAACCATATACTGGTATTGGCTGTCCTTCACCACGGCACGGTAGGTAATGCTACCGGCCTCCCCTGCTCCGTAGATCAATATTTTTTTCTTGGGCAAATCCATTCCCCTGAGCTTGTTTTTCCTGAAAAAATCCTTTACAAGCAGGCGGTAGGTAATTAAAAAAAACAAGGACATGACTCCGCCTATAATCAAAACAGCAAACGGCACCACCCTGCCACCACCATTAAACAGGACCATCAGCAGGTTTAAAACAGATACCGTAAGAATGGTGAAACCTACCGTGCGCAGGATCAACATGCCATCCATGATGCCGGTATGGCGTACGATTCCCACATAACTTTTTGTCAGGTACATGCCCACCAGCCCCACAAGAAGAAAAATCAAGGCTCCCCTGAATACCTGCAGATCAGCCATCATCAGCCAATCAAAATTCGTAGCCAGGAAATAAGCAAAAAAGATGGATACAAAAAGAATGATGCTGTCAAGACATGCGATGATCCACCTGGGCAGAACTTTGATTTTCTTTGAAAAAAACATCCTTAAAAACTTAGGGTTAGAAGCTGTTGTTTGTAACATCCAAATATAATGGTTTTTCACTTTACAAAAAAGCCATAACTTATCTCTGAAAAATACTTTTATTGAAATAAATACCCTGAAAAGCTGGTGGGGGACAAAAAACCCCTTTTTGCCTTTACCAATGGTAAACCATATGCAGCTGCATGTTGAAATTGGTACTTAGTCCATCTGCTTCCTGCCATTGGTAGTGGTGGGAATGGATGAACTGCCCGGTAGCCGAAACATTGATGTTACCTACCTTTCTTTCCCAAAGTAAGGCCAGGGCCAAATCGGTCCAGGGAGCCAAATCCGGGGACCCACTTTTTGCCGCATAGAAAAAGTCTTCATTTCTGCCCACCCGTTCCAAACGTATTCCTGTTTTTTTCCAGCCCTGCAAATAGGCAAATTCAAGTGTCTGTATATTGCTTCCCGGGCCCAGGCCCACTCCCAGTGGCTCGCCTCTGTGGGTGAAGCCCCGAAGTTGGGAATGGCTGTGCCAGGTAGCTCCGGCATTTCCCGAATAGCGTACCAGTCGGTTGATGGATTCCTGCTGCCGGGTCATCTCCCCCCGAATCTGGAAATGACCTTTCTCCATGGACCATATTTTGGTGAAGCCCGTTAAATAGGCCCTGGCATGTTCTGGATTGAGCATGAATTCCCGCCAATTCAAGGCATGGTCCCGCCGGCCATACTCAAAATAAAGCTCCGCCTGTACCTTCGGCAGCAGCCACCTGCCAAAAACCGCCACCTGTTGGTCCCAGTTGCCATTGGCGTTGGTGAAACCGTAATTTTCCTTGATCAAAGGCAGGAGAACCGGCACCATGGCCCTAAAACCCGATGGCCTGTCACTGTTATGGATCTGAAAAGTTCGGGAAAAGCCAAGGGACAATCCACTCAGCCATTTGGGTGACCAGGTAAGGATCAGCGCATTCAGGTAACGGGCATCTTTGCGGTGTGGCCTGTAAAATTGCTGATTGAGGCTTTCGTCCTGTACAGGCTTATAGGCAGTACTCTGCAGCCTGCCAAACAACAGCTGTGTTTCGAAAGAACCGAGAAATGTAGTAAGGGGAGCCCTGCTGCCCAGACTCAGGTGAGGAAATCCCGGTGCATGATGACTGAAAATAAGGGACTGGAATTGCCCCGGCCCCCACCAGATACTTTGGGTGCTCAGGCTTGCTTCCCAATTTCGCCAATGGGCTGCCAACTTTGATTGCCCCCAGCCCAGGCGCAGCAAAGCGCCCTGATTGAAGCGCTCCGGAAAATTGAGGGTATTGGGATAACGAAAGTAGGTGAGATTGGTAGCCCGCCCGTAAATATCCGGGAAGCCATCAAAGGAGGAATTGGCCGCCAGTACCAGCTCCGGTTGAAAGCGGAATTCCAGCCAATTGTCCTTATTGTATTGTACACCAGGATTCAACCAAAGCTGGGGGCCCCTGGCGGGTACGGTCAAATAAGGAAAGGCACCATAGGGCCTGCTACCGGAATGCCCCAAAGATGCCCTGAGCGGCAATAATTTCCAATTTTCTTTTATTTCCCTGCCGGCCGCCAGGCTGTCTCCTTCCAGCAGATCGGCAAGGGTTAAAGCAAAGGGACGTATGGTAAAACTTGCCTCGTTATTTCCCTGATTCAGGAGTTGCGCCCTTCTGCCCACCTCTTCCAGCATGGGCTCTCCGGCAATCACCTGGGCCTGAATCTGGTAAGAATTGACAGAAAGGAGAATCAATAAAAAGAATAGGGTTCGTCGCATTTGAGCCGAAAGATAAACTTTTTTGCAGAAAAAGTCGAAGAAAATATCCCGTCCTTTCAGGCCTGGGGTGAGTCGTGCTCTTTATATCGATGGGCTGCACCCATCGCTGCGGTATTCCGCCCGTTCAGGGCTTGGGATTTATTGATGATGGGATGATATGCTGATGTGGGGATGTGATGGTGTGATGGTGTGATGATGTGATGGTTTGATGGTTTGATGGTTTGATGATCTGAGTAGGTTAGGATAGAATTTGCAATCCTGATTTCGTGTCCCTCCGGGGATTACAAATCCCCCCCCTATCTGTACCACGGAATTGCAAATTCCGCGGAGCTGGAAGACGCGCTGGCCGACATTTGCAATGTCGGACCACAGATGAACAGGATTTGTAATCCTGATTTCATGTCCGTCCGGGGATTACAAATCCCCTCTTATCTGTACCACGGAATTACAAATTCCGCGGAGCGGTGAGCAGTATGCTATATATTTCCCTTGAGGCGATTGCCTATCCAGGTACTTCCATCGGGGATATTGCGGGTGACCACGGAGCCGGCACCAACCTTTACCCAGGCACCAATGTGCAAGCCTGGCAATACCGTGCTCCCAGCACCGATCAGGCTGCCCTCTCCTACCTCCACCCCGCCGCATAAAATGGCTCCGGGAGCAATGTGTACAAAATCCGATAGGCGGCATTCGTGATCCACAGCCGCCCCCGTATTGACGATGACCTGCTTTCCCAGACATGAATCTACCTTTACAATGGCGCTTTCCATTACTACCGTCCCCGCTGCCAGGGTAGCGCGCTTGCTAAAAATAGCCGAAGGATGGATGATGCTGGCAAAAGTAGCCCTTTCCCTGAAGCGCAAATAGAGGTTTTTTCGGTGGTTGTTGTCCCCTACGGCTATAAACAAAGGCTGGTCAAAAATGAAATCCTCCGGAACAGGACCACGAACAGGTATCTCCATCAATCGCGGAATTCCGGGATCATCGTCAAAGATACCTTGGACCCTGTCCGTGGAATCCAACAGATCAATGATCACCTTTGCATGACCGGATGCACCGAAAATATACATTCATTTAGCAATTAATGATTTAGGCACTTTGTCGGTTTCCGTTGAATGGCACCACCGACAGCCTGCCTTTCGGATAGACATGCTCCTTGCTGATCAGGGGCCTGAAGGTCCAGAACAGGATTTTCAGGTCCAGCAGAAAAGAGCCATGCCTAACGTACCAGGTATCATAGCGGAATTTTTCCTCCCAACTCAGCCTATTCCGCCCTTTGACCTGGGCCAGACCGGTAATGCCCGGTAAAACCTCATGTCTGCGGTTTTGTTCTTCGGAATACAAAGGCAGGTATTCGGGCAGCAAGGGCCTTGGACCTACCAGACTCATTTCTCCGGTAAGTACGCAAAATAACTGTGGCAGCTCATCCAGGGAACTTTGCCTTAACCAGGAGCCAAACGGGGTCAGCCGCTGTTCATCCCTGAGTAGATTGCCCCTTTCATCCCTGGGTCCGGACATGGTCCGGAATTTCAGCAAGGTGAATGGCCTGCCGGCTCTCCCCGTGCGGGTTTGCATGAAAAACACCGGGCCCTCCTTCTTGTACCAAAGCAGGATCACCAAAGCTGCCATCAACGGCGAAAGTAGCACCAACAATACCAGTGCCACTAAAAAATCAAAAATTCGTTTTCCCACCCTCATGACATTTTATCAGACAGCCTCAGGCTTTCTTTGTGTAGTAAAAAAATCACTTCCAGTATCCGGTCCATGTCATCGGCCGTCAGCGCCGTACTGCTCGGCAGGCAAATGCCCTGAGAAAAAAGCTCGGAGGACACGCCCCTTCCGAAGAAAGGCGTATTTTTATATAAGGGCTGCAGGTGCATGGGTTTCCACAGTAACCTGGACTCAATCAGCTGGTCTTCAAAGGCGCACATCAACTCTCTTGCTGAAAAACCTGTCTTCAGGGGATCTATCAGCATGGTCGTCAGCCAACGGTTGGAAAAATAACCATCCGGTTCTTTCAAAAAACTTATACCGGGAAGCTCTTCCAGGGATTGCTGGTACCTCTGGAAAATAGCCCTTCTTTTTTGGATCCGGTCTTCCAGACTCGCCAGCTGGGCCAGCCCTATACCGGCAGAAATATTGTTCATTTTATAATTAAATCCCAATTCGGAATGCTCGTAATGGGGATAATCCAGTTTGGCCTGTGTGGAGAGGTACCTGGCTTTTTTGGCCAGAAAACGACTGTCAGTGAGCAGCGCTCCCCCACTACCGGTGGTAATGATCTTGTTGCCGTTAAAAGAAAAAATACCGAGATCACCGAAGGTTCCGGCATACTGCCGGTCGATGCGGGACCCTACGGCTTCCGCCGCATCTTCAATGACGGGAATTTGGTACTTCTGGCTGATTTCCCTTATCCTGAGCCAGTCGGCCGGCATACCGAATAGGTTGACCACCACAATGGCTTTGGGCTTCTTGCCCAGCAGGAGCCGCTTTTTTATGGTTTCTTCCAGGATATCCGGACAGATGTTCCATGTTTTCCGCTCACTGTCTATCAATATGGGGCGGGCCCCCTGATAAAGTATGGGATTGGTGGAAGCGATGAAAGTAAAACTCTGACACAGCACCTCGTCTCCCGGACCAACACCCAAGAGGTGGAGGGCAAGGTGAATGGCGGAAGTACCGGAATTGATAGCCACCACATGAGCTGCCTCAAACCTGTCAGACAGCCCCTGCTCAAAGCCCGTAATGAACCTGCCATGTGTAGCGATCTGCCCCTCCTCCATTGCGGCCATGACATGGGCCAATTCCGTTCCATGAAATTCGGGAAAAGACAAGTGAATCTTTTCTTTAAATTTTTCCATTCTTATCCTCAATTCGAGTATTGCCGATTAAAGATAAAAATATTTCTATTAAAATTAAATTATATTAAATCCAGAGAAAGCAACTTTTGATGGCAAATACTTTCTAAAATCAGATAATTTATTCGCCAAAAAAATCAAGTACTTTTTACTATGGGCCTGTTGCATTTTCCTGATGGCTAAAAAAAAATCAGCTTTGTCAGCCAACTAAATACCGGGTGAATATTTTTTTATTTTTTTTTATATTTTTTTTATGAGCCAGTACCGGAAGCCTAAAAAAGCCGGAATCACCAGTATGACAAAAGCCAGGGAAGGTATCCATTGAAAGGTTTCCATGCCAATGCCATAAATCCATATCGCATTGATCAACAACTGCAAACCTGCATAGGCCAGGGATACCTGTACGTGGGGAATGCCTGCCTCATTGGCCAGGTACTGGTACAGGTGACTGCGGTGGGGCTGGAAGATATTTTCCCGGCGGATAAGGCGCTTCAGGAGTGTGATCACCGCATCCAGTCCATAGATGGTAAAGAAAAACAAATAGGCGGGGTTTCCGCTCAGGAGTATGGTTTTGACCATCAGGTAGCCCAGGATCATGGCCATGCTGACGGATCCCACATCTCCGGCAAAACAACGGGCTTTTTTACGTACGTTAAACCAGGCAAAGGCCAGTGAAGCCAGTGCCAGCAGTACCAGCAAGTTTCTTTCAGCGGACAATTCCGGAACCAGGGCAAAGCTCCCCAGGGCCACCAGGGCATAGAGCACGGTAATCCCGTTGATCCCGTCCATAAAGTTAAACAGATTGGTCCAGCCGATCAGCATAAAGAACAGCAATGGTATCCAGGCTCCCAGACTGGCTCCCTGCCCCAGATCCAGGAGCAGCAGGGACGTGGCCAGAAAATGCGCACCGATGCGCGGCAACTGGTGCAGGGGCCGGATATCGTCCAGCAGGCTGACTCCTCCGACCAAGAGGATGGCCAGGGCAAGCGGCCAGGAAGCTGCCCCCTGTAGCCAGGCCAGCAAGATGGCCAGGACAAAGACCATCCCACCGCCGCGTATGGTGCTGCGGGTATGGGAGGAGCGTTCATTGGGCCTGTCAATGATGCGATACCGCTCTGCCAGGCTAAAATAAAGGAGCATGGCTCCCATAAAAAAGAAGAATACGATCAGGTAGTACATGGATTCAAAAAACACCAGCGCAAATGTAGGGATTTTTTGGGTAAATGGTCAATGGTTTGATGGTCTGATGATGGGATGATGGGATGATGGGATGATGTGATGATGTGGTGATGTGGTGATGTGGTGATGGGATGATGGGATGATGTGGTGATTTGATGGTACGATGGTACAATTTGTTTAACCCTTAACAACCAGGGTTGAATCCAAATTAAGGGCTGACTGCCAAATAGCCAGGATGAACACCTCAGCCAGTTCCGAGCCTCTTTAACCCTTAACCACCACGGTTGAGCCCGAAACCAGCCATACTGCCTAAATACCCATTACAAATCTCCGGCCGGGTTCGAGCCAATTAACCCTTAACATCCCCGATGCTACATAAAACAAACCCCGGTGCCAGATAGCAACTTTGATTCCCTCAGCCCTTTCTGAACCACCTTAACCCTTAACCACCACGCCTGAATCCAGCACCCGGCCCAAATGCAAAAAAGCCAAGACATGTGCTCATGGTACGTGCTTTTTGGCATTTGCAATGCCGAACCCAGATGAACAGGGTTTGTAAGCCTGGGTTCGTGAATGCCAAAGGATGATGAATGATTTATTGATGGTATGGTGGAGGATTTATGATTTTTGATTTAGGGTTGGAGGTTGGCTGTGCCAAAAGCTAAAGGTCAACGGATGAATCCCAGTACCATACGTTTCCGCTCCGGTTTAGATGGCTTCGGTTCCGAAATTTAATCCGTTTTAATGTCAAATAACTGAATCAACTTCTTATGTAACTCACTTATTTCCGTTTCATTTATACTTCCCAGTTTTCCTATTACTAAGGACTTATCAATTGTGGCCATCTTTCCAATTCTTACGATCGAACGCTTCTTGAGTCCATTTATTGAATTGGGATGTAGTAGCAAATCTGTCGCTTCTTGCCAATGCAGCTGGGTAGAAATAAAACCTACAGTGACGTCTAAACTTCCAGCAATCAAAATCAAAGCAGGACGCTTTTTGCTTCCTGTCAAATCAGTAAATGGAAAGGGGATTAAAATTATATCTCCTTTCTGCATCAATATTTTTCTTTTAAATCACTCTCATTGTATAAATCTTCTTCATCCTGCAAAAAAGCAAAGGTATCTGATTCACTGGCAATTGTTTCGATCCCTTTTTGAAGGATTTGTTCTTCATGCTTTTTGAGTACAAAATCGGCAAAGTCAGCAATTTCTTGAATTCTACCTTCGGGGAGTCTTTCCAACGTTTCAACTGTTCTATGAATTAACCCTTTTTTTGTCATGTCTTCCTCCTTTTCTGAAATATACGGTTTTTTTAGATTTAGTTTACCGTTCCTCATACCGGGATTTTCTTACTGAACTGCAAGATTCGACTATTTCTGCTAATGAGATATTATTTTTTTGCACGGATTTATTCAGCCACTTAGCCTGAGCCATCATCAATGCTTTTTTATCCGCAACCCTCAAATCCATTCCCAGCTTTTTTGCAATATCCAAAAGAAGCTTCAGATCATCCTCGGAAGTACTATTTAAAATCAATGTTTCCGTCTTTTGATTTATATTTTTGCCAGATTGCCTGTTTAAATTATTTCTCCACTAAAGTAACGAATTAGTAGAACAAAAGATTTAAATGAACTATGCTTTTGATTTTTTGAATGATGTGATGATTTGACGATGTGGTGATATGCCCGGGCAGGTTCCATTTCTGGTTGACGCAGATGCTGCAGATTGTGGAAGGAAATGCCTGCTCCTTCTGCACCCATCGCTGGGGTATTCCGCCCTTGCAGGGCTTGAAGTAATTTGGCTATTCATTTATCATTAACCGTCGATTGAGCGATCACTCCCTTTTCAATTCTCCAACCGAATTCCAGCCTTTTAACCCTTACCCACCACGGTTAAATCTAAAGTAAGTCTTCCTGCCAAAATGCCCGTCTCAAATTCCCAAAAGGCTTCGAGCCAATTAACCCTTAACCAAAACGGTTGGACCAAAAGCAAGGTCTAAAAACAAAAAAAGCCAGACCTTAAAGTCCAGCCCTTATCGAACATAACCACCACAATTGGACCTAAATTGTATGGCAGCTTGTCCAACGGCTACTATATCAGGTATCCGGTACCAAGCCCCAAGGGGGCGAAATACCATAAGCCCCGGGTAAGCCGACAAGGGAGGCGCAGCCCGGGGTAGTTGGAGCCTCGCGTTTCCTGCATTGGCTATCCAGCCGCTCAATAGTGAAGCTGACTTTCCGCCAATGCCGAGCCACGTTTGTGACCTCCCCCCGGGCCCCCTCCTAAAACAGGAGGGGGAGGCAAGCCGGTCAACATGACCATATTAACCCTTAAACACCACGGCTGTAAAGTAATCTGGACCGATACTGCCATCTTTGATTAAAAGGATATCGGATGACATATGGCTGTTGATCTTATACCAATTCCGTCTTTATCATTCCGAGTTTTGGTTTATTTAATTTCTTAATCGACTCTTTGACTTTTTCTCTAGTCTCAAATTGTAAAAAAGTAGGAATCAAAATAGGTAGCTTAATACCTAAAACCCGATGAATAATAACCAGATCTTTTAATGAAAATTGAGATACACCATTCATCAATTCGCTCATATACGATTTTGGATGACCTAAAATTAATCCCAAATCTTGCTGAGTCATGTCAAAGGCTTTAAGTTTTTTGCGGATCACATACTTTCGGTTATGGATGAAATTTTCCTCAACTTTCACCATCTGCTCTGCTTTATCAGATTCTTCTACCTGTGATTCGGTTATTTTTTCAAAATCAGACCATTCCTTGTCTTCGTAATCTTTAATCAAATCACGAAGTTTTTTTCTTAAAGGTTTTAAATCCGGATTTTCATCAATCATTAAACGCAATTTACGTTCATATAATGATGCCTTTTCCAAATCATACTCATTCTCTAATCTTTCTATTTTCTCAATTTCGTTTATGTCAAAAATGTCTTTCATGTGTTTATAATTTGTTTTTAATAGGTCACATAGCCTGTCCCGATCTTAAATCGGGAGAATCTCGCATGCTTTATAATTATCCCTCCGTGTCCCGCTTGCGTCATGCTCGATTTCATGATTACCAATTTTTAAATCCAGTTATTATCTCTCAACCATTTTTTAATAACATTCCGATTGTTTTTAAAAGTCAGTTCATAATCATCATGACTACCAGCCCAAACAATGGTAGCTTCACCGTTTTCTTCAAATTCAATCATTATTAAAGTGCGATGAATATTGATGTTGAAGAAATAAAATTCTCCGCCATAAACACAATCGGCATCAGGTCTTTTAGCGGTCAAATCAAGTGGCGTTTCCCAATTGCTATTCTCAATCTCCGAAATCAATTGCTGAACTGCTTTAACCAGTTTCGAGTTCCCCCGATTTTTCCGAATCAGTTTACCCAAAATGGGTTTATTAATAATTCTCAAGTAACTGCTGTTTTAACCATTTTACGGGAAAGATAACAGATAGTTCGGAAATAATCAGAACAAATACTCATTTATTTGCATGGTGACAATTGCGCAAATTTGATAAGGGTTAGCCATAAAACTTTTAGATTTTTGGAGAAATGGCTAATACTTTAACGTTTAACAACCAGTGTTCGGTTAAAAATCAAGCCTTATTGCCAAAAAGAATGTTTGAATCTGCCAAAACCTACCGTGCCAATTAACCCTTAACTACCGCAGCTGAACCTAAGACAAGAGAACTTGTCACAAACCCGATCCCTACACCTCAGCCAGCTCCGAGCCTATTAACCCTTAACCACCAGTGTTAAGCCCAAAACAAGCTATCCTGCCTAAATGCCCAATTCAATTCTCCAGCCGAATTCCAGCGTGTTAACCCTTAACCACCACGTTAGAATCTAAAGTAAGGGCTGACTGCCAAATAGCCACGATGAATACCTCTGCCGGTTCCGAACCTCTTTAACCCTTAACCACCACGTTTGAATCCAAAATAAGTCTTCCTGCCAATATGCCCGTCTCAAATTCCCAAAAGGCTTCCAGCCAATTAACCCTTAACCAAAACGGCTGAACCCGATTCTACGCTTACTGCCTGGTTAGGGTCAATCTAAGGACTGAAAAACACAAACGACTATTGTACCTAATTAGATACTTTTCTATCTTTGTCGAATGCCATCAATCGACAGATTCGGTGGAATCAAAATCAATGGTGACCACAGACCAGCCCATATTCATGTTTTATACAATGAATTTGAAGTTTTGTTGACAATTGAAACTTTTGAAGTTTATGCGGGAGATCTTCCTTCAAAACAAATGAAGAAAGCAATGGACTGGCTTGCAGGAAATGCCGATTGGGCTTTAGAAGTGTTTTATGAACTTAACCCGAGTTTAAGATGAGAAAGACCATAAAAATCCCAAGAATTCTAAAAATCAACAAAATCGAAAACCATTCGATAAATGTCACTTTCAACAATGGAGAATCAAGAATAATTGACTTTAGAAAGGTTTTGAAAAGCATCGGAGTTGATGAAAATTCACCCGCTTATATCCTGTTCGACGATAACGAATTGAAAAAAGGTGAACTAAAAAACCATACACTTTCATTCGACAATGTTGAACAGTACCTAACAATGAGAAACGGGCAGAAAGAAAGAGTTCCATTTGAAATTGGTGCCGACATTTTATTAAAATATAGTCTTCCTGAGAAATCAGAAATTATGATGAAACTTGGTCGACTAATTCGTGACGCAAGACGGAAAGCGGGCTTGACACAACAAGAACTCGCAATTTTGAGCGGAACATCTAGAACATATATTTCAAGAATCGAAAATGACAGATCAGACGTTGAATTGGCGACTTTGAAAAAAATAATAGAAATCGGACTCGGACGTCAATTAGAAATCAAAATAAAATAAAAACAATTAACCGATTAAACATTTTTACCCCTAACCACCACGCATGAATCCAAATCCCCCCCCAAATGCAAAAAGGCCAGACCCTAAACAGTCACATGGCTGTAGGTAAAGGGCATGGCAGGACACAAGTTGTTTTCCTTGTTTTAACCCCAATTCCTTTCGTACTTTTTGCCTTGACGCAAAAAGATACCAAAAAAGTCAAGGCACAAAAATCCTTCCCCCCGCAACCCTCCCGCGCACCCCGGTTTTGTGCCGCCCCTCCCGCTTTACTCATACATATATGTTCTATCAAAACTACCAGGCACAACCGACTGACCTATAACCCTTAACCACCAGGCTTGAATCAAAAGTAAGGGCTGACTGCCAGAAAGCTACAATGAATACCTCAGCCGGCTCCGAGCCTCCTTAACCCTTAACCACCACGGTTGAGCCCGAAACCACCAATACTGCCTAAATGCCCATTTCAATTATTCAGCCGAATTCCAGCCTGTTAACCCTTAACCACCAGGCTAGAATCCAAAATAAGTCTTCCTGCCAATATGCCCGTCTCAAATTCCGAACAGGCTTCGAGCCAATTAACCCTTAACATCCACGATGCTACATAAAACAAACCACAATGCCAGATAGCAACTTTGATTCCCTCAGCCCTTTCCGAACCACCTTAACCCTTAACATCCAAGATTGAAACCAGCACCCGCCCCAAACGCAAAATGGCCAGACCCTAAAGCCCGGCCATTCAAATGCCATTTAACCCTTAACCACCACGTTTGAATCTAAAGTAAGTCTTCCTGCCAAAATGCCCGTCTCAAATTCCCAACAGGCTTCCAGCCAATGAACCCTTAACCAAAACGGTTGGACCAAAAGCAAGGTCTAAAAACAAAAAAAGCCAGACCTTAAAGTCCAGCCCTTATCGAACATAACCACCACAATTGGACCTAAATTGTATGGCAGCCTGTCTAACGGCTACTATATCAGGTATCCGGTACCAAGCCCCAAGGGGGCGAAATACCATAAGCCCCGGGTAAGCCGACAAGGGAGGCGCAGCCCGGGGTAGTTGGAGCCTCGCGTTTCCTGCATTGGCTATCCAGCCGCTCAATAGTGAAGCTGACTTTCCGCCAATGCCGAGCCACGTTTGTGACCTCCCCCCGGGCCCCCTCCTAAAACAGGAGGGGGAGGCAAGCCAGGAACAAGCATTACTACCGCACCTAAATCCCAAAACCAGCCCCAAATGCAAAAAGGCCAGACCCCAAAGCCCGGCCATTCAAATGCCATTTAACCCTTAACCAACTTTTCTGCCAAAAAAATCTGTGTTAATCTGTGGCTATCTGTGGTGAATCGGTAAACATTTACCCCTTGAATGCCTCAAAGGTTTTTTTAAATCCGTCCTCAGCACTCAGGGGAAGATCGCTGCCCAGGGCATCTAGCAGCTTTTCGTTGCTGACTTTATAGCTTTCGGTGAGCTTTTGCAGGCGTTCGCTGGTGAGGGGGAGCCGCAGCCGGTCCCCTACCCTTGCAGCAGCTCTCAACAGGCCCGCCGGGATTTTTAACAGTCGTGCCGGTTTCCCCATGGAGGCGGCCATCATTTGTATGAGTTCATTGGTGGAAAAAACACCGGAATCGGCTACCTGATAAATGCCGGAAGTGATCTCCTCCTCCATTAGCCGGAGCATCACCCAGCAGAGGTTATCCACGGAAAGGAAAGAGCGTTCGTTCGAAAAGGCAGCCAGGGGATACGGAAGGCCTTTTTGGGCAAAGGCATACAGCAGGTTCAGGTTGCCCTTGTTGCCGGGACCGTGGATCATGCAGGGGCGCAGGATATAGACCCGCTTGCCTTCGGGCAAATTATCCAGCAGGTATTCCTCCGCTTTCCGCTTGGACTTGCCATAAACGGTTTCCGGAGTGCAGGGGGTTTCTTCCGTAAGCCAGCCTGCTACCCTGTCGGCGCAGGCTTTGACGGAACTGATAAAAATAAAGGATTTGGCTTCCGGATCCGCCAGAAAGCGATCGTACAGCTTGCGGGTCAACTCGTAATTGGCCTCCCAGTAGTCCTGTTCGCTGGATGTTTTTTTCAGGTCATGGGCTTTTCCGGCCAGGTGGATGTAGTGGTCAAAGGACAGGTCGCTTTGCTGCCAAAAATCGGCATAGGACAAATCCCTGGCGGAGGGATTTCTGCTGAGTGCCTTCCAGGGCCTGTCTTTTAGGTGCTTTTGCAGGTTTTGGCCTACAAAGCCGGAGGCGCCAGTGATGATTATTTGATGGTTTGATGGTTCGATAATATGATGATTTGATTTGAGGATGTGATGATGTGATGATGTGGTGATGTGGTGATCTGATGATGTGGTGATCTGATGATGCGATGATGATGGGTACCTGAGCTTATCGGACTGAAAATCAGCCTAAAAAGGCATGCTGTGATGGGTTAAGGAGCGGAATTTAGGTTTTTATTGCAGTAACAAGACTTTGTTCCGCTGGGTGATTGTTGGCCTTGATTAGGAATTTGTTAAGGGTTAAGAGACTTATTTTTGGTTGTTACTTTGGTGATTGAGCTTTTATTGGGCTTATTCTTGGATTTGTTAAGGGTTAATTTATTTTAATTTCAAAAATATGAATCAACTTTTTATGCAACACCTTAATTTCTTTAAGATTAAGGTTTCCCAATTTCCCTATTACCAAGGATTTATCGATTGTGGCCATCTTTCCTATTCTTACGAGTGAAGGTTTCTTAAGTCCATTTATTGAATTTGGGTATAGTAGTATATCGGCCGGTTCCTGCCAGTGTAGCTTCGTAGAGATAAAGCTTACAGTGATGTCTAAAATTCCAACAATCAGTATCAACGCAGGGCGCTTTTTACTGCCCGTCAGATCGGTGAATGGAAAAGGGATCAAAATGATATCTCCCTGCTGCATCAGTATTTTTCTTTTAAATCATCTTCATTATATAAATCTTCCTCATCCTGAAGAAAAGCAAAACTATCTGATTCGCTGACCATTGTTTCTATCCCTTTTTGAAGAATTTGTTCTTCATTTTTTTTCAACATAAACTCCGCAAAGTCAGCAATTTCTTGAATACTGTCTTCTGGCAGTTTTTCCAATGTTTCAATTGTTTTATGAATCAAACCTTTTTTTGACATAAGTTCGTCTTTTTCTGCAATATACGGTTTTTTTAGATTTAGTTGGTTCCATCCAAGTCTGGAGTTAATGGCAGGACAAAGGCTGATGGGGGTAGTAAACGCCAAATCCTTTCGTACTTTTGGCTTAGATCCAAAAGTACCAAACCTACCTATCGGTAGGCAGGCCTACCTATCGGCAGGCAGGAGATCAAGGCACAAAAATCCTTCCCCCCGCATACCTCCCGCTCGGCCCGGTTTTGTGCCGGCCTGCCCGCTTCTTTCAATCGTAGACGTTCGATCAAAATTAGCCGATGCTTCGAAAATCGGTTCCTGGCAAAAAGTACGGATCCATACGTCAGCCGACAAGCGGCCACTTAACCCTTAACCACCAGGGTTGAATCCAAATTAAGGGTTGAATGCCAAATAGCCACTGTGAATACCTCAGCCGTTTCCGAGCTACTTTAACCACCACAGTTGAACCCAAAACCAGCCCTCCTGCCAAAATACCCATTTCAATTATTCAGTCGAATTCCAACGAGATAACCCTTAACCACCACGATGCTACCTCATTAAACCCTAATTGCAAAAATTGGCCTCTGGACCCTCAAACTACCTACCGAACCCATTAACCCTTAACTTTCCAATACGTGGTGAATGGATGATGGATACATTGGTTAGCTGGAAGGCAAATAGCTTAAAATAGAATCTGCCATGCGTTGATTGACTTTTTCCCGAAGAAACTTTTCTATAAATACAGATCGGTCTGCGGGAACAAAGGCCCCTAAATCGTGTTCTTGTAGTCGATTCACCAATCCCTGGTGATCACCGGGATCAAACAATAAGGTATCGGGAAGGTTTTCCCGGAGGAATTTCCGGGAATAGCCCCCTACCCCGGCAAGCACTGGTTTTTTAAACATGGCCAGTTCGAAAACCTTTGAAGGCAGTACTTTTTTAAAGGCGTTGTAGTCATTAAGATGCATCAGTAAATAATCAGCTTCCTGGTATGCTGCTAACAGTTCTACACGGCTAACCGGAGGATGCAAGGTTACGTTTGTAAGCTTTAGTTCGCGGATCTTTTGTTCCAGCAAAGGACGGGTACCGCCGTCTCCGATCAGTTTGAAATGAAATTCATCTCCCAGGGATGTAGCCGCCTGCGGAATGATTTTTTCCAGGCCCTGCCCCTGCCCCATATTACCCGCATAAAGAATGGTTTTTTTAGCGGGGTCGGAACGAGAAGGGGAAGCCGTTTGCTCGTAGATACGAACGAACTCAGGGTCAATTCCATTGGTGTAGTAACTGATTGTAGCCTGCGAATAGGGGGCGAAATAAGGAGCAAATCCCGGACTGATCAGATTGATATGGCTGGCATAGGTAAAAGTCTGTTTTTCCAGCACCTTCAAAACCGGCAAAGTAGCCTTCCTGACCAGTGGATTGTGTAATACTTCGGCCATGGTATCGACAAAGATATCGCGGACATCCAGGTACAAGGGCACCTTTAAGCTGCTGGCAACGCGATAGCCCAGGTAGGCCGTAAACAAACGGCTGCTGGAAGAAAAGACCAGATCGTACTTAATTCCTTTCACTTGTTTCCGGACCTGCTCGTAATAGGTTTTAAAACTCAGGATCTGATCTTTGATACCACTTTTATGTTTGGGGATGGCTATCCGATGAATGAAAACATTCCCCAAAGTCTCGTCTTCAGGAGCTTCCTGAGAAAAGGAACCATAGCGGTTGGGAAGCGTCGTCATCACATCTATCCTCACATCAGGATTCGTCCGAGCCAGGCATTCCAGTAAAGGGGTATTCCGAAAAGAACCAGCACATAAGTCTGGTTTAAAATAAAAAGTAAGATAAAGTATTCTCTTCAAGCCATTAGGATTTTGCGAATAACATCAATTTGAGACTCCCAAACAAATCTATCTTTAAGTTCCATTGCATGTTTTTTATAAAATTTATAGTCCTCCTTTAAGCGCCGTATCGCGACCTCTATATCCCTCGAGTTTTCGCCAAAAGAATCGACTACGATACCGCACTCATGCCTTTCGACAACCGTAGCCATAGTAGGGTTTTTCCCAACGATTACAGGAAGACCATAGTTTAGACTATGGTATAACCTATTTGGCGCACAATAAAAGTTATTCAAATTTCTATTAGTATAAAATACAAATGAAAATTTCGATTTACTTAAGTAATAAGGTAAGACAGAACTTGGTTTTTTACCTAAAACCAATATATATTCATCAAAACCAATTACAGAACTCCTAACGTTTTTAAAAACCTCATTCTTTTCACCTACAACCAATAGAGGCATTTTGGCATCAACACATGCTTGAGCAAGACTACCAAAACTTCTGGAAGGATGCGTAGCACTTTGGCAATAAGCAAAAAAATCAACATGAGACCAATTTTCAAAACTATCATCTCTATAAGACAAAAGTGATTTATGGTTCGAATTGGAAGGGTAATTCTCGAGAACAAGATAATCATGTATCGAAAATTCTGTTTTCATGAGTTCACCTCTTGATTGGTTTGCAACAATAACTTTAGATGACTTTTTTAATGCATAATTAAAAATCCTTTTTAATACCTTATTTTTAAACACGATTTGAGGTGGAAGTTCGTGCAAATCCCAGATTACTTTAGAATTACTAAGGAAAGGAATAACAAACATCATTATTGGGTCATGAACCCAAACTAAGGAATATCTGGAATCACGAATGAAAAATAATTTGTAAACTAGCAGATAAAAAATAGAAAAAAATCGAAAAAATAAATTATTTGAAAGTTTACTAAAATTATATAAATTTTTAAAAACAACTTTATCGATAAACACATTAGATTTAACATCCTCTAATACATAAGCTGTAATACTATTTACATCCATTTGAAGCAACGAATTAATCTCTTTTTTTAGTCGTTCGTCAAATAAAATTGATGAGGTTTTAATTAAAATAAGAACGTTCATTTAATAAACAAATTTTTTAGAGGTTAAATAAATTGAATAAGGAATTTATCAAATAAACGTTTTGTACGAATAAGTTGGGTTTGCCACCATCCTTTGCAGTAGTTTCTCAAAAATCCCATATTTCATTTTATGGCGATTATACTGGTAGGTATAATTGTGAATGTAGTCTTGATGATCCGTCACCGAATAATGAGTTCCTCTCTACCAAGCTTTGAACATCAAAATTACCCGACGCATATGCTTAAAATATCTCTCCTGATTTTTAACGAACAAGTTTTGGAAAATGGGCCTCCATACCATTCCAGCAATCTGTCTTTACCTGTGTATCTCTATCTATATAATCTGTCAAAAAACCTCCTAGATTGATCTTTGAGTCGGTTTCAATAATCCTTTCGTACCAACGGGAAACAATACCTAGCCACTTTCTATGGACACCACCAGGATTTTCTTATTCCCCTCGCTTCCTCCAAGAGCTTAGCCAACCTGCCCGGCTACACGGGTTCCGTCTACTTCTACTTTCCCCGCCATGTGCAAGTCTAGGCTATTTTCAATTAACTTCATCACTTTCCGCTGAAAAGCCAACAAGTATTTCGCCTGAGCTCAAATCTAGGGCTTAATTCCCCGCTACTAACGCCATTTTTGGCAGTAGATACAGAATAAACAATATAGAAGACCTTAAGAAGAGAGAGTTAACTGTTGTGAAAAAGAGTGCCAGCCGTCGGTGATTCTAGACTGCGACATTTGGTACACTATTTGTCAATTTCATTAAACGCCTTGTAATGATGTGAATGGCGGCATTTCTTACAAATATAGCCATCTCTACTCTTCATATCTGCCAAATACTCATAACATGATCTATAATAGGGCAACTGGTCTTTAAAACCAAATATAGAAAGGCTCTTATAATTCCTTTCCATAAAATCACCGCTAAATGGTATTATACCCTTATTTTTGCCATTTAATAAACGAATTGTTCAATAACATATAATAAGAAAAAAATTTGAACAAATTTAATACTTCAAAAAATACCTTTTCTTTTTATTACATTGGCAACAACAAATCCAGTAAAAGGAGTAATATATGCATCTCGCAAAAACGTCCCATCTAAAAAAAGTAGAAATAGAAGAATTAAACCACTACTAAACCAAATACCGCTTTCTATATGATTTAGAAAAAAAAAGAATATAAATCTTTTAATCAAATTATATAAATAAAATATAAAAAATATAATAACTAAAAATAATCCAAAGGTATAGGTTAACTCCAACAATGGAAAATCTATAAAAATTCCAAGGGAACTATCAATAGAAGTTCTCTTACTGACAAAGCCTCTAGGGAAAATTAAATCATCTATGGAGTTAAAGTAAATGTTAAAATTATTTGATCGAATATTGTCAGCATTTGAAAACTCACCTTGAAGAAGTGACTCGGATTTCAAAAAAACTCTAAGATGGAGATCCGGAGAAATTGAAAAGAAATATGAAGAAATAGAAGAATAATTAATAATTATGAGAAAAATGAACAGAACTGGAATAATAAATCGTTTTATAGCCTGAAAGAAATCTATTTTAAACGAGGAGAAAAAAGACAATGTCAAAGAAATAATAAAAACAAAAATTTGTCTTCTAACCCCGGAAAAAAAAGAAAGAAAAGTACAAACAATTAATGAAAAAACCTGAATTCTTCTAAGATTAATAAAAACAGGTATAATTACTAAAAGTGACAACGCAACCATATTGCCGTATACTGCCAAAGAACCATCTGTCTGATTTCCTACAACTAGAGAATTGAATTGCAATAAACTTAATATCAACCAACCAAAGGTTGAACCAAAGCAAATATAAAAAACATCCTCAAGGGATGTTTCATTATACCTATTGAAAACAGAAATTGCTAAAACCAAATAGAAATAACCTCTGAATGTGGAAAGTATAGATATTAAATCATATTTTTGATAAATAAAAGAAATAAATAGAATTAAAAAAAGAAATAACATCGAGAACTGCATAGTATATCCCCGTGTAAGCCTAAAATCAACCTTATTTTTTATTAAAGGAAAAAAAGCAAGAAAAAAAAATTCGGGAACTGCAAAAGGAAGTCTTAACAATTCGATAGTAATAAAAGAAGAGACCGGAGAAAAAGTAAAAAAACCAAAGGAAAAAAAGACAAAAGAATATAAATTTGGTTTCCCGTTCATGAAACGTATCAAAATTTCATACATAACTACCAACGATGGATTCAATAATTATTTTTGCGAAAAAATTTGGACTTCTATGTTTAACAAAATTATCAAATACCTGACAATCAACGTTTTGAAATGATCCATTAAAAAAAACATTTTTTATTGACTCAGCAATGCCTTCAGGATTGTCCTGCTCAATAAAATATCCTAAATTATTTTCTTCTACAATTTCTCTTAATAAGCCATGACCCGTAACTAAAACAAATTTATGCGAGGACGCAGCGTGCCCAAGAAAACCACTAGATCCTTCACTTCGTTTATAAGGAAGAATCAATATAAAACATTGATTAATCGCTGTCTTCATAAATTCCTTTGAAACGAATCTATTGTCAAAGATTATCGAACTTGTACAATCCTTATTCAGTTTTTCGATCAAGGTTATAATTCTGTTATTAGCTTCACTATTGACTGGTTTACCAATTAATAAAAATGATGTAGAAGCGACAATATTTTCCGGTAATAGTGAAATCGATTCTAATAAATCAAAGGTGCCCTTTCTAAAACCTAAGGAACCGATATGGAGAAATATTTTTCTGTGCTCATCTATATTGTAATATTGCTTTAAATTTAAACCTTCTATTGAACAGAGATCTGGAACAGGATCAGGTAAGAAAATAAATTTTGAAGTATTAAATTTCTTATTATAAAAATGAACGGCTTTTTTATCATTTAAAATAAAGATATTTCTTATTGATGAATTTAGAAGAACCAATCTTAAGAAAATAAATTTCCTAAAATACTTAATTTTATTGAAAAGTGTTCTCCTTGAGGCTCGAAAAAACGGCATAAATAGAATACCTGATAATTTATACTTCGGTCTACGTAATAATAATGGTAATTGAAAAATATTAAATACCATTAAACAGACATGATCTACTTTAAATTTATTCGCATAATAATCCATGATTCTAAAACTATCTATAGATCTTTTTAACAACGACGGATTATTAAGATAGTCATAATCGAATTTACATTCCTCGATAAGTTCACAATTCACTATATTTTCTGCTTCTTCCCAAATATCAGGAAAATTGTCTTTAAATCCAGTACCAACTACAAAGTAAAAATAAGAATGATTATTTTCCGAAGATAAAAAATCAAGGAGATACTTTAAATATTCTGAATGATGTCCACTCATCGCTGTATCAAAAATTAATACATTATTACGGTACATAATTATAAATTATATATCAAAACCTAACATTAATTCAAAAAAATATCACTTACTATTTAAAACCAATCCAAATTTGTAATAAAAATCTATTTATACGAACTGGAAAATAAACTAGCAACAAAGATTTCACAAATAGTTTATTACTATTGATTTCTTTTTTTATTAATTTAACTTGTTTTAGACAAGAACTATCCTTTCTGTATCCCCAAATAAAATAGGCTGCCATGTTATTAATATAAAATTGTAAATTATCATTTTTTGATTTTGAAAGTTGTCCATTTAGTATATAACTAACCCAGTGCCTTTCTATAGGAGGCCGATTCCCTGTTAACCTTTTTTCTGGATTAATATCGCAACAATAAAATGTTAAAGGAGTATTAAGATAAATAATTTGAGATTTTAGAGAAACTCTTGAAAAAAAATCATAGTCTTCATAGTATGAGATTCTTTCATCAAAGTCACCTACTTGAAGTATAACCTTTTTATTGACTACACAACATGATGTATGGAAAGGCAATTCATATATCTGATATTCTCTGAAATATTCAAATAAATCAAATTCTACACTTTCGTTAGTACTCGCAAGCTCCGTAACACTTTTTAAAGTATTCTTACCTCCATTCTCAATCCTGTAGTAGGAGGAAAAATATAAACATCTATTAGGATACTTTCCAATTAATTCTGAAATTTCTTCCAAATAAAAAGGCGACCAATAGTCGTCTGCATCAAGGAATGCCAGGTAGTCGTATTTAGCCGATTGAATACCGACATTTCTCGCACTGGAGACGCCACCGTTGTCTTTCGAAATAACACGTATCCGCTTATCGGAAAATGCGGTTACTATAGCAATGCTTTGATCGACGGAACCATCGTCTACCACAATACACTCGAAATTTCCTTGAGTCTGGTTTATGACACTCTCTAAACAACGTCCAATATAGTCCTCTTTATTGTACAAAGGGATAATTATGGAAAAATACAGCTCTTTCAACTAACGTTCATTTTAATGCGCGACTTAGAAAGGTTTTTCCAACGTCTCCCATGCTGATAATTCTTTCATCAACGAATGACCAATCGATAGTCATTAAAGACGCTTCAGTGGTAGATGCGATGGTTGTCCCATCTACAGCGAGCTGATTCAGTTCCAGTCGTTTCAACAGCGACAATATTCGTTCATCTCGATTAAATCCTTTACCCCACTTAAGGAATAAAAACGGCGTGTGCGTAAAAAGAGCAAACAATACCGCATGATAGGAGTCCGTTATCAATAACTTGCTTTTAGAAATCGCACGAATCCAATCGAATGGACTAAAGTTGATACCCTTCATATCTAGTTTTTCCAAATCCGAAAATGAATCCAGACTACAGGCAAGTGATTCTAAAATTACCCCTCTCTCCTGGTTACCCTTGGCCAAAATAAATTTTGATACCTTTTTCCGTTTGTTTTCAGCATTCAAATTAAGGTGCTCTTTCCAATTAATCAAAAATGTCGGGTCGGGAGTCCATTCCGCCTTAGCTAAACCGATCCGCGTTAAGTAGAAAACCAGACTATCTTCCCTCGCCCCTAGCTGGTCAAATTTACTCAGAGAATCAAGCGCTACGGCCTGCATGTCATTGGAAAATACCTCTCCACCCGAACTTGCTGCATAAGAAATTCTTTTGATAGTTTCATGGCCAAAATTCAAAAAATAAACTGGCATGTCATGCGCTAAAACTATTTTAGGACTCCAAATCTGATCGCTTCCTACTATGTACATATCAGCGTCCGGTGGTGTTTCCTGTAATTGCTTGAGGGAACGATAGGTAGCGCTAGTCCTAAGTAAATTCTCGTCTTGAAACTTTTTGAAAACTTTCGCTTTGAGGAAATCGAATTTGAGCTCAACTAGATTCCTTTTGAATTTTGAATAAGTTGAACCCGGGCTTTTTCCTAGGACATTAATAATAAATAATAATAGTTTACTATATTTTTTTTTGCGTTTGTAGTTTATAAACGAAACATCGTTCCCCTGTGAAGAAAGAAACGCTTTTAATGCATAGGCCTGGAGGTTTGCTCCATAATTTAACTCTGAGTGAAATGTTAGAATTTTAATTTTCATTTAATTTCTTTAGGCACTTACAAATAAATTTCTCCAAACATTAATATTATTTCTTCCCAAGATTCTTTCGAAGTAAAGCCATCCCCCGATCTCCCAAAATGCCTTTCGCAGTTTGTTTCATTGTGGATTTCGCTCCAAAAACTGTATCTTTATGAATACTCATCATCATTTCCAAAGCTTTGCTTTCGTCCTCACTGTTTGTAAACACTTCAAATACTATTGGCCGTGCCTTAGATTCTGTCTTAATAAAGCCACTATGTACGCTTAAAAATTCTTCTTTTGAAGTAGCAGATAAGTATTCAAAACCCAAATTCTCCGCATATTGCTTCACCAGGGTAGGCGATTGATTGCCAAAATGGCCCGCAGCCGAAATATATTCGTCCGCATAGTCTCGAAAATGAGAAGTGTGGTGTTTATACTGTTTAAACTCTGTCCCTTTGCCGTTGTTTACCAATAATATGCGGATATTGTTTCCAACGTGCCTATTTCCTAGAACATTCAAATCGTAAAAGAAAGCCAAATCTCCTATAACGCAATAAAAAATTTTATTCCTATTCGCCAGAGATGCACCAATTAACGTCGATACGCAACCATCTATCCCAAATCCGCCAACGTTCGACATTAATTCCACCCCCTCTGGCAACTCAAACAAGTTCCAAGACCGTAGACTATTTAATATTCCAAAATGAATTACAGAATTTTGGGGGATTTTATCTGCCAAGATATGTGCAAGGTAAATATTCGAGAATGGAAGCTCTGGAATACTATTTCTCAAAGAACTTAGAAACCTATCACAACTTGTATAATAAGAATTATCTGACTCCTTGTCATTTGTATATTTGTTAAAAAAAACTGATTCATCCATTTCAAAAACTGTAGTAAGTTTTCGGAAAGTATCTCGGATCTCCCCATCTGGACTAACTCGCCAAACCTCCGTTCCGGACAACGAAATAGATGGATAATCACCTGTCACTTCTCCAATATGTATCATTAAGTCCGGTTTAAAAGTGGTCTTATCAAGGTACTGTTGAGAACCCACCAATGAAAACAATAAACGATTTTTTCCGTGGTATCCACTTGTATGGTCGCAGAATACAACTGCACCGGTTGATAAACAAAAATTTTCTAAAGCATCTGCTTCTCGCTTATTCCACTTTCTATGAGAACCAACAAAAACAGCAATCCTACTGTCAGGCAACTTTGGAAGCTCATCCTTTGAGAAAAACCGATTGATTTTGCGATAAGATGGAAGTACTTTGGTCGAATACGTTCGCTGCGAACTAGTTTGCAGATTAATATGCGCTGGTCCACCACCTCCACGTCCTAATTCAAGGATAGCTTTATTGACCGTGATCACACAATCCCACTCGTCCTCCGCATCCTTTATAATGGGCAGATTCAAACTAAGTCGGGCAACGTCATTTGGAATTACAGATCTGTCTATAACCTGGGCTATATGATGCCCCACCCTACCGACGGGCTGAGAAGAAGTGATTGCCAAAACTGGTAACTTGCGATAGAAAGCCTCAGTAAGGCCGGGTGCATAGTTTCTAGATGCAGTTGCTCCGGTACAACTGATTACAACCGGCTCGTTAGTCTCTGCTGCAAGACCACATGCAAGGTATGCTGCAGATCTCTCGTCTACTGAAGAATAAACTTCAAAGTATTTATCAAACTGGACACTGGCTACAAATGGAGAATTTGAGCTGCCAGGGGATGCTATAATCCGCTTAATTCCATGTGCTTTTAGTAACGAGAGTAGTACCTGAACATTCTTCTCGTCTGTATACATTGTGCTCATAGGGTAAAAATTTGGTAGATAAGATTGTTGTTAGTTATTTAAGTGAAAATCCTCCATCACAAATGATTGTTTGTCCAACTATAAAATTGGAAGCATCACTTAATAGAAATGCAGCCAATTCTGCAATCTCCTCGGGGGATGCTATTCGATTTTGCGGATTTAAATCACAATAGCTATTATCTCTTTGCTTTAAGAATTTTTTTTGCATTTCTGTAGAAATAATTCCTGGTGCAATTCCATTGACGATAATATTTTTTGGTGCAAGGGATATTCCTAAACCCTGGGTCAAACCAGCGATATCCCATTTGGTCATTCTATATGGATAAGTTGCTCCCACATATCCACCTTGGGAAGATATATTAATTACTTTTTTGACAGAACTTGTACTGGTATTTTGCTTTAACCAAATTCGACAAATTTCTTGAGTTAGAAAAAAAAGGCCCTTTGAGTTAATATCGTATACCTGCTCCCAATCCTCTTCTTTTACATTTGGGAAAAGTCCCTTTGATAGCACACCGGCATTGTTTACAAGTATATCAACCTCGCCTCCTAAAATTTCTTTGGCCTCTGTTAAATGACTTGATAACTTTTCTGTTTCACTTACATCCCAAGCCAAAATTCGGAGATTAGGATTACTAATAGTATTTGCTACTCTCTCCAATTTATGAAAGTTCCGACCCGTAATTAGCACAACAGCCCCTAAATCCAAAGCCTTCTGCGCAATTGCCAGTCCTATACCCGATCCTCCCCCTGTAACTATGATTCTTTTATCATTTAGCAGCTCTTCATATTTTACGTAAGTAACATTTATAGAAAGATGACCACCAGATGTAAGAATTTTAGGGGCTAGCCTGATTAATCTGGGAAAATTAGTAATCAGTATTCCACAAACTTTTAAAGCGGATTTTATTTTTTTCAAGATAGAACGTAACATATTAAAGAAAAAACAGAAGGAAATAGTTTCCAATTGAGTTCAATCAAAACCAATACTCTTATCTCTAAATTTTGGCCGGTCAAAATGGAAGACTCTTTAATTTTGAGTGAATGAGCTTTGTAAGCTTTTTTCGGATTTTGGAGGGCAGTCCAATATAATATATAGATATTGCTGTGATACCAAAAATAATTACTAATGATACAGCAAAATAGAATAAATCTCCCACTGGAAATAAATCTTTAATTAACAACGAAAGAGCAGTAGAAATAAAGATAACCCCGAGAATAGAAGGAAGGGTTTCTTTCAAGTAAGAAACAACAGGTAATCCTGTTAAATTTCCAACAATTTGTAAACGTACAATAAACATTATAACGTTTACTAAAATAGCAACATAAAAAACAAATTCCGGTCCAAAACCACCGTTCAATAAAATCCAGGAAACTATCAGAATACTAAATTGAAAAAAACCAAGTATGGATTCATAGGTCGCCATTTTGCCGGGTGCCCTTGCTGCGGTAGTTACGGGTAAACTTATCGAAAATATAAGACCTTCTACCAAACTTAACCTAGCGAATTCTACTGTATAACTGGGAGTTTCCTTTAACCAGTAGACAAGTATAGACTCCATTTCAATGAAAACGGGTAGAGCAAGAATCCACATCAAAAAAAAAGTTGCCTTAGATCCATTCGTTACCAATGCAAACATCTCCTCCTTTTCATTTGCAGCGTATGATTTAATAATAGGTGGGTATAAACTGGTATTAAATTGTGTGGCAAGTTTATTTGATTGTCCAGAAATATTTATTGCAATGGCTCTTGCAGCTACAACAAACGGAGTAAAATACTGATTAAGAAGCACTGTTATTGCTGCGCCCCTGGCTACTGTGGTTAATTGCCCAAAAAGAGTCCATCCTGTAAAACCAACTACCTCTCTCGCCAATCCAGCATCCCAAGATATATTTTTAATTTGGCATTCAGCATACCTATTAAAACAAATTATTGAATAAATTGTAGTGTCAATTAAAGAAACAAGCAGTAATAATAATCCATATACCAAAATCTTGTCGCCCGGCAGATAAATCAGCAAAAAGACAGCGGCAAGTTTAAGTATTGCATCGACAATTGCCATATAGGCATAGATTTTCATATCCTCATGGGCGATAATCATAGCCATTAATGGTGATTTAAGAATAGTAAGTACAAATGTAAAAACGGCGAGGTAGAAAAGTGAAACCAAAGTGTCAAGCCGGCCATCGGGAACTTCCAAATGATTTTCAACAAACCAAAGACCGCCAGTGTTCAGGATCACAAACGCTGCCAGCCCAATACCCAGATAAATTAGCGAATTAACTCCAAAGACCCTATTGAGTTTGTTCTGGTCTTGTTGCCCCAAGGCATGTGAAAAAAAACGCTGGGTTGCGGAGGCCATCGAACCAGGCAAAAAACTTAGTAAGGCAACTACTCCTCCCACCACATTGTAGAGCCCATAATCCTCCGCGCCAAGCGTATTCAATACAATACGAACAGTGTAAAGAGAAACCCCCATCGTAATGAGCATGCGCGAATACAACAGCAGCGTATTTTTAGCAATGCGCTTATTACGATTTGATTTAGTTTCAGTCAACATGAAGGAAATAAAAGTTGGTCATTAAAAAATTTATGTCACCTTTTACGGTAATTTGTTAAGGGCTAAGGAGCTTATTTCTGGTTGTTATTGTAGTAGATGTACTTTGTCCGGCTGGGTGGTGGTTGAGCTAATTTTTAGATTTGTTAAGGGTTAAGGGGCTTGTTTCTGGTTGTTGCGGTGGTAGCGGGGTGTTGTCCGGCTGGGCTGTTTTTGGGCAGCTCCCCAGCTTTGTTAAGGGTTAAGAGCCTTGTTTCTGGTTGTTATTGTTATAGCGGGGTGTTGCCCGGCTAGGTGGTTGTTAGGCTGATTCCTGGAATTGTTAAGGGTTAAAATGCTTATTTCTGGTTGTTATCGTGGTAGCGGGGTGTTGCCCGGCTGAGAGATCGTTAGGCTGATTTCTGGGTTTGTTAAGGGTTAAGCAGTTGCGCAAAAATCCGTTGGATTTTTGGGAATACCATTGTTTAACCCTTAACTACAACGGTTCCATTTCAAATAAGCTAAACTGAAAAACAACAGATCTCAACTTCTCAGCCCCTTCCGAACCATATTAACCCTTAACCAGCACGATTCGACCTTTAAACACCTTCCCTGCAAACCACCACCTTTATACTCTTCTGCCCATTCCGAGCCAAATTAACCCTTAACTATCACGGTTCAACAACCAATAAGCTCAACTGCAAAACAACTGGTCTCAACTTCTCAGCCCCTTCCGAACCATATTAACCCTTAACAACCACGATTCAACTTGATTCAACCTTAATTACCAACAAGAAACATTGACCATTTCGCCACCTTTCCTACCATTAACCACCAGGATTCAACCTAAAACAAGCACTGATGCCAACCAGCAACTTTGATTCCCTCAGCCTCTTCCAAGCCACTTCCTCCAGGACTTCTTCTCCTGCTGGTCTTCGGCATAATAACCGTAGCCATAGCCATAACCGTAACCGTAGCCATAGCGTTGGGCTTTTTTCTCTACTCCGTTAAAGATCAGGTAGGCCTTGTTGAGGATTTGCTGCTTCTTCAGGGTGTTGATATGCTCAATAAAAAGCCTTTGGCTGTAATTGTAGCGGATCACAAAGAGGCAAAGGTCTGCCAGCTGTATCAGGTCCAGGGATTCGGAGACCAGGCCTACGGGTGGTGTGTCCAGGATAATGACATCGTAACGCTCACGCATGGCCGTAAGCATTTCCCTGAAACGGTCGGTAATCAGCAGCTCGGCGGGATTGGGCGGTATGGGGCCGGAGGCGATCACGTCCAGGTGCTCGTAGTCGGTAGCCTGGATCACCGCATTCAGATCTGATTCCTGTCCGCTGAGGTAGGTGGATAAGCCGTTTTTGTTTTTAAGTTTAAAATCATCGAAGATCCGGGGTTTGCGCAGGTCGCAGCCGATCAATAAGGTCTTCTTGCCGCTTAGCGCATAGACGGAGGCCAGGTTGATGCTGCTAAAAGTCTTGCCTTCCCCGGAGATGCTGGAGGTGATCATGATCACGGAAGGCTGCTCACGGGGCAGGATAAAGTTCAGGTTGGCCCGCAGGGATCGAAATGCCTCCGTGACCCCGGAGCGGGGATGGTTGAGGACCACCAGGTTGTCCTTTTCCTCGCTTTGGTTGATGCTGCTCAGCAGGGTAAGGTTGGATTTCCTTTCCAGTTCCTTGCCATCCTTGATTTTGGTATTGAAATAGTTGCGCAGCATGCTGAAGCCTACTGGAATCATTCCTCCTATTATAATCGCTGCTAAAAATGTTAGCGCCTTCTTGGGGCTGATAGGCCGGGGATTGACCAGGGCCGTTTCGATGATTTTGTTGCTGGGCGTATTGGATGCCCGGGTGATGGCGGACTCGGCCCGCTTTTGCAGCAGGAAGGTGTACAGCTCCTCATTCAGGGAAAACTCCCGCTGTATGCGGATCAGGTTCTGCTCGGTCTGGGGCAGGCTGCCAAAGGTGCTTTCTATGCGCCCTATGCGCTCCTCCAGGTCGTTGATCAGCAGCAGGGCATTCTGGTCGACATTCTGAAGCAGTTCCAGTATGGACTGATTCATGTCAGCGATCTGCCTGTTCACTTCCCGTACCGGAGGGGCAATCTCCGTCAGCCTGGAGGCATGCATGGATTTTTCGGCCTGCAGCTCCAGCAGGTTTTCGATCAGGGTATTCAGGATGGGATCTTCTATGCCCAGTCCGGAGGGCACCACGATATTGTTGTAGTCCTCCCGCTGCAGGTAGCGCTGCAGCTGCTGGAAATACTGGCGCTTGTACTTTTCCTGGGCCAGCTGTGTTTCCAGCTCCTTGAGTTGCTCGAAAATGGCCGTTCCCTCGGAGCTGAGGTCGTAGATGGCATTGTTGGAGCGGAAATTTTCCAGCCGGTTTTCGATGTACATCAGGGAATCCGAAAGCACCACCAGCTGGGCATCGATAAAGTCTATGGTATTGCTGGCCATAGCGTTTTTCTCCTGCAGCTCGTTTTCCAGGTACACGGATTGCAGCGTATTCAGGTAATCCCTGCCCTTGGCAGGCGTCTCGGTCTTCAGGGTGAGTTGCAATATGGTAGACTGCTTGTCCATGGGAGAGATCTGCAGGTCCTCCCCGGTATACTGGTTGACCAGGCTGTAGCGGTCGCGCAGGCGGATCAGCATTTCGCCCTCGCTGTCGGCCCCGGTCAGCCCTACCCGGAAGCGGTTCATGGGCAGCTCCACCCATTCACCGAAACGGTAAGTCTCCTTCGGAGATGCAGGATCTTCCAGGGCTTCGCGGCTATCGCTATCGGGAAAGATTTGGTTGAAATTGGCATCCTCGTAACTCAGTGTAAAGGTCTGCCGGTCGGACCATTGGATGCGGATCAGGCCGTTGGCCAGCTGGGGATGGCTCCAGTCCACCTCCACGGCAATGGGGGTTTTCTGGTACAGTTCTTTTTGCACAAATACCTCTTCCTGAAAATACTCCACGTCAAAATCCAGTAGGTCCAGGGCGGCTTCGGCGATGGGGCGGGATTTGAGGATGATCATCTGGTTGCCCAGCACCATTTCATCTCCTCCCATCATGCCCAGTCCGGTGGTTTCAAAAATCCCGGTAAGGGGGCTTTCTTTTTCCTTGACAAAAAACTTGGAAGAGACCTGGTACACGGGCACAGAAAAGCGGATGATCAGGTAAGCCAGGGAGAGGGTAATGCCCAGGGAGAGCAGTATATAGTACCGGATGCGCCAGACTTGCAGCAGCAGGTCCTTTACATCGATCAGGTCTTCCTCCGGCACTGCCACCGGCGGCCTTTGCGGGTCGGGTTGATTCATTCGTGAGCTGTTTTTATATCGTTAGTGTTGTTTTGAAGGGTTTAATGCTTAACTGGTTTTGAAGAGGTTAATTGTTTAACTGCTTAACTGTTTAATTGATGGGAAATCGTGCGATTTTCCATTTTCGAACCTATTTTATAAAACGAACATTTTCAGGATAATTACCAAACTTCCTCTTCTACGTGAACCCAACGATTAAACAATTAACCGATTAAGCGATTAAACAATTTCGCACACGTTTTTTGAATACGATCCCAATATCAATATTGGTCCTCTTTCTTTAAAACGAGCACGTTTGGATTAACTGTTTATTTGTTTAACTGGTTAATTGGTTAACTGATGATAAATCGTTCGATTTACTATTTTTCGTACCTATTTTTTGGCTACGAAAACATTATCTATCACTCCTAATAATCTTCAAAAACGAAAAATCAACAATTAAACGATTAACCAAATAAGCGATTAAACATCATCTCACACGTTTTTTGAATACGATCTCAATCTCATTGTTCATGCACTTACATCAAAGACAAGCATGTATGGGATAACTGTTTAATTGATGGGAAATCGTTCGATTTTGCATTTTCGAACCTATTTTATAAAACGAACATTTTCAGGATAATTACCAAATTTCCTCTTATACGTGAACCCAACGATTAAACAATTAACCGATTATGCGATTAAACATCTTCGCACACGCTTTTTAAATACGATCCCAATATCGATATTGGTTCTCTTTCTTTAAAACGAGCACGGTTGGATTTTTCAAAAATGAAAAATCAACGTTTATTTTTCAGTGTTTCCTTATTCCTTAACTGATATTTGTACAGGGAATTCAGTTTGTTGGAAATTTCATCAATCTGCAATCTGGTTTTTTCATAGGTCATTTGATCAATATATTCCATATCAATTGCTGTATTTAAATGATCTATGGTTTCCATTGCACTAGAATAGGAAATATTTGTAAAGTGGGCCTGATCAAAATTGGAAGCCCTTCCTGAACCTTCTGCTATGTTCGCCGAAATACTGTCAGCGGATCTTCTTAACTGGCTAGTAAGTTCGTACCGCTCAGATTTCGGAAAATCCATTGAGATTTTTCGAATGTCAATTTTAAATATCCTAGCCAATTTATAAACATCCAACTTTTCGAAAGAATAGATATGATAGCTCATTAGATCGTTAGTGTAAATTTTGACTTGATTTAAAGTGTTTAATTGGTTAACTGGTATTGAAGGGTTTAATTGGTTAATTGCTTAACTGTTTTTCAAAGGGTTAACTGTTTAATTGGTTAACTGATTAACTGATGGGAAATCGATCATGATACCAATTTCGTACATGGTTTATAAGGGCGAAGATTTGCAGGGAATGGTTAAACATACTCTACAACCAGCACCAATCGATTAAACAATTAAACCTTTAAGCGATTAAACATTTTCGCACACGCTTTTTGAATACGATACCAATCTCATTGTTCATGCACTTACACCAAAGACAAGCACGTATGGGATAACTGTTTATTTGGTTAACTTGTCCTGAAAGGTTTATTTTTTTAACTGGTTAATTGGTTAACTGATAAATCATTCGATTTACTATTTTTCGTACCTATTTTTTGGCTACGAAAACATTATCTATCACTCCCAATAATCTTCAAAAACGAAAAAATCAACAATTAAACGATTAACCAATTAAGCAATTAAACATTTTAGGACAGTAGAGGATGGATGGGTTTTGATTTTCCTTTTGTATCAACTGGATGAGCTGGAAAAGCAAATAGCTTTTACCCACCCTGCGTTGCCCGGTCAGTACCTTAATGATATTTTTTCCTATAAATGGCCTTAACTTGTTGAGGTAAGCAGTTCGGACCCGAATATGTGCCGGTAACTTTATTTCCATTTCTATAAATACATTTATAACTTTATGGTTATTACTGTAAAGTTATAAATATAACTATAATAACGAGGAAATGGGAAACTTTAAGGGTTAAGTGCTTTGTTTCTGGTTGTTATTGTGGTAGCGGGGTGTTGCCCGGCTGAGATGTCGTTAGGCTGAATGGGAAAGTTGTTAAGGGTTAAGGGCCTTTTTTTGGTTGTTATCGTGGTAGCGGGGTGATGCCCGGCTGGGTTGTGTTTAGGCAGCTCCGCAGCTTTGTTAAGAGTTAAGCGGTTGTGCAAAAATCCAAAGGATTTTTGGGGATACGATTGTTTAACCCTTAACAACCACGGTTCGACTACTAACAAGGCCAACAGCAAAACATCTCATCTCAACCACTCAACCCGATCAGCACCATTTTAACCCTTAACAACAACGGTTCGACCAAACAAAAGCTCCGGTGCCAGGAAGCAACTTTGATTCACTCAGCCCCTTTCCAGCATCTTTAACCCTTAACAACCACGGTTCAACTTTACATAAGGACAATAGCTAAACAACCCTTTTCTACTCCTCAGCCCGTCTCGAACCATATTAACCCTTAACAACCACGTCTCCACTCCTAACCAGCTCCCCTGCATATCAGCCCCGAAATACTCCTATGCCCATTCCGAGCCATATTAACCCTTAACAACCACGGTCCGACTTCAATCAAGCTCAAATTCCGGCAAGAAGCATTGACCAGCTCACCACCTTTCCTACCATTAACCACCACGATTCAATTGCCAACAAGCCCAATTGCCAAACATCTCGTCTCGACCCCTCAGCCGATTCCGAGCTTCGTTAACCAGCGCCTCCGGCGCTAAAGCCTCGCATCCACCTTATCCTTATCCAGCACAGCCTTCACATCGAACACGACCAGGTCCTTGTGCTTCTGAATGGGGAGCTTTTTGAATTTCTGGTGGGCGACGGCCAGGATGATGGCGGAATAGTCCTCGATATTGGGGCAGTCCTCTCCGCCAATGATCTGCACGCCGTATTCGTGGGCGACTTCTTCCGGGCTGGCCCAGGGGTCGTAGACATCCACATCCATATCAAAGGAACGCAGTTCCTGGAATATATCGATCACACGGGTGTTGCGTACATCGGGGCAGTCTTCCTTAAAGGTAAAGCCCAGGATCAGTACCTTGGAGTCGATCACTTTCAGGTCTTTGCGCATCATGTGTTTGATCACCTCGGTGGCCACATGCTTGCCCATGGAGTCGTTTAACCGGCGACCGGCCAGGATGATTTCGGGATGGTAGCCCACTTCCTGTGCTTTCTGGGCCAGGTAAAAGGGGTCCACGCTGATGCAGTGACCGCCTACCAGTCCCGGTTTGAAGGGCAGGAAGTTCCACTTGGTGCCGGCAGCAGCCAGGACCTCATGGGTATCGATCTGCAGCAGGTTAAATATCTTGGACAATTCGTTGACAAAGGCGATGTTGATGTCCCGCTGGGAGTTTTCGATCACTTTTGCGGCTTCGGCCACCTTGATGCTGCTGGCCTTGTGGGTGCCGGCGGTGATTACCTCCCGGTACAGGCTGTCCACGTACTCGGCCACTTCGGGAGTGGAACCGGAGGTTACCTTCAGTATTTTGGCCACAGTATGTTCCTTGTCTCCGGGATTGATCCTTTCGGGAGAATAACCGGCATAGAAGTCCTCGTTATAGCGCAGGCCGCTGACTTTTTCCAGCACCGGCACGCATTCTTCTTCCGTCACGCCGGGATAAACGGTAGATTCATAGATGACCACATCCCCTTTTTTCAGGTATTTGCCGATGGTCTCGGAAGCCTTGAGCATGGGGGTGAGCACGGGGCGGTTGTGCCTGTCTGTGGGGGTGGGCACGGTGACTACATAAATCTGGCAGTCTTCCAGGTTTTTGGGGTCACAGGTATTGAAAAGGCCCTTTTGCCCGGTTTGGGGATTGGCGGAGAGCACCTTTTTCAGGTCCTCATCGGCCACTTCCAGGGTACCGTCTTTTCCGGCATTGAGTTCTTTGACTCTTTTTTCGGAGATATCGAATCCTATTACGGGAAATTTTTTGGCGAATTCTACAGCCAGGGGCAATCCTACATAGCCCAGTCCGATTATGGCGATTTTTGCCTCAGCAAGAGGTTTTAGTGGTGCTGTTGTCATTGTGATTAGATTCTAAAACAGTCAAAAAGATGTTTTTTGCTGATAATTAAATAGTTAAATGAAAGATGCAAATATAATTGATTGTCTTCGATTTTGCTCAGGCTGCAGTAATGTTTTTCGTATGTGTCCGGAAGTGTGGGCTTCGGCTCCGCTCAGCCCACGAGGACGTGTCCGTAAGCGTGGGTTGAGCGGAGTCGAACGGGCGGACCCTGAGCCGAGTCGAACGGGCGGACCCTGAGCGGAGTCGAACGGGCGCATTACTTCCTATTCCTAAAATGTGTTTCGTTATTACATTCGGCAAGTTTCCGGATTTCAGCTGTCGCTCCGTTGATCAATGCTTCCTTTTTCTTTCTGGACCAGCCTTGCACTTGCTTTTCCCGGTAATAGGCTTCATCGATTCTGCCGTAGGTTTCGAAATAGACCAAGCTGACAGGCAGGCGGGCTTTTGTATGGTTGGCACCTTCTCCCATCTGGTGTTGCAAAAGCCGTCGATCCAGATCGGTTGTACTACCCGTATAATAACTACCATCTGCGCATTCCAATATGTACATGTACCCTACCATCTTTCAATGACGCCTATTCCGCTGGCTTCGGCTACGCTGGCTTCGGCTACGCTCAGCCACCGAAGCCGCCGTAAAGATTCGCGGTGCCTGAGCGGAGTCGAAGGCACAGCTTCGCCTCCTGAGTCCCATGATGCGGTACGGAACCCACCCGAAGGCATGTAAATGGAGTACAAAAAAATAAATTGAAATGGGGATAAAAAATCCCTTTTTCAATAAATAGCGTTATTTCAATTCCTGTTTAATTGATGGCATTCAGGACCAGCAAGACCGCCGACAAGGTGGTCACGGCCAGTTGAAAGGTTTGGACAAAATTCACCCCGGTACCGAGTTCACGGATCTTCATGGGTTCGGCATACAGCATGTCGTTGGGACGAATGAAGTAAAACTCGGATTCCACTATCCGCTTATCGTTCAGGTTTACGCGAAAGGACTTGGTGCCTTCCGGATATTGGCGGATGAGCACCACTTCGTTTCGTTTGGCGGTGGTGGTCATGTCGCCGGCATGGGCAATGGCCTGAAAGATGCTGATGCGGTTTTGCAGTATGGTAAAGTTACCGTTGCGGTGAAATTCTCCCAGGGCAGAGAAGCGCACGCCTCCCAGGCGGACCCGTACAAAGAAATCCTCTTCGTTTACATAGGCTTTGAGTTTGCTTTCTATCAGGCTTTGTGCTTCTTTGGTGGTCAGGCCCAGCAATTTAATCTCTCCAAGCAGGGGCAGCTCCACCTCACCATTTTCATCCAGGGTATAGCCGTTGATAAAGAAGATATCGCCTCCATTTTGGGCACCTTGTGCCATGTTCATCCGGGCTGATTGATCGCCGGTGGCGATACCGAAAATCTCATTCAGTTCTTCAGAGGTGGTTTTGACGTTGATGTCCACCACGTCGTTGTATTGTAAATAATAATCTTCGGAAATATTGGGAACCAGTTCGCTTTCGGTGTACAAGGGAATTTGCTCGTCTGTATCCTGCATATAGATGATGCGTTCATTGGAAATGCAGGAAGCTGCCAAAAACAAAACAATGCTGGTAAAAAATAGGGACTTAAAGACTTTCATTTATAGGGTATAAGGGAACTTTATTCTGCAGGGCAAATATATTTAAAAGCAGGGCAGCAAAAAAACGGATATTGCATTTTTTCACCGAACAGATGAAAAAATATATTTTAAACTTTTGGTTGAAGGCATATATACCACATTTCTAAGGAAAAGTATCCTTTTTTTCTCCTATGCGGCGCCAAATGCCTTAGGCGAGCGGGGATGCGATGATGTGATGTTGGGATGATGGGATGGTTTGATGGTTTGATGATATGATGATGGGATGATGCGATGGCAGAAGGATTGTTTAATTGGTTAAGGGGTTAATTGATTTGGGAAGGGTCAGCACCGGAGGGAAATCGGCCGTCCCTACGGGACTTTGGGGCAATCGTCGGCTTTTGGTCCGTGGGCTGAAAACCCACGGTTATTATATGAGTCGTGCCTACGGCACTGGGGTTGGCGGTGGCTTTGATGTCCACGTAATCAGGATTGCAAATCCTGTTTATCTGGGTTCGACATTACAAATGTCGAACAGCGGAATAGCGGAGCTCCTCGGGATTTGCAATCCCGTGGACAGATTAAGGGGGATTTGTAATCCCCGGACCAGTGCGGATCTGTGGTGAATTATTTTGTTTTTATCTGATACCTTCAGTTAAAAGCTCCGCTAGGAGCGGCCTATCTAGTAACCATGGGGTTCAGCCCATGGTTTTAGGCCAATCTCCGGGGCAAAGTGCCGTAGGTACGGAACATTTGTACGGCCCCGTCACTTATCGGCCGTCCCTACGGGACTTTGGGGCAATCGTCGGCTTTTGGTCCGTGGGCTGAAAACCCACGGTTATTATATGGGTCGTGCCTACGGCACTGGGGTTTGCGGTGGTTTTGATGTCCACGTAATCAGGATTGCAAATCCTGTTTATCTGGGTTCGACATTACAAATGTCGAACAGCGGAACAGCGGAGCTCCACGTGATTTGCAATCCCGTGGACAGATTAAGGGGGATTTGTAATCCCCGGAGGTGTGCGTTGTCTTTTTTGGTCACTGAGGACTCGAAGAAGGCACAGAGGGCACGAAGGGTTTAATTGGGTAACTGGTTAATTGATTTGGGAAACTTGTCTAAGGTCCTAAAAACTTTTAGAAAATGATCCGGCATTGCAAATGCCTCGTGCACGTAAATAAATGGATACGAGGGATGTAGTTAGAAACTACACCCAGAAAGAGTTATATCAGACCAAAAAAATCTTTGCTGATCGGTGGTGAATTTACCCTACAATTAACCGATTAAACATTTTAACCCTTAACAACCACGATTCAACCTAAAACAAGCCCTGATGCCAAGCAGCAACTTTGATTCCTTTATCCGCTTACCAGCATCTTTAACCCTTAACAACCACGGCTCCACTTCTATTACGCTCAACTGCAAAACTACAGGTCTCAACTTCTCAGCCCCTTCCGAGCCATTTTAACCCTTAACCAACGCGGTTGAAACCAAACCCAGCCATCCTGCCCAAGTGCCCGTCTCCAGCTCCTCCACCCGGTTCGAGCCAATTAACGAAAAAAATCCGTGCCAATCCCTGGTGAATTATTTTGTACTTAGCAGGACTAAGCACAAATGCTAATCCAAGACCATGTACCTATTTCTTTGGCTATTGCGTTAAATGTATTAAATTAATCTTTAGATGTTAAATCTTCAGTAACTATTACTTATGGAAACCGAGCACACCAATCTTACCAATTTGCAGCGTGAAATGTTGGGACTATTCGCCAGGGAAGTTTCAGAGGAGGAACTGCAGGAAATCAGGGACTTGCTGACTTCTTATTTTGCTGAAAAGGCGATGGATTTATCTGACAGAGTTTGGGATGAAAAAGGCTGGACAGCTGAGGATGCGGAGAAAATGGCCCATTCAAAAATGAGAACCCCTTACAAAAGTGACAGTCCAAAGAAAGATTCCTAAAATTGTGCTGGACACAAATATTTTTTTGGTTTCCCTATCCAGGAAATCCCCTTACCATTGGGTATTTAAAAATTTTATTCAGGGAAAATTTCAACTTTGTGTAAGTAATGAAATTCTTTCTGAATATGCCGAAATAATTGAAAGACATATGGGAAGGGAGGTAGCTGATGCCACTTTACAGGTTTTATTTGAAACCCCCTATTTGATAAAAACGGTAATTTATTTTAAATGGGGAATTCTGGATGACCCAGATGATAATAAATTTTCGGATTGCGGTTTTGCAGTAAATGCAGACTATTTGGTTACCCATGATAAGGGTTTTGGAAAATTGAAAGAATGGAAGTTCCCCCGGTTAGCCGTTATTGATGCAAAACAGTTTAGCGAATTGCTTGAAGGTTAATACAATAGCTCACTAAGAAGGAGGGCACGAAGGGTTTAACTGGTTAATTGATTTGGGAAACTTGTCTAAGGTCCTAAAAACTTTTAGAAAATGATCCGGCATTGCAAATGCCTCGTGCACGTAAATAAATGGATACGAGGGATGTAGTTAGAAACTACACCCAGAAAGAGTTATATCAGACCAAAAAAATCTTTGTTGATCTGTGATGAATTTACCCTACAATTAACCGATTAAACATTTTAACCCTTAACAACCACGGCTCCACTTCTATTACGCTCAACTGCAAAACTACAGGTCTCAACTTCTCAGCCCCTTCCGAGCCATATTAACCCTTAACCAACGCGGTTGAAACCAAACCCAGCCATCCTGCCCAAGTGCCCGTATCCAGCTCCTCCACCCGGTTCAAGCCAATTAACGAAAAAAATCCCTGGTGAATCATTTCCATTTGGTGGGCAAGGAATATTCCGTGATCACCCCTAGTCCATAGGCCAGAAGCTGTCCGTAGGAGGTCAGCAAGGACAAAAGTGCTACTTTGGGACTGCCCAAAGCATTTACCAGCAAAGCCAGACTCCATGCTGCATAGGCCAAAGCCAGCAGCCTGCTTCCGGTGGGCCAGAGCCAGGCAAGTACAGGCAGGGCAAGGATGCCTAGTAAAAACAAAACCGGCAGGAGGTGCACCGCTTTTACCGCCTCCGGGTGAAAGTGCCGGATAAATACCCGGTTGCGGCCAAACTGGAAGCTTTGCCGCAGAAAGGAGCGAAAATCATTTTTGCGCTGGTGGTAGACAAAAGCCTCCGACACCAGCTCCAGCCTGAAGCCGGCCTTTTTGATCCGCAGGCTGATCTCTATGTCTTCCGCCATATTGGGGTGGGCAAAGCCTCCGAGTTGCTCATAGACAGTCCGGGAAAAACCCATGTTGTATCCCCGGGCCTGGTATTTGGCGGGGTCTTTCATTTTGCCGCGGATACCGCCGGTGGTCAGAAAGGAGGTCATGCTGAAATTCATGGCCTTCTGCCAGTCATTGAAGCCGGCATCGGCATCATCCGGCCCTCCATGGGCCTGCAGGTTTCGCTTCCGGATGGCCTGCTCCAGCACTTCCAGGTATTGGGGAGGTATGATACAGTCGGAATCAAAAAAAACAAAATATTCACCCTGAGCCAGCTCCATACCCTTGTTTCGGGCAAAACCCTGTCCGCTGTTGGACTGGTAATGGTACTGCAGGTGTAGCTTTTCCCTGAAGGCTTCCACTACCGGCTCCGCGGTATCGGCCGACCCATCCTCCACCAACACCACTTCAAAATCCAAAAAAGTTTGCCGGCACAGGCTATCCAGCAGGAGCTGCACTTCTACCGGGCGGTTATAGACCGGAATGATGATGGAAAAGCGCATCAGGATCCCGGGTTAATTTCTTCTTCGATATTGTAATCGCTTTTCTGGGAATTGGAAGAGGTCATCATTTCGGCCAGGAAGCCGGTAAGAAACAGTTGTACCCCCACGATCAGGGCCACAAGTGCCAGAAAAAAGAGGGGTTGGTTGGTGATCTCCCGAACGTGCAGGCCCAGTCGCAGTCCGCGGATTTTTTCAAAGATCAGCCAGGCGGTAATGATCAGCCCCGAGACAAAGGACAGCGTACCGAGCAATCCAAAAAAGTGCATGGGGTTTTTGCGGTAGCGGTTGACAAAAGAAACGGAGATCAGGTCCAGGAAGCCATGGACAAAACGCTCCAGACCGAATTTGGTGCTGCCATATTTCCGGGGGCGGTGTGCCACTTCTTTTTCTCCGATCTTGCTAAAACCGTTCCACTTGGCAATCAGGGGGATGTAGCGGTGCATTTCCCCGTAAATGTGGATATTTTTGACCACCTTCCGGGCATAGGCCTTCAGTCCGCAATTGAAATCATGCAGCTTGATGCCGGAGAGCATACGGGTAACCCGGTTAAAGAAGCGGGACGGCAGGGTTTTGGACAGGGGATCAAAACGTTTCCGTTTCCAGCCACTGACCAGGTCATACCCTTCTTCCCGGATCATGCGGTACAGTTCGGGTATCTCCTCGGGGCTGTCCTGCAGGTCGGCATCCATGGTGACCACCACCTCCCCTGCTGCCCGGGAAAAACCGGTGTCCAGGGCAGCGGATTTGCCATAATTGCGGAAAAAACGGACGGCTTTTACGCAGGCGCCCTGTCGGGAAAGGCTTTGAATCACCTCCCAGGAACCATCAGTAGAGCCATCGTCTACATAAATCAACTCGTACGACAAGCCGGAAGCGTCCATCACCTTACTGATCCAGGCCTGCAATTCGGGCAGGGATTCTTCTTCATTGTAAACCGGTATGACGATGGATAACTGGGTCATTAAAAGTCTTTTGTTTTATCTCTTTTCTTAAGAATGGCGCCTAATATCAGGGCCAGGATGGCATAAACGATAAGGGATATGCCGAAGGCCTTGAATTGACCGGCAATGGTAAAGCTATTGGCCATTTCGCTGCGCATTTCATCGATCTGATCTCCCGAAATGCTGTCGCCGGCACCGAAACTGTCCAGCATGGCCACCATGTTTTCCAGCTGGGTTTCCACCAGCAGTTCCGGCAATCCCGGATCGATCACAAAATACAGGAGCATATTGCCCAGTGTGGAGATCAGCCCGGAGATGATGAGGGTAACAAAGGAAAACTGGAAAGCAGCCCCAAAATCCATATAGCCGCCTATTTCCTTGCGGTATTGGCTGCCAAAATAGATGACCAGCGCAAAAAAGATGACCAGTATGGAGATGCCATACCAGGCTGCAACCAGGAAGCTGTAGTCGATGAAATAAATGATAAAATTGATGGCCAGCATGACCAGCCCGATGACCAGTCCTGCATTCAGCGCGGCTCTGGCCGGCGTGTTGCTTTGTTGTGCTTGTGGTTCCATAAGTTATGTATTAACAGTTCTCTTTAAAATTATGGAAATTATTATGGTAAAGAACAATCCGGGAAAGATTTTTCTAAGGAAATCGTTGGTGGCCACATCCAGGATGCTCATGGCAGACAGGCTGGCAAGGGTTTCGGTATAGGCCGTTTCATTCAATTGTTCTTCCAGGATCTGCCGGTTATCTTCCATTAACTTCAGGTTTACCTGGCGGAAAGCCTCAAAAGTGGGTGGATCCAGGTGCAGGAAGACATAGACATACAGGGCGGAAAGCAGGGCCATCAGGCTGTAAACAAAAAAGCCCACACTCATGCCCTGGCTGAAATAAAGGTTACCCCCATTGAATCCGTCCCGGAAGCTTTTGATTCCGAAAAAAACAAATACCGGGACAAACACATAGCCCAGGATCAGGTTCATGCTGAGGGGTTCCACGTCCAGGGCGTACATGGTTAGAAATCCAAAAAGGCACAATCCCGCACCGGAAAGGCCAAAAGGCCAGGCTGCCCTGAGGTAGCTATTCATGGATGCCCTCCGTTTTTTCCCGGTTGATCAGGTATTTGACCTTTCCCTTCAGTTCCTTCCCCCAAAAGGGTGAGTTTTCTGCCAGAGAGGCATTGCTGTTGTGGTCCAGGGTCCAGGTAGCTTCGGGGTCAAAGACGGTAAGGGTATCCCAGGCAGTTTCTTCTTTGCCCAATACTTTTTGCGGGCCGGAGCATAGCTTGCTGATCAGCAAGGGGTAGCCCAGTTCCTCTTCCAGGCTAACCAGTGCCGGCACGAAGGTAGGCAGTCCGGACATGCCAAAGGGAGAGAGGTCAAACTCCATGTTTTTGGCATCGTTGTCATGGGGCACATGGTTGGATACCAGGGCATCTATGGTGCCATCCTTCAGGCCTTCCAGCAGGGCTTCCCTTTGTGCTTTGCCCCGGAAAGGGGGCATCACTTTCAGGCAGGTATCAAATTCCAGCAGGTCCTCATCGGTAAAGAGCAGCTGGTAAATGGAAATATCGGCTGTTACGGCCAGGCCTTCTGCTTTGGCCTGGCGGATTTGTTGCAGGGCACCCCGGGTACTGACGGTCTGAAAATGCAGGCGTCCTCCGGTATAACGGAGGATTTCCAGGTTTTTCTGTACGGCCACTTCTTCGGCCAGATCAGGAATGCCTTTTAGGCCCAGGCGGGTGGAAACGATTCCCTCATGCATCTGCCCAAACAGGGCCAGCATGGGGTCCTGGCTCTGGTCAAAGAGTACCCCATTGATCCGCTGCAGGTATTGCAGGGCCTTCATCAGGCGATCGGAATGGGAAAGCGGCACCAGGCCCTCTCCAAAAACCTGTATGCCATAATGGTTCAGGTCCAGCATTTCGGTAAGCCCTTCTCCCTTAAAATCCCTGGTCACCGCCGCCTGAATATGGAAAGTGGGAAAAAGGTGGCTGGTATGGTTTTGCACATAGGCCACTTCATTCTTGGACTGCAGGGGTGGCTGGGTATTGGGCATGATTACGGCTTCGGTAATTCCTCCCTGAGCCAGGGCTTTGGCCAGGCTTTCCAGGGTCTCCCGGTACTCCTCTCCGGGTTCGCCGGAAAAGCAGCGCAGGTCGGTCCAACCCCTGGAACCCAGCAGCCCGCTACAATCGAGAAGGGTTTCATCCGGCCCGGGATGGGTGGAGGGGGCATTTTGAAGGGTTTTGCCATCGTACAGATAATCAGCCGGTGGAAGGATCTCCTTATCGGTGATGATTTTCAGTGACTGGAAGCGTAGGCTCATGTGAATTGTTATTTTTGCAAAACTGCAATTTTATTCCCTAAAATGGAAATAAAAGAAAGGGAAGGATGAGGTTGAGGGGCGTGTTTTTGGTGGTTGTTGTAGTAGTTGATTTTTGTCCGGCTGGGTGGTTGTTGGAGCTGCATCCGGAATTTGTTAAGGGTTAAGGGTTAAGCGCCATGTTTTTTGTAGTTACTCTTGTCTTTGGATTTGGGCTGATTTGGTGGTCGTTTGGCTGAATCGCAGATTTGTTAAGGGTTAATTGGTTAAATGTTTATTTGAGGGTGTCACTGTTCGATTTCCCATTTCCAAAAGCACGGCTCCGCGGAATTTGTAATTCCGTGGTGCAGATAAAAAGGGATTTGTAATCCCCGAACATGCACGAACATCATCCGGCATTGCAAATGCCTCGTGCACGTAATTAATTGGATATAAGGGATGTAGTTAGAAACTACACCCAGAGAGAGAAGGATTCGATGATGTGATGATGTGATGGTGTGGTGATATGATATGATGGTGTGGGGATGTGAGCTGCCTTGCCTGTGGTGAATCTTTTTGTTTTTATCCGGTACCACTTGTTAAAAGCTCCGTTAGGAGCGGTCGATCTAATAACCATGGGGTTCAGCCCATGGGTTTAGGCCAATCTCTGGGGACAAAGTGCCGTAGGTACGGAACATTTGTACGCCCCCGTCAAATATCGGTCGTCCCTACGGGACTTTGGGTCAATCGTCAGCTTAGAGTCCGTGGGTTGAAACCCACGGTTATCCTATCGGACGTGCCTACGGCACTGGGGTCGGTGGTGGCTTTGGTGTGCGCGTAATCAGGATTACAAATCCTGGTTATCTGGGTTCGACATGGCAAATATCGAACAGCGGAGCTGCGCGGAATTTGTAATCCCCGAACGTAAACGAACATCATCCGGCATTGCAAATGCCTCGTGCACGTAATTGATTGGATATAAGGGATGTAGTGAGAAACTACACCCAGAGAGAGTCGTGCCTACGGCACTGGGGTCGGTGGTGGATTTGGAGTGCGCGTAAACAGGATTACAAATCCTGGTTATCTGGGTTCGACATGGCAAATATCGAACAGCGGAGCTCCGCGGAATTTGTAATCCCCGAACGTGCACGAACATGATCCGGCATTGCAAATGCCTCGTGTACGTAATTGATTGGATATAAGGGATGTAGTGAGAAACTACACCCAGAGAGAGTCGTGCCTACGGCACTGGGGTCGGTG
>NZ_JAANYN010000012.1:45998-111543 GCF_011290685.1 Cyclobacterium plantarum
TCAGGATTACAAATCCTGGTTATCTGGGTTCGACATGGCAAATATCGAACAGCGGAGCTCCGCGGAATTTGTAATCCCGTGGACAGATTAAGGGGGATTTGTAATCCCCGGACCAGTGCGGATCTGTGGTGAATTATTTTGTTTTTATCTGATACCTTCAGTTAAAAGCTCCGCTAGGAGCGGCCTATCTAGTAACCATGGGGTTCAGCCCATGGTTTTAGGCCAATCTCCGGGGCAAAGTGCCGTAGGTACGGAACATTTGTACGGCCCCGTCACTTATCGGCCGTCCCTACGGGACTTTGGGGCAATCGCCGGCTTATGGTCCGTGGGCTTAAAACCCACGGTTATTATATGGGTCGTGCCTACGGCACTGGGGTTGGCGGTGGCTTTGATGTCCACGTAATCAGGATTGCAAATCCTGTTTATCTGGGTTCGACATTACAAATGTCGAACAGCTGAGCTCCGCGGAATTTGTAATCCCCGAACGTAAACGAACATCATCCGGCATTGCAAATGCCTCGTGTACGTAATTGATTGGATATAAGGGATGTAGTTAGAAACTACACCCAGAAAGAGTTATATCCGACCAAAAAAATCTTTGCTGATCTATGGTAAATTTACCCTACAATTAACCGATTAACCAAATAAACAATTAAACCTTTTAACCCTTAACAACCACGATTCAACCCAAAATAGGGCCTGATTCCAAACAGCAACTTTGACTCCCCCAGCCCGATCAGAGCCATATTAACCCTTAACTTCTCCAAATTCCTCTGTGCTAATCTGTGTCAATCTGTGGTGAAAACTATTGTTCTACCAATTTACAAATCCGCCAGATTCTCCTTCGCCAGTTCAAATTCAGGATTGAGGGCGAGTGCTTCTTCGAAGGCAGTCCTGGCCTCAGCGGAACTTCCCTGGTCTTTGTAGATAAGACCCTTCAGGTTTTGCGCCGCGGCCACCATACTTACTTCCTGCATGGTATTGTCCTCCTTGGGGAAGTTTAGGTTTTGCTCGGCAGCCTTTTTGTCCTTGATCAACATGTTGACCGAGTTCAGGGCTTCTTCATATTTTTTTAAACTGTACTGCAGGTAGCTTGTTTTGTACAGGCTGAACAGGTCTCCGGACAATAGGTGCAGGGATTCAAAATGCGGCAATGCGCGCTCCAAAGCACCCAGTTGTTCCAGGGAAAAGGCAGCCACTTCCAGGCCTACCAGGCTTTTGTCGTTTCTTTCCAAAATGTCCAGGGCCACCAGGGCGGAAGAGCCATACTGCTCCATTTCAAAATACAGGGAAGCCAGGGTTTCGGGATAGGAAAGGTTGTTGGGATTTCTTTCCATCAGTTCATACAGCTTAATTTTGGCCACAGAGGCGTCGTTATAACGCATGGCCAGCGCATAAATCCGGTTGTCCGAATTGTTTCTGGCCTTATTGCTATCTGCAGGAACTGTAGCCGGAACTTCCCCTTGTGTATTGCTGCTATCCTGGGCCATTACAGCAGGCTGCACAATCGCGCACAGCAATAAAATCAATACAGCGTATTTCATCATCTTGTTCATTCGTTTGTTTTTTTCTCTATTCCTTTTTTTGCAGCCAATTCATACATCAACTGCAAAGCTTCATTTTTATTGTTTTGTATCTGACCATCCAGGATGGCTTCCTTGATTTCTTCTTTCAGGTCCCCCACCACACGGGAGGGTTTGAGGCCAAATATAGCCATGATTTCATCACCAGACACAGGTGGCTGAAAGTTTCTTACCTGGTCTTTGGCCTCCACTTCCTGCAATTTCTTTTCTACTTTATCGAAATTCGCCAAAAAACGTTTGACTTTATTGTTGTTTTTTGAGGTCACATCTGCCCGGCAAAGCTGCATGAGGTCTTCCACATCATCCCCTGCCTCAAAAAGCAGCCTCCTCAATGCGGCATCTGTCACCTTATCATTGACCAGGGCAATGGGCCTGAGGTGCAATTTTACTAATTTCTGCACATATTTCATCCTTTCATCCATGGGCAATTTCAATCTTCTGAAAATTCCGGGTGTCATCCTTGCCCCCTTGTCCTCATGTCCGTGAAAGGTCCAGCCCACTTTTTGGTTGAAACGCTTGGTGGCGGGCTTGGCAATGTCATGCATGATGGCCGCCCAACGCAACCAGAGGTCTTCCGTTCGGGCCGACAGGTTGTCCAGCACCTGCAAGGTATGGTAAAAATTGTCTTTGTGGGATTTGTCCCCTACCGAATCCACTCCCTGCAGGGCTACCATTTCCGGAAAAAACTCAGCCAGCAGGCCGCTGACAAAAAGCAATTTGAATCCATAAGAGGGCTTATCGGTCAGGATGATCTTATTCAACTCGTCGATGATCCTCTCCCCTGAAATAATGGAAAGGCGGGAGGCATTGTTGATGATCCCGTCAAAGGTATCCGGGGCAATATCAAATTTCAGCTGGGCCGCAAAACGAATGGCGCGCAGCATGCGCAAAGGATCGTCGGAAAAGGTAAGGTTGGGATCTGTGGGAGTGCGGATGATTTTCCTTTTCAGGTCCTTCACCCCCTCAAAGGGATCCAGCAATTCTCCGTAATTGGCTTTGTTCACGGCAATGCCCAGGGTGTTGATGGTGAAATCCCGGCGTTCCTGGTCTTCCTGCAAGCTGCCTGCCTCCACCTTGGGTTTTCTGGAATCGGTTTGGTAGGATTCCTTCCTGGCACCGACAAATTCCACCTCCCAGTCGTCCACTTTGATCATGGCGGTACCGAAATTTTTGAAAACAGCCACCTTGGGGCGCCCTTCCAGGCTTTGTGAAACTGCCTTTGCCAGCCGTATCCCATCGCCAATGCATACAAAATCAATGTCCTTGCTGGGCCGTTCCAATAAAACATCCCTTACATATCCCCCCACCAGGTAGGTTTCCATGCCCAATTGGTCTGCTACTTCCCCTACCTGCTGAAAAATAGGTACTTTATCTAAAGAACTTTTCAGATTCATGCGTTTATTATTTTCACCTTCCCATCGGCATGCAGCTCCATGGCTTTTGACCCTTTGGCTTGCAGTGGAAATGGCTGTTCCCCGGAATGGGGTGCTTCTTCGGTATTTTCTACCCATTGCAAAACTACCGTTTCCCGGAGTTCAAACAATAGCCTGTGCCAGAATGGTGATTTGATCAGTGCAAATTTAATTAATCCTGTGGAATTCATTCCATCCTTTGGGCCATTTGCCGGGGGACTGTGAAAAATCACCTTGTCGGGGGAAAATTCCACGATATCCAGTGCCACTTCAGAAAAACTACCCACCAGCGCCTGCAGTTGGTACAATTCATGGATCAGAAAAATGCCGCTAGCCCCTGTTGGGTACCTGCCCGGAGAAAGCCATTCAAAAACCTGTCCCCGGGAGTCTTCAAGGGTGATTTTCCCTGTTTGCCTGAATTGGGATTTTACTGCCCGGTAGTCCACTTAGTGCTATTTATTTCCAACATGTCAATTTCAAAAAACTTCTTTGGCTACCCGGTAGGTCGCATCTGCCCGGCTCATGGTGTAATAGTGCAGGGTAGGCACCCCATAGGCAACCAATTCCTTGCTCTGCTGTATGGCCCAGGCTATCCCTACCTCCTTCACATCGGCATTGCTTTTGCATTTTTCAAGGGCGGTAAGCAAGTCATCGGGCAGGTCCAGGAAAAAGATCCTGGGCAGGTTTACGATCTGTGAAAGCGTAGTAATGGGTTTCAATCCCGGGATGATGGGAATATCGAGGCCCATTTCCCGGACTTTTTCCACAAAGGCAAAATACTTGCGGTTGTCAAAAAACATCTGGGTGACCACATAGGTGGCACCGGCATCCACTTTGGCCTTTAATTTTTTCAGGTCATAGTTCATGCTGGGTGCTTCAAAATGCTTTTCGGGATACCCTGCCACGCCCACACAAAAATCCGTTTGAAAGCCAACCTCGGTTTCATCATGCAGGTAGCGCCCTTTGTTCATGCCTATGATTTGTTCCACCAGGCCAGAGGCATACCGGTGGCCATCATTATGAGGTACAAAATTGGCATCGGTCTTGGGTGCATCTCCGCGGAGGGCCAACACATTTTCCACTCCTATAAAATAAAGGTCTATCAGGGCATTTTCGGTCTCCTCCCTGGAAAATCCGCCGCAGAGCAAATGGGGCACTGCATCCACCTTAAAGCGGTTCATGATGGCCGCACAGATCCCCACGGTTCCGGGTCTTTTTCGGGTGCTTACCTTTTCCAGCAGGCCGTTGGCATGTTTTTTATAGACGTATTCTTCCCGGTGATAGGTCACGTCAATGAATGGAGGTTTGAATTCCATCAGGGGTGCTATTCCTTCCAGCAGGTTGCTCAGGCTCTGCCCCTTAAGTGGGGGTAGGATTTCGAAAGAAAAAAGCGTTTTATCCGCATTCTGTATGTATTCCGTAACTTTCATTTCAATGAATTAAAGGGCAGGGTAGCTGCCCTAACTGTTATAGGTCAATTGAGGTGCATAGGAAAGATTGGGCGAAAGCCAGCGTTCTGCCTGGGCTTTGGAAACACCTTTGCGGCGGGCGTAATCCTCCACCTGGTCTTCACCGATTTTTCCCAGACCAAAATACTTGCTTTCCGGATGCCCGAAATAATAGCCGCTTACCGATGAGGTGGGATACATGGCAAAGCTGTCTGTGAGGCTCATGCCCGTGTTTTTTTCCACTTCAAGCAGATCAAATAGGGTACGCTTTTCAGAATGCTCGGGGCAGGCCGGGTATCCCGGGGCAGGCCGGATTCCTTCATAGGATTCCCGGATCAGGCCGTCATTGTCCAGGGATTCATCGGCAGCATAGGCCCAAAATTCTTTTCTCACCCGTTCGTGCAGGTATTCTGCAGCGGCTTCAGCCAGGCGGTCGGCCATGGCCTTGAGCATGATATCGTTGTAGTCGTCCCCATCTTTCTGAAAAGCTTTCAGTTTTTCCTCTATCCCCAAACCTGTGGTAACGGCAAATCCACCAAAATAATCCCTGGCTTTGGGATGAATGTAATCCACCAGGCTCCTGTTGGGTACTCCTTTTCCCTTGCGCCCCTGCTGCCGCAGGAAATGAAAAACGTATTGTTTGTCTTTGGTGAATTCCGGATCAATGATCAAATCGTCTCCCGAGCGGTGGACCGGAAACAAGCCCAGTACCGCCTTGGCCTGTAGCCATTGCTCATTGATGATCCGGTCCAGCATGTTGTTGGCGTCGTTGTAAAGCTTCAGTGCTTCCTTCCCCACTACCGGGTCTTTCAGGATCTTGGGAAATTTGCCTGCCAGCATCCAGGTGGTGAAAAAGGGTGTCCAGTCGATGTACTTTCGGATCAGGCCCAGATCCAGCTTGTCCAGTACCTGAATGCCGGTCTTTTTGGGCTGTACGGGTTGGTATCCCGTCCAGTCAATATCGACAGGATTGAGCTTGGCTTCCTTGTAGGTCACCAGCTGTTTTACCTGTTGTTTGGCTTCATGTTCGTCCCTCAGCTTGCTGTACAGGGCTTTCATGTCGGTTCTGTATTTGTCCCTGGTTTCCTTATTGATGGCTTCTCCCGCTACGGGTACGGATTTGGAGGCATCCGCCACATGTACCACTGTACCGCTATACACAGGGTCGATCTTGACTGCCGTATGGATCCTTGAAGTGGTGGCCCCGCCAATCAGAAGAGGGATTTTCAAGCCCCTTCTCTCCATTTCAGACGCCACATTGACCATCTCATCCAGGGAAGGGGTGATCAGGCCGCTCAGACCGATAATGTCTACCTTGTTGGCCAGGGCTTCCTCAATGATTTTTTCGGTCTCCACCATGACCCCCAGGTCTATGATTTTGTAGCTGTTGCAGGCCAGCACCACGCCCACGATATTTTTACCGATATCATGCACATCCCCCTTGACGGTAGCGAGCAGGATCCGGTTGATGTTGTCTTCTCCCGCACCCTCAGCGTCGGCGTTCTCCTCCGGCAAAGGCATAAAAGGTTCCAGGTAGGCCACGGCTTTTTTCATCACCCGGGCACTTTTGACCACCTGGGGCAAAAACATTTTGCCTTCCCCAAAGAGGTCACCTACTACATTCATTCCGTCCATCAGGGGTCCTTCGATGACCTTCAGGGGATCTTCCAGGTGCAACCTGGCCTCCTCTGTGTCATCCACAATATGGTCCAGGATACCTTTGACCAGGGCATGCTGGATACGCTTTTCTACGGGCTGGCTGCGCCATGCTTCGTCCGTTTTGCTTTTCTTGCCGGCAGATTTTACCGTTTCGGCAAAGTCCAGCAGGCGCTCGGTAGCATCCTCACGGCGGTTCCAGATTACATCCTCCACATGCTGCAGCAGGTCTTTGGGAATATCGTCATAGACTTCCAGCATGGAGGGGTTGACAATCCCCATGTCCATGCCGTTTTTGATAGCATGGTATAAAAAAACGGCATGCATGGCCTCCCGGACGGGGTTGTTGCCTCTGAAAGAAAAGGAAACATTACTTACTCCTCCGCTGACTTTGGCACCGGGAAGGTTGTTTTTGATCCATTTGGTGGCCCTGAAATAATCTATGGCATTGGCCCTGTGCTCGTCCATGCCCGTGGCCACGGGAAATATATTGGGATCAAAGATGATGTCCTGGGGATTGAATTTTACCTTTTGGGTAAGTACATCATAGCTTCTTTTGCAGATCTGTATGCGCCTTTCATAGGTATCTGCCTGACCTTTTTCGTCAAAGGCCATGACTACCACGGCAGCGCCAAATTTTTTGATGGTTTTGGCCTGGGCAATAAACTCTTCCTCCCCGTTTTTCAGGCTGATGGAATTCACGATCCCCTTGCCCTGAATACATTTCAGGCCTGCCAGGATGATCTTCCATTTGGAACTGTCGATCATCACGGGAATTCGGCTGATTTCAGGTTCGGAAGCGATAAGGTTCAGGAACCTGACCATGGCGGCCTCCCCGTCGAGCATGGCTTCATCCATGCATACATCGAGGATCTGGGCACCCCCACGAACCTGATCCAGGGCTACCTCTATGGCTTCATCATAGTTTCCGTTCAATATCAACCGGGCAAACTTTTTGGATCCGGTGACATTGGTCCTTTCTCCAATGTTGACAAAATTGATGGCCGCATTGAAAACCAAAGGCTCCAGGCCTGAGAGTTGCAATGTAGGCACCTTGTTGGTATAAGTCATGGATTTATTTTTCAAGGGTTTTGACATTCAGTTGTCTGGGACTGTATTTGGAGGCCGTATTGGAAATGGCGGCAATGTGCTCCGGAGTGGTACCACAGCAGCCTCCCAGGATGTTTACCCAGCCTTCTTTCAGAAATTCTTCCAGCTGTTCATTCATTTCTCCGGGTCCCTGATCGTATTTTCCAAATTCATTTGGCAGGCCGGCGTTGGGGTAAACGCTAACATAGAAGGGGGCATTTTCGGCCAGTACTTTCAGGTAAGGTCTGAGTTCCCTGGCACCAAGGGCGCAATTCAAGCCCACACTCAACAGGGGCACATGGGCGATGGAAATCAAAAAGGCTTCGGTGGTCTGTCCCGACAAGGTCCTTCCGGAGGCATCGGTAATGGTACCGGAAATCATGATGGGAATTCCTCCCTCATGGGGGTCCAGCGGCAATCCCCGCTTTTCAAAGACATCCTGAATGGCATAAAGGGCCGCTTTGGCATTCAGGGTATCAAAGACGGTCTCCACCAGGAGAATGTCCACGCCCCCATCCAAAAGTCCCTCCACCTGTTCGGAATAAGCCTCCACCAGCTGGTCAAAGGTCACGGCCCGGAATCCGGGGTCGTTTACATCTGGTGATATGGAAGCGGTCCGGTTGGTAGGCCCGATGGCCCCGGCCACAAACCGGGGTTTCTGTGGGTTTTTGGCAGAGCACTCGTCGGCTACTTCCCTGGCCAGTCTGGCCGATTCCACATTAAGCTGGTAGGCCAGATCAGACAAGCCATAATCCTCCTGTGCAATGGAGGTGCTGCTGAAAGTATTGGTTTCGACGATATCGGCACCGGCATCAAAATAGGCTTTGTGGATTTCCCTGATGATTTCCGGACGGGTAAGGGAAAGGAGATCATTGTTGCCCTTAAGGGATTTTTTAACCCCGTAAAGTGCTTCATTTCTGAAGTCATCCTCCTTCAAGGCGTACCTTTGGATCATGGTACCCATGGCACCATCCAAAATTAAAATCCTTTTTTGAAGTTGCTGAAGCAATAAATCGGTTCTGTTTGGCATCTGTTTTTTGCAATTTTTCAAAAAGCTTATCCGAGCATGAACCGTTATAAAACTAGAAAAGTTTGTCTAACTTATTCGGCTCATCTTTATCCGGCATTTCCGGAACGGGAATTAGCACCTTGTCACATCAGGTTGCTAAGACATCATAGGGCCCTACCCTCCGTCTTTCTCGATAAGCAATCACAAAAGTAACAGGATTTCAGGAGAAAAAATCCCTTTTGACCAAAAAAATTACCTTTTAAGCAGTAAGGGATTTGTAGGGACAGCCAGGCTTAGCTCCCAGCTAGGGTCTTAGCCCCAGACCAAATTGAACATAAGGTCCTGACATGTAGTTGGCCATGGTGATCTCCCCCAGACGGTACCTGCTCAGGGGCACCTCGTATCCTGCATGTGCAGCATAAACAATTCTGAAAAGGTTTTTAAATACCGGCATGGCGTAGGACATGACCATTTCACCTTTGCTCATCAGGCCCCGTTTGCGGAGGTATCCGTCATGATCGGGTTCCTCAAACAACAGGGGGAAATTTGGTTTTCCAGTCTTTTCCAGACTGTAGCGAAGACTTCCGATTCCCATCCCCGCTAAAATGCCCAATTCCAGATTCCTTCGTTTATACAGTTGAATCCCGTAATTTCCATAAACACGCAAACTGTTGAGGCTCTGCTGGTAGTTTTCGTTTGCCCTTCCGGAATTGGAAATATTGAAAACATCTACCCCATACAATCGACCCCGGTTTTCTCCAAGGATCTTCATTCCCAGATTCCCGGGGGTATCTTTGAAAGGTTGCATGCCGTTTTCTGTCAGGGCAGCATTCAGACGTTTCGGATTTTTGAATGTTTTACCATAGAAAAAATGAACCCCAATACCGGCATCGGGAAAAAAGAGTTTTTGATCGGAAAGGGAAACCCCTGCTCCGAGTCGAAAAAAAGCCCCGCTCTGCAGGTTGTCAAAGGTGATGCCGTTCATGTTCCATGCCCCTTCAAAAGGGCTGAAGGAATAGCCGAATTTACCCAGAAGGCTAAGGTTCTCTTCCAAACCGGGAAGTGGCAGGTCGTAGCCGAATTGAAATCCGATTTCTGTCAGAAAACCGCCGAAATGATGGGTTCCTTTTTGTATATCATGTTTGCGGATGAGGAATCCCTGCTCCGGTTGGTCCAGAAAGGCGCCCATGTCAGAGACACTACGTTGGTCCCTGAGCATTTGAAAATTAAGGTACCCCGCCCCCAGTGACATGTAGTGCACCAGGTGAAATTTACCTTCTTCGGTCAGTGAATAGCCAATATTCATGTAAAACCTGCTGGTGCGGTGGTCCAGGGTATAATCCCTGAAATAGGAGTTGGATCCGTTGTTTTGCAGGAGCTCGAATCCCAGGATAAAGTCGCTCAGGCGGTACTGGTAGCCCAACCCCATGGTATTGTAACCACCACGAAGGTTGGAAATACCCTTCTGGGCAAGCATCTCATTCAATTCCCGGATATTGGATCCGGAAGTACCCATTATAAAATACAAGGTAGATCGCTCGGAAGGCCGGGTCTGTTGGGCCTGAAGGTCAGCAAGACCTAAAATGCAAATAATCAAACATGTCGTCCATTTCACCATAGTGCATCGCAAAGTTGCAAAGGTAGAATTTTAAGTGGAAAATTGCATTAATTTTTAGGTAGCTACTGCTTTTTTAAAACAGATAAACAGGATCGGCCCTGCCTATGGGGTTTTGTTGATGTGCTGATGTGTGAATTTGGTGATGTGGTGATTGTACGATGGCACGATTATTTGATGGTAGGATGGTTTGATGGTAGGGTTTAATTGGTTAACTGGTTCTTGAACTGGTTAATTGTTTAACTGCTTAACTGTTTAATTGAGGGTCTGAAAGGTAGTGGGAGTGGTTGTTAAGGGTTAAGAACCTTGTTTTATGTGGTTGCCTCTTTCTTTTGTTTTGACCCCTTTGGTGGTTGTTGGGCTGAATCGAAGATTGGTTAAGGGTTAATTGGTTAACTGATTATTTGAGGGGAAATCGTTAGAAATTTCATTTTCGTACATGATTTTGGAAGACTAAATCAAACCAAAAAATCTGTGCGAATCTGCGGAAATCTATGGTGAATCATTTTGTTTTTATCTGGCTCCATCGGTTAAAAGCTCCGTTAGGAGCGGGCGATCTAATAACCATGGGGTTCAGCCCATGGTTACAGACCTATCCCCGGAGCTAAAGTGCCGTAGGTACGGGCCATTTGTACGTCCCTGCCAAGTATCGGCCGTCCCTACGGGACTTTGGGGCGATCGTCGGCTTTTGGTCCGTGTGTTGAAACCCACGGTTACCATATCGGCCGTGCCTATGGCACTGGGGTTTGCGATGGCTTGGTGTACGGGTAATCAGGATTACAAATCCTGGGTATCTGGGTTCGAAATTACAAATGTCGAACAGCACGGCTCTGCGAAATTTGTAATTCCCTGGTACAGATAAAAGGGGATTTGTAATCCCCGGACGGGTACGAAAAAATCCCTCCCGACTCTGGTCGGGACAGGCTCTGCCCTCCGTCGCGGCGGAGGGATTTGGACCCGATGGATTTTTTATTTACTTTTTTGATGTACTTTTCCATAAGCCGGATGAAATTTATGCCACCAACTGCAGGCTTCCCATTCCAGCTTCAAAAAAAAATCTGTGGGAATCTGCGGAAATCTGTGGTGAATTTACCATAAAATTAACCGATTGACCAAATAACCAATTAACCATTTTAACCCTTAACAACAACGCAACTACTTAAAACAAGTACCGATGCCAAACAGCAACTTTGACTCCTACAACCTCTTCCGAGCCTTCTTAACCCTTAACAACCAGTATTCGACTAAAAATCAAGCCAATAGGGCAAAGACCATGTTTAATTCTCCCGAAACCTTTCGGACCAATTAACCCTTAACTACCCCGGCTCAACTACCAACAAGCTAAATTTCAGCGAAAAAATAATGACCAGCTCACCACAGGCTATCCGTGGAAATCCGTGGTGAATCATTTATCAGCGGAAAATCAAAGGTACTTGATGATTTTACCGTACAGGTTTTCCGGGGTAAAGGGCTTGGAAATATAATCATCCATTCCGGAAGCTTCGAGCTGTTCCTTCACTTCCAGAAGAGAGGAGGCCGTCAAGGCGATGATCGGCACGTTTCGTTTGGAAAGCAAGTCAAGTTTACGGATGATTCTGGCCACTTCAAAGCCATCCATTTCCGGCATTTGAAGGTCCAGGAGCACCAAATCAAAATCATTTTTAAAAAAATGATCCAGGGCAATTTTCCCATTGGCGGCAAAAACAATTTCTCCTACCCCCCATTTGGATAGGAATTTTTTGAGCAGTACCTGGTTGACCTGATTGTCTTCTGCTACCAGGATTTTCTTATCTCCCAGCTTGCCGTTCCATTCGATCACATCCTTTGCACTCAATTCGGGAAGTTCATCCTGCTTTTCAAAATCGACTTCAAACCAAAAAGTAGAGCCCACACCCAGCTTGGATTCCAGGTGTATGTCTGTACCAAATAGTTTTGTCAGTTTTTTGACGATGGCCAGGCCCAGACCAGTACCTCCGTATTTTCTGGTGGTATCCGAACTGGCCTGGGTAAAGGCATCGAAGATGGATTTGACCTTGCTGGTGGCAATACCGATGCCGGTATCCTTAACCGTAAACCTGACCATAACCCGGTTTTCGTTCTTACTGATCAAATCAAGGGAAATTTTAATGTAGCCCTGGTCGGTAAATTTGATGGCATTGCTGATCAGGTTATTGAGGATCTGAGCGATACGGACAGGGTCTCCTATCAATAATTTGGGCACCTCAAAGTCGGGCTCATAAATAATTTCCAGGGATTTGTCCCTGAGCTGATAGGCATAAGAATGAATGATCCTGTTGATCAGGTTTTTAGGTTCAAATGGTACTTTTTCCAGAATCAGCTTTCCGGAATCTATCTTGTTGAAATCCAATATATCATTGATGAGCCCTAGCAGATTTTCTGCAGAAAACTGCAGGGTACGCAGGTTTTCCAATTGGTCTTCTCTTGGATTATCTTCCAGCAACAAGTGGGAGAGCCCGATCACGGCATTCATGGGCGTGCGGATCTCATGGCTCATCACAGACAAAAACTGACTCTTGGCATTCAGGGCAGATTCCGCTTTTTCTTTGGCTTTGAACAGCTCCTTTTGGGTTTCTTTCAGCTTGGTGATGTCTCTGGCAATACCGGTATAATACCGCACCTCCCCTTTTTCATCCTTGATTACCTTGCCACTTGAGCTGAACACCCTGTAATGCCCTTTTTTATGGCGCAAACGAAATTCAAACTCCGGGTTGTCCTGGAAATACCTGATAGGGCTGATTTCCCCATCCAGGAATACCTGGGCATCTTCTGGATGCAGAAAATCGGTAAAATCCCCGCTGGTAAACTCAAAGGTTTCATAACCCAGGAATTGCTTGACATTGGGGGAAACATAGCTCAATTCCATCTGGGCAGTGATGGAGAAAATGATTTCCGTTGATTCCTCTACCAGGTTGCGGTATTTGATTTCACTTCTTTTTAGTTCTTTTTTGGCTTTGTATTCTTCGGATATGTCCCGGACAATTCCCAAATAATATTCCAATTGATCTCCGTTGAAAATTGGTTTGGCGGTCAAATCGTAGATCCTGTTCATATAAGGCAGGATTTTGGTGACCGTATTTTTTTTATCCAGGGCCTCATGCATCAGGGGAGCCACCTCTTCCAGGGTGGTCGTATGCACTTCATCAATGGTCTTGCCTTCAAAATATTCCTTGTCCAATCCCCAATACCTGAAATTGGACCCTTCGGCTACCAGGTATTTCAGGTTTTTGTCTATCAGAAAAACATTGGTAAGGGGAATATTGGAAGCCAGCACCCGGTAGCGATTTTTAATTTTTTCTATTTCCAGCCTGTCATTTTTCCTTTCCGTCACATCCTGCAATAGTCCCTCGTACAGGACCACATGGCCATCCTGGTCAAAAACGGGACGGATCTTATCTTCCACCCACCTATAGGTTCCCTCTGCTGAAATCAGTCTATACTCCCTGCTGTACTGTGCTTTTTCCGGCCGGACCAATTCTTTTTCGAAAATACACAGGTCTTCGGGGTGGATGATATCCATCAGGCTGGCCGCCTGCCGGATCAGTTTGTCCGCCTTGTATCCAAACTGGTTGATGTTTTCGGTGATATAACACAATTTAAAGCCCTGATTGGGTTCTACTTCAAAGAGTACTGCGGGGCTATTCTCAATGATCATTTTGGCTTTTTTTGCCATTTCCTCCCGCTGTATCTTGGAGGTCAGGTTTCTGACCAGAAATGAATACCCGATTTTTTCTATTTCCCTGTTTTGTATGGGCTTTACAGAAATTTCATAGGGGTGTACCTGTCCGGAGTTATCCAAAAGCTGCACCTCCTCCACCCAAATATTTGCCTCAATGGCCTGCTGTACCAGCTCCTCAAATGTGTTGGACGCAGCACTGATGATTTGAAAAAAGTCACTGATCTTTCCCTGACCATTTTGTTTGGGATTACCCTCAAAAATAGCCTCTTGATTCATGTAGACTACATTCAGATTCAAATCAGTGACATAAATAGGTTCATTTACCTGTGCCAGTATCTGGGATTCGAATAACAGCTTGCGCTCTACTGTTTTCTTTTCTGTAATGTCATTGCAAAAACCAAAAACCTCCAGGTTTCCCTGAGGGGTCAATTGATTGACCTGTACACCGTAGGCAATGTATTTTTCCTTTCCGTTGGGGTTGGAGAAAATGAATTCTCCGGAAACCGACTTCCTTTTTCTTATGGCCAGCTGAATCTGTGATTTAACCTTATCCCTGTCTTCGAAGCGGATCAGGTTGAGGAAATTGCGAATACTCATTGCATCTATGCCGGTATCCAGCTGAAAAATCCGGGTAATCCCTTTAGAGAAATAAATCCTTCGGTCCGAATGATTGAAACGCCAGGACCCGGATTTGGCCAGAATCTCTGTCGAACTCAGTAATTTTTCGTTTCTGAAAAGTTCTGCTTTGGTGGAGCGATTGATATAGGCAGCTCCCAACACATCTCCCAGTTGCTTGAGAACATATTCATCACGGTGTGCCTGTTTCCACTCTTGCTGGGGCAAGGTGCTGCTCAGGGTATATATTCCCAATAATTTGTTTTGGGCAAAAATGGGCACCAAAATGAATGACCTTACACCATGTTTTTCAGCGATCAAGGCTTCAAATGGATGCAATTCCGGGATTTGCTGCAGGTCTCCTACCGCTCTGAAGCCGGTATGGGCCAATCCATCCAGGAAATTTTCCTGCCCTTCGAATGAAATGGAATGTTCTACTTTCTCCGTTCCCGGACTGGGATCTTTTTCCCATTGAAATACGCATTCCAATAATTTAATTTCCCTTTGGACGAGAAAGAAATTTGCCCTTTCGGCATGTTGTGCGTGGGCAATCATGGACAGGGCCTTGAGAAATACCTGGTCCCATTCCTCATCCGAGGCATTTAAAAAATGGGTAGAAACCCAATTGATCATCCGTTCAAATTCCACCTTGCGGTTTAGCAAACTGGCAGCGTCTTCTCCAAAAGCCAGATCCTGATCTGCTTTATTTCCTTCCTCAGATTTTTTTCGCCCGCCATTTGCTGTTGTAAAACGACCGGTAAGCAGGCAAATCTTGGCCCCATCGTCAAGGATGCTTCCTTCTATTTTTAACAATAATTGTACTTTCCCCTCGTGCTGGTACTCAACATGAAAATTTTCCTGAAGATCGTTTTCAAAATAACGCAGAATATCCTGAACCAGCTTGTCAAAATCTTTCAGGTAATTCTCCCAAACACCATCTTTTTTTTTATGAAAAAGATGCCAATCTCCCTCCGAAAAAATGACCTGATCCTTATTAAAAATCAAAAGCAATTCATGTCCCTTTTTGGGTCCTTGAAATAGAATTTGTTCGAACTCTTTGTTCATTTTAAAAATAAATAATCAATTATTGTTCCTGCCAAAGTCTAGACTGTATGGCAGTGGCATTTGCCTGATGTAATTAAGGCCTTAAGTTAATAACAAAAATCAATTCTATCATTAATTTGTCCTAATAATATCAAATCTCCCTGAATAGCAGGAATTAATAGCCTCAAAAATCAGGAACAGTCAATCCTCTTTAAGCTCGGAAATCAACTGGTCCAGATCCGCTTTTTTGATGAGCTGGTTGTTTACTACCGCCACCGGCCCTGATTTGCAGCAATCCATGCATTTGGTCTTCACCATTTTGAACTTTCCCCTGAATTCCCCTTCATTCAGGATTTGCTTGATTTTCCCGGCAAAATTCCTGGCCCCATTGCTTTTACAATCGGACCCCGAACAGACAAAAATAAACTTTCTCCGTTTTTTCATTACCTAAAACCTTTAATTACCAAAAGCCAACTGCAGCAAAATACCGCAAATGTATGCTCCATAGGTCCCGAGACCGTAACCCAGGACCGCCAGCAACACCCCTACCGGTGCGAGGGCAGGGTGAAAAGCGGAAGCCACAATGGGTGCCGAGGCCGCTCCTCCTACATTGGCCTGGGAGCCAATGGCCACATAAAAAAAAGGAGCCCGGATCACAAAAGCAACCAGCAGCATAAATGAAATATGGAAAATCATCCAAACAAAACCAACTAAAAAGAAAACCGGGTTGTCCAACACGGCTCTCAGGTCCATCTGCATGCCAATGGTAGCTACCAGCACATACAATAAAACACTGCCCATCCGGGATGCACCCACGCCTTCAAGTTTTCTGGCCCGGGTGAAAGAAAGCAGTAAGCCTCCCGTGGTGGCCAGAATGACCAGCCAGAAAAAGGAGGAGTCCAGCGAGTAAGTTTTCAGGGCGGGATAATGCGCTCCAATATATACAGCCAGGATCTCACCCAAAAAATGAGCGATCCCGGTAACTAAAAAACCCAGGCCTAAAATGGTCATGGTGTCCGCAAGGCTGGGAATTTTCATGATACTCAACTGGTATTTTTCAACCTTCTCTTTCAAGGCCGTAATGGCCGAGGTATCCGCTTTCAACCACTTGTCCAGCAGGGCAGGTTTGGCGGCCCAGTAGAGTAAAAAAGCCATCCATAAATTGGCTACGATCACATCCACGGCAATCATCTGGCTGAAAAGGACAGGGCTGGCGCCAAAAACTTCCAGCATGGCTGTCTGATTGGCGCTCCCGCCGATCCAACTGCCCGCAATGGTGGCCAGTCCGCGCCAGGTTTCATCTGCACCTATTCCCCCCAATACTTCGGGATAAAGAAGTGATACCAGGTAAAGGGCCACCGGACCGCCGAAAATGATTCCGAAAGTCCCCGTCAAAAACATGATCAGGGCTTTGGGGCCCAGTTTTAAGACACTTTTCAGGTCAATGCTCAAGGTAAGTAGAACCAAAGAAGTGGGCAGCAAATACCTGGAAGCAATAAAATACAGTTGAGAATCCGCACCGGATATCAGACCGAAGGTATTGAACAAGGCGGGTAAGAAATAACAAAGCAATACTACCGGAATAAAACGGTAAATGGCCCTGAAAAAGGGATGATCACTGGCGGAGGTATAAAAAACCAATGCCAAAAGGCCCATAATAAGGCCAAAAACCACCGCATCATTACTTATCCATACATTTTCCAAAACTAGCTGATCTTTTTCCAAAGCGTCAAAAATTCACTCAATATCATTGCTGTGGCTCCCCAGACAACTTCCTTGTTGATTTCATAATAAGGGGCTTTGATGGTAGTGCCTTTGCTGGTAAATACAAGTTTTTCTTTTTGCATTTCCCTGTTGAGCAGGGTTTCAAAATTACAGGTGACCAAGTGGTCTACTTCCCGGGGGTCGATTTTGAATGAGGGCGTTTGGCTGGCATACCCCACGAAGGGCCGGACAGAAAAATTACTGGGTGGAATATACAAATCTGAAAGGTTGCCCAATAAGGTGATCGATTTCCGGTCTACCCCTATTTCCTCTTCTGTCTCCCTGAGGGCCGTATAGCTCAGGTCATGGTCACCGGCATCCATTTTCCCGCCGGGCAGGGCAATCTGACCGCTATGCACCCCTTCGTAAACAGCCCTTTTGATAAAAGGTATGCTTATTCCTTCCGGACCGGGACAAAACAACAACAAAACAGCTCCCTTTCTGGCTGTTGCCAGGCGCTTTTGGTCAAAACGCGCTTCTTCCAAAGGCACCGGTGCCATATGAGCCTGCCCCAGCCTTCCCGGTAAAGGCTGCCTTAAACCAGTCTCAAGCACTTTTATCAACTCAATAAATTCCATGGGCAACTTTTAATAGTGCGAAAAAAAGGCCTGAATAATATTCAGGCCTTTTTTATTTATCAAACCTATTAAACCTATTGGGTTGTATTCAAATAAATGAATAAACTCGCTCGAAATTTAAACAATAATTCTACAAATCCAAAGGTTAATAATTTTGCCGGAAAAAAATAAAACAGTAATATCCCTGTCGAATGACCATTTAACAAATAAGTTCCCCTTTTATGCCCGATAGCATTTCCTCTCTCACCGTCAACAGCATTCTCAAAGGATATGAAACCTACATTTCAGAATTTAACCGGATTACCCAGCAAATCCCGGCAAATTTTGTCAATCGCGATTGGAAAACCCTGCAGGACAACCACCGCAAAAGACTCCGGCTTTACAAAGACCTGTTAAAAGACACTATCCATTTGTGCAAGGAACAGCTTGGGGAGCGGGTTTCGCAAAAAGAAACATGGTTTGTTATAAAATCAAGCTATTTGGAACTGATCAGGAACAAAGCAGACAAAGAGCTGGCTGCTACCTTTTTCAATTCGGTTTTTAGAAAAACCTACCCAGGGAATATCATTGACGATGCGCTGATGTTTGTGGAAGCTCCATTTGAAGAAATTCCCCGTGAGATGGATTCCAGCCTGTTTTACAATTATCCCGGAACCGGTAAACTGGAAGATATATTCAGGAAAATACTGGCTGATTTTGATTTCGGCACTGCTTATTACCAAAAAGAAACAGACATCCACAACCTGGTCAGAGGGGTACAAAAGGTGATTCTGAGCCGCTATAAAGCCACTTCTGAAACCACCACCCAGGTATTGCGGGATATTTTTTACCGCAATAAAGCCGCCTACCTGATAGGCAGAACTTTTATAGGCCAAAAGTGGATGCCCTTTATCATTCCCTTTGTACACAATGCCAGGGGCGTATTTGCCGATACCCTGATTTTTGACCCCAATATCATGAGTGGTATATTCAGTTATACCCGCTCCTATTTTATGGCGCGCATACAGACCCCGGCACAAACCGTACTTTTCCTGAATTCGGTCATACAACACAAGCGGCCTTATGAAATTTATAATGCCATAGGATTCAACAAGCATGGGAAAACTGCCTTTTACAGGGATTTCACCAAACACCTGAGGGAAAGCCAGGATGATTTTGTGGAGGCCAGTGGCATCAAGGGCATGGTCATGACAGTCTTCACCCTGCCCTCTTATAATATTGTCTTTAAATTGATCAAAGACCATTTTGAACCGCCCAAAAATATGACCCGGCAGCAGGTCAAGGAAAAATACAAACTGGTGGGGCTGCATGACAGGGTGGGGAGAATGGCCGATACCCATGAGTTTGAAAACTTTAGATTGCCACTAAACCGGATTGCCCCGGAATTGATGAAGGAATTGAAAAATACCGTCAACTCCCTACTGGAAATTGATGGGGATACCCTGGTCATCCGCCACCTGTATATTGAAAGACGGTTGAAACCCATGAATCTTTATCTGGAGGACTGCAGCCTGGAAGCGGCCAGGCATGTGGTAGACGATTATGCCAATGCCATCCTCCAAATGGCCAAGGCCAATATTTTCCCGGGTGACATGATGATCAAAAATTTTGGGGTCACCCGGCAGAACAGGGTCATCTTTTATGACTACGATGAAATCGAATTTTTGGAAAACATGAACTTCAGGGCAAAACCAAAACCAAAAACATACGAGCAGATATATGCTTCCGAACCCTGGTATGAAATAAAGGCAAACGACGTTTTCCCCGAGGACTTCAAGCGTTTTATGATAGGCAGGGCCGATGTCAGGGATTATTTTATCCAATCCAACCCACAGCTTTTTGATCCCGGATACTGGAAAGAGATACAGGGCGCAATCAAAAAAGGGGAACTGATCCATGCTTTTCCCTACCCGGAAAGCATGCGGTTCCGGCCGGAAGAAAAAATCTGATTCCCGGTGTCTGGCCTAAGCCTCTTTGCGTATTTAATTTAAAGGTGTTCTTTTTCTCGTCGTTCTACGTAAGTTATGCCTTTAAGATTGCAGCTTTGAATACGTCATCGGTATGGTCCATATTGGAATGAAAAGGAATCGAGAATAAACACGCTCCCGCAGAAGTCTGAGGTTGTACGGAGGCGAATTCCCGATCTTAATCGCTTTTCTCAATGGATTTAAGTCTCCGCTCCGGTTCAGATTGCTTCGCAGGAATCGCAATGACGGCGTTTTCGTCACTGCGAGACCTAACATTTTAAAAAACGCAGAAATCGGGATGACGAAGGGATTTTTGGAATGGGGTAGACAGGCTATGTTCAAGCGTTTATAGGTTCTTAGTCCTTATACCAACTCGCGTATTTGGGATAATTGGCCGCAATCCGCGAGATGGTTGCTTCCATCTCGGGCCCGGTGGCCTTAACCCTTTTGGCAGGAATTCCGGCATAAATGCTGTTTTTTTCCACCACAGTACCCGCCAACACCACTGCTCCGGCTGCTATGACGGCCCCTTCCTGAACGACAGCATCATCCATGACGATGGCGCCCATACCTATCAACACCCGGTCTTCTATGGTACAGCCATGTACAATGGCCTTGTGGGCGATGGAAACATCTGAACCAATATTTACCGGTGCCTTTTGATAAGTACAATGGATGACCGCCCCATCCTGTATGTTGGTACGGTCCCCTATCCGTATATAGTGCACATCACCCCTTACAACGGCATTGAACCATACGGTGCAATCTTTGCCCATTGCCACATCACCTACTACCGTGGCATTTTCTGCCAACCAACAACCCGCTCCAAATTGAGGGGCCTTATTACCTACTTTCTTAACTAGAGCCATATTTATGATAATCAGAATTATATTATTTTAAACCAGCGAAATTTTAAATTTTTAAAAATTTATTTGTTGAAATACTGAACTTTTTCATATAAAAACAGTTTGAGTGTTTATACATATAAATTGAAACCAATCTTAATTAAACCATTATTATTTATGAAAGCAATTAAATTATCGGGATTCATGTTATCGGCCGCTATGCTGGCCTTTTCATGTGGACAAAGTTCGGAAACCGTAGAAACTTCAGAAGCAGAAGAAGTAGCTGTGGCTACCGGATCCACATTGGCACTTGACGTCAATTCAAGTAAAGTAAACTGGAGAGGCTATAAGCCTACAGGCCAACACAATGGCATTATCCCAGTTACCGGAGGTGAAATCTCAGTTGAAGGAGATGCCATTACCGCAGGAGAATTTACTTTTGACATTACCGGTCTTGAAATCCATGATCTGGAAGAAGGAAGTGAAAACCACGGTAAATTGTGGAACCACCTGCAGTCAGATGACTTTTTTGATGCAGCCAACCATCCTCAGGCAAGTTTCGAGATCACAGAAATCACTCCGTACGCTGCTGGTGATGCCGTGCAGGATAAAGAGCAATTTGAGTCTGAAAACACGCCTAAAAGTTCTTCTGAACTCGCACCCGCTACACCTACCCATTGGATCAGTGGTAACCTGACCATTAGGGGCAACACCAAAAACATCAAATTCCCGGCCAGCGTGTCTATGAATAACGGAACCATTACCGCACAGGCAGGTTTCAACATAGACCGTACAGAATGGGGTTTGTCTTACGGTGATGAAGCTACTGCTGTTGACAAGGCAAAAGACCAGTTTATCTACAATACGGTAAGTGTCAATTTCGATATCAAGGCCAATTGATAGTGAAGTAAGCAATTATGTAATAGAGAAGGGGACATTTTGTCCCCTTTTTTATTGCCTTTTTCCTATTTTTGCCCCTATGTCCCAACAAGAAAGCAGCATTTCCCTTTCCATCAACCCACAATGGGTCCGCCAATTGCTTGATTGGGCAGATCAGCATTTTAACTATTACAGCTATTTCAACCCCAATGGCATTGCCTATCCCGGGGATGCTTTCACCCATGTTTTTTATGCCGGTACTCAGGCAGTGGATCTGGATCATTTAGACCTTTTGCCTGCAGGAAAACCAAAAATAGGTATCATTTCCTATGACAGAAAAAACAGTTATGAAAAATTGTATAGTGAGAATGATTGCCGGGTGAGATGTCCCGAAACCTTGTTTTTCAGCCCTGAAATAACGGTAAGTTTTTCAGCCGATGTGGCAATGATCACAACCTCCGACCCGGAAGCCTGTGCCAAAGCCATAGCATCCACGCAGGCAGTAAGACCTGAGGCCAGAGGTGATTTTACGCTCTTTGCTTCTCATGGGAAGGAGGAATACACCGGGGTTTTTGACAAAATTCAGCAACATATACTGGATGGGGATATTTATGAAATGAATTATTGCATGGATTTTCACGGCAGCTTGCCCTACTCCGATCCTGTGGGTTTCTATTTGCAACTATGCGCCCATTCCCCCATGCCCTTCAGTGCCTTATTCAAAGCAAACGACCTTTTTCTGACTTGTGCTTCTCCGGAAAGGTTTTTGAAAAAACAGGGGTCAACCCTGCTCAGCCAGCCCATTAAGGGAAGCGTGAGGAGGGGCAGCAACCCGCAGGAAGACGCCATGCTGAGAAAAACCTTGCTTGAAAGTGAAAAGGAAATGGCCGAAAACCTGATGATCGTTGATCTGATGCGCAATGACCTGTCAAGGCTGGCTCAAACGGGTACGGTCGGTGTGGATGAATTGTTCGGCATCTATACCTTCCGGCAAATTACCCAAATGATCTCCACAGTAAGTTGCCAACTGCTTCCCGGTACAGGCTTCAGGGAAATCATTTCGAAAACCTTTCCTATGGGCAGCATGACCGGTGCGCCAAAAATCAAGTGTATGGAATTGATTGAAAGGTACGAATCCTTTAAAAGGGGTTGGTTTTCGGGGTGCCTGGGATATATTGATGCAGCCGGGGACTTTGATACCTGTGTGATCATCAGAAGCCTGGTCATGGACCGGGCCAAAAACAAATTTTATTTTGGTGTTGGCAGTGCCATCACCGCAGATGCCAATGCATCAGACGAATACCAGGAATGCCAGCTAAAGGCATCCACAATTATACAGACATTAAATTATTTTTATCAACTTAAAACCGATCCAGTTAAATGGCCGCATTAAACAATATCCTGAAATCCATCACCCAAAAAAATCCCCATGAAGCAGAATACCACCAGGCGGTGGAGGAAGTATTTGAAAGTATCCTTCCCGTGCTGAAGAAAAACAAAACCTTTGTAGATGAAAAACTTTTTGAAAGGATATGCGAACCGGAAAGGGTGATTTCTTTTCGGGTTTGCTGGACAGATGACCAGGGAAAGGTGCAGGTAAATAAAGGGTTCAGGGTTCAGATGAACAGTGCCCTTGGGCCCTACAAGGGGGGGCTGCGTTTTCACCCCAGTGTGAACCAAAGCATATTAAAATTTCTGGCCTTCGAACAAATTTTCAAGAATGCACTTACCGGATTGCCCCTGGGGGCGGGAAAAGGAGGGGCAGATTTTGACCCAAAGGGAAAATCAGACGGGGAAGTCATGCGGTTTTGCCAGGCCTGGATGATGGAAGCCTACCGCCATATCGGCCATTATACGGATATACCGGCGGGAGACATAGGGGTAGGAGAAAGAGAAATAGGCTACCTTTTCGGTACCTATAAAAAAATCCAGAATGAATTTCAGGGAGTATTGACCGGAAAAGGTACGGATTGGGGGGGGTCCTATCTGAGGCCCGAAGCTACAGGTTATGGGCTGATTCACTTTGCCCATTTTATGCTTACTGAGGTCGATGACAACCTGGGCAACAAAACCTGTTTGGTATCGGGAGCAGGAAATGTATCCCAGTTTGCCATGGAAAAGCTACTGCAGGAAGGGGCAAAAGTAGTGGCCTTTTCGGATTCCACTGGCTTTGTTCATGATCCTGAGGGCATGACTGAGGAAAAACTGAGTCACCTGAAAACCGTCAAAAACGGAGAAAGAAAAAGCATTTCGGCTTTTGCCGATAAATATGCATCGGCCACCTTCACGACCAAAGGAAGTAAAAATATCTGGTCCATCCCCGCCGACTGTGCCTTCCCCTGCGCCACCCAGAATGAACTGGAGCTTGCTGATGCCAAAATCCTCCGGAAAAACGGGCTGATGCTACTGGCAGAAGGGGCCAATATGCCTTGCACCCCCGAGGCCATCAATTATTTCCAGGAATCCAAGGTCCTGTATGGTCCGGGAAAAGCATCCAATGCCGGCGGAGTAGCTGTATCGGGACTGGAAATGACCCAAAACAGAATGGGCCGCTATTGGGCTAAAATTGATTTGGAGAAAGAACTTCGCGCCATTATGAAAAACATCCATGAAAAATGTTTGGAAACCATAGACAAACATCACCTGGAGGAGCAGGATTACCTGAATGCAGCAAATATCGGGGCTTTTGAAAAAGTAGCCAAAGCCATGCTGGCCCAGGGCACTGTCTGATAATAGTCATGACCCTGATCCGGAAAATCATACATGTGGACATGGATGCATTTTTTGCATCGGTGGAACAGCTGGATCATCCGGAGTACAGGGGCAAACCATTGGCTGTAGGCGGAAACAAAGAAAGGGGGGTGGTGGCAGCTGCCAGTTATGAAGCAAGAAAATTTGGGGTAAGGTCCGCCATGGCTTCCAGGCTGGCAGCAAAAAAATGCCCCTCCCTGATATTTGTCAAACCCCGGTTTGAGCGATACAAGGAAATTTCCCTTGAGATAAGGAAGATTTTTCTGGATTATACGGATCTGGTAGAACCCTTGTCCCTGGATGAGGCATTTCTGGATGTGACGGTAAATCACTTCGGTCTTCCATCCGCCACCCTGATAGCCAAAGAAATCCGGCAAAGAATCAAAACGGAAACAGGACTGAATGCTTCTGCAGGCATTTCTTACAATAAATTTCTGGCCAAGGTGGCCTCTGACCTCAATAAACCCAATGGTCAGGCGGTGATCACCCCGGAAAAAGCGGAGGCTTTTTTGGAGAAGTTACCGATAGAGAAATTTTTCGGCATCGGCAGGGTCACAGCCGAAAAAATGAAATCCCTGGGCATACACAATGGTCATGACCTGAAACAATACTCGCTGGCATTTCTCACCGGCAGGTTTGGGAAATCAGGGCTGCATTATTACGAAATTGTGAGAGGTATACACAATAGTGAAGTAAAGCCCGACCGGATCAGGAAATCACTGGGGGTAGAAAGCACCTTTGAAAATGACCTGATGGATATATCGGCCATCCTGGATAGCCTGAAGGAAAAAATTTTACCCGAATTTTTCAGGAGGCTGGAGCGAAATCAGGCCAGGGGAAGGACCTTGACCCTCAAGATCAAATACAACGACTTCACCGTACATACCCGATCCAGAACCTTTGCTGAGCCCATACCCCTGGATAGCATGGAAAACCTGAGCCTGGACCTGGCCCAACAGGAGGCAATAACCAATCCTGTGCGGCTGCTTGGTGTCAGCTTATCCAATCTGAGCAGATCCGATGAACCCGGGGAGCAGCTTAAGATCAGGTATTGAGGTCAAAAAATTCCCATGGTTCGGTATCTTTGCCCCGGAAGGGAAAAAATATATTCCTCTCATTCTTGCTAACAGGTAATATATCGCGCCATTACAGGGCTCAGGTATTTTTGAATAGAAAATTGACCTTTGGGGTTTTCCGAACCCCGAAGGTCTCCCTTACCGAAATCGTGGACACTTTCGGGGTCTCAATGACCCCAAAGGTTTGAAATCACACAATCCGGCATTAATCTTGTGTAGTGAAATGCATGAACAATTTTAAATCCATGACTACTTATCAAAAATACCTGGACTTTGGTGTCAAATATAGCATTCCATTGACCATAATTATGGCGACTCTTGCCATGAAAAAAGCGAAGGGTTTTGGCAATCTGGCTGTTTTTGCTTTGGTGACCCCTACCATGTTGGGCTACCTGTACAGCCTGAAGAAAGCCAAAGAAACTTTGAAAAACCACCCTGAAGCTGCCAAATAACCATTAAAATGGATAACCGATGGCGAAATTGAAAATTAAATTTTCCCTTCTCCATTCGCTTTCTCCAAGGTTAAAATCTTTTTCCCAGCGTTCCCCTTCAGGCAGGTAGGGTCTTCTCAGTGGGGTAGCCAGATCAAAGCGCAGCACGAAAAATTCAATATCCACCCGCAACCCTATACCTGTACCTATACCCAATTCCTTGTACCAGTCTTTCCCTATTTTCCCCCCGGGCAGGGCCTCATTTTCATTGACCAGCCAAACATTTCCCGCATCAAGAAAAACTGCCCCTCTAAGATAGGGGACGATAGGGAACCTGAATTCCAGGTTGCCTTCTAACCTGATGTCTCCGGCCTGATCAAAAAAGTTGGCCGTGCTCTCACTATCGGGCCGGAAGGAACCCGGACCCAGGGATCGGATCCGGAAGGCCCGTATACTGTTGGGGCCTCCCGAAAAAAACTGTTTGACAAACGGAAGGGAAACGGAATTGCCATAAGGCAAACCTACACCGCCAAAAAGCCTGGCCGCCAGCAAGCGCTCTTCTGTAAAGCGCCAATAGTACCTGAAATCAATATCGCCCTTGTTGTATTGTGCATAGTTGAAGCCAAGGAAAGTATTGGGGTTTTCCCCGTTCAGCACTTCATTGGCAAAACGCAGGCCCGCCCCTGCCAGGTCCAGGTTGGCACCAAAGAAAATGCTGTGTGTCCGGTATTTATCCATCAGTTTATTGTAGGAAAAATTATAGGTGATACCTGCTATGAATTGTTGCTCAAAACTTTGCCTCAGAAATGGGTTGGCATTCAATATCTCATCAAATTCCGGGGAGGTGCGGGACAAGTTTACAAAGTTGATGCTAATCGGGGTTATTTCATGGTAGACAAAACGATTGGCATTCCAGAAGTAACCATAGGTAGAGGATATAGAGTTGAGCCGGTATAGCCCTCTGCGGTCCTGGTATTCAGTTCCCAGACTGATTTTGGTTTTGGGCACAGAATAGGCAAAACGCTCCTTGATGGTAATGGGGAACACTACCCTAGGAAAAATCAAATCTCCTTTCAAGCCCAATTCAAATGCATTTAACCCTTCACGGTCTCCTGAGGCAATCTGACTTTCGTAAGCCAATTTGCCCGTCAGGCTTAGTGTTTCACCACCAAAAAACAGGTTTCGGTTCCTGTAATTCAAAAGCAGTGCCGGCCCCGCAAAATTATTGGATTTGGATACGCCCTGCAATTCCGCCCTAATCGACCGCTTGTCCAGCGGGGACAAATATATTTTGGCATCCAAAAACCCCTTCCCGGATTCAATTTTATCTTTCACAGGATTAAACCTGACATTGACAAATCGGTAGTTGCCGATTCCGGACAACCTGTTACTGGTCAACCTGGATTGACTGGCATCAAACAAGCTGTCCTTTTCAATCAATATATACTGCCGCAGTAATTCAGGTTTGAAGGACAGGTTTTCCTGTATAAATTCTACTCCATTCACTACGGTGGTATCTGTATTTTCTCCGTATTCATCCAGGGAATAATTGGGCAACACCTGTATGGACCTGACCTGATAGGGTATTATTCCATCTTGGGGCACATTTTCCTTTAGCCTTAAAAACAAATCAAATTCGCGTCCCTCATATTGATTGGTATCTGCATCGAAAATCAGAAAATCAGGGTTAAAATTATAATAGCCCCTTTTTTTAAGCGCTGTATTCAGGCGCTCCCGCTCTTGCTTGAAGCGTGCCAGCTCAAAACGGTCTCCCTGCTTGATTTCACTGGAAGCCATTAAATCCCTGATATCATGATCAATAGGAAGACTGTCCCTTTCGTATTGGTAGGTTTTCAGGGTATAGGGTACATGGAGGTTTACCTGATAGCTGACGTCTCCCTTTTTTTGTTTCCTTCTAAAAGTGGAGCTGATTTCAGGGTAAAAGTAGCCTTTGTTTTCCAACCTGTTATACATCAATTCCTCTGTTTTCTCTGTATCCACCTGACTGAGGTAAACAGGTTCCTCCCCTATTTTTTTATAAATAAACCGATTGATAAAACCCGGATTTTCCTGTTGCATTTTGTAATGTGCCCACAAACCCAGGTACTGACCCAATATCTTATTGTTGGGCCTGGGCCTGATCAATCCCTGCAATTCATCCCTCACCTCATCGATGCGTTTGATAGGCGTTTCCTGTGTGATTTCCAGCTTGGCTCCAGTGTAGAGCAATTCATCTTCAGGTACATACCGGGTTATATTGCAAGCCGTAGCTACCCAGAAGCAAAGCATCAACCAAATAAAATTTAGCTTACTGGGTCGCCTAAAATTACCGGTGTACATGTTATTCCTTTTGCTTATCATCCGCTGCTTCAGTTGAATCTTCTATTGGATTTCTGCCATTTCGTTGGGTTTCTATTCCCCTCCATAGCTCATGGAAGTAGTTGAATTCACGATTAAAAATTGCCGAAAACCCGGTAACCACCAACTGTCCGTCTATAAAGCTTTCGAATTGATTTTTGCGAAAACCCCGGATTCTGTATCTACCGTTTTCTGTAAGCAGGTATTCAATGCTGACATTTCCCAAAAGGGCATTCTCTGCGCCTCGTTCTCTGGAGCTGCCTTCAATATCAATCTGACTTCCTACTTGTACAATCAATCTATCATCCAGAAAGCGTTTGCGGGCATTGAGGTTGAGTTGGGTCCTGGATTGCGGGGCCTCACCCTGATAATCCTGAAAGCTATCCAAATCCACATCCAGTTCAAAGCCCGTACCTCCCAGCGCATTATCTGTCAGGGAATTCAGCTCGCTGGAAAGCAATTGGCTTACACTTGATTTTGCCATGGCGGTGGTACCTCCACCACCTGTATTGGATCCGCTGGGGAAAAACCTGTTGAGCACCAACAGGGAAAAAACCTGCCTGTTCAATTCTCCTTCCTGGTTGTTCAGTTGCTGCACCTGGGAATAGACACTTCCCCCAATAGCCCCCTTTTCATCTTCAGGCATATCCAAAGTAAAGGAAATCAAAGGCCTGAGCATTTCCCCTTCTATATTCAGATAAACCAAAAAGGGCAGTTGCTGCCGGTACTGCATCATGTTTTCCCTGCTTCCACCGGCAGCGGTAGCTGTCATCAAATCGACAGCAGAAGTTTTGACCCTGTAAATGGCAGTAATGTCCATGGAAGCATCCAAGGGATCTCCGGCCCAGGTAATGGAACTGCCTTTCCTGATCTCAAACCTGCGGTTGACCATATTGTACAAGCTCAGTTCGTAATGCCCCCTGGACAATTCATAAATACCCGTAAGATTAATCCTGCCATTTGGATCCAGGTCAAGCTGAAGGTCTGCCGCCCCTTCTACCAGGAGATTGTCCCCCGAGCGGGCATCAATGACCACATTGAATATGGCCTCCGGAGATACTTTCAACGAGGCAGACACCTGATAACCGGAAAAACCCGTATTGCTGGTCTCCTCCAGTCTTTTGGTAAGTATATCTTCAGGGTCCTCCCTGTTGACATAAGTGACTACTCCCTCTCTTTCCACCACATCCAACTGGCTTTCCGGTACCACAAAACTCAGGTTGGTGCCTTCCTTTACGGTCAGGTTGGCAGAAACTTCCGGTAAGTTCAAATCTCCACCTATGGATACATCCGCATCAATAATGGCATCTCCATAAAAAAGATCATTGTCTTCTGCTGTGGAATTCAAAAACCTGAAATTGTTGGCGGTCAGTTTGAGGTCAAAGGCCGGGTTGGTAAAACTTTCTGTCAGGACCTGCCCATCCAGGGTAAACCCATTTCCCTCATTATCCTCAATGGTCAGTTGGTCCAGATAGAGCCCCTCATTATCCAGGGTGATCTCCTCATCCTTCAAGGCAAAACCTGCATTCAATGTGGCCACCTTAAAGGCGGTATTGTTAAACCTCAGTTTCCCCTGGTACACCGGGGCATTGGTTTTTCCATTTACGCTAAAAGCACCTGAAAGGTATCCTTCAGCACCACTGATGGCTCCCTGACTTAACCCTTCCAGCACTGCCATTTCCAATTTTCCCAGGTCAAGATTCAGGTTCAGCTGCGCCCCGGAGGTATCGGCCAGGTAATCCCCTCCCAATTCCAATTCAATACCCTCGTCCCTGAGAGCCAGATTGAAATCATAGTTTTTTTGATCCGTCTTGCTGGCTGCATTCAGAGCGAGGTTGCCTAAAGGCACCTGAAGCACGTTGAGATCTGAAATGGAAATATCTGCCAGCAAACCTGTGGCTCCAAAAGGATTTTCCACCACAAAATCCCCGTCAACTCTTCCTATAGCTACCATCTCGTCAGGGTTCAACAAACTGGTGAAGGTGGCCAGGCGAAAATTTTCAAACTTTAAACCAATGGTATTTCCTTCAGGCTTGTTGTAAAACGATAAATTCTGATTTTCCCTGGAAAAAGTAAAATCATTGAAAACCAAATTAGAATCCGCAAACCACACCTCATTGACATCGGGTACAGACCATCTTTTTTTGTTCAAAATCAAGCTGTCGGGATGGACATGGAGCTTCAGGGAATCCTGCGCCAAACCTACATCAAAGGCGATATGAGCCAAAACCTCCTCACCATCTAAAGCATTAAAATCCATATAAAGCTGCCTTTCGAGGATTTCACCTGTGAAATAGGTAGGTCCCAATGCCAATGGACCGCTTTCCAGGCCCAACAAACCAAAAGCAAAACCAAAATCTTCCGCATCGCTGTTTACCCTAACCCCCAGACTGTCCACCACGATCCCTGCATAGGACAAATAAGGAAAATCAACACTTCCTGCTAAATGTGCCTTGCTCTCATCAAAATCAAAGGCTATAGAACCCTTGTCCATACCTTCCAGATCAGGCAATACCACCTGATCCAAAAGCAAACCGGGAATTATTTCCATCTTTAAATTCACCGCTACCCTTTGCAGACTGTCAATTCCTCCTGCGAGGTCATTTGAGGAATCTTCCAAATACCGGTTGAAATGCCTGAAGAGGCCGTCCATTGCCGCCGCCGGATCAGCATTGGCCTGCAGCTCTCCTTTTAAAATATTGCTGTCAATCGTAAAATTAGTGGTGTCCCGCATGACTTTTAGGTTCATGTCCCAGCTTCCCAGCGGATAGGCCTGCTCCTCCAATACCACCGTTCCATCGCTGATTTTGGTTTGAAGGTCAAAGGATGATGCGTTGCCGCTCCAGCTTGCTTTAAGTTGCATGCTCCCCCTCAGGTTGTTGGGACTGATGTTTAACCGGTAAAAATCCGCCCCTATCAAATCCAGGTCCAGGTCTACCTTCAGGTCCTCAGGGTTCAATACAGCATCTGCCAACAATTCCACTTCTAAAAACTCATCCTTATGCCTCATTTCCACTTCTCCTTTCCCCTCCGAAATATTGGCCAGAAGCTTCATGCCATTATAGTCATGGCCCTTCCATTCCAGGTGGGTCAGCCGCGTGTCCACATTCAGGTCCAACCGCTCCAGGGGACCAGTATTTCCACTAGCCTTTATTTCAAATCCCAGCTTTCCAAAATCCGCCAGGTCCAAAATTTCTCCAAGGGGGGCTTCGTCGAGAGAAGCCTGTAAATCATAGGTGAAAGCTTCTCCCTGAGAGGCTATCCTACCAGCCATTACAAATTCAGCTCCATAAGCATTAAGGCCAGTATTCAGGCTAAATGAATCCATGCTTCCCGAGCTATTTATTCCCAACTCAAGGGTTTCTGGAAATGTAAGCCCAAGACTATCCTCCGGAATAAATTTGTTAATATCGGTATTGACCGTGACAAAATTCAGGGTATCCACTTTCCAGGCTAGCCGCTCAGGCTCCAGGGGATTGTCTATCAATCCCAGCATTTTGAATGTGGTCTTCTTCCCCCAGGCCCCCGATAATTCATTTATTTTGATCTGGTCCCTGCCTCCACTGGCGGAAAGTTTGGTGTTCAACTTTTGGCCTGCCAGAGTTTTGAGGTAGGGATCATTTCTGAGCTCAGGAGAGAAATAATAAGCATCCTGAAGACCTATGCTCAGCTGTTGCACATTGATGTCAAAACGTGATTGATCCGGATTATTCAGAAAATCAGCCAATCCTGTATACTTCAATACCGTTTTACCTAAAAGCTTGCTATTTCCGGTGGCCAACTCCAAATCCTCGATGCTGGTCATTTGCTCTTCCACCGACAGGTCCATTTGAAAATTTTCCAGGGAGAACCCTGACCTCTCCCGGAAAGACAAAGCTTTCAGTGATGCGCCTGCGCGCCCCTCCTCAAGAAATACCTGATTGAGTTTGAGGTTAAGCGCACTGAGGCCAAGGTCATTGGGATCAAATTGACCGCTGGGGGCTTCCTGCTGATCTACCCCGTATTTGATTTCGTTATTTACCAGGTCCACTGCCCCAATGTTGACCTTCCATTCCGGCCAAACCAATGCGCTGGAATCAGCATTTACAGATTTCTGCGAGGATGGTTCTTCCAGGGTTTTGGACTGATAGTCAAGGAAGGAATCCTCCAGCAGCAGGGATTTAACTTGCAGGCTTTGCTTTTCCATATCTGCTTCCGGGAGTTCCAGGTTAAAAGCACCCAGCCTGGCCAGCACATCCATTCCATCGGGATTTGACTGGTAATGCAAATTGATATTGGCCAGGGATAATTGATCCAACACCAGTAAAGGAAGCGGGCTTTCCCCGGACTCCTCTTCGGCTGCTTCGGGAAAAGCTTTGTTTTGTATGTATTTCACGTCCGTATTTTCCCATTGAATTTTTCCAATATGAAAATCCATCCGGTTTAAATCGAGTTTTTCTGTGAGGATTTGCAGGGTTCCCAAGTCCAGATCTACGGACATACCCAACAGCTCATCCGCAAATTGAATTTCCCAGTTCTTTAGGTTTACCGGTCCCAGTGAAAGCTCCGGGAAAGCAGATTTCTTTGCTGATGATTCAGTGTCTCCGGGATCCCCCTCAGCTGCAGGAGATGTAAAAGCCTCCATGAGAAAGTCAAAATTAAATTTACCCGTACTGTCTCTTTTTACATTGGCCTGTAGCCCTTCCCAGTCCAGACCGGTCACTTTTATCTCCCCTGTTCTCAGAAAGGGAATCAAAGCCATTCCTGTTTCAAGGTTTTCTGAATACAGCAAGGTGTCTCCCTGCATGTCTTCCAGGTAAAGCCCCTCCAGATAAACCTCCCCTCCAAAGGTGATAAAGAGCCTGTCTATGCCAACATGGGTATGGGTTTTTCCGGAAACGTAGGAGCTGAGGCGATTGACGATAATATTCTGGCCAAAGGGGCTACGGATAAAAAGTAAAACCAAAAACAATAACAAGGTGAGGCTCAGGAATACCCAGCCTAAAACCTTTATTATTTTCCATCCTATGTTTTTCCGCTCAGCCAATATACAAATATGGGTAAAAAAAAGAGCGGATGAAGCAACCACTCTCAGAGATTAAATATATAACCCGTTATACAGGACAATTTTTATACCAAAGGTCCATTAAGATTTGATCTTGAGGGGGAAATCCGTTTTTTTTACTGCTGTCTATCCAAAAAGAGGTCAACCGAAAGCTGACAGGTTTGCGGATTTATGGAAATATATTTCATTTTGCAGATGGCCTGACAGGAACAATTTGATACTTTTCCTGAAACAGGATAAAAAAACACATTTTAAAGCGTTGAATAAGGGATAGCAGATTAATTTATATTATTAAGCCCTTACCCTGTCAATCTGTCTGTATTTTATTAAATTTGCACTCTGAAATGATCAGCCAATGGAAAATATTATTAAAGATATCAATATCATCAGTAAGGAAGAGGCAGACAGCAGCTGTGATTTCAAAATCACAGCTGATGAAAATACGGGAAAAATTAAAAAGTTATACATAGAAAGCTACGGCTGTCAGATGAATTTTTCTGACAGCGAGATCGTGGCTTCCATCATGAAAGACAATGGCTTTGATACCACTTCGGATTTCAACCATGCAGACGTCATTTTTCTAAATACCTGTTCTATCAGGGACAAGGCTGAGCAAACCGTAAGAAAAAGGCTAAGCCAATTCAATCAGATCAAATCTGAGAAACCGGATCTGACCATAGGCGTTTTGGGCTGTATGGCGGAACGGCTCAAGGACAAATTGCTGGAAGAAGAAAAACTGGTGGACCTGGTGGTAGGTCCTGATGCTTACCGGGACCTGCCCAATCTGGTCTTGCAAGCTGATGACGGGCTCAAAGGGGTCAACACCTTTTTGTCCCGGGAGGAAACTTATGCGGATATTTCACCGGTCCGCTTAAACTCCAATGGCGTATCAGCATTCATCTCCATCATGAGGGGTTGTGATAACATGTGTTCCTTTTGCGTGGTACCCTTTACCAGAGGAAGAGAAAGGAGCCGTGATCCCCATTCTATTGTAAATGAAGCCAGGGATTTGTTTCAAAAAGGCTACAAGGAAGTCACCCTGCTGGGACAAAATGTAGACAGCTACAAATGGTCTCCTGAAGAAAACAACAAAGCCCGGCTCAATAAAAAATCTGAAGGAGTATCCGAAGTGATTTATTTTTCAGATTTATTGGAAATGGTAGCAGCTATCGACCCCAGGTTAAGGGTAAGGTTTTCCACTTCCCATCCAAAAGACATTACAGATGAGGTATTGCATACCATGAAAGCCCATGACAATATTTGTAAATACATCCACCTGCCGGTACAAAGTGGCAACTCCAGGGTATTGTCCCTGATGAACCGTACCTATGATCGGGAATGGTATTTGGAAAGGGTACAAAAAATCCGGGAAATATTGGGGGAAGACTGTGGCATATCCTCAGACATGATAGCAGGCTTTTGCACAGAAACCGAAGCAGAACACCAGGACACCCTCAGCATGATGGACCTGGTACAATATGATTTTTCTTACATGTTTTATTATTCAGAACGTCCTGGCACCCTGGCGGCAAAAAAATATGCGGATGATATACCCCTTCCAGTCAAAAAGCGCAGGCTTCAGGAAATCATAGAAAAACAAAACCAGCTTTCCCTTGTGCGTAACCAAAGGGATATTGGAAAAGAACAGGAAATCCTGATAGAGGGCCAGTCCAAACGTTCTGCAGATCAACTGAAGGGAAGGAATTCTGCCAATAAAGTAGTAATCGTATCTGCCGGGAAACTAAAGGTTGGGGATTATGTAAAAGTGCGTATTACGGATTGTTCCTCTGCCACATTATTCGGAGAAGTTGTCATTTGATATTTAGGTTATTGTTATGGTCCCTATAAGTGAATCAGAAATATTGAGTGTCAAGCAAAGGTTTGGTATCATCGGCAACAGTCCCTTGCTCAACCATGCCATACAAGTAGCCATGCAGGCCTCCCCTACTGAAATGACGGTTTTGATTACCGGAGAAAGCGGTAGTGGCAAGGAATCTTTTTCAAAAATCATTCATGCGCTCAGTAAACGCAGGCATGGCAAATTCATCGCCATCAACTGTGGGGCGATTCCCGAAGGCACCATCGATTCGGAACTTTTTGGTCATGAAAAAGGGTCATTTACAGGGGCTCATGAAGCCAGAAAAGGCTATTTTGAAGTAACTGACGGGGGTTCCATTTTTCTGGATGAAATCGGGGAAATGCCACTGGGAACCCAGGCCCGGCTCTTAAGGGTGCTGGAGAATGGCGAATTCATCAAAGTGGGCTCTTCCAAAGTGCTGAAGACCGATGTACGGGTAATTGCCGCAACCAACGTGAATTTGCTGAAAGCTGTGGAAAAAGGAAAGTTCAGGGAGGACCTGTACTACAGATTGAACACGGTGCCCATTTTTGTGCCTCCACTAAGACAACGGGGAGAAGATATGGTACTGCTGTTCCGGAAATTCACCACCGATTTTTCGGATAAGTATAAGGTTAAACCCATTGTGTTGACCGAGGAAGCAAAAAACCTGCTTATAAAATTTCCCTTTCCAGGAAATATCCGCCAGCTTAAAAATTTAGCGGAACAAATTTCGTTATTGGAACAGGAGAGGGAAGTAAATGCCGTCACCCTGGACCAGTACCTGCCAAAAGAAGCCAGCAGCTTGCCGGCCTCTATTCCCGGGAAAAAAGGGCAACAGGAAAATTATACAGATTTTTCTGAAAGGGAAATCCTGTATAAGGTTCTTTTTGACATGAAACAGGACATGACGGAATTGAAGAAGTTGGTTTTGGAATCCTATCATTCCGGGGGGCTGGATCAGCATATCATGAAGAAACATCAAAACCTTTTTGAGGATATTGAGGAAAACAGTACCTATGAAGAAAGTTCCAAGCCTTCAAAAAACCTTCCCATGGTATTGGAGTCATTGTCCGAGAAAAAGGATGTATCTGTAGAAAAGGAAGGGAAGAAATACGAAGAGGATATCATCGAGGACATCATTCATGAAGAAGATGACAGCTCTTTGTCTCTGGAAAAGAAAGAAAAGGAACTGATAGCCAGGGCGCTAAAGAAACACCATAACAAACGAAAATATGCTGCCATGGATTTGGGCATTTCTGAGCGAACCCTTTACCGGAAAATCAAGCAATATGATATCGAATAAATATCCGGCATCCCTGCTGTGCCTGGTGTTGTTATTTCTTGGCAGCTGTAAAATTGAATACAGTTTTACAGGGACGACCATTGATTATAATGTTACCCAGTCATTTTCTGTTGACAATTTCTTTAACGACTCGGGGGGCGGACCTGCCAACATGGGACAATTGTTTACAGAAGACCTAAAAGACTATTTTCAGCGAAACACCCAACTGGAGCTGATACAAAATGGAGGCGATTTGCAACTTTCCGGGGCCATTACCAAATATACCATCACCCCACAGGCCACCGTATCCAACCCAAACAGCAACCAGCCGGACAGGGCGGGCCAGATGCGTATCACCATTAGTGTGGAGGTGGACTTCGTGAACCTGAACAATGAAGAGGAAAATTCCAAGCGGCCGTACTCCTTTTTCCAGGATTATGACCCCAGGAACACCACACTATTGCAGGTCGAAACCGAATTGGTAGAAGTGATTTTTGAAAATATCATCCAGGATGTTTTTACCTCAACTGTAGCAAATTGGTGAAAAATATTTAACTTAATGGATGTAAAAAAAAAGAAGGCCGTGAACTCCAAAGAATTTTTATCCCTGCTCCATAATTCCGACCAATTGAATAAGGATGATTTCAAGGATTCCTTAAAGCTTCAGGAGGAATTTCCTTATTTTCTGATACCCAAAGTACTTGGGGCCAAGTACGAGTGGAATAATTCAGCTACCACATCCACCACCTTGCTTCACTGGGCAGCAGTGCTTAGTCCTGACAGGAAAAGGCTAAAAGAATTGGTAACAGAAAAAATAGACCTGACTCACATTACCGGGGAGGGACAAAAGCCCCTGTTACCTGATGAAAAGGAGGAAAAAGAGGAGGTTGAAAATCAAAATATTCAACCCATAACCAGCGAGGATATTGATTCAGAGGCAGCAAATATAGAAACCCCTTCCAGACCCAATAGGGATGAGATTTTGAGGAGACTGGAGGAAAACCTTAAAAAAATCAAAAAAAAGGATGCTGAAGGAGGTCATTCCGGGGAACATGAAAAAAAAAAGGAGGTAGCGGATTCTTCTTCCGAAAATGAAAAAGAAGATTTGATAGCGAGCATTGCCAAAAAGGAGGAGCTTTACCAGAGAAAAAAAGAGCAGCTGGACCTGATCAACAATTTTGATGAGAAGCCTATCAGGCTATCCAGGGAAAGAATGGATCAGGAAGAAAATCTTCCTGATTTATCCGAAAAAAGCACCCTGTTGAATGACAACATGCTCTCTGAATCTTTTGCCAAATTGCTGGTAAAACAAAATAAGAAACAAGAGGCCATAGAAATATATAGGAAATTAATATTGAAGTTTCCAAAGAAAAAGACTTACTTTGCAGATCAAATTGAGCAATTAAAAGCATAAATTCATATCTTAATGTTTACAGTACTTATCAGTATCATCATCATTCTGGCCATTTTATTGATTTTGGTCATTTTGGGACAAAATTCAAAAGGCGGAGTCGGAGCGGCTTTCGGCGGTAGTGCCTCGCAAATCATGGGTGTTACCAAGACCGGTAATATCCTTGAAAAAGCCACCTGGGTTTTGGCCATTGCCATTTTAGTCCTTTCTCTGGGTTCTTCTGCCTTTCACCAAAGCAGCAGCCCTTCAGGCTTTACTTCTCCAAATGTGGAGAATGCCCAAAGACAAATACTGACTCCATCTTTTGATGATGAATCATTGTTGCCTGCAGAAGGAGAAGAAGTAACACCAGACCTGGAAAACCTTCCTGATACCGTTGAGTAAAAGTAGTTTACGATAATTTTAGGGCCTGATTTATTTTAATCAGGCTTTTTTTATTTTAGGGTATTTCAATTTTAAGCCTTTAAAACGTTGAAGAAAAGCCATAATATGATTAATTTAACGTTTTAACAACCAACTAATAATCCATCAAATTCAATATTTATGTTTGAAAATCATTTATCAATGGAGGATATTGGAGCTGATAAATGGCCCAATATCATCCTGTGGGCTGCTCCCATAATGTTTTTGCTTGTATTTATCGAGTGGGGCATCAGTTTATATCAGAAAAAAGACACGTATGACAAAAGGGATTTTCTGGCGGCTGCTACCATCGGCTTCGTAAATGTGGGTATCAGTGCTTTGCTAAAGGTGTTTGTCTTTGGAGTGGCCTTGTTCTGCTGGAACCTGGTCCCCTGGAAAATACCAGCTTCAGCATGGTCTTTTGTCGCCTGTTTTTTCGCCATTGATTTCGTCCGTTACTGGGCACACCGCGTGGCACATGAGCAGCGGTTTTGGTGGGCCACCCATATCACACATCACAATTCATCCAAGTACAATTTCTCGGTATCTTTCAGGTTGGGATGGACGCAACATATAAAAATCATCTTTTTTGTACCTGTGATGTTGATGGGCTTTGATCCGTTCGTGTTCTTCATTTGCCATCAAATTGCCGTGCTTTATCAGTTTTGGATCCATACCGAATACATAAAAAAACTCCCCCGCCCTATTGAGTTTTTCTTCACCACTCCCTCACACCATAGGGTACACCATGCCAGTGATGCCCACTACCTGGATAAAAATTATGGCTCAACCTTTATCATTTGGGATAGGATTTTCGGCACATTTATGCCCGAAGCAGAAAGGCCTACCTATGGTATCACCAAGCCTGTGACTTCCTATAATCCCATATACTTAAATTTTCACGAATGGTCCGATATAGTGTCCGACCTGAGAAAAGCCAAAAACAGGAAAGAAGCGTTTCAAATATTATTTGGAAAGCCGGGAGATGAAGTGATCAAAAACAGGGAGCTCCGTGAAAAAGCTGAAAAAGAGGCAACAGAAACAAAAGCAGTTACCTCTTCCCCATCAGCGCCTACTCCCGTTTTGGTGAGCAATGAAAATTCGCTATTGAAAAAAGAAGATTAAATAACAACATAAATATCCGATCATAAAAAAAGGAAGGTTGCCCTTCCTTTTTTATGGTTCCACATGGCGAAGCAATAGGCGTTTACTTACCGGAAGCAGGCTTTCTTCCAAAGGCACCCTCTGCTTTGTCTCTATTTTCCAGGTTGAGGGATTGGGCAGGTCCTGGAATTTTTTGACAAGGTCCATTTTGATCTTGTCGTAGGTGTGCACCAGGCTTCTTTTAACAGCCGCGATAAACTTCAGTGCGATCCCCCTAAACCGATCAACGCTGTTTTGAAACAAATTGATCTGGTAACGGTAAATAAACACATCTTTGGTATGGGCATAGGAAAGCAGGGCGTACCCTTCCCTTTGATAGATGGGGCTGAGCCCAACCGGTTCAATTTCCAGGTGACTTTCTATGAAATCGTAAATGGTCTTTCCCTCTTCTATTTGCTGTCTGATCTTGGGCAAAGAATAGCTGATGATATCTCCCAACTCCTTCATCACATCATCTTCCTGCATGTTATTTTTATAGGAGATTTTCATTTTTTTCAAATCAATTCCTTCCATCTCCTTTGGAAAGGAAAGTTTTAACTGATGCCGGTTTTTGTCCAGTTGATTGAGTTTTTCATGATGGCCGATCAATTCTGAAAGTTGCGGGTACAATTTAACTGCTTTAAATTTTTCTTCTACCCCTTTCAGGTAGGCCAGCAACAGGTACTTTTTGTACTCAAAATCTATCAGGCCTTCAGAAATCCAGTTGTCCGATAATTTATCCATAGGTTAAAGTATTTAAATCATGAGAAAAAGTACGAAAATGTGGCATAGTATGCAATACCTTTCAGCAAAAATGACAGGCTTAAAATACATGCCCCTTTGAAGCCTGACAGGTAATCCGGGGAAGTAAGACTTTATGTCAGGAAAGCACTTTTCCCCGGGATTGGCACAGAAAGTGTAAATAAGAATTTTGAATTATTAGAAATCAAACTTTAAAAATAACTCAATCAAAATGTCTAAAGTTAACATCCAACCCTTAGCAGACAGGGTTTTGGTAGAACCCGCTGCTGCAGAAGAAAAAACAGCTTCAGGACTTTATATCCCTGACACTGCCAAAGAAAAGCCACAAAAAGGAACCGTTGTTGCCGTAGGAAGTGGCAAAAAAGACGAACCATTGACTGTCAAAGTTGGTGATACTGTTTTATATGGCAAGTATGCGGGCACCGAACTTTCTGTGGAGGGTGCTGATTATCTGATCATGAGAGAAGCGGATATTTTCGCTATCCTGTAAGTATCCTTTAATCAAGTATAATTAATTAAAACGAAAAAAGACTAAAAAATGGCTAAGGAATTATTTTTCAATACCGACGCGAGAGATCGTCTGAAAAAAGGAGTAGATGCGCTTGCAGACGCAGTCAAAGTAACATTAGGCCCAAAAGGCCGAAATGTAATTTTGGATAAAAAATTCGGAGCCCCAACAATTACCAAAGATGGGGTTACAGTTGCTAAAGAAATTGAACTGGAAGATGCGATTGAGAACATGGGTGCTCAATTGGTAAAAGAAGTTGCTTCCAAAACTGCTGATGATGCAGGAGACGGAACCACCACCGCTACCGTGTTGGCGCAATCGATTTTTTCTGTAGGTATCAAAAACGTGGCCGCCGGAGCCAATCCTATGGACCTCAAAAGAGGGATAGACAAAGCCGTAAGTTCTGTTGTTGAAGAATTGAGGAAAGCGTCTAAAGAAATTTCCACTTCTAAAGAAATTGCTCAGGTAGGAACTATTTCTGCCAATAATGACGATGAAATCGGTAAGATGATCGCTGATGCGATGCAGAAAGTAGGCAAAGACGGAGTAATAACCGTCGAAGAAGCCAAAGGAACCGAAACTGAAGTCAAAACTGTAGAAGGAATGCAGTTTGACAGGGGTTACCTTTCTCCTTATTTCACTACGAATACGGAGAAAATGGAGGCAGAATTGGAAAATCCATACATTCTTATTTACGATAAGAAAATTTCTGCCATGAAAGAATTGCTTCCTGTATTGGAGCCAGTTGCTCAGTCTGGAAGACCTTTGTTGATCATTGCTGAAGATGTGGACGGAGAAGCTCTTGCCACCTTAGTAGTAAACAAAATCAGGGGAGCCCTCAAAGTAGCTGCGGTTAAAGCACCTGGATTTGGCGATAGAAGAAAGGCCATGTTGGAAGACATCGCTACTCTTACCGGAGGTACAGTAATTTCTGAAGAAAGAGGTTACAAACTTGAAAATGTAACTATCGATTACCTGGGTACTGCCGAGAAAATCAATATCGATAAGGACAATACCACCATCGTAAACGGTGCTGGCGAAAAAGCAGCTATCGAAGGCCGAATCAACGAAATCAAAAGTCAGATTGAGAAAACAACTTCTGACTACGACAGAGAAAAGCTTCAGGAAAGATTGGCCAAACTATCAGGTGGTGTAGCCATCCTGTACATTGGCGCAGCCACTGAAGTAGAAATGAAAGAGAAGAAAGATCGTGTTGATGATGCATTGCATGCCACTCGCGCTGCCGTTCAGGAAGGCGTTGTAGTTGGAGGTGGTGTTGCCCTGATCCGTGCTTCTGCTGCATTGGAAAAACTAAAAGGAGCAAATGAAGACGAGGATACTGGAATAAACATTATCAAACAAGCCGTTGAATCTCCTTTGAGAACCATTGTATCTAATTCCGGCGGAGAAGCTTCCGTTGTAATCAATAAAATCAGAGATTCAAAAGGTGATTACGGATACAATGCCAGAACAGATAAATTTGAAGATCTGTTTAAAGCAGGTGTAATTGATCCTACTAAAGTAACACGTCTGGCGCTGGAAAACGCCGCATCAATTGCTGCCTTGTTGCTGACTACAGAATGCGTGGTCGCCGACATCAAGGAAGAAGCTCCTGCAGGCCCACCAATGGGCGGCGGAGGAATGGGTGGCATGATGTAATCCATTTCAGTAAATATACCAAAGGGAGAGGCTTTAAAGCCCCTCCCTTTTTTATTTTTAACCCCTATTGTCAATGGCCCTTTTATGACAATGCTCCACGGGTCGCCCAGAATCAGGATATTTCCAAACTGCCTGATTTTCTTTCCATTTCAGGCTTTTCTTCTATTTGAAATAAGGAATAATGATTCCATATACATCATAGGGGTATAATTTCCATCTGGGAGAAAACTGCAAAAAACAGGGAGAATTTTTTAATACTGAAATTATAGTGTTAAATTTCTGGAAATAGTGTGTGTGAAAGCGAGATTAGATATTATTTAAATAATCAATGTACCCATTCGATTTAATTGTTTTAATTGATGATGACCCTATTAATAATTTAATCAATAAACGGTTGATCAACAAGTTAAATCTAACCCCCAAAACCATTGAATTTTTAGAGGCTGAACAGGCCCTGGAATATTTGAAAAACCCTGACCTGGAGAAAAAAGTATTGATACTTGTAGATATCAATATGCCAGTCATGAACGGCTGGGATTTTTTGAGTCAATATGTGGAATTTCAAAAAGAAAGAAACGACAGGATAATCATGTTATCCAGTTCCATAGACTTTCAGGACCGTCAAAAATCCAAGGAGTTTCCATTTGTAAGCGGGTTTATAGAAAAACCGCTCACACATGAAAAACTGGAGACGTTTATCTGATCCATTTTTTTTTAGCTAAAGACGCAGTAATTAACCTGTTATGACAATATTGAATAATCGCAGATGTATGATGTGAATACTGCCCGGTTTCGGTTTCATTGTAATCTGCTTACTCAAGGCAATTCTAAAACCATAAAAAATCTGTGCGAATCCCTGGTGAATCATTTTGTTTTTATCCGGTGCCATTAGTGAAAAGCTCCGTTAGGAGCGGGCAATCTAGTAAACATGGGGTTTAGCCCATGGTTACAGGCCGGTCCCTGAAGCTAAAGTGCCGTAGGTACGCTCCATTTGTACGTCCACGGCAAGTATCGGCCGTCCCTACGGGACTTTCGGGCAATCACCCGCTTATGGTCCGCGGGTTGAAACCCACGGTTATTATATGAGTCGTGCCTACGGCACTAGGGCTGGCCGAGGCTTTGATGTGCGCGTAATCAGAATGGGGAATCCTGGTTATCTATATGGCAAATGGCAAACAGCGAAGCTCCTCGGGATTTGTAATCCACGGACGGGCACCTAAGCAGGATTACAAATCCTGCGTATCTGGGTTCGACATTGCAAATGTCGGAAACCAGGGGTGGCTATGTTTTGTGTAGTTACTCTTTTCTTTTGTTTTGATTCGGTTTGGGGGTCGTTTGGCTGAACCGGAGATTTGTTAATGGTCAATGGACAGCCAAAAATCTAATAGATTTTTGGAGATACGACTATTTCTTTAACCCTTAACAACCACGTTTCCACTCAATTCAACCTTAATTACCAGATAGCTATACTGCGCAACTCACCACTTCACCTACCATTAACCCTTAACAAACAGGGTTCAACTTAAAACAAGCTCAACTGCCAATCATCCACTCTCAACTCCTCAGCCCTATCCGAGCCATATTAACCCTTAACAACTGGATTCCCACAGCCCCTTTCCAGCCTCTTTAACCCTTAACAACCACGGCCCAGGGCTACCTGATCAAACGCAGCCACCTGGCGCCATGTGCCTCAAGCATTACCGGCTGCCCGGGATCCAGTTCATCGCCGGTAATGGCATCCTCCATACGGCTATAGTTTAACCCATTGATTTCCAATAGAGCATGAATATCCCTATCCTGCTCATTCATTAAAAAATAATGGTCTACCTCAGGACCGGCCAGGCGATAAACGATAGCCTGATCACTGGAGAGCGGAGACCTGGCCCCTAATTCTACCAGTAGTTCTGTCAGATGTTCTTCTGCCTCTCTATTTCCTCTCCTGAAACAGGCCCTGCTGGCTTCAAACCCAATGATCACAGCTTTACCCTGACCCTTTTTCATCAATGTCACTGCAGGTTTACCATTGTCAAAGGCCTCCATAACCCTTGCTTTTTCTACCCGGAGATCGGCTATAGAACCGGTTAATTCCCGGCCTCGAAGTTTCCAGTCCCGGTTAATGCCGGAATACTGGTACTCCCGCAATACGGTTCCAAACAACTGTGCAAAAGGGGAACCCGGTCCCCTGGGAAACAAGGCAGCATAGGTATCCATCCAGGCTCCCAGCATATCCAGGACCAGCTGCCCTCCCTCATTGACATACCTGTCCAGCAAGGGCAATAAATCCTGGTTTAGTGCCAAAATTGCCGGCATATAGATAATGGGATACCTGCCTGCCAAACCTGCCCTGATATCCTCCGGTGTGACAAACTCAAAAGGTATATCCTTATTGATCAATGCCCGGCTCAAACCAACCCTGGCCTCCATGGGCCTGTACCTCAAACTATCTTGTCCCTTCATGGAAAGGGCCGTCCATATGGCATCATTGTCCCAGTCAAAGAACACCCCCACCTGGGGCTCCTTGCGCAAGGACCAGATTTCTTCCCGGTATTTTTGCATGGCCCGGGCTATCTTGCCCACAGCAATGGCCCGGTCCGTAACTTCATTGTGGTGATCCAGAAGGGCATATTCCCCGACCTCTGCTCCGGCAGTCCTTACCGACCAACTCCACAGGCCCCAGCCTTTAAAGCCGGCGGCCAGCATGCTTAAGGTAAACTGTTCCATCTCCGGGGCATCTACCGTAAACCCTTTATTGTTCTGTCCGAACTTTTCACCCCCAAATTGTTGTGGCCCACCGGTGGTCTCCCAACCCCCGGCCCATCCACCTTTAAACATATCGTTGATGTAGCTGGCCTGAAGGTATACCATGGGGCCCAGCTCATCACGAACCTGATCAAAATGCCAGGTGAAATGTATGGAGGGATAAAAGGAACCGGAATTTCTCATGGCAGCGGCAATACCTGGAAAATTAACCCCAAAATAGGCATGCGGCCTGAAAAGGCCCAGCTCCCCCCCTGCCCGATAGGGAGCATCCGGATCTAAGGCCCGAAATTCCCTGACCCTCTCCTCCAGGGTTTGAATCCCATAATCTGCCTTAAACCGGAGCATGTCCCTGATGATTCGCAATTCCCTGTGGTTATAGCTTTCCCATCTCTTTTCAAAATCATCCCATGATTCAAAAGCTTTGCCTCCGGCAGCCAGTCCATGATGGTGTTGGTTATAGGCATGGTTTAACCGCTCTATGGTTTTATAATTTTCTTTGGCCCAGCCTACAAATAGATTTTTGCCGGCTTCGCTTAAATCCAAACCCCGCTCCCCCACTATGGGATCATAGGCGGAACTGGAACCGCGAAAAGCCTCCCTGCTCCCTGTTTTCCTGTAATGTGCCCCATAGGTTTTTACCCTCTCCTTCATTACTTCCATTTGATAGGCAATCATCTCCGGGTGCAACCGGACCTTGTCCATGGGCAAGTCTTCGTCAATACCCAATTTCTTCAACAGTTTATCGGTAATGGGTTCCCAGCCACCTTCACCATACCACCAGGGTATCAAGCCCTCCTCGATGGCAATCAGCTGGATGGCTTCGTGGTCCCAGTCAGGCAGGGTCATGATCTGTTTCAGGTTGGTAAATCCCAGTGCCTTCATTTTTTTGAAATGCTCCCGTATTTCTTTCTCCCCTTCTCCCGGCCGCTGAATGTAGACCACCCCCGCGGGAACAGGAGCAATTTTCCTGAATTTTTGCTGCAAGGGTGAATCATTTTGCCGGTCATAGAGCTCATGCATAAAATCATGCTCCTCCTGACCCATCGCTGGTAAAATTACAGGTAGCTGAATCAGTGTCAGCAGCCATACTATGGCCGATGGAAAACTAAGGTTGAACGGTGTTCTCATTGGATTTCGAATTAAATAAAGGAATTTCAAGGGATCCTACCTGAACATTCGTTTCAGTGCTTAATACCCTGGGCTGTTGTTTACCAGGAGCCTGCAATACCAGAAGGACTTTGCTGTTGCCTTTGATGGCTATGTCTATGGATGTGCTGTGGGAATAGGCTTGTCCCTGCCAAAGAATGCCCGGATTCAAACGGCTTGTATTGCCTCCATAACGAATGCTGCTTTTTGAAACCGATAGGGGTTTGGTTGCATTCAGGACTTTTGCCTGAAGAGTAAATCCTGAGGGCGTTTGAATTAAAAACCCTTCTTCCAACAAAGTGACCTGGTTGAATTCAGGGGTATTCAATCGCCAGATCCTTCCATTGACCGAAAAATCCTCTACTAAAAATACAGCCTCTGCCCCAGTCTCCGCATCATATGCCACGGTAAATTTTCTGAGTTGCTCATCTACGCCCATGCTGCTTCCGCTACCCAACGCATGGCCCGATCCCTGCCCGTCAAAGGCAAAGTCCAGCAGTTTTCCTGCACTGTTGTCCCCCTTTTCATTTTCATCAGGCTTTTTTGTAAAAAGATTTGTTTGACCTGCCACCAATCCTGTCCTACCTGCCCCGATTGCTAACGGTACTCCCCCGCCAATTATTCTAAAGGTGTTCACATCAGGCCCCTTATGGCCGGCTATTCTTTTTTGAGAAACATTAAACAGGGCTACAATATCCTCCGCACCCTCAAAGGATTTCCTAAAAACAACCAGCCCCTGTGTGGTATCGGCATGGTTTAACCAATTCCTATTTTCCGGATTTTCGGCCTTCAGATTTCCCTGATCATACAATACACTAAACAGTGATTTTTCTCCCAGGTAGTCATGCATCCATTTGATTGCCGGCAATTGTGAATCCGGATAAAGCCTCAGGCCCATTGCCAGTAATCCTTCACCAATATTCAGGTTGTCATCTGATAAATCAGGTTTCACTCCGGTGATACCGGGTTTTACAGGGATATTGACCATGGTGGAAGCCATGGCCTTCAATGCATGTTTTGCCTGTGGGGCAAAGGTATCCAAGACCGGATAATCCTTCCCCTGCCGGTTTTGGAAAGCAATCAAAGCAGGACCAATAAACGACCAGTTGTAGATATGGTATCCCATGCTTTCCGCATTCCAACCTTGCGGGTAAATATTTTCTTTTAAATGATCCGTCAGCCGCTTGGATGCATCCCAAATCAGTGGATCAGCAATAGACCTGGATCCCGGATCCGGATTGTCCCAAACCAAACCCGCAAAAAGTACAGCTCCCCACCTTACTCCCATCCAGTTGCTAACCAGGCTGTAGTTGGCGTCAAAACCCATGCTGGCCTGGGTGGCATACAAGGTCTTGTATAGCTGTCGGTTTACCAGATTTCTCTGGGGCTGATCCCAGGCCTGATAACAAAAATCATACGTGATGGCCATGGATTGTAGCAGGGCTGCCCGGGTAAGGCCTCGGGCTACAGGATTGTCAAAAACGACTTTATCCTCAAATACAGCTTCCAGATTTTGAAAGGCCTTAACTGCCCAGCTGGACTCTCCTGTAAACAAATAAAGAACGGATTGGTGTTCAGCAAGTTCAGCTGTTTTTCTGGCATCAAAAGATGCCATTGCCTTGATTTCTTCTTTCAAATTTGCTTCCTGAAGCATCCAATTTTCCAGCTGTTCCCTGTAGGCTCCGGACTGGATGCTCTCCCTGATGCCAGGCGCTTCTTCCGGTAGTATAAGGCCTCTGGGATGCTTGCCCAATGCGTCCTTTCCCTCCATAGCAGCCGTGTTGATCAACCAGTCCAGGCTTCCGTCCTGCGCAAAAAGGATGTTAGCATTAAAAAAAAAGCTAAAAACCAGCCCATAATGAATCAGGCAAAATCCTATTTTACCTCCTGAAAGGTTATTTTTCATAGCTTATCTTTATTCCTTTTAAACTTACCTTAAATATTTCTCCATTGATATTACCTTCAAAATATCCTTTTCCCGTATTCAACACGGAAGAGGTATAGCAAGCACCTGAACTCCAATTTTCAAAATCCAATGCTGTACCGTTTATCTTTCCCCTTGCCCTGAGGCCGAGATTATTGTAGGTCATTTCTATGTTATCCCCTTTCATGTTATGGTAAGTCAATACATGCTTTTCTTCATTTTTCCTGAAATAAGACTGATTTACAAATTCAGCCCTAAACCGGGCAAATGAGGCAAAATCATTTCTTTCATACACCTCCAAAGCATAGCCGGATAATCCACCCTCCACCACCAACACATGGTAATCTTCCAAAATCTTTTGCTTTCCCTTCAACTCCCTGTCTCCGGATGACTTCAGCCAGTAAAATTTATCTGAAAAAGGCGTGATTCCTATGTAAACCTGATCGGTTTGGAGCATGATTTTTTGCCCTTTTTGACTGATATCCCCACAATCTTTGGGAAGAAACAGCCAGGCAGCTTCCTGAAACCTTGCCTTTTCAAACCATTCATCAAACGTACCGGCAGCAACATCCGGGACAGGAAGTTTTACCAGAGATTTACTCCCAATTGAAGCCCTGGAGGAATATTCGGCAGAAGGTACTTCTGGTTTACGAGAAGTACCGGCTACCGCCAGCAGCAAGGTGTTTTCCTGCTGCATGGTCTGGGTATAAGGGCTATGTCCTCCGGGTCCAAGGTGAAATGGCTGTCCACCCCCGATGGTTTTCGGCCCATCTTTGGTTTTTACCACCAGGGACCACAAAACCTGTTGGTTGGGATTGTCCAGTTTGTTTACATAAATACTTCCCAAACCAAAGTTTTGGCTTCCGTAGAAATACTCCTGACCCTGGTTGGGCTGGTCCATGTGATAACTGGGTCTGGAAACCTTCATGCTAAAGGGCAGCGGGAAATTTTTGTGGTAAAGGTCCCAAGTAAATTTGTTGGGCCGATATCCACTGCTAAGCTGGTGTACGGAAGGCAGGTGGTCGGAAGAAATTTTGTTACTTCCAAACCACAGGTGAAGCATCCCGCTCAATTCACCTCCAGCGTTGATTTGCTGAGGTGCTCTTTTCTGGGCTCCTGCAATGGCTCCGTCATAGGTTTTAATGGCCAGGGTAGCCAGGAAATAATCCATGATGGCTTTGGCCAGTTCTTTGGAGCTTTCCTTTTTAGCGAAATCATAAACATTCATGAGACCTTCAAGGCTGTGGGGGTAATAAATCTCAGCATCATACTCTCCATTGCCCGTTTCCAGTAGTTTTTGATAAAAAACCCTGAAATAATTTTCTACTAATGAATCCACTTCATGTACGGGCCAACCGGAAATCAGGGCCGTATCCGGAAAATACTGTGCATATACCCAGGCTGAGGTCCTCCACATGATTTTATGGTTTTCGGTACCCCCATCCTTTGGGTTGCCTCCCAATAATTTACCCGGCTCACCTACCAAATCGTGAGGCGTGGAAAGGGGGGCATACTTTCTGTATCCATCAGATGGCCTGTCGTTGGCAGCGTAAGAAGCTACCGCCTGCTGGAATTCCTTCTTCCAGCCTGGATCCATTTCATCTGCCAGGAGTGGATAAAACCTGGCCCAGTTTTTGGCAGCAAAATGGTATTGCTGTTGAAGGTTCCCGGGTATAGACAACCAGGCTTTGGTCAGGCTATCCGAAGGCTGCAACATCAACCTGGCAATAGCAGGTATCAGGTCTTTTTTTAAGGCATCCCCACCAAACCTGACGATTTGGCCATCCTTAGCCCTTTCCCTGGCACCAAAATATCCGGTTGGCCCCTGTGTAAAGGCCCTGCCGGTAAAGGGTGAATAGACGGTTTCTCCTTCCACTGCCCAGGTTTTAAAAGTAAGTCCCGTATCGGGACAAGTAGCAGTACCCTGAGATTTCTTCCCAAAGGGTTCCTCAGATAACCGCTGCAGCAAATGTTTTTTCCTTTCCTGAAAACCGGCCTCATCCGGATAGCTGCCCGTTTCCCAGATTTGCTGACCTTGGACGACTTCCGTCATGAGGAAAACACAAATCAGGAAAAAGAAAAGGCTGAAAACAGCCTTTTCTTTACTTCTCCCAATCATTGGTTTAGTTATCAACATTCGGGTTGAGATCAATTTCATTCTGTGGAATGGATTGCCAGGTGCGGGAAGTCCAGGGAATTCCTCCTGGTCCCCTGTCTCCATTAGGAATTTCCTTTTCCAATGCCTGCAGGTAATACAAACGATCATCCTCAAAAACCAATTCTTTCATTCTTTCCACTTCAATGACCTCCGCAGTCATGGGACCTGTAAAGTCTTCCAGGCCGGCACGGTTTCGAACGACATTCAAATCTTCTCTGGCACCCGCTTCCTCCCCTCTGGAAAACCGCAAAAAGGAACGGGTAAGATAGGCCTCAGCGGAGCGCATCAGTGGCAAGCTGGAAACCCTGTTGGATGCCTCCGGCTCTCCTGCCCGGTACCACTTATGTCCCCAGACTTCTCTCCGGTTCAAGCCCTGATAGGTAGGTCTTGGATCCTCATTGGGACCAAAGGAAATGAACAATTGTTGATAGCGCTTGTCGTTCATGGCTTCCTCATGGTTGTCCCATCCTGTCATGGATTTGAAATGTTCGCTCAGGGACATGATTTGGTTGTTGTTAAAGCGGTCTGTCAGGTTCCACCTTCCATTGGGATCTGAATAACCCAGCCACCTGGATATTACCGGAGGCTTCCAGTTGGTTTGTGAGCCAGAGGTGACATACTGAAAGACCACTTCGCTTCCTTTAACCCCAAACTGATCCTTATTCCAGGCTTCAATAGGATCTTCATTCAAAGGATATCTCCCGGAATTGAGGATCACATCGGCATGCTCTTCTGCTTGTTCCCAGTTTCTCATTTGAAAATTCACACGCATCGCCAGGAAATGAGCCGCCATTTTGTTTTGGCGATCCACAAAAGCAGGCGGATCCCTGTCCGGGTCGTATTCCTCGGGCAGCAAGGCTATGGCCTGGTCCAGATCTGCCAAAATCTGATCATATACCTCCTGAACGGTAGACGGCGCAGGGTTGTCAAAGGCAGAATTGGGCAAACGGTTTTTAATGATAATGGCAGGCGCATCATTGTCTGCGCCGTAGGGAGGGGCAAAAATCTTCACCAGATTGAAATTCACCCATGCCCTGAGCCAATGAGCTTCGCCCAGTATCCTGGGTGTCCAATGACTCTGCTGGTCATTAAAAGGTCCGTTTCGGTCTACCCAATCAATGACGGCATTGGCTGCGAGCAAGACAGCATACCCTGCTTCCCAGTTACGGGTGGGCTGGGAATGGGTATTGTTGGAAAAATCCCTGCCATACCAGTCTATGGCATCTTGACCTACAACACCCAGCTCATCCATTAGTTTTCCTACGTCCGAAATGGTAGCGGAATAAATGGCCTGGTTACCATGAATACCACGGAAACCACCTGATCCTCCGGCTACCCATAAGGCTCCATTGACCAACTGCTCCAAATCCTGGGTATTTCTGGGATCAGAAAATCCATTGGACACGGTTCCTACCTCTTCCAGCCATTGATCGTCGCAAGACCAAAATAAGGTCATGAACAATAATAAGACTGTCTTAAATGTATAACTGTTGAATTTTATCGATTTCATGTTCTTCTTATTTTAGGTTTAAAAAGTAAATGAAACTCCACCTGTGATGGTCCTTAATTGAGGAAAAGGGTTGCCACCGATAAATCCCTGCCGCAGGTTTCTGTTCTGCCTGTCAGCATCAAAGTTGGCCACTTCCGGGTCAAATCCATCATAGTCGGTGAAGGTCAATAAATTGGTGGCATTGACATACACCCTGCCCCCTTTGATCCTGGCCCTGGAAAGCAGGGATGCAGGCAAGGTATAACTCAGCTGCACATTCCTGAGCCGGATAAATGAACCATCCTGCAGATAAAGGGAGGTGGATCCGGGTCTGGCTATAGGTTCATTTTCCCTGGTTCGCTTCAGGTAACTTTGCCGGGGCAATGTCCCATCCGGATTATCCGGGGTCCATATCCTGTCTTTCAGGTCAGCCCTGAAATTTGAACCGCCAGCCACTTCCACCCGGTTGTCATCATACAGATAGTTTCCTCCCTGAAAGGAAAAGAATACGGTCAGATCCAATCCTTTGTAGGAAAATGTATTCTGCAAGCCTCCAAAATAGGTAGGCAGGCCACTTTTTCCTTCCAATTCCACCCGGTTTTGCTGGGCTGCAGCAGGAGTGGCCAGAATGGTTTCTCCTGTTTTTTCTATGATTCCGGTTTCATTGAACAGGTCCTGATCGATTTCGTAAATGTATTCATAGCCTGTATCGGGGTCAATAAATGCATGTTCTGCCATAAAATAGGTACCCAGCCGGTTGCCGGTACGGGTAATGGTGGCTCCCTGCACTATTCCCAGATTGTTTTGGTCCAGCCTGGGCACCAGGCTCATCACCTTGTCCTTCACCAGGGTAAGGTTGAATGCGGTACGCCAACTAAACCCTCCCGGGGAATCAATATTGACCGTATTCAGCGAAAATTCGGCCCCTCTGTTTCTCAGGTCACCAATATTGGTCCAGATGGCGGAATTACCCAAAAGAATTCCTTGCGAAGCGGGTATGGGGTTTAGCAACAACATGTTCTTTACATCCTGCTGATAAAATCCAAAGGAACCACTTAAACGGGCATCATAGGCCTCAAAATCCAGAGAAAAATCATAGGTATTGATTTCCTCCCATTGGATATCCGGCACCCCAATAACACTCTGAATAATCCCTGAACCAAAGGAATAAGCCGGCCAGGTAACATACCTGTTTTCCAATACATTGGGTATGTCCGCATTTCCTGTCCTGCCAAAACTTGCCCTTAATTTCAGGAAACCCACAGGCCCCAGATTGCTGGCGAAATCCTCTTCTGAAATGATCCAGCCTGCAGATAATGCCGGGAATTGCCCGTAACGGTTGTCCCTGCCAAAAACCGAGGCGCCATCCCGGCGGAAACTGGCCATGGCATAGTATTTCTCGTTGAAGTTATAATTTAGCCGGGCAAAATAGCTCTGGATCCGGAATTCAGGAAAAGTCCCTGTTACCAGAGATATCACGTTATTTCCACCTGTTTCACCTATATTGAAATCCGAAGAAACCAGGTTTTCAGCTCTGGCATCTGTCCTGAAGAAATTTCTCCTTTGTCGTTCAGCTCCAAGCACTAAATTGAAGGCATGTGCATCCACCTTTTTATTGTAGGTGGCATAAGCATTGATATTGATATTGTTTCGAAGGGTGTTGCCTACCTCTCCATATCTGGATATCCTGATGGCATCGCTTACATGATAAGTAGACTTGGTATACCAGGTATCTATGCCTCCTTCTGCCCGGATGCTCAACCCTTCCAAAGGCCGGTAATCCACAAATAGATTGGTGATATTCCTGTAGTTTTCGGCCTTATCCAAAAAGTTTGAAGGCAAATTAGCCACAATGGGATTTCTTCCGCCAAAAGGGTCAAAATAGGATCCGTCATCCATAAACACCGGCAAAACGGGCACTGCGCCACTGATGGCGGCTCCATATCCCCCTCTATTCCCCCTGTCCGGTCTTCCCCCATTGGGGTTTGCTTCGCTGGAACCTCCCAATTGTCCCTGTTCATTTTCAAAATAATTGAAATTGTTTTTAATGCCTGTTTTCAAGTTGTCCAGTATGTTGAAATCAAGGTTTGCCCGGACACCATAAGTTCTCAGGCGCTGTGCATTCATCAACCCCTTGTGATCCTGATACCTGAACGATAGAAAATAGGAAGATTTCTCCGTTCCCCGGGTAGCAGAAACATTCACATCCTCTATTGACCCTTGCCTCCACAGTGGAGATAACCAATCGGTTCCTCCATTAGCAGCTACATTTTCGACCATTTCCCTGGTCAGGTATTGATTTGGACTATCCACAAAGGAACTTACCAGGCCACCATCTACCACAGGATCCCAGACTCGGTCAAAACCATCATTGGCAAATGCCTGGTCCACCATGCGCAGCCACTGTGATCCACTGGCCAACTCAACCATATTGGCAGGTTCCTGCACACCATAGCTGTAATTGAAATTCACACTGCTCTGCCCCTCTTTTCCGGATTTGGTGGTCACCAGGATCACGCCATTGGCGCCTCGGGAACCATAGATGGCTGTAGCTGCCGCATCTTTAAGAATCTGGATATCCTGAATATCCGCAGGGTTAATGGACATAAAAGAATTGATGCCACCCTGCCCGGTCAGCTCCTGCGTCAGGGGAAAACCATCTACCACAATCAATGGCTCTGAACCAGCAGAAATAGAAGAGGTACCTCTGATAAGAATACGGGATGGGGCACCTGGCACACCAGATCCCTGGTTTACCTGAACCCCAGCTGCACGGCCCTGCAGGGCCGCATCAAATGAAGGCACCTGAACTTTGGCCAAATCCTCTCCTTTGACAGAGGCGATATTACCAGTTACCTCTCTTTTTATCTGGCTACCATAGCCGGTCACCACCACTTCCTGCAGGTAATCATCATCTGGTTTTAGGGTGATGTCAAAATCATTTCCACCTTCCAGATTCACCCGCTCTCTTTGAAATCCAATAAAAGAAAATATCAAATAACCGGTATCTGGCGTTTCTAATGAAAATCGTCCATCCAAATCGGTGACGGTGCCCGAGCTGGCACCCTCTACAAAAACAGTTACACCGGGAAGAGGATCTCCACTGTCGTCTCTAACAATACCTGAAACAGTTTTGAAATCGTCAAATTCAGAAGAATTGGTATTTTTCGTTTTGGGCCTTCGGTTTACTGCTATGGTATTGTTGATTTGTTTGAAATGGAGATTGGTTTTCCCCGCTACCTCCTGGAGGATATCGGAGACAATTGCAGAACCTGAGGTCAATTCTACCCTTTGTTTTATATCTACCTTGCGGTCGTAGTAAAAAAACCGGAGTTCACTTTTGTCCTCAATGGTTTTGAAAATTTCCTGAATGCTAAGCTCTCCTTCCTGGATAGGTATACTGATTTCGTCAATACTTTTGACTTGTCCACTGGCAGTGCCCGCCAATACGGATACCATGGTAAAAAGGAGAAAAGCATAACCATACAGAACAAATTTGACGGACATAATTATTATGCGTAGTAAATTTTTCATAATTTAGAACGTTAGATTGAACATTAATTCATAAATGGCCAGGAGCAACTGAGGTGAGATTCATGCTTGCTGCTGGTTTGAAGTTTAATCTTTGGCCCGGGGAAGTATGGCAAGTACCTTTCCCGGCCTTTTTTTCATAGGCAATTTGGTTAAAATTGAATCAACACTTTTTTATCCCCTGATTGAAAGGAAAATTCCTCCGAAAACTGTATGGTTTGCAATACATTTATGAGGTTCTCATTTTTCTTAAATGTACCCGAAAACCCACCGTTTTTAGGATAATCGCCCGAAACGGTGATTTCAACACCGTACCATCTTTCCAATTGGGTAATCAGATCCATAAAAGAAACCTGCTCAAAATGAAGGATACCCTCTTTCCAGAAAAGAGTCTGCTCCAGGTTTGCTTCAAAGGTTTCCAGTAATTGCCCAGAACCCTTGCTCAAGGAAATGCCCTGTCCGGGTTTCAAAAAGGCTGGTGCTTCGGTATTTGAAACCTCCGCTTTTACTTTGCCCGTTACCAGTACCAGGGATACCTGGCTTTCTTCAGGGAATGACTTGATATTGAAAGAAGTTCCTAAGGCTGTCGTTGTCAAATCCCCTGCTACCACAGCAAAGGGATGTAAGCTATCTTCCGCTACTTCAAAAAATGCTTCCCCATCCAGGAATATCCTTCTGTCTGATTTAAAATTTTCAGGATAACGGATTTTGCTTTCTGCGTTCAGGTAAACTTTTGAACCATCACTGAGGTGGATTATTGTCTTTTTTCCTGCAGGATTGGCCTTTTCCAGCCATGAAATGATTTGCTTGTCGCTGATGGATGCTGTAGGCTCATTTTGGTAAAGAGAATAAATAAAAATACCCAGCAGTAAACTGACTGAGGCGGCCACTGCATACCTGAAAAAAGAAGAACCTGAAATTCCGGTCTTCCCTGAATTGTCTCTTGCTGAACTTTTCTCAGATTCAAATGCCCTGATTTCACCTAATATTTTTGTTTTGAGATTTTCAGCCTGCCATTCAGGATACTTATCAATGGAAAAATCCTTTTCAACCATTTCGTCAAATTCTTCCGAAAAGAAACGATCCGACTCAGGTCCTTTCAGCCAGTTTGATAGCAGCTTGCCTTCAGTCTTACTTAACTTTGATAACAGTAATTTTTTTAGTAATCCTTTGATCATATAATAAAAGATGGTCTTTCATTATATAATAGCCTTCAGCCTGATGAAATGCTTGTAAGTAAAGTGAAAAATATGATTTTTTTAAAAAAATGACTCAAATGTTATAAATTTGAGAATAAAAGCTAGCCTTTTATAACAAGTCAAAAAGACCTGTTCCCAGCCACAACAGTACTTTTTCTGTATTGATTTTTGATTTAATGGTTTTGTTGGCCAGGTATATTTGGTTCTCCACCCTTCTTTTAGGTACTTTTAATTTAAGTGCTATTTCATCAATGGTCAGGTGCTTCTTGTTTTTAAGCTCGAAAACCTCCCGTTGATTTTTTGGCAGCATGCTGGCAAATTTATACACCCATTTCATCAGATCCCCGATTATGAACCTGTATTCTCCTTCGGTATCTATTGCTTCGAAATCGTTATGCTTTTCCAATTGAAAGTAAACCTTTTCCAGCAGCAATTTTTTCTTCCTTTTGATGATGAAAGATTTGGCTATTTTGTAGATATAAGCATTCGTGGACAAGTCTTCATTTAGATCCTTCCTCCTTTGCCAAACCTTTAAAAAAACTTCCTGGACTATTCCCTCTGCATCCTCATGGGGAAGACCAAACTTACGGGAATAGTGATACAACTTTTTTCCATATTGATCGAAAAGGATGGAAAAAGCCTTTTCATTTCCACTTTTTAAATCTGAAACACATACTTCCTGCCTAGGTCTTAACTTTTTCATTTCAGGTCATTTTTGGGAATATACCTTCCAAAACTACTATTTAAATCAAGATTTGCAAAAGTTACTATGACCTATAAATCACTTTTACACCCAGAATTGTTTCAGAAACCGATTACCATTTAACCTCTCCTATTATAACCCATGATTCTCGGGATGCCAATACATCTTAATTTTGTGGTCTCTGAGTTGAAATGAAACCTTATTCTTAACTTCAACAATTTCTCCATCTACATGAAAAGGTGCCTCAGCGCTATTTTCAATGCTAACCCGATCAGCAGACCATCTGCGAACGAAATCCAATCCGGATAAATCTTCCCTCATGACCCCGTAAGTCAATTCAAGCCATTCCTGGAGACCATTTGGATTCAAAGCAATAATTTCGAATATCCCATCATCCATCTTTGATCCTGGATTGATGGTAGCTCCCGTCCCGTATTTTGAACCATTGGCCACAATCAGCATTTTGGCCTCTACATTTTCTTCCTTTCCTCGGAGGATAATTTTAAAGGGGTAAGGCTTGATATCTCTTAAACTTGAAAGAGAATTTTTAAAATAGGCCACCATGCCTCTCTCATCCCCATCCTCAAATTTTTTGATCATTCCGGCATTTAAGCCAAAATCAGATAAATGAAGACTTACCTGACCATTCACGTCCATCAAATCCATATCTATAGTACTGCCTTTATCTAGGCTTTCTAAACTATCCTCCCAGGTTTTCAAACCCAGGCAAGTGGCCAGGCCATTGGCCGATCCAAATGGAATAGGTAGCAACTTGATTTTTTTTCCCTCCAGGGCCTCCGCTACCATTTTGATTGTGCCATCGCCTCCGCCTACCAAAATCAGATCGTAATCCCCATCCTTTACCAATTTCTTGATTTTTTCACCATCCTTTTCTCCCGTAGTCTTCCATAATTCATAATTGCCCAAATGATCACAAATAGACGCAATGATGTCATCTTTGTCAGGCATATCTCCTGAAAAAGGATTGTATATAAATAAGGCATGTTGCTTTATCATAAGATTGAATAAACTGATAAATTTGATTGAAATAATTACAAATATCCTTCCTATCTGTCAAAAATAATGTAGGAGAATTATTTGAAACAAATCAGGTGCCAAATTGAATTAAAAATGCCTGGACATCTTTCAAAAACATCGTTTTATACCTGATTTTAAAGGACTTAATGGCTGAAAGCTACAGGAAATAAAAAATAATCACAACCATTTCCCGAGACTCAAGTCCACCGAATGGTTGTGATTGTACCTAAAGAGTATGATTTTGATCAAAAACACCATTTTGGTGGTAATGATCAAGGGATTTTATTTAAATCAAATTGCTTACCAAATGCTCAAACCATTTTCCTTCTTTTCCGGACTGCCAAATAAATGGTACACCAACATCAATTCGTGGGTAGCGTTGGGCAATAAATAGGATTTGACCATAGGGGTTTCATAAACATAACCTAGTCTGAACCCTTCAAACAGCACCCCCAATTGGTAGCTGTTGGCATAGTTCACCCTATGGCCGCCGCCAATCCAAAGTTTGTCCATCAACAACAATTTGACATTAAATTCTACATTATCAGGCAGGTCTTCCTGAAAGCGGTACATCAGGTTGGAGGCCAGCATTATTTGATCCCCTACCTTGCTTCGGTAACCGGCCTGAAAAATATTGACCGGGGGCTTGCGGTCCATAAAGATATCCCCCGAGCTCAAGGCTCCACCGTTTACATTATGGACGGCATAAGAGACATAGTATTTTTCATGGGTCAATGCCAGACCAAGGTTAAAATCCAATACTTCCATCCTGGCAAAGCCATTGGCATACTGCATCATCATAGGATCATTCCCCTGCTCTGCGGTAAGGCGGTTGCCATCCAGACGGATATGGTTGTAATTTACGCCAGCTCCCAGGCGAAGGTTGGTAGATTGGTTCAATCGGATCCTTGAGGCATAGCTGACGATCAATTCATTTTCCAAAAAAGGTCCATACTGGTCTGAAAACAGGTTTACCGCCACTGCATTTTTTCCCAAAAGAGCAGCATTGGCATTGCCACCCAATTCGGCAAAGTCCAACTCTGCGGAAAAAAAGTAGGTTTTGGGCGCACCCTCCCAGCCAGCCCACTGGTTGCGGACCAATCCCCTTAAGGTGGATCCCTCATAACCAGTCAGTCCCGGGTTGTAATAACTTTGCAAGTGGCTAAACTGAGAGGTATATTTTCGGGACTGTCCCTCTGCCGTGATCGCAGCTAAAAATAGGATCGCTATGGATAAGTAAAATTTTTTCATTTCCTTGGTCTTTTCTGGTTAAAAATGGCCGGCCTGCCATGCAGGCCGGCATTAATTTTTATTTTTTCAAAATATTCAACATGCCCTTTCTGGTTTCCCCGGTTTCTTTTACCTGGACGGTCCAATAATAGGTCCCTATTGGTAAATCCACCCCTTCAAAGGTACCGTCCCAGCGATGATCGGGATCCTGGGTATAAAACACCCTTTTGCCGCTTCTTTCAAAAACCTGGATGCTCACCCCGGAATAGTGTCGCAAGTCGGGAACGCCCCAACCATCGTTGATGCCGTCACCGTTAGGGGTGAAACTGTTGTATACCTCGATTTCGCTTACCGATTTTCGTATCCTGTTGATCTCCAGCAAGCGGTCCATCACGTTGCCATCCCTGTCTGTCACCCGGACCAAAACCTGGAACATGGTTTTTCCTTCTGCCCTTTCCGGGCTGTTCCAGTAAAGCTGGCCTGATAGGATTTCAAAGTAACCGTTGTCATACAATCCCGCGGGCAATTCAAGGTGATGCATGTCATCCACCGCATCGATTACCTCCAATTCGCCTATCTGCACCATTTCTTCTTCGCCTTCAAACTCATTGTTTGTAATTACAAGGTTGGAGGGTGCTTGTTTTGGTTCTACCACCAGGGTCAATTCCGCCTGCTGGTTTTCCGGATTCTCGTGAACGCTACCCAATTCCAGGCTACCTGTGAGGGTATATTGCCCACTGGCCAAAACGTCCACTACTGAACTATCCCAGGTTACCGACAAGTTGATGATTTCATCCCGGTCCGTAATCACCAGAACCGTGGCCGGCAGCTCCGGAATGGCTTCACCCCAACCCATTTGGACAGGTGCCATCTCCAGTACATCGACTACCACAATTTCAATGATCTCGAATTGGTTTCCGCTAAACTGAACCTGATAGTTTTTCCCTGCATCCAGACTGCCCTGGTTGATGGCATAGGTTCCGGGTGCTTCTCCCGGTTCCCTTTCCAACTGGCCACCGATCACTTCATAGTCATCGGTTCCTTCAAAGCCGCTTGCCAGGTAGGTGAATTCAGGATCGCTATCCCCAAAGGTTTTGAATAAACCACCGTTTGCTTTCACTTCCAGCGTCTTGGGCATCACTTCCAGTGTTCCGGCCACCATTTTTATCTGGTAATTGTGATCCTCTGCCCCTGATAAGCTGATCGGGTATACCCCAACACCAGATTCCAAGGTGGCAGCGGTAACAATTTCAGGTAAAACACTTACCTCAGTATCTCCATTGAGCAGGCCTTCGAATTGGTAGGTAAGTACCGGATTCTCCATGCCGTAAACTTTGGACTTGTCGTCTGCTGTGATGGTTAGCGCCGCTTGCGTTACTTCCAATTCACCGGCTACCAGTGTGATCGCATAGTTATCGTCCGAACCACCGGTCAGGGCAATGGAGTACGTACCCACATTGGATCCTGCTGTAGCCGTGGTGCTGATGGCGGGTTCGTCACTCACTTCCGTATCCCCATTGACCAGACCAATATAGGTGAAGGTCAAGGCTGGGTTTTCGTCGCCATACACTTTAGACTTGTTATCTGCCGTGATGGTCAAAGCTGCTTGCGTGATTTCCAGTTCGCCTGCTACCAGGCTGATGTCATAGTTGACATCCGATCCACCCGTTAAAGTGACCGGGTAGCTGCCTACGTTGGAGCTTTCAGTCGCTGTGGTGCTGATGACTGGCTCCTCGCTTACTTCGGTATCGCCATTGACCAGACCTGTGTAGCTAAAGGTTAGGGCCGGATTCGCTTCTCCGTACACTTTTGACTTGTCGTCTGCCGTGATGGTCAAAGCAGCTTTCGTTACTTCCAGTTCGCCGGCTACAAGCGTGATCGCGTAATTGTCGTCCGAGCCTCCCGTCAGGGCAATGGGATAAGTACCCACATTGGATCCTGCTGTTGCCCTGGTAGAGATACCTGGCTCATCGCTTACTTCAGTGTCGCCGTTAACCAAACCGGTATAAGTGAAGGTCAATGCTGGATTCTCCTCGCCATATACTTTGGACTTATCATCCGCCGTGATGGTCAGGGCAGCTTGCGTTACTTCCAATTCACCTGCTACAAGCGTGATATCGTAGTTGGCATCCGATCCCCCGGTCAGGGCAATGGGATAAGTACCCACATTGGATCCTGCTGTGGCCGTGGTGCTGATGGCTGGTTTATCGCTGACTTCCGTATCTCCATTGACCAGACCGGTATAAGTAAAGGTCAGTGTTGGATTCGCTTCGCCATACACTTTGGACTTGTCGTCTGCGGTGATGGTCAGGGCGGCTTGCGTTACTTCCAATTCACCGGCTACCAGTGTGATCGCATAGTTATCGTCCGAACCACCGGTCAGGGCAATGGAGTACGTACCTACGTTGGCGCTTGCCGTCGCAGTGGAATTGATACCAGGTTCATCGCTGACTTCCGTGTCTCCATTGACCAGACCGGAATAGGTAAAGGTCAAGGCTGGATTTACTTCACCGTACACTTTAGACTTATCATCCGCCGTGATGGTCAAAGCGGCTTGCGTTACTTCCAGTTCGCCAGCGACCAGCGTGATCGCATAGTTCGCATCCGAGCCTCCGGTTAAGGTAACTGGGTAGCTGCCTACATTTGAACTCGCTGTGGCCGTGGTGCTAATACCCGGTTCGTCGCTAACTTCCGTATCTCCATTGACCAGACCTGTGTAGCTAAAGGTTAGGACCGGATTCGCTTCTCCGTACACTTTAGACTTGTCGTCTGCCGTGATGGTCAAAGCAGCTTTCGTTACTTCCAGTTCGCCCGCTACAAGCGTGATCGCGTAATTGTCGTCCGAGCCTCCGGTCAGGGCAATGGGGTAAGTACCCACATTGGATCCTGCTGTGGCCGTGGTGCTGATGGCTGGTTCATCGCCTACTTCCGTATCCCCATTGACCAGACCGGTATAGGTGTAGGTCAATGCTGGATTCGCTTCGCCAAACACTTTGGACTTGTTGTCTGCCGTGATGGTCAGCGCCGCTTGCGTTACTTCCAATTCACCGGCTACCAGTGTGATGGCATAGTTATCGTCCGAACCACCGGTTAAGGTAACCGGGTAGCTGCCTACATTTGAACTTGCTGTGGCCGTGGTAGAGATACCTGGCTCATCGCTTACTTCAGTGTCGCCGTTAACCAAGCCGGTATAGGTGAAGGTCAATGCTGGATTCGCTTCGCCATATACTTTGGACTTATCATCTGCTGTGAGGGTCAGAGCAGCTTGCGTTACTTCCAGTTCGCCCGCTACAAGCGTGATCGCGTAATTGGCATCCGAGCCGCCAGTTAAGGTAACCGGGTAGCTGCCTACATTTGAACTCGCTGTGGCCGTGGTGCTAATACCCGGTTCGTCGCTAACTTCCGTATCTCCATTGACCAGACCGGTATAGGTGAAGGTCAATGCTGGATTCACTTCTCCATACACCTTGGACTTATCGTCTGCCGTGATGGTCAGCGCCGCTTGCGTTACTTCCAATTCACCGGCTACCAGTGTTATGGCATAGTTATCGTCCGAACCACCGGTTAAGGCGACCGGATAAGTACCTACGTTGGAGCTTTCCGTTGCCGTGGTGCCGATCACCGGTTCATCGCTAACTTCCGTGTCGCCATTGACCAGACCGGTATAGGTGAAGGTCAATGCTGGATTCGCTTCGCCATATACTTTGGACTTATCATCCGCCGTGATGGTCAAAGCAGCTTGCGTTACTTCCAGTTCACCGGCTACAAGCGTGATGGCGTAGTTCGCGTCTGAACCGCCGGTTAAGGTAACCGGGTAGCTGCCTACATCTGAACTTGCTGTTGCCGTGGTAGAGATACCTGGCTCATCGCTTACTTCAGTGTCGCCGTTAACCAAACCGGTATAAGTAAAGGTCAATGTTGGATTCGCTTCGCCGTACACTTTGGACTTGTTGTCTGCCCTGATGGTCAGCGCGGCTTGCGTTACTTCCAGTTCGCCGGCTACCAGTGTGATGGCATAGTTATCGTCCGAACCACCGGTCAGGGCAATGGAGTACGTACCCACATTGGATCCTGCTGTGGCCGTGGTAGAGATACCTGGCTCATCGCTTACTTCAGTGTCGCCGTTAACCAAACCGGTATAGGTAAAGGTCAATGTTGGATTCGCTTCGCCGTACACTTTGGACTTGTTGTCTGCCGTGATGGTCAGAGCAGCTTGCGTCACTTCCAGTTCGCCCGCTACCAGCGTGATTTCGTAGTTCGCATCCGCACCGCCGGTCAGGGCAATGGGGTAAGTACCTACGTTGGCGCTTGCCGTCGCAGTGGAATTGATACCAGGTTCATCGCTGACTTCCGTGTCTCCATTGACCAGACCGGAATAGGTAAAGGTCAAGGCTGGATTTACTTCACCGTACACTTTAGACTTATCATCCGCCGTGATGGTCAAAGCGGCTTGCGTTACTTCCAGTTCGCCGTCTACCAGGCTGATGTCGTAGTTCGCATCCGAACCACCGGTTAAGGTAACCGGATAGCTGCCTACGCTGGATCCGGCGGTCGCCGTGGTGCCGATCACCGGTTCATCGCTGACTTCCGTGTCGCCATTGACCAGACCGGTATAGGTGAAGGTCAATGTCGGATTTACTTCACCGTATACTTTAGACTTATCGTCTGCTGTGATGGTCAGAGCGGCTTGCGTTACTTCCAGTTCGCCTGCTAAAAGCGTGATCGCATAGTTTGCGTCGGAACCACCAGTTAAGGTAACCGGATAGCTTCCTACAATGGAGCTTGCTGTTGCCGTAGTGGCTATGCCTGGCTCATCGCTTACTTCAGTATCTCCGTTGACCAGACCAGTATAGGTGAAAGTCAGGGTTGGATTTTCTTCTCCATACACTTTCGACTTATCATCCGCCATGATGGTCAGAGCGGCTTGCGTTACTTCCAGTTCGCCCGCTACAAGCGTGATCGCGTAGTTATCATCCGAACCACCGGTTAAGGTAACTGGATAGGTGCCTACACTAGAGCTTGCCGTCGCCGTGGTGTTGATACCCGGTTCTGTGCTCACTTCGGTGTCTCCATTGACCAGACCGCTGTAGCTAAAGGTCAGGGCTGGATTGGCTTCGCCATATACTTTGGACTTATCATCCGCCGTGATGGTCAGGGCAGCTTGCGTTACTTCCAATTCACCTGCTACAAGCGTGATATCGTAGTTGGCATCCGATCCCCCGGTCAGGGCAATGGGATAAGTACCCACATTGGATCCCGCTATTGCTGTTGTGCTGATGGCTGGCTCGTCGCTGACTTCCGTATCCCCATTGACTAGACCAGTATAAGTAAAGGTCAGCGTTGGATTCGCTTCGCCATACACTTTGGACTTGTCGTCTGCGGTGATGGTCAAGGCGGCTTTCGTTACTTCCAATTCACCGGCTACCAGTGTGATCGCATAGTTATCGTCCGAACCACCGGTCAGGGCAATGGAGTACGTACCCACATTGGATCCTGCTGTGGCCGTGGTGCTGATGGCAGGTTCCTCGCTGACTTCCGTGTCCCCATTGACCAGACCGGTATAGGTGTAGGTCAATGCTGGATTCGCTTCGCCGTACACTTTGGACTTGTTGTCTGCCGTGATGGTCAGCGCCGCTTGCGTTACTTCCAATTCACCGGCTACCAGTGTGATGGCATAGTTATCGTCCGAACCACCGGTTAAGGTAACCGGATAGCTGCCTGCGTTGGAGCTGGCGGTGGCCGTGGTGCTAATACCCGGCTCCTCACTCACTTCCGTATCCCCATTGACCAGACCGGTATAGGTGAAGGTCAATGCTGGATTCGCTTCGCCAAACACTTTGGACTTATCATCCGCCGTGATGGTCAAAGCAGCTTGCGTTACTTCCAGTTCGCCAGCTTCAAGCGTAATCGCATAGTTATCATCCGAACCACCGGTTAAGGTGACCGGATAGCTGCCTACGCTGGATCCGGCGGTCGCCGTGGTGCCGATCACCGGTTCATCACTAACTTCCGTGTCGCCATTGACCAGACCGGTATAGGTGAAGGTCAATGCTGGATTCGCTTCGCCATACACTTTAGATTTATCATCGGCGGTGATCGTCAAAGCCGCTTGCGTTACTTCCAGTTCGCCGGCTACAAGCGTGATATCGTAGTTGGCATCCGATCCCCCGGTCAGGGCAATGGGGTAAGTACCCACATTGGATCCTGCTGTGGCAGTCGTGCTGATACCCGGTTCGTCGCTAACTTCCGTATCCCCATTGACCAGACCGGTATAGGTGAAGGTCAATGCTGGATTTACTTCACCGTACACTTTAGACTTATCATCCGCCGTGATGGTCAAAGCAGCTTGCGTTACTTCCAGTTCACCGGCTACAAGCGTGATGGCGTAGTTCGCGTCTGAACCGCCGGTTAAGGTAACCGGGTAGCTGCCTACGCTGGATCCGGCGGTCGCCGTGGTGCCGATCACCGGTTCATCACTAACTTCCGTGTCGCCATTGAC
>NZ_JAANYN010000013.1 GCF_011290685.1 Cyclobacterium plantarum
TTGGTACTTTTGGATCAAGCCAAAAGTACATTAAAAACATGGTAAAATACTAAAAATAACCTTTAACTCATAATTATTTATTAAACAATGAGAATTTTATATTCCCATATAATGCAAAAAACCTATCGTCATCCCGATTTCTGTATTTTAAAAAAGTTAATTTTCCCTTTGACAGTAAAGCCTGGTATCGTTAAAGATTTCAAGACAAGTAACAATTAACGAATTGATATTTAAGATGGTACCGAAAAAATCCCCTCCTGACTCTGGTTAGGGCAGGCTGTACCCTCCGTCGCGGTGGAGGGATTTTGGTTGCGATCGATTTGGGAATCCAAGCTTAACTTTTCCAAAGTTCTAAACTTTGGAAAAGTTTGGAGTTACAGGTGATTTTCATTTTTGCGTAAAAAATCCCCTATTTTCCAAAAAAAACCTATCATCATTCCGCTTGCTGCTTTTAAAAAAGGTAATTGTCGGAATAACGGTTTTATAGCAGTTATAGATAAATCACGAACGAATAATCAATAGAAACCCACAGCCAATCATTCTTACTTTTTTCAATTAAAAATCCTCCCTATTTTTCCTGAAAAACGATGAACAGGATTGTAAAAAAAATAGGCTTGGTCTTCTTTCTGGCCACCATGCAACTCTTGACCTCTTGCAGTAAAACGGAGGATCCAGCACCTGAGGCTGACTATTTTATGAAATTTAGGATCAATGGGGAATGGGTGGAGTATAGGTTGAGGGAGTACCATGCTGTGGTTTTTAGCTATGATGCCAATGGGGGTATTTTCAGCTCCCTGATCCAGGCCCTGGGGGAGGGAAGTACCGGGAGCAGTGACTTTTTCAGCATTACCCTATGGAGTGAGGAAGTGTTTGAAGAAAGGACCTATCAGCTGCAGGACGGGGTCAGGGCTTACGAAAGCTCTTTTTTGCCCAGTCTGATTTTTAGCCGGTCAGATTTACAGGGAAACATGTACAATGCAGCCCTGCTGCAGCAAAATTATCCGACCATAAGCGTTCCTGACAATGGCAGCCTGACATTGACCCATATTGGGAATGATCTGATCGAGGGTACATTTGAAGCTACCCTATTTGGTCCCATTAGCCCAAGTACAGGCCGTGGCGATACCGAGTTAAAGATTACAGAAGGATCCTTCCGCATGAAGTTGATCGTTAACCTGCCATAAAGGGGGGGCTAATTCAGTTGCCGGGGATTACAAATCTCCTGTTATCTGAGCCAAGGGATTACAAATCCCGCGGAGCAGTCCGAGAACGTGCTGTCCGACATTTGCAATGTCGGACGACAGATAATGCAGGATTTGTAATCCTGCTTACGCACACATTGCGGAAATTACAAATTCTGCGGAGCTGAATCCATTCGGGTCTACATTTCCATTTTCAATACCAACTCCGCCACTCTTTTTCCCAACCCTTCTGCTTTTTTCAAAAACAAGGTATCCACCTCTTTTCCCGTATAATCACCCTCCCCGGTAATTGCCGATGCACCAAATGCTGCCTCTGTTTCGGCTCCACCTATGATCAGCATTCCATGGACAAGCATGGCGCGTATCATGCCAAACATCACCGATTCTTCCCCCAGGGAAAAACCGCCACCCGTGACAAATACGGCACCAATTTTATTTTTTAAGGGCCTGTTTTCAAATGGCCAGCTATTGATAAATTCTTGCACCTGAGGGGCCATGTTGGCGTTGTACACCGGGGAACCCAAAATGATGGCGGCGGCATTCAATACCTCCTCCTCGCTCACTTCCCCAACGGGTTTGATGGTGTAGTTGACTTTTTCGACTTGTTCCACACCGATCGCCACTGCCTCCGCCATGGCTTGGGTATTGCCCGAACCGGAGTAATAAGCGATAAGGACGCTTGGAAACTCCTGCGCCATTACATTTCCGCCAAGGATCATAAAAAAAAATAAAATCAGGTGATGCCTGAAGTTTTTATTCTTCATGGCTATTTAAATTTTCAAGATCATCTAAATTAAAGTGTGTGTTTTCCATCTTTGATCAGGCTCCTAACCTCAAAATGCATCTTATCCATCTTAGGCCAGTCACTACCGACAAAGCCATAGGCAGCTTGCATCAGGTGAAGAAAGACATCCCTTTTTTCTTCCTCCGAAAGGTTTTTATAATGTTTTTGATGATCCGCAGCTTCCTCGAAACTTTGGATGGCAAAAGCTTTTTTGTCTAGTTTCATTATTTACTGGTCTTTGGCAGTAGCAATATAAGCATAAAAAAAGTTCTGGATTGTGAAAATTCACGTTATGGGGATTACAAATCCCCTTTATCTTGGCCACGGGATTACAAATCCCGCAGAGCAGTACGAGAACGCGCTGTCCGACATTTGCAATGTCGGACCTCAGATTATGCAGGATTTGTAATCCTGCTGACGTCCATTCTACGGGGATTACAAATCCCCTTTATCCGGACCACAGGATTGAAAATCCGGAGGAGCGGATCTGTACTAAAATGCCAACTTCTACTGGTATTTTCTAACATAAGCTTGTAATTTCGGTTTAGTGAAATAAAATAATGGTTAGCAACAACTCATGAATAAAAATAAAGCCAAAACAGGCATTTTATTGGTCAATTTGGGTACGCCAGACAGCACAGCCACTGCAGATGTCCGGAAATACCTTCGGGAATTTTTAATGGATGGCAGGGTGATCGATATTCCCCTTATACCCCGCTGGATGCTGGTCAACCTGATCATTGCCCCCTTCCGGGCACCCAAGTCGGCGGGAGAATACCGCAAATTGTGGACGGAAAGGGGATCACCCCTCTTGTTTCATACCGTAGATTTAAAGGAAAAATTGATCCCCATGCTGGACAGTAGCCAATACCAGGTGGAAATGGCCATGCGCTATCAGTCACCATCCATAGCAGATGGATTAAAAGCACTGAACAAGGCCAACGTCAAAGAGATTATCGTGTTGCCTCTTTTTCCCCAATATGCCTCAGCTACCAATGGCTCAGTAATAGACCGGGTCATGGAGCTTGCCAGAGAATGGCAGATCATTCCCAATATTCGCTTTATCAGCAATTTTGTGGAACATCCCCTGTTTCTGGAAGCCTGGGCAGAGTTGGGCAGGGAAATGATGGCCCAGGGTGAATACGACCGTTTTCTTTTCTCCTACCACGGTCTGCCTGAAAGGCAGATCAAAAAAGGGTCTGTAGATGGGTATTGCCAGTTGGGTAACTGCTGTGCCAACTACACAAAAAAGAACCAGTTCTGCTACCGGGCCCAGTGTTTTTATACTACCCGGCTGATCACGGAAAAATTGAACCTCCCTCCCGAAAAAGTTGTCACTTGCTTCCAGTCCCGGTTGGGAAAGGATCCCTGGATCAAGCCTTACACGGAGGATCTTATAAAAGATATGGCAGATAAGGGTGTAAAAAAGGTATTGGTTTTTTCGCCAGCCTTTGTGGCAGATTGTTTGGAAACCACCGTGGAAGTTGGAGAGGAATACAAAGAGCAGTTTATGGACTTGGGGGGCGAACAATGGGACCTGGTACCCAGTCTAAACTCCCGGGACACCTGGGTAAAATGTGTGAAAGATTTGGTGACCAAAGAAGATTAAGCAGGTTAGAACCTTTTCTCAGACCCTATCATTTTCAGGAATTGGTGGGGCCATCTAGAAGGTCTTTAGCCATTTTCCTGTATTTTTCCAGATCCGGAAGAGGAATGCCGGTAAGTTTGGCTTTTTCATCCCAGTCCCTCATTTTTAGTATCAGCTGATGGTTTTTATCTGCCTCAAAAGCCAGGGCTTCGGCTGCCGTCATGACACCCCCCTGAAACTTCAGGGTTTCCTTGCTGGCATCTGACAATTTTCTGAAGTATTCCGGGTTTTTATAGGTTAGGTAGCGTTTGGCAGCTACATGGCTTTCCACCAAAAGGGCAACCAACTCAGGAAATCCCAGTTCCCTCAAATATTCCGCTCCCAGCTTTTCGTGGTCCATTACGCCAAAACCATCCATTTCTTCCAATTCATTTTCCTGGGCAAATAAATGGCCCAGGTCATGGAAAAATGCTGCCAGAATCACTTCAGCACCATACCCCTCCTGCTCTGCAAGCTGGGCTGCCTGGCACATGTGTTCTATTTGAGATACCGGTTCACCGATATAATCGGCATGGCCATAAGATTCATACAAGGAAAAGACCGCATCAATCTTTGGCCAGGAGGACGATTTTGCCATCATCAAAATATTTTTTTTTGAAAATAATCATATTCTGCATGAATGCCTATACCGGTTAATTAAAAATTAACGCAAGCTTGATAAACAAGCGTTTTAATATCCGGTATATTTTAGGTATTTTGACAAGCAAAAATATAGCGCTACCACTCTTTCTATTTATGAAAAATCCCATCAAGCTGGCCGTATTTGACATGGCCGGAACCACGATTAAAGATCAAAGCAATGTAGCACAGGCTTTTCTAAAAGCTTTTTTTAATCATGGCTACAAAAAAGTAAGTCTGGAAGAGGCAAACGAAAAAATGGGTTACCCAAAGCCCCTGGCCATCCGGGAAATGCTTCAAAACCATATTTCACCCGGTGAACAGGTTACAGAAGCACTGATTAACAAGATTCATGATAGTTTTGTGGCGGAAATGATACAATTCTACAAGCATAGCCCTGACATAGCCCCTATGGCCGATGCCCTGGAAGTTTTTGAGTCTTTGCAACAAATGGGGATCAAAGTGGGGCTGGATACTGGCTTTAGCAGGGATATCGCTGATACCATCCTGAGCAGAATTGGTTGGAAAGGACATCCTCTGATTGACATTACGGTATGTAGCGATGAAGTTAAAAAAGGGCGGCCTCATCCGGACATGATTTTGAAAATGATGGCCGCCCTTGGTATTGGAAACCCACTTGAAGTGATCAAAATTGGAGATACTGAAGTGGATATCCATGAAGGATTAAATTCCGGCTGCCTGATGAGCATTGCAGTGACGACCGGCGCATATACCGAAGAGCAATTGAGGCCACATGGTCCTACGCATGTTGTACATGCCCTCAGCGAGATCCTGCCACTGGTGGAGCGGGAAATGGCTACACAACAGGATTAGGTCTCATGCAACGTATCCCTTTGCTGGAAAGGAAGCTGGCCGCTGTCCACCCCTTTTTAATGAGTGTGTTTGCCGCATTAATGGCTTTTTTGACCTATAGCTGCATGTATGCTTTCAGGAAACCCTTTGCTGCTGCCACCTTTTCCGGAGAAGAATGGTTGGGACTTGACCTAAAGGTATGGTTAATATTGATGCAAACCATTGGCTATATGGCCAGCAAGTTTTATGGTATCAAAATGATCTCAGAGCTAAATGCCAGTCACAGGGCCAGGTTGATCCTTGGCTTGATAGGCGTGTCCTGGATGGGGCTATTGGGTTTTGCCTTGCTGCCGGCCCCCTTCAATATAGGCTGTTTTTTAATCAATGGCTTTCCGCTTGGACTGATTTGGGGCCTGGTATTTCATTATTTGGAAGGCAGAAAATTTACTGAAATGATGGGAAGCATTTTGGCCATCAGTTTTGTATTTTCCTCAGGTTTTGTAAAATCGATTGGAAGATACCTGTTGGAGTCTTGGTCGATAGGACCCTTCTGGATGCCCTTTTTAACAGGAGCTATTTTCGTTCCCCTATTGGTTTTGACTGTCTTTTTGCTGGACCATACTCCAGCACCCAGCAATGGGGATATTGACTTGAAAACCCAAAGAAGATCCATGAACCGCAATGAAAGGAAAGCCTATTTCAGTCAATTCAAGGTTGGAATCATTTTGTTGGTATTGGTTTACATGATCCTAACCGCTTTTCGGGATATCAGGGACAATTTTGTGGTGGAAATCTGGAAGGACCTGAAAGTGGAGATTCCGCCGGAACTGCTTACGCAGACCGAGGTGCCGGTCACTTTGCTGCTATTGCTGATGATGGGCTTGCTGGTACTTGTCAAAAACAATTTAAAAGCCTTGTTTCTTTACCATTTGATCATCATCTCAGGATTTATTTTGGCCGTAATGAGTACCCTTTCCATGTTGTCGGGCTGGTTGGATCCATTTTACTGGATGGTGGCTACTGGTACCGGCATCTACATGGCCTATATTCCCTTTAACTGTCTGCTATTTGACAGGTTATTGGCAGCCTTTAAATATTCCGGAAATGTGGGATTTTTAATGTACCTGGTGGATAGTTTCGGCTATCTGGGATCTTGCGGCATTTTGGTATTCAAGCAATTCGGAGATTGGGAAGCCATGAGTTGGCTGAATTTTTATTCCCAGGGTTTGGTTTGGATGATGGGTTTTTGTGCGGTATTGATGCTGTTAAGCGGGGTGTATTTTTTCAGGAAATTACAGGGGCACCAGTTGCTTGCTGGCTTAAAAACTGTCCCGGAAATACTCAGATAGGTGTATTGCCAGCGATAACCATTACTGCCTGAGGCAGGCAAGTACTTTGAACTGGACCGAACGCATAAGGCAGCATCCTTTAAGCAATATCAAAATATTATCAGTGACTTTTTTGGATCAGAGCCTTTGATTATGTATTTTAAGAGGATAAAAGAAGTACAAAACATGACTTATTTAATATTCAATGCGTTTTTATCAATAAATTTTTTGTTGATTTACAATTCTATGGAAGTATTCAACAAAAAAGAGCCTGTGGCCAAGCCCACTGCTCTAGCTACTTCCAATGACGATTTGGAGCGTTTTTCCACCAATAAGAGCATCCCTCTTGAAATACGCGACATTACGCTGGAAGCTTTATCCTATTTTCCAGATCTTTTTGAAACAGAAATAGACTTCCAGTTCAAAAAAAACATACATGGCTCTGTGATGCAGGCACAACCGAAAGTTGGCTCCCTGCTATTTTCAAGTAAAAAAGAACGTGGATACCGGGTAAAGATCAGCCGCTACCTGGCATTGGAAGATGAGGCTGTACCGATCGAAAGCCTTCCCAAAGAAGTTTTATTGGGATGGATTGGTCATGAACTTGGGCACATACAGGACTACCTGGAAAGAAGTGCTTTTAACCTGTTGGGATTTGGTGTCAAATACTATCTTTCTAAAAGCTTCGTCAGTGAAGCTGAGATTGCTGCTGACAGTTATGCGGTCGCTTCTGGACTGGGGGAGAAAATCATTGCCACCAAAAATTTTGTGTTGAATCATGAAAAATTGCCTGAGGGCTATAAAACCAAAATTAGAACCTTATATATGTCTCCAGGGGAAATTCTTTCCATGGTAGATGCGGAAGAGGAACTCGAAGAAGAAAATTAATTGTTCCCTCAATCGATTTCCTTGTTGCCAACATACAGTGATTTGAAAGATCAACTGGGAAATAGTAAAGATTTTGCTCCATCAGAATCATTCTATTAAACAGTAGTCAGTCAATTTATTATTTTTTAGTCCTTACGGACAAACCTGGACCAAATCGGTTCTATTCGAAAACCATCATGTAAATCCGGAGTTAAGAATGGAACCATCACATGATTGGCAGCAAAAAAACCAGATTGATAATGACGCAAGAATTGGCCTTTTTTCCCCTCAAATTAGTCGCATTTCCTGAAGAAGAGCTCAATCTCCACATATTTGAGCCTCGGTACAAGCAACTCATCAGCGAATGTCTGGTGAATAACAAAAGCTTTGGCATATGCACCTTTATAGACAAACTGATGCCTCTGGGAACCGAAATGATGGTGCGCGAAGTAACCAAAAGGTATAAAGACGGAAGGATGGATATTAAAACCAAAGGGCTGAAAACGTTTAAAATTCTTGATTTTAACAATCCCCTCGAAGGAAAACTATATGCCGGAGGCAAGGTGGAAATTATTCCTTTGGATAAAACCAAAGCATCCATCGAAAAAAAGGAAGCCTTCGCCAGTGCTTTAGAAAGTCTTTATGAACTAATGGAGCAACCGCTGAATCTGGGGGAGATAGCAGATTTGAATTCCTTTGCCTATGCCCATAAAGTGGGCTTAAAATTAACAGAGGAATATGCACTCTTGTCGATAAACCATGAAGAAGAGCGCCTGGATTTCTTAATGCAACACTTTCAAAAAATCATTCCAATCTTGAAAGAAATTGAATCCTCCAAGCATAAAATCAAGATGAACGGACATTTCAAATATTTGGATCCTTTAAATTTTTGATACATCAGTTTTCCTGATAAAGGCTTTGCGGTTACCCCATTCGATTTGGTACCACATGTCCTGAGTGGAATCAATGGTTATGCGGTGGCCTGCCTGTACCCGTTTGACCAGTTTACCGGCAGCAGATGGCTGATCCATGATCAGAACCGTTGTGCCTGTAATAATGGCCATTTCAGGCTTTTGGATGAAATTATTGCTGATAAAGGTCAAAACAAGAAAAATCAGGGCAGGAATGTAAAATACAGATCTTTTTTCACGCATCAATACTATCAGGATCAGCGATAGCAAGAGTAAAAGGGCGAAGACACCCGTAATTTCCGTTTTGTAGTCCACCAAAATACTCAAAAACCTGGCTTGATCAGACACCTCATACCCTTCCAACCTGGTCTGATTGGTCAGTGATTTGATTTTTTCAATGACGGCAGGATTGGGATTGTGCTCATAGTATTTGGACAAATAGAGGGAAGCCTGTCCAAAATCCCCGATTCCTTCAGCTATAAAACCCATTTTTAGCAGCATGGCCGGAGAATAGGTACCCTCCTCATGGAGGATGTTTTCGTAGATTTCCAGCGCTTCCTGGTATTTCTTTTGCGAGAACAAACTGTCTGCACGCTGAAGGGGCATGGAGGCCTGAGCCTGACAATCAGCCTGATAAAGCGAAAGCAGGGAAAAAGGCAACAAAAAAGCAATAAAGATCCATCTAAGATTTGGCATTATCAATCTAGTCCGTTAAATTTGCAGTCCAATTACGGGAAAGCGAGGCGCAAAACCAAGTTTTCTTTGGAAATAATCAACAGGTTTTCCTGTCAAAATGAGTTTAATGATTCCGTAGCTCAGCTGGTAGAGCATAACACTTTTAATGTTAGGGTCCTGGGTTCGAACCCCAGCGGGATCACAAAAGAAGGAAAGATTGTGTAGCAATATGCAATCTTTTTTTTATTCAGATATTCCATGGGGTGAGAAGTTTACCCCGACGGTCGACCTAAGGAGACCAAGCCGGGGAACCCCAGCGAGGAGGACAAGCCGTTAATAAAATGTCCCTTAGGACATTTTTAGGCTTGGGCCAGGCTGCAGGGTCGGTTCGTTAAAATAATATCCCCTAGGAAAGTAGTATATCGGCAGGAATATTCAATTCTTTATGGAATATTCTGGCCAGGCCCAGGGTCAATGGCTTTTTGCCGTTTAAAATCATGGAAACATAACTTTTGCTCCCCACTTTGCCAATAAGGTCTTTATTCTTTAAGCCCAATTCTTCCATTTTTAATTTAATGGCCTCAATAGGGTCAGGAAGAGGGATAGGAAAATTTCTGTCCTCATAATCTTTGATCAATAGCAGGCAGACTTCTACTTTTTTGCCCTGAGGGGAATCAGGTTTTATTCCCTTATCAAATAGCCCATCCACCCAATCAAGGTACTGCTCGTATTGCTGCTCGGATTTAATTACATGGAGCTCCATATCATCTTTTTTTATAGTTTACTGTATTAACATTAATATTATCTTATTCCTTATGGGGTCCAAACCATTTGATTTGGACTGCCCTGAAATCAAAAACAAATCTAACTACCAAACGGAAATGGTTTCCCATGATATTGAAAACAACCCGGTCATCACCCACCAAACTCACATTTCCATAAGCCGCTTTCAGTTCATTAAAATTGCTGAAATCGGACCTTAAGATTTCATGGTACCACTCAAAGAGCGCAGATTTGGCTTTTGGATACTTTTCAGCGTACGCCAATAAGGTTTTGCGGGTAATTATATTAAACACACCCAAAAGATGGCAAAAAGTTCACTAATAGAAAACCTTTTTCCTGCGGTTTTACAATCAATTATGAATTTTCTGTAAATCGGCTCTTTAAATGATGTATTTGTCATCGGTTTAGCCATTTGTTTTTGTAAGCCAATCTGCTTATTTTTAATTTAACATTATTCAGGGTTCAAAATACTGCCTGTAGGTTTGATGCCCACCCTCTTTGTTAATCATGACTAGCGGACTTTACCATATAGCACTTCTTTGCCTTTTTTCGCTTGCTTCGACATTCATTCCTTCATTTAGAGATATTATCCAGGATCCAACCTTATCAATAGTGCCAGCGGAGAAGGTTTCCCTTTTCAAAAGCGATAAGAAATCCGAATACCCAAGCCCCAATAACCAAACTCCGGCCCTGGAACCCTTTGTTGGAAGTTTTGACCTTATCGCCAGTCAGGCTTTCCCCAATGGAACTACCCGGGCAGATACCATGTCTTTTTATTTTGGCCGGGAAAAAACCGCCATAATCATCCATGCCAAAGGGAGTCAGCCCGATATGAGGATGGTATTCCATCCTTCAGCTGCCAGCATAACGGCCCTATTCGAAATGAAAGGCAGAAAAGGGGGTTATGTGCTGCCGATGAATGACAAGTATTGGCCCGGGATGAAGCATGCCAACGGCAAGGTTAAAATCATAGCAAATGCCCAGCCCGGCTATACGGGAGAAACCAGGACCATAGAAGGCTATTCCTGCGAAAAGGTGCTTGCCGAAAGCAGCGATTACAAAGCCGAGATGTGGATCACCAAAGACATACCCCTCAACATGATGCAAATCTTAAGCTACCAAACGGTAGGAGCCGGAAAATCCCAGGACGAGCTGAATCAGTTTGAACAATTTGGGGTAAAGGGCCTTCCTCTTCAGGTAAACCTGAACAGCAAACAAGGGAAAGCAGCAGTTCAACTCAACCTGATCAATTTTCAGGATTCGATAGATGATGCCATTTTCAGTTCAGAGGGCCACGAACTATCCAATGTGGAATAATTGATTTCTACAGGCTGTTTTTTGGATTGGTTTTTACAGGGATAGATAGGCTACCAAGGAACACCTTGAAATGGTCCACTTGCTGGATAGGCACCATAACTTTAAATCGCTTATGGACCAATATTTATCCAACTGGTAAAAACTAAAATAAGCCTTGAACAGGCTCCCGCTCAGTAATGTCGATTGGAGTTATTAAGGTACCATGGGGGAGTCAGTCCGAATTTTTCAGTTTGCGGTTATTACATAACTTTCTAAAAATTCAAATTGTAAGGAATTGAAGATGTTCGAAGAAATCCCCTTGACCCCGCCGGAGCAGAGGAACTTACTTATAGAAATCCGAAGAAGATGGCGATCTGCTTTTGCATGTAAACTGGCAAAATGTACTTCATCTAGAATCAAACTCAGGTTTTAACTCAAACATGTGAAAAAAAATGCTCTAGATTCTCAAGGCTGTTCTGGCTATCAAAATATAAAAAAAAGCCGCTGTTTACAGCGGCTTTTTTATGCTTATAATAATCTAAAATTACAATCTTTTGATGCGGATATTCCTGAACCAGACATCGTCATTGTGGTCCTGCAAGGCGATTTTACCCTCCTTGAAGGTAGCGAAATCTTCCCATTGGGCAAACTTGCTATCTGCCACCATGGCTTTCCATTGGTCATCCCAAAGTGTGGTTTCCACTGTTTTTACGCCATTCAGGAAAAACTGCAGTTGACCGTCTTCAACTTTGATTTCTGATTTGTTCCATTCCCCTACAGGTTTGGCAGCTTCCTCGGTAGATTCAATCAGGTCGTACAGGTCACCGGTACGATGAGTGATTATTTTTCCATCAGGGTGGCCATCGTTGTCCAGCAATTGGTATTCGGGTCCGGTGAAATAGGGAGCTCCATATTCACCATTGTCCTGTACATGAAACATAATGCCACTATTGCCATTTTCGGAGATTTTCCATTCTACCTCAAGGTGAAAATCACCAAAACTTTCTTTGGTGACCAAATCACCTCCGGTAGCGCCATCTTCCTTCTTTTGGGCATTAAAGTATAGGACACCATCCGCAGCTTCCCAGGCTTCCCCGGGTTGATCTTTGCCATAACCTGTCCAGCCTGTAAGGCTGTTGCCGTCAAAAAGGCTGATCCATTCTTCTTCAGTCACAATAATCTCCTCGATATTTTCCTCATTAGCGGTATTCTCCTGTTTAGATGGACCACAGCTCCAAACTGCCAGGGACATAACCGCTAGTGATAGATTTGTTTTATTCATCATTTATTTTTTTAGCAAGAGTACATACCTGACCATGTCTTTGGCATCGTCTTCAGACAAAGCCGGATGGGCAGGCATAGGAATTTCTCCCCACTCACCCACATTACCAGCAATGACCCTGCCGGCAAGCAGTTCTACATTTTCTTCAGTACTCTCATATTTTGCGGCTACATCGGCATAAGATGGACCCACTATTTTTCTTTCAATCATGTGGCAACTTGGGCAGTCATTTTGCTGCATCAATTCCACACCTCTGATAAAAATGGGGTCATCTTTGTACTTTTCTTCCAGATTCACCTCTTTTGGTGGTTCGGGAGCAGGTGGAGGTGTACTGGATGTTGATTCAGACTCGGAACTTCCGCCACCGGAGCCACCGCAGGATACAGCCATCATTGCACTTGCAAGGATGGCCAGGCTTAGCTTGATATTTAACTTCATTGTTTGTTATAGATAGATTAATTGATTCCTAATATTTTTTTATTCAGTCCTTCATCAGCACCGGTGGAGGCGAAATCGTCAAATGTTTTCTCCGTTACCCGGATAATTTTATCGCTGATAAATTTGGCTCCTTCTATGGCACCGTTTTCAGGGTGTTTCAAAGCGCATTCCCATTCCAATACTGCCCAGCCATCAAAACCGTACTGAGACAATTTGCTGAAAATGGCATTGAAATCTACCTGTCCGTCTCCAAGAGAACGGAACCTTCCGGCCCTTTCCACCCAGCTGGAATAGCCGCCGTAGACGCCTTGCCGGCCTGTAGGGTTGAATTCAGCATCCTTGACATGAAACATTTTGATCCTGTCTTTGTAAATGTCAATAAATTCAACATAATCCAGACATTGTAAAACAAAATGGCTGGGATCATACAGGATATTGGCCCTTTTATGATGATTTACTTTTTCTAAAAACAGTTCAAAGGTAACACCATCGTGCAGGTCCTCTCCGGGATGCAACTCATAACACACGTCCACTCCGTATTTATCAAATTCATCAAGAATGGGAAGCCATCTTTTGGCCAATTCTTCAAATCCGGTGTCCACCAGACCGGCCGGGCGCTGCGGCCAGGGATAAACGGTATGCCACATCAGAGCTCCACTAAAAGTGGCATGTGTGTTCATACCGAAATTTTTGGAAGCTTTGGCTGCCCACATCAGTTGCTGCACGGCCCATTCCTGCTTTCCCTTGAGATTTCCTGCCAGCTCTGCAGGTGCAAAAGCATCAAACAATTCATTGTAGGCTGGATGTACGGCCACCAATTGACCCTGGAGGTGGGTAGAAAAATCAGATATTTCCACTCCGGCGGCCTTAACGGTAGCCTGGATTTCTTTGACATAATTCATGTCCTCAGCTGCTTTTTGCAGGTCAATAAGTCGGGCATCCCAGGTAGGGATCTGTACGGCTTTGTAGCCAATACTTGCTGCCCAGGTACAAATGTCCTTCAGGTTATTGAAAGGTGCTACATCATCTGCAAATTGCGCCAAAAATAAGGCTGGTCCTTTAATGGTTTTCATAAGGGTCTTTGTTTTTTAAAGTTCAAATTTAGTCCATTTTTCGTTAGATTTCCCACTCTTTACCACATGTTCTACAAAAGCCATGCCCCGGAGTCCATCTTCGGCTCCCGGAAAGTCTTCCCATTCCTTTAAAGGCTGTTCTCCATTCTTCCTGGCATACAATGTTCTGGCAAAATTGCGGTACAAGTTGGCAAAGGCCTCCAGGTAACCTTCCGGATGTCCGCCAGGGGTACGGATATTTTCCATCGCCCAGGAAGAAAGGTAAGGAATGTTTCCTCCCGTACGGTAAATCTGGTCGGGAGCTTCCGGGTGCCTTACGATCAGGGAATTGGCATTGTCTTGTTCCCATTCCAGACCGGCCTTATCTCCAAACACCCTGATTTTGATATTGTTTTCTGCTCCGGTAGCAATCTGAGTTGCCATCAAAACTCCTGAAGCCCCATTATCGAATTTCAGCAATACCGCTCCATCATCATCCAGGGTCCTGCCTTCCACCACTATATTTAAATCAGCGCAAAGTTTTGTCAGCTTAAGGCCACTCACATATTCAGCCAGGTTAAAGGCATGCGTACCAATATCTCCCATGCAATTGGCGATGCCGCTTTTTGTGGGGTCCGTCCTCCAGATCGCCTGCTTGTAATCCGTCTTTTCCAGAGTAGTCCAAAGCCAGCCCTGAGGATATTCCACATAAACCTTCCTGATTTTTCCCAATACTCCGCTTGCAATCAGGTGTCGGGCTTCTTTTACCATAGGATAACCAGTATAGGTATGTGTCAGACAAAATAAAAGTCCCGTATCTTCAATAATTTTATTGAGCGCCTTGGCCTCTTCATAATTAAAAGTCATGGGCTTATCCAACACCACATGGAAACCATTCTCAAGGGCTTTTTTGGTAGGATCAAAATGCACGTGATTGGGAGTAACAATAGCGACAAAATCGATTCTTTCTTCCTCAGGCAATTGCTTTTCTTTGGCAAACATTTCATCATAGGACCCATATACCCTTTCGGCAGGCAAAAAGAGTTCCTTGCCTGTCTCGGCCGATTTTTCAGGACTGCTGCTAAAAGCTCCTGCAGCCAGTTCAATAATACCATCCATGGCAGCGGAAATTCTATGGACTGCCCCTATAAAAGAGCCGGGTCCACCACCAATCATACCCATTTTAAGTTTTCTTTTGCTCATTATTCTGATCTTTGGTTTACTGGTTTTTTTAGTTCGGTTTAAACTTCTATATTTATTTTCGGGTGAAAGAAATGCAACGATTACCAGCTTGAGCAAAAACACCCGAATGCCAGACTGAGATTACCTCTCTCACTTTCCGAAATGATAAATTTACATTAAATTGGCTTAAATTTAAATAAATCCCACAATAGTTTGAAGGCTGATTGCCCCCTGCAAAAACCATAATCCTGAATAAACATGACGACCAACAACCGATTTAAGCTTTCCCTGATGATGTTTCTGGAGTTTTTTGTCTGGGGATCCTGGTATGTTACTTTGGGGACTTTCCTGGGGAATAATCTGGAGGCTAGTGGGGCACAACTGGCAGCTGCCTTTTCCACCCAATCATTTGGTGCGATCATAGCTCCTTTTGTCATCGGCCTGATAGCGGACAGGTACTTCAATGCAGAAAAAATTCTCGGTATTTTGCATTTGCTGGGAGCAGTCTTGATGTACCTGATGTTTATTTCAGACAGTTTTGCCGCATTCTACCCCTATGTTTTTCTGTACATGTTGATTTATATGCCAACGCTGGCTTTGGCCAATTCCGTTTCATTCAGCCAGATGAAAGACCCTTCCAGGGAATTCAGCAGTATCAGGGTTTGGGGCACCATTGGTTGGATTGCTTCCGGTTTGATGATCAGCTTTTTCTTTGTTTGGGACAGCCCGACGGCCATTGGTGAGGGCCTTTTGCGGAATACCTTCCTGATGTCTTCCATTTCTTCCCTGGTTCTGGGGTTATTTGCTTTTACCTTACCGGCAACGCCCCCTGCAGCGAAAAATAATGAAAAGCAATCTGTATCAGAACTGCTTGGCTTGGATGCCCTGAAGCTATTAAAGGATAAAGATTTTGCCATTTTCTTTATATCCTCGGTTTTGATTTGTATTCCACTGGCCTTTTATTACCAGAATGCCAATCCCTTTTTGTCAGAAGTTGGTCTTTCCAATCCTACAGGTAAAATGACTATTGGACAGGTGTCGGAGGTTTTGTTTCTTTTATTGATGCCATTCTTTTTCAGGAAATTTGGTTTAAAAACCACTTTGGTGGTGGGCATGTTGGCCTGGGTGGTCCGCTACGTATTTTTTGCTTTTGGTGATGCAGGGGAAGGGACTTACTTGCTGATCATTGGTATTGCCCTGCATGGTATCTGTTATGATTTCTTCTTTGTATCGGGTCAGATTTATACCGATTCCAAGGCAGGACCCAAATATAAAAGTGCAGCGCAGGGCCTGATCACTCTGGCCACTTACGGTATAGGCATGCTGATTGGCTTTTGGATAGCGGGATTTGTGTCCGATATGTATTTTTCGGATGGGGTTCATCAATGGAAAAATATCTGGTTGATCCCTTCTGGGATTGCGTTCTTTGTCACCATTTTGTTTGTGGTTTTTTTCAAGGACAATGACTTTAAGAAAGCCAATGCGCTGCGGCGGGACAAGAAAAACATTCAGCAATCCAGAGAGTTATCAACAGACTAGAGGATATCAAGGTGTAATTTAGAGTATTTATAAATAAGCGAAATTAAAAAGAGTAAAAGGATAAAATCATACGAATTCTTTAAAAATATCAATAGTATTGCAATACCTAAAATAAACAATTCATTTATATGGCTAATCAAAGTTATGATGCTATTGTCGTTGGTTCCGGAATCAGCGGCGGATGGGCAGCAAAAGAGCTGACTGAAAAGGGAATGAAGGTTCTCCTTTTGGAAAGAGGTCCTAATGTAGAACATGTTAAGGATTACAAAAATGCAACCAAAGCACCCTGGGAGATTCCTCACAGGGGTAGGAGAACCATTGAAATGTTGGAAAACCATCCCAACCTGAGAAGGGATTATGTGCTGAACGAACTCAATCTGGACTGGTGGGCGCATGAAGATGATTCTCCATATATTGAGAAAAAACCATTTACCTGGTTTAGGGGCTACCAGGTTGGGGGGCGTTCCCTGCTTTGGGGACGGCAATCTTACCGCTGGGCCGATATAGATTTTGAAGCCAATGCCAAGCAGGGCATTGCTGTAGATTGGCCCATACGGTATAAGGATCTGGCACCCTGGTACAGTTATGTAGAAAAATTTGCCGGTATTTCCGGAAACAAGGATGGTTTGGACATTTTGCCTGATGGAGAATTTATGCCAGCTATTCCCTTAAACTGTGTAGAAAAGGATGTTTCTGAGCGATTGAAGAACCACTTTGGTGGATCCAGGGTGATGACCAATGCCCGCGTGGCCAACATCACCCAGCCTCTTCCAGGAAGACCTGGCTGCCAGTATCGGAACAAATGTTCTCTGGGTTGCCCCTTTGGAGGCTACTTTAGCACACAGTCTTCTACCCTACCTGCAGCAGAAGCTACAGGAAACCTCACGCTCCGGCCATGGTCCATTGTGACCAGGGTTTTGTATGACAAAGACAGCAAAAAGGCGACAGGAGTAGAAGTCCTCGATGGGGAGACCAATGAAACTTATGAATTTGATGCCAAAGTCGTGTTTCTTTGCGCTTCAGCCTTTAACTCTACGGCTGTATTGATGCGATCTGCCACCGATATCTGGCCAGAAGGGCTGGGCAGCAGCTCCGGCGAATTGGGCCACAATGTGATGGATCACCACTTTCGTCTGGGAGCCAACGGTACTGTGGAAGGCTATGAAGATAAGTATTATTTCGGCAGAAGACCGGGAGGCTTTTATGTACCCCGCTACAGAAATGTTGGGGATGAAAGCAGGGATTATGTCCGTGGTTTCGGTTACCAGGGAGGAGCCAGCAGACAGGGCTGGAGCAGAACCGTCGCGGAGCTTGATTTTGGGGCTCCTTTAAAGGCCGAACTTACCGAGCCGGGAGCCTGGACCCTGGGCATGACTGCCTTTGGCGAAATACTTCCCTACCATGACAATACCATCAAACTCAGTAAAACCGAGAAGGACAAATGGGGCATGTATGTGCTGGAAATGGATGCAGAAATCAGGGACAACGAAAAGAAAATGCGTGTGGACATGATGAATGATGCTGCCGAAATGCTGGAAGCAGCAGGCGTTAAAAATGTAAGCACCTATGACAACGGTTATACCTTCGGACAAGGCATACACGAAATGGGTACAGCAAGGATGGGAAGAGATCCCAAATCCTCTGTCTTGAATGGCAACAATCAGGTATGGGATGCGAAAAATGTATTCGTTACAGATGGGGCTGCCATGGTATCAGCTGCAGCTCAAAATCCTTCCCTGACTTACATGGCCATGACCGCCAGAGCAGCAAACTTTGCAGTGGAAGAATTGAAGAAAGGCAATTTGTAAAACCCAAAAAAAGAAACAAGATGACTGTAATGAATAGAAGAGAGGCACTCAAAAGTGTGGTACTCATGATGGGGGGAACTATGGTAGGAGCCAATGTGATCCTTACCGGATGTGCTCCCGAGAAGCAAATAGAAGGATTGGATTTCTCTGAAGAGGAACTGGCCTACATGGATGAAATCGGAGAAGCTATCATCCCTACTACAGATACCCCGGGGGCCAAAGCTGCGGGGATAGGGGGCTTTATGGCTATGATGGTCAAAGACACTTACACAGAAGAACAGCAAAAAAGCTTCATCAATGGGCTCAATAGCCTGAAAAGCAATTTTAAATCAGAAGCAGGAAAGGACTTTATGGAAGCATCGGTAGAAGAGAGGACAGCCTTTCTGAACCAGCTCAACAAGGCTGCCATGGATCCGGGTGCCGAAAACAACGAAGAGGCAAAATATATTCTGATGATCAAGGATTTGACATTGCTGGGTTACTTTACCTCAGAAATAGGCGCTACCCAGGCCTTGCGTTTTATAGAGACACCTGGTAGGTATGACCCTTGTATGGAGTACAAAAAAGGAGACAAAGCCTGGGCCATTTAAAAGAAGCCCTGTTTTCATTTCATCAAAGCCCGCTATAATTGGCGGGCTTTGTGTTTTTTATATTGAAACCAATAATAGGCGGGAAATATCAGGGCTTTAAGCCGCCAATCGTTTTTTTCGTGAAAGCTGAGCCGGGTATTCTGATTGATTTTTCTGTACAGCAGACTGGCCAATAGCAGGTGGGTCAATACCAGCAATAGCAGCACGGAATATAGTATAAGTTCATTCATTTTTTAAATCGGGGGATAAGTGGAGGCACCTTATTTTTGTAGTGGGTATAGGCTTCACCATATTGTTCCTGAAGTTTTTTTTCTTCAAAGTAAATTCCAAAAGGCAGGTAGAGTAAAAGTGCCAGTAAATGGATCAAAGAGGCCAGATTGGGTAAGTAGAACCAGTATCCTAAAAAGATGAGGATTAGTCCTGTATAGAGGGGGTGCCGCATGTATTGGTACCATCCCACGGTGATCAGCGGTTCTTTTTCTTTCAGGTCATCATGTGGTTCTAATCCCAGAAACCTGCTTGTTTTACTATGTTTCATGCTTTTCACGGCGATGATGGTTCCAAAGGTGGCCAGCATAAAGCCCAGGTAGGTTGTTAAAGGTGAGGAAGCCAATAGCCAAATGGGCTCAATGGATCCAGCAAGTAGGAGAAGGGCAAAAAAAACCATGGTGGCAAACAGGCTATAACAGAACCTGTACCATTTGTATCCCATTCCCATCCAGGCTTTAACTTTTCTTTTTATATTGAGACTTGCCAGGAAAGTGTGGCTAATGTAGAAAAACAACCAGCCCAGGCTGAGGATAAAATATTCCATAAAGATACGAATATCTATAATTTGACTGATTAATGAAAAATTTACATCGATATATTGAGCACACGGCCCTTCATCCTACTGTTGATGAACGAACGATAAGCCTGTTGATAGCCATGGCTAGAAAATACCAGTTCAGGGGAGTATGCGTACCTCCTTTCTGGGTAAAAAAAGTCAAGCGGGAATTGGCAACGGAAGATATCCAGGTGGTAACAGTTGTAGGTTTTCCATTTGGATATGGCATGACCCAGACCAAGGTATTTGAGGCACAGCAAGCCATTCGGGATGGTGCGGATGAGTTGGATGTGGTCTGGTCGCTTTCGGCTTTTAAGTCCGGAATGACCTGGACTAAAATAGAGCTGGCTCAATTGGCCAACTGCTGCCACGATGAAGAGAAGTTTTTGAAAGTAATCGTGGAAACAGCCTACCTGGATGAGACCGAGTTGCGAACCGCATGCGACATTTGCAGGGATGCAGGAGTGGACTTTGTCAAGACATCCACCGGTTTTGCTCCTGATGGGGCAAAGGCTGCCACCATAAAACTAATGCGGGAATGCCTTCCCAGCCAGGTAGGCATCAAGGCAAGTGGTGGTATCAAGACCCTGGAGCAGGCACTCGAAATGATAATAGCCGGAGCGGACCGGATTGGGACCAGTAGTGGTCCGCAGATAATGGAAGCTTACCTGTCTGATCAGCCTCAAATTGAGTGATTTCTTTTACTACAGGTTGTCGGGATTTATTTACCGGATCTGGTTTAGTTTCTGTTTGGTTAAAATAGATCAAAAAGAAGGGGATGACAAAAAAAGTGAGCAGTATATAGGCAAAGCCTACTATCCGGGTATTGGCCGTTGTTTTCCCAAAATTTTTTGCCAGTCTCACCGGTATCTCCCTGAGCCCGGGAAAGGGTAGGAATATTAAGGTACCTATCAGATTGAACAAGACATGAACAATGGCCACGCTGATCGCTGCTTCTGTTTTATAAAATGCGGCAATTACAGCAGTAATGGTAGTGCCCACATTGGCACCCATAATAAATGGAAAAACCCTTCTTAATGCCACTTTTCCAGTTGCTACAGCTGTAACCATAAGGGAAGTGGTAATGGTACTGGACTGTACGGCAGCAGTAATAAACATGCCATAAGCAAAGGAGCGGAAAGGAAAATTGAAAATATGTTTTCGGATCTTTTTGAATTTTGGTGTAATCAGTGACTTATAGGCCAGGGAGGAAAGCATTCGGATGGATCCTGCCAGGATCAATACTCCCGTGAATAGGGAAAGCAGTGGCCAATGTAATATTTCTGAAAGGTAAATGCTTAGAGGCCGGAGGAAAAACCCCTGATAGGCCACGTCTCCATCCAAAAGCTGGCTTTCTCCGACAATGCCATGGGTGATCCAGGCAGCCATTTTACCCAAAACGCCGAAATAGATTTCGAGGGGCAAAAGTATAATTACGGAAATGATATTGAATATATCATGGAGAACGCCGGCGGAAAGCGCTTTCCGAAAGGATTTTTTTTTCATGATATAACCGAAAGCCACCAGGGTACTGGTAAGGGTAGTGCCAATATTTGCCCCCATGATCAAGGGCACAGCCTGGGCCAGGCTCAGGTTGCCGGAAGCCACCAATACCACTACCATGGCAGAAACCGTAGAACTCGACTGGATCAGGGCTGTCGTTAACAGGCCAATAAACAAGCCCACAAAAGGGTTGAAGGTAGCCATAAACAGGGTGTTGGCCACATCATTGTTAAGCCTTGCCAGGGCATAGGTCAAAAAGTCAATGGAAAACATGAAAAACAGCAAGCCCAGGACTACCGTGCCCGCGAGGATCACATTTTTTTTATAAGTATTGCCTTTGGGAGTAATGGTCATTTAAAAATGCAAATTGATGAGGCCAATTGAAGCTGCAAAATACGTATAGAGAAAAGAGAATTACACGCTTTTCAGGTAAAACTTATGTTAAAATTAAAATTACAGAAGTGGCTCAGGTAGAATTGCTTAAAAAATGCCCATTTGAATGGGTAAGAAATAAAATCTTTATATTTTTGGCCTGTGTTGACATTTTCCCGAATGATTTGGGAATGCTTTTCTTGCACCTATTGAGATGGACTTAACAATTTGGTAACACCTTCCTTAGAAATTCTTGTTTAATTTGCATCCTTAATTATAGCCAAAACCAACATATGGCCAAACTAAAAGATCAAAACATAAACCAGGATGCTTTATCAAAAGCAGCTTATTCACTTTTTGACTTCACTAAAAAGGAAAAATCTTTTTTACTGATCATCTGTATTTTGGTTTCAGTGGCAGGGATCATTACCCCATATACCTATGCAGCCATGTGGTTTGGGTTTATGTTGGCTGCCTATTCTGCCATTGCCAATGACAGCATACAGACCATAGGTACCTTCATTGCTTCCAACCAAAACCGAAAATGGTATTTCCTTTGGCTATTTATGGGATTGATTTTTGTAGGAACAGTTACCTACAGTTGGTTTACATACAATGGGGACGTGAGTTACGAGCGTTTGCAGGTCGATGGTCTGGACCAGGCCCCCCAAAGTTTTGTTTTTCTTCAGATTGCCGCTCCTATTGTGTTGTTGGTCATGACCAGGTTGAGAATGCCTGTGTCCACAACTTTCCTTTTGCTGAATGTATTTACCTACAAGGCAGGCACCATTTTGGGGGTCATGCAAAAAAGTTTTATCGGGTATTTCCTGGCCTTTATCATGGCCATTATTGTTTGGTATGTGTTGGAAAAGTTTGTAACCAATTACCTCAAGGGCAAGCCCAAGAATTATTGGTATTTCCTGCAGTGGGTCACCTCCGGCTGTTTGTGGGCCGTGTGGATCATGCAAGATGCTGCCAATATCGCTGTTTTCCTTCCCAGACAACTCAATGTTTGGGAGTTTTCGGCCTACACAGGATTTGTTTTTCTGGGCCTTGGGGTGCTGTTTTACATGAAAGGGGATAAAATCCAGGGCATCGTCAATGAGAAGACGCGGGTCACTGATGTCAGGGCAGCAACTATCGTGGATCTTGTCTATGCCATCATTCTCTTTTATTTTAAGGCTTACAGCAATATGCCCATGAGTACCACCTGGGTGTTTATTGGTCTTTTGGGAGGCAGGGAATTGTCGATTGCTCTGGCCAAATCCAAAAAACTAAAGAAAAGGAAGGCCCGTTTGGTCAGGGCTTACCGATTAGCCAAGAATGATTTGGTCAAGGCAGGGATCGGGCTTATTGTTTCCCTTATTTTAGCACTCATTATCAACGAAGGGGTAAGGAAAGAAATTTTTGATATGATTTTTTAATGGTTGAACCGGAGATTTTTTCCCATGAATATTGGATGCAGGAGGCCTTGAAACAGGCCCAAATTGCCTATGAAGAGGGAGAAATTCCCGTGGGGGCAGTGATGGTAGTGAAGAACCGGATCATTGCCAAAGCGTATAACCAAACCGAAAAGCTCACCGATGTGACCGCCCATGCGGAAATTCTGGCCATAACCGCCGCCGAAAATACCCTTGGATCCAAGTACCTTACTGAATGCAGGTTATATGTCACACTGGAGCCATGTGTCATGTGCGCAGGTGCAGCCTACTGGGCTCAATTGGGAGAATTGCACTATGGGGCGGCAGACCCTAAAAGGGGGTTTACCCGTTTGGGTTCAAACCTGCTTCATCCCAAAACCAAATCATCGAGGGGACTTCTTGAGGATAAATCAAAGAATTTGTTGCAGGCATTTTTCAAAAATCTCAGAAATTAGAGATTCAAAGGAATAAAAGAACCATTTTTGAAGTTCATTGGTTTGTATTGGTAGGTTTTTAGAATGAACCCAATACCATCAACTAAAATTAATGTTTAACTTTAAAAAATTAAGATAATGGCTTTTGAACTTCCAAGTTTACCTTACGAAAAAAATGCATTGGAACCACATATTGATGCCAAAACCATGGAAATCCATCATGGCAAGCACCACAATGCCTATGTAACCAAGCTTAACGATGCCGTCAAAGGATCTGATCTGGCTTCTAAGAGCATTGAGGAAATCATGAAAAATATATCCTCTGCATCAGGAGCAGTTAGAAACAATGGCGGAGGGCATTACAACCATTCACTTTTCTGGACCGTGCTCTCTCCAAATGGAGGTGGTGCCCCTTCTGGTGAACTGGCGGCAGCCATCGACAAAAAATTTGGCTCTTTTGACAAGTTTAAAGAGGAGTTTTCTAATGCAGCTGCTACCAGGTTCGGTTCAGGCTGGGCATGGTTAAGCGTCAGTAATGGAGCACTGCAGGTAAGTTCCACTCCCAATCAGGACAATCCCCTGATGGATATCGCAGAAACCAAAGGAACACCAATCCTTGGATTAGATGTTTGGGAACACGCTTATTACCTGAATTATCAAAACAGAAGGCCGGATTACATTGCTGCTTTCTGGAATGTAGTGAATTGGGATGAAGTGGCTAAAAAATATGCCGCAGCCAAGTAATTGAAGATTAACTTTTAAACCATTACCTAACCCTCCGGGAATTCCCGGAGGGTTTTTTGTTCGGATAGCGAACAATAAAAGTGTTCGGTATTGAGACAGTCAAATATTTACAAAATTTCATAAAACACTGAAAAACAAATAGATATGTAATTTTTTTGATTTTGGCACCTTTTTCCCATGTCATGGCATAGAACGAATGTAAATGACCATGAACTTTAGAAAGCTTATTTTTGCCACCTCTTTTTTCTTTTTACTGGGACTGAGCCACCTGGCAGCCCAGGAGATGATGGCTACCGTTTCAGGAACGGTACTGGACGAAAGGGGAGACCCACTTCCTTTTTCCAATGTTGTTTTATTGGAAACCGGGTCTGAGGATTTGGTTACAGCTGCTATTTCTGATGACACGGGTCATTTTACCTTGCAGACAAATGTTGAAAAAGAGGTAATCCTTAGTATTTCTACCCTGGGTTTTGCGCCTTACAAAAGCAAGCCGTTCTTATTGAAAGCCGGTTTGAAGAAGGACTTTGCTGAAATTCAATTAACAGCGGAATTGTCTGCACTGGATGAAGTGACGGTAAATGCCGCCAGGCCAAATGTATTGATTCAGGCAGACAAAACCATCGTCAACGTGGCAGGTACGGTAATGGCTGAAGGTAATACGGTTTTGGATGTGGTAGGGCGGTCTCCGGGAGTGTTTGTAGATGCTGATGGTAACATTAGCCTGAATGGCAGGACAGGTGTTATTGTGTTGATAGATGAGCGGCAGACCTATATGAGTGCCACAGACCTGGCCAATTTTCTTCGTGCCATGCCAGCGGACAATATTCTGAGCATCGAGGTGATCAACAATCCTCCGGCAAAATACGATGCCGAAGGAGCGGCTGGTGTGATCAACCTGGTACTTAAGAAAAATAATGTAAACGGCACCAATGGAAATGTCCAAATTGGCAGCCAGTACAACGGCATGCATACTCCCTCAGCAGGGGCTACCTTGAATGTCAAAAAAAACAGGTGGACTTCCAATGCCAGTTTGAATTACAATGAATGGGGGAGGTTCATTGATCTGAATATCCTCAGGAGATTTCAGCTGGAAAACGGTCTGTCAGTTTTTGATCAGACGGCAAGATTGAAACTTTTAAGAAGCAACCTGTTTTTCTCGGGAGGGACAGATTACCGTATCAATGACCAACACAGTGTGGGAATCAACCTGCAGGTATCCGGTCAAAAGGGTACCGAAGATGGCAATTCCCTTACCAATATTTCGAACCCTGAAAATACAGACAGGAACTTCCTGAACGCACTCAATGATTCAGACTCTGACAATTTCAGGGTCTTTGGTAACCTGCATTATATTGGCAAGCTGGATACCCTTGGGACCAGGATTACAGCCGACCTGGACTATACCCAAATGGATGCCAGTAGCCTGAGTATGCTGAACAATAGTTACTGGGTGAATGAAAATACCGGGGCCGGTACCTCGGACCGGATCCGGACAGGGAATGAAATGGTGTATACCATTTATACTGCCAAGGCCGATTTTACCAGGCCTCTGGGAGAAGGAAAGGAGTTGGAGGCCGGTCTTAAAGGAAGTTGGGTAAATTCTGATAACCAGCTGGATATTTTCAAAAGTGTGGAAGAGGGGGAATTTACCCGGGATCCCAACAGTAACCATTTTATTTACAAGGAACAGGTATTGGCAGCATACACCTCTTACAAGGCACCTATTAGCGAGAAATTGAATTTTCAGGCAGGATTAAGAGCAGAATATGCTGAAATAGAGGGTAATTCCGTTACTTCTTCACAGGTAAACACCCAGGAGTACCTGAATCTTTTTCCCAGCATGTACCTGCAACACCAGGTAAATGACAATTATCAAATTGTTTACAATATTAACCGCAGGATTACCAGACCCCATTACAGGCAATTGAACCCCTACGTTTTTTACATTGATCCATTGACCACTGAGGAGGGAAATCCGCAACTGAGGCCCCAATATGCCAATAATTTTGAAATGAATCATATCATCAAAAGCGCTTATCAGGTTTCCCTGTCTTTTTCTCAGACAGAGAATGCATTTGGGCAGATCATGGTGCAGGACGATGAGACCAGAAAAACCAGCATTCAGATGCAGAACCTGGACCGCACGCAGAACCTAAGTCTGAGAGCCATCCTCCCGGTAGAGTTTGCAGATTGGTACAGCAGCAGCAATATGTTGCAATTTAATGGCAATACCTTTCAATCCCAATTAGGGGATGAGCTTCTGGATGAAAGACAATTTTCCTTTATGGCCAGGACCCAGCACAACATTAATTTGCCCAAAGGATTCAAGGTGGAGTTGATAGGAATTTACAGGAGTCCTTTTCGTGACGGACAGTTAAAAATCAATGCCATGAGCTGGATGGATGCCGGGGTAACCAAAACATTTCTTGACGACAAGATAAGCCTTACCGTAAATGGGACAGATATTTTCAGGACCATGAGATTTAAGGGTAATATTGATTTTCACCGCATCAACACCGATGTGCAACAGTACAACAGCATGCAGAGTGTGAGGTTTACGCTACGCTGGAAATTTGCTCAGGGAGAACAATTTAAAGTTTCCCAAAGAAGTGGTAGTACTGAAGAAAGAAATAGACTGGAATAAGTTTAGATTAGGTTTTTAACAATTATAAAGACAGCACCTCATAGGTGCTGTTTTTATTTAAACTTCTATTGCAATGTCCGGGGAATTTTAAGTTTACAGGAAATGGTACAGAAAAATCAGGTGAGCGGAAAGTGCCGGTTTTCTTTCTCCCTTGATCTCGATTTTCACCTGCATTTCCGTTTTGATGGTACCCCTGAGGTCGCTGATATTGGCCAGGCTTGCTTTCATCCTGATCTCGTCATTGACTTTTACAGGATTGGCAAATCTCAGGTTCTCTATACCATAATTGACCATCATTTTGAGGTTGTTGACCTGTACGATCTGGTTCCATAAAAAAGGTACCAGGGAGAGGGTAAGGTATCCGTGGGCAATGGTGCCCCCAAACGCACCTTCCGCTTTGGCCTTTTCGGGATCGGTATGGATCCATTGGTGGTCCAAAGTGGCATCAGCAAACAGGTTGATCTGTTCCTGATTTACCTTGTGAAAATCCGATACCCCCAGCTCCTTACCAATGTATTGTTGAAAGTCTTCAAAACTATTAATGATCAGTTTGCTCATATCTTTATTGGGTTTGAAAAAATGAAATTATCAAAACCCCCCGGATTATAAAACAAAAATGATGGAATTCAATATGCTTTTTGTTTTTTCCGGTAATACATAAAGCCAAGCACCATACTGCTTAGAAAAAAAATGAGTGTGGTCCACTCGTAGGTTCGCATTTTTTCTTTTTCCTCCTGTATGTCTGCATCCTTTTCACGAAGGGCCCTTTTGAGTTTAACGATATCGGCTTCGGCTTTGTGTGCAATGAATTTATAATCCTCTTTTTCGTTGCCTATGGTAGTTGTCTGAATGTCTTTGAGCATTTCCAGCTCCTGCATGATCTGGTTGTCCTTGTGAATGATGCGTCCCATCCATTCATTGGTGGTCATCATGTCTTTTTTTGTTCGATTACCAAAAATCCCGGATTTCTGGTTCTCAGATTCCTGCCATTCCTGGTGAAGGATTTTTCTTTCCTGTACCAGTTTATTGAGTTTTTCCTGAGCATCCGCCGGCATGGGAAAGGTTATTAACCAGATGAGTAATCCAAAGAAATAAAAGACTTTATTTTTCATGCTGATTTGGCATTTTTTATAACTGATTCTGATTTTGAAATTCCGATTTCAAAAAACATGCCTAAAATCAATTGACTATCTTTTCCTTTTATTTTAAAACCTTAATTTTTATTTCCGGGAAGAAATTCGTTCAATACCTGCCGCAGGTAATCGCGGTCCAGGTGGGTATAAATTTCCGTGGTGGTAATGCTTTCGTGACCCAACATTTCCTGCACCGCCCTGAGATCTGCACCACCTTCCACCAGGTGGGTAGCAAAGCTATGTCTGAAGGTGTGTGGGCTTACATTCTTCTGTATCCCGGCCTCTTTTACCAGTTTTTTGATAATGAGAAACACCATCACTCTGGAGAGTTTTTTTCCTCTGCGGTTTAAAAAAATATACTCTTCATGGCCTTTGGCAATATTTTGATGCACCCGGACCTCCTCCAGGTAAAGGCGCAGGTATTTAGCAGCAGACTTTCCTACAGGCACCAGCCGTTCCTTATTGCCTTTTCCTGTTACCCGCAAAAACCCGATATCCTGGTAGTAATGGCTGGTTTTTAAATGAGTCAGTTCGGAAACCCGCAGCCCGCTGCTGTAAAGCATCTCTAACATGGCCCTGTTGCGATGCCCTTCCGGCTCCCCCATGGGGATGGCTTCCAGCAGTTTTTCGATTTCAATATAGCTCAGCGTGTCTGGTAGGGTCCGGGTTAGTTTTGGAGCCTCCAGAAGCAGGGCCGGGTTGTCCAGGATTTTATCCTCGTACATCAGGTATTTGAAAAAAGCCTTGATACCGGAGATGATTCTTGCCTGTGAAAATTCAGATATATTTAACCCGGCCAAATCATTCACAAATTGCCTCAGGTGATAGAGCTGCACCTGTTCAGGGGCAATGTCGGGAAAGTTTTTTTCCAGATAGGCCGCGACCTTTTCCACATCCTGCCGGTAAGCCAAAATGGAATTGTCCTGAAGCGAACGCTCGATTTTCAGGTAATAGCCAAAGGCTCTGATCTCCTTTTCCCAAGTCATCCCGTAAAATTAATCCTTCCCGGATATTTTGTCCTCATTTTCTTAAAAACAATGGATTATCTCCGCTAGTTATTTGACGATTGCTTACATTTGCCTTTCCAGTTATAGACAAGAAAATCAACAGAAAATTGAAAATCGCTATTATCAACGGTCCCAACCTCAACCTTTTAGGTAAGCGGGAGCCGGAAATTTATGGAAGCAGCTCTTTTGAAGATTATTTTGAAAAATTGACCGCCAAATATCCTGATTTAAAACTCTCTTATTACCAGAGTAATGTGGAGGGCGAGCTGGTCAACCGACTTCATGAAGTAGGTTTTGATCACGATGGTATTTTAATAAACGCAGGCGCCTACACCCACACCTCTGTGGCCCTCTCGGATGCCATTGCGGGAATACAGACACCCGTATTGGAAGTTCATATTTCCAATATCTATAAGAGGGAGGAATTCAGGCACAAAAGCATTATCTCAAAAGAATGTGTGGGGATGATTGCCGGCCTGGGATTGCTGGGCTATGAATTGGGATTGCAATATTTTATACAGAAAGAAAATCAATAATGGCTATGCTCACATTTGCTCCGGGACCATCTAAAGTTTTTGACAAATTACCTGAATATTTTCAGGACGCTTATAATCAGGGAATCCTCAGTGCCAACCACCGCAGTGCGGTATTTATGGATTTGTACAGGGATACTGAAAATTTGTTGAAGAAAAGGCTGGAAATACCTGCAGATTACAGGCTGTTGTTTACTTCGAGTGCTACCGAAAACTGGGAAATCATATCCCAGTCCCTGGTAGAACAGGCCTCATTCCATGTTTTTTCAGGATCTTTTGGTAAAAAATGGTTTGATTTCGCCCAAAAAATCATTCCCGAAACCGACTCCTTGAAGTTGGATAAAAACACGGTATTGGAAGTAGCTGACCTGGAAGTTTCCGATGCTTTTGATTTCATAGCCATTACCCAAAACGAAACCTCCAATGCCACGCAGGTGAGCAATGAGATCATTGCGGGCCTGGTGAGGAAATTTCCCGATAAGATGCTGGCGGTGGATACCACCTCCTCCATGGGCGGAATTTTCCTGGATTTCAAGCTGGCCGATGTCTGGTATGCCTCCGTACAGAAATGCTTCGGCCTGCCTGCGGGGCTTGGGCTTTTGGTACTCTCTCCCAAAGCCATTGCCAAGGCAAAAAATAAGGGGGAATATGGGCGGTACAACAGCCTGAATTTCATGTTGGAAAATGCAGCCAATTACCAAACCCATTATACGCCTAATGTACTGGGTATTTACCTGTTGAACAGGGTATTGCAGGACATGCCGCCTATCCAGGAAGTACAGGAAAAGACTGAAAAAAGGATGCAGGCCCTGGAAAAACTGGTGGATCAATCGGCCAAACTGGCTTTTTTGGTAACCAATCCCGCATCAAGAAGCCGAACGGTTTTGGGCGTAGGAGGTGAAGAGGCTTTTATCAAAAGCATCAAACAGGCCGCTGAAAGCAAAGGCATGCAGATGGGGAGTGGTTATGGTCCTTTAAAGCCTACCAGTTTTAGAATCGCCAATTTTCCGGCCATAAATGATGAGGAGTTTGATAATTTGATCCGTTTTTTGGAAAGCTACTGAAGGTAAACCCACATGTTTGATTTCAGAGAAATTCTTTCTGTTACCCTGATTCTTTTTTCCGTAATCGATATTTTGGGTTCTGTGCCCATTGTGATCAATCTCCGGAAAAAGGTGGGTCACATACAAAGTGGAAAGGCCACTATTGTAGCGGGAGTTTTGATGGTTTTGTTTTTATTGCTGGGTAAATCTATACTTAGCTTGTTCGGAATTGGCGTGGAGGATTTTGCCATTGCAGGGGCCCTGATCATTTTTGCACTTGGGGCTGAAATGATTCTGGGAATAGAGATATTCAAACCGGACCCGGAGGCAGGCTCCACCAGTACTTCCATTGTGCCCATCGCCTTCCCGCTGATTGCCGGGGCAGGTACCCTGACCACCATACTTACCCTCAAGGCGGAATTTTCTCAGGCCAATATTGCCGTAGGGATCGTTCTGAATCTGATCATTATCTTTGTGGTACTCAAAAGTACCAACTGGCTGGAGCGAAAATTGGGGCAGACAGGCCTGGATGTTTTGCGGAGGATATTCGGGATCATTTTGTTATCCATAGCGATCAAGATTTTTAAAAGCAATGTGTTTCCGGATATGCCATAATGGGGTCCTGGCAGGTTAACAGGCAGGGGGATTTTACGATTAAATTATCTCATATTTTCGCTTTCAGGTTTTTGATTTGATGAAAAAAGGATTACTTTTGCAATCGCTTTTGGAACAAAACTGAAAGTTTTCGGGGTGTAGCGTAGCCCGGTCATCGCGCCTCGTTTGGGACGAGGAGGTCGCAGGTTCGAATCCTGCCACCCCGACACATAACAAACCTATCCGATTCAGGGTAGGTTTTTTTTTGCCCTTTCGGTCCAACTCCCCAAAGGTGTCAAGAGGAGAATCGGGGTTTGAAATCCGGGGGAAGGGAGGATTTGCGGGGGGTAGTTTGTGCATGTCCTATCATGGTATACGTTTAGTTTTTCATGTCCCAATTTCCGTGTTTTTGACTCATGTATCTTCCGGAAGGAAAAATATTTCTCCCTCAAAGCCATTCAATGACCTGGCACTTTTACCTCCACCAATGGAAAAAGTGGAAGCTATCCAAATCCTCAAACAGGAAGACAAAGCATCATGCCATTCCACCGCAGCCCATTTTTTGAAAGTGTTTGTTCATAAAGGTCAAAAAATAAGGTGAATGTGACACTTGGTTTACTTGTCCGAAATTCCTAAAAAAATTATTGAGCTTATTGAACGGATACTTATATTTAGGTATTATATATTAGACAAAGAATCTATTCTTCAAGCCAGAGTAGACGCAAAACCTTAAAATTAAAAAGATGTTTCTTTAATAATAACAAAGGATATGAAAGTATTATTGGATATAAAAGACGAGAAAGCTGCCTTCATAATGGAGCTGCTCAGCAACTTCAAGTTTGTAAAAGCCAAGCCGCTCACCCCCTACAAATCTGAAGTATTGGAAGGATTAAAAGAAGCGGTAGATGAGGTAAATCAGATCAAATCAGGGAAGAAAAAAGCACAACCATTAAGTGATTTTCTTAATGAATTATAGGGTAGATACGATTGCTCCTTTTCGAAAAGAGGCCAAAAAGCTCATCAAAAAATACCCTTCCCTAAAAAATGAACTTGTGGAACTGGGCAGTAAACTTTCCAATGACCCCACCACTGGTACTGCCCTTGGCAATAATTGCTTTAAAATTCGGCTGTCCATCGCTTCCAAAGGAAAAGGCAAATCCGGAGGGGCAAGGCTGATTACGCATTTCTACCGGCTCAGGATATGGTATTTTTGCTTTCTATTTACGACAAGTCTGACCGGGAAAATATCTCTGACGGCGAGATCAAAGCACTACTGAAGTTAATTCAGTAAAAAAATCATACATACCCGGCTCGTTGGCTATTTCTGGTTCCCTATATTTACAGGTTAATGAACGGTAATAAACATCTATTAAAATTAATGAATACCACTGTCTACTATCGTTTAAAACCGAATTTGGGCGTAATAATTCAATATTTATTGTTGGAATCCTAAATATCATTTTTCCCAAGACCGGGCTTAAACCTGGGAAACCCCGGAACCCATTACTTGCTAAAGAGAAGTAACGGATTTGTTTCAGCAAAAATACTCATTAGGGCCTGAATTCCTCTTCCATGCTAAAAAGTGCGAGCTGCAGGAGCCAGTTTATGATTGAATTACGTAATCTTTGGTTTGATTTCGGTTATTTCTTTGCCAATACCGTTCCGAAATTTGTATTTTTAATCAAAATGGAATCAGGATGCGCAATAGGAATCTTAAAAAGGTAAAATTGGTACTTTCGAGGTCTCAGCTATAGGGCTGGGTTGCATAAAAAAAATTATATCATTTGAATAGTAAGGAATCCTTACTATATTTGGCAAGGCAATATCGCCTGTTAACACTTTAAACTTTATTCAAATGGTAAAATCAATTTTCTATCACGCAGGCTGTCCCGTATGTGTCAGCGCAGAACAGGACATTGTAAATCTCATTGGAGCCGACAATGTGGAAGTCGTTCACATTGGCGAAGACCGAAGCCGAATATCCGAAGCGGAAAAGGCAGGAGTAAAATCAGTTCCTGCACTGCTTACTCCAAACGGAAATGTGCTTCACCTCAATTTCGGGGCATCTATTAATGACCTGAAAGGCTAAAAAAATTTGTTCTTTTAAGTTAGGATTCCTAATTAAAATGGGGTTCCTGACTTATTTTCAGCCATAATAAATACCCCTCAAATTGAAAAAATGATTGATTTGATTATTGAAGTAGAAAAATGCAATGGAAAAAACAATACATTTATTATTTTCTTATGGTACTTTACAGTCAGAGAAAGTGCAGCTTGAAAATTACGGCCGAACCTTAAAGGGGAAGCCGGATATATTGACCGGATATAGGCTCCATAAAATACAAATAACAGACTCTTCGGTACTTGCCAAAAGTCAACTCGAATACCATCCAATTGCTATAAAATCAGAAAATAAGGCAGATTTTATAGAGGGCTTACTATTTGAGATAACGGAGTCCGAACTTGCAAAAACCGACAATTACGAAGTCAGTCAATATCATAGAATACGCGAAACAGTAGATTCAGGGAAAAAGGCCTGGATATATGTGGCAAAAATTGAATAAAAGATGAAGCAATACTCACCATTTAATTTAAACGAGCAAAATCAAAAGGTCGAAAGCCGAATTGTAGTGGCTTTGGAGCGAATATCGGAAGCTTTCAGGGTTTTGCTGTGGAACGAAAGCAAAGGAAATGCGCTCAGTCCCATACAAATGCAGCTTCTAATTTTTATTTCTTTTCATTCCATGGAGAAATGCAAGGTAGGCTACCTGGCAGATGAGTTTAACATGACTAAAGCCACCATTAGTGACAGTGTAAAAGTACTTTTGGCCAAAAACCTGGTTAGCAAAGAAACAGACCCTGTAGACATGCGGAGTTATTCGCTTTCGCTTACAACAGAGGGTAAGAAAATCGCAAAAAAAGCATCCCTTTTCGCCTCTTCCATGGAGCCACCTATCGGAAATCTATCGGAGGAACAGCAAACAATCATGCTCAACGGATTGCTTAAATTGATTTATGACTTGAACAAATCTGGCATCATCACTATTCAACGCATGTGTTTTACCTGCTCCAACTATCAACTTAAAGAGGGGGTGCATTACTGCAAACTTCTGAAAAGCTCACTGGCAGAAAATGAATTGCGGGTGGATTGTCCGGAACATGAATTGCTTCCCACCACAAAAAACAATTGAAGCTAAATGTATTTTTTCAAAAATGTGATTGAGATTGAACCCGAAGATGGTGATTTTGCAGTTTTAAAACTACAAAGAACGGCTCTAATAGGTGTATGAATACTATATTAATTCAATCTCTTTTCCATTTTCTATTAAACCGGAAAATACCACTTCCCCTGAAAATGATAAGGACCTTATCCCAATTGCTTGGTCTCCCTGCTGAAGTTCCAATACAAGAGTTTCAATCCGAAATGGCATAAATTTTTCACCTCCGTACTGAGTAAATTTCTGAATACTTTTCCAATAGAGATAGAAAATTTCTATCGTTTCAATTAATTAAGATTATTTCCAAATAGCATTGTTTAGAATTAATCTTATTAATACTTTTGTCCTGTCAAAATTTATAAATACAATGAAGAACAAGTACTCCTTATTGATAGCCGTTATTTCACTTTTTGCTTTCTCTGTAGCTTACGGCCAAACCGGAACTGTCAGCGGCAGGGTAACAACAGGGGACAACAAGCCCCTGGAATTTGTAAATGTGGCCGTCGCAGGCATGGACAAAGGAGCCACTACCGATCGGCAGGGGCGCTTTTTGATCAGGGATCTGGAAGCAGGGACTTATTCCCTGCAGGCATCTTTCGTAGGCATCAAAACCCAGAAGAAAAGCATTGAATTGAAGCCGGGACAAAGGCTGACTGTAGATTTTAGGCTGGCAGAGAGTTCAACCGATCTCTCGGAGGTATTGGTAACCGATTTCAATGCCAACCGCTTTTACTCTGATAGCAACTTCACCGTTTCCAAATTACCTTTAAAAGACCTGGAAAATCCACAGGTTTACAATTCAATCAGTGGCAAATTATTGAAAGAACAGGTGGTAACGAACATGAATGATGCCCTCAAAAATGCCACTGGAGTAACCCGCTTATGGGAATCTACAGGACGTGGTGGTGATGGTGCGGAATACTATACCATGCGGGGCTTTTCTGTACAACCTACCATGGTCAACGGCATGCCCAGTGTGAATAATGGAGGACTTGATCCTGCCAATGTTGAAAGTGTGGATGTGATCAAGGGGCCATCAGGAACCCTTTTTGGAAGCCCGATGATCTCCTACGGAGGCCTGATCAACATTACAACCAAAAAGCCTTTGGACCAGGAAAGAAGGGAAGTGGGTTTCGTGACGGGTAGTTTTGGTTTAAACCGCCTGACAGCTGATATCAATGAGCCGGTATCCGAAACTTCAGCGGTCCGTTTGAATGCTGCTTACCAAACACGAAACACTTTTCAGGATGCAGGTAGCAGTCGATCCTTTTTTATTGCCCCCTCCTTCAAATTCAAGGCAAGTGAAAAGCTCAGGTTTCTTATCAACACCGAATTTCTGGATGCCGTTTCTGTTAATGCACCCATGATTTTTCTCAATCGTTCCAATCCTTTGACTTTTTCCAGTATGGAACTTTTTGACAGGAACTATGAGACCTCCTTTACGGGAAATGGATTGGATATCAAAAATTCCTCTTACGGGATTCAGGCACAGGCGTTTTATGAAATCAATGATTCATGGACCTCTCAAACCGTTTTGTCCAGAAGTTCCACCAAAACGGATGGCTATTACCACTATCTTTTTGACAACAGTGACGGAGATTCCTTTACCCGGTATATTTCTGACAGGAATGGGCAGACCATCACCACAGACGTACAACAAAATTTTATCGGTGATTTCATGTTGGGGGCGTTCAGGAACAAGACAGTTATCGGAATCGATTATTTCAGGTCTTCTGTTTTTAACGGCAGTACAGGCTGGGTGGGCAATGGCGTCGTAACCCTTTCAGATGGGAACGATACAGGTGTGCTGACCCGGGCTGGGGTGGATGACCTGGTGAAGGATTCATTTGAGGGCAACTCTACCGGAAGCAGTGAAGTGCTTAGTGCATACATTTCCAATGTCATTCAATTTTCTGATGCGCTTTCCCTAATGGCCAGTCTGCGTATTGACAATTTTAATGGCAAAACCGATTACTGGATAGAAGAGGAGGTTAAAAGCCAGACTTCTCTTTCGCCCAAATTGGGTATAGTCTATCAAGTGGTCCCGGAGAAAGTTTCGCTTTTTGGCAATTACATGAACGGATTTGTCAATCTGGCTCCTGCCAATGTAAGCAATGCGGATGGGTCAAATCCCAGACTTAAAATTTTTGATCCGGAGCAAGCCAATCAGTATGAATTTGGAGTCAAATCCAATATTTATAAAGATAAAATCTCCGCAACGGCAAGTTATTACAACATCGGTGTAAAAAACCGCCTGATGACCGATCCTGATAATATCAACAATTCTATCCAAGGGGGTGAAGTGGTAAGTAAAGGGGTTGAATTCAGCCTGATTGCCAACCCGATAAACGGACTGAACCTGGTTGCAGGCTACAGTAATAATAACACCGAGGTAACCGAGGACAATGAGAATAGTGGGTATTTAGGGCTCAGGCCTGAGGAATCAGGGCCGGCAGAACTGGTTAATTTCTGGGCCAGTTATACCATTCCTACCGGACCTTTAGCAGGAGTGGGCGTCGGTTTTGGTGGAAACGCAGCGAGCGAGCACCTCACTTTAAACAGGGCCAATATCGGTACCTTTGCGCTGCCAGCCTATCAGGTGTTTAACGCAGTTGTCTCTTATGCAGGTATTGGAAATCAGTACCTGGTGTCCTTAAAGGTAAATAACCTGACCAATGAAAGGTATTATTCCGGTTGGTCCACCGTGACCCCTCAGCAATTAAGAAATGTAGCCTTTAGCCTCAATTACAGATTTTAATGAAGATCAAAAAAGCAATAGGAAAAATTCACCTTTGGCTCGGACTTTCGTCCGGGCTTGTGGTGTTTATAGTAGCGATTACCGGCTGTATTTATGCCTTTCAGTCAGAAATTCAGGATTTAACCCAGTCTTACAGATTTGTAGAACCACAGCAAAGTCCTGTTTTACCCCCTACTCAAATTTGGGAAAAGGCTGACCAGGCATTGCCCGATAAGCACCTGCATGCCGTACTATACCCAAAGCCTGATCGATCCGCCCAGGCCATTTATTATAGTTTTGAGGAGGATTACTACTATTTCGTGTATGTCAATCCCTATACCGGAGAGGTATTGAAAGTCAAGGATGAATTTGCTGACTTTTTCCGCCTGGTGTTGGATGGACATTTTTATCTCTGGCTCCCCCCGGAAATCGGACAGCCTGTAGTGGCTTCTTTTACGCTGGTGTTTTTGGTCATGATGATTTCCGGATTGATCCTATGGTGGCCAAAAAATAAAAAGGCTAAAGGCCAGCGTTTTTCATTAAAGCTAAACGGGAGTTGGAAAAGAAAGAATTACGATCTGCACAGTGTCATCGGCTTTTATGTGATGGCCTTTGGGTTGGTATTTGCGGTCACCGGTTTGGTTTGGGGTTTTACCTGGTTTAGGGACGGGGTCTATTCAGTAGCTTCTGGAGGGAAAGATTATGTGGAATATTACACGCCAGAATCCACCTCCTCTCAATCCTATCAGGGAGATTTGCCTGCCCTGGATCAAGTCTGGCTCAACATGAGAGCAGCTTATCCGAATGCAGACTGGATAGAAGTACATCCTCCTGAGACGGAGAATGGGGCCATTGCCGCCAATGCCAACCCGGATGCTGGTACTTATTGGAAGATGGACTACCGGTATTTTGATCCGAATACTTTGGAAGAATTACCCGTGGACCATATTTGGAACCGTTTTCACGAAGCCACCGTTGCCTAAAAAATCATGCGGATCAACTACGATGTGCATGTGGGTGCCATTTTGGGTTTCCCTGGTAAGGTGTTGGCCTTCTTATTGAGCCTGATCATTGCCTCTTTGCCCATAACCGGGTTTTTGTTGTGGTACGGGAGAAAGGTCAAGGCCAAAAAGGGTAAAAAGCCAGAAAGGGTGGAACAGCAAAAACAGGAAAAAGTGCCTGTCTTGAATTGAATGGCATTTGCCTTGTCTATTAATTTCCTTGTTTTGGATCAAATGTTCCAGCCGTCTACAATTGGTTTTTATTTGATACATGGCCTGGCTGATTTCTTGAGAAGTAGAACAATTGCCTTATAACTGTAGACTATATGTGGTTGGCCAGTATCACTGGCTCTTTCCAAATCATTTATCCTTGAATGACTCAAATCCAAATCCCACAACAGACCTTCAATGAATGGTATAAATGCTTGATTTAAATAAAATTTTAAAACTTCAAAATATACTCCTGCAGGTTGTCACTGCGCTCCAGATTGAGCTTTTTGCGCAGGCGGTAGCGGGCAATTTCCACACCACGTATGGAGATATTCATCAGGTAGGCGATTTCTTTTGTGGAAAGATTCATCCTGAGATAAGCACTCAATTTGATTTCCTGTGGACTTAGCTTGTCATATTCCTTTTTAAACCGGCCCATAAAATCGCCATGTACCTGGTCAAAATGAACCTCAAACTGCTCCCAGTCCTGATCTTTGGCAATATTTTTTTCAATGTTTTTGATGACCTTCTGTATCTCCTGCTTCACCTCCTGGTTTTTGCTTTTCCTGGTGATGGCATTCAGGTTATTGCGCATGTGGTCAATAAACCCATTTTTTGTGATCAGATGCATGGTGGCAGCTGCCAGCTCCTTATTTTTTATCTGAATTTCCTGTTTTAATTTTTCCGTTCGCAGCTTTTCCACTTCCTTTTGGCTAACCTTCAATTCGGACTCCTTGGCTTCAATGGCTTGCTTAGAGGCTGTTTTTATTTGAAGGGTTTTCTTTTGGTACCTTTTCTCTATTATGCGGTAAGCCACTAAGAAGTTTACAAGGAAAACAAAAATATAGACCATGTAAGCCAGCTTGCTCCTGTACCAGGGAGGCAAAACCTCAAAGCTAAAGGTGCTTACAGGGCTGATCGCGCCATAAATGTTCCTGCTGCGTGCATGGAAGACATACTTCCCCTCTCTCAGGTTAGTATAGGCTTTTTCCCTTTTATCTATCCATTCTCCATAGTCCTCTTCTAATCCCTCCAGCCAATATTGATACCTCAGGTCTTTTTCATTATTGGGGGTAGGATTACTGCTTTCGAAGCGGATGTTTGCCTTTTTATACGGAATTTCAGTCATCCCGGAAGAGGGCAGATGCTGACTAACATTGCCTGCAAAAATCAAAGAATCAGAGGGACCAGTAAGGTATACTGCCCTGATTAAGGTAGGGAAAACGGGGGGTTGGAAATTATTGTCATTAAGGCTAAACCGGATAAATCCTTCATTGGCAGCAAAAAGCACTTCATTTCCCCTGATGGCAGAAATGTTTGGCAAGTCATCATTGAGCAGGGGAAGGAGCGGATTGAATACCTGAAAATGTTTGTGATAGCTGCCATCAACTTTTTTTTCTAAAACCCCCATTTCAGTCTCTCCGATGAAAAATATATTTCCCATCTGATCCTCAAGCAGGTAATGAAATAGAAAATCATTTTCAAAGTAAGGATCAAATATAGGGTCTCTTTCAAAAACCTGTTGGAGTTCATTGAAGCGAAATACCCCTGCCTGGGTGGTATAAATCAGCCTGTTTTTGACTTTCCATACATTGTTAAAGATGTTGCTGGGTAAGCCCTTTTCAGTACCGAAATAGGCTACTTTAACAGCCGATAAAGTGGAGTCCAACCGGAGTTTATATATTCCTTTATAGCCATGGGCCACCCAAATATCTCCATTTTCATCTTGTTCGATCACCCTGCTTGACTCGTCAAACCCTTTGATTTTTCTTAAATATGTGAGGTCCTCATCCCTTTTTTCATAGAGGTGCAGGCCCTGGTAGCTTCCGGCAAGAATCAAATTGGGGTAATCCTTCAATAGCTGAAAATTCCAAATACCTTCAGGACCTGCTATTTTTTCTGCCCGGTTATTCCTTATGCTTAGGGCACCGTCGTTATGAGCAACCAGCAAAAGATCCTGTAAGGATTTGATTTGATATACCTGACCATTGGTATTGGGGATCAATTCCATACTCTTGGATCCATCAACATTGGATTGCTGTACATAGACTCCATTATTGGTTCCCAGATACAATGTTCCCTGCTCATTGGTGGCATGGTAACCTGTACCGGTAATCCCGGAATATTGATTGATTTTTCCGAAAGGCAGACTTAATTGGATCATGGATAAGCCATTGTTGTGCCCCAGCCATAAATTACCCGATAGGTCTTCAAAAAGGGAAACGATTGAATTGTTATTCAATCCGCTTTCCTTATTCAATTTCATCAATTCCTTTCCCTCTGTATTGATCAATAACAAGCCGTCAAGTTGGGTGGCAATGGCAATATGGCCATTACTCAACCGTAAAACCGCATTAATGGTCAGCTCAGGAGTAGTCTTCCAGTTAGCAACAGACCTGCCTGTGAGTTCATTAATTCCATTGTCACGGGTAAAAACCAGGTATTTGCCCGATCCTGTCGGAATCAAGCCGGTAATTAATTTATCACTGAAGTAGGAGTTTACAAGAGAAAAGGAGCCATTTTCTAATTTTTTTAAACCAGTCTGTCTCTCGTTTACAAACAAGGTGTTATTACTGAAATAGAAACTTTCAAAAGCGGATTGACTTTCCAGACTAAAATTAAAGCGATGGTTGTGATCGAAAACAAAAATTCGATCTGTGGCACAGAAGTAAATGTGTTCATTTCCCAGAAAAACTTTCCAGACCTCCTCCAGGTTTTGAAAGGATTCCGGAAGGGAATCTTTAAGAGACTTGAAGACCAGTTGCCCTTTATCATTGGGGCTGAAGGTACCAAATTCCCCCTGTCCCGAAACATAGATTATGCCGTTTTCATCCACCTGTACATGCCTGGTTTTGGTACTATTCGGAAGAGAGAACCTTCTCCAGGTGGTGCCATCATGGACCAGTAAACCATAGTTGTTCGCAATGTACAGCAAGCCGCTCGCATGCTGGGTAATCGCATAATTCTGTATACCTCCCTGATATTCCTGACTGGAGTAGTACCTGGTAAAAGGCAAGGCCAATGACTGACATAGCACCTGTTGTGTCAGGACAAATAAAAAAAAGAGGCCCAAAGTTGCTCTCATTATGGAAGTAAATCTGATCGTAAATGCAATATACCCAATTTAAATTTGATGTAATAGAGCTAATTAAGGCATAAGGTATAAATGTAATTAAAAACCCTGTTTAAATATCATTAAACCCATATTTATTCTCTTTTTGTAGGGTTTTTGTGAAATATGAAAAACCACCTTGATGTAGTAATGTTGTATAGGCAATTTTCCATTTAAAGTAGCTTATTCTCAATTTTGGACTGATGTAAATCCAAATTTAATCAAATGAAAAAAGTCTTATTACTGTATTATGCCATGTGCTTGTCCCTGATCGGGATGGCACAATCCAATGAGATCATTGGAAAGGTAACAGACGAATCGGGATTTCCCCTTCCGGGAGTAAGTATCTTAAAGGTGGAGTCCAGCGTAGGGACCGTTACAGATATTGATGGAAATTTTACCATCAATGTCAGTACCGGTGAGGTACTTCAGTTTTCTTATCTGGGATTCAAATCCCAACGACTTACTGTCGGATCGGGTAGAGAATTGAATGTAGTATTGGAAGAGGATGTTTCCAATTTAGATGAAGTAGTTGTTATCGGTTATGGCTCGGCCACTAAAAGGGAGTTGACCGGAGCTACGGCTCAGGTAAAGGGGGAAGCCATTGAAAAAATGAACATGCCCAGGGTAGATCAGGCCCTTCAGGGTAAAATGGCGGGTGTCAACATCAGCACCAATTCCGGTGCCCCCGGAGGTACTTCAAATATCCGTATAAGAGGTATCGGTACATTTGGGGACAATGACCCTTTGATTTTGGTAGACGGTGTTATTTATGATGCCGCCGGCTTGAATGCCCTGAATCCCAATGACATTGCCTCCGTGAATGTGTTGAAGGATGGTACCGCTGGTATATATGGTGTCAGGGCTGCCAACGGCGTTATTTTGATTGAAACCAAAAAAGGTAATCTGGGAACCAAGCCCAGGTTGGATTTCAATGCTTATTATGGGGTGCAACAAACCGCCCGTAAGCTAGACCTGTTGAACGCACGGGAATTTGCCATTTTGAAAAACGAGGCTTATGCAGCCGGCGGTCTGGCACTACCTTTCAACAATGTGGAATTGGGAGAGGGTACCAATTGGCAGGATGCTGTTTTTCAGGAATCACCCATACAGGAGTATAACCTGACTGTGACGGGCGGTTCAGAGAAAACTTCCTATTCCATAGGAGGAAGCTATTTTGCCCAGGAAGGAATCGTAGGTGGGCCAAAGGCCAATTTTGAAAGGTACAATGCCCGGATCAATTTCACCACGGAAATTGCCCCGAAAATTAAATTCACCAATGTTTTGCTCTTTACCAGGGAGCAAAGCAGTACTTTACCTCAGGGGGGAATTGGTTCCGTATTGTACAACACCATCAACGCTTATCCTACAGAACCGATAAGGGTAGGGGACAGGTACTCCTATCTGGAGAATGTCAATGACATCATCAACCCTCTGGCCCAGATGGAAAATGCTTACAACGACTCCTACGTCAATAAGCTGGTGGGAAAGGAAGAAGTGGAATATGCCATCAACGATCACTTTACCTGGACCGGAAGGGCTGGCTACAACTACGCCATGGTGGATGCCAAAACTTTTAATCCTTTGGTATGGTATGGACCGGGAAAATTTGCCAATTCAGCAAGAAATGCTGATTTGGATCCGGTTTTGGTGGACGTAGGCGGCCTGGAAATCGAAAGAGGTGCCAGTGTATTCGAGTCCAGAAACACCTTCCTGGATTACAACCTGGAGACTTTCCTGAATTATAACAGAACCTTTGCTGAGCTACATCGGGTAAAGGGCATGATAGGACTTTCCCTGGTAGGAAACAGAAGCGAAGGCTTAAACGGTACAGGTTTTAATATTCCGAACAACGACCTGAATTTTGCAGATATTTCTGCCAATCAGGCTCCGGGAGGATTTCTGAATGGAGTGGGTTCTTTTCAAAGCAGTCAAAGACTGACCTCAGCTTTCATTAGAGGTGAATATGATTACAAACAACGCTACCTTTTTTCTGCTATCCTGCGACGGGATGGTTCCACCAATTTCGGTCCAAACAACAGGATTGGATATTTCCCGGCTATTTCCGGGGCATGGGTCATTTCTGATGAACCGTTTTTCAATGCCGGAGCCATAGATTTCATGAAACTCAGAACAAGCTTTGGGGTTTCGGGAAATGATCAAATAGGTTTGTTCCGCTACAGGGGCCTGCTCAATGGTTCTGCAACCTACGTATTCAACGATCTGATTGTCAATGGTGCCGCTATCGGAAATACCAGCAATCCAGACCTGAAATGGGAAACCACCTATCAAACGAATATAGGTTTGGATTTTTCTCTTTTCAATAACCTGGATTTTACGGCCAATTATTTTATCAAAAACACAAAGGACCTGCTTTTCCAGCCCGATGTGTCCGCCCTTTTGGGGGCATACGGACCCGGAGGTGCACCGCCCGTGATTAATGCGGGAGATGTGTTGAACAGGGGGGTTGAGCTTGAGCTGGGATATGCCACCAACCGGCAATCCGGCGTGAATTTCACTGCGGATTACAATGTGACCTTTTTGAAGAATGAGGTAACCGCTGTACCTCAGGGATTTGAATTTATTCCCGGTGCGGGTTTTAGCGTGGGAGGAAATGTGGCCAGCAGATTTCAGGAAGGTTTTCCAATAGGATACTTTATCGGTTATCAGACAGATGGGATTTTCCAGACCCAGGAGGAAATCATATCCAGCCCTGTGGTACAGCCTGGTGCTCAGCCAGGAGACCTGCGTTTTGTTGATCAAAATGGGGATGGGGTAATCAGCTTTGGAGATGATACTGATCGTACTCAGATTGGCTCTCCCATTCCTGATATGGTCATGGGTTTCAACCTGACAGCGGATTTTAAGGGTTTTGATATAGGAGCCAATGTATATGCCGCTTTGGGCCAGGAAATCATCCGGAATTATGAAAGGCAACAGCCATTTGCCAACCAGTTGTCCTATACCATCAACAGGTGGACAGGACCGGGTACAACGGATACCTACCCAAGACTGACTACGGGAGCCACCAGAAATAATGTTTTCTCCGATTATTTCGTAGAGGATGGGTCGTTTTTGCGGCTGAGAAATGTACAGTTGGGATATACACTTCCACTTTCCATAACCGAGAAAATAGGGGTTCAGTATTTCCGCTTTTACCTGGCTGCCAATAACCTGGTGACCCTGACAAATTATCAGGGATTTGATCCCGATGTAGGTTCAGGTAACCCACTCTTCGCCGGTGTGGACAATGGGATTTACCCCCAGGCAAAAACCTTTATGGCTGGTTTAAATATTAAATTCTAAGCAAGATGATGAAAAATATATATCAAGGGTTACTTATCCTGACATTGGGAATGGTGACCGCATGCGATAGTTTATTGGATATTGATCCTGAATTTACCCAGGATGCGGAAAACTTCTTCAATACCGAAGAAGATTTTGACAGGGCCATCATTGGCGTTTATGACATGATGCAGCCTGCTTACCTCAACATGTGGATTGGCGAAATCGCTTCAGACAATGCCATTGCCGGCGGAGAGAGTGTGAATGACTCAAGGGGCCTGCACGAAATAGAGAACATGACCCATGGGGGCGTGAATCAGGAACTAAGGGCAGTGATGCGGGTAAATTACACCGGAATTGCCCGTGCAAATTATATTTTCGAAAATCAGGACAATATAGATTTTGACGGAAAGGCCCTGATTCTGGCAGAAGCCAAATTTATGCGGGCCTATTTCTACTTCAATCTGGTCAATTATTTTGGGGATATGCCACTGATCGTAGACCGGAGAATTTCCATCAGTGAAATTCCCAATGCTGAGAGAACCCCCAGGGCAGCCATTTACGAACAGATAGAAAGTGATTTGGGAGAGGCTATGGAAGTGCTTCCCTGGACCTTTAGCGAAACCGGCCGGTTGACCAGGGGAGCGGCCATGGCCATGCTGGGTAAGGTGTTGCTGTACCAAAACAAATATGCGGAAGCCGCAACCATTCTGGGAGATCTGATAGCCGATAATCAGGGGGGGTACGAACTATTCCCGGATTACAGCACCCTATTCTTAAATGAAAACAGAAATGTGTCAGAGGATGTGTTCACCATTCAGTTCAGCGGATTGCAGGGTGGAGATTACGGTTGCCTGGTTTGCCTGAATGGCAATGCAGCAGTTGGATTTCAAAGTATCAGGCAATATGATGGCCCATTCTATGCTGATGGGAATAGTTACAATCTACCGACTCAAGACCTTTACGATGCATTTGAAGAAGGAGATATCCGAAGGGAAGCCACAGTTTTGGACCTGGATGCATTTATCGCTGCTCAGCCCAATCCTGATGAAATCACCTACGCTATTGGAGGTGGGGGCCATACAGGTTTTTACAATAACAAATACATCAAGAGGCTTGATGAGCGGGGTTTGCCGGACGATGATCTGACCAGTCCCCTGAATTACAGGGCCATTCGCTGGGCGGATGTTTTGCTGATGGCAGCAGAAGCTTTTCAAAGGTCTGGTAATGACGAAAGGGCCAGGACTGAACTCAATAAAGTCAGGGCACGTGTAAATATGCCGGATGTAAGCAGTAGCGACGATGCATTATACCAGGCCATATTGAACGAAAGAAGGTACGAACTATCGGGAGAAGGCTTCAGGTTTTTTGATTTGGTCAGGACCGGTCAGGCCGGCGAAAGGATTGATGGTTTCATCACAGGTCAACATGAAGTTTTCCCCATACCTCAGGTTGAAATTGATTTGGCAGGAGGTATCTGGGAACAAAATCCAGGATATTAAACAGTAATACCCATGAAAAAATATATCAATTACATCAAATTTATGTTGCCATTACTTTTTATGGCGGCATGTATAGAGGAATATACGCTGGAGGAAGCCCCTCCTACACAGGAAGACGCTGATTTCAGTTTTGAACCTACTGCAGAAAGTGACAATATCCTCCAGTTTACCGCTGCCAATGATTTCTTTATCATGAATTGGGACTTGGGAAATGGCAGTTCGGGTTCTGGTAAAACAGTTACAGGTACCTTTCCCACAGCAGGAACGTATACCGTATCTTTAACTGTATTCAATGCCGGAGGAAGTGTTACGGTAAGTAAGGAAATAGAAATAGCCGAGACCGATCCATTATTACTGGACAAACCCCTGTACAATATGTTAACTGGAGGAGCTGAAGCTACCGAAGGTAAGACCTGGAAAGTTGATGCCGGAAGGGCGGGACATTTTGGAGTGGGACCCAACCCTTCACAGGCGGGAGACTTTCCTGAATATTATCAGGCCCAACCCAACGAAAAGGAAGGGTCAGGCATGTATACAGACCGTTACACTTTCTTTTTGGCAAATTTTGATTTTCAAATGGAGACCAATGGTTTTGTTTACTTGAATGCTGCTCAAGGGAGTGAGTTTTCTGGTGCTTTTGATCCGGGTGTTGGAGATCTTTCAGCTCCCTATGAGGCCCCTGAAGGCCTTAAATGGAGTATTGCGGAGCCAGAGGGTAGCTATCCCGAATTGACGATTTCTCAGGGTGGCTTTTTGGGCTATTTTGCCGGGGGAAGGACCTACCAGGTAGTGAACATAGAAGAAAATGAAATTCTTTTGCGCTTTGTGGATCAGGCCAACACAGATCTCGCATGGTATATCCGATTGATACCAGAAGATTTTGTACCTGAAGAAGAAGTCAGTCCTGAACCAGAGCCAGAACCTGTAGATCCTGGGATCTTAACATTAAACAGCCTTATAGGGGAAGGCACAAAAACCTGGAAACTCAAACCTGCTGCCGGAGCATTTGGTGTAGGTCCAGCCCCGGGGAGTGACGAATATTTTCCCAATGGACAAGACATTTCCGGAGAACGGGCTTGTTTGTTCAATGACCGTTTTATCTTTCAGGAAGGTGGGATTTATGCGTATGATCCGGTGGATGACATCTTTGGAGAAGCTTATATGGGATTAGAAGAAGAAGGATGCCAGCCCGTGGCCAACCTTTCTGGCACGGCAGGTGAAGCATGGGGGGCAGGAACACATACCTTTAGTTTTACCGAGGCTACTGAATCTGAAAATGCCCGCATTACGGTCACCGGAACCGGAGCTTTTATTGCCTTGCCAAAAGCCTTTAACCAGGGGGAATATGAAGCAGGGCCTCCGGCAGAAGACAGGTCGGTATCCTATGAGGTGATCGGATATGTCAATGAAGATGGTCAGGAAGAATTGACTTTGACCATAGACATCACTGATTCAGGTGGTGTATTCTGGACTTTTGTACTTATTCCTGAAGTTGAATCATGATGCTTATGATGACGAAATTATTTCAGACGGTTTCATTATTGCTCACCTTATTTTCTGCAAGCAGTTGCAATCAGGAAGAAGTGGACCAGCGGGTGTTGCTGCCACAAAACCTGGAGGTGACCGTAGAAGAGGGAGAAAATGGATTGGTACAGGTAAGCTTCACCGCTGATCAGGCCAACTTCTTCCGGGTGAGTTTTGGTGCTGGAAATGATATGCCGGAGCGGGTAAGTGGAAATCAATCCAGCTACCGATACGATTCCCCAGGGGAGTATACCATTATAGTACAGGCCCATGCCACTGAAACAGATTTCATTAAAGAGGAGCGAAGCGTTACCATTACCGAACAAATGCTGGGCATGGGTTTTCCAGACTCAGGCTTCACGTCTCCCATGACTTATGAAGGCTATGCTTTGGTCTGGAACGATGAGTTTGAAGCGCAGACACTTTCCTCGGACTGGGTTTTTGAAATCGGCGATGGTTGCCCTAACCTATGTGGATGGGGTAACAATGAGCTGCAGTATTACCGCAGGGAAAATACGGAGCTGAAAGACGGCTACCTGGTGGTTACCGCCAGGGAAGAAAATATGGGGGGTAAAAACTATACTTCCTCCAGGCTCAAGACACAGGGACAGCAAAATTTTCAGTTCGGAAGAATCGATATCCGGGCAGCCTTACCTCAGGGACAAGGTATTTGGCCGGCTTTCTGGATGCTGGGAGAAAATATTAATGAGGTTCCCTGGCCTGCTTGTGGAGAGATCGATATCATGGAAATGATCGGAGGTAATGCCGATGGCAGAGACAATACCGTTCATGGTACCCTGCATTGGGATAATAATGGCAATTACGCTTCCGATGGCGGAAAGCTATCCCTTTCCGATGGAGCTATCCTGAAAGATAATTTTCATGTTTATTCCCTGATCTGGGAGGAAAACCAAATCACCTGGTTGCTGGATGATGAGGTATTTCATTCAATGGACATTTCACCGGCTGCTATGGACGAGTTCAGGGAGCCTTTCTTTTTGCTGATCAACATGGCAGTAGGTGGTAATTGGCCGGGCAATCCCGATGCCAGTACCCGTTTTCCACAGCAACTGGCGGTGGATTATGTGCGGGTTTTTGAGCGGGAGTAAATTTATTTGATTGCCAATTGGTTTAAAAAAAGGCGGTTTCCTAAGAAATCGCCTTTTTTTTGCCTGGCAGAATAGAAATCCGCTAAACAGGTTTTGTAAACCTGATTAGGTTTGTTTCAGAGAATCCAAATTCCATAACCCTTATATGTTTCTATGCTTTATATGGTTAAAAAAAAAGCAGGAACCATATAAGGAATATAAGGGCATTGAAGGGGACTTGCGTTAGCAAAACGATTCTTTTTTCTCATCAGGTGTAATCAACAGCCCAAAACATGTCCATTCAAAAAACATCTGGCCAGGTAATTCCAGAATCCTTATATGTTCTTCTATGCCTTATATGGTTAAAAGAAAAGGTAGGAACCATATAAGGAATATAAGGGCATTGAAGAGGGCTTGTGTTAGCAAAACGATTCTTTTTTTCCTGGTCAAGAGTACCCAAAATCAGGAAGAAAGTCCATTTAAAAACATGTCACCAGGTAAATCTAAATCCCTTATATGTGCTTCTATGCCTTATATGATTCAAAAAAAAGGCAGGACCATATAAGGAATATAAGGGCATTGAAGAGGGCTTGTGTTAGCAAAACGATTCTTTTTTTCCTGGTCAAGTGTAACCAACACCTGAAACATGTCCATATAAAAAATATATTACCAGTTAATTCTAAAACCCTTATATGTACTTCTATGCCTTATATGGTTTAAAAAAGGCGGGAACCATATAAGGAATATAAGGGTACCTGCATTAAGCTAAACAATACTTTTTTTTCTTGGTCAAGTGTAACCAACACCTGAAACATGTTCATATAAAAAACATATCACCAGTTAATTCTAAAACCCTAATGTGTGCTTCTATGTCTTATATGGTTCAAAAAAAAACAGGAACCAGAATTTTGAAAGAGCCGCTTATTTCCTATTGCCGCCTTTCAAATTCATTCTTGGCAGCATCCAGAAAATCGATAAACTTTTGAATATCCGTCTCATAGGCAATGGGGCTTACCAGCAATTCTTCCTTATGGTCCAGGATCACATAATAGGGCTGGGCGTTGTTGTTAAATCTGGTGATTTGAAAGTCTGCATTCTGTTTGCCTATGGTGCTTTTGACCTTGTTGTCATAGCTTGAAGTATACCATTCCGCTTCAGGAAGTTCGTACCGTTCATCAATGTATAGGGCCACCATAACGAAATCTTCCTTCAAACGGCTCAGCACCCTGGGGTCTGACCAAACACGGGCTTCCATCTCCCGGCAATTGACACAGCCATGTCCTGTAAAATCAATAAACAGGGGTTTATCCTGTCTTTTGGCAGCAGCCAATGCTTGCTCATAATCAAAATAGCCCTGTATTCCATGGGGGAAATGGAGAAAATCGGCATATTTGGGCACTTCATCCAGGGTTTGATCTGATGACAAGGAGTTTTCTCTGCTGATTTTCACCAGGTCAAAATCATGGGATGACAAAGGTGGCAGGTATCCACTCAGGGCTTTTAATGGCGCTCCCCACATGCCCGGAATCATGTACAGTACGAAAACAAAAGTAACCATGGCAAGAAGGAGTCTTGGAACCCCCAAATATTCCATGGGACTGTCGTGTGGCAGGCGTAATTTTCCCAGCAGGTAAATGCCCAGGAGAGCAAAGATGACGATCCAGATGGCCAGGTAAATTTCTCTGTCCAGCATGCCCCAATGGTATACCTGATCAGCAATACTCAGGAACTTAAATGCGAGAGCAAGTTCCAGGAAACCTAAAACTACCTTGACAGAATTGAGCCATCCACCCGATTTTGGCAAAGAGTTGAGCCATTCGGGGAAAATGGCAAATAAAGTAAATGGAAGGGCAAAAGCCAGGGAAAAGGCAAACATGCCCAAAATGGGCTTTAACAAGGCTCCGCCCGCAGAACTTATCAGAATTGACCCAACAATAGGTCCGGTACAGGAAAAAGACACAAGCACGAGGGTAAAAGCCATGAAGAAAATGCCCACCATGCCCCCTTTATCCGCCTTGGCATCCATTTTATTTACAAAGCCTGTTGGCAGGTTGATCTCAAATAAGCCAAGAAAAGCCAGGGCAAAGAAAATGAATACGGCAAAAAAGAAAACATTGGGAATCCAGTGGGTGGAGAGCCAGTTGGCAAATTCAGGACCCTGTATGGCAGCCACAATGGTACCCGCTATGGTGTAAATGGCAATGATGGAAAAACCATATATAAAGGCATTTCTAAACCCCTGAACCTTGGATTTGGCCCTCCCCGTAAAAAAAGTTACGGTCATGGGTATCATAGGAAACACACAAGGTGTAAGCAAAGCGGCCAAACCTGCAAGGAAAGCAATGACCAGAAATCCGATTAGCGACTCCTCCGGCCGTTCCAGAGAAATACTTTCCGAGGATTCAGCTGAATCTTCCAGCTCATTAAAAACGCCGGCATCGGCTTCACCTGACCCGGGCACGGAGGCCTGTGCATTGCCCAGGGCAATGCTGAATTCCTCCTGATAATTGATGCACTGATTGGTAATGTCAGAACACATTTGGTATTCCAGGGTACCCTTGATCAGTGCATTTTCCGCTTGTATTAACAGGGTTTGCCGGAATTCCCCTTCTTTTTCGAAATAAGTAACATCACCTTCCCATATTTCATCATATTTTGTCTTTGGGTCAATGGCCTGCAGCTTACCAAGCGGGCTGATCCCGGTGGTGTCTTCCCAAACGATTGCTGTCAGGATAGGGCCAAGGTCAGGGTCAAAATCATTGGAATAGATGTACCAATTGATTGGGATGTCTGCTTCAAAGATCAGGTTTACTTCCTCCCCAGTCTTTGGCTCAGGGTTTTCCAGGGCGATATCCCATTTAGGGGGAGCAATCACCTGGGCCTGTAAGCCATATGTAAAAAGGAAAATAAATAGGAAGACTAATTTGTTAGAATGCATTATGGATAGATTAATTGCCTTATGGTCCGGTACCTTTTGCTAATTAAAAAACGGGATGATAAGTTCCTGTTTTACTTCAATAAGCGCAAATGCTTATTTTTTCTTACCCAAAAGGTTAAAATGCTTGAAGAATAAAGCGATGGTTTCAATGCCTTTGAAATAATTATCCAGTCCGTAATGTTCATTGGGGGAATGAATGGCATCTGTGTCCAAACCAAAGCCAAGCAAAATTGGATCCAGGCCAAGAACTTTTTGAAACAATGCCGTGATGGGAATGGATCCACCTTCTCTGGTAGGAATCGCTTTCTTTCCGAAAGCCTCCTGTATGGCGGCTTCTGCTGCTTTATATCCAATGGAATCTGTAGGAACCACTGCTGCCTGACCTCCATGGTGAGGTACCACTTTAACTTTTACTGCGGGAGGAGCAATGCTTTTAAAATGGTTTTCAAAAAGTTTTGCGATGCTTTTGTGGTCCTGATCGGGCACCAGGCGCATGGATATCTTGGCTGAAGCCTTGGATGGGAGTACCGTTTTGGCGCCTTCCCCTATGTAGCCACCCCAAATGCCATTTACATCCAATGTGGGTCTTATGCCTACCCGCTCAATGGTGGTATATCCTTTTTCTCCGTATGTTTCTTTGATATCCAGCTTTCTTTTAAATTCACCTTCGTCAAAAGGAGCCTGATTCAATTTGTCCCTATATTCTTTTCCATATTCCTGCACCTGATCATAAAAGCCGGGAATGGTGATATGGTTGTTTTCATCGTGCAGTGAGGCGATCATCTTACAAAGCACATTGATGGGATTGGCGACTGATCCGCCAAAGGTGCCGCTATGCAGGTCCTTGTCGGGCCCTGTAACTTCCACCTGCATGTAGGCCAGCCCCCTTAAACCTACAGTCACAGAGGGATGCTCCAATGAGATCATGGATGTATCGGATATCAGGACCACATCCGCAGCAAGTTTTTCCTTGTTTGCCCGGACAAAGATGTCCAGGTTTTCGGAGCCTACTTCTTCTTCCCCTTCAATCATGAATTTGACATTACAGGATAGCTCTCCACTGGCCAGCATGGCTTCAAAAGCCTTAACATGCATGAAAAATTGCCCTTTGTCATCTGCCGACCCTCTCGCAAAGATGGCACCATTGGGATGAAGCTTGGTCTTTTTGATTACAGGCTCGAAAGGAGGAGAATCCCACAATTCCAGGGGATCGGCGGGCTGCACATCGTAATGTCCGTATACCAGTACAGTGGGTGCTTCCGGATCTGTGATTTTCTCGCCATATACGATGGGATAGCCTGCTGTTGGGCATATTTCTGCTTTGTCCACACCAGCTGCTTCCAGGCTTTCCCTCACAAAATCAGCGGCTTTAAAAACTTCATTTTTGTAAGCGGGATCTGCACTGACAGAGGGGATTTTTAACAGATTCACCAATTCTCCCAAAAATCTCTCTGAATTCGATTCAATATATTGTTTTAATGGCATGCCTTAAATTTGCTTGATTTGAAGACCGAAATTAAAACATTTTGAAGGATTTCACCTCATAATTTGAAATTTACAAGCTTACCATTTTTGTGGGAAAGCATGTGTTTGGGAACAACGTATTGAATCTCCTCAAATAGCAAATTCACCAATTTCTGCTTTAAAAAACTCCGGGTCAGAATAAGGCTGACTTCTCTGATAGGGGCATCGCCTATGAAGGGGCGCAAACGACTGGATTCTTCTTCACTCAGCCCATCAGTAGCTAGTTCCGGGAGAAGGGTAATGCCCTTATATCGGTTAACCATATTTTTCAAACCCTCAAGAGACCCGCTTTCATAATGGAAGTTCATCCGTTTGAATTTGTTTTGATCGCAGAGGTTGAGCACCTGATCCCGGAAACAATGCCCTTGTTGCAAAACCCATAGATCCTCCGCCATGATATCAGCCGCAGATACTTCAGACTGATCCAGCAAGGGATGGTTCTTTGACAGGTAAGCATAAAATTTCTCGTAAAAAATGGGTTTTTCTACAATTCCGGGCTCCTGTAAAGGGGTTACCACCAGGCCGATATCCAACTCATCATTTTTAAGCTTTTTGAGGATATCTTCCGTCACCATTTCCTGAACTTGCAACTGTACTTTGGGGTATTTATGAATAAAATTTTGAATAAACAAAGGCAGGAGATAGGGAGCCAAAGTAGGAATGACACCCATTTTTATCAATCCGCTAACATCTCCCTTTAATTGGTAAACCAGTTCTAGTATTCCCTTGCTTTCTGAGACCACTTTTTTGGCCTGGCCGATGATCATTTCCCCGATTTCCGTTGGAATAACAGGCATTTTTGATCGATCAAAGATGATGATGCCTAATTCTTTTTCCAGTTTGCTTACCTGAGCACTGAGGGTAGGTTGGGTTACAAAGCAAGCCTCAGCAGCCTGGCCAAAATGGCGAAACCTTTCTACAGCCAATATGTATTCCAATTGTTGAATAGTCATTTTTCTAGCCCCGGGTGATTAAACCTTGCCATTTTTATGATGGCGTAAATATAAAAATCTTTTTCCTTTTATTTAGATTTGTTTTAAATAATACCTAATTTTGCCTCAAAATGCAGCACGATTATGGACAACTTTAAAAGTTTATTATTATTTGCTTCTATCTTCTTGGTAGGTATCATCTCTTGTAAAGAAAATACCGGTGAAGAAGTGAATGTATACACCCACAGGCATTATGATGCAGATCAGCAGTTGTTTGATGCCTTTGCCGAAGAAACGGGGATAAAGGTAAATGTAGTGAGTGCCAGTGCTGATGAGCTTATTCAAAAGCTGGAATTAGAGGGGGAGGGATCACCCGCAGATGTGTTGATCACCGTTGATGCTGGAAGACTACACAGGGCAAAGGAGAAAAACCTGTTTCAGGCGGTTGATTCAGAAGTACTCAATGCGAACATTCCCTCCAAATTTCGCAATCCGGAAGGCATGTGGTTTGGGTTGACTTATCGGGCACGGATTCTTGCTTATCACAAAGAGCGGGTCAATCCCGATGACCTTGATTCTTATGAAAGCCTTACTGAAGAACAATGGAAAGGAAGAATTCTAACCAGGTCATCAGAAAACATATACAATCAATCTCTTCTTGCATCCCTTATTGTGGCACATGGAGCTGATGCAGCAGAAGAATGGGCTGCCGGACTATTGAACAATATGGCGAGAGACCCCAAAGGTAGTGATAGGGATCAGGTAAAAGCCGTGGCTTCTGGAGAGGGTGATGTGGCTATAGTGAATAGTTATTATATAGGAATAATGTTGAATGATGCCAATGAGGAAACAGTAAAGGCCGCCAAACAGGTGGGCATTTTTTTCCCAAACCAGAATGACAGGGGTACCCATATCAATGTTTCCGGAGCGGGCGTCACCCGTCATGCACCGAATAAGGAAAATGCCATCAGGTTGATAGAATTTTTATCCGGGGAGAAGGCTCAGGGAGTATTGGCCAATGTAAATTATGAATATCCGGTCAATCCCAAAGTAGCACCATCTGAATTGCTTCAGAGCTGGGGCGACTTTAAGGCTGATGAAATTAACCTTTCTCTTTTAGGGGAGAACAACAGTGAGGCAGTAATTATTTTTGATAAAGTAGGTTGGAATTGATCGAAACTGCAGTGGGAGGCAGGATTTAGTTCGTGGGATTAGCCAAAAGAAGGTTTTATTGGTGGAACAACTGGATGACGGGTACTTTGCTGGTGCTGTTATTGATTGCTACCCCTTTGCTTACCATTTTCGTCAAACTTTTTACTTCGCCGGGAAGCAGCTGGTCTCATTTGACGGAGAATTTACTGGTCGGGTATCTTCAAAACACCCTCCTTTTATTGATGGGTGTGGCTACGATCACTTTTTTGTTGGGTGTTTCTCTGGCCTGGATAGTGACCCACTGTGAGTTTCCCTTGAGAAAGCATTTTGAATGGCTCCTGATTTTGCCATTGGGGTTCCCGGGGTATATCATGGCGTATACCTATACCGGACTCCTTGATTATTCGGGTCCTTTGCAGGCTTTTTTGAGAAATCAGTTGGATATTCAGGTGGTGGGGAGTTTACTGGATATCATGAATCTTCCAGGTGCTGTATTTATTCTGTCCATTACCTTGTTTCCCTACGTGTACCTCTTGTCAAGGGCTTCTTTTTTACAGCAGTCAAGAACATTTCAGGAGGCAGCGGCCTTATTGGGTAGCAATGATTGGTATACTTTTATCAAAGTCGCTTTGCCCATGGCGAGGCCAGCAATAGTAGGAGGGATAGCTTTGGCCTCTATGGAAGTGCTGAACGACTATGGTACAGTGAAGTATTTTGGTGTGGGTACTTTTACCACCGGCATTTTCCGTTCCTGGTTTTCCATGGGGGACGTAACCACCGCTATTTATTTGGCTGCAATCCTCATGCTATTGGTATTTTCCATTCTATTTTTTGAAGTCATTCAAAGGGGGAAAAAACGGTTTTCCCCCATCAATTTTATGAGTAAGCCCTTGATAAGGGTCAGGCTCTCAAGGGGAAAAAGAGGGGTGTTAACTGCAGCCTGTTCCCTGGTTTTTCTGATCAGTTTTTTTATTCCCTTTTTGCAGATCATTCAATGGGTTTGGTTAAGCTATGAGAAGTCAATGAATTCTGACTTTTTTTACCTGGTATTGAGGAGCTTTGGTCTGGCTGCTGTTTCCGGTTTATTGGTTGCTGTTTTTTCAGTGGTATTGTTGTACAGTTTGCGACTTAGTCCCTTTAATTGGCTCAAGAACCTGACGAAAGTTGCGATCCTGGGATATGCCATTCCCGGAGCGGTGATCGCTATAGGCATCATGGTGCCGGTGATAGGACTGGATCACTGGTTGAGGGATTATTTGTTTATGGGAAATGGGCAAATGATCGTTTCCGGAACTGTTTCGGTATTGCTATTTGCCTATATGGTCCGCTTTATGGCAGTAGGTTATCACCCTCTTGATGCCGGGTTTCAGAAAACCGGTATTCAGGTCAATGAGGCCAGCCGGCTTTTGGGTCAGAATTCCTGGAAAACACTCTGGAAAATAGAATTGCCTTTGGTCAGGGCCAGTTTTTTTAGCGCCATCTTGCTGGTTTTTGTAGATGTTTTAAAAGAATTACCCTTAACTTTGATTCTTAGACCGTTTAACTACCATACCCTGGCGACCAAAGCTTTTGACATGGCCACTAATGAAATGATAGCAGAATCGGCTAATTCTGCGCTGATCATTATCCTCACCGGAATATTGCCCATAATATTTCTTAACAGGATGATCCGCAATGTTAACATATAGACAAAATCAGAAATTTTTGCATGGGTATACTCAGGCTACAGGGCATAGATAAACAATATACTACATCTGAAGATTATGCGGTAAAGAACATTTCCTTTGAAGTAAAGGAAGGTGAAATACTTGCGCTGGTGGGCGCAAGCGGTTCTGGTAAAACAACGCTGCTCAGGTTGATTTCCGGGTTGGAGCACCCGGATAGCGGTGCCATTGTATTGTCTGGTAAAACCATGGTGGAAGACAGCAAGTCTGTGCCGGCAAACAAAAGAAAAGTGGGCATGGTATTTCAGGATTATGCCTTATTTCCACATCTGAATATTCTGGAAAACGTAACCTATGGCATTAGGAATGCCAATCAGGATGCGGAAAAGTTGGCCAAAGAATCCTTGCAACTGGTAGGGCTGAAAGAGAATTTCAAAAAGTACCCACATCAGCTTTCCGGAGGTCAACAACAGCGGGTTGCCCTTGCCAGGGCTCTGGCCCCAAATCCAACCATATTGCTATTGGATGAGCCATTTAGCAACCTGGATGCCATGCTAAAGGATCAGGTAAGGGAGGAAATGAGACAAATTATAAAACGAACAGGAATTACTGCCATTTTTGTTACCCACGATACCCGAGACGCATTATCTACGGCAGACCGCATTGCCATCCTTCACAAAGGTCACCTGCAGCAATTGGATACTCCCCGGAAATTGTATGAAGATCCGGTCAATGCTTATGTGGCCAACTTCTTTGGAAGACGAAATCAAATTTTGGCCACTGCGACCGAAGATGGTTTTTATACCCCTTTCGGCTTTATCGCTGACGAAAGATCCAGGATATTTCAGGATAAAGTAAGGATACTCTTTCGCCCGGAAGAAATAAAATTCAAAAAAAGCCTGAGACAGGCACTTATTGGAACAGTTCTCCATTGTGCTTATTTTGGGGATCACCAGATGGTAAAGCTGAGTGATGAAGCTGGAAAGTCCATTTATGTCAGGGCCAGTCCTACCCGGCATTTTCTTATTGGAAGCAGTGTTTTTTTTACCATAAGGTCCTTTAAAGCAGAGGATGCCTATTAATTGCTTCAACTTACTGGAACTATTTATTAGGTATTCAGTAGGGTAGGAATTTTAATAGACAGGTAATTTTTTTCATTCGTTTACACTGAGCTTTAGTTTCTTATGGTTTTATTTAATAGGTATATTGATTAAATTTAATTTTATCAATAAACCTATTCCAATATGACCTATTCAAATTCATTAGTTGTATCAATGAAATCTTTCACTTTCCTGTTAATGGTTTCCCTTTTGTCTGCTTGTGGGGAGGGGAAAGAAAATTCGGGTAAAGAAGAGGAGTCTACTGCTGCTGCATCTCCATTTTTCACACCGGATCCTAAGGTGGTGGAAGAAAAGCCGGTGGCTACGCTGGCCATTGGGGAGCAGGCACCAGATTTTAAGCTGCCTGGGGTGGATGGACAATATTATAAATTGTCAGATTTTGATGATAAAGAGGTGTTGGTCATTAACTTTACCTGTAACCATTGTCCCACAGCACAGGCATATGAAGAAAGGTTCAATGATCTGGTGAATACTTACAGTGAGCAGGGAGTGCAGTTTATTGCCATATCTCCCAATTCTCCCATTGCCGTACTTCCTGAAGAGCTTGGCTATACTGATCTGAACGATGATTTTGAGAGCATGAAGGTCAGGGCTGAAGAAATGAATTATAACTTCCCCTATCTTTACGATGGGGATGAGCATCATTTTTCAACAGCTTATGGCCCTACTGCAACACCCCATATCTTTGTTTTTGACAAAGACAGGAAACTGACTTATCAGGGAAGAATAGATGCCTCTGAAAAACCCGGGACGGGGCAGGCTGAAGATGCCAAATATGCCATTGAAAAAACCCTGAAAGGAGAACAATTGGCTGAAGACAAAGCCACAACTCCTGCTTTCGGTTGTTCCATTAAGTGGGCCTGGAAAAATGAGTACACCCTAAAGGTTAACGAAGACTGGAAGAAAAAGCCAGTGGAACTGAATAAGATCAGCTTGGCAGACCTGGAGGAATTATTGCAGAATAACAGCGATCAGTTGAGGTTGGTGAATTTCTGGGCAACCTGGTGTGGCCCCTGTATTGTAGAATATCCGGAGTTTATCGAAATACAGCGGATGTATGGTAACAGGGATTTTGAGTTTGTGTCCGTAAGTCTGGATAATCCGGAATCCGCCGACAAAGCCTTAAAATTCCTCCAGAAAAAACATTCAGCTACCACCAATTATCTGGTGGATACTGACGACAAGTATGCCATCATAGATGTGGTTAAAAATGATTGGGATGGTAGCCTCCCACTGACCTTATTGATAGAACCAGGTGGAAAAGTCCACTACAAGGTACCCGGAACCATCAAACCCCTGGCACTCAAAAAAACGATCGTAGATCACCCCTTGATTGGGCGGTATTATTGATAAATGGAAAGTTTGTATTTTTGTAAGCCCGAGGGATTTAAATTGAAGAAGGGAAAAGCCCCTAAAGAAGAAGGGAGGGAAAAATTTATTCCCTCCCTTTTTTATCTTTAATTGAAATCATCGTCTTCATCTTCCTCATCCAGGCCTGGTGCACCCAGATCAAACATGCTGCTGAAAAGATCTTTAAACTGCATACCGGTATCCAGCAGTTTTTTACTCAATTGGCTGTATTCCGCCAGGCCGTGAAGGGCAAACTCCATGTAGAATTCCTTTTCTTTTTCCGGTAGGCCTTCCACAAATTGTGTTGTTATTTTTTCCAGCCCAGGGACTTCAAGAAGGGCTTTTTTATATTCTTTATCGCTCTGGCTGGCCAAAATATCCAGACTGTTGCCCTCTCCAAACCAGGACAAGGGAAGGACATAAGGGTTGCCTTCTTTTTCCTTATCTTTTTTCTTTTGCTCTGGTGATGGGAAATATTGTACAAAAAGATTTCTTATGGCTTTTCCGATCAGGTTATAAGCCACCAATCCGGCACCTTCCTGTTCTCCCTCGTACACGAGCTCCACTTTGCCGGTAATTGCGGGAATCACCCCAATGAGGTCCACTATTCTAACCATGGTGTTGGTTTCCCCATTGAGGTAAAGCCTCCTCTCTGCGGCAGAGATCAGGTTTTCGTAAGCAGATATCGTCAACCTGGCCGATACCCCACTTTTTTCGTCTACGTATTCACTTTCACGGGCCTCTACCGCAATCTGTTCGATCAGGTCTTTCATCAGCTCAGGAACATGGATTTTTTCCAATGGCCTTCCTTTCAGTTTTGCTTCCTGCTCAGTGATTTTTCTGCCAATGGCAATACTTTTTGGGTAGTGGGTGATAATTTGGCTTTCTATCCTGTCTTTAAGGGGTGTGACAATGCTACCACGGTTGGTGTAATCTTCAGGATTTGCAGTAAAGACAAATTGGATATCCAGAGGTAATCTGAGTTTGAAGCCCCGGATTTGAATATCGCCTTCCTGAAGGATGTTGAATAAGGCTACCTGAATTCTGGCTTGTAAATCCGGCAATTCGTTGATTACGAAAATAGACCGGTGGGACCGGGGAACCAAACCAAAATGGATGACCCTTTCGTCGTTGTATGAAAGTTTCATGGTCGCTGCCTTGATGGGGTCCACGTCTCCTATTAAGTCCGCAACGGATACATCGGGAGTAGCCAGTTTTTCTGTATACCGGTCTTCTTTTGCCCACCAGTTTATCGGGGTATCGTCTCCCTTTTCTTCAATCACCTGTCGCGCAAATGTAGAAATGGGCATTAGCGGGTCATCATTCAATTCAGACCCTTTTACCACCGGAACAAAATCATCAAGCAGGAGGGTCATCATTCTGGCTATTCTTGTTTTGGCCTGCCCCCTCAGACCTAGCAAGTTGATGCTGTGTTTGGAAAGTATGGCCCTTTCTATATCAGGTATCACCGTATCTTCATATCCCCATATGCCTTCAAAAACATTCTCTTTATTTTTTATTTTCTTGATCAGGTTACTTCTTAGTTCTTCTTTAATGGTTTTGTGTGAATAACCTGAGGCTTTTAACTGGCCTAAAGTTTTTATTTTTTGTATCTCTTTGCTGGTCATTTTTGTGTATTCCATGCTTTAAAAACGTTTGGTTCGGTTTCGCCTGTAATCTTCGAAAATCAAATGACCCAAGCCTTTCAGGTTACTGTAATAGGCATTTCCATTGTTAACCGTCGTGAATTCCTTTACAAATTCTTTGAGGTAAGGGTCAGAGGCAATCATAAAAGTGGTTACAGGAATTTTTAATTTTCTACATTGAGCTGCAAGTTTCAGGGTTTCTTTTAGGATTTTGCTATCAATTCCGAAGCTGTTTTTATAATACTTGATGCCAACTTTCATACAGGTGGGTTTTCCATCTGTAATCATAAAAATCTGCTTGTTTGGATTTTTTCTTCTTCTCAACAGATCCATGGCCAATTCCAAACCGGCCACTGTATTGGTATGATAAGGACCTACTTGCAAGTAGGGGAGATCCTTTATCTCTATTTGCCAGGCATCATTGCCAAATACGATAATATCCAGCGTGTCTTTAGGGTAACGCGTCTTGATGAGTTCAGCCAGTGCCATGGCTACTTTTTTGGCTGGTGTAATCCTGTCTTCTCCATAAAGGATCATGGAGTGTGAAATATCAATCATCAAAACGGTTGATGTCTGGGTGCGCATTTCACTTTCCACCACCTCCAGATCATCTTCAGTCAATAAATAGTCTCCGGAAAAACCATGATTGGCCTGGGCATTCCGCAGGGAATCCGTCAGAGCGATCTGATCCAGATTATCCCCAAACTGAAAAGGCCTTCGGTCCGAGCCCCTTTCCTCTCCAGGTCCGGTATGGGTGGTTTTGTGTTGCCCTCCTTTCCCTTTTTTCAACTTTCCGAATATTTCCTCCAGCGCGCTTTTCCTTATGGTCTGCTCGGATTTTCCGGTGATTTTTAATTCTCCCTTACCCTGCTTTTCATCCAGATAGCCCTTGCTTTTTAAATCCTCTATAAAATCACCAATCCCATATCCTGGTTTGGTCATGTTATATCGTTTGTCCAGATTGGTAAGCCAACTTAAGGCTTCTGCCACATCTCCACCAGTCATGGTGATTAGTTGTAGAAATATATCCAAAAGCTGTTCAAAGGAATTTTTATCCGGGTCTTTTTGGGGAACGAATTTAGTGAATCTGAATCCTTTCATATTTACACAACAAGAATTAGGCTCCTTGGGTTTTAACTTTTCTAAATACCTTTTCAGGATTGAATCAGTGAGGTTATTTCCTCCGCCTGCAAATGGCAATTGAGCCATTCTTCTTCAAAGCTGGCACCGTATTTTTCGTAAAACTTAATCGCAGGTTCATTCCAATCCAAAACCTGCCACATCATTCCGGTACATTTTTCTTCCAGTGATTTTGCCAGTACCCTTTCAAAAAGCAATTTGCCGGCTCCCTTACCTCTTTCCTGCTCGGTGATGATGTAATCTTCAAGGTAAAGCCTTTTCCCCTTCCAGGTACTGTACCTGAAATAATAAATTGCCGTTCCAATGATCGATTGATCTTCGTCCCTAACTACCACAAAAAAACCAAAAACAGGTTGCGGACCAAAACCGTCTTTTTCCATCATTTCCAAAGTATTGGTCACTTCTTCAGGTGCTTTTTCATACAGGGCCAGCTCCTTGATCAGGTCAAATATCGCTGGCAGATCTTCTTTTTTTCCTTCTCTAACAGTGTACATGATTTGAAATTAATAAAAATGGATCAGATTAGCTGTAAAATCGGGTGCTTACTAAAAAAATAAATATTTGTCTTGAGCAGGGGATTCCTGTATCAGTTTTTATATTTGAAAACGTAATCGTATACGCCATGTTTTTATCAGTAGATGCAGGAAATTCAAATATTGTTTTTGGAATTTATGAGGAAAGCAGTGATTCCTGGCTTAATGTACTTCGGGTAGAAACCACCAAAAAATTATCCGTTTTACAATTGGAAAAAGCTTTGGGTTTGTTTTTTCTGGAGAACGGCCTGCATCCTGACTCCATCGATGGCATTGGGTTGAGTACTGTAGTCCCTGATTTAAAAACAGTATTGTTGAGATGCATGGAAAATTTTTTTGGTCGGATGCCATACCTGATCAATGAAAAAAGCTATGATAAGCTCCTGGTTAAAACTACCAATCCTGAAGAAATAGGGTCTGATTTGATGGCCAATATTACAGCTGCCTATGACTGCTTCAAAGAAGCTTGTATCGTTGTGGATTTTGGCACAGCCCTTACTTTTAGCATCATAGACAGTCAGGGCAATGTGATCGGGATCAATATTGTGCCTGGTATCAAAACGGCTATAAATTCATTGTTTACCGGTACGGCCAGATTGCCAAAAGTAAGCCTGGAGATGCCCGATTCCGTATTGGGGAAAAACACCGTCCAGGCCATTCAGTCAGGTATTTTTTATGGATATACGGGATTGGTTAAAGGAATGCTGGCATCCATTTCAGCGGAAACTCAAATGAAATTTAAGGTCCTTGCTACCGGAGGCCTGTCTCCGGTGATGCAGCACCTGTCAGCCGAATTTGACCTCATGGACATCCACCTGACATTGAAGGGGATTTATCAGATTACAAGGATAAATTGTAAAAAAGATTGACTTTTCAAAAAAATTTGGAGATCTAATTTGGAATTGGCTATATAAAATTTTAGTTTAAATCTTTTCAATTTCCACCATAAAACCAGATACTATGAATCCTCAACCACAACCTTTTGATTATTATCTTGATGTATTAAAAAACAAATATGCTCAATTTGATGGGCGCGCCAGAAGAAGTGAATATTGGTATTTCGTTTTGTTCAATGTACTGGTGAGTATTGGAATCGGCATTGTGGGGACTTTTCTGGACAGTAATTTCCTCAGTATGATTTACAGTTTGGGTGTATTTATTCCAGGTATTGCAGTGGCAGTGAGAAGACTTCACGATACCGGCCGGTCGGGATTGTGGATTTTGATAGGGCTCATTCCGATAATCGGACTAATTGTGCTTATCGTTTTTATGGTCGAGGATAGCAAACCGGATAACCAATATGGTCCCAACCCAAAAATAGCGGTTCAATAATAAAAAAAAGCGGGTCTTATTCAGACTCGCTTTTAACAATAACTTCTATAGGTTCTCCTGAATGATCCAGGAATTTGTACTCCGTCACCGGTAGTGAAGAATCTTTAATCAGACTGATCCATTTGTAATATTTAAAAAACCATTGTACCCTTTTGGAAATCATGCCATGTGTAAAATAGGCATATAAATAGGGATGCAAGGCTATTTTAATCTTCGATTCGTTTTGATGTGTTGCAAGATGTTCTAAATCTTTTTCCAATTTGTCAGCCACCAATATGGAAGCCTGAATTTTCCCTGTTCCATTGCAGGAAGGGCAGGTCTCTTTTGTGACAATGTTCATTTCGGGCCTGACTCGCTGCCGGGTGATTTGCATCAATCCGAATTTGGTAAGCGGGAGTACCGTGTTTTTAGAGCGGTCATCTCTCATGGCATCTTTCATCGCTTCAAAAATGGCCCGCTTATTTTCTGCCTTTTTCATATCGATAAAATCGATAACGATGATACCCCCCATGTCTCTAAGCCTCAATTGTCTTGCAATTTCTTTTACAGCCACTAAATTGGTTTTAAGGCCTGTATTTTCCTGATCACTTTCCTGATTGGACTTGTTGCCACTGTTTACATCCACCACATGTAGGGCTTCGGTATGCTCAATAATGAGATAACCGCCCTGAGGTAGGCTAACAGCAGATCCAAACAGGCTTTTGATCTGTTTTTCAATACCAAAACTTTCAAAGAGCTTTGCTTTTCCGTTGAAAAGCTTAACAATTTTTTCTTTTTCTGGAGCAATGGATCTTATATAAGATCGCATCTGATCGTAAATTACTTCGTCCTCTACCGTGATTGCGTCGAAAGATTCGTTGAGCAGGTCTCTGATAATAGAAGAGGCCAGACTCATTTCTCCGATGATTTTGTCTTTTACCTTGGCTTTTTGCAACTTACTCATACCTTCTTCCCAGGCCTCAAGGAGGTTTCTGAGATCTTTATCCAGCTCTGTGACAGATTGTCCTTCTGCAACAGTACGGATAATAACCCCAAAATTTACGGGTTTGATGGATGTGATAAGTCTGGATAACCTTCTTCTCTCTTCGGCACTACGTATCTTTTTGGATACATTGACCGTGTCAGAAAAAGGTACCAACACCAGGTATCGACCAGCAAGGGAGAGCTCACAGGATAATCGCGGGCCTTTTGTTGATATCGGTTCCTTGACCACCTGAACAAGAACCTGATTGTTTTTTGACAAAACCTGGGAAATTTTACCCAACTTGTCTATTTCAGGTTCGTTTTCAAAACCTTTCAGGTTTAATTCCTTTCGGTTTTTATTCCGGATTAGTTTTACCAGTTTGTTTAAACTGTTTACCCGTGGTCCAAGATCTTGATAATGTAAAAAAGCGTCTTTTTCAAAACCTACGTCTATAAAAGCGGCATTCAAGCCATTGACGATTTTCTTTACAGTTCCAAGATAAATATCACCAACCTTAAACTTGTTGTCTTCCTCTTCAACGTGAAGTTCAATCAAGCTTTTGTTTTTCAACAAGGCGATGCGACTACCATTTTGAGATGAATCAATTAATAATTCTGAACTCAAATTGTGTCTCTGTTATAAAATAAAAGAACGTGTTAAATGATTCAAAGAAGTACACTTACTTCTTCTTGTGTCTGTTTTTCCTTAATCTTTTCTTACGCTTGTGCGTAGCAATCTTATGTCTCTTCCTTTTTTTACCGCAAGGCATAATTTTATGGTTTAAAGTTTAACAATATTATAACTATAATCTATCTAAGTAATTCTCTATTCCGGACAGGATCTGAGGATCATCCGTCTTTCCTTTTAAAGACTGCAATTGCTCTCTGGCCCGGTCTTTTTGGTTGGATTCAAATAAGCTAACCCCCAAATAAAACTGACCCTGAATATTGTTAGGATGATTGGCTACCAGTTTTTCGAATCGCTCCACAGCCCTTTTATACTGTCCGCTTTGCATGGATAGTATGCCCATGTTAAACAAAGCTTCTTCATTATCCGGGTCCTCTTCAAGAATTTCCCTGAGCATGGTTATTCCTTGCATGGGATTGGAAGAAGACACGTATGTCATGGCTATCTTGGTTTTCAGATCAAGTCTTTCAGGTTGGCTTTCCAATACTTTTCCAAGATACTCCCTGGTGTTTTCTGCCAACCTTTCGGTTTTGGCATCATCCATAGAAAACCCAAAAGCCTCATAATAAGTATTACCCGCCTTTTCCCAGTTTTCAATACCGGGTACTTTTTCAGCAATTAAACTGTAAAAGTAAGCGGCACTATCAATTTTTCCACCAGCTTCATAAACTTTGGCAATGGAATCTGCAAAGATAACAAAATTTTTGTCATCAGGTTCACCTTCCATCTCCGCCATGAGGTTTTCGATTACTTCCAGATCACGTTGATCCAGTGAACTGTTGTGAGTGTCTCCATCAGTAGAAAAATCAGATCCCAAACCACCACCGCCTTCAGCAAGTTGCTGCTCCTCATTGTCCACGACTACCATTGGCAATCTGTAAAGCAGGTAAGTAAGCAGCAATCCGGCCAGGACGAAAACAATTTGGGATCTTTTCATAAGTTTAATTTTCCAGGTAATTATTCCTGGGGTGCCAATTCTTTAACGGTTTGGCTGTTCTTGATTTTTTCAATAAAAGATTTGGAAGGTTTAAAAGCGGGAACATAATGCTCATCTATTACGATAGCCGTGTTTTTGGAAATGTTTCTCGCAATTTTTTTAGCTCTTTTCTTGTTGATAAAGCTGCCAAAACCTCTGACATAAATGTTATCTCCTTCCGCCATTGAATCCTTTACAACTTTAAAAAACGCTTCAACGGTTTGTGTAACATCGTCCTTTTGAATTCCTGTCTTCTCTGAAATCTTTGTGATTACCTCTGCTTTAGTCACTGTCTTTAAATTTTATTGTGTAATTCAATAGAGGCTTAACCTCCTATTAACCAAGTAATTTTGGGAGTGCAAATTTACAATAACCATTCCAATTAAAAAATAAAATCAATAAAATTAGCTTGTTTTGCTAAATTAAAATGAATCAACAAACCTTTGTTAATTTTGACATTTTCCTATTTCACTGAAAAACTTCTTCGTTGGTATCCGGTTCACCGTCGGGATTTGCCTTGGAGAGGCACAAAGGACCCATATATCATTTGGTTGTCTGAAATAATTTTGCAGCAGACCCGAGTGGCTCAGGGACTGCCCTATTTCCGTACTTTTGTGGAAAAATTTCCCACAGTGTCACAACTGGCAGCAGCCCCTGAGGAAGAAATACTGCGCACCTGGCAGGGGCTGGGCTATTATAGTCGGGCCCGCAACCTGCATGCATGTGCACGGGAGATTGTGGATAAATGGGAAGGCAGCTTTCCGGACAATTACACGGACCTTCTGAAACTAAAAGGTGTTGGTCCATACACCGCGGCCGCTATTGCCTCCTTTTCGTATCGGGAAGCAGTAGCAGTAGTAGATGGAAATGTGTACAGGCTGCTTTCACGGTATTTTGGCATTTATTCCGATATAGGCTCTACTGCCGGGAAAAAAGAGTTTGAAACGCTTGCCAACCAAATAATTCCTGAAAAGCAACCGGACCAATACAACCAGGCAATTATGGAATTTGGTGCCCTGCAATGTGTGCCTAAAAACCCGGATTGCGGTAGCTGCCCACTTAGGGTAAATTGCTTTGCCCGGAAAAACGATATGGTGGCAGCATTGCCGGTCAAGGAGAAAAAAGTAAAAGTGAGATCCAGGTATTTTATTTATTATCACATACAGGCAGGAGGGTACACTGTGGTAAACAGGAGAGGACCCAATGATATATGGCAAGGCCTTGTAGATTTTCCTTTAGATGAATGTCAATCCATGGAGGAAATCCAATCACCTCAACCTGAAAATCTGTCGCTTTTCAACGAACTTTCTTCTTTTGGACCGGTTTTTGGGCTGTCGGGAGAAAAACCACTAAAGCACCTTCTTACCCATCAGAAAATTTTCGCTTCCTTTGTGAAAGTTACCTTGAGACCCGGCCAGAAGGAGGCCTTGGAATCCTGGGCTGAAGGTAAAAATTATTCCCTGGTAGATGAAGAGAGATTAGAGGAGGTGGGCAAACCGAAATTGATCTTGAGGTATTTGAATCAAATCAAATAATTGATTATATTTATTTAGCTTTTTGTACCAACTAAAAATCACAAAAAAATATGGCGGGAGTTAATAAAGTTATTTTGATAGGCAACCTTGGAGCTGACCCTGAAGTCAAGCATCTGGAAGGAGATAAAGTAGTCGCCAACCTTAGGTTAGCGACTACAGAAGCCTATAAGGATCGCTCTGGTAACCGGGTGGAAAATACGGAATGGCATGACCTGGAGCTCTGGGATGGACAGGCAAGGGTAGCAGAGCAATACCTTAAAAAAGGTAGTCAGATATATGTAGAAGGAAAAATTAAATCCGATACCTGGCAGGATGAGCAGGGCAATAACAGGAAAAAAATCAGGATCAGGGTGCTTAGTTTCACCATGTTGGGATCCAGAAGTACAGGGCAGGATGGAGGTCCATCGGGCATGGAAAATATGTCTGGCAATGCTGCAGGCAGCAACCGAAATCAGGTCGCTTCAGAGCCATCCATTGATAATGAGGAAGATGGAACAGATGATTTACCATTTTGATAGGATAGGGTTTCGGTTAAAATCCTTAGCTTTGCAAAAAATAAGATTAGTTTATTAATGGACGACCCCTACCCGAGTTTGCTGCTGTTGGCCGACTTACTGGCTGTTTCACCGGTTTACCTGGTAGCCAATACGATTTTGTTTTTCGTTTTATTGGTCTTATCAGCCTTGGTTTCCGGATCAGAAGTAGCTTTTTTTTCATTGGACCATGAAGATGTGGAATCCATTCAGGAAGTGTCTGATGAGCGTTCGAAAAAAATAATTGCACTGATTGAAAACCCTCAAAAGTTATTGAGTACCATATTGATTCTCAATAACATGATCAATATCAGTATTGTGACCCTAACCACATTTTTTACCTGGTCGGTTTTTGGGACTGATACTTCAGGGATCATCATTATCCTATTCCAAACCATAGGTGTCACCTTTGCGATCGTTTTTATCGGTGAGATAATACCAAAAGTATATGCCAATTCTGCCAGGGTTGCTTTTTCCAGGCTGACGGGGAGTTTCATTTATTATTTTTCAATTCTGCTGAGCCCTCTATCTTATATGCTGATGGCAATGAGCAATGTGATAGAAAGACGCATAGAAAGAAAAGGGTATTCCCTGTCTGTGGATGAGCTACACCAGGCTCTGGAAATTACTTCCCTGGACACCAGCAATAATGAAAGAGATATATTAAAAGGAATAGTAAATTTCGGGACCTTATCCGTAAAACAGGTAATGAAGTCCCGAATGGATCTGACAGCTGTGGACCTGGAGATGGATTTTCATGAATTAATGGATAAAATCAACAAAAGTGGCTATTCAAGAATTCCGGTTTATGAGGATACCATTGATCATATCAAGGGAATACTTTACATCAAAGATCTTTTGGAACATATTGAAAAGGATGAACATTTTCAATGGCAGGACCTGATCAGGAAAGGGTATTTTATTCCCGAAAACAAAAAGCTGGCAGATTTGCTTAAAAACTTTAAAAACAAGCGGGTTCACATGGCCATCGTAGTCGATGAATATGGAGGCACCTCAGGGCTTGTTACCCTGGAAGACCTGATTGAGGAAATCATTGGTGATATCAATGATGAGTTTGATGAGGTGGAGGAATACTTGTTCAAAAGGCTGGATGACAGAACTTATTTGTTTGAAGGTAAAATTTCCCTTAACGATTTCTGCAAGAAGCTGGAATTGGACATTCAGCTGTTTGATGAGGTTAAAGGGGAGAGTGAATCTCTTGGAGGCTTATTACTGGAGCTGAATTCCAACCTTCCCAAAAACGGAACCAAGATCAGGTTCAAAAATTTTGAATTTACCATAATGGCAGTGGACACCAGAAAAATTAAAAAAGTTAAAGTGGTGATGGATGAGCCTTTGGATAAAAATATTCCAGACCAGGCAGACTGATAGGTTCCAGAGGATCGGACTATTGTAAGATTGAATTTAATTTTTGTTGGAGAGGTTTATTTTTCTGATTTTTTTTTTGTAGTTTTAAAATTGCGGAATTCAAACTTAAAGGGTTAAACAGGGAGGGAGTCTTAATAAAAATTGGCTTTAATTTAAACCATAAAATTCAATATTAACATAATATAAGCTTAATTAGCTTAAAAATAGAAGGTAAACTCTTATTCTCTAAATCATAATTTTTTATTTAGTTCTCGACTATTATTTCATTTTTGTGTTACCTTTATTGTCTTGAATTTAAAAAATGAAAAATTTATTATGAATTTTTCAAACTGGATTCAGTACCAATTACAAATAAATATAACAGAATGAATCAAGGATTATATCGTTCACAATTCGAACATGATGCCTGCGGAATTGGCGCTGTTGTTAATGTGAAAGGGCAGAAAAGCCACGAGACGATAAGTGATGCTTTGCTGATGTTGAGCAATATGGAGCACAGGGGAGGAAGAGGAAGTGATCCCAAGACCGGCGATGGTGCAGGTATCTTGATCCAACTTCCCCATACCTTTCTTAAGGAAATCACTTTAAGGCTTGGTTTTGAGTTGCCTGAGGAGGGAAGCTATGGCGTAGGTATGGTTTTTTTTCCCAGAAATAAGCAGTTATATAAAAAGAGTAAAGCCAGTTTAAATACTATTATAAAGGAATTGGGATTCGAACTCCTGGGCTATAGGGCAGTTCCAACCGACGAAACCATTCCAGGCTCAGGTGCATTGGAAGTGATGCCCAATATTGAACAGGTTTTTGTTCGTCATTCTAACCATCTCTCTGGCCTGGATCTGGAAAGGAAATTATATGTATTGAGAAATTATGCCACCAGAATCATCAACTCCACTATTCCCGGTGTGAATGATGCTTTCTATTTTGCCAGTTTCAGCAGCCAAACGGTAATTTACAAGGGTCAACTGAGAACTGATCAGGTGTTGACTTTTTACAAAGACCTGCAAAACAATAAATTAACCTCTGCCATTGCATTGGTACACTCCAGGTTTTCTACCAATACCTTTCCCAATTGGCGACTAGCCCAACCGTTCAGGTTTCTTTCTCATAACGGTGAGATCAATACCATCCGGGGCAACCTGAACAAAATGAGGTCCAAAGAGACCCTTATGAAGACCAAGTTGTTTTCCGACGAGGAACTTCAGATGTTGATGCCGATCACCAATGCCAAGCATTCGGATTCGGCCAACCTGGATGCCATGGTGGAATTACTGACCTTGAGTGGAAGGAGCCTGCCCCACGTAATGATGATGTTGGTTCCGGAAGCCTGGCAGGACAACAAAACCATGGATAAAAAGAAGAAGGCCTTTTACAAATTTCATGCTTCCCTGGTGGAGCCTTGGGATGGACCTGCCGCTTTGCTTTTTACCGATGGCAAGTCGCTGGGCGCTACCTTGGACAGAAACGGTCTTCGTCCGTTGCGGTATTTTGTCACTTCTGACGATCGCTTGATTCTTTCCTCTGAAGCTGGCGCCTTACCTATCAGAGATGCCACCATTGTAGAAAAAGGGAGGGTAAGCCCCGGAAGAATGCTGCTCGCCGATTTGGCTAAAGGAAAAGTGGCATTTGATGAGGAGGTAAAGGAAGAAGTTTGTAACCGAAAGCCTTACGATTCATGGATCAGAAAAGAAAGGTTAAAATTAAGGCTGATTCCTTCGCCTGAAAAACTTTCTTTACCCTATTCTACCGAACAAATCCGAAAAAGACAGACCATATTTGGATATAGCCAGGAAGACCTGAAGGTTTTGCTGGCACCCATGGCTGATACTGCCTACGAACCTATTGGTTCCATGGGGGCGGATACGCCTTTGGCAGTGTTGTCAAAGCAAAGTCAGCATATCTCCAATTATTTCAAACAGCTTTTTGCCCAGGTTAGTAACCCTCCTATTGATCCTATAAGGGAAAGATTGGTGATGTCCTTATTCACCAGAATCGGGGAGAGTTACAATATTTTGGAAGAAAGCCCCACGCATACCCGTCAGATCCATATTTCACAACCAGTACTTCTCAATGAAGACCTGGAAAAATTAAGAAATTTGGAAAATAAAGGGTATCGCTCAGCGACATTGCACGCTCATTTTGTTGCGGATCATCAGCCCGGCCGATTGCTTGAGGCATTGAATAAATTGTGCCAGGAGGCAGAGGATGCCATTAAAGAGGGCAAAAACATTCTGATAATTTCGGATAGGAATTGCCAATCCACCACTGCCCCAATACCTTCTTTGCTGGCAGTAGGGGCTGTTCATCATCACCTGGTCAACCAAAAAATACGTACAAAAGCAGGTATTGTGGTAGAGGCAGGTGACATTAGAGAAACCCATCATTTTGCCACGGTCATTGGATATGGAGCCAGTGCCATAAACCCTTATCTGGCATTGGAAACACTGCTCTATCTCAACGATAATGAGATGTTGTCCAGGAAGATTCCCCAGAAAAAACTATTTGAAAATTACAAAGAGGCGATTGGAAAGGGTTTACTAAAAGTATTATCCAAAATGGGTATCAGTACCCTTCAGTCTTATCAAAGTGCGCAAATATTCGAAGCGATCGGACTGGGTCCTGAAGTAATTGAGAGGTGTTTTAAGGGAACAGTAAGCCGAATCAGCGGGGTTTCTTTTGATGAACTGGCGGATGAGGTACTGGTAAGGCATCATGCTGCTTACGAAACCGAAAGCCCTTTATTGGAAGCAGGCGGTATTTATCAATGGAAAAGAAGGGGTGAAAAACATCTTTTCAATCCTGAGACCATACACCTGCTGCAAAAATCTACCCGACTTGGAGATTTTGAGCTGTATAAAAAATTTGCCCAAAAGATCAACGATCAGACCAAGGATGCCCTGACTCTGAGAGGTCTTCTGGAATTTAAGAAAAGAATTTCCATTCCATTGGAGGAGGTAGAACCTGCAGAGGAAATCATGAAGCGGTTTGCCACCGGTGCCATGTCCTTTGGCTCTATTTCACATGAGGCTCACTCTACTTTAGCCATTGCCATGAACCGAATAGGGGCAAAGAGCAATAGTGGAGAAGGTGGAGAAGATGAAATCAGGTTTGAGAAAAAACCGAATGGAGACTGGGAAAGATCTGCCATCAAGCAAGTGGCTTCCGGAAGATTCGGAGTGACGAGTAATTACCTGACCAATGCTTCAGAATTACAGATCAAGATGGCTCAGGGAGCTAAGCCAGGTGAAGGAGGGCAGCTTCCCGGACACAAGGTGGATGACTGGATCGGAAGAGTAAGACATTCGACCCCTGGGGTTGGTTTGATTTCTCCCCCCCCACATCATGATATTTATTCCATTGAGGATCTTGCACAGCTAATTTATGATCTCAAAAATGCCAATAGGAAAGCCAGAATCAATGTGAAGCTGGTTTCTCAGGCTGGAGTAGGAACAGTAGCAGCGGGCGTGGCGAAAGCACAATCTGATGTGATCCTTATATCTGGAGCAGATGGGGGAACGGGAGCCTCACCCCTGAGTTCTATCAGGCATGCAGGCCTTCCCTGGGAGCTTGGCTTATCAGAAGCACACCAAACCCTTGTAAAAAATAATTTGAGAAGCAGGGTTACCTTACAGACGGACGGACAGCTGAGAACAGGAAGAGACCTGGCGATTGCGGCCCTGCTGGGAGCCGAAGAATGGGGAATTTCCACTGGAGCTCTGGTCGTAGAGGGCTGTATCATGATGAGAAAATGTCATCTTAATACCTGCCCGGTAGGCATCGCTACCCAAAATCCGGAGCTTCGTAAATTATTTACGGGAGACCCGGAGCATGTGGTAAACTTCTTCCGCTTTTTGGCTGAAGACCTTCGGGAAATCATGGCATCACTCGGTTTCAGGACCGTAAATGAGATGGTTGGTCAAAGTGATGTATTGAAAGCAGCCAATGGACAAATGAACCATTGGAAATGGGAAAAACTTGACCTGAGTCCTATTTTCCATAAAGTGGAGGTACCTGACCATGTTGGGATATACAAGCAAATTGATCAGGATTTCAGGTTGAAAAGAGTATTGGATAGAAAACTGATCCAGGCGGCTACACCTGCATTGGAACAAGCCAACCCTGTGAGGGGAAACTTTGAAATTAAAAATGTGGACCGTACAGTGGGTGCCATGCTGTCCAATGAGGTATCCAAGTTCTTTGGAAGCCCGGGCTTGCCAGACAATACCATTCACTTCAGGTTTAAGGGATCTGCCGGGCAGACTTTCGGAGGCTTTTTGGCTAAGGGAATAACCTTTGAATTGGAAGGAGAGGCAAACGATTATTTTGGTAAAGGTTTGTCAGGAGGTAAACTTGTCATTTTCCCAAGCAGGAATGCCAATTTTGTGGCAGAGGACAACATTATTATAGGTAATGTGGCCTTTTATGGTGCTACTTCCGGAAAAGCTTTTATCAAGGGTAAGGCAGGAGAGCGCTTCTGTGTAAGGAACTCTGGTGTGGAAGCGGTAGTTGAAGGAATAGGAGACCATGGTTGCGAATACATGACTGGTGGCCTTGCCATTATCCTCGGTGAAATAGGTAGAAACTTCGCTGCTGGTATGAGTGGTGGAATTGCCTACATTTTCAAGGAAAACCTCGGCAATATCAATAAAGAAATGGTGGATATCGATCCACTCAACGAGGATGATTATGCTACCATCAAATCCTCTTTGCAGGACCATGTGGAGTTAACCTCCAGCAATATTGGAAACAGGATATTGGAGGATTGGGAAAACAGTAAACAGCGGTTTGTCAAAGTTATTCCCCGGGACTACAAGGAGGTACTGAGAAAAAGAGCGTTGGAAAATTCAAAAACATTAGTATAATATGGCGGATAAGGAAGGTTTCTTAAAATATAAAAGACAGCTACAAAGCTCAAGATCCCCAAAAGACAGGAAAAACGATTACAAAGAGATTTACAAGCCTTTGGACCCAAAGGTGCTCAACCAACAGGCAGCACGCTGTATGGATTGTGGCATACCTTTTTGCCACAATGGCTGTCCTCTGGGAAATGTAATCCCTGATTTTAATGATGCGGTTTACCACAAGGAATGGGAATTGGCCTACCAAATACTCAGGGGCACCAATAATTTTCCTGAATTTACAGGAAGGATCTGTCCAGCTCCCTGTGAGGCAAGTTGTGTATTGGGGATTAACAAAGATCCGGTAGCCATAGAACTGATTGAAAAGAGCATAGCTGAAAAGGCGTTTGAACTCAATTTGGTCAAGCCTAAAATTCCGGCCCATAGGACGGGTAAGAAAGTGGCTGTGATCGGTTCCGGTCCAGCAGGCCTGGCAGCAGCAGATCAGTTGAATCAGGCAGGACATGAGGTGACCTTGTTTGAAAAAGACAAGGAAGTAGGTGGACTGCTTCGCTATGGTATTCCTGATTTCAAATTGGAGAAATGGGTTATCGACCGTAGGGTGGATGTGATGAACGAAGAAGGTGTGATTTTCAGCAAGGATACCGAGGTAGGCTTTAATATCAAGGCAGACAATATCCTGCAAAATTACGATGCGGTGGTGCTTTCTACAGGTGCCCAGCACCCCAGGGACCTGAAAATCAACAATCGGGATGCAGAAGGTGTGCATTTCGCCATGGAATTTTTGGGCAGGCAGAACCAGGTAATCTCTGGTGAATTGGAGGAGAATCCAATCAATGCCAAAGGAAAACACGTTATAGTAATCGGAGGAGGAGATACCGGAAGCGATTGTATCGGTACTTCCAACAGGCATGGAGCGGCTTCTGTTACCCAATTGGAATTATTACCAAAGCCTCCTCAGGCCAGAACTACCTTAAATCCCTGGCCAGAGTGGCCCATGACGCTGAGAACATCCAGCTCTCATGAAGAAGGGGCTGACAGGGTTTGGTCCGTACTGACCAAGGAGTTTACCAAAGATGCTAAAGGAAGAGTCACTGGCCTGACCGTAGTGGACATAGAATGGAAGGAAGAGAATGGCAGAATGCAGTTCTTTGAAGTGGAAGGCACCCAAAAAACACTGCCATGTGACCTGGCACTTCTGGCCATAGGTTACCTGGGTCCCAAATCAGGCTTGTTGGAAGCTTTTGATGTGGACCTGTTGGAGAATGGGCTTCCAAAGTCAAAAAATTATCAAAGTTCTGTACCCAAGGTGTTCCTTGCAGGAGATATGCGCAGGGGCCAATCTTTGGTAGTTTGGGCCATCGCGGAAGGCAGGGAATGTGCTGTGGAGGTTGATAAATTCCTTAGTGGAGGCAAATCCTCTCTGGCCAGAAGGGATCAATCCTTTTATTCTTATGAGGAAAGTGAGGCCGAAGCCTGAAAAAGAAATTCAGATTTTAAAAAAATACAAAAGGCAGTTTGAGAAAGCTGTCTTTTTTTATGGAAAACCTGGTATTGCTTTTCATTAATTTTCGGCTGAATTGGTTGCCTATCGGAAATCATTAGGCCATTTGATCTGGTAATTTATAAACACAGCGGAAAAATAGGTAGCATGTTTATATCCCAGGCTTTCAGCGATAGGATTGATATTCATGGGAAGGTCATTTTTGAGCAAAATACTATTGTTATTAGTAAATTGAATTCATTCCAATCTATCAAATATTGTTGGTTTCATTTTAGTGAAACATTAAAACTGGTCCAGCATGTCCTTTAATTCTCCCAAATCTTCATACCGGTCCACATCATTGAGCGTGTCAAGCAGGCTGGTGGACAGGCCGGCATCTACAGCCTTTTTCAGCGTGGCATGCAATACCGTGGAAGTACTCCAGGAAATACCCTGAAATAAATGAGACCTGAATTTCTTCATACCCAATAAGTAATACCCTCCATCCCGGGCAGGGCCAAGGACCACATCATTTTTTCCCAGGGCCGAAAAGGCTTGATGCAGGTGTTTGCTTTTCAGCTCATAGCAATCCGTTCCGATTACCAGTACCTGATCAAAACCCATTTCAAATACTTTCTGAAATGCCAGGGCCATCTTTTCTCCCAGGTCATTCCCTTTTTGGGGAAAAAAGAAATAGCCTTGTTCCGGGTATTCATGAGCAACAACAGGTCCCTGGTGGAAAACAAAAATGCTTGCACCCATTTCTTTAAGCTGTTGGTGTGTATGTCTAAGCAGGAAGGCGTATAGCTTGGCTGCTTTTTCTTCTCCAATACTTTTGGCCAGCCTTGTTTTTACCTTACCGGCTTCGGGAAATTTCTGGAAAACAATGATTGCTTTTTTCATAAATATTCCCAAATTAGAACAATAAAATGGAAGTCCATAAAAAAAACCGGTGTCATTGACTACCGGTATTTATCCATTAATTAAACCCAAAAATAGATTGCAATTCAATCTATAACCTTTAGCCGGGTCTATTGCCTCCACGAGCTCCCCGGTCCATCATTCTTTTTTCAGGGCGCCTGCGCCCTTCATTTATCCTTTGGCTGTTTTCTTGCCGCATAGCTTCCCATTTCTCCTGCTGTTCCGGAGTAAGGATTTCATTAACTTTTGCTTCATGGGCCTCTCTTTCTGCTTTCATGGCTTCCCTCCTTGCTTCCATGGCTTCTTTTCTCTCCACCATCTCATTTTTTCGCTTTTGGGCATGTTCCAGGTGTAAGGCATGAATTTCTTTTTGCTGTGCTTCATTCAACCCCAATCTTTCGCTCATCCTTTCTGTCATCCGGTCGGCCAGGTTTTCTGGGGAAAAATCCCTGCCTCGCTCTCTTTGTGCATTTACCTGAAATAGAGTAGCTATCATTACTGCGGAAATCATTAATAATTTTTTCATGGTCTAACTAATAATTGGTTTATAAGTCTTAGACCATGGAAAAGGGTAAGGGTTTAATCGGCCAAATGTTAACAAACGTTAAATTTGATTTATTTTTTACTTTCTTCTACCAGTTTTTCTCTGTCCTTTGGCTTTACGTAGGTTGGGCGGATGAGTAAGCGAAGAGAGGGGTCAAAAGACAAGTAGTTCCAGGCCCAGTCCAGAAAGATAAAAATCCGGTTTTTTACCCCCAAAATGGCCATAAGGTGTACAAAAAGCCATGTCAACCAGGCCAGCATGCCCTGGAATTTAATGAAAGGCAATTCCACCACGGCCAACCTGCGTCCAACAGTAGCCATGCTTCCCAGGTCTTTGTAAGTGAAGGGCCTGGGATTGCCGCCTTTTGCTTGAATGATCAGGTTGTTTCCAAGGTTTTTGGCTTGCTGGAGGGCCACCTGGGCCACCTGCGGATGTCCTTTAGGAAAAGCCTCCGTCATTTGCAGACACAAGTCTCCAAGTGCATAAATATTTTCAGTCCCAGCTAACTTGTTATATTCATCAACCAACAAGCGGCCGTTTTTGAAGGTTTGTTGGTCTGTTAATCCTTCAATGCCGTTGGGTTTTATCCCTGCCGCCCAGAGCAGGGTTTGCGTTTTAACGACCGTTTCACCATTAATGATCACGTTTAATCCATCATAGTCTTCTACAGCTGTTTTTAGCATGACCTCAACCTTCAGATTTTCCAGGTATTCTCTTGCCTTTTCTCCGGAAGTAGGAGACATGCCAGGTAACAATCGGTCTCCTGCCTCCATCAGGACCACCTTCATATTTTTAAAATTTAGCTGAGGGTAATCTTTGGGAAAAACTTCATTGCGCAATTCTGCCATTGCCCCGGCCAATTCCACTCCTGTAGGGCCTCCTCCAACAATAACCACATTCATCAGGGCTTTTCTTTCCTCCAAATCGGTGATATTGATGGCCCTTTCATAATTGGATATGATTTTATTTCGGATAAATAGTGCCTCTGATACCGATTTCATGGGAATGCTGTTTTCCATGATATTGAGCAATCCAAAGTAGTTGGTATCTGCGCCCATGGCCATAACAAGGTAGTCATAATCCAAATATCCAATATTGGTATACAGCCTGTTTTGATTTTGGTCAATTTTTTTTGCTTCGGCAAGCCTGAAGGTTACATTTGGGGTGTTATGGAAGATTTTCCTTAAAGGAAATGAAATGGCACTCGGTTCCAAACCTGCTGTGGCAACCTGGTAGAAAAGGGGTTGAAATTGGTGGTAATTGTTCTTGTCCAGCAAAATCACCTGAAAAGCTTTGTTCTTTAAAATTCTGGCTAATTTGAGACCTGCAAAGCCTGCTCCGATAACCACAATTTTTGGATAAGCAGATTCAGGCAGGTTTGGAATTGGTTCTTGCATGGTACTGGCTTTAAAATGACGTTGGCTATTATTTAAACGAAACTATTGGGTTAGGGTTTGAGGTTTGGAAGGTAAATTTATGGTTTTGCAGGAAAAGTTCTTTGTTTACGTGAATGGTAGTCCAATTCAAATTTTTAATTATTTTTACAAACCTGAAATAAAAAGTATATGGGAAGAGCATTTGAATTCAGAAAGGAAAGGAAATTCAAAAGATGGAGCAAAATGTCCAAGGTGTTTACCCGCCTGGGCAAGGAAATCGTAATGGCTGTCAAGGCAGGTGGCCCGGACCCTGTCAACAATGCCAAATTAAGGACGGTGATTCAAAATGCCAAGGGGGCCTCCATGCCCAAGGACAGGATAGAAGCAGCGATAGCCAGGGCAAGCAATAAAGATGAGAAAGATTATGAAGAGGTAGTTTATGAAGGATACGGCCCTCACGGCATTGCAGTAATTGTAGAAACTTCCACGGATAATATCAATAGAACAGTGGCCAACATCCGGCATTATTTTACGAAAGCAGGTGGTTCACTGGGTACATCTGGATCCGTAAGTTTTATGTTTGAAAGGAAAGCTGTTTTTCGTTTTGAAAAGGGGGCTTGGGACCTGGAGGAATTGGAACTGGACCTGATTGATTATGGATTGGATGACATTGATGAAAATGAAGGCGAAATATTTGTTTATACGGCCTTTGAAGACTTTGGCAACATGCAAAAGGCCCTGGAAGACAAAGGTATAGAAACCATTAGTGCGGACATGCAGCGTTTTCCCATGTCTACCACAGAAATAACCCCAGAGCAGGAGGAAGATATCAATAAAATGATAGAACGGATGGAGGAAGATGACGATGTAAACCAGGTATACCACAACATGGCCTAAAACCAATTATTTTCAACTTTAATTCACCCAATGGCATTCCCTAAAAGAAGAAACCTGCAGGACCAGAAAAGGCAAAAGTTAGTTATTGTAGGAAGCAAAAACCCTGTTAAGATCAAATGTACAGAAAACGCATTTCAATCCATTTTTGAAGACTATTTTATCGTACAGGGTCTTAATGCAGACCCGAATGTAAGTGCCCAGCCCATGGGAGATGTAGAAACTTATACAGGAGCGTATAATCGTGCATATGAATCCAAAAAAGCTTTTCCGGAAGCGGATTTTTGGGTGGGGATTGAGGGAGGAGTTGATGAAGTGGGCGAGCAAATGGTAGCCTTTGCCTGGATGGTCGTAATGGACGGCAGCAATAAAATCGGAAAAGCCAAGACCGCCACGTTTTTCCTCCCGGAGGCATTGTCAAAATTGATCAGGGAAGGCATGGAACTGGGAGAGGCTGATGATCAGGTTTTCAAAAGAACCAATTCAAAACAAAACAACGGGGCTGTGGGTATACTTACCAACGGTATTGTCAACAGGATGGAATATTACCAACAGGCCGTTACCCTTGCATTAATACCTTTTGTCAATAAAAGCATTTATTGAATGTCACATAAGACTCATAGATATAATCAATTGGATTTTAAAAATAATAGTTACTAACTTTGCGGCTTATTTAAAACCAAATATTATATGCTACAAGAACTAGAATCAGATAATTTAGCTCAAATTATTCAGGACAACGAGAAAGTTGTGGTGCAATATGGTGCCACCTGGTGTGGGAACTGTAGGATCATGAAACCCAAAATGAAAAGGTTGAGCAAAAATTTTGAAGATATTACCTTTCTTTATGTGGATGCAGAGAAATTGCCAGAATCCAGAAAACTTGCTCAGGTAACCAATTTGCCAACTTTTGCTGTTTTTAATAAGGGAGCTATTGTCAATCAGGTACAAACGAATAAAGAAGAAGTTTTAAAAACATTGATCGATGAGATTACCAATAATTAAACATGTATTGCAATTTATTGAAGAGAATGATGAAGATTGGGTGGTCGAGACCATCGAATTATTGGAATCAATGACTGAAATCAGTAGCCTTAAGGATGAAGAACTGGATGTAATGGGTGAATTGCTCTCCAATCTTTACGGTACCCTTGAGGTGAATCAAATGATCAAAGAAGGGACCGATAAAAAAGAAGCCATGAATACTTTTATGAAGCGGGTAGTGGGTTCAATTGATAAATAAGTGCACTTTGAAAAGGTAGAAAAGTTGTTTATCACCCAAAAATCAATCTACTAAAACGAAGTGTAGGGTATGTCCATAGAGGCATACCCTTTTTTATGGTACTATTTGTCGCAAAAAGCTTCTTAAGGCCTTATTCCAGTCAGGATCAGCATCCCATGTTTCCCCTATATACAACTCATTTCTAACCAAAAACCGGATATAATACTTCACCACAATTCTATCGGGGTTTTCAATGTCCTGAACAGGTACCCCCATACTTTGCATCAAATCAGCTTCTCTTCCTTCCTGTTTCATCAGAATAAACTGAATTCCCTCAGCGATCAGTTCCTGATTGGATTTGGCACTAGTCAGGAATTCCACCTGATAAGGGTAATTGTTGGAAAATATGGACTCCAAACCTTCTCTTTCTGCCCTTTGCTCTGCCTCTACCTGAGCCTCTGGTTTTCCATAAATGTCATGTCTGAATGTAGTCAGGAAGCCTTCATTTCCAGACGCTCCTGTTAGCAATATGCCCAATTTAAAGGCATCGAGGTTTAGTGGTGCCCTGGGTATATAGGCACTTCCGGCAGCACTTGCTTCCAGACCAGGTACTATAGGATATTCTGGCACCTCTATGACCAAAAAATTTTCACTTTTTTTACCTGTGCCGATGGATGCCAATTCCTCTTTTAGCCCTTCCAAATTTGATGAGGTACCCGACCAGCTGTTTCCCGGAGAAATAATATTTGCATTGCCCGAAAACGGGAAAATATGGCCGTAATAATCACCATTATTTTTTCGGATTAGCAGAACAATGTTTTTTACCAATCTTTGATTGAAAAAAGCGGCGTAGGTATTTTTTATGGCATCTGATAAAATGACTTCTTCCAATTCATAATAGGCGATGGGATCTCCACCTGCCCGTATAAGTGCAGGATGAACTTCCTCAGCAAGGCCTTTCCAGGTTAGAGCAGGAGCTGCGGTACCTGAGGCGGAAATTAAAACGACCGATTTCCCGTTTAAAAATTGATCTACTGTGGTGGATTGGCCATAACTTTGCAGGGAAAAAAAAGCTAGAATCACTGCTAGAAAAAGATATTTCATACACAAAATCACATCCACATGTTAAAGTTTAGTATTTTCACGAATATACACAAGCTCTATTAAAATCTTTTGATATGAAAACGATTGTGCCACTTATTTTATTATTTTTTGGGTTTGGTCCCCTGGAAGTATGGAGCCAGAAAATTGATCAGCAGACTTTAATTGAAGATATTCAGTATCTTTCTTCGGATGGCCTTGAAGGTAGGGCAGCAATGAGTGAAGGAAATATCAAAGCAGGGAAATTCATTGCAGAGCGTTTCAAGGCCTTGGGTTTAAGTAGTCAATTTCCAGGGTTTGTCCAGAAATTCAGGCTTGAAGCCGGCAATCAGGACCTGGGCCAGGGCACAAACTTTATCGGCTTTATTCCGGGCACAGTCACCGATGACATTCTGGTGATCATGGCCCATTATGACCATTTGGGAAAGAAAGGAGAGGTGATTTTCAATGGAGCCGATGACAACGCCTCTGGTACAGCGGCCCTTCTGAGCATCGCGGCTTATTTGGCAGAAAACCCTCCCAACCATTCGGTAATGATAGTGGCATGTGATGCGGAGGAAAAGGGACTATTGGGTGCCAGAGCCCTGGTTAGGGATTTTCCTTTTCCTTTGGAACAGGTGAAAGCTGTAATCAACATGGACATGATCAGCAGAAGTGATGACAATACCCTCTATGCGGTAGGCACCCGGTTTTATCCTCAATTCAGAAGTCATTTGCTTGACGCAGCGGGAAATTCTCCCATTCGTTTGGTATTGGGGAATGACGGAGCTCCAGGAGAGAAGGACTGGAGCAAGGCATCCGACCATGGCCCTTTTCATGAACGAGGAGTGCCTTTCATTTATTTTGGAGTAGAGGATCACCGGGATTACCACCAGCCAACTGATACTTTTGAAAATATCCAACAGGATTTTTTCATCCAGGCCAGCGAAATGATTTTAGAAACCATTATCGGTATCGATCAAAGTATACCTTGATCTCATTTGATGAGGTAGGAAATTCCGATGTTACCTACAATGGTATTTTGGTCAAGACCAGGCACGAAATAAATTTCAGGATGATTTTCCAGATACCATTTGTAATTAAGGGTAGTCACATACTGAAATTTTCCGGAGACCAGCAGGTTATCGAACCTCCATTCCGCCAATATTGACGGGACAATGTCCACATATTTCCTCCGCCAATCCTTGATTTCTTCAAAACGTTTGTAATAGAAATCGTTGTTATGGTTAATATACTCCAGTTGAAATCCTAATCGGTTAAAATTTTTCACCCAGGAAACGTCCAGAGAAAGCACGTTGCTGCCGGGACCATAACCAAAACCCAAAACCTGGCCCTTGTGTGTGTAGCCATGCCTCACATGAGGATGGGTATACCAACTGTTTTTGGCAAGGATTACCTCCCTGATGGTTTGACCGGTTTGGGTCATTTCCATGCCTATTTGAAAAAACTCTTCAGTATTTTTTAGAGGAATCAGGTTGATAAAACCAAAAGTAAATGCCCTGTTTTTATCCGGATTGATAAGAAAATCTGAAAGGCTTCTGCTGTTACCATTGGAGCCGTATTCACCGTAAAATTCAAAATGACCACTGGCATCCATCCACCTGAAATAACCGGCACTGAGCTGGTTCCTTTGGTCTACATCAGGCCTGGAAATGCTTTCCGGTCCTTTTTCTCCGTTAAAAACGGGCAGGTAATCGGCCAGGTTTTCCTGATCTGTATGGTACATTTGAGAGACAGAACTAAAGCCAAGAAAGAGACCTGGCAACCACTTGGGTTGGTAAGTCAGCACCAGGCCTGATAAATACCTCCAATCCTCATCCGGTCTTTTGGGAACGTAAAGCGGAGTATTGGCATAAATATAATTATGGTGTGGAGGTTCAAAACCAGAGGCCTGTAATTTCCCTGCGATCAATTGACCTTCAAATCCGCCGATAGCTGTTTGGACCGGCTTTCTGGTATTTAAGGTGAGGTGAAGAAAGCCGGGAGCATTGTTGCTCATCAAGAGGGACGACCTTCTGCCAGGACCCCACCAGAGGTTTTCGTTGGATATGCCCAATGAAAACTCCCTTACATTTAGCCTTATGCTTGATTGTCCCAGCCCCAATTGGGTATAAGGAGAACCCCCAAACCTTTCCGGTATATCAGCAGTATTGAGCCATTCGTAATATTGCAGCCAGGTACTTCCCCAATGATCCAGTGGGAAGCCCTGAAAATCCTGGTTAGCAGCATGCAGGACTTCAGGTTGGAACTGAATGCTCAAGGGCCCATATTCAAAAAATATGCCTGCATTAAATAGGTATTGCATGCCCTTATTGGGAATCATGGGGCCGTCATTGACGCCAAAGGCGTATTCCGCATTATACTGTCCTCTAAACATCAGAGGAAGTACCTGAAAACGGCCCTTTTTATCTTTCGTGCTAAAATTGAATTCGGATAAATCCTCATCGGTAAAGGTCTCATCCAGATCAAGCCCATTCGAAGTATCAAATACCTCGGTAGGGTATAATGGGCGGATCATAAAACTACTTTCTTCTGATAAATTCCCCAAAAGCTGTTGCCTGCGCATATAGTCTCCATAAACCGGCAGGTTGAGGCTAACACTTTGGCTGAAAACCCGGGAAGGGAATACCACACAGCTTATTAAAACGAGGAAACAGACCAGAGAATAGGGGGAAAGGTATTTATTGCTCATTTTCAATTCAATTTAGCGTCATGGTGCTCACCTGAATTCTTGCAATGGACCAGCTCTCATCGCAAACCGGATCGGCCGCATTTTCCTGTTTCAATTCATCTCCGCAGACGATTTCCAGATTACTTGCCGAGTGGCTGATGATTTTGGTGATTTGGTAGCGGCTGGTCCAGCCCAGGCTGTTTTGATATTGGCAACGACCCGGAAGATCGCTGCTCTCAGCTGCTGTTTTGGGTTCATAAAACCGGGGATAATTATCCGGGTAAGATTGGTATAGGCAATAGGTGGATTCACAGGGGCTGTTGGAGAAGGTGGTCCGCAGCACTTCCTGTCCGTTCAATTGCATGTACCAGAAGTCAGGACCACCAATATTGTCCGGATTTCCGTCCCAGCTATCATGAAGTAAAAGGTCAATTGTCACTTTGATGGCGTTGTGGGCAGGGAGATCCGGTAGGTTCAGTAGAATCTCTTCATTGTGGAAATAGCCCAAAACCGTATCCCCGTTAAAATCAAATAATCTCCCACTTTCAAAATTCGACAAGTCGGATTGAGAAAAGTCATTATCATATATTTTCACCTCTTCCTGTAGCCTGGTCTCGCAAGAGAACCAACAGCCAACAAAAATAATTTGAAGTAGGGAAACGAGCTTGTTTTTTATCGAAAAGGACAACATCAGGGATGTTTTTTTTAAATAACAGAATGTAAAACGTTTTGTGCATTAGGATTTTTTTCCACTTATCCCAAAACTCCGGGAACGGATCTGATCCTTTTGCATTACCACCTGGGTTTACAAGAAATCAATAGCATGAAATCGAGCATGACGAATACGTCACACAGTGGTATGATTTTAAAGCATGCGAGATTCCCCGTCCGACTGGCATCATCCGGGCGGTTATCTGACCACTTAAAGACGACTTACAAACAAATGAAATCAGACACTAGATTGACTCAATTTTATTTCAAGTTTACGGATTAAAACCTAATTCAACCTCAGAATTAAATCACAAATAAACGAAAATATATCCAATACAGCAGCTGTTTTGGACGAAATACACTTAGATTCAATCCAGGATATATTGTCTTTTGACGCGCATGCCTATTCCCGTGAGTAATTCGTAGGGAATGGTGCCTATTTGAGCGGCTAAATATTGTAGTGAGGGTTCTTTGCCAAACAGGATTACCTCATCCCCTTCTCTCACCTGCAAACCTGAAACGTCTACCATGCACATATCCATACATATATTGCCAATAGTATTAGCCCTTTTTCCCTGTATCATTACAAATGCTTTCCCGTTGCCAAAACGCCTGTCATATCCATCTGCATAGCCAATTGCCAGAGTTGCGATTTTCCCGTCTTGTATCAATTTCCCTTGCCTCCCATATCCTATGGTTTCTGCTTTGGTCAATTTTTTTATTTGAGAAACTACTGTTTTTAAGGTGGCAACAGGCAGCAGTTTCTCCTGCTCAAGTTGGTTGATCTCTACTCCATGTAATCCTATTCCCAGCCGAACCATGTCAAAGGCCTGATCCGGAAAACGGATGATGCCCGCAGAATTCAGGGCATGTCTTATTGGACTACAGGCAAGGGTACTCATGATGACTTTACTGATCCGGTCAAAGGTCCTGAGCTGTTTCCTGCTGAAATCTTCATGTATGGCCTCATCTGCACCAGCCAAATGGGTAAATAGTCCCGCTAATTTGATTTCCTTGTGCTTTCCGAGTAGGGTCAGGATATCTTCCAGATCGGCTTCAGTAAATCCCAATCGGCTCATGCCCGTGTCCAATTCCAGATGAATGGAAATACCATTCGGCTGGCCAAAGGGTGAAGAAGTCAAATCCTGTAAAGTTCGCCTATTGTAAACAACAGGTTCCAAATCATAATCCTGAATCAAATTTAAATGTTGCATGTCGGGATTCATGACCATTATGGGAAGGGTGACACCCTTTTGTCTGAGGTATACCCCCTCATCAATATAAGCAACTGAGAGATAATCGGCGCCGATTTTTTGCAGGTGGTTCGCAATTTCTGCAGATCCTCCACCATACGCAAAAGCTTTAACCATCACCATTATTTTGGTTTCCGGGCGAAGAATGCGCTTATAAAAATTGAAATTATGACGCAAAGCATTTAGGTTAATTTCCAAAACAGTCTCATGTACCTGTGCTTCCAGCAATTGAATAATCTTTTCAAAATGAAAATCCCTGGCTCCTTTTACCAAAATCAAATCTTTATCCAAATTGAAACCCAGAATATTTTCCAATAAGCTAGCGGTATCTGGAAAAAAAACGCTTTGTTTTGGGAACAAATGCTTGTAATGGGAAAAGTGCTTTCCAACACCTGCAAATAAATCAATTTCGTAATGCTCCGATAAACCTGCAATTTTCTGAAAAACAGCAATCTCATCACCTTCCTGGAGCATTTCTGAAAGGATCAATATTTTTCTTCCTGTAGGTTTCCTTTGATGCGCCATAAATTCCAGGGCAATTTCCAGTCCGGCCACGTCATTGTTATAACTGTCATCAATTAAGAGACACCTGTTAATTCCGGACTTTAGGGTCAGTCTCATGTCTACTGCGTGCAGCAACTGCAAGCCCTTTTGTATATTTTCAGGCTTCATCCCCAAGGTCATGCAGGATACGATCACATGCCTGATATTTTCCAGCGACGCGGAATCTCTGAAAGTAGTAAAAAAGGTGTAGGTCTGTAAATCTCTGGCCACCATAAAGATTTTAGACCCGTTTTTTTCCGGTCGAACAGAAAGCGTATAATCCGCCCCGGTTTTATCCGACCAACTGATCAGCCTATCGGGATCAAAACCATTTTTGAGGAGGTGATTTATTCTTGAATGGTCTTTTCTGTAAATCAGGTATTTAACCTCAGTGAACAGTTTGCATTTTTCTTTTATTTTTGTTTCCAAACTATCAAAGTTCTCATCATGAGCACTGCCGATATTGGTAAAAATACCAAGTTGTGGTTGAATGATTTGCTTTAGACGGTCCATTTCTCCCGGTTGGGAGATTCCTGCCTCCAGCAAAGCTATCTGATGCCGGGATTGGATTTCCAACGCCGATAATGCAACTCCTATCTGACTGTTGTAGCTTTTTGGGCTTTTAAATACCTGGAAACCCTGAGATAATACTTGTGCCAACCATTCTTTTACGATGGTTTTACCATTGCTACCCGTAATGCCTACTACCGGCCCCTTAAATGCTTCCCTGTTCATCACCGCTAATGCCTGTAAGGCATTGAGGGGTTTTTCCACCAATAAAATGTTGGAATCTTCAAGCTTGTCTGTATTTTTTTCCCCAGCTAAGGGAAGAATAAAATTTCTAACATTTCGCCCGTGTGCATCCTCAGCAAAATCCGAACCTTTCTGCCTCGATCCATCCAGGGCAACAAAAAGGGTTTCCTCTCCCGATTGGATTTTCCTGGAGTCAATGGTAACCTGGCGAATTTGGTCGCTGCCTGATAAACCAAGGAACTTTCCTCCATAATTGCCGGCAAATTTTTTTATATTGATAGGTTGAATCATCTTTACCCTGATTATTTTGGTTGCCCTGGTAAATTTATCACAATAATTACTCATTTATGTAAGTTTTACCAGCTTTGTCTATTGCAACATGTTAAGCAGGAAATTGAGTGGAACGGGGGGGCTCAGGTTTGGTCCACGATAAAAATTTTTGTATTTTTATAACATTATTACAAAAATAAAGGTTGATAAGGCATATGAACAGCAAAACATCATGAGTTCACAAAATTTAATATTGAAAACAGCTTTTAAAGCTGTAATATTCGGCTGTTTGTTTTGTGTGTTTTTTACCGTCAACTTATTTGGGCAATCGGAGAAGGATGTAGTAATCGCTGATCCAACCAAGAAGGAAAAAGCTTATCACCCCTCGACCTCAGAAAATGAAAAAAGAACAAATCAAGAGACTTTTTCAGGATATTCAGCGAAAAAAGACCAGGATTTGTTGAGGGAAAGTAATAAGTATAAGGATCATTCAGAAAAAAGTGATTGGAAAAAGGAGGAAGTAAGCGAAGAAGTATCAACATTATCCTTTAACATTTTTCTTTACGTTTTGGACAGGTTCAAGGAGGATTAATTGGTTTACACATCGTTTCTTTGAACAAATAAAAAAAGCCCCAGATGATAAATCTGAGGCTTTTTTTGCAGTGCTTTTTTTCAATCGAAATACAAGTATTTGATTTTTCCATCTGCACTCAAAACCCTTATGTAAACCTCTTCCAGCTTCAGGAATTTTAGGTGGTACTTTTTAGAAAAGCCACCTGTTTCCTGGATGTTATCCCTGCCAATTATTTTACCACTATGGTCGAAAATGGTTACTTCCGTTCCTGCCTGTTCTACTCCCAGAACTTTCAGGGAGAAGGTCTTTGCATCAATGGGTTTAACATAGGCCAAAAGCTTTTTCTCTACCTTCTTTTTATTTTCTAATTCAAAATCTATGGTTTCTTCTTTTGTATTAAGCTTTATTTTATAATTCCCCTCAGGCACCTTAGACATGTTAAAAGGGATGTTGGTTGGTCCTTTTACTATAAATAAATTTCGTTCTATCACCTTTCCATTGGAATTAATGATAGATACATGTATTCTGCCTACCGCTTCAGCCAGACTAAGCGTAAATCGTTGTTCGCCTACTTCTATGGAGGAAATTTCCATTAGGCTTTTTTCTGATGCCAGGCTTCCGAATGCCAGGCTCATGGTCATCAATAATGTTACTAGAGTTTTCATGGTATGTGCGTTTTGTTTTGGTTGCTTTTGCATGAGATCATACCAAACCTGTACCATGAAAATTTCTATTTATCCAAAAAATATTTTCCAAAAAGAATATTAATAAACTAAAACCCTGAATACACCATTAGTTTAGGCGCTACTTGTACGATAAGCGTACAGTTTTGGTAAAAAACGTCTGGTTTCAATACACTTTTCACCTCATTTCATGGAGGAAGTGACTTGAAAAAATAAAAAAATAAAATCAAGTATTTTTTTAAAACAAAAATACCTGGATCAGGAAGTTTTAAATTTAGAGGAATTAGTGTTCGATAACGTACGTACTCTTGTAGTTATCCGAACAATTGAAGGAATTTTATTGGTAGGTAAACCCTTGTGGGGGAAACATTGAAAATCAGTATCTTAATGGTTTCTTTCTCCTTTTAAACCCACCTTTTTTTCTTTTATTGGTGGTGTAAAAATTATATAGAAAATTGACGGCAATAAGGGTGACCGTTAGGGGTACGAAAAAAGAAGGCAACATACCTTTGATGCCCAGGAGAATAAAAAGTGTAGCAATGATTCCTATTTTGAATGAAGTATGGCTTTCTGGATAAATACCGCTGACCAGGGCAAGACTACTTATTTCGATTATTATGAGGATGACGATCATCCAGGTAAATATTGTAGAAGCAGTGTTTCCGGAACCAATGTAGTACCAGGCAAGCAGTCCAATTACTGCTACCAGGCTCAGACTATGAAGAGTGGTATTTACGTTTTCTTTCATGATTTTGGGGTTTATTGCCATCCTGAATATAGAATAATTTCCCCAGAAGCCAAAAGAGGGACCGAAAATTACTTTGCGTTTCCATTCAAGTTATCTTGTATTACAAATTTTCCTTTATGAACGCTGTCATCATTTGATACAGGTGCCAGCTTGTATTTCCCCCACTAATACCATGGCTGCGGTTAGGGTAATAAAAAGTGTCAAATTGTTTATTCGCAGCAACCAATGCGTCTACCAAGTCTACCGAATTCTGAAAATGGACATTATCATCTCCGGTACCGTGGATGAGTAGAAAATTCCCATTCAATTTGTTCACATGATTGATCGGACTGAAATTGTCATAACCCGCAGGATTTAACTGAGGGGTTTGCAGGTATCTTTCGGTGTATATGGTGTCATAATAACGCCATGTGGTAACAGGCGCCACAGCTATTGCCATTTTAAAAGTTTCATTTCCTACCATCAAGGCCAATGAAGACATATATCCACCATAAGACCAACCCCAGATGCCAATCCTTTCTTTGTCGACAAAAGGCATGGTGGCCAGGTGTTGGGCGGCAGCGATTTGATCCTGCGTTTCCAGATTTCCCAATTGACCATAGGTACTGTGCTTAAATGCTTTTCCCCTTCCACCTGTGCCCCTGTTGTCCACACAAGCGACGACATAACCTTCAGCGGCCAGGTGTTGGTGCCACCAGTCCCGGGTACTGCCCCATGCGTTCATTACATTCTGAGAACCCGGTCCCCCGTAGACATAAAGCAATAAGGGATAGGTTTTGGAGGGGTCGAATGCCGGAGGCTTTATCATATAACCATTCAGGGAAATACCATCCGGAACCTGAAAGGAAAAAAAAGTTTTTGGGTTAAAGTGATAAGAAAGCATTTTTTCCTGAAGATCCTGGTTGTCTTCCAATAGTTTTATCTGTTTTCCTTTATTGTCATATAGGCCTATTTGAAGGGGCTTGTTTGCATTGCTGTAGGCATCAATGAAAAACCGGTGGTCCGGACTCATATTAATGTTGTGGGTACCATTCTCAGGACGGAGCAAATTTTTTCTTTTTCCGTTCAGGGTAACGGAATAAAAATGGCGTTCCATAGGAGATTGTTCGGTCGAAACAAAGTATACTACTTCCTCTGATGCATCTACCCCTATCATTGAAGTTACTTCCCAATTCCCTTTGGTTATTTGCCTGATCTGCTCGCCTGCCAGGTCGTGATGGTAAATGTGTTTGTAACCGTCCTTTTCTGAAGTGGTAATGAATCCCCTTTCTTTTGGCAGAAAAATAAAGTTGTCATTGTAATTCAAGTCTACATAGGTGGCGGATTTTTCTGATAAGATCAATTTGGAGTTGCCGGTATCCACCTCGGAAAATAAAATGTCCTTTTGGTTTTGAAGCCGATTTAATCGGATGATAGCCAAAATTTCACTGTCATCTTTCCAATACATTCTGGGAAGGTAAATGTCCGTTTCTTTGCCCGTATCCATGGTTTTGGTTTGAGTCGTTTTAAGATCATATACCTTTATGTTTACCTCCGCATTTTTTTCTCCTGCCTTGGGATATTTATAATGATAATCTTCGGGATACAATTTCCCCCATTTTTGCATGTTGAACTCAGGAACCTGCCTTTCATCAAATCGGATGTAGGCAAGCTTTTCCCCGTCAGGAGACCATTCAAAAGCTTTTGCCATCGAAAATTCCTCCTCATAAACCCAATCGGCGGCTCCATTGATAATGGCATTTTTTTGACCGTCCATTGTGACCTGCACTTTCTCCCCAGATTGCAGGTCCTCATAGAATAAATTATTCCCTTTGACAAAGGCTACTTTTTTATTATCAGGAGAAAGGCTGGCATAGGAAATTTTTTCTCCATTTTCCAATTGTCGAAGCTTACCTGTTTTCAGATCCAACAGGTGATAGGTGGCCTTGCTTGACCTGCGGTAAATGGAAATTACCTCTGATGCGAGAAGGGCCATGCTTTCTTCCGGATTAAAGGCGTACTCTGTAAAATTCAATCCAATTTCGCGGCCATCAATCAATACGGCTGTTTCTTCACCGGTAGCCAGCTTTATTTTTACCACCTGGGAATGGCCGTCCACCAATCTGAGGGAGCTGTAATATTGACCGTCCCGCATCCAGTTGATGCCCTGAACCGTTTGTGGAAGGAAGGTTTGCTTTTTGATTACATCCTCCAGGCTTATTTTTTTACCCTCCTGTGCAAAAAGAAATTGTGGGATGAGAAAAGCCAGGAGGAAAAGGGCCCCAATTTTAGAATAATGATGCATGTATCGTTTTATTTGTGGGTATTAATGCCAAAATTCCAGGATTAAATGAAAGGATCAATTGATTGTCGTTAATTGTCCGGATTTGGCATTCATTATATTTTTAAACAGCCTGCCCATTGAATTTTGGACTGTAAGACGAAACTTTTATTCCGGTTGCACAGGTTGCGTCCAGGCAAGCTGGTTGGTCATGTTTTCTACAGGATTGGGCTGGGGTTCGGAAGAGGTGATTTTGCAGCGGACAAAAAGCATGTCCTGGCCTACCTCAAATTCAGCTGAATTACCTTGAACAGTTTTTAAAACCCTGGTTTCTTTTTCTCCTTTTTCACAACCTATAAATTCCAGGGTATAGTTTACGCCTTCTTTGGCCTGGGCCACCACCTGTAAGGTATTGTTGGTGTAGTTAAGCGTTTCCAGGGCTACTCCCGTTGATGCATAAAAATCTCCCTGCTCAAGGGCATGGATCAGGGAAGCCGGGGAAAGGGTATCCGTTTGGACCATCACCCAGCCTCTGCCAGCATTGGCCAGTTTGCTGGATTGTTCATGATAGCTATGGCTATCGTCAGTAGCCAGTCCAAAAAGAAGGGGTTGTTTCTTTTCCAGGTAGGCGATGTTTATGAAATCCCACATTTCCTCATATCCAATCCGGGTCGAATCCCCCAGGTTATTGACGGAAGGATGTCCGTTGTACACTTCAAAAAACCTTTCTCCCTTCAGCCGTATCATGTCCTCAAGGGTAATGGCCCATCTGAAATTGGGGTGATTGATATGAACCATCATGGGCTTTCCTGAAACTTTCCGCTGCTCCAGGACAGCATTGATATTATTTTGTAATACTTCTACCACACTTCCACCCTCTCTGGGTTGAATCAATTTATCCAGGTTGGTGGCATTTAGGTGCAGGGGTTTGCCCTCATAGCCGGCTGAAATCTCCTCTGCCGGCAACATGATAAATCGTTCTGCTTCGTGGTACAGCGGTGCGTATTCATCAAACGTCTTCAATTTCACCTTAAGGTCTTCGCCTTCTTCTTCATAAACTACCCATTCCTCACCATAGGCTGCCAGGTAATCCTGAAAAGCCGTTCGATACAGGCTATCCTTTCTGATGTTGACCCATTTTTCTCCCTCCTGAAAAATATTGTGGTCGGATAGAGCCACAAAATGGTAGCCTTTTTCTTTGTACCATTGCATGATCACTTCCGGAAATTCATCCCCATCACTCCAATAAGAATGGGTATGCAGGTTACCTTTATACCAGTTTTGCTTTTCGGCCTCCTGCACATTACCGGATGAACAGCTAAATATAAATAAGACAATTAGTAAATTAGCACTTCGCCTGCCGATTTCGGCAACAATGGTTTTGAATAATGGAAGCATTAGAAATCAGGTTGATTTAAGGGGTGAATATATCGAAACCCCGGGTAATATCAAATCTGAAAGAAAGCTATTGCCTGTGCGGATAGGTAGGATGAAAGCATTTTGGTATATTTAACCCTTCAAGCATACTTAAATTTATCTATGGCCATCCAACAAAAACTGATCAAATACCTGAACGAAATACTCAAACATACCCATGATGGGATCAAAGGATATAAAGATGCCGCAAGGAATATTGAAGAGGGATCCCCTAAAGACTTTTTCATAGAGCGGGCAAAAGAAAAGATAGTGTTGAGGGATGCCCTCAATGAAGAAATCTACCGATTGGAAGGAAAACCCCTTGAAGAGGGAAGTTTCCTGAATTTGTTTCAAAGATCCTGGAAAAATTTTAAAACCTCGCTGGACCACGACAACCAAAAGGAAATTGCAAAATACTGCCTGGAAGCTGAAAAGAAAGCGACCAGGGAGTTTGATATTTTATTGAGAAATCCAGAACTGGTTTCAGAGACTTTTTACTCCTTGCTGGAACAGCAAAACGAGAAAAACCTTGCTGCCATAAAAGCGTTATTAGAGAGGATCAAGCCCTGAGGACTGATGTTTATTGGCATAAAATTAGCTCTTAACGAAAATATTAACCGATAAACTTTTAAATTAAGGGTCAAATAAAATAGGAAATCCATTAACGACAAAACATTTAAATAACTGTCTATGAAAAAACATATTATTTGGCTTATTGGTGTGTTTTTTTATCACACTATTGCTTTAGGTCAGACCAATATAGATTTCAGGGAATTTTCCCTGGATAATGGTCTTCATGTAATCATGCATAAGGACAATAAGACACCTATTGTAGTAACATCCGTGATGTACCATGTGGGATCTAAAAACGAGGATCCGGAAAGGACCGGTTTTGCGCATTTTTTTGAACACCTGCTTTTTGAGGGCTCTGAAAATATTGAGAGGGGACAATATACCGATCTGGTTGAAGGTAATGGAGGTGCATTGAATGCATTTACCAGCAATGACATTACCTATTATTACGAATTAATGCCTTCCAATTACCTGGAATTGGCACTATATCTGGAAAGTGAGCGCATGCTTCATGCTAAAATTGATGAGGTGGGTTTGGAGACACAGCGAGAAGTGGTAAAGGAAGAGAAAAGGCAGCGTTATGACAACCAGCCTTATGGTACCATACTTCCTGAAACATTGGAAAGAGCCTATACCAAACATCCTTACCAATGGGCACCAATAGGATCTTTGGAACACCTGAATGCCGCAAGTCTTGACGAGTTCATGCAATTTTACAACGATTTTTATGTGCCAAACAACGCCATCCTAACAATTGCAGGAGATATTGATTACGATCAAACAGAAGCCTGGGTAAAAAAATATTTTTCTGAAGTACCGAGGGGTGAAGAGGAAATATACAGGCCGGATGTAAAGGAGCCCAGGAAGACCGAGGAAATCAGAGATGTCATCTATGACAATATTCAGATACCCGCCATCATTCAGGCGTACAATTTACCGCCCAAAAATCACCCTGATGCCTATGCGATGGAAATGCTGTCAACCTACCTCACTGGGGGTAAGTCTTCCTTGATGACCAAAGAGCTTGTTGATAAACAACAAAAAGCCCTGGTGATTGCGGCCATTCCGCTGGATCTGGAAGATGGGGGGATTTTTATCATGTATGGTATAGCCAATATGGGCGTTGAACCCGAGGATCTTGAGCATGAAGTGGATTTGTTGATACAGAAAGTTCAGGAAGAAGGCATTTCGGATCAGGATTTCCAAAAACTCCAGAACATTATTGAAAATGATTTGGTCAGTAAAAATTCTTCTATTGAAGGGATTGCCCAGAATCTGGCTGAATCCAAATTGTTTTATGGAGACACCGGTTATATCAACAGGGAATTGGAAAAATTCAGGGAAGTCAGTAAAGGTGACATTCAACGTGTGGCCAGGGAGTATTTAACTTTAGATGGCCGGGTAGTTCTCTATTATTTGCCAAAATCACAGCAGACCGCCGCAAGCCAGGATTAAACCAAAAAGCCGAGAAAAATGAAAAATCGATATTTAACTCTTTTCGCCTGCTTATTTGTTTTTCAACTGCAGGCTCAGGTTGATCGCAGTGTTTTGCCCAAACCGGGACCTGCGCCCACCATTGAATTTACCGACCCTGCTACTTTTACCCTGGAAAATGGGTTAAAAGTTTTTGTGGTACCCAATGACAAACTGCCCAGGGTTTCCTTTTACATGATATTGGACCGGGACCCTCTTTTTGAAGGAGAGAAGGCTGGTCTTACGAGTTTTGTAGGGGATTTGATGATGGCGGGCACCGAATCCAAAACCAAGGATGAACTGGATGAAGCAGTAGATTTTATTGGAGCTTCCCTCAGTGCCAGTTCCACTTCTATTTCTGCTTCTTCCTTGAAAAAGCATCAGGAAAAGGCATTGGAATTAATGACAGATGTTTTGTACCATCCTGTTTTTCCTCAGGAAGAGCTGGATAAACTTAAAAAACAATCCCTGACCAACCTTGCTGCTTCAAAGGATGATCCGGATTACCTGGCGAGTGTGGTTTCGGGAGCACTTGTTTACGGAACCGACCACCCCTATGGGGAACCCCTGACTGAGGAAACGGTAGAGAATGTGACAGTTGAAGATGTAAAGGGCTATTATAATACATTTTTCAAACCAAACATCGCCTATCTGGCCATAGTAGGAGACATTGACGAAGAGGAGGCCCGGAATCTGGTGGACAAGTATTTTGTCTCCTGGGAAAAGGCCGATGTTCCTGAGTTTGACTACCCAACCCCTACACCTCCTTCTGAAAACCAGGTAGCTTTACACGATCGTTCCTCCGCAGTTCAATCTGTTATAAATATAGCATACCCTGTGGAAATGCACCTTCCCAATGATGATTACATGGCCACAAGGGTACTGAACTTTATATTGGGGGAAGGGTTCAATTCCAGATTAAACGGAAATCTTAGGGAAACAAAAGGCTATACCTACGGGGCCAGGTCAAGTTTTGGATCGGATAAGTTGATTGCCCGTTTTTCTGCCAACACCTCCGTTAGGAATGCCGTTACCGACTCCTCCGTGTATGAAATGTTGTACGAAATCCGGAATCTGGCAGAAAATGGTATCACTGAGGAGGAGCTTGAAATGGCAAAAGCCAATTTAAGTGGGAGGTTTGGTCGATCTCTTGAAAATCCCAATAATATTGCTTCTTTCGCCATTAATATTGCGAGATATGGACTTTCTAAAGATTATTACAGTAGCTACCTGCAGCGGCTGGATGCCCTTACCGTTGAAGACATCAATGAGGTAGCCAAAAAGTACATGATGCCAGAGAACTTGTACATAACCGTGGTTGGTAATGGGGCAGAGATTAAGGAAGGTTTGTCCCGGTTTGGGGAAGTCAGGCTATACGATGAAACCGGAAAAGAAGTTCAGGAAATTGAATTGTCCGATGCAGATAAAACGGCCTCTTCAGTCATAGATGATTACCTGGCGGCCATTGGAGGGAAAGAATCTGCAGAAAATATAAAATCGGCCAAAGTGGAAATGTCAGCAGAAGTACAAGGCACCAAATTGGACATGGTTGCCCTTCATGACATGGAGGGACAGCGAATGATCCAAAAGGTACTGATGATGGGCAATGAGGCTTCCAAAACAATCCTTAAGGATGGTGAAGCCACCGTAAGTGGAATGGGGCAGTCGCAAACCCTTACTGATGAACAATATGAAGATTTGAAAATGGCCTCCTTATGGCTGATACCAGAATTGTATTATGAAACAATGGGCTACACCATATCTTTAGATGGTGCAACAGAAATTGAAGGGCAACCTGCTTACAAAGTGGTGATTTCAAACCCCACTGGTGGCAAAGTGACAAACTACTACAGTATGGGTAGTGGACTTAAGCTCAGAAGTGAAAATCAGATTTCAGGAGAGACTACTTATAAGGATTATCAGGAATTCGAAGGGGTAAAGATACCTGTTTCAATGGCTATTAAAAGTCCGATGATTCCTGTGCCGCTAAATTCCAAAGTGAATAATATAGAAATAAATGTATCTTTGTCCGATCAGGATTTTGAATAATTTTAAAAGGATTTTGTAGTGGTTAGACTTGTTTTTCTACTCCTTTCCGGAGTAATGCTTCTCTTTGTAAATGGTAAATGGGTTAAGGATGAAGCGGTAAAACCTTCTCTGGGAAAAACTCCCGGAGAAGTGATAGAGGCTTATGTGCAAGCGATTGGTGGGGCCGACAAAATCAATCAAATTAAAACACTTGTGTTGGTAATGGAAGCTACGGTTCAGGGTATGGAGGTGGAAATGAGTACCATTCGCGACATGGAGCAGATGCGGATGATGCAACAAATCGTGATGGAAGGGAATGTGGTTCAGAAAACTGTAGTAAAAGGCAATGAGGGGTATATGAGTGCCATGGGCCAGGTTCAAAATTTAACAACAGATCAACTGGAAACCCTGAAAACCAATATTTTTGCTTTCCCGGAATTACATTATGAGCGAATGGGTTTTACCATGACCATGGGAGAAAACGAAGAAATCAATGGAGAAGAAGCTTATACTTTGCTCTTAAACAATGGAGAAGGTATGAAGAGCAAGGAATTTTTTAGTGTTGCAACCGGGCTGAAATTAAAAATGGAGACAGATATTGCCGGAGATGTGGAATTTATGGATTACCAAGAGATCGAAGGCATTCTTTTTCCCATGAAAATCAATATTTCAAATCCCATGATTCCAGTCCCACTGGAAACAAGAGTGATCGATATTCAAATCAACCAGGCCCTGGATGATTCGATGTTTGAATAAAAACTTAGATCGGCCAATTTAGCCGATCTAAGTTTTTAAGCGTTTTTGTGATTTTCCATGTATTCATCTACAGAAAATTTACCTGATCCGAAAATCAAAAAAACCAACAGAAGCACCAAGACAGTAAGGGAAACCCAAAACTCCCCGCTATTGGTCACTGAAAGAAAACGGGAGTCCATGTTAGCAAAGAATACCGCTCCTATCAATATGGGAACCTGTACTACTACTGCCCATCTTGTAAGCAGCCCCATAGCTATCAAAATTCCGCCTACCAGATGAGCAAAGGCAACATAATGCGCAAGGGCCATGTGAAAGAATCCTATATCCATTTCCCGGATAAGGTTCATCAGTTCATCAGTATTGGAGATGAACATGATCCCCTTGTATAGGATAAATAAACCCAAAGCAATCCGGATGAAATCTATCCACCTGGGATGATGCCTGTCTGCCCAATGTTCGATTTGATGTATTGTATCCATAGCCTGATATAATTGGTTTACAGCTGTTTATACGCATATAGATAAGTTTTGTTTGGACAGGAGCCTATTGCTTAACTATCTATGAATTGGCTGAATGCTGCTGATTGTCCTGTTAGGACAAGTTTGTAATCCATATAAAAGCTTGTTTCATCAGAAGTGGGAAGGAAGGTGACATTTTCCTTCTTCCATCGTTCAAAAGTCACATGGAGGCCATTTTCTTTAATTTGATAGGATATAATGCGGTCACCAGTCATCAGGTGATGATAGGCCAATGATTTGGGATGAATTTTCAGGATCTGACCTTTTTTATTGATTTTCAGGCCAAATTCGCTTTCCATTTTATTTTCTTTCGGAATTTGCTTCATTTCCAGACCAATAGCCGGGAGTAGCGATACTAGGGTGGGCAGCAGGTCTTCTTTACCAAAGACGAACCGGTCAAAAAAGGAGGATATTACTTCAGGATGTTGGGCAAAGGAGACGACAATGGCTTTAAAATCCTTTAAAGTGTATCCTTTATGCGAAGTGCCAAAATTGGTCCACATTGCTTTCATTACCTCATGCATTCGGTGACCACCTTTCATTAAGATCAGGTCCAGGGCCAATGTCAGCAACGCTCCATGCGTGTAAATGCTTACCTTCTTATCCGGAACACCTGCCTTATAACCGTCAAGCCAGAGGTCCCAACTGGATTCCGTTATGGATTGATTTTCCCATCCCAGGTTTTCAAAACCCCTTTCAAAAAGTTTTTCCAATGATTCCAAATATTCTGAAATACTGAAATAGCCGGATTTCAGCAAGTAATAATCCCCCATAAAAGTAGTCACGCCTTCAGCTACCATTCCTTCGGAAAGATAGGCCTCCTTTGAAAAATCATAGGGCTGTATGGCCTTGGGTCTTATCCTGCATACATTCCAAAAATGATACAATTCATGGCTGCAGACTCCTATGAGTCGGTCCATACCAGATTTTTGACCCATTGCTTCATCCGGTCCTATGGTAATGACCGTTGAATACTGGTGTTCTACTCCATGGTAATGGGGAAATGGGAGTAAATGAATTAAAAAATGATAATTTTCTGCTGGAAACTCTCCAAAATCAGCGATTTGTTTTTCTGTGAATTTTTCAAATTGGTTTAAAAGAATATCCCAATCAAAATAGATCTTCCCGGATATCCAAAGGTGAAATGTACTGTCCTTGACGGTATAAGAGCGATGCTGCAAATCGGCTGAAGCGATCAGGGGGCTGTCCACCAATTCCTGGAAATTTTGGGCCAACAAAAGATGTTTTTGTGGTTGGGGTAAAGCACATGCCAATAGGTATTCCTCGGGCAGGTCCATTTTCACTTCAATGGATTCGGCTTCACGTCCTTCAATTTCGAAAGCAAGATTGATAAAATTGACATAAACCTGTTCAGCATCTGTCCAGCTTCCCCCTGCATCCATTTGTGCAGCATGGTAGCTGTAGCTTACTTTGTAGATTCCTTTTTCTTGAGCCTGGAAATCCCAAAGGTCTTTGGTTCTTTTATGGCAAAGGACCTGGCCTTCAGGCCCGGTGACGTTTAAATTTTTAAGGAATTGTGCATAGTTGGCGATTTCGTAACGCCCGGGCCTCCAGCTTGGTAGTTGTAATGCCAGGTTTTCTCCTTTTTCACAGTTGAGTTCAAGTTGGATATTTAGGAGTTGTGAGGCAGGATTTGGTACGGAAAGTGAGTATATCATTGCAAGTAAAGCTAGGTTCTAAACAAAAGTAAGCCACTGATTTGTAAATAAAAAAATCCTACCTATCTTTGCACTCCTTTAAAAATCAGAGTCAACTCATTAAAATATAGCAATAATGAAAAGAACCTTTCAACCCTCCAGAAGGAAAAGAAGAAACAAGCATGGTTTCAGAGAGAGAATGTCCACTGCAAATGGCAGGAGAGTACTTAAAGCCAGAAGAGCAAAAGGCAGACATAAATTATCGGTATCTTCAGAGAAGACCCTTAAGAAGTAATGTTTTTTACTATCTTTAAGAGATAGCTATTTAATGCGATTTTATGGATTGTAAATTTTCAAAACAGGAAAGATTACATTCTAAAAAGTTAATCAAGGAACTTTTTGACAAAGGTTCCTCTTTTTTTTTATATCCCTTTAAGGTTATTTACTTTGAGCCAGGTGAGTTACCCAATCATCAGTTTTTGGTTTCTGTTTCAAAAAAGAGGTTTAAGAAAGCCGTCGATAGAAATTATATCAAGAGAAGGGTAAAAGAAGCCTACCGTCAAAATAAATTTTTGTTGAAGGAAGCAGATACAGATAATCCCAGGAAACTTATAGCACTGGTTTACGTTTCTCAGGATTTGATGGGTTTCCATGATATTGAGTCAAAGGTCATCAGAGTCCTTAAAAAAATTCCGCAGATTAAATCTAAAAAAAATGCATAAATTGGTTCAAAACAAGGTATTCCTGGGTATTTTGGCCCTATTGGGGACAGCAGTAATACTTCTTTCCTTTCAACCGAAGAATGATAAGCTTTTCAGTATTGCCAAGAACCTTGACATTTTTGCTTCCTTGGTGAGAGAATTGGACTCTTATTATGTGGATGAAATAGACCCGGATGATCTTGTCACGGTAGGGATCAATGCGATGTTGGCAGAATTGGATCCCTACACAGAATATATTCCTGAGGAGGAATCCGATGATTTCAGGATGATGACCACAGGGGAGTACGGCGGAGTAGGCGCTTTAATTGGAAACAGAACAGGCATCAATATGATATTGATGCCCTATAAAGGCTTCCCTGCTCAGGAATCTGGCCTTCGGGTTGCTGATGAATTGCTAAAAGTGGATGGAGTAGACGTAGTTGAAAAAAACACTTCGGAGATATCTGAATTATTGAAAGGTCCTGCCAACACAGAGGTGGAAGTAATTGTAAAACGTGGTGAAGAGACGCTTTCTTTCAACCTTACAAGGAAAAAGATTGTTATCAGCAACGTTCCTTATCATGGGATGGTAGACGAGGAGACAGGATATATCAAACTGACAGATTTTACTACCAATGCATCAAAAGATGTGGGTATCGCATTGCAGGATTTAAAGAATGCAGGGGCAAAAAAGATAATTTTGGATGTAAGGGATAATCCCGGAGGGATTCTCAATGAGGCAGTGGACATCGTAAATCTTTTCATTCCCAAAGGCAGAGAAGTGGTCAAAACGATAGGGAAGCTTGAAAATGTCAATGCAGAGTATAAAACCAGATTCTCCCCAATGGATAAAGATATCCCCCTTGTGGTAATGATCAATGAAAGAAGTGCTTCCGCTTCAGAAATTGTCGCAGGTGCATTGCAGGATTATGACCGTGCAGTACTGGTAGGAAGGAAATCTTTTGGTAAGGGTCTGGTCCAAAGCACCATCCCATTATCCTACAATTCCCAGGTTAAACTTACAACTGCCAAATATTACATTCCCAGTGGGCGCTGTATTCAAGCCATTGATTACAGTACTAAAGATGAGGATGGCATTGGGAGTTACGTAGCGGATTCACTGAGAAAGGAGTTCAAAACCAAGAATGGAAGAACTGTTTTTGACGGGGCGGGAATTGAGCCGGACATAGAAGTGGATTCACGTTCCTTTGCCCCCATTACCTATAGTCTGGTTACCCGGAGTTTGATTTTCAATTTTGCCAGCGAGTTTTCCCTGAAACATGATTCCATACCTGATCCCAGAAAATTTGAAGTCAGTGATGAGTTGTACGGTCAATTTGTGGAATGGCTTCAGGATAAAGAATACGATTATACCACTCGTGTTGAAAAGACCATAGAAGACCTGGAAAAGTATGCCGAGCGTGAGAAGTATTTTGAGGATATAAAAGATGAATTGGCCTCCTTAAAAATAAGTGTCAGCCACAGCAAGGAGCAGGACCTGATTACGTTTAAAGATGAAATCAAGAATGCTTTGAAGGATGAGATTGTTTCCAGGTACTATTATCAGGGAGGCATTATCGCAGCTTCCCTGGACGACGATCCTGAACTACTTCAGGCAATGGAAATATTGGAAGATACAAACCACTATGATCTGACCTTGTCTTCTAAAAAGGACTAATGTCAAATTATTCGGTATAATTATGTGTAAAATTCTATCCATAGAAACGTCCATTGCTGTTTGTTCCATTGCCATACATGACAATGGTCAACTTTTGGCTTTGATGGAATTGTTTCAGGACAATGTCCATGGTAGCAAACTAGTGCCCAGCATCAAGTCTCTGATGGACCAATCCGGATTGGGTTTGAAAGATCTTGGTGCAATTGCGGTATCACAAGGTCCGGGATCCTATACCGGCTTGAGAATAGGTGTAGCTACAGCAAAAGGTCTTGCCTTTGCACATGACCTGCCCTTAATCGCTGTGGACAGCCTCGATGCACTTGGCCGGCAACTTGCTCACCAGGTTGAGGAAAATTCTTGTATTGTTCCTATGATAGATGCCAGGAGGATGGAAGTTTACAGGAAGATTTTGGATCATACCGGGGAAACTTTGGTTGACCTGCAGCCAGAGGTTTTGGATGAGCATGCCTTTCAGGAATATTTGTCACGGAGCAAGGTTTACTTTTTAGGAAATGCGAATGCAAAAACCAGATCTGTGATCAGTTCTTCAAATGCTGTTTTTGTGGACAAACTCAATTCGGCAAGCAGTGTGGGGGAAATTGCCTTTCAAAAATACAAGCTGGGTTTGTCAGCAGATATTGCGTATTTCGAGCCGAACTACTTGAAGGAGTTTATGGTTCTTAAGTCAAAGAAAAATCCATTGTTATCATGAATGAGAATGATATTGTAAACCGGGTAGCCAACAGCCCGATAGTTACCATAGACCTGGAAAACTTTTACCAGAAAGGAGAGCGTGTGCAGTTTGATCTTGCCCCCTTTCTTTATCAGGGCCTGGTGGTTAAAGAATTGGATTTTCGACAAAGTATGAAAGAACTGGATTGGTCGGTATATTCCGGCAAATTGGTTGCGGTACATTGTTCGGCAGATGCGATTATCCCTACCTGGGCGCTGATGCTTGCGGTAGTTAACCTCCAGGAAGTGGCTAAAGATGTGGTTATCGGGGATTTGAAGGAGTTGGAGATTCATTTAATGGCGGGTGCTTTAAAAAACCTGGATGTAGAGGGTTTGAGGGACCGGCCGGTGGTGATCAAGGGCTGCAGCAAATTGCCTGTACCGGATTACGCCTACGGTGAAGTGATACGCCTAATTTTGCCGGTTGTGAAGAACATCATGTTTGGTGAGCCATGTAGCACGGTACCGGTTTACAAGCGGCCAAGAGAAAAGAAGATTTAAAAAAGAAATGCGCCTGTTCTTGAGTATTTTACAGGCTTTTTTTAAATAAAAAACCCCACTTTTTTGGGGAATTCCCAAAAGAGGTCTATGTTTGCAATCCCATTTGAGAAAAGCCTGAATGGAAAAGTGAAAAAGCTGCTATTTTTGCGTTTTCAATAGAAAAAGTAAAACCAGATTTTACAGAAACTTTTCTCTATTAAATTTGAAAATTCAAAATTTTAAAACGACATTTGCATTCCTGTTTGGGACATGTTCGTAATAATGACTGAATGATTTTCAGCAATTGGGCAAAAAGTTGCCCGCTAAGTTCTTTGAAGTAGTGTAAGACAGAAAAATTTAAAATCTGACGATTCGATTCAATTCGATCTGGAAAATACAGTGGAAGATCATTGCTTTGGCGATGGTTGACCACACACAAACTTTACAATGGAGAGTTTGATCCTGGCTCAGGATGAACGCTAGCGGCAGGCCTAATACATGCAAG
>NZ_JAANYN010000014.1 GCF_011290685.1 Cyclobacterium plantarum
AATAATCATAAAAAAACCACGAAGGATATAGTTTTATCCTAGGTGGTCAAATTTTTATCGAATTTTCCAAGAAGCCCATTGTAAATGTCGGACAGCGCGGCCTCCTGCTCCGCGGGATTTGCAATCCCGTGGTACAGATAAAGGGGATTTGTAATCCCCGATCTTACGCGTCAACAGGATTGCAAATCCTCTTCATCTGTGGACCGACATTGCAAATGTCGGACAGCGCGGCTTCCAGCTCCGCGAAATTTGTAATTTTGTGGTACAGATAAAAGGGGATTTGTAATCCCCGGATTTACATGAAATAATCCCCCTTAGTATGGGGGAGTTGTTCTGTCTGGGCTTTTTGTTTTCTTTTCCGATTTACAGTTCTACGATTAGCTGTATCATTAAACCCTTAACCACCCCACAGTCCGAACCCCACAAGTTATATTGCCTAACATTCCACTTGATCCTTCCAAAACCATCCGAACCCATTAACCCTTAACCACTCCGGTTCTACCCGGAACAAGGTTTGTTGTCAAAATCAAGCCTGAAAGCCATTATCCCATTTCGATCCATATTCCCCCTTAACATTCACTCAGGCTAAAAATCATGGCTTATTGGGATCCTCGGGCAAGCCATGCTTTTGGAAAAAGGTAGCCGGATCTTCCGGAACTTCCACCGTTTCATCATATGCCCTGCCTGTTTTTTCAAACATGGTATTTTGGGTTTTAATGAATAATCATCAGGTCAGCATGGCACCATTCACCTGCAGGGTCTGCCCGGAAATATAGCTACTCATGTCAGAACCCAGGAATACACAGGCATCAGCCACCTCTTCGGGTTTGCCGCCCCTTTTCATGGGGATGCCATCTCTCCATCCCTGTACGGTCTTTTCGTCCAGTACGGCCGTCATTTCTGTTTCAATAAAACCTGGTGCGATGGCATTACAGCGGATGTTGCGGGAGCCCAGTTCAAGGGCCACGGATTTGGTAAAGCCAATGATCCCGGCTTTGGAAGCAGCATAATTGGCTTGCCCTGCATTGCCTTTAATGCCCACCACAGAAGTGATGTTGATAATGGACCCGGCTTTGGCCTTCATCATGGTGCGGGTCGCCGCCTTCACGGTGTTGAAGCAAGACTTCAGGTTTACGTTGATGACCTCATCCCAATGTTCCTCCGTCATGCGCATGAGCAGGTTGTCTCTGGTGATACCGGCATTATTGACCAATATATCCAATCCTCCCAGTTCAGCTACCACATCAGCGATCAATTGCTCGGCGGCTTTGAAATCGGAGGCATCTGAACGAAAGCCTTTGGCTTTGATGCCGAAGGCAGCCAGTTCCTCCTCCAGTGCTTCTCCTTTTTCCACGCTCGACAAAAAAGTAAAAGCCACATCAGCTCCTTCCTGTGCAAACCGCAGGGCAATGGCCCTGCCTATACCTTTGGAAGCCCCTGTTACTAAGGCTCTTTTACCTGTAAGTAATCCCATATTGAAAATTTTTATTGTTTTTTCCTGGTCAAAAATAAGTATTTATTCCAAAACATAGGGTATGCAATTTAATTTTGTGCTTGATCCTTATTTGGAAATTTATTCCAGGGCTGGAGATTCGTTGGGTTAATATCCGGTTTGATTATCAAAACCAAATTTTTTTCTGAGCATTATTATTATAAATTTGCATAGCAAAAAAGTAATCAAAAATATAAAAATATGTCTTCAACAAAATTTGATGTCATTGTTCTGGGCTCTGGTCCAGGTGGTTATGTGGCTGCAATCAGGGCCTCTCAGCTTGGATTGAAAGTAGCCGTGGTCGAAGCGGAGGAACTGGGCGGCATATGCCTGAACTGGGGCTGTATTCCTACGAAAGCCCTGATCAAGAGCGCTCAGGTATTCGAATACATCAGCCACGCAGATGATTATGGTATCTCTGTAAGCAAAGCCAACGTCAATTTTGACGACATGATCAAAAGAAGCCGCGATGTGGCCAATGGCATGAGCAAGGGCGTTCAATTTTTGATGAAGAAAAATAAAATCGAACAGTTGCTGGGCTGGGGAAAAGTAAAGCCCGGAAAAAAGGTAGAGGTAGAAGACAAGGACGGTAAGAAAACCGAATACAGCGCAGACCATATCATCATCGCCACAGGAGGAAGGTCCAAGGAACTGCCCGCACTAAAAATAGACAACAAAAAGATCGTGGGTTACAGAAAAGCCATGACCCTCGACAAAATGCCCAAGAAAATGGTGGTGGTAGGTTCCGGAGCCATAGGCGTGGAATTTGCCTACGTATATAGTGCCATAGGTGTGGAAGTTACCATCGTGGAATTTCTCGACCGCATTGTGCCCAATGAAGACCAGGAAGTATCCAAAGCCCTGGAAAAAATATACAAGAAGAAAGGCATTAAAATAATGACCAGCGCAGAGGTGACCCAGGTCGACACCAAAGGTGCCGGTTGCAAGGTAACTGTAAAAACCAAAGAGGGAGAAGAAAAGATCGACTGCGATGTGGTGTTATCTGCCGTAGGGGTGGTCTCCAACGTAGAAAACTGTGGGCTTGAGGATGTAGGTATTCTGGTAGATAAGGGAAAGATCAAGGTAGATGAATACTACAATACCAACATGCCCGGTTATTATGCCATCGGAGATGTGGTGGCGGGACCTGCCCTGGCACATGTGGCCTCGGCTGAAGGTATCATCTGTGTGGAAAAGATCGCCGGGGAGAATCCCGAACCTCTCGACTACAACAACATCCCGGGCTGTACCTATTGTATACCTGAAATTTCTTCTGTGGGATATACCGAGGCCCAGGCCAAAGAAGCCGGTTACGAACTGAAGGTCGGTAAATTTCCCTTTTCTGCTTCCGGAAAAGCCTCCGCAGCAGGAGCCAAGGATGGTTTTGTGAAATTGATCTTTGATGCCAAGTATGGAGAATTGCTGGGTGCCCACATGATCGGTTACAATGTTACTGAAATGATTGCCGAAATCGTCGCCATCCGCAAGCTGGAAACTACCGGTCACGAGTTGATCAAAACCGTGCATCCCCATCCTACCATGTCAGAGGCGGTGATGGAAGCGGCTGCTGCAGCTTATGATGAAGTGATCCACCTTTGAGATGACAGGTAGGGTTATCCTGAAATTATAAACCTCATTTATTGACCAACAGGTTTTTTGGAAGAACAAGCATTGATACAAGGGCTTAGGGCCAGAAACAGACAAGTTCAGGAATATTTGTACGAGAAATATTCCCGGGCCTTGTTCGGCGTGATCAGCCGGATCATTTATGATCCGGACCTGGCCGAGGAAGTGTTCCACGATGCTTTTGTAAAAATCAGCCAGAAAATCGACAGTTACGATCCTTCCAAGGGTCGCCTGTATACCTGGATGGCCAATATTTGCAGGAATGCCGCAATCGACAAAACACGCTCCAAAGAATTTTCCAAAAGCAGTAAGACCAATACCATAGATGATTACGTATATGGAATGGAGAGCGAGTCCGGCACAGCAGCAGCTGTTGATGGAATCGGTGTCAGAGAGTTGATGGAGGAACTGAATGAGGAGCAGCGGTTTGTCATGGAATGCATCTATTTTAAGGGCTACACACATACAGAAGTAGCCGAAAATTATGGCATTCCACTGGGAACGGTGAAGTCCAGGGTCAGATCTGCGATCACGGTGTTGAAAAAGAAAGCTGATATAATCTAGTGGATATCCAAACCTACATATCGTCCGGTAAATTGGAGCTTTTCGTTTTGGGAGACCTCAACGAAACGGAGCAGCAGGAAGTCCTGTCCATGGCCAAAAAATATCCTGAAATTCAGGAAGAGCTTAAAGCCATTGAAGCGGCCATGTTTGCTTTTGACCAGGCATCAGGTAAAAAACCTTCCGATGCGGTGAAAAGCAAGATTTTTGCCAGTTTGGATGCAGCGGGTGATGAGACTGCAGACGAGGTACCTCCCTCCGGGCAGGCGAAGCCTGTAGAGAAGGAAGTGAAGCTGTATCCGGGCATCAACCCCTGGAAGCCCTTTGCGGTAGCAGCTTCACTGGCAGCCGTGTTGGCCATTGGGGTAGCAGGTTATTTTGCCTACCGTTACTTTGATGCTGAAGAAAGGTACGCCATTGCCCTGCAGCAAAATGCGATTTTGGCAGAGGATGTTCAAAGCAATCAGGTAAAGCTCAATGAGCTGGACAAAAGCATGGAAAAACTGCTTGCCGGTAATTTCGAAAGAATACCCATGAAAGGGGAGGGCCTGCCAATGCAGGAAGATGCTTTGGTAGATGTCTTCTGGGATAGGGAGAGCCGGGAAGTATTGCTTTCCGTAAACCAACTTGCCGATCTGGACGAAAACAGTGACTATCAGCTATGGGCCATTGGAGCAGACGGCCCGGTAGGTATCGGTCTGGTAAATGCAGCGGATAAACTGAATCTTCAGTCCATGCAGGAAGCCGGAGAGGCCCAGGCATTCGCCATTACCATTGAACCCAAAGGAGGCAGCGAAAGCCCAACTCTGGAAAAACTAGTGGTCCTGGGAGAGATATCCTGATAAGAAATTGCCCTTGTCAAAGGCTACTCACAGACTAAAAAGCTAGAAAAAATTATTCTCCCCTGCAAAAGTCCTGCTGCCTCCTCCTGAGAAAACTCAGTACAGGCCACTACCGATGACCTGTTTGTTAAATTGCTGAAAACTAACATGTTAAAAATACACATCGTCATCCCGAGTTCTGCGTTTTTTTAAAATGTTAAGTCTACCGATGACGGATCTTGTCGTCACTGCGAGGGCGCAGACGGGAATAAAAAGGAATCGAAAATTGCCATGCGCCCGCAGCAGTCTGAGGGGGTACGTGGACGACCTTTCGATCCTATTCCCATTTCCCGATGAATTAATGTCGCCGCTCCGAATCAGATCGCTTTTTAGGCTGAGCCTGCCGAAGCCCGCTATACTACCGATGAGGTGTTTGTTAACTAGCTGAAAATCAATACGATAAAAACCCACATCGTCATCCCCATTTCTGCGTTTTTTAAAATGATAATTCTACCGATGACGTGTTTATTAAAAACCTGTAAATCAATGTATTGAAAAACAAACAATATCATCCTGATTTGTGTAATTTCTAAATGTTAAGCCTACCTGTGAAGTAATTGAATCAGTTGTTTTTATAAAGAAGAAACCCTAAAAAATCTGTTAGATAAAGAAGAGATAAATTTTAATACGAAAAGAGCGTAGGCCCGACAAAAAACCGAGCCTGTCCTGACGGTAGTCAGTGGCCTGTCCCGATTTTTTTCGGGAGGGTGCGGCAGGTTTGTGGGGAGAAGGATTTTTTTGTCTTGATTTCCTGCCCTCCGGGAGGCGGGTTTGGTACTTTTCATCATAGCCTGTCCCGAGCAGCGCAGCGAATCGGGAGAAAAAGTACAATAGAAACAATCTAAAATACCATAAATAGCCTTTAACTCACCATTATTCATTAAACAATGAGAAGTTTATATTCCCATATAATGCAAAAAACCAATCGTTATACCGATTTCTGCGTTTAAAAAAATGTTGGGTCTCGTAAAGACAGGCCACTGACTCGTCAGTACAGGTCCGGATTTTTCAGTGCCATTTTCATAATTCAATCCGGTTTTTCGGTTAATTTTCTAATCCTGTTAAATGCTGCCTAAGGGATTTCATTTTTAATTCATGGATGTTTTGCCCGAAAGAAAGTTCTTATTCAAAGATAAAAATTGACCCCGGGACCCCCTAGGACCTTGATGGGGTTTTGGATTTGTTTTAACTTGCTGGCAAAATCCTTCGTTAACCATTCATGGAACTACAACTATCCACTCCTGCCTTGCTTTTTTCTGCCATTACCCTGCTGATGCTGGCTTATACCAACCGCTTTCTGGCCATGGCCAATTTGATCAGGGGGCTCCACAAAAAATACCTGGAAAGCACCCGGCAGGAAAAGGCCATCATCGGACAGATAAAAAATCTCCGTAAACGCCTCCATATGATCAAAAACATGCAGATCTTTGGTGTACTTAGCTTTTTGCTCTGTGTGATTTGCATGTTCCTCCTGTATCAGGAATTTATTACTGCCGCCAACTGGGTTTTTATGGGCAGCATGCTATGCCTGCTGATTTCATTGGGCATTTCACTGGTGGAGCTACAGATCTCCAACAATGCCCTGAACATAGAATTATCAGACATGGAGGATGTGCTGAGCAAACAGCAAGGCAGCAGCCTGGATCAATTGTTCCATAAAAAAGAAGAAGATTAATGCAAAATGATGAACTGGTCATAGACCTTCGCAGTGATACCCTTACCCTGCCTACCAGGGAAATGAAAGAAGCCATGATGATGGCCAGCCTGGGGGATGATGTGTTTGGAGAGGATCCTACGGTACGGCAGTTGGAAGGCAAGCTGGCAGGGATTTTCGGTATGGAGGCCGGCTTGTTTTGTCCATCCGGGACCATGACCAATCAAATCGCCATCCGCCTGCATACCCGACCACAAACCGAGGTGATCTGCCATAAAAATTCCCATATTTACCTGTATGAGGGAGGCGGGATCATGTCGAACAGCCATGCCTCTGTAAAGCTGCTGGAAGGGGAATTCGGAAAACTTGAAGCAGAGGCCATCCGGCGGGCCATCAACCCGGATGATGACCATGCACCTGAGACTGCTCTGGTATCCCTGGAAAACACCATGAACAAGGGAGGGGGCAGCGTTTACCTGTTGGAGGAGATAAGGCCTATCCGGCAGCTCTGCAAAGAGACGGGCTTGAAATTGCACCTGGACGGAGCAAGGATATTCAATGCCCTGATTCATTCCGGTGAAAGGGCATACGATTGGGGCAAGATGTTTGATACCATTTCCATCTGCCTGAGCAAAGGACTGGGATGTCCCGTGGGTTCTGTTTTGCTGGGCAGTCATCAGGATATAAAAAGGGCCAGAAAAATAAGAAAAGCATTGGGTGGAGGCATGCGGCAGGCCGGAATGCTGGCAGCTGCGGGAATATATGCCCTGGACCACCATGTGAGCCGGCTTGAAGAAGACCACGAAAGGGCCCTGGAAATCGCCCGCATTATGGAACAAATCCCAAATGTAAAGCGTACTTTGCCGGTGGCTACCAATATTGTCATCGCTCAATTGGAAAAGATCAGTCCGGAATCCTTTTTGGAGAAACTGGCAGAAAAAAATATCAGGGCGGTAAAGTTTGGCCTGGACCAAATCCGGATGGTCACCCATCTGGACATTGATGACCGTCATCTGGAAACCATGGAAGAACGGCTTTCCAATTGGAAAATGACACTTTAAAATTTACCCATTCCACAAAAAGAATTGATTGATCATGGACCAAACCCCACTTGCAGAAAGGATGCGACCGGTCCGGTTGGAAGAACTGATTGGTCAGGAACATCTCTCGGGCCCTCAAACCTTCTTGTTTAAAGCCATCCGCTCCGGATCCGTGCCTTCCCTGATTTTATGGGGTCCGCCCGGGGTGGGCAAAACCACCATTGCCAATATCATCGCCAATGAGGTCAAAGCACCTTTTTATACCCTCAGTGCCATCAGCTCCGGTGTAAAGGATATCCGTGAAGTGATCCAAAAGGCCCGTTTTCAGCAGGGAGTGGTGCTTTTTATCGATGAAATTCACCGGTTCAACAAGTCGCAGCAAGATGCCCTGCTGGGAGCTGTGGAAAAGGGCACCATTCGTTTGATAGGTGCCACCACGGAAAATCCTTCTTTTGAAGTCAATGCCGCACTGTTGTCGCGCTGCCAGATTTTTACCTTAAACCCCCTGGGCAGGAAGGAGCTGGAAGCCATGATGTTGCAGGCCCTGGAAAAAGATGTGGTACTGAAAAAGAAAAATGTAAGCCTTAAAGAGACCGATGCCCTGCTTCGGATCTCGGGAGGTGATGGACGGAAGTTGCTGAATCTGCTGGAAATCGTAATTGACAGTTTCAAGGAAGAAGATATCGTCATTGAAAATGAGCGGGTCATGCAGGTAGCCCAACAAAAAGTGGCCTTGTATGATAAATCCGGCGAACAGCACTATGACATCATATCGGCTTTTATCAAGTCTATAAGGGGATCGGATCCCAACGCTGCTGTCTACTGGCTTGCCAGGATGATTGAGGGTGGGGAGGATGTGAAGTTTATTGCCCGCAGGTTGCTGATTCTGGCCTCCGAAGATATAGGAAATGCCAATCCCAATGCCCTGCTATTGGCCACCAATTGTTTTCAGGCGGTCAATATCATCGGTTATCCCGAAGCAAGGATCATTTTATCCCAGTGTGTTACCTACCTGGCTTCCTCTCCCAAAAGCAATGCAAGCTATATGGCCATCAATCAGGCACAGGCATTGGTAAGGCAGGAAGGCGATCTGCCGGTGCCGTTACACCTGCGCAATGCCCCAACAAAATTAATGAAGGACCTGAATTATGGCAAGGCTTACCAATATGCCCATGATTTTGAAAATAATTTTGTCCTGCAGGAATACCTGCCGGACAAAATCAAACATACCAAACTTTATGATCCCGGTGCCAATGCGCGGGAAAATGACCTGAGAAAGCAATTGAGGCAGTTGTGGGGTAAGAAATACGGCTATTAATCGGCTTTGCTAAAGGTATAGCGCAAGCCTATCAAAGCCCTGAAAGTAAAATTGAAAGCATACATGGGAGTACCTTCCATTACCACCGCAAACTGCCGGTGGGCGGCTATGGGCTTGAAGCTAAGCCCTACAGGCAGGCCAAACCTGCCATCATCAAATTCCGTATAACCCAGCATCAATCCGGCATGCGCATTGTACCAATCTGTTTGCTTGAGATTATACTGTCCCATAAGTTCCAGTCCAATAAAAGGATTGACCACATCACCAGCCAGAATGCGCGCCTCTCCGAAAATTTGTTTTTCCGGGTTGGTACCCAGTCCAATATGGTTTAGGATTCCTCCCTGGTACACGCCGACATGCATCTGGGCATTAACGGTGGTTGTTCCTGCAAAAATTAACAGTATAAAAAGGCAAAATAATAAGGTAAGGTTTTTCATAAGACTTTTTTTGACAAAATTAAAGAAATCTTTCGTTATTCATAGTCTTGTGTGTAAAGTCACTGGAATGTATACTAAAAAAAAGTAGTTTTGTGAAAATTGAAAATTCTATGAACTGGAAAAAGGAAATAAAAAGTTGGGGCATCATGTTGGGTATTTTTGCCTTTTTGTATTTTACCGGACTGATCACGCCTATTGTGGGAGGGTTGCAATCCATGGTATTGTCCACAGGTCTGATCAAGCCTAAAGTACTTTTGGAAAACAAGGAAAAGGAAGCTTTTGACTATACAGGGCAGTTTTTGGACGAATATGGGGATCGTGTTGGGCTTTCTCAGTTTCGGGGCAAAACCCTTTTTATCAACCTCTGGGCTACCTGGTGTCCTCCCTGCAGGGCGGAAATGCCCCATATTTCCGATTTATACGATAAATTGAAGGATGAGGGTCAGGTGGAATTCCTGATGATAGCACTGGATGACGATTTCAGTAAAAGTATTCAATTTGTTGAAGACAAGAAATTTTCCTTTCCGGTAATCCATGCCGCCTATGGGCTGAATCCTTCCCTTCAAAGCCAGGCCATTCCCACCACATTGGTGGTCAGTCCGGAAGGGGAAGTTGTTTTTTACCAGGAAGGCATGAGTAATTTTAATAATCAGGAGTTTCAGGATTTTCTTTTGGGCCTCTAGTCAATCCCGATTTTCCCCGAAAAGTATCGTCCGTCCCTACGGGACTTTGGGAAGGTTTGATTTCCCGGTTACCGCAGGTTAAAACCTGCGGTTACTACATGGTTCGTGCCTACGGCACTGGTTTTGGGTTAACGGCGGAGCAAGCTTTTTGCTTCATCCCAGGAAAACCGGTAACAAATTTCCGTTTTGTATTGATGTCCCTATCCAAAGCTCCGTAGGAGCGACCGATCTGGTAACCATGGGGTTCAGCCCATGGAAACAGGATCAGGCAAGATATCTAAAGTGCCGTAGGCACGGCCAATCTTTTTTCAGGAAAACCGGTAACACAGTTCCAGGTAGTAGTTTCGACCGTGCACAAAGCTCCGTAGGAGCGGCCGATCTGGTAACCATGGGGTTCAGCCCATGGAAACAGGACCAGCAAACGAATCAAAAGTACCGTAGGCACGGCCAATCATTTTCCGGAAAGCCTATAAAATATTTCCAGGTGGTAAATTCCCCCTACACAAAGCTCCGTAGGAGCGGCCGATTTAGTAACCATGGGGTTCAGCCCATGGAACAGGATCAGCAAACGAATCAAAAGTGCCGTAGGCACGGCCGATTTTTTCAGGAAAACCGGTAACACAGTTCCAGGAGGTAGTTTCGACCGTGCACAAAGCTCCGTAGGAGCGGCCGATTTAGTAACCATGGGGTTCAGCCCCTGGAACAGGATCAGCAAACGAATCAAAAGTGCCGTAGGCACGGCCGATATACTACCCCGGCAAGGTCTGAATCACCAAGAAAATCCGCCCAAAAACCCACCTTCGCATATAGGTTAGCCCCCAGCTCCATCTCAGATAAGTAGGTCAAAACCAATACTCCCTGGGAGCGGCCAATTTATTCAGGTAATTTAAAGATATACTTCTCTTCAAAATCCACCTCATACTTTTCGAGCATCTTTTTGTATTCTTCAAGGAAAGGGACTTTCTTATGGTGATTTTCTTGACCCTTAATATATTTGAATACATTATCCACCTGGGAATGGCTGTAAGTAAAAGCACCAAAGCCATCCTGCCATTCAAATCTATTTTTGAGGTACCCGGATTCATTTACCCACTTGGATGATTTTGATTTTACTGTTTGCATTACATTCGAGAGCGCATATCTTGGTTTAAAGCCAAAAAGACAATGCACATGATCCGATACACCGTTCACGATGTATGTTTTGCAATCCGCTTCATTGATCAAGTTACCGATCACAGAGAATAGCTTTTCTTTCCATTCACTTTGGATAAGGGCTTTCCTATATTTCACTGCAAAGACTGTTTGAACAATTAATTTTGAGTAAGTATTGGCCATTTTAAAAAAGGTTTATTGGATATATGAAGGACTTATCTAAAAGTAATAAAATTTTTCATGATTTTATAATCTTTTGATATACAGCAGTATTCTATTCATTGAGATAATTAAATCGTCCGTCCCTACGGGACTTTAGGTAGGTTTGATTTACCGGTAACCGCAGGTTAAAACCTACGGTTACTATATGGCCCGTGCCTACGGCACTGGTTTTAGGAAAACGGTGGGGCGATCTTTTTGATTTTTGCGGCATTTCAGAAATATTAGAAAGCTATTTCCATTGTAAATTTAATACCATCTAAAGCTCCGTAGGAGCGGCCGAATTAGTAACCATGGGGTTCAGCCCATGGAAAAACAGGATCAGCAAACGAATCAAAAGTGCCGTAGGCACGGCCGATAAACTACCCCGGCAAGGTCTGAATCACCAAGAAAATCCGCCAAAAAACCCATCTTTGCTTATGGGTTAGCCTCCCTAGCTCTATCGAAAAACCCGCAGGTTAAAATCTGCAGTTACTACATGGTTCGTGCCTACGGCACTGGTTTTGGGTTAACGGCGGAGCAAGCTTTTTGCTTCATCCCAGGAAAACCGGTAACAAATTTCCGTTTTGTATTGATGTCCCTATCCAAAGCTCCGTAGGAGCGGCCGATCTATTTTACAAAAAAAAGCAGGCCTTTCGACCTGCCTTTAAACTAAACCAACACTTTGCACAAAAAGGAATTTGCTTCCCCTACAAAATTCTTTCTGCTTTTTATTCCGTAACCGTGATGCTTCCTTCCATGGCCCCATGCACCGTACAATGGTAAACTGCGATTACTGCGGCGAGTTCTTCGGTCAGGGTGAAACTGATATTCGCTCAATCCGGGTCATCTTCACCGCAGGAAAATGCTAAAAGAAGTGTTGATGCAAAAAAGAAACTGCCCGCAGTTTTTTGTAGTTTTTTAATGGTATGGTTCATAAAATAAATAATATTTGGTCTAAAAAAGTAACCAGCCCATGCTGGAATAGTTATAGAAATTTAATCATAAGTAATATATTAGGTATGAAGCACCAAAAATGTATAATGGGTGAGACTAATCAGCGGGAAGCCACTAATCACCAATCCTGTGTATTTTCAGAGTTGTAAACCCTGAAAACCTAGGATCGACATGGCAAATATCGGACAGCCCTGTTCCTCGGGATTGGTAATTCCAGGGCGTGTATGAAAAAATCCCCCCCCTGACTCTGTTCAGGGCATCCTGTGTCCCTCCGCCGCGGCGGAGGGATTTCGTTCAGTCTGGGTTTTTTATTTAATTTGACCGATTTAAAGTTCCAGGGCTAACGACTAGAACATCCTCAAAAAAATCTGTGATAATCTATGGTGAATTTACGCTACAATTAAACGATTAACCAAATAACCAATGAAACATTTTAACCCTTAACATCCAGGGTTCAACTACCAATAAGCTTTATAACAAAACAACCCCACTCAACTCCTCAGTCCGATCCGAGCCATATTAACCTTTAACAACCATGATGCTACATAAACCAAGCACCGATGCCAAGCAGCAACTTTGATTCCCTCAGCCGACTTCCAGCCTATTGATCCCTTAGCAACCACGGTTCGATTTAAAAAAGTTTAGTTACAGGGAAGAAACAATGACCAGCTCAAACTGCTATCCGGCGACGAAGCCTGTAGGGCTTCAACAACAATAACCCCGGGCGAAACCCGGGGTTTAGATGACAATTCATCCTGCCAGCAACCCCGGAGTGGGTTGAACATGGTCATGCGAATACGGAATGCCACTTGGTAATATTTCCAACCGACACCCAACGATTAATCGATTAACCAAATAACCAATTAAACATTTTAACCCTTAACCACCACAGTTCTACTTAATACAAGCACAATTACCAGCAAGGAACATTGCCCAGCTCACCACCTTTCCTTCCTTTTAACCATTAACATCCAGGGTTCAACTACCAATAAGCTTTATGACAAAACACCCCCACTCAACTCCTCAGTCCGATCCGAGCCATATTAACCCTTAACAACCACGATGCTACATAAACCAAGCACCGATGCCAAGCAGCAACTTTAATTCCCTCAGCCTACTTCCAGCCTCGTTAACCCTTAACTACCAGCGTTCGACATACATTGCAAATATTTAACAGCAGGTAAGCCATAAGATTTACTCCCTGCTTTATGGCCTGATCTGACCCTGACCCCGGATCAGCCATTTGTAGGAACACATTTCTTCCAGTGCCATCGGGCCCCGGGCATGTAGTTTTTGGGTGCTGATACCGATTTCTGCTCCCAGGCCAAACTGTGCTCCATCCGTAAATGCTGTAGAAGCATTGGCATACACGGCCGCTGCATCCACAGCCTGGAGAAACAGGTCAATGGTATTTTCATCGGTAGCCAGGATGGCCTCACTGTGTTTGCTGCTATATTTGGCAATATGCTCCAGGGCTTCCTCAAGTCCACTTACGGTTTTGATGGCCAGGGTAAGGGAGAGAAATTCCGTTCCAAAATGTTTTTCTTCAGCATGTTGCAGCAATGTGTCCGGATAGTTTTTATCCAGGGCTTCATAGGCTGCCTCGTCTGCAAAGATTTTCACTTCCTTATTGGCCAGTGGTTTGCATATGGCTTCCAGGTCCTTTAACCTGCTTTGGTGAATCAACAGGCAATCCAGGGCATTACACACACTGACTCTCCGCGTTTTGGCGTTGAGGATGATTTGGGTTCCCTTTTCCAGGTCTGCCGACTTGTCAAAGTAGGTGTGGACTATTCCTGCACCGGTTTCAATGACTGGAACTTTTGCATTGTCCCTGACAAAATCAATTAAGCCCTGGCTACCCCTGGGTATAATCACATCCACCAGGCCAACGGCCTCAAGGAGAGCTTTGGTAGCTTCCCTTCCGGCTGGCAGCAGATTGACAATATGGGGATCAACTTTATTTTTATTCAACACCTTATGGATGACTTCAACGATCTGGGCATTGGAGGCATAGGCATCCGAGCCGCCTTTCAGGATCAGTGCATTCCCGGTTTTAAGACAGAGGCTGAAAACGTCAAAGGTTACATTGGGACGGGATTCGTAGATGATCCCGATGACTCCAATGGGCACCCTGGTTTTTTTGAGTTCCAATCCATTGGGCAGCCGCTTTTCAGCCAGAACTGTGCCCAAAGGAGAGTCAAGCCTGGCCACGTTGATGATGTCTTCGGCAATGTTTTCTATCCGCTCCTCGGTTAGTTTCAGCCGGTCATATTTAGGGTCGGAAGGATCCATGCGATCCAGGTCTTCCTGATTGGCATCCAATATTTCCGGGGTATATTTAATGGCGGCCATGGCCAGGTCATCCAGTATTTTGTTGATTTTTCCTTCAGGAAGCAAAGATAGTTTTCTGCTGGCATCCCGCGCTTGTTGAAAGATGTGTTCCTGGTTTTTCATAAGAAGCATTTGGCTGCGGCCAATTTTTAATTCAATTCTGAAATGTAAAGGTAATCATAATGCACCAATGGTTTTTGTCCCCCCAAACCGATTTTGTCCCTGGCAGTGGCAGCGCCATATTCCGCCTTTCCCAGACCGATTTTTTTACCGGAGGTATCCATGATCCGGACAATGTCCCCCTTGAGGAAATCTCCGTTGATCGCATGGATGCCTACAGGTAGTAAGCTGGTGATTTTTTCGGAAAGTAAAGCCCTTTTAGCGCCTTCATTGATGATAATTTCTCCCTTGGAATAATTGTCGCTATGGGCAATCCATTTTTTATGGTTGTGTTTTGATTTTCCGGGTTCAAAATAGGTGCATTTCAGGTCTTTGTTGTAGTAGGCGATCAGTACATTGTCCTTTTTTCCATTGGCAATCAGCACTTCAATTCCCAAATCAGCTGATTTTTTGGCCATGGTCATTTTGGTCAACATACCGCCCCGGCCAAAAGAGGACTTATGGGTGGAAATGTATTGGCTGAGATCGGGCATTTTTTGTCCTACATGGAGGATAAGTTCTGATTCCGGATCTGAAGGATGACCTTTGAAAATGCCATCCACATTGGTAAGCAAGATCAGGCTGTCGGCATCCACCATGGCTGCTACCAGGCCGGCCAGCTCATCATTGTCGGTAAACATCAACTCCGTAACAGCTACCGCATCGTTTTCGTTGATTACAGGCACAATATGGTTTTTGAGCAGACCTTCCAGGCAGTTTTTCATGTTCAGGTAATGGGTACGGTCCCTGAAATCCTCCCGGGTGACCATCAATTGGGCGATGGGGTGGCCTTTACCGGAAAACAACTCCTTATAGGCACGGATAAGGTCAATCTGCCCAATGGCTGCCCATACCTGTTTTCTGGAAACGGCATCTGTTTTTGGGGAAAGCGGCTGGGATTTTCTACCGAAAGCTACCGCTCCGGAGCTTACCAGGACCACCTTCAGGCCTTTTTCCAGCAGGAATACGACCTGGTCCACCAATGTGCGCATCCGCTGCAGGTCAGGACTGCCATCCACCATGGTCAGCACATTTGAACCGATTTTAATGACTAGAGTCTGGGTAGTAGAGGGCATAGGTGCTGGTTTAAGCGGATTTCCTGCAAAAATAACAAGCTTTGGGGAAATAGACTACTATATATAGCCCATTTATCAGATTGGTTCGAGGTTATTTACAGATTTAATCCTTACTTTGTGGGGGTTAATATAGAGCAATCGTCAGCTAAAAAACATTTGAAATTGGGAGATTTAATCATTGACTTCAGTAATTGGATTTGGGGCACTCCATTGTTAGTCCTGTTGATGGGTGGAGGTTTTTTTATGTTACTTTATTCTGGTTTTATTCCATTCAGAGGTTTGAAGCATGCCATGAAAGTGGTGGGGGGCAAATACGATGACCCCAATGCTTCGGGTGATATTACTTCATTGCAGGCATTGTCCTCTGCCATAGCTGCAACGGTAGGACTGGGCAATATCAGTGGTGTGGCTTTGGCCATCGGTACCGGCGGCCCGGGAGCCATTTTCTGGATGTGGGTATCGGCATTTGTGGGTATGGCCACAAAATTCTTTACTTGTACCCTGGCCATCATGTACCGGGGAAAGGATTCATCAGGGCATGTACAGGGTGGCCCCATGTATGTGATAGAGGAGGGGATGGGAAAGAAATGGCGCTTTCTTTCTGTTATTTTCTGTGTGGCCGGGATCATGGGACTTTTGGCCATATTTCAGGCCAACCAATTAACGGCGGTAATCAGGGTGGTCATGTTGCAGCCATTTGATCTGGATTGGGGGCAGCCTTCCCGTTGGATCATTGGCATCACGGTAATGTTATTGGTAGCAATGGTCATTCTGGGAGGTATCCAAAGGATAGCCAAGGTGGCTTCCAGGTTGGTGCCGTTCATGGTCACCATGTATTTTGTTTGTGTATTTATTATATTATTTAAGAATTTAGGTGAGGTACCATCCATGTTGATGGTGATCCTGGAAGATGCTTTTACCGGAAACGCCGTATTGGGAGGTGCTCTGGGTCAGGTCATTATCATTGGTGCCAGAAGGGCGGCATTTTCCAATGAAGCAGGAATAGGTACTGCCCCAATGGTTCATGGAGCTTCCAAAACCAGTGAACCTGTCCGGGAAGGTTTGATTGCCATGTTGGGACCATTTATCGACACCATTGTGGTCTGTACCCTTACTGCATTGGTGATTCTGGTAACCGGGGTTTGGAAAACAGGGGAAAGGGATGGGGTGCTTTTGACCTTGTCCGCTTTTGAGCAGGGTTTGCCCGGTATTGGCAAATACCTGCTGATGGCAGCCGTATTGATCTTTGCGCTCTCCACCATGTTTACTTATTCTTATTACGGGCACAAATGTTTCAATTATCTGTTTGGGGCAGATAAAGCAGATTACTACAATTATTTTTACCTGATCACCATCGTGGCAGGTGCAGTTACATCTCTGAGTGTGGTCATGAGTTTTGTGGATGGCATGTATGCGGTCATGGCCTTTCCCACCATGATTTCGGCCATCTACCTGTCTCCAAAGGTGGTAGCATCGACCAGGGATTATTTTGAAAGGATGAAAATAATGGATAAAAAATGAAATGGCTGGTAGCACCCAACGCATTTAAGGGCACATTGCTGGCAGAAGAGGCTGCTGCCACCATCAAGAAAGTAATCCTGGACTTGCATCCCAGTGACCAGGTGGATACCTGTCCCATTGCTGATGGTGGAGATGGTACGTGTTTTTTGCTGAGTCAGCAATTGGACCTGGACATTATCCCCGCCACAGCCTGTGGTCCTTTGGGCAGGCCTGTGAAGGGTTTTTTTGGCTTCGATAAAGCTTCCGGGGCCGCATTCCTGGATGTGTCCACCGTTTCCGGGATCAAGTGGCTGGCAGATCATGAAAGAGACCCCTGGACAGCAAGCTCCTATGGCACAGGGGAGCTGATCCAAAAGGCCCTGGCCCTGGGGGCGAAAAAAATCATTCTGGGACTCGGGGGAAGTGCCAGTGTGGATATGGGAACTGGTATTTTACAGGCCCTGGGCGTTCAGTTTTTAGATGCAAAAGGAAGGGAATTGTCGCAATTCAGCCCCGGGTTTTTGGATAAAATCAGGCATATTCAGTTGAGAAGAAAACTTCCTGAGGTATCTTTTACCTGCTTATGTGATGTAAGCAATAATTTCTTTGGCGCATCCGGTGCCATCCCTGTATTTGGTCCTCAAAAGGGCTTGCTTTTAGCAGATCACCAAAAATTTCTAACGGCTTCTCAAAACCTTTTTAATTTGTTCCAAAGGAAATGCAAATGGGAACTGCAGGATCAGCCCTGTTTTGGAGCGGCGGGGGGAATTGCTTTGGGCTTAAGTGCTTTTTTCCCTACCGAAATGAAACAAGGGGCCAGGTATTTTTTTGACAAAACCCGCGTAGAAGAGCGGATGTTGGCGGCAGATATCGCAATTACCGGAGAAGGTAAGTTTGATACCCAATCCGCCCATGGAAAAGGCAGTTTTGAATTGTTGCAATTGGCCAAAAGAATAGGAAAGCCGATTTGGCTGGTTTCTGCTGGGAATGAGGGAGAGCAAATAGGTTTTGATAAGGTGTTGCGGTTGCCAGATCTGGATTTCAATTCCCCGGAGCTGATGGAAAAGGCCCGGGAAAACCTAAGGGATACCGTTATGCAGGGTTTAGCCTAGCATGGTTTTTTGACAATTGTATTATCGGTCCAGGATTAACCAGGATTGAAATTCTGAGCATGTTTACATTATGCGGATTTCGAATCCCCAAAATCTGTACCGGGGAATTTAAATCCCAGTGAGCAGGTAAGCCTCGCAGGGATTAAAAAAAACACAAGCATTCGCTATAAGGTATTGATTTTCTTCAATAAGCTTTGCTTGAACTGCTTGCTCACAGGTAATGTTTTTTTGTTGATTTCAACAAAACCATCCCCAACAGCTTCAATTTTAGGGATATTGACCAGATAGGACCGGTGAATGCGGATAAAGCGATGAACGGGAAGTTTGTTGGCCAGCACTTTCAGCGGTGAAACTACCAGAATTGTCTGCTCCCTGGTGTGGATTTTTGCGTAATTTCTTTCAGCTTCCAGATAATATATGTCCTCATAAAGCACCTTTACCAGTTTGTTATGATTCCTGATGAAAATACTTTCTTCATTAAATGTTGCAGGCCTTGCCTTCTCATTATTATAATTGAGTTGTGCTATGACCAACTCCAATGTTCTTTCCAATTCCTGGTAGCGGAATGGTTTAGAAATAAAGGCAAAAGGGTGGGTTTTTTTGGCTTTTTCAAAATGCGCTGCATCATTGTTGCCGGTAAGGAAAATAACAGTGGTATCATCGACTTCCTGTATCCTGCTAACGGTTTCAATACCGTCCATTCCTCCTCCCAATCCGATGTCCACCAACAAAATATCAGGCCGGAATTGGTGAAAATGTTGTATGGCTTCTTCTCCATTGTTTTTGATACCGGTTACTTCATAACCAGACTTTTTGAGATTTTGAGCCAGATCCGCAGCCAGAACCAAATCATCTTCAATGATCATTGTTTTTATCATGCGTAAACCGTTTGTGGTGCTGTGTGAAAGGTCAGCAGGAAGTATGTTCCCTTATGGTTTATTTTTTCTATTTCCCCATTGAGCTGGCTGCTTAGCAACTGAATCAGCTGGGCACCGAAACCTGCCGGACTATCCGGATTCTTTTCTCTGAATCCTACCCCATCGTCCCTGTAATGCAGTTTTAAGCTGTGATTTATTTTTTCCAGTTGAATGGTAATTTGACCTGAACCTGTTTTCGGGAAGGCATACTTCAGGGAATTGGTAATCAATTCGTTTACGATCAGTCCTATGGGTATGGCCTTCACAATATCCAATTCCATGGGTTTCATATCACATGTCAGATTCACCTTATTTCCGGCACCAAAACTGTAGACGATTTCCTCTCCCAATTTGGAAAAATAATCCTTCATTTCTATGCAGGCAAGGTTTTTTCCCTGGTATAGCTTTTGGTGAACCAAACCCATGCTTTGCACCCTGGTCTGGCTTTCAAGCATGATTTGCAGCATTTGCGGATCTTTTATACGTGCGGATTGAAGGGAGAGCAAACTACTTACTACCTGAAGGTTATTTTTGATGCGGTGATGTGTTTCCCGAACCAAAAAACTTTTTTCTTTATTCTGAATTTCCAGCAAATGGTTTTTCTTTTTGATTATCCTGTAACCCCGAAAAAGTACCAGGATGAATACAAAAAGGAGTATACTTCCAACATACCAATAGGTTGCTTTCTTTTTCTGTTGAGCAAGGTCAATGGATTGCTGCTTTATCGTATTTTCTTTTTGAGCCAGATCCAGAGCTGCTTTCAGGGTAGCTGTTTTTTGTTCGGTTTCCTTATTGAATATGGTTTGGTTTAATGTATGGTAGGTCTTATAGGCTGACAAAGCCTTATCACTATTCCCCAACATTTCATAGGTGTTACTTAAGTTTTCATAAACCTTGCTTAAAAAAAAATGGTCGCCGAAATCCTCCCCTGCCACTTTGATACTGTTTATCAAATAACTTTCGGCTTCCCTGAAATTGCCCATCGCATAGGTTACTTCCCCCAATCCAAGTAAAGCCCTCATTTGCATGAATTCGTTGTCCAGTAATTCGGCATAGTACAGAGCGTTGTTTCCTGCTTTTTTTGCCGCCGGGAAGTCATTTTTATAGATATAAAGGGTTACCAGTGAAATGTAAGCATCGCTGAGGTTATTGTAAAAACCAAACTTTTCTCCCATGGCAATACTTTCCAGGAAATGACTTTCCGCCTTGTCGATCTGAGACAAAGCCAGGTAATTGTTTCCCAGGACGTAATGGGTAAAGTCAAAATCCAAATCATCAATCCCCCTTTTTTGAAACAATTCCAGGGATTTGAGTCCATAGATTAATCCGCTTTCGTACTTTCCCTGCTTCCAAAATAAATAACTGATATCGCTATAAGCCATGGCCTGGGCTTTAAGGTCGCTGGTGGCAATGCCTAAATCCAGGGTTTTTTTTGCCCAGTCAAAGGCTTTGCCCAGATCACCCCTGCGCTCATAAACATATCCCAGGTTGGTGTACAATAACCACAGGTCATTTGGGTAGACTTTATGCTGAGCAGACCTTAGGTAGATTTCAGCCTGATCCGGTTCATCCATTCTCAATAGTATGGCACCTTTGATCAACTGAAACCTGCCTTCCCAAACCTTGTTTTTTGCCTTTCTGCTTTCTTCCAGCCCCTGATCCGTAAAAACCAAAGCCCGGTTGAGATTCCTGGTATGTGTATAATACCCCAGGTCCCATAGTACCCTCCACCGGAGGCTGTCAGGTTTCAATGGCTGAAGCGATAAGTGCTGCAATTCATCCAGATACTCCCGTGCAAAATCAGGAGGATACGAAAATACCGGCTTGTATGTTGTTGAATTCTGGCCAAACACGTTTCCTGGTAAAAAACAAAACCAAATAAAACCAGGGAGAATGAGCAAAAACTTCATACAATAAATATAACAAAAAACCGCTAATAACCGGCTTTTTGATATTGTCAGGTATAGGATTTTTTTACTATTTATAGGTGCCAGGAAAACAAAAGTCCGCCGCCCGGACAAAAATTCAACCCATTGGGAAAACAAGTCTTGTTTGCAGCAGGGATAATGGTTTACTTTCAACCTGAATACAATCCTACAAAAACAATAAAGATTAAGGTTTTTAACAAAATAAATGCAGCCTCCCCTGGAGGCTGTTTTTATTTTTACCCTTCTTTTTTTTAAACAACTTTTTATGCATTGTAAGGCTCTTTTTGTTTATGATAAAATTTATAAATTCATCAAACATATGGTCATATCGGGTAAATAATTATTAATAAAGTACCATATGTGTTTTTATTCTTCTATATTACTTCTCAATAAGAAGTTTTTTTACTATGCTTTCGTATTCGGAATATCCCTTATTGTTTTTCGTTTTGATGGCTGTTGCTATCGTTCCTGTTTTGTTTCCACTTCTGATCAGAAAGGAGAAACAACAAAGAGTATTCAGGTATTTCATTGGATTGATGCTGGCTTGTTTTGCCTATTCATTTTCCTATTTTCTGGAATTGACCCTGCCAGCTGTTTCAATAAAAATAGTAATGGTCAAAGCCCAATACCTGGGGGCGGTGTTTTTTGCGCCCCTTGTCATTTTGTTTACCCTGGCTTATACCAGAAAAAGCCAGTGGATTTCCAATAAATTGATCTATGCTTTACTTTTTCTTCCTTTTCTGAATTTAATCGCTGTGTGGACCAATGAATGGCACCAGCTGTTTTATACTTCTTTTGAAACCGTAGACAATGGACATTTTCAAGTGATGCAAACAGGGAAGGGCCTCGGTTATTGGATACATCAGGGCTACACGTTGATTTTATTGTTTGTCAGTCTTGGTTTGCTGCTTAAAAGAGTCAGGGAAATCCCGCCCTCTGATTCAAGGCAGGTGATCATGGTCATCCTGGGTTTATGTAGTCCTTTGTTGTTGTATATATATTATTTAGTGGGAAAATTTCCCTTTCTTCTTGATCCTATCCCTTTTGGGTTCCTGGGTACAAGTGTGTTTTTTTATTTTGGACTAAAAAAATTCAACCTTTTTAAAATTGTGCCCATTGCCTATCACACCCTTTTCAATAATATGCAGGAAGGTGTACTGGTATTGGATAGCAACGGAAATCTCGCAACCTTGAACCTGTCAGCAGCAAAAATGATTGGTATTAGCAAAGTTGATGAAAAAAGGGCCGTTTTGGAAATAGAAAAAAACTGGCCCGAAATAAAGGAGCTATTTACGGGGCAGAATGACTTTCAGGTTTGTGAAATAAAAAGGAGGGTGGACGGATTTACCCACTGGTACCTGCTTACCAAATCTTTAATAAAGGATGAAAATCAGAAAGTAGCCGGTAGCTTGCTTGTGATTAGGGAAATTACCCAACAAAAAAATTTCCAAATGGAAATAGAGCGGTCAAGGGAAGCTGCTGAGGAGGCCAACCGGGCAAAGAGCGAGTTTTTGGCCAATATGAGTCATGAAATCAGGACCCCATTAAACGGGGTCATAGGCTTTACGGAATTACTGACCAAAACAAAATTGAATGAGCAGCAACTGAGATATGCTCAAACTGCCCTGAATTCAGCCAATACCTTACTGGGTCTGATCAATGATGTGCTTGACCTGGCAAAAATTGAGTCAGGTAAAACTGATCTTCATCCCGAAAATGTCCCCCTCCATGAGCTACTTGAAAATATTTTGGACGTTTTAAGTTTTCAGGCCCACCAGAAAGGTCTGGAGTTGATTTTGGACCTGGGATCTAATGTGCCTGCTGTTATAGAAACAGATGAACTTAAACTCAGGCAGGTGTTGATAAACTTGCTCAACAATGCTTTAAAATTTACCGAGGCAGGGGAGGTATTGCTGAAAGTGGAATGGATGGAAAATGTGGAAGACGGCGATAGGGGAAACATCCGGTTTTCTGTTATCGATTCAGGTGTAGGTATACCCGAGGAAAAACAGGAATTGATTTTTGAGGCTTTTTCTCAGGCAGATTCCTCCACAACCAAGAAATTTGGTGGAACAGGTCTTGGGCTGACCATTTCCAACAAACTGCTCAAACTGATGCAGAGTAAGATACAGCTTAGGAGCGAGGCGGGAATAGGGAGCTGTTTTTATTTTGACCTGATGGTGCCCTATAAAAAAAGGACTGAGAAAAAGATAAGGGGGTTTTCTGAGGTATTGATCATTGACGGGAATGAAAATTCAGGCAGGTCGATTGAAAAATACTGTATGAATTTCGGGTTGAAAACCATTGTCCTTACTTCAATAAATGATTCATTTACCCTACTTGAGAAAAACAGGGATATTTCAGTGGTATTACTGAACCATAAGATATTGGGTAAAAACAGTGTGGCTGCCATGGAGCAAATGATGCGCATTGCCCGTCCTTCAAAAAAGAAAATTGAATTTGTGGCAGTAGTAGGCAGCAGCGATAAGGAAGAAACGATCAAATCCTACGAAGGGATCGGCTGTACCTGGGTGCTGGACAAACCTGTGACACCAGGCAAATTAAAGGCATTGTTTACCAAAATCCTGGCTATTGAGCTTAAGCCCAAAACATCTCGTCCTATTGCCAAAAAACCCGCAGAAATTCCTCACAGCGGTTTCAAGCTGCTGCTGGCAGAAGACAATGCGGTAAACCGGATGTTGGTAAAAATTCATTTTGAAAGACTGATACCCGGTGCCAGGGTGCTGGAAGCCGAAGAAGGAAAGCAAGCTATGGCTATTTTTTTGAAAGAAAAACCGGACCTGGTCATTACAGACATTCATATGCCTGGAATGAATGGATATGAATTGTTGCGGGCCATCAGGGAAACACCTCATGGGAAAAACATACCGGTAATAGGGTTTACCGCCAATGCTATAATCAGGGAAAAGACGGCTACACCGGACCATGACTTTGATGCCTATCTCACCAAACCAGTGAAACAGGATAAATTCCGCGAGGTGGTGAGCAACTGCCTATTCAAAAATGAAGCGGAATAAAAAAGGGGCACAGCTGCTTGGCTGTTCCCCTCATTGATTTTTAATTGTCTTCTCCCCTTAGCTTGATGACTGCCCCATCCAATTCTTCACTTATTCTGATTTGGCAAGCCAGTCTGCTGGTAGGAAAAAACTCCGGAAGTGCTTCCAATTGATCCAATTCAACATCAGTGGCTTCTCCCAGGCTTGTTTTTCCGGACAAAACCTCTATGTGGCAAGTGGCGCAAAGTGCCATGCCTCCACAGGTGGCCAGTACTGGATATTCGGATGCTTTTAAAACCTCCATCAGACTGAGTCCCATGTCATCAGGGGCCTCAATATCCTGGCGATTGCCTTCCAGGTCTTCTACAGTGAATGTTACCATTTGCTAAAAATACAATTAAAATGAATTGACTCCGTTTACAGTGGTATATTTAAAACTCAGTTTTTTATCCGGATACACATATTTAAAGGCCGACTGCATCATGATTGCGGCCTCATGAAATCCGCATAGAATCAGCTTCAATTTGCCAGGGTAGGTGTTGATGTCTCCAATGGCGTAAATTCTTTCAACTCCGGTGGAATAATCCCTGGTGTCTACTTCAATGGCATTTCTATCTACCGTCAAACCCCAGTCTGCAATGGGTCCAAGCTTGGGGCTAAGACCAAAAAGCGGGATTAAATAATCGGTATCAATCTTGATCTTTGCTTTGGCTTTATCTTCCAAAAGAACCGACGCCAGGTGCCCATTCCCTCCCAGTTCTTTCAGGTTGGCAGATAAAATCAAATCTATTTTCCCTTCATTGGCCAGGTCAAATACCTTGGAGGCAGAGTCCGGTGCTCCCCTGAATGTTTCATTCCTGTGCACCAAAGTCACCCGCTGGGCCACATCGGAAAGGTAAATGGCCCAATCAAGGGCTGAATCACCTCCACCTGCCAGAATCACTCTCTTATCCCGAAACTGCTCGGGATTTTTAACCATATAAGCCACGCCCTTGCCTTCGAAAGTTTCTAAATTTTCCAGTACGGGCTTTCTGGGTTCAAAACATCCCAAACCTCCGGCAATGACCACAACCTGAGCATGAATTTGCGTTTTGTCATTGGTGGTCAGAATATAAGACCCATCGGTTTGTTTACTTAGATGGTCTACCCGTTCTCCCAGCGAAAAGGTGGGGGTGAAGGGTTTGATTTGATCCATGAGCTTATCTACCAACTCCTGGGCCTTAACCTCAGGATACCCCGGAATATCATAGATGGGCTTTTGGGGATAAATTTCCGAAAGCTGACCCCCTACCTGCGGCAAGGCATCTATCAAATGGCAGCGCATTTTCAATAAACCGGCTTCAAATACGGCAAACAAGCCTACCGGGCCTGCTCCTATAATACAAATGTCAGTAGTAATCATGGTATTATTCGATTTTTATGGTTGAACCCCATGAGGATTCGATTGTTTGTACAAATATAGTTAGTATAACAACTATTATAAATAATTGGCGATTTTATTCTTCCAGGTTGCTGTAAATGGTGTTAAGAATCCGCTTGAATTCATGAAAATCTTTTTCATTTAAATTTTCCCAGGCCTTTTGCCTGATCAGTGCTATTTGAGGCTTTAATTCCGCTACCTTTTCTTTGCCTTGCGGCGTCAGGTGAAGCTGGTAACTCCTCCTGTCTTCCGGATGCTGGATCCGCTCCACATACCTTTTTTTACAAAGGATGTCCACAATCCTGGTCAATGTGGGATGATCTTTGAAAACAAGATGTGCCAGTTCTGTTTGACTGAGCTTCTCCTGTGCATCCAGATTTTTCATGACCAGCCACTGATCTACCGTGATGTCAAATTCCTTTACCTTAAACTTTTGCTGGGCATATTGTTTGACCTTCCTTGCGGTCCTGTCCAGCAGAAAGGAATACCTGCTAAATTGCTCGTATGTCATGCCAATTATTAGTACGACAAATATAAATATTATTTTTCAACAATATCCAACAAAGCCTATAAAAATTATAGGCTTTGTTGATTAATTCTTTCCGGCTTTTTTTCATAACGGTTTTGGCCAAGTGCGGGTTTAGTTTTATTTTCAACAAACAACAATCGCCGATAAGTTGCAAAAATACCTTTTAAACACCTGAATACTAAGAAGATAAATGCAACAGGTTTTACGCTGTAGATTTTGACAGGGGTTTGGTGATTGCTAAAGCCTGAAAGGCAATTGGAATTCAGGAGTCGTATAAATGTTAATTAAATAAAATAAAAAATGATTATTGACCTTACAGGATATCATGCAGTAGTAGGTGGGGCCACCCGTGGTTTGGGTCTTGCCATTGCCCAACAGTTGGCCGAAAGTGGGGCTAGCATTACCCTTTTGGCAAGGAACCAGGCTAAATTGGAAAAAGCCCGGGATTCGCTTGCGGCAGGGGCGGGGCAAAAACACGATTTCCTGGAAGTGGATTTTTTGGAATTCGACACTTTCAGGGACCACACAACCAGCTTTTTTGAGAATAAAAAAGTAGACATTCTGGTCAACAATACCAATGGACCACAGGCCGGAACGGTGGAACAAAAGTCAACGGAAGCCTATCAGGAAGCTTTTGACCTGCTTTTTAAAACCTACCATCATTTAAGCCACCTGCTCCTGGAAGGGATGAAGGAGCGGGGGTTCGGACGGATTTTAAATGTGGCTTCAGTTTCCGTAAAGGAGCCCATGCCCAATTTGGTATTGTCCAACAGCATCCGGTCTGCCGTGGTCAGCTGGGCAAAATCACTTGCCCAGGCAGCGGCACCCTATGGGGTAACGGTAAATTCCATTCTGACCGGAGCTTTTGATACGGAACGGATTCGGGAACTGACCGAATACCAGGTGCAGGGGAGTGATAAATCTTTGGAAGAACTGATGGAAGCCAGAAAAGCAGCCATTCCCGCAGCTCGCTTTGGTAAACCCGAAGAATACGGGTATTTGTTGACCTTTCTGGCTTCTCCCCAGGCCGCCTACATCACGGGAGCAAGTATTCCCATAGATGGAGGGGCAAGCAGGGGCTTATGAGTTTTCACCTGCGATAAATTTCGTAACGGTATTGTCTACCGGTTCAAGGCTTTGCAGGTAATCATAGATGGCCCCCAGGTCTTCCCGGCTCATGCCGGCATACATGGCCCAGGGCATGATGGTTTGCATTTCTCCGGGGTTCAGCTTGCTGATATTTTCCGGCAATTCATACATTTTAAACCGCTCAATAAATTGTGACCTGGACCAGTTTTTCAACCCTGTTTCATGCGGGGTGAGGTTGGCTGAGTTAAGTATGCTGCCATCTGGAAACGAAAAAGAACGTCCTCCTGCAAGGGGCTCACCCGTATAGGCTCCGTTCTCAAATTGAGTATGGCAGTCGGCGCAGGCAGATGCGGTGGTAAGGTATTTGCCATAGGCCACAGCATCTTCTGCAGGAGGCCTTTTGGTCAACTCGGCTTTTACCGGCATGGTCCGCATGATCAGATTTACCGGAAAGTCCGCTTCGGATACCGGGTTTTCGGAAGGATTGGACTCCAGGCTACGGATATAGGCAATAACGGCTTCTTTGTCTTCGGGATCCATCTTTCCATAGCTGGCATAAGGCATGACGGGAAAAATGGGGTTTCCATCTTTTTTGACCCCTGTTGTGATCAGTCTGAATAATTCTCCGTCTGTGTAATCCCCTATGCCTGCCGGGGTAATGTTGGGAGAAACAAATACACCGGGGAAGCCCATGCTATGGTCAAAGCGCTCTCCCCCTATGGCTTCAGTTCCGGGTACAGGCGGAGCACTAAATAGGCTGAAATCTCTTTTGGAATGGCAATCGATACAGAGCATGACGTGATTGGCCAGATACTCGCCCCGCTCGATCTTTTCAGGGCTGGCTTCAACTATTAAGTTTTCAGGAGCGGGCCCTACATTGGGCAAGGCCGTGGACACATAGACCAGTCCTGCAATAAGCAGCAGTACAATAACGGAAACCGAAACGATAAGGACTTTGATGAAGGTGGACATCTTTACTGGGGTTTTTTGGGGAATATTTAACTAAAGTTTCACTAAAGCACCTCTTGTGCCTTTCAGTATTTTCAGTTAATCAATGTTAATGAAAAACCTGAAAATACAAGATAAATGGAATTAAATATAGGTAGTGTTGCTTTCTGAAAAATGATAATTTGATATTAAATATAATAAAAAAATTTTTTAACGGCTAGTATTTGAATTGTTTTTCTTTGCACGAAGTCGCAAAAAACCAATCATTTCAGCAATGCTGTTAACCTCCTCTTTTTGGTCTGCAAAATCAAGAAGTATACTGAAAGGCTGTTCACTTACCACGATGCGTTCAGGCTGGGCCAATTCCCGATTTTTCCTGAAGGCATTCCGGATCCAATGACTCAGGTGGGCAGGGCCATCAATTTGTGGCAGCCGTGCAGGGTCTTTAAGCCTGATTTTACCTGATGCTGCATCTATTTGCCACTTGTTTCCCGGAAGCAAATTTTGGATGCCTCCCTGTATCATAAGGTCCTCCGGACTACCTGTCAGCAAAGGCTTGTGGGCTTCCATAATCCATAGCTTATCGGCCGTTTCCATGGCTACTTCCAAATCATGGGTGACTACCAGGATGGCCTTAGCGGCTTTTTTGGCCAGGTCACGCAACAAATACATGATTTCAAACCGGTTGGTCAGGTCCAGATGGGCAGTGGGTTCATCCAAAATCAGGATGGGGCTGTCCTGTGCCAGTGCCCTGGCAATTAAAGCGGTTTGCCGCTGACCATCACTGAGTGCAGCCAGTTTTTTACCGGCCAGGTCCCTGATATTGGTCATGTCCATGACCTTGTTCACCACGGACTGATCATGTGGACTGAGCCGGCCCCACCAACCGGTATGGGGCACCCTTCCCAAAGCCACCAACTCAAGGACTGTCATGGCACCGGAAGGAATTTTCTCCGTGAGCACTACTGCCACTTTTTTGGCCCGCTCCTTATCGCTGATTTGTCTTACATTCTCTTTTCCAAGGAAAACAGCCCCTTTTATTGGGGGATGCTGGTCCATGATTGCCTTCAGTAAGGTGGATTTACCTACACCGTTTGGTCCCATCAGACAGGTTAGCTCTCCCTGCTGCAAGTCAAAGGAAATTCCAGAAGCAAGCAGATTTAGGCCCTGGGCAGAGCGGTAGCCCAGATCCAGACCTGCTGCATGAATTGCAGGTGTTTCCGCTTTATGCCATTTATTTTCGCCATCCATAGCCTTAAAATTCTTCGCTAAAATTCCTTCTCATGATCAGCCATATGATCAATGGGGCCCCGAAAGCTGTGGTCACGGCATTGATGGGCAGGCTTGTGGCCATGCCGGGCAGTTGGCTGATGCTGTCACAGGCCAGCAATACCAATATCCCCAGAAGCGCAGCTGCCGGGAATAGCTGGGTATGGTTATTGGTTTTGAAGAGCAACCTGGCCAAGTGGGGAACAGCAATTCCAATAAAGGCAATGGGGCCGCAAAATGCCGTAATGCTTCCCGTCAATATCCCGGTGCTCAATATCATGGACCAGCGCAATCTTTGAAAATTGATGCCCATGCTGACGGCATAGTTTTCTCCCAAAAGCATGGCATTATAGGCTTTCACTGAGGTCAGTACAGGCAAAAGCCCCAGCAGGACTGCCCCGCTGAGCAGCCCCAACTTTTCCCAACCGGTGCTGCCCAGATTACCCATGGACCAAATGGTGAACATCTTTAATTCCTCGGCAGCACTGAAATAGGCCAGTAAGGTAATCAGGGAGGAGGCGGCACTGCCAAACATCAGCCCCACAATCAGCAAAGTCATGCTGTCGCGGACTTTCCATGCCGCCAGTCCCATCAACACCAGCACACCGATAGAACCCAGGCTGGCCGCTGCTATTGCAGACCAATAACTCCCGGAAGCCTGCATGAATTGCCAGCCAAATGCCGTTCCCGCCATGGAAAGCAGCGCTACCCCAAGTCCTGCCCCGGAACTGATACCCAGTACATAAGGCCCGGCCAATGGGTTTCTAAAGAAAGTTTGCATTTGCAAACCGCTGATGGTAAGGGCTATGCCGGCCAGAATAGCGGTAATGGATTTGGGCAGGCGGTATTCCATGACAATGATTTCCCAACTGCTCCTGGGAAAAGGGATGCCCAGCAGCCTTTGCAGCAGGTGCTCCACAGGAATCGATACCGAACCCAGGCTCAGGTTGACCAGCCATAGTAGCAGACATAAAATCAGGCAGATCAGTAGCTTATAAGGCTTTAGTTTATTCATCCAGTCGTTGGAAATATTGAAAGTCGTGCCTGAGGGCTTTCCCCGGATGCAGGATTTTGATCATGTCCAGCAACACCCAATCCGGCCGGAGGTAGCCCTCTTCAAAGTACATCAGCCCCCCGGTTTCCCCTTTTTTCAAGGTATAGGTATAAACCTGTTTATTTTTGAAAGCTTCAAAATTTCCGTATTTGGGGTTTTCTGACAGCATGTGGCCCAGGTTTTTAAAATCTGAAGCCCCAATCCAATAGCTGGCATCCCGGGCCTTTTCCAGCACGAATTCATAGTTCAGCATCAAACTGCCATTTCCGCCAAGCTCCCCAAACAGGTACTGCCCTCCCGCATCCTGTATGATCTGCGCTGCCCAGCTGTCTTTCGAAGGGGCATACCAAATGTCTTTGTAAAGGTTGCCCGAAAGTACCGAAGGCCTATCTTTTTCCGGAATTTGGAGGGTTTTGGTCAAGGCTTCCTGGTAGTTTTTTTCGATCTGATCAAAGACACTGTCAGCCAGATCAGGTTTCCCCAAAAGGATTCCGGTTAGCTTGATCCATTCGCTTCTTCCCAGGGGATGCTTTTCCAGAAATTCACCATTGACAATGACAGGAATATCTGCCGCCTTTAGCCGCTCTGCCAGTTGCCCTGCCTCTCCAAAACCGGATACCATTACCCAGTCGGGATCTGAAGCAACAATTTTTTCCAGGTCAGGGGAGGGGCCCTTTCCCAGATCCAGGATTTCATTGCCGGCAATTCTCTTGCGGACTTCCCGGGAGGATATCAGGTCCAGGTTGGGAAAGGCCATTAAATGCTCTTCTGCTCCCAAATAGCTCAGGTGTGGGATTTGGGTGGTGGCTGTAAGGATGATTTTCCGGCTTCCCATAGGAATAGACCCGTCAATTTTACCGGCGAAAGCACTGCTTTTTTTACCCGCTTCATGGACCAGCAGGAGGCCTTTGCTTTCCTGATCCGGCCCGATTTCCAGGAGGTAAAAATCAGCTCCCTTATAGATGGAAAACCCCCGGGCATAGCTCATAGGGATTTTCTCCAGGGAGGACAGGTCGGCTGCGGCCGGCTTTTCGCTGCAGGCAAAAGCCATTACCCATAGGATGGCAATGAAAGGGATGAAAACTATTCCTGGTTTGAAAAGCAGCATTGATGATGTGATTTGGCTCCAAAGTAAACCAATGTGCCTTCCATTTCCAACAGCTAAATTTTCATCAAAAATTTTTTGGATGCGGAATTTGCTGTATGTTTGTGCCGAATTATGGTTCCCGAACCTGTTCCAGGCTCTCGGGATTAATAGGGAATCCGGTGAAAATCCGGAGCTGTCCCCGCAACTGTAACCCATACCTCCAGCCGGATTCCGGCAAGAGGGGTTGTCCATCCTCAGCCATTGTCCCTTTTCAGGGATGAGAAGGCGGATCAACCAGGGAAAGTCAGGAGACCTGCCATTTTTTATGTATTCAACGCTTTCGGGAGAAAGGCGGAGAACTAGGTTTTCTTACCTGTAATTTCTGCTATTTCAAGAGCTGCTGGATATTTTCCAGGCAGTGAGTGGATTGTGGCGTTTCCCGGGAACAAACTGATTTCTCTTGCTATTTCTTGCCGGATGCTTTAAGAAAAGATGTCCCAATGGCTGGAATAAAAATGCGTATGGCAAAAGTCACGGTCTTTCTGTGGCTGGGCTTGACCCCGGGTTTTTCTCAGGATTTTTCTGCAGACACCCTGGACCTGACAGCAGTGGAAGTCCGCGCAAAGCAGCTGCAAAAATATGCCTACGGGCAGTTCGTCCGGAGCCTGGACAAAGAAAGGTTGACACAAATGTCAGGCATGACACTGGGCGAGGCCTTACAGCAAAGCACGGGTTTGTTTGTCCGGGAATACGGTCCCGGCATGCTGGCTTCCGTGAGCATGAGAGGGACTTCTGCCGGACACAACGCCCTCTTCTGGAATGGCCTGCCGGTAAATAGCCCCTCCCTGGGTCAGGCCGACTATTCCATTTTCACCATGGGGGGAGTTGACCAGGTGGCCATCCATTACGGCAGTTCCGGCACACGCTATGGGACGGATGCCATTGGTGGAGCCATTCACCTGGACAATACACCTGACTTCGGGAAAGGCAATGAAACCAGGGTCAACACCCGCCTGGGCAGTTTCGGTCGTTGGGATCAGGAGCTGAGCCACAGGTATGGAGGTGATGCTTTTTCCTTCAAGACAAGCCTTTACAGAAACTTTGCGGCCAACCGGTTTCCCTACACCGATTGGGCCAGCGCGGGGACGCCCACAAGGGTGCAGGACCATGCCGAAGTCACCCAAATGGGCTGGGCACAGGATCTGGCTGTCAAACTGGACAAAAGACAATCCATTGAGGCCTCCTTCTGGCTCAATGAAATCAACCGGGAAATACAGCCCCTGCTGGGTTCTTCGGAGCGGGATCAGCAGCTGGATTGGAATATCAGGGGAGTGGTGGATTATTATCACCGAAGGGATAAGGCCAGCTGGAATGTAAAGGCAGGCCTGGTAAGGGATAAAATGCGGTTCAACCAGGAGGAAAACCAAACCCTTTTGGCCCTGTTGGGTGCAGAGCTGGACTGGGAACCTGCGGATGAATGGCAATCAAACACAGGCATTCGCCTGACCCATATCAAGGGTAATTTGGCTACCTATTCAAGGGAGGAACAGCGGCTGGAATTGTATCAGGCCACGAATTTTAAGCCATTGCCCCGGCTGGGTTTTTCCCTGCAACTTCGGCAATTGATCCATGATGGGGAGCCGGTGCCCTTCACCCCGGGCCTGGGTGCCGCCTGGTCTATTTTTAATCAGGAGGATCAGGAATGGGAACTGACTGGAAATATTTCCCGAAGCTTTAAAGTTCCCACCTTAAATGACAGGTTTTGGGTTCCTGGCGGAAACCCCGACCTGCTGCCCGAACAAAGCTGGAGCCGTGAAGCGGGTCTCAACCATTCCCTGAAGGGTTCCCGGTTACACATCAAAAACAGGCTTGCTTATTTTCACATGGCAGTGGACCAATGGGTCGTCTGGCTGCCAAAGGGAACTTTCTGGACTCCGGAGAATGTCCGAAAAGTAGTCAATCAGGGACTGGAATATTTTTTTGAAAGCGAATGGAAAAGTGGAAGCTGGGAGATGGGTCTGGACCTGGATTATGCCTTTACACGCCCCATCATTGAATCCGACGACCAGGACCAAAGCATCGGTAAGCGATTGCCCTATGTGCCTGAGCACAAGGTTCAGGGCCAGCTGCATGCCGGAAGAGGGCCCCTTTCTTTTTTTATCCGGGGTCAGAAAACCGGGAAGCGATTTGTAACCACAGACAATCGCAGCTCCCTGCCGGCATTTGCTTTATGGGGAGCAGGGGTACAATACGATTTTAAGTTTTCTCCCTGGTTAAAGGGGGATATGGGGTTTAGTGCCCACAATATTTTTGACCGGGACTATCAGGTCCTGCGTCTCCGGCCCATGCCGGGAAGGAATTTTCAATTTAATGTAAACCTGGTTATATGAAGAAGTTAACTATTGCCAATTGTCTGTTATTGATCAGCCTCCTGTTTTCTTGCGGCACAGATCCTGTAGAACTCCCTCAGGGGGCATATGAGGAAGGGGTTTTGATTGTCAACGAAGGTGCCTTTGGTGCCAATGACGGGGAGATCTTTCATTTTGACGTAGCATCTGGAGAGATGGAGACTGCCATTTTTGAGAAGGTCAATAACCGCCCTTTTGCCGGCTTGATCCAGAACATGCTTGTTTTTGGCGATTATGCTTACCTGGTGGCCAATACCGGGAAGGTAGAAATTGTCCGCTCCTCGGATTTTATGAGCATGGGAGCGGTAGAAGGGGAATTGGTAAATTCCCGTTCATTGGTTACTGCTAAGGGGAAGCTATTTATCAGCGATTGGGGAGCCTATGATGACAATTATCAAAATCCGGATTCGTTTATCGCCGTGGTAAATGATCCCACTGGCGGCACCATTGCCAATACAATACCTGTTTCATCCAGACCTGAGGGTTTGACTTATTTCGGGGACAGGGTGTTGGCCGCTTGCCAGTCTGAAGGACAGCTGCTGGTGATCGATCCGGATACGGAAACAGTAGAAAAAACGGTTCCGGTGACGGGCACTCCTTTTTCCTTTTTTGATTACGGGGGTAAATTGTACCTGTATGCCACGGATGCAGCCAATGTTTACCTGCATGAAATAGCTCCTGGGGGTTTTGAAATCGCAGACAGCCAGGCATTTTCCGTTGCCAATAGCATTTACAATGGCAGTTTTACGCTCACGGACGGCGGAGAGATTTTTGTCATCAGTAAGCAGGAGAGCGAAGATGTGGTGGTGAAGTTATCCATCAGCTCTGGTTCAGTTATTGAGGAGCATTTTTATTCAGGAAATAATTTCTACGGATTGGGTTACGATGAAGCAACGCAAACGCTATATATCGGTGAACATGCCGGCTGGCAGGGAGACGGATCGGTGTTGCGTGTCAATTCGGGAGGGGAACTGATAGACCAAATGCCAGCAGGAAGAGGGCCCAGCGGCTTTTATTTTCCATGAGTTTGGATGTGCTGATTACTGATGTTGAGTACTGGGTGAAGTATCCTACTTCACCCAGCTATTTTCAGAATCATAAACAAGTAAGCCCCTTCAAAAAGCCATTTGTAAAGAAGAATTGTTAAAAAAAGTTAATTTTTTGGATAAGGTATTGTGGAAATTATTCTTCTCACATAAAATTGTCTCTGTAATTCTTGAAGTTATCTCAAGGTAAATAGAGTAGAATTTAACGTTATTCATTTAATTAATAAATTTCACTTATTTATATGAACTTAGAAGGTAATTTTAACACAAAGGCCTCCAAAGGGAGCATGGCTTGTTTTTCCGCATTACTGATTATTGTTTTTTTATCCCTGTCTCCCTTAAATGCTTCGGCACAGGGTACGCCGGAAGGCGCTTCATTTACCGCAAGCCTCCTCAATATCGAAGCCCCTGTCAATGAAACATTCCGCTATCAGACCACGCTGAAAAATAGTTCAGGTCAAGCACAGGTGTATGAATTAAAGGCGGAAACTCCCGAAGGCTGGAGACTGGCGTTCAAGGCAAGAGGAAGTCAGGTCACTTCGCTAAATGTGGAGCCTGGAAAAACAGAAAACCTCACCATTGAAATAAGGCCGGCCTACGGGGCAAAGCCCGCCAGGTATTCCATACCTGTACAGGCCATCGCAGACAGTGAGACATTGGACCTGGAGCTTGAAGCGGTGGTGGAAGGATCCTATGAAATGGAGCTTACCACGCCTTCGGGGCGTTTAAGTGGTGAGATAACAGAGGGTGAAAAGGCTGAAATACTTCTTCAGGTCAAAAATACAGGTTCCCTGCCCTTGAATGAAATTACGCTGTCCTCACAGACTCCTCCGAAGTGGGAGGCCAGCTTTTCTCCATCAGAAATCCAACAGCTAGACCCAGGAAAGAGCGTTGATGTGATCGCGACAGTGTCCGTTCCCGACAAGACATTGGCTGGGGATTATGTCAACAAATTTACCGCTAAGAATGCCCCAAGTACCAGTACGGCAACCTATAGAATGACGGTCAAAACCTCGATGCTGTCCGGTGGGGTCGGTATACTGGTGATCTTGTTGTCTATCGGTTTTGTTTTTTACCTCATCCGAAAATTTGGTAGAAGATAATATGAATCACCCAATCATAGAGTTGAAGCGGCTGACAAAAAGGTATCGTGACTTCAAGGCGGTCAATGAATTGGATCTTACGGTAACCAAGGGGGAAATATTTGGATTATTGGGCCCCAACGGAGCCGGAAAGACCACGACAATCCTCATGATGATGGGATTGACCGAACCCAGTTCCGGCACTGCCCATATTTGTGGTTTTAATGCCACCAAAGATCCCATATCCGTAAAGCGGCTGGTGGGATACATGCCAGACAGCGTAGGGTTTTATGATACGATGACCGCCCTGGAAAACCTCATGTATGTGGGGGAATTGAACGGGATCCCACGTGAGGAAGTGGAGGAACGGGCCCTTGCCACCATGGAACTGGTAGGCCTGTACGGGGATGCGATCCATAAAAAGACGGCAGCTTATTCCAGGGGAATGAAGCAGCGCCTGGGACTGGCCGAGGTGCTTATCAAAGATCCGGAGGTCATTATTCTGGATGAGCCCACGTTGGGAATAGACCCAAGTGGTGTCAAGGAATTCCTGACGCTCATTGTTCGCCTGAGCCGGGAGAAAGGGCTTACCGTGTTGCTTTCATCCCACCACCTTCACCAGGTTCAGCAAGTTTGTGACCGCGTAGGCATTTTTGTCAAAGGAGAGCTGCTGGCAGAGGGCAATATCGATACCCTTTCAAACCGGCTTTTTGCGGAGAAATCATACGAAATCGAAATCGGTCTGGTGAATGGCATAGACCTTCCCTGGAAAGATGAGACGGAGATGCTTCAAATGGAGACCGTCCAAAGGGTCACTGTAGAAGACCGGATTATTGGGATAACAAGCAGTGCCGATGTGACACCTGATATCGTTCGGTTCTTTGTTCAAAAAGGATACGATGTTAACAGTGTCCACAAGAAGGAATATGGATTGGAAGAAATTTACGAAAAGTATTTTGAGAACAACATAACTGAAAATATAGATCAATGAAAACAATCATGGATCCATCTGAAGGTCATTCTGCTACACATACAGCCACTCAACCCCATCCCTTTTGGGTGATGGTGCGGAAAGAAATAGCCGGACATATTCGGAGCTGGCGGTTTCTGGTGCTTTTATTGCTCATCTTGCTGACATTTTGGGGCAGTATATCGGTGGCCATGAGCAATATACGTGAGGTGTTGGGCAATGTTAAGGACCCGGACCATTTGTTCCTTTACCTGAAGTTGCTTACTACTACAGAAGGCACCCTACCGCCTTTCCATGTGTTTCTTAATTTTCTAGGCCCCATTTTAGGTATCAGTCTGGGTTTTGATGCGATTAATTCCGAACAGCAAAATGGTACATTGACCCGGATCATGGCGCAGCCTGTATACCGGGATAATTTACTATTGGCGAAATTTGTCAGTGCGTTGACTTTGGTCGGGAGCTTGTTGCTGACCCTCTCCTTACTGATGATCGGTGGGGGCATCCTGATCACCGGAGTGCTCATCGAGGCAGAGGAGGTATTTCGAATTATTGGTTTTACCATCCTTTGCACGGTCTATGTGGGATTTTGGCTGGGGCTATCCATCTTCTTGTCGATCCTTTTCAAACAGGCCTCGACATCAGCACTTACCGCAATTGGTATTTGGCTGTTTTTTACCGTATTCTATCAGATCATCATTAACCTGGTGGCCAAGGCGTTTATGCCAGGGGCCAATGAATTGGCCCAAATGGAGCTGTTCCAATATAATGATTTATTTTTAAACCTGTTGCGCCTAGCACCCAGCCAGCTATTTACTGATGCCACGACTACTTTACTGATGCCCTCGGTGAGGAGTCTGGGACCGCTCACGATGGAACAGATGGCCGGTGCGATTCCTTCACCGCTTCCTTTAAAGGAAAGTTTGATGATCGTTTGGCCTCAGGTCAGTGGTCTGATTGCCGCTACTACCCTGTGTTTTGCAGCTGCTTATTACCTGTTTATGCGCAGGGAAATAAGGGGGTAGTTCTGAAAGGGATAAACAGGATTTGCTGAACTTTGAGGGGCTGTTTCAGGGGTTCGTCTTCGGGATAAAAAAAGGTGCACCACAGATAGCTCAGATTAACACAGATAAAAAGATCAACACCGGGTGACGAAGGCCGCTTCATCCAGCTATTTCCGGAGTCATAAACAGATTAGACCTGCCAAAAAACCATTTGTAAAGGCAAGCAGGGTGCGTTTGAAAGAATGGTTTTCTTTACGGCTGGTCATTGGTTTCCGGCATTACAAATGCCTCGTATATGTAACCAATTGGATACCTGGGATGTAGATGCAATCTACACCCAGAGACGGTACTGGGTGAAGTATGTCACTTCACCCAGCTATTTTCGGAATCATAAACAGTTAAGCCCCTTCAAAAAGCCATTTGTAATGGCTAAAAGTGTGCGTATTAAAGAGCGTTATTTTTTTGGCTGGTCTTTGGTTTCCGGCATTACAAATGCCTCGTATATGTAACCGATTGGATACCTGGGATGTAGATGCAATCTACACCCAGAGAGGGTTGTTTCGGGGATTCGTGTTCGGGATAATAAAAGGTGCACCACAGATAGCTCAGATTAACACAGAAAACAGGTAAAATTATTTAACTTATCCAGTTATTTTAAATCCGAAAAAGAAATCTGTGAAAATCAGTGCGAATCTGTGGTGAAAAAAGTGGCCTTTGTGTCACCTTTGTACCTCTGTGACGCCATTTTTTTCGAAAAAACGAGGCTTTTTTAACTTCGCTGTCCGGCATTTGCAATGTCGGACTCCCGATGAACAGGATTTGCCATCCTATTTTCGATGGCTTAATTGAGGAACCTGCCCATTTTTTGAAAATGATTTTTCCCCTTTTCTAATCCTTTTTATTAAAATTATCAAAACCAATACCCAACCCGGTACACCAGGTTATTGAAGGTGATGTTGTCTTTGGCATAATAGCTCCAATCCTCCGGACGATTGGGGTCCGGAGCGTTGACACGTGGATTTCCAGTGGTCAGTTGGTAATTCTGCCTTTTGTATGCCAAACTGAGGGTCCAGAAATTAGCCCTTCCCGTTTTAATGCGCAACCCGATGCTGGCCTGGCCCATAAAGCCTCCTTCCTGCCAGCGGTGTTCGTTCCATTCGGTGACCACCGTAGGCTCCAGCAGGGTGGAGCCGAATCCCAGATCCACTCCACCATAAAGCTGCCAGTTGTTTTCCGGATTTAAAACAGACCGCCATCCCATGGCGATGGGCAGCACAGAGAGGCTGCCATATTGGTCCAGCCCTGTCACAAACCCAAAAGCATGCCGCTCGGAAAGTTGAAATCCGTTGAAAGTCTGGAAGGTGAAATTTGTTCGTGTGCCGAAATCATCCCTACCGGTGAGTATACCCATTTCCGAATGATGGGTAAAAGGTAAGGCCTGTCCCCAGCTGTTAGAAGGACAGGCCAAATATAGGGTTGCTGCAAAAATGGTATAAATGACCTTCATCTATCGAAAAGATACACTGATACAGCTTAATTCCTTAAGTTTTTCGGGATCGGAGTAGTCAAACTGACAAACGCCATCCGGACCTATTACAATCAGCGATTTTGGTCCCGGAATAATATCAATGGAGGCATAATCCTTCAAATGCTCGATCTGGTTATTGCTTATCTCCATTACGTCAGCCACGTTGAAACTCTTCAATCCGTGTTCGCCTTCTGCAAGGTACAAATAATCTCCGGAAAGACCTAGACCATGGGGGTTGTCCATGGGGTAGGATTTGATTAATTTAGGATTATACAGGTCTTTGATATCCAGCACGTGCAGCTCGTCGGCCCCCATGCGGCATACGGCGGCACTTCTCAGGGTAACGAAAGCGTAGTCGTCATTCACGACCACCGGATCGCAGGAGGTAACATGTTCGTAGACGGCCATTTTCTGAGGTTCCGCTGGGTTGCTGGCATCGTAAATGTGCATCCCGGTCATGGAGCCGATAAATAATTTCCCCTTAAAGGGGAAAATGGTCTCGATGCCCCAGCCCAGGTTGATGTTTTTCAGGTACTGCGGGTCGGTGGGTTCTTCCACATTAAATACCCGCAGGTCGTAATCGTCTACCGTATAGAGGTGCCCTCCCAATAAGGTGAAGCGGGCCATTGATCCACCCTGTCCATAACTTTGCCCACCTCCAGCTTTTCCGGCATCACTCGAAAATGCAAGGGATTCCATGACCATAAAATCAGATCTGAATGCAGGTCGGCCCCAACTGGACCACATCATATTGGCATCTGTGGAGGTGATCAGGGTATCTTTGTAGGTCACGATGGTACCCGTTTCCTCGTTGGAATACAGGTTGGGGAAAACATCTTCCTCTCTTTTGACCATTTCTATATTTTGTGGATCGGAGATATCAAAAGCCAGTAGGTCTACATAATTGTCAGCGTAGAGTATGTTTTCATTGATCGCCATGTCTCCTGTTCCGGGGATATTGATAAAGTTGAGGTTTCTTGGACTGGCAGGATCGCTGTTGTCCAGGATATGGATGCCTTCACCGGGTTCGGAAATAAATAAATAGTCACCAAAAATGTAAATTTTGCCCGGATTGTCCAGGGGTTTGCCCGGTTCGATGATGATGTCTGCTTCCCTGAAGGTATTCACCTGAAGAAAAACGGGGACCTGGGTTTGGTACACATAAGTGGTTTCCACCTGGTCTTCACAGGAGGTGACGACAAGCAGGAGCATCAGGGACAAGACCAACTGCATGGTCCACTGGAAAGGTTGTTGTAAACTTGTTTTCATGGCATAACGGGAATAAATGGATTCACACTTAAAGTTTCTTATTGACAGGACGATAGCACCGTTTAAAACGCTACAACCCGATCAAAAAAATGCCGAAAAATTTAAATTTATTTTTACAGGTCCAGATTTTTGCCCATGGTCCTTTCAAAGTCTTCGAGAAAATGAATGTATTTATTGACGATATTTTCTGCCAGGGATCCCAGGTAGTCTCCCGGGTAAAGGGGATTGTACTTGATTCTACAAATGATCATGTCCAGCCAGCCCTGCCCATCATCGATAAGGTCTGCATGAAAAGCCTCTACGGTGGCGTCCCTGGATCCGGAGAAGGGTGCCTTTCCCTGCTTTCTGAAATAGGCGGCTATGGTTTCCAGGGCTGCATCATGGGTTTTTTCAAAAAGCCTGACCAGCCTGCTCCTGGTGTCATCGTTCATGCCATGACGCTTCCCCTCCTGAATCAAATCCCTCAGGTCATTCAGCAGGTTTATAAATTCGGTGAAACAATTTTCACAGTCCAATGCTACTTTTTTCATGGGTAAGCTGTTTTAAAGATCTTGTTTTTAAATTACCAAATTACCAGTAAAATTGAAACAATAAACTTAATAATTATTTAGAATCTGCAAACCTGTCAGGTTTTGTTGATTTTCAACCGACAACAAACTTTGGGGAGATTAAACCTGACAGGTTTTACACCCTCTTAGTCAGTTAAATATGGAATTGTGTTGCGGATTTCTGAAATTATTTTTTGATGCGACCGGGGTTTTCATTGATGAAAGATTTCCAGCCGCCACTTCTTCCCCTGGTCTGTAATCTACCTTCATGGAAATGGTGGCACAGGGCCACGGCCAGGGCATCGGTGGCATCCAATAGTTGGGGGAGTTCTTTGATGTTTAGCAGGGTTTTGAGCATTTCTGCTACCTGTTCTTTAGAGGCATTGCCATTTCCGGTCACCGATTGTTTCACCTTCTTGGGTGAATATTCTGTGATGGCAATTTCCCTGGCCAGGGCAGCGGCCATGGCTACCCCCTGTGCCCTTCCCAGTTTGAGCATGGATTGCACATTCTGTCCAAAAAAAGGAGCTTCAAGGGCCACTGCATCAGGGGAAAACTCTTCCAGGATCTGGCTGATTTTTTCAAAAATTTTCTTCAGCTTCAGTGCATGGTCACTGTACTTTTTCAGGTGGATTACTCCAAACTGCAGCAAGGTATACTTGTTGCCTTTTACCAAAATCAAACCAAATCCCATAACGTTCGTCCCCGGATCTATGCCCAAAATGATTTTTTCTTTTGTTTGTGTTTGAATTTTCGGTTCTTTATCCATCGGTGCAATTTACCACAAATCCTGCAAAGCACTATATGGTTCCTCTGATTGGTTTGGCATACTTTTTAGTTTTAGGCGTTTACCTGGCCATTTTGTTGCTCCTCGGGCAAGAATGGAAGAATATCCCCACCGGCCAATACCCGGTCGGATCCCAGCGGCTGCCCACTACTGTATTATTGCCCTTTAGGAATGAGGCGAAGAATATGGTCGATTTACTGCCTCATTTACTGCTTCGCCTTCCTGCGGATGTCCCGCTTATGCTCATTGATGACCACAGTGAAGATGATGCTGCGCGGATCGTCACCACTTTTATCCTAACCCACCAGCTAAAACACTGGCGATACCTAAAAAGTGAAGGAATGGGAAAAAAAGCCGCTCTGAGTACCGGGATTGCGGCTGCTACCACCGAAATCCTATTGACTACCGATGCCGATGTGCAGCTTCCTGAGGGCTGGGTGGATACAATGACGGCCCCTTTCAACCTACCCGGGGTACAAATGGTGGCCGGACCGGTGATTTCTGGCGGAGGTTCCGGTTTTTTTGCCAGGTTTCAGCAGGTTGAATGGGCCAGCATCATATTGCTCACAGGAATTTCATTCCACCAGAAAAATCCATTGATGTGCAGTGGCGCAAACCTGGCATTCCGAAAGGAAGCTTTTAGGCAGGTAGGCGGTTACCGGGGTAATGCCCACCTGCTGTCGGGAGACGATGAGTTTTTAATGAAAAAAGTGGCCAGGGAACTTGGCGCAGCGGCTTTGGTGTACCTTCCGGAACTTGATGCTTTGGTAGAAACACAACCTTTGTCGGGGCATATGGACTGGATAAGTCAGAGAAGCAGGTGGGCCAGCAAGTGGAATGCCCATCAGGGCAGTGCCCATTGGCTCAGTGCCGGGGCGTTGGCCCTGATTTCCTTATCTCAGGTGCTGACCTGGGTTGTGGCCCTGATTTCCTGGAAGTTCTTTGCCCTGCTGCTGATATTCTGGGTAGGGAAATTTGTAGCAGAAAGCACGGTATTGGGTGTGGTTTTGCGTCGATTCAACAAGCAGAACAAGCCTATGGATTTTTTCCTTTCAGGTTGGCTATACCCCTGCCTGGTCCTGGCGGCCCTTCCTTTTGCGATTTTGGGAAAATATTCCTGGAAAGGAAGGAAAAACTAATCTATCCCTTATTTTTGTCATTCCACCTAACCGATGGGCTGAAATGACAGATGACGAATTTGACTTGTTGGATGAATTGTATTTTCTGCAATCCTTTGCTTACCTTCAGGACAGTTTGGGTTGGGAGGATGAAAGGCTGCTCCTTAATCTGGAAGCATTGGTAAAGAAAGGCTGGATAAAATGTTTTTCAAGCCCTGAGGAAGAGCTTTTTGACAATCCTCCTATACAAAACAAAGGCAGGGAACTCTATTACCTGGCCACCAAAAAAGGCCTTCTTCAACACAATACACGGTAAAATGACCACAGAAACTGTAAAATACCAAAGGAAGGAACTGGAATTAAAGGCGCTTTTGGAAATTACGCAAGCCATTAATGAAAACAAAACAGAAAATGTGCTGTTGAATATTTTTAAATTTACCTGTTTGGTTCACCTGAATATAAAATCCCTGCTGCTGTATGTATTTAACGAGCAGGAGCAGTTTTTTGACCGGAAAATTTCCCATCAGGTAAAGGGTAATTTGCCTGAACACATTCAAAGAGAAGATGTGCAGGAAAATAAAACCCAGGGCAAGCTGAGCCTGACCCTTTCCGGCGAGTATTCCTTTTCTGAAGTAAACATTTATGTGCCCGTTTACCACAAAGATAAAATGCTGGCCATTTTGTTTTTAAGTACCAAGGACAAGGAAAAAGGCCTTGACCTGGACTTTACCCAGGCTTTGGCGAATATTTTGGTGGTGGCCCTGGAAAACAAGCGCTTTGCCAGGAAGCAATTGGAACAGGAACGTTTGAGGAAGGAATTGGAGATTGCCAGCAACGTGCAAAGGATGTTGTTTCCTGCTACCCTCCCTTCCCATGATCATTTAAAAGCCAAGGTTACCTATTTCCCGCACAGTACAGTAGGTGGGGACTATTATGATTTGATTCAAGCTTCAGAAAATGAGGTGTACTTTTGTGTTGCGGATGTTTCCGGAAAAGGGATGCCCGCATCTTTGTTGATGTCCAACTTTCAGGCTGCCTTGCGGACCTTGCTTCGCAGTGGTTCCAATTTGAAGGCGATCGTAGAACAATTGAATTTCACGACTTTTGAGAATACCAAGGGGGAGCGGTTCATAACTTTTTTTCTGGGACATTACAATTACAAAGAGGAAAAACTCAGTTATATCAATGCAGGGCACAACCCACCGGTAATTTGTCTGGATAAGGATGGCAGTTTGGAAGTATTGGAAGCAGGCACCACCATTCTTGGGGCCTTTGAATCCCTTCCTTTTTTGGAGGAGGGAGAAAGAAAGGAGTTGAAAAATTTTATGTTGCACCTGTACACGGATGGACTCACGGAGACTTTTAATCCGGAAGGGGAGGAGTTTGGAGAGGATCGCTTTTTGGATTATATCAAATCCCATCCTGGTGAAAACCCGGAAGCCTTTCACGATGGTTTTTTTGAGTACCTGCATACATTTTCTGCGGGGGTACCAAAAAAAGACGACATCACCCTGCTGAGCCTTCAGTTTAATTGACATGAGACCATTCAGGGTACCCCACATAGCGCAAAGTATATTCAAGGGATTTACCTGGCATAAGGATAGGGAAAAGAGAGCAGTTTTCCTGACTTTTGATGATGGTCCGGTATCCGGGGTTACTGATTTTGTTTTGGAGGAGTTGGGCAGTCGAAATATGAAGGCTACTTTTTTTATGGTAGGCGAAAACGTTCAAAAAGCCGGATATCTGGCCCGTCAGGTGCATGGGGAAGGACATGGAATAGGCAACCACACTTTTCATCATCTCAACGGAGCGAATACTTCCATGTCGGGTTACCTGGCTGATGTGAAAAAGTGCCAGGAGGAGATACTGGACAAAACAGGGGTGAACACCAGGTTTTTCCGACCTCCCTACGGACGCATGACTTGCTCCCAAAAACGAAAAATAGCGCCAAACCATGAAATTGTATTGTGGGAGTTGATCTCCTGGGACTTCCGAAAAGAAATGTCACCCTACAGATCCCTGCAACAATTGAAGCGAAAAACCGCCAATGGCTCGATCGTGTTGTTTCACGACCAAAAGAAAAGTGAAAGTTTTCTCAAGACCATGTTGCCGGATTACCTGGATTTTCTGGCCGGGGAGGGGTATTCCACCAAATCATTATAAGCCGATGTTGCTCACGGGAGGAATTTGTATCATGGTTTTGGTGGGCATACAATACCTCATGCTGTGGTTGCTGATCCGCTTTAATTTTCGAAACCACGGCGCCTGTACATCGGAATTGCCAAAGGTAAATATCCTGATTCCCTGCCGCAATGAGGCGCACAACCTTCCTGCCTGTCTGAAATCCCTGGAGGACCTGAAGTACCCTGAAGACAAAATCCACTTTTTTTTGGCAGATGATCATAGTGAAGACCAAACAGAGGCCATCCTTGCCGATTGGGCAGCCGCCGGGAACAACAGGCATCTGGTGCAGTTGGAACATAGGCCGGGGGCAGAGGAGAACGGTAAAGCGGTAGCACTGGCTGCTATGGTTTCTTGCGTTAAAGAGGGATTATTGCTTTTTACGGATGCAGATTGTGTGGTACCACCCTTATGGGCAGAAAAAATGTGCCTGGCCTATCAGGAGGATTTTGGGTTGCTCACCGGGACTACCATGATATCCGGAAACCATTTGTTTCACCTGATGCAGTCAATGGATTGGTGGCTTACGCTGGGAAAGGTAAAGGCCGTGGCGGATATGGGCTTTTCCCTTACGGCCATGGGCAATAATATGCTGGTCGGGCAGAAAGCCTATTGGCAATCGGGTGGATTTTTAGTGGTAAAGGATCAGGTAACGGAGGACCTGGCCCTTTCCAAAATTTTGTTTCAACAGGGGTACCGGCCTGCCCATCTGGTGAGTAAGGACGTTTTGGTAAAGACAAAACCAGAAAAAAACTTTATCTCACTTATGGAGCAGCGGAAAAGATGGGCAAGGGGTGCATTTTCACTTCCCTGGTACTGGCAGTTGCTTTTGGGGCTTCAGCTGGCTTTTTATTTGGCACTGCTTGTGGGCCTGATCCATTCTTTTTGGTTGGCAGCAGGTATTTGGGGAGTTAAAATTTGCTTTCAATCCTTATTCATTAGCACTTTTGCAGGGAAAACGGAAACTAAAATTGGCCTTTTGCCATTATTAGGATTTGAAATTTACAATTGGCTGGTCAGCTGGTCTACCGTTTTGTATTATTTCTGGCCATCAGGCATCAAATGGAAGAACCGAAAATACTCATGAAATCGAACCTGCCTGATGCAGACTGACTTGTTGCAATCTACACAAAGCGGGATTTCCGATAGTTCCGATAGCCCCCATAGCTACCGGGACGGGACAGGCTTCCCTAACTTCGGTGCGGGACAAGTTATGACCTATTAAAAACAAATTATAAAAAGATGAAATTCATAGAGACCCACGCCCATATCTACAGTAAAAAATTTGATCAGGACCGGAATCAGGTAATCCAAAATGCCCTTGATGCAGGTATTGAGAAGATTTTTATGCCCAATATTGACCTGGATTCCATTGAAGGGATGCTGGCCGTTGAAAGGGATTTTCCCGGGGTTTGTTATCCCATGCTGGGCCTACACCCCTGTGATGTGGGGGAGGACTTTGAAAAACAACTTTCCCAAATGGAGCAATGGTGGGGGAAACACAAATTTTGTGCCGTTGGGGAGACGGGCATTGACCTATACTGGGACAAGACTTACTTTGAGCAGCAGCAGGAATCCTTGAAAAGGCACATCCAATGGGCCAAAGAAAAGCAGCTGCCATTGATCCTGCATTGCAGGGAATCCATGCAGGAAACCATTGACCTGGTCCAATCCATGAACGACGAAAAGTTAACGGGAATTTTTCATTGTTTTTCAGGTAGTCTGGAGCAGGCCAGAAGTATCATTGAAATGGGCTTTTATTTGGGGATCGGAGGTACGTTGACCTATAAAAACAGCGGTGTAGGGCAGGTCATTGCAGAAACCGGGCTGGACAGACTGGTCTTGGAGACCGACAGTCCCTTTTTGGCCCCCGTACCATTCCGGGGCAAGCGCAATTCCCCCGAATATATTCCCCATATTGCAGAAAAAATGGCCCACTTCACCGGTACTTCAATGCAGGAAGTAGCTGATGTCACGGGAAGAAATGCCCTGGAAGTGTTCAAACAACATTCTCATGAATTATAAAATTGTAAGGTTAAATACAGCAGCCAAGCAGGAGATTGAACATGCGGTGCTGATCATTTATACCGGAGGTACCCTGGGGATGGCCTATGACGAACAGGGAGCCCTGGTGCCTTTTAATTTTGGTAAGATTTTGGAAAAAATCCCCAATCTCAATAACCTTAACATTAGCATCACCGTCATTTCTTTTCCTGAGCCGATCGATTCCTCCAATATCAACCTGCAACATTGGGTAGATATGGCGTATATCATCTATGAGAATTACGATACCTATGATGGTTTTGTGGTGTTGCACGGGACAGACACCATGGCATACAGTGCTTCCATGCTCAGCTATATGCTGAAGGGCCTGAATAAGCCTGTTATTTTTACCGGAGCCCAGCTTCCCATTAGTGCCATGCGCTCGGATGCCCGGGAGAACCTGATGACTTCGCTTGAGATAGCCATTTCCAAGGTGAATGGAAAGCCGGTAGTACCTGAGGTCTGCATTTTTTTCAACCACATGTTGTTGCGTGGAAACCGGGCCAAAAAGGTACAGAGCGTGCATTTTGATGCCTTTGAGTCTGAGAATTATCCGGCACTGGCAGAATCAGGCATTGTCATCGATTACAATTATGCTTCCATCAGGCCTTATGAGGAGGGAAAAAAGCTCAAATACCTGAATAAGTTGGATAACAATGTGATGGTGTTGAAACTCTTTCCCGGGATTACCAAAAATGTCGTACAGCACTGTTTACAAATGGAAGGTTTAAAGGGGATGGTACTGGAAACCTACGGATCGGGCAACAGTCCGAGTGAGGACTGGTTTATTCAATCCATGGAGGAGGCAGTGGAAAAAGGACTGCTGATCCTGAATGTTTCCCAGTGCAACGGAGGAAGGGTGATACAGGGCAGGTACCAAACCAGTAAAGATCTCAAAAGGGTAGGGGTATTGAGTGGAGGAGACATAACAACTGAGGCGGCAGTCACCAAAATGATGTTTATTTTGGCCAATGAGACAGATGAAACCGAAATAAAAAGGAAGATGATGATGCCTCTGGCGGGAGAAATGTCCGTTTTGAGCCAATGAAAAAGGGCCAATCAAGGCTTTGACCATCAATCCCATAGCTTTCATAGGCAAAAAGAATACTTTCGAACCCTGTTTTTTTTCAATAATAAAGCAGACAATTATTTGCATGGGCTGAATTTTATAATTTTATTTGTCGCTGCAACAATTAAAAAAAACACAAAAAGAGAGGTGTCCGAGCGGTCGAAGGAGCACGCCTGGAAAGCGTGTATACCCCTAAAGGGTATCGAGGGTTCGAATCCCTTCCTCTCTGCAGATTTCAGGCATAAAGTGATAAAAGGTCACTTTTATTTGAAAGGAAAAGCCGGTAATTAAAATACTGTCTGGATTTTATCCGCTCAAATAGTGCAATTTCCATTGAAGTAAATTAAATTACAGGTTCCAAAGCATTGGGATAGATTAGAAATCTGTTAAAATCACTTACCCAATAATTGTTTTCTGAGAAATTATAATGGATTCATTTGCAATTTGAGCTGAAAAAATTATAACTTTAAAAACTTAATTCGAATTTAGAAACCGTTCAACCTTTAAAAGTCTATTAAAAACTACATTATGAAAAAGTTAATCGCTTTGTTCATGCTTTTCGGAATTTTATTTTCTCCGATGATCACAAAAGCACAAGAAGAAACAGAAGAAGCAGAAGCTGACACCACTGAAGAGGCTGCTGCCCCAGCTCCGGAACCAGATCCAACACCAGTCATGACTGATGATGAAATTGTTGCCGAAGAGCAATCTTTTCATCAGGTTATTAAAGACAAGTTCATTGAAGGAGACCCTACCTACATGACTCCTGTGTTGTTGTGTTTGATTTTGGGTTTGGCAGTTGCCCTGGAAAGAATTATCACCCTGAATCTATCCACTACCAATACCAAAAAACTTTTGGCGAAGGTAGAAAATGCATTGGAAGAAGGTGGGATTGAGGCCGCTAAGGATGTTACCAAGTCCACCAGAGGCCCAGTAGCTTCTATCTTTACTCAAGGGTTGATGCGGTATTCTGAAGGAATCGATATGGTGGAAAAATCCATTATTGCCTATGGTTCAGTAGAAATGGGCCGCCTTGAAAAAGGTCTTGTATGGATTTCGCTGTTTATCTCTCTGGCTCCTATGTTGGGTTTCATGGGTACGGTAATCGGTATGATTGGTGCTTTTGATTCAATTGAAGCAGCAGGGGACATTTCTCCATCATTGGTTGCTGGTGGTATCAAAATCGCCCTTTTGACAACAGTAGCTGGTCTGATTGTGGCCATTATCCTACAGTTGTTCTATAACTATTGTGTGGCGAAAATCGATTCTATCGTGAATGATATGGAAGATGCGTCTATCAGCTTAGTAGACATTTTGGTGAAGCATAAATTGACCAGGTAATTCTGGTCATTTTGTTTTAACCCAATAAATGATTTATTTCACTTTAGATTTAAGATAAAATGGATACTACTGATATATTCTTATATGCAGGGTACTTGCTGATCATCATAGGAGCAGTGTTTGCTATACTTATGCCTTTGATCAAGTCCTTTGATAACCCTAAGAGTCTGTTGAAAACAGTAATTGGGGTGGTAGTCATTGGTGCTTTGTTTGGTATTGCCTACAGCACAGCTAGCGGTGATATTGCTGCCAAGTATGCTGCAGACCCCTTTAACATTACTCCTGAGGGAGCGAAAATGGTAGGCGGCGTGCTTATTACTGTGTATGCGCTTGCGATACTTGCAATCTTTGGGATTGTAGTCACAGAAATCACTAAAATAGTCAAATAATTATGGGCAAGAGAGGTAGAATGAGTCAGGAGGTAAATGCAGGGTCGATGGCGGACATCGCCTTTTTGCTTCTTATCTTCTTTCTCGTAACCACGACAATCGCTTCGGATAAGGGTATCATGAATATCCTTCCTCCCAAAAAGGATCCGAATCAGCCACCACCGGAGGTGGAATTGAACGAACGAAATATTTTCAATATTCTGATCAACTTGAATGATGATCTTTTGATAGAAGGTGAATTTCGTAACAGTACGGATGGACTTTCTGACGAAATCAAAAGCTTTGTGCTGAATTTTGGAAATCCGGATGAGGATGCAGTTGCTCTGTTTAACAGCCTGCCGCCTTCTTTGAAAGGTATGGCAGATCAAAGTCCGGAATCTTCTGATCATCCGATGTCCGGAGGCGCAGTAATTTCAATCAAAACCAATAGAGGTACCAGCTATGAGACCTACCTGGAGGTTTTGGATGAGGTGAAAAAAGCATATTTTGAAATTTATGGTGAGCGGGTCGGTCTTTCAGGAGAAGAATACCGCGCCTTATCCGGTCAGACAGCTGCTGAACAAGAACTGCTGGACAGAGGTAAGGAAGGTATACCTATGGCCATCTCTATCGCAGAACCTGATAAAATCGGAAGCTAATTATGTCAAAGTTTAAAAAGAAAACCAAAGCGGAAACCAATATTCCTACCTCAGCTCTTCCGGATATTATCTTTATGTTGTTGTTCTTTTTTATGGTGACAACGGTGTTGAGAGAGCAGGAGATTTTGGTGGAGCAAAAGATTCCTCAGGCTACCCAACTTCAAAAGATTCAGAAAAAGACCCTGATTTCGTATTTGTACGTTGGTAAACCGAAGAATACTTCCATGTATGGATCAGAACCAAGGATCCAGGCAAATGATGTTTTGATCAATACCTCTGATATCGTGCTTTGGGTAAACCAGGAAAAAGATAACCTTTCTGAAGCGGAGAGAGACCAGATATGGATTTCTCTTAAAGCCGATAGAGACGTAAAAATGGGTCCCATTAGTGATATTCAGTTTGAATTGAGAGAAGCGGATGCCAGAAAATTGATGTACGCATCTGTAGGCAGGGTCGAAAACAACTGACCTTAAGTTATTTGATAAAATCATTGAAAGCCGTCCATTTGGACGGCTTTTTTTTTGCCTTTGTGGTTAATGTGATAAAAATTACTTTTTCTGGTTTTTTCTTACCCTACTTTTGTTGTGTCACTTAACAAAAGAAGAAAATGTTCAATCTATTTCATAAGCAAATTAAGCAGTATTCAGATCTCGGTGCTGAAGACTTTCACCAGGGTATCCAGGATAAGGATGCTGTTGTCATTGATGTCAGAACGGCAGGGGAATTTAACCAGGGGAAGTTACCCAAAGCCAGGAACCTGGATATGATGTCCCCTAACTTCAAACAACAAATTCAAAACCTGCCTAAAGACAAATCCTACTATTTGTATTGCAGGAGTGGTAACAGAAGTGGCCATGCCTGTGCGATGATGGCAGATTTAGGTTTTGAAAAAGTATATAACCTGGCAGGTGGGATCATTTCCTGGCCTTATTAAAACTCTTATGTGACCAAAGTCCTATTGAGCTTTGTCAAGAGTACTTTAATTTGTACACCAATTATTAACCATACTACCTATGAAAATAGAACAAATTTATACCGGTTGTCTGGCTCAGGGAGCCTACTATATTGAGTCTAATGGTGAAGCAGCAATAGTGGATCCTCTTCGGGAGGTACAACCTTATATGGATAAGGCTGAAAGGAATGGTGCTACCATCAAATACATTTTCGAGACCCATTTTCATGCTGATTTTGTCTCCGGGCATCAGGATTTATCTGCTAAAACCGGTGCAAAGATCGTATTTGGGCCTACCGAAATGGCCTTGGGTTTTGATGCCATTGTTGCCAGGGATGGTCAGGAATTCCAATTGGGGGGAGCTACTGTGAAAGTAATTCATACTCCTGGACATACCATGGAGAGTGCAGTCTTTTTATTGTCAGACGAGGCAGGAAAAGAAGTGGCTTTATTCACTGGTGACACCTTGTTTATTGGAGATGTGGGTAGACCAGACCTTGCCCAGAAGGTAATCAAAGACCTGACACAGGAAAAGCTTGCAGCCCATCTGTATGATTCCTTACGGGAAAAAATAATGCCCCTTCCTGATCACCTGATAGTATATCCAGCTCATGGAGCTGGAAGTGCTTGTGGCAAAAATATGAGTAAGGAGACCAGTGATACCCTTGGAAACCAAAAGAAGACGAACTATGCTTTGCAGAAAATGAGTAAGGAAGCTTTTATTAAAGAGGTGCTTACCGGTCTCACCCCTCCTCCTGCCTATTTCCCACAAAATGTTTTGATGAACATTCAGGGATACGACAGTATTGATACGGTATTGGACCGGGGGCAACAAGCCTTGTCGCCTGGGGCATTTGAAGCTGCAGCCAATGAGACAGGGGCTGTGGTGTTGGATACCCGGGCTCCTGAACAATTTGCCAAAGGCTTTATCCCCAATGCCATTAATATTGGTATTGATGGCAGCTTTGCCGTTTGGGTAGGAACATTGATCCCGGATGTGAAGCAAGAAATTCTGGTAGTAGCCGATAAGGGTAGGGAAGAGGAAGTCATTACCCGCCTGGCAAGGGTTGGATATGACCATGCACTGGGTTATTTGAAAGGGGGGATAGCTGCCTGGAAGAAGTCGGGTAGAGATATAGACACCATTTCAATGGTATCGGTCGACGAATTGGCTTCCCTGGTTGCTAAAGTTAAGGATCTAAAGATTTTAGATGTGAGAAAGGCCAGTGAGCATCAAAGCGAACACCTGATTGGTGCGGAGAACATACCGCTGGATTACATAAATGAAAACATGGCGGAAATCGATAAAGAGAAGCCCTGCTATGTGCACTGCGCTGGCGGGTATCGTTCCATGATTTTCAACTCTGTATTAAGAGCCAGAGGTTACGATAATCTGGTCGATATCCAAGGTGGTTTTGACGCTATTAAAGCATCAGGCAAGTTTGCGGTGAGCGATTACGTTTGTCCGACGACTTTATTGTGAGCTATTTTGGTTGATGTGTTGGTTAATGGCAGGACCTGGTTTCCTGCCATTTTTATAGCCCTCAACCGAAGGAACAGTATCAAATGGATAAATTTAAGCTGATTTCCTGTTATCATTGGGAGTAGATTAATAAAAATAAAACAAAATAAAAAATGGAACAATTAATAGAATGGATCAGACAACCATGGCCATGGTATGTAGCCGGCCCTTTGATAGGGTTGACCGTGCCTGCGTTATTGATCATAGGAAATAAATCCTTCGGCATCAGCTCTTCTTTGCGGCATGCCTGCGCAGCCTGTATACCAGCTAAAATTCCTTTTTTCCAGTATGACTGGAAAAAGGAAATATGGAATATCCTTTTTGTAACCGGTATATTCCTGGGTGGAATAATCGCCTCCGTATTTCTTTCCAATCCGGATGCCATAGTGCTGGCAGAAAGTACCCAGCAGGACCTGATACAACTGGGAATCACTGATTTCAGAAATTTGCTACCTGCAGATATCTTTAGCTGGAGCAACTTATTCACCTTAAAAGGCCTGTTCTTTTTTGTGATCGGTGGTTTTCTGGTAGGTTTCGGGACGCGTTATGCCGGAGGCTGTACTTCTGGGCATGCCATCATGGGTATCAGTAACCTTCAATGGCCTTCCCTTGTGGCAACAATCTTCTTTATGCTTGGCGGATTTGTGATGACCCACCTGATTCTACCTCATATCATGGCATTCGTAGGGTTTTAAATTGAAGGAACGGGATATTTAAACAATTCAAAAGAAAAAGAAATGAAAGTAAAAGAAAATATACCAGCCAATCCGGTGGAATGTGAAGCTCCCAATATGGGTAAATCCGGTGAGTCCGGTTGGAAACTAATGAGGTACCTGGTAGTGGGAGTTTTGTTTGGGATAATATTTGTCAAAGCAGAAGTCATATCCTGGTTTCGTATTCAGGAGATGTTCAGGCTACAGTCATTTTTCATGTATGGGGTAATAGGGTCCGCCATTTTGGTTGGACTTATCTCGATTCAATTGATCAAAAGATTAGGCATCAAAACTCTTGGTGGCGAACCCATCAGGATTGCCGATAAGGAATTCAGGAAAGGGCAGATCATAGGCGGATTTATTTTCGGCCTGGGTTGGGCCCTGACCGGAGCTTGTCCGGGGCCTTTGTTTGCACAAATCGGATCAGGTTTCTCTGTGGTGGTGGTAACCTTGCTAAGTGCCATTGCAGGCACCTGGGTATATGGTAAATATGCCGATAAATTACCCAATTGATTCTTTTCAATGATGGATATTTTCCGGGCCACTTTCCATCGTGGCCCGGTTTTTTTATATCTCTTCTCCGTCATTCTCTACAAGTTCCCGCAAATCCACAGGCACCACTCTTGAAATTCCAGCTTCTATCATGGTAATGCCATAGATGATGTCAGTACTTGCCATCGTTCGTTTATTGTGCGTGACGATGATGAATTGGGATTCATTGGAGAATTTCTGAATGATTTGATTGAATTTATCAATATTGGCATCATCAAGAGGAGCATCCACCTCATCAAAAATACAAAAAGGAGCTGGTTTTAAAAGGTAGATGGAAAATAGCAGAGAAGTAGCGGTTAGCGTTTTTTCCCCTCCCGAAAGCTGGTTGATGGACAATGGCCTTTTTCCTTTGGGTTTGGCAATGATTTCTATGCTGCTTTCCAATGGTAAATCAGGATCTGCCAATTTGAGGTCACAATCATCCTCTTCTGTAAAAAGAGACCTGAATACTTTGACGAAATTGGTTTTTATTTTATCAAAGGCATCCAGGAATGTCTCCCGGGCGACCTGGTCGATTTCGTTGATGGTGGTCACCAAGGATGCTTTTGCTTTTTGCAAATCATCTCTTTGTTCGGTAATAAAGGTATGTCTTTCTTTAATTTCATCATAAGCTTCCATGGCCATGGGATTTACCGGTCCCATTCTTTCAAGCTTTTGCTTGACTTTGCTGACCTCTTCTTTGATAAAGGCTTCATCCTTCCCTTCAAATTGTGCCTCCGGTTCCGGATCTTCCCGCATCAGTTGGTCCAGGTCAATTTCAAACTCCACACTTAATCTCTCTTTTAAACCGTTGAGCTTGAGATTGATTTCATTGGCTGCCTGTTGCAATTCCATCACCAGGCTTTCTACCTGTTCTTTGCGTTTCTGGATTTCTCTGATGGATTTCTCTACTTCATCGATTTCCCCCCGAACAGCGTAGTAGTCTTTTTCCGCCTCATTGACTCCTTCTTCTATATCTTCTTTTTCTCCATATAGTTCGATGAGTTCATCATCTTTGATTTCATTATTGTCAATCAACGACTTAATTTCCTGATCTGTGCGACCCATCTCGAGTTGAGCGGTTTCTATGCGTTCCTTACTGTTTTCATAAGTGCTTTGTTTGAAACCTATTTCCTGCTCGATGCTTTGTAATTTATTCAGGTGTTGGTGATATTGAATATTCTCCTCATTGTATTGAGAAGAGCGGAGGGAGAGATCTTCGGCAGCTTCCTGCAAGGCCAGGTTTATTTCGTTGATTTCTTCCTCAAGATCGGCAAAATCTTCCTTTTGATTGGCAAGCTGCGGTACCAAAGCCTCCAATTCTTCGGAAAGCTGATAAAGTTTTTCCTGGATGTCCTCTTTTTTGTTGGCGTTGGAGGAAAGCATTTCTGCCAATTGCTCTTTTTTGGTTTTCAAAGAGATGTGCTCCTGGTTCAGTTCATTGACAATTTTTTGTTTTTCCTCAAGGGGCTGCTTGAAATTAAGTGCTTTTAATTTAGAAACCTCTGATGCTTTTTTATCCAAATTGGTTCGGACCTCACCGATCTTTTTTTGCAGGGACTTGATTTCTTTGTCCAGTTTCTCCAGATTTTTGGCCCTTCCTATCCTTTTGCCTTCAAACAGGCCAACAGATCCACCAGAAATGGTGAATTGACGGTCTATGAATTTACCGCTTTCTGTAATAAAAATCGCTTCCTGCGACTTGGGAACCTGGTGGATATCACCATTGAAAATATAGACATCGTCTAAGAGATAGGCTACCAGTGGTGCGTATTTGCTATCATATTCGATAATCTCAGTGGCAGCCACTGCATCTGAAAACAATTTGTTCTGGGAAGCTCGGAATTTCTCAAACCTGTCCAAAATAAAAAAATGTGCTTTTCCCTTTCCCGCATCACTCAACAATTTTACTGCTTCTATGGCTTCCTTTTCTGTTTCAACCACATAGTAATTCATGTAATTTTCCAGAAAATTTTCTATGGTGACGCGGTACTTCTCATCAGTTGTCAATATATCCGAAAGCAGGGGTTTGTTCTTGCCCCAGTTGCTGTTTTTCTTTAAAAATTTGATGGCCTCCGGAAAGCCTTCCAGGTTATCCACCAGGGACTTGGTGAGTTGAAATTCATTACTTTTGGCATCCAGCTTCCTGTTGATCTGGGTCGATTCATCACGTATAAGGTCCAGGGTACGGGTGGCTTCTTCCAACTTCAGCTGATGACTTTCTTCCTCGGCCTTTATTTGTTGTAATTCCCGGTTTTCTTTGTCCAATTGATCCTGGATGGCTTTCAAACTCTCTGTAAATCCAGCCAGGTTTTCCACCTGGCTACTATCATCCGTGGCGGTTTTTTCCAACTCCTGTTTCAGGCTGTTGAGTTGGATTTGTTTTATTTCCTGATTTTTACTGAGCTGATACATCTCATCCCTTTTTCGGGAAAAGTTGCTTTGGAGGACTTTTTGTTTTTCCTGATAGCTGCCATGCTGCAATTTTTTTTCTTCATAGACCGCTTTCAATTCCTGAACCAGTTGTTCTTTTTCTGCAATCAGTTTTTCGGCTACCTGTTTTTCCTGCTCCAAAGATTTAATACTAAACCCAGCTCTTTCATTGCTTTTTTTGTCCTGGTCTATTTGTGTTCTGAGCTGCTCTGATTTATCCTGAAGAAAGCGCAGTCGTTCGTTTTTTATTTTTTTATCGCTTTCAAACTGCCGGATTTTAAGCACATGTTCATTGAGCGTTTTTTGCCGGGAGGAGAGTAGCTTTTCCTTATTCACCATGCCCGATTTTAGTGCTTCCAGGGCCGCTTCCTTTGCTGCAATGGCTGAATTCAGTTGTACTTTTTGGTCACTTTCTGCTTCTAATTTTTGGTTGAGACTGATAAGGCTGTCCCTATGGTCTTTTACTCCCTTTTTTGCAAGGGCGATGCTCAGAGATTTGTATTCTTTTTTTAGTTCGAAATAGCGGACTGCCTGTCTGGCTTGCTTTTCAAGGGATTTGAGGTTTTTTTCTATTTCAAACAAGAGGTCTTCAACGCGGTCCAGGTCCGCATCGGTATCCTCTAATTTTCTTAAAGTCTCTTTTTTCCGGGTTTTAAACTTGGATATTCCTGCGGCCTCCTCAAATAAATCCCTTCTTGAATTGTTTTTATCGTTGAGCAGTTCATCGATCATTTTTAATTCAATGATGGCATAGCTATTGGAATTGATGCCTGTATCCAAAAACAGGTTGGTGATGTCTTTCAACCGGCAGGTTACTCCATTGAGCAAGTATTCACTTTCTCCAGAGCGGTAATACCTTCTGGTGATGGTAACATGGGTGTATTCTGTGGGCAGTAGGTTTTTGGTGTTCTCAAAAGTCAGGGAGACCTCTGCCATATTCAGTGGTTTGCGGTTTTTTGTCCCGTTAAAAATGACATTTTCCATCTTGTCGGAACGGAGCATTCTGGTTTTTTGCTCGCCCAATACCCAGCGGATGGCATCTACCACATTTGATTTCCCACAACCATTTGGCCCAACAATACCGGTGATACCCTTATCAAAATGGATCAATACCTTGTCACCGAAACTTTTAAAGCCTCTAATCTCTAGTTTGGAAAGCTGCATGCAGGTTCATTTAATGCCAAACAAATTTAACCCAATCCCCGCAATTTGCAAGGAAGCAGGAGCATGGATATCGAAGAAAAAATCAAGTCAGGGGATTAGCGGACTTGTCCGGTTGATCGGGTTTGCTATGGTTCTTCCATCAATTGATGGAATCTTTATTTTTGGTGATGACAATGTTTTTATCGAACAGATTGTAGATCTCGGTAAATACCTGTGGATATACGGGTTTTTCAAGGTAACCGATTACCTGTGGATATTTGTTGGATCTGGCTTTGTCTGCAGGGTCAGTGGAAGAAGTCACCATGACCACCTGAATTTTGTTTTTATAGGTTTTTTCCTGCAGCAATTCCAAAAATGACCATCCATCCATTACAGGCATGTTGATATCCAGAAAGACCAAAATGGTATCAAAATCATCTTTCCTGTTTTCGAGAATCTGAAACGCAAGTTTTCCATTCTCTGAAGTATGTATCGGGCCGTTAATTGGTGATGTTTTGACAATTTTCTTTATATAATGTAGCGTCAAAATATCGTCATCCACAATTATGGTTTCAAGTTTCTGTTTCATGCTGCAACTTTAATTTAACCCGGAAATCCAGCTTTTAAAATTTAATCTTCTGTATTTCGAATTTATGACTTAATACAAGATAAACAAAACCGAATTTAAAAAAATAAGGTTTGAATTCAAAAAAATAACCTGTATTCAAATATATATAAACGAAAAAATATTAATTATAATTTTAAATTGTTTGGCAGGTATTGTGTTTTGGCCTGTTTGCTAAAAGTTTCAATTAAAATGGTTTTTATCATTGGATAAACCTCACTCATAAAATCTTTAAACTAAAGTGGTCTGAATAAAAAAAATAATGGAATCGGGATAATAGTTCTAGATTTATGCATTTGGGTACCTGTTTATTGAGCTTCATATCGGTAGGTTTTGATTAGTGAAAATAAATATTAAAATAAGTATATAATATTTTATTGCCTTTTAAGAATAAATTTGATAAATGGCCTATTAAATGAGTATAAATAACAATGAAAAATTAAAAACCAATAATATATACGGTAAAAATAATTTAAATTACTAGAAAATGCTTTGTAAAATTATTTCTTGCACATCATTTTTTTAAGTTCTATATTTAAAATATAATTAGAGATTATTGTATTATTTGAACTAGGTAAATTAATCACTTAAAGCGTTTTTAACTAAAAAAGAAAAGATCATGTGGACCTCAGAAAAAAAATCCAACCCTGCTATGGATGGGCCAAGTTCAACCTCCTTTTTTGCTCCTGGGTTCAGGATGATAGGAGACATCGATTCCAGTAATGATATTAGGGTTGAAGGAATCATCCAGGGCAACCTGACTACTACCAAAAAGGTGATCATAGGCAAGACCGGACAGATCATTGGCAATGTTAAAGCCAGTCACATTTCAATTTTAGGGGAGGTTGTAGGTGAGGTTGTGGCTACAGACATCACCATCATTGGTGAAACTGGTGTAGTTCATGGTTCGGTACTTTCCAATAAAATAAAAATTGAAACCGGGGCTGAAGTGGAAGCTTGTATTAAGAAATACAGTGAAAACAAAGAAATGAATAAAACTGAAAAAGAGGATAATAAGAGTAAAATTGGCAAAATAAAAGACAACAGTCTCCATCCACAGCTGATGAAGGAATCTATTGAAAACTGAGCTAGGTCATATAGCGTGCTAAGGGATCAATTGTCCCTTAGCGCTGTTTCTTTTCTAAAATTTTGTTCTCCCAATACCATTTCTGAAGCCAGCTTTGCGATTTTTTCTAAGCTGCGGTTTTCCGGTAGGGATTCGTTCAATACTTTTATTATTCTTCCTTTTTGATTCAGAAAGTAGACGGGATTTTTACTTTCCGGTTTTTTCAAAACAGGCGATTCAATTAATTCGGTTTCTTCATTCTCCGTTTGGTAAAATATAGGGAAGATCAAATCCTCACTCACATAGGAATTAACCCAGTTCACAGAATTAAGGTGTTCATCAAATGATTTACAGTTAAATCCGATCAAGTGAAAATTCAGGTCTTTTAGCAATTTTAACCTCTCCAGAAACGATTTCTTTTCCAAATTATTCCTTGGGATTATCTCTGATGGGTTGATGTATACAATTGTCTTTTTGTCCTTTATCATCGATTGGAAGAAGACGTTTCCAAAATGGGTTTTCACAAGTAGATTCGGAAAATCGCTTTGCTTTTCAATTTCGTGGGGGAATATTTTTTTAGTTTTCATCATGGGTAGGGTTCTTTTGGTAGCAATCATTTTGTATTATGAATATAATAAAAAATGATTGAAATATTAAGAGATATAATGACTTTCCTATTAAAAACTGATTTAAATCATTTAATAATCTAATTAATAATAGCCCAGATCATAATACTAGATTCGCCTTTACTTTTTTAACAAGTTGCTGACGGGTCCATTTCTGGTCTGTTTTTTTTAAGGATGCTGCCTGCAGAAATGTTCGATCGAAACGATTAATTTTGTACCTTGATTTTTCAAAGCAACAATACTATGGATTCAGGAACGATATTCTATATCATTGCCATCATCATTTATTTTATTTACACTTCTTTTGCCAAGAAGAAAACCCCTGAAATGGAGAATGATCCGGAGACAACCGAAAAGGCCCCTAAGAAAGGTCCTTCATTTGAAGAGTTGCTCAGGGAAATTCGGAATGACCAGTCAGAGAGAGAAAGGGATCTGGAATACGATGGTGAAAAAGAGGTTACGGAACCGACACCTGAATTTTCCAGAAAGCCGGCTAAGCCGGAACATGCTAAAATTCCCGAAATTGAGGGTTCTTATAAAGATCCGTACCGGGATATCAAGCAACCCTTGGTAAAATTGGATGATCAGGTGGATCTGGAGGATGACAAAAAGATCCTGGGTGAGGTAGTGGATGTAGCTGAAGAATATTCAGGAAGGAGCAAATATGCCAGGATTTTAAAAAATACCGACTCTGCCAGAGATGCGGTGATATTAACTGAAATTTTCAACAGAAGACATTTTTAATTGCCATCAGTCTCAGTAAAAAAGCAATTCCCTGATGTATAAATCTATTAATCTGTGATTATTCGCTGGATAAAATCCCTGGGGCCGGGATTGATTACTGCCGCTTTGGTGTTTGGGCCGGGAAGTCTTACCATTACTTCCAAACTAGGGGCAGTTTATGGCTATCAGTTACTTTGGGTGATCCTTGTAGCCGTTGTTTTAATGTTAACCTTTACCGGGATGGGGGCAAGGATTGGCCTGGCTGCAAATACTTCCCTGATCAATCTATTCAGAGAAAAGTGGGGAAATGCAGCAGCATGGATTGCCGGATTTGGTCTTTTCTTTGTAACAGCCTCTTTTCAGGCAGGAAATACCGTTGGCGCGGGTCTGGCTCTTTCCGAATCCCTGGGTGGGGCAAATGCCCAATGGATTGTATTTATTTCATTATTGGCGATTTCATTGCTGTTTTTCAAGAGTTTTTATAAAGTATTGGAAAAAGTGATGATTCTGATGGTGGCCATCATGCTGATCTCTTTCCTTCTTACGCTTGTCCTGGCTCCTCCTGATTTTGGAGAGGTAGTAAATGGATTGATTCCTGCCATACCCAAAGATTCTTTTGTTTTGGTCATTGCCCTGGTAGCATCCAGTTTTTCCATTGCTGGAGCATTTTACCAGTCCTACTTGGTCCAGGAAAAAGGCTGGAATAAATCTCAAAAGCAAGAAGCCCTTACCGAAAGTTTTACAGGAATAATGGTTTTGGGTATCATCTCATCTATGATCATGCTGAGTGCGGCCACAATTTTGTATCCTAAAGGTGTGGGAGTAAGTTCAGCCGGTGATATGGGACTTGCTTTGGCACCGGTTTATGGTCAGTTTTCCTTTCTGGTATTTATGCTGGGTTTGTTTGGGGCTTCTTTCTCCTCCTTACTTGGAAATGCCAGTATAGGGGGTACACTCCTGGCGGATGCCTTATCCCTTGGAAGAGACCTGAACGGCCTTCCTGTTAAATTACTGATTTCTCTGGTGATTGTTATCGGAGCTGCAGTGGCACTCATTTTTGGACGCCTTCCGCTGGAGCTGATTGTTTTTGCCCAGGGGATCACTATTTTTGCCGTTCCATTCATAGGATTTGGTTTGTTTCTGATCGGAAATGATGCTAATATCATGGGCGAATTGAAGAATAAAAAACTATCAAATATTCTTGGGGTACTTGGCTTGCTCGTTTTGCTTACCCTGGCGGTTAGCAACGGTATAAATTTATTTTTGAAATGAATAGTACCCGAATCATATTTGAAATTCAAAACTATGGTAAACCTTATGTTTAATTCATTAAATCAACCATGTTGAAATCCTCGCACACAGGGATGATTATTGGCCATGCGCATTTCCACCGAAAAAAATAGGGTCAGGCCAACCCGACTTATATGAGGGTATTTTATGAGCTTTGAAAATCAAAATATAATCCAATGAAATCGAGCCTGCCTACCGGACAGGCAGGCATGACGAGAACGTCAAACAGTGGGATGATTATAAAGCATATGAGATTCCCTGTCCGACTACAGGCGGGCGTCTGACCGCTAAAAATAATTTATAAACAGGTGAAATCGACACGAGTAAAACCATCATTAAATACACAGGGCAATCGATTATATCAATCGTCAAAGATTCCCCGTTCGACTGGCGTTATCCGGGCGGACATATGACCGCTAAAAAACTATGATAATCAAATGAAATCCATAGCAGAACTTGAAGAAAAACTCAGTAGCCCCTCTAAAGCGCTCATTAATGACTTAAGAAGGATTGAGGGGGACATTATTATTTTGGGAGTAGGAGGAAAGATGGGACCCAGCCTTGCAAAACTGATCCTAAGAGCTGTTAATTCTGCCAACCTGAAAAAAAAGGTAATCGGTGTCTCACGATTTTCAGACGCTGGCACAAAGGCCGATCTTCAGGACCACGGCCTTCAGTGTATCAGTGCCGATTTATTGGATGATGAAGCGTTACAGGCCCTTCCCCATGCTGAAAATGTAATTTATATGGCAGGGAAAAAATTTGGAACCTCCGGAGATGCACATACTACCTGGGCCATGAATGCCTACCTTCCCGGCCGGGTTTCAGAAAAATATAAAAATTCGAGGATGGTCATTTTTTCCAGTGGAAATATTTATCCTTTTGTACACTATGCCTCCGGCGGTGCCACGGAAGATACAGCCCCAGAACCTCTGGGTGAATATGCCCAATCATGCCTGGGCAGGGAAAGGATATTTGAATATTACAGTCATCGCTATGGTATTCCCATGCTCATTTACCGGTTGAATTATGCCATTGACATGCGTTATGGAAACTTACTTGAAATAGGGAAAATGGTTTCCGAGGGACAAGCCATTGACCTGAGAAGCGGACATATGAACGTCATATGGCAAGGGGATGCCAACGAAATCGCCATCCGAGCGCTCTTACACACAAGCAGCCCCCCAAAACTGCTTAACGTCACAGGCCCTGAAACCATCAGTATTCAACAGGTGGCGGGTATTTTTGGAAGGATTTTCGGGAAGGCTCCGGTATTTAAAAATGAACCGGACCCTTATGTATTACTCAACAATGCTTCCCGCTGTCACCGCATGTTTGGGTATCCCAGCACATCCTTGCTTGAAATGATAGAAATGACCGCTGAATGGATACTTCAGAAGGGAGAAATACTAAACAAACCTACCCATTTTCAGGAACGAGAAGGAAAATTCTAAATCATGAATCAAATAGACCCCCAAAAAAACAAGTATTTGCAGGAAGGCCTGGTCATTCCGGCCCATCCATTGGCCCTGGACTCCGGCAGGAAATTAGACGAAACCCATCAACGGGCGCTTAGCAGGTATTACCTGGCCTCCGGAGCTGGAGGTATGGCTGTAGCCGTGCATAGTACCCAGTTTGAAATCAGGGATAAAAAACATGGGCTGCTGGCGCCTGTACTGAAAATGGCCATGGAAGAAGTGCAAGCAGCAAAACTGGAAAAGCCTTTTTTGATGGTTTCGGGAATTGTTGGGGATACAGATCAAGCCCTGGAAGAGGCCTACCTGGCCAAAAGTCTGGGTTATGATTTAGGCTTATTGAGTGCAGGGGGGCTGGGCGACTGGTCAGAAAGTAAATTGATAAAAAGGGCAGAGAAAGTCGCTGAACTGATTCCCCTTTTTGGCTTTTATCTACAGCCCTCAGCAGGAGGGAGGCTGCTCAGCCATGAATTCTGGAAGGATTTTGCAGCTATCCCAAACGTGCAAGCGATAAAAATGGCGCCGTTTAACAGGTACCAAACCCTGGATGTGGTAAGGGCTGTATGTGCCTCAGAAAGACGGCATGAAATTGCCCTGTATACGGGAAATGATGACAACATAGTGGCCGATTTGCTCAGTTCATTTTCCTTTATGGTGGACGGGCAGTTGGTGACCAAAAGGATCGTTGGTGGATTACTGGGCCATTGGGCCGTTTGGACCAGTCGGGCAGTAGAATTGTTGGCCAGGATAAAGCATTGTCTGGAAAGAGATGGGGAGGGATTAGCTGATCTCCTGGCTTTAGGTGTGCAAATAACAGATACCAATGCGGCAATATTTGATCCAAGCAACCAGTTCAAAGGTTGTATACCAGGTATTCACGAGGTGTTGCGACGGCAAGGTCTCTTGCAGGGAAGGTGGTGTTTGAATCCACAGGAAACACTTTCCCCTGGTCAAATGGAGGAGATAGAAAGGGTCTGTTCAGATTACCCCGAATTAAATGATGATGAATTTGTTCTCAAAAATCTTTCTCAATTTTTAAATCAAAATCAAGGGGCAAGGTAATATTCGAAAAAAGAGTAGATGATTTCATTGGACTCCTTGTTGGGGGAATGTTCTTTCCGATTGCTCATACCTACCCGGTTTTTTACACCGAAGAGTTCATTGGCTCTAAGGCTGTAATTCAGGGGAACCCAACGATCTACGGGATCTTCGGCACCCCCGGAAACCAAAAATGGTCTTGGGGCCATGAGTACATGAAGTTCATGCAAATCCATTTTATTCTCCAGCAATTCCGGATACAGGCCCTTTGCCGGGTTGTCTTCGGTCGGTAATCCTCTTTTTCTCCAGGGTTTTGGGTGGTATCCCAGGTACCATGGTTCCCAATAATTGATGTTTGGTTTATTCTGATCAAAAACAATACCTGGATCAGACCAGGCTGCAGCAGCATATTTTTCAAACAAACAGGAAGCGAACATCGCCCATTTTCCTCCATAGGAATGACCAGTGATGCCTATTTTGTCCGGATTTACCTCCGGTAGACTGGCCAACAAATGCCAGGCATTTCCTGCTGCATAGGCAAGCATGGATAAGGGTTGTACAGTGGCACTGTCTATATGGGGGTAGTAAATGGAATAGGTTTCATTTTCAGTAGTTTCTGTGGTGCCCAGGGAAAGGGTGACAAAACCCCTTTTGGCCAGTTGCAAAGCAAAATCCCTGTCGGGCTTCCCCTGTCCTATGGCTGTTTCCGGTTCATAATATACCGTTACCACAGCAGGGTTGTTTTTAGCACCATAGGGTATTGATAAATAACCTTCCGTCATTTGCCCCGGAACCCATTCAAATTTGATCTTTTTTTGTACAAAACTTTCTTCTTCCACCGTATGCAATACTTCAAAAGAAGGTGTGTTGATCATCTCGGGCCATTGACCCATGTGGTCGTGCCATTTTTTAAGGATCTCCTTTCTCCTTTCCTTCCAGTCTGCGAGGTCATTTACCACTGTGCCGTCCTCAAAAACGAAAGGATCACTGAAATCCCCTTCTACATCCTCATATTCATAAGGCACTGAAAAATAAGGTGCCAGTTCATCCCACTGGATCATTTTTTTCAGGTAGGCAGGAAAAGTTTGCCCCTCACTGGTGCCACTGCCTTCCACTCCCTGACCGAAAATAATACTGTCACCAAAAAAAACCATTTTCTTCTTTTGGTTGATTTTTTGGGTCGCTACCAGGAAATTAAAAATCTTTTCGGCAATGATCCGGTTGCCCTCACTGGTGGGATGCACCCCATCCGGTTTACCTGAATTCGCCACATTCATGATCAGGGATGCTTTTCCGGGATTCGGGGATTCTCTTTTGATGAATTCCTGATAAAGATCGATTGTTTTAAGACCGTTTGTTCTGGCCAGATCGGCAATGATCTCATTGGCTTTTTTTATTTTTACCAGGGGAGGAGAATCAAAAAAATCCAACTGGTACCTGTTGGAAATGGCATTGGTATCCACCGGGATAAGGTTTAGTAACACGGTTTCTATTCCTGCATGCTGTAGCCTGGTAATGATCTTTTGGTAAGCTTTGCGATAAGTTCCGTAATCCAAAAACTTATGCAGGTTGATCATGTCATGAATGCCTACCATGATGAAAACCATATCCGGATTTTCGCTGATGACATCCTCATCCAATCTTGCCAAAAGGTCCAGGGAATTGTTGTTTCCCGCTCCTTTGTTGATGATGCTCCATCTGGGTGCAGACGCCTCTTTGTCCATTAAGGTAGAATCCTTTACAAAGGCAGTCTCAGCCAAAGATAAATTCAAATTGGCCAGAAAACAGGCGATAAGGAAAAGATATTTGAAATGCATTTTTAATAATCTAAACCATGTTTTTTTAAATTTAAGAATTTCAAACTTAATTAACCAAGTAAAAATTATTATTTCGTAGTGTATCCTAATTATTTGTCAGCCAATATTTTATAATTTAAAATTATTCGGGGTTTTTTACCATTAATTTCTACCAATCCATAAATTTCAGAAATGTGAGGATAAATGTATATTGCCTTTTGTTTTTAACCAGTTTTCCATTTTCTATGTTAAGGTCCTGTTTTATTTTGTTGGTTTTCTATGCTTTGCTTTCTTGTAGCACAGGAAATTCGGAGGTAATACATGTTGTCGGTTCAGCCAATAATGATTTGGTACAATGGCTTGAGGGTGAAGGTTTTCAACTGAAATTCCATGAGGATCCCCTGGATGCGGCAGACCGCATGGGAAGAGGGGCCATCTTACTGCTACTTGCTGAAAATTACCCTCAGGAAAGGGTGGATATTCCGGAAGGGTTGATCGCTTTATTGGAGGAAAAGGAAATACGTTATTACCTGGAATACCCCTCCGATTTTGATGGGCTGGAAAGTACGGGGGAAATACTACAAACCAGGCTGGAAAGGGGAGTGGTGGTAGCGGATGATTTTGGTGACCAACTTCCGCCCATGCGGATTTTGGGCATAAACGATTGTCACCTGATCCCTGCAGCCGTAGATGATCCTTTATTGGTACTGGCAAAAGTGGCCGGTTTGGATCAAGCTGCTTATGGGCTGGAGGGGGTGCCGGTTTATCCTATATTGTATGCAAAAGGATCTGGTTTCATTGCCTTGACCAAGCTTTCTGATTTTGCAAAAGGGCGGTTTGGTCCCCAGGACCATTGGAAATCTGTGTGGGGCCACCTGATAAGCCAGCTTAGCGGCAAAACGTCATTTTCTTTTGATACATGGCCAAGGTATCTGGAACCGAGTTTTGATGAGAATGAGCCACTAGCCGATAAGGATAAAGTAAATAGTGTTAAAAGAGGAGTGGACTGGTTTTTTAAGGGGAATTTTTTCATTCATGAGGATTGGAAGGACAGGTGGTTGGAATATCAGGGAGATGGCACCAATCCGGTGGGTCCACCTGTACCTGGCTATTTACCAACAGGTGATGGCAGGGAAGGATTACTGGAAGGTCATTCTTCCAATATATACCATGATGGTAGCCAGCAATACCGCTACTGGATCAGGGCAGATGTTCAGGGGGAAGGGGCCTATGCCCTGGCCGCTGCAGGTAAGCTTTTGGATGAACAGGAATATGATAAGCGGGCAGTGAACCTGATCAACTTTCTGTTTCGGGAAAATTTACGGGGAGGGCCCAGGAGTCATCCGGATTCAGCTGCTTTTGGGCTGATAGGTTGGTCCCATACCCATCCTCATGTATATTATGGAGACGACAATGCCCGGGCAATTTTGGGCATTCTGGGAGCCATGGCACATCTGGAAAAGCAAGATTGGAATCAGGAAATACTCGAAGCCATATTGGGGAATTTCAGAACCACCGGTAAGAATGGATTCAGGATTAACCGTATTGAAAACCGCGATCTTCAACGGGAAGGCTGGAAGCATTACTGGAACAGGGATATCGTCAATCCTGCCCCACACTTCGAATCATGGATGTGGGCGGTATACCTTTGGCTTTATGACAAAACCGGCTATGAGCCCCTATTGGAAAAGACCAAAACCGCGATCAGGATTACCATGGAGGGCTACCCGGATGAATGGTTGTGGACAAACGGGATTCAACAGGAACGGGCACGGATGATTTTACCCCTGGCCTGGCTGGTGAGGGTGGAAGATACACCCGAACACCGGGAGTGGCTGGACACTGTGGTAAGCAAACTTTTGGAAAATCAGGAAGCCAATGGGGCAATCAGGGAAGAATTGGGGGGAACGGATAAAGGCAGGTATGGCAGGACCCGTTCAAATGAGGAATATGGCCTTCATGAGGCCCCTTTGATTTTTGAAAACGGAGACCCGATTGCAGACATGCTGTATACGAGCAATTTTGCTTTTTTCAGCCTCAATGAAGCTGCCCATGCTACCGGTAATCCACAATATCATGAGGCATTGAATAAACTTTCGGATTTCCTTACACGGATTCAGGTAAAAAGTGACCGCTTTTATGACCTGGATGGGGCCTGGTTTCGGGCGTTTGACTTTGACAAATGGGAATTCTGGGCTTCCAATGCAGATGTGGGATGGGGTGCCTGGGGTACGCTCACCGGTTGGACTCAAAGTTGGATTGTGGCCACACAGGTGTTGGTTTTGCAAGAGCAGAGCTATTGGGATTTGACTCAGGAATCTGATATCGCAGCACAGATGGAGAATCGCCTTGATCTCATGTTGGAGGATTATCAATAAAAACCAAAAATCCACAAAATCATCAGGTTTTGTGGATTTTTGAGTCCCCCAGCTTACCGGCAGGCAGGTGTGACCACAAAAAGCATTGCCAATACTGGTTAGGGCTTTTTGATTTTGATGTTTCTGAAATAAACTTTATCTCCATGGTCGGTTAGGAGTATATGGCCCTCTTCCAGTTCCCCATACCGGGCATCATCTTTAAATTTGTTTTCCTGCTTTTTATTCAGGAAATCCCTGCTGCCCCTTTGATACGTCACTACCTTTTTTCCATTCAACCAGTGGGTGACTTTATTTCCCCTGGCCACAATTTTTCCGGTATTCCACTCACCATGAGGCCGGAGAGTTTTGTTTTTGGGAGGATAAAAAAGGTAGGCAGCAGCAGTGGAACTCAGACCGTTTGGGTCTTCTTTTATTCCAGGATAATTAAAGTCGTCTATGATTTGGTATTCCGGACCGTTGACCATCATTTTACCGGTTTTTTCGTTGTAGATGGTGTCTACAAAATATTTAATGCCACTGTTGGCTCCTGCTGTAAGGTTAAATTCAAATACCAATTCAAAATCAGAGAATTTTTCCCGGGTTATGATATCTCCACCGCCCTTGCTATCCAAAAATAGCTGGCCATCTGCCACCTTCCATCCTTTTTCGGGAAATGAGCTGGATTGTTTACTACGCCATTTTTCAACGGAACTCCCATCAAATAGCATCTCGTATCCATTGGATTGGGCCAATGAAGGTGAAACAGGCAGTGAAAAACAAACAGCTACAAGGAGAAAGACTAAATGTTTTGGGTATTTCATCATTAAATTAATTTAGGGGGTTATCTTTTTTATTGGTTCATTTTAATGCCCAATCTATGGCATTTTCAAGTAATTGGAGGAAAGCGGGATGCGTGAAGTCGGTTGGGTAGCCCAGGGAGGTGTAAAACACTTTACCTTTTCCCGATTTCCTGGTGTAGGCAACGGGTGCTTTTAGCCCGGCAGAGCTTCCCGTAAGCAGGATCCTAGCCCCGGAGTCTACACTTTCTCCCATCAGGTACAGATTGCCCTGGCTTGTCCAGGGCTCCTCGGGGATACCCTTTAAAAGCCCTTTTCCTAATTTCTTCGCTGGCAAAACCTCCGTTATTGCGGTTGCCGGGCCATAACCCTGGTTTTCATGCCCCAATACCTCCGGGACAAATTCCCGCCAATCCTCAAATCCGGCAGGAATGTTATCTTCTCTTAGAGAAAAAGCATGATTGGCGGTTCTGATGCCCAGGACTGGTTTGCCTGCATCAATGTGTTTTTTTATCAATGCCATTTGGGCACTTGAAAGAGCAACTCTTCTTAAAAAAAAGACCAATAAATCACTGTTGCCGATATTTTCGAGCCCCGGTAAATGGAAGGCGTTTCTTTCCCCTTCACCGGTAATGACCTGAGTTTGGTATCCCTTTGCTTTGCCCAGTTTCATCGCATAATAGGGAATGGTCATATCTGCCGCATAATTGTCGGGATCTCTGCTGGTCAAAAAGGTGATTTTCTTCTTTCCCGCTTCCAACGTATTCTTTGCTTGAGGCAGAACCTTTCCATAGACTTTCAATTGGTAATCCCGGTAGCTGCTGTAGCGACCAGAAAGCCAAAGGACGATTTCTCTGTTTTGGTCTGCCAGGACAATCGGCCGTATATTGTCTGCTTTGGATTGGTAGGTTACCGGACTAAAGTGCCAGCTTTGATGCTCGTCCAATCTTTCTGCCCTGAAGATTTCATACCTTCTTTCGCCATCCACCAGCATGGGTGATCCTGTTACCGGATGGGCATCTGCCGAAAAATAGAGTACATTTTTATTTCCGGGGTGGAGGCTGATCAGTCCGGTATATTCATTTTCCCCGGGATACAACCGGCTTCCTGCAAATGCGATTTCCTCTTCTATCCATTCGCTGCCATCCCAACGGGCATAGTGATAGCGGTGGTCAAAACCTCCCAGGGAAGTATGAATGGTTTCGCCCCTTGTTATGGGGTCTTTGGTAACAGAAAAAACCAAATAAGGGAAACCCGATTCATCTAGCTGAAGGTCACTGGTCCAGGCCACATCTGTCCTTGTATTCAGGTCTCCGTCATAGATTAGGGTGAAATCCGAAGGCTTCAAATCACTGGTATCGGCGGTACTTAACGGGCCCACCAGACTTCCATCTGATCGATAGGCATTTCCATTCTCCAGGTAACCATGGTAAATGTTGTTATTGAAATGGCGCGGATGACCATCCGTGGTAATGAAGTGTATCCGCCGCTGTCCATCGGAAGCATATTTGAGATAGGATCTGCCCTCAAACTGAAATAGCCTTCCTCCAAATTCCCAGCTTTCCCCTTCATCTCTGGAAAGCAGGTAATGCGGATTGTTCTCATTGCCCCTGAAAAAGTTAAAGGTTTCTCCAGTGGCTTCCAGGTAAAAGAGATTGGCATAGCAAACCCTTCCATTGGTTTCAAAAACGGATTCATCCTGCCACTTCCTTATATCCAGACCCGACTTGGTGCTTCTGTACCTCACCAGGCTGTCTATGCTGTGACCGGCGTAGACCGTAAGTAATTTCCCATCAGGCCTGAGCATGAGGGCTCCCACATTGTGGTCATCTGGCGGCAGGGTGCCCCGGGTCAATGTTTTTGTAAATGTTTCATTATTGGACAAATCCCACTCGCTGACCGTGTTATAGCCCTCGGCAGTAACTCCCGTAAAAAAAACCTTGTCCTCCACCAATAAAGCACGTTTGTCCTGAAACCAGCACCAGCTGCCATCCTCTGACAATAGTTTGGGCTGAAACGGATCCTCATTTTCTCTCAGGGAGTCCTGGGAAAAACAAAATGTGGAGCTGATATAGAAAAACAAACATGCAAAAAGAAAGCATGTTTTGCCAGATATTAGGGGAAATTGCCAAATTTTGATCAAGGATATCATGGGGTTAATTTAAACTATCCTTGCCAATTCATCATAGAAAATGGGATAAAAAACCTCAAAATTAATTCCAACGGTATGCAGCCGGATGAAATCTCCTTATCCATGAGCCATCAAACCGTTTTCGGGTTCCAAAACTTCCACTGTTCCTTTCTCATTGATATCACTTAAGGTGACTTCTTTTATTTCATTGATCAGAAGCGGATCATATTTGGCACTGATCCTGATATAGTTTTCCGTAAAACCATGCATTTTACCCTCCTCAATGTCCTCTTCAAAAAGAACCTGGAAGGTCTTGCCCAAATTTTCTTCATAAAATGCCCTTCTTTTCTTTTCAGACAAAATACGCAGCATTTTTGAGCGTTTATTTCTGATTTTCATGGGTACAACATCCTCCATTTCAGCTGCCCTAGTATTAGCCCTTTCTGAATAAGTGAAAACATGGAGGTAAGAAACAGGCAGATCTTTCAGGAAATTGTAGGTCTCCATGAACAATGCCTCTGTTTCACCCGGAAACCCTACGATCACATCTGTCCCGATACAACAATGGGGCATAAGGCTTTTGATCTTGTATACACGGTCTTCATACAATTCACGAAGGTATCTCCTGCCCATTTTCCGAAGCAGGGTATTACTTCCGGATTGCAATGGTATGTGAAAATGAGGAACGAAATGTCTGGATTCAGAAACAAACTGAATGGCCTCATTGGTCAAAAGGTTGGGTTCAATAGAAGAAATCCTAAACCTGTCAATTCCTTCTACCAGGTCCAGAGAGCGGATCAGGTCTAAGAAGCTTTCCTTCCTTTTTCCTCCTTCTATGCCAAAATCCCCAATATTTACCCCTGTAAGGACCACTTCCTTTACATCGGTATTTGCAATTTCATTAGCCGTGACCAGGATATTTTCAATAGAGTCACTTCTGCTTTTGCCCCTGGCCAATGGTATGGTGCAAAAGGCACAACCATAATTACAGCCATCCTGTACTTTAAGAAAAGTACGGGTCCGGTCATGCATGCTGAAGGCATGGTTGAAATCCTGTGCTTCTTTGATCTCAGAGGCAAAAACCTTTGCTTCCTGACTGGCAGCAAAACCATCCAGTAATTCGATAAGCCTGAATTTTTCTGCGGCCCCCAATACCGCATCCACCCCTTGAATGGTAGCTATTTCACGGGGTTTTAACTGGGCATAACAACCGATAATGGCAACAAATCCATCGGGGGAAATTTTTTTGGCCTCTTTAACAATCTTTTTACATTTTTTATCTGCATTTTCGGTAACCGAGCAGGTATTGATAATGAAAATATCCGGTTTATCCTCAAACCCCACTTTTACATAGCCTTTTTTCTCGAACATCCTGCTGATAGTGGAGGTTTCGGCATAGTTTAATTTGCAACCCAGTGTATAAAATGCTACTTTTTTCAAATTTCAAACCATTTGATTTTAACATCCAAAGGTAAGGATTATTGACGAATTTTCCATTTTCGTAAAATTTGATTTAAAATCTGGTTTTTCTACCTCAATTGATGGCTATTTGTCCTTTATTTTATGTCAAAAGTGTAATTTTCTTGTTAGTGACCTCAATTTCTGACCATTTTTGTTAAAGATTCATTTATTTTTCTAATTTTGTAAGTAGTTTTTAAACCATAAACTAAAACAATGGCAACATTAAGACAAAAAGCATTAATGAAGGTGCAGGGAAGACCACAGGTTTCTGCAGTTGCGCCCTCCTTAAAAATTTCCGATTATTTTGGATCGCAGGTTTTTGGCTTGAAAGAAATGCAGGAAACCTTGGCGACACCTGTTTTCAAGAAAGTCAGCACCGCTATCGACAAGGGGACCAAGATAGATATGTCCACCGCAGATGAGGTGGCTACTGCTGTAAAAAGTTGGGCTCTATCCAAAGGAGCCACGCATTATACACATTGGTTTCAACCTTTAACCGGATCGACTGCCGAAAAGCATGATACTTTCTTTGACGCCATGTCAGGCATGGAGAAATTCAAGGGGAGTGCGCTTGTTCAACAGGAGCCCGATGCTTCATCTTTCCCGAGTGGAGGCATAAGGACCACTTTTGAAGCCCGTGGATATACTGCCTGGGATCCAAGTTCTCCCATCTTTATTTTCAATCAGACCCTTTGCATTCCAACAATCTTTGTTTCTTTTACAGGGGAAGCCCTGGATTTTAAAACCCCACTCATCAGATCAACTGAAGCCATCAATAATGCTGCAGTTGAAATTTGCCAGTATTTTGACCGAAATGTAAAGAAAGTAAATCCTTCTTTGGGAGTAGAGCAGGAGTATTTTGTAATAGACAGGGCACTTTATGCGACCCGTCCGGATTTGGTGATGGCGGGAAGAACCGTTTTCGGTCATAATCCAGCCAGAGGCCAGCAATTGGATGATCATTATTTTGGATCAATTCCATCCCGGGTGAAGGAGTACATGAAGGACTTCGAAATCGAAGCACTTAAATTGGGTATTCCTGTTTCCACCAGACACAATGAAGTGGCTCCGGGACAGTTTGAGGTAGCACCATTGTTTGAAGATATCAATAAAGCTACCGATCATAATCTTTTGTTGATGGATGTGATGGAAAAAGTAGCTGAAAAACACGGGCTAAAAGTACTGTTTCACGAAAAGCCTTTTGCTGGACTGAATGGTAGTGGCAAACACAACAACTGGTCCCTGATCACAGATACAGGTGTCAATCTTTTTCAGCCAAGTAATTCGGCCAGAGAAAACCTCCAATTCCTTTGTTTTCTGGTGGCAACCCTGAAAGCCGTTTATAAAAATGCTGATTTATTGAGAGCCAGTATTGCATCTGCAGGTAACGATTTCAGGCTGGGAGCCAATGAGGCACCACCTGCAATTATTTCTGTTTTCCTTGGATCCACCCTCACCGGGATTTTGGATGAGTTGGAGAAAAACGGAAATATAAAAATTGAAAAAGGTGACAATATGTACATGAAACTTGGAATTTCTAAAATTCCAGAAATCATATTGGACAACACCGACCGTAACAGAACTTCTCCATTTGCCTTTACCGGAAACAAATTTGAATTCCGGGCTGTAGGTTCCAGTGCCAATCCGGCCGGTCCAATGACAGCTTTGAACGTGATTGTTGCAGATGTTTTAAAAGAACTTAAGAAGGACATCGACAAGGAAATAGAAGGCGGTAAGGAAAAGAAAATCGCCATTGTAAATGTATTGAGAAAATACATTAAAGAAAGCAAGAAAATTAGGTTTGAAGGAGACGGCTATTCTGAGGAGTGGGAAAAAGAAGCGGAGAAAAGAGGGCTTTCCAACCTCAAAAGTACTGCAGAGGCACTGGATATATTATTGTCCAAGCAAGTTACTGACCTATACAAGCGGCACAATGTATTGAATGAAAAGGAACTGCATGCCCGTCATGAGATCAGATTGGAGAATTATGTCATGAAGGTACAGATCGAATCCAGGGTGATGGGAGATCTTGCATTAAACCATATCATCCCTACGGCGATCCGTTATCAAAATCAGCTTATCGTCAATGCCAATGGTCTAAAAGGATTAGGATTAGACCACCGTGCTGCCATAGAGACTATTGAAGAAGTTTCAAAACACATCGAAGCCCTTAAGTCAAATGTTAGCAACATGATTGAAGCGCGAAAAAGGGTAAATAAGGTAGAGGATATTACCGAAAAAGCCAAATTGTACAGCTCTGAAGTGAAAGATGCTTATTTTGATAAAATAAGATATGCGGTTGATAAGATGGAACTGCTGGTAGATGATGAATACTGGCCTTTGGTGAAGTACAGGGAGATGCTCTTCCTGAAGTAAGAGTCATTGATTATATTTCAATATTAAAGCCCGGAGTTTTTCCGGGCTTTTTTTTTGACCAGGGTAGGGATTGTAATTTTGGATTTAACCCGGAATATGCATTTGGATTCGTATTAGATAGGTTAATGCATATTTCGCATCTAATTACCTGGGGTCAATCAAAAAAAATCGCAGCCCTGCCTGTTGGGCTTTCGGATGGTTATTAAAGCAGTCTTTTCAAAGGTCGTTTATAGGTGTTCGTGTCATAAAAAAAAGGTGATTGTTTCTGAAAACCGCAAAATTTTCAGGTGTTGGCGAAGCATTGAATCACTAAGACTTTAATAACTGTAAAGAGGAATGTACCAACTGATGTATTTGTCTTCGAATTTTGTCAGACAATCTCTGTTATTTTCCACTTTCATTTTTCTTTTGATTACCTTTTCCAATTTTTCGAAATCAACGGCATGCTTTTCCGGATCATTTTCACAGATAAAATAAAGCTCCTGCACATCACCGCGAATATCAATGTATACCCTGCTTTGAATTTTTATGTTTCGAAACAAGGTTTTGGTGTCTTCATCAAAATAGGAGGCAATATGATCGAAATTTAGTTCTTTGCTCAAGTCCGTTGATGAGCAATCCAGGCTTAATCCTTCGGTATCTATTCGGGTATAATCCATAGCTTTCATTTTGATCACATATGCCCGGTTGGTTTTTAGAACTTCATAGCCAGCCTGCACTTGCCCTTGACTAATTGAAGGAAAAGTTACCAATCCTGAAATTGTGAGTAGCAACAGCAATAACTTATTCATAACCGAATCGTTTCTTAATTTCAATCTGGTAATTTTCAAAAGGAATAACAAAAACCTCTCCACAATCGGTACAAAGTTTTTTTTAATGGTCCGAAATTAAATGCTTATCATGGCTTTGATCACCTGGTTGGATGGAAGGGTCAGGTGGGTAAACTTTTCAGGAACCTCATCAAAGCCCAAATCATGGGTATGGTAATTTTCTGTAGGGAACTTTTTCAAAGCTAAAATTTTCATTACCTCAAGGAAATCAGCTTTGGTTGCATTTCTGCTGCATAACAAACTCAGTTCTTTGGCATGGATGGAAGGATGATGGAAACAAAGCTGATCTTTATAAAGACCTACTAAAATATATTTTCCGCCATGGGCAGCGAAAAATGGCCCCGATTCCATGGCTTGTTTGTTTCCTGTAGCATCAAAAACAGTATTAAAACCGGCTCCAAATTTTGTCTTATAACCGGGATCCGATACAAGTTGTGCAGCATCAATGGTGTTTTCTGCATGGAAATGATCTTTTGCCAATTTAAGGCGTTCCGGATTGGTGTCCAATGCCGTAACCTTCGCTGCTGCATGGTGCGCAAATACCATTATGGCCAGGCCAATAGGGCCACAACCCATGACCAGTATTTCCTCCCCGGCCTGAACTCCGGCCCGCCTTACGGCATGAGCCGCAACGGAGAGCGGTTCTACCATGGCCATTTCTGTCCAGCTCAATTCAGGGCTGGGAAGTAAAAGGTGGGGGGGAAGAGACATGTATTCCTGCATGGCTCCATCAATGTGCACTCCCAAAACCTTGAGTGTTGTGCAACAATTGGTTTTTCCCGACAAGCAGGCATTACATACGCCGCAATGAATGTAAGGTATTACGACGACAGGATCTCCAGATTGAAAACGGGAACCATTGGACTGACTGATTGTCGCGGCAATTTCATGACCTAATATGCGGGGATAGCTAAAAAACGCCTGATTTCCGGCAAATGCATGCAGGTCCGTTCCACATACCCCGATTGTTTTGATTTTAACCTGTACCTCATGCTGTGCCGGGGCTGGTACCTCTATGTGCTGTTGTTTCAATGAGCCGGGCTGCTCACAACGGATTGCCTTCATGTTTTCTGGATTGCATTTATCGGATGCTATCTGTAAAAGTAAAGAAAGCCAGGGTAAGACCCATAAAACTTTTAAAGAAATTCATTTAAAGCCTCCTGTAGGCTCGATTAAAAGCTTATATTTATTCATCATCTTTAAAGTGGTCTATTCCTTATAATCATTGCCAATGATTGTATATTGAACTTTTAAGAGCTAAAAAAAATCCCGTTATTGGTAGCTCATCTTTATAAAGCGTTTGAAATAAATGAAAAATAATATACGCATCCCATTTGTGCAATTGGAATCAACACTGGGTGCAATTCTTCAAAAATCTGGATTTGATTCGGAAAAAGCCTCAGTTTGTGCCACTCTCTTTGCCAAAGCCAGTTTGGATGGGGTGGCTTCTCATGGGTTGAACCGTTTTCCCACCTTTCTTGAACAGGTCAGGAAAGGACATGTGAAGGTGGAGGCCATACCAGAGCAGGAATTTTCTCTTCCGGTGATGGAACGCTGGGATGGAAAGCTCGGACCGGGGATGTACAATGCCCATTTTGCCATGGGCAGGGCCATTTCGATGGCCACTGAAAATGGCATGGGCTGTGTGGCTTTAAACAACACCAATCATTGGATGAGAGCGGGGAACTATGGCTGGCAGGCGGCAGAAGCGGGATGCATTGGCATTTGCTGTACCAATACCATTCCCAATATGCCTGCCTGGGGCGGAAGCGAGCCAAAATTGGGAAATAATCCTCTGGTAGTAGCAGTTCCTTTCAGAAATGAAGCGCTTGTGCTGGACATGGCTATGACACAATATTCCTATGGCAAAATGAGTATTTTTGAGAAGGAAAAGGCTTCCATGCCCTATGCCGCAGGTTTTGATAGCAAAGGCGAACTCACAAAAAACCCCATCCATGTTTTGGCAAAACAATTGGCTTTACCCATTGGCCTATGGAAGGGGGCAGGTTTATCTCTGATGCTGGATTTGCTGGCTTCCGGATTATCCAATGGAAAGACTACCCGGGAAATTGGACTGCAGGGGGAAGAATACGGAATCTCTCAGTTTTTTCTATGTTTCCATCTGGAAAAATTGGGAATTGCTCCCCTTGAGTTGGACAAAAAATTGGCAGAGGTAGTAGAAGATTTGAAGGCTACCGCCGTATTTGAAGGCATGGAGGTGAGCTATCCCGGCGAAAAATCTTTTCAAAGAAGAAAGGAAAATCTGGCATTGGGTGTACCTGTAGCGGCGGAAATATGGGAAGAAGTGCTGCAAATGAATGGATAATTTCGGTGAATGGTTTTAATAAATCATTGGGTTAAAATTTCTTTTGAATGTTACTATTGGTAATGGGATTACCTGGGTCTGGAAAAAGCTATTTTGCCAATAAGCTGGCAGCTGAAACCGGTATGACCTACCTGAGTAGTGATCAGGTTAGGATGGAAATGGGATTAAGAGGCCAATACAGTAGCCATGACCGGCAAAAGGTTTATGACGAGATGGCAGCGAGGGCTCAGAAATTTTTAGAAGCGGGCAAATCGGTTTTGGTGGATGCCACCTTTCAAAGGAATGAAAACAGGTTGACATTTCAGGATATAGCCCTGAAAATGGGACAATCCTTTATCTGTATGCGGGTTTGGGCTGAGGAGGATTTGATTGAAAAACGACTATCAAAAAGCAGGGAGGAAAGCGATGCGGATTTTTGGGTATATCAAAAATTGAAAAGGAACTTCGACCCGATAATAGGTAATTACCTGGACATCCAATCTGAAGACGGTAAAATAGCTGGTATGATACAAAAAGCAGTTAAATATTTAGAAAACCGAAATGAAAGCTGAGGACATTCAATTACTGGCAAGTGAAGGGCTTTACATGGGCCGAAGGATTGAAGGAGAAGTAGTAGAAACCCATATTTCCTGGGTCATTTTAAGCCATAAGTGGGTCTTTAAAATCAAAAAACCGATCAGGCTTTCATTTCTGGATTATTCCAGCCTTGAATCAAGAGCTTATTTTTGCGACCAAGAGATTCAATTGAATGCTCGGTTTTCTTCCATTTATATCCGGAGCTGTCCGATTACCTGGAATGATGGGAAATGGGAAATGAATGGAAAAAGAGGAGTCATTCATGATTATGCCGTAATGATGAAACGTTTACCGGAGGCTTACAGGATGGATAAGATGTTGCAATCAGGAGAGGGTGCTCCCTTTCTGATCGAGAAGCTTGCCAATAAAGTAGCCTTATTTCACCGCAGTCAGCCCTCCGACAATTCGCTATTCAATGTAAAGGAGGCGAGGGGTATTTTTAACGATATTCTAAATAATGCCCACAAATATTCCGATGAGCAGGAAGAATTTCTTCAAAAGGCCGTCCGATGGAGCGATTTGTTTTTGGAGAAACACAGCAGGAGATTAAGGGAAAGGGCCAGTTTGGGTTGGGTGCGTGATTTGCACGGAGACCTGCACACGGGCAATGTCTTTCTGACCGACCCCCCGGTTATTTTTGATTGCATTGAGTTCAGTAAAAGCATGCGTACCATAGACCTGCTTTACGAGGTGGCCTTTATCTGCATGGATCTGGAGCGTTTTGGCAAAGATGATTGGTCGGCTTTGTTTTTGGAAACCTATCTTAAAAAAAATCCTGTGCTGGATCCTGATAAAGATGCGGCCATATTTATTTATTTCAAATGTCTGAGAGCCAATATCAGGGCCAAGGTGCTGAGCCTTGACCCATCTGACAAAAAGGAAAAACAGGAAGCACAAAATGCCTACTTTAAATTGATGGAATGGTATATAAGCGAAATTTAAAAGTCCCGCACTTTGATTTCCTGATGTACGGGCTATAGGCTAAGAAGATTGAATGAATTTTTTTGCCATGGCAAGAGAGCCCAGTGTAAACCTTTTTTTATTTCGCCTGTCACTGGTACGTTGCATGATTTCTTTCAGGGTTTTCAATACGGAAATGGTATGCTTACCCTTATTGATCATGATACACTCTGCCAGGGACGCAAGGCCGGCATCGGTTATCTCTGAGCGGGTGGGCATTCCAGATTTATGTAGATTTTCCAATACCTGTGTTGCCCATACTACAGGTACATGGGCAGCTTCGCAGATCCAGAGGATTTCCTCCTGAATTTCTCCCATACGTTCAAAACCAATTTCTACGGCCAGATCCCCTCTGGCAATCATGATTCCACAAGGGGGATGCCTCATGCCTTCCAAAAGCAATGCCGGTAAATTGGCCACTGAATCCGGAGTTTCGATTTTATACACCAGGTCAGGACGGCGACCACCTATTTTTTGCAACTCTTTCCGAAGATGTCGAATATCCCCTGTGTTTTTCACGAAGGAATAGCCAATGAGGTCTGCATGACTGCAAATAAAAGGCAGGCATGTCTTGTCATAATCGGTCAAAGAGGAGATGTTGAAGGTGGTGTCCGGAAAATTGATGCCTTTCTCTGATTTAATCTTTCCTTTTTTGGAAGAAACCCTGTCCAGGACCACAGCTGCATTTCCACTTTCGGTTTGAGTGACCCTTCCTCCGATCTCCCCGTCATCAATGAAAACCCGGTGCCCGGGTACCAAAGAAGAAATAATGCCCTCCTCATTCGGATGCAACACGACCTGATCCTCGCTGAAATGGTCCATGTTCTCGGAAAGCCAGATGGTTTCCCCTACGGATACTTTAACCTTTCCTTTCTTTTTGCCCTTACCCAATAATACGGTTCTGATTTTTGGACCTGCCAGGTCCATGTGTATCTTGCAATGCTTTCCTGTCTTTTTTTCTGCCTCTCGAATTTGGTCAATCATGGCTTTCCAGACCGTTTCATCATCGTGGGCGCAGTTGATTCGGGCCACATTCATGCCCTGGACCATTAGGTTTTCCACCAAATCCGGATCATCGGCAAAACCCGTGTCAAAGGTTACCATTATGGTCGGTACTCCAGGATTTTCTGGTGAACCAAATAAAACCTGGCTGTTTTCGGCCAATTGAGCCTGGCTGTAAGTATAGGTGCAGGGGTTGAGTTCCTCCGGCTTGTAGTGGTGCCCAAGGCGTTCGCGAATGACCTGAATTTGCCTGTGAATATGGTTTTCTGAGTTGGATAGTGCGGAGAGGCCGTACAAATGCAGCTTTTCCTGCAAAGCTTTCCTGTCCTCACTTCTGAAATAAAGGTATTGGATCAGGTTTCTGGCAGCTGCCTGGGAGCTTTCAGGAATCCCTTCCAGGTATTTTTGATGCTTTTGGCTGGTTTCTAGTATGGCTTGCTCCAGTATAGCCAGTTCATTATTTATTTGTTCCAATGCTGTTTTCATCCGGGGTAAATATAGAAGTTATTACCGGCATTTTGATCCCCAGAATGGTGCCAAAACAAGGTTTCAACCGAAAATAAATCCGATTATCAAATACCCCTCTTTTTCCCGCTGCCAAATGTTGAGTTATACAGCTTGATGGAAATGTAGAATGAGCCTAAAAAAAAGCGGACCACCCATAGGATGACCCGCCTTTCTGCTAGATGCCTGTTTTTTTAGTTGCTGCTCCAGTCTTCCCAGCCTCCGGCATAGTTGGAGACATTATCGAAGCCATTGGCCCTAAGCAGAGAATAGGCGATGGCTGCCCGGCCACCACTTTGACAATGGACAATTACCGGCTTGTCCCTGGAAACTTTATCCAGGTTCTGGTCCAGCTTACCTACAAAGAGATTTTTCGCCCCTTCGATATGGCCTTTTTTGTATTCAGAGGCTCCCCGCACATCAATTACCTGCACGGTTCCTTTTTCTAGCTGCTGCTTAACCTCTTTTTTATCGATGGCCTGGTAATGTTCCAAGGCTTTTCCTTCAATGTCGGCCAATTGTCCGGGAGTAATGTATCCTTGTATGTTATCCAAACCGATTCTCATCAATTTGCGGGTAAGCTCCTCTACCTCATTTTCTTCGGCGATCAGCACAAAGAATTCATCATAATCCATGTACCATCCCATCCAGGTGGAGAAGGTATTGGTATTCGGGATGTTCAGAGAACCTTTCAGAAAACCCTTGGAAAAAGCTTCAGGTGTGCGAACATCGATGATTTTTAACCCTCTTTTTTTGGCATTTTCAAATGCCTTTTGGTTAAGGTTTTCGATTTTCGGTACTTCGGTCAATAGCTTTCGGTCAACTTTGTTGAGCTTTTTCATCATGGCAAAATACCGGGGAGGTTCAGGTTGATCAGCCAAAAGCTCTTTGCTGAATGCTGCTTTATCGGCTAGCAACTGCAAAGCCCAATTCCTGATTTTTTCATAGCCAACCGTGGAGACGGGTACAGCTCCCAGAGATTTTCCACAGGCAGAGCCGGCTCCATGACCAGGCCAGACCTGAATAAAGTCTTGTAGTTTGTTAAATGTCTTAAGGGAATCGTACATTTGGGCTGCGCCAATATCCTGGGTGCCTTTCAATCCTGCAGCTTGTTCAAGCAAATCTGGTCTTCCCACATCCCCTACAAACACAAAATCGCCCGTGAAAAGCATTACCGGTTCCCGCGTGGCGGGATTGTCGGTAAGCAGGAAACTAATACTTTCCGGGGTATGGCCCGGAGTATGCAACACTTCGAAGTCCAGATTGCCCAATTTTACATGATCCCCTTCCTTCAGTTTGTTGTGGGGAAATTCATATTTCCAGTCTTTATCTCCCATATCGGAAAGGTACATCTGCGCACCGGTCAGTTTGGCCAGCTCCCGGGAACCACTTAGAAAGTCAGCATGGATGTGTGTTTCCAAAACATGCGTGATTTTCATATTATTGGCCCTGGCTATTTCCAGATAGGTGTCCACATCTCTTTTTGGATCAATCACAGCGGCTACACCTCCTGCCTGACATCCTATTACATAACTGGCTTGCGCCAAACTTTTGTCATATACTAATTCGAAAAACATCGCTATTTTTTTAGTTTATCGTTTATTCATTTTTCATACGGGCAGACCAGAAGTAGGTTTACCCAAATCTTATGCAAGTTTAAGCATTACTGATTTCCCGGGATGTGATAATTATTACGGAAGCCATATACCGCCATAAAAATAATTGAATCCGGTTTATGAAATTGAATGGGCTTGTTTTGACGGAGCTTTGCATGAAACCCCGGCAATTCTCTCCTTTTGGATGGAGCTGGTGACGGATGTAATTAAAAGAACTGAGTTTGCTATTATTATTTATTCAATCTAAATAAAGGCTGAAATACTTATTATTCCGCAAAAAATATATTAAAATTGCCTTTTCAAATCATCTAACGGAATTGGTCTTTAATTCAAAATGCTCATGACTGCAACCGGACTTAAAATCAACCAAACATACGAAATCGAAGGTATCTCTGCATCACCCCTGATGGTAAGGATGATGGAAATGGGGGTAATGCCCGGCAAAAGCATCAGTCTTCTCCAAAAAGCTCCATTTAAGGGGCCCATGGCATTTTTAATCGAAGGAAATATTCTCGCATTAAGAATAGAAGAAGCCGACCTTATCCAAATAAAAGGATCCTAATACATGGAAGTGTCAGAAAAGAAAGCTGTAAAAAGTATTGCTATCATAGGTAACCCCAATGTAGGTAAATCGAGTATTTTTAATCAGCTTACCGGATTAAATCAGAAGATAGGAAACTATCCGGGAATGACGGTAGACAAAATGATGGGCTATTTTCAGATAGGAAATAAAAGCTTTGAGTTGATAGATTTACCAGGTACCTATAGTTTGTATCCCAAGTCTGAGGATGAAATCATTGCACAAAAGGTATTGAACGGTATTGGGATGGAAAAGCCTGATGCGGCATTGGTGGTATTGGATGCTTGTAACCTGGAGCGCAGCCTTCTATTGGGAACACAAGTATTGGATTTGGGCATCCCTATGGCATTTGTGGTCAACATGAAAGATTTGGCTGAAAAGCGAGGGCTTTCCATTCAGACTTTTGCATTGTATAAGGAATTGGGTGTTCCCGTGGTGCTGACAGATGCAAGAAACAACCAGGGGCTGGAAGCAGTCCGGGACCTCTTATCCAATGATGATTTTGCAGTAGGAAAACCATTTTATGAGTTGGGTTTTGCAGAACTGTTGGAAGAAGTCAGGCTGAAATTCAGTTTTGAAACTCCCTATCAGGCATTTCAACAGTTGGTGTTTGCGGGGTATGACCCAATGCTTGACCAGGAAAGGAAACAGTGGTTGGAAGATAAAGCCAGGAGCCATGGTTTTGACAGCCAGGTTCAGCAAGCCAGGGAAACCAATCAACGCTTCGAAAAAATTAAATCCACGCTGAGCAGGACCCAATCTTCAGGCAGTGGTAAGCCCAAAAAGTTTCATGCCACTTTGGATAAGGTATTGATGCATCCTGTTTGGGGGTATGTTACTTTTTTAGGGATTATGTTGTTGATTTTTCAGGCCATTTTTGCCTGGGCCGAAGCACCAATGGATTTAATTGACGGTGTTTTTGCTGCCTTGAGCGGATGGGTTTCGGATACGCTTCCTCCGGGGGTTTTAACAGACCTGCTTTCTGAAGGTATTATCACCGGAATAGGAGGAGTAGTTATTTTTATCCCTCAAATTGCGCTATTGTTTGGATTTCTGGCTGTATTGGAAGATACGGGATACTTTTCCAGAGTGGTTTTTCTGATGGACAGACTCATGCGACCATTTGGATTGCATGGAAAGAGCATTGTCCCCCTCATTTCCGGAATGGCCTGTGCCATTCCCGGGATCATGGCCACCAGAAATATCAGCAATACCAAAGAAAGATTGATTACTATTCTGGTAACTCCATGGATGAGTTGTTCTGCCAGACTCCCGGTTTACATCATATTGATTGGACTTACCGTACCTGATGAGGCCTGGATGGGGATAAACCTTCAGGCTTTCGCCCTTTTGGTAATGTATCTGATAGGCGCTGCTTTTACCCTTTTGGGAGCTTTTGCCTTAAAATTTGTATTGAAGTCCCAGGAAAAAAGCTTCCTGATGACGGAATTGCCCATTTACAGAATGCCTCGCTGGCAGACGGTATTGCTGACCATGTTCAATAAATCGAAGATTTTTGTTTTGGAAGCAGGAAAGGTAATACTTGCCATATCCATTGTGCTTTGGGTCCTGGCCAGTTATGGGCCTTCCGGAGAAATGGAAGCCATTGAAGCTGAGGAGAAAGCCATGTTGGAAAATGTAGTGGGGGAACAAAAGTTTGAATTGACCAATGAATTTGCGTCCAGGAAGCTGGAGGCTTCCTACATTGGGATTTTGGGAAAAGCCATCGAACCAGCCATTCGGCCTTTGGGCTATGATTGGAAGATTGGGATTGCTTTATTGACTTCATTTGCAGCCAGAGAGGTTTTTGTCGCCACTGTAGCTACCATCTATAGTGTGGGAGAAAATGTAGAGGATGAGTTGACCATTAGAGAAAAGCTGGACAAGCAAGTGCATGCCGACACCGGAGAAAAGGTGTTTACCCGGGCTACAGGATTTTCTCTAATGGTATTTTATGCGCTGGCCATGCAGTGCATGAGTACGGTTGCCGTGGTTTACCGGGAAACGAAAAGTTGGAAATGGCCGGTTTTGCAAACTATTGGTATGACGATTGTGGCCTATCTGGGTGCATTGATCACCTATCAAATCTGGAGTTAATCATGTGGCAGGAAATTATTGTGGGCATATTGTTTACTGGAGTTATCTTCTTCTGGATTTACCGGACCTGGATTAAAAAACGGGTAAAGGGCCAGAATGGCTGTGGCTGTGACAAATGTGGATAAACTCTTTTGTGGATTGCTATTTTTTTTTCCTTTTTAACGATTACATTTGACGCTGGTTTAATTTTCCATTAAGAAATGATACGGGTAAGGATCCGGTTCTAAAATTCATGAAGTGGACATACAGTGTAAAAAATAAAATAACAGCAGCAAGCTTGTTATTTGGGGTAATCGTGGTTGTTTTGCTGATCAATTTTAATCAACGCAACCAAATTGAAGAGCTGAAATCTGCCTTTGAATCCATTTACAGGGACAGGCTGGTTGCGGAAAGCTATATATTGGATTTCTCGGAAAAGCTTCATGACATGCATGATGCGATCAACGATCCGACTTTACCTTTTTTAAAAAAACAGGAAATCGCCAACAAGATTCTTAATGAAATCGATACCCTCAATCATTTGTATGAAGCTACCCGACTGACAGATGAAGAGGCCCGGTATTTTGTGCACTTTACAGGACTCACCCATGAAATGGACCTAAGGTTAAAAGCAGGTGATTTGGATAGCGAGGAACCGATGATCCGTTCAGCACTTTTAGACCTGCATTCCCTTTCTCAAATCCAATTGAATGAGGCAGATAAATTAAAATCAAAAACAGACAAAATTTTTTCCATGGGAAGCATCCTGTTGCAATTTGAAATGGTGGTTCTGATCATTATTGGCTTATTGATACAGGCTTTGTTTTTTGCTTCAAAAACCAGCAAGGGATTTAAGATTCCGGAAAACCCCAATTTAAACTAAAATAACGCACTCATGCATGATTGTTCACCAAATGGTCTGCCTGGAAGGATTGTATGGCAGCTGCAGTAAGCTCAAAAGAGTACAATCGCTTTTTATGGTCATATAAATTGGTGGTTACCATCAGTTCATCGATTTTATGCCGGTTTACAAAATTTTCCAGTCCGGCTTTGACTGTTGCCTGACTCCCAATAAAGGAATATTGCATCATGTGCTTTAAGGCGGCGGCCTCTTGCATGGACCAAATTTGATCCATATCTTCTACAGGTGCTGACAAAGGGTAGGAGCGTCTGCGGATGATTCCCAATGCCATTTGATAAAACGAACTGGCCAGAAATTGGGCTTCATCATCCGTATCCGCAACGATTACATTGACACAGGCTATCAGATAGGGCTTGGGGCAATTCGTTGAAGGCTGAAAATTGTTTTGATAATAAGCCGATGCCTGCTGGAAATAATTGGGAGCAAAGTGACTGGCAAAAACATAGGGCAAGCCCCTGGATGCAGCCAGGTAGGCGCTGTCCATGCTGGAGCCAAGTAAATATATGGGCACAGTTAATCCCTCCGCAGGGAATGCCCTTACTTCAGCGTCCAAATTGTCTGCCGAGAAAAATTGTTGTAACTCCTCCAGGTCCTGAGGAAATTCCTGGACGGTTTCCATTCTTCCGCGCCTCAAAACTGCTGCGGTTTTTTGATCCGTACCCGGAGCTCTCCCCAGACCCAGATCAATCCTTCCTGGATACAAAGTGGCCAAAGTGCCTATTTGTTCTGCCACCATCAAGGGGCTGTGATTGGGGAGCATGATTCCTCCTGACCCAACCCGTATACGCTGGGTTCCCTGAGCTATATAACCCATCAAAACTGTGGGAGAAGAACTTCCCACATGCGGCATATTGTGGTGCTCTGCCAGCCAAAACCTATTGTAGCCCCATCTTTCTGCATGCCTGGCCAGGTCCAGGCTCCTGGAGTAGGCATCTGAGGCATCATGGTCCTTTTTTAAAATGGCCAAATCAAGTATGGAAAAGGGAGTATTTGTAGACATAGGTATTAAAACTATAGAGACCTTTTTTTGGTTCCTGCTTCTAATCAAGGAAATAAAAATCCACAGATTGAGGAGTACCGGAGGGAAAATGCCACAAACCAGTAATTAATTCCTTCATTCGGTCGATTTTTTAAAAAATCAGAATTCACCCGATTGTTTGCAGTTTATCTATCTAAAGTGCGGGTACATTTGCTAATTTCGGAGAAAACTAGAAAGCCATCTCAGAACAGAAATGGCTTTCTAGTTAAGGTAAATCTAAAATTAACTTTGTGCTGTTTCTGCCAATTTGGGATAGTCTGTATAGCCCTTTGAACCCGGCGTATAAAAGGTATCCTGATCCCAATCGGCCAGCGGCGCATCCTGCCTGAATCTTTCTACCAGGTCCGGATTGGAAACATAAGGTTTGCCATAGGCTACCGCATCTGCCAATCCTTCACTGATAAAGCGGTTACCCTTTTCCTTGTCAAAGCCAGCGTTTATGATAAGGGTACCTTTAAACAGGGGGCGGTACCTTTCGGCAATGTTTGTTTCTGCGTAAGGAATTTCTGAAACATCGTTAAATGGCTCTGAAAGGTGCAGGTAAGCCAGGTCGTAGTCGTTAAGTTTATTGATGATATGATCGAAGGCAGGTATGGTCTCCTCGTCCAAGCTCATGCCAAATAAACCATGAAGCGAAGGATTTAATCTCAGGCCAATGCGGTTTTCCGGTATCTCTTTTTTGATGGCATCAATGATCTCAAAAAGGATTTTCGTTCGATTGGCGATGCTGCCTCCATATTCATCTGTCCTGACATTAGAGGTGCGGTTGAAAAACTGGTGCAAGAGGTATCCATTGGAGGAGTGTATCTCTACACCATCAAAACCCGCCGCCCAGGCATTTTTAGCCGCTTTTCTAAAGTCCTGAATCGTTTCCTTGATTTCTTCAAGGCTCATTTCTTTTGGTGTTACCGTTTCCTTAAAACCCTTTGGGGTGAAGGCTTTGGAATTGGGATTGATGGCTGAAGGGGCCAGGGGTAGTTCCCCATTGTGAAAGTCCGGATGAGAAATCCTGCCCACATGCCATAACTGTATGAATATTTTACCTCCCTGCTCGTGTACGGCAGATGTCACTTTTTTCCAACCCTCAATTTGAGCAGCAGTATAGATACCGGGAGTATTGATGTACCCCACTGCTTTTTTGGAAATTTGTGATCCCTCTGTTATGATCAGCCCGGCGCTGGCCCGTTGGGAGTAGTAATCAACCTGAAGTTCAGTTGGCGCATTGTCAGGATTATCAGCCCTGCTTCGTGTCATAGGGGCCATGACTACCCTGTTATTGAGTAAGAGGTCACCCAATTTTAATTTTTCCAATAACGGTTGCTTTTCCATGTATATAGTTGGTTTTCAATCTGTGAAAATAATTTGATTGCTGCATTAAATAGCAATTAAGCAAAACAAACATATTAATGTACCTACAACCTATGTTTATACATAATAGTTTCTTTTTAGGTAAAAATTGAAATGAGAATAAGAATTGAAAAAAGTAATCAAATTTCTTTCCAGCTACTTAAAGGTTTGGTATTTTAATATTTTGAAATTCTTTTCGTTTGTAAGTAATTTATTTTTCAAATTATCGTATGTTTGATATATTCAATTAAACCCATTTTATAACCGTATGTTCAATGAAGTTTCACACCCTAAAAGACATTGAACTTTGGAAATTGGTGGCAGATGGTGATCAAACCGCCTTTGATCATATTTATCTGACCCATGCCAAAGACTTATACAAATATGGTTTTCGATTCACGCAGGATACGGAATTGATCAAGGACGTAATACAAGATGTTTTCATTCATATTTGGGAGTCCAAAAATGTTCTTTTCATCAATAAATCTATAAAATTCTATCTTTTTTCATGTTTCAGGAGGGAGGTAATCAAGCGTGTCAACGTAGCCTGTAAATACGAGAGTATTGAGGATTACCATTCTAAAATTTCCTGGGAAGTATCGTTTCAGGAAATTTTAGAGGAAAATCAGATCAGCCTTGATTCTACCCATAAACTTAGTCGTGCAATTGACGCTTTACCTTTAAGGCAAAAAGAGGCGATTTATTTGAGGTACCTTCAGGAATTGACCTATGACGAAATTTCTGAATTAATGGGAGTTCAAATTCCTTCAATCTACAATTTGATATTTAAGGGAATCAAATCCTTAAAGACCGTTTTGTCCCACAGTGATTTTACGTCGAAAGTTATTTTTTTATTCTTTTTTAATTTGCATTGGTATTAATTAAATTGGTTAAAATACTTATTTAGGTTTAATTTATTGGTTAATACCTCAAGTATTCCAAAAAAATATTAAATTTTTTTGGAATTGGAGATGAGATTTGTAGCACTATTTTCTCTTTAATACATATAGCAGAAGATTAATGAAGTCATACAACACAATAGAAGATTTTTTGCAGGATAAATCATTTTTATCCTGGGTATTACATGCTGATACTTCGAGCGGTTGTTTTTGGGAAAAAATGGCTTCAGATAAGGAGAAGGGAATAATTTTACATCAGGCCAGGTTAATTTTGCTGGAATTTCAAGCGACCGGGGAGGATTGGGAAGAACAGGATCAACTTTTGTTGCTTTCCAGTATCCACCAAAATATTCAGCAAGGAAAACCGGGGAGGGGGCATTCCACAATTAAATCAGAGCATTCCGAGAAAAATCATTGGAGGGGGATTTCTATGCTTTTGTTTGTGATTTTCATTTCAATGATGGGGTTTTTGGCATTTGATGTGGTAAAGTATCATACAGAACCAGCATTGGAAAATACTGAAAATAAGCCACATTGGATAACCAAATTCAATCCAAAAGGGCAAAAATCAAAGATTCATTTGCCAGATGGCAGCACGGTAATTATCAATGCGGATAGTGAAATCAAGTACAGGAGTGATTTTGGTGTGAATAATCGGGAGATTCATTTGACTGGAGAATCATTTTTCGAAGTGGTCCCGGATAGTTTATTGCCTTTCCGGGTATTTTCCGGAAAAGTCATCACCACTGCCCTTGGCACTTCCTTCAATATTCAATCCTATAATCCCGATAAAATTAAGGTTCAACTTGCTACAGGAAAGGTGGAGGTCGTGAATGAGTTGCTGGAAAATCAACTTGTTTTTCTTCAACCAGGAGAGGAAGTGACATCGGTTGGAAACCAAAAAATTACCAAGAGTAAATTTAATCCCAAAAAAGCTTTTTCCTGGAAATCAGGTGTTTTGTTTTTTGACAATGCCTCGCTTTCTGAATTTGAACTAACACTAGAGCGATGGTATGGGGTAGAAATTTCTCTGGAGAATAGGCCAAAACAAAAATTAAAAATATCGGGGGAATTCAAGGACAGTTATTTAAGTAATGTTTTGGAGTCCGTTGGATATGCATACGGGTTCAATCACATCATTGATCAAAAAAAAGTTAAGTTAGTTTTCGAACATTAATCAAATTGGATGAAGAAAACGGATCGATAAAAAAACAAAGCCAATGATTTCTCATTGACTTTGTCCGGCAAATAGAAAGATTTATCAGATGTTACCTATTTGCCTTTGTTTTACTGCAAACTCACAATAAAACACCCAAATTTATGGAAAAATTATTACATGCCCTATGTATGATAGGAAAATACTATTTGTATGGATTTCTGATCCAGATGCTTTTTTTACCACTGATCTATGCGGCACCGTCCAATGCCCAGGGTTCACTGGATATTAAGCAAGTTCATCTGAGTTTAGACCTTGAAGATGTTTCTTTGGAAGAGACTTTTTCTGAGATAATGAGGTTAACGGAGTTTTCTTTTATTTACGACGATCGTTTGCTTGAAGGCGCAGATCAGGTGAGCATTCAAATTAAGGATCAGACATTGGAAACTGTTTTGTTATCCCTTTCTTCTTCCCACCAATTGGCCTTTAAACAGGTGGATGATAAAATCAGCGTAAAATTTTCGAAATCAAAAGACAGGTCCAGAGCTGTGCTCGTTGAAGTAACGGTTACTGGTACGGTTGTGGATGCCAATGGTGACCCCATACCAGGGGTGACGGTATTTGTTCCCGGGACCAACTCAGGAACAGCCACCGATATGGATGGAAAATATTCAATAGTCGTTCCCGAGGGCTCCTCCCTTGTCTTTTCCTTTATTGGATTTGAGAGTCAGACGGTAGAAGTGGGAAATCAAACCACTATTAATATTACCATGGAACAGAGTGCACAGGCACTCGATGAAGTTATTGTTCTCGGTTATGGTACCCAAAAGAAATCCGAACTTACCAATGCAGTGGTTCAAACCTCCGGTGAGGAGGTTAAAAAATCATCAGCGGTATCCCTCTCCAACGCCCTATCGGGAAGATTGGCAGGCTTATATGTCAACCAGCGAAGTGCCGTTCCGGGTTTCGATGATGCGCAAATCCTGGTAAGGGGATTCAATACCACCAGAAATAATTCCGCATTAATTGTAATCGATGGTGTAGCTAACGCAGATCCTGATGGGCTCAACCGTTTGGACCCGAATGATATAGAATCCATTTCTGTGCTGAAAGATGCCTCAGCGGCAATTTATGGAGCCCAATCCGCTGGTGGGGTAATTTTGGTTACTACAAAACGAGGAAAGACAGGGAAACCATCTTTTAATTTTTCCACTTCCCATTTGTTCCAGTCGCCTACCATGAAGGTTAAGTCGGCAGGAGTTTTTGACTATATGGATGTTTTGAATCGGAATAGGGTACTGGAAGGTGGAGGAGCAGTATTCCCGGACGATTTGGTGGAGTCTTTCAGAAATGGAAGCCGCCGTGCGGAAGATTGGTGGGATGCCCTGGTAGACCCTCCCGCAATCATTTCCAGGCAATCATTAACCATGCGGGGTGGATCTGACAGGATTAGGTATTTTACTTCTGTAGGAATGGTTAATCAGGGAGGTATTCTCCGCGCCGATGATATTACCAAGCTCAAACAATACAATGTGCGTGCAAACCTGGACGTAACCGTTACGGATGATTTAGAAGTTGGAATTGATTTGTCGATCCGACAAAAATTCACTCAATCTCCTCAAGGCGGCTCAGGTGCTATTGGGGCTTTTGCTTCCACCAGTCCCTTGCAGGAGGCTTATATTGGAGGGGATTACAGATATCCTGGAGAAGGTTGGTCTCATTTAAATCCTGCCGCCCGGCTTTTAAGTCCTGGATACAGAAGAAATACAGGAGATGTAGCCAATGGTACCTTCAGGTATAATTACAAGATTCCATTTGTGGAAGGCCTGTCGGTGGACGGTTTTGCCTCTATTGTGAAGACTTTCAATTACAATAAATCCTTTGACTACGTATGGGATTATTACGAGAGAAACTCCGAAGGAGTTATTGTAAAAAGAACCTCGCGTACTGTTGAAGATATCGGGTTAAGGGAGGATTTTAACCAAAGTACAATGATAACCCTGAATTCAAAAATTGCTTATGATAGGGTTATCAAAACCAATCACAGGGTAAGTGGATTCATCGCTTATGAGCAAATGACCTATGATGATAATTTCTTTTGGGCGCAAAGGTTAGGATTTGATTCCCCCCAAATTGACCAGCTTTTCGCAGGTAGCGAAAACAGGAGTCAATGGAACAATAGCGGAGGTGCCAGCGAAAATGCCCGGCAAAACTACTTTGGACGCTTAAATTATGAGTTCAGCAACAAGTACTTGTTTGGTTTTAACTTCCGGTATGATGGATCCCCCATTTTTCCAAAGGAAACCAGATGGGGCTTTTTCCCGGGCTTGTCGGCAGGATGGGTAGTAAGTGAAGAAGCATTTATGTCGGACAACCTTTTTAGTAATTTAAAACTAAGAGCATCCTGGGGTAAATTGGGAAATGACAGGGTAGACCCTTTTCAGTACATTGGCCGGTTTGGATACGGACCTGGTTGGGTAGTAAATGGTGCCGATGTACGGGGAATAGCGGCCCTGACAACTCCAAACCCCAATATTACCTGGGAAGTTTCCGAATCGACGGATATTGGATTGGAGTTAGGTTTTTTGCAGGATAGATTGACTTTCGAAACGGATGTCTACCGAACATACACGACCAATATCCTGGGCAGAAGGCAGGCCTCTATTCCAGGCTATACCGGCCTGATTTTACCCGATGAAAACATCGGCGAGATGAAAAGTCATGGAATAGAATTCCAATTGGGTTTTAGGGAACATTTTGGGCAGGTCAATTACAGGGTAAGTGCCAATTATTCCTATAACGACAATGAAATCATATTCTTTGACGAAGTACCTCAGGCTGAGCCCTATCAGAATCTGGAAGGAATGCCTATAGGTTCAGAACTGGTATACAACGCCATAGGCATTTACCGTACACAGGATGACCTGGATTCCTATGTCAGTTATCCCAATGCTACATTAGGGAGTTTGATATTCAATGATTTGAATAACGATGGTGTCATTGACGGCAATGACCGATACCGCTACAACATCAACGCATTTCCCAGGTCTCAATTTGGCATGACCATAGGGCTTGATTATAAAAACTTCGACCTGACAATGTTGCTTCAGGGGCAAGACGGGGGTAAGTTCAGGCTTGACAATGGCTTTGATACGGGAGCCAATGGAAATGGATTGGCTTATGTGGCCAACAATACTTATGATTTGGAGAATACGGATGCAATCCTTCCTAGAATACGGCCGGTGGGTTTTGCCGCACAAAACAATGATTTCTGGTATCACAATGCCAGGTGGGTCCGCTTTAAATCTGCTGAGTTGGGTTACAATTTACCAGGACCACTTATGGACAGAATCGGTATTTCTGGTTTACGGGTGTATTTATCAGGGGAAAATCTATTCATGATTTACAATAATCTGGCGGAATTTGGTGCAGGTGATCCTGAGTTTCTCAGTGGTAAAGGGGGTACATACCCCAATATGAGAACTCTGGGTTTTGGTCTTAATCTTTCTTTCTAATGAAAAACGTTATGAAAATCAGCATTAAAACAAGCAGCCTGATGAAAAAATTTTATGTCATACTGCTAACTGGATTTGTTTTCTCCGCCTGCAACGAAGACCTTCTTGAGGTAACTCCCCTGGATGCCATCTCTGAAGAAAATGTATTTACTGATCCCACTTTTCTACAGAATTATGTATATAATATGTACAACGGGATTAAACCTCATTGGAGGCCAGGTAGCGGTGGCTATATAGGTATGACCGATATAGCAGTTTCTGCTCCGGATACGCACGACAGGGCTGCTGGAATACGCCAATATTTGGAGGGAAATATCACCCCTGACAATGTCACCCAATTGACCAATATTTGGGCGGAGCAATATGATTTTATTCGTAGAGCCAATATTTTCTTTGAAAAAACCGAAGGATCAAGTATTGATGCAGAACTACTTGACGGAATGAAGGGAGAAGTACACTTCCTACGGGCCTGGATGTATTTTGAGCTGATCAGAACCTTTGGCGGGGTGCCATTAATTACAGAAAGCTTTAGTCTGAGTGATGAGTCTTTTGATGTTTCCAGAAATACTTACGAGGAGTGTGCCCAGTTTGTATTGGATGAAGCTGATTTGGCCATTACCCTGTTAGATGGTGTAGCCCCGGCCGCCGGTAAAATAAGCAAAGAAGCCGCTATGGGATTAAAGGCCCGAATGTTGTTGTATATGGCAAGCCCGCTTAATAACCCGACCAACGACATGAGTAAATGGCAGGCAGCAGCTGCAGCGACAAAGGCCGTGATCGATGCGGGTTTTACCCTACACGAAAATCACGAGGAGTTGTTTCTTCAGCCTCTTGAAACGAATGAAACTGTTTTTGGCAGAACGTATACAGCCGGATCCAGAATCCCGGATTGGGGTTATAATTATGACTATTGGCCAAGTGGCTTTGATGCCCGGCAGCGACTTATGCCAACCCAGCATTTTATCAATATGTTTCAAATGGAAAATGGGGAATACCCTTATTTGGCTGATGGAGTGACAGTCAACCCCAATTCCGGTTATAACGAACAAAATCCAAATGTAGACAGGGATCCCAGGTACTACAGTTATATTTTATATCCAGGTGCAGGGCCGGTAAATATTATCGATGGGTCAAAAAGTACGCAAAGACTATACGAATATTGGGAGGATGCAAATCCTAATCCGGACAACCAACCCCCCTATGAAAATCCGAACAAAATTGATCCCATAAATAACCAGACGCTTTTTGATTTTGGGAGGGATTCAAAAACCTATTGGGTAAAAGGACTAACTCCCTTTCACTGGAGGGTTCAGACCGGCTATACGTTTAGAAAGCTCTTGGATTTTCAGGGCCCAAGGGCAAGTTTTGATTTTGACTACAGCCAAACGACGATTTTCATGCGATTGGCAGAATTTTACCTCAATTATGCCGAAATTCAGATGGCTTTGGGTAATGAAGATTTGGCCAGAGAATACATAAATAGGGTAAGGAAAAGACCCTCTGTCAATATGCCCGAAATTACCAGTTCTGGTGAGAATCTGATAAGGGATTATCGCAATGAACGTGCCGTTGAATTACATCTGGAGGACATGCGATTTTGGGATTTGTTGCGTTGGAAAGCTGCACCCGGAAATATCGACATCAATCCAATAAGAGGGCTAACCAGTGTAACAATGGATTGGTCCACAGCGGAAGAAGGTGATTTAATGGGTACCTTAAACTATACCTATGGCGAAGTACCCGAGGTGGATCCCCGCTTTCCCTGGCCCGGAGATTTCTATTATAGGTTTCCAATTCCCAGAGAAGAAATTCAACGCAGCAATAATAATATTGAGCAAAACCCCGGATATGAAGATTGATAAGTTGGTATAGTTGTTAATAGAATTTTTCCACAGAGACGAAAGCACAATTGCGCTTTCGTCTCTGTGGAATTTTGCCTTAGCAGTTGCGTAAGTTCGTAATTAAATGATCCTGTCTCAGATGAATAACTTATTGTGTTTTAGTTTAGTTTTTAATAAAATTTCAAGCATATGGCGTAGGCCACTCTTTATTGCTTTGTTCTTTTTTTTGCTGGGTTGTGAAATACCTGGCGATGAAAACCTCCTGTTCGACGAACTTTCCATTCCTGCCACCGGGATAGACTTTTCGAATAATCTGACGGAAAATGATTCCATTAACTATTTTAACTACATGTATATTTATATGGGAGGAGGAGTGGCTGTAGGGGACTTTAACAATGATGGCCTGCAAGATCTTTATTTTACAGGAAATATGGTCCCAAACAAACTTTACCTCAACAGAGGAAATATGAAATTTGAGGACGTTACCGAACTGGCTGGTGTTGCAGGTGATGACAGGTGGATGACGGGGGTCACTGTTGGTGACGCAAATCAGGATGGCTGGATGGATATTTATGTCAGTGTTTCAGGTAAATGGACAACAACAAAAAATTTATTGTTTATTAACAATGCCCAGGAAGGTGACATCCCCACCTTCACCGAAATGGGAGAAGCTTACGGATTGGCGGACGCTGGAAATAGCACTCAGGCTGTCTTTTTTGATTATAACGGAGATGGTCTTCAGGACCTGTATGTAATAAATTATCCGATTGTGCCTTCACGCACAAGTATGATGGAGTACCTTACCTACCGTAATGCTGCTCCCTATCACCGCAGCGACCGGCTGTACAGAAATGAAGGGAATGGAAACTTTACTGAACGGACCCGCGAAGCAGGACTTGATAAATACGGATTGTCCTTGGGTGTATCAGTTGGAGATTTTAATCAGGATGGTTGGCAAGACCTGTATGTGTCCAATGATTTTAGTACCCCCGATTTCTTTTACATCAATAATCAGGACGGGACCTTTACAGATTTAAATCTGGAACTAACCAATCATACCTCCTATTTTGGAATGGGAACAGATGTGGCTGATTTCAATAATGACGGTTATTTGGATATTTACCAGGTGGATATGATGCCCAAAAGTTACCGAAGGGCTAAGGAAAACATGGATAGCATGGATCCAGACCGTTTTTATTCCATGGTAAAGAATGATATGCACCACCAATATTCTATTAATACACTCCAACTGCATATGGGTAATGACAGCAATGGTTTGCCGCGTTTTGGAGATATCGGGAAAATGGCTGGGGTATCCTCCACAGATTGGAGTTGGGCCTCTCTATTTGCTGATTTTGATAACGATGGTTATAAGGATATTTACGTAACAAACGGTGTAAGAAGAGATATTAACAATAGTGATTATTTCAGAAGTGATGAGGTGCAAAATTTCGAAGAAGGAAATTCACTTGATCTGACCAAAAAGATTCCATCTGAAAAAATCAAGAATTTTGCCTTTCAAAACAAAGGAGATTTAACCTTTACCGATGTATCAGAACGCTGGGGCATAAATTTTAACGGCTTCTCCAATGGAGTGGCATACGCAGATCTGGATAACGATGGGGATTTGGATTTGGTAATCAATAACCTGGATGATCGGGCAAGCATTTATGAAAATAATGCCAGTGAAAAGGATAATGCTAATTTTTTACAAATTGAGTTAAAGGGGAATGCCGCAAACACTTTGGGTCTTGGAGCCAAAATTTGGTTGGAAACGGATGCAGGAACCCAGTACCAGGAACTGACGCTTACCAGGGGTTTTCAATCTTCTGTAGACCCAATCATTCATTTTGGAATTGGAAAGGCAGTTTCAATCAAGAAGATCAGGGTTCTATGGCCCGATGGCCGTCAAAGTCTGCTGGAAAATATTCCCGCAAACCAAAGAATCACCCTAAATGATTCCGATGCTGAGGAAGCTATGCCTGCTAAGTCGGTTTCTCAGCCTGGTTTTTTCAGCGACATTACTACCCTTACCTCCTTAGATCACCAGCATACAGAAAACACCTTTGATGATTTTCAATATCAGGTACTGTTGCCACACAAAATTTCGGAGTACGGGCCCGGACTTGCAGTTGGGGACATCAATAATGACGGGTTGGATGATTTTTATATCGGAGGGGCCTCTGGTCAAAGTGGAAAAATGTTTGTACAAAATCAGGACGGAACCTTTACTGAAATTCTTAATGAACTATTGGAAAAAGATAAGTTCCAGGAGGATGTAGGGGCCTTGTTTTTTGATGCAAACGGAGATGGCCTGTCTGATCTTTATGTGGTATGCGGTGGCAACGAACTTCGTAAAGGAGATGCCTATTATCAGGATAAGTTTTATATAAATAGGGGAGATGGCTTATTTGAAAAATCAGAAAAGGCTCTGCCTATCATGAGAGAAAGCGGATCGGTAGTAGTTGCCTCGGACATAGATCAGGATGGAGACCTGGACCTTTTCGTAGGAGGGAGGGTAACACCTAGAAATTATCCCCATGCCCCAAAAAGTCAAATTTTAAGAAACAATAGTAGTGAGGGGGAAATAAAATTTGATGATGTCACAGAAGATGTTGCCCCTGATTTACTGGATTTGGGAATGGTGACTCAGGCAAAATGGGTAGACGTGGATGGAAATAAATTGGATGATTTAATGCTGATCGGTGAATGGATGGGAATAACCTACCTTCAAAATAAAGGAGGTAAATTTATCAATGCTTCAAGTAATGCAGGATTGGAGGATACCAAAGGTTGGTGGTTTGGACTTATTGGACAGGACTTTGATAATGATGGGGATGTTGATTTTATTGTGGGCAATCTGGGAAAAAACTACAAATACCAGGCAAGCCAGACATCTCCTTTCAGCCTTTATGTCTATGATTATGATAATGACAGTAAGGATGATCTTGTCTTAAGTTATTTAGACAAAGGAGTGAGAGTTCCTGTCAGGGGGAGGGAATGTTCCTCCCAGCAGATTCCAGCCATAAAAGCAAAATTTAAGGATTACAAATCCTATGCCTCTGCCAGTTTAGAGCAAATTTATACTACTGAATATTTGGAGAAATCCACACATTATGAGGTGAAAAGTTTTGCCCATCAATACCTGGAAAACCAGGGAGACGGTACATTCAGGATTTCCCCATTGGATACTTTCTCCCAAATATCCTCCATCAATACACTTGTGCCCCTGGATATCAATCAAGACGGCCACCAGGATATTATCTATGCTGGTAACTTGTACGGATCTGAAGTGGAGACGCCACGAAATGATTCCAGTTACGGGGGACTCCTATTGGGTAATGGAAATGGGGGATTTGAAAGCCAAATGCCTTATCAAAGCGGATTGATGATACGGGGAGAAGTGAAATCAGCAAAAAAAATGAATTTGGCAGGAGGGGATGAGGGGATTTTATTTGCCAAAAACAATGACTTTCTTCAGCTCATTCGAATTGAAAAAAATGAAAACCTAAATTTAACCGCGATTTCTCCGGTTAATCCTTAACCTCTGCTATTGAAATCCGACTTCCCGTGAAAATGCTTATTGCCAAATATATGAAGAAGTCTTCCATAATAAATCATTTGTTTTTTGCCGTTTTTATTGTTTTGGTGGCATGTGGCAGGGGTAAGCAAGTGGATGTGGTTCGTCCCAATGGCAATGCCCTCATTCATGAAACCAGCCCCTATTTATTGCAACATGCCAGTAATCCGGTTGATTGGGTGCCATGGAGCAAAGATGCCCTGGCGCAGGCCAAATCAGAAGGAAAGCTAGTATTGGTGAGTATCGGATATGCTTCTTGTCATTGGTGTCATGTGATGGAGTCCGAAACATTTGAAGATCAGGAAGTGGCAAACTTGATGAATAAACATTTCATCAATATCAAAGTCGACAGGGAAGAGCGTCCGGATGTAGATAATGTGTACATGACAGCCCTCCAGTTAATTACGGGGAGCGGAGGCTGGCCGCTTAATGTAATCACCTTGCCCAATGGGAATCCACTGTATGGAGGCACTTATCATACCAGGGAACAGTGGATGCAGGTTTTGCTTGATGTAAATAAATTTTATACAGAAGATACACAGAAAGCCGAGGAATACGGGGAAATGCTGGCAAAGGGTATTCAGGAAACCAACAAGATTGTTCCGGTAACTCATTCCGATGAAACGAGTGCAGCTAGTTTACAAGAAAGTATAAGTAAATGGAAAACAACCTGGGATTTAGAATGGGGTGGGGATAGGGGAGATGAAAAATTCATGATGCCTACCAACCTTTCTTTTTTATTGAATTATTCTTCAATAAAAAAGGATGAGGAATCCATGGAGCATGTTCAAAACACGCTAAACAAAATGGCACTTGGAGGAATATATGATCAGGTAGGAGGAGGTTTTTTTAGATACAGTACGGATACATATTGGAAGGTTCCCCATTTTGAAAAAATGCTATATGACAATGCCCAAATGCTGCGCATTTATTCCACCGCAATGAAGGAATTTGATACCGATCTATACCGGGACATTGTTGTTGGAATCACTGATTTTCTGGAACGTGAAATGAAACACCCTTTTGGAGGCTATTATGCTGCATTAGATGCAGATACGGAGGGGACTGAAGGAAAATATTATTTATGGCAAGAAGCGGAATTGAAAGCGGTTTTGGAGAATGATTTTGATTTATTTGCTGCTTATTATTCCCTCCCATCTCAGCGGATGATGGAGGATAATTCCATTGTGCTTTTCAAGGATAAGCAGGATAAGGTTTTTGCAAATGACCATGGAATTTCTTATGCTGAATTCCGGGATTTAAAATTAAAGTGGAATTCACTTCTTTTGGGAATTCGGCAGAAGCGCATTGCTCCCCGAAAAGACGATAAGGTAATCACCTCATGGAATTCCCTGCTCATGATAGGATTTTTGGAGGCCTATAGTGCTTCGGGGAATGAGGCCTTTTTGAATAAATCACTTGAAATACTTGAATTTCTAAAAAAATATTCTCTCAGGGAAAACCAATTGATTCATTCCTACAAAGAAGGAGGCAGTCATGTGCCCGGATTTCTGGAGGATTATGCTTTTCTTATTGAGGCATTAATTAAATTGTATACCCTTACCCTGAATCAGGATCATTTGGATCTGGCAGTGAGCCTAAATTCCCATGTGATCGATACTTTCTCGGATCAGGGTTCAGGTATGTTTAAGTTCAATCAAAAAGAGGAATTGATATCCCCCCTTGTGCTAACCCATGATGGTGTCTTGCCTTCTCCCAATGCTTCTATGGCTTTGAATTTGTTTCATTTAGGCCATATTTTAGGTAAAAAAGAGTTTTTGGAGAAGTCGAAAAATATGGTGGCCTCCATGATGCCAAACATCCTTTCCGACGGTCAGGCATATGGGAAGTGGAATGAATTATTGATGCATATTTCCCTTCCCTACATGGAGGTAGCCGTGGTTGGTGAAAATTCAAAAACATTGATCCAACAATTGCATGAGAAACACCTGCCCAACACTTTGATTGTAGGGTCGGAAAAGGAAAATGGATTGCCCCTGTTCAATAATAGGTTCTATGCGGGCAAAACCATGATTTATGTCTGCAGAAATAATACCTGTAAACTTCCGGTGGCTTTACCGGAAGAAGCTATTGATTTAATCCACACATCTTATGAAGAAATGTAAGCTATATTCCTTTTATGTCGTGGTTTGTTTGGGTCTTCTCACTGGTTGCGGCACCAATGCTTCAACAAAATTGAATCAGGGTCCTTTAGGAGAAGATAACCTGGCCTATAAATGGGCCCAAATTGCACTGGAAGCCACTGCTAACGATACCGAGAGATTTAATCCCCGACCGACGGTTACTTCCCGTTATTTGGCCTTGATTTTTGTCTCCATGTTTGATGCCTGGACTGCTTATGATAACAAAGCAGTTCCTGTCTATTTGAAAAATGTTTCCAGGCGACCTGAGGAGGAAAGGACTTTGGAAAAAAAGGAAGTTGCCATCAGCTATGCCGCATTTCGTGCACTTATGGAATATTTTCCGGGAGATAGCCTGCTTTTTACAGGTTTTATGCTGGATTTGGGTTTGGATCCCGACCTGTCTTCTAAGGATCCCAAATCTCCTGAAGGCATCGGGAATTTGGCAGCTTTTTATGTAATATCTTCCAGAAAAGGTGATGGTGCCAACCAATATGGTGAAGAACCTGGGTCTACTAAAATCCCCTATTTTGATTATACCGGATACAAACCCGCCAACTCCGCAGATGTAAATTCGGACCTTGGCAGGTGGCAACCGAAATATTTTTCTGATGGCAAGGGAGGTAGGTTTGCGCCTCCATGTTTGACGCCTTTTTGGGATAGAGTTAAACCAATCGGGCTAAAATCAGCAGACCAATTTCGTCCCGGCCCTCCTCCCGAAATCGGATCCGAAAAGCTCAATATGGAAGTTCAGGAAGTGGTGGATGTTCAATCCAATTTAACAGATTATCAAAAGGCATTGGTAGAGTACATGCGGGATGGTCCCAAATCTGTACAGCAGGCAGGTCATTGGCTGAGATTTGCACAGGATGTTTCAAGACGAGACAAGCATACCCTTGATCAGGATGTGAAAATGTATTTTTATAACCAGGTAGTGGCCATGGATGCTTTTATCGCTGCCTGGGATTCCAAGATGTATTATGATTATGCAAGGCCTTTTGCCTTGGTTCATTCACTTTATGAAGACCAGCTGATCTATGGATGGGCAGGGGAAAAGACAGGAATGAGCCAGTTGCCCGGGAATCAGTGGCGGCCGTATTCGCCTGAGGTTTTCCTTTGCCCCCCTTTTCCAAGTTATGTTTCAGGTCATAGTGCCGTTAGTGGTGCCTGTGCAGAGGCATTAAGATTATGGACAGGAAGTGACGAATTTGGTGAAAGCGCAACCCTTGTGGCTGGAGCCATGACGGAGCCCGATTTTTTGGGAGATACAGTTGTTCTGCATTTCCCTACGTTTACCGAAACAGCTGAAATGGCCGGCTTTTCCAGGGTTTTAGGTGGGTATCACATTCAATCCGATAATTTGGAAGGACTGGAACTAGGTCGGAATGTTGCCAATGAGGTATGGGGTTTTTATAAAGCCCACGTAGGGGATTAGTTGGTTTGGCTTTAAAATGAAAACGATTGATTTGGAAAGGGTTTTGTTAATTTTCCGGTTAGTTTTGATCGGAGCAAGATGAGATTTCCCATTTTTTCTCTCTTTATAGTAACAAAGTTTATTTCCGTAATCGATGAGAATAATCAGTAGTTTAATTTTATTAGTTTTTATTTCAGGTTGTCATAAAGGTCAAAAGAATGGGGAAATACTCGATTCAGGAGATCAGGTCAGCTATAACTTTCATGTCAGGCCGATCCTTTCGGACAATTGTTTTGCCTGTCACGGGCCGGACGAAAACAAGCGTGAGTCCGGTCT
>NZ_JAANYN010000015.1 GCF_011290685.1 Cyclobacterium plantarum
AACCTCATGAAAAGAATGGTAGAAAAACCACCATACCCTTACAAAGAATTTTATTTATCATACGCCTAGTTCAATAATTCTATTTTCAGGTTTATTGATTCTGGGTCTGTATTCCTTTGTTTCCAAAGAAGAGAATAAAAAGGCCAGGCTCTTGGAAATGGTACAGGCATATGCGGATGCCATGATTGAAAAAGGTAGGGATAACTATGGTGATTTGCAATCGCCACTATTTGCAGCAGCACTTGACAGGTTCGGAATGACCCTTGGATCAATAGAAAATTTTAGTGAGATTCAGGGTGTTCGTAAAAGTGACAGGTCTCTGGGGGGTGCCAATCCTCAAGAGGATCGATCCCTGTATGCCATCCTATACGAGCTGACTGAAATTACCGCTGATGAAAATGAATTGCAAAAACCCGACGCCTTTGCAAAAGTGGTGGAGCATATGATCAATACCTATCAATTGACAGGAGCGGAAAAGTATCTCAGGCGGGCGGATTACTTTGCCTGGTTAGGGATCGATTTATTTCTTGCAGATGGAAATCCGCTGCCAATGGCCACCAATCAACACGATCATTATGAAGCCATCACAGGAGGGCCTGATTTTATGTATGCCCTTTTGCATCTATACCAAAAGTACTAAATGTTACCACCGTAGCAGGTCATTTATGCAGGCCAGGGTGCTTTTTCCGAAATCAGTTTTTTCTCTACCAGTTCTTCCCAAAAGGCCTGAGGTATTTTCACTTTCATTGCCGCCACATTGGCCTTCGCCTGGTCCGGATACCGGGTCCCGGGAATCACGGCAGAAACCACCGAAGGGGCCGCAGAAAACTGCAAGGCAGCGGCGATAAGGTCGATTCCGTGCCGTTTGGCGATTTCCGTCATTTGTCGCCGCTTTTCCTTAAAGCCTTCCGGCATTTCTCCCCAGTAATTGTACCGGTCTATGCCAGCCAGGAAACCGGCATTCAGGGGAGCACCTACCACGATGTCCACTCCTTTTTCTTCACAAGGGGGAAACAAACGGTCAAGAGCATCCTCATGGTACATTAACGAATATTGGGTTGCTGAAAGACATACGTCGGGATCCGCCACTTTAAGGGTTTCCAGTATAGGTTCTATGCGATTCACTCCCAGGCCCCAACCTTTGATCAATCCCTCCTCCTTCATTTTGGTCAGTTCGGGCATGGCACCTTTGGCTGCCACTTTGAAATATTCCATCCAATTGTCCTTCATATCTCCATTTTCAGGAGAAAGGTCGTGGATAAAAACAATATCCAGACTGTTGATGCCCATTCTTTGCAAGCTGTCCTCTATAGACCTGCGCACCCCTGAAGCACTGTAGTCGTACTCATAATCAAAAGGAGAGGCCTTTTTCCAGGAGTTGTTTGTTGGTGCGCCCTTGGTCGCTTTTAATATCCTGCCGACCTTTGTGGCCAGTACATAATCTTCTCGTTTTTGATTGTGTAGAAAACGCCCAAAACGTCGTTCGCTTAAACCCAATCCATACCAGGGAGAAGTGTCAAAAAACCGGACGCCGGCCTCCCAGGCACCTTCTAATGCCAATTGTGCCTGCTCATCCGTGGTCGGTCTGAAACCATTGCCTATGGCTACGCCTCCAAGGCCAAAGTTGGCTGGTAAATTAACTTTAATTCTATTCATTTTTTCTTTCGTATTCTCTGGGTTGGTAAGTCCAAATCCGGGTAGGTTGGTAGCCATTCCAGCTGTCAAACCAACCTGCAGGGATTTTTGGATAAAATTTCTTCTGCTGTTCATTTGGTTATTTTTTCAATCAGTAAACCTTCCGGTTTTTTGATATTACGGTTCAAGTTAAAACCCAAATCCGTAGGGAAGTAAGGACCTAATGCCGTTTCTTTTCCGATGGAAAATAAATTATTAACCTGTCAAAGTAAAATTACGGTATATGAACTTGCAAGGCAACATTATCTGGACCAAATGCTCACTAACCCACTTTCTTTTCCCAGCAGAGGTAGTGGACTGTTGGGGATGGTACCATCGTCCTTAAAAGTAAATATTTTGTTGGGAACATAAAAATATCATTTTGATTGAGTTGGAAATAATATTGGTATTTACTGACATTTGAGCAATAAACACCAAATTCTTTTTAAATTCATTGATTTGTACGTATTTTAGATGGCAATAAACCCGGATTACTTTACATGTACCAAGAAAATGATTATACAAAGCCTGACCAAAATGCCGATGATGTGGTTTATTGGATGCAAATCACAAATGATGAAAGGGCTGGAATGGAAGCCTTGTATGTAAAATACACACGGGAACTTTTCAGGCTGGGCATGTCCATTAAGGGGGACCGCAGTTTGGTAAAAGATTGCATACAGGAAGTTTTTTTACAAATCTGGCAATACAGACATACCGTAAAAGCCACTGATAATGTTAAACTGTACCTATTTAAATGCCTAAGCAATAAAATTCACAAAGAGGTAGGCAAGGATAAAAAACGGTATGGCCACCTGGACACGGACCTGGAAACAGAAGTGGAGCAGGAGACAGGCGCAGGAGCATCCTTTATGTCTTTAGAAAAAAAAATCAGTCTTAATAATGCCCTTAGTCAAATCCCATCCCGGCAAAAAGAAGTGATCCACCTGCTGTATTATGAAAATCATTCCTATGAAGACATTTCTAAGATCATGGGAATCAATGTGCAATCTGTTTATACACTTGCCTGGAAGGCCCTGGCTAATTTAAAGAAGCGCATGGTATTGGTTTGGTTTTTTTACTTGCTTTTTTAACCCGATTCATTTTCAAATCCACATTTATTCCCTTTTTTATTAGCATAGTATTAATCAAATTCTGTTATACCTATTAGTTCTGAAAAAATAAAATTTTTTCTTCAGGTATAGGATAGATTTTTAAATGTCAAGACTTATGTGGGTGAATTTGTTTTAAAATGGATATTTCCAATTATACCGCAGAGGATTTTGTTTTGGACCCATCATTCAAAAAATGGGTGATGCAACCCAATGCAACATCGAATATTTTTTGGGAGCGATTATTGGCCAAAAATCCTTCCAAATACAATGAAGCCAAAAAAGCGCGTGCACTTATTCTCAGCTTGAACACCAAAAATCAACCCAAACTTTCGGATGCGGAGATTTCGGAGATTTGGAAGCATATTGATTTCAAAATGTCAGCAGCCTATCAGGGGAATGAGTCTATAAAGAAGGATAAAGTTGTCCCTATCAATTCCTACAGCACTTTGGAAAGAGGGGCTTCAAACGGCTCAATCCGTTATAAACCTTTTGCCAAATTCAGTGTCAGGGTAGCCTGTATCCTGGCCATGGCCATTGGCCTGGGCTACCTTTCAGGTTGGCTGGTGTCGACCACAGTTATTCAGGAAGAAAATCCACCCGTGTTGGAATTTGTAGAGCATAAGACCGTGCCAGGGGTAAAATCTCATCTTACCCTGAGTGATGGCTCGCTGGTCATCTTGAATTCCGGGAGTGAATTAAGGTATATTAAGAATTTTGAAAAGGGCAGAAGGGAAGTTCAATTAAGAGGAGAAGCTTTTTTCAGTGTAGCCAGGGATTCCCTGAGGCCCTTTATCGTCAATTCCAGGCAGACCACCACCACTGCTTTGGGCACCAGTTTTAACATCAAGGCCTACGAGGGAGAAACACTGGACGTATCCCTGCTGACCGGAAAGGTAGCCATAAACAGGGATGGGCTTATGGAAGAGCCAATCACTTTACTTCCGGGAGAAGCCTTAAAAATCGATACGGAAAAGGACCGGTTGGAAAAAACAGGCTTTGACCAGGACCTGGTGATGGGATGGACAAAAAAAAGGATCATTTTTCGGGAAACGCCACTGATGGAGGCCATTAGGGTCCTGGAAAATTGGTACGGGGTCCAGATTTCAATAAAAAACAGGCCCCTCAACCAGGTATTGCTTTCGGGAAAATTTCAGGACGAGACCTTGGAAAACGTACTGGAGGGAATGAAGTTTTCGGCAAGATTTGATTTCACAATTGATAAGGAAGATGTAAAAATCATATTTAAAGAATAAGAAAATTTGCCTATGAAATAACCCCAATTTTAAGAAAGGCCGGGAATGCGCCAACATCCCCGACCAAATCAATCTCCGGAAAAACTAGCTAACGGAATTCCGGGGCATGTTTATTCAAAACCATTCATTATAGTTTTAAAACAAACAAAGTAAAGGTATGAAAAATCTTATACTATTACATGTTATACGCATGACCAAACTATTTACCTATGCGTTTCTGATTCAATTCCTTTCTATGAGTTTTCTGTTTGCCTGGAATGGCAATGCACAGATCAAGGATATTGAAGAAGTAATGATCACCTTAACCCTTGAAGATACCAAAATCGAAAAGGCATTTTCCACCATTGAGAAAATGACCGGGTTTAGTTTTGTGTATACAGATAAGGAATTAAAAGGTACTCCAAGGGTCACTACTGCCGGGGGAACCCAGACGGTTTATGACTTATTATCCTTAATTGGCCGGCAAACGGGTTTGTATTTCAAACAGGTTAACCGGAATATTCATGTCAGGAAAGTCCCTCAGCAGGAAAAAGAGTTGGAGCGTGTCGCAAATGTTGAAGCATTGTTGGAGATTAACATAACCGGAAGGGTTACCGATGAGAACGGGGAACCCTTGCCTGGGGCATCTATTACTGTAAGTGGAACCACATCTGGAACTGTAACAGATATTGATGGGAATTATTCTATAACCGTTCCGGAAAATGCAACTTTAGTATTTTCCTATATAGGATATGAATCCAAATCAATAGTTGTTGGGATGCAAAATACTATTAATGTTACATTGGGGGAAGACCAATCTTCATTGGAAGAGGTAGTTGTTACAGGGTATGGCACCCAGGAAAGAGCCAAGGTTACCTCGGCTATTTCTGAAGTAAATACCTCTGAGTTAAAAAGTTTACCATTATCTCAACCAGGTCAACTTCTACAAGGGAGAGCATCTGGAATAACTGTTAGAGACAATAACGGAGCTCCAGGGTCAACTCCCAGTATTCAAGTTCGGGGCCTTAGTTCAATCAATGCCGGTGTATCTCCCCTTGTTGTAATTGACGGAAACCCAGTGGGTGATATTCCATCCAGTTTAAGCGCAAACGATATTGAAAAAATCACTGTACTTAAAGATGCGGCATCTACTTCAATTTATGGTGCCAGAGGTTCCAATGGAGTAGTTTTGATAGAAACTGTTAGAGCTAAAGAAGCTCAGGGCCAGGTTGAGTATACAGTAAGTGGGGGATATAACTATCTCCCTCAAAATTGGAGGCCTACCTTTTTAAATGCACAGCAGTATGCACAATATAACGTGGAGCGAATTCAGGAATTGAATGCTCGAAATAATACATCCAATCCAGTTCCTCAAATTTACCTCGATGTTTTGGCTGATCCCAATTATGGTCCAGGAACGAATTGGCAGGATGAAGTTTTTCAGGAGGGTTCAGATGCCCGGTTTCAGAGCCATAATCTTACTTATCGAGGCGGAAATGAAAAGCTTAGAGGCGCTGTTTCAGCTGGCTACTTGGATCAGGATGGATTATTGCCCAACACCAATTTCAAACGATATTCGCTAAGGACAAATGTTGATGGTAAATTTAATGATTGGTTGAGTGCGGGAGCCAATTTATCTGTTTCACACACTGAAAGTAATGAAACGCCTGAATTGGGACCAAGAGGGATTTCTATGACAGCTATGACCTTAAGCCCGTTGAAATCACCCTATGATGAAAACGGTGAACTTGTTCCATATATTGATGGAGATTCTCCCGGATATTTTTCATTCGCTAATCCATTGTTTAAGTCTAAAGTTACTAAAGATCAAACCATAAGTCGAGACATTTATGCCGGGATGAATTTAGATATTAAAATCATTGAAGGATTACATTTCAGACCACGGGTTTATAGTAGGTTATTGACCACTACTAATAATGTATTTATCCCAACCACTGTGGGACGTCCTGCGATTGGCAATGGTGGAAGGCCTCCACTAACCAACAGTGCCTCGAACGTAAATTATGATATTACAAATTGGGGATTTGATAATCTCTTAAGTTATGATAGAATGATAGGCATGCATTCATTTGGCACATTATTAGGGTATACTTCACAGAAACAATCAGGGGAAATGTCCTCCATCAATGCCTCCAATTTTCCCAACGACAATAACATCAATTTCCTGGAAGCGTCTCAGGTATCAGCTGCAGTTACAGATCGTAGCAATTGGGCGCTTGCAGCCTTTTTTGGAAGGTTAAATTATGACTTTAATGGTAAATATCTTGCTGAAGTGAATTTCAGACGAGAAGGGTCTTCCAGATTTGGAGCTAAAAACAAATATGGGAATTTTCCTTCTGCCTCTGTCGGTTGGAGAGTTTCAGAAGAAAGTTTTTACCCCAAAGATTTTTTTATTAACGAGTTGAAGATCAGGTCAAGTTATGGAATTACCGGCAATAGTGCCATTGGTGATTTTGACCAATATGGCCAAATCTTATCTATTCCTAATTTGAATAACTTGAACAACAACTACAACTATGTCTTAAACAGCGCAATAGTTACCGGAAAAGCCCTTGCGTCACTTGGTTCAGAAAATTTGAAATGGGAAACATCTAAGCAATTTGATATTGGACTATCATTAGGGTTTTTAGATGATCAATTCGGGCTAAAAGTGGACTACTATGAAAAAACCACTGAGGATATGTTATTTAATGTTTCAGTGCCACAGGCTTCGGGTTTTTCATCCAGTAGAATCAACATTGGGGAAATGCTTAACAAGGGATGGGATTTTGAGGCTGTAGGAACCCACCAGGTTAACGCTTTTAGGTGGAATGGTAATCTAAACGTTTCATTACTTCGAAATGTGGTCACCTCCATGCCGGAACAGATTGAAAGGATTACTATCGGAGATAATATTACGGAGGAAGGATTACCTGTAGGATCTTTGTGGGGATATCAAATAGATGGTATTTTCAATACCGAGGAACAACTGGATAACCCTGATCTATATGGATATCCTGGTGCTAAGGATTTCGGAGCATATATCTATAGAGATGTAAACAATGATGGAATTATTAATGCTCAAGATAAAACCAATATTGGTAATCCGCATCCCCGAACTGTTATTGGATTTAATAATCAATTTATCTATAAAAATCTTTCACTTTCTATATTAATGACCGGCTCATTTGGCTATCAGATAGCCAATGCACTTTATGAAGCATCGTATAATGAAGTTGGAAGATGGAATGTAGATGAGGCATTCCTGACACGATGGAAGTCTCCCGAAAACCCGGGAGCTGGACGTATTCCTGCTATTTACTATCCGGGACAACACTTTGTGTCAAATGTATATGTGGAGAACGGTGATCACCTATGGATAAAAAATGTAACTCTTGGCTACCAATTACCTCCATCATTAATCGATAAAACTGAATTTATTTCCAATGTTCGGTTTACACTAAGTGCTCAAAACTTATTTAAGATTACTAATTATACAGGTTATAATCCAGAGGTAAGTCAAAACGGTGGTACACCAAGCAGAATTGGTGTCGACAATTTTGCATACCCTGTACCCAGAACCATTACAATAGGTGCTAGTATAACGCTTTGATCATTTATTAATAAAATTCAATTAATCATGAAAAAATATACTATTAAATCGAATATACAAACAATAAGGTTTTTTGTACTTGCCTTACTATTTGGTTCTGGTTGTAGTGAAGATTTCTTAACCGTTACACCCAATCATTATACTACTGAGGCTGACTTTTATCAAACAGATGATGATTTTATTCAGGCAACAAATGCTGTATATGGAGACCTTCAAACTTTTACTTTGAGTGCACATGTTTTACAGGAGGGTAGATCTGATAATACAACTTATGACAATGAGAACGATCAGGGATCATTGGGGGGAGCTGCCCAACTTGGTTTTTTAGATCAGTTTAAAGAAACTTCCGATGCCAATTCCATTGCCGGTCCATGGAACAGTATTTATAATGCCATAAAGGATTGTAATGTACCCCTATTCCATTTGGAAACAGCAGATATCAATCCGGATTTGGCGCAGCGATTAGAAGGTGAATTGAGGTTTTTCAGGGCCTACTTTCATTTTATTGCGGTTCAATACTGGGGGGATGTTCCATTGCTTTTAGAACCTATAACCACAGCGGAACAAGCATTTTCCATTGAACGGAGCCCTGTTTCTGAAGTTTACCAGTCTATTATTACAGACGTTCAATTCGCAATTTCCGCATTAGATCCAAGTTATACCGGAAGCAACAGCGGGCGTGTTACCAGTTATGCAGCTAAAATGTTATTGGCAAAAGTATATATGACAAGTACCGATAATCGCGATTACAGCTTGGCTCAAAGAGAACTGGAAGATATAGTGAATTCCGATCTTTTTGAAATTCTTCCCAACTATGCGGATCTTTTTGATCCGGCCATGAAAAATAGTAAGGAGTCAATATTTGAAGTGCAGTATTTAGATGGCACAGCTGGAGAGGCTAGTAATTTTATTTATCAATTTGCACCGGTAGGTTCCGGAGGGACTGTTTTTCTTGGGCCAGGTAATGGTGGAGGTAGAAATATTCCCACTTTGGATATGGTCAATGCGTATGAAGTTAATGATTTTAGAAAAGATGTTTCAATCGGATTTTTTGACAGGGGATCGCTTTCAGTACCTTATGTGAAGAAATACGACAATGATGTTGATCCGGATTTTGCTACTACACCGGATAACTGGCCAATTTATCGGTATGCAGATGCACTCCTCTTATTGGCTGAAGCCATCAATGAGCAGGCATATGATACCGGATTGCCTTTTACCTATTTAAATGAAATCAGATCCAGGGCCAACTTGCCTGACCTAACACCTACAGATTTACCAGATCAGGATGCTTTTCGCACTGCAATAGCCCATGAAAGAAGGGTTGAATTGGCCTTTGAAAATCATCGATGGTTTGATCTTTTGAGAACTGGCAAGGCGATAGAAGTGATGTCAGCCTATGGCCAGGTGGAATTAGCTAATCCAACAACACCTCCGCCAAATTTTCTTCCCTATGATGAAACCTGCTGGGTGATGACGCCAAATAAATTATTGTATCAAATACCAAGCGGGGAACTGAATTTAGCTCCATTTATCGATCAGAATCCAACTGACTAATCAAATAGAAAGCTTGAAAACCAGACAAAGAATTAATTTCCGGCTAATCTGAAATCAGCAGGTTAAGTTTGACATAAATGATAGGATTACTGGTTTCAGTATTGCAGATAAAAGTAGAAATGAGTTCAATTGAAAGTTTAAAATTCACAAGAAATGATGGCACAGCACTTATCCATATTGAAAAAATACCTAATGATTTGTTGCTTTCTTATGCTGAGTATGTGTACTCAAAATAGTAATCAAGCTTCTGAAAAATCAACAAAACCTAATATAATATATATTCTTGCAGATCAACTACGGGCCCAGGCTGTGGGCTACAGTGGAGACCCAAATGCAGATACCCCAAACCTGGATCGGCTAGCGGCCAGTGCAATTAATTTTAAAAATGCAGTGGCTGTAAGTCCTGTATGTACTCCATACCGAGCGGCACTCATGACGGGTCGTTTTCCACTGAGTACAGGAATGTTTATGAATGATTTGTACTTGCCAAGTGAGGAACTTTGCATGGCTGAAATCTTTAAGGAAGCAGGATATAAAACAGGATACATTGGGAAATGGCATCTGGACGGGCATGGTAGGGAAAGTTTTATTCCTAAAAACCGCCGCCAAGGGTTTGAGTATTGGAAAGCACTGGAATGTACACACGATTATAACAATTCTTTTTATTATGCGAATGAGGACACTACAAAGCTTAAGTGGGAAGGTTATGATGCCTATGCTCAGACCAAAGATGCTCAAGATTACATCCGGACCACTTCTACCGATGAGCAACCATTTCTACTTATGATATCCTATGGTATACCACATTTTCCGCACCATACAGCGCCTGCTGAATTAAAAGAAAAATATCCTTTAGATTCCATAAAACTCCGTCCTAATGTGCCTGAATGGAGGCAAGATGAAGCTCGAAAAGAGGCTCAGGGTTATTATGCCCATATCCTGGCACTGGACCTTTGTATAGGTAATTTAATGAAGACGCTTGAGGAGACAGGTCAAGCAGAAAATACAATAGTAGTTTTTACAGCAGACCATGGAGAAATGCTGGGTTCACAAGGTGAGCCATCCAAAGAGAAACAGCGTCCCTGGGATGAGTCTATTCGTGTTCCTTTTCTAATTAGCTATCCAGCTATTTACGGGAAAGAAGGGTATGAGGTCAATGCACCAATTAATACGCCCGATATCCTACCAACTTTGTTATCCATGTCAGGAGTAGCCATACCCAAATCAATTGAGGGAGAAGACCTTACAGATTTTATCTCAAATAACAACATGGAGGATGATCGGGCTGCTTTGATAATGAGCGTTTATCCGTTTGCCGGCTACCACGAAGGGATCCCTTATAGAGGCATAAGAACGGCACGCTATACCTATGTACGAAACCAGGACCAACCATGGCTAATGTATGATAATTTGAAAGACCCTTATCAGATGGAGAATTTGGTTAACAATTTAAATTACCGGGACATTCAAAGTAAACTTGATGAAACACTCCAGGCCAAACTTAAAGAGAGGGGTGATATGTTTCTACCCAAAGAACAATATTTAAGCATTTGGGGCTATGAAGTGAACACCGAAAGGGGGCATGAAATTCCCTATAAAAATTATGAGACCAAAGTGCAAAGTCCGGGATTCAAAAATAATTAACTTAGGTTTGATGTATTGATTTACCCATCCTTGGAGCATTTTTTGTTCCTGTTTGTTTAAAAGTTCAATAAATTTAACAATTGATACCTGTCGTTAGCCTCATTGCCTGACCACATTATTTTCGTGATTCTGCTAAACCTACCATCAGACTAATAGGTTGATCACAGTATGGGACCGATACTAATTGGAAATGAAATTTAAAAATAGTTTATTATAATCAGATATGATAAAAGTCGGACTATTTGGAATTGGACTTGACACCTACTGGTCACAATTTGAGGGATTGCTCGACAATCTTAATGGGTACCAGGAACAAATTAAAACTAAAATAATTGGCTTTGGATTGGAAGTGGTAGATGCCGGAATGGTAGATACTCCAGAAAAAGCACGCAAAGCGGCTGACTTGCTAAAGAAGGAGGATGTAGAAATTGTTTTTCTGTATGTTTCAACTTATGCTTTGTCGTCAACCGTATTACCCATAGCGCAAAAAGTAAAGGCACCAATCGTTATTTTAAATCTTCAACCTGTTCCCCAATTAGATTACGAAAAGTTTAATGCCCTTAATGACCGTGGAAAAATGACCGGTGTCTGGTTGGAACATTGTCAATCTTGTTCAGTGCCGGAAATTGCAAGTGTGTTTAACCGGTCTGGAATCCAATACGATTTTGTGACAGGATATTTAAATGATGAACAAGCCTGGTCGGAAATAAAAGTGTGGACGGAGGCGGCATGCGTTGCTGCGAAAATGAGAAACAATCGGCTTGGAGTTCTTGGGCATTACTACGGTGGAATGTTGGATGTATATACCGACCTGACAAAACAAAGCACTGTATTCGGCACGCACATCGAATTGCTGGAAATGTGTGAAGTAAAAAAATTCCGGGATGAAGCTTTAGAAGGGGAAGTGCTTTCAAAAATAGAAGAATTTACAAACTCTTTTGAGGTCTCAACTGAGTGTGAGAAAAGTGAGATTGAAAGGGCAGCGAGAACATCAGTAGCACTAGATAAGTTAGTAGAAACCCACACTCTTGGTGCACTTGCATACTACTATGAAGGCGAATCCGGAAACGATTACGAAAATATAGTTACATCGGTAATAGCTGGCAATACCCTATTAACCGGGAAAAACATTCCTGTAGCGGGAGAATGTGAGGTAAAAAATGCACAGGCCATGAAAATAATGGCTGAATTTGGTGCAGGAGGCTCCTTTTCTGAATTCTACCTGATGGATTTTAAAGATGACGCCATCTATCTGGGTCACGATGGTCCTGCACATCCCGCCATTGCCGAGGAAAAAGTAAAATTGGTTCCACTGCCCGTTTATCATGGCAAGCCCGGGAAAGGTTTATCCATTCAAATGAACGTTAAAAACGGACCGGTGACTTTACTCTCTGTGGTGGAAGGAACAGAAGGTTTGTTTTTTTTAACTGCAGAAGGGGAATCAGTTGCGGGGCCTGTATTGCAAATCGGAAATACCAATAGCCGCTATAAATTCCCTATTGGTGCTAAAATGTTTATGAATCAATGGTCGAAACGGGGCCCAGCACATCATTGTGCTATTGGACTTGGGCATATTGCTGACAAAATTGAAAAATTGGGTCAAATATTGAATATCGACGTGGTAAAAATTTGTTAATTATTACAGCAAAGTTTTGAATACTAGGAAAAAAAATCAGAATAAATGTGGAAAAATAGTAAAGGTTTCCGGACACATTAAAGTAAAATTTACTGGCGTATTTTGAAGTCATTTATTAATATTAAAAATTTGCTCACGAAATATTTGCAATTTGGAATCATAAAAGATGTAGGTATTACCGAGGTAAAAATAAATGGACAAGACAAAGGCATCGTCTGGACATCGCCATTTCTGGTAGAAATTAGCGATGCACAACAAAAAGGCGACAATATCCTTGAAATTAAAGTGGTGAATTCATGGTACAATCGTGTAGCAGGTGACCAGATTTTACCCAATAAAAAGAAATTCACCTCCACCAACATCGATTTGAAACATGATTATAGAGGCAGACCGATTGACGAAATACCATTGGAACCATCAGGTTTATTGGGGCCGGTTACTATTTTAGAGGCAGAAGTATTCTAGTGTCAATGCAAGCCTAAACCTATGTAAATAGTATGTCTTTGAGCTATTTCAGCCGTACAAAAAGCCTCAGATCACCCAGGCTATGCTTGTTTTTTGTACCTTAACCAAATTCAAAATTCACTAATCAATGCAAGCAATTTTTGGAATAATTTTCCACTCAATAGGTGGATTTTCCGCAGGTAGTTTTTACATGCCATTTGATAAAGTAAAAGGTTGGGCTTGGGAAAGTTACTGGATCGTAGGAGGTCTTTTTTCATGGATAATAGTGCCTCCTCTGGCGGCTTGGCTTACAGTTCCTGATTTTATGGAAATTATCAGTAGTTCTTCAATGAGTATTATTTATCTTACTTTTTTCATGGGTGTTTTGTGGGGCATTGGAGGATTAACTTACGGCCTGGGAATAAGGTACCTGGGCATGTCTTTGGGTAGTTCCGTCGTTTTGGGTTTTACAGCAGCTTTTGGGGCCTTGGTTCCATCAATATATTACAATTTATACCCTGCTGTTGGGAAAGTTTCATTTACTGATATGATAAACAGTACCGGAGGCCGTTTGGTATTATTAGGTGTCCTTCTTTGCCTGACAGGTATTGCTGTCTCGGGAAAGGCTGGTATGATGAAAGAACGGGAACTATCGGAAGAACAGAAAAGAAAAAGTATAAAGGATTTTAGCCTGGTGAAAGGATTGATAATTGCCATTATTTCCGGTATTCTCAGTGCATTTTTCAACTATGGAATTGAGGCTGGAAAACCTTTGGCAAATGCCGCTGTGGCGGCAGGGTTTAACCCGCTTTATCAAAACAATGTTAGTTTTGTAGTAATTTTGTGGGGAGGTTTTGCCACCAACTTTATTTGGACAACATTTTTGAGCTTAAAAAACCGTACACATAAAGATTTTTTGAATAAAACAACTTCCTTATTTAATAATTATATGTTTGCAGCAATTGCGGGAACTATCTGGTTTTTACAGTTCTTTTTTTACGGAATGGGCGAAAGTAAACTAGGTAATGGTGCAAGTTCATGGATACTCCATATGTCAACCATAATCTTAACTGCTAATTTTTGGGGCTTTTACCGAAAAGAGTGGAAAGAAACTTCAGCAAAAACCAAGTGGACCATAGCATCAGGAATTGTTATCATTATTTTGTCGGTATTCATAGTAGGGATTGGAAATTTTAAAGAAACATTACCTTTGGTCCATTCCTTTACAGGAAACCAATTTCAATGGTGCCATTGATTCGGCAACAGACCAAAACCCCAGTTATTGATAATTGTAGCAGACCTTCCAGGTTTTTGAAGCTTGAAGGTCTGCGTTATACAAACCCAAGATAAGATGAAACGAAGAGAAATGATCGCCAGAATTGGGGCGATATCAGTAGGACTGACCGCCCCGCAGCTTACAAAAGGGGAAATGCTGGCAGCACCATATACCATCAAAAAGCAAAACATTGAAACCGAAATTTTGATTGTCGGAGGGGGAACTGCCGGCGTTGTGGCAGCCATACAAGCCAGAAGAGCAGGAGCCAAAACCACCCTGATAGAAAGTGGTAGCCAATTGGGAGGGACGACTAGCACCGGAGGGGTGTCCTTCCCCGGGATATTCCATGCCTGGGGGAGGCAGATTATCGGAGGAATAGGATGGGAGCTGGTACATCCTTGAAATAACCAACCATTTTAAAAGTGCATCATTGATTGTATGGGGTCTTTTTCTATGGAGTTGCGGGGACAAAAATGGGGTATATTATTTTTTCTATTTTCATCCAGCTGTTTTCAAGTTTTTTTTAATTAAAAAATTATGTATTATTAACCGGAGAATCCAAAAACATTTAACCCACATATAGCATGACTTTTCAAAAAATAAGGACATCACCCTACCATGCTAAGGGGAGTGAAAAAAATGATCCTTTTAGAAAAGCAGCATATAAAAAGGAAGATCAGGCATTGTGGAATTCCTTTAAGGCTGGAGAGGAAGCGGCATTTATCCACATTTACAGTGCCTATGCCAATATCCTGTACAATTACGGGTGTCAGTTCACCTCTGATCATGAGATAGTAAAAGATTGCCTCCAGGATTTTTTTGTTTATTTGAGGGAAAAAAGGTCCGGACTGGGAAATACTTCTTCCATCAAGTTTTATCTGATGAAATCCTTTAAAAGAAGAGTGATTCATGATCTGGAAAAAATCAAACAGGAAAATAGAAATAATGAAAATTTCAACTATTTTCAATTCCCTGTTGAGTTGTCCCATGAGGCGATATATATCCAGAACCAAATGGAAGAGGATCAGCTTTTGAACCTGGAGCAGGCCCTTAAATCTTTGGAAAGTAAGGAAAGGGAAGCCATATATTATTTTTATTATGAAGGGTTTTCCTATGAACAAATAGCTGATATTTTCGATTTTTCACACACTTCATCCGCAAGAAGATTAATCTATAAAGGCTTGGCCAATATTAGAAAAATCATGATGTCTTTTATTGTCGGCCAAATGATAATCCTTTATTTTAATTCCTCCAATTAAAAAAAATCATTTTTTTTTTTTAAAAGCCGGTATCATTTCCCGTTTCTTCCCCTTATACTATTAAACAAGCTACTACTGTGAAGGAAGAAAAACCGGATATTTTCAGTTTTTTAATTTCCAATAAGGATTTCAGGGATTGGGTATTAAAACCCAATGAAGAAAATGCTTATTTCTGGGAGAAATGGATGGAGGAAAACCTGGTGCATTTAAAGGAAGTATATAAGGCAAGGGAATTTATAGAAAGACTGGATTTTAAACAGGAAAGCCTTTCTGAAGAGGAGCTGAATTTGCTTTTGGGTAAAATTATTGCCAGGGAGCCTATCCATTCCAACTCCTTTCCACCACAAAGGGGATATTTTCCCATTTGGCAAAAACAATGGTTCCGTATTGCTGCCATTTTGGTATTGATGGTTTTATCTTCTGTCCTTATGGAAGAAATTTTCAGAAATCAGATTATCCCTGCTGAGAGTGTAGGGATCGAATGGAAAGAATTTCACAATCCAAGAGGAAAAAAATCAAAGATCACCCTACCGGATGGCACTTTGGTTCATTTGAACCATGAAAGTACGCTCAGGTTTCCCAAGAAATTTTTGGGTACATCCAGGAGTGTGGAATTGACGGGTGAGGCTTTTTTTGAAGTGGTACCCAATGATACCTTGCCTTTTATTGTACAAGCTGGCGGGCTGAAAGCAGAAGTGTTGGGTACTTCTTTCAATATTCAATCCTTTGATTATAACCCTTCTTCATCCATATCCCTGGTTACCGGAAAAGTAAGGGTGAGTTTTCAAGAGCATCAGGATCTCGATAATGAAATATTAATACCAGGGGAACAGCTTAATTTTGACAAGCATCAAAAGAAAGCCTTTAGGTCAAAATTTGATAGGGAGGCCGTTACTGCCTGGAAAGACGGTATTTTGATATTCAGGGATTCGGGATTCGAAAACTTCATCAAACAATTGGAGCGATGGTATGGGGTGGATTTCCAGGTATATGGAAACACAAAGCAGAAATGGAAAGTAAACGGCCGCTATCAGGACCAGAAATTAGATGATATCCTGATCGGATTGAAGTTTGTCTATGATATCGACTACAAAATACAAGGTAAAAACGTAATCCTAAAAGTTAATTAGCATGAGGAAAATATCAATTGGAAGGTCAAATCATCAAAATATAAAATTGTAAACCTGTTTCTCCTACTGGACCGTCCGGAATTCAGTGAATTGCTTCAATTAACAATCTATTAATATCTTTAAACCCATAATTATGGAAAAATTCTTACAGTTCCTACGCACCAAAATAGGGAAACCCTTATTTGGTATGATCACGCTCCTCCTCTTGACGAGCGTTGGATTCTCTCAGGTTAATCTTGCATCCGTTGGTGAATTTACCTTTTCCAGGACACAGTATCAGTTGGATGAACCTATCGATATTGAACTGGTAAATGCCAATATCCGGGAAGTATTATATGTAATAGAAAGAAAATCAGGCTTTAAGTTGGTATATGACAAGTCCATCCTAAGCAATAAGGCTTCATTTACCATGGAAGCGCAGAAAATTTCTTTATATGAATTTCTACAGAGAATTTCTTCCCAATCGGCATTGAGGTTTAAGCAGGTAAACAACAACCTCAATGTGACAATGGTAGAGAGAGCAGAGGAAATACCAAAGTCACAGGACGATATTACCGTGACGGGATCAGTGGTAGATGAAAATGGTAATCCCCTTCCGGGTGCTACGATTACAGTGGAAAACACCTCGATAGGCACAGTTTCGGACATAGATGGTAATTTCTCTATAGAGGTCGATGAAGGAGTTGTTTTGGTAGTGTCTTTTATTGGATACCAGACCAAAAGGATAACAGTTACCAATCAATCCCGCATTGATATTCAGATGGAGCTGGACGAATCCGCCCTTGAAGAGGTGGTAGTAGTAGGCTATGGTACGGTAAAAAAGAGTGATTTGACCGGAGCCGTTTCTCAGGTGAAATCAGAAGAAATCAATGCTTTTCCAACTTCCAATGTGATGCAAGCCCTTTCCGGAAGGGCTGCTGGGGTTCAGGTGATCCAGAATACCGGAGCTCCGGGAGGTGGAATTAGTGTTCGTATTAGAGGTACCAATTCCATTCAGGGAGGAAATGAGCCTTTATATGTTATTGATGGCTTTCCATTTTCTGGAAACCCTACAAATTTGAATAATTTTGATATTGAAAGTATTGAGGTACTTAAAGATGCCTCGGCTACTGCCATATATGGTTCCAGAGGTGCCAATGGAGTTGTTTTAATAACCACTAAAGGAGGTAAAGAAGGTACAACCAAGGTAGATTTTGAATCAAGCTACAGCATCCAATCACTGCGCAAAAGGCTGAATCTTATGAATGGCCGTGAATATGCGGAGCTACAAAATATGCAGGCATCCAATGATAACATCCCACCCTATTTCACACAGGAGGAGCTGGCTGATTTCGGAGAAGGATATGATTGGCAAGATTTGGTGTTTCAAAACGCTCCTATCCTCAATACATCATTAAATATAAGTGGAGGGAATAGTAAAACGCAATATGCTATTTCAGGGAGCTACTTTGGACAGGAAGGGATAATCAAAGGAAGCGATTATAACCGATACTCCATTCGGACCAACATAACACATAAAATTAGTGAAAAGATCAAAATCGATTTTAACAACACCCTAACCCACTTGAAAACGGAAAGGAGAGATAGTGGTGGAGGACATCGAGGTACTTCTATGATCGGTTCTTCCATAATGGCGGCACCAATATCCCAACCCTATAACGAGGATGGTTCTTATAATGTATTGGCAAATGAGTTTCCTTTTGTAGCTCCTGATATCATTAACCCTTTAAATTTCATTAATGAACAGCACAATGAAATCAAGGCCAATGTAGTTTTATCTAATCTGGCCTTTGTATACCAGCCTACAAAGGAACTGACCTTAAGGATATCAGGAGGTATTGAAAATAGGGATGATAGAGAAGATAGCTACACAACCAGAAATTTTTTCAATTCTCCGGGGAGGGCAAGCGTAAATACTGGGCAGTTTAGAAGCCTATTGAGTGAAAATACCCTAAGTTACAACAAGACAATTGCTGATAGGCACCAGATAAATTCAGTGATTGGATTTACCTTCCAAGACTTTCTAAATACTTCTTTGGGTGCGAGTGGTGTTGGTTTTTTAAGTGATGCATTTGAGACCTACAGTCTCGGATCTGCAGAAACACCTGGAATTCCAGGTAGTGGGTACTCCTATTCGGCATTGCTTTCCTATTTGGGGAGAGTTAATTACACCTATGATAATAAATACCTTTTCACTGTGAGCTTCAGATCGGATGGTTCTTCCAGGTATAGTCCAGGGAATAAATGGGGTTACTTCCCTTCAGGAGCTGTGGCGTGGAGAATTTCGGAAGAAGATTTCATCTCCACCTCCTCCGTCCTATCTGACCTGAAGCTTAGAGCAAGCTGGGGGATGACAGGTAGCCAGGCAATCAGTCCCTATGCAACGCTCAATCAGTTGAGTCCTGGCCGAACCATATTTGGCAACCAGCTTTACAATACCTTCGCCCCAAGTACGGTGCTTCCCGGTGACTTGAAATGGGAAACTACAGAGCAATTGGATATCGGTTTGGATGTGGGTTTGTTGGACGATAGAATCATTTTTAATGCGGATTATTACATCAAAAACACAAGAGATTTGTTGAATACAGTTCGATTACCAAGCTCTATGGGTTTTACTACTACCGTGCAGAATGTTGGCCAGGTGCAGAATAAAGGCGTAGAGTTTGGTGTAGATGCCAAGGTCCTGACAGGTCAGTTTAAGTGGGACCTTTATGGTAATATTGCTTTCAACAGAAATAGGGTCATCAGTTTACACAATGGAGAAGATATTTTAGGAGCATTTGTGAATGTACTGGTGGTGGGCGATAACTTGACCATTTTAAGGGAAGGCAGACCAATTGGGCAATTTTATGGATACGTAGAAGATGGTTACAATGAGAATGGTCAAATCAAATTCGTTGATTTAAATAATGATGGTAATATTAACGATAATGATAAAACCTATATTGGTGACCCCAACCCTCGATTCATATATGGGTTGAATTCAAGCATGACTTATAATAATTTTGAATTTCGTTTTTTCATCCAGGGAACACATGGAAATGATATATTCAATGTTAGTTCCATTCCAAGTACGCTTGATTTTGGCCAGGGATTAAATATGCCAAGAGAAGTTTTTTATGATCACTGGAGCCCCGAAAACCCAAATGCCAAGTACCCAAGGATTAGTAGAAATACTGCTGCCAGGGTATCTGACAGGTTTGTGGAAGATGGTTCTTTTTTAAGGTTTAGAAATATTGAGTTAGCGTATAGTTTGCCATTGGGTAATTTTGGAAGCAATACCTTTAAACGCGCTCAGATTTATATAAGTGCCCAAAACTTCATTACCCTGACCAATTATTCCTGGTGGGACCCCGAAGTGAATTCCAGGGGAGCAGGTACCCAGCAAGGAATAGATCATTACAGTTACCCAATTCCAAAATCATTTACCACTGGAGTTAGACTGGGGTTTTGATACCAATTAGACCTTATTTTGAAAAAAAATATTTGAAATCATGAAATCTTACCATACATATTTAGTGAAATTTGGCTTGATTCTTTCCTTTGGGGGACTGTTGGCCTGCGAAGAATTGCTAATTGAGGAGCCTAAGACTGTGGCAGTTGAGGTGTTTTACAATACTGCTGAAGAGGTGGAAACGGCTGTAAATGCCATTTATTCACCCTTAAGAAGTACCAGAGCGGAGCAAATCGCCATTTTGGACGCTCATACAGATTGGGGATACGGAAGGGGCAGTAGGGCTCAATACAATGATTTTGCCGGCCTAAACCCTACAAATATCAATACGGCAGGATCTAGATGGGATTCGTTTTATCAGGCCATCAGAAACGCAAATCTCGTAATTGCCAATGCTCCTGAGGGCGACAATATTAGTCAGGAAAATATTGATCTGTATGTTGCCGAAGCAAAATTCCTGAGAGCCCTAAGTTATTTTGACCTGGTGCGCAATTGGGCCGGAGTTCCTCTTCGAACCGAAGAAACCATGTTGGAAATAGATTTGCCGAGAAGTTCTGAACAGGAAGTGTATGAGTTGATTTTGGCGGATTTGCTGGATGCCGAAAGTCATCTTCCGGAAAATCCCAAAGACCTGGGAAGACCTACCGTTTATGCAGCTAAAACACTTTTAGCGGATGTATATCTTTTTCTGGAAAGGTATGAGGATGCCAGAAACAAGGCATTGGAAGTTATCCAGTCAAACAAGTATTCCCTGGTTCCCATAACAAACAAAGAAGATATTCAGTTAAATATTTTTGGTCCGGAACTAATGACAAGTTCCGAGGAAATATTTTACTTTAAATATGCCAGGGAATTGGGGCAAGGGAATTGGATGCTTTTTGTGCTTAACCATCCCAGTACGGGTTATTTTAATTTCGGGGGAGCATATGCCCATTACAGTGATGCCACGAACCCATTCTATGCAGAATGGGAAGACGGTGATATCAGAAAGGAACTCTGGGATCAGATTGACTTTGGATTAGGACCAACTACATTAGTCAGTAGTAAGTATGTGGACCCCAATGCGGTAGACCGGTTAGGTGCCGGTAATGACTTGCCGATTTACAGGTATGCCGAAGTGTTGTTGATCTTTGCAGAAGCAGAAGCCAGGTCAGCAGGTACTGTAGGACAAGATGCAATTGATGCCTTGAATCAAGTCAAAAGGAGAGCTTATGGATTTTCCACCCAAAGTCCTTCTCCGGTAGACTACCAGTTTAACCAGAATGAAGTTGAAGCTTTCCTGGATGCTGTTTTGCAGGAAAGGGCCTATGAATTCCAATTTGAAGGGAAAAGGTGGTTGGATTTGAAGAGAACCGGTAGAGCCCAGGAAATGATCCTTAAAAACAAGGGATTGGAAATTGCGGAGGCACATTACCTTTGGCCCATTCCTTTGCAGGAAACCAATTTCAATGGTGCCATTGATCCGGCAACAGACCAAAACCCCGGCTATTGATTATTATAGCAAACCTGCCAGGTTTTCAAAACCTGGCAGGCCTTTATACTAACCCAATAAAAGATGAAAAGAAGAGAAATGATTGCCAGGATGGGAGCGATATCAGTAGGACTGACCGCTCCACAACTTTCCAAAGGGGATGTACTGGCAGCACCCTATACCATCAAAAAGCAAAAAATTGAAACCGATATTTTGATTGTCGGAGGGGGGACTGCAGGAGTTGTGGCAGCCATACAAGCCGGAAGAGCAGGAGCCAAAACCACCCTGATTGAAAGCGGCAGCCAATTGGGAGGGACCACTACCACCGGAGGGGTATCCTTCCCCGGGATATTTCATGCCTGGGGAAAGCAGATTATCGGGGGAATTGGATGGGAGCTGGTGATGGAAGCGGTAAAACTAAACGATGATATCCTGCCCAATTTCTCCATCATTCCCAACAATGATACCATTCGTCATTGGAGGCATCAGGTAACGGTAAATAAAGCCCTATATGCCCTGCTGGCAGAGGAAAAGTGCACGGAAGCTGGAGTGGATATTCACTTTTATGAAGCGCCTACAACCATTAATTTCACCAATGGAAAATGGACGGTTAAAACAGTCGGAAAAGGAGTTGCCAATGAAATCATTTGTGATCAGATCATCGATTGTTCCGGTAATGCCGCCGCCGCCTCAATTGCTGGATTTGACCTATTGAGAGAGAAAGATACACAACCAGGGTCCTTTATCTTTCGGATTGGGGGGTACGATTTCGATTCGCTGGACCTTTCCAAAATACCGAAGGAATACCATGGTAGACTTAGACAAAATATGCTCATCAACGATGAGGTGAAGGTGGAATCCTCAGTGAATAATTTTCCTCCTACTGTGCCCTATAATTATGTCTATGTGCATGGGGCCGACTCGTCAACTGCAGCATTACATACCCAAGCGAACATGGAGGGCCGGGCTTCCCTATTAAACCTGATAAGGAAATTGAGAACATTTCCGGGATGTGAAAAATTAAAATTAATGGATGCGCAGACTGAAACAGCCGTTCGGGAAACCTACCGGATCGACGGACTTTATAAGGTCACTCATGAGGACTATGTTTCAGGAAAAGTGTTTCCCGATTCCTTGTCTTATTCCTTTTATCCCATTGATTTGCATAGAGATGGGGAATCCATTTATCAGGAATTTCTCAAAGAGGACATTGTGGCCACCATTCCACTCCGGGCATTGATACCCAAGAACAGCCAGAATTTTTTGGTCGCAGGACGTTGTCTGAGTAGTGATCGCCTGGCCAATTCAGCATTGAGGGTTCAGGCATCCTGTATGGGCATGGGACAGGCAGCGGCAGCAGCGGCCGTTTTGGCCATCAAACACAAGGTTACCCCGGCCAAGGTCCCCCTTGATGAGTTGAAAAATATGCTAAAGGTGCATGGAGGTATTGTGCCGGAAGCTTAAACAAAACCTACAAAGCAGAGCTACATGATCCATTGGGTAAAGGGATTTTTGATCGGGCTTTCATTGGTCCTGTTTTTCTTGGGAAAAGAGGAGGATATCAGGTATTTTCAACCTGCTACCATAACCATAGCGGATTCTTCCAGCCTGGTCACCGTACCTATCAACGATTCTCTGTACCGACAGGAAATGCTTCAGAAAGACGGAACTGTAGGAGTTCCACTGAATTATTTTATGGATTTGCACACCGGCGTATGCTTTGACAACAAGTGTCGTCCCTTAAAAATAAGGGTGTACTGGAACATTACCGGCAGGTACCTGGGTTTTGAGCTGTATGATGGCGAGTTCCTGAGCAAATATGACCATGATCCTTTTTCAGCAATAGAATACGAAAAATTGCATCAACTGCTTGCAGATCCCTTTCTGCCATTGGGAGATTATGCCTTTGAGGATTTAATCAACCATACGGACACGGCAAGCCATTCAGTAGATGGGGTATCAGGAGCTACGGCAAAGGATGTGCTGGAATATGTGGTGCCCGGAGCTGCCTACACTACCCATAAATTATACCATGTCGTCCATGGCCCGGTTCAACAGCAGGTTATAGGTCTGACAGAAAGCAGCCTTGATCCGCATTTGTTTACAAAGATCCTGCAAAGTACCGATCAGACTGACAGAACCTGGGCATTGGAACGGCTTGCCTTACTCCCGGAATTGAATGATTTGGTGCTAGATGGATTAATTAAAATTTTACTTGAGGATGAATATTTCCAGTCCTACCTCTTGCTGAATACACTTACCAGCAGTCAATTGGAATCGGAGAAATTACAAACCAGTCTCTTCCAACTCATTGGAAAGGTAGACGCTGGAATAGAAAACCTGATTTTTAATAAATTGGCTGAAGCACCTCATTTAAGGCCAGCAGTGGTTGAACAATCACTGCCGAACCTAAAGCAGATGAATGGTCCGCAGCTGGTAAAGTTGCTGAAATTATATTCAGAGCATGGGATTAATTCGGCCAATTTAAATGAAGCACTTGGCGGAATGATACCCCATGAAAACAGTTTTGTGGAGCGTCAGGTACTACAGTTTCTGGAGAAGCAGGGCAGCAGTCCTGATCATTAAAGGGATCCCTGGTGCCTAAGGGAGACCGTTGTCTTTTTCTATTGTTAGAGTTAAATCGCGTAAAGCTCCACCTATTCAAGTAAAATCCTGTGGGTCTAGATTGTTTAGAATTTGCCTTTTAACAATAGGTAGTAATACGATACTTTATCGTATTTTCGTAAAAAGTTATTATTATGAAAGTTACAGCCATTATTCCTGACGAGTTGATAGCGGAAGACATGGAATTATCCAAGGCAGGTACAATCACAGAAACGGTAAAAATCGCTTTAATTGCTTACATCAGAACCCAAAAAATCAAGCAATTGGGAGCCACGGTTTTGAATGAACCATTGGCGTTTAGGTACGCTGCGAAGGAAATACGGGACTTGAATCGCGAATGAGAGGTGTTGTGTTCGATACTTCCATCTGGATTGAATACCTGAAAGGAAATCCCAAATACTTTAATGTTTGCCAGGAACTTCTTGAGAATGGCAGAGTGTTTGGCCTTGAGCTTATTTTTGTGGCTTAGCTCAAATTTATGGCTCCTGCCTTGATAATCCCTAATTTTTTATCCAAATTAATGTCATGGAAGCCCATCCAATATCCTTTTTTCATCCCAGGGAACTGCATAGCAATACGAGTGTCCTGACCATGACTGCCTACGTACTCAATGGTATGATGGTATATTTGAACTGGCCCCATTGGGTGGGGTACCTGTCATTACTTATTTTGACTATTAATTTTACTCTGATAGGCATACTTTTTTACCAGGTCCTGAATGACGAGGAAGAAAAAAATATGCGTAGGAACTGGTTATTTACTATTTTAAGGACAGTACTAAACCTGTTGCTCTTATTTTTGGTGCTTTACCATATGGAATTGATCTGAATTTTGCCTGTAATGAAAAAAGCCAACCCTGTTTTTTCCTGTTTAATTTTCCTACTTGCTTTAAATATGGGTTGGTTACAGGCCCGGCAAGCTTCACCACCCAATATCCTGATGATCTCCGTCGACGATCTCAACGATTTTATCGGCGGTATGGGCCATCCGGATGCCATTACCCCCCACCTAGACCGCCTGATTTCCCGGGGTGTTTTGTTTGCCAACGCCCAATGCCAGGCTCCCATGTGCAGTCCGTCCAGAACGGCCATCATGACTGGGCTTAGGCCTTCCACCACCGGTATTTATGGGTTTATCGGGGACAACCAAATCAAGGAGACGAACGAGGCCACCCAAAAAATCACCTTGCTACACCAATATTTCAAGGATGCTGGGTACCATACCATGGGTGTTGGAAAAATTTTTCATAACCATGCGCCCGACGGCTTATTGGATGAAAGCGGCGGGAGGGAGAGCGGTTTTGGTCCCAAGCCGGCACAAAGCTTCCATTGGGATAAAAATGGCACCTCCACGGACTGGGGGGCTTTCCCCGAAAGGGACGATCAGATGCCGGATTATCGATCGGCCCAATGGGCCATTGAAAGGATTCAAAAAGAATATGATCAACCCTTTTTCCTATCCGTGGGTTTCCTTCGTCCTCATGTGCCATGGCATGTACCTCAAAAATGGTTCGATCTTTATGACACAACAAAGATCCATTACCCGGCATACCTTAAAAATGACAGGGATGACCTGCCACAGATAGCCTTGAAAATTGATGATTTACCCATGATGCCTACGACGGAATGGGCCAAAAAAAACGGGCAATGGAAAAATATACTTCATGCCTACCTTGCCTGTGTATCTTTTGTTGACCACTATATTGGGGAGTTGTTGAATGCCCTGGAAGAAAGTCCCCATGCGGAAAACACCATTGTGGTACTCTGGTCTGATCATGGCTACCGGCTGGGAGAAAAGGGCACCTTTGCCAAAGTTGCACTCTGGAACAGGGCCACCATCTCCCCCCTGATCTTTGCGGGTCCCGGAATCCCAAAAAACCAGCGTGTAGATGCACCGGTGGAGTTATTCTCCATTTATCCGACGCTTACGGACCTGGCCAAGCTCCCCAAACCCCAACATATGGAAGCCAAAAGCATCTATCCACTCTTAAAAGACCCCAAAAGTAAATGGGCAACCCCTGCCATCACCACATGGGCCCGGAATAACCATGCGGTTGTCAGCCAGGATTATCGCTACATCCGCTATGAGGATGGTTCCGAGGAATTGTATGACTTGAATGAGGATCCGAACGAGTGGTACAATGTGGCTGGAGAAGAAAAATATTCATCCATAAAATCGGAGTTGTCACAGTATCTACCCAAAATAAACGAAAAATGGGCAGCGGCATCCCGCTATGACAACAATGACTATTTTCGAAAACAAAAAGCGGAGCAAAGTGAGTAGGGGATTTAGTGTTTTCAGAAATGAATTCAATTCAAACCCCAAATGAATTTTCCTTCATTTCTATCGTCCTCAGACCATAATTCTGGGGTTCTGAGTTTTTGATTTATTGATAGTCCACGATTAAAAAGCGTTTCAAGCCGTTTTAATTATTGTAATTCGAACATCAATTTAAGCTTTTTATTGACAGCATGTTGTTGAGTGGCTGAAAGTTCTCCCAGTTGCCTTTTGATAAGGTTTTTAGGAATCGTTACCAGACGATGTAGTCTGACAACGGAATTAACAGCTAAACCGGTAATAGAAAAATCATCACTATTTTCTCTGATTACAATATCAGAAACGGCTGGAATATTAGGGGTTTTGCTACTTATGAAAGCTATTATAACATGGTGGTATTCTCCAATTGTGTTGGTCAGGCATACAGCAGGTCTGACCTTTGTTGCACTAAAATCATCAAAAGGAAAAGGCACTAATACAATTTTATGTTTAATCATTTAGAGGTTTTCCATCGGTTATAGAATAAATATCTTCTTGCTCATCCTTGAGAAAATCAAAGGCAGGATTGGTTGACATCGTAGATAGCCATTCCTTCTCTTCCTTTTCATCTTCCTCCATTAAAATAATAATTTTAACTTTTTTCCCTCTCACAACCAAGGGCTGGTCCAGAAGTATCGCCCCTTCTTGATTAATTTGTCCGGTAGTCTCTATCGCTTTCATATGCTTAAATTTATCCTTAATCAAAAATATGAAATTAAAACTGAACTTTCTATTCCTATTTCCTTTCTAAGATCAAAGTATTCATCCTCAGTTGAAGACCCCTGACAGCAACTGGCAACCCCTGCCATCACTACATGGGCCCGGAACAGCCAGGCGGTTGTCAGCCAGGATTACCGTTACATCCGCTATGAGGATGGTTCTGAAGAATTGTATGACCTGGCAGCAGATCCAAAAGAGTGGTATAATGTTGCCGCTGAGGAAAAATATATATTGGTCAAACCGGAGTTGGAGCAGTATCTGCCGTAAATCAATGTAAAATGGGCAGCGGAATCCCGATATGATAATAACGACTACTTTCGAAAACAAAATGTGGAGCAAAGTGAATAGCAGCTGGTATATTAGAGATTTGGCTACTTAATGAAAGCTATTATAACATCTAGCCCTTGCCGTAGCTCGCCCAAGTCCAATCCCATCAATCTCTTTCAATCTATTTCACAATCAGCCCAGATCAATCCTGTTTTTATTTTGCCATTTATTGGATTTAAGATGTCATTTAATTTAACTTGGATTTTAATTTTGAATTTCTGCCCAATTAACCCAAGTCTTATGTGCCAAATCATTTCCTTCTTTCGTATTTTTGGTAAACGATCAATTTGGGTTTATTTGGTTCGGTTGGTATTTTTTCTGAATTTATTTTTCTTCCTTAAGCCCGATGGCCAGGCACAGTCATCAGATAACATCCCTGTTTTAATTGTGGATGGGTTCAGCAACCACGATTGGAAACAAACTTCCGCGGTTACAAAATGGATTTTGGAAGAAAGCGGATTGTTTAAAGTTGATATAAGCACAGTTCCTGAGGACAGCATGGCAAGGCAATCCTGGCTTCCAACATTTGACCGATATGCTGTGGTCATTCAAAACACCAATAATATCCATAATTCCAGTTTAAGGTGGCCCAAAGAAGCCGAAAGGGCATTGGAAAAATACGTGGCCAAGGGAGGTGGATTATATATCCTTCATTCGGCCAACAACGCATTTTCCCATTGGGAAGCTTACAATGAAATGATAGGGTTGGGTTGGAGATCCCAATCGGTGGGTAGGGCATTGGAAATTGACTCACAGGGAAATATAAAACGATACCCACCGGGTGAGGGAAGAGGCACCGGGCATGGTGAGCGCTTTAATGCCCTTATCCAAATTTTAAACCGACACCCGATCAATCAGGATTATCCGGATGCCTGGCAGACGGTGAATACCGAAGTTTACTACTTTCCACGAGGTGATGCGAAAAATATTGAGGTGTTGTCTTATGCTAATGATAGCACAAGTACCCAACAAAACTGGCCAGTTGAATGGGTGGTTGAGTACGGGAAAGGCAGGGTTTATAATTCATCACTGGGGCACCTTTGGGAAGGGGAGATCTTTCCTCCAGCTTACCGCTGTGCGGGTTACCAAACCACTGTGGTCCGGGTCACCGAATGGCTGGCCACAGGCAAAGTGGATTTTCCGATTCCCCCTGATTTCCCTACGGCCGATTCACCTAGCCTGAGAAATCCAACTATGGAATAGAAATAGAAAGCCATAAGCACTTAAAAATTAAACCAAATTAAATGAAGAACCTGTTTGTTTGCCTATTCAGCCTGCTTTTGTGTAGCGGCATCTATGCGCAAGAGTTCGAAAAGCAGCCCGCTGCCAATTTTGATCAAGAAAGAACTGGAATTCCCAAAGGGAAAATAGATACGATAACTTATCCCTCTCAAACGGTGGATACCCTACGCAGGGCGTTTGTTTATTTGCCCCCGTCCTATTCGGAAAATGAAAATTACCCTGTATTGTACTTATTGCATGGGATAGGAGGGGATGAGGAAGAGTGGTTGAGAGGCGGGACTCCCCAGGTTATTCTGGATAACCTTTATGCTGATGGAAAGCTTGAGCCCATGATCGTAGTCCTTCCCAATGGCCGGGCCATGAAAGATGACCGTGCCGGAGGAAATGTGATGGAGCCCGAAAAAGTGGCCGCTTTCGCCACCTTTGAGAAAGACCTTTTGAATGACCTTATTCCTTTTATTGAAACCAATTACCAGGTGATAAAGGATAGAGAAAGCAGGGCTTTAGCCGGTCTGTCCATGGGCGGAGGGCAATCTCTGAATTTTGGTCTGGGGAACCTCGATACCTTTGCCTGGGTAGGTAGTTTTTCCGCCGCCCCGAATACCAAAGCGCCTGATGAATTGATTCCCGATCCTGAAGCAGTTGGGGATTTAATAAAAGTTTTGTGGCTTTCCTGCGGAGATGAAGACCGGCTTTTGCGATTCAGTGAGCGCACCCATGAGTACCTTGACCAACATAATATTCCTCATTTTTATTACATCGAACCCGGTGGTCATGATTTTAAAGTGTGGAAAAGTGGTCTGTACATGTTTTCGCAATTGCTCTTTAAGCCAGTGGATCACTCCCTCTTTGGGAGTTATAAATTGTAGGCTAATCCTTTCGTTTAAACCCTTCAATCCTAATTCTCCGACAACTCAGCGCCTAAGGGGCCTGGGCCTGTCGAAGGCCAATCTCCATCAATCTGGTGCCTGCAGTACCTGTGGTCCCTGGGCTTGTCGAAGAGTAATCTCTTTCCACCTTCGGACCAATTATTACCTACAGCTGCTTCAATGGATTTACCAAAGGCTTTCCCATTTCCGGAATGGTTATTTCAAACCGGTCTCCATCCTGCACTTCAATCCCGTCGGCAAAACTGGCTACTGCAGTGCCAAAATAATGCACATGTACATCCCCGGGTTGCCGGAAAAGCTCATATTTGAAATGGTGGTGTTCCAGGTTGGCGATATTATGACTCATATTGGCATTGCCGGTAAGAAATTCTTTTTGCCAAACGACTTTGTCGCCTCTTTTGATGGAACTGAGCCCCTGTAAGTGATCTGGCAGATCGCTGACAAGCAGTTCCGGCCCGTAAGCACTGGGCCTGAGTTTGGAATGGGCCAGGTAGAGGTAATTGATTTTCTCCATTTTATGGTCCGAAAATTCATTGCCCAGGGCAAAACCAATCCGAAACGGTTTGCCATCAGGGTCAATAACATACAGCCCAGCCAGTTCGGGTTCCTCTCCTCCATCCAGGGCAAAGGGAGGGGAAATCAGGGGATGTCCCGAAGGTACCACACAAAGTCCGTTGCCTTTGTAAAACCACTCGGGCTGAACTCCAGGATCTTTACCATGCATTTTTCCACCCTCCAGTCCCATCTGAAACATCTTCATGGAATCCGTCAACTCGTCAGGCTTACTGCTTTCAAGTTTTTGGTGCATTTTGTCCCGGGAAGCAGCCGATCCCAGATGGGTCAGGCCAGTCCCTGTAATCCACGACCGGTAAGGGTCAGGGTGTGCTAGAGGTAATTGGATCAGGTTATTGACAATAAGGGGTTCATAGGCTTGGGTTTCCCTGCTCAAATGTTCTTCTACCAGATCTGAAATGGATTTTCCTGTCTCAAATACTTCTTGGGTCAGGGCATAGGTGCTGGATATTCCTTTTACTATACGGAGATGGTCTTTTTCCACCATCCCTACCTGTGAAGCGGAATCTTTATTTTTAAATTGTACAATTCTCAAGAGTAATTGGGTTTAGGTTAAGAAAACGGAAAAGGTAGCATGGTCCGGTATAAAAGACAAGATTAAAGGGCATCTAAATGGATTTTTCAATTCGGAAATAAGAGAGCGGCTGCATCTTCTAAAATGAAATTTTCCGGGTACTTAAAGTTTGATTAACAGTGGAGCCAGGTACTTTCACCTAAAACCGAAACAAATGGTAAGGGCAATCCGGTGCCTGTTGTGCCTGAGCCCGTCGAAGGCAGCCTGTCGAAGGTCAATCCTATTCCGAACGTAACCCGCTTAAATAAGCCGTGAGATGTGCCAAATCTTCTTCATTCATGTCCAGTTGTGCAGGATCAGGCATGATGCTGGTATTGAACCTTTTCCGGGATGCAATGTCTTCTGAGGAAATGTTATAAGCCTCATTTTGCATGCCTTCCAGTACCACTATCGGCCCATCCGCCTGCAGGAATCCGGCAGCCACCGTCCCATCTTTTAAAGTGATGAGCCACATTTCATAACCAAAGGCTACCCCGGCACTTGGATTGGTGATCGCATCCAATAAGCCTTCCTGATCCAGTTTGGCCCCAATCATGCTCAGGTTTGGTCCGATATTCCTGCCTTCATTCCCTATTTGGTGGCAGGTGGCACATTTGCCCTGGTATACTTGTTTCCCTTTTACAGGGTCACCGTCCAATGCCGTGATGTTGGCAAGGGAGAAAGCTGTTTCAGGGGAGGGATGGTCAAAATAATCTCCGGCCAGCACCTGAATGGCCTGTTCCGGGTTGTCGAAAATCACCTCGCTGACGGCTGCTTTCAATTCAGGGGATAATGCTTCTTTTTCTGCCAGTCCGAGGAGCATCAGTCCTCCGGTTTTATCCCTGGCCATGGCTTTGGCTGCCTGAACTTTTTCGGCTGTTGGGGCATTGCTACTTTCAATTGTGGATTTCAAATCCAGCATCTCCTTCTGAATTTCCGAACTGAGGTTGGCCTTCAATTCCGGAATTTCCATATCAAAACCATTCCAGTCATTGTTTCTCCTGTACCTCAGCCACCACAAAGCCTGGTCCTTTACACCGGCAATTTCTGATGCCGCAATTTCCTGCATGGCATTTACCGCTTCCTGTTCATTGATAAAACCCAGGGCGGTAACTGCTTTTTGTTGCTGGGCAGCCGTTAGTTGATTTGCCATGGCCCTTTCTTTCAATCCGGAGATGGCCTGGATGGGATGCAGGCGCCACATCAAATCCGCATATCCCGGTTGCCAATTAACCGGATCAGATCCAAGTTTCTGGTGCAGGGCAGGATAAATTTCTTCTTCTTTTCCGTCCATAGCCAATCCCAGGGCTTCAACATAATAGCGGTCTGCACCTTCGTGTTGAGATGCCAATTGAATCAAGGTTTCTTCTACCGCTTCGAGAGGCATATCCCTCAGGGCCACTGCTACCTCACGTCTGACTTTAGGAGAGGGATCTGCACTTAATTCCCTTGCATAGGTAATGATATCTGATTTAACCTGACGCAAAGCCCTGAAAGCAGTCAGGCGCAGGTCCGGATTTCCGGCTTCCAGCTGTTTTTCTACTTCCAAAACCCCTTCATCGCCCATTTGGGCCAAAAGCCAGATGGCCCTTGCCTGGTGGTAAGGGTTTTCATCTTCCAAAACAGCCCTGACCTCTTCAATGGCCTGGCTGCCTTGTGCTGCCAGCAAGGCAAAGCCCGCATTCCGAACATTGACAGCCGGGTTCAATAAAGCAGCTATTTGCCCACTTGTAGTGGAGAGGTCGATTTCAGGTTTTGGGAGGTTTTTACCCTTAGGTGTGATGCGGTATATGCGGCCATAACCCACACTGTCAATCATCCTATGGCCTCCAACCATACCGTCATACCAATCAGCCACATAGATGGCCCCATCAGTTCCTACAAGCACATCGCTGGGACGGAACCATTTGGATTTATCTTCATCCGTTGCGCGGCTTTTGGCTTCCTCTACTTCCTCCTCCTTCAGGGAAGTGATCAGGTTGTGGCGTTTCAAAACAAATCCGGCACCCTTGGTTTCGGGTTTGTAAGCCAAAATTACATTTCTGCCCGCTTCCCCTGCCAGTAAGGTGCCACGGTATTTTTCCCCCATCAAATCACTCTCGTAGAAAGCTACACCGGTAGGCGAACCGGCACCTGTGCTGTCCCCGAGCGGAATTACTCCGGGATCATCCTGGTGCCAGTGGGCGGTTACGGTAGCTTGACCGGGACGGCGATCGGCCTGCCATTTCCTGGATCCATCGGTATTGAAATAGCCCATATTGCCGCCTTCCATCAGCCAGGAAACACGGACGCCTTTGTTCCCATCGTCGTCGTTGTCATTTTGCCACATATTCCCATAGGAATCCAGTGCCAGCTCGTAGGAATTTCTAAAATTATGGCCCAGCACTTTCATGCCGGTGCCGTCCGGATTGACCCGCAGAGCAATGCCGCCAACCCACATTTTCCCATCGTCGCTGACCATGCCCGGTGCGTTATCTTTCATATGCGGCGAACCCCCATTGTATAAACTTCCTGATCGCAGGGTCCAGCCGCTTTTATCGGTGACAATATGTGGTCCTGCATTGCCGGCATTGAAGTAATATTTCCCATCGGGTCCGGCCACCACGGCATGTAATCCATGGTCATGATCCAGTCCCCCAAAACCAGTCAAAAACACCTCCTTTTTATCTGGGGTATCGTCTCCGTTTTCATCCGTATAAATGATAATGGAAGGCCCGCTGGAAACAATGACTTTATTGCCTATTACAGAAATTCCCAATGGGGCCGTTAGATCCTCGTCTTGCACGAAAACCTTGGAAGTTTCGGCCACCCCGTCTCCATCTTTGTCCTCCAGTATCATTACCCGATCTCCAGATGCATGGTTTTTAAACTTTTCAGGATCATTCCGGAACAAGCGGTAATTGAGCGCCTCTGTCACCCATATCCTTCCTTTTGCATCCACATCCATATTGGTAGGGTTAAAAAACTGGGGTGATTCCGCCCATAAGGTGGCTTCTAAATCTTCAGGCAAATACAGCCCGGTACTGTCATCATAATATTTTTCACCCAATGAAAAAGGCTCCTCCTGAACTTCTTTTTGGCAACTGAGGGTGAATAATGAAATGACCAGGATGCTCATGCAAAAGAAGGCCATGCTGAAGCTGGCAGGTCCTGACTTGAATAAATTATATGACATTTTGGGCAAAATTAAATGGATTGTATAATGGCGATTTGGCCATCGTTATTTTACAGTTAAGGCTAAAAGTAAAAAAAAATGCTATGAAAAGAAAGCATTGGATTTTCTGCGCAACCATTTTTATTCTTTCGGAAACAAATGATAATTAACCCCAATTGAAACGCCCATAAGATGATATTTGTGCCGTTCACCACCAATGGGTTGAATGCCTTTCCAATATTCACCTTCCAAATAGGTGGAAAACCGCCTACTCAATTCATAGCTAAGACCCAGTCCACTTTGAAGGTAGGATAGTTGCCAGGTATTTTGGAAAACGGATGTTGAATAGCCCAAAGATGAGGCAAATATAGGTTTATTGTAAGCAAATTTTTGATCGCCAATATAATGGGCAATCAGTCCCACTCTGAAATTTAAGCCAAAATTATTGATGATATTTTGATGATAGCTAAGTGAAAGTGGCATTAGCAACTGCCGGGTTTCTATTCTGATATGGTCCACAGGATAGTTTACCATCGACCAATCAGGGAAATGCAGCAGTTTTTCTGTGGGATAGCCTTCTCCAACTGAAATGTAATTATTGGTATTGCTACCCATTACCCCGGCAGAAACAGACCACTTTTGATTGATTACCAAGGCCATATGTAATCCGGGAAATCGCCAGGAAAATAATTCTTCCGAATAGGGTAGCCGCGTGGTACTGAAGCCATCAACGGGGTAAAGCCAGCGCATCGCCGGACCCAGGGTTAGGTCCCAATGTAATGGCTCTTTTGTTTTATACATGTCTCCAGTCCCCTTCACGGTGGCAGAGGGGATGGTTGAGGTGCTGTCGTCAATTGTCAGCAAGTGACGGATCAGTTCCTGCTCAGACATGGTATCCAGGCTAAAATAGCTTTGCGGGTTTTTCTGACTGTAATAGCTCGGCTTTGATCCGGTATTATTTTCTGCAGAAGCCTGCTTTTTATCCCCTGAATATCTTTTTAGGACGGCTGTTTTCTTTCTTTTTCCAGCATTGCTCTTTTTACCGGCTGGGTTTACGGAATTTTCTTTTTTAATTTCTTTATTTAAATCCTCTGAATAACCCTGATGCTTTCCGACATTATAGTCCTCAGATTCATTGGAATAAGGGACAAGCTGATTCGATTTGTCAGTGCTCTCTGACAATGAATTAATATTTGGGGCTTTCCCTTCTATCTGAATGGAGTAGGTATGTTGTGTTTCGGTTTTGAGTCCGCGGTATTGGAAGTAAAGAAAAGTTCCCAATAAAAATAAGCCAGAAACCGGAACAACAATCCACCAGGTTTTCCACCAGGGAATTTTCTTCAGATGTGGCAAAAAATCCGTCCAGGCAGCTTCCGAAAATTCAGGATGGTAAGCTTCCAGTTTTTCCTTGATCAGGCGATCCATTTTATTCTTTTCCATATACCTGTTGTGTTGAAGTGGAAATATCGTTTAGTACCTGTTGAAGTTTCAGCCTTGCCTTGGAGAGATTTGATTTTGAAGTTCCAGTAGAGATTCCAAGTTTTTCAGCAATCTCCTTGTGGCTGAATTCCTCTACCACATGTAAGGTGAATACCATCCGGTAAGCCGGGGGGAGGCATTGTACCAACTTAAGGATATCTTCAGTATGCAATTGGGATAAGTTCCTTTCAGCATCCGGCCGTTCTACATCCAGCCCGATATCCACATGCTGGTTATTGTGTTTTTTATTTTTCCGATAATGATCTATAGCGGTATTGATTAAGATTCTTCTTAACCAGCCGGCAAAGGATAGATCAGGTGAATACCGCTTGATCTGTGTAAAAACTTTCAGGAAACCGTCGTTGAGAATTTCTTTGGCTTCTTCAGGACCGGATGAAAAGCGAGCACAAATACCCATAGCATAAGGATAGGCATGTTTGAATAGTTCATATTGTGCTTTGGATTGACCCTGGCAGCATTGGGCGATGATTTTTTTCAGTTTAGGGGATTCATGCAGGTTCATATATCTACATCACGGGAAAAATCATAGAGGGGGTTGCCTGTCCTTAGAAAATTTTTTTAGTTATTACATAAAACGATTGAAAAGGAATGCGATCTGAAGCCAACAGCGTTAAGTTCAAAATTCAGTTAAGGAGAAACCAAAAATAATTACTTTCATTTTAAAAAATTGAAATAAATGATTATTATCCCGGTTAAACACCAACAATAACCCCAACACATGACAAAACGCAGAGAATTTTTAAAGAAAACCGCATTAAGTACTGCAGGAATAAGCTTCAGCGGTCTTGGATTCAGTGCCAAAAGTTATGCATCCATTATGGGTTCCAATGACCGCATCAACCTGGCCCAGATAGGTATCCGCAATCAGGGAACCGTTCATCTCGACAACTATTGCAGTCTCAAAGACAGTCACAACGTGGCTTTAAGGGTACTTTGTGATGCCGATGAAGCATTATTTGATGTCAAAGCAAAGCTCGTAGAGGACAAGACTGGTGCCCGGCCTGGTCTGGAATGGGATCTTAGGAAGGTACTGGATAACAAAGAAATTGATGCAGTTTCCATGGCCACACCCAATCACTGGCATGCCCTGGCCACGGTTTGGGCTTGTCAGGCAGGAAAGCACGTTTATGTGGAAAAACCAGCCTCGCATACGATTTGGGAAGGCAGGAAAATGGTGGAAGCTTCCCAAAGGACTGGGTTGACAGTACAAGTTGGATTGACCAATCGTGCGTATACAAATGTACGGGATGCTATCCAATTCCTACATGAAGGCGGAATAGGAAAGGTGTACATGGCTCGCGCCCTTACGTACAAGCTGCGCAACTCATACGGTACGGCAAAAGACAGTGATCCACCGCCAGGTTTCCACTACGACCAATGGTTGGGTCCGGCACCCTACCGTCCCTATAATGAAAAGCGGAGTCATTACAACTGGCACTGGTTCTGGGATACGGGCAATGGGGATTCGGGCAATACCGGTACCCACCAATTGGACATCGCCCGCTGGGGGCTGCAAAAGTACGAACATCCGGAGACAGTGTATTCCAGGGGAGGAATTTACGGTTTCGACCAGGATGCATGCAAGCCTGAAGATTGTACTCCCGGTACCCTGGTTTATGGCGATGTAAATACCTATGGGCATGACCCCTCCATGCAGGAAACCCCGAATATACAAACGGCCCTGTTCAATTATGCCGATGGTACCCTGCTCGAATACGAAGCACGCGGAAGGTATACCAACCACGAAGGGAGTGATGGCAGGGAAGTGGGAAACCTCTTTTATGGTTCGGAAGGCTGGCTGGAAATCGCGGGTAACAGTTGGAGGGCATTTCACCACCGGGATACCAGACCTTTTGCCAGTTCAAAGGAACAGGCTTCAGGACCGGAAGCCACGCTTTTTTCCAACTTCCTGGAGACCATTCGGTCCGGAGACAATAGGCAGCTCCAATGCACCATGCAGGAAGGGTTTTATTCCTCCGCATTGCCTCTGTTGGCCAATATTTCCTACCGTGTCAGGCGGGAACTGAGATTCCTGGGAGATAGGGAGCAATTTGCCAACGATCCCGAAGCCAATACGTACCTATCCAAAATTTACCGAGAACCGTTTTCTTTTCCCAAAATAACCTAAAAATGAAAAAACATATAATTAGAACCCTAATAGCGTTGTTCGTCGTATCCAGTGCCTTTGGCCAGGCCGTTCCAACGGGTAATCCGGCTGATTTTAAAGTGAAAACCTGCCTGCATTCCATTGGCTATTCCGGTCTGTGGCGGGGACAGGCTGTCCTTTCCGTGGATGAATTTTTAGTCAAAGCCAGCGAATTGGGATATGATGGGGTGATGCTCATGGCAAAAGCCCCACATCTTTCCATTTTGGAATACGATAAAGAAGCCCGGGAGCGCCTCAAAAACCGGATCGCTGAGTTGGATTTAACCCTTGTCGGACTTGCCGGGTACTCTGATTTTACTGCAGGCATGGACAAGCCCGGAATCCCTCATACTGAGATACAGGCAGCCTATATCGGTCAATTGGCGGAACTGGCCAGTGATCTGGGAACCAACATGATTCGTATTTTTACGGGCTACGAGCGCCCGGGAATTGCCTATGATAAACAGTACGCCACGGTAGTCGAAGGTATCACCCTTGCTGCCAAAGAAGCACAAAAATATGGGGTCACACTGGCCATCCAAAACCACCACGATATTGCCATCCACCACGACGCCATGTATTGGTTGCTCAAGGAGGTTAACCAGCCCAACGTCATGTCGGGTTGGGATGCATGGTCGCCCACCCTGGAAGGACTCACAAAAGAAGAAATCAGAAATTCGGTAAAGAAGATGAAGCCCTTTTTGGTGAATACCATCTTAGCAGATTATATCCCGCTTCCCAGATACCAATATGAACATTCACTGACCAATTATAAGTCTGAAAAACCAGTAATGCGGGCAACGGCTATGGGAGAGGGGATTATTGATTATGAGAATTTTATCGGAGCCCTGAAAGAAATTGGCTACCAGGGCTACCTGGTCTATGAAATGTGCGAAGTGCTGGAAGGTGGAGGCTCCATTGAAAACCTGGATGCTACCGCCAAAATATTTCTGGATTATGTAAAGCAGTTTGAATGATTTAAATTTTTGGTCAATACCATACACGGTTGATCAGGCTGGCCCTGTTTTTGTCCTCAGGTTTGATCAGGCCGAAGAAGTGGTAGTCGAGGTTTTTCGCAAATTATTGCGCAAAAAAGAATCTCAGATGGATTTTCGGAATTTTGAAGGCTACCTTTTTAAAATGGTGAAACACGAGTGCCAGAATTATTTAGATACCAGAAAAAACCGGGATTTCAGACATGTATTTGTTGATGATTTACAAGATTACCTCCACATGGATCAAAATGATCCTGAAAAATAGATTTTTATATTCTCAATCATTGTAAGATTAGTATTTTTTCTTAGGGAAATTAGCGGTAATGCACTGACTCTTGGGGGATTATATCCAATTCCATTATATTAGTACAATGAAGCAGAAAGAAGCCGGAAATATATCCCATCGAGACTTTTTACATCAGGGGATGTTATCGTGTCCAAAAGCATTTCTGGATTCCATTTGGATTTGGAATATGTTTTTAGGGATTTGGACGAAGGTAGGGAATACCCCAAAAATTGACTTGTCGGAAAGGGGTTCGGAATCTATATTCCCAAGCACCTCAATGAATCAACCGAAATTTAATTCGATAGTATGGTAAATTTAAAATGAGTGAGGCCCTGGTTTTTCCTGAGCAAATTTTTGGCTTAGCGATAAATATAAATCAGTTTTTGATTTTTTTGGCCATATTTGAATAAATCAACTAAATTGTAGACCAGATAGCCTAAACCAAATTGACCTAAAAGAATGAAAAAATTAATCCCCTTTGTAATTCTCCTGCTTATAAGCATGGATGTGCTCCAGGCCCAGGGCAACCGGCCCATTTTCGAAGAAATGCCCGGCATGGTTTCCTATACTTACCGGGATAGCTTCTCCAAAGACGTGGCTGCCACCCTGGATACCCTACAGGCCATGGGCATCAAGGACATGGAATTCTCCAACCTGTTTGGGACAACGGCAGCAGAAATACGAAAACTGCTCGATGAAAGGGACATGTATTGCTCATCATTTGGCGTGGGTTATCCTGATTTGGTCAATAAAACCCAGGAGGTGGCAGCAAATGCCAAAACCCTGGGTGCAAAATTTGTAAGGGTGGCCTGGATTCCCCATGAGTCCCCTTTTGACCTGGCAGATGCCAAAAAAGCCATTTCCGATTTCAACAAGGCCGGAAAAATCCTAAAGGAGGAACATGGCCTCACCTTTTGTTACCATAACCATGGTTATGAATTCTATCCTTATGAAGACGGGACCTTATTCGATTACATGACGGAAGAAACCGATCCTGAATATGTAAGCTATGAAATAGATATCCTTTGGACCTTCTTTCCCGGAGAAGATCCTGCCGCATTGATCAATAAATATCCTGATAGATTTAAGTTAATGCACCTGAAAGATCTTAAAAAAGGAGTGGACGGAAACATGTCTGGCGGAACACCTAAAGAAAATGACGTGGTTTTAGGTACAGGGCAATTGGACCTTCCCGCTATCCTGAAAGCGGCAAAAGCAGCCGGTATTGAGCATTACTATATAGAGGACGAAAGTCCGGTTTATTACAAGCAGGTACCCAGGTCCATTGAGTATTTGCAGGGTTTAACGTATTAAAAAAAGCAAAAAGTCTGCAAAAATTCTCATCACAAGAAAAATCAATAGTGTTTTACGTCAAGCACGTAAACTTGACATGATACTAAATCCGATTTCGTTATGTAGGGGTGGGAGTGAACTTGTTTGTGTGCAGAATATCCGGACCGGAAATTTAAGCTATTGCTTTTAGCTTTTTAATTGGCTAACTTTAATAAGGTAAATTGTTGAATATCATGGCAACTGAAGTAGTGAAGCGCTTGATTAATGTGGATGAATATTATAAAATGGCTGAAGTTGGAATCCTAAAGGCAGAAGACCCGGTAGAGCTTATTCATGGAGAAATTTTTCAGATGAGTCCGATAGGAAGCAGACATGCAGCAATTGTCGATAGATTAGCCAGAAAATTCAATCAATTTTTGACGGGTCAAATAAATATTCGGATTCAAAACCCCATCAGATTTGATAGAAACAATGAACCTGAGCCAGATATTTCCCTTTTGAAGTACAAAACTGACGATTATGCTTCGTCACATCCCCGACCTTCCGATGTGCATGCCCTTTTTGAAGTGGGGGGTTCTTCCATCAGGTTTGATAGGGAGGTGAAAGCTCCGCTGTACGCTGCACATGGCATTCCGGAATTCTGGATAATTGACCTGGACACCAATCAAATGGAATACTTTTCCAAACCCCAAGGCGATGCTTACACAGAATCCAGGGTTTTTCGGCCTGGCGATGAGGTCAGAATAATGGATAGAAAATTCTCTGTAAAAGAGTTGCTTATTTTGAGCTAAGGAAGCAAACGAGTTCTTACCCAGGACTGAAGAGTCCCCCAACCATGTATAACTTGATTTGAATTAAAACTGGTATTCGAATCTTTTTTGGGGAGGTGGGTTTTGCAAATCTGGAGAATGATGCCAGGCCCGATTTAATAATTGGGTGCGGTTTTTTTAGCCTGTTGTGCTTCAGGCTATTTCTGAATTGAAAGTATTTTTCTGGTTGGAGGGGCTTCCTTCTCTTTACGGAAAGGCTAAAGGATTTCTGAAGGCCTCAATTTATCTGTTGCACAGCCTTTTAAAAATATAATATTTGTGGTTCAAAAATTGCTTGTGTTAAATCAAACTTGAACCATGAAACTTTTCCAATGCAAGCATTGCCTGCAGCCCGCCTATTTTGAGAACACAAAATGCAGCCATTGCAGTACCCTGTTGGGGTTTGATCCCGAAATATTGGATTTGATGGCCCTTTTCGAACAGGGAAGCGGTGCTCCGATGATTGATTCAGCAGGTAATCCTTTTCGTTATTGTCTGAATCGACAGCATGAAGGTTGCAATTGGTTGATTCCAATGGCTTCCGATGACCGCTATTGTAAGGCTTGTGTGCTCAACCAGATCATTCCGGATCTTTCAAATCCAGCCTACAAAAAAAGGTGGCAAACCATAGAAAATGCCAAACACAGGCTCTTGTATGCCATTTTGAGATGGAATCTGCCCTTTAGTTCAAAGGCACTGAACCCTTCGAGTGGTCTGGGATTTGAATTTAAGGCAGCAGAAGAAAATGAACCAGTAATAACAGGACATGCTTCTGGGATCATCACGATGAATATTGCAGAGGCAGATGATGTGGAAAGAGCCATGGCCAAAAAACAAATGGATGAGGTTTACCGCACGGTTTTAGGACATTTCCGCCATGAAATAGGTCATTATTTTTGGGATGTTTTTATTTCCGGATCGGATAATTTGTCTGATTTCAGGGATTTGTTTGGGGATGAAAGGGTCTCCTATCAGCAAGCCCTTGAAAAGCATTATCAGAAATCTGGTTCAAATGGTTGGCAGAAGAATTATATTTCAGCCTATGCAAGTTCTCACCCATGGGAAGATTGGGCGGAAACCTGGGCGCACTACCTCCATATAGTGGATACTTTGGAGACAGCCTATTCATTTGGGTTGAGTTTAGCTCCCAGACTTCCAAAGGATGTTCCCCTTATGTCCGGTTCAATCACCAAAGACGCTTACTGCTGTACTGATTTCGAACAAATAATCGATCAATGGATTCCACTTTCTCTGGCATTAAATAGTTTGAACCGAAGTATGGGACTTCAGGATAGCTATCCCTTTGTGATCAATCCAGAGGTAAAACTAAAATTGGCATTTGTCCACCAGGTCATTCAGGCCTGGTCTCCAGGTTTTAGGTCATCCTGATAATTGCTTTTTTCGGGTAATTATCAATAGTCCCGTGAATTTGGTTTTTATTTTATAAGAAATCCAGCCCAGGTAGGTTCTTTATTTGAAAAAGGGGGGGGGTTCCGAAAGTTAGACTATAAACCCTTTCGGAAAATCTGTAGAATCAGAAACATTTTCGCTAACATAAGTGGTGAAATGATGTGTGTGAAAATTTATATTTCACTTTTCTTAAAATGCTAAAATATAATTTTTAAATTCCCGGATTAATTAATTTTTGATCAATTTAATTATTTTCAAGGAATGAAGCATCTCAAATATTTTTTTCTTTGGTTCAATTTGATTTTGGTCGCTTGTATCCCGCAGGAAGATGGGCCACAGCAACAAATAGACTTTGAATTTAAGGCCATTTCTAATGTGGCTTATGGTGAACATGAGCGGCAGGTGTATGACATTTATTTGCCTGCAAATAGAAATGAAAATACCTCCACCATTTTACTACTCCATGGTGGAGGATGGATGGAAGGAAATAAATCCGATATGAATCCTTTCAAGGACTTTTTGCGGGATCAATTGCCAGGTTATGCCGTGGTGAATATGAACTACAGGTTAGCTGATCAAAACCATTCCCCTTACCCCATGCAGCTTGAGGATATTACTTCGCTGATCAGCCATTTGGAAAGTAACCGGGACGATTACCAGATTGGAGAAAAGTTGGGCTTTGTAGGAGCTAGTGCAGGAGGGCATTTGGCCCTTTTGTGGAGTTATACCCGAGATGTAAATGAGCAAGTGCAAATGGTTTGCAGCATAGTGGGCCCTACAAATCTGCTGGACGAAGCCTACCTGAATACCCAAAACTCAGAACTCAAAGGAATGTTGGATTTGTTTGGTGCGGATGAAGAAATGCTCCGAGCGGCAAGTCCCCTGTTTCAGCTACAGGACAAAGCTCCCCCAACCATCCTTTTTTATGGGGGGAAGGATCCTCTTATCCCTAATAGTCAGGGAATTTCTCTCAAAGAACGGCTGGAAGAACTGCAGGTAATCCATGAATTTCATTTTTATCCCAATGAAGGCCATGGTTGGATTGGGCTTAACCTGCTGGACTCCTCTTTAAAACTTAAGGCATTTATTGAAAAGAACTTTTAAGGAAATAATATCCTTTTCAATTGTTTATCATTGATTAAACGGCCATAACTTTTCCCGATTCCCGGGAGAAGGTCCCATACTTCCCCCTCCCCCCGATAACTATCGGGGCTATCGGAGCATCCCAAAGTATGACGGTGGTTTCAAGCCTGTTTGCATCAAACAGGCTCGATTTTATTTCTCAAAATTCTTATCAGTAACTCAAGCAATCATAACCAAAATCAATTAAGTTTTGCAATTGGGATCTTTCCCGATTGATTTTTACAGGTATAGGTAGTACGTCTCATGAATTAAAGCATTCATTTTATTTAAGAAAAACACAAAAAGATTTTTGCTTGTAAATTTTTTATTCAACTTAAAATGATGGGTGGTGAAAATGATGGTTAAAATCGATTTTGAGATAAATGAATGGTCTCAAAAGTTTTTATTCCCTTTAAATTTTGATAATTTAAAATTTGAAAGGAACCAAAAGCCAACGGATGAGATATTGTTTATTCATTTTTTTATTCTTTTTTAATGCATTAAATACGCTTGGAGGTGAAGATTCTTTGAATAGAAAAGGAAATAACATCCCCTTATACTTGGGGCATGATTACGGTAATGAAAAAAGCACACTTGAACTTCTTCATCAGCCACAACAGGCATTAAACCGGGATACTACCTGGCTTAAAATTGGAGGCGCATTTCGGTTAAATAACCTGTATACACATTATGAAGGCCAGACCTTTCCTCTGGGGACTTTTCTCAGGAATGAATGGACATGGGATACCTGGAGGGTAAATGTGGATGCCTATAGTGAAGGGATTCAACTTTCCTTTGAATACCGCTTTTATCCTACGTTCAATACGCATTTCCTGAAATACGGTTGGCTTGGCTACCGCCTTACCGAAAACACCAACCTAAAATTGGGCATTACCCAAGTTCCTTTTGGCCTATTGCCCTATGCCTCTCACAGTTGGTGGTTTCAATTACCTTATTACCTTGGTCTTGAAGATGATCACCAAATGGGTTTTCACTTATCCCATAAGACAGATAATTGGCGGTTAGACGGTGCTTATTTCTTATTGTCCGAACCCCGGGGAACCAATGAAGCTACCTTCGGGGCATTTTCCACTGCCAGGTATTCCTATGATGTGGTCCCTGTTCCGGGCAATTCCAATATTGAGCGCCATCAGATAAATCTCAGGGCAGCAAAAAATTGGTCAGGCCATGAAACAGGGTTTTCATTTCAATGGCATGAATTGTACAACATACAAAGTACCCATTCAGGATCTCATTGGTCGGCTGCTATTCATCATGATGGAAATTGGGGTCCGTGGAATGTAAAAGCCGAAGCCATCTATTATACCTACAATGATGTAAGGAATGATGCGGGGGAAGTATTGGACGTGGTCCAAATGGGGGCCTATGGTTTTGGAACCTATGATGTGGCCAACAGTGCCGCACTTTATGTCCTGGGCCTGGCCTATGATATACCGCTGGAATGGGGTCCCGTAAGCCACATTCAATTGTATAACGATTATACCTTGATGCAAAAATTTACTTCCGGACCAGTCGGCCCGACTCAAGAATATCAAAAATCGCAACAAAATGTCTTTGGAGCCCTGGTCTCAGCCGGTCAGGTATATGCCTACTTTGATGTGGCAATGGGGTACAACCACCCCTGGCTGACCAATGCTTTCGGTGGAAATGCATTGGGGACCGGTAGGGGGATGGAATACAGGCAACCTGTTTCAGCCCTTAACCCCACTGCCAAAGACCCTGGATGGAACACAAGATTAAATGTAAATATTGGTTATTATTTCTAAAAATAATGTTTGATGAAAAATAAATACTTTGATATCCATGCACCTGTATTTTGGCCATCAGTAGCCTTAATCATTCTCTTTATTACGGTTACATTATGGGTTGGAGAACCCATGGCTTTGGTTTTTACGGACATAAAAACCTTCATTACTGATAAAACCGGATGGCTGTTTATTATAGCAGTCAACACCTTTATCATTTTCTGTTTTTACCTTGGATTCAGCAAATATGGAGCTATTCGCCTGGGAGGTAAGGAGGCCCAACCTGAATTTACTACCGGAGCCTGGTTTGCCATGCTTTTCAGTGCCGGTATGGGCATTGGATTGTTGTTCTGGGGGGTAGCCGAACCTGTTTATCATTATGCAGTCCCACCATATGGTGAGGCCCACACCCTGGAAGCGGCCAAAAGGGCCATGAACCTTACGTTTTTGCACTGGGGTTTTCATGCATGGGCCATATATGCAGTGGTAGGGCTGGCACTGGCTTTCTTTGCTTATAACCGAAAATTACCTCTTACCATTAGATCCGTTTTCTACCCCTTGTTGGGAGAAAGGATGAATGGCTGGATGGGGAATGTCATAGATGTATTGGCTGTTCTGGCCACGCTGTTTGGTTTGGCCACCTCTTTGGGTTTGGGGGTTCAACAAGTCAGTGGAGGCTTGTTCTACCTATTTGGCATACCTAACACCGTGATGGTTCAGGTATTGTTAATAGCTGGCATCACCTTGATAGCCACTATATCCGTCGTTTCTGGAATTGATAAAGGGGTGAAATTTCTAAGTCAATGGAATGTAAGGATCGCCGCCATTTTATTGATTTTTGTTCTGATCGTAGGGCCTACGCTGTTTATTTTCCGAAGTTTTGTTCAAAACATGGGAAATTACCTCACCAGTATTATTGAAGTTTCTACCTGGACGGAAGCTTACCGGGATAATGGATGGCAAGGCGACTGGACGGTTTTTTATTGGGCCTGGTGGATATCCTGGTCTCCCTTTGTAGGGATGTTTATTGCCAGGGTTTCCCGGGGTCGTACCATTCAGGAATTTATCTTTGGGGTATTGCTGGTGCCCACTATACTTACCTTTTTATGGCTTACTGCCCTGGGAGGCTCGGCCATTTTTATTGATATGAAAGAAGGCTTGCTTAGTGGTAATCATGTTTTAGCAGAATCGATTACGGATGATGTATCAATAGCTTTGTTTGTGTTTCTAGAAAAATTTCCATTTAGCGGTATAGGTTCCATTATCGGGATTTTATTGGTAACTAGTTTTTTTTGTTACCTCCTCTGATTCGGGTTCTCTGGTGATAGACAGTATTACAGCAGGAGGCAAACTGGATGCTCCTGTGGGGCAACGGGTTTTCTGGGCAACGACCGAGGGAGCAGTGGCAGCAGTTTTGCTTATAGGTGGAGGATTGACGGCCTTACAGACGGCAGCCATTACCACAGGCTTGCCTTTTTTGGTGATTTTGGTCATCATGTGCTATTCCCTTCAAAAAGGTTTGCAGCAGGAGTACGCCCGGCTGAGTCAGTTTGATAAAGACCTGGACCGCAAATCATACGAAAAAAGATTATCAGATGTGATTATGAAAAAACTGGAAAAACAAAAGAAATCATGAGCAAACTTAAAAAAATTGGGTTGTTTATCGACCTGTCTGATCTGGATAATTTATTATTACAATACATACAGCAATTGGATGAAAAGTTTGATTTTGAGCAGCTGACCCTGATTCATTTTGTGGCCCTGGAAGAAGTATCCAAAGAAATAGGCGACATGTTGCCTTATTTGGACAAATCTCTGGATGAAATCCTGGAAGAGGAGGCCCTGGAAAAAGTGGAAGCTGTCTTCAAAGAAAGGAAAAGTAGCATTAATGTTAAGATCTATTCCGGGGGGCAACTGGATAGTTTGGTGGAATGGGTGGATGCACAGAAATTCGATTTGGTATTACTGGGGAAGAAATCGGTCCATGGTGGAACCGGTATATTTAGCAGTAAAGTGGTTCGGCTTACTTCCTCCAATACGCTTTTTATTCCGGAAACTTCCAAGGCATCTATTCAAAAAATTGTTTTGTCCGTTGATTTTTCGGATTATTCCGAAAGCCTGGCTAAGATGGTTAAAGTATTGTCCGGGCATACGGGGGCAGAAGTTTTGCCCGTACATGTTTTAAAAGTAGGTATGCAATATTTCCCTTATATCCGCAAACCTTCCGAATTCAAGGAAGCTCTGGAAAAGAAAGCTGTTTCAAATTACGCAAAACTCAAGAAGAAAATTGGGTTGACGGAGGATTTGGAAATTATCAAGGGAGAGGAAGTGCCGGTAGCCAGAAGTATTTATGATTATGCCATCCGAAAAGGGGCGGACCTGATCGTATTGGGAAAGAAAGGGAAAACTGATGACGATACCCTGCTGATAGGTTCTGTGGCGGAACGATTGATTGCTGCCGACAAGCACCTTCCGGTTTTGATTGTCAAATAATACCTAGGTTTGCAGAAAAGAATCGTAATTTCGCAAAGTCATAGATATCACTTTTGAAATAACTTATGCAAGCCGATATTAAAATAGCTGTTCTGATTGATGCGGATAATGTTCCTTCTAACCAAATAAAGGAAATGATGGAAGAGGTGGCCAAATATGGCAATCCTACCATTAAGAGAATTTATGGGGACTGGACCAAACCCCAATTGGGCAAATGGAAAAATGTCCTGTTGGAGAATGCCATCAACCCTATTCAGCAATATGGCTATACCTCCGGGAAAAATGCCACCGACTCCGCCATGATCATTGATGCGATGGATATCCTTTATTCAGGAAAAGTAAATGGTTTTTGTTTGGTTTCCAGTGACAGTGATTTTACCAAACTGGCAACAAGGCTCCGTGAAGCAGGTTTGATGGTAATTGGAATGGGTGAAAAAAAGACCCCTGATCCTTTTATTGTGGCTTGTGATAAGTTTATCTATTTGGAAATCCTCCAACAGGCCTCCGATGAATCGGCTGGTAGCAAAGAAAAATCAAGCAAACAACCACAGGTTGATAAAGTCAACCCCAAACTGATCCGTTTGATTGCTTCCACCATATCGGATTTGGCTGATGATGACGGTTGGGCATTTATGGGAGACGTCGGTAACCTTCTGCAGAAAAAGCAACCCAATTTTGATTCAAGGAATTACGGTTTTCAAAAATTAACACCCCTGATCAGTTCTATTAATAAATTTGAAATAGAGCAGCGGGAAAACCAAAAAGGTAAATACAAGTTGATTTACGTAAGGAACAAAAGCTGAGGTTATGCTGCCTCAACCATTTTGGGCAGGGTAAACGAAAATACGGCTCCTTCTCCGGGACTGGATTTGACCCATATCTCACCTCCCAGGCTGGTGATTATTTTTTTAACGATCGCCAGCCCCATGCCAGTACCTTCGAAATCTTTTCGCTGATGTAACCTTTGGAATAGAACGAAAATTTTTTCAAAATAAGCAGGGTCTATTCCTATTCCATTGTCCTCTACCTGGAATAGCCAATCATTTTCTCTTTCTTCCAGGTAAATGTGAATTTTGGGAGGGATGTTGGCTTTGGAATATTTCAATGCATTGCCAATGAGATTTTGAAGCAACAGAAAATAAAAGCTGGAATGACCATGAACAATGGGAAGTGTATCAGCTGTGATTTCTGCTTTTAGCCGTTTTATTTCCGGGCGGAAGGTCAATTTTATTTCCTCAAGAAGTTGATTGAAATCCACGGGTTCGGCTTTCTCGTTTATTTTTTTTACCCGAGAATAGGCCAATAGATCTAAAATGAGTTGTCGCATGCGCTGGGCACCATCCACAGCAAAATTGATATAGGTTTTACCTTTAGCGTCCAGCAGATGCCCATATTTTTTTTCCAATAATTGGAGAAAACCTGTCACCATACGCAATGGTTCCTGCAAATCGTGAGAAGCCACGTAGGTAAAATGTTCCAGCTCATTATTTTTGGTTTCAAGATCAGTCAGGGATTGCTTTAACTTTTCCTTTTGTCTTTTAAGTGCTGTTTCCAGCTGTGATTGTTCTTCAAGGCTTTGACGAAGCCCTTTAAATAACTTTGGAATCAAAATAGAGAACATCGCACTTAAAAAAATCAGGTTTGAAGAAATGGCTATCCAGGATTGGAGGTCAACAGTAGAAGTAAAATAAGATTGCTGAAGATCTTCCTGGTAAATCAACCATCCAAAAAAGATGCAGGTCAATAAATTCAAAATAAAACTAACGAATGCGTATTTATCCGGCAGCACCAGGAGCATGAAAACCGAAACTGAAAGCAAGTATAACAAACCAGGGCCAAAATTTCCTAAAAAATAGATCAGGAAGATTCCCGCCAAATAGGTTATTGCAATAAAAGTCCACTTCCTGATAGACAAAGGTATTCCCGGAATACCCGCTATTCCAATAAAGCCAAGAAAAGCCAGACAGTCAAAAATCAGTAATCCCCAAAGCTCTGAAAGATAGGAAAGGTAAAGACCCGGAATAAGGGCTATGGTGCACAATGGAATAACAAAAATGAGTGCTGAAACGAACAAATAATCTCTCCAATAGCTTAAAGTCCCTGATGGTTGGTGAGGGGTTAAACAGGTTTTTAAAATAAATAGTCGATACTTTTCCAACATGGCAAATTTGGGCTTTTATCCAAAGCGCTCTTTCTTGCATTAAAAACGGCTGAGGCTAAATTCAGTCGAAAAAATGGATCCTTAAACGCTATATTCCATGAAGTAAAATTAAACAATTATAGTTGCTTCTCTTTACCGTTTCGGCCATTTCTTATTGGAATTATTTTTAACTGGTAGGAAGGACATGATGTTTGGCCATCATGCACCCAGTGGGTATCGGTTTTTCCACAAATTCGTTTTGTGAATTACCTATTGGATGATTGTTCAAAGATTATCACATCATGCGACAGCTGAAAGCCATAGGTTGCTAAGGAGCGTTGACCCTTTCGAGCGGCAGAAAAGGCTTTGTTTTGTTTCATTTTTGTATCTTGCAAAAAAGTATTCCTTTGAAAAGTAAAGTTGGAATTTATTCCCTGTTGCTAGCCATTGTTGGTTTTATTTCCCTGGAAACAGCGCTTCACCTGAAATGGTTGGAGGGGCCATTTTGGCGGATACTGACCACCGGATTTGAAGCAGGTACCATTGGCGGGCTGGCTGACTGGTTTGCTGTAAGTGCCCTTTTTTATGAAATTCCCATTCCCTATGTACGGAAGCATACAAATATTATCGTAAAAAACCGGGCAAAGTTGACAGAAGGTATCGTTGAGCTGGTGACCACCAAATGGCTTTCTCCAGAAGTACTTCAGGAAAAGTTAGCCAATATGCAGATTGCCTCAACCCTTTTGCGGTCCCTGGAGACAAGAGAAAATGTGGGTAAGCTACTCGATTTTATCAGGCAAATTTTTCTTCGGTTTGCAGGTGAAATGGACCATCCCAAGTTGCCTGTTCTCCTACAAAAATTTCTAAAGGACAAGCTTCGGCATATTGACCTGGCCAAGCCTCTTGGAAGGTGGCTTCGGGAAGCCATTACCGGCAGGAAACACCATGAATTGATGAGTATGGCACTAAATCAATTCTCACTTTCTATTCAGGAGCCGGAGACCAGAATGCTCGTGTTGAATAAACTAAAGGAGGCATTGGCGGCGTACGCTAACAGGGATTGGGTCAAAAAATCGGCTGTATGGATTGGTCGAAGAACAGGAGGGATAGATCCGGATTTGCTTACCGACCGGATTCTTGATTTGGCACTGGTAATGGTTGAGGAGACCAAGGATGACCCCAACCACCCTTTGCGACTGAAATTGGACCAATACCTACTGGAATTTGCCGACAATCTGGAGAATGGAGAGGAAAAAACCCTGGCCTATGTAGAAAAATTAAAGCAAAATTGGGTGCTGAATGACAAAACCAAAGATATAATTCGGGAAGTTTTGCTGCAAATGAAAGGAAATGTTGCCGATCAACTGGTAAACATTGATACCCCTTTGATGCAGTTTATTCAAAACCAACTGATTCGATTCCTGGAAGATCTGAGAGCTGACAGGGAGAGCAGAATCCAATTGGATCAGTGGATCAGGGCCAGCGTAACCCAGTTGGTCAATAAGTACCATCATGAACTGGGAAATATGGTGAGAAGCAGTCTGGGTAAGCTGGATGACAAAGGCATCATGCTGCAGATTAAAGAAAAAGTGGGAAATGACCTGCAATATATCCGCTTAAACGGGGCGGTTGTAGGCGGTATGGTAGGTATATTGATTGCCACTGTCAGGTGGCTCTTGCTTTAGCATGCTTATTTTTTTCTACAAAAGGGAAAAAGACCAATTTTTTAATTTATAAACAGGACAAAATAAGGTTTATTTTTTAATAAAGGCTGAAAAGCTTATTTTTATCCTGAGTTACTGTTTTATAAACCCTTCACCTTCATTCGGAATGAGTCATAAAACCATTAAAATTTTAGAAGAGCCACCTGCAGCAGTGCTGGAGGAAATCGCTGCCCTGAATCAGGTTTTGGACCTGGAGTTACCATTTAAAAAGCTAGACCATAACATCCTGATCGCTACCTGGAACATCCGTACTTTTGGAGATTTAACAGAAAAATGGGAGGCAGAACCGGCAGATTCTCCCAAAAGGGACCTGCATTCATTGCTGGCCATTGCCCAGATCATTGCAAGATTTGATATTATTGCCATACAGGAAATTAAGGGGAACATAAAGGCTTTCCGGCACATGCTGAAAGTTTTGGGAAATCACTGGAGCTTTATTTTAACAGATGTTTCAGGTGGCAATAAAGGCAATGACGAAAGACTGGGATTTCTGTTTGATACCAGAAAGGTAAAACTTTCCGGACTTGCCTGCGAATTGGTGGTTCCCAATGAAACAATAAATGGCATTAAAGAAGGGGCTTTTTCAAGGCAGTTTGCCAGGACACCCTATGCCGTCGGTTTTAAAGTGGAAGACAAGACGTTTGTATTGGTAAGCATGCATGTTTTGTATGGAAAAGTAATTTCGGATAGAGAAAATGAATTGAAGGCCATTGCGGAATGGATGAAGGACTGGGCCAGCAACATGCAGTCCTTTGACCAGAGTTTAATTTTGCTGGGCGATTTCAATATTGATAGAATGGGGGATCCACGCTATGAGGCTTTTGTTTCTACCGGAATTACAGTCCCTGAAGATCTCTGGCATATCCGAAGAACACTGATCGATAACCAGACCAAATTTTATTCTCAAATTGCCTGGTTTGAAAATCATTTTCATATCCCCCAACTCTCCATAAAATATGTAGCGGGTGGTGTGTTTGATTTTGGTCCCCACTTGTTGAAGACCAGGGCCTTATCACCCTTTCAAATGTCATGGAGAATTTCGGATCATTTGCCATTATGGGCGGAGTTTTCTACCAAAAGCTGATTTTTTAATAAGTTTCGATATATTTACAAAAGACATAATACGGATAAAATGTATTTCAGACTCCTTGTTTTTGCTGTTTTTTCTATCATTTGCTCATGTGGACAAAAGCCAACTGAGCTGCCGGAACCTGTTAGCATCAATCATTTACAATTTATTGGAAGCCACAATAGCTACAAGAAAGCTATTCCCCAGGTCATAATGGATCAAATCAGTTCAGAAAACCCCGGTTTGGCTGCCAGCCTGGATTACAGCCATCCAGGCATTTGGCAGCAACTAGATATGGGCTTGCGTTTGTTAGAATTGGATGTATACCATGATCCGGAAGGTGGAAGATTTAGTAAGCCTTTGGGATTAAAGATGACCGGGGAAGAAATTGATCCGGATTTTGACACCCCCGGATTTAAGGTTTTTCACGTGCAGGATATTGACTACAGAAGTCACCATCCCTTGTTAGAAGATTACCTGAAAGAATTAAAAAGTTGGTCAGACCTACATCCAAACCATCTCCCTGTTTTTATTACCCTGAATGCCAAGGATCAGAATTATCCGGAAAAGGGTCTGACCGAGGCACTTCCTTTTGACAAACAGGCTTTCCAGGCATTGGATCAGGTCATTTTTTATCATCTGGGAAAGGAAAAGTTAATCAGACCAGCAGATGTAACCGGTAGTCAGCCGGACCTGAGGACGGCAATAGCTACAAATGGCTGGCCCGAACTTGAGGATGCCAAAGGTAAGTTTATCTGGATTCTTGATGAAAAAGCGAAGAAGCAGGAAGCATATTTATCCTCACTGGAGGCCCGGGAGGCTGGTGTTTTTTTTGTGACCGTATCCGAAGACCATCCTATGGCAGGGATCTTTATTCTCAATGATCCTGTACGCCAGCAAGCACAGATCAGGGACTTGGTGGAAAAGGGATATTTGGTAAGAACAAGGGCGGATTCCGATACGCAGGAAGCCAGAGCCAATGACACCCAGAGAAGGGATAAAGCATTCGAAAGCGGAGCTCAGCTGATAAGTACGGACTACTACATTCCTGATCAAAGGTGGGATAGCAGGTATCAGGTAGTATTTGAAAAGTCAAGCTATACCAGGATCAATCCTTTCAATACTGGAAAAAATCTTGAAAACTTCACTTTCGACGAAGAAAATGAAGGGGTAATTGGCTTGGACCCTCAGACCTTTTCTTTGGCAGAGGCCCAAATAGATCCATTGGTTCTGGATGTTCGTACGCAGGCAGAAGTAGATGAAGGGATCATTACCGGTGCCAGTCATATTGATTTTCTGCAAGAAGGTTTTCAACAAAAAATAGAAGAACTTGATCTTAACAAAGAGAGACCCGTTTTGGTGTATTGCAAGGTAGGAGGTAGAAGTGCCAAAGCAGCCGAACAGCTGATGGATGCCGGGTTTAAAAATGTTTACCATCTTGAAGGGGGAATCGATCTTTGGAAATCTGAGGGTTTTCCGGTAGTTCCCTGATTGAATTGGAGGATTATCAGGTCTAAAATAGAAATTAAATTGATCCTGGCCGAGGCAGATAGAGCTGGCTGAAAGGTCACAGGTGGGTATAATTGTGCATGATGCGAGTTTTTATCTCACCGCATAAAAATATACAAAAATGAAATCGAGCATGACGTAGCCGTCACATACTGGGAGGACTAACAACCATGCGAGATTCTCCCGATTAAGGATCGGGGCAGGCTATGTGGCCATTAAAGAACAAATTGTAGACACATGAAATCGAGCAGGACGAGTACGTCACACAGTGGGATGATTATCATTGCGAGATTCCATCTGACCGCTAAAAATCAAATTATAAACAGATGAAATTAAAGATAGTTGAAGAAGACCCCTGGTTGGAAGATTACAAGGAAGAAATATATCAAAGGTGGGTAAGGTTTCAATTGGCCAGAGAGGAGTTGGTGAATGTGGACGGAAGTCTTTCCGCATTTGCCAGTGGCCATGAGTATTTTGGAATTAATTTCGATCCCCATCGACACGGTTGGGTTTACCGGGAATGGGCACCGGAGGCCGATGCCTTGTTTTTAATCGGAGAGTTCAATGAGTGGGACCGGTCTTCACATCCACTGGAAAGAAACCAATGGGGGGGTTGGGAGATTTTTCTGCCTTTTGAATCCTATAAGGATCGTTTTGTTCATCAAAGCCTGATCAAAGTTCATGTGCAGGGAGGAGGTACTGCCCGGGACCGTATTCCGGCCTATATCAGGCGGGTTGTTCAGGATGAGGCCAATAAGGACTTTTCAGGGCAACTCTGGTTTCCTGACCGGCCGTTTGAATGGACCGATCATGATTTTTTTATGCGTTATCAGAAAGAGGGACCACTTATTTATGAGTGCCATGTAGGCATGGGGCAGGAAGAGGAAGCCGTTGGAACCTATCTGGATTTTGCCGATAAAATTTTGCCCCGGATAAAAAAACTGGGATACAATGCTATTCAGTTGATGGCAATAATGGAGCATCCCTATTACGGTTCATTTGGATACCATGTATCCAATTTTTTCTGTCCTTCAAGCAGGTTTGGTACGCCCGAAGAGTTAAAGTACCTGGTCAATAAAGCCCATGATATGGGCCTGGCCGTAATCATGGATGTGGTACATTCCCATGCAGTTCAGAATGTTTCCGAAGGACTCAACGAATTTGACGGTTCGGACCACCACTATTTTCACTCCGGCCCCAGGGGCTATCACGAAGTATGGGACTCCAAATTATTTGATTATGGCAAATGGGAGGTTAAGCGGTTTTTGCTCTCAAATCTAAAATACTGGTTGGAAGAATTTCATTTTGATGGTTTTCGATTTGACGGGGTTACTTCCATGCTGTATTTCCACCATGGATTAATCACCTTTGACCATTTTGAGAAGTATTTCCATAAAGATGTGGATTGGGATGCCATCATATATTTGCAACTCGCCAATGCGCTTATTCATGAGGTTAAACCCGGAGCCATCTCCATTGCAGAGGAAGTCAGTGGCATGCCTGGATTGTGCAGGAATCCGGAAGAAGGAGGAGTTGGGTTTGATTACCGCATGGCCATGGGCATTCCGGATTTCTATATCAAGACTTTAAAAGAAAAGCAGGATGAGGAATGGGATGTTTTGGAATTCTGGAAGGAATTGAGTGACCGCAGGTATAAAGAAAAAACCATTGCCTACGCAGAATCACACGATCAGGCACTGGTGGGTGATAAATCCATTGCTTTCTGGCTGATGGATAAGGAAATGTATTTTCACATGCAGGTTGAAGATGATAACATCATCATTGACCGGGGGCTAGCCTTGCATAAGCTCTTCCGGATCTTTACCAGTAGTCTGGGGGGTGAAGGATATCTCAATTTTATGGGAAATGAATTTGGACACCCCGAGTGGGTTGATTTTCCCAGAGAAGGCAATAACTGGAGTTTTCAATACGCACGCAGGCAATGGAGCCTGGCTAAAGACCCAAAACTCAAATACAGATTTTTGGAAAACTGGGATAAGGCCATGGTTCACATGTTAAAGAAGCATCGCATCCTTCCCAGCCCTTTCGCTGAGCAACTCCACGCTGATCCCAAAAACAAGGTATTGATATATCGGAGAAACGAGCTGTTATTTGCGGTTTCTTTTAATCCCCAGGATTCCATTCCCGATTACAAGTTCAGAGCACCTGCGATGGATCAATACAGGCTAATTTTGAATTCTGATGATCCTCAATTTGGCGGATTTGGAAGAATTGATGGTAAAATGACTTACTTTACCGACCAAAATCAGATGCTCAGCATTTATATGACCAACAGGACTGCCTTGGTTTTTGAGAGAATCGATTGATTTCCAATTTTTATTTGGCGAAAATACAAAATATTGGAAAATTAAGAAATAAGTATTGGTCTTGCATCTTTTTTACCTAATATTGTGACCAGATTGTAGAAAGTTAGCCTATGGCAATGAATATTGTGATTGCGGGAGCAGGAGATATGGGGTACCACCTGGCGGAACAGCTTTGTTACGAAAACAAGAACATCATTTTGATCGATTTGGACAAAGATGTTCTGGACAATATTGGGTCCCGACTAGATGTACTGACTATTGAGGGGGACTCTGCTTCCATAGATATCCTGAAGAAGGCCAATATCCATAATGCTGAACTCATGCTGGCGGTCACTACCTCTGAAAAGACGAACATTTGTTCGGCCATTTTGGCCAAACAATTGGGTGCAAGGAAGGTAATCGCCAGGGTTCGAAACCACGATTATTTATATCCTGAAAATAAAATATACTTCGAAAACCTGGGCATAGATTCCATTATTTCTCCATCTATGCTGTGCAGCAAGGAAATTTCGCGTTTGATAAAACGCTCTACTTTTTCTGATGTTATCGAATTTGAAGGGGGTAAATTGAGCGTGGTGGGAATAACCCTGGAATACAATTCACCATTGGTGAACAAAAAGCTGTCGGATGCTGCTACTGATCCTATATTTAAAGATATTCGTATCATTGCCATCGTACGGGACCACAGGACCCTCATTCCAAGGGGGGATACCTATATCCGAAATAATGACCATGTCTTTTTCATATCCAATAACAAGTCTGTAGATACTGTAAAAGATTTGGTGAGGCATAAGGAGAAAGACATACATAGCCTGATGCTGATCGGGGGGGATGATCTGGCCTATTCTACAGCGACAGAATTGGAACATGATTATGGTATAACCCTTATCCACAATGATAAAGAACGCTGTAAATGGCTGGCTGAAAGGTTGGATGCTACCCTGGTAATTCATGGGGATTACAAAAACATCAATCTACTGATAGAGGAGGGATTGGAAACCATGGACGGATTTTTGGCTTTGACCAATAGCTCGGAAACAAATATTATTACCAGTCTGAGTGCCAAAAACCATGGTGTATATAAAACCATAGCCCATGTGGATACCCGGGAATATATCCATATTTCGCATAGCATAGGGGTGGATTCCCTGATCAATAAAAAACTGGTGGCGGCCAATCACGTAAGCCGCTACCTGACCAAAGGAAAGGTAGAAGCTGTGTCGGGGATTCATGGTGTGGAAGCAGAATTTGTACAATATCTGGTAACGAAAAATAACCGATTGACCAAGAAAAACCTTAAAGCCCTTCATTTCCCAAATTCAGCTATAGTTGCGGGTGTAATCCGGGGGGAGGAAGTGTTTATTCCTGATGGGGAATTCCAGTTAAAGCTAAATGATAAAGCCATTGTTTTGGCCCTCCCTGAAGCCAAGCCCGTTTTGGAAAAACTATTTAATTGACCATGATCCATTACAAGGCTATTCTAAAAGTAATGGGAGGGCTGATGATGCTCCTTGGAGTCCTGATGTCCCCGAGTATTGCATTTTCTTATTATTACCGAAGCGGTGACCAGATGACGCTAATTGGTTCCTCGTTGATTTGTCTCGTTGTAGGGGGGACATTTTTTTATTCCTTTGCCAAGCAGGATCAAAATATCAGAAAGCGGGAGGGTTACATGATCGTGGCCATGAGTTGGATCATTATGTCTGTCTTTGGGATGATGCCATATATTTTTAGTGGGAGTATTACCGCAGTGGCTGATGCTATTTTTGAGACCGTATCAGGATTTACCACCACTGGTGCAACTATTTTAACTGATATTGAGCAACTTCCGGAAGGAATTCTATTGTGGCGGAGTATGACCCAATGGATAGGAGGCCTGGGAATCATTGTTTTAACGGTGGCGATTTTCCCTCTTTTGGGAATTGGGGGGATTGAGCTGTTTGTTGCTGAATCACCAGGTCCTACGTCTGATAAAGTTCATCCCCGGATTAGGGAAACGGCCAAGCGGCTCTGGTACATATATGTAGGATTGACGGTTATCCTGGTGGTATTGTATTACCTGGAAGGGATGTCGTTTTTTGATGCCATGAATCATGCGCTGACCACCATGTCAACAGGGGGATTTTCTACCAAAAATGCAAGCATGGCGTATTTTGATAATCCCCTAATCCAATATACAGCCATCCTTTTTATGTTTCTGGCAGGCACGAATTTTACGCTTCTCTATTTTGCCTTTAAAGGCAGGTTTAAGAGGATTTGGGCCAGTGATGAATTTAGAGCTTATTTGATATCACTATTGGCTTTAATTATTGGTATTGCGATGGCCATTTATTATTTGGTACCAGGCAATCCGGAGAAGATCTTAAGGGAAGCCATGTTTCAGGTAGTTTCCCTGATAACTACTACAGGTTATGTTACGGCAGATTATACAGCTTACAGCAATGGTTTGACGGTCATTTTTTTTATGATGCTTTTTATTGGTGCCTGCGCCGGTTCTACAAGTGGAGGGATCAAGTTTATCAGGCACCTGACTTTTGTAAAAAACTCCACCCTGGAATTCAAGCGCATTGTGCATCCCCGGGCCGTGGTGCCATTAAAAATCAATGGAGAGCGGGTCACTGGAAAAGTCATAACCCATATCATGAATTTTTTATTACTGTACCTCATGATATTTGTTTTGGGATCTATTGTGATGTCAATTGCCGGTTATGATCTCATTACTTCCTTTGGTGCTGTGGCTACTTCTTTAGGAAATGTGGGGCCGGCCATTGGACGTGTGGGTCCAGTGGATAATTTTGCCTTTTTTTCTCCCTTTGCGAAATTATTTCTCAGTTTTTTGATGTTATTGGGAAGACTGGAGCTTTTTACCATTTTGGTATTGTTTACTCCCTATTTTTGGCGTGCCAACTAAAATACATACAAACTTATGAAACCGACCGTAATTGCTGTATTCACTGCACCTGAGCTGGGTTTTAGAGGAAACCCTGCCGCTGTTGTGCGTTCCCCAACTGCATTGAACGAGAAGGAAATGCAGGAGCAAGCTTCCGGAATTGGCATGCCCGCAACCTCCTTCCTGTTTCAGGATATCCAAGGCAAATACCACGTCAGGTGGTTTGCACCGGATGAAGAAATTGGCCTTTGCGGGCATGGTGCAGCTGCTGCAGGTATATTTCTGGCACTAAAAAATGCTACGGGTGAAGTTGAGCTTCATTTTCAGGGAGGCGTTATTGTGGTGAAGGTTGCCGGGGACAGGTTTTCCCTGCATCTGGAGGCGATTCCTGTTCTTGAAAGAATAAATCCTCCCCAAGCTATTCTCGACGGCCTGGGAATCCCGGTTTTGGAAATGTATAAAACAGCCAACAAGCACCTGATCATAACAGACACCGAAGCGGCAGTAGCCCAAATGCGCCCCGATTTTGTCAGGCTGAGACAGTCGGATATTTTTGGTTATGCTATTTCAGCCAAAGGGGATCAGGTTGATTTTGTAAGCAGGACCCTGGTGCCACATGTGCAGCAACTGGAAGATCATGCTACCGGATCTTCCCACGCACTTCTCGTGCCCTATTGGTCAGAAAAATTGAATAAGAAAAACATGACCGCCCATCAGTTGAGTCCCAGAGGTGGGCGCTTTTTCGTTGAAATGGCAGAAGAGGAGGTTATCCTGACGGGTACTTATGAGATCGAAAAATAAAGATGTTTCCTGATGACAGGATGTCAGTAATTTTTTTAAGTTTTTGATTATTTGAATAATGGATAAAAATATTCTAATCAATTTATTTTTTATCCTGTTTTCGATATAAATTTTTTTCCTTGGTATAATTATTGCTTTTTTATTTTGCAATGTTTTTTTAAATCTAATTTCAACCAAATTAAAATATAATGGAATACCGAAAGATTCTCATCAAATATGGTGGGAATGCAATGGTCAACCAGGAATTAAAAGAAGCCATTGCCCAAAAAATAAAAACCTTGCAAAATCATGGCGTCCAGGTGATTTTGGTTCATGGAGGAGGTCCTTTTATCAACAAATCTTTGGAAGATGCAGGTATAACATCACAATTTTTTGATGGCCACAGACATACCAGCCCGGAAGCATTGAGCTGTATAGAAAAAACACTGAAAGGGGAAGTAAACAGTTCATTAGTGAATTTGCTCAACCGGGAGGGCTTGCAGGCAGTAGGCCTTTCCGGAAAGGACGGCAAACTGGCCATAGCGCAAAAAAGATGGCACCTGGCACGCAATGAGGCGGGTGAAGAGAGTCAGGTGGACCTTGGGCAGGTAGGAGATGTAAAAGTCGTAAACCCTTTGTTGTTAAAAATTTTACTTGATAATGGTTTTACCCCTGTGATTACCTGTATTGCTTCAGACGAAAAAGGCAATGATTTCAATATCAATGGGGATGTATTTGCAGGAAAAATTGCAGCAGCTATGGAAGTAGATGCTTATATTGTACTCACAGACGTGGATGGCCTCTACCAGGACTACCCGGACCCTGCCTCTATTCTGAAAGAAGTCAATCTAAAAACCATTCCACAATATTATGGTAAAGCGATAAAAGGTGGGATGATCCCAAAGATTGAATCCTGTGTGGCAGCTTTAGAAGCAGGTGTAAAGAAAGCCGTCATTTTAAATGGCACACAGCCCGATCAGATTTCAGATTATATTATCAATCAAAGAACTATAGGAACAACCATAACTCAATAAACATGCAGATTTCGAATGAATATTTATATGAGGAAGATAAAAAACATTACTTACCTACTTTTAAGCGCTTCCCGTTAGCACTTATCAAAGGAAAGGGTAGCAGGGTCTGGGATGCGGATGGAAAGGAATACATTGACATGCTTGCAGGAATTGCGGTAAATAATCTGGGACATTGTCATCCTAAGGTCGTGGGTGCTATCCGGGATCAGGCAGGAGAATTGATGCATATTTCCAATTTTTTTGTGAGTCCTCCTCAGGTCGCACTTAGTAAATTATTGGTAGATCTTAGTCGTTTATCCCATGTGTTTTTAACCAATAGTGGGGCAGAATCGGTTGAAGGAGCGATTAAGGTTGCGAGAAAGTATGCTTCCAAGAAGAAAAAAGGAGGAGAGATCATCTCCATGAAAACCTCTTTTCATGGACGGACGCTGGCGACCATTGCCACCGGACAGGCAAAATATCAAAAAGGGTTTGCACCCATACCTACCGGTTTTGTGCAAGTGGATTTCAATGACATCAAGGCTTTAGAGAATGCCATTACGCCAGATACCGCTGCAGTCATACTGGAACCTGTCCAGGGAGAAGGAGGTATTATCCCAGCCGAAAAAGCCTATCTGCAGGCTGCAAGAAAATTATGCGATGAAAATGATGTGCTTCTGATTTTTGATGAAATTCAATGTGGAATTGGACGGACAGGCCATCTTTTTGCCAAGGATCATTTTGGCGTTCAGCCGGATATCATGACTTTGGCGAAAGGCCTGGGTAGCGGTATGCCCGTAGGAGCTTTCCTTTGTAACGAAAAAGTTGGTGCAGCCATTGATTATGGAGACCACGGGACTACTTTTGGTGGCAATCCACTTGCGTCGGCTGCTGCGCTGGCTACCATCAAAGCCATCCTGGATGAAAACCTCTGTCAGGCAGCTAAGGACAAAGGGGATTGGTTAATGAGCATCGTCCGTTCCTGGTCAAAGGATCACCCTATGATCAAGGAAGTAAGAGGTATAGGATTGATGATCGGCATTCAGTTGGACCGACCTGCTGCGCCCATTGTGAAAGCCCTGATGGATGATGGCGTCATTGCCAATGCCACCGCAGAATCTGTGTTGCGCCTGGTCCCACCACTTAATATTCCTGAAGAGGACCTGGTGAAGTTTTTGGACAAATTAAAAGCAATCATAATTTCTGTAGAGCAAAATGAAAAGTAAACAATATAAAACCAGTATCATAGGTGCTTCTGGATATACGGGTTCGGAACTGGCCCGGATTTTGGTTAATCATTCGGAAACAGAGATTGTCAGTATCACTTCTGAATCTCATCAGGGGAAAAAATTCTCTGATCTTCACGCACAATTTTCAGGAATTTTAGACCTTACACTGATCAGTGCGGATGAGGTGGATGTGGCAGGTTTGGATGTGATTTTTTTGGCCCTGCCACATGGAGTTTCCATGGAATTTGTTAAACGCTGGCAAGATTCGGGAGTAAAAATCATCGACTTATCTGGAGATTTCAGGCTTTCAACTCCGGAGGTTTATGAGGACTGGTACAAAAAAAGCCACACATACCCCAGGGGATTTGAACAGGCTGTTTACGGCTTGCCAGAATTGCATGAAAAGCGCATAAAGTCGGCTACCTTAGTGGCGAATCCCGGCTGTTATCCAACAGCTTCTATTTTGAGCCTTGCCCCTTTGTTTCAAAGCGGGAAAGTGGATGCCAAAGGAGCAATCATTGATGCCAAGTCAGGAATCACAGGTGCGGGGGTTAAAGCCAGTAATACCACGCATTTCTCAAATGTCAATGATAATTTTAAAGCTTATGGTATTGGCAATCACCGGCATACGGTGGAAATTCAGGAACAGCTTTCATTTTTACTGAAAAAATCGGTTTATTTACAGTTTACCCCACATCTATTACCAGTAGACAGGGGTATATTGGCAACAGCCTACATTAGTGTAGAAGGAGCGATGAATCAGGAAAAACTTGATAAAATGTATCAGGATTTTTACAACAAAAAGCCGTTTGTAAGGCTAAGAAATCAGGCCCCTTCCATCAAAGAGGTTCGGGGAAGCAATTATGCCGATATTTATCCATTTTGGGATGACCGGACCAAAAGAGCGATTGTAGTGACTGTGATTGACAACCTGGTTAAAGGGGCTGCCGGACAAGCCGTACACAACATGAATCTCATGCTGGGATTGGAGGAATCCACCGGTTTGAATCAGGTACCCATGCAACCATAAAAGCATAGAAAGAATGATAAAAAATATTACCAGTGTAAAGGGGATCAAGTGTTGGGGAGCCCACTCGGGGATCAAATCCATGAGAAGGGATCTGGCTTTGATCTATTCTGAAGTACCGGCTGCGGCTGCGGCTACTTTAACTCAAAATAAAGTGCAGGCTGAGCCCATAAAGGTGACCAAAAGAAATCTGAAAAACAATAAAGCTCAGGTGATTGTATGTAATGCGGGAAATGCGAATGCCTGTACAGGCGAGCAGGGTCGCAAAGGAGCCGAAGCCATGGCAGATACCGTGGCAGAGGCTCTGAATATTTCGCCCGATGATGTGATTGTAGCTTCTACCGGGTTGATAGGAGAACCTTTTCCGACAGATGAAGTCGTGGAAGGGATAAAATCTACCGTTCCCAAATTATCCAATGATACCAAGGCAGGTTCTTTTCTGGCCAATGCCATTTTGACTACTGATACCTTTGCCAAGGAAGGCTTTGTGGATTTTGAATGGGAAGGAAATACCATTTCTATAGGTGGGATTGCCAAAGGATCAGGAATGATCCATCCCAATATGGCCACCATGCTGAGTTTTTTGGCTACCGATATTGCCATTGATGAAAAGCTCCTGCAAAAGACACTTAAATATTGTGTTGATCGCTCTTTCAATATGATAACGGTGGACGGAGACACCTCTACCAATGATATGGTAGCCATATTGGCCAATGGTATGGCAGGAAACAAAAAAGTGACCAGCGAGACCGATCCCCTGTTTCTGATTTTCAAGGAAAAATTACAGGAGATATTGATTCACCTGGCGAAGCTGATTGTTTCCGATGGAGAAGGAGCATCTAAATTTATTGAGTACAAAGTTTGCAAGGCCATATCTGAAAATGTTGCCATGAAATTGGTCAGGGCCATTTCGGATTCTACCCTGGTGAAAACAGCCATGTTTGGCAGGGACCCGAATTGGGGAAGAATCATTGCTGCTTGTGGAAATGCTGGCATAAGTTTTAATTACAAAAAAGCCAATCTATACCTTGGAGATGCAAACAATCAGGTATTGGTATTGGAAAGGGGTAACCCCACCTCTTTTGACAAAAACCACATGAAAAAATTGCTAAGGGAATCCCACGTTAAAATCCGCCTGGAACTCAACACCGGTAAGCAAGAGGCAGTGGGCTGGGGATCTGACCTTACCACCGATTATGTCATGTTCAATTCTGTGTACACGACCTGATTTTTTTATAACCCTTAAAATGCTAAGGCCGGTAGGGATATATTTCTACCGGCTTTTTTTTATTGGAATTAATTAAAGCCCTATAGGAAGTATATAAGCTGCCCGAATGCCCAATAAAGCCAATTGAAAAGGAGCAGGCCCTGCATGTTGGTAACGTATCCCCAACTCTACATTGTTAAATATATAGCCCAATTCTGCAGCAAAAGTGAATTCCAAATTACTTTCTGAATAAGTATTGGGTTCGTTTTTGTAATGGTTGATAAAAAGGGTGCCACCCAATTGGGGTTCGAAGAAAAAAGGTTCAAAATTTAACCGGTAACCGGCCAAAACCGGGATTAGATGAAGTGATAGATTTTCACCAGCCGGTAAAACATAAGCCGGGTCCAATGGAAAATACAGGTAGTTTCCAGTCAGGGAAACCTGGCCGTTTAACCCCAGTCCATAAAGTCCCTTTAAGGACGCACCAAAACCTGCGGGGAATTGAGTCTGATAATATTCGTTCAGGGTTATCCCTGCATCGAACCCGATATTTATTTGGTTTACGCCTTCTTGTGCCATGCTTTTCCATGAAAGCAGCGATAAAAGCACCGCTATAATGAATGGTTTGGTCATTTTTCAGGTACAAAAATGTAAATATTAATTACGTAAACTTAAAGATACGAAAAAATGGGTATTTGTACCCTTTTTTGAGGTTTGAGGTCCTAATGATGCAGTATTTTGTAGAATTTGAATGGAGGAGAATTAATTTTAAACGGTAGCTTCGCTAAGTCAATGAATAATGGTATGGGAAGGATAATTTTATCAAAGAAGGTGGTTTATTTAAATTATTAAAATATTGTTTTATTTAATCATTAAATGTCCATTGTAACGAAATATAATATTGTTAAAATTAAAGTCTTTTTTAGGTTCAATATTGAATGATCCGTAATTTTTCGGAAAAAAAATTTAATTAAAGTAAATTTTTATAAAAAGACAGTCTTTCTTTTTTAAAATAATTTTTTTCTATATCTTTGTATTATTAAATCAGAGGGATTTAAACTTGTAATACCTTATTAAAGGGACAGGAGATGATTAGTTTCATGGGAGGTTCAAATCCTTCTTTTACAACTTGGTTATTTTGGGTTTATTGTTAATTGACTTAAGCTATGGAATTCTATTTCATAGCTTATTTTTTTAACTAGTACAACTAATTAATTAATAATTGTCATTATCTGTTTTTTGTGATTTCCCAGCTCATTTTTTTCAATTGAAGATGCTTTTAGATTGTTTCGCAGACCTAACATTTTAAAAAAAGCAGAAATCGGGATGACGGAAGTTTAAATTTAAGTATTTTTCTTTCCGGAATTTGTAAGAACCTTCTTGTAGTATGAAATGCCCTGGTCTGGATTAAGGAATAACAGTAGTGCCGTACACACTTTTAAGACCCAAAATTAGATCATATTTTTTACTGACTTTGCTCATGTTTTAGAGCTGAACCACTCTTTACCTTTGAACTATCAAAACAAACAATCAGGGTTTTTATCCATAGAATACTGAGATTTTAGACCTAAACCATACAATTATGCGTCACATTTTAAAGAATTTCCTGTTGGTGGTAATGATTACCGCAGGAGTAATCTCCACCAAGGCATTTGCACAACAGTCCTATGAAATTTCAGGTAAACCTCAATTGAAAGTTTCCGGTACTTCCACCCTTCATGACTGGGACATGGTTTCCTCAAAAGCAGAAGGGGCTGCATCCCTGAGAATTTCTGCCGGAAAAGTAACCAGTATAAGTTCAGCCAGGTTTTCCATGCCTGTAGCCTCCCTAAAAAGCGGGAAAGGACAAATGGATAACAATGCCTATAAGGCCCTTAAAGAAAGTGATCATCCCGATATTTCTTTTACCCTGCTTGAGGCCAACCAGGATGGCGGCAATGACTGGAAAGCTACCGGTCGCCTTCAGATCGCCGGTGAAACACGCACCGTACCCTTTCACTTAAGTGTATTGCCAAATGGAAATGAAGTAAGGGTAAAAGGATCCGCCCAGATAAAATTGACTGATTTTGAAGTGGATCCCCCCACCGCTGTTTTTGGAACGATCAAGACCGGTGATGAAATGACGATAACGATTGATTTGAATCTTAACCCAGTAAATTAAAACTTTTATTATCATGAGAAACAAGATTATATTACTCACAGCAGCCATTTTATGGTCTTTTGGAAGCATGGCCCAGCAACGGGACATGCAATTTTGGAGAGCTTACGACCAGAGAGGTATCAATGTGTTTGAAACCGGAAAAGCAGATACCGTAGCCTTTGATGGAGTAAGGGTAAGAATTGGAGGGGCCTTTGCCCAACAGTTTCAATCCCTAAGCCATGAAAATTCCGCTAGCCCGGTAAGGAATGAAGATGGGGTCAATACCAACCAACTGATGGATATCGGCTCGGGATTTAACCTGGCCACCGCTAATCTGAACATTGATGTGGCACTGGCCGATGGGATACGCCTGAATTTGATTACCTACCTTTCTTCCAGACACCACCCCGAGACCTGGGTTAAAGGAGGATACCTGCAGTTTGACAAGCTCCAATTTTTGAACAGCCCTGTATTTGACCAAATCATGGAAAAAGTGACCATAAAAGTGGGTCATATGGAGATCAATTACGGTGATTCTCACTACAGGAGATCGGATAATGGGAATGCCTTTTACAACCCTTTTGTAGGCAATTATATCATGGATGCATTTGCTACAGAAATTGGTGCTGAAGTCATATTTCAAGACAATGGTTTTCTGGCAGTCGCCTCCATGACTGGTGGTGAAATCCAGGGCGGGGTAACCAATCCTAGTCGGAGAAAGCCTTCATTTATCGGGAAACTTGGTTATGACAAGACCCTTGAAAATGATGTAAGGCTGAGGCTAACCGGATCTGTTTATACCACCGCCGGTTCAGTAAACAATACCCTTTGGTCAGGTGACAGGGCAGGTTCCAGGTATTATCTGGCCATGGAAAATACCCTTGCATCTACTTCAGGTAATTTTACCTCCGGTCGTTTCAATCCCGGTATGCGGGATAATGTCACTGCATTGGTGCTAAATCCATTTGTTGAATTTCAGGGACTGGAATTATTTGGTACCCTTGAGCAATCCAAAGGCAAGGCTGCCAATGAATCAGAAGACAGGACCTGGAATCAGGTTGGCCTGGATGCAGTATACCGCTTTGGTGCAATGGATAAGTTTTACCTGGCAGGCAGGTACAATCAGGTCGGCGGAGAAATGGCCAATGGACTGGAACCTTCTATCTCACGGGTGCAGGTCGGTGGAGGCTGGTTTATCACCAAAAATATTTTAGCTAAACTGGAATATGTCAATCAAAATTATCAGGATTTTGCAGCTACCGATATCCGAAATGGTGGTAAGTTCAATGGACTGATGATTGAAGGTGTCATAGGGTTTTAATCTCTTTTATTACATTAGATCATGCGTATCGCCAGTCTTTTATTTTGCTGTATCCTGTGGATGGGAAGCCTTCAAAAGGAGGCATTTATCATCCAGCAAAAAGAAATCATCGTAAAGGGTAAAACTTCAATTGGTGATTTTGAATGCAGTTACGGCAAGGAAGAGATTGGCGATACCTTGTATTTGGGAAATGCTCCCAACAACAGTCTTGATTTTAATATTCCGGTTAAGGAATTTGGATGCGGTAATTTCCTATTGAACGGTGATTTTCGCCGAACCTTGAAAGCTGATCAATATCCAGTTTGTGAAGTACGGGTGATGCGGCTTTTTCGGGGTCAAAAAAACATCTACGGAGATTTGGCCATCAATCTCGTAGGCAAGGATTTGAAATTAAGTAATGTATTTTTTGACAGGAATCGGGAGAGATTGCAAGGTAAAGTTCAGTTGTCCTTTGAAGAATTGGAACTGGAAGCTCCCAGCCGGTTGGGAGGTTTGGTGAGGGTGGAGGAGACCATTGAACTTCAGATTGACTTGTACCTTGTACCAGCTTAAAATCCCTCTTTTATTGGAATTTTGGTTTATTTCACCATTTGACTGGTGAATTCACCTGGTACGAACGATTTCATGCCTTGATGTAAATGTTCATTATTTGCTTTAAAATTCATTATCCAATCCTTTATTTGCACAAGCTTAAATCAGGAGCAGCCATTTGTCTATCAATTCCAACCCCCACCCAGGTTTCTGTACAATTCAATATTTGCTACAAGCATCTGCATTTTCACATCGACCATGTACAATTCACTTTCAAGTGCATTACTTTGGGCATTGATTACCTCCAGATAAGTTGCGTACCCGCTACTGAACAATAAATACGATTCTTTAACAGCCTCTCTTGCATTTATCAGTCTTTGTTCAGCCAATTCATATTCCTCCTCCAGTTTTTCAATCGTCACCATGCCATTAGAAATTTCTGAAACTGCCTGTATCACTTTTTCGCGGAAGGCAAGTTCAGCTATATCCCGTTCCGCAAGGGAAATTTTGTACCTTGTTTTCAGCCTTCTGTTTTGGAAGATAGGCTGAGTTAATGAACCGATAAATACGCCAAATAATGAACCGGGATTCAGGACATTGGAAAAACTAATCGCATCATAACCCAACTGGGCACTTAATGAAAGAGCCGGATAGCGCATGGCTTGAGAGACGCCTACCTGGGCATTCGCCTCTACCAGTGCCAATTCAGCAGCATTAACATCTGGCCGATTTTTAATCAGTTCCAATGGCAGTCCTACGTAGATATCGCTTAATAACCTGGTATCTCCAAGGCCTTTGTTTACGTTTATGGATTCGTTCGGATATTCCCCCAGTAATTCGTTTAGTTTGTTTTTTTGAATTTCCAGTTCGCGCTCTATTTGCGGAACAAGTGAGGCAGAGATCATTTTCTGAGATTCTGTTTGAGTTATCGCCAGGGAAGAAACTTCCCCTGCCCTAAATTGTAATTTAACGATGCTCAATGTCGAATCGTTGAGTCTTAAGTTATAAGTTGCAACCTGCTGTTGTTCCTTAAGCATAAGCAGTTTGTAATAGGCAGTAGCTATTTCCGCTACTAAATCGGTTTCAACCGCTTTGGTAATGGCTTCCCTTCGTTGAAACTGTGCGCGGTTGGCTTCTTTTTGTCGACGGAGTTTACCCCAAACATCAATTTCCCAACTCGATTGAACTGCCGCTATGTTATGTGCCCTGGCTACATACCATTGATTAGGCGTATCTTTACCCTGGTAATATTTGACACTCTCCCTTGTAGTGGAATTTTGAGAGTACCGATCGTTTCTTTTTTCAAAAATGGTGTTAAGCTGTGGGAAAAAATTGGCTTTTGTCTGCTTAAAGGCTTCATTCGCAATATCACTTTCCTTTCGGATTTGTTTTAAATACAGGTTATTATTCAGCCCTTTATCAATTAATTTCACCAGTGAAGTGTCCTCAAAAAAGGATTCCCAGGCTATTTCTGCTATATTATCAGTAAATGCGTCGGTACTATCAGGTTGGTCTGATGGCAAGGTTTTAAAGGCAGCAGGGAGTTCAAGATCAGGTCGTACGTAGTTTTCTCCTGATTTGCACCCCCAAAGAAGAGCAGCTACTAATAAAGCGGGCGTAAGGGGGAGTAGGTATGTTCGTTTAATGTTTTTTATCAAAGACATATTCATTAATTTTTAAGCCTCAACAGGAATGTTCTCCCGTGATTTTCTAGCGGTTTTTTCATGCAAATATTGGAAAACCAAATAAAGCGTTGGGATAATGAAAATCCCTAGAATTACGCCGAAAAGCATTCCGCCTGCCGCTCCGATACTCACTGATTTATTGCCCTGTGCAGAGGCCCCAACGGTCCGCATTAAGGGTATTAGGCCGGCTATAAAGGCAAAGGAAGTCATGATGATGGGCCGGATACGTAAGCGGGAAGCCTCAATTGCCGCATTAAAAATACTCATGCCTTGCCGTCGTTTCTGGGAAGCAAATTCAACGATCAGTATGGCGTTTTTAGCTAGCAAGCCTATCAACATGATAATACTTACCTGAACATAAATATTGTTGTCAATACCGGCTAGGTTAATAGCGACAAAAACGCCAAGAAGTCCGCAGGGAATCGATAGCAATACAGCAAATGGCAATAGGTAACTTTCGTACTGTGCCGCTAAGAGGAAGAATACAAATACAATACTTAAGATGAAAATAATGGCTGTTTGGAAACCTGATTCTTTTTCTTCCAGACTCATACCCGTCCACTCATAACTATAGTTTATGGGTAATTCAGCAGCGACCGCTTCAATGGCATTCATGGCGTCACCTGTACTGTAACCGTCTGCCGGGGTAGCATTGACTGTAATCGAATTAAACAGGTTGTAGCGGTTTACGATTTCCGGACCGACAACCTCTTCAAGTGACACGATTGTGTTTACCGGAACCATTTCCCCTGTTTTACTCCGTACGAAAATAGCGTCAAGTGATTTCTTTTCCGTACGATAGGGGATATCTGCTTGAACAAATATTCGGTACTGCCTTCCAAACCGGTTAAAATCTCCCGTTTGCAATCTCCCAAAATAAGCTTGGATCGATCTCATCATATCTTGTACACTGACGCCCATATTTTTTGCCTTCACGTAATCAATGTTCATCTGGTACTGTGGGAAATTAGCATTGAAGGTGGTAAATGCTTTCTCGATTTCAGGACGATCGTTGACGGTGGCGATAAATTCATCTGCTACCTGATTAAAATCGGTGAAACTTTCTCCAACCCTATCTTGAAGGATCATTTCCAATCCGGAAAATTCTCCAAAACCCTGAACCGTTGGCCTGGCAAATACATTGATTTCAGCCTCAGGAATATGAGACAGGTCATTTATTAGTTCCGTTATCAACAAATTGATGTCCTGGGTTTCACCGCGTTTATCAATTGGGTGGAGATTGATGTATCCCATACCAAATGATGGGCTCGGGGCGTTTTCCATAACATTGAATCCCGAAATGCTATTGACACTTCTGACGGCAGGATGATTTCTAAGGATAGAGTCCACCTGGTTCATGGGACCGGATGTCCTGTGTAAGGAGGAACCCGGAGGCATGGTGAGCGAATACGTAAGAAAGCTGTCGTCCTCAGCCGGAATAAACGCCCCGGGTGTACTTCTGAACATAATAACTGTCAGCGCTAATAGCAGCACAAGTGCACCAATAGGTATCCATTTCTTTTTGAGTAGGTAAGTAACCGAGCGTACATATTTGTTGGTAAATGCTTCAAATCCCGATTCAAAGGATGTAAATACCCTATGTTTTAACCTTCCCATTTTACTGGCCGATTGATCATCAAACGGCTTTGCAGGCTTTAAAAGTAAAGCACATAGTACAGGACTCAAGGTAAGGGCATTCACCGCTGAAATAAGAATGGCAAAAATCAAGGTATATGCGAACTGCCGGTAAAAAAGTCCCACAGGGCCCTCCATAAAACCCACTGGAACAAAAACCGCTGCCATTACTATAGTAATCGAAATGATGGCTGTGGAAATCTCTTTCATCGCTTCCACCGTAGCTTTCTTCGCCGGCATTTTACCATGGGTTAATTTATGGTGTACCGCCTCTACTACCACAATAGCATCATCCACTACAATCCCGATAGCCAATACCAAAGCAAACATCGTCAGCACATTAATAGAGAACCCCAATAATTGCAAAAAGAAGAACGTACCTATCAATGATACCGGAATGGCAATCGCCGGAATTATGGTAGACCTAAAGTCCTGGAGAAAAATAAAAACGACGATAAATACCAGGATACATGCTTCCAATATCGTATGCACCACCTGATCGATTGATTCATCGATCTGATTTCGCACTGAGTAGGATATGTCGTAAGTGATTCCTTCTGGAAAATTCCTGGAAATCCGCTCCATCACTTCGCGGATATCCTGATCGATTTGCTTTGCGTTGGAATCACTGGTTTGGGTAATATTGATCGTTGCTGCAGGTTTCCCATCGACCGTATTGTCGCTACCCAGATTAGATGCACCAAGTTCAACCCTCGCAATATCTCTGAGGTATAGGATAGATCCGTCTTTATTCGATTTAATAACAATATTTTCGTATTCTTCCGGCGTGCTAAATCTTCCCTTGTGTTTAATGATGGTTTCAAAAATCTCCTCTGAAGTTTCTCCAAAGCGTCCTGGTGCTGCTTCAAAATTCTGATCGTTAATTTGATTGGTTACATCTTGTGGTACGAGGCCGTATAGCGCTAATTTCTCCGGATTTAGCCAAACCCGCATCGAATAGGTTCTTCTTCCGACGAAAGAAGCCTGTGCGACTCCCTCCACCCGCAGCAATTCACGCTTAACATTGATTCTGGAATAGGCCTGGATAAAAGTTTCATCATAAGGAGAGTCCTCACTTTCAGCAACAATGTTGATCGTCATAATATTGCCACTAAGCCGCTTTACTACTGAAATACCTTCCTGAATCACCTCAGGAGGAAGTTCCCCAATTTCTCTTGATATACTGTTTTGAACGTTGACCGCAGCGATATCCGGATCAGTACCAGGTTCAAAAAATATATTGATGCTACCTCTGCCCGAATTCGTCGCTTTCGAACGAATATAAGTCATATTTTCTACCCCATTTATGGCCTCTTCCAATGGTAGGAGTACCGATTTGGCTACGGTTTCAGCATTGCCACCAGGATAACTTACCCTTACATTGACACTAGGAGGTGCAATGTCCGGAAAGCGGGTTACGGGAAGACGCATAAGGCTGATCAATCCTGCAATGACAATCAGAATAGATATGACAGAGGCAAATACAGGCCTGTCGATTATTTTTTTAATCATACATCTTTAAATTGAAATAAATTACACTAGCTAATTCGGATTGCTTGCTTATGGGCGGCTAGTTTGTTGATAGGGTTCCACTTTCATCCCATCTTTAACTTTGTGAACACCTGATTCAATGATGGTTTCCCCTTCAGAAATATTATTGTTTTTTATGATAAAATTTCCGCCGGCTTTGCCATTGATCTGGACCTCTTTTCTTTCCGCTGTGCTGTCTGCGCTCAGTGTAAATACGAAATTTTTGTCCTGCACCTTGGTGATGGATTTTTGGGGCACCATCAACACATCAGGGTGGATCTGTTCCAAAATAATTTTGCCGGTGTTTCCGCTTCTTAGCAATTTGTTTGGGTTATCAAACTTTGCCCTAAGGGTAATTGCACCGGTGGTCCGATCGATTTGACCGGCATCAGCATCGATTACCCCTTCTTCCGAATAAACGGTACCGTCCGCCAGGATTAACTTTACATGCGGGTTAAGCCGCCGTGCAGTAGAATCTTCCTTCATTTTTTTGTAAAACAAATAATTAGATTCACTCATGGCAAAATACACGTATATTTGACTTATATCTGATAGTGTGGTTACGGGCTCATCATCTCCTTTTGCTACCAAATTTCCCACACGTTTAGGAATCAAGCCAATGTACCCACTAACCGGTGCCTTTATCTGGGTGAACTGTACGTCTATCTGGCTGGTTGCTTTCAGCGCTTCGGCCTGAGCAAGCGATGCCTTAGCTACCTCGTAGTTCGATTCAGCAGTTTTCATTTGTACTTCTGAAATCACTTCATGGTCTATCAGAGGCTGGAGTCTTTCCAATTCTATTCTTGCATTTTCAAGTTTTGCTTTCTCAACTTCTACAGCAGCCTGTGCATTTTTAAGCCGCTCCTGATACGGTAGGGAATTGATACTGAATAATAATTGTCCTTTTTCTACAAAGTCTCCCTCGTCAACGTGGATTTCATCCAGTAACCCCTCAACCTGGGGACGAATCTCAACATTTACCTTGCCCTCAATAGCTCCCAGGTACTCAAATGTAGTCACCGCAGAATCCCTTTTTACCGTGGTCACCGGCAATGATAGTGTCTCCACTTTTACCTGTTCTCCTTTGCTGTCGCATGAATAATTAACCAAAGAACCTATTATAAATATTGGTACTAGCAATAGATTATAATTAATACTTGAATTTTTTAGTCTCATTTTTAAATAAAATTTTATCCTCATTCCAGCCCTATTGAATTGTTTTTGGCTGATAAGACGGGTATGATTGCTAAAATATCAAAAAGCATTCCAATAATTTTTTGATGAATGGATTAATAGATGTTTTGGGTGGTAAAAAAATTGCTACTTGTAATAATAGGAGTCTAAGAAAATCTCTTTTGATAGTATAATTACTATGCAATTTGTTTCTTTCTGGATTTTGCAAGATGGGTACTGACAAATAACTTTTTGTCTTATAAATTCTTAAAAATGAATAATTTGATGAGGGTTCGCAATAACCCTTATCAAATTATTCATTTCCATATTCCAGCAATTGAATTTGTTTTTTTGAAAAAATAATTTGTGGTGTGAGATTGGACTTGTTATCACTTCCTTCCCCAAAAAAAATGTGAAAAAAATCTCAATCAATACCCTAAGGTTTTCATCATGCTGCTGCTTTCCTGCTCAGGGGCAAACATCCAATGCTTAATACTCCCATCACTTTTCCGATCAATAATTATATGTTTGGGAGCAGGAATGAGGCAGTGTTGGATCCCCCCATATCCTCCCAGAGATTCCTGATAGGCACCTGTATGGAAAAAGCCAATGTATTGGGTGTTGCCTTTCTCTAATTTGGGAAGGTATATATTGAATTGATGGGCTTCGGAATTGTAATAGTCCATGCTGTCGCAAGTCAGGCCGCCCAAAGAAATATTGTGGTATTCCTTGTCCCAGTTGTTGACGGCCAACATGATGTATTTCTGGTTTAAACCCCAGCTATCCGGCAGCTGGGTGATAAATGACCCATCTATCATGTACCACAATTCCTTGTCATTTTGAAGTTTTTCATCAAGTATGGAATAGATCACCGCACCACTTTCGCCTACGGTATAACTTCCGAATTCGGTAAAGATATTGGGCTCTATGGTGTTGTTTTTGGCACACATCCACTTGATATTCTTAATGATCTGATCTGCCATGTACTGGTAATCATAATCAAAAAATACATTAGTTTTAATGGGCCAGCCACCACCCACATCCATCGTGTCCAATTCAGGAGCGACTTTTTTCAATTCCACATATTTCTGGATGAACCGAGTCAGTTCCGACCAATAATATGCTGTATCCCTTATTCCGGAATTGATAAAAAAATGGAGCATCTTTAGACTTACATTGGGATTGTCTTTTATTTTTTCCTCATATAATTTGATGATATCATGGTACCGGACCCCAAGTCTGGAGGTATAAAAGCCAAATTTGGGTTCTTCATCCGCAGCAATCCGGATACCTACCTTAAAAGGTACCTTTACATGCTCCAGATAATAATCGATCTCAGTAAGGTTGTCCAGCACAGGAATGCAATTGGTAAAACCCTCATTGAGTAATTCGGAAACATATTGTTTATAAAGTTCCCGTTTGAATCCATTACAAACGATGAAGGTGTCTTTGGTAATTTTTCCGTTTTTGAACAGGTTTTTTACCAGGGGGATGTCAAAAGTAGAACTGGTTTCAATATGAGCCCCATTTTTCAAAGCCTCATCCATCACAAAGCTGAAGTGAGAGGATTTGGTACAATAACAATAGGTATAGCTGCCCTTATAGTCATGTGTTTGCATGGCATTGCCAAAGTAGGTTTTGGCATTTTGGATATTTTCGGAAATCTTGGGCAGGTAGGTCAGTTTCAAGGGTGTCCCATACTCCTTGATAATTTCCATTAGATTTACCCCATTAAAATGCAGCTGGTTGTTGTTTACATTAAATTCTTTGGTTGGAAAATCAAAAGTTTGCTGGATAAGGTCGATATAATTGTTCATAATTTGCGCTTGCAATTGCTATTTGGTCTATAGAAGATCCAAAAATTGCACCAAAATCTGACTAATCAAACCATTTTTTGTGGAAAAAATGGATCAAAATCTTTAGCCCAAACTTTTGAAAAGCATTTTATTTTCCTTGTCTTGCCTGATTTTCGTCTTTAAAAGTTTACCAAGGGCTTTTCTGAATAGCATCTCTTTGTTCAGGGTTTCGTAGATGTATTTCAAGAATGCCGTAATTTCTTTTTTCGCAGTTGACTTGTAATAAAACGTGAAATTTTTATGGGAATGGTTATTGGTCAGAAATGCAGCCGGGCTTTTGTACAATTCGGCTAATCCCCTCAATAAGCCATAAAGCGAAGCCCATTTTTCTGATAATTCAAAAGAAATGGCTTCATACCCATCCGGGTTTTCGGACATTGACGAAAGCAAGCGTATTCCGAATTGATCAAAATTCACTTCTTTAAGATAACCTTTTTCAATTTTAATTTCCTTTTCCGCTACCATCTTCTTTTTGACTTTACAGTCTCATTTATTTACACTTACTTATACCCAATTGCGGACAAAAAGTTTTGATTTTGAAAAAAATATGGCTCGTTTCAAATCCAATGCAGCATCTTTTTTTAGTCCGCTGAAAAGTTCATTGTTTTCAACTTGATATTTAGGATATACTTAACTTAAAACCTGAACATTCGTTACTCATTGGTATTGAGTTGGTATTCATTTTCTACATTAGAATAGTATTGCCCACTCGTTACTTTTGAATAGGTATTTCAATAAAGAAAGTAGTGCCTTTGTTTTCTTCACTTTCAAACCAAATATTTCCTCCGTGGGCAGTGATGATTTGTTTGGATATTGCCAGGCCCATGCCAAAAGGTTTCTCTCCTTCTGTTCCATGTCTTTTTCCTTCGGTGTACCATTCAAATACCTTGTTCTTTATTTCTTCTGGAATGCCAATACCCTCATCTTTTATTAAAATGAATATTTTTTCGAATTTTTCCCGCATGCTGATCCGGATGGATTTCCCTTTTGGACTGAACTTGATCGCATTGGCAATCAGGTTGCTGATTACCCTCCATAGTTTCTCCCGGCTTACGGAGGCTGTCACTGGTGTGGTTTCCAGTAGTATTTTTTGGTCTTTTTCCCGGGCTTTGTGTTGCAAAAGTTCCACACAATAATTCAACAGCCGATCTATTTCTACCGGTTCTTTTGTAAGAGCAGCCGAATTTTTGTTGGATTGCATCATTTCGGATACCAGGTTAAGCGAATTATTGCAGGAGGTTTTAATGTGTTCCAGCAAAACCCTGTTCTCACCTGTAATCTGCTCATCCGATAAGAGTATATCAGACATCATGACCATGCTGCTGATCGGGTTTCTCAAATCATGAGCTACCATGTACATGATTTTGGTGTTTTCCGCTTGACTTTGTTCCAGTGCCCCAAGTGTTTCCTGAAGTTCTATATTCTGCTGGCTGATTACCCTGTTAATATTTTTGGACCGGTTGAGACCTCTCCAGGCCAATCCTAAAAAGACAACCAACAATACCGTAAATCCCACTGCAGCACCCAAATAAATATTTTTGATATGGTTGTCTCGGTTTACAATAGAGAGTTGATACTGTTGGGCTGCATTTTCATAGGATTCCTCCATGTCCACCAGCCGAAGTTCTTCATCCACTTTTTCGATGGAATCCCTCAAAGAATAGTAGTCTTTTAAATAATGGTAAGCCCTGTCAGATGCTCCGGATTTTCGGTAATATTCCCCCTTTACCCTGTTCAATTGGATAAGGGTGTTAATATAGCCGCGGTTTTTGACCTCAGCCTCGGTAAGTTCTTCATCCAATTGATCCAAATAGGTCCGGGCTTCATTCAGTCGGCTCTGACGAATCAAAAGATCGATCAATTTTACCTTGGATGTTTGCGCATCCCTTCTGTCATATTCAGGTCTGGAATTGATAGCAATGCTTCTCTTAAGAAACTTTTCGGCTTCTTTATCTTGTCCTAATTTAGCCAGTGCGCCACCAAGATTTCCAAAATAGACACCTTTTGCCAGACTGATAAAGTGTTTTTCTCCGGGATACTTCTTTTCAGCATTTTCAAGAAAATTGATCCCCTTTTGGTAATGGACAACGGCACTATCCAGCAAACCCATTTTCTCAAAACTCAGCGCAAGAGTATTGCGGTACATCTGCGGAAAATAGAGATTTTGGTCCAGCATCCCATTTCCCCAGCAATCTTCATTTTCCCGGATTGCCTGTCTGAAGTACGGAAGGCTCTCCTCAAATTTATTTTGCTGGTACCGGAAAAGTCCCATTTGATAGGTGAGGTTGCTGATAAGGCAATTGCTTAAATTCTGAGCGGCAAACTTTCTGCCCTCAAAATAGCTTTCAAAGGCACTGTTAAATTGTTTTTTGGCTTTATACCAGTCTCCTTCTAAAAATTTTGTCTGAGCATATTCTTTTTCATATATATGCCTGCTGTCTTCCAAAAGCCAAAACATGCTGTCCAAATATTCCCTGGACTTGTCCAGGTCAATGTCATAGGTGAGGTAAATTTTGCTCAAAAAATTGTATTTTTCCCATAAATCCAGCGTGCCTTTATCTTCTATATGTCGGTAGGCACTGTCTAGAAAATTTAAGGAATTTCTGAATTGCCCACTATTTAGCAGGTTACTTGATTTGTCCAGGATTTGTGAAGTTTTAGGGGATAAGGCTTGGTATGATTTTTCCTTCTCCGCACAACCCACAAAAACCATCAGAAATGCAACTGCTATACAGCCTTGAAATAAGTTATTACAGCCAAAAAATGAAAGCCGGGAAAATTCTTGCATATGTTTTCAAAATAATCTAAAAAATGTTGGAAAGCCTAATTTTCAGAATCTAAATGTGTAGGCCAATTTGATGGTAGACTGTATCTCCATGGGACGAATTCTGTCCATGAACCGCTGCCAATTGTGGTTGTGTACAATAAATAGGGTTTTTCCCGGATTGATGATCCAGATAAAGCGGCTATTGGTACCCAATCTCTCGGTCACATTATCGTATTGAATGTTAAAATTGATAGATACCCAGGGTGAAAAGTCATAGCTGCTATTCAGCCTTACCAAATGAGTTTTGAAATTTCCCTGCTCAAGATCAACTTTACTGTAGATATAGCTAAGGGTCATGTTCAGCCCCACAATAGGTCTCATAAAAATATCTGCTTCCAGATTGGATTGCCTGCCTGTCCAGAAGCCTATATTGGTCCAGGTGGCAGAACCTCCGATCTTTCGGAATGGTGCCGATATGGCCTCAATGGAATAACCCCTGTTTTGGTACCTGCCCTCGGGGATCAAATAGGTGCCATCCCTGAGGATATCGAATGTATAATCCAGAAATTCATAATTGTGCAAAGCGGAAAAATTAAGAATGTCCCCGGATTCAAACCGTAATCCAAGGACACGGATTTCATGATTTACAGTGGCTGGTTCCCAATTCATCATCATTAGGTATTCAAAGTCATATTCCCAGCTGATTTCCCTCAAAACCTTGCTTCTTTCCATCAGGGGGTTATAGGTTATTGTAGGCTGCAGCCTTCTGAATCCAACACGAGGAACAAAACCTACTGCCGGGTTGTATTGAATGCCAAATTCCCGATAAGATACATGAGCATCCCAGGGTTGATTGGGAAAGTTAAACCGAAACCCTCTGACTGACCTGTCCATCAAACTACTGCTATCATTGAAAAAAGAAGGTGTATGACCTACAAAGAAAGTCTCAAACTGGAAATTTTTGTTTCCTAAAAATCTTGAAGTACTCAGACTGATGTCGGCCCCGAAAGTTTCTCTTACAGGTAAACTGTCACCCTCGGTTTCCCTTCTGGTATAAATAGCACCGACCGTACTTTCACTTGAAATATTCTGTAGCACCCTGGCAACAGTGAAATTTTCCCCCGGAAGTGCTTCAGCCTCACCGGTCTTTACATGGATCATGCCGATATCGGTGTTGTTTACCCGGCCGATTAGCCTTCCCCCATAGCGGATGGGAATGGCCCTGCCTTCCTGTAGGCCGATTCGTCTGCTGAAATAGGGGTTTGGATTACTGGATGGGGCAAACTGGAAGATATTGGCACCCTGAAGAAAAAAGTCCCTCCTTTCTGGCAGTAGAATAGGAAATCGGGTGAGGTTTACCTGCCTGTCATCGACTTCCGCTTCCGCAAAATCCGTATTGATGGTTATTCCTGCTTTTAAATTCGGGTTGATATTATAATTCAATTCTCCGCCAGCATTGAAAGTGCTTTCCTGCCCCATAGGGATTTCAGGGTCAATCCTCGTCTGGGACCTGGAGGCTATGGCATAGGGAATGGCTTCCAGGCCCAAACCTTGATTGATTTGGGACAAACCGGTTAGTTTTCCGGCATCCTGCGGTCTTTCTATTCCCTGGTTTCTCTTATAACCCTCCCAGAGGGTGATTTCATTTTTTCTTCGGATGGTTCTTAAAAAATTGATTCCCCAGGTTTCATTATTTGGGTTGAAATTTAGTGTCATGAATGGAATCCGAAATTCTGCAACCCATCCTTTATCATCCTTGCTGACCCAAACCCTCCATATGCCGTTCCAGTCTCTGTTGATCTGCGCCCCCTGTCCCGTTCGGAGAATGCCATCTCCCATCATGCCCAGGGGGTTGGTCTCAAAATAAAAGGCAGAACGCTGGTCATCATAAGTATCCAGAATCAAGGCAAAAAAATCATCTGTAGCCAGATCCGCATCTCTTCTTCTTTGATAAGCTTTAATATTTCCAGGCTCGCTGTCATACATTCTCACACCCAGGTAAAGATTTTTTTCATCAAAAGCAACCTGAACAGCCGTTTGCTCTGTTGCCAATTGCCCTTCAAGTGGCTCCTGTTGCCGGAATGAAGTTGCCGTATTTACTTGTTTCCAAAAACTTTCATCCAACCTACCATCCATGACCGGAGACTCATTTACTTTTAATCGATAAGCCTTAATTTCTCCTTTTTCCTGCGCCCAAAGTATGGGTGAAAGCATAGTCAAAAGAATAATAATGGGAATAAACCTTAAACGCATATTGTTTATTTGTACTACAAAATAAAATATTTATGCCGGCTTAGGGGCATGTTTTTTTATAGAAGGTCTTTCGGTCGGATCAGCCCCTGATGGATATGGCCTATTCCAGGAATTTTCCCCAATCAGAAGTGTAGTTTATTGGAATCACTCATTTTCATCCAGAATCAATTGACTTTCCAATTGAAGTAGCTGAAAAACCTGATCTTTAAAAATACTTAATTTTCTTTCGTATTCCTTTTCATCTTCAATAAGGGAGAGGTAATAATAAGCCCCTTCAATGACTACAAAAATTTTTTCAGCCAATAATGCAGTGTCCCCTCTGGCAAAAACCGGGTCTTTGTCCAATAAAGTTTTTAACGTATTCCGTAGTTTAAGATGGAGTTTTTTATATTCTTTTTTGATGGTTTCATCCCGAAATGTCATCGCAAAACAACTAAAAAACACACCGTCATCAAATAGCAGGTTCCATTCTCTTGAAAAAAGCCGGTTGACCAAAAGTTCAGGGTAAACTTTATGATCTTTTTCCAACTTGTTAATGATTGGCTTATAAATCAGTTGATACTGGTGAAGTATATGGGCAATCAATCCCAGTACCAAAAGCCTCTTGTTTGGGAAATAGTGCATGATCAGACTTGGTGGCATGCCCAGGTGTTTGCCAATTTTTGCAATCGATACGTTTTCAATTCCCTCCAGACGGGATAAATCATAAAAGCCTGTAATGATTTCCTTTTTTTTCTCCTCTTTTACCTTCTTTTTCATACCTTCGTAAAATAAAAAGGCTAATTTAGTCAAAAAAGTATTCTTTATAGCGATTTTTTATTTAAATTTAAATATTTAATATTGAATGAATATTCAATAAATAAAATGTAACACGGGTTTAATATTGAGGTAATAGTAGTCGCCTAAATTGCGATCCGAATCAGCATATATTTTATCACCAATACCTAAATAATACATGGAAAAAGTTTTACATCAATTCAAAAACATCAACAAGAAAGCAGGTTTTTTAAGCTTGCTCCTGAGTTTGATGGTGACGTGGACAGCCCTGGCCCAGATTACGGTTAGTGGTGTTGTCAAAGATGGGGTAGAAGATCTGCCATTACCAGGTGTCTCTGTATATCAAAAAGGCGGGAATAATGTAAGCATTACAGATATTGACGGGGCCTACAGCATTGAAGTGGCCTCTGCTCAGTCAGAGCTTGTTTTCTCCTTTATCGGTTTCGAAACGCAGAATATCATCGTCGGAGATCGAAGTACCATAGACGTGACTTTATCTGCAGAAGAAACCCTTTTGGAGCAGGTGGTGGTCGTGGGCTATGGTACCCAAAAGAAGATCAACCTGACAGGGGCCGTTGATCAGGTTTCCGGAGAAGATATCATCAACCGACCTGTAGCCAATGTCATGCAAGGTTTGCAGGGAGCCAGCCCAGGTCTGAATATCACCTATTCCGGTGGCCGCCCCGGCACGGTACCGGATATCAATATCAGGGGCTTTACTTCCATTAATGGAGGAGGACCTTTGATCGTCATTGATGGTATAGCAGTAGCCTATGAGGATTTGTTACGTTTAAATCCTGCAGATATTGAGTCGTTTTCAGTGTTGAGAGATGCCGCCTCTGCAGCAATTTATGGAGCAAGAGCTGCTTTTGGGGTGGTTCTGATCACTACCAAACAAGGAGGGGAAAAGCAAACCATCTCTTACAATAGTAATTTTTCCTGGGGAAAACCCACAGTCCTTCCTCAGCCGGTAACAGATCCCTATATTTATTCCAGGGTGATGGACCAGGCGACCAGCAACACACCATGGAATTACATCAATTTCAATGATTTTCATTACCAATGGGCCAGAGAGCGATCTGCAGACCCTTCTGTGGAGGATGTTCGGGTAGATCCCAATAACCCCAACCAATGGGCCTATATGGGAAATAATGACTGGTACGGTTATTTTTTTAACAATGCCAGCTTCTCCACCAATCAGAGTCTGGCCATCAGCGGGAGTTCGAACAATGAAAACCTTCCCATGACTTACTATGTGTCCGGAGATTACACCCGGGAAAACGGCATGAATAAATTGCAGCCAGATAACTGGGACCGCTATTCCCTGCGTGCTCGCATTACCGCGACTCCTAAAAAATGGCTGAAACTGGACAACAACCTGAACATTTACCAGACCAAAAGGGCGGAATCGACCAATAACATTACCGATATTTATTACCTCACCCCAATAGAAGTTGCTGAAAACCCCGATGGTACCTGGGCCAATACCGATGCCGGCAGGCTGGCGGCAAGGCTGGTGGACGGAGGAAGAAACCGGGAAGACATGTTCGGTTTCCACAATATCCTCCGGGCCACAGGTACTTTTCTGGACGGTGACCTTACCGTAACCGGAAATGGTAGTTTTAAAAGAGAACAGTGGATTTACGGTTGGGATAGAAGGAAGTTTGACATTGGTTTCGGTCCGGATGACATCAGAACCGAAGGGGGAGATGGCCTGGTGGCAGAAAGAAATGGCAACCTGCAAAATACCATTTTTGATTTGTATGGAAATTATACCAAATCATTTGGTGATCACTCCATCAACATTCTGGCAGGTTACAACCAGGAAAGTTATTCCTATTCTTCTGTAGAATCAGAAAGAAGGGTCTTGATTTCCTCTTCTTTGCCTTACCTGGGCTTGACTACCGGGGATTCTTTTATTACACCGGGATACAGCTCCTATGCGACTCAAAGTGTGTTTGGCAGGGCCAACTACACCTATGACAATAAATATATTTTGGAATTCAATGGACGGTATGACGGTTCTTCCCGCTTCCCTTCATCTAACCGTTGGGGCTTTTTCCCATCTATTTCCGGTGCCTGGATTATCAGCGACGAAGGATTCTTTCAGGACATGGCCATGGGAGCAGCTCCTACCCTCAAATTCAGGGGTTCTTATGGAAGCCTTGGCAACCAAAACGTGTCTAATTTTGGCTATTTACAGGCACTACCCACAGGGCTTTCCGATTACCTGATTGGCGGTGACCGGCAAGTGGTGGTGAACAGTGCTCCGGAGCTGGCCGTGGATCCCAATTTCTACACCTGGGAAAGGGTGATTACTACCAATTTCGGCGTGGATTTTGGACTCTGGGAGGATAAATTCTTTGCTACTTTTGATTACTTTATCAGGGATACCAAAGACATGCTCACCAACCCGGTAGAATTACCAGGTGTATTGGGTACCTCTCCACCTCAGCAAAATGCGGCTGATCTGCAAACCAAGGGCTGGGAACTGACATTAAATTACAGAAACCAGTTTGGCAGTTATGAAAATCCTGTACAATTTTCTTCTAAGTTTTTCATTTCTGATTCCAGATCATGGATCACCAGCTACGAAAACGAACAAGGATTGCTGTCCAATTACCGGGTAGGTCAGGAAGTTGGAGAAATCTGGGGATTGGTCAATGATGGAATGTTCAGTTCGGAAGATGAGATCAGCCAACTGGACCAAACGGCCATCGTTCCCTGGGGAGCCCTGGATATTGTGCCCGGCTGGCCAAAGTATGTAGACCTGAACAATGATGGAAAAATAGAACAGGGCCTTACGGAAACCGATTCTAAAGACCTTAGCATTATCGGCAATAGCAGGCCACGATACCAGCTGGGAGCAAACCTGAATGTGTCCTGGAATGGTTTTGATGTTTCCATGTTTTTGCAGGGAGTAGGTCGTCAGGATTATTACCCCCAGCACTACATCTTCTGGGGTCCCTATCAGCAGCCTTATGCGAATATTTACCCCTGGAACCTGGATTTTTACAGGGGACAGGCTGACGGAGAAGCCCTCCGTGCACAGCACAGCCAATCTTACCTGGATGCAGGTTTGGCAGACCAAAACCTGGATTCCAGGTATCCGGTACTGCAATCCTGGATGGCGGACGACAATTATGGATCAGGACTGGATATTCCTCAAACGGGGTATCTACTCAATGCTGCTTATCTGAGGGTAAAAAATTTAACCCTGGGCTATTCCCTTCCACAAGAAATAGCAGCCAGAATCAATGCCAGCAGGATCCGGTTTTTTGTAACAGGGGAAAACCTGTATGAATTTTCGGCCATCAAATCCTTTGTGGATCCGGAAGCCGTAAATAACGGTTATGGTTGGTCGTACCCTTTCCAGAGAAGGTATTCATTTGGTGTTAACATTGACTTGTAAAAGAAGAAACAAAATGAAAAAATATAGCATTTACCTATTGGCCTTTAGCATGCTCTTCATGGCATCCTGCGATGAAGACTTCATGGAAAGGTATCCACAGACATCGATTTCCCCGGAGGAGTTCTTTAAGACCGAGGAAGATTTGAGATTATATGTAGATGGATTACTTACCCTGCCTGACATGTACGAATACCAGGCAGATCAAAGCAGTGATAATATGGCAACTACAGGGGCCATTGAAATCAAGAGCATGATGACCGGAACGCCCAATTCCCAGAACATTACCGGAGGCTGGGATTGGGAAGACCTAAGGAACATCAATTACTTTCTGGAAAACAGCCCCAATGCGGATGCAAGTATGGAAGCCATTCAGCATTATGAGGGATTGGCCCGGTATTACAGGGCTGTCTTTTATTTTGATATGGTGAAGAGATATTCTGATGTGCCCTGGTATGGTCAACTGTTAAATCCTTCCGATGAAGAGTTGTTGTATAAGGGTAGGGATTCCAGAGAAACCGTAATGAACGGGGTGATGGAGGATCTGGCCTTTGCTGCGCAACATGTGCGGGAGGAGGTCCCCTCGGGTACTCCAGGAAACTGGGCAGTAAAAACCTTTTATGCAAGAGTGGCATTGTACGAAGGTACTTTCCGGAAATACCACGACGAATTGGGCCTTCAGGGATCGGCCAATGATTTTCTTACGCTGGCAAGAGACTTGTCCAAGGAAATCATGGACTCCGGAAACTTTTCCCTACACCAGACGGGAAACCCGGGAAGTGATTACAAGGCCCTGTTTAACAGCCAGGATCTATCAGGTAATTCGGAAGTAATACTTTTCAATCCCTATGACCTGAATAAGGACAGGAACAGTGATATCAATTATACTGTTTTTGGAACGTATGAGCAATCTCCGTCCAGGGATTTGGTGCAAACTTACCTGATGCGGGATGGATCCAGGTTTACCGACCAGCCCGGTTTTGAAACCCTGGGTTATGTGGATGAATTTGAAAACAGGGATCCCCGTATGGCCCAAACCCTGGTTTATCCGGGTTGGGTAAGGGCCCCGGAACCTGATGCATTTATTCCTATTCTAAGCAGAAATTTTACGGGTTATTTCCAACAAAAAGGATACAACAATACCACGGATAATGTGGCATTGGGCAGCTTGGATTTTCCGGTATACCGCTATGCAGAAGTTCTGCTGACCTATGCAGAAGCCTTGGCAGAATTGGGCAGCCTGACTCAGGCTGATGCAGATATTTCAGTCAACCTTTTGCGGCAAAGAGCCGGTATGCCCGACTTGCAGGTCTCACTGGTCAACGCCCAGCCAGATGCCTTTCTTGCCGCCAAACATCCCAATGTAAGTGGACCCATGACTGGAGCTATTTTGGAAATTCGCAGAGAAAGAAGAGTAGAGTTTGCCCTGGAGGGATATCGTTACGACGACCTGATGCGCTGGTCTTCCGGAAAATTATTGGAAAACATCCCCGAAGGCATGTATTTTCCGGGTCTTGGTAAGTACGATTTGACAGGGGACGGTGTTGAAGACATTATCCTGATTGATAAGGATGCGGACGTTCCTGGTGACCCACAGAAGGAGACCAACTCCCTGGGTAAGATGCTGATCTATTACAAAGCTGGTACTGTGGATGACAACGTGACTGTTTACATGGAAAACGGATCAGAGGGAGGTACCTTGGTCACTGAAACCGCAGAGCGAACATTCGAAGATCCCAAGTACTATTACAGACCCATTCCCTTTCAACAGACAACGCTAAATCCGAATTTAGAACAAATCTTCGGCTGGGAATAATTAATTGAAAGTTTCTTACAAGTAAGCTGCCGGCGATTGTGGGCAGCTTACTTTTTTCTATACCTACAAAATTATTACAAAAAACATCCTATGAAGCTTAGCATTTATACCCTTACATTCCTTTTTGCAGGTATTTTTTTAATGCCTTTTCAGACGGAGGCTCAGGAAAAGAAAACCTTGTTTATTATTCTGGACGGAATCCAACGAGAATTGCTGATCAAAAACCCCACACCAAATATGGACGAAATCATCTCCGAAGGAGGATATTTTCCGGCCCATGTAGGAGGTGCAAAAGGAGGGTATTCAGAAACCCCCACCATTTCGGCTGTAGGTTACAATAGCCTGCTTACGGGTGTTTGGGTAAACAAGCACAATGTAAAGGGAAACAGCATTCGCCGGCCCAATTACAACTACTGGACTATTTTCCGGCATTTCAAGGAAAATTACCCCAATAAAACCACTGCAGTATATTCTACCTGGCTGGACAACCGGACCAAGTTGGTGGGGGAGAATCTGGAAGCAACCGGACATTTGCAATTGGATTACCATTTTGACGGCTTGGAGGTAGATACGTTGGGTTATCCCCATGACGATAAAAGCGAATACATCAAAAAAATAGATCAGGAAGTGGCCGCTTATGCGGCGAAGGATATTTCCCGAAAGGCACCTGACCTTACCTGGGTATATTTGCAATACACAGACGATATGGGCCACAGGTTCGGTGCCAGCCCGGAAATGGATCTGGCCATTCAGGAAGCAGACAGACAAGTGGGACTGATTTGGTCAGCGATTAAGGAAAGGGAGAAAGAATTTGATGAAGATTGGATGATTGCTATCACCACCGATCACGGCAGGGGAGAGGGAGGTTTTCATCATGGAGGCCAATCCGATGAAGAAAGAGCTACCTGGATCATTTCCAATCAATCTTTCAATGAAATCGCAAGCAACATACCTGGAATTGTAGATTTATTCCCCACGATTGCGAACTATATGCATATTGAAATTCCAAAAAACCAGGCCATGGAAGTGGATGGAGTTTCCTTATGGGGAGAAGCGTATGCCTCTCACCTCAAAGGTACGCTTAATGGAAACCTGTTGAACCTGAACTGGAAGGATTACGGTTCCGGGGAGAAAGCTAAAATATGGGTTACCCCAACCAACCAATTCAGATACGGCAATTCAGACCTTTACCGATTATTGGGCGAGACAGATTTGGCGAAAGAGACGGTAGAATTGGATTTGAAAATGAAATACGATAACCTTAAGGTAGTTTTGGAGCTTCCGGAAGGCTTTATTAATGTTTGGCTGAAAAACCAGGAATAACAACGGCTTTCTTCAAATGTTTACCCTTTCAGGGTACCATTTGTGTAAATAAAGTAATATGTTTGGTGTTTAAGGGCTTAAATTGGTTTTTAAACACCAAACCTCATGAATAAACTAATTTTATATCAATTACTGTTTTTTTTAACTAATTTTATTGTTCAGGGTCAGGACCTGGAAATTACGGGAATGTATGCCGTAAAAGTTGAGGGACCTCTTACCATAGATGGTGAATTAAATGAAAAAGTCTGGCAGGAAGAGGGCTGGATTGATGATTTTATCCAGACCTTCCCTACGGATACCCTACCGGCAATTGCCGAAACAAGGGTTAAAATCGCCTATGATGACAAGTTTCTCTACATTGCAGCCATCATGCTTAGCCCGGAACCCAGGGAGGCCTATGTGAGTACCTCCCTGAGGCGAGATTTCCGGGGAAATCAAAATGATGGGATTAGTTTTGTAATTGATACGTTTAACGACAAAACCAACGGCTACATCTTTGGTGTAAATCCATATGGGGTGCAGCGGGAAGCCATGATGGGGAATGGCGGTTTGCAACCCACAGATTTTAACCTGGCCTGGGACAACAAGTGGTATTCCGAGGCGGTAATACTAGAGGACCGATGGGTAGCTGAAATTGCCATCCCTTTCTCTACGTTGCGCTACAAAGATGCAACAGACAACTGGAACGTGAACATTTACAGGATTGACAGCAAATACTCCGAAAAAACCACCTGGACACCCATTCCCCGTAACTTCAATGTGACCCACATGGCCTTTTCCCGCAATTTGTATTTCCCGGAACCACTACCAAAATCAGGGGGGAATTATTCGATCATACCTTATGCTGCAATGGCTACTTCTACGAATTCCGTGGAAGGGTATAGCGAGCCATTAAAGCCTTCTTTTGGCGGTGATGCCAAAATCGGGCTTGGCCCGGCCATGAACCTTGACCTGACCGTGAATCCTGACTTTTCGCAGGTAGAAGTGGATGAGCAGGTGACCAATCTGGATCGCTTTGAAATTTTCTTCCCGGAAAGGAGGCAGTTTTTCCTGGAAAATGTGGATTTATTCGCTGATTTTGGAACAGATCGAATACGGCCGTTTTTCTCTCGCCGGATAGGAGTAGATAGGGATGAATCCACCGGGCAGAATGTGCAGAACCAGATCCTCTATGGTGCCAGGCTAAGTGGAAAACTGACCGATGACTGGAGGGTCGGAGCCATGAACATGCAAACGGGCAGCGATCCCTTGCGGGGTATTAGCGGCAAAAATTTCTCTGTTGCCGCCCTCCAACGGAAAGTGTTTAACAGGTCCAATGTAGGTGTCATGCTGATCAACCGGGAAACCGTCGATATGGAAAGGGGGGGAGCCAACCTGAAAGGAGGGGACTACAACCGCCTCGCCGGAATAGACTACAATCTATTTTCCAAAGACAACCGCTGGAGCGGAAAGTTTTTTTACCACCGAACATTTGAAAAAGGGGTACAGGAAGATGTCGGCACCGGACATGCGCAGTTGGCTTTTAATGATGTGAACTTCAATGCGGGCCTGGCCTACTCCTATGTGGGAGAAAACTACAATCCCTTGGTAGGATACACACCCCGCACGGGATACCAGCGGATCGCGCCGGAAATAGGCTACACTTTTTTTCCGGAATCCGAGCATGTGAACAGGCATGGTCCCGGCTTCCTGTCTGAAACCTTGTGGAATGCATCCCTGGGAGTAACAGATGAGCTGCATACCCTGAATTACCTGGTGCAGTTTCATTCCTTCGCCGAAGTAACCCTTAGCGCCAACAACCAATATACCTATTTGTTTTTCCCTTTTGACCCAACACGGACCGGAGGAGAACCGCTGCCGGATGGAACGGCTTACCGGTACAATTATTTGGGGATTGATTTTCGTACTGATCCCAGGAAAGCACTGGCACTCAGGGGTACCGGACAAGTAGGTCAGTATTACAGCGGGACCATGGCTAATTTTACGGGAATGGCACAATGGCGGATTGGTTACCTGGCGAATATTTCCATGAACCTGAGCTACAGCCGGATCCGGCTTCCCGAGCCGCAAACAGATGCCGACCTCTTCCTGATCGGTCCCCGCATCGACCTTACCTTTACCCGCAGCCTGTTTTGGACCACTTTTATTCAGTACAACAATCAGATCGACAATATAAACATCAATACCCGGATTCAATGGCGCTATGCCCCGGTATCTGATCTGTTTGTGGTTTATACAGACAATTATTTCCCGGACACCTTTGCTTCCAAACAAAGGGCATTTGTAATGAAGTTGAATTATTGGTTGAATTTGTAAAAAGGCTGTCGGTTCGTGTTTCTTTGTCAAATTTCCTTGACAGGGAAGACTCCCTGCAGTAGGTGATCAAAGCTGAACTTGATAAATATTAATCGGCTGAAGAAGTGCGAGACTGGCGAAGTACTGACCAAACTCCACCAAGCACAAATCCCTCCGCCGCGGCGGAGGGCAAGGGGGGGGTTCGTGTAATTCCAATAATAAGGATTTGATTTTCTGATATGTAGACCCGGAGACCCCATTAAATAACTATTTTATAAACCAAGATAATAGTTGTCAGTTTCTGAAGGAAGCCGTAGAGAAATTGATTAACCTTTCGTAACTTTAGAATACATAAAAATAACATTAAAAGATGGAACTAAAGCTTAGCGTTCGATTTGAGCAATTGGTTAACTTGGCCAGTCAATTGTCATTACCGGAAAGGCAGCGACTTATTGCCATACTTCAGAAAACCACACATACAAGCAAAACCAAAAAGGGGGAACGGGAATTGGGAAAATACAAAGGTAAAATAAAAATGGCTGATGATTTTAATGCACCCTTGGATGACTTTGAGGAGTACATGTAATGAGGTATCTATTAGACACACAGGTATTGTTGTGGATTTTTGGTGAATCAGATAAATTAACCGCTACAGCTACCGATATAGTTAAAAGTAAAGAAAACGATTTGTTTGTAAGCAAAGCCAGCTTTTGGGAGGCGGGGATTAAAGTCAATATCGGTAAATTGACGTTACCATTTACATTAGAAGAGTTAGTAAAAGAGACGCTTTCCAACGACATTGAGATATTGGATATAGAAATGAACCATATTCTTAAAAATGTCCATATCCCACTTTATCATCGTGACCCCTTTGACAGATTGATTATCAGTCAGGCAATGGTTGAAGAACTGCCAATTATCTCCAGTGGTGACAAATTCTCACTCTACAAGGTGAGCAGGATTTGGTAAAAGTGTTGAGTATTAAGGAAATCAAGATTTTACCAGCCACAGCCTTAAAAATATTATAAATATGTACAACAATTACCTTCGATTCTGAGCGTAAATAAAAAATACTGTGGGCTTTGTAGTTATAGCTTTTAAGGTGTGCGGAAAATTCGGACGCATCCCGTCCAATTTCCGGATTAATAGCAATTTTTTCCAGACAGTTGAGCAACTCCTCAATGTAGGCAAGGGTTTGTTTTTCACCCCATTTCTCTAATGAATAATCAGCAATACCGCTCCTGTCTTCATGACAGACAAAACGTAATTAGCCATGCTGGTTTAAATCGGTTTTTCCCAGCGAGTACCGGGGGCAGGGCATCCGGAACTGGTACGGCTGGATGGAACTGATCAGCCCCCGGCAGTATCAAGATCCGGAGATGATTATTGGGAAAGTGTCATATGTACTTTGGGGTTTATCCAGCTAGTAAAACCATACAAACTATATGTATACAGAAAAAAAATTAATTGTATATTTAATGACATATTGAGATTTATCTCTTGTAATTGAGAAGGGTTAAATCTCGAAATAAAATTAAAATTGGAATCCTTATGAACCGCATTGGAATTACCCTGATTTTTTTACTGATATCGCTTGCCACCGTTAAATGCCAGCCAACATCGGGTAAAAAAACGCTTCAATCGCTTCCTCCGGAAGTCGTAGAAAGCATCGAAAAGCGCATAGCAAATGGCGTTACCCCAAGTATGGCCATCGCGCTAATTGACTCTAGTGGAACGAAATTCTATCATTTTGGAAACACTAGCAAGGACGGCAAAGCGGTGGATCAGCATACCATTTATGAAATCGGATCTATTTCTAAGGTATTTACCGGGATTCTGCTTGCCCAACAAGTCATTGATGGAGACCTCAATCTGGATGATGAGATCAATGACTATTTACCGGAGGGTATAAAATCTACTGTGATGGGCGATGCAGCAATCACATTTGGCAACCTGACCGATCATACTTCCGGCTATCCCAGAATGCCGGATAATTTCACCCCTGCCAATCCCAATAATCCTTTTGCCGACTACACGGAGGATCAGATGTATGCCTTTATTTTGGGCTACGAACCCACCCGGGAAGCAGGTGCGGCTTACGAGTATTCCAATTTTGCCCAGGGTCTGCTGGGACATCTGCTTGCTCTGAATAAAAACAGTACCTACGAAGATTTGTTGGTTCAGACCATTACAGATCCATTGAACATGGAAAATACCCGGATTGAATTGACGGAAGGAATGAGAGAGCATCTGGCCCTAGGACACAATGCAGGTACTGTGGTAGAAAACTGGGACATCCCCACCCTTGCCGGTGCAGGAGCAATCAGAAGCTCAACTTCAGACATGGCCAGGTTTATTGCTGCTAATTTGGGTTATATAAAAAGTCCGCTGAAGGAAGCAATGGCCTTGTCTCATAAAGTCAGGCATAATAAAGCTGGGGATATGAGCGTGGCAATGGGTTGGCATATCAAGAAAGGGGCTGAGGGAGATGTCATCTGGCACAATGGAGGTACAGGCGGCTACAGGACCTTTGCCGGATTTGTGAAAGAGACCGGTGTTGGCCTGGTACTTCTTACTAATTCTTCCAGCAGTTCTGATGATATTGGCTTCTATCTCCTTGACCCCGGGGCGAAATTGGCAGAGGTAAAACCCAAAGGTCAGGCAGTGGACGTACCGGAATCTATCCTTCAGCAATACGTGGGTGTATACGAGTTAGCTCCCGAGTTCAAGATCACCGTGACCCAGGAGGGAAAGGAATTGTATGGCCAGGCAACAGGGCAGCCAAAGTTCCAGATGTTCGCAGAAAATGAAACGCTGTTTTACCTGACTGTGGTAGAAGCAAAGATATCGTTTCAACGTAAAAATGGAGAGGTGGAAAGTCTGACTCTTTTTCAAGGCGGACAAGAAATGCTGGGTAAAAAAGTGGAATAGGCTTTATGAGGCAACCGTTTGACTGGAACGATTCCAGCATCCCGGCAGAAATTTTGGCAACGGGAGTGCATGGTTATGGGGTTGGTGAAATTTAAACCACTTTGTGGAAACAGGGGTTTGTGAAGCACCGGCCATTGAAACCATTCAAAATTTATAACCTTCTTACATAAGGTTTTCCTTGAAAGTACAAGTTTACTCGTTAGATAAAAATCACTGTGAACACCGATTTACTACTTTTGAATATCTGCAAGAACATTTCATTGAACAATGAAGAAAATGCCCGAATTTTACGTTTTTTGGAAGAAGAAAAGGTAACAAGGAACAGCTTTATTTTAAGGGAGGGAGAAATATGCGATTATATTTATTTTGTTAATTCTGGCATATTGAGAGCCTACTGCATTAACCCGGATGGTAAAGAGGCGACTGTTATGTTTGCAATGAAAGATTGGTGGATTACGGATATGTATTGTTTTTTAAATGGGCTTCCTGCAATGGTCAATATTCAGGCAGTGGAGGCCTGCAGTACTTTAAAACTATCCAAAGTACATCTGGATACACTTTTTACAGAACTGCCGAAATTCAATACCTTTTTTAGAATTTTAATGCAAAATGCCTATTGCCGGGAACAACTCAGGACCATCCAAAACCTAACCCTACCTGCCAAAGATCGGTATGAACAATTTACGAAGAAGTACCCCCAGATAGCCAAAAAAGTGACGCTTAAACAAACGGCTTCTTACCTGGGAATCACTCCTGAATTCCTCAGTGTTATAAGAGGAAAAAGGGATTGACACAAAAAATACAGGATTTCTTAATATACCTTATTTTTTTAGGGAACAGGAATGAGGTAATTTGAAAAAAAACGATATGCTAATTTTAATTGCGGGTCCCTATCGAAGTGGTACAAATGATGATCCTAGACTCATTCAAAACAACCTGGACAGGCTGGAAGCCATGGCCTTACCGATTTTCAGAAAGGGACATGTCCCCATTATTGGGGAATGGCTTGCCCTGCCATTACTTCACCTGGCCGGATCACAAAAACCAGGGGATGAAATTTGGAATGAAATTCAATACCCGGTAGCTCACCGTTTACTGGAAAAATGTGATGCGGTCCTGAGGATCCCGGGTGCGTCCGGGGGGGCCGATCAGGATGTAAAAAAAGCAAGGGAAAGGGGACTTAAAGTTTATTACCATTTAAATGAAATTCCTGATGCAGAATAGCCGCATTAAAAACCTGAAGAAAGATTTTCTTTCCGATAAATGAAGGTAAGCATGGGAGGGGGGCTGGATGAGGAGCAGGAAAATATCGAGGTGCTGGAATTGCCTTTTAGTACCGCTTGCGAAATGATACAGACAGGAGAGATTAAAGATGGGAAAACAATCATGTTGTTGCAATACCTTAAGATTCAAAATTTTATACCCGAATAAAATCGGTCAGGACTTGGCCATTTATCAGAGGTTTTAATTATGGTAGGCCCTTGGATAAAAGTAAAGGATGAATAGCAATCTGGACAAAATTTTTTATCTTTAAAGAGTATACTGTATACATAATACATCGAATTGATACATGGTAAAGGAAATCTCCCTATTAATCTTGATTTGGATGGTAGCCCTGCAATCTACCACTATTGCACAAATCAATACCTCCAATTATAAAAAAGGTAACAAATGGGAAGTAGAACAATGGCAGGTAAACGACATCGTCTTTTCCGCCAAAACCGATCCCGCTGATAATCCGTTTGACGCAACATTCGGGGCCATTTATACCGGACCCGATGGACAGATTCTGGACCTTACCGGCTTTTTTAATGGCGGAAACGAATGGATCAGCCGGTTTTCGGCTGCCGAGCAGGGCACCTGGCACTTTGTTACCTATTCCTCCGAACCCAAACTCAGCGGGCTGACCGGGGAACTGCAGGTACTGCCCAACTCCCGGCCCCGGCAAAAAGGAGCGGTGGGCATCGATCCGGAAAATCCCCAGGCCTTTGCCTATGAAAATGGCGATCCCCATTTTATGCTCGCCTTTGAGCTGGATTGGCTGTTTGCCCTGGACTACGACAATGAAGCGGGCCTGTCCAAAACCGAGCAACTATTGGATCAGATCAAAGCAAACGGATTCAATCATGTGGAGGCAAATATCTACGCCTATGATGTGGGTTGGAGAGTGGCCGACGATGTGCCGGAAAAGTACTTCTACGGCAAACCACCCTACACGGCCTGGGAAGGCAGCAATGAAAACCCCGATTTAAGCCGCCTGAACCTGGACCTTTTTCAGCATTGGGACCGGGTTTTGGCCAGCATGCAAGGCAAAGGGCTGGATGCCCACTTGATGATCTATGTCTGGAACAAATTGGTCAACTGGCCGGAAATGTACTCCCATGGGGACAACCTGTATTTTGACTACATCATTCACCGCTACCAGGCCTTTTCCAATGTGATCTGGGATGTTTCCAAAGAAGCGCTGGATTACGAGCGGGCCGATCCGCCCTACATTCAGGAACGGATCCGCCGGATTCGGGAAAAAGACCGATTCAACCGATTGATCACCGTACACGATTACGAGTTCAATTCCCGGTACGGGGAGCTGGTGGATTTTATTTCCATTCAGAGTTGGCGCTCCAATCTGTATTCCCTGATGCTGCAGGGAAGGGCGGTTCATGCCGATAAGCCGGTGGTCAACATCGAACACGGGGGATATGAAACCGGCTCCTACCAAACCTTTGTCGGCAATTACACCAGCCCGGAAACCTGCCTGGTGCGGACCTAGGAATGCGTATTTGCCGGGGTGTACGGTTCCTATTACTGGCAGAACAGCTCCTGGAACATCGTGGTCCACGATCCTTTTGCGGAGGGACAGGATTTTGAGCCGCCGCGGTTTGACTACTACAAGCACCTCGCCGGCCTGTTTACCCGATACAACTTCAACGAGCTGCAGCCCAGCTACCCCAAGATTACTACCAATAGCCGGGTAGGGACCGACAACCTGGCCACCAATGGCTTTTCGCTAAGCAATGGGGAAGGCCTGTACCTCATGTTTATTCCCAAAGACAGCGAGCGGGTCAACGCGGTTCTTCCCAAGCCGGACAGTGGAAAGATGAAAATCACCTGGTTCAATATATTTACAGGCGAGTACCGGGAGCAGGGCAGCAGGAACTGGTCCGGCTGGATGGAGCTGATCAGTCCCTGGCAGTATACCGATTCGGTGGTGATTGTAGAGGAGGGGTGAAATGCTACTAATCAACACAAATGGCTTTACCATTTAAGGTGAAAAATTTGGCCGGATTCTTTTTAGATTTATTCCATTGGTAGACGACAAATAGGGATAGAATTGTTTTTGGTGCTGAAATGATGTAATTTTGCATCAACAATTCTAGTAAAGAATAAAACCATGGCAAGACAGAGTATTTCTTTAACCAAACCAAACGACGATTGGCTCAAAGCCCAGGTCGATAGTGAAGAGTATTCCAGCAAAAGTGAGCTCGTCAACGATTTAATCCGACAAGCACGAGCCCAACAAAGGCAGATAGACTGGATACGCAGGAAACTTATCAAAGCAGAACATAGTGGTTTTACAGACATGAGTCCCGAAGAAATCCTTGCACAATCAAAGAAAGAATTGGGCAATCAATAATGGGCCATTACAGACTTACTGAGGAAGCGAAGGCTGATTTAATTTGAATTCATCACTCGTCAGGGTTTCAGGAAGATTAATCTGGGCAAAGACCATCTCGTCGGTACTATCGCCAAAGCGGATCGTGAGTAGGTTTTTGTGAATAGAAAAACTTCGCATCGACCGAAGGGCGGAAAAATACCGGTTTTCAAAATCCATCATTGGCTTAGTGGAGCCTTTGTAGGTTGAGCCAATTCTTCCGTTCGACCAAATTTTACCCTTTTCCTCATCCACCTGATACGCTCCTCCAAAGCCGTTGACAGGTCCGGCTCCGTGAAAAGTCCACATCCCTTCATCCTCTGAAAGGGTTGATGGGTCTGTGGTGAAACGCACCCTAATGCGCCCAAACAACCCTTCGCTGCTGAAGCGAACCAAATCCGCCGGTGGGTGATCACGCCTGTTCCTTATCCGATCGGTAAAGTACAGAAAGCCCCAGGATTGGAAAAGATCGGTTTGAACCTCCTCTACCTCGTAGGGTATTACCACATACGGATTGGCTTTGTCTTCCTCACAGGAAAGAAGGAAAATAACCAATACTAAAAACAAGAGATTCCTCATGGTCAACGATATTTAGCATCGAGACGGTAATAGAACGTAAAATGTCTCAACGTCAAAAAAAAAATGGCTTGAAGTAGTAAGTGGTCCAACCTTTTATTACCTTCAAAAACATTCAATGGATTCGACTTCTATTGTACAGACACATTATTCCACGATGGGGGACGTTACAAGAAACAGCTCCTTCAAGGGGAAGGAGCTAAATTTAAAAAGATATTAGCAATATGCTGCGTATGGGACGTTATTAAAAATCTGTTCATGGGAATTGCCTGCAATAAAGCAAACTGAAATTAGTTGGTATAGTCCGTCCACCCAAAGCCAACTACAAATAGCCCCCACATCACTTCCGTCACTTTTTCACCTTCGAATCCCAGGAGCAGGGCATCCGGATCTGGTCCGGTTGGATGGAATTGATCAGTCCCTGGCAGTATTCCGATTCGGTGGTGATGGTGGAGGAGTGGATGCGCTAACGATCAAAACAAGCGGCCATTGAGCTATCAGGATGAAAAGTTTGACAAAAACAGGGTCTGTCAATTAAAAATCGGCGTATGTCTAATTTTTAGTATTTTTGTCAAAAGAATAAATAATATGATCGATTATAAGGAAATAATCAAACGCAATCCAAACAAAAGATTTGGAAAGCCGTGCATCCGGGATACCAGAATCACCCTATTTGATGTCCTTGGATGGTTAGCTGCCAGAATGACCCAGGATGAAATTATTTACGATTTTCCGGAACTTACAGTTGATGATATTAAGGCCTGTCTTGCGTATGGGGCCGATAGAGAACATAAAATTAAGCTTAGTTCGTGAGATATTGCATGCCGGATGCGGGCAAACATGACGAAAGTACTACACGGACGGATGTGTACTCTCAAGAGATCGATCAAAATATGAAATTCTACCTAAACTACGATCTATATTTGTTATTAGCAGGTTAATCGAACTATATGATTTATTATTTGTAAATTAACAAATTAAACTAATGATTTTGAAAACATCAACGCCAAGTATTTTTTGACAAATATCGTTTCTAGGGATAAAATAGAGCTGGATTCGGTAAGATTTGAATCCTTGAAAAAGTCAAAATTTCAACTTTTGGAAGCATTTTATTTTGAGGAAAAATATGATATTTTTCTGTCAAATTATTTAGTTATTGAAAAGGAAGTTTTAATAAATACAATAGATAGATACTTCCTTGGAAGTAAACCCTATAAATTTTTCCATGAATCACGTCTAATTTTGAATAGGCTGTTTATAAATTTCTTGAGCGGTGTAAGGATGTACCAAGATCAGGTACCAAGCCATGTAGAGAATTGTTTAGATAATGATAGACATGTGATTAAAAATTTAAAAAATTTGTTTTCCAAAGAATTTGATTTATCCATAGAATATCAATCTATGGAATTTCTAAGAAATCATACTCAACATGGAGGCCAAGCGGTTCATAGCATAACATTTCAAAATAAAAATGTTGGGAACGGTGATTCAGCTAAGAATCAATTTTCAATTTCAATTTGGGCGCTTAAATCGGTCTTAATGGAAAATCCCAAATTTCCAAAGAACCGTTTATCGAGTGTAGATGAAAAAGTTGATTGAACTAGGCGTATGATAAATAAAATTCTTTGTAAGGGTATGGTGGTTTTTCTACCATTCTTTTCATGAGGTTTT
>NZ_JAANYN010000016.1 GCF_011290685.1 Cyclobacterium plantarum
AACAAAAAAACAGAGATTCCGAAACCTATCGAAACCTCTGTTTAGGAATATTAATTTATTGAAAATCAATTTTCTCTGACCCTGCAATATCTTGTTAACTCCTTATCGGGTTGCTTTCGATAATAAAGCAACTTTAAAAGGCATGCGATTATCCATGAATAGGAATCTAAGCCCACATTAATTTCATCATTCGTAAAATGTTTCAAAAACAAGTTGAGAAGACGTAAAGGACATGATTCCTTAAGTCCCCCATTATGGGGATTTGCAGCATTGTAATAAAACTGCTTTAGGTTTGTTGCCCATTTATTCTTGAAAATGCCTTAAGATTTCAATATCAATCTAAATTGTTTGATGATTCCATTTTCTCCAATTAATGTAACCATATACACACCTTTGGACAAAGAACCAACCGGAATAGTAAAAGTTGATTTTTCATCTAACCTCGTATCCCGTTCAACTACCATACGTCCAGCCATATCGTAAATATAGATACCATATAAAGGTATATCAACCCCTAGCTCGATTGTTATATAGTCACTTGCCGGATTTGGATATAACAAAATGAAATCACTTCCAGAATCATTGGTTTCTTCCATCAATTCTAAATCCAATTCTTCCTGGCTCAATACCCTGAGATTAGAAATATTCTGTGATACTTTGTCACTGGAGATAACCCTGATACCACAAACCTGGGCATTGTTTACACTGGCAGCCATCGATATGTTCAGCACTCCATCCGTAACAGTGACTTGTTCAAATACCAACACCGTCTCCTTATTGTTGTTCGCTACAAATAAATCAAAATTTGCCCGAACCAACTGACCTTCCAGGGAAATGCTGTAAACCCGCTGTCCCGCCTTGGCAGCAGGACCTCTGCTTGTGCCAAAGTATAACTCGTTATGGTAGGTGCTGACCTGGTAAACACCATTGGGAACAGGAATGGAGTAGGTCAGGGTTTTCGAAAATCTTTCTGTTTGGTACAGGGGGACACTGCTGGCCAGGGAATTAGTATAGGTGTTTGATGCCCCAAAATAACTGCTGAACTTGCCGTCACCCAAAAATGTATTGCCCCCGAAGCTGGCATCGTTAACAGTGCCACTGTTCAGGTAAAGTGAAACGTCAGGGATGATCACTGGTGGGTTCACGGTGACTTCAACCATGTCCTCTGAAGCTTTTCCATTGCCATCGGTTACCTTCAATTTAACCGCATATACGCCGGCTGTGGTAAATGTATGAACCGGATCCGCAAGGGTGGAACTGCTGCCATCCCCGAAATCCCACAGATAGCTTAGCGGGCCGCTGCCAGTGGATCCAGATCCTGTAAAGTTGACAGACAGGGGTGCCGTTCCGGAATTAACCGAGGCGACTGCTATTGATTCCGGATTGGGTTCAGACAATTGCTCTGACACTACCGATATTCCACAAACCTGGGCATTGTTTGCACTGGCGGCCATGGATATATTCAGCACACCATCCGTAACGGTGATTTGTTCAAATACCAACACCGTCTCCTTATTGTTGTTCGCTACAAATAAATCAAAATTTGCCCGAACCAACTGACCTTCCAGGGAAATGCTGTAAACCCGCTGACCCGCCTGGGCGGCAGGGCCACTGCTTGTACCAAAGTATAACTCATTATGGTAGGTGCTGACCTGGTAAACACCATTGGGGACAGGTATGGAATAGGTCAGGGTTTTGGCCCACCTTTCTGTTTGGTACAAGGGAACACTGCTGGCCAGGGAATTAGCATAGGTGTTTGATGCCCCAAAATAACTGCTAAACTTGCCGTCACCAACAAAAGTATTACCCCCAAGGCTGGCGTCGTTAACCGTGCCACTGTTCAGGTAAAGTGAAATTTCAGGATTGACCACGGGTGGGTTCACGGTGACTTCAACCATGTCCTCCGAAGCTTTTCCATTGCCATCGGTTACCTTCAATTTAACCGCATATACGCCGGCTGTGGTAAAGGTATGTACTGGATCTGCAAGAGTGGAACTGCTGCCATCTCCGAAATCCCACAGGTAGCTTAACGTACCGCTGCCAGTGGATCCCGAACCTGTGAAGTTGACAGACAGGGGTGCCGTTCCGGAATTAACCGAGGCGACAGCTATTGATTCCGGATTGGGTTCAGACAATTGCTCTGACACTACCGATATTCCACAAACCTGGGCATTGTTTACACTGGCAGCCATCGATATGTTCAGCACACCATCCGTAACAGTGATTTGTTCAAATACCAACACGGTCTCCTTATTGTTGTTCGCTACAAATAAATCAAAATTTGCCCGAACCAACTCACCTTCGAGGAAAATGCTGTAAACCCGCTGACCTGCCTTGGCAGCAGGTCCCCTGCTTGTCCCAAAGTATAACTCGTTATGGTAGGTGCTGACCTGGTAAACACCATTGGGGACAGGAATGGAGTAGGTCAGGGTTTTCGAAAATCTTTCTGTCTGGTACAAGGGAACACTGCTGGCCAGGGAATTGGAATAGGTGTTTGATGCCCCAAAATAACTACTGAACTTGCCGTCACCAACAAAAATATTACCCCCAAGACTGGCGTCGTTAACCGTGCCACTGTTCAGGTAAAGTGAAACTTCTGGGATAATCACGGGTGGGTTCACGGTGACTTCAACCATGTCCTCCGAAGCTTTTCCATTGCCATCGGTTACCTTCAATTTAACCGCATATACACCAGCTGTGGTAAAGGTATGTAATGGATCCGCAAGGGTGGAACTGCTGCCATCCCCGAAATCCCACAGATAGCTTAGCGGGCCGCTGCCAGTGGACCCCGAACCTGTGAAGCTGACAGACAGGGGTGCCTTCCCACTTGATACCGAAGCCGTTGGCAGGGATACCGGACCTGAGGGTTCGACATAATTATTTACCGTAATCCCCACGTTGCCAATCGCCGATTCACCATTTTCATCAGTTACTGTAAGGCTTATATTATAACTTCCGGGGTTGACAAAGGTATGATTGACATCAGCATTAGTTGAGGTAATTCCATCTTTAAAATCCCAAAGAAAGGAAAGTGACCCAGTACCCATTGAACCTGCACTACTGAAATCAACCTGAAGGGGTGCAAACCCACTGATAGGAGAGGCTGTTAAATTAACGATCGGAGCAGCATTTTGACCTTTCAATTGGACCGTTTTGGTTTGGTCGATTCCATATTTGACCTCTAAAACAGCTTCCTTAAGCCCTGTTCCTACATATTCTATTTCTACATCAAATTGAGAATCCTTTCTTATAAGGAATTTATTTATTTGCTGGGATTTGATAACAAAACTTGAAGCATCAGGGCCATTTATAGTTATTGACCTGATAAAAATCCCGGTATTTCCATTGGCAACCCCAAGCCGGGCCCCTTTGGTTTCTCCGCTATTTAGCGTTAACAGGTCATCAACGGTAAGTTCACTTGCAATAAGTGCGGTCCCTTTTGGTTGATCATAACCGAAAACTTCCATGTTTTTCTGAGAGCCTCCACCTCTTGTCGGAGAACCGGCCAAAACATATAATCCTTTACCGGATACAATACCCTGAGTGCCGTGCCTGGGGAAATTCAACGGTTCCAGCAAAAACCAGGATTCTTCCACAGGATCGTACATTTCCGTTATCGCAAGAGCCTGGCTTTGTTCTCCCACTTCTCCTCCCGCCACAATTATTTTATCCAGGTAATTGTTGGTAATTGCACCTGCTCTGGGGGTAGGTAAATTTTGTTCGGCAGGCAGGGTCTTCCATGTTTGTGTGCTGAAATTGTACACATCAACTTCCGGAATCACAGGGTTAAATACTCCCCCATCTCCCCCGCTGCGCCTGCCAGAGATAACATACATTTCCTTTCCTACTACTGTCGAAAAGAAGTGGTCTCTTGCTTGTGGCGAGTTCTCCAGTACGGTCCATTCTCCGGTTTGCGGATCGAATTCGTCAAAGTAATTAACCGCCCCTCCGCTATGACCCTGTGTATTTCCATTTACCACGTAAAATTTTCCGTTGTAAACGACTACCCCTGCGGAACCTCTTTTTCTTCCCTGGGGAATTTCAGCCCCCTGCATCCATTCCTGGCTGGCAGGATTAAAAATCCAGATATGATCTGCCGGTATTTCATTGGGGAAATTATTACTCTTGAATGCACCGATCACCCAAATCAACCCCTGATATTCTACTGCCTGGAAATGGTTAAACTCAAAGGGAATGGTGTTTGGTAATGATGTCCAGGAATCATTGGTATAATCATATATTTCTACTGTTTTGCTGTTTTCCCGTCCTCCCAGAAGATAAAACTTATTGCCTGCCTGAACGAAGGAATTCTCATGCCTGCCGGTGTATTGCTGAGATTCATTTTTGATTTTCCAGGTTTGCTGAAGTAAACTTGAGCTTACAGTCCAGGTAAAATTGACTTCAACTGCGTCAGAGCTGGTCCCATCTTCATCATCAACGGTTACGGTAACCTGGTAAGGACTGTTTACATGTGCGTCTACATCCAAAGTCCCATAAATAGTACCATTTGTAGGCTCTATGGTTATGGATGGAGGAAGACCTGAAGCGGCATAATTAAGGTTTCCATCTCCTCCTGTCGCTTCAATGAACAAACTGCCGTCAAGTTCTTCCCCTGCAGAGTTAATTAAATTGTCGGGAGGCACCACCACAATTGGGTTATGAATAAAGGAACCAAATTTCCTGATGATCTCTATTCCATTAATCAGTGGATTTTCTATATTTTTAATAAAATTGATATTTAACTCTTCATCGTCCAGGGTAATTGGGATTTGCACCATGGCTCCCACATTATGTCCATACTGGGCAGATAAATCCACTTCAGGTAATTGAACTTCTCCTTCGATTGCAACGCTAAAAACCCGCTGCCCTGGAGCAGAAGTACCTTCATAGCCATTTCCCATATAAAGATTGACCAAATAATCTCCGTTTGGAATGGGTATGTTGAATTGCATACTTGAACCAGGATTGTATCGTTCGGTGTTGAAAATTTGCAAATACATTTCATCACTGATATAAGAGGGTATGGATGCATGTCTTTTGGCCAAAACGAAAGTATTGTTACTTAAATTTCCTGCATTCACATTGTAAGCTTCGGTATTCACAGCTCCTGCGATACTGTTACTCAACCAATCCGGGTTTTCCGAAGCATCATTCAAGGTTCCTCCACCAGCATTGATCCTCAGAAACACCTTGGTCCCTACATTCACATTTACCAGAAATGATTGCTCGACGAACAAGTTATCCTTATCCGTCGCCCTTATCGTTATCTCCGATTGACCTTCATTGTTTGGAAAACTTAATGTTAGGATACTTCCTGAAATCTTTGCGCCTACCTGCGGAAAAGTATTCGACACAACCGAATAGGTCAGATGCTGATTTCCTCCATTATCATCAAAGTATTCGTTTAGATTTATCAGGAGGTCGGGATCGTTAATGATTTTTTCAACATTTCCCAAATCCCGGGTGGTATAAGGCTGGTTTCCTGCCACCCTGAAATAATCCCAAACGCCAATAAATGCTCCCTCAGTATCATTGGATGTCCCAAAAATTCCAATCGCCAATGGCCTGTCGATATTTTGAATGGCAGTTTTTACCGCACCAGAGCTTAAGATACTGCCTATTTGCGTTTTATCTCCATTACCAAACTTGTAGAATGGCTTCACTGAGCCATCCGAAGGATCAACATCAAATCCCAAAGTAATCGAAACCCCTGCATCAGGGCGGTCCTGAACCGGAATGGAAATCATGATTGGGTTTGGATCAGGCACATCATTGATTTCCTGTGCCGCTACCAAATGGGTAGATGTAAAAACCAATTTAATAAAATTGCTTTGGGACCCGTCGCCCATTTGAATGCCCACTTCACCGGCACCAGCATATTCATAAAGAGCTCCGGGGGAAGTCAATCCAAGCAATCCAGAACTGATGGTGAATATTCCCGTTTCCAAACCTACATTGACGCCAAATTGGAAACCTTTTTCCTGGTTATTTGCTGTTCCATTCGCAGAGCCAGCTGTCATGGACACCTGAATGGCACCGGCAGCACCCCCGTAAATATCGGCAGGACCCGGTCTTTCGTTCGGTTTATCCAACCAGTTAAGCCAATTAGGGTTTAGCGCCCCATTGTTCATCAAACCTGTCAATCCCAACCCTAAAAAACCGCTTTGCCTGCCCTGAGCATCAAGCTGGTTGCTAAATAGTTCATTGTTAATAGGGAGGTTTCTGGAATACCCCAACTGAAAAGGGTCCAGCTGGTCAAGGATATCATCCCCATCATCATCTGTATCATTTAGATCTGATACCAAATCCTCATCGAAATCATTAGGGATAGAAGCACCAGAACAATAGTCACTTCCGTTGTCTATTTCATCCTGATTGGTATAACCATCAAAATCGTAATCTGCCAAAGTATTAAATGCCGGATCATTTTCTGCAATACAAACCACCTGATCTGTAGGTGTCAGGACCATTATCCTATTGTCATAGGTAGCCACCCAAATCGTGCCCGGAAAAATTTGATCATCTGCATTACAGGAAACTCCCAGCGCATTGCCCCCATTCAGATTCCATTTATCTATTTCCAGGTTATTTAATAATCCATCTGGATTTAGGTGAATTAAATGAAGAAATCCACCACTTTTTCCTACCACCAAAGCCCCTTTTAATTGCCCTGCAAAATTAGATGCCTTATATTCATCAATCCCATTCGAATTGATCGGCAACTGGGTGATGATTTCAGTTTGAGGACCATTCGGATTAGGCAAAGATGGGGCGATAAAATCTGCTTCTTTTCCATTTGCCATTGACAAAGGTACAGGTGGCCAATTGGCTGGCAGACTGGTGGCCGCATAATTGTCAAAACCCGGCGACCCGGGAGCTATAGGTTGAAGAATCTGTGTCCTGAATTTATCAGATGGCGGAAAATCAGGCACAATATTGGACCAGTTATCATCATCACCAACAAACTTAGTATACAAACCTGCACCACTTGGATTAAAGGGAAAACTTGACCCCGGTGAATAGGGGTTTCCGGGATTGGCCCTAACCGGAGTCGGGTGCCCTCCATAATAAGAACCAAAAATGAAACTATCCAAATCCCGGGCGATAAGGTGAAGGTGATCTTTGTTATCGACATATTCCCCGGAAGCGCTAGGACTATTCGCATTACCTCCTGGTTCCCCAACAGGAAAATTGTTACTTACCAATAAGGAATTTCCTTCATTTTCAGGAAGTCCGCCCCAATTGACGTTGGCGCCGTTATCGGTAGCATACACCCTGTTACTTTCCGTAACCACAAGGTCATAGGAATTCCTGTAGCCCCCTGAAAAAATTTGCACAGGACCACCCGCAACCACCATCGCCATGTTCAGCCCATCGTTACCACCAAAGGGATCATTTTCATCAATCCCATTATATGAGGGATGATTGGGGTTATAAATAAAATTTTTATTTGGCCTGCTGGGATCATCCAGGGTAGGAATATCATATTTCACCTGCCTGCCTGAAATTGGATCAATCTTCGTTGGTAATGCCTCTATTGCATCAAGGTCTACACTCAAAATAGCAGCTCCTAAAGCATATTCTGTAATGTAGGTAAAGTTTTTGGAAGGTGCGCCTGCATTTGTAAATCCTCCACTGGTCACCAATAAATAGGGCTTTCCGTTAATCAAAGTATGCTCAAGCCCATTTGTGGAATGATTTTCCTCAGACCTTGGCAGGCCCCTTACCAGATCGATTACATCCCAGGCAGAACCAGTCCAGGTTAACCTGGTGATGGTTCCTGAGTTGGTATCAAGCCCCTTATCCCCACTGGGTCCGCCCCACTTGGGATCACTCGAAGAAACATAAATTATAGGATTAGCGGCCGAACCGGCAACTGTTAACCCAGTTATTTGGCGTTTATTCCTATTATCAAATGCAGGATTGCCGTTGTCGTCAAAATTGGGAATCTCTTTTACCGCCGTTAAAACCTCCGCATCAATAACCTCATATTGATTCGTACCAACTTTTAAAATGGTATATATTTTTATGGTTCCATCAATCTGAGAAACGTACAGCCGCTCATCTGGACCAAATTTAAGCGATGTCCCATTTGAAATGGGACTGAAGCTATTAAATTTTAATGCGGTTTGGTCAAAACTAACACTTTGACCAATCGCCCTGTTGTTCCATAATAACCCTACTATTAAAACTAAAAAAAATAGGGAAAAAGACGATAATTTTTTTTTCGCAAAACAGCCCATTTTGCATTAGAATAAAGGTATAACAAGAACTTGACCTGTAATTTAAATCTTGTAATAAAATCTCATTGCCAATTTGAAGCAATATAAGAATAAAAATTTATTAACCAACATTTTTATGTTTTTTAAATTCATTTTTGTGTATTTTAACTAACTATCACTTTGAACGCTTGTTAAAATAAACCAAAAGCTGAAAAAAAAAATTTAGTATATTTATAAATATTATTATTAAATATATTTTCAATAATATTAACATTTGAATAATAATATTTATCAAAAAATTAATCTATATTATAGCTCATAAATACCGATTAATAGATTCCATTTTCTGAAATAAGGAAAAAGGTGCTAAACCCAATGTCTGGGATAAAAAAATGAAAACGCATCCCCTTTAACCAAAAAGCAATACAAGAATACCCTTTCGCTCAAAAGTAAATCCCCAATTATTAAACGCTTTCGTCCTGCCCATTAAAGTTGGTTTTGGAATCAAGGCAACAGGATTAAAAAATGGGAAGAATTCGCACCTTGGCAGGATTTGTCCCTACATGTCCCCTTTTTTCAATGCCCCAACCGCATGATCCACGGCCCTGGCCGTACAGGCCATATACGTCAGACTAGGATTTTGGGTGCCGGTGGAAGTCATGGAAGCTCCATCTGTCACATATACATTGGGGCAGGCATGCATCTGATGATGGCTGCCCAAAAGGGAGGTTTTAGGATCTCTGCCCATGCGTACGCCACCCATTTCATGAATATCCAATCCCGGTGCCTGCCTGCTGTCATTTTGCCGGATGTTTTTGCATCCGGCACTTTCCAGCATCTCAGCTCCCTGGTCCAGAAAGTCTCGAAGGGATTTTTCGTCGTTATCGTCGTAACCCACATCCACCCGTAACTGAGGCATCCCCCACTCGTCCTGTTGGGTATCGTCCAGGTACACCCGGTTACTGAGCTTGGGTATGGTCTCCCCCTGCATCATCATGTATACTCCCCAGGGGCCGGCCTCCGAATTAGCCTCCTTAAAATCCGGGCCGAAATCTTCATTTCTGGCAGCTCCCCAGCTTCCTCGTCCTGCGGAATAAAAACTCATGTATCCGCGCAAAAAATCCATCTCCTGCCTTTTGACATTCCTGAAATTGGGCAACATGACAGCTGTAGGCCTCCTTCCATAATAATAGGAATCCAGGTGACCTTCAATGCTGGCAGATAATGACCCGCGGTAATTGTGAAATGCAATATGGGTACCCAACAGACCATTGTCATTCCCCAAACCGTTTGGAAAGCGCTCTGATCTGGAATTCAACAATATCAGGTTAGAATTCAATGCCGAGGCATTGACGAAAATTACTTTGGCAAAATATTCCGTGGTCTCTTTGGAAAGTGCATCAACGATTCGCACTCCCGTCACCTTTCCCTTAGCGTCGTCATAAATCAAGGAATGTACGACCGAATGAGGTCTCAGCGTCAGGTTTCCAGTAGCGGCAGCTGCTGGTAAGGTCGAAGAATTAGAACTGAAATAGGCGCCAAATGGACAGCCTCGCTGGCAAAGGCTCCGCGCCATGCACTGCCCCCGGCCCTGGGCTGTATGGTGCGGCTGTGGTTTCGTCAGGTGGGCACAGCGCCCAATCACAAATTTCCGGTCCGGGTACGCACCTAAGATACGTTCCTGTACGATCCTTTCCACCTTATTCATTTCCCAGGGAGGTAAAAACTCTCCATCAGGTAAGGTTTCCAGGCCGTCTTTATTTCCACTAACACCTATAAATCTTTCCACATAGCTATACCATGGGGCGATATCTTCGTACCGGATGGGCCAATCTACGGCAAAACCATCCCTGCCTGGCCCTTCAAAATCATATTTACTCCAGCGCTGCACCTGCCGTGCCCAAAGCAGGGACTTGCCGCCAACCTGATATCCCCTGATCCAGTCAAAGGGCTTGTCCTGAATATAGGGGTGTTCCTTGTCCTTCACAAAAAAGTGATCTGCATCGTCTTTAAAGGCATAACAACGGGAAACCACCGGGTTTTCCTGCCGAAGCTCCAGGGGTAATTGACCCCTAAGTGGAAATTCCCAGGGAGGGGTATGCATGGTCGGATAGTCGTCCTTGTGGGTCACATTCCTTCCCCGCTCAAGGACAAGTGTTTTTAAACCTTTTTCGCACAATTCCTTTGCAGCCCAGCCTCCACTGATACCGGAGCCAACAACAATGGCATCATAATTATGATCATTCATGGTAATTCAATTATTCATAACGCAATGATTCTATGGGGTCCAACCGGCTGGCTTTGTAAGCCGGCAACAGCCCGGAGAACAAGCCGACCAAAACACATACGACAAAGGCAAAAATTATCCAGACCCATGGAATCAAAAAACCTCCCGGACCCACTGAATTTCCTACCAGGTTTCCGATACCGATCCCCATTAATACTCCCAAAATTCCTCCAAGAACACAGATCACTATGGCTTCAATCAGAAACTGCTGCCTAATCCGCTGAGGTGTCGCTCCCAGGGCCTTTCGGATCCCGATTTCCCTTGTTCTTTCAGTTACGGAGACCAACATGATATTCATCAGGCCAATGGCTGCCCCCAACAAAGTGATAAACCCGATGCCAAAGCCGCCGATCCTGAGAAATCCTGCAATCTCCTCCAAACTTTCTCCCAGGGTTTGCGATTTCACCACTTCAAAGGAATCCTCCATACCTATGGCATCCTCACGGATGGATCGCATGATGCCTGTTGCCTGCCCCATTTCATAATCAAGTTTCAAGGGGTCTTTTCCCGCTACCGTTATAGAGTACCGAAAGGTGCCTCTTTGATCCAGGTTTCTCGCATTGAGGATGGGAATGACAATGGCCCTGTCTGCACCTGAATCTCCACCAACTCCTCCTTGTTTTTCCATGACGCCCACAATCGTGTAACGCCTGCCAAAAAAAGAAATGTAATTTCCTATGGGGTTTTCTCCCTTTTCAAACAAAGTACTTTGGATTTCTGTACCAATTACACAAACATTATTTCCATATTGAATTTCTATGTTACTGAAACTCCTTCCTTCTTCAATACTTATTCCTTTGATCAAAAAGTAATTTTCGTCCCCTCCTATGATCCGGCTATTGGGATTGGTTTTCTTTGACCCTCTTTTTACCTCAGCAGAACCTGTCACAGAGGTGGTAATGGTAGATAAACCCCATTCGGAGTATTTGTCTTTAAACGCCTCCGACTCCCTGTAGGTTATATTTGGATAATTTTTCGGTGCAACCCCGGAGGAGGTGGCCCTTCCCCCGGAGAATCTTTTGCCCCGAACATCAAAATTATTTGCACCAAAACCGGAAAGACTTTCCTCAATCTGGGCCTTCATGGCATCTATTGCCGTCAACATACCCACCAGGGAAGTAATGCCTATAGCAATGATCAAACCGGTCAAAATTGTCCGTAAAAGATTGGTTTTTACCGACCGGAAGGCCTCCCGTATATTTTCGATCAAATTCATGCTTTGTCCGTAAATGGCCGCTTTTGAAAATATGGACCAACTATTTCGATAATATTAACCATTTATTGTTTTTGCACAAAGGAATTCAGAGAATTTAACTTTTAACTCCTGCTAATGCATTCGGTCTCCCCTGATAGCCAAATGCTCCATCACTCCTTTTTCAAAGGCCAGCCACTCTGCCCAGCGTTGATCCACCTTGCCCGGATCATTATAGGATTTTGCCAGTTGTATGAAATTTACGTAATGACCGGCCTCGGAAATCATCAGTTCGTGATAAAACTGTTTCAACTCCTCATCGGCTAGATTTTTCCAAAGGATTTTGAAACGCTCACAGGAACGGGCCTCAATCAGCGCATTCATCAGCAAATGCTCCGTCAATTGGTCTGTCCTGCTTCCGCCTTTCCGCACAAAACCTTGCAATTGAACCACATATTCATCCTTTCTGGGGAATCCAAATTTATACCCCCGCTTTCGGATTTGCTCCATGACGGATTCAAAATGCGCCCACTCCTCAGCAACTACAGGAACAAGAACATCCACCATCCGTTCATATTCCGGAAATTTGATAATCAGGGAAATGCAGGAGGAAGCTGCTTTCTGTTCGCAATAGGCATGATCCACCAATATCTCTTCCAGGCTCATTTTCGCTACATCCACCCAGCGGGGATCGGTGGGCAATTGTAGCCGCAACATTTTTTGCTTTGTCGATTCCTGCCAATCCATGTTCAAATTTAATCAAAGAAATACCAACTGATTCCCAGGTCCAGCATATTTTTTAAACCCGTATAACCGGGTGTTACAAAGTAGCCATCATTCTCCAGGTACCCTGCATTCAGGTGATTGTACCTGAAAAGCACCCTGGTGCGGTTGATCCTAAAGTTTAAAAAAGCATCCGCCACAGGATAAGCATAAACGTTGAAATCATTCTGCAGGTAAAATTGCTGGGTGGAGGGCATGTATGCGGGTGCGAAATTATCTGAGCGGTACCTTACTTCCAGACCCAACTGCACATACACGTTTTCATCAAATAAGGGGCCGTCAAAAAACACCCTGGAATTGACAAAAACTTCAGGAATCCGGAATTTATCAGCTGCACCACCGGTGATCAGGGTATAATATGCCTCAGACTGCCAGTGAAATTTACCGGCAAAGATAAAATGGGCATTCAGTCCGGGGATCACCATAAATGCTTCTGAGGAAGCTTGTTCGGGTACCTGCTCTTCATTGTAATACACATAATTGTTGATCCGGTTAATGGTAAGGTTGGGCCTTATTTTAAAATGGGTGAAATCAGCTTTAATGGTCCCTTTAATCTGATCCACCCCCGTATTGGAAAAGTCGTTGTCCCATTGGTAATGATTGCCCTGGTATCTTTCCTGGGCCAGAGTGGGCTTGTACAAAGCTTTGGTGTAACTGATGTCCAGAAAAGGGGAGATAAATAATCCACTGACCCTGTAGCCATCGGGAATCAGGTATTCACCTTCTGCCTCAAACACCCAATTTTCATTGATCTCACCCCTCAATGCCCCACCCAGATACAACTCTGTAAATGAATTGTTGGATGAAAAAAACCTGCTGGCCATTCTTCCGGAACGAAATTTCAGGTATGCATTGTAATAGACAGGACCAAAATCCCCCTTAAAACCCATCTCATTTCTCCACTCAGAAAAATGATTGTGGTTGTTGGTGGTATCTGTTTTGCTGTGCACCAGGCTGGTATCAGAAGAGATGAACCGGTTATCATTAAAAAAAGCCGCATCGGATGTCCCCAGGTCACTAAAAAAAGTCACTTCCTGCTTTTTCTTATCGAAAACATGATACACCTGCCAGCCTTTCAATAATTCGTATTCATGATAAAGGTGATATTCCTGACGCAAATCAACGGCTTTGGAGTTCCTCAGCCAGACTTTAGAGTCTTCATAGGTAAAATAAAGCGAGGTAGTATCGATCTCCGGCGGGATGATCCCCCCCTGCTCGTTGACATTATGCTTCATTCTCGAAAAACTGGCCAGGAGCCGGTACTTTCCATTTTCAGAATGGTAATTGGTATGCATTTCATAAGAATCATTGACCACGTTGTTATCGTCCCTGCGCGTGGGATTTAAAGTCTTCCTTGCGCGTATTGTGCGGTAGGCAATCCCCACATTCCAATTGGGTTTGATATTCCGGACAAATTCCACATCCAGCTTATTGCGGTTTCCGCCACCAAAAAAAGCCGCAATATGGGTATGGGGAGATTTGGTATCATAATACCTGATGCTGTCCGTGGTATTGTGGTACAGGTCATATGCCTCAAAACCTGAGGTGCTGCCTATCTGTTCGGGCACATCGTAAAATATGGGCCTGGCTGCCGTTCCCAAATTTGCAAGATCCTGGTATTTGTACCAGGTGTCCGCCACGGCTTCATAATTGTGGAAGCCTGTAAGTGAGGTATCCAGCTCCATTTTTTCAAACCGGTTGTTCCTTACCGATTTTTCATAAAAATAAAGAGAAGTGTTGGGACCGTATACCATCTTGGTAGAATCGTCCAACAGGCCTCTCCTGGGACTGTTCTCATCCCCATCCTCCACAGTTGTTTGCTGGGCGAATAAAGGAAGCTCCCATGACAACAAAATAGCCAACACAATAAAAAAGAGTCTCATCCTAATTTTCAACGACGAAATTTTTTGATTTAATCACTTCATGAACCCGATGCAGTAAATCCTGCTCATCGTTTTTCTCCATAACCACCTCAACGGGTAACGCAAAAATGGGCAAGTGCTGTAGTATTTTCAATAACTTTTTATCTCTAAGCTTGCTGGCATCTTTCTCAGTGGTCACCAGGGCCGGCCTGGATTCCTTGTACTTATCACATACATTTCTGATTTTAAGCATGTCATTTTCGGAATACCGGTGGTGATCCGGAAAAGATATGACTTCAAGCACCTTGTGATTTTTATTCAATTCATTTAACATTGGCCGGTAATCCACTATTCCTGTGAGCAGGATCAGGTTTTTATGATGCCTCATTTCTCCGGCCGCTAAAGGATATGGTTTGCCGTAACGCAACCCGGCAAAATAAACTGGGACTTCCGCTCTGGTATATCTTTTTATGCTTCCTGTAATCACCTTTTTTTCCTCCGGTGAAATCGAATCAGGACATTTGGTTACGACCACTGCATCTGCCCTGTTGGCATTTTTCCTTCCCTCGCGGAGTCTGCCCATCGGCAAAAGAAAATCTTCGTAAAATGGTTGTCCGTAAGTAGTCAATAACACATACAAATCTGCTTTCAGGTAGCGGTGTTGGTAAGCGTCATCCAGCAATATGCCCTGCACCCCATCCTCTGCCGCCAAAATCATGGGGATGGCCAGTATCCTTTCTTCTCCTACTGCTACCCGAACTTTATCCTTAAATTTGGCATATATCTGAAAAGGCTCATCGCCTATTTCTAATGGTCCTACCGAACCATCAGCAAGAATAAATCCCCTTGTTTTGCGACCGTACCCCCTGCTCAATACGGCAAGATTTAGTTTGGGAGTAAGGTGTTTGATCAAAAATTCCACGAAGGGTGTTTTGCCCGTCCCTCCCACAGCAAGGTTGCCTGCCACAATGGTAGGCACCTCAAATTGCTGACTTCTTTTTAATCCCGCATCGAACAAATGATTTCGAAAGGCAGTGATTCCCCCGTAAAGCATAGCAAAAGGAAATAACAAAAAGTCAGGGAAGCGCATTGTGGTTTTTTTTGTAGTTTTGATTGAAAAACAAAAGCAAATATATGGTTTATTTGATTAAGGATATCATTTCTCATTTAGAATCCATTGCCCCACCCCCATACCAGGAAAGCTATGACAATTCCCAACTACTGGTGGGTAACCCCGACAGCCCTGTGGAAGGCATTCTCTGTGCGCTCGATGTCACAGAAGCTGTAGTGGAAGAGGCCAAAAGCAAAGGGTGTAACCTGATCATTGCCCACCACCCCATCCTGTTTAAAGGGCTCAAAAGCCTTACCGGGAAAAATTATGTGGAAAGGACCGTCATCAAAGCCATAAAAGAGGATATTGCCATCTATGCCATTCACACCAACCTGGATGCGGTAGATCAGGGGGTTAATCAAAAAATCGCTCAAAAAATCGGCCTTTCCGAAACAAGAATATTGGCCCCGAAAAAAGGTGTTTTGACCAAACTGACCACATTTATCCCCAAAGAGAAAGCCGGGGAAGTCCTTCAAGCTTTGTATAAGGCCGGCGCTGGTAATATTGGTAATTACTCGCATTGTAGTTTTCAAACAGAGGGCCAGGGCAGCTTCCTTCCCATGGAAAATGCCCAACCCAGTATAGGTTCCCGGGGAAAAGAAGAAATGGTGACAGAAAAAAGAGTGGAATTGATGTTTCCCAGTCACCTGCAATCAAAAATCATTCATGAACTTAAAGTGGCTCATCCCTACGAGGAGGTGGCTTATTACCTGCATCCCCTGGAAAATGAGCACCAGGATGTAGGTTCGGGCATGATCGGACACCTGCCGGAGCCCCTGTCAGGAATGGATTTTCTGGAGCATCTTAAAAAATCCATGGGACTACAAGTATTGAAACATACGGCTATTTTGGACAAGAAAGTAAGCAAGGTAGCTCTTTGCGGAGGTGCAGGAATATTTCTATTGGGCCGGGCAATAAAATCAGGAGCCGATGTGTTTGTTACGGCGGATGTTAAATACCACGATTTCTTTGAAGCGGATCAGCAGATTTTACTGGCTGACATTGGGCATTATGAAAGTGAAATTTACACAAAAGAACTTTTAAAAGATTTATTGTCGCAAAAATTTAGTAATATTGCAACCTATTTGACAAATATAGTTACAAATCCAATAAGTTACCTTTAGTAAATGGAAAGTCCGGTCGCACAAAAACTAGAAGCTATTCTTAATCTTCAAAATATTGATTCCCGTTTAGATGCTATTTTTAAGGTGAGGGGAGCCCTTCCCGAAGAAGTCCAGGATTTGGAAGATGAAATCATCGGCTATGAAACACGGTTGAGCAAATTCAATTCTGATATATCGGCAACAGAGGATGAGATCAAAAAGCACAAAGATGCCATCAAGGAGTCTGAAAAACTGATCAAAAAATATCAGGACCAGCAGATGAATGTGAGAAACAACCGGGAATACGATGCCATTACCAAAGAATTGGAATTACAGGATCTTGAAATTCAAGTCTCCAAAAAGAAAATAGCTGAAGCACAAATTAGAATCGAGGAAAAACAAAAAGACATTGCCGATCTGAATGAAATCCTGAAAGACAGGCAAAATGACCTCGATCAGAAAAAAGGAGAATTGGACACCATAGTTTCAGAAAGTGAAACAGAAGAGAAAAAGCTCCGAAACGAAAGGGAAAAAGCTGCCAAAAAAGTAGAAGACCGGTTGATCAAGTCTTATGACAAAATCAGAAACAACGCAAAGAACGGTCTGGCAGTGGTCCTGGTAAAGAGGGGAGCCTGTGGTGGATGTTTCAATATAGTACCCCCTCAGCGGCAAGCTGAAATCAGGGAAAGGAAAAAAATCATTGTCTGCGAACACTGCGGAAGGATACTGGCAGGTGTAGAAGATGAAATCGTGGAAGAGCCAACGCCTAAAAGAAAAAGATCAAAAGCTTAAATCAATTTATATAAACCGGATAAATCCGGTTTTTTTTTGAATCCAATTTATTTTTTGTTTCGTATATATTAATTACATATATTACGATTCTATGAAAACAGTTATTTTAGCATTAACCCTAATTGCCTTTAGTCAGGTTTCCTTTGCAAAAGAAGGTCCTGAAAAGACTTTTTTAATTATTTTTAATGAAGCGGAATTAAAACGCATTCAGTCAAGTCCTGCAAAGGTGGAATTGAATTTTTTAAGTGCCTTTGAAACCAAGGCCTATGGTGGGAATTCAGAAAGGGCATTGATGGTAACAGTCCCCTTTGCTGATTGGACCGTGTGTGAAATGGGAAATATCCTAGTAAAAATAACTGAAGATAAAGAAGTCCCTTTGGATAACATTGCTTTCCGGATCATAGACCTGAATGAATGCCAGGAGAATTTCAAGGCCTTGCTTTCTGATTCAGAAGATCAAAGGCAAAGCAAAAAAACCGCTACCATCAAACTTACTTTATAGCCTCCATTTTTTTAAGCGGAGAAGGGTGGTATTTATCCAGATATATCTGACCATTTTCAGCCTGGTGCAATTCATAGCAACATAGGTTTTCATGCCTGAAGACATCCATATAGCGGAGGTCATATCCAAGTAATAACGTCATTAAAATACGGATAGCTCTGCCATGCATGCAAATCAAAATATGAGCCCCCCCCTGGTCTAAAATATAATGCATGGCCCTGCTCAGGCGTTTTGCCACATCTACCGGAGATTCTCCACCATTGATTTTGTTATCCAATTCTCCTGATGACCATTTATCCAACATGTTGAGATAATACTGATTTTCGTCGTGGTCCATAGGTAATCCTTCATAATTACCCCAGGAAATCTCGTTCAAATCCGGCAACTTTTCCTGGTATACTTCCTCATTCAAAAAATCCGCAATGGATTGTCTCGTTCGGATAAGGGAAGAATAATAAATATGATCGAAAGGAATATGCCTGAAATTTTTGTAAAAGGCTTTTGCTTGTTTAATTCCTGTTTCGTTGATGGGGGCATCGATCCCACTTCCCTGCACCACCCCTTTGAGGTTATAATCCGTTTGCCCATGCCGTACCACATATATTTTTTTACTGCTCAAGATTCTCTATTTTTGATTCCAAAATCAAAGAAAAAAATTTTATTGCATAAAACATGATATTTACTGAAAAACCGGATCTAAATTTTTTAAATCAAATCGGAAAGGAAAGCATGACCGGTTTTCTTGAGATTACTTACACAGCCATTGGAGATGATTTTCTGGAAGCCGCTATGCCTGTGGGACCAAAAACCAAACAACCATTTGGATTGTTACATGGGGGAGCCAGTGTGGTGTTGGCAGAAAGTCTCGGCTCGGTAGCAGCTTCCCTGACTTTGGAAAAAGACAAAGCCTATGCAGTGGGATTAGAGATCAATGCGAATCACCTGAGGCCGGTAAAGGAAGGAATTGTGACCGGAAGGGCCATGCCCATACATTTGGGCAAGAAAACCCAGGTTTGGGAAATAAAAATAAAGGACAACAAAGACAGACTATCTTGCATCAGCCGCATTACCCTGGCCATTCTTGAAAAGTAAGATTTTATGGAAACAACCAATAAGATAGCCGAAATTACGAAAGCGCTTTTTCTGGAGCACCTATTGTTCAGGGCACTGAATGAAAATTTGCCCATTGCCATTTGGAAAAAACCCAAGCAGTCACTAATTGAAGTTATCATTGACGAAGACAAAGAGGGCATCAAACAGCCTGGCATGGACCTGGATCAGTTACCTCCCGGATTTATGATCCATCCATTTCTTCACTCGGCAGACCACCAACCTTTCTTTATCAAAGCCACCAATTATTACCGGTTTAGCCTGGATGAGAACGAGGTATCGGATGATCAATTGCCAATTTGGGAAAATTCAAATAAAGAATTGACAGTAAAAATCCGTGAGATCATCCAATCCTTTCCTGCAGGCAAAAAGGCAAAAGCCTCCCGAAAGTCAGATTTTATCCAGACAGTAAACAAAGCCATTGAATCTATAGCATCCGGGAAGCTGTATAAGGTGGTGCCGGCCCGTCTGAAAAAAATGACCCTTCCCTCGGATTTCGATTTGGCAGGTACCTTTCTGGCCCTTTGTGATGCCTATCCCAATGCTTTTATCAATTGTTTTTTCAGTGAATCCACGGGGTTCTGGATCGGGGCCAGCCCGGAAACCCTGATCAAGACCAGAGCGGATAGTTTTTATACCATGGCATTGGCAGGAACCCAAAAGGCAAAAGGGGATAACCCCTTAAAAAATGCCGCATGGACACAAAAGGAAATTGAAGAACAGGCTCTGGTAAGTCGATATATTGTAGATTGTTTCAAGAAAATCCGGCTACGGGAATACCTGGAATTAGGTCCTAAAACCACCATAGCAGGCGGCCTGCTGCATCTAAAGTCTGAGTTTCTGGTGGATATGAAAGCAACCAATTTCCCACAATTGGGCAGCGTGATGCTTGAATTACTTCATCCTACTTCTGCCGTTTGCGGCATGCCAAAAGCGGAAGCCCTGGAATTCCTCGATACTGAAGAAAATTTTGATCGGTCCTATTTTTCCGGATTTATTGGCCCAGTCAATATTGAAGCGGAGACCGCATTGTATGTCAACCTCCGTTGTGCCAAATTGGAAAACAAGGAAGTCCTTCTTTTTGCTGGTGCGGGGGTCACGGAAGATTCTGTCCCTGAAAAAGAGTGGGAAGAAACGGAAATGAAATGCAACATTATAGGTAAAATCATCAAAACCAACCAATCTCGTTGATACTCCCTCAAATCAGCCACCTGGTTTCCATTTGTGCAAAAAGTGGTGTTACACAGGCCATTCTTTCCCCGGGGTCCAGGTGTGCTCCTTTATCGCTGGCCTTCATCAGGCATCCCAACATCCATTGCAGAACCATATCCGATGAAAGATCAGCAGCCTTCATGGCTTTGGGCATGGCACAGCAACTCAACAAGCCCGTTGTATTGGTCTGTACAAGTGGTTCTGCTACCTTAAATTACGGACCCGCCATTGCTGAAGCTTTTTACCAGCAAATCCCCCTTTTGATCCTCACGGCAGACCGTCCGGCAGAATGGATAGACCAGTGGGATGGCCAAACCATCCGGCAACAAGATATCTATGCTCCCCATATCAAAGGTAGTTTTACTTTCCCTGATGATGCAAATCCAACAGACAAACTGTGGCATGCCAAACGGATCGTCAAAGAAGCTATTGTACTTGCAAAAGCCTTCCCCAGTGGCCCGGTACACATCAATATCCCCTTAAGGGAACCCTTTTACCCTGCTCCGGGGGAAAACTACAATTTCGAAATCACAGACATGGAACCGGTTTTGGATGTGGAGACCGGTAGCTATGCTCTCAGGGAAGAGGTCAGACAAAAATTAAAAAATCAGTTGTCAGGCTTTAAAAGGATACTGCTCCTTCCGGGTCAGCAAAAACCCAACCTGAAAATTAAAAGGCTACTGGAAGAAATTGTCCAAAATCAAAAAGGACTTCTGGTAACGGATGTGACCAGTAATATGGCCCAACCCCTGGCCATTGTTCATCATGATTTTTTTGCAGCCGAGGTTTCAAAGGATAAAGAAATGGTACCAGACTTGCTGATTAGTTTTGGCAAATCCATATTATCCAAGTCGTTGAAACAGTCTTTAAGGAATTGCCCCATGTCTCACTGGCATGTACAACCTGAAGGCAGCGTCCCGGATCCATTCCAGCACCTGGATCAAATCATTCGGCTGCAGCCGGAGATATTCCTTGAATTTCTGCTAAAGGAAGGTCCTGAAATAGATCCTGTTTTTGGCCAGGCCTGGAAAGACAAAAATGAAATTGTGAAAACTCAGCTTCCCCAAATGCTGAATGGGGCTTCATTCGGGGAATTGAAATCATTGTCACACATTTTGCATGCCTTACCAGCAGCAGGTAAAGTACATCTGGCCAATAGCATGGCGGTGAGAAATGTCAATTTTTTGGGATTAAGCCAGGATAAAATCGAAATTATCTGTAACAGGGGCACCAGTGGCATTGATGGAAGCAACAGTACAGCGGTGGGCTGTACTTTCACCACCAAAGAACTTGTTACCCTGATTACCGGTGACCTGGCATTCTTTTACGACAGGAATGCTTTTTGGCATCAATACAACATGAGCAATCTCAGGATTATTTTGTTCAACAATCATGGAGGAGGGATTTTCCGCATGATAGATGGACCTTCCAACTTACCTGAATTGGAAGAATACTTTGAAACGCGGCAGAGACTTAACGCAAGACTGCTGGCCAGAGAGATGGGATTCGAATATACACTGGTCAAATCCATGCCCGGACTAAAAAAGGGCTTAGCCGATTTCTTTCAGGATTCGATAAAACCTAAAATAATTGAAATCGAAAGCAGCAGTGAGCTCAATTCCCGGGTTTTGAAGTCCTTTCGAAGAAAAATCAAGGCAAGAATCTCTAAAAAGGAATAATTTTTGAAAAAGTATTTCATTGTAAAAAAAATCTGATTTGTTTTTTCTACATTTAAGCCAATGAATTTAACCATTTGAATCATGCAAAAGCAATTCAACGAAAAGGAAAATGCTCCTTTGGGAAATATTGAGGAATGGGAAGAGGACTTAAAAGTGCGTTATCCCAAACCTAAATCCGAACAAGCAAAAAGCAAGGAGGACTATCGGAATTATCACGATTCTGAACGCATAGATACTGTAAGGGAATTTTACCGTTTGAATCACCAATACCAGACCTATGACTTTGTTTGCCAAAAACAAGCGGATTTCCTGAAGTTTGACAAGAAGGAAATGCCTTTCTGGGATGCTATAGCTTACCTCAACACCCTGGTGGATGACTCTGACCCAGATATCAGTCTGGACCAGCTACAGCACCTGTTACAGACTTCTGAAGCCATCAGGGCCGATGGGCACCCGGATTGGTTTGTTTTGACAGGCTTTATCCACGATATGGGCAAAGTGTTATGCCTCTTTGGAGAACCCCAGTGGGCTGTGGTGGGAGATACCTTTCCGGTAGGCTGCGGCCATTCTGACAAAATCGTTTACCCGGAATACTTTAAAGCTAACCCCGATACCGATAATGAACGATTCAACACCAGGTATGGTGTTTATGAACCCAATACAGGACTCGAAAATGTAAAAATGTCCTGGGGACATGATGAATACCTGTACCAAATGGTAAAGGATTATTTGCCCGAACCTGCTTTATACATGATTCGGTATCATTCTTTCTATGCCCAGCATAGGGAGGGTGCATACGACCATCTTTTAAGTGACCATGACAAGGAAATGTTTAAATGGGTAGATAAATTTAACCCCTATGACTTGTATTCCAAGGTACCGGTGCCACCAGATGCCAAAGCCTTAAGGCCATACTATGAGGACCTGGTAGCGAAATACCTGCCGGCGACCATGAAGTTTTAATCATTTTACCAGACAATGCCCCAATTCCTTGCTGCCCGGTAGCCCATCGGGCAGCAATTTAATGTTAACCCATGCTTACAGCCCTTACCTTCATAGGTTTTACACTTTTTGTAGCTTTTCTTTCCTGGTATAAATTACGAAAAGACGATATCAGTTCCAGAGACGGATATTTTCTGGGCGGGCGTTCCCTTACAGGAGGAGTAATCGCAGGGTCCATGATATTGACCAATATCTCCACAGAACATCTGATCGGACTTAATGGATCTGCCTATAAAAATGGCATGATCATCATTGCCTGGGAGGTCACCAGTGCCATTGCCCTGGTGATAGCGGCATTGTATTTTCTTCCCATTTACCTGAAAATGGGCTTAACCACCATTCCCCAATACCTGGAAAACAGGTTTGACAGCAGTACCAAAACCATCGTGGCCTTTCTGCTCATGGTCTCGTTTGTGGTCACCTTGCTCCCCATCGTCCTCTACACAGGTGCCATCAATCTGGAAAGCATTTTCAATGTTTCAGAGGTCCTGAATGTAAGCCTTTCGGAGGGAATCTGGATTACTGTTATTACGATTGGTGTAATCGGATCCATCTATGCGATTTTCGGAGGGTTAAAAGCCGTGGCCCTTTCAGATTCCATCAATGCCATCGGACTTATTATCGGAGGCCTAATGGTACCTGTATTTGCACTATGGGACATAGGAGAGGGAAACATTTTCACTGGAATGAGCAAGGTGTATGCCTATGCGCCTGAAAAATTCAACGTCATTGGTAAGGCAGACTCGGTTTTGCCCTTCAGTACCATTTTTACCGGGCTGATGATCAACCAGCTTTATTTCTGGGGGATGAACCAGACCATTATTCAACGTGCTTTTGGTGCCAAAAACATGGCTGAGGCACAAAAAGGCCTTTTGCTTACTGGCTTGTTTAAAATACTCATACCACTGATCATTGTTTTGCCAGGTATTATAGCCTATTATTATTACAGCGACCAATATTATGACAATCAGGATTTCATTTATCCCGTTTTGCTGACACGTGTCATGCCACTGGGATTGTTGGGTTTTTTCGCTGCTGTGGTCCTTGGAGCCATATTGAGTACCTTTAACAGTGTGTTGAATTCGGCAGCCACCATTTTCAGCCTGGACATCTACAAAAAAATATTCCGACCAGATTGTTCTGACAAAACTTTGGTGCGGGTGGGCAGACTAAGCTCGCTGGTTTTGGCAGTATTGGCCATTTTAATCGCCCCGCTGGTAGGAAATGCTCCGGAAGGCCTTTACCAGCTGATGCAACAGCTCAATGGTATCTTCTTTATTCCCATTGCTTCCATATTAATTGCCGGTTTTTTTATTCCAAAGGTAACTGCCAGAGCTGCCAAAATTGGATTGTTTACCGGTTTGTCTTTTTACCTGATCACCAGTTTTTTCCTGGATATTGGCATTCATTTCATCCACATTTGGGCCATTGAGTTTATATTGAACCTGGCTTTGATGCTGTTGGTCAGCCATTATTTTCCGGGAAAACCAAATACCTTTGTCAGCAGGCCTCCTGTACTGAAGATGAAGCCCTGGAAATATGCCAGGCCAGTCGCCGCCATCCTCTGCCTGGTGACGGTATTGATCTATATCTGGCTGGGAAGTTGATTCAAATAGTTTTTTTGAATCAATACAGAACAGTCACAGCCCCTTTTATTCTTTTTATGGCCTGTTTCTTTGTTTGAACGGTATTATTTTTGGTGCTTTTGTCTTTAACTTTGTACTGTGGATTTGAAAACGATAAAAATAGCGGCTTTTTTTTCCAGGTATATCCTCACCAATCTACTTGCCCTTTTTTTGGTAGGTCTTTCCGTGGCTGAGGGAAATGATGCGGTTCAACAATTTCCTGCAGCAGGTATACATTTGGATACGTCTGAGCTTGACTATATAGATTTTCCCACCTCAGTGAGCAGAGGCCAGTATGGTAAGCAACACCCCAGGGAAATGATGCTCCCACTTTTTTATTTAAAAGACAATCCTTTACGCCTGCTACAGTTTCTACATACCTCATTACCAGAAGTATTTTCTCCATTTTCTACGCCAGGCCAAATCAGGCAAATTGTCTCCCTGATCGTTTGGTGCAATGCTCCCTGATCCAATGCTTCTTTTTTAATGGTGAGGAGCTATTGCTCTATTGCATGTCCAATTATCTAATACAACCCAAAATAGCCCCCATTCCAGCTGCCACGGAAATTGGTTGAAACGCCTGTTTTCTTACTGTTCACTGGATGGATAGAGCTTGTTCAAGTGTTTGTTTAATCCCATTTCAGCAATGAATAAAAAAATTCTGGGGCTCCGGTATTCCGGTTTTAAAAATGCCCGATTCAACTACCTGTCTAAATTACTTGTCATCACGGTCATTGGGACTGCCTTTTTTTCCTGTAGTGAAGGGAGAGGTAAAAACAAGAAGAATGCAGAAGTATTGGAAGTCCCTGTGTTTACCCTAATGCCCAAAGACATTGAAGTCCCCCAGACCTATGTCTGTGACCTTCAGGCGATACAGTTTGTGGAAGTCAGGTCCAAGCTGGAAGGATTTGTAGAGGAAATATTTGTTGATGAAGGCCAGGAGGTGAAAAAAGGGCAACCCCTGTTCCAATTGTCATCAGCAGAATACAATGAATTGGTCAATTCTGCTACTGCCAAACTCATGCAGGCCAGAGCAGAGGAGAAAGCCGCCACCCTGGAAATGGAAAGGTTGAAAGTGCTGGTGGACAAGAAAATTTACTCTTCCTCCGAATTGGAGTTGGCACAATCCAGAAAAGAAATGGCCCAATCTGCGATCATGGAAGCTCAATCCATGCTGAAGAATGCCCAGGTGGGGCTATCCTATACCACCGTCAAAGCCCCCTTTGACGGCATAGTAGACCGTATCCCCTACAAAACAGGCAGTTTGGTGAAAAGTGGAGATCTGCTGACCAACATCACGGATATCAGTGAGATATTTGCCTACTACAGGATTACGGAAAACGAATACCTGGAATACATGCGCGGAGAGTTGGATAAAGACGCTGACTCAGAACAAATGAATGAGCAGGTGAGAGAAACACTTAAAGACGAACAAGAGGAGATCTCACTGATCCTTTCGGACGGTGTGGAATACCCTTACAAGGGTAAACTGGAAACCATGGAAGCGGACTTTGAGCAGGGTACCGGTTCCATTGCCTTACGGGTACGCTTTCCAAATCCTGATGGCCTGATCAAACATGGCGCCAGCGGTAAGGTCCAAATGACCAATGAATTGAAAGATGTGTTCCTGATACCCCAGAAGTCCACTTTTGAAATTCAGGAATACAATTATGTCTACCTGGTAGATAAAGAAAACAAGGTAAATGTTAGAAGTTTCCGTCCATTGAGAAGGCATGGGTTGTTCTATGTGGCCCAGGATTTTAATACCAATGACAAAGTGGTGCTGGAGGGCATACAACTCCTGAAAGATGAGGCTACCGTAAAGCCCAATCCAATAGGTGAAGAAGAAGTGTACCATTCCCTGAATCTACCGCTTTAGCAGGACAAAACCCATTGACAAATGTTTGATTTATTTATTAAACGACCCATTCTCTCTACGGTAATCTCCATATTGATTACTTTAATCGGATTATTGGCACTTTTTGGTCTGCCCGTGACCCAATTTCCGGAAATTGTCCCCCCATCGGTAACCGTCACTTCCCAATACCGGGGAGCCAATGCAGAAGTGGTCACCAAAGCGGTCACCACCCCGCTTGAAAGGGCGATTAACGGCGTTCCCGGTATGACCTATATGTCATCTGTAAATACCAATGACGGGGTATCCGTGATCACTGTCTTTTTCAACGTGGGCACAGATCCGGACCAGGCGGCCGTCAACGTACAAAACCGGGTAGCTACGGTAGTAGATGAATTGCCCGAAGAAGTCATTCGGGCCGGTGTCATGACAGAAAAAGAGGTGAATTCCATGTTGCTTTACCTCAACCTCATGACATCGGACAGTACCCAGGACGAAAAATTTGTATACAATTTTGCAGACATCAACATTCTGCCCGAACTAAAGCGGATAGACGGGGTAGGAAGGGCTGAAATTATGGGGAACAGGGATTATGCCATGCGTATCTGGCTGAACCCGGACCGCATGGTGGCCTATAACCTTACCCCTCAGGATGTCAGTGAGGCCATACAAAGCCAAAACGTTGAAGCTGCTCCGGGGAAATCGGGAATCAGTTCCGACCGGGATCCCCAGGCCCTGCAATATGTGCTCAAGTACACCGGGAAATTTAATACTCAGGAAGATTATGAAAACATCACCTTAAAATCCCTGCCCGATGGCTCACTATTGAAAATTCGGGATGTGGCAGAAGTAGAATTCGATTCCGAAGACTACAATATGGTTTCCATGACTGACGGGCGGCCTTCCGCCTCTATCATGATCAAACAGCGCCCCGGATCCAATGCCCGGGAGGTCATTCAAAACATCAAGGACAAGATGGAAGAACTTCAGGGATCTTCCTTTCCACCGGGTATGAAATATAATATCTCCTATGATGTCTCCCGATTTTTGGATGCCTCCATTTCGGAAGTGGTGAAAACCTTGATCGAGGCATTTTTGCTGGTATCATTTGTGGTGTTTATTTTCCTTCAAGATTGGAGGTCCACCCTTATCCCAGCCATAGCAGTGCCTGTCTCGCTTATTGGAACCTTCTTTTTTATGGGCCTTCTCGGATTCTCCATCAACATGCTGACCCTGTTTGCCATGGTACTGGCCATCGGCATAGTGGTGGACAATGCCATTGTCGTAGTGGAAGCCGTTCATGTGAAGATGCACCAAAACGGAATGAACGCCAAAGAGGCTACCTTTGCCGCCATGAAGGAAATTGGAGGGGCCATCATCGCCATTACCCTGGTCATGTCCGCCGTGTTCATACCGGTAAGTTTTCTTTCTGGTCCTGTAGGGATTTTTTACCGGCAATTTTCTCTTACCCTGGCCATCGCCATTGTCATTTCCGGGATCAATGCCCTGACCCTTTCACCGGCACTATGTAGTTTGCTTTTGAAGCCTGTACACCACGAAAAAGGAAAAGGGCTGATGAGTCGATTTTTTACGGCTTTCAACGAAAAATACGATGCCTTTTCGGGGAAATATGCCCATTTCATAGGAAAAACCGCAGGAAGAAAAGCACTTACTTTTGGCATTTTGATCCTGTTTTTTGTCCTTACCTATGGCATGACCTTTGTTTTGCCCACAGGATTCATCCCAAATGAAGATCAGGGGATGATTTATGTCAATGTGACCACGCCTCCTGGTTCAACCATGGACCGCACCCAACAGATAATGGATGATGTGCAAGCCTCCATCCTGCCCTTTGAGGAAGTGGAAACCATCTCCACGCTGGCCGGATATAGCCTGCTTACCGAAACTGCCGGGGCTTCCTATGGCATGGGCATGATCAATCTGGTCGGTTGGGATGACCGGGAAGCCGATGTGAATGAATTGATCGAAAAATACCAGGAAAGAACAGACCACATCACAGGTGCCTCTATCCAGTTTTTTGGTCCCCCTCCCGTACCAGGATTTGGTAATGCCTCCGGATTTGAATTGCAAATGCAGGACAAAACCGGAGGTGACCTGGAATTTACCGCCCAGACGGTAGACGATTTCCTTACAGCCATCAGGCAAAGGCCGGAAATACAGGATGCCTTTACCAATTTTGATCCCTCATTCCCTCAGTATATACTCAGGGTAGACCATGATAAGGCCGCCAAACTGGGGGTGGACGTCCGTGCTTCCATGCAGACCCTACAGAGCTTTATCGGTAGTTATTACAGCTCCAATTTTATACAGTTTGGTCAGATGTACAAGGTCATGCTACAGGCCTCACCCGAATTCCGAACCAATCCGGAATCCCTGCTGAAAATGTACACCAAAAACAAGCAGGGAGAAATGGTCCCCTACTCTAATTTCGTGACCCTGGAACGGGTGTATGGTCCCGAGCAGCTGACCCGTTACAACATGTTTATTTCCGCCATGGTCAATGGTGATGCCGCACCGGGTTATTCCAGCGGAGATGCCATCCGGGCAGTGGAAGAAACCGCCGTTTCCATTCTTCCCAGAGGCTTTTCCATCGATTGGTCCGGTATGACCAGGGAACAAATCGCCTCCGGCAATCAGGCTGTATACATATTTCTTATTTGCCTCCTGTTTGTTTACCTGCTCCTTGCCGCCCAATACGAAAGCTACCTGCTGCCCCTGCCTGTAATCCTCTCTTTACCGGCCGGTGTATTCGGTTCCTTCCTTTTTTTATACCTCACTGGCTTGGAAAACAATATCTATGCGCAGGTTTCCCTGATCATGCTGATCGGCCTGCTGGGCAAAAACGCCATTCTTATCATTGAGATTGCCGTTCAATCCCGGCAAAAAGGCATGGGGATCCTGGCTTCAGCAAAACATGCGGCAGTAGAAAGGCTAAGGCCCATCCTGATGACTTCTTTCGCCTTTATCAGCGGCCTGATCCCACTGGCGCTTGCCAGCGGAGCGGGAGCCATAGGCAACCGAACCATTGGTACCGCAGCAGCAGGAGGAATGTTTATTGGAACTTTTGTCGGAATTATACTCATTCCCGGACTATTCGTCGTGTTTGAATCCCTGGCTGCCTATCTCAAAAAGCAACCCGTGCCGGTAGCTGAAGATCAAAGCGTCCCTTCAGGTAGTCTCAAAACTTCTTAAAGTCAATTCCCTATTCTATGAATACCGTACAATCAAGATACCTGTTATTCTTTATTTTATTTGGAATGGGTCTCTATTCCTGCAAAGTACCGCAACGTCTCACAGATGAAAACATCAGCCCGCCGGAATCTTATCCAGAATCCCTGGTCTCTTCTGTAGATAGCACCAAACTGGCACTGACCCACTGGGAGGCCTTTTTTGGTGACCCGCAACTACAGCGCCTGATAAAAAAGGGTTTGGAAAACAACCAGGATCTTGCCAAAACACTGATGCAGATCCGTATTGCCAAAGCGGCCATGAGCCGGGCAAAAATGGGCCAATTGCCTGAAATCAATCTTGAGGCCGGAGCAGGAATCCGGAAATTCGGCGACTATACCATGGACGGGGTCGGAAACGACGACACCAACCGTTCCCCCACCGTTCCGGAAGACAAACGTATCCCGGTGCCGTACAAGGATTTTATATTGGGAGCGGCATTCAATTGGGAGCTGGATATCTGGGGAAAACTCAATATGAAAAAAAAGCAGGCTTTGTCCAGGTATCAGGCTACAGAAGAAATGAGGAATGGGACAAAGACCTGGTTGATTGCAGAAATTGCCAATACCTATTACACCGTAGTGGGCCTGGATGAGGAAATAGAAACACTGCTTTCCAATATTGCCTTCCAGGAACAGGCATTTGAACTGGGAAAAAGCCTGAAAAATGCCGGTCAGGAAAGCCAGTTGTCGATCGACCAGTTTGAAGCCCTGATGCTCAACTCCAAAGGCCTTCTGGTCCGGAAGCGCAGGGAACTTAGGCAGGCAGAGTTGAACCTGGCCTACCTCACCGGCGGATATCCCGAAGCCATATCCAGGCAGTCTTTGTCAGAAGTGGATATTTTTCCGGATGCCCTTCAGCTGGGCCTGCCTTCGGATCTGTTAAGGATGAGACCGGATATCCGGGCAGCCGAACAAACCCTTAAAGCCAATAACCTGGAAGTAGGCATCGCCAGAACGGCATTTTTTCCTACTTTTAACCTGTACGGCATGGCCGGATTCAATGCTTTTGAATTCAGTAAGCTCTTTCTGAATCCCGCCTCAACAGTACACCAGCTGGGAGGAGGCCTGGTGGCCCCGGTATTCAATAGAAACAGGATCAAAGCCGCCTATGAAAGTGCCAGGGCCCGGCAAAAGATAGCCTTGTATGACTATGAACAAACCGTTCTCAATGGTTATTTGGAAGTGTTGGGGCTTGTCAATAATTACACCACCTATCAGGAGGAACTCGAGTTGAAAACCAATGAGGTATTGGTGCAGCGCAGGTCTGTGGACAATGCCAATACCATGTTTAAGGTAGGCTACGCAGACTACCTGGACGTGATCAACAGCCAGTCCAATGCCCTTTCCTCCGAGCTGGATTATATCAACCTAAAGGTGCAACAACTTCAAAACATCACCAGTTTGTACCGGGCCCTGGGCGGGGGCTGGCAGCAATAAGCCTGGCCTGGGAGGAGGCAGATGAATAAGAGGCAGGCAGTATGGCTACCGAAAAATTGGATCCTGAAATGCTACTCTTAGAGGGGGAAAAATCCTGCCGGATAATGCCGGCGGGATTTTTTTTTGGGTAACGGTCAAAAGAAGTATCTTTCTTTGACCGAATGAATTTTTGCTGCCAGCAATCCCGATGATATTAAAGAAATAAATAGTAATATTAAACCCTGGCTAAAAGTTGGTTTTTTGACGGATATTCAACTGATAGGCATATTACCCTTTTGATCTACACAGAAAACCTAATACCTTTACAATCATGAATCTTATAGATTTAAATATGGATAAGATACGTCAACTTTGCTTGACGCACAAGGTTAACAAGCTTTTTGTATTTGGCTCTGTTCTTAAAGATTCTTTTACCAATGAAAGCGATATTGATTTAGTAGTCGATTTTGATAAAGTAGACTTAAATGATTATGCAGACAACTACTTTGATCTAAAAGATCAATTAGAGGCCATTTTCAATCGTCCAGTTGATTTACTTGAAGAGGAAGGAATCCGAAATCCATACTTAAAAAAGCAAATTGATTTTGAGAAGCAACTTATTTATGGATAACAAAATCAATACTTGGCTTTTTGATATTCTCAATTCCATTGAAGAAATTGAATCTTTCTTTGAAGATACACCATTGAATTTTTTAGAGAATCAGAAGGATATAAAAACTAAAAGGGCGGTTGAAAGAAATAGTGAAATTATTGGGGAGGCTGTAAATCGCATTCTTAAAGTGGAAAAAACTGTAGAAAGAAAAAAACATCACATATCGACCACAAAAAGTAAAGTAAGGAAAAGGTATACCTTCAAACTTACAGAAAGTCGGCTTTTCGAATCCTAAAAACTAAAAAATCAATTTAAAAAGGACGAATAAGCCCCAAAAGTGCTTAACTTAATAGCATTGGAGCCACCCCTTAGCGATGCCAACCATGTGATTACCTGGGCCAGTAAACCAACCGGATAGCTATTTCCAACCACCGTTTAGTGGATATATCCCCTACCCACGTTACTTTCCAGGCCAAATTTACCGCGACAAAGCCAAAACCAAGCCGGTACGTTTGCCGGGAATAAAGTTTTTGCGGCGTTTCCGCCATCTTGTGTTTCCATAGAGGATGATACGCATCAGGCGTTATTTCTCGATATTAACTGTATTTACAATAATAACATTAAACAATTAAATTAATTTAGTATTTTGTTCTCGTGGTCAAGAATAGGTAGCATCATACGGCATCACATACCCTTTTTAATGAACAATTCAGGCAAATGATGAAAAAAAAGTGATGACATTTTATACAATAACCGATATAGTTATATAATCATAAATGACGAGCATATGAAACAATTAAAACTTCTGTTAGGGGTAATAATTCTTATGGGATGGTCTTGTAATAATGACGAAACAAAATATGTAGGTACAGTGAATTTGGAAGCCAGTGGACTAAGCGATGGCAAGTTAGCTATTAACAATGTGGCTACTTTTACAGCAACCGTAACCGACTATTATGGTGATGTTGCTAATCTTAACTACCGATGGACCTTGGATACCGAAAATGGTGAACTCTCTGACGGCGTAAACACACTTGCTAATTCCACCATTGCAGGGCACACCATACGATGCATTGGAAGAATTAGCGGCGATGAGCGCATAATTGTAGAAGTAATTACTGAAAACAATACGATTATTGCCTCGGCATATGTTGATTTTACTATTATCCCTTTTGTTGATACTCCCGATGGCCTGGGATGTTATGACCAACCTAAAATTATTTACCAGTATGGAAATTCATCCTTTTATGTTTGTAATTTTGATGGCTCTAATGCTGAATATATGGGAGTTGGTGGTTTGAGTCTAGCCATATCGCCAAATGGCAAATGGATTGCTTACAGCAAGTTTGATGATGACCGAATGGGCTATTTTGCGTATTTAAGGAATTGTGAAACCAACGAAACAATAGAAATCCCCGGAGGAGATGGGGACGATTATACACCTGAATTTTCATCCGATAGTAAGGTTTTATATTTTTTAAGGCCAGAGCCTTCGCTTGAAGAGAATATTGCTGGGGGCCGACCGGAAGATATTGCAGCATATAATATTGAAACGGGAGAGGATTATTTCCTAACCACATTACATCAATCCGGTGAGCGTGTTTCCAAATTTACGGTCTCTCCGGTATCAAACGAAATTGCATTTATTAGAGCCGGTGAGGAGATACAACCACGGCTTTCTATTCTTAATACGGAAAGTGGATTAATTACCGATTTAATGACTTTAAGTTTTACTCCTAATAGTAGTATGGATTGGTCTCCAAATGGTGAAGATATTATTTTTTCAAGCTCCAATGTCCAATCAGGAAAGGGCATCTTTCGCATGAGTCTTGTTGATGGCATAGGGCCGCAGTTGATATTTACCGATCTTTCGCCACAATCATTGGCGCCTATAAATCCACATTATTATGCCAATGGCACTCGTATTGCTTGGTCTGGCCAGGAGAATGGACAAAACAACATCAATATTTGGAGCATTGATATAAATGGCAATGACCTACAACAGATAACCAGTACCAGCGGAAATGATCTTGTACAAGGTGTATTGGAGTAAAGTCTTTAATCGAGATTATTAACTAGAACCCTGTAACCAACGGATATGTGGGGTAGTTGCACAACGCTCCTGCGCAATTACACCTCAAATGACTGTGTTCTTTCCATGAGCAGATGCAGCAGGCGTACGCTACTCCCTGCGTGGTGTTTTGCGAGCATCCCCTCAGCGATGCCCGCCACGTGATTCATTACCTGGGCCGGTACAGCCACCGGGTGGCTATTTCCAACCACCGCATAAAGGATATATCGGACACCCACGCTACTTTCCAAGCCAAAGATTGCCGCGACAAGGCAAGGAAAAAAACGGTACGCCTGCCGAGGGTGGAGTTTCTACCTATCCGGCGGATAAACCCCATCTTCCAGGAATTCTAAACAGTGACTAAACTTGCGCTATGAAAAGACAAAGCGAACAAGAAATGAAAAAGATGTACCTGGAATGGTTGGAATCGGGCAAGAGCAAGTCTGAATTTGCTGATTCAGTGGGCTTGGTCCGCACCACCTTTTATAACTGGGCCAAAAAATTCAGTACCGGGGACGAATTTTCATCTGGTAACGGTTTTCAGTTACTGGACAAGTACGGCAAAATGGGCGTAAGAATCCCTGCCTCAAGTGCCTCAGACTGGACCATGGGGGCTGGCAACAGATCAGGCCGATCTGGGCTGATAGTCACCGGCCAAAAATATCTCCAGGTTGATGAAACCCCGTTGAAAGTACTGGACAGAAACCATAAAGATGGGATCCATAAGGGTTACATGTGGTTATATCATGCCCCTGTGGACAGGCTTGTACTGTTCGATTACAGAAAGGGACGGGACCAGTCCGGTCCCAAAGAGATGCTTGCGGATTTTAAGGGTATCATCCAGATGGATGGCTATATAGTCTATGGTGCCCTTTATGAAAAACATCCCGACATTAATCTGACTTTTTGTATGGCTCACGCCAGGCGGAAGTTTGTGGATGCAGTTGAAGACGACCAAAAGCAGGCAAACCATGTACTTGATGAAATGCAGCTCCTCTATGTCCTCGAAGACAAAATGAGAGAGCTGGGACTCAGTTGGGAACAGAGAACAAAGGAAAGAAAAGAACACGCCACCCCTATCCTGGAAAGGCTGGGAAAATGGTTGGAAGAAAACCAGTACAGCTACAGGCCCAAAAGCCCTATGGGAAAAGCCATCGCCTACACACATAAAAGATGGGCAGGATTGAGTGCATACGCACTGCACGGGCGAATGGAAATTGATAATAATTTAGTTGAAAATGCGGTGAGACCCCTGGATGTCGACAGGAAAGCCTTTTTATGTGCAGGATCGCATCAGGCAGCAGAAATGACCGCAGCAATGTACTCTTTCATGGCGAGCTGCAAAAAGAACAAGGTAAATGAGTTTGAATGGCTCAGGGATGTTTTTGAGAGAATCCAAAGCCATAAGCAGAAGGACCTCTACCAGCTCCTACCCTCCAATTGGGAGGAATAAAGAATCAAGGCATAAACATTACCTGCTATAATTCCTACCTAATTCTAATGGGTTCCTCGGATGGATACACCAAACCGGTCTAGTTGGCAGGGGTTGGGGTTCCATAGATTGTGATTCCCCGGTAAATAGGATGGCGCTAACCCTCTCCGTCATCCAAACGGAACCTGGAAAGTCCTCCGAGAAAGCTTGTTCCAACACCTCCTGGCAATCCCCAGGCTAAGGGATACAGAAATTTAGCACAAGCTTCTGGTCGAACTCAGAACAGATTTTCACCCGTTGGAACGGTCAACTTTTTGACCTATATTCACTATTCAAGGCACACACAGCAGTTTTGCGTCTGACGGGCTACGTAAGAAATTCTTGTGCATATTTGAAGTGTAGTTCTTCGTATCAAGGTTAATACTAAAAAGCCCGCCCGAACGCAAAGCCGCGAACCGTTGTGCAACAGCAAAATGTACACAAATACCAGAGATTAAATAATTTCGATGCATAAGACCTTAATTGATAATATTCAAGAAATAGTCCCCCTCAAGGGAGATGATATATTGCTTATTGAGAATGCATTTATACCTGTTGAATTAAAGAAAAAAACAGTTTTTACTTCAAAAGGGGGAATCATCCAACCACATGCGATTCGTAGCAGAAGGATGCCTCAAGCTATATCGTATTGATGATACTGGAAAGGAGCATATTCTTCAATTTGGAATTATGGGTTGGTGGGTAAATGACCTTTATGCCTATCTGACTCAAAAGCCAGCCACATTTTTTATACAAGCCATTACCGATAGCACTGTTTTACAGGTTCACAGAGATCAACTCAATAAACTTTATGACAAGATCCATATGATGGATCGGTTTTTCAGAATTAAAACACAGAATGGATATGTTGCTCTCCAGGAACGAACAATTAACTCCATGAGCCAAACTGCTGACGAATGTTATTTTGACTTTATAAGAAAATATCGGAATATGGAACAACAGATTCCTCAATATATGATTGCATCTTACTTAGGAATAACCCCAGAACACCTAAGCTCCCTTCGAAAAAACCTTGTACGAAAGCTTTCTTAAGATACCTTAATGGATTTGGCCTGCATGATTTGAAAATTTGCACAAACAAATAATTCAAATCATGAAAAAGACAAATTTGGTACTAGCCTTGGTTTTTGCAGGCCAATTGACCGTATTGGGTCAGCAAAATGAAACCGTTGGTAAAAGCCCCTGGGGATCCGATGATGAAATAGGTTCACTGAATCTAATGTCCAATTCCACGCGATTCGAGGTATTATCTCAGATCAAATCCGGTAAAACCTATGATTTAAGTGTTGAATATTTCGTGGGCATGCCCAGCTTCCACGCATTGGGAGACCCTCCTTATCAATACTGGCTGACCCATACACCGCATGGCACTATCGTGGACAATCCTAATGGACTTGGTGAAGCCATGAACCGCAAAGTGAGTTACACCGGAGATGCCATTTCTATGTACACCCACATGGGTACACATATTGACGCACTCAACCATTTTGGTCTGAATGGAAAAATCTGGAATGGATTCACTCCTGAAGAACACTTGGGTGACAAAGGTTGGAAGAAGACAGGAGCTGAGACCATCCCTCCTATCATTGCGCGCGGTGTGATGATTGATGTTAAATCATCGAAAGGGTTTCTTCCAAAGAACTATCGGATTACCGAATATGATCTTCAGGAGGCGCTTAAAAAACAGGGAGTTGTACTGAAACCTGGTGATGTTGTTGTTATCCGCACTGGCCAGGCTGAGTTTTATGAGGATGCCGATCACTATCTCGACAACTATCCAGGTATCAGCCTTGCTGCGGTCAAGTGGCTTATCGAAGATCAGGGCATCATGCTTCTTGGTGCAGACAACCTCTCATTTGAAGCTTTTCCTCCCGAGCGAGAAGATAACTGGGTGCCAGTACACACCTACCTATTGGCAGAGAAAGGGGTGATGTTCATTGAACAGATGTACCTTGAAGAACTGGCCAAAGATGAAGTGTATGAGTTTGCCTTCATCGCAGCATCATTGAAGCTGAAGGGTGCAAATGGCTCACCTATGCGTCCAATGGCTATTCCTATGAATTCCAAATAAACAGAAGATGAACAACCAAACATTGCTTCTTCTTTCCTTTTTGGTTGGAATTATGGTGGTGATTCAAGGTGGGATAAATTCCCGATTGGGTATTCTTCTAAACAACTCTTTGCTGGCGACTTCCACAGCGCTAACAATGGGTGCGAGTTTCACAATTATTACTGTATTGATAACTGTGAGACAGTATCCAAGTATGCATCAACTCAGGGAGATCCCTATATATATGTGGTTAACAGGCGGGCTGCTAAGTTTCATAGCTGTAACGTTATTCTACTATATCATTCCAAAAGTAGGCATCTCAAAGACTGTCACCTTCGGGTTGGCTGGACAACTTGCTTTCGCAGCAATTGCCGGGCATTTTGGGTGGTTTAACATGCCGCTAGAGCCTATCACCATCAAGAAGGTTGCAGGATTGTTGTTGATGATCACAGGTGTTATTCTAATCAAATCATGAAATGAACTTAATCAAAGCAAATACAAACAACCTGACTACTCTCTGGGCAGCCGGAGGTCAGCTGGCCGGACAATATATTGAAGAGTCTGGCTATCGCTTAAGCATTGCCGGAAGTGGTGAATGGCCAAACAAACTCTGGTTTACCCAACCAATGGACATGCAGGCAATCATGGATATTCAGCTCAATTGGAATCTGCCCAAACTATCACTTCCTGTTTGGGGTAATGACCTTCGTAGGCAAGAATTGATGCTTAAAGCCCATGGTTTTGAAGAGAAACTCACGCAAGTCGCCATGTCAATGAACCTGAAAGATGCTCCTGATCATGCGGAGCGTGTCATCATTCAGAAAGTGACGAGTAAACCTATAGCTGAAATTTGGTCGCAGCTATTTCAGGAAGCATTCGGATATGAGATAAGTGCCGACACTGTGAGCCGGACTATGGGTTCCATTGAGTATTTCGTTGGAAAACATAACGGAACTCTGGTAGGTACTGCCGTACTTTTTATTGACCAGGAAGGTGTTGCCGGTATACATTCGATGGGCATCATTCCTTCACAGCGCAGAAAAGGTTATGCAGAGGAATTACTTATTCACATGATGAATATCGCCAGATTAAAAGGTGCAGCATATGCCACCCTGCAAGCTTCTGATATGGGAAAGGGACTCTATTTCAAAATCGGCTTTCAGCAAGATTTTAGTATCAAAACATTTATTAAACCAAAAAACTAAACAACAATGAATTTATTAGACAAACTCAATTGGCGCTATGCCACAAAAGTATTTGATCCTACCATGAAGGTGTCAGAGGAAGATTTAAACTTTCTAAAAGAAGCCATTCGGCTTTCGGTCTCTTCCTACGGCTTGCAAATGTACAAAGTACTAATTATCGAGAACCCCGAAATCCGAAAGGAACTGCGCAAAGCCTCTTGGGATCAAGCTCAAATAACGGATTCATCTCATCTGTTTGTTTTCTGCAACTACACTAAAAACCACGATCAACAAGTGGACAATTACATTCAGCTCGTCATTGATACCCAAAAGACTGTAAATATTCAAGGACTGAAAAAATATGGGGAGTCTATTAAATCCAGCATTGGGAATATGACTACCGAAGCGCGAAAAAGCTGGGAGGAAAAACAGACCTACTTGGCTCTTAACAACCTGATTGTTGCATGTGCAGACCGGCAGATAGATGCCTGTCCAATGGAGGGATTTGATAAACAAGAGTACAACCGACTTCTTGGTCTGGACGAAATGGGACTCAATGCTTCGGTGATCGCAGCAGTGGGGTATAGATCGAATAAAGATGAGACAAAAGAAAGAAAAAAAGTGCGAAAATCAATTAAAGAATTATTTCTAACTGCTGAATAAAGAAACAGATGAACAACAAACAAAAAAACAAAGCAAGGCTACCCCACCTGGTATTTTATATCTGCTGATAATCATATTGGGGGGTTTTAGCCAAGGTTATATTCTTGGAATAATTTTTTACTCTCTACCGGTTTACCCCGCCTATCGCGACCACCCGGATTCGAAATGAAATCACTTTGAAAACTGTTTAACGTTACCTGAACGACTAAACTGGCAATGTCACTGAATAGCTCTGGAAAAGGGATCTGCATCTAAGCCCTAAAAGGGAATATATCACGCCCCCAGAAATCATAGACCCTGAGTTCGACTGAATTTCGTTAAAAAACCATCATCCCGAGGCTTAAAGAGGGTTTTTAGCGGTGAAAGCCGTGAGAATTTCTGGCCAAACGAGCCTGCCACACCCTTTCCCAGCTCCTATACCCACGAGAAAGGGTTCGCAGTAACGATTCAATTGGTATTTATTGACGATCTTTATTCGAACTCAGTTATAGAAACTCTTTTTACTATGGGCTATACCCATCGCTGAATGATCCCGCCTTTTCCTGAAATAATTGATGATTCTTTTGTTGAGATGAGATACCTCCATTGCCAGGGTATTTCCTGCCTGCAAGACTTGATCGAAGGTAAGTTCTTTTGGTAGGCCCAACAGTAAATTAAATTTAATCCATAGCCTTCTATAGGACTTAACAGAATGAAAAGGGTGCTGCACCCAAGCACTGACAGTGCGAAATACCAAAACACAGGGTGTAGCCCTGTGAAAACCATCGACTACTGCAACTCAAGCCCTGTAAGGGCGAAATATATTTCCCTGGCCTGCTATAAGGGATTCAGTTTCCTGAATCCGGATCACAGATAAGCCGGTTCCTGCTGGCTGAGGCAATGGAAAGATCCCAGCCCCCAAATCAAATCCCAGGAATCTATACCCACCACCTTTCTGTCCGGGAAACAGCCGCTGATTATATCCAGTGCTTTTTCATCATTTTTATCCCTGAAGGTAGGCACAATCACATGTTTATTGGCAATGTAAAAATTGGCGTAACTGGCAGGTAAGCGGGTATTTTCGTAAATCACAGGAGAAGGCATGGGTAATTCAACAATATCCAGAGACTGCCCATCCGGAAGCCTGAAAGCCTGTAACATCTCCAGGTTTTCTTTCAATACCTGATAGTTCTCATCTTTTTTATCGGACTCGACCACGGTCACCACTTTATTTTCGCTGACAAAGCGGGTCAGGTCATCCACATGCCCATCTGTATCATCCCCAATGATCCCATCTTTTAGCCAAAGTAGCTGCCGGACGCCATAATAGTCTCTTAAAATATTTTCGATCTCTTCCCGGCTATGTTGGGGATTCCTGTTGGGGTTTAACAAACAGGCCTCAGTAGTGATCAGGGTACCTTTGCCGTTAAAATCCACCGATCCCCCTTCCATAATGATGCCGGGTTTAAAGCAGGGAATTTTCAAAATCAAGGCTACTTTTTCCGGGATCAGATTGTCCAGGTCATAGGGTGGGTATTTATTCCCCCAGGCATTGTATCCCCAATCCACGATGGCTTTCCCCATTTCTTTATCCTGATTCAGCAAAAAAGAAGGGCCATGATCCCTGCACCAGGCATCATTGGTAGGAAAATGGTGAAAAACCACCTGATTCATGTCTGCCTCTGCCCTGTACAGCTGCTCGCAGGCAAAGGTTTGCATGGCCGCATCCGCTACCATAATATTTACCTTTTCACCCTTAGCCAGACAGGCCACAAACTCACTGTATGCAGGATAGATACTTTCGATTTTGCCGGGCCAGGAGGCCTCCTTGTGCGGCCAGCTCAGCCAGGTGGCTTCATGTTTGTGAAATTCTGCAGGAAAGAAATACCCCAAAGCTGAGGGGCATACCGGATCGGAGCCTGAATTGCCTTTAAAATTAAATTTAGGATCAATTTCCATCCAGGTAGCGCTTGAGAATTGGGTCATAACTGTCTATCCTTCTATCCCTGAGAAAGGGCCAATGGGTCCTGTAACGGTCAGATCCGGCCAGGCTGACAGGGACCACCTGCACGGCTTCCTCCAAATGTGGGGCCTGGTAAATGACTTTTCCAAACGCGTTGGTCACAAAAGAACCTCCCCAAAACTGCAATTCTCCCTCTTTTCCGGTACGGTTTACAGCAATTACCGGAACCCCGTTGGCAACTGCATGAGATTTCTGTATGGTTTGCCAGGCCTGGTATTGTTCTTCATTGGTGTCCGGATCCTGCGATTCATGCCAGCCAATGGCGGTGGGGTAAAACAACATATCAGCACCCATAAGACTGGTGATCCTTGCTGCTTCAGGATACCACTGGTCCCAACAAATGAGTATGCCCAAATTGCCATACCTGGTGGGAAATACTTTGTACCCCAGATCACCAGGAGTAAAATAAAACTTTTCATAAAAACCGGGATCATCCGGTATGTGCATTTTGCGGTATTTACCCAAATAGCTGCCATCGGCATCCAGCACAGCTGTAGTATTGTGGTATATACCCTCTGCACGCTTCTCAAACAGAGAAGCAATAATGACGATTTCAAGCTCTGCAGCTAACCTCGAAAAGATTTCGGTACTTGGGCCAGGAATTTTTTCAGCAAGTGAGAAGTTTTCATAAGCCTCTACATCGCAGAAATATAGCGACCTGAACAGCTCCTGCAGACAAACAATCCTGGCACCCTGACCGGCCGCTTTTTTGATGGCGGTTACCGTTTTTTCAACATTCGCTTCAGGTTCTCCCCCGCAAGTGAGTTGCACCAAACCAATATTAATATTCTTTTCTGTCAAAGGAATTTTATTTATATGTATGAATACCTGTTACTTACCCCAAAAACTTAAAAAAATTCTAAGTAGCCAATAATTGCATTTTCTCTTTATGGATGACCGGATTGGCATACATGGCAAGGAAATTTCTTACAGCCACCGGATCATTCAATTCCACCCCCTCCCTCATTCTTGCCTCAAATTCATCTTTTTCCTGAGGTGTATATTGATCTTTGTGTTCTTCTGATTTGTTGAGCAAATCCAGGGCAATGTAGTTGGTAGGCCATAGCCGGTAGTTTTTCACAATTTCTTTATCCAGTTCCTCCACCAGCAATTGCAATTGCTTATTGACCGTTTTTTCCTTTTCAAATATTGCCTCTATTTCCTTATCCAGGATCTCACCTACCGAGATGTGAATTCGCTTCTTTTGCCCCATTATACCACTCATAAGGGTTATAAAGTCCTCATTTTTTTGCTTTACATAAGCCTCTTCCCGGGACTTGGCCAAAAGCTCGGGCATTTTAAGCATATCGGTAGGATCATTTTCATAGGAAATGGATACCGGCACAATCTTAAGCCTGATAAAATAATCCTTTAAAGGCATCTCTCCGCAGGCCTTGGACAGCATTTTCAACACCCCTTTCTGGGTCAAATCCATCCCATCTTTCGTCCTGCCCTCTCTTTGAGCAATCCACACCGACCTGTTCTGGGAGAAAATGGCCTCACGAATAAATTCAGCATTCAGCAGGGAATATTCCAGCATGGCCTTATGGCTCAGCCCCCTGTGAACGATGAAATTCCGCGTAAGCCTGGATAAGGTTTTTAAGAACGGTTTCTTGACCAGATTATCCCCAATAGCAGATGTGGTCATGAGCAGACCGTGCTCGTACAAGGTGGTGTTCAAAAGGGAGGTGTCGAGGATGATATCCCTGTGGTTGGAAATAAACAAATAGGCCGTATTGGGCTCCAGCTTTCCAAAGCCTGAGGTTGTCAGTCCATTTGAACTGATGGCCAGAACCTTTTGCACGGAATGGTATATGAAGTTGATCTGAAAGTCTCGTATAGAATGCGTTTTTAGCAACTGCTCTGTCCATTCTTCATCCGTCTTATCAGGAAAAGTAAAATTCATCATGGCTTTCATCATGGGATGAGCGGCCACTTCCATCAAAGCCCGGTTGACTTCACTATCATAAAAAGGTCTTATCGAATCAAATTTGGACATACTTTATCTATTAATAGGGTGCAAATTACAAAAAATGGCCCAAAGGTTCCTTCCTTTTGTCAAACAATAGTACTGAAACAAAAAAGCCCCGAATTTTTCAGGGCTTTTTGTTTCATGGGTTTACGATCCTAAAGGTGGTTGAAAGGTAAACATGTAATTTTTACAGGGTCTTTACTTTGATGTCTCTCCATGAAATCTTCAACCCTCCGCCACTGTGAATCTGTAAGGCAATCTGCCCCTCTCCTTCTCCGATTTTTTCATCGGTATAATCTACCATTTCTACCCCGTTTAACCAGGTGGTAACATGATCGCCTTCTACTCGGATTTTGATATCATTCCATTCTCCGAATTTCAGGTTTTTGTCCTTTTCGGGATCTGGCTTGATCAACCAGCCCCTGCCATAGGACTCATAAATCCCTCCTGTATCATTGCCGGGAGGAGCCACTTCCACCTGCCATCCGGACACCTTGGTGCCTTCAAATGTGGATCGGAAGAAAATACCACTATTGCCGTCCTGATCCTGCTTGAATTGCGCTGTCAACTCGAAATCCTTGTAGTTTTCCTCTGTTCCCAAATAACCATATTCTGCATCTGGCCCACTTTCAGAAACCAAAATCCCGTCTTCCACATACCACTTTTCCGTCCCATATATGGTCCACCCGGAAAGGTCTTCTCCATTAAAAAGTTCTTTCTCTCCGGAAGATGAGGCACAGGACAACAACAGGGCCACAGCCAGTACCAGGCTACCACTTTTTACAATTGTTTTCATCATTTGTTCTAGGTTTTACTTATCTGATTGAAATTTATACCAAACTCATATTTACGGGATCCCATTGGATAAACTGATCCTGAAAATAACTGTCATTGCACAATAATGCAGGTGCTGCGGCACGAAAAGCAAAAACCGGATCCTCTACTACCTTCCCTCCTTCACGGATGGCCTGGAAAAAGTTGCCAAAATGATCGTAATGAGCCCCTTTATATCCCGGCTCCACTTTGTATACCATTTCATTGGGTGGAAGTATCCTTTTCCTGTCGGCTGCAGCTCCTCTCATTTTTGCCTGTGCTTCCATAAAAGGATCATCACTGGCCGTCTGCTGATTGGTTTTCACGACTACCTCATCCCACTTCACATCCATAGATCCCTTGCTCCCCACAATCCTAAGGTAGGTGGTTCCGCTGGTACCGTCTACAAAGTTACACCTTAATGAAAGGTTGAAACCAGGATGTTGTTCACTGTCCGGATATTGAAACATCCCCAGCAACACATCGGGTACTTCCCTGCCATCCTTCCAATACCTCAATCCACCCATCGCTGATACTTTATCAGGACCCAGAGAATTGGTAATGAAATGAAGACTGGTAAATAAATGTACAAAAAGATCACCTGACATGCCGGTGCCATAATCCAGGTAATTTCTCCACCTGAAAAACCGCAACGGATCAAATTCCCTTGATTTGGTATTGGAAATATAGCGTTGCCAGTCCACCGTATTTTCAGAGGCGTCATTGGGAACCAGGTATTGCCATGCCCCTTCAGGAGAATGCCTGGCCCAGAACCCTTCTGCATAATTGATGTCGCCTATGGCTCCTGATGCCAGGAGCTCCCGGGCCTTCTCATTTCCCAGACTGGAAATACCCTGACTGCCAACCATAAAAACTTTACCCGATTTTTTCCAGGCATCAATCACTTCTTTTCCTTCGGACACATGGTGCACCATGGGTTTTTCGCAGTACACGTGTTTTCCGGCATTCAGGGCATCTATACTGATCTGTTTGTGCCAGTGATCTGGTGTCCCAATCAATACAGCATCAATATCCTTCCTTTTAAGAATTTCTTTGTGGTCCTTGGTCAGGAACAAATGATTTCCCCACTTTTCTTTGGCTGATTCCAACCTGCCATCATACAAGTCGCAAACTGCAGTTATTTGTACATTGTCATGCTGAAGTGCGGTGTTCATGTCCTGGGTCCCCATAATCCCGGCCCCTATTAGTGCTATTTTAAGCTCACTGGCTGCAGCATCCTGCTGCTGTCTCCTCATGTGGGTGTATTCAGGTGATTCCTGATGGGCAAAGGCTGCTGGTGCCAATGCCGAAGCTGCTCCGGCAAGGCTCAATCTTCTTAAAAATTGACGTCGGTTATTTTCCATAATTATCAGTTTGATCCAAACAAAGAATAAATATAGCCAAATATTAAAACATATTTTTATACAATGAGATAAACTTAATAAATAATTTAAGCTATCTCTCTTCTCATTCCCCATTAGGCCCCATAACATTCACAAAAAAATCCCTTCCTGATGTGGAAGAGATTTTTTTGACCTGGTAGTTAAAATTGGTTTTGTTTGTTGATAATAGTTTTGACGTATTTATTTTTTGTTGCAAAAGCCAATAATTTGCCCCCTACCAAGGGCTACAGGCATCCGGAGGAATATTGCCTTTGCCCCGATAGTTAAGGCGGCTACCGGGAAATCCTTCCATGCCGGTTTCGTAATGTGCGATTTCATGACTCAAATACCATCCTTAATTTCTGTTGGGGCCTTCCTCATTGGGTTGATTCTGGTATCTATTGTTGTTATAATTTGGATTATTGGGATCCATCATCCGCTGCTGTGGCCATTGAGGAGTCAATTCCTTTTCCTCCAAACTCACCAATACATCATTTTCAAAGGTGGCCAATAAATAAAAGCGCTCATCTTTGTTGATCCGGTACACTTTCTTTTCATTGTTCAACTGGCTGATAACTGCATCTTTATTTTGTCTCAGAAATTTACTTTCGGACATTCCCAACTGATAGGGGATTCTAGGCTGAAACAAAGCACAGGAACCCATTAAAAATACCAAACTCAAAATACTCAATGTTCTTTTCATTACATGCATTTGCGTTAAATAATAAATTGACAGCCTTTATCAATTTTAACCAATACAAGTACAATAATTTTGCCAAAAGTTTATCGTTTGAACCTAAAGCCATTAGCTGTTGGGGCAATAAATTTTTTTGACGATGTAAAAATTTTATTTACCTTTGTCATGAGCGGCACGACCAGCTCCTGCTAAATCCCCCAGGTCCGGAAGGAAGCAAGGGTAGGCGGTTGTAGCGGTGCGATGCCGCTTATTTTTTTATCCTTTTCCCCAACACTTCCCGCTTTTTGCTAATTTTGATTTAAATTTACCAGCATATATCAAAAACCATACTTATTAAAATGAAATTCTTTATTGATACAGCGAATTTAGAAGAAATTAAAGAGGCCTATGAACTGGGTGTACTGGATGGAGTAACTACCAATCCCTCTCTGATGGCCAAAGAAGGCATCAGTGGAGAAGACAAGGTCAGGAACCACTATAAGGCCATTTGTGATATAGTAGATGACAAAGTCAGTGCTGAGGTAATCGCTACAGATTTTGACGGGATGATAAGAGAAGGCAAAGCCCTGGCAAAAATTGATGACAAAATAGTAGTCAAAATACCTATGATCAAAGATGGTATCAAGGCCATCAAGTATTTTTCCAGTGAGGGTATACGAACCAATTGTACACTGGTTTTTTCTGCAGGGCAGGCAATATTGGCAGCAAAGGCTGGGGCAAGTTATCTTTCCCCTTTTATTGGAAGATTGGATGACATCGCTTTTGATGGTTTGGATCTGATTGCACAGATCGTCCACATCTATCAAAATTACGGCTTTGAAACGGAAGTATTGGCTGCTTCTGTGCGTCACACCATGCACCTGGTAAAGTGTGCAGAGCTGGGAGCAGACGTGGTCACTTGTCCCTTAAAGGTGATTACAGGCTTATTGAACCATCCCCTAACAGATAAAGGTCTGGCTCAATTTCTGGCAGATCATGCCAAAGCCAATAAATAAAAGTAGCAAAGGACAGGTATTCCATCTGTCCTTTTTTGGTTATATATTGTCCTAAAAGAAAGCAAACCTCTCAAAAAAACGCTTGGTCATGTACATCATTAAAGTGAAAGGAAAGGCCAAAATTCCGGATTACATCCAGATCAGGGATGAAAATTTTGTTTTGGTAGCTTATTTCAGAGCGGATCGTCCATTGAAGAACATAGAGAAGTTTGGTCTGGAAGGCAAAGAAGCTGCATTGGAACAATTGATTAAAGAACTGCCTTTCGGCAAACTAAAAAAACTCAGCCTCTGATATGATTTTCTCTAATGAGCCTGTGGTCAAAGTAACCAATGCCTGTATTTTTCAGGGGATCAATACCATCCTGAAAAATGTAAATTTCAATATTGAAAAAGACGAGTTCGTATTTTTAATTGGCCGTACCGGAAGCGGAAAGAGTTCCCTGCTCAAAACTTTGTATGCTGACTTGCCATTGATTATGGGTGAGGCCCAGGTGGTAGGATATTCCATAGCCAATATCAAAAAGAAGGAAATACCCTTTTTGCGCCGCAAACTGGGCATTGTTTTTCAGGATTTTCAATTGTTCCCCGACCGCAGTGTTGCGGAAAACCTGTATTTTGTGCTACGAGCAACTGGCTGGAAAGACAAAATCAAAATGAAAAACCGGATGATCGAGGTGCTGATGGGCGTGGGACTGGGCGGTGCCGCCACCAAAATGCCTCACCAACTTTCCGGTGGGGAACAACAGCGTGTGGTCATCGCCAGGGCCCTGCTCAATGAGCCTTCCATTCTGTTGGCAGATGAGCCTACCGGTAATCTTGATCCGGATGTTTCAGACGGCATATTCAAACTCTTCCAGGAAATCAATAAAAAAGGGACAGCCATCCTGATGGCAACCCACAACTACGAATTGCTGAAAAAATACCCCTACCGCATCCTTAAATGTGAAAACGGACAGGTTTTGGATAGCAAAACATCGGAAATTTCGCTTTCTGGCTCTGGTCTATGACCGTCAGAGCAGCACCTTTTTTTCTGCATCCTATTCTTCCTGCTTAAAAAAAGCAAGCCTTAAAGGCACAATTAATTTCAGATCTCCCGAAAATCCATATTGGGGAAAATTTGCTGAAAAGGGCAACTTTATTTTCCCTATGGGAGTAGAGTAAGTAAACCATTAAATAAAGTCCCATGGAAATTGAACATTATTTTCAGTGTCCTTATTGCCTGGCTGAAATTTCCATGCTTCTGGACCCCAGTGTGACGGAGCAGGAATATATTGAAGATTGTGAAATTTGTTGCAATCCGATCCAGGTAGCTTATGGAATAGAAAATGGAGAACTTCACTGGTTTAATGCATCTGGTATAGAACAGTGAAATTTTATTCAAATTAACCTTGAAAATCCTGCCACAGCCCTTATTTTAGGTGATAAATTAGATAGGGATATGGTTAGATATTTAGGTTTTTCACTCTTTTTATTGGTATTTTTTCGCGCATTTCAAAGCCAGGCACAGGTCGTGGAAGAAATCAAAACGGCAGGCCAGATTTATGCCTATGCGCAGCTTCATGGGGACCATGAGATTCTGCTTGATTTTACTTATCCCTCGCTGATTGAAAAAGCCGGGGGCAGGGATGCCATGAAAAACATATTGAAGCAGATCCAGGAAACCAAACACAAAAAAGGACAGCATTTGACCTCCGTGGAGTTTGGAGACCAGATCCAATCGGTCAGTGTCAAAGATGAAATTCACGCCATTGTGCCCATTACGCTTGTCACCAAGGTACCAGGAGGCACCCTCACCAGCAGCAGTAACCTAATCGCCGTTGGCACGGAAAACCGGGAAAATTGGTACTTTATAGAGACCACCGCTCTGGAAGAAAGAAACATCAAAAAGGTGCTTCCCAATTGGGATCATAGCCTTACTTTGCCTTTCAAAAAAGCGCCGGTATTCAAGGAAGACAAGCGTTAAGCGGTATCACATCACTTCTTTCCCTTCCTTTTCTCTTCCATGGCATCCCACCATTCATTTTTGATGGAACTCAAGCCATTGAACTGGCCTGCACCCTGAAGCCATTCACCACCATCTATGGTAATGATTTCGCCATTGATAAAAGCCGAATAGGGGGAGATCAAATAAGCAGCCAGGTTGGCCAATTCCTGATGTTCCCCTACCCTTTCCAGCGGAACCCTTCTTGCAGGATCAAATTTATCTGCAAGTTCTCCGGGCAATAGTCGCTGCCAGGCTCCTTCCGTTGGAAAGGGGCCGGGAGCAATGGCATTGGTCCGAATACCGTAAGGAGCCCACTCCACGGCCAAAGATCGGGTCATGGCCAAAACACCGGCTTTTGCCGCTGCACTGGGAACCACAAAGGCAGAACCGGTAAAGGCATAAGTGGTCACAATATTCAGGAAGGTCCCTGCTACCTTTTCCCTGATCCATTCTTTTCCTGCCACCAGGGTAAGGTTTGCTGATCCTTTTAGCACTATATCCAGGATGGTATGAAAGGCATTTGCAGAAAGCCTCTCGGTAGGAGATATGAAATTAGCAGCAGCATTGTTGACCACCACATCAACTTTACCGTAATGCTGCCTGGCTTTCCCATACATTTCTTCCACCTGATCATAATCTCTCACGTCACAAGCCAAAGGCAACAGCTCCCCTCCCGTTTGTTCCCTCAATTCATCCGCTGTCTTTTCCAGAACTTCCATTTTCCGGCTACTGATGACCAGCCTGGCCCCGAGGGTGAGAAAATACCTGGCCATGGATTTTCCCAATCCCGTGCCCCCACCGGTCACCAGGACCACCTGATCCTTTAGCGCATCTGGCACCAACATACCTTGATTATATTTCATGTGTCTATAATTTGTTCTTTAATGGCCACCCCGATTTGTCGGGGCAGGCTATGGAATCTCGCATGGTTGTTAGTCATCCCAGTGTGTGACGGCTACCTCATGCTCGATTTCATGTGTTTATAGTTGTTTTTAAATTGCCAAGAAGCATGCCTTTCGGGAAGATTCCCGCATTTTGCCCCGATCCTATTGGGACAGGGCCCTATGGCCCTTGCGGCATGCCCTATATTACAAGCTTACCGTATTTAGGCAAACTTATTTTAAAATACGTAATTTTATGATCAATCAAATGATTGGGTTAAAGTTTATTTATCTTTGGCCGATTAACTGATTAGGAAACACGCGAAAAATGTTACGGTGCTTATGAAATCTATTTTCAGATACTTTCTGTTCCTTTTATTGTTTTCCTGCAACCTGGACAATAACAGGGAATTGCAGATTGATCAGTCCTATGAGGGGGAAGAAGCCTATTGGGTTTCTAAATCCATGGACGAACACCTGCACCTCGCTTTTTATGATTTGGAAGCATTCAAAAAGAAGGCTTTTACCGATAGCCTTCCTGGCTGTCCTTCGGTGTTATTTTCCACCGATTCCCTGAGCCTTACCCTTAATTATGATCAAGCCGGTTGTGAAGATGCAGGCAGCTCGGATTTTGAGGGCTCCATCCAGCTTCAGTACAGCCTCCCTTCTCCGGGCAGCAACGACACCCTTCAACTGAATTTCCAAAACTACCACCAAGAAAACACAAAGATACAGGGCAGCAGGGTTTTCTATATCGCCAGAAAACGTACGGATAATAAACTGCTGATTGAGGAAACTGATTCGCTGTTATTGGTTAACAACTTTGGCTCCAGCACCCGTATCAAACCACGGCTTGAGCATCAAGCCCAGTTTCAATCGGGTGCCTTGACAGCAATCAGCAGCACTGGCGACATGACAGGTAGAAATTGGAGTGGAAATGAAATCAAGGTTAAGCTATCGAAAACAACAGGGGATGAGTGCCTGTCCAGCGCTATTTTCAGACCTACTTCGGGGACTGAAACCTGGACTGTCTTGAGAACTGGCGGAGGCAATGTGATCCATGAATTGGTTTATTCCGAAACCGGAGATTGCGAAACCAAAACGACCATCCGTTTGTCCGAAGGCGTGGTGATGGAAAAAAGCCCATGAAGGTAGATCTACATGGCCCGCAAAGCTGTCAGCAATGCTTCTTTTTTTCTGGTTGATACGTCTATTTGCGATCCATTTTCCAAAATCAGGGTTCCACCTTTCCCTTTTTTAAATTGCTTTACTTTGGAAAGATTAACCAGATGACTGTTGTGAACCCTGAAAAATCCCAATACCTGTAACATGGACTCAAATTCTTTGAGGGTTTTGGCCACAGTGATTTTTTGTTTGTTTTGAAAATGTATGACTGTGTAGTTTACGTCGGCTTGCAAGTGGCTTATTTCGTCCAACTCCACAAAAACAAGCCCCTCTTGTGTAGGAATCGGAATCTTTTTTTTAGCCGTGTGAAAAGCAGGCAAAACCTCCGTAGCTCTGCTCAAAGCCCCGGGCTTCTGGTCAGATTTTGACTTAATTTTTTCTAATGTTAGCAGCAATTCATCTGGGTCAATGGGTTTTAGCAGGTAATCAAGGGCATTGGCTTTGATCGCTTCTATCGCATACCTTTCATGTGCTGTTGTGAATACCAATGCAAAGGGCGGGTCTTTTTTCCCATTTAACCAATTAAACACAATCTCCTCATCCAATTCAATATCCAGAAAAACAACATCCGGGACATTGCTTTCCAAAAAGACATCCAAAGATGCTGTATCTGAAAATGATCCCAAAACCTTTACTTTTCCATTTGCATATACCTCCAGCAAATTTACCAACCTGCTTCTGCAGTGGTCTTCGTCGTCTATGATTATCGCATTCAGCATAATTCCGGCAATTCCAATTCTACCCGATATCCTGTATCCATAGCCCCATGCTGAACCCTGGCTTTTGCCTTTCTGGATAGGTTCCATACCGATATCCTGTCTTCAGTTAGGCGCATCCCCATCGAGTGCCCATTTTTGATTTTCTTAAGTGGCTCCGGTCCATCAAGGCCTTTGCCGTTGTCCTCTACGATTAAGGTAATCCCATTACCTGATTTCCTGATGACTACCCTTATTTCACCCGGAATTTCGTTCTTTTTTGAAAAACCATGCCAAATGCTGTTTTCTACATAAGGTTGGAGCAATAAGGGAGGCACTTGGATTTTATCGGAATCAACCCCGGATTCAAGATCAATTACGTAGGAAAATTTACCGTTAAATCGAAAAGCCTCCAGTTGCATGTATATTTCCAGCATTTGCAAATCCTCCTTTAATGAAATGGTTTGTTCTCCACTTTTTTCCAGAATCATGCGCATCAATTTTGCAAATTTACCCAGGTAATAGTCTGCGGTAATCGGGTCATGCTTTAAAATAAAATCGCTGATCGCATTGAGGGAATTAAAAATAAAATGAGGATTGAGCTGAGCTTTGAGCCATTTCATTTCTGTTTCTGCAATTTTTTGTTTCAATGCTGCCTCCTGCTCCCTTTCTCTTGCATCTCTTTTTTTCTTGTATAAAACGGCGACCACCAGAAAGAAAAACACAAAAAACACAAATACCCCTGCTATCAATTGTTTTTTATAAGCTTGTTCTTCCACTGCTGTTTTCCCCATAGCCAGTGCCTTTTCATGGGAGGCTTTTAAAAGCATCTCCTTTTTATCGAATTCAAATCTGGCTTGTTGGCGGAGCAATTCTTTTTGTTTTTCATCATTAAAAATACTATCCCTGAATTCCAGGTGCTTTTTATGCCAGAATAGCGCTTTTTCAAAATCATTCTGTAACGCATGGGTATTGCTCAAACCTAAATACACATCCTGGAGCAAAGGTTTTGCTCCTGAACGCAAAGCCATAACCCTTCCCTTTTCCTGCCACTCCAGTGATTTGCTGATTTTGTTTTCGGCGGTAATGGACTCAAATGGCAAAAAATCAGGTGGCATAGCAGCGATCAGGTTTCCCAACAAGTGGTAATTCATCGCCCCGTTTTCCAGATCGTTGGTTTGCTCATAAGCCTGGATAGCCTGCAGATGGAAATAATAGGCTGAATCATACTGCTTTAAATTTAAATGTACCCTTCCCATATTGGTCAGGTCACTACCTATTCTTCTGAGATTGCCAATTTCTTTGTTTATGGCAAGGGAATTATTAAAATGAATCAATGCCTTTGCATGCGCTTTGTTTTGATCCAGAATAACTCCCATATTACCCAAAGCGTTGGCCAAGCCCTGTTGGTTTCCTGCTTTTTCAAACCATTCATAGGCACGTTGCTGGTAATTAAAGGCCGTATCAAGTTCTCCTGTATTTTTATAGACCAAACCAATATTGGTGGCCAGATTTGCCTGTAACATCTTCTCCTCTTCCGGCATCAATTTCAAAGCTTCAAAAAAAGCCGCCAAAGCTTTCGGGTAATCTGCCAAAGAAAGGTATACCACACCCAAATTGGATAAGTTATAATAAATCCCCGGTACATGGCTCATGGTTTGGAAACGGGAAATCGCCTCCTCATGACTTCGAATGGCCTCCAGAAAATCGGACTGATTGTATTGGATCAGGGCCATGTTACTCAGGGCTTTTGCCGCACCTAAATCATTTTTTAAAGAAGTATGTATTTTCATGGCCTCCATGTAGGCTTTTAGTGCCAAAGAATCCGCTCCTTTGGCCCAATAATTTGAGCCCAGGTTGTTCCAGGAAACTGCCTGATAATGTTCATGCTCCAGCTTTTCTGCCAGATTCCTTGCCATTTGAGCATAGTAGATCCCGGAATCAGGCTTAATGCTATAAAAAGCATAAGCCATTTCATTCCATAGAATGATTTTAGTAGAGTCAGGAATACCGGTCCGTTGTACAATTTGCCGGAGACTGTCCAATTCATTTTGCTGACCTAAGGCCGTCAGGCAAGGGGTTATTATCCATATCCAAATAACAATTAACCTCATGATTCAACTTATTCCGAGGACAAAATACTTCTTTATTGTATCATTTACTAAATTAAGACAGGCAAAAAATAAATGAATACCGGCACTTAATCAATCTGACTTTTGAATATTAACTAAGGGAGGTACATTGAAGCCAAAACGATATAAAAAATTTGGCTATGAAAATCACAAGTTATTTACACCAGAATACATATAGTTTACTGACATTATGTAGCATTTGTTTTCTTTTCCTGTTTTATTCAGGTGCTCAGGGCCAGGCTTTTGATAAAGGCACAAAAGTAGTCAGCGCCGGTATAGGAATCGGGAGTTCTCTTGGAAGTTTTTCCCACAATTCCCAAACACCGGCCATAAGTGTTCAATATGAGCAAGGGGTATGGGATGCGGGAGCAGATGGGGTTGTCAGCCTCGGGGCTTATGTGGGGTACAAAAGCTTTGGGTGGAAAACAGAAACCTCCGGCTTCAACACTTCTGCCAGCTGGAAATACACCATTATCGGCATCAGAAGTGCCTATCATTATCAAGGGCTGGACAACGACGACCTGGATGTCTACGGGGGCTTAATGCTGGCTGCCAATTTACTTAATTATTCGTACACTGATTCCCAGGGTAATCGTCAGGGGGCGGGAAACTTTGGCAACAGTACGGGGCTGACTTTGTACCTTGGTGGTCGCTATTATTTCTCTCCTATGGCTGCTGGCTTTGCTGAAATAGGCTACGGCATTTCCTACCTTAACCTTGGATTGGCCCTTAGATTTCAATAGTGTTCGGCCGATTTGTTGGAACTTGTCCTTCCTATATGGACCAGGGCATCACCGGCATTGACTACCGGTTGATTATTGATGCCAATGACATGGCCCGATGAGGAGCTTTTCACAGGAACTTTTACCTGTCCGTAAGGGTCGGATATTTTTGCCAATACCTGACCTCTCTTTACTTCATCTCCCAATGATACCGAGGCATTGAAAATTCCGGAAATTTTAGCCCTGACCCAGCCACTTTCCTGAATCTTCAATGTTCTTACCGATGGAAAATCGCCTGCTATCATGTCCAGGTGTTTCAAGAGTCTTCCGGTACCCATGATACCCTCCTGAATCACCTGTTCATCCAAACGCATGGATTCTCCCCCTTCGAAAACCAAAATATGCTTCTTGTTTTTATAAGCTTCCTTACGGAAGGACTTGTCGATATGGGGAGAATTTACGGTGAAATTGGCCCCAAAGATCTCTGCCAGTTTCAACCCTGTCTTATCCCTGAAATCCACTCTTACCTGGGGATAATTGGAAAGCATCCTTCCCCCGGTATGGAAGTCTATGCCGAAATCTATTTGAGGGATGATCTCGTGTGTCATGATATAGGCAATCTGAGAGGCCAGAGATCCTTTACTGCTTCCGGGAAAACTCCTGTTGAGATCTCTTCCATCGGGAAAGGTTCTGGAATTACTTAAAAAACCATACACATTTACAAGGGGAATAAAAATAAGGGTACCCTTTTTGGGCTCATAGATATTTTCTTCCAGCATTCTCTTTACTGTGACAATGCCATTAATTTCATCTCCATGGACTCCCCCACTGATCAAAACGGTAGGGCCAGGATTACTGGAACTCCGGATAAAAACCGGCAAATCAATAAGGGTATGGGTAGGAAGCCTTGCAATGGCTATCTCTATGTTCAGTGTTTGGCCGGGCCTAACCCTGATACCATTTATCACCATTTCTTTCATAAAAAAGCAGACTATATTTATTTTTCCATAATGCTTAACCGCTACTTTTTAGGGCTAAATTGCTGGAAATTTTTTCTATCTGGTCAAATAACCTTTAATTCGTGGTATATTTTATATGATGAAGATACAAGAAAATATTTCTTTAAGTGCCTATAATACTTTTGGAATAAACAAAAAAGCCCGATTTTTATGTGAAGCTGAAAGCAGGGAGGACGTACTTTACGCTTTTAATCAGTCCCGCATTTTAAACAAGCCCCTTTTCGTTCTTGGAGGAGGCAGTAATATCTTATTGCTCGAGGACCTGGATGCGGTAGTATTGAAAATCAACATTCAGGGAATTGACAGCATCCGGGAAGATGGTGAGCAGGTGATCCTGAAAGTAGGCGCAGGTGTGGTATGGCACGATTTGGTAAGGTATTCCATAGAAATGGGATTAAGCGGTTTGGAAAATCTTTCCTTGATTCCCGGTACCGTTGGAGCTGCTCCCATGCAAAATATTGGCGCCTATGGGGTGGAAATCAAATCGGTATTTGATCATCTGGAAGCCATGGAAATTCCTTCCGGAAAATTACGTGTGTTTACCGGGAAGGATTGCAGGTTTGGCTACAGAGAAAGTATCTTCAAAAATAAATTAAAGGGGAAGTATATCATCACTCATGTTGCCTTCAGGCTTAACAAAAAGCACCAACCCAATATAAATTATGGAGATATCCGACTCACCCTGAAAGAAATGGGAAATGCTTATCCAAGCCCTGTCAATATCAGTGAAGCAGTAGTAAAAATCCGGCAACAAAAACTTCCTGATCCAAAAGAATTGGGGAATGCCGGAAGTTTCTTCAAAAATCCAACCATACCCTTGTTTGACTTCAATCAGCTTAAGAACCAATACCCGGAAATTCCGGGCTATCCCGTTGAAGACAACAGGGTAAAAATCCCGGCAGCCTGGCTGATTGACACTGCCGGCTGGAAGGGAAAACGATGTGGAGCTATAGGCGTGCATGAAAAACAGCCCCTTGTTCTGGTAAATTACGGCGGAGGTACCGGAACGGACATACTCGAATTGAGCGGGAAAATCCAGGCTGATATTTTGGGCAAATTTGGTATCCAGCTTGAAAGGGAAGTTAATACCATCAGCTCGGAAAATTTGATCCAGCTTTGATACCCGCCGGGTTCAGGCGCAAAGGAATGCTATGCGCAACTGATTTGATTGTCCGGGGATGAGCCTTCTTGTATTTGTTGGTTTTGGATATAATGCAGAATCGCTTGTCTGCCAGTTATCAAATTCTCCTATGGATAGTACCTACAAAGAGTTCCTTAAAAGACCTGCCAATACCCGTTTGAGGAGAAGGCAATATGAATTAAAACCTATTAGAAGGGCATTTCAAATCAAATCATCCTTTATTTGAAGCGTCTTTTGATAGTGTTCCACCCTCACGCCGAACTTTTCGAGAAACACCAATCCTTCATCAATTCCAATTCCTTTGTAGCTGGCATAGGAATACAAATAAACCACCTTTTGAATACCCATGGAATAGATGATTCGCGCACAAGGGAGACAAGGAGCCAGGGTCACATAAAGGGTGGATCCTTCGACAGAGGCCTTGTTTTTAACGGCATACAGGATTGCATTTTGTTCAGCGTGCAATGCCAGTGAACAGCTTCCTTTACTATCTCTGCTACATCCGACTTCAGGAAATTCTTCGTCACAATTGTGGGTTCCTGAAGGAGGCCCATTATAACCAATGGAAATAATACGGGTTTCTTTGCACAGGACAGCACCAACATGCTTTTTGATACAATGGGATCGTTGGGCAAGGCTGACTGCCAATTCCATAAAAATATCATCAAAATCTGGTTTGGCCATAATGTAAAATTCTGTTAGTAAAGATAATCTGGTTTCCTTCAGATAAGGCAATGCCAGATAATATTCCCGGGCATTGCTTCACAAATCTAGTATTTTTAACGTTTTCGTTTAGTGGAAAATTTGGCTTAAAAAAAATAATCTTCAGCAAAATTTATTTATTAAAAATAAAATTCTACTTTTGTATCAATTTATTTGCTTTTCAAAAACACGTTTATGCATTTCAATGGTTAAAATAGTTTTAATTGACGATGATCCTATCAGTATTTTCGTTACAGAAAAATTGATTCAACGGAATATCATGGAGCCTTGTAGGGTTTTCTCTTTTGACAATGCTATGGATGCCTTAAAAGACATTTATCAGATCAACCCCCATTATTTATTCCTTGACCTGAATATGCCGGAAATGACAGGCTGGGATTTTTTGGAAGTTTTCAATCCTGTCAAAGCAGATCCTGAGATTTATATTTTAAGCAGTTCCGTTGATGAACGGGATATCATGAAGGCCAATCAATATGATAAAGTAAAGAAATACCTTTCCAAACCACTTATCAAGCAATACATCAATTTGATTTTTGGAAAATCGGGACAGGGTTCCCACTGAAAAAATTAATTTTTTTAGGCTAAGCAGAAACTACTTTTGCTGAAATTGGTTTATACATAAAAAATAAAACCATGGCAAAAGCGAATCCCAACCTGATATTTAAACTGCGTAAAACAGTAGAAAAATTAAAGAAAGGTGCAACTTACCAATGGGGGCACATGGGTGCCTGTAATTGTGGAAACCTGGCACAGGAAATCATTCAGATAAGTAAGGCTGAAATTCATAGGTTGGCCATGCAGCGTTCCGGAGATTGGAGCGAACAGCTGGTAGACTATTGTCCGAGTAGTGGCATGCCCATGGACCTTATGATTTCAAAACTGTTGGATTCAGGGCTGGAAAGAGATGATCTGATTCACCTGGAAAAGTTGTCAGACCCTGAAATATTGTCCCATATCCCAAAAGAGCGGAGGGATAAAATGGTTAAAAATCACATTGCGGATGTAATTCTTTATCTGGAAACCTGGACGCAGGTCCTGGAAACACAATGGGCTGCTGCTCAGTCCATACAGCTCCTTTCTGTAGGCCGGAAAATAAATTATTCAGAGGCCTTGAGTTAATTCCGAAAATTTCATTAATTAGCCAAAACTAACGTACATAAAAAACCTGGGGCTTATGAATGAAGACTTTGACAACGATTTTGAAGAGGATCCTGATGACGAATTCGATGAGGAATTCAACGACTTGGTTTTCGATGAAGAAGAAGACAATGGACTGGAAGATGATGTTTTCATGGATTTTGATGAAGATGATTTTGATGAATTGGAGGAAGACTTTTCAGAAGAGGATGAATTTGAAGACGATGAGTTTGAATAATACTCTCGTGGATCAAACTCATTTAGTGGATTCATGAAATTGAGGCTTTACCGGTATTGGTTTGGATAAATCCTTTGTAATCCGTTTTTTGCTTCCTAAATTGCGTTCAAATTTGATATCAAAACCATTTTGTATATGTTATTAGAAATATTTAGTTCTCCGATAGCGTCCGGAGCCCAGGTTTTTTGGTTGATTGTGGCCATCCTGGTTGGCTTGGGAGCTGGCTTGTCTGCCATTGATTTTAGAAGCACTTTGTTTAAAAAAGAAGAGAAAGATCATTAAAAAAAGCCGGTCACATTGACCGGCTTTTTTTACTTTTAGTTTTTTATACCATTTCATTTTTTTTATCGGACCTTGCCCATTAATTTTCTTATGGGACCGGATAAAACCATTAGCACCAATCCTGCGCCTACCACAGTGTAGACGATTAAAAGGTACTGTTGGGGCATTTCAGCCAATGCTTCGCTGGTACCCCCACTGGCACTTCCGGCAATTCTCCCTGCAACAAGGTTACCCATAGCGATGGAAAGGAACCACATGCCCATCATTTGGCCGGCAAACTTCTTTGGTGCCAGTTTGGTGGTCAAACTCAAGCCCACAGGGCTAAGACTTAGCTCACCAAAGGTATGAAACAAGTAAGTAATCACCAGCCAGGTAGGAGCTGCCAAATCTCCTGAAGCGGCAATTTTGGCTGCAAAATACATGACCAAAAATCCTATCCCCAACAAAATAAGCCCAAAAGAAAATTTCAAAGGGGAACTAGGTTCCATTTTTTTCCTGGCCAGCCCCACCCACATGGCTCCAAAAAAAGGAGCGAAAATAATGATAAATATACTGTTCACAGACTGAAAATATCCCGCAGGAATTTCCCAGCCCAACATCATCCTATCTGTAAATCTTTCTGCAAATAAATTCAGAGATGATCCGGCCTGCTCAAATCCGGACCAAAAAATTGCGGAAAAAACAAACAGAATCATGATCACCAGAACCTTCTTCTTTTGCTCCGCATCCAATCCCCCAAACAGTAAAACATAACCAAAATACAACAGTGCCACTATAGCGATTACGGTATTCGAAACTTCTGCAATGGCCACGGGATCCAGTCGGATGATTTGTAAAAAGAACAGTACTACCAAAACAAAAGTCAAGCCCAATATGAGCCACATCCCTTTAAAAGCACGTTTTTGTGCTGCCTTTTCCCCAGGATCCTGTGGCAAAACAGCTTCTCCTATTCCTTTTAAATATCCTCCTGTGAGCTTGTACTGCACCAGGCCCATCAACATTCCGAATCCGGCAAGTCCAAATCCAAGATGCCAATTGTATACAGCAAGGGTACTACAGGCTATTGGGGCCAAAAATGCACCCAAATTGATCCCCATATAGAAAATGGAAAATCCAGCATCTCTCTTGGAACTGTTTTCCGGATACAACTGCCCAACAATGGAACTGATATTCGGTTTGAGCAAACCTGTTCCCAAAACGATCAGTACAAGGCCCAAAAAGAAGGAAGGCAAGTCTATGCCCGAAAGTTGATTGGCAGTGCCTTCGTTTCCAGATAGCCAATGAAACAGACCCGGCAAAGCCATGGTAAAATGCCCTGTGGTGATGATGATTCCACCGATCCAAACGGATTTTTTGAGACCGATTAGGCGGTCAGCTATCCAGCCTCCCGGAAGAGCCAGCAGATAAACCCCCATAGAATACAAACCGTAAATGGCCCCAGAGGTCTGATCATCAAAACCCAGGCCTCCGGCGGCAATAGGTGCTGTCATGAACAAAATGAGCAGGGCCCGCATGCCATAATAGCTAAATCGTTCCCACATTTCAGTAAAGAAAAGTGTCATCAGGCCTTTGGGGTGACCAAATAATTGGGGCCCTTCGTATTCCAGAATGTCTTCCGGGGCATTGTGTTTTCCTAAAAACTTGTCTTCTTTTTTCAAATCAAATGCAGTGTAAGTGGTGGTATTTTATAAAATGGGTAATGGATTGAATACAATTATAACATGATACTACCATTATTTCAGTATTATTGCAAAAAAACAAATGATCGTTATATGAAAACAGGAGAAATTCATACCGAAAAGGGTACCATGAAAATTAATTTTTATGATGAAGATGCCCCCAAAACTGTAGAAAATTTTATCCAACTTGCCCAAAAAGGGTTTTATGATGGGCTAACTTTCCATAGGGTTATCCCTAATTTTATGGTACAGGGAGGCTGCCCCAAGGGAAACGGTACCGGTGGACCAGGCTACCACATCGACTGTGAGTTGGATGGGGAGCTACAATACCATGACAGGGGAGTACTTTCCATGGCACATGCGGGAAGGAATACAGGAGGTTCCCAATTTTTCATTTGCCATAATCGGGACAACACGCAACATCTGGACAGAAACCATACCTGCTTTGGAAAAGTAACTGAAGGAATAGAGACCCTGGACCAGCTAAAACAAGGGGATAAAATCACAAAAATCATTATTCATGATTAAGGATAGGTCCGGAAAAAGCTAAAATAGTGCCCCGGCAACAGTGGCAGTCATCAGACAGGCTATGGTAGCGGCCAGTAAAGCACGCATACCCAGCCTTGAAAGGTTCCCCTGTTGTCCGGGTGCTATACTTCCAATCCCACCTACCTGAATGGCAATGGAACTGAAATTTGAAAAACCGCAAAGCGCATAGGTTGCTATAACAATGGATTTTTGAGACAGGGAACCTGCAGCCTTCATTTCCGCCAGGCCCAAATAGGCCACAAATTCATTGATTACTGTTTTTTGCCCAAGTAAAGACCCTACCTCCAGGGTATCCTTCCATTCTACACCTATGACCCAGGCAAAAACCCTGAAAACCTGCCCCAAAAGGTATTCAAGCGACAAACCGGAAAATGTTCCATCGGTTCCAGATGCCACCAATGCATTGAGCCCCGAGAAATCACCTACAATTTCAGAAAGTAAATAGTTTAGTGCTGCAATCACGGCAATGAAAGCCAACAACATGGCCCCAACATTAAGGGCCAGTTTCAATCCCTCAGCAGCTCCTCTTGACATGGCGTCTATGAGGTTTACATCAGGAATCTGATCACTGATTTGTAAATTGTCATTGATGATATCCTTGTTTTCTTCAGGGATGATTATTTTAGAGATTACTATTGCGGCAGGGGCATTCATAATACTTGCCCCAAGCAGATAAGTGGCGAACCGGGTTTTTTCAACAGGGTCATCTCCCCCCAAAAAGGCAACATAGCCAGCCAATACCCCCCCGGCAATGGTAGCCATTCCGCCCGTCATCAAACACATCAGCTCAGATCTTGTCATGGTAGGAATAAATGGCCTGACCAATAGAGGCGCCTCCGTTTGACCTAAAAATATATTTCCTGCAGCTGACAAGCTCTCTGCACCCGATAGCCGCATTGTCCTGGCCATTACCCAGGCAATTCCGAAAACGACCTTTTGAAGAATACCTAAATAATAAAGTCCTGCAGAAACAGTAGAAAAAAAGATAATGGTAGGCAAAACCTGAAATGCAAAAATAAATCCAAAAGAACTGGTAGCCAGATCTCCAAATAAAAACTCAGCCCCTTCTTCCGAAAAACTTAAAAAAGTTACAAAACCCGCACTAACTTTGGAAAAAAGCCCGGCAACAAAATCAACCTTTGTAATCAAAATACCAAAAATCACCTGTAGGCTTATACCTATGCCCACCAAACGCCAATCTATTTTTTTTCTATTGACAGAAAACAGGGCGGCAAAAACTACCAGGACCAAAATCCCTAATACACCTCTTAAATAATCCATACCAGTCCTTTCATTTCACAAACATCCCTTGCCGAACTGATAACGGATTTGCCATGGTAAGCCTTTCAAATTAAAATAATGGTTTGTGTAGAGGGAAGAAAAGCATGTCCAAGCTGGCTTTAATTTCTTCTATTGATCTCGTCTCTCAACCGGGCCGCCTTTTCATAGTCTTCATTGCTGATGGCCTTTTCAAGCATCTGGTTTAATTTATCCAGACTGAAATCCTTCAAGGAAGCTTCCTGAGATTTGCTCTTTTCTTTAGCCCCCTTACCAGTTCCGGCACCTGCCGATGCTTCCTGCTCTCTTTTTTCATCCTCTTCGGTAAATTCTATCGCCGCCTCCGTCATTACCGAACTGGCACAAAATATGGGTGCATCAAACCTGACTGCAATGGCAATAGCATCGGAAGGCCTTGCGTCAATTTCTACTTTCTTAAAAGAACTGTGGCACATGATTTTGGCATAAAACACTCCTTCTCTCATGTCTGAGATCAAAATATGATCCACAGAAAATTGAAAATTCGAAGCAAAAGATTTAAATAAATCGTGTGTCATAGGCCGATTGGGAATGATTTTCTCAATTTCTATGGCAATAGCCTGAGCTTCAAACATACCAATTACGATAGGAAGCTTTCTTTTACCTTCAGATTCACCCAATATTAGGGTAAAAGAACCTGATTGTGCGCTATTAGAAGACAAGCCCAGGATTTCTAACTCAATTGTATTATCCACAGTTTATTGTTTTAATGCTTTAATCGCTTTTGTTAGCTTTGGGACTATTTCAAAAGCGTCCCCTACTATACCATAATCCGCTGCCTTAAAAAAAGGAGCCTCGGGATCCTTGTTAATAACCACAATATGTCGGGAGGCGTTCACTCCAGCCAGGTGCTGAATCGCCCCTGAAATCGCTATAGCTATATACAAAGAAGGAGCCACCTTCACTCCGGTTTGGCCCACATGTTCATGGTGCGGCCTCCACCCCAAATCCGAAACAGGTTTGGAGCATCCCCTGGCTGCATGAAGGGAATCAGCCAAATCCTCTATCATCCCCCAGTTTTCCGGACCATTCAAGCCCCTTCCCCCTGATACGACGATATCTGCCTCGGGCAACAAAATCTCCCCGCTAGCCTTTTCCTTACCGGTTATTTTGGCGGCAAAAACGGACTCAGGCAACTCTAAGGTCAACTTTTCAACGATAACAGCCGTACCATCTGTTTTGATCGGCTGAGTATTCTTTTTTATGGCCAATATCCTGTTCTCTGTTGGTATGGCGGTATCCACAAAAGCTTTTCCCGTGAATATACTTCTTTTTACTACAAAGCCATCCGAAAGTTCAGGCAAACCAACTACATTGGAAACCAATCCAGCATTCAATTTAACAGCTAATCTTGCTGCTACTGCATCACCTAAAGCAGATTTTGCCAGGACAAGGGTACTGGCGTTAACCTGTTGATAAACCAAAGCGATCATATGGGCATGAGCCTGAATGACTCCGGAATTTAATCGCTCATCAGCCACATGATAAATGGCCTCTGCCCCTGCCTGTCCCAACTGTGCCCAGTCTTCTTCTGCAATCGTACCCAATCCCAAAACACTGACTTTTCCTCCGGATCTTTCTGACAGAGCGGATGCATAGGAAACAGCTTCCAAAGAGGAACTCTTGATTTTTCCCTGATCTTGTTCTATATATACTAATATTGACATTTTCTTTGGCTATTTAAAGTATTTTGGCGTCATTTTTCAGCAATTCCACCAACTGATCCACATTTTCCACAATCTTTACCTCACCTTTTGGCTCTGGAAGTTCGTAAGTCCTGGTCTCTGTCCTTTGGTCCACTGAGACAGCATCCACCACAGTCAATGGCTTTGTTCTGGCAGACATGATCCCTCTCATATTCGGGATTTTCCATTCTGCTATGGGTTCCTGGCATCCTGCTATGAAAGGCAAAGCTACCTCGATAAATTCTTTCCCGCCTTCGATTTCCCGGTCCAATCTGGCCGTCTCACCTTCTAATTCCAGTTTCATTACAGGGGAAACGGAGGGGATAGCTAATAACTCACCCACCATGCCATGTACCATTCCTCCATTAAAATCAATCGATTCCCTTCCCATAAGGATCATGTCGTATTCCTTTTCTTTTGCCTGATGGGCAATTTGTTCCGCCACAAAATAGGCATCCTTGGGAAAAGCATTTACCCGTATGGCCTCATCTGCGCCAATAGCCAATGCCTTCCTCAGGGTAGGTTCAGTTTCTGCCTCGCCAACATTGAGCACAGTAATACTGCCGCCAGTCTCTTCTTTAAGTTCTACAGCCCTTGCCAGTGCATAGTCATCATAGGGCCCAATAATAAATTGAACACCGGTTTTGTCCAACTGGGTATTTTCAGCTGTGAATTTGATCTTTGAAGTGGTATCAGGCACATGCGTGATACATACCAATATATTCATGTAATTTTTAATTAACTTTGTTCACAAATCTTAAAAATAAATGCAATTCCCATACCATGAAACATGCTGACAGGATAAAGGAACTTTTACAATACATTGAAAAAGAACCTTATGATCCTTTTAACATTTATGCCCTGGCTTTGGAATACCAAAATCAAGACAAAGAAAAGGCTTCTTTTTATTTTAACAAACTATTGGAAGAACATAAAAGCTATCTTCCTACCTATTATCATGCTGCCTTACTGTTTATGGAACTAAATCAGCCTGAAAAAGCAGAAAAAACATTCCTTGATGGCATTGCCCTGGCAAATACCCAAAACGATGCACATGCCAAAAAGGAATTGCAAAACGCTTATTTCAACTTTCAGGTTGATGGAGATTAGATCGGGGTGCCCTTTCGGGAATCCCATTGAATTCCAAACCTGTAGCGGTACAAATCAGTCTATTTTCAAAACCAACTTTCCTAACTGCTGGCTGTTTTTCATCTTATCAAAGGCAGCCACAGCATTCTCCAGAGGAAATACTTCATCAACAAGGGGAATGATTTTATGAAGCGCTACCCATTCCAGCATCTTTTTAAAATCCAAATCAGACCCCATGGTGGAGCCCTGTATGGACAGCTGTTTCCAGAATATTTTACGGGCATCAATTTCACCAGGATTTCCCAAAGTGGCTCCATAGACTACAATCCTTCCTCCTGGTCTGGCCACTTCGATTAAATCATTCATTGTGTTCCCCATGGCACTGTCAATAATAAGGTCAAAACCCCTGTCGGCAGTTTTAGCTTCATTGATCCAATCTGCTTTATAGTTATATCCGGCTCCAACGCCCATTTCTAGGGCTTTTTCAAGTTTCCAGTGCTCGCCACTACTCACACTGACTTTTGCTCCGGAACTCAGGGCAATCTGAACGGCCATTTGGGCTACCCCTCCCCCAAAACCAGTCACCAATACCTTGTCTTCCTTATTCAAATGTCCCTGGTAGACCAGGGCCCGGAATGCTGTTAAACCTGCCAATGGTAAAGCCGCTGCCTGAAAATCATCCAAATGGGAGGGTTTTTCGTGAACCCTGTCCATTTTTACACAAATATATTCGGCCAGTGTTCCATGATTGGGCATACCCAGAATACTGAAATCAGCTCCCTGGGCGGATGGATTATTCCCCCAATTATTGGCAGGGTTTATTAACACTTCTTTTCCTATCCAATTCGGATCTACCCCTTTTCCTGCTTCTACAACTGTTCCGCTTCCATCCGAACCCAAAATAATACCGTCCTTTAAATTGGGATATTTCCTTTGCCTGCACCATTGATCCCTATGGTTCAAGGCTGCAGCTTTTATTTTTATTTTCAATTCCTGCCGACCCGGAACTGGTTCTTTTAAATCCACCAGGGAAATCCCGTCGGGATGATTACTATCTAAAACGATACACTTCATCTGTTTATATTTTGATTTTCTAAGGTCAAAACTGGACTGGCACCGAAGGTTTCTTTATTCGGGAGAATCTTGTACCTTCTGGCGGGAAGGTAATTTTAGTCATCTCTGGTTGTCGCCTTCAGCACACTTGATTTCTTAATATAAGAACTTTTTGTTTATTCAGGTAGATTGGTATTTCCAGTCCCTTAGAGACAGCAGCGCAAGGCTGTAGCTATCTATTGCCTTAAAGATTCAATTTCAGGGATTTTAAATCTTTTTGCCAAAATTTAAAATGGAGCTTTGTCTTCTCCCCCAGGAAAGGGGTTCTCCCCTTGCTCATCTCCATTGGCCCGGCTTCCCATACGGACCATCCCTCCTTCATCAAAACCCTTGCCCCCTGCACTACTGGGAAAGCGACTGCCATAAAGTGCATCCTGAGCCTGGTAGGGCACATTCAAATCCAAATCGGTAAACTTGGTGTACTTGCCAATAAACCTGAGCTTCACATTTTCCAGCGAACCGTTTCTATGCTTGGCAATAATGACTTCACCTACGCCTGAGGTACTGTTTCCATCTTCATCCTCGGTAATGCCGTAATATTCCGGACGGTACAAAAACATGACAATGTCCGCATCTTGCTCAATGGCTCCAGACTCCCTAAGGTCGGATAACTGGGGCCTTTTGTCTCCTCCCCTTGTCTCCACCGCCCTGGAAAGTTGGGACAAGGCGATTACCGGAACGCTAAGTTCTTTGGCTATTTTTTTCAGGGCCCTGGAAATACTGGAAATTTCTTGTTCCCGATTGCCTCCATTGTTTCCCTTACTGTCTCCGGACATTAACTGAAGGTAATCCACTACGATCAATTGTACATCATTCTGGGCTTTTAGGCGGCGGCATTTTGCCCTTAATTCCAGAATAGATAAAGCCGGGGTATCGTCCACAAATAAGGGTGCTGAAGTAAGTTTCCCCGTCTTATGAATCAGCTGTTGCCATTCGTAATCTGCCAGGTTTCCTTTCTTTATTTTTTCAGAATCCAGTTCTGCTTCTGAACTGATCAATCGATTGACCAGCTGAATGGAAGACATTTCCAACGAAAAAATGGCAACCGGTCGATCATGGTCTACCGCAGCATTTCTCAAAACCGATAGCACAAAGGCAGTTTTTCCCATTGCCGGACGCGCAGCAATGATCACCAAATCTGATTTTTGCCAACCGGAGGTGACTCTATCCAGGGCTGTAAAACCAGAGGGCACTCCTGTAAGTCCATCCTTTTGCCCCTTTTTGCTCTCCAACTCAATTATGGCCTCGCGCATGATAGAGCGCATGTCCACGTAGTTTTTCTTGATGTTATTTTCGGAAATTTCAAACAAGGACTGCTCCATCTTGTCCAAAAGTTCAAAGACATCGGTTGTATCCTCGAAAGCCTCCTTTTGAATATCAGAAGCGATCCTGATCATGTCCCGTTTCATGGCCTGCTCAGTGATGATTCTGGCATGATATTCAATATTTGATGCAGATGAAACCCTTGAGGTAAGCTCCGTGATAAAGTAAGCTCCGCCTACCAATTCCAACTTTCCGTTCTTTCTGAGTTGATTCGTGACGGTAAGCAAATCAATGGGTTCCCCTGCATTGAACAAATCCAGAATAGCCTCATAGACCATCTTGTGGGCATCTTTATAAAAACTGTCAGGCAAAAGAATATCAACCACCGCCGTCAGGGCATCTTTTTCCAACATCAATGCTCCCAGGACGGCCTCTTCCAAGTCAATGGCCTGGGGAGGCAATTTGCCCAATGCAGCTGCAGGATCACCTGTCCGCCTCCTTAACGTCCCTAATCGTTCAGTTTTATTGCTGTTTTTATCTGCCATACAAACAAAAGTACCCCTTTAAGGTCAAAGGTTTTGAACAATTTATACACTTTATTATCCACAAGCCTGTAACCATTACTTATACAACCCATTGGGGGCAAAATCTATTCCAGAGATGTGAAAATTATTTTTTCACCAGCTCCAGAGCAAAAATCAGTTGATAAATTAAACCCGTAAAAATTCCTATATTTGCAATCCTGGTTTAACTACCAAAATATCCAAAAAAAGTTCAGGTAGGAGTCAGGGCCAGGAAACGTCGTACACTCAATTTTGAACCTAACCTTTTTCATATACAAAGTAAAATCCCAATGAAATTGAATTTAAAGAATCCGATTGCATTTTTTGATCTTGAAGCCACAGGAGTCAACATATCTACTGATAGAATTGTAGAAATATCTGTATTAAAAGTTTATCCCGATGGCAAGGAGGAAATCAAAACCATGAAAATCAATCCAACGGTACCCATACCGCTGGAATCCTCCCTTATTCATGGTATCTATGACAAAGACGTGGTCAATGAACCTGTTTTTAAGGATGTGGCCCGGGAGCTGCAGCAGTTTTTTGAGGGAGCGGACCTGGCAGGCTTTAACGTATTGAAATATGATATCCCCTTATTGGTCGAGGAATTTTTAAGGGCGGGCATTGACTTTGATCTGGAAAAGAGAAACCTGCTGGATGCCCAAAAGATCTTTTTCATGATGGAAAAAAGAAACCTGGCATCTGCTTATAAATTTTATTGCGGAAAGGTCCTGGAAAATGCCCACAGTGCCGAGGCAGATACGCTGGCTACTTATGAGGTTTTCAAGGCCCAGATAGATCGGTATGCGGGAGAGCAAATGGAAGACCTCCAGGGAAACATCGTGGGTGTTATGGAAAATAATATGAAAAAAATCCACAACATGATCAATGAAAAAATGGTGGATTTAGCAGGGAGATTTGTTTTCAATGACAAAGGGGAGGAATGCTTTAATTTTGGAAAACAAAAAGGAAAACCTGTTACACAGGTATTAAAAGAAGAACCCGGTTATTACGACTGGATGATGAAGGGAGACTTTCCGCTGGACACCAAAAGAAAACTCACTCAGGTAAAACTCCGGGGGTTTAATCAGAGATAATGGTTTTTTTGCACTGTATTTCCTATAAAAGGTCGGCGTGGACAGTCTTAAGATTGAACCGATGATTACAATTTACCAGGCAGACAGCCAACACATCCCACTAATTCAGGATATGGCCAAAATCATTTGGCCCATTGCATTTGGGGAAATTCTTAGTTCCGAGCAATTGGCATACATGATGGACATGATGTACAGCAAAGGTTCCCTTCAAGAGCAAATGGAAAAAAAAGCCCACAAATTCCTTATCGCTTCCAAGGGAAAGGAACCCTTGGGCTTTGCCTCCTATGAACTTCACTACCTTGGATTGCCTCAGCTTAAAATCCATAAATTATATATATTGCCTACAGCGCAAGGCCGTGGCATCGGCAAGGAAATACTAACTTACCTTGAAACGGAAGGGAAAAAAACCGGAATGAAAAACATGGTGCTGAATGTCAACAAATACAATAGTAAAGCTTTCCAGTTCTATGAAAAGCAGGGATTTACAAAGATAAAGGATGAGGTTATCCCTATCGGAAATGGCTATGTGATGGATGATTTTACCCTTAAGAAAAAAATTTAATCACTAGTATACATTACTCATCGGGCAAATCAATTTTCCTGGTTTTGGAATTAATATCCTTGATCACCTCATCCAATTCTGAAGCAGAAACCAAAACATGATCCAACAATTCCTTTTTATCTTTTGACAAACCTTCTAGTTCAACTTCCAGCAGACTTACCAAGCCCATCAAACGGGCAAGGGGGGCCCTAACGACATGAGACTGAATCCATGCAATATCCTTGAGCCTTTTGTTCTGTTCTTCTATTGTTTCAATGTAAGCCTTTTTTAGAGTGACATCGTTGGCCAGTACCAACTTGGCAGGGCGACCACTGAAGTTGATCGGATTAGAGCTGATTTCCACCGTAATGATCTCCCCGTTTTTTTTTGAATGCAGGAAAGTTCCTGCATTTTTAAAGCCAGGATTTTTTTTGCCCTCTTCTACAGCGATTAACAGCTTATTTCTTTCCTGCTCAGGCCGTATATCCGATATAGTCATGCCAAGAAATTCATCTCTCGGATAACCATAAGATTGAATGGCTGCTTCATTGACATCCAAAAATTCAAATGAAACCTGATCGTATACCCACATGGGCAAAGGGCTGAGATGGAAAAGTTCTTTGTACCGGTGTTCCGATTCTTCTAACCTATTGAATACTTTCTTTCTTTCTATACTGTAAATGATACTCCGAAATAATATATCCGGGTGAAGCTCATCCTTAACCATGTAATCAGACATGCCTAAACTGATAGATTTGACAGCAAAATTCCTGTCCGCATAACCGGTCAAAACTACAATGGGAATCCTGGCAGCCATGGCCAAAATTTCTTTGATCAATGGCTCTCCGCTCTTATCCGGAAGACTAAGATCCAAAAGTATGATGTCAAAATCCCCAAAATTTTGTGCAGCAGCATCTTTGTATGTAGCCACCCAATCAATTTTGGATGTCGGGAATTTTTCTTCCAGGGCCTCCGCCACCAAAATATAATCCCCTTCATTATCTTCGATAATGAGGATCCGGTGAATATCTTCCTCTGAGGACATAACTTATACCCTGGAAGGGAGTTTTACCAATGAGAACCAAAAGCTTTCAATCTTTTGCAGGATATCCTGATAGCTTTCCGGTCCCATAGGCTTGGAAATGTAACTGTTTGCATGATTTTTGTAAGATTCCAGGATATCCGTCTCACTGGAGGAAGTAGTTAGCATGATTACGGGTATTTGCTTTAACCCATTTGAGCTTTTGATAAATTGCAACACTTCCTGACCGTTCTTTTTAGGTAAATTAATATCCAGCAAAACCAGATCAGGAATATTGTTGTCGTTTACACACAAGCAACTTTCCAAAAACTCCACTGCTTCATGACCATCTTTTGCATAGCTGATTTGTAGCGGTATATTAAGTTCCTCCAAAGCATCTGAAATCAATAAAACATCTCCTTCATTATCTTCGATCAAAAATATCTTCAACATGGTCATGATCAGCAACTTAACTTGGTTAGAATCTTTAACCCGTAATTTTTTCCGGGTCATGTAAGGAAATAAGTATAAAAATTATTTAATTCCAAAGATTGAATAAGAAATTATACACTTCACAAGTATGGAATGGGTAAAATTTATTCTATTTGAAAGGTATGATTTGTATTATCCTATTCCAATTGTATAACGTTAAAGCTTAAATTAGGGTATATTTTGAAGCAGGCAAAAGTTCAATGAACGAAATAGCTGTAAAAGTTTTTTCCCCAGGCAGTGATGGCTCAAAGGACAAAACTGCTTCCTTTTGACCTGCCGCTGGAGGATAGGCTAAATTAAGGTATCCCAAGGAATATATATAAACTTTTATGACCTTTTGAAAACATCACATGAAAGCGAAGATCGGACTTCCCGATTCCTTTTTCCAGGCTAAACTTTTTCTCTGGAAACTACATCTTTAACGGTAAAATGGATGGTACTACCTTCTCCTAAAACAGACGTAGCCCAAATTTTACCCCCACCATCTTCTATGATTTTTTTACAAATAGCCAGGCCCATACCTGAACCTCTCCTGGTGAGGCCTTGATCATATTGTTGTAAAATATAAAATATGCTGTCCAGGTTTTGAGAGGCTATGCCTACACCGTTATCTTTTACGGCTATGGTTTGAAAACCATCAGCTTTGGAAACACTGATTTCAATCTTCAGTGGTCTTGATGAATCCCTGAAATTAAATGCGTTGTTCAACAGCTGATCAAATAATTGCAAAAACCTTTTGTAATCACCTTTGATACTCGGCAAATCTTCTTTCTTCAAATCGATTTTTCCCACCCCGAATTTCCTGGAATTTAAATGAATCGCCTTTTCCAAAACTTCATTCAGATCTACAATTTGCAAAGCTTCCCTTTCTTCTGTCAATTGTGAAAACTCTACCAAATCCTGAATCACATCTTTAATTTTATAGAAATTATCTAATGTCAATTCCAGAAAGGAAATAGATTTTTCTGGAAGACTGTTTTTGTTTTTCCGTATAAATAGCTCCAAAAAACCATGACTCTGTCTTACCGGTTCAACCAATTCATTGGATGCCACGGAAATAAACTGATCCAATTGATTTTTGGCATGATCGGATTTTATCCGTTCCTTTTCGATCTTTAAATTGGCTTTTTCAAGCTCTTTGACCTTACTATCCAAATACAGGTATTGTTTTTCCATTAAATAGTACAACAAAATCCCTGTCAAAAAAATAAATGCTGTCCCTTTAAAAGATTGATAATTTGTTAATATTGAAACATCTGTACTCTGGAAAAAATAAAGTATCAAAGTATCACTTGCAAAAATCCATAGTATCCCTACAACTACATAAAGAATAGCTATTTTTAAACTCGTTTTCATTTATGCTGGTTCTTCATCCTACCCTATCTCTCACTGCTACATATCAAATGATTAAATTACGAAACAAAATTGATTAGCGGAGATTTCAACACCAATTAATTTTAAGGAATTAAATTTTATTTTCAAGTACAAATCCATTCATCAAAATGCCTTAAATTGGTGAAGTGAAAAAAGTTGATAGTTAAAAACAATTAACCATGTTTAAAATCTCTCAAATTACTATTTTCAGCTTGCTGGTCATCTTTATTTCCTGCTCTACTTCCACTGAAAAAATTACTCCCAACAGGCAAAATATCAGCCTTTCGGTTTATGCTTCAGGAAAAGTAGTCAGCAAAAATCAATATGAGGTTCAGCCAAATGGTAGTGGGTACATCCAAAAAATCTTTGTCAGCGAGGGAGATATTGTAAATAAGGGGGATATTTTGTTTTCTTTGTCCAATGAGGCCACCGAACTGAACCAGGACATGGCCAGGCTTTCCAAATCATTTGCGGAAAAGGAAAACAACGTCGCAAGGTTGAAAGATTTGGAGGTAAAAATAAAATTGGCTCAGGAAAAAATGACGCATGATTCCCTATTATGGGAAAGACAAAAAAAACTGCATGACAAAGGAATTGGAACAAATCTTGACCTTGAACAGAGGCTGTTGCAGTATTCCCAATCCAAAACGGAACTCAAAGCCCTGCACCTTAACCAGGAAACCCTGATCAGGGAAATCGAATTCAATGCTAAAAATGCTCAAAAAAACTTTGAAATAGCCAGTTCCCTGGCCAATGATTTGGAAATTAAGAGTAAAATAGATGGAAAGGTTTACTCCCTTTTGAAAGAGACAGGTGAACTAGTGAACCAACAAAGCAAACTTGCCGTGTTGGGTAATGGGGAAGAATTCATATTAGAGCTTTTGGTAGACGAATATGACATTGCTCAAATCAAGACGGGGCAGGAAATTAAAATCAACCTGGACAGTTACCGTGGAGAAGTCTTTGATGCTACCGTTACCAAAATCCATCCCATTATGGATGACAAAACCAAAAGTTTTGTTGTTGAAGCTGAGTTCACCAAATCTCCCCCGCAGTTGTACCCCAATTTGACTTTGGAGGCTAACATTATCCTTCAAACAAAAGAAAATGCGCTACTGATTCCTTCTTCCTACCTGATTCAGGATCAGTACGTCATCAGCATCGAAGGAGACACCATTGGAGTCAAAACCGGCATTAAAAACTACCAAAACACAGAAATATTAAGTGGAATTGAAGAAACAACGGAATTGATTAAACCTTAACATCTGGCAGAAAGAACCTGTCTAAAAAAGGGACAATTATTCATCATCCGAGATTTTCCGAGTGTCGGAATCCTTCAGTACAGGACATATTATGGCCTTAGAAAACAAATTATAGACAGATGAAATTCGGTTTATTACTGGAAATAGCCCAAAAACTCATGCTTGCCAGGTTCAAACAAACCCTGGTCGCCGCTATAGGAGTAACTTTTAGTATTACCATGTTTGTGGCACTTTTAGGCTTTATGAATGGTTTGAACATGATGCTGGATGGATTGGTACTGAACAGGACACCTCATATCCGCTTTTACAATGAAATCAAGCCAAACCCCAACCAGCCTGTTGACATGTCTGATACCTATAGCAGCTATAACAATACCATCAGGTCCATCAAACCCAACAGCAGCCGTAAAAGTATCTACAACAGTGCTGCCATGATCCATACCTTGCTAAACGATGAGCGGGTTTTGGGAGTAGCCCCAAAAGTAAACACCCAGGTTTTTTACAACATCGGAAACATAGATATAACGGGATCCATAAACGGAATCGATGTAGATGCAGAAAATGCTCTTTTTAGTTTTGAAGATTATGTCACTGCAGGAAACAGCGATGACCTGAAAAACATCAATAACAGCATCATATTGGGCAAAGGTGCCGCCGACCGCATGCTGGCCCAGATTGGGGATGTGATTCAGGCCACTACGGCCCAGGGGAATACCGTACGATTAAAGGTGGTGGGATATTATCAATCTGGTTTAGGTGACTTGGACAATGTACAAAGCTATACCTCCCTGGAAACCGCCCAAAAAATATTGGGCGAACCTCCTTCATTTATTACGGACATACAGGTAAAGTTGAAATCACTGGAGCTGGCCCCTTCCATGGCCATTGATTACGGGGATTTATTTGAGATAAAAGCAGATGACATACAAACAGTAAACGCACAGTTTGAAACCGGCACAGAAATAAGAAACCTGATCAGCTATGCGGTTGGCATCACCCTGCTTATCGTTTCAGGATTTGGAATTTACAATATTCTGAACATGATGATTTATGAAAAAATGGATACCATAGCTATATTAAAGGCCACTGGGTTTTCAGGAAGAGATGTAAACATCGTTTTTACCCTGATCGCGCTGATCATTGGAATAGTGGGTGGAGCGGTAGGATTAATACTAGGTTATCTGGCAGGAATGGGCATTGATCAACTTCCCTTTGAAACTGAGGCCTTACCCACCATAAAGACATTCCCTGTAGACTTTAATCCCCGGTATTATATCATTGGTGGTGTTTTTAGTTTGTTGACCACTTACATGGCCGGTTATTTCCCGGCTAAAAAAGCGAGCAGTGTAGATCCGGTGGAAATCATAAGAGGAAAATAACATGAAGGAAAAACCTGTATTGGAAGCCCGAAATATCAATAAATTTTTCTATAATCCTGTAGAAACCCAAGTGCTGAAAGATATCACTTTCACCATCAACAGGGGGGAATTTGTATCGATCATGGGTAAATCTGGCTGCGGTAAATCCACTCTACTTTATATTTTATCTACTATGGACACCAGTTATCAGGGCAGGTTGCTGATAGATGAAAGCCCTGTAACCGGTAGATCTCAATCCTTTCTTTCCCGGATCAGAAATGAAAAAATTGGTTTTGTCTTTCAGTTCCATTACCTATTGGCGGAATTTTCTGTACTTGAAAACGTCATGATTCCTGGACTCAAACTAGGAAAAATGGGCCGAAAGGAATTGGAATTCAAAGCCATGGAAAAACTACGTATTTTTGGAATGGAAGACCATGCCCTAAAAAAAGCCAATCAATTGTCCGGCGGACAAAAACAAAGGGTAGCCATTGCAAGGGCATTGATCAATGATCCTTTAATTATCATGGGGGATGAACCCTCCGGAAACCTGGACAAAAAAAACAGTGATATTGTTTTTGGGATTTTTAAAGATTTGGCCACCACTTTTCACCAAACCCTGTTGATCGTAACCCATGATCCCGAATTCGCCGAAGGCACTGACAGGATCATTGAAATGGAGGATGGCAGGATCATTTCCCAATAAAGGCTACCGCCCAATCTCTCTAAGGAGCTACCCCTACCAATTTATTGCCATCCTATCAGCTCATCAATAGAGGTGGAACCCTTTCGTCTGCATTCAATCCTTGGGGTTGGTTTTGATATAAATCATGTTTCGCCATGACAGGAATCATCCCCTTTGTAACGTTATTGAATTACTTTGGTAGTGTAATAAAAACATAACCTACAAAATTCAAATAGCCAATGTTAACACTAGGAAAAAGAAACGGAAGTTTCTGGCCAAAGGCAATCTCAGATCTCCTGGGATCCGATAACTGGCCGGAATTTGACAATCGGTTTTATGATTGGGACCAAAAATTCGAGATCCCATCCGTAAATATCAAAGAAACAGAAAAGGAATTTCAGATAGAGGTGGCAGCACCGGGATTTGAAAAGAAGGATTTTAAAATTGAGTCTTCTGAAGGCGTGCTCACGATACAAGCAGAAAAAGAAATAAAGAAGGAAGAGGACAAAGAAGAGATCAAAAGGCAGGAGTTTTCCTATGCCTCCATTAAAAGGTCCTTTAGCCTTCCTGAAAACGCAGAAAGCGATAAGATTGAAGCCAAATATGAAAATGGCATCCTAATGCTTGAGATCCCAAAGCTCAAACAGGTTGTTGCCCCTGCGAAAAAAGAAATTAAAGTTGGTTAGGTCTAGTAAAAAGGCTCCGAACACTTGATCGGGGCTTTTTTTTATTTCCTATTTATCAGGACTTATTGGTATGCAGGACTACCGATGATGTGTTTATTAAATAACTCATTGGGAAAACAATACACAAATGATAAACCTTAAAAAAGCTGCTCTCATACCATCTTGTTTCCTTAACTGGAAGATCAAAAATGAAAGACAAAACGGAGTGTTCTGATGGGCATTAATGAAAGGGAAAAACTATGGGTTGAGGTTTTGTCTTCAACCGTGCGTCCTTGATTTTTGGAGGAGTTATTTCGATAATTTTGGTCAAACCCAACAAGAACTCCTGATTCAGCCGAAACCGAGAAATTTTTTGCAAAATGGTGCTTCATTCCTATAAATCCTATGGATGAAAAATTGAAATTATTGTTTTTTTGGATTGTAACGGATCCCGAAGGTTCAAAATTCTGTTCATTCCTTGATTCTGAAAACCCGACACCAAGGTCAATCCCATATTTTTTGGTGTAAAGCTCTTCTGCCATTCTTTTCGATTAAACAGTTAAGCGATTAACAGATTAAACATTTCCTCAAATGAATTTCAAATACTGATACCGGCTTGATAATAGGAAATAAACTTCAAATACGATTTCCTTACAAGGCATCTGTACCTTTTTTGAGGTAAAAATAAGAAATGGCCGCAGCTCCCGTATCTGCAAGAGGAAAGGCATACCAGATTCCTTCCAAACCAAAAAACAGGGGCATAATGATGACCAAAGGAATCAGAAAAATCCCCTGTTTACTCAAGGCCAGAAGTAAAGCGGATTTTGGTTTGCCTATGGCCTGAAAATAAGCACTCCCTATCAAACTAAAGGCCAGTAGCGGGGTAGCCAGAAATGCCTTTCTCATGGCCGGAATACTTTCCAGAATCAAGGTTTCATCTTCAGTAAAAACCTGGACTAAAGAACCAGTAAAACTCATGATCAAAATAAAAATGACAAATGCTATCAAGCTGGAAGACCTCAAGGCAAGCCTGATGGCCAAATGCACCCTATCTTTGAACCTTGCACCGTAATTGTATCCTGCTATGGGCACAAAACCCTGGGTAATGCCTAGTACCGGGAAATTTGCAAACATCATGACCCGGTTGATCACCCCAAAAACAGACAAGGCCATCTCCCCGCCATAGGTAAAGAGTTCGTTATTCAGGACTATGGCCAAAATACTCACCGTCCCCTGCCTGGCCAAAGTAACCGCTCCCAGGGCAGAAATTTCCCTGGCAATGGCCAGATCGGGCTTGAACCAGGAAGCTTTAACTTTCATAATGGATTTTCCGAACATGAAAAACCACAATGTATAGCCTGCACTGGCAATATATGAAATGGTGGTAGCCCATGCCGCTCCTTTTAGTCCCATATCCAGCCATACAATAAAAATCGGATCCAGAACAATATTAAATACTGCTGGTACTATCAGGGTATACATGGCCACTTTTGGATAGCCTTCTGCCCTGATCACATTATTACTCATCATGGCCCAGGCCAAAAAAGGAATACCAATCAGGATGATTGAAAAATAATCCTTGGCTGGCTGTAAAACATCCCCTTTTCCACCAAAAAGCTTCAGGATTTCTTCTGAAAACACATAACCCATGCCTACAAAAAACAAGGCCAGGGTCAGGGTCATGCCAATCTGATTCCCAAATGTAGCAAAAGCCCTGACATTATTGTTATCCCCAAATGCCCTGGAAATGATGGAAGCACCGCCCACACCTATGGACATGCCAATACTGGAAATCAGAAAAGTAATGGGTAAAACCACAGTGATTGTGGCAATTCCAAGAGAGCCCACAAATCGACCCACAAATATCGTATCCACAATACCATAAATGGACAAAACCAAAATACCTACCGCTGCCGGAACCGCCTGTTGGACCAGCAACTTACCAATTGGGGAATGACCAAAAGCATGGTTGTTTTTTTCCATATAATGCAAATTCCCAATGGTCAGGAAAACTAAGCATTGGGTTTATCGGGGCAAAGTACCCATTTTATTTCAATGGATAAACCCCTATTACAGGAAGGTCTCAAAAAGTTTTGGTAAACTGAATCTTTACTTTCAGCTGCAAATCCCGGATGACCTTGAAAATTTCCCTGATAGTCACCACTTGAACTTTGGTTAATGTGTTGATTTTTATATAGTTGACAGGGGTTTTGTTTTCTTTAATTACGGTGGCTGCCTGCTTTTCCAGTCTTAAGCCCATCAAATAATAATAAGCCTGATACAGCTCGTCAGATGCAATGGTTGTAAAAACGCCCCTCTCTGTAAGGATTTTCAGTCTTTTTCCCGTATTGGTTTCAAAAATCCTATTGGCCAGTGCATAAAGCCTGATCGCATCTACCATAGGTGTCATGGCTTTCTTTATATCAAAAACCTGTTCCTTGTCAACTTTAAAAGTCCTGATATTCCTCAACCAGGTAAGCTGGGTATCGTATTGCAAGGCATTCTGTGCCATATTATAATAAAACCGCTCCAAAGGATATTGTAGCTGCCCATCCATAAATGCTTTCAGGTCATTTAGCAAAGTAAAATCTCCATATATGGGTCTGCAATCGAAAAAAGTGCCATAACTCATCACCGTTTCAGTTGAGGATTCCTGAAACCAGGCAGCATAATTTCTCTTCCAATGGGAAAGGGAATGGGTCCATTTGGGATTGCTTGCCATATATCCCCCTTTACAATAATTGAATCCAATATCATGGAGTCTATCAGACACTTCTTTGGCAAAACCCAGAAAGTAATCCCTTACCAGGGCACGCTGTTCATTGGCCTTATCCTCATAGATGATGGCATTGTCCTGATCTGTTTTCAGGGTTTGTTCTTTCCTTCCTTCACTGCCCAGCACAAAAAACACGAAATTGGCAGGCGGTTTTCCACGTTCTTTTACCACCTGTTCAATCACTCTCAGGGCGATGGTATCGGCAATTGTAGATATGATCTGATTGATAATTTCCGCCCTGACCCCACGCTGAATCAATTGATCCACAATACCTGGCACCTGTTTCCACTTAACTTTTAATTCATCCTTATCCAGGGCAAGCTTTACCGACTGTATAAATACAAAGGGGGATTGTGACTGAATAGTCAAAATCTTATTCCTGCTGGTCACTCCAATATATTTACCTGCCTCAGAAACCAGCAAGTACCTGGTCTTGGTGCGAAACATCAGCAACAGGGCTTCATAAACGAATGCATCTTTAGGAATAGATACCAGGGTTTTATCCATGATTTCGGCTATGGGTCTTTCAGGAGATACACCTTGCGCCAAAACATTATCTCTTAAGGTAATATCAGTGATTACACCATGGATATGAGTCTTGTCGCGACCTACAAAAAGACAGCTGGACATTTCCTTTCGCATGATTTGAGCAGCGATGGCTATGGAAGTTTCCGGCACACAATACAATATTTCCTTTAGTGGGATTTCACCAATGGTCCTGACATAAAAATCATCTAAAACAGTCAATGGCTCAGAAGGCATGAAAACAATTTTTTTTGCAAAGATGAGCAATCATTTCGAGTAAATAAATAAGTAATTACAATTTACAGTTTGTAATTAAAAAAAACCGCCTTACATTTGCACAAGCTTTTGAAAAAGCATCAAGAAACAGGCTGAAAAGCCTGTTTCTATTTGTAATATAAAGGTCCTGTAGTTCAACTGAATAGAGCATCCCGACTTTTGGGTCGGGAAGGTTTCAGGTGGACAAATGGATAGTTAAGTAAAAAAAGGTCCTGTAGCTCAACTGGATAGAGCAACTGCCTTCTAAGCAGTAGGTTTCAGGTTCGAGTCCTGACAGGATCACAATAATGGCTATTTGTAACCAGTTTAAAGCCATTTGGTGATAATAGATACAATTGATTCCGTAGCTCAGCTGGTAGAGCATAACACTTTTAATGTTAGGGTCCTGGGTTCGAACCCCAGCGGGATCACCAAAGCAAGAAAGATTGTGTAGCAATATGCAATCTTTTTTTCATTCGGACATTTCATGGGGTGAGAAGTTTATCCCGACGGTCGACCTAAGGAGACCAAGTCGGGGAACCCCAGCGGGATCACCAAAGTGAGAAACCTTGTTCTTCGGAGCGAGGTTTTCTTCGTTTAAAAGCCTTGCATGGTAGCGCAGAATATCATTCCGATGGCCAACAAAAGGAGCTCAAGTAGGGGAAGCCAAATGCCCTGGAGTACTCATTCAGAAAAACACCTGAAGGGTTGACCACTCACCGAAACGAGAATTTTCCAATACCAGGGACTTTACTCTTTCATCACCTTAAAGGCCTGCGTTTCATTTCCAGCCTGAACCTGAATCAAATACAGACCCCTCGGGTATTCGAAATCCATTACATACTCCACCCCCTGCGCTTCCTTATTAAAATGCATCTGCTGTTTTAACTGGCCCGAACCATCAATAATCCGTACCGATAGGTCTCCACGGTACTCATTATTGATGAATAAAGAAAGCTTTTCAGTAACAGGATTGGGACCTATGGCATAGCCTGACCTACCTGCAAAAGTACCATCTCCCGAACTGGAAACCACCACCACAGCCGAAAGCCTGTTACACTGATCGTCTATTATGGCTACCTGATACCTGCCTCCATCTTCCACCATGATACTTCTTCCTGTAGCACCTTCAATGACTTGCCCGTCTCTGTACCACTGATAGGAGCTTGCTGGAATCCGAGAACTTAATTGAGATCCATTGGCTACAATTTCTGGTCTTCTCAGGGAATTAGAAGTAACAGTAATACTTTTTTCAAATCGCTTTGTTCCTCCTGGTCCGTTAATCTCCAGGGAAACCAGGTATGTCCTGGGGTTGTTGAAAACAAAGGTGGGATTGGTAGCAGTGGATGATCCAAAACCTCCAAAATTCCATTCATAAGAAGTAATGTTCCCTTCGGAAAGGTTCACAAACTCAGACAATCCACCGGCACAATTGAAAGCCACATCAAAATTAGCCAACAAGACATTTTCGCAGGAGATATTACTCCAATTGGCTGAATTAATTGCTGTAGAAGGCGGATCCAGGTTAATAACCGACTCACCTTGCAAATCGACATTCAGAACGCTCAAGCCCTCAAAACAATACTTCCGGTAAGGTTCATGCATCAAAACGGACTTTCCTGTGGATCGGATAAGAGACTGCGCTCCGGGCGCATCTGCGTGATTGATATTTTGATTTACGATAAAAGAAAATCCGTCGGACAGAAGCAATTCTGCTCCTGCTCCTATATCCAGAGAATCAACACGGGTCATGTCCTGGTTAACTTGCGTTTCTCCGTTTAAGACCAGTTTTTGGATGGTACCTGAGGCATAAATTGCCAATAGTCCTCCTCCGTTTACCAGGCTTCGTGTTTCAGTGGATGATAGGTTTTCATAAATTCCATTTTCCCCGGAAAATAATATATTTAGCGATTCCTCTATGATTGCCCCTTCATCAAATCTCAAAATATCTTTAAATTCCAGGATAGACAACTCGCCCCGGAGCCTGGCACCCGAAGACAACTCCACCTCATCTGCGATGAGTCTCTCCATACCAAAATCCACATCAGCACCACTGATTTCCAGTAAATTAATTTCAGGCATGGATAGCACTCTCCACCTGCCTTCATCAAATAAAACATTGATGCCCGAAAAATCAAGTTGACCAAAGTCGAGGATATTTTCGTTTTGATCCCTACCTTCAAAATGAATGAGTCCGTTTCTTACATTCGTCAGGTTGTTGCTGGATCTGAAGCCATTTCTGATCACTAACTCATTTTGGTTTAAATCCAAAACCAGCGGTTCTTGTCCGAAAATATTCAAGCTAAAAACATCAGTATCACCAGATAGACTGATCGTTTGGCCAGCCACAGGCCTGTCAATCACCACTCTGGTCCCCTCGTCCGGAATAAGGTTTGCACTTGGGCCATTGCTGTTTTCAGACCAGTTATTGGGGTTATCCCAATTGCCGTCATTGCCAATCCAATACAAAGTATTTGATTGTCCGTCGGAAACCCCGGCAGAAAAAATCAAACTAAACGGCTGTTGGGAATTGGTCAGGTTATTTTTGTGACTGACACGGACGGTGTATCTCTGTGGGCTGGGATTTTCTATTGATACCTGCTCTACATTATCCCTGAAATTGTCACTACTGTTACTGGCTATGGCACTGGAACCATCTCTTGGGTTAAGGGTCCAGGGGAAAAAAGTGTTGCCACTTTCATCAAAAATTCTCAAATCCAAGTCATTAACGAGCATTAAGTCTGTGGGATTTACACTGGGAGAGGGAGATGTTCCCGCAGGATCTGTCCAGGCAATGGTCGCATTGATGGGCTCTACTCCGTTGGAAATAAATTCGAATTCATAGGTTTCTCCTTCCCGTAGATTTAGTTCTCTGATGATTTTAGAGCTACCATCTTCGTCAATAATCATTTCTGCCGCAGCCTCTGTGTCCAAAAGACCCCATCCAAACATGTAATCGGGGCCTGGATTCATTCCAGCTTCTTTTGCCGTTTGGATTGACAGGGCTTTCAGGGTTGATGAATGCATGTACCTTCCTGCATTCCTGTCATTGAACAATTCCTGAAGCAGCAAGAGTGAACCTGAAACATTTGGGGTGGCCATAGATGTCCCGCTAAGCGTGGCATAGCTGTCGGCCCCATTTTCACTTAGCACTGCTGAACTAAATACATTCACACCCATCCCAACAAGGTCAGGTTTGATTCGTCCATCGTCCACAGGACCCCAACTGGAAAACGAGCTCATGGCAACATCGGAGGGGTCTTTATAGGGACCTGGAAGACCAACAGCCCCTATCGTAAGGCTGTTCTTGGCCACCCCTTCCGGTCCTATAGAATCATCCGGACCATCAGCATCCCTTGATCCATCACCAACATCAGACCGGTCATTTCCGGCAGCCCAGACAATGGTATAGAATGGTTTGGCAAAGGCCAGCTCATCTATTTGCCTGGATTTGTTGGTATAAAAACCAAACCTGTAATCTTCGCTTGAACTGATGCCCTCATTACCTGCCCAGGTCCAGTTATTGTTGCTATCCCTGTACCAACCCATCAAAAACCCATACGAATGATTTGAAATGAGATGTCCGTCCGGATTTATATCAGGATCATAACTGTTTTGAGTCATTTTAGAAATATCCGCATCCCAATTAAAAGCCCAGCCAATGGCTTCCCTGGCCATGCCCGCAGCATTCCTGTTATTACCTGCTGCTAAAATGGTCCCAGTGACATGGGTTGCATGATTGCTGATTTCTTCAGTGGACCCGTCTATCTGAGTGACCCTGTTGCCAAATTCATTATGATTGGCTTTAGGTCTTGTCTGGTCATATATGCCAATGACCATATCTGCCCCTGTCAGGTTCAAATTCAAATTTCCTCCTGCCTGTAAAGCATTGGTCCTGGTAGCCGCAGCAGCATTCAGGTTATGGGTGGTGTAATACACCGGATGGTTTACCTCATCAAGATATTGAAATACAGCCACTCTTTCCCCCGGAAGATTCATGGTGAGTGGAATCCCCAATTCCTCCGCTATGACTGCTTTTTCTTCAGGTTTTAAACTATACTGCCTGACGTTTTCCTGCAATCTCTGAAAGACTTCCGATCTGACTTTTTGCAGTCCTCCCTGGACCTGGGCAAAACCCAGGTTTGTGCCCAAAAGGAAGATGGCCAAAATAGCTGTTTTTTTCATCCGATTTCTACAATTTGTTCAGGAGGCGGTAAGTAGGGAAAATTCCTTGAATACACCTCGAATTTTCTTTATTCTATCACCCGGGTCAATGTAGTAACCCCACTTTCCTCCGTTTCTTCGGTCCTCCAGTTGATCCTGATGGTGCCATCTTCATTTACCCTACCGGTACCATTGAAAGTATCATCTCCAAAAACAAGGTCAGGCTGGTCCGTAATGGTAATTTCACCACATAACTCGGTAAAGACGGCGGGGTTGTCCTCCGCTCCAAATACCTGGGAGTAAACGCCTCCTGTAATATCTGATATCCTGTAGGTGAAAGGTTCCAATTCGGTGATGACAACCTGGTAATTTACCGTTCCACCGGTACCAACCGTAACCGTACTGTATTCCCCTGCCAAATCAGAAGGACAGGACAACCTGATTTCTATGGTCAATCGATTGTAATTGGTACTGATTTTGGTATTACCGGCATCCAATATGGTTAAGGTAAGGTCTGGCATTTCCTCTGCTCCAAGGTTCCCGGTCAATATCTCCAGGGGTATGTCCACAAAGCTGCTGTTGGCAGGAATGGTAACCTCATCGTTAACCAAACGGTAATGTACACCAGCTATGGCTGTTGACTCAGGGTCGACCCCCACCAAAATATTAACCGGTTCTGATAATTGCCGGCCAACCAGGTTTACTCTTACCATTTCCTGATCCACCTGATTATCATTGGTTTTGGTCATGATTTTTCTGATGGTACCATTGGGTCTTGATGCATCCTCAAACTCAACTTCCAGACCTTCCCAAACAATATTGAACCCGGATTCTTCCATACAAGCCGAAAACCACAAGGAGGTTCCCAGTATAAAGGTCAAAACAAATATCTTTTTCACTGCTTCCATATTCATTAATAACCTGGGTTTTGCTCAAGATTTTCATTTAATTGAACCTGGGCCAAAGGAAGGTTTCCTAATACCCTGTAATCGGTATAAGGCACTACCAGAAATTCCCCATGTTTGCTGATGTCCCTTCCGTTTCTTTTTAAATCAAAAAAACGATGCCCTTCAAGGGCAAATTCGAGCCTTCTTTCCAAAAGAATTCTGTTTAACAAAGCCTCACCCGAAAGGACATTGTCAATGGGACCCAAACCTCTTTTGGAACGCAAGGCATTGATGTCTTCTCGTGCTCCGGAGGGATTGTTTTGATATCTTGCTTCTGCTCTGATCAGGTACAATTCCGCTGCCCTGATAACGGGTATATTTTCCAGGAAATCACCTTTATATCCAGTCCATTTTCTACTGGCGTAAACGGGCCCTTCAATACCCTCTCTGGTCGTTTCTCTCCAACAATCTCTTCTCACATCTCCCTCCTCATAGGCTGACATCAACTCATTGGATGCACCTATAATAAATTGAGCCGCCGGCTCATTATCGGCCACCAAAGAATTGAGGGAATTGTTTACCCCATCCACGCTGCTCCAGTCCACCTGCCGGAGTTCAAGCTCAAATAAGGATTCGGGATGTGGTGCCCTTGAAAACCCCTGTACGTATTGACCTGATTCCAACAACCCATCCCCATTGGTTCTCAGACCCAGAAAATCCATGGCAGAGGTTGCCGCAGCTTCGGCATCCTCCATGCGGTTCCAATACAGGTAAAGTCTGGCTAGCAGAGTAAGGGCTGCGCCTGCGTTGGCGTAATATACCCCTTCAGATCCTATAGGTACGGCACCAACTAATGGAATGGCTTCCAGTAAATCACTTTCAATCTGTTGATAAACCTCCTCAACGGTAGATCTGGATCTGAAATCCGCATCTGAGGCCACCAATGTAGGTGTTAGCCGCAATATGGGGCCTAAATTAAACCCATTCACTTCCCTACCGGGTTCATAACCATACACCCGGCACAGATCAAAATAAAACAGTGCGCGCATAAAGTAGGCATCTCCCTTGATAAAGGCCTTTTCCTGTTCATCTCCTGATACGCTTTCATCGTCAATGCTTTCTATGATGAGATTGGCATCGTTGATTCCTCCATAAACCACACCATTCCAAATGGCGATGTGATCACGGTCTCCGTTGGATTCTTCCCCCTGATACCTTCCTGTGTTGGCCACCAGTCTTAAATTATCTGCTAATATTTCCGGTGCGATCATCATGGTTTGACCATAGTAGCTGAAACTGGTCGCCCTGTTGTACATGGAGTTGGCTACAGATTGATAACCAGACACATCATTAAAAGCTACTTCCGGGGTAAGACTTTGCCTTGGTGTAGTATTCAGGTCTGTACAGGAAATTACGGATACTAAACCTAAATAAAGGATATATTTTCTGATCATTTTCATTTCTTTATCAAAAGGTAAGATTGATACCTGCGGTTACCTGTCTGGCTATAGGATAGGTACCATAGGTATCTCCTATGGAATTTACTTCAGGGTCCAAACCATTGTATTTCGTGAGTGTCCATAGATTCAATCCCTGGACAAATACATTCATTTCATCTATTCTTGCTTTGGACAACAGGGTTCTGGGTAGGTTGTAATTCAAGGTGATTTGTTTTAGCCGAATATAACTACCATCCGAAATCTGCTTGGTGGAAAACTGTTGGTAACCTGAATGGCCGGGGATTCTTCCCCCTTCATAAGGCTTGGGCACATTAGTGATCTGGCCCGGAGTTCTCCAGAAATACAATTGATCCGTTGTTTGATTGTCCTGTCCGATTGAACCCGCCTGTGCCATATTGTACAGATCCTGATTAAATGCCAGGTTGCCATATTGATATTGAAAAAAAACTTCCAAGCTTACCGGTCCGTAAGAAAGGGTATTGGAAAGGCCTCCATAGGTCCAGGGCAAGGCACTTCCGATATATTTCTGATCATCGTCACTGAGCAGGTAGGTATATTCCCCATTTTCATCATAATACATGGGAGCACCATTAGCTGGATTAACACCTGCATATTCATAGGCATAGTAAAAATCTATGGGTTTTCCAACGATTAGATCATTGCCCAGCCGATCCAATCCTTCATAAAGCTCCAACAATTCGTTGGAAAATATGGAGGTATTAAAAGCAGTAGTCCAGCGGAACTTTCCATAAATAATATTGGTGGTCTGCAGGTCAAAATCAATTCCCTGATTGCGAACCTTTCCTGTATTCCGGGTAATGGATCCGAAACCTGAATCAATGGGCAATTGTGTTTCAAAAAGCAACTTGCGGGAATCCTTCCTCCAGACATCCACTGTTGCAATGATACGCCCATTAAAAAAAGTCCCGTCCACTCCAAAATTAAGGGAAACAGACTCCTCCCAGGTTAACTGATCATTTCCCAACTGCACAAAACGCAATGCTCCTCCCCCCAAATACTGTCCGGCAGAGCCTACCAGGGTCCTGGACTCAAAATTCCCGATATTTGAGTTTCCCGTGACTCCATAAGAAGCTCTTAGTCTGAGGTTATCTACCCAAAGTGCATTCTCCATAAACCTCTCTGAGGAAATTCTCCAGCCTGCAGAAACTGCTCCAAAATTCCCCCATCTGGTATTTGTTCCAAACCTGGAAGACCCATCACGCCTGACCGTCAAATCGAAAGTGTACTTGTCATCGTAATCATACTTGGCTTGTCCAAAAAATCCAGACCTGATATATTCTGTATAAAAACCGCCCACTTGAAAAGGTTGGGCAGCATTTTGAAGGTACCTTAAAACGGGGTTGGGAAACCCCCTTCCCGTAGCTGAAGTATTTTCCTGGGTTTCCATTTTATATTCATACCCCAGAATTCCTGAAACCGTATGAATTTCGTCAAATTCCTTGTTTACATTAAAATTGGCGTTGGCATTGGAGTTGACAATCCTTCGGTCTGTAAAGGTGGATGATCCCCCATAGCTTGCAAATGCAGGTATGGTTGAGGGCCTGTTGTTTTCATCCCTGTTGTCAGAAAAATCTATCCCTCCAAAAGTCGTAAATCCAAGCCAGGGCAGGAATTTATAGTTTAATTGTATGTTTGAAACAGATTGATAACTAATACCTTTCCTTAATTCCTGCCTGACGCCCTGAACAATATTATATCCGAATAAATGTTCAGAGGGATATTCTGCGAAACTTCCATCTTCATTATAAATAGGTACATTTGGCCTGGAGACATATCCGGCCACGAAAGGGCTGTTGACAAAATTACCTCTGTCAATTGAACCACTGGTCATCTGCCTGGAAAGGGAAAGGTTGGCATTGATACTGAATTTATCATTGACTTTATGTGTCAGATTCATTCTACCCGTTGTCCGGGTATAATCAGACATGATAATCTGTCCCTGGTGAAAGGTATGCGATCCGGAAATAAAAAACTGTGTCCCCGCATCTCCACCGGATAAGGAAACATCATACACACTCATTCTTCCATCCCGGAATAATTCTCCCAACCAGTCTGAATTTTGCAGGCCGGTATCAGAAGGACTGCCAAAAATATTTTCTGCATCCTGTGGATTCAATCCTGCGTTGATATAGGCCTGTCTTTTGATAGAAGCCAATTGATTGGAATTCATCACATCATAGAATGCTAAAGGCTGCACTAGCCCTTCCTGGGCTGAGACCCTTACTTTGGTCCGCCCCTGCTTTCCCCTTTTGGTCGTTATCAATACCACTCCATTTGCAGCCTGCGCCCCATAAATAGACGCCGCTGCTGCATCTTTAAACACCTCAATGGATTCTATATCATTGGGATTAATTGAAGCAAGTGCATTTTGGGGGCCCTGACCGGATAAACCGCCGGATGCCACCTGAACTCCATCCACAATATATAAGGGCTGGGTACCGGCATTTATGGACCCCACTCCCCTGATTTGAACATTTAGTGTACCGCCTGGCTGACCGGAACCAGAAGTCACTTGTACCCCGGCAACCCTTCCCTGCATGGCCCTGTCAAAAGATTGCATGGGAAGGTCCTGGAATATTTCTCCCTTTACCGAAGCGATGGCGCCAGTGACTTCCCTTCTGGTCTGGTCACCATAAGAAGTAACCACAAATTCATCAAGGGCAGTAATTTCGGGACTTAATACAACGTCTATTTTATTCCGGTTTCCGACATTCACTTCCTGGGGCTGTAAACCTACAAACCGGAAAACCAATGTGTTTTCTCCTTCGAATACCTCGATTTGGTAGTTCCCATCTATGTCTGTAACTGTTCCTGTATTTGTACCCTTTACCAGGACCGTAACTCCGGGAATAGGAAGGCCAGCTTCTGCATCCGTAACGATTCCGGAGACCATCCTGCTTTGTGCCATGGCCAAGGTGGAGAAGGAAAATAAGATCAAAACCAGTGGTAGGGCTTTATTCATAAATTTGATTTGAGATTAACAATCAATCAATTTTATACAAATTCCGTGGATATTCCAATCAATGACAGGAAGTAAAGCGGATGAATAAGGAAATCCAACAGATTAATAACGCTTAAAATCCAAATCAGTTTTTTTAAAAGGATTATTTCTGAAGGAAACTATTGAATTTCAACCTCTATTCTTCGATTATATGACCTATTTTCCTCAGTATCATTTGGCCGGAGAGGTTCTGAAGACCCTTTCCCAACGGTATTTATTCTTTCTCCTGCAATTCCGGCATCGATCAGAAAGGCCCTTACCTTTTCGGCCCTTTTTTTACTAAGGGTAACGTTATAGGTGTCATTGCCGACATTATCTGTATGGCCTGCAATCAAAATGGCCACTGAGGGGTGATCATCTAAAAATTTCACCAATCTGTTAAGTGAACTTTCAGAGGCTGGTTTAAGACTGGTTTCATCAAAATCAAAAAATACATTTTCAAAGACAAAGTAATTACCCGATGCTATAGGTTCCAGCTTTACTTCCAGGTTTTTCCTGTTCTTCAAACTATCGCGATCAACATTGTAGATTTTCGGCATAAATCCTTTTTTCTCAACATACAGCCCTGAAAAAGCTTGATCCGGATAAATCATGGTAAATGTACCATCTATGCCTTCCGCCTTAAATCTGTATAAAGTACTGTCCTTATCAAGATCTACCAGAGAGAGCATGGCATCAACTGGTTCACCTGTTTCTTCATTGATTACCCTTCCCTCAGTCACGATAATTTTTTCTCCGAGGTCAATTTCTTGCGGGAAATCAAACCGGTACAAAAAAGAACTATCCACCCTGTCCAATGAATAATTATTTTCTGTATAATATGCATAATCTTTTTCGGCAGTAATAAACAAGGCCAATTGGTCTTTCTGATCATTGATGGGATACCCAAGATTTTCAGGCTTTTCAAAGCCCTTAGGGCCAAACCTGCTCAAAAAAATATCCTTACCCCCAAACCCATCATGCCCATCAGATGCAAAAAAGAGAATGGTATTGTTGAAAAAAACAAAGGGAGAAACCTCGTTTCCGGAGGTATTTACCTTTTCTCCCATATTTTTTGCTTCAGACCACTTGCCATCTGTTTGTCTTTCTGCATACCAAATGTCATTTTCCCCTTCTCCATTTGGTCTATTGGATGAAAAAAACAAGGTGCTGCCATCAGCTGAAAGTGAAGGCTGAGAATCCCAAAACCTGGAATTAACCTCCTTACCCATGTTTTCGGGCTTTTGCCAGGTACCATCAATTTTTTCTGTGAGGTATAGATCGCAACTTCCAAAGGAATCAGGCGTATCACAAGAGGTGAATATAAGGAGGTTGCCATCTGCAGAAATGGTACAGGTCCCCTCATTATATCGGGTATTGATCAAAACGGATATCGGTTCAGGGGAAGTCCAATGGCCATTTTCATAGTTGGAAAAATATATATCTTCATGATCTCGTGGGGATATGCCATCTCTTTTTGTAAAAAAAATCCGCTGACCGTCTGCAGTCAACACCGGAAAATATTGTAACCTGAATTGATTTAGGGGAGCGGGCAACCTTTCCTTTTTCAACTGCAATGGATTTTTAATTCCTTCTGCTATGATTTCAAGTTGACGTTTTTTCTTTTGATAGGCTTCGGATTCCAGAAATTCGGGTGTGAAAAAAGGCTGATTTTCCGTAACGGTCTTTAAGGCTTGGGGGAAATCTCCCATTTGCAGGTATATCTGCCCCTCCAGCCAGCCCATCTTTCCCTTGAAAAAATCACTTTCTTTGATGGCAAGCCTACTTTGGCCCATTTTAACTACCTCCAAAGCTTCTGATACCTGCCCGCTGCTCAATAAGATCTGTGCGTGCCGGATGTAGGCTTCATAAAAATCTTTACTCCTTAGGTAGGCTTCTTTAAACTTTTCTTTGGCTTCAGGAAGCTGCCTTCGTAGAAGATAGCCCTCACCTTCTTCAAAATACCTGATGGCCCGCTTGTCAATTATTGAATAATCCTGCGCCCGCCCTTGAAAAAAGACAGCCGTCAAAAGCAAACTAAAAAGCAGGAACCTCAGCATATCGATTTAGGGTATCTCCATAAATTTATGGGTTTGCAATGAGACCCTCCAGGAAGGGTTTTCCTTAACAAAATTAATAATTAAAGGTGTCATTTCCTCCGCCTTGGACCATTCAGGCTGCAAGAGAAGATGGCAATTTTTGTTGACCAAACTGGCATGTTTCAAAGCAAAATCAAAATCACTTTTATGGTAAATAATCGCTTTCATTTCATTTGCCCGCTTATAAATACCCGGGTCAGGAGCTTTAAACTTCTTGGGTGAAAAGCAAACCCAGTCAATGCTTCCGGATAAGGGGTACACGCCGGAAGTCTCAATGTTGATTTGAAAACCCTTTTCTTTTAAAAGCCTGGTGAGCAAGCTTAAATCGTACATCATGGGCTCCCCTCCTGTGATGACAGCCAACCTTGAAGGGTATGCTGCGGCTTCTTCAACAATCTGGTTCACAGGCACCAATGGCCAATCACCTGCTTCCCAGGAGGCTTTCACATCGCACCAAACACATCCTACATCACATCCTCCCAACCGAATAAAATAAGCTGGTTGACCTGAAAACAATCCTTCTCCCTGTATGGTATAAAAGGCCTCCATCAAGGGCAAAAGCTTCCCTTTTTGAATCAATTCCTGTTGTTCTTTCATAATTTTTGATTAAGCGGGTTATTGAACCGCTGATGAACAATTGATAAACGCTAAAATTATGAATAAATTTTCCCTTGTGCAGCCAATAGGGTATTGTACAAAAGGGAAGCAATGGTCATGGGACCTACTCCCCCCGGCACTGGAGTGATGGCAGATGCTTTTTTTGAAACCTCATCGAATACCACATCACCGACAAGCCTGTATCCATTCTTTTTGCTGTCATCTGGAATACGATGTATTCCGACATCTATCACCACAGCACCTGGTTTTACCATTTCAGCAGTGACAAATCCAGCCTTGCCAATAGCAACGATCAGAATATCGGCACTTCTGGCAATATCATTGAGATTTTGGGTACGGCTATGGGTAAGCGTTACGGTACAATTTCCCGGATGATCATTCCTGGCCATTAAAATACTCATTGGTGAACCTACAATATGACTTCTTCCAATCACCACACAGTGCTTTCCTGAAGTTTCAATTTCATACCGTTTCAGTAATTCCACTATACCGTTAGGAGTAGCAGAAATATAGGCAGGCCATCCCAGAGTCATCCGACCTACATTCGCAGGGGTAAAGCCATCCACATCTTTTTCGGGTCTAATTTGTGCGGTTACTTTTTCTACAGAAATATGCTTTGGAAGAGGTAATTGTACAATTAATCCATGAATTTCAGGATTGTCATTGATTTTCTGAATCTCTTTAAGCAACTCTTCCTCGGTTACCTGCTCATCCAGACGGACAAGTGTAGATTCGAAGCCTACTTGTTCACAGGCTTTCACTTTGGCAGCTACATAGGTCTGGCTGGCTCCATCCTCGCCTACCAGTATTGCAGCCAGATGAGGGGGATTCTCACCTGCTTTTTTTAATTTTTTTACTGCTTCTGCTATCTCTTCCTTAATAGTAGCTGAAACTTTTTTTCCATCGATTTTGAGAAATCCTTCTTTTTTTTCCATAGATTTTATTTTACCAAGAGCTCAATGTTGACATTAAGGCAATGGGTGTGAGGGAGGTCAAACATAGGAAGCTGGTTAATCCCTCTTCCCTGATACCGGAGCTGTTAATCCAATTTTAACACGGCCATAAAGGCTTCCTGGGGCACTTCCACATTACCCACCTGTCTCATTCTCTTTTTCCCTTTCTTTTGTTTTTCAAGTAACTTTCTTTTCCTGGATATATCTCCACCATAACATTTGGCCAACACATTTTTTCTTAATGCCTTAACCGTCTCACGTGCAATTACTTTTGTACCAATGGCCGCCTGTATGGCAATTTCAAACATTTGCCGCGGAACCAGCTCTTTTAACTTTTCGCAAAGGCGCTTTCCCCATTCGTAGGCCTTTTCACGGTGAACAATAGCTGACAACGCATCTACCGGCTCTCCGTTCAACATCACGTCCAGCCTTACCATATGCGATTGCCTGAATCCGATCAGTTCGTAATCTAAAGAAGCATAACCTCTGGAAATGGTTTTGAGTTTATCAAAAAAGTCAAATACGATTTCCACCAAAGGCATATCGAAGGTAAGCTCCACCCTATCAGATGTTAGGTAAACCTGATTTTTAATCTGTCCCCGCTTATCCATACAAAGTTGGATTACCGGACCTATGTAATCTGCCGCCGTAATGATGGCTGCCTTTACATAAGGCTCCTCTATATGCTTGAACAAATTGGGCTCAGGCATGTCAGATGGCGCATTTACAAGCCGGTATTCATCGTTATTCATCAGTGCGCGGAATTGAACAGAAGGGACTGTGGTGATCACAGTCATGTCAAATTCCCTTTCGAGGCGTTCCTGGATGATTTCCATATGAAGCATACCCAAAAAGCCGCATCTAAAACCAAAGCCCAGTGCAGCGGATGTTTCCGGCTCCCAAACCAAGGATGCATCATTGAGCTGCAGTTTTTCCATGGAAGCACGGAGCTCTTCAAAATCGGTGGTCTCCACAGGATATATCCCTGCAAATACCATTGGTTTTACGTTTTCAAAGCCCTGTACAGTTTTGCTGCAGGGTCGCTTTACATGCGTGATGGTATCACCAACTTTCACTTCTTTAGCCACTTTGATGCCAGAAACGAGATAGCCTACATTTCCAGCTTGCAATTGCTGTTGGGGCTTTTGTTGAATACCCAAAATCCCGATTTCATCGGCATTATATTCCTTTCCGGTATTCACAAACTTGATTCGGTCACCTTTGTTTATGGTCCCATTAAATATCCGAAACAAAACTTCTACACCTCTGAAAGGATTATAAACAGAGTCAAATATCATGGCTTGAAGGGGACCTTCTTCGTCTCCCTTGGGGGCTGGTATTTTTTCTACCACGGCATTGAGAATGTCTTCGATGCCTATTCCTTCTTTTCCAGATGCCAGAATGATATCCTCCCTTTCACAACCAATCATTTCCATGACTTCATCTGCAACTACTTCAGGCTGAGCTCCGGGCAAGTCAATTTTATTCAATACAGGTATTATTTCCAGGTCATGCCCAATGGCCAGGTAAAGATTGGAAATGGTTTGCGCTTCAATTCCCTGGGAAGCGTCAACAATCAATAGGGCGCCTTCACAAGCAGCAATAGACCGGGAAACCTCATAGGAAAAATCCACATGACCCGGGGTATCGATAAGGTTCAGCGTGAATTCTTCTCCTTTATAAGGATATTTCATCTGGATGGCATGAGATTTTATGGTGATCCCCCGCTCTCTTTCCAGGTCCATGCTATCCAGAAGCTGGTCTTGCATTTCCCTTTCAGTCACTGTATTGGTGAATTGTAAAAGCCTATCAGCCAATGTGCTTTTGCCATGGTCAATATGGGCAATTATACAGAAATTTCTTATTTTTTGCATGTTCATACTAGGTGCAAAAATAGTAAATCCCCGGCGTTTTAATATGATTTGCTGATATTAATTGGAAGATAAGACCCCTTTCCAACCAGGGACAGGTTTAATGGTAGTATACTCCCTATTCGTTACTCATCCAAAATACTTAAATGCCATTTAAAGTTTAACAGAGAGGAAACCATGCAAGGAGTAGGTGCCCATAGATGGGACACCTTCTTTGAAGGCAATATTTTATTTTTTGCCCACTTCAATATAAAACCCTGTTCAGCCAGGAACCATTTTCTACACACCTTATATGTCTTTATATCACTTATATGGTTCAAAAAAAGGGAACCATATAAGGAATAGAATAACATAGAAGTGGGTTTTTTTTGATTTTTTCTGTGTTAATCCGTGTAATCTGTGGTGGGAATTATGGTTTCACAACAGACAGGCACCAGATTTCCAAGGATTTCTCCTTGTCCCACCTAAACCTTATATTTCCTTATATGTCTTATATGGTTCAAAAAATAAGGGACTAAAAAAGAGAACCATATAAGGAATAGAAGAACATAGAAGTGGGCTTTTTTTGTTTTTTTTCTGTGTTAATCCGTGTAATCTGTGGTGGGAATATAGGATGCTCCACAGATAAACCCTGATTTCCACAGATTTTTTTTCTTGCCTAAACCTTATATTTCCTTATATGTCTTATATGGTTCAAAAAAAGGCATAAAAAAAGCCCTTGTGGTATCAACCAAAGGGCTTTTGAATAAATGAGGCGGCGACCTACTCTCCCGGGTGTAACCCC
>NZ_JAANYN010000017.1 GCF_011290685.1 Cyclobacterium plantarum
TTTTCGGGGTTTTTGAATTAAATTACCTCTATTTAATTCATTGTATATCAGTTTTTTAGGGATTCAGAAAGAAGCCCAAAGTAAGCATATATGGTCTGTAAACAAAAAAAGCAATCCAAATGGATTGCTTTCTGCTACTGATGTCAATGTTATGTTATGCGTTTACTACCTTCACATTCACTGCATTCAGACCTTTTCTTCCTTCTTTAAGATCGAAGGATACATCATCGTCTTCTCTGATTTCGTCTATAAGTCCAGAGACATGCACAAAATACTCTTTAGATGATTCGTCATCAATAATAAAACCGAATCCTTTGGACTCATTAAAAAATTTTACTTTTCCTGTGTTCATAATTGTAATTAATTGATTGTATTAATGGCAGTAAAGGTAAGGAAACTTTTTGCAAATAAAACAGTTATTAAAATTATTTTTTTGATTTTAAAGACTTCTTGAAAAGCAATTTTAACTTAATAATGCTCAAAATCAATAAATAGATTTTTTCCTATTTTTTATTTCATTAAATAAACTCCTTGTTCCTTACATTTATTTATTTCATCGGCTGGCCAAATTCCTGATTGCACTTCGCCGATATGCTTTTTTCTCAAAAGAAACATACAGGTTCTGGATTGACCGATCCCTCCTCCTATGCTTTGTGGGAGTTCTCCGTTTAATAATTTTTTATGAAAAAACAGATTTTTTCTTTTTTCTTCACCTGAAAGCGCCAGCTGCCTTTCCAAAGTGTCCGCATCCACCCGAACCCCCATGGAGGAAAGCTCAAAAGAATTTTTTAAAATGGGATTCCACACCAGAATATCCCCATTTAACCCCTTAAACCCTTCGGAATTGTAACTGCTCCAGTCATCATAATCAGGGGCCCTGCCATCGTGCTTTTCCCCATTGCTAAGTACATCTCCGATACCAATCAGAAAAACTGCTCCATGAGCTTTACAAGCCTGGTATTCCCTTTCCTTGGGGGTTAAATCCGGATATTGTTGCAAGAGTTCTTCTGCCTGAATAAAGGTAATTTTCTCAGGAAGCTGGGGGGAAATGTCCGGAAATGCGGCAAAGATAGATTTCTCCAGTTCCCTGAAGATACCATATATACTTTCTACCGTGGATTTTAAATAGTCCAGATTTCTTTGGGATGCTGTTATTTTTTGTTCCCAGTCCCATTGGTCTACATACAAGGAGTGCAGTGGAGAATAGTCTTCATCGGGTCTCAGGGCCCGCATGTCAGTTAAGATCCCCTCTCCGTCTTTTGCTTCCAATTCTGCCAATTGCCATCTTTTCCATTTGGCAAGAGACTGAACGACTACTGCAGAGGCATCCGACTGATTTTTGATAGGAAACCTGACAGGTCTTTCTGTACCGTTAAGATCGTCGTTGATTCCTGTCCCGTCCAATATGGCCAGTGGGCAGGAAATTTTTAACAAATTCAACCTTTCAGACATCATGACCGGAAATCGGGTTTTGATCAGGTCTATGGCTCTTTCTGTTTCTCTTCTATTCAATATGCATTTGTATTTCAGCTCACTGGATGCTGCCATTTTTTTCTAATTTTTCTTTTGACAAACTTAAAATCGGCGCAATATAAAAGAAAAGAATTGATTCCGGGACATGCCCTGCCCGATTCAGGTTTCTATGGTAGAAAGTTTATGTAGACGGGTTTGTGAATTTCAAAACGGTGGTCTGTGTTGGTCAGCATCCCGCTTTCAGGGTCCCTACTGAAAGCCAAAAGGGTATTGGAGTTTTGGTTCCCCACCACCAGGAATTTACCGTCCGGGGTAATGTTAAAGTTTCTTGGTGCATTGCCACCAGAGGAAATGGTTTGAATGTGCTTTAGTTTCCCCTGATCAACGATTTGAAAACCAATAATTTCATTTGCTTCTCCACGATTAGAGGCATAAAGGAATTTATCATATATCCTGACTTCAGCGGCGCCGACAGTACCGGTAAAACCTTGTTCAAGCAGGCTTTGGGTCTCTACATGTTCCAGGAATCCATCATCATAGCGGTAAACGCCTATTTCTGCAGTAATTTCATGGATCAAGTATAAGGTTTCACCAGCTGCGTCAAACACCATGTGTCGGGGACCTGCTCCTGGCTTTACCTGCAAACGGAAATGTGGGTCTTCAACCAATGGTTTTTCCTCATTGGGGTTAAAATTATATACCACTACCTCATCTGTCCCCAGATCGGCAACCAAAAGCCTGCCATCCTGAGGATGAAAAACAACCGCATGTACATGAGGTTGCTTTTGTCGGTTGGGATTTATACTGTTCCCTTTGTGGTTGACCACCTGAACGGCAGGTTGCAGCCTTCCCTCTGCTTCCACCGGAATAACTGAAAAGTTACCTTCCGAATAGTTTGCTGCAACAACAAATTTTTCTGATGGATCCAGGCTGAGGTAGCATGGAGCATCACCTGCAGCCGACACGGTGTTGATTTTGGAAATGTGGCCCTCATTCAATGCAAAAGAACTTACCTTTCCCCCCTCATCCCCGGCGGTTTCCTCTACTGAAAAAACCAGGTTTTGGGATTTATTGGCAATTACAAATGAAGGATTTTCAGGATCAGTCGCTGAAGAAAGTAAAATGAAGCCATTTTTCCCGGGATTAAACTCAAGCAGGTGAATCCCTTGTTCAGGAGTATCAGTATAGGTGCCTAACAAAAACAAATAGGAATCGGACATGTCGTTGGTTATTGTTTGGGATTTCCGGGTATTTGACTGACCACAGGCCATGGCTATCAATACCACAACTATCATTTTATTTATTTTCATCCTTCTTTTGGTCGTTATCACTTGAAAGTTCATGGCTTTTGGGGTGGTATTTGCCTTTCAGATCATCCAATTTTGACCCGGACCATAATTTTACTCCTGTAAAATAGGATGCCCTGCCAATCATATGGGCACCCACCGGGGCGGTAAGCAACATAAACAGGATAATGGCCATTACCCGGGAATAAATTCCGAATTCGTTGAAATAAATTCCTGCCGCCAGAAGCAGTAACCCAATCCCCAGGGTGGCGGCTTTGGTAGTGACCGAAATCCTCAGGTACAGATCTGGCATCCGTACTACTCCCACAGCTGCCAGTAATATAAAAACAGCTCCCAATGTACTCAGTCCCATGATTAAATAGTCATTCATTTTTTTCTCTTTTTTCAAGGTAATAGGAAAAAGCCACCGTTCCCAAAAAGGCGATTAATGCCATGATCATGGCAATATCCAGGAATGCCGGTTGGTCGGTATGTATGCTGTAAATGGTAATAATGCCTATTCCCGTGGTCAGCAAGAGGTCCAGTGACACCACCCTGTCAGAAAGTGTGGGACCAATAATAAACCGAATAAATATCAAAAGGGTAGATCCGGCCAAAACCGGTAAAATCACATAATATAGATAATCGTATACACTCATCTCAAAATCTCCAATAACTTGCGTTCGAATCCATTTTTTATATCTGCTATAAACTCTTCCCTGTCGTGTACATACATGGCATGCACGTAAAGCACCTCTCTATCATCTGATACATCCAGGCTCAGGGTTCCTGGTGTAAGAGTAATCAAATTGGCTAGCAGGGTGATCTCCAGATCTGTTTTTGCAGTAAGCGGTATTTGTATGATCCCGGGTTTCATGTAAAAACTGGGGGTGACCACATCATAGGCCACCTGAAGATTGGCCTTAATCAGTTCGTATAAAAAGAAAAAGACGAAGGCAATTAGTTTAGGGCCTCGGTAGAAATATTTGTTTTCTTCCCTTTCTTTGGAAATGAGCCACATCAGGAAAAAGCTCAGGATGAATCCAAAAACAAAATTTATGAACGAGAATGTTCCTGTCACCGCAAGCCATATGAAGGAGAGCAGGAGATTGCTTAGAAACCTGGTTTTTATCATTTTCCTTAGATTTAAATTCCCAAAACGGCTTGAATATATGGAGCTGGATCCATCAGATTTTCCGCTATTGTCATTGACAGGCGCATGATCCATTCTGCACCGAAACCAATGCCTAAAGAGATTACCGATAAAAAAGCAATTGAACCAATCATGGCTTTCTTTTTCAATGGTTTTAATTCTTCAAAGTATTTGATGTGTTTTTTCCTTGGCAATTCGGCTCCATCTTTCCAAAAAACGGCTGCCCATAATTTGGCTATGATGAATAAGGTAAGGAAACTTCCCAATATTATAAAGGCAATCATTAAAATATTTGAGCTTGCTATGGCACCCTTGATGAGCAGCAATTTTCCCCAGAAGCCGGAAAGTGGCGGTATCCCTACCAAAGAAAACAAAGGGATGGCCATCAACAGGCTCAACAGGGGCTGTTCTTTGTAAAACCCACCCAGTAATCGCATGGAGTAGGTGCCTTTAAATTTGAATATCAAGCCACTGACCATAAACAGGTTGGTTTTGACCATGATGTCATGAACCAGATAAAACACCGCCCCGGCTATGGCAATGGTACTGTAAATACCCAGACCGGCCAGCATAAAGCCAATATGGCAAATGATCAGGTAACTGAATACTTTCCGCATATTATTTTGGATCAATGCTCCCAGTCCTCCGGTAAGAATGGTCAACATGGCCATGATGGAAATTACCCAGGTAAGGAATTCATCCGGGATAAAGATCAGGGTGAACACCCGCAATAGGGCATATACACCCACCTTGGTTAATAAGCCCCCAAAAATAGCTGAAATGGCAGGTGGCGGCGTATGATAGGAAGCCGGGAGCCAAAAATATAATGGAAAAACTGCAGATTTGATCCCAAAACCTATCAGGAAGAGTATGGCTGTCACATTTACCAGTCCGCGATTTTCAACGGCTGCAACCTGAATCGAAAGATCTGCCATGTTCAAACTTCCCGTCAAACCATACAAAATGGCGATAGCGGTAAGGAAGATGACAGAAGCCAGCAAATTCATGGTGACATACTTGATGGCCCCCTCTATCTGGGCTTTTTCCCCTCCTATGGTGAGCAGTACAAAGGAAGAAATGATAATGATTTCAAACCAAACGTAAAGGTTGAAAATATCACCGGTAAGGAAGGCACCGCTTAAACCCATGATCAAAAGATGCAGAATAGGAAAATATCCGAATTTTATCCTTGCATTCCGTATACTCCCGACGGAAAACACACTGACAGCCAGTCCCGCAATTGCCGTTAGCAGCACCAGCAGTGCGCTAAAAGTATCGGCCACAAAAGTGATTCCGAAAGGGGCAACCCAACCTCCTGCCTGCATGGCCTGAATCCCCTCCTGATTTACTTTTAAAAGCAAAAGCAGGCTGATTAGCAAGGCAATCAGGGATCCGATCACAGAGATCAGCTTTTGAAGGTTTTTTCTGTTCCAGGAAAACATCAGAACCACTGCCACAAAAAGCTGGAAAATTACCGGTAAAACAATGTAGGGGTTGCTCATAAATCTTCGTCGGTTGCGTTCATTTCGTCCAGATCGTCTGTTTTAACTACTTTATAGGCTCTTTTAATGAGAATGATAGCGAATGCCTGCAGGCCAAAACTAATGACAATAGCGGTCAGAATAAGGGCCTGTGGAACAGGGTCAGCATATATTTCTCCCAGCATCTTCTCGGTATCGGCAATGATGGGGGGCTCTCCTTTTACAATTTTACCCAATAAAAAAATAAGCAGGTTGGCACCATTTCCGAGCAGGATCAAACCTATGATCAATTTCACAAGGCTCCTTCTGAGCATCATGTAAATGCCGGCCGCGTACAATAGTCCTATGATGATTACGAGTAAAATCTCCATGCTTACAAGCCTTCAGATATGGTGAAAATAATCGTGAGTGTCACTCCTATGACCACCAGGTACACTCCTGTATCAAAAAACAAAGCCGTACCAACCGAGCCAATCACAGGCACGGATTGCTTCATCCAAAGACCTGTCATAAAAGTATCCCCGAAAGCCAGAGGCAGGGATCCTGCCGTCAGGGCCAGCAACAATCCCACAGGCATGAGAAATCCGGGGTGAAATTTTATAATATTTTTGGTCTTATCTATCCCATTGGCAAAAGAATGAATCACGAAGGCGATAGCAGCCATCAGCCCGCCTACAAATCCTCCACCTGGAAGATAATGGCCTCTCAATAAAATAAACACTGAAAACAGTAACAGCAAAGGGAGCAGGTAAGCTGATGCAGTTTTAAATATAATTGTTTTCATATACTATTCTTTTTCTGTACTTCTTAGGTGTAATTTCAACAAGCCAAATACGCCAATGGCCGCTATGGCCAAAACAGTGATTTCGACCATGGTATCAAAACCCCTGAAATCAACCAATATAACATTCACAACATTCTTTCCTTTTCCAAGGATATAGGCATTTTCTGCGTAATACTGACTGGTCTCTTTGCTCACCGTCTCGTTCATCACTTCCAGGGTAAGGATACTGATAAGCGTTCCAAATGCCAGAGAAAGCAGACCATCCCGGACCCTGTCTCTGGTATCCGATAATTTTAAATATTTAGGTAAATTATACAGCACCAAAACAAATAAGATAACTGTCAGGGTATCAATGGAAAATTGAGTCATGGCCAGGTCAGGAGCTGAATAAAAAAGGAAGATGAGGCAAAATGAGTAACCCACCACTCCCATGGAAGCTACGGCCACAAGTCTGGACTTGGAAAATACCGTGAATAAAATGGCTACTGCCATAATTATTAAAACCACTGCCTCATAAAAAGTAACGGCTGTCATGGTGCTTGTATCTACATATAAGGTAATGCCGGTAAAAAGGCGGTAGGCCAGCATTAGCGAAATAAAACTCAAAATGGTAATCAAGTAGTATCGAAGGTAGCCATTTTGAAAAAATCTTGTCCATCCGCTACTGAATGTGGCAAATCCACTAGAGATCAACCTTACAATGGACTCCGGGGAAATGCCCTCAAATGCAGTGACTTTGGACAATAAGTTTTCGGATGGTTTTAAAATAAAGTAGAGTGCAGTTCCTGAACCTATAGTAATTACACTCAGGAGAAGAATCAAATTAAACCCATGCCACAACTGCAGGTGAAAATCGGGCTCTGTCCCCGTGAGACCAGCCACCACCGGTTGAATCAGGCTACTTTCCAATAAAAAAGGTGCCAATCCAAACAAAATACATAATATCCCAAGAATTAATGGGGGTGCATACATGGCAGGACCGGGAAGATGTAGGTGTTGGAATCGTTCAGGTAACTTTCCAAGAAAAGGCTTAATTCCTGCCAGGAAACCGGCAAACAATAGGGCTACATTGGTGATGATGGCAAGGATGGTCAGTGGCCATGCCAGATCACCCATACCCAGCGTGGCTGCATAAATCAGGTCTTTGCCAACAAAACCAAAAGAGGGAGGTATACCGGCATTTGAAATGGCCGCAAGCAGGGCAGCAATCCCCACCGGGAGCATGACCTTATTCAAACCCCCTAGCTGGCTCACATCCCGGGTTCCCGTTTCATGGTCAATAATTCCTGTCACCAGGAAAAGAGTGGCTTTGTACAAGGCGTGTACCAGAATAAAAACAGCAGCTGCCAAAAGGGCGGCAGAAGTCCCCAGGCCAATTAGAAACACCAATATTCCTAAAGCTGAAATGGTGGAATAGGCAAGGATTCCCTTCAAGTCCAGTCGGAACAAGGCATGAATGGCTGCATAAACCATGGTAATAGCCCCCACAATAATCAATGGGCCATTCCACCATTCGTGATTTCCCAACACCGGAGTGAAACGAGCCAGTAGATAAATCCCTGCCTTCACCATGGTGGCAGAGTGCAGGTAGGTGGAAACCGGGGTAGGTGCCTTCATGGCTCCGGGCAACCAAAAATGAAAAGGAAACTGGGCGGATTTGGTAAAGGCAGCCAAAAAAAGGAACAGCAGAATCCAACCATATAAGTTGTTTCCCTGAATGACTTCAGAAAGGGAGGACATGGCGGAAATCTGATTGAGCTGAGTGACATGACCTAGCCCTACCATAGCCGCCAAAAGGAATAAACCTCCAATACCGGTAATGGCCAATGCGGTAAGAGCGGATTTCCGGGAAGCCTCGCTGTCGTTATTGAAACCTATCAGAAAAAAGGAACTGATACTGGTGAGTTCCCAAAAGATAAATAAGGTGTAAATATTGTCCGATAATACCAGGCCAAGCATGGAAGCCATAAACATGGACAAGTAGGCATAAAAACGATCCAGAAAATGGTGTCCTTTCAGGTAAGCCGAAGTATAAATAAAAACCAGAGTTCCAATACCACTGATCAGCAGAACAAACAACATGGACAAGCCATCCAGGTAGAAATCAAGATTGACCCCAATGGAGGGGACCCACTGATAACTGATCCTTACGTGTCCATTATCCTGAATTTCAGGCAAGATAGAGAGAAAAAATACAAAAATCGAAAGCGGTAACAATGCCGCCCAAAGTGTGGATTTTGATTTTAGCCTACCCATGATCAGGGGGATTACCAAAGCAAAAACAAATCCAGAAATTACTGCGATTAACATCAGCGGTTGATTAAAATGTTGGTTTTCGAAAGCCTAAAATACAAAAAAATATTCGATTGGCGGGGAAGCCTTTGCCTGAATCCATGAGTGGGTCGCATGAGATAGACAATAAGATCCTGACAATAAGGAAAATAAATCCGTAATCTATTTTTGATATTGAAATTATGCCCTATAAATAATGCATAGAAGGAAAAAAATGTGCATTTTTGGATAATTGGAAAGATTAAAATTAATCCCATCAACCATGGCAAACATCTACGAAACTGAAGTTGCTAAGCGCTTTACCATCTATAACAGTCTGTTCTTAGATCTGCCCTTTGACCAGATATACAGAACAGGTACCTTGTTACCAATCTTATCTGAAGCATGTCAAAGCGGCTTTAAGAAAAACAAAACACCCAAAGAAATCATCCATCAGTTTTTCGAGGAACTCATGTCCGAGAAACCTGAGAAAGACAGACATGACCTCCTGTTCAAAATGGTTCAATACATTGAACGACAGGTAGTATTGTTTGATTCTATTGAAGATGCGGCTTTCGAAAAATTCAATGATATCAAGGGAAAGGGAACCATGAGCTCCCTGATTTCCCGCGCAGAAACTGACCATAAAAGGGAAGAGCTGATACAAAAACTGCAGAATTTTTCGGTCCGCCTTACTTTGACAGCGCACCCCACCCAATTTTACCCGGGAAATGTGCTGGCTATTATTACAGACCTGGAACAAGCAATCCGAAAGAATGATTTGGGCGACATTGATTTGTTGTTGAGGCAGCTGGGAAAAACACCCTTTATCAATAAGGAAAAGCCTTCTCCCTATGAGGAAGCTGTCAGCCTTACCTGGTTTTTAGAATATGTCTTTTATCCCGGTATTTCTGATATCATGATTCGGATGCTGAATCAATTGAATATTCCGCTGCATGACTGGGAAAACCCCAATTTGCTGAAAGTAGGCTTTTGGCCAGGGGGAGACAGGGATGGCAATCCCTATGTGACCCACGATATAACCAAAAAAGTGGCCGATAAGCTCCAAAACAGCATTCTGAAATGTTATTACAGAGACATTCGAAAAGTAAGAAGGAGATTGACATTCTATAATGTCGAAAGCCACCTTATCAAAGCGGAGAAAGGTATTTACAACACCCTTTTTGGAGGGCAGGGAGAAGTTTTTCAATCAAAAAATGATTTGCTGGATATACTTTACCAGGCAAGAAAAGGGATCATTGAAGATCATGGAGGCCTGTCTTTGGAACTTTTGGATGAATTCATTTTAAAAGTAAGGGTCTTTGGTTTCCACTTCGCAAGTATGGATGTCCGGCAGGACAGTAGAAAACATGATAGCCTTTGGGATGCCATTATCAGCAAAAGTGAAGGGGAACAAGCACTTGAAACCTACCATAAGGGCACAGAAGAAAGTAAGATAGAGAAAGTGTTGGCCACTGAAAAATTACCAGCTACTGCCTCTCTTGAGGATGATTTCCATAAAGAGATGCTTGAAAGCATCGCTTCCATCGCCTACATCCAAAAAAGCAATGGTCCTATGGGATGTCACCGGTACATTATATCCAATAATCAGTCGGCCCTTCATGTACTGGAAGTGTTTCAGCTTAATAAACTGATTTTAGCTAAAGACGGGGACCTGTTTCTGGATATTGTCCCCTTATTTGAAACTATCGATGACCTGGCTGCCGCTCCGGTTGTAATGAAATCTTTGTACCACAATAAAACATACAGGGACCATTTGCACAAGAGGGGCAACAAACAGACCATCATGCTGGGCTTTTCGGATGGGACAAAAGATGGAGGATACATCCGGGCCAACTGGTCCATTTTGCGGGCCAAAGAGGAATTGACTCTGGTTGCCAGAGAAGAAGGAATCGATGTGGTTTTCTTTGATGGTAGAGGGGGGCCTCCGGCACGTGGTGGTGGAAATACCCACAATTTTTATGCTTCCCTGGGACCAAACGTGGAAAACAGAGAAATCCAGATTACCATTCAGGGCCAAACCATCAGCTCTAATTATGGTAAACCTGTGAGTTGTGCCTATAACCTGGAGCAGCTACTCAGTGCCGGAATGGAAAGTCACCTGTATCCTTCCAGCGAAAACAGCCTTACCAAAAAACAAAAAGCCCTGATTGATGAAATGGCAGATATTAGCTACCAGGAATACAAGGAGCTAAAGAATCATCCTCAATTTGTGCCTTACCTGGAAAAGGTGACCCCACTGAAATTCTTCGGTATGACAAATATCGGATCAAGGCCGGTAAAGCGAAGCAAAGGGGGAAGCATGAAATTTGAAGACCTAAGGGCCATACCTTTTGTAGGTGCCTGGGCGCAGATGAAACAAAATATTCCCGGATTCTTTGGTGTGGGTAAGGCAATCGAAGAAATGGAGAAGAGGGGCAAATTGCAAGAAGTACAGCAATTGTATAAGGATTCCCTGTTTTTCAAATCCCTTTTAGGCAATTCCATGCAGTCCCTGGCCAAAGCCTTTTATCCTGCAACGGCTTATTTAAAGGAAGATGCCCAATTTGGGGGATTCTGGGAACTCATGTATGGTGAATACCAAAGGGCTTACGAACAAATCCTTAAAGTAGCTGGCATGAGCAACCTATTGGAGGACAGTCCATTGAGCAGAGAATCTATAGGGATTCGGGAAAAAATTGTATTGCCACTGATCACCATTCAGCAATATGCGATACAGACTATCCTGGAAAAAGGCAAGGAAGATGCTGACTTGCAGAAATTGATCCTTAGAACCATGTTTGGCATCATCAACGCCGCAAGAAATGCAGCCTGATGCCTGCCTCAGCAATAACAAAAAAGCCTTCGAAAGTAATTTCGAAGGCTTTTTTGTTATTAACCAATTCATGTATATGTTGAACGAACAGAACAAAAGGGTCAATAAAAAATTAGTCGCGAAAAATGAACATTGGTTTTTTTACAGATATAGAGCGGGTAATCGGGTTCGAACCGACGGCCTTCAGCTTGGGAAGCTGACGCTCTGCCAACTGAGCTACACCCGCTTGTCTGAATATAAAAATAAAACTTTTTTTTATTATTGTTTTGTGGAAGACGCTCTTTTTTTAAAAAAATTGAGTGGATCCATTTTGAATTCTAACTTATAATTATGCTACAGGTTACTTGTGCTGTCATCTGCAATGCTCAAAATGAAATCCTTGCCGTGCAACGCTCCGAAAAGATGCGAATGCCCCTGAAATGGGAATTCCCGGGAGGAAAACTCGAGGCAGGGGAAACAGAAGCGGAAGGCCTTAGCCGGGAAATCCGGGAAGAATTGGCCCTGAATATCCAACCGGAGATCAGAATGCAACCAGTTCACCATGATTATGGCGCATTTACCATTTGCCTGATACCTTATTGGGCCAGGATCGGGAAGGAGGAGGTAAAACTGAAAGAACATCTTGCCTATCGCTGGATACTTCCCAAAAACCTGCCGGGATTAGATTGGGCTGCCGCAGACCTCCCTGTGGTGCAACAAATTCTGAACAGCAAGCCCTGGTTTTTTTGAAGGAAAATACGTATCTTTTTGAAGTTCAAAACCTTTTTACAAACCAATACCTGAAAAATGGATCCCTACACCTCCTTTCAAGTCCCTACCGGGGATCGACCTAAGTATACCGGTAAAAAACTGGTCATGCTTTCCCCTGATGCCAGCATGAAAAATATTGATGCCGAAGCGTCGGGAGCGGCCTTGCGGTTGGCGCCTTCCAGTGCCTACAAAAGCCACGAAGAAGACTATATAAAAGCCTTTGAGGAGGGTGATGGGATAGTTTTCGAGAAATTTCGAATTGCCGTTATCAATGCCAACCACGAAGAACAAATCAAATCTCTGCTGTATGCCCGCAGAAGTTTTCAATATGAGGAACCCGAACGTTACCTTTATGCCCTTGATGGGCCCCGCAGCAGTAATTTTGGCGTATTGCTCTGGCAAATGCTTTGCCGTTTATTTGGCATAAAGAAAGATCCGCCTGAAATTGATCCGGATCCCGCTCCAAAAGATCCTCTGCCCGAAAGTCCTCCCGTTTTTGAAAACACCGGGGAGGCCTATTGGGGACTGCATGCCTTGGACACTTTAGCAAATTCTTTTACCGGCAAGGGAGTAAAGCTCGCAGTACTGGATACAGGAATGTACCTGGCCCATCCGGATTTTGCATCCAGGCAAATGGTGACCAAGTCTTTTATCCGGGGGGAATCTGTGGATGATATAAATGGACACGGAACACACTGCGCGGGTATTGCTGTCGGAGGCACCAGGGGCGAAAGCGGTATACGCTATGGTACTGCATCGGAAGCAAACTTATATGTAGGCAAGGTCCTTTCCAATGCAGGGGTAGGAAGCGATAGCGGCATCCTTGCTGGTATGGAATGGGCGGTGGAGGAAGGATGCCGGGTGATATCCATGTCCCTTGGTGCCTCTGTGGAGGAAGACAGCAACTATTCCAATATTTACAACGAGCTTGCCGGCATGGCCATGGATATGGGCACATTGATTATCGGTGCGGCAGGAAACGACAGCCGCCGATCTCAGGGAAGGATCAGTGCAGTAAACCATCCGGCCAATTGTCCCAATATCCTGGCAGTAGGTGCATTGGACCGGCGTTCGGAAATAGCCGACTTTTCTTGTGGCGGACTGAATCCAAATGGGGGACTGGTGGATATAGCTGGTCCGGGTGTGGAAGTTTTCAGCTCATGGAAAACTCCTCAGGAATATGCTATTCTTAGTGGTACCAGTATGGCTACCCCATTTGTGGCAGGGGTGGCAGCGCAGCTGTTGGAAGCCTTTCCGGAGGCCACAGCCCGTGAGGTTTGGGACAAACTCGTAGACCAAGCCAGACCTTTACCTTTGCCTGTCAGGGATGTGGGTGCCGGGCTGGTTCAATCTCCTAAATAAAAGAGGACAACTAAAATGAAAAGAAACTTTATTGCCTCCATTGAGCCCGGATCAGCAACTCATATCGAACAAATAGCTGAGAACCTGCGACAGAAAGGCTGTACCATAAACCGCATTTTAAAACTTGCCGGTGTGATCAGCGGCTCTAGCTCGGGAAAGGAGAAAGACCTGCAGGAGCTCAAAGTACAGGGTATTCGTTATATAGAAGAAGACCGTGAAGTCCGGGCTCTGGGAGGAAAGGATTAGTGATGTGGTACGGCCAGTTGGCTGAAAAATAGGATCATTTTTTTTATTAGATACAATTTTTGGAAAAGGAAAAATGACAATAAAGGGAAAAAATTAAAACTCATTCCTGTCAATTTTACCGTATATGCTTCCCTTTTTTTAAACCATATAAGACATATAAGGGAAAATTAGGCTCAGACTACGCCCAGAAAATAATCTGTGGAAATCTGTGCCTGTCTGTATCATACCCATTATATTCAAAGGATTACACGGATAAAATCAAAAAAATACTTATATGCTCTTCTATTCCTTATATGGTTCCTCTTTTTTTTACCATATAAGTCATATAAGGGAATTTTAGGCTTAGACTAGGCCCAGAAAATCATCTGTGGAAATCCGTGACCGCCTGTGTTAAACCCATATATTCAACGGATTTCACGGATAAAATCAAAAAAAACACTTATATGCTCTTCTATTCCTTATATGGTTCCTCATTTTTTTACCATATAAGACATATAAGGGAATATTAGGCTTAGACTACACATAGAAAATAATCTGTGGAAATCTGTGACCGCCTGTGTTAAACCATATATTCAACGGATTTCACGGATAAAATCAAAAAAAACACTTATATGTTCTTCTATTCCTTATATGGTTCCATTTTTTTTTACCCATATAAGTCATAAAAGGGAATATAAGGTTTAGATCTACAACCAGTAAAAATTCTATGAAAATCTGCCTTTTCTGTGGCGAATCCATCTTGACCAATACGGATAGGCTCATAATATAACCTTAAATGTCCTTCTATCCCTTAAATGGTTCCCCCTTTTTTTAAGCAAAGGAGGGCAATGTGGTGATAAAAAAGTTGCCTTACAAAGCCAAGTAATATTACCCGGAATTTTTGAAAATCTATTGAAAGCCGGTCACATACATACATTGCCAATAACATTTTAGCAGGTTGTATTTGTTTTGAGAATCCCGGATATTTGAGGTGATTGACAAAAAAAAACAGGTTAACGCAGGTGCCAGGACATGTTGGTACCCGATACAAAAACATTTGATCAGGCCAATCCCTGGCAGAGAAGGCACCGACAAAAAACGAAAAAAGGCAAACAGAAAATAATGAATATAAAAACTTTTCTGTATCTGATGGCGGGGGTATTCCTTTGTGTAAGCTTGCTGAGCGGAACCAGCCCAAAGGAAGTACCCAAACGAGGCAGGGTCACGGTATACCCAAACAGGCTGCTAAATTGGAATGATTTCATGATGGTGGATCTAATCCGTGGAAAAAGCACCATCAACGCCATTTGTCTCAGTTCCTGTGAAGTTGAAATACTAGATATCATCCGGGATAAGGAACATGTAGAATTAGCGATCAATGCCAAAATCAATCTTCAGAAAGAACTTACCCAGGTTACCCATGATTTTCTGGCACGTTCGGACCAGACTAAAAAAAAACAAGTCCTGCACCATGAAAACGGTCATTTTATTATTGCCCAGATTATAGGGTACCGTATCGTCAGAGATGTGAATGGCTTTAAGTTTGACCCCAAACGGTACAAATACCAGCTTAACGACATCATTAGGAATAACTTTAAAGATTGGAAAAGATTAGATTCGCAATATGATGCCCAAACAACGAAACCCACCAATAAGGAGATGCAGGACCGATGGGACAGATTTTTGCAGTCAGAAATGACCGCCCTTACAAAAGAAGTATATCATTGAGCTTATGAAGAGAATTGCAGAGAGAAAAAAACAGGAAAACATCGTTGAGTATATTCTTTATTTATACCGGATGGAGGACCTGATTCGTGCCTACAAATTTGATATCCGGGAGATCGAAAAGTATGTTCTCGGCCATGAGCGCATCAATGAAAGGGACCGGATAGAAAACCGGGATTGGCTGGAAAAGATGGCAAAGGCCATGGCTGATTTGGGAATCAAAGAGAAGGGTCATTTACCAGAAGCGCAAGGTTGGGTGGATGAATTGGCCAAAATCCACTGGGAATTAATCAAAGAGGACCCTGACTATTTTGCCATTTATAAAAAGACCCAAATGCATTTGCTATTATTGATTTCAGAAGCTGGAGATCAAAATCCAGGGCATGAAGTTCAGCTATTTATCAATACACTCTATGGCTTATTGCTTAGCAAATTAAGCGGGAAAAATGCACCTGAGGACATCCTGGAAGCTGCTGCGAAATTTGGAGATGCCCTGGCATATCTCAATGCGGTATTAATGAAAAGAAAGGCGAATACCTATTTAAATTAATCGGTTATGTCCAGGTATTCATAGACACTATGGTAGCAATTTTTTTCCTGTACATGATCTAAAAATGACTGGTAAAAAGGGTGATTGCCAATAGTGGCACTATCCCCTATAATGATTAATTTTCTCTTGGCCCTTGTGATTGCTACATTCATTCTTCGTGTATCGGCTAAAAAACCGATTTCTCCCCGTGAATTAGACCTGGTCAAACTGATAAGAATGATATCCTTTTCCTGCCCCTGAAATCCATCAACGGTACTTATCGTCATATTTTCTCCTAGCTGCCTTAAATATACCCAGGAATCATCCAAGTTTACCATGTCCCTGAGCAAGCTTACCTGCGCCCTGTAAGGAGCTATAACGCCTATTTTCCAGGGCTCATTTTCGGCATTGACCAGTCCCATTCTTTTCAGCAGATCTTTCAGTAGCCTGAGCACCATCAGTGCTTCTTCTTTATTGCTAATGCTAAAGGTTTCCTTGTCCTGGTACTCCATAAAACCACTTCCTGCTGTATCTATGTACTCCATCACACTTTCACCAGGTTTGAGGAAATGTGTATCCGTATTGGGAGCAGCTAACAAGGCTCCATTGTAAAACATTTTGTTGGAAAAGCTCATTATCGTTTCCGGCATCCGGTATTGCAGGGTTAACATCGTTGAGCAGTTGGAATTGTTGGAAATGGCCTTTTCAAAAAGTGTTTTCTGAAGGCCCCTGGCAGCCTCCCTTGATTTAATGGTAGGCGGAAGCTGGCAATGATCCCCGGCCATGACCACTTTTTCTGCATGTAGAAGTGGAATCCATGAAGCAGGTTCAAGTCCCTGAGCAGCCTCATCCAAAAAAACCACAGGAAAAATCCTACCTTTCAATAAGGAGGAGGCTGCTCCCACCAAAGTGCAGGCAATAACCTGGCTGCTTTCTAAAACAGCATGCACCATGTAATCATATAGGTGCCTGGCTTCCCCAAAACACCGGTTGGCTTCATTCATCTCCATTTTCCTCTTCTCCCTTTCGGATGGTCCAAAATGTCTTTTAAATTTTTTGGCATTTCTTCTGGCCTCCTCACCTGCTTTTTTTAATTTTTTGTAATCCTTATAGGCTGGGTGGGCAAGAACTCTTGCATCCAGCGTTTGTTGAATTATTCTATCATCTACCCTGGCAGGATGTCCCATCCTGAGTACATGTATCCCCTCTTCCAGAAGCTTTTCCACCAATAAATCCACAGCGGCATTGCTGGGCGCACAAACCATAACCTGTGAATACTGCTGGAGGGATGTACCAATGGCACGAACAAGTGTGGTGGTCTTGCCCGTTCCGGGAGGTCCATGTACGATCGCCAGGTCCTGAGCTCTATGAATTAAAGACAAAGCCTGGTTCTGACTTTCGTTTAGACCTGGCTCATGCATTTCAATCCTTTCGGATACAGCAGCATTTTTCTCCTCCAATAAAACATCCCTGAGGTATGCAAGGCGGTTGTTGTCGGCCAGGAGCACCTTTTCCATCGTGGAAGTCATCAATTTATAGGAAGTTTCATCAAACATCAGGTCCAGGCCCAATTTCCCATCATGAATCCAATCTGGCAGGTTTTCGGTATGGAGGCTTATGGTCATCTGATTTCTATTGACAGCGTTTACCACCCCGTTTACAAAACTGGCCCGAAGCTTGTGTTCATTATTGTTGGAAAAAAGCGAAATGGATTTCCCGGATTGAAAACTGTGGTTTTCCAATACTTCATGAACATTGATTTCAACAATCAGCTGATCTGAAAAGGCCCATCTTACTTTCACCAAATTCACTGGATACCAACACATTCCGGCTGCAATCTTCTCCTTAATGGATTTGCTGTAAGTCAAGTCTTGAAATTGTTTGCGATCCGCTTCCCATTCCTGTTGTAAAAGTTTGCTGGTATATGCTATTTCTTCTTTTATATTTGCCATTTGTATTTTCTTTTTCACAGGGCCAAGATTAGGAAAAACATTTCTATTTACTATCAAAACAGCCTAAAGACCGCATGAATTTTCTTGCACATGCTTATTTATCATTTGATCGACCTAAGGTACTGGTTGGGAATTTTATAGGAGACTTTGTTCGGGGCAATCTGGAGCAGCAATTCGAAAAGGAAATCGTGACTGGTGTATTGCTTCACCGGGAAATCGACTCCTTTACAGATAGCCATCCCCTGGTAAAAGAAGCCCAAACCTTACTCAAACCGGTTTTTAAACGATATGCTACTGTTATTACAGATATGTATTTCGATTATTTTCTTGCAAAAAACTGGCATCAATATGATGAGCGAAGTATAGAAAACTTTGCGCAATGGGTTTATGGGGTGATAAGTGCTCACAAAGAAATTCTTCCGGAAAAATTTCAATACCCCTTTAAATACATGCAAAAAGAAAATTGGCTGGTGGCATACGGGACAATGGAAGGACTTCAACGCTCCTTTACCGGATTGTCTTATCGTACAGCTTTTGATTCAAAAATGGAAAAAGCCCCGGAATTCCTTAAATTGCATCAGGACAAATTCGAAAATTATTTCAACCCCTTTTTCCAGGAATTAATTTTATTTTCAAAAACCAGATTAGATCAAATATCTCAAAAAAATGGTAAGTTGTAAACCAAAGAAAAGCACCTTTTTTGTACTTGGGCTGGTTGTGGTGCTTCTTTTTGCAGGCTTGAGCTATCTGTTATTCGATTTTTATTCCAGCAGGGAATTTCCCTTTCTGTTTTACCTTATAGGAAGTTCCATTATTACGGTGGTTTTATTATTGGTGTTGGTAAAAATGATGGCAGGATTTAAATTTCTGGCAGCAGGAAAAGACAAAGTCGAAATCTGGCTTCCGCTTAAAGGCCAAAGAAGGAAATATGACGTTGCGGACATTTTGGCCTGGCAGGAAGAGGAGGTAAAGGCTAACCAAAGGATTTTCAAACAACTGGTATTGGTATTTTCAGATAAATACTCCTTCTCCATCAGTAACCATGAACACCTGGGCTATGATGATTTAAAGAAGTATTTGGTTAAAAAAGCAGTTAAAAAACGGGTTAAAAGTTAAAAAAAATTGAATTGGCCTATCAAGCCTGCCAATCGAAACCATCCATCTCTTCAAGGCATGCTTTTAACAATTTAATACTTGCTGCGACGTCAGATTTATGAGCCATTTCAATCACCTGATGCAGGTGCCTGGTAGGAATAGAAATGGCTCCGGCAATCGCCCCATTTTTGCCCATTCTTTGCACACTGGCAGTATCTGTTCCTCCTGCGGTTAGTATTTCTGTCTGGAAAGGAATATTGCTATTGGAGGCCACTTTTTTCATAAAGGCCACCATTCTATAATCGCAAATGGCCGAGGAATCCATAATTTTTATAGCTGTCCCTTTGCCCAGTTCGGTAATTTTTTCATGTTCAGATGCCCCCGGTAAATCGAAGGCGATGGTGGTATCAAGTGCAATGCCAAAATCCGGATTTATGTGGTGTGCAGACACCTGAGCACCTCTCAAGCCCACCTCTTCCTGAACAGTAAAAGTAGCGTAGACATCATAAGCAGGAGATTTTAACTCCCTTAAAGTCTCCAACAAAATAAATACCGCAATCCTGTTGTCGATGGACTTACAATTGACGCAGTCACCCATTTCAATCAATGCCCTTTCTCTGGTAATGGGATCTCCTACCTGCACCCATTTTTCCACCTCTGATTTATTCATCCCCAAATCAATGAAATAATCAGTAAGTTTAGGTAGCTTGGTTTTTTCTTCTGCTGTCATTACGTGAATGGGCTTACTTCCCATCACTCCGATCAGATCTTTCTTTCCATGGATGATCACCCGCTGTGCGGTTAGGGTTTTGGGGTCAAATCCTCCCAAGGGGTGAAATCTTAAAAACCCATTTTCATCAATATGCGTAACGATAAAACCAATTTCGTCCATATGGGCAGCCACCATTACCCTTTTGTTATCCGGATTTCTTATGCCTTTTTTGACGGCGACTACATTGCCCAAATTATCGACATTAATTTCATCTACAAGGTCCCTGGCTTTCATCACCACGAAGTCCCGTATTTTTTTTTCAAAACCCGGAGCTCCGGGTAACTCGCAAATTTGCTTTAGCAGTTCTATGTTGATCATAAAAATGTCATTGAGTATTGGACTCTACTACTTATAAGCCCTGATTACTTTGCCTTCCATATAGTTGACAAAAGCCATATTTACCACGCGCATACCGCCATCCGTGGGGAAATCTCCTGTAAAATACCAGTCACCCCTGTGCGCTGGGCAAGACAGCTGCAGATTTTGTACCGTCTGGTAAATCACATGCACATCAGCTTCTATCTTTTCGGATGTGATAATCTGTGCGATTTTATTGGATATTTCCTGATCTGTAAAAGGAGCATAAATTTCCTTTACAAAATTGACTTGTGCATCCGGTTCTGCAATGCATTTGTCATACACTTCCTCCAACACATGTTCCATTTCCCTTTCCCTTAGCAAAGCCACAGCAGCCCTGAACGCAATGAATTCTTTCATTCGCGACATGTCAATCCCGTAGCAATCTGGAAATCTGATTTGAGGAGCAGAAGAAACGATGATGATCCTCTTCGGTTTTAACTTATCCAAAGTGGTCAGGATACTTTTCTCTAAGGTAGTTCCCCTCACAATACTGTCATCAATCACTACTATCGTATCCACTCCCGAACGAATTACCTCGTAAGTGGTGTCATAAACGTTTGAGACCATCACATCTCTGTCAGAGTCATTGGTAATGAAAGTTCTCAATTTGACGTCTTTGCTTACCAGCTTCTCCACTCTTGGTCTGAAATTCAGCAGGTCTTCCAGGTCTTCCAGGTGGGGTTTTCCTTCGATTAATATTTCCCTCCTCTTAGCACTAAGGTAATCCTCCAGTCCTTCTATCATCCCATAATAGGCAGTCTCCGCTGTATTAGGGATGTAGGAAAAAACGGTGTTTTTTAAATCAAAATCAATGGCTTTCAATATCTGGGGAACCAGAGCCCTGCCTAAATTTTTTCTTTCCTTGTAAATATCCGGGTCAGTGCCTCTGGAGAAATAAATCCGTTCAAAACTGCAGGACTTTTTCTCCCTGGGAGGAATGATTTCATGTTCGCCAAAAGACCCGTCTTTGTTAAAAATCAATGCATTACCTGGTTGAATTTCTTTTATTTGCTGATAATCTATGTTAAAAGCGGTTTTAATGGGTGGTTTCTCAGAGGCCACCACAATAATTTCATCATCGGCATAATAGTAGGCCGGACGTATCCCAGTAGGGTCCCTGACCACAAATCCCGCTCCATTGCCAATCAATCCCGCCATGGCATAACCCCCATCGAAATCCCGGCAACTCCTTCTCAGGATCCTGGCGACATCCAACTCTTGTTCGATGACTTCGGTAATCTCTTTGTTGGTAAAATGGCCTTTATACTTGTCAAAAATACGTTGGTTTTCTTCATCCAAAAAGTGCCCGATTTTTTCCATTACGGTGACGGTATCCGTTTTTTCTTTGGGATGCTGCCCTAATTTCACCAGGTTATCGAAAAGTTCTTCCACATTGGTCATGTTGAAATTTCCAGCCATAACCAGATTGCGACTTCTCCAATTATTTTGTTTTAAAAAAGGATGGCAGGTTTCTATGCTATTTTGCCCATGTGTACCATACCGAAGGTGTCCCAGCCAAACTTCACCTGTAAATGCGGCATTTTCCTTAATCCATTCCGCATCCAACAGTTTTTCGTCAGTCCCTAATTTTTTTACCTTTTTGTATTTCTTGTTTATTTTTTGAAATATTTTAGCAACTGCTTCCGATTCTACAGACCTATACCTACTGATATATCGTGTTCCGGGACGGGTATTGATTTTAATGTTTGCCAAACCTGCTCCGTCCTGGCCCCTATTAACCTGCTTTTGCATCAACACATATAACCTGTTGGCGGCATAAAAAGGTGTATGGTACTTATCAATGTAGTATTGTAACGGTTTCCTCAGCCGGATTAGCGCAATCCCACATTCGTGTTTGATCTCGTCACTCATAAGTATTAACGGGGTAAATTAAGAAACAAAGTTAAGTTTTTTTTCAGGAATAAAACCCTGAATCCCACCAAACTTAACAAAGGAAACAAAAAAAAATGCTGGATTTTGACGGATAGATAAAAGGAAGAAAATCGCCAAAAGCTATTCCCATAATGGGTACTTTTGAAGTTTGATTTGTTTGCCAAAGAATAATTTGGTTGTTTCCTCAAATGAAACAGTGTAATCGGAAACGAGAAAACGGTCCTCCATTCCGGAAACTTTCTTCGCCAATAACTGATGATATCCCAAAAATGAAGCTACAGACCTGGCAACCGTTTCAGAGGCATCAATAAGATCTATTTTTTCTTCATAAAAAGCCTGAATTTGTTTCTTTATAAGGGGGTAATGTGTGCAACCCAATACCAGGGCTTGAATATTCTTTAAGGCCGGCTGCGAGAGATAAGAAGCGATGATTTCCTTACTGATGTTCTCATTATGAAAACCTTCCTCAATCATGGGAGCCAATAAAGGGGTGGCCAGGGATTTAAGAACAATACCCACATCCAAATCATTAATTTTTTGTAAATAAACCCCTGAACTAATGGTTTGTTTTGTACCAATAAGCCCTACTCGCTGACCAGCATGTACCTCTCTGAGATAATTTACTACCGGATCAATGACGTTGAAGACATGTGCTTTCGTGGCCACATAGGCTTTAACCAATTCAAATGCTGCTGCTGAGGCCGAATTACAGGCAATTAATATCAATTTGCAGTTTTCCTTGATCAAAACATCTGCAATTTTGACTGAATAGGCCTGAATAGCTGCTGTACTTTTATCTCCGTAAGGTAAATGAGCCGTGTCTCCGAAATAAATGAGCTGCTCATCGGGCAAAAGTTTTTTAACCTCTTTTGCTACCGTTAACCCTCCGATCCCACTATCAAAAATCCCTATAGGTGCCTGTGCTTTTATGCCCATTTGTAACAATTCTTATGAAACAAAAAAAAGATTTTTTCGGAAATAACAAACAAAAACCCCCGGATTCACGCACCCGGGGGAATGCAAGCGAAGCGTTTAAAGTTAATAATGATAACAAAGTTAATAAAGTTTTCTGAAGCTGCAATAGTTACCCATTGTCCGCAATCTGGGTATTTACTACCCAATCCTTTGTAAGATTTAGGTCAAGAGTTTCTTTTAAAATGATGGCACAATTACTGCATATAAATCTTTAGAAAGGATAGGATTATGAAAGGAAGAATAAATTCAAAGGCGAAAATAAGCGGAGTTTCCGGATTGGTGATTCTTGCATTCATGTTGTATTTCAATATTTCGGACAAAAAATTAGATGCGGATATGAACAACCATTTTTTAAAAACCAACGTTTATGAACCTGTAGATTCCGATACGGTTTTCATTGCGGCAACAGATTTACCGAGCACGGTAAAACATGTCATTCAAACAGATAGCCTTATCAATAATTTAAAAATCACAACAGTTAAAAAAATATCCCAAAAAAACGACGATTATTATGATGTCTGCTTTTTGGACACGGATGACTTGAACATCATGGTCATGTACGATGAGGACGGAGGAGTAATTCTTCAGTAAATAAATCAAAAATTACAGCTAAGCCAACGATTACCAGAAAGCACTGATTGTAAAATCGGTGCTTTTATTTTATATTTAATTCATGATCACTTGTTTGGATAAAAATGTATGACAAAAATTCTCCTTATAGAAGACGACCTTACTTACTCAAAAATCATTAAAAACTTTTTGGAAAAAAACGGGTATGAAGTTTTGAGCAGTACAAAAGTTAAGGATGGATTGGGTCATATGGAAAAACACAAAATAGCACTTACCATCACGGATTACCGGCTTCCTGACGGTACTGGTATGGATGTACTTGACAAAATCATCCATGAATATCCCGAGACCCCCGTAATCTTGATCACCAATTATTCCGACATCCGTACAGCGGTCAAGTCCATGAAGATGGGTGCTTTCGAATACATTACCAAACCCATCAACCCTGATGAATTATTGCTAACGGTAAAGCAAGCACTTAAAAAAAACACAACTGATAAAACTTCATTTAAAAAAACCGAAAAGGATAAAAGTAAAAGGCCTTCCCCAGAATTGGACTACCAGATCGGACAAAGCAAGGAGGCGCTGCAAATCGAAAACCACATCGAACTTGTAGCTCCTACAGATTTAAGCATTATAGTCCTTGGAGAAAGTGGTACGGGAAAAGAATATATTTCCAAAAGGATCCACCAAAAGTCCAAAAGAGCCAACGGCCCCTTCGTTGCCGTGGATTGTGGTGCCTTATCCAAGGAATTGGCGGGCAGTGAACTTTTCGGCCATGTCAAGGGGGCCTTCACAGGAGCAATAGACCATAAGACAGGGCATTTTGAAAATGCCACCGGTGGAACCATTTTATTGGATGAAATTGGCAATCTGAGTTATGACATCCAAATCAAATTGCTTCGTGCCATTCAGGAAAGACGGATACGCAAAATCGGGGGCAATATGGACATACCCATAGATGTCAGGATTATAGCTGCCACCAACGATGATTTACAGGAGCTTGCCAGGTCAGGGCATTTCAGAGAGGATTTATTTCACAGACTGAATGAATTTAGCCTTAAAGCCCAACCTTTGAGAGAAAGAAAAGAAGATCTTCCTTTTTTTGCCCGCTTATTTTTGGAAAAAAGCAATGCCAGTCTTGATAAAAATGTTGCAGGTTTCAGCCCGGAGACAGAAAAAATCATGTTGGACTACCATTGGCCAGGAAACCTCAGAGAGTTGAAAAACATTGTACGAAGAGCAGTTTTGCTTACAGGTGAAGGTTTGGTTCAACCTGAGGTAATTCCCACAGAATTATTGGATAGCGAACCTTTACAACCGGCAGACATCCATTCTGCCAAAGACCTGAAATCCTCTTTTGAGGAGCAGGAAAAATTATTGATTATCAAAACCCTGGAAGAATTGAAATTTAACAAATCCAAAACAGCAAAAGTATTGAATATGGATAGGAAAACACTTTATAATAAACTTGAAAAATACGGACTGGATTAATCGGCTATAGCATATCCAAATCTTTCAGCCAGTTCTTCCAGCAAACCATTTATTTTCTCGGTTAGCAACCAAACCTTTTCCTGAATACCATCTTCCAGTCCCTGTTTCAGATCACATTCTATCGCTTTTGCAAGGCTTCGCTCTTTGAACTTCAATTGACCCAATCTACTGGAAAGCTGGTGGGCTATGGCTTGCACCTTCTGAAAATCACCTTCATCCGCTGCTTTATTGATCCGTATCAGGTCCAGCCCAGTCTGTGTATAGAATCCTTCAAGGATTTCTTTCAGCAATTCTTCATCACCCATGCAAAACTTCTTTATTTCTGTAAGGTCAAAATTCCCCGAAACCTTTTCCGGTAATTTTGCCTGCTGTGAAACAGTGGATTCTTCGGGCTTTACGGGAGTTGTCCCCCTTTTAAAGGATTTGATATGTGAGGTGATTTTTTCTACCAATTCAGCCTCATCAAATGGCTTCATTACCAAACCATCAAAACCAAATTTGATTAAATTTTCCTGCTCCCTGGCAAATACATTGGCTGTCATGGCCAAAATAGGAACATCATCATATTTTTGATTGGCTCTAAGCAGATCAAATACCTGATAGCCATCCACCTCTGGCATTTGAATATCCAATAAAATCAGATCGAAGGGTTCTTCTTTAAAGTTGCTTTTGAAATCCACCCCCCCGGAATGGGTGACAATATCTGCGCCTAACCTGCTTAGCATCAGCTTGACAAACTTCAATCCCATTTGGTCATCATCAACCAATAATATCCGAAGCCCCTCAATACGTTCAAGTTTGGCCGCAGGAATAGGTGATTCCTCCTTTTTATCCAGCAAGGTGGAAGGCAATGAAACGGTTATTGCTGTCCCCTTTCCCTGTTCGCTTCTAACGTTTACTTTTCCACCCTGCAGATCAACAAGTCTTTTGATGATGGCCATTCCAAGACCCGTTCCTCCAAATTTCCTGGAAACACTTCCATCTCCCTGATTAAATTCCTTGAATAAATTTCGCTGCAGGTCTGTTGACATTCCCATACCCGTATCTATTACCTGCAAAATAAGGTTTCCCTTATCCTCAAAATAAACCCTTACCAACACCTTGCCCTTCTCGGTAAATTTAACTGCGTTGGACAGCAGGTTATTCATGATTTGGTTAATCCTCAAATCATCGCCCAATAAAAACTTATTCACTGGCAAGAGGATCGAAAAGTCAAGTTTAATGCCTTTTTGCTGTGCTTTCTGCTTATAAAAAGAATGGAGATTCCTGAAGAAAATATCGGGATTAATGATCCCCTTTTGTATTTTTATTTTCCCTGCTTCTAATTTTGAAAAATCAAGAATATCATTGACTATCCCTAATAGTGTGCCTGACGCTAATTTAATCATACGTACATATTCCTGTTGGTCCGGATCAAGGGAGGTTTTGGAAATGGCATCATTGTACCCTTGAATAACATGCAATGGATTTCTGATTTCATGGCTCATACTTGCCAGAAAGTCCTGCTTGGTTTTGGCAAGGTTATCCGATTTTTTCTTGGCTTCGGAGAGCTTTGTCTGATAAGATTCTGATTTCTTTATCTCTTTAATGATACTAAAAATAAAGCCTGAAGAACCAATCACCCCTACAATAATCAGTAAGCCCAGCAATAATGAAAGCTTATAAGTAAGTTGATAAGCCGATGCATTTTCTGCTTTGGATTTTTGCAGGGCTTCGTGCTGCAATGAGGTGACAATATGCTGAATATTGATAATAAGGTTTCGGTTTTTCTCATTCAGTTCCTGTTCAAGCGTACTTAGCCGGGAACGAAGATATTTCTCTTCATTATTGATATCCAGTACCATTTGCCGTACTGCATAAATGATGGAGTCAGAACTGGAGAGTGAATTCGTGTCTTCCTGATCTATTCTATTTAGATTTAGCCGAAGCATACCCAGAATTTTTTCCATATCCTCCTTTCCTGCTCCGGCGAGGGCATCTCCAAAATCTTCTTGCCTATTGGATGGAAGAGGTTTTACCTCAGTTTTGGAACCTTTCTCATTGGAAGGAGGATTGATACCTATTCGAATCTTCCCCAAACTTTGGAGCCTGCTAAGTTCCTCTTTTCTTTTTATTTTTCTTTCAATGTTATTTAGGGCTTCTTTACTGAAATTCCTGTTGTAAAGGTTGGTTTTAACGTCTTTTAACCCCTTGTAAACCACCATCAATTCATTAACACTGTAATTGATCCGTTTTATCTGACCCAATTCAACCGTGTCAGCAGCCAATTTCTCCAAGTCCCGTATTTCCTCCTGGATTCGATTGTAGTAATTCAGGTTTTGACTGGTATCTTCTTCTACAAAAACACTGCGGGATTTATCAAGTTGATAGATGTCGGCCAATAATTGATTCAGGTTTCTGAGTTTTTTATTGGGTTCTGAAAGTGACTCGACAGATTCGAGTAATTGATTTACACTGTTATAAGTAATGACCCCGGCTCCCACAATCAGGCATATGGCCAGAAAAAAACCCAGGATTACTTTTATTCTCGCATTGAATCTCATAAATACCGGTATGTTACAAAGTTTCTGACACCCTTGGTCGAACTTAAGGCCATAAATGTAACCATAATTTACAGGTTTTTACATTTAACATGCTGTAGATGAAGTAGATTTATCGCCCCCTAATTTCCGCAATGATACTATGAAAGCCTTAACTTCAAAATAATATCTGGAAAATTTCAATCATTTTCCAAAGATACCTGATGAGTAAGGGATTCAAAGACATGATAAACTGCATAATAGGTGACAGGAACTGAGACAACCAAACCTATGCCAAAAATTAATGCCCCGGCAATATTGATCAATGCCAGAAAAAGTCCAAAGGTGAAAAATTTCAACCATTGTTTGTGGATGATTTTCCGGCTGTACCCCAGGGATTCCCAAAAATCCAAGCCAAAGAAAATACTTATTAAAACCCCAAACATAAAAGCTACCAAAAGGTATATTCCTGGCAAAATCAAGGCAAAAATGCCCAGAACTGTAATAAACTGCCCTACAACCCATACCAAAACTACAGGTATATAATAACCGAAACCTTTGAAAAAATCCGGGTATTTTACAGGCTCATGAAGGCTAACCTTGTTGGCCACTAAATAAAATCCGGCAAATAGTGGCCCTGCCAGGAAAAAAGAAAATACAAACAAAAAATCCGGAGCATAAAGCATAAATAAAAACTGAATCGATAGAATAAGCAAGGTGAATGAAACCGAATAAATGCTTACCATTTGGAACGTTTCCCAACCTTTGGAAAAAGCTTCTTTGATGTCAAATTCGTAATTTCCGTCCGTTAAAAGATCCAGGTGTTTTTTATCCATTGTGCGATTTACTAATAAACCAAAATTACCTGGTAATAGCTTCTAAGATGTCGTGTTTGGTAATTATATGTACCCGATGCCCCTCGTCCCTGACCAAAACGGCTTTTTCCTTTTCCACCATAGAGGAGAGTACATCAAGCGTACTGTCCAGCGCAACAAAATGCATAGAGTCTTCCATCACCTGATCCACTGTGGAATCTTTGATTTCGGGATTTTCAATTATTTTTAAAAGTAATTTATTATCCGTTAGGCAACCTACCACCTGACCATCCTCCATTACAGGAATCTGGGAAACACTTTTTTCATTCATTATGGCTATCGCATCCCTGACTTTATCCATTTTTCGAACTACTACAAGCTGATACGCCTCGTTTCTGGCATTTACAATATCCCTTGCAGAACGATAGGTTTTATTTTCCATAAATCCATGATTTCTCATCCACTCATCATTATAGACTTTACCGAGATACCTGGTACCATGATCGGGCAGCAATATCACCATTACATCCCCTTTCTTCAGATTTTCTTTGGCGTATTCCAAAGCTCCATGAACGGCGGAACCGCAGGACCAGCCGACAAATAACCCTTCCTCTCTGGATAGCCGACGGGTCATTACCGCTGCATCTTTGTCTGTTACCTTGATGAAATGATCTATGACAGAAAAATCTACGTTCTTTGGTAAAATATCTTCGCCAATACCTTCGGTCAGATAAGGATAAATTTCATTTTCATCAAATTCTCCTGTCTCCTTGTATTTCTTAAATACAGAACCATAGGTGTCTACGCCCACTGACACAAGTCCGTCAAACTGTTCTTTGAGGTATTTTGCAGTGCCTGACATGGATCCACCAGTACCTACTCCCGCAACAAAATGGGTCACCGTTCCGGCTGTATCCCTCCAGATTTCAGGCCCGGTGGTTTCATAATGCGCCTTCCAGTTGGAAAGGTTATCGTATTGATTGGGGTAAAATGAGTTGGGAATATCCTTATTAAGTTTCCTTGCTACCGCATAATAGGACCGGGGATCATCTGGTGAAACATTCGTTGGACAAACGATCACCTCCGCTCCCACAGCTTTCAAAATATCAATCTTTTCTTTGGACTGCTTGTCCGCCATGGTAAAGATACACTTGTATCCTTTTGCAATCCCTGCCAATGCCAGACCCATTCCTGTATTTCCGCTGGTGCCTTCAATGATTGTTCCACCGGGTTTCAAAACACCAGCTTTTTCAGCATCCTCTACCATCTTAATAGCCATCCGGTCTTTCATTGAATTTCCCGGGTTGAAATATTCAACTTTTACCAATACATCACCGGCGATCCCTTTGTTCAATTTGTTGAGCCGTACCAATGGTGTATTACCAATCGTATCAATAATGGAATTATATATCATCTGTTCTTTTTAAAGCAATTTAACAAAAAATAGGATAAACATCGAAGGAAACCCTATTTCCTAAAGATGTATAGCTGATAACCAACCCATTACTATTTCATCTTTATTATCTGTCAATAATCTTATTAAGGCGGTAATAACCTTTCCCCTACCAAATGTCATGACGGTGGGCGGGGAATCTCTCCTGATTGACATTCATCCCCCGGCTTGTCATTTGCCCAATGCACGATTAATCATAGTTCATTTAACACCGGCCAAAAGGTAAAGAACTGCCATCCTTATCGCAACCCCATTTTCTACTTGCTGTAAAATGATTGCATTATCCGAATCTGCCACATCCGAATTAAGTTCCACTCCTCTATTGATGGGGCCGGGGTGCATGATGACAATTTCTTTATCCAGCTGGTTCAATAGCTTTTTATTTATTCCAAAATAAAGCGAGTACTCCCTCAGAGAGGGGAAATATTTTATTTGTTGTCTTTCTAATTGAATGCGGAGAACATTCGCCACATCACACCACTGCAGTGCCTTAAATACATCCTGCTCAACTTTCACCCCCAGATCGCCGATATGCCTGGGCATGAGGGTCACTGGCCCGCAAACCATTACCTCTGCCCCTAATTTCTGAAGGCAAAAAATATTGGAAAGTGCCACCCTTGAATGAAGAATGTCACCAATAATGGCTACTTTTTTTCCTGCGACCTCCCCTAATTTCTCCCGAATGGAAAAAGCATCCAGCAAGGCCTGGGTGGGATGTTCGTGTGTTCCATCACCCGCATTGATAATATTGGCCCGGATATGTCTGGATAAAAAATGAGGTGCCCCGGGGCTTGAATGCCTCATGACTACCATATCCACTTTCATGGCCAATATATTATTCACGGTATCGATCAGGGTTTCTCCCTTCTTTACAGAACTGCTGCCAGAAGCAAAATTCACCACATCTGCAGAGAGTCTTTTTTCAGCCAACTCGAAGGACAATTTTGTCCGCGTGGAATTCTCAAAAAAAACATTGGCAATGGTAATGTCTCTCAGGGAAGGCACCTTTTTTATCGGGCGATTTAAAACCTCTTTAAAATTATCTGCCGTTTCAAAAATTAGTTGGATGTCTGTTTCGGTGAGTCCTTTGATCCCTAATAAATGTCTGGTGCTGAGCTGCTGCATGGGTATTATTTACTTTCTTTTTCAGTGATCCATATGGCATCTTCAGGAAAACCCTGAGACTGCCATTCTACACTTACATATTGGCTTTCAAGGGTATTGACCTGCCTCCCATAGTAATTAGGCCTGATCGGAAAATCCCTGGTATATTTTCTATCAATCAATACCATTAACTCTACCTTTAATGGCCTGCCGTATGCAATCATGGCATCCATTGCTGCCCTAACGGATCTTCCTTTATACAATACATCATCTACCAAAATCACTTTCTTGTTTTCAATTAAAAAATCTATTCTGGTCTCGTTGGCCTTTAGGGGAAGGTCCCGGCGCCGGAAATCATCCCTGTGGAAAGTAGCATCCAAATATCCATATTTCAGGTTCAACTGGCGGATTTCCCGCATGCGCTGAACGATCCTGTCCAACACCATGGCTCCTCTGGGCTGAAGACCTAAAAGCACCGTATTATCAAAATCATCGTGGTTTTCGATCAATTGGTGACAAAACCTGCTGATGATAATGGATATCTGGGTCTGATCAAGAACAAGTCTTTTTTGCATGATTTAACTTTGGGGCAAATATATAAATAATTTGTTTGGGCAAAACCGACCTAAATGAAATCATCGACTTTTATTTTAGTGAAAAAATTTACCTCCCTGCTTGTTGCTTTTCCATCCTTGTCCTGATAGCGGATCCGCTGCTTTCCGCTCAATAAATAATAGTTGTCATACCACCAAAGCAGTTGAAGACTGTCTTCTCTGGTGTCAGCAATCCTTTCATTCTCATTGATGAGTTCTATTTCAAAGGGTTCGTTCTCCATGACGACTTCCCCTCTTTTTATTTGGCTGAGGAGAATTTCCGTTTCATCCAAATACATGTAAAAGAGGTTATCCCCACTAAAACTCATTTCACCAAACTTAACCGGCTGATTTTTGCTGGCATTGTCCAGGTTTAGGGAATTGTCCCAAATGATGTTTCCATCCTCATCCAATAAAATAAATTGCGCTGCCAAATATTTGTACTGATTGGTTACCTGGTTGCTTCTGAACCTGGGATCCATCCACAATGGGTTGTACATGCCTCCGTAGCCACCCATCATGGGGTTTAAACGATAAAAGTTACTGGCATACATGCCATCCCTGGGTACATACCGGGAAGTTGAAGAAATAAAATGATCGTTGTAAATCAAATAATACCCATTTGAAGCATTGATTTCCCTGGTCACCACTACATTACTGATGGGAATATTTTTTCCCCGGTTAAGTCTTCTTTCAACTTTTCTCAACCTCCTTTCCCTGGTCTTTTCTGGTAAATAATTATAAAAATTTTCAAAATCAGAAACAGAATAAAACTTGTTTTCATACTCCCCAAACTGATTGATTTTGGAAAAATACAATCCCTGATAAGCTTCCTTCTTTCTTAGGCCATATGGGCCAATAAGGGCCTGCTTGTAGTTATAGGAAGATGTCAGTAACCCTTCAACTATTTCCATCGAAGGATCTTTAAGATCATCTATTTTGACTTCTCTCAATTTGTTGCCATTGGTGTCGAAAGTTAGAATGGATACAATTTTTTTCTTGTAAAAATCCCGTCTGCTCACTACTACATCAAAAACGTTGAGGTCAGGGTCTTTTCTCATCTGTAAAATTTTAGCATCCTTTTCAAAAAGACCCGGAACTGTGACCACCTCCTTACTGGGAATATCCAAAATCTGTATCACCGGCCTGAAATCATACTTACCCATGAAAACAGCTTTTTTATTGAATACCAAAAAATCCTGAAGCTCCATTTCCAAAATACTGGTGAGCAACATTTTATTCACAGCATGGTTTTTTAGATTAATTTCAAAAATGGCTTTTTCAGGATTATACTGGGAACCCTTATTGAACAAAACATATAGAAAATCCTCATCCAAATCAAAACCTAACAATTCATAAAAATCCTCCAACTCAATTTCCCTGGCAGAATCACCTTCTAGCTGGAAATCAGATGTCAGGTATTCAAAAATATTTTTCGTACCATAAGCAGTTTCAGACTTCATCCTAAATGCTACCATTCCCTGCTCCCTGGGCAGCACAAAGAAATCGTCCGCTGACCAATTGGTTTCAACCTCCATTCTTTGGGTAAATTGAACCTGACTGAATGCAGCAACAAAAAAGAAGAATAAGGCCAAAGACAATACCAAGGTTTTGTTAATCATATCTGGAGCGTTTTAATGATTTTTTTTATACCGATTATAGGGAAAGGCCAGCAATGCCTCAACAGACTATTTCCCATTACCAGGAAATAACCCGTGAATAATTTAGGGGAAAATAATCGACCAACAGGAATGCCGAAACCTGTAATTGGTATTTTCCACAACTGTCCATTAATTCCATCCTGACCTGAAAAGGAAGACCGGAAAATTTTCGACGATTTTGAGCCGTTATTCCCCATCTTATCAGCACAAACAATATTCCAAGTGGCTAAATTCATATGATTAAGTAAATTCTCCCCGGCATTCCTCTTTCCAGCCTGACCTCTTTCTTTATTTTTAACAATTGAATACCAATCTTTACCTATTTTATCTTTTCCGGGGATTATTCTCAGGTTGCTCATTGCCTCCATAAGATAAGGCGAATGATTTTATTTTAAAACAAATATTATGGACATTTGTCGTGTATTCACAAGATCGTAACCTACCTTGGATAACAAAAAAATTGTAAGTGTTTTAAAACAGACCATGCAGCTCATGGAGTTGCATGAAGAAAATGCTTTTAAAATAAGGGGCTACCAATCGGCCATCAACAGTATCGAGAGAGAAGGTAAACCTTTAGCTGACCTTGACACGAACCAACTTCAGGAATTTCCCGGGATCGGAAAAAGCCTTGCAGAAACCATTGAGAGCATCCGGCAATCCGGCACCCATCCTCAATTAGAAAAACTCCTGAAAGAAACTCCAGATGGCATCCTTGAAATAATGGAAATCAAGGGACTGGGCCCGAAAAAAATTAAAATACTTTGGAGAGAGCTGGAAATCACCTCCACCCATGAACTCATGGAAGCCTGCCAGTCAGGACAGGTGGCAAAAATCAAAGGTTTTGGCGAAAAAACGCAGGAAAGCATCATTCAGGCATTGGAATATAAGGCTTCCAATAAGGGCAAATGGTTATATGCGGATATAGAGGCCATTGCTGAGGACCTGCAAAAATTAATGGAAAAGATTGCGGATAAGGTATGGGTTGCGGCAGTCGGCCCCTATGGAAGGATGTCAGAAATCGTGGATGGTATTTCATTCCTGATTGGAACGGATCAGATGGAATCTGCATTAAAAAAAATCGCTGCCTTTGATGGATTGGTGGAGGAGCCCCTCTTGTCAAGCCCCTACAGGTGGCATGGCCATTGGAAGGAAGGAAACATACCTGTGACCATTTTTTTGACCGAAAAGGCAAACTTCCTGCGGCAAAAATTGCTTAAGACTTCCAGTCCGGACCATTTGCTGACTCCTTTGGAGGATGGTCATTCCCTTGGGCAACATTTTTACCAGTCAAGCTATACTACCGAGGAGGATGCCTATGAAAAGGCGGGTTTTTCGTATATCCCCCCTTCCTTGCGGGAAGGAAATGGGGAGCTTGATTGGATAAAGTCTCATTCTATTGGTGAATTATTGACCGAAAATGACCTTACAGGCCCCCTTCATAATCATTCTACCTACAGTGATGGCAGGCATAGCTTGAAGGAAATGGCTGAATACTGCAAGGAAGCGGGTTATGGGTATCTGGGAATTGCAGACCACAGCAAATCTGCATTCTATGCAAACGGTCTGGATGAGGATAGAATTTTACAGCAACATAAGGAGATTGATGCCATAAATGAATCCCTTGCCCCCTTTCGCATTTTCAAGGGTATAGAAAGCGATATTCTTATCGATGGGAACCTGGATTATTCTCCTGAGGTACTGGCTTCCTTCGACTATATTGTAGCTTCCATCCACTCGGGCCTGAATATGGATATAAAAAAAGCCACTGCCAGACTGGTAAAGGCCATTCAAAACCCATATACGACCATCCTGGGACACCCCACCGGGAGGCTATTGCTGCGCCGGGAAGGTTATCCCATTGATCATCGGGCTGTGATTGATGCCTGTGCCGAACACGAAGTAGTGATTGAAATCAATGCCAACCCCTGGCGACTGGACCTGGACTGGCGTTGGGTGAGGTATGCCATGGAAAAGGGTGTAATGCTGTCTATAAACCCAGATGCACATGAGAAAAAAGGGGTTGCCGATATGAAATATGGGGTGATCACAGGAAGAAAAGGAGGCCTTACAAAAACCATGACACTGAACACAAAAACCACGGAGGAACTATCTCAATATTTTGAAAACCGAAAAAGAAAAATCCAATGAACTGGAAAGAAATGAACGTAGATAGCCTGCTTCAAAAATCCTTTCTTTTTGGGTTAGCCGGTATAGTCTGTTGCATGATCCCGTTGGTTGTAATTGCCATGCAATGGAATGTAATCGCTTATAACAACCTTTTTACTGGCCTTGGTCTGGCTTTACAATTGTTTGGACTAAGTTTATCTGTACTTGTATTAAGGAGACGGAACATAGGTGAAATACAAAAAGAAAAGGCTAAAAAAATGGTTTTGGTCCTTGCAGTGGCCTTGTTGTTCTTTATTTTGGTGTGATGACAAAAAATTTCACCATGCCCATCTTTTTGATCTGTTGTTGTTTGGTCCTTGGCTGTGAGGAAAATTCCGTGGATATTGAATGGAAAGAAGGAGATATCTTATTCCAAAATGGGGATTGCGGAGATTTTTGTACTGCCATCAGAAAAGTCACCACTGCCTATGAGGGCCGGCATTTTTCTCACAATGGGCTACTTTTAAAAGAAAAAGGTCAATGGATGGTAATCGAGGCCATCCGGGAGGGAGTAAGCCTCACTCCCCTGGACACCTTTTTATTCCGTCACACAACACCATCAGGAAATCCAAGCGTGCACGTGGGCAGGTTAAAAAGCCCCAACAGAAAATTAATCCCTCTAGCCCTAAAGCATGCCAAATCATTGATAGGCAAACCTTATGACATGGCCTTTGACATGGAAAATGATGCGTATTATTGTTCGGAACTGATTCATTTGGCCTTTAAAAAAGCCAATAGGGGAAAAGGGATATTCCAAACCCCGCCCATGACCTTTAATGATCCAGAAACAGGTCAGGTATTTCCTGTTTGGAAAAAGCATTTTGAAGGTTTATCCCGGCCTGTTCCCGAGGGGGAGCCCGGACTTAATCCTGGTGGCATGACCCGGGATTCAGCGATCGAAATGATATTTAATTTAGAATCCCCGTAAGTAAGATTTTTCGAAAATGTTGGAGTAAATCCCTTAAAACCTTAACTTGATCTTAAGAGCAAACAAATTTCAATCTAGCCCAATATGAACCGAAGATCCTCATTTAAAAAAATATTGTCTGTAGCAGCAGCAGGGTTTGTAAGCCCAGAGATCCTTGCTTCCAACCAGTTTTCATTATTAAATAAAAAAGCTGACACTTCAGGCCCGCTTTATCTTTTTACAAAAGTCCTTCAATGGCTGCCGCTTGGCGAAATCCCGGATACTGTAAAATCCTTGGGTTTTGATGGGATTGACCTGCCGGTGCGAAAAAATGGTTTTTTCGATAAAGATGAAATCAAGAGCAAGTTACCTGGTATAGTCAGTGCCAGTGAAAACCTTAAACTCAGCAGGCCAGTCCTTACCACAGACATGAATGTCTACCAAATGAATGAAATGGATGAGTTTTTGAGGATGCTGGCAGGGGAAGGGATCCGGGATTATAGAATGGGATACCTTTCCTTCACTTCAAAAGACATCCTCGAAGAACTGAAGACCTTGAATGTTTCCATGCGAAAATTGGCTGATTTACATGAAAAACATGGCGTTAATGGTCATTACCAAAACCATGCCGGCAAAAGAGTGGGGGGTTCTGTGTGGGAAATCCACCACCTGTTGGATGGTATTCAGCCCGAGCATATTGGTATTCAATTTGACTTGCGACACGCTACCGTTGAAGGATATCAGTCTCATGAAAACGCCTACCGGCTGATTGCTGATAAAATCCGAAGTTTCGATCTGAAAGATTTTGTCTGGGGAAATCCGGAAGGAAAAGGGGATAAGCCTGTAAATGTACCCATGGGTGAAGGGCATGTCAATTTTAACTTACTTAAAGACCATCCGGGTTTCAAGGGAAAGCTTCCCAAAATCCTTCATGTAGAATACGACCTGGGAGGTGCAGAACATGGTAACAGCAAGCCCAGCGCATCAAAATCAACCATTCTATCTGCCATTAAGAAAGATGTTAACGTATGCCTTTCCCTGATGTCCTGAGATGCAATTTAGCTTAGTGCTTTGTTCAGTAATTCTTTTGCTTCCGGAGAATGCGGCATGGATAAAGCCTTTTCTTTCCCTTTAACGGACATTTTGTTCCAGGTTTTTTGGAGTATTCCCACAAGCTTTGGTTCCTCATGCTCATGTTTATGGATAAACTCCTTAAAATAATACTTCAAAAAAACCAGGCAAATCACATCCTCCAAGGCCTGTGTTCCGGGGTCGGTTTTTAATCTTCTTTTGTTTAACAAGTCATCTACTTTTTTTATATCCTCTTCAGTATAACCATTTTGCTCCATGATTTTCCCGGCCATTTCTCCATGGAACTGCTTGAGCTTGGTTCTCCAGAGCAGGTATCCTTTTCTGTCCATGGGGTAATCCTCCCTGGGAATAGCCCATCGCTTGATATGCTGGCATCTGGCAGCCAGGCGAAGTAGTTCATCCGAATCCGGGTAGGTTTCCATCAGCATTTCAGACATCCGGATACCATATATCAATTCTTTGGGAAAAGATTGCCCATTTACCAATTCCTGATGGGGGTCCTCTCTATTAATGGCATCAAAGTCTTCAAGGGTTTTTTTAAACCTGGCTTCCGTGCTTTTACTCATAGTTTTTATTGTTTTCAAAATAAATGTAGCAAAATAAAGTGAAATAGTACACCCCGTCTCTTTGACGCACGTTATCTAACGCTCGACGGCACTAGGTCACTCAAGCCATTTTTCAAACTCAAAACCCAGTCCCAGGGTCCTATATGGTGCTTTCCTCCCCCCAACCTACATTGAAGAGCAGGTTAAATCAGACTTTCCCGTGCATCTTTAAGAAATTTGTTTAATTTTGCACCAATTTAGCCAAATGTAAACCACTTGAAAAAACCTCAGCATGCCAAAAGACAGTAGCATCAAACATGTTCTTATCATCGGAAGCGGCCCAATAATCATCGGACAGGCCTGTGAATTTGACTATGCAGGATCACAAGCTGCCAGATCCCTAAGGGAGGAAGGCATAATAGTAACCCTGATCAATTCAAATCCTGCCACCATCATGACCGATCCGGTAACAGCAGACAATGTTTATCTGTTGCCACTTGAAAAAAAATCCATTGTACAAATTTTAAAGGAGCATCCGGACATAGACTGTGTGCTACCTACTATGGGAGGTCAGACCGCTCTAAACCTGGCCATTGATTGTGACAAAGCAGGTATTTGGGAAAGATTCAACACCAGAATGATTGGTGTGGACATAGATGCCATTGACACTGCAGAAAACCGGGAAAAATTTAAAGCCCTATTGGGTAAACTCGATATCAATGTCTGTATTGGGAGAACGGCTACTTCATTTTTGCAAGGTAAAGAGATCGCACAGGAAATTGGGTTTCCGCTCGTAATTCGACCTTCCTATACTTTGGGAGGAACCGGCGGAGGTTTTGTAGACGGTCCGGATAGTTTCGAGGAGGCGCTGAGTGCAGGATTAAAGGCCTCCCCCACCCATGAGGTACTTGTAGAACAAAGCATTTTGGGCTGGAAGGAATATGAGCTTGAGGTTTTGCGTGACAATATTGGCAATATGGTCGTCATCTGTTCCATTGAGAACTTTGACCCAATGGGGGTACATACAGGAGACTCCATTACAGTTGCCCCTGCAATGACGCTTCCCGATACGGTTTATCAGAAAATGAGAAACATGGCCATCCGCATGATGAATGGCATAGGGAATTTTGCTGGTGGATGTAATGTGCAATTTGCGGTAAGCCCCGATAATCAAACCATTATTGGAGTAGAGATCAACCCAAGGGTATCCCGATCTTCTGCTTTGGCTTCTAAGGCAACAGGATACCCGATTGCTAAGGTTGCAGCCAAGCTAGCTGTAGGTTATAACCTGGACGAGCTGAAAAATAGTATCACAGGCAACACCTCTGCCTATTTTGAGCCTGCCATAGATTATGTAATCGTCAAAATCCCAAGATGGAATTTTGATAAATTTAAAGGTTCTAACCGGAAGCTCGGACTTTCCATGAAAGCTGTTGGAGAAGTCATGGGAATTGGTAGGAATTTTCAGGAAGCCCTGCAAAAGGCCTGTCAATCTCTTGAAATTAAGAGGAATGGACTTGGAGCAGATGGCAAAGAGCTCAAAAATCAGGATGAAATATTGTACAGTCTGGCCAACCCCAGTTGGAACAGGTTGTTTCATATTTACGATGCCTTCAAATTGGGGATTTCATTCCGGACCATACAAGACCTGACCAAAATTGATAAATGGTTCCTCAAGCAAATTGAAGAATTGGTCCATTTGGACATTACCCTGGCAAAAGAAACACTTCAAAGCATCAGTTTTGATCTGATGAAAAAGGCCAAACACAAGGGCTATGCCGATCGGCAAATTGCCCATCTGTTGGGATGCCTTGAAAGCGAGGTGTTTTACAAGAGAAGAGATGAAATGGGAATTAAAAGGGTATTCAAATTAGTGGATACCTGTGCCGCCGAATTTGAGGCCAAAACCCCCTACTTCTATTCCAGCTTTGGAGATGAAAATGAATCTCCGGTTTCTGACAGGAAAAAAGTAGTGGTTTTAGGCTCTGGTCCAAACCGTGTAGGTCAGGGTATTGAATTTGATTATTCCTGTGTACATGGAGTATTGGCTGCGAAGGAATGTGGATATGAGACAATCATGATCAATTGTAATCCCGAGACGGTTTCTACAGATTTTGACGTTGCGGATAAACTTTATTTTGAACCCGTCTTTTGGGAGCACATTTATGAAATAATCTTACACGAAAATCCCATCGGGGTAATTGTGCAGTTGGGGGGACAAACGGCACTTAAACTGGCCGAAAAACTGGATAAGTACAATATACCTATTTTGGGAACCAGCTTCAAGGCGCTGGACCTGGCTGAAGACAGGGGTAGATTTTCCAACTTACTCAAAGAAAATGATATCCCCTATCCCGAATTTGGCACCATACACAGTACAGATGAGGCACTGGAGCTCTGTAAGACCATAGGCTTTCCCCTTCTCGTCAGACCTTCCTATGTACTTGGCGGGCAGGGAATGAAAATCGTAATCAACGAGAAGGAACTGGAACAACATGTGGTAGATGTACTTCGGGACATTCCCAACAACGAAATTCTACTGGATCACTTTCTGGAAGGAGCCATAGAAGCTGAAGCGGATGCCATCTGTGATGGAGAACATGTTTATATCATCGGGATCATGCAACACATAGAGCCCGCAGGCATCCATTCAGGAGATTCCTATGCAGTACTACCTCCTTACAATCTGGGGGACCTTGTCATCCGCCAAATAGAGACATACACTGAAAAAATCGCCCTTGCACTGCAAACCAAGGGACTGATCAACATACAGTTTGCCATCAAAAACGATAAGGTCTATATCATCGAAGCCAACCCAAGAGCTTCCAGAACTGTGCCTTTTATCTGTAAAGCCTATCAGGAGCCCTATGTCAATTTTGCCACCAAAGTGATGCTTGGAGAAAAGAAAGTAACAGACTTCAATTTTGCGCCAGTCAAAAAAGGTTATGCCATTAAAGAACCTGTATTTTCTTTTCACAAATTTCCCAATGTCAATAAAGAATTGGGACCTGAAATGAAATCTACAGGAGAAGCTATTTACTTCATTGATGACTTAATGGACGATTATTTTCTTAAAATCTTTGCTGAAAGAAATCTTTACCTTAGTAGGTAAACCTGGATTTATTCCCAATTCCCGGCCCTTTTAAACAGGGCCGGGCTATTTTTTACCTTTTTGTTTTGCAGGTTACAGATTGGTTTTTATATAATTTTTCCCTTAATATTGAATGGAAAAAAGGAATTATCCGTTAAAAAAATAGGTTAATGTTTAACTATTGGTCGGATTTCGTGCATTTTCAAAATTGGTCATCATGATTTTAAAAATAATAATCTTCTTTATTGCTTTGGGGTGGATCTTTTCAAGTTTGCTGCGGTACTTTTTGAATAGCAAACTGAAGAAGTTTGCCGATCAGGTTCAGGAAGCCCAAAGGGAAGAGGCCAGAAAAAAAAATAAACCCAAAGGTGGAAATGTAAATGTTGATTTTGTACCTGGAAAAGGCAAAAAAGGCACTTCCGGAAATATTTCTGGAGGAGATTATATTGACTATGAAGAAGTTAAGGACTAACCGTCTCAAGAAATAAAAAAATATATTTATCCCTCCTGAATTTCCTTTCGGGGAATTTTTATACATTTAGGCCATATTCTGAGAAATGAGGCCTTTTATTGCCATATCGCTGTTATTTTGTTTCATAGTCTATCATTTTGGGTACCATGTATTTCACAAAGTATACCAATACAAGATAGAAAAGGATTGGTCTGAAAGGGTATATCAGGAAGACTTCTCCAATAAGAAGGTCATGAAAATCCCCATGAAACTCCCCTATTCCTTTGATGAGGAAGGTTTTCAGCTGACAAATATTCCCTTTACCAAAGACGGTAAAGCCTATAGGGCCATACAAAAACGTTTTAAAGATGACACCTTTGAGTTGGTCTACGTTCCCGATATGGCCAAAATCAAATTGGAAATCAATACCAAGCAATGGATCCTTACAATCATACCTGAAAACGGTTCGGACTCCCAAAATGACCAGGTCATTTCACAAACTTCCTTAAAAGATTACATTAAACCACTTTTTCAATTTGTCTTTTCAAAACCATCAGTCAACAGGATGAATTGGAATAGTTTTTTTACCTGTTTTTGGATGGAAACCCTGATACCCTTTCCAAGTCCACCTCCCAGATTTGTTTAAAACACCAGGGAAACCTGTTCGAATTTATCCTTAAAAACAATTCGTGGTTTCCCTCCTCTTGTTTCCATAAACAACAAAAAGCCAAAGGTCAACAATCCTGCAATAATCAGGAATGCAATTTTAGAACCACCCCAATTCTCGTGGTGGAAAGCATTGCATCATTCCACCTGAAACAATTTCAGACATGGAAACTGGTTCCTGAAAGGGTTTGATAATTTGCGGAAAAAATGAATTTTCTGCTTTTTGAGGAAATCTCTATACGAATTACACCTGTTAGATTAAGGAGAATTTCTTTTCAAATCAAGCTTGCAGTGGCCCCGTAGGTGATGGATAAAAAAAGAGGAAAGCCAAATAACCAATCAAAAACAATCAAGAAAATACCCGACCAATGAAAAATATATACATTAAAAGTTTATTACTTGTATTGCTAGCAAGTATAATAATGGAAAACCACATCAAGGCCCAGGGATGTGTAGCCATAAGGCAATTTTCTGGAGTGGGAAATGCCCTGAATCAAGGGGAGCTCCTTCAAAAGGGTGACTGGAATTTTGTCACCAACTACCGGTATTTCAGGTCTTTCCGGCATTTTAAGGGCACACACGAAGAACCTGACAGGGTAGCCAATCATACAGAGGTAATCAACTGGTCACATGCCGTGGATTTTAATATCAGCTATGCCTTCAATAACCAATTATATGGTGCGATTTCACTTCCATTTGTTTACAATGAAAGGAGCTCTCTGTACGAGCATGGCCGGACTGAAAGACACGTTAGTTATTCTCAGGGAATAGCAGACATGAGATTGGGGTTGGGGTACTGGCTATTTAAGGGAGATAGGGCCAAAAATGGCAATATGGCATTTGGACTCAACCTAAAACTCCCCACTGGGAATTATGACGCCCGTAGCACTTTCTTCAATGTCGGTCCGGAAGGAGCGCCTGAAAGACGGCCCGTGGATCAGTCCATACAGCCCGGGGATGGGGGAGTCGGGCTAATCGTCGATATGCAGGGATTGCGTTTCCTGGGAAAGGAATTTGTCTTTTTTTACGATGGTTTTTACCTGATCAACCCCAGAGAAACCAATGGGACCAGGACTTTTCGTGAAACATTAAGTCCAATCTTATCCAACGAGTCCATAATGGCAGTACCTGACCAGTTCGCTTTAAGAGCAGGGGTTTTCAAATCCCTGTTTGTACACGGCCTGGGTCTTTCCCTTGGAGGAAGGGTTGAGGGCATTCCTGTAAGAGACTTAATCGGAGGAAATGAAGGCTTTAGAAGGCCAGGGTATGTGATATCCTTCGAGCCAGGTATCAGTTACATGATCAATAACTTCACCATCAACGTCAATGTGCCGGTAGCATTGCACCGCAACCGAACCAGAAGTGTGACGGATATAGCCGCTAGCACCCCTGACAATTACCGCCATGGGGATGCTGCATTTGCAGATTACTTGTTGAATGTAGGTCTGGCCTGGAGAATCGTCAAAAAAGAAACGCCAGTTTTCAATGAATTTTAATCATTTTCCCGCCCTGATTGATAGGGCGGGAATTTTATCTCCCCCCATTGGCCCGAAGGTCATTCCTGCAATTCTCATCCAGTTCGGGCACGGAATTCTGCATAAAATTGAGTACGTTACTGGTTTCTACAGCCCAATACATCAAACAATCCGCATTGTCACAATGGAACTCCCGATCTTGATCAGTATCTTCATGGGGCGTAACCATTTCAGTACCTATGTTTACCAAACCTAAAAGGTGTCCCAATTCATGCAGTGCCACGGTAGCTTCCAGGTTTCCTCTGCCCGGTTTTCTGAATCCACCTGAATTTTCGGCGATTCTTTTCCCGAAAAGGACCATACTGGTATTCCTGTATGCTGCCCCTATGGTAAAGTATTCCTCTTCATTTTGCATAAAAAAACCATCTACCACCAATAAAAACACAGATACTGTATTGCCGTCATTATAGCTCTCCCTGTAGCGGTTTTCCAATTCGGCAATTTTATCGGTTGTATAAAATTCCTCCCCTTCAGCTGGTATCTCCCTTTCAGTAACCCGGATGCCTTCAGGTTTCAAGGTAAGCTCCTGAAGGAAATCCCTCATCTCGCTAACCATAAAACTGGTTGGTTTGAAGCCCTCCATATATACAATTTCCAATTCCAAGGCAGTAAACCGGTCGTCAGAAAGTAAAAAATTAGCAGATTTGCCCACATCCCACCTGGAGGCCCCTATTCCTACAAAAGGGTCCTCTCTAATTGGTTCTTCACATCCCTGAAAAAGGAGAGCCAAAAAAGCGAATAGTATTAATTTATTTCGTATAAATTTCATCTGGCAAAATTAAACCTGTCTTTTGTAACGGCAAAACCCTTAAGACCCGTACATGGTTTTCAAAAAGAAATGATTTATCCCCAATGTACCCGGACCAAAAGTAAAGCGACCACTAAAAATCAACATTAAAATATACTATATTAAGTTAAAAATTGTTTAAAAAGTAAATGTTTCACGTTATCATTATAAACTCCAGCACATGAAAAAATTATTTGTAATTTTATTTCTTTTGGGCTTTGGACAAGTAAATGCCCAGGTTTTATCTATCGGTCCAAAATTTGGCGTCTCCCAAGGTGACGTAAAGGTAATGGATGGGTTTAAGGGTGAAGATTCTAAAATGGGTTATCACGTAGGTGCCTTTGCCAGGATCAATTTGCCTGTTATTTTCTTACAACCCGAAGTTTTGTACACCAATACTGGCGGATCATTCTCTAACAACACCTTCAATTATGATGTCAATTTTGACCGATTAGATGTCCCTCTAATGGTCGGGATGAAGTTAGGTGGGCTCTTCAGGATTCAGGCGGGACCTGTAGCCAGTTATTTGATCAATGGAGACATGACTGCTGACAATGGGACAAGGCAAAAAATCATTCCCCCTAAGGAGGAGTTTACCTTTGGATATCAGGCAGGAGTAGGTTTGGATATTGGAAATTTTTTGATGGATTTAAAATATGAAGGAGGGCTGACAAACTCTGTCAATAATTTCGGCCAGGTTCCTACCGACCAAAGACAAAACCAACTTATACTTTCCCTGGGATTCAATCTCTTTTGATCATTTAAACTGACAAAGTCCACCTTAACATTGAATCAATGTTAAGGTGGACCTATTTTTTTAGGCCATTTTCCTGACTTCCACATCTTTTGTCAGACTTTTCTTGGCCAAAATGATCAAAGCAAAGGAAAGCACAAAAAGAATGGTTGCAATAATAGAAAGGACATAAGCATCTTTCTGAAAATTCTGCCAGGCAAACAAACCCAGGGAACTAAGGGTGACAGTAAACATGAAAAACATCGGGATAGTAACAAAGGTGGGATTGATTTTTTTCTTGATCAACCAAACGGAAATGGTCAACAATGCCAGTGCAGCCAGGAGTTGATTGGCAGATCCAAATATGGGCCATAGTGTGGTAAACCCCCCACTTCCCAATAATAAAACAGAAAGCACTACCACTACACTCGTAGATAGATACCTGTTTTGGGATAATTTCTTTCCTATGGGTTGTTCCACATCCTCAAAATATTCCTGAAGGGTAAACCTGGCCAGTCTGGTGCAGGTATCCAGTGTTGTCAAAGCAAAAGCAGACACGGTTAATGCCACAAAGCCTATGGCAAATGGCTCGGACACACCCATGGCTGAAATGATATTCCCCAATCCATCGGCGAAAAGAGGAACAGGGCCTTCCTCCCCCAATCTGGACAAATAATCCGTCCTGCTCAGGACAACCACGGCTCCCACTGAAATAATGGCCAAAAATGATTCTATCAACATGCCACCAAACCCAACTATTTTGGCATCCCCTTCCCTGTCAATTTGCTTGGAAGTAGTGCCTGAGGCAACCAGGGAATGAAATCCACTTATGGCGCCACATGCTATGGTCACAAAAAGCACGGGAAACAAATAGCCAAGGTTTTCATCTGTTACATGAATTTCCGTATCCATTACTATGGTAGGATTGGCCACAAAGACCCCTACAATAGCTGCCAGAATCAAACCGTACAACAGAAAACTATTCAGGTAATCTCTGGGCTGTAACAACATGGACACAGGGGTAACGGAAGCGATAAATGCATAAATCAACAGTATATAAACCCAGGTTTGATAGTTCAACACGAAAGGAATTTGCATTCCCAGGTAAACAAAATAATACATTACCGCAACACCAATAATGGAGGCTATTAAAAATGCACTTTTCCTATGTCCCGTGACTTTGGTAACAAACCCAAACACCACAGCCAACCCAATGAACAAAATGGAAGCCGAAGCCACACCTGGGTTGCTGATAAAGGTTTTGGCAATAATATCCGCAAATACGGCAATGATCAGGATCAGGGTCGAAAAGCTGAATAAAATAAACAACCTTTTCCCCTTTTTACCAATATTGTTTTGAATGATAACACCTATGGATTTTCCATCATTTCTCAGTGATGCCACCATACTTCCCAGGTCATGTACTGCCCCAAAAAATATTCCCCCTATCAAAATCCATATAACGGCTGGTATCCAGCCAAAAGTAATGGCAATGATTGGCCCAACTATAGGACCTGCACCTGCGATGGAGGCAAAATGGTGTCCGAGCACAACAATCGGCTTACTGGGCACATAATCTACCCCGTCATTTAGCCGATGTGAGGGGGTGAGATTATCATTATTGATTTTAAACTTTTTGAAAACATACTTACCATAGATGAAATAAGCACCGGTCAGAATGATGGCTGAAAAAACAAATAAATAGGTGAGTTGCATGATCTGGTCTTAAGTTAATGTTTAAAGATAATGAGAAAATTGATTTCATCAGAAATAAACCCTAATTTAAAAAAATATCAGGTTTAGGCATAAGCTTCGCAGTTTGGCGAAGGGCATATTAAATTATCCAACCTATCTAACAGCAAAATCATTAAATTTTAAAGCATGGAAAAAGAAACCCTTGTTTTTATTGGGATAGCACTTGGATTGTTGGTGTTCAGCCATATTTTTCTTTGGTTGTTATTTCCAAAACTGGCCAGGCTGATTTACAGACCTACCTCCGAAAAGGGAAAAAATGCCATGAGAAAATTTTCCACCGCATTAAAATGGGGACTCTTTTTTGCCGTATTCCCCATTATCGAACCTCTCTTCTCTCCACCTGATTTAAGCCACTTTGGTAAGGAGCCTTTTTTTATAGTCCTTGCCATCATCACTTTTTCCTGGATACTTATTGAGCTGTCCAATGTATTGAGGCATGCTTTTTTGGAGAACTTCAATTCAAACAAAGAGGACAATTTAAGAGAAAGGCGATTGCTCACTCAGGTAGCCTTTGTCAGAAAGCTTTTTATTATAATAGTTGTTATCCTTGCTTTTTCAGCCATATTGATGAATTTCGAATCAGCCCGCAAACTAGGTGCGGGCTTGTTGACTTCTGCAGGTATTGTAGGTATCATTGTTGGTTTGGCTGCACAAAAATCCATCGCCAATTTATTGGCAGGGTTTCAAATTGCTTTCACACAACCCATAAGAATTGATGATGTAGTGGTGGTAGAGGATGAATGGGGGAAAATTGAGGAGATCAACCTGACTTATGTAGTGGTCAGGATATGGGATCAGAGAAGGTTGGTGCTACCTATCAACTATTTCATTGAAAAGCCATTCCAAAATTGGACCAGGACTACTGCTGATATCTGGGGGACAGTATTCATGTATGTAGACCATACCATTCCGGTGGAGGATTTAAAAGTCAAGCTAAAAGAAATATTGGATGGCAGCTCCTTATGGGATAAAAAGGTGCAGGTACTTCAGGTAACCGATTACACAGAAAAAACAGTAGAAATCCGTTGCCTGATGAGTGCCAGAGACAGCCCTACGGCCTTTGATCTCAGGTGTTTGGTTAGAGAAAAAATGTTGGAATACCTCCAGCAGAATTACCCAGGGTCCCTGCCAAAATCCCGGGTTTTATTGTCCGGTGAGGAAGAAAAAAAATGAGATGAAAAATTGTATTCGGAGCGAGAATACAGATTTTGGTTTTATTTAACGGATAATACCCATAAATTTGAATTCCCAAATTACTTTTGGGCTAATTTAAACAAAACTTTATGGCTTGGTTTAAAAGGAAAGATGCCGGGATCAAAACTTCCACAGAGGAAAAAAAAGACACTCCTGACGGACTATGGTACAAGACCCCAAAAGGGAATATCATCCACACCCGGGAATTGAAAAACAACTCTTATGTCTGCCCAGACGATGACTATCACGTAAAAATTGGTTCCAAAGAATATTTTGAGATACTCTTTGACGACAACCAATTCAAGGAACTGGACAAAGACATGACCTCGGGTGATCCGCTAAATTTTGTGGATAGCAAACCCTATACTACCAGAATTAAAGATACCATCGCCAAAACAAACCTAAAGGATGCTGCCCGGACGGGAGTTGGCAAAATCAATGGTCTTGACCTCATTATCACCTGTATGGATTTCAACTTCATTGGCGGTTCAATGGGATCAGTGGTAGGAGAAAAAATATCCCGGGCAATTGATTATGCCTTGAAAAACAAAATCCCTTTCCTGATGATTTCCAAGTCCGGTGGTGCCAGAATGATGGAGGCCGGGTTTAGCTTGATGCAAATGGCGAAAACTTCCGCCAAGTTGGCTTTGTTGGACGAAGCGGGAATTCCCTACATTTCATTGATGACGGATCCTACCACTGGAGGGGTAACAGCCTCTTACGCCATGCTTGGCGATTTTAATATTGCCGAACCGGGAGCATTAATAGGATTTGCCGGTCCAAGAGTGATAAGGGAAACCATTGGCAAGGATTTACCAAAGGGATTTCAAAGTTCCGAATTTGTTTTGGAACATGGATTTCTTGATTTTATCATCGACCGACGTCAGTTGAAAAACAGAATGTACACTTTGCTAAACTTATTGCGCAATTAAGCGGTTAATAAGCCAGGATATTCGGATTAAAATATTCCCTTATTGCGGTGGATTTGTTGAATAATAAATATATTTGTGTCATTCATTCACCGGTTTATTATACTGATAAAAATAAAATTCTATTAAATGAGTTCAGTAATCATAACTTCGATAGTAGCTTTCACCTTTATTATTTTGCTACTGGTATTTGTACTTCTTTTTGCACAATCCAAATTGGTGGCTTCCGGAGACGTGAAAATCATCATCAACGGCGACGAAAAGAACCCTTTGGTGGCCTCTGCGGGATCTACACTACTTTCCACGTTAGGGAACAAAAAAATATTTCTCCCTTCAGCCTGTGGCGGAGGTGGCACATGTGCCATGTGCAAATGCACCATTGAAGAAGGTGGTGGTGAAGTTTTACCCACGGAGGAAGGACACCTTAGCAGGGCAGAAAAGCAAAGTAATGTGAGACTTTCCTGCCAGGTGAAGGTAAAAAACGATATGAAAATCCGAATTCCTGAAGAGATATTCGGTATCAAAAAATGGGAGTGCGAAGTGGTCTCCAATTACAATGTTTCGACCTTCATCAAGGAGTTTAAGGTAAAGCTTCCAGAAGGTGAAACACTTGATTTTGAACCGGGAGGATACATACAAATAGATGTCCCTCAAGTGGTTGTTAATTTCAAGGATATGGATATTACACCACATCCTGAACTGGAACATCCTGAAGATGTTTACCAAAGTGACTGGGATAAATTTGGTCTGTGGGACTTGGTAATGAAAAACGATGAAGAACTTTTCAGGGCGTATTCTATGGCCAATCACCCTGCAGAAGGAAATATCGTAATGCTAACCATCAGGATTGCTACCCCACCCTGGGACAGGGCCAACAACAAATGGATGGATGTTAATCCGGGCGTGTGTTCTTCTTACGTTTTCTCCCGCAAACCGGGTGATAAAGTAACCATTTCAGGACCATATGGTGAATTCCATATCAATCCTACCCAGAGGGAAATGATTTATATTGGTGGTGGAGCAGGAATGGCACCATTGAGATCGCATTTATTTCATCTATTTCATACGGAAAAAACCGATCGTAAAGTTTCTTACTGGTATGGAGGAAGGTCTAAAAAGGAATTGTTTTACACCCCACACTTCAGAGATATAGAAAAGGAATTTCCAAATTTTAATTTTCACATCGGTCTCTCTGAGCCGCTTCCCGAGGATAACTGGAAAGTCAAAAAATCTCTGGATGATAAGGAAGGGGATGGATACGTAGGATTCATTCATCAGGTACTCTACGACAACTATCTGAAAGATATAGAGGAGCCGGATGAGATTGAATATTACCTTTGCGGTCCTCCACTAATGAATTCTGCAGTATTGAAAATGCTGGACGATATGGGAGTCCCCAATGAAAACATAAGATTTGACGATTTCGGAGGTTAATTTAAAATGAGTCCCGTTAATTGCTAACGGGACTTTTTTAATGCAGGTATTTTCAATAAATTTGATCTTCAATTTTAAAGATTATCAATGGATCTTGAGGCATTTTTCGAACCCATTCAGCCAGCCATCTTAAACAAAGAATACGGTCACAATGCATTTTTTCATCACATACATTGCCATGGAGAAACCTTTCCGGAAATAAAAGGGATTCAGATTGCTCTTGTTGGAATCGAGGAGTATCGCGGTGCTGATAATGATCAGGTGGAAAACTCCTCTTTGACTACAAACCAGATAAGAAGTAAACTCTATCCCCTAAAAAAAGGACAGAACAACTACTGCATAGCAGATCTGGGCAATATCAAAATTGGACAAAGCAGAGAAGAAACACTATCGCTGATCAGTTCAATCGGAGAGTTATTGTTGAAAATGGAAGTTTTGCCTATTTTTGTAGGAGGAAGTCATGACCTGGATCTGGGCCAATACCGCTCCTATCAGCCAATGAAAAAACTGGTTAGCCTGCTTACCGTTGATGCTAAAATGGATATGGAGGACAAGGGCAAGCCCATGGAGCTTCACTCCCAGGACATTATTTTAAACAAGCCCAATTATATGTTTAATTATTGTCATCTGGCCTATCAGAGTTTTTTAACGGATCCGGAATTGGTCACTACACTTGAAAAACTTTATTTTGACCATGTAAGGTTGGGACAACTCAGGGATAGCTTCAAGGAAACAGAACCCCTAATCCGGAATGCGGACTTGCTGAGTTTTGATGTATGCGCTATTCACGCATCAGATGCCCCAGGGGCCATTGATGCCCAGCCTTTTGGGCTAAGTGCGGAGGAAGCCTGCCAGATTTGCTGGTTTGCCGGAATGAATGAAAAATTAAGTTCAATGGGCATTTATGGGTACCATGGAAAACTGGACGACGGCAGGTCCAAAACAGCCTCCGTGATAGCGACCATGATTTGGTACTTTATTGAGGGTTTTTACCAAAGGAAGGACAGTTTATCCTTCAAAAGCAGTGATTACATCAAATATACTGTATCTTTAGATTCAAAACCTTCTATATTGCATTTTTATAAAAGCAAGTTGAGCGGTAAATGGTGGATGGAAATCCCTAAAAATAAAACTGAAAAATATAAAAGAGACACCATCATCCCTTGCAGTTATCAGGATTACCTTACTGCGCAACAAGGAGAGATTCCTGAAAGGTGGGTCAATTCCCAACTAAAACTCTACTGATTGAATGCAGCTTATTGTCGGCCTTATGATACACGTGTTGTTTAATGGTAAAATATGATTGCCATTTCAAAATCCCAGTTGGCCTTGAGAAACGGGCAGGATAAGCCTGAAATCTGGATAGCCTTCCAGGGAAAAGTTTATGATCTCGCCAGTTCAAGGCTTTGGAAATCCGGCAGGCACTATGAGCACTGGGCAGGGCAGGATCTTACTGAAGAATTGAAAAGTGCACCCCATACAGCCCATGTTTTTGATAAATTTGAACCTATAGGATACCTGAAATAAATGATTCTAATTGCAGACAGTGGTTCAAGCAAAACCGATTGGCGGGTAATCGGGAAAGATGACAACATCTCTCAGTTCAGGACCATCGGATTTAACCCCTATTATCAAACCAGAGAGGACATGGTTGCAGGTTTAAACAACCCTCATTTGCTGGCTTTAAAATCTCAGGTCAGCCAGATCTATTTTTATGGGTCCGGTTGTACCTCAGCGGCCAATAAAGCATCCGTTGCACAAGCCATCCATAGTATATTTCCACTCACTGAAATACATGTTGATCACGACCTTATGGCTTCTGCCAGGGCTACCTGTGGACACCAGGCCGGCATAGCCTGTATTCTGGGTACCGGATCCAACAGCGGTGACTACGATGGGGAAAACATTGTCTCAAGCAGGCCTTCCCCCGGTTATTTATTGGGTGATGAAGGTGGTGGAGTATATATTGGAAAGCATTTTCTTCAGGATTTTATTTATGATGACATGCCTGAAGAAATCCGCAAGGAGTTTATCAAGGTCTATAACCTAACGATATTCGAGATTCAGGACAACGTTTACAAAAAGCCCTTTCCCAACCGGTACATGGCTGGTTTTTGTAAGTTTATTTCACAACACAAATCCAATCCTTATTGCTATAACCTGATTTATAATGCCTTTAGGGATTTCTTTCACAGGCATGTAATGAGGTATGAAAACTATCAAAACAAGCCTGTGAACTTTGTAGGATCAATCGCATACTATAATAATGACATTCTGAGAAAAGCCGGAAAGGACCTGCAAATTCAAATCAATACCATCATCGAAACCCCGATTGCCGGGTTGACCCTTTATCATCAAGAAAAAATATGAGTACCACAGAAAGTTCTTCTTTTTACGATCACCTGGAAAAAATGTCAGTAAGTGAATTGCTGGCAAATATGAATAAAGAGGATCAAACTGTTCCATTGGCAGTAAATAAAGCTTTACCACAGCTGGAGGCATTAATAGATGCGATCGTACCAAGAATGGAAAAAGGCGGCCGCCTCTTTTACATAGGTGCTGGCACAAGTGGGCGATTGGGTATTTTGGATGCTTCGGAATGTCCCCCTACCTACGGGGTCTCTCATGAAATGGTCATCGGCATTATTGCCGGTGGGGACACAGCCATCCGAAAAGCAGTAGAAAATGCGGAGGATGATCCACAACAGGCCTGGAAAGATATTCAATCATTTGGATTCAACGCACAAGATACAGTAATTGGAATTGCTGCTTCAGGTACTACACCATATGTAATCGGAGGAGTTAAGGCTGCTGAATCGGCAGGCTTGCTCACAGGTTGTGTTACTTGTAATACCAATAGCCCCCTGGCAGCTGCAGTGAGGTTCCCGGTTGAGGTAGTGGTGGGGCCTGAATTCGTAACCGGTAGTACGCGCATGAAATCAGGAACTGCACAAAAACTTTGTCTTAACATGATCTCTACCAGTGTCATGATCAAACTCGGAAAGGTCAAAGGAAATAAAATGGTGGACATGCAGTTATCTAATAAAAAACTGGTTGATAGAGGCACAAAGATGATCATGGAAGCGACTGGGTTGGGAGAAAAAGAAGCCCATGATTTGTTGAACAAATATGGATCCGTAAGAAACGCAGTCGCCGCTCATGAAAAAAAAACTGATGCCTAAGGGTATCAGATAAAACCTTCATCTATTTTTCTGGCATCTGTAACATATTCTCTAAACTTACTTTCCTCTCCAAGTTTACAAATTAAAAGTACATTTTCACTATCGCTGATCAGGTAATCTTTTAAACCCTGAATGACCACCAGCTTGTCCTGAGGAAGTTGAATGAAACAGTTTTCCGTATCGTACAATAGCGCTTTACCTTTTACACTATTTTGTTCATTGTCCTTATCAGAAATGTCATACAGATTTTGCCAGGAACCCAGGTCTGACCAGCCAAAATCACCCAATACCATAAAAAACTCATCGGATCTCTCTAAAATGCCATGGTCAATGGAAATATTTTTGATCAGGCTGTAAGCCTTGTTCAGAAACAGGTGCTCCTTTTCAGTGCAAAAGTAAATTTCACCTTCCTCAAAAACTTCAGCCATTTCCGGTAAATACTTTTCAAAAGCATTGATGATACTTTCATTTTTCCAAATAAAAGTCCCCGAATTCCAAACGAAATCTCCACTTTCCAAAAAAGTGGTGGCCAGGGAAAAGTCAGGCTTTTCGGTAAAGGTTTTTACTTTTTTAACCTGCTTCCCATTATCGGGGAAATACTGAATATAACCATAGCTGGTATCTGCCCTGTTTGGCCTGATACCGATAGTAACCAGGTTTCCAGATTCGGAAGCGCCCTCTATAGCCAGATCTATGGCTTCAAAAAAAGCCTGTTCATTAAAGATCAACTGATCGGATGGACTGATCAGCACCATGGCATTTGGGTTCAATTTTTTGATTTTATAGCTGGCCAGTGCAATAGATGCTGCAGTATTCCTTCGCAATGGCTCAACGAGTATCTGGTTTTCAGGTATTTGTGGTAATTGTTCTTTTACCAGGGAAAGGTATCTTTTATTGGTCACCACAATAAACTGATAAGGTTCGAAGGCATCTTTAAACCTATCATAGGTCATTTGAAGCAAAGACTTGCCGGTACCAAGTAAATCCAAAAACTGTTTGGGCTTGTGGTGCCTGCTAAACGGCCAGAATTTAATTCCGATACCTCCTGCCAAAATCACTACATATTTGTCCCTTGTCTCCATAATTTATACAATTCCTTCCTTCATCAAATCATGAATATGGATAAACCCGACAACCGAATTACCTTCCATTACTACCAATTGTGTAATATTAAAATCCCTCATCAATCCCAGTGCTTTTACCGCATACTCCCCGGCATCGATCGTTTTCGGATGACTGGTCATGATTTCAACCGCCTTTATCCGTGTCAGGTCAGGGTCACGCTGAAGCATTCTTCTCAGGTCTCCATCCGTTATGATGCCCAGCAACTGCTTATCAGGTCCAACCACAGCTGTCGCCCCAAGCCTTTTACTGCTTATCTCTACAATTACATCCTTTAAGTTCGCATTCACTGTAATGACAGGCAGCAAGGAATCATCCATTACATCTCCAACTTTCAGGTACAGCTTCTTGCCCAGGGCACCTCCCGGATGAAACCTGGCAAAAGATTCGGCAGTAAAACCCCTGGCTGTAAGTAAGCAAACTGCCAGGGCATCTCCCATGGCCATTTGGGCTGTAGTACTGCTGGTTGGAGCCAGCTTATTCGGGCAGGCCTCTTCCTTTACACCTGCATACAACACGTAATCTGCTTGCCTGGCCAAATAACTGGATTCGTTACCCACCAAGGCTATCAGCTTGTTTCCAAGTTGCTTAACCAAAGGTACCAGCACTTTAATTTCGGGAGTATTGCCGCTTTTAGATATGCATATTACAAAATCTTCTTTTTTAATCATACCCAAATCACCATGAATTGCATCGGCAGCATGCATAAATAAAGAAGGTGTTCCTGTAGAATTGAGTGTAGCCACAATTTTATTGGAAATGATGGCACTTTTGCCAATACCGGTGACCACCACCCGTCCTGAGTGCTGAAAAATATCTCGTACACAAGCCTCAAAATCCTCTCCAATATAAGGTATTAAATTTATAAGGGCATCGGCCTCGTTTTGAAGTACATTTATTGCCGTGGTTTTAATATTTTTTAGTAAATTCAATTTTGCAGTTGTTAATTGTTAATTTTGTACAAAGGTAGGAAAGTTTTACCTTAAACTTTAATGATTGACTGAGAGCAACTCATTAAACTATTTATATAGTGGATAACGCAGTAAAAGATAATCTGAAAAATATTTTTGGTTTCAATCAGTTCAGAGGAAACCAACAATTCATAGTAGAAAATATACTTAAGGGGAAAAACACTTTTGTTATAATGCCTACAGGGGCAGGGAAATCCCTTTGCTACCAATTGCCAGCCGTTTCAAAAAAGGGGACTGCTATCGTCATTTCTCCTTTAATTGCGCTGATGAAAAATCAGGTGGACCAACTGAACAGTTTTGGCATTAATGCCCATTTCCTTAATTCCACCCTGAGCAAATCCGAATCGAACAGGGTAAAGGGTGAAGTAACGGCCGGTCTTACCAAATTGCTATATGTGGCTCCCGAGTCGTTGACCAAAGATGAAAACGTCCAGTTTTTAAAAAACTCGGATATTAGCTTTGTTGCCATTGATGAGGCCCATTGTATTTCGGAGTGGGGTCATGATTTCAGGCCAGAGTACCGAAAGATAAAATCAATTATTGCCCAGATCGGGGACAAGCTCCCGGTCATCGCACTTACAGCTACAGCCACGCCAAAGGTTCAGCAAGACATACAGCGAAACCTTCAAATGGAGGAAGCTGACCTTTTCAAGTCTTCATTTAATCGGACCAATCTTTATTATGAGGTCAGACCGAAAATGAAGAATGACACCAAAAAGGAAATCATCAAATACATTAAGTCACAAAAAGGCAAATCGGGGATCATCTATTGTCTGAGCAGGAAAAAAGTGACAGAAATAGCCGACCTTTTAAAGGTGAACGGGATCAATGCCGCCCCGTATCATGCCGGACTTGATGGTCACGTCAGGATAAAAAATCAGGATGACTTCCTCAACGAAGAAGTAGATGTCATCGTGGCCACCATCGCTTTTGGAATGGGCATAGACAAGCCAGATGTAAGGTATGTCATCCATTATGATGTACCCAAGTCCCTCGAAGGCTATTACCAGGAAACCGGTAGGGCCGGAAGAGATGGCCTTGAAGGTCACTGTCTAATGTTTTACCGGTATGAAGATATTGTAAAACTGGAAAAGTTCAATAAAGACAAGCCTGTCAATGAACGCGAAAACGCCAAAGTCCTGCTCCAGGAAATGGCAGCCTATGCTGAAAGTTCAGTTTGCAGGAGAAGGTTTTTGCTTCATTATTTCGGGGAAAACCTGGGAAAAGATTGTGGCTTTTGTGACAACTGTAAAAAGTCAAAAGAAACCTTTGATGGTCAGGATGACATCATTACTGTAATCAAAGCTGTAAAGGAAACCAATCAAAGGTTTAGTATGGATCATATCGTAAGTATGATTCGGGGAGAAAAAGACGATTACATAGAGAGCTATGACCATGATAAACTCTCCACTTTTGGCCTGGGTAAGGACAAAGATACGATCCATTGGAAAACAGTAATTAGACAAACCATGATTTATGGTTTGCTTGATAAAGACATAGAAAATTACGGTGTCCTTTTGCTATCAGATAAAAGTGAAGCTTATTTAAAGGAACCTTACCCTATTAAGATCAGTAAAAATCATAATTTTGAGGAAATGGCTGAAAACATATCTTCTGAAGAGCTGAACAATGTGGGCAAAGCTTATGATGAAAAGCTTTATGAATTGCTGAAAGCGGAACGAAAAAAAGTAGCAAAAGTCAAAAACCTCCCTCCTTATGTCGTCTTTCAGGATCCGTCACTGGAGGAAATGGCTACCGTTTATCCTACCTCAAAGGAAGAACTGGCCCAAATCAATGGGGTAGGAATAGGAAAAGTAACCAAATTTGGTGCTAGCTTCCTGAAATTGATTGAGAAATATGTAGATGAGAATGAAATTATCACAGCGTCAGATGTGGTAGTAAAAACCGCCGGAACGCGGTCCAAAGTTAAGATCACCATCATTCAGCAAATAGACCGAAAAATTGACCTTGACGAAATTGCAAATAACCTGAATATCAGCATGAGCGAATTGCTTCATGAAATAGAGCAGATTATCTACAGTGGGACAAAATTAAACATCAATTATTACATCCAAAACATCATGGATGATGAAAGAGAGGATATTCTCCATGATTATTTCATGACGGCCGATACTGACAAAATCCGGGAAGCCATGGCGGAATTAGAGGAAGATGATTTTTCTGAGGAGGAAGTAAGGGTTTACCGGATAAAATTTATTTCAGATCACGCCAACTAAAAGAAATACTACAAATGAACATATTGCTTATTGGAAGCGGTGGCAGGGAACACGCCTTTGCCTGGAAAATAAAACAGAGTACACATTGTGAAAAATTATGGATTGCTCCTGGCAATGCCGGAACTCAGGCCCTTGGGGAAAATATAGACCTATCCGCCAATGACTTCGAAGGAATTAAGCATTTTTGCATTACAAATGACATCCATTTACTCGTAGTTGGACCAGAAGAGCCATTGGTAAAGGGTTTAAGAGATTTTTTGGCCCTGGACCCTAAAACTGCCTCCCTTCCCATCGTGGGGCCAGGTAAGGCAGGTGCACAGCTCGAAGGTAGTAAGGATTTTTCGAAGGCATTTATGAACCAATATGGGATCCCTACCGCTTCCCATGCCACGTTCACACAGGCATCTTTACAGGAGGGTATTGCTTATTTAAAAACGCAAAAATTGCCGATTGTCCTTAAAGCGGATGGCCTGGCGGCTGGCAAGGGTGTTTTGATTTGTAACAGCCATGAAGAAGCTGAAAAAAGCTTCAAAGACATGCTGGTAGGACAGAAATTTGGGGAAGCCTCAACAAAAGTGGTAATAGAAACTTTCCTTAAAGGAATAGAGCTTTCCGTATTTGTAGCCACAGATGGAGAAAGCTATAAAATTCTTCCTGAAGCAAAAGATTACAAGAGAATCGGTGAAATGGATACCGGACCAAACACCGGGGGTATGGGAGCCATTAGCCCGGTTCCATTCGCAGATCAGGCTTTTATGGAAAAAGTCGAAGAAAAAGTTATTAAGCCTACCGTTCTCGGGTTAAAAAATTCAGGAATAGATTTCAGGGGTTTTCTTTTTATAGGTCTTATGAATATGGATGGGGAGCCCTTTGTCATCGAATACAATGTCAGAATGGGAGATCCGGAAACCCAGGCTGTGTTACCTAGAATTGAAAGCGACTTTGTATCCCTGTTGAGTGCCATTGCTGATAAGAAATTGAGAGATTATAATTTAAAAACCACTGCCACCAAAACAGCAACAGTGGTAATGGTAGCCGGAGGATATCCGGAAGTCTATGAGACGGGCAAGGTCATATCAGGCCTGGAAAAAGATACGCTCAAACAAGCCATCACCTTTCATGCGGGCACCAAAACAAGGCATCCGGAAGCCATCGTTACCAATGGTGGAAGAGTACTAGGAATTACCGGGTTAGGAAATACAATCGAGGATGCGATTAAGCATGCCTACGAAAGAGTAAATCAGATCAATTGGGAGAAAGTAAATTACAGGAAAGATATCGGTCAGGATATTCTTCATTTAAGTGATTGAAAACCCATTTTCACGAGGAGGCAACTCCCTTAAATATAGATGAATTATGTCAGGATGTACAAACTGTAGCACCGGAACGACAGCTGTAGGCGGCTGTCAAAATAACGGCAGTTGCGGTACCAGCGATTGTAATAAAATGAATGCCTTTGATTGGTTATCCCATATGGGCATACCCGAAATAGATAAATTTGACATTGCAGAAATTAAATTTAAAGGAGGAAGAAAAGATTATTTCAGAAATTCGGGCCTTTTGCCACTCACTACCGGAGACCCGGTGGTGGTGGATGTACCCAACGGGCACCACATTGGTTACGTGTCCCTGCAAGGTGAGTTGGTAAGACTTCAGATGCAGAAAAGAAAAATCAAAAACGATGACAATATTCTTAGCATTTACCGGGTAGCGACCCAAAAAGACCTTGATAAATGGCAGGAAGCCAAAAACCGGGAAATCCCTACCATATACAGGAGCAAACAAATCATTGAGGAACTCAAACTGGGAATGAAACTATCGGATGTGGAATATCAGGCAGATAATTCAAAAGCCACTTTTTATTATTCCGCTGATGACAGGGTTGATTTCAGGGAATTGATCAAGATTTTGGCTTCAGAGTTTAAAATAAGGGTTGAAATGAGGCAAATTAGCCTCAGGCAGGAAGCGGGCCGGTTGGGAGGCATTGGTGTTTGTGGCAGGGAGCTCTGTTGCTCCACCTGGATCCACGATTTTAAAAGTGTCACTACTTCAGCAGCAAGATATCAGAACCTTTCCCTGAATCCGAGTAAATTGTCCGGCCAATGCGGTCGGTTGAAATGCTGCCTGAATTTCGAACTGGATAGTTACCTGAGTGCATTGGAAGATATTCCCAATGTTGAGAAGCCACTGCTAACGGAAGCGGGACCCGCCAAGCTCCAAAAAACAGATATTTTCAGAAGACTCATGTGGTTCAGTTACAATGATGACAACAACTGGCACTCCATAGATTGTGACAGGGTCAAATTGATCCTTGAACAAAACGAAAAAGGAATCACTCCTTTCAACCTAAAGCAGGACAAGGCATTTGAGGGAGAGTTTGACCAAAGCAAAAACAACCAGGACCTGGAGCTATTGGACAAGAAATTTGCTCAATCCAAAAGGAAAAAGAAGCGAAAACCCAAATCAAGAAAACCCAACATGACCTCAGGTGAAGCTGGAACAGCCAGACCTGATCAGCAAGAAAAAAGGGGCAGAAATCAAAAAAGCAATCGCAACCATAAAAGAGGAAATAAAAATCAAAAGGATAATCCATCCCAAATCCAGGCCGATAATGGGTCGCAAGGACCAAAAAGTAAAAATGATGGTCATCCGAATAAAAGGCGTAGGCCCAACCGAAACCGGAATCCAAAGAACAATCCAAACCAGGGGAAGTCTGATGATAACTAAATGCCTGTCCCCCATTTTATACTTTCTCGGCATGCTTTTTTTGCTTTCCGGCTGTAATGGAGACAGGTTGTACGAATCCTTTGAAGACTTTCCAAACCAAAGTTGGCTGGTATCGGATACAGTTTCATTTTCGCTGGATTCACTACCTCCCGCTGTTTCAAAAATGCTATCTGTAGGCATCAGGTACAACGACAGCTACGAATACCATAACCTGTACCTCCGTTACTTACTCAGGGACAGCCTGAATAATGTAATGTTGGATTCACTGGTCAACCTGCAACTGTTTGATTCCAAATCAGGTCAACCTCTGGGATCAGGATTTGGCAACAGAAGGACACTTTATGATACTTTACCTGCAAATCAACTTGCAACACCAGCAAGGGTGGAGTTCATCCAATACATGAGAAAAGACACCTTGACTGGCATTGAATCGGTAGGCTTGAAAATATCGGAGATTAGGGATTAAAACTGCAACATGCATTTTTTTCAGGGTAAAGGAATAAGAGCCAGACAGCTAGTATTGTGTGCCATGTTTTTATGCCTTATTAAAATTTCCTTGCGCTATTTTGGTTTGCAGCAAATCTTCCCTATCTAACCAATATTGCCTGCTAAACAAAAACACAATGTTCCAATTTCTGGAAGTCAATAGCTGAGGATGATAAACAAATGCCTCTTTTGCGGTTTTTGCAGCAAAAAACCTTTGGTCATCCGTAAGTATTGCCGCCACGGCTTTTCCGTTTTCTTTAACTTCCAGATCCATCACTTTAACGTATGGGTTTTCTTCCACTTCATGATTTCCATAAGTCCCTACAAGTCTGTTTTTTAATGACCATTGGTTGCCATAACCTTTCACATCTAGGCTGGCCTTTTCAGGAATTTCACCTTCTTGAATTTTAGCAGCATAGGCTAAATATTCACTTAACAATCTGGTTCCTGGATTATTCAAGTGTTTATCCTTGAAATCGCTTGCTTTAAGACTGGTGATTAGAATATTTTCCTTTCTGGCTCTGGTTACCGCAACATTCAAACGATTCTCCCCCCCTTTTCTGGATAATAGCCCAAAATTGGCTGTAAACCTTCCTTCCGGATTTTTGGCGTATCCTACGGAAAAGATAACCCTGTCAAATTCATCCCCTTGTACATTTTCTATGTTTTTTACTTTGATATTTTTATCCATTCTCAGATGTTCATCTTCCTCTAAAAGGGTTATGATCAGAATCATCTGGTAATAATTGAAAGTAATGACACCCAGGGAATCCAAAGGATATTTGGCTCTTAGTTTAACCAATTGTGACAAAGCCTCCTTCGCTTCAATAAGGTTGGTCTGGTTTTCCCAGATCCCATCAGTTGAAATTAATTTGACACCCTGCTCATTGCTATTCAATACCTTCCTGTCGGGCAGCATGTAAAGCCTGTCCTCATAGAAGTGTTTGTTGGAAAAATGAATCAGCGGCAGGGTCGCACTTCTATAGTGAGTGCTGAGGTGAAAAGTGGGGAAAAATTTGCTTACCATATCCAATAAGGCATCAATTTCCAGCTCCATACCATCATCCTCAGATTGAATTCTGGTTTGGTAAAGATCGTATGGCTGAAGCTGCTGACTGTCACCAGCAACAACCACTTGTTTTCCCCGCATCATCATGGGCAATCCCCTTTCAAAATAACATTGGCTGGCTTCATCAAAAATCACCAAATCGAAATCCTGCTCAAGAGGAAAAAGGGCTGATGCAGTCTCCGGTGACGCCAACCAACAGGGTACCAATCTGAATATTTCATCTTTGTAATAAGCAATCAACTTTTTCACAGACCAGATCTGCTTCTTTTTACCTACCTGATGGGCCAGCTCCCGGTAAGTAATAAGATTGTTCAGGCGATTGTATTCTAATTGTTGACAAACCCCCTCCCGAAGCCGCATCTCCACAATAAAGCGGGCAGTCTTCAACTTTTCCTCAACAGAGAATTCAAAATCAGCGATATAACTTTTGATTTGAGGTCCATAGATTTCTTTCAAAATCGGGTATTTTGCCTCTAAATGCCCTATCCAACTTATCTTCAAACTGGATAAAAATATTTGTTTGAGGCTGGCAAAATCCCTTTCAGGAAATGCGTCAATAATTTTTTCAACCACCTTTTTCTCGACCTCGTTCATCTGGTTTCTTAACCGGTCAAACCTAATCAACTCATCTACATCCCGGGCAATATTTTGATTCACTTCCTGCAGCTTTTCTTCATCAGGTGAACTAAGCAAATGTTTAATCTGAATCACACTGAGGTATTTCCTCCAATTTCCAAAATGGTCTTCTACCCAATCATTGATTACGGTAATACCCTCTAATAGTGTTTGAAAATGTTGGTAGGAAAATTGAGGTTTGTAAAAATACGAGGCCAAAACACCCAAATCATGCATGATAAATCGTGCTTTTAAAGCTTTTACCAGGACGCCGGCCATTTGATTAAAAGAATGGATAGTAAATGGTTTTTCAGGCAACTCTACCCAGGTCTTTTGGGCCAAGAGTGTATATTGGTGATTAAGGTTCATTCTGTTTTCCAACCTTTGAATCAATATCCTGATATCTTCCTTACTTTTTTTCAATCCATTTTGCTCCAGAAGCGAAATTACAGTTCCATATTTCTTGGCATCCAGGCTGACCGCCATCTTTCCGTACCATGATTCGAGTTTTTTGGAAGCCTGAACGGCTTTTTTCAGGACTCCTTCCACTTCTTCATCTCCAATTTCCCATTCTACTCCCTCCTCCCCAAACAATTTACGCACCATTTCTACTTTACTCTCCAGCCAAAGGTGGTCCAGTGATGCTGGATCATGTGGCATAAAAACCTTGAATTTCTCGTATATTTCCGGGCTGTTGATACTTTGCATTAATGCTTCAATCTTTTCCTTTTGTTGAAAAGATTGATAAATCAGTCCATATTCAAAGGTATCGGCCAACATGCTATCCAGGTCTTTCTTGGCTGTAAGTTTTACCGAAGATAATTCTTGAAAAGTGGCCTCTACACCTTTAAAAGCTTCGGGACCAAACACCGAAAAATCTACTCTATGGAGCCAAAACGAGGAAGAAACCTGAAATTTATTAAAGAAAAACTGATATTGTTCAAAATTATTAAGAAAAACATCCAGGTCATCCAACCTGAAAGCCCGGTAATATTGGGTCATGTCTACTCCTTCATCAGCAGAATCTGATGTAAGGTAGAGTTCCTTCGCCGGAACGCCGCAATCTACTACATCAAAAAGCGCCTCTTTATATTCCTCAAAAAAATCCGTATGCTTTTCAATATTCCTGCACATTTGACCGAAAGTCCGCTCAAGTTGGATAGCATCCAGAGAATTATTGAGGCTTTGATAATTTTCAAGGGAGCTGATTTGGTGATCGATTTTCTTGTACAGTTCTTTTCTATCTCCCCTGTAATCATGAACCAGGGCGGAAAAATTTGCCATACCCTGAGCAGACAAACGCTGATAAACCACATCCAGAGCTGCTCTTTTTTGAGATACGACCAACACTTTTTTACCTCTTGAAGTAAAATCTGCAACCAAATTGCAAATCAATTGGGATTTTCCTGTACCCGGAGGCCCTTGCACTACACAGGATTGCCCTGATTTTACATGTTTGATCACCTCTTCCTGACTTGCGTCCATCGGAAAGGTATTGTATAGATTGCTTTCAAGGCTTAGTTGGCTGGTTGTAGTAACATTTCCAAAACTATCAGAAAACAATTCCTCCAGATTTTGCTGAGTTGATTGCCGGATCAGTTGCTCATAATCATCCATCAGGAAAGAGTTTTTTTGAGAAAACTGACCCAGAATGGCATAAGGCTGAAGCCGAAGCAGCCCTGTTTCTGAATATTTTTGAAAATCATCTTTATTCAGATCGGGAAAAAACTCTAGTTTATCCTGGTAAATTTCCCTGTTAAAATTAAGTTCAACCTGATTTTTTAAATAGTGATACAAGTCGGTACGAAAACCCATGGGTTCCTTACTGAAATCTTCCATCGAAAGCTCCAGCCATTCTTTATCAAATGGTCTTCCCAAAGCCTGGCTATAGGCAAGCAGAAAAGATGGGTTTAGAAAAGGAAGCTCACCCAGGCTTTTTCTCAGGTACCAGGTTTTATCTTCAAGTACAAGCTCCACCGGAAAAAAAATCAAGGGACAACGGATCAACTGTTCATTCAGTAATCTACCCTCTACAAAAGGCCAACCCACAAACAAACTTTTTTCCCCTGTTTCTTCAATGGCAAAGCGCACATGGTGAAGCAGGCGTTTTAGCCTGGTGGATAGCTGATTGACGTTCTTATCCCGGGAGTCGAGCTCCTGAATTAGTGGAATATTTCTTTTTCTTCCCAGCAATTCATTGATGTAAAAAAAAGAAGGATGATTGTTCAAAAAATGAAAATCCTTGAGATCAATCATTTGGCTTTGAATGATTTTCGGAAGAAAAATAGATCGATTGTTGGAAGAAAGATCCACCAAGCGGTTTAAATAAACCTTAAAAATATCTTTTAGCATGAAACTTTACTTAAAGGGTGAATCTTTTTCCTTGGCCATGTGGTTGTACACCACTTGATCCATTAATCCGGGTACCCATTTATTCAAAAATGAAGCCAGTTTACCTTCACGGGTAAGGACCAGATCTCTCTTCCTTCTGCGAAGGGCTTTTAAAATGGCAGCTGCCACCTCCTCCGATGTCATCATTTTATCTTCATCTCTGGGGGATTCTTTTTGTGTACTTCCATCTCCCAGCAAAGCATTGTTTCGGATATTGGATGCGGTAAAGCCCGGGCATACCACCAAAACATGAACCCCTAATTTCATCAACTCCGTCCTAAGTGATTCAAAAAAACCATTCATGGCAAATTTACTGGCGGTATAGGCGGTTCTGGCAGGTGTGCCCCTGAACCCATTGATGGAAGACACGCCTATTATCGCCCCTTTGTTTTTTACAATATCATTCATACAATATTTGGTGGCATATACGGTACCCCAAAAGTTGATGTCCATGACCCGGTGAAAGACTTTCAAATCCAAATCACTGAACAATGCCCGCATACTGACACCCGCATTGTTGATCAAAATATCAATACTTCCAAATTTTTCCCTTACATCCTCTGCCATCTTTTCATTTTGGACAGGATCCGCAGCATCACAAATTCCCCCGGCACATTTGATACCCTCTTTTTGAAGCATCAGCAGCGTTTCATCCAATTTTACCTGACTCCTACCTGTAATCCAAATTCTGGCCCCTGCTTTACCAAAAATTTTGGCACAGGCAGCACCAATGCCGGAGGTGGCCCCCGTAATGATTACAACTTTGTCTTTTAAATCCATATGTATTTTTTTTCAAGGTATGCAAAAACCTGAAACCATTCAGGACAAATTTAATCCCTTTGACCGAAAATGATTAATTTTGCAACCTATGTCAAGAAAAATGAAGAATAAGGTCCTTCAAAGGCTGAAAATAGAAAGAATAGCCAGTGAGGGAAAATGCGTGGGCCATCATGATGGAAAAGTTGTTTTCGTAAGCAATGTGGCTCCCGGAGATCTTGTAGATGTAAGGGTGACCAAAGGGAGGAGCAGTTTTATGGAAGCAGAGGCCATCAAAATTCATGAATATTCGGACAACAGAGTAAGCCCCTTTTGCGAACATTTTGGCACATGCGGAGGCTGCAAATGGCAACATATCTCTTATGAGCTCCAAATGACCTACAAAAGGCAGCAGGTTGTGGATCAATTCCAAAGAATTGCCAAAGTCCCTCTTCCGGAAGTCATGCCCATTATCGGTGCCAAAGATACCCGTTATTACAGAAATAAACTTGATTTCACCTTTTCCAATAACCGCTGGCTTACCCGGGAAGAAATCGATTCCGGCGAAAATTTTGAAAGAAATGCCCTGGGTTTTCATGTCCCAAAAAGATTTGATAAAATAGTGGATATAAACCATTGTTACCTTCAAGGCGGCATTTCCAATGAAGTCAGAAATGAATTGAGAACTTTTGCTTTAAAAGAAAACCTGACTTTTTACGATATCATCAACCAAACCGGCTTGCTCCGAAACCTCATCATCAGGAGCACCTTAGATGGACAGACCATGGTGATTGTACAATTTGGGGAAGATGACCCGGCTGGGATAGACAAAACCATGGGCTTTCTGAAGGAACGTTTTCCCGAAATCACCTCTCTGTTATATATTGTGAACCTAAAAAAGAATGAAACCTTTCTGGACCTGGACGTCCATACTTATGCCGGGAAAGATTTCATAGAAGAAAGCATGGAAGGGCTCAAGTTTAAAATCAGACCTAAATCCTTCTACCAAACCAATTCTCTTCAAGCCTACCGCTTGTATCAGGTGGCACGGGAATTTGCGGGGTTGACGGGAAATGAAACGGTTTACGATCTTTATACCGGAACAGGCACCATCGCTAACTTCGTTGCCGCCAATGCCAAACAGGTAATTGGCATAGAATACGTAAGCCCGGCCATTGAGGATGCCAGAGAAAATGCCCTGCACAATCAGCTTTCAAACACCCTGTTTTATGCCGGCGATATGAAAGATGTATTGACTGAAGATTTTGTAAGCCAGCACCAAAGGCCAGATGTGGTCATTACCGATCCCCCAAGGGCAGGAATGCATGAAGACGTGATTCAAATGCTGCTGAAATTATCAGCTCCGAAAATCGTATATGTCAGTTGCAATCCGGCAACCCAAGCCAGGGATGTGGCCTTGCTTTCGGAAAAATACCAGGTGAATCGCATACAGCCTGTGGATATGTTTCCACAGACTTACCATGTAGAAAATGTAGTTTTATTAGATTTGAAAGAGCAATGATGATCAGTAACGAAAATGACCCGGAATTAAACGGAAAATACCTGGGGACTATCAGCAGCGACTTTATTAAAATTTGTGAAAACCTCAAAGAAGCTTCTTACCAGGTTAGAAAAAGAGGGTTTTCAGAATTCCCCATTTTTCCAATCAGCAAGACAGAGCAACCCATAGGACAGCTTTTCTTAAGCAAAGCCGAGAAGCCTATCGATTGGAATTATTATATCACTTACCTCGATGAGTTTATACAGAGAAAACTCATTCTGGAAGAGACATTGGAAGAGTTCAAGGCTACTTACAAGGATCCTGATGAGTTTTGCTGCCTGTTTGTGGTGGATGAAACGTTCACCAATTTCCTTTATATCCCCTACCCAAATGAATGATAGATTGGGTTTTGCCTTTGATTATCCTTTCCTGTTAAAAATGCTGCCAGCCCTGGGCATTGAGGGGAACGGCGGCTCCGCTTTTGGTGATCAACACCTTGCCATCCTTCTGTGCTGTCACATGACCAATAAAATGGATGTCCGGATGTTTCTCCAATAAACCAAAATCCTTTTGGTCAATGGTGAAGAGCAATTCATAATCCTCTCCCCCATTCAAAACACAGGTGATTGGATCCATGTTGAATTCAAGGGCAGTATCGTAGGTCTGCTTGTCTATAGGCAGTTTGTCTTCATATATGGCCACCCCTACCCCGGATGCCCTGGAAATGTGAAAAAGCTCTGAAGCCAAACCATCTGAAATGTCCATCATACTGGTAGGCACCAGGTGTAAATCCCTGAACTCATGAATGATGTCCATTCGGGCATCAGGTCTCAGCTGCCTGCCGGTAATGTAGGAGTATTTTTCCAACTGAGGCTGCATTTTGTGATCAGAGAGGAAAACCTGCTTTTCCCTTTCCAAAACCTGGAGGCCCATAAAAGCCCCGCCCAGATCCCCTGTTGCACAAATGATATCATTTACTTTAGCTCCTGACCTGTAACTGATTTCCTCCTTTCTCGCCTCTCCGATTGCCGTTACTCCAATGATTAACCCAGACCTTGATGCTGTGGTGTCTCCTCCTACTAAATCGAGGTTATAATGTATAGCGGCCAGGTTGATTCCCTCATATAATTCCTCCACCGCCTCAAGGGAAAACCTGTTGGATAGACCCAGGCTTATTGTCACCTGCGTGGGAACGGCATTCATGGCGGCCACGTCGCTGACATTTACCGCAACCGCTTTAAAACCCAGGTGTTTTAGTGGCGTATAGGACAAATCAAAATGAACTCCTTCCAGCAGCATATCAGTAGTCACCACCCGCAGCAAGTCTGTTGGCGCAAGTACCGCCGCATCGTCACCTATTCCCTTTAAAGAGCTGGCATGTTTCAATTGGACATTTTCGCTTATTTTATCAATAAGCCCAAATTCACCCAGGGTTCCTATCTCTGTTCTTTTATCCTTATCCATAAGCATTTTTGTCCTGACACAATTCCACCAATACTCCATTGGTGGATTTTGGATGCAAAAATACGATTAATTTATTATCTGCCCCATCCTTTGCTGCTTCATTCAAAAAAGTAAAGCCTTCAGCTTTTAATCTTTTTACCTCTTCCCTGATATTCTCTACAGCAAAAGCCAGGTGATGAATACCTTCCTTTTGCTGCCTTAAAAACCGGGCAATGGGACTTTCTTCATCAGTAGCTTGCAAAAGCTCCACCTTCAGGTCCCCTGACTGAAAAAAGGACACCTTGACTTTTTCCCCTTCAACAATTTCTTGTTTATAAGCTGCCCTGCCCAGTAATTTTTCAAAGACCTGATTAGAGGCATCCAAATCATTTACTGCTATGCCGATATGTTCTATTTTCATCATGATTTTATTATCTTTGTTTGTTGAGCAAATAAAGATAATGGAATTAATTTTCAACCTTGTTGGTTTAAAAAGTATTCAGCAAGCCATAAATTTAAATTGAAAAGATATGATCATCGTTTCAGAAAAAGCCAAGGATCGTATCCTTGAATTAAGACAGGAAGAGAACAGAAATACTGATGAAAATATCAGAGTATCTGTCAAAGGCGGAGGTTGTTCAGGATTGATGTACGATTTGGGATTTGATAATACCACTTCAGAAACAGACCATGTTTTTGAAGACAAAGGGGTTAAAATCATTGTAGACAGAAAGAGCCTCTTATATCTTGCGGGTACAACTTTGGAATTCAGTGATGGATTAAACGGCAAAGGTTTTCAATTTGTCAATCCCAATGCGTCCAGAACCTGTGGTTGTGGGGAAAGTTTTTCCATTTGATATTCCTCAGAATCTTGCAAAAAATCCAGACCGGGTTAATCCTGATTCCGGTTTGGGTTTTATTTTTTTGGTTCAAAATATGAATACACCTGTTGCAGAAAACGCAGCTGGGCTTTTCTTCAGATTTACTTCAAAAACGCCTCTTTTATTTGAATGATGAAAATTCTTTTAATCGAGGATCAAATAGAACTTTCGGACAATATTACAGAATTTCTGGCCTCCGTAGGGATTTTTTGCGATGCCTGTACCAATTGCTTCGATGCACAAGACAAGTTACTGATCAACAGCTATGACAGTATTGTCCTGGACATTATGCTTCCTGACGGGACTGGTCTGGAATTAATTGATGTGATTAAAAAAAACCAATCAAAGTGTAATATTCTCATAATCTCGGCTAAAGGGTCCCTGGGTGATAAAATTGAGGGTCTTGAACTTGGAGCAGATGATTACCTTACCAAACCATTTCATTTGGCTGAACTACATGCCAGATTAAAAGCACTATACCGTAGAAACCAATTGGGTGGGTCTGATGTCCTGACCTTTAATGAAATTCAGGTTAATCCTGAAAACTTACAGGCATTGATCAACCAAACCTTGCTGGACCTGACCAAGAAAGAATTTGACTTGCTTCTTTTCTTTTTGACCAACAAAGACCGGGTACTTGGCAGGCAAGCCATTGTACAACATTTATGGGGTGATTACACCGATGACCTGGCCAATTTTGACTTTGTTTATCAGCATATCAAAAACCTCAGGAAAAAAATCTGTCAGGCCGGAGGCAAGGATTACATAGAAACAGTCTATGGAATAGGCTATAAATTTAACACCTCCCCAGAAAAATGAAATTAATCAATCAATTTACCATTTGGTATCTTGGCATATCCATCATCGTATTTTTGATCGGAGGCCTGCTAATTTTCTACAAACTGGAATCAGAAATCGATTTCGAGCAAGGTAAGGAGCTGGAAAGACAACTGGACCGGTATGCCAAAAAAATGGAAACACTGGAAAATCCTGAAAGGCTCCGAAAAGATCGATTGGAAATCAAAGAATTGCCCGCCGATCAAGCCATGATACCTTTCCAATCCGGAGATACCCTGGCTTGGCATGAGCCCTTGGAACAGATAGAAAGACAAGTTAAAGCCGGTAAATCCTACCTGGTCAATGGCAGGCATTTTTATATGTCTACCTATAATATCATGATTGAGTCTAATGACATTACCGAAACCGTGGTTCAAACCATGGTAGCCATTTTTTTAATGCTCTTGATTTTTATAGCGGTAACGAGCCGGTTGGTTTCAAAAAGAATCCTCCAACCTTTTCACCAAAGTCTGAATAGAATTAAAAACTTTAGTTTTAAAGATAACCAACCACTGGAATTTGAACCCACAAAAACCGAAGAATTTGAAAAGCTACACGATTTTTTGAATAAAATGTCCATCCGGCTTTTGAGTGATTACAAGGTGGTTAAAGAATTTTCAGAAAACCTTTCCCATGAAATCCAGACCCCTATCGCTGTAGCTTCCGGTAAGCTAGAACTCCTGCTTAATAGCCCCATAAACAACCAGCAAGCCAACTGGATAGCGGCAGCCTATAATGCCAATGAAAAAATGACTAAAATCGTTAATTCGCTGGCCACTTTGGCAAAATTGGAAAATCAGGAATTTGAAGGCTCCCAATCTATAGACCTATCGCGGTTGATTGCAGATTGCCTCAAAGAGTATGAAGAACTAATGGGCATCAAAAACATTACCCTTCATCAACAATTAACTCCTTCTGTAAAAATTGACATGCACCCCAATATGGCCGAAATGCTCATCAACAACTTGCTAAGCAATGCCATTAAACACAATGAAAGCCCTGGATACATCTACCTGGAGGTTAATAATAAATGCTTGATTATCAAAAACAAAGGACCCAAACCAACAGGTAATGTCACCGAATACCTGAAAAGATTTAAGAAGGGTAATCCTATGAGTGAATCAATTGGATTGGGCCTGTCTATTGTACAACAAATCTGTAGGATTCATGGTTACATCTTGGACTATACTTTTATCAATGAGGAGCATCAGATTACCATTCAACTTCAAAATTGATTCAAATTGTATACCTAAACTTGTAACGAATCAAGAACAGATATGAAACCAACTAAATTATTTTCCATTGTTTTTTCGCTGACTAGTTTATTCTTTACCAATATTGGATTTAGTCAAAATGAAACTTACAACATTACGGGTAAATTGACAGCTAATGACAGCAAAGATCCCCTCTCTTTTGTTCAGGTAGCCCTTTTTGAACCTGGAGAAAGCCGACCTGTAGCCTTCTCAGATTCAGATGACAATGGCAATTTTTCCATAAATGCGGCAAGAGGAGAATATCTGCTCCGGTTTTTTCTGATTGGATATGATGAAAAAGAATTGGAAATCAACCTGGACCGTAACCGAAGTCTTGAAACCATTGAGTTAATCTCTGAAAACCAGGATTTGGAAGAAGTGGTCGTTCAATCTTCAAAATTCCCTATCCGATCAGATGCGGAAGGGCTCACCATAAATCCCAGTCAAAATCTTTCTAACCTTGGTGGGACCCTACTTGACATTTTAAGAAATACCCCCTCTGTGAGTGTTTCTGAAGACGGAGCCATTACCCTGAGAGGAAGTTCGGGAACAAATATTTTGATCAACGGAAGAAACTCTTCTTTAACGCAGAATCTGGACCAGATTCCGGCAAGTGCCATCGAACAAATTAAAATTATCAACAACCCCAACGCCAGATATGATGCCGAAGCTGAAGCCGGCGTCATAGATATAGTGCTAAAAAAAGGGGAAAACCTGGGAACACATGGCAATGGGGAACTTACTTACGGCACAAGAGGTCGAACAAATGCGGGCGTCAACATCAATCACCGTACCTTAAAATACAACGTTTTTGCAGGTTACAACTTCAGAAGATGGAGGTCCATTGGCGAAAGGAGAACCGAGCGTGAGATTTTTGAGGATGAAGAAACTTTAAACCAAAACACCAACTCTACTGATGAAAACATAGGACATAACCTTAATTTTGGAGCTGATTATTACTTTGGAAATAACATTATCAGCTATGAAGGTTTTTTTCAGTCCAGTGACGACAGTCAAATCAATACATTATATTCAGAACTCCGGGAAAATGAAACCAATGATTTGGTATTGGAATATGTAAGAAGAAATCGGGAAACGGAAGCTGATGACGGTTTTGACAATGCGCTGATATATGAAAGGACCTTTGAGGATAAGGACAAGACCTTTAAAGTAATTGCAAGCAATTCCTACAGAAACCAGTATAAGATTCAAAACATTGATATTTTTAGAAATGCCAGCGAACCTCTGGAAGAAAACCTGAATGGAATGGAACGTGCTTTTACAGACGAGAAAAGATATGTATCCATATTTCAGGCAGATTTTACAAGCCCCCTGTCTTCAGATGCCAAAATTGAAGCTGGATTAAAATCAAATATCAGAAAATTTGACAACGATTATATTTACACGCGATTCGAGGAGAATATTCAGGATTTTGTAGAAGACAGCAATGTCAGTAACCGGTTCATTTATCAGGACCAAATCCATGCAGGGTATTTCATTTACTCTAACACTTCTCCCAAGTTTGATTATACCTTGGGATTGAGGGGCGAATATACATTTGTGGACACCTTTTTGGAAAATACAGGCGAGTCCAACCAACAAAATTATTTCAACTTGTTTCCCAGTCTTCAAACCTTATACAAAATTAACGAAGAGAATTCCCTAAAACTATCCTATAGCAGAAGAATAGACCGACCCACCGCCTGGAGGTTGAATCCATTCCCTGATATCACAGACTCCCTGAGTGTTAGAAGGGGAAATCCAAACCTGCAGCCAGAAATGATCCACTCATTAGAATTTGGACATCTGGCAAACTTTGAGAATTCCAGTCTGACCACTAATTTATTTTACCGTCATGTAGGTAACCAATTGGATTTTGTTACGATCATAGAAGACGGTATATCTTATTCCCAACCTGCTAATCTGAACACAGCAGAATCATATGGAATAGAATTTATAGGTATTACAGACATTACCCCATGGTGGAATATCAATGGAAGTTTTACCGCGTTTCAACTAAAAGTAGATGGCTCAAATATAGGCGAGGAATTTGTAAACCAGGGATTTGCCTGGAACACCAAATTGATGAACAGTTTTACACTGCCGATGGGATTCAGTTTCCAATTGGTCGGCAACTATGAATCTGCGGAAATTGAAGCGCAAGGCAGGGATCTTTCTCAATATTATGTTGATGCAAATTTTCAAAAAAGCTTTTGGGAAAACAAGGGAGCACTTTCGGTAAGTATAAGAGATATTTTTGATACCCGCAGGTTCGCTGGCAACAGCCTGACAAATACATTCAGGCAATCCTTTTATGCCAAAAGAGAGACCAGGTTTGTAATGGTAAGTGCAAAATACCGCTTTTAATCACCTTTAGGTTAATTTCAATTGGAAAAGCCTGGTTATTTCTACCAGGCTTTTTTTTATCTCATTTTGAGAAAATTAATATTTACTTTTATGATGGAGGTCATTTTTTATACCCTCTTTTTTGGTTTTTAGGTTTCTTATGTTTTAATCCAATTTTATTTTATCTTTGTGGATAATTTAAAACAGCTTTCGGCTTGATGAAAATAAAATTCATCAAATTTGAATAGAGATAATACACCCAACATTACCTCCAATTCATTAAAAACCTAATCTTTATTTGTATGAAAAGAAGTTTACTCATTGTGATGATGGTGTTATTGGCATGGCCAATGACAGGATGGACCCAGAGTAGAACCTTAACCGGACAGGTGATATCCGGAGAGGACAACCTAACCTTACCTGGGGTCAATGTAAGAATAAAGGATACCAATAGGGGTACCGTCACTGATATTGATGGTACCTTTAGCATTCCGGTTTCAAACGGGGAGACCCTGGTTTTCTCCTATATTGGTTTCGTTAACCAGGAAGTTGAAGTAGGAAACCAAAATACACTTAACATTACCCTGCAACCTGATGCCCAAACATTGGGAGAGGTGGTAGTTGTGGGCTATGGTAGTGTAACCCGTGGAGATCTCACCGGAAATGTGGCCTCACTCAAAGGCTCGGAAATTGCCAATGTCCCTGTACCCACTTTTCAAGAAGCCCTTCAGGGAAGAATGTCAGGTGTATTCGTAGAATCTTCCAGTGGAAAAGTAGGTGAAGGAGTCAAAATCCGGGTAAGGGGTACCTCATCCATTTCCGGAGGAAATGAGCCTTTATATGTGATTGACGGAATTCCGGTCACCTCTTCCGGGACCATCGGGAAAAGTAATCCATTGGCAGATATAAACTTCAATGACATTGAATCCTTCGAAGTGTTGAAAGATGCTTCTGCTGCGGCTATTTATGGTGCCCGGGCCTCTAATGGCGTGGTACTGATTACCACAAAAAGCGGCACCTCAGGTAAGACCAAATTTAATGTGGGCATTCAAAGGGGAGTCAGTAGCCCTACCCGAAGGAATGAATTCCTAAATTCCGCCCAATACATTGAGTTGATGAGAGAGTCGGGATATAACAATGACCTGGCCAATGGGCTTGATCCGATCAACAATCCTGCTGATTACGAAGATTCCGACCTTGAATTTGTGGAAGGTCGACTGGACAGGTATGCAGGCCATACGGACTGGAGAGAGGGCAATGTGAACACAGATTGGCAAGAGCAGGCCTTTAATCCTGATGCCGGAATAACCAATGTAAATTTTTCAGCCAGTGGAGGAGACGAAAAAACCAGATTTTATTTCTCTACAGCCTATGACAAGCAAGAGGGCATCATGATCCGGAACAATTTTGAGCGGATTTCCGGCAGATTAAATCTGGACCATAAAGTTTCGGATCGTTTTTCTTTGGGAGCCAATTTCAGTTTGGCAAGAACCGAAACAACCCGTTTGCCGGAAGATAACCAGTTCAACAATCCCATTCAGTTGGTAGCTTTGGCACCCATTACACCAATCAGAGATGAAAATGGTGTCCTCTACGATCGACCTACCACCACCTATTACAATAACCTGATCGATTCGGAAAATGCCAACTGGCTGACTACCAGTTTCAGGAACATCAACAGCATCTTCGGAGAATATGTATTCAGTGAAAAACTGAAATTCAGATCCGATTTTGCGGTAGACATTATCAATCAAAACGATGAACGCTTTTTCGGATCCAGAACCATTACCGGTCAGGGAACCAATGGCTTTGGCACTTCCAGATGGGCAAGGATTGTCAATTACAATACCAACAATTATTTCACCTATACCAATACCTTTTCTGACAGGCATCAGCTGGAGGCAGTTGCCGGGATGTCCTTCCAAAAAACAGAAGACAATTACACCAGGGTAGATGGACAGGAATTTCCGCTGGATGAATTGAAAACACTTGAATCAGCTGCTGAAATTGTGGAAGGTACTTCTACCTTTACCAATTTTTCTTTCCTTTCCTATTTTTCAAGGATCAACTACAAGCTGGATAACAAATACCTGATGACTGTAAGTGCGAGGTACGATGCTTCCTCCAGGTTTGGAGAAAATAACAAGTACGGCTTTTTCCCGGCAGCTTCGCTGGGATGGATCCTTACTGAGGAAGAATTCTTGCGGGGATCCGAAGGTCTGAGCTTGTTAAAGTTAAGAACCTCCTACGGCTTAACCGGGAATGCAGAGATTGGTAATTTTGATCACCTTGCATTGTTCAGTGGTGCTTTCTATGGCCTTGAACCAGGATTGGAACCTACTCAAATTACAAACCCAGATTTGAACTGGGAAACCACAGCTCAATTTAATTTGGGTGTTGAATTTGGTTTGTTTAATGATAGAATCACCGGAGAACTAGATTATTATGACAAGCAAACAAGTGGTTTACTATTATTACTTCCACTTCCGGGAACTACTGGTTTTGCAACTTACCGACTAAATACAGGAAAAATGCAAAATTATGGGTTTGAATTGGTACTAAACTCAGCAAATTATGCTGATCAGAATTTCAGTTGGAACACCTCCTTTAATTTTGCCCGAAACATCAACCGGGTCCGGGAACTGGCCGAGGACCAGAATTCAATACCTCCCTCCTCTTCCCGATTCCTTAACGGTATATTCATTGGAGAATCAATTGGCGTTTTTTACGGGCCCAATTATGCCGGAGTTGATCCAAGTAATGGCGATGCACTCTATTACAGCAATGAGGAGTTGACAGAAACAACCAATGATTACAATGAAGCAGCAAGAATGGTTGTTGGAGACCCGAATCCTGATTTTATTGCTGGCATTACCAATAACCTCAGGTATAAAGACTTTGAACTTTCATTTCTTTTCCAGGGAGTTTTTGGAAACGAGATCTACGAAGGTGGCGGAGGATTTTATGCTGCCAATGGCGATTGGTTTGACAACAGTACTGCTAGGCAATTTAACCGATGGCAAAACCCCGGGGATATTACCAATATTCCTCAGGCCCGATTGGGAACGTGTAATGGGTGCAACGCATCCAGTAGATATATCTCCGACGGTAGCTATGTAAGGTTAAAAACATTCTCGCTAGGCTACAACTTACCGGGCAGTTTGGTTGACAAAATGAAGGTCAGCAATGCGAGGGTTTATCTTATGGCGCAGAACCTGCTGACCTTTACCAACTATATGGGATGGGACCCTGAGGTAAATGCAGACTACCTGGGAAGCACCACTTCTGATGCCAATGTTTTCCAGGGCAATGATTTTTATTCAGCTCCCCAAGCAAAAACGATTTCCCTGGGGCTCAATGTAGGATTCTAAAAACAGAGAACAATGAAATTCAAAAATATACAACTTCAGCTATTAATGAGCGCATGCCTACTCCTCTTTTCTTGTGACCACCAGTTAGAACTCACACCTGCCCAGGGTGTGGAGCCTGATATTGCTCTTGGCAGTAGTACTGCAATCACACGAGTTCTTACAGGTGCATATTCAGGTTTAAGAAATCAGGAATTATTGGGAGGCAGGACCATCCTCTATGCCGAAATGCTTGGCGCCAACAACGAGATTCGTTGGGAGGGGACTTTTAACCAACCTCGGGAAATGTACAATAAAAGTATTTTCACTAACAATTCGTACATAACTAACACCTGGCTTAGGGCCTACAGTACAATAAACACAATCAATAATGTACTGGAAGTAATAGACCGAGTTAATGAATCCGATAGGAATAGAGTACGCGGAGAAGCCCTGTTTCTAAGAGGTGCGGTCTATTTTGAATTGGTTAAGCTATACGGACTACCTTACGCCGCTGGCAATACCGAAACGAATCTGGCGGTACCCATCATGTTAAATCCGACTCTGGCCTTAGAGGAAGTAACTTTTGACTCCCGAAATACTGTAGAAGAGGTTTACCAGCAGGTATTGGAGGATTTGGAAACGGCTGAGAGCCTACTCCCTGAAAGTAATGGTTTTTTTGCCAGAAACTACGTGGCTTCGGCTTTGCTTTCCAGGGTTTATTTGCAGATGGAACGCTTCGAAGATGCGCGAGATGCAGCGAACCGCAGCATTACTGTTGCTACAGAAAATGGCAAATCTTTGATAGATGACTATATGTCCGCTTTTAATAACCCAGCCGATACCCAGGAGGATTTGTTTGCCATACAGGTAAATGCACAAGATCCAGATAATGCCATGCACCTGTTTTATTCCACTCCTGATTTTGGTGGCAGGGATGGAGATGTCACCATTCTGCCCACTCATATCAACCAATACGAGGAAGGCGATGAAAGGCTGGAACAATTTGTAGAAAGAGCTGGCGAAATACGAACAGATAAATGGAGAGACCAATTCCGGAATGTTAAAGTAATCCGGCTGGCAGAAATGTACCTTACCAGAGCTGAAGCCAATTTCAGAGAGGGTACTTCAGTAGGAGCTACTCCGCTGGAGGACATCAATAGAATTAGGGCAAGGGTCAACTTGCCCGCCAAGTCCAGCTTGAGCCTGGAAGAAATCCTGATGGAACGAAAACTGGAATTGGCCCATGAAGGGCATTATATCCATGATATCAAACGGACGAGAGGAGAAATCCAGGACAATAATACCGATGATTTACAATACAATTATGATGATCCCAGGATGGTCCTACCCATTCCTCAAAGGGAAATGGATGCGAATCCTGAGTTGGTTCAAAATCCCGGATACGGGGGGTAATCAATAAGCTAAAACCAAAAAGATCACTTCAATATTGAAGTGGTCTTTTTTTATGGCCTTTTCTGAAAATTACAGCACATTGATTACCTTTGGCCTATCAAAAACCCCCTAATAAATATTTATGCCGGAACAAATCAAAAAGATAACGCTAAATGACCTTCACGAATCTTTGGGTGCAAAGATGGTTCCTTTTGCTGGTTATAATATGCCTGTAAGATATAGCTCGGATATAGCTGAGCACCTATTGGTTAGAGAGAAGGTTGGAGTTTTTGATGTTTCCCATATGGGAGAATTTTTAATAAAAGGGCCCAGAGCGCTAGACTTGATTCAAAAAGTCACCTCAAACGATGCAGAGAAACTTTCCATAGGGCAGGCCCAATATTCCTGCCTTCCCAATGAAACCGGAGGAATAGTAGATGACCTCCTGGTTTACAGGATAGATGATAGCAGCTACATGCTGGTGGTCAATGCCTCCAACATTGCCAAAGACTGGGAATGGATCAAAAGCCACAATACCATGGGTGCTGAAATGGAGGATATCTCTGATGATATTTCCCTTTTTGCAGTTCAGGGCCCCATGGCTTTGCCAACCCTGGAACCGCTTACTGATGTAAATATAGCTGATATACCCTTCTATCATTTCAAATCAGGTACCCTTGCTGGTGCAAAGGATGTGATCATTTCGGCAACAGGATACACCGGTGCAGGAGGATTTGAATTATATGTGAGGAATAAGGACGCAGGAAAGGTCTGGGAGGCTATATTTGAAGCCGGTCAGAAATACGGCATTCAACCCATTGGTCTGGGTGCAAGAGATACCCTCAGACTGGAAATGGGCTATTGCCTGTATGGAAATGACATTACCGCATCGACCTCACCCATTGAAGCCGGTTTGGGATGGATTACCAAATTCACTAAAGACTTTATCAATCATGAAGCCTTAAAAGCACAAAAGGAGAATGGAGTAAAAAAGAAGCTGGTAGGTTTTACCTTACAAGATAAGGGTATACCCCGAGCCCATTATCCTATCGTCAATAGGGAAGGTGAACCAATCGGTGAGGTTACTTCTGGCAGCATTTCTCCAAGTATGGGAATCGGCATCGGCCTGGGATATGTCGATACTGCCTATGCCAAACCTGGTACCGGAATTGCGATATCGATTAGAAAGAAAAATATTAAAGCTACGGTAGAAAAACTCCCCTTACTCAAAAAATGAGCACAATAGAAACCTGCCTCAGTCCGGAATTGATTCACCTGCACCAAATCAAGGGCAAAATCGTTGTGGTGGTAGATATTTTCAGGGCAAGTTCCACCATGGTCACTGCCCTTGCGAATGGAGTTCAATGTATACTGCCTGTAAGAGATCTTGAGCAATGCAGGGCCTATAAAAAAGAAGGTTGGAAAATTGCCGGAGAACGAAATGGGCAGCAAGCCGATGGATTTGATTTGGGAAACAGCCCTCTGGCTTATACAAACCGCCAATTGTCAGGCGAAAAGATTGCAATGACTACCACAAATGGAACAAGAGCCATTTCACTCGTTCAAAATGAGGCATCAGAAGTACTTATTGGTGCCTTTCTTAACATCAATGCGCTTGCCAATTACCTGAAAGCTATGAATAATGATATCCTCGTGGTTTGTGCTGGCTGGAAAGGGAGATTCAATGTGGAAGATGCCCTATTTGCAGGGGCATTCTCAATGGCTATTGGCAGGAAGCATGAATGTGATGCTACATTGGCCATGGAAGCATTGTTTCAAAGTTCCAAAAACAATTTAGCCGGATTTCTTCAAAAAGCCTCTCATGCCAAAAGACTTCAAAACCATCATCTGGAGAAGGATATTGATTTTTGCCTTACCCTAAACCAGTATGATGAAATCGTCTTTCTGCAAAACAACCTGTTAAAGTTAAAATAAGAAGAAGCCGTTTCCAGATGGAAACAGCTTCTTCTTTGATTGATTATTACATTTCGGGTAGGATCACTGAGTCAATTACGTGTACCATTCCATTGGTCGCTTCAATATCGGCAGCTGTTACTGTAGCTTCGTTGATCATGGCTTTACCACCAGACAACATCACTTTGATTTTCTGACCCTGAACTGTTTCCACTTCCATACCATTCTCCAAATCGGATGCCTTGATACTTCCAGACACTACATGATAGGTAAGGATTTTGACCAATTGATCTTTGTTTTCTGGCTTCAATAGGTTTTCAAGCGTTCCCGCAGGAAGTTTTGCAAAAGCATCATTGGTTGGTGCAAACACAGTAAACGGACCATCGCCTTTCAAAACATCTACCAGGCCGCCAGCTTTTACCGCTGCAACCAGAGTTGACAGAAAATCAGTTCCGGCAGCCAACTCAACAATGTCTTTGTCTGCCGCTTTTTTTACAGGTTTTTTTTCATCATCATTGGCAAATACTGTTGCTGACAACAGCAATGCCATTACGAATACACTCATTAATTTTTTCATGGTAAGTTGATTTAATTGTTACAATAAGGAAACCAGAAATAAAACAGAATGTTTACAAAAATTTTTATAATAAATCAAAATAAAAGTTTGATTTACAGATTATAAACGTATACCATCAGCTTTTGATTGTTGAATCCAAATTGGCGCATCTCCAATTCAAAATAATTTTAAAGAATAGTTGAATACCAACAAAATTCAAACAGGATTGACTTTTAAAAAGTATAAATTTAAATTTTTTATAATAAAATCAGTCCACTCCACAATGGCAATTTTATTTTATCAAAAACGATACCCATGCAATGAATAGGCACCCATATTGGCCTCAATAGGAAAAAAATACAATTCGTTTATTCCAGAATTTCCTTCAGGCGCTGCAGACCTTCTTCAAAATCATTTCCAATCAGGCTTTCCATATCCATAAAAGCCAACATGGCATTCATCGGGTAATCCATGTGGCCTTCAAATCCCCAAATAACCTTGGTTTGATTTGCATTGACCTCCTCAAACTCCATATAGGCTAAGTCTGAAGCTTCAAAAGGCTCCTTAAAGCGAAGGGCATAATCAATACGTTTGCCTTTGTCGATTCCAATTATTTCCTGTTCTCCCACTCCTACATCAGGGTTCTCACTTTCCCAGCCTGCAATAAATCCAACCTGTCCATCCGATCCGGTATAGGTCTTTTTCATCGTTGGATCCTTTAATGACCAGGTGGAGAAATTATCCTGGTTTTTCAACTTGCTCACATAGTTATATACTTCTTCGTGGGGTTTATTGATGGTAATCTCTCTTTCCACAGTATAGTCTTTTTGGATAAAAACAGCCATTACCAACGGAATCGCAATCAGCACCAATAGGATGATTAGAATTATTTTTAAAATTTTCATGGTTTTTAAATTTTAATTTGAAGAAAACAGAAAGTAATCAACTGTAAACCAATCAAATATAAAAAATATTTGATTGGTTTTTCTATTCTATCCCAATAAAAATCTAGCTGCTTTTGTAAGCCAGGTAATCCCCTGTGTCAATAGGAATCAAATGGTCTATATACCCAGCATGTAGATAGGCCCATGCATCCAATTGAGATCCGTCGGGCAACCTTACCAGCATTTGTTTTCGTTCGAAAGTCACTCCTGTCTCCAATAATTCCCCTACCCCTTCATAATCATCCAATATGGATAAAAGGTTGGAGTTTTCCGTAAAGACGTAAATATCACCAACGATTTGTTGATCATGTTTATCGGAGCACACTGCAACAGGATAAGGCCCCAGATCAAACAATAAGCCAAAAATATACCCTGTGCTGAGAAAATTGGCCTTTTCCTCCAAAAATTGACCCATTGGGTGATTAAAACCCCTTCTCAAGGTACCGTAAACAAATAAATTTGTCTTTCCGGTCACTGTATCTACTTTTGATGCCGGTTGATCAATACTTCCATGACTTCTTCCAATTCATATCCTTTGGCTTCCAGCAAAACCAAATAGTGAAACAAAAGGTCAGCAGCTTCCCCCATAAACAATTCCTTGTTATCGTCTTTGGCTTCAATCACAATTTCAACAGCTTCTTCCCCTACTTTCTGGGCCACTTTATTGATTCCGGCAGCAAATAGGGATGAGGTATATGATTTACTTGAAGGCTTGCTTTTCCGCTCTTTAATGACCTGTCTCAGCTCATCAATAAAAAAAGTTTTACTGTTATTCTCGTGGGCAAAGCAGGTATCATCCCCTTTGTGACAAACCGGCCCTTTGGGATTTACCTGAATCAAAAGTGTATCGGCATCACAGTCCAATTCCATTTTTTGAATCATTAAAAAATTGCCTGAAGTCTCCCCTTTGGTCCAAAGCCTTTGTTTGGTCCGGCTGAAAAAGGTCACTTTTCCACTTTCCAGAGATTTATCCAATGCCTCTTTATTCATGTAGCCCAACATGAGCACCTCTTTGGTGTTTATATCCTGAATTATGGCCGGAACCAGGCCGTTTACCTTTTCAAAATCTATAGTCAAATTATCCATCATTTTATCAATAGCATCTTTCAACAGGTAACTTCCCTGTTTCCTTGCTAATCATTAGTTTTATAGTCTTATACTAATCCCTTCAGCCTGCAGGTATTTTTTTAACTCAGGAATAGGAATTTCCTTAAAATGAAAAATACTTGCGGCCAGTGCAGCATCTGCTTTTCCGGAGGTAAATACATCCTTGAAATGATGCATTTTACCCGCACCTCCTGAAGCAATTACTGGTATGCCCAACATGGCCGAAAGTTCACTTGTAATTTCATTGGCAAAACCATTTTTCACGCCATCATGATCCATGGAGGTAAGCAAAATTTCTCCTGCTCCTCTCTCTGCGACTTGCTTAGCCCATTTCTGTGTTTGAAGAAGAGTTGGCCTTCGACCACCGTGTGTGTGCACAAAGTCGACTCCATCCATGTTTTTGGTATCTATGGCTACCACTATACATTGGCTGCCAAATTCTCTTGCCATCTCGTCCACTATACCCGGATTTTTCACCGCAGCAGAATTGATGCTGATTTTATCTGCCCCTGCATTTAACAAGGCCTTAATATCGTCCACAGTGGAAATCCCTCCGCCTACCGTGAAGGGAATATTTACTGTTTTGGCCACTTTCGTAACCAACTCCACCAGTGTTTTTCGTTTTTCTACAGTAGCCGTAATATCCAGAAACACCAATTCATCGGCTCCTTCATCGGCATAAACTTTCCCAAGCTCTACAGGGTCGCCGGCATCCCTCAGCTCCAAAAAATTTACCCCCTTTACGGTTCTCCCCTCCTTGATATCCAGACAGGGTATGATTCTCTTTGTCAACATATTAATTCTGAACAAAAGTACTGAGTTCCGCTAAACTTATCTTCCCTTCATAAAATGCCTTACCAATGATGGTGCCATATACGCCCGCTTTTTCCAAATCCTCCAGATCCTGAACTGTAGCTACTCCCCCGCTTGCAATCAGGCGTATCTCCGGAATCTCCTCCATTATTTCTCTGTAAAGCGCCAAAGAAGGCCCCTGAAGCAAGCCGTCTTTCGCAACATCGGTACAAATCACATATTGCACTCCTCTCTGGTGATAATCTTTGATAAAGTCCATTAAATCCATGGCAGTCGTTTCCTGCCAACCCGAAATTGCGATCTTCCTGTTTCTGGCATCCGCACCTAATATCAGGCGATCGCCTCCATAAGTCTGTAGCCAATTGGTAAATAAATCCGGGTTTTTAACGGCAATGCTTCCCCCGGTGACCTGCTCGGCACCAAGTTGAAATGCCAGTGCAATGTCCTCATCCGATTGTACTCCACCTCCAAAATCCACTTGCAGGGAAGTGGACTGGCAAACCCCTTTCAGAACATCTTTGTTGACGATCCTTTTCACTTTTGCCCCATCCAGATCTACCAGGTGCAACCTTCGGATACCTGCAGCCTCAAACCTTTTTGCCACCTCTATAGGATCAGAGGCATACTCCTTTTTTTGATTGTAGTCTCCCTGGGTAAGGCGAACACATTTTCCATCGATGATATCAATTGCCGGAATAATTTCCATTATAAATTCAGAAAGTTGGTTAAAATCTTTTCTCCCGCTAAGCTGCTTTTCTCAGGATGGGCCTGCATGGCATAATAGTTATCCCGCTGCAGCAAAGCTGAAAAATCCGTTATATAGTGCGAAGTAGCGATGGTAAATTCAGGATCAACAGCTGCATAATAACTGTGCACATAATAGACATAAGCAGATTCATCCAATCCTGCCAACAAGGGAGAATGCAGGTTTTGTAAATTATTCCACCCGATATGAGGTACCTTGTCCAATGGTGGGAATTTCTTTACCTGTATCGGAAATATACCCAAACATTGGGTATCATATTCTTCAGAAAACTCACAAAGCAGCTGTAATCCCAGACAAATCCCAAAAAAGGGCTGTTCCAAAGACTTGATCAATTGGTCCAGATTCCTCTCTTTCAGGTATTTCATGGCAGTACTTGCCTCACCTTGACCAGGAAAGATGACCTTGTCTGCTTTTTGTATGGTTTCCCAATCATCTGTTAAGGTAGCGTTGGCTCCCAACCTTTCCATGGCATACAAGACTGACTGCACATTCCCTGCATTGTATTTGATTACTGCTACTTCCATTTTTGTTTGTACCGGGTGGACAAATTTAACTTTTTATAATCGTCCGCTAAATTACAGCATTTAGCCTTAGGGGCGAAGGTTTAACCCGAAATATGCATTAGGAAATAATAACTTTTAACGCTTACATTTGAAATTGGAACTGAACTAAAAAATAAGCAACCGCAAGAATAAATTTTGAAAAATCGCATCGCCCTGATCATTTCCCGCATTGCGCACCCTATTAGCCTCATATTGACATTTATGGCTTATACTTTTTTTTCTATTCATTCGCTATGGAAGGCTTCCTGGACCCTCGCAGGTATTACTGCAATTGGCATTATACCCCTGGTTATATGGAACCAAAGCAGAACCAAAAAAGGGATCTATACCAATTTTGATGTCTCTGTAAGGAAAGATCGCTATTCCATGTTTGCCCTCGTAACGGTACTTACCCTATTGGTCATACTTTTTATCCGGACCAGCAACCAACCCTGGCAGGTGTTCGCCGGAAGCCTGGTATTGCTTCTATTGGTGGTAACTTCGTTTGTTTTGAATTTCTGGTTGAAAGTATCTCTCCATATGGCCGTGGCCTTTTATGTTTCCCTTGGCTTGTGGCAAATCCATCCCCTACCGGCACTATTGCTGCTCATGGCCATTCCCTTTATCGCGTGGTCCAGAATACAGCTGGACAGACACAAAACCGACGAAATACTCATCGGTGGAATGGTTGGACTGTTATGTGGTGTATTATTGTTATGGGTCACCTGAACAGAAAATTACTGTAGGAAAGAAAATTGAACTTTTCGGTCAAAATTCCAGTGGATCTTTATTTTATGGCATTATTTTTAAATTCTGTTTCAAAAGGAAGTAAAAATCCAGTAATTTTAAAATTATTAATCAATAAAGACATGATGATGAAAAAATTTCAATTACCAATACTGTTCCTTCTGACCTTACTCATTTCAAACCATACTGTCAAAGCTCAGGAGACCAATGAAATACAAGGAAGATGGGACCTAACCGTAAACATGGATGGACAGGAGGTGCCCTCCTGGCTGGAAGTAAAGTTATCAGGGATCAGAACGTTGGTAGGCTATTTCGTGGCCCACAACGGTAGCGCAAGACCCATTAGCCGGGTGAATTACCAGGATGGTGAAATCAGCTTTTCTATTCCTCCCCAATGGGATGATTCAGATAGAGACATGGTATTTGAAGGAAAACTGGATGGCGGGCAATTGTCCGGAACCATTACCAGCAGCATGGGAAAAAAACACAGCTTTACAGGAGAAAAGGCTCCCTTAATGATCAGAGAGAATGCGCCAAAATGGGGCAAAACAATTGAGTTGTTCAATGGAAAAAACCTGGATGGATGGCATGCCGACAAATCACAGAACCAATGGGAAGTCATAAATGGTATCCTGACCAGCAAAGAGGCCGGGGCCAACCTGATTTCAGACCAGGAGTTTGAAGATTTTAAGCTTCATGTAGAATTTCGCTACCCTGAGGGAAGCAACAGCGGGGTGTACCTGAGAGGCAGGTACGAGGTACAAATTGAAGATAATAAAGGCACTCCGCCTTCTTCCATATATTTTGGTGGGGTCTATGGATTTTTAACTCCAAATGAAATGGTGGTAAAATCTCCGGGAGTCTGGCAAACCTTTGATATAACCCTTGTGGGCCGTAGGGTAAGCATCGTTGCAAACGGTAAAGAAATTATTTGCGATCAGATCATTCCCGGTATTACCGGAGGAGCTCTGGACAGTGATGAAGGTCAGCCCGGGCCTTTGATGCTTCAGGGAGATCATGGTGCTATTGAATTCCGAAAAATAGAGATTACTCCGGCAAAATAAGACCCTTCCTAATACTAACCGAAAGCCAACATCCATTAAACTAAGGATGTTGGCTTTTTTAATTATAAAATCCAATAAACTTTTTTGAATAAGATTTTTTCCCGGTATCTATTTTTTGTGGAAAACTTATCGTATAGAAGGAATAGGTACCTGATAGGCTGCCAAATCAAATACAAAAAAACTACACAAAATGGAATTGAGTCCGGAAAACATATTGATTATTGGTTCACTACTGCTGATCACCAGCATATTGGCCAGTAAGACTGCAGGCAAAGCAGGCATACCCATTTTGCTGCTTTTCCTGGGCATTGGGATGTTGGCAGGCTCTGATGGGATTGGTGGAATCGAATTTGAGGACCCCGGGGTAGCCCAATTTATGGGTATTCTCGCTTTAACCTATATTTTATTTTCAGGGGGTCTGGATACCAAGTGGCAAGCCATTAAACCCGTTTTGGGTCCGGGACTGATGTTATCCACACTGGGTGTATTGTTAACAGCCATAGCTGTTGGCTTGTTTTCTTATACCCTTTTTGACTTTTCACTTCTGGAAAGTTTATTGCTGGGTGCTATCGTTTCCTCAACGGATGCGGCAGCCGTATTTTCAATTCTAAGGGCCAAAAGTATAGGTCTTAAAGGAAACCTTAGACCCTTATTGGAACTTGAGTCAGGAAGCAATGACCCAATGGCCTTTTTCCTTACGATTGGGTTGACATCGCTAATCTCTGTGTCCGGGTTTACCTGGCCTCAGTTAATTCCTGTATTTTTCCTTCAAATGTTTGTCGGAGGATTGGGTGGTTATATGATGGGAAGAGGAATTGTATTGTTGGTAAACAAGATAAATCTTGAATACGAGGGCCTTTATCCGGTACTCATGCTGGGTCTGGTAATCATGACTTACGCCCTGATTGATCTATTGGAAGGTAATGGGTTTTTAGGCGTATATGTAGCTGCACTTACAATTGGTAATGGGAAAATGCTTCATAAAAAAAGTCTCATTAAGTTTTTTGATGGGGTAGCCTGGTTGATGCAAATCATCATGTTTATTACCCTGGGCCTATTGGTATTTCCATCGCAGGTTATTCCGGTTATGGGATTTGGATTTGTTATAGCATTGTTTTTGATTTTTGTGGCTCGCCCATTAGGAGTATTTATTTCTCTCGCATTTTTTAAATTCAAACTCCGGGAAAAAGCATTTGTCAGTTGGGTAGGCCTTAGGGGAGCTGTACCTATTGTTTTCGCTACTTTCCCCTTGATCGCAGGGATTGATAAATCCAGTATGCTTTTTAATATAGTGTTCTTTATTGTTTTAACTTCGGTAGCTTTACAGGCAACCACCCTTTCTTATGCCGCCAGGTTGCTTCATTTATCTGTTCCGGAAGGATTGAAGAGACGATCTCTGCTGGACCTTGAATTGTCAGAGGACTTTAAAAATGCCCTGATAGAGGTGGAACTGCCTGAAAATGCAAGTGTAGACGGGAAGAAAATTGTGTCATTAGATTTTCCCAAGACCTGCCTGATTGTCCTGATCAACCGGGGCAATAAATTCATTACCCCAAATGGTTTAACAGAGCTTCATTCAGGTGACAAATTAATGATCATGATGAATTCGGAAGATGAAGACGAAAAAATAAAATTGGCTTTGGGCATCTGAAAATAAAACTTATTTTCAACTCCGGCGTAATAGTCGGTATTAGAGGTTCTATTAAATCCATGGTAAAAATAGTCAAACCATTTGTAGGTGTTTGCCTGGCCATTTTGATGGTCTTTCAAGCTTATTTTTCAGGTTCTGCTATTTCTATCCATTTAGCAGAATTTTCGAACACAGTATCCTACGAACCAGCCTACGATGATTTTTCAGGGCCCATTGCGCTGACAAATGAAGGGTTACAAACCCAATCCCAGTTACCAAAGAATATTTTTGACGGAGGAGATCTTTTGGTATCCCCTCTCCCCCAAATTTTAATACATTTTGGGCGTAGCATTCAAAGCTCATTTTCAAATGCCCGCACTGTAATTATCAAATTTGGCATCAGAGAGGCCCTCTTCCCTAGTCATTACTTCTGGTAGCCCTAACTTTTTCCCCTCCTGCACAAAACTTTTGTTGCAGGAAATAACCTTTCCCCGCAGGTTAAAGGTATTTCTTTCAAAAATTCCATCCGGAAGATCATGATTTGATCCTTCCAGAAACACAATAACATCATGTTTGATTTAGATATAATCACACTTTCCATGGCAATGGTGGCCATCATTGCCTTCATTATGCCTTTTTACATCAATAATAAAAAGGTAAAAGCAAAAGTTGCATTGGCAGAAAAACTCCTGGCTGATTTTGCAAAAAATCAACAACTTAATATTCAGGTGAAAGACCTGTGGAGAAACAAATATTTCATTGGTATAGACCCCCAAAAAGGAAAGCTCATTTATTCAGAAGACATCAATTCATGCTTACCTGTTCTGATTGATTTACATTTGATTGGTCATGTGCGAATAAAAGAAGAATCCCACAAAGTGGTAAGCCCAACATCGACCAGAAAGGTGATCGATAAATTGGAGCTCTCATTTTACTCGGAAAAGGCTGAGCTGTTTCATAACATAGAGTTTTATGACGGGGAAAAATTTTCCGATCTTTTGGGAGAAACCATTCTGATCAAGAAATGGGAAAACGAAATAATGGCGTGCATGCAGCAGCTAACCAAAAAAGCTTCTATCTTATGAAAACCATAGCCAAAGAGGAACTGCTCAACTTCCATTATTCAAAAATGGAGGTTTTGTCTGAGCCAATCGAGATTACAAAAAGAAATATGGACCTGCAAAGGGCCATGCTATTGGGAAATACAGCCCATGGAAAAGTAAAAATCACTTTTCTTGACTTTCAACATAATTTATTTCAAGTGGAAACCACTATATGGGCAGTTACCGAAGAGATTGTATGTCTGAAAGGAAATCTTTTCATCCCAAAAAACGCCATAATTGAAATTGATTGAGTTTAAATATTCTTGAGAGGGAGACTAAAATTGAATCTCCCTCTCAGGTTATACTTAAAATAAAAAAATCATCCTAAATTATTGGTTGAAATAAAAAAATACCGATTATGGAAATATTCCTCCTTACAGAAACATGGATTGCCCTTTTAACCCTTACCTTTCTGGAAATAATCCTTGGTGTCGACAATATCATTTTTATTTCCATTATTTCGAATAAACTTCCGAAAAATCAGCAAGCCAAAGCCAGAAACCTGGGATTGGGGTTTGCCTTGTTATTTCGAATATCGCTTCTGTTAGGTATTTCCTTTATCATCCAATTCACCCAACCCCTTATTTCTATTTTTGGGTTTGATTTAAGTGGCAAAGATTTGATTTTGGCTTTGGGTGGACTTTTCCTGCTGTTCAAATCCACAATGGAGATCCACCATAAAATGGAAGGGAAGGCAGAAGAGGTGAAACCCAATTCGGCAAAACAGATTTCTGGAGTAATCTTTCAAATCATATTATTGGATATTATTTTTTCTTTCGACAGTATCCTCACGGCAGTAGGCCTGGTAGATGAGATCATTTTAATGATCATAGCCGTGGTAGTCGCTTTGGGTATCATGATGGCTTTTGCCGGTAGCATTAGCAGGTTTGTAAATAAAAACCCAACCCTACAAGTACTTGCCCTATCTTTTTTGATTTTAATAGGATTCATGCTTTTAGTTGAAGGTTTCCATATAGAAGTACCGAAAGGCTATATCTATTTTGCCGTATTCTTTTCTTTAGGAACTGAATTGGTAAACATGAGAATAAGGCGAAAAGCCGACAAAAGAAAGGTAAAACTCAACCCCAGAATTATTGAAAAAGAAGTGAAATAAAACTTCACATCAACTACCCTTTTAATATGCTTGGTAAAAAAACAGAACCATATAAGTGGAGCTGTTTTTGATTTTTTCTGTATTAATCCGTGTAATCTGTGGTGGGAATATAGGATGCTCCACAGATAAACCCTGATTTCCACAGATTTTTTTTCTTGC
>NZ_JAANYN010000018.1 GCF_011290685.1 Cyclobacterium plantarum
TTTCATAATTAATCAGATTTATACATGGGCATCCCTAAATCGTCGGATTTCGTAGAATTTAATAATCGAACTCAGGTTACCAGAACAAAATGGGCGCATTTTTATCGTAACAGGAGCCAATACAGGCTTGGGTTATGAGAATAGCCTATCATTGGCTAAAAAAGGAGCGAAAGTGATTATGGCCTGCCGGAGCCTGAAAAAAGGCAACGCAGCTAGAGAGACCATAAAAAAAGTAGTACCTAAGGCAGATGTAGAAGTGATGCAAATTGATTTAAGTAGTCTGAATGCTGTGCGGAATTTTGCCAAAGCCTATCAATCAAAATATGACCGCTTGGATGTTTTGATTAACAATGCTGGCGTCATGATGCCTCCTTATACCAAGACGAAAGATGGCTATGAATTACAGTTAGAGGCCAATTTCCTGGGGCATTTCCTTCTTACTGGTTTACTATTGGATACAATCTTAAAAACACCCAATTCCAGGATAGTAAACTTAAGCTCTATCGCTCACAAAAATGGGAAGATCAATTTTGACGACCTGCAAAGCGAGAAAAAGTATTCCGCATCAGCCGCCTATGGTCAGTCCAAGCTGGCATGCTTACTATTTGCTTTTGAATTACATAGAAGGCTAAAGAAAGCAGGGCATGACCAAACGATATCAACGGCTGCACATCCAGGTATTGCCACTACCGAGTTGGCCAGGCATATGCCCAAATTAGTTTATGGTATTTTGAAATACACAGTGGCTCCACTACTGACGCATGCGCCAAAAGAAGGTGCGATACCTACCCTGGTAGCGGCAATTGGTGATGCAGCAGGGGGTGACTATTTTGGCCCAACAGGATTTCAAGAGTTCAAAGGAAAGCCGGGTAAAGTATCCGGCACAGCATTAGCAAATGATGAAGATTTGGCAAAACGGCTCTGGGAAGTAGCAGAAGAATTAGTGGGAATGAAATATTTATAATAGTTGCCGTAATCCAAAGTACTATGATTTTTTTTCCTCCTTAAATGATCATTTTTTATCCGCCAGTGGAAATGCACGTGCCGAATCGGAAACATTCAATCGTTTTATATCCTTAACACATGGTAAAACAGCAGTGATCATTTCACACCGTTTTAGTACCGTAAGGATTGCAGACCGCATTAAGGTCCTCAAGGGAGGAAGCGTATTGGAGATTGGAACACACGAAGAATTGATGGCAAACGGGCAATTATACTCAGAATTATTCAATTTACAGGCCGCTGGGTATCAGTGGTCCAATTCCAATTTTTTAGTAAACCCGAAGCATCTCTACCTGGCAACAAAACAGCACCATCGAACAGGAAAACAGGGTCTTCATAATTGATCGGTTTCCGTTTACGCAGTTAAGCACGTATTTAAGGGTGTTGTTTGGGGTCTTTAATTTCTTAGAAGCTAGTTTAATGGCATATAAAAGTTGATGCACATGACTCCCTTTTGTTCAATCTAAAAAAAGATCCCGGAGAAACAATTTACCCTCAGGAAAAGCCTGAGAAAACTGCCCGGTACTATTTGCTTGTCAAGCAAATGCTGGATATTGAGCTGATTAAAATCTATCCAAAACAATTTTTGGCTGGCACCTTGCCTGGCGTAAAAGAACAGGCTCTGCCTGAAATAATGACCAAAATTGAATTAAAAGTACATAAATCTGAAAAAGGAACGATCGCACATCCTACAAGGGCAATAGTGTGCAATTGATCAATTCAAGTTCTGTGCATTAAACCTACTACTTTTGAGCTAGCGCACTGGTAATCGTCTTAAAATACCCTACTTTTATAATATTTAACCGTTTTCGACTTATATTTCCAATAGATCAGCGGGAGATGGCCAAATTGACTGAAAAATGACCTTCGATGCGGTAGGTATGCAAGTTTGAGCATAAATGCGGTTGTAGTTCTCATGCTTCAGACAATCGGGTTTCAACAGACTTGTGTAAACGAAAAAGACGCTTAGAAAATGAAAGCCGCAGGATTTATAAAATACGGAAAACCGGAAAAAGTACTTGAAATAAAAGAGGTGGATTTCCCAATACCAGGAAAAGGAGAGGTATTGGTTAGCATTGTGGCTACCGCAATAAATGATTACGATTGGAGCCTGGTAAGGGGCAAACCCTACCTCTACCGACTGTTTTTTGGTCTGTTTAAGCCCAAGGCGCAAATCCCCGGTATGGAATTAGCTGGAATTGTGCAGGAGGTCGGTTCAGATGTGACCAAATTTACCGTTGGAGATGCTGTTTTTGGGGATATTTCAGCGTTCGGCTTCGGAACTTTTGCCGAATACGTCTGCATTGATGCCAATGCATTGGAAAAAAAACCAGTTGCCCTGAGTTTCGATGAGGCCACAGCAGTTCCTCATGCATTCTGCCTTGCCATCCAAGCGCTGCATGACCTGGGAAATATCAAAAAAGGGCAGAAAATCCTAATCAACGGCGGCGGTGGTGGTGTAGGAACCTTTGCCGTGCAGCTGGCCAAGCTGGAAGGTTGCGTGGTAACCGGAGTTGATTCAGGAGATAAGCTAGAGCAAATGAAGGCAATCGGCTATGATTATGTCGTTGATTACAAGAAAACCAATTTCACAAAAAGTGGCGAAACCTACGATTTGGTCCTGGATTGCAAAACCAACCAATATCCCTGGTCCTATTTACGGGCTTTATCCCCGAACGGAAAATACGTTACTATTGGTGGCAAACCGGGCGGATTGATTCAAATGCTCTTTTTTGGCAAACTACTATCCCTATTCTCCTCAAAAAAGCTTCAAATAGTAAGTCTAAAACCCAATAAGGATTTAGAGGATTTCCTGGAACTTTATCACCAGAAGAAAATTCAGGTCCTCATTGACGGGCCTTATTTACTTGAGAATACCCCGAGACTCATCCAATACTTCGGAGAAGGAAAGCATCGGGGAAAGGTGGTAATCAGGCCGGGACATGCTGAATAAAAATAGACCATGAAACTATTAACACGAAAAACTAACCCAACCGTCAAGGAGATATTTGAGCGTTATCCTGACCCCGTTCGAGAAAAAATGGCTCGTTTACGGGAATTGGTTATCGAAACTGCCGAAGAAACTGAGGGGGTTGACGAACTGGTGGAAACGTTAAAATGGGGCGAACCTAGTTTCCTGACAAAAAATGGCAGCACCATCCGAATGGATTGGAAAACCAAAACACCAGAGCAGTATGCCTTGTATTTCCAATGCTCGAGTCGCCTGGTGGATACCTTTAGAATGGTATTTGACCGTACCTTTCACTACGAGGGAAATCGGGCCATTATATTTGCAATAAACCAGCAAATCCCGGTCCCGGAACTAAAGGAATGCATCAAAGCGGCTTTACGATACCACAGGGTCAAAGACCAACTGACCTTGGGGATTTGATTTGAAGAAATCAACCTGCAGTAAGCCAAAAGCCGGTAGATTCTCCTTATATTCAGGAGATGGACAAAGAAATAGACAAACTACTCACAGCTAAAACAGCTCAAATCAAGAAGCTTCAGGACATCGTAAAAAAAGCCATCGAAGATGAAAACCTGATTACTACGAACTTGTTGAATCCTCCAAAGGAAATGCTAACTAGAGGAGAGAGTATCTCTGATCATGTGGCAAAATTTGGAGGAAGCTGGTCGTTCATCATCCTGTTCTTTACACTATTGGCGGCCTGGATTCTTTTTAACAGCTTGTCTCCGGCACAGGAAATTTTTGACCCTTATCCCTTCATATTGATGAACCTTATTCTTTCCTGTATTGCCGCCTTACAAGCTCCTGTAATCATGATGAGCCAAAACCGGCAGGAAGAAAAAGACAGAAAACGGAGCGAAAACGATTATCTTATTAATTTGAAGGCAGAATTGGAAATTAACGCATTAAATCAAAAAATTGACCTTATCATTGAAGAACAAATACAATCATTAATGGATAGTCAGGCAGCGCAGTTGGAAATATTAAAAAGAATAGAAAAGAAGCATCGACAATAAGCGTTTTTGACCAGATCATCGCCGACTGGAAAACCAATTTTGCAATAAATGGAGCGTTCCACAATTTCATCCCGGACTACAAAACCACCCTATAAACCTGCTCCTACCTGAGGTGAGGATACTTCAGTTAAATGTCTTTAGGTGGAGGTTGAAGGCAGACTAAAAACCTTACTTATCTTCTAAACTTTTGAGTAAAATAGGATCGGTATTCAACGAAAAAATTTACCCAACTGGCTTAAAAATCAAATAGTGAGGGTAACCTGATTTACTGTTGCTTTATCATAATGGTCAAGAGATTTTAATGCAGGGCAAAAAGCAAATAAGGGAATTTTATAATAGATCAAATCAGACTGTATTTTTGACTTAATATAAGTAATTTTCCAAACTTAGAACAATCTGAATTTGCCATTTTCCAACTATTATATTGATTGTTGGGTAAGTTTTAGGCCAGTTGGAGGTTCATCCCTCCAAAAAAAATGTAAATCTCCGTCCACCTCTCGCAATACCTTGTGATTCCAGGCTTTTCTGGCTAATTTGCCATTATTACTTGCAGACGTTTCACCCATGAAAAAATCAGGTCTTTTTATTGGATTGGCCAGTTTGCTGCTGGCGGGAACCATTTTCTTTGCCTTATCCAGAGAAAAGGAGATTGACTTCAGTACGCAGGTAAAGCCCATCCTGAACCAGCACTGCATTTCCTGTCATGGAGGAGTAAAGAAGAATGCGGGATTCAGCCTGCTTTTTGAAGAAGAAGCCCTGGCTGCCACAGAGTCCGGACATCCTGCCATCGTTCCGGGAGATGCGGGAAGCAGTGAATTCATCAGCCGGCTAAAACATGAAGACCCTGAATTGCGCATGCCCTATGACAAGCCTCCCCTTAGTCAGGAGGAAATCAAAATCCTTACAGACTGGGTCAATCAAGGGGCATCTTGGGGCAAGCACTGGGCTTATGAGCCTCCCCAAAAACCAGATGTACCGGAGACCATCCTTCAGGCGGGTTTTTCTTCTGAATCCAGTGGTGATTTTTTCCGGAATGACATTGACCATTTCATAGCAGCAGCACTAAAAAACAAGGAACTCCTGCCCTCACCTGAAGCCGATCCCATGACAATCCTCAGAAGGCTTAGCCTGGATTTGACAGGACTTCCTCCAGACGAAGAATTGGTTGAAAAATGGGAATCAGGATCCATTACCTATGAAACATTGGTGGATGAACTTTTAGCTCATCGCGGTTTTGGAGAAAAATGGGCTTCCTGGTGGCTGGATCTGGCCCGTTATGCAGATACCAAAGGCTATGAGCGGGATGTAGGCAGGGAAATGTGGGCCTTCCGCGATTGGGTGATCAAAGCATTGAACCAGGACATGCCCTTTGACCAATTCACCATTGAGCAATTGGCGGGAGACCTTTTGCCTGATCCCAGTTTAGACCAGCTTACCGCAACTGCCTTCCACCGCAATACCATGAACAATGATGAAGGGGGTACTGAGGACGAAGAGTTTAGGGTTGCGGCAGTAATAGACCGCACCAATACCACCTTTGAGGTTTGGCAGAGCACTACCATGGCTTGCGTGCAATGCCATAGCCATCCTTATGATCCCTTTAAATTTGAGGATTATTACCAGTCCATGGCTTTTTTCAATAACAGCCGGGACGAGGACACCCATGGAGAGGAACCGAAATTGAAATTTTATCAGGGGGAAGACAGCATTCAGGTAGCCAATATTAAATCCTGGGTCGGGGAACATGGAAATAAGGACTTGCAGGAAAAAATGGAAAATATCCTGTTATTTCAGGAGCCAAAATACCATGCACACCTTGCCGAAGACTTTGAAAACGGGGAATTGATCGATACCAAATGGCTAGGGCTCTGGGATGATGGCTCCTGCTATTTTCGGGGAATGAACACCGGTGGATCGGCCTATATCTACCTGAACTACTGGACAGGAAATGAAGGAAACTTACTGACCATCCGAAAAGGAGGGCCGGAAGGAGAGGTTCTGAGCCAGTTTCGTCTCGGAAAAACGGATGGCAGGGAAATTCGTCGCTTTCCTATAAAAGACATTCAGGGGGAGGTAGACCTGTATTTCCATATGGAAAATAAAACCCTTGGTCCCCAGCAAACTACCTCGGCCATTAACTGGATAGCCTTTTTCCCGGATCTGCCGGGTAAAAACCAACCGGGATTCACAGAAACAGAAAAAAGCTTTTTAGCGCTGCTCAACACAAACACCCCGACGCTCCCCATCATGATTGAAAATCCCGATTACATGAAAAGGGAAACCCGGATTTTTGAAAGGGGCAACTGGCTCATGAAGGGTGAAGAGGTAACTCCGGATGTTCCGGAGGTCCTGAATGCCTGGAACCCCGACTGGCCCCGAAACAGACTGGGATTAGCTTACTGGCTGACCAGTAAGGAAAACCCGCTAACTGCCAGAACCATGGCCAATAGAATCTGGGCCCAATTATTTGGCAGAGGCCTGGTCGCCACCCTTGAGGATATGGGCACACAATCCGAACCCCCAAGTCACAGGGAATTGCTGGACTGGCTGGCCATGCGGTTTATGCATGAGCATGACTGGCAGATCAAACCCCTGATCAAGGACATGGTACTTTCAGGCACCTACCGGCAATCTTCCCTTTCCTCTGCCGAATTGTATGAGAAAGACCCGGATAATAAATGGTACGCCAGAGGGCCCAGATTCAGGTTAAGTGCCGAACAAATCCGGGACCAGGCATTGGCAGTGTCCGGTCTGCTGAGCAGCAAAATGTATGGCAAAAGTGTCATGCCGCCACAACCGGAAAATGTATGGCAAACCGTTTATAATGGAGAGTCCTGGAACACCAGTGAGGGCGAGGATCGCTACCGCAGATCAGTATATACTTACCTGAAAAGGACCAGCCCCTACCCTTCCTTCATCACCTTTGATGCCGGCAGTAGGGAAGTATGCACCATTGACCGAACCCTTACCAATACCCCCTTGCAGGCTTTGGTGACCATGAATGATCCGGTTTATCAGGAAGCAGCTTTTCACCTGGCAGTACAAATGCAAAAAATCCCGGAAGATAAACCCATTGCCTGGGCTTATAAAAAGCTACTGCTGCATCCCATCAGCCCAAATAAACAGCAACAACTGGAACAGCTGTACCAATATGCCTTGAATGACTTCATTAAAGAGCCCGAAGCCATGGCAGAATGGCTGCAATTTGCGGAGGAGGAAAGCAAAACACCTGAACTTGCCGCCCTGGCAGTAGTAGCCAATGCGCTGATGAATCTGGACGAATATTTAAACAAATCCTGATATGGATAAACTGAAAAAATTGATTGCCGAAAGGCTGGAACGTGAATTACAAGCCAGCACCCGACGTCATTTTGTCAAAAGCTGTGTCAGCGGCATGGGTGGTCTGGCGCTAGGCTCCATGTTTCTGGGATGCGAGGGACCAAAGAAAAAAAGCGGAGGAGGAATGCAACTTTCGGAAAGGGATTTGAATCCACTGGCTCCCATGGCCCCTCCACTTTCGCCACAAATTCAGTCCGTAATTTACCTGCATATGGCTGGAGCCCCCTCCCAGCTGGAAATGTTTGACTACAAGCCGGAGCTCCTGAAGCTACATAACCAGGAATGTCCCGAATCCTTGCTGGAGGGCAGGAAATTTGCTTTTATCCGGGGAAGGCCGAAACTTCTGGGGCCCCAGGCAAAGTTTGAACAATCCGGGGAATCCGGCAATTGGGTCTCTGATTACATGCCTCATTTCAAACAAGTAGTGGATGAGGTGGCTTTCCTGAAAGCCGTTCATACCGATCAGTTCAATCACGGGCCTGCACAGCTTTTTATGCAGACAGGCAGTCCGAGGTTGGGCCGCCCAAGTATTGGCTCATGGGTCACCTATGGATTGGGTTCTGAAAACCAAAACCTGCCTGGCTTTGTGGTGCTTACTTCCGGGGGAAAAACCCCGGATGCGGGAAAAAGTGTTTGGGGAAGTGGTTTTTTACCTTCAGTTTATCAGGGTGTTCAGTGCCGTTCCAAGGGAGATCCGGTCTTGTACATTGAAGATCCGGATGGGATGAGTAGAAACCTGAAGCGAAAAATGCTGGATGCCATCAACAAAATAAATGAAGAAGACTTCCAAACCTATGCGGATCCTGAAATCCTTGCCAGGATCAATCAGTATGAGATGGCTTACCGCATGCAGATAGAAGTCCCTCAGGTGATGAACATCAATGATGAACCGGAATACATACAGCAAATGTACGGAACTGAACCCGGTGAGGAATCCTTTGCCAACAACTGCTTGCTGGCCCGAAAAATGGTAGAAAAGGGCGTACGTTTTGTTCAGCTTTACGATTGGGGCTGGGATGCCCACGGAACAGGTGAGAGCACTGCCATTGACATTGGCATGAAAGAAAAATGCAGGGAAATTGACAGGCCCATAACGGCTTTGTTGACCGACCTCAAACAAAGGGGGCTGCTGGATCAAACCCTGGTAGTCTGGGGTGGAGAATTTGGCAGGACCCCCATGCAGGAAAATAGGGAAGGGAAAACCCAAAGTTTCAAGGGAAGGGACCACCATGTAGACGCTTTTACCATGTGGATGGCAGGCGGCGGCATCAAAAAAGGCGCTTCCCATGGTCAGACAGATGAAATTGGCTTTTCAGGGGTGGAGGAAAAGGTATCCGTTCATGATGTGCACGCCACCATCCTGCACCTACTGGGCTTTGACCACGAAAAATTTACCTTTGATTTTCAGGGAAGACCCTTTCGGCTTACAGACGTGGAAGGGGAGATCATCCGGGAAATCCTGGCCTAGCAAAAAACCCCATAAACAAACCTATTCAAACCATTTACCTGACTCCCAATGAAAAGAAGAAATTTTATCCAAAAAAGCAGTTTACTGTCCATGGCCATGGCCACCGGCTCCGCCTGGTCCATGGGTTCAGAAATACCCGGACAAAGGAAGTTCAGGCTAAGCCTGAATCCTTATGCCATTGGGGTAGACATCAATCAGGAAGAAATGATCGATAAAGCCCTGGAGTTTAATTTTGAAGCCATTTTACCGGTTCCCGGGCAACTGATGGACATGTCACCCGGGAAGCTAAATGAGTTTCTGGCCAAAAAGGAAGCCCACCAATTGACATGGGATGCTGCTGGTCTGCCCGTAGACTTCAGGAAAGACAAGGCCATATTTGAGCAGGGATTAAAGGAACTGCCCAAAGCGGCCGCGACCCTTAGAAAATGCGGGGTGAGCAGGGTTAGTACCTGGATCATGCCTACGCATGATGAATTGTCTTATCTGGAGAATTTTAAACAACACAGTGAAAGGCTGGGAAAAGCAGCTCAAATTCTCGGAGAGGAAGGCTTAAAACTCGGGTTTGAATATGTAGGCACCAAAAACCTGAAAATCCGATCCCGATATCCCTTTGTAGGTACGATGAAAGAGATGCTGGAACTCATTGCCGATATTGACCGTCCCAACGTGGGCATTCAACTCGATAGTTTCCATTGGTACACATCCAATGAAACCCCTGCAGATCTGGAAAAATTATCCAATGACCAGATCGTTACCTGTGACCTCAATGATGCCACAGCCGGCAGGAGCCTGGCCGAACAAATTGACGGTGAGCGACAGCTTCCGGGTGACAGCGGCCTGATTGACCTGAAGGGGTTTATGCAGGCCCTGGTAAATATCGGCTATGATGGTCCGGTAAGAGCAGAACCTTTTAATGCGAAATTGAACGCTTTGGACAATGACAAGGCATTGGCCGCTACTTCAAAGGCCATGTGGCGAACCATCAACCTGATTTAGAACAGAGAAAACTTCAGCTTATTGGTCAGTATTTCCAGGGCTTTGATGGCCTTAACCGAATTTCCTTTTTCATTCAGTTCAGGAGACCATACGGCAATGCTGAACTTACCGGGCATCAGGGCGATTACACCTCCACCTACACCGCTTTTGCCAGGCAGTCCTACCCGAAAAGCAAATTCACCTGATTCATCATAAAAACCACAGGTGAGCATCAGTGCGTTGATTCGCCGGGTATGGCTTTCGCTCAGCACCTCCCGGTTGGCAAAAATGGAATAACCGTCATTGGCCAGAAAAGAAACGGACTTGGCCAATTCCTCGCAGCACATTTCTATGGAACAATGGGAAACATAGGTTTTCACCACTTCCTGAATATCATTGTCAAAGTTCTTGTATGCCTTTAAAAAGTAGGCCATGGCTGTATTCCTTTCCGCATGCCTGAGCTCGGACTGCATCACTTCCTCGTTGATCCGTACGCAATGCTGCCCTGCCAATTCATCAATATATTCCCGGATACATTGGATCGGGTTTTCAAATTTGCTGGTCAGGGCATCAGTGATTACCAGGGCTCCGGCATTCAAAAAGGGGTTTCTGGGTATACCTTGTTCATATTCCAACTGGGCAATTGAATTGAAAGGATTGCCGCTGGGTTCCACATTAACCCTGGACCAGAGTTTACTGCGAAACACATGAAACACCATGGTAAGGGTAAATACCTTGGAAATACTTTGAATGGAAAAAGGCTCCTGATAATCTCCGGCTCCATAAACATTTCCCTTCAAATCCACCAAAGCCATTCCAAAACGATCGCCAGGAACTTTCGCCAACTCCGGGATGTAATCCGCCACTTTGCCGGAAAGGCCCAGGGCATTTACCTCCTCATATACCTCTGAAATCAATTCCTGATAATCCATCGCTTACGGTTTATATTTTAATACTACCAAATGCCAAAATCAAAAATAGCTTATTTATTGAAGCCAGCCTCGTCATCCCTGTTTCAAATTCATAAAAGAAACAGCCATAAAAAAAGCAGTCAACCGGGATTCCGGCCAACTGCTTTCACTTCTAACCAACAAACCAAATTTATTCCACTGAAACAGCGTCTACATTTTTAAAGTAAACCTGCCCGTCAGCATCCAAATCCACCAAAACAGCACTATCGCTCTTGATATACCCACTGAGTATCTGCTTGGACAATTCGTTCAATACCAGGCGTTGCATGGTCCTTTTCAGCGGTCTGGCCCCAAATTGTGGATCAAAACCTACTTCACCCAAATGGTCCAGCACCTCCCGGGTGGCATCAATTTCAATGTTCGATTCTGCCAAACGCTGCTGTATCTCTCTCCACTGGATATCTACAATTTTTCGTAATATATCCTTGTTTAGCGGCTCAAACATAATGGTCTCGTCTATGCGGTTCAGAAATTCAGGACGAACAGATTTCTTCAAGAGGGCAAAAACCTCTTCCTTGGTGCTTTCCATTACTTGCTCCTTGTTCCATTCATCCATGGTATCAAATCGTTCCTGTATCAAAGTAGAGCCAATATTGGTTGTCATGATGATAATGGTATTTTTAAAGTTGGCTACCCTCCCCTTATTGTCTGTCAGCCTGCCATCATCCAATACCTGGAGCAGGATATTGAAGACATCCGGATGGGCCTTTTCAATTTCATCCAGCAAAACTACAGAATAGGGTTTTCTCCGGACAGCTTCGGTCAGCTGTCCACCTTCATCATAACCCACATATCCGGGAGGTGCGCCTACCAGGCGACTGACTGCATGCCGCTCCTGGTACTCAGACATGTCTATCCTTACCATGGCATTTTCATCACTAAAGAGGTATTCAGCCAGCGCCTTGGCCAGCTCGGTCTTTCCTACTCCCGTAGTTCCCAGAAAGATAAATGAACCTATGGGCCGCTTGGGGTCCTGCAATCCGGCCCTGCTTCTTCGCACGGCATCTGAGATGGCCGCTATGGCCTCCCGCTGACCAGCCACTCGTTTACCCAATTCATCTTCCAGATAAAGTAGTTTTTCCCGCTCACTCTGAATCATCTTGGCAAGGGGAATGCCGGTCCATTTGCTGACCACCGCAGCAATATCCTCGTTGTCCACCTCTTCCTTTAGCAATGGGGAGCCTTCCTGCATTTCCTTGAGCTGCTGTTGGAAAGCGTGCAATTTTTTCTCGCTCTCCACAATCTTTCCATAGCGTATTTCAGCCACCTTACCGAAATCACCGGACCTTTCTGCTTGTTCGGCTTCAAGTTTAAATTTATCTATGTTTTCTTTCTCCCGCTGAATGCCCTGAATGACCGCTTTCTCGCTTTCCCATTTGGCTTTTATACCTTGCCTTTTTTCTGTAAGTTCAGCCAATTCCTTACTGAGAACAGTTTCCTTGTCCTTGTTCTTTTCTCTGCGGATAGCCTCCCGCTCAATCTCCAACTGCATGATCCGCCTGTTGAGCTCATCCAGCTCCTGGGGCAATGAATCTATTTCCATTCTTAGCTTGGCAGCAGCTTCGTCCATCAGGTCAATGGCTTTGTCCGGCAGGTAGCGGTCTGAAATATACCGTTGGGACAACTCTACCGCAGCAATAACAGCATCGTCTTTTACACGCACACCATGATGCAATTCATATTTGTCCTTGATACCTCGCAGAATAGATATGGCATCAGCTGCATCAGGTTCATCTACGATCACCTGCTGGAACCTTCGTTCCAGTGCTTTGTCCTTTTCTATATACTTCTGGTATTCCTTGAGGGTAGTAGCTCCTATGGCATGCAGTTCTCCTCTGGCCAGGGCAGGTTTCAGCAGGTTAGCCGCATCCATGGCGCCTTCTCCACCCCCACCTGCACCGATCAGCGTATGGATCTCATCTATGAATAGTATGATTTCTCCCTCCGAATCGGTAACCTCCTTGATCACTGCCTTTAGCCTTTCCTCAAACTCTCCTTTGTACTTGGCACCCGCCACCAGCAAGCCCATATCCAGGGAAATAAGGATTTTGCTTTTGAGGTTTTCCGGCACATCCCCACTGACGATTCTTTGGGCCAGGCCTTCCACTATTGCCGTTTTGCCCACCCCAGGTTCGCCCAGTAAAATGGGGTTGTTTTTGGTCCTCCTTGCCAGGATTTGCAAAACCCGCCTGATCTCTTCATCCCTACCGATTACAGGATCAATTTTACCTTTTTTGGCCAATTCATTCAGGTTTTTGGAATACCTTTCCAGGGACCTGTATTTGGATTCTGCGTTTTGATCTGTCACTTTATTTCCTTTTCTTAGTTCCTTTATTGCTTCAATTAATTTTTTTTCACCCAGTCCCTGATCCCTTAAAAGCTGAGCTGCCTTATCAGAACCGGCCAAAATCCCCAACACCAGGTGTTCCACCGCAACAAACTCATCTCCGAAATCTTTCAGGTAATCCTTTGCCTTTTGCAGTACCTGATTGGTTGCGTTGGAAAGATAGGGCTGTTGGCCGCTTACCTTCGGAAGTTGCTGGATGATTTCATCCAGCTTTTGTGTAAGCAAGCTGCTATTGACCCCCAATTTCTTAAACAAAAATTCAGTGACATTGCTGTCCTCCTGAATAATGCCCTTGAGCAAATGGGCTGGCTCAATAAGCTGTTGCTGCCCTGCGGTACAAAGCTCGAGGGCTTTTTGTATGGCCTCCTGAGACTTAATGGTAAATTGTTTGAAATCCATGATGTTATGGGTTAAGTGCTGTGTATTGACATTCTCTTTGGTTCAATTTATCAAATATGCAACCAAATCCAATTTACGGGCAAAACCTGTAAATATGTCCGATTTCGAACAGTGACGCAGCTTATTCCAGACTTTTTGGCAGAAAAAATAAAGGTTTTTCTTCCAAATAGAAATTGGAAAGGGATTACCTGCATTATGAAGCGTTTTAATTATCTTTAAGCTTAAATTGCCTTCGATGAAAAAATTGATTTTACCTCTGTTGCTAAGCCTGTTTCTTTTTTCATGTCGGGACCAAGCTCAGAAAAAACCGAATATTGTTTTTATTTTAGTGGATGACCTGGGCTGGGCGGATATTCAGGCTAACTATTCGGAAACTTATTACGAAACGCCAAATCTGGACCGCATGGCGGCTGCGGGCATGCGGTTTACACAAGCATATGCTGCCCATCCGGTATGTAGTCCGACAAGAGCTGCACTGATGACCGGAAAACATCCCAACCGGGTCAATATAACCGATTGGATTCCAGGCTTCAGCCGGAACATGGACAACTGGACCTTGGAAACACCTGCTATAAATCATGAACTGGCATTGAGTGAAACCACCATGGCTGAAAAGTTCAAAGAAGGGGGATACCGGACATTCTTTATTGGCAAGTGGCATTTGGGAGAAGAAGAGCGGTTCTGGCCTGAACATCAGGGGTTCGATATTAATATTGGGGGATGGAGCGTAGGAGCGCCACAGCTAAAAAAAGGAGAAGCCAATGGTTACTATTCTCCCTATGGCAACCCAAGGCTTGAAGACGGTCCGGAAGGAGAATACCTAACCAACAGGTTAACAGCGGAAAGTATTGAGTTGATCCAGGATAACCGCGACAATCCTTTTTTACTTTATCTTTCCTTCTATTCCGTGCATACACCTATTCAGGCAGCACCGGAGCGCTACGAATATTTCCAGGAGAAAAAAAACAAACTTCAGCTGGAAGCTGATCAGGTTCCTTACAAAGCAGAGGGAAGCGGGCAAACAAAATTGGTACAGGACAATGCTGCTTACGCCTCCATGGTGGCTGCCTTGGATAGCAATGTAGGGAAAATCCTTCAGGCCCTGGAAGAGGCCGGATTGGAGGAAAATACCTGGGTGGTATTGACCAGTGATAATGGTGGACTTTCCACCCTTTTCACCGAAGGGGCACCTACTGCCAACGGACCTTTGAGAGCGGGAAAAGGCTGGTGCTATGAAGGCGGCATCAGGGTGCCCCTGATAATCAAGGGACCAGGCATTAAAAATGGGGGAGCCATTTCGGATACCCCCGTGATCAGTATGGACATGTTTCCTACGCTACTTAGTCTGGCCGGGATCCCCCATGAAGCCAATGATGGAAAGAATCTGACACCTCTTCTGGAGGGGGAGAGTCAATTGGACAGGAAAAGTTTGATCTGGCATTATCCCCATTACCATGGAAGTGCCTGGAAGCCGGGTTCCGCCATCAGGGAGGGCAAATGGAAGCTGATCCACTTTTATGAAAACAAAGTCAGTGAGCTTTTTGACCTGGAAAAAGATCCGGGAGAAAATGAAGATCTCAGCGGGATATTTCCGGAAAAAGCAGCCGAGTTGCAGCACAAACTGATGCAGCAGCTGGAGGCTACAGGAGCCAGGTTTCCCAGGCATAAACGCTGATTAAACGTGAGAGGGTTGACGGCAGCTTAGAGATTTGAACCAATTGATAGGTCGTTGTTGTTTTGAGTGGCCCGGAAAAAACGAAATTCATGCAAGAAAAAAATAAACAAGACATCAGAAAACTGGATTTGGCTGCATTGGAGCATTATTTTGTATCCATAGGAGAAAAGAAATTCAGGGCCCGGCAGGTGTATGAATGGTTATGGAACAAGTCACTCAAAAATTTTGATGACATGACCAATATTTCCAAAACCACCCGGGAAATATTAAAAGAAAATTTCAGCATCAATCATATCCATGTAGACCATTTTCAACGCAGCAGTGATGGCACCATCAAAAATGCAGTCAAACTATTTGACAACAAAATTGTGGAGTCTGTCCTTATCCCCACGACAAAGCGCATTACAGCTTGTGTATCTTCTCAGGTAGGCTGCAGTCTGGACTGTAATTTTTGCGCTACTGCCAGGTTGAAAAGAATGAGGAATCTGAATCCGGATGAGATTTATGATCAGGTGGTGGCCATTCAGCAAGAGGCCAGGATCTACTATGAACGCCCCCTGACCAACATCGTATTCATGGGTATGGGAGAACCTTTGCTCAATTACCAAAACGTGTTGGCAGCCATAGAAAAAATCTGCTCCCCGGAGGGTTTGGGAATATCCCCAAAACGTATCACATTGTCTACAGTGGGAATAGCAAAAATGATCCGTAAACTGGCGGATGAGGAGGTTAAATTCAATTTGGCACTTTCATTGCATTCTGCTATAAATGAAACCAGGAGTCGGCTAATGCCTATCAATGAGTCCAACACTGTGGAGGACCTGGCGGATGCTTTAAAGTATTGGTATGCCAAAACCAAAAGAAAAGTCACTTACGAATATGTGATTTGGGATGGTATTAATGATGACGAGGCCCATGCCAGGGCATTGGTAAAATTCTGCAAGCATGTACCTTCAAAAGTCAACATTATCCAATACAATCCTATTGACGAGGGGGAATTCAGGCAAGCCTCAGCTGACAAAGTAGCTTTATACCTCCAAATCCTGAACGCAGCTGGAATTGTGGCCAAGGTCAGAAAATCCCGTGGTCAGGACATTGATGCAGCCTGCGGTCAATTGGCCAATAAAAATGAGGTGTAAGAAATAATGCAAGTTATTTCGTATATGAATTCCTTTTTTTTAAATTTGAAATACATATTCAATAACAACAATGGATTTTCAGACCCTTATAGACAAATCACTTACCGTTTTTAATGAGCATGGGTACCACCGTACAGATATGGAGTTGTTAATGGAGCAGCTACAGATCAGGCCATCTGATTTTAAAAGAGAATTCACTGATTTTGAGGACCTGATCACAAAGATTTTTTACAGCCTGTGTTCTGAATCGGATGCTGCCACAGCTGAAATTGATAAAAACAGCACCTCCCTGGAATTACTGTATGCAAGCACCATCAGTTCCTATCGCATCCAGGTCAAATACCGTTTTTTCTTCATGGACTTAGGTGCCATAATCAACAACCATGAGCCCGTCAAGGACCGTTACTTTGAGTTGATTTCATTGCGGAAGGCCCAATTGATTCACCTGTTTACTTTACTGCATCAGGAAAATATTTTTGTTGAGGAAAACTTCACTGGAAGCTACGAAAACCTGGCCAATCAAATGACCATGTTATCTGACTACTGGCCCACCCATAACCAGATCATTTTCGGCAAGGAAATTTTCCATTTCCAGTATTATAGCAAATTGGTTTTTTCAATGGTCTTACCTTTTCTTACAAAAGAAGGGTTGAAATCATACAAAAAAATATTGGGGTATGACAAATCAGACCATTAATTTGACTCATACATCCTTATTGCTAAAATCAAAGAGTTTGCGTTTCTCTTCTTTACTCAGGTTATCATAGCCTTTTTCAGCAATTTTATCCAGTATCCTGTCAATTTCTTCCTGGGTGCTACTACTTCCGCCAGACGTTTTGTTTGGTCTGCTTTTGGTTGAAGCACTTTTCCCTGAATCCGGACCTCTCCTGTAAGTCACTTTCACTTTAGGCTTGGAAGTAAATAATTTTTCAAAAAACTGGCCAATTGCCTGAATGGGCCTGCCCATGTCTATGCCTTTATTAAGCTGAAGGATATAAAAATACCCCAGTGCGGCACCACCCAAATGGGCCAACTCCCCACCGGCATTGGAGCCTGCCGAATTGGCAAAAGCAATCAACACGTAAAATATGGCAATGTATTTTATTTTTACCGGGCCGATAAGGAGGAGGTGAAACTGTGTATCGGGCCTTAGTGTGGCCGCAGCGACTACGATCGCATACACCCCCGCACTTGCCCCCAGCATCAATGCGGCATCAACCTTATCACTAAAATAGGGGGCAATATTGTACAACACCATATACAATAAACCACCGGCAATTCCTCCCAGAAAATAAAGGTTTACCAACTTGCGGCTACCCAAATACTCCTGAACCAATAAACCAAACCAGTATAAAAAAAGCAGGTTAAATATGATATGTAAAAAACCTTCATGTAAAAACATGTAACTGATCAGGGTCCATGGCTGCATCAAAAACCTGGTGATCGAGGCCGGCATCATGAAAAAGGATACAATGGACCGATAGACTTCCTCCGCACCTCCAATGGTCAGAAAAACCCTCAACACCATTAGCACCAAAAAAGCCAATAAATTTATCGCAATAATCTTATACAGACCATTATCTTTATGGTCAAAGGCATGCCTGATATGATACCAAAATCCTCCGTACATTTTTTCTTAATAAAAATTTCTTCTGTCTTTTTTCCAGTATACGACCAACACAGCACCGATCATCAGCCCGGATAGGTGCGCAAAATGAGCTACATTATCAGTGGGATTAGATACAAATATATTATAAACTGTGTATAGTCCATAGAACAATACAAGGTATTTTGCCTTTACCGGCATTGGCGGAAAGAGTAAAAACAACTGGGTATTCGGAAACAGCATACCAAAAGCAATGAGAATCCCGAAAAGTGCCCCGGAAGCACCTACCATAGGAATGTTTGCCTGACTTTCCCTGACATCAAGCATGGCTCTTTTGGCCTGTTCCTGAATTTCATAATTATCTGGATTTCTGCTGTAACTGTCAATAAAATCGTAAATGGCTGGATTAAACATGTGCCGGTTATCAGAAACAAAGCGATTGAATGACTCAGGATCCGGATCAGCGGTAAAGGCTTCTATGCTATTGCTCAGCTTTCCCATCTTATAGGCATTGTAGCCGGAATACATCACTCCGGACCCTACCCCACAAACCATCCACAAAATCAAAATTTTCTTTGGACCAAGAAACTGCTCCAAAAGAGGCCCAAAAATAAATAGCCCAAACATATTGCTGAAAAGATGCCAGAAGTCTGCATGCATAAACATGTAGGTCACAAACTGAAAAGGCATGAAAAACCTGCTCTCCACATAGTAAAGGGCAAATAGACTTTTAAGTTGTGGCAGAAAAAAGGAGACGACTACGTGCATCCCCACAGTGATTAGCAGGAGGTTCTTCACAATGGGGGTAAGGGCTCTGAACATAGGTTTTTGTTTATTTTCAGGAATAGAAAAATCTTTCTATCTTATTTAAATCTAATTTAATAAAGGTCTTGTTTCCTTCCGGGCTATAATTTGGGTTTTGACAGGCAAACAACTGGCCGGCAAGGTTTTCCATTTCCTGGCTTTTTAATTGATCTCCTTTCTTTATGGAAGTTTTCTTTGCCAAAGACCTTGCCAGGTTTTCTTTTCTGCCGAGTGATAGTTCATCTTTAAAATGCTTGAATTGTTCCAGCATTTCTTCAAAAAGGACTTTTTCACTGGCAATATGAATATCGGTTGGGACTCCGTTGATCAGGATGGTATGTTTGCCAAAAACCGTCAATTGAAAACCAAGGTTGTTCAATTCTTCTTTTAAATCCATGACCAGGGCAAAGTCTGCAGGACTCAGTTGGATATTCTGCGGGAAAAGGCATTGTTGGGAAGCTCCTGCTGATTGATCCAGTTGCCTGATATACCTTTCGTATAGGATCCGTTGATGCGTGGCCTGTTGGTCAAAAACAAGCATGCCGGAGGATGTTTGGGTTACGAAGTAAGCTTGCCCTATCTGAAATGTTTTTCCCGGACCTGCGGCCGGCTTTTCCGTTGAAATATCCGCACTATTGGCTTTGCTGGGGAAGGTCTTCAGCTGGCCGCTCCCTTGTTTTTCCTTTTCAGGGTCAAAATGGATGGCTCTTTCTTCATGATCCTGCTGGAACATTTGTTCCCATCCCCTGGCGTCTTTGTTTAGGGAGCTGGGTCCCCTGAAGGTCCTGTAGTTGTTTTCCGTACTTACCTCATGGCCTTTGTTGTTGTCATTGTCCCAATTGTCCGTAAAATTCACGTCCAGGCTAAAGTCAATGGTAGGAACTACATGGTGTGCCCCCAAGGCCTGTTTTACAGCTGACCTGACTACCCCATATATGGTTCTTTCGTCATCAAACTTGATCTCAGTTTTGGTTGGATGAACGTTGATATCAATATGCTTTGGATCAATGGTTAAAAAAAGTACATAAAAAGGATGTTGATCTGAACTGATGAGTGCTTCAAAGGCATTCAGCAGGGCGTGGTGAAGGTAATTACTTCTTATATAGCGGTTGTTGACGAAAAAAAATTGTTCTCCACGGGTTTTTTTGGCTTGTTCAGGAGTCCCTACGTACCCTTTGATATCTATGTGAGGAGATGATTCCTGACATACTATTAGCTGGTTCCTATATTGCTTCCCAAAAATACCCACTATTCTTTTACTGAGCTTTCCGGAGGCTAGTTTAAACAGCTCCATGTCGTTTTGGTAAAAAGAAAATGCCACCTCAGGGTATGCAAGTGCAATCCGTTGAAACTCCTCCAGCAGGTGTTTGGTCTCCACCGCATTGGATTTGAGAAAATTTCTCCGCGCAGGTACATTAAAGAAAAGGTTTTTTACAGCTATAGAGGTGCCGCCCTGAAAAACTACTGGTTCCTGCTTCTTTACCATAGACCCCTCAATTTGGATCAGGCTGCCCAATTCGTCTCCCTCGCGTTTGGTTTTCAATTCAACCTGGGCCACCGCTGCTATGGAAGCCATTGCCTCACCTCTAAATCCATGGGTGCGGATATTAAACAGGTCTTCTGATCTTTTGATCTTGGAGGTGGCATGCCTTTCAAAGCACATCCGCGCATCTGTGATGGACATCCCAATGCCGTCATCTATGACCTGGATGAGGGATTTTCCTCCATCCCTTACCACTACCTGGATGTTTTTGGCACCGGCATCAATGGCATTCTCCAAAAGTTCTTTTAATGCTGAGGAAGGTCTTTGGACTACCTCCCCGGCCGCAATTTGATTGGCGATCGCATCTGGCAACAACTGAATCAGGTCATTCATTTTTTTTACGGGGTTTTAACTTGAACAACCCGATCAATAAGGCTACCGCCGATCCCAGATAGAGCAGGTAGTAAATAATATCGGGACCAAAGTACAAGTACCCCCCAAACCCGCCTACAAGCAGAACAAAAATTATGGTACGCATCAATCCGGCACTTTGCAGTATGCCAGAGGGTTGCTTCTTAATAGGACTTCCACTGGTAAACGCCCCCCTGATGGCAGAGCCATGGTGATACCCCAACTTTTGTTTCAATCCATTTTCATCAGGTGAAAGCACTCCTTTGGCCTCTAATTCTCTTTTGATACCCTCGGTCCTGCTTTGGATTTCTTCTTTTACCGGATCATAATGCCTTGGATTGATCTGAAATCTTCTTGGTTGGTTTACCCTGAATATAGATGGAAATTTCATGCGGTCAGTTGTCTGTTTTCAAGGGTCGGTAAGGTGATCTGATGTTTAGGCGTACTTGGAGGAATCCAAAACTTGGAAAAAACATTGTACCACCGAAACCGAATTTAATTAACTATTGTTTTTTGAATAAATTTACACCTGTTCATCACTTTTACATAGGTAGAAATCCGGAAATTATGTATGTTTGGATAATTCCGGGATTTGTGTTACACAAAGTTATCCTTAAATTATTACCAATAAAATTTTAACACGCCCATGTGTCAAAAAGTTTATGCTTTGTCCATTTGTTGCATCCTACTTTTAGGATTGGTTTCCAGCCACTCGTATGCACCTGATCTGGACCTTTTTCAAAGTGAAAACACTACTGCCCAGCAAGTTTGGGTAGACAGTGTTTTCAATAACCTGACCTTTGAGGAGCGCCTCGGGCAACTATTCATGGTAGCGGCCTATTCCAACAAAGGAAAAGACCATCAGGAAGAAATTTCTCAGTTGATACAGCGTGAAAACCTTGGGGGCCTGATTTTTTTTCAGGGAGGACCTGTTCGTCAGGCGCATTTGACCAATGAATACCAGAAGTTGGCAAAGACACCACTTTTCATTGCCATGGATGCAGAATGGGGCCTTGGCATGAGATTAGACAGTGTGCTGAGGTTTCCTAAACAGATGACCCTTGGAGCAGCTAAGGACGAAGTACTCGTTTACCATATGGGCAGAGAGATTGCGCGACAATTTCAGGAAATGGGCATGCATATCAATTTTGCACCTGTAGTGGATGTCAATTCTGATCCAGATAATCCTGTCATAGGCTACCGTTCTTTTGGGGAAGAAAAGCAATTGGTCAGCAGAAAATCTTTGGCCTACATGCAAGGGCTGCAGGACCATGGCGTCATTGCCAATGCCAAACATTTTCCGGGTCATGGAAATACCAATTCTGATTCTCATTACACCACGCCGGTCATTATGAGCAGTAAAGAAAAAATTGTGGACATAGATCTATATCCCTACCGGGAAATGATTGATAAAGGTTTGATGAGTGTCATGGTGGCTCATTTGCATATTCCCAGCCTTGGAAGTGAAGACAAGCTTCCAACCACATTATCTCCCAAGGTGGTCACCGGACTGCTTAGAGAGGAAATGAATTTCCAGGGACTCATTTTTACTGATGCCCTTAACATGAAGGGAGTAAGTGACCTGTACAAGCCGGGGGAAGTAGATCTGTTGGCTTTGCTTGCTGGAAATGATATTCTATTGTACGCCGAAGATGTGCCAAAATCGAAAAAATTGATTCTGGAGGCAGTGGAACAAGGAAAAATCAGTAAGGAAGAAATCGACCAAAGAGTACGCAAGGTATTGAACGCCAAATATTGGGCAGGTTTGCATCAACCCCAACAAATCAACCCCCAAAAATTGGTGGAGCGTTTGAGCAATTTTGGAACTAAAGCCCTGATCGAACAACTATATGCATCTTCAATAACCGTCTTAAATAATCAGGACGAAGCTATACCTGTACGCCACCTTGACATGGGCCAGATGGCTTCGCTAACCTTGGGCGGTAAAGGAGAAACTTTTAAATCATTTCTTGACAAGTATGCGGCCTTCACCCACTATACGCTTAGGTCCAATAGCAATCGGGATAATTACGCTGCCATGGAGGCTAACCTGAAAGACTACAACACGATCGTGGTCGGAGTAATGGGAATGACCAACAACAGCCGGAGAAATTTTGGTCTTAATGAGGAGGAAATTGCCTTCATCAACAGGCTTCAGGAAACCCACCAGGTCATCACCGTAGTTTTTGGCAATGCCTATTCTGCTGCAAAATTCAGGGAGCAGAAAAATCTGCTATTGGTTTATGAGGAAAATGAATTTACTGAAAGTCTGGCTCCTCAGGTAATCTTCGGGGGAAGACCAGGAACAGGCAAGCTACCAATAAGTCTGGATCAGGGTTGGGTTTTGGGTCATGGCATTCAGACAGCTACATTGGATCGCCTGGCTTACAGCACACCTGAAGCCCAAAACATGGATAGCCGGGAATTATTAAAAATTGACCGGCTTATGGAAAAAGCAATAGCGGACAAAGCCACACCAGGCGGTACTGTACTGGTGGCAAAAAATGGATCAGTGGTGCTTGAAAAGTCCTATGGGCATTATGATTACAGCGAGAGGCAGGCCGTTACCGAAAATACCCTGTATGATTTGGCCTCGCTGACAAAGGTCATGGCCACCACACAGGCCATTATGTTTCTTGAGGGCCGGGGATTTATTGACCTGGATGAAAAACTGGAAACTTACCTTCCTGCATTGGCGGGGAGCAATAAGGCCGATATCCGCATAAGAGACATCCTGACCCATGAAGCCGGTTTGTTACCTTATATTCCCCATTTTACCCAAACACTTGAAGGATCCGAATGGAAAAGGGAATATTACAGCCGCAGCAATCAGCCTCCCTTTACCTTGCCAGTAGCTGACGGGGTGTTTGCACACCATTCTTTGCCAGACAGCCTCTGGAAATGGACGGTAGAATCCGATCTGAGATATAAAGGCAGCAAAAGCAGGGGATATAGTTATCGGTATTCGGATGTTGGTATGTATTTACTGCACCGGTTGATTGAAACCATGGTAAACCAACCCATGAATGAATTTCTAGAGCAACAATTCTACAGTCCTTTGGGCATGAACCATTTCGGATTTTTACCCTTGCAAAAGTTCGATCCACGCCAAATTGCCCCTACAGAGGATGACAGGCTCTTCCGCAAAACCCTGGTACACGGTTATGTGCATGACCCAGGGGCCGCCCTGTATGGGGGTGTGGCCGGTCACGCAGGCCTGTTTGGAACAGCCAATGATCTGGCCAAATTAATGCAAATGATGCTTCAGGGGGGAAAGTACGGCGCGGTAGAAATATTGGACCAGGAAACCATTGATAAATTTACCAGCAAGCAATCTTTTAAGAGCAGACGGGCATTGGGTTGGGATAAACCTGATCCGGAAAAGGATAAAGGACCTACCGGAAACCTCGCCCCCCCAAGCACTTTTGGCCATACTGGATTCACCGGAACAGCTGCCTGGGCTGATCCGGAAAATCAATTGATATATATTTTTCTATCCAACAGGGTTCATCCGGATGCAGGAAATAACCGGTTATTGCGTGACAATGTGCGCTCCGACATCCAGGATATTGTCTACAAGTCTTTAAAAACCCAAATACTTTTAGCCGAAAAATGAACAAATTAACAGGGATAACGTGTTAAAGTTTGATACATAAATCTGGCTTGGCCTTAAAAAAAACAAAAAAATGAAAATCGGGATAGTCTGTTACCCGACATTTGGGGGAAGCGGTGTGGTCGCTACTGAATTGGGAAAAGCTCTTTCTGCCAAAGGTCATGAGATTCATTTCATTACTTACAGTCAGCCCACCAGGCTGGATTTTTTTAGTGAAAACCTATTCTACCATGAGGTGGATATCAAGAGTTATCCCTTGTTTGAGCATGCGCCATACGAATTAGCCCTGGCAAGCAAAATGGTCAATGTGGTGAAGTACGAGGGATTGGATTTGTTACACGTTCACTATGCCATACCACATGCTTCAGCAGCCTATATGGCCAAACAAATTTTAAAAAAACAAGGCATCAACATTCCGGTAGTAACCACTTTGCATGGCACGGACATTACCCTGGTGGGAAAAGACCCCAGCTATGAGCCAGTGGTGACTTTCAGCATCAATGAATCCGATGGTGTGACTGCCGTATCAGAGGACCTGAAGAAGGACACTTTTCTACACTTTGATATTCATACCCATATTGAAGTCATTCCCAATTTCATTGACCTCAACAGATTTAAAAAGCAAAAGAAGGAACATTTCAAGAAGGCCATTTGCCCCATGGATGAAAAACTCCTGGTTCACACCTCCAATTTTCGTAAAGTAAAACGGGTAGAGGATGTGATTAGGGTCTTTTTTGAAGTGCGCAAAGTTATTCCGGCCAAGCTTCTATTGGTTGGAGATGGTCCTGAGAGGGATAAAATGGAAAGGTTATGCCGTCAGTTGGGCACCTGTGAGGACATCAGGTTTTTGGGTAAGCTTGAAGCAGTGGAAGAGGTGCTATCCGTAGCAGATCTTTTTCTCATGCCATCGGAAAAGGAAAGTTTTGGCCTGGCAGCATTGGAAGCCATGGCTTGCGAAGTCCCCTTATTGACCAGCAATGTAGGGGGCATTCCTGAATTGAATATCAATGGAGAGACAGGCTTCCTTTGCGAAGTGGGAAATATTGCTGAAATGACTGAAAAAGCACTTTTTATTTTAGATGGCAAAAATTTACCCAATTTTAAAAAGAATGCCCTGGCCCGGGCAAAGATGTTTGATGTGTCGGCAATTCTGCCCAAATATGAGGTATTCTACGCTAAAACCATCGAAAATTCTCTTCTGGCTTCAAATATCTGATTAAAATCATAATTTATTTTCCTCAATAATGTAACCCCTGGTAACAAGCTTTTCGTTTAGAGTACATATAATCTTCGATTAAGGATAATATTCCTTAACTTAGGCATCAAAATTGAAGGTAAGATATCGATTAAAAATTACTTGAATAATGAAAAAAATTGGAAGATTGGACCGTCCGGACAATAGCGGGAGTGCTAAAATGTTTGCCAATCCAGTTTTGGAAAAATTGAGCAGAACCCATATCAGCATACCCATAGCCATGTTTTTGGGTGTTGGCACTTTCTCAATTTATATGGGGATAACGACAACGGATATTTCTTTCTTAAAGGCAGGCTTACTGATGTCAGGTGGATTTCTGGTATTTACTTTTGTAGAATATCTGTTGCACCGCTATGTTTATCACATGGTCCCGGATAATAAGTTTAAGGATAAGCTTCAATATTCCATGCATGGTGTGCATCATGACTATCCAAAAGACAAGGACCGACTAGCACTACCTCCGTTTATTACAGGTATGTATGCAGCTATACTTTATTTCCTGTTTGATTTCATCATGGGGGAAATGGCCCTTTATTTCCTGCCGGGCTTTTTAATTGGGTATGCCATGTACCTGGGGGTGCATTTTCTGGTACATGCCTACCAGCCACCAAAAAACTTCCTGAAAACCCTTTGGGTAAACCATGCCATACACCATTACAAAGATCCGGATGTAGCCTTCGGTGTAAGTACACCACTTTGGGATTTTGTCTTTGGAACTGTACCAAAAAAACAACATTGAATTCCGGTGACAGCTATTGGTGGAAAATCATTCATCCGTTAAAAAAAGCGGCAATTCATGGAATTGACCGCTTTTTTAATGATTATTGTTCACTAACTTCGCCGTAATCGATTGTCTATTCCGGAAAGTTAAATACTTCAAACATGACTATAAGTATCATTGGATTAGGTTGGCTGGGTACGCCACTGGCTGCAGAGCTCCAAAATCAGGGATATACCGTAAAAGGAAGTACCACAAAACCAGATAAAAGAGACCTTTTGCGAGCGGATGGCATAGAGGCCTTTCAGCTTATCCTGGACCCCGGGGTGAAAGGGGAATTGCCAGTATCCCTGTTTGAAACTGACATCTTGGTAATAAATGTACCTCCTTCCCGACGGAGTAAGCCAGCAGATTTTCACCCGAAACAAATCCAGCAGCTTAAAGATTTAATCGTCCAAAATCAGATAAAAAAGGTTTTGTATGTAAGTGCCACCTCTGTGTATCCAAGTGAAAACCAATTGGCACGGGAAACAACCACATTGTCCCCGGCCAATACCGGAAACCCTAGCCTGCTGAATGCAGAAAACCTATTGTGGGAAAACAAAAACTATGACCTGACGGTGATCCGCTTTGGAGGACTTCTGGGGGATGACAGGATTCCGGGAAGATACTTCTCCGGTAAAGAAAATGTTGCCGGTCATCCACCGGTTAATTACATTCATCGAAGGGATGCTGTACGAGCTATACCCTGGATTCTGACAAACAAGCTTTGGAACGAAACTTTTAATATCGTGAGTCCGGTACATCCCTCCAAAAAAGAAGTATTTGAAAAAAATGCGGCGGACTTTGGTTTTCCCCCACCTGCAAGTTATGAAAATCCTGAAGGGCAGCAATGGAAAAAAATTTCACCTGAAAAATGGTTACAAACAGGTTTTATCTTTGACTTTGACAACCCTCTGGACTTTAGCTACACCCCCTGATGCAGGATTTATTTGCCAGAATCTGCAGGTGGAAAAGCCCATTCCAAAAAAACACAAATTAATTGACAAAAAGCCATCCCTTAAATTCCCTGGCAATCCGAATCAACTTTTAAAAAAATAGCCTGGTAATAATTATATACTGATTTTTTAAAATTAATCAACTTTTATTCTGGTATTAAAAATTTAAAATATTGATATTCAAATATATTTGTAAACCCGCATAAGCGGTTTTTAAAAAATAACTTAATAAGCTAATTTTGTCAGCAGAACATAAATAACCCATGGATAAATATTCTTACATCGCCAATGCCCATGTAGCCTACATAGATGAGCTATATGATGACTACAAAAAAGATCCTGAAGCCATTGACAGCAGCTGGAAAGCATTTTTTGATGGTTTTGAGTTTGCCATCAGTAAATACGGAGAGGATGAAAACGGAGGGGCAGCAGCAGATGTGCAGGGTCCTGTAAACGGCAATCTGGCTACCAAAGGCACCATTATGGACATGGAGAGATTGCCAAAGGAGATTAAGGTTAGGGCCCTGATCCATGCCTACCGATCCAGAGGCCATCTCAGGTCCAAAACCAATCCTGTCAGGGAAAGACGAGACCGAAAAGCTTTATTGGACCTGGAAGATTTCGGACTGGATAAGAACGATTTGGACACGGTATATCAAGCCGGAAACGAAATTGGTATAGGAGATGCCAGGCTTTCCAAGATTATTGAATCCCTTAAGATCATATATGAGGGATCCATGGGCTTTGAATACCTTTATATCCGGGATCCCGAGATGCTGGATTGGTTCAGGATAAAGGTAGAAAAGGATGCGCTGGAATTCAATCCCCCTCTGGAGGATAAAAAAAGAATCCTTTCCAAGTTGAATGAAGCGGTGGTTTTCGAAAATTTCCTGCATACCAAGTATTTGGGGCAAAAAAGATTTTCTCTGGAAGGGGGGGAAAGTACAATTCCGTTTTTGGATTCCCTGATCAACCAGGCATCGGATAGCGGTGTGGAAGAGGTAATGATAGGCATGGCCCACCGGGGCCGGCTAAATGTGCTGGCCAATATCATGGGAAAAACCTACGAGCAGATATTCTCGGAATTTGAAGGCACGGCCAAGCCTGACCTTACCATGGGCGATGGAGATGTAAAATATCACCTTGGATTTTCTTCAGAAGTACCCGCAAAGAACGGGAAATTGATGATTTTGAAACTGGCCCCCAACCCCTCTCACCTGGAGGCAGTAAATCCGGTAGTAGAGGGTTTTGTAAGGGCCAAGATAGATGACCATTATGCAGGTGATGAGGATAAAATGATCCCCATATTAATCCATGGGGATTCAGCAGTGGCCGGACAGGGAGTAGTATATGAGGTCACCCAAATGGCCAACCTCAAAGGATATTATACTGGGGGGACCATCCATTTTGTGATCAACAACCAGGTAGGTTTTACCACTGATTTTGATGATGCCAGAAGTTCGATTTATTGTACAGATGTGGCAAAAATCATTGATGCACCGGTTATTCATGTAAACGGGGATGATCCTGAAGCAGTGGTCTATGCGGCCAAACTGGCTGTCGATTTCCGGCAAAAATTCAACAAGGACATTTTTGTGGATATGGTCTGCTACAGGAGGCATGGGCACAACGAATCGGATGAACCAAAATTTACCCAGCCCGAACTGTATAACCTTATTTCCAAGCATCCCAATCCCCGGGAAATATATAACAAGACATTACTGGAGAGAGGGCAGGTTGATGCCAAACTGGCCAAGCAAATGGACAAGGAGTTTCGCCAGCTTTTGCAGGACCGGCTGAATTTGGTCAAGGAAAAACCCCTTCCCTATTCCTTCAGCCCATTTGAAAAAGCCTGGAAGGCACTGGACCGGGCGAAACCCGAAGATTTTGAAAAATCCCCGGATACGGGCATCAGTGCCGATTCCATAGAAAAAATAGCAGAGGCCCTAACTGTGATGCCCAAAGGATTTAAACCCATCAAGCAGATCGAGGCTCAGCTCAAGCAGCGGAAGGAAATGTTTTTCCAGACCAAATCATTGAATTGGGCCGCAGGAGAGTTGCTGGCCTATGGCTCTTTGCTTTTGGAGGGCAAAACAGTCCGTATCACCGGTCAGGATTGTCAAAGGGGTACCTTTTCCCACAGACATGCAGTGGTACATGATGCGAATACCAACAAGCCCTATAATTCCCTGAAAGAACTCAAAGACAGCAAAGGTAAATTCTACATTTACAACTCCTTGTTATCTGAATATGCTGTTTTGGGATTTGAATACGGGTATGCCATGGCCAACCCCAATGCCCTTACCGTCTGGGAGGCGCAATTTGGGGATTTCGCCAATGGGGCACAAACCATGATCGACCAGTTTATTACCTCTGGTGAATCCAAATGGCAAAAAATGAACGGGCTGGTCATGTTGCTTCCCCATGGTTATGAGGGGCAGGGTCCTGAGCACTCCAATGCCAGACCTGAAAGATTTCTGCAGCTGGCTGCCGAGTACAATGTGGTGGTGGCCAATGTGACCGAACCCTCCAATTTCTTTCATTTGCTGCGGCGGCAGCTGGCATGGAACTTCAGAAAACCCTGCATAGTCATGTCTCCCAAATCCCTTCTTCGCCACCCCAAAGTGGTATCCCCCCTGGAAGAATTTACCAAAGGGTGTTTCAGGGAAGTAATCGTAGATGAGCAAATGGATCCCAAAAAGGTAAAACGAGTGGTTCTTTGCTCTGGAAAAATATATTACGAACTGGCCGAAATGAGGGAAAAGGAAAAGGTGGAAGATGTGGCCATTATCAGAGTGGAACAACTTCACCCCCTTCCAAAGAATCAGATCCTGAAAGCCATTAAAGCCTATGGCAAAAACGTGGAAACCCTATGGGTCCAGGAAGAACCTGAAAACATGGGTTATTGGGCATTTATGGTGAGAAATTTATTCAAAGACCTGAACATGGACGTGATAGCCAGAAAAGCCAGTGCTTCTCCTGCTACGGGTTACCATAAAGTACACCTGACAGAACAAAAGCAAATTTTAGAAAAGGCATTAAAAATAAATTCCTAATTTTCCATTTCATAACTTATTATTTTAAAACTAATTTTGAAATTTTCAAGCCGGTACATCTCCGAAGTCCGGATAAAATCAAATAACCGATGAGCATAGCAATCAAAGTCCCCGCCGTAGGCGAATCCATCACCGAGGTCACCGTAGGGCAGTGGTTTAAAAACGATGGAGAATTTGTAGAAATGGACGAGGTCCTTTGTGAACTTGAATCCGACAAAGCCACTTTTGAGCTTACTGCCGAGTCGGCAGGTATACTTCACACCAAAGCGGAAGAAGGTGAAACCCTGGAAATTGGCGCAGTGATTTGCGAAATTGATGCTGATGCCAAAGAAGAAACCAAAACAGAAAAGCCAGCAACCAAAAAGGAAGCGGATACTTCTGAAAAAGTTGAAAAAACCAAAAGCACTGGTGAAATCAAGGAAATGCATGTTCCTACAGTGGGGGAATCCATCACCGAAGTGACCCTTGCATCCTGGCTTAAGGAAGATGGGGATTTTGTGGAATTGGATGACATCATTGCGGAAGTAGATTCGGACAAAGCTACTTTTGAATTGCCTGCTGAGGCATCGGGAATATTGAGACATGTGGCGGCTGAAGGGGAAACCCTGGAAATTGGCGGATTGATTTGTAAAATTGAACTAACTGATGGCCCGGCTGCCGGGGAAAGATCCTCCGCCACTGAAAGTGATACCAAGGATGAAGGCAAACAGAAAAGCTCAGGCAAGGAAAATTATGCCACAGGTCATGCTTCTCCTGCCGCCGCAAAAATACTTGCTGAAAAAGGAATCGATCCCAAATCAGTAAATGGTACTGGAAAGGATGGCCGCATCACCAAAGAGGATGCGGATAAAGCAGAAAAGAAAACTGCTCCTTCCCCATCAAAAACTACCGCTACAAAAGACAAAGCAGAAGAGGAAAAACCTGCAGCTGAGGCAAAGGGCGAACGGCCAAGCCGAAGGGAAAAAATGAGTTCCCTGAGAAAAACCATTTCAAGGCGGCTTGTAAGTGTCAAAAATGAAACGGCCATGTTGACCACTTTTAATGAAGTGAACATGAAGCCAATCATGGATTTAAGAAAACAATACAAAGACCAGTTCAAGGAGCGCTACGAGGTAAACCTGGGATTCATGTCCTTTTTTACCAAAGCGGCATGCATTGCGCTGGAAGAGTGGCCGGCAGTCAACGCGCAAATTGATGGAAATGAAATCGTATACCATGATTTTTGTGATATTTCTATAGCCGTGTCTTCTCCCAAAGGGTTGGTAGTTCCTGTAATCAGAAACGCAGAGCAACTTTCATTTGCTGAAATCGAGAAAGAAGTGGTTCGTCTGGCAGTTAAGGCAAGAGACGGCAAATTGACCATAGACGAGATGACCGGTGGCACCTTTACCCTGACCAATGGTGGTATTTTTGGGTCCATGATGTCCACCCCTATCATCAATGCCCCGCAGGCAGCCATTTTGGGCATGCACAATATTGTAGAAAGACCCATGGCCGTAAACGGTGAGGTAAAGATCCTTCCTATGATGTATCTGGCACTTTCCTATGACCATCGTATCATTGACGGCAGGGAGTCTGTAAGCTTTCTGGTCCGCATGAAGCAATTGCTGGAAGATCCCGCAAGGCTGTTACTCGGCATCTAAAGTCTTTTCAACCTTTCCTATGCCCTTTACAGGCACAGGTATCATTTAAAACGTGATTTACTATGTATGATTTAATCGTAATTGGTTCCGGTCCGGGTGGCTATGTAGCAGCTATTAGAGCAGCCCAACTGGGGCTGAAAACTGCCATAATAGAAAAATACCCGACTTTGGGCGGCACATGTCTGAATGTGGGTTGTATTCCCTCCAAGGCCTTGCTGGATTCCTCAGAGCACTACCACAATGCTGCGCACAGTTTCAAAACCCATGGGATAGACCTGAAGGATTTAAAGGTTAATTTCAAACAAATGATTAGCAGGAAGCGGGATGTCGTCAAACAAAACGTAGACGGTATCCAATACCTGATGAAAAAAAACAAGATTGATGTTCACCAGGGTCTTGGTGTTTTCAAAGATAAAAATACGGTAGTCATCCAAAAGGAGGGAGACAAAAAAGAAGAGATCAGTGGTAAAAATATCATCATTGCCACCGGATCAAAACCTGCCAATCTTCCGTTTATCAATCTGGATAAAGAAAGGATCATTACCTCCACAGAAGCCCTTGAACTCAAAGAAGTGCCCAAACACCTGGTAATCATAGGAGGTGGGATCATCGGACTTGAGTTGGGTTCTGTCTACGCAAGACTGGGGGCCAAAGTATCCGTAGTGGAATTTATGGACGGAATCATACCTACCATGGATAAAACCATGGGCAAAGAGCTTCAAAAATCCCTGAAAAAACTGGGCATTGAATTTTACCTCAAACACAAGGTAACTGGTGTGGTAAGAAAGGGCAAAGAAGTAACCGTGACTGCTCAAAATAGTGAGGACAAAGAAGTTACTATCAAAGGAGACTATGTACTGGTATCCATAGGAAGACGCCCCTATACAGAAGGATTAAATGCTGAGGCGGCAGGAGTGAAAATCAACGATAAAGGGCAAATAGAAGTAGATGAACACCTTAAAACCAGTGTGGATCATATTTATGCCATTGGAGATGTGGTTAAAGGCACCATGCTTGCCCATAAGGCTGAAGAGGAAGGTGTGTTTGTAGCCGAACAGTTGGCAGGGCAAAAACCCCATATCAATTACCTGCTTATTCCCGGAGTAGTCTATACCTGGCCTGAGGTGGCTTCCGTAGGATACACCGAAGAGCAGCTTAAAGAGAAAGGAAAAAAATACAAAACGGGTAAGTTCCCCTTTATGGCTTCCGGGAGAGCCAGAGCCAGTGGGGATACCGATGGCCTGGTAAAGGTTTTGGCAGATGCCGAAACAGATGAAATCCTGGGCGTTCACATGATAGGTCCCAGAACAGCAGACATGATTGCCGAGGCTGTGGTGGCGATGGAATACCGGGCTTCCGCAGAAGATATTGCCAGAATGTCTCATGCCCATCCTACCTATACAGAAGTGTTTCGGGAAGCTTGTCTGGCAGCAACAGATAATCGTGCCCTGCACGTATAATCCGGGCAAAGCGATTCCATCCCACAAAGGCTGCTGTATCCTCAGCGGCCTTTGTCTTTTAAATGAATTCCAGTAAAGATTCTAACTTCATTCCCCTGCTGCCTTTTATAAAGATTTGGTAATCTTCAAGAGCAGAATCCTTCAACCAGTTCCTGAAAGAAAGCGGATCCGGAAAATACAATGCCTTTGGTACTTTTGGCAAGGCATGTTGCACCAATTTGCCGGTAAGGCAAATTTTATCCAATTTCATCTGTTGCAATTGTTCCCCCAGCTTTTCATGGGCAGAAACAGTATGCTCCCCCAATTCCAGCATATCTCCAACTATCACCATTTTGTGTTTCCGTTTGTCCAGTCTGCCAAAGGCCTTTAAAGCCTCTTCCATACTGGAGGGGTTGGCGTTGTAGGCATCCATAAAAATCAAATTACTACGCTTCTCCAGGATTTGCGAACGCATATTTGAGGGAGCATAACCCGCTGCTGCAGCTGCTGCCTCCCCTAAAGAAACTCCAAAAAACTTTCCTATACATATGGCTGCTGCAATATTGTCAAAATTATATTCTCCTATCAACTGAGAGGTATAACTAATACTGCCTTCACCGGTGCTGAAAGTTACAAAGGGATCGGCACCAAGAAACTGAACAGGACAAAAATGACCTGATTCAGGAAAGAGGACGGGATCTTTAAACCTGTGTTTCATGTTGGCAAATACCGCTTGCCTGGTATTCAAAAACACCTTTCCATCGGTTTCCAATAGAAATTGAAAGAGTTCAGTTTTGGTTTTCAAAACGCCTTCAGGACCACCCATACCTTCTAAATGGGCCTGCCCTATATTCGTGATCAGGCCATGGGTAGGCAAGGCAATATGGCTAAGTTCGGCTATGTCTCCCTGCTTATTGGCCCCCATTTCAATAATGGCGATTTCTGTATCCCTGGTAATGCCCAACAATGTCAGGGGCACTCCGATATGGTTGTTGAGATTACCCTTTGTAGCCAGAACCCTGAATTTCCGGGACAGTACCTGCTGCATCAGCTCCTTGGTTGTTGTCTTCCCATTGGATCCGGTAAGACCAATTACTGGTAGGTTAAATTGTTTTCTGTGAAAGGTAGCCAGGTCCTGTAATGCTTTAAGCACATCTTCTACCAAAATAAAACCATCACCGGTTACAACCGTAGGATCATCCACAACCACCATGGAAGCTCCCAGTTCCAAAGCTTTTGCCGCATATTGATTCCCGTCAAAATTGGGCCCTTTGAGGGCAAAAAACAAATCACCTTTTTGAAGTTTCCGGGTATCCGTACATACCCTGCCTGCCGATAAAAAATGGTCATGCAGCCGATTGATCCTTTCCATGCTCAAATTATTTTTTCAAATTAAAGAAAACCGGGATATTGCCTCCCGGCAAACAAAAGTAATATATCTGGTCTCAATTTATATTCCGGTTGATTAAAAATAACTTTTTCCCTCCAAAACTAAGGTATTTCATTTTTTAGCTATTCATCACCTATTTTAAAAATGGTTTTACCCTGTCATTACAAAACCATCAGGAGACAGACCAGGCCCAATTATAAAAACAAATCAGTCTGCAGGATATTCAGCAATATTATTAACCTTAAAGAGCTCACAAAATGAGAAATGGCAGAGAAAACAACAATGAACCTCACTACTGGCAATCGCATCTTAAAATTCCTAACATTCACAAAATGGAATGGAACTAATTATTAAAAGAGGAGCTTTATTAAAATCAGTGCAAGCAATAGCAATAGTTCTATCTTTGCATCCAGGAGCCAAAGATATACAGTATATCCCTATGAACTGCCGCCTTAGTATTACTTTGATTTTGATCAGCCTGCTGCAGGTACGAGCACAGGAAACATACCAATTTGAAACCGCCATTTCCCAGGTGTTTCTTACGGAAGGACGGGAGCTTTCCATGCCCTTTGCCGGAGGAATCAATGCGGCACAGGTTCAGGAATTTGATCTCGACGGGGACGGAATAGAAGAGCTTGTGGTTTGGGATATCAATGCAGGAATGATCAGGGCCTTCAAAAAACCCGGGGGGCAATTTACCAACATTCCCGAAGCTGCTTTTTATTTTCCCGATGATGTCAATGCTTTTCTGTTACTTAAAGATTTTGACGGAGATGGGAGAAAAGACTTGTTTACCGGTTCTCCATTTGGCATCAAAGTGTACAAAAACAATACAGACACCGGTGAAGTCTTTCCAGCATGGGAGGTAGCTCAGGATTTTCTCCGGCTAGATAATGGCGCTAACCTGACCAGCAATATTTTGGACATTCCCCTGATCGAAGATCTGGACGGGGATGGGGACCTGGATGTACTCACCTTTAATTTTGCCTCGGGTGATTACCTGGAATACTACCAAAACACCAGTATAGAAAGAAAAAGCCAAGCTGACGTTGATGGTTTTGCCTCTGCGATAATTCGATGGGGCAATTTTGAATTTTGCGGTTGTGGAAACATCAGCTTCGGCACAACCTGCAGTGGCCAGCCCATATCCTCCATCCAAAATGCAGGAGAACAATTAAGGACCAAGCATTCCGGCGGGCATACCCTCCTTTATCGGGATCTGAACAATGATGGCATCAGGGATTTGCTAATAGGCCAGGATCTGTGTGAAACTTTGTATTATCTTCCTAATTCGGGCACAGATTTGGTACCGGCCTTTGATACATTTTCCACTACCTTACCTGACTATGGGCCATTACCGGAATTCCCAATATTTCACGCCGCTTTTCCTTATGAAGAAAACCTGTTGATTTCCAGTCATTCATCAGAGGTAGCCAGCAATTTCGGTGTTGATTTCGCTCAGAGCATGTATCTTTTGCCACCATCGGGCGAAGGCCTCCCGCTGACCAATGCTTTTTTGCAGGAAAACATGCTGGACTTTGGGGAAAATTCCAGGCCTTTTTTTAAAGGAAATGCTTTCCAGGGCAATCTATTTGTTGCGGCAAACGTAACTGGACAAAAAGAAATTAAGGGCAAGATATTTCAGTTTCAGCTTGAAGGGGATCAACTTGAATTGGTGGATGAAGATTTTTTAGACCTGGAAGCATTGGGGCTCCGGGAGTTGAGCTATCAGGAATACACTTCACCCTCCGGCCAATCATTCCACCTGCTTTCAGGTGTGCAGATAATCAATAATATTCCTGAAAAATTGATTTGGCTTAGCCCTGTTTTATCAGCCACAGAAAAAATAGCTGTACAAATTCCCTCCTTTAATCTCAGGGGCCTGGATCAGGTATTTCTATTTCATGATGGAAACACAGATTATTTACTCTTGGCCAGGCAAACGGGGGAATTGGTTTTGTTTTCCATAAACCTGTCCGGAGAACCTTCCCTGGAATTGCTGGAGCGGGATTTTTTAGGTTTTACTGACAATCCGGTAAACAGAAATCTAACCCTTACCGCAAGCTCTGGCGAACATCCTGCTTTGATGGCTATTGACCAGCGGGGAGTTATTTTTTCAGTTAAGGACATTCTGGCTGACCCTGTCATGAGCAGGCTCTCTATCCGGACTGAATCAGGGGATTTCGATCAAACCAGGTTTGGAAGAAATACCTGGATCAGCTTCATTCCTGGTCTTTTGGGAGAGGATCCGGATTTGATTATTGGCAACAGGGCCGGTGGACTCGAATATTTGAGTCGCATAGCAGCTGATGAAAATGGCCCTGATGAAAAACTCAACGCCATCGTTTTTCCCAATCCCAGCAGGGGGGAGAACCTTAAATTGATCGTAAACCAGGAGGAAGTAACCCTTACTATTTATGGGCCAAGCGGGAAACTGATCAGGGAAGGCCTGTTGATCAAAGGACAGGAAGTTACTGAAATCAGCCTTTTTGGATTCAGTCCCGGATTGTACATTTTGGAGTTAATTGGAAAAAACAGGCAGCGACAATACAAAAAGCTATGGGTGAGTCCCTGAAAATTATTTCAAACTAAAGCGGTCCGCATCTTTCCATGCAGGAAATTTTTCGCGGAATGCCATCAGAGCTGCTTTATCCAGGTTAACCTGTACTATGCCCTCTTTTTCACCTCCAGATGCCAGGCAATTTCCCTTAAAATCATAAGCTGCAGAATGACCGGAATATGCTACCCCATTACCATCTACTCCCACCCTGTTTACACCGATACTGTAAGACAAGTTTTCAACGGCTCTGGCCTGAAGCAAAATATCCCAGGCCTGCACTCTTGGTGCCGGCCAGGAGGCCACATAAAATATTAAGTCATAATCCATTTCTCCTTCCTCGGTTGAGCCATTACGGGACCAAACCGGAAACCTGAGATCATAACAAACCTGGGGTCTGATTTTCCAACCTTTGTAGGTGAAGGTTTGATTTTTTTGTCCCATGTCATAGTGATGGTCTTCATCTGCCATTCTAAAAAGGTGCCGTTTATCATAATAGGCAAGCTGCCCATCTGGTGTAGCCCAAAGCAGGCGGTTGAAGTGCTTCCCTCCTTCTTTGATCATTACACTTCCGGTAATTACCGTACCCAATTGCCCTGCCATCCGTTGCATCCATTTGGTGCTGTACAAATTCATGGGCTCGGCCTGGCTGAGGGTGTTCATGGAAAATCCCGTAGTAAACATTTCTGGAAGGACCATAATATCCACCTTTCCTTCCATGCCCCAAAGCTTTTCTTCAAACATGGCCAAATTTGCCGAAGTATTTTCCCAATGAAGATCAATCTGAAATAAAGCTAGTGAGAGATTTTCCAAAATAAAATTACTTTAATGGTTTAAAGGCACTTTGGTGCGGATCAGGGATACACCATCCGATAATCTGTTGGGACCTTACCTTTGCTTATATCCAGTAGCTTCCCTTTCACCATGCGTCTTTTAAGGCCTTTTAAATAATCAATGAAAAGTATCCCTTCCAAATGGTCATATTCATGCTGAATGACCCTGGCCGTCATGCCAGAAAACTCTTCTTCCCTGAGGTTCCAGTTTTCGTCAAAGTATTCTATGGTCAACTTTTCAGGACGGGTGATTTCTGCCCTGATTTCGGGTATACTCAGACAGCCCTCCTCAAAAACATATTTGTCACCATATTCATCGAGAATTATGGGGTTGATAAAAGCCTTTCTTACGCCTTTCTCCTCATCCTCCTCCTCAAGCATCAAACTGCTGTCTATGACAAACAGGCGGAGCCCTTTATTGATTTGAGGAGCAGCAAGGCCGACTCCATTGGCCTTACCCATGGTTTCAAACATGTCACTGATCAGGTTATTCATGTCTTCGCCTTCCTGAATTTCTGCTGCTTCTTTTTTTAAGATGTTATTGCCGTATGCAACTATAGGGTATATCATTTTCTTTCTAAATAAGTTTGTAAGATAATGGCCGCACTGATTTTATCCAGGTTGCCTGCCTTTTCCTTCCTGTCCTTCTTTTTGCTTCCCATACTGATCATGGACTGCATGGCCATCTTGGAAGTAAAGCGTTCATCTACCAGAGAAATGCTTTTTTCAGGAAAAAGCAGCTTTAATTTTTTTTCCAAAGCCAAAACAGGTCCGGTCATATGCGTGGTTTTACCATCAAGTGATTTTGGGTAACCAATTACTATCTCCGTCACATTTTCCTTGCTCTGGTAATTTTCAAGATATGCTAACAAATTATGGGTAGGGATAGTTTCCAGAGGGTTGGCCAGAATTCCCAGAGGGTCTGTGACGGCCAGACCGGTTCGTTTCGTCCCTAAATCTATGGCCATGATTCTGCCCATCAGTTATTCTTTATTTGAAGGGAAATTTTTCGTTTTACCTCCTTTTCCAATTCTATTGCTTTGGGGAATAACAGGTCATTTTCAATCTTGGCGTGAATAATAAGTTCTTTTTCAAGTTGCTGTAGTTCGTAAAAAAGTATCCTCATGGCAACCGGAGCCTCACCTGGTATTTTATAATCATCCGTAAGCTTTCTGATTCCTACCATTTCATCATCATGACCTTCATGTTCAGCGGCCATGTCACTAATAGGGGGCAAAGAAAAAACCTCAACAGATTGGAACAAAGGCAAAACTCCCCTATCAAAATCCTGTAACATGCTTACCCTATTGAATAGAGTATTTTCCTCTTCATGGATATGATGGATAAAATCATCGACAAAAAGGGGAAACATCAATCTAAGGTCGGTTATCAGATCTTTGTAGGCTGCCCCCAATTCAATCCCTTCCACTATACTTGACAGAAATGGCAGCGCTTGTCGGACAAAAAACCGGTGTTTTTTTTTCAAATAGCTCACCATCACTTCGATGGGATGCAGGTACAATTCGTCGGTAGTTGGTTCTCGTCTGTTTGCCCACTGTTCCAATTCTGTAATTACCTGAGCAGGATTAACTTTATATTGATGGCAAACTTCTTCAAGGGAATACTTTTCATACCGAAAAAAACTTATTCCAAAATAATGCAACACTTCTGCGAGCGTATAGTTTTCGCTCACGAGTTCTGCAATGGATTTTTTATGTTTGTTTTCTGAAGAAAGCATTGATACAAAAATAAAATAAAATACTTTAAAAAGGGGCACCTTTCAACACCGATTTTAAATTAAATACGTTTGTTTAAACGAAATGCCTTTAATACATGTTTAATTGTAAATCTGATATAAATTAATTAAATTAGAAGACTGCATTTCGATGTATTTTAATATTAAACAGGAATAACGTGAGTATAGAGAAAAATACCAAAGCACAAATCAGACTTCCCTTATTTCTCGCACTTGGAATTTCTGCGGGGATTTGGATAGGCGCTACTTTCGCCGAGCCCAAAACGGACAGAAACGACTTGAAATCCGCCATTTACAAGTTGCAGGAAATTATCACATACATCAACAGGGATTATGTAGACAGTGTGGATACCAATGAATTGGTAGAGTTCGGAATAGAAAAAATGCTGGGGAAACTAGATCCCCATTCCAGTTATATACCTGCTGAAGATGCTGCTTTGGCAAAATCACAGTTGGAGGGTGAATTTGACGGAATCGGCATTGAATTTGGGATTCTGAGAGACACCATCTACGTGGTTTCTCCTTTGACAGGCGGCCCCTCGGAGAAAGTGGGCCTGCTTCCCGGTGATCAGATTATTAAGGTAAACGGAGAAACTGTGGCCGGAACGGGAGTAACCAACAGGGACGTATTTGATCTCCTAAGAGGGCCAAAAGGCAGCGAGGTTAAAATAGGCATACAAAGAAAAAACGAGGAAGAGCTCTTAGATTTCAATATTGTCAGGGATAAGATACCTCAATACAGCGTCAATGCGTCTTACATGATTGATCAAGAAACGGGTTATATCAAAATAACCAGGTTTGCCGCTAATACCCATGAGGAGTTTAGGTCTGCTTTGCAAGAACTCAAAGAGAAAGGCATGGATCGTCTGATCCTGGATTTACAGGGCAACCCGGGAGGATATATGGGTGCTGCTATCAATATTGCAGATGAGATTCTGAAAGACAATGCCGTGATCGTCTCCCAGGAAGGTAAATTGAAAAGGTATAGTCAAAAAGCCAGAGCCGTGCGGCCAGGTTCATTCGAAGATGGCTCAATAATCGTCTTGGTTAATGAAGGCAGTGCATCGGCTTCTGAGATTGTGGCAGGGGCGGTACAGGATAACGACCGGGGCTTGATTGTAGGCCGCAGATCTTTTGGCAAAGGCCTGGTACAAATGCCCATCGACCTATCCGATGGAGCGGAGTTGAGACTAACCATTGCCAGGTATTTTACTCCCTCTGGCAGATCCATTCAAAAGCCTTACGGTGAAAGCGAAGAGGATTATGCCATGGATTATATAAACAGATTGGAACATGGTGAGTTTTTCAGTGCTGATAGCATTGATTTTAATGACAGCCTGAAATACGAAACAGTAAAGGGAAGAACGGTATATGGCGGAGGAGGCATCATGCCCGACTACTTCGTTCCTATGGATACCAGTATGACGAGTTCATATGTCAGCAGACTTTTTAGCTCAGAATCATGGAGAGAATTCATCTTGGACTATGTGGATGAAAACAAGAAAAAATTTGCTGACATGTCATTTGATGAATTTTACAATGATTATGAAATTTCGGACAAAATGCTTGACGAGTTGGTCAAAACAGGAGAAAAGTACGAAGTTAAATTTAATGAAAAAGACTTTAACAAGTCCAAAACCTATCTAAAAGTCCTTCTTAAGGCCCATATGGCCAGGAACCTTTACGATGACAACGCCTTTTACATGGTAATCAATGACATAAATGAGATTTACCAACAGGCCCTTAAACTTCTGGAAAGTGCGGAAGCACTGGCATTTTTCGAGGAGTAGTATGAAATTGAAATTTAAGAAAGGCCAGGAAATTATTTCCTGGCCTTTTTTTATTGATTAAATTTCCCAAAACATTCGAATGTAACGACAAAACCCATGAACCAAAAAATCACACTTACTTCATTAATCACCTTACTAGTATTAATTTCCATGAATGGATTCAGCCAAACCAAAATCAATCATTTCGCCGTTTATGCCAAGGACTTAAAAGAAAGCAGTCAATTCTATGAAAGTATCGTTGGATTAAAAACCATTGAGGAGCCTTTCAAAGATGGGTTGCATGCCTGGTATGACATAGGTCTCGGACTTTCCATGCATCTCATAGAAAGGGAAAAGCCCTGGAAAGAACCGCTGATTGACAAAACAAACCACCTTTGTTTCAGCGTAGCCGATCTGGATGCATTTATTGAAAAATTAGCTGCCAATAACATCCCTTTTGAAGATGCGGTGGACAACAAGGGAAAAATCAATATTCGACCAGATGGTGTAAAACAGATTTATATTCAGGATCCAAATGGATATTGGATAGAAATCAATGATGAGTATTAATTTTTGCTTGAAAAAATAAAGGTGGCCATATGGCCACCTTTTGTGCTGGTTATTCATAAATATTGCTGGGCCATTTGTCATTGGCAATATTGATATCCGGAAGGATTTTTTCCGGATCAATTTCAACTGCTGTTAAATCTTTATCCGAACGGTGTTGGTAATTCCAGCGGTCGCCCCTTTGCCAGATTTCAACGGGGAGCATGATCGTCTCACTGCTGCCATCATCGTACGTCAATTCAAGTTTCACAGGCATGGGAACTCCCCCTTTATTGGATAGTATAATAACCTGGTCATTGCCATAAGGCACCACATTTTCTATAGCCAAGTCAATGTTATCAGTGCCATAAAACCAGGATTTCCAAAACCAGGACAGGTTTTCACCTCCCACATTTTCCATGATATTGAAAAAATCATTGGGCTGGGGGTGTTTGTAGGCCCAGCCATTGATGTAAGCTTTAAATGCATTGTCAAAACGTTCTTGTCCAAGAATATACTCCCTGAGCATCAGCAAACCCATCGCAGGCTTCATGTAGGCAATCATACCGAGATTGGAAGTGTTGGCCACATCCGGATAGGTATCTATTCCTTCCCGGTCAGGATTGGTCAGCCAGCTGACATACCTGCGCGTCTGATCCAAATTGGATCCGTATTCACCATCATTAAAGGCTTCTGAACTATAATGGTTGATAAAGGTATTGAACCCTTCATCCATCCAGGCATACCGCCTTTCGTTTGTCCCTACAATCATAGGAAACCAATTGTGACCAAATTCATGGTCAGTGACTCCCCAAAGGGAACTTCCCTTGCTATTAAAGCTACAAAAATTCACTCCCGGATACTCCATCCCATTGATATCTGCAGCGACATTGACGGCTACAGGATATGGATATACATACCACTTATTGGAATAGTGTTCGATAGAAGCCTTGCTATACTCGGTAGATCTTCCCCAAGCCTCATTCCCATCGCTTTCCCTGGGGTAAACAGACTGTGCCATGGCTGTTTTTCCTCCTGGCAATCGGATCATGGCGGCATCCCAGATAAAGGCTTTGGAAGAAGCAAAGGCCACATCCCTGGCATTTTCGATTCTAAAGTGCCAGGTGATATTGCCATCCTGCTTTGGTCTGGTCAGTTCTGGTTGCAGCACCTCTCCAGGCTTAACCAAATAAACAGTACTGTCACTAATTGCTGCCATTTCCATTCTTTCCTGTAGACGGGTATTGAGCACTTCCTTAGGATTTTGAAGCGCACCGGAACCTACAACAATATGATCATAAGGAACCGTAACTTTATAATCAAAATCTCCATATTCCAAGTAAAACTCCCCTGCACCAAGATAAGGTTCAATATTCCAGCCTACCACATCATCGAAAACTGCTACCCTGGGATACCATTGGGCAAGGGCATAAACGGTGCCATCCTCAACATCAAGCCGGCCCATTCGGTCCATGCCTTTTTCAGGGATTTTAAACTCAAAATTCATACTGACTTTTGCCACTCCACCATTGGCCACAAGGGGTTCATCAAAAAACACCTGCATTCTGGTGTCATTGATGAGGTATTTGGTAGATGTCTTGCTGCCCCTTTTGTCCAGCTTTGCTGAAACCTGAGCAATGGAATAGCCCCCATCCCTATCTCCTGAATACCTGTTGCCCTGTATAGGAGTAGTAAGGGTCCCTCTTGAGTCGGATTTAAACCTATTCTGTTCCAGGTGTAGCCAGATGAAGGGCAAACTTTGGGGACTATTATTGGTATAGGTAATTTCTATTTGCCCCATAAGCGTATGCTCATTTTCATCCAGGGTCACCTCAATCTGATAATCGGCCTCGTTTTGCCAATATTCCGGACCTGGCAAACCGGATGCAGTCCGATAGGCATTGCCTTGTCTGTAGGTAAAATCATTGAAATCTTTTTGATTATTTTCTGTTTCCTGCGCTGAAAGCCAATTCGTTGAAAATAGCAGCAACAGTACCAACCATTTTCCTGTGAGTTTATATTTCATATCTTTCCTTTTTGCTAAAATAATAGATTTATTAAGGAAAAAAGAAATCCATGAAGAAGAATCATGCTTCCCACATAGCCCCTCACCCCATCTATCTTATCCATGAAAAAATTCGATGGCCATTTAAATTTGGTTTTTATTCCAATAGATCTTTATTTTTTTCATTATTTACTAAAAACACCATTGGTTTAAAAATTTGTAATTTTGGTTTTTTGGAGGGTAATTTGAATGACCTAACCAAATTATTATGACAAAATATTACTTAATTCCATCTCTTTTTTTGGCATTTTCTTCCCTGGTTTGCGCTCAGGATGACAGCACCTCTATTACCTTGGATCAGGTGATCATCAAAGAAAACCGAATGGAAATCCCCTTTTCAAAAAGCTCAAGAAACATCAATATCATCCACAAAAAGGCACTGGAAACCACCCCAGCAAGAAGCCTTCAGGAAATACTCTCCTTTACGCCCGGAGTGGATGTCCGCCAACGCGGCATAGGGGGAGTACAGGCAGATATTGGTATAAGAGGTGGATCATTCGAACAAACCCTCATGTTGGTCAATGGCATTAAGCTTTCCGACCCCCAAACCGGCCATCACATGGTAAATATCCCGGTTCCTCTCTCAGGAATCCAAAGGGTGGACATTCTGAAAGGGCCTGCCTCAAGGATCTATGGACAGAATGCTTATGCCGGCGCTATTAACATCATCACAGAATTACCCGAAACCTTCCAACTCCAGTCCGGATTATATGGTGGTGATTTTGGTATGAGAGGAGCTTCTTTTCAATTGAGTTTGCCCGTTGGGAAATACCGGCAAAGCCTGGCTGTGTCCCATGACGCCAGTGACGGGCATTGGTACAATTCTGATTATAAGGTCAATAATTTTTTTTATGAAGGAGGACTTTCACTAAACCAATTCCAGGAGTTGAAAACCATGTTGGCTTACGCAGACAGGGATTTTGGAGCGAATGGCTTCTACACCAGCGCTTTTCCTGACCAATGGGAAAGCATACAGACTACACTGGCCTCGCTAAGCCATACCTTCGAAAAAGGAAACAGTTATATCTTGTCTCGTGCCTATTGGAGAAGAAACCAGGATGAATTCAGACTGGTAAGAAATGACCCTGCTGTTTTTCAAAACATCCACCAGACCGATGTTTTTGCTTTGGAAATAAATGCCAGACAAGAAACCGGGATAGGAACCTTAGGAATGGGAATTGAGGGCCGGAAAGAAAGCATTGACAGCAACAATCTGGGATTGAGAAACAGGAACTTAATGGGAGCTTTTCTCGAACACCGACTTGAATTTTCAGAAAAAGGGGATGTCAGGGCCGGCATCTATTCCAACTACTACTCGGAGTATGGATGGAAACATTTTCCCGGTGCAGAGCTTGGGTATCAAATTAACTCCTGGATGCGTACCTATGCAAATTTTGGGGTAAGTTTTCGAATCCCCACCTACACTGACCTCTATTATGTAGGACCAACCAATATCGGAAATGATGCCCTTGAACCTGAAAAGGCCCGAAATTATGAAGGGGGTGTCAAAATATCCAAAAAAGGGTTTAACGCCGAATTGGTCTATTTCAACAGACATACCAATAACCTGATAGAGTGGACAAGGCCGGATGCGGACACAGCATGGCAGCCTCAAAATTTTAACGAGGTAGTATTTCAAGGAATAGAGGCGGGATTTCAATACCAATTTGAAGCGTCTCAGCATATGGTAAGGTTAGATGAAATTACCATGAGCTACAATTATATTGCAGCAGACCTTATCGAGAAGGAAGGACAAGAAACACAGTATTCATTAAATGCCTTAAAACATCAACTCATTGCAGGTATTCGGGCCGAATTCCGGGAAAACATAGAACTGACCGCCAAAAGCAGGTACATAGAACGGATGAAATTGGCACCCTATTTTTTACTGGACATCAGAATGGATGTCAACAGGCTAAAAAAAGTTGGCTTCTTTGCTGAAATATCAAACATGAGCAATACCGATTATATCGAGGCGGGGACGGTACAAATGCCCGGCAGATGGGCTAGAGGAGGGGTAAATTTTACACTGAAATAAATGCATTTTTATCCGAAGTAAAGAAAAGATACATGCTTCAAGTCCAAAAAATAATATGCCATAAAAAAGCTCGTCGAAAGACCTAATGTGGGAGTTGAGGGATCCGAACCTTATGATAACAATTTGAAAAAAAAATTTTAAATTTGAAAAGTAATTCTTTACAGAAGCTTTTTGGAAAACCTTCGAACGAACTCTTCATTTCTTAATAATAGTCTCCCGAAACACCGCAACCCAGTCTGGAGACGGTGAGAGTATTGCTTGCCGTGTCCCGGGAATTTAGCGGCACTCCGTTGTTAAACCACTGGTATTCGGATTTCGGACTGGTCCCCCGGTCTATGGCCGTCGTAAAGACCTGGGTCTGGCCGGACAGTTTGTTGGTTGTTTTGGTTGCGTCCACCAGGTCCTGAATCCCGTATGAGGTAGTATTGTCAATTAGATAATGAAATTGTTCTAGCGTCATATTTTATTTCGGTTTAGAACACTAATCACCAATTTCTTCACCGTGTCCATTTCCTCAGGTTTGCTTGATGCGATAAACAAAGTTAAGGTAGCCAATGCATCATTGCTGATAATTGAAATCCCTTCTCTATTATGCAATAGGTTATTTGACTGTAAAAAGAGAAGAAAACAAGCTGCGGCAATCCTTTTGTTGCCATCAACGAAACCATGGTTTTTTACAATTAGGTAAAGAAGCATGGCAGCTTTCTCTTCTAAGGTTGGGTAGAAGTCCTCTTCGCCAAAGCCTTTGCCGATTTGTGAAATGGCACTCTCAAAGCTTCCGTCCTTTTCTTTTCCAAAAACGCCCGACTCAAACTCGGACTTCATAGATGAGATTACATGTTGGTAATCCGATAGTTCGGGATAATTAGCCGTTCTCTTACTTAAACCTTTTGTATCTAGATTTTCATGATCGTAATCGTCCAGCAATTCCAGTCCTTTCGCAAAATGGTTCAGCCAATCCAGGTTTTGATTATTAGCTTTATGTTCTATTGCCCGGCTTAAGATCCTAATTCCGTCCTTAAGCGTTTGGACTTCCTGTTGCTTTTGTGCCAATCTTTTTTCATTGATGACGTAGCCCTGCACGAGGTAGTCTTTGAGTCGCTGGGTGGCCCATTGGCGAAATTGCGTGCCTTGTGCAGATTTGACCCGGTAGCCAACTGTAATAATTACATCAAGATTATAGTGGTCTACTTGGTAGGATTTTCCGTCTAATGCAGTTGTCGCAAAATTTGCGACAACTGCATCCTTTTCTAATTCACCATCATTGAAAACGTTATTGATATGTTTTCCTATAGTTTTTACATCTCTCCCGAAAAGGACAGCCATCTGATTTCTGTTTAGCCAAACAGACTCTTTCTCAACCAAAACTTCAATTTGAGTCTGGCCATCACTTCCTTGGTAGATTTCGATTTTACTTTCCATGATTTTTGAGTATTCCCTAAATGCTGCAATCTCCATGTTTTTCATCAATTTTGGGAGCTATTTCCAAATTTAACTAATTTGGCGCTGACTTGGAGGCTGTAAAACTAACACCTTAAACCTACTGGTTTCTATAACCTGTGGGTTAAAAAAATCCGAGTTGCGAGGATTTTTCTTTTCCCCTCTCCCTTACAAAGCCGTAGTTAAGGCGATGGGCGAGTCGGTGTTTGGTTGAAAAAAACCATTAGGTTTTGTCAGACAAACACACAACTTGCAAGGACTGCGCACAACGGATTTGTTGTTGTCCAAAACGGAATTTTCCGGTTTGTAGATTGAATTCAATGAACGGCTTTCGAATTGTAATTTAGTTGAATAATTATATTTTTATCTATATAAAAATAAATATAGGTATGAAAATATCTACCTATTGGGATAGAACACTTCCAGTGTGTATATTCTTATATGCGCATATTGGCATAAATTAGTAAAGGTTTATCCGCAGTAGGGTCTTTATGAAAAAGTATAGACTGGAATTATAAATTTAAACCGGAAGTTGATTGGTTAGTCTAAACTGAAAATTAAACTTATCCGAATTGGAGGAGTTTGCAAATTTGAGATTTCTAAATTTAAAAAACTTAAATTAAAAGCCCCATAATTAGCCTCACAGTTAAAAAAAGAACCCTAACCATCTAAAATATAGACAATTAGGATTCCATTCCGTGGGAGTTGAGGGATTCGAACCCCCGACCCTCTGCTTGTAAGGCAGATGCTCTGAACCAACTGAGCTAAACTCCCATGCTTCATTTCCTGAAACTTTCCGGCACTAACTCCCAAAAAAAAAGAAACATGGAATGATGCTCCATTCCAGAATGTGGGAGTTGAGGGATTCGAACCCCCGACCCTCTGCTTGTAAGGCAGATGCTCTGAACCAACTGAGCTAAACTCCCAAGCTTTCAAACCCAAGTAGAAAATGTACTTTGTAAACAGCACCTGTGAGAAATCTACTCAGAATCGGATTGCAAATGTAGTGTTAAATTTCAATGTTGCAAAAATTGATTTGATTTTTTTTATTTTATGGCAAATGTCACTGTCTTGAATAGAAATAAATCAATCTCAATGAAGGTCTTGGAACAAAAAAGGCTGCCCCTGATTAAGGAACAGCCTTTAACTATATAATGGTGAAATTGCCTAAGGTATCACTTATAAATCCAGATCATAGTAAGATCTTTGCCCATTGGGATAAACACCCAAAATAGTGACCTCTTCGCCCCGGTAACTATTTAAAGCCTCAATTACGTCCTCACCATTCAGGATTTTAGTCCTCCCTATTTTGGTGATGATAAAGCCTTCTTGTACACCAGATTCTTTCCAGGCCTCATTTTCAATAACAGAAATAGAAGCTCCACCTTCTAGTTCAAGTCTTTCCTTGATCGAGGCATTTAAATCCTCAAAAATGACCCCGTCAAACTCGGTTGTCTTAGGAATCTCCTTGATGACAACTTTGGTATCTCCGGAAACATTCTTCAATGTGGCCGTAGTCGTCATCTCCTTGCCATCCCTTAAAAACTTTACTTCCACCTTATCTCCAGGTCTTTTTCTTGCCACTCTTTCCTGAAGAGCTGAGGTAGAATAAGTATCAAAGCCATCTACGCCAATGATTATATCTCCTTTTTGCAAACCGGCTTCTTCTCCACCACTGCCTTCATTTACTTCTCTTATGTATACTCCCCGATTTGCATTTACTTTTTCTCCAACCATTTCTTCTAAATCCGCATTGACATCCATGATGACAACGCCCAGCAGTCCTCTTTGTACTGCTCCAAATTCCAGTAAGTCATCCATGACTTTCTTGACAATAGAACTGGGAACAGCGAATGAATAACCACTAAATCCTCCGGTTCTTGAGGCAATAGCGGTGTTGATACCGATAATTTCCCCGTTTAGGTTAACCAGGGGTCCTCCGGAATTGCCAGGATTTACCGCTGCATCAGTTTGGATAAATGATTCTACCTGTAGATTACTTTCATCTCTGAGAATACCTATATTTCTTGACTTTGCACTGATAATACCTGCGGTAACCGTAGAGGTCAACTCATAAGGATTGCCTACAGCAAGTACCCATTCCCCGATTTTCGCCTGGTCCGAATTTCCAAAAGGGATGAAATTTAAGTTATTCGCATCTATTTTGAGTAAAGCCAAATCTGTTGTGGGATCCGTGCCAATAACCCGGGCCGTAAACCTCCTGTTATCCTGAAGGGTTACATCTACTTTGGATGCATTTTCAATCACGTGATTGTTGGTTACGATATATCCATCTTCAGAAATAATCGCACCAGAACCAGAACTCCTTCCTTGTCTTGGGGGTGCTTCGCCTCTGGGGGAGCGAAAACCAAAGAACTCTTCCAGGGGATCCACGCCCCCTTCCCGGTTACCCATTGTAACCGTACTTCTTACATGGACTACTGCGGGAGTCACCTGCTCCGCTGAAGCCACGAAATTGATTCCTTCAGGAACCACAAAGCGATCATCGTTGAGCCAGTTAACAAAACTGGTATTCTGCTTCTCATCAAAATTCGAAGATGATTCCTGGTTGTTTTGCATTAAATTTACTCCTAATACAGCAACCATACCACCGATTAATGATGCAAGCACCATTCCAAGGAAAAACTGTTTTCTATTCATTGTATACCTTTCTTATTTAACTACTTGAATTACACGTTAAACTTCCCTTTATGTTGCTTCCAAAATGATGCCACCTGCCAACAAAGTATTGATTTTAACAGCATTTAACAATAAAAATCAATCTATTTAAGGCTTGCCTTTAATAAAACATGCTAACCTTATTGAATTAACCAATGAAAGCTATTTAAAGTTTGTCAATGTATAAAAATATCCGCCAAACAAGCAGGAATAATTTGTGCATAGGATAAATTTTAAACTAAATTTTATATAAATTGATAAGCAATTCTTCGGTTATTTGTAAATAAATCCAATGAAATCAATACTATTCAATCAGGGAAAAATCCGACTGTCAGTCTTATTATCACTCCCCTTCCCGAAAGGACTATTTATTTGCATTATCTTTTTTTCTTCCCTGTCATTCGGTTTGGCGCAAGGATTAAATCTGAATTTTGATGGGACACCCCAAAACAAAAATGACACTGTCAAAATGGCTGATAGTTTAGCCATAGAACCACTAAGCTTTGAACGAAAAATCCAACAAACCCAATCCTTTTTAAATCAGCTTCAGATCATACAATCAAAATTATCCCGTGCCCGAGACACCCTTTACCTGCATGAAGAAATACTGGTCATGGAGTTGGTTTTGAACAGGATCAAAGACCAGTCTCTAATCGAAAGAGGTACCGTAAATCTAAGGTTCCTCAATGAGTTGGAAAATTTAATAATAGGATATCAACAGCAAATCAATACCTGGCAAAAAGAAATTGATGATAATGTCAATGCATTTATGGAGTCTGGTAAAGAATTATCCATTATCAACGAAGCTTCATTTTCTGCTGGCGAAGAGGAAGACACTTTGGCCCTTCAGGGATACCTGAATCAAAAAAAGGTACTTAAAGAAAAATTTGCCTATGTGGACAGTATTTATACCCTTAAAAGAAATAAGGGGCTGGAAATGCAGAGCCGGTTAGGCGGTATACAGATTCAGCTTGTTGACCTTCTGGAGTCAGTCAGGATCCGGCAAAGGGGTTTCAGAAGAGATCTTTTAAAAAGAGATAGCCCTAACTTATGGGAAACACATGCCTCTGAATTGGAAAAGCCTTTGGTGTCGGTAATTAAGGAAACCTTAATTCTTAATAGGGTCATTGTCAAGCATTACCTCGAATCAAAATATGGCTGGTTGCTTTTCATTTTGTTACTTTTTCTATTGTTGTTTTTTGGCATTCGAAACATGATCCAGAAAATCAGCCAAACCAAGGATTTTTCTAACCTGATACTTGACAGAAGTAAATACCTCAGGTATTCCCCTTTTCTAAGTACTGCACTGATTCTTTTTACCATAAGCCCATTCTTACTCTCCGTCCCCCCCTATTTCTTGATATTTTGCTGTCTCTCTGGTAGCGTCCTGGCCACTACTTTTCTGATTCGTATCGTTCTGGATAGAGGGGACATGTTGCTTTGGCTTGTCATGGTTATGGCATTTTTGGTGTTTGGGGCAAGTAATCTCATCACACAACTGGCCCATCAGGAAAAATGGTACCTGCTTTTATTCTCTTTAGTCGGTATTCTGGTGGGGCTGAAAGTTTTGTTCCATATCAGGAAAAAACCGGGCAAATTCCCGGTAAATTTACCCTATCTGATCTATTTTTTCCTGGTGATGCAAACCGTCTCCATTGGCTTTCATATCATAGGAAGGTTTAGTCTTGGTAAAATCCTTGGGGTAGCTTCTACTTTAAGCACCATGCAGGGAATTTCCCTTTATGTTTTTGTACTTGTACTTATGGAGGCCATCTACCTGCTTTCAGAATTAAGCAAGGACAACCAGAAAGATTATGCCAATTACCTCAATTACCAGGCTATTTACAGCCGAATGAAAAAGATTTTCTCCTTCCTGGCATTGCTAATGTGGCTTTATTTATTGCTTGTGAATCTTTCATTGAATCAAACCATTGGTAATCAGTTATTGATTTTTTTGCAAACTAGCCGGACTTTTGGCAATACCACATTTACCTACAGCAGTATTTTGACCTTCTTCTCACTGATTTGGATTTCCTTTGTACTCGCTAAAAACATTGCTTATTTCGCTTCTATCCGGGATAGTCAAAACCTTGGACCAAGGGAAAAGCGACTGGGATCATCCATTCTATTGATCAGGCTTTTTATCCTGACCCTGGGCTTTTTCCTTGCAGTAACGGCTTCCGGTCTTCCCCTTGACAAGCTGGCAATCGTTTTGGGAGCCCTGAGTGTTGGGATCGGGTTTGGTTTACAAACCATCGTCAATAACCTGGTTTCCGGTATTATCCTCGCATTTGAACGTCCAATACAAATCGGTGATGCCATAGAAGTAGGTGGACGTACGGGGGTGGTGAAAGAAGTTGGTATTCGCTCCAGTACTCTCCAGGCCTATGATGGATCTGAAGTGGTTATACCCAATGGAGACTTGTTGTCCCAACACCTGGTCAACTGGACCTTATCAGACAAAAAAAGAAGAGTGGAAATTCTGGTAGGTGTGGCCTATGGTTCTGAGATTGAAAAGGTCCATGAAATCATTAAAAAAGTCTTGTCCCAAGATGGCATCCTTTCTTTTCCCTCTCCCAATATTTTACTTCATAATTTCGGGGACAGCTCACTAGAATTCCGCATCCTTTTTTGGGTTGCTAATTTTGATGAATGGATTCAGGTAAAAGACAAAGTATTAAGGGAGATCTATGCTGCTTTTGCAGTGCAAAAAATCGAAATCCCCTTTCCTCAAAGGGATTTGCATATTAAAACTGAAAAATTCCAAAAAATACATCCTAAAAAAAGTGAAGAATAATGCTGGAATAAAGCAGGCACCTTATGACCTATTATTTTAGTATTTCCTGTATCTTTTTAAAACGATCCTTTTTTAACAATGGATTTATAGGTAAAACCATGAGGCTGGCTTTTCCCTTTTGGAAAAAGTAGGCTAAAGGTATAGCCAATAAGCACACAACTTAGCACGCCGATAGCTCCATATAAATAGCCGTTAACCTCGGTATACCTGCTTACCAGAAAAGTAATAAGCGCACCTGAAATGGTACCGATAATCACGCCCGTTGCATTTGCTTTTTGGCTGAATATGGCCAGAACAAAGACTCCTGCCAGGCTACCTCCAATCATTCCCAGCAGTTTTTGAAAAAGGTCAAAGATAAAACCAACCTCGGACACGGCTATCCACATAGCCGTGAGCGTACCAAAAACACCCATCACTACTGTGACGATTTTCGCCAATTTCAGGTACTCCCTATCAACTAATTTTGGATTGAAAAATTTATGGATATCTGTGATATAGGCAGTTGAAATACTATTCATACTGCTATCCAGTGAGGACATGCTTGCTGCAAATATCCCGGCGATTACAAGTCCTGCTATACCGATGGGAAGCTCTGCCACGATGTAATAAGGCAGTAATTCTTCCGGATTGATACTTCCGATTTTATCGGGATTACTATAATAAAAGACATATAACACCGTCCCTAAACCAAAAAATAACAGTATTCCTGGCAACGTAATGATGCCGTTCGTCCAAAGGCTTTTGGCAGCTTCATCCTCATTTTTAACAGTAAGGTAGCGTTGAATGACCACTTGATCCGAGGTATACGAAATTAGGTTTAGAAAGAAAAATCCGATGATGGCCACCCAGAAAACCAATTGGGTATAATCCCACGACCAATCGATCAATTTGAATTTCTGCTGCTCAGTAGCTACCTGGATAATTGTTTCCATTCCGCCATCAATATTGGCAATGGCGATAAAAATGGAAAGCAAAGCGCCTCCCAACAATACCAACACCTGAATTACATCAGTCCAAATCACGGCTTCCATTCCTCCCATTACAGTATAAACCGTACTAAACAAGCCCATGATTCCAATGCAAAGTAAAATATCCATTCCTGTGACTGATGCAATAGCGATGGCGGGAAGATACACCACCACGCCCATTCTTGCCAATTGCAAAAAAATAAATGTTAAACTCCCCAGTAAGCGGACATGAATATTGAATCTTAACTCCAGGTATTGGTAAGCAGTAGTGATGTTTAGCCTCCTGAAAAAAGGCAGGTAATACCGGATGATGACGGGGACAATAGCAAAAATCATAAATGAACCCATGGCCAAACGCCAATTGGTGGCATAAACAATTACCGGAATGGCCATGAAGGTTATCGCACTTAACTGAGTGCCATAGATACTCAAACCCGCCGCCCACCAGGGGATCCTTCCCCCTGCAAGAAAATATTCATCTGTCGTGTTTTCTCGTTTGGAAAAATAAAACCCGATACCCAGCATCACGCAAAGGTAAATGCCTAAGGTAGTCCAATTGGCCCAGCCGAATGCATTTTGGGTCTCCATACCCATAACCTTTGGCGATCTGACCCCAGGGCCTTTTTCTCCATTAGGAACCACCCAATATCCCTTCCAAAAGGCTGTCGGGGCGGTCACCCTTGAGCTGCCTGCAGGCATATCGCCCATTTCTACCCAGGCTTCTGCCTTGCTGTGATAGGCCAGCATTTTGTCTGAAAACCCCGGATGAGAGGAAGGATTCGTATGAAGGAGCGTTTTCTGATCCAATCCCCCGGGAATCAAAATATGGGAATTACCCAAGCTAAAGGCTGGTGAGGGGGCAGCAGCCACTCCTCTGGGTAAATCCTGGAGTTGCTCCCATTTCCCCTGTACGGAAGAATCACCCGGAAAATACCGATAAGCATCTGTTAGTAATTGCCTATCCAACCCTCCGTCCTCGTTTTTCAGCAAATGAAAACCACTAAAAAGATAAAACACCCCGTTGTGGGAGGCCGCAACCGCCTGAATCCGCGAAATACCTGGAAAAGCCGGACCATTCACCCATTTCATGGCTGACGGAGCTTTATTCAAATCCAGCATAAAAAAGGCAGTCTCGCCAATCCCTTCCGGACTTACCTGACCCCCTTGAATATAGACCACTCCATCTACCACAGCACCTGTCATGTTGGCCAGCGTCACTGGCAGGGAAGGATAATTAGATTCTATATTAATTTCACCATTCTGGTAAGATAAACTGTAAACCTTATCATAATGTCCTTGCGCACCATTCCCCCCAATCACCCAAATTTTGTTATTAAAACTGACAGAAATGCCATAGGCCAGCGGTCGGGGAAGTTTTTGCCTGGCCACTTGCCAACCTTTATCCTGGTTTTCCAAAAAATAGATGTGATCATACCAGACTTTTTTGCCCCCTTCCCAGGGTCTTTTATCAGGAAAATTAGCACCTCCCGCTACCAACAATGTCCCATTGCTAACTCCGGCAAACATTCCGGCAAAACCCTCCTTGTCGGGAATGGTCGGTAGTTCTTTCCATTGTATTTCTTTGGCTGTCAAATTGGATACCAATAGATAGTTAAGAAGAAGGAATGTGATTTTTAAAATGGATCTGAAAGGTATCATCCGTATTAATTTGATCTTGAGGTTAGATTAAAGGGCAGCTTGACTTCCGTTCCAGATTCTGAGGAAAAAAAGGCTGCAAATAATACCTCCATCACATGCAAACTGTGTTTCCCCGAAACCTTGGGTTCCCGGTTCAATTCAATGGCCCAGGCAAAATCCTTCCATTCAGCTTCCAAAGCAAGCGCCATCCAGTTTTCGGCGTATGAGTCAGGCAGTAATTTCCATTTCTGGTCTTTCCCCAGAAATGCTCCCTGAGAAAAACTAATTTTAAGCATTCCCTGAGTTCCATGTATTTCAGCATCTACCTGATTCACTCCATTTTTGAAGCCTGCAAAATGTAATGAAGCCTGCTGTTGATTACGGAATTTCATAAGGATAACACCCTCATCATCTACTTCATCCTGGTGAAAACGATTGGATATCGTGGCATATACCCGCTGGACTTCGGAAGGGATCAAAGCACAAACCAAATCCAGCTGGTGGACGGCTACGGACAAGAGATATCCTCCGCCGGTTTTTTTCTGCAAATGCCAATCCTGTCGCTCTTCATGTTTCCAAAAGGAAGCCGAGGTAGCCTTGACGGTGTGAATAGCTCCCAGATTTCCGGATTCCAGGTATGTCCTGGCTGCCAAAAATGCAGGGGTAAACTGCCCAACCTGCCCGACCATTAACTTCACATTGTTTTTCTTACTGGCTTCATATATGGCCCGGCAATCCTCCCATGTAGAAGCCATCGGTTTTTCTAATAATATATGCTTCCCTGCACTGGCTGCGGCAATTGCAATTGTCGCATGAAGATGATGCGGTGTAGCAATCAATACCGCATCGATGGCGGGATCTTCCAGAAGGCCCTTATATTCTGTATATCCCTCCACACCATAAGTCTTCCTTAGCTGGTTCAAGGCGAAAGGATCTCTTCTACATACCGCCTTTAGTTGAAGGTTGGGTAACTTTCCTATGGCCTCAATATGTTTGATGCTAAAATTTCCTGCTCCAATAATTCCTATTGATATCATATCAGAAGTTTATCCATTTAAAAAAGGGAATACCCTCCTACCCCAACCTTGATCCTTGTCAACCTTCCTGGCCCCGGCTCCGAAATCCCCCCCGTTATCCAGATTTCATCACCTACGAAACATACATTACTCGTCAGGGGGATTCCGGAATCATAAGATGCCAAAATTGCTCCTTCATTAGAAAGTACATGAATGGCCTGCATCCCATAATGGGCAATCCACAGTCTGCCTTCTATGTCCAAAGCCATACCGTCAGGAAGGTTGCCTGTTTCAATGTTGTTTTTATTAAATGGCAATGAGGCAAAGACCGTCATATAACCTGCATCTTCAAGCTGGACATTCAAATCCACTTTTAAAATCCTGTTTTTATAACTTTCAGCTACCCATAAAACATTCTTTTCTTTTTGAAAAACGACGCCATTCGCGAAATCTATGCCCCTGGCCACGGTTCTGGCTGATCCATCCCATCCTACAAAATACACCATTCCTTCTTTCCTGACAGAATCCGTAAAATAAAACCCCCTATCCGGATCAATCGCGATATCATTAGGGCACCGAACCTTATGTCCTTCGATGCTTTCCGGCGAAACACTCCCTAATAGTTTTCCATTGGAATCGTATTTCAAAACACAAGCTGAAAAGCTGTCACAAACCAAATGATCTCCATTGAGCAAAATGGCTTGCCCATTGGGTCTTTCACCTTTTCCCCATAGCAACGAACGCCCCCCTTGGAATCTTCGAATCCCCTTACCTGCCAAATCTGTAAAATACAACGATCCTTGAAGATCAACAGCCGGTCCTTCAGTATAATGGTTCAATTCCAGCATCAGCTCAGGACGGGTCGTTTCTGGGTCGGGAAGTGCGTTTTGATCTGGGTTATGCATCATTCTGATTCAGGATAAATCATCTAATGGATACAGCGGCTTTCTCCTGTTTAGGTACCGGAAATTAGACATATCTGCACATGTAACCCCTGGGGTATTTGCGCGGATAAAACTTTTACAAACAGTCTGATAGGCTGCTAGCGGCGCATTTACCCCCTTGGCAACTATGATATCAAATTGGGTAGGATCAATCGTAAAATGAACTAATTGTTGAAGGCTAAACGGAACCGTTCTCAAGGATGTAAGCATTAGGGTATTGCCTGATTTTGTTTTTACAATGGCTGTATCTCCCATATTAAAATTTACCTGACCTCCATGCCGGGGCTCTTTTTCCGAAAATTTGCCATCCACTAAAGAAATTAATTCTACAGCTATTTCTACAGGATTACCATGCAGCTTATCAGTTTTACCACCAATACTTAAGGGAATAAAACCGGTTTCATTCCTTCTTTTTTTAATGGCCCTTACGGCTTCCGGGTCATTTATGCACATAAAGCTTCTTTGCCCGGGTTGTGATTCCACCAATTCTAGTAAGAATGTACTGTCTCCGGGCGATCCTCCTCCAACGTTGTCACCCATATCCAATAATAGGACCGGTTTTTGTGCATTTCGGATTTCCTCAGGCAAATGATCAATATCGGTTTTGCCTCCTGAAAAAACCAAATGGTTTTTAAAAATATACTCATTCAGCTGGCGTACGGCTTTTTGTGCCACCCAATGGTCTCCATCTGCCACCGCAATAAAGCTCGTTCCCATCTCCGGAACGTCGGCGTAAGGAAACCCCAAAACGACACTCGTAGAAAGAATTTCAGGTCTTAAACCTATTTCTGAAGATAATTCGTAAAGTTCTTTGCATGGACTGGACTCAGTGTGCTGCAAATCGATGCTTATTGCTACCTGACTTTGGATGGCCTGCATGACTGGACGAATTTCGCCACGGATCCTACCGATCATAAGCCTTCCTGCCTCCATTCCCACTTGCCTTTGGTCCACATGAGGATTGGTTTTGTATGCCACCAAGGCATCCACGGCCTCCACCATAACATCACTCAGATTGCAATGGGGATCAATGGTACCAATAATAGGAAGCTCTGGACCAAGCATATCTCTGACCATTTTCAGCCAATGGCCATCAAAATCCGAATAGGAGGCGCTGACACCCGCACCATGCGGCACCACCATTAATCCATCCAAAGGCATTGACTCGGTAATGGAATTTTTTACTTCAATAAATAAACGAGCTGCTGCTTCTCTCGACAGGATTCCACCTGGGGTAGCCTCTGCGTAAAACAATGGAACGATCTCCAAATCCGGTTCCATTTCCAGCACTTCCACCATCCCGCCTATCTCATGAAAGGCATCCCGATATTCTTCAATAATAGATCGGCCGTAAAGCAGATGACCGTTTTGAAAATCCTCCCAATTGGTCCGACTCTCCAAAAAAGTATTGGACTCATGGTAAATTCCCAAAATTCCGATCCGTTTTGGATTTTTATTCTGCATACGCAATCAAATCAACTTCAAATTTCAACAATGTTCCCAAGCAGCCAATCAGTGTAGTCCTGGCTGGGTAGGGGGGTTGAAAATATTCTTCATAGATTTGGTTAAATTCTACCAGGTCTTCCTGACGTGCTACATAATTTCTGACCTGCACGACATGGCTGAAATCCAGACCTGCCGCAGCCAGAATCTTCCTGGCATTTTCAAATGACCTTCTGACTTCTCCTTCAAAATTATCATCCACAATTTTCCCGCTTTCATCAACAGAGGCCTGTCCTGATACAAAAACCAGGTTATTTACTTTTAAGGCCGGTGAAAACGGCAGGGTACTTTGGGGAACTCCTTCCCCAGAAATAACTTCTTTCTTCATAAATAATGTCATTAATAAAAGGTTTCCATTAAGCCTATTAAGGCTTTGATTCATAAGACACCATATTTTTTGTAAGCATCCATTGCTTTCATTCCCTTTTTGATTTCATCCCTGGTGATATTTTCTGCATTCACTTTTAGCATGGCTTTTTCTATGGCTGCTTCCTCAACTTGCTGCGGAATGACCACTACTCCATCTTCATCGCAGAACACCAAATCTCCCGGGCAAAACACCACTCCTCCTATTTCCACAGGGACATCGATATCAATTACCCGTTGTCGGTTTTGGCTGTCATAAACCCGTTTTCCTTTAGCTAAAACCGTAAAGCCTATAGCTCTGATTTTGGCAATATCACGAATGCTCCCGTCTACTAATGCTCCTAAACACCCTCTGTTTCTCGCTGCCGTAGATAATAATTCCCCCCAAATGCCAGATCGGTTTGATCCTGCAGCGGCTGCAATAAAAATCTCACCAGGTTGACAGTCATCAACGGCCTGAAGCTCCAGTTCATAGGGGTTGGGATCTATGTGGTACATCTCAGACCAAAGGGTGGTTTTACACCTTCCTACCAGTTTAGCCTTTCCCGTATGAATGGAAAAGGAGATGTCGGGCGATTGAGCGGAAAACCCCAAACCATCCAATGCATCCGAGATGACAGCCACATACAGCTTTTCTTCCATCTCACTTAGGGAATAGTTTGTCTTTTTCATTTGGAGAGTTGGTTTTTTTTAATCCTGGAAGCATCAATAATTAATTCTACCAAAGCCTGCACTTTTTCCTCTTTCCAGGGCTTATTGGTATTCCCCACCGGGGGAATGGAAGGACCAATGTCTACGGCATACCTTAACTGAATGGCTTGCCTGAAAAAGGTCCAAATATTGGGCAATACCTCTGCTATCATCTCCTGAAAAACCAGCATAAAGTCTGTAGCAAGCTGAACATTTCCATTTAAAAAGGAATTCCGAACAAACTGGCATTCCGGACCAAATAAATTATAAAAGGAACCAATAGCGCCCGAAGTACCACAAAGTGCCGCATGGCACATCAACTCATCCGCCCCACTGAAAAGAGTTAGCCTGCCCCGTGAACTATACGAAATGGTACTTATTTCCAGCAGGTTATTGGTGGTCAATTTCATCCCAGCCATATTTGGGAGTTGAAGCAATTTATTAACAAAGCCCACTAATCCATCTGAGAAACCAGTGGATCCTAGTTGGTAAGGAAAGAAAGGTAAATCAGTGGATTTAGCAATTTCTTCATAATGCTTCAGCGCCATAGCAGAGCTGCCGTCAGAAGAACCGTAATATACCGGAGCAACGGAGGAAATGCCATCTACTTTACAGCTTTCCGCATGTTTCGCAAGTCTTACCGATTCATTTGTAGTCATGGAGCCTACCTGAACAATAATCGGAATCCTTCCGCTGTTAACTGCTGCAGATACCTCTGTGACCCTCTTTCTATCGGCTTCACTCAATAAAAAACCCTGGCCTGTAGACCCAAGCAAATACAAGCCATCCATTCCTTGTGAAATGAGGACATCCAACCACTTTTCCAACTGAACCATATCTGGCCGTCCATCTTCATTCAATGGGGTTAACATCGCAGGCCATACCCCTTTTAATTTATCATTCATCTTAAGTTGTTATTATTTCGATTATTTTCATTCCACTTTAAAATAAGCATCCATACTTTTTTCATCCAGGTATTGCACGGGATTCATTTCAATCAAATTTTCTATAGAAGGAGGATCCTTGAATCCATTTCCGGTAACGATGCATATGGCCTTATCCTCCGGTTTCAACTCTCCTGACCGGACAGCTTTCAGCCACCCTGCCAAAGAAACAGCTCCGGCAGGCTCGGCGAATATACCCTCCTTCTCTGCCAATAATCGCTGACATTCGAACACTTCCTCATCCGTCACCAGGTAGCCGTTACCCTTTGTATCTCTACAAGCCTTCAACGTATCAGTGCCATCGATTACATTGGCCACCTGCAACCCACTAATTTTGGTAGCGGCGTCTGTTACGGGTTGTGCATGATCCAGGCCATTTCTTAAATTGCCAGCAATGGTATTATTGCCTTCGGGCTGAACACAATGGATCCTGGGAACTTTAAAACCAGGCTGCCTTTGGTTCCACCGCTGAAAGCCTCTGACCACGGCCAGCGCCAGGCCTCCTCCTCCTGCGGGCACAAAGATATTGGTCGCTTCGGGCATGTCCTCAGCTATTTCGAAACTGATGGATTGTACGCCTTTCATTCCTATCGGGCAATATTTAAAAGCGCTGACCTGAATCCGGGTATGATTTTGAATGGCCAATTTAGCGAGCTTGTCAAACACCCTTTCACTGATTTCACTGCTAATACCAAAACCCTTTATCATGAATAACTTTGCCCCGAAAGCTCTCATCTGCTTTAACTTGCCCTCAGGAGCCCCCTCCACAATGGCAATTTTACAAGGCAAACCTGCCGCAGCAGAATAGGCAGCAAGTGCTGCCCCGGTATTCCCACTGCTTGTAGCCAAACAAATTTTACTTTTCTTATTCAGAATTTCGGCAATGGCAAAAGCTGCAAAGCGATCTTTATATGACCCGGAGGGATTTGCGGTTTCAAGCTTAAAATACAAATTATTAATGCCTATTTCCGGGCCGATATTTTTAGATTGAATCAAAGGAGTGCCGCCTTCCCCCAAACTGAATAGTGGGAGGTCGGTCGGCAATTCCATTAAATCCTTGTACTTCCAGATTCCTTTCAAAACTCTTTGGGAAATTGTGAATGTTTGTTTTTATAACTGCTGAAATTATGTGTAAATCCACCATCAATCACTAGAGAGGTCCCTGTTACAAAAGCGGCTTCTTCAGATGAAAGCCAAAATACCCCATTTGCAATTTCTTCAGGGGTAGCACTTCTTTGCAGTGGAGTCAGATTTTCCATATCCCTTACCAGATCACTGCTGATGTTCTCGCCTTTACTGTCGGTAAAATCCTGACTCATTGTGGTGTGTACATTACCTGGACAAATGGCAGTTACCCGGATTCCGGAAGGACCATACAAAGCTGCCATTTCATACGTAATACTAAGCAAGGCCCCCTTTGAAGCAACATAAGCAGGACTGGTCCCTCCGGCTCTATCTGCCATGATGCTGCTGACGTGGATAATTACACCTTTGATCCCATTTTTTTCCATATTGGCTGCCACTAACTTACTCAAGAATACCGGTGCCGTCAGACAGATTTTAAGCGTTTTCTCCCAATTTTCCAGGGAAATGGTCCGCAGGGTTTCCAGCGTCCTCCATGCTGCATTATTGACCAAAACATCGATCCTTCCCCATTTGGCAAGTGTATTTTCCACCACTTGTTTTAGAAAGTCGCCGTCTGCCAAATCTCCATGAAGAACGAGGCAATTTTCTCCCTCTTTTAGTAAAACTGCAGTTTCCTCCAGCTCTTCTTTCTGATCAGCGACCAGAGCGACAAAGTCTCCATTCCCGGCGTATTTTTCTGCCATGGCTTTCCCTATTCCCCTGGAAGCCCCGGTAATGATAATAACCCTTGGAGAAAAACTATCCGATTTTTTCATAATAATTTGAATTTCCAGCCGATAAAATTCCCGCCAACGCATCCCCTTTTTTTGCCATGGGCACTGCCCGGATCAAAAATATCCGTCCAGCCTGCAGGGTATGCACCTCTATTTTTTTCTCTCCATAAAAATCACATAGATATCCCAGAACTTCATTTTGCCGAACCTCCTGTCCCAACTCAACCGTGACGACAAAAACCCCCTCCTCTGGGGCTGGATACATCTCCTGCAAATGTCCACTTCCCGGTTGATTATCTTCGATTTTAAGCGTCACTTTGGAATCCCCTTTTACTGAAGGAAACATTCCGAAGTATGCCAAAACATTTTTGCACCCGTCTACTAAATCTCCAATGCCGTCCGGATAATACCCTCCACCCCTATATTCCGTGTAGATGGCCGGAACATTTTCATCTCGTGCCACGGATAAGGTTCTTCCTTCCAGATCCGGACTTGTGCCCCATATGATAGGTAAATTAAATGCTTCAGCCATGGCTCGCTGAGTATCCAGCACTTCTGAATTGGGGTGCATCATATATCCCGATAAAGGTGAAATTTCAAATAAATTACCACCGGTATGCATGTCAATCAAAAAATCAGCTTTCCGGATCAATTTGCTGATTTCATGGGCTACCTGTTCGGTGATGCTTCCTACTTTTTTTCCCGGACAGGTTCGGGCAAGATCGAGTCCGTCTAAACCAAGTCTTGAACCAGCCAAAAACGCTCCCTTATTTACCACGGGCACTAAGGTTAGCGAACCCTTCCCAATTTTACCCTTCAACTCATTTATTAACTGTCGAACGGCAAGGATTGGTTCGTATTCATCCCCATGTACTCCGGCAATAATCAAGCCTTCGGGTCCCGGTTTTGAACTTTTTATAGTGATAATAGGAAATAGGTTTGCCATGTACAAAACAGTCGATTAGCCAAACTTAAACAAGTCGAAGGTATTTTACCTTTTTCCGCCTGTCTGAAATTTTTGAAAGGGATTTTTCGAACGAAGCCTATCCAACATTAGCATATTTCCAGCTTCAGGAAATAGCGTAACTTATCCTTTTCTTTATTATTCATACAGCCAATCCATGTCCACTTTACTGACCTTAGTTACTGATAGACCAGTTCCAGCAGGTCGGTTCCCGGCACAATACCCCAACAACACATCCTCTCCCACAAAATCCATGGCAATATAACAATACCAACCGTCAGGGTCATCTTCCAGGGTTTTGGTCATTTCCCAGGTTTTTCCCTGGTCTTTTGAGATGGCCGCATTTAAGGGTGTTCTGAGCTTGGATATTTCGGGGTCATCAGATAAATTATTGTTCCATACGGCCAAAAGGTCTCCGCTACTGGGAATACGTTCAATGGTGGCCGGGGATACTGGTGACACCAGGGTGCTTTTTTCCACCTCAGACCAGGTCTCGCCCCTATCCTGGGAATACGAATAGCACTGTACGCCTGCATTGGACCGGATAAACATTAAAATGGATCCATCTTCCAACTCCACCACACCGGGCTCCTGAAGAACAATATCCTCTGGATTGGGCACTTCTTCACTACTTTGCCAGGTTTGGCCATTATCATCCGAGTAATAGGAGAATATATCCCCTTTTCCGCTCCACTCCATGTCCGGACCAGCATGCCTGGCCACTGAAAGCATTAACCTGCCATCTTCCAATTGAATGACCCGGTCATTGTTCAACACAAAATAACCTTCCTTGTCTGTAATACAAGGTATGGGTTCTGACCAGGATTCTGTTTCATCTTTAGAGATTCGCATCATGGGAATACAATCATCCGTATCATTTTTCCTTAAATAGAACATGGCAATATCTCCATTTTGTAAGCGAAGCAAGGAGACCGACATGACGTTCATACCGCCTTCATTCGGAAGAATCTCCACATCCGCCTCTGTCCAGCTTTCCCCCTTATCGGAAGAGTACCTTCCAGCCAAATAGGCCGTGGCATGATCACTGGAAGACTCCCCATAGTAATGGGAATAAACAAAAAGAATCCGGCCGTCATTTAGCTGAATAAAATCTCCTTCACTGTTTCGGGGATTATTATCTCCGGGATTGAGCACCAGGTTTCGCTGAATACCATCATCCACTTTTTCGTTAATATTTTCCATAGCTGTCTGATCTTTCACTTCATTACCTCCACATCCATAAGCTATCAGAGCTGTTATAACCATTATTCCGATGGCTCCATTAAATTTGTCTTTTACCATATCCATATCATTTAATCATAAAATTCCTTTAAGCTTATTTTCCGCAGTACCAGTGGTATTTTTTCCTTTAGCCCCAGCCGATTTGCGGCCATGTACCCCAGGAGAACTTTATCGTCCAGAAAGGAAATGGCCGTATAACAAAAGAATCCGTCGGGGTCATTCTCAAGTGTTTTAATGTGGATCCAACTTTTACCTTCATCTTTAGATACAGCAGCCGTCAGGGGGGTCCTGAAAGAGGCTTTGTCCTCGATTGAGCCATCATTGTTATTCCAAATCAATAGGAGATCGCCTGTCTTAGGAATCCTCTTGAGTGATGCCGGAGATCTAGGTGATGCAATGTCTGAGGGGTAGACTTCCTCCCAGGTAAATCCCTTGTCATAGGATTCACTCAGGTATTGCACCCCACGATCGGTTCGCAACCACATCCTGATAGCACCATTTTTCAGTAAAACCAGGCCCGGTTCCTGCAAAACAACTTCTTTTGGATTAGGTAGCTCCATGGTACCTTGCCAGGTACGACCGTTATCGTCCGAATAATAACAATAAATTCGCCCCCGCATACTAAAGTCTTTGCCTGCAATTTTATGAAGTGAAACAGGCACTAACAGTCTTCCTCCCGGAAGTTGAATGACACGGTCATTGTTTAATACGAAATAACCCTCTCTATCATTAATAACCCTTACCGGTGCTGACCAGGTTCGGGCCTCGTCGTGTGAAATACGCGTATAGGGAGTACAATCGTCCAGTGAATTTTTCCGCGCATAAAAAAGCGCAATGGAACCATTTTGCAGCCGAAGAAAAGAGACAGACATGACGTTCATTCCGCCCTCATTGGAAACGATAACTTCATCCTCATCGGTCCAGGTATTTCCTCCATCAGATGAATACCGACCTGCTATGAAGGCACTTGCATGATCACCAGATCCACCTTCAAATTTAGAATAGGCAAACAAAATCCTCCCATCTTTTAATTGTATAAAGCTTCCTTCGCTGTTCCGTGGATTAGCACCCTCCTTACCGATCTGCAGGACAATCTGAGATGGGTTCAATAGTTCCTGCGCCAGGGATTGGCTTACAATATTTATAAGAAAAAACCCTATAAATACGAATAATCTATTTTTCTTCTTCAAGACCGCTATAGCTTTAGCACCATTATGCAATTTATTGAATAAAATCTTCCTCTTTAAGTTTAACCCTGAGACCACCCTGCATGGTAGTTATCCATAATTCCCCTGGATTTATTTCAAAGACATAGGGATAGGAAATCCTTCTTAATGGTGGATCAATTTTTCGACAGCTGTCTATTTTTGCAATTACTTGCGGATCAGACCAGCTGTACCCATCATCCTCAGAAAACGCCATGGACAACTCGTCTCTATGATTACTTGCCGCCACTTCTGACCATTGCTTGTCTCCACCGCTAAGGGGATATTCGCGCGTGCCTTCCGGGAATCTTCTATTCCAAACCAATACCAATCTGCCACTATTCAGCCTTTTTAGCAAGCCCGGGGCCGAACTTGCTTCTATATCGGTTGGACGGATATTTCCCCAGGTTTTCCCATCGTCCTTGGAGAATGCTTCCCAGAATGTCCCCCAATTGGTGCGCATCAAAAGCCACAATTCACCTTTGTCAAGCGCTTCGACAGTGGCTTCAGTCACCCCGCTGTGATGGCCAATACCACCAAGGTCAATGATATTTGATCTTTCCCAGGTTTTTCCTTCATTTCCTGATTTATAGGTTAGGACGGTGTGATGGCCAGGGTAGTGCCTCATCATCATGGAGGTGAATACCACATTCCCATTTTCTGTTTCGATCATGTCACGAATAGCACCGGTCCATTCATTGTGGAGTTTTTGCACATCTTGCCAGGAATTACCACCATCCAAACTTCTTACAGTATAGGTAGGAAGTCTGGCGCCTGGTGAATCTGAAATAGCCTCCTGCCAATTCCAATTAGCCCTTTCCTTTAAATTCATGAAAGCGAGAATGATGACCCCGTTGCTTGTCTTCAATATTGCCCGTTCATCTGAAATCAGAAATTTTTCAGGTTGCTCAAAAACTGGCCGCCTTGCCCAGGTTTTCCCATTGTCGCTACTTATGATACAATCAGTTCCATCTACTGTTAAAATATTCCCATTATCCAGCTTGACAAATGGCCCCATCATTAGCCCTTCTATTTCATCCACGTCCTGATGAACCAAGGCTCCTATTGAGATCGATTTCCCATTATCAGGGCTCAAAAAGGTCTGTTGGGCTTCTACCGGAAGGCAGAGAATTACCATAACCACCGTTATGGATAGAAATTTTTGGATTATGGACATTGCTACTATTATTCAGATTGTACTGCCATTTTTTTTATTGTTCGTAACCTGGATTTTGGGTTATTTTAGAGTTTAGACTAATGGTTTCCAATGATATAGGCCATAGCAGCAAGTGGTTTTGTCCAGCCTTGCCCTGTAGGGAAGGGACCTTATCAAATGCGGCATTAAAGCGGACGAGGTCCCACCATCTTTTTCCTTCAAAGGCCAATTCAAACAACCTTTCCTGTAAAATTGCCTCGTCGTTTTCAGATTGGGATCCATTGGTAAATTCATACATTGGAAAATCATCTCCATATGCTCTGCTTCTGACCAAATTTATTTCAGGCGAAGGATCCTGTCCAAGGGCATTTTTGGCTTCCGCTATCAGGAGTAATAATTCAGCATACCTGTAAATTACAATATCATCCAGAAACCTTCTCGTGCCTCCCTCAGAATAGCCATTGCCTTTTAGCACAATAGAGGTGATAAAGGTATTTTCCTCCTCATTAGAATATATTTCGAGAAAACTAGCTGATTTCCTGCTATCTTCCTCAGTAAACTGATTTCTCATGGTAGCAGATGGCGCCCACCAATTAAATCCTCCAGGGGTTCCGATCGTTTCCAGCGTCTGCTGGTCATAGGTATCCCTGATATCCAATGCATTAATATACATATCTGAATACATGTTATTAGAAGATTCAAAATCGCTGAAATGTACGGCAAAGATGATTTCCTGATTTCCTTTATTGTCAAAATCAAAAATCCTGGAGTAATCATCCAAAAGACTCAGGTTCGCAGATTTAGCATCATTTAATGCACTTAATGCCGTGGTAAAATCTGCTTCTCCTCCCCCCATTGTTTTACCAGTCCATAAATAAACATCCCCTTTCAATGCATTGGCCGCAGGCTTGGACCACATGGCCCGCCCTGAGGGAAATTCATTGGTTGGAAACAAATTAATGGCTTCATCAAGATCGCTCTTAATCAAATCAAAAACAGCCGAAACCGCTACTCTTTCCTGAAAGGTGGTCTGCGCATCATAACCTTCTACCGGTTCAGTTACCAAGGGAATATCTCCCCATGTTTTCGCCAGAACGAAATACACAAAGGCTCTCATGGTATAGGCCTGGGCCAGCAAATCATTTTTCTTGTCTTCGTTGGGAAAAGAAATCTCCGGAACATTTTCTAGTACCAAATTGGCATAATTAATCACCCGGTAGGCCTGCAGCCAATCCAAATCCGCATTACCCTCATTCATGTCATTCTCAAAATATTTCTGTCTGAAATCTGCATTTTGAATTCCATGCCCCATCACTTCACTTCTGGCCTCTCCCATATAAAACAAGGACCTTGCCGCCAGGTTTCTAAACTGGTTGTACATTCCAATTACTCCACCAGTTGCATCCTGTTCCGATTGCCAGAATGAATTGGCTCCTATAGAACTAATTGGCGCTAATTCCAATGGCTCTGTGCAAGAATAATTTAGCAGGAATACCAGCATCCCAAGAAGGAAATTTCTATTATTGATAAACTTTTTCATGATGTTTTCTTTTTGATCAGGACTTGATTAAAGCGACAGGTTGATGCCTAACATAATGTTTCTTGGTACAGGAAAACGTCCCCTGTTAAGCCCTCCATCCTCAGGTGAAAGACCACTAAAATTGGTAAAATAGTACAGGTTATTACCGGTAAGGTTTACCCTGATCCCTTCTATACCAATCCTCTTGTACCAATCAGCCATGTAATTATAGCTCAATGTGAGCTCCCTTAAGGCCAGGTAATCTCCCCTTTCATAATTTAAAGAACTTCCTCCGCCGTTATTAAGATTTCTCGGATCTCCTCTCCAATAATTGCTTTGAGCTACCTGATCTGCCCAGTAGAATCTGGGAACGTCAGTCACATCTCCCTGGTTTTCCCAGGACCTCAAGATGTTTGAACTCATATTTGTATTTCCGACAAATTGACCATCCAAGTTTGCCCGCACATAATTATAAATGGTATGCCCGGTCGTATAATCCATTCTTAAGTAAAGGTTGATGCCCTTATAATTTATATTATTGGTAAATCCACCGGTCCATTTCGGAAAAATATTACCCATATAGACCCTGTCCCTGGTATCAATCACACCATTGCCGTCCACATCCAGCCAATCAACATCTCCCCCAAGTCGGGTCCGGTCAGGTCCGGCCATGATCAAATCTTCGGGTGCTTCAGCAGCCGCCTGGTCTGTCGGAAAAACGGATTGGTACTGGTAACCATACATTTCACCTATTTGGCCACCTTCCTGTAATCCACCTTTCCAGACATAATCTCCTACAGACTGGTCATATAGTAATAATCCGCCAATTCTGTTATTCTCATTATCATTCTCAGGCAATTCCAGTATTTTATTCCTGACAAAAGAAGTATTGAATCCAATATTCCACTTCCAGTCTTTTGTTTCAAGAAGGTTTAAACTGACCTCAAGTTCAACACCGCTGTTTTCCAAACTACCCAGGTTGGTTAAAATACTGGTAAACCCCGTTAATTTTGGCATCGCCAGCGTGGTAATAAGATTGGACGTGACCCGCTGATAATAGTCAAACAATAAAGTAACCTTATTATCGAACAGACTTGCATCAAAACCCAGGTCAAATGTTCTGGACTCTTCCCATTTAAGATTTGGATTGGCTATCGTAGTGTACTCCACGGCTGCGTTACCCTGATAAATGGAACCAACGCTGTAAGACCCCTGTGACTGAAAATCCCCCAAATTACCCAAGTTACCATTCAGCCCGTAACTTGCCCTCAACTTAAACCGGTCTACTCCTGCCGGACTATTCCAAAAATCTTCATTATGTAGGTTCCAACCCGCTGAAATCCCGGGGAAAAATCCCCATTTATATTCGGAGCCCAGGTTAGAAGCACCATCGTATCTTGCGCTTACGGAAACCAGGTATTTATTGTCAAAATCGTAATTCGCCCTGCCAAAGTACCCGAGAATCAATTGCTTTCCTTTGCTGCTGGAAACCTGAACTGGCTCTCCTGAAGCATTTAATGTAGGGATAAGGTCTGTGGCCGCTCCCCTTCCCTCAGCAAAAAGACGATAATTGTCTCTTTGGTACAATGAATACCCAAGGGTAGCATTAAGGTTGTGTAGTTCATTGAAACTCCTTTCGTAATTAAAGACTGCATCTACCTGAATTTGCTCCCAGTTTTCCTGAGTCCCGGTCGCATTCCGGTCCTCTACCAGTTGGGTAGGTGAATTTAAATAAGACATTAAAAAAGTGTTGGCAGTATTGGTTCTTGAAAACAGAGAAGCGGAAGGCTCAAAACTCAGCCCGGGTGCAAGTTCCCAGTTAGCACCAGCACTAAGGGTCATGATGCTTAAGGTATTGTCATTTTTACTTCGGCTTAAATGGTATGCAGGGTTTCCCAAAGAACGATTAACCCCCGGCGACAGTGTTCCATCTTCAAAAGTATATTTGGCAGTGGGAGGAGTAGCGATTGATCTTTCAAATAAATTATTTTCACTATACACCAAATTATCTGATGATCTGGTAAAATTTAAGCCGGCAAATACGAAGAGTTTTTCATTTACTTTCAACCTGCCATTCATATTGGCTGTAAATCTTTTATAATTGGTGGTAATGGCCGTACCATCCATATCCGCATAACCTACCCCAATATTAAAAGTCGCCTTTTCAGATCCTCCGGATAAATTCAGATAATGATCATGTGTCACTGCAGTTCTAAACAAAACATCCTGCCAATCCACATCGTCAAAAATGATGGTTTTAGAAGGATCCAGGGGATCTGGCATGCTCTCCCAACCTTCGTTAAGTTTGTATTCATTTTCAGGGGTCAGATACTGCGTAGTATAGGCCGTATTATTGGTAAGGTCATTTCCAATCCCAAACCCAAAAGAACCATCCAGCATAGGAAGCCTTCCCGGAGATTTAATTCCGGTTGCCGCTACACCTAATCTTCCATAATAGATATAATCTCTTGCAGACAAAAGGTCGTATTTCTCCCTTAATTGAGAAGTGCCAATGGTATATCGGTAAGTCACTTTCGTGTCACCTGCCTTCCCACTTTTGGTGGTTAAAATTACTACCCCGTTGGAAGCGCGAGAACCATAAATAGCTGTGGAAGCGGCATCCTTCAGTACCTGCATGGACTCAATATCCATCGGGTTTATACCCTGAATGTCATCTCTTATCACGCCATCCACCACATAAAGCGGCTGAGCTCCATTGGGATTGTTAATAGAAGTTCCGCCCCTTACTATTATTCTCGGAGCAGCACCCGGTTGACCGCTTAGGGTTTGTACCCGTACTCCCGATACAGTACCCTGCAAAGCCGATGCTGCGTTCCCCAAAGGTACATTTTCAAGGACCTTAGTATCCAGCGTACTAACGGCTGTTGTCAACTTTTCACGGGATTGCTCCCCATAACCGACCACGATTATTTCTTCCAAGGCTCCTACATCCGTGGAAAGCTGCACGTTAATGGTAGTTTGATTGCCTACCCTAATATCTTCTGTAGCAAACCCGATGGCCGAAAACCTCAAAACCGGATCATCTCCAGAAACCGTCAAAGTGAAGTCGCCATCCAAATCAGTAACCGTTCCTATGGTGGTACCGACCACTAGGATGTTGACTCCAGGAATCGTAGTATTCCCTTCTTCCGACGTCACTGTTCCATTAACACTACGGGACTGCCCCCAGCTTTGTCCCAGCCCAATTAGCATAACCAGGAAAGCTGTTGCGTGCAGTCGTCTCAAGAAACCAGTACAATTTTTTCGCATACTTGTAGTATTTATATTAACAAATTACTGTTTTGTGTATTTATATACTTATAAATAAGTTACTTATATTATTTTAATATGTACTATTTATTCAAAAATAAGCAATAATTAAATCCATCAAAATTTCATTCATTATTTTTTTTCAAATGCAATCTCTCGTATCCATCTCTGAGGCATGCCGACACTCCCCACACCAATCCTAAGATAATTCAAACCTATCTCAGTTTTTCTTCTCATTTTAAAGGTTCCGATTGAATTGTTATTTACCTTAACTTCCAATTTACTTAGGCCCTGAGCTACCATTTCCCATTTCAATTCGAAGATAGCGGCAGAATTTCCGCTTAAATGCCTTTTAATATTTTCCCTTCTGACTTCAATTCTGAAAACAGCATGCTGGGATGCCAGACTATCTTCAGGAATGGAAAAATGGTCGGTCAACGCCAGAAACAATGTTTCAAAGTCCTGATTGGAATTCACTTCCAGTTTTAAGATACCCTCAACTGCCATCGGGAAATTCACGACCACTTCTCCACTTGAGTGCACTTTGGGATAACTAATTCCAGTAACCAAATTTTCAACCTCCGAAACAGGAATGCCATTAATTTTTTCTACCAGGTCCGAATTACCAAATTCAATTCTTTGAATTTTTTCGGCAAACCAATCAGGATTAACTTCGTACATTCCTTTTCCTTCCCCTTGGCCTGTAACAAGTAAAATATTGCCGTTTTCCATTTCTTCTGCGGACGGATAAGCTGTACCACTATCTCCTTTATTTATTTCAAGGTCCGGTGATTGAGCAACCTCCCTAAATCCTTTCCAGGTCAGTCCATCGTCGTTGCTAATGGCACCATGCAATATTTCCCGTCCTCCCAGGGCATAAGAATTAGGATGATCCCATCGTTGACAACTATTCCAAAAAATCACCATCCTCCCATCATTTAACCGCAAAAGGCTGGCGGGTGAGTCTGAGGAGATAAAATCAGTAGGCTCAGGGTCCGTCCAGACCTCCCCCTTGTCCCAGGAAACGGATTGAAATAATCTCCCGCGGGTCGTTCTAATCAGCATCCAGACCGATCCATCTTCCCTTTCAATAATTGCCGGCTCAATGGCTCCGTACCTGGTGACTTTATTATTATCAATTTCGATAACAAGCTCATCGGGCGAAGTGTCCCAGGTTAATCCACCATCATCTGAATACATCGTCTGTATGGAGTTCCACCCAAAATCTATTACATTTTTTGGTGGTTTCGCTTCTCTTTCCGGCACCGCCTTACCAAATGACAGCAGCAGCCTGCCAGATTTGAGTTTTGTCAGCCCTCGAATAGCGCCTACATAACCATCAAAAATTTTAATAGGAGTACCCCACTTGTTGTTTACCCGCCGGTTTACCCAAAGATCAAGCTGCCTTCCTCTATACCCTTGATCCCCCTCTCCGAATAGATGAAAAACACAAAGCAGATTCTCATTTTCAGCTTTCACCACCTGCAACGCATAATATGCCTGTCCCGGCAAGGGAAAAGCCGATTCCGGCTCTCCCCATCCAATTGGGTTCTTTCTCAAAACCATCACCTTATCGGCGTTTCCAGGCCGGTTGATATAAAAAATTGTAGGGATTCCCCCGTCATTTATCACTACAGCTTCATTGGCGGGAGACTTGCCGATTTTTAATGGAAGTGAAAAATAAGCCGCATTATAAGCGGACATGAAGGGAGGATTTATGAGTTTACGGACCGCCAGGCACCCGGAATCCCATACTCCATTGTGGAATAATTCAAAGGGATTATCCCCAATCGGAATAAAAAACAACATAAGGTAAATCAACAAACCCAACGTTTTCTGCATGCTAAAGTCAACTTTTCATTATGTATTATTTATTTAAATTTGTATAATAATCTCCACATATGCAAGCATTTAAATACTTAAAATAAATCATGAATTTTCAATATTTCATTGATTTTTAGCGATTTTAAAACTGTCTTTGATTAATTTAAAGGCATCTTGAGAAAAATTATTTTAATATTACTTATTATATTTGCTCCTGTAATTAATTTTAAATTAGAGCTTGTGAAAGCATTAAAAGTTAAACCTAAGCCGGTAATCGACCAATCCCTATCATTGGTAGACAAGGTGGAATTAAATCTCAGAGAGTATTTTACAGAAGCTAATCTACAACCTGGGGATGCCATCCCAAAGGAAGCAGAACTGGCCGAATCAATGGGGGTCAGCCGAACGGCTTTAAGAGAAGCACTGTCCAGACTTAGAACTCTAGGCTTGATAGAATCCAAGAGGAACAGGGGCATCATCTTAACACAGCCAGATATTTTGGGAAGCTTTGAACGTGTGCTCAATCCCATGTTGTTAGACAGTGCTACACTTCAGGACATTTTTGAATTGCGACTTGTATTGGAAATGGGTATTGCTGACCTACTTTTTATCAGGAAAACCAACGAAAGCATCCGGAAATTAGAATTGTTAGTGGAAAAAGAAGAAAATACCAAAGATCGGTTTTTGAAAAACAGGTATGATGCGGAATTCCACTCCATGCTTTACGAAATTTCCGGCAACCAAACATTATTACGCTTTCAGAAAATGTTACACCCTATATTTAACTTGGTCCATAGCGGACAAATCATTGGAAAAACGGAAGTTAAAAATGCCGTAATACATCGGGATTTACTAAATGAGCTAAAAGAGGGTACTCCTTCCAGTTTCCGGGAAAAAATGAGTGTGCATTTAAAAGTCTATTTTGGGCTTCTTGGAAAATTCGATAAAAATTTGACCACCTAGGATAAAACTATATCCTTCGTGGTTTTTTTATGATTAT
>NZ_JAANYN010000019.1 GCF_011290685.1 Cyclobacterium plantarum
AGGCAGAATAATTCCACATACGTGTACCGGATTATCCGAAAGTTTAGGCAAGACCTGATGCTTTAATACAGGCTATCTGGACATGGCCAGTGAACAAGCCTTGATTTTATCAATAATCTGTTGGATTTTTACCGGTTTGGTAAGGTAGTCGGTCATCCCTATCCGCAAAGCCTCATCCACATCTTCTTTAAAAACACCGGCAGATAAACCTACAATACTTACTGATTTCCCATATGGAAGGGTTCTGATCACTTTTGTAGCATCCATCCCATTCATGCCTGGCATTTGGTTGTCCATAAAAATCAGGTCGAATTTTTTTCCTTCCACTATTTTCACTGCTTCCATCCCATTCATCGCTACTTCGGGGGTATATCCCATTTGCTCCAGAAGCATGATCATAAACTTGAGATTAATCTCATTATCTTCAACAACAAGGATTTTTAAGGGGTGGTCTTCAGCCAGGGTTTCAAAGTCGGTTACCTCTTCCGTACCTGACATTACATGTAAAGTGGTATTTTCCTCTCCATTGATATGGGAGATAAGGGTAAAAGAAAACAGGGAACCTACTCCAAGTTCGCTCTCTATTTGTAAAGCCCCTCCCATCAATTCAATTAGTTTATTGGCTATTGCCAGGCCCAGACCAGTACCCTGGTACTCTCCGTTTGAAGCAGCCCCCACCTGGGTAAAAGGCTTGGTGAGTTCAGGCAGCTTTTTCTGATCAATTCCCACTCCATCATCCTGAACTGCGCAGGATAAAATGAGATTATTGGAAAATAATTTTTCTCCTTTCAGGGAAATGTGAATTTTTCCTTTTTTTTGAGAATACTTTACGGCATTGCCGATAATATTGAAAAAGATTTGCGCCAATTTTTCCTTATCCAAAACAATGGCATCTGGCAGTGATTCATCTATTTCCAATTGAATTTGTAAAGCTTTTTCCTTCACCATTCCTGAAAAAATATTAATGATCCGTTCCATTTCCTGTTTCAAATTAAACAGCACAGGATACAGCTCCATCCTACCCGCTTCAATCTTTGAATAATCCAGAATGTCATTGACAATATGGAGCAGGGACTCGCCGGAATCACCAATTATGGAAAGCAATTCTTTTTGTTCTTCCGACAGCTTGGTTTTGTTCAGCAAACCGGTGATCCCCAGCAAACCATTTAGCGGTGTCCTTATTTCATGACTCATATTGGCCAAAAAATTAGATTTCTCTTTATTGGCAATTTCAGCTTTTTCTTTTGCATCCCTTAAACCTTTCTCCCAAAGCTTCTGCCCTGTAATATCCCTGGCCACAGACATCATCCTCCCTTCATCCAGTTTAAAAAACCTGACCTCAAAAAATCTCCTGCCAATGTCCAGCAACAGATCCAACTCTTCCGTTTGCATTTTCCCGGTCATTACAGCCCTTTTGAAGGCCCTCATGGCCTTATCACCTGCATCTCCGGAAAGGATTTCACTGATGTTTTTTCCCAGGGATTTTTGAGGAGGCTGTAATAAAAATTCATCATTCTGGACATAATAATCCAGGAAATCGCCCTGATTGTTGTAAATAAAAATGATATCCGGAAGACTGTTTAAAACAGATCTCAACCGATTCTCACTTCGGATCAATTCCTGATCAGCAATATATTTATCATGAATATCAGAGCATATGCCCACATCGCCTAAAAACTGGCCTGTCGAACTGTAAATCAATTTCTCAAATATTTTTACCCTTACCGGGCTTCCGGTATTTCGGGTCATGGTCGCTTCAAAGTAATAAAAATCTTTTTCCTCCTTGATGGCCTTGTTTTTCGTAAGCAAAAAGGCGTCTGCATCTTCCTCCATCAAATGAAAAGGGCTAAGTGCTAAAAACTCCTGAGGGGTGTAACCCAAGACCTCCTTCACATTGTCACTCACCTGATAAGGGATCAATTTTTCATCATGATAATAAATAAATCCCTTGGACTGCTGCAATAATATAGTTTGTTGCTTTAAAAGATTATCCAAATCCTTAGATTTCTTTTCTAATAATTGGTTGTTTTCGCTTGTCACCTGGAAATACCTCGATAAAAAGAATACGAACAATAAAAGCAAAGCAAAAAGCGAAAGAAAAAAGTAAAAGTAAGTTCCAAAAATCCCGGATACAATAGTAGCCTTATCCTGAGAAAAAACGAAAGCCAAAGAAGTATCTAAATTAATAAGGGAAAAGGGATATTGTATGATTAAATTTATTCTTTTATCCTCAACTTCATCATATTTTACCCAGCCCTCATATTCACCTCTCAGGCCTCCTTCAATTTCCCTGTTGATGACACCCTGAAGCGGTTCATCAAGTAAAACCAGCTCCCTAACCTCATTCTCCGCCAGATTAAAAAACACCCCGTCCATAAAAATGAGTTTATGGGTATCAGCCCCTAAATAGTAATTGGCGAGGTGATTGATAAAGTATTTTTCCAGGCTAAGCTTTACCAGTATAGTCACATTTCCCCTGCTTGACTTAATTCTGAAGCAATGCTGGCAGGTTTCTTTACCTATTGCTATTGAGGATTGAACGACTGAAAAATAATTGGCGTCGGATACATGGTATTTTTTTCTAAATTCCCCCTTCTCTATGATTAAAGTATCAATAAGGTTGATGTAATTGTTTAAAAGTCTACGTACCCTTGTTTCATCAACCGGATTTTCATCAAGGGACGGATTATAATTCAATGGTTTTTCCTGATTATTGGCGTAAAAAATAAGGTCTTCATTCAGGTTATTGAAATTTCTTTGGGCTTCATTGGCAGCAAGTTCTACCTGCCTACTTAAAAAAACCTTCCTGTTTTCAATCAGGTTTTCCGACAAGGAGCGGTAAAAGAAAAATGCCAGCATGACTGTAAATAAAATCGCCACTATACTCAGACCAATAAGCCACCAAAACTTCCTGGTCTCCGTTTGGCATTTATCCAATTTGCTTTCTGTCTTCCTAGTCATGGATATCCAATAAGTACCAGTCCATAATATTCATCTTCCTGCAATAGGTCATAAAACGCCTTCCCGCCATTTCAAAACTGTGAATACTTTCTTTCTCAAGTAAAAATTTGGATGCCATTCTCCTGACTTCTTTGCTTTTGCTTTTAAAAAGGTTAAAATCCTCTCTCCTAAAGCTATCTGAATGAATGGTTTGAATGTAAGCGTGGTTCTTCAAAGGAGGCAAACTTAAAGCTTCGATTGCCGCTGCCTTACCCGCTACAACGGTACCCTGGTTGTCGATCAACATGAGCTTTTTATCATATTTATCCAGAAATGAATCCATAAGGTCCGATAAGGTAATGTCAAAGCCCAACACCCCTTTCAATTCATTTTTATGATATACCGGATGAATCAGGGATAAAATCCAACCTCTGCCTACCGGGTCAATATAAACCTCCTCTACCCAGACAGATTCCCTGTTAGGATTTCTGTCTTCATCTGCAAGGTAAAAAAAATTGAAAGCTGTGATATCAATATCAGGCTCAATGGAATTTAACAAGTCATAAGGAGGATATAACCTGCTAAAATTACTGGACGAATTGAAGTAAACCTGACTGACCATCGGCCTGTTTTCAGTGATTTTCCGGAATTCCTCATCCATTAATTCCGTAGCAAAAACCTCCCTCACAGAACGGTTTTTGTTTTCAGCCAACAAGGATATAAAAACGGTGCTCCCTTCTCCTTCATTATTCCTGCTGTAAAAAAAACCATTTCCATCGGTCTGGAATTTATCAGCATTGACAAGTGCTGCAAGGCTATCGGATTTTTCGAACAATCCCGATGAAAAAACAGCTAATTGAGATATATCTTCCTCCAGTGGTAGTAAGTCCGCTTCTGCTTTATGAATCAAGGTATCTAAAAGCAAAAAATGGTCTTCACTCTCCATCTTTCTATCCGATTGACAGGCAGAAGAAATCAATAAAACCAAAATGGGTGTAAAAAATAAATATTTCATCTTTGAATATTTAAATATATTCAAATTTAAATATTTTCCATAGCAATATGAAGAGATTGTCGCATTTCATCGAATCTTTCTTTGACTTTATCAAAAAAACTCCCTTCCAATAGCTGATCAAGATCCTTCTCATCCAACACATCCATGGCAGGGACTTTAAAAGTTTGCTCTACCATACCGGAGTCAAATTTAAGCAGGTACTTATTGTTCCAATCAAAAAGACTGATCCTAATACCCTCTTTGCTGATTTCTCGAACTACCCTCATTCCGGCCTTATTACTTTTGCGGTATAAACGATCTCCGACTTGAGAGATGAAGCAACAGAACAATATTTATCAACAGCAAGCCTGACCACTTTTTCGAATTCGGCTTGGGTGGCGTCTGGAGAGGTCAGGACAAATAACAGGTGGATTGAAGTATAAAAAGAAGGGACACCATCATTCCTGATCCCCTCTGCCTCAATTTTAAAATCAGTTACCTGCTTTCGCTTTTTTTTCATCATCAGGACGGTATCAACAGCTGAACACCCTGCCAACCCGGAAAGCAGAAGTTCCATGGGTGACTGGTACTTTTTATCCTCTCCGGCATACATGTCAATATGGACCTTATTCCCAGTGGCATTTACTGACTCGTATTCATGGTCAGCAATCATTTTTAAGGTGATTGTTTTTTTATTCATGATTAACTTTAAGATAACATAAATTGATTGTTTGACACCAATTTATGGCCAAAACTTGATCTTTTGCAAAGATAAGAATTGAAAAGGAAAAAAACAGAACGCATTACCTTACTGTCTTTACTAAGACTTTGGCTGATAAACGCAGGTATCAATTCGACCGGTATAACTTGGAAAACATGAGCAATATCCTATTTTTACACAAACCATTGACTGATCTTTACCATTTGTAAACCAGAAGTATAAAAATGAAATTCTCTCTTTATTTAGGCAAATATAGTGGCATCAAAGTATTCATCCACTGGACCTTTTCGCTACTTATATTATGGATTATTATAGCCAACACCCGCTCCGGAACGCCAATCTTAGACACAGGATGGACAATTTTATTTGTTATTTTGATTTTTTTATGTGTGATTTTACATGAGTTTGGTCATGCACTCACGGCTCAAAAATATGGTATCCAAACCCGGGATATTATTTTGCTGCCAATTGGCGGGCTGGCGAGATTGGAAAAATTACCGGAGGATCCAAAGGAGGAACTTAAGGTAGCTCTGGCAGGACCGCTGGTAAACCTGGTATTATTTTTACTCTTATCCGTCATTTTATTTTTTACCGGTTTTGACTTTAATTTGTTGGAAGCACCAAAGCTGAATGGTTCAAGTATATGGCTTTTTCTGGCTTCGGCCAATTTTTTCCTGGCAGTTTTCAACCTGCTGCCCGCCTTTCCTATGGATGGTGGCAGGGTATTAAGGGCTTTGCTATCTTTCAAAATGCCCAGGGTAAAAGCTACAGAAATAGCAGGAGGCACCGGTCAGATCATGGCCATCCTATTTGTGTTTTTCGGGCTTTTTAACAATCCGCTTTTGGTCTTGATCGGCATCTTTATTTTTCTTGGAGCCCAGGCCGAAGTCAATCAAACCAAACAACATTCCTTTCTGGAGGGATTTATTGTTGGGGATGCGCTGATGAGCAAATTCCCGGTTTTGGCATATAATTCACCCCTGCAGAAGGCCGTTGACAAGCTTTTGGATGGTCAGGCAACCCATTTTGTTGTGGTGAAGGAAGACTCCCCAGTAGGCATCCTTAGCCGTGAGGGTATCGTACAGGGCCTTCAAGACCAAAGTGCGCAGATATCCATTGAAAAAGTCACTGACATAAATCCCCTGAAGCTTGAAATAACTTTGCCTCTTGAGGAAGCATTAAAGAAAATGGCCGCTGAAAACAAAAAAGTCGCATTGGTTTACGAGGCACAACATTTCATAGGTATACTGGATCAGGAAAATATTTCCGAATTTATCATGGTAAAAAATGCCATCACCCGATGATCCAAATACCTGATCACCCACATAGCATCCATCATGTAGAAATAAAAAAAGCCCTGGAAACCTCTGAGTCCGGAATATCCCAGGCTTCGGCAGAACAAAGAAAACGCCAATTTGGACTAAATGAAATCCCCGACAGGAGCAAAAAATCCCTCTGGAGCATTTTATTTAAACAGTTTCAAAACATCATGGTGTATATCCTGTTGGTGGCTGCCTTTATTTCCTTTTTGACCGGACATCAGGTAGATGTGATTGTAATCCTTGTGATCGTAGGTATTAACATTGCCATAGGTTTTATTCAGGAATATAAAGCGGAAAATGCCATGCAGTCCCTAAAAGGTTTTATGGTTCCGCAATGCAAAGTCATCCGGGAAGGAAAATTATCGACCATCCCTTCAAAAGAACTCGTCCCTGGGGATTTGATGAGTTTATCAGCGGGTGACTTGATACCGGCTGATGGTGTAATCTTCCAAACCCATGATGCCCAGGCCATGGAGGCCTCCCTGACAGGGGAAGCTGTTCCGGTAGAAAAAGATGCCAACCCGGGGCCGGAGGCAAGCCTTGTAGCCGACCGAAAAAACATGGTCTGGAAAGGCACCTTTCTTACCAGTGGTGAAACGCTTGCCTGGGTTACGGCTACAGGACTAAAAACCCAGCTTGGCCTGATTGCAGACAGCATTTACACCATCCCTCCCAAAGATTCAAATTTTAAGAAAAAATCCGACATGCTGGCCAAACAGATGGCCATCTTGGCAATTATAAGCTCACTTATCTTATTTTTTGCCGGATACTTTTTTCAGGAAATCCCTGTAAATGAGCTGTTACTAATATCCATAGCAGCATTGGTATCAGCTATTCCTGAGGGATTACCTGCCGTCCTTTCGATTGTACTGGCCATCGGTTCTTACAGAATGTCCAAAAAAAATGCCATTATCCGGGAAATTTCAGCAACAGAAAGCTTGGGTACAGTAAGTACTATTGTCACAGATAAAACAGGCACCTTGACCCAAAACACCATGACCATCAACACCCTTTGGCAAATCGGAGGGGCTGAGGTTTCTGTTTCGGGCGAAGGTTGGGAGCACAAAGGGGAAATTACTGGTAGTTTGGAGGATATAGCCGCTATGGATCAATTGTTGGAGATAGCTGCCCACTGCAATAATGCTACCGTTTCCCTCAGTGATACCGGCAAATATCAAATTTCAGGAGACCCAACAGAGGCTGCATTTGCTGTGCTGGCCAAAAAAGCTGGTGTAGAAAAAAAACTGCCTATCCTGGAAGATTTCCCCTTCAGTTCTAAATTAAAATACCGGTCTTCCATAATTGAAAAACCCGGTGGTCTTTTTAAGCTTTTTATTGGCGCACCCGAGATTATTCTGCTAAAATCAACCCGATTCATGGGTAAGGAAAGTTATCATCCACTTGATGCAAATGAATTGGCATTAAGCCACAAAAAACTGGATGATTGGTCAAAAAAAAGCTATAGGGTTTTGGGTTTGGCATTTAAACCTCTAAATGAAAATAGGGCTGAAGAAGAAGAAGAAGAAGGTGAAATGATCTTTTGTGGACTTGCTGCCATGATTGACCCACCACGCCCGGAAGTACCTGAAGCAGTAAAGGCCTGTCACGAAGCAGGAATCAGGGTGATTATGGCTACTGGAGACCATGCCCAGACTGCATTGGCCATAGGAAAAGAAGTGGGTATTGTTTTACCAGGGAGGGAGCAGGTGCTCTCAGAAGCAGACCTGTTGCAACTAAAAGGAAAGGATTTTGACAAGGCCATACAAGAAGTAGATATTTTTTCACGCCTTAGCCCATTAATGAAACTCCGGATTGCAAAATCCCTGCAAGATCAGGGTGAATTGGTAGCCATGACCGGAGATGGGGTTAATGACGCTCCCGCATTAAAACAGGCCAATGTGGGCGTGTCCATGGGAATCATGGGCACAGATGTAGCCAGGGAGGCCTCATTGGTGGTCTTGGCAGACGACAATTTCGCTACCATTGTCAAAGCTGTAGAACAAGGGAGAATTGTTTTTAACAATGCCAGAAGAACAAGTTTTTTTCTGGTCACAACCAACCTGGCAGAAATTCTTACGCTAATAGTCGCCATTGGAGCGGGATATCCCCTGCCCCTTACTGCTACTCAAATCCTTTGGATCAATCTGGTCACAGATGGGTTTTGTGATAAGGCACTTGCCACTGAAGCAGGTGTGGGAAATGAATTGAAAAAGCCGCCTGTGAACCCCAAAGAGAATATCATCAATAAAGAAGTTCTTCCTTCCTTGATTCTCAATACCATTTTTATGACAGGCCTGGCCCTTATCGGTTTTATGGTTTATTTGCCTCAGGGCCTTGATAAAGCAAGAACGATTGTTTTTATCATCTTGGCATTTACCCAACTTTTCAATGTATTCAATATGCGAAACCTAAAAGGTTCTGCCTTTAAAGTTGGATTATTCTCTAATAAATGGGTAAATTATGCTTTACTCATTTCGATATCCATACAGGTGCTGATTATCGAAGTTCCTTATTTTGCGGGTCTTTTTGAATTCCAAAGTATTTCCTTTTTGGAATTGTTAAGTTGGGTCTTCTTATCCTCCTTTGTGTTGTGGATCAATGAATTATATAAACTTATATTTATTAAAAATGAAATTTAAATTAAATACAGCAAGTCCGGATGAGGCAGTAAAAAATATTAAAAGTCACCAAAGGGTATTTGTGCATGGAAGTGCCGCCACCCCTACTGTATTATTACAAGCCCTGGCCAAAAGAAAAGAGGAATTAAAAGATGTTGAAATTGTGTCCATCACCACTTTAGGTGAAATGCCCCTGGCCACTGAATCTTGTAAAGGAAGCTTTTTTATCAATTCTCTTTTTGTTTCTGAAAACGTAAGAAAAGCGGTGAACAGCGAGCAAGGTGGTTATGTTCCCATTTTTTTGAGTGAAATAGGCCGCCTCTTCAGAAAGCAGATATTACCTATCGATGTAGCCATGGTTCAAGTATCTCCTCCGGATAATCATGGATATTGCTCCCTTGGCACTTCGGTAGATGTGGCCAGGCCCGCAGTAGATACTGCCCGTTATATTATAGCACAGGTCAACCATCAGATGCCCAGAACATTGGGAGATGGCCAGATCCACGTAAATAATATAGATGTGGCGATAGAAGTAAATGAGCCCCTTCCCCAGGTGGATTATTCCGCTAAACTCAATGAGGCAGATTATAAAATAGGCAACTACATAGCAGAAATGATTGATGACGGCTCCACCCTGCAATTGGGTATCGGGGGTATTCCTGATGCCGTTTTAAAATCCCTTGGACAACACAAGGACCTGGGTATACACACCGAAATGTTTTCTGACGGAGTTATAGATCTGTTTGAAAGCGGAGCGATAACCAACCGTTTTAAAAAGAAACATCCCGGAAAAGTGGTTTCCTCTTTTGTCATCGGCACCCAAAAGGTCTATGACAGTATTCATGATAACCCGGCTTTTTCTTTTCATGAGGCGGCCTATGTCAATGATACGGCCGTAATCAGAAAAAACCCCAAAGTCATATCTATAAATTCATGTGTAGAGATTGACCTCACGGGCCAGGTCTGCGCAGACTCCATAGGGAGTTACCACTATTCCGGAGTGGGTGGACAAATGGATTTTATGAGAGGTGCAGCCCTTTCAGAAGATGGCAAACCCATTATGGCACTGAGGGCCAGTACCAAAAAAGGAAAATCAAAAATCGTTCCCTTTCTAAAAGAAGGTGCCGGAGTGGTAACCACCAGGGCCCACATGCACTACGTGGTCACAGAATTTGGTGCTGCTTACCTTTATGGCAAAAACCTGCGGCAGCGGGCCTACGAACTTAAAAAAATCGCCGCTCCGGAACACCAGGAAGAATTGGACAAAGCCATCTTTGAAAGGTTTGGGAATTTCACCTACCCTCTCCAATAAAATACAAACCATGGAATTAGCTGTAGTGAATTGAGAAAAATCATACAGCTGATTTCATGTGTTTATAATTGTTTCTTAATGGTCACATGCTCGTCCGGATGACGTCAGTCGGACAGGAAATCTCGCATGGTTGTTAGTCATCCAAGTGTGTGACCGCTACATCATGCTAGATTTCATGAGATATTCATGCTTTTTTTAACTGAAGGGTGAATTGCGTCCCCAAACCTGAAAGGCTTTGCACATCCATCCTGCCACCATTAAGGGTCAGAAATTGCTTGACCAAAAGCAAACCTAAACCAGTGCCTTTTTCGTTTGCTGTTCCCACCATGGAGGGTATACGGCCTTCATCCTCTCCATTGATCAGGTTTTGATGGACCTCATCTATGCCGACTCCGGAGTCTTTAATGTGACAATAGACAAAACGTTCATCTTCCTCATAAAAAATACTTATGCGGCCATATTCCGGAGTGAATTTGATCGCATTACCGATCAGGTTTTGGATAATGATTTTAAGGTGGTTTTTATCCACCCAAGCAAGACCAGGCAGGCCTGAGGCTCCCTGGTGCCGGATCTCCAGGAATTTGGTCCTTACCTGAAAATTTAAATGCTCCAATACCCTATCCACCATCTCTGTCACGTCCACCACTGTAGGTTTGGCATCCATGCCGTCCATTTGGGTATTCGCCCATTCCAGCAAATCATTTAACAAACCTTCCGTATTTTGAACCTGTCCGGATAAAAGCGCAAAAACATCCTGCTCTTCCTTTTCGCTAAAATATCCTTTTCCCTTCATGTCAAGAAGTTGCTTGATGGCGTTAATAGGTGACCTCAAGTCATGGGATATAATGGACAATAACCTTGTCCTTACCTGATTTAACTCCTTTAAAGATTGATTTTGTTGTGTTATCAAATCCTTTTGCTGTCTGATAGCATTATTTTTCTTCTCCAAAGAGCGGTTGAAATGTTCTTTTAACCGCAAATGCTTTGAGAAAAAATAAAGCATACCAGCCAGCAACACAACTAAGACCACCAAAAAACCCATCAGTTTGTAGTGCTGTTGTATCAAGGTGTTGTCCCTTTCCTTTTCTGCTCTCAGTCGCTGATTATCTGTCTGGGTCAGGTTTAGCTGAAGCCTGGCCATTTGCCGGTTCTTGGCGGCATTATATAGGCTATCGCTGTAGGCTTTATGCGCCTGCAAATGATAAAAGGCTTTATCAAAAATAGCCAGTTCACTGTAAATCCGGCTTAGCAATCCCGTGATTTGTTGCAAATCCCAATGTGCCCCATGGGCTTCTGCAATCTCCAAAGCCTGTTTACCCAGATCCAGGGCATGTTCTATATCCCCTTTGTCAAAGTGAATTGCCGCCAAACCCGTCAGGGCAAATGACTTCTCCCAGTTGGTTAGTAACAAATCGTCGTACAATACTTCCAAATACAACTCCTCTGCCCGGTCCAAATCTCCCCTTTCATGGTATACCCTGGCCATTCTGTTTTTTACCATGAGGTTTAGCACTGACTTCCTATCTGCCTCCAAAAATACCATCGCTCTTTCCAAATGGTCCAAAGATCGATTTAAATCACTCAACTCATCGTAGGCAATTCCTAAATTGAAAAGATTTTTGGCCACTCCCAAGCTATCTCCGAGCAAGGTATTGCCCTCCAAACATTCTGTCAAAAGCTGAATGGCTTCCTCATATTCTTTATCCACCATTTGGATTAAAGCCCTTCCATTGGTTGCATAGAGAGACTCTTTTATGGCATTTGCCTGATCTCCAAAGTTCTTTGCCACTGCAAAATGTTCAAGGGCTTCATTATAGCCTCCTGAAATATAATGAACCCTTCCTGCCTGGTTATGAATCCGGGCCAAAAGCAAGGGATCATTGGTAGCTATTCCCAGACTTAATGCCTGGTTCACCAAGGCCAGTGACTCCTCCTTTTGATCGTATTGTAAAGCACTCGCTTTTTCAAGCAATGAGTCAATTCTATCCGAGGCCTGGGCCAATGATACTGAAAAGAAAATCGCTACAAGAAGAATAAAAATGGTGCATTTAAAGGGCATATTATCAATATTGACAATTATACAATAAGTAAAAATGTACAAACAAAAATAGCTAAATTAAGATTTTAAACAAATATAATTTCTATAAAATTAATTTAATATTATAAAAGTATTTTGTAATCAAAAAAACGCTTTTAAAATAACTCTTTCAACACCCTATGAGCTGCATGAAAACCGCACATACCGTGAATTCCTTCCCCGGGAGGGGTTGCAGAGGAACACAGATAAACCCCTTTGGCCGAAGTGCTGTAAGGAGAAAGTCTAAGAGCCGGCATGGTGAAAACCTGGCAAAGTCAGTTCCCTGGTGCGCATCCCCCCTCCCACCTGGTCTTTGCCTTCAATCAATAAAACTTTTAATCCATGTTAGACCAATACGATCGCGGCTCCAAGCCCATTAGGTCCAGAACCAACTACAACTGCGTCATAAAATTTATCAGGCATTAAGCTCCTTTTGATTCAATATTCTGGTTTCCATTGTCGGGGGCCAGCCTGGACAAGGCCAGCACAAATCTATCCAAATCGGCGGTACGGGTATACACATGAGGCGAAACCCGGACACAGTTGATATTGCCGTAACTTATGGAGGTGGTATGTATTTTATATTTACTCAGTAGTTGTTGTCCCAGTTCCTGTGGTGTCAACCCCCTCACTGATACTCCTGCAATGGCGCAACTATAGGCCGCTTTGAGAGAAGTATGAATTTTCACACCGGGAATGGTAAGGGCCTTTTCTGCCCAGTAATTTTTTAAATACCGAACCCTTTCCTCTTTTCTTTTGGCACCAATCCCATTGTGAAAATTCAAGGCTTCTCCTATGCCTTGTTCCAAAGGAAAACTTCGGGTCCCCAGCGTTTCAAATTTCCGGATATCAGCACTCCTGGGATCACCGTTACAAAGCAATGGCCAAACTTTGGAAATTTTGTCTTTTTTAATCCAAAGCATGCCTGTCCCTATTGGAGCCGAAAGGTATTTGTGCAAGCTGGTACCGAAATAATCCGCTTCCAGATCGGGAATAGTAAAGTCCAACAACCCAAATGAATGGGCACCGTCTACAATCACCTCCAGACCTCTATCATGTGCCATTTGACAAATTTTCTTTACAGGCATGATCTGCCCCACCCAGTTGATTACATGAGTGACATGGATGATTTTGGTCCTGGGGCTAATGGCCTTCCGGTAGGCATCAACGATTGATTCATCGTCCTCTACAGGAAAATCAAAAGAAATCTGTTTGTATACTATCCCTTCTCTTTGCTCCCTTTGGCTCCAGGCCTGCATCATGTTGGGATAATCTTGCTTGCATCCTATAACTTCATCACCCTTTTCGAGGTCCAAGCCATAAATAATGGTGTTCAAGGCCTCTGTTGCATTGCGGTTGATGGCCAATTCCTCCGGATCACAACCAGCTAGTAGTGCCAGTTTTTCTCTCAAAGGTTCCCTTCCCTGGTCAAGGATTCTCCACATATAATAGGATGGAGCTTGATTGGACATTTGGTTATACCGCTCCACCGCATCCAAAACCAGCTGGGGACTAGGAGAAACACCTCCATTGTTCAGGTTCAGAACCGGAGATGAGCTGGCTGGATAGCCTTGTTGGATGAAGGCCCAAAAATCCTCATTCTCTGCCATTCTTTCCGGAGACACATCCTTGTATAGTTGGCTTTTTGCCGCTAAATCTGCAGCAAACACCTGCTGATACAGGCTATTGACGGAAAAGGCTCCGGTAAGAACCGCTGCTTTTCTGAAGAATTCTCTTCTATTGGTTACAGGTTTCATTTTCAGAGATTTTAGTTAGTGGTTGATGTTAATAAATGAAAATTAAAGGCAGTAAGCTGCCTGGTTTTATTAAGAAGTCGACATCGACTTTTGCGAAAATAATCAAATTTATCGATTTTTTCTGATTGGCTGCTTTTACGCCTCCTGCTTCATCCTGAGAAAAAATTTGCTTCTGGTGTCAATTTATCGGAATTTTGGGGATTCAAACAATAAGAGGATGAGAGACATCAAATTGGTGGAAGTCAGATCGGAATTAGCCGCTGGAACCAGGGGGGCCAGCATGGGAATTGATGCCCTAAAAGTAGCCAGCCTGGATAAGAAATCCGACTTTTTCACCAAATTCGATCCTGTCAATGTAAAAGATGCCAATGATTACCTTTGGCGGGGCAATGAACATCCCTATGCAAAACATATCGATGGAGTTTATGAGGTAATTCATAATGTCTACACCACCATCCGGGACTTGCGAGAAAAAAGAAAATTTCCGATTGTCCTTGCCGGAGATCATTCCACCGCTGCAGGCACGATAATGGGTATTAAAGCTGCCCATCCCGAAAGAAAACTTGGAGTAATATGGATAGACGCACATGCAGACTTGCATTCACCTTTCACAAGCCCTTCCGGAAACATGCACGGCATGCCATTGGCCATGTGCCTGGGAATTGATAATCTGGAACAAAAACTAAACGACCCCCTTCCGGGAACTGTAGCCTATTGGGATAAACTCAAAAACATAGGCGGAGAAAAACCAAAAATTTCACCCGAAGACATCGTATTTATCGGCGTAAGGGATACTGAATATCCGGAAAACTACCTGATAGAAAAGTACGGAATCACCAACATTTCCGTGGCAGAATTGCGCACTTCCGGCATCCCTTCTGCAGCATCCAAAGTTTTGGATAGGCTGAAAGCCTGCGATCAAATTTACATTTCCTTTGATGTAGACAGCCTGGACACTTCTATTTCGAAAGGAACCGGCACCCCCGTGCCCGACGGATTGACTTTATCTGAAGCTGTGCAACTCAATGAAGCATTGATCAAGGATAAAAGGGTGTGTGCCTGGGAAATTGTAGAGGTTAATCCTACGCTGGATACAGAAAATGCCATGGCTGAAAATGCCTTTGAGATATTGGAATCTACCACCAGGTCCCTGGTACAAAACTTCTAAGTTGCCAAAATTTATAATCCCGGATGCTTTTCCATAAACATTCTGGCGAATGCTGTAACATTAGGATACATGTTGGTTTCCTCGAGCACTTCAATGGCAGAAAAAAAACGGACTTCACAACATTCAGGTGAAGGGACAAAGCGCAGGTGTTCCAGTTCCGTAAGGTATATGACATTGGCAATATAAACCCCTTTATGGTTTTTTACCGTGAAAAAAAAACAAGGTTGATCGGCAATAGCACTTGTTTTGAGTTGCATTTCTTCCCATATCTCCCTTTTGATTCCCTCCTGAGCAGATTCTCCATGGTCTAGTCCTCCACCGGGCAGCTCCCATATGCCATTGTCCTCTTTGACCAAAAGAAAACGATGGTTCTCATCCAGAATGAGTGCTTTTACACTTATCCGGTAAAAACATTCCGGTATTTCCAATTCCATGAATTCAGTTATTTTTCTGGTTTGAGAGCCAGGCAACTTTCTGGACAGGCACATGTTCACGACCCAGGATATCCCGGTAAAGTTCCGGTCTGCGTGCATTCTTGTACCTAAACCCACCCGCCTGCTTTAGCTTTTCCGGGTTTAGGGTAGCAAGGGCAAAATCATCATCCAATTTCCGGCATTCTGTGATGATATCTCCAAAAGGGTCAATCACCATCGAACACCCATTTTTCAACTGATCATCATCCATGCCAATTGGATTGGAAAAAACAGCATATATGGCATTATCATAGGCCCTGGCCGGGAGCCATTTCATGAGCCATTGGCGGCCCTTCATTCCATCAAATTCAATCCTCAGTGAAGTTGGGTCTTTGTGCCTGTTATCCCAAAGGAGGGGATCCACAAATCCCGCCCCAGGCCTGGAAGAAGGGGTACACATGGTTACATGCGGCATGAAAATCACATCTGCCCCCAATAAGCTGGTAGCTCTTACATTTTCTATAATGTTGTTGTCATAGCAAATCAGTATACCACAATTCCAGCCATGTATATCAAAAACAGTATATGAAGATCCCGGGCTGAGGTGGGGATTGATAAAAGGGTGCAGCTTGTGGTGCCTGGCTTTCAGCCCTTCTCCATCCACACAGACATAGCATTTGTACATGCGCTCCTCTTTATCCTTTTCAAAAAGCCCTGCCAAAATGGTTATTTCATGCCGCCGGGCTATTTGGATAAGCCGTTCAACGCTGGGGCCATTTGGTACAAATTCAGCCAAACCCAACATCTGTTCACGATTTAATTTGCGGGCAAATGTGTATCCTGTGATAGAACATTCATGAAAAGCAATCACCTTTGCCCCCTGACTGGCAGCCTTTTGGCTTATACTTTCAATAATCTCCAGATTATACGCTTTATCCCCACTTCTGTGTTCAAATTGTGCAGTTGCTACTGTTAACTCTTCCATAATCAAAATCCAATGAAATTTATCGGGCAAAATATTGCCCCCGGGCTATTATTGCAATTCTTCTTTTATAGCGGCCAACAAGGAAAATTCATCCGGACTGTCTGCCTGAACATGCCAGACCATTACCCCTCCCAATCCTCTTGCTTTTGTCAGGGCGGTTTTTCGTTTGATGAGCTCTTGGCTGTTATAATACAATACCTTGAAATCCGGATCAGAATCCATTACTTCCATCGGTGCAATGGAACAGGAAAAAAATCCGATAATTGTAATTATCAGGCGAATCAACATGACGTACGTATTGTTTGATTTGATGTAACAATTTAATGTTCATCCTTCAAATAACAATAATTCAGTAGGAAATATTCTTTTTTACCAAACCAGGGTAGCGATCACTGGCAAATGATCTGAGGCATAGGTTTCATGGATCACCCGGTGGTCCTTTACCGAAATCTCAGTGTCTGGTCTGTAAAATATAAAATCTATGGCCTTTTTGGGATCTATCACTGGAATGGTAGGTGGGCAATCTTCCTGACAAGTCCTGGTAAAATGACGGTCCAATTGATCAATGGCCTCAGATCCTATTACGGCATTGAAATCTCCGGCCATGATCAGCGGCAAGGTTTCCTTCTCAAAATAAGCGGTAATATCCCTTGCCTGGTTGGCCGCATTGGTATTGCTGCTAAAATCAAGGTGGGTAGAGGCAAATTTTAGTTTCTCTCCGTCAGGTAAGGTAACCAGCACTACAAGCATAGCCCTGGGTTCAGTATTCTCTGCTGAGGACAATTGTAATTTTTCTTTTTCCTCGATGGGAAACCGGGACAGAATGGCATTTCCATATTCACCTCCCTGGAAGGAAATAGATCTTTCAAAATAAAAATACATCCCGGTCATTTCGGCAAGCATTTTGGCCTGGTGCAGCCCTGAACCTGAGCGTTGGGTATACACATCCACCTCTTGCAAGGCCACCAAATCGGCCCCACTATTTTTGATTACTTTGGCTATGGCCGGTAGATCTATAGAATCCGGAATAGATGGTGGGTTGGCATGGTGAATATTATAAGCCAAAACTTTCACTCCACTTTGGCCAAAAACGGGAGTAGAAAGCCCCAAGATTGAGAGGCCAAACAACAGGCAAAACAGAAAATGACAGGAGACAAAAAAGATAATTTTCATAGGATAAAGGGTTCAGATATTTAATAAAATTTAAAGATAGGAAATCGGTTTTAAAATATAGTTTTTGTTTAGCTTTCAATTTACTTCCTAATATAAACCCCTTACAAGTACCTGTCCAAAAAATTTGTACTGCCTCATGATTTATATATTTTTTATTATAAAAGGACTCAGGCAATTTTAAGATTGCAAAATATTGAAGCAAAAGTCAGCCCATATTAAGAATAAGACTTTCAGGTTAAACCATTTATCTATTAAAAAATGAATTTTAAACATTATTTTTTGATTTTTACATATTTTTTTAGCTTTTTTAAAGTAATTCAAGGGAAAATTGCATGATTATTTTTAGGATATGGGTACTTTTTTAATTAAAATCAACCTCAATTTCACAGTTATAAATCTAAGATGAACAGCAGTGCTGCCCACATTCCGGAAAATGAAAGCGAAAGATTAAAAGCTTTGTACGCCACCCAACTTCTGGATACCCTACCTGAATCTTCTTTTGACAAATTAACAGAGTTAGCCGCAGAAATCTGCCAAACACCCATAGCTCTGGTTACCCTTGTGGATCAGGAAAGGCAGTGGTTCAAATCCAAAGTAGGTCTGGATATTTATGAAACCAAAAGGTCAGATTCATTTTGCCAGTATACCATTATGCAAGATGACGTTTTTTTGGTAGAAGATGCTTCCAAGGACCCGCGGTTCGAAAAAAACCCATACGTTAAAGGGGAAGAAAAATTCAGATTTTATGCCGGATTTCCCATAAAATCTGAAACGGGCATGAATTTGGGCACCCTTTGTGTTTTGGATAAAAAACCCAGAAAACTGACGGACAAACAAGTAAAGGCTCTTAAAACCCTTTCTCTTGAAATAGAGACACTTATACAATTAAAGGTAGAGCGAATCAAACTTAAAAAGTTGAACCGCAAACTGGAAAAAGTTCTGACAAATGTTGGGGACCTGGTACTTCTGATTGATCATGATTTCGTGATCCGGGAATATTTCTCCATTAAAAACAACCATTTGATGTTTCCGGCTGAGGATTTTTTGAATAAAACCATCAATAATTCCGGATTATCCGAAAACCTTGTGGGATTGTTTGAAAGCATGCTCGAAGAGGTTTTTTCAAAAGGGCAAAAACTTTACAATGAATATTCTCTTGATGTTCGCGGAAAAAGGGACTGGTATGAATTTACCTGCGAACCCCTATTCAAAGACAAAAAAGAGGTGTTATGTATTATTAACTTAATTAGTCCAAAAAAGCAGCAGGAATTAAAGATAAAAGATCAGGAAAAAGAGTTTAAAGAATTTTTTGAGCAGGCTCAGGGAATGATGTTCAAACATGATTTGCAGGGAAAAATCCTACAGGTCAATAAGGAGGGTGCTGCCATGCTGGGATATACTTCAGAAGAAGTATTGGGCTTAAACATGAAAAACCTCATAGAAAGACCTGAATTATTTGAGCAATATCTTGCTGAAATGCTAAGGGAAAAAAAATTCAACGGCAAAAGAAGGTTGGTATCAAAAAATGGCTCCCCTGTAACCTTTCATTTCAACAATGTGCTTTTTGAATCGCAATTGGGAGAATCCTATATTTTAGGCAATGGCCTGGACATGTCTGCGTATTACAAGGTTCATGATGAGCTGGAAGACGTGGCCAAAGCAATCTCCGAGGAAAGAACATTGCTTCGCACCATTATAGATAACATCCCTACCAATATTTATGTAAAAAACACCCGATATGAAAAAACATTGGTAAATAAAGCAGAGCTGGACTATTTGGGATTCAAAGAGGATAAAGAAGTTTTGGGATCAACTGATGAGATGCTCTTTACCGATGTGAGTGCCAGAGAAGCCCAGGAAGAAGACGAAACTGTCATTTCTTCCGGCCAGATCATTATCAATAAGGAAGTAGTCCAGGAACAAAAAAACGGAAAGAAAAGGTATTGTCTGATATCAAAAATACCTTTGAAAGACGATTCAGGCAAAATTATGGGGATGGTCGGCCTTACCCATGATATCAGTGAAAGAAAAAAGGCAGAAATCGCCTTATTGGAAAAAAGCAGAAGACTCGATGCCATCATTAAGGGTACTCATGCAGGCACCTGGGAATGGAATATCAAAACAGATGAAATCATCATCAATGAGAGGTATGCAGGAATGCTGGGATATTCCCCAGATGAGCTTTTGGAATTCACTTCCAAACAGTGGAATGAACTTTGCCACCCGGATGATTTCCTTCACCGGGAGCATCTACTGCAAAAACATTTTGATAAAAAAACTGACCATTATCAAAGTGAAATACGTCTACGGCACAAAACCGGCCACTGGGTTTGGATTCAGGACCGGGGCAAAGTTTTTACCTGGGATGCAAAAACCGGAAAACCTTCACTGATGTACGGAACCCACCAGGACATCAGTTCCAAAAAAGAAACAGAAAACCAGCTTAAAGAGGCAAAACATAGTGCTGAAAATGCCAACAAAGCAAAATCTGAATTCCTGGCCAACATGAGCCACGAAATACGGACGCCCCTGAACGGTGTCATAGGCTTCACTGACTTGCTGATGAAGACCCCACTTTCAGACACCCAATTGCAATACATGAATACGGTTTATCAATCCGCTCATTCCCTTTTGGATCTGATCAATGACATCCTTGATTTTTCTAAAATAGAAGCGGGCAAAATGGAACTGTCCATTGAGCGATCCGACCTCTATGAATTGGGCACCCAGGTTGCAGATATTACCAAATATCAGGCCCATTCCAAAGGACTGGAGCTACTGGTCAATCTTTCTCCCGCTTTACCTCGCTTTATTTTCGCCGACGATGTTCGACTTAGGCAGATTTTAGTAAACTTACTGACCAACGCAATAAAATTTACTGAATTGGGAGAAGTAGAGCTAAAGGTTGAAATGAAGGATAAAGGCAATAGTGAAAGTTCCCCAACTTTGTTTCGGTTTTCTGTAAGGGATACAGGAATGGGAATACCTTATGAAAAGCAAAGGAAAATATTTGAAGCCTTCTCTCAGGAGGATGCCAGCACTACACGAAAGTTTGGGGGTACCGGGCTGGGACTGACCATATCCAATAAGTTATTGGAATTGATGGGCAGTCAATTGCAACTCGAAAGCGAGCCTGGAAAAGGAAGCCTTTTCTTTTTTGACATCCATCTCATGGCCGAAAAAGGGGAAGAAGAGCAGTGGCCTGATAATCACCATATAGAAGAGGTACTGGTAGTAGATGACAATGACACCAACAGAAATCTGATTCGCGAAATCATGGAATCCAGGAATATATCCTGTCATCAAGCTCCTAACGGGATGGTAGCCTTACAACTTCTTGAGACGAAAAAAAATATTGACCTTGTATTTATGGATTTGCGGATGCCCTTTCTGGACGGTATCGAGGTAACAGAAAAAATCAGAAAATTAAAACACCCGAAATTGTCCGGTTTGCCAGTAGTTTTGCTCAGCAGCTCCAGTGATGATGCCTTGGATCGGGGTAAAATGGAAACTTTAAAAATCCAGCACCGCATTTTAAAACCAATAAAAATCCAGCAGATTGCGCAGGTGCTCAGGAAAATCACCCAATCTTCAGAAGGAGATGAAGTAATAATGGAAGAAGATCTTCAGGTACAACAAAACCTTCTGGCCAACAAAAAACATGTTGTTCTGATTGCCGAGGACAATCCGATCAATATGAAACTATCCAAGATCATCCTGTCTAAAATCAGTCCCACTATTCAAATTGTGGAGGCAGACAATGGGCTAAAGGCCTACGAATATGTCATCCGTCAAAGGCCGGATTTGGTATTGATGGATGTGCAGATGCCCATTATGAACGGATATGAAACAGCCAAAGCCATACGGTCAGTCAAAAACGGTAAAGACCTCCCCATTATTGCGCTTACAGCCGGCACTGTCAAAGGAGAAAAGGAACGGTGTCTGGAAGCTGGTATGGATGACTACCTGAGCAAGCCACTCGTGCAAAATAGCCTAACCACCATGATTATGAAATGGCTGCTACCCGAACAGCAATCGGTTAAGGAAAAAAAACAAACGGAAGAATTTCAGGACTTCAGGAGCAAACATTTCGATAAAATCCATCTGCTTAGCCTGTTTGATGGAGAAAAAGCCATAGGAAGAGAACTGTTGAAAATTGCCAGATCCACTTTAGAGGAAAGCAGTAAGAAACTCAGGGAGGCACTTCAAAGTAAAGATGAAAAAATCCTGCTGGAAGTAGGTCATAAACTAAAAGGGTCGGCAGCAACTGCCGGATTCTTTAGATTGCTTCCTTTAACAGATCAATTGGAAAAAAGAGCTGATTCAGGAAAGAATCAGGAACTTTTTGAATTGGGCAAACAAATACGGGAGGAGTTGGATTACCTTCTGGAAAATTATGGTGATTTTACATTGTAACTAAAATCAGGGTCAGGTGAAAATTCTGCTTTAAATCCTTTTAGGTAGGGCGAAAAGAGAACCGCCATTTTTTCTTACCTTTGGTGCTCTTAAAAAACAAACCACAAAAAATCCAATTATGCCCGAGACCAAAATATTCTCAGGTTCAAATACGCTCTATTTGGCCAAAAGTATTGCCAAAGCCTACGGACAAACCCTCGGCGACCTGACCCTTGCCAAGTTTAGTGATGGAGAAATGTCTCCCAGTTATAACGAATCTATCAGAGGTTGCAATGTATTCCTCATTCAGTCTACAAACCCTTCAGCTGACAATCTCCTTGAACTTTGCCTCATGATCGACGCAGCCAAGCGGGCAAGTGCCTATAAGGTTTGTGCGGTTATTCCCTATTTTGGATACGCCCGACAGGACCGCAAGGACCGTCCCAGGGTCAGCATTGCGGCCAAGTTAATTGCCAATATGCTAACTTCCGCCGGTGCCGACAGGATCATGACCTGCGATCTACACGCAGGGCAAATCCAGGGATTTTTTGATATTCCTTTGGATCATTTAAACGGTTCAGCTATATTTGTGCCCTATTTGAAAAGCCTGGATTTAGGCAACCTGATTTTTGCTTCACCTGATGTAGGCGGGGTAGGAAGAACCAGGGCTTATGCCAAACATTTTGAAGTAGATATGGTCGTCTGTGACAAGCACAGAAAAAGAGCCAATGAAGTGGCTTCCATGCAGGTGATCGGAGATGTAGATGGAAAAGATGTGGTTTTAATCGATGACCTGGTGGATACAGCAGGCACTATGTGTAAGGCAGCGAATATCCTTCTGGATAAAGGGGCTAATTCCGTAAGAGCCATCTCCACTCACGGTGTACTTTCAGGGAAGGCATATGAAAACATTGAAAAATCCCAGTTGTCGGAATTGGTGATTACGGATACTATACCGGCTAAACAGGAATCGTCTAAAATCAAAGTGCTGACTGTGGCGGATTTATTCGCCAAAGCCATCCATGCGGTGACGGGAAACTCTTCAATCAGTTCACTATTTATTCAGTAATAATTTTAATTTTAACCAAATATATTCATGAAATCAATTGAGATTATAGGGTTTAAAAGAGCAAATCTCGACAGAAAATCCCTGGATGTCCTTCGGGAAGAAGGGAATGTCCCCTGCGTAGTATATGGCCCCGGAATCAAGGAGCAGATACATTTCCATTCTCCGGCTATTTTATTCAGGGACTTGATCTATACCCCGGAAGTTCACATGGTAGATCTAAACATTGAAGGAACCACCATAAAAGCCATCCTCAGAGAGGCGCAGTTTCACCCGGTAAGTGAGGTATTGCTGCACGCCGATTTTTTGGCTTTCAGTAGTGATAAAGCCATCAAAATGGAAATACCAGTTAAACCATTCGGGAATTCCCCAGGTATTATCAAAGGGGGTAAATTGGAAATAAAAACCCGTACCCTTTTGGTTAAAGGTTTGGCCAATGACTTGCCCGATGAAATTCCAGTAGATATTTCTTCTCTTGAACTGGGTAAATCAGTGAAAGTAGCCGATCTGAATGTAGAAAAGTTTGAGTTGCTGAATAGTCCCAATGTGACCATCGCAACGGTTGGTATTCCAAGAGCATTGAGAGGCAAAAAAGGTGAAGAGGAAGAAGGAGAAGTTTAATTCTTTCATTCTTTGCAAAACATTCCCAATCCTGCCCTGTTTTTTCACAGAGCAGGATTTTTTCTTGCTAAACCATTTGGTACACTCTACAAATAAATTTTAGTGAAAAGCAATAGACTTAAAAAATGAAATACCTTATCGCAGGCCTGGGAAATATCGGACCGGAATATGAATTGACCCGCCACAATGTAGGTTTCCTGATATTGGATAGACTTGCGGACAAGGAAAAACTAAACTGGGAAAGTAACCGCCTGGCCTTTAATTCACTTTTTAAGCACAAGGGAAGGCAAATCCATTTAATAAAACCGACCACCTATATGAATCTCAGTGGCAAGGCGGTCAATTACTGGATGAAGGAATTGAAAATCCCCAAAGAAAATGTTTTGGTGGTGGTTGATGATATTGCCTTACCTTTTGGTAAATTGCGGATGAAGTCAAAAGGATCTGATGCAGGCCATAACGGACTGAAAAATATTGCCGAACTCACTGGAGGACAAAATTACGCCAGACTACGATTTGGTATAGGCAACGATTTCTCCGCAGGTCGCCAAATTGATTATGTTCTGGGCAGATGGTCTCAACAAGAGATAGATTTTTTACCAGAAGCCATGGATAGGGCAACAGAGATGATTATTGCCTTTTGCACTATCGGGCTTGAAAAAACCATGAATCAATACAACCAATAAAGCATGCCTCACATTAATCTCGGGATACAGATAGTCCCAAAAAGTAAAACAATAGATAGCTACCCCTTAGTAGACAAAGCCATTGCCGTCATTGCTGCTTCGGGTGTGAAATACGAAGTAACCCCTTTCGAAACAGTAATGGAAGGCCCTGAGGATCAATTGATGGCAATAGCCAAACAGGCTCAGGAAGCAGTACTTGCAGCAGGCGCTGATGAAATATTGGTCTATTACCGCATGCAGATTCGACCTGGCAGTGAGGTTAGTATGGAGGAAAAAACCAGTCCTCATCGATAAACTTTCCAGTTATGATCCGGCAAGCCAAGAAAAAGCCATGCATCAATCCATTAAGAAGGATGGAGCGGCCGGTGTTTGTATTTTTCTTGTTTTTATGCTACGCTGATCTATCAGGGCAAAGTCTGCCCGTAAACTTTCCCTTGTATCAGGACTACCTGAGAAGACAACAAATTGCAGGGGAGTTTCCTATTGAACATAGTTTTCAGCTTTTACCCCTGCAAGCCGAATTTACTGAAAAACAACACATTTTAGCAGACAGCAACACCAACCTGGGATTTACCAAACCCTTATTACCTGGAAAAAGCGGAATCCAGTTTCACCTTTTGCCGCTGCTACTCAGCCAAAATTTCAATGCTTCTTACCCCTATGGTTGGGGAGAAGGGCCTATACTACCCGCCAGAGGCTTTCAGCATTTACTGGAAGTAGGATTTCAGGCCAATTTTGGGCCTGTTAGCCTGCAGCTATACCCCCAATTTTTCCATGCCCAAAACCTGCCATTCCAGGAATATGACAACTCTCTTCCCGAGATATTTTTTATTCGGATAAGCAATTTTATTGGCCGGCTGGATATTCCCGTCAGGCACGGCAACCAACCCATTCGCCGGGCTTTGCCGGGTAATTCTCATTTAAAAGTTAATTTCGGTGCTTTTGCAGCAGGAATATCTACGGAAAACCTCTGGTGGGGCCCGGGAATACAACAGGCTTTGCTAATCAGTGACAATGCAGAAGGCTTTCCCCATGCCACCATCCATACACGTAAGCCTGCCAGGACAGCCATAGGCCACTTTGAAGGTCAATATTTTATGGGTAAATTGGGAAATTCCCACCTGCCCTACTATAGCGACAGCAGTTTTGAACGGTTTAGAACATTTCCCGATGATTGGCGCTATTTTACGGGAATTACACTAAACTATTCCCCAAAATGGGTGAATGGCTTATCCATTGGTGTGGGAAGAACTTTTATGATGTACAGCAGAAAACTGGCTGAAAATGGCTGGGCTGCCTGGTTTCCTGTTTTTGAAGGTCTGCAAAAAGAACGTGTCGGGCTGAATGCATCTAGAGCCCGTGAAACAGACCAGCACTTTTCTGCTTTTGGACGTTGGGTTTTACCAAAAGTGAAAATGGAAATTTATGGAGAATTTATTCGGACAGATCACGCCTTAAACTGGCGGGAATTGATACTCAACCCTGAACATGCACGGGGTTATACCTTGGGATTCAGCAAAATAGTGCGCCTTAGGGAAAAAAAGCAGGTTTTCATCAACCTGGAAATGACCCAAACCGAAAACAGTATCAACAACCTGGTAAAATACGAAGGCAGCAATTTTAATTTTAATCATGGTGGACTGGGGCTTTACGAGAATTTTCAGGTGGTCCATGGCCTGACCCATAAAGGAGAAATAATCGGATCCGGCCTTGGGCACAGCGGCAACAGTGCCAGGTTTACCGTCAGCAAGGTAAATGGCCTTAACACCTGGGGATTCTCCCTGGAACGGCTGTCCAGAGACAATAATTTCTATAATTTCAATCAGGCCAACGGGCTGGATCTGCTCCCATGGGTAGATTTAAGCCTGGGAGCCCATTGGGAAAAAAAAGTGGGGCATTTTCTTTTTTCAGGCAGGGCACGGCTAATTCGCTCTCACAATTACAATTATGGAATCAAACAAAGCAACTCTCTGGGAGACATTGGAGAGAAGCAGCTAAATTTTCATTCCAGAATCAATTTGGCCTACCTTTTTTAAACCCATTTAGGTAATAACCTGGGATTTAAAAAAAATTGGAATGGTGGGTGCTAATCCTTTCATCATGAAAAATACGCAGGCTTTCAACCAGGAAAGCCTGCTTTTCAATGTTCATTTTGCCCAATAATCCACTACGGTCACATCCTTCATATGTGGACTTAACACTTCCACAAAAGCTTTATGGTCGGGGTGTGGAAGATAAATTTCCCGGTCTTCTTCACTTTCAAAGCTTACTAAAAAACAATGCGTCAATCCTTTATTCAAGCCCTCAGGACTATTGTTTGTTCCCCATTCAAAGTCCCTGATCTGAGGTATTTTATCTTTTAAGGCGATAAAAGCATCTTCCACCTTTTTGATATCTTCCTGACTGGAATCCTCCTTAAAGGACAACAACACCACATGTCTCAACATGGCTTTCTCGGTTACATTTTGCTCCATTTCTATGACTTTTTCTTCAGTTTCATTAGATGTGTTTCTGGATTGACAGGCTGAAGCCAACAATACCAGTATGGCGATTGGAAAAAATTTGTTCATGGTTTTTTTATTTTGGTTATCAATTGAACGATTAATAAGTAAAATAAATGAAAAAAAATCATTTTAATGCAAACAACCATCTTAATTGTTCCTTTGATGGCTGTCTATTTTTGAAAAACCTTGATGATTAGGTGAAATCTTGATTTTTTATTGCTTGGCTTTCTTATTTTAATTTAAGTCATATTCAATTTTTTATGCTACTTTTATAAAAAATTTATTTATTCTAGGCCAGTATTTGGATAAAAAACATTTGCCTTTTAATAGGTGGATGCGACCAAATTAAAATAGCAGCTATTTTAAACAGCATTTAAGCGTCGTAATTTTTATGGATAAGATCGGATTTACGTACATTGTGGACGATGACCCACTTTACAATTTTGGAACAAAAAAACTCCTGGAATTTACTTCCTTTACAGAGGAGGTATCTTTTTTTTTAAATGGTGAAGCCGCCTGGAAAGATTTCGAAAAAAGAAACAGCGAAGGAGCTTCGCTTCCTGATGTTATTCTCCTGGATATCAATATGCCCATCATGAATGGCTGGCAATTTCTGGATTTGATATCAGCGGCAAAATTTACGCATCCCGTAAAGGTTTTTGTTATTTCATCTTCCATCAACCAGGATGAAATGGACAGGGCAAACACTTACCCTTTGGTAGTGGACTACATCACCAAACCGATGACACTCGATAAATTCAAAGACCTGAAAAAACGAATCCTTAGTTTGTAATTTTATTAAACAGGCATTCAAACAATTTAGCTGGCTTTTATTCCTGACCAGCTGTTTTTTTCATGGCCTGGTAGACCTCTTCCAATATATTGGTTCGTATATTCAGACGGTATATGTTTCTGTTTTCTCGTGTAGGATATACCCTATTGGACAGAAAAATGTAGACAATTTCATTTTCAGGATCTATCCATGTATATGTCCCTGTAAAACCAGAATGGCCGAAACTACTGGCAGGTGCACTGGGAGCAGCATTCCCGTTGGGATCTCCAGGCTTATTGGGCCTGTCAAAACCCATACCCCTGTAATTTCCTGATGCGCAATACACACACCTGGAATATCCGGATACTACCCCAGGAGCAATGAGCTGCTGTCGGGCATAATTTCCATCATAAAGGTAGAGGTGCATGAGTTTGGCCAAATCATTGGCATTGCCAAACAATCCCGCATGTCCACTGATCCCGCCCAACATTGCTGCACCCTCATCATGAACCGTGGCATGTAACAATTGCTTTCTAAATGCGGTATCTTCCTCTGTAGGAACAACCCGATTCAGGGGATAATTCTTATAGGGATTAAAGGTGAGGGTACCAGCTCCCAGAGGCTTATAAAGATTTCGTTCCAGGTAATCGTAAAAATCCTCTCCGGTAATGGCCTCCACCACCTTTGGCGCTAAAATAAAAGAAAGGTCACTATAAACATACCCTGGTTCTGGATTTAAAGGTGATTCGAGTATCTCCGAATAAATCTTCTGGTCGTATTTGCGATGGATGTACAAATTATTGGCAACTTTAACGGGAAACCTCCTTGAGGAGTCTGACTTCATGGTATACCATTTAAAACTGCCATTTTTCCTGACGGTGGACATCCAGAAAGGAATCCAGGACCTTAACCTGGCCTGGTGTGTCAATATATCCGTATATTTCAAATCCGCTTTATTTGTCCCTCTTGCGGGTGGATAATAGGTGCCCAGGGTCTGGTTTTCATCAAACTTACCCAGTCCCTTCAGGTGCATGAATGCTGCCAGTGAAGTGCTTATTTTAGTGATAGATGCCAGGTCATACAGGTCATCAGCGCTCACCTCCTGCAAAGAATCATAGGTATGGTAGCCAAATGCCTTGTGGTAAAAGACCTTTCCTCCTTTGGCCAATAAGATCTGTCCCCCCGGAATAGCCTTCTCGCTGATAGCAAGCTGCATCAGGGAATCAATTCCTGTCAAATCTGCTGTGGAAATTCCCACTCCTTCGGGTTGGGTATAGGCCATACGTAGACCTGCTGCTGTTTCCAACCCATCGCCTATTCCAAAAGCTCCATTGACGGTTACTGGCAATTTACCACTGGCCCCTATTGCTCCGAAAATTAACTGAGCTGTCAGGTCCTGTGTCAATGGGGTTTCCTGATAGGCTGCGATCAGTCCGGATGCCCTTTCCAATCCGGGGATTTTATCCAGACTGTACACATTACCAAAAACACTGACGACAACAGCCTGGTTTTTCATCAGTTCCCTCAGCAGAACGCTCATTTCGGGGCTGATCCCAAAATCATTGCCTCCCTCACGGATTCCCAGACCATGTATTCCTACCAGGATCAGCTGAAAATCCGAAAGTTGTTGCTTCAATTTGTAAATGGCTTCCATGCCTCCTTCCTGTGGAAAGGTGAAATGATCCATGGGGACATACCTTTCCAGACCCTTCTGAAAATCAGTGATCTGACTGGTACCCAAAGATAGCGATGCGATTTTGGTGTTCTCCAAACCCTTTACCGGTAAGATATTATCCTCATTTCGTAGCAAAGTAAGCGATGCTTCGGTTAATTTCCTGCTGAGGAATTCTGCCTTAGGGTTATTCAAATCTGCAATCAGATGGTCTGTTTCCACCGGTTGAAAGCTGTCCAGGCCCAGCCATGCCTTGGCTTTGAGCACTTTAAGTACCCGCTGGTCTATTTCTTCCTGGCTGATCTCTCCCCTTTCCATGGCATTTTTCACTTCTCTAATGGTAGCAGGAACATTCATGGTATTCAATAGCATGTCATTACCCGCCAAAAGGGCTTTCACATCCACTACACCGGGGGGATAAAAACCTGCCACAGCCTGCATGTTCAGGGCATCGGTAAAAACCAATCCCTCATAACCCATTTCCTCTTTCAGTAAATCAGTAACAATGGGTTTGGATAAGGTGGACGCCAATTCAGGTGTATCATCCAATGCCGGAATTTGCATATGGGCGACCATGATGCTGCCAAGTCCCTTATCCATCAATTGCTGAAAAGGATACAATTCCGTTTCCTGCAACCTCTTTTTAGAAAAATGAAGTACCGGCAGGGAATAATGGGAGTCTGCATCAGTATCCCCATGTCCCGGGAAGTGTTTGGCAGACGCCAATATCCCATGATCCTGCATGCCTGTCATGTATGCCAGTGATTTTCTGGCCACATTCTCCTTCTCCTCCCCAAAAGAACGAAAGCCAATAACCGGATTATTGGCATTGTTATTTACGTCTACCACAGGTGCGAAATTTACATGGATACCAGACCTTTTGGCCTGTCGGGCTACCTCCTTTCCCATGTCATAGAGTAGGCCTTCATCCGAAATTCCTCCAAGTGCCATCTGGTAAGGATAGCGAACTGTACTGTCGAGTCGCATTCGCAATCCCCACTCTCCATCCAGTCCGATCATCAGAGGTACTTTGGTTTCCTCCTGAAAGCGGTTGATCATGTGGGCCTGCCGGACGGGTCCCCCCTGAAAAAAAATGATGCCTCCCACCCCATACTTACGTACCAATCCGGATATGGAATCCACATGAACCTGATCCTTGTTGGAATAAGCAGGTATCATGATCAACTGGGCTATACGTTCTTCAGGACTGAGGGTGGCCAAAACTGAATCTGCCCATGGCTGATATTGTTCATCCAAAAAAGGAGGAGCCTGCTCTTGGGCCATAAGCAGTGAAATCGCTTGTAAAAAAAATGCCATTAAAAGTAGTATTCTTCTTATAAAAATTAGCTCACCTTTACCCTTAAAAACCGAAATGGGAAAAAGAATTAACTCTTTTACGTTTAAATTTTTTATCATCATTACGAATACCGTCAAATTGACCGGAAAGATACCAATTTTGTTGCTTCCCGTTTAAATGATTTAAAGAAATTGCCTATCATTGGAAGTTAATTTTCACTTCAATCAGGAAAATATGAGTCCACTGTTGGTTTTCGGTGTCATCGCAGGATATTTTGCACTTTTATTACTGATCAGTTACCTGACTTCCCTTAAATCAGACAGCCTTACGTTCTACACCGGCAACAGGGAGTCTCCCTGGTTTTTGGTAGCCTTTGGCATGGTCGGCGCATCCCTGTCAGGTGTTACCTTTATTTCAGTTCCCGGTGAAGTGGGCAATACCAATTGGGCCTACCTGCAATTCGTAATGGGCAACATGGTGGGTTATGCCTTAATTGCCCTGGTACTGATTCCTTTATTTTATAAACTGAACCTGATTTCCATTTACGAATACTTAAAAAGTAGGTTTGGCCAAAAGACCTACCTTTCAGGGGCAACGATTTTCCTTATTTCACAGACTATTGGCGCCTCCTTTCGCTTATTCCTTGCGGCTACGGTCTTACAGATTGCCTTTTTCGACGCTTTTGGTATACCCTTTTATGCCTCGGTTTTTACGACCATGGTCCTGATTTGGTTATATACCTATAAAAGTGGTATCAAAACCATTGTCTGGACAGACACGCTGCAGACCGCCTTCCTGCTATTGGCGGTTATGATAACCATAATCGTAATCGGCAACCAACTGGGGAAAAGTGGAGGTGAAATCCTTTCCATCATCGGAGAAAGCGACCTGTCCAAAATCTTTGTCTGGGAAGGCAATACCAGTCAGAACTTTTTCAAAATGTTTGCCGGCGGGGTATTTATCACCATTGCCATGAACGGACTTGACCAAAATGTGATGCAAAAAAACCTTACCTGCAGAAACAAGGGGGAAGCTCAGAAAAATATCTTTTGGTTTGCTATCAGCTTTTTTCTTTCCAATCTGCTTTTCCTGGCCCTGGGTATTTTGCTTTACCACTACGCAGGTGTAAATGGTCTGGCACTGCCGGAAGCCACTGACGAGCTTTTCCCTACTCTGGCACTGAATCATTTTGGTACTCTGGCAGGAGTAGTCTTTTTATTGGGCATCACGGCAGCAGCCTTTTCAAGTGCAGATTCTGCTTTGACAGCACTGACCACTTCCTTTTGTATTGATATCGTAAACCTTCCAGCCAAAAATAATATCAACCAGGACCAAACCAGAAGGTGGATCCATATCGGCTTTACCTTTTTGGTATTCCTTACCATCGTGGTTTTCAATGAAGTCAATGACAGAAGTGTGGTAAGTGCAGTATTCAAAGCTGCAGGCTTTACCTATGGACCATTACTGGGGCTCTTTGCTTTTGGATTGACCAATAACCTGAATATCAGGGATCGTTGGGTGCCTTACATTTGCCTACTCAGTCCAGCACTGTCATTTGTGATCGATTGGAACGCCGCCTCCTGGTTCAATGGTTTTCAGTTCGGATTTGAAATCCTTTTGGTGAATGCTGCCATCACCTATCTGGGCCTATTGATTGTTTCCAAAAATACCCGGTCAGCGCATCAGTGAAAATGGCAACATAAACAAAGCGAATATCATAGATAAAGTAAGAGTGACTCCGAAGCCCAAAAGCCGAAATGGGAGCAGGATCAGCCAGATTAGTGGGTATAGGAATAACAACAAAATGGCGAGGGGCCAGCAAAGAACAAAGAGAATAGCCCAAAGCACCAGTCCGGTAAATGCGCTCATGATTTGAATTTTAATGGTGGTATTGACTTTATCTGATCCAATTGAATGCCAGGAATTCGAAAGGCTCTTTTTGCCATCCCAGAGTTGTTTTAATGGAACTACCCATTTTCAGAGTCCGGTATCGAACAGTATTTTGTCCGAAAGGCCGCATTTCAGATTTCTGAATAAAAAATAAAATTGATGCTTCCTGCAAACCAATTTTAGAATAAAAGTGCTTTGAAATGAGACAGGTAAAGAGACTGTAAAAAGGCCCGGTCTTCACCACTTGACTTCACCGTGCCTGCGGTATTCTGAATGGCTTGCTCGGGGGTTCTGATTCCAGGTATCACAGTGGATACCCCCTCAAAACCAAGCACAAAACTCAAGGCCAACTGTCCCGGGCTGATCCCATATTTTTCCGCTAGCGGCCATACCTGATCCAGTGCATCCAAATATTTTCCCAACAAATCAGGGGGGAGCCTGAACCTTCGGTGGTCGTCCTCAGAAAAACGGGTTGCTTTAGTAAATTTCCCGGTAAGCAAGCCAAATTGAAAAGGCATTCTGGCAATCACCCCATAAGCAGACCGGGCAGAATTTGCCACAACAGGCAAAGCTTCCTGGTTTAAAATATTCAGCACCAGTTGAAAGCCCTGGCCCAAACCCTTTCCAAGCAGATAAGCTGCTTCGGGTTGAGGGTCAAAAGTATTCAGAGAAACACCCCAATGGCGTATTTTACCTTCCGTTTTTAATTGTTCCAATGCTTCAATGCACTCAGCATTCTCCATATCAGCTACTTTAGCAGTATGCAATTGGTAAAAATCGATGGTCTCCCTTCTGAGCCGCTTTAAGCTGCCCTCGCAAGAGGCCAAAATGTGCTTTTTGGAATAATCCATGTATATATTGCCGTTACCATCTATCCGGTGCCCTACCTTGGAGGCCAAAACTACCTCTGGGTCATTGGATAACTCCTTACCTATCAGCTCCTCTGAATGCCCCAAACCATAAAAGTCAGCTGTATCGAAAAAGTTGATACCCCTGTCCCTTGCGGTTAGCAGAGCTTTTTTAGAAATGGCATCATCTACTTGTCCCCAGCCTATTGGGGTATCTCCCGCCATGGCCGGACCTCCAATAGCCCAGGCTCCAAAGCCTATTTCACTTACACTCAAGTCAGTTTCTCCAAATTTTCTGTAATTCATGGCAAATGTTTTGAGGAATAAGAAATTGATTAGGAAGCTGGAAATACGATATCAGTTTAATATTTCAATAAAAATTTAATAAACCAAATGTTTTAATGCTTAAAACTAAATCGAATTACAGTAACCTTATTTAAATAAACAGGATAAGGCTATTTGGCATTTTTTCATAAACATAAAAAGAGAAAACTAAGTTTAACTTATTTTCGTAAAAAAAGGAAACTCAAAAACTAAATGGAAAAACACTTTACGCTCCCGCTTCTACTGATTCTGTCGATTTTCAGTTCCTGTCAAAATGAGGAGGATACTTTACCGCCCTTTCCTTCAACAGTTTTGGGTACCTGGGAAATGGTAGGTTTTAATGATTACCTTAAACTGGACTATGTTACCTCTTTTCAATTCGATGCTGACGGAACATATACTTACAGTTCCACCCTCCGAGAGAAAGACAGTGACCTTGACTTAGGGTTCAATTTCCTCGAAACGGGAACATTTAGAGCTGGTTCGGAAAAAAATCTGATCAGATTGGCCCGCACCGATTTCCTTCACAAGCCTTATGGCGCAGAAAAACAATTCTATGCTAAAGAAGAACTCGACAAGGGCTTTGTAGAACCAAACAGTGAATATCCACTGCGGTTTGAAATTCGGGATAATGGCAATACTTTCTTTATCCCCGGGGGTATAGTAGGTGGGGATGTTCTTGTACCGGATAAATTCTTTGAGCGGAGAAAATAAAGCGTTTCATTACGGGGCTTCTCCTCAAGCCAGGGGACCTGAATCCTGCCTATTTATTCGGTCAGTATCCATTTTTTCTAAAAAAATATTTTATTTTTATAGTTAACATTTACTATCTCCATCATGGTAACCATCAAAAAACTTTCTCACTCAGAAGTCCATCAATTTCAGGCCCTTATTCAGGTATTTGAAAAGGTATTTGAAATGGAAAACTTTTCTATGCCGGCCCGGGAGTACCTGGAAAAGGTTATTCAGAACCCTGGATTCATGGTTTTTGTGGCAGAATGGGAAGGGAAAATCATCGGTGGCCTGACGGGCCACACGCTGGATAAATACTATTCCGAAAAACAACAAGGCTATGTGTATGACTTGGCCGTTTCAGTTGCCCACCAAAGAAAAGGGGTTGGAAGAAAATTAATGAACGCCGTTTTGGATTATTGTAAAGCTGCCGGATATGATGAAGTGTTTGTTCAGGCCGAAACGATAGACAAATATGCGCTGGATTTTTACCGGTCCACTCCGGTCACTTCGGAGGAAGATGTGCGGCACTTTACTTATGATTTGTAAAACCATGGCAAAGCTACAGTTCCCTTTCCCTTTTAGTGCAACTGTAGAATAGCATGCAAAAGCCAATTTCACCGATCAAAATAATGCCAAAAACCAAAAAAATAACACCCTACCTCAACAGACTGACCAAATCCCTCGTCTCAGTGATATAAACCAAAAAAATTACCCATGAAAACAACCTTATTTACTTTTGTGCTTGGCCTGTTGCTTTTCTCCTGCATGGAAAATGAAGATCTTTCCGCCCTCAGCTCAGGCCCGGTACCGGTAGGGAACTGGAGCAATCTGGAGTACCGGGAAAATGGCTTTGAAATGGAAAAGGTGAATCAGCTTCAGGAAAACACCTATGGCTACCGCTTTCTAAGCAATGGTAAATTGATCCACCGGGCCAATAGCGGTTGGTGCGGCACCCCTCCGATCGTAACTAGTGATTTTGAAGGAACCTGGGAAAAAGAGGGGGATATCATAACACTAACTGCTGCGTTCTGGGGAGGAACTCAGGTTCAGAAATGGAAGATAAGTAGTTCCACTGGAAATAGCCTGGAGATTGAAGTAATTAGCTCGGAAATGCAAATGGAGGAATAGCTATCATTACAAAAGACTATTTTTACAGGACGAAACGAACTGTACCTCTTTGTTTTTTTGACACTTGCCATGATGAAAAGCTAAACCCCGGTTATCAATTGCATTGCGGTGGTCTGCGTGAGGTCTAAAAATCCGGGAGCAAACAAGAATTTATTTGCCTTTAAGAAAAAAGCGATATCGATCTTTTCCTGTTTGAGGAAAGACTGATATCGCTTAAATTTTAATTCACTTAACAATCAGCTCCGATATACCCACAATTCTGTTGATACCCTCCACTGGTTCTATCAATTTGCTCCAGCGGTATTGGTCTGAAAATGTGGTAATCCTGTATGTTATTTCTGCCTTCCGGGTTGTGGGCCCTTACCCTTTCTACCAGTTTTCCTGTCCTGGCAAGGTCAAACCAACGGTGACCTTCTCCAACCAACTCCCTCCCCCTTTCATCCAAAAGGAAATCCAGTGTCGCTTCACCTGCCGCAATTTCGATTGCTGATTCCATACCAGGCCAAGCCCCCCTTCTTCTTATACTATTGATATCTTCTGCAGCACCTTCCTGGTCTCCCAGCATGATACGGGCTTCTGCCCTGATCAAATAGGCGTCTGCCAAGCGCATCAAAGGATGATCCCTTTGTCCCGGAGGATGTTGCCTATTTGGCCGGGTTGGATCTATCCATTTGTTCAAGGTAGGGTACCATCTCTCATCATATTGACTATTGGTGATCACCAGGTAGGGAGTTCTTCCGATCCTATCCTCAGTCCAGAGTTCATCTTTGCCTGGACCCGGAATAAAAACTGCTGTGTCACCGATACTGTACTTTTTGGTACCCACCAGGTTCGGGGCTACATAGCCCTGATTGGCATCCTCTGCTGTCCATTCAGGAATACTACTTTCAGTATTGGATATCCAGGCATGTTTATAGGTTTTGTCATAACGAGCATCCATGTCCCGGTCCCAGAGGCCAAGAAGGAAGTCGGTAGGCCGAAACCTTATCCAGGGCCTGCCATTTTCTGTATCCCTGGCCATTCCCGGTAAGATATCGTATTCCATCAGGAAATATAAATGGCCACTATGCCCACGCGTATCCAATCCTTCATCCACTTGATTCTTATTATTCTGAATGGAAAAAATGATTTCGCTATTCCGTTCATTGTTGATATCCCAGAGATTTGCGAAATCAGGCAACAAATTGAAATTATAATTGTTAATTACATTCCCCATTAACCGTTCTGCCTCCTGAGCATCTGCATTGCCCTGTCCATAGGATTGGTAGGCCCTGGTCATCATCACCTTTGCCAGGAGAAATTCTGCTGCAGGTTTGCTGACACGTCCATAATCATTTTGAGCATCCGGTAAATTGGAAATGGCAAATTCCAGGTCCGGAATTATGGCTTCACTGTAAATTTGCCCTGCAGGCGTTCTGTTGGCCTCAATTTCCACTCCCACTGTTTCCTCCAAAGAAAGGTGAACGTCCCCGAAAAAACGCACCAGATTGAAATAGAAAAGGGCTCTCAAAAAACGTACTTCAGCAATCCTTGCAGTTTTCATGGCCTCAGAAACTCCATTTACGTTTTCTGACCGGTTGATGACAGCATTCGCCTGGTTGATTCCCCTGTAGAAATCCCTCCAGGTGTCCCTCACAAAACCTTGTGCCGGACTGAAAGCTCCATCATAAAAATTGATCATTTTATGACTTCCTCCCCTACCATTCGTATGCAGATCCGTCCCAAAAACGGTCATGGTAAAACCCCGCTCCCAACCATAAAAGCTTTTGGTCTCTGCATATGTGGCAGCAACTGCAGCCTCAAATCCGCTGGCGGTGGTATAATAAGTACCCGCTGATACCCCTGAAATGAGATCTTCCTCCAGATAATCTTCACAGGAGGTGCTAAATATTCCTGACAACAGGACAATAATAATAATCCATTTATTGTTCATGATTTTTTTCTTTTTAAAATGATACATTCACCCCCAATAAAAATTGCCGCGCCGATGGAATGGAACCAGCGGTAATATCACCTGCCAACTCCGGATCCCAGGTGTCGAATGTGGACCAGAATACAGGATTTTGAGCAGATGCATAAATCCTTAACCTGCTCATGGCCATCTTTTCTGCGAGACTTACTGGTAGATTATATCCAAGGGTGACATTTCTCAATTTCACAAAACTGCCATCGAAGTAACTCCTGGTGGATGAGTCTCTGGGAAATTCCTGATAAACATTGGGCCTGGGATTGGCATTGCTTGGGTTATCAATTGTCCAGTAATCCACATTTAGGTTATTGTACCTTGCCTCGAGGTTATTGTTGGAATCATGAAATCTACTTCTGATCATGTGACCCATCCTGTAAAAAAAGAAGAAGCTTAAATCAAAGTTTTTGATTTGAAACCTGTTGGTTATTCCTCCTACATAATCAGGAACATCAGATCCCAACACCAACCTGTCGTCCGGCGTGATCCTATTATCTCCATCCTGATCTTTCAACCTGATCTCACCGGGAAATTTGTTTTCCATTTCCCTGGCCATATCCACTTCATCTGCTTGCCAAATACCAATTTTTTCATAATCGAAAAACACCCTTATCGGTTGTCCAATGAACCATTGGTTACCCGTATCGTCAATTGGATTGCCATTTTCGTCCCTGAAGACAAGATCAGTAATTTGTTCTCTATATCTGGAAACGTTGAATTGAACATCCCATCGGAAATTCATTTTGTCGATCGGGGTGGCATTCAGGGTCAACTCCATTCCGTTGGTTTTGGTGGCCCCAATATTTTGGAGGATATTCTGATAACCAGAGGTATAGGGCAGGTTCCTTTCCAATAAAATATCTGTTGTATTGGTAATATAATATTCGAATGAACCAGAAAGCCGGTTGTTGAAAAAGCCAAAATCAACACCTAAATTCGTGGTTGCCGAAATTTCCCAACCCAAATCACTGTTTGGAATTTCATTTAAACCAAATCCCAAATAAGGCGTATCCCCTAAAGCATATACGGTTCTCCTTAACCTGCCTAGAGTTTGGTAGGGATCTACTGAGGTGTTTCCTACCTGCCCATAAGAGACCCTTAACTTAAGTTCTGTCAATAAATTTTGATCTCTTAAAAAGCCCTCTTCGATTACACGCCATCCCATAGAACCCCCTGGAAAATAAGCCCATTTCTTTCCCGGCCCCAACCTGGACGAGCCATCTGATCTTAAAGTAGCCTGAAAAAGATATTTTCCCATGAAGTCATAGTTTACCCTTCCCATATAAGAGGAAAGAGTCCATTCCTCCAATCTACTGCTCAAATTCCCCTTGACTTCAGCTGTCCCAATATCATAAAACAACTGGGATTCATAAGGAAGGTTAGAAACTTCGGTGCCATGCTGTTCTGTCCTCAATCCCTGTATACTTTGTAAAAAGGTAGCCTGAAAGGAATGGTTTTCTCCAAAGTTCTTATTAAAGTTTAGTATATTTTCAACAGTATATCCAAAATCTGCCTGGTTTTCAATGGAAGCACTGGCGGGACCTCCCCTGTTTGTATTGGTTTGGCTGGCCCTGAAGTTCCCAATCCTATTGTACCTGATATCGGGGCCTGCATTGACCCGGAAAGTTAAGCCCTCAACAATCTTAGCTTCCATATAGACCGGGGCAAATATCCTTGTAGACTTTCGTTCATCCACATATGCCCCGGGCACCAATTCATTTAAAGGGTTTGTCCGGATGCCGTCATTGGTAGGTAAAAACCGCAAACTACCATCCTCATTAAAAGGTACGCCGAGGGGATTATTGGATACTGCCTCTCCAATGGCTGATCCTGATCCCCAATTCTGAATGGCAAAAGAAGCTAAAAATGATGTGCCTACTTTAAAAACCTTACTGATTGAATGATCCAGATTGATCCGGGCAGTGGCCCGGGTGTAATCCATGTTGTCCACAATTCCTTCCTCGTTGAAATAACCCAATGATATGTTAAACTGGGTTTTCTCACTGCCACCATTGACACTCACCTGATGATTGGTTTGATGTCCCTGCCCTATGATCAAATCCAACCAGTCGGTGGACCTTCCCATATTGACGGATTCCAGTTCAGTGGGATCCAGAAATACCTGTTCATCGGATGGCACTACACCATTCCAGGAGGGCTGACCGGTATCGGGATCCCACCTTCTGGCCTCTCTTTTCATGGCAGCATATTGTTGTCCGTTCATCATGTCCACCATATTGGTGACATTGGAGATCCCATAATATCCTTCATAAGAAACGGTGGTTTTTCCGGTAGAACCTCTTTTGGTCGTAATAATAATAACCCCATTGGCGCCTCTGGAACCATAGATGGCAGTTGCTGCCGCATCCTTTAATACCTCCATGGAGGTAATATCCTGGGGATTAATATCAAAAATGGCACTGGTGGCACTGGTTTGGGGAATGCCATCAATAACGTATAAAGGGTCATTAGAAGCGGAAATGGACCTTCTTCCACGGATAAGTATCTGGGGATTTTGTCCTGGCCTGCCTCCTGAGGATACAATATCCACACCTGCTACCTGACCTTGCATGGCTTCAACAGCACTCGCTACCGGGATTTCCTTTATGGATTTTTCATCTAAAGAGGATATAGCCCCGGTAATATTCCTTTTCTCCTGAGACCCGTAACCTACTACAACTACTTCATCCAGAGAAGAAAAATCCTCCTCTAGTACAATGTCCAATTGGGTTTGGTTTCCTACGGTGACTTGTTTGGTTTTGTATCCGACAAAAGAAACAACCAAAACAGCCCCCTCCTGGGCCTCAATTTGGTATTCACCATTGATATCAGTGGCAGTTCCTACGGAGGTACCCTGAACCAGAATCGTAGCACCGGGAATGCCCTCTCCTAGCTGGTCGGTAACCCTACCTGTAACAATTATCAACACATCAACCACATCTGCATAGCTGTTATGATCCCTTGCCATACCATCCAGATTGATTGCCATTGAAGTCGGTATAACAATCATTAACAGAAGATTGCCATACAATAGTTTTTTACCTGCCTTTTTAAAAAGGTTTGGAATTGTTTTTTTCATGAAATTTTGGGGTTTAAATTAATTGATATTCATTTTTTTTACATTCCGGAAATCCTTTGCCGATCTCCTTTAAGTACCTTTCTTCATAGGCAGGGGGTTTAACTAATTGTAAAATCCAAATTGTAGAGCGGATTTTATACCACTTTACCTTGTTGTTTTCAAAATCAGAATCTTAGAAAAGGAGAAGATCACCTAAAACTATCGCCATGACATTTCCTTTTCCTATAATAAATAGTTGGTGTATTATGATATTCAATTTAGTGATTAAATTGGCATTTAATACTTTTTTTAAATATTTGTTCCTTCAATGGTATAATTTCAAATTATAATTGGTAAAACAGGAACTTATACCCAATACCTGTATAAAAAATAGTTTTAGTATTGAAGGCTTTATTTTAAAAAGAAATACCTACAATTCGAATGAAGAGCCTGCCCTAAAATGAAGGGCCATCTTGAAAAGGCTTTTCAAGATGGAATCTGGCAACCATTAGCTCGACAAATGAAATTTTAATATGATGTTTTCCCTTATTTAGAAAAAGTACCTTAGCCCAAGACTGGGTTGGTTGAGAAAACCGGCTAATTCAAAACCCCATCCCTGATATTTGGTGGTGTTCAATTCTCTATAAAATCTTCTTTTATTATAAATTCTAAAAAACCGGGCATCTAAAAAAATAAGTTCAAAACTGAATTTTTCATGTGGAAAATAGGCCAGTCCCAGATTGCCAAAAAGGCCTACATTCCTGGCAGTCTGCAGGGAATTGGATCTATCTCCTTGTTGCATTTGTTCTACATAAGTTTCATTCCAATGGTAATTTAATTCATAGGTGCCCATCAAAAACAACTTGGGTTGGACCTCAATGTATCTTCTCAACCCCATAAAAACGTCCACCTCTTTTCTTTCAAATCCGTAGGCCAACCCTTGAAAGTCTGAGCCTTGATAATCATTGTTACCTTTATTGCTTTGGTAGCTTCCTCCACCTATAATACTCAGCCTATCTTTAATAAAATAGGAATAAGAAGGCGTTAATCGGAGATTATCAATTTGACTGTCCAATCCATTCTCTATAGTTCTGCTGTTCCAATCGATTTTTAATCCCAACGCATGAGTGCCCTGTGCTACCTGCCCAATGGCCTGGAAGCCTATAAAATAAAGCCCAATGCTCAAAAAAAGGTAAGTTAGCTTCTTCATTGGTCTTTCTGTTTAAAAAAATAGATCAGCCCTACACTATTGGTGGTGATTAAATCAAATGCAAATCGGGAATCACTGGATTCCTGGTCTGTTCCCAATTGATCCAATGACCTGGAATAAAGCAGGCCTCCTAAAGTGGCTTCCACCATCCATTTGGAGCTGATTCTATAAGCTGCCCCCGGGGAGATGGATAAGGAAAAATTATTAAAGCCATCATCTCGTATGATAGCACCTGTGTATACTGCTCTTGGCTCAAAAAAGAGGGAGAAATTTTCAGCCACTGTGAAATACTTTCTATAAAAAACACCCATTCCTCCCGAGAGGCTGTTGGTTGTGGATTTACCCCCATTCACGTTAGTTGAAGTACTTCTACTAAAGTTGATTTGGGGAATAAGCCCGATTGCAGCAGACTCACTTACAAAAAAGCCCAAATTTGGATTAAGATGGATACTAAAATTGGAGTTGTTTGATTGGGCAATTACTTCGCTGGTATTGATGGATAAACCAAAACTTCCTCCCGCAAACTTATCCCCTTTATTAAACTGGGCAAAGGCATTGGAAATCCCGGATACAAAAATAAAGAGTAGAAATAGGTGCTTCATAGAAAAAGGGTTTTTGTTAAATAGGATTAATTTAAAAATTAAATTTAATGGTTTGTTAGTTATATTACGAAAATTTTAATTTAATGGTTTGACTTACAATGGGAAAATTTAAAAGCTTTTGGGGCTTCAAAAATTTCATAGATCCTTTTACAGGTCAAAAACTGAGCTTAAAAGATAGTCCAAAAGGTTTGATGGTGGAGAAAGAAAACCGGCATTTTCCACTCTTTTTTACAGGATTTAAGGTAAAACTACTATCTTACCTTGCCAATGAGGCGGATTCCATTATATATGCATTCCGGTAATTTTGAAATCTTGCAACAAGTAGCCGTCACACAGAGGGAAGACTCACAACCCTGCGAGATTCCAACCCGATAAATTGGCGCAAGTTATGCCCATTAAAGAACAAATTAAAGACACATGAAAACGTATTTAATCTTTTTCTTTTTGCTTATCTTCTCCCTCATGAGCAAAGCACAAGGAACCGACACGCTTTACCTGTGGCCGGATAAGGTCCCCGGTGAGACCGGAGCCAAGCATCCGCCCGTTCAGACCCCCAATACCAGTGGTGAGGTCACGCGGCTAACCGATATTACCGACCCGGCCATAATGGTCTTCAAACCCAAAGGCGCAGCTAACGGGGCAGGGATCATCGTTTGTCCTGGCGGAGGCTACAATATCCTGGCAATAGACAAAGAAGGCTACGAGGTCGCGGAATGGCTCAATCAATTGGGATTCACTGCCTTCGTACTTCAATACAGGGTCCCTGACAAAAGAGATGCAGCTCTCTGGGACCTGCAGCGTGCCCTCCGGCTGCTTAGAGGTCAGGCAGCTGATTGGCAGCTTGACCCGGATCGCCTGGGAGTTATGGGCTTTTCAGCGGGTGGCAGCCTGGCAGCAAGAGCCAGCACCCGATTTTCAGAAAGTACCTATACTCCTGTTGACAAGAAGGACAGCCTTTCTTCCCGTCCGGATTTTGCCCTGCTGATCTATCCGGCCTACCTGGACGAAGGAAAAAATCGCAGCCTGACACCAGAACTGCGTCTTAGCGATGATACTCCTCCGCAATTTCTCTTCGGTACCGCAGATGATCGCTATGGCAACAGTGCTTTGGTAATGGCGGGAGCACTTCGTGACCAAAAACTGCCTGTTACTTTGCATTTTCTATCAGAAGGTGGCCATGGATATGGCCTGCGAAAAGGAAATATTGCCGCCGAAACCTGGCCCGGACTGGCAGAGAAATGGCTTCGACAACTTCTTTTAAAAGATAACCGGCAATTGATACCCAGATAAATCCATGAACTTTAATGAATCCCTGGAAAAATTAACTGCACTTGTCACTGGCGATTTAGCAGATTTGCGGCAGTTGCTGATTGCCCTGTTGATTGGGCTCGCAGTTCTTTTGTTTTTTATTTACCTGTCCAGGTGGATAAAAAAAATCGTCCGCACCCGGCTCAACAAAAGAACGGAGGACAGTTTACTGGCTGCTTTTATTGCCGGTAGTATTCGCCTCCTCATAATGCTGTTCGGGATAACCCTGGTACTTCGTTTTTTGGGTCTCACAGGTGCGGTAAGTGGGTTATTGGCTGGAGCTGGCATTACTGCATTCATTATAGGCTTTGCGCTTAAGGATATCGGTGAAAATTTTCTGGCCGGGATTTTACTGGCTTTCAAAAGACCCTTTAAGGTGGGAGATATTGTGGAAATCACAGGCATCAGCGGGAAAATTCTGGCCCTTAACTTACGGGATACCCAGATAAAAACGCCGGATGGCAAGGACGTATTTCTACCCAATGCATCCATTATCAAGAGTCCTTTGATCAATTTTACCATTGATGGCTACCTGAGCTACGGATTTACAGTGGGCCTGGGTTATGGCTGCGATTACCAAAAAGCAATAGCACTAATCACTCAAACCATGCAGCAAGTACCTGGTGTCTTGACAGGAAAAAAGAAACCTGTGGCACTGGTTACCGAAATGGGCGATAATTCCCTACAGGTACGCGTGAATTATTGGGTTAATACCTATGACAGGAAGCAACCGGATGTGCAGGTTCGTTCCCAGGCCATTATTGCTGTATTAAAAGCACTGGAAAAAGAAGGAGTGCCTTTGCCAGGAAAAATTATTGAAATCAAAAGCCCTTTACAGACAGGAAAAGGAAGCATTTAAATAAAGCCTGATCGCAAGTGGCAAACAGGATATTTTTAATTTTATCCTTACCTTAAAAAAAACAATATGGAAGTACCCTCTCCTACTGGCCAGTGTTAACAAATATTAAAAGAGTTTTTGCCGTGGTTTTATCAGATTAATCCTAATCAGTGATCATTTTTGTTATTCCCTAAAAGATTTCCTCATTATTAAAAAGGGCATTAATGGATATAATGATAGGGTCAAAGGAAAACCTTATATGCCATATATGATTCATTTTTTTTACCATATAAGATGGGGCTGCAATCAAAAAAAATCGTGGAAATCTACGCCTACTTCTTTTGAACCCATCATGTTCAACAGGGATTGCAAAGTAGGGATCAAAAAAACCTCATATGTCATATATGGTTTTCTTTTTTTTTTACATTCAGTCCAATTGCTCAAAAGTAAGGGCCAACTTTTTATTGTCCGGACTAATGGATATTCTACTGATATTACCGTAGCCGGGAATGCTGAAAGTGGCTATTTTTTCCCATTGTATACTTTTATTTACTTTCCGCATGTACAAATCATTTCCTCTGCCCATCAACAAGGTATTTTTATCCACCCAGCAAAAATCCTCTGCTCCTCCCAGTGCCAAACCTAAACTTGTTGTTTCCCTTTTTTCAATATCATAGGCTTTCAATTCATAAGTGGTTTTCCCATCTGCTACTATATTGTTGTTTTTATCCAGAAACACTATTTCCCCTTTCTTCGGTCTTTTTTGAACAGACCTCCCCGTATTAACCGCAATCTCATGGACATCATCCCTGCTATAAGGGAACACCAGGCGATTGGGCTCACCGATAACAAAAAGCGCAGCCACATCCTCATGCCATCCGTAATACCCCACGGGTTGAATATCATCATACAATAGTTCGGGCTCTCCCAAATTAATAGGGTATAGCCAGAGCCTTTGGCTGCTGTCCTCCTCTACTGTTATGGCCGATATGTATTGTCCACAGTTGGTTAAGTCTGGAGAAAATTCACTTTTGTTTTTGGTTCGGGTCATGTTGGTGAATTTTTCACTTTCCCAATTGTACATGATAATATCAAAATTACCAGACGGGTCTTCAGATGAAAAAACCAACTGTAAATCATTGATAAACTTTGGCTGGTTATCGTAAAATTCATTTTCTGTTATTTTCTCAGCAGTTCCTGAAAAGATCTTGAAACCCAGCAAATTGTTTCTGGTGTCTACTAAAAACAGATCAGTGGATTGCTGTGCAAGGCTCATGTTGCCAATTCCACATAGGTAAATAAAAAGAATAATAAGGATGTAGGGAGCTGGAAATTTTTTGATTCTATAAAAAGGCATAAAAAAAGCTGGTTTAAATTTAATTTAAAACTAATCTACAAAATACTTGTTATATTCTCAGTGGGAAAATTAGATTTATACACAGATAAACATTTAAATCAACTTAGACATCTTGAGGACGGACTCGCTGACAAGGCCGTTTGTTCACTTCTATTGGAAAAAGAGTTGCTTTCAGGCATCAATTCATGGCAAGAAATCCCCGATAGCCTGCCTGATATTTTCCCACCAGCCGTAAAGAACTATTTCGAATTTTTCCTGAAAGACCATCCCCACAAAGAAGCTCCATTTATTCGGGAAGCACAGTTTTTTTTTGAAAAATATTCCAGCATGATTTTGTCTCTGCTTGGTTTCTATTCCTTGCCTTATACCTATGCCTTTGGAGACGGTGCTGAGGTATTGGTGAGGTCAAGAAAAATTGTTGAAAATCCGGGTGAACGATTGGCAGAAACTGCCCTTTTCGTATTGGAGTGTTATCGTCCCGGAGCTTTTGAAAGTGATAAAAGGGTTTTAATGGTCCTCGCTAAGGTGAGGTTGATCCATGCCATGTCCAGGCATTTCATAAAAAAACATGCCGTAGACTGGGATCAGTCATGGGGTCGACCCATCAACCAGGAAGATTTATTGTCAACAAACCTTACTTTCAGTTTATTGATAAGTAGGGGAATTCAAAAGTCCAATCATTCCATTTCCTCCAAGGAACGGGAGATGCTTTTGGCCTACTGGGGTTTGGTAGGCTATTATCTGGGCATTGACACTAAATTTTGGCCAGCGTCCAACAAGGAAGCATTTGAATTAGAAAAGATCATTAGAAAGAGGCATTTAAAAAAATCCATAGCGGGCAAAGTATTGCTACATTCCCTGTTGAATTTTTATAGAAAAAATTTATTCAGACCGGAGCTTTCTCCGTTTTTAGAAAATATTTTACAATATTATCTGGGTGAGGAAATTAGCCGTATTCTGGAACTTAATGCCAGCCAAAAATTGCCGGAATTTTTTCTTAAGAACCTCAATAAATTTAGCCCTTTCAGCCAGAGTGCGGGAAATTCAACATTCCATTCCATTTATAAAGAGTTTCTAACCAACACGCAAAAGGCTTTGGGGGTGGAAGTTGGGATCAACCTGCCAATGCCCCGAAAGTAAACATGTCGAATTCCGGCAATTATTATCAATTCATTGTCCAAAACCGGACATAAAATGTATTGCTTCCGAACATCAACTTTTAAAAAATGCCCCTTAGCGGCCAGAATACATCCTTTTAATAATGGCATTCATTTCGTATGTTTATTGTCATGCGACCTTTACCACCAGGACTTTTGGAATTGATGACGTGGACCCTTGCACTACTGGGAATATATTTTTTTGGAAGTGCATCAGATCATCATTTCAGTCTATGTCCATTGGATAACCTGGGTTTTTCCTGGTGCCCCGGATGTGGATTGGGCAGGTCTTTGCACCATTTGATGCATGGAGAGTTTCTAGTTTCATGGCAGCTTCACCCATTGGGAGTTTTTGCACTGACAGTGATTCTGTGGCGTCTGGTTGATTTGATATTTCTTATTAAAAAACAAAAAAAGTTATGGCAAACGTATTGAAACACTTACCTGAATTGGAAGGAATGGAATTGGGATACATTCAGGGTATTTTAAAAGACATGAATGAGGAGCAGGCAGCCCTTTTTTCTCAGGTTTACCGAGCCCGGAGAAAAGATAGCCAGATGATCTTGATTTTGACCCTGATAGGCTTTTTCGGCTTTGCTGGATTGCACCGTTTTATTTTGGGACAAATTGGTTTGGGTATTTTATATCTTTTGACTGTGGGACTGTGTTTTATCGGGACTATCGTGGATTTGGTCAATTACAAAAGCCTTGCTTACGAGTTCAATATCAAGGTTGCACATGAGACCATATCATTAATGTCAATGAGCAGTAACCTTAAACAGGAGGATAAAAATGAATAAGAGCCGATTTGCCCTTCTGCTTCTGGCTATATCCAGTTGCCTCATTGGTTGCAATCCCTTGCCCATGGAAACCATATCTGACCTGGAAACTTCATATGAGGGAATTAAAAAAGTTACGGTCAACGGAGGAGCACTTGAAATAAGTTATACCGGTGGAGAAGACACTGACAAGGTTTACCTGAGTGCGTACATCACCTCCACTGACCCGGATTTGGAAGGAGTAGTGTTCAATAGGTCAGGCGACGAACTGATTGTTGAATTTGATCCGGACATTGATTTTTCCTTCTTCTTCGGGAATAGGGTTAAGGGGTTTATCAGTATGACAGGTCCATCGGAAATGGCGCTTGACATGCACAGTTCATCCGGAAAAATGGAGGTCAATAATGTACGTCATGAATTCATTGAACTTAGGGGGAGTTCTGGCAAAATTGAAGCCAGCAACCTGGAATCCCCTAACCTTCATGTCAAAATTTCGTCAGGAAAAGCTGATTTGGAAAATATTCAGGGAGATTTAAATCTGGAATTGTCTTCAGGAATGGGGTCTTTACAAGGAATGAAAGGGAATGTCAGGTTTAAAGGCTCTAGCGGATTGGTGAAAATTTCTGATGTCAATGGCCTTGTCACCGGGGAAATGAGTTCCGGAAAAGCCGATCTGGAAAGCGTGGAAAGTTTGGGCGCAATCTCTATTTCTTCAGGCATGCTGTCTGCCGTAAACTGCGGATTGGGAAAGGAAACCCAATTATCAGCCTCCTCTGGCTACATGAAAATTGAAACGATTTCTGACCTCAATAAGTATAATTTTGATTTTAAAGTAGGTAGTGGCAGACTTAGTATAGGAGATCGATCCAGTAGTGAGGATCTGATCATCGATCATGGCGCCGAAACAACCATTAAAGGCAAACTTCAATCCGGAAGATTGGATATACAGGGCAGTTAAAAAAGGCAAAAAAAAG
>NZ_JAANYN010000001.1:0-231226 GCF_011290685.1 Cyclobacterium plantarum
TCATTAATTTTCAATCAACCATTGGTTTACCCTTTGGTTAAAATCATCCAGATTTTCCCAATGAAAGGCATGCCCACTATTGGGGTAAATGTGCAGTTGGGAATGGGGAATGGCGGCCGCTACTTCTTTGGTCATCCATGTCGGTGTAAAGGCATCTTTTTCCCCACCAACGACTAGGACTGCTTGGTTTATACTGGAAAGTTGTTCCAATACGTCATGGTGGATGCATGCTTCCGCCTGTCCTTCCAGCCCTATCAGGGGCTGAGGATTAGGGTCTAGGGCTGCATTTTCCCTGTCTGCTAACATTCCATTGTAGTTTTCCGGATCATCAAAGGAGCTTTTCGAAAAAATCAACAGCTGCACATAAACGGTAAATTCCTCTGGCCTTAACCTGGCCTTACAATCCACCATATGCCTGAAAATATCTTTTGCCGTGTTATCGCACCTTGCCCATGGGCACATGAGCACCATTGACCTTACCTTATCCGGGTGGCGAATGGCCAGTTGTTGGGCAATAATACTTCCCATAGAGACACCGGCTACCCGTGCCCTGGTTATGCCCAAATGTTGGAGCAGGCCTGCACAATCATCTGCCATTTGGGCAGAACTATAGGGACCAGGTGGTTTATCAGAAGATCCCACCCCCCTATTGTCCACCAGAATGCAGCGGAAGGATTGTTGCCAGTGAGCGACATGTTTTTCCCAAACAGCTCCCGGAGCGGTAATGCCCATGATCAGAAGTAAGGGTTCCCCTTCACCTCTTTCTTCATAATAAAGATTTATTCCATTGCTTTGGATGGTTGGCATGGCTTATTTAAGTTTTGGAATGAGTGATTCGTATACCCATTTGCCATCATGCAGGGTGACAAAATCTGGATCCTCCAGAGCCTCCTGTCCTTCATCTTCACAGATGATCCAACCATCGAACTTTTCGTCTTTGAGCCATTGGGTGATACTGGTAAAATCTACCTTACCATTTCCCATAAGCGTAAATTCCGGATTTCCGTCCCAGTCCTTATAGTGGACATGATTGATAAGGGAGCGGTAAGTTTTCATTTTTTCAAGGGGATCCATTCCCCCATTGATGATATGGCCTACATCCGGACACCAACCGGTTACCTTGGGATCAAGTCCTTCCAGTATCACCTGGTAATCTTCAGCTGTTCTGGTAATAGAACTATGCGGGGAATTTGGATGGAAGCTGCTTACTACTCCCTTATCTGTGGCTCTGGCTGATACGGTATTGACAATATCAATCAGATTTTTTCTCCTTTGGGTAAGGTCGTGCCTTCCTGTAGGGATCTGAACGGTACATAATACAGAACCAGGGAATCTTCCCAGCAATTTTATCGCTTCATCCGCAATTCTTTTTTCCTCATCCGTTTCCTTGCTGCCATTCCAGTCCAGTGCCAGGGCAACTGCCGCCAGATCAATGTTTTCCTCTTTAAGTTTTTTCTCCAACAGATCTGCATCTGCCAGGGGCCCCATCCAGGTAAAGATGGGCTGAATGCCTTTAAATCCGGCTTTGGAGATGACCTCTATCATGTGACCCAATTGGCCTTTATAGGTTTCCCCGTTGTTACTCATAAACCAGGTGTATACTTCTGCACCAAAGCGAAAGGGTAAATTATCCATGAAATGTTTTTAAGTTTTGTTTTGAATTTTTTTAGAAAATGAATGGATCAAAGACCGTGTTTTGCGCCCATTTCTCTAATGAATTTGTATCCGTTTTCGGCCATTTCCCAGGGTTGGGAAAATTCCCTCCAAACCCCGATGGAATTGGCAAAATCAGGGTCATTTCGGGTAAAACCTTCGATGGTCAGCCATCCTTTGAAGTTAATTTCTGCCAGTGTGGCGAAGGTGTCATCCCAGGGGATATGCCCGGAACCTGGGGTGCCCCTGTCGTTTTCGCTGATATGGACATGGCCCAGGTATGGGGATACTTTTCTAAGGGCATCTCCCAGCTTTTTTTCTTCGATATTGGCATGATGGGTATCAAACATGGCCTTCACATTGGGGTGAGATACTTTTTTGACCAGGTGGAGGAGTTGGTCCATGGTGTTACACAGGTAACATTCGAACCGGTTCAGGGCTTCCGGGGTAAGGGTAATGCCTGCCTGGCCGGCATAATCCCCTGCCTGATTCAAAACTTCTGCACTCCAGTTATATTCGTCTTCCGTAGGCGATCTTTGGGCAAAAGTGGAAAAGGCCGAGTGAAAAGGACCGCAAATAACTTTGGCTCCCAAATCATGGGATCGGTCAATGGTCCACTTGATTTTGTCCAATGCCTTTGCCCTGATTTTGGCATCGGGGTCGATGGGGTTTTCATCAGGACCCAAAACAAACACAGTGGTGGTTTCCAGACCGGTTTTTGCAGTAAATGCACCTATCTCCTGGTAGGCCTTGTCATCCGGAGAGCCTACAAAGAATTCCACACCGTCATATCCGATGGTTTTTAAACGTTCGATGATGGGTTTTAAATCGTCCGAAACCACGGCAGACCATGCCAGGACGTTAAATCCTATTTTATTCATTTTTTATTAATTGTGGGTTTAAACTGATTGTCAAATCCAGATATTTATTCAAAATCTGTTACTTTCATCCCTTTTCGGAAATTATCAAAACCAAACATGGTAGGTTGGTAGTTACCTACTATCTCCACCACCGCTTCTTCGGGAATCAAAGGTTCCATATCCAGACCCCAATAGGCGGCATTGATGATCAATCGGCGCAAATCCTCGCTCATTAAGTCTACCGAAGCCCCCATGGTGCTCGCAAAGACCCTTCCTTTTTTACCGCCTTCTAAGTTATAGGATTTGGTCCAGGCAACCGGCATCAGGGATTTTTCCCAGTTAATAGGGGCATCAGGATTCATTCCGGAAGTGGAGGCACCGTGTATGAGTACGGTGGCATCATCTCCGAGATGGGTAACTGTATAGACATCAGAGGCAGCCCAGATATCAGTAACTCCGTTCAAAATCGGGTTTTTGTTCGCAACCTGAAGCCCGTCCATCATGGCCCGGGTACCCTCTTTGCCGTGGTTACCATGGTGGGCCACCCAGGTTTCCCCCAGGATTTTCCTGCCAAAACCTTTTTCCCAGCCAGGCACCTTACTCTGCCAATGGTATTTGGCATAAGGGCTTTGGCTATCCTTGCTGTAATTAAAAGCATGAGTAGAAGTCCGCAAGGCGATCAATGGCTTGCCGGCCCTGAGGTAATCATCAAAATATTTCATTTGCTCGTCCGGCAATTCTCTGAAACGAAGAAGAATGATGGCCAGATCGGCATCTTCAAGGGCTTCCATACCAGGGATATTGCTGTTGTGGTTAGGTACCACCTCCTGGTTTTCAGGGTTAATGGGGAACAATACCGTAGTTGAAAATCCATGGTGGGTCGATAGGATCTTGGCCAGCATGGGAAGGCCCTCTTCGGATCTGTATTCATCATCTCCACTGATAAGGACTATTTTTTTGCCTTTTCCGGGGCCATCTTGTCCTTCAAAATGCAACATTAATTTTTCTTCCTGGGCTTCGGCCAGTGTATAGCTCAAAGCAAAAACGAAGACAAGTAGCAGGTTGGGTAAAGTCCTTAATTTGGAACAATAATAGGGTGTTGTCATAGGGGATTTTTTTTATTCGAATTGAATTTAAGCAAATTGTTTTGAACTATCCTTAAGGAATGGTTGCCGATGTTACAAAAAATGGATAAAAGGGGCAAACCGGTATCCATAACCCGGTTCAACCCCTTCTATTAACAAATGTTATGCTTATCCCGATCAGTAACCGGGATTTTGACTTAGTTTATCATTGTTTCTAATTTCTGCGGTGGGAATGGGGAATAAGAGTTCCCTTTCTTTGAGTGTGGGTCCATAGGAAAACTCATGGCCAACATAGTCTTCAAACTCCCGGGTATTGACATTAAATGCCTTCCTCAACCTAACCATATCGTACCATGTTTTATTTTCAAAACAAAGTTCCACCCATTTCTCCCTCCAGACGGCTTCTCTGAAATCCTGCTGACTTAAGTTTTCCAGGTCAGGAAGATTGGCCCTTCTTCTGATCAGATTTACTGCCTCATAAGCTTCCTCTGTAGGGCCGTTCACCTCATTGACAGCTTCGGCATAGTTGAGAAGTATTTCTGCATACCTGTAAACAGGCCAGTTCATACCACTGCTGGTAGTACTGAGCTGGGCTACTTCGTCAAAATGTTTCCATATATAGTAGTCTCCCAATTCCATGGTGGTGCTTCTATCGGATTCCAGGCTGTACTCTGTATAGAAAAATTCCTTTTCCTCCGCTCTTTTGTCCCCTGGTTCAAAGGACTCCACAAATTCCTGGTTAGCGAAAATACCACCTGTTTCTGCGCTGTAGGCAGAGATTCCTCTGTTGTAGGGGATGATGGAGACCTGCCAGGATGAAGGAACCGTAAAGGCGGCATATTGGATCATGAAAATATGTTCCCCAAGGTTTTTGTCTTCCACAGAATGGAGTTGTTCGTAGGAGTCAAACAATTCAAAAACACCCGATTGGATGACATCATTTGCTTTTTCGGCTGCAAGTTGATAATACTGGCTGCCTCCCTGTAGGGGGTAGCCGGCCATAGTCAGGTAAACATCGGACATGAGTGATTTCACGGCTCCCATGGATACCCTTCCACTTGCATCTCTCCAGGGAAGTCCTGAGTTCTCAGCTACCTCAAGGTCTGCCACAATCTGATTGTAAACCGCCTCGGTGGATGCAGGGTCCGGATACAGCTCCGGGCTTGTCAAATCAATCGAGGAAGTGATCAAGGGAATATTTCCGAATATCCTTATCAGGTTAAAATAGTAAAAGGCCCTGAAAAAGCGTGCTTCCCCCAGTAAGCGGGTTTGTGCCGTATTGTCCATTTCTATTTCAGGTATTTTTTCAATGGCCAGGTTGGCATTGGCAATACCCCTGTAAGAACTGGTCCAGTAGGTTTGTCCATATCCGTTATCTGAATTGTTGATCAGGTTCCGGACAAAAAGACTGTTTTGGGCCTGACCCAACTCTGTATTGGCCAGACCGGTAGCAAATTCCAGCATCATCCAGGGGCCACCACCAAAACCACTTGACATGACAGGCTGTAAGCTTTCATATATGGAATTTACCACACTGGTGGCGTGTTCGGGCCTGGTAAAATAGTTTTCCAGGGTGAAGTTGGACTTGTCTGTTTCTTCCAGAAATTCATTACATCCCCAGGCAGTGGTCATCAGTAATCCGATGACCAACACACGGCTTAATTTTATGATATGTTTTTTCATGTTGTTCATTTTTTCTAAGATTTACTGATTAAAGGGCAATGTTTACTCCCAGCATAAAAACCCTTGGCTTGGGGTACGCATATAAATCTACCCCCTGGTCAAATGGAGATCCTGAGGTGGACACTTCAGGGTCATACCCCTGGAATTTGGTGTTCAGGAAGAAGTTCTGAACAGAAACAAAGGCCCTCAATCGATTCAATTTGATCCTTTGGATCAGTCCGGGCTCGAAAGTATAAGCAAATAGTAAATTTCGTCCTCTCAAAAATGAGCCTTCCTGTGCCCTGTCCGAATCATTAAAGGTATTGTACCCGGCCGTTAAGGGCCTCAGTTGGGCAATATTGGTGTTTTGGTTGTCCGGGGTCCAGGCATTCAATACGGTACGGAAACTATTGGCGATGCCCTGCCTGTCTTCGGCCGAATGCTTGCTTCTCCACAGTACATTGTTTCCATACATAAATTGAAGGTCGACCATCAGCTCGAAGTTCTTGTATTGGAAAGTATTCATCAAGGTTCCGAATCCTTTGGGAATACCCTGTCCGATGATGACCCGGTCGTTGTCATTGATGGCACCGTCACCGTTTACATCTTCATATTTGATGTCTCCGGGTAGTTTCAGGTATTGGGCGGCCAGATCTGCCTCATCCGTATCCCAGGTTCCCAGGTGGACAAAGCCAAAGAAAGAACCTACAGGCTCACCTTCCCTGATAATGGTAGACCCGGAAAAGATATCTGCTCCACCGGTCAGTTCCAACACCTTGTTTCGGTTGATGGAAATATTGAAGTGGGTATCCCATTTGAAGTCTTTATTGACCATGTTTACAGAGTTCAATGCAAATTCAACTCCTTTGTTTTCCATGCTGCCTATATTTCGGGTCACCTGGGTGTAGCCACTACTGGAAGGGACTGGTGCATTGAGCAACATGTCTTCCGTGAGTTTTCTATAGAGATCAAGTTCAAATGTCAACCGGTTATTGAATAAACCCAATTCCAGGCCCACATCCGTCTGGAAGGTTTTTTCCCACCTCAGATCGGGGTTGGCCAGCCTGTTGATGCCCAATCCTATAGACCTTGAATTGTTGAAAATAACCGTATAATTACCCATGCCGGCCAAAGCCTGGTAGGCAGCAATTTCAGAGTTGCCGGTTACACCATAACTGGCCCTTAATTTTAAATTGGAAACGGTTCGGCTATCCTTAAGAAAGTCCTCCTCAGATACCCTCCACGCCAGTGCGGCCGAAGGGAAAACGGCATATCGGTTGGCTTCACCAAATTTTGAGGAGCCGTCAATTCTTCCGGTAAATGTAAGCAGGTATTTTTCTTTCAGGTTGTAGTTGAATCGTCCAAAATAGGAATTCAAGCCATATGCGGATGTTCCGGAAAGGGTTTGAAATACATTGGCACCTGCACCCAGGTTGTTGAATTTAAAATAATCGTCCTGAAAATTCTGGGACCTTGCCGTACTGTTAAACCTATCGACATGCTGCCAGGACAAACCCAGTAATGCATTGATAGACTGGTTTTCGTCAATGGCTTTGTTATAGGTCAGGTAATTCTCAAATTGCCAGGAGTTTAGCCTGTCATTCATGACTGAGGCATCTCCCCCCTGGTTTCTGGCGATATAATTCAACATCCGTCCGCCATAATAATCTACCCTTTGGTTGATAATATTGGTGGCCAGAACGGAGCGCAATTCCAATCCTTCAGCCAGGCTAAAGTTGGCATATAAATTTCCTAACATGGTCTGGGTATTGACCATATACACCCGGTCTTCCACCACATGAAGTGGGTTGTTGCCACCTTCCATGCCTGGATAATCTTCATTGCCTGCCCAGCTGCCATCGGCATACTTCACCGGGATGATGGGAAGGGCTTCCAGCACTTGCCGCATGGCAATGATTCCCCCGGCTCCCAAGGGATCTACCTGACTTTCTTTCTGGTCCGTATAGCTTAAAGTTCCACCTATTTTAACCCAATCCTTGATCTGGCTGTCGAATACAAATCTGCCTGCATATCTTTTAAGGTAAGAGCCCCGCATCAAACCCTCTTCATTTCTATGATTCACATAGATACCGTAGGAGTCCTTTTCGTTACCTCCTGTCAATCCCAATTGGTAATTTTGGGTTACCGCCTGGCGAAATGATTCGTCCTGCCAATCAGTATCATGAAGTGGGTTTCCATTGGCATCAAATAACAAGGGGTTGGTCCTTTTAAGTTGGGGGTCCCGATAAATTCCGTTTGCCCAACCGTTTGGATCGTATTTTTGGGCATTTTGGTAGGCAATATCTTCTACCATTAAAAACTCTTCTGAATTTAACAAAGGGATCTTTTTAGGTAATACGCCTACACTGACATCCGTATCAAATGTGATCATTCCCCCGGAGTTACTACCCCTTTTTGTAGTGACCAAAATCACGCCATTGGCGCCTCTTGCACCATAAATCGCAGTGGCAGAGGCATCTTTTAAGACTTCTACCGAAGCGATGTCATTTGGGTTGATGTAATCTATCGGTGTGCTTCCATTGGCCAAACCTGCCGCATGTATAATCACCCCATCGATCACATACAAGGGGTCATTGGCAATACTAACCGATGTATTTCCCCGGATTCTGATATTGGCCCTTCCTCCTGGCCGGCCGGAGTTTACGGTAACATTTACGCCCTGAATCCTACCCGACAGGGCTTGGTTCAATGAAGCAGAAGGCCTTTCCTGCAAGGCTTCGCTGCTTACAGAACCCACAGCTCCGGTAAGGTCTGATTTTTTCTGGGTACCATACCCGACCACCACTACTTCCGAAAGGTCGGAAAAGGACGAGTTGAGCAGGATTTCCAAATTGTTCATCCCCTCCTGAATGGTAACTTCTTTAGTTTCATAGCCTATGAAGCTGGTTACTAAGATTTCACCATTGGATACTTCCAAACTAAATTCACCATCAATATCCGTTACCGTCCCTCTGGTGGTACCCTTGACCAATACCGATACACCGGGTATAAGTTCCTGATCTTCTTGTGATTTGACTACTCCGGAGATCGTCCTGTCTCCTTGAGCCATTGTCTGCCCGCTGAGAATTAGCAGGGACAGACCAAATACAGCCAAGCTGTATTTGATTTTTTTTAGGAAAACTTTTTGCATAATTTTAAGGTTTATTGATTAATTAATTAAATAAGTAAAAGATTATATGATTTAAATATTTCTCATATAATTAAGATAAATTACACAATTAATTTAAAATATTCTATCCTGTACTATCCTGCTTATAGAGATATTGTGTCGACATCACCCACTTAATGCGATGGATATTTTATTAAAGGGAAATAAAGCTGATTAATTTTAATTTTCAGCGTATAGGTGGAATCCTGTCCAAGAGTTGACTGAAACTGATACCTGCTTCAGAATAGGTATCAATTATTTGTTATATTTGATCCTTGCTTTCCTAAAAATTATCAAATAGAATATAATGGTCTGTAAAAAAAGTATCTTCCCCTGCTTGATGATTCTGGGATGTTTGGGTTCCTTTTTTGGCTGTTCATCTACTGCGTATCAGGCAAAGGAGGAAGTATACCTTTTTTCCTATTTTACCGGCAATGGGGAGGACGGTCTTCACCTGGCCTATTCCGTCGATGGCTACCATTTTAAGGCATTGGAAGAGGGAGAGCCGATACTTACACCTACTGCAGGAGGCGATAAACTGATGCGGGATCCATGTATCATCCAAGACGAAGACGGACGCTTTCATATGGTTTGGACAGTAAGTTGGAATGAAAAAGGTTTGGGATATGCTTTTTCAGATGATTTGGTAAACTGGTCAGCGCAGGAATTTATACCAGTAATGGAGCATGAGGAAGGTGCCAGAAATACCTGGGCTCCTGAGGTGTTTTATGATAAGGATGAAGAGATTTTCATCATTTACTGGTCCACGACCATCCGGGGGCTTTATCCTGAAACACAATCTCAGGAAGATGATGGGTATAATCACAGGCAATACTATGTTACCACCAAAGATTTCAAGGAATTTTCCGACACCAAATTATTTTATGAGCCTGGTTTTAATGTAATTGATGGAACTATTCAGAAAATCGCAGGTGAATACCTGCTTTTTGTGAAGGATGAGACCAAAGAGCCACCCCGGAAAAATATCCGGATTGCCAGGGCTGAAAAACCGGATGGGCCCTATGGAGCTGCAGGTTCGCCCATTACCGGTTCTTATTGGGCAGAGGGACCCACAGTTGCCAAAGTTGGGGATTACTGGGTGGTCTATTTTGATAAATATATGGAAAAAAAGATGGGTGCGGTTATGTCTTCAGACCTTCAAAACTGGACGGATATATCTGATCGAATCAGCTTTCCCCCAGATAGCCGGCATGGAACGATTTTTAAAGTTGAGAAGCGGTTTTTTGATCAATTACCCTTCGAAAGGTAAGCTTACATGGCCTGCCTGTTCTTTCAGGTCAAAACCCAGCAGTAATTCGGTGCCTCTTTAGAGCCATTTCAGTCCTTTATATAGCCTAAGCTAGTCGTGGCTATGCGCGTATTTTGTGCCTTGGCCTGTCTAAAAATCCACTTTCACTCTTCCCTTCATTCGAGCTTTAACAACAGACCAGGTGAAAAGGCAGTTTTCATTGATGAAGAATGGGTGAAAAGGTGATTTTTTCAGCATTAAAACCCGCTTAAATAGAATAATGCTGGATACAGGCAAAACTTTGCGTACTTGCCAAAAAAATATCCACCGGACAGGTCTTAACCTATCAGTTAGGAAAGCATTGTAAATGAAAGTGTTGCTTTGAAATGCTCTCCTAAGAAGAAATTAATATCGGGGTTTGAGATGAATAAATGGCTTTTTCTTTGCTGAGAAAGATTTTATTTCTCATTTTTGCATTCAAATGCGCACGTGGCGAAATTGGTAGACGCACTGTCTTCAGGTGGCAGCGCCTTCGGGTGTGAAGGTTCGAATCCTTTCGTGCGCACATTTTATTTTTTCGACCATTTTTTTCTCAATAGTCGGATAAAGTTTTCATTTTTTTCCAAAACCGGAAATTTATCTCCAAGCAGGTATCCATATGGCTGTAGTTCCGGTATTCTATCAAAAGTTATTTTTAGTATTCCTATCAAAGGAATAAATAGAATCATTCCGGAAATGCCCCAGATACCCCCCCCGATTAAAATGGCCAATACCACCGCCAATACATTAACCTTTACTTTTGAACCCACCACCAATGGCGTTATCAGGTTGTTTTCCAACAATTGTATGCCCCAAAGTACGACTAAGGTTAAAATGGGTAAAAGGAATGAATCTGAGGTTAGAAAAACATAAAATATCACAAGTATTGAACTGATGATTACTCCTATATAAGGTATAAGGTTCATGATGGCAATAAATAGCGCAAAGAGCAGGTAATATTTGATGCCAATGAAGTGAAAATATATGCCTGCCATGACGGCCACGAGGAAAGTGACTTTCACCATTCCGATCAGGTAGGCATGAATAACTTGTCCTGAATCAGATACCCATTTAAGGATGGCCTCGTTTTGCCTGGAGGAAGCCTTCAGCAGAAACTCGATAAAAAAATCTTTGTAGTAGAGTAATAGAAACACGAATAAGGGAATAATCCCGATCAGGGTAAGTGATTTTCCGGTACTGAAAATGGTATTGTTCAGGTTGCCCAGGGGCAGCCAATCCAGAGAAGGTGTTTTTTCCGAATCATTAAAAACAGTGATGCCCAAATTGGTTTCAATTTGTTGCCAAAAATCCATCAATTTTTCGTTCAATTTTGTTCCGATTTCAGGTATATCAGCAATCAAAAGGATCATTTGATTGATCAGCAGGTAGAAGATGGCGGCACCGATAATACTGACCAGAACAAGGCTGCTGGCAATGGCCAGTCCTCTTGGGAATCTATTGTTTTCCAGCCAATTGCTGATAGGGTATAGGGCAAAAGCGAAAAAAACTCCCCAGATCAGCGGTACCAGGATAAAAGCCCCAACCTGCATTAGCCAAAGAAAAAGGGCAATCGAAAGAAAGCTATAAGCGATTAACTGTATAGGGTGGAGCCGATAGGGTGTCATACAATGTCCAGGATTAATAAAGGTAAAATACAGCTATACGAAAAGGGATTAAAATTCATTTAGTAATTAAGTTGGCATGCCTGAATTTCACTATTTTAATAACAATTTCATAAAAATTTGCGTATTATTAGCGTTTGATGTAATATTGTACTATCAAAGAAGCAGAAAATCACCATCCTGGGGATTTCCGTATTGTCTGTATACCTTTTTATACCAATCAAGATACATACCATTTCATCATTTACACAGTCTAGAATTACATTCACACGTTTTTTATGTATAACATAGAAGAATTAAGAATCAGACTATTGTCTGAACTAAAAGAGATAGCCGAGGAGTTGGGGGTTAAGAATTTTAAATCTTTAAAAAAGGAGGATTTGGTTTATGCCATTTTGGACCAACAGGCCATCACACCGGAAAAGTCTCTTCCTAAAAAGAAACCTTCCAAAGTAGAAGCGGAGGTAGGAGATCAGGAAGGGTCTGGAGAGAAAACCGAAAGTTCTGCTTCTATGGAGGAAAAGCCCAAATTTAAGCGGCAAAATGTGACCGAACTACCTAAAGAAGATTCCAAAGTAGAAAAAGAGAAGGAGGAAAAACCTGCCGAAAAATCTCCCAAACCCCTTCCAAGAAAGAACGAAGGCCAGGATAAGAAGCCAAAAAACAAACAAAGTAACAAGAAGGCCGAGGAGAATAAAAAGCAAGATGATAACAGGAAGGTTGAAGAAAGCGGAAACAAGGCCTCTAATAAGGGTGAGGATGAAAAAGGAAGGAGTTTCAGGCCGAGGCGCAGGGCGGTGGTAGATTTGGATGAAATCAAATCAGGAAACGAAGCGCATACTTCCCCCTCCAACGAACCCGATTTTTCTAAAAAAAGGAATGCCAGCAGAGATTCAGATGAGCAGCCTAATCAGGAGCAGCAATATACACCCAAAAGGAAGCCATCTGTTACCATAAAGGATTTTGACGGGATAATAGAAAATTCCGGAGTGCTTGAGATCATGTCGGATGGTTATGGATTTTTAAGGTCTTTGGACTATAACTACCTGGCCTCTCCTGATGATATTTATGTTTCGCCTTCCCAAATCAAACTTTTTGGGCTTAAAACAGGAGACAATATCCAGGGCCAGATCCGACCACCCAAAGAAGGTGAAAAATACTTTGCCCTCTTGAAAGTAGGTACTGTAAATGGCAAGACCACGGATGAGATCAGGGACAGGATCCCTTTCGAATACCTCACACCATTATTTCCAGAAGAAAGGTTTAGCCTGACTACCAAAGCTGATAATTATTCCACCAGAATTGTTGATCTGTTTGCCCCAATAGGAAAAGGGCAAAGAGGGATGATAGTAGCTCAACCTAAGACCGGTAAAACCGTGTTGTTGCAAAAAATAGCCAATGCCATTGCCGAAAACCACCCGGAAGTACACCTCATGATCCTACTAATCGATGAGCGGCCCGAGGAGGTAACGGATATGGCCCGGTCGGTTAAAGCTGAAGTGATATCTTCTACTTTTGATGAGCAAGCCGAAAGGCATGTAAAGGTAGCGGCTTTGGTTTTGGAAAAAGCAAAAAGAATGGTAGAGTGTGGGCACGATGTGGTCATTTTGCTGGACTCCATTACCCGTTTGGCCAGAGCCTACAATACAGTGGTACCTTCTTCAGGTAAAATATTATCAGGGGGGGTGGATGCCAACGCACTGCACAAACCAAAGCGTTTCTTTGGCGCAGCAAGGAATGTAGAAAACGGAGGCTCTCTTACTATCATTGCCACCGCCCTTGTAGAAACCGGGTCAAAAATGGATGAAGTAATTTTTGAAGAATTCAAGGGCACAGGAAACATGGAGCTATCCCTGGACAGAAAGTTATCCAACAGGAGGATATATCCTGCTATCGATGTTCCAGGATCTGGTACCAGAAGAGAGGACTTGCTCATGGACAAAGAGGAAATGCAGCGGATTTGGATCCTACGGAAAATTATGTCTGACATGACTTCTCAGGAAGCCATGGAGTTCTTACTGCAAAGAATGAAAGGAACCAGAGACAATGCTGAATTTTTGATCAGTATGAATGGATAGTAATATCTCCTCAATCTAGAATAAAAAAACCCGGGAAACCGGGTTTTTTTATTTTTTGATAGCAAAAAAATATATTTGAAATACAAAATAGTGAATATCAAAAATTTTTTTTACCTTCATTTTCACCCTTCCTGCCGGAGTAATCCACTGATTGGACGATTAATTTCCTTAGGCTGTAGTTAACCTGATAATTTTATGCTGTTAACTTAATAAGACAGCAATGACAGCCATTTTTGATTCAGTATTTCAATTTTCCTCCGAGCGTGTTTCGGTACTTTTCTTATTGATGTTCTTCATCAATGTGCATTTCCTTTCCGGACAGGATTTCACCAGTAGTAAAGATGGTGCCTGGAAGGATAATCAGACCTGGACAAACAATACCAATTGTGGGCAGTATGACAACATCAGTCAGGGCCAGCCGCCAATTTCTAAGAATTGGGGTTGCGTGGTAAATGTGGTTATTGGTCATGATGTGGTATACAATGGCAATGCATCTGGGTTCGGAAGCGGGATGTTTTCTGGTATCAGGATTACTGCAGGTGGAAGTTTGTTGTTTGAAGGCGACCTGACCATTAATGGTGGTGGGTCCTTGCCTATAATTGAATTGGAAGAAGGGGCGGAATTAAGGGTAAATGGTAGTTTTGATATTAACCGGGGAGTTGAAATCATTGTCCCCAAAAACGCCAGATTAATAGTAGACAGGTTGATCGTTGGCGATAACCAACCCAAGATTACCATCGCTGAAGGGGGGACTTTGATAGTGAAGGATGAGACCATATTAAAAAGCAAAGCCACCTTGAATCTGGAAGGTGATTTTGAAACAAATGACCTTACTTTTACCTCCGGAGGCACCATTAATGCCTCATCAAACTCCGGAAAATTTAATGTCAGCGGGGATTTATTGATCCAAAACGGGACATTGAACATGCTCGGAAGTAGCAGGATACAGGTAAATGGCACAAGTTCTACAGGACAAAGTGGGCAAATAAACTTTAAAAATACGGCTTCAGGATTGTTTTCGGGTGACGTGAGCATGACCAATGGTGGGGGTATTTCTGCCGAAAATAATTCCGGATTTACCTTTGAGGAAAACCTAACCATGAGTGGTGGGGCTACAATTGAACTCAGCAACTTTGCCAGCGGTATCATCCAAAATGATGTGATCATGACCAACGGCACCATCAATGTTTCAAATAACACGGATATTTCCGTAGGCGGAAAGCTTAATGCCTCAAACGGAGCAAGGATTAACGGAAAAAATAATGGATCCATTTACTTATGTGATTATCCCAATTCGACCAAGGCTAATTCCTCTCATGTAAATTTGAAAAACAATTCCTTTTACGGGCAGGGATGCTTTGCCTTACCTGTAGTCTGGAAATCATTTGAACTTTTTTTGGCAGAAGATGAAATCATCAAGTTGGAGTGGAAAACCTCAAAGGAAGAAGCAAACAGTCATTATGAAATCGAAAGATCGCTTGGGGGAATTGATTCATTTGAAAAAATCGGTGAAGTCACAGCAGCTGGCTGGACCAATGCTGAAACCCGGTATACTTTCGAGGACAACCAGCAAATCTTGTTTTCCGGGATGGTTTATTACAGGATTAGGCAGGTTGATTTTAATGGAAATTCCACTGTCAGTGATGTAGTAGGCAGCAGGGTACATAGAGAGACTGCTGAGAAAATTGAATGGTCGGCTTATCCAAACCCATCTGATGGGACATCCTTAAAGGTTAAACTGTTAAGCGGTTCAGTTTCAGGCACAGTGAAGGCCAGATTTCTGCAAACCACAAGCGAGGCTACTTTTGAGGGTGAAGTAGGGATGGAGTTGGATCAATGGTTACAAAGTAGAATCAGGGAGGCAGTAAAAGGAGTTTGTGTACTGGAATTGGCCTTTGAAGAAGAAGTTTATCGTATCAAGGTCGTCAGGTTGTAAGCTTCAGCATTTCTAGCAAAAAGCATTGATTGACAGGCAATTTCAGGATTTTTGGTGTACGTTCAATGATAAGCTTCCGATCAAAATAAAACTTAATTCAATTTTAAATATATAAAAACGTAATTTAATTAAATAAAAATGTATTTAATATCATGATTTCGTTGCAAAAGCTGGAAATATCACTTACTTTCGTGGGTTACGTAATGCATAAAATTGTATTTCAAACAACCCGCTCTGTTGATATTCATGCCCGGTTACCTCGCCACTCTTTTGCTCTTGCTGTGTCTTGCATTGCCCCTCAAGCGATCCAACGCTCAGGTATATGAATATACCCCTTTGGCTGTAGACTGTTCTGGTACCTGGGAGGATGGGAATTGTTGGAACAAAACACTGCTAGATGTGCCGGCAAATTGTACTGAAAACGGGGACTGGCCTCCCTTTGCTCCTTCAGGATGTGAGGTACATGTTATCATCAACCATAATTTGGCAATTGATGGAGATGTCGAATTGGGAGGTACTCTTACTTCATTGCAGTTGGGGGCAGATGCTGAACTCACCATTGATGGCAATTTGACCATTGAAGGTCAAGAAATCATCGATTTTCTTTTAGAAGGAAATTCCGAGATGCGTGTTTCTGAGGCCTTAATTATTTCGCAGGGAGGAACAAATGACCCAACAGTTCTTAATTTAGGAGGTGACGGCTCGGGGATGCTGACAGTGGCCACCATCGTAATTGAAAACAGGGCTGTTCTGAATGTTTTGGAGGGAGGGGCAATTACCAGTGAGGGGCCAACTGAATACTCAGGGAATTCCTCTGTGATCAATGCGGCTGGTTTTTTCCGAACCGAAAGTTTATTGGTAACTGGGGGAAGGTTGCATCAATTCAATACGTTTGGAAATTCACAGGTATATATTGACAACGACATAGATATCAGGGGAGATACCAAGATCAGCATAGGAGGTACAAGTGAAGTATATGTGGGGAGAGATGTACTGGTGGATGGCAGTGCCACCATTATTGCAGATGATAATTCCAAAATATATGTTTGTGGAGAATTTCCTACTCCAACCGAGGGCGGAAAAGCCCAGGAAATTGATGAAGGCAAATTCTTTCCTTGCAGTGTTCTACCCGTATCCTTGCTGGATCAGCAAGTTGAATATTATGCAGCTCAAAGGAAGGCCAAACTAAGCTGGAGCACGGCAAGTGAAGAGGATTTCAGGCATTTTATCATAGAAAGGGCTGTTGGTAGCCCTGACTTTTTTAATTCCCTCGATAGGATACCTGGAGAGGGTGGTACCACTGAAATACGCAAATATGAATTTTGGGATGAACAGCTACCGCTTTTTGAAACCAGGATTTATTACCGCCTGCTGCAGGTAGGGCAAAGTGGGGATACTGAATTTATTGGAGAGGTATTGGCCCTGGATATTCCCGGCACGGGTAAGGAAAATTTGACATGGAGAATTTATCCCAACCCCAACAGGGGAGGGGAGGGTAGAATATCCATTTTGAATCAGGAAAAATACAGTGGTGAACCCATTGAAATGATCCTTTTCGGTCCCTTCGGAGAGGTGGTCTCCTTTAAAAACAGAAATCTGGAAAGCCTTAACCTCGAGTTGTCAGCCAGTTTCAATTCCTTAGCTCCCGGACTGTATTTTATACATTTAAGATGGGGAAGTGAAAGTCAAATCCTTAAAGTCCTTAAGAAGTAAACTTTCTTTACCGGAAGGGGATATTTGAATTTTTTTGAATTTGTGGTAAATTCATGTTCTGGATATTTTTCAATTTACCAAGACCTTACATGGAACCACTGGAAGTACTGAAAAATTTTTATGGTTATCATTCATTCAGAGGTAACCAGGAAGCTATCATTCAATCTGTGCTGGAAAAGAAAGACTGCATTGCACTGATGCCTACCGGGGCTGGCAAATCCGTATGCTTTCAGATTCCCGCCATGATTTTTCCCGGACTGACATTGGTGCTTTCGCCTTTGATCGCCTTGATGAAGGACCAGGTAGACGCCATGAATCAATTGGGAATTCCCGCGGCTTTTTTGAATTCTACCCAGGATATCAGTGAGCAAAGGTTTATTTCGGAGCAGGTTTTTAAGGGGCAGATTAAGCTTTTGTATGTGGCACCGGAAAAACTTTATGGCGGTGCATATCCCCTGGTGGAGATGCTTAAAAAAATCGAATTGTCACTGGTAGCCGTGGATGAAGCCCACTGCGTATCCCAATGGGGGCATGATTTCAGGCCGGAATACCTGCGCTTAGGGGAAATAAGAAAATCTTTTCCGGAAACTACTTTTTTGGCGCTCACGGCGACCGCTGATAAGGATACCAGAAAGGACATTGCCAAAAGGTTGTTTCTGAATCAGCCCCAGTGGTTTATTTCATCCTTTGACAGGCCAAACATTACCTACAGGGTTTCCTTGCGGTCGGATGCCTTTGGCAAACTGGTAGATTTCCTCCGCATACATCCCAATGATTCCGGTATTGTTTATTGTTTGTCCCGAAAATCAGTAGAAGACACGGCAGACAAGCTCAATGCGAATGGCTTTTCAGCTCTTCCCTACCACGCAGGCTTGGAGAGGGCCACCAGACAGGAAAATCAGGAAAAATTCATCAAAGATGAGGTGAAGATAATTGTCGCCACCATTGCCTTTGGAATGGGGATAGACAAATCCAATGTCCGTTTTGTGGTACATACCAATATGCCCCAGAATATCGAAAGTTATTATCAGGAAACGGGCCGTGCAGGAAGGGATGGCCTCCCCAGTGAAGCCTTGCTTTTTTATAGTTTTGGAGACAGCATTACCCTGGGGCGAATGATTTCAAATTCGGACAATCTGGATTATGTAAGGAACATGAAATCCAAATTGGATACCATGGTTCGTTTTTGTCAAACCAAAAAGTGCCGCAGGAAATTTTTACTGCAATACTTTGGAGAGGACTATCCCGAAGATTGTGGCAATTGTGATATTTGCTTTCAAAAAGGAAGCAAAGTAGATGTGACTACCTATGCCCAAATGCTGCTTTCCGCAGTGGTTCGATTAGAACAAAAGTTTGGCTTGGGACATGTCATCATGGTATTGCGGGGCTCACAATCTACCAAAGTAACTGAGAAACAAAAGGAGCTTTCTGTATACGGGATCGGCAAAGACAAACCTGCGGATTTTTGGAAAATGCTAGGCCACCAATTGGTCACCGAGGGGTACCTGATTCAGGAGGATCCCCTAAGGCCTGTTTTAAGTCTGTCACCTCAGGCCTGGGAAAAGCTAAAAAAGAAGCAAAAATTCCTGTTGTCTATGGACGGGGATGATTTCTTCCAGGGTATTCAGAAGACTGAAATAGATGAAACATTGCTTGCTGCCCTGAAGTCTCTCAGATCAAGTCTGGCCAGAAAGCAGGATGTGCCCCCCTATATTATTTTTTCAGATGCCACTTTGGTGGAAATGACCCGCTATTATCCGGAATCCGATTATGAATTGATAAAAATCAGTGGGGTGGGTCAACAAAAACTGGAAAAATATGGGGATTCTTTTTTACAGGTGATTCGGAATCACATGAGTGAAAACGGGATAGTGAAGGAAAAGAAGCCAATCGTAAAGAAGCCTTTAAATAAAGGTACCTCATCGTCTGTATTGGAAACCCTGGAATATTTTAAAGAAGGTCTTTCTGTATCTCAGATTGCTCAAAAAAGAGGCTTTGCCATAAGCACTGTGGAAGGACATATTATTGATCTGGCAGCTTCCGGTAAGATAAAAGTAACTGCTTTGTTGACGGATAGAGTTATTGAAGAAATAAAATCTGCAAGAGAATCCCTTCAGGTAGAAAAGCTTAAACCTTTAAAAGAACATTTTGGCGAGAAATACAGCTATTTTCAACTCAGGTTAGCTTTGATCCATCCAGTTGCTTCAGAATAAAGCGTAAAAAACCAGGTTCCAACTAATTGCAATCCGTAAGGAAGCTATTATTCTTAGACGGGTTTATTGGGACCAGAACGCTGGGAGAATCCCTTTTAATATAGGCTGATAAACCCTTTCCTACTTTAAAGCCAGCCAATGAGGGTACCTGATGACCGTTTGTCCTGCTCTTTAGGGAATCATAGAACGAATCCGGGATAATAGATATCGTATCTGATTGTCAATTAATCATTTAGCGTAAAATGTAAAAAAAATACCCCGAACGGGGTATTTTTTTTAGTTGGTGCATCACCTACCTTTGTTATGGGTGATTAAGCAACTTTTTAAGCTTTAATTTTGCAAAGTTCTAAAAGGGCAATTTTATTTCTATTTTTTGGCCCTTTTTTATTTTAACCATGCGAGGCTGATTTCATCAGGAGTTTTCATTCTGTCTGCCAGACGGGAATAGCGGGCAGATAATCCAGCCAAATATTCTTGCGCTTTAGCGGCAACATCATTTAAACCCGTTGCCGTCTCCACCTGCCACAGTTTCACCAAATGGTCAATGATTCGGGCATAATCCCAACCGGTATAAATCCCCACTTTTTGGGTAATGGCAGAAAACTGGTCAAAGATGGTAGGGTTTTTACCTCCTTCTCCCATTAATACCGCTGGCATAACAATTTGTTTCCGCATCATTTTCTCAAAAGCCAACATGGCACCACTGGGATCTATCTTGAATATTTCAGACATGAAACTTTTGTATGCCTTTTCATGCCTGGCTTCATCCCCGGCAATTTGTTTGCATATTTTACCTAATACGGTGTCTCCTGCCTTATCGGCCAGCTTACCGGTGTTGACATGTGAAATCTTGGTCGCCCTTTCCTGAAAAGACGTATAAATGATCGCCTGGTAGGGATCTTTCTCCGATCTGGGATCAAACCCGTTGTAAATTAATCGATGAATGGTTTGCTCTACCTTCCTCATATCAGCCCTTCCGGAGAGGTACAGGTATTTATTTAACAGGTCACCATGTCGGTTTTCCTCTGCAGTCCAGGCTTTGGTCCATTTTACCCAACCCCTTTCACTGGTCAGAGATCCTTCATCATTTACCCCAGCCAACATATTGAAATAAGTTTGGTAGCTGGGCAATGCCTCTTCTGTGATCATGTTACCCACTAATGAGGTGATGAGGGTGTCTGGAATACCTGCAGCCCGTTCACGCAGCAACCGAACCTGATCCAATGCATCTGGCTGAGACATGTCCGGAAGAAAATCAGTTGGCTGCCAGCAATCATCAGGATCCATAAGGGTAGTTCCTACTGTTTCCGTCACAAAGTCATCTATTTGGTTGATGACTTCAGCATTCTTTTCCAATTCGTAATTGATATTTTCTGACTTATTCATAAACTATGCTCTCGCTTTGTGATGCCCATATGTTTGTTATCACCAAACACTACATCTTTCTGCAAATTAACTACAATGTCCTTAAAATTTAAAATAATAATTTTTTATCAGGACACCTAACATCCTATACTCCTATAACGAATGCATTGAAATATTCATTCAATATTATAATAAAATTCGAAAATTCTCTCAATAAGATAATTTGTATGCCACTACTTTGTTCTTAAAGAAAGTCGGAACCAGGACGATATCCTCACCTGGAATAAACCCGATGTCAGCTGTATTTGACTCCTCCTCTGTGGTATCAAGTATTTTGGTAGCGGTTCCATCCTGGATAAGAAAGACCTCCCCTCCCCATTTGCTGGCTATGAAGGTGCTTTCATCAAGGACTATTAATCCATCACCACCAGTAACTTCAGCATTAATGATCTGAAAACTGCCGTCCGGTTCATATTGTTTCAATCCTTCGGCATCCAAGCCATACAGGGTATTTCCATTTCCCACACGGAGTCCATTGATGCTATTTTGTTCTTCAGCAAATGTATGAATGGCCCCATCTTCCAGGTAATGGATCTTATTGGTCCTCATGTCTGAAAAATACACCTTTTCTCCATCGGTTGCTGCATCGTTCAGAAAAACAGCCCCGTCGATCTCGTAGGTATTGCTGGTTTCACCGGTGGCCAGTTCAATTTCAAGCAAGCGATCGATATCGGTGACATACAAATAATCTCCTTTGACAGCCATTCCTTTTGGCGCGTTTAGTCCGCTTACCCAGTCTCGTTCCAGGATTTCTCCTTCCGTATTGAGTTTTGAAATAGAACCAACCCCATCTTTCTCGTCAGGCCCACCTTCTATATTGGCCACATAAATCTGTCCATCGCTTTCCTCATAATGAACAGACTCATTGGTTGTCAGGTCAGGGCTGGTTTCCCACAGCAGGTCCAAACCTGGACTGGTGGAGCTGGAAAGTTCTTCTTCGACCATTTCATTTTCACTTTCCTTATCGGAATTGGCAGGTCCGCAACTCCAAAAAATTGAAAGTATCAGGGATAGCGTCCATATTGTAATCGTTGAGGGTGTTTTTGAAGACTTCATGGTTGTAGTTTTTAGATTCAATATCAAATTTCGCTATTTTTTTTGTGGAATGCGTAATTTTCACCAGAAAATGAGTTTTTAGTACGGTAGTTATGATCCGAAAGATCATTATATTTGGTTCTTGATTTATTTAATTCACAACTACTAACGACAAAAATTACAGAAAATGAAACATTTTACGGTTATTTTACTACTTGGTTTTGCTTTTTTGGCGATTTCTTGTGGAAATGGTACAGAAGAATCCATGGATTATTCTCAGCTTTCAGAAGAAGAATTAATGGAAATAGCGACAGATTTAGCAAAAAATACGATCATGGTAGATGGTCATGTGGATTTACCCTACAGAATGAAAGTTGGGGGCTTTACCTTGCAGCGGGAGATATTAAACGTTGCGGAAAGGACTGAAGGAGGTAATTTTGATTTTCCCAGATCCAAAGAAGGGGGGCTTGATGCACCTTTCATGTCCATCTATATCCCTTCCCGATATCAGGAAATGGGAGGGGCAAAAGCCCTGGCGGATTCCCTTATTTTAATGACAGAGAGACTGACTACTACCTGGCCTGATAAATTCGGCCTGGCATACGGACCCGATGAAATCGAGGAGAATTTTGAAGCTGGTAAGATATCCCTGCCTATGGGAATGGAAAATGGGGCTCCCATCGAGGATAATCTTGATAACATAAGGTACTTTTATGAAAGGGGTATCAGGTACATCACCTTAACCCACGGAAAGGATAATTTAATTGGTGACTCTTCTTATGACACGACCTATACCCACGGAGGTCTGAGCGAATTTGGCGTGGAGGTAGTAAAAGAAATGAACCGGGTAGGTATCATGGTTGATATTTCACACGTTTCGGACGATACGTTTTATGATGTAATGGAAGTTAGCCAGGTGCCGGTAATTGCTTCCCATTCTTCGGCCAGGCATTTTACCCCTGGTTTTGAAAGGAATATGGGAGATGAAATGATCAAAAAACTTGCTGAGAATGATGGAGTTATTATGATCAATTTTGGAGGTAGTTTTATCGATCAGGATTTTCGGGAGGGAAATGACGCTGCCAGGGAGCATATCATCAACTGGTTGGCAGAGAATGAACTTAGCAGGAATGATCCTGAAGCACAGGAATACATATCGGCTTATGTAGCAGAAAACAATCCTTTTCCCTCTGTTCAAAGGGTTGCGGACCATTTTGACCATATCGTAGGCCTGGTGGGTATCGATCACCTGGGTTTCGGCTCGGATTTTGACGGTGTGGGTGATACCCTCCCTACAGGTTTGAAAGATGTATCCATGTATCCCAATCTAATAGCCGAACTGCTGAAAAGGGGATACAGCAAGGAAGATATTGAGAAGTTTTGCTATAAAAATGTATTCAGGGTTTGGAAGGCCGTGGAGGATTTTGCCAAAGCATCTGCCTGATTTGGGGTATTTTTCCTTTCACTTTCACAACTGCATTGGTATTTTGGCCATACACACAAAAAGCCAACGGAAAATAATTTCTGTTGGCTTTTTGTGATGAATAGGTATCATTTAACGACGATTAAGCCCTTGTCATGACATTGAATAAACGCAATTGTTCTTTCATCGCTGCGATCCGGTCTTCCGGAGAAGTCCGCGCTTCCAGTAAAATCCAACCCTTATAATTCATTTCTGTAAATAGCTTCATTAGCTCCTGGTAAGGATAGTCACCTTCATTGAGTTCACGGATATGGACTGTATCTCCAAACCATTTTTTGACGGAGTTAAAGTTTGCCTCAAGTCCCGGTGGCAACAAATCCTGGTCATTACAGTTCCAGCAAACTTTTACGCTATCCTCGGTTACCTGATCAAAGATCGCCTTCATGTTGGGCAGCTGCTGGGTAAGTTTTCCGTGTACTTCCACCCGAACCAGTTGGCCCAGGTCGCTTGCATATTTGCCTACTTCGTTAAAGGAGGCAGCGATCTGCGCAATGGTTTTTTCTTTTGGAACTCCTTCTGGCAGACCATTTGGTTTTACCTTTATTCCGGTGGAACCAATATCCTTGCATAACTTAAGGTATTCCTTGGTACCTTCTATATTTTGGCGAACCTCTGCCTGATCGGTATAGTGGTAGACAAAATTCGAACCATAGCCCAGACAGGTAACAGGGCTATCGGCAAATCGCTTTTTTACCTCCCTGCGTTGCCTGGCAGAAAGGCTGGTCTCTACCCCATGGGCATGTTCGGTACGCAGTTCGACTCCCAGCAGGCCGGTTTCTTCACAATTAGCTATTAGTTCGGGCAATTCCCAGTCCTTGCCCCACTGGTAGGTGACCAGACCGAGCTGCATATTGGAATTTTGGGCAAAAGCGGAAGAAAGGGCTGGGTTCCATAAAGCAAGTCCCAATCCGGCGGCCATGCTTTTTTGGAGAAAACCTCTTCTAGATTGATGGTTATCCATAATGGTATGTTTAATTGGGGCTGATTTATTGTTTGGCGTACTCATCAGCCAATTCATTGATTTCCGCATCGGAAAGATCTGCTGAGGCCACCACAAACCTGTATTTGAATGTAGCTGTTTCCCCATTTTCGAGACTAAAATTCAACTCATTTTCGCCACCAGACAAAGCTTTTTGCCCAAGAGTGTTTGCTGAGAAAAGTCCATAATCTCTGGCATGCCAATAAGTAGGATAGCCGGCATTGTCTGGGTGATCTATGATTACCAGGGAAACGGGCTCCCCTTTGATTTCACTGGAAAGTTTCATCCAGCGCCCTCTGGTTCCCCATACATCTCCACCTTCTATGCCTTCCGAACTCCTGTAATCTCCCTTCACATAAGTATTGTCCATTTTCTCCACACGGGTTTTTACGCCATGAGAATCTACCAACTCGGTGGGTTTGTCTGTGGGTAGTTCCAATTCACGACTTACCCGGATGGCAAACATTCCTTCTTTGTTGTCTGTAAAATCCACCTCCTCAACGGCCGCAGTCAATTTAGTGGTACGGTCAATAATGCGCATGTCTTCCGTTGCGCTAAATTTAAAGGAAGTTTCTTCTTCCAATAAGGTAGTATTGTCCGGTCCCTTCCAGAGAGAATTGGTTTCCAGCACAGCTTTACCATTTCCTCCTTTGGCTTTTTCAACGGATTGATGAAAGATTGTTCCATATCCATCTTTTCTTTCAGCAGGAATGGCTTCAGAATTATTCCAAAAGTCTAGACCGTTCACATCACCGTAATTGAGCCAAATACCCACATGATGGGGATGGTCGGTTCGGTCTCCTTCCTTATTGATTAAAGGGTAGCTTCGGGTAACCATGTTTCCTCCCGGAGACATGACCGGCCACAATACAGGTTTCATGATATTATCGGGGTATATATAGGAAGTAAAATGCTCCCCACCTACCATGACATCCACTTTCTTCTCGGCCTCATTTACCTGTAATTCGATTTTTTCTTTGCTTTTTTTCTGAGCAAAAAGTAAGGTGCTGCTACTCATTACCATGATCAATATGATTGCGCTATATTTCATCTGCTTATAATTTGTTTTTTAGCTGTCATAACTTGCCCCGATTTATCGGGGTGGAATCCCTGCCTACCGGCAGGCAGGTCGCATGCTTAATAATTCTCCCTCTGTGTGTTGCCTGGGTCATGCTCGATTTCATCCTTTGATTGTTTTAAACGGCTGATTTAACATTGAATTTTCACTGAAGATAACACCTGCCAGGTGATATGGGCCTGGCAGGTGTATAAAAGGATCCGGTTTAGGATCCATAATTACGCTTGATCATCAGACCCTTTCAGGCACCTCAAAACCTTTTCTGTAATTGCGGGTAAGCATTTGGTCTGCTTCATCATCATTGACAAATGTTTCAGACTGAGGGTTGAATGTCAGGACGCGTTCCAGTTTATAGGCAATATTTCCCAAATGGGCCAGACCGGAAGAAAGGTGGGCGGTTTCAACAGGACCATTGAGGATGGTTTTGTCATGTTTTCTCACAGCTTCGATGAAATTGGCAAAATGTCCATCGGTACCCCCGGCACCCCTGTCCATTCCTGTTCCGGATTCTCCTCCATCGTCCCCTGATTTGCCTGGAGTCCTGTCCTGGCCCAGGAAGGATTTGTATTTATCGTAACCGTCTACCACAATGTATCCTTTGTCTCCATAGAAGATATTGCCTACTGTGGCTCCACCTTCTTCATTGGTGCACCAGGGCCTTACTTCAAATTGGATGATTTTATTCTCCTCGGGATAATTGTAAACCGAGGTGAGCACTTCCGGAACTTCCTTGGCATCATTCCAAAGGAATTTACCTCCCATGGAAGTGATTTTGGTAGGCAGACCCACGTCCAGTCCCCACATGCACAAATCCGTTTCGTGAATGCCTTGGTTGCCCACATCCCCATTGCCATAATCCCAGTGCCAGTGCCAGTTGTAATGCACCAGATTTCGGGAAAATGGCCGCTTGGGGGCTGGTCCGGTCCACATATCGTAATCTATGCCTTCCGGTACAGGTGCAAAACCCTGATCGCCGATACTGGGCCTCCATCTGAATACGATCCCACGGGCCATGTACACATTGCCGATATATCCATCCCGCATCAATTCGATGGCTTCCCTGACGGCTGGAGAACTGCGCAGTTGAACACCATGTTGCACAATGCGGTCGTACTTGTGAGCGGCCTCAACCATTTTGCGACCTTCCCAGATATTGTGGGAGCCGGGTTTTTCCACGTAAACATCTTTGCCGGCCTGACAGGCCCAGATGGTGGCCAATGCATGCCAGTGGTTTGGGGCAGCGATACTGATCACATCAATATCCGGGTCCTCAAAGGTCCGTCGCATGTCTTGCTCCAAAGCAACGTCTTTATTGTATTTTTCCTTGAAAGATTTCTGCCTTTCCTTAAGCAGGTTCATGTCCGGATCCACCAGGGTTGTAACCTGTACATTTTCCTGGTTCATCAGGCTTTGGATATGGTTTTTGCCTCTCCCGTTTACGCCTAATACTGCCGCATTGATGCGGTCATTGGCACCAAAAACACTTGAAGACACAATGGTAGGAGCGACGATGGCCGCTGATCCCGCTATGGCTGACTTTTTAATAAATGATCTTCTGGATGAATCATTATTCATAATATGCTGTATTTGAGTTTATAATTAAATATTACGTGTAAATTAAAAAATTCACCCGACTGCACATGCCTTCGGGTGAATTTTTTATATGATCGGCATTACTCTCCTATGGCCCGCATGGGATCTTCATTGGGTGCGCCCGCAGGCTGCACCACATGATTCAGGGGCTCAATGTTGTCTTCTGCACCATTATAACCCGTGGTTTGGTTTAAGGTAGCTTCTACGTTACCTACCAGGTAGGGCTGGTATACCGGCCAGAAAACATGGTGCGGATCCATGGTGTACTTCGTGGTGTTGTAGGTCGCCCATGGTACTTCGTCCCGGAAGAAATTGTTTTTCTCCATCATGCGGTCATAGTAAAAACTATTGGCCGAAAGGGATTCTTCAATGTCGTTTCCGGAGATCGAGTAGGTCTTGCCATTGTAGGCCATTTTGCCTGTTTTGGCTAGAATGACAGAGATTCTGACCAGCTCATCGTGCCGGTATTCTTCACCAAATAATTCCCTGTTTCGCTCATCAAGCACAGCACCTATGCCTTCAGTCTGCATATCGGCTATGGTATACATGTGGATGGCATTGGCGCGCTGACGAATGGTATTGATGTCCTCAGCTGCGCCTGCAAGGTTATCCTGCCAGAAGCGGGCTTCGGCCCTTACCAGATACGCTTCGGCAATACGCATGATATACATGTCCATTTTACCGCCATCCTGACGATCAGGGCGGTCTTCCTGATTTACTGAATAGAACTTGTACCTTGGATACCCGTACCAGCAACGGATGGTGTCCTGGCAGGTCAGGTTGCCGTTGTCATCATACAAGCGAAGCGGCTGCATGTAATAGGGGCTACCGTCTTCCTGGAGGGAGGGATTGTCATACAATATGTCCTCCATTTCAAACCAGTTCAGGTCCTTGTGTCGGTAGTCCTGCTCGTCCCATGTTCCCTTGAAATTCCAGATGTCATACTGAGAATAATTGGTTGGACGGGCAAAGCCCTGACTTCTACCCCATTTTTTCATCATCCGGCCCCGCTCATCAGAGGTAGACTGCTGTACATCGGTACCGATGCGGGTAGTTCCTGGTTCCCATACCCCCAGATTGGTACTGACAAAGTTAGGCCCCCATGCCCTAATCCTGGCGGATCTACCTTGTGTTCCTAAAATAAAGGGTTCATTGACCACCAACCAGATGCCCTCTGGATTAGAAGTTTTCTGTGCTCCCTGGTCCATGTGCAGGTAATTCACTGCATCAGCAGGAGCATAGCCAGACCTTCCTGGCAATGGGTTTCCGGTATTTGGATTATTGGTATTGGCTACTTCCACCTCGGTCACACCGGAAGGGATCATGTCATCTGTGAATAGCTGGGACTCCCCGCCATTGATCACATCGTCCATCAATTGCTCTGCATCGGCAAAGCGTTCGTTTAGCATGTAATATTTGGCCAATAGAATACGGACCGCATCTTTGGGAGCCTGCCCAATGGGTAATTGGCTTTTGGGTTTTACATGCTCTACTGCATACTCCAGATCCGTAATCATCTGGTCCCAGATCCCCTGCATATTAAATGCTTTGAAGTCCCTTCGGGCCTCCGATACCACATTTAAAGGGAAAGCCACATTGCCAAAATCCATGGTGAGTTGCATGTAGAAAAAGGCTCGCAGGAAATAGGCAGATCCCAGCAAGTGATTTCTCTCTGCATCGTTTACCCCATCCGGCCATTCTGGTAGATCGATATAGTCGATCACCGTGTTGGCCTTTTTGATGTGGTTGTAATTGTCCGCATAAAAGGAGCGTGCACGTCCGGCATCGTTGTTCCGTGAATTGGTGGGCGTGGCATAGGTGCGCAAATCCACAAAAGCATCAGGCTTATCCGTAGCAGAAACCACAGAGGCATCACTCATGTTGCTGTTGAACATCAACTCCCGGGTATCTCCGTTCCATTGTGACATTACACCCTGTAAAGCTGCATCTAATGCGGTTTGTAAACCTGCTGCATCCCGGTAGGTGTTTTCCGGGCTAAGGAAGGACAATGGTTTTTGGTCCAAAAATTCCTCTGAACAAGATACGGATGCCAGGAGGAGCAACGATAAGCCGATTTCTTTAAATATATGTGTGTTTTTCATCTTTAATTCGATTCTGGTTAACATTTAATTGTCTCTGTCCTGGACCTAGAAAGTGAAGTCCAAACTCAAAGAATATGTACGAGGCATTTCCCGTGCTGACTCCGGATCACCCAGACTTCTTTCCCAGGGAGTAAATACCGCCGCATTTTCGATGTTCAACGCCAGCCTCAGGCGGGTAGCATTCAACTTGTCCAGAATACTGGCTGGGAGGTTGTAACCAACACTAATATTCTGCAAGCGCAGGTAATCGCGGTTCAACCAGGCGTTGCCACCACCCAGGTTGATCGAGTTGATACGGGCAAAATTGTTTTGTCCGTTCAGCGGAGTCCAGTACGGAATGGTGTACCAGTTGTGGTTTTTGATATACTGCTGAGAATTATTGAAGGGCTCCTGTGTGCCTCCCTTCCAGCCCATCTTGGCCAGAAATACCAGACCAAAATCAAATCCTTTCCATTCAAAATCGTTTCTGAAGGTAATGTACCAGGGGTTTTGCCGAAGACCAAGGAATACCCTGTCATCTACATCAATATCTCCGTCTCCGTCTTGATCCACAAAACGGAAATCACCTGGAAATAGTCCATACTCTGCAGCTTCATCTGCTTCATCTGTTTGGTATACACCATCGAGTTCCCAGTCCCAAATGATGTCTTTGTTTTCTCCAATAAACCAACCGTTTTGCAGGTCATCGGGCTCTCTTTCGATCATATTGCCCTGAGAATCGGTCATCGGAATGGGCGCATTGCCCAGAGTAGTGATTTTATTTACCGCATAGGTTACATTGAAATTACTGGTCCAGGTGAAATCATTTCTGGTGATATTGATGGATCTGATACCCAGATCAAAACCTCTGTTTTGCAGATTTCCCACATTGGTTTTTACAGAGCCAAAACCGGTCAGGTCTGGTAATTTCTGATCCAGCAAAAGATCTCTGGTCTCGGATTGGTACATGTCGAGTGAACCGCTCACCCGGTCATTAAAGAAACCATAGTCGATACCAATGTTGAAGGAGGCGTTTCTTTCCCAGGACAGAAATGGATTGGCGATCCGGGTAATCTCTGTTCTCGGAGCAGGGAAATAGCCACCGTCGTAGTTGAGGTAAAGGCTATTGCTAAGCTGCGCATAGGCATTGTAATCTTCCAAACCACTACTGTTGCCATTCACTCCATAGCTCAATCGCAATTTCAGATAACTAAGTGCTGCACCTTCCGGCATGAAATCCTCATTGGAAATGGTCCAGGCTGCGGATACAGACGGGAAGTTACCCAATATGTTCTCTATTCCAAATCGGGAAAACCCATCTCTCCGTAGAGAGGCTGAAAAATTATACTTGTCACTGTAGGCATAGGTGACCCTGCCCAATAAACCTGTTCTCGAATTTACTTCGTCATAGGAAGACATGGTAGGATTCAAACCCAACTGTACCGCATGATATCCAAGGCCGGAAGTAGGCGAAAAGTTGTTGGTAATTGCCCTGGTTTCCCAAAACTGATTTTTTTCGGTATTGTACAGACCGGTGAAACTCAATCTGTGTTCTCCGAAACTCTTGTCCCAATTCAATATGGTGTTGGACTGCCACCTGAAGGAATCGTTGTACCTTCTTTCGGCCCGGTCTACCGCTCGCTGCGGATTGCCTTTCTCATCAAAATCAAACCTTTTCCTTACATCAAATCGTGGCGTATAATCTGTTCGTAAACTGAATCCATAAGGAAGAGTAACCTGGGCATATAGCGTTGGATTTACCATAAACCGGGTATGGCTTCGGGTGTTCCAGGAAGGATCCTGATAAGGATTGCTGATATTTGAACCCGCAGCCTGATCGTTTAGGTTTTCCCGTGTTCTTGGGGCTCCATTGGCCCAGGGTTGGTCATAGGGAGAATACACCCGGTAACCACCATTGTCAATAGCTTCCTGGCCTTCATTCTGAAAAGTGAATTGGGTGTTGGTACCAATACTTATAAATTCGCCCAAGTTTACATCCAGGTTTAAACGAGAAGTAATTGTTTCAAAGGTTTCACCCAATTGAACCGATTCCCTATCACTATATCCCAGTGAATAATAGTAGGAAACGCGTTCGTTTCTTCCGGAAACACTAAGGTCGTAATCTTGTCTGACTCCGGTGTGGAACAGAAAGTCCTGCCAGTCGTAAGTGACACCGTTTCTGTAGTTTTCCAATTCTATATCCCAGAAACCAAAATTATTTACCCTGGCCATTCGGATGGCTTCCGGATCTGTTTCACCGGGAATACCATTGGCTGCCAACCAATCGTCCTGGTACTGGGGATCAATGTCGTTATAGTCTCTGAAACGAGTCCAGGGTTCCGTGATGGAGTTTGTAATGGTTTCGTTCATGTCAGTTAACCAGTTCAGCACTTCATCTCCGCCTTTGTAGGTTTGCTGCCTTCTGGCACCAGTGACCAGTCCAACCCTGGAGCTAAAGGTGATTTGTGGCTTTCCGTATTGGCCTTTTTTCGTGGTGAAGATTACCACACCGTTGGTGGCTTGCGAACCGTATACGGCTGCTGCACTGGCATCCTTCAGCACATCCACACTTTCAATGGTGTTTGGATTGATCTCTGCCAGGTCACCCTGGAAAATTACCCCGTCCAATACAATCAAGGGTCGGTTTGCTGCCCTTTCTTCTTCTCTATCACCATCTCCGTCCAGGTCGGCTTTCATAGAGTTATCACCTCTTACGTTAAATTCAGGCACATTTCGTGCATTTGTCGCATAGCCCACACTCAAACCAGGAACAGTGGTTCGCAATATTTCCGAAACACTGGTCGGTTTGTATTTCATTACTTCCTCTGCCTGCACGTTGACGACGGCACCGGTCAGGTCCTTTTTCTTTTGAGTTCCATAACCCACAACCACTACTTCATCCAGTGCCTGGGCACTTTCTACCAGCTCCACGTCGATGGTGGATTGGTTGTTGACTGCAATGGTTTGACTCTCAAACCCTATAAAGGAGAATACAATGGAAGCACCATCAGGAACGGTGATGCTGTAATTTCCATCGATGTCCGTAGCGGTACCGATGGAAGTGCCCGGAACAGAAACGGTAGCTCCGGGAATAGGTTCACCATTACTATCGGTAACCGTACCACTGACAGTGACATCAAATGGTTCGTTTACGATTTCTCTATCCAAAGTAAGTTTGGATACCTTTGAAAGAAGGTTGCTTTCAAATCCACTCCTGTTTTTGTTCATGTAGCTGTCCCCGGCCAACAGGCTTTCGGAAAACAAACTAAACACAATTGCTGCTACTGCAAACTTAGAAGTTGCCGTCCAGCAAGAAGGTAATTTTCTTTTCATAATAAAATTTGGGTTTAATTAATTGGATAAGTAACTATCAAAGTTAGTTACAGACTTACCATCGTGTTACATAGGCTATTTTAGGTTTACGTCATGTGAATGTTTTAAGCCTTTTTTGGGTGATAATTGAGGTTATAAGCTTCCACTTTTTTTAGTTTGCGGAATCGATTGCACTATTGTATCAAAGCAAAATCGACTGCCGTTCTTAAATTAATATTACCTTTTGAATGGGGTATTTTTCTTTTAACATTTTTTTAGAGGTTTAATTATAGAAAAAAATGGCAAGCCAAAAAAATAATTCCGGTTATTTTTAAAAAATCTCCCTTTTATTTGAGCTGCTTAAAACATAATTTTTTATTAAAAACAATTATAGAATAATCATCTGTGCTAAAAACCAATAAACAACTATAGTTAAATTTGATGAACTTCGATTTGGTGTCTATTAAACAGACAGCCAGTACCTGTTTAGTGCTTAATTCCCACATATATGGTTTGCGGAAAAAATTATGTCTCTGATTTTTCCCAGACTATCCTATTGGATTTTTTATTTTGTGTTATCCGGTTCTGGTAGTTCCCAATGGTATTTTTGTTCTATTAAAGGAATGCCAAAAGTATCGGATTCCCTTTGTTCGGCAAGGTAAAAGCCTTCCTGTACATAAAGGTGGGCGGCAGCCTTTAAGTTTTCGGTGGTCCATAAATAAACTTTTTGGTAGAGATGCGCCCTGATGTGTTGCATGAAAAAATCGAAAAGCAGTTTTCCCAGGCCCCTTCCCCTGTAATCAGCTGTGGTGATAAAATACCGCAGTTGGGCTGTTTTGTTGCCCCTGTCGATCAGCGCGATGCAACCTTTGATGTGGCCGTTTGCTTTGGCGATCCAGATCTGGTCTTTTCCTTCCTGAAAGTGACAAACAAATTCAGCAAAGGTATGGGCAACGTATTGCTCAAATCCCAAACCGAATCCGAAGTTGGCATGGTACAGCCTCCCGTGGAGTTCAATGATAGCACCAATATCTCCGGGTTCAAAATGATTGTTGATATGTATCTCCGGAAAGGAAGGGTTTTTCAGGGAAAGCATGGACTCGGGACTTTTTTCAAAAACGTATGTGCATTGGCATTTACCGGTTTAAATATAAAAAAGAAGCACTGAATTTTTTAATTGATCAGGCAAAAGTTGGTAGGAAATGGGGTAATCTGGCTGTATTTTTTGCGACTACGCCGAATATCATTTAACTTGAACAATGAATGAATGACTAAACGGCAAATCCTTTTAATCAGCATTAACCCATAAAACATAAAATACGCACATGAGTCAGATAGACATCAATTTTCAGGATGCTCAAAAGGCATTTTTGACATTAAAAACTTTGGATAAGAATAAAATCGCCGGTTTCCTGGAGGAAATGGCCAAACAAATAGAGGCAATAAGGGATGATTTAATACCATCTGCCTCCAGAGAATCCCATCTCCCGGAGGGAAGAATTACCGGTGAATTAGGCAGGACCCTGGGGCAGATCAGGCTTTTTGCTCAATTGGTGGATGAAGGAAGCTGGGTAGAAGCCACCATCGATCATCCGGACCCTGATAGAAAACCTGCTCCCAAGCCGGATATCAGGAGAATGCTAAAAGCCCTGGGTACGGTAGTTGTGTTTGGGGCAAGCAATTTTCCACTTGCGTTTTCTACTGCCGGAGGGGATACCGTTTCCGCCCTTGCTGCGGGATGCCCTGTCATTTACAAAGCCCATCCTGCTCATCCGGAAACTTCCCGAATGGTGGCTGAAGCGATTAAAAATGCCGTTAGAATCAGCGGTTTGCCGAAGGGGACTTTTCAACATGTAGAAGGAGGAATTGATACAGGGCAGGAAATGGTTGCGCATCCTTTGGCCAAAGCTGTGGCATTTACGGGATCATTCAGAGGGGGGAAGGCACTCTTCGATACTTGTAATGCAAGAGAAAACCCAATTCCGGTATTTGCTGAAATGGGAAGTGTCAATCCCATATTTGTGCTGGAAGGGTACCTTTCAAAGCAAATTGAGTCAGCTGCTGCTGCCTACGCTTCCTCACTGAGTCTGGGTGTGGGGCAATTTTGCACCAATCCCGGTCTTATTTTTATTCCCAAATCTCATGAAGAGGCTTTTTCTGCTGCGGTGGTGGACAGCTTAAAGGAGGTAGCAGGAGCACCCATGCTGCACGAAGGAATCTGTCACACCTATTATCAGGCGCTGGAAGCACTTTCCCAATCCAAAAAACTGACATGGTTACTGGATTCAGAGGAGACAGATGTGCTTACCGGAAATGTGGCCCTGGCAAAAGTCAAAGCATCAGATTGGCTGAGTGATGAAGCTTTTCAGGAAGAAGTCTTTGGACCCTTCGGCATCATAGTGGTTTATGAGCAGGAAGACCAACTGCAGGCCCTGGTGGAAAATTTGAAGGGACAACTTACCTGTACGATTTGGGCGGAGGAAGAAGAATTGAAAAACAGGACTGCATTGCTCCATCTTTTGGAGGAAAAGTGCGGTCGACTGCTATTCAAAGGAGTGCCTACTGGGGTAGAGGTTGGCCATGCCATGCAGCATGGGGGGCCGTTTCCCGCTACTACGGACAGCAGAAGTACTTCTGTGGGAACCTATGCCATCAAACGATTTGCCAGACCGGTGGCCTATCAGGATATGCCGGAGAGTATCTGGCCCGATGCTTTAAAAGAAGGCAATCCCATGGGAATACTCCGGAAGGTGGATGGAGCATGGGTAAGTTACTGATCGGATTGGAGGTAAAAAAAGAGAAAATCAAACACCATTAAGAAAGGAAGCGGGATAAAGAAAGTTTATCCCGCTTTTTTATTTACAGGAATACGATGTCTTCTACCACATCTTTACCATATTTTTCGGCAATCAATGACATGATTTTAGATTTGTTCATGATCATTTCCTTTTTAAGGGGTCCTGAACTGATTTTAGCATACAGGACTTTCTTTCTGATAGATAGACTTTGGGTCCGGGAGGCCACGGTTTTGCCCATGAGTGCTCCCCACTCTTGAATGACCGTTTTCTCCGAATACGTATCCTTGAGCTTATAAGCTTCCAAAAGCTCTTCAAAAACCTCTTTTAACGGGGAGGTATTGCTTGTTCTTTGGGTGCCAGTCGGATATTTTTTCATCATATAAAGGTAGCATGATTCATTAGATAAATAATTTTGAAGCCAGGTAATCTGCCAAAAGTTTCCCTTTTCTGCTTAAGCTGACGGATTGATTTTCAACAAGAATCAAGCCCTGCCTTTGCATGTCGGAGAGGGTGTTTTCTCGTTCTTTGAATAGATTCCATCCAAATTTATTCACTAAATAGGCGTTATCGATTCCCCAGATTGTCCGCATGGAAGTGAGCAGGTACTCATTGATCTGTTCGTCTGCTGATAACGTCTCCTTCTGGTATGGAAGTTGGTTTTCTTTGAGTTTCCGGATATAGACCATGTTATTCGAAACATTGTATCCCCTGTGATTTCCGTCAAATGAATGGGCACCCGGACCAATGCCCAAATAGGGGATACCTTTCCAGTAATTGCTGTTGTGCATTGAAAAAGCATTGTTTCGGGCGAAATTGGAGATTTCATACTGCAGGTAACCAGCTTTTTCCAGCTTACCTTGAAGTATTTCGAATTGTTCGGCCTGAAAATCTTCTGAGGCTGCTTTAAATTTTCCTTTTTTTTCCCAAACTCCCAATGCTGTTTGTGGCTCTATGGTCAGGCAGTAGGAGCTGATATGGTTGGGAGCCAGTGCCAGGGTTTGGGACAGGTCATTTTGCCAAATGCTGTGGTCGGTATGGGGAAAGCCATATATCAGGTCCATGGATAAAGATTGGAAGCCGGCTTTTCGTGCCTTGTCTATGGCCAGCAGTGATTCTTTCGCATTATGGGATCTGTTATAGAATTTTAAAACATCATCGTTAAAACTTTGTATGCCGATACTTAACCGATCAACGCCAAGCGCTAGCCATGCATCTAATTTTTCATCAGTTAAATCATCGGGGTTGGCCTCTAAACTGGTTTCCTGAAGCTCGCAATCAAAATGCGTTTGAATGCTGTCGTAAATTTTTGCGATTTGCTCAGCAGGCAGCAGAGAGGGGGTTCCCCCACCGAAATAGATGGTGTGAATGGGTCCGCTTTCGGATAAATAATGCTTTCTCAGTTCCAGCTCACGGCAGATCATGCTGACCATTTCTGATGCATGGCTTCTGTTTGTACTGAAATGAAAATCGCAATAATGACAGGCCTGCAAGCAAAAAGGAATGTGTATGTAAATACCTGCCATAACAAAGATTTGGAAGTTGAAAATCGGGATGCTTTACCAGTGCAAATCTAAAGATTATTGATCAGGCATTTTAGGATTTGGCGATAATTGAGTTAATTTTGGATCCAAATGATCGATCATTCCCAAAACCCGTAGAAAATGATGTTGTCCAAATCAGTACTGCCAATTTTGATGGTGTTTTTACTTTTGTCACACCTTACTTTGGCCCAAATGGATATTAAAAAAAGTTTGGTTCAAAAGAATGCCGTCTTGGAAAAGGTAGGAGAAGGGTATGGCTTTACTGAAGGTCCTGCAGTGGACAGGGAGGGAAACGTTTTTTTTACCGATCAACCCAACAACAAAATCTACAGGTGGAAATTTTCAACAGGAGAGATCACTGTTTTTTCGGAGGATGCAGGAAGGTCAAACGGACTGTATTTCAACCGGGACGGGGATTTGATCGCATGTGCAGACCTGGAAAATGAGTTGTGGTCTTTTGATAAAGAGGGTAATCCAGAGGTGCTTATTGAAAACTTTAAAGGGAAAAAACTGAATGGTCCAAACGATTTATGGATCAATCCCAGGGGTGGAATTTACCTGACAGACCCTTTGTACAAAAGGGATTATTGGGAGAGAGATCCTGAAATGCAGCAGGACGGGGAGCATTTGTACTACCTGAGTAATGATGGATTACAATTTTTCAGGGTGGACGATAATCTGGTAAAACCCAATGGATTGGTCGGCACACCGGATGGGAAAAACCTCTATGTAGCCGATATAGGAGCTGATAAAACGTACATATATGACATTGAGGAAGATGGATACCTGACCAACAGGCGTTTATTTGTGGAAATGGGTTCAGATGGCATGACCCTGGATAACAGGGGGAATGTGTATCTGACAGGTGATGGGGTGACCATATTTAATAGTAAAGGAGATAAGATAGGGCATATTCCTGTAGAAGAAAAGTGGACTGCAAATGTATGTTTTGGTGCTGGAGACAGAAAAACCTTGTTCATAACGGCCATGGGTTCCGTGTATACCTTTCCAATGAAAGTAAGGGGTGTTTGGTAAGCTGGTATAAATCAATTTTTGTTTTACAGTTTTTTTTTATTTGCTGCTATTGCTTTGCGCAAGAACGGGATTATGTATTGACCGTGGAATTGTCCCGGGGCAAAGCAGAAAGTGAAATATTGGAATTTAATTTTTCGGATAGCCTGGCCATTCAAAGCTTTTCCGCAAACGTGATTGATTCGCTGCAGCGGGAGGGATATTTAAACATGGAAAGCAAACTTTTATTCATTTCAGAAAAAAAAGTACTTCTGCGTCTGAATAGCGGCAAACAGTATAAATGGATTCAACTAAGAAACGGAAACCTGGAACCCTGGATATCGGCTTCAATCAATGCCGGAGCCTATATCGGAAAAGACAGCCCTTTTCAGTTTCAAAGGGTTCAACAATTGATGGAAGAGATCCTGGAAACAGGACAGAATAAGGGGTTCCCTTTTATATCAGTTAAATTAGACAGTATCAATATCGAAAACGGGCAGGTTTCGGCGGCCCTGTTTATGGATAAAGGACCCCTGATCCGTTTTGATACCTTACAAATCACAGGGAATTCAAAATCCCAACCACTTTATCTGGCCAGAAAAACCGGCATTTTGCCCGGTGAGCCTTTTTCCCAAAAAAAAGTAAATCAGGTTATGGATTTGCTCAAAAATAATGTGCCTTATGTTAGCCTGGCCGGAAGTCCGGAATTGTCCTTTCAAAACGAGCAGGCCACCGTATATTTGCCGGTAAATGACCAGAGAATGAATGCAATTGATGGGATCATAGGCCTGCTACCCAATGAAATTGAAGCCAGCAAGTGGTTGGTCACCGGACAATTTGACTTGCAGCTATATAATGTATCCGGGAAGGGAAGGGATTACCTGCTTAATTGGCAAAGGTTAACCCAATACTCCCAAAACCTCCGACTGGAGGCCCGGGAACCTTATATTCTCGGTTCCCGGCTAGACATCAGTGGCGCTTTTTCATTTTTGAAAGAGGATACCACCTTTTTAAACCGGGATTTTACTTTTAAGGTGGGTTACCAAATGGCAGCACATACCTACATTGATTTTTTCGGGAAGTGGCAGGCAGGCGACTTGTTGAGTGTGAGCAGGTATGAAAATGCTACTGAGTTGCCTGAAGTGGCAGATTTCAGGTACAACAATTACGGAGCTGTTTTGCATTACACCAATGTGGATGACCTGATCGTACCGAAATCCGGGTGGAGAAGCAATTTAACTTTTGGGATTGGCAATAAAATCATTAAAGAAAATACGGGGATTTCGGCAGACTTGTATTCGGGGATCGAAAAAAACTCACTTCAATACTATATTCAGGGTAAGGTTGATTATTTTCTGAAATGGAAGCAGTATTTCAGCTCCCGCTTGTCCTTAGGTGCGGGGGAATTAAACAATTCCAATTTATTGCTCAATGATTTGTTCAGATTGGGAGGCCTGCAAACCATCAGGGGCTTCAATGAAAATTTCTTCTTCACCAATCGATATGTTTATTTGAACGTAGAACCCCGGTATTACTTCGGAAACTATTCGTATTTTCTTTTGTTTATGGACTTTGGCATGTTGGAGGAGCAGGTAAGCCGGCAGGCAAGAGATTGGCCGTTTTCTTTTGGTGGAGGATTAAGTTTGGAAACAGCCGGAGGTATTTTTAATTTCGTCTATGCTTTGGGAAAGGCCGCCAACCAGCCTCTGGGTTTTAATTATTCGAGAATTCATTTTGGTTTTACGGGACGTTTTTAATGAAAAAGGAACACAGGTTTTTTTTGATTGTGGCTAGCACCCTTTGGATGCTGGCTTTCCCGAAACAAGCTATTTCGCAGGTTTTGTCCAATTACGATCCTGAAATAAAGCTTTCTTCGGAAAAGGGTGTGTTTACCCCAAATGATGCGGTATATGTTTGGGTAGATACCCGACAATTTTCAACAGCGGAATGGAGGATCAGGCTTCCTGAAGGTGCAGCATTATTTATTGAAGAAGAATTATGGCAGGTAGTTACCAATGACACCCTGCTGTTTATTTCAAATCAGGAATTGGAATCGAGGATTGGGAAAGTTGGTGAGCTAAAAATTTCCGCGTTTAAGAAGGGGATTGATCCAAAGGATTTTTCAGTTAGGAAAGGTTTTTTTGATGCGGATTCCAGCCCAGGCCAAGTCCAGGACCAATCGGCAGACAATAAAAGAAGCAGGGATAGGTTCAAAGATTTCTTTTTTACCATTGTATTGGCTATTTTATTTTTTCTTGCCTTGTTCAGGGTGCTTTTTCCATCTATTTTCGGGCTTTTCTGGAATCCAATTGCCATATTTTCTTTTGAAGACCTGTGGGAATCTGTTAGTTTTTCTAAAATTTACTCGGCAGAGCTGTTATTTTATTTGATTTTGATCAATATGGGCATGGCACTGATGGGGATTTTGGGCTTACATGTCTTTGGCATTGATTTTTTTGGGTTATCTCTGGAAAATGATATTGAAATGATGGTTTTCGTTTGGTTGGCATTTACGCTTTCATTAACCGGGATTACCTTTCTGAAATTTATTTGGTTGGGCATCAATACGTATATATTTGAACTGGAAAAAATAGCTCTTCCCCACTTTTTTTATTTGCTAAAAGTCAGCGGTTTTGGGTTATTGGTTTTGATTGGGCTTACAGTGGTGGTGTATTCTAACAATTTGCTGTCTGGAAGTACGTATGTCTGGTGGCTGTTCATTTCCTTTCTTACGGTATATTCTCTGGGTATTATAGGCTTATCCATATGGTTGTACAAAAAAAATGGTTTTAATAATTATCATTTATTTTCATACCTTTGCACCTCTGAATTGATCCCCTTTTTGGTGATTTGTAAATTTCTCCTAGGGTAAAGGAAAAAAAAATAAAATGACGCAATCAACAAAAGACAGATTAAACCGGGTTAGAAGCATTTTGGTATCTCAGCCAAAACCTTCCGACGAGCGGTCTCCATACTTTCAGTTGGCTGAAAAGTACAAGATTAAAATTGACTTCAGACCATTCATTCAGGTGGAGCCAGTGTCCATTAAAGATTTTAGAAAACAAAAGATTGAAATTTTAAAACATACTGCGGTAATTTTTACCAGCAGAAATGCAATAGACCACTTTTTTGGTATTTGTCAAGAGTTGAAAGTTGAGATGCCTGCTGACATGAAGTACTTTTGTATTTCGGAACAAACAGCACATTATCTTCAAAAATATATTGTTATCCGGAAAAGAAAGTTGTTTGTGGGGAACCGCACTGCGGCAGATCTTTTTGATTTCTTTAAGAAACATAAATCTGAAAAATATTTATTTCCCTGTTCGGATATCAGGAAGGAAGATATTCCCAATTATTTAAATGAGAACAACATTGCCTTTACAGAGGCTATCATTTATCATACAGTAGCTGCGGACCTGTCCGATTTGAAAGACATCAAATATGATATTTTGGCGTTTTACAGTCCCTCCGGCATTAAGTCCCTTTTTAGCAATTTCCCTGATTTCGAGCAAGGAAAGACGAGAATCGCTGCTTTCGGTCCCACTACCTCACAAGCCGTAAAAGAAGAAGGCTTGATTTTGGATATTGAGGCACCCCTTCCAAATGCACCAAGTATGACGGGAGCTTTGGAACTTTACATAAAAAAAGCAAATAAAATCTGATATCTTTTAATCTTTTTTCAGGAAAATTCAGTTTAAATGTGTAGAATAGATTTTCAATTGCAAAATGTCTTTTACACATGACCATCAAATCCTACCTGTTAACCTGTGTGTTTTTTTGCCTTGCATTTCTGTTGGTTAGTCCTTCAGTATTTGGTCAGCAAGATGCGCAGTTTACCCAATACATGTACAATGGTCTATTTTATAACCCTGCTTTTGCCGGAAAGGATGCTGGTTATTCAATTTCTGCCTTGCACCGCAGTCAATGGCTGGACTATACTACCAGTACGGGAGCCGGCGGGGCTCCTACGACCCAGTTGCTGTCAGCCTCGGGAAGGTTGAAAAATATTCCGGTAGGATTTGGCTTGGTAGCTGTAAACGATGAAATCGGACCATTTAACAATCAGGAAATAAATTTATCCCTGGCTTATCATTTAACCTTAGGTAGGGGTGTATTAAGTATGGGTGCTTCAGGCGGCTTTTTTTCCAGCACCATTCGATATGATGAATTTCTACCGGTGAACCCCGACCCCAATATTCCCTCTGGGGGAAATGAAAATCAGGTTCACCCCAACTTAACAGCAGGGATACTATATGACCGTGGAAGTTTTTATCTGGGTTTGAGCAGTAGAAACCTGAATGAACCAGGATTTGATTTTGGAGATGGCAGTTTGGCCAACAGACTTGAAAATCACAATTACTTTTTGGCAGGATATAGAATAAACACTTTTGCGCAATTCACAGTTGAACCCAGTATATTGGTAAAATCAGTATCCCTAAATAATTTTTCCTATGACTTCAGCGTTATAGGCTCGTACAATAATAAAATTAGTTTGGGGCTGGCTTACAGGGGAGAGGAATCGGCATCGGTACTATTAGGTTATAGTCTGTTAAAAGATAACTCCCTCAGGCTGGGTTACGCATTTGATTTGGTAGTGGGTGGCTTGGAAGCAAAATCTCCCTCCTCCCATGAGTTTATGTTGACGTATAATTTACCCCAGGTAACCAGACAAATTGAAAGGGTGATTCAGAGAACACCTAGATTTAGGTTTTAAGGATTTAAACTTTATTGAAAAATTCCTTGTGTTTTTCTGATAAAATCTGTTAAATTTCGAATTGGTTGTTCGTTTAAATGGTTGAAAATGAATGTAGTTAATTTAATGTCATTTATGTTTAAAAAAATGAATCGGCGCTTTTTCCCCCTCATTTTGGGGTTGGTAATAATGACACTACTTCAAGGTTGTGGTCTTTTTGGAAACAAAGGCACTTCAAGTGAAAAACTTAACAGAAGAGGTGAAGTAACGGGCGTGCCCAAGCGTTCAGGCTGGCAACAAGCCTTACCATTTGAAATGGCTCCCGTAAAAGCAGGAACATTCTGGATCGGGCAGGCAGATGAAGATATCGCCTTGAGTATGTCCTCCATGAATAAGCAGGTCACGATATCAGAATTTTTTATGGATAAGCATGAGGTGTCCAATAACAAGTATAGGCAATTTCTGGATGCGGTTCGTATGGGAGACCTGGCGCTCGGTACGCCTACCACCCAGAAAGATGCACCGGAATTTGTTTTGGAAGAGTTACTTCCGGATACCACCGTATGGTCTTCAAGTTTCACCCATCATTATGGAGATCCTTTGATGGAATATTATTTTGATCATCCGGCCTTTGACGATTATCCTGTTGTAGGTATCAGTTGGGACCAGGCGAAACAATTCTGTGAATGGAAAACGTATCACATGAATGCCAATGATGAATCCGAATTCGATATGCCCCGGTTCAGGCTTCCATTCGAAGCGGAATGGGAATACGCTGCCAAAGGAGGAAAAGAAATCGCCAAGTATCCCTGGGGAGGACCTTATCTGAAAAACAGAAGAGGATGTCTGATGGCCAATTTCAAGCCAGGGCGTGGCAATTACATTGATGATGGGTTTGCCTACACTGCCCCTGTGGATGCCTTTGCACCCAATGGATTTGGCCTGTATAATATGGCTGGTAACGTGTCAGAATGGGTAGAGGATGCCTATAATCCAGCTGCAAATGCTTTGATTTGGGATATGAACCCAACCTATAAAGACACGACCGAAACAAAAAAAGTTGTTAGAGGAGGTTCATGGAAAGATGTGGCTCACTTTTTGGAGACCAGTGCCAGAAATTACGAATACCAATATGTACAAACGGCACACATAGGTTTCCGTACTGCCATGACTTATATTGGACGGTCTGGAAGCATGGAAGTGAAGTCCAATAAAAGAAGCAGAAGATAAAATCACCTGATCACCCAATTGTAAATAATATTCCATTCATATTTAAAGTTTTTTAAAAATTATGTCAACAGAAAAAAACACTTTCGCTTATAAGTTTTATGGTTCGATCATGCCTAAGATTTATGGCATTGGAGCAGCTGTCGTTATTCTGGGAGCCATGTTTAAGATTTTGGATTGGCCCTTTGCTTCTTTAATGATTGGGGTAGGTTTAACTACCGAGGCACTCATTTTCTTTTTATCTGCCTTCGAACCAAAAAATGAAGAATTGGACTGGACCAAAGTATATCCTGAATTGGCCGGAGCCAATGCAGGTGCTACACCTCCAAGAGCGGCAAGGACAAGTACTGATCAGACTTCACAAAAAATGGATCAGTTATTGGAAAAAGCTAAAATTGGTCCCGAGTTGTTGGAAAGCCTGGGTAAGGGTATGCAACATCTTGCGAGCACTACCGAAAAACTGGGTACTTTGTCAGATGCCACAGTTGCTACCAATGAATACGCTGAAAACGTAAAGAAAGCCTCAAAATCCCTGGTGGATATCAACGATTCATACAGCAAGACTGCAAGTGCTTTATCAGAAATGTCTTCTGCATCTCAAGATGCGAAGGCATACAGAGACCAGATTGTCAATGTGACCAGAAATCTGTCTGCATTGAATAATGTGTATGAAGAGGAATTGAAGGACTCGAATATGCATGCAAAAACCATTAGTAAATTTTACTCCAACGTGACGGCTGCGATGGAAGGTATTGCAGAGGCCGGCAAAGAAACAGAAACTTTTAAAACCGAACTGGCGAAACTTAACCAGAATGTCAATTCCCTAAATAAAGTTTACGGAGGCATGCTTTCAGCAATGAAAGGTTAAATCGTTACTTATCAGTTCTTATTATTTTATACTATATAACTATAATTTAGCTTATGGCGGGTGGTAAAGAAACACCAAGACAGCGGATGATCGGGATGATGTACCTGGTACTGACAGCTCTGTTGGCACTTCAGGTAAGTAATCAGATCCTTCAGAAATTTATCTTGATCAACGATGGTCTGGAAAGAACTTCCAAGAATTATATTCAGAAAAATCAGTTTTCGGTGAATATCATTTCTTCTACAGTAGAGCAGCAAGGAAACAATCCCCTGGATGTCCCAAAGGTTGCGGCCGCCGAAGAGATACGGGCCAAAAGCGCAGATCTTTACAGGTATCTTGAAGAAGCGAAAACTGCGGTAATAGAGCAGTCCAATGCGATCAATGATGAAGGAAATTTTAAAACTTCAGCACTAAAAAACACGGACATACCGGGAAATATTTTTAACAACAACCGGTTAGGGTATGAGATGCAGGAAAGATTGAATGCTTTTCCTGAGGAATTGACTCAGATGCTGGCAGATCTGAACATTCAGCTTTCATTTGAGAAAATCGCAAAAGATGCCTCCGAAATTGATCTTTTTAAAAATGACGTTGATGTCAATTACAAGGATTATGTTAACCTTAATTATGTAAAGTCTCCCATAGGCGCGGTTTTGGCTATTATCAGTCAGCATCAAAATGAAGTTTTGAACATTGAAAGTGAGGCATTAACGGCCATTACCAATTCTTTGGGTTCATTTATCTTCGAGGCGGATAACCTGAAAGCCAGAATTGCTGCCAATTCAAATGTGGTGGCAGCAGGCACTACCTTTGAAGCTGAGATGTTTTTGGCATCTTCCTCCTCTTCCACAGAGCTTAAAATGACGGCGGACGGCCGGGAAGTGCCTGTGGAAGGTGGTTTTGGGAAAATTGAATTTCCCGTCGCACCAGCCTCCAATTACGATGACAGGGGACTTGCTCCAAGAACTTTAAGCGGTGAAATTACAGTTCCCATAGGCGGACAGGATAGTGTTTTCAATATTGAATATGAGTATTTCGTGGCGCAGCCTGTTATCAAAGTAAGTTCTGAGGTCGTCAACCAATTGTATGCGGAATGCGCAAATGATCTGGTCATTGAAGTACCTGCCCTTGGCAATTCCTATGCACCTGAGTTTTCCGTTTCCGGAGGTCAGGCCATCAAAGGATCCAGACCTTCGGATGTGACCATAATTCCGGTTGCTTCCGGAACGGTGAATATTGGGGTGTCCAGTGGTGGAAATAGAATTGGAACAGTGGATTACGACATCAAGCCTGTTCCTGCTCCTACAATCAGACCATTTACCGGAGATACTCAGATTGACTTACAAAATCCCGTTGCTGCCAGTAGTTTAACCAATCTTCAAATCAGGGCCATACCGGAACCTACTTTTGGCCGGACCATGTCCAGAGATGCCAACTTTGAGGTTACTGGCGGGGAGGTCAGGCTGGTAAGAAATGACGTGCCCAGGGAAAGTGTAAACATCACCGGACAGAATGTGGCTGTGAGAAATTTACTGGCCCAGGCGCAAAGTGGAGATAAACTTGTAGTGATTGCGCGTGAGGTTACCAGAACCAATTTTAGGGGTAATAAGATTAAAAGTACTGTAAATGAAGTCTATCCGATCTCTATTAGATAATATTCTAAAATATAAGTCGTTATAGACACACTAAATAAAAGAAAACATGATGGAATCAAGAAATTTAGGTCTGAAGCTTATGCTGCTATTGCTAGCAGGGATTTTTCTGGCCATGCCCGGGTTTTCTCAAAATACCAATACACAAAATCCCAACATGCAGGTAGGGGACTCAGGTTTCGATATGGACACCGTTTATTCGGTTCTGCCCATACGGGAAGATGATAAAATGTACCAGGTGGGCGTATGGAGAAGGATAGATCTGAGGGAAAAATTCAATCTTCCCCTCTATGGAACCGGAGGTCTGAAATCCGATGGTATCATGATGAACATCTATGATGCCATTGTGAATGAAAATGCATTTGAAATTTTTGCTGATGAGGAGTTTACCGAACCTCTATCCATTAGTGAATTTCAAACCAATTTTCTGACGGCTGAAAACGGAGACAGCGTATTCGTAAAAGATATCTATTACCTGGATTTCAAAGAGGATTTTGTATTTGACAAGCACAGGTCAGAAGTTAAATTTGACGTAAAATACCTGGAATTGGTCATGCCTTCTGAAACCAACGCCAACGTAGGGCAAAAGTCAATTGCTTTTATTCGGTTTAAGGACTTTTACAATTATTTTGATGATGTGGAAAAAGGGCAATGGCTAAACTTTCAAAATACATCCAAGCACTTGCCTTACAGCCAGGCTTTCGATTTGAGGTTATTCAGGTCTGTAGTCAGGAAATACACCAATCCGGACAATGCCTTGATAGTAGATATGGTCGATGCGGATAACCCGAATCCGGAACTTCAGGCTTATTTGAATTCGCTTGAATTTGAATACGACCTGCTTGAATGGGAAAACAATCTTTGGGAATGGTAATTTAGAGCCATTTCTTTTGTAAAAAAAAAACAGCCCTTAACAGGGCTTTTTTTTTTATGAGTGAAGCCTGTTAAAAATTTTACTGGCTTTGTCTTTACCAACTTGATCGGAAAGGTCTTCCAATGTGGCTTTTTCAATGTTTTTAATTGACTTGAAGTGGCTCAGTAGTTTGTTGGCAGTATTTTCTCCAATGCCTTCTATGGTGGTCAACTGAGTGCCCAGAGCCCCTTTGCTCCGTAGGTTACGGTGAAAGGTAATGGCAAATCGATGGGCTTCGTCTCTGATGCGTTGTATCAGCCTTAAGGATTCAGACTTTTTGTCAATAAAAATGGGGTAATGATCTCCGGGAAAATAAATCTCTTCCAGGCGCTTGGCGATCCCAATGATGGGTACCTTTTTATAGATGTCCAGGGATTTCAGCGCAGCAACGGCTGATGATAATTGTCCCTTTCCACCATCTATGACGATCAAATTGGGAAGGGAAAAGCCATCATTAAGGATTCTTTTATACCTCCTGAGCACTACTTCCTCCATGCTGGCAAAATCATTGGGTCCGGTTACCGTTTTGATGTGATAGTGCCGGTATTCTTTTTTACTGGGTTTGCCGTCTTTAAAGCATACCATGCTGGCAACGGGGTTACTTCCCTGAATATTTGAATTGTCGAAGCACTCTATGTGATAGGGTAGCTCTGTCAGGGAAAGGTCTTTTTGTAATTGAAGCAGTACCCGGTTTTTTTTATTTTTTGTTTCTCCTGCCAGCAAAGCTTTTTCCTTTTTATAATAAAGGGCATTTTTCAGGCTTAAATCTATTAATTTTCTTTTGTCCCCGATTTTTGGAAGGGATAGTTGCAATCCATCCGGGCTGTCCTCAAATTCAAGGTTTACAAGTACCTCTTTGGCATCACTTTGAAATTGATCCCTAAGTCTCACAATGGCGGTTAATAACAACTCCTGATCGGGTTCATCCAGTTTCTTTTTTAACTCTACGGTTTTACTCAGGGTGATGGCTCCGTTTTTTATGCGCAGGTAATTGACGAAAGCATATTTTTCTTCACTGACAATGGAAAAAACATCCAGGCTGTCGACATTAGGGTTGATCACCAGGGATTTGGCCTGGTATTTTTCGAGCAGCTCAAATTTTTCCTTATACAATTGAGCCTTTTCAAAGTCCAAAGCGGATGCTGCCGCTTGCATGGATTCCTTAAAATGGGTTTTGGGCAAACTCAGGTTTCCTTTCAGGATATTCCTCGCTTGCTCTATATCCTTCAAGTAATTGGATTCATCCTGAAGTCCTTCGCATGGCCCTTTGCAGTTTCCCAGGTGATATTCCAGACAGATTTTGTAATTAGAAGCCTTTATTTTTTCCGCTGAAAGGTCCAGTTTGCAAGTTCTAATGGTAAATAGAGATAGTATCAAATCCAGAACATTATTCATTGCCTTTACGCTGGCAAATGGGCCAAAGTAGGTCCCTTTGGAAGGGATTACCCGTCTTGTTGGGTAGATTCTGGGGAAAGGTTCTTTGGTAAGCAGTAAATAGGGATAAGTTTTGTCGTCCTTTAACAAGACATTGTACTTGGGCTGGGATTTTTTGATGAGGTTGTTTTCCAGAAGCAGGGCATCAAATTCAGAATTGACTATGGTGAATTCTATTTTCTGGATTTCCTTGACCATCCTGCGGGTTTTTTGATTGATTCCCGCATTTTTATTGAAATAGCTTCCAACCCTTTTTTTAAGATTTTTTGCCTTTCCTACATAAATCAATAAGCCTTCCTTGTTATAGTACCGGTAGACTCCCGGTAGATCAGGTAGTTGCTGGTATTCGCTTGGAAGGTAAGAAGGGGAAAGCATGTCGTCCATAAAGACAAGAAATTATTGGTCGACTCCCAGGAAATGACGTTTCCATGAAAGGGGATTAAAAATCCGTACTTGTGGCATCATAATCAAATTCCTGGTAAACATCCTGCTTCAGGTCATATTCGGAACAGTCAATTTCAACACTCAGGGGCCTTTCGGGCTTGGGAAACGGACCTTTGGTTATATCCAAAGATTCATCTTCATAAACTTTGGTCATAAATTTAGACCAAATCGGCCTGGCTGTTCTCGATCCCTGACCATTGATCCAGCTTCTGAAATGTATGGCACGGTCATCTCCGCCTACCCAAACCCCGCTTACCAGGTCTTTGGTGATACCCATGTACCAACCGTCCGAGGCATTTTGAGTGGTGCCTGTCTTCCCACCAATTTCATTTCCTTCGTCCCGGAGATGCCAGGGTAGTCCCTGACTGGTTCCTCCTTCTTCTTCCGTACCTCCCCGAAGCATGTATACCATAATATAGGCATGCTCTTCGCTCATGGCAGGTCTTTTTCTGGGAATAAACTGGTGCAGTACATTTCCATTTTTATCTTCTATGCGATCAATATAAATGGGGGTGATGTGTTCTCCTTTGTTTACAAAAGTACTAAAGGCCCCTACCATTTCCATAATGGAAACGTCTACCGTGCCCAGGGCCAAAGCCGGGACGGCTTCCAATTCACTATTGATACCTACCCGGTGGGCTGTTTCTACCACCACACTTGGAGTCAGTTTTTTCATCATATATGCTGTGATGGAATTGACTGATTGTGACATGGCTGACCTGATGGTCATTCGCTCGTAGGTAAATTTTCCATCGGCATTATCTGGCCTCCAGGTTGGCTGGTTGGGGATATTGATTTCTACAGGCTGGTCGATGACGGTGTAGCATGGGCCATAGCCATTTTCTATTGCAGCGGCATAGACAAAGGGCTTGAAAGTTGAGCCGGGTTGTCTCTTGCCCTGCTTTACGTGATCGTATTTGAAATATTTATGGTTGGTTCCTCCCACCCAGGCTTTGATATGACCCGTGTGTGGATCCATGGAAACGAAGCCTGCCTGGAGAAATTTCTTATAATAACGCAGCGAATCCATGGTACTCATCATGGTATCAATTTCTCCCTTTTCGTAGGAGAAGATTCTCATTTTCTTTTTTTGGTTGAGCTTAAAATCAATGCTATCCTGGTCATCGCCGTACCTTGATTTGAGATTTCTATAAGCATCGGTTCTTTTTACGGCATTTTCTATAAATCCTTCTATGGGTCTGCGATTGCTGTCAATCCAGGGATCCCTGTTTCCCATTTCTTCCCTGAATTTTTGCTGAAGTTCGGGCATGTGTTCTCCTACTGCCTCTTCTGCATATTTCTGAAGGCGGCTGTCGATAGTAGTAAATATCCGCAGTCCATCTCCGAACAGGTCATAGTTGCTGCCGTCTGCTCGCAGGTTTTCTTTTGTCCACTGGATCAGGTCTGCCTTTACCACCTCCCTGAAGTAGGTGGCTAGACCCTCATTGTGGCTTTCAACATTATAATCCAGTTCTATGGGCAAATTTGATATGCTATCGTATTGGGATTGGGAGATGTAACCGTATTTATTCATCTGCGAAAGAACCGTATTTCTCCTTCGGGTTGAATTTTCAGGATTGTAAACAGGGCTGTAGTAGGAAGGTGCTTTAAATAAACCTACTAAAGTAGCGGCTTCCTGAATATTCAGATTTCTCGGGTCTTTGTTAAAAAAAATACTTGCTGCTGTTTTGATCCCAAATGCATTGCTGCCAAAATCTGAGGTATTCAGATACATGGTTAGCAATTCATCCTTCGTATAAGCCCTTTCAAGCTTGGCTGCAACGATCCATTCTTTGGTTTTGATGATTATCATCCTCAAAATTGGAATATTACTCAATAATCCCTGGGAGGCCTGCGTCCGGGTTTTAAAAAGGTTTTTAGCGGTTTGCTGACTGAGTGTGCTTCCTCCACCAGCTCCGCTTTGCCCCAAAAGTAGGGTTTTTACCAAAACCCTCGATAAACCTCTCGGGTCTATACCCGAATGATCCTCAAATCGCACGTCTTCCGTTGCAATCAATGCGTTTATAAGATTTTGGGAAAGTTCATTATAATTTACCGGAGATCTGTTTTCGCGATAATATTTTCCCAAAAGGACTCCATCTGCTGAATAAAGTTCTGAAGCTACCTCACTATCCGGATTTTCGAGAGATTCAAAATCAGGCATTTCTCCAAATAGCCCCAGAAAATTGGCATTTACCGCCAACACAAATATCATAAAACCAACCAGGCCTAACCCAAATACAAGCCACATGTATTTGATGATTTTTTGATATAGGGGGGAAGAGGTATTTTTTGTATTTTTACTCATATGAATTATCAATAAGCATTCTCATAGAAAGACCGGTATTCATCTATGTCTTTCCTTTTATTGAGTTGTTGAAAATTTTCAATAGAAATTACAAAACTACTATTTTTTATTTCTTCAGGTAAGGAATCTATGTTAAAACTATTTAAAAAGGCATCTTTATACTCCATAGATTTAGCCGCATTTGGAAAGGGGCTGATAATAAGGATACTTAATTCCCTACTGATGGCAATGGTACCCGTTCGCAACCTTTGATTGGGGTAATTTTCAGCATGAAAACTTTCCAGTGCTGCAGTTAGATCTCCCACATTTTCAGCCAGGTCCGCATCCATTGGCAATATAAATATGTGGGTTTGCCCTTTATTTTCCTGGTAGGGTGAATTGGATAATGAGTCAGCAGGATCTTCCTCATTTACCTCTGTAGACATGGCATCATCCTCGCTTTCTTCAGGTTCATTGTCTATGTCGTTTTCACGATCCCCACTCACTGCTTTCAATAGCTCTTCTGCAAAATCCAGCAGTTTTTCGTCCTTGGCTTGTTGGAGGTATCCTTGAAGGCGTTCTTTGTATAATTCCAATGATTCCAATTTTCCGGAAATCATAATGTCCAGCAGCAATAATCGGTCCGTATTTTTTGTTAAAGGATATCGGTTTAAGGTTTCCCTGATTATGCTTCTGGCTGTGGCATATTCCCTGTTCTGGAAATAAACATAGGCCTCTTTGTAATTTTCACCAGATTCAATATTGGCCTGGGATCCGGAAACCTGATCCGGATTGTTGATGGACTTGGTAAACTGGGAATTTGGGAATTCCGCATTGAGTAATTCAAAATATATTTGCGGGTTGGTATTGAGTTCCTGGGAAGCCAGGTATAGGGTATAATAAGCCTCAGGCTTCTTGGGCGTTTGAGGAAATTCCTGAATTAATTTTTCCAGGTAGCCGATGGCTTTCTCAGGTTGTTTGAGATCAAAATACAATAATTTACCCAGGTTAAAATAAGCATCTTCCATTTCAGCCTCCATCATTTCCCTGGTCTCCGGTTCATTGGGAATTTGACTCAATAAACTGGCCTTGTCCGGTAGCGTACTTATTGGGGTGGAAGCCAGGGAGTCCTCTGGAGCTTCTTCAGTTTCGCGTATTTGGGGGCTAAATGATTCGGAGGCTTCATTATCCTGGAAACTTCTGTTGCTCCTCCTCCAATTGTCAGTTAAGGGCCGGTTTCCCCAGACCCTGTTAAATTCCAATGCCCCTCGCTGTATGGCTGTTGGATTATCCCAGTAGAAAGAGGAGGTAGCGCTTCCACCGGCTCCGCCAAAAGCCAGGAGGTTTTCAAATATGCCGGTATTTTCCTTTTTATTGGCCAACTCTGCTTCCAAAATCAACCTTTCTTCTTCTTTTTCCAGATAATTGGAAACAAATTTTTCTTGTTCTTCAGGGCTTAGGCGGCTCAACCGGATCAGGCTGTCATTCCTGGTCAGCAGTTCGTAATTTTTTGCATACTGGTCAAAAACTTCCTTTTTTGAAGCGAGATCGGCGTAGTTTCGGTCTGTCTCTTTGAACTTTTCCAGGGCACTGTCCAGGTAATATTTGGTTTTGAGGAAATCTTCTTTTTCGTGGAGATATATCTCTGACAATTCCTGGTAGATATAACCTTTTTGCCTTTCATTTTCTCCCGGTTCCTTTACTGCGAGGGAATAGAGGCGGATAGCCTCTTCCAGATTTCCTTGTTTTTTTTCAAACCTCCCCTTTTCGAAGAGAATCACATCCCTGAAATCTACATTTTTGTTGTCTTTATAAAGCTCATCATAGTAATCTCTGACCCTTTTTAGGTCTTTACTCTTTTCAAGTTCGGCAACTTGCTGAGAATACAGTTGGGCGAAGAATGTCCTTTCATAATTGGGGCTCCCGGTTAGTGCTTTTTGGTAATATTCATAGGCAAATGCATCCAAACCGGCATTTTGGTACATTTGGCCAAGCATAAAATGCATTCGGGAAATTTCGGCCTTGTCATTACTTAATTCCAAAGCTTTAAATATGGAGGGTACGATCATGTCGGTCTCCCCCCTCGTTTCGTAATAATAGGCCAGGGTTTTGTAGAGAAATTTTTTGTTCTCCCTGCTAATGCTGGTTTCTTTGGAGAGGTAGTCAATGACGAAATTTGCATCTTCAAACTGGCCAAGATCAACGAAACTTTTCAGCAATTGGATCAGTGCTTCATGGCGGACTTCATCTTGCTCACTGTTGACATTCAGGTATTTAAAAGTGTTCTGTGCTTCTTCAAATTGACCTTTGTAATAATCTACCTTACCAATAAGAAAATAGGAAGGATCCACCCACTTGCTTATTTTGTGCCAATCTATGGCTTTTGATGCCATTTCTCTCGCTTCCTCCAGGAGCGCTTCATTGGCTTCAATGGTACTGCTATCTATGGGGTAAAACACCGGTAAAACCTGAGAGTAATCTTCCTGGTATTCCTCCCTTATTTTACCTTCAAGTTCCAAAATTTTTTCGTTGGCATAATAATAGGCATTGAACCTGGCCGTTGTGTTATGATAAAGGCGGTTGGTAAAGGAGTTTTTTTGCGATGAACACGAAAAAAGACTCAGCACCAAAAAGATTGGAAATAGGAAAAACAGGATATTTTTCTGCAATGGTTTGGAATTTGAAATCGGGACCAAATTAGTTCTTTTGTAACAAAAACTTAAACGAAAGGAATTTAATTCTATTTTTGTAAAATAAATAAATTTAAAAGAGTAGCGCGTTGAGCTTAAAACAGAAAATTAATGATTGGATTGAGACCAAATTTCTGATTGTGATCAGAAAGGAGGAGGATTTTTCTGTGATCACTTCTTTCAACATTACAAAAATCAGGGTGGGTTTATTATTCGTTTTGGTTTTTATGGCTTGTTTTGTAGCTGCCCTGTTTTTGTCAAAGTCTTTATTGGCCAGGTGGTTTGATCCGGTTTATATTGAAACCGAAAATATGGTCAAGATACATTCCTTATCAGAAACGATAGATTCCCTTATCATGGAAGTGGAAGCCAAAGACCAATATGTAAGAAATATCCAGATGGTAATCTCCGGGGAAGAAGAAATGGATCAGGTCGAAACAGCATCAAATGAAGATACTGCAGAAAGGGAGCAGGTAAATAGAAGTGAAATCGACCTTTTTAAAAGTAGTGAAGCCACACAAAAAATTGTGAGAGAATTCGAGTCCCTGCCACTGGAAGAAGCTAATTTTGGAAGGATTAGCAGTGGATCATTCACGGATAATTATTTTTTCCCTCCGGTAAAAGGGGTTGTCACCAGTGGGTATTCTTCAGCAGAGGCGCACTTTGGTGTAGATGTGGTCGCAGGAGAGGACGAGCCGGTAAAAGCTGTGGCAGATGGAACAGTGATTTTCGCAAACTGGACCCTTGAGACCGGTTATGTAGTTGGGGTGCAGCATTCAAACGAATTGATTTCGATTTACAAACATAATTCTGTAATATTGAAATCTGTTGGTGATCCCATCAGGGGAGGGGAGATATTATCCATAATTGGGAACACCGGAGAGCAGACTACGGGGCAACACCTGCACCTGGAATTGTGGTATAAGGGAAATCCGCTTGACCCGCAAGAGTTTATAACATTTGACTAGATATGGCAAAAAATTCTGATGACAGAAGAAATACCAATGAATTGGTGACCTCCAGCAATCTGGTGGCGGTAGGAACAGTGATCGTTGGAAATATAGGTTCTCAGGGAAATATCCGTGTAGAGGGTACTGTAGAAGGTTCTCTTGATTCCCAGCAAAAGATCATCATCGGTGAATCCGCAAAGGTTAACGGAGATGTGAAAGCTGCAGATGTGGAGATATCCGGACAGGTAAATGGGAACATTCACTGTGAAGAATCACTCTTCCTCAAAAAATCAGCACTTATTTTTGGAGATATTTTCACCAAAAAACTGATCATCGAAAATGGAGCTGAGTTCAACGGAAAATGTAATATGGGAAACAACAACCAATTAAAATTGGAACGGGATCATGCCAACCCCAAAAAACAGCTCTCCTCAAACTGACCCACCTAATTATGTAAAGTATTTTGGTCTGGCTTTTCAAATGTGTGCCATTATTGGTTTAGGCACCTATTTGGGATACCGGCTTCATTTGAAAAGCGGGATGAGTTTTCCGCTTTATTTGTTAATTGGATGTTTCTTATCCATTTTCATTGCATTTTACCAACTTTTCAAATCCCTGCAATCTGATGAAAAAAAATGAACCGTTTTTATCAGAATGCTGTAAATAATCATCCACGATAGTGAAGCTCCCCATTCCTCAAATGGTTGTTAAGTTGATTTTGTTTTCCCTGGCCCTGTTTCTTCTAACAGGTGTCCTGAAAATATTATTTCCAGGACCCTGGTGGCATCAAAAAATTTGGGCCATGCTGACTTTCTTTACTCTTCTTACGGCGATGATTGGGTTTTTGGCCGTAAAGCTGATGAAGCTGGAAATATTTAATGCTGTATCTGTCATTTTGGGGGTCACAGTAATCAGGTTGCTTGGTAGTATTGGCTTCGTTTTTTTGATTTTATGGCAAGGAGATGAAAATTTACTTTGGTTTGTTGTTGATTTCTTTATCATTTATTTGTTGTATTTATTGTTTGATATCTACAGCTTAATAGCTAATTTGCGCCTTCATTCGAAATAGGCGATAAAAAATATTTTGATGTTCAGCAAAATAATCAGGTTAAGTTTCTTATTGTCAGTGATTTTACTGACTTTTTCAGGTGTAGCAGTGGCTGCATCAGGTGAAGATGAAGACAAGACAAGTTTCATCATGCACCATATTAAAGATTCCCATGAATGGCATTTTGCTACTGTTGGGCATACTCATATTACCCTGTCTCTTCCCGTCATTATTTATTCTTCGGACAGGGGCTTTGAATTTTACTCTTCATCATCATTTGTAGACCCGGAGACCCATCATTTCGGGGTAGAACACAACGGTTATTACATAGATGAGCATGATAAGCTACAGGCAGTCGACGAAAGCAGGTCTTTTGTGGATTTGAGTATTACGAAGAATGTGGCCATGCTGTTTTTGGTTTTGATAGTTACACTGTACCTGATGCTGTCTGCCTCCAGCCATTACAAAAAGCATCCCAATAGGGCGCCAAGAGGAATTGCCTCGTTTGTAGAACCTATTGTGGTTTTTGTAAGGGATGAAATCGCCTTACCCAATATTGGTCCCCGGTACAAAAAATTCACTCCCTATTTACTATCCCTTTTCTTTTTTATATGGATAGGTAACCTTTTGGGTTTGTTGCCAGGCGCTGCAAACCTGACCGGTAACATTGCCGTGACGGTAACGCTGGCTATGATTACTTTCTTTGTCACGAATTTTAATGGCAATAAAGCTTACTGGAAACATGTGGTAGCCACACCTGGGGTTCCTTTACCCTTATTGCTGATCATTGTACCTGTTGAAATAATCGGTTTGTTTACCAAACCTTTTGCCCTCACTGTCCGGCTTTTTGTAGCCATTACAGCGGGTCATATTGTCATTTTGAGTTTTATAGGGTTGATATTTGTATTTGAATCTTATGCCGTTGGTGTTGCTTCTACCTTGATGGTGGTGTTTATCAATGTGATAGAACTGTTGGTAGCAACGATTCAGGCTTATGTATTTACCCTGTTTTCCGCCATGTACATTGGTGCAGCAGTAGCTGACCATGGACATGAGCATTGATCGTAAATTTCTTTGTTCAATTTAATTAAATAAAAAACGAGTATGTTGACTTCTTTATTATTGACTGCCGGTTTTGCACTTATGGGTGCTGGCATCGGTGCCGGAATTGTAGCGATAGGCGCAGGTCTGGGTATTGGTAGAATCGGTGGACAAGCCATGGAAGGCATTGCGCGTCAGCCTGAGGCTGCTGGAAAAATCCAGACTGCAATGTTGATCATCGCTGCCCTTATTGAAGTGGTTTCCTTGTTTGCAGTAGTAGTATGTCTGCTGATTGCACTTAATGGCAACCTTACTTTCTAAATTTAAGTAAAGTGGACCGGCATTTGGCCGGTCTGCTCTTTACATTTGAACAAATTGATATTTAGCATAAACAACATACACCATGGATCTGATTAGTCCTGATTTAGGTTTGATTATCTGGCAAACTTTGGGTTTTGCCATTTTGTTTTTTCTTCTGGCAAAGTTTGCCTGGAAACCCATCCTTGCCGCACTAGAGGAAAGGGATGGGGCCATAGAAGCCTCCCTGAATGAAGCCGAAAAGGCCAAGTTGGAAATGGCTAATTTGGTAGCGGAAAATGAAAAACTGCTGCAGGAAGCCCGAATTGAGAGGGATGAGATCCTTAAATCAGCCAATGAGTATGCTGCCAAATTGATGGAAGATGCCAAAGGAGAAGCCTCCAAAGCAGGAGCCAAAATGATAGAAGAGGCCAAAGCCGTTATTGAAACGGAGAAGCAGGCTGCCCTGACTGACGTGAAAATTCAGGTTGCGGAGTTGTCGCTGCTGATTGCTGAAAAATTATTGAGACAAAACCTATCCAGCGAAGCTTCCCAGAAAAAATTGGTTGAGGATTTTGTGAAAGATATCAAATTAAATTAATCAATAGCGAATGTCTGCATACAGAGTTGCCTCCCGTTACGCAAAAGCATTGTTGGAACTGGCGGTAGAAAATAATGAACTGGAACAAGTGCACGGAGACATGTTGCGCATGTTGCAATACGCCGATGAAAGCCCCGAATTTTTGGATGCCATTCAAAGCCCGGTGATTTCCTCAGAGCACAAGTTAAAAGTGATTCATTCCCTTGCAGGAAAGCAGGCATCTCCCTTGATTTTGAAGTTTTTTGACCTTGTAAGTAAAAAAGGCAGAGAGGGAATCTTGCCAGAAATGGGCAGAGGTTTTCATCGCTTGTACAATGAACATCATGGTATTCAAAAAGCAGATGTGGTGGCCACCATTCAATTGGATGATGCCCTTCGAAAAGCTTTGAAGGACATTGTAAAGGAAGTTTCCGGTAAAGATAAAGTAGAATTAATAGAGAAGATCGATCCCAAACTGATCGGTGGGTTTATCCTGAGAATAGAAGACCGGCAACTTGATGAATCCATCAAAAGTAAGTTGCAACAGTTGCGCCTGGGATTTACTCAGAACCTCTACGAAAAGAAATATTAGAATTTTAGCTGTAATAAAAAATAATCCTATACAATAATGGCAGATGTAAGACCTGATGAAGTTTCGGCAATTATAAAAGAGCAACTTTCTGGTGCCAGGACCCAAGCGGAATTAGAAGAAGTAGGTACTGTACTCCAGGTTGGTGATGGTGTGGCCCGTATCTATGGGCTTTCCAAGGCACAGGCCGGTGAGTTGATTGAGTTTGAAAACGGATTGAAGGCCATGGTGCTGAATCTGGAAGAAGACAATGTAGGGGCAGTATTATTTGGAGATGCCAAATCCGTTCGGGAAGGTGATATTGTCAAAAGAACCAAGAGGATTGCCTCCATCAAAGCAGGAGAAGGCATGCTGGGTAGGGTGGTAGACACCCTGGGCACTCCGATTGATGGTAAAGGTCCTTTGGAAGGGAAACTTTACGAAATGCCTTTGGAAAGGAAAGCCCCCGGTGTAATTTACAGGCAACCTGTTAATGAGCCTCTTCAGACAGGTATCAAGTCCATTGATGCCATGATTCCAATCGGAAGAGGACAAAGGGAATTGATCATTGGTGACAGACAGACTGGTAAGACAGCGGTTGCCATTGATACCATCCTAAACCAAAAGGAATTTTACGATAAAGGAGAACCCGTTTTTTGTATATACGTAGCTATCGGACAAAAGGCCTCAACAGTGGCCAATGTAGTAGCTTCGCTGGAAAAGGGAGGCGCTCTTCCTTATACGGTTATTGTAAGTGCATCTGCTGCAGATCCTGCACCTATGCAGTTCTTTGCGCCATTTACAGGTGCTGCCATTGGGGAATTTTTCCGGGATACCGGAAAACCTGCACTTGTAGTATATGATGACCTCTCCAAGCAGGCAGTTGCTTACCGTGAAGTGTCCCTATTGTTGAGAAGGCCTCCTGGAAGGGAAGCTTATCCTGGAGACGTATTTTACCTTCACTCCAGATTGTTGGAAAGAGCGGCGAAAATCAATGCCTCTGATGAAATTGCCAGGCAAATGAATGATTTGCCCCCATCTTTGGCCCCCTTGGTAAAAGGTGGTGGTTCCCTGACTGCACTCCCAATTATTGAGACCCAGGCAGGTGATGTTTCTGCCTATATTCCTACCAATGTGATTTCTATTACAGATGGGCAAATATTTTTGGAAACAAACCTCTTTAACGCTGGAATCCGTCCCGCTATCAACGTGGGAATATCCGTATCCAGGGTAGGAGGAAATGCCCAAATCAAATCCATGAAAAAAGTGGCCGGTACCCTCAAGTTGGATCAGGCGCAATTCAGGGAATTGGAAGCCTTTTCAAAATTTGGCTCTGATTTGGACCCAACTACCAAAAGGACCATAGAAAGAGGAAGAAGAAACCAGGAAATACTGAAACAAGGCCAGTATTCACCTGTAAAGGTAGAACTTCAGGTAGCCATTATCTTTGCCTCTACGAAAGGATTACTGGATAGTATTCCTGTAGACAAAGTGCGTGCATTCGAAAAGGATTTTTATAATCTTATCACGGCACAATATCCCGAAGCATTGACGGCTATCAGTAAAGGTGATTTGGATACAACCGGAGAATTATTGAAAAAAGCAGTGGCTGAACTTGCACCAAAATATTCGGCTAAATAAAGTATATATCGGTTTAAAGGTATTTACAGAGGAGCAAATTAAATCATGGCAAACCTAAAGGAAGTAAAGGAAAGGATCAACTCGGTAAGTTCTACCCAGCAGATTACCAAAGCAATGAAAATGGTGGCTGCTGCAAAGTTGAGGAGGGCACAGGACAAGATCACACAAATGCGTCCATACTCCCAAAAACTTTCTGCCATCCTGAACAACATTTCTTCAGGAGCTGAAGGAAGTACTGACATCATTTATGCCAGGGAACGGCCGGTGTCTAAAGTTTTGATCGTTGCCATAACCTCAGACAAGGGGCTGTGTGGTGCCTTCAATTCCAACATCCTTAAGGCTTCCATGCTGTCCATTCAGGAAAAATATGAGGGAAAGCAGGTGACCATCATGCCTATTGGAAAAAAAGCATTTGACTTCTTTAAGAAAAAGGATTTTCCGATTATAAGTGACCATTATCAATTATTTGAAGATGTCTCCTTTGAGCCGGTAAAAAAAGCGGCTGAAGAAGTGATGAATGCTTTTGTCAATGGCACCTACGATCAGGTTCAACTTGTCTATAATGAATTTAAGAATGTTGCTACCCAACTGGTAGTCCAGGAACAGTTTTTGCCTATTGCCAAGTTGGAATCGGAAGAAGGGGCCAATCAAAGCAGCCAGGAATATATAGTAGAGCCTTCTAGAGAATATATTATCAAAGAACTGGTTCCCAACTCACTCAAAATTCAATTTTATAAAGCCATTTTGGACAGCAATGCCTCTGAGCATGGTGCCAGGATGACGGCCATGAGTAAAGCAACAGACAATGCTGCTGAATTGCTCAAAGAACTGAAATTAGTATACAACAGGACAAGACAGGCGGCTATTACCAATGAAATCCTTGAAATTGTGGCAGGTGCAAATGCACTTGAAGGAAATTAAACTAGGCTTTGCCAATACATAATGGGGGCCGGTTGATTGAATCAACCGGTCTTTTTGTTAGAACCCATAATAGTTGATTGCGCGCTTGGCTAAATTATGCTTACATTCATCTGAAATTTCTTTTTCCAAACCGTTGGGTTGAACAGGAATATAGAGAGGCATTAGTTATTTTCACATGAAGGTAGTCGGTGTACAGGAATTTTTGAAATTAAAAAAGGAGGCCATTCCTGTTTTGGATACGCGTTCACCTGCTGAATTTCTTTCAGGTCATATCCCTGGATCGGTCAGCTTTCCGCTTTTTAATAATGAGGAGAGGGCAACTATTGGCACCATTTATAAGCAGGAAAATAAGAAAAAAGCCATCAAGACAGGCCTGGAGATGATAGGGCCGAAAATGACGGGTTTTATTGAAAAGGCGGAAGCACTTGGATCCACAAGCTTGCTAATGCACTGCTGGCGGGGAGGAATGCGCTCCCAAAGCATGGCCTGGCTTTTGGAGCTTTATGGTTTTAACATACAATTGCTTCAGGGAGGGTACAAAGCCTTTAGAAATGCTCTCCTGGATTATTTTGACGCCCCTCCGGCTTTAAAAATCCTGTCGGGTGCCACCGGCTCCATGAAAACCAGTTTATTGCATGAAATGCAATCTCTGGGAGCTCAGGTAGTGGATCTGGAAAAGCTGGCCAATCACCAGGGCTCCAGCTTTGGGTATCAACTGAGTTCCGGACAGCCCTCAACAGAACAATTTCAAAATGACTTGTTTGAGGCATTTCTTCAACTGGACCAAAGTCAACCCATATGGCTTGAAGATGAGTCTTTTTCTATTGGTAAGGTAAAGTTGATTGAACCCTTGTACAGAAAGATGCAACTTTCTCCCCATTATCTGGTTATGTTGCCCAAAGAAGAGCGTATAGCAGTTTTGGTTGAATCCTATGGGAAAATTCCCAGGGAGAATCTGGTGCAGGCCACCTGGCAGATTTCAAAGCGATTGGGCCAGGAATCAAGCAGGGAGGCTGTTGAAAAAATTCAATCCGGAAAATTGGAGGAGGCGGCAGCGATCATTTTGACTTACTATGACAAAGCCTATAAAACGGGAATTCAAAAGAAAGCATCTCAGATTGTTGGCGAGTTTCACTTAACTATTGCAGACCTTCGGGAGATGGCCAAAAAACTAATCAATCATTAATTCAATGAACAAAAAAATGGATGCTGTCAGGTTAACCCAATACAGTCATGGTGCAGGTTGTGGCTGCAAAATAGCGCCCGCAGTTCTGGAACAAATCCTGGGACATGGGCAGGCTGCAAAAATAGAATTTCCAGGCTTGCTGGTCGGTAACGAAGAAAGTGATGATGCCGCTGTTTTTGATCTGGATGGTGTCACAGGAATTGTCAGCACCACGGATTTTTTTATGCCCATTGTAGATGATCCATTCGATTTTGGAGCCATTGCAGCCACCAATGCCCTGAGCGATATCTATGCCATGGGCGGGCGGCCATTAATGGCCATTGCCATATTGGGTTGGCCCATCGCCAGACTTTCGGCAGATGTGGCAGCTAGGGTTCTGGATGGAGGAAGATCCGTTTGCCATAAAGCAGGTATTCCCCTGGCCGGTGGGCATAGTATCGATGCCCCGGAACCCATATTTGGCCTGGCGGTGACCGGAAAGGTGGCTGTTGATCAGGTAAAAAGGAACAATACTGCCAAAAAGGGAGATCGGCTCTATTTGACCAAATCCCTGGGGGTAGGCCTGGTTACTACAGCAGAAAAGAAAGGTCTGGCCAATGAAGAAGATGTGTTGGCAGCCAAAAGGGCCATGCTGAGCTTGAATGAGGTAGGGGTAAAAGCAGCTGCCTGGCCTGAGGTACATGCCATGACGGATGTTACCGGCTTTGGATTGGGCGGACATTTGAGCGAGATGTGCAGGGGGAGTAAGCTTTCCGCTAAAATTGAGTTGGCAAAAGTTCCTGTATTTGATTTTGTACCCAAATACCTGGAATTGGAATGTATCCCGGGTGGTACCCACCGCAATTGGGAAAGTTATGGCAAAGGAATCCGGACAAAATTACCTGGCGACCGCCTGATTTTGGCTGATCCCCAAACCAGCGGAGGACTATTAATGGCAGTAGATCCCGCATTTACCAGGGAGTTTGAAAATAAAATGGCAGATGAAGGTTTCCTGCTGAAGCCATTTGGTGAAATGGTGGAAATGGGGGATTGGCTGGTAAGTAGTGAATAAAAACTTCCTGATGCCAGGTCATTGTATGGCTTTTTGTTGCAGCCTTATTTCAGTATCTGCTCCATTGCTGCAATAATTTCTGCTGATCTGGATTGTGCAGCGGGCAAAGGAACACCCTCCTTCATTCCTGGACGCTCATGCCCAATGTGGCTGATCCAGGCATCTTTTGAAATACGTTGTTTTTCTTCCACCAATGCCAGGATTTGCAGGCCTTGGGGGAATTTTCTGAAGGCGGGCTCCGGTAAGTCAGTGTCCAGGTTCTCTTGTTCTCCCAATCCTTTTAATAAGCTTTTGGCCATGATCCAATGTCCCTGATCTCCCGGGTGGATTCCATCTGCTGCAAGCACAAAATCCGGGTGGGTATCTCGTTTGTCTTCCAGGAATTTCCGCATGGGCCAATGCAGGTCGATTACCATCCAGTTTTGCGTATACTTCTTACTCATCAACCAGGAGGCATAGATGGCCAATGTATTGGCATAGGCGGCTCCCTTTCTTTCATCATATACAGGTGGAGTCAGGTGAATTATGGGGATTCCCCGATTTTCGGTTTTTTGATGAAGTTTTTCCTGCCCTTTCTTGTAGGCCTCAAAACGACCCTCGTCAAAAGGCAGGTAAATGCCATCATTCATACCATAGCAGGAAAAAATCAGGTCTGGCTTTACCGCTGTGAGAATTCTTTCCAACCGTTCATGCAAATCTGGCCTGGGAAATTTTCCTCCGGCATGCCCTTCTTCAGAAAGTCCGGATACCGTTTCACTGGGTAAACCTACATTGATAAAATCCCAGGTTCTTTCCGGATAGGTTAACCTCAGGTAGCTTTCCACATAACTCACATAGCTTCCCCCATAGGTAATGCTGTTGCCCAAAAACAATATCTTTTTAGCAGAAGGGGGAATGACATATGCCTCCTGAGCTTTGAGGGGAGAAAACAGCAAGCCAAACAACAAGGTGAGCAAGGAGAAGTGATACATGGAGGATTTTTCTTTGAAATATAAACCAATATATAAAAAAAATGCCAGGTTTTATATGTCAGCACCACTGGGTTTACCTGGCTGCTTTTTTTGACGAAGCCAGATAGAAAGTTTCACCAGATCCTCTTCAATGATTTCCCTTTCTGTTCTGTTTTGGTCCAGCTTTTTTTTCAGCTTTTTGAGTTGGAAATCAGGTTTTATGGCCAGCAAACGATAAAAAAAACTGGCAAAGATCAACCCTTGCCGTGCTTTCATGAGTAATGCCCGGAGCTTATACCCCCTGGCCAAATGGGAAAGTCTGGCCACTTTCACGATTCTCAGGGTACGTACAAAGGATACAAATGGCAACAATATGATGAGCAGGTCTATCCAGTTTTTCTTGATATAAGTGAATTTGTCATCGGAAATGGAAATGAGCAGGATAAATTCAAAAGCAAAAGCCAGCCAGATAAAACCCTGCACCATGTCCAGCACAAAAGATAAATCGGTACGAAGCCAGCTTTCCACCTGCTCATAAAATTGCCACTCTATCAGCAATACGGGAATGATCAACAAGGCGATGACGATCATCGGAATGGAAAATTGCTGTTTGAGCCGGTTGAATAAACCCTCATTGCATTTGGACCAATGGTGGTAGGGGAGCCAGGTTTTTTCCGGCTCCTCCATATGTCTTAAACCGATTCCCAAAGGTGGAAACAACAGGGTGAGCAACTTGGGGATAAAAGCACTTTGGGCAATTTTTGACTTTGTCCGTACGGAAAGATAAAGTATTATACAAAAATCCAACAGGTATATCAACCAAATGCAAGCATAAGCTATGGCCAATTTTCCTATAAAGGGATTGATCTGGAAACCCTGTTCGTCAAAGGAAAAATTATTGATAATGGCAGCAGTAATCAATAACATCAGCAAGCTGAGATAAAAACCAGGGGCAGCAGTCCATTCCTGATACCGGGTCAGTTTATTCAGGTTTTTATGTTTGAGTCTTGTTTTGAGAGAAAGGTCCCGAGTAGATTGGAGTTGGAGCAAAAAGGGATAACTTTTGGCCAATTCACCTATGGGCTTGAGCATGTCTGCTTTGATCAGTAAAGCCTCAATCTGGGCCAGAATATATGGATTTTCGCAGCGTTCAATGGCTGCAAAAAGGGAAGATTTCTTGTCCTTTGGCTCCTGATTCATAAATAACAATTGTTTGAGCGACAAAGATAAGCCCTCTACCATGCTTACCAAAATGGTACGAATAATCCTTTTAGGCACCCCTTTTTTTGGACCTCTGCAGCATGAGGGCGGCTTTTTCGCCGGACCAGGTTGCTGCCTTCCTGGAGGATTACCTACTCCGGCTATAAATTTTTGGATGAAGGAGTAAAAAATCATGCCTGTAACTATAGGTTTTGACAGAAAATCTGACTACATTTTGATTAAAATAGCAAAGCCATGAGTAAAGATAAGGGAGAAAAAAAGTCCGATAAAAAGAAACCTGCCAAAAGCATGATGGAAAAAAGAGCGGAAAAGAAGGCCAAGGTAGAAGAGAAAAAACGCAATGGTTAAGAGGTAAGGTAATCAAAATGCCTTTAAATTTTGGCTCCGGAATTAATTCCGGGGCTTTTTTTGTCCTTTTAAAATTACACAAATCATAAAATCAATAATAACCTGGAATCATGAAATTATATATAAGCCTTCTTTTGGCAGCAATATGCTGCAATTGGGCCCTTGCCCAATCCGATCCCTTAACAGTAGCTACCTTCAATATTCGCTATGATAATCCGAATGATGATCCCCATACCTGGGACAATAGAAAAGATGTAGTAGCCAACCTTATCCTTTTTCATGAATTTGATATTTTTGGTATTCAGGAAGGCCTGTCTCACCAGGTAAACGATCTGGATGTAAGGCTTCCTGACCATGATTTTGTAGGTGTTGGCCGTGATGATGGTGCTGAGGAAGGAGAATACACAGCCATTTTTTATAACAGGACAAAATTCAAAGTGCAGGAATCAGACACCTTCTGGCTGGCACCCGAAACGGATCACCCCAACAAGGGTTGGGACGCAGCCCTGCCCCGGATCTGTACCTGGGCCAAAATTACCTCAGTCAATGCCGGTCAAACCTTTTATGTTTTTAATACCCATTTTGACCATAGGGGAGTGGAAGCCAGGAACCAGTCTGCGCGGCTGATTCTGGAAAAAATTGAGGAAATCAATACGGAATCTTTACCCGTAATCCTTACCGGGGATTTTAATGTGGGTCAGGAAACAGAGGCATATCAGCTGCTAAGGACGGCACCCGGTATGAAGGATACCTTTGACGCCGCCGAAATTGTGTATGCCAATAATGGTACCACCAACAGTTTCGATATCACCACCAGCACCGAAAGGATCATTGATCATATTTTTGTCAGTGAAAAAATAAACGTTCAAAAGTACGGGATATTGACCGATACCTATCACAGCCGTTTCCCTTCAGATCATTTCCCCGTGATGGCTGTTGTTAATTGGTAAAGGCCAAAACACCTAAAAGAAAAACAGGCAGCAACCAAAGGGTTACCGCCTGTTTTTCTTTTTCCAGATTAAAAAATACCTGTCCGGAAAATCAAATCTATCCTTTTGGTTACTGATGGGTCAGGCCAATGCCTGATCCCATAAACCAGACCAATCAGACCGTCTATTCTCCTGGATAAAAAATACCAACCTCCAATCGACGTTTATTAAAGAATCAACCTAAAAAATTGTTCCTCCCTGTCCTGTCTTACCCTACGGCTCATTTCAACCCCACCAGCCAACTCAACTTCACCAACAGGAAGGAACCTGTAATTTGTTATCGATTAATTTTCTGATACAGAAGAACTCCAAATATTGTTTTTATCATCTCCTGAGATCATCTCCATGAATTTGCTCCAGGAGCTGAGACGTTTGCGGTCAACTTCGCGGTACATGACCTGCTTCTGACGGATTACGGCTATCAATTCCATTCCTGTTTCATGAGGAATGTTAACGGTTTCATCTCCGATCTGAATGTTTAGATTGCCATTGTTAGGATCTACCCAGGTTTTTAACTCATGGGTATTGGTTTCAAATGTGTACTTTAACATCTTGCTGTTTTTTTAGATAAAAATAAATGGATAAAGAAAATAGGGACCAAAATGGTCAAGGCAGAAGCTGTTTAGGCTGCCTTGTACTTCCGGTCTTTTAATGTAGTGTGATAGCCGTTGTTGTCATTTTTCTGACCGGCAAGCGACTCCATGAATTTGCTCCAGGAGCTGTTTTTCTTTCTTTCTATTTCCTGAAAGATGGTTTGTTTCTGACGGATTACGCCAACCATTTCCGCTCCGATTTGGTGGGGAATGTTTACAGTCTCATTTCCAATTTGGATGTTAAGGGATCCATTTTCGGGATCTACCCAGGTTTTCAATTCCCTCTCTGCTGTTTCGTAAGTGTACTTTAACATGATGCTGTTTATTTATATGAAAGAATATTTTATTTTTAGACTATCCGCTGTTACCCGGAATTTTAAGAAGGTAGAAGAATCTTTTTAGCTGTTTGTCCTTTTCTCTTCTTTGTCTTTATCGCTGTTTGATGATGCTAAGGTATATAAAAATTTTAAAACAAAAAACATTTTACCGAATTTAAAATACACTTTTAATGGTCTAAAAATAAAAAACCCTATTTTTTTGAAATTTTGGCCGATTTTGACTGATTTTTAATTTGAAAAAAAAATGAAATATTTTTTACTGAAATTGTTTCTACTCAAATTTCCTACTCCATTAAGGATCAGCCCTACAGGTTTTTCTCTTTTGAAATAGGCAGAAGAAAAGGATCATCACGATGGTAGCCGGATGCTACTATTGTCAGAAAGTTTTGGTTTTGTCAGACAAGGTATAGGAGGTGGGCACTTCCACCAGCCCGGTATGGGTAATAAAATTCCGATTTGGAAAGTCAGCAATCAGCTTTTACCGGATAGGATGTTTTCAGACATACCTATTTGGCGGTAATCCAATCGTGTTTTATGAAATTTTGAAGAAGGCATTAAGGATGCCGGCAAAAATTGATCATTTCCTAACCACCGCTAAAGTAGAAAGGATAGGATTTGTTTCTAAATTTGAATAAACTGCCATTCAAAAGTTGGTTTTTACCTTTAACAAAGGTATGATTTGGCTTTTTTAAGTACTATAAACTGCAATAACTATCTAATCAATATGAAGCATACAGCAAAAGATTCCAGAAGAAATTTTATCAAAGCCTCAGGAATGGCCACTATTGGCTTTATGGGCTTGTATCAATTCATGAATCCTGCCTTTTCTCGCACATCCAGCAAGGCTACTTTGGGTTATGGTCCATTAAAAAAGGATCCGGAAGGTATAATCAATTTGCCTGAAGGCTTTTCCTATAAAATTATCAGCCAGGCAGGTGATGCCATGGATGATGGCCTTACCTTGCCGGGTGTAGCTGATGGTATGGGGGCTTTTCAGGGAAAGAATGGAAAAGTAATCGTGGTCCGAAACCACGAGATAAGCCCGGATGCTTTGCAACATTCAGGCTTTGGTGCTAACTATGAGTTATTGGATAAAGTAAATAGAAAAGATTTTTATGATTTCGGGAAGGGGATTTTACCTGCATTAGGGGGCACCACAACCTTTATATATGATGAGGGCACCGGAAAAATGGAAAAGCAATTTCTTAGCCTTGCGGGAACAGTGAGGAATTGTGCGGGGGGTATTACGCCCTGGGGGTCCTGGTTGACTTGTGAGGAGAGCACCCTTAAGAAGGGAGATTATGAAGACCGGTTAGAAATGGATCATGGGTACGTATTTGAAGTGCCGGCTACCGAGGAGATTAGCAGAGCTGTTCCCAATCCTATCAAAGCCATGGGAAGATTTAACCATGAGGCTGTGGCCATTGATCCGGCTTCGGGAGTGGTTTACTTAACAGAGGATAGGGGAGATGGAATATTTTACCGGTATGTCCCCAAGAGTCCCGGGAAATTAAACAAGGGGGGTAAATTACAAGCCCTGGCCATTCTGGGAGAAAAAAGCCGGGACACCAGGAATTGGGAGGATAGTGAAGGCCCTGAATTTCCCCTAATGGAAGCCAAAAAGGTTTCCTGGATAGATATTGAAAACGTTGAGTCACCAGAGGATGACCTGAGATTCCAGGGCTTTGACAAAGGAGCCGCTGTTTTTGCAAGAGGTGAAGGTATCTGGTGGGGAGATAAGGAAGTTTATTTTGCCTGCACAAATGGTGGCAAAATCGGAGCAGGTCAGGTTTTCAGATATGCGCCGAGCAAGTGGGAAGGTAGTCCGGAAGAGGAAAAGGCACCTGGAGAATTGACGCTATTTGCCGAACCCAATGATCGGGAGATCCTGAAAAACTGCGACAACCTGGCTGTGGCTCCCTGGGGGGATGTCATTTTGTGTGAAGATCACAAACATCCGTTTTTAGTGGGCATTACCCCAAAAGGCGAGTTGTACCATCTGGCAGAGAATGTAGGTTATGCTTCCGAATTGGCAGGAGGAGTGTTTTCTCCATCCGGCAAAACCTACTTTGTCAATATTCAGGGTCCTGGAATTACGCTGGCCATTACCGGGCCCTGGAAAAGTTGACCTATAGGCTTTTTAAAAAGATGAAAGACCGGGGCGGCCACGTTCCGGTCATTTTTATTTTAGGCTGGACAATATTTAAAGAAGCCCAATTTCGAAGAGGTGCATTTAGTTTTATCCATTCATAAACCAAAAAGCACTTCCGATTTTTCGGTAAGCCTGCTTATTTTTGCAAACCTGTGGACGGAATAATGAACAGAAAAAGGTAAATTAACCGATAGGAAAAAAGACGTAGCGTTAAATGGAATTAAACAGGCTGAAACCAAGGAAGGCACTGAACAAAGCCTTTTTGAAAGTAAAACCCAACAGGACTGAAATCGAAGGTTTCAAAACAAATCTTATCCAGCTACTCGACAGGATCAATGATACAGAATCGGAAGAGTTTCATAAGAACCTGGTTTCAGACTTTTTAAAGGATACCTATTACAAGCAGAACCATTTCATTAATACCAAAGGACGAAACGACCTTGTAATTCATAACGGAGACAAGGCAAAAAGCACAGTTGGAGTTATCATTGAAGCGAAGAAGCCGACCAATAAAAGCGAGATGGTGACAACTGAAAAGCTAAATGCGAAGGCCTTTCAGGAATTGGTGCTTTATTATCTAAGAGAAAGAATTACACAAAACAATCTTGAAACCAGGCATTTGATTATCACAAACATCAATGAATGGTTCATTTTTGACGCAACTACTTTTGACAGACTTTTTGCTCAGAACAAAAAGCTTGTAAAACAATTCAACGACTTTGAAGGCGGTCGATTAGCGGACACCAAAACCGACTTTTTCTACAAGCAAATTGCCGAGCCATTTATCGCAGAAATCAAAATTGAAATTGAATATACCTACTTCAATTTGCAGGAATATCAAAAGCCGCTTCGAAACGATGATAAGGCGGACGACAATAAATTGATTGCTTTATTCAAACTTTTATCACCGGAACATCTTTTAAAACTTCCATTTACCAACGATAGCAACAGCCTTGACAAGCGTTTTTACAGCGAGTTGCTGCATATAATCGGATTGACTGAAACAAAAGTAGGCGGTAAGAAGCTAATTGAAAGGAGCAAACCAGATGAACGACACACGGGAACTATCCTTGAAAACGCCATTATTCAACTTGACAGTTTGGATAAAATCAGCCGTTTGGAACGACAAAGCCAATTTGGAAACACCCAACAGGAAAAGCTTTTTAATGTAGGGCTCGAATTATCCATCACCTGGATCAACAGAATCCTCTTCTTAAAATTGATGGAAGCCCAACTCATCAGCTATCACAAAGGAGATAAATCGTATTCGTTTCTCAACCTTGACAAAATCAAAAACTATGACGACCTGAACAGCTTGTTTTTTCAGGTATTGGCACGGAAGTATGAGGAGAGAAATGAGGATGTGATCAAGGTTTTTGAGAAAGTTCCCTATCTCAACTCTTCTCTCTTTGAGCCAACCGAAATTGAGCAGGACACCATTTTTATCAGCAACCTGAGGGATGATAAAACCATTCCTATCCTTTCGTCAACCGTGCTGAAAAACGAGCAAGGGAAGAAAAGAACGGGAAGTTTAACCACCCTTCAATACCTTTTTGAATTTCTGAATGCTTACGATTTCAGCAGTGAAGGCTCAGAAGAAATTCAGGAAGAAAACAAATCACTCATCAATGCCGCTGTTCTCGGGTTGATTTTCGAGAAAATCAACGGGTACAAAGACGGTTCGTTTTTTACGCCGGGTTTCATCACCATGTATATGTGCCGTGAAACCATTCGCAGAGCGGTCGTCCACAAATTCAAAGAGGCAGTTGGTTCCTTCCATTCAGGTCAAAAAAACCTCAGCGCAAATCCATCTCCCAATAGTAAGAGGGGGGAAGGTAAAATTGAACTACAGGGGAAAAAGGTAGATCCGAAGATTTTGGAGTTTGCGAGGAGCAATCGAAAAGAGGCTACCCAAGCAGAGGCTTTTCTTTGGGAAATTCTAAGAAATAGAAAGTTGAGTGGACTGAAGTTTAGGAGGCAGCATCCCGTTGATGATAAGTTTATATTGGATTTTTATTGTGCAGAAAAAAGGTTGGTAGTCGAAATTGATGTGGATCATCACGATGATGAAGATCAAAAAGAATATGACGAAGGCAGGACTTACGAATTAAGTGAATTGGGGCTCACTGTCCTAAGATTTTCAAATCAGGAGGTTCTTTTTGAGACAGAAAAGGTAATACAGAAAATTTTGGATACAACTTCCAACCTAAAGCGTCCCATCGCCAATAGCAATAGCCAGGTGGAGAAAGTCCCCTCGCCCTCTGGGAGAGGGGATTTTGGGGTGAGGGTGGAAAACCTGGATGATGTATATGACCTCATTGGACCTGGTGGGATTTTTTCCTACAAGGAAGCCAATGATATTGTAAACAGTCTGAAAATTTGCGACCCTGCTGTGGGTTCAGGACACTTTTTGGTTTCCGCCCTCAATGAAATGATTGCAGTAAAGAATGATTTGAAAATCCTGCAGGACCGGGAAGGCAAACGCCTTAAAGAATATCAGGTGGAGGTGGTCAATGACGAACTCATTGTCACGGACGAAGAAGGAGAACTTTTTGACTACAATCCCAATAGCAAGGAAAGCCAGCGAATACAAGAAACACTCTTTCACGAAAAACAAACCATTATTGAACGTTGCCTTTTCGGTGTGGACATTAACCCGAATTCCGTAAAAATTTGCCGTTTGCGTTTGTGGATTGAGCTTTTAAAAAGTGCTTATTATAAAAGAGAAGACCTGTCAGGTTTTCAAAACCTGACAGGTCTAAGAGCCCTCGAAACGCTTCCCAATATTGACATCAACATCAAGTGCGGCAACTCTTTGGTCAGTCGTTTTGACATTGATGCCGACATGAAGCAGGCTTTGAAGAAAAGTAAGTGGACGATAGATAGCTACCGAATAGCGGTTGACACCTATCGAAATGCGGAAAACAAGGAGCAGAAAAGAGAAATGGAACGGCTGATCGCTGATATCAAATTTGATTTCAAAAGTGAAATAGCCAAAAATCATCCCATCAAAAAAAAACTTACAAAATTAGGACATGAGCTTTTTCTGCTTACAGGAAAAGGGAGAGGTGGCTTTGGCTTAATGCTGTTTGAACCGGATGAGGAATATAGTAAGGACAAAAAGCTCAATAAAATCAGGAAGGAGAGAATCCGGAAAATTGAAGATGAAATAAACAAGCTTTCTAAAGAATTAGAAGAGATTGAAAACAACAAAATATTTGATAATGCCTTTGAATGGCGTTTTGAATTTCCCGAAGTGCTGAATGATGATGGAGATTTTGTGGGCTTTGATGTGGTTATTGGGAATCCGCCATACAAGTTAGTTGATCTAAATAGCTTTTCAGAGTCAGATCGAAGCTACTATTCTACCAATTTTAAAGTTTCACAGTACAAACCTGATTTGTTTCATCTATTTTTAGAAAAATCTTTTTCTCTTTTGAAAGATAATTCTGAGTTTTCATTCATTATTCCGAGTACATGGATGACACAAAAATTCACGGAAAATCTTAGAAAATTTGTTCTAGAATATTATTTAATTCAGAGAGTTATACATTTTGATTTTCCAGTTTTTGATGAGGCTGATGTTTACACTCAGATTCTAACCGCATCGAAGCAAAATCTAAGCGGTTCTCATTCTATAAAATTCAATAGAGTATCGGACTTTGATCAAAATTTTGAAATTGAACCTTTATACGGAAAGCAAGAAGTTTTCCTTTCTAAAGAGAATTTTATAATAGACATAAGAAGTTTAACTCCTGTTGGGAAATTTATTTCGAAGATTAAAACTCAATACCCGAAGTTGGAAGAAATTGCTCGGGCATCTTTAGGTTGTCAAGCATATAATAGTAGTAAACATAGCCCAGAACAGATTAAAAACAGAGTATTTCATGCAGAAGAAAAACTTAGTGATGAATATTTAGAAGAACTCGCAGGAAGTGATGTTGGTAGATATCATTTCGAAAGAATTAAAGGTAAATGGATTAAATATGGAAGCTGGCTCCATGATTATCGAAGTATGGATTGGTTAACGGGTGGTCGTATACTGATCAGGGAAGTTACAGGTAAGAAGCCATATCAAATTCAAGCCTCATATTTGGAGGAAACATTCTGTAACTATAAAACAATTCTAAATGTAAGTCCAAAAGCAGATGTAGAATATTCGATGAAACTACTTTGCGGAATTCTAAATTCAACTCTATTGTCATTCATTTTCAGTAACAGTTCGAATAAAATTCAATCAAAATCTTTTCCTAGGGTTTGTGTAGGAGATTTGAAAGCCTTTCCGATTGTAGTTCCACAAAGTGAATTTGAGATTTTATTATCAAATCAAATCATATCAAATGTCTCAGAAATTATCCACCTAAAAGAACGGAATCAAGCAGCAGACACTACTGATTTAGAAAACCAAATAGACCATTTAGTCTACCAGCTTTACAATTTAACAGAAGAAGAAATTAAAATGATTGAAGGTGATGGAACATAAAATAATCTTATCGGATTTGGAAAAACTTTTGTTTCCGGAGTATTACCCCTACTTTAAAAATCGCTTTAAAGAGGAGTTGAGCTATTTAAGGTCAGGCAAATGGGATGATTCTTCTATAACCAACATCAGTTTTAAAGTAAAACTTGCCAGGTATAGTTTCAATGTCTCAGATCCTAAAATCCGATATTTTCTCAATGGTCTATTTAACCAGCAGGTGGATCATTTTTATGATTGGCAAAATGAGTACAATTGGTACGAATTAAAACCCATACTCTTATTGTTTTCAACCTTTACCGATGTAAAAAGTATTGCTGATTTGGAAAAGAGAGCCAGGAAACCCCAACTGAAAAAACTATTTCAGAAGTATTTACCGGTGCAAATCAGGTAAAAGCCAAAAAGTACTAACCGAATCTTCTTGCAAATTGTAAATGAATAGAATAATGATTGACATACTATTTGATTTGAAAGAAGAGGAAATTAAAATAATGAGGACAGCGAAAAATCAGGTGAAAAGTTTTTGAGAAAGGGCTTTTTCCGTTAACGAGACTTGTAAACAAGTTTGGGTCATTACAGGGGTCAAGGTATTGCCTGTTGAAGTTGTACAAATGGTAGCGAATTTAGCACAATTGGACTTCATCAAGAACTATGATAAACCCGGAGTAAAACTTGCTTTGCCTACATGATACTAGAGCACTGATTATTTTTGATTCAGAATGGCAAATGATTTGTCCAATTCCATTCCCTGAGTTTCTGTTTGTTAAAGTTATGCTTTTCCGCTTTTGATTACAGAATACTTTTGTTATTGATTAAAACATCATCTATATTTGCCACTCAAATTTTAAAATGATGGCGAAGCAAAAGACCAGAAAGGGAAAAGCAGCACCTGATACATCAAACGAACTTCTGGAAAATCCGGAGGCGATAGCTACCCGTTTGGGAAGAGGAGAAGCGTTTGTAAAGGAAAACACCAAATTGGTAGGAGGCATCATTGGCCTGATGATATTGATCATTGCCGGTATCGTCGGTTACCAAATACATAAGGCCAACCAGAATGAAAAGGCCCAGGGGGAAATGTTTCAGGCCGTTTATTATTATGAACAGGATAGTCTGGATTTTGCGCTTAACGGAGATGGCGTACAGCCCGGTTTTCTGGATATAATTGACGAATACGGAGGAACTGCCGCCGCCAACCTGTCCCATTTTTACACCGGATCAATCTACCTTTCTCAAGGAGAATACCAAAACGCCCTGGATCACCTCGAAAATTTTTCCGCATCGGATTTCTTTGTTCAGGCTCAGGCATACTCACTTACAGGGGATGCTTACATGGAATTGGGTAATCAGGAAGAGGCCATCAGGTCTTACCAGAGAGCCTCAGACTACAAGACAAATAAATATTTCACACCGAAGTATTTGTTTAAATTGGCCATTGCCTACGAAGAAGCTGGAAACCTGCAAGAAGCCATAGCCACCTATGGGGAAATTGAATCCAAGTACCCGGACTCCTACGAATACACCGAAGCGCGGAAACATAAGGCAAGGCTGGAAGGCCTCGCTTCTAATTGATATGAATCTGATCATTGATAAAGAAGAGTAAGGCCGATTTTGGTTTTACTCTTTTTTTATGAAAATTTTGTAAATATGGCTACATCCTTAAAAAACCTCAGTCAACATTCGGAAAATAACATACAGGATATCAGCGACAAGAAATTTGCCTTGGTAGTATCTGAGTGGAATGATGAAATTACCGAATCCCTGTATGGTGCTGCCCTGGAAACATTGCTGCGGTATGGTGCCAAAGAGAAAAACATTTACAGAAAAAACGTTCCTGGTTCCTTTGAATTGCCATTAGGTGCTCAGTGGCTGGCCAAGATGGAGCAGATAGATGCTGTGATCTGCCTGGGATGTGTGATACAGGGCGAAACGCGCCATTTCGATTTTATATGTGATGCCGTTGCCCATGGCATTACACAGGTAGGTTTGAAATACGACAAACCGGTAATATTTGGGGTATTGACTCCGGAAAACCAACAGCAGGCTTTGGACAGGGCTGGAGGAAAGCATGGGAATAAAGGAGATGAAGCGGCCATTACGGCCATCAAAATGCTTGGATTTTAAGCGGGAATATCCCATCCATCAAGAAATTTTAAACTGTTTTTTCTTATGAAAATCATGAAATTCGGAGGTACTTCCGTAGGAAGACCGGAAAGAATGCATCAGGTCAAGGAATTGATTACTGCTGATGATGACAAGAAAATTGTGGTATTGTCGGCACTGTCCGGAACGACCAATGCCCTTGTAGGTATAGGGGAAGCTTTGGCTGAGGGAAAAAAGGAACTGGCCAAACAAAAAATTGATGCCCTCAATGAGCATTACAATAATTTTTACCTGGAATTGCTGACATCGAAAGCGGGAAGAGCCAAAGCTGCCCAGATCATCAAGGAGCATTTCGAATTTTTGACCATTATTTTAAAGATTTCTTTTAATGAGGCCATCAACAAGGATATCCTGGCTCAGGGGGAATTATTGTCCACCAAGCTGTTTTATACCTTGTTGCAGGAACTGGAGATTCCAGCCGTTTTCCTTCCTGCACTCGAATTTATGAGCATTGATGAAAATGATGAGCCTGAACTTTCCAAAATCAGGCAAAGGCTGGAGGCCATTTTGACCAGATATCCTGAAGATAGTATTTTTATCACTCAGGGATATATTTGTAAGAACCACCGAAATGAAGTAGATAATCTTAAAAGAGGCGGGAGTGATTATACCGCTTCTTTGATAGGGGCTGCCACCTCAGCAAGCGTGGTGGAAATCTGGACAGATATTGACGGCATGCATAACAATGATCCCCGAATTGTGGAACAGACCCGGGCCATCGCCCATTTGTCATTTGATGAAGCAGCCGAACTGGCTTATTTTGGTGCAAAAATCCTCCATCCAGCATCTATTTGGCCTGCCCAATTGCACAATGTTCCTGTAAAACTCCTCAATACCATGGAACCCGATGCTCCTGGTACTACCATCACCGGTGGCGGAGATGGAACGGTTGGGGTAAAAGCAATCGCTGGCAAGGATGGTATTACGGCTTTAAAAATCAAATCCAGCAGGATGCTTCTGGCCTATGGCTTTCTGAGAAAGGTGTTTGAAATATTTGAAAAGTACCGCACGGCCATAGACATGATAACTACCTCTGAGGTGGCCATTTCCCTGACCATGGATGATGTTTCCCATTTAAAGGAAATCACCGCTGAATTGCAGAAATTGGGAAAAGTGGAAGTAGACCATCACCTGTCCATCATTTGTATCGTGGGGAATAACATCATGGAGGAAAAAGGGGTTTTGAATAAAATAATGGACAGTTTGGAACAGATTCCCTTGCGCATGGTTTCTTATGGAGGGAGCAGGCACAATGTTTCTTTGCTTATTGATGGAAAGCAGAAGGAAAGGGTATTGCAAAGTCTGAATCAGAGATTATTCGATTTTGAATAAGCAAATGCCAAAGGAAAGTAAGCCCGGATTTCTGGAACGGCTTAAGGTCAAATGGAAGCTTAAGAGCCTGTGGCAGGTTGTGCTGGTATTGCTGGTTTTTTCCTGTACCGGATTTACAATACTGTTCGTAAAGAAGCCCATATTTGATTTCCTGGGAGTAGATACCACTGGGGGAGGTTTTATAAAAACAGTCATTTATTTATTGCTGGTACTCCCATTGTACCAAATATTTCTGCTGGTCTACGGATTTCTTTTCGGGCAGTTTTCTTTCTTTTGGGAAAAAGAAAAACAATTTATTCGCCGTATGGGGAGATTGTTCTCGCAAAAAGCGAAGAAATAAAGCATACGGTTGTTCACCTTTTGAATGCAAAGCAAAACATGGCCAAACAAAGAGGTTTACCCCTGGATGAGTCGGAAAAAAGAAAATTGAATAAAAAAAACCTGGCTAAATTATCAGGTATTTTCAGGTTTGCCCTTCCCTACAAGGTATCATTTATTGCGGGAATGGTTTTTCTGTTTTTTTCCAGTCTGATGTTATTGACTTTCCCTTATGTAGCGGGAAAGCTCATCGATGCAGCTTCAGGTAAAGAGTGGATTCTCAATGATATCAACGGTATTGCTTTCATCCTTTTGGGCATCCTGCTGGTACAAAGTATATTTTCATTTTTTCGCGTGTGGCTATTTGCCCAGGTCAGCGAGAGGTCCATGCGGGATATCAGGGTAGCACTGTACGAGCGACTGCTGCAGTTGCCAATGACTTTTTTTGATAAAAGGAGAACGGGGGAACTGATCAGCAGGATCACTTCGGATGTGTCCATGCTTCAGGACACTTTTTCCATTACCCTGGCAGAATTGTTGCGACAGGTCATCACGCTTTTGGTGGGTATTGCATTCCTTTTTTATACCACGCCACGGCTTACATTATTTATGCTGATTACCATTCCGGTGCTGGTGATCATAGCCATGGTTTTTGGCAGGTTTATACGTAAGTTATCCAAGACTACCCAGGATGAATTGGCTGCGGCCAATGTGATCGTGGAAGAAACTCTTCAATCCATAGTCACGGTCAAATCCTTTACAGGAGAAGCATACGAATCCAGGCGTTATCGCTCCCGCCTGAACAAAGTGGTAGAGGTGGCCTTAAAGGCGGCCGGTTTCAGAGGTGCTTTTATCTCTTTTATCATTTTTGCACTTTTTGGAGGCATTGTGGCGGTTATCTGGTATGGTGCCACTTTGGTCAGTGCAGGGGAAATGAGTGTTGGGGATCTGGTATCCTTTGTTTTGTATACGACGTTTATAGGTGGTTCGATTGCCGGCTTAGGTGATATCTATGGGCAGGTCCAGAAAGCCATAGGTTCCTCTGAGAGGGTGCTGGAAATCCTGGATGAGGAAACGGAGGAATATGAATCCTCTCAGGAGGAGCGGAATGTGGCAGGTGCCATTTCTTTTGAGGAAGTCGTTTTTCACTATCCCACACGTCCTGAATACCGGGTTTTGGATGGGATAAATTTTTCTATCGCTCCCGGTGAAAAGGTGGCCCTGGCAGGTCACAGTGGTGCAGGAAAATCTACGATCATCCAATTATTGCTCAAGTTTTATGCGTTAAGCAAAGGGGATATTTTACTGGATGGCCAATCCATCAGTCATTGGGATCCGCAAAAACTTAGGAAAAACATTGGCATTGTCCCTCAGGAGGTTTTGCTTTTCGGAGGAAGTATCAGGGAAAATATCCGCTATGCCAAACCAGGTGCCAGTGAAGATGAGATTATCGCAGCAGCTACCCAGGCCAATGCATGGGAGTTTATCCAAAGTTTTCCTGAAGGATTGGATACACTTGTGGGAGAAAGAGGGATCAAACTTTCAGGTGGCCAGCGACAAAGAATCGCTATTGCCAGGGCAATATTAAAGGATCCCGCCATTTTGGTGTTGGATGAAGCCACTTCATCATTGGATGCTGCTTCAGAAGCCCTGGTTCAGGAAGCCCTGGACCAATTAATGAAAGGGCGAACCACCATTATCATTGCCCACCGATTGGCCACCATTAGAAAGGTCGATCGCATATATGTGCTCAAAGCTGGGAAAATTATAGAGGAAGGCAATCATGAAGAACTTTCTGCCCTGCCTGATGGGCATTATGCCAATCTGGTCAACTTGCAGTTTGCGGATGCTTCCTCAAAGCCTTTAGACTGATATCCATGCTTTTCACCTGATGGGTAAGAGCCCCTACAGAAATATAATCAACCCCTGATTCTGCCACAGACACAATGTTGGTTTCATCAATTCCTCCGGAGGCTTCGGTATCATACTGACCGGCGATCATTTTAACCGCTTTTTCCATGGTTTGAGGATCCATATTGTCGAGCATGATGATATCCACCCCTCCGGTATCCAATACTTCCTGAACCTCTTCCAAACTCCGGGTTTCGATCTCAATTTTCAAATGGAGCCCTTTCTTTTTTAAATAGGCATGGGTGGATTTTATGGCCTTGGAAATGCCTCCCGCAAAATCAATGTGGTTGTCCTTGAGCATGATCATATCATACAATGCAAACCGATGGTTTTTTCCTCCACCTATTGCCACGGCCCATTTTTCCAACATGCGGAAATTAGGAGTGGTTTTTCGGGTATCCAATAGCTTGGCACCTGTATGTGCGATGAGATCATTCAATTCCTTTGTCTTGGTGGCAATCCCACTCATGCGTTGCATGCAATTCAGGACCAACCGCTCTGTTGTCAAAATAGAAGCGGCTTTACCGGAAACCAGCAGACCAATATCACCTGCTTTTACAGATTGACCATCTTTTAGGAACAAGCGAACCTGAAGGTCCGGATCGTGGTAATGAAATATTGTTTTGGCCAACTCAAGGCCGGCAATTACCCCTGCTTCTTTGATTAAAAGATTCGCTGACCCCAGCTGTCCGGCAGGCACTGCTGCCAGGGTGGTATGGTCTCCTTCTCCAATATCTTCGAGAAAAGATGCCTGTAAGAATTTTTGTAAACTTTCTTGGTTAATATAGTCTTGCATGGTACCCCAAAAGTAAGAAATATTCTCAAGAGGTTAGAAAATTTTACTGCCGGATAAAGCCCAAACTATAAATTAAGAAATCGGTATTGTCCATTATTTTACCCCTGATGAGTACCCTGTAAGACATTTTTAAAGAATGGTAAGTACCAATCAGGTAGGACAAGTGATTGGCTGTTTGCCCCTCTTGCTGCAGTTCAAAATTTTCTACTGGATTATTTCTAAAAAAATCTCTGAGAACAATTTCTGCCTGGCTCCTGGAATAGTCCCCTTTGTCATTGTCAAGACTTATTTCTACCCTATCATCAAAGAATCTGGATATATCTTTGAAAGAACCCTCCTGGAAGGCTGTTTTAAGGACGGAATTTTCCTTCTGGGCCATACTCTCTGAAGCTACGAAGGAAAAAAACGTCAGAAACAATATAAAAATGGGGATTAAACGCAACATATCCTGGAGCTTACAAATTTCAGGCCAAATATATATTTTTATGGTAATAGTAGAGCGTCTTTCAGGATACCATTGGGCAGTCCTACAGCGGAGATTATTGCTTAATTTACCAAGCCCTAAGTATTATTATCTTATATTTGCGGGGCAATGAAATCCAAGGGATGTTTATTCCATGAGGATGACCGGAACCAATGTTCAGGAAGCTACCGGAATTTTTGTTTGATTGTAACCAATATAGAAAGCCATGAATAAAAAAGTTTTATTAATGATACTCGATGGATGGGGTATTGCCCAAACCCCCGAAGTTTCTGCGATTGATAAAGCCAAAACCCCATTTATCGACAGCCTGTATGAAAAATATCCCCATTCACGGTTGGATGCATCAGGTCTGGCTGTTGGGCTGCCAGAGGGTCAAATGGGGAATTCTGAAGTTGGGCACATGAATATCGGTGCAGGAAGGGTTGTTTACCAGGATTTGGTTAAAATAAATAAAGCCGTAAAGGAAGGTGATCTGAACCAACACCCTGTGCTGAAAAAAGCTTTTGCCGATGCCTTGCGGGATGGCAAAAAAGTCCATTTGATAGGCCTGGTATCTGATGGAGGTGTTCATGCGCATCTTTACCACCTAAAAGGCCTTTGTGATGCTGCGAAAGCCAACGGAATGGAAGATGTTTTTATCCACGCTTTTACTGATGGAAGGGATACCGACCCCAAAAGTGGGGTAAGATTTTTGGAAGACTTAAAAAACCATTGCGAAGGTTCCGTCGGAAAATTAGCTTCCATCGTGGGTAGGTATTATGCCATGGACAGGGATAAGAGATGGGAAAGAGTAAAATTGGCTTACGATGCCATGGTAAATGGAGAGGGCGAGAAATCCAAGGACATGCTATCGGCTTTAAGAAAATCCTATGCAAATGGAGTTACAGACGAGTTTATCCGCCCCATAATTCAGGTGGACGATGAAGGGAAACCCCTCGCCACCATAGCTGAGGGAGACACGGTGATTTGTTTTAATTTCAGGACGGACCGTGGAAGGGAAATCACCGAAGTGCTTACCCAAAAGGATTTTCCGGATTATAACATGAAAAAGCTGAAGCTAAACTACATTACTTTTTCACTTTATGATGAAAATTTCAAGGATATCGCTGTTGTTTTCGAAAAAGACAATTTGAGAAATACCTTGGGCGAGATATTGGAAAAGCATGGTAAAAAACAAATCAGGATCGCCGAGACGGAAAAATATCCCCATGTGACTTTCTTTTTTTCAGGGGGCAGGGAAAAGCCTTTTGAAGGAGAAAACAGGATACTTTGCAATTCTCCGAAAGTGGCTACCTACGATTTGCAACCAGAAATGTCTGCTCATGAAATAGCCAAAAAAATCAACCAGGAACTACCCAAAAAGGAGGCGGATTTTATTTGTCTTAACTTTGCCAATGCGGATATGGTAGGACATACCGGTGTTTTTGAAGCGGCAGTAAAAGCCTGTGAGGCAGTGGATGAATGCGCCTCCTCTGTCATAGAGAAGGCTTTGGAGAATGATTATACCATTATTGTCATTGCCGATCACGGAAACAGTGACTGCATGATCAACCCCGATGGCACGCCCAATACTGCACATACCACTAATCTGGTACCTTGTATCATGGTGGACAAACATGACAGACTTGAGGTAAATGATGGTAAATTGGGAGATTTGGCACCAACTATTCTTCAGTTGATTGGTATAGATAAGCCTTCAGAAATGACCGGGGATGTGCTACTGAAAAGTTGAGCACCATGAAAAGCGCTCTGAAAGGTTTTTTTTGGGTTTTCGTGGCAATTTGTTCAGGTGTTTCCTGTAACAAGGAAGAGCAGGTGCCCTTTTCCAACCCTACTCAGATCGATGCCTATTTTCCTTTAACAGATTTTCTGGAGCAAAAGATTGAAAACAGTTCTGGAGATGAGGTGATCAAAACGATTCGGTTTAATGAAGAAGAAGAGCGGGTAAAATTTATTCCCGATACCGCAACCTGGAGGAAGGAATTGGATTTCTTTTTTCAGGCTGACATCAATAAGGCGGCCTTGGCATCAGCCTACCTGACCAAAGAAGAAGGTCAAATGCTGATTCATTCCCTGAAACCCGGAGAGAAAAATAATATCCGGGAGATCAAAGTTGTCAAAAAAGGTGGAAAGGTTAGTGAAATTGGTGTTGTAGCGATCAAGGACAACCTTTTTTACCACTCAGAAGTGTATGGGGAGTTGGCATTTGATGAAAATGAGAACCTTTCTTCTTACAGCATGGAAGGCATTCAAAAGGTCTGGTTTTTAGCGGGAACCAGCCTGGAAGTTCAAGCTGATATAGCAGAGTAAACGATTGGTGTTTAAACTGCCGTGTTGGACTGAATGTACACCGATTTCCCGGATGCTGAATGCATAAGATCATATAGCAAATTCCGAACAGACCAAGCTACCCGGCAAAGGCAAAAAAGACCAGCCAGGTGATCAATAGAATGGGAAGTAAAATAGGAATGGAAAATCTCAGGATATATCCAAAGAAGGAAGGCATCTTGATCCCACTCTGCTCAGCAATGGACTTCACCATAAAATTTGGACCATTTCCAATATAAGTCATGGCCCCAAAAAACACCGAAGCGATGGAGATGGCCATCAGCTCAAAGGAAGACTCCACATAATTGTCCAGGGCAAAATCCTTCACATGTTGAATAATATTGATGTCGGCACCCTGAGAGGCCATGGCTGCTGCCAGAAAATTCAAATAAGTTGGAGCATTGTCCAGGAATCCTGACAGTAATCCGGTTCCCCAGTAGAGGCTATTATAAGTGATCATGGCCGCTCCTTCCTCGGATTGGGCGAAGGTACCTACAAGCTCAAGCGCAGGCATCATGGTACCAAATATGCCAATAAAGATAAAGGCAACCTCCCTAATTGGCTCAAAATTGAATTCATTTCCCTGAAGGGCTTTTTTGTCCGCAAACCTAAAAGAGAAATAGGCAACTGAAAACATGATCGTTTCTCTTATAAAACTGAATTTCTGACCATCATAATGAATGGCAGGAACCCATTCCAGTACATTGGGGTCCAAAAATACAGATATGATGATCAGCAGTAACCAAAAGAAATTTTTGGTGCCGGTAAGAGAAATTTTATTGGTGAAATGATTTTCTTCCTCCAGTGCTTCTTGTGCACCGTTTTTACCAAATTTTCTGTCGACAAAATAAAATATCACAGATAAGATGGTCAGTGCAAGGATCCAGGCAGGCCAGTTGTGCTCAAGGGTCCAGAAAAAGGGAACACCCTTAAGAAAACCCAGGAAAAGGGGGGGGTCTCCAATGGGTGTTAAGGAGCCACCTACATTACTGACCATAAAAATAAAGAAAATGATGTGATAGGGCTGTATGTTGTTCTTATTCAATCGGATAAAGGGCCTGATCAGCAACATGGATGCGCCGGTGGTACCGATAAGGTTGGATATAAGCGCCCCGATCAGCAGGAGGAGTACATTGGCTATGGGTGTTGATTTTTTATCCACCTGGATCAATATTCCTCCGGAAGCGATAAACAAGGATGCGAGCAGGGCAATGAACTGTATGTATTCGGCCAGTGCATGCACCGGATTGTGTACATTATGCAGTACAAAAAGATAGTATAGCACCACTATTATCGCCAGACTGACAGCTATTTTTGGATAGTTGTGGTGCCAGAAATGCTCGTAAAACAATGGCCCGGTGGCTATCATTAATAGCAGGACTACAAATGGTATAACCAACCATCCCGGAGCATGGCCATGTGTATCTTCATGTGCCGGTTCAAGTACAGATTGAGGCGAATCTTCTGTTTCCCGGGAAGGTTCTACCTGTTCGTCTGTCTGAGCTATAAATCCTTGAGAGGTAAATGACTGGGCATGAGTGAAGCTTATGGCTCCGGTTGTTAGCAGGCCTAATATAAGGAGCCATGAAGCAAAATATTTCTTCATTCACTTGATATTATTGTTCGAAGAATGATTAAGTCAGGTCTTTTCAAGTGTGTTGAAAAAACAGTTGGTTGAAATAAAATTCCCCTAAACTAGCTATTTTGTGTATTAGGTACCAAATAAATTCTTGGGAGCGGTCAAAAAATATCCTGATTTTTTGACCGCTTTATGTCATATAGGTATTTATTGCAGCTTTGCAAGGGCTAATTCCAATGCTGTTCGGGCAATTTGGGTCTTATTTGGATTGGTTTCGTGACATTTTTTTAGTGCCTTGAAAATGGTTTTACTCACATCCTGAAAAATAGCCTCATCGGTCAACTGTGCTTTTTCTGACATCAGGTAGGCAGCCATTCTCGCAATACCTACATTGGAAATAAAATCTGGAATCAAAGATAGCTGATCATCAGCCATTGTACTGACAGGTCCCATGAAAATATCATTTTCGGCAAAGGGGAAATTAGCGCCGCTGGCAATCAATTCCAATCCTCCGGCAATCATTGTTTCCAATTGAGGCTTGGTGATTAGCCTGGATTTGGCTGCTGGCACGAAAATATCTGCAGATAAATCCCAAATGGTTTTGTTGGCGGTTTCAAATGGAATGAGTTTTCTACTAATTAACTTGTTTTTGTCCTTGTTCACATACAATTTAATGATGTCATCAGGATCAAGGCCATTTTTGTCTATAATGCCTCCTTCCAGGGAAATGATGCCGACAATTTTCACGCCGGCCCTGGAAAGAAAAAAAGCCGCAGCCGATCCGACATTGCCCCAGCCCTGAATGATGGCTTTTTTTCCTTCCAGAGAACCACCCCAAAGTTTGTAATAATGGATGACTGTCTGGGCAAGTCCATATCCGGTGATCATAAGGCTGGTGCGAATCCTGAAGGTAGGCGAAGGAGAAAATTCGGGGTTTTCAATGATTTTAGATAAGCCATATCTCAACTGCCCAATTTTCCTGATTTTTTTGGGTTCTTCGGCTTTGAAATGCGCATCAACAACGCCCTCCTGTGGATGCCAAAGGCCAAAACTTTCGGTCAAGGGAATCAATTCTTGGTCTTCATCGATATTTATGCCTGCACTGGTTCCGAAATAGCTTTTTAAGATGGGCGAAACGACTTTGAACCACCTTTTGAGCACTTCCTCTTTCCTGGGGTCTTCCGGGTCGAAGTTAATGCCTGCCTTTGCCCCTCCGATTTGGGGGCCAGAAATAGTATATTTTATGGCTGTATTTTTGGCGAGTTGGATGACATCCTTTTTTTCCAACCCTTTTTTCATGCGGGTGTCCCCTCCGGCGGCACCCCCTCTAAGCGAATTGATCACCAGCCATCCTTCCGCCTCCGATTCGCTATCACTCCATTCAAAAACAATTTCGGGCTGCTGATTTTCAAATTTTTTAAGCAGTTCTCTCATAAATTTATTGGTTTAGATTTATTATTCAGGAAAAAAACCCGTACATGGTGCCTCCGCTGCTGTCTCTGGAAGCAGCAGTAACCGAAGCCAGGCAATTGTTTTCTCCTCTCCATCTCAATACCCCCAGAAATGCAAATACGAGTGCTTCTTTAAAGTCTATGATTTGGTTTTCAGGAAGGCTTACCTCGATCCGAGGCTGGATTTTTGCAGAAAGGTTTTCAATGAAAAAAGTATTATATGCCCCACCCCCGGTTACGAGCAATTTTTTTTGATCGCCTGTGTTTTTTTGTTGCAACAGGATTTCCGATATGCATCTTGCAAAATGTTCCGACAAGGTCGCCAGGGTATCAGGAACTGAGGTATCCACACTTTCGAGGGTAGGTATAAAATCTTTTTCTATGTCCTCTCTTCCCAATGATCTTGCCCCTGAAAGCCTGTAGTAGGGGAGCTTTTCCAGTGCAGCAAGCAGCTCAGCACTGACCTTTCCCGTTCTGGCAAGGTCTCCATTGGCATCAAAAGCTTTGCCGGCCTTTTGGGCAAAATAATTGAACAAAAGATTGAAGGGGCAGGTGTCAAAGGCTTTTCTTTGCTTGTCAACCTCCATAGAAATATTGGCTATGCCTCCCAAATTGAGTGCATAATCATAATTTGGGAAAAGCAATTCATCCCCTACGGGCACCAAAGGCGCTCCCTGGCCCCCAAGGATCACGTCCAATTTTCTAAAATCGTTAATCACAGGAATTCCCGATGATTGCCACAAAGCAAAACCATCTCCGATTTGTTTGGTCATTCCCTTACTGGGTTGGTGAAACACGGTATGTCCATGGGAAGCAATAGCTGATGGCTGAAGGCCACTGGAATCACATACAACTTTCACCTTATTCCCCATCCAGGTACCAAATTCAATGTCTAAAATTTCAAGGGAAGCTGCATCCAAAAGGTGTGCCGACTTGAGGGATTGCTCAAGCTTTTCCGGAAAAGGGATGGTCGTTGCTTTTTGGATCTCAAAAGACCAGGCGTCATTTTTCCAAAACTTACAGAAAGCAAGATCCAGCCCGTCACCTGAAGTACCGGACATGAGCCCGACCACTTCATACCACTTTGGTTCATCCATGGGTTAAAGTTTGTTAAAAAGGTCTTTCTAAACTTAAAAATAACATTTCATTCAGCAGCCTCCAAGGTAAATTGACTAATTTTGAAGTGGTTTTTGAAAAGAAATGGAAAAGAATTTAAGGCATTGGGCAATAGACATCGGAAATACCAGGATCAAAAGCGGTGTATTCCTCAATGGTAAATTGTTGGAAACCAAATCCTTTACTGATTTATTGTCTTTCCAGGCATATTTTAGACCAAAAGTAGGTGAGCAGGTGATCATGGTCTCTGTAAAATGGAATGAAAATGAGCTGAAAGAAATATTCAACATTCCTTTTCTTTTTTTCGACCATAATACACCTTTGCCCATTTTCAATGCGTATGCCAGTCCCGGGAGCCTGGGCCTGGACAGGCTGGCGGCGGTAGTAGGCGGTAGGGCCTTGAAAAACAAGGGACCGGTTTTATGTATAGATCTTGGAACCTGCATCACTTATGATTTTCTGGATGGAGAAAACAAGTATCAGGGAGGGGCAATATCTCCAGGAGTATCTTTAAGAGCCAGATCCATGCATGAGTTTACGGCCAGGCTGCCCCTGGTGCACCTGACAACTGGAGAAAATATTCCAATTACAGGGAGGGATACTGTAAGCTGCATGCAGTCCGGTATTTTCCACGGTGTGGCGGGAGAAATGAGCGCATACATCAGGTATTACCAGGAAGCTTTCGGCCAAGTTTATGTCTTTATTTGTGGAGGAGATGCCGAAATCTTTGAAAGCTTAATAAAAGACCACATATTTGTAATCCCCAATTTGGTCCTGTACGGATTGGACAGAATATTAACATACAATGTCGAAAAATAAATTAATTTTGGCCACACTCGGGTTGTTCCTGGGTTTTATTGCCATTTCTACCCATAGTTTTGCTCAATTCACTTCATCAACCTACAGTTCCCTGGGGGTAGGTGTTTTCAATAATTCCGGCCTCACCCAGAATCAGGGTATGGGAGGAATGGGCATAAGTTTTGGGAACAGTTATAGTGTAAACCATGTGAACCCAGCCATTTCTGTTAAAAATGGCGCTTACAGTTTTCAGGCAGCCTTCAATTACAACCAACTGTCTGCAGCCACCGAGTCCAATTCAGAAGTATTGGACGGAGGGGGTCTCAGCTATGTTGCCATGTCCTTTCCCGTCATTCCAAGGAAGTTTACTCTGGGATTGGGCTTAAATCAACTTACTGGAGTAGATTATAACATTACCGTCAATTCACCGGTAACCAATACCTCCCTGGTCTCCCAAAATAGGATAGAAGGGAAAGGGGGGTTGAGCCAGGTGTATCTTCAGGGTGGATTTCAGGTATACAAAAATTTGAGTCTGGGTGTAGAGGGTGCATATACCTTCGGCTCAACGATCAGAACCAATCAACTGGATTTACTTGATGAGGACTTAAACGGCATAGGCATTTCATCTGAATATTATGAAAGACTGACCTTCAGTGATGTTACCTTTAAGGGAAGTATTTACTATGCCCAGCAACTTGGCGAACAGAAATACCTTAATTTAGGTGCCATTTATCATATTTTTGGTGATATTAGTGGAAAAGAATTTGCAAAAATGGGAGAATCGGGCCAAGCTAGCATTCCCAATTCACCCGGGGATGTGATTTCGGATGACGTTTCCGGAAGTATTTTCTTGCCTAATAAGATAGGTTATGGTGTAACTTATGAAAAAATTAATAAATTTGCTATAGGTGTTGAAGCGCAGTTTCAGGACTTTTCTGATTACAGGGGTTTTAATGCCAGTCAAAGCAACCTTGGAAATGCCTACAAACTATCATTGGGAGGGCAATACATTCCCGACGCCTTCTCTTTGGAGAGTATGCTGAGCAGGTCTACCTTTAGGGCTGGAATTGAATATGAAAGATTGCCCTATCTGCTGAACCAAAACCAGATTGATGATATTGGCATTAATTTTGGTACTTCTCTTCCGATATATAGTTTATCGTTATTGAATTTGGCAGTTAAGGTAGGAACAAGAGGAACAGTAAACGATGGATTAGTTAGAGAAAATTATTTTAAAGTTTCTTTAGGGATATCAATAAATGACAACAGTTGGTTTTACAAAAAAGTATTTGAATGATGTTGACAAACATGAAAATTAAATCGGCAATTATCGGATGTTTGTCCTTCCTACTTGTAGGATTGGTACAGGCACAGGAAGGTTGGAATTGGCCTGCAGACACAGAAATGGAAGCCAAAGCCAGAGAGTACAATGCAGCCTACAATGACTATTTAAAAGCTGAAGAGTTTTTGAAAGCCAAAGGACCTTTACATTGGCTGTTGGTCAACGCTCCGGATTTAAATGAGGCGCTTTACATCAATGGTGTAAAAGTCTACGAAGGAGCTGCCGAAAAAGCATCCGATGAAGCCAAAATAAGTGTCTATCAGGATTCTGTATTGACGATTTATGATTTGAGGAAAGAATTGTATGACAATGAGGCCAATTGGATTGCCAATAAAGCTTATTATGCCTACAAGTATTACAAAGGTAACAAAGACAAAGTAAACATTGCGGTAGATCTTTTTGAAAGAACCATCGATATTCATGGTAAATTGGAGCCATCTTCGCTCAATGCAGCTTATTTTGATGCGGTTTACAGAAATTTTGCTTACAATAAAGCCTACACTCCTGAAGAAATCATCGAAAAATACGAATTTATCACCAGCAAATTGGATGAAGATGAGGCTGCAGGAACAGATGTATCCAGATCCAAATCTACATTGGAGCAGTTGCTTGCTGCCATGGAAATTATCGACTGTGATTTTATAGAAAATAATATGGGGCCCAAGCTAAAGGCAGACCCCACCAATTTGAAATTGGCAAAACAAATTTTCCAGTATTCCATTAAGGAGAAATGTACCAGCAGTGATATTTTTCTGGCCGCCCTGGAGACCATCGATAATGACAGTCCTACTTTCAGCACTTCTCAGGTCAGGGGAATGCGTTATATGCAAAATTCAGAATATGCCAAGGCAGGAGAGCTTTTCGAAAAAGCACTTACCCTTGCAGAAACCGATGAGCAGAAAGCTGAAATTCATTGGGACATGGCCAAAGTACACGCAAACCTAGGCAGAAAAAGCCAGGCCCGTTCCTCTGCTTTGAAAGCTGCAGAGATGAATGGGGAGCGCGAGGCAGACGCACATTCCTTTATCGCAGGATTGATCATGTCCTCTTCCAATGAATGTAAAGGTGGTGAAAGTCGGGTGAAGGATTATTCCATATACATTGCCGCATACAACGAATATGCCAGAGCAGGTAACAATGAAGGTATGGCTAATGCAAAAGCCAGGTTCCCATCTAAAGAGGAATTGTTTACCGAGGGATATCAGGTAGGTGATACCATCAACACAGGTTGTTGGGTTGGACAGACTGTTACACTGGCTACAAGAGATTGATACGATGAAAGCCTGACTGATCAGGGTACACTAAAAGAAAGGCGGTAGATTTACCGCCTTTTTTGTTTCCGAATAACGGAATCCAAAAGGGTTTTTGGGATAGAAAACAAACCTTATTGCCCATCATTCGTCAATTGATACAGTATTGCTTGGTTAAAGAAGGCATTACTATAAAAATTGTACTTACCTTTGTATCAAGATTATGGTATCGCGTATTTTGAACCGCATTATCGGAAATATGAAAATTAAATTTTCATATTCCTTCAGTTTTTTCTTTAGGGGGTACTATGGATTGTTATTGCCTTTGATTTTGGCTGGAATAGTTTCCTGTAGGGAAGACGTGGATAAAAGCCAGTTGGAAACCTATGAAGGTCCTATAAGGACCAGCCACCAAATGGAATTGCTTCACAGCGACTCTGCTCTGGTAAGGACAAAATTGATGGCAGATAAGCAACTTGAATTCAGGAATGGTGATAATGAATTTCCAGAGGGGATTGTGATTCATTTCTTTGAGAAGGATGGCACCCTAAGCACGACGATACGGGCCGACAGAGGCTATTATGACCGTAAAAACAACCTCTACCGGGGTGAGGGAGATGTGCAGGTCCACAATATATTGAAGGAGCAAAAATTGTCTTCCGAAGAACTCTTTTGGGATCGCGCAAAGAAAAAAATTTATACCGATAAATTTGTAACCGTGGAAGAACCCGACAGAACCATCAAAGGTACAGGAATGGAAGCAGATGAGGGTTTTAATGATTATAAATTTAAAAAGGTGACAGGAAGAATTGAAAATGTCCTTTAATTCAGATTTATGAAAATCACGAGTACCATTTTATTGGCTTTGGCGGCAGCTTTAGTGGTCATTGGGGCGCACCTTACCATGAAAGCTGGTATCATGGCCTCCTATCCTCTGTTTATGTTTGCAGTCGTCTTGCTGTTTTGGCACATGTACCGTAAAAACAAGGTGGAAGAATCAGCCAAAAATCAACAAAAATCCGGAAGTAAAAAAAGGAATAAGAACTGATGGGAGATCAATATTTATTGATGGTGTTGGTCAGTTTGTTCTTTTCGGCACTTTTTTCCGGAATGGAAATAGCCTTTGTTTCAGCGAATAGGCTGCACATAGAATTGCAAAGCAAGCAAGGTAAAATTTCCGGTAAAATATTATCCAATTTTATCCAGAATCCAGGTCAGTTCATTGGAACCACTTTGATGGGAAATACCATCAGCCTGGTACTTTACGGGATTTTTATGGCCTATTTACTGGGTCCTCCTATCGGGTTTTTGCTGCCGGATTCATTGAATACCGAGGCAGGGGTAATGATTGTACAAACCGTGGTGTCTACCCTTGTGGTACTTATTACCGCTGAATTTATTCCCAAAAGTATTTTCATCCTCAACCCTAACAGTCTGCTTGCCTTTTTTTCGTTCCCTTTTGCGGTGATTTATTATATCCTGTACCCCATTGTTTGGGTAGTAGTGGGTCTTTCCAAATTTGTCATTGTAAAGGTACTCAAATTGGAATACAATGAGGAGAAGCCAGCTTTTACCATTACGGATTTAAACCGTTTCATTCAGAATTACCTTGACCCCAAAGGGGAAGACGTGGACATTGATGCAAAGATTTTTGACAATGCGGTAGACTTTAAAAAAGTTAAAGTCAGGGAATGTATGGTGCCCCGAACGGACATTGTCGCAGTGGAAGTGGAGGATAACATCCCAGAACTAAAAGAGGTTTTTGTGGAGAGCGGCCATTCCAAAATCATCATTTACAAAGAGACGATTGATGATGTTATTGGATATTGTCACCACCTTGAGCTTTTTAAAAAGCCTAAAACCATTGAGGATATCCTTACGCCAATAATCATCGTACCTGAATCTGCACTTGCCAATGAGCTGTTGGTCCAGTTCATTAAGGAAAGAAAAAGTCTTGCCTTGGTAGTGGATGAATTTGGAGGCACAAGCGGCATAGTAAGCATGGAAGACATCATTGAGGAGATCTTTGGTGAAATCGAGGATGAGTACGATAATGATGATCTGATTGAACAAAAGGTATCAAATAATGAATACCTGTTAAGTGCCAGGCATGAAATTGATTATATCAACGAAAAATATGAATGGAATTTGCCGGAAGGAGAATTTGAGACTTTGGCCGGGTTTATTTTGTCGCTCACGGAGAGTATTCCCCAAAAAGGGGAGTCTGTAAGTTATGGGCCTTTTACTTTTACCGTGGTGTCCAAGCAGGATCACCGGATAGATACCATCAAAATTAACATAGATTAACCCGTGTTGTGGAAATACTTGATTTATAGATGCGGTAATATTTTGAATTTACCGCTATATGTAATTATTTTGCGACACTTCAAAAAACAGGAGAATGGCATTAATAAAACAAATTAGACAAAGGACAGGTCTTGCGATCGGTGTTATTGCAGTAGGACTGATTTTCTTTTTAGTAGGAGGAGATATTCTGGGTCCGAATTCCATGATTTTGGGATCCGACCGGACCACTGTGGGAGAAATTGCCGGTGAAGACATATCCTATGATGAATATGTTCAGCGAATTGAACAAACCAAAATGAGGTTTCAGCAGAATACAGGGAGAAATCCGTCAGAAAGCGATTTGTCTAGTATCAGGGACCAGGCCTGGCAGGCCCTTATCGTTGAAAAGATCTTTGCGACACAGTACGAAGAACTGGGTATGCAGGTGTCAGATGATGAGCTGGTGGATATGGTCCAGGGTAAAAACATCATTGGAGAACTGAGACGTCAGCTGACCAATCCCCAGACAGGAGAATTTGACCGGGAGCAGTTGATTACCTTTCTGCAGTCCCTGGAAAACGCAGATCCCCAGCAACAGGCCTTTTGGGCCCAGCAGGAAAAAATGTTTGCTGACTCCAGGCTCAGGATCAAATACGACAATATGTTGGCTGTTTCAGAATATGCTACAAATGCAGAAGCAAAACTTCAACATAAAAGCGCAAATACCATAGCTGATGTCAGGCATATTCACATACCTTACTACTCGGTATCCGATTCGCTGGTTCAGATAAATGATGCTGAAATCAGGACTTATATCAGCAAAAACCAAGAAAAGTTCAAAGTTACTGAGAGCAGAGGGTTGAGGTATGTGCGGTTTCCACTTCACCCCAGTGCGGAGGATTCTGCAGCTGCATTGGACCAGATCAACGGGTTGATTGCGGAGCTTAAGGAGACCAATAGCGATTCTTCTTTCGTTGTAAGAAACTCCGAAGCCCTGAACCCCTTTATTACTGTAAATCCAGGAGACCCACTTCCACAGAATTTCACCAACAATGTAGATGAACCTGAAGAAGGGGTGGTGTATGGTCCTTTTTTAAGCAATTCGTCCAGTTATGTGGCTTATAAGATAACGGATAAATTTGAGGGGGATCCCCGTATGCGGGCAAGTCATATTTTGTTAAGCACAGAAGGTATGACGGATGAAGACAAGGAACAGGTAAGGCAACAGGCCCTGGATGTCCTGGCAGAAGTCAATGAGACCGGCAACTTCGAGGTGGCAGCAGCGCAATATGGGCAGGATGCTACTTCCCAGCGTGGCGGTGATTTGGGTTGGTTTTTTAAGGATGATTTTGTGACAGAATTTGCGGATGCTGTTTTTTCTGCCAATTCCACCGGGGTTATCAACAGATTGGTAGAAACAGAGTATGGATACCATATCATTAAAGTGACCGAGCTTCAGCAGACGCTAACGCAAAAAGTTGCCATACTTGAATTGGAATTAATTGCCAGTGATATAACCAGGAATGATGTATTTAGAAATGCTGATTATTTTGCGGCAAACTCCTCCAACCCATCTACATTTGAGGCAAATGCCGAAAAAGAAGGCTATACTATTTTATCGGCAAGTAATGTAGGACCTACATCCAGAACCCTGAACAACCTTAGCGGGGCAAGGGAAATTGTACGTTGGGCATTTAATGACGCATCTGTTGGAAAGGTTTCCAGGGTTTTTGAACTCGAGGATGCCTATGTGGTAGCTTTGTTATCCAATAAGACAGAGGAAGGTGATGGCAGCATCAATAATCCTGACATCAAGGCCCAGGCTACCCAAGAACTTAAAAACGACAAAAAAGCTGCCTACATAAAAGAAAAAATTGAAGGCATGGAAACATTAGAGGCCATGCAGGAAGCATTTCCTGATGCTTCCATCGGTTCCACAGCAGATTTGCGGCTGAATGCCAGCACATTGCCAGGAGTAGGGTTTGCACCCAAAGCTGTTGGAGCCATTTTTGGCCTGCAGGAATCAGGTGAAATGACAAAGCCCATTCAGGAGGATATAGGAGTGATTGTAGCCGAACTCAACAGTATTATTCCAGCCCCTGAAATTGCAGATTACACCCGTTATCAAAACGAAATTACCAACAATGCTTCTCAGAGAACTTCATACATGATCATGATGGCGATGGAAGAACTTGCAGGTGTTAAGGATTACCGATATAAATTCTTTTGATCTGCCCTTAATATGCCCTTAATGGAATCCCATTCTTATAAAGAATGGGATTTTTTCGTTTTCAGGGATTTAATTTTACTAAATTTTGGTTAAAAAATATATGGAAAAGAACTTTGACACCGTGGCATTTAAAGAAAGGCTGGAAGATCAAAATAGTTTTCCTGCTTTGTACATGTTTAAATTTATTGTGCCCAATGGCAAGGAAAGTGAAATTGCCGCATTGCTGCCCAATAATGAAATGAAGATAAAGACTTCATCTAAAGGTAATTACGTCAGTGCCACCATCAAGGCCATGATGCCTGATAGTCAATCCATCATTGATGTGTACGAAAAGGCAGCAAAAATTGAAGGTGTCATATCACTTTAAAAATACCTATTTATGTGGAAAGAAGAGAATAATAAATTGAAGCAAACTTTTGAATTTAAAGATTTTACAGAGGCATTTGCCTTTATGACAAGGGTAGCCTTTTTGGCAGAAGCCCATGGTCATCACCCTAATTGGAGCAATGTGTACAATAAAGTAGACATTGAATTGACCACGCACGATAAGGGGAATACCATCACCGAGAAGGACAGGAAATTGGCAAAAGCCATTGAAGAGTTGAATTGATGGATGAGGTTTCCTCCATTAGTTTGTATTTGGTTCCCACTCCAATAGGAAACCTGAAAGACATTACTTTACGGGCCCTGGATGTATTGAAAGAAGCAGATGTCATATTGGCGGAAGATACCAGGACTTCAGGAAAATTGCTCAAACATTTTGACATCAGGCGTCCATTGGAAAGCTATCACATCCATAACGAACATAAAAATGTTTCCCGTATTTTGGATAGGATGTCGGACGGTATGGTTTTCGCATTGGTAACCGATGCAGGCACACCTGGTATTTCAGATCCCGGGTTTTTACTCGTAAGAGAAAGTATTGCTGCTGGTTTCGGAATTTGTAGTTTACCCGGGGCCACAGCCATTATCCCTGCACTCGTCAATTCCGGTCTACCAAACGATCGATTTGTATTTGAGGGTTTTTTGCCGCATAAAAAAGGCAGAAAAACCAGAATTGAATCTTTGATATCGGAAAGCCGGACCATGGTCTTTTATGAATCCCCTTATCGCCTGTTGAAAACCCTGCAACAGCTATCAGAAGCCTTTGGTCCCGAAAGGCAGGCCTGTGTGAGCCGAGAAATCACAAAATTGCATGAAGAAAATGTCAGGGGAAGTCTTATTGAGTTGTTAAATTACTATCAGGAGCACACTTTAAAAGGGGAGATAGTACTTACTGTTGCCGGAAAAGAATAAATATGGATTTAGAAAAGATCAGTCAAAATGTTGCGGAACTTGCCCGGCAAGCCGGAGCTTTTATTCGGGAAGAGGGAGCGACTTTCAATAGGGATAAAGTGGAGCAAAAAGGCTTTAACGATTTGGTCTCCTACGTAGATAAAGGGGCTGAAGAATTGATAGTTCGGGGGTTAAGTAAAATTTTACCACATGCTGGTTTCATTACCGAGGAAGGCACTAAGACTGATTCTGGCAAAGAACTGACCTGGATTGTAGATCCCCTGGATGGCACCACCAATTTTGTACATGGTATTCCTGTGTATGCAGTTTCCATTGCGCTGGCAAATCGCAACGAAATTCTGGTGGGAGTGGTTTACGAGATCAATCTTGACGAGTGTTTTGTCGCGTACAAAGGATCCGTTTCCACTTGTAATGGTAGACCCATCGGGGTTAGTAAGTCAGTTCACCTGGGTAATAGCCTGGTGGCTACCGGATTCCCCTATGATGCTGGAGGGAAAACCGACAAGTATTTAGACTTACTAAAGTTTTTCCTTCAAAACAGCCATGGATTAAGGCGGCTGGGTTCGGCTGCAGTTGATCTTTGCTATGTAGCCTGTGGTAGGGTGGAAGGCTATCTGGAATACAATTTACAATCCTATGATGTTGCTGCAGGGACCCTGATCGTCCAACAGGCCGGAGGAAAAGTAACGGATTTAAAGGGAGGTAGTGATTTTATTTTCGGACGACAAATACTGGCGAGCAACGGAAAAGTTCATAAAGAGCTGCTGGATGCCGTTCATGAGCATTTTGCATTTTAGGAAGAAATATTTGACTATATAATATTGTGATTAAATGCAAAAAAGGTAATTTGAAAAAAAATATTTCGCCTGTGAAAAAATAATTTGTATTTTCACTATAATTGATTAGCTTTCATTTACTTATAAGAGCAGACAATTTAACAAGCTGATCACCCAGGTCTATCCCAGCTAAGACTGAAAGAAATTGTTGATTGCTGCTTATCAGTTTAACAATATATCAAGATGAATATAGGAATTTTAGGTGGTACGAACCTGGCGACCAATTTGGGTAATAAATTTATCGGCAGAGGAATGGATGTGGTTTTTGGTGTGAGAGAAGGTTTTAGTACCAGAAAAGTGGAGTGGAAAATACTCAAGATGCAAAACCACTATGTTTTGAATTATGCGGATGCCATATCAGCTTCCGATGTGGTGATCATTTGCTGTGAGAATGAGTTTTTACCCGTTGTTTGTGATTACCTGAAACAATACGGTTCCCCGGATAAGTTGTACATTGACAGTACCAATGGGGTGCATGATGAAAGTCTGGAATGTAATACTACCTATATCAGGGAAAAAACAGGATATCAAAGAATTTTTAAAGCTTTTAATAATTTAGGATTAGATTACCCTAAATCAGATCCTTTAGAATTGATTAAGGAAACTTATTTTTGTGGGGATAACACCAATGACAAGCAACTGTTAAAGAAGCTCATTGAGCTGATAGGTTTTAAAGCCATTGATGCGGGAATGATTAAAAATGCCTGTCTCCTCGAGGCGGTTTACCACCTCAGTAAGGAAATTTCGATGGCCAAATCCGGGGACTGCCATTTTAGACTGATGTCAGTTTGATATTATTGAATTTTATCGTAATTTTTTAGCCTGTACCAATTTCCTGCATGTGATCGGTATCGTTTTTGTGATAAATAATTCCGTATACCTTATTGGTAGAAATGCGTATATATCAAAGTGATTACGTATTGTAATTTTTAGAAAATTCTCCATTTATGAAAAAGCTTTTGTTTATCGTTATTGCCGTATTTGCCATTCTGATGGTGGTACTGGCGGCAGTTCCTTATTTATTTAAGGATGAGATTTTTAACAAATTGGACCAGGAACTGGCGAAGACTGTAAACGCACAGGTCTATTATGATCGTGATATGCTCAGTCTGAGTGTTTTTAAGAATTTCCCGCAATTGACAGCCGGTATGGGTGAATTTGGAATCAAAGGGAACCCGCCATTCCAAAATGACACACTGGTCCATCTGGGAAGAATGCAGGTTGACCTGGATATCTGGTCTGTGATTTTTGATGACAACCCCAGTCTGAAAGGCCTTCACCTGCTGGATGGTGAAATTTATGTCAAGGTGCTGGAAGACGGAATGGCCAATTATGACATCATGTTTGAAACTGAAGAGGAGGAAGTAGAGGAACCCACTCCTTCCGCTTTTCAGTTGGGTATTGATTTGATTGAGGTCCGCAACCTGAATTTTATCTATGATGACCGCAGCCTGGATTATATAATGGTTTTGTCAGAGATGAACCTGGAGGGTAGTGGTGAGCTCACCACAGATGTCTACGACCTGGACCTGAGCGGTGGGGGAAATATTGTCAACCTCAGCTACGAAGGTATTGAATACCTCACAAAGAAGAAGATGACCATTGATTCGAAAATCAATGTGGACTTGAATGAGATGCGGTTTGCAGCCAAGGATGCTAATCTTACTCTCAATGAATTTGGTTTTGGAGTGGATGGATTTTTGGCCATGCCCGCTGACGATATAGAAGTAGACGTTCGTTTTAATGGCGATAACAATGATTTCAGGAGTGTGCTGTCTTTGGTCCCTGGGATTTACTCCGAATCTTTTCAGGATTTAAATACTTCGGGAGAAATGGATTTTTCCGGAATGGTCAAGGGAGTGTACAACGAGAGTTCCTTTCCGGCCTTCCAGTTTAACCTTAACATCGATGATGGCATGTTTCAATACCCGGAACTTCCCAGACCCGTGCAGCATGTCAACATGGATTTGACGGTACTCAATGAATCAGGTAATCTGGATTATACATCTATTAATCTCTCTAAATTTTCCCTGGAATTTGGAAACCAGCCTTTCATTGGTAGTTTTATGCTCAAAGACCTTGTCAACTATGAGATGGATGCCAAGCTTAAGGGAACATTGGACCTGTTAGAGATGACAGCTATTTTTCCTTTGGAAGACATGGAGTTAAAAGGTAGGTTGGCCATTGATGTTGATGCAGCTGGGAGGTATGATACCCTTTCGGGGGAAATTCCAAAAATAGATGCTGAAGTTTCTCTTAGTGATGGATTTATCAAAAGCAATGCCTATCCAGCACCCCTGAATAATATAAATGTGAAGGCCATGGCCTTGAATAAAACCGGTCAGATGAAGGATCTGACAGTGAATGTGTCTTCTTTTGGATTTGAATTGGAGGAGGAGACCATAACAGGGAAACTTTTAATCGATAATTTGGAAGCATTGAATTATGATTTTTCTATTCATGGTGCTTTAGATTTGGGAAAGATTGCTTCTATTTTACCTCTGGAGGAAATGGTTTTGGAGGGAAGAATCCAGGCTGATATAGACGCAAGTGGAAGTTATGAGGCGATTGAAAAGAAACGGTTTAATCAATTGGCCACAAGTGGTGAATTGAAAGTAAGTGATTTTTACTTTGCAGATCCGGAGTATCCCCAGGGAATACGCATTCATGAAGCCAGTACTGAGTTTGGTCCACAGGCCATCCAGCTTTCTTCCATGGATGCCAGATTTGGGAAAAGCCCGGTCCAGGCCAATGGGACCTTGTCCAATTACATGGCTTACCTTCTGGGTGAAGCCGGACAGGAATTGAAAGGTGATCTCAACCTTTATTCCAGCAATTTCAATGTCAATGAGTGGATGACGGATTCGGAAGATGCTGATGCAGATACTACATCCCTGGAATTGGTGGCATTACCAGCCAATATTGATTTTAGGATGAAAGTAGAAGCGGATCGTATTACCTATGACAACCTTACCCTTGAAGATGCCAGCGGGAGCATGCACCTTAAAGATGCTGTACTGCGATTGGAAGGATTCAAGACAAAAACTCTTGGTGGATCTCTTGCTTTTGATGGTTCTTACACTACCAGAGATATCCTGCACCCTTCCTTTGATATGACACTGGACATTAGCAGCCTGGGGGTTCAGGAGGCTTTCCAGTCATTTGTAACGGTTCGGGCATTCGCGCCCATTGCACAACATGTTACCGGTAATTTTTCAACGAAGTTTTCATTTTCCGGGTTATTGGGTCAGGATATGATGCCGGTATTGTCTAGCCTGGATGGAAAAGGCCTCATTCGACTTGCCGAAACAGCCATCAGGGATAGTCCTCTTATTCAGGGGATTACCAGCATTACCAAACTGAACGATGCTGCCACCCTGCGATTGAAACCCTTGAATATCAGCGCTGAAATCGTCGATGGGATGTTGAATATCGCCCCCTTTGAGTTACAACTTTGGGATTACCCTACAAGGATTCAGGGAAGTACCGGTTTCGATGGTAGAATCAACTATCTGGTGGCAGTAGATGTTCCAGCCAATAAATTCGGTTCGCAAATCAACAACCTTGTATCTGGAGCTTTAGGAACAGACCTTTCCAATACAACCATTCCACTGGCTTTCAATGTTGGGGGTAGTTACAATAAACCTCAGGTAAGCCTGGCCTCTGCTGATAATTTGGAAAGCTACCTTGCAAATACCTTGAAAAACAGGTTGACCAATGAAAAGGAAAATGTTCAGGAACAAATTGCTGCTGAATTTAAAGCCAAGGAAGATAGCCTGAAACAGGAAATCAGTGAGAAGGCTCGTGTGGCCAGGGATAGTGTGGAAAAGGAAGCGGAAAAACTAATTGAATCATCTAAGGAAAAAGCAGTGGATGAAGTTAAAAACTTGTTAAAAGGGTTTACCAACAGGAAGAAAACAGCTGAACCAGAAAAATCAAACCCGGAATAATCTTATCGAAGATATTCCAATAGGTAATACCAGCCTGCCAAAGTAAAAAATGACAGGGGTATGCCTATGCCTACCAGGAGCGAAGCAAGTTTTGGCCTGAGGTTAAAGTTAGTTGCGATGATGGATGAGGTAATCATGGAAGCCATGCCAGCTTCCATGACACTTACCTTAAAAATAAGGTTTTGCCCAGGAGTACCCCCAAGTATCCAGAAATAGATCAGAAAAATCACCAGGGGAATCAGAAACAGTTTATGCGCTAAACCAAACCAAAGGAAATTGTCTCTGATATCTTGAGGCCTGATTTTGATTTGCAGCCCTACAGCGATCAATGCTATCGGTGTAAGGGTAGCAGAAAAACTCCTCAGAACATGTTCTACTATTCCCCTGATCTCCACTTGAAGCAGGTTGAGCAACAAGGCCAAAATAAAAAATAAGAAGGGTGGGAAAAGCAGCATTTTCTTAGAAATATCTCTTTTACGCATTTTTTCTTCACCATAGATGGAAGCCACAATGATGGCCAGACTGCTAACCACCAGAAATGATCCCGGCTGATCTACCAAAACAGCAATTTTCAAGCCCTCAATGCCATAAATTGCTTCTATGATAGGATAACCAACAAATCCTGTATTGGATAGGCCCCCACATATGATCAGGCAACCAATGGTATTTCTTTTCCAGTCAAATTTTTTTCCCAGGTAACCAAAAAGTAACCAGCTTAGGGAAAAAACAATCCAGGCTACAGAAATGGGCAAAAGTAGGGAAAAGCTGAGCTCCAGTTTGGAAATATGGAGCAGGGAAACGGCAGGCAGCACCACATAAATCAAGTAAGCATTAAGGGCTTTGGGGGCATCAGTGGGAAACTCCCGGATCCTTTGCAGTGAGATGCCCACCAAAATAGAAATGATAACAAGTAGTATGTTGGCCATGGGTAGATATAGGTTCCAAAATTAGATGAATGCGCAGGAAATACCCACTACAGGTTAAAAAAGGCTGGAAAATCAGATGTATCCAAAATGAGCTCTTTTTTGATTGAAATAAGCCTTCAGTTCAGGATACAATTTGCTTTCGGCAACAGGGATTCCCTTCAATGTTTGATTGATATTGCCCATTTCTGATTCAGGATCTACTTCAAGGGACTCTACCAGCAAAATAAGTTCTTGAAGGGGAAGGGGTCCATCGCTGTATTCTGGCTTGGTTTTGTATTCATTTCCGTAAAAGTCAATGATTTCGAAGAAAATTTCACCATCTAGTGCAGTGGCAAAAATACAGATTTCTTCTCCCCATTGACTTTCCGGGTAGGTTAGTTTGACCAAAAGTGAACTTGCTCCTGTTCCGTTAAAGTATGTTTCCGGTTTGTAATCGAAATTCATCTTGTGACAAATATAGGAGATTTACCAGCTAATCCGAAATGAAAAATCATTTCAAGTTAAAAGTTAGTCAAGACTAAATAAAATATAAGACATATCTTTCATTTTTGTTGTTCAGTCAGGTAATATTGTTTAAATTTGGGCATTAGCACTGGATACATTGAGATTTATCAGAAAAATATTGCCCCCTGTAAGCTTTGGACTATTGGTCCTGGTTCATCTGATGCTTCTCAATAGTGTGGTTTTTTACCACGAGCATGATCTGGAAACCGGGGAAACCATCAGGCATGCACATCCTTTTTTATCTGAAGAAGAGGAGCAAAACAGGGAGCATTCAGAAAATGAGCTCATCCTGTTGGACATGCTTACCCATGCCCAATTCTTTGTTCCGGAAATCTGGGGTTTTATTGCTGAAGTAAGCGGGGTATTTGAGGTTCCCAGTCCGTTTATCCTTCTTGAAAGTCCTGGTCTTCAGATCAGGGAAAAGTTATCTCTTAGAGGTCCTCCATTGTTTTTTTCCATTTCTTCTATGCCCTGATATTGGTTAGGGCATGTCAGGACTCACCTTTTAAAGGCTATCCCTAGCGGAAAGCGATTTTGGGGGTGGTTCATTCTTTAATTCACAAAACAAAAAACATGAAAATTATACTATCCCTGATGGTAGGCCTTTCCATTGGCCTTTCCACTGTTCAGGGGCAAAATAATGCCGTTTCCGGTACTATCAAGGATGCTGAAACCAATTTGCCTTTACCCGGGGTTACCGTTTTTATTCCAGAATTAAGCAGGGGGACCGTTTCTGATGAACAGGGCTGGTTTTCGGTGGGTAATCTTCCGTCCAGGAGCCTTACTTTTCAGTTTTCCTTCCTGGGATATGCTACCGAATTGTCCAAGGTAAATCCTTCCAGGCAAGAGGATCCCCTTGTAATGGCTATGGAGTCTGCAACGACCACTGTAGATGAAGTGGTGGTGTCCGGAGTGTATGTGATGGGTAGAGAAAGTTCCCCTATTTCAATTGAAAAAGTTAACAGGGGAGCTATTTTAAAGAATCCTGCACCCAGTCTGATGACAGCTTTGGCCAAAACACCTGGAGTTAGCGAGGTATCTTTAGGTCCAGGTATCAGCAAACCGGTTATAAGGGGATTGTCCTTTAGCCGGGTTTTGTCTGTTTACCAGGGAGCCAGGTTCGAAAACCAGCAATGGGGAGCAGACCATGGCTTGGGACTGACGGAGACTGGTCTTTCTGGTGTAGAAATCATCAAAGGGCCGGCATCCATCATTTACGGTTCAGGAGCCATGGCTGGAGTAGTTAACCTTATAGAAGACCCTGATGCGGCTTCAGGCGAAATAGCCGGAGATGTGAATCTCCGCATGTATGGCAATTCCCTGGGCCGACGCCTCGAGACAGGAGTTAAAGGAGCAGGAGAAAAAGGGTTTTTCTGGTCTGTCAGAGGAGCAGCCGAGTCCCATGCAGACTATTTGGATGGCTCAGGGAAGACGGTAGGAAATACCCGATTCAACACCGAAAACATCAAAGCAGGTTTGGGAATTCGAAAAAATTGGGGAGATACCCGGTTGAGGTACACTTATCTGAAACAGGAATTGGGTATTTTGGACGAAAACAACCAGGAAATATTGGTTACCAGCCGCAATGACAGAAGTCCTCAATTGCCATTTCAGCAGGTTGCTGATCACTTCCTCAATTCGGAAACCAATTTATTTCTGGGAGAAGATAAAATAAAGGCGACTTTTGGATACCATTGGAATTTCAGGGAGGAGACAGAGGAGGATTTTGACCAGGTAGACCTGGGGCTCAGGCAGACCAATTTCATGTACGATATCAAGTACTATAAGTCCCTTAATCAGGATACCGAAACCATATTCGGCATACAGGGATTTTACCTGAATACCAATAATGATGTAAATGCTGCAGAAATATTGATTCCTGATGCGACAAAAGATGACCGTTCGGCCTATGCCCTGATCAATTATGCCAATGCCAAATGGGTTTTGCAGGGTGGTATCCGGTATGATTACCGCAAGGTCACTGCCGATGCCAGCGGAGCCAATTTTATTGATTATGGTTTTGAACTGCCTGGTTTACCAGAGGATCGGATGCTCAGCAGGTCTTTTGATGGATTGACGGCAAGTGGAGGCGCTACTTTCAGGCCCTCTGATAAATGGAGGTTTAGGTTAAATGTAGCTTCAGGCTTCCGGGCTCCTGATTTGGCGGAGCTTTATTCCAATGGCCCCCATCCCGGGACAGCAAGATTTGAGCGGGGAAGTGCAGGTTTTGAACGGGAGCAGAACATACAATCCGATCTGGGAATCAGGTACAGGTCTGACGATTTCTCCTTGTCATTGGAGGGTTTTTACAATGTGGTTAACAATTATATTTATTTTGCTCCCACCAACGAAAAAGTGGGGGACTTGACCGTTTGGAGTTTTGAGCAGGACAATGCCAGACTGTTTGGGGGAGAGGCTTTTCTGGAACTTCATCCTGCGGCAGTTCCCTGGCTTACCGGAAACACTTCTTACAGTATCGTCATAGGCAGGAGGCAGTCTGATCAGTCTTACCTGCCCTATATACCAGCTTTTCGCTGGAATCAGGACCTGAATGTAAGTTTAAATAGCATAGGGAAGTTATTGAATCCCTATATAAACCTGACAGGAAGTTTGGTATTGGATCAAAACCGTCCTGCGCCACTGGAGGATGCCACCCCTGGGTATTACCTTATGGGTGTTCATTTGGGAAGTGGCTTCCAAATTTGGCAACAGGAGATGAATGTATTTGTATCAGCAAATAATGTATTGAACACCAACTATCTGGACCATATGTCCTTATACAGACCCTTCGGTATAAATCAAATAGGCAGAAACATCTCTTTGAACCTTCAGTTTAAATTTTGACCTGAAAATTAGGGAAGCATAAGCTAAATTTCAATTCTCCTTCCATCTAATGGGGGAGGAATATAATTATTGATTTTAATACCAATCAAAATGAAAAGACAATTGGATTATAGATAGTTTAGAAGTAATTTTGGCATTCGAATTTGAATTAAACCTGTTTGCATATGCCAGACCTTACCGCATTTGGCTGAGGTTTGCAGCGCTAAAATGACAAGATCATTACATGAAAAGAGATCAACTGATATTTGACCTGATCGCAAAGGAAGAAGACCGCCAAAAGAGAGGAATAGAGCTGATCGCCTCAGAAAATTTCACAAGTAAACAAGTAATGGAGGCAGCTGGCAGTGTGCTGACCAATAAGTATGCCGAAGGACTTCCGGGAAAAAGGTATTACGGAGGCTGCGAGGTAGTTGATAGCATTGAGCAAATAGCCATAGACAGGGCAAAAGAGCTTTTTGGGGCCACATGGGCCAATGTACAGCCCCATTCTGGAGCTCAGGCCAATGCTGCCGTGTTTTTAGCCTGTCTGAATGCAGGTGATGCTATTTTGGGATTTGACCTTTCGCACGGCGGACACCTTACCCATGGTTCTCCAGTAAATTTTTCCGGAAAATTATATGAACCACACTTTTATGGCGTGGAAGAATCAACCGGGCTTATAGACTATGATAAAGTTGAGAAAAAAGCCCTGGAAGTCAAACCCAAATTAATCATCTGTGGTGCTTCTGCTTACAGTAGAGACTGGGACTATGAAAGGCTTCGGTCAGTGGCAGATCAGGTTGGAGCGATTTTATTGGCTGATATCTCTCACCCATCTGGATTGATAGCCAGGGGCTTATTGAATGATCCTCTGGAGTATTGTCATGTAGTCACAACTACCACGCATAAGACATTAAGGGGCCCCCGTGGAGGATTGATATTGATGCGGGAGGATTTTCCCAACCCATTTGGCATCAAAACCCCAAAAGGAGAGTTAAGGAAAATGTCATCTATTCTGGACTCAGGAGTATTTCCGGGCACACAGGGAGGGCCACTGGAGCACATCATTGCTGCAAAGGCCATTGCCTTTCAGGAAGCACTTTCTGATGAATACATGCAATATGTATTGCAGGTGAAGAAAAATGCCGCTGAAATGGCTGAGGCTTTCGTACAAAAAGGGTATCAGTTGATATCAGGAGGAACAGATAACCATCTGATGTTGATTGACCTAAGAAATAAAAACCTGACAGGTAAAATTGCGGAGGAGACCTTGGGTAAAGTGGATATTACCATTAACAAAAACATGGTACCTTTTGATACCAAATCTCCCTTCGTAACTTCAGGCATGCGGATAGGCACAGCGGCTGTGACAACCAGAGGGTTGAAGGAAGCCGATATGAAAAAAATTGTGGAATTGATAGATCAATCGTTAATGCATCATGAAGATGATGCTGCTTTGAAGGATGTCAAAGCATCGGTTAATGAGTGGATGGTTCAATTTCCTTTATACTAAATAAGAATTAAGTGGCACTTGATCAATACAAAGAAGAAGAGGAAGAAGATAACGGAATGTCCTTTTTGGACCATTTGGAACAACTTCGCTGGCATTTACTGCGTTCCATTTCTGCCATACTTGTATTCATGGTTTTGGCATTTCTTTCCAAGAGCTTCGTTTTTGGCCAGGTAATCCTGGGTCCCTCCAAAATCGACTTCATCACCTACAGGGTGTTGTGTCAGGTCTCGGATTTTTTCTCCCTGCCGGCACTTTGTATTGAAAAATTGCCTTTTATTATCCAAAGCCGTCAGATGACAGGTCAGTTTTCCATGCACATCACCTCTAGTCTGGTGGTGGGATTGATTGCAGCTTTTCCCTACGTTTTTTGGGAAGTATGGCGGTTTATCAGTCCGGGCCTGTATGACAAGGAAAAAAATGCTGCTCGCGGCGCTGTTTTTTTTGTCAGTCTTTTGTTTTTTCTTGGAGCAGCGTTCGGTTATTATATACTTTCTCCCCTTTCTATTAATTTCCTGTCCAATTACCAATTGGATCCCTCCATTGCCAATGAATTTGACATTACCTCCTATGTGTCCACTTTGGCCATGTTGGTTTTGGCATCAGCGGTGATGTTTCAGTTGCCCATTGTCATCTATTTTCTTACTCAGGCAGGTTTGGTTTCCTCGTTGATGCTGAAGACTTACAGAAGACATGCTATAGTGGTGATTCTGGTTTTGTCGGCATTGATTACCCCTCCAGATGTAATCAGCCAGATTCTTATAGCCATGCCCATATTGGTGCTCTATGAGGCAGGAATCATCATTGCCAAAAGATTGGAGAAAAAGCGTAGAAAAGAAGATTTAGAGAACGGATTTTAATGCATAAGTGATGTCAAAGAAAATAGCCATCGGGGGAGACCACGCAGGGTTTGCCTACAAACAGGATCTGATTAAAATATTGGAAGGTAAAGGATATGAGGTCAAGGATTTCGGGCCTTTTACCGATGAATCGGTAGATTATCCCGATTATGTACACCCATTATGCCAGGCTGTAGTTTCCGGTGAATTTTTTCGGGGAATAATCATTTGTGGCAGTGGCAACGGTGTGGCCATTACTGCGAATAAGCATCAGGAAATCCGGGCGGCGATTTGTTGGAACGAAGAACTTGCGGCATTGGCCAGGCAACACAATGATGCCAACCTGATCGCCATTCCCGCAAGGTTTGTGTCCTTTGAATTGGCAGAAAAAATGGCCGGCATTTTCCTGGACACTGCTTTTGAGGGTGGCAGGCATGCCAGGAGGGTCAACAAAATACCTTGTTGAGCTCCCGATCTCTGGTTTCTGATGATTACTGTACCTGATTTACCTGATTTTTCTGTAATGTCCGGGACCATCCTGCTGGTAATGGGATTCGAAAAAGGGAATGTCTCTGATCCATTGCTCGAAGAGCTTTTCTTCGTCTATGATCAGTTCGGGTGATTCTTTTTTGAGGTCCTGATAAATCCTTACTTTTCTTTCCATTTCGCTCATTCCGTCAAAATATATGCGGGTTAGCCTGAAATTCAGATAGGGACTTGCTACTTTGGATTGATAATATATGTTTTGATTGTTTCCCAGAACCATCACTGCGGTTTCTTCCGGAATGGAAGGGCTTTCAGATAGATCGATTTTGTATCGTTTAAAGGAAGTCTCGTTTTTTTGGTAAAAAACCCAGCTATAGCCAATAAAAGGAATAATCAAAAGAAAACCATAAGCTATTGTCTGCCGGACCATTCGCTTGCTGCTAATGGTAAACAGGTGTGTGGTGAAGTATGTAATCGCCGGAATAATGGTAATAAACTGGTAGGGGCTGATCCTTTCCATTAGGAAAAATGCACTTATATTGAAAAGCAAAAAGAACAAAAACAATTGATTTTGTTTTTGTTGGTTCACATTCATGCGGTGTGTCAGGTTATTTGAAAAATAACCGATCAGTGCCAGGGCCAATGGTAGCGAAAAAATGTATAGCAGGTCTTTTATCTCCACATGATAAAGTCGGTCTATCTTCAGTCCCAAAATAACATACAAGTGGAAAAATTCGGATAAACTATCTTTCCAAAAATAATAAACAGCACAAAAAGCGATTGGCAAAAGGTATGAGGCCAGCAAAAGATTCAATTGCTGAAAAGAAAAACCGTTTACCAATAGGCCTGTCAGGATGAGGAAAGGAAGCAGTGCCAGGTAAGAAAAATGAAAACAGAAAGCAACTCCTCCCCAAATTCCCATCAACAAAATAGAAGGAACAGGGTTAGCATTAATGGCAGTCAGCCGGAGCAGTTGCCCTAGTGCCAATAGGATAAAGGTGTTTCCCATCAATGCGGGGGATAAGGTCATGAAATCGAAGGACAGCTGGTACAGAATGACCATGATAAAGGCAGGAAGGTAGTTGGCCTCTTCATAGGCATTGATTCTGATCAGCAATTCATTGATATAAAAGACCTGAAACAAAATGAGCAAAAAGGAGATGATGGAAAATGAAGTGAGAGAATTACCGAATAATATATGGTTTAATCCGTAGATCCAAGCAGAAAAGGGACCGGTACTGTCAATGGTATCAACAAAATGCAAATTCCCGGCGGCGAGCCTTTCTCCCAATAATTGCCAAAGCAGTTCAGGTTGGGTGATGGGAATATCCATCAGGTAATAAGGAATGCGGAATAAAATGAAAAGGAAAAAGATTCCGATCATCCGCAATGGATCATTTAATTTGAAAAATTCCAGCAAGATTAGTATTTGTTTAAAACTCAATATACGAAATTAAAGGTTACCCGGATATTTCACTAAATTTGCTAGTAATAAATATTTTAAAATGGAAAGTAAGAGACAGCAAAAATATTCCAAATTGATTCAAAAAGAGTTGGGGGAAATATTTCAACGCGAAGGAAAGCCATTGGTAGGTAAGGCTATGGTAACCGTGACCAGGGTTTTGATAAGCCCTGATCTGGGGGTAGCCAAGGTAAACCTCAGTTTTTTATTGGCCGATAACGATGCACTTTTTTCCAGGATCAATGACAACAAGGGACAGATTAGGAAGTTTCTGGGAAATAGGATTGGTAAATCTGTGAGGATTATTCCTGAGCTGGTTTTTTACCTGGATGAATCTGCCGCCTATGCCCAGCATATGGATGAAGTGATTTCCAAATTGGATATTCCGGAAGATGCGGATGAGGATGAATCCGATGATGAGATTAATGACTAGTTAAAAATCATTTGAACCTTTCTTATTTCATAGCGACCAGATACTTTAGAAGTAAAGAGAAAAAAAACTTCATTACTGTTCTATCCAGAATCTCGATGGTTGGGGTGGCAGTAGGCACCATGGCATTGGTGGTGGTATTATCGGTTTTTAATGGTCTTGAAGGCCTTATCAAGGGCTTATATGCTTCATTTGATGCGGACCTAAAGGTAATGCCAGTCATGGGAAAATCATTTGAGGTCAATGATGATTTTCTGTCTGAGATAAGCAGTATGGATGGTGTTGAGATTTTGACAGAAGTGATCGAGGACAATGCCTTGGTGAGGTATGGGGAGCATCAGGTAGTAGCCACCTTAAAAGGGGTTTCTGAGAATTTCCTTGAGCAGAATCGTTTTGAAAAAGGATATTTTTCCGGTGACATGAGTTTGGGAGAGGGGGATCGTCCCCAGGCTATTTTAGGTCGCGGCCTTTCTTATTTTTTGTTACTGGATTTGGATGATGATTTTGAATTGATGCAGGTTTTTTATCCAAAAGAACCAAGAGCCGGAAGTATTGATCCCAGCAGCATGTACAATAGAAGTGTCATTCAACCTGCTGGCATTTTCAGCATAGAAAAACAATATGATGATGAATACCTGATTGTTCCTCTGGATTTTGCGGCGGACCTATTAGAGTATGGTAACAAGAGATCGGCCCTTGAAATAAAAGTAGCCGATGGATTTTCCATCGATAACGTAAAATCAAATCTCCGGAATCATTTGGGAGAAGAATTTTTGGTCAATGACAGCAACGAGCAACATGCAAGTCTGCTGATGACCATCAGGTTGGAAAAATTATTTGTATTTCTTACCCTAACTTTTATTTTGGCGGTTGCCTCTTTTAATATATTTTTTTCTTTGAGCATGCTGGCTATCGAAAAGAAGAAAGACATAGCAGTGCTAATGGCCATGGGGGGGACCCAAAAGTTTATCAGATCCATTTATTTAAAAGAAGGCGCAATTATCGCATTTTCCGGTGCTTTAATAGGCTTGTTGCTGGGATTTCTTATCTGTTGGGTACAGGACAGTTACGGATTGGTTTCATTGGGTGTTACTTCTTCTATTGTAGATGCCTATCCTGTAAAAATGCGTTGGACGGATTTTCTTTATACCAGTCTAAGTGTGGTAGTCATCACCCTCATTGCCTCTTACAGACCAGCCTTAATTGCTTCAAAGGTGAAAACTACCATGCATTTATAGGGGAATAAGTGTAGGATTTGTTTATTTTTTTTAAATATTTCTGTAATTTGCAAACTGCCAATTTCAAAAACAGCAAACAATAATTTCGACTTTGTTCAAAAAATGTTTAAATGAAAGTAGCTTCTGATAAGCCATTTGAAATCGTATACTCCTTGTTTAGTCATGAGTTTTTGGGCATTCTTTTTGAATCTTTTGCTATTCAATTGGATGAAAAAGGAAGGTTGTCATTTGCCTACCAAAATATTTCTTATCAAAATGCGGGCGAATTTAAGGAAAAGATAGACGAAACGGATTTTGAATTGATCCGGCTGATGGACAGTATGCAGCAAGAGGCTGTTGTCAAAAAGTTTAATACTAAAAATCATAAGCCCAAGGAATTTTTGAGGAAGGTGTTTGATGATGCAAATCCTACACAGGCCAATAAGGAAATCCAAAAACTCATAGAAGGCCGACTTGAACTGACCAGGTCTCAAATTTTGGAAAAAATCAAGCACAAAAGACTTTTTGAAATGGGTAATGATGGTAATCCTGTTTGGAAGGAAATCTCCATTATGCCCGAAAAGGCTTCAGTGTTGTTTCATTTTCGAAGAAATGAGGAAAATACCCATTATTTCCCCACCTTAAAATACCAGAATGAAAAGCTGGAATGGCAGTACAAAGGCAGTTATTTGATTTGTCATCAACCAGCCTGGTTGGTTGTAGAGTCACGTCTTTTTAGCTTTGAGAAAGATGTGGATGGAAAAAAATTAATGCCTTTCCTGAATAAAAAATTCATAGTAATACCCAAAAAAGTTGAGGAATCGTATTACAAGAAATTTGTTACCCAGCTTGTGGCATCCTTTGATGTTTTTGCCAAGGGCTTTGAAATAAAAGTAGAGCGATCAAACCCACAACCTGTACTTTTTTTGGGAGATTTACCGGGTAATCCCACGGTGGATATGTTTGGAAAAGAGATCGCAGATGAGGAAGAGGAAAAAATGGTTTTTGACCTCCGGTTTAATTATGGAGATTTTACCTTCCGTGCCGATCAGGCCAGACCGAGCAATGTTGAACTGGAAAAAAATGGGGATGACTATACTTTTTACAAGGTGGTTAGAGACTTGCCCAAAGAGCGGTTTTACGGGGATTTGCTGAAGAACAACGGGTTACCTGTAAAGTATGGCAGGCATTCCATGAAAAAAAGGGACGCCTACGACTGGATCATCAACCACAGGCCGGAATTGGATGATCTTGGAGTCAGGATTCAACAGACCAGCAATGAAAAGGGTAAAAAATATTTCATCGGTGCTGCCAAGATTAATGTTAGCATCAAGGAAAAGATCGATTGGTTTGATGTTGAGGCTACTGTCATGTTTGGTGATGTTGAAATTCCTTTTTTAAAATTCAGGAAAATGCTCATGAAAGGTAAAACCGAGATTGAGCTTCCAAACCATGAAATTGCCATCATTCCCAAATCCTGGTTTGTCAATTATGGAGAGATATTTTCCTTTATGGAAGAAGGCGAGTCGGAGATTGGTAATTTTAAGCTGAAGAAGCACCACATTGCCCTGGCTCAGGAACTTGAAAAGGGCAATCTGATTCAACTATCCTTAAGTGAAAGGTTACAGAAACTAAAGGATTTTTCTACTATTGATGACTACCAATTATCCGATTATTTCAAGGGAAAACTCAGGCCCTACCAAAAGGCAGGGTACAATTGGATGCGGTTTTTGAATGAATACAATTTCGGAGGTTGTCTGGCAGATGACATGGGTCTGGGAAAGACGGTGCAGACACTGGCATTGCTTGCCATGGAGAAAGAAAGATCCGAAGGGACTACTTCGCTGTTGGTAATGCCTACTTCATTGATTTATAATTGGGAACTTGAAGCCAGGAAATTTACGCCAAAGCTTAAAATTTTAATTTATACAGGTACACAAAGGGTAAAAGATTGCACACAATTTGGACAATATGACCTGATTTTGACTTCGTACGGCATAACCCGTCTGGATATTGATGTATTGAAAGAATTTTATTTCAACTACATTATACTGGATGAATCCCAGGCCATCAAAAATCCCGATAGCATTATTTCAAAGGCAGTCGTACAGCTGAAAAGCAAGCATAAACTGATCCTTACAGGTACTCCTGTTGAAAATGGCACAATGGATCTCTGGTCACAAATGAATTTTATCAACAGGGGGCTTTTGGGTGGACAAGCAGCTTTTAAGAAACAGTTTTTATTGCCAATAGAAAAGAAAAACGATAAGGATAAAATCCTTAAATTGAATGTATTGATCAAACCCTTTATTTTAAGGAGGTTAAAGTCTCAGGTAGCTACAGATCTTCCTGAAAAGGTGATCAATGTGCAGTATTCCACCATGACTGATGCCCAGGAAACGGCCTATGAGGAAGTCAAAGGCTATTACCGGGAAAAAATCATGAATGAAATGGCCCTGCCGGGAATGTCACAAAAATCACTGACCCTACTAAGGGGTTTGATGCAACTTAGGCAAATGGCCAATCATCCAAAAATGGCTGATGAAAATTATTCTGGCGATTCCGGAAAATTGGAAGACATCACCCATATGATAAAGTCCACTGTTAGTGAAGGGCACAAAGTCTTGATTTTTAGCCAGTTTGTCAGGCATTTGGGTATAGTAAAATCATTTTTACAGGAGGAACAAATTCCATTTGCCTATCTGGATGGGGCTACCAAAGACCGGCAGGCTCAGGTCAATGCTTTTCAGGAGGATCCCTCCATTCAGGTTTTCCTCATCTCTTTAAAAGCAGGTGGGGTAGGTCTTAACCTGACACAGGCAGAATATGTATTTCTGCTGGATCCCTGGTGGAATCCTGCAGTAGAAACACAAGCCATAGACAGGGCACACCGGATTGGCCAGCAAAATAAAGTAATCATTTACAAATTCATTACCAGAAATACTGTGGAAGAAAAGATCATGGCACTACAGGAGAGGAAAATGGCATTGGCAGGGGAACTGATCAGCACAGAAGAAAGCTTTATCAAAAGTCTCAGTCAGGAAGACATTTCTGCCCTGCTTGCCTGATAGAAGTTTTCAGGTAATTAGTTCACAATCGAAGTAAGTTAACGCATGCATACAGCTATTCTTATCATACAATGCAAAGACAGTAAAGGCATTGTTGCAGCCGTTTCCCAATTTCTCTACGAAAACAATGGAAATATTCTGGCTATAGACCAGTACATCGATGAGGAACTGGGAGATTTTTTTATGCGGGCCGAATGGGAGCTTGATTCCTTTGATATTCCAAAGGATCATATCCTTGATGTTTTTGGCAGACAGGTGGGTGAAAGGTTTGAAATGGATTATTCCCTATTCTTTAATTTCCCAAAGCCGAGGATGGCATTGTTTGTTTCCAAATTGTCACACTGTCTGTTTGATATCCTGAGCAGGTATTATTCCGGACAATTTGATGTGGAGATACCACTCGTCATATCAAATCATGCAGACCTTGAACCTATAGTCAAGGCTTTCGGGATTCCGTTTTATCACCTTCCCATAAATAAATCCAACAAGGCATCCCAGGAAGAAAAGCAGATTCAATTGCTCAGGGAAAATAATATCGATTTTATTGTCCTGGCAAGATACATGCAAATTTTGTCAGCTGACTTTATCAAAAACTATCCCAACCAGATTATCAATATACACCATTCCTTTCTCCCGGCTTTTGTGGGTGCGAAACCTTATCATGCAGCCTATAAACGTGGCGTGAAAATTATTGGTGCCACTGCCCATTACGTAACGGAAGAACTGGATGCAGGCCCCATCATTGAGCAGGAAGTCGCCAGGGTCAGGCACCACAATACGGTAGAAGAGTTGGTTCAGATTGGCCAGGATGTGGAGAAAGTGGTGCTCTCCAAAGCGATCAAATACCATTTGGTACAAAAAATAAAAGTGGTCGGTAACAGGACCATCATATTCACATGAACCGGATCTACTGAGTGGTGGAGGAGGGGTTTCAATCAACCCCTGCTTTAGATTTTCTCCATTTCTACCAAAATATTTCCTCCTTCATCATATAGTATAAGCTTACCGGCATTGTAGGTATAACTGACACTGGATTCAAGGTTAGAGAGAAACCTTTTTTCCAGGCCGCTATCATCACAGGATTCATTGTCTGCATATAGGGTGGAGAACTTGATTTGTTCCCGGTTATATGTCGCACCTCCCCTGTAGTCGTTGCATCCTGCAAAACCTCCAATTTCCTGTCCTTCCTTAAAGATAAGAGATAAGTTCTCCATCGTTTCCTTGGTAGCGGATGATCCGGTCACTTCTGTTACCTTCCATTCATGATCAGATAATTCTACAGGTTCCGAACCGCATGAAGCCAAAAGAGTAACGAAGGTGAACAATACAAATGATATTTGAAGGTATTTCATGATAATTTAGTCGTTTATTTAAATACAATTCGATTTATTTCTCACTATGATGCCACAAATACCATTCTAAAAAGGCATTAGGAAATTATTTTTCTGGGAATATCGTGTGGAAGTCGTGTCAACAGTTCATAATTCACTTGTTGAACTGATTCTCCAAAGGAAGCTACTGTAATTTCATTTCTTCTCTGCCTGCCAATAATGACCACTTCGTCACCTTTTGTTACAGACTTCAAATCTGTAACATCCACTGAAATGGCGTTCATGGTCACTGTACCCACTACCGGTAGGATTTTACCCTGGATCAGGACTTTGCCCAAATTGCTCAGGTTTCGGCTAAAGCCATGACAATACCCGATGGGCACCAGGGCAATGGTCATGTTTCTGGAAGCCATGTAGCTGTTCCCATAACCGATAAAATCACCAATTTTAACTTTTTTGACACTCATAACATGACTTTTCCAGCTGATCAGTCTTTTGAGCGGGTTTTTCATATTTGGGGCAAGTTGTTTGAATTTCAGCATGTAGGTTTCCTGGCTAGGCCAGAACCCATATTGGGCAATGCCTATCCGGACCATATCCATGATGGTCTCGGGATAGCTTAGCGATGCAGCTGAACAGGCGGTATGGTACTTGTCAAAATAGAGTCCTTTCTCATGAAACCACTGTTTAAATTCATGATATACCTTAATTTGCTCCTGTATTCTCACATAATTGGCGATACTCTCTGCCCCCGCATAGTGGGTGCAAAGACCACAAAGCTGTAAATTTTCCTTGTTTTTTTGTATTGTGTCTGCCAGGGCGTTTCTTTCTTCCCACTCAAAACCAGTCCTGTGAAAGCCGGTTTCCACCTCTACATGGATTTTTGCTTTTTTCCCCAATACTTTACTGGTATGGATGGCCGCCTGAAGCCGGTCCATTTCAAAAACATAAAAACTGATTTCATTATCGATTAAATAGGACAGGTTTTCATTTTCTACCATGCCCATGATCATGATTTCACTTTTTTTTGTTGAAGCGTCTTTTACACGTATAGCTTCATCAGTGCTGAAAGTACTAAAATGCCTTATTCCTGTACCTTCAGCTATTTTTACAGCATTTTCTATTCCATGACCATATGCATTTCCTTTTACTACAGAGGATATGGTCACATGGGACCCAACCTGGCTTTTAATGAATTTAATATTGTTTTTATAGGCACTTCTGCTGATTTCAATATATGAAGTGTGCACCATGCGGTCAGTGGTTTAGTTTTTCGATAATCTTCGTAAAAACAGCTATGCCGGCCGGAATAATTTCATCAGGGAAGTCATAGTGGCCTTCGTGTAATTGGGGTTGTTTTTTCCCCGAGCCAAGTCCGAATAGCAAGCTGTTGGTGAGGGTGGAAAATTTGCCAAAATCCTCAGACCAGCGAAAGGGAATGCGGATATGTTTTGTTTTTAACTGTAATTCCTTTGCCGATTCATTAACCAGTTCCCAGGGCTCCGTGTCGTTGACCACGGCTTCAAATTCCTCGCAATAGCTGATGGAAAACTCAAGCCCGCTTTCTTTGGCGATCAATTCAGCCAACCTTTCTGCATATTGGGTCAGTGAAGCCATGGTTTCATTTTCAAAGGTTCTCAATGTGGCCATAACCAAGGCATTTCCCGGGGTAGTTCCAAAGGCTACTTCTCCTAACTGAGCATGAATGATGGTGACAAGCGAGAAATCCTGTATGTTTTCAGGCAACTTCTGCAAGCCAACAATCAATTTACACATGGCTTCAGCCGGGCTCTGCCCATCCTCTGGATGGGCGGCATGGCTGGTTCTGCCTTTGAGCGCTATGGTCATGCCTTTTGATGCTGCTGTAAAAGCTCCCTTTTTTAAAACAATTTCATTTTTTTCATGGCCTGGCAGGTTATGCAGGGCAAAGGCATAATCAGGCTTAATCTTTTTGTAATTTTCTGAGCTGATAACCTGGGCGGCACCCATACCCGTTTCTTCTGAAGGTTGAAAAATAAGGACCACTTTTCCTTTCTTTGGCCGGTTTTTGGACAAATTCAGTCCTACTCCACAAACAATGGCCATGTGTCCATCATGCCCGCAGGTATGAGAAATTCCCGGGTGGACACTTTTATGAGCAATCTTTCCTGTTTCCGGAATGGGCAGTGCATCCAGCTCTGCTCGGATCAGGGTAGTGGGCCCTTTTTGTTCCCCCTTAAACACTGCTGCGAGTCCATATGGGCCAAGTTCTTCAACGATCTCATCCGGCTCCAACTCTTTCAAAAAGGCTTTGATTATAGCAGAGGTGCCGGCTTCATTTCCGGAAACCTCAGGTTTCCGGTGTAGGTTTTTTCTTAAATCAATTATTTTTTTTAGCTTATCGGAATCCTTCATCAACAATTCATTTTAAATTTTTAAAAAGAAAGTACCGGAACCCCTAGCCAGAGGTGGGGGTCTGGGCAATTGTTCAGGTACTTTTCAATTTCTTTTTCCGCACATACACCGGGATAATCCCCTTTCCTGTTTTCCATGTCATGGATCAATTGAAAGTGTAAATGGGGAGGCCAGTGACCATTCTCTTCAGTATCACCCAAATGTCCGATTTTTTCTCCACCCAAAAAAACCTGTCCTGGCTTTAGGTATTTCAAGTCTTTCCTGCTAAGGTGTCCGTAGAGACTATATATCACCTGTCCCTCCAAATAGTGTTCCAAGATAAGGGTAGGGCCATAATTTCCAAAACCCATGTTGTCTTTATAGCTGTGAACCCGGCCTTCAAATGGACAAAAAACCATTGCGCCGGATCCTGACCAAATGTCTACTCCCAGATGGATATTCCTGAATAGGGAACCCTCCTGGGCAAAGACCTGACTTCGCCTGTAAATGGCTCGGTTTTCGGCATAGCCGCCCAAAGCGAATTTTTTTTGCTTATGCGTTAAAATATCTTGAATATGAGATGAAAATGCATGGCTATCCATCAAATCAATTTCCTGCAATGCCTGATTTTGGGCACTCATATCCAGGTACATTGCGTTTTTTTCGTTGAGGCTTTCTCCCATGATAGGAAAAAACTGAGTGGGGTTTTCGGGCATTTTACCTTAAAGCAATACAGTAGTTTGAAAATGAATTTTCAATATAGGGATTATAGTCAAATCAGGATATTCCCGGCATTGCCTTTTTTGCCTCAATGCAAAAAATAATTCTGCTATTGCTGCTTATCCAAATAATGTGCAATTTTGGTTAATGGGAAATTGGCAAGACATAGACAGGCAAAGCATAGTGGAGACCAGGTCCAGAATTGATCATATGATCCACTGGACCCCAATGCTGCGTTCTTCGGCAATCAATAAATTGGCAGGATGCCAGGTTTTTTTTAAATGTGAAAATTTTCAGAAGGTAGGAGCTTTTAAGGCCAGGGGTGCTGCGAATGCAGTCCTTAAATTGTCCGATTCTGACCGTAAAAATGGTGTGGCTACCCATTCTTCGGGAAACCATGCCGCGGCCCTTGCCCGAGCGGCTGCTGAGGCCGGTATTCCCGCCTACATCGTCATGCCGGCTAATGCACCGGAGATAAAGAAGCAGGCAGTAAAAGAATATGGGGGAGAGATATTTGAGTGTGCCCCAAACCTTCAGGCCAGAGAAGAGCGCCTGAAAGAATTGGTTGCCAGGTATAAGGCCGCCTTCATTCCACCCTATGACCATCCTGATGTAATAGAGGGACAGGCCACCTGTGCCTATGAGATTTTTGAGGAAGGATTGTCCCTGGATGTGTTGATGGCACCGGTAGGAGGAGGGGGACTGTTGTCAGGGACAGCCTTGGCCAGCCATTATAATGCTCCCGGGACGGCAGTGATCGGTGCCGAACCCGAAGGAGCGGACGATGCCAAAAGATCTTTTGTGGCTGGAAAAAGAATTCCCATGGAAAGCCCGGATACCATTGCCGATGGACTACTTACCTCTTTGGGCCTGATCAATTTTGAAATTATCTCCAAATATGTAACCGATATCCTTACCGTAAATGATACTGAGATCATAGCTGCCATGAGATTGATTTATGAAAGGATGAAGATTGTGATCGAACCCAGTTGTGCCGTTCCTCTGGCGGCTTTATTGAAAAACAAATCACATTTTCAGGGCAAAGAGGTGGGGATAATATTATCTGGAGGAAATGTGGATTTGACCAGGCTTCCGTTTAAGTAAATAGCTTTTTGAAAATAGTTTCAGGCATATAATTCCTTCAATTGATTCACGGTATAATCAACTTCCTCCCTGGTATTAAAACGGCTAAAAGAAAATCGGACATTTTCCCGGGAAGCGTCAGCGCCAATCCCCTGTAAAACATGTGAGCCCAACCTGGCACCACTGCTACAGGCCGACCCTCCTGAAGCAGAAATACCCGCTAAATCAAGATGAAACAACAACATGCCCTGATTGGTGTCTGATGGGGGAAAGCTGATATTTAACACGGTATAGAGGCTGTTTTCCAGGTCTCCTGATAGGCCATTGAAAACAATCCCGGGGATGGCTGCCAAAATTTCTTTTTTAAAGTATTTTTTTAAAGCCACGATTTCCTCCCGGTGAAGGGTCTGATGATGAACAGCAATCTCCAAGGCCTTGGCCATTCCGATGATGGCAGCAATGTTTTCTGTACCACCTCTCATATTTCTTTCCTGAGACCCTCCTGCGATCATTGGAGGTATCTTTTTGTTTTTTTTTGTATATAAAAACCCAACCCCCTTGGGACCGTGAAATTTATGGGCAGAACCGGCAATCGCATGGACAGGGAGGCTTTGTAAATCCAATGGATAATGTCCTACGGTCTGTACGGTGTCAGAGTGAAAATAAGCTGAATGGCGCTGACAGAGGTCAGCAATGGTTTTGAGGTCCGATACATTTCCTATTTCATTATTGCCGTGCATCAGGCTTACCATTGTGCGGGCCTTATTCTGAAGCAATTCTTCCAATTCATTCAGGTCAATAGTTCCATTCTTATCAACGGTGAGCAAACTTAACCGGATGTTTTTACTTTTGGCAACCTGCTCCACCACATGCAGTACAGCATGGTGCTCCAGAGGGGAAGTAATGATGTGTTGGATATCATAGGCGGCAATGGCCCCCAGAATGGCCGTGTTGTCTGCTTCAGTGCCACCAGAAGTAAAGGTGATTTCCCCGGGACTGGCATGAAGCAGTCCGGCAATTTTCTTTCTGGCTTTCTCCAATTCTACCCTGGCATTTCTACCGTGGCTGTGAACGGAAGATGGGTTACCAAAATTGGAGGTAAAGTAAGGCATCATGGATTCCAGGACCCTTTCATCCATTCGGGTAGTGGCCGCATTATCAAAATATATGGATGGCAGATCTGACATAAAAAAAAGAAGTTTTAATCTTTTTCAGTTATAATTTCCTTGATATCCAACATGATTTTATTGGCCAGATGATCTGCAGTTGAGGCCGTTTCGGATTCTGAATAGATGCGTATGATGGGCTCTGTATTCGATTTTCTAAGATGAACCCATTCTTTATCAAACTCTATTTTGACCCCATCAATGGTATTGATCGGGTATTTTTGGTATTTGAGTTTGACCTTATCTAAAATGTGGTCCACATTGATGCCCGGAGTCAGTTCTATTTTATTTTTTGAAATGAAATAATTGGGATAGGTGGCTCTCAGGCGGCTGGCTGTTTTGCCGAATTTGGCCAGGTGCGTGAGAAATAAGCCTATGCCCACCAAAGCATCTCTCCCGTAATGTGATGCTGGATAGATGATTCCTCCATTCCCTTCTCCACCTATAATGGCATTGGTGGCTTTCATTTGATTCACCACATTTACTTCCCCTACGGCTGCTGCCTGATACCTGCCCTTGCGCATTTCAGTTACATCCCTTAGCGCTCTGGTGGAACTCAGGTTGGAAACAGTGTTGCCTTGCTTTTGAGAGAGTACATAGTCCGCTACGGCTACAAGCGTATATTCTTCTCCAAAAAAACTTCCATCCTCATTCAGGAAAGCAAGTCGATCCACATCCGGGTCTACCACAATACCTAAATCGAAACTTCCGTTTTTTAGTTTTAAAGAGATATCTCTAAGGTGCTCGGGAAGGGGCTCGGGATTATGCGGGAAGTTTCCATCGGCTTCACAGTACATCTCTTCAATGATTTCCACGCCCAGGGCTTGAAGCAACCTGGGTACCACCAAACCTCCCGTGGAATTGACACAATCCACTACTATTTTAAATTTTCGTTCGGCTATAGCTGCCTTGTCCACCAACTCTAAATCCAGAACATGTTGTATGTGATAGTCAAGGTAATCCGTCTGCAGGCTATAGCTTCCCAATTTCCGGACTTCGGCAAATTGAAAATCTCCAGCCTCGGCTTTTTTCAAAACCTCCTGGCCTTCAAGATCTGAAATAAATTCCCCTGCTGCATTAAGCAATTTCAGGGCATTCCACTGAATGGGATTGTGACTGGCGGTGACAATAATGCCGCCTCCTGCAGCTTCTTTGGGAACTGCCAGTTCCACTGTAGGGGTGGTGCTGAGTCCCAGGTCTACTACATCAATGCCCATGCCCTGTAAGGTATTGGCTACCAGATTGGAAACCATTTCGCCTGATAGTCTTGCATCTCTGCCTATGACGATTTTTTTGTTCTCGGAGTTTTCCAAAACCCAAGCACCGTATGCTGCTGAAAACTTAACGATGTCCAAAGGGGATAGGCCTTCGCCGGGTTTTCCCCCTATGGTACCCCTGATACCAGAAATTGATTTGATTAATGCCACGTAAAAGAATTTGGTAAGAAAATATAAAAGTTGGCTAAGATGGGTATGATTTATTTAAATTTGGCCATCACTTTGTCTACTTCGTTGTCGGGATTACCACAAGAAGCATCAGCATCCACTTTTTTGCCGCAATAGCCACAAGTTTCCCCTTCTTTGTTTAGATATGGGTTTTGAGAGGCACAAGTACCTTTAAATTGCCCGTTTTTAAGAAAGATCAACCTTACAGACATCAAAACGAAAAACAATGCCAGAAAAGCCAATGTCAAATATACAGTTGTCATATCAATATTATTTCTGCAAATTTACGTATTACTTTCAGAACGTTGATACCTAATTTTAAGTTTCCTGTCAATTTATGAACAAGTCCGAAAAAAGGAAATCCCAGCTGGCTGCTTTCGACCGTTTACTGACCATAATGGATGAACTCCGGGAGCAGTGTCCCTGGGATAAAAAGCAAACCATAGAAAGCCTGCGGCACCTGACCATAGAAGAGACCTTTGAACTTTCTGATGCCATCCTGGATCATGACCTGGAATCCATTGGCAAGGAACTGGGAGATATTTTGCTGCATATTGTTTTTTATGCGCGGATAGGATCTGAGAAAAATGCCTTTGATATAGGGAATGTAATCCAACAATTGAATGAAAAGCTTATCAGGAGGCACCCTCATATTTATGGGGATGTGCGGGCAGATGATGAAGAAGCAGTCAAACAGAACTGGGAGAAAATCAAATTGAAAGAAAAAGGCAATGAAAGCGTGTTGGGAGGAGTACCCAGATCATTGCCCGCATTGATCAAGGCCATGCGTATTCAGGAGAAGGCCAGGGGTGTGGGCTTTGATTGGGAGGAAAAAGAACAAGTATGGGAGAAGGTTGAGGAGGAAATGCAGGAATTTAAAGAGGCCTTTGATGGTGTAAATGATAAAGACCTGAATAAGGAAGAAGCTACATCCGAATTTGGTGATTTGCTTTTTTCATTGATCAATTATGCCAGATTTATTGAGGTGAATCCGGAAGAGGCGCTGGAACGAACCAACAGAAAATTTATCCATCGCTTTCAGTATCTTGAAAAAGCGGCAAAAGCAACTGGAAAATCCCTGGCTGATATGACCCTGGCCGAAATGGATGTCCATTGGGAAAAAGCAAAAAGCGAACCGTTTGAAAGAAATAGATCTGGTTCATAAATTAACAACCTATTGCCAAAAAAGGCTGGTAATTTACCTGTAGCAGAGGGTGTTACAAATATCCTTTTTTGACTTTGTCCACAAATTGTATTTTTTTAAGTTTTTATAAACGTTTAACAATCAATAAAATAAGCCTTTACGGGAAGCCTGTGTGGATAAGTTTGGGTAAATGTGGATAAAAAACGTTTGCTTTTTTCATTCCTTGATTTAAGTCAAATTAAACCACTTTGCTGCCACCTGGCCAAGGCAATCCTTAGCCATTCTGGTGAAATATGCATAAAGAGGAAGCCGGGTTTGTGGGGACAGCGGACGTGGTATATGGAACTTCCGCTACAGTAATTTTAAGATTTCTTCCAGATATTCCCGGTCATTGGATAGTCTGGGTACCTTATTTTGTCCCCCCAATTTACCTTTTGATTTCAGCCATTTTTCAAATAATCCCTGAGCAGCAAAGTGGACGATGGGTATTTTGAGTACCATATCACGGTAGCGTTTGGCATCATAATCTGAATTTTCCATACGCAACTCTTCATCCAATACGCTGGTGAAAAAAGCATTATCCTTAGGTAATTCAACGAACTCTATGATCCATTCATGGGTACCTTGTTCCTGGTTTTCACCAAAATATACCGGGGCCGCCGTAAAATTGCTGATACTTGTGCCTGTGCGTTTGCAGGTGTTTTCAATGGCTTTTTCTGCATTTTCCACAATCAGCTCTTCCCCAAATGCATTGATAAAATGCTTGGTTCTTCCGGAAATTTTAAAACGGTATGGACGGGTGGAGGTGAATTTTACCGTATCTCCAATCTTATAGCGCCATAATCCTGCATTGGTGGTAATTAAAATGGCGTAATTTTTACCAGTTTCCACCTGATCAAGCGGAATGATTTCCGGATCGTTGTTTTGGAAGTCTTCCATGGGGATAAATTCATAAAAGATGCCATAATCTAACATCAACAACAATTCCTCACTGTTTTTCTGATCCTGTATGCCAAAGAAGCCTTCAGAAGCATTATAGGTTTCCATATAATGCATGTTTTTTGAGGGGATAAGGTTTTGGAAAAGATTTCTGTACGGTCCAAATGCTACTGCCCCATGAAAAAAGACCTCCAAATTTGGCCAGATTTCGAGAATATTGTCACTATGGGTTATTTCCAAGACCTTCTTGATCAATACCAGTGTCCAGGTGGGCACCCCGGTAAGGCTGGTAACATTCTCCTTTATGGTCTCCTGGGCCATTTTGGCTATTTTCTCTTCCCATTCACTCATTAAGGCCACTTCCAGACTTGGTGTCCGGGCAAGTTGAGCCCATTTGGGCAAATTGCGCATGATCACTGCGGATATGTCTCCGGAGGAGCTGTTTTTGTTGACGTCCAAGGGGTTGGTTTGCAGGCTTCCTCCTATAGAAAGGCTTTTTCCGGTAAATAATTTCGTTTCGGGATAATTGTTGACATATAAAGAAAGCATGTCTTTTCCACCTTTAAAATGGCAATCCTCCAGGCTTTCAGGAGAGACGGGTATAAATTTACTTCGCGACCCGGTGGTGCCTGAAGATTTGGAAAACCAATTAATGGGTGTAGGCCAAATAACATTTTGTCTGCCTTTCATGGTTTGTTGTATATAAGGCATGATGGCCTCATAATCGTGTACAGGAATCCATTGATTAAAATCCTTGTAAGATGAAATTTGTCTGAAATGGTGTTTTTTGCCAAATTCTGTATCTTTGGCGGTATGGATAAGTTTAAACAAAATTTCCCTTTGTATTTCCAGCGGATTATTCTTAAACTTTTCAATTTGACCTATCCGGTTTTTAAATATCCAGGTCATAAAAGTATTGATCACTTCCATTATTAAGGGTTTCTGTTTAAATTTTTCTTTTCAACTCGAAGTTTTTACCGAGATAAACTTTTCTTACCTGCTCGTCTGCCGCTAGTTCTTCAGCAGTACCGGCTTTAAGCAACCTTCCTTCAAACATCAGGTAGGCGCGGTCGGTAATGGAAAGGGTTTCATTTACATTGTGATCTGTGATTAGAATGCCAATATTTTTATCTTTTAGTTTGGCTACAATGAATTGGATTTCCTCTACAGCAATGGGGTCAACACCCGCAAATGGTTCATCCAGAAGTACAAACTTTGGGTCTACCGAAAGTGCCCTTGCGATCTCTGTTCTTCGCCGCTCTCCCCCCGAAAGTACCATGCCGAGATTTTTTCTCACATGGGTAAGACTAAATTCCTCCAGTAACTGGTCCACTTTTTCTTTTTGTTCTTTTTTAGGGGTTTTGCTCATTTCCAAAACGGCCAAAAGGTTTTCTTCCACTGTGAGTTTCCTGAATACCGATGCCTCCTGTGCCAGATAACCTATCCCCAGTTTAGCCCTTTTGTACATGGGAAGAGGGGTAATGTTGTCATTATCCAGGTATACGGTTCCTCCATTGGGTTTGATCAACCCTACTATCATGTAAAATGAGGTCGTCTTACCGGCCCCATTGGGCCCCAGCAAGCCTACTATTTCCCCTTGTGACACGGATACGGAAATGTCGTTGACTACCTTTTTTTTCTTGTATATTTTTATCAGGTTCTCTGCCCTTAAAATCATTTTAGTCAAATTTGATGTCTTTCACATACAACTGAAGGCTGCTTGTGTTCCTGAAGGTATTTTCTCTGATTTCAAATGCGATATTAAAACGCATTTTGCTATTTAGCAATTCATAGTATTTTGCAAAGCCAAAACCAATACAAACCGGCCTTGTATTTTGCCCATCTTGGATAATTTCAAATCGGAGGTGCTTTTCTTTTAAAATTCTGACGTTTTCAGCGTGTACCTGATTGACGCAAAATACCGGCTCTGGGTTGCCGGGTCCGAAGGGAGCCATTTGCCTTAATATATTATAGAATTTATAGTTGATCTGATCCAATATCAACTCATCATCAATTTCAAGTATGGGCTTCAGGTGAATCTCCCTCACCCGCTCACTGACCACCATTTCAAATTTTTTCTGAAAAGCAGGTACCTTGTCTACAGGAAGCGTAAGGCCTGCAGCATATTTATGCCCTCCAAATTGTTCCAGTAGCTCACTGCAGGCTTCTATGGCCTCGTAGATGTCAAAATCGAAAACCGAACGGGCACTTCCAGTGGCCTTGTTGTTGGATTCGGTTAAAATGATGGTAGGCCTGTAGTATTTTTCTATACACCGGGAAGCGACGATGCCTATTACTCCCTTGTGCCAGTCTTCTTTAAACAGGACGGTACTTTTAAAAGTCCCCGTTTGTTCCTGGATTTCGATCATCTCCAGTGCTTCCCTTGTAATGTTTTCATCAAAATTTTTCCGTGCCGCATTGACATCTTCCACCAATTCAGCCCTTCTGACGCCTTCATCAAGATCTTTGGAAATTAATAATTCCACCGAAGCTTTGGCATGTTCCAATCTTCCGGAAGCATTGATACGGGGTCCAATCTTGAAGACAATATCTGTGATACTGAGATCTTTTTCTATTTTCCCCTTTAAAATGAGTGCTTTGATACCCGGCCGGGGATTGTTGTTTAGCCGGTCCAGTCCATAGTAGGCTAAAATTCGGTTTTCACCTGATATGGGTACAATATCAGAGGCAATGCTGATAGCCACCAGGTCCAGGTAGGTGTAGAGGTTGGCTTCACTCCTTTGGGTATATTCCGAAAAAGCCTGTACCAATTTAAATCCTACGCCACATCCACTCAACTCTTTGTACGGATAGGGACAGTCTTTTCGCTTTGGGTCCAGTACAGCTACCGCGTCCGGTAATTGCTCTCCCGGTGTGTGGTGATCACAAATGATAAAATCAACTCCCAATTCATTGGCCAGGTTAATTTTATCAATGGCCTTTATTCCACAATCCAATGAAACGATCAGGCTGAAACCGTTTTCAGCAGCATATCTTACGCCTTTTTCAGATATCCCATAACCTTCTTTATAGCGGTCCGGAATATAAAATGCTACCTTATCATAAAATGCTTTGATGAATCCATAAAACAAGGCCACCGAAGTGGTCCCATCTACATCGTAATCTCCATAAACCAATATGCTTTCTTTATTTTCAATGGCATCCACCAGCCTTTTAACCGCCTTATCCATGTCCTTCATGAGCATAGGGTCATGAAGTTTATCCAAATCGGGACGGAAAAAGTCCTTGGCCTGCTGAAAATCGTGTATATCCCTGTTGACCAGCATATTGGCCAGGGTGGTATTTACATTTATTTCATGACTGAGGTAGGCGACTGATTCGGGTTTTGCTTTGTCCTTAAGCTTCCATCTAAAATCCATATGGTGTAAATTACAAAACAAACAGGTGTTTAAAGAGAAAAAATTTTGATTCCTTTCGAGAAAAAGTTTCTGATTTACCTATATGTCAGGTTATGAACCTATTGCTATTATTCAATAGCCTCCGTCAAAACATCTTTTAGCGGGACCCTTTTTCCGTCTTTGTAAGGGACGATCCAGGCTTCCTTAACCCCAACTTTGCGGAGTTTCTTTTTGAATTTATCTGCCATATCATAATCTCTGAACTGACCCAGGATGTATTTGATATAACCGTCCTGATCAATAATTTCCAGGTCACTGCCATTTTCCGTCAGATCACGCAAATCAAAATCATCAAAAGCAGCCAATTGAACCTTAAATACCACCCCTCTGTCCCAGTCGTCGGTTTGGACTTGATTTGATGTGGTATTAAGGGATTCCATAGAATTTTTTATTTTTGAAATCTGGTCCATCAACCGGTTGATTTCATTGTCTTTTCTTTCAATTACCTGACTGAGATAGGCCTCTTTTTCCGATAAATCGGACTGCGCCTCTGCCAGCCTTTCTTTTTCTTCAATTAGAGATTTGAAATCCTCAGGATTCATTTCTTTTTTTCTTTGATTCCAGGTGTCGTATTCTTCCTTGCTTAGCCCACCCATGGTTTTGGGAGAGCAATTAAAAAGGAAACCTGCGATTCCCAATACTAAAAACGTTTTGATTAGAGCCATTTCGATGCCTGTTTTAAACTTTGTTTTTATGTAAATCAACGACATCCTTAAATTACGAAAAATAAACCATTATCCTTTTTTTTAACAAAAAAACATGGATGGTGGGCTTCCAATTATAGAAACCCACCCCAATCATACATTGACATGCCTTTCGGCATGATAGGAAGATCGGACAAGAGGACCGGACTCTACATATTTGAGTCCTCTTTTTAATCCCTCCTCTCTGTAAATATCGAATTGTTCAGGGTGAACAAATTCAGCCACTTCAATGTGTCTGCGGGTAGGCTGCAAATACTGGCCCAAAGTCAAAATATCACAGCCATGTGCCACAAGGTCATCCATGGCTCTGTAAATTTCGTCCTCTTTTTCCCCTAACCCCAGCATGATGCCGGTTTTGGTTCTTTTTCCATATTCCTTGGTAAGCTTAATTTGTTCCAAAGAGCGTTTGTATTTGGCCTGTGGCCTCACTCTTCTGTACAGCCTTTCCACCGTTTCCACGTTATGGGATACGACCTCCTGCCCGGCACTGATCATCTTGTATAATGCCTCCCAGTTTCCTTTTACATCGGGAATTAAGGTTTCAATGGTAGTTTCCGGAGAAAGTTTTTTGGTTTCGGTAACGGTTCTGTACCAAACGTCAGCCCCCCTGTCCTTCAATTCATCCCTATTGACAGAGGTGATTACGGCATGTTTTACACCCATTAGTTGAATGGCTTCTGCCACCCGCCGAGGCTCATCCTTATCATATTCGGGAGGTCTGCCAGTAGCCACAGCACAAAATGAACAGGACCGCGTACATACATTTCCCAAAATCATGAATGTTGCCGTACCAGCACCCCAGCATTCTCCCATATTGGGACAATTGCCACTTTCGCAGATGGTATGAAGCTTGTGTTCATCTACCAACTTGCGGACTTTAGCATATTCTTTACCTACCGGAAGTTTAACCCTCAACCAGTTAGGCTTTTTTGTTTTCGTTTGTTCCTTAGATATTACCGGTAGTTCTATCATATCGGTGATTTAATTCCAGTCAAAATTAATGGTTTTTCACGAATAGCTCTATGTTGTCCCCCTATTTCCTAAACCCATAAAACAGGGTAAAGTACACAGACTGGAATACCTGTCTGTTTTCCGTGGTGGGCATGAGCACGATCTCTTTGGTAAAACCCTCTAGTTGGTATCCTAGTTCCACGCCGGTGACGTTTGATTTGAAAAATCCGAATTCAAATGCCATGGCTGCTTTTGCATTCGCGCCGAAGGCGATTTCCGAATTTCCTATACCTTCAAAAAGCCTACCCGGCCCTAATGCATTGAATCTGGGGCTAGGGTGTAATTCGGGATCATATTGTTCTCTTACTGTTTCAGTACGGTTTAAGGAATATTCTATGTAATAAGGGGCAATAAGACCTATAGAAGGACCAATGGCCCCCAAAAGTGAGATTTGCACGCCCTGATGGGGAGCTTTCTTAAAAACCAAAACTTCTCTTCCGTATTGTGGGCGGATGGCATAAAGATAATTTGATTTGCCGAAGATAAAGCTGTTGCCCAATACGGTGGTATACCTTACTTCTTTTGGATTTTTTACATTGGCCAGTTCAAGGTTGAAGAATTGGAATAAATTATCATTTATTCTGGACCCCAACTTAAAGCTGACTCCTCCGATCAATCCCCCATTTGTATTCTTGTTGATCCCAAAAAGGACTTCTTTATCGTAATCATAATCGCCTGCATCGCCCCTTTGGCCAAATGAGGTATTGATACCGGCAAAAATCAAAATCAGGAAAATGTAATATTTCATATTCTTTGTCATATATGATCTTGATTTTAACGCTAAATTTGTGTGCATTGTTACCATTGCAGGATTAAAAATAATCAGATTATGCCAACAAACAAAAACATGGGAGCCGGGAATTTCTTTTTCTTCGGAGTAATGCCAGAGCCGGAGATATCCAATCGAGATTGGGTATTGACAGGCAGTACCGGTTTTGATGAATTTCCTGTAAATGGTTAAATCAAAAAAAAATCAGATGCCTTGTAGCGTTTGGGTCAAGTTTATCGTCAGGGTAGAGAACCTACCATATTAAAGAAAGGCTTTTGGAGAAAGATCTCATACAGGAAGCGCAAAAGCGAGATAAAAAATCGTTGGAAAAGCTTTACAAGCATTTTTATGGCTATGCTATGAGCATTGCTCTGAGGTATTCCGGAAGCAGGGAGGAAGCTTGCGAGATCGTCAATGACAGTTTTATGAAAGCCTTTGACAAATTGGAGCAGTTTTCTATCGAAAATTCCTTTAAGGGCTGGTTCAGAAGGATAATAATCAATACATCGGTGGATTATTACAGGAAGAATTTTAAACATTATTCCGCTATGAATATCGAAAAAGCCGAAACGGAGACATTTGATCCAAATATCATTGATGAATTGTCAAAGGAGGATATTTTAAAGTCCCTTGGAGAGTTGCCTGAAATATTGCGGGTAATTTTCAACATGTATGAAATCGAAGGGTATCGTCACAATGAAATCAGTGAAAAACTTGGCATACCGGCCAGTACCTGCAGGACTTACCTGGCCAGGGCAAAGGAAAAATTGAGAGAGAAAATTATCGCTATTAATCAAATAAGGAATGAAGGAGCAGTTCGATAAGAAACTTGCGGAGAAAATAAAAGACTCCTTCAGCAAGCATGAGGAGCCTTTTGACCCACAGGCCTGGGAGAAGTTTTCCCGTGCCTATTTTAAACCCAAGAAAAAGGCTTGGTTGGTTTACTGGCCATTTCTTACGGCAGGGGTTGCGGCAAGCCTGCTTTTCTTCTTTATCTATTTTCCGGAGCAGGAAAGGATTGATCAGCAGGTAAAATCATTTTCTGATTCCATTACTATCGGCGACGCTCCCTTTCAAAGCAAAATGGAAGAAGATACAGCAAATGAAGATGATCAGGCCGAACTGGAGGCTATGGCAGAAGCTGTAGAAAAACCTGCATTGGGTTCCCCTGAGGAAATTGCAGGAATCGACACAGATGCTGAAACCCCAAAGAGCCCTGTCTCCAACAGAAAATCAGAAGTTTTGCCGGAGGTGTCGGCCATGCCTTCTTTAATCAAACCATTTGCTGAATCCTGGGAGGACTTCCAGGCGGTAATGGTAGAAAAGCTGAAGCAATTACCTCTTTTTGGAGAGCAGGACATTTTGGATCAGCCGGCAAACCTGAGCATGACTGAAAATGATGCGGTAAAGATCATTGAAGAGTGGAAATCTGGTGAAGTGGAGAAGGAGACCAAGGATCTGGATAAAGATAGCAGGCCGTTTAAATTGGGCGTGATGGTCAGCCCCCAGGCCAATTCAAATCCGGTTTCGGGTATGAATCTTGGGGCGGGTATCATGTCTGAGATTTCTCTTTCAAATAAATTTAAACTGGATTTTGGTCTTGCCTATGCCAACCAAAGTCTTTCTCATCAAAACATGCAGCCCATGCCTCAAAATGCCTCACCCGGATTTGATTTGAGGGCAAGCAGTAATATCATCGACACGAATTATCAATTGAATTTTGCTTCCCTTGATATTCCGGTAAACCTGAAATACAGGGTCTATGACAAGAAGCAAACGGGCATTTATTTGATTACCGGTCTTTCCAGTATGGTGTATCTGGATCAAAATTCAGTTGAAACCATAGAAGCACAGTCTCTTTTCAGTACCAACAGCTTTAGTGGAGATCTGGAATACGCCCCGAATGTCCAAAAATTCAGCAATGTAATCTCACCCCAATCAGGGCAGAGCAATACGGACATGGCAGGTTTGCTCAATCTTTCAATTGGCTATGAATACCAATTGAACAATGAATTTTACCTTTCTTTTGAACCTTTTTATAAATTACCGTTGGGCGGGCTCACGTTTGCAGACCAGCAATTCTCGATCGGAGGAATAAACCTGCGCATGAATTTTAACCTGAAAAATAAATAAACCAAGTAGTATTAAATTTAAAAATTACCATGATTGAAACGCGTAAAACAGGCTGGCTCATTGGGCTGGTTATTTTAATGGCTTCCTGCATAGAGGAATCGGAAACAGATTTGGATAGGGCAATTAACAGGGATAACCTCATAATGGAGGATTACATTGCTTCCAATGACATTCAGGCTACTAAGGCACAGTCCGGCTTTTATTATGAAAAGACCCTTAGTATGCCGGATGCCCCCCAATTTATGAATGCGGATTATATTGGCATTTATTATGAAATTAAGACCATAGACGGACAGCTGATCGATTCCTATCTGGATGAGTCCAAAGAGCCTAAATATTTTAAATACAGCCAGGATGGCTTGTGGCCCATAGCCATCACCTACGCAGCCGGATTGGCCCGGGAAGGAGAGGAAATGACTTTGTATGTCCCATCCTACCTTGCTTTTGGAAATTATGGATATGAACAGTTAATTTTGCCAGCCTCAAACCTGGTGATTCAATTGAAATTTGTTGAAAAATTTACTGAAGAGGAGCTTCAGCAAAGGGAGGAAGAAATGATACAAAATTTTATAGCTGAAAATAACCTGGAAGGATTTGAAGAAATTTCCGATGGGATATTTTTCCGGACTATAGAGGAAGGTGATGATTCTAAATCTGAATCTCAACTGGGAAGTAATGTTTCTATAGATTTTGAGTTATTTGAAATAGGGGCTACTGAGCCTACTTTCGATTCTTATTCTTCGAACCAACCCATTACTTTTTCCATAGGAAATTCGGGCTTGCTTTTTTTGGATGAAGGGTTAAAAGGGGTTTTACCTGAACAGAAAGTAGAAATTCTGGCGACTTCATTTGCTGCTTATGATAATTCCATTCAAATTCTTCCTGAAGACATCAGGTTGGATTTGGTTGAAAAAGGTGAGCAGATAGACTTGATAAGGCCATTTACTCCGGTTTGGTTTAAAGGAGAGGTGCTGGCCATCCAGTAAAGAAGGAAAAAAGAGCCCGTTTACGGGCTTTTTTTTATGTCCATAAGTTTTTGAACAGTGGTATTTCAAGGAGTTTTTCAATGCTTATTCCCATAATGATGGACCAGAATAGCCCACTGATCAACATGCTCAAAATAATTTTTCGCTTTTTAATGCCAAATGAAGTTAGTACCACAGTGCCGCCAATTGGGGTCAATATTACCGGAGTAAGAAAAGCTATTCCGAACACGCCAAATTTTTGCCATACCTTAATAATGCCCCGGGTTCTTCTGGTAAACTTCTTTTTCTCCTTTTTGGTGAAACCGGACCAGTTTTTTTTAAACCATTCTCCCAAAAAAGTAAAAAACAAAACGGAAGTCATCATTCCCGAGACAGTCACTACTACAATTTCCCATAAGCCATAACCTGCGGCTATGCCCAATAGCGGCCCGGCAATAAACTTAAAAAGACAAAGGAAGTAAATGCCTAAAAAAGTAATCAGGTAATCACTCATCAAATCAGGAAATATAAGTAGAGCAAATATCCAAACAGAAGAACAATCCCATTGAACCTGGTGATCACATAATTAATCCTCATGAGCGGAAACAAAAGGATGGTGAAGCCCAACATCCAGATGAAGTCTGAATTAATAAATGCTGAGTCCACACCGATGGGCTTGATCAAAGCGGTAAAACCTATTATCGAAAAAACATTCATGATATTGCTTCCCAAAATATTTCCCAGGGCCAATTCTGTCTCCTTTTTCAAAGCAGCCAACACGGATGTAACCAGTTCGGGCAAGCTGGTGCCTATAGCAATAATGGTTACACCTATGATCCTCTCACTTACCCCCAATGCCTGTGCAATGCTAGTTCCATTACCTACTACCAGGTCGGATCCAAAATACAAGCCGGCCGCACCCCCAATCAACTGTAGTATGGCCAGCCCCACAGGTTGTTTTTTCATTTTGGCAGCATCCTCTTCTGAAAATTCCACCCGTTCAATGGTCTTAAAAAAATATATGTTTAATGCAACAAAACATATCAATAGAATAATACCTTCCACCAGGGAAATGGAACCATTGAAAGCGAAGACATAAAACATCAGAGAACTGATCACCGTAAAGGGGTAATCAAGTTTCAGTGTGGATTTTTGGATATAAATGGGAAATATCACCACACTTATGCCCAGTACCAAGGTTATATTGGAAATGTTGCTACCTACAACATTCCCTATGGCAATGTCACTGGAACCTTGTAGTGCGGCAGTAATACTCACCAATAGTTCCGGGGCTGAAGTGCCAAATGCCACAACCGTTAACCCTATCAAACCAGGACTTAATCCCAGCCTGGCAGCAATAGCTGATGCGCCATCTACCAGGAACTTACCTCCAAGCAGCAGTACAACCAAACCCAAAATCAATAGCAAATAGCTCATTTTCTGAAAATGGGTTAAATTTTTGGGCCGAAAGCCAGGTCTCCTGCATCGCCCAAACCAGGGATAATATAGGAGTTTGAGTTAAGTTTTTCATCCAATGCCCCTGTCCAGATCCTGTGGGGGATCGCAAGATTTTCTGCGATATGGGCAACGCCTTCGGGAGCGGCAATGGCACTGACAATTTCTATTCGTCTGGGAGTCCCATTGGCCAGGAGATGTTGTATACTTTTCATGAATGATTTGCCGGTAGCCAACATGGGGTCTACCAAAATGATGGTTTTATCTGTAATGTCCGGAGCTGCCATATAATTTAGACTAATGGTCACAGGTTCTCCTTTTTCCTGCACTTCTTCCCGATAAGCTCCTATAAACCCGCTATCAGCATGATCAAAAAAATTAATAATACCCTGGTAAAAGGGTACAGCAGCCCTCAGCACAGAGATGATAACAGGCTGTTCCTGCATGAGTGCAGTACTGATTTCTCCAAAAGGCCCTTCAATTTTTCTTTTTGAAAAGGGAAGAGATTTGGAAACTTCATAAGCTAAAATCTCCCCTATGCGTTCCAGGTTTTTCCTAAAACGCATCCTGTCATTTTGGACCGTTACATCCCGGAGCTCTGCGAGAAAATGGTTAGCGATTGAGTTTTTTTGGTTTAGGATAAACATGGCAAGACAAAGTAAAACAAAAAAACCCGATCTTTTGAGATCGGGTTTTAATATTTATTGCTTGAAAAGCTTATTTGATTTCGAAGCTAACTCTTCTTGCCATTTGACGGGCATCAGCAGATGATTTGTCTACACTGGTATCTTCACCATATCCTTTGTAGCTTAACCTGGATTCAGAGATGCCAGAAGCTATCAGAAGATCATATACTGATTTTGCTCTTCTTTCAGACAACTTCATGTTGTAGTCATCAGGACCCAGCTCATCAGCATAACCTTTAAGTTCCACCTGTACTCCTGGATTTCTCTTCATAAAGTTAGAAACATAGTGAGCAGAGGATGCTGAATAACCCAGTGGCTTGGCACTGTCAAATGCGAAATACACATTTACATAACCGTCGTTGATGGCTTTTGCCAAGTAATCAATTTCTTCAGTATCGTCAGGTGCGCAGCCATCTAAAGAGGCAGGACCAGGAACGAAAGGACACTTGTCAACGTGATCAGGGATGCCATCACCATCAGAATCCATAGTGGTTCCTTGTGAATCAACTCTTGCTCCGGCTGGTGTGTTTGGCTCTTTGTCTAAATAATCCGGTACACCGTCTCCGTCAGAATCCTTAAGCATGTCTTTGATCTCTCCGATTTGAGTAGCCAATTCTTCTTTGGTAGCGTATTTGTTCTCTCTCAAATACCAGTCTGCGTGCGAATCTCCGCTTCCAAGGTAGAAGCTTAACCCAACAGTACCTGTCCACCAAACGGAATTTGCACCGTAATATCCATTTTCAGTTGCAGGATTAATAGATGAAGCACCGTCAAATGCTACATCTTGTCGGCCTGCTACTATATTGCTGATATCACCGTTAAGTGCGATTCTGTCACTAAGTTTGACTTGAAGTGTCAACCCGGTAATGATATTGTATTGGTTGTCCTGAAAATCAGCCCATTGGTTTTCCTGAGGGGTAAGTCTTCCGATTCCCCCACCAAAATGTCCCAACAAATTGAAAGTTTGAGAGAATGTTTGCCAATCCATGATCCTGCCAAGATTAGCCACTCCCTGTAGGTTCAGGCGGTAGTAGTTTGAGGAGAAATCAGGAGTGTCACTTGCATTGCTGAAGCCACCAAAACCAAAATCCAACTTGGTCCCAAATTTCTCGTTAAACATGTACCTGACTCCCAGGTCTGCATGGCCCAAGTTTAGCGTAGGAGAAAAATAACCAGGCGTTATTGGCGCCATTGGTTTATTAAACCCTCCGTTAACTTCGACGGACCATTTGTTGAAATCGTCTTGAGCATTAGCACCTATAGCTAAAGCACCAACCATTAGTGTTGATAGTATTATTTTTTTCATGATAAAAAATTTTTTACAACATTCAGTGTTTTAATTGATTTTGATTGCTATTAGTTATTACTCGGTTATATGATACAAATGTATATTAATTTATGGGAACTTTAAACATCTATCTCAATTGTTTCAATAAAATCGAATTTGAACTCGAAATTTATAAAATTATTTAACATAAACTATGCCAATGGACATTTTATTAAAAGAAATTCTTGAGATCAATAGCGTTTCCAGTGACGAATCAAGAATGGCTTCTTTTCTTCTTGACTTAATTCTGAAACGAAGATCCTCCTGGAAGGTTTCACCCCAAATTTATTCTGGAGAAGAATTCCATGATAATATACTACTAGTTTTCGGTAATCCCAAAACCGCTGCTTTTGCTCATATGGATACGGTAGGTTTTTCTGTGAGGTATGAAAACCAACTTGTACCGATAGGGGGGCCGGAAATAGGGGATGGGGCCTGGCTTCAGGGAACGGACCTGGTAGGACCCATACGATGCAAAGCCCATGAAAAGGATGGAAATGTGTTTCATGATTTTCCCAGGGGTATTCAAAGAGGTACCATGCTTTCATTTGAGCAGCAGATTAAGGCAGACAATGAATTCATCGAGGCAGCCTACCTGGACAATCGGCTTGGTATGTATGCAATGATAAGGTTATGTGAAACTTTAACTGACGGTATTATTGTATTCAGTACTTATGAGGAACATGGAGGTGGATCCATGCCCTTTCTGACGCGGTTTATTTTTGAAAACTGGGGCATTAGACAAGCTTTGGTGGCAGATGTTACCTGGATTACCGAAGGGGTTCATTTTAATAAAGGAGCCGTTATCTCTATGCGCGATAGCTTCATTCCCAGGAAAAAGTTTCTGGATAGTATTTTGGAGTTGGCAGAAGCATCCGGAGTGCCGTATCAATTGGAAGTAGAGGCATATGGAGGAAGTGATGGCAGGGAAATTCAAATGAGCCCATATCCGGTTGATTGGTGCTTTATAGGTGTAGCAGAGGAAAACCCTCATACCCCACAGGAAAAAGCCAGTTTAAAAGATGTGGAGGACTTGATAAAATTGTACCAATATTTGATGCGAAATTTGTAATGGATTAATAAATGTCTTTTCTTCGAACGAATATAAACTCCGAAATTAATTGTTTTTGTGAACGTAATATCCTGGTATGATTAAAATTGAGGACTTGGATTTTGAACTTTTTATTCCGGAAGACAAGCTTTTGATCAGGGTAAAAGAGCTTGCCAAAGCTATCAATCTAGACTATAATGGAAAAAATCCGATTTTATTGGCGGTTTTGAACGGTAGTTTTATGTTTATGTCTGATATTTGCAAGGAAATCAACCTGACAGCGGATGTTTCTTTTATTAAATTGGCTTCTTATTCAGGGACAAAAAGTACAGGTAACATTACCCCTTTGCTGGGATTGAGCGAATCTTTGAAAGACCGGGATGTGGTCATTATAGAGGACATCGTTGATACTGGCAAAAGTATGGTTTATTTACTGGATTTGATCAATAAGGAAAATCCTAAAAGTGTTGAAATTGTCAGTTTGTTGGTAAAACCGGAAGCCTTAACAGAAAGTGTAACCATAAAATACAGGGGTTTTGACATCCCGGACCTTTTTGTCGTTGGGTACGGCCTGGATTATTGCGGCAAGGGGAGAAATCTCAGACATTTGTATCAAAAAAGAGAAAAATAAAATTCCATTTCATAAAAAAAATTAATCTATGTTAAATATTGTTTTGTTTGGCCCTCCCGGAGCAGGCAAAGGGACCCAAAGTGAAAAATTAATTGAAAAATATAAAGTGGATCACATATCCACCGGAGATTTATTCAGAAAGCATTTGGGAGAGGGTACTGAACTGGGTAAATTGGCTCAGAAATACATGGATGATGGCAACCTTGTTCCTGATGAGGTAGTGATTGGTATGGTGGATGACAAGATCAATTCCTCTACCGATCTTAAGGGCTTTATTTTTGATGGGTTCCCTAGAACAGTGGCACAGGCAAGGGCATTGGATGAATTGCTGCTAAAAAAAGGAACAAATATCTCCGGAATGATATCTCTGGAAGTTCCTGAAGAGGAATTAAAGCTGCGCATTAAAGATAGGGGAAAAACATCCGGAAGGTCTGATGACCAGGATGAAGAAAAAATCAACAACAGGATAAAGGTATATAAAGAAGAAACATTACCGGTGGCTGAATATTATCAAAAGCAGGGTAAATTATCTAAAATCCATGGTGTAGGAGCCATAGATGAGATTTTCGGAAAGATTTGTGCTGTAATAGATGAATATTAATTCGTACCTTTGAGGATGTAGTACTATGGCTAAGCGTAACGGCTTAGCTATTTTATTTTATAGGAGAATTCCGGTAAAATAAATATGGAGACCAGAAAAAAACCAAGGATAGAGTGGCAGCATCAAATTTTATTGACTATGTGAAATTTTGCTCCCGTTCGGGGGCAGGAGGAAATGGTTCTGTCCATTTTAGGCGGGAAAAACATGTACCCAAGGGAGGCCCCGACGGTGGTGATGGGGGTAGAGGCGGCCATGTCATTTTGAGAGGCAATGCACAGCTCTGGACCCTGCTTCATCTTAAATACAAGAAACATGTCATAGCTGAGCGGGGTAAAAATGGAGAAGGGGGAAGAAGAAAAGGTGCTGATGGACAAGATGTTGTTCTGGAAGTCCCTGTGGGTACAGTAGCCAGGGAGTCCGAAACCGGGGAGTTCAGGTGTGAGATCACGGAAGACGGGCAGGAATTTGTACTAACGCCCGGAGGAAGGGGAGGTCTGGGCAATGACCATTTCAAAACAGCCACCAATCAGGCCCCTCATTTTGCCCAGACCGGTGGCGAGGGAACAGAGGAATGGATCATTCTGGAATTAAAACTTTTGGCAGATGTAGGTTTGGTAGGTTTTCCCAACGCCGGAAAATCCACCCTACTCGCCAGCTTATCCGCAGCCAGGCCGGAAATTGCAGATTATGCCTTTACCACACTTGTGCCCAACCTGGGAGTGGTCGCCTACAGAGATGGAAAATCTTTTGTAATGGCCGATATTCCGGGCATTATTGAAGGTGCAGCAGAAGGTAAAGGACTTGGCCTGCGGTTTTTGCGGCATATTGAGAGAAATTCCATTTTGCTGTTTTTGGTCCCTGCTGATGCAGCCCATATCGGCGAGCAGTATGCGGTTTTATTGGCAGAACTGGAACGCTATAATCCGGAACTTCTGGATAAGAGGCGCATTCTGGCCATATCCAAAGCAGATTTGCTGGATGCCGAACTGATGAAAGCACTGGAATCGGAAATTCCAAAGGACATTCCTCATTTGTTTCTGTCAGCTGTGAGTGGCTTTCAGCTGCCTTTGCTCAAAGACTTGATTTGGAAGTCATTGCAGTAATTGTGTCAGAATGGCATACATTGATAAAATGGCAAGTTAATTGTTTTCATCAAAAGGATTTTTGAAAAACGGATTTAAACATGACAGATAAAACAAAAGAAGAAAAGGATCTGGACCTGGAACAAACAGAAACAGCTGAAAACCCTACAAACGAGGGAGATGTGAACAAGGATGCCGATTTGGATGTTCAGGAAGAAAAAGATCCGGAAGCCAAAACACCTGAAGACAATTTGTCAAAGGAAAATCAGGAATTGAAGGACAAATATGTCAGGTTGTATTCTGAGTTTGAAAATTTCCGCAGAAGAACTGCCAAAGAAAGGCTTGACCTGGTCAATACGGCATCTCAGGAGCTGATTCAGGAAATATTGCCTGTTATTGATGATTTTGAAAGGTCGTTTAAGGCCCAGGCAGATGCCGGAGAGGATGATCAAAAACAGGAAGGGAGCAGGTTAATTTATAACAAATTGTTGAGGGTCCTTACTTCCAAGGGATTGGAACCTATGAAGGACCTGGTGGGCAAAGACTTTGATGCAGAATACCACGAGGCAATCACGCAGATCCCAGCCCCGTCAGAAGATTTGAAAGGTAAAATTGTGGATGTGGTTGAAAAAGGCTACACGATGGGAGGTAAAGTGGTTCGATTTGCTAAAGTGGTAATTGGAAAATAAAGATTTATGGCGAAAAGAGATTATTATGAGGTGTTGGGCATAGATAAAAATGCCAGCCCGGAAGAAATAAAAAAGGCCTACAGAAAGTTGGCCCTCAAGTATCACCCGGACAAAAATCCCGGCGATCCCTCAGCGGAAGACAAGTTCAAAGAAGCAGCTGAAGCCTATGAGGTGTTGAGTAATGCGGAGAAAAAGCAAAGATACGACCAATTCGGTCACCAGGGCCTTGGAGGCAATGGTGGCTTCGGAGGAGGTGGCATGAACATGGATGACATCTTTTCCCAATTTGGGGACATTTTTGGAGGTGGAGGCTTCGACTCCTTCTTCGGAGGCGGCGGAAGAAGTTCACGAAGAACGAAGAAAGGCACCAATCTCAGGGTTAAACTCAAATTGAACCTTAGGGAATTGGCCAACGGTGTCGAAAAGAAGATCAAAGTGAAACGCCACATGATCGCCGACGGCGTTACTTTTAAAAACTGTTCTACCTGTCAGGGAAGTGGTCAGGTAAAAAAAGTAGTCAACACCATGCTGGGTCAGATGGTTTCTGCCAGTACTTGTCCTGCCTGTGAGGGAAGTGGACAAATCGTCGACAAAAGGCCTCCAAATGCAGATTCCAGAGGGCTTATCATCAAAGAAGAAATCATCCCTATCAATATCCCCGCCGGAGTAGCTGATGGTATGCAGTTGAGCCTTTCCAGCAAGGGAAATGAAATTCCCGGAGGAGTTCCCGGAGATCTGTTGATCCTTGTGGAAGAGATACCGGATGAAGTATTGGTAAGGGATGGCAATAATGTGGTCTATGACTTGTACCTGAGTTTTGTGGATGTGGCGCTTGGCGCCTCCCTTGAGGTACCAACCATTGATGGAAAGGTCAAAATTAAAATTGAACCCGGTACTCAGGCGGGTAAAATACTGCGCTTAAAAGGGAAAGGAATAAAGGAATTAAATGGCTACGGCAGAGGCGACCAACTGATTCATGTCAATGTCTGGACTCCTAAAGAAGTAACCAGAGAGGAAAGGGAAAAGCTGGAATCGCTTAGAGATTCAGAGAACTTTAAGCCTAATCCAGGGAAATCAGAAAAAAGCATCTTTGATAAAGTCAAGGAATTCTTTTAAAAGAGATAGTCGGCTAACGGCTTTTCTTTTTTAAAAAACCTTTTGATATCCCAACCGTATTTAATCGGTATGTTTAAGGAATTGAATTTTGCCACTTGTCTGATCATTTGTCTCGTAATTTCCTCCGAAGCGCAAATTCTAAGGCATTTTGAGGTGAAAGAAAGGGAGGGAATCAACCTGGTTCACCTTAACTTTTCCAGCTATAAAGGGGTGTCTACCATTCAAAGAGAATACAAAGGCTTTCCATTGATTGCCGATGCAGAATTGGGAAAGGTAAATATCCTCCCCACATTCACGCACAATTATTCCGAGGGAGTGCTTTATGCCCTTATTGAGCATAAAAACGTAGAGTCTGAAAGTCTGAGCAAAAACCTCTCTTACAGACTTTTTTCCAGCGGGGATGATGATTTTGATCACAAATGGAAAGTTGGTCTGGATGCCAATTTCCTGTATGACCTAAGGCTTCATTTTGGGATTGGAAAAGCCAGGCTTGACCTGTCAAATTTGCCTGTTTCCAATTGTTTTGTAAAGACTGCCTCGGCGGATGTTTTTTTAAATTACTCCAAACAGGTACCCAATTCGGTCACTATGGACACCTTGTCGGTAGCCATAAATATGGGGTCCTTTTATGCCGAAGATTTGCAAATGTCCAATGCCAGGCATTTGATGTTTGATGTCAACTACGGCTCAGTAAACTTATCCTTTGGGGATACCATGGCAGCTGCCACTACCGTAAATGCCATGGTTGGGGCCGGAGCGGTAAATATTAAGTTGCCTTCCGCAAATCTACCCTACGTGGTGAAAATTAAATCCACTGCCATGTGCAGGACCAAAGTGCCCGGCCACCTGAGGGAAATTGGCGAAAAAACATATGTAAGTAAGGGATACCAGGCAGATGCCCAAAATCTAATGACTTTCATGATAGATGTTTCTGTGGGTTCAGTATCTTTGGAGTAAGGGTCCTTTCTGGGGCTTTTTTTGTTTTAGTTGCCTGTATTAAACATAACTAGCTAATTGGAAATATTAAGCGTCCGATCATTGAATAAGTCTTACGGGACACATGTGGCATTGAAAGATTTCGACCTTTCTGTGGATCAGGGCCTTATTTTCGGGCTTTTGGGCCCCAATGGCGCAGGCAAAACTACTTTTATCAGGATTGTAAATCAGATCATTGACCAGGACTCCGGGGAAATATTGATTAAAGGGCAGCCGCTAAAAATGCGGCATGTAAGGAATATTGGTTATTTGCCAGAAGAGAGGGGCCTGTACAAAACCATGAAAGTTAAGGAGCAGTTGCTTTACTTTGCCCGGATTAAGGGCCTGAGCAAGCAGGATGCAATCGAAAGGATAAGCAACTGGCTGGAAAAGTTAAACCTGATCCAATGGAAAGACAATAAGATTCAGGACCTCTCCAAAGGAATGGCCCAAAAGGTGCAGTTTATAGCAACTGTTATTCACCAACCCGATTTGCTGATTTTGGATGAACCCTTTTCGGGATTTGACCCGGTAAATGCCGAAATCATAAAGAATGAAATTCTTGAACTGAAGCGGAAGGGTACCACTATAATCCTGTCTACCCATAGAATGGAATCGGTTGAATTGCTTTGCGACCATATCGCCATGATCAACAAGTCCCGGAAAATTCTGGATGGACCGGTCAAAACCATTAAGAACCAAGCCAAAACCAACCAGTTTAGGGTGAAAATGACGGTAGAAGACCAGACAAATGTGCCCCCCTGGGGAGATGTGGTGGCAGGTGAAGGGCATGTGGAATTTACCATAAGTCTCAACGGGCAGCAACCCAATGCACTCCTGGCCAATCTCATGCAGTATGGAGAAATACTGGGATTCGAAGAAATTGTACCCAGTATAGAGGAAATTTTTATCCAAAAAATAAACGAGAGTGATGAAGGGTAAGATTTTTTTAGTCATTAAGAGAGAATACCTGGCCAGGGTGAAAAAGCGGTCTTTTTTACTGGCAACCATCATTACCCCATTAATTTTTCCCACCATTCTGGGATTGTTCTTGTGGATTGCCATGTCTGATGTTTCCCCTGAATCCAGAAAATTCATAGAAGTGGTAGACGAGAACAATGCTTATTTTTTAGAAAATAATGAGTCTTTTACTTTTTCTTACGGCGGATTAAACCGCGAAGAAGCCAGGGAACTGGTGAATGATGGGGATAGATTTGGTTTTTTGTATATCCCTGAATTGAACCTGGACCAACCCACAGGAATTACCTTTTACAGCGAGGAAATTGCTCCCATTTCCATGATCACAAGTCTGGAGGCGGCACTAAAAAATAAAATTGAGGAATTCAGGCTTTTCGCCTCTGGCATAGACCCCGATGTACTTTCTTCCCTTAAAACCAACATAAAAATAAGCGCCGTTATCTTAGGCGAGCCCGGTGGTGAACGTGTTTCCAACTCAGTGGTCAATTACGCTGTGGGGTTTTTGGCCGGAATCCTGATTTATACTTTTATTTTTGTGTACGGCAATCAGATCATGCAGGGAGTCATCGAAGAGAAATCCAGCAGGATCATAGAAATCCTGGTATCCTCTTTAAAACCCTTCCAGTTAATGATGGGGAAAATAATTGGAATAGGGGCTGTGGGACTGACCCAGTTTTTGATCTGGATACTGCTGATCAGTGCCATATCCTCATTAGTGGTAGGCTATTTCGGCATGAAAATGCCCCAACAGGAATTGATGGAAATGTCCGGACAGCAGGACCTTCTCCCTGGAGCAGGTCAGGAGGGTATGGTAGAAATCCTGCAAATGGTGCAGGGAATTGATTTCATTCAGCTTACCCTAACTTTCCTAATCTATTTTGTGGGTGGGTATTTGTTGTATGGTGCCTTTTTTGCCGCCATAGGTGCGGCAGTAGACAGTCCTTCTGATGCACAACAATTCATGTTTCCGGTAACCATTCCCTTGTTGATTGCCTATATGGGCCTGTTTATTTTTGTCCTGGATGATCCCAACAGCAATGTTTCCTTTTGGCTTTCAATTATTCCATTTACTTCTCCGGTAGCCATGATGGGCAGGGTGAGTTTTGGGGTGCCCTGGGAGCAGCTGGCCATTTCCATTGGGTTATTGGTGGCAGGATTTTTATTTACTACCTGGCTGGCAGGAAAAATTTACCGCATCGGCATTCTGGTCCATGGTTCTAAAGTGGGGTATAAGGTATTGTGGAAATGGTTGAAGGATAATAGCTAAAGTTGTTTTTATCGGGTGTATCTTATGAGCCATCTCATTGTTGTCTAAAGACTCATACAGCTAGCCCATCGCTTAAATTAACGCCAAAACCCTTTATTCAGGCCATGAAATGGTGTCCGGCCGATTGCTTTGCTCCAATTTCCCAAACTGATAATCATTTTTTATTTTTCCCGATACAATAATGAGAGTTTAATATTGTTTCTCATTATGAACTTCCTTAAGTTCGGAATCATTATTTTGCAATGAATAAAAAATTTCAAGACCTGACATCTTTGGACCTCTACCAAAACAGGGGAAAAGTGAAATGGGGCGTGTTCGCTTTTTCTGTTATCATTGGACTCGGATCCATTTATTATACCAACACCCTGGTGGAGGAACTCAAAATCCGGGAAAAGCGGCAGGTGGATCTTTATGCAGAAGCATTGGAATATGCTTCTGTCAATTCTGATAACCTGACCTTTGTTTTTCAGGTGATCATTCAGGAAAATAAATCCATACCGGTAATCACCGTTAATGCTGAGGGAGAGCCCATTGAGTATAAAAACATAAATTTCAGGAAAAACAGCACCGAAGAGGAACAAAGGCTGCAATTGCTGGAGGAGCTGGAAACGATGAAAGCCTTGTATGATCCCATACGGCTTTCTGACGATGCTTTTATTTTTTATAGAAATTCTGACCTCCTGACCCGCCTGCAATATTATCCTTATGTGCAGCTGTCTGTTATTTTGGTGTTTGGAATACTTGCCTATGCTTTTTTCAACCAAAGTAAGGTGGCCGAGCAGAACAGGCTGTGGGCAGGCCTTACCAAAGAGACTGCCCATCAGTTGGGTACCCCGCTGGCTTCTTTGATGGCCTGGATTGATTACCTGAAAAACTCCCCTGTTTTCGATGAAAATCAGGAAGTCATCATCGAAATAGAAAAGGACATCAAAAAACTAAGCATGGTGACCGAGAGGTTTAGCAACATTGGCAGCAGCCCCGTCATCAAACCCGAAAATGTACATCAGGTGATTGGTGATGCGATCAATTACCTGAGACCCCGTATATCCAGTAAGGTATCCATTGAGCTCAACTCCCATGCAGAATATATTTATGCCCAGATGAACCGCTCATTGTTTGAATGGGTGATCGAAAATATTTGTAAAAATGCCGTGGATGCCATGAAAGGGCAGGGTGCCATTAGGATAAATATTGTCAAAGAAAGTGAAAAATATGTCCTGATAGATATCAATGATACAGGCAAAGGGATAGAGAAAAAAATGTTTGCCAAGGTTTTCAATCCAGGCTTTACCACCCGACAACGGGGATGGGGCCTTGGGCTTACCCTTGCCAAACGCATTATTGAAGGCTATCACAAGGGAAGGATTTTTGTAAATGCCTCAGAGTTGGGAAAAGGGACTACCTTTAGAATTGTGTTGTTGGGCGTAAGGGACAGTAGTGAATAATCCATTAAAAAAATCATTATGAACAGATACATCATTTGGAGCCTGTTATTCATCACCACCATGGTTGCTTCATGCGATTCTGGCGTACCCCTTGAATCTGAAGACACCAATGATTCAAGAATTTATAATGAACCACATCGGCCTCAGTATCATTTCAGCCCCGAAGCCAACTGGATGAATGACCCAAATGGAATGGTTTTTCATGAAGGCGAATACCATTTGTTTTACCAATATTATCCGGATAGCAATGTTTGGGGCCCCATGCATTGGGGACATGCCGTTTCAAAGGACCTGGTCCGCTGGGAACATTTGCCTGTGGCCATTGAACCAGATAGCCTGGGATGGATATTTTCAGGATCGGCAGTTTTTGATGCTGCCAATAGCAGTGGTCTAGGATCTCCGGAAAACCCTCCTTTGGTGGCCCTTTACACCTATCATGATCCGGTTGGAGCTGAAGCGGGAAAGGATGATTATCAAACACAGGGACTTGCTTTCAGCCTGGATAATGGCCGTACCTGGGAGAAATACCAAAACAATCCGGTTCTGGAAAACCCCGGTATCAAAGACTTTCGCGATCCGAAAGTGACCCAAATCGATCAGGGGAAGTGGATCATGTCCCTGGCGGTAAAGGACAAAATCAGCTTTTATGCTTCGGATAATTTGCTTGGATGGGAGCATTTAAGTGATTTTAACCCGGATTGGGCCGCTTATGGTGGAGTTTGGGAATGTCCTGATTTGTTTCCTTTGACAACACCTGAAGGGGAGCAAAAATGGGTTTTACTGGTCAGCATCAATCCCGGAGGACCTAATGGGGGCTCAGCCACACAATACTTTATCGGAGATTTTGATGGTAAAAAGTTTACTACCGAACAAAGGGCCGTGAAATGGCTGGATTATGGAGCGGACAATTATGCAGGTGTCACCTGGTCCAATGTCCCGGCTACTGATGGACGAAAGTTGTTTATAGGCTGGATGAGTAACTGGATGTATGCCAATGTAGTGCCCACGCAGGTCTGGCGCTCCGCCAATACCTTGCCCAGGAGTCTTGAGTTGTATTCCATCGATCAGGAATACCATCTGGCTTCCCGGCCGGTAAAGGAATTGGAAATGCTCAGGGAAGAAAGTCAGGTAATTTCCGGGCAAAACATTATACTGGAGCAGGAGCTGATAGAACTACAGCTTCAGAGCAGTGCTGCCGATTTCAGTATTGAATTCAGCAACTCGGCCGGAGAGCGGGTAATCATTGAAAAGGAGGGAGAAACATTGTTTGTGGACAGAACCGAATCGGGTCTGGTAGATTTCAATGAGGGATTTCCTGCCAGACACGGTGCACCTGTCGATGGCCTGGAAATAGAGGAACTCCGCATTTTTCTGGACCGGTCATCCATTGAAATTTTCATCAATAATGGGGAGCTGGTGATGACGGATCTGGTTTTTCCCAGGGAAAGGTATACCCGGCTATACCTGGAGGGATTTGAAAACGAAAATCAGCTACATTATCTAAGGTCCGTTTGGTAACCTGAGTTCGACCAATAAAAAGTACTTAATATGGGTTCTGATCCTTTCCTAAGAAAACGGATAATTTCCTGATAATGTAAAGCGTCAAATAATCAACCCAAATCTTAATTTTCAGCAACTCCTCCTTTAAAACGCCCCAGATCACAGAAGTGGTGAGGGATTTCAACTCATTGGACATTGATTTTTGGTGCGTTTGCGAAAAAATCTCCCTCTCCCCCTTAAAAAGGGGGATTCAACTGATCTGCTTTTTCTGTGTCTTTTTTAAAATGCGTAAAGATTAATCAAATGAACGCCACCGAAAACTGAATTCAGGTTAGACGGCGATTGACTTATAAAACAAGTGGAATCACCAAAAAAATTTAAACCGAACTTAGATGATTGGTAAAAAATCAAAGCACTGCCAATCCAGACAGTGCTTTGATTCAGGATAATATCAGGATAATATCAGGATTCTCCCAGGAAAGGATATCGGTAATCAGTCGCACTGACGAAGGTCTCCTTGATGGTTCTCGGAGAAACCCAACGCAGCAGGTTGATCATAGACCCGGCCTTATCGTTGGTTCCGGAAGCCCTGGAGCCTCCAAAGGGCTGCTGCCCCACTACCGCACCGGTGGGCTTGTCGTTGATGTAGAAGTTTCCTGCCGCATGGCGCAATTTGGCGGTAGCCATCTCTATGGCATAACGATCCCTTGAAAACACTCCTCCTGTAAGGGCATAGGGAGAGGTCTGGTCTACCAGTTCCAGGGCCTCTTCAAAATGGTCCCCCTGATAGACGTAAATGGTCAATACCGGTCCGAAAATTTCCTCCACCATGGTTTTATAAAGTGGGTCTTCGACCAATATGACCGTAGGCTCAATAAAGTAACCCTTTGATTTATCCACATTTCCTCCCGCGATTATCTCCACATTGGAGGCTTTTCTGGCTGCGTCTATATATCCGCTTATTTTATCGAAAGCTTTCTCATCAATTACCGCATTGATAAAATTTCCAAAGTCCTCGGTTCCCCCCATTTTCATGGAAGCCAGGTCCTGCAACAAATATTCTTTTACCTCTTCCCAGATATTTGAGGGAATATAGGCCCGGGATGCTGCACTGCATTTTTGTCCCTGGTATTCAAAGGCTCCTCTGCTGAGTGCCGTGGCAACGGCCTTTGGATGGGCAGATTTATGGGCAATGACAAAATCCTTTCCTCCTGTTTCACCTACTATTCTGGGGTAAGTTTTGTACCGTGAAATATTGTTCCCTATGGTTTTCCACAAATGTTGGAAAACACCAGTAGAACCGGTAAAATGTAATCCGGCAAAATCGGGATGAGAAAAGATCACTTCACCTGCTTCCGGTCCATCCACATAGATCAGATTGATTACTCCATCAGGAAGTCCGGCCTCTTTAAAAACCTGCATCAATACATGGGCTGCATAAATCTGGGTATGTGCTGGCTTCCAGATAACCGTATTTCCCATCAGGGCAGGAGCTGTAGGAAGGTTTCCGGCAATGGCTGTGAAATTAAAAGGAGTAATGGCAAATATAAAGCCTTCCAATGGTCTTTGCTCGAGTCGATTCCAGACACCCTCTCCACTGATAGGAGGTTGCTGGGCATAGATCTCCGTCATGAATTTCACATTGAATCGCAAAAAATCAATTAACTCGCAGGCGGCATCAATTTCCGCCTGGAAGGCATTTTTGGATTGCCCCAACATGGTGGCGGCATTGATTTTATCCCTGTATGGGCCTGACAACAGATCGGCGATCTTCAAAAAGATGGCAGCTCTTTGTTCCCATTGCATGTTTTCCCATGCAGGCTTAGCTCCCAAAGCTGAATTGATGGCTTGTGTTACATGACCCTTATCACCTTCATGATAATGGCCCAACAGATGTTGATGGTCATGCGGTGGATGAAGGGAAGATGTATTACCCGTTCTTATCTCTTCACTTCCTATATACATGGGAATATCTGCTACCTGGGATCTCGCAGAGGCAATGGCTTCCTGGAGGGAGGCCCGTTCCTTTGATCCTGGTGCATAGTTCCTGACTGGTTCATTCTTTGGTTCCGGTACATTAAAAAAGCCTTTTAGCATACAATTGTGTTGTTTACCTGGTTAGTTTATTTATAACAAATATACAAATAAACAACGGCTTAGCCGAAAGGAGGGTTCACAGGATGGCTCTTAGTTCGGATAGGTGTCTGATGGTAAAGGTAGATTGTACCGGATCAGTTATTCCCCGGGGGTTATAATAAACCTGATCGATGGCTGCGTTCCTGGCACCCAGTATATCGGAGTTTGGATTGTCCCCAATCATCAGACAATCATCAGGCTTGCTGCCAAGCTTTTCAAGTGCATGGACAAAAATTCTTTTGTCCGGTTTTCTGAATCCGGAGCTTTCAGAAGTCACAATTAATTTAAAGTATGGCGCCAATCCGGAATATTTTAATTTGGCGTATTGACTGTCATTGAAGCCGTTGGTGATGATGTGCAGGGCATATGCATTACTCAGGTAGTCCAGAATTTCGAAAGTATGGTCCATGACTTTGGATCTGGAAGATGTTTGGGAGACAAAATCCTTCTCGAAGGTGCTGGGAATATGGTCGGTTGACAACTTTGCCCTGGAAAAAACCTTGATAAAGCGGATTTTTCGCATATCGGATTGATTTACCTTGCCCCGGTTAAACAGGTCCCAAAGTTCATAATTGGTGGTAAGAAAGGCCTCAAAAAAGGATTCAAACGTGATTTCCCCCAACTCTGCTAACCGGTGACGGGCAAATAGTTCCAGAAGCGTGTCTCTGACATTGCTGTCATAATCCCATAAAGTATGGTCCAGGTCAAAAAAAATATGTTGGTACTTTTTCACACTGATTATTTTATTTTCTATATGGATTGTTTTGAATTTTATTTTTGGCCAGTTCCCTGTTGGAGTAGAGAATTTCATAAATCTCCTGATCTCTCAAGAGGTTCTGGTCTTTTTGGATGAATTTTAAAATCTGACCTAGTATTTCCTGGGCTTCTTCCAATACATAATAAAATGTCCACTGATCCTTTTTTCTACTGCCTATTAAACCCGCATGCTTTAAATAGGTTACGTGCCTGCTGGTTTTTGTTTGGGTAAAATCCAGGATATGCTCCAGATCCGATATACACAATTCCTGATTTTGCATCAACAAGTGCAGGATTCTCACCCTTGCTTCCTCAGAAAGGGCTTTAAATACCCGCATCCCATAATTTAAACTTATGTTTTTTAAGCGCATTTAATTAACTTTAACAAATAAAACATGTTGAAGTTAATGAATTCAGCTGTATTTCACTTATTATCGTGAAATCATTGGCTTTGTAACCAAACAGGCTTGATTATCTCCCGTAAATGAAAAGGAAAGGCCTACTGAAAAATAAAAGAAGTGAAAAAGTTTATCGCAATACTAGCCGTTTTTGTAGTGGGGTTTTTAGGAATTCACCAGTCTGCCACAGCTCAGGACACCCCTGATCGAAAAGTAGTGCAGTTATCTGGTGTGATCCTGAATGCTGACAGTACCACTGCGATTCCGGGTGTAAATATTTACGTTCCCAAAAAGGGTCGCGGCACCAGCAGTAATCGGTTTGGGTATTTTTCCATGCCGGTGGTGGCCGGGGACAGTGTGGTTTTTTCCTACATAGGACTTAAAAGACAGACCCTCAAAATTCCTGCGGATATAACCGAAGACAAGGTCAGCTATATACTGACCATGATACAGGATGAAATAGCGCTTCAGGAGGTGAAAGTGATGCCCTATCCCACCGAGGAAGAATTTAAAAATGCCATTCTGGCTGTAAATGTAGATGCAGAACCACCCCTTAACAGGGGCAACCTCAGCCCGCAATTACTTTTAAAGTGGGCTGAAGAAATGCCTGCTTCGGGAAATGAGAATTTCAGGCAATTTACCAACCAGCAAACCCAACAAACCCTGGACAGGTATGGTCCAAGGCCTTTGCCGCTACTTAACCCCTTTGCCTGGGCCCAGTTTATCAAATCGATAAAAAACGGAGACCTGAAAAACAGGGACTGAAATCAGGCAAGGCGAAAGCGTCACACAGTGATATGATTATTCTGGCGAGATTCTCCCGAGAGTAGCGACAGCTATGTGACCGTTCAAAAAAAAGGTATAAACACATCAAATGAACTGTGTAAAGCTCCGCTTAAAATTTTTCCGCTCATCACTTTTCAGATGAGATGGTCATCATCTATTTATTTCAAATAAATCAAAAAGGTATATTTGCCGAAATAAGAAATCTAAAAACATGAAAAATTTATTTGTTCTGGCCTTCCTGATCTTGTCTCATTCAGTTTTTTCACAAGACAGTAAATCCATAAGCCAGGAAAGACCAAAACTGGTTATTGGCATAGTAGTAGACCAAATGAGGCAGGAATATTTTTACCGCTATCAGGACAGGTTTGTGGAGGGTGGTTTCAAGCGCCTGATGAATGAGGGTTTTATGATGAAAAACGGGCATTATAACTACATCCCCACTTATACCGGCCCGGGCCATGCTTCGGTATATACAGGTACTACACCTGCTACCCATGGGATCATCGGTAACGATTGGTATGTGCGGTCATTGGGACGAACCATTTACTGTGCAGAAGACAGTACTGTTTCCGGGGTGGCCGGTAGCCCCTCCGGTGGAGAAATTTCCCCCAGAAACCTATTGAGCAGTACCATTACGGACGAACTCATGTTCGCTACCGGAAAGCGCTCAAAAGTCGTTGGCGTTGCCATCAAAGACCGGGGAGCTGCCTTACCGGCAGGACACCTGGGTGATGCTTATTGGTATGATGCCAAAACCGGGGAATTCATGACATCTACTTATTATTATGATGAATTGCCTGATTGGGCAAAAGCCTTTAATTCCAGAAAACTTCCGGAAAAATACCTGTCTGAGACCTGGGAAACCCTCTTCCCTCTGGAAAGCTACGTACAAGGAGCTCCTGATAATAATGAATTTGAATCCCCTTTTATAGGCATGGAAACGCCCACCTTCCCCTATGATTTGGCTGCTTTGAAAGAAAATAACGGCGGATTGGGCCTGATCAGTACTACTCCATATGGTAATACCCTAACCCTGGACCTGGCCTATGCGGCACTTGAAGGAGAGCAGTTGGGCAAAAGGGGAGAAACAGACTTTCTGGCGGTAAGTTTTTCTTCTACCGATTATATCGGACACAGGTTTGGACCTTCATCGGTGGAGGTAGAAGACAATTACCTCCGGCTGGACAGGGGACTGGCTGATTTTTTTGATCACCTGGATAAGGAAATTGGCGAGGGCGAGTACCTGGTTTTTTTGACCGCAGATCATGGTGTAGCGGATGTGGTGCGATACATGCAAAGTGAAAGAGTAGCTGCCGGAAGCCTGGATACCCGCTTTGTGCTGACGCAACTCCGGGGTTTCACCAATCAGCATTTTGGAGAAGGAAACTGGATTTTAAACTATTCCAATGAACAGGTATTCTTAAACCGCTACCTGGCAGAGGAAAAAGGTTTGTCATTTGGGGAGCTGCAAAAAGCAGTGGCGGATTTTATGTTGCGTTTTGATGGCATCAAGGAAACTTATACCGGTGAAGATCTCAGGCGCCTGGAATACACCAAAGGAAGGAAAAGCCTTTTGCAGATGGGTTTCAATCACAAGGCATCGGGTGATGTGATGGTGATTCTGGAGCCCGCCTGGCTAAGCAACTCGGTAAGAGGGACCACCCATGGCACAGGTTATACTTATGATACCCATGTACCTATAGTGTTTTATGGTTGGGGTATCAAGCCAGGAAGCAGCAGCCGTTATGCCACCATTACCGATATTGCACCTACCTTATCCATGTTGTTGCATACCCGATTGCCAAATGGAGCTTCCGGACAGCCTATTGGTGAGGTTCTGGATGTGGAATAATATACTTTAAGCGAAATGAAAAAATAAAATGCCAGACTGGTCAGTCTGGCATTTGATGTTTAATCCCTTGCCTGGCTTGGGTTACAGCTAGTCCCATACAAATTCCCCCAGCTCCATACTCCAGTCATTCCCAAAGAAACCGGCTCCTGCAACGGCCTCGTATTCCTTTTCAACTACTTCAGCTGCTTTGGGGCGTTCATGATTTTTCAAAAAATCAAACAGCGGCGGCCAGTCAGCAGAAATATTTCCAAACCAATGTCCTCCTCCCGGATATTCGTGATAGGCAAAATCCGGGTGAGAATCTGCCAGCAAGCGGGCCACCACAGGGTCAGCAGGAATTTAGTTGCGGGCATAGCGGGGATATTTTACAGAGACACCATAAGTGGTTACCCATCCTGTTTTGAAGATAATTTGATCGGGATTGCTTTGTGCCCAGGTGCTGGAAAATAATCCGGATAACAAAATGAGAGCCGGAAAAAAGGCTGCTAATTGCTTGTGCATATTTATTGGTTAGTGGTTAAATTTAAGCAGGTAATCGGTATTTGCTTCCTAATTGCTTTTCACTGGTTCCATTGGCTCAAAGAAAAGGCTTTTTGGATGGGTTTTTAAACCTAATTCTGAAATATATTTTCTCTATGCCAAATTAAATTATTTTTTAAAGGCCAATAAGCTTTCCTTAAAGGAAGGTTTATTGGTCTGTTCTCAAACTCCCTGATCCCATAGTTCGATTGATATTCACTAAAGCGTTCTGATACCAGGACCCGATAATCATTATCAATTGCAATCAACCCCCTGTCAAATGCGCGATGAAGGTTTGGACATAAAGCTATTCCATTCTTTATTGTATCATCAAAACTTTTGCTAAATGGTACAATGTGACAAGCATCAATCATGGATAAGTTTAAGGTAGCATCTATCCGCATCCCAGAAATGGCACAAGCGTGATCGTATATTTTTGGAACTTCTCTTTTAAAAAGATTTCCTCTAATGAATATTTCCTCCTCATCTTGTTGCTGAATCAGACTTTGAATTTCAATCTTATATTGTCCGGCAGATTCATTTAAAATCTTACTTTCAATCTCAACAAAAAGCTGTTCTTGCTTTTCTAAAGACAAATAGAAATCACTACTCCTGGTGGGGAAATATTCATCCAATAAAAACTGTTGTAATAAAAAGTTCTTTTTGGGATCTTTCATTAATGAATATAAATCCTCATTCAAAATAGCACAATCAACCGCTACATTTAAATTGGAAAAACTTCGCATGGAAGCTGATAAATGAATGATTTTTTCGAATCCCAATTTCGGAACCAGCTTCCAAAATTTTTCGCTTTTTAAATGATAAAAGGGTAAAGCAAATTGGCTATGGTGATTTGTGGTAACCAACGATGACCAGTTCGTCTTGAAAAATGCAACCAATTCAGGAGTTATCCTGATTTCGTTGGAATCGTTGACACCGTATTGAAACGTTTGTAATAAAGAGATTAATAAAATAGGTTTATGAGGTGCAATACCATGCGCCCTGTCTATTCTTAGTTTCTTAAAAGCAAGAAGATATTTTTTAAGTGTTTTATCCACTCTACCGGGATTGATTGAAATGAAAAAGTTAAATTATTAATTTAAAATCATTCAAAGTGAAATCTTTCAAGAAATTCCACCAACCCATTTTCACCAAAGCCAGTCTCTCAAGATAACCATGGCAAAGGTGGAAATAAATTAAAATACCTATTCCTTCGGAGGATTGATCATGATATGGGCGCGGTGGGTGCCGGGATCCATGATCCAGGGCATACCTGGGGCCTCCGGCTTGAGTGCCAGACCGGTACTTTCCTGGGTGGCCCAGGGGATATACACCACATAACGCAGGTAGGTGTTTTTGACCTCTCCTTGCATGGCATCATAATCCTCTGCCGCTGCAGTCAGGGCATACAGGGTAGCTCCTTCTTTGGGCATTTTGAGCGTGCCTGCCTTCGCCTCATTCTCCCGTGTGTCAAATATTTCCTTGAAATTTTTGCCCTCCTTTTTCAGTTCCCGGCCCCGTTCCATAAAGGGCTCCAGGTCCTTGTGGTAGCAAGCCACGTTAAAACCCTCCGCCTGGGGATCATCTGCAATGCAGACCAGCTCATTGCTGCCTTCCCGCAGTACGGTCCAGGTGCCCCCCGCATCATAACCGTATACCATGGCTCCATCCCTCAAATCCTCGGGAGCGGCCAGAACGGCAGTTTTTATTTGCATCGCTTTGGAAGGGATTTGCTGAGCTTCGGCATGAAAAAAAAGCATCAGGGCAAAAAGGGGTAAACAAAGGTTTTTCATGGTCAAGTAGCGTTTGTTTATTGGTTGTCTATAAGTCTTTAATATAAGGGCAATTTTTATAAAAATGAAGAAAAAGTAAAAAAGATAGATCTATCATTTGGCTTTCCTGGCAGATAAATGGAATAAAAAAGCCGCCGAAGGTAATCCGGCGGCAATTGAATTTTTTCCACTTACAGGCTTTACCTGTCCAAACGGGTGTTGGTACCATCCACGGGAGTCCTGTGCTCCCGGTTGGCCAGGTCCCAGGCAGTATGGAAGATCAACCGGGCCCGCTTCTCCATCAGGTCAAACTCGATTTTGTCTACCGTATCCGTTGGCTGGTGGTAATCGTCATGGACGCCGTTGAAAAAGAAGATCACCGGGATATTGTGCTTGGCGAAATTGTAATGGTCGGAGCGGTAATAAAACCGGTTGGGATCATCTTCCGCATCGTAACGGTAATCCAGGATCAGGTTGGTGTAGGTGATATTATTGTATTCATTAATGATTTTAAGCTGGGAAGAAAGCATTTCAGAGCCAATCACATAGACGTAGTCCTGATTTTCTGCATTCTGGTATTCATAATCAATGCGTCCGACCATATCTATATTCAGGTTGTTCACTGTATTTTCCAGGGGAAACACCGGGTTGTCCGCATAATATTCCGAACCCAACAGTCCTTTTTCCTCTCCGGTTACATTCAGGAACAAAATGCTGCGCCGGGGTTTGTTGCCTTCTTTGGCGGCATTGGCAAAAGCCTCAGCTATTTCCATCACTGACACAGTTCCGGAACCATCATCGTCCGCACCATTATTGATTTCTCCCTTGCTATTGATTCCTACATGGTCATAATGTGAAGAGATGACAAGCACTTCTTCTTTTTTATCCGTTCCTTCCAGGTAAGCCAGCACATTTTCCGTACCTACAATTTGCTTGTCTTTTTGTACCCGATACCTGACTTTCCGGGATGCAATGGATTCCGGGTTGTTTTTTGCGGCCTCCTTCAGTTCTTCTACTGGGGTTTCGAACAACTGGCCCATCTGTTCGGAGCTGACCATAAATACCGGTTTGTGTTCGGTAGGGCGATCAAATCCCAAACGGCCCCGGCCCGAAAGATTTTTGTATCGGTTGGCCATCCGGTCAAAATTGGCCTGGCCTTCCATGGTCACAATAATTACTCCCTCAGCTCCTGCATCCATCACCTTTTTGACGGCATCTGCAGAACGTGCACCAATGGCCCAAAGGCCTACCAGCTTTCCTTCCACAGCTACTTTTTCCAGGTTTTCTTCAGAGGCCAGGCCCAAAAACACCAAATCGGTTCTGATTCTTTTTTTCATATCCCCGTCACCAATAAACACAAAATCCTCATTCAGGATCAGATCCCTTTTCCCCACTCTTAATTCCACTTTCTCCCAACGCACACTGGAGAGTTCAAAAGATTGCAGGAAACTTCCGGACAATGGGCCGGTCAGGCCCTTTTTCCGGTAAAAATCCACCAGGTATTCGGCTGCCAATTTTTGCCCCTTTTCCCCGGTATCCCTTCCCTCCAGCTCATCAGAGGCCAGGTAAGTCAGGTGGTTTTCCAAATCCCCTGCCTGTATGGTAGCGGCATATTTTAAAGAAAGGTCTTCCTGTCCCAAAAGGGAAAAAGAAAGCCCGGTAAACAGCAAAATTGCTGCAATCATCGGTCTATTTTTCATTATGACTGTTTAAACGATTATAAATATGGTAAACTGTAAACCTATTCCTGGCCCAAACGGTTTATAAGAAGATATTTAAGGTTAAAATAAACACCTAAATTAGCTAATATTTCTACCTTTGCGGTTCGATTCAGGATAATTTGGTTCGGCCAAAAATAATCATATTTTATCTTTATATGAAAATCAACCTCGCTTCTTCGGAAAAATTTAAAAACAGGCACATTGCTCCTTCGGATAACGATATTAAATCCATGTTAGAAACCATAGGTGTTTCTTCATTGGATTCTTTAATCGACGAAAGCATCCCTCAGAGCATACGCCTGAAAAAACCACTTCAACTGCCAAAAGCCCTTTCAGAAACGGCTTTCCTTAAGAAATTTAAAAAAACAGCAGGAAAAAACACCCTATACAAATCGTATATCGGACTGGGCTACTATGACACCCTTGTCCCTGGTGTGATTCAGCGCAATATCCTGGAAAACCCCGGTTGGTACACCGCCTACACCCCTTATCAGGCTGAAATAGCCCAGGGCAGGCTGGAGGCCCTGATCAATTTTCAAACCATGGTCAGCGAACTGACGGGTATGGAGCTGGCCAATGCCTCCCTGCTGGATGAAGGCACCGCTGCAGGTGAAGCCATGACCATGTTGCATGCGAGCAAGCCAAGGTCAAAAAAGGAGGCCAATCGTTTTTTTGTGGATGAGAAAGTTTTTGGCCAAACCCGGGAAATCCTTAAGACCCGGGCCATTCCCGTGGGCATAGAACTCGTTTTTGGTTCTCTGAAGGACCTGGATCTGACGGATCCGGAACTCTTTGGCCTGCTCCTGCAATATCCCAATGCAGATGGGGAAGTCATTGATTACAGCAAACTGGTAGAAGCCGCCAATGAAAACAGTATTTTTACCGCTTTCAGCACCGACCTGTTGAGTCTGACTTTGCTGAAGCCTCCGGGAGAGATGGGCGCTGATGTGGTGATCGGCAGTAGTCAGCGTTTTGGCGTTCCTATGGGTTTTGGTGGTCCTCATGCAGCTTTCTTCGCTACAAAGGAATCATTCAAAAGGCAAATCCCTGGCAGGATTATCGGCGTTTCTGTAGACAAATCGGGCAAAAATGCCTACCGCATGGCCCTGCAGACCCGCGAACAACATATCAAAAGAGAAAAGGCCACTTCCAATATTTGCACCGCTCAGGTACTTTTGGCCGTGATGGCCGGCATGTATGCCGTTTACCATGGCCCGAAAGGACTTAAAGCCATTGCCTCCCGCACCCATGGTCTGGCTGTCATGACCGCAGACTGGTTGTCCCGGCTGGGTTACGAACAGGTTAACGAAACCTTCTTCGACACCATCCGCATCAAGGTAGATGAGGTGCAAAAGGAAAAAATACGGGCATTTGCCTTGTCAAAAAAGTTAAATTTCCGGTATGAAAAAGACTACATTCTCCTCAGCTTTGATCAGGTAAAAAACAGGGCTGACGTAGTGGAGATCTATGAGGTTTTTGCCAAATCCACCAATCGCCTTCAGGTAGAAATTCCTGATGTACCTGATCAGATAGATGCCATCATCCCTGAGACCCTGCAACGTGCTTCTTCCTTTTTACAGCATGAGGTGTTTCAGCGGTATCATTCGGAACACGAAATGTTGCGTTACCTCAAAAGGTTGGAAAACAAAGACCTTTCCCTGGTGCATTCCATGATTTCCCTGGGTTCTTGTACCATGAAACTCAATGCAACCGCAGAAATGATCCCTGTTACCTGGCCGGAAATCGGTCAGTTGCACCCCTTTGTGCCTCAGGACCAGGCGGCTGGATACTATGAGATGTTTCAGGAATTGAGAAACTGGCTCAGTGAAATCACTGGTTTTGCGGATACCTCCCTGCAGCCCAATTCCGGAGCGCAAGGAGAGTATGCGGGCCTGATGGTAATCCGGGCCTACCACCAAAGCCGGGGAGAGGATTTCAGAAATATTGTATTGATTCCTTCCTCTGCTCATGGCACAAATCCGGCTTCTGCAGTGATGGCTGGCATGAAGGTAGTCATCATCCCCTGTGATGATAAAGGCAACATAGATGTGCTGGCATTCAAAGCCAAAGCTGCCGAATACAAAGAGCAGCTTGCTGCATTGATGGTAACGTATCCATCCACACACGGGGTTTTTGAAGAATCCATCCAGGAAATATGTGGTATTGTTCACGAATACGGTGGTCAGGTTTACATGGACGGGGCCAATATGAACGCACAAGTTGGATTGACCAGTCCTGGTATGATCGGAGCCGATGTGTGTCACCTGAATCTGCACAAAACCTTCTGCATACCCCACGGAGGTGGAGGACCGGGAATGGGCCCCATCTGCGTGGCCAAACACCTGACTTCATTCCTGCCTGGCAATCCCTATATCCGCACAGGTGGCACGGAGGCCATCAGTCCGATTTCGGCAGCTCCATTTGGAAGTGCCAGTATACTGCCCATTTCGTATGCCTATATTGCCATGATGGGAGAGGAGGGACTTTCCAAGGCTACCAAGGTGGCCATTTTGAATACCAATTACATCAAAAAGCGACTGGAAGCGGATTACCCCATTCTGTATACAGGAAGCAAGGGCCGGGCAGCCCATGAGATGATCCTGGATTGCAGGGGCTTTAAAGAATGTGGAGTGGAGGTAGAAGACATTGCCAAAAGGCTGATGGACTATGGCTTCCATGCTCCGACGGTATCCTTTCCGGTCGCAGGAACCCTGATGGTAGAGCCCACCGAGTCCGAATCGAAAGATGAGTTGGACCGCTTCTGTGAGGCCATGATTTCCATCCGTCAGGAAATCAGGGAAATAGAAGCAGGGACGGCAGATAAATCGTCCAATTTGCTTAAAAACGCACCTCATACCGCCGGAACCATCATTTCTGATGACTGGAACTATCCCTATTCCAGAGAAAGGGCAGCCTATCCGCTTCCCTTTGTGAAGGAAAATAAATTCTGGCCTTCAGTAGGAAGAATAGATGCTGCCTACGGAGACCGAAACCTGATGTGTAGCTGTATTCCTACGGAGGTTTACGAGGAAGAGAAAGAAACAGTTGAATAGTAGGATAAAAGCCCCTTCGCAGGATTTGCTGAAGGGGCTTTTTGGTTATATAACCGAAAGTTATTTCAGGCTCCCGATCATGTCTTCCGGTTTGACCCATTGGTCAAATTGCTCACTGGTCAGGAGGTCCAGGGCAATGGCCGCCTCCCGAAGACTTGTTCCCTCTTTATGGGCTTTTTTAGCTATTTTTGCCGCATTTTCATAGCCGATATGGGTATTTAAGGCCGTCACCAGCATGAGACTGTTTTCAAGGTGGCGCTGAATAAAAGGCTTATTCGGTTCTATCCCGATGGCACAATTGTCATTGAAAGACACACAGGCATCTCCCAGCAGGCGGGCAGAGTTAAGCAGGTTATTGACCATCATGGGCTTGAATACATTCAGCTCAAAATGACCGTTGGAGCCGCCAATGGATACCGCAGTGTCGTTTCCAATCACCTGGGCACATACCATGGTCATGGCTTCGGCCTGCGTGGGGTTGACTTTTCCTGGCATGATAGAAGAGCCCGGCTCATTCTCCGGAATCAATATTTCGCCTATGCCTGATCTGGGGCCAGAGGAAAGCATGCGGATATCATTGGCTATTTTCATCAGGCTGACTGCGAGTTGCTTCAATGCACCATGGGTTTCTACAATGGCATCGTGGGCTGCCAGGGATTCAAATTTATTGGGAGCAGTTACAAATGGATTGCCGGAAAAATGGGCGATTTTTTCTGCCACTTTTTCAGCATAACCGGCCGGCGTATTTAATCCGGTACCGACAGCCGTGCCACCCAAGGCCAGTTCTGAGAGGTGTTCCAGCGTATTCTTTATCGCCCTCATGGCATGGTCAAGCTGGGCTACATATCCGGAAAATTCCTGTCCAAGGGTTAGTGGGGTAGCGTCCATAAAATGGGTTCGGCCGATTTTGACCACCTCCATAAATGAATCGGATTTTGCCTTAAGGGTATTCCTGAGTTTTTGCACACCCGGAAGGGTAGTTCCCACCACCATTTTGTAGGCCGCAATGTGCATGGCGGTGGGGAAGGTATCGTTGGAGGACTGGGATTTATTTACATCGTCATTGGGGTGAATTTTCTTTTTTTCATCCTGAAGGCTACCCCCCAAAAGCACATGAGAGCGGTAGGCTACCACTTCGTTGACATTCATGTTGGACTGGGTCCCGGAACCGGTCTGCCAAACCACCAGCGGAAACTGGTCATCCAATTTGCCCGCTAGAATTTCATCACAAGCCCTGGCAATAATATCGGCCTTTTCCTGGTCCATTACTCCGAGATCCGCATTGGTCAGGGCAGCTGATTTTTTCAATATGGCAAAAGCATGCACTATTTCTATCGGCATCTGGTGTTTTACCCCTCCAATTTTAAAATTGTTGACAGATCGCTGGGTCTGGGCTCCCCAGTATTTGTCGGCGGGAACCTCTACGGGTCCCATGGTATCCTTTTCTATCCTGAAATCCATGTATGGTTGATTTGATTTTTAAAACGATTGAACTGCTAAAATACGACAGACAGGGCATAATCCATAAATCCTTCTGGAATACTTCCCATTAATCTGTCCGGGTTTTATCCTTGTTCAGGGAGCTCCTCTGCCTGCTTTCAGGTCCATCATGCTATGAAAAAGCAACTGACTTTCTTTGACCTTCCGCCGGAAATGCCAAAAGGCAAATCCATAATTTGCCATTCCAGCCATGGTACTTAATGCCGCCAGCTTCCAATCCTGAAATACTGCCAGAAACAAAACGGTAAGTACAAAGGTAATCACACCCCAAAAACTCAGGAAAAAAACCGTGGAGGGAAAAAACGAGTAATCGAGAGATATAAGGGACCCTTTTGCCAGAGGAGATACCTCTCCTTTGATCCTTGGAAGAAAGCTGTCGGCTTTATCAATTTTTTTTGAAATTGTGAATTGATGGGTTTTCAGTTCTCCATTAAAGAGGATGGATTCCTCTGGCTGATCTATAACAGCATCCAGGAAATTTACCTTTTTGGTAACCCTGTTCAATCGCTCCATCACCTGATGTTGATCCATCACGGACACGAATGTTTCGCTGTATGTAGGTGCCAATCTCACCATTTCAAAACAAAGGGGAAAGGAGAAAGTTCAAGCCACGGCAATGCAGGAAATTTCAACGTTCACATTTTTGGGAAGTCGGCTTACTTCCACCGTTTCCCGTGCGGGGGGAGCGGTCTTGAAATACCTGCCATAGGCTTCGTTAACCGTTCCAAAATCATCCATATTTTTTACGAAAATACTGCATTTGACCACATGGGCAAAAGTCAGGCCCGCAGCTCTCAATATGGCTTCCAGATTTTTCATTACCGCATGGGTTTCTTCGGTAATGTTTTCGTTGATCAAGTCTCCGGTAGCCGCATCCAATGCAATCTGTCCGGAAACATAGAGAACACCATTTATCTTTACCGCCTGGCTGTAAGGGCCAATAGGCTCAGGTGCTTCTGAAGACTGTATGATTTCTTTACCCATGGTATCTACACATTAGAATGAACCACAAAGTAAAACTTTATCTCCGGATTTATCAATTTACAGGAAAAAGTTCCTAATTGGCCACCAATTTGAACCCTTCTCCATGCAGGGTAATGATTTGCACCGTTTCATCTGATTTCAGCAATTTTCGTATTTTACTGAGGTACACATCCATGCTACGGGCATTGAAATAGCTGTCATCGCCCCAAATCTGTTTAAGGGCATAGGATCTGCTGACATTTTCATTCTGGGCCGCTGCCAACAGCCGTAAAAGTTCATTTTCCTTGGAGGTCAGTTTGTGCAAACCATCTGGCCCTTCCAGTTGCTGCTTGTCATAATGCAGGGTAAAATTGCCAAAAGAGTACGTTTTCAAGGCTACTTTTTCACCCTGGTGGTGGGTTCTCCTTAAAATGGCCCCAATTCTCATGAGCAATTCTTCCATGCTAAAGGGCTTGGTGATATAATCATCCGCACCAATTCTAAAACCCTGGATCACATCTTCCTTCAGGTTTTTGGCTGTCAGGTAAATGATGGGAATATTTTCCTCTACTTTCCTGATTTCCTTGCCCAAAGTAAAGCCATCCTTTTTGGGCATCATCACATCCAGTATACAAAGCTGGTAGTAATCCTTTTTGTATTTGTTCCAGCCCTGCTCTCCATCCCGGCACAAGGTGACATCAAATCCTTTTACACCGAGGTATTCCTGCAAAATATCACCCAGATTGGGATCGTCTTCTACCAGTAAAATTTTGGTCTTGCTCATTGTTTTGAAGGTAAGTTGATGGTAAAAATACTGCCTTGTCCCGGTTCACTTTCCACCATAATATTTCCGTGGTGAGCTTCCACCATGGTTTTTACATAGGATAGCCCAAGACCAAAGCCTTTGACGTCATGGATGTTTCCTGTTGGGACCCGGTAGAATTTATCAAATATCTTTTTCTGGACTTCCTTGTTCATTCCTATCCCTGCGTCCTGAATGGTCAATGTAAACTGCCCCCTGCTTTCCCGGATAGAAATAATGATTCTGGGTGCATCTTTGGAATATTTATTCGCATTATCCAGTAAGTTATTGATAATATTATTCAAGTGGAAAGGATCTGCGGCTATTTCTTCATTTTTCACCTGGTAATCGGTAGAGATAAGGCCTCCTCTTTTTTCGACCAACAACTCAAAGTGTCGTTTGGCTTCTTCCACCGCATCGATCAGATTGATGGTTTCTATTTCCAGTTTAAAGTCCTTTTTATCCAGGGTAGCGGCTTGCAGTACCTGCTCCACCTGTTTACCCAATCTGGAATTTTCATCTTTGATAATGCCAAGATACCTGTGCCGGATTGAGGTCTGATCAAAAAGGTCAGGGTCCTGTAGTGCCTCTATAGCCAGGCTTACGGTAGAAATGGGAGTTTTGAATTCATGGGTCATGTTATTGATAAAGTCATTTTTGACTTCAGAGATCTTCTTTTGCCTGATGATGACCCTGATGGCATAAATGAAGCAAATGATGATAATCGCCATAAATAACAAAGAACTGGACAAGGGTAAAAACACCTGCTGCATCAGGTAATTTTCCTTGTCCGGGAAGTGGATCACCAGAAAGTTTTCCAGGCCCAAAAGATCACTGGGAAAAAGCTCTGCCCTGATCCCTTTTGTTTTAAGAAAATCCAGGTCAGTCACTTCACCTATGCCAAAGATATTGTCCTGCCCATTGATGATACCCAGTTCAAAGGGCTGGTCGATATTTCTATTGACCAATTGATCCCTTACTTCCCTTCTCACACGGGCAGTGTCAATTCGATTCAAAATATTTTGATTCCCCTGAGAGAGCAATTGGTGAATCACCACTTCAACCAACTCAATTTTCATGTTGGCCTGTACAATGCTTTCTGCTACATTTCTGGAAACATTGAATTCCTCAATGATATAATTCTGTCGGTTATGGGCATATTGACGCTTGCTGATATAATTGTCTTGTTTGCTGAGAAATTCCAGATAACGCTCTTTTTCCTGGAGTAAAATGGCCAATTCATCAGGGGTAAAAAGGGTGGATGCCACGGAGGGAGACATGTAAAAATACTTTTCTATCTGGCTGAAACTTTTGGGCTCTCCCTCCTTGGAAGCAATCAGCTTTTTAAACGTGGACGAAATTTGTGGTATGTTTAGCTCAAATAATGAATCCACCATCGATGGCCGATTGATAGCCACCTGCCGGTGTCTTACCTGTACCTGAATGGGTTCTATGGGTTCAAGCAGTGCTTTTTGGAACAAGGTATCCCGGGCCAGGGAACTCAGCAGAATATCGCTGGTCTCACTTTTCTCCAATCGTTCTGAGGTGGAGGCAAGGGCCTGAAATACATTTTGTTCAAACCGTTCTTCGTTGATCTTTAGCACATTTCCCACCCAGTAAAACTGAAAGGCAATCAGTCCCAAGCTGGCCAAAGACATCAGGAAGACAATGATTTTAATGCTGGCTTTTGACATGGTACAAATCTAAATGATATCCTGCTCTAAATCATTTCCTTAACTTTTTTTAACACAATACAGCAGGAAAGAGCAAATTTTCTCCTTTTGGGTAATAACCCATTTTACCAGCCCAAAATTCCCCGCCCAAAGCTGCAGTCGAATTTGATTTTAAGTTTAACCTGCTTTATCTATATTTGCCTGCTAAATAAAATCCTATGGAAATCAAAAACCAGCAGTACAGCATTCAGGGGATTTCCCTCCTGGATCTGGCCCGTAAATACGATACACCTGTTTATATTTATGACGGGCAGAAAATCCTCCAGCAGGTAGCAGCACTAAAAAATGCATTTTCCACTGTGAATATGAAAATCAAATACGCTACCAAAGCTTTATCCAATATCAGTATTTTACAATTGATGCGAAAAGCTGGTACAGGGGTGGATGCTGTCTCCATTGAGGAGGTTAAAATTTGCCTGCATGCCGGCTTCCTTCCCAGCGATATCATGTTTACACCCAATTGTGTGGATTTTGAGGAAATCAAAGCGGCAGTAGATCTGGGCGTGATGGTAAACGTGGACAATATACCCATGCTGGAACATTTTGGAACGGAATACGGAAATAGCGTACCTATCTGTATTCGGCTCAACCCGCATATTCTGGCTGGAGGCAATTCTAAAATTTCGGTAGGACACATTGACAGTAAGTTTGGTATTTCAATTTTGCAACTAAAGCATGTACTTAAAATCGTACAGGCCTATGAGCTGAATGTAGTGGGTTTGCATGTACATACCGGTTCTGATATACTGGATGCAGAAGTCTTTTTAAAGGGCGCAGAAATCCTGTTTGATGCAGCAAGGGAATTTGCCCATCTGGAATTTTTAGATTTTGGTGGGGGATTTAAAGTTGGTTATAAGGAAGGTGATATCACCACAGACATAGCAGAGGTTGGCAAGAAGGTATCTCTGGCATTTAAAGAGTTTTGTAAGGAATACGGGAAGGAACTCGAAATCTGGTTTGAGCCTGGTAAATTCCTGGTCAGCGAGTGTGGTTACCTCCTGGTAAAGGCCAATGTGGTAAAGCCTACTCCGGCCACCACTTTCGTAGGCGTGGATTCGGGATTGAATCACCTGCTGCGTCCCATGATGTACGATGCTTATCATGGAGTGGTGAATATTTCCAAACTGGATGGCCCTGAGCGGGTGTATACCATCGTGGGCTATATTTGTGAAACAGACACCATTGCTGCGGACCGAAAACTCAAAGAGGTAAAAGAAGGTGATATTCTGGCCATCAAAAATGCCGGCGCTTATGGCTACAGCATGGCCTCCAACTACAATTCAAGATTCAGACCGGCTGAGGTGCTGCTGCTCGACGGCAAAGATCACCTGATACGGCGAAGGGAAAAGTTTGAAGACCTGCTCAGGAATCAGGAATCAATTAATCTGTAAAACAAAAAAGGGCGAAAATTTTTCGCCTTTTTTATGGGCTACTTTTTGGTATTTAGTTCAAAATTTAAGGGAGAAAGTTCATTTTTGCATCCACCAAATAAAGGATGGTTTTTTACTATTAAATCACAAGAAAATTATTTTTTTAAACAATTTGCAAATTCAAATTTTATTCTATTATTTATCAAAATAAAACATGTTTTAAGCATTTCATAAATATGTATTCTAATCGCATAAAATAATATTTCAAAAAGTCAATTGCAAAAAAAGTTTTATATAAAACAATAATTAGCGTTTAAAGTAAAAAAACCATCAATTTTTTGATTGGTAGATTTTGGTTTGGGTAGGCATTGCCCGAGAGGTGAGATAATAACAAATAATTTAACTTTCAACAAAGCGAAGAAATGATGGCGTCCAAAACAAAGGCAATCATGCAGATCCATCTTGACCAAAAAGATGTAAGTATTATTGGGGAAGACCTGCTGGAGTATGCTGAAACATTAAGTGATGCGTTGGGAATGGATACCTTAAGCATCCAGCAAGAAATGAGATCCGGTGATCTGAATCACCTGATCATCACTTTCAATCACTATTTCAGTGACTACATTGAGCTACTTGATTCTGATCACAGGATGAGCTCCTGATTTTTAGTAATTATCCAAATGCGCTAAAACCCAATTTTATGTAAACATTTGAGTAGAAACACTGCTTTATTGGTGAAACAATAAATGCAACTATGGGAAAAACCTTAAGACTCATTTTAGGTGATCAGCTCAACCAGCAACACTCCTGGTTTGGAAAGAAGGAGGGGTCGGTGGTTTACCTGATGATGGAAATAAGGCAGGAAACAGATTATGTACAACACCATATACAGAAAGTGTTGGCCTTTTTTCAATCCATGCGGATGTTTGCTCAATGGCTTGAAAAGGAGGGACATCAGGTGATTTACCTGAGCATAGATCACAAAGAAAACCGGCAGGAGCTGGGGGAAAATATCCGTTTTTTAATCAAAAAGTATAATTTCAAACATTTTAATTATATCCTCCCTGATGAATACAGGCTGGATACGCAACTCAGGAATATCTGTAAACAGCTGGAAATCGAAACCAAGAGTTACGATGCAGAACATTTTTTAAGCGACAGGCTAGCGGTAAAATCTTTCTTTTCGGGTAAAAAAACATTCCTGATGGAATCATTTTACCGGTCTATGCGTGAAAAATATAACATTTTGATGGATGGCAAAAGGCCGGCGGAGGGGAAATGGAATTTTGATCATGAAAACAGGAACAAATTCCGGGAAGAGACCAAAATCCCCCCGCCACCCGTTTTTAATAGGGACATTGGTCCTCTGTTAGAAACCATCAAAAAAGCAGGTATCAAAACCATTGGAGAGGTGGACCCTAAAAACTTTCAATGGCCCTGTAGCAGGGAAGAAGCCCTGGAATTGCTGGCGCATTTTTGCGATAAGGTATTGCCACATTTTGGCCGGTACCAGGATGCCATGCATTCCCAAAACCCATTCCTGTTCCACAGCAGGCTCAGTTTTGCTTTAAACAGCAAAATGCTGCATCCCCTGGAAGTGATCCAAAATGCTGCTGCCTGCCAAAAGCAGGCACCGGGAAAATATGGCATTGCCCAGGTCGAAGGCTTTATTCGTCAAATTCTGGGATGGAGGGAGTTTATGCGGGGAATCTATTGGGCAAAGATGCCGGATTATGCCCTCACGAATTTCTTTGGCCATAAGAGGGCCTTGCCCGCATTTTTCTGGGATGGAAATACCAAAATGAATTGCCTGCACCATGCCATCAAACAATCCCTGGATCATGCCTATGCCCACCACATTCAGCGCCTGATGGTGACCGGAAATTTTGCCTTGCTGGCTGGTGTGGATCCGGATGAGGTGGATCAGTGGTACCTGGGAATTTATATTGATGCCATCGAATGGGTTGAAATCACCAATACCCGTGGGATGAGCCAGTTTGCTGATGGAGGCATAGTGGGCACCAAGCCCTATGTATCTTCGGCCAACTATATCGACAAAATGAGTGACTATTGTGGTAGCTGCCATTATTCGAAAACCAAAAAGACCGGTGATAAGGCCTGTCCCTTCAACAGTTTGTATTGGGCCTTTTACGAGCGAAATCGGGAAAAACTGCAAAATAACCCCCGCATCGGATTCGTGTACAATACGCTATCGAAAATGAAGCAAAAGGACGAAATCCTGGAGCAGGCGGAAAGGTATCTGGAAAAGTTGGATGAGCTTTAAGGGTTTCTAAACTTATTTTTGGTTAAAAGTTTGAAACCATATAAGGAATATAAGAACATTTAAGGGGCCATTCTACCGCCATCATTCAGTTTACAAACACAGAGGACCTGTGGTGTACCTTTTTGACAGGTCCAAGTGGTATTTTGGCGGGTTTTACTTGTTTATGATTGAGATGAAGTGGCCCACTTCACTCGGTACTAAGCATTTCAAAAGGATGGGTGGCTTCATAAAAATTTCCGGACTGGGTGTAGGTGCATCTACATCCCAGTTATCCGATGAGTTACGTGAACGAGGCATTTGTAATGCCGGAAACCAAAAACCAGCCGTAAAATAAACGTTGTTTAAAACGTACACATTTAGCAATACAAGCGGCATTTTACAAGTTTTATCTCTTTATAACTCCGGAAATAACGAGGTGATTGGCATAGGCACCCGGTAGCATTTTATTTATCTGAGTTAATCCGTGTAATCTGTTCTGTAATTTTTTTTCGGTTTTTTAAACAAATAAATCTAAAAATAGTTTATATTAGGTGTTAATTAAACATTTAAAAAGATGTATTGGAGTCTAGATACGTTTTTTCAGCAGAATCTAAGGCTGAATGAAAACGAAAAATTAAAATTGATAAAAACATATATCAAAAATTTAAAAAGTGAGAAACAAAAGAGGGGCTAAATGCCCCTTTTTTGTTTCTTTTTTTATTTAATCTTTTTTGATCAATCCTTCTGTCAACTTATTCAGCGCCTCCACCTTGTATTCAAAGTCTCCTTTCAGGGTATCCCTGTACCTGTTGATGTTCTCCACCATTTCGTTGATGTCCTCCGGAATGGTTTCTTCCAGCAATTGCCTTAAACGTTTGGCAGTAGTTGGGCTTTTGCCATTGGTACTGATGGCAATTTTCACATTTCCCTTAGTCACGATGCCTCCCAAATAGAAGTCGCAATATTCAGGCGTATCTGCCACATTGACCAGCAAATACCTGCTCTTGGCATCCTGGTATATGGTCTTGTTGACCGCTTTGTCATCGGTAGCAGCAATCACCATGTGCTTGCGCTCCAGGTAGTCGGGGTGGTATGCTGCCTGAACCAGCTGAATATTGGGGTTTTTCTCAGCTATATCCCTGATTTCATCGGATATTTCTATGGAAACGACGGTCACTTTGGCCTGAGGGCTTGACTTGAGCAGAAAGGTTAATTTTTCCAGGCCCACAAAACCTGCACCTACAAGTAAGGTTTCCAGCTGATGTACTTTCAGAAAGATCGGATACAATTCATTCATACGTTCAGGAAATCATTTTGTGGTCGCACACCAGCTCTTCAAATATCGCTTTTAATTGGGGACTTTCCTTTACTACTTCACCAATAATAATTATGGCCGGAGCACCTATTTTGCTTTCTCTTGCTTTCTTTTGAATATTCGTGATGGTACCGGCTACCACCCTTTCCTCACGGGTAGTGCCCCTTTCTATGATGGCAATGGCTTTGTCGGACAGGCCCTCATCCTCATAAACACCTACAATTTCATCCAGCTTTCTGGTGCCCATCAATAATACCACCGTGGCTTTGGACCTGCTGGCCAATTTCAAATCATCCGATAAGGCTCCACTTGAAGTAGTACCGGTAATCACCCAGTAACTTTCCGAAACTCCTCTTTTGGTCACGGGAATTCCTGCAGATGCAGGCACCGCAACCGTAGATGATATGCCCGGCACTACATCCGTAGCAATTCCAAACTGCTGGATATAATCCAACTCCTCTGCCCCTCTTCCGAAAACAAAAGGGTCTCCTCCTTTCAGCCGCACCACATGACCATATTTTTGGGCATAATACACGCATTGCTTATTGGTATCCTCCTGGGGATGTTGCCGGCTGCCATGCCTTTTTCCTACAAAAACCTTGATGGCTTTATCCGGAGCATGGTTGAGCAGTGCCCTGTCAATCAGCGCATCATACAGTACCACATCGGCCTTGTTCAATGCGAGGACTCCCTTCAATGTTATTAATTCCGGGTCTCCCGGACCCGCACCTACCAATGTCACCCTTGGTCTGATCTCATTCATCATGCATGTACTTCTTTTGACCTGAATTCGCTGATCGCTTCAAATACCTTTTCTGCGGTTTTATAATATTCACCTGCAAATGATGCGGTAGGTGGATTTTGTTTGATTTGATATACCAGCTCTGAAAAGGTAGCACCCAGGTTGATTTTACCGCTCTCGATAAAATGGTTTTCGAATTCAGTGACGATATTGGCGTAGCTGTTGGTATTTACTCCCTCAGCCGTTAAGATGGCTTTGGCGGCATTCACCATCCCTGTGTAGGACTGGTAGATTCCGTCCGCCCATTTCTCTGCTTTCAGGCTATCTTCCGCATCAGCCAGCTTTTCCCGGGCTTCCAGTAGCAAGGTGGACACCAAATCGATCACTACACCGGCACATTCTCCTACGCCGATGGCTTTCACATAAGGTTCATCATTGCCCCAATCTATGAAATCCGAATCCGTAATGTTATCGGTTCCGGCCAGTGGCTTGAGCATTTCGTAAAAATACATCTGCCCTTTCCTTTCGTAATAGAAGGCATAATTCTCCCCTTTTTCTGCCTGGGATTTATAATCATCCAATAACAACCTCAGGGCCTGAGGTCCTCTTTTGCTTGGGACTTTGATGACTTTATCGGCAAACCTGCCCTGCCCATCACCCATAGTAGCTCCGCCGAGCAGTACCTGTAGTGCTGGCAATACTGCCTTGCCCACCTTCATGGACATGCCCTGAAATCCTATAGAGGCCATGTTGTGCTGCCCGCAGGCATTCATACATCCCGAGATCTTAATGGTAAGGTCCTTATCCAGTAAAAATTCCGGGTACTCATCGATGATAAGCTTGCCCATCACGTCTGCTGCTCCGGTACTGCTGGCAATACCCAGGTTACAGGTATCAGTTCCAGGGCAAGCTGTGATATCCCCTATGGAATTGTATCCGTAATCGGCCAGGCCGAGTTTTTTAAGTTCCTGATAGAAGTAGGGGATCAATTCTTCTTTTACGTCGCGAATCAAAAAGTTTTGCCTGAGCGTAAACCGCAATTCATCATTCGCAAAATCTTTGATCAATTTTGCCAGTTGCCGTGCTTCTTTGGTATAGAAATCACCCAGATGAATTTTTACCCCTACAGCAAAATAACCAGGCTGCTTTTGGGGCAACACATTAGTCAGTTTCCATCGCCTGTAATTTTCATCCGTGGGAACAGAGAAATCAGGCAGCGCCGGATCAGGCAATGATTTTGATGCTTCAAAATCCGTTACATCTATCGGGTAGGATTGGTGCTGCAGGGCAGCTTGTTCTTCTTTAACCAATTGCAAGAATTCTTCCACTCCCAATTTGGTGATAAGAAACTTCATCCGGGCTTTCATTCGCTTGGCCCTTTCACCATGGCGGTCAAATACACGAACTACCCCTTCAATAAAAGGAATCAACTGATCGGTGGGTAGAAATTCATGCACCACATCTCCATGTCGGGGTTGAGAACCCAGGCCACCACCCAAAAGTACTTTAAAGCCCCTTTCTGCTGCAGCTCCTTCTCCTTTTACCTTGGCAATAAAACCCAGGTCATGCAGGTAGGAAAGTGCTGTATCTTCCTCACTGGAAGAAAAGCTGATCTTAAACTTTCTACCCATTTCCTGGGAAATGGGATTTCTGAGCATGTATCGGAAAGTAGCATCTGCATAAGGTGTAACGTCAAATGGCTCATGGGGATCAATTCCCGCAGTCTCTGAGGCGGTTACATTCCTTACGGTGTTCCCGCAAGCCTCGCGGATGGTGACCTCATCTTTTTCCAGTTCGGACCAAAGTTCGGGCGTCCTGTCCAGACTTACATAGTGGATCTGAATGTCCTGTCTGGTCGTAATGTGTAACCTTCCGGTAGAATACTTTTCAGAAACATCACAAATCCGACTTAACTGGGAGGATGTCACCCGGCCAAAAGGTAGTTTGATCCGGATCATCTGAACGCCTTCCTGCCGCTGTCCGTAGACCCCTCTGGCCAGACGCAGGCTCCTGAATTTTTCTTCATCTATTTTACCGTTTCGAAAAAGGTCAATTTTGTTCGCCAATTCGACGATATCTTTTTCTACAACCGGGTTTTCTATCTCTGATCTGAAACTTTGCATGGTACTGATTTTTCGGTTTTTTTAACCTGTTTTCTGTTGATTAGGATTTGTTGGCTACCTGTGGTTCTTGTTCATGAAGGCCACATTCTTTCTGGGAAGTTTCCCACCACCATCTTCCGGCCCGGGGATCTTCACCGGGTTCAATCGCCCGGGTACAGGGAGCACAACCAATGCTGACGAATCCCTTGTCGTGCAGCGGATTATAGGGGATTTTATTATTATTTATATAGGAGCGCATTTCATCCATGGTCCAGTGCAGCAAGGGATTGTATTTCAGGATTTGGTTACCTTCATCCCATTCAAGCAGCTGCATGTTTTCCCGGTTTGGGCTTTGTTCCGCCCGCAATCCGGTAATCCAGACACTATTCCCCTTCAAGGCACGCTTGAGTGGCTCCACTTTTCTTACGTAGCAGCATGACTTCCTGTTTTCTATGGAATGGTAAAACCCATTGATGCCATTTTTTGTGACCAGGTCCTGAACAGCCTGTGTCTCCGGATAATAAGGTTTGATGTCCACGCCATATTTGACAATGGTCCTGGCCAGCAGATCATAGGTCTCGTAGAATAAACGACCGGTATCCAAGGTGAAGATTTCAACTGGCAGGTTATTTCTGGCAATGATTTCCGTGATTACCTGATCCTCCTGTCCCAGTGAAGTGGAGAAACCCACCTTTCCGGGAAAAAGATCAGTCAGCAAACCCATGCCCTCCTTTATGGACAGGCTTTCCATTTTATGGGTCAACTCCTTAATTTTATTTGCTTCCATCAAATTTTTCGGTTTTTTGATTTACAGAGGACCGTATCCCCTAAGCTATGACCAACCCTTTAATAAGTATACAGGGCTGCAAATACAAAAGTACATAAAACCTACAAATTATATAGAGTAAATGGAAAAAAATTTATTCGTTGGACAAAATATCCTGCAGGGTCTTCATTTCCAGTATTTTGAGTGTTTCATCCCGCACTTCTATCATCACCTTGTTCAAGCCACATTGCGCCTGATTTTCGCATTCTTCACAAGGCTCGTAATAATTGAGACTCACGCAGGGAAGCAGGGCTATCGGGCCGTCCAGCAACCGGATAATGCGGGAAAGGGGGATTTCTTTGGGCTCCTTGATGAGGTAATAGCCACCTCCTTTGCCTTTTTTACTCCCTAAAAAACCAGCTTTCTTCAATTCCAGAAGGATATTTTCTAAAAATTTATGGGAAATATTGTGTTTTTCAGAAATTTCGGAAATCAATATGGCTCCTTTATCTTTGTTTTTTCCCAGATAAGTAAGGGCATGAAAAGCATATTTGGTTTTTTTTGAAAGCATGCGTCGTGCAAAAATGGTTGTATTGATTAAAGATAATCACTTTCATTAAAAATGAGCAGTGAATTGGCCGATTTATGAAAAAAGAGGAGATCTTATAAATTCAAATTTTTCAGGTATGGGATAAAACCGGATGATTGGTAAATTCCAATGCAGGTAAACCAGTTAGTTTTCTTTACACAGGATCAGGTAGTTACGGTTTGGTTTTCGGGTTTTAAAAAAGAGCTATTCCAGCGCAAATGTGGTTACGACAAACCCATGGTCCGAAGGGTAGGGTATGTCCTTGCCGTTGATACGTAGGTTTTCGCCAAAATAGGCCATATAAGAAGTGGATTCCAACGGATTTAACCGCCCTTGGTAAAAAATATAATCAATGCGGTGGGAATCCTCCTTTCCCTTTACATCCCAGGTAATGCCCGGATGCCAGTTTGGGTTTGGATGTACTTCCCGAAACGAATCCTTTAATCCCAAGTCGGCCAACACTTTGGTAGCATACCAGGGCACGATCAGTCCGTTGTGGCGAGCCTGACTTTCTTCGTTCCAGTCCAGGTGGGAAGGGGAATTCATGTCACCGCCTAAAATCATGGGAATGGAATCTGTGGCAGCAGCATATTTTTTAAGGTAGGGCAGCACGTTTTGAATCATTTCGGTTCGCTTGCCGGCGGCTTCCCAAACCAGTAGTTCATCGACTGATTTCCCCATCTGCTCCGGTGCATCATCCCAGGGTAAATAGTAAAACCAGTTGGAAAAAACGTTTATTTTCTGCTCATCGATCAGCACTTCCCGTCCACCCAGGTAAAACGGATACCCGGTATCGATTCGCTCACCAAAGGGGTATTTGGAATAAATGGAAAGGTTGATGCTTTCGTCATCTGGATCGGTACCTTCAGGTGCTATCAGGTGAAAATGATAGCCTAAGGTCTCCGCTATACGGGGTCCGGAGCCGTAGGTTTCCACCATGAGCACCACATCTGGGTCAATTTCCCGGATGATGTCTATTACCCGATCAGGTCCATCGGGAAGGTCATTTCCTCCATGCAAAATGTTCCAGGCCATGACCTTCAGCGCCTTTGTATCGGATTGTGCCCAGGAATCGGTTTTCAGGAGAAAAAAGATAACAAGGCAGGTGAATAGTATTATTCGTTTCACTGTGTGGAGTCGTTTGGAAATAGGGGGTGCATTGGGCCGCTTATTTTCATAAAAAGAGACCGCTGGTAAATATACACAGGTTATCTTTTGCGGCAAATCCCAGTTTTATAATTTCATCCCGGTGGATATAGGGATTGGATATCGCTCAAATTTCCAGGCACGATAATTCCCCTGGCTAACCCTAAATTCCTGAAACAAATCGTCATTGATATACATGAACCTAGAAGCCCAACTTGAACTAATTCCCTCCGCCGCGGCGGAGGGATTTTGGGTACGTCGGAATTTACGGACACGGTATTACCGTGAGACTTTCTCAGCCCGTTGAAATGGCACCAATTCAGCTTTAAGCTGCCATTCAGCAACTCCAATCTTTCTACGATCGACGTGTAAACAAAAAAGGGAAAGCGAGGCACTGAACCCGCTTTCCCTTTCTACGAATACATTTTACGCTCAAATCAACTCCACGCTTCTTTTCACAAAGGCGGTGAGCTCTTTTCCTTTCAGCAATCCCTGAGAAAGCAGGGCCAAATCGAAGGCCTGCTTGGCCAATCTTTCCTGTTCTGCAGCATCTTCTGATTTTAAAATCCGATCAACCACAGGATGGTTTCCGTTTACGCCAACTTTGTAGTTGTCCGGCATGGCTCCATAAAATCCCATGCCGCCATTTTGCGCCATGTCCTTCATCCTTCTCATGAATTCGTCCATGGTCACCGTGACGGGCAATTCCTCCGGACTGGAACCTTGCACTTCCACCGAATAGGTTTTGTTGTCGATGGCTTTTTCAAAAATCTCCTTCACCTTGTTGGATTGCTCCTCAGTAAGAAGGTTTTCATATCCGCCTTCCTTCTCGATCAATTTGTCCACTACATCGGCATCTACGCGCTTCAGGCTGGCATTTTCCAGTTTACCTTCCAAATGCTGGATAAAATGACTGTCAATGGGCGAATCCATCAACAACACATCGTAATCCTTTTTATTGGCCGACTGGATAAAGCTGTCCTGCTTATCCGGATCGGTTGCATACAAGTATACCAACTTATCGTCTTTACCGGTTTGGAAGGGCTTTACCTTTTCCTTGTATTCTTCCAGGGTGTAATATTCTCCTTTCGTATTGGTAAACAGGGCAAAATCCTTTCCTTTCTCGTAAAACTTGTCTTCGGAAATCATCCCGTATTTCACAAAAAGACCAATGTCTCCCCACTTGCTTTCATAAACTTTTCGGTCTTTCTTGAACAATTCACCCAGCTTGTCCGCTACTTTCTTGGTGATGTAGTTGTTGATTTTCTTGACGTTGCTGTCGGCCTGCAGAAAGCTTCGGGAAACGTTTAGCGGAATGTCCGGAGAATCGATTACCCCGTGCAATAGCATCAGAAATTCCGGTACGATATCTTTTACCTCATCGGTAATGAAAACCTGGCGGCTGAACAGTTTGATCTTATTGCGCTGCAGTTCAAAGTCTTTCTTTACTTTGGGAAAGTACAGAACTCCGGTAAGGTTGAATGGATAGTCCACGTTCAGGTGAATCCAGAAAAGCGGATCCTCACTCATGGGATACAGTTCCTTGTAAAATTTCAGGTAGTCCTCGTCTTTTAACTCACTTGGTGCCTGTGTCCAGATGGGATCGGTGGTATTGACTATATTGTCAACTTCTACCGATTTCCATTTCTTCTCTCCCTTGTCATCTACCCCGTCTTCTACACTTTCGGTTTTGGTTTCAAACCTGATAGGTACAGGAAGGAACTTGGCGTACTTGTCCAGGATTTCCTGCAGCTTCCATTTGTCCAGAAACTCCTCGGACTCGCTGTTGATGTGTAGGATCACATCCGTTCCGCGTTCGGTTTTGTCCCCGGGGCTAATTTCAAATTCCGTACTGCCATCACAGACCCATTTGGCCGGCTCAGCGCCTTCCTCTCGGGATAGGGAATGGATTTCCACCGTGTCGGCCACCATAAAGGCCGAGTAAAAACCCAAACCGAACTTGCCAATGATCTCATTGGCATCCTTGGCATCTTTGAACTTCTCCACGAATTCGGATGCCCCGGAAAAGGCAATCTGGTTGATGTATTTTTTGATTTCTTCGGCGGTCATGCCGATACCCTTATCGGAGACGGTAATGGTCTTTTTCTCCTTGTCAAAGCTGACATCGATAGTCAGATCACCCAGTTCTCCTTTGTACTCACCCAAAGCGGCCAATCTTTTGATTTTCTGGGTGGCATCCACCGCATTGGACACCAATTCCCTGAGAAAAATTTCATTATCCGAATAGAGAAACTTCTTGATAATAGGGAAAATATTTTCGGTATGAATCGAAATGGTACCTTTCTCCTGCATGGTATTATTTATTTTTGTGTTAACTAAGTCTAATATTCTTTCTGCCTATTTCAAGTCTTGTTCCAAATTCATTTTCGTGTCAAATTGTCAGTACTTGTCTCCGTTTAAAAATATCCCTTATCCGATCCCAGGCGGGGTCGGACGGTTTCCTATGCAAGGATCCTGTTCGGTGATTTCTTGAAATTATTCAGAATATTTTGGTATTATGCGATATTATCAAAACCAACCCAATATGCGACAGCTGCTCCTGCTGCTATTCATCAGCATCACTCCCCTTGCCAGTACCTGCCAAATAGCAGGTAATGAAATAAATCCCTCACCAGGGATGGAACTTTGGTATACTTCCCCTGCCGGCGACTGGCTGGAAGCACTTCCCATTGGCAATGGGCGATTGGGAGCCATGATTTATGGAGGGCTGCAGGAAGAACATATTCAGCTCAATGAGGAAAGCTTATGGGCAGGGATGCCTGAAGACCCCTACCCCGAAAACGTGCGCCAGCATTACGCTGAATTTCAGCGGTTAAATCTGGAAGGAAACTATCAAGAGGCCCTGGACTACGCCATGGAATACCTGTCCGTCTCCCCCACCTCCATACGTTCCTATGAGCCGTTAGGTGAATTGCATATATCATTCGACCATCAAAAATCGGTGGATCACTACCGAAGGTCCCTTGACATGGAGACGGGCCTGGTCACGGCTACTTATTCCATAGCAGGGAAAAGGTACCGCAGAGAGGCTTTTTCCTCCAATGAATACAATGTCATTTTTTACCGCTTTGAAAGCCTGGATGGAGCACCGGTAAGCAGCACGATTCGTTTTGAACGGGAGAAGGACATCTTCCAACGCGTTGGAGAAGAAGATATTCTATTCGTGGACGGACAGGTATTTGATGATGCCGACGGGTACGATGACAATGTGGGCGGTTCCGGAAAACCCGGGGATCACATGAAGTTTTCTTCCCAAATCACAGCCGTTTTGGATAATGGAACAATACGCGGAAATGAAAAAACCCTTAGCATCGAAAACAGCACCGGCTTTACCCTGATCCTAAGTGCAGCAACGGATTATAATTTAGCTGAATTGAACTTTGACCGAAACATTGACGCTAAAGACACCGCGTTGAAATTAATGAGAGAGGCTGCTGAAGCAACTTACGAAACAGCTAAACAGGCGCATATTTCTGAGCACAGTGACATGTTTAACCGGGTTAGGCTTTCCTTAGGCAGCCCGCATCGGGACAGCCTTCCCACCGATAAGCGGCTGGAAAAGGTGCGGGAAGGCACGAATGACAACCACATCACGGAATTGTTTTTTCAATACGGAAGGTACCTCCTGATGGGAAGTTCGGTCAACAGGGCGGTTCTTCCTGCCAACTTACAGGGCATCTGGAACAAGGAAATGTGGGCTCCCTGGGAATCGGATTTTCACCTGAACATCAATTTACAAATGAATTACTGGCCTGCCGACCTGACCAATTTATCCGAGGCCTTTGTTCCCCTGTGTAATTTTATTGTAAAATTAGCGGAAAACGGAGGTACTACTGCAGAAAACTTCATCGGCTCCTCTGGCTGGATGGCCCATCATGTGAGCAATCCGTTTGGACGAACCACCCCCTCCGGGTCAACTAAGGAATCTCAGGTTACCAACGGTTATTCCAACCCCCTGGCAGGTGCCTGGATGTCGCTATCCCTATGGCGGCACTATGAATTTACCCAGGATCAGGATTATTTAAAAGAAACGGCCTACCCTGTCATTGCCGGTGCAGCCCGGTTTATTCTGGACTTTCTGAAAGAAAATGAAAATGGGGAACTGGTCACGTCTCCTTCTTACTCACCGGAGAACGCTTATATCGATCCAACCACCGGAAAGCCAACGAGAAATACCACGGCAGCCAGCATGGACATCCAAATTATTAATGACATCTTTAACGCCTGCCTGGAAGCAGAGGAAATCCTGGGAGCGCAGCAATTGACAGCGGAAATAGAAAAAGCAAGCGCTAAATTACCTCCGATTAAAATTGGAAAGGACGGCACCCTTCAGGAATGGTACGAGGACTATGAGGAAGCGGAGCCGGGCCATAGGCACATGTCTCACCTTTACGCCTTGTACCCGTCCAATCAAATCACCGCAGCAACACCCGATTTGTTCCAGGCTGCGGAAAAAACCATCGAAAGGCGACTGGCCTTCGGTGGCGGCGGACAAACCGGCTGGAGCAGGGCATGGATTATCAATTTTTATGCGCGTTTACAGCAGGGAGACGAGGCCCTGGATCATATCCACCAAATGATGGCCACCCAACTGGCTCCCAATATGTTTGATTTGCTCGGAAAGATTTTCCAGATTGAGGGCAATTTTGGGGCCACAGCAGGTATTGCAGAAATGCTCCTGCAGTCGCATGAGGAAGGAATCATCCGCCTATTACCGGCACTGCCCGAGGCATGGGACAGGGGTCAGGTATCCGGCCTGAAAGCACGAGGGAATTTTGAGGTAAGTATGGAATGGGAAGATGGCAACCTTCAAAAGGCAGCTATTCTGGCGCTGAGCGGGGGGAAAAGCAAGGTGCTTTATAAGGGTAAGGAATGGCTTGTTGACTTAAAAAAGGGCGAAGCAAAGTCGCTATTTCCAGGATTGGAGTACTAGCGAAAGGCAAGGTACTATTCCTTTTCATCCATTTACAAGAAAGTTAATCCAATCTTCTTATTTAGCCCCTGTTCAAAAATTCGTATCAAGGTCGATAATTGTATATTCCCTTTTCCATTTTCAAGTTTAGAAATATAGCTTTTCTTCGTCCCTGCCTTTTCTGCCAACTGTTCCTGTGTCAGATTGGCGGCCTTCCTTGCTGCCTTCAACATTTCGCTTACAATAAACATTTGGGCACTTTCTTCATATTTAATACGGCTTGCACTCCCGATTTTTCCATGCTCAAATTCAATCAGTTCATCAAATGTTTTTACATCCCTATAATCTTTCATGGTTTTGGTTTTTTTGATTCAAAATATGCTTTCATTATTCTTTTGGCTTTTTCTAATTCTTTTTTTGGCGTCTTTTGAGTTTTCTTCTAGAAACCATTGAAAAGAACGACCAACCTTCCCTCATCAAAACAGCAGAAAATCCTGTAAATATTCGATTGGAATTCCACCCTTACCTCGTACAGCCCATCAGTTCCATCAAGATGCTCCAAGAACTTCTTAGGAACCCTTTCCACTTGCTTGATCAGTTCAAATCGTTGGTACCTCGTTTCGTAGATTAAATTTATCATAGATGGTGACTAGATTTTTTGAATCCTAGAGGCAGTAGCCTACCCTCTTAGTAGATCAGAATTGGCAAACAAAGGGGCGAAGCCCTGAATTCTTTGTCCTGCGGGATCCCAACCAAAAACCAAATAGCTTTTGTCTCAAACAGTTGTAGATCGTAGTTAGTATCACGACCCACAGGGGCGTAGCCCTGATATCTTAGTAGTAAAGAATTAAAGTCGGGAATCAGAGGGGCATGGCCCTGAAATCTTTTTACTGCGGAAATGTAAAACAAGTTGCAAAAGCTTTGGTACTTAATCTTTGTAGAACTAAATTAGCTTTAAGGATCCAAAGTGGCTCAGCCCTGTTATCATACAATGGCAAATACATACACACAACTATACGTCCAATTCGTTTTCTCTGTCCAGGGCAGGGGAAACTTTATCAGGGAGTCTTACCGTGACGAATTGGAGAAGGTCATGTGTGGAATCGTTTCCAACCATAAATGTAAAACGTATGCTATCTATTGTAACCCAGATCATACACACCTTTTTGCGAGTATACACCCTACTATTTCCCCCTCCAAACTAATGGAACAGGTCAAGTCAGGTTCAACAACATGGCTGAACCAAAAAAAGCTTGTTCCTGGTAAATTCGCATGGCAGGACGGATTTGGGGCGTTTTCCTATTCCAGGTCCCACATTGATAGGGTCGTAAAATATGTCTTGAACCAACCCGAACACCATAAGAAGCAATCGTTTAGGGATGAGTATTTGAAGTTGCTTGACAAATTCGGTGTTGAATATGATCCCAAATATCTTTTTGAATGGTACGACTGACTTAGGTCTCAGGGATACGTCCCTGGATTTCGGCTGGATATAGATTTATGCTAACTAGGAAATGACAACCGTTCAATGATAAATGTGGGTTACTGCCTGAACAATTCTGTGAGGGCTTTGACTCCAAATTGTTGTCTTGACGGAAGGACGGAATAGATTTCAGGGCTAACGCCCCTCATTTTCGTCGGCACAGGTTGCTTCTACTAAGATTACAGGGCTACGCCCCTGGTTTTAGTCACAAAATTAATGGGTGGGACTTTTTACTCAAGTTTCACAAGATGTGCTCTATTGAGCAAATAGGACGATTGTAGTTGCTGCTAAAACAGATTTTCACCCCACTTTATTCAAAGTGAGGTGAAAAATTACCAAGAATTTCCCGTTCACAGTCCAACAAATCCGCATTTGTGGCAACTGCATTGCTGTTATGAGGAAAATGAGTTATCTACGAATTGGACCCATATTGGTATAATTCAAAAGAAGGATTAACTGGTTCCAATACTAAATTCCAGTAAATTAAAATGATTCAATTGGCTTGTCACAAACGGGCCTGGAGCCTGTGTAGCTATGAAATGTTTATTTGAAATATATAAATTTCTGTAAACTATTCGAGCAAAAAATTTCTCTTTCACACCATTTATTTCTCCGACAGTCGGTTTACCAACAAAACGAGTCCGGTTTGCTAATGGATTAACCGTTTGGTTTACCCCATTATTCTTTGGTCAAAGCCTCAAGTCTCTCTTGAAAGTTGGGGAACGAGGGATTTCCCATTTCTACTTTGCGATCATCTTTTAGCAAAAACGAAATAAAGGATACCTCCCCGATACCGTTCGCTTTATAAAATTCCTTATTCGGGTCGTGAATTACAGGGTGCGAAAAATTGTTCTCTTTCAATTGCCGGATCAATTTGGAAGGGTCTTTTTCTGAGATATAGAAAAGGAAGGCCACCTCCTTGTTGTTTGATATCGAAGGTTGCCAGTCCAGGGTTGTTATGGAACGGCCAACTTTATTCATATATACTGCCACCTTGTATTTACTGTCAAACCAACTGGTATCAAATTGAACGGAATCGCTTGGCTCAATTACCGTTAAATCGGTAGGGAAAACCACCTGTTGTCCATCCTTGCCGGATTTGTTTGAATTACAACTCATAGTTATGATCAAAAGAAAGCAAAAACAGGCGCGGTATACGATCAAATAGTTGGTTTTCATTGGGTATTGGTTTTAGTATTGAATTCTAGGTTGGAATAGATTAAAACAGGATTGTCCTGATTTTCAGTATTTTTTGAAGCTGATGTCACAACCTGGTTTCCGTCAAAAAATACCGTATTCCGAATCAGATTTAGGCATGGGCTGAAATACTCCTATTTGTTTGGCTTTTTTATCAATCATTACTTGATAGGCTTCCTTCATTTCATCCGGAAGAAAGCTTATTTCCACAAACTCATGCCATTTAGGAATCGCTTTTTTTAAACGTTGGAAAATGTTATCGAATGCTTTCTGATCGATTTCAAACCTCCCCATAGCTGCTTCAAAATCCCTGCGTGTTAGTTTCTTTTTTCAGATAAACATCCCTGTATTGAAAATGATATCCTTCCTCATCTTCTTGCAGGATACCTGCCCAATCGTTGTGCATAAATACTTTAGCCTTTCTCATGGATCAGTTTATTGCGGTTTATTGGCACCGGACCGAGTTCATAACCAAACAAAACCAAAACCTGGTTGACCTTATCCTTTTGCACGGTAGCCTATTTAACCCTGATCCACCTGCTTTATGCAAACCATTTAATAAGTAGCTGACTCCAGCAAAAAACCCATCCTAACATTTTTTTTATTCCTTAGATGGTAAAAAAAAAGCGCTAACCGAAACCGGAAAGCGCTTTTCATTATAAAATCTATTTTCTTTTATTTTTTGGACTGGTCCATTTTTTCCTTCAGAGCCGTCAAGGCATCTAAATCACCCAAGGTAGACTTCTCTCCTCCGGCACTGCTATCCGATCCGGAAGCTTTCTTCTTGGTACCAGGAGCTGCGGTTTTCTTGGCAGCAGCTTTAGGCATGGCTTCCTCTTTGAAGGTAGCTGTGTGCGAAAGCACAATGCGCTTGTCCTCTTTGGAAAATTCGATTACCCTGAAATCAAGGCTTTCTCCTGCCTCAGCCTGTGTTCCGTCTTCCTTCTCCAGGTTTTTGGCGGTAACAAATCCCTCCAGACCATAGGGAAGCTCCAATACTGCTCCTTTGTCATTTTTGGAAATGATAGAACATTTGTGCGTAGATCCGATCGGAAACACACTTTCGAAGGTATCCCAGGGGTTTTCCTCCAATTGCTTGTGGCCCAATGCCAGTCTCCTGCTATCCAGATCCAGTTCCAGGACGATAACATCCAGTTCGTCGCCTACTTTTACAAACTCGGAAGGATGCTTGATCTTTTTGGTCCAGGACAGGTCGGATACGTGTACCAGACCATCGATACCTTCTTCCAGTTCCAGGAACAAGCCAAAGTTGGTCAGGTTTCTGACGATTCCCTTGTGCTTGGTGCCTATGGCATACTTGGTACCCATTTCGGACTTGGTCCATGGATCTTCGGTCAGTTGCTTGATGCCCAAAGACATTTTCCTTTCGTCTTTGTCCAGGGTCAATACCACTGCATCGATTTCGTCGCCCACTTTCACAAAGTCGGCGGGATTTCTCAGGTGCTGAGACCAGGACATCTCTGATACGTGAATCAGTCCCTCTACACCTGGAGCCAATTCAAGGAATGCGCCATAATCGGCCACATTGACAATTTTTCCTTTGACTTTGGATCCCACTTCAAGGCTGGCAGAAAGTGAATCCCATGGATGAGCAGTCAGCTGCTTCATGCCCAGAGAAATCCGTTTCTTGTCATCATCGAAATCCAATACCACAATCTGCACCTTATCGTCCAGGTTAAGCACTTCTTCGGGATGGTTGATCCTGCCCCAGGAAATATCGGTAATGTGCAAAAGTCCGTCTACACCACCCAAATCGATAAATACACCGAAATTGGTCATGTTCTTGATTACACCTTCCAATACCTGTCCTTTTTCCAGGTTGTTCAGGATTTCGGCTTTTTGTTTTTCCAGATCTTTTTCGATCAATACTTTGTGAGAAACGACCACGTTATCGTTGGCGTGGTTGATTTTCACCACTTTCACTTCCATTTTCTTACCTACATAGATATCGAAATCCCGGATAGGTTTCACATCGATCTGCGAACCCGGAAGGAAAGCTTCTACCCCGTAAATATCCACAATCAGACCACCTTTGGTCCTTCTCTTCACCAATCCTTCAATGACATTGTCTTGCTCCAGGGCCTCCTCAATGGTCTGCCAGGCTTTGACCATTTTGGCCTTTTTACGGGAAAGCACCAATTGGCCCAATGAGTTTTCCTGCTCTTCTATGAAAAGCTCCACCTCGTCGCCAATTTTCAGGTCCTCAACATCACGGAACTCGTTCAAGGGAACCAATCCATCGGATTTGAAACCAATGTTGATGATCACGTCCTTGTCGTTGATACCCACTACCGTACCGGTAATGACCTCCTTTTCGGTGATCTCCGTAAGCGTTTTGTCATACAGCTTTTCCATTTCGGCTCTTTCAGCCTTGGTATAGCCTTCTCCAAAACCCTTGGTTTCAAATTTTTCCCAGTTAAAATCTTTTTGATTTGACATATTAAATGATACAACCCTGATTTTCAACAGCCTTAGGGTCGTCTGGCTGAGGTTTTTATGAAGAATACCTTCCCTAAGGAAGAACCGTTCACCCGAACGGACTGCAAATTTACGAAATATTTTAGGAATAGAAATGCCTAACCCACAAAAAATCAAGTTCTTTACCGGATTAGCAGACCGCTCATCCCACTGTTTTGGCTGCTAAAAATGGCAGCCATTCTTCGGCATGTCTTTCTGCATATTCGGCTAAAAAGTAAGCAAGCGTCGGCCTGAAGGGCAGTATTTTTAGTTTCATGCCTGCCTGCTCCGGAGTTTTGTCCCCCTTCAGGGTATTGCAGCGGTGACAGGCGGTAACCAGATTTTTCCAGCTTGTCTTTCCTCCCTTGGACCGGGGTACCACATGATCCAGGGTCAGGCTCTTCTCGGCACCACAATACTGGCAGGCATGCTGGTCCCTTTTGTACAGGTTGTTTCTGTTTAACATGACTCCTTTATAAGGAATGTTTTTGTACTCATGCAGGCGGATCACTGCCGGATAAGCGAAATTTCTATCTACCGTCCGTATCGTCAGGTAATCAAAATTGGCCAATGGAGCTGCTTTCTCCAGCAGGGTAAGTACCAATGCCTTCTGCACATTGACGATGCCGACAGGGGAATGATCCAAATTCAGCACAAGCACTTTTTTTTCCATCCACTCCTTCATGATCCCATTAGATTTTTAACATGAAGAACCTGAACCTGTTTGGATTTGTTTTTGCCTGTTATCCATTTTTCAGGTTCAAAAGGACTGAATCTGACTTTACCATGGATTTCCAGCAACTGCCCACTGCCTGTGTATAAACCGGCTCGGGATGGAATTCCTTGTTCATTGCTGAATATTACTACATCCCCTGCCTGTATCCCTGATAACCCCACCTCCCGTCCGGCAGTCAATAACTGGGAAAGGTAATTGGGAACGATATAACCACAAATTTTAAAAATCAAATGCAGCCAACTCCCTTCGTACAGGCCAAAAATACTCCTTCCTCCGGAAAGATAGGGGGCATTCAAAAAACCTTTGGCTGTCTCTACCAACTCCTCTCTGCAAGCTTTTTTGGAAAAAGGCCTGCTGCTGCCTTCGAAAGAAAAGGAGGCTTCCCAGTCAAATATCTCCTGGTTTCCAGCGTGAAGCTGGCTTCCGGGAAGTAAATAGACGATGGATTTTTCCCAGATAACCCTACTGAGGGTAGCAGTTGTTATGTGCAGGGGAGACTGCATAAAAAAAGAATAGGACCCGGCAGTCAAGTCATGGTGCTGAGAAGCCAGTATCCAGCCAGAACCTGCCTGAGCCTCTCCTTCTACAAAAAGCCATTGCCCGTCTTTTGTTTTGCGAAGCACCTGATACAGCTCCCCGAAAAGCAATTGGGAAGTTAATCCTGAGCCAACTACAGGTTCCCGGTAAATGCTCAGTAAGGATAGCCTGCAAATACCAAAGGCCCGATCAGAAAGCCATTCGTTGGAGGTCCCGTTTTGCATCTTTTTCCTTTATTGATTGCCTTTTATCATGTACTTTTTTGCCTTTAGCAAGGGCTACTTCCATTTTAGCCAGCCCCCGGTCATTGATAAATATACGCACAGGAACAATGGAAAGGCCTTTTTCGGAAAACTTATTTTGAAGTTTTTTCAATTCATGCTTTTGCAGCAGCAGCTTTCGCTCCCGCACGGGGTCATGGTTATAATGGGCAGCAAGGGTATAGGGTGCGATATGCATTTGTTTGATAAACAACTCATCTCCCTTAAAATAACAATAGGCCTCCGTAAGGGAAACCTTACCTTCACGTATGGATTTTATCTCCGTACCCCGAAGTACTATCCCGGATTTGAATTTGTCCAGAAACTCAAATTCAAAACTTGCCTTTTTGTTCCTGATATTGATGATCTTGTCGAACTTATTATTTTTTGCCATGATTTCCAATTTTCATTTTTGCCAAAGGGCTGATATCCAATCCACAAAATTGACCTGCCTGGTATTTGTAATGTGCAGCCATGGCCACCATGGCTGCATTGTCCGTGCAATATTCCAACCTGGGCAGGTAAACGTTCCAGCTTTGATTTTTTGCTGCCTCTTTTAACGCAGTTCTCAAGCCGGAGTTGGCCGAAACCCCTCCAGCAATGGCTACTTCCCTGATCCCGAGTTCCCGGCTAGCCCTGACCAATTTTTGCATCAACATCCTGATCAGGGCATATTGTACCGATGCACAGATGTCTTCCAGGTGATGGGCAATAAATTCAGGATCATCTTTGATATTATCCTTTAGAAAATACAGTACGGCGGTTTTAATTCCCGAAAAGGAAAAAGCCAGCCCCTTCATATCCGAAATCGGGAATGTAAAGGCCTCCGGATTTCCATTGGCAGCCAATTTGTCCAGATGAGGCCCTCCCGGATAGGGAAGCCCAAGGATCTTGGCTATTTTATCGAATGCCTCTCCCACGGCATCATCCGAAGTTTCTCCCAACAATTCCATGTCCAGGTGACTCTTTACCAGAACCAACTGCGTATGTCCTCCACTTACCGTTAGGCAGATAAAGGGAAAAGCCGGACTGGGCGTATCAATAAAGTGGGCCAGGACATGGGCCTCCATGTGGTTTACCTCTATCAAAGGCAGGTCCAAAGCATAGGCGAAGGCTTTGGCAAAGGAGCCTCCCACCAAAAGGGCTCCCATCAAACCCGGTCCACGGGTGAAAGCCACCGCAGAAAGGGAGCTTTTGTCCAATCCCGATGATTTCAATGCCTCTGCGACCACCGGGATCAGGTGCTGCTGGTGGGCTCTGGAGGCCAATTCAGGTACCACCCCGCCATATTTCTCATGTACGGATTGCGTGGCGACAATATTATTAAGTATTTTGCCATCAGAAATCACTGCTGCTGACGTTTCATCACAAGAGGATTCTATAGCTAATATATTACAACTCATCTGGTGCCTGTTGGAAAATAAACCGAAAGTTAAGGAAATTTTACTGAATGCCTTGAAAAGGCTGTTTGTGATCCTGCGTTACCTGCTGATGTTTCTGCTGGCCCTTACCCTCTTACTGCAGATCCCGGGAGTTCAGACTTACCTGGCGGGCTTTATCACCAATAGAATTTCAAGCAATACCGGTTATGTAACGGATATAGGTCGCGTTAACCTTAGGTGGTGGGATGCCATCAGTCTCCGGGATGTGACCGTTTACGATCTTCAGGATAGCCTGATGATAGATCTGGATGAGGTTTATATAGACTTTTCGATACAGGGCTTGCTGGATAAGGATCAACCCGGATTGGACGTGATCAACCTGAGAAATGGAAACGTGAGGTTGCTGACCCATACAGACGGGCAGGGATTGAACATCTCCATCTTTTTGGAAAGGCTCAGGGCTGGTTTTTTTCCTAAACCCAAAGAAAAATCCCTTCGACCATCAACCTTTAACATTTCAAATATCTCTTTCGAGCAGACTTCCCTGGACATAATCGATTATAACTTACCGGATATCGACCTGAAATTTGACTATGCAAATTTACAATTCAGGGACATGGTGGCCAATGCTACTGATTTTTACGTCCGAAGGGATACGGTGGCTTTTGACCTGGAATATATGAGAGGAGTGGAGAGCAATTCGGAGATGGTCTTTCAACAACTTCAGACAGAATTTACCTACTCCAGTACAGGAATGGAATTCAAATACCTTTTCCTCAAGTCCAATGAAACAGAGATAAAAGATTACCTGCGGTTTGATTATGAAAATGTAGCCGATCTCAGGGATTTTAACCGGAAGGTGGACTTGCTTGCCCAGCTGGATGAGGCGATTTTGGATATACGGGACCTGGGTTATTTTTCGGAGAACATCCCTCCCATAGACGACAGATTGTACCTCAGCGGACAGATCATTGGAAAAGTAAACTCCATTTTTTCCGAAGAGCTGCTACTCAGGTTTGGGGAAAGAAGTGCTTTGTTCGGGAAATTCAATATTGAAGGCCTGCCTCAGGTGGCAGAAACATATTTCAACCTTTCGCTGATGAACTCCACCCTTCAGCCTGAGGACCTTTACCCTTATATTTCCGCAGAAGCGAGAAGGGAAATAGACAAATTCGGGATCATCCGCTTTGACTCAGATTTTGACGGTTATCTGAGTGACTTTAGGGCAAAGGGGGAGTTCAGAACAGCCATTGGGTCCCTAAATGGAAACCTGAATTATCTTAAAAAAGATGACGTACCTACCTATGAGGGACAAATTGAGGCCAAAAACTTTGACCTGGGAGTTTTGACTGAGGAATCTGAAAACTTCCAAAAAGCAAGTTTTAAGGGAGATATCAAAGGTACGGGGCTTACGGTGGATGAGGCACTTATTGCTCTGGATGCCCATATCAGCAAAATAGGTATTAACCAGTACGAATATACAAATATAGACACCAAAGCCACCTATGGCAAAGACTTGTTTCAGGGGCAGCTTACCATAAAAGACCCCAACCTGGTGATGGAAGTGGATGGTACTCTGGACCTGAGAAACAACAAGGATTCCGCCAATCTTGTCATGAAGCTGGATACGGCTTTTCTGAACAATATCAATCTTACGGAAAAAGACATTTTCCTCAGTGGAAATTTCGAATTGGACACCAAGGGCATACATTGGGACAATATAGAGGGCGTCTCCCGCTTCAGGGACATCCTGATCAGCTATGATGGAAGGGACCTTTTTCTGGACTACTTTCTCTTTCAATCCTTATTTACGGAGGATTCCAGGGTGATTTCCCTCAATTCTGATCTACTGGTGGCCGGGATCAGTGGTAATTTTAAGGTTCAGCAACTCGGGCAGGATTTGGAGAAGCTTTGGGAGGAATATTATGCCATTCTTACCAATGACTACAGCGGACCAATAGCCAATTCCCCCGGGGATGGCGATCCCTACGAGATTGACATCAGCCTGGACCTCAGGGATCCCAACCCCATACTGAACCTTATAGACCCCCGGTTGTTTATTTCAAGCAATACATCCGTAGAAGGCGCTTTTTACCAAACGGATCAAAATACCGTATTTAACTTCTTTACAGGTATAGATACCATTTTTTACAATGGCAATTATTTCATCGACAATAACATTGACCTCAATACCGCCAAATACAAAAACAGCGCTGAAGTACTGGCCTCTTTTTATGTGCTGTCCAGGGAAATTCAACTGGCCTCCGGGTTAAATTTCGACAATTTATCCATGGAGACGATTTGGGATCAGTCCCGCCTGAACGTCTCTTTCTATCTGGATCAATTGCTTACAGAAAGCTACCTGGATATTGGAGCGGGCATCAATCTCTCCAAAGCCACTACCACCATTGAATTCTCCCCTTCGGAAATCAAATTGCTGGAGGATTACTGGCAATTTGAGGCCGGTAACAGCATCAGTGTGTCTGCAGGTGAAACGGTGTTTGACAATTTGAAAATTTTTCATGAAAACCAGTATATTTCAGCAGATGGGAAAATCAATCTGGATCCCGGGGATCAGATGGAAATCAATATCCATGAATTGAACCTGGATTTTTTGAACTCTTTTGGCAACAGGGAATTTGAAGGAATAGCCAATGGGAGGATTGGGCTGACTGAAGGCTGGAACAAAGAGGGCATGGATGGCAAGCTGAATGTGGATGGCATCCGCATCAACAATTTTCTGGTCGGAGATATTACCGCCAGTGCTTTTTTTGCAGACCAGGCCATCAATCTCTCCCTGGAAAATTTCCGGGAAGGGAAAAAAGTAATCGAAATCAGTGGAAATCTGGCCTCCGAAAATAAAGACATGGCCCTCAATGCCAATTTTGAAAATGCCAACCTCTCTGTGTTGGAACCCTTTATTTCCAACTACTTAAGCAATATTGATGGTAACCTAAACGGCAATCTGGGCATTAGGGGAAGTATCACCCGTCCCATTGTGGAGGGTTTGGGAAAACTGGAAAACGCTACCTTCCGCTTTAACTACCTGAATACCACCTATAAGGTAGATGGAAATGTAATCTTCGAACCCGATAACATCAGTTTCCGGGGGCTTGAACTCAAGGATATCAATAACAATACCGCAAGGTTGAGGGGGGGAATCACCCATGACAATTTCGACAACCTGGTTTTAGACCTATCCGCCAATATCAATAATTTTCAGGTGATGAACACCAGCGCAGCCGATAACGATTTGTTTTTCGGAACGGCCTTTGCCACCGGGGATATCAACGTTTTTGGTGCGGCCAACAACCTGGACCTTACGGCAAATGCCACTTCCCAGCCCAATACCAGGGTTTACATCCCCATAGGAGACAGCAACGGTCAGGCCCAGGAAGATTTCATCAACATCATCAATGTACGGGACACGGTCCAAACCATAGAATTTGAAGAAGGGGTGGAGAAGCTGTCCATCAATAACCTGAGGATGAACCTAAACCTGGACATAACACCTGATGCCTATGTGGAGATACAGATTGATCCAAAAACTGGAGAAAACATTCAGGGTAGGGGAAGGGGGGTGTTGAACCTTAATATTGACACGCAGGGCAATTTCAACATGGTTGGCAACTTTGAAATAGTGGATGCCCTGTACAATTTTTCGCTGTACAATGTAATTAACAAAAAATTCCTGATCGAACCCGGAGGAATTATCAATTGGTATGGCGATCCCTATGAAGGGGTAATGGACATTTCTGCCGTATACCAGGAAAATGTTTCCCTGGCTTCTCTGCAAGCCAATTCCACCAATGGACAGTTTGAAAACAACCAATTGAAGCGCCGCTTTCCTGTCAAAGTAATCATGGACCTGGATGGGCCTCTGTTATCTCCCGATATTTCTTTTGATTTTGATTTTTCAGAATTTCCCGAAGACAGTGAAATACAAACCACCATTTCAGCTTTCAGCAATAGGATAGCCAACGATGAACAGGAAAAAAACAGGCAGGTATTCTCCCTGATCATGCTGCGGAGGTTTTCGCCCGAGGGGCAGTTTAGCGGGGCCGGTATTGGCTTTTCCAATCTCAGCCAGTTGATTTCTTCCCAACTCAACAACCTGATTGCACAGGTAGATGAAAACCTGGAAATAGATTTCGATTTGCTGGGACTGGATGAAACTGCCCTGGAAACCTTTCAGCTCAGCATTGCTTACACTTTTTTTGACGGCAGGCTTAGGGTAACCAGAGATGGAGGTTTTACGGACTTGCAGGGAAATGCAGACTTAAATACCATTGCAGGAGACTGGCAGGCCGAATACCTGCTTACCGAGGACGGCAGGTACCGGGTCCGGGTGTATAACCGCAACAATTTCAATACCCTGACCGCCTTCGGTATCAATAACCGGGTCCCTAATACCTACGGCGTTTCGGTATCCCAAAACTTGCTTTTCAGCTCTTTGAAGGAACTTTTTCAAAATTTCAGCCGGAAACGATCACTTCCAATGAATGATTCGGACGAATATTTACGCAGAGATTTTAACATCAACCTGGACGAAGTAGCCCCGGAGCTATTTAAGCCTGACCCTATCGAAGAGCCATCTGGAATCCGGATATTGGAACAGGAAAAACCAGTCGAAAAATAAACAATAACCAGTCCAGGCCACTTAATACCCTATGGAAAAAATAACCCTTTTTTGGTTTAGAAGAGACCTCAGACTGGAGGACAACATGGGCCTGTACTATGCCTATGAAAACGAGGAAAATGTTTTGCCCCTTTTTATTTTTGACAGTGAAATTCTTGATAAACTCGAGGAAAAGACTGATGCCCGGGTGCAGTTTATTCACGATCAGGTCCAAAAACTGCATGAGGCACTCAAAAGCTACAGCAGTTCGCTGCTGGTCAGGAAGGGCAGTCCCCTGGAGGTTTTCCAATCCCTTATCGGGGAATACGAGATCAAAAACGTGTATACCAACAGGGACTATGAGCCTTACGCCCGGAAAAGGGACCGGGAGGTGGAATCATTTCTGAAGGAGAAAAATATCCCTTTTTACGATTTCAAAGATCAGGTCATCCATGAAAAGGAGGAAATTACCACAGAAAAGGGAGATTTTTATAAGGTGTTCACGCCTTACAGCAGGGTTTGGCTGAAAAAATTCAAGGCCGCAAAAATAGAACCTGTAAGCCTGGATGGGCGGAAGAACAGTTTTTACCAGACAAAACCGCTGCCTCTTCCTGCTCTCGAAGATATTGGTTTTGAAAAAAGCGATATTAAAATTCCGCCTCTGGATATCAACAAACCCCTGATTAAAAAATACGATAAAACCAGAAATTTCCCCTCTCTGGATGGAACCAGCCGCCTGGGTATCCATTTGCGATTTGGCACCATCAGTATCCGAAAGCTGGTTGTGGAAGCCGCAAGGCTAAATGAAGTTTACTTGAATGAACTGATTTGGAGGGAATTCTACATGATGATCCTGTACCATAATCCGCAGGTGGTGGACAAGGCGTTCAAATCCCAATACGACCAGATACCCTGGCGGAATAATGAAAAGGAATTTGACCTATGGTGCCGGGGCAAAACCGGTTATCCCATGGTGGATGCAGGGATGAGGGAACTCAACCATTCGGGCTATATGCACAACAGGGTGAGGATGGTTACCGCCAGTTTTTTGACCAAGCATCTTTTGATAGACTGGCGCTGGGGAGAAGCTTATTTTGCCAGAAAGCTACTGGATTTTGAATTGTCTTCCAACAATGGTGGTTGGCAATGGGCGGCCGGTACCGGTACGGATGCTCAGCCCTATTTCCGTATTTTCAATCCCGAATCTCAGTTGGAAAAATTTGACAAAGAACAAAAATATGTCAAAAAATGGGTGCCTGAATATGGCACTGATGATTATCCAAAACCCATGGTAGATCATAAAATGGCCAGAGAAAGGGCTTTATCGGTGTATAAGAAGGCCTTGGGAAAATAGCTTTATCCAATCAGGTGCTGGTCAAAGCCCAAGGCAACCAAATGTTCAAAAGCAGCCCATACCTCATCCGGAATATCCTGATGGATCTGAAAGCCTTTTTTGGGGTATTCTTTTATCCTTTGCAAATCACCCACCATGGACTGGATCACAATGGGCATGGATATCTCCTCGTTGGGGTAGGCTTCAAATGAAATGCGGGGACTGGTGACCCAAAGGGTCTTTTCCGGCCAATGCTTTTTGAAAGTAGCATAGGATCGCCTTTCCATATAGGGTTTTTGTACTACTATAAACTCCCGGAAATCCAATCCTTTCTTTTCAAGGAGATGCTGGGTAAACCGGATATTCTCACCCGTGTTGGTGGATTGGTTTTCTACCAATATTGCCTTTTCGGGGACACCCATTTCCATGGCTATTCTGGCAAACTTATCGGCCTCAGGTTCATCCCAAATGCCCTGAGTAAAGTTGCCCAAACCTCCGGATAAAATAAGGTACTTCGCCATGCCTTCCAGCCACAATACTGCCCCCCTTTCGGCCACTCTGGTATCATGACTTCCCAAAACAAAAATGGCATCTGAGGGCTGAAGGGTATGGTTGAGTTGGTGGTAATCCCATAAAATTTTGGCCAAATCAAGGACATTTGAGTTGACTTTCGGCTGATTTTCCTGAAGCATTTTTAAAAGTTTACATTTGAGCGACAAATATAATTGTTACAGGCCGGAAACCATAAAATCCTGTTTTGAGCTTTGGCACAACTTTTCAAAGCATCGGTCCATCAAGTTTGATAGGGTTCCTGATTTTTATTTTCACCGATTCCTATTACATTAAGGAACCACATCCGGTTTATTAGAAAATCATTTATTACTTTCCCCCAAGGATCGATATGACTCAAAACAAGCACGAAATTCTATTCCGGCTGTTTGATACCTTCATTCCTGTTGCCAGCATTGGAGAAAAATTAATGGTTTTTTCCAGGAATGATTATCAGGATGAAATGAAAAAAAGGAATTTTCAAACTGCGGCCATTGGTACACCTTTTGGATTGCTCAAATATGACAAAGGATCCGATGAACCTTCGCCTATGGATGAGGCTGATATCATGCCTGCAGAAACCCCATTACTAACAGCTTTTGACAAATTGGCTTTTCAAAGAAGGTTTTTTCTGAGAGAGGGCAAGCAGATCAGCCATATTGTTACCCAAAGTGACCTGGATAAAATCCCAATGCGATTGGCCATGATTGGTTTTATCAGTGTTTGGGAGACCTACCTCAGGGATTTGGTAAAGCTGGAAGTGCCCGATTGGGAACAAAGCCTGTCTCAAAAGCGGATTCAGGCTGCGAGAGAACTTTTTGAACTTAAAACTTCCCGAAATGAAGAAATAGACCTTATCCAATGTCTTCAATTGGCAGATCTGGGCAGCATTTTCTCCAAGAAGCAGCGCTACAAAAGGTTTCTTCCTGCGGCAAACAGGCAACAATATGACGACACCGTAAGGAATATCGGGAAGCTTAGGGATGCGCTTGCCCATTCTCAGGCCATACTTCCCTTTTCCTGGAGGGATATCCACCATCAGCTTTCTTTTATCAGGGAGTCAATCAACCGGAACCAATGAAAAAAGGGTATGGCGTTAAAAAGCCCTTTCAATCCTGCTTTATTGCTGTCGCTTTCTGACTGGCTTCCCTTCCGAAATGGGCCATCATCAAGATGGCACCGGCTGTACCGTCCATGGTGGGTTCATTGGTGCTGTAATCCCCTACATCATCCTGGTACACGACATGATTATTTTGCAAATGGGCAAATTCATCCGGATCATTTAAAGTGAGGCCAAGCAGGCTGTCGTGGATGCTTCTGTAAATGGGGCCATCTACCAGCCCTCCCGGTACTTCGAGCCCCAGCATCACATAAACGCTGGTATGTACATCATCGGGAGTCTCTCCCTTATCAGGCATTCCGGTAAACATGGAAGTCCCCCATGGGTTTCTGCCAAACAACCAGTCCCGCTGGGTAGTCAAAAAATGATGGTATTGGCTGTCACCACTCATTTTTTCATAAAGGATTGCCTGCGTGATCAGACTGGTGAGCAGGTTATTGGAGCACCAGATAAAGGGCACTCCGATATGGAAGGGGTTTTGGGTGGCCCTTTTCAGCGTATAATCGATTCCTGCCTGGTAGTATCCTTCAAGGATTTGTTTAAAATCTGCCTCTACATGGCGGTGAAGGGCAAAATGACCCATATTGATAAACGGATAAAGTTGATAATGGGCTGCCGTATCTCTCACGGTCCATGCATCTTCGTTGCTGCTCATTAAAGCATACGCTTTGGCTTGTTCCAGGTAGGCGTTTTCACCGGTTAAGGCGAAAAGCTCCGCTGCGCCCCATTCCATGTCGTCTGCCCAGGTCTCTTCATTGTACCGGTAGGGAGCTCCATAGGAATTTCCTTGCTGGTATCCTTCGTGCTCCCTACCCAGCCTGTAAAGTGAAATGGCTGCTTTCCTGCATTTTGCAGCATATAAGGGATCATTCAGGTGCTTCTCCCATATCCTGGCGGCAAGGGCCATGGCCGCAGCACTCCTTCCTGCCAGGTTGGCCAGACCTGTTGCCTGACTCTTGTATTTGCCCAGTCCCTGTGGTTTTCCTGTGGCCAGGTAAGTTGCCCGGTAGCTGTTTTCTCCCCAGCCATAATCTGAATTATCCTGATTGGGTATTTTAAATCCCCTGTGGTCCCGGTCGTCTGCTACCTGGTGAAAAAGCAGATCAGGACCAGCATGCATTTTATGGATCCAATCCAGGCCCCACTTTGCTTCATCCAGCACATCCGGAATACCATTGCTGCCGGCCTGCCCCAATGCATTGTAGGCATCGGCAAACTTTTCGGGGTACAAGTCAAATGCCATTAACATATGGGCAGTAGCATAACTCCCGGTAATCAGGTATTTGAGTTGATCTCCGGCATCATGCCAGCCACCACTGAGGTCCACATAGGTACTGTCAGGCATGGGACCGTAAAAACTGCGCCCATCTTTTTCATGACAGACCATGTCCAGTACGGGATTGTATCCGCAGCGTTGCTGCCGCATAAAAGTCAGTAAGGTTTCCTGATGATGAGCATAAGCCTCAGGACCAATTTTAAATGAAGCAGATTGTCGGAGGGATTTTTTGGTTTGCAGGTAATATTCCCCCGGACTGGTGAAAGATGTAAAATTGAGGGTATAATAAAAATCAAAATTACCCCAGTTAGCTGTTTTTCTTCTTTCTGGTTTAAATGCCATGATGACCTCATCATCAGCTGATCGAATGAGCTGCACTGGCTCCCGAACAGGTGAATGGCTGAAAATCAGGGCTTCTTTTTCATCATTGGCCAAATAGCCCAACTGATTGACCCTAAGGTAAACATCCGCCTGCCCATATCCTTCGACCACCAGGCTTATCCCCCAAATGAAAATCAAAAAACCCCTTAATACTGTCTTCATAGTAGTGATATAAAATTTCAAAAACCGAAATTAAAAAATTTGATCCGTTATTTGTTTAAAAGGATTAAAATCGACTAAATATCCCTTTCGGGCATGGGTTTTTTGTGATTAAAATCTTATGTATTCCATTCTTTTTTGAATGGTTCAATGAATTCTGCCATTCTATTTTTATTATTGTAGGATTTTCTATGGTAAAACCACCCAACATAGCACGGAGCAAAATTTATATCCTGCTGACCATCATGTCATGGTTTGCTTTGTTATTTGTGGACCTGGTAAGGATTTTTGGTGAAATCAACCAGATGGAGGGAGTGATCAAAAGGGAAATCACCTGGATTCTGGAGATTATTTTTTTTATTTTACTTTATCTCTTCTTCAATAATTCCATCAATAAAAAGGAAAACAGCAATTTTCTCAACCTGATATGGAGGGCAGCCTCTACCGGTTTGATTGCTACAGGTACCTCATTTCTCATCATTTACTTTTACTACATTCTTCAGGATACACGGCTTTCGGATGACCCCCTATTAAGGAATTTCTTCTATCATGTAAATTTTGCCCTGACAGCGATCTTTCTTATTTCTACGGCATTACTTTGGAAACACCTGATTCTTTACCAAAAAAACAAAGCGGTCGTACAGCAATGGCAGGCCTATGAAGTGATTTTGTTGATCAGTATGTTTTTCGTGCTGATCAATCAGGAAAGCTTCAACTATGGCTTTATGTTTGGTTTGATTTTTCTCATTATTTACGGCGTCATTTTATCGGTAAACCTTAAATGGATACCCTACCTGACCTTCAGGGAGAAATGGAAGTCTATTTTGTTTCTTGCCATTATTGTATTCTCTACGGTTTACCTTTTGGTTCAGTTGGTTTCCTATACCCAGAAGAACGTCCATTTTGTCAACCTGAGCGAAAACCTATTTTTACTTGGACTTTTTGCTTTTGTGCTGATTTATGCGGTATTCAGCTTTTTGGTCACTTTATTTAACCTACCCACCTCCTCGGTTTTCGAACAAAAGTTGACTGAGGCTATTAGTTTCCAAAAATTGAGTCAGTCCATACAGCCTGGTGAAAATGAGGATCAGGTTTTGGACATATTAATGGACAGCTGCATGAGTGCTGCCTATGTGGATGCGGCCTGGCTGGAATTACATGCAGATGAGGAAGACCGCAGGACTGGGACGGTACTTTACCAGAAATTTATCAGCAATGGAGAAAGACAGGAAATCATGGACCTGCTGAAAAAAACAGAGCCTTTTTCCGCATATCTAAAAAGTCAGACAGATGCCAGAATCGAGTATTTATATGGGAAAATATCCCATGAAATTTACCAATCCGTTCTGATCATGCCTGTCAGGGCCAATAAAAAGATTTTGGGTGATATGTTTTTGCTCAAAGAGGTAAAGGATGGGTTCAATAAGGAAATGATCAATATCATTTCCACATTTGTTGGCCAGACCTCCATATCCATTGAGAATTACCGCCTGCTCAATGAGGCCATCAAAAACGAAAGGTATCGTGAGGAGCTTGAAATCGCCCAGCGCGTACAAAGAAGTTTGTTGCCTTCCGCCTTGCACCATAATAGATGCTTTGAAATCGACGGTTTCTCTGCGGCGGCGGATGAAGTAGGTGGGGACTATTACGAAACTTTCAGGTTTGACCAGGATAATTTTGCCTTGATCATTGGGGATGTTTCAGGCAAAGGCACCTCAGCGGCATTCAACATGTCGCAGATGAAGGGGGTATTCCATAGCCTGGTGCAGTTGAACTTCAGTCCCAAGGTTTTTTTATCCAAAGCCAACAGTGCCCTGAGCCGTTGTCTTGAAAAAAACAATTTTATCACTACCACGTATTACACGGTCAATACCAAAGAAAAAACAATCCACTTTGCCCGGGCCGGACATTGTCCCACACTGTATTTTGACAAAGAGAAAAATACCTGTAGGTTTTTGGATATCAAGGGAATGGGATTGGGTATCGTCAGAAACGATACCTTTGATCAATACCTGGAAGAGGGGACTTTGGTCTACCATCCCGGAGATGTAATGGTCATGTACACAGATGGGATTGTGGAAGCCAAAAATAAAAATGGTGAAGAGTTTGGTTATGAAAATCTACGGATACTCCTGAGCTCCATTTATGAATTGCCGGCACATGAGATCCGTATAAAAATTATCGAAGAGGTTTATTCCTTTGTGGGTAAGGAAACCCTTCCAGATGATGACTATTCATTGTTGGTGATCAAATTTAAAGCATGAACTTAAAAAAAAATAAAGCGTATAACTGGGTATGTTGTCGATTAATAAAGCGTCTGAGCGAGATCATCTGGTAATTGCATTGAATGGAGAGGTGGATGCGAGTAATTCTGTGGAATTGGACGAGGTGATTCAAGAGGCAATTGCAGATAATGCACACAAAATTCTGTTGGATGGCAGTGAGCTGGAGTATATTTCTTCCGCCGGCCTGGGGGTTTTCATGTCCTATCTGGAAGATTTCAATGAAAAACAGGTGACGTTTGTAATTTTCGGACTGAATGAAAAAATATTGAATGTGTTCCATATACTTGGACTTGACCAATTGATTAGTATCAAAAATACCAGAGAGGAAGCCGAACAAGCGCTTTATGAAGCATGAATTGAAGCTATACTGTGAGAAAAGCCGATTGGCGGAACTGAGGGTCTTTTTATCCGGAATATTATCAGCCAGTGGTTTGAATGAAATCACCCAGAATCAATTGATATTGGCAGTGGAAGAAGTCTGTGCTAACCTGATCATTCATTCTCATGATTGTAATCCTCTCAATCATATAGAACTGGAAGTGCATATCAATCAGGATACGATCATTTTTGAAATCAGGGATTCGGGAAAAGCCTTCAACATTATTGAGTACAAGTCACCTGAAATCAATGCGGTGATCAAGGAAAAGCGGAAAGGTGGTCTGGGCTTGCTTCTGGTCAGAAAAATCATGGATAAAATCGAATTTGAAACAGATCCTTCCTTCAATACCTGTCGCCTGATCAAAAGGCTGAAATCCAAATAAATGTTAAATCCCTTTACTTATCCACAGCTTCTTCCTGTATTGTGGGGTAAAATTCGTAACATTGCAGCCTAATTTCTATTAATTGTCCTATGAATTTGAAGCATATATATTTCCTTTTTATAGGAATTTTATCTGCAAGCGCAGTTCAGGTTGCTGATCAAGGCATGGAAAATCCATCCCAGAGCGACTACCTCCTTAAAATAGGTGATGCAAGCTCGGATGAGGAAGAGTTTTTATACATATTGAATAAAAACCGCCAAAGGTCTGAAGCACCACTTTCCAGAGCGGATTTTGATGAAAATTTTGAGCTGTTTGTCAATTATAAGCTCAAAGTCAAATATGCCATGGATCTGGGGCTGGACAAATCACCGGAATTCCGTGATGAATTTACCTCTTTCAAGGACGATATCATCAAGCCCTACCTCCAGGAAAACAGGCTGGAGGAGGGTGAAATGCGAAAGGTATATGAGCGCATGCAGGAAGTGGTGAAAGCCAGTCACATCTTGCTGCAATTCCCGCCCAATGCCAGTAAGGAGGATTCTCTTGCTGTTTTCAGGATGGCTCAAAAACTAAAAGCCGATGCGGAGAATGGCGCAGATTTCAGCCAATTGGCCATGGAATATTCAGAGGACCCTTCAGCACAGAGCAACAAAGGCAATTTGGGTTATTTTACTGCCCTGCAGATGGTTTTGCCATTTGAGGAAGCGGCCTTTAACCTTTCTGTCGGTGAAATTTCAGATCCTGTTTTGTCCGATTTCGGCTATCACGTGATCCGGCTGGAAGAGCGGAATAGAAATCCAGGGCAAATCAGGGTTTCCCACCTGTTGATCCGTACGGAAGCTGATCAAGCGGAAAGTGAAAACCTGGCAGAGAAAAAAATTACCGAATTGTACCACACCTTACAGGCTGATCCGGAACAATGGCCCGATCTGGTGGCAACCTATTCAGAAGATCAGGGCAGTAAGTCTGAACAAGGGCTGATCCCCTGGTTTGGCGTGGGTGCTATTGTTCCTGAGTTTGAAAAAGCAGCCTTTTCTTTGGAAAAGGAAGGAGATTTCAGCCGTCCCGTTAAAACAGAATACGGGTACCACCTCATCCGTCTGGAAGGCAACCGACCCGTTCCCCCGTTTGAGGAAGTAAAGCCTATGATCCGGTCAAGGATTCTACGGGACAGTAAATCAGAGATGATCCGGACCAGGGTCCTTGACCTGCAAAAAGACCTTTTGCATGTTGCGGAAAATGAAACCCTTCTGACTGAACTTGAGCAGGTGTTTGTTGCCTTTCAGAAAGACCCTGTAAATGATCTTTTCAACAAACTATCCGAGCCGGAATGGAGCAGCGATTTTTTGATCCGTTCTGGCTGGAAAACGGCCGGACTCCAGCATTTTATCTCTTATCTGCAATCAAACTTCTCAGATACCACTGTTCCTTTGAAATCGACTTTTGAGGAAATTTACACCAATTATTTACAGGATTTGTTGGCAGGCTGGGAAGAGGAGTACCTCTATGCCCACAATCCCGAATACCGGCAATTGATCAACGAGTACAAAAATGGCATGTTGCTTTTTGAATTGATGAACCGGGAGGTTTGGCAAGAAGCAGTGGAGGATACCACTGGTCAACAGGAATATTTCCGGGAAAACAAGCATAACTATCTGTGGGAAGAACGTATTCCCGCCTTGATACTCAAAGCTAAGGCGGACAAAAACCTTTCGGAGGTCAGTCATTGGCTTTCGGCCAGGAGCTATGATCCCGGATTGGAAACAACATTGAAAGAAAAATTCCTTCAGGATGACCCATTGTTGTTTACCTTTGAGCAAAAGGAATTTGAAATCCAAAAAAACGAACTGTTGGCTTCACTGGATGTGAAACAATCTTTTCACCAGATCAAGCGGAACGGAGAAAGTATCCTGATTCTATTGGGGGAGACCATTCCTTCTGCTCCCAAGAAATTTGAAGAAACCAGGGGTAAATTGATTCAGGATTACCAGCAATACCTGGAAAACGAGCTACTTACACGCTTAAAAGAAAAATATACCATCCAAATCAATGAGGATGAAAAAGATAAAATATACCGGTCCCTTGAAAAATAAAGCCTTAATAGCCCTTTGCAGTTTGATTTTTATGGCTTCTTGTGATTTGTTCAGCATCAAAACTGAGGAAGAGGATCCGGACAACCCCATTGTCGCATCCGTGGGGACAGCCAATCTATACCTTGCTGACATAGACCATATCAGCAAAGATATGACTACCACGCTTGATTCTGCTGAATTGGTAGGCAGGTACATCCAAAGTTGGGTCAAAAAACAATTGATGATCAAGGAGGCATCTCAAAATCTGACGCTGAATGAAGCAGAAATCAACCGGAAACTATTGGATTACCGATATGCGCTGATTGCCTATGAATACGAGAAAAATTTTGTGGAAAAAACCCTGGACAGGGAAGTAACCCAGCCCGAAATACAAGGGTATTACGAGGCCAACAAAGAAAATTTCGCCTTGAAAGAAATCATTGTGCGAACCAATTTCATCAAACTCGAAAAATCACTCCCACAGAAAAGACAATTGGAGCGCCTGCTGAACAGCAATCAGGAAGGGCAAAAGGAAGAACTAAAAGACTTTGCTATTCGTTATGCGAACAACTACTTTATCGAGGATTCTACTTGGATAAAATTTGATGACATTATCATCAATACCCCACTTACCCAAAACAACAACCAGGTTCAGTTGCTCAGGAATGAAAAATTGATCAGCGTGGATGATGAAACGTATTCCTACTATTTCAAAATATTGGAATACCGTTTACGGGATCAGGTACCACCTCTGGAGTTTGTCAGAGACGAAATCTCCAAGATTATCGTTAACAAAAGGAGAGTGGAAATTGCAGAAAAATTAAAAAGAGATATTTACAACGATGCACTTGAAAACAATGAATTTACCATATATGATTGAATGGGGAAGAAAGATTAGCCTCTTTTTGATTTTTGGCCTTTTGTGTCAGCACTTCGCCATAGCCCAGGATTCGGACAGCCCGGCAACCACTGCGGAACCGGAAACACCTGAAGAAAAACCCAGCGGGCAGGTACTGGATAAAATCATCGCCAAAGTGGACAATTATATCATTTTGGAATCGGACCTGCAAAAAGCCTATTTGGAGGCTGTTTCCCAGACCCAGCAGGGGATGGAAACACCCAATCGCTGCCAGATTTTCGAATCCCTGTTGATCAATAAATTGATGATGGCCAAATCTGAAATAGATTCGGTAGTTGTTTCGGAAGCAGAAGTGATCATTCAAACAGACCAGCGGTTCAATATGGTGTTGCAGCAATTCGGAGGGGATGAAGAGACCCTGATCGAGGCCTATGGCAAAACAGGGGATCAGTTAAAAAGTGAAATTCAGGATGCCGTCAAAGAACAAATGGTCGTGCAAAAAATGCAGGGAGTAATTACCGAAGGACTGGAGGTTTCTCCCAATGATGTGAGAAAATTTTTCGGCTCCATACCCAATGATTCGCTTCCTTTTTTCTCTGCGGAAGTATCTGTTGGGCAGATAGTCAAAAAACCGGAAGTGAGTCAGGAGCAAAAAGACAAAGTGATAGAACAACTGCTGTCTATCAAGGAAAGGATCCTGTCCGGTGAATCGGATTTTGCTACCATGGCGCGGCAATATTCCATGGACCCCGGCTCTAAAGTTCAAGGAGGAGACTTGGGTTTCTTCAGGAGGGGCGAACTGGCTCCGGAATATGAAGCTACCGCCTATAGCTTGAAACAAGGGGAGATCAGTGATCCGGTGGAAACCATGTTTGGATTTCACATGATCCAGCTATTGGAAACCCGTGGCAACACCTTTAATACCAGGCATATACTCATTATACCTTCCCCGTCAGAAGATGATATCAAAAAAGCAGAAAGGTATCTGGACAGCCTTCGTCAACAAATCGTAGATGAAAAAATAAGCTTTGCCAAGGCGGCCAAGGAAAATTCCGATCACAGGGAAACCTCTGATAACGGCGGGTTTTTTACCGATCCCGGATCCGGATCCAACCGGCTGACCTTAAGAACCCTGGAAGACCCTGTACTTTATTTCACGCTAGACAGCATGGAAGTTGGAGAAATCTCCCAACCAGTAAGATTTGAGGATGAGGATCCCAGAACCGGGAGATCAGAATCAGGAGTACGCATATTGTACTATAAAGAGCGTTTTCCGGCACACCGTGCCAATCTCTCTGATGATTATGAGAAATTAAAGGCAGCAGCCCGCCGGAAAAAGGAAGAAGAGATTTTATCCAATTGGTTTGTATTGGCCAAGGAAGAGGTGTTTATAGATATCGACCCGCAGTATGATCGCTGTGACGTGCTGCAGGATTAATTGGTGGCCAGCATCAATTCCTGCTTTAAAAAATGGCTGAAGTCCCGGATTCTTTCGGTATCATGGTACTTCAGGGCAGTGATGGAAAACTGATAGGCTGCCAGGGGATTGCCTTCATTGAAGTAGCGGATGGCCTGGTTAAAATACTGAAGGCCCAGCAGGTTTTCCAGGTCTATGGTCCGGAAAATATCCGGAGCCATAAAGGAGGTCAATTTTTTCTCTCCTGTCCGGATATTATCCGGGTTCAGGGTAAAATCTCGGAGGTATCGTTCCTTTTGATCTGGATCAGCAATAAAGCCTTCCCGGGGATCTGTCACTTCCAATAGCACCAGCCTGTCTTCCAACCTTACTTGTAAAAACACATGATAGGAAGTTTCCTTAACCTCGTAGGCAAAACCAAAATGATCCAAAAGGGCGGCCAAAATCAGTGAACCGCTGACACAATCGTATAGTCCCTGGTCCAAAGCATCCCGCTCCAGGGTATATTGTTGGTATCGGTGAAACAATTTTTGGTGCGCTCTGTAAAAAATATTTTTAACCATTTTTTCACTGTTCCCGAATTTTCTGAAATCTTTCTCCAAAAGCTCATACAGATCTGAAAACCGCTCACTTTCTGCCTTCCACGATTCAAGCCACACCTTCCCGGCGTTTGGGGTGCCTGAAGGGTTTTCTGGCAGGGCCGGAAAGCAGAGCACCGGAATAAAAAGCAGGAGCAACAGAATACCAAAACCACGCATGGAGTCTATATTAATTCATCGTTAATTAAATTTAACAATTTATTAACATAGAAACAAAAAAAATATCCCTCCTGGTAGAAGGGATATTGTATCAAATGCTTAAAATTTACTTAAAAGGCATAGGAGAAATTTAAATTGATCAATGTACCGGGGTTAAGACTGGAAAAAATCTGGTCTTCTGCATTGTAGGACCTGAAGACTTCCTGCCTGGACTGGTTGAGCAGGTTTTGAATGTTAATACCGGCCTGCACCCTTTCATCTGCACCAAAAGTCTTATTTATACTGATATTCAAGGCATGAAATGGAACGGTATAGGTATCTGTCCGGTTTCCAAAGCCGATATAATTGAGGGTAGCTCCCTGTACATTGTAATAGACACCTGCCTCCAGTCCTGTTACGAAATTATTGTAGGCTAACCCTGAATTGATGATATAAGGAGCCTGGCCTGCCATATCCCTCCTGGAAGAAATAACCTCGCCTTCCCGGGCCGTCAATCTACGGGACCGCAATTCAGAAGCGGACATTTCTATGCTGGATGAGGTAATCGTGCCATTAAAGGTGAAAAAGAAGTTTTCCAGTTTGGGGTCCAAAAAGGAGAGGGACTTTCTCGTTTCCAATTCCAGCCCTGCAACGGTTCCATTGCCCACGTTTCTGGGCTGAAATGCACCAGGGTCTGATAAAAACTGCACCATTTCTATGGGCTTGTCAAAGGTCTTGTAAAATGCACTTAGCGATAGCAATTGACCTGCAGGAAGGAATTGCTCCCATCTTAAATCAAAATTATTGATCCGGGTAGCTTCCAACTGACCGTCCCAAAGCACCTCGGAACCTCCATTGGTCGTTTCCTGAAACAGGCCTCCAATAAATGTTCTCCCCGTAATGGGGTCCAGAATTTCCGCAAAAGACATTTCCTTAAAGGATGGCCTGGCTATGGTCCTGGAAAAGGAGAATCTTAAATTTTGGTTTTCTTTCAGGCTAGTGATGAGGTTGATGGTCGGGAACAAGTCCAGGTCATCCAAAACTTTCTCATTGTCAAAAACAATGGTTTGGGTCTGATTGGAACCGGTATAGTATTGCTCATATTTCTCAGCCCTCAGGCCAACTATGGCTTTCAGGTTGTCGAGGGGCGAAAATTCGCTATGGGCATATACCCCTATGTTATTTAGATTTGCGCCAAAGCTATTCGGGTTGTTTGGGATAAACAACGGATTGTAACGAACACCGTTAATGTTGTTTTCAGAGAAAAGATTCTCCTGGTTCATCACTTCATTGGGATCGCCGGAAAAATTGGTATTCCCTGTGGAGAATTGAAAATTCTGAATAAGAAAATCCCTTTGTTTATAAGTATAGGAAGATCCAAACTTGAATTTGGCGGTTTTCCCGAATAAGCTATGGTTTTTAGTCAGATCCAGTTTTCCCACAAGGTTTTGTTCTTCCAGGGAACGCCAGATACGTTGTGGCAGGCCTACTTCTGAGGAAATGGTATTGTTTGGCTTACGAAACCTAAGCACCCGGACATCCGGATCGTCAATGGTAGATAGGGTGGGGGACAGCTTCCAATTCACTTCCCAATTTCCTTCACGGAGAAAATGTGCTCCACTGAGCATCAGGTTGGTCAAAGACCGCTGGCTGTATTCAATATTGTACTGGTCTGCTTCAAAAACAGCCCCCAAATTGGTGTTGATAAAATCAAAAACGCCTACTTTGGATTCACCATTTTGAAGTCGGATCAAATTCAATTTGTACTTTGAAAAATCCGTTTTGTAAGCCAGTCCTGCAAGACCACCTACCAACACATTGCTTACCCCAAAATTTCCCAGAGATTGTTCCAGAGGCTCAAGGGCAGTCTCCCCGGTTTCCCTGGGTTTGGCAAATAGGTTGTATGCTGCATCTTTATAGTATTCAGAGGTATTTTTGTAGGTAAGGGCCAGGTTATAACCCAGCTTGTTTTTACCCAGTGACACCTGGTTTCCCAGGGAAAATCCCAGACTAATATTTGCCAGGTTTTGGTTTTTCACCCCTCCAAATTCGGGATTAAAATCTCTCAGAATGCTTTGGTACAGTTGGCCTCTTTCTCCGGAAGGATTGCCAATAACTTCAGCAAATTGGGGTATATCAGTTATTCCTTTGGTTGGGATTTCCCGAAAACCATTGTCAAAACCCAGGAAGTCCGTATTGCTGCCCTGGGTTGTCAGGAAATTCCTGTTAAAATGCATGGAGGGATTGTATCCTCCGCCTAGCGAAAACCTCATGGTTTTCTCCTCTGGAAAATCCTTGGTTTCAATATCTACCACCCCTCCGGTGAAGTCTGCCGAAAGGTTGCTGGTAAACGATTTGGACACAATGATATTGTCAATGATATTGGTAGGAAAGATATCCATCTGTATGGTGTTTCGATCCGGATCCAGGCCGGGAATGTCCACACCATTAAGAACGGTCTTGGTATACCTGTCTCCCAATCCGCGGATGTAGACGTATTTGCCCCCCTCAATGGAAACACCAGTAACCCGCTTGATGGCAGAGGCTGCGTTCCCATCACCCATCTGTCGGAAAGAGGAAGCAGATATGCCATCCATCAGTTGAGCCGCATTCCGCTTTACGGTCATTAAAGCGGCCTCTGTAGTCCTGATCGCTTCTGCTGATATGGTCACCGTTTCCAGGTCAGAGGTAAATTCCTCCATTTTCAGATTGTCCAAAACGGTAACCTCACCGGCTTTGACCAATACATCCTTCAGGTTAAGGGCATTGAAGGAAATAAAAGAGGCTTTTAATTCATACGTTCCGGGTGCAATGGGGATTTCAAAATCCCCGTCAAAGTCGGTTACCGCTCCAGTCTGGCTGCCAACAACTGAAACAGCTACACCAAATAATGGTTCTCCTGTTCCTCCGTCAAATATGGTGCCCCTGATGGTGCCATTCTGGGCCGATACATTTGCAGACAGGCAAATCAGCCCCATGCAAAGCCAGCCAATGATCAAATTTTTCATTTTTTTTGTTTTTTAATAAATACAGCGATGTAATAAAAAAAGTAAAGAAAGGGATACACTGGGCATCCCTTTCAAAAAATGATGTTACTAGTGGTAATTACAAGTCATCCAGATTGCCAGCGACAGCCGTCCAGGACCAATTGGCAAAAGCAGATTTATCTGCTCCCACGGTATTTTCTCCTTCAGCAACTGCTGTTGCATGTACATGCGTTCCATGACGGAATACATCTGTTAAGGCAACTCCTTCGGGAAGGGTAACCTGGAGATTATTAAAGTTAAGGACTCCACTTTCGAAATTAGAAACTGACCCGTCTCCATCCAGGGAAAAGTCACCTCTGCCTTCAGTGGCGGCCGGATCACCAAATCCAAAGAAGTAAATATTTTGCAGGCTTGCCCTGGCCCCGTCTCTGAAATCTCCCAATTCGGCAGCTTCATGACCGATTACCGTTCCGTTTTTTATAGTATGTGCGGCATTAAAGGAACCTTCTGGTCCGTCTATTTCAAATGCATGGTCTGTTTCGCTACCGGCTACGATGATAAAATTGTCTAACTCTCCTGCCCAGGATTGATCCGTATCTATGGCATCGTCAGCAGAACTCCATACAATAGCATTCTTTACACTTACAGTGCCACCAAACCATTCGATGCCATCATCTTCATTGGCCACAACTTCAATGTTTTCGATTACTGTAGTTGAACCCACCCCACCCAGTGTCAGGCCGTTGATTTCATTTCCTTCGCCGATATTGGCACCTCCATGACGGATGGAGATGAATTTTAACATACCTGAATCATCATCAGGATCGTCTCCGCCATACAGGCCGTTGGTATCGGATGGCGGTATGCCTTCTATTTGCACCTCGCTTACATCACCTGCCAGTGAACTTGGGGCATTGCCCAGGATCAGTAAACCTCCCCAAAGGCCTGTAATATTCGGATCCAGGTTTGGACTGGCGATCATGCCGGGTTCGATTTCATCTGCTACAGAAGTAAAAATAATGGGTTGATCTGCGTTTCCTACCGCATTGATTTTAGACCCCCTGGCAATAACAAGTGCTGTAGCATTGGGACCTGAACCGGCTTCTCCTTTTACGATCACACCAGGTTGTATGGTCAGGGTAGCTCCTCCAGTTACGGTAATCCGGTCTGTAAGGACATACACTTTTCCGGTTTCCCAGGTAACATCTTCCTCAATGTTTTCTGTTATCCTTAAGGTAGTAGCTTCTTCACCTACGGTAAGTACGTGGGTGACCGTCTGAGAATCCCCATTGCTGTCTGTGACAACAAATTCGAAAACCACATTGCTATTGGCATCTTCCTCGGTGGAAGTGTAGGAAAATTCATGGCTGGCAGAAGTTTCCCCATTAAAATTAATGGTTTCTACTGTAGCACCATTTTTTATGATCACCAAACTTGCCAGACCATCGTTTGCGTTAATATTGGCAGTTACGGGACCTACTCTTTGGCCTGCTTCAACCACAGCAGTGGGTGGAATTCCTGAAATGGTTACAAAGTTGTTAGGTTGCTCCTCTTCTCCACAAGCCGTAAGCAAGCCTACTGACAGTGCGAGACCGGTCAAACCTTTGAGAATTTTTTTCATGATAAGTAGTAGATTAATAAGTCAGACTAAATGTTGTCGCAAAATTGACTTAAAAATCCCTGCCTACAGAAAGAAACGAATTATCAAATTTTAAAATTATCTTTGGAAAATTAATATTATGTTAACATAAATTTTAAAAAACCGGCTTCAGGCCTCTACATCCACTTTTCCTGTTAACTCGGCTTTCAAAAACCTGGCGGTATAACTGCTGCCATGGCCCACCATGTTTTCCGGCTTACCGCTAAACAATATCTCTCCACCTTTCGCCCCACCTTCGGGTCCCAGATCTACTATATGATCAGCCACTTTGATCACATCCATGTTGTGTTCAATGATCAAAACGGTATTGCCCTTATCTACCAATTTATTTAACACCTCCAGCAAATGGCCGATATCCTGAAAGTGAAGCCCTGTGGTAGGTTCATCCAGAATATAGAAAGTCTTACCAGTATCTTTTTTGGATAATTCGGTGGCCAGCTTAACCCGCTGGGCTTCTCCACCGGAAAGGGTAGTGGCATGTTGGCCCAGTGTGATGTAATCCAGGCCTACTTCATGAAGGGTTTTAATTTTCCTCAATATCTTGGGCTGATTTTCAAAAAATTCAACCGCCTGCTCAACGGTCATGTCCAGGACATCAGCGATGGATTTGCCCTTGAACCGTACTTCCAGGGTTTCCCTGTTGTAACGCTTGCCTTTGCAGGTCTCGCAGGGTATATGTACATCCGGGAGGAAATCCATTTCTATCAGTTTCATTCCTCCGCCTTCACAATCTTCACAACGGCCCCCTTTCACATTAAAAGAAAACCTGCCCGGTTTATATCCCCTGATCTTGGCTTCCGGTAATTCCGTGAAAAGCGCCCGGATATCCGTAAACACTCCCGTATAGGTTGCCGGATTGGACCGGGGAGTCCTGCCTATGGGCGACTGATCCACTTCAATCACCTTGTCCAGATTTTCCAGGCCCTTAATCTCTTTGTAGGGCAGGGGTTCCTTTCGGGAATTGTAAAACTGCCGGTTGAGCAAGGGGTAAAGGGTTTCATGAATCAAAGAGCTCTTCCCTGATCCGGATACGCCTGTCACACAAACCATGGTTCCCAGGGGAATGTCCAGGTCAACTTTTTTGAGGTTGTGCCCGCTGGCTCCCTTAAGCTGTAATTTTTTTCCTGTCCCCTTCCTTCTCTTGAGAGGCACTGGTATGCTCAGTTCCCCATTGAGGTATTTGGCCGTCAGGCTGCCGGAGTGCAGCAGTTGATCTGGTGTACCACTGGCTACAATATGGCCTCCATGTCTGCCGGCTCCCGGGCCAATATCCACCACATGGTCGGCTTCCAGCATCATGTCCCGGTCATGCTCCACCACGATCACCGAATTGCCCAGATCCCTGAGATCTTTCAGCGCATGTGTCAATTTCACATTGTCCCTTTGGTGCAGGCCAATACTTGGTTCGTCCAGAATATAGAGTACACCCACCAGCTGAGTGCCAATCTGAGTGGCCAGGCGGATGCGCTGGGCCTCGCCTCCTGAAAGGGTTCGTAATGGCCTGTCCAGAGAGAGATAGTCCAGTCCTATATCCAATAAAAAACCAATGCGTTTCCGGATTTCCTTAAGTACTTCCGCACCTATGATTTTTTGCCTCTCCGTCATCCGTTCCTCCAGATCAGCAAACCAATCCCCCAGGGAACTGATGTCCATCTGGGCAAGTTCTCCAATGTGTTTCCCCGCAATTTTAAAATGGAGGGCTTCTTTCTTTAGCCGGTATCCTTCACAATCAGGACAGGTGCGGGTACTGGTGAAGTCAGCGATCCATTTCTGGATTTTATCCGAGCCCCCCTCTTGCTGTTTTTGCAGAAAGTTCAATATGCCTTCAAAAGTGGTGGTCCACTTGGTGCCGGGATATTTCACAGAATCTACGGCAACCTCTGTTTTGTCTCCGTACAATAAAGTGTGGATGACTTTATCGTCCAGTTTTTCTATGGGAGTGGCCAGGCTGCCTTTATGGCGTTTGAGTATGGCTTCTATTTTTTTGAATATCCATATATCCCGGTATTCGCCAAGGGGAGCAATTCCTCCCCTGCTGATACTCAGTGAGGGGTCAGGAATCACATTTTCCCTGGTAATCTCTTCTATTATACCCAAGCCATTACAAGTGGGACAAGCACCATAAGGGCTGTTAAAAGAAAAAGCGTTTGGTGCAGGCTCGTCGTAACTGAGCCCGGTCTTGGGATCCATCAGGAACTTGGAAAAATAGTCAATTTTGCCATTTTCATCCAACAACATCATGATCCCTTTGCCATGTTGCAAGGCGGTTTTCAGGGATTGGGTAATTCTGTACCGGTCTTCCTCCTCGGCGATTACCCGATCGATTACGATCTCAATATCATGAATTTTATACCGGTCGACCTGCATTTTGGGTTGCACTTCCTGAAGTTCTCCATCAATCCGCACTTTGGAATACCCCATCTTCCTTACCTGCTCAAAGAGCTCACGGTAATGTCCCTTTCTTCCTTTCACCACAGGGGCCAGAATGGATAATTTCTTGCCGGAAAATCCCTGAAATATCTGCTCTATGATCTGGTCCTCTGTTTGTCTGACCATTTTATCCCCCGAGTGGTATGAAAATGCTTCTGCTGACCGGGCATAAAGCAACCGCATGAAATCATAAATTTCCGTTACTGTGCCGACGGTAGATCTGGGGTTTTTGGATGTGGTCTTTTGTTCTATGGAAATGACCGGCGAAAGTCCGTTGATTTTATCTACATCAGGTCGCTCCATTCCCCCCAAAAAAGAACGGGCGTAGGCCGAAAAACTTTCCATATATCGCCGCTGGCCTTCCGCATAGATGGTGTCGAAAGCCAGAGAACTTTTCCCACTCCCGCTTAATCCGGTAATGACTACCAGTTTATTTCTTGGAATGCTCAGGTCCAGATTTTTGAGGTTGTGTTCCCGGGCACCAAATATTTCTATATGGTCCTGTGAGGAATGGTTTTCTGCAGACATAGGTAAAGGTTTGCGCTATGGTTGAATTGTGAACAAAATTAAGCATTAGGCAGGGAAAGGCCCTAATCCAAACCAAATAAACTCAAAACAAGACATAAGGTTCACTTTTGAGAGGGGCTTTATTTTTCTCTCATCTCCTCTTCGGTTTCACCTGTAATGGTGGATTTTAATCCGCTCAGTACCAAATTCCACCAATAATGAAAAATAAATTTATGCTGTGCTCTTTCAAAATACACTTCCCCTTTGTTGAGTTTTCCGGATTTGTTGGGGTTTTGAGAAGGGATTACTACCTTATTGGCCAAAAATGCCCCAAGTTTACGGAATATATTCTGGTCTCTTTCATAGTTTTTATCCAGAATTTCGATTTCCAGGTCTTTGTATTTGACAATCACTTCTCCTGTTCCTTCCAGGTCATTGGCCTCAATGTTAAAAAACAATTGATCAAGCCGTCCACTTTTCAAAGCCACCCGGGTGGCAGGCATGATCAAATCATTGAGCGGGGCCAATACCATCCCGCCAATGCTCCCTGTCATAAAAAACTTGCCGTTTTCATCATTGATCAGGTAATCGGCCTTCATGTCGATCAGGCCTTTCCCCATTAATCTACCTTTTGCCAGAATTGTTAAAGTATCATTTTGCGCAAGTTCATCTTCAATATTGGTGAAACCTGAAATTTCCCCATTGACCTGGTCGAAAAATATTTTGCCTGCCGAGGGAGCCTGGGTATCGGGTCGTTCCTCGTATGCGATGTAGGCCTCTTCTATGAAAATGGTTTTCAGGTGAAGTTGTTTTGGCAATTCATTCAAGATCTCATGAATCATTTTGGGGCGCTTCGAAGTGTCTTCCTGTTTCCTTTTATCCCTGAAAACCTCCAGTTGGATTTGTCCCAAATGAAGGCTGTCAGCTATGATCCTGCCTTGTCTGAAATACTCCTGAAAATCCATCCCATCCACCTGCAGTCGCCCATTGGAAAGCTCCATCCAATTGGTTTCTTTTTCAAATTGGTTGACATAGGCGTATTTTTCCAATTTATTGTTAAAGGCCACCTGTTCGATAACCATCTTTCGCTCTGTCGTATTAAAAGAAAAATCTTTGGCCCGGATCGTGTTCCTGTACTCATTGATATGTACCTGAGCTTCATCCATATAACCTTCAATATTGTCTACTGAAAAAAGTGCCTCAGGACTTTCTCTGTCTTCCTTGCTTAGGTTTAGTCCATCTGCAAAAACAAATAAATCCTTGATGGACAACCTCACGGAATCGGTAGCAGCATCCTTGTTGTCAAATGAAACCTGATTTACCCGCAGGTGATTCAATCCGATATTCTGGTAATCCTTGCCTTCTTTGCCCTCACTCGACCCCTCCTTGCCCAGCTCCTCCAAATCGGGGGTTACCGTTTCCAAAACCACATTCTCCAGGTAGGCCGAGTCCAGTTTGATGCTGTTGAAAAACAAAAAATCCACCCATTGAAATCCGGTAAGGCTGGCTTCATCAAAACTCAGGTGAAATTTTATTTTTTCGGCATCCTCCAGGCTTTCCCCTGGCATGATTTCCACGGATTCCATTTTTAAAAATGTGCCCCTGTAATCATAATTTAGTTGTATATCTCCAAAACGTACCTCGTGGCCCGCAAAATCGTTTGTCCGGGTAATCATGTTGCTGACGATCCTTTCCGCATTGTTGTTCAGGTAGTTGTTGACCAACAAGGGAAGCAACTGAAACAGGGCAAAGAGTACTCCTGCAATGATGAGTATGGTAATAATGGACTTTTTCATATAGGTAGGGATTGCCCGTTAAGATACTCATTATAATTAATTCCAGAGAAAATTATTTTCTTAAACAGGTAGTTTAATGATATAATTCCTGCCTTTTCTGACGTTGAGTTGCCTGTTGATCAGCCATGGATTATAAATTTTCACTTCTTTATAATTGCTGTTATGATCTTGTGCCCATTCTGCCAAATTACTGATGCTTTCAGAAATTTCGACTTCTCTCAGGGAGGGCAGGGCATACAGGTCATCCTGCTGCAATTCAAAGCCATATTTACCGGGGTTTTCAAAAATCTCCTTCAGAGCAAGTGCCCTGAACAAATACCTGCTGGTCTCTTCATTCAGGTACAAATCATAATAATCCGGACTCAACTGCTGGTTTTTTCTGCGGGTAATGCCTGCTATGCCCATGTTGTAACTGGCCGCCACACTGGTCCAATTGCCAAACTTGCCAAATGAGGCCCTGAGGTATTTGCAGGCTGCAAGCGTTGATTTTTCAAAGTGGTACCTTTCGTCCACATCCCGGCTTACTTCCAGGCCAAAGTCTCCAGCGGTGCCTTTCATAAACTGCCAAAAGCCTTTTGCCCCCGCCGGGGAAGTTACGTTCATCAATCCGGATTCTATCAGAGCGACATATTTAAAATCTTCCGGGATACCATTTTCTTTCAGGGTTTGCTCAATAAACGGGAAAAATTTTCCCGCCCTTTTCATCATCAACAGCGTATTGGACTCCCAGTAAGCATTGACATAAACCTCTCTTTCATAACGTTCATAGACCTCCGGATCGTCCATGGGCACTTTTTCTCCGGCAAATTCCGGCGCATCAGGAAGATCAAAAATCCTTACCCTTGGAACATGTGCCGGTTGACTTTTCCTTACTTCAGCTGACTGGCTGTGTGCAGTATCAAGGTCCACTTTTCCGCCGCTGGGTTTTAGCCATAAATATCCTATCAGGACAAATTGTACTACTATCAGGATATATAAATAGGTGATGTGTTTGCTGTCCAAGTGACTAATAATTTGGAGATAAAAGATATTTGCTGTAAAAATTGTCAATAACGGCCACCGCTTCATCCGCAGTATTTACCAGGGCAAAAAGGTTCAGGTCTTCTTTATTGATATTGGCGTGTTCGGCAAGCACCACCTCTTTGATCCAATCCAACATGCCGGCCCAATAATCCTTACCCACCAAAACGATCGGGAACCTGCCAATTTTTTTTGTTTGAATAAGCGTTAGGGCCTCAAACAATTCATCCAAAGTTCCGAACCCTCCCGGCAACACGATAAATCCCTGGGAGTATTTGGTGAACATTACCTTTCGTACAAAGAAATAATCAAAAGTAATCAACTTGTCGGGGTCGATGTAGACATTATTGAATTGCTCGAAAGGCAATAGAATATTCAGGCCTACCGACTTGCCTTTTTCAGTATGTGCCCCTTTATTTCCGGCCTCCATGATACCCGGTCCTCCACCGGTAATCACCCCATAGCCATGCCTTACCAGTTTGCCGGCAATGGACTCAGCTACCTGATAAAAATGATTGTCAGGATTGGTTCTGGCCGACCCGAAAAGCGTAACACAGGGACCAATTTTGGCCAACTTCTCAAATCCTTCTACGAATTCGCTGATTACCTTAAAAACTACCCAGGAATCTGCGCTTTTTATTTCTGCCCAATCTCTTTCCTTAAAAGCTTTTTTAATTTTATCTTCTTCCTTCAACTGCTCCATGTTTTACTTTTTTTCAAAAAATACCCATCAGTATATCCAACTAATAATAATTTATAAACACAATATATCCGATAAAAACAAAGGAAACAAGCAAAGGATTCATTTCAATTGATTATAATTTGCTATTAAATGGCCATAACTTGTCCCGCACCGATGACGACGGGTACCCTCTCTGTGAGGGTGCGATTTTGGATAGTTCAACCTACAGAGAACATCCCAGGCACCCGCGGTAGTCTGAACGAATACCGATACGCTTAACCGATCTTACCGTCCTTTTTTCGATTTCCTTATGCCACCGCTCCGGTTCAGATCGCTTTTTAGGCTGAGCCTGCCGAAGCCCGCTGCGCTCGCAAAGACGGGGCCTATCGTCACTGCGAGACTTAACATTTTAAAAAACGCAGAAATCGGGATGACGATGTTTGTTTTTAATATGCTGATTTACAGATGTTTAAAAAACACGTCATCGGTAGGGTGCAGACGGGAATAAAAAGGAATCAAAAATAGCCATGCACCCGCGGCAGTCTGAGGGGGTATGTTGACTAACTTTCGATTCTATTCCCATATCCCGATGGATTAATGCCGCCGCTCCGAATCAGATCGCTTTTTAGGCTGAGCCTGCCGAAGCCCGCTGCGCTCGCGATGACGGTAGGTGTACCGATGACGGGGTCCGTTCAGCGACTGAAAAGGCTAATTTTCTAATTTTTAACATCCTCAATGATTCATCCCCCTACATGCCGATTACCTCATGCCTCTCTGCTTAAGACAGGCTCGATTTCATATTCCTGTCTCAAAATCAGGAAAATCCGGGTTCCCCACCAAAAAATGCTTAATATCTAAGATTTTTTTCTTTAATTAAACCATGTATTCAATTTTCCATACCGATTATTGGCCATTTGTTATCCTTTTAAGCAGTATTGGATTGGTAACCTTGTTGATTTCCAAATGGAGGTTTCACCCATTTATTGCATTGGTATTGGCCGCAGTGTTTGTTGGCTTGCTAAGCCCTGCACTGATAGCAGAAGAGGGGCTGATGGCCGCTTTTGAATCCCCTATGGAAGCCTTAGGCGATATGGCGGGCAATATTGCCTGGGTCATTGCGCTGGCCGCCATTATCGGCGCAGCCATGATGGAAAGCGGGGCGGCTGAAAACATCGTCAACCGGCTCCTGAAAACCATGGGTGAAAAGCAGGCTTCCCTGGCCTTGATGCTTGCCGGATTTATCCTTTCTATTCCGGTTTTTTTAGATACGGTGTTTTTTTTATTGATTCCCCTGGGCATCACACTGGCATTGAAAACAGGGAAAGATTATGTCTTGTACGTGACCGCTATAGGAGGCGGAGCAGCCATCACCCACAGCATAGTCCCCCCCACGCCGGGTCCTTTGATTATGGCCGAAACCATGGGGCTGGACCTGGGTATTGTAATCCTTTCCGGGCTGTTTTTAGGTATTTTCCCGGCAGTTTTGGTGATCCTGGTGGGCAAAAGGATGAACCGTAAACTCAATATTCCGGTGCGGATCAATTTAAACGCCTCACCGGTGGTTGCCAAAAAATTATCGCTTTCTCTGTCCCTTGCGCCGATTGTGTTACCCATTATTCTGATTGGCACTGCTTCCTTGTTTGAGGCCATTTCCGGTCGATTGCCCGATTGGCTGGCCCTGATGGGGAATAAAAATACGGCCATGGCAGCTGGTACGGGCCTTGCTTTGTATTTATGGGCCAGATCGCAAAATCTGGGAGCCAATGCACTCTGGTCAAAAATCGGCAAACCCCTGGAAATTGGTGGACTGATCATTCTGATTACCAGCGCAGGTGGGGCTTATGGCGCCATGATCGGCCAAAGCGGGATTGGTGATGCCATTAAATATGCCACAGACGGCCTGGACATCCACCTTGTTCCCCTGGCCTGGCTCATTGCAGCTGTGCTGAAAACAGCTCAGGGTTCGGGTACCGTAGCCATGATTTCCAGCGCAGCCATCATTACAGCCCTGATGGGAAACAATTTTGACCTGCCCTATCATCCGGTTTACCTGTTGATGGCTATGGGATTTGGTTCCCTTTTTGTATCTTGGATGAATGACAGTGCCTTCTGGGTGGTGGCCAGAATGAGTGGCCTTACTGAGCAGGAAGCATTAAAAACATGGACACTTTTACTGGCCATTATATCCCTGGCAGGAATGCTGCAGGTTTGGTTGCTGTCCTGGATAGTACCTTTAACTTAAAAATAACCCAATTACCTATGCATGTATTGATTATCGGAGCAGGAGGATTTATCGGGAGCCGGCTGGCCATGGAATTCCGGCAAAATAACCCCTCAGCTTCCATCAGCCTTTTCGACCGACAATTCTCTGAATTCCTGAAAAACGACCCTGGCTTTACCTGTGTGGAGGGGGATTTTGGGGACCAGACGCAAACAGACATGCTGTTGGAAAAAAAACCCGATTTGATTTTTCACCTCGCCGCAGTAGTAAGTGGTGAAGCAGAGAAAAATTTTGACCTGGGAATGGAAGTCAACCTCAAAGGTTCATTGCACCTGTTGGAAAAATGCCGTGCACTGGGGCATCAGCCCCGAATTGTTTTTGCCAGTTCATGTGGTATTTTTGGCGGAGATGTCCGGCAGGTCATTACGGAAAATACTGCCCCCAAGCCCAGAAGCTCTTATGGTACCCAAAAGGCCATCGTAGACCTGCTGATGAATGACTATAGCCGCAGGGGTTTTGTGGACGCCCGCTGCCTGAGGCTGCCCACCATCACCGTTCGCCCGGGAAAACCCAATGCCGCCACTTCCTCATTTTTAAGCGGTATCATCCGCGAACCACTGAATGGGCAGCAGGCCAGCTATCCGGTAGATCCTGCATCGGAATTCTGGATCCTTTCTCCCAAACAGGTGGTGAAAAACTTTATCCATGCCGCCGCCTTGGAAGCCGAAGTGATTGGTGAGGACCGCTGCATCAACCTGCCGGGCCTGACCGTTTCGGTGCAACACATGATCGATTGCCTGGAAAAAGTGGCGGGACCAGAAGTAATCCAACGCCTTACTTACGAACCAGATCGCTTTTTGCAAAGTATCGTTCTGACCTGGCCACCCCATTTTGATACCCAAAAAGCGGATCAACTCGGGTTTACCGCCGACAGAGATGTGGAAGAAATTATCCGGAACTATATCCGGGAAGAAAATATTCAACTACAAAATTTATGAATGAGGAAGTTAGAACCGCTATCATAACAGGTGCCGGTTCAGGGATTGGCAGGGCAGTGGCACAAGCGCTGGCCAGGGAAGGCTGGAGTCTGATCCTCACGGGTAGAAAAGAAGAGCCGCTTAAAGAAACAGCCAGGCTTAGCACTGGAAATGGTCACCTGGTCTGCCCTGCAGATATTACCGACCCAGCCGATGTAAGGCAACTTTTTTTAAAGACGGAGCAAAGCTTTGGCCGGCTGGACCTGTTGTTTAACAATGCTGGTGTAAATGCCCCTTCAGTACCTCTGGAAGAACTGGCCTTTGCCGATTGGAAAATGGTAATCGACACCAACCTTACAGGTGCCTTTCTTTGCACCCAGGAAGCCTTCAGGTTGATGCAAAAACAGCGGCCAAAAGGGGGGCGCATCATCAATAACGGATCACTTTCTGCCCATGCCCCCAGGCCCTTATCAGTGGCCTATACCGCAAGCAAACATGCCATCACCGGCCTCACCCGATCCACCAACCTGGATGGAAGGCCTCACGATATCGTCTGCGGGCAAATCGATATTGGCAATGCCAAAAGCGCCATGACCCAAAAGATTGAAAAAGGCATTCTGCAGGCAGATGGGACGCACAAGGTCGAGCCTACCATGGATGTGGCTGAGGTAGGCCGGGCTGTTGTCTATATGGCTGGCTTACCCCTGGATACCAATATTCCGTGGATTACAGTGATGGCCAGTGGCATGCCTTACATGGGTAGGGGGTAAAATGGCCCGTTTTGCTTCCCAATGGGTAAAACAATAGGAATAATCCCTATTTGGTCCAGCTCTAAAATATTGAAACATGTTAACCTTCCTGCATATGCGTCCTTTCCTTATTATTTTGATTCTGCTGCTGGGGGCAGCTTGCCAGCATCCACAATCCACCACAATTGAAAAAAGCGCTGAATTTACAAGAGTCAACTATAACCGACCGGATGCCACCGCTTTCCTGGGCGTAGGACTTTGGGCCTGGCCCCTGCCTATGGACTATGACGGGGATGGTGACATGGACCTGCTGGTTTCCTGCCCGGACAAACCCTTTAACGGGCTTTATTTTTTCGAAAATACCAGTGGGGAAGCCTTTCCGGCATTTGCTCCTCCGGTACGGTTAGGAGATGCCATTTCCAAGGTTCAGATTTCCCATACCGGACTGGGGGCACCAAAGGTAACCATTCCCGGTGCCGAACTTCAGGATTTCCGCACAGCCCTTGATTCCATGCCTGAGGCGCTGTTTCCTATTGAAGAACTCACCAAGGATTTAGGGAAGAGCCCCCGCTTCAATCAATGGAAAATGGCCGATTACGATGGAGACGGAGACCTGGATATACTGGTCGGTATGGACGACTGGTCGGACTATGGCTGGGACAACGCTTATGATAGTACCGGCATTTGGGTGAATGGCCCCTTGCATGGTTATGTGTACCTTTTGGAAAACCGGGACGGTGAATACCATAACCGCGGGCGGCTACAGGCCGGGGGAGAGGAAATCGATGTGTACGGCGCTCCTTCTCCCAACCTGGCGGATTTTGATGGGGACGGGGACCTGGATTTGATTTGTGGAGAATTTCTGGACCGCATGACCTATTTCGAAAACGTGGGCAGCCGGGAGCAACCCGTATATAGCAAAGGCGTATTTTTGGAAAACCAGGACGGTACCATCAAAATGGACCTGGAGATGATCATCCCTGTGGCCGTTGATTGGGACAAGGATGGCCATGTAGACCTGATTGTAGGGGATGAAGACGGCAGGGTGGCCTGGCTGCAAAATACCGGGGAAATCCACAAAGGGATCCCGGAATTCACTTCTCCCAGGTATTTCCGTCAGCAAGCCGATCATTTGAAATTTGGTGCCCTCGTAACTCCCGTAAGTGTGGATTGGGACCAGGATGGAGATGAAGATATCATAGCCGGAAATTCCGCCGGCCACATTGCCTTTATCGAAAATCTAAATGGTGGGCCTGAACCCCGATGGGCCGAGCCGGAATTACTGGAGGTAAAAGGGGAGGCCATACGCATACAGGCTGGAGACAATGGCTCCATTCAGGGGCCTGCCGAAGCCAAATGGGGCTACACCACCCTCTCTGTGGCGGACTGGGATGGTGACGGTCATCAGGATATTATCTTTAATTCCATCTGGGGCAAAGTGGAATGGATCCAAAATACCGGAACGGAACTCCGGGCACCCCAGCCCGTCAGGATAGACTGGGGAGATCAGGATCCGCCCTATCCGGCCTGGAATTGGTGGAAGCCGGCCGCAGATGAACTGGTTACCCAATGGAGAACCACTCCCTATGCCATCGATTGGGACAAAGATGGGGTCATGGACCTGGTCATGCTGGACCATGAGGGCTATCTGGCCTGGTATCAGGGTAGCAGCAAAGAAGGAACCAACATCCTAAAGCCGGGAAAAAAAATCTTTTATGGTAAAAACGGATCAGCCTTTAACAACAAAAATATAGTTGAGGATACAGGGGATGGCCCGCTACGGCTTAATACCGCAGAGGCGGGAAGCAGTGGCAGAAGAAAAATCACTTTTGTGGACTGGGACAATGATGGCGACCTGGACCTGTTGGTGAATAGTCTGAATGTGTCCCTTTTCGAAAATATCAGCCAAAGCCCGGATAAGGTAGTTTTTGAATACAACGAACCATTGACGGAACAAATGTTGGCCGGCCACACTACCAGTCCTACTTTTGTGGATTGGGATAAAGACGGCGTTTGGGAATTGTTGGTAGGGGCCGAAGATGGGCATTTTTACTACCTGCCCAGGTAAAAATTAAAACTTTGGGATTTGCTCCGGGTAAAAGAGTATTTATTCATATTCTCTGCAGATTCGAAATAACTTTCACCGCAAGGTTTTTCCGGTTCCTGCCTTTTAAATACGATAGGAGTATATCAAATACCTAAATCAAATCGGGTTTCGAAAAAATATTTTTCACTTGTTTTTAATTATTAGATTATCCTGGTTTTATAAATTGAACCCTAATCATATGAATTGGTTCTTTTTTCCTCTTTCTTTTTGTTCCCGATTCGCTTCGCTATTCGGGACAGGCTTTGAAACAAAAAGAAACAAACCCGCCTCCCGGAGGGCAGGAAATTCAAGACAAAAAAATCCTTCCTCCCGCCGTCCAGCCGCGCACCCTCCCGAAAAAAATCGGGACAGGCTTGGTTTTTTGTCGGCCCAACGCTCTTTTCGTATATCAATAAAATCTTCGTTTTGTTAATTAGCCGCTTAAATTTATTTGGACAGGTATCCCATCGACTAAAATAACACAGTAACTGTCTTTAGAAAATTCTATTTTTCCTGGATTGTTACATGTGATTCATCTAATATCCGGATAAATGGGGTTAATGCGTTGAGGTTTTCCCTTGTGAATAAAAGCACTTTATCCTATCGGCTGTAGATTCGCAAGAATTTTCACCGCAAGAATTTCCGGGTTCATCGCAAACTTTTTCAGGTTGATCTCCTTCCCGGAATCAGGCCCTTTATCCTCCTTATGTTTGTCCTGTAAATCATTCAACAACAGTCTGCCAGCTGGCAGGCATAAAACGAAAAAACATGAAAAACATAATGAAAATTTCCGCAATAGTCGCATTAGTAATTGTATCCTTAACCAGCATGACCCCTGTCCCAAGCAATACCCTGATCAGTAGCCATGAGGGTAAAAATCTGTTTTTTACCCTGGATTCCCAGGCTAAGTCCTCGATCATAAAAATTACAGATAAAACTGCCAATACCTTGTTTTATACAACCGTATACGACAACAATTATGCTAAAAAGTTTAACCTGGAACAACTGGCGTCAGGCACCTATTACTTTTCTATAGATAATCCTCAGGCCAGCGTGACGTATACGCTTGATGTCAAAGGTGACAAAATTGCCATCACCGAAAAAGAGGAAAAAATCGCGACTTCTGTCTTTAAAGTAATTGGAGACAAAGTAATTTTAACGTTATCGGACGAAGAGCTGAAAAAAGTGGACATAAAAATCACCAACAGCAGCGAAGACGAAATATTCAGTGCTTCTGAAAAGGTAGATGGAAGTTTTGATAAAGTTTTTAACTTTGAAAAAGCCATAAAAGACGAATATACCATCACCGTAAAAGATGGGAAAAAGACCTACTTCCAACATGTCACAGTAGGTTAATTCAGGAAAACCCAATTAAGGGGAATGGATTACCCCGGAGAAACCGGTCTTTACAGGTCGGTTTCTTTTTATGCCTTTTCAGGCGATACAAATTCAGGACAGCAATAATTTTCTTATTCAATTCTTATTCAAAATGCTTACCTTAGGCTAGCTGCGACACAAATCGTATGGAAAGTACAAATGCAATTAGTCAATATTACCAAACTCTATCCTCCTAAGGGTACGGGGAGCTGTTTTCCTGTACTATCGCAACAAACCATGAGAAGAGATGATAACCTGTATCGCCATAGATGACGAGCCACTGGCCCTGGAATTGCTAAAAGACTATATCAGCAAGGTACCCTTTTTAAAGTTGGTAGCGGTCTGCAGCGATGCTTTTGAAGCCATGGAAGCACTCCGCTTACATACTGTTGATCTGGTATTTGCCGATATCCAAATGCCTGATCTGACAGGATTTCAGTTTATTTCCAGCCTGAAGGTGAAACCCATTGTTATCTTCATCACCGCCTACAACCAATATGCCGTAGACAGTTATGACCTGGATGTGGTCGACTACCTGGTCAAGCCTGTGCCGCTGGAGCGGTTTATCAAAGCCTGCAACCGGGCCAGAGAACTTCATGAGTTGAAAACCAGCAAGTCCCCCTCCACTGCAAATACCCCCGACCATTTTTTTGCCAACGTGGATTACAGTCAACTCAAAATCAGGTTTGATGATATCCGCTGGTTGAAAGGTTATGGGGATTACATCAAATTTCACCTCAAAAGCCAGGAGCAGCCGCTGGTGGTACGGATGAGTTTCAAGGAGCTTGAAAGGATTTTACCGCCCGGGAAATTTATCCGCATCCATAAATCTTATTCCGTGGCGCTGGCAGAAATTACCGCTATTCGCAAAAACAGTCTTTTTTTGGGGGATCAGGAATTTTCTATCGGGGAGTCCTACCGGGAAGAGGTGGAGAAATGGGTTCGTAGCGGGAATTGAACCTGTGACGACATTGGTTAATTACCAGGTAATGTCCATCCGGACAAATCCCATTTCGTCCTCAAGATTTTCAAACAGCCATAATTTTCCATCCTTACTAAAATGAAAAGGAGGACGCGCGTCCATTGATTGAAAATGGTATTCTGCGATTAAGCTGAAATCTTTGGTTAAAACACTAAGGAATACAGCTGCACCTTTGGTGGGAGTATATAACTGTCCTTCTTTGTCAAGAGTGATTTTGCTGACATTATTCAGTTTACCCAAATTGATTTTTTCAATTGTAATGTTCATTTGCTATTAAATTTGTCACCCTTCCAATTTCCAGGATTGTTGATGATATAATCAGAAATCCGTTGATATGCTGCGTCATTTCTAATAATGTGATCGTGAAAACGGGATTGCCATCCATTTTCTAATCCCAAACGGTTGGCGTGTTTGGTAACGGCAGATTTGTAGGATCCAATTATTGACGAAACCGAATTTTTTCCGATATTTTGAAACCGGGTTTGTCCAAATGTAGGGGAATTTGGTATTTTGTTGTTCATTTGTTTCCATGGTATTTGCGACGATTGTAGGGACGGGGCATGCCCCGTCCCTACAACGTTCGGTCCATCAACACGTCCATCGTTTTCAACCTCCGGTTTATCCAATATCAATATTCCATGAATATGATTGGGCATAACCACAAAATCACCCAGTCCAACAAATGATGCATGGTTTGGGATTTCGTGCCACAAAATATCGGCAATCACACCCATGGGGGATAATTTCATTATCCCATTATCGATTTCACCAAAAAAATGTTCCCGCCCTCGGGTACATATGGTGATAAAATACGCCCCATTCCAACCGTAATCCCACCATTGGGCACGGGCTGATGCATTGCGGTATTTGTTTTTATACCTATCCATGATAACAGACTGAAAGTTAGACCAAAAAAGGAAAAATGTGCTTATTGGGTTTCATAACCGCTGTTTCCTTTTCTTCTCATTTGCCACCACCCAACGGTATCTCAATCTAATAGGTTTTTGGGTTTTTTGAAAGAATTTTTTACCAACTGCTCAGGAACCCTCTAAATTCATAATGAATTATTCAGAACCCATTGGGTTTTAATATAGTCCAAGTGACCAAAAAATCGCTGAAACAGTCAAAATAAATAGGGTAGTCTTTTAGGGGTCAGTATACTCCGGATTATTTAAAACCAAGGAGTCAATTATCAGTTGTCTTCGGTCTGAAACGTCCTAACTTCCGACCAATCACTCCAATTCAGGTTTTGATCACGGTAACGAACCCGCCAATAATACCTGGTATTGGGCGCAAGTCGCTCCGTTTTTTCATCCGTTAAGTCATCGTCCTTTTGTCGGTTTTCTTTGTAATACCAATTTTGAAATTGATGCCAGCTCTCAAATTCCAATTTTTCAAAACCCGTTGATGTTGACAGCTGCCAATGTGAAGCTGCGTGAAACGTACCCGAATAATCGCTGGTGAAGGGCCCGGCTTTCAAAACGGCACCGTTGATGGAAACCCCTGATCCAGTCGGCGAAATGGCTTCTGGGGTATTCGGCTTTCGTTCTTTTCTCCATACGGTAATGCTATCTCTCAATTCATTCTCCCGGTGCTCCATGGTATTGCCGCGGCTGATTCGTTTGATGGTAAATTTTGGATCGCTTCTATCGCCGTCTACAGACACCATGACAAATCCGTACTCATCTTGCGTAACGGTAAACTCGTCGTAATCTTTACCTTCAAATTCACCCCAGTTATCGATGGCACCTCCTGCTGAGGCCACGTTGATCCAGAGGTGTTTGTGGTCCCTGGACTGTCCCCGGGAATATCCGTGGGTATGGCCAAAAAAGTGAATACTGGGCTTCCCGGTTCTGGTTGAAAATTGTTCCAATGCTTCAACGATTCGCCCGGTAAAGTCTTCTTCGCCCGGAATCCAAAGTTCTGACTTAAACGGATGATGCAATTGCGCAAAAACGAAATCGATTTTATCATCCTTTTCTGTGTCAGCCAATAGTTCTTTTAGCCAATCCAATTGTTCCCGCAGATCCCTGTAACCATCGTTTGAGTCCAAACCAATTACCCGGGTGTTGCCGTAATCTTTGTACCACCAATGTTCTGCATAGGCAGGCGTGCCGTTCTCAGGCAAACTAAAATACTTGAAGTAGTATACGGAATTGCGCTCATGGTTTCCGGGTACGGGATATACCGGTACTTGGGCGAATAGTTTCTCTGCGGGCTTAAAAAAATGCTCTTTCCATTGAAAAAATTTAGCGCCATTTTCTACCAGATCTCCCGGTATCAGCACCATTGCCAGGTTATCGGGTAGGGACCCTCCAAACTCTTTTTCAAGATAGCCAATCACCCCCTCGTTCAACACTTCCCTAAATTTATCAGGTTGATTGTGGTCATACTGCATATCGCTCATCGCAACCAACTTAAAATCTTTACCGTCGCTAGAAAAGGGAGGTGTTTTAAATTGAAAAATATCTGACCGGGCATTTCCGGTACGCACCCGGTAATAGTATTCGGTAAACCGTTCCAAGCCGGTAATTTTAACGGTATGTACCCGTACATCGTCAAAATTGATTGCTTCAGAAGTACCGGAAACTTTTTCGCTTAGATTGGGACTGGTACCCCATTCCACGATACTCTCTTCTCCCTCGGATGTTTGCCACATGACAATTGCCGAATTTGGCTCCACATCTTGTAGGTAGGGTTTGATTTCTATCACCTGTGCCAGGGATTGAAAGCAGATACCCGCAAACAATGCGAATAAAGCTGATTTGAATGCCATTTTCAATTTGCTAATTACCTTTTTCGTTGATTACAAAAATTGCGCGCTGAAAAAACTCCAAGCAGGAATTTATTATGCACAAGGCAAGGTACTATTTTCGCAATAAAAAAAGTAAACCAGCCTTGAAATTGGCGGATAATTCTCCAGGGTCCTGCTTTCCCATTGCCTTCATGAAAAGTCAGATATCATCCCCTTCTCCTATTCTTTAGGCGGTTCCGCATACGGTTGGTCTGGTGTTGCGGAATGCATCAGCAATGTAGCGTAAAATAATGATTGATGTATAGACAAGCCTGACCTTTGTCCTCGATAAGCATTCAAGGAAATCTGTATGATGTACGTTACCCTGGTTGGGTTGCCCTGACTGGCATCTGGATTCGCTCTGTTTGAACACCTGACTCTAATCCGGATACGCTACTTGGCTGCTGAGGGTTGATATCTTTACCGATTGTCTGAAGGTACAGTTTACTTCCCAGGTTTTTTACCTGTTTTTCTTTGGCTACTGCTGCTACACGATCGGCAACTTTTTCAAAATGTACCATTTCCCAAGGTATACCTGCTTTGGTGGACTTGTTCCGGCCGGAATTGTGTCGCAGGATCCTCTCCTCGAGGTTTTGCGTCTGTCCCACGTAAAAACGGTCTAAGGAAGCAGAGTACAATATGTAAACATAATATTCCATAAAAAAAAGCCAGACTGGATGGAATCCCAGTCTGGCTTAATTCTCGTCGGGGTGCCCTGACTGCGTCAGGATTCGCTCAATTTGAACATCTGACCCGAGTCAGGATACGTTACCGGAATCGTCTGGCCTGTCGGAATTGTTAATTCGCTGTAAATACCGTCTGCTGCCCAGATTTTTTATCTGCCGTTCTCTTTCCATTGCCTCATCCCGGCTAGAAACCTCTTCGCAATGAACCATTGTCCAGGGAATTCCTCCTTTGGTGGATTTGTTTCTGCCGGAATTGTGTCGCAGGATCCTCTCCTCGAGGTTGTGCGTCTGTCCCACGTAAAAACGGTCTAAGGAAGCAGAGTACAATATGTAAACATAATATTCCATAAAAAAAAAGCCAGACTGGATGGAATCCCAGTCTGGCTTAACTCTCGTCGGGGTGGCGGGATTTGAACCCACGACCCCTTGCACCCCATGCAAGTACGCTACCGGACTGCGCTACACCCCGAGATTTATTTATTATTAATCACTTTTTCAATTTTAA
>NZ_JAANYN010000001.1:231324-1009915 GCF_011290685.1 Cyclobacterium plantarum
AATCTGGGATTTGAACCCACGACCCTCCTGACCTATGTCAGGATACGCTACCGGACTGCGCTACACCCCGAGATTTATTAATTATTAATCACTTTTTCAATTTTAATCTGGGATTTGAACCCACGACCCTCCTGACCTATGTCAGGATATGCTACCGGACTGCGCTACACCCCGAGATTTATTAATTATTATTCATTATTTCAATTTTAATCTGGGATTTGAACCCACGAACCTCCCGACCTGTGTCGGGATACGCTACCGGACTGCGCTACACCCCGAGATTAGAAAAGAAATAAATGAACACCCCTTTTAAGTTTGGATTGGTAAATTTATACTTTTTTCAGGTAAAAAAAAGGCTTGCATTTAAAAAATCCCATAAAAGCAATGGATAGCTGTTTCAAGATGGGTAAAGCCCAGGCCAGCGTTTGCCAGCGTAAACTTTAAGTTGCTGGTATTGAACCTATAGATTTACAGCAAATAAAATTTATGAAAAATCCAGGCAGCCTTATTTGGAAAAAAATAAGTAACCTGTTATGTTTGCATCTCAATTAAGGAAACGGCCTTAAAAGACGATTATTCCTCCTTAGCTCAGTTGGTTAGAGCATCTGACTGTTAATCAGAGGGTCCTTGGTTCGAGCCCAAGAGGAGGAGCGAAAACCTGCCAATGGCAGGTTTTTTTTATGCCAAAGTGTGGATCAGCATTATAGATATATTCTTCATTCTGAAAACCATCAACAAGTATTACGTAGGTCAAACGGAAGACACGAGTAAGCGACTCAGTTTCCACAATGATCCCGAAAAGAACAACACCTGGACGCATTGCGGTATTCCATGGGTGGCGAAAATTTCAATGGCCTTTCCCCCACCAGCCGTCAGAAAGCTGAGTTATTGGCGGTAGTTTTTAGTCAAAACTCTTTTATTCAGGTCCATATTCATGGAAATTTTTATGGCTAGAATGATAATCAAAAACCAAATTAAAGATGAGAATCCAATATAGGAAGCAAGTTTTCCAAAGACAAATGGCATTATTGTTATGCCAATGTAGGCGGAAGCCATTTGCAAACCCATAATTGATTCCGAATTAGTTTTTCCAAAATTGTGTGGCGTATTGTGCAATAGGCTGGGAAATATAGGTGCACAACCAAAACCTATTAAAAAAAAGCCTGGTAAGATGGTGGCTTGGAATGGCAAAGTAAGGGTCAATATCCCTATTAAGATTAATCCCTGGCCTAATTTAACCAGAATTTGATTGTTCATTTTTAATGAAGCGAAACCAGAAATGAATCTCCCAATTGTAATGCCTGCATAGTATATGGCCACAAATTTCGCGGCATCTTCAGCCTTAAAATCCCTTACCAAAACGAGATAACTTGCACCCCATAGACCGAAGGTTGCTTCAATCGTGCAATAGCAAAAGAAAACTGCCAAAGATGACTTGATTCCCGGTATCGAAAGTAGTTTTATTAACGGGAACTTAGATTTTGAATCGTCGGCGTCATTTTGATTTTTCTGTTTTCTGACCCATAATGGAATTGACATTAGCAAAATAATGACCAAGCCCATTTGAACCCAACCTACCGTACTGTATCCTTTTGTCCAGGATTGCCCCATTGCTAAATACCTTGCCATTAGGATAGGGCCAATAGCCGCTCCGACTCCCCAAAAACAGTGTAACCAGTTCATGTGAATCGCCCTAAAATGGAGTGCCACATAATTATTCAGTGCCACGTCTACACATCCAGCGCCCAAACCTAGAGGAATAGCCAGAAAGCAGATGAAAATAAAATTTTCCGAATGTTCAAACCCTAAAAGGGCAAGAGCGGTCATCAAAACACTAATGGTTGTTATTGTTGCAACACCGAAACGTTGTATAAACCTGGCACTAAATAAACTGGATATAACCGTCCCCGAAGCGACTATCATTGATATAATACCAGCAAAATGTATAGGTACGTTTAAGCTTTTAAACATTGAAGGCCAGGCCGCACCAAGCAGGGAATCTGGTAACCCGAGGCTTATGAACGCCAGATAAATTACTACCAATAACAGTCTTTTCTTCATAGTATTGATTTCTGTTTTTTGATCTGCATGAATTTTGCAAATTACTTTCAACTAATTGCTAACAATTACTTCCTAATAGCATATCCCCTAAACGTTTGACTTGTCTTAATAAAACCTAAATAGACAATATATTTTCATTGAATATCAATAATGCGCATTTCATCATCAAATTATTATTTTTCACTACTTTATTAATTATTTATTGTTATCTAATTTTAATTACAGGCATACAAAAATAAAGACTTATTTTTAGATATTATATTACAATATTTTAATACTATCTTACTTTAATTTATAATGCAAAAAGGAACCATCCTTTTATGTTTTGATTCCTAAAAAAAATGCTTTTTAAATACATAAAAAAAATCTATATTAATCATTTAAGAAATAAATTCTTAGAAAGAAGTCTAAATGTTTGTCATACTTGGATTTCAGGATTGTTTTCCCGTTAAGACTGGTTTTGTCTGTTGGCATCTGGCAAGTGGGAAATTGCAAGTCGGTATAGAGATTCAAGAAATGCTGTCATCCTCATTATTTTCCGAGTTTCCGGTGACAGAATAAGCAATGTTGAATAGTGACGTGGCAATAAAGAACTATTATTAAGTGAATTCGCTACACTGGTTCGGGTAAACCAGTATAAAACGGAAAATTTTTACCAACTACTTATCACGCCCATATTATTCAAGCCTTGATGGAGAGGTATGCAATATTTTGCCTGCTCCCGCAAACCTAAATTAACGATTTTACTAACATTTCTAGTAGTATAAGATAAAGGAGGATGGGAAAAGCACCCGATCCATAAAATTTTCCTATCACACTAACTCAATTAAATTTTAGTAAACCCAAAACCCAGAGCACTATGTCCACAGGATAAAACGAAAAAAGTATCGAGCAGTATTAAAAGCCGGGATAAGAAAAAACACACAGAACTCGGTTTCAATCCAATTTTATTAAAAATGAAAAAAAATGAAAAAAAAACGATTTTATGAAGATTTTGTAAATCTTCCCCGCAATACCATGTGGGTTAGGCAATTATGTTTGTTAATATTAATAACAACTTCTGCGATGTTCCTCAGTACCATTTCCTATGCGCAGGGTACAAACATCGGGCAATCTCAGCAAAAAACCGTCACCGGTGAAGTAACCGATACCGAAGGTCTCCCTTTGATTGGTGTTGCGGTCTTAGCAAAAGGCACCTCCCAAGGTACCGTTACGAATCTAGACGGGGAATTTTCACTTACCATTCCTAGGGATACGGAAATTTTGAATTTTTCTTACATAGGGTATCAACCACAGGAAGTTATGATTGGATCCCAGTCAACATTCAACATTACAATGTCTGAAGCTGCAGTTGGGTTGAAGGAGGTGGTTATTACTGCACTGGGTATTTCTCGTGAGAAAGAATCATTGGGGTATTCGGTAGGAACAGTTGATGGGGAGGATTTAAATAGAACGCCACAGGCTAGTGTACTTAGCTCAATGCAAGGGAAGATAGCCGGTGTACAGATTTCTCAAACCTACGGAGTTAAAGGTTCTTCTATGAATATGGTTATTAGAGGAGCCTCATCTTTAAACTCAGACAATCAACCTTTATTCGTTATTGATGGTGTGCCCGTTTACAATTCTACTGATAACCTATTTAATCAGGCTGACCTTGGCAATGCTATTTCAGACATTAACCCAGAAGACATAGCATCAATGTCAGTATTAAAAGGACCTAGTGCTGCGGCTCTTTATGGCTCACGTGCGGCGAATGGGGTAGTACTAATTACGACGAAATCAGGTTCCGGTAAGGAAAAAGGGTTAGGGGTGGATTTCAATTCTTCCTTTATTGTTGACAATCCTTATCAATACCTTCCTGTTCAAAATGAGTTTGCTTCAGGGCAGGAAGGTGCCTTTGTATTTGAAAACGATGCCTACGAATTTTGGGGACCAAAGTTAGACAATGGTTTTATTGCACAACAAAGAAACCAGGATAGTCCCGCTGAGTTGATTTCTCATGAAAACAATATAAATCGTCAGCAAAATTTTTATCAAAACGGTTGGACACAGGTAAACAATGTGGGGGTTAACGGTAACTATGACAAAGCCAATTTTCGCGTTTCTTTGGGTAACTACCTTAACAAAGGCATTATGCCGAATGTAGATTTAAAAAAGAATAATATCAGCGTCAATGGAACCATGAACCTGACTGATAATCTGGAGGTGACGGTGATGACGTCTTTAAATGAGTCAAGCTCGGGTAATAGGCCTAATACATATAGAAGTTTTCTCACGCCGACAAGAGCCATTCTAACCGTTGGACCGCAAGTTGACATGGCCCTTTATAGTAATCCGGAAACATGGTGGATGCCTAACCAGGAGGGTATTGTCCAAACGCGCTGGAAAGAAAGGTGGAACAATCCTTACCTGATGCAAGAGTTGGCCACCACTAGCTTTGATCGCATACAGGCAATGACTAAAATACAGGTAGGCTGGGAGTTTGCTAAAGACCTGCGCTTTACAGCAAGATACTTACGAAGTCAATTAAACCAACGAGCAGTTAATCAAAGGCCATGGGATACCGTTGATTCAAGAAAAGGAAATTATGATATTCAAAATTCCGGTTTTAGGGAGCAAAACTGGGAGGGTATTTTCTCCTATAATAAAACTTTTGGAGATTTTGACCTACAGGCCAATGCTGGTGGAACGCTTAGATACAACTACCAGGAAAATATTCATAATTCGACAACTAACCTGGTTATTCCAGGCTTGTATACCATTAGTAATGGAGGTCCGGGTTCGGTAATTTACACCAACTTTTTGAGTAAAAAGAAAGTGAACAGCCTTTTTGGCCAAACCTCTATTGGCTATAAAAATACGGTATATCTTGACCTAACGGCCCGGAATGATTGGTCCAGTACATTGCCAAAAGAAAACCGCTCATATTTTTACCCTTCAGCCTCTTTAAGTGTGCTGGTAAATGAAATGTTTGCGATGCCAGCTTGGGTTAGCCTCGCCAAGATTCGTGCAGGATATGCTCAGGTGGGAAATGATGTAGATCCTTATCAGCTTCAAAGATATTATAATTTTGGTGCAGATTGGGGAGATACCAAACGAGCCAGTATTGACAAGGTTGCTAAAAATGCGCAACTAAAACCTGAAATAGCTACGTCGAAAGAAATTGGAGTTGACTTGTCTTTGTTTAATAACAGATTAACCCTAGATGCCACCTATTATACGATGGATAATAAAAATCAGGTACTTGGCATTAGTACTCCAATTACTTCTGGGGCAAACAGCAAACTGATCAATGCCGGATTGGTAAGAAGCAATGGCTGGGACATCACGCTAGGTACCGCTGTCATTAAGCAACAGGATTTTTCATTTGATTTAGGGTTAAATTTCACTAGAAATAGAACTACCATTGTAGAGCTAGCTGATGGAGTCGAATACTTTGGGTATAGCCAAGGGTACGCTTATTTCTATACCTATCCAGGAGATCAGGTAGGAGATATTTATCAAGCCCCCTATTTTAAAGTGGAAGATCCAAACTCTGAGTACTATGGTCATGCCATCATATATAGCAATGGTAAGCCTGAAAGAGATCAAAATCCTGAGAATTTTGAAAAAATTGGAAACTACAACCCTGATTTTATATTGGGCATAAACCCTAATGTGCAATATAAAAACTTTAGTTTTTCCGCAGTTATTGATTGGAGATCAGGAGGAGAATTCTATTCGGAGACGTTGAGGCAAGGAAAGAACGATGGTAGATTTCCGGAATATATTAATGGAAGCGTGGATTATGACCCCAATGTAGACATCGTACAGCAAATTAAAGATAACCCTGAGAAATTTTCACATGAATGGGTTGGAGGACGAGATGCTGAATATGGTGGTTTTCCCTGGCAAGACGAGCAGCAACGAGAAGCCAGAAGCTATATCAATGCTGATGGGGAAAAAGTTTATGTAAATGATGCCAGTTTTGCTGTAGGAGTTAGGGAAGATGGCGAAGGAGGATATATTGAGAATTTTGGAGGTCCGGGAACCATATGGCTAAGTCCCTATAACGCCCAAAAGGGAGCTGATAGATACCTCGCATCAGCTAATCTGTACAGCGCAACTTATGTAAAGTTAAGAGAGGTATCAATTACCTATAGGTTTCCTAAAGCTATCGTAAATAAAATAAACCTGCAAAATATGTCTTTATCGCTGCTCGGTCAAAATTTATTTATGTGGACAAAACACAATGTATTCATCGATCCTGAAACGGCTTACACCGCCAGAGGAAATAGGAATGAACCGGGGTATGAGTTTTACTCTGTGATTCCACGTACCCGTAGTATCGGTATGAAATTAGCTGTTGGGTTTTAATTATAATAACTATTGATCATGAAGAAAATTATAATAATAATAGTATCCATTACATTCATCCCAATTTTAAACTCATGTATTGATTTTGATAAATTGAATGTAAGTCCCAATGATGTAAACGAAGTAGATCCAAACTTTCTATTAACTACAAGCACCTATAATTTTGCTAATACGTATAGTGAATTTGGTTATTGGGATTCAAGGATTCCTTCCTTGTTGCAGTATTACCAAGTGGGTGATGGATATAAATCGGAGGAATTAAATGCGCTGTATTGGACGCCGGGACAAAGTAGTCCTTGGGGAACAATCTACTCTAATTTAGTAGATGTGCAAGCCATGTCTGACCTTAGTGTTGAGCAAGGAAACGTTTTTACGGAGGCTGTAGCTTTGGTATATCAGGCTGGACTTATAGATTTAGCTACTAAGATTTATGGTGATGTTCCCTTTTCAGAAACCAATCAGCTGGAAGAAGAAATTGTTTTTCCAAAATATGATCAGCAGAAAGAGATTTATGAAACCCTGCTGGTCAATTTGAAAACAGCAAAAAATATGATTGAAGGGATTCCCGGATCTAAAGTCCCTGTATTAGATGGGTATGATTTGTTGTATGATGGAGATAAAGACAAATGGGTAAAGTTTGTTAATTCTCTCAGAATCAGGATGTGTTTGTTGTTAAATAACAAAAGAAATGAATTAAGTATTGATTTAGATGCTGAGTTCCAAGATGCTGCTCAAAATGTTTTCACAAGTAGTGATGACAATGCTGTGCTGGATTATCTAGGAAATTCTGCAGCTACTTCTTTTCGCGGCGGACCATTTAGGGCTTCTGAACTGACATATGCCAGGAGAATGGGCTTAGGTTTTATTAATTCATTGAGAGATCAAAATGATCCAAGATTGTATAGGTGGTTACGACCTGTTGAAAAAAAATGGGATAGAGATATTGCAGCCGCAACTACGATCCAATACACAGATCCGCTAGGACAGACTTTCCCTATTGAAGTATTGCCCTACCCAAACGGCTATGATGAACTGGATACAAGTCTGTACGTTGGATTGCCGGTTGGTAGTCAGGCTTCATGGACAGCCTATAATGCCGGTCCTCAAGCAACCTCAGTTGAGCCCAAAACTACTCCGTTTAATAGTCGTCTTAGCGATATATATTATCAAAATGCAAATCAGTATGTTGGCATGAATATTATCACCTATTCTGAAGTTGAATTTATATTGGCAGAAGCTGCAGCTATTGGGGCATTTGGTGTCAGTGATGCAGAAGGTCATTATAAAAAAGCTATTGAAGCTTCTATGGATGAATGGGGAATATTTGGTGATTACGTGGGAGGATTTGATTTTAATGAATTTTACAGTCAGGAAGATATTGACTTAAACCAGGCAACCAATGAGCATGAGCGCATTATGACTCAAAAATACATATCCATGTTTTTCAGACCCGAGCCATGGTTTGACTGGCGTAGAACTGGGTATCCGGATTTAGTACCTCCTTATGATGGGGCTCAGCCTGCAATTCCTATTAGGTATCATTATGATTCACCTACCCCTCCCGATCCTCAGTATGTAGCTAAATACAAGGAGGCTGTTGAGAGATTGGAAAAATCAGAGTTTGTACAGGTGCCAACCAATGATGATACCCGCTCACGAATGTGGTTACTGCAAGGTACAAATAAACCGTATTAATAATTTATTGACCTCTAATCAGTCAAAGAGGGTTTACTGATACCCGCTTCAGTAAACCCTCTTTTCTCTATGAAATTGAATTAAATGCGCTGATTGGTTTGATTTTAGAGCTTTTCATACGCTGTTCTAAAATCATTAAACATAGAAGTTACAATTTGTCTGGGGTCGCCATCCGTCAAGCTTTCGAAAGAAATGTAACCGGTATAATTTACGTCGTTTAATATTTTTGCAATCTTTTTCATATCAACAGGTTCCGCAATCCCATCCACATATACCAATTCTTTAATAAACCAATAATTTGCATAATGGGCCAATTTTTGAATTTCTTTATACGGATCGCCTTTTCTTAAACTACCAATGTCCAAAATTAATCCAAACCAATCCGAGTCTACTCTTTTTAAAATATCGATAATTTCATCAGCTTCGTATAAAAAATCATTGTGGTGTTGCATGCCTGCCATAACGCCTGTTTCTTCAGCATATCTGGCACAGGCTTTAAAATCTGACACCATCCATTCTTTCACCTCCTCTCTGGAGTATCCTTCGTGTTTTCCATTGCCTGCAAAAATGCGCATAATGGAAGCTCCAAGTTTTGATGATACTTGCAGCCAATTTTTTATCAATTCAATATCAGACGCCCTTGAAGTTTTATCCGGATTTACAAAGTTATTCCTTACCCCTGTCCATGAAATATTTAACCCTAATTGCAATGCTTTCTTCTTTAACTGAAACAATGTTTTATCATCTGGTATTTCAGGATATCCAGAAAAATAATAGCCTGTTAAATCAACCGCATTTAAACCAAGTGTAGCGGCAAATTCCATCATATCAAAAAATGTCATTTCGCCACTTCTTAGCAAGGAATTGAACGAATAAGCATTGATGCTATATTGTAATCTGGACGGGGCTAAGGGTTTAATCAATGGGCTTGCGAAAAGGCTGTGAGCACCTAATAAAATCGGTGCAAATGCTGCGCTTCGCACTAAATTTCTTCTTTTCTTATTCATAGTAACGATTCATTTTGGGGTGCCAGGCAAACATTACAGCTAACGATTAATACGTGAAATTAGGCGATTGCGAAGCACCAAACTTTCTGTTAAGCACAGTGTTTGATACAAGTTAAAACCCTGAATTTACGGATATTTTATCTATTTTCTATGCAGCATGTGTGTGCCTTGAATGGTGAATATAGGTCAAAAAGTTGACCGTTCCAACGGGTGAAAGTGGATCAGAATCAAAGATATCGCCAAGATACTCCCAGTTAACCAGGTCTTTGGAGCGCCAGGCGGGTTAATTCCCACCAGCCTCATGAACATTTCCATAGGAGGCATTTGTCTGATACAAGTAAAAATAGTCATCATCCTTTATCACAATTGGGTCATGAACATTTGCCAGGTTCCAGATGGAACGATCACTCCAGTTCATAATAGGGGTATGATCGTCAGCATATGTCGGACCCTGAAAATCCGTGATCAACCCTTCATAGGGTTCGTTCTGATGTTCTTCATGATCCTCCGGACCGGGACTATTGAAATCGCAACCGGTTAAAACTTCAAATGTTATAAAAAGAATAAATACAGGATATAAGGAATTTCACATTCCTAAATTTTTATAGGCTTTCTCTATGAAGCGTGTCAAATAACAATAATTGAACGATACTAAATTTTTTTAAATCAAATGATTATAGGGTAGTTAAAGGTCTTCTGCTTGGAGACTGCGGGCCTGTCTGCCGCCAGGCAGGCAACCGGAGCCATTCTCAACTAACCTATTCCTAAAGATACTTATTTTTATACTTATGACTTTGGTATTTTATTTGAGGTTTCTTAACAAACCACTAAAAATGTCAGATTCCAAAACGACAAATACCGGAAAGCTGAAGAAAACGCTCAATTTACCCCTATTGGTTTTTCAAGCCTGGTCGTCAATTTCAAGTGCGTGAAATTTGGAAAGTCTTTTATTATATATAGGAATCGTAATCATTGCTTCCGCTGTAGTATGGAAGGCCAGCGGACTTTTGGAAAAATCGGCCCAATCACTATCCAAATACTACCAATTACCGCCCCTGGTTCAGGGTACCATCATTACCGCCGTTGGTTCTAGCTTTCCGGAACTTTCCACGACCGTAGTCTCCACACTCATACACGGTGAGTTTGACCTGGGTGTTGCTGCCATAGTAGGTTCAGCCATTTTCAATATCCTTTTTATACCCGGCCTGTCAGGGGTCCTTGCCGGCAAAATTTCAATTGACAGTATGTTGGTGTATAAGGATGCCCAGTTTTATATCACCTCTGTAGCCGTTCTTTTATTGACTTTTTCCATCGCCGTTATTTACTATCCGGTAGCATCAAATCAAATTGAAGGAGAAATCACACGGGGTATAGCGCTTATCCCAATAACGCTGTATTTACTATACCTGTTTTTACAGCAACAAGACACCAAGGAATTTCAAAAGGAAATGAAGGAAAACTCCCATAAACCAGTGAAAGAAAAAGGTATAGGAAAAGAATGGATGAAATTACTGGGCAGTTTGGTATTGATTGTTGCGGGGGTAGAAGGATTGCTGCGATCGGCAATTTTTTTTGGCGACTATTTCCAGACACCCAATTTTTTCTGGGGAGTAACCGTAGTGGCTGCCGCTACCAGCATACCAGATGCATTTGTAAGTGTTCGGGTGGCCAGGGCCGGAAAAGGCAATGTGAGTATTGGGAATGTACTGGGCAGTAATATTTTCGATTTACTGATAGCCATTCCCGCAGGCATTCTTATTGCCGGATCTTCGATTGTGAATTTTTCGGTAGCTGTTCCCATGATGCTTTTTCTCACCCTGGGAACCATCGTGTTGTTTGCCTTTTTACGCACGGGTCTCTATCTCAAAAAATGGGAAAGCTGGATGTTGTTGCTGCTTTATGCCTTTTTTTTCCTCTGGATGGCATTGGAAAATTTCGATGTGGTCAACTGGGTGCCGGATTGAACCTGGTTGTTTTTGGAAACAATTGACATAATGCTAACTGGGCAGTTGGAAACCAAAAAAATAAATAAAGTAAATCCCAGAAATGAAAACCCGCCAGATTTTAAACACCTGGCAGTTTTATTAGTTATTTGGCAGGGAAATTTTCAGAAAACCCCATGCCTCGACATCTATTCCTTTCTGTGCTATTGCTCTGCCTTTCCTGTAAAGTCGCCAATAAAAATAGTATGATGGCACAAAATCCCTCACCCATGGAGGAATACATTCGCCCCCACGAAAGGGTAGACGGATCGGGCTTTGAAGGAAAGAAAATCCCCCTAACTGGCATTTTTGAAAAAGACCCGCTGCTTTTGATGGGAAATGCTACTTCCCGGGATTCGGTAAACCTGTTGATTCATTTTCACGGAAGCGAAAACGTGGTGGCCCATGCAGTGGATGAAAACGAAGGTTGGGTAGCGGTGGCGGTAAATTTAGGGAATGGCTCCAGTGCCTATGGTGCGCCATTAGCAAGTCCCGAAACCTTTGATTCCCTCCTGCTGGCCGTAAAAAATCTGGTAACAAAACCCATCCGGAAAATCTACCTTTCGGGTTTCAGTGCAGGATATGGAGCCGTTCGTGCCATCCTGAAAACGAGGAATTATGAGCTCATTGCTGGTGTCCTCTTGCTGGATGGACTCCACGCCAGTTATGTTCCCGCCCAAACCCCCATGGCAAATGGAGGACAAATAGACGAAGAGGACCTTGCTGTCTTTAAAAAGCTGGCAGCCGATGCAGTTATGGGATCCAAAATATTTGTGTTTACGCACAGCAGCATCTTTCCCGGAACTTTTGTAAGCACTACGGAGTGTGCCGATTATCTGTTGGAAGCCACTGGCACCCGAAGGAAACCGGTACTCAGGGAGGGGCCTGTGGGAATGCAGCAGCTGGCAGTATCCACTCAGGGGAAATTTAAAATTCTGGCTTTTGCCGGCAACACCGCTCCCGATCACATCGACCACCTGCACGGATTGTTTCATTTTGTCAGGCTATTTTCTCATCCTCATTGACCATTCCACTAATTAACTGACCCTAGTTTCCAAGGGAATGAACCTGAACCCTACCTACCATTACCTGAACAGGGCTGGAGGAACGGGCTTTGGCGGTTCCATTGGAGACTTACAAATCCTTAAAATGCAAAATATCTGGGAGGTGGGGGTTTTAGTTGTTTTAAAACTAATCTGGACTGTTAATCTATTCCTCGCCAATATTTTTACAAAATATTTTTGATTATAAAAAAATATCAAATATATTTAATCTGTAAACAGCTGTTAATTAGGGTATTAGTTTAAGCCAGTTATTTAGATACCGGTTCCGTTTCAACGGATAATAATTTTCTATAATTAAATTTTAAACCTTGAATTAGGCCATTAATTTATCTGCCTGATAATTGTTTTGCCCTCATCCTTGGGTTTTATTAATAGTTGTAAGTGTAAATGTCAGGTTGTATTGTAAACTCTTCCTCAAATGGAGATTATTTTTCGAATTATGGCTATTTATGGTCAAATTCAATAAATTTTACAAACAAAATGAAAAGCATAAAATTTTGCATTTGCCTAATATTATTAATTTCGTGTGAAAATTTCGAAGCTTCACATAAGGAAATTAGCAATCCAACGCATTCTTATTTAAATGAAATCGAGGACCTTAAATCTTTGTACGTACAAAGTATTGATATAGGTCTAGAAGCCCTCGAAAATAAAAATTCTAAAACTAAGCAAAATGAACCTTACCTTAATCAAGAGGAATTTGTTATGGGTATTTTGAAAGTGATGGATAAGGATCAAATGGTTTTAGAAAATGGAGTGAAACGTAAATTTATTCACGAGTTGGAGAAATTTATTCCTAATAACAACATTCAAGCAAGAATTAATAATAACATGTTATTTGAAAGTAAAATCTTTTCTTTACATCAGGAGGAAATATTGATTCCCTTTATCAATGATTTGGAACTTTCAAACAACCCTCAACATTCAAAAAATGTTGCAATTTCTTTCCAAAATGAGATAATTAATGATTCAAATTTAAATTATGAAGAAAAGATTTCGCTTTTAAGCATTACTTCAGGTACCATTGTCTTTTCCGAATTTATTCTTAATGATGGAATAGAAAAAATGAGAGACAAATTGATTCCTGATAATAACGACCAAATCGAAACACTAGGGTGTTCGGTTAACATGAGGAATGTCTGGTTAGGGGCTGTTTTAAGTGCAGGTGCCGGAGCAATTGGTGGAGCTAAAATTGGATGTACCGGCGGTGTGGTTGCAGGTCCTTTTGGAGTAGCAGGAGGTTGTGTTGGTGGAGCTGTGATGGGAGGAGCAACTGGGTTTATATCCGGAGCATTTATGACCGCAGGAGCGGAGCTTTTAGGAAGTTGTTTTCGTTAAAAAAATAAAAATGAAATCTGTCGTAAAAATTATATTTAGTCTTCCTTTTGATATCATTTGGATGTCGGTGGTATTTATGTGGTTAATGCCCTTTGGTACATTTGATTATTCACAACTAGAATTTTATTTATGTATCATACAGGCCACTATAATATCTGTAATCACCAGGGTATTATTAAAGAAATATCAAAAGGATTTCATGGGTAAAATAAAGTAGGATTCATCATTTTGACTTAACGCAGGTTGAAATTAATGATCAAGGAAAGTTTTTTGTTCCTTCCATTTAAAGCTTTCCCAAAAATTTAAATATCCTCTTGGTTTTCAAAATCTGGGGGATATTTTCTATTTTTCCTGCGAATTTAACCGATCCCATCCGGAAAATCTACCTTTCGGGTTTCAGTGCAGGATATGGAGCCGTTCGTGCCATCCTGAAAACGAGGAATTATGAGCTCATTGCTGGTGTCCTCTTGCTGGATGGACTCCACGCTAGTTATGTTCCCGCCCAAACCCCCATGGCAAATGGAGGACAAATAGACGAAGAGGACCTTGCTGTCTTTAAAAAGCTGGCAGCCGATGCAGTTATGGGATCCAAAATATTTGTGTTTACGCACAGCAGCATCTTTCCCGGAACTTTTGTAAGCACTACGGAGTGTGCCGATTATCTGTTGGAAGCCACTGGCACCCGAAGGGAACCGGTACTCAGGGAGGGGCCTCTGGGAATGCAGCAGCTGGGAGTATCCACTCAGGGGAAATTTTAAATTCTGGCTTTTGCCGGCAACACCGCTCCCGATCACATCGACCACCTACACGGATTGTTTCATTTTGTCAGGCTACTTGAAAGTAATAGTCCATGACCACTATAGCTTCAAGTTTGAATCTTGGGAACAGGTGTTATATTTAACAATAATATTGTTTTTAAAACCTGTTAATCATTCCTCAACAATCGTTTAGTTGTACAAACACCCGGGTCCATGAAAATCAGTATCTTTGGGCGTTTTGAAGGAGTTTGAGGAGCATGCTGAAGAATTTCCGCCGACTCCAAGCTGAATTCCATTAAATCTTATTTAAAAATGACATAGCGACGAATGAAATAAAATCCAACAAAAGGACATGCAAAGTTAATCGCAATCCCAGGCAATAGCCCTTATACCGAGGCGTAAACGGCAGGCAGAAACCAGCCCTAAAAAACCAAACCAGAAATGACAACATACCTTTCAATTTTAAGAGGAATAAATGTAAGCGCACAGAAACTCATCAAGATGGACGCTTTGAAAAAGTTGTATGAAAACCTCAACTTTAGAGACATAAAGACCTATATCCAAAGCGGGAATGTCATTTTCTGCTCAGCAGAGAATGACCCCAAAGAACTTGAAAGGATAATCTCATCAAAAATAGAAACTGAATTTGGCTTTGAAGTTCCGGTAATTGTACTAAATGTCAAAACATTAGAAATCATCATCGGGAAAAATCCATTTGCAAAGGATGATCTAAAAGACAGTTCATTTTTACATGTCACCTTTTTGGCGGACAATCCAATGCCGTTTAGCAAAGAAAGTATACTGGAAAAGAAAGCGCCTGCCGAAGAGATCCATTTTACTCAAAATGCTGTTTACCTGTATTGTCCAAATGGATACGGAAAAACAAAGCTTAACAATGGCTTTTTAGAAAGTAAACTAAAAGTAAAAGCAACAACACGAAATTGGAAAACAGTAAAGAAACTCCAACAATTAACTTTGGAACAAAATGAAAAATAAATATTGAACCTGGCTACGATAAGTGCTTTCGGGCGTTTTTTATTTGTGGATTTCCCCTTTCTATTTGGTAAATTTGATGTATGAATATTGGAGACAAAGTAAGGTTACTGCATGGCAAGGAAGAAGGAGTCATCACCAGGCTGTCTTCCGGAGGACAGGTGGAGATAGAAATTGAAGATGGTTTTCGGATTCCTGCCCTGAAATCGGAGGTGGTGGTCATTGATGCGGCCGAAAAGGAGTACTTCAACAGGGGGGAGGAAGGGGAGAAGGAAAGCTATATACAGCCGGTCAGGAAAACCGACCCTTCCTCCAAAACTGCGGGTATTTTTCTGGCTTATGTTCCTTATAATGACCAGATACATGACCTGATCCTGATCAACCATACCAAAAAGCAATACTTGTTTTCGGTGGAGGAGCTCTCCGGGAACCAGGCCAAAAATATTGATGCTGGAGTCATTCAGCCGCAGTCCTTTCGAAAGATTACGGAAAAAATGCTTCAGGATTTTGAGCAATGGCCTGCCATGAAATTCATGTTGCTGCCCCTCAATAAAAAGTTTGAGCCGCAGGAACAGGCCACGGAGAGAAAAGTAAAGTTTAAAGCCAATAATTTTTTTAAACACAAGGGCAAGGCTCCTGTAATAGACAAGGAGGGATTCCTGTTTCAGCTAAACGACCATGAGAAGGCCTTGAATGTTAAAAAATTGAATGAGGAATTAAATCCAGCCGGAAAAGAATCCTATCCTCATTTGCAGGTTAAACGGCCTCCGGCATCCATAGATCTTCATATAGAAAAATTGAGCAGCGAACATGATTTAATGAGTAACAGCGAGATGCTGCAATTGCAAATGGAGGTTTTTCAAAGAAACCTGAATGATGCACTGGCCAGCGGTATGGACGAAATCACTTTCATCCATGGTATAGGCAATGGGGTACTTAGAAAGGAAATACATCGTTTCTTAAGTCAACTCAATGGGATCAAATATTTCAAAGACAGCCAGAAAACCAATTTTGGCTATGGTGCGACGACTGTAAAAATTCATGAATAGCCATGGCATCCACCCTACCGCAGATCATGCAGGCTTTTGACAGGTATTATGATGCCGGCAAGGCCGTATTTGGCGAACTTTCAAAAAAAATAAGGTCCAAAAAAGCCCTTGAACTCGAAGATCAGTTGTTTTTTATCAGGGTGTTTTTGTTGGTGTTAGATCGTGCCAATTTCAAGGAAAAGCAACGTGTAAACCAGTCCTTTGGGCCATTTAAGGAATTGTACAAGCAGCTCCGTAAGGTGCAGCACATCAAAATGATCCAGGAGGGCTATGACCTGCATTTTGGGGATAACAAAGGCCTTTATGCGGAATATGGAAAGGCCATTGCAGCGGATAAAAAAAGTATCTATACCCATGTATACGAAATTATCTTATCCATACCGCCGCAGGACTGGGAAAATTTGTACCATGATGTCTTCCAATACGCCAAAGGCTTGTCTATATTGACCATCAATACAGCCATGACCCAGATTATCAATGAAGAAATAGAATACTTTTCTTTTGATGCCAAGACCAAACTTGACCCCCAATCCATTCATGATATTTTTAAAGGAATAAAAAAGGTAACCTGTCTGGAAAAAACCCGGTTGAATATTGGATTAAATACCATTTTCACTCCCTTGGTTCACGAACAGATCATTTTATTGGAAGAGGAGATGGTTGCCTGGCATAAAAACCAGCTGCTGCTGCAGCATTTGGGCAACTACCTGGCTAAAAAAGAGAAGGTAAGTAAAAAATACCATGCGGTACTTACTCAGATTCAGAAAACACACAGGGGCCTGACACAAAAGATCGAAGACAAGTGCAGGCAATTATTTGTGAAAATGCTTCATTAGACGGCTTCCAATGCTTTGGAGATGTCTTTTTTAAGATCCTCCGCATCTTCGATGCCCACGCTTAACCTGATCAAAGAGTCAGAAAGCCCGACTTTTTCCCTTTCTTCCCTCGGTATACTGGCATGAGTCATGCTGGCAGGATGCCCGCAGAGAGATTCCACTCCTCCCAATGATTCTGCCAACACGAAAACCTTGAACTTTTCCAACACCTTAATTGCGTCCTCCAGCCTGTTATTGATCAGTGTGAAGGATATCATTCCACCAAAATCCCGCATCTGTCTTCTGGCAATCGAATGATTGGGATGGTCTTCAAATCCCGGCCAATAAACCTTATCTACCTTGGGGTGATTTTTAAGGTAAGCGGCTATGGTTTTACCATTTTGACTGTGCCTTTCCATCCTCAGATGTAATGTTTTGATCCCCCTGAGGACCAAAAAACAATCTTGGGGGCCGGGAACCGCCCCGCATGAATTCTGCATAAATGCCAGCTCTTCCGCAAGCTTGTCCTCTTTTACCACTATGGCCCCCATCACCACATCAGAGTGGCCGGCCAAATATTTGGTAACAGAATGCATCACAATATCGGCCCCATCATCCAGGGGGTTTTGAAGGAAGGGGGTGGCAAAGGTATTGTCTACGCCAAGCAGAACCCCGTATTTTTTTGAAATTTTACCCAGTGCCCGGATGTCGATAATATTCATCATGGGGTTGGTAGGCGTTTCTGCCCAAATAAGTTTGGTGTTTTTATTGATCAGGGACTCCACCTGTGTACTGTCCTCCATATTGACAAAATGGAATTTGATGCCGTACTTGGAAAAGACCTTGGTGAAAATCCGGTAGGTGCCTCCATACAAATCGTTTGTACTGATGACCTCATCACCGGGTTTGAGCAGTTTGAGGATACAGTCTATGGCCGCCATACCGGATCCAAAACACAAACCATGGTTTCCGTTTTCCAGGGCGGCAAGGTTTCGTTCCAGGACCTGTCTGGTTGGATTTTGCGTTCTGGAATATTCGAAACCCTTGTGATCACCGGGTGACTTTTGCACATAAGTGGAGGTTTGAAAAATTGGAGTCATGATGGCCCCGGTACTTGGATCAGGTTTAATACCTGCATGAATCGCTTTGGTTCCAAATTTCATATATAGACAGAATAAATCAACAATCAAGTCTGATCAGGATTGAATTCATTGCATCCTGATCAGACTTGATTGAATTAAAGTTGGGATTTTTTTTAGCTTTGTCCAAAGATGAGTAAAAAACCGCCTATTTTCAAGCATTTCTCTGTTATCTATCGCAGAAACCCACTGGTTTTAGCCGCAATTTTTTGGGCGGGAATTGTTCCTTCACTTGGAGCCTTGCTCCTGGTCCGATGGCTGTACAAAAATTGGAGCAATTTGGACATTCCTTCTATTCTTCAATTTGAAACAGCCTTAACCTATAGTTTTATAGGGGCATTGATGATGGGTTTGGCATTGGTCCCGACTACCTTTTTTTCGGTGGTCAGTGGTTTTGTTTTTGGATGGACAGCTTTTCCATTTTTGGTTTTGGCTTATACCCTGGGTAGCGCCATCGGGTATCAGTCCGGGCGGTTTTTGGAGAAAAACAGCCTGGAATGGTTGCTCAAGCCTTATCCAAAGGCCAAAGCCATGATAGAAAGTAAAAAAGACCGCATGGGTTGGCTGATATTTTTTGTCAGGATAAGCCCGGTAATACCCTTTGCCGTATCAAATTTGGTTTTTGCCCTGATGGATACTGGGCTGAAAAGGGTGCTATGGTTTGGGTTATTGGGCATGCTGCCCAGAACGTTCCTGGCTTTTCTTACCGGGGCATTGGCAGGAGACATTCAACAGGCATTCAAAGCCAAAACAGCCTCCTGGCAGTATATCGTTATTGTTTTTCTGTTGGTAATAAGTGTCTGGGGGATTTATGACTTTTTCGTAAACAAGGATTCACTGAAAAAAAATCACAGGTTCAAACGCTCCAGGGAGTAACCTTCCTTTTTAAGCAGTTGGATCAGCCCGGTATCCCCGGCCAAATGTCCGGCACCGACAGCGAAAAACATCGATCCTTTTTTCATCATTCTGGCCATAGGGTCAATCCAATTTAAATTTCTTTGGTCCAGGAGTACTTCCTGATAATCTTTATATTCCGGACTTTCCGAAACCAATTCCAAAAGTGCCAGTATGTCTTCTTCTTTGTAAGAGGCGATGAGTTTTTTAAATTCTCTTTTCCCTTTTTCAATATTGTCGGCATAGGTGTAAAAACTCCGGTATTGTTCCTTCAGCGGGATAAGGTCAAAAAGCGATAGCTGATCGTTGACGGACTCCAAACCTACAATTTCCATGTCATTCGTTTTGGCCAGTGCCATGAGTTCACTTTCAAATGCCTTTGTTTCGCATTCAAGTAGATTGGGATATATAAGGGACATCAGCACCATGGGCCGCATTGTTTTGAGCATGTCCATGTCCATGCCTGTTCTTTCCTTTAAAAATGTCCGGATTTCCTGGTATTCCTCCTCAGAAAGAAAATCCGTGATTTTTTGTCCATCCTCATTGTATATATTGGCCATCAAGGCCATTTGCAGAGAGGGATCATCCATATCAATTTCCAATACAAGTGCATTGGACTGGGCCAGTTTGTCACTTACCCGCTCACTCATGGCAAAGTCTTGTTCACAGATCAGATGGATGGTGCCAAAAAGGTAGGAGGAAGCACTCAGTCCATTGCCTGATATTTTCCAAAAAACGCCTTTTTCCTGGCCAAGGACCGAAAATGATCCGATAAGGATCAGCCCCAAAATAAAAATCGATCTCTTTAGCATAGTAATCCTAACTTTTACAACCTACCCACTGAAGGTGCTGTCCAGGTGGCGGTCACTTGATTTGACGTTTTCAAACTCCAAAAACTGTTCCCAAAACGGTTCTTCCGGCAATGCGGCCCTCAGAAATATTTTTTCTTTTTTTACCGGATGAATGAAAACCAAATGAAAGGCATGCAGGTTAATGCTCAGGTCAGGGTTGGCTTTGGAAAAGCCGTATTTGACATCACCTCTTATCGGGCATCCTATAGCGGCCAATTGCACCCTCAACTGATGGGGTCGCCCTGTGATCGGACGAAGTTCCAACAGCCAGTGGTCATTGAGTTTGCCCATTCTTTTATAGTTCAATTCCGATTTTTTGGATTCGGGAACCTCCTTATCAAAAGCTTTGGATATATTCTTTTCATTGTCTTTTACGAGCCAGTGAGTCAGCTTGGCCATCTCTTCCCGGGGTTTCTTTTTGACTATGGCCCAATAGACTTTATGGATTTCCCTTTTTCGAAACATGCTTGTCATTCGCTCCAATGCCTTGGAAGTCCTGGCAAATACCACGATCCCACTTACCGGCCTGTCCAGCCGGTGCACAGGATGTAAAAATACAGCTCCGGGCTTTTGGTATTTATTGGCTATGTAATCCTTGCAATAATCTGTCAGTGTCTTATCGCCGGTTTTATCACCCTGCACCAGTATGCCTGCAGATTTATTGACTACCAACAGGTGGTTGTCCTCAAAAATAACATTAAACGGTTTTTTCATTTTCCTGCTAACCTTTAGGGTTAAAGTTCTGAAGTATTGTGGAATTCGATGTCTGGAAAATTATCCTTAACCATCTGCAACCAAGCCTTGCTTTCGGCCATAAATACCAGTTTGCCATCTTTATCTTTGGCAATGTGCCTTTGCTTCGACCGGACAAATTCTTCCAGTTTCTTTTTATCCTTACTTTTGATCCAACAGGCTTTGTATAAATTCATTGGAACAAAGTCAGCAGAGGCATTGTATTCGTTTTTAAGCCTGAATTGGATTACCTCAAACTGTAATTGTCCTACTGTACCTACCACTTTTCTGGACCCGATTTCAAAGGTAAACAATTGGGCCACACCCTCCTCCATCAACTGCTGTAAACCTTTGTCCAGCTGTTTGGTTTTCATGGCGTCTTTATTGACCACCTCGCGAAAAATTTCAGGAGAGAAACTGGGTATGCCCTTAAACTGCAGGTTTTCCCCATCTGTAATGGTATCTCCTATTTTAAGATTTCCGGTATCGTACAGGCCTACAATATCACCCGGGAAAGCCTCTTCAATGATTTCCTTGTCCTGGGCCATAAAGGAGGTGACATTGGAAAAGCGAAGGGCTTTGGGTCCTCTTACGTGATTGTAAGGTTTGTTTCGCTCAAACCTCCCGGAACAAATTCTCAGGAAGGCAATACGATTGCGGTGTTTTGGATCCATATTGGCGTGGATTTTGAAAATAAAACCGGTAAACTTATCTTCATCCGGATTTACTTCCCGCTCTTCGGTCTGCCTGCTTTTTGGGCCGGGGGCTATTTGTATAAAAGTATCGAGCATTTCCTTTACGCCAAAATTATTGACCGCCGAGCCAAAAAATACAGGAGCAACTTTTCCCTCTAGGTATTCCTTTGGGTCAAAATCAGGATAAACCCCTTCAATCAGGTCTACATCCTCCCTGAGTTGATCCGCCAGGCTTTTTCCTATCATCTCATCCAGTTCTCCTGAATTCAGGTCTTCGATGACAATCCTGTCATCGCTTACTTTACGCTGGCTGGGGGTAAAAAGGTTCAATTGCTTGTCATAAAGGTTATATACTCCCTTGAAGGATTTCCCCATGGAAATGGGCCAGGAGAGGGGTCTCACTTGTATGTTTAGTTTTTGTTCTACCTCGTCCAACAGGTCATAGGGATCCTGTCCTTCTCTATCCAGTTTATTAATAAAGCAGATGACCGGGGTTTTTCTCATCCGGCAGACTTCCATTAATTTTTCGGTCTGAATCTCTACTCCTTTGACACAGTCGATGACCATGATGACCGAATCTACGGCGGTGAGTGTGCGGTAAGTGTCTTCTGCGAAATCCTGGTGGCCTGGCGTATCCAGCAAGTTGATTTTCTGTCCTTTATACTCAAATCCCATCACTGATGTGGCCACAGAGATACCTCTTTGTTTCTCAATCTCCATCCAGTCGGATTTAGTGGCTGTATCAATTTTATTTGACTTCACAGCTCCGGCAGTTTTGATGGCACCTCCAAACAACAGCATCTTTTCTGTTAGCGTAGTTTTACCGGCATCGGGGTGGGCGATGATACCAAAGGTTTTTCTTTTGGCAATCTCTTGAGTTAGGTTCATGGCACTTTGGTGTTTTCAGCCTGCAAAGGTACGGAAATCCGTTGATAATGTTCAAAATTAAACCAGAGGCAGCGAATTTTTTGCTATCTGGCAGGCCAACTTTGTTAGTCTGGGCAATTTGAATTAATTTTGACTTTGTCCTTTGCACACGATGAGTACATTCGAAAATTTCTTCCACCGGTTCTTCAAATTTATCTGGAATGCTATTTTTGTATTAACCTACCCGGTTTTGGCCACTTTTGGGCTGCTATTTATCGGTATTACCTATTTCTTTTCATGGATATCCTCTTTTCTGGCCAAATTCAGCAGATCTGAACCAAAGCATGAAGGAAAAATCACCTGGAAAAGGCTGTCGGGAGAATCCGACCTGATCGAAGGGAAGCTATACAAACAAATTATTTTTGGTCCCGAATGTTACCAACTGAGGAGAAGAGATGGTATACCCTCTGTCATTGAAGATCATGTTTTTGGGAAAAAAGTGAATGTGCTTAAGGAAGGATGGTTATTGGAAAAATGGAATACCACGGACCTGGCCCTGATCCCGGATTTTGACATTTGCCTGTATCAGCCGGAGACGGATAAACTGACCAAATTGGCACACATCAAGTGTTTTGATTGGCACATCTCTGATAAACAGGAAGAATTTTTATGTTTAAAATGGTTTGATGGTACCCAGGGCGGAGAATTGAAGGTGGCCATTGCCTGATGGAGGAATTGAGAGATTTTTTGGAGGAAAAGGTGTTTTTGTATAACCGCCCTGAATTTATTGCGGTTGACCCCATTTCCATTCCCCATCGTTTCAGCAAAAAGCAGGACATTGAAATTGCCGGGTTTTTTGCTGCTGTATTGGCCTGGGGCCAACGAAAAACAATTATCAACAAAAGTATTGAACTCATGAAAATGATGGACAACAGCCCCCATCAATTCATGTTGCATCATTCTGAAGAGGACCTCAAACCTTTTCTGAATTTCAAGCACCGTACTTTTAATGATGTGGATACCCTTTATTTTATTGATTTTTTCACCAGGTACTACAGGAAGCACGATAGTCTGGAAACAGCCTTTACCAAAGGTCTGTCAGCAGACCAGGATGTCATGCAGGTATTGTTGGATAATTTTCACGAATATTTTTTTGATGCCCCCCATGCTCCGCAAAGGACCAGAAAACATGTGGCAACCCCCAGACGAAAGGCAGCATGCAAGCGGATAAATATGTTTTTACGCTGGATGGTAAGAAAGGACAACAATGGCGTTGATTTTGGGATTTGGGATACCATTTCGCCCGCCCAGTTGGTCTGTCCCTGTGATCTGCATGTGGATAGGGTGGCCCGAAAGCTTGGGTTGATCCAGAGAAAACAAACCGACTGGCAGACAGCCATGGAGCTTACCCGAAACCTTAGGGATATGGACCCTGCAGATCCGGTAAAATACGATTTTGCCTTGTTCGGATTGGGGCTGATGGAAAAAAGGGAGCAAAACAATCGTATGGAATGAATTAAGGAGCAGTTATCTACAAATTTGTTTCAGTAGTTGGTTCCACCAAAAGGTATCCCGTGAGGAAAGCAGGCCTTTCTGGGAATGGAAGCCAGTGGCATGGCACCGCTTGAATGATGGAAAATACGCTCCGGATTTTTCCCGGTTCAATGCTTGAAGAGACAACAGGGCTTATGGTTTCCAGGTATCAGGTCCATTTCTCCAATCTTTTAAGGCCACCATGTCATGGTCAGAAATGTAACCCTTGGCCAAAGCCTGAGGCAGCATGGAGTCATAGTCACTCAGGCAAATCAGTTTAACACCTTCTCTGGCAAAATTTTGTTTGGCCAGATCAAAGCCATAGGTAAAAATCGCAACCATTCCCAAAACATTAAACCCGGCATTTTTAAGGTCCCTTACGGCTTTCAGGGAGCTACCTCCGGTTGAAACCAGGTCTTCGACCACCACTACTTTCTGACCCGGGGATATTTTACCTTCAATCATGTTTTCCATGCCATGACCTTTGGCTTTGGAGCGCACATAAACGAAAGGAATATCCAGTTTGTCAGCAATCAAAACCCCCTGGGGGATTCCTGCGGTTGCGACTCCTGCCACCGCTTCTATGTTTAAGAAGTGGGTTTGAATGGCTTTTGTCAATTTCTCAAGAATGAGTTTTCTCACTTCAGGATAAGACAGGGAAAGTCTGTTATCACAGTATATAGGGGATTTCCAGCCGGAAGCCCAGGAAAAGGGATTTTTAGGAGAAAGTTTGATGGCATTAATTTCCAGCAGTTTTTTGGAAATGAGGGAAGCAGTATTGGGTTCATAAATTTCCATAGGTTAAAATTAACCAAATAATGTTTACTGATGGTTGTAGGGCCTGAAAAAAAAATGCATTTTTGGAAAAACTAGCCTTGGTTATGAAAATATTCATTAATGACAAGCCTTTGGATTTGGTAGCTTCCCTGGATTTTTTGCCAAAGAAATCTTTCGAATGCGTTTATGATAACCCATCAGAATTACCGGCAACAATTGATTTTCATGACGATGTACTGATAAAAAACCCATCTAAAGATATTATTGTTCGCCTACTTTATCTGATGAGGACCAGGAAATTGAAAAACCTGGATAGCATTACTCTGGTAACCAATGAAAAGAAGGCCCTGAAAAAATTTATCAAGAGCAGGTTTTTGATCATCAAGGCAGCAGGAGGTTTGGTGACCAAAGAAGATAAAATATTGTTTATATACAGACTGGGCAAGTGGGATTTGCCCAAGGGTAAATTTGAAAAAAAAGAATCTCCAGCTATTTGCGCCGTCAGGGAAGTAGAAGAGGAATGTAATATTCAGGTTAGAATCAAGGAGCCTATTTGTAAGACCTGGCATACCTACACCCAAAACCGGAAAAGTATTTTGAAAAAGACCTATTGGTACAGCATGGACTGTTTGACTGATGCCAAAATGAAACCCCAAACAGAGGAGGGTATCCTGGATGTGAAATGGTTAAATCACCAGGATGCAAAAGTTGCGTTGATCAATTCCTACCCTTCGATGCGCTATTTGTACAAGCGATTTTTAAGGCTTCATCCAGCCATTCATCAGACTTTGTAGGGAAGGAATTTATCCACATTCCCACCATACCGGTGTACTTCCCGAATGATAGTGGAGCTGATGGCAGCATATTCCGGAGAAGTAATGAGAAAAACGGTTTCCAACTCCTCATTCAGGTACCGGTTCATCTGGCTGATGGTGTTTTCGTATTCAAAATCAGTGGTGTTTCTAAGCCCTCTGAGCAGGTACCTGGCCTGATGGTTTTTGGCCAGCGAGGAAGTAAGTTCGTTGTAAATCACAACTTTTACATTGGGCATCCCGGTATAGATGGATTGTATCTTCCCTACCATCAGGTCAATGTCAAAATACCGGTTTTTTTTGGTGGTATTGTGACCGATGCTGATGATGACTTCATCAAAGATGTTTAAGCCTCTGAGAACAATATCATGGTGTCCTTTGGTGTAGGGGTCAAAAGAACCAGGAAAAAGTGCTGTTTTTTTCATCGGATGGAATGTTGCTGAAGCCAATAAGCCTCTAAAAGCTGGGTGTTTTTTAAGTTTTCAGTGCCTTTTTGATACGTAATATTTTGAGTAGGACTGCTCTGCTGGATATTTTTGAAAAAACCCTGAAGATTTTCCAGGGAAGAATGAACCCAATCCAGATTTCCGAAAACACTGATCTTACAATGGGCCTGGTCAAATGCCAACTGTTGAAGGACAATAAACAGGTACCGCAAAAGTGTTTGCTCTTCATGCACAATAAACCTGTTAAACACCATTAGCTCCCCATCTTTGAATCCTGCAATATACATGCTGTTTGGTGCGGTGTGGATAAAAATCTCCTGTTTGAGCAAGTCTTTGTTGTTGTGGAGAAAATAATCCAGCACATGGGCTGCTCCATGGGAAGTTTCCATTTCGGGCAGTCTGCTGTCCAATATATTGAGGAGGCCCTTGTCTGCCGCGCCAAGTACCTGTATGCTGTTATTAGAGATTCCGGAATAGATGACTTCGTCTTTTTCGGGATTTACCCTGGTGGCAAAATTCAGATAAAGGGCACTATGGGCAGGGTTAAATAAAATCCCGGGCACAAGGGTAAACCTTTGATGGTGGAGGTATAACCTGCCGGAGGTGTTGGAGGCATTGATCAATTCATCACTGCCAACGATTTTTTCAAGGGCTTCTTCTTCATGAAGGGAATAAATGTTGGCAGCTATTACAGACTGATCCGATTGACGGTGAGCAATCACGGTCAACAGGCTTTCATATAAGAAAAGCGATAGATTTGATATGTCCTGCACATCAAATCTATCGCTAATGAATTTACTCTGGATATGATTGGTTTCTCCTGACAAGCTTACTCCCAGTTTCCTGAGGTAGAAGAATCCGTTCTGGAACCCACCCTCAAAGCCTTTTCATTGTTATTTCTTCTTCTATCAGGGTTGATCGGAGCCGGATCCCTGATTTCAAATACAGCGATTTCCCTGTTGCTTCTCTCGATTTTATCTGCGAAAAACTCAAAGGTCTTTCCACCTGATCCCGGAACTACATTCAAAAGGTCCAGATTGAACTCAGGATATTTGTTTTCGTTGAAAAGGGAATCTTGAACATTTACCGACCCCAGGGTATCAATTGTTACTGTGGTTTCTTCTTTGCCGTATTCCAGAAGCTCAGTAGTTTCTGTTCTTTGTACAATATAAATTCTGCCGTCTTCAATAAATTCCTTAAGGTCATTCCAGTTTGAGGCATATTCCCCCTTGGTAGCCTGGTAAGCAATTTGGGCATCTCGCAGCATTTCCAGCTTTTCAATGATCCTTTCTTCAGTTCTTTCAAGCATTTTTTCTTCTTCAACTACTTCATCCACTCCCAAATACAACCTGTATCCAAGGCCCAAAGCTCCCAGAAGAAATACAATCGATAAAATCTTACTCAACGTCATTTTAAATATCTTTAAGGCTTAATTAAATTAATACTAAGAATTGATGGTTTGTTTTAGAATGCTATTTTATGCAATTATTTTCAAAATTAAAATATCCTTTCCATATTCTTACATCATTCAGGGAATTAATTCTTCTGAAGACGGCATGTTTTTCATCAGGAGGGATCAATTTGATTTCATCCAGACTCAGGAATCGGATGTCCTCTATCAACTGCTGCTCATCACCTAACTCAGGATCGTAACCCAAAATCAACTCTCCCTCTTTTTGGAAAACCTCAAAAAAAAGTTCGATAGCATGCAGGGGTGGAGATAGAAACTCATGTACGAATAAATATTCTCCCACCTCAATGCCAAGGCCGGTTTCCTCAAGGAATTCCCGCTGCAGGTTTTCCCTGGCATTCTGGCCGAATTTCATGCCCCCTCCCGGCACATTCCAAAATGATTTGCCACTTCCCATGCGGTGTTTGATCATAAGAACCTTATCTTCCTGAATTAAAAGACCATTTACCCTGGCCCTAAGCCGGTTCCCGAAATTATCTGTGATGTCCTTTTTTATGTTAGGCATTTTCCTTTTAGTTTCGCAACAGATGCGTAAAGATAACCAAGCCATTTCAAAGCCTTCCGAAAAGATCAGGAAAATATTCCCCCACAATCCTACTGTGGATCAGCAGGTTTTTTTTGAAGCCATGAATGATTTTTTAAAGGAAAAGGTAGCATCGGCCTCTGCTTTTATTTTGAAGGGTTTTGCAGGAACAGGCAAAACCACGGCTCTGGCAGCCCTGGTCCGTATTTTGCCGGAATATGGACTCAGACCTGTAATGCTGGCCCCTACAGGAAGGGCAGCCAAAGTGATGAGCGCTTACGCGGGAAAAACGGGATACACCATACATAAAATCATATACCGCCCTCAGGAAAAAGCCGCTGATGGCTTGTATGGTTTTGAAGTACAAAAAAACTACTACCATAAATCTGTCTTTATTGTTGACGAAGCTTCCATGCTTTCCGATGACCGATCCTCGGGTAAATCCCTGCTTGCAGATCTGATCAATTTTGTTTTTCAAAACCCCGAAAACAGATTGATGCTCATCGGAGATATGGCCCAACTCCCTCCTGTAGGAAGCGAAGACAGCCCGGCTTTGGACAAGGATTACCTGATAAGGAATTTCAAGCTTGAAGTTCAGGAAGCCGTATTGAAAGTGGTTACCCGGCAGCAACTGGATTCTGGAATTCTGGCCAATGCCACCGCATTAAGAGAGCAGGTGACAGCAAAAATTCCGAAAATAACGTTCAAATCAAAAGGCTATACTGATTTTTACCGGATGACAGGGGAGAGGCTTGAGGATGGCTTGAGGTATGCCTACGATAAATTTGGACTAGACAATACCATGATCATTACCCGATCCAATAAGGCTGCGGTGCAGTACAACAGGTACATCAGGAATGCTATTTTTTATCATGAAGACGAATTGAGTGCAGGAGACCGGCTAATGATCGTAAAAAATAACTATACTTACATGGAGGAATCCCAAAAAGTAAGTTTTTTGGCCAATGGGGATTTTGTTGAAATACTTAAAATTCGTTCATTTGAGGAACTTTATGGCCTGAGGTTTGCTACACTGGAATTGAGACTGATTGATTATCCCGAAGAGCTGCCTTTTGAGGCCAGGGTAATATTGGATACTTTGCATTCAGAATTACCGGCTTTGGGCCATGATCAATGGAAGGAATTGTACAATATGGTGTCTGAAGATTACCTGGATTTGGGTAGTAAAACCAAAATCAGGGAGGCTTTAAAAAAGGATCCTTATTTGAATGCCCTTCAGGTAAAATATGCCTATACCCTCACTTGTCACAAGTCACAGGGGGGACAGTGGGATGCAGTGTTTGTAGACCAGGGCTATTTGAAGGAGGGGCAAATTGATAAAAATTACGTAAGGTGGTTGTATACGGCAATGACCCGGGCAAAGGAAGAACTGTACATGGTGAACTTTCATCCCAGTTTTTTCATTTAATGCATACTGAAAGAGAAATTTTAAATTAATAATCTAATACCTATGAAAAAGTTATTGACATTCGCATTGGCCCTTGCCTTGAGTACGGCCCTGGCAATGGCTCAGGAAAAGACAGCAGATGGACCTGTGATTACCTTTGAGGAATCTTCCAAGGATTTTGGAGACATCACACAGGGAGACAAGGTAGAAAACGTATTTAAATTTGAAAACACCGGAACAGCACCTTTGGTCATTTCAAATGTAGCTGCAACTTGTGGATGTACGGTGCCCAGTTGGCCCAAGGAACCCATTGCACCGGGAAAAAAAGGAGAAATCAAGGTGTCTTTTAACTCCGCAGGAAAGATGGGAAAACAAAATAGTGTGGTTCGGATTTACTCCAATGCAAGTGAACCCATTGAAAAAGTTTCCATGATATCCAATGTACTTCCCAAAGGGACCAAATAATATTACATCTTATTAATTGAATTTTAAACCTGCCCAAGTTTATCTTGGACAGGTTTTTTTAGCTTATTGGTGGATGGCTTGCTTGATGATGCGGGTCAAAGAGCTGGCCCATTGTGCATAAATGTGTCTGTTGGGATGCAGTCCATCCCCCACTACATGGTCAGCAAAGCCTCCGATAGACCTGTAGCTTTCGGTGATCTCCAGATAGGGGATATTGAAATCAGCCGCCTGCTGTTTTACTACCTGGTTGAAGGCATCAATTTCCCGGGAAATATCAGCTTTCTCCTGTGGGCTGGAATGGCCAAAGGGCGTTACCCCCCAATCCGGTATGGAAATCAACACCAGTCGATTTGAATTTTCATTGAGCAGGTCCAGACTTATTGTTATCAATTCTTTCAATTCATCCCTAAACTGGTCCAAAGCAAGTCCCCGGTATTGGTTATTTACCCCTATCAGTAGGCTGACAAAATCAAAGCTTCCTGTTTTCAGGTTTTTAGCCTTTAATTCGGCCAGCAATTCCCCACTGGTCCAGCCAGTTTTTGCAATGATTTTAATTTCAGAGAAATGAATGCCTTCATTTTTCAGCATGCGTCCTGCCTGCATCGGATAGGTAAATTCCGGGACTTCTCCTTCACCTACAGTATAACTGTCCCCTAAAGCCAGGTAACTATATTCACCGGAATTGAATTCTGGATTGGTTTTTGGGATGTTTTCAGGCATATTATCTTGAATTACACAGGAAAAATTGAAAATTAAACTACTGAAGGAAAGGATAATGTGTGCCCATATTTTGGTTTCAGGATCAAACAGGTTCATAAGATGGTTTACTGGAAAATGGCTCCCCTGGTTTCCAGTATTCCCTGGTTGGCATCCATGGACATTTTTGCACCAAAGGGTAGCAGGAACTGCTTGGGTACATGGCCGATCATTGCCCCCCTGAATGCGGGTATCTTATGTGGCAGCAGGTAATCGTCCAAAATCTGGTCCAGGGTAAGGTTGCCATAGCCGCCGCTGGGATCACAATCTGTGCATTGTCCAAAAACAAATCCCCGGATTTCCCTGAAAACGCCCATGAGCATCAGGGTACTCATCATTCGGTCTATCCTGTAAGGCTCTTCCCCTATATCCTCCAAAAATAATATCTTGTTTTTGAAGTCGGGAAGGTAAGGTGAGCCGGCCAGTGCAGTGAGTACGGTAAGATTGCCTCCTACAAGATCTCCCTCTGCTTTTCCAGGGTGGATGGTTCTGATCCGGTTTTTCTTGATTACCAGGTCATCGGTTTCTTCCAATTCATTTTTATAGGTGATTGTGCCTCCGGTACCAAAGAAAACAGTGCGAAACTGGTCGGCATTGAAACTGTTCCAGCTTCCGGAACCATTGGGACCATGAAAGGTAATCAATCCCGTTTGTGCATTGATGGCATTGTGCAGGGCAGTAATATCGCTATAACCCATGATGGGTTTGGGATTCTTTTTGATCAGCTCATAGTTTAATAGTGGAAGAATTCGGGCGGCCCCGGATCCACCTCTGATACAAACCACTGCTTTTATTTTTTTGTTTCCAAACATATCATTCAGATCGGCAGCTCTTTCTGCATCGCTACCCGCCAGGTGTCCCCTTCTTTCGCTCAGGTATTTCCCTTCGACCACCTTTAACCCCAATGCCTCCAGGGCTTCTTTGGCGAAGGTGAATTCCATGATATCAGCAGTAGCGGCAGATGGGCTGACCAGGCCTACCCTATCTCCAGGCTGAAGTTTTTTTGGTAATAGGGTATCCGGATTGATTGGCTTGTTAGTGGTGGTAAAACCCGTAAAGGGCACAATCCCCAGGCCCAAACCAAGGGATTTGATAAATTGTCTTTTTTTCATGGCAGAATTTAAAAATTATCCCTGATATAAAGCAAGACTTTTTCCATTTGATTCCGGACCACGGAGGCTTTATGGGGGTAATTGTTGTTCATAAATGCAAAAGCATAAATTTTATTTTTTTTGGTTTTCAGAAATCCCACCATGCTGTGGTGATTGCTGATGGTACCGGTCTTGGCCATGACATAGGGCACAGGAGCCTGATAATTGTATTTGAGGGTACCGGTTCGTCCTCCTGTGGGGAGCATGCTAAAAAGTTCCTCATCGGGAAAAAGCCTGTAGATTTTCTCCGCCAGGGCTACCATGGTTCTGGGGGTAAATAGGTTGTGCCTGGACAATCCTGAACCATCTACCCATTGAGGGTCATCCGGCAGATCATACAAGTAGGTTTTTTTTAGGTATTCAATTGCCTTTTCGCTGTTCAATTCTCTATGTACTTCATCGGCGATTTGGAGAAGCAACTGTTCAGCAATAAAATTATCACTTTCCAGCAGCATTTCTTTGTACAATGCTTTGGTGGGAATACCTTTCAATATGAAATGATCAGGAGGAAGCTTTTCATCGGACAACAACACGGGAATTTCCCAATCTTTGCTCGCGATTTCCGCAAAAATATCTTCGGAAATGATAAAGGGAACCTTGATATCCCGGCCATTGTAGGTTCTGGGATTGTAAAAAAACCTGTTGCTGTGCCAGTCTCTTTGCACATTTTTTACCGGTTTTTCGGTGGTTTCTACGGTAAACAAAGATGGACTGATCACCGGTCGGTTGTTTACGTTTCTTGAGTTGACCAAATTACCATATAGGGGAAGAGGGGACTTTTCAGGAGAATAGGAATAATAATAATCATCCCATTGCCAGCCAAAGCCAAAAGCCTCATCTTTCCAGTTGCTGGAAGAGTAGTAGACTGTATCGTAATCGGAGAGAAAGCTTTTCAATTTAGGGTTGGGCAGGGAAGGATATTTCCAGGAAGGATCTCCCGTACCCCATATGGTGACCTTATTTCCATCGGGCAGGAATCGCAAAAAGGTTGTGCTGTCTCCCAGAACCATCAAAGATCCGAAAAAGGTAAAGAGTTTGGTAGTGGAAGCGGGTATGAAATACAAATGACTGTTTTTGTCATACCGGATTTGCTGGCTATCTAAATCATAGAGCATGAAACCAGTGAGGTGATTGTCAAAAAATGTTCCTTCACCAAGAAGTTGGTCCAGCCCGATAATGATCGATCTGGCATCCTGGGATTTAACACCAGTTTGAAATGAACAAAGAATTAATATAGCCAGAAAAGTTTTTTTGCCCATGTTTTATGATTGGTTTCCTTTGCCAAAACTAAAGAATAATAGCACCCATCCCAAAATAAAGGCCAGGCCACCCAAAGGGGTTATGGCTCCCAGCCAGGTCACCTGGCTAAGGCAAAGAACGTATAGGCTCCCTGAAAAGATTAAAATACCGGCAATAAAAAACCAGGCACTTGTGATCAACCGTTTTTTCTCCGGGAATAAATGGGTGAGTGCACCCAACAGAAGTAAAGCAAGGCTATGGTAAAAATGGTAACTGACTGCTGTTTCGAAAGTATCCAGCCTACCTGTTTCTAAAAGTAAGGTTTCCAGGGCATGCGCACCAAAGGCACCAAAAACCACAGCCAGTGCTCCAAATGCAGCTGCAATCTGTAATATTCGTTCTGTTTTCATTTCTTTATAATTTGTAGCTAAAAGGTCATCACTTGTCCTGCCTTCAGGAGAATCACGCAGCTGACTGCCAGGCCGGTACTATATAATCATGCCTTATTTGTCGCTAGCGTCCGTTTCTGGGTACGGATTAGTTATAATTCCGGGCACCGAAAATAGCACTACCTATTCTGACCATGGTGCTGCCTTCATCCTGAGCGATGAGATAATCAGCACTCATGCCCATAGACAATTCTTTCAGTTGGACCTGTTCAGGAAGTACCATGCTTTTTAGTTTATCAAACAATTGGGACAAGCCTTTGAATTCATTTCTTATGGTTTCCAAATTATCCGTATTGGTGGCCATTCCCATAAGTCCTGCTATATGAATGTTTTTCATGGTTTTGATTTCCTCTCCAGATAGAAAATCCATCAATTCCTTTTCATCCCAGCCATATTTGGTCTCTTCTTTGGCAATATGTACCTGCAGCAGGCAGGGAATAATCCTTTCCACCTTTTTTCCCTCTTTATCTATTTGCTTCAATAATCTAAGGGAATCCACACTATGGATCAGATGTACATATGGAGCTATATATTTCACCTTGTTTCGCTGAAGGTGGCCTATCATGTGCCAACGGATGTCTTTGGGCAATTGATCTGCTTTTTCGGTCATTTCCTGTACCTTATTCTCACCAAAGTCCCTGATACCAGCGGCATAAGCCTGTTCCAAAATTGATATTGGTTTGGTTTTACTTACGGCTACCAAACGACAGTCCGGGTTTTTGAAAGTACTAAGCGTTTTTTCTAAATTATTGATGATGTCGGGCTCTTCCATTTCGGCTTTTTATTCAGCAATTTTATGAATTGAAAACAAAGATATGGGTATATCGGGTACATTGCTACTTATAAACCTTTTGATAGGTAGCTGGTTTGGATAAAAATTAATTTATCTTAAAATCGGAATAATCCCAGGGCGGTAAATAAAGGAAAAATGAAGTTGAAAACATTGTTTGTATTGGCCGGAATGTTTACCGGACTTGTATGTAAAGCGCAAAATAAATCTTCTATACCCGAAATTAACGAGGAAAGAAAACGACTTGAAAGCAATGGAATGCTCGTTCTGGGTTCATGGGCTTTGGGTAACATGGTCTGGGGAGGAATTGGGGCCTCAAGGACAACAGGTGCCAGAAAAGGCTTTCACCAAATGAACATGTATTGGAATACCGTCAATCTGGCAATCGCTGGTTTAGGGTATTTCAATGCCAAAAAGCACCAAACGGAGGGTAGTCTGTGGAAAAGCTTGCAGGCCCAGCAAAAAACAGAGAAGATCCTGCTTTTCAATGCAGCTTTAGATGCAGGCTATATGGCCGGAGGATTATACCTCATGGAGAGGGGAAAAAGAAGGCAAAATGACCAGTTGGTTGGATTTGGGAATGCAGTCATCCTCCAGGGGGCTTTCTTACTCGTTTTTGATGGTATTCTGTACTCCCTTCAGGTAAAAAACAAAGCGAAATTCAAGCCCTGGATTGACAAGGTAAATATCAGTACCAGCGGAATCAGCTACAAGGTTGAATTTTGACAATTGTAAAACAGAAAAATAAATTTTCCGGAATTTATTTTATCAGTCATTCTTAAACTTAAATTCAGGAACAAACAACCCGGGATAGGCATAACAATTGCGTTAAGAATGAAAAGCTATAGTAATACCCATTCAGTTACAACTTCCCAATGCTTTCCCAATATTGTTTTTCATATAGGGTTTTTTCATGAAGATCCAGATGTATTTTACAGTCAAATCTAAAATCCGACAGTTGTATTTGATTTTCTGGTGCGGACTAAAAATGCTTCCATACCGGTCTTTTTACTTTACTTGTCGATATTGGCGTTTTAAGGATCATTTCATATCCCAAAAGTTCCTGATTCATTGGTTTCAAATCCTAGGTACAAACCGCAGAAGATAGTTTATTTAACGACACCTGTTATCAGGTGACCGAAAATTAAAGTTATTCCATTAATTTTTGTAAAAAATCCAAGTTATTTTTTCCTTTTAATTCGTTTACAGAGGATCCTTATATGTATAGTTATTTTTTTTTACCCATACTGGTAAAATACACATAAGCAGTATTGAATGACCGTTTATGTAATTTTTGTTAACTCTATACCTAAAAAAATATTCATGACAATTCTTTTATTATTTACTGAATTATAATACATTTCCGATAAATATTGCTCATTTTAAGTGTTTGTCAAATGTTATTGCCTGTGATCACAGAAAATTCCGTGAATACAAAAAGATCGGATTCTGAATTTTGTAAGTCATGGATTTTCAGGGATATCCACTGGTATAAACCACCTTGGCTGTGACTATTTGAGTAATTGTCATTTTAAATCCAAAATCATCAGTTTATGAAAAACCTATTACTTATTGTCTGCCTGAGCATGCTGGCCGTTTTAAGCGGCAATGTTCTGGCACAAACCGTATCCGGAACGGTGACCGATCAAACAGATGGGATGCCGCTTCCTGGTGTATCGGTATTGATTAAAGGAACCTCTACCGGTACTGCTACCGATGTGGATGGAAATTACAGCGTGAATGTTCCTGGTGCTGAGACGGTGCTCGTCTTTTCCTTTCTGGGATTTCAAACTGTTGAGGAAACAGTTGGTAACCGTAGCACCATTAACATTAGCCTTGCAGAAGATGCTGCAGAATTATCTGAAGTAGTGGTTACCGCTTTGGGAATTGAGAGAAATGTCCGGGCACTACAATATTCGATCACTGAAGTAGGAGGAGAGGAGTTTACACAGGCCCGTGAAAACAACATTGCCAATCAGTTGGCCGGCAGGGTTGCTGGGGTAAATGTGAGCAACGTGGCTTCGGGACCAGCAGGTTCCTCCCGGGTAATCATCCGGGGAAATACTTCTCTTCAGGGAGGTAACCAGCCTTTGTATGTAATTGATGGTATTCCCATGGACAATACCAATTTTGGTCAGGCCGGTGTCTGGGGAGGAGCGGACCAGGGAGATGGTATGACCAGTGTAAACCCAGATGATATTGAATCCATGTCCGTACTGAAGGGGGCGAGTGCTGCAGCCCTATATGGGTCCAGGGCCGCAAATGGTGTGATATTGATCACTACCAAAAGGGGGACTGCCCAAAGAGGTATTGGTGTGGAAATCAACTCCAATGTGGTCTTTGAAAGGATAAATAACCAAACAGATTTACAGACCCAGTTTGGTTCAGGTAGGTTCCAGGGCGACCAGATAACAGGTGCCGCTGTAAGGCCTACTACGGTGCGGCAGGGGTATGACTGGGGCGCACAAGCATGGGGAGAGCGATTGGGCACAGGTACCTCCATGCATTTTGATGGGGTTGAACGCCCATATGTGTATGCAGGAGATAACTGGAACCGCTTTTACGAAACCGGTGCTGCCTATACCAACAGTATTTCACTTTCCGGTGGAAGCGAAGCGCAGACCTTTCGCTTCAATGCCACAGACATGAGGAGTAGCTCCGTGGTCCCCAATGCAGGCTTTGACCGTTTGAATATGTCCATAGCCACGAATGGTAAGTTTGGTAAAAAACTTACTTTCGATGCCAAGGTACTCTACTCCAATGAGAGAACGAAAAACAGACCCAGATTATCGGATTCTCCGGGAAATGCCTTTCAGTCCATCTTTTCGCTGCCGCCAAATGTCAATGTAGAGTGGGGTAAGGGAGATCCCAACAGGTTAGGAACCATACCCGTGGGTACCGATCCCGCTTTGCTGAGTACCTGGGGTTTCGCCGAGCAGGAGGAATATCTGATGAAGAATGATCCCTGGGGACAGAATCCCTATTTTTCCACCCATCAACTGTCTATCGACGATACCAGAGACAGGATCATTACTTCAGGATCCTTGCGGTACGATATCACTGATCACCTGTATCTATCAGGAAGGGCGGGAATGGACTGGTTTACCAGAAGAGGTACCACTTTGACCCCTCAGGGAACCGGCTATGACAGAAATGGCAGTATGAGCGAAAGCGAGCGAAGGGTCAATGAAATCAACCTGGAGGCCATGTTGGGCTACAACAGGGAATTTGGCGATTTTGGACTGAATGCATTTATTGGAGCCAATAGGATGAGAAGAGAGGATGAAACCATCTCGGCCAATGGGCAGGGTTTTAATGTTCCTTTTTTCCATGCGATCAACAATACAGTGACCCGGAATTTTGGCTATGGTTATTCCGGCTGGGGAATCAACTCTGTCTTTGGCTCTGCAGAGGTCAGTTACAAAAACATCCTATTCTTAACAGCGACCGGTCGAACAGATTGGTTCTCGGTTTTGGATCCTCAGTTTAATGACATTACCTATCCTTCTATAGGGGGTAGTTTCGTGTTCTCCGATGCCATGACAGAACTACCTTCATGGTTGAGTTTCGGCAAAATCAGAGGTTCCTGGGCCAGAGTAGGTAACTCCACTGTGGGTCCTTACCAAATTCAGAATGTATACTCACTCTTAGGAGCACCTGCCATTGATTTTGGTGGTAATCAGGTAGCCATGGCCTCTTTTGCCACAGCGGGAAACAATGCAGGTACGATTCCAAACAGGTTTTTAAAGCCCTTGTTATCGACGGAGGTCGAAGTGGGTTTTGATGTTCGATTTTTTCAAAACAGGTTAGGGTTGGATTTCACCTATTATCACCAGCGCAGTACGGATGATCAATTGAATGCCCAGGTTTCCAGGTCTTCAGGATTTGGCTCTACATTGGTTAACCTGGGGGAAATGGAGAACAAAGGAGTAGAGATTCTACTCACAGGTTCGCCTATTCGAACCAATAATTTCAATTGGGATGTGTCCTTCAATGTGGCCAGAAACAGGAATAAGGTAATTTCATTGATAGAGGGAAGCGATATCCTGAATGTGGAAGAACCCAGAACAAGGACTGTTTTTGTGCAACACCGAACCGGTTATCCCTTTGGTGTACTGGCAGGATGGGTGCAAAAAAAATCGCCTGACGGACAGCCAGTCTTTGAAGAAAATGGAGCCCCGGTGCAATCTGACCAAATGGAAGTTATCGGAAACGGTATTCCTGACTGGACAGGAGGCATAAACAATAGTATTACTTTCAAGGGTTTTAATCTTTCAGCTTTAGTCGATTTCAGAATCGGGGGTGATTTGTATTCCGGTACCAATGTCAGGCTTACCCAATGGGGACTGCACAAGCAGACCTTACAGGGAAGGGCAGGAGAGGAGCCACTCAGCGTTTCCGGTGTGATCCAGTCTGGTACCACAGCAGATGGACAACCGATATATGAATCCTTTTCCAAAACACTCTCTCCCGGTGAAGCCAATAATTACTGGAATCAGATGGGGAACAGGGTGCAGGACTACTTTGTCTATGACGGTTCGTTTGCTAAGCTAAGGCAAGTGACTTTCGGATACAATTTCCCAAGAAGAATTATGAGTAAAACGCCATTTACCAACTTGAGTTTATCCTTTGTTGGCAGAAACCTGTCGATACTTTGGAAAAATGTGGAAAACATAGATCCTGAATCAGGATATTCATCAGGAAATGGTCAGGGTCTGGATTATTTCGGAATGCCTCAGACCAGGACATTTGGATTCAATGTTAGGGCAACGTTTTAATCATTAAAGGAAAATACCATGAAAATTATAAATAAAGTTCTCTTTTTTGGTTTGGCAGTCAGTATCACGCTCTTTGGTTGTGATACGGATGATCTGCATGATTTGAACATCAATCCTCAGGCAGTAAATGAAATTGACCTGAATTTTATGTTCACCGCGGCCCAACTTGGATCCGCTTCAGGAGGCTCTGCTGGTGATAACCGTTACATTGACTGGCGGACCAACATCGGTATGACCGCTTACCTTATACAGCATCTGGCCAATGCGGGTGGAGGAATTGCTCCGGGAGATAAATACCAGGAAAATTTCGAATCCAACAATGCACCATTTGAATTTTTCTATGGAGACGCATTGAAGAATATTTCAGAAGTGATCCGGCAGACAGGTCCCGGCGGATACGATGAAGGGAATAAAATCAATACCAGAAATGCCGCAAGGATCATGCGGGTGCTTAATTTCCACCGGCTGACGGATTTTTACGGAAATATCCCCTATTTTGGTGCATTGCAGGGTATGGATGGGGTATTCTTTCCGGAATACGATCCCCAGTCTGAGATATATCCCCACCTGTTGCAGGAATTGGAAGAGGCTACAGCAGCCATAAGCACATCCAATCCTGATGATGGCTTTGCCAGGGCGGATATTATCTATGACGGTGACATTGACAAATGGAAGCGGTTTGGTTATTCACTGATGTTGCGTTTGGCCATGAGGGTTTCTGACGTGGCTCCGCAGTTGGCCAATGAATATGTGACCAAAGCCATTTCCGGTGGAGTAATGGAAAGTAATGATGACAATGCCTGGGTACCCATGTCCGAAGGACCAAGTCTATGGATCAATCAAAACGGGATCTCCAGGGCATTTTACCCAGGAGACGGTGGACAACCCGGCTATTTAAGTGAAACCTTGGTGGATTGGTTAAAAGGTGATGCCACTTCAGCAGACGAGGTGGATCCCAGACTGATGGTAATCAGCGGAGGAATTGCTGATTGGTCAGCCGTGGCCTGGACACCCTATAATACCAATCCTCTGGAACAAAAAGGTATGCCCAATGGATATGATGCTGCTGGCCTGGAGGAAATTGAGGGAGGTCCGATTAATCAGGTTGAAACCTATTCCAGAATCAATTACCTGATGCTGCAGCGAGACAGCCCTTATATGTTGATGAATTTTGCGGAATCCGCCTTTTTACAGGCGGAAGCATTGGAAAGGGGCATTGGATCAGGTATTTCCGGCACTGCGGAAGCTCATTACAATGAGGGAGTAAAAGGGGCCATGCAGATGTACACCCCCTTTGATGAGTCCCTGGCCATTTCGGATGCTGAAGTAGCAGCATATCTTAGCAGACATCCTTATGGTACGGAAAAGCCTGCCCTGGAAATGATTGGCGAACAAATGTGGGTGAGTAAGTTTTTCAATTGGTGGGAGGCCTGGTCAGACTGGAGAAGGACCGGATATCCTCAATTAACACCGACAAATTATCCCGGAAATGTCACTCAGGGACAGATCATGAGGAAGCTAAGGTATCCTGCAGCGGAAGTCGCCACAAATGAGAACTTTCAGTCTGGGGCTACATTGCCCGATATTTTCACCACCAGGGTGTGGTGGGACACAGCTGATTGATACAGTTAACGGAAAACAGAATCTATAAATTTTAAGGGGTGTCCAGTCGGACACCCCTTTATTTTGGATAGATACCGTTTCCTTCTGACCCCATAAAGGCTCCCCAATCTGGTTTATTCCTGATCGTGATAGGGAGATCAATCCTCTTGATTTTCATGCCAAGAAAGGATAAGATATCGGTATGACTGAAATATTGACAATGAATCAAATCCAGGTATCCATCCCCGTCCAAATCCCCCAGCCAGGGGGTGGAAAATATGTTTTTAAAACCTTTGGATTGGTCTAAAATATGAATTTCACCGGATTTAAAATCCATTAAGAGCAACTTGTTTTCAATAAGAAATGCAGATTTATCATCAATGGCGCGGTCACAATCATATTCATTAATACTGAAAATCACCTCATCTCTGCCGTCTTTATTCAAGTCATAGGCTATCGGAGAAGAAAAGCCGGTACAGCCCAATTCTTTTTTATTTATCAAAGCGCCTGTTTTTCCATCTATCAACACTTGAATAGAGCCGGTATTTTCTGGCCATACGCCTTTGCTTACAAAAGTAAACAAATCGGGAATATTATCGGCAGTAAATTGACCTACCGCCAGGCTATTGCTGCTTTCGGTACCGGAAATTTGTTGTTGCCAAAGGACCTCAAATGATTTCCCTGAAAAGGCAGTGATGGTACTGGCATGGGAAATGGCGACGATATCCAAAATACCATCCCGATCCAAATCAGCCAGGACAGGGGGGGCGATGAATCCATTGTTTTGTTCTGTCACCAGGACCCTGGCATTTGAAAGATCATTGTTCATCAAATCTTTCAGCTTTGCGATAAAAAGGCTTCCGGAAATAGTTTCTCCACCGGTTCCAAAGACCACCATTGTTTCATTATTTCCCACTTTGTCCAATAACAAAGGCGACATATAGGTTTCTTTTCCATCTGGCATGCTGTCCGCAGCCAAAATTCTTCCCGATAGCGCGTCTATAACCATCAGGACTCCTGGATATCGTCCCACTGTTTCAAAGGGTGCAGCTCTGGCATTGCCTCCATTGCTAATGAGTAATTCAGGGATGCCATTTCCATTTTGATCTGGGACCAATACACTGTTGTTGAAATTAAACCTGGCGTGTTTCAAGATGGGGTGATCCAGGTAATTGCTGCTATCGTACTCCCATATCAGGTCTCCCGTTTGCCCGTCGATACCTTTGAGGTGTGGTCCCCTGCCGCCTATGAAAATGTCAGGAATGCCGTCTTTGTTAACATCATGAAAAGTGGCTGACCCATATACCTGATCCACTGTGGACGCATTCCAAAGCAGTTCTCCATTATCACCATTTATGGCCAATATACCATAATCACTGTGTTCGAATTCATTTTTCCCGGCACCCATTACAACATCCAAAACCCCATCTCTGTTTAAATCTACTGTACGGGGAGAGGATTGGGATCCAATGACCGGAAAACTGGCTTCCCAAACCAATTCACTTTTATCTTTTTCCTGGCAGGAAAATACAGTACAGGTAATAAAGGCTATCAAATAAATGAAACCTTCGAATAAGGGATTGTAATTATTCATTTTATCGGTTAAAAATGTGCTTAATTCTACTCAATATAAATAATATTGGGAATAATTCTTAATCCAAAGGAGATGTTCCATGGAGCAAGGATGATGAAAGAAAATTGGCTGACAACTCCAACTTCTATTGTGTTAACGGCTGAAAAAATGTAGATTTACTTACAAGATGAGGATCAGCTTTGGTCTCAAAGAGAATGCATTACTACTCAATAGAGAGAAAATGGAAAACCGTTCAAAACAGGTTTTAGGGATTTTGTTGTTGATTATTTTACCTGTCATGGGAGCCTTATCCCAGGGTTTTGAAAAGTTGCCGGGCAGAAAAACAGGAGTCAAATTTCGAAATGACCTGAAGGAAGATCAATTTTCTAACATCCTAACTTACGAATATTTTTATAATGGTGGGGGTGTGGCAATTGGGGACATCAATAATGATGGACTGGAAGATATTTTTTTTACAGGAAACATGACCTCCAACAGGCTATATTTGAACCAGGGAGACTTTAAATTCCAAGATATTACCCGTATTGCGGGAATCGGTGGAAAAGAGGCCTGGACTACTGGTACAAGCATGGCCGATATCAATGGGGACGGCTTCCTGGATATTTATGTGTGTTATTCGGGTAAGGGCTCAGCTGAAACCAGGAAAAACCAATTGTTCATCAATAAAAGGGATGGGACATTTGTGGAATCAGCCGAGGCATATGGATTGGCAGATCCTGCCAATAGTATACAAGCTTTATTTTTTGATTTTGACCTGGACGGGGATTTGGACATGTACCTGCTCAACCACAATACCCAGGTGATCAATGAAATTGATTTTGATGCAAAAAGAAAAGATCGAAATGAGCTTTCCGGTGACAAATTGTTTAGGAATGACGATGGCTTTTTTAAAGATATTAGCGAACAGGCAGGCATAATAGGGAATTCCATGGGTTTCGGTCTGGGGATAGCCGCTTCAGACATTACAGGAAACGGCTATCCTGATCTTTACGTGTCCAATGACTATATTGAACCCGATTACCTGTATATCAATAACGGAGATGGTACTTTCTCCGAAAGCCTGACCGATTATTTGCAACACATTTCCTATTTTTCCATGGGCTCTGACATCAGTGACATCAATAATGACGGACAAGCCGATATCTTTACCTTGGATATGTTGCCAGAGGACAACAAGCGGCAAAAATTATTGTATGGACCTGAAAATTATGAGCAATATGCGTTGATGGTTATGGAGGGTTTCTATCACCAAAACATGCGAAACATGTTGCATGTAAACCAAGGTTCAGGATTATTCAGTGAAGTCGGACAATTGGCCGGAATTTCCAATACGGATTGGAGTTGGGCGGCTTTTTTTGCTGATTTTGACAATGATGGCTGGAAGGATCTTTTTGTGAGCAATGGGTATTTCAGGGACTATACCAACCGGGATTTTTTAAAATACAAAGGAGATTATTATTTCAGCAAAGCAAGAGACGGGGAAAAAGCGGATACACTGCACCTGGTGACCAGCATGCAGTCCACACCGGTCCATGACTATTTGTATAAAAATGACGGAGGGACCATTTTCAGGGACTTGTCAGCAGAATGGGGGTTTGATGATCCGGTTTTTTCAAATGGTGCGGCTTATGCGGATTTGGACAATGATGGTGCACTGGACCTTGTTGTCAATCACCTCAACGGGCCGGCGGGCATCTTCAAAAACAAACTTGCTTCGAGTAATAAAGCACCAAACTTTCTTCAAATTTTGCTTCGGGGAGAGGGAATGAATACCTCAGGAATAGGAGCAAAAATCACTGTTTATTCGAATCAGGAACAACAATATTTTGAGCAGCAACCCACCCGAGGATTTCAGTCTTCTGTCAGCCATAAAATACATGTGGGCTTGGGGCAAAAAGACCAGGTGGATTCCCTACATATTGTTTGGCCCTTGGGCAAGGAACAGTGGGTAAGGGGAATTGCTGCCAATAAATTGTTGGTTTTATATGAAAAAGAGGCTCAAACCAGGACTGTTCAAGTTGCAGAAAAAAAACCTGCTATCTTTACTCCCATTGTTTCGCCTATCAATTTTGAACATTCAGAGCCTGGTTACAATGACTTCAAGCGGCAGCCTTTACTTAGTCATATGCTTTCCCCTACAGGACCTGTATTGGCATTGGCTGATGTAAATAATAATGGTTTTATGGATGTCTTTGTGGGAGGAGCCGAAGGTATGCCAGGAAAATTATTTTTTCAGGTATCCAATGGTAATTTTATAGAATCCCAAGGCTTGGATTTGACTGAGGACAGTGGTAGTGCTCCCTCTGACGCTTTGTTTTTTGATGCCAATGGAGATGGAAGGCCTGATTTATATATCGTGAATGGGGGTTATCACGATTTTACAAGGGATTCCCCTGAATTACAAGACAGGCTTTACATCAACCAGGGTGGAGGGAACTTTAAAAAGAATACTACTGCCCTTCCCGTACTTCGCAGTAGTGGCTCAGTTGTGAAAGCAATGGATGTGGACAATGATGGTGATTTGGATCTTTTCATAGGAGGAAGGGCCGTTGCAGGTCAATATCCCAAGGCTGCTGATTCATTTATTTTGCTTAATGATGGTTTGGGGAATTTTGAGGATAAAACCGAGACCCTTTTTCCGGAACTAAGTACAATCGGGATGATAACTGATGCCCAGGTCATCGACTTGGATGAAGATGGGTGGGAAGACCTGGTACTGGTAGGTGATTGGATGCCTATAAGTGTTTTTCTCAACCAACAGGGAGAGGGTTTTGAGAATGCTACCAATGCCTATTTTGATTTGCCTCTAACAGGTAAATGGGCTGCTGTCAAAGCTGCGGATTTTGATAATGATGGAGATCTCGATTTGGTTGTGGGTAATTTTGGGCTGAACAGCCAACTTAAAGCGAGTGAGCAAGAACCATTGAGTCTTGTTTATGGGGATTTTGATGGAAATGGGTCTGTGGATCCGATTTTAAATCATTACATTAACGGTACAGCCTACCCTTTTATGAGTAGGGATGAACTCCTGGACCAAATGTATGGTATGCGCAGTAAGTTTACCGATTACGCTTCTTTTTCGGAAGCTAAAATCGATGATATTATTTCAAGTGAGCAGTTGAAAAGTGCTAACCAATTGATAATAAGTGAACTAAAAACAGTTTATCTTGAGAATAGTAATGGGAAGTTTCTGGTCAGGGACTTACCCATAACAGCACAATATGCGCCAGTTGAGGCCATTTCTATTTTTGATTTTGATGACGATGGCAACCTGGATTTTATTTTGGGAGGCAATCAAAACACTACCCGGTTGAGGCTGGGTGTAATGGATGCCAATTTTGGCCAGTTATTCAGAGGTGATGGAAATGGAGGTTTTACCTATGTGAGCTCTACTGAATCGGGATTGTCTTTTATTGGAGATGTAAAATCCATGGAAATAATTGATCTTTCTTATCTTAAAATTCTTTTGGTGGGTATCAACAATCAGGGTGTTTCGGCCTACTTGCTTAACCGTACCCTTGGAAATAAACCAATAAAGAGTCTTTCCAATCAAAATAAATAATCCAAAACGACAACTATTGAATGAAAATCAGAAAAATTAATTTAGAGGAAAACGAAATACCAGAAAATTGGTACAATATTATAGCGGATATGCCCAATAAGCCTTTGCCGCCCCTTCACCCGGGTACATTGGAACCCATAGGGCCGGATGCGTTGGCACCCCTGTTTCCGGATGCATTGATCAGGCAGGAAGTGACTACTGATAAATGGGTGCCTATTCCAGACGAGGTACGCAACATGTACAGCATCTGGAGACCTACCCCCATGTACCGGGCCTATGGATTGGAAAAGGCATTGGATACCCCTGCCAAAATTTACTATAAATACGAAGGAGTGAGCCCTTCAGGATCTCACAAACCCAATACGGCAATTCCCCAGGCCTATTACAACAAGCAGGAGGGTATCAAGAGAATTACCACTGAAACCGGTGCAGGCCAGTGGGGAAGTGCCCTTAGCTTTGCTTGCCAGCACTTCGGAATCGAATGTGATGTTTACATGGTCAGGCTTTCCTATAATGACAAGCCTTACAGGAAAATGATGATGAATACCTGGGGAGCAAACGTCTATCCTTCCCCGTCTGACAGGACGGAGGCTGGCCGCAGGGTACTTGCCGCAGATCCGGATTCGCCGGGAAGTTTGGGTATAGCCATATCCGAGGCAGTGGAAATGGCAGCCACCAGAGCGGATACAAAATATGCCTTGGGCAGCGTTTTAAATCATGTCAAACTTCACCAGACCATCATTGGCATGGAAGCCATCAAACAAATGGAAAAAGCAGGAAGCGACCTGCCCGATATTGTGATAGCTCCATTTGGAGGGGGATCCAATTTTGCCGGATTGTCCTTTCCATTTTTGAGGTTAAACCTGGAATCTGGAAAAAAAATCCGCTGTATTGCCAGTGAGCCTTCCTCTTGTCCCAAGTTAACCAGAGGTGTGTTCAGGTATGATTTTGGGGATACGGCAGGCATGACGCCTCTTTTGCCCATGTACACCCTTGGACATGATTTTATCCCCGCACCTATTCATGCCGGAGGTTTACGCTATCATGGAGCTGGGGTGATTGTAAGTCAATTGCTAAAAGACCAGCTTATTGAAGCCCAGGCCCATGACAATCTGGAGATTTTTGAGGCAGGCGTGCTTTTTGCCAGGGCAGAGGGGATTATACCCGCTCCCGAGGCCAACCACGGAATAGCCACTGCTATCCGGGAAGCCAACAAGTGTAAAGAGGAAGGGGTTTCCAAAACGATCTTATTCAACCTTTGTGGCCATGGGAATTTTGACATGAAGGCTTATGATGATTATTTCGCCGGTAAAATCAGGCAGCATGAATTGAGCCAGGAGGAAATAGATGCCTCCATTGCTAAATTGGGGACGCCTACCATACCGGTTGGTTAGGTGTTGAAGGAGCATGAATAAAAGAGCATTTATTAGGAAAGGGATTCTGGCATCTGCTACTCTGGCGGTGGGGCCCTCATCCCTTTTTTCTTTTGAGGGAGCAAGGAGTTTTTCTTCCCATATCCCTGTAGTGGATACACACCTTCACCTTTGGGACCTGTCGGAAATGGATTATCCCTGGTTAAAGGGAAAAGGTCTGCCATTGGAAAAGAATTATTCATTGGCAGATTACCGAAAGGCTACAAAAGGTTTCCCTGTATCAAAAATGGTATTCGTCGAATGCGGCAGGGCTCCTGAGCAGTACCTGCAGGAGGTGGATTGGGTACAGGGGCTATCCGGGAAAAATCCGGAGATTGCAGGCATGGTAGCCTATTTTCCCCTGGAAAAAGGAGCGGCTGCTCAGGAAGACATGGAGAAAATGGCAGAAAGGAATATCGTCAGGGGCATTAGAAAGTCTTTTATGCCTGGAAATAGCGGTTATTTCCAGGGGATAGCCTTGATGAAAAACTTTCACTGGGTATGTGAAGTGAATATCGGTCACGAGCAGCTGGGAGACTTTCTTGATATGGTAAAAAAGTTTCCGGAGCAGGTTTTTATTCTGGACCATATGGTCAATCCGGATATCCGTAATCAGGATTGGAATACATGGGAGAAAGCTTTAATGCCTTTTGCTTCCCAGGACCGAGTTTATTGCAAAGTGTCAGGAATACTTACACGGACATCTTGGAACTGGGAATTGCCGGATATTCAGCCTTATTTCGATACTGTGATGGAGGTTTTTGGTCCGGATAGAATTATGTATGGAGGGGACTGGCCGGTGCTTCTTCGGGCCGAAACGCTGCACCGTTGGATAACTTCTTTTTATGCGCTTTCCAAGGCATTGTCAATGGAAGAAAAAAGGAAACTGTTTCACAGTAACGCGGAATTGGTCTACAGGATTTAGGCCCTTGCTTCTGATTTCAGGTGATTTTCTTATTGAATACCAAATAATTTAGGAAGAATAGGGATTGATTTTTAAATTTAATCCACAAAAGAATAATTGAGTATGCTTGATAAACCAAATAAAGTAGAGAACACTGATTCCAGAAGGAGTTTCCTTAAATCTTCCACCCTTAGTGCGGCAGGATTTTTTATTGTCCCCAGGTTTGTACTTGGAGGTAAGGGCCATGTGGCACCTAGTGACAAGGTCAATGTAGGTATGATAGGCGTTGGAGGAAAAGGGCGGCAAAATGCACTGGACTTGATGAAACTGGATGATGTGCAGATCACAGCTATCGCAGATCCGGGAGAGTATTGGGATTTGGCCAACTTTTACTACAGGTCCATAGCTGGAAGAGGCCCTGTGAAAAGAATGGTTGAGGATTTTTATGAAGACAGAACCAAAAACTACAAACTAAACGAATATCTGGATTTCCGGGAGATGCTCGAAAAGGAACAAGGCCTGGATGCCATATGCTGTTCCACCCCTGATAATACCCATGCTGTTGTGACTTATGCTTCTATGAAGCTGGGAAAGCATGTTTATTGTGAGAAGCCCCTAACCCATAATATCAGGGAAGCCAGGATGATCAAAAAGTTGACAGAAGAGACGGGACTGGCCACGCAAATGGGAAATGTGGGACATAGTACCGATGGAATCCGGCAAACGGTAGAATACCTGAGGGCTGGGGTCATTGGAGAAGTGAAAGAAACGCATTCCTGGGTTCCTGCTTCCCGGTGGATACCTGAAATGAAAGCTTTACCTACTTCAGCCACACCAAAACCGCATGGATTTGATTGGGATTTGTGGCTGGGACCATCCGCGGACAGGCCTTATCATGAATGGTATTCCCCCGTAACCTGGAGAGATTTTTGGGATTTTGGCTGTGGAGCGTTAGGGGATTTTGGCTGTCACGATATGGATGCTGCCACCTGGGCTTTTGAACTGGGCTATCCAGACACCATAGAGGTTTTTCCAGCAGGTTTTAGCAATCAGGACATTGCTCCTTACGGGGAGATTGGGTATTATCATTTTCCAGACAACAATACCGGTAAACCCATTCATTTGACCTGGTATTCAGGAGGAGTAAAACCTCCCTTGCACCCATCTCTGCCTGTTGGCTATCAGTGGCCTTCCCGTGGGACTTTATTTGTTGGGGATAAGGGTGTTATCGTGAATGGTGGTGACCGGGTCCCGCATGTTTTCCCCGAAAGTCTGGCTGAAAGTATGAAAAAACCTGATGAAACCATCCCCAGGTCAAATGGACATTTCAGGGATTGGGTAGATGCTATCAAAGGTGGTCCTGCTGCCAGTGCCAATTTTGAATACGGGGCCCATTTGACAGAAATCACCTTGCTGGGTGTTTTATCACTGAGAATGAAAGGCCAGAAAATCCATTGGGATGCAGCCAACCTGAAAGCTACAGGTTTGGATGAAGCAGATACTTACATCAGCGAACCGGTACGGTCTGGTTGGGAGATGAGTTGATTGAGCCACCAAAAGGAAATCCCGTACATTAAATGCACGGGATTTCTCTATGAGCCTGTATCGGAATGTCCCGTTAATCCAATAGGAAATTATTGAAAAAGGTACTTTTTAAAATCATCCAAAAGAAGAAAAATACGATCCCCCAAAAAAGGTAAGGCCGGTAATAGTCCATGGTCTCCTTGTATCTGGATTCTATGATTTCAGCTTTTTCCAATTCGTCAATCCTGGCAAAAATATTCTCCAGGGCCTGATCATCTGAAGCCCGGAAAAACTCTCCATCTGTTATTCTGGCGATATTTCTCAGGGTTTCTTCATTCAGGTAACTTTCGATCATTTGGGGTCTTCCGAAAAAATCTGTGCCGTAAGGTACCATTCCATCCTTTCCAACAGCAATGGTATAGGTTTTAATCCCCATTGCCTCCGCCAATTGGGCGGCAAATACAGGGTCTACATTTCCTGCATTGTTATCCCCATCACTCAAAAGGACCATTACCTTGGATTTTGCCTCTGATTCCCTCATTCTGTTGGTAGCGGTGGAAACGGCACTGCCAATAGCTGTTCCTTTGGCATCCATCATATTAAAGGTAATGCTTTCTACCAGATCTGTTAAAAGTTCGTAATCTGTGGTCAGCGGGGCAAGGGAAAAGGCCTCTCCTGAAAAAATAACCATTCCTATCCTGTCTGCTACCCTGCCATTGATAAATTCGATGGCGGTTTCTTTGGCGGCTTCCAGGCGGTTTGGTGTAAAATCCTGTAAATCCATAGATTCAGAAATATCCAAAACAAGCATGATGTCTATTCCCTCCGTATACTGCTCCACTTTTTCATTGGTGCGCTGCGGCCTGGCAAGCGCAATGACCACCATCCATAGCGCCAGTAGAAAGAATAAGGATGGTATCAGTCTCAGGTAGGTCCATGGATTATTTCTGGAGATCATTTTAGGAAGAGAAAGTTCCAGGACCGGTTTTTTAAGCAGTTTGATAAATTTTCTTATCAAAAGAATGAGCGGTATGGCCCAGATAAGGTGCAACAGGAAAAAATTTTCCCATTCATATGAACGGAATGTTTCCTGCGTAAACCAGGTCCATGAGATATAGGAAGAGATGTCATCCATGCTGTCGAATATTTTCTATTTTTTCTTCCAGTTGCTGCCTGGATACTTCAAGCAGGCTGTCACAGGCCTCCCGGATATGCTCGTCTATCCTGTTGGCATAAATGATCAGTTCTATTTTTCTGAAATCTTTGACAATGTCCGGATTTTCAAGGTATTCCGATATTTCTGTGGCTGTCCATTCCTTGTAAGGCAATCCGGTAAGATTTTCCAGGTAACCTTTCCAAAGTCCCAAAAGTTCGTCAGCCTCCTGGATTTCGGGTTGATCTACCAAAGTTTGCATGGATTGCTCCCAGTTGTTGAGAAAATGTTTCCATTTCTTATTTTCCCGATAAATTTTCCAGCGTTTTCTGATGCCTCCTCCAAAGAAATATACTGCCAAAACCGCCAAAATCACCAATGCCAGCAAACCAATGATCAGGTAGGGATAGTTAAAGGCCGTAGGGATACTCAGGTAGCTGTCATTTTGCTGGAAAGCCAGGTCTTCCGGCATTTCGTCTATGGTGAGTTTTAATGCAAGAGGTGCCGCCTCCGCAAAATGGCTGATACTGTCATATTTCAAGACTTCAAAAACCGGCAGGCGGAAAAGTTGAAGGGAATCCAAAGAAAAATTGGACAGCCAGTACACCGCGCTATCCAGAGTCGTACTATCGGTGGTCAGCGAAGCAAAGGTTTGTTTCTCCAGAAATTCAAATTCCCCAAAATTATACGTTGAATCGGGAAAAAGTAGGGGAAGGTCGCTTGGGTACCGTGCTTTTAAAACATAACCCACCCGTTCACCCAGCATGGCTGAATCCTGAAGGAAATAGCTTTCTACCGCTACATCCTGTCCCTTAACACCGGCAGCAAGCATCAGCAAAAAAAACACCTGGAAAAATACTTTTGTTATTTTATCCACGCTTCATGGTTTTATTTCTCAACTTAAATAATTCCATTAAAGGTAGAACAATGTCTTGTTGGGTGTCTATTTGCAGGTAATTGATTTGGTTTTTTTTACAAAAATCTTTTAGTTTTACTCGGTCACTGGAAAAGGAAGTGGATATTTTCCTTGAAAACCCGCCGAAAGCAGTGTTTACCCAGGTTGTTTTTCCTCCTTCTTTATCAAATACCGGAATGATTCCAAGTGATGGAAGTGCAGATTCGATAGGGTCTGTCATTTGTAGCACGACCAGATCGTGCTTATTGGCCAAAGCTTTTAACGGTTTTTCATAATTTTCGTCGATAAAATCAGAGATGACAATGATGACGCTTCTTTTCTTTATCAGATTCAGACAAAAAGTAAACATTCCGTAAAGGTCAGTTCCTAAAGATCTATTCTTGTGGTTAAAGATTCCCTTGATAATTTTAACGGCCTGTCTGCTTCCTTTGCCCGGCAAAATGATTTTTTCTTTTTCGTCTGAATAGCTTATTAACCCCACTTGTGAGCCTTCATGGATACCAGCTAGTGTTAAAACTCCGGCTATTTCCCGTCCCAGATCTATTTTCTTCCTTTCTTTGCTACCTATATCCTGTGATCCACTGATATCCAATAGAAAATAAACCGCCTGGTCTTTGTCTTCCTTAAAGGTTTTGACAAAGGTGCCGTGTCCTTTTGCAGAAACTTTCCATTCAATTGTTCTGATGTCATCCCCGTATTGATAAGGGCGAAGGTCGTCAAATTCCAACCCAGCACCTTTAAAAATGGATTGGTGATCACCCTGAAGGTGACTATTGGCCACTTTTCTCATGGTGATTTCGTACCTTCTGAGTTTTTTTATTAGCTGGTTCATTTTTCGGTCTCAATGAGAGGCCTAATTTAGCAGTCTCTATTGAATAATAAAACGACTTTGCCTATACTTATTGTCAATTTTAAAAGGAAATAGGTAATTTTGGATTGTGAAATATACTTATCTAGCTTTTGCTTTTATTTTTGCTATTGCTTCCTGCCAGGAAAAGGATGTACCCGAAAACATTTTGTCAGAAGATCAGATGGTGAATATTTTGGTGGATATTCATTTAACAGAGGGGTTTGTCCAATCGCTTTCCATTCCTTACGATTCCTCCAAAGTATTGTATCCGATTCTGGAAAAACAAATCTTCGAGAAATATGGTATACCTGATAGTGTTTATATCGAAAGCCTGGAATACTATTTGAGAGACGTGTCCAAAATGGAGTATTTATACGAACGGACTATCGATTCACTGACCGTAAGAGAGAAAAATTTTCAGGAATAGATGAAATTATATCCTTCAAACATGGAAGAAAAGATCAATTTTGATAAAATCAAGGAATTGATCAGAGAAGAATGTACCAGTAGTTTGGGCGTTGATTTTGTCGGGAAAGTAAGTTTTTCCAGGGACAGAAAATTGTTAACCAAACTTTTGGAACAAACCGACGAATTCAGGCAAATACTTGTTTCCGGAGACCCTTTTCCCGCATCAAATTTCATCAACATTTACCCTTATCTGGAAAAGGCGAAAATAGAGGGGACTTTTCTTTTTGAGGATGAGTTTCATGAGATCAGGCTGGGCCTTAAAACCCTGGATGGATGCGTTTCTTTTTTTTACAAGTACCAAGAAGAATATCCCCAATTGCACCAATTGTTGGGCATGGTGGAGGAAAATATCCCTTTGGAAAAAAGTATCGCAAAGGTAATTGATGAGAAAGGAAAAATAAAAAACAATGCTTCTCAGGAGCTGAACCTTATACGCACCCAACTTGCCTATGAGGAAAACAGGATTAGGAAAGTTTTGGACCATATTTACCGATCTGTCAAGGCCCAGGGCTTTACTCCCGAGGATGCCTCTGTAACCGTCAGGGGAGGTAGGATGGTAATCCCTGTTCTTGCGGAATACAAAAAGCGGATCAAGGGTTTTATCCATGATGAATCAGCTACAGGTCAGACCGTATATTTGGAGCCGGCAGAGGTTTTGGATATCAACAATGAAATCAAGGACCTGGAGTATATGGAACGGAGAGAGGTGCAGAAAATCCTTACCAGATTAACCGATGAACTCCGGGCGTACATTCCTGTACTCAGGCGGGCATTTTATTTTCTCGGCATGATAGACTTTATCCGTGCCAAGGCCAGGTTTGCATTGAAAATCAATGCTGTTAACCCGGCAATGGGTAAAGAAAAGGACCTGTCATGGGTTAAAGCCAGGCACCCACTTTTGGAAATGGCGCTGTTGCAACAGCAAAAGACCATAGTGCCGGTCTCTATCAAGCTTGATCCGAATCATAGACTACTGGTGATCTCAGGGCCCAATGCCGGTGGTAAATCCGTAACCCTAAAAACGGTGGCATTGGTGCAGTACATGTATCAATGTGGTCTTTTGGTTCCCATGGAACCCAACTCCAAATGCTGCCTATTTGACCAGATCTTTATCGACATTGGCGATGAGCAAAACATAGAGAATGATCTGAGTACCTACAGTTCTCACCTGATGAACATGAAGTACTTCACCCTTCATGCCAATAAAAACACCTTGTTTTTTATCGATGAATTTGGCACCGGAACCGAACCTCAATTTGGAGGGGCCATAGCTGAAGCCATCCTGATCGCCCTAAATAAGTCAGCTGCCTTTGGAATCGTCACTACGCATTACGGCAACCTCAAACAACTGGCTTCAAAAAGCCCGGGCATGGTAAACGGTGCCATGCGCTATGATGTGGATAGGTTAGAGCCTTTGTATGAGCTGGAGATTGGCAAACCGGGAAGTTCGTTTGCATTTGAGATAGCTGGTAAAATAGGCATTCCAACGGAGATAATCCTGCACGCCAAAGCCCAGGTCGGGGAAACAAGGGTAAGGTATGAAAAACTGTTACTGAAGGTAGAAAGTGAGAAGAATAAATACGAAAACCTGATGGCAGAGACGCAGCGGAAAGAACGGCTTTTGGGGCAGCGGCTCCAGGAGTACAATTCCCTGAAATCTACTTTAGACGAACAACAAAAGAACATCATCAACGAGGCAAAGACCCAAGCCAAATTATTGATGGATGAAGCCAATAAAAAAATTGAGCATACCATCCGATCTATAAAGGAGTCTCAGGCAGATCAGGAAGCCACCCGGCAATTGAGAAAAGATCTTGATGCGCATAAAGTTGCCATCCAACCGGAAAAGCCGGCGGTTTCGCAACCAAAGACGATACAGGTATTGGGAGGGTCCATCGGGGTTGGGGACCAGGTAAGGCTAAAGGACAACGGTGCCCTGGCCGAAGTGATGGAGATCAAGGGAAAACAAGCTTCCATACTAATGGGGGATCTGAAGTCCAATGTGAAAATTAGCCGGTTGGAAAAAATTTCCAATACTTCTTTAAAGAAGGAAAAAAAGGCCATGGGGAAACGGGCAACTTATGATACGACCAGTAAAATGGCAGCATTCTCGCCCAATCTGGACATCAGGGGAAAAAGGGGAGAAGAAGTCCTCCAGCTGGTTCAGAACTTTATAGACGAAGGATACATGTTGGGTATGGATGAACTTAAAGTCATCCACGGCAAAGGGGACGGCATTTTGAGGGACCTTACCAGAAACCTTATCAGGAAAATGTCATCCGTTACCAGTTTTTCCGACGAACATGCAGACAGGGGTGGGTCTGGAGTGACCCTGGTGCAGCTCAAACAATAATTTTTTCCATCAAATTGATCAGATCCTTATCTTTTGTAAGCTTGCCGGGCAATAAGAACCCAGCTTTTGCCCTTTTTCTTCCATACGGTCAACACCCCCAGGTTGACAGGGGCGGGTTCACTGTCTTTGTTGTCTGTCCGGCCGATCAGGAAATGTCTGACCAATGCGGTATTGCCTGAAATATCCACTGTTTGGTTCTCAATATTGATTTCGGTAAAATTGGATACTCCGGATGTAAGTGCTTGAATAAAAGCGGATTGATCTTCAATCAATCCATTGGAATGCCCATAAGTCAATTGAGGATGGGTCAGTTTTTGGAGTTGGGATTCATCGGCATCTACCATGGCTGAAGTCAATTCGGAAACGGCATTCTCTACAGCAGCCTGGTGTTTGTTCTGGGCAAATAGCAAAGATGATGAAAAGAAGCAAGTAAGAAACAGGTATTTGAGCATGGGTTTATCGGGTAAATTAATTTATTGGGTTATTCCATTAAAATAAGATCGAACACATAGAATCCTGCCAGGGCTGTCACCCTTGCATTCTGTGGTGCAGGCACCACCCATTCCAATCTCAGGTTATTTTGGTTTCTGGTAAAGGAAATTTCTTTATTGGCAGCAGGCTGGATTCCCGAAAGGATAATCTTATCAAGGTTTTCCCCTTCGAAGGCCCAATTCCCATTCGTGTCAAACAGCAGATTGCTGTTTTCGGTAATGTAAGATTTTCCTGTATTGTTGGCAATAAAACGGATTTCAAAATCAGCAAATTCATTCGTTTGCGCTGTGCCATCTTTGGTGACTGAACCTCCGTTGCTAACTGTCCATGTCTGACTTCCCGAGGGGCCAGTAAGCCTTTCTATGGCTTGCTCTTCGGCTGTCTTTTCGGGTTCCCCGTTTTCTCCTCCATTACAAGCTATAAATCCCATAAGGAGCAGGAAGACCCAAAAATAATTCATCAATGCTTTCATACTTTTCAAACTAGAGGAGTAAATTTAATCAATTCCAGGGTTTATCAAATAATACCTTGCCTTTTATAATCCTCCAGACGAAGAATTTGTTCACAGAAATCATATTCTCTGGGATCATTGGAGGCGATGACAATACATTTATCCTTTCCAAACCGGGTGATCATTTTCCTATACCATTGTATTCCTTTTTCGTCAAGATTTGAGGTGGGTTCATCCAGAAGCACAAAAGGGGCCTGTGAAAAAAAGCAGATTCCTAATTTCAGCCTTTGCTTCATTCCTGATGAAAAGAAAGAAATAGGTTTATCAATGGCGTTTTCCAGATAAAGTAGGTTCAAAAGTGCTGTTGTACCGATATTTCCTTCCGGTTTTTTGAATTGAAAATGAAAATTCAAAAACTCATTGAGGGTGAATTCTTCGGGTAACTCCAGGTAGGGGGCGCTGATGACCAGGTATTTGTATATATCTTCGGGAGAAATTTCATTCTGGTCCTTTGAAAATACCAAATTTCCTTCCGTAAGAGGCATCTGTGCCGACAGACATTTGATCAGGGTAGACTTTCCAGAGCCATTATTTCCGGTAATGGCCATTCTCATTCCGCTTTTCAAGCTCAGGTCCAGTTTTTTAAAAATCCAATCTCTTTGAAATTTTTTCCCAGCCTGTTTTAGCTCAACGGACAGCATATCACTGAATATAACCTTTCATTACGCCTCTCTCAGATGAGCGTATGAAGTTGACAATTTCATCCCGCTCTTTTGTGGCAGGAAGGTTGATTTCAATTTCCTCCAGAGCTTTGCTGTTGTTCCAGCTGTTTAAAAACAAATACCGGTAGACCTCCTGGATTTCACTGATCGTTTTGCCTTCAAATCCCCTTCTTCTTAGTCCCAGGGAATTGACTCCGGCATAACTCAAAGGTTCTCTGGCGGCTTTTGTAAAAGGAGGAACATCTTTCCGGACCAGGGAACCGCCCGAAATCATGCTGTGCATTCCTATTTTAACAAACTGGTGTATGGCACTGCTGCCACCAACAAATGCCCAATCATCAATATTGACATGTCCCGCTACCTGCACCGAATTGGCGATGATTACCCGGTCATGTATCAGGCAATCATGGGCAATATGTACATAAGCCATTAAAAGGCAGTCATTGCCAATCTTGGTGGTCTTTTTATCCGCCGTTCCCCTGTTTATGGTTACAAATTCCCTGATGGTCGTATTGTTACCGATTTCTACAAGAGAGTCCTCACCTTTGTATTTCAGGTCTTGAGGAATGGCTGCAATAACGGCACCTGGAAAAATTCTGCAGTTTTCTCCAATTCTTGCACCTGGATAAATGGTGACGTTTGAGCCAATCCATGTACCTGCTCCGATTTCCACATCAGAATGGATGGAAGAAAAAGCTTCAACTGAGACGTTATCCCCCAACCGGGCATTTTTGTTTATTTCGGATAATTTGCTGATCATGTGTCTTTTCTTACAATGCTGGCAGTCATTATGGCTTCACAAACCAAGGCATTTCCTACAAAAGCCTCCCCCTTCATTTTTGCGATTCCTCTCCGGATGGGATTGAGAAGTTCACATTTGAAGATCAATGTGTCACCAGGCAACACCATTTTTCTAAATTTGCAGTTTTCAATACTAAGAAAATAGGTCCAATAGTTTTCAGGATCTTCCACAGTACTGAGGACCAATATTCCTCCGGTTTGGGCCATGGCTTCTACCTGTAATACTCCTGGCATAACCGGATTGTTCGGGAAGTGCCCCATAAAAAAGGGTTCGTTAATGGTGACATTTTTCACCCCCGCCACCAATTTGTCATCAAGATAAATGATTTTGTCCAGCAATTGAAACGGATACCTGTGAGGAAGAATGTTGCTGATCTGGTTTATGTCCAGTACCGGAGGTAGCTTGGGGTCATAGTAAGGGATATTCATGGGGCCTGATTTTTCCATGGCCCTTTTGATTTTTTTTGCAAATGCCACATTGGCCGCATGGCCGGGCCTGGCAGCGAGTATCTGGGCTTTTAAAGGTCTGCCCACCAGTGCCAGGTCACCAATGACATCCAAGAGTTTGTGTCGGGCCGGTTCGTTTTTATACCTGAGTTCTACATTGTTTAAAATTCCCTCTTTCTGAACTTCAACCTTTTGTTTATTGAACATTTTGGCCAGGCTTGACAATTCCGCTTCTTCGACTACGCGATCTACTACTACAATGGCATTATTCAGGTCACCGCCTTTTATCAGGTTATTGTTATAGAGCATTTCCAACTCGTGCAGGAAACAAAAGGTTCGGCAGGAGGCGATTTCATGCCGGAATTGACTGATATCGGTAATAGAAGCGTGCTGGCTTCCAAGCACCGGGGAGTTATAATCTACCATTACGGTGACCCTGAAATCGTCCAGGGGCAAGGCTGCCATCTCCACTTCCCTGGCGCTGTCCTTGTAATGGATACTTTCAGGTACTTCAAAAAATCTACGAAGTGCATTCTGTTCTTCCAGGCCTGCATCTTCCAGGATCTCAATAAATTGAATGCTACTGCCGTCCAAAATAGGGGGTTCAGGCCCGCTAAGTTGTATCAGCACATTGTCTATTTCCATACCTACCAGTGCAGCCAGCACATGTTCTACAGTAAAGACCCTGGCCCCGCTTTGCTCCAGGGTAGTGCCTCTGGATACATCCACCACATTATCTACGTCTGCATCGATAACCGGCTGGCCTTCCAGATCCATCCTTTGAAACTTATAACCATGGTTTGGATTGGCCGGCAAAAATGTCATGTTGGCTTCAATACCTGTATGTAATCCTACTCCGGATATGGTGACTTGTTTTTTTATGGTATGCTGTTTTACTTTCATTAAAATTAGTTACTAAATGGCTGCGATGTCCCAATTAACTGACAAATTTATAGTTTTTTTTCCAGCTCTCTTAATTTGTCCTGAAGTAAAGGTAATTTTCTGAAAATGGAATAAGATTTCAAAAACCCCTTTATGTCAAACCCAATGTATCCAAAAATCGTTTTTCCCGGTTCGGTGACCGATTTCATGATACCAGAGTTGGCTCCCACAGTGGTATTATCGGCAATCTGAATATGCCCCACAATTCCGCATTTTCCAGCCAAAACGCAGTTCTTTCCTATGGTTGTTGACCCTGAGATGCCGGCCTGGGAGGCCACTACAGTATTTTCTCCCAGGCTTACATTATGGGCTATCTGCACCTGATTATCGATTTTAACTCCTTTACCGATATGTGTGGACCCCATTGTTGCGCAATCAATGGTGGTATTAGCCCCTATACTTACCCCGTCTTCCAATACTACATTTCCCAATTGGGGGATATTCTTGTAGGTGCCATCAGGCTGGGGGGCAAAGCCAAATCCGTCAGCCCCTAGAATACTCCCGGCATGAACCTCACAGTCATTTCCAATGACGGTCCTGGAATATATTTTGACTCCCGGATAAAAGGTGCAGTTATCTCCTATGGTCACTTCGTCTCCTATGTACACCTGTGGATAAATTTTCACATTTTTACCGATACTACAATTTTTTCCCACGTAGGAAAAAGCGCCCCGGAAGCAATTTGCCCCGATTCTACTGCTATCATGAAAGTAATTGGGTTCCTCAATACCTGAAATCTCCGATTTCACCATCTTGGCATAAGTCTCCAGGAGTTTTGTGAAGCCGGAATAGGGATCCTTTACCCGGATCAGGGTTGTTTTATATTGCTTCTGAGGTTTAAAACTATCCGCAACGATGATAGCGGAACAGTCCGTATCGTAAAGGTGTTTTTCATACTTGAGGTTAGATAAAAACCCAATGCTTCCTGCTTTTCCCTCCTGTATTTTGTCAAGGCGATTGATTTTTGCAGAACCATCTCCTTCCACGCTTCCATCCAAAAGTAGTGCAATTTCATCGATGGTAAATTCCATTTATTTCTTAATTGTTTTACCGTAAAGTTAAATTTTTAGCATGACAAGCATAATATTTTTTCACTATTTTGCTCATGGCTTTGATATTTGGCAAATCCGCCGCCATGGCCACGTCCATTACCTCCCCCTTTTTTGTCAGGATCCAAATCTTGTCTTTGGCCAGGTATCCGTAATTGCTGATTTCACCAGAAGAAAAGAAATATTCCATATCCTGATTGGAAAAAGAATGTTTGCTTTGCACCTTTCGCTTCATGTGCCGAATCTCTTCAGTGGAAAATGGCTGATTGCCCAAATGTATTTTAAACAAGTTTCTGGTCAGAAACATATGGGAAATTTCCCGCAGGACAAAATCCTCTTCGTTTTTCCAGAGTTTGATGGCACCCCAAACATCAAAATCATCCATTTGGGAAAAGTCATTCAGCCAATCCTTTTGCCCTTCTTTGGGATCATTGGCCGGGTCTTTTTCCAGAAACAGAAGGAGTTCTTCGGATCCCGGCAAATTTATTCCGGCATTTTTCAGTTCCTTGGCCCTTAAAATCAGATTGATAAGCATTTTCTCAGCGCAAACAGTCGTTTTATGCAGGTATACCTGCCAATACATTAATCTTCTTGCACTCAAAAAATTCTCAATACTGTAAATTCCTTTTTCTTCAATGACTACCTGATCGTTTACGATGGTCATCATTTTGATAATACGGTCTGCCCCAATTGTGCCTTCTGAAACACCGGTAAAAAAGCAATCTCGCTGTAAATAATCCAGGCGATCAATATCGAGTTGGCTGGAGACCAGTTGGTGAAAGAATTTTCTTTCGTAACTTCCCACAAATATTTTTCTGGCCAATGAAAGTTGGCCATGAAATTGCTTATTCAATGCATCAAAGAATAGCAGGGAAATGGCTTCATGATGTAGTCCTTTAAGAAGAATTGACTCCAAAGCATGGGAAAAAGGCCCATGACCGATGTCGTGCAGTAATATTGCCAAAAGGGCAGCTTCATATTCCTCTTCAGATATTTCAATGCCTTTATTGCGCAGTTGATCAAGGGTAATGCTCATCAAATGCATGGCTCCAATAGCGTGATGGAATCGGGTATGCAGGGCTCCCGGGTAGACCATATCTGTCAAACCTAATTGTTTGATTCTGCGTAACCTTTGGAAATAGGGGTGGTCTATTACGGCAAAAATCAATTCACTGGGAATATTGATGAACCCGTACACGGGGTCATTGATGATTTTATGGCTTTTCAATGTCCTGTTCATAAAGGCAACTTGCCAAAAGTAATTAATCTAAAAAGAATTAAACCAATTGATATGGAAAATTTCAAAATATTGTGGGCTGATGATGAGATTGACCTCTTGAAACCGCATATCTTATTCCTGGAGCAAAGGGGATATGATATTGTGACCGTAAACAGTGGACTGGATGCGGTAGAAAAGGTAGAAGCGGAAAATTATGACGTAGTGTTTTTGGATGAAATGATGCCGGGAATGACTGGCCTGGAAACGCTGCAACAGATCAAAAGCCTGAAACCTCAAATTCCTGTAGTCATGATAACGAAGAGTGAGGAAGAGCATATCATGGACGACGCCATTGGGGGTAAGATTGCCGACTACCTGATCAAGCCAATAAATCCAAATCAGATTCTGCTGTCTGTAAAAAAAATCCTTCAAAACAAGCAGCTTATCAGCGAGAAGACAAACCTTTCTTATCAGCAGGATTTCAGGAATATCAGTATGGCATATAATGATGCCATAGACCATGAAGAATGGGCAGACATCTATAAAAAACTAACCTATTGGGAGTTGGAGATAGATGAAACCGAAAATAAAAGCATGCAGGAGGTATTGGAGACGCAAAAAGTTGAAGCCAACGCAAACTTTGCCAGATTCATAAAGGAAAATTACCTGGATTGGTTGAACGTTCCCAATATCAGTAAACCTGTAATGTCTCATCAGGTAATGAAGGAACATGTTTTTCCAAAGATCAAGGAAGGTAAGCCTTTATTTTTTATCGTGATAGACAACCTGCGCCTCGATCAATGGGAAATGATTGAAAATCAACTGGGAGATTATTTTACAGTCAAAGAGGACAAAACCTATTATAGTATTTTGCCTACCACTACTGCGTTTTCCAGAAATGCTTTGTTCAGCGGATTGATGCCAATGGATATGGCTAAATACCATCCTGATCTTTGGGAAGGAGAGGAAACGGATGAAGGGAAAAACAATAACGAAGCGGAATTTTTGAAAGTGAACCTGAAAAAAAACAGGCTTTCTATTCGTTCAAGCTATCATAAAATATTGCAGACCAATCAGGGAAAAGCCGTTTTGGATCAATTTCCCAATTTGATGAAAAACGAGCTGAATGTCTTGGTTTATAATTTCGTGGATATGATGTCACATGCCCGAACAGATATGAAGATGATCCGTGAACTTGCCCCTGATGAGTCGGCCTATCGCTCTCTTACCAATAGTTGGTTTTTACACAGCTCCCTATTTGAACTATTTAAAAAAATCAGTTCGGCGGGTGCGGAGGTAATCGTAACCACTGACCACGGTACCAAGCGGGTAAACAAACCCTATAAAATTGTAGGTGATCGAAATGTGACCACAAACCTGAGGTACAAACAAGGCAAAAACCTTAATTTTGAATCAGGAAAAGTATTTGAAATCAAAAAACCCGGTGAAGCCAAACTCCCCCAACTGAACATCTCTTCCAGTTATGTGTTCGCTGTGGAAGATTATTTCTTTGCTTACCCCAACAACTACAATTATTATGTGAATTTCTACAAAGATACCTTTCAGCATGGGGGGGTTTCTTTAGAAGAAATGATTATTCCAATAGTGCATTTACAGCCAAAATAAACCCTTTTTGAAAACAATACATTGCAATCATTTAAATGAAATTTCAAATTCCGCAGAATTAATCCTAGATTTATGCAGGGGAATTGATGTTTGGGTGTTTAAAGGGGAGATGGGGGCAGGCAAGACCACCTTGATCAAGGCTATCTCGGCCGTACTTGAAGTCAATGACCCGGTAAGTAGTCCCACATTTTCAATAGTGAATGAATATGCTACCAAGGATGCCGGAATGATCTATCACTTCGACTTTTATAGGGTTGAAGATCCTATGGAGGCCGTTGAAATAGGTGTTGAGGAGTATTTTGACAGCGGGCACTATTGTTTTGTAGAATGGGCAGAAAAAATCCCCTCGTTTTTGCCAGATGAATTTGCTTTGATTGAAATTGAAAAAGGGGAAAAGGAAATGAGAGAAATAAGTGTAAAAATAATCCATCAATGATAGGGGGATCAGGATTTTCCGAAATAGCCAGAGAAACGGGAGTGTTCACTCAAGAGGCTGTGGCCAGGGTGAAAAAAAAAGGTTCGCAGGTTTTGATCGGTATTCCCCGGGAAACGGCGGAGCAGGAAAACAGAGTAGTCCTTACACCTGAGGCAGTGGGTCTTTTGGTAAATAATGGACAAAGGGTAAAAGTTGAAACAAATGCGGGTATTTTATCCAAGTTTTCTGACAAGGATTATTCTGATGCCGGAGCATCCGTTGTCTACTCCAGCAAGGAGGTGTTTGATGCAGACGTGGTATTGAAGGTAGAGCCTCCGGTGGCGGAAGAAATAGGCTACATGCGGCAGGGTGCTTGTCTGATATCGGCACTTCAGCTGGGCAAACAAAAAGCTGCTTTTATTCAACAATTAAACCAAAAGAAGATCACGGCGGTGGCCTTTGAACACCTTGAAGATAAAGTAGGTGGAATGCCGGTAGTAAGGGCCATGAGTGAAATAGCAGGTAGTACGGTAATGCTGATTGCAGCTGAATACCTGAGCAGTGTGAGTGAGGGTAAAGGAATGATTTTGGGAGGAATCACCGGTGTGCCTCCCACCCAGGTGGTCATCATCGGTGCTGGAACAGTTGCCGAGTATGCTGCAAGAACAGCCCTGGGCCTGGGCGCAAACATCAAAATTTTTGACAACCACATTTATAAACTAAGGCGGATAAAACAAGTATTGGGCCAGCAGGTTTTTACTTCAACTATCGATAATTATGTCCTGGGACAAGCGCTGAAGGAAGCAGATGTGGTGATTGGTGCCTTAAGGGCTGAAAAGGGTAGGCCAAAGTTGGTGGTTTCTGAAGAAATGGTTTCCCAAATGATGGAAGATAGTATCGTTATCGATGTCAGCATTGATCAGGGAGGCTGCATAGCCACTGCAGAGATGACTAGCCACAATGAACCCGTATATAAGAAGCATGGTGTGATTCATTACTGTGTGCCCAATATTCCCTCACGTGTATCGAGAACAGCCTCCTACTCCCTCAGCAATATTTTCACACCGATCCTTTTGCAAATGGCAGACCTGGGAGGCGCAGAAGAAATGATCTTCAATTACAAATGGTTCATGAAGGGGGTTTATACCTATAGGGGTAGCCTGACCAATGCCCACCTGGGCAGAAAGTTTCAAATGGCTCACAAAGAATTACAGCTTTTGCTGGCAGCAAGATACTAAAGGAAAAATCCTCAGGAAAGCAGATTTTGTCTGAGGAGAAACTCCAGTTGATCATTGGCTTTCAGTAAACTATCTGTAAGTTGTTTGTTCTCCCTTCTCAGGGAGTACACTTCAAAAGCATTTTTCACTACCGTTCTTAGGTAATCTTCTTCCCAGGGCTTGGTCAGGTAATGGTAGACCTTACCTTTATTGATGGCATCTATCACAGCCTGAATATCGGTATATCCGGTAAGTAAAATCCTCATCGGATCAGGGTGCATGGGGATGATAGACTCCAAAAAATCCACTCCATTTTCCTTGGGCATCCTTTGATCTGTAATAATGATGTCTATATCTTCCTGGAGCAAAATATCCCTTCCCTCGTCAGCAGATTCAGCCATAAATATTTTGTAATCCCTCCTAAAAGTAGCTTTAAAAGCTTTAAGGTTATTGACTTCATCATCTACATAAAGTATCCTAATCTTATCTTTTTCCATGCCTTAAATATCGTAATAACCTATTGATTTGTTAAGAATAAGAAATTGAATTTTAATTTTAAATAAAATATCGTTCTTTTTCAATTAATATTCATTAGTTTAATCGTATTATATTTATATTCAAAAGTTTATTTTATAAATTAAAGAATTAAACCTTAAATACAAAAAAAAATATAATAAATTAATTCTGTATTTTTGATTGTTTATTACTACAAAAATATAACTTTACCCATATTATAACCTTTTTTAGGCAGTAAAATTATGGAAAACTCAAATAAAAAATCTGAGTTTATGCATCCCTACAAACCCTTAATCTTTTCTCCTTATGTTCAGGAGGATATGAATACAATGGGAAAATTGAAGGACACAGGTAAAGTTCTGTTTTTCGACACTTTTGAACTTCAATTGACGGAGCTCATTAAAATGGAAAACCCAAAAAGAAAACTATCTTTAGAGGAGTTGTCGGAAAAAAAAGCAGATTATTACACCGCATCTGAAAAAAATGCCTCGGAAAATGGCAATTGGGTCTATTACCCCTGGAGAAATACCGTGGTCAGAATTTTAGAGGAAAAAGATTTCATCAGGTTGCGAACAGTCAGGAACAAGTACAAGATCAACGGGAAGGAACAGGAGCAGCTACAACAACAGGTGATTGGGGTGATCGGGCTTTCTGTTGGTCAAAGCGTTGCATTGAGTTTGGCCATGGAAAGGTGCTTTGGCGAGCTTAGGATAGCAGATTTTGACACGCTGGACTTAAGCAACATGAATAGAATAAGAACGGGTTTATTTAACCTTGGTCTAAAGAAAACCTGGATTGTTGCCAGAGAAATTGCGGAAATTGATCCCTATCTGAAAGTAACACTGTACGATGAAGGTACTACTGAGGCCAACATTGATGACTTCCTGACGAAAGGGGGCAAGATGGATCTATTGATTGAGGAATGCGATAGTTTACCAATAAAAATTTTAAGCAGGATAAAGGCGAGAAGCTCAGGTATTCCTGTGATGATGGATACCAGTGATAGGGGTATGATGGATATTGAAAGGTTTGATCTGGAGCCTGAAAGACCCATTTTCCATGGATTGTTGTCGGACTATGGAGAAGAAAGGGAATTATTGAAGATGCTTCCGGAAAAGGGAAGAGAAATAATGATTTCACTATTGGAGTTTGAAAAATTGTCTGATAGGGTTAAATACAGTTTTGGGGAACTAGGTAAAACCATAACCTCATGGCCACAGTTGGCATCCTCTGTTTTACTGGGGGGGGCAGCCTGTTGCCATTACGCCAGAATGTTACTTCTAGGCCAGGAGGTAAAATCCGGCAGATTTTATGTTGATTTGGACAAGATACTCAATTTGAATGAAAGTTAGAGTTAGGATAGTTAGGGCTATAGATGATATTGATGCCACAGAAAAGTATATTTTTGGCCACCATAAGGTATTGGAATCTTATGGTATTACGAAAGTGACTTCTGCGGACCGTTCCTGGGCTCTTAATCCCCATGTATACCTGATACTCTTTGAGTCAGTAGAGGATTTGAGAATTTTAGGTGGAGGAAGAATACAGCTCAGAACAGAAAATTTCCCCCTTCCTTTTGAGTTGGCCATAAAAGAAATAGATCCGAAAATTACGGATTACATGGCTGATTTTAAGGATCTTGAAGTAGCTGAATATTGTGGGCTTTGGAACAGCAGGGAAGTAGCAGGTTATGGGATAGGGAGTATTTATTTGGTACGGGTAGGTATAGCTATTCTGCCCCAGTTGAATTTAAAAAAGCTTTTTGGATTAAGTTCCCCGGTGACATTGAGCATTTCCAAGAGTGTAGGATACCAGGTAATTTCGGTATTAGGGGATAATGGTTCGTTTTATTATCCCAAAGAAGGGCTGATCGCCACTGCTTTGGAAATAAATGATATCAACGAACTCTCACATGCTCAATTGGCTGAAAGGGACTATATTTTTGAGCTAAGGAAAAAAATCAATTTCAACACCGTAGAAAGTGGTCCTAAAGGAGAAATGGAATTGCAATTTGAACTTCAAATACCTAAACCTGATAAATGAAAAACTTTTATATGTATTTAAGAAGCATAGGCTTGTCCTTGTTTTTGATTTTATTTGTCACCCTGCCCATCATTTACTATTTAGGTATTTTCAGTCAGGATGAAGGTCTGAGGTTTGAAAAATATGCCTATTTTGTTTCTGATAAAAACCTTGGAACCGAAACTTTGAAATTGGATCAATTTCAATATGAAGCCTATCAAAAAATTGATTTGGGTGTAATTGATGAGAATTTGTATGTCAAAGTTGATTTGGAGGATTTAAATGGGTTGGTAAAGGACAGCCTTTACATTGTGGAAATAAGCAACCCTTCTTTCAGGGAAGTAGAACTGATGAGATATGATGGTTCAGGGAATTTGGTTTCCAAACAAACTTCCGGAACAGCTTTTTCCAAAACCAACCCATTAAAGAACCCCAATCCTTTTTTCAGGCTCCGGATGGAGGAAGCCTACAGCTCCATATTGGTTTTCAAAATCAGGTCGAATGTTCCCCTGGAATTTGATGCTGCCATATCTCCCTCTGATTCCTTTTTTCAAAACTACAGCCTGAGACTGATAATAATCAGTTCTTATTTCGGCATAATGATTGCCTTGTTCCTGTACAATTTCATACTCTATTTCTCGGTTAAGGACAAAGTATATCTTTTTTACTGCTTTTATATTCTTTTCATCGCTTTGGCCCAACTTTCCCTTTCGGGGTATTCTTACTTTTTCCTGATGGAAAACGCTTACCTATATGAAGTGAGCATCATTGGCTTTACCACGCTTTCAAGCATTTTTGTGATTCCTTTCATCCAGTTATTTTTAAAAACCAAAGTATACGTTCCCAAATACAATCAATGGCTTTACCTTATACCCGTATCCTATTTTGTTACCCTGGTATTCAGGATATCCGGTTTTGTGGAGTTGAGTTATTCCTTGACAGATTTGAATGGAATGATTTTAGCGATTTGCTTTTTCACGATAGGAATCATAGCGGCGAGAAAAGGCTACAGATCGGCTTATTTTTTCCTTTTGGCATGGAGTTTTTTATTGTTTGGGCTAGTGGTCTACATATTGCACAATCAGCGGATTATTGATCTGGGATCCTATGCCAACTTCCCTCTTTTGGCGGGCACGGCTATTGAAGCCTTATTGCTTTCCTTTGCTTTGGCCGACAAGATCAATATATTGAAAAAAGAAAAGGAAAAGGAGCAATTGGATAAACTGGAAGCCCTTAAGGAAAATGAAAGGCTGATAAAGGAGCAGAATTTATATTTGGAAGATATGGTCAAATCAAGGACAGAGGAGCTTGAAATGACATTGAAAAATCTTCAAAATACACAAACTCAACTTGTCAACCAGGAAAAAATGGCTTCATTGGGTCAGTTGACTGCCGGGATTGCACACGAAATCAATAACCCCATTAATTTTGTCAGCTCCAATATCTCACCACTTAAGAGAGACCTTAAGGATATACGTGAATTGATGGAAGTATATAGGGAGAAGGGGAAAGAGGAATTTTCTGAAGAAAGTAAATCCGAAATCTCCGATTTGGAAGAAGACATAGAGATTGATTATTTATTGGAGGAAGTTGAGCAATTGCTTAATGGAATGGAGGATGGTGCCAAGAGGACAGTAGAGATCGTCCGCGGTCTGAAATTATTTTCAAGGGTAGATGAACAAGATGTCAAGGAGGTTGATATTCATGATGGGATAGACAGCACACTGATCTTGCTCAATAGTACCATGTCCGGGAAAATTAAATTAACCAAAAATTATGGATCCATTCCGCAGGTTGAATGCCTTGCAGGGAAAATGAATCAGGTATTCATGAATATCATCAGCAATGCCATTCATGCACTTCTGGATCACCCAATGGAGGGAAGAGAACCTGAATTGACCATCACTACCTTTTTTCAAAATGAAAGGGTGGTAATTAAGATTGGAGACAATGGACCGGGCATGCCGGCACAAGTTCGGGAAAAGATTTTTGAACCTTTTTTTACAACCAAACCGGTTGGTAAAGGTACTGGGTTGGGATTATCCATTGTTTATACGATTATTGAAAACCATAAAGGGAATATTAAAGTTGACTCGGAAGATAAAATGGGTACTACTTTTACCATTGAATTACCGACCAATCAAAATTAACAGCTAATGACAAAGAAAATCAATGTGCTGTACATAGATGATGAGGATAACAACCTCAATTCTTTTAAGGCTGCATTGCGTAGGGATTTTAAGGTTCATACTGCTTTGGATGCAGCCGAAGGATTGAAGATTGCTGAAACCAGAGAATTCGAAGTTGTTATTGCCGACCAGAGAATGCCAGGCATTACCGGGGTGGAGTTTTTTGAAAGGTTAGTGAAAATTAACCCAGACCCCATCCGTATTTTGCTTACAGGGTATTCTGATATTTCGAGTGTAATTGATGCTATCAACAGGGGAGAGGTTTATCGTTTTATTGATAAGCCATGGAACCTTGAGCAGATCAAAAATGCCGTCATCAATGCAGCAGAAATATACTATGCGAGAAAGGAACTTAAAGAAAAAAATGAGCGGCTGGAAAAACTGCATTCTGAAATGAACCAGTTTGTTTACAGTTTATCTCATGAACTAAGAGGGCCCTTAATGAGTATTTCAGGCATATCGAAACTCGCTAAAATGGAAGTTAATGAGCCTGGAATCGTAGAGTATTTTGAGATGATTGATTCGGCGACTCTCAAACTCGATGATTTTATTTATAAAATGCTTGATTTTTACAGGTCCACAAAAATTGAAAACAAAATAGTTTCCATCGATTTTAAGGGGATTTTTGATCAATTGATGAAGGATTATCAACTAAAATGGGATTTGAGTGAAATTGAGCTGAGTTTTGATATTTCCCAGGAAGAACCCTTTTATTCTGATGAGTCTAAAATCCGTGTAATCCTCAATAACCTTTTTAGTAATGCGTATAAATTTCAGAAAGAAAATGGCAATAGGTGGATCCACATATGCATAAAAGTCAGCCGAAATAAGGCTTATTTGGAGCTAGCGGATAATGGTATTGGAATAGAGGAAAAACATCAGTCGGATGTGTTTAATCTTTTTCACAGGGCTACTCAAAGGAATGTGGGCTCGGGACTTGGTCTGTACATGGTCAAAGAATCGGTAGAACAACTGAAGGGGAATGTAGTATTGAAATCAGATGTAGGGAAAGGGACTTCTGTACAGGTGCACCTGCCTGATTTGAATAATAATTAAGTTATTTTTTATCCACAACCTGCGATAACCTGCCTTTTACTTTTATTTTTTCGATAGCCCTTATTTAATTGTCTGATTCATTAAATCCGGTGACTTGGCTAATTTGAGATGGGCCAAAAATTTCTTTTTTTCCTTTGTTCAGATATAAAATGGAGGTAATTTGCACTTCAATTAATAGTAATTAAAATGTTTTTTATATGATTAATCCTTGGCATGATGTAAGCATAGGTGAAGATTTGCCCGACTATGTAATGGGCATTATTGAAATACCCAAAGGAAGTAAAGGAAAGTATGAACTTGACAAGAAATCAGGCATGCTACTTTTGGACAGGGTGCTGTTTTCAGCAGTGCATTACCCGGCAAATTACGGGTTTATTCCCCAGACTTTCTGTGAAGACCATGATCCATTGGATATATTGATCATATCTCAAATTGATATTCCTTCCATGACCTTGGTAAAGGCCAAAGTTATTGGTGTGATGAGAATGGTGGATGGCGGAGAGGCCGATGACAAAATCATTGCTGTAGCTGCTGAAGACCAATCTGTTAACCATATTGAAGATATTTCCGAGCTTCCTCCCCACCTGATGAAGGAAACCCACCGGTTTTTTGAGGACTATAAAAAACTCGAAAACAAGGAAGTAAAAGTTGAGGATTTTTTGGGTAAAAAAGATGCCACCAGAATCATAAATGACGCGATTGAACTTTATGATAAGACATTCAGAACCCTGAAGCAGAAATAACCTGTATATTTGGGACTTGTCTTAAGCAGATTGTTGCTGGCTTTCTAATGGACCATGGCAAAAGGATTGACCAATCCTTTTGCCATGGTCCAAAAAATTAAAACATTTGATCCAGTTTTTTTAGACTTTCTTCAAGTGCATTTATTTTTGACTGCGCATCAGTCATTTTTTTCTTTTCCTTTAGGACTACAGCCTCAGGAGCATTGTTGACAAATCTTTCATTTTCCAGCTTCCTGGATACCGCATTATAAAAGCCTCTTGTATATTCCAGTTCCTTTTGCAGAATCTCTTTTTCCTGTTCGGGATCTATCTGTTCTTTGATTGGAATAAAAATTTCATCCGCCTTTACCACAAAGCTTACTGCATTTTCTTCCTTCTCTGCAAAACTTATCGACCGGATATTGGCCAGTTTTTTAATAATCCCACCAAACTGCAGGTACAAATCCTCATTTTTGGTGTTAATGGTCATTTCCAATGTTTCCTTTGGAGAGATCCCTTTTGATGCCCGGATATTTCTGACTTGAGAAACCACCTCAAATACCTGCTGGGCCTTTGATATAATAATTTCGTCAAATTCTTTTAGTTTAGGCCAGTCAGCACACATCAGGGCCTCTCCTTCTTCTCTTTTATTGATCTGCTGCCACAACTCCTCTGTGATAAAAGGCATAAAGGGATGTAACATTTTCAGCAGGCTTTCAAAAAACACGAGGGTTTTTTCCTTGGTTGCCTGGTCTATTGGTTGCTGATAATCAGGTTTGATCATTTCCAGATACCATGAACAGAAATCATCCCAAATCAACTTGTAAACAGTCATCAAGGCATCAGAAATCCGAAATTTCTCAAAATGATCGGTCAATTCTGACAAAGCTTGATTAAACCGGCTTTCAAACCAGAGAATAGCCGTTTCATTGGGAAGGCCCGTTGCTTTTTTTACTTCCCAACCCTCAATTAAGCGGTAGGCATTCCATATTTTATTGCTAAAATTCCTTCCCTGTTCGACTAATTTTTCATCAAATGGGAGGTCATTTCCCGCAGGACTGCTGAACAGCATACCGGTCCTCACCCCATCTGCTCCATAGGTATCTATCAAGGCCAGGGGGTCTGGAGAGTTGCCCAGAGATTTGGACATTTTCCTGCCCATTTTATCTCTTACGATTCCTGTCAGATACACATTTCTGAAGGGCTTTTCGCCCGTATATTCATATCCAGCGATGATCATCCTGGCTACCCAAAAGAAAAGAATCTCCGGGGCTGTCACCAAATCATTGGTAGGGTAGTAATAACTTAAATCCTTATTTTTCTTTCCTGTTTTGAAAAATTCCGGGTCAAAAACAGAAATGGGCCAAAGCCAGGAGGAAAACCAGGTATCCAATACATCTTCATCCTGTTTTAAATCATTGGCGGTAAATTGTTGGTCGTATTGTTTATTGGCCAGTTGAACTGCCTCTTCCGGGGAAGCAGCCACTACATAAGATCCATTGGGCAAGTAATAGGCCGGTATGCGGTGCCCCCACCAAAGCTGCCTGGAAATGCACCAATCACGTACATTTTCCATCCAACTTTTGTACATGTTTTTGAACTTTGGAGGGAATAACCGTACAGCATCATCCATTACTGCCTTGAGCGCAGGTTGGGTGATTTCTTCCATTTTCAAAAACCATTGCATGGAAAGTCTTGGCTCAATGACAGCGTCTGTTCTTTCCGAATGCCCCACATTGGAGGCGTAATCTTCTTCTTTTGGAAGCTGACCGGCTTTTTGGAGTAATTTTGCGATTTTTTTTCTTGCAATAAAACGGTCTTCACCTACCAGTAATCCGGCCTTTTCATTAAGGGTACCATCGTCATTTAAAATGTCGATCACCTCCAGTTGGTGTCTCATACCAATCTCATAATCATTGATATCGTGGGCAGGTGTAATTTTTAGGCAACCTGTTCCAAATGTCATGTCCACATAGGTGTCTTCTATGATAGGGATGGGCTTATTGATCAATGGGATCAATGCTTTTTTTCCTTTCAGATGAGCATATCTGGAGTCTTCGGGATGCACACAAATCGCAACATCGGCCATGATGGTTTCAGGACGGGTGGTCGCAATAGTAAGTGTTTCTTCTGTCCCTTCAATTTGATAGGCAATGTGATAAAGTTTGGAAGCTACTTCCTTAAAGATTACCTCATCATCCGAAAGGGCTGTTTTCCCCTTAGGGTCCCAATTGACCATTCGAATGCCCCGGTAGATTTTTCCTTTTTGGTGCAGATCTACGAATACCTGAATAACGGCCTCGCTCAGGTCTTTATCCATGGTGAATCTGGTCCTTTCCCAATCGCAGGAGGCCCCCAGCTTTTTGAGTTGTTCAAGGATTATTCCGCCGTATTTTTCTTTCCATTCCCAGGCATATTTCAGAAATTCCTCCCTGCTAATGGATTTTTTTTCAATCCCCTTCTCTTTTAGCATGGCCACCACCTTGGCCTCTGTAGCAATAGACGCATGGTCGGTGCCTGGGACCCAACAGGCGTTTTTCCCTTCCATTCGTGCCTTTCTTACCAATATATCCTGAATGGTGTTGTTCAGCATGTGGCCCATGTGAAGTACTCCAGTTACATTAGGAGGGGGGATCACTATTGAATAGGCTTCCTTTTGATCATTTGGTTCTGAATGAAACATACCATGATCCATCCAGTATTGGTACCATTTAGATTCAGCGTTTCTGGGATTATATTTGGTTGAGCGTGCCATGCGATTTTTAAATTTGAAGGGCAAAATTAATACATTATGGCTGAAGGTATGCCATTTGCTCCGGCTAATTAAAAAAAAAGGAAAACCACCGGATTTTCCCGCAGGAAGAAAATTCGATAGGTTTATTCCCGAAACATGAGCCGAACCATTACCGGAAAATGATCTGAGGGATACTTTTTCCCATAATTGTCGGTAAGCGTGGCATGGTGGGAAATGGTGAAATCGTCGCTGATAAAAACATAGTCAATCCTCCTGTCGGGAAACAAATCCCAATTGAAAGCATTAAATGTACCATGAGTACCATGTGATGGGGTTTTGGAGGCATCTTTGCTATCTTTCAGACGACCATCTTTAAGGAGTTCTTTGTATGCGGGATTATCAGCTTCTACATTGAAATCACCCGTTAGTATACAAGGCAAATTTTCTGTATTGATTTCCTGGATTTTTTTCAGTAATAATTTACTACTTTCTTCCCTGGCTTTTTGTCCTATATGGTCATAATGCACATTGAAAACATAAAATTCATTTCCTTCCTCTGTTTGAAATTTCCCCCAGGAACAAACCCGATTGAGGGCCGCATCCCATCCCTTGGAGGGTTTATCTGGAGTTGGCGAGAGCCAAAAGGTATTTTTATCCAGCAGTTCAAACTTGTCAGGATTGTAAAAAACAGCGCTGAACTCCCCTTCATTTCCACCCGTATCCCGACCAACGCCAATGTATGGATACTGTAAGTCCTTACTGATATCCTCCAATTGGGTATACAGGCCTTCCTGGGTTCCAATAATATCCATTTCATGAAAGCGGATCAGATTGATTAAGTGCGGCGAGCGGTCTTTCCAAAGATTGCCTTCATCTCCCGGGTTATCAAACCTTATATTATAGGTGGCGATATTGTAGGTTTCCTGGGCATATAAATCAACCTGTAAAGGGAAGATCAAAAAAGAAAATGCTGCCAGGAAGTTTATCAGTAATGAATTCATTGCAGTATTTTGAATATATTTAATACTATTAAAATTGGTAAATTTAATTTTGTTAACAAATTATTTAGTCAATTTCTAACTGAAAAGGTAGAATAGTCATTTTTCCCTGCAATCTATTCACCCTTTCCAGGGTCTGAAACAGTTCATATGAATATCCCATTGTAATTCGCTGATAGGTTCCTTGTACATCAGCCCCAAAATCTGATAGCAGTTGTTCCAACAAACTTTTTTGTTTTGGGTACATGACGACCCGGTAGTCTTCATCAAGTCCGGCTTTTTTGGCAGCAATACCAATGGCATCCTTAAAATCTCCCAATACATCCACCAGACCAGCCTCTTTGGCTCTTTTGCCAGACCATACCCTTCCGCCCGCTACTTCAATTACCTGTTCCCTGCTCATTCCCCTTCCTTCTGCTACCCTGTTGATAAAGGTGTCATAAATTTTCTCAACGGAATTTTGCATGATAGCCATTTCATTTTCTGACATCTCTTTGGTAGGATTTAAAAAATCAGAGTAAGTACCCGTGCTGACTGCATCAGTGGTGATGCCAAGCTTATTGTTCAGTAATCCCTGTGTGTTGAACATAATGCCAAATACACCTATTGAGCCTGTAATGGTATTGGGTTGGGCCACAATGGTATCGGCAGCTGCAGCAATATAATAACCTCCGGAAGCAGCGTAATTGGACATGGAAACGATCAAGGGTTTTTCTTTTTGGGCCTCCGATAATTCTCTCCAAATGACCTCCGATGCAACAGCCGAGCCTCCTGGAGAATTGACCCGCAGCACAATGGCTTTCACATCTTCGTTTTTCCTCGCTTTTCGGATTTCCTTTAAAAAGACTTCCGAACTGATTTGATTAGGGGCATTTCCGCCAACGATCTCCCCATCGGCCATGATTATGGCGATCTGATTTCTTGATAACCTGTTCTTTTCTTTGGTTGTTTGATTAAGGCCTGATATGTTTATACTGTTGATATCATCGTCTTCCTCCAGGCCCAATTTTTCCCTTAGCTTGTTTTTCACCTGATCATCGTACCAAAGGGCATCTACCAATCCTAAATCCACAGCGTCCTGACTGGTTCTGACCAGCATGTTATCATTTATTTCCTGTACTTTATCCTCCGGGATCATACGGCTCCTGGCCACTTCTGCTACCAAAACCTCATTCAGGTCTTCCAGATAAACACTGGTTTGAAGCCGGTTTTCTTCGCTCATTTTTTCCAAAATAAATGGCTCAATGGCACTTTTAAATTCCCCAACACGAAAAATAACCGGTTTAACTTCTATTTTTTCAAAAAGGCCTTTAAGGAAAATACTGTTGGCTGCGAAGCCATTGAATTCCAGGTCTCCGATAGGATTGAGATAAATTTCGTTAGCAACAGAGCAAAGAAAATAACCTGATTCCGAAAAATATTCCCCATAGGCAACAATGAATTTCCCACTGTCTTTAAAATCTTCCAAAGCTTTTCTGATTTCTAGAATATGAGATTGCCCGGCCGCAATTAGACCGCTTTCCAGATAAATACCCTTAATATCCTCATTTTCCTCTGCTGCCTCTATGGCGTTCAGGATTTGGTTTAATCCCACATTGGCTACTTCACCCAAAAAAGGAAGTGGCGGTAAAGAAAAATCATCTTCGGGAGCCCTTTCAACGATGTTTACCCCATTTAAATTGATGTGTAAAAGGGAGTTTTCCTTAACAGTAACTTCTTGTGAACCCGCACTGATGGCGATAATTCCCGCGATAATAAAAAATGCGAGCACCCAGAAAACTAGTAACCCTACAATTACTGCCAAAACATTGCTCAAAAATTTCATAAATATTATCCGTTTTATTAAGTTCCAAAATTAACCTATTTTTGATAAAACTGGGGTATTTCGGAACAATAAAATTTGCTATGCACAGGGTGGTTTTGAGTTTGGGCGGAAATGTGGGAGACAGGCTTGCTTTAATCAGGAAAGCACTGGAATTACTGGTTAGGGAAATGAAACTGCTCCATGCTTCTCAAATCTATGAGACTGCAGCCTGGGGTGGGAATTCAGAGGCAGCATTTCTCAATCAAGTACTTGTTTTGCACACTTCCATGGATGCAGAGTCAACATTGGACTTTATTCAGGAAATAGAAAACCGATTGGGGAGAAAAAGGGTTTTGAAATGGGGAGACAGGACCATGGATATTGATATCCTATATTTTGATAATAGCATCATTCAGACAGACCGGCTTCAGGTGCCTCACAGGCTGATGCTTTCCAGGAATTTTATTTTAATCCCATTGGCAGAGATTTTGCCTGAGGAACAACACCCTGTAAATAAATTAACTCACCGTGAATTACTAGAGAGATGTGAAGACCGATTAACCGTCAGACCAGTGTCTGACGGTTAATCTGGCGCATCATTCCAGGGCACCTACTTCTGCTTCCTTATGAATTTTCTTGACCAATCCCTGAAGGACTTTTCCTGGCCCACATTCAATGAATTTTAAGGCACCATCTTTAACCATGTTTTGTACAGATTGGGTCCATTTTACAGGAGCAGTCAATTGGGCATTCAGGTTTTCTTTGATGGTTGCAATATCCAATACCGCCGCACTGCTTACATTCTGGTAAACCGGACAAATAGGTGCGGAGAATGTGGTATTGTTGATGGCCGTTTCAAGCTTCACCCTGGCAGGTTCCATTAGCGGAGAGTGAAATGCTCCTCCAACAGGTAAGGGAAGGGCCCTTTTTGCCCCTGCTGCTTTCATTTTTTCACAGGCGATTTGTATGCCTTCCAGACTGCCTGATATGACCAACTGGCCGGGACAGTTGTAATTGGCGGGCACCACTATCTGGTCTGTGATGGAGGCGCAGATGGTTTCCACCTGCTCATCCTCAAGGCCCAGTATTGCCGCCATGGTAGAGGGGTTGATTTCGCAAGCCTCTTGCATGGCAAGGGCTCTATGGTGTACGAGCTGCAGTCCATCTTCAAATTTTAGTACCCCATTGGCTACCAATGCGGAAAACTCACCCAATGAATGACCTGCCACCATATCGGGATGGAAAGTCTCTGAAGTGAGTGCTGCAATAACAGAATGAAGAAATACTGCGGGTTGGGTGACATTGGTTTGCTTCAGGGCTTCAGCTGTGCCTTCAAACATGATGTCTGTTATTTTGAAACCTAAAATCTCATTGGCTTGATCAAATAATTTTTTGGCTTCAGACCTGTTTTCGTAAAGATCTTTTCCCATACCGGGAAATTGGGCTCCCTGGCCCGGAAATACATAAGCTACCATGATAAAAAGATGTTTTTGTTGGTTCAACCTCCAAATATAAGCAAAAAAATAAGGCAGGTTGAAACCATGGGTTTCCCTGCCTTATCTGTTCACCTTTTTGGGTATTGCTAATCTTCAAAAAAAGTAACCAGGCCGGTTTCTACATCATACACCGCACCAACCACTTTGATTTTACCTTCTTTTTCAAGACCATTGATAATGGTACTTCTTTCCCTGATTTCATCCATGGCTTCAAATACATTCAATTCAGCCACTTTTTCAATGAACTCCGGACTATCTACCTCGGCCCGGGTCTCTTTAGATGCCCTGTCAATTGCGGGCTTTATTTTATGTAATAATGCCGTAATATTCCCATCTTTGACTTTTTTACAGGCACTTGTTACTGCGCCGCACTTGGTATGACCAAGCACCAGCACCAACTTTGATCCTGCATATTTTATGGCATACTCCATGCTACCTAAAATGTCTTCGTTGACCACATTCCCAGCTACTCTGGCGCTGAAAATATCCCCTAATCCCTGGTCAAAAATCAACTCTGCTGAAGTCCGGGAGTCAATACAGCTTAATACTACTGCAAATGGCCACTGTCCATCCCTGGTTTCATTCACCATTTGAAGCAGATTCCTGTTGGTCCTGAGGTTTTTAAGAAACCGCTCATTGCCTTCCTTTAAAATGGTCAATGCCCCTTCGGGGCTTAAGCTATCCTGGGTCGTTTTAGTGTGGGCTCTCATAATTAATATTTATTGTTTTACTCGCTTAAATTATTTCAAAAATCATTTTTGTCTACACAATCATTTTTAAGGCCATAACTTCCACCGCAACGGAGTCCCGAATAGCCCGTCCCGGCCTGCCGTAACCGATTTCGGGAAATTGATTCGGAGGAGTCTCACAATGGTAATCACTTCTTTGAGGATCGCTCTCCTCAGTCTCGATTTATTATCCATTTAAGGGTTCAAAAAACCCATTAAATTGCTGGGTCATTTCATCAGCTGAATGGTCCCTTTTATTTTTCTTTGCCGTTGGCTTTCATCCAGTACATTGAATTGGATGGTCGCCTCATAATAATAGGTACCTGAGGGAAGTAAATTGCCCTCGGTGTCTCGTCCATCCCAGTTGATATAAATGTTATTCTCCGCAGCCAGAGTGCTATTGTACTGGTGTACTTTTACACCCCATCGGTTGTAAATATTTATGTCCACAGCTTCAACAAACCTCGGGCATTTGTCATAAGGATTGTCAAAAGCCTGAAAGGTTTCATTGATATTGTCTCCATCAGGGGTAAATACATTTGGAAGCTCATAATTGGGACAATTATCCACGCAAACGATATTGCTCGGTTCACTTTCGTTGCCCGACCTGTCAATCGCTGTAATATAATAACAGCCTTTTAACTCTAACAATCCATCGATCCGGGTATCCGTATTGATGACGGAAACATTGCTTACAAGATTAAAAGTTCCTTCCTCCCCTGTTTCGGAAAAGTAGATCCGGTAACCATTGAGTTCGGTATCACAATTGCCGGAGAAATCTGGCTCCCAGCTTAGATCATGATAAAAATCACTGAAATTACAGGGTTTGTCTGCCAGAAAAGCTTCACATTCAGGTCCGTCATAGGTCAATACAGGCGGACAGGGAAGGCGGTCATCATCAGGCCTGGCACAAACCACCTGTGATTTATTGGCCAAAGGATAAGTTAAAATATCCAGGTTATAATTGCCATTGGTTACAATGTAATAACAATATTCCTTTTCTGTATCCAATGGAATTCCATTGTGGCTTCCATCATCCAGATAGACAAATCCCTCCTGGGTAACATTTACTTCAGCAATCAGGCTAAAATTTTCAGTGTCATTTGCCTCCGGGTCAGTCCTGTTTCTGTAAACCAAATGGGGGAAAGAACTGACTTCATTGTTCCAGGGAACGTTAAAACTCCAATTGAGCTCAATGGCTTCGTTGATAATGGTAGGTTCTACCCTAACTGAGGAGGCAATGCTGCTTGTATCAATTTTTTCATCCTCCGAAATCAGGATTACTTTGTAATTATAAACCAGATTTTCTGTGTTCAAATCTGTATCTGTAAATACCGTATCAGAAGTGGTAATCAGGGAAGTGGTATTGCTCTGGCCCATAAATCCCTGGTTTCGAATCAATTCATAAGAATAAGGCCCTGGATAAAGGTCGGTGTCAATATCGTAAGGAGGTGTCCATCTTACAAGCATTTCTCCCGACTCAGGATCAGTATTCTCTACACTTACATTGGTAATGATCGGGACATCCACATCTACAGTGATGCAAATTTCTTCAGAAACATAACTTTCTCCACTTCTTGGAGCTGGGAAGGCTGCCACCAATCGGTAACAATAGGTGTTACCCGGACTAAGTCCCATATCCTCATTGGTGTCGATGAAACTAATTTCTTCTATATTGGTAGTGCCTACCAATTCATAACCGGGTCTTATACCGGTTTCACAGGAATCCGGTTCATAGGGATCGCTATTGATCCTACGCCATACCTGCATGTTTTCTGCCCCATTGGAACAGATATACGGGTCCCATTCCAGTTCAGCAGATCTTCCCTGTTGCTGCTCAATGGCAAAGGGAACTGGCGGTGGTGCCACTATAGTAATGTTCCAGGTTTGAATATCAACAAGGGAAGGCCCTGATTGGGGTTGGTCCCGGATACGTACCCTTACCTGATAATTTCTTGCCCGAACATGGTTACATATGGTTTGCCATTCAAAGTTGATGATTCCGGGAGAAGGCTGGAAAATGGATTCAGGATTATAAGCAGCAGGAGAAGAGGTGATTTCAATAGGGTCACCAAACACTTCGATCATGATAGGATCTCCATCCGGATCAAAGCCTTGAAATATCTCGGTAATATTGGTTCCGGCCTCTACACAAATATCATCTGGCATGATTAATTCGGGCCTTCGGTTATCGGTATTTTCTATTATGATCTGCATATCCCTCAATACGTATCCTATGCGGACCCATTCTCCTGCAACAAACCGCCACTCCTCTATCCGAAAGGCCACATTGTACTGACCTGCAATGCCTGGTGCGTCCCAGACTAAATCTCCGGTCACCGGATCAAGTTCAAGAAACGGGGGAGTCGTGCCATCCTGCCTGGTGAAACTGAATTCCCCGGAAGCCGGGCTTCTGTAGTTGTTTACTTCCCTTTGAAAAGCTTGTTTTGGGACATCCAGCACATAAGCCAAGCTGTCTCCATCCGGATCGTAAGCTCCGGGATTATGGATATAGGTTTGGTTCACAGCCCCATTGTCCACAGGAGCGATGGTCAGTATGGGAGAATTATTGACTCCCAAAAAAGGATCAATTCTGATCATCGTTTCAATGTAAAACGGCGTATCCACCGATTGATCCATGTTTAAGGTATTGGCATTCCGGTTGAACTCCATAAAACGAATGGTGTAATTACCAGGTCCCTGATAGGTATGCGTAATCACGAAAATATTCTTTTCTATGTTGTCGCCGAGACTTTCTGTTACATTAAAATCACTTTCAGTATTTAAGACTTCTTTTCGGCCATCTCCAAAATCAATTTCCCCAGGACCAAATATTACCGTGGAACGGGTATCTGTATATCCCACCACAGTAATTTTATACGTTAAGGTTTGAGTAGAAATTCTTTCAGCAATAATCTCCCCGGCTCTGATGTGGGTAGCCCAGGTGGTAGAAATTGAGGCGATCATTATGCCGAGTAACCCCAAAAGAAAATAACAGTATTTCATAAATTTATAATTGTCTTTTAGCGGCCAAATCTTGTTCCGCAATAAAGGTAAGGATAACCTGTCCCAACCTGCTCCGAATCAATTTTCCTGAAATTGATTCGGTAGAACCCGGCATATTGCATAATCCTCCCTTTCTGTGTCGCTTGCTCCATGCTTGATTTCAAGTTTCGCATTTATTTCTGCCTTTTGAACTACAATGCGCTCAGAAGGATTTGTTAAAATTGTAGTCTGCTTTACCCCAATACAACTATGCCTAACAACAAAACGTTTTTGTTTTTTCAATGGTTACCCTAAATTATATCTTTATTAGGAATATTTCATTTTCTTTGAAAATTTATTTAAGCAGATAGTTGGAAAGGGAACCTGAATCAGACCTGTTTTCTGTTAACGCTCCTTGCAGCATACTATTTTCTGATTGTTTATTTTGTTGGGTAACAGTATCTCAAGAATGGATTTAACTTGTTATACCGTTACTGTTACCTTTTAATTTCACTTTCCGGATGTTTATTGATTTTAATGAACAAAGCCCGTGTTGCTTTGGTTAGATTTTTTGAAAAAGAGATACATTTATTTAGAACTATTTAAAATAAGAGCATTGATTATGGTTTGATTGTTTGCTATTGATTCCAAATGTAAATTTGGCTTTAATAAATAACTTTGATCAAACCATAATAATAAAAAATTATATGAGTTGGGTATTTAAAACCTTAAATAGTACACTGGGCAAAAAATTGTTAATGGCCCTTACGGGATTATTTCTGATTTTGTTTTTAGTGGTCCATTTAGCGGGGAATTTACAATTGCTGATTCCTGATGGGGGAAAATCCTTCAATATTTACGCTGAAACCATGGCAAGTAATCCGTTGATCAGGATAGTAGGTATTGTGAATTTTGGTTTCATAGCTTTGCACGCAATTTATTCCGCCATCCTTACAAGATACAACAAAAAATCCCGCCCGGTGGGCTATGCCGTTACCAAGAGCTCTGCCAACAGCACCTGGAGTTCCAGAAACATGGGAATTCTTGGGTCTTTAATCTTGATTTTTATCCTGATCCATTTGAGGGGTTTTTGGTATGAATTTAAGTTTGGTGAAATGCCTTATGTCACTTACGATGGGGTAACCTACAAAGATGGTTTTGCTATCGTTTCGGCAGCATTTGGAAATATTATTTACGTGATCTTTTATGTGTTCAGTATGGCAGTTTTGGCTTTCCATCTGTCTCATGGATTTTCCAGCGCATTTCAAACATTGGGTGTAAACCATAAAAAATATACACCTTTTATCCAAAAACTGGGAATAGGCTTTGCCATCATCGTTCCTGCCTTATTTGCCTTGATACCAATAGTCATGTTTTTACAAAGCAATTAACTGACTGAAAATAGAAAATAAAGGGAATTTAAATTTGAATATTAATGAAACTTGATTCAAAAATACCCAGTGGTCCTTTGGCTGAGAAGTGGACCAAGCATAAATTTAATGTAAAATTGGTCAATCCTGCCAATAAAAGAAAATATGAAATTATTGTGGTTGGAACCGGCCTTGCGGGGGCCTCTGCTGCTGCTTCACTTGCGGAGTTGGGATACAATGTAAAGGCATTTTGTTTCCAGGACAGTCCCCGAAGGGCCCATTCCATTGCGGCTCAGGGGGGCATCAATGCAGCAAAAAATTACCAGAATGATGGAGATTCTGTTTTCCGGTTGTTTTATGATACCATTAAAGGAGGTGATTATCGGTCCAGAGAAGGTAATGTTTTCAGATTGGCGGAGGTATCGGTAAATATCATCGATCAATGCGTAGCACAGGGAGTTCCTTTTGCCCGGGAGTATGGCGGTCTATTGGCCAACAGGTCTTTTGGGGGAGCTCAGGTATCCCGGACTTTTTATGCCCGTGGCCAAACCGGACAGCAGTTGTTGCTCGGTGCTTATTCTGCACTTAGCAGACAGGTAGCAAACGGAAAGGTAAAGTTATATCCCAGGACAGAGATGATGGATGTAGTGGTTGTAGATGGTAAGGCCAGGGGAATCATTACCCGAAACCTTATCACCGGAGCCATTGAATCACATAGTGCCCATGCGGTATTGCTTTGTACCGGGGGGTATGGGAATGTGTTTTTTCTTTCTACCAATGCCATGGGTTCCAATGTGACCGCAGCATGGAGGGCACATAAAAAGGGAGCTTTTTTCAGCAACCCCTGCTATACACAGATTCACCCAACATGTATTCCTGTTTCCGGAGACCATCAATCAAAACTGACCTTGATGTCGGAGTCTTTAAGAAATGATGGCCGGGTTTGGGTTCCAAAAACCCGGGAAATGGCAGAAAAGCTCAGGAAAAAGGAAATTGCACCAAAAGATATTAAAGAAGAAGAACGCGATTATTATCTGGAAACCAAATATCCTTCATTCGGTAACCTTGTACCCAGGGATGTGGCTTCCAGAAACGCCAAATATGTATGTGATGAAGGCCGGGGTGTAAATGAAACCGGGGAGGCTGTTTTTTTGGATTTTCGGGATGCCATTAAGAGGGATGGTGAGGATGCTGTAAGGGGTAAGTATGGTAATCTTTTTGATATGTATCAACAAATTACCGGCGAAAATCCTTACCAAACACCAATGAAGATTTATCCCGCGGTACATTATACCATGGGGGGGCTTTGGGTAGATTATAACCTGATGACATCTGTTCCCGGACTTTATGCACTTGGTGAGGCTAATTTTTCAGATCATGGAGCCAACCGTCTGGGGGCTTCTGCCCTCATGCAGGGTTTGGCTGATGGCTATTTCGTTGCTCCTTATACCGTTGGAGATTATTTGGCCAATTTACCTTATGAAAAAATTGCCGAAGATCATCCCGAATTTAAAAAAGCAGAGGAAGAAGTAAAAGCAAGGGTAAAACAACTGCTTACCATAAATGGAGACAAAACAGTTGACCACTTTCACAAAAAGCTGGGAAAGATCATGTGGAATCACTGCGGGATGGCCAGAAATGCAGCAGGCCTTACCAAAGCAAAAGAAATGATACGGTCACTGAAGGAAGAATTCTGGTCCAATGTAAAAGTGCTGGGGACCGGAGAAGAGTTAAACTTATCCCTTGAAAAAGCGCATAGGGTAGCTGACTTTCTGGAGTTGGGCGAGTTGATGATTGATGATGCCTTACACCGAAATGAGTCCTGTGGAGGTCATTTCCGGGATGAATACCAGACACCTGAAGGCGAAGCTTTGCGGGATGATGAAAATTTTGCATATGTAGCTGCCTGGGAATACCAGGGAGATGGTAAAGATGAAGTTTTGCACAAAGAAGAGCTGGTATTTGAAAATGTCAAACTAACCCAAAGAAGCTACAAATAATTGATTGTAACCTAAAATTCATAAAAAATGAACCTTACTTTAAAAGTTTGGAGACAAAGAAATCCATCTGAAAAGGGTGGTTTTAAAACATATAAAATTAGTGGGATTTCTGCTGACATGTCTTTTTTGGAAATGTTGGATGTGCTGAATGAGGATCTTTCCGACAAAGGTGAAGATCCGGTACATTTCGACCATGACTGTCGTGAGGGTATTTGCGGAATGTGCTCCCTTTATATCAACGGACAGCCCCATGGACCCCATCAAACGACCACATGCCAGTTACACATGCGGTCTTTTAAGGATGGAGACACCATCACCATCGAACCCTGGCGTGCCAATGCCTTTCCCATTGTAAAGGATTTGGTCGTAGACAGAAGTTCATTTGACCGGATCATCCAGTCAGGAGGATATGTGTCAGTCAATACAGGGGGCGTTCCTGATGCCAATGAAATACCCATACCTAAAGTGATAGCTGACGAATCCTTTGATGCCGCAACCTGCATTGGTTGTGGAGCCTGCGTGGCTGCCTGCAAAAATGCCTCTGCCATGTTGTTTGTATCAGCAAAAATTTCTCAGTTGGCTTTATTGCCACAGGGTAAAGTGGAGAAAAGAGAAAGAGCAGAGAAAATGGTTGCCCAAATGGACAAAGAGGGTTTTGGCGCATGTACCAATACCGGAGCATGTTCCGCTGAATGTCCGAAAGAAATCAAACTGAGCAACATCGCGAGGATGAACAGGGAATATTTCTCAGCATCTCTGAGCACGGAGAATGTCTGAAAACTCAATAAATACTTTAAAAGACCGGAATTCCGGTCTTTTTTTTATCCCATTCTGAGTGTGTCCAGCCTTTTTCCTAGCTATCATTTTGCTCAGGATTAGGATTTTTAAAATTTTATTGTTTTCATAAGAAGCAATTTATAGACCTAACCAAAGAAAAATGTCTTATATAGATTTATCTATTTTCATAGTTTACATGATTTTGATGCTCGGGGTAGGGTTTTATTTCATGAGGAAAAATTCCGGACAAGATGACTATTACGTAGGCGGTAGAAACATAGGAAGTTGGCACATAGGACTTTCTGTAGTAGCCACAGATGTTGGTGGAGGTTTTTCTGTAGGGCTGGGCGGATTAGGTTTTTTGATGGGTTTGTCCGGCAGTTGGATGTTGTTTACCGGACTGTTGGGCGCATGGATGGCTGCCGTGTTGCTCATTCCAAGGGTTAGATCCAACCCGGACTTTGAAAAATTTTATACCCTACCACAGATTTTTCAACACATTTTTGACAGGAAGGTGGGAATTCTGGCTGCGGTCATTTGTTTTGTCGGCTACCTTGGATTCACCTCTTCTCAGCTTTTGGCGGGCGCCAAATTAGCGGCAGGGACTTTCAAACCACTGGATCTCAATGTAGCTCTTTTGATCATGGGAATTATTGCTGTGGTCTATACTGTCTTGGGAGGACTAAAGGCCGTCATTTATACCGATACGGTTCAATGGATTGTCCTTATGGCTGGGTTTATTTTTATTGGTCTTCCGGTTTCTTATTTTCATGTTGGAGGTTGGGAAGCCATTAGAGAAACATTGCCGGCTGAATATTTTTCCCTGGCCAATCTGCGTTGGCAAGACCTGGCCAATTGGGGGATTACGATTTTACCCATTTGGTTTGTGGGAATGACTTTGTATCAACGGATTTTTGCCAGTACAGATGTCAAATCTGCTAAAAAGGCCTGGTTTATTGCCGGATTATTCGAGTGGCCCATCATGGCCTTCATGGGTGTCTCATTAGGACTTTTGGCCAAGGTTGCATTTGAGCAGGGGCTTATTGCAGTCAGTCAGGACGACCTGGATCCAGAGATGGGGCTTCCCATATTATTGAGCACTGTATTGCCACCAGGAATCATGGGTTTGATGATGTCTGCTTATTTTTCCGCAGTGCTGTCTACTGCTGATTCCTGTCTGATGGCAGCTTCCGGAAACCTCACCACGGATATATTCGGGAGATACCTGAAAACAAAAAATGACGGCTTTGTCATGCGAATGAGTCAGTTATTTACCTTAATTATTGGTGCGTTGGCCCTGGTCATTGCCATTCAAATGACAAATGTTTTGGAATTGATGTTGTATTCCTATGCTTTTATGGTGTCAGGCTTACTGGTACCCATCATAGCAGGACTTTTCTGGAATATGCGGTCCCCTGTGGCTGCCATGGCCTCAATGATCATCGGGGGAGGCATCACTGCCGGGCTATCCATGTTTGACCTGAACCTGCCATTTGGTCTGGATCCCAACTTTTTCGGGGTTTTTTCATCTTTAGCAGTGTTTTTGCTTGTTTATAAGCTACGAAAGTAAGTTACATATTAAATAACAAAATATAAGGTAAATGTCTACTATTGAAACACTTTCAGCAATTGATAATGCCACCTATTTACAAAAAAACGAAATAGCTGATTTTTTATTCCAACATTTGGATCAATACGGCGATCCTAAGACGCATATCATGCGTTGCCTGGATTACGCCCTGGACCAGGCCGGGGATAAAGGGGGATTCGTCGTGATGGCCAGAGAAGAGGGCAAGATCGTTGGGACTGTAGTCGTAAATAAAACCGGAATGTCGGGCTATATTCCTGAAAATATCCTCGTTTACATAGCTGTTGATGCTTCTCAGAGGGGGAAAGGATTAGGAAAAAAATTGATGCAAACAGCAATAGATATGGCTCATGGTGACATCGCTTTACATGTTGAGCCGGATAATCCCGCTAAATTTCTTTATGAGAAACTGGGGTTTACAAACAAATATCTTGAAATGAGACTAAAAAAATAAAATGGCGTTTCTAAACCTATATCGTGATAAGCTAAGGGAAAACTTCGAATTTTTGAAAAAAGAATTCGATGATAATGATGTGTCCTGGGGAGTGGTTTCTAAAATTCTCTGCGGTAATAGAAAATATATCAAAGAGTTGATTGATATGGGGGCCGATGAGATTCATGACTCCCGGATCAGTAATCTTGCAAAGGTGAAGGAAATAAATCCCAGTGTTCAAACGGTTTATATCAAACCTCCTTCCAAGAGGAATATTTCGGATATGGTTCGGTACGCTGATGTAAGTCTGAACAGCGAATTGAATACCATACGGTGGATCAGTGAAGAAGCAGTCAAACAGGATAAAAAACACAAAATAATCATTATGGTAGAGACGGGCGACCTCAGGGAGGGTGTCATGGGTGACCATTTGATTGATTTTTATGCCAAGGTTTTTGACCTGCCAAATCTTGAAGTAATCGGATTGGGTACCAATCTCAATTGTTTGAATGGGGTGATGCCTTCAGCAGACAAACTTATTCAACTTTCTCTTTACAAACAGATCATAGAACTAAAATTCAATAAGAAAATCCCCTGGGTATCAGCAGGTACTTCCGTGACAATTCCACTGATGCTGCACCAACAGCTCCCCAAAGGCGTCAATCACTTCAGGGTAGGTGAGACATTGTATTTTGGAGCAGACCTATTTGAGGAAAAGACCATTGAAGGGATGAATCCGAATGTTTTTGAATTGTTTACAGAGATCATTGAAATGCAGGAAAAACCCCTGCTTCCTACAGGAAGCCTGGCCACAAATCCGCAGGGAGAGGTGGCAGAGATAGATGAATCTTTGTATGGAAAATCTTCCTTTCGAGCCATTTTGGACCTGGGATTATTGGATGTAGATCCCAAATACCTGATTGCAGGAGATGGGGATTTTGAGATACTGGGAGCCAGTTCAGATATGCTGATCATCAATCTGGGGGAAAACCCGAAAAATTACAAGGTGGGAGACCTGATCAAATTTCACCTTAAATACATGGGGGCTTTGGCCATACTAAATTCCAGTTATATAGAAAAAAGGGTAGTGTAATTCCTGAAAAATCCTGGGCAATTGCCAATTAAACTTTTAAATTTATGTATTCAGCTCATTTTTAGAGGTTTGAATGTGGATTCAGTGAACTAGCGATTTTTGGCATCAAATTGGTAACCTGTAGTAAGTGATTAACCAACTTATTATTTACCATGAAAAAGATCGTATTATTATTTTCATTGCTTGTCTCATCTATGGCCATTGTTCAGGCACAGAATGATACAAGTAAGTCAGGATTCGGGATCCGTGGAGGAGCCAGTTTATTCAATTGGAGTGGATCCGACATCAGTAGCAATGACTACACCAATCGGGTGGGATTTCATGCCGGAATTTATGGAAACAGCTTCCTGGGAGATAGGTTCTCAATTGAGCCAGGCTTGTATTACTCCGTTAAAGGAACTCAAAATGACGACATGGTCAACTCCAGGGCGGTGTTGAATTATTTGGATTTGCCAGTTTTGTTTCGATTTTATGCCACCGAAGGAGTAAATTTTTTTGTAGGTCCTCAGGCGTCGTTATTATTGAATTCCACCTTTGAAGCTGATGCATTGGGCAATACTTATGGCTGGGAAACGGAAAGCATCAATGACCTGGATGCAGGATTGGTAATTGGATTGGGGTATAACTTACCTGTGGGCTTGAATCTGCAGGCGAGTTACGACCTAGGTCTGACACCGGTTTTCAAGGATTCTGATGCAGATGTCTATAACAGGGGATTCAAGCTATCCGCAGGTATCAGCTTTTAATCCGATTCATGCCATCAGGGTTTCTGACAGTCTCTCCCGAACAAAATCGGGAATGGATTAAGAAGCAAGAAAATCAGTCGCTTTGGAGGCTGAGGCTTGGGCAACATTAAGCTGAACCCGATATGAGAAGTGATGTGGTTGATTTTAAAGTGTTTTTAGACCGCAGTAGAAATTCTAATGCATATTTCGGATGTAACACGAAACCAGGATTGCAGGTTTATCAACTATTTTGGTTTGCCTAAAGATGCATTCAGACCCGAAGACAAATTTATTTTTAAATTGTTTTCGGGTTTTTTGTTTACAGGTCCTTTATCTTGCCGATGTCCGATTCGTTATACTGCGGAGTTCCTCCACTGAATGTAGCCACCAAAGCGCCCAGTGCACAGGCAAAATCGAGGATTTTTTCCGGCGATTCCCGGGAAAGGTATTTGCTCACAAAACCTGCTAAAAATGCATCTCCGGAGCCAACGGTATCTTTTACAGCTACTGGATATCCCGGATGGCTGATTATTTCACCCTCCTGGTAAATGGCAGCACCTTTACTGCCTAAGGTGATACAAATCATGTCAAATTCGAAAAGTTCTGTTAATTTTTCAAGCGCAGCCTCCATCTTATTGGGAAGGTCATAAAAATCTGCCAGCAAGGTAAGCTCATCCTCGTTTAACTTGAGAATATCCGCCTTTTTCAGCAGGTATTCCAACAAATCTGCAGTGTAAAATGGCGGTCTGAGGTTGATGTCAAATACCTTTAGCGCTGGTGTTTCCAGGAGTTTTTCAAGTGTAGCCTTGCTTGTCTCATTTCTCGCCCCTAGAGTGCCGAAAATAAAGGCATCTGCATTCCTGACCGCTTTGTCCATTTCTTCAGACCATAGGATGTAATCCCATGCGGCTGGTTTAACTATTTCATATTTTATATTTTCCTTATCCCTGTCATCCACATTCACCGTTCCGGTGGGATAAGTTGCATTTATTTGAATAAAATCTTCTGAAAGCCCGAATTTTCTAATAAATGACAGCAATTTCTTGCCCAATTTATCCTCACCAATGGCAGATATCATTTTAACATCCATTCCCAGATGTGCCAAATGAAGGGCCACATTCATAGGCGCACCTCCGGCGATACTCTCTTTTGGAAAAATATCCCATAGCATTTCTCCGAAACAGATTATTTTTTTATGCATTTTTTGTGATAAAATCTTTTTGAATTTCTTCCAGCGACCTGCCTTTTGTTTCCGGCATTTTGAAAGTTACCCATAACAACTGCAGCACCATCATCAGGGCGAAGAAACCAAAGATGATTACCGGACCGAATTGATTGGCAAGTAACGGAAATACGTTGGCGATGATGGCTGCTAGGATCCAATGCGTGAAGCTGCCGATGGATTGCCCGTAAGCCCTGAGCTCGTTTGGGAAAATCTCAGAAATAAACACCCATATTACAGCTCCCTGACCAATGGCATGAGAAGCAATAAACATGAAAACGAAAATGGGTAAAAATGCACTGCTGATTTGTCCTCCGGAAAAAGAATAAGCAATCAATATCAAGGAAATGATATAGCCTACAGAACCCATATACATGAGTTTTTTCCTGCCGATGCGGTCAATTAAGTAAAGGCCAAGCATGGTAGCGACCATATTCACTGCTCCAATCCCTACGGTGGATAGCAATGCACTTTCCGCACTTATGCCTGCCATTTCAAATATCCTTGGTGCAAAATAAATGATGGCATTAATCCCTGATAATTGATTGAAAAGTGCTATCAATATGGCCAGCATGGTAATTTTAATGTATTTGGAATGAAATAACGCCATGAAGCCTACTTTAACCCTGGTTAATTTTTTCTCTTCAAGGGCTAACCTGATGGCTTCATCCACCCCTTCGGGATCAGTCCTCTGTAGTATTTTTTCTGCGGTTTCGAAATCATCTTTTTTAGCAATCAGCCACCTTGGACTTTGCGGTACCTTCAATACCAGTAGGGTATAAATCAAGGCTGGAATGGCTTCTACGCCCAACATCCATCGCCAGCTATTGACGGTAATACTGATATCGATCAGGTAGTTGGAAAAGTAGGCCACCAAAATCCCAAAAACAAGGTTAAACTGAAATAAGGCCACCAGCTGTCCCCTGTTCTTTGCAGGGGATATTTCGCTGATATACATGGGGGCTACCACAGAAGAAGCTCCAACCCCTATTCCTCCGATAAAACGGAAGAACATAAAGGAATTAACTTCAGGGGCAACTGCAGATCCCAAAGCAGAAACAAAATACAGGACACCTATCCATATCAACGATGTTTTTCTTCCATATCGGTCTGCTGGTATGCCTCCAAAAAGGGCTCCGATAACTGTGCCGTAAAGGGCTATGGCCACTGCCAGGCCATGGCTCCAGTCACTTAAATTCCAAACTTCCTGAATCTGCCTTTCGGCTCCTGATATAACCGCGGTATCAAAACCGAATAAAAATCCTCCCAAAGCCGCAACCAAAGAAAGAAATAACACATAACTGTTGATTTTCATAAAGTAATCGCTATAGACAATAACTTTTAAATCTAAACAGATATGGGCTTTTTAAAAAATTTAAATGAAAATTAAATACCAAATGATAATTTTTTAACCTATCCGCAGGCTGTTTGTCAGTTCACAGAATTATTTTCCAATAAAAATCCTGTAGAAAAATTGAAATTGCATCAGCATATCGGATTTAATTCTTTTTTGTTGCTGATCATTTCCTTCCAATTCAGAAAAAGGACTCACCACTAAAGTTGCTTCCAACCCTATATCAGCATCTGATTGGAGATCTTTGTATATTCCCAATCTAAATGGCAGATAAATTCCGGAATCAGAAGCGGAATAAGTTTCAGTTCTTCTTAAAGGGTCATTCAGAATCAATCTTTCATCGGTTCTTTGAGAGTAAAAATAGCCCAGCCCCAATCCGGTATAAACTTTAATCAAAGAAGGAAGGTATCCACTCTGATTTGGATTAATGTGATATACAGGCATGACATCTGCATAATATATGTTTCCCCTAAAAGCATGAGGTAAATTGGATTCAGCGATTTTGTCTATTTGTTCGGTATTGTAAAAATCTCCACTATTCACCATCTGCCATCCTAATGTTGCCTTAACATCGAAGTTGGTTTCAATCTTTTTGTTGTAATCGAGGGATAAAACAGGAAGTACTTTAAATTTGAACTTACTGTGTACGCCCGTGTTATCACCGTACATTTTGGCGGGTCCAATCCCGATCCCCAACCTGTCTGTTCTGTCATCCTGGGCATGTGAAATGCCGGCAGTGAACAAAAAACTTATAAAAAGGAATAAGAGTGCTTTCATCTGTTTATAATTTGATTTTTTATGGTCAGATGCCCGCCCGGCTGACGCCAGTCGGACTGGGAATCTCGCTATGATAATCATCCCACTGTGTGACGTTTTCGTCATGCTCGATTTCATGTGATTATAATTGTCTTTAAGTGGTCATATGGAATCTCACCATGACATTCATCCCTCTGTACGCCACCCCCTTCATGCTGGATTTGATGTATTTATTAGTTTCAAAATGCAAGTTAATAAAATGACCTAATGTAGAAAAGAATATGTCATTGAAACCCAAAAATTTGAATTAAGGTTTAATTAATTGTTTGGATTCAATCAGGCCTTTGGGTAAGTAATTTACGCAAAGTAACATGAAATGGATCGATTAATTTTTAAATGGGTGCAAAAGGTCCTTTTATTCACTCATTGATTGTCTTCCTCTTCCTGATCCTGTTTGGTATTTTCCACCGGCTTCAGGTTATCAGGAATAGCTGGATTAAGCTCCTCATCGTCTTTTTCGTAAGGAAATATTTCCACAATAGGGCTTTCTGTTACTTCAGGTACATTGAAGCTGACCAGCATGTTGTTCAGGCTTTCATAGATCCGCTCGTAGGCTTCCTTGACATGATGAGCTGTGACCAGCATGTATTGTGTGACCTTTTTTTCCTTCCCACTATCCGCATCTGCCACTATATAGGTGATCTTGCATTTGTGCCAAACATCTACATCTTCGTAAAAAAACACATCTACGATATTACTTTTGCCTATGCTGGTCACCTGAAAATCCCCTCTGATCACGCTGCCTAACATGTCATATATTCTGGCTTCGGCCTCGGTGAAAGAAACGGCATCTACCAGGTATTGCTCAGATACATTTTTGAGCAGGCCCTGCTCGTTTTCTTTGGCATACTTTACTTTACACAAAAACCAGGTTCTCATAATTCGATTGCTTCACAATTTCTTTAAAAGCACGAAGGTAATCTGAAATCCCTGAAACAAAAAAGGCTTTTTTAGAATTCAGTCCCTTCACAATGAATACCTAACCATTATGGCTTAACTCTGCCTGACCTCTGCAGGTTTCAGGATCATAATTGGGAAAAATTTTCTGAGTTCTTGAAAAATCCCTTTATTTTAGGTTTTTACAACAAACAACATCCTGAGATGAACTTGTCAACAAATAAAGAAAATCTAAATCCTTCTTCTTTTTTGGGGCTTTTTCTGGGACCTTTCATTTTTTTGATGGTGTTGTTTGCTGCCTTTCTGCTATCATGGGAATCAGGACCTGCCACAAAGGTTTTGGCGCTGGCGGCCTGGATGCTTTGCTGGTGGGTGACAGAGGCAGTGCCCATTCCTGTAACCGCACTGCTGCCCATGATTTTATTACCCTTGCTGGGTATTTTTGACATGGCTGAAGCCACGGCCCCTTACTCCAATCCCATTATTTATCTTTTTATGGGAGGGTTTATCATTGCCCTGGCCATGGAAAAGAACAAATTACACCTGCGCATTGCACTGAACCTGATCAAAATCACCGGTACCAGGCCCGATGGCATCATTTTGGGGTTCTACCTGGCTACCGTATTTCTGAGCATGTGGATCAGCAATACTGCCACTGCGGTGATGATGCTGCCCATTGCCATGTCGATTGTACAGCTGATTGAGGCCAATAACCCTTCTTTGGCCAGAGAAAAAGGCTTTTCCAATTTTGCCTTTGCGTTGATGCTGGGTATTGCCTACTCAGCAAATATTGGAGGGGTGATCACCATCATTGGAACACCACCCAATGTCGTTTTGGTGGGTTACATGCAGGAGTTATATGATTTCTCTCTCGATTTTAACCGATGGCTTTTGGTAGGTTTGCCAGTTGCTGCTTTCATGATGCTGTTTATGTTTGTGCTTCTGGTAAAAATATTATACCCCAGCAGGTTGGGCAATTTGGCCGGGTCGGCCGAAGTGATACAGGAGCAATTGCATGCCCTGGGACCTGTCAGGTCTGCAGAAACCAGAACTGCCGGAGTTCTCATCCTAACTGCCCTGCTTTGGATTTTCAGAAACCCGATCAACCAAATACTCCCATCCCCGCTGTTGAATGACACCCTTATTGCCATGTCAGGAGGAATCCTGATGTTTCTTGTGCCGGCTTCAGATTATAAAGGGGCAAAACTGCTAAATTGGAAAAGCATGCAGCGGCTGCCATGGGGGATTTTATTGCTTTTTGGTGGAGGGATGACCCTGGCCAAAAGCATGGAGGCAGCAGGAATCATTCAGGGAATTGGGGTTTACATTGCCGATAACCAACTGCTTTCAGTGGCCCTTTTGGTACTTGCCCTTACAGCTGTTTCTTTGTTTTTGACAGAAGTAATGAGTAATGTGGCACTCGTCACCATTTTTCTACCGGTAGTCATGGCCATAGCAGATGGTATGGGGGAAGAAGTGTTGGTATTTGCCATACCCGTGACCATGGCCAGTAGTTTTGCTTTTATGCTGCCCATTTCCACTCCTCCAAATGCCATATTGTTTTCCAGTGGCTTTATCCGTATCAAGGAAATGATGAAAGTGGGGATATGGTTGAATCTTATGGCGATCCTTTTATTGTGGTTAGCGGCTTTTACGCTGATCAAATGGGTTTATTGAAAAAAAAATCGGTATTCCAGTTACATTCCAAGCCAGAAGGCAGGGTTAATCTTCTGCGTCCCCCTTTCCATTTATCCCATCGCTGACCTGGACCAGGTTGCATTGCCGGGATTAACCCTGATTTAATTTTTCCATATGAAAAGAAATCGATTCCAGTACCAGCCCATTTGCCGGTGCCTTGTGGCTCAGGGGGCTTTTGTCTTCACTGAGCAGGGCATTTTTTAGTTCGTCCAGGCTAAGCAGGTCTTTACCCAGAAGAAAAAGGGAGGCCACCATCCTTCGCACCTGATGCATGAGGAATCCCTTTCCCCTGACCCTGAAAACCCAGGCCCCTTCAGCGGGCAAGAAAGAAAGCTCAGCTGCTGCCGGGCATATAGCAGCAAAATTTATTTCCCGGATAAAATCACTGGTATTTCTACCCTGGCTGCAGAAGCGCCTGAAATCATGTTTACCAGCAAAAAGGGAGGCAGCTTGCTGCATGGATTCCAGGTCCAATTCATCTCCCCCATAGGCCAGGTTTCCGGCCAGAAAAGGGTGGGGCTTTTCTCCGAAGGCGAAATAATAACCATATTGTTTGCACTGCACGTCCTGGATCACGTTAAATGCAGCAGATACCGGTTGACAACTCAACAGGCGGATATCTGAAGGTAGGTTTTCATTTGTATCGGCTAAAAAACGTTGGATATCCAGAGCTTGCCTGAGAAATAACTCAAAGGCACCCTCCAGGCAGGATACGCCACTGTCGGTCCTGCTGGCTCCAAGCAGGTTAAAGTCCTCGTGTCCCAGTACGTATCGGATGCTTCTTTCCAGTGTTCCCTGTACGGTTTTCACTCCTTTTTGTACCTGCCAGCCATGGTAGCGCAGACCCAGGTATTGAATGCGAAACAGGTATGTGTAGGGGCGGGTTTTCATGATATAAAGCTACGGTTTGGTAAGAAAGGGTGCAAGGATAATCGTAAGGTTTGCGTTTGCCATTTTTCCGAATACAGCGTTCCTATTGAAATATTTTTTTTCTGTCCGGGACCCGCAAAAAAGGAAACGATCTTTTTCAAGTATATCTTGGAAAAGTTGCTTTGTTTCGATGTTCGGAAAAGCATGTATATGGTCCGGTATCCGATTTTTGAAGAATATCCACATATACAATTTCAATATCTTCTACTCAGTCTGCCTCAAGATCAAATGCTGATCTTGAGAAATCAAAAAATTCCCCTTTCAGAAACTAACGCCATGCATTTTGAAACCGAAATTCCTTGTATTTTCTATCCCATTTTTTGATGCGTATAATTCGTTTTAGGGTATGACCTGCAAATGAAGCAACTACTAACCTGGATAGATGGTAAAAAAATATTCAACCTGAAAATTTCTCTATCCTTTGTAAAGAGTAACCATTGACTTGCCCTGAGAAAATTTCATAAAGGAGCTTTAGGTCAACATAAAAGCCAATAGGCTTAACGATAAAAAACCAAATTTATTGACAGAAATAACACAAACTTTGACAAAGCCAGTTCGTTTTTTAGTGAAAAAAATCTGCCCAGCCCTCTTCAAACGATTGGCGCGTATCCCGGCTCCATTCCCTGGAATGAAAATAGACCTTTAATGTTTCGTTTATCGGAGAGATGGACACTTTTTCCACTTCATATTGAGGGGAACTTGAACCTTAATTTTATGGATAAGAAGAACTGATAAAAAGTTTAACAAATACTTTTTATGAGGGATAAAACTTTTCTTATTGTTCTTGAGTATGTAAATTTAAGAGATTAATAAGTTTCCATTTCCGGATGAAAGGTATTCAGGTAATGGATTATTCCTCCTTTTAAATTATACAAATTGCTAAATCCAAATTGCTCTTCCAGTGCCCGGATAGCCTTTTCACTTCTGCCTCCAACCTTGCAAAGAACAACTACCTTTTTATCCCTTTCGATTTTCTCACCTTGAGAAATAATAGTACCCAAGGGGATCAATTCTCCTCCAATATTCGCAATCTCGAATTCGTGAGGCTCACGTACATCGATCAATTGGAAGGCTTCCTCTCTTTCCTGGAGCTGCCTGAATTCCTCGGCCGAAATTTCCTTGATTTTGGATTCTATTTTGCCTACACTGCAAAATTCCTCATAATCAATCAACTCTTTGATGCTTGGGTTTTCCCCATTTAATGGATTGCTCTTTTTTCTCCCTACTTTAAAAGTCCGGGATTGAAAACTTAAGGCATCGAATGTGTATAACTTGCCGCTGAGCACCTCACCAATGCCTGTAATGACTTTCAATACTTCTAATGCCTGCAGACTGCCGATGATTCCGGGCAATACGCCCAATACCCCACCTTCTGCACAACTCGGCACCAGCCCGGGAGGCGGAGGGGTTTCATACAGGTCCCGGTAGTTTGGTCCGAACACCCCATTTGCCTGATAATTGAAAACTGATACCTGCCCTTCAAACTGGTAAATGGAAGCATAAACATTGGTTTTATTTGACAGGACACAGGCATCATTCACCAGGTATCTGGTAGGGAAATTATCCGTGCCATCTGCTACAAGGTCGTAGTCTCCAATTAGCCGCATGGCGTTTTCTTTGGTGAACCTTTCATTATATACATTTATCTGGATATAAGGGTTGATCTCCAGAAGCCTTTTTTTAGCAGCCTCAACTTTCGGTATGCCTAATTCGGAAACGCCAAAAATTACTTGCCGGTGGAGGTTACTGTCTTCTACTACATCAAAATCCACGATACCCAGCGTACCCACTCCTGCTGCTGCCAGATAGAGAAGCAGTGGACTACCAAGGCCTCCGGAACCAATGACCAGTACCCTGGCTTTTTTTAGTTTTTTTTGGGCTTCCAATCCGAATTCCGGGATGATGATATGGCGATTGTACCTGGCCAATTCTTCCTTACTGAAGCTAATATCGTCTGTACCCCCTGCTATTGCAGGAACAATGCTTACCACACTTCCGCTTTTGATTTTGGAATGCTCCATTTCCAGATTCTGAATATCCTCCTCGTCAATAAAAATATTTATAAAGGAAGGTATATTCCCATCCGGCGTGTATAAATACCTTTTTAGCTCAGGAAATTTTTTCGAAAGCTCGTCCAACATTTCCTTTATCGTTTCTGCTTCAATTTCTGTTTTGGCTGCATTTGCAGTGAACTTACGTAAAGGGGTAGGGATGAATATTGTTGCCATAATTTTATTCGGTAATAATGTGAAATTTTTCTTCAATAAATTGATTGGTATCGTTCAATCGCCAGGATTTTATGTCTGAAAAGCGAAGGTTATTCAAGGAAATAATTACATAAGATACATTCGGGAAGGCTGAAAGGAGGTCAGTTTCAGATGGAATAGCAGGCCAATCCAGATGCGTGTGGTAAATACCTATCATTTGAGTTTGAGTTTTCATGGCCAAAGCTTCCGCTTGCAAATAATCCTTTGGATGAATAAGATAATGTCGATCCCTGTTTTGGTCACTGACATTTTTTACGGGTATATAATTTAAGATATTATTTTTATTTCTGCTAGTTTTTCCCAACAAAAACCCGCAGGATTCCTCCGGAACGGTTTCGACCTCCTGTACCAAACTAGCGACTAAAGATGCTGCAATACAAATCATAAAATACAATTAACAGGGCGATTCGAAAGCATCCTTTAGTTCTTTTTCAAAAGGAGTTTCCGATAAGGAACGCATCATGATGGGAATCATATCCCCAAAATCCGAGGGCGTTAAACCGTCTTGCTTCAGGTGATTTTGATCCAGCCCCCATTTTAGAATTTCCATGGTCTGGGAGGCGGGAACATGAGCCAGGGAATCTTCAAATAAATCTTTCAGTCCCTTCAAAAGAACAGTTTTTGCCTCCTGGTCGGTGCTTACTTTTTTCAAAGCACTGATCAGGTGATCAAGAAGTTTATGGGAGGTGGGTACCAGGGTTGAAATAATGATATCTTCTGCTCTATTGATTTCCCTTTTTCGATTTTCATAGACATTTATCAATAAATTTAACTCAAGTGGATTTTTCCAGTCTAATTGTCCGCGGAAAAATTTCTCTCCATATCCCTTGGGATTCCCGGTAAAAATAATGGGTATTTTTCGTTTAAATTCCTGGATGTAGTAGAGGGCCAATTCAAGGCTTTCTACCGGCCATTCCAGGTTTTTTACCAATAAAAATCGAGCGATTCCTTTTTCTGAATGAATCAAAGCGTTTAGCAATAACAGGGCTGCTTCGTTTACGTTTTGAGCGGTGACAAATTTACCCGGTGAATGAATAGGAATGAAATCCCCATGTTTAGCATATTCCATGATTTGCTTGTCCATCAGGCTGTTGTCGACTATATGCGTAAACCGTACCATACTATATATTTTGGAACCGTTTCTGGAAAAGTCATCTAGCAACATTTCGCAAACCTTCTTGGTAGCCGCATAAATTTCATTGGTAAGATACCTGCTTGCTTTACCAGTGGAGGTAAACACGCATTGGCTCACCGATGGCGTCTTTTCGCAGGCAGTCAGCACCGCTAAAGTACCCAATATATTAGTTTTAACAGTGTCTAAGATGGATTTCTCTGCCAGACCGGGGTTTCTTTGTGCGGCGGTATGAAATACAAATTCCGGCCGATAGGTTCTGAATATTTCTTCCAATCCATTTTCGTCCAGAATGTCATGCTGTCTGAATTCAATTTGCTCTGATTCCGGCAGTTGATAGCTACTTTCCTGCGGGGATACCTTGTCCACTACCACTATTTTTGCCGGCCCATGTTCCAAAAGTGCCCGAACCAACGAGGAGCCCACACATCCCAAACCGCCTGTTACAAGTATGGAAGACTGATTTAGGATTTGCTTCAGGTCTTCAGCTGGGACCGAAAGGGTTCTTTTTCTGGATGATGCGAGGGGGTTATTTTCAATTCTTCCCTGCTCACGATACAATTCAATAAGCTTTTCGGATAAACTGGTCAAACGTTGATACCCTGTTTTATCTGAGATCTTTCCGGAGAGCTCCCAGATCTTTTTCATGATTCCAGTTTCCATAGCGGTTCTTTACTGATTCGGCAAAAGTTTTAAATGCATTTAATTGCATTAGAATGGCAAAAATATACATTTGAAAATAATCATGTAAAATTAAATTTCTTTTTTTACAATCGAAATATATTTGGGAGATATTTTTCTTTATAAATAGCTTATTTTGGTTTAGGTAACGCCGAAATACCGGGATTAATGTTTTTTTGTTTGATTAATCCGTATATTTCGTTCAAATTTTGAAATAGCATGATTTTTACCGAGACGGAATTAAAAGGAGCCTTTATCCTTGAAGTAGAAAGAATAGTAGACGAAAGAGGTTTTTTTGGACGAACCTTTTGTCAGAAAGAATTTGAAAAACATGGGCTTGAAACCGGGATTGCCCAGGCCAACATGTCCTATAACAAAAAAAAGGGAACCGTACGGGGGATGCATTACCAGGTAGCCCCTTATCAGGAGACCAAACTTGTAAAATGCACTTCAGGGGCTATCTATGATATCATTATTGATCTCAGGGAAGATTCATCCACTTATGGGAAATGGATTGGTGTGGAACTTTCAGGGGAAAACAACAGAATGCTGTATGTTCCCAAAGATTTCGCCCACGGTTTCATTACTTTAGAGGACAATACTTCCATTCAATACCTTGTTTCACAGTTTTATACTCCGGGTTCCGAAAGGGGAATCAAATGGGATGACCCCAAGTTTGATTTAAAGTGGCCCATTGAGGTGTCGGTTATTTCTGAAAAAGACAATTCTCATCCTTATTTTACCTCCTAATTATAGTCATGATACTTATAGATAGTGCGCTTCAGAAACGTGAAGAAGAAAATAACCCCATAAGAGTAGGGATGATTGGTGCCGGTTTTATGGCGAAAGGAATTGCCATTCAGATGGAGATGTACACCCCGGGAATGAAATTAGTGGCCATTGCTAACCGGACGCTACCCAAAGCCAGGGAAGTATTTCAAAATGCCGGGCATAAGCAGGCCGAGGAAGTTACTAACCTGAGTCAGTTGGAATCCGCACTAAAAGCCGACAAAAAGGCAATCAGCACGGATCCCTTATTGCTCTGTCAGGCAAGCGGCATTGATGCCATTATTGAAGTTACCGGAGCGGTAGAATTTGGAGCAAGGGTTGCACTGGAGGCGATTGACCATGGGAAACACCTGATCATGATGAACGCAGAAGCCGACGGAACATTCGGCCCCATATTAAAAGTGTATGCGGATAAAAAAGGCGTGATTTTTACCAATGCAGATGGAGATCAACCGGGGGTAACATTGAACCTTTATCGATATGTCAGGCAAATTGGACTTAAGCCGGTATTATGTGGTAATATAAAGGGCTTGCATGACCCCTACCGAAACCCCACCACCCAGGAAGGGTTTGCCAAAAAATGGAACCAAAACCCGGTCATGGTTACCTCTTTTGCCGATGGTAGTAAGATCTCATTTGAGCAAGCCATAACAGCAAATGCTACCGGAATGAAGGTTGCCAAAAGAGGCATGCATGGCCCTACAGTGGAATCAGGAAAACATGTTCGGGATTGTTTGGATCAGTATCCGGCAGAAGATTTGCTCAAAGGAGATGGTATCGTTGATTATATCGTCGGAGCAAGCCCGGGACCCGGGGTTTTTGTTCTGGGTACCATGGACCATCCCATTCAAAAAACCTATCTTAATCTGTACAAAGTTGGAGAAGGTCCTTTTTATTGTTTCTACAATCCCTATCATTTGTGTCACTTTGAAGTTCCCATCACGGTTGCAAGAGCTGTTTTGTTTCACGATGCCACCATTGCGCCTGTCAAACCAATGGTGGATGTGGTGGCTACGGCGAAAAAGGATCTCAAAAAGGGAGAAGTGCTTGATGGTATTGGCCAATACATGATGTACGGGCTATGTGAAAACATGCCGGTTTCCATGGAAGAGCGCTTGCTTCCACTTGGATTGGCTGGAGGATGTGTGCTCAAAAGAGATGTTCCAAAAGATCAGGTGATTACCTACGATGACGTTCAGGTTCCTGAGGGAAGGATAAGTGACCGTCTTCGGGCAGAGCAGAATGCCTATTTCTTTCCAAAGGCATAAACTTCCCTGGAAACACAAATCGGAAGTATGACATTTGCAGTTCTCTGCTGAGGATACCTATGTCTTGGATGCTGCTATCGGGAGCCAGGACAAATCCTGGTCCAGGATTCGTTTTTGTTGAAACCGATTTAAAACCTTTAGGCGGATCAGGCTCGATTCCCTAAAATGGGGATCATTAAAACCGATTCCTGTAAGCCCCTCCTGAAGGTCCTTAATAGTTCGTTCCAAATTAAAATGCGGCTGGAAATCAGGTGCCAACTGTTCGAACTTGCTAAAATTAACCCTGTAGGACCGCTTATCTGCCGGGGCGTCTTCGTTTAAGGAAACTTGGGTTTCCGGAATTAATTTCTGGACTTCCAGGGCCACAGTTTTGATTTGGTGGTTCCAGGCATTACTTCCCACATTTACAGCTACGAAGGTTCCACCATTTTCTCTGGCCCGTATAGAGGCCCATTCGATAGCTCTGGACATGTCCTTTACATGTATCATGGCTCTCCAGGGAGTGCCGTCACTTAGTATATTGATCTTTTTTGAGGTGATAGCACCGGCTACAAAATCATTTAAAACCAGATCCAACCTAAGTCTTGGGCTAAACCCACAGGCGGTTGAAAACCTTAGACAAGTGATCAGGAAATTTTCCCGGGCAAGGGCTTGTAAGTCCTTTTCAGCAAATACCTTCGAACGGGCATAGGCAGTCAGAGGGTTTAAAGTTGCTTCTTCGGTTTTGGGAAAATCGTCTGCAGCCCCATACATACTGCAGCTGGAAGCATAAACAAAATGTTTGACTCCTGCTTGCCTGGCCTTCTTTGCCAGATTTATACAAGAGCGGTAATTGATCTCCAGGGTGATATCTTCAAAAGTTTTCCCCATAGGATCATTGGAAATGGCCGCAAGGTTAATTACCACATCGATCCCCTCCAAAAGTTCATCCGGGAAATGGCGTATGTCACCAAATACTTGTTTGTCGATCATGATTTCCGGCAAGGGGCCTGTAGTGGTTAGGCAATGAGAAAAATAGCCTATATCAAAACCAATGATCCGGGAATCGGGGTAGTTGTTTTTCAGGTGTTGTACCAACACGGGACCGATGTATCCCATATTGCCAGCGATGAGTATGTTCATAATTTTTCTTTTTATCGATAGATTACCAAACTTTCCAGGGAGCCTTCCCGGAAGACCAGAGTGTTTCCAGATAATTTTTGTCACGAAGGGAATCCATGGCCTGCCAAAATCCGTGATGGACATAAGCGGCCATTTCATTGTTAATGGTTAGCTTTTCCATAGGTTCTCGCTCCCATACAGTTTCATCGTCTTCAATCAGGTCAAAAACCGAGGGTTCTAGTACAAAAAAACCACCATTGATCATCGCACCCTCCGTGCCATCCCCTTGTGGTTTTTCCCTAAATTGTTGAATGCGTGTCCCGGGTGAGGAAAGAACGAAGGCTCCAAATCTCCCGGGTTGCCTTACCGCCGTAAGCGTGGCTGCTACACCTTCCTTTTTATGAAATTGAATACTCTCCCGGATGTTGACATTCGAAACGCCATCCCCGTAGGTCATGCAAAAAGTTTCATTCCCTATGTACTCTTTTATCCTTTTCAGACGACCCCCTGTCATGGTCTCCAATCCTGTGTCCACGAGGGTAACTTTCCATGGGGTGGCATGCTGTTGATGGACTTTCACCTCGTTTGTGTCAAGGTTTACGGTAAAATCAGAATGCATGAGGTGGTAGTTGATAAAGTAATCCTTAATAACATGGCCTTTATAGCCACAGCAAATGATAAAATCACTTATGCCGTGATGGGCGTACATTTTCATGATATGCCACAAAATCGGCTTATCACCAATTTCCACCATTGGCTTGGGGCGAACGGTACTTTCTTCACTGATCCTTGTGCCGAAACCACCGGCTAAAATTACTGCCTTCATAGCTTATTCAGGGTTTAAAATATTCGCATTCGCGAAAAGTTTGCGACCAATAGGCACGCACTGTGTGAAATCAAATGTCATTTCCTTTCTGGAATGGCTGATTTTTATAACTCGGTGTAAGACTCTCAACATGCTCGATTTTATCCTTCAAGTTTGATTTTTCCTGAAATGTAGCCAATAGCACTTTTTCCAGATGTGCCGCAAAAACTTCAGAGTTGAACTTGGTTTTAAATAATAAACGGGAGTTTTCGCTCATTTTTTCCCAAGATGCCTTATTGCTGGCAAAGACCGTTAATTGCTTTTTCCAGCCCTGTACGTCATACATGTCTACGTATTTGCCTACCCCTTCTTTTTCAATATCCAGATTCAAACAAGGATTGCGCGTCATAATAACCGGTTTGCTGAAGGAAACCACATCTTGCAAGCTAGTCATTCCCTGGCAACCTTCCTTATGCTCCGGGTATTTTAGAGGAATCAGAATGGCAATCGATTTTTGATAATATGGAATCAGGTCATAGGACCTAATAATTTCCCAATTTACCTGCACATTTGGGGGAATATCGGTGGTTTTAGGGATGGAGTCAGGTGTACAAAATATCCATAATTTATAATCCAGACCCCTAAAAGCTTCAATCAGCGTCTCAAAATCCCTGTCCGTATGTCCGGCACTGATGAAATAGTCACAGGATTCAAAAGGAAGGTGTTTACGGCTAAATTTATCCAGATAGGTTATATCCGGCCCCCACTGTGTAAGGCTGAACTTTTTATTTGCGTCTTTCTCTGAAATGTTTAACAGCGAAACCGTTTTTTTCATAAGTGGTTCACTCAAAAAAATGCAGGCATCGTAGCTTAGGATGTAATGTCTTGAAAGGAACCTATACAGGGGGTTTTCATTTTTTCCTTGCCAAAACGGCTGATGAATAGTGACGACGATGGGTTTTCTGAATAAACCCAAAACCTTAAGCAGAACCAACAATTTGGTATTAGATGAAGAATAGGGGGAATACAGGATATCGAATTTTTTGAGGTTGCGTAAAAGTCGGATTTGCTGGTCCAGATGCCCAATGCCAAAGAACGCTCCGATTTTATTCAAAAGGGGGTACCGTTCGTGAGGGAAGATACTCATGTCCACCTTACCTTTTTTATCCAGTTCTACTTTTCCCCAAACGTGATGGCTTCCGCTCAAACCTTTTTCCCAAAGAGAATAGGCGTTTTCCATGGAGTAATTATTAATTAAAAAGACACGAGGCTTCATCCAAATCCAAAAATATTGTTAAAATTGACTCATGCAAAATAGAGGATTTTTTGTTCTTTTCGAAATCGTTTGGTTAAGTTTTTATGATTAGTGGATTTAGAGTGGGGATTGTTGTCTATTTGACCCGGACAAAAGCTTCGAAAATCAGTTGCTAACCTGGTGTTTTGGAATAGAAAAATCCTTTTGTGAATGGGAGTTACCTTGCAAGCGGATCGGTACAAGCCTGAGACTTTTACTATACTCATATGTTGGTGAGCTTTTAGTTGTCATTGATGCCTGGCTAAGTTACGAAGGCTTTTTCTTTTTCCTCTGAATTTGAAACCAATATGTACCCCAATATATATCCATAAAGGAAATTGGAAATTCCCACTTCAAAGAAATGGCCTATCCGAACGTATCCAGGCATCAACTCGTTGGGGGGAATCAATGGCGCTATTCCACCTAGTACCGAAAACAACATGGCTATAAGCAGGGCAGTTTTTGGTTTTGCCAATAGGCAGGATCGGAGTACCACTATCGCTATCCCCATAAATAGAAAGGAACGAATTATTTGAACGCCGGCTATTCGGGAAAATGATGGAATTTTTCCTTTATAAAATTCCAGAAATTCCGGATAGCTTGCTTGTAATACAAAGCCGGCTAGGCCATAAATGAACAAATAAAGAAATACACCTGATAGTAATCCGAGAGGACGAATCCGGAATCTCACAGGGTAGTCCGTGTTGGATTTTATGGGCTCTTTTCGAACTGGAAATAACCGGACCAAAATTAATGAAATAAGAAGTACAATGAAAAACCCTCTGGCCATTTCCAGAATAGTCATGTTCAGGTCACTAACATCAAACAAATACGCCTCAATCAGAATGGAGAAATGACCGATAAAAAAATATATGGCAACGACCGACAGGTACCGCTTCCAATTTTTCAGCCTAGTTGAGTGAAGGTAGATGCCCAATAATAAGATTATCAGGAAATTAGCTACCGTTTGCCAGACATACTGACTGAAAGATAAACCAGAACCCACTAACAAGTCAGCTGCATAAAACAAACAGGTGGTAAGTAATGCTGCAGTCAGGGTTTTAATGAAGAATGCACGAATCAAATTTGCTCCTGTTGTCTTTGGTGATTTTTCCGGCATGGCCAATCTTCCAGCTGCAAATCGTCTAAGCCTCTCCCAGATTTCGATTTTGTATTTGATCCAACTGCTGTTTCCCATTTTAATTGAATTTAAGATTAGTAATGTCTATTCCAGCAAAAACTTAAATTTTCTGTCAATCTGTTGCCCGTAGTGTCCGGGCCAGTCGGACTGAATAAAGATCAACCTAAATAGGTAGCTTGCCGAAGGCCAACTTAAGGCCGGATAATCGTGCCGTCAAACTTCCTTACCGTCCAGTTGGAACGGGTGTGCATGGGGTATTTGGCTGCCAGCTCCTCATTGATATCCACTCCCAGGCCCGGAGCCTCGTTTACCCACATGTAGCCATCTTTCATGACAGGTGATCCCGGGAAAATCTCACGGGAAAGGTCTGAAATCCGGGCCGCCTCCTGAATACCGAAATTCCATACCGCCAGGTCAATATGAGCATTGGCGGCATGCCCTACCGGGGAGACATCTCCCGGGCCATGCCAGGCAGTCTTTATTCCGTAAAATTCCCCCAGCCGGGCCACTTTCATCGAAGGACTGATACCTCCTATCTGGGAAATATGGATGCGGATGTAATCAAACATCCGGTTGGTAATCGGCTCCTTAAATTCGTTGATGTTGTTGAAGAGTTCTCCCATGGCCAGAGGCACAGTGGTAGCTTCACGCAAGGCCTGAAACCATTCCATCTGCTCAGGCGAAAAGGGATCTTCGATAAAAAAGGGATGGTAAGGCTCGGTACTTTTGACTACCCGGATGGCATCCATGGGTTCCAGCCGCTCGTGGATATCGTGCAACAATTCCACTTCTTCACCACATTGCCGCCGGACAGTTTCAAAAAGCTTTGGTACATCCCGTATGTATTTGCCCTGGTCCATATACTGGTCGCTTTCCCGGCCATAACCTTGCTTTTTGAAATCAGGCTCTCCGGTAAGACCTGTACCCCCATATCCCCCCTGCTGAATCCGTACGTAGCGGTAGCCTTCTTCCATATATCCGGATACCTGATCAGCGGCCGCTTCAGGCGTACTGCCACTGGCATGGGTATAACAGGGAACTGCAAAACGGCTTTTTCCCCCCAGCAACTGGTAAAGGGGCATGTTGGCACGTTTACCTTTAATGTCCCAGAGAGCCTGGTCCAGGCCACTGATGGCATTGTTCAGCACCGGGCCGTTGCGCCAATAGGAGCTCACAAAGGCAGATTGCCACATGTCTTCAATATTGTCTACATCTTTGCCTACACAGAAATCCTGCAGGTATTTTTCTATGGCTGTAATGACAGCAAAGGCTCTTTGGGTAAAGGTGGCACAGCCCAGACCATAGAGTCCGGGCTCGGAGGTCTCTACCTTAACCACAATCAGGTTGGAGCCACTGGGAGCGGTACCTATGGCTTTGACATTGGTAATTTTCAAAGGAGGAAGGCCATTCAGGAAGGCGGGTTTTTCATTTGCTGTTTCAGCAGATGCAGGTGAACCGGAATAAAGGCCCATAAAACCGGTCATGGCTCCCAGGCCAAGTCCTTTCAATAGTTTTCGTCTCGAATTATTGTTTTTTGTAGGCATGGATACAATTAAGTTTTTGGTTTAAAGTTTATTTCGGAAGACCAGGATTACCAGTCTACTACGGATCCATCACGCGGGTCATAGCTTTCAGGATTGGCCCAATCATGGCCGATTTTGTCCTGCAGGGCCTCTTCATCCAGTTCTATGCCCAATCCGGGCCCCTCGGGGATCAATACCGTTCCGTCAGATTGCAGGTTAAAGGGTTTTTTCAGGTAACCATTTCCCAGGGAAACCTGCTCCTGTACCAGGAAATTGGGAATGCTGGCCGCCAGGTGGAGGCCACAGGCCAGGGAAATGGGTCCCATGGGATTGTGCGGGGCGATGGCAGCATAGTAAGCTTCTGCCATGCCTGCAATGAGGCGACCTTCGGTCAGGCCGCCGGCATGACAAAGATCGGGTTGTAGTATACTGGCTGCCCCTTTCTCCAGTAATTCCCGGAATCCCCATTTGGTGAATATCCGTTCACCTGTCGCAATGGGTAAATGGGTGCCTCGGGCGATATCTACCAGTACATCCACATTCTGGGCCTGACAAGGTTCCTCAATAAACATGGGCTGGTAGGGCTCTAGTTCTTTGATCAGCAGTTTGGCGGTCTGCGGGGATATGGCGCCGTGAAAATCGATTCCGATATCCATTTCCGGTCCACCTGCCTCCCTGAGCGAAGCAAAATTTTCGGCTGCAAAGTCTATAAAAGCTGGATTTTCCACTATCCGGGCGACTTGTTTTTTGGCAACTCCGGTTTTGATTACTGTATAGCCTTCCGCCTTCCGTTTTTTCATGTCTTCGGCATTGCTGGCCCTACCGTAAATTCTCACCCGGTCCCTGGTAGGACCACCGAAAAGTTCATAGACCGGCACCCCCAGCAGTTTGCCTTTGATATCCCAAAGGGCCTGGTCAATGCCGCTGAGTGCCGAAGTTAAGATCGGTCCTCCCCTGTAAAAGGCATGTCGGTAAATGGCCTGCCAATGATGGACTACCCTGCGGGGATCTTTTCCGATCAGGTAAGGTTCAATTTCCTTTATGGCGGTCTGAATGGTAAGTGCCCGACCCTCGAGCAGCGGCTCTCCCAGGCCGGTAACACCAGCATCGGTATGTATTTTCAGAAAAATCCACCGGGGTTTGACCAGAAAGGTTTCCAGTTTGGTGATGCGTACCTCGTTTTTTCGCAGGTACAGAGGGTCGGGCTGCTGGGCATAGGAGGAAAGCGGAAGCATCATGCCGGTTCCTGCCAACCCCAGAACAGATTGAATGGCGGCCCTTCGTGATAGAGTTGTAGAAGATTTTTTGCTTGTCTTCTTGACTTGATTTGGCATAAGGCTGGATATATTTGGGATTAAATGGTCTGGATGTTTTTTAGATTACCAATTATGAATGGCTCCATCCGGACTTTTGAGATAGGGATGGGTAAATTCCGTGTTTTTAGTAACCTCAAACAGGAATTCCGCTTTACGAGGATCAAAACTGACCCCTAATCCGGGGCGGTCATTGACATGTACCTTTCCCTCTCTGAAATCAATGAAGTCTTCGTTAAAGTAAGCCGGCTTTTCGGGCTCCCCGCCTGCCAGTTCGATCATGCAGCGGGTAGGACTGGAGGAGCCCAGCACATGTACCAGCGCAGCCGTGGAAAGGGGGCCGGTAAAGTGGGGAATGATGCCTACATAGTGGGTTTCTCCAATGGCGATAATTTTTTTCAATTCGGTAATGCCTCCCGTATTGGGAAGGGTTACCCGACTGTAATCGATCAGGTGGTTCTCCATCAGTACATTGGTATCCCAGCGGTCACCAAATTGCTCTCCCACGGCTATAGGAACTTTGGTCAAGTTTCTGATAGTCTTGTAAACTTCCGGGTTTTCGGATCGGATGATGTCTTCTACAAAATAGGGTTCCAATTCCTCCAGGGCATCGCAAATCTTGATGGCCTCTGGGGTGTCAAATCGGGTATGCAGGTCCACGGCCCAGTTGCCGTTTCCTCCCACTGCCTTATCGAGTTGCTCACAAAGTGCAATGGTTTTTTTGCTGTGCTCGTAAAAATCAAAAGGCAAATCCCCATTTCCACCCGTAGGACCGATCCGGTAGCACCGCAGACCGGCTTCCAGACAGTCCTGTGCCCTTCCTTCCATGGTACTGGCGGTGGAATTCCGGAAACCTGTGGCATAGCATTCCACATAGTTGCGCGTTTTTCCGCCCAATAAGTCATAGACAGGTACATCCAGCGCTTTGCCTTTTAAGTCCCAAAGAGCCATTTCAATGGCACCAAGCCCGTGAAGTTTTTCCTTACCAGGCGGATAAAACATGCCCCGGTACAGGTATTGCCAGAGGTGTTCGATACGGAAGGGATCCTCCCCGATCAGCATTTCTGCGCATTGCCGGACCATATCAGGGGTGCCGCCTTCTCCTATTCCAATTAACCCCGAATCGGTCTCCACTTCCACGATCCCCCTTGCCTGGTTAAAGAGGGGTTTATTGTAGCCTGGAGCGCCATAGTAACGGATCTTTTTGATTTTTAAATCGGATCTGGCATGGGATATAAAAGGGAATCCCGAAAATGCTGCCATGGAGCCAAGTGCCCCCAGTTTCATAAACTGTCTTCTTTGCATGGGTTATCAGGGTATTTGATAGAAAATTTTCTATAATCTTCTAATAAATCCTCAAAAAAGCAAATTCAATGTGGCAGGATTGGGCTGTCATGCCAAAGGAAGATGCATGTAAGTTGGTCACTATATTTATCCTTTGATTAAAAAACAGCCTGAGGATACGAAAAACATGCTTTGTCAGGGGGCAAGTAAAATAGGAAATCCATTAATATTTATTTAGTTTTAACCAACTCAAAAAGTTAGGTTTTATGCGGCGCTTTTTTAATGGTTTCACCCTAATCAGCTGTATCACGCTTTTTGCGTGCAATACAGGTCTGAAGCAGAATGATTGGCATTTAAAGTTCATCGATGAAATTACTTTTGAAACCGATAGTTTGGTTCCCATCAATCCCAGTACCATAGCATTACTGGAGACGGATTCTGTTTCCCAGTTGTTTTTTTACAATTATTTTGAGAGTAAATACCAGTTTCATCCGGATTATGATGAAAGTGTTTTCAGGTACCTGGTGGTGAGGTTTGAAAAAGGGGAGGAATGAAATAAACTTATGGCTGGTTATTATTGCATTTCTATTGCTGGGCCGTGGTGCCTTTACGACCGGGGATTGCAAATCCCCTTTATCTGTCCCACGGAATTGCAAATTCCGAGGAGCGAGGGGCGAGGTTTGAAAATGGGGAGGAATGACAAACCTAAACAATTAACCGATTAATCAATTAACCCTTAACAACCAGGGTTGAACCTAAAACAAGCCCAGTTGCCTAAATGCTGCTTTGAATACTACACCACGATAACAACCAATTAACCCTTAACCTTTCTTTTCCCTCATTCAGGATTACAACTAAAACAAATATTTAACTCCCACCGATGGCTGAATCATGTTAAAGGTTGAACTTTTTGGCGCCAGCATTAATTCTCCCTGCTCATTGTAGGTAGCACTGTCCCTGCTCAGGTAATTTATTTCCCCGGAATTCACATAATTTACCTTTAACTCCATAAAAGTATCCCTGCTGGAATTTACCGCAACCATTACTCCGGCACCTGCCTGCACCATCAGGGCCCAATCGTGGTGCTCAGTGCCTGAGGCAATGGGATCGGCCAACCTGTTTTCCCTGATGCGTGACCTGGTAAAAGTATGGATTCCGCCAATCTGCCCTTCCAAAAAGGGACGAAATTTAGAATTCAAATCGGGCATCAACCTGACTAGGCCCATGAGGTTGACAACATTATTGTTTCTTCTGATACGGAAGCGTTGGTTGACACCAGGGAAAATATCCCTTCTTCGGGTCACCGCTGTTCCATAGCGACCATAGCCCAGATCTGCGCCAACAAAGACCGGGCTGCCCTTGATGCCATAAAGTGCGCCAGCACTTAATTCTGAAACAACGTTTATTCCGGACGCCTGATGAAAGTCCCCGGTTGGAATTCCAGATTTGAAATGGATGCCTCCAATTAATTGCTGGGCATTTCCCCTTATATTTGCCAATGATGTAGAAATGAGTACGAGCAGTAGGAGTCGGACATTCATGATATACAGGGGTAGGGGTTTTTGAAAGTAATTTAATTTAAAAATTATACGGGTAAATTAGGTGGTTAGTTCTTTTTCAGGCAAGGATAAAAGAGACTCAGAGAAAAAAATCTGGTTATTTTAATCAATTACCTTAAAGGAAAACCTCATCTTTTTGATGGGAGCATGTAGCATTTTTGGTCATCACTGCGTCTGGACAGGGAAATCAATCCCAAGTAATGATGAACATGCGACTCAATCTGACTTTAGCCCTTATTGCTTTATTTTTGTTTGGCTCTTGTGATTGGGGAGGCACAGAGGATGAATTGGTAAGCCCTAACCTCCGGGCTTTGCAGGCTCATGAGCAGGAAATGGTCCTATCCAGTTCCCGATTCGCCATGGACCTTTTTCATCAGTTTCAAAAAAAGGAGGTACCCAATCAGTTTTACAGTCCCTACAGCATCCATCAGGCCCTTTCCATGGCCATGAATGGCAACGAAGGAGAGGTTTTGGAAGAGTTTGTCCGGGTACTGAGGTATGAAGGGATGGGCCTGGAAGAGGCGAATGAAGCAGCACAATCCCTAACCAAATTTTTACTGGAGCTGGATCCCAAAGTCAGGCTGTCCATTGCCAATGCCATTTGGTACAAGCAGGAATGGGAAGTCAATCCGGATTTTGAAGAAACCGTAAGAAACAGCTTTGGTGCCGAAGTGGGCGGACTGGACATGGCCAATCCCCAATCTGTAAATGTGATCAATAATTGGATTGAACAAAACACGGAAGGCCTGATCAAAGACATGTTGGATGCCATTCCGCCCAATGCAGCTATGTACCTGGTCAATGCCATCTACTTCAAGGCGGATTGGAAGTACCGCTTCAATGCCTCCAATACACGGGAAGCACCTTTTTATGTCAGCCCCGGGAATGAAGTGGCCGTTGACATGATGCGAATGGAAGAAGCAGCATCGCTGAGGTATTTCAGCGATGGCGGACTGGAATATCTCGAAATACCTTACAGCACCGGACAGTATAATATGGGCGTGATCATTTCAGATGATTTTGCCCTGGATGAAAAGTTACAGGGCTTTTCCTTTGAAGACCTGGAATACTGGCGGGAAAATGCGAATGAAGCCAATTTTATTCTGCAGATGCCCAAATTTAAGCTGCGGTACAAGATGGATAAAATGAATGAAGACCTGATGGCAATGGGCCTGGAAAAGCCCTTTCATCCGAGTCCCATGAACTTTACCAAACTCTTTGCCCATCCCACAGAACCCATGTACATCAGCAGGGTCATCCATGATGCGCTGATCGAAGTGGATGAAAGGGGAAGCGAGGCCGCAGCAGCCACCATCGTGGAAGTGAGTTACACTTCTGTAGGACCCCATCAGCCCAGGGTATTCGCCTTGGACAAACCCTTTGTTTTCTTAATCCAGGACAAGCACAGCGGAGCCATTCTTTTTATGGGAAAACTGAGTGATCCTTCCTTGTTGGATTAAATCAGGTATTCCATTAAATGGTTAGATCATAAGGTTGGACTGATATTTTTTTAAGCAGGCCTGAATCATTCAGAACAAGAAAAGGGTTATGTGCCAAACTTAACATAGGTCAATGCAGGGGCCAATGGGCATGCTTTAATTTGTATCAAATTAAATGGATGAAAGAATGATGCATTTTAAATTCAGTACCGGAAATTTACCTTTTTGGCCAGTTATCAGTGCTGTCCTTTGGCTTTTGATCGGCTATTCATTGGGTACAGGAGTTTATGACTGGCTTCTCCATCAGCGGCACCTGGATTGGCACGAACAGCTTGATTTTATCATGCTTAATGGGTTGACTGATGCAGTAGGTTTTTTTTCAGTCTGGATATTTTTAAGGTGGATAGCGGATAAACTGATGAATAAATCTATCGAATTAACCGTTAAGCCATCGGAGCCTGAAGAACATTAGGGCTTTTAAAAAAAATGCCTTCGTTATTATTGCATTGCATTTCCATTACCGATGACGTGTATGTTAATTTACTGTAAATCAACGTTTTAAAAAATAAACAATTTCATCCTGATTTGTGTAATTGCTAAATGCTAAGCCTACCTGTGAAGTAATTGAATCAGTTGTTTTTATAAAAGAAACCCTAAAGAATCTGTAAAATAAAGAAGGAATAGGATTTAATACTAAAAGAGCGCTGGCCAGACAAAAAACCGAGCCTGTCCCGATTTTTTTCGGGAGGGTGCGGGAGGATTGCGGGGGGAAGGGTTTTTTTGTTCCCGATAAAAAATCGGGACCAAAAGTACAATAAAAATACGTTAAAACACCAAAAATAACCTTCAAATCACCATTATCTATTAAAAAATGAAAATTTTATATTAACATATAATACAAAAACCTATCGTCATCCCGATTACTGCATTTTTTAAAAAGTTAGGTCTACCGATGACAGATTTAAAACTGATTGCTTTAAGGTATTACTTAAGAAAAATTTTAAAATAGAAAAACTATATTTTAAATGCCCAAAGCGCGCTGGCCCGACAAAAAGCCGAGCCTGCCCCGATTTTTCTAGGGAGATGTGCAGCAGGTTTGTGGGGAGAAGCATTTTTTGTTTTGATCATTTGGTTAAATCAAAAAAATACAATAATAAAAGGTTTAAATTCCAAAAATAACCTTTAACTCCCAATTGGTCATTTAATAATGATTTTGATTATATCCTCCCATTGATGATTTTCAGTCCTGGTGCCACGAACAGCCCTAAATTTCCATGTTTTGAAAACAAAACATTGTCATCCGGATTTCTTCGTTTAATAAAATGTTAGGTCTTGCAGGAAAAAGAGTGATCATGAACGTTACTTTTTCCGATAAGCATTGTAGCAGATGAGGTTTATTTTGCGTCTGGGTAATAACCAAATTCGGATGCTACCATGAAATCGACACAATGCTATCTTTTTGTTTCTCTTTGTTGCTTGTTCTGGTCCTGTAATGGTTGGAGTGGAAAGGACGAACCGTTGGAGCCCAATATCCGGACACTCCAAATGGCTGAGCATTCTCTGGTAAACAGCAGCTCTTCTTTTGCAATGGATCTCTTTAGCCAGCTACAAACCCAGGAAGCACCCAACCAGTTTTTCAGCCCTTACAGCGTTCACCTCGCACTTGCCATGGCCATGAATGGAAATGAGGGGGAGACTTTAGAGCAATTCAGGCAGGTTCTCCATTTTGAGGGTATGGATATAGAAGAGGCAAACGAAGCGGCCGGAACCCTTACCCGATTTTTGATGGAACTGGATCCAAAGGTCCGTTTATCCATCGCCAATGCCATTTGGTACAAGCAAGGCTATACCCTGGATGAAGGTTTTGCCAGTAGTCTTCGTGAATCCTATGGGGCCGAATTGGCTTCCCTGGACATGGCCAATCCTCAGGCAGCCGACATCATCAATCGGTGGATTGAAACGAATACGGAAGGACTGATCAAGGATATGTTGGATCAGGTCCCGGCCAGTGCGGTCATGTACCTGGTCAATGCCATCTACTTCAAGGCAGACTGGAAGTACCGATTCGATGAGAGTCAAACCAAAAAAGCTCCTTTCACCACCTCCGATGGGGCTGAGGTGCAGGTCGATATGATGCAGTTGGCTGAGGCCACAACCCTGAAATTCCACACGGAAGGTGGTTTGGACTACCTGGAAATCCCATACAGCACCGGGCAGTATAGTCTTGGGATTTTGACCTCGGATGAAGGATTGCAGGAAAAGCTGGAGGGACTGGATCTGGAGGTGTTGGAGCAGTTCCGGGAAGAGGCCAGGGAAGTGAATCTGCTACTGCACATGCCGAAGTTCAAAATGCGCTATAAAGTAGATAATCTGAAAAATGACCTGATAGACATGGGGCTTACACTTCCTTTTCAAAGTCACCCAGGTAATTTTACCCGTTTGTTTGCCAATGCTACCGGTCCTTTGAAAATTAGCCGGGTAATCCATGAGGCCTTGATTGAAGTAGATGAAAAAGGAAGTGAGGCAGCCGCTGCTACTATTGTAGAAATCAGAGAAACAAGTCTCCCATCTTACTCAGAATATAAGCTGAATAAGCCTTTTGTCTTCTTTATTCAGGAAAAACACAGCGGTGCCATTCTTTTTATGGGAAAATTGGGAGACCCATCATTATTGGATTGAATCCCGACCTGTTTATAGTGCAGAGAAAAAGTCTGTTTTTTCCCGCTCGATGGCCTCCAGTTTTTTCTTCAGGTCAGAGACAAGTTGTGGCTGGTCTACCCGGATATTTTGATGGGGCAGGGGTTGCTCCCGGTTATCAAACAGATTGATTTCCAGGGTGTCTCCGCTTGCTTTGTCGATGTTCGGTGTATGTACGTAGTCAACGCCATAACAACCCAATTCCGGACGTAAATCGTCTACGGCAATGAAAAGCACATTGGGTTTTTTGTTTTTTGCCTCCCGGCTTTCACAAGCGAAGAAAGTGAGGGTGCCTAGCATCAGGCTGCTGAGAAGTATTCGGAGGCTCATAAATCCTTTGGGTCGTTTTCCGGGGCTAAATGCATTCATTTGACTTTGGCAGGTAGTGCTGCGCAGATAAGCTCTCATGGGTGTTAAAAAAAACCCGGATCGGATAAAATAGCCCGGTCCGGGTTTCTGTTGTTTTCTTACAGGTAAAAATACCTTTCAGGCCATCGCAGAACGGTAGCCGATTCGATCAATTTGGGATCAAACCATGTGGATCGATTACAAATTTCTTGGCCGCACCCCCGTCAAAGTCCTTGTATCCCTGCACCGATTCCTGCAAGGATATCACTTGTACATTGACTGCCTTGGCTATCTGTACCTTATCATACAGGATGGCCTGCATCAGTTGCCGGTGGTATTTCATCACGGGGCATTGTCCGGTATGAAAACTATGAGACTTGGCCCATCCCAGTCCCAGGCGGATACTCAGACTTCCTTTTTTGGCAGCTGCGTCAATTCCTCCCGGGTCTCCGGTGACGTAAAGGCCGGGAATGCCAATGCTTCCGCCGGCACGGGTAATATCCATCACGGAATTCAGTACGGTGGCCGGAGCTTCCTTGTCGGCATCTGCACCATGGCCTTTGGCTTCAAATCCCACGCAATCCACGGCACAGTCTACCTCGGGCACACCCACGATTTCGGCGATGGCATCGGCAAGCGGGGTTTTATTCCTCAGGTCAATGGTTTCACAGCCAAAGCTTTTGGCCTGAGCCAATCGTTCGGGAATCATATCGCCCACAATCACTACGGCTGCTCCAAGCAAATGGCAGGAAGCCGCACAGGCAAGCCCTACCGGGCCGGCACCTGCCACATACACAATTGAGCCGGGGCCAACTCCTGCCGTAACTGCTCCATGATAGCCGGTGGGGAAGATATCTGAAAGCAAGGTCAGGTCCCTGATTTTTTCCATGGCCTGATCCTTATCGGGGAATTTCAACAGGTTAAAATCAGCATAAGGCACCATCACATATTCCGACTGGCCGCCTACCCAGCCCCCCATGTCCACATAGCCATAAGCAGCACCTGGCCTTGCAGGGTTTACATTGAGGCAAATGCCAGTTTTACCTTCTTTGCAGTTGCGGCAGCGTCCGCAGGCAATATTGAAAGGAACGGATACCAGGTCACCCTCTTTGATAAATTCCACATCCCGGCCGGCTTCAATGACGAGTCCGGTAATTTCGTGTCCAAGAATCAAGCCTTCAGGAGCTGTGGTACGGCCCCGGACCATATGCTGGTCACTTCCGCAAATGTTGGTGGAAACGATCTTGAGGATGACCCCATGATGGCACTTTCGGTCACCTAAGGCCAGTTTGGGATAGTCAATCTCTCTGACTTCTACTTCTCCGGGTTTGACGTAAGCTACGCCGTGGTTTTTACACATGGTTATTTGGTTTTGGTTTAAAATTGAATTTATTGAATCGATTACTGAAATCGAAAATTAGGCATATAATTAATATAGGAGATTAATGTAATGATTTTCACCAAAAATCCCAATGATATATATAGAATAAAGCATGAAAAATTAAATGTTGACCACATCCAAATAAAAAAGACCGGAAAAACCCTTCCTGCGGAATATGCCGACGGTATGGGTGTCCGGTCTGTTCGGTTGATCGATTGCCCATTTGGAATACCAGTGGGCAACGATTGAATTGGAAGTTTTTATTATCTGTCGATTGCCATCAATAACTATCCGGCAGCGGGTGATTTTTTATTCCCATCCACGCTCCATATACCGGAACCTGATGCAGCAATAAACAGGAAGAGGAAACAATAGATCACTGCTTTTTCACCACCATTCATCAGGGGATTCCAACCCTGGGGAGCATGGGCCATAAAAAAGGCTACAGCCATCTGACCACTGGAGATAAAAGCTGCTATGCTTCCCAAAAGGCCAATCATGATAAGGATACCACCCACTAGTTCCACTATTCCTGCAAACCCCATCATGGAAAATAATTCTTTGGGTTCATCGCCTCCCGGCCAGCCGACTAACTTCTGGGATCCGTGCATGGCAAAACAAAAGCCCGCTACAATTCTCAAAATGGCATACAGTTGTGGTGCAAATTTTCCAAGGTACTTTTCCATAGTTTTTATTGTTTTTTGATTAGATGAATGAATGAATTTAATAAATATCTGGCAATAACCAATCAATCAACGGGTAAAACCTTAAAAGATAGAAATGTGGTCAATTTCGGGAATTGGGGATTGGTTGGCGTAGATTCATAAAATTAACTTGCTGTGATTTGGTTTTACAATTGCTTAACTTGAGCGAAAAACCCAATAAACCATGAAGCATTTGGCTACTTTCTTGTTTTTGTCATTGACCATTTCTGTAACATTATTTGCCCAGCAGGCCAAAATATCTGGGGAATTAAAGGCTTACCAAAAACTGACGTTTTCCTGGGAAGGGCCCCATGCAGCGGAAGAAGAAAAGACATTTTTGGATTACAGGCTGCAGGTGGTTTTTACCGGCCCGGATGGACAGAAGATGCGTATTCCGGGCTACTTTGCCGGGGATGGAATAGCGGGTGAGACTGGAGTTTCAGCAGGAAATATTTGGCGGGCCCACTTATTACCTCTTGTCCCGGGAGAATGGACCTTTGAAGCCAGGTTTATTCAAGGGGAACAAGTAGCCATCAGTCAGGATCCTGATTGGTCACAGGGATCGGCTTTTCATGGTGATACCGGCAGCTTTGACATACTGCCTCCTGATGCCTCAGCACCTGGTTTTTTGAGCAAAGGCAAACTCCAGTATGTAGGGGAGCACTTCTTACAGTTTACCGACGAAAGCTATTTTTTGAAGATGGGAGCCAATTCCCCGGAAGTATTTTTGGAATATGAGGAATTTGATGGAACAAGCTCTGAGCGGTCTTATGCCACACATGTCAAGGATTGGAAAAGTGGCGATCCGCTCTGGCACGAAAATAAGGGAAAGGGGATCATCGGGGTAATCAACTATCTGAAAAGCCAGGGGATCAATGCTCATTATTTCATGTTGATGAATGCCTACGGGGATGGCAAGCAGGCTTTTCCCTGGACCGGGCATGATGCTTATTATCAATACGACCTTTCCAAGCTGGATCAATGGCAGCTGCTCTTTGACCACATGATGACGGAAGGTGTGATGCCCCAATTGGTGCTTTCCGAGCAGGAAAACCAATCCTATTTCGAACACAAGGAGGGTGGGGAATTTGCCACTGCCAGAAAGATTTTTTACCGGGAAATGGCAGCCCGGTTTGGATACCTGAATGCCGTCACCTGGAATATCGGAGAGGAAAGTGGCTGGGACAATGAGCCTACTTACGGAAAAGGCAATACTACTGCCCAACGCAGGCAATTTGCAGCTTATTTGAAACAATTATTGCCCTATTCTGAGTTGATCGTCGTGCACAACGGACCATCTGATACGGATGCTATTTTTGAAGGTCTTGTCGGTGATAGCGCCTATTCAGGCATCAGCTATCAGGGAAACTTTGAAGATCCATACTATGGTTATGAACGCATTTTACATTGGAAGGAAGAATCTGCCAGGAGTGGCAAGCCATGGGTAGTAAGCTATGATGAGCCCTATACCAATCCTGAATTTCCGGATCTGGAGACCTGGAGCAAAAATTCCCTCTGGGCGGCCTTGATGGCCGGAGCAGCGGGTGTTGAATTTTATATTGGAAAGGGAAGGGACCTGAGTATAGAAGATTACCAGCTGTACGAGGCTTACTGGCAGGCAATGACAGGGGCCAAATCATTTTTTCTGGACAACGATATCCCTTTTCAGCATTTGAAGCCTTTTGAGGTACAGGATGCTGAAATATGGGGACTAACCGATGAAAATCAACACCATGTTTTGTATTTAAGGGAAGGGGGAGAGGCCAATTTGCGGCTCTCCGAAGGCCAATACATGCTGCGTTGGTTTGATCCTGCACTGGGGGAAAGCTATACCACAGGCGCACCGGTAGGGGTACCGGAAGCAGGTCTGGTACACTTGGGTCATCCTCCCACTGCAAATGATAAATCCTGGGTACTTTGGCTCCAAAGGCAATAGCTTTATTTTTTGGGCATCAACAAAATCCGAAAGGTATTTCTCCCCTTAATCCACCATATAATCTAATATTCAACTAATTGGGAAAGAGTAAAACCTGACAGGTTTGCGGATTTTGGGTTGTAAGAAAATTTTGATTTACCCTAATTAATGATGGCGAAATTTGATGCAAACCTTTAAGGTTTTAATGGTCTTTTTTGAATAAAATTTGTAAATTTAGAAACATCAATATCCTATTGTTATGAGACCTGCCCTGCTTTCCGGATTATTTATTGCCCTGATTTTTCCCTTTTTGCTCTGCGCTCAGCAACAAGAAACCAGAGAACTTGCTCCCTTCACCGGGTTAAAGACATCCGGGAGCTGGAATTTGATCATGAAACAGGGCGAACAGCCATCCGCCACCCTGACAGCCTCTAATATTGAATTGGAAAAGGTATTGACGGAAGTTAAAGATCAGGTTTTAGCAATCAAATTGGACAAAGGGAAATTCAAAAAACACCAGGTTGAGATAACGGTAGTATATACAGGTTTACAGGCGATAAGCACGGAAGGTTCCGGAGATATTCTCTTCCTGGATCCGCTGGAGCTGGACCAGGAAATGAACATTGATGTTTCAGGCTCTGGAAATTTGGATATTCCGGGCTTATATTCACCCCAATTAAATATCAACCAGTCCGGCTCGGGAATCCTTAGTATCCATGAGGGAAATGTAAACCAGATTCGGGTCAACCAATCTGGAGCTGGTGACTTCCTGGCTGGAAACCTGCGCGCCAATGAGGTAGTGGTAAAAAAATCCGGCTCGGGAAATACAGCCCTCGGAGAGGTGATGGCACTGACTGTGGATGCATCTGGTTCCGGAGACATTGTTTACCAGGGCGATCCCAAAGTAGAACAAATTAAGATGTCCGGTTCCGGTACCCTGATCCAGGAATAAGGCAAACGACCAGGTAAGGGATTAACTTCCCGGATTTGGGAAATGGTATTTTTTTTCTCTTTTTTGGCCTTTCAAACCAAGGGATATGCCAGGGAAGAGGGACAAAAGTAAATCAAGTCACAAATTGGGTACTTTTGGAGGGGTATTTACCCCTTCCCTTTTGACCATATTGGGTGTTATCATGTACCTGAGGTTTGGTTGGGTGGTAGGTAATGTGGGCCTTATCGGTACATTGCTAATTGTCACGCTATCCACTGCCATCACTTTTCTGACTTCACTCTCCATATCAGCCATTGCTACCAATGCGCCTGTCAAGGGGGGAGGGGCCTATTTCCTGATCAGCCGGTCTTTGGGGGCAGAAATCGGTGGAGCAGTGGGTATCCCGCTTTATTTGGCCCAGGCCTTATCCGTTTCCCTGTATATCATAGGGTTTTCTGAAAGTTTATCGGCTGTGTTCCCGGGTCTGGAGATCCGCTGGATCAGCATCTGTACCACCCTGGTTTTAGGTGGCCTGGCCTTGTTTTCCACTCAGGCTACCATTAAGGCACAATATGTTATTATGGTGCTGATAGGACTATCGCTGGTTTCCCTGGTACTGGGAAGTCCGCTGGAAGAATCAAGGATCGAGTTATGGGGTGTACCTGCCGCTCAGTCTGTGGGTTTCTGGCAGGTATTTGCCATTTTTTTTCCTGCCGTTACCGGGATCATGACAGGTGTCAACATGTCCGGAGATTTGAAGGATCCAGCCAGGTCCATTCCCAAAGGCACCTTTATGGCGGTAGGTGTGGGATATGTGATCTACATGCTTTTGCCGATCATTTTAGCAGGCAGGGCAGATGCGGCGACCCTGGTGGAGGATCCAATGATCATGCAACGTATTGCGATATGGGGTGGAGCCATCCTGCTGGGAATCTGGGGAGCCACCTTATCCAGCGCAACAGGCAGTCTGCTAGGAGCCCCAAGGGTGCTTCAGGCATTGGCAAATGATAAAATCCTGCCGAAATGGGCTGGTTTTTTCAGTAAAGTGGCCGGAAAGGAGAAAATCCCAAAGGCAGCTACTTTGTTTACCATTGCCCTGACTCTGGTGACGGTTTACTTTGGAGACCTTAACCTGATTGCACCTGTACTGACCATGTTTTTCCTGACTACTTATGCGGTTTTAAACATTACCGCAGGCATAGAAAGGTTACTGAAAAACCCTTCATTCAGGCCCAAGTTCAAGGTACATTGGATTTTTTCATTGTTGGGTGCCCTGGGATGTGCGGGAGTGATGTTTTTAATCAATCCGCTGGCCACCATTGCCGCATTTCTGGTCATTGCCATTATTTTTATCTGGTTGAAAAGAAGAAAAATAACCGCCACATGGGGCGGATTGGGCAGAGGGGTTTTGTCTTCTATAATCCGTTATGCTATTCTGAGGCTGGAAAAGGAAGGGGATGCCAAAAGCTGGCGGCCCAATATCCTGGTATTGTCAGGCTCTCCGGTAAAACGCTGGAGACTGATAGAACTTGCGGATGATATTACCAATGGAAATGCCCTTTTTACTGTCAGCACCATCATTTCTGAGTCTAATGTTCCGCAGGAAAAGGTGAAGGATTATGAAACTCAGATCATGGATTTTCTGGGCAACAAAAATATTCAGGCCCTGGTGCGGGTACTCCGGGCACCCGACCCATTTACCGGCGGCACCCAGCTGGTGAATGCCTATGGGCTGGGTCAATTGGTGCCCAATACCATTTTGTTGGGAGATACCAGGGAAGCAGGACACCTGCGGCCTTATTCGAAAATGATCGGACATTTTTTTAAATCGAAAAAGAATGTAATAATCGTTCAGGATGATAATAACCAGGGCTTTAAAAAGAAAGAGGTGATTGACATTTGGTGGGGTGGTCTGAAAAAAAACGGGAGTCTGATGATCATACTGGCCTACCTGCTCAAAAATAGCAGGGAGTGGCAACAGGCGGAAGTAAATGTGAAAATGGTGGTACCCACTCAGGAAGCCTACAATGGGGCAAAGGAAAATCTGGACAATATCTTTGCCGGCATGCGTACCGGTTTTGCTTACCAGATCCTCGTGGCCCAGGGCCTGGATTTTTGGGAGATTATGGCCAGAGAATCCAGAAAAAGTGATCTTGTAATGATGGGATTGGCTGTACCGGAGCAAGGGGATGGCTTTGAGGAGTATTATCGTTCTTTAAAAGAAAAGACCAAAGCCCTTCCTACCAAGGTGTTTGTTTTGGCCGCACAGGAGGTAGCATTTGATCAGGTGCTGCGGTAATGGATAGCGGAATATATTCCGCTCTTCCAGGACTTGGGATCCGGTAGGGGATGCTATCACAGGGCTTCACCCTGTGCTTAGATATGGCGCACTTTCAGTGCTTGGGTACCCGTTCGTATTCCATTCAGCCAAGAAACACTTTTGAAATAAATACATTCCATCCCAAAGAGCTTATACAAAATTCCAGCCCTGAAAGGGCGAAATCTCCCAGCGATGGGTGCAGCCCATCGTAAAAGGGTGACTCGTGTTTTTCCAGCCCTGAAAGGGTGGGATATGTTACTCTTTTCGCAATCCCGTTAAAAATTAATTGATCCTTGACAACCAAATTTGCGATTAAATCAAAAATGAAATATTTTTATAAGGGATAAGTTATCAGATATTTACCCATTCCTCTTCAAATGGAGGCATTTAATATACGCATTATGGGACAGTCTCACGTTAGAAATTATATCCATATTATTTTTAGTACAAAAAACCGAATGCCATTGATTAGAAATGAGGTTGAAGATGCGCTCCATCGTTATCTGGGAGGGATTTGTAATAACATGGAATGTCCCGTAAAAAAAATTGGTGGTTACACCGACCATGTTCACATTCTCTGCTTGCTATCAAAAAAGAGGGCATTGGTAGATTTAATGGAGGATTTAAAAAGTCATTCCTCAAAATGGGTGAAGACACAAGGAGCAGGATTGGAAAACTTTTATTGGCAAAAGGGTTACGGTGCCTTTTCAGTAAAACCCACTGAGGTGGACACCGTAATCCAATACATTTCCAACCAACATACCCACCATGCCAAAAGGACATTCCAGGAAGAGTACCGGGCGTTTTTAAAAAAATATAATGTTGAATACGATGAGAGATATGTTTGGGATTAGGGGAAATGGGCTTGTAAATTTTTGGTTTTATTGAGATAAATAGGTTTCATGTATTTTTTATTTGGTTGAGTATTATCTTCTTGTCGGTTTATTTCGCCCCTACGGGGCTTGGGTTGGCATTATCCATTTTCACAGGGCTTCACCCTGTGCTTGGATATTACGCACTTTCAGTGCTTGGATTTCGAGCAATTTTTATTCTGATATGTCCCAAAAATAGTCTATGGATTTAAGATTTCTTTATTATATAGTTCTACCCCAGATTTACATTCAACTAAACTTTTTCGGCACAAAACACATTTGAAATAAATGCATTCCATCTCAAAGAGCTTACCCATAATTCCAGCCCTACAAGGGCGTGATACCTCAGCGATGGCTGCAGCCCCATCGTAAAAGGAGGTCACAGAATGTTTTGAGCCCTGTCGGGGCGGTATATTTTCTTCTCAGAGATAATAGGTCAGATTCATCGACCAAACCCGGTGAACCAATCGGTCGGCCCCATAAAAAATTGGATTTAAATCGCCATCCAATATCCAATGATCTTTAATCAAAGGTGTCAGTCCGTGATAATAGCGGACATCTAATACAATATGGTTTCTCAACCGATATCCCAGACCCGCCAAAGCTCCTGCATCCCAATGGCGGAGATGTGGTATGTCATTTGGAGAACTATTGTTTGTATTTAACCTTTCACCTTTTAGCAGATACCCAAACTTGCCACCTGCCTGAAGGAAAATATTTTTCCCACCTGGTCTGAAACGAACCAGGACAGGAAGCGCGATGTAGTCAAAATGGGTAAGTAATTTGTTCGATTGAGACCCGTCTATGCTGCTACCCTGTTTGCTGTAGACCAGTTCGCTTGCCAGGGAAAAATTTCCAGAAAGTGGTTTTGCAAATGCAAGCCCTGCATTGTACTTCCATAACCTATCTGTCAGGTTAATACTGTTTTTAAGCTGACCGGCATTAACCCCACCAGTAATTCCTACCCGAATACCAGTCTGTCCGTACCCGTCCCAGGAAGCACTCAAAAAAAGTACAAGGCCAAAAAGGGCAACCATCCTATTTCTGTATTTCATAATCAGAGTAGTTTATGATAAAAGGTCATTATTTTTTGTATCCATTTCCTTAAAAAAGCCAGCGATTTTCTGGTGAAATTTGGTGCGATCCCAACTTCAGATTCACAAAGGCATGTTTTCACCAATCCAACAGTACTTATTAAATGTAACTAAAAATACTTGAAAATGATTAATAAGATAGGTTTAATTTTGAATACCATTAACGAGGTGTTTTCGGAATTCCCAAAAAGGCCCATATAGTCTAAGGGGTAAGATATTTTGACTCTATTGGTCTGAGCCCTGTAGGGGCGGGATACTTTCGATTATTATGACAATTTCTGGTCCATCTTGATAAATCATCTTCCGAAATTGAAAGTTGAAATAAAGATTTTGACTCAATCCTGATAAATGCCAGCTTTTTGAAAGAAGGAGGGATTGTTATTAACATCAGGGGAAATTATGCCCTCATTAGAAAAGCTGTAAATTATTTTCTTTACTTTTGGGCCGCTTCCGGCTTTAAAAATAAGGTGGGATACACCTGGAAATGAATTGTCAGCAAAAATGAATTATACCCTATAGCATCCTGACATTTGGCTAATGAACTTGAAATTACTTTACAGGATTGCATTGTGGATCAGTGTCCTTGGCATCATTGCCTTTGTTTCGGATTTTGGCTATACACAAAGTGACTGGTTACAGCAGCTGCTTGATGGGTTTTACTTTGTGGTCCTGGGGATTGGCATTGTATCTACTTTTGCCAGGTACCTGCAAAATCAAGCCCTGTTAAAGCGAAAGGTCTTCATTTTTGATTTTTTATCCATCTGTTTCACGCTTTGGATTTACTATCAATTCCTCTTTGTGGGCGTTCCTTTTGAAACCGACTTGTTGCTGGAAAATCCCATTTGGGTGAGGATTGCGGTCCTTTTTACCTTTATCAGGGAGTTTTCGGAGGTTAAACTAAATTACAAACGAACGGTACTCAATCCGGCACAGCTTTTTGTTTTCAGTTTTCTGCTTATCATTTTATTTGGCACCTTCCTGCTCATGCTTCCCAAAGCTACCCATGAGGGTATCTCCTTTACGGATGCGCTTTTTACTTCCACCAGTGCAGTATGTGTGACAGGCCTTATCGTGGTGGATACAGGGAGTTATTTTACCCTCTTTGGGCAAATTATCATCATGGTACTTATTCAGATCGGCGGACTGGGTATTCTGACCTTTGCCAGCTATTTCAGTTACTTTTTTAGGGGAGGTTCCACCTATGAGAATCAACTGGCACTTACGGATATCACCAGCTCCAAGAAGATCGGCGAAGTCTTTTCTACCCTTAAATACATCATCCTGATTACCTTCAGCATTGAACTGGCATCTGGAACTTTGATTTACAGCAGTTTGGATGCCCAACACTATTCGTCTCAGTATGAGCGGTTATTTTTTGCGGTATTCCATGCCATATCCGCCTTTTGCAATGCTGGATTTTCCACCTTACCCAACAGTTTGTACGAAAGTGATTTCAAATTCAACTACCCCCTTCAGTTAACCGTCATCGGCACCTTTGTCCTGGGCGGTCTGGGTTTTCCAATTGTTGCCAATTCCATCAATTACCTGAAATACCAAATCAGGAAGCGGGTTTCGTTTGGTAAAAATAAGGCTGGTTTCCGGCCCTGGGTATTGAACCTGAACAGCCGCATTACCTTAATTACAACATTTTCCATAACGGCTATTGCTTTTGTGGCCTTTTACCTGCTGGAATACGACAACACTTTGTCCGAACACTCTGGCTTGGGAAAGGTAGTAACGGCACTCTTTGGAGCTACGACGCCGCGCACGGCAGGTTTTAATTCCATAGATACGGCGGCCATGCTTTTTCCCACTATCATGATGGTTTTTTTGCTGATGTGGATCGGTGCTTCTCCCGCCTCCACTGGAGGGGGCATCAAGACCAGCACCTTTGCCATTGCCACGCTAAACATGCTCAGCCTGGCCAAGGGGAAAGATAGAATAGAGGTTTTTGGGAGGGAGATTGCAGCCATTTCCATCCGCAGGGCTTTTGCCATCATTTCCCTTTCATTGATCGTCATTGGTATGGGGATCATGCTGATTTCGATATTTGACAGTGAAAAGAGCCTGATGGATATTGGCTTTGAATGTTTCTCGGCCTACAGTACGGTAGGTTTAAGCCTGGGCATTACCGCAAGCCTGGGCACCCAGAGCAAACTGATTCTCATTGTCATCATGTTTGTGGGCAGAGTGAGTATGCTGACCATTATCATTGCGGTTTTTAAGAAAGTAAAAAGTAAAAATTACCGGTATCCATTGGAGGAATTAACGATCAATTAAAAAATTCAGACCATGAAGTTTATTATCGCAGGACTGGGAAATTTTGGAGCCTCTCTGGCACAAAAACTCACGGCACAGGGCAATGAAGTAATCGGTATAGACAACCGTATGGAAAAGGTTGATTTGTATAAAGAGAAAATCTCGCATACCATCTGCATGGATGCCACCGAGGAGTTTGCCGTTACCGGATTGCCCCTGGACGACACAGACGTAGTTATCGTCGCCATAGGAGAAGACCAGGGTTCCAATATCATGACCACGGCCCTTTTTAAAAACATGCAGGTAAAGCGGTTGATCAGCAGGGCGATCAACTCACTCCATGAAAAAGTGCTGGTGGCGATAGGGGTGGATGAGATCGTCCATCCCGAAGAGGAGACTGCTGAGCGATGGGCAAAAAAATTGTGCCTGAATAATGTGGTGGATTCCTTTGAGCTAAGCGATGATTTCAGCATTATTGAAGCCAATGTCCCTAAGGAATGTATTGGCCAAACCATCCGTGAAGTAGGATTCAGGTTGAAATATAACTTACTTGTGCTTACTATCATGAAGGAAACAGAAGTCAAAAGTCTGCTAGGTAAAAGCCGCAAAGAAATGCGCATTCAGGGGATTGCGACTCCTGACCAAAACCTGGAAGAATCCGATATATTGGTACTCTACGGTGCCAACAGGGACCTACAGGATTTCTTAAAGCAAAAAGGCCATGAGAGTAGGTAAATACTTCGTCACTCTTTTATTATTGCTGTTCGGACAAAATATTTCAGCGGAAGCGTGATCTTGAAAGGGATTCATTTTTTATCGTAACGCATATTGCAACACGATTTGTTAATTGAACCTGAAACACCCCGTGTTTAGATGTTCTGCCCGTCCAGGACGCAGGTCTGTATTTTAGATTCTGTACCAGAAGTGGGGATGACCAAACATGTTTCGCCCCTACAGGGCTTGGGTTCCGGTAGGGGATGCTATCACAGGGCTTCACCCTGTGCTTTGGTATTCCGCACTTTCAGTGCTTGGATTTGGAATAAATTTCATTCGGATTCAACTTAAAATATTTTTGGATTTGAATTTTCTTTACTGTTAGAACTACTCCAGGTTTCCATTCAACCCAGCCATGAAAGGGCGAGACATCCCAGCGATGGGTGCAGCCCATCGTTATAGAATGACTTAATTGGTCTGAGCCCTGACGGGGCGGGATATTTTTTCCTGGAACAGGTGTGCCGATAAAACTACCGGGTTTTTTACCCCCACCACAAATAATACATCATCACCAAAGAAAACAACCCTAAAAATCCAATTCCTGCCTGAGAAAGCAGCCGCATGGCGGTTCCGGGTTGGTCTGCTTTGGACAGGTGGTCGCTGAATACCAGCCTGTAATTTAGCAGGGCAATGACCGGTGCGATCAGAAAGGAGATGGTGGTGGCCAGGCTTACCAGCTGGTTAAAAGCATCCATAAACAGAGTGATGACCAGAAATCCCCCTAAAGTGATCAAGCCCAGCCACCAGAGGTAGGCAGCAGGCTTTTCGGCCTTTCCCTGCATCACGGAGATCACCCTCGCGGTGGACCTGGCGTAGCCATCCATTACCCCGATGCAGGTGCCCAGCATGATGGTAAACCCTGCTGCGGCAATGATCAGAAAAGTCCACGATCCCAATTGGGCGGCATAGAGGCTGACCACCCCGGAAGCAAAACCCACATTGTTGTCGGGGAGGCCGTTGTCGGTGCCGTACAATAAGTAAGCACCCAAAACCACAAAACAAAGGGAAAGCATGGCTGAAGTCCAGAAACCCAAATTGAATTCAAATACCGATTCCTTTACAGAAGGCAGGTAGCCGCTTTGCTTACTTCTCTCCATGGTCCAAAGGCTGTTCCAGGTGGAGGAGTCAATGGCCGATGGCATCCAGCCCATAAGGGCAATGATAAAAGGCAATGATTCCAGACCTATTCTGGCAGAAAGCGGTTCAAAAACGACAGGATTTTGCGGTCCTTTAAGCAAAGCAATAAAAAAGGCCAGCAAGGTACTGATCAGCATGAATGAACCGATGATTTTGATTCCGGTATCCAGCAGGGAATACCTTCCCAGAGCCAGAAAACCAAAGGAAAAAAGCAAAAGGATCAGGGATGGAACATAGTAAAGCGCAGCAGGCAGCTCAATGGCAAAGAGGTTTTGAAGAAATCCGGCGGCCACAAAGGTAACGGCCGCATTGACAAAAAACATAGAAAGCAGGTTAATCAGCAGGTATAACCTGGAAAACCAGGGGCTGATTATTTGGTAGCCATCGATCAAAGATCGGCCGGTAGCTGTGGCATAACGGGAGCCAAACTCAAAAAAAGGCCATTTGAAAAGATTGGCCGCCAGGATAAAACCCACCAGGGCAAATCCATATTCAGCTCCCGCCCGGGTGCTTTGTACCAGATGGGATACCCCTATGGCCGTGCTGGCAAAGAGTATGCCCGGACCCAGGGTTTTCAGAAATATCCGGAACCTTACACCTCGGATCATTTTTGTACCCAATCAACACCTAACCGATCGCCCAGATTTTTCAGGTCTTCCACAACAGGTTCCAGCAAAGGTATGCCTTGCTGTCTTCTTTCTGTTTCCAGTTCCCGCTCCGGGTCTCCCGGAATCAACACTTTTTCCTGGCCTGCCACCGGTTCTGCTTCCCTGAACCTTTTGATCCAATTGTCCATATGACTTTTGAATTCGTCTGCAGGTCTGAAGGCATCCACCCGAATGGCCCCAAAGAAATGCCCCAGGCCTTCACCTACCGGATGGGGATGAGGCTCCAGAAAAGCTACAAAGGGAGGTACCCATGGGCCATAATTGGCACCGGACAGGACTGCTGAAAATATATCCACCACGGCTCCCAGGCCATAGCCTTTTTGGGAGCCATGCTCCCGGTCTCCGCCCAGGGGCAAGAGGGCCCCACCCTCCTTAACAGCAAACGGGCTGCTGCTGGGCCGTCCTTCCTTGTCCTGAATCCAGCCAAGGGGAGCTTCTTTTTGTTTTCTTTGCAGGATTTCAAGTTTTCCATTGGCAGCGGTAGTGGTGGCCATGTCTAAAACAAATGGGGGCTGATTACCCGCCGGGATGGCCACGGAAATGGGATTGGTGCCCAAAAGTCTTTCTTTGGAGAAGGTGGGACTGACAAGCGGGCTGGCATTGGTCAATGATATGCCGATCATGTCTTGTTTCAAAGCCTCCATGGCATGGATTCCTGCGATACCATAGTGATTGGAATTCCTGACAGATACCCAGCCTGTACCTGCAATATTTGCTTTTCCCATAGCGACCTTCATGGCAAAAGGTGCGACTACCAGGCCCAGGCCCCCATCCCCGTCCACTACAGCGGTGCTTGGGGTTTCATGGGTGATCCTGATATCGGGCCGGACATTGATTCTATTGGCTTCCCATAAACGCACATAACCCGAAAGTCGCGCCACGCCGTGAGAATCCACTCCCCTCAGGTCGGCAGCCAAAAGTACCTTTGCGGCTGTGGAAGCATCCTTTTCGGAGCAACCGATTTTTATTAAAATATTTTTGGTGAAGTTTTCTAACTGGCTTAAGTCAAAATGCATGTTTGCAGGAGAAAAGGGTGGAACAATGGCACAAAAGTGCAAAAAGTTAAAGAATAAGGGAAATGTTGTTCCGGATTATTGCCAGGAGTTAACCGTCAGGTCCTTACCGGTAGCTACTTTTTCTATCATTTCAGCCAGTACGCCTTCTTTCAATGAATAGGTAGAACATAATAAATCCTGAGGAGCCAAATGGTTGAGGATAAAGCGGATCAGGCAGGAGGCCACCACGATCATATCCACGCGCATGGGGATCATCCCCGGAATGGCAAGTCTTTTATCTTTGGTAAGGTGAATGAGTCTGGCGGCAATTTCCTGAAAAGAATGGATGGGAAGCAGGTGCTTGTGCTGGTTTTTCGGTTTGGGCTGCTGATTGCCGGCGAGGTAAATATCCGTCAGGGTATCAAAGGTGCCCGAGGCACCTACCAGTTGCTGTGGGTTGTACTGCTGTATGGCCCGGATCAGGGGCTGCAGGTGTTGAAACAAATACTGGTTGAGCTTGTCGATTTCTTCAGGTAAGATGGGATCATGATAGTGAAAAAGATCCAGCATGCGCTGTCCCCCAATTTCAAAACTACCTTTCCAATCGATTTGCTCTTCGTTACCAATGATGAATTCTACGGAACCTCCCCCGATATCCATCATCAGGGTACTGGAATGGTCCAGGCATCCGCTCATCCGGATACCCTTATAGATGAGTTCCGCCTCTCTTTCTCCATCAATTACCTGAATAACTATACCGGTTTGTTCCCATACCTCTTGTGCGAAGGCCCTTCCATTGGCTGCATTTCTTACTGCGCTGGTCGCAAAAGCGAATATTTGGTCAATTTTTTCTCCCTTGAGCAATTCCTTAAAGTGGCGAAGGGTATGAAGGGCCCTTTTTTGGGCATCTGGTAAAATCAGGTTTTGACTGATACCTCCCTGACCGATCTTCACGGGTACTTTTTCTTTGTATAAAATTTCAAAACTATTTTCACCCAATGCCACCATGAGTAAATGGAAGGTATTTGTTCCCATGTCTATTACGGCAGCCTTATTTTTCATGAACCTGGTCTTCAAAAGTTTCTGCGAATATATAAAGTTTATTGATTAAGTAGGACAGGCAGGGTTTTTTAAATCCAGAAAGGGGGGTGGAATCTTCACTATCTCTTTATTTGTCCCAATAATACAGTTTTTTATACCTAAAATCCATACCTGCACGTGCTTCAAAATAAGAAAGGCCCATATTTTTCCTATTGCTCTCCACTGACTATATTTGATTGATATGGAGAAAAAAAAACACAAGCCGGGAAAGTTTGAAACACTTGACGCCAAAAACCAACTTGCCCTTAAAGGAGGGGGAAAGCAAAGGATGCAGGCTCAGCATGAAAAAGGAAAGCTCAGTGCCAGAGAAAGACTACTCTTGTTACTTGATGAGGACTCCTTTGAAGAGCTGGATCGCTTTGTGGTACATAGGAGCAGGGATTTTGGCCTGGACCAGCAACAGTATTTGGGGGATGGGGTGGTGACCGGCTATGGCAGCATTGAAGGGCGCCTGGTGTATGTGTTTTCTCAGGACTTTACTGTGTTTGGTGGATCTCTTTCAGAAACGCATGCGGAAAAAATCTGCAAAATCATGGATTTGGCCATGAAAAACGGAGCACCTGTGATTGGGTTAAATGATTCTGGTGGGGCCAGGATACAGGAGGGGGTCAACTCATTGGGAGGTTACGCAGATGTGTTTTACAGGAACACCAAAGCCTCCGGGGTAATTCCTCAAATCTCAGTGATAATGGGTCCCTGTGCGGGAGGGGCAGTGTATTCTCCTGCCATTACGGATTTTATTTTTATGGTAAATAGTTCCGCTTACATGTTTGTGACCGGCCCCAATGTGGTCAAAACGGTAACCCAGGAGAATGTCAGTGCTGAAGAACTGGGAGGAGCCACAGCCCATGCTACCAAGAGTGGGGTGTCTCATTTTTCCTGTCAGAATGAATGGGAATGCCTGCAGGAAGTCCGCAAATTGCTGGCCTATTTACCACAAAACTGTGAGGACGATGTTCCTTTGGCCCATTACAAGCCTGCTGATGAAACCCGCCCTATTTTGGATGTGATTATACCAGAAAGGCCGAATCAACCCTATGACATGCATGAGCTGCTGTCTGCCCTGTTGGATGAAGGTGGTTTTTTGGAGGTGCATGAGGAATTTGCCAAAAATATACTGGTTGGTTTTGGCCGATTGGCTGGAAGGTCTATTGGTATCGTGGCCAACCAGCCTGCGGCACTGGCCGGCGTGCTGGATATACACGCCTCGGTTAAAGCCGCCAGGTTTGTCAGATTCTGTGATAGTTTTAATATCCCGCTTTTGGTACTGGTGGATGTCCCTGGTTTCCTGCCGGGTACAGATCAGGAATGGAACGGTATTATCAGTCATGGAGCAAAGCTGCTTTTTGCATTTGCAGAGGCTACCGTTCCCAGGATCACAGTGATCACCCGAAAAGCCTATGGAGGGGCCTATGATGTGATGAACTCCAAGCATATTGGTGCGGACTTGAATTTCGCATGGCCCACAGCCGAAATTGCGGTCATGGGTCCTAAAGGAGCAGCTGCCATTATTTTTAAAAATGAAATTGCCCAGGCAGAAAATCCCGAAAAAAGGCTGGAAGAAAAAGTGCAGGAATATTCGGAGAAGTTTGCCAATCCCTATCTGGCGGCCGAAAGAGGATTTATCGATGAGGTAATTCAGCCTTCCCTGACGCGCTTCAAGTTGATCAGGGGTTTTAAGATGCTCGAAAACAAGGTAGATCAATTGCCCAGAAAAAAACACGGCAACATACCCCTCTAGTGTATCCTCAACGCTTGAATGAGGGGAAAGGCGGTAGTGGATTTTCAGTTATTTCAAGGTACAAAAAACGAGCATGTTCATAGCATTGCGATGCTTTTTGTAAAGAGGAGATAGCTCAAAAGGCGTCCAGGATTGCACATAGGTTTAGGCTTCACATGCCACTCAGGCATGGGTTTATTTTGTCTAAATCTACGGTTACGTTTTTTTAACCCCATCTAATCTGTATTTTTACCCTTTAATTCATTTAGAACAACAAGAAGGCAAAACTGCCTTTGATAAATGCAAGGCATTCAAAAAAAATCACCAATGAATACTAACGAAAAATTTCTTTATCAATATTTAAACAATGCATCGCCAACAGGCTTTGAAGCATCAGGGCAACAGATATGGCTGGATTATGTCCGCCCTTTTGTGGATGACTATTTTACAGATGCTTATGGTACGGCAGTTGGGGTGATCAATCCTGATGCAAAATTCAAGGTGGTGATTGAAGCCCATGCAGATGAGATCAGCTGGTTTGTCAATTACATCACACCCGAAGGATACATCTATGTAATCAGAAATGGTGGATCGGACCATATGATAGCACCTTCCATGCGGGTAAATATTCATACTGATAAGGGGATAATACCCGGGGTATTTGGCTGGCCAGCCATACATGTAAGGGATAAAGCCAAGGAGGAAACTCCCAAAATGGAGAATATTTTCATAGACGTAGGTGCCAGAACAAAAGACGAAGTGTTGGAGATGGGCATCCATGTGGGTTGTGTGGTAACTTTCAAAGATGAGTTGACCCAGTTAAACAATAAATATTATTCAGGCAGGGCGCTGGACAACCGAATTGGCGGTTACATGATTGCTGAAGTGGCCCGCAAAATCAAGCAAGACAAGGTGTCCCTACCTTTTGGGCTGTATATTGTAAATGCCGTTCAGGAAGAAATAGGCTTGCGTGGGGCAGAGATGATCGCTGCCAATATCAAGCCCAATGTAGCCATCATCACTGATGTCTGTCATGACACTACCGCTCCCATGTACAGCAAAATCACCAGCGGGGATTACACTGCCGGTAATGGACCGGTACTTACTTGTGGGGCAGCTGTTCATAAAAAGTTGTTGGATCTGGTCATAGCAAGTGCCACAAGCAGAGACATTCCCTTCCAAAGATCCGCTTCATCACGAAGTACCGGCACTGATACCGATGCTTTTGCTTATTCCAATGGGGGTGTTCCTTCCGCCTTGATTTCCCTTCCGATCAAGTACATGCATACCACAGTGGAAACGGCAAACAAAAAGGATATCGAAAACGTGATCGGATTGATTGTTGGCTTTTTGGAAGATTTTGATGCCGATTTTGATTTCAGATATGTGAAATAAAATTCATTCCGGCAATGCTTGGGTTTTATAAAAATCATGAATTTTGGTTCTTGCCGGTATTTTAAAATAATTAAAATCTCCAAACCTGTCAGGTTTTTGTTGATATTCAAACAACAACGATCTTTGAGTAGATGAAACCTGACAGGTTTTACTCCTTCTTAATCAGTTGAGTATAGGATTGGGATGCGGATTTACGGAAGTGTCTAAATTTTAAACAATGAAAGTATTTATCAATAAAATCATCCCGGAACGTGGTTACCGGATGCTGGAAGAAGCAGGAATCGCCTATACCGTCTGGAAGGAAAAGCCGATATTGGACCGGGGGCAGGCCATTCAGTTTTGTAAGGGGCATGATGCTTTTTTAAGTGCGGGTCAGGCCGGTCTGGATGCAGATTTTTTTGAGCAATGTAAACATCTCAAGGTAGTGGCCCTTCATTCTGTAGGTTTCGATGGCGTGGATATAGAAGCGGCTACCGCGAGAGGCATACCTGTGGGCAATACACCCAATGTACTGAACAAAGCCACCGCTGAAACCGCCTTGTTACTCATGCTGACAGTAGCAAGGAGGGCTTTGTACCATCACAAGAGAATTAAGAAGGGAGAATGGGGTATTGCCAAGCCAACCGAGGGCTTGGGCTTTGATCTGGCGGGTAAAACGCTGGGAATTGTTGGATTGGGAAGAATAGGAGCCGAACTTGCAGCAATTTGCACCCGTTCCTGGGGCATGAAAATACTCTATCACAACCGCAGCAGCAATAAAAGGGCAGAAGAGGCCTATGGTGCCACAAAGGTAAGCTTTGATGAATTGCTGGAGCAGAGTGATGTGGTATCTGTCCATACCGCCTTGACTGAGGAAACCAGGGGAATGTTTGGCATGGAGCAGTTTAAAAAGATGAAATCCTCGGCCATTTTCATCAACACCGCAAGGGGAGGGGTTCATCAGGAGGAGGAATTGATAGCAGCTCTGGATCAAAAGATCATTTGGGGAGCAGGTATCGACGTGACCAATCCAGAACCCATGGAAGCAAACAACCCCTTGCTGGACATGGACAATGCCGTGGTCTTTCCCCACATTGGCTCGGCCACTAAGGAGACCAGGGATGAAATGACCCGCTGTGCCGTGGAAAACATCATTGCCGGACTAAAGGGAAAGGAAATTCCTTATCCGGTCAATCCTGAAGTGTATCAAACGCGGTAACAACAGGTCAAAACCTTTAGCCCAGGGCTACATCCAGGATCATCATGATGGTAAAGCCTCCAATAAAGCCCAGCGTGGCCAGATCGGTATTCCCATCCTGCTGGGTTTCAGGTATTACTTCTTCGATGACTACAAAAATCATGGCTCCAGCCGCAAAGGCCAGCGCATAAGGGAGGACAGGCGTAAAAATAGTAATAGCTGCTGCGCCAAGTACCCCGGCAATTGGCTCTACTAGAGCGGATGATTGACCGAAAAAGAAACTTTTTCTCCGGCTCATGCCCATGCGGCGAAGGGGAACGGCAACGGCAATGCCTTCCGGTAAATTTTGAAGGCCGATACCCAGGGCCAGAACTACTGCCCCAGAGATAGTGGCCTCTGAAATAGCAGAGGCTGCGCCGCCAAACAAAACCCCTACCGCCAAACCTTCCGGGATATTGTGCATGGTAATGGCCAAAACCAGTAGGGTGGTTTTCTGCCATGGGGTTTTTATGCCTTCTGCTTTTTTAAAATTTACATGGAGATGAGGAAGAAATTTGTCGAGAAAAAATATAAACAAGGAGCCCCCCACAAATCCGATAGCAGCGGGGAATACTTTAATGAATCCCTCCCCCTCACTCATGCTGATGGCCGGAGCAAGCAAACTCCAAAAGCTGGCAGCGATCATTACCCCTCCCGTAAAACCCAACATGGCATCTAAAAGAGGCCGATTCATTTGTTTGAAAAAAAAGACAAAGGCCGCACCTAAAGCTGTCAGAAGCCATGTGAATAAAGTGGCAATGAATGCAGCATTAACGGGCGAAATGCTTCCCAAATATTCGATGATTTTGTCAAACATGCGCTTGATTTTTTGGTAGCGTGATGAAATATATTTCTGATTTTCCTGGCAGAGATAAATTTAAAGCCAGAAAATTTCTGCTTATGATTTACCAAACAAGAATTTTCAGCAGTGTTTAGCTTTGGCAAATTTAAATAGTTAGAATAGACTAACAAATTTATTTTAATTATTTTTTATATTTGTTTTCAAATTTGAGTTCATGAACAGCCAGTCTATAGAAAATTATTTAAAAGCAATTTTTAATCAGGCCATATCCACTGATGAGGTAAACACCACGGGCATAGCCCAGGCATTGGAGGTTAGTCTGCCCTCCGTCAACAGCATGGTAAAAAAACTTGCAGGTATGGGATTGTTGGAATACCAAAAATACAAACCACTAAAGATAACGGACAAAGGCCGGAAAATGGCCGCGAGGATAATCCGGAAACACAGGTTGACAGAAATGTACCTGGTAGAGAAAATGGGTTTTGGCTGGGAGGAGGTTCATGATATTGCTGAGCAGCTGGAGCATATTCAGTCCCCGGCATTTTTTGACCGGATGGATGAATTGCTGGGCTATCCCCAGAGAGATCCGCATGGTTCTCCTATTCCCAACAAAAACGGGCAGATTGCTGTGCAGGAATACCGACCGCTGGCAGATTGCCAGCCTGGAGAGCAGGTTGAACTGAAAGCACTGGGCCATACTTCTGATGAATTTTTGAAATATCTTAATAGCAAGGAGCTGGCACTTGGTGTAAAAGTAGAAGTTCTGGAAGTGGAGGCTTTTGACAGGAACATGAAAGTCGAGTATTCAGGTCATCGGGAGGTGCTTTCCGCTTTGGTTTGTTCCAAATTATTGGTGAGTTGAGCCATGGGAAATAAAGATGCTAAATATGCCATTATAGTTGCAGGAGGTTCCGGGAAACGCATGGGAGGGCTTGTACCAAAACAATATCAAATCATTGGTGATTTACCGGTACTGATGCATACTTTAAATAGGTTTCATGCCTATGACGAGAAAATGGAAATACTTTTGGTACTCCCTGAAAAGGATTTTTCCTTTTGGAGGGATTTGTGTTTGGCCCATGATTTTTCCGTTCCCCATACCTTGGTGAAAGGAGGAGCCAGCAGGTTTGGAAGTGTGAGTAATGGGCTTGAGGGCATCGCTTCCACAGAGGGGCTGGTAGCCATACATGATGGTGTCAGGCCATTTGTAAGTTTGGAAGTAATTCACGAAAGTTATGTGGAGGCGGCAAAAAGAGGGAGTGCGGTGGCCGCCGTTTCATTAAAGGATTCCATCAGGGAGGTATTTGATGACGGCCATTCTTCATATCGGAACAGGCAGCAGTACCGTTTGGTCCAGACGCCGCAGACTTTTCAGTTGGCAAAAATCAAAGCAGCATTTGCTGTTGGCGAAAGGGATTTCTTTACCGATGACGCTACAGTTTATGAAAATCAGGGCTGGGAGGTCCACCTGATTCCAGGTAACCTGGAGAACATTAAGCTGACCACGCCTGAAGATTTGGTGTATGCTGACTTCCTGCTTAATAAATCCCGGTGACAGGTTTAACGGGAAAACCATGCTGTTTACCGATGCCTGCTTTGGATTTACAGGATTGACCTTTAGAAAACGATTTTCAGCCGGTATATTCGACCCATTAATCAACATTACATGCCATGAAAAACAAAAGAAACGGAAATCATGCCCTTGGGCTTCTGATTTTAGTCATTGGTGCCCTGCTCCTTTTAAAGCAATCGGGCATATTCATCCCGGGCTGGTTATTTTCCTGGCCCATGATATTGATCGCTATCGGGCTGTATTCAGGCTATAAGAATGGGTTCCAGAATACAGGTTCGGTAGTGCTGCTGCTTATAGGTGGCTTTTTTCTGCTGAGGGATAAAATATTTCTTCCCTATGAATTGGGTCCATACCTGCTGCCGGTAGGCTTAATTGTGCTTGGCCTTTTCATCATTTTCAAAAAGAACAATAATCCGGCGATCAACTGGAAGGATTGGGAAGGGAATTATGACAAGTGGGAAAAAAAGCTGAGAACAGGAGGGGCCACTGAAGGAGAAATGAAGAACAATTCCGACTACCTGAATGTGGAAGCCCTTTTTTGTGGTCTGAAGAGAAAGGTGATTTCTAAAAATTTCAAAGGCGGTGAAATCACCACTGTTTTTGGCGGTACGGATGTAGATTTGATGCATGCCGATATCCAGGAGCAGGCAGTATTGAAGGTTTCGGTAGTTTTTGGAGGGGTCAAGCTCATTGTCCCGCCCCACTGGGATGTTCAGTTGGGAGTGAGCAATCTGGCAGCCGGAGTAGAAGACAAGCGGTACCTGCACCAGGCTACCCAGGATCCGGAGAAGAAATTGCTCATCACCGGTTCGGTTATTTTTGGGGGAATAGAAATCTCCTCTTATTGATAGTTGCCGGAAAATGAATACCACAGGAAAATCATACAGGATTACCGGGGAGTTGCTTGACGATGTATCCTTCCTTTTGATGGTTTTTGTGGGCCTGTTTTCCTGTTCCTTTTTCCAGCACCAGGATTGGGTATGGGCCTTTCAGGATGGGCTTATGTGCATGCTGGCTTTTGGATTGGGCGTTTTTGGGTTGAACCTGATGGTGTATTATTACCCGATTGGAAAATTCAGGACCTGGCCGGCATTGATGTTTTCGCTATTGTTTAGCCTGGCCCTGGTTTTTCTTTGCAGGCTGGTTTGGAAAGGGGAATTGTTGGGGGACCAGGAATTTTTACCCCTTTTTGATGTGTCTCTTCCAATCCGGGTTACTGTGGGTTTGTTGTTATTTCACCTGGTAACTTTACAAATAATGTCAGGAAAGACCACCGTAAAAAGTTTTCAACTGATGCAACAGGGAGAGTTGAGACAGAAGCTGACCACAGATGCGGAGTTACATTACCTGCGGCAGCAAATGCAGCCGCATTTTTTGTTCAATAGTTTGAATTCCATCAATGCGCTTTTGGGCAAGCATCCTGAGAGAGCCAGGGAAATGGTTCAGGGCCTGGCCGATTTCTATCGGGAAAATTTGAATAAGGATCCAAAGAAATGGGAAAGCCTGGAAAATGAAATTAAGGTTATTTCACAGTACCTTGCTTTGGAAAAAATTCGGTTCGGTCATCGTTTGGGCTATGAAATTGAAATTCCCCCTGAATTGACTGAGGTAAAACTTCCCTCGCTTTTGATTCAGACCTTGGTGGAAAATGCGGTGAAGCACGGGCTATACGGCACCACCGGACCAATTACCATCCGGATAAAGGCGACAAAACGGGAAAACATGTTGGCACTCTCGGTTCAGAATCCAACAGAACAAAATCCGGGGAAAGCCACTGGTGCCGGATTTGGCCTAAAAAACCTGGAAAGAAGGTTGTTCCTCATTTTCGGCAGGAAAGACCTGCTTTCCTACAGCCATTTGGACGGTCAATTTTCAGCCACATTAAAAATTCCCTTTCTTTTATGATACGCTGCCTGATTATAGACGATGAACCATTGGCGCAGGACCTGCTGCAGGATTACCTGGAGGATTTTCCTGTAGTCCAGGTGGTTGGTGTTTGCAATGATGGATTTGAAGGGCATAAAGCCATCACTGAAATGCAGCCTGATCTGGTGTTTTTGGATATTCAAATGCCAAAAATAAATGGATTTGAAATGCTCGAACTTCTGGAAAAACCCCCAAAAGTCATCTTTACCACTGCTTATGATGCTTACGCAATCAAGGCATTTGATCAGCAAGCCCTGGATTATTTGTTGAAACCCTTTTCTAAGGAAAGGTTGAAACAAGCTCTGGATAAAGTATTGAGTGAAAACCATAAATCAGTCGATCCCACTAAAAAAGCCGATATGCTGATAAGAGAGCACTTATCTGGAGAATATCTTCGCCGTGTGGTGGTCAAAACAGGCAATAGGATTCACATCATTCCGGTAGAAGATATCGCCTATATTTCGGCAGACGGCGACTATGTTAAAATTTTCTCAGAGGGTAAACACTACCTGAAATTAACTACCATGGGCGATCTTGAAAAAATGCTGGATCCTTTGGAGTTTATCAGGGTTCACCGATCTTATTTGGCCAATATTCTGGAAATAATTAAAATAGAATCCTATCAAAAAGAAAATTACCTGGTGTACCTTAAGGATGGCACCCAACTACCAGTGAGCAAATCGGGCATGGTAAAACTCAGAAAAGCTTTGAGGATCTAAGAAGTAACAGCCAACCGGTATTCAAAAAAATATTTAGAGAGGAGTGGAATAAAAAACGTCTTCCGTTTGAGGAAGACGTTGATTTTTAATATTCATCTTCGTTAAAGAAGAAATCATCTTTGGTTGGATAATCGGGCCAGATTTCCTCAATGTTTTCATAAGGTTCACCATCATCTTCCAACTCCTGAAGATTTTCTACCACCTCTAACGGTGCCCCTGAACGGATAGCAAAGTCAATTAACTCATCTTTAGTGGCAGGCCACGGAGCGTCTTCCAAATAGGAGGCAAGTTCTAAAGTCCAATACATAGTCTACACAAGTTTATACGTCCCCTTGAACGGGGTGCAAAAATATAAATTCTTTTTAAATCTCAACCAATTATGGTTCAATTGTTTGTAAGTTCTTTTAATATGTGGTTTTTAACATCGACTTTTCGTTTGTAGGCGCCGATTTTTCTTCGCATCATTTGGTCAAAACCATCTTCCTGGGTCCTGAAATTTTCCGCATTTTCTTTTACAGTGGTCAGCTCCCGCTGATCTCTCGCAATCAAATCTTTAAGTAAACCGGATTTGATGGTGATTTGCTCCTCAATAGGTTTGTTTTCAAATCCAGGGTATTTTGAATTACAAAGATTGTCCAGAAAGGATTTTTCAAAAACGATTTCGGAAAAGAATACGAATGAACCAATACTTTGTTGTGCGTTCCTGGGTTTTTTTGGCGGTAATTTTTTCCATTCCGCCTGCAACTTTTTGGCCTGAGCCAATTTATTTCCATCTACCTTTCCCCGGGAAAGCAACTTCATCTCCTCAGCCAACTTTTCTATTTTTTTGATCATCAGGCCAGGACTCAGCTTGGGTGCGTTTTGAGCCATTCGTTTATACCTGCTAAAAATCCGGTTGTTTAATTTCGAAAATTCATCCCAAATAGGCTGTCTTTTCGCCGCAGGAACCCTTCCAGAAGTTTTCCACTGCTTTTGAATTTTTTTGCTGATTTCAAATGCCGTTTTTACGTCGGCCATGTCATGGGCCTCCCGCGCTTGTTCGAGTAAGTTTTCGTAGACCTTTATGTTTTGTTCTGCCTGAAGTGCCAGTCCGTCAAAATAGTTTTTTCTGTTTCCATAAAACACGTCCAGAATAGACTGGAACCTATTTTCTATTTCTTCTTCGATCTCTTTCTCCACAGGTCCCGTTTTGAGCCATTTCAGCTTAAGTTCCTTAAATGCTTCAGAAGCTTCTTTCCAATCAGTACTGTTTTTAATGGCTTCAGCCTCTTCTATCAAGGCTTCTTTGATTTCCAGATTTTTCTTCCGGTTAGATTGGATGATTTCCTCCAGATAAGCTTCCTGCTCCTCCAGTTCCCGTATCAAAGCCGGAAAATCTCCCAATCCATCATAACTCATCAAGGAATTTTTCAGGTGGATCAGTTTCATCAGAAAGGAACCCTTGTTCTGGTTTTCCTGGATGTCTGATTTAAGTTTTTCTACTTTGGCTTTTATCGTTTTGTACCGGTCTTCGAAATAGCGGATTGTGGATGCCTCATCCTCCTTCACCTCTCCGATAACCCGGTCTTCCTGGCCTAAAAAACCCTTTAAATAAATTTTGTCTTCTTTTATATATCCATAAGGATGCTCCGTCATGATCAGCAAGGTTGGTTGTAATTCTGATGTGGTTTTTCCAATTTCTGCAAATTAATTAATAATGCTTCATTTATCCTAAGAAAGCGGATTTTTTACCATCTTTGTTGATTAAATTAAACGTAAAAGAACCATGAGTAATGAAAAAATAATTTTTTCTATGGCCGGGGTCTCTAAAATCTATCCCCCACAGAAGAAAGTACTTAAAGATATTTATCTGTCATTTTTTTATGGTGCCAAGATCGGCGTGTTAGGCCTTAATGGCTCCGGTAAAAGCTCCCTGCTACGCATCATTGCCGGTAAGGACACCGAATATCAGGGGGAAGTGGTTTGGTCTCCGGGGTATTCTGTGGGAATGCTGGAGCAAGAGCCGGCATTGGATCCTGCCAAAACAGTAAAAGAAGTAGTGGAAGAAGCCGTTGAATCAACCATCAACCTGCTCAAAGAATTTGAATCCATTAATGAAAAATTCATGGATCCCGCCGTGATGGAAGATCCTGATGCCATGGATAAATTGATCCACCAGCAGGGGGAGGTTCAGGAAAAACTGGATGCTGCCAATGCCTGGGAATTGGAAACCTTGCTGGAAAAAGCCATGGATGCCCTCAGGTTGCCCCCGGCTGATGCAATTGTCGAAAATCTTTCCGGAGGAGAAAAAAGAAGGGTTGCCCTATGCAGACTCCTTTTACAAGAGCCGGATGTATTGCTGCTGGACGAACCTACCAACCACCTTGATGCCGAATCAGTGCTTTGGCTGGAGCAACACCTTAAATTATACAAGGGTACAGTCATTGCAGTGACCCACGACCGTTACTTTCTGGATAATGTGGCAGGCTGGATACTGGAACTGGACCGGGGTGAGGGAATACCCTGGAAGGGCAACTATTCCAGTTGGTTGGAGCAAAAGCAGGACCGCTTGAAAAAAGAAGAAAAAACGGAATCCAAAAGACAAAAAACGCTGGAAAGAGAGTTGGAATGGATCCGCATGTCACCCAAGGCCAAACAATCTAAAGGTAAGGCCAGGTTAAATGCTTACGATAAACTGGTAGGAGAAGAGGCAAGGGAAAAAGAAGCGAAACTTGAACTTTACATCCCACCAGGCCCTCGTCTGGGCAGCAAGGTGATCGAGGTAAAAGGTGTTTCAAAAGCATTTGGCGACAAATTGCTGTTTGATGACCTTACTTTTTCGCTTCCCCAGGGAGGCATAGTAGGAGTGATAGGACCCAACGGAGCGGGCAAGTCCACTTTGTTCAATATGATTACAGGCAAGGAAAAACCTGATGCCGGCCATTTTGAAATTGGAGAAACTGTTAAGATTGCCTATGTAGATCAGGAACATGATGATTTGGACCCCAAAAAGTCTGTATACGAGATTATTTCTGAAGGAAATGAATTTATCCAACTGGGAAATAAGGAAATCAACGCCAGGGCTTATGTCAGCCGCTTTAATTTTGGCGGAGCAGATCAGGAAAAAAAGGTAGGTGTACTTTCCGGCGGGGAAAGAAACCGTGTTCATTTGGCCATGACCCTGAAAAAGGGTGGGAATTTATTGTTACTGGATGAACCTACCAATGACCTGGATGTCAATACCCTCAGGTCGCTGGAAGAGGCTTTGGAAAATTTTGGAGGATGTGCAGTGATCATTTCTCACGACAGGTGGTTTCTGGACAGGATATGTACCCATATTCTCGCCTTCGAGGGAGACAGCTCCGTTTACTGGTTTGAAGGAAATTTCTCGGACTATGAAGAAAACAAAAGAAAAAGACTGGGCGATGTAAGTCCAAGGAGGATTAAATACAAGAAATTGATGTAGTGGCTTTAATGGTCATTTTAAAATTTCCCTTAGCAGGAAAGAAAGGCACCTGATTTCCAGGTGCCTTTCTTTTTGATCCGGATATGGTATATGTCCCATAATAAAGCCATTGATTTCAGAAATTTATTTTTTATAGAAATGGGGCAGGTATACTTTCTCCGAAAATGTTCTGAATTCAGGTAAAAAACATTCAATTTTTAAGAATAAAGGACTCATTCCCTTGTAAATTAATGGATTTGTTCTGATTCAGTTTGTTAAGACAGTTTTTTTCAGTAAAAAGTATTTAATTAGGGGTTAAACTCCGGTTGGCTGATTATGTAATTCATGCACTTCAAATTGGAATTTCAGAAAAGCATGTATCGGAGAGCAGTAAGCTTTTCTTTTTTTTATTAAAAGTGAATGGCTTAATAGGCTTTTTTGTTTCTTTGTATTTTAATAGGGAATACCGCAGAATTTATGATGAGACAGTTGTTATTGCGTCCGGGAGCTGAGGAATTGAATTATGAGATCAGGGGCATAGTAAAAAAAGCCCGCATGATCGAAGAGTTGGGGTATGACATTACCTGGGAGAATATTGGTGACCCCATTCAAAAAAACAACATCATCCCCGATTGGATGAAGGAAATCGTAGCGGGCTTGGTGCAGGATGATCACAGCTATGGTTATGCCGACAGCAAGGGCATGATGGCCACGAGAAAGTTTCTGGCAACATGCAACAACCAAAAAGGGGGAGTTCAGATTGGTCCTGAAGACATTCTTTTTTTCAATGGATTGGGGGATGGTATAGCCAAACTCTATCAGTTTCTTATACCGACTGCCAGGATCATTGGTCCTTCACCTGCCTATTCAACCCACAGCTCAGCTGAGGCCGCTCATGCCAATACCAGTCCCATTACCTATAATCTCGATCCCGACAACAGTTGGTATCCAGACATGGATGATTTGTACAATAAGGTAAAATACAATTCCTCCATAGTGGGGATACTGATCATCAATCCAGATAACCCCACCGGCATGGTCTATCCCAGGGAGGTGTTGGATCGTTTTGTGGAGATAGCCCGGGAATTTAACCTGTTGTTGATCGCTGATGAAATTTACCAAAATATCACCTATAATGGGTATGAGGCTATTGGGCTTTCAGAAATATTAGGGAAGGACCTTCCCGGAATTTCCCTTAAGGGTATTTCCAAGGAATTTCCCTGGCCGGGTTCCCGTTGTGGTTGGATGGAGTTTTATAACAAACATACCTCGGAGGAGTTTTCAAAACTCTGTACCACGCTGGAGAATGCCAAAATGATAGAGGTTTGTTCTACTACCCTTCCCCAGTTGGCAATCCCCAAAATCATGAGTCACCCGAATTATAAAGCCTACAGGAAAAAAGCCAATGCGGCCATTGGTACAAGAAGCCGGATCATGGAGGAGGTATTGGGAGGTGTAAAAGGCATAAAGTTTAACAAAACAAAAGGGGCCTTTTACAATACCGTGATCTTCGATGAAGGCGTACTGGATGAGCATCAATCCTTGCCTGTCAGCGATCAGAGAGTTAGAGATTACCTTGATAAATGGCTGCAGGAAAAGGAAATGCCCCATGACAAGCGGTTTGTGTATAATTTGCTGGCCTCAGAAAAAATCTGTGTGGTGCCCGTTAGTTCTTTTTGTTCAGATTTGAGGGGATTCAGGGTCACCCTATTGGAAGAAAACGAGGACGTTTTTCGCGATACTTTTGAAAGATTGGCCAAAAGTATTGGGGTTTACCTGAACTCTTCCAAAAAAGTTCTGGCAAACCATTGATGCTGGTTTCATGTTGCCGGATATTTTTTAATGAATTATCAGGCACAAACAGGCTGTCCCTTTCTTCCAAGGGTTCGGAGTCTACTTCCAAATCAGGCTGACCGGCTAGAATCCATGCTGTATACCAAAAGTCAGCTATCATTTTTATGGTATGCTGCATCTGTCGTTCCACCTGCCCGGCCAGCAGTTGGTGGTATGCCTGGCTAAATGCTTTTGAATAAACCCGGGTGTTGATCCCGCCTCTTTCTTCAAAGCTGTATTTTTTATCCTCCGGGAAGCGTGCAGTCAGTCTTGCTTCGAAAGCCAAAACCGAGTCCAGTGCGGCATGGGATTGCCCGACGGTTTCCCATATCAGGATTTGTGGATTGGGAATATATTCCGCTTTTCCGACAAAAAAATTGTAATCAGCAGCAAAAAGCTCCGGGAGTCGGCTTTCCCAAAATCCGTGAATGCCGTATTGTCCTGTAAATTGCCCATTATAGTTTTTGGTGGTATGTAAAGGGACATGAATATCTCCAATGTAATGACCCAGATCTGCTGCCAGGCGCAGAATGGCCTGTAAATCTTTTCGCTCAAATGCCCGGGTCAATTGCAAAAATGTCTGGTAAGTACTCCATGGAGCAATACCAGACATACGGAGGCTGTCCTCACCGAATTGCTTGACCGCATCGGACCAGAAGATTGGCAATAATACCAAAGCGCTATCCCCGTAAACATCCAGGTCAATGAAGTGTTTTTCGGCTTCTCTTTTTACGGCATACCTCCTCCGGTCTGGATTTACTGCTTTTTCACTAATAAACCGGATGTGGGGTTTAAAGCATACCATCAGTTCCGGGGGGAGTGAAAAAACGGCCTGGCGGTTGATCAATCTGTGCGCATAAAAGCCCCAGCCCGAAACCTGGTTCAGGCTGGTAATTTGTAGGACCACCATCAAAAAGACCATCCGCATGGGTAAATACAAGTATAAATGAATGTATAATTTAATAAATTATAGAGAAAATTAAAATCATGATTTAAGATAAACTAAAAGATGACGTACGTTTGTATCATTGGTTCATGGGGAGAGAAAAACCTTTCAGATTTTAAGCGTTGGAGCTAAACAAGCTGCTGATTATCAACAAAAGTGGAAAGGTTAGCAGATTTCAGGGTATATTTGGGCAATTGTTTTGCAATTAAAAATTAAACAGTTAAATTTGCGATCCATAAAAGAACAAGAAAAAGTTAATCATAAAAACATATGGCAAATCACAAATCGGCTTTAAAGAGAATTCGTGCAAATGAAGCCAAAAGGTTGAGGAACAGGTACCAGGCCAAAACTACCAGGACCTTTATCAAAAGATTGAAAAACACGGAGGACAAGTCTGAGGCACAGGAACTGTTGAAACAAGTCACTTCCATGATCGACAGGCTGGCCAAGAAAAATGTGATTCACAAAAATAATGCAGCCAATAAAAAGTCAAAATTGACCAAATTCGTAAATACCCTTTCGTAAACCGGTCAATTCAAAACATAAAAAAAACCCTGCATTGAGAAGCAGGGTTTTTTTTATGTCTAATTTTTTATATTTTTAGTGGGTACTCCGCTGAAATCAACGATAATGTAGTAGGGTTTGGTGGCGCATTGGTTTGGCCAGGGTGCTTGTTTTGTGTCAGCATTGATTTTTTACCATGGAAGATTATCGATCAATACGCATTTCTGCACTGGCAGAAGAAGACCGGCCAAGGGAAAAATTATTACTCAGGGGCAAGTCCCATTTAACGGATGCGGAACTGATTGCCATTTTAATTGGGTCCGGTACCCGGTACCTCAGTGCTGTGGACCTGTCCAGGATCATCCTGAAGAGCGTAGGCAATGACCTGGCCCAACTTGCCAAACTCTCTGTCAATGATTTAAAAAAATTCAAAGGCATAGGAGAGGCAAAAGCCATAAGCATCGTTAGTGCTCTGGAATTGGGAAGAAGGCGAAAGGTAGCTGAACCCCAGAAAAAAACCAAAATCAACTCTTCGGCAGATGTGTATCAGTTAATGCGTCAGGAATTGCAGGACGAATCTGTCGAATTTTTTTATGCCCTATTTTTAAACCGCAGTAATCTGGTCATCAAAAAGCAATTGATCAGCCAGGGCGGCACTTCGGCTACCATTGCCGATCCCAAATTGATTTTTAAATATGGAATGGAATACCTTGCCAATGCGATAATATTGGTACACAATCACCCTTCAGGAAGCCTTAAGCCGTCTACAGCGGATCTCAACCTTACCAAAAAATTGTGCCTGGTGGGTCAAAATTTGGAGCTTCCTGTATTAGATCATGTTATTTTCACAGATGTTGGCTATTTTAGCTTTGCAGATGAAGGCATGATTTAAATGAAAATGAATAAAAACAGCATATTTTGGACTTTAGTGGCCCTGGTGATAGGAATTTCCCTGATTTATACCTTTACAGGTACGGAAAACCCCGAATTGTATCAGGAGACCATAGAAGCGGAAAGAGAACGACAATTTAAGTTTTTGAAGTTCAACATGGAGTCGCCTCTCAAGGAGGACCAGAAACAAGAGCTGGACTCCCTGGATTTTTATCCCATTGATCCATCATATAAAGTGCGGGCAAGGATGGTGCCTGTCGCAAATAAAAGAATTCTGGAGATTCCCATGACAGATGGATCTATAGAGCGCTATATCAGGCATTCTTTTGCAGAATTTGAGTTGGCGGAAAAACCAGTAAAGTTGTTGTTGCTTCAAGCCGAGGATGAAACGGATCTGCGGAATTTTTTTCTTGCTTTTGCGGATGAAACCAGCGGGGAAGAAACTTATGGAGGAGGTCGGTATTTAAACCTCAGGCAAGATGGGCAATCTTCCATTACCATTGACTTCAACCTGGCTTTTAATCCCTATTGCGCATACAACCCTGATTTTGCCTGCCCTATTCCGCCTCGGGAAAATATTCTTGAAATTCCCATCAAGGCGGGGGAGAAAAATTACGATAAATAACCTTTCAGTAGAGGCCAATTATCGTAAATTTGTATTTAAGTCAAAATCATAATAATGAAAATTTCGATCAACCGTCTTAAAGATTATATTCCTTTTGATCATTCTTCTGAGGAAATTGCCCATTTATTGACAGCTTCCGGATTGGAAGTGGAAGGAATGACGACCTATGAATCCATAAAAGGAAGTCTTAAGGGGGTGGTCGTTGGGGAAGTTGTCAGTTGTGAGCCCCACCCAAATGCGGATAAACTTAGCCTGACAGAGGTGGATATTGGTGAGGAAATTGTGCCCATAGTATGCGGCGCTCCCAATGTGGCCAAAGGACAAAAAGTGCCTGTGGCTACTGTAGGAACAAGCCTTTACACAAATGATGGCAAGCCATTTGAAATCAAAAAGGCCAAAATCAGGGGAGAAGTTTCTCAGGGGATGATTTGCGCTGAGGATGAATTGGGGCTGGGTAGCAGCCATGAAGGTATTCTGGTTTTGGAGACTGATTTACCCAACGGAAGCCCAGTTGTTAAATTATTTGACATAAATACCACAGATGTGCTGGAAATCGGACTCACCCCTAACCGGGCCGACGCAGCTTCCCATTTGGGCGTGGCCAGGGATTTAAAGGCTTTGTTGGGCAAAGTATTGGTTTTACCAGATGTCAGTGACTTTAAAGTGGACCATGAAGAGCGAACCATCAGTGTATCCGTGGCCGATAGCGGAGACTGTCCCCGGTACGCCGGGTTAACCATTAGCGGTTTGAAAATTGGGCCCTCTCCCAAGTGGCTGCAGGATTATCTGAAAGCCCTGGACCTGGATCCTATCAACAATGTGGTGGATGTGACCAATTTTATTTTGCATGACCTGGGCCAGCCCTTACATGCTTTTGATGCGGATAAAATTAAGGGAGAAGAAATACAGGTAAAGAAATTACCTTCCGGAACAAAATTCATCACCCTGGAGGGAAAAGAACGAAAGCTGACCGGAGAGGAATTGATGATCTGTGACCGGGAAGAAGGGCTGTGCATGGCAGGTGTCCTGGGAGGACTGGATTCCGGGGTGAGTGAAACCACCAGCTCAATTTTCCTGGAAAGTGCCTGTTTCGGTGCCGATATTATCCGTAAAGGGGCACAACACCACGGGATCAAAACAGATGCCTCTTTTCGCTTCGAACGTGGCACAGATCCCAACATGCCGGTCTTTGCACTGAAAAGGGCAGCCATGCTGATCAAAGAACTGGCAGGCGGAGTCATCAGTTCCGGAATTACGGACCTTTATCCCGAGCCTGTAGCCGACTTTCAGGTTCCGGTAAAATTCAGGCATATCGACAGGTTAATCGGTAAGGCAATTGACAGCCGTGAAATCAAAAAAATCCTGGAATCCCTGGATATCCAGGTGAGTAGTGAAACAGCCGAGGGATTTGTGGCATTGGTTAAGCCTTACCGGGTAGACGTAACAAGGGAAGCAGACATCATCGAAGAAATACTCCGGATCTACGGATTTGAGGCCATCCCTCTTGAAGAAAATTATCAGTCTGACTTTTTAGCAGAACATCCTGAGAAGGACTTGAACAAATTGCAATACAGGGTTTCGGAAATGCTGGCAGGAATGGGGTACAGTGAGATAATCACCAATTCACTCACGAAATCGTCTTACTCGGAAAAGTCCTCCTTCCTGGATTCCAGGGAAGATGTGGTGATATTGAATAAGTTGAGCGAGGACTTGGGTGTTTTGAGGCAATCCTTACTGTTTACCGGGCTGGAAGTTTTGGCGCACAATATCAACAGGAGACAAAAGGATTTAAAATTTTTTGAATTTGGATCCGTTTATTCGAGAAAGAAGGAGGGGTACAGAGAGATGAAAATGTTGTCTCTTTTTATGACTGGAAATTCCAGGCATGAAAACTGGATTGAGGCGGTAAGACCGGTAGGTTTTTCGGACTTATATGCCATAGTAGAAGCCTTATTGACCAAGCTAAACATCCCTCAAACGGAGCTAGATGTGGTTGAGGAAGCTCCCTATGCTTTTGGTCTTGTATTGAAAGCAGAGCAACAGGAGTTCGGAAGAATAGGATTGCTGGAAGGTGCCCTGAGCAAAATGGTTGAAGTGAAGCAGGAGGTTTATTTTGCCGAATTGAACTGGAACGTGTTGGCCAAACTTGCCAGAAGCAGGGAGAAATTCCAGGAAATTTCAAAATTTCCGGAAGTCAGAAGAGATTTGTCTTTGGTCATTGATGAGGCAGTAAGTTTTGATCAATTGCGTCAATTGTCCTTCAAGGCAGGCGGGAAGTTACTTAAACGGATCAATGTATTTGATGTTTATAGGGGAGATAAAGTGGAAAAAGGTAAAAAGGCCTATACCTTGAGTTTTTATCTGCAGGATGACCAACAGACCTTAACAGATAAAGTAATAGATAAAACCATGAATAAATTAATGGCCATGTTTGAAAATAATACCGGTGCTTTGATCAGAAAATAAAATGAGGGTTTTCGATGAGCTTCATAGGTTGGAAAGGTTGTCTGAGCAGGTTGAACAGAAGTTCAGCAGGCTTGAAGAGGAAAATACTGCCCTTAAAAATCAACTTTTGGAGTACCAAAAAAAACTATCAGATCAGGAAGAAGCATTGGAGGATTTTAAAAATCAAATTAAAATTAGTAAAATTGTAAGAAACATACCGGTAGAAAATAAAGCGTCTGCTGAATTGAAGGGAAGAATTGATGACTATATAAAGGAAATCGATAAAATTATTACTTACCTGTCTGAATAAATATGGAAACACTTTCGATCAGAATAAAAATAGGAGATAGGGAATATCCTATGAAAGTGAAGGCCGATGAGGAGGCCAGAATCAGGCGGGTTGGAAAATTAATTAACGATAAAATTAAAAAGTATAGGGAAGAGTTTGGACTAGAGGACCGACAGGACCTGCTGGCCATGGTGGCTTTTGATTGCATGGTAGAATCCATGGAGTTAAATGAAGATCATACCGAGGGCAGCGAGCAGGTTAAAAATGTGATCCTGCAGGTAAACCAACGCCTTGAAGCCATACTTTAATAATTATAGCCGCTTTTAACCCATCACAGTGGACGATGTTTTTTTCCGGTAGATAAACTCAAATATATCTATGGGAATACCAATATACATCATTTTATCAGGGGCTGTGGGCATTTTGCTTGGAGCTTTACTCGCAGGGCTGTTTATCAAAAATAACAGCAAAAAGTTAGAAGCTGAAGCCAGGGAAAAAGCCAAAAGCATTATAAGGGAAGCCGAAATTACAGCAGAAGGGCTTAAGAAGGATAAAATACTGGAGGCCAAGGAGAAGTATATTCGACTCAAATCCGAATTCGAAGACGAGGTTGGTAAAAAGAAAAACATCCTCATTACCAACGAAAACAAACTCAAGCAGAGGGAGCAGGTTTTGTCCAAGGAGATGGAACAGCTCAAGCGCAAAGAAGCCGAACTGGACAGCAAAAAGGAAAATTTAAGTGCCCAATTGCATGCTGTTCAGGTTAGGAAGGACGAGTTGGATAAGGTAACCCAGCAGCGGATTACCGACCTGGAAAAAGTGGCCTTGCTCACCCGTGAAGAAGCCAGGGATCAGTTGATAGAAATGCTCAAGGATGAAGCAACTACCAAAGCCTCTTCGCATATCAAGGATATTCTGGACCAGGCAAAGCTGAGTGCCACCAAGCAGGCCAAGAAAATTGTTTTGGATACCATACAGCGTACAGCAACAGAACACGCGATTGAAAATTGTGTTTCCGTATTCAATATTGAAAGCGATGACGTCAAAGGAAAGATAATTGGTCGGGAAGGAAGGAATATCCGTGCCCTGGAAGCGGCCACAGGTATTGAAATTGTAGTGGATGATACCCCGGAAGCCATTATCATTTCCGGTTTTGATCCGGTTCGCAGGGAAATAGCCCGCTTGTCCTTGCACAGGTTGGTTCAAGATGGCAGGATCCACCCTGCCCGTATAGAAGAAGTGGTGGCCAAAACGGAAAAAAATATTGATGAGGAGATCATAGAGATCGGAGAAAGAACCTGTATTGACCTGGGCATCCATGGCCTGCATCCGGAATTGATCAAAATGGTAGGCAGGATGCGTTTTCGTTCCTCCTATGGACAGAACCTCTTGCAACACTCAAGGGAAGTGGCCAAGCTCTGTGCTACCATGGCTGCAGAAATGGGCATCAATGCCAAGCTGGCCAAAAGAGCCGGATTGCTGCATGATATCGGGAAAGTGTATCCCGAAGAAGCCGAATTGCCACATGCCATTTTAGGAATGGAGCTGGCCAAAAAGTACAAAGAGCATCCCGAGGTCATCAATGCCATCGGAGCCCACCATGATGAGATAGAAATGACCTCCATGCTTTCACCCATTGTGCAGGCCTGTGATGCCATCTCCGGTTCCAGGCCAGGGGCCCGAAGAGAGATCATGGACAGCTACATCAAAAGGCTCAAAGACCTGGAAGACCTGGCCCTGAGCTTTGATGGGGTCAACAAATGTTTTGCCATGCAGGCGGGCAGGGAGTTGCGGGTTTTGGTAGATGCGGATAATGTGGATGATACAACTGCCGGTCGCCTCTCTTTCGAGATATCTCAAAAAATAGAAAAAGAAATGCAATATCCCGGACAAATTAAAATCACGGTGATCCGCGAGATGCGGTCTGTGAATTATGCCAAATAGGGTGTAGTCAATAGCATCCCAAAGAATATTAAAAGGGTAGCGGTCCGGAAGGAAAGCTGCCCTTTTTTCATTTCAAGTTAAAAGTTGCAAAATATTTTTGTTTTAAAAATTATTTTTTTAGTTTTATTGAGTTCTAGATAAAAAGATCAACTAAATATTCAAATTTTGAATATGCTTTCCAAAAGCCGTTTCCAACCTGCCCTAATGGTTTTGCTGATCGGTTTGAGCCTTTCCTGTAGCAATAGCGGCCATGAAAATAAATCAGGCGATGACTTTATACCCCAATTTGTGATCACGGACAGTTTGGTAATCGATTACCTGGGAGAACTCAATATCATGGATATTAAACCGGACAGGTCGGAATTTCTGATGTTTGATTTACAAGGTGGAAGAAGAATTGGACCATGTGGCCTTTTATTTCTATGAGATCCAATAAAATATACAACCATGCATAAGGCTGATACTTCATATTTAACCCTTAAAACATGACACCCTTTCGTCTGGTCATCGCCTTTTTCGTAGTCTCCATCATAGGCTTCGCCTTACTGCCGGAATTGTCGGTGGACCTCAATCCAAGAGAAAAGGAGCCGGTTTTGAATATCAGCTTTTCGGTAAGAAGTGCCTCTCCGGAGTTGGTGGAAAAACTCGCCACTTCTCCATTGGAAGGGGCAATATCTCAAATTTCTGAGCTAAAAAAGACAACATCTGTCTCCAACTATAACCAGGGATCCATTCAGCTTAGATTTGACAAGCACACGGATATGGAGTACAAGAAATTTGAGGTGGCGGCATTGATCCGGCAGGTATATCCCTCCATGGACAGTAAAGTCAGCTACCCTGTGATCACCCAGTCCTCGCAAAGGAGCATCCAGGAAAAAAGCCCCATCCTTACGTTTAGTATCAATGGCCCTTTCGCCTCTTTTGAAATTAAAAAAATTACGGAGGATGTATTGGTAGCCTCCCTGAACAGTATTGAGGCGATTGAGGAAATGGAGGTAAGGGGGGCCAATGAACTGTACCTTTTCGTAACCTATGATATTCAAAAACTTCAGGCATTTCAGTTTTCCAGGTCCTTTTTGGAGAATAAATTGCGGAATTCCTTTGGTAAAAATTACCCGGGCCTGGCCATGAATGTGTCCGGTGAATCGCTTTTTCTGGAAATTGACCGTTCCCTTCATTCCCTGGAGGCCCTGGAAAACCTGCTTATAGGCAGGATTGAGGGTAAGGATATTTTCCTTAAAGACGTAGCTACCCTGACCATGGAAGAAGCGGCTCCACAGCGATACTACAGAATCAATGGCAACAATTCCGTAAACCTGACCATTTACAGCCGGGATGGAGTAAACAAGGTGTTGTTGGCCCAAAACATCAAGGACAAGGTAAATACTGCCAGTGCCTTATTTCCCGAAGGCATGGATGTGAGGCTGGAATTTGACAATACCTCTTTCCTGGAAAAGGAACTCCAAAAAATCTATAAAAGATCGGGGCTATCCATATTGATATTGATTGTATTTATCTTTCTGATCAACAGAAATCTGCGCTATCTGCTTACCTTATTCCTGGGTATTTTGGTGAATGTTAGTCTCACCGTCATCATGCTTTACCTGCTTGAAGTCGACATACACCTGTATTCACTGGCCGGGTTGACCATTTCATTTGGTTTGATCGTAGACAATGCCATTATCATGATCGACCATTTGCACAAACATAAAAACAGAAAGGTCTTTTTGGCATTGCTGGCAGCCTCGCTGACGACCATTGCAGCTTTGTTGATGGTGTTTTTGTTGCCAGAAGAGGACCGTAAAAATTTAGGTGAATTTTCTATTGTCGTGGCGGTGATGCTGGGCAATTCCCTGTTGGTGGCCTTGCTGTTTACGCCGGCCATCTATGATTTGCTTTTTGGAAGGGCCCGGGCCCGGGGCAGGAGACTTACCATTTCCAGTTTGAGGAAAAGGGTCAGGGCATTCGATGTGTTTTCTCGTTCCATTTCATTTTTTGCCAGGTACAGGAAGGCCTTCATCACGGCATTGTTGCTCCTTTTTGGATTGCCCATTTTTTATCTTCCCGCAAAATGGGAAGATAAGGAATGGTACAACAATTCTGTGGGAAGCACGGTATATCAGGAAGAAATACGGCCCTATGTGGACAAGGCATTGGGTGGTACACTGAGGATGTTTGTGCGGGGTGTGTTTGAAAAATCGGCCTACAGGGAAGCCGAAAGGACACGTTTGATAGTCAATGCCAGTTTGCCCTTTGGCAACACCCTGGATCAGATGGATTTTATAATCAGAGAATTTGAAGACTACCTCAAAGGAGTGGAGGGGATAGATAAGTTTGTGACTAGCGTCAATTCGGGGCAAAGTGCCAGGATAGAGATTACCTTTAAAGAAGCCCACGAAACCTCTGCCCTCCCCTACAGGCTCAAAGGGAGACTGGCCATGAAATCCACCGACTGGAGCGGGGTACGATGGAATATTTATGGGGTAGGGCAGGGCTTTTATACCGGTCCCGGCGGGGAAGGGATTCCTTCATTTCGGGCCGAATTGAGAGGGTACAACTTTACGGAGTTGGAAAAACAAGCCGAAATTCTGGCAGAAAAGCTATTGTCTCATCGCCGGATACAGGAAGTGAACACCAATGAAAGACTGAGTTATGGCGAGCAGAAAACAGAGGAGTATGTCCTGAGGCTGGACCAGCAGCGGCTCGCCATGGCCGGGGCAAATCAGTATGAGCTGGTGAATGCCCTCAATGACATGTCCAGACACGAACAGCCTTCTTTGTTTTTGGAGGTGGCTTCAGCGCAATATGGCCTGGTAGTGAGAGAAAAACAATCTGACAGTTTTTCCAGGTACGATTTGGAAAATAGCAGCCTTATCACAGGGGAAGACAGGATCTTTAAAGTTTCAGGCTTTGGTTCCCTCCAAAAAGAGACTACCACCAATGCCCTGCATAAAGAAGACCGGCAATACATTCGTCTGGTTTCCTTTGATTACATGGGCTCCGCCAAATTTGGCGGGGAATACCTGGATGAAGTGTTGGAAGAAATGAAGGCCAGTATGCCTATAGGTTATTCCGCGAGCCGGCAGACCTATACCTGGAACTACGATCAGGCCAAAAGACAATATGGTTTGCTCCTGGTGCTGGTTTTGGGAATCTTCTTTATCTGTTCCATATTGTTTGAAAATTTCAAGCAACCCCTCTTTATAATTTTCATCATACCCATTTCTTTCATAGGCTTGTTCCTAATTTTTTCGGTATTTGATTTTTATTTTGATCAGGGGGGCTATGCTGCCTTTGTGATGTTGGGGGGATTGGCGGTCAATGCAGCTATTTTTATAGTCAATGATTTAAATAACAGGACGGTAGGAAAGTATAACAGAAATGTGTTAAAAGCAGTAGCCGGGAAGGCGACCCCAATTTTATTGACCGTATTGTCTACCTGTTTTGGTCTGATCCCTTTTGTCATGGAGGGGCAGAATGAAATTTTTTGGTTTTCTTTGGCCATTGGTACCATTGGAGGCCTTCTTTTTAGCATGGTAGGTGTTTTCCTGGCTTTACCTGTTTTCTTGTGGAAAAAGCAGTCTGCACCAAAAAATACCAAAAATGATTAATACCAGGTTTTTATGAACAAATGCATTTACGCCCTTTTATTGTTTTTCTTTTGCAATGCATGCAAGAGGTCTGAAAATCAGAAAGAATCTGGGCCAATGACAAAACTGACTTTGGGTCTGGTAGACAGCATCATGGTAGACGAACTCAGTCCCCTGGTCATTGATGATTACCTGGAGAGCACGGGTCATTTTCTGATGCGGGGGACCAGGAGCAGAAAGCCTTATCTGGTAAACGATAAAGGCCTTGTATTAAAGGAATATGACATCCTGAATGAAGGCCCGGATGGGGTGGGGGCCAATGGAGCGATTGGATATGGATTTTTGGACCAGGACCGTTGGGTGGCCCAGGGAATTTTCAACGGCTACCACATTTTTGACATGAAAGGAAAGAAGGTGAAATTGCTGGAACCCATTCAATTGGATATTTACGCCATGTCCATTTATAGTTATCGTACTTTTTTCCGAAGTTTTACTAAATCGGGAAAAGGGATTATTATTGGGCAGGAGCAAAATTTATTTGATCCCAAAACCATCGAAAAGGATAAAATTCAAACGCCGGAATATTATGAAAAGGTTAAAACAGTCTTTGCCTATGCCGTAGAAAACGGACAATTGGACCTTTTGGAAACCTACCCTGAGGAATGGACTCCCCGAAAGATGGGAGATTTTGTCGGGCAAAGCCAACCCATTGTGGCTTATCACCGCCATCTGCATGAAATGGCCATTTTACCGGCAATTGGCAATCAACTTTTTATATACGATTTTTCCAAAGCATATCCTGAATTGAAAAAGGTAGTGGAATTGTCCCATCGCTTTCTACCCGAAGGACTTCCGGAAAGGGGACAGGAGGTGGAAGGTTACTCAGATTATCCCAATTTTACCTATGTCAGGTATGTCGGTGAGCGGTTACTGGTTGAGTTCAAGACAAAAATACCTGTTGATCTCATTACCCAGCTGAGGTCCAAATCAGAGCAATACTACAATTTACCGGAATTTAAAGAGGCCTTGGAGGCTTTTGCAAAACCCTATTATATGGTCGTGGACAACGGAGAACAAATTGGGGTTTTGGATGGATTACCAGTGCATGGGGCACTGGATTTTGCAGATGAAAACGGTTTTATTTATGTTAATGATAATCTCGAGCCCGAGGTGGAAAGGGAGTACAATATTTTTTATAAACTGAATTTCAATGAATTAGATTAAATAAGATGCTGTCCCTGTTTTTATTTTAATATTATTTTATTTTCGGGCAATTTTTACCCTTAAAAAAAATTTTATTTTGTTTATTCCTGTATTTAAAGTGAAAAAATCACCCTGTTTCTTATTTTTTGTTCCATACATACACTACTTTTAAATTTAGGAATACATAATATTTAACTATTTATATTAATTAATAGTTAATTTTTACATATTTTCATTGATATATTTGCAATGTATAATCCTCTCTGTTACATTTGTGTCATACTTACGTAAGTAATTCAATTACCCGCCCAAAATAATTAGCCTCAAACAAAAATTTTTCGGGAGGTTCCCGGGAAGAGGTTTTAAAAGTGTCTAAACCTTTAAAAATTTATTACCATGAGATTAATTATTGTAACATTACTCGTTTTTTCTTTAAGCACGGCGGTATTCGCTACAGCACCTGTTGAAAACCCTATCGTTACCCTTGAAAAGGTAGGTGAAAACAAATTCCAGTTGAAATACATGGGAATTCCCGAGGGAAGAATCACTGTGGCATTCAAAAATGAAGACAACAGGGTGATTTTCAGGGATATCATTGAAGCCGAAAAGGTTTTTTTCAAAAATTATGATTTGAACAAGTTGGATTTGGGCAACTATCAGGTTGAGGTTTTTGCTGCTGAGGCAGGGAAACTGGAAGATTTTGAAGTTTACTTAGGTCCTAAAAGTGTCGAAAAAACCTATTTTGCAAAAGTGCAGGTTCTGGATAACCAAACCCTCGCATTTGTTTTGAAAAACCTGGATGGTACCGAAAAGAAACTTGAGATTTTCGAAAAGGGAAAATTGATTTTCGAAGAAGCAATTTCAGGTGATACTTTCGGCAAAAAATTCAAGTTTGAAAAAATAGGATCGTTGGAGAACATCAGCTTCAAGGTATCTGATAAAAGCGGATTTGGAAATTATATTTCCGCACTATAATATAAATTTAGCCACCAACAATGCAAATAGGTTGCCTTCGGGCAGCCTATTTTTTTTATGAGATCCTGAAATCGGAAAGCCAGTCCGTTTTATGGATAATTCCATTTAAAATCAATTGGTTTTGCAACGGAATGTTTTTCTTGCCTCTGACCTAATTTCAGGGAAATATAGTCTTCTCAAACTTTGACAGCTGGAGAATTAAAAACCCGGGTTACAAGGGGTTTTTCAATCCATTGAATTACAACTAATTCACATGAATGTCATCAGAAGACTCAAAATGAGACGGGCCAGGTAAGCCCATGTTAAGAAGGGGTTGCCACATCTTTTTCCCTCATAAAAGAGCCGTAAAAAGGGTTTTCGGGGAAGGTTCATGCGGTCTTTCAGGTAATTTTGTCCAACTCTTAAATATTTAGGATCAATGCCAGGGAAAATACAAACAGGCAATGGGGGACTGATCCGTTTTTTTAACTATGAAATTTATTTTCCCTTTACCTTGTTTGAATACCATGCATAAAGTCGGGATCAAAAACATGGTATGCCCAAGATGTATCATGGCTGTACAGGAGGTTCTCAAATCCATGATGGTGGATTTTGAGCGGGTTGAACTCGGTCAGGTGCTGTTTGAGCAAAGGCCTGATGAATCATTTTTAAGAGACTTTGAGGAAAAGCTTACGGCTTTGGGATTTTCTTTGGCCAGGTCCAGGGAAACAGTTTGGGTAGAAATGACGAAGCTTACCTTAATTCAGCTGTTGGAGGGGGGTGACATGAAAGGTGAGGCACCGCTTTCAGACTTGCTGTCCAGTAAAACAGGTCTACCCTACAGCAGGTTGAGTCATCTTTTCAGCAGTATGGAAGGAATGTCCATCGAGCAATATTTTATCGGCTTAAAAATTGAAAAGGCAAAGGAATGGCTGAGTTACGAATCAATGAATATCAGCGAAATCGCCTGGAGTCTTGATTACAGTAGCGTACAGCACTTTTCTGCTCAATTTAAGAAAGTAACGGGTTTAACGCCCAGCCAGTTTAAGAAACTGAATCAAAAACCCAGGATATTTTTAGATCAGGTGGGTAAGTCTCCACATTAAGTGGGATTTCGTATGACTTTCAAAAAAGACGAATACCCAATGAAAGCATCAATTGATTTTGCCTTTGATCTGTGGCGAAACCTGCAATTGACTCTGCATGTTTGCCCAAAGCCCCTTCATATTTAAAATCTAAAATCATATTGGCAATATCTAATCCAATACCTGCCTGGTAGCCTAAAGTGGTGCTGTTATAATCCGGATCAAAGCTACCGGGAGCATTGCCTGAGCTAAACTCACTGTCAATGATAAATGTGGCCACTGGGCCGGCCTGAACCCTGAAAACCCGGGCGATTTTAAATCCGCCCATCAGAGGGATATCAATTCTATCGAAACTGGCGGTATAGGTAACCGTGTTGTTTCCCTGTGAATTTTGAAATTCGCCCCCTGTATTGGTGTATAGCACTTCGGGTTGGATATAAATACGGTTTCCACCCAGCCTGGCAAATAAACCCGCATGATACCCCAGTTTTTCATTGCCTTTGGTAAAGTCTGTCCCATTAACGGAAATATTCCCCTGAGATATACCGATTTTGGGTCCAATAGAAAATTCCTGTGCATGTGTTTGGACGAAAGCCAACAGGAAAATCATTAAAATAAGGTTATTTTTGAGCACCTTTTTCATGGTGGATCCTTTTAATTTGAGTTGCAGCATGAAATAAACCAGCTTTGAAACGATCAGGATACCGAGATGGTATTGAAATTTTTTATTGACAGAATACAAAATTGCTTGATTTTATATCAAATACAAAATTATGGGCATAAACTTGCCGCAGTAGCTTGTTATTTCGCAAAGGTTCCTTTAATTTGTCTTTATACTGAAGGTTAGTCACCTGCTTCCTTAATATATTGATGAAAAATAATTAAGTTTGTAAGAAGCCTAAATTTCAAAGAAATGGTTTGTTTAACTTTCTAAGGTCTTGATAGTTTTTAATCTTATATTTAAGAAAAAGGACTTGGTAAATTGTTTTATAAAAGATAAAAGCAAATAAAAATTCCATGATAGAAGTAATAAAGTACCCCAGTGTATTGGAAAGCAGTAATCTTGAGCTCAGGAACGTGGCAAAGGATTTGGTCTCGGGACTTAAAATTTACCATGACAATATTGGTTATTTGGTTGGGGACTTGGCATTGTCTGAAGGTACATCGCCTCACAGAAACATCAATAGTTCACCTGAAGAAATTGATTACAAAATCTTTTTGAAAGCCGGACTTCTTTTGGCCTCCCAGAAGTTGGGTAGTCCCATTACAGTGACTACAGGTTTTCCATTTTCCACTTTTCAGGTTTTTAAGGAAAATGCATATCGGTTGTTGGAAAATGAACACATAATTGAATATGATACCCAGACCTTCGGTGGAGGGGGCAGAAAAAAAATGGCTGTTGAAGTAGACAGGGTAGCAGTAATTCCCGAAGTGGTGGGTTGCAGTATGGCTGTAAGGCAAATGTACAGTGATGCACCAAAAAATTTCTTTATGATAAGTCTGGGCTATGGTACTATGGAAGCCATTTTGAGCACAGAAGGAGGCTTGGTACAAAGGTCAAGTGTGTCCACCTTTGGACTGCGGTATGCCATTAATCTGATTACCAGAGAGCTTCAGAAGGACAATTACCTTGATCTGAAAACCGAACATCAGATCGATCAATACTTTAGTGAGGGTACAATTATATTAAACAGAAAACGTTTAGACTTAAGAGAATTGCGCAAGCAGGTGATCACCCAATATTACAATGACGTGATTTCCCCATCCATAAGAAAAGCTTTCTCCGATAGTGATTTTTCTAAATCCGCAGATCTCTATTTGGCCGGAGGTGGGGCCAATTATGTGGAGTTGGTAAATCTTTTCAGGGATGAATTTGATGGGTTATTAAATGTGCATGTTCCAGATTCTCCAGAACAAATGGCTTCGATAGGTTATTGCTATAATAGTTTGGCCATAGGTGGAGGGGCTAAGGATAAGGCTGTTGGGTTGGACCTGGGAAACAGCTCAACTATCCTTACTACATTCAAACAAGAAAAAGAAGATTAGTCATATAAAATCAAAAATGGCTCAGCCGACACACAAATGGATGAAGTCCATCATAGGAGATTATCCAGAAAGTCGGGAACCTTCAGAAGGGATAAAATATGACCTTTGAAAATCAAAATATAATCAGATGAAATTTGGATCCAACAAGCAACAAAACGAAGAACCAAATGTGGGAAAAGTGACGGTTTTGTCACTTGGATTTGAACTTACAGGAGACATCATCTCTAAAAGTGATATACGTGCGGACGGAATATTGGTAGGCAGTATTCGGACCGATAAAAGAGTAGTGGTGGGAGAAAAGGCCTCTATTACCGGCGATATCATTGCAGAAGAAATCAGCATTAGCGGAGAAGTTGTTGGTGACTTGTTCATTAAAGGAGAAACGACCATTTATGCCAATGCAAAGGTTTCAGGTAATATCAAAACCAGTTCCATTTTTATCCACAAGGGAGCCCAAATCAATAGTGGTATTCAGGTATTGGCACCCAAAGAAGTTGAGGAAGCTTCCAAATCAAGCAAAATCAATTCGGTAAGCAGAGAGGAGCTTTACTCCATGTTAGATGATCGCTCCACTACGAAGAGGAACAAGGAGGTGCCGGTGAAGCCCATATCCCAGCCCAAAACAAAGACGTATACCGATTCTTCAACAGATGGCGATTCTGATACTAACATGGATTATCCCAGGTCCTGGTAAAGTAAATTCACAGATTTTCTAAGGAAAATAAAAAATGGCAATCCCTTCTGGGATTGCCATTTTTTTATGCATTTTCCTCCGCCAAATAATCTTAGCCACCTTCTCCCGGTTCTCCAAAAACACCTACCATGTTTAACAATACAAGAATGATGACGATGGGGCATATCCACTTGATAAAAAAGATCCATGCCTTTTTTGGGAAGCCTTCAAACGAAGCTGAACCCATGGATAACTCTCCTGCGTATTCTTTGACATTTTTTATCCAGCCGGTATATAGGCTTAGCATCAGACAGATGACCACAATGGCTAGCGTCCCGAAGAAAAAATCCATTAAATCGAAGAAGCCTGAAATTTGTTTTCCAAAGAAGTTGAAACCCATTTTGTTAAAGAAATTGCCCTGTACTGCAGCTAGGGATGAGGGTATGCTTAGGATCATGGCGGCAATACCTATGGTCCATGCGGCTTTTTTTCTGGACCATTTTCTTTCATCAATAAAATAGGCTACAGGTACTTCCAGCATGGAAATGCTCGATGTGAGGGCCGCTACGAGCAATAGAAGAAAGAACATGCCTCCTATGATATTTCCAAAAGGTTCGATTTGATCAAAAACCCTGGGAAGAACATTGAATACAAGAGCGGGACCTTCGTCTGGACTCACTCCTGGCAAAAGGGCAAAGAGGGCCGGAAAAATCATCAAACCACCCATTAAGGCCACCATACTGTCCATACCGGCTATCCATCCGGATGAACGGATTACATTGTTATTTTTGGGCAAATAGGAACCAAAGGTTATCATTAAGCCCCAACCAACAGATAAACTAAAGAAAGCCTGTCCAAGGGCTGAAAGGATTACTTTTCCGTTGATTTTGGAAAAATCCGGAGAAAGGTAATATTCTATACCCGCACTTGCTCCGGGCAAGGTTACGGCCCTGGCTGCAATGAGAATGATAATGAGAAACAAAACGGGCATCAAAAATTTGGCAGCTTTTTCAATACCACCGGAAATGCCTCCCAATACCACCATGATGGTCATGAGTATAAAGATCATGCACAGGGGAATGACGTATAAGGGTGTTTGGACAAAATCTTCAAAGTCGATCGGTATATTGATCAATTCAGTAAAAATATAACCTATGGTCCATCCCGCAATGACAGAATAATAACTCAAAACAGCAAAGCAAACCATGACACACAAAACACCCGCTGATTGCCAGAATTTACTTCCCCCTGTTGTTTTAATCGCTCCTACCGGGTTTCTGCCTGATTTTCTACCCAATGCAATTTCATTCAGGAGTAGTGGAAGACCTATCAATAAGACGCAAAGCACATAAACAAAAACAAATGCACCACCTCCATTTTGACCTGTTATATATGGGAACCGCCAAATATTACCTAAACCCACTGCCGATCCTCCAGCGGCCATAATAAAACCAAATGAGGATCCCCATTGCCCTCTTGAGGGTGTTTTAATAGATTTTTGCATATAGTTAATTGAGTTGAGTGATGTACAAAAAGAAAAAAGAAGTCAGGTTTTATATTCAGCTAATTTAATTTGTTTTGCCATAATACCAATTCCTTCGGCAAAACTTTTTGGACTAAAGCCCAGAATTTCTTTGGCTTTGGAAATGATTAGCCCGGTTCGCAAGGGCCTGTTAGCCACCTGCCCAAAATGGCTGGAATCTGTTTTTTTGATTTTTGTGGCATCCAGATGGAAAAAACCTGCCGTTATTATGGCCATGTCATAGGGAGTAAGTAACTCCTCTCCGGACAAATTAAAAATCCCACTGGCCTTTTTGGCTACAATGAGAAGGCAGCCTTCCGCCAGGTCCTCTGCCAATGTTGGTGTCCTGAACTGATCGTCTACCAATTCAAGCGTTTTACCTTGTTCCAATCCTTTTTTAACCCAAAGAATGATATTGGAACGGCTCATATCATGGGAAATGCCATATACCAGATTGGTCCTTACTATAGCCCATTTGTAAGGGTACTTTTGGATGGCTATTTCTGTCTCCAGTTTGGTTTGGCCATAATAATTTAAAGGGTTTGGTTTGTCTGCTTCATCATAAGGACCATTTTTGCCATCAAAAATAAAATCAGTTGAAATAAAGATCAGATGGGATTGGCATTGGGTGGAAGCCTGAATTATATTTAGAGTGGCTTTCACATTTTGCTCGTAACAGTTGTGTCTGCTTACCTCGCATCTGTCTACATCTGTCATAGAAGCTGCATGGATAACGTATTGCGGAGCATAGATGCGGAATACCTCCATTACCTCTTTGAAATGGGTAATGTCCATTTCCTCATAATCATATCCTTCCCATTCCCCTGGTAACCTGCAGATTCCTATTCCTGTGGCTATGACATCATACTTCCCGTCAATAAGAATTTTCTTGACAATTTTTTGTCCTACCAGACCGTTGGCTCCTGTAATTAATATTTTTGGTTTTTCACTCTTCAGGATATTGATATCCATAATCTTCAGATATTTTCTTCTTAGCCACTAATTCAACATTTACTTTGATGTAAACGGGTGTAACAGGTTTGTCATTCGGTCCTTTTTCCAGTTGCGCTATCGCTTCCATTACATCAAGACCCTTGATTACTTTTCCAAATACGGTATAGGTGTCATCCAAATGTGGGGTTCCCCCTATACTGGTGTATGCCCTGACTTGATTTTCCCGGATGTCTTTTCCCAAATTTAAGTTAAAAAATTGTTCCATCATTGCTTTTTTGGAAAGCATTAGGGCATTTAAACTATCAAATTCCTGATTTTGGTAAAGTTTACTGTATTTTTCCCTTAATCCCATATTGCTGTCCAGCTGTATGTATTTTGAAAAAGCCATTTGCAGCTTCCGCATATCGGTAGTTAGCTCCTGCTCTTCATATACCCGGCCTTCCACAATGTAAAATTGACAACCACTGGATTCCCGTTCCGGATTCAGGTTGTCACCCTGCCTGGCAGCGGCAATACTTCCCCTTTCATGGATAAGGGAAGGGTCAAACTCCGCAGGCAGCGTGTACCATTCTTCTTTCGGTAAGCCCTCCCTGGTAAATACGTCCCCTCCCTGGATCATAAAATCATCGATGATCCTGTGAAACTCAGTAGAATCATACCTTCCAGAACTTGCCAGATCAATAAAATTTTCCTTATGCCGGGGTGTTTCATCATACAAAACGGCATACATCTTCCCAAATTTGGTGTCTATGGTCACCAGGTAATCCTTTTCCGTGGCGCAGGAAAGGGAAAGGCTAAGGTAGGCCACACAGCTTATCCATTGGATTATTTTCAACCTATTCATTTAGCGTTTTCTTGATTTCTTTTAAAACCTGATCCCCTCCCATGGTCAATATGCTTTCAGCAAGTTGGTGACCCAAACTTTCCGCATTTTGTTCCGGACCAATAAAGAGATCATAAAGTCTGTTTTTCCCATCCAGTGACATCAACCCGCCCTTCAGTTCCACCAGGTCCCCTTTCCATTGGGCCAGGGCAAAGGCAGGAATACTGCAGCCACCTTCCAAAACCTTTAAAAAGCTCCGCTCCGCCCGCAGGCAGACAGCTGTAGGAACATGGTTAACGGCCAGAGAAATGGATTCCTTAATTTCCGCGGGGAGGAGTTGGTGGGCTTCTATACCTATACTGCCCTGGCCCACTGCCGGAATAAATTGCTTCAAGTCCAATTCTTTTCGGATCAGGTGGTCATACCCCATCCGATGTACCCCTGCAAAAGCCAATAGCAAACCATCACAGACCCCTTTTTCCATTTTTGCAATTCTGGTTTGCAAATTCCCCCGAATATCGGTTGTTTTTACATTTGGATAATAATGCTTTAAAGTAGCGATTCTTCTGGTGGAAGAAGTGCCAAGCACCAATGGTTTCTCCCGGTTATTGAGTTCCGGGAATTCTTTTTGGTGACTGATGATGACATCATTCACCTTTTCCCTTTCGGTAAAAGCAATGATTTCAAATCCTTCGGGCAGTCGCGAAGGTAAATCTTTGGCACTATGCACGGCAATGTCTATCTTACCTTCCGCCAACTGGTTTTCTAATTCTTCGGTAAATACGCCTTTACTGCCAATTTTTGAAATGGCCACGTCAAGTACCTTGTCCCCTTTGGTTTCAATGATGACAATCTGAGATGAAATGCCCTTGCTTGTCAATAAGTCTGCTACATGGTGGGCCTGATAAAGCGCCAGTTTGCTTCCCCTTGTCCCTATGCGAATCGGATCCATTACTGCTCGTTTTTTCTTTTTAAGGTTTTTTTCTCCACTGCACTTTCTATATAGGAAATGATTTTTCCGGCAATATTTATTCCTGTAGCTTTTTCGATCCCTTCCAGCCCCGGAGAACTGTTTACCTCTAAAATCAATGGACCGCGGTCAGATTGGAGCATGTCCACGCCAGCAACTGAAAGGCCGAGCGCTTTGGCAGCATTTAAAGCGGCTGCTTTTTCCAGTCGGCTCAGTTTTATGACTTCTGCTTTTCCTCCCCTGTGTAAATTAGACCGAAATTCCCCATCTGCTCCCTGTCGCTTCATGGCACCTACCACCCTGTTGTTTACTACAAAAGCCCTGATATCCGCTCCCTTGGCTTCCTTTATGAACTCCTGGACAATAATGCGTGCTTTAAGGCCATGGAAAGCTTCAATGACCGATTGGCTGGCTTTTCTGGTTTCAGCCAATACAACTCCCAGACCCTGGGTACCCTCCAGCAGTTTGATGATAAGCGGTGCACCTCCAACCATCTCCACCAACTGTTTTTCTCCACCTTTCGAAAAATTGGTAAATGCCGTTTTTGGCATTCCCAGACCCTCTCTGGATAAAATCTGTAAAGATCTCAATTTATCCCGGCTGCGTACTATGGCCTGGGACTCCACTGCAGAAAAAACACCCATCAATTCAAATTGTCGGACCACAGCAGTTCCATAAAAAGTAACAGACGCCCCTATCCTGGGAATAATGGCATCAATTGATTTGAGCTTCTCTCCTTTATAAAGAATATAAGGACCATTTTGCTCGATAATCAAATCACAAGCAGAGTGGTCGATCACCATGGCTTCATGGCCTGCTTCCCTGATAGCCTGTATCAATCTTTTGGTAGAATACAGGTTTGAATTTCGGGACAATACGGCTATTTTCATCACTGATTTTTAGGCTTAGGGTTTCCGGCCAAATTAACTTTATCCACGTCTACCAAAAACCGGCCTTTCAGGATTTTTCTTCCCAACAACACGGCATTTTTCATATTTGATCGGTTGGAAAGGGTAAATGCTGCCGGAAAGGAAGCGTCTCCAATAGTCAGCGAAGTCAGCACCAGGTAGCGTTTTTCCATCTGGCCAAAGGAATTTTTCACTTTTTTTACTTTATACTTTGCTGTTTGTATTTTTTTTCCTGAAAAGGCTTTATGGGAGGGTTCCAGGGGAATAAACTCCAATAATTTTTTTCCCCTTTCCTGTATTTCAGTGGCCCGTGAGACGTGAATGGTGCAATTGTATGCACCGGTATCTATTTTCGCATTTATTTTACCAATGTCCCATTCCGGCAGACTAATACTTTCTTTCCTCCCTAAAATTGTTTTTTCCATTGGTTCAAAGGTAATTTATTTCAATAACTTACAAGGATAATTCCATAGCTTTATGGGCTAGACTGTCCGGATTATTTTGGCCAGGTTAAAAGCCATATCCAAAAACAGAATTTTGGAATTTGCATTTCTTTCAATATGGTAGTGGCCATCATTGAGTACCCGATAAATTTCCATGATTTTTTCATCATTCAGCACGGTATTGCTAAAATTCACAATAAACTCCCTGTCAGTTTCGCTGCTACGCATCAGGTTTGTTAATTGGGTCCTGTTGAGCAGGGATTCTCTGATTACGTTTATTCCAGTCAATAAAATAGATTTTTGTACCTCTTTACTGCCAGTCCCTATTAGTTCTGCAAAGTCAATAAGGGACTGAATATCCGCTTTATAACAGTTTCTCAACCAGTCCCTGAAGAGCAAGGTGTTTTTGTCTGCAACATTTTGGGATAGTAAAATAGCCTCGCGCAGGTTGCCGTCTGTCAGTGGGGCAATCTGCTGCGCTTCCATTCTCCCACATAGTGATTGATCCACCAGGTAATTTTGGATTTCTTCATCGGTAAAATTTCTGACATGGATTTTTTGGGTTCTCGATAGTATGGTTGTCAATAGACTTTCCGGCTGCTGACTGACCATTAGGAAGATGGTTTTTGCAGGAGGCTCTTCCAGGATTTTAAGCAGGGCATTGGCGGAAGAAAGGTTCATGGTCTCAGGAGCCCAAATTAACATCATTTTGTAGCCGCCCTCAAAGGATTTAAGGGAAAGGGTTTTTACGATCTGCCTTGCTGCCGCTTTGGAAATACTCAAAGGTTTGTTGATACCCAGATGTAAACTCCAATCCTGAAAATTACCATAGGGTTTTTCCAAAACAAAATTCCTCCAGAAGGCTGCGAAATCGGGTTGTTCCTCCTCTTTTTTTTCTGCTTTCTTTTTTGAAGAAGCTGGCAGCGGAATCGCGAAATTCAGATCAGGGTGGACCAGTTTTCCCATTTTTAAACAGGAGGGACATTTGCCACATGCATCTTCCTCTCCCGGCTGACTACAGTTGATATAGGTAGCCATGGCCAAAGCCAGGGCCAGGTTTGGGCTGCCTTCTTTTCCATGAAAAAGTAAGGCATGGGCCAGATGGTCTTTCTGAATGGCCTTGATAAGCTTTTGTTTGGTTTCCCCGAGACCGGGGATAGATGAAAAAAGCATGGTGTTATTATTTAAAATTCCTTATCCCAAATCCGGTAAGGCCTGGTGAGCTCAAATACCTTCTGCAATATAGCCCTTTCTTTTTCGTCAAATTCCATTCCTTTAAAGGCCATCGCTTTTTGAGCAGTTTCTTCAAACCGCATCAATTTAAAGGTACTGAATCCCGAAGCACCTCCCCAGGCAAAAGAAGAAACAAATTTCCTTGGAAAGCCTTCCCCAAATAAATTAGCCCCTACTCCGATAACGGTACCAGTATTCAAGGTGGATCCAATTCCCAGTTTAGCATGGTCTGCTACCATTGCCCCGCAAAACTGCAATCCGGTATCGCTGAAACCACCCTTGGTATAGTCCCATACCTTTACGGGCATGTGGTTGTTTTTCAGGTTGGAAACTACTGTGTTGGCACCAAAATTACACCATTCTCCAATCACACTGTTTCCCATGTAGCCATCATGCGATTTATTACTATGGCCCATGAAAACCACGTTGGAAACTTCTCCGCCTACTTTGCATTTTGGACCAACCGTAGTGTTTTCCCTTATTTTTGCTCCCATGCTGATAGTGGCATCTTCACAAAGGGCAAAAGGGCCTCTGATCAAAGCACCTTCCATTATCTCTGCGTTTTTACCTATGTATATAGGGCCATTTGTAGCATTTAGTATGGCGGCCTTTATTTTTGCGCCCTTCTCAATAAAAATATTGGGTTCCTGATACAAATGCGTGTGTGGGTCGTCAGTGCCCCAGGACACACGTCTTTTTGTCAGCAGGTCAAAATCCTTGCGGATTTCATTACCGTTCCATTGAAATATGTGCCAGTTTCTACTTAGTAATTGAATGTCTTTTTCATAATTCACCTTTTTTTTCTGAGGCAAATGGTCCGTTTGAAAGTGTTCAGGGCTATCCAGATAGCTGGCCAAAAGGGTATCCTGGTGCCAGAGGGATTCATTGCCCTTCAAGGCTTCTATAGCTTTCACCAAATCCTCATCCGGGCACAGGGCACCATTGATGTACAAGGCTGCTCCATGGATGGCTGGATATTTTAATTGTAAATAATCCTGAGTCAGAAACCCTACATTTTTTGCTTGCAGGCGGGTTTGCCATTTTTCACAAATTTTTAAAATCCCAACCCTTATTTCAGCAACTGGACGGGTAAAGGTAAATGGCAGTAGGTTACCCCTGCTGCGGGGGTCGTCAAACAACATGATATGATCCATGGTACAAAAATAAAAAAGTCTACCGGAATAAAGCTTCCGGTAGACTTAATCTCAGGCAATATCCTGAAGAAATTAATTTTTCTTGTACCTTCTGTTGAATTTCTCTACTCTTCCGGCAGTATCCAGCAACATTTTCTTACCGGTGTAAAATGGGTGTGAGGCAGAACTTACTTCCACTTTTACAAGGGGATAATCTTTGCCATCTTCCCAAGTGATGGTGTCACCGGTTTCTATGGTAGATTTGGTGATGAATTTATAGTCGCTTGAAGTATCCAAAAATACAACGTCTCTGTAATTGGGATGAATTTCTTTTTTCATTATATGGTTTGTTATTTTTTTACTCCTTCAAATTGAGGCACAAATTTACCTTATTTTATGATTTTCTCCAAAACATTCTCTTTCAAATATAAAATACTTCCTTAATTTTATGCGAAAGTTGATCTTTTAGGACAAGTCGCTATGAAACAGGTATTTCCTTTCAAAGGAAAAGCCCTTTGTAAATGGCCAAACCTTACTGATTCATAATATATGAGATTATTTTTTTTCTTAGTTTTACTGGCAGCACACCCGATTACCCCTGGCCTGGCACAAAGCCCATTTATTCCTTTTGACAGGGATTATTACCAGTTGATCGAACGGTATGAAATCAAACAGGGTTTTTTTACCCCTTCGTTTCACACTGGCACAAAACCTTATTCCAGGGATGAGGTGGTTGCGTTTTTGGAAGCGTATAAAAAATCCTCCGGAACTCTTTCCGATACAGATGATTTTAATCTTGATTTTCTAATTCAGGACAGCTGGGAATATGCTTCAGATTCCCTTCCCCTTTCCAGGAATACAATCGGAAAGCGTTTTTACCAGCGGCCTGCTGATTTTTTTTATTACCGGGATCAGTCCCTGGATGTACACATCAACCCGGTTTTGTATTTTCAGGGAGGGGCCGAGACAGAGGAAGATAATCTCCGGTTTAGAAATACCAGGGGGGTTTCAGTAAGGGGCAGTATAGATCGGAAAATCGGTTTTTATACCATGTTGGCCACAACGGATCTTGTCTTTCCCTCATGGATCAAAAGGTATGTTACCCATCATGGTGCCTTGCCCGGTCAGGGTTTTTGGAAAAGATATGGGGAGCAGGGGTATAGTTTTTTTTCTGCCAGGGGGCACCTTAATTTTAAAGCAACCGAACATGTTCAGGTGGTTTTAGGACACGATACTCATTTTATTGGGGATGGGTTCCGGTCATTTGTCCTCTCTGATTTCTCCAACCCTTTTGCTTTTTTGAAGATTAATACCCAGATCGGTAAAATCAATTTTACAAATCTATGGGGACAAATGACCGCGGATATCATCACCGACCGGGGCTTTCCAACAGATGGCAGGTATCCCCAGAAATGGTTTTCTTTTCATCGCCTGGGCATTAATTTGGGAGAGCGTTTCAACCTGGGAGTATATGAGTCTGTAATGGCCAGTCAAATGGATTGGAATTACCTCAACCCAGTGATTTTTTATCGTTGGGTGGAGCACCAGCTGGGCACACCAGACAAGGTCATGCTGGGGACTGATTTCAAATGGCATCCGGTTAAGGGAATGCAGCTTTATGGGCAATTTGTATTGGATGAGTTTGTGTTCAATGAGTTTTTCGGGATTTCGGGCAAGGGCTCCAGTCGCAACAAACACGGTTTTCAGCTGGGATATAAGTATGTGTCCGTAGCAGGAATCAATAACCTGGATGTGCAGGTCGAATACAATCATGCCAGGCCCTACACCTATCAGGAGAAGTTTGCTTACCAGTCCTACACCAACTACCGCATTCCACTGACGCACCCTCTTGGGGCAAATTTCAGGGAAGTGATGGCCAGTAGTACCTTCCAGCCCCTTCCCAAACTCAGGTTGAAAGGAATTTTCCTGTTTCAAATGAAGGGTAAGGATCCTGAGCCTTCGGCTAATTTTGGAGGAGATATTCTGAAAGACAGGCTGGAAACCAGTACAACACTCCTTGGTAATTTTATCGGGCAAGGAATAAGGCAGGAGACCTTGATGTTTACCCTGCAGGCGGAATACATGTTGCGCCATAATTTGTTTGTGGATTTTTCCCATACCCTGAGAAAAAACAGTGGCGGGGTAGGTGCCATTCCGGACGTTGCGTTTGGTCAAATAGCTTTAAGATTGAATATGGGAAGATTTGACACTCATTTTTGATTACTCAATCGTCAGGGAGTCCCAATACCTTTAAAAAGTTGTAAATTGCGGCCCTAAATGAGATAAAACCGTATGAATACCTATTTGCGAATACTTGCCTATGCCCGTCCATACAGGCGGTATTTTCCCATTTATATACTCTATGCCCTGTTGGCCATTGTTTTTGGTTTGCTGAACTTCACGTTGTTGAAGCCACTTTTCGATGTGATATTTGAGCAGGTTGGGCCAGATGAATTGCAGGCATACAGCACCAGACCTGAATTTTCCTTTTCCCTGCAATATTTCATGCACCTGTTTAACCATTATTTTCTGGAAATAGCGACCATTTATGGAAAATTTGGCACACTGGTTTATGTTTGTATCATTATCGTTATTTCGGTTTTTTTAAGTAATCTTTTTGCCTACCTGTCGGGAGTGGTCCTGGCCAGGGTTAGGGCAGATATCATTCAGGGTATGCGTATCCATATTTTCAATGCGGTCAGCCACATGCACCTGGGATACTTCTCTGATGAGCGAAAGGGAGATTTGATTTCCAAAATGACCAACGATATTCAGGAAGTGGAAAACAGTATCGTGCAATCGTTGCGGGTAGTGTTCAAGGAGCCTGTTACTGTAGTACTTTATTTTGCGGTACTCTTTTTTATGTCAGTGCAGCTCACCTTATTTACCATATTGCTTATTCCGGTTTCAGGGGCAGTAATTGGCTATGTGACCAAGAGGTTGAAGAAAACCGCCGAGCAGAGCCAGGAGTCACTGGGTAGAATTGTTAATATTCTGGACGAAACGATTGGCGGGATGAGGGTGGTAAAGGCTTTTGGTGCAAGAAAGTTTGTGCAGGAAAAATTTGAATCAGAAACAGCTCATTACGCCAATGTAAATGTTGCCATGGCCCGGAAATATGAATTGGCTTCACCTATCAGTCAATTTCTTGGCGTGTCTGTAGTGGCAGGGATCCTTTTATACGGAGGTAATCTGGTATTGAACAATACCTCTACGCTCAGTGCCAGTGAATTCATCGCCTACATCATCCTGTTTACCCAGGTTTTGAACCCGGCCAAAGAAATTTCAAGAGCTCTTAGCAGTATTCAACGGGGTTTGGCCTCCGCCAGGAGAATTTTCGGAGTGGTGGATGCCAGGCCAAAAATAGCGGATAAACCTGATGCCAAAAATTTGTCGGGATTTTCTGATTCGGTCGTTTTTGAGAATGTGGGTTTTGCCTATCAGGAATCTTTTGTATTGAAGGATATTAATTTTGAACTCAAAAAAGGAAAAACAATCGCTCTGGTGGGGCCTTCCGGTGGGGGGAAATCCACTTTAGCCGACCTGTTGCCGCGATTTTATGATCCCACAGCAGGTTTGATCAAAATTGATGGAATGGATCTGAAAACCTTAAAGATTAATGACATCCGCAAGATCATGGGTATCGTAACCCAGGAATCCATTTTATTCAATGATACGGTATTTAATAATATTGCCTTTGGGATGCAGGGAGTTGCTCCCGAAAATGTGGAGAAGGCAGCATCCATAGCTAATGCCCATGATTTTATCATGGAGCTGGAGCAGGGATACCAGACCAGTATAGGAGAAAGAGGGACGAAATTATCCGGGGGACAGCGGCAGCGCCTGAGTATTGCCAGGGCGGTTTTAAAAAACCCGGATATTTTGATTTTGGATGAGGCCACATCTGCTCTGGATGCGGCTTCCGAACGGTTGGTTCAGGAGGCATTGGCCAATTTAATGGCAAACAGAACCTCTCTGGTGATTGCCCATAGGCTGAGTACCATTCAACATGCGGATGAAATTCTGGTGATTGACGGAGGAAAAATAGTTGAAAGAGGCACCCATGAGGAATTGATTCTGGAAAACGGATTGTACAATAAACTTTCCCAAATGCAGTCTGTTTAGTATATTGTGTTTAGAAACCCTAATCAAAAGTTTTATGAAAAAAGTCAACAGCATATTTCAGCTTTTAACCGCATTGTTTTTTGCCCTCGGCCTGGTTTATTTTCTGACCTATGAAAGAATGTGGAGTGGAAGTCCGGAGGCAGGGGAAGTAGTATCCTGGTTGTTGGCAGGTTTGGTGATGTACCTGATTACCTGGGGGACAGGCTGGGGGCATACCAGTAGTTTAGACAGCAGGATCAGGAAGTTGGAATTGGAAAAGAAAGAGTTAAAAGCCATGGTTTTTGATTTGGAAAGAGGGGTGAAAATGGGACAATTGGATAAAAAAATCGAAGAGCAGCCGGATGATAAGGATTCTTCTTCCATTAAACCCAGGGAAAATTTTAAATAATGGGGCAAATTTGATGTTGGCCTGAAACAAGTTTTTCAATTGAATCCGTAGCTATGGTAGCCAAGACTTTTGGAAGTGCAGTATCCGGAGTAGATGCCAATCTGATCACTATTGAAGTCAATGTGGGTCAGGGTACCAGTTTTTTTATGGTGGGACTTCCGGATAGTGCCGTTAAGGAGAGTCAGCAGCGGGTAGAATCATCGCTAAAATTTTACAATTTCCGCATGCCGCGGCAGAAAGTGGTCATCAATCTTGCTCCTGCAGATATCAGAAAAGAGGGATCTTCCTATGACCTTCCCATTGCCATGGGCATTTTGCAGGCTTCAGAACAAGCCTTTTTCCCCGCATTGGAAGAATACGTCATCATGGGCGAGTTGTCTCTGGATGGAAAGCTGCGTTCCATAAAAGGTGTACTGCCTATAGCCATTGAAGCCAGGAAAAGAGGCTTTAAAGGGTTTATTTTGCCAAAGGAAAATGCCAAAGAGGCCTCAATAGTCAATAAACTGGACATTATTGGTGTGGAATCCCTGCAGGAGGCCATTCACTTTATGGAAGGGAAGGAAGATATTCCGCCGCTGGTGACGGATACCAGAAATATTTTTTATCATTCCATGGAGGATTACGCCTTCGATTTTGCAGATGTACAGGGTCAGGAAAATATCAAAAGAGCCATGGAAATTGCCGCAGCAGGTGGCCACAATGTTATCATGATTGGTCCACCGGGTGCAGGAAAAACCATGTTAGCCAAAAGGTTGCCTTCCATTTTGCCTCCCCTTAGCCTTCAGGAGGCTCTTGAGACGACAAAAATTCATTCTGTGGCGGGAAAGTTGGGGGTGGAGGCTTCTTTGGTGGCCCAGCGTCCATTTCGCTCTCCCCATCATACCATCAGTGATGTAGCCCTGGTAGGAGGGGGCGGTAATCCCCAGCCAGGCGAGATTTCCCTTTCCCACAATGGGGTACTCTTCCTGGATGAGTTGCCTGAATTCAAACGGACCGTGCTGGAGGTAATGCGCCAGCCGCTTGAGGAACGTAAAGTAACCATTTCAAGAGCTAAAATTTCTGTGGATTTCCCGGCTAATTTTATGCTGATAGCCAGTATGAACCCCTGTCCCTGCGGATTTTATAACCATCCTGATAAGGAATGTGTGTGCGGGCCAGGTGTGGTTCAGAAATACCTCAATAAAGTAAGCGGACCGCTACTGGACAGAATAGACCTGCATGTAGAGGTCACTCCTGTTAATTTTGATGAAATGACTTCCGAAGGGAAATCAGAGTCCAGCAAATCCATCAGGGAAAGGGTAACCAAAGCCAGAGAGTTACAACTGGCCAGGTTTAATGATAGCCCTGAGGTTCACTGCAACGCGATGATGCCGTCTCATACGGTTAAGGAAGTTTGTAAAATCAATCAGGCAGGCAAAACGCTTCTGAAAACAGCAATGGAAAGGTTGGGACTTTCTGCCCGGGCTTATGACCGGATTTTAAAGGTATCGAGAACGATTGCCGATTTGGCCGGAGCGGAAGAAATCAGGGTGGAGCACCTGGCTGAAGCCATTCAGTACCGCAGCCTGGACAGGGAAGGTTGGGCAGGTTAACCAACTGATCACCTTGATTATTTGGGCAAAATCACTATGGATTGTATTCCTTATTTGCCTATATTTGCTCCGCCTACTGGTTGTTTGTTACTGATACTATAGGGGTTAAATATTGGTATTAAAGATAAAAATGAGCAGTTGATTTTATGTGGACCAAAGAACGAAAAATTCAGGAAGAGATGGAAATGGCTAGCGCAACTTCAGTTTTTGCACCGGGATTGAGTATCAAAGGTAATGTAGAGGCAAGCAGTGATATCCGGATTGAAGGAGAAATTGCAGGAGATGTCACCACCGGTAGAAAGGTGATTGTTGGTGTTTCCGGCAAAATCACCGGTAATATCAAAGCCTCAGAGGTCTGTGTGATGGGGGAGGTCTTGGGAGATATTTTTGTACAGGATCTCGCCAGGTTTACCGCCGAAGCCAGGATGAAAGGAAATGTCTATTCAGGAAAAATTGAAATCGAATCAGGAGCGGATATGGAGGTGACCCTTTCCAAACCAAAGAAAAGTGGTGCAAACTTTACCGTTCCTTCAACAGAAAATCAGGCTAAACCCGCAGAAAACAAGGATACATCCAAAAAAACCGGAAAGGAAATGGTCAAAATGGATCATTAAAATTGGGCCAGGCCCTGCTCCAGGTCTTCCAATAGATCCTCAATATGCTCTATCCCTACTGACATCCTGATTAACTGTTCGGGAATTCCGGTAACTACCCCTTGTACCCTGGATCTTCTTTCAATCAGACTTTCAACTCCCCCCAGACTGGTGGCATTGGTAAAATAATGCAAATTGTCAATCAGCTTATCGGCGTCTGCTGCATTGCCCTTAATGACAAAAGACAACATCCCTCCAAAACCCTGCATTTGAGAATTGGCGATCAGGTGCCCATCATGGTTTTCCAAACCAGGATAATATACTTTTTCCACAACAGGATGTTGGTTTAAAAAAGCGGCAATTTTTGCTGTGTTGGCAGCATGGGCCTTCATGCGATAGGGCAAGGTTTTGATGCTTCTGGTCAGGAAATAGGTATCAAAAGGAGAGGGTACAGCTCCTGCCAATGCCTGTACATTTTTGATTTGCTTCCAAAAATCGTCTTTTTCTTTGGTGATTAAAATACCCCCGACCAGGTCACTGTGTCCCCCAATGTATTTGGTACTGCTGTGCATCACCAAATCCGCCCCCAAACCAAGTGGTTGCTGGAAAACAGGGCTCGCAAAAGTGCTGTCGCATACTACGCTAATGCCATGCTCTTTGGCTGTTTTTGACAACTTTTGGATATCAGAAATTTTTAACAGCGGATTTGATGGGGTTTCGATCCATAGCAATTGGGTATTTTTACGAATGGCAACCGAAAGTAATTCAGGCTTTGTGAGGTCAATAAAGTCTACTTCAATTTTTTGATTGAAAACTGTCAGGAGGAGGGATTTCAATCCATGATACATATCGTCTGGTGCAATCATATGCGATCCTGCGGGTAAGGCCTGAAATACGGCATTGGCGGCAGCATTTCCAGATGAAAAGGCCGCTGCATCCCTACCTTTTTCTAATGCCGCAAGCACGGTTTCCAATGACTTTCGGTTTGGATTTTCCAGCCTGCTGTAAACCATGGAGCCTTCCTGGTGTCCGAAGGTACTGGATAGAGTAATGGGTTGAATGACCGGATTTAAAGGATCATCGACGATGTTTCCTGCGTGGATGGCAATGGTTTCTGTTTTCATTTCAAGTTTTTTGTTCCGGTTGAAGGTGCTTACCAAATGCCCATTTCAGGAAAATATCAAATCACCTGATTCTGTCCACCGAACGAATAAGCATTTCATCCTTTCGTATAAAACGGTTGGCAACCAAATTCATTATCAGGGCAAATGCTATGGCATAAAAACCCAAAACAAATGAGCCGCTAACCGCAGGATTAAAATTTTCATTGGCTTTAAAGCTGGTGTACACCACCAGACCTAAAGTCAGGCCCATTAGCAAGGCATTGATCATATTAAGCATCAGCTGTTTTTTTCTGTTTTTAAATTGCAGCAGGCTATAAATGGCGATAACTGCCGCCAGTAGCGCCAGGATTCCAATGTAGATATTACCGGATTGAGAAAGGGTGTTTTTCTGGGGCAGCTCACTGATAGTAATCTGCCATGCAGTCATTTCCATATATTGGTTTCCCATGGCATTTACCTGCAACCAGATCGGGGTGGCCACAGCAGCGATCATGGATATAGCCACGAGAAGTAGAAATAATGTCTGAATTCTTTGAATCATGTTATTAATCTTTTGACAAAGAAAACGGGTTATTTGATTTTTCGCAAGGAATACCTTAAATCTGACCTGATCTGTGGGTATATTTTTATCTTTGCGTCTGAAATGAATGACTTCAAACGCTATTTTATCGAGCTTGCCTACAATGGCACAAATTACCATGGATGGCAAATGCAGAAAAATGCTGTTTCAGTGCAGGAGAAATTACAAGAATCCTTATCCATGCTTTTTCGGAAACCAATTGGAATAATGGGAAGCGGAAGGACAGATACCGGCGTGCATGCCAAACAGCAATTTGCTCATTTTGATTTTGACGGAGAAATGAGGAAGGGGGAATTTTTAAAGAGAATAAATGGTTTATTGCCAGGTGACATAGCGGTATTTGACGTGTCACCAGTTACACACAATGCGCATGCGAGGTTTGATGCGATCTGGAGGAGGTACGAGTACCACATTACTTTCAGAAAAGATCCATTTCAGACCGGAAAGGCTTGGCATTGTTATTATGATCTGGATGTTTCAAAAATGGAGTCCGTCTCCAAACTATTATTGGGATACCAGAACTTTGAATGTTTCAGCAAAACAAAGACTGATGTCAAGAGTTTTGATTGTGAAATAAAAGAAGCCTTTTGGGAACAAACAAGCCATGGATTGATATTTCATATCAAAGCAAACAGGTTTTTGCGCGGTATGGTGAGGGCAATTGTGGGTACTTTGATTAAAGTGGGTCGGGATCAATTGGACAAGGCACAATTTGTCTCCATTATTGAGGGCAAAGACAGGTCAAGGGCTGGAACAGCTGCCCCTGCAAATGGGCTATATTTAAGTGAGGTCAATTATCCTGAAATTATTTTTAAGTAAACTACAGCACTTTGGGACTGGGAAAAGAAAATGTAAAAAGCGGAGATATCATTGATACCAAAGTTTTGAAAAAACTGTATCAATTTGTTAACCCGTATAAACAGCGGTTTTATTTTTTGGTTGTGCTTACCCTGCTATTAGCTGTTTTGGCACCATCAAGGCCGCTATTGATTCAAATTGCGATAGATGATTACGTGGCTTTAGGGGATTCAGATGGTCTTTTGACCATGATGTACTTTTTGGTGGGGCTTTTGGTTTTGCACGCTTTGGTGCAATTTGGACATACTTATTTGTCGGGATGGATCGGGCAGGTGATTATCAGGGATATCAGGATCAAACTTTACAGGCACCTGCTTAAAATGCGATTAAAGTATTTTGACAATACCCCCATAGGTCGACTGGTTACCAGAAATATTTCCGATGTGGAAACGCTCTCGGATGTATTTAGTCAGGGTCTTGCAGAAATTATCGGAGATCTTTTGCAGTTGGTATCTATTCTGGCAGTCATGTTCTATGTGGATTGGAAACTTACCCTGGTCAGTTTGTGTACCCTGCCATTGTTGATCATATCCACCTATGTTTTCAAGGAGAAGGTCAAAGTATCCTTTAATGATGTGAGGAATGCCGTGTCCAATTTAAATTCTTTTTTGCAGGAACACATCACCGGTATGAATATCATCCAGGTATTTAACCGGGAAGACAGGGAGTATGAAAAGTTTAAGGCAATCAATAAGGAGCACCGGCAGGCTCATCTGAAATCGGTATTGTATTACTCCATATATTATCCTGTGGCAGAAATTATCCAGGCCATAGGTATTGGGTTGGTAGTCTGGTATGGTGCGACCGGAGTTTTCGACATGCAGTTGAAAGTAGGTGTCCTGATTTCTTTTATCATGTATCTTCAGCTCTTTTTTAGGCCCATCCGCATGATAGCCGATAGGTTCAATACGTTACAGATGGGAGTGGTAAGTTCATCCAGGATTTTTAATATCCTGGAAAATGACGAGCAAATCCCTAATGAAGGCACACATACTCCTGGGAAGATCAAAGGTAATATTTCGTTTGAAAAGGTATGGTTTGCCTACGAGAAGGAGGATTGGGTACTGAAAGATATCAGCTTTAATGTCCGTCATGGAGAAACCATTGCTTTGGTGGGTGCCACTGGTGCGGGGAAATCATCAACCATTAACCTGATCAGCAGGTTTTATGATATCAATAAGGGACAGATTAAAATAGATGGAGCGCCAATATCTTCTTTTGAACTGTCCACATTAAGAAAACATGTCGGAGTGGTATTACAGGATGTGTTTCTTTTTTCTGATACCATATTTCAGAACATTACCCTGGGTAACCCTGATATTTCCAAAGAGCAGGTATTGTATGCGGCAGATCTGGTAGGTGCCAGAAAGTTTATTGAAAGACTTCCAGGTGGCTTGGACTATGATGTAAAAGAGAGAGGTGGCACCTTGTCTGTGGGGCAGAGACAGCTTATTTCTTTTGTTAGGGCCATGGTGTATGATCCCGAGATCATCATTCTGGATGAGGCCACTTCTTCGGTAGATACGGAAACTGAAGAGCTGATTCAGGCTGCCATTGAGAAAATGATGCAGGGAAGGACTTCCATTATTATTGCCCACAGACTTTCCACCATCCAAAAAGCCCAAAAAATAATTGTATTGAACAAGGGGGAAATTGTGGAAGAGGGTACGCACGATAAATTACTGAAACTGGATGGCTATTATGCGCAGCTTCACCAGATGCAACTGAAGACAATGGTAATTGGCTGATTCCTTGAATGCTGTGCTGAGGCTGAAAAAAGTTTTGTAATGGCCTGTAACATCTCTCTTCAATGCTTCGTTGCAAGAGAAGTTAATGTAAATAAATTCGATTGGTATCGCTCATGAAATATCTTTTTTTTCTTGTCCTGATGATCGCAGGGTATAGTGGTTTTGCACAACAACATCAGGTAGGGCTAAGGTTGGGAGATCCCTACGGGATTTCGCTCAAAACATCATTAAATCAGCACTATGCTGCCGAGGTAATACTTGGAAGGGGAAGTCCGAACAGCAGCCAGTATTACAGAAGGACCTTTGAACAAAGCAAACCCCTTAGCTCTGCCATTTACGATGGGCAACAAGTATCAGGAGCTTTTTCCTTGCAGGCAAGGCTTTCTTATGAGGAGTCGCTGAACGGGGAATTTGATATTGTGGAAGGTAATTTAAAGGGCTTTGCAGGAATCGGGCTGCAATTGAGAAGTGTAACCCTCAGTTATTTTTACCATACGCCAAATCCTGGTGACATGCCCTTGGGAAGAGTTGACGAAAGGTCAGATGTTGATTTTGGCCCGGAAGGTTTTATTGGGGTCTCGTATTTATTTCAAGATTTGCCAGTCGTTATTTTTGCCGAAATGGGACTTTTCATGGAACTGTTGAACCGATTAGGTCATTTGAAGGTGCAAGGAGCCCTTGGTGCCCGGTATAGCTTTTAAAAATCATGAAGCATAAAAAGATTATTTCATTAGCAGTGGTCTCAGGACTACTATTGTGTGGGATATATGCTTACCTGGGTGGATTTAATGCTGTAAGCTTTGAGTTGGTAAACTGTCAGGATATTGAGCTAATTGGTTTGGAATACCAGGGTACCCCTCAGGATGAAGGAATAGGATCGATTTTTCAAAAAGTAGAAGCGGAGAGAAAAGGAAGCCCTCTTTACACCATTTATTATGTAGAACCCTCCGGAAGGCGTGATACCCTGCATGTTTTTGTAGGGGTGGAGGTGGAAAATAATATCAATAACCTTGACGAGGGATGGGTTAAGAAAACTTTTGATTGCCAGCGGGCCATAAGAGCCTCTTTGGAAATGCATCAACTGGTAATGCCAGGAGCAAATAGTGTAAAGCAACAGATCAGTGATTTTGCAAAGGCGGAGGGGGTTAATCCCAAAGGGCATTTTATAGATAAAATCATTTCCCGGAACAGCGTTGAAGTGTTGGCACCAATAGCGGATTAAAAAATTATAAAAACTCGCCTCCTGCATCCAAAGTGTGATTGAAAAGTAAGTGAGCGGGTATGTTGGTTTTAAAACTTGTTAATTTATACTGCATTTAGCGGCTGTTGGTATGATTTTAGAGAAGGATATACTGATTTCAAACTAAATCTGAAATATAATGAAAAAAGCAAATTTGATGACACCTTCCAGAATAACCTTACTATTTATTTCCGCCTTACTGTTTTGGAGGTGTGAAGGTCCCATAGGACCACAAGGCCCTCCGGGTGCTGATGGCCTCGATGGAGTCAATATTGTAGGCGAAGTTTTTGAAATCGTCGGGGATTTTATTCCCGGAAGTGATTTCCGCCTTCGTGGAGAGTACGGATTTGATTTATTGGAATCAGATAAAGTTTTGATATATCGATTGGATGGTACAGACCAGGAGGGTACTGATATCTGGAGGCTTATCCCTCAGGTAGTTTTCCATGAGGAAGGTATCTTCACTTATGATTACGATTTTACCTACTTTGATTATACCATCTTTTTGAATGGTGACTTTGATTTGAACAATCTGGAGCCTGCTTTGACCGATGATCAAATATTCCGGGTACTCATTATCCCTGCTGACAGGATTGATTTGAGAATGGATTTTTCAGATCATCAGGGCGTACTTGAAATGCTGGAAATCGATGAGGAGGATATAAAGCGAATTTCTTTAAATTAATAATACCTGAGAAGATTAACATTATCCGAGAAAAACAGTTTATCATAAGGTAGGCTGTTTTTTTTGTTTGTTGTTGGATATACAAAAATTACCCTTTATCTTTCAAATAAAGCATTATATTATTCAGGTAAACCAAGATTTATGAAAAAGATTTTATACTTGTTTGCATTCGTATTAGTGTTGTCTTTGCCGGCATGCGAGGGCCCCGAGGGACCCCAGGGCCCCCCCGGTCTGGATGGAGTGGACGGTGAGGATGGGGAAGATGGAATAGAGGTGTTGAATTTGGTATTTGAAGGAGTGGTGACCTTCTCAGAGGAAAATGATTTTGCCATTGGATCACAATTTGAACTTGGGCAAGGGGACAATTTGCTGGTTTTTCTTGAATGGGCTCAGGCCGAAGGTAATTCCTTGTGGAGGCATCTTCCACAAAATGTTTTTTTTGATGAGGGTGCCATATTGACTTACAATTATCAATATACGACCACTTTTTTCAATGTGTTCATGCAAGGAAATTTTGATCTTACTCAATTGGAACCGGAATGGACAGATAATCAAAGAATAAGAATCGTATTGCTGCCTGGGTTCTTTGTTGATGAGAATGCGAGAGTAGATTTAAGTGACTTCGATGCAGTTATGGAATTGATAGGTAAGGATGAAAGCGATATCGTAGAGATTGATTTCGATTGATGGTCAGAAGAATTATAAGATGATCCTTATGTGCCTTTTTAGAAATAGAAAGGCACTTTTTTCATTTTAATGCATGTTTCTTTTTTGAAATAACTTGGGCTATATTTGTGCCATGCAATTAAAGAATGACCTCCTGTTAAGGGTAATCAAAGGGGAAAAAGTAGAACGCACTCCGGTGTGGCTAATGAGACAGGCGGGAAGAATTTTGCCCGAATATAGGGCAGTGCGCAATAGTGTAAGTGGTTTTATTGAACTGGCAAAGACTCCGGAATTGGCTGCTGAGGTAACCATTCAACCAGTTGATCTATTGGGTGTTGATGCAGCCATTATTTTTTCAGATATTTTGGTAGTGCCGGAGGCCATGGGCTTACCCTATCAGATGATTGAAAAAAGAGGGCCATGGTTTCCTGAAACCATAAAAAATGCTTCAGACTTAAAGAAATTAAGGGTAGCTGATCCGAAGACGGATCTCCATTATGTGCTGGAAGCCATCCGTATGGCAAAGAAAGGACTAAACGGAAGGGTCCCATTGATCGGCTTTGCCGGTGCTCCATGGACCATTTTTGCCTATATGGTGGAAGGGTCTGGTAGTAAAACCTTTTCTAATGCAAGGGCCATGTTGTACCAAAATCCTGTTTTGGCCCATCAATTGTTGGAAATGATTACCCAAACCACTATAAGGTATGTTAAAGCTCAGGTCGAGGCAGGTGCTAACCTTATTCAACTGTTTGATAGCTGGGCAGGTATCTTACCAGCTTACCATTACAGGGAATTCTCAATAAGGTACATGGAAAAGATTTGTGAAGCTGTTACAGAAGTTCCCGTTACCATTTTTGCCAAGGGAGCCTATTTTGCGATCAATGAAATCCTGGAGCTCTCCTGTGACACAATTGGGTTAGATTGGAACATGAACATCGAAGAAATCCGCAAACAGGCAGATGGCAGAAAAACCTTTCAGGGAAATTTGGATCCTGCGGTTTTGTATGCGCCTGATGATGTTTTAGTTAGGCAAACTCAGCATATGTTAACGCAATTTAAAGGTAGCAGACATATTGCCAACCTGGGTCATGGGGTATATCCGGATACAAATCCTGAAAAGGTTCGACTTTTTATACAAACTGTAAAAGCTTTTGAATAAAATCATTACCCGAATCGAACTTAGTTTAAACATTAACAGAAAAATATTGGTTTTATCCGGTCGTTTCCAAAATTATCCGTCATAAATGACTTATTTTACTATTTTTCAATATTAGTTTTGTTCCCCGAAAAGAATTTAGCCCGGATAATTTGTAATTGTGATCTTAGCTGAATATATTTGCTAAAATGTATTTTGAATACATTAAAACGATTTATAGTTTTATCGGGGGATATCTCAATTACGACAATGGAAAAGTTTTTACGTAAGGAAAAGGAGCCTGATTTTTTATCCAGAAGGCTTAGTGGATACATTACCCCTGAAGGAGCCGTTTACCTTACAGATCCCCAAAAATTGCTGGTTAAAAGTTTCATTGACCTGACAATTTCTGTTTTGTTTGTGGTTTTTATTTTATCATGGGCATTTCCCATTATCGCATTAATAATCCGTATAGACTCTAAAGGACCCATTCTGTTCAAGCAATTGAGACATGGGAAAGGAAATAAGGCCTTTTGGTGCTACAAATTCAGGACGATGAAGACAAATATAGAGTCGGACCTCCTGCAAGCTTCAAAAAATGACAAAAGGGTTACACGCGTGGGTAGGTTTTTAAGGAAGTCAAGTTTGGATGAAATCCCGCAGATCTTTAACGTGCTGTTAGGGGATATGTCTCTTATTGGCCCAAGACCACATGCGGTACCGATGAACCATGTGTTTTCCAACGAAATTAATAATTACATGTTTCGCCATGTGGTTAAGCCTGGTATCACCGGACTTGCTCAATCCAGGGGGTACAGAGGGGAGATAATTGATCACTTTGACATTTATGGAAGGGTAAGGCTGGATCACTTTTACATCAAAAAGTACTGTCTGTTTTTGGACCTGAAAATTGTTTTCTGGACACTAACGACCATCCTTTTCAAAAATGGTAAAGCCTATTAAGCATTTTTCTTATTGGGTTGAACATGCAATTATTGCATCCAATGAGGTTTTTGGTTTTTAAAAGTGAACTTTTCATTTTTTAAGTGGCTCGATTGATTCAATCTCCAGATTTGGATTTTCAACAACCAGATAGCGTTTTATGACGCATCGCTACCTCGTAAAACTGTTTTAATACTATAAAAACGGATTTTAAATACAAAAAAACGGATTTTAATTAAAAATATTTCTCTAAAGTCTTGTGTGCTGCTGAAAGTAATTATATATTTGTAAAAATGTATTTCAGATATATAAAAATGTTTTTTAAACAAGTAGTTTGGTTTTGAAGTTGAATGTAAAGATTGTTAGAGATGGAAGATGTTTTGATAGGCCAAAAATTTGGCCGTTCCGAAAAAACGGAAAATTTTGTTAAACAGCAGCAGCGCACTAAAATTATCAATTTGTATGGTCAAAATGATAATTTGAGGAAAAGAGCAATGAAAAGAACTTTTGATTTGGTTATTTCTCTTTTCACAATGGTTTTTATTGTTTCCTGGTTATTTCCTATCGTGGCACTATTGATCAAATGGGATTCTAAAGGTCCGGTTTTTTTCAAACAGTTACGTCACGGAAGGGGTAATAAGAAGTTTTATTGCTACAAATTCAGGACAATGGTAAAAAATAAGGAAGCGGACACCAGGCAAGCCACTCAGAATGATGCCAGGATAACTAAAATCGGCAAGTTTTTGAGGAAAACGAGTTTGGATGAATTGCCTCAGATTTTTAATGTGATTCTGGGAGACATGTCGATTGTAGGTCCCAGGCCACATTCAGTACCCATGAACCTGGAATTTGCCAAGGAAATTGAAAATTTCATGCAGCGGCATCAGGTGAAACCGGGTATTACCGGCTTGGCGCAGTGCAAGGGGTTAAGAGGGGAAATTTCTTCCTTTCAGGAGCTATACTCGAGATTCAGGTTGGATTTTTTCTATGTAAAAAAGTGGTGTTTAATTTTTGATATCAAAATTGTGATTGAAACAGCTATTTCTTTATTGACCAAAAACGAGAAGGCTTATTGATTTTAGCTGAAAAGGATGGTTATCAAAATTAAAAAAAACAGCAAATTAAGGGGTTAAAAATGGTTTTAGATCTCTGCAAATTTCCTTTAATCAATGCATATAATTGTATTTGGTGCGATGTTTGCTGCAGATGATCAGATTACCAGAGAAATGCTCCAAAATCCTTAATAAAAAAGGATAAAGGATGTTAAGGCAGGTTACCTCTATTTACTGATGGATAATATACTTTAGCATTCTTTCCTTGAAAATGCACTTATATTAAAATTATTTAGAAAAGTTCTTATTGTTCTGATAATTAAGTAATTTGCGATGCCATTGGTGATTTAATGTTTAATGGAATAATTGTTTAGCTTTTTCGCCTGCAACAGTAAGGTGAGTAAATTTGATGTAACAGTCTTAATATTTTATGAAAAAAATTACTTTATTTAACAGCTTGGTTTTTCTTGTTTTGTTTTTTGGCTTATTTGGTTGTGCAAAAAGGAACCTGGTTTATTTTAGTGATATTGAAGCCGGTTCTGATTTTTCTACCGAGATACCTGATTTTCCAGAACCTAAGATTCAAAAGGGCGATTTGTTGAAAATTACGGTAAGCAGTTTAAATGCCGAATCAAATTTATTGTTTAATGCAGGAGTAATGTCCTCCTCCGATGATGGAAGAATGATGAATGCCGCAGTGCCTATCAATGAGGGTTATCTGGTCGATAAAAACGGGCAAGTTAATTTCCCGGTTTTGGGAATGATCGTTTTGGAAGGCTTGACGAAGGAAGAAGCCATTGAGAAAATGGCACAGCGATTGGAGGAATATGTTAAGGATCCAATTGTTAATGTCCAATATCTCAATTTCAAGATCACTGTAATAGGAGAAGTATCTAATCCCAATACCTTCACATTGGAGACCGATCGAATTACTATTTTGGAGGCATTGGGTCTTGCAGGGGACATGACAGAGTATGGAAAGCGTGAGAATGTATTAATTATTAGAGATGAAGATGGTGTAAGAAAAGCAATAAGATTAAATCTTAATGACAAATCCATTTTAAACTCCCGATATTTCATGTTGCATCAAAATGATGTGATTTACGTTGAACCTGATAAGATTAAAGCTATTCAGGCAAGTACCAACCAGCGTTCTTTAGCAGTGATCGGATTATTAGTTTCGGTAGGGGTTTCCCTTCTGTTCAATTTACGTTTTTACTTGGAATAAGATTAAAATATTATGAAAATGTCGGATATGTTAATGGATGATTTTCAACCCAGAGAGGTTGAAAAAACCGATTATAAACACCTGATCATGCAATACCTAAAATTTTGGTATTTGTATGTTCTGGGATTACTTTTTTGCCTTAGCCTTGCTTACCTATATTTACAATACGCAACACCCGAATACCCCATTGGGGCGACTATTCTGATCAACGGCAATAAAAGTTCTGATTTTTCTCAGAATGCAGTCTATTCAGAACTGGAAACCTATCAATCGATTAAAAAAATAGAGGATGAAGCTGAGGTATTGAAATCGGTTAGTTTAATGGCAGAAGCCATAAAAAAACTAGATCTAAATGTTTCTTATTACGTTAAGGACAATTATTTCAGGAATAAAGAAATTTTCGGGTCTCAGGTCCCCATTAAAGTACACCTTGTTAGGTACGACTCTGCGGCATTCTTTGACCAAGAAATGTTGACCAAATTTAAAGTCCATATTCTTGATGAAGAAAACTTTCAACTGGAGAATGAAGAAGAAAAGACTTCCAATCACCAGTTTGGTGAAAAGCTTGCTTTCCCTTTTGGTGAATTTTATATAGAGCAGGTAAAAGAAATCGAATATCCCAGTACGGTCATTATCAATTTCAATAATCCCTATTCGCTTCCTGGTAGTTATAGTGGAAAGTTAGATGTTCTAATTGTCAATAAACTGGCAAGCGTGTTGCGTTTAGGGTTTACGGACCCCGTTCCTCAAAAAGGAATTTTGGTGTTGAACAGTCTCATTGAAGCCTATAACAAAGAGGCCATGCTGAATAAAAATCAAACAGCAAGAAACACCATTGATTTTATTAATGAACAGTTAGATTCTGTCACCAATGATTTGTTGAAAATAGAATCACTTGCAGAAAACTATAAAAAAGAAAATAAAATTACGGAGTTGAGTTCAGATGCTGAACTATATGCTGCAAGCTTTAATGAGGGAAAGGAGCAATTGGCTGAATATTCTGTTCAATTGGACGTTTTATCTTCAATTGAAAACTATTTGATGGATCAACAGGAAGAATATCAGGCTGTTCCAAGTTCTTTTAATATTCAAGATCAAACCCTGAAGTCTTATATCACGCAATTTAATGATTTACACAGGGATAGGGAACGGATGCTACGGACTACTCAGCCAGGCAATCCCCTGGTTTTGGAAAAAGACCAGCAACTGCGCACCGTTCGTAGAAACATATTGGAAAACATAAAAAACATTAAATCCAGTGTAGAGATTGCCCGAAACAATCTTTTGGCAAGGACTACGGAATTAGAGATACAAAGTGGTAAAGTACCTGAAATAGAAAGAAGGTTATTGGAAATAAACAGACAGCAGGCCATCAAACAGGAACATTACCAGTACCTGGTAAAAAAGCGTGAAGAGGCATCTATGTCCCTTGCCGCCACTACTGTAAGCAATTCTCGTATAATTGATCCGGCGATGGCAGGAAATAAGCCTACTAAACCCAACCAAATGCTTATTCTAGGACTAGCATTGATCATGGGGTTTGGAGGCCCACTGGGCCTTGTGTTTATTTATCACCAGCTCAACACCAAAATTAAGATAAAAAAAGATGTGACTTCAAAAACTAACGTTTCCATTTTAGGAGAAGTTTCGCATCATGATGAGAAGGTGCCAATAGCCATTTCTAAAGGCGTGAGGACACCTGTTGCAGAACAGTTCAGGTTGATCCGAACCAATCTTCAATTTGCTTTACCCAATAAGGAGAAAAAAGTGGTGCTTGTTACCTCAAGTACGAGCGGGGAGGGGAAAACTTTCTTTTCCCTAAATCTGGGGGTAAGTATGAGCCTTGCAGACAAAAAAGTGGTAATTTTAGAATTTGATCTGAGAAAACCATTGCTACTGGAATATCTGGGAATGACTGGTGAAATTGGTATTTCTGATTATTTGCAAAATGATTCTCTAGCCATTACTGATTTAATTGTGAAAAGTAAGGCCCTTCCCGAAAACCTGGATATTATTGGATGCGGCACTCTGCCTGATGATCCTTCTGAATTAATGCTTCTACCAAAAGTAGGCTACTTTATTGATGAGTTGCAAGAAATGTATGATATTGTCATTATCGATTCTGCACCAGTTGGGCAGGTTGCAGATGCATTTTCTCTTTCAAAATTTTCCGATATCACCACCTACATCATGAGGTATAATTATACCACAACAGATATGATTGATTTCATGAATGAAAATAAGAAGGAGAAAAAACTCAAAAATCCATTCATTGTACTTAATGATGCCACAACAAAATTGAGTTACGGCTACGATTATTATCAAACAGGGGATATCAAAAAGAAAAAACGTACAGTATATAAAAAGATGGCGAAAAAAATCTAGATCATTTTTATACAGTTATTAAGAAATCTTTTTTGAATGAGTAATCAATTTGCTTCGCTTTATTTATTTATTAATAAAGCAATAAATAAGGGACATAAAAGAAGCGTCAAGGCAAAAAAAAATATCCTGGCTTCTTTTATTATCAAAGGGGGTAGTATTGCGATCGGTTTGATACTTGTTCCATTGACAATTAATTATGTAAACCCAACCAGTTATGGTATCTGGCTTACACTTAGTTCCATGGTGGGTTGGTTTGGGTTTTTTGACATTGGGTTTGGTCATGGCTTAAGGAATAAATTGGCTGAAAGTATTGCAAAGGGGGAATTTGTGCTGGCAAAAAAATACGTCAGTACCACTTATGCCATTCTTAGCTTAATCATAGGTGGTGTATTGGTTTTATTTATTGGGATAAACCCCTTTTTGAATTGGGCCAGTATCTTGAATACTTCCGAAGCTTTGGGTGATGAGCTGGGTGTTGTGGCTCTTATAGTTTTTTCCTTTTTCTGCATGCAGTTTGTGCTTAAGTTGATTACAACGGTATTGACGGCTAACCAGGAACCCGCGAAAGCTTCCCTTTTTAATTTTTTAGGGAGTTTATTTTCTCTTCTGGTCATTTTTATCCTTACAAAAACTACAGAGGGCAATTTGATTTATTTGGGTGCCGCACTGAGTTTCACCCCTGTTTTGGTGTTGACCTGTTCCAGTATTTGGTTTTATACCCAGGATTATAAACGTTATGCACCTTCTTTTCGCCAGGTAGATTTTAGTCTGGCCAAAGATTTAATGTCTCTGGGGGCTAAGTTTTTTGTTATTCAAATAGGGGCACTAGTTCTTTTTAGTACAAACAATGTAATCATTACCCAGCTTTTTGGTCCGGAAGAAGTGACCCCATTTAATATCGCCTTTAAACTTTTCAATATTGTCACAATGGGTTTTGGCATAGTGGTGACTCCGATGTGGAGTGCCTTCACCGATGCATACGTTAGGGAGGAGTACGACTGGATCAGGAATACGCTTGGCAAGATGAGGAAAATCTGGTTTTTGGCCATACTTGGCTCAATAGGCATTCTATTTGCTTCACCTTTCTTATATCGGATTTGGGTTGGCGACTCCGTGGATGTTCCGTTTGAACTTTCAGTTGCCATGTGCCTATATGTAGTTGTGGCCATTTGGCAAACGATGCATGTATTCTTCCTGAATGGAATTGGTAAAATTAAACTACAACTGTATTTGGTCACCTTTACTGCCTTAATAAACATCCCTTTGGCCATATTGTTGGGCAAATGGTTTGGTCTGGTGGGCATAACCATGACAAGTACCTTGATATTTGGTATCATGGGTATTGTATTTTCCATTCAGACACATAAGATTTTAAATAAAACAGCAAAAAATATTTGGAACGAATGAGTTTTTTTAAACCCATATGGAATTTTATATTTAACCTTTATTTCCTAGTTAAAATTTCAGCTAAAAATGAAAAAGTTTATTGGGAGATTCTGGGAAGCAACTTGATCAATAGCAAAATTCATCCTCAGGCCAGGATTTTTAAATACCATGTTTTAAGTTATTCCAGCGTGGATAAAGGGACCTATATTTCCTTAAATGCAAGAATATACAACACTACTATAGGGAAATTTTGCTCCATAGGCCCAAACCTTGTCAGTGGTTGGGGAGTTCATCCTATAGATGGTATATCCACATCTCCTGTTTTTTATTCTACCAATTGTCAGGTGGGTTTCACCTATTGTAAAAAAACCAAAGTTAAAGAGCTAATTCCTGTAACCATTGGGAATGATGTTTTTATTGGGGCCAATGTCACGATCCTTGATGGTGTAAAAATCGGCGACGGTGCAGTTATAGGTGCAGGAGCCGTGGTGAGTAAAGACATTCCCCCTTATGCTGTTGCTGTAGGTTGCCCAATAAAAATCATCAAATACCGGTTTGATGAAAAAACAATTGACTCTTTATTAAAATCTAAATGGTGGGATGGAGATGAAGAGGTCTTGAAAAAAGTTGAAGAAATGTTTTTCGATGTTGAGAAATTTGTAAAAGAGGGTTAAACAAATATGAATAGTATCGAATATTCAGCAAATTATCAAAAATACGTAAACGAGCTTAATTTCAATTATAAGCTTTTCTGGTTTTTTGTACTCGTCTATAGCTTTAGTTCAGGTCTTGGCAGCACATTTATAAATAGCTTATTTATTGTCGAACAGTTTTTTCAATCTTTGGCACTTATTGGATTGTTTTATGCAACTTACAATATTGTTCAATTTAAAGTTAGTAATAAATTTTTAGGCATTACTCTGGTGATTTATTTCTTATGGGCAATTTTCATTACTTTTTACGGTTTTGAATTTACCTATAAGAATACTAAATCCGTTATTTTTGGGGGAGTGTTTAAATATTTTTTTCCAATTTTTCTCTTTTTCCCTAAAAATCTTTTTTTTTATAAAAAGCTATTCGTGGTTATTTTCTTTATGGCTATTGCTTTTATTATATTTAATTTGATATTTTTTGAAGAAGTTACTGCTCATTACGATTCAAATGTAAATGAAAAATTTATTTTTGAAGGATTTACAAGAAATTTTGGTATCCCTTTGGGCTTTTTAATGTTTACTTATATATATCACAGTAAAACAAAGAATATTCTTATTCTTTTAGCGCTTCTTTTGATGCTTGGCATTTCAGCATATCGGGCAAGGAGAGCCATAATGGTGGTATCAATGGTCTATTTCTTTATTTTTATGGTAATCGTATATATCTATGCTAACCGAAAAGTCCTAATGGTCATGATATTTGCTGTGATTTTATTAGTGTCATCTGTTTTTGCTGGGCAGATTTATCAGGAACTCAGGTTTAGTTTTTTTGAAAAAATTGAAGAGCGTAATACAATAAATACACGGGAGGGTGTAGAAGCAGCCTTTTTTCAGGATTTTGAGCTGGAAGACTGGATCATAGGTAGAGGTATTAATGGAAAATATTGGTGTCCCAATATTGACATTAATGATACAACTGGATACAGGACAATGATAGAAACAGACTACCTGAATATGATATTGAAAGGAGGAGGGGTTCTTCTTTTTCTAATTCTATTGATATCAATTCCTGCAGCTTTTAAAGCATTTTTTTATTCAAAAAATTTATTATCAAAAGTTGCTGGGATTTGGATAGTCCTTTGGATTTTAAGTTTATATCCTATGAACGTTTTTTTGTTTTCAGTGAATTATATTTTGTTTTGGATTTGTGTAGGTATTGGATATTCCAAGGATATGCGTTATTTATCTGATGAAACCATTAAAGAAGCATTTAAAAATTAATTTATTTCCAATTATTCATAATGGACTTTCCAAAAATACTTATTTTGATCCAACCCTTTACCAATAACACGGGAGGGGGTATTACCCTGTCCAATTTATTTAAAGGTTGGCCTAAAAACAAACTGGCTGTGGCCAGTTTGCCAGGGTTAATTAATACCAATATAGTTACTGATATTTGCGACACCTACTATCAATTAGGAGAAAAGGAAATGACCTGGAAATTTCCTTTTAATATGATTAAAAGAAAATATACCTCAGGTTTACTTGATTTTCATAATCATTCTGTCCAAGAGATTGTTCCAAAAAAATCCAAACTGAGATCCAGGGTTCTAATCAATTATGTCGAACCTTCTCTCAAGTGGCTAGGTTTAATGGAGACTATTTACAAGCTTGACTTATCTGAGAAATTTTGCAAATGGCTGGATGAATACCAACCTGATATAATATATGCTCAAGCTCATGGAAGAAACAGGGTAAGATTTTGCTCCAGAGTAAAACAATACACCAATAAACCAATGGTTTTTCACATGATGGATGATTGGCCTGAATTTGTAAGAGGTGAAAGTATTTTTGGTAAATATTGGGAAAAGGTCGTGGACAAAGAGTTTAAAAAACTGCTTGAAGTTTCAGATTTACATTTGGGAATTAGTGAGTTAATGGAAGTGGAGTACCTCAGAAGGTATAATATTCAATTTAAAGCTTTCCACAATCCCATAGATTTTGATTTTTGGAAAAAGGGTCAAAAATCAAATTGGCAGATAAATGGTGAATATCCTAAAATTCTATATGCAGGAAGAATGGGACTAGGCATTGAGAAATCTTTGAAACTTCTTGCAGAAGCTATTTCTATAATCAATAAAAAATCAGGCCGTTCTATTCAGTTTATTTTGCAAGTCGCTGAAAAGAAGAAATGGATGAATAAATTTAAATGTATCAAACACCGACCATTTGTTCCTTATGAGCAACTTCCTGAAAAATTTGGAGAGGCTGATATTTTGTACTTGCCTTATGATTTTTCGGAAAAAGCGGTTAAATTTATAAAATATTCAATGCCTACCAAAGCATCTGAGTACATGATTAGTGGGACGCCAATTCTTATTTTTGCTCCTGGAGATACAGCTCTTGTAAATTATGCCGAAAAATATCATTGGGCCAAAGTTGTCAAAGATGAAAATATTGAGGAGTTGGTAAATTCAGTGGAGAAATTACTTGATTGTCCAGAGGAGCGGGAACGTTATGGTAAGTCAGCAATACTTTTAGCAAAGGATAAACATGAGGCATTTAAAGTCAGAAACGATTTCAGAAAAGCATTGATTTCTGTTATAGAATAATAAATTATAATGAAAAATATTTTTTTATATCCAAAGCATAATAAATATTATAAGTCCCCTAATCCATATATTTTTGATTTTCACAGGGAACTTGCTAAAAGGCATAAGATTGTAAATAAAGATGCTTCAGGTTTAGGTATTCTTAACCTTTATATTTACTTTTTTTCGACCGAAATTTTTATATTTAATTGGATAGAAACCTTGCCTCAGAAGATGCTGGGACGTTTTCAAGTGGCAGGATTTGTTCTGTTTTTATGGTTTGTTCGGGTTTTCAAAAAGAAAGTTGTGTGGGTATTGCACAATAAGGGTTCTCATCATCAAAATGACAATAAGTTAGTAAAGAAAGTTTTTGATTTGATGATGAAAAGATCAGATAGGATAATAACTCACTCAGAATCGGGTAAATCTTTCGTCATGGATGCTTATCCAGATCAGGCTAGTAAGGTAATGGTGATTATGCACCCGATTAGGGAGTTGTTTCCGCTGCTTAATGTGCAAAAAACAACAGATTTTTTAATTTGGGGTAGTGTTTACAAATACAAGGGTATCGATAAGTTTTTAAATTTTAATTCAACTTTATCTCTAGATAAGCAATTTAAGGTAAAGATTGCAGGTAAATGTTTTGATCAGAAGTACTTGACTGAAATTGAGAGTCTTGTTAGTGAAAACATTGAATTTTATAATGAGGTTCTCGATTTTGATGAGATATATAGGATTGCCCAGGAATCCAGGTTCATTTTGTTTACTTATAATTCCGATACTGTGATAAGTTCAGGGTCCTTAATAGATTCAATAAGAATGGGGAGTATGATTCTTGGTCCCAATCATGGCGCATTTAAGGATCTAAGTCACCTAAGTTTTGTAAATACGTATGAGGACTTTAATCAGATTCCTGCAATAATTAAAAAAATTGATCAGGCTGCATACAAGCTTGAGTCCGAAAGAAAATATTTTTATGAAGAAAATAATTGGAACAAGTTTATAGAAAAGCTTGATTTTATTCTTTTAAAACTTTAATTGGATTTGATTCTTAATTGGATATTGGCTTAATGATGTTTTTAAATTGAAAAAGCAAGGTGTTATTTTTTACTATTATATGACCTAAATAATTTTTTTGTATTTATTAAATAGATAGGATTAGTTAAAGAAGTGATAAAATTTTCGCTCAATTTTTATTAATTTCCTAATTTTTAATTTATAATTTCAAAGTTTTAATAAACTTATTTATCTTTAATATTTTTCCATATATAACGTTATTTAATGTATTCATTTTCTTTACAATATATTTTTGTAGGTATTTTATTGAACAATTAATTTACTATAAAGGTTATAAATATTTGGGTATATACTTTAAGGGCTATTTATTGAAGCAGGAAATGTCCTGTTGATTTTTGTCACTAATTGAAGGTATTAATTAAATTATTATTAATTAATTATGAGGGTTTTATTGATTAATAGTTATTCCATGGAGAATGCTTACCAGCTTTGGAAAGAAGGGAAGAGTGGTAGTCACCATGTTTGGGGTAAGATTGAGCTTGAAAAATTCAGTCAAATTAATATGGTTATTTTTCCTCATGAAAAATTTAAATGGCTCAACAAGCTTGGAGGCTTGTTTGGGATCACTCATTTGGATCAACAAATTAGAATTTTGTTTTCATCCGCCAAATATGATATATTGTATGCTCCCTATAGTACCCAAAACACCAAATTATTGTTAGTGTTAAAACTATTTAGAATTTACCGGAAACCTATTGTTGTTACCATACATAGTCCTTTTTTAGGTACAAACTATAATAATTCCTGGGTGAAGTGGATTTCAAAAAAATTGTTACTTACGTATGATGCAAGTATTTATTTAAGTGATAATCTAATGAAGCAGGCTATAGAAAAGCTTGGAATTCGAAGTGAAGTTTCCTCTAAAAAGATTTTTACTGCCCAATGGGGCCCTGATCGGGATTTTTATCGTAATTTCAAAGGTAAGAATTCAATGAGTGATACGTACCTTATCAGTGCAGGACATACTTCACGTGACTATGAAACCTTGATTGAAGCCTTTAAGCAATTGGATTATAAACTTAAAATCTTTTGTACTCCCAGATCGATTCCCATTGTGGATGAAATCCCCCATAATGTTACTATTTATCCTGAATTCATCCCTTACAGTGAGCTAATGAATTATTATTTAAATTCAAGTGTGATACTCATACCCTTAAAATATGATTCAAGAAATGAAGGATGCCAGGGGATGACAAGTATTCAGGATGTTGTGGCACTTGGTAAGCCAACGATCATTACAAAAAATAAAAATTTAAATCTTGATGTTGAGAAAGAAGGGTTCGGTATCTTTGTTGATATGGGTGATGTTTCAGGTTGGGTAAATGCTGTCAAAACACTAATGAATGACAAGGCGAAAATGAAGCATATGAGTGAAAATGCAACTGCTGTATACTATAGAAAATTCAATGCAGAAATATTCGGAGCCCGATTGGAAATGGTTTTTTCAAATGTATACAATAGTTTAAAATAGTGAATTGGTATTTTAAAAAGGGTCTTTTAATCTTATATTGGATATTTAAGGAATAATAATTTATATTTGTAATGAAGTGATATTTTATATTAATATTGGATTCTAAATATGGTTTTTGCTATAAATTAACCTTTAGTTATTTAAATTGCCTGATATTTAGTTCGACTAAAAGGTTAATAGATTAGGAAATGATAGGAATCAATTTGAAAGTTAGGTTGTATTTCTATTAGTTAAAGATGATATTAAAGTTTATTATATATATATTGGAGTCATCAACGAGTAGATTATTATTACCTTATTGTAAGGTCTTATTTGAAACTCATGATAATAAATTAAGGTTTAATGAATATTATCTTCTTTTCTTCAAGAAAATTTTGATTATCTAATTTAACGTTAACAATTAATTACTGTTTTAGGTAATAGAAAAATAGGAGTGTTTTTGTATTTAAATTAATTAAGATATTGTTTATTTAATTTGGGGTTTTAACCTATTAGACCACACCATGATATGAAAATGATGTTTTAATCTAAAAAATATTAATGTGAGCATTGTAAAATCAAACTCTGGTAATGAATTATTTCAGCTACCAAATGTGCATTATGAAAATAATTCTGACTATAAATTTGATGATTTAAATGAAGGTTTATTTATCATAAGAATTTTTGCTGAATTGCAAAGTTTGATGCACGACGAGTTTTTTAACTATGAATTTTTTATTTTTTCAAATCATCAAATTGATTCCCTTCCTGAAAGTATTCATTTTAAAAGTAATAAAAAGAAGGTGTTATTTTATTTTTCTGATGAATTTGGAAAAGATCCTAGTCCTTACTCAAATCATTATTTCGCAATTTTTAAGGCATATATCGGCGATAGTTTTGATGTTAAGAATGTTTTTCCAATTCAAATAGGATATGTAAAAGATGTTCCTAGTTTCTTACCCGTAAAGCCGATCTCAAAACGAAAATATAACATATTCTTTAGGGGTAACTTAAATAAAAATAGAATAGACCTTTATAGAAACCTTTCTCCACTTAAATTTCTGATACCTTCTAAAAATATTTTACATGCGGAACTTTATCGAAAAATTCTTTTGAGGTTAAAGGATGATTTCAGTAAATATTATGTAAATTCTATTATTATTTTCAATAGTTCTTTCAAGTCTGGCTTTTCTACCGAAAAATACGGTAAAATACTATCCGAAAGCAAAATAGTGCTTTGTCCAAAAGGTTATGATATGACCGAGTGCTTTAGGCATTTTGAAGCTATGAGAGCTGGCTGTGTAATTATATCCGAAAAGCTACCCAATACAGAGTTTTATAAAGGCTCACCAATTATTGAAGTTGATAACTGGAAGGAAGGACTCTCAATTTCAAAGAAACTTTTAAATGATCCTGCTCAGTTGCAAGAAATCCAGGATAAAATGCTTGTATGGTGGGAAAATAAATGTTCGGAAAAGGCTACGGCCCTTTATGTGAAGGAAAAAATTGAATCTATTTTAAGTTGAGTGATGACCAAAAGTAGGAAGATAAGGGTATTATTAGTGAATTCATATTCCTTCGATCCGATTTTTATAAACTGGCAAAATGGTGAAAACCCCAGTCATTTTTTAATGGGTAAGATTGAATTGGAGGAATCGGGTGATTTTGTGGTTGATATATTGGAACATCAGAAATTTGTTTGGTTGAATAAGGTGGGCAATATTTTACAAATCCCCTATTTGGATCAACAAATAAGGGCCTTATTTAGGGTTAGAAATTATGATTTACTCTATTTTCCTTACCCCTTGGCAAACTGCCGATTGATTTCTCTTTTTAAATGGATTGGATTGCTTTCTACCCCTGTGGTGGTTTTGGGGCATCAGGGATTTCTTTTTTATGATGACAAAAAATCTCTCTTAGGCAAAATTTTTAAAAAGAGTTTCCAACAGTTTGATCATTATGCTTTCTTTAGCAAACGGCTCCTTGAAAAGACAAGAGTTGATTTGGGTTTTTCAATGGACTACGCATCGAAGCACTTTCATCATGTTCATTGGGGGCCTGACCGTAAATTTTACCGGTCGCTAAACCATTCCGATTTGGAACCTTCACCTCCCTTTGCCATTAGTGCAGGAACAGTAGACCGCGATTACGATATGTTGATCGATGCTTTTTCTCAGATCAAGCAACCATTAAAAATATTCTGTACTCCAAAGGGAGTTTCCTCCACCAAAATATTACCTGTTAATGTTACTGTGGATAATTCCTGGGTTCCCTATCCCCAATTGTTAAAGGAATACATGGCGTCCAGTTTTATTATAATTCCAATCCGTGAGGATATTAAGAATAGGGGGAATACTTTTGGCCTTACTGTCCTTAATGATTGCATAGCTCTTGGTAAACCTGTTTTAATGACCTACCATCCCTATATTGATATAGATATTGAAAAGGAAAATATTGGGCTTTGGGTGAGAGACAATACTGTTAAAGGATGGACCCAGGCCTTGAATAAAATGTTTGGTCTAAGTGACCAATTTCATAAAATGGGTGAGAGCGCCCGTGACCTATATTTTAAAAAGTATAATTCCGGGGTCTTTAGCAATGAATTGGCTGAAATATTTAAAAAGGCACTCTAAATTGCTATTATTCTATTTATCATGAATTTACTTTAATATAATTTTATAGTATATGACCATATTACATCTGTCCTTTGATTTTCCAGATATAATCCACTCTAGTAAAACTAAGGCGGTAAAAAATTTGGTAAATTCTCAAGAAAAATATGATAATTTGGTCATTTCCATGAATCGTACAACGGATCCGTCAGCTGATTATAGTCCCCTTTTTACAGATTCTTGTATTGCCATGAGGGTTTTTGGCATGCCTTTTGGTATTGGTTTAACGACTTGGATGTACTTTGCCAGTAAAAGGGTGTTGAGGATTCTTCGTTCTAATCCACAAGAAGTAACTTTGATCCATGCGCATAAACTTTCATTTGAAGGTATTATAGCGTTTTGGTTATCTAAATGGCTTTCTGTCCCCTTTATAGTCACCATAAGGGGGGACTCCGATCTTAAAGTCATCAAATCAAAAAAAATGTTACGGCCTTTCTATAAGAAAATTTTAAAGAAGGCATCAAACGTAGTTTTTTTGGCCCCTTGGACAAAAGTGCAGATGGATTATTATTTAAAGGGATTAGATCTGAAGAATACTGGTATTTTACTTCCCAATATTATTGACCTTAAACAACATATTATTCCTGAAAATGTGAAGAGAAAGAATCGGTTCATTTCAGTATTCAGGCTAGATAATTATAGAAGAAAAAATGTAAAGCGGGTCATTAAAGCTTTTGACAGATTGCATCAAAATTATCCAGAAGTGGGATTGGATATTTTGGGTCCAGGACCTGAAAAGTCCAGGCGGATTATTCAAAAATTTATTGATTCATGTAAATACCCATTAAAATTTAATATCCTTGGTCCCATGGGACATGATGAGTTATTAAACCATTATGGAAATTATATGGGGTTTGTTTTGCCAAGTAATCCGGAAACCTTTGGTATGGTTTTCATTGAAGCACTTAATGCGGGTTTGCCAATAATATATGCAAAAAATGCAGGGGTGGATGGGTTGTTTGATGAGACTAAAATTGGGATAAAAGTGAAAAGTACCTCGGTAAAAGAAATTTCTGATGCTCTGAAACACATTTACCTGGAAAACCAGGACTATATGAAAGCTGTACAAACGCTGAAAGAGAACAATGGATTAAAGGTTTTTTCCAAGATAAACATCCGGAATGCTTATGTTGATATATTAGATAAGAGTATTTATTGATTTTTAATTTACATATATGTAAATGTTAAGGCTTAGTTAAATTATTTTAAAAATTAATTTATTGGGAATGAACACAATTCAAAAGCTCTATTCAAAAGTATTACCTATGAAAAATGTCAAACGAATCCAAATTTGTAATGTTCCTGTAGACGCGCTTACCATGGAGCAGACCATTGAGCTGATAGATAAAAGCATTGAGAGGAAAGAAAGTTTGCATCATGTCGTCGTGAATGCTGCAAAATTGGTAAATGCTCAGAAAGACTTGGAATTGAGGGCTTCCATCGTGGATTGCGACATTATTAATGCTGATGGTCAATCCATTGTTTGGGCGGCTCGATATTTAAAAGAATACCTACCGGAAAGAGTTGCGGGAATTGACCTGATGGAAAATTTGGTAGGCCTGGCTCACAAGAAGAAGTATAAAGTATTTTTTCTCGGAGCAAAAGAAGAAGTAGTAGCCAAGGTTGTACAAATTTATGGGAAGAAATACAATCAAGACATTATTGCAGGGTTTAGAAATGGCTATTTCGGGAAGGAAGAAGAGCTGGAAATCGCTCATCAAATCAGGGATTCAAGTCCTGATATTTTATTTGTTGCCATGAGTTCTCCAAAAAAGGAAATTTTCTTGAATAAATACAAAGATGAAATGCAAGTCCCTTTCATTATGGGTGTGGGCGGTAGTTTTGATGTGGTTTCAGGAAAAATTAAGAGGGCTCCTGTCTGGATGCAGGATATTGGATTAGAATGGTTTTTTCGCACCTTGCAGGAACCAGGGAGAATGTGGAAAAGGTATCTAACCACAAATATTGCGTTCGTCACATTATTATTTAGGGAAAGAAGGAAATTAAGTAAAAGGAGATAGTTAATAAATTGGTACGCTCGTCACGACTTTTACAGGCTTGGGATTGTTATTTTCAAGTGTTCTTGATTTTTGGAAAATCTCATCCATCTTTGAAACTTCCAATGGAAGTAAAAGCCAAACCTTTTTGCTTTAATCGGAATATTTCTTTAATTTTTTGTAATTGGTGTTGAAATATAACGCTAACTAATTCCCGATGATTTTTTAATGTAATTGTCCTTCATATTTAGCTTTTCAAAAAGGAGAATCTTCAAAGGTTAGTATTTAAGAACAAAAATACTTTTTTAATGAAAAATATTTAAATGGAAAGCTGAATCTATTATATTTACGAGTCTTAACGAATTTTCTAATGAAATAAATGCCTACTTCCAGAAAAAGTTTTGGATGGATTTAGTTTCCCACCACAAAATCTAAGTCAACCAAAATTTTTTTTCTGTTTTGAAAGACTAACGAAATATTCTATGCTTCTGAATTTAAATTCATTAATTCCTGAATAGTACTCCTTTTAAGAATTAAGTCTCTGCTAGGGACGAGAAAATTTTCATGGGTAGATTTGGACTAAATATCTAATGATAGTGTTTGTTAACATCCTTTGGTCCTAAATTTGCTTTAAATTAATGAAAAAGTAGTTTAAGAAATACATTATGCTTTGCCTGATGGCTACTGCACTTAGATCAGTAATAATCAAATTTTAAAAATAAATTCAATATTCGAAGAAGGCGCTAAGTAAAAATTCAAATTAATTTTTCTAATTTAATTCAATTCAAATTACCCAATCCTTAATGGTAAATCATGTTTTATAATCAATTTATTTTGACGAAGTCAAGGTCATTTGCCCCAAATTGGTCAGATGAAAGTTGGAACAAAGAGAATATTGGAGATTTTTTTCTTTTTTGTCATCCGGAATTGAACTTGACCAAGAAAGAAACAGAAAAGTCAAGTATTTTTTTATTGGGTTATGTTCATGATTGGGAGTTTCCAGAACAGTCTAATGAAAGAATCATAGCGGGTTTGGATATTGATGTATCGATTATTGATTTAATTTATCAACTCTCAAAATTCTCAGGTGATTTTGTTATCATTTATCAGACTGATGGTGAAATTTTTCTTTTTAATGATGCTTGTGGCCAAAAGGAGGTTTATTACGATGTGAATTATCAAAATTTTGGATCTCAACCAAAATTACTTGCTGAAGTGGTTGACTTGGTGCCCTATGAAGATGAAGACAGCATTAATTTTTTTAAATCCATTGAATTTTCCAAAAAAAAGCATTTTGTAAATGAATCTACACATGTTAAAAATGTAAAACATTTACTTCCAAACCACTACCTTGATTTAAATGCAAAAAATACGGTTCGGTTTTTCCCTTTATTTCCCAGAGAGGAAAGGCCATTGAAGGAGGTAGCTCAAAAGGCTGCAGTTATGATAAAAGGCTATTTGAAATCTATAGCTTATCGAAATGATCTCGCTTTAGCTGTTACCGGAGGTTTCGACAGCAGAACACTTTTTTTGGCAAGTCTGGAGGTTAAAGAGAAATGTAAATATTATGTTTTTAAACATAAAAACATGGATCATAATCATTATGACATTGTATTTCCAAAAAAAATAACTGCTATTTATCAACAAGAACTACATGTTATAGAGGAAGAAACAATTGGATCCGTCGAGGATACCACAAATTTTAGTCAAAGTGTTGATTTTCCATCTACCAATACGATCAGCGCAGATGCATTTAAGGGCCGTGTTTATATAAACGGGAACATTTACGAGATAGCCAGGAACTCATTTGGTTATCAAAAAAATGCCACTGCAGCTGATTTAGCATTTAAAATAGGCTTCAATAAACTTAAATTTCCTATAAAAGAATACGAACGCTGGTTAAAGGATAAGCCGGGCTTTGAAAAGCAGGGATACCATTACTTAGATTTGTTGTATTGGGAAGAGCGAATGGGTATTTGGTTAAGTAAAGGTAGAACAGAAATGAACGCAATGGGTAAAACCGTAAAATCCCCATTTAATTCAAGGGCACTTATTGAACTGCTTCTTAGTGTAAAAAGAAAGGATAGGGATGTTCATTTTAATAATTTACAAAAGGAAATTATTCGTATTCTTTCAGACAATAATGCAGAAATTATGGCCATGCCGGTCAACCCTACTTTAAAAAGGAAAGTTTTTTCAATATTGAAGAAACTTTACCTCTATAATTTAGTGCGATACATAGCAATCAAAGCCAGGATATTTTAATTTTTGATGTAGAACAAAAAAAAAGACAGGGTTTAGTCCCTGCCTTTTTTGTTTAAATTTCAACTGTACTCTGCGCTTTATGGATTAACAATTAGCCTTTGTCTGCCAATAATGCTTTGATCTTTTGAAACGCTAATTAAGTATACTCCTTGAGAAATATTGTTTAAAGGAATTGTAAATTTATTTGGAGATGATGTTGATCTGATCCAGTCCAAATCGTAGTAACTGACCAATTGTCCACTCATATTGTGTATTAAAATCCTTCCCTGACCTATTTCTTCACCCAATTGCAGAATAGCCTTATCCTTTGCCGGGTTAGGGTAGATTTTAATATCATTTTCAATAGCCTCTTCCACATAAAGATCCATTTCCTTATACCCACGGCCAATCATTTCTTTATAACCTCTACCAAACATTTCCCTGTATCCCCTTAGGTTTGCACCTGCTATTCCACTTTTAGCTCCTGTTCCGACGATGGCTATACCTGAAATACTCGCTCTGTTTTCTTTGGCTATCATTTTCAGATTCAAAATACCGTCAGTTACTTCAATATCTTCAAAAGCCAGGATAGTGGGGGCATTGGCATTTTCCGCATAAATATCAAATCCTGCTTTTACCATTTTATCCTCCAATACAATGTCGAAAACCCTTCTTCCGGTATTTGCAGATGGACCCATCAGGCCAAACCAAAGTTCATTGTGCATGGTCAGTACGGTGTATTTTCCATTTGGAACCGGGATTGCATATTGTAGATTTTCGCCGTTTCTTTCGGTTTGGAAGATCCTTTCCTGGGATGCCTGGCTATTTTCAAAGCGGTAGGAGGTTGAATTATAGTAGGACTTGTTACCTTCCTCTGCAATGAAGATGTCTCCGGAAAGGATTTCATCTGTTTTGCCTCCAGTGTTTAATAGGAAAACATGGTTGGTTTCCTCTGCTTCCTGTATTTCACCTGTTTCTTTGAATATTTCAATTGCTGATATAGTAGCCCTGTTCTTACTAGCAACCATATCTAGGTTCAATACCCCATCATTTACCTGAATTTTCTCGAAACTCAGGATCGTTTCCTGATTGTTGTTTTCTACAAAAAGATCAAAATCATCTTTTACGAGTTTGTTTTCAATAGACAGGTCAAACACCCTGTTGCCTGCTTTTTGGGCTGGTCCGACTTTTCCAAAATAAAGTTCATTGTGATATGTCTTTACCGTGTAAACCCCATTTTCTACTGGAATGCTGTACTTTAACACAAGTGCATTTCGTTCATGTTGGAACAGCTTTTCTTCACTGGCCTGGCTATTGCTGTAGGTGTATGATGTGCTGAAATAATTCAGGTTATAATCTGGTTTGAAGTTTTCTCCACCATAGCTTACCGATTGGTTATATCCCGTTTTTAATCTCAATACCGGAACCAAATCATTTTCGGCAACTATGGACAAGCCACAAATGGAAGCCCTGTTACTGGATGCCACCATATTTAAATCCAGTTTCCCATCATTCACTTGTACTGTAGTAAAAGTCAATATTGTAGGCTTATTGTTATTTTCGAGGTATGGGTCAAAATTATTTTTCACCTGTTTCCCCTCCAATTCAATATCAAACACCCTTCTCCCTGCCATTGCAGATGGACCACCTTGTCCAAAATAAAGTTCGTTATGGTATGTTTTTACTGTATAGGTGCCATTCGGAACATCCAATGAGATGGCGAATTCCTCACCATTTCTTTCAGTTTGAAACAAGGCTTCACTAAATTTGGTATTGGAATAAGTATAGGTTTTACCAGTGATACTGCTGGTTACTACCTGTTCTCCAAGAAATGAATTTTCCTGATATGAAACTTCTTTTTGTGTACCCAAATTCACGAAAAGACTGAACCCTGAATCTGGATTTGTGTTGTTTTCAGCAGGTTCGGAAGGTCCATTGGGGGAGGTTGAAATGTCATCAGCAATATTTTCTATAGTCACTTGTACAGGGGAAGAAATCCCAATCGCCATATCATTGTCTACGGCTTGCAAGAATAGGCTATAAGTTCCTGCAGCAGTGGATTTCCAGCTAAATTCATAAGGACTTGATTCTGAAGAGGCTTCGATCTTATCATTTACCATCAAATTTACCTGAGTCACAGAACCATCAAGGTCTATAGCAGATGCTTTTATCTGGATTTCTTCTCCAGCCTTAAGGATTAAATCATCAAGCGGATCAATGAAATTAACTATTGGTAAAACATTTTCTTTTTTCACCTGAATAGCTACGCTATCCGAAAAGACCGTTCTTCCGTAAATGTCAACTGCTTCAGCATAAATATAATGAGTTCCATAGGGAATACTTTTCCAGATACTGGCCAAAGGAGTATCCTCTTCGGTGGAAATCAGTTTTTCGCAATAATAGTAATTTACCCTTTCCACATCCAACTCTCTGCCCTCATCTACAGCCAGCGTGATGGGAAGGTCATCTCCCTCAATCATACCTGAACCATATTCGGGAATGATCACTCTTGCCTCCTGTATAGGTTCAGGCTGGGAAATGTTTTTATCAGAAGTTTTGATTAAAATGATTGATCGGAAAGGAGCCACTTTTACACTTCCTGAATAGGGCTTGTTATTCATATCAACATATTCTCCTGAAAGGCTAATGGATTTCTCAGTATTCTTATCGTTATAGGCAAAGAAAATCATCTCTTCAGGATCAGTCAAACGTAGATCCGCTTCATGAACGCTTAGATTATCTATTTGAAAATCTGCGCTACTAACATTGGTAAAATTAAATAAGAGAACAGTCTCATCGGATGAAGAAGCAGGACTCAATAAAATTTCATATTCATTTCTTTCGTTGCTGAATTCCACCGCACTGACTGCACTGATGATGTTATGGGGAGAATATTTTTGTCTGAAATATGTTTTTCCAGCAAAATTCTTATTGCCGATACCGCTGAACTTTATCAAATAATTTTTTCCCTTTTCAACTTTTCCTATTCTAACATTTAATTCAAAGTTTCCGGAACCGATCACACGAAGCGCTCCACCATCCAGTTTAGACTGGCTAGCCCAATAAGTTTTGGAATTTTTTGTGGTCACGTAGTTGGCATCTTTGTCAAATCCCTCATTATCGTATTTGTTGCTTCCTAATAAATTATTTACTTCATAGGATGGGATATTAATAGGGTGGATTTTTGATCCTGCATCCATCCCATATAGGTTTTTCCAACCTTCCAGATCCAATACTTTGGTAACATCATAACTGGTTCCCATGTTGTACCTATTAATGATCCGGTAATTATCAGTCAGGGGACTTGCATACACATTATTAGAAAACGCCCCCATTTTACCGATATCATTTTTGATGGAGCTAATATTCAGGTTATTCTGCTCACTATTTTGGGAGAAAAATATATTGTTTTCTATTGTGTTATTGCTGATATCAGCACCCATCTCGTCGTTTCTAAAGAATAACTGATAAGTGCTGTTATAGACTGTATTGTGGTGAATATTGTTATGACGTGCATTGTGCAGGTAAATGCCTTTGCTTGAGACATTGGCAACTGTATTATAGGCCACTTCCACTCCAGTGGTGTTGTCGTCAAGATAAATACCTTCTGATTGGGGTTTGGCCAAAGCAGACCTGATATTGGTTCCCTCGACTACTCCATGTCCATTTAAAATGATGTTCCCAATTACTTTCCTATTGTAATAAGTCTCGTTTCCGGAGCCAGTGTACACATATATCCCACCGCCATCATTCTTGGTCTTATTAAAATGGTTTATAAAATTATTTTTTACGAGACTATTATTTCCGCCAAATCGAATGCCTACATAACCGGAATTGATGACCTGGTTGTTTTCAATCCGGCTATTGTCATTCGAGGAGAAAATACCGAACCCATTACCATCTCCGGATTTGCCCATTCCAGGATATAACTGAATGTTTTGGATCAGGTTATTTTTAATCACAGGATCGTCACAGGATTTTAAATCTAATCCTGAATTATGGATATTTGTTATTTCATTGTTGTCTAAAAGCAGTTGGTCGTTTCCTTCTGCAAAGATCCCATTTACTCCGGCAAACTCTACTTTTGAATTTTTCAAACTTACATTTCTTCCATTGGAAAGGGAAATCGCATCTTTATTGGCTCCCCGAAAGTGTAGGTTTTCAACGATTACATGATCTACCCTTTTCACCTGCGTTAATAACAAGTCTAAAGTGGCTACCTGTACTGTATTTCCAAATGGAGATTCATTTCCGAAATAAACATTTATTTTGGCATTTTTTTCATCGTAGTACCATTCGCCTTTCTGATCCAGAGTTTTGATGTGGTTTTGGATAAAATAACCAAAGTCCGCTTTTGGTTGATAGTTGGTTTCGCTGTTCGAAGCATATGTTATGGTACTTCCGGAATGGGAGGTGATTTTATGGCGATCCAAGATCCAATAGATTTTTCGAATAACCACTTCGGCACCGGTCCAGTTTGGCCATGAGCTAAGCTCTTTGTCTGTAATGCTGTTCCAGGAAGTAGATTCATAATTCAAGTATCCCTTGTTGCTGCTGTTGCTATTTGGATATCTACCCATTTCGATATCCTGATCATTGATCACCACCATATTTGTTTTTTGGGCCTTAAGTCCGCTTTGCACAGACTCATATATTCCATTGCCCAGGGATTTCCAATTTTTTATATCCACAAGACCGGTTATTATGGGTCTTTCTCCATTTCCATAAGCACCAATTACAATAGGATTACCTGATATACCCGAATTGCTCATTACAATGGTACCAAAAAATGCTTCTCCCCTTCTAAATAATACCTTATCTCCGGGTTTTAAAGATGGGAAAATTGCGTTTAATTTTTCGATAGATTTCCAGGGAGTATCCGGGTTTTGCGCTTGGGCAAAACTTCTGGAATCGTTTCCGGATTGCTGTGAAAAATAGTAACTAGCTCCATGGCTGACGGCAGGAACCGCAGCGGTCACCAGGAGCAGTAGCATGATTGAAATTAGTTTTTTCATCGTAATAGCATTTAAAAGTTTTGAATCAATTAGAGTTTTTGGTGCTTTTGCTGTCTTGATATTTTTAGAGAGAATATTCATTTTGTTTAATCTTTTCTGGTTTATAAAGTCTTAATTTGGTATTTCAGCCTTTACAATTAAATTTTTTGAATTTCATATATATCAAAATGATATTCTTTAAATACATCTTATTTTGATAATAAAGGGTATAATATTCTTAATACCAAATTTTATTTTTAACAACACGTGGTAAGAGGGGATCGAAAAATTGTATAATTTCTTTATGTGATTTCAATTGTGTTTTTGGAATTATTTTTATTGCCGATAATCCAGAAATGAGGTGTTGAAAAAAAAATGATTTTTTTAAGGCATTTTTGGAAACCTCATTATTTTGGAAGGAATTAGAGCGGATGGACGATGAAACTTGAAAAAATGGTTTCAGTCTTTACTGGTGCTGCTCCGCTCTGAGCGGTTCCCATCCCGTCCCACGATTAAAAATACCAGATTCGACCAACTGATGGCCTATATTTAAAAAGTAAACCATGCGCACGACCATTCTGGCTTCACCTTTCTCTATCATTACAGGGATTACAGCTTACAGTTATACCCAGCTTATGGAACGCTTTAACCGTAAATATGCCAGGATCAGAAGTTCCATGAAGCTTGACCATGAGCCCGGAAAAGAAATTTTTATTGATTATGCCGGTACCAAGATGCATATTGTCGACAGGGAAACCGGAGAAGAAAAGCCCGCGGAAGTTTTTCTGGCCACGGAGCCCTATAGTATCCAAGCTTAGGTAAAGGCTACTATGAGCCAGAAAAAGGAAAACTTGATGCCGATCCTGAACCATACTTTGGCACTTTACGTCGGGGCTCCCAAAACAATCGTACCGGACAACCTTAAATCGGTCGTTAACCATGCCAGCAAATATGAACCTGATATCAACCGTTAACTGAAGGAATCCTCCTATCACTTCAATTGTGTTATCAATCCCACAACAGCTTATTCAACACAAAATATGACGCTGGTAGAGAACTCCGGACAACTGGTCTACTTGAGGATATACCATCCAATAAAGGAGACGACCTTCATCTTTTTAAGAAGCTGAACAAGGAGATCCACAAACCATTGGATGGCTTCAAATACCTGCTTTTCTAAGGCAAGGGGGCTAGTAGAAAGGAGCTTTTTCAATCAGTGGAGAGTGTTTACCTGAAACACCTTCCTAAGGAAGCCTAACACATGGAGGATTATCTCAGGGCCAAGATTCAGAAGGCCGGCTCTGTTTGGGTGTGATTCAAAAGTCTTATTGTTCAATACTTTTTAAAATAAAATCAACAATTGGCTTTGGGTCTTTTAAAGAATGTGGGTGATGTCCAACACCTTCCTTTCTAATAATCTCAATTCTTCCTCCAGCTTTTTTAAATTTTTCAGCTAATAATTTTGTGTTTTCATCAAAAGGCACGACCGTGTCCGCATCGCCATAAACGTGTAAAACTGGAATACCAGCTTTCGCTATACTTACACAATTATTTATTGGAATATCTTTAAATGTCTTGACTGAAATAGTGTCAAGACTATATGCTTCTAAGCAAAGTTTCCATTCCTCTGGACTTCCACTTCCACTATACATACCTCCCGGCCAACTTTTTATATCGCAAACAGGTGCGTCAGCATAAATACAAAAAACTTTGTCTGTATTTTTTGATGCCCAATTATAAATAATTAATCCACCACGACTCATTCCTTCCAATACTACTTTATGATTAAGTCCGTATTCTGAAATGCAGTGATTATAAAATTCATTCCATAACACTACTGCTTCATTGTTTCCAAACAAATTGGAAACATCCACATAAACAAGATGAAATCCATTTTCCAGTAACGCTTTGTCTACCTGCGGCTCATGGCCCCAAAACCTTGCTCTCCATATCCAGTAATTATTTTGATTCTGTTTATTTGGAAAAACAATCTTTGCATCACGGCCTTTAAATGTAAATTCTTTTATCTCATACTCTGCAAATACTTTATCATCCCGACATGATGTTATCGCAATTAAAACTGTTAATAAAACTAAAACAACACTTTTTTTCCGATTCATTCTGTGTCTTTTTTAATGAGTGGTAACGGGATTCAGCCTGTAGACAGAGGGCGCTTTGGGAGCACTTTTTTTCCCGGCTGTCAAAAACTTCCTTAAATGTACTAAAATTTAATTTTACCTGGAGAACTCAAACTTATGTTTTGTTGCTACCTTTTTCACTTTTTTGAAATAAATTCAGACCATGAAATTATTAGTTTTTCCCAATTTTGCTTAATTCCAATAAACCTCTATTTAGTGTCTGCTAGGAAATATAAAGTTACGGTTTGGAGGTTTTTAGAGTTTTTTTTTCACAATTAAAGGGTCGACAAGTGCAAGTAACTATGCGAAAGACCACCAAAAGGCGTGCACCACGCAGCGAATATACCAGCCCAAACCAGCTTTCTCTTAAAGGATTTGAGACACCATTCTACAACCATCTGGACCCATCCAACCGATGGGTGGTACTCAGTAAGCAGATTTCCTGGGATGACCTGGTCACCATGTACAACAAGTGAAACAAGACTAAAGCTAATGGAAGACCCTTTGTGAACCCCAGAGTCGTGATTGACGCAGTGATCATCATACAAATGCTTAATCCGGATTATCGGGAAACAGGTGCCCAGATTACTGAAAACATGTATCCTGCAGAGCGGAACAAGTTATTCAATATTTTCTCGGATACAGTTCCTATAACTATCTACCTACTTTCGATGCTTCGCTTTTCGTTTATCAGTCTTCCCGATAACCTTGACAGGCTATAGCGAGTCCTAATGCACAAGCCGGGTTAAAAAACTGTTTAAAAAAATTTTGGGTTTAGGCTATTCTTGTATCAGAAAGACACTCTCATAAGGTCCAAGAATTATTTTTTCAGAATGGGGTTCTCCTTTCACATCTTTGTATTGGGCTCCCAACTTAAATTGATTTGGTTGGGAATTTGGATTGGAAAGTAAAAGAAAGTTATCCAGATTGGTGGTTTCCTGAACCGGTGTTATGACATCAAAACTGATTTTATCAATCTTGATTTCATTTGTTGATTGGGAAAAGTTCAATATTAAAGAAGCATCACTATCTTCTCGGGGCTCGGGTATTAATATTTTATGTTCTTTCTTAGATTTATTTAGAATAAATGTTTTTCCATGACTTAATTTTTGGTAAGAAGCACCGCGTTGTCGCAAATAAATTTCCCCAATCGCCTGTTCATTGGAAGTGGCTATCAATGTGAGCAGGTAGTATTTGTTATTTTTTACTGGTCCCAGGTCTAATTTTAAACTTGATACCTCATTATCCCTTGAAACGGAAATATAACCATTATTTTCCCAGGTTAAACTGCAGTTCTTGAGGCAATATATTCCGGAAGCATCGCTTGAAAAATCCAGATTTTTAATGGTGTGGGTTTCAGCAATAGCAGGAAGCGGGCTGGGGGCTGCCTGGATAGTCTGGGTAGTGTTGTCTTCCCACGTCGTTTTCTTTACCCAGTTATCATGATTAAAGTACAATTCATTTTTCGTGGCGATATTCTGAACTTGAAATGTAGCACCATCCCCAAGAAGATCTATATAGTGGTTTTGATCCGAAAACCCAATAACAGAAAAATCCGGATCAGCGGATCTGATTCCCATTACAATTTGGTGGGCTGTCTTTTTTATGAGGGTGTTGTCTTTGATCACGACTTTTTCCAGGGGTTGTCCCAAATGATCATCTGACAGAAAAATCAAATAGGATGCATCAAACACAAGGTTATCCTTTACTTCAATATTATTGGTATTGTGCAGGTAAATGCCTTTGTTGGCGATGCCAGAAATGGTATTTTCAGCTACCAGGATGTTTGCAGCATCATCATCCAGGTATATTCCCTCTGCAGGAGCTGGAAAATCGGAACCTTGAAGGGATGTTCCCTCTCTTGCTCCAACGCCATTTTGAATTATATTACCGATGATTTTCCTATTGAGATACTGCTTGCGGGTACCGCCAGTGTAGGAATAAATCCCACCGCCGTCACCTTTTACAAGGCAAAAACCATTGATATAATTGTTATTTACCAAAGTATTGCTTCCTCTAAAACCAATGCCTACATAACCTGAATTCTTGATGGTATTGTTGGAGATGGTATCTGCGTCTGAAACGCTAAAAATGGCGTATCCATTATTGTCTCCGCTTTGCCCCATCCCCGAAAATACATGGGTGTTTTCGATATGGTTGTTGCTTATGGTTGCCTGATAATTTCCGGATCTCAGGTAAACACCCGAGTTTTGAGCATTAAGAATCGTTGAATTTTCAAAGCGAAAACGGTCCATATTTTCAACCATTACAGCATTTTCACCTGAATTTTCTATTTTGACTGAAATGAAATGCATCGAATCGCCACCTCTTATCAATATGGCGTCTTTGTTTGCCCCTTCAAAATGTATCCCATGAAAAACAATATGTCTGGTATTGGTAAGTGTGGTGAGAAGATTGTCTTTTGTACTGACTTTAATGGATATTTTATCAGGGTTTTGGTCCTCCAAACATATATAAAGTCTGTTTGCATTGACATCATGGTACCATTCACCAAGTTGGTCAAGGGTATTCAGGTGGTTTTGAATAAAAAAACCATATCCTTCTTTTGGTTCGTAGCTGGATGAAGGTAAAAACGTAAGGGTATTGGATTGATGGGAAATAATTTGTTCCCGGTCCATAATCCAATGGTTTTTTCTGATAACCAACTCAGCCCCTTCCCACTGCTCCCCTTCCTGTAAGGATGGATGCGCTATTTGGTTTTTCCCCTTGATTTCATCGGGAACCAAATACCCTTTGTTTTTTTCGGTTTGGTTTGGGAATCTCCCCAGCGCCATAGGCTTCCCGTTTAGTGTTAATAAATTGACTTGAGGAGTAGCCTGAGGTATATTGGTGAAGAAGATTCCAGGAGCAAATTTTTTCCAGTTTTTAAGCAAGGTAAACCCTGAAATGATAGGGGGATTGCCAATTCCATATTGGCTAAAAACAATGGGCTTTTCTGAAGTTCCCGATTTTTTCAGGTTTAAGCTTCCATAAAATATGTCCCCAGACTTAAAAAGAACAGAATCTCCAGGATTCAGTTGAGGAATAAATTCATTCAATTTATTTAAAGTCTGCCATGGGCTGCCGGAATGCTGGGCCTCCTCTGCGGTTCTCTCATCATTTCCGGAAGTAGATGAGAAATAATAGTTTGCAGCATAGACCTTGCTATTATGCCAAATAAAAAAAAACAGAAGTAAAAATTTTGCTTTATGCATGATGAAAACTTTCGATTCAGCTCCTTGTACCAAAGCTGAGTTATTAATTGTGATTTTGGATAAGAACGATATAGCTCCCGAGAGGTTAGCTTTTTCAAGTAAAACTGTCTTTTACTCTCATTATTTCCACTAACTTTCAGAAGGTTGAAATTCCCGTCCAAATGTTTCAATATTAAACCTTTGATCATTTTCATTTCTGACATACAATGTTCTCGTGGGGAAGGCAATGGAGACACCCATGGCGGTAAACTGTTCAAATATCTCAAAGTTTATCTGTTCCTGGATATCCATAAATGTATTGTAATCAGCAACTTCTATGTAATAAACAATTTCAAAATCAAGACTGGAATCGCCAAAAGATTTAAAATGAGCCCTGTCAAAAGTTACAGGGGATTGCTTTTGTACGATTTCTTTTAGCAATCCAGGGATTTGTTTTAATTTCTCCGAAGGTGTTTCGTAGGTCACCCCAACATTAAAAAGTATCCTTCTTCGCTGCATTTTTTTGTAATTGTGAATCCTGGATCCAGTAAGATCACTGTTTGCCACTACCAATTCCTCTCCTGACAGGGTTTTGATTCTTGTTGTTTTGATGCCTATCTTCTCCACAATTCCGTTTTTATCATCCACAACCACAAAGTCGCCGATTTCAATCGGCCGGTCAAAAAAGATAACAAAGTAATTGAACAAATCCCCTAATATATTCTGGGCAGCAAGGGCTACTGCGATGCCACCAATTCCCAAGCCGGTAATGATGGCGGTAACATCGTATCCCATATTATCAAACAAAAAAAGAATACCCATGCTCCAAATCAGGATGTTTACGATGATGATGATTCCGCCGATCTGTTTCACCTTTTCCTCACCGTTTTCCTGTCTACGTACGTAACTGCGAAGAGCCATGATGATAAAGCTGGCAATTATACGAATAAAAAAATAGGTCAAAACAAACTTATGGCCCGTGGAAATCGCATAGTCCATTTTTTCATTCAGGGTTAAAATCTGAATGCCCCAGAAGACTATTGAAATATAGATGGCAGGTAGAACAAACTTTTCAATAATTTCAAATAAATAATCATCGAAGCTATTATCGGTTTTTTCCGTCAGGCGCTTGATTTTCTTGAATAAGGTTTTTTTAAAGGCCTTGATAATTAAAATGCCTAAAAGGATAAAGCCAAGGGCCTGGAGATAACTTTGCACGCTGTTGTTCCAATACTCCTGATTTAAGTAATCTTGTATCATTGCAAGTTGAAATTTGATTGGGAATTAAAAGGGGTATAAGACCATAATATTGAATAATATAGCATTTATTTTCCCCAATAATTTCTAAATTACAATTATTCCGATTTTATTCAAATCTTATTTAGTGGGAAAGGATAGGGCCAGGATTTCCCTTTCATGTCCGTTTTGATTTTTCCATGGCATACCAACCGCTAATTTAAAGGAATTCGGGACTTGATTTACTGTTAATTAATCCGGAATCAAAATATTGTCTTTCAATGTGGCCGGAAGAAAGCTCATATCTGTTTTTCCTGCGATTCCTTTTATTTTTCCCGAATCGGTAAACTGCCACATGGCGATTTCGGGCAATAGGATAGTTGTTGAGTCGGTTTTTACGGTAAATGATTTTGGGGGTTTGTTCGAAAATTTAGCCATCCAATAAATATAATCATCAAAATGCCCCTTTAGATGACTTTCGTAGAAGGCTTCATATGTGTAGATGATGGGTTTTACCTGGAAGTGATCTTCAATTGCTCCCAAATAAATTTTCAAATTTTTGATCATCAGGTTATTTGAAATTTCCGGGCTGGTACAGCCCGTGCAATCCAATTCTATGTCCAATATGGGTATGATATCATTTTCTTTCAGGTTTACCTGTTTGATATAATGCTTTGCCTGGTCCAGTGGGGGGTCTTTATATTGATAAAAATGATAAGCTCCCCGAAGTATTCCGGCTTTGCCTGCCGCTTTCCAGTTTCCCTGGAAATAGGGATCAGTGGCTTTGCTTCCCTGTGTTGCTTTGATCAGTGTAAAATCAATTTTGTGTGGGAGAGAGTCTGATTCTACTTGTGACCAGTTGATGGCGTTTTGCCAATGAGAAACATCGATACCGTAATAGCCATGGGTTTGGTGTCCCGGGCTCCAGGCTTCATCCTGCAGATTAAACATCCGAAGTATACTGTCATAGTGGTGCCCTCTGTGTGTAATTTCTCCGGATTCACCAGGAGTGGAATGGCCTGCAAAAAACAATGGTTGTGTAGCCCGTTGAAACTGACTGGAATCAGGATTTCCCTGTTCTGTTAAGGTGTTCTGATTGAGGTAGATGTGGTGCTCATGCACAGTTTGGCCGAAGTTTACAATTCCGGTTATGTGGAGTAGGATGACCAAAATCATGGTACTCATCGTAAAAAAACCAAGTAGCATGATAAATATAATTCTTCTGTACATTTCCCTTTTTCTCATAGGTCAGGCTGATCGATTTCGTCATTCCTATGGTTTAGATAATGGATTTAATCAGGTGGTCATTGATCCTAAGGAAGGACTCTGCGGGTTCTCCTGCCTCAAAGGTTATCTTTATTTTTGCCAGGGAAGATTTTTTTCCGAAAAAACCACCCCCAGACACACCTCCCAGGTCAATTCCAATGGATTGACCCTCCTCCCGGGGCTGGTTTTTTTTGAATAGATTCCTGCCTGCTTTCCGGTCTTCCACCAAATCTCCCAGGGCTACCTTAAACTCAACTTCCATATTTTTTATTTTTATGGCTGTTGGGGGAATAAGGCTCATTAATGGAACCTGAATTGTTGTAGTGCTGCCTTTTTCAGCATCGGGATGCATATTTGGTACTTCAACTGCCCAGGTTTTGGCGATCCCACCATTTCTATGGATATGGGCCGCCATTTCTTCATTTTTTTTGTTTTCATCTTCAGGCCATTCAAAGTACCTGTCCAACTGCTCCAGGTGTTGCTGTTCGGTAAGCAACTGAGCTTCCAGGACAGACTGGTGAATGGCTTGAAGCAGGTTATCCAGTTTTATCGTTTTCGCCATGAGGTTATTTGTTTTTCTCCAACCAAACAGGTTTTCTTAAAAATCCCACATGGTAGGTGGTTCGCTGGAGGGTAATCTGGTGGTCCCCCACCTGAAAAACGCCAACAGAAATGTCTTTTCCGATGATCTTTCCTTTAGGGTATTCGTTAAGGCATTTATTCAATAAAGCCATTTGATTTTCCTGTTGTTCTTCATTAAGTGGGTTGTTTGGGTTGATGTTACCTATGCTGACTCTTTTTACATAGGTAACATCCCCCAAATCAGCTGCCTTGTTTTGCTGTTGGATCATTTTAAAATCAGCTGAGCGATGGGTGGGACCCATCTGGACTTACCGGCTTGGTATCCACCAGTTTGCCGGTTTTTGGATCTCGTTTGCTGGCAGCTTCCAGGGGTGCTACATTTACATCCATAGGAGTTGCAGCTGTTGCCATCATGTCCAGTACCCTGGCCAGGCCCTCCGGAGTACCGTGATTGGAAGCGGTTACTTCCACATGGTATTTGGCAGAATTGTCAGAGCTTCTGGTATTTTCTTTATGGGTAGCCACCGAGCCATGAATTTTCACTGTGGCACTTACGGGACCCCATCCAATTTTTGCAGATACATCTGCTGATGCATTCATATCCGTAGAGCTGGATTCGGAGGTTGAACTCTTGACCTCCATGTCAAAGGTGATGTCTACCGTGTCTACCTGAAGATTGGGGATGGGTACTACTGCCAACATGGGTACCCGGATTTTTACCTCCTCTATGGTTCGCTGTGGTGTTGGATTTGGGTTTTTATCACTGACTTCCGGCACATAAATACCAGGCCGTTCAAATTCAAAGTCCAGCATCCGGGCGGCACCGGTAGTGAACTCACCTGGCTTTTTGTCTACCGGAACCTGGGTAAATCCCACTGTATTGATGAAATCCGCCGTTGCTTGTGCCAGTTTAACATTCGCGGAAACTGCTGCATTCAAGGGACCTCCGATCAGGTCCTGCATGGGCAATCCCTTGAATTGATCAGACATATTTACTAAACCTTCTGCCATTTTATTAAGATTTTTTTGGTTAAAAATAAGTATACTGTTTTGCAGGAGGTAATATGCTATTCTTTCTAAATATTGTATTAAAATCAGGGGTGGACAAAAAGTAGACAATACCGGTGATAGATTAAATTCCCTCGCTAGCGGGCTATTTGGTTAACCGATTGGAGAACTGCCCATTTTTTTGGCTTTCTGAAAGGTTGGTGATTTTCTTTTTAAACCTATACCTGGCCTTCTTGGTGCCATCGTAGGAAATGCCTAATACCGAAGCCATTTCCTGGGTGCTGAATCCCAGCTTGAAAAGTGCGCCCAACATGAGTTCGTTTTCTGTTAGTTCGGGAAGATCTTTTTTCAAACGGTCCCAATATCCCGGAAAGGCTTTTTCAAACAATAACCTGAAAGTGCGGCAATCTTCCTGTCTTGAAATCTTGAATTGAGCCAGGGCTTCCAGGGCTTCCTGTCGGGCATAGTTAATAGCCGATTTTTCCAGCTCCCTAACTAGTTCTTGGTTTTTACTCAGGGAATTGGCCAGGTTTTCTGAGTAAACCAGCAGTTTTTTTTGTAACTTCTCCTGCTTCTTTTTACTGTCCCTGAGCTGTAGATCGAAAACACGAAGTAATTTTTCTTTTATGCTTAGCTTGTAATAAAAGTAGACTAAAAAGAAGAAGCTTGACAATGCCAGTAGGGCGAGACCTATTTGAATGGACGCAGTTGATTCTTTGGGGAATGCAGTCGAGAATTGCTCTGATTTTGGGTCTTTCTTCTGGCGGTAAAGAATTTCAGCACTGGCAATATTTTTGGCTTTCTCCAGATTGATCAGGCTGTCAGATAATTTTTCTTTTAACTGAAGGCTATTGCGATAAGCCTGTAGGTTTTTTTGTTTATAGTATTCTTCAGAAAGGTCTTCAAGCAAATCTCTGTACAGGGAAAGGGCTTTTCCTTTTTGGGCATAGGAGATGGCTTCCTGGTAAACCTTTACGGCATCCATGGACTGGTTTTCGGCGGAGATAATTTTCCCTTTTAACCAATAGGCATAACCCAGACTTCTGTGGTTGCCAGTTTCAAGCTTAATCGGAATAGCTTTGGAAAGAAGTCTTTTGGCCTCGGCAAGATCATGCTGCTCAAAGGCCAGGAAGGCCATATTGTTCAGGATCATGGCGATTTCTGGTTTTCGATGCTGCTTTTCTGCCAGGGAAAGTGCCAGACTGTTATGCTCCTTGGCGGAATCATACAAACTTTCCTGCCCAGAGTTGTCCGCCAGCTTTTTATAAACCAATCCCAAATTTAGGTGCGCGTAAAGGGTTTGCACGGGTAATTGTTGGGTCTTTGCATGGCTAAGCGCACTGATCAGGTAATACCTTGCCTGATCATGATCCTCCATTTCTGTATATACCAGTGCCAGGCTCGTTTCGCAATCAATGAATAAGGCGTAGTCCAATGGTTCATCCTTATTTTGGATTACCTGGATGGCCTGAAGGAGACTTGACACTGCTTTTTCCAATACCCCCATTTCTTTATATAACTGCCCTTTCCCTTTCAGAATATTTGCCAACCGTATTGGGTCTCCATTCGCAATAGCAATGTCATGTGCCAGATCAATATGTGTTTTTGCCCTGTCAAAATCTTCCATTCTGCGATAAAGCTGATAGAGGGCATTGTGGTTTTTCTCATTCAAGCTATTCAGCTTGTAGCTTTTGCTAATGGATAGGGCTTCAAGAAGTTTTTTCTCGGCCTTTTTATATTCTCTTTGATCGTAATAACTGTATCCAAGCACCTGGGCAGCCTCAGAATGGATAGCCGGAGAGCCTGAAAACCTGGCTGTTGCATATGCCTGCAGTGCATAGGCAAAGGATTGTTCTGGTTGGGTATATGCCAATTGATTGGAGAGATCCAAAAGCAAGCGAAGGCTGTCTAAATTATCTGCCTCCTGGTGAAAGTCAATCGCCTGAATATTCCCCAACTGAATAAATGTAGCCAGTATAAAAAAAGTAACCTTGGTCACGATTAAAGCTGTTTGGTTTGCCATATGGCTTGAATATCAGTCAGATATTCTGTTTTAAATTTAGTATAAAAATTTAACCAATCCTAAAACGCCTTTTTAAATTATCAATGGGGGTGCAAAAACAACGCAGATTTAATAATAATGGAAAAATGGACCTTTTGCCGCCAGGTGTTTTAAGTCAAAAAAAGGGAGCCGATTGTTATCGGCTCCCTAAAGTATATGGTGTAGGTTTTTTTCTTAATGAGAAACAGGACTCACCATTTCCGTTTTTTTGGAATTTTTCTGCCAGAAGAAAAATATGATAAAGAGTACGATCAGGATGGCCGGAAATAAGGCCATGTTCTGTAAGGTAGCCTGGCCAGCCATAAGCTCCAGTTCCTCCCCGGAATACATTCCAGACAATTCTTCTCGGGAACTATCAATCCATCCACCAATGATAGGTTGCCAGATAGCGGTGGAAAACATACCGATTCCACCAATTATAGACATGCCCAAAGCACCACTAAGTGGAACTCGCTGTGCTACTGCACCTACCATTACCGGCCAGAAGTAAGCTACTCCCAAGGCAAAAATGATGGCTACAAAATAGGCAATCCCACCCGTAACCATACTGAATAGGAAAATTCCGATAGTGGCGAGGATGGACCCTGCCAATAATACGCCGGTTTGTCCCAGCTTTTCAACAACCGGCCCTGCAAAGAACCTGGCGATGGCCATTACACCTGTGGTCAGTGCAAGAATAATCATTGCATTGGCACCACTGTTAGCCAGTACGATATTAACCCACTGCTGCGGTCCGAACTCGGAAATGGCAGTAAGGGACATACAAACGAAAAGAAAAAGGAATACCGGACTGAATAATGCCTTAAAATTATTGCCCAATGAGGTAGCTCCCTCCACTTTTGCTTTTGGAAATGCTTTTCCATAAAATAATACGGCATAAATCACTGTTGGTACCATGGTGATCCACATCTGGGCTTCCCATCCCAGATTCATGGTGGTCATCACATTGGAAATGATGGCACCTAACATGATACCACCCGGGAACCACATGTGAAACCTGTTGAGCATTTTGTTCATTTTCACCCCTGAATACATATCCGCTATCATGGGGTTACAGGCTGCTTCCGTACACCCGTTACCGAACCCGATAAATAGTGTGGAAATCAGTAAGGTGGTATAACCACCAGCGTAAATGGTCAATAAAATACCCAAGGTATGGGCAACGAATGCAACCCGCATGATGTTTCTGGCACCAAAAGAATGGTAAACAATCCCTCCTATAATCATGGAAATCGGAAATCCCAAAAACCACATGGAGTTGATAAAGCCTAGTTGAGATGCCGAAAGGCCAAAATCTTCGCCAAGCTGTGGCAGGATGCCGGCCCTGATGCTAAACGTAAAGGCGGTGGTAATCAAAGCAAAACAACTCCCGTTAAAGAGTGCGCTTTTGTTGATGTTTTCGTTCATTGAGATTGGGTTTAGAAGTTTTAAATATTGTTTGAGGTTGATTAATCAAAACTTTTGGACAATATATAAAAAAATGATTTTATCTTCTGACTTTTATAAAAAATTATGAGGAATGACAAAATACGGGTTTGAGAGGGCAGGGAAGGAAGGGTTACTTTTATAATGAGAGGTATAAAAATCCACGCTTCCGAAATAGTAATAAAACAAAAACGGGAAGCATTCTTTGCGAATATTTCCCGTTCCATAATGTAAGGACCGTAGTCTTTATATCATGCCAAGCTACAGTTATTGTGACTTTTCCCCAGTTGCCCAGGTTCATGGCCTTAGGATCTAAAACACTACTAAAAACCCTTTCGGATTTCAAGCTTGAATTTTGGAACGTCTGCGGTTTCCCGTTTCAGGCTTCAACACTAAAGTTTTATCCCATTTTGTTCTCAATCCCGTGATTCGACCTTAGCCCGAAATTTTACTTTCGGTCTTTTATCTCTTACTTGATACTGTTAAATGTAGCAAGTTGTTATTACAATAGCAATTTTATAAGTTATTATTTATAAACAATTTTTCCACAAATAAATTTGAAATAAACACAAGTTATGCACATTATTTGTCTTCATAAGCCGGGACAGCTGGTATATTGTTTGGTTGACTCTCCAGTAAACGCAACACCTCTTCAATGGCCTTTTCCAGTTGAGGATCTGTTCCTTGTGCTAACCGGGTCGGGTCTTCCGGGACTTTAATATCAGGGTCGACCCCATAACCTTCCCTGAACCATTCCCCGTCAGGATCATACATCCGGAAAGTGGGTACCGTCACATTACCGCCGTCAATCAGGTTTGGTGCTCCGCTGATGCCTATCAATCCACCCCATGTTCGGGTACCTATCAAAGGCCCCAAACCGGCTTTTTTGAAATAATCAGGAAAAGCATCCCCTCCAGAGCCGCTCCACCCATTGATCAACATTACTTTGGGACCAAAATTGGCCACCGGAGGCCATTGCCAGGTTTGTCCATCACGCACCGCCCAGAAAGCAAGGGCAGGGCGGTTAAGCAATTCTATAAACCGATCGGGAATCTGGCCGCCATTGTTAAAGCGTTCGTCGATGATCAAGCCTTCTTTGTCAAACTGTGCGTAAAACATCCTGGCCAGTTCTTCCTGTCCATCCTGACCCGTGCTTGGCACATAAATGTAGCCGATCCTCCCCCCGGTCGCCTCAGCTACTTTTTTTCTGTTGGATTCTATCCAGGCCAGATTTCGAAGCCGGGTTTCATCGGCCAGGGTCTTGACCAATACCTTCCTCGCACCTTTAATTTCCGGGTTTGGGTTGATCGTCAGTTCAACTGTTTCTTTAGCTAATCCTTCAAATAAAGCCCATGGATCCCTATCTGCATCCAAAGGTATGCCATTGACTGCCAGGATAAAATCACCTTCTTTTATGTTGATGCCAGGCTGGGCCAGGGGAGAACGGACCTCGGTATCCCAGGCAGCTGCGCGAATGATTTTTTTATATAAAATGCACCTTCCTTGAATCCCCAATCTATACCCAGGTAACCTGTTTGCTTACTGAGTGCCTTTTCTGTATCCCCACCTCCCCTATAGGTATGTGAAGCCGAAATTTCAGCGATCAATTCCCCCAAAATGTAATTGACATCCCAACGGGTAATGGCATGGTCCAGCAGTTTCTCGTAACGATCTTTCATGGCTTCCCAATCTACCCCATGCATGTTGGGGTCATAGAAGAAATCTCTTTCAAAACGCCAGGTATCCATAAAGAGCTGCTTCCATTCCTTTTTTGGGTCTAGCGTCATTTCCATTTTTGAAAGGGGTAATTTATCTTCTATTTTTTGGTCTTTGTTCATTGGGATTACTGCCAATGATCCATTGCTATTGACAAGTAACTTTTCACCATTTGCCGACAATTGGTACCCGCCCACTTCTGTCAGGATGGTATGTTCTTCCCTTTCTTCCACATCATAGTAAACCAGGTCGGCCTTGGCCTCCGGGGTCCCGGCCACCGGATATTTCAAATAGGTCACTTTACCTTTTGCAGCCCCCATAGTCCTGTAGTTCCCGGCCCTAGGAGGTAAAATCACCAACCGCTCCTCCATTCCTTCCCAATCTATGGTAGTGGTTTCTGTCTCTGTCTTTTTCTTTTCTGAGGTTTCTTCTTCCTCTTTGGATTTTTCTTCCTTCACCGGAGTCTGGTCATTTTTAGGGGAAAGCGGAGAAGGCGTTTCTCTTGACAGGGGAATTGCTGCCAATTGACTGCTGTTAACATATACCCAACTTCCTTCAAAATCACTGTATACAGGGTCAAAATTTCTTTGTGTTATAAAAAAGATAAACTTTCCCTCGGGATCAAAGACGGGATTTTGGTCGTCATAAAAACCCGATGTGGCCTGCTGAAGGGATTTTTCCTGGTAGTCGTAAATGGCAATGGCTGTTTTCCGGTTACTCAAGTCCTTTTCATAGGTAAGGTACCGACTATCAGGAGACCAGGAAACCGAAAAATTCCTCAATCCTCCTTCATACAGGAATTTCATTTGATCGACCCGGGTGGTGACTTTTGTGTTTTGATCGTAAATGTACAGTGTCATGGTCTTATCTATAAAGGCCATTTTTTCACTATCCGGTGACCAAAAAATCCGATAACGGTATCCTGGCCCATAATCGCTCAAAATTGTTTCCTCCCCGGGGCTCTCCATATCTCTAAGGGTTAATTCATACTCCCCTGTGCGATCGCTCCAATAGGCAATGTACCTGCCGTCAGGAGACCAGGAGGGATAGCGCTCCGCAACACCAGGACTCTGACTGAGATTGATCACCGCCCCATCTTTGGCGGGTACTGAAAATAATTCTCCCCTTGCTTCCACCACTGCACGATTGCCATCGTAAGCCAGCCAGGCATTGGCCAGCTGTTCTTCAACTTTGATCTTTCGGGGCATCAAAGTGGCCAAATCAGCACTGACCTGTATGGCCACTTCTTCATATTTTTCTGAACTTAGATCCAAAAGGTAAATTTTGCCAGCTGCTTCAAAAACGATACTCCCGGACCCCAGGCTTGGAAAATGCACATCAAAATCCATAAAGTGTGTGATTTGATGCAAGGACTTTCCTTTTATGTCATATCGCCAGATATTACTGCGTTGGTTTTGACCCCTGTCAGAAAGAAAATAGATGTTTTCGTTTTCAGCCCACATGGGAAATTCATCGTTATATGGGCTGTTGCTGATATTTTCAGCAGCAAAATTCTCAAGATCAAAAATAAAAATATCGGTAGCCATGCCCCCGGTATACCGCTTCCAGGTTCGGAATGCACGACTTTTAGGGGTATAGACCATTTTCTTTCCATCTGGAGAAAGCATCCCAAACTCGCCATAGGGTACTGGAAGCTTATCAGGTAGTCCTCCGCGAGAAGATGCCCTGTAAAATTGGGAAAAACGCTGTTTTTCACTTTCCCTTCCTGAAGCAAAAATCAGGTGATTTCCGTCCGGGTACCAATCCACTACCCTGTCACTCATTCCATGGTGGGTGATTCGTTCAGGTACACCTCCCTTTGAAGGCATTACATATACGTCCACGTTTCCGTCATAATTCGCACTGAAGGCAATCTCAGATCCATCAGGAGAAAATCGCGGAAACGATTCTTCTCCATTTGCGCTGGTTAACCGTTGGGCCAGGCCCCCATTTTTTGGTACCATCCAAATGTCTCCTCCATAGGCAAAAGTGATTGCCGTCTCGGATACATCCGGATATTGTGCAATTCGGGCTTCTATTTGCGCAGTTGCCCTCAACCCGAACCAGGACAATAGGAGTGTATACAATACGGAGATTTTTATTTTCATATGTTTATAATTGTCATTAAGCGACCATATGTCCGCCCGGATGACGCCAGTCGGACGGGGAATCTCGCATGCTTGATAATCAGCTCAGTGTGTGACGTTTTCGTCATGCTCGATTTCATCTGCTTATAATTATTTCTTAATGGTCACATTGCCTTTCTTTACTCTCGGGAGAATCTTGCATTTTGGATAATCATCCCTCCTCGGATCGCTTGCCCATGTGTTTTTTTATGGTATTAATGATTTAAGGATTGAATACCAAAGCGGCCTGGTATTCTGTATTGAACTTCAAAAGCAATTTTTTTCTACAACCCAAACTGATACATTATTTTAAGCTAAACCCAGGATCTTGAAGAACTAAATACAATAAAGATAATGATTATTCATGGAAAATCGCAGATTAAAACCATTCAATGACAGCATTTATCCAGTTAAATGCCATATTTTTACCAGGCACATTATCAGTACTTTATCAACCGAGTTTATTCTTAAGGGTGCTGTAAGCGGACACTCGTGTCCCACTTTCGGACAAGCTTTCCTGAACCATCCAAATGATTTTCACTTTGTTCAGACCTGCAGGATAATTAAAAACTTACTTGTAACTGGCGTTCGACCTAATTTTAAATAAAACACGTCATCGGTAGACCTAACATTTTTTTAAATGCAGAAATCGGTATGACAGTATTTTAACGAAATTCAGTCGAAATCAGGTAAATAAAAAAAATTCCGTATATTTGAAATGATATCAAAACAATATTAAATCAATATGGAAAAAACGATCAAACCCCAATCCGGATACCTGTTAATTCTGGTAGCTTTTGGCATCCTTGCCCTCACCATTTTTGCCTTTGCGGTAAAAGCCTTTATTTTAGCCCTTCCTGTAGCACTTGCGTTTTTCCTTGTTCTACCAGGGTTTTTCATAGTAGAGCCCAATAAAGCCATGGTGCTTCTCCTTTTTGGTTCCTACAAAGGTACTGTTAAGGCTGATGGATTTTTTTGGGTAAACCCCTTTATGAGCAAAAAGAAAATTTCCCTTCGGGTAAGGAATTTTGAAAACAAACCATTAAAGGTGAATGACAAAATCGGTAACCCGGTAATGGTGGGTACCATTGTGGTCTGGCAGGTGGAGGATACCTTCAAGGCGTCCTTTGATGTGGACGACTATGAAAATTTTGTACACCTGCAGGCAGATGCTGCGGTTAGGAAAATGGCAGGAACTTATCCTTATGACAATTTTGAGGACGAACATGCAGAAGTAACCTTGCGCTCCGGAGTGGAAGATGTAAATAAATCCCTTGAGGATGAAATCAGTGACCGCTTGCAACATGCCGGGATAAAAGTGATCGAAGCCAGGATTTCCCATTTGGCGTACTCCTCGGAGATTGCTTCCGCCATGTTGCAAAGGCAGCAGGCAACAGCCATTGTGGCGGCCAGAAGAATGATTGTAGATGGGGCAGTTGGCATGGTGGAGATGGCTCTTGAAGATTTGAAAATCAAAGGAATCATCGATTTTGAAGACGAGAAGAAAGCCGCTATGGTAAGCAACCTGATGGTCGTGCTTTGCTCGGATAAAAATGCCAGCCCGGTGGTGAATGTAGGAACTCTCAATTCATAAAACATGGTGTTTAAGGAAGAGCAATACCTGAGGAACATCTGGTTGCTTCCCTTTATTCTGGTTCTTTCGCTATTTTTTGGCATCATTTTGCTGGTGAAAGACCTCTCTGGAGATGCCGGCCTCCAGGGCACACTAGCCCTGACCCTGCTGATGGCGGTAATGGGCTCTGTTTTATGGTTGTTACTGACCATGAAGTTGGAAATCAGGATGGATGATTGGGGGCTAAGTTTCAAAAGCCCGCCATTTATCAATTCCTGGAAGAAGTACTCCTGGGAGAGCATTCAGCATATTGAGCCTGTTTCTACCCGTGCAATTTGGGGAACAGGAGGTATTGGGATCAGGTACAGCCTGAGAGGGGAGTGGCGTTACATCTTCAGTGTAAGGCATGCCATAAGGGTTCACCTGAAAAAAGGTAGTTTTGTATTGAGCACCCGAAAACCAGAAGAACTGATGGCAGCATGGGAAAATTGGAAAATAGTTAAATAATAAAATGGCGCAAAAGAAACCCTTCGCCCTAAGGATAGATGAGAAATTAATGAAGGCTGTGGAAAAGTGGGCAGCGGATGAATTCAGAAGCACCAACGGACAGCTGGAGTGGCTGATTCACGATGCTTTAAAAAAAGCAGGCCGGCTTCCCAAAAAAAACCAGCAAAACCATTCCGAGAATGATTGAGGGTCGATTTATTGGTCTTGCTTCAAGCAAATTGGTTTAATTTGTCTTACAATCCCCGAATTTTTGTGGGATTGTTTTTTGTTTTGAAAAATAGACTAAAATTAACCTTCAAAGGAGATTTAAATCGATTAATATTATACTTATGACTGAAGAAACAGAACAAAAAATCAATGGCCTTTTGGAGAAAATGCTGGACAAGGATCAGGAAGAGCCTTTGAAATATGGGGAGCACCTGGCGAGGATGGGAAATCCAGAGGTGCGTCAAAAGTTGATACAAGTAATGAATGAAGGAGATATGGATGAGGCTTTTTTGGCAGCAAAAACTTTGTCCATGATACCGGAGGAGAGGGACAAATCATTAGATGCTTTATTGGTTGTCATTCATAAGCCCACTAACCATGCCCATAATGGCGGGTTGGTTTCTTTATTGGAAGAATTTGATTTAAGCCAAAAGTTTGTGGATCTGTTTCGCATATACCTTTTTGGCAATTTCAAAGCGGCTGCATTGGCCAAAGTTCACCTCGATTATACCGAATTCGATATCAGTCCCCGAACTTTGAAAAAGGCGGAAAAGCATTGGAGGCATTTTTTGAACAATGCTTCTCATGACGAGGCCTTTGAGTTGAAAAAGGAGGAAGCTGAAACGATATTAAAGGAGTTAGAAGATTTGTTATCGGATTAAACTGGAATTGTTATGATTTTCTAAAATCTCATAAACATTTCATTTTTTACTGATAATCAGCTTCTTGTTAAAAGATTCAGGCGAAACCTGATAGGCTTTTTTTATTTGGATTACGAATTGACAGGTATTTTCTGCCGATTTTAGGTACATTTAATTACCAACAATTTTGAAAAGTGATGCTTAAAAATTCAATAACCAAAAATTGCCTCCTGATTCTTTTTACCTCTCTTTTTTCTGTTTGTGAAGTATCCGCTCAGAAAGATTGGCAATCCATCCAGACTGTTGAAGATCTGTATCTGGCTTACCCGGAAACGGTTAAGGGTATCTTTGAGCACCTGGAATTGAGTCATTCCGATTTGGCTGCTGTGAAGGAAGCCAAGGAGCGGGGAAACTGGGTACTGGCAGCGGAAAACTTACTTGAGTACTACAGGGAAGGGGACAATGCCCGTTCGCTCCGAAAAACACTTCCCCTTTTATCCACTGACAAGACCATAGCCGAAGCAGATACCATTTTGCAAGACGTCTTCACCATTCAGAATGTGAAAGGCAAAGTGCCTTTGCTTCCGGATGGACATCGGGATTGGTACTATAAGGGGCCAAACAATGACAGGGAGTGGGCTTGGCTTTCAAACCGGCACAGTCAATTGATGCAGGTGATGAATGCCTATTTTGAAACCGGAAATCCAAAATATGCCAGCTATATGGATTTATTTTTAAAGGATTTTATCATCAAGAGCATGCCATATCCCGGTGAAAAAGGGTCTGAATCCATCTGGCGGGGTTTGGAGGTAGCTGCCAGGGCCAAAGCCTGGTCCAGGGTTTTTTATGGCATGATGGAAAGTGAATATCTTTCTCCCGCCACCCGCTTGTTAATCCTCAGCAGTCTGCCTGATCATGCCCATTACAGCCGGAATTTTCATGGGGGCAATAACTGGCTGACCATGGAAATCTCTGCATTGGCGACCATTGCCGCTTATTTTCCTGAGTTCAAAGCTTCAGAAGACTGGTTGGATTATGCCATAGCCGTAATGACAGCAAGTATGCGGGACCAGGTTTATCCTGATGGAGTGCAGACCGAGCTTGCTTCCCACTACCACAATGTGTCCATGCATAATTTTGAGCTTTTTCAATCTTTGTGTGAGGCCGCGGGCCGTGAACTTCCCGGCTATTTTACCCAAACCATAAAGGGTATGTATGGGTACATTGCGAAGGCAGTGAGACCGGACGGTCACCGTATACTTAACAATGACGGGGATAGGGGAAGTGACAGGGAACTTATTTTAGAGGGAGCCGAAAAATTTGATGAACCGGTCTGGGCATTTATTGCCAGTAATGGAGAAGCAGGTATTGCTCCAAATGAGGGGCCTTCCTACTTTTTTCCCTGGGCCGGTCAGTTGATTTCCAGAAGTGGATTTGAGGCATCGGCCCATTGGTCTTTCTTTGATATGGGGCCCTGGGGTAGTGGTCATCAGCACAACGATAAATTGCACCTTTCAGTGACAGCTTTTGGAAAGGACTATTTGGTTGATGCAGGTAGGTTTGCCTATACTGGTGCGGTGGCAGATAAATTCAGGCCCTACGCCAAAAGCAGCAAGGGGCATAATGTACTGCTCATAGATGGAAAAGGACAGTTGCCAGGCCCTACCCATGCCACAGAAGCATTGGATCAGAGATATGTGAAAATAGCAACAGATTTTGACTATGCTTCTCAAAGTTTTGACCAATTTGAGGACTTGGAAGGAAAAGCAACCCATGTGCGCAGCCTTTTTTATGTGCGCGAAGCTTTTTGGGTGGTGGTGGACAGGGTGGTCACGGATAGACCAAGAAAAATAACGGCTTTGTGGCACTGGCATCCGGATATCCGGCTAAGCCAGGACAAGCTTCAGGTTACAGGCAAACACCAGGACGGGAATTTGGCCATCATGCCTGTGGGTGACAATCTGAACCATGTAGTGCAGGTGATTAAGGGTCAGGAAACTCCAGAAATACAGGGATGGTACAGCCCGGAGTATAATTTATATGAACCCAATACCGTTAGCACTTACCAGACGAATATTGAGAAATCTACCAATTTGGTCTGGCTGTTGGTTCCCTCCAGAGAAGAGGGTGTGATTACTGATGCCAGGATTTTGTCTGAGAATAATGAAATGGTGGAATTGGAAATCAAACAGGATGGGGAGAATTGGCACCTGATCATTCCTTTTCTTGATAGCGAATTAGCCGACTTAAAAAAATAGTGGTGAAAAAAGGACCTCCAATACGGATATTGGAGGTCCTAATGTTAGTTCAATACAGTTGTGTTTTCTTTATCGATATTAATTACCTCAACGGTGATGTTTTTTTCTTTGGCGTTGATCTGAAAATCCTTGATGACTTCAATCACATCATAATCGATGATTTTTGAATTGCTTCCATCTATAATGACCTTCTTGTTTTCGCCTACTTCCTTGAGGGTTTTGATCAGCGATCCCTTGTTTAGGAAGCTCACCTCTTCGGCAAGAATAATATGGATGATGGATTCGTCGTCTTCTCTGGAATCTTTGAAGACGTGAGAATTTTTATAATTCCGTTTCAAAATATACACTATTCCGACAATCATGCCCATGCCGATACCTTTTAGCAAATCAAAGAAGACGATACCTAAAATGGTAATCAGAAAAGGCAGGAACTGGTCCCAACCCAATTTATACATGGATTTAAAAAGGGATATTTTAGCAAGCTTATAACCTATAACCAGGAGAATCGCGGCCAAACTGGCAAGTGGAATCAAATTCAATAAATTGGGAATTAACAAGACACTGGTAAGCAGCAATAAGCCGTGGAATACTGCTGACATTTTGGTTTTTGCTCCGGAATTGATGTTTGCGGAACTTCTTACGATTACAGCTGTAATCGGCATTCCGCCAACCAGTCCGTTTACGAAATTTCCTGCTCCCTGAGCCAATAGTTCACGATTGGGCGGAGAAACCCGCTTTTGTGGATCAATTTTATCTGAAGCTTCCAGACATAAAAGTGTTTCCAGACTGGCAATGATAGCAATTGTGATGGCAATAACCCAAACTTCGGGATTAAACACCCCGGAAAAATCAGGAAAGAACAAATGATCTCCAAGGCTTGAAATTCCGGATATTTGAGGAAGGGTTACCTTATCCTGGGCATCAACATACAGACCGGTACCGGGTATGACGAATTTAAATATTTTATTTATCCCAATGCTCAATAAAACTGCCAGTAAGGGACCTGGAATAAATTGAAGGAAACGGTGATTTTTAATAACGGGTTTTTCCCAGAAAATCAGAATAAACAAGGATACAGCCGCTATGATAACGGCACCGAAATTAATGGTTTCACTTAAAGATTGTAAGGCGAGCACGGCTTCCAGATCATTTACCAGGGGAATAAAATCTTCTACCAGTTCGCTTGAGTTAGTTCCAAAAACAAATGGTATTTGTTTGATAATCAGTATGATACCAATACCCGCCAGCATTCCTTTGATGACCGAAGTCGGGAAATAATAGCCTATTACTCCGGCTTTTATAATTCCCAGCACAAACTGAATGACGCCTGCCAGTACCAATGCCGTTAAAAAAAGTTCATACGCCTGCAGGTCCTCAATCGCATTCAATACGATAACAGTAAGACCTGCTGCCGGACCCGATACAGCGGTATGTGAACCCGATAGGAATCCAACAACAATACCACCTATAATTCCGGCAATTACTCCTGAAAACAGCGGTGCTCCGGAGGAAAGGGCAATGCCCAGACAAAGTGGCAATGCCACCAAAAAAACGACCAGTCCGGCAGGTAAATCCGATCCTAAATGTGAAAAATATCCTTTTTTACTCGACATAGCATGATAAATTAATGGTAAAATGGGTTTGTAAGGTAATTATCCTATCAAGAACCAATTAGACCTGAACTTGAATACTGATTAATTTATGGAAAATTACTGATATTATTTTTCATAATGTTTCACATAAGCAAATTTTATGCAAAAGGGTTCACCGATTCCTCGATTTAATTCCTCGATTTAAGAAATAATTTCAGGAATAAATTATTTCAATGTATTTCTCAGTAAAATTTGGTTTTGCCAAGACAATGTGTTCTGACAGACAACAAACATTAAAATTCAAATTTTAACTAACAAAAGTCAAGTTTGGTCGATGAAATTGGACTATAAATCCTGTTTTTATTTTCCTGTGTAGTTAAAGGGGCTAATTTCTGACAGTTCTTTTTTTACTTCATCAGTCACGTCCAGAGTGGAAATAAAATCTTTCAATGAATCCTGGCTAATTTTATGATGGGTGCGGGTCAGGGTTTTTAAGGCTTCATAAGGTTTAGGATAACCTTCTCTTCTCAAAATCGTCTGAATGGCCTCTGCTACCACTGCCCAATTATCTTCCAGATCATGGTTGATCGCGTCCGTGTTGAGTTCAAGCTTCTCTATACCTTTACCCAAGGAAAGCAAGGAAATTAACATATGGGCCAGTGGTACACCCAAAATCCGAAGTACGGTGCTATCTGTAAGGTCACGTTGAAGTCTGCTGATGGGAAGTTTAGCGGAAAGGTGTTCGAATAGGGCATTGGCAATGCCAAAATTCCCTTCTGCATTTTCAAAGTCTATTGGATTTACTTTATGCGGCATCGCAGATGAACCGACTTCTCCGGCTTTGATACTTTGCTTGAAATAATTCATCGAAATGTATTGCCAAACGTCCCTGCTGAAATCCAAAAAAATCGTATTGATTCTTTTAAGGGAATCCATGTGTGCGGCCAAATGGTCATAATGCTCAATTTGGGTAGTAGGGAAACTCCTGTTAAGACCAAGTTTCTGAGATACAAAATCATCTGCAAATTTTTTCCAGTCGATTTGCGGATAAGCTACATAATGGGCATTCATGTTGCCGGTGGCCCCTCCGAATTTGGCAGCATAGGGTATGGAATGGAGTAGATCCAATTGCCCGTTTAGGCGGCTTACAAAGACCTGAAGTTCTTTGCCCAGGCGTGTTGGTGATGCCGGTTGGCCATGGGTTTTGGCCAGCATGGGTACGGAATCCCATTGCATGGATCTGTTGGCTATTTTTTCTTTAATTTCCAGAATTGCGGGTAAGATAATTTCCTGGATGCCATTCTTATACATTAGGGGAATGGCAGTATTGTTGATGTCTTGTGAAGTGAGACCAAAATGGATAAATTCGGAAACTTTTTCCAGTCCAAGGGAGGAGAAACGTTCCTTTAAAAAATACTCCACTGCCTTGACATCGTGGTTGGTGGTTTTTTCTATGTCTTTGATTGCCTGGGCATCTTTTTCTTCAAATCGCAATTCAATTTCCCGGATGGATTTAAAATGGGATTGGGTCACACTTTTCAATTGAGGCAGTGGTAGTTCGCAAAGGGCAACAAAATATTCGATTTCCACTTTTACCCTGTACCTGATCAATGCAAATTCAGAGAAGTATGCCATCAGAGGGCTTGTTTTTGAAGCGTAACGGCCGTCAATTGATGAAATTGCAGTAAGTGGGGTTAGTACCATATTCTAAAGGATCCATTTTTTAAAGCACAAAATTAATTTTTATTATTGAAATGCCGATGGTACTCCCGGAATTATTAAAATAAAAAAGGCCCCCGCAAACGAGAGCCTTAATAGTTAAACAAATTATCAGTTACTTAATAGTTGGGGTAGTTTCTAATTAGTTGTAAGCGCAAGGCATCTGCAGAATTGCTGTCGGCTTGCACCTTTCCTCTGATGATAAGGGTGTAAATTCTCCCTTCCCGAAGATGGATATCGTTGATTCTGGACAGTTCCTCGCCGTTGTCATTGGATCTTATAAAAAGGTCCGTTTCCCCCATGTCCACAGCAACAAAATCCGTGATATCCATAAAGGATTGATCACCGATCAGTGGGTCATCCTCATCCCTTTGGTAGACACTTACTTCGGGGCTGTCTGATGAAAGGTGCACCAAACGGATCAATGCTTTACCGGTATCTGGTGTTTTCAGACTGTCTTCGGTAAAAATGGTTTTGACTTGTGATCCATCTTCTGTCATAAAAAAGGAATATACTTTTTCTATTTCCAGATTGACGGTGGTATCCAGTACGGATTCTTGTGTTTCAGGGTCTTTAAAGGAGAAATCTCTTTCGCCGGTATAGAAATACCAATAATCAATATACTGACCAAAATCAAATGACTTTCGGTCATAAACCCTGTCATCTACCTCAATTTTGATTTCATTGTCTGCTCTGGTCCCATTGAAAAAAGAGACATAGGCCGTAGGGGTATTGTCAATGTTTTCCTGGTCTGTATCCAGACAGGAAAAAGTAAAAGGCAATAGGATTAGAATCCATGCCTTTTTCCAGGTGCTGCTGCTGTTGCTCAAGTAGTTTAACATTTTTGCTTTCATTCAATAGTTTGGTTTAATCTTCTGCCACCAATACGTTAACTGAGATGGAAGTGCTACAATACCCCGAAAAAATATTTTAAATCAAAAGGAGAACCTAAAAGTCTCACTGATAGTTAGCATAATAAATTAATTTTTTTGCCATTAGGTAAATGAAGCAGGACTGTTAATTTTGTACGATAAGACAATAAATATATAGCCATAAAAAAGATGTTATTTAATTTATTCAATAGGGAAAAATCCAGCAAAAAAGAAGACAATTATTTGACCCTGAGAATCAGGGAAACTGTGGTGGAAACAGCAGACACCATGACCGTATATTTCGAGCAGCCTGAGCCTTTTCTGGACTACCAGCCTGGGCAATTTCTGACCTTGATTTTAGAAATAAATGGCAAGCAAGAAAGGAGGTCTTACAGCCTTTGTACGTCTCCATTTGTAGATCCATTTCCAGGGATCACTGTTAAAAGGCTCAATGGTGGTCTGGTATCGAATTATATCAATGATCATTTCTTCCCCGGAAAGCGAGTTGCGGTAATGAAGCCCCTGGGTAATTTTGTAACAAACTATCATTCAGATAATCGGCAACATTATGGCTTGATTGCAGGAGGAAGCGGTATTACCCCCATTATGGGGATTTTAAAATCAATTCTGGTCAATGAGCCACATGCACAAATTCATTTGTTGTATTGTAGCCGCTCCAGGGAAATGATCATTTTTCGAGAGTTGCTGGAAGACCTTCAGGAGAAATTCCCGGGCAGGTTGGCGGTCAGCCATCAGCTGAGCCAACCTGAAGCAGGATGGGAAGGAGATAGGGGAAGGTTGGATCAGGAAAAAGTAAAACAGTTTTATCTGAAAAATTTCAAGTCTTTTGAAGCCAATCAGAAGTTTTTTGTTTGTGGCCCTGAGGGATTAATGGATATCAGCCAGGACGCACTCCGGCAACTGGGTATACCCAAAGAGTTGATCCTGAAAGAAAGTTTTCATTTGGAAAAAGAAAAATCGGCTCAGGAGGAAGATTTGACGGATGTGGTCAGCAGACCGGTGAAAATCATTCTGGAAGGGGAGGAGTATGCTTTCGATGTAGGGCCTAAAAAAACAATCCTGGAAGCAGGACTGGATGAGGGCCTGGACATGCCATATTCTTGTCAAAGTGGCTTGTGCACTGCCTGCATGGGAAAACTGATTTCGGGGGAAGTAAATATGGATGAGGATGCCGGTTTAAGTGAGCAGGAAATTAAATCAGGGTATATCCTCTGCTGTTCGTCCAAACCAAAGGGTTCTGATGTAGTCATTCAGATTGAATAATGGATAGGGAATTACTGATTTTGGAGTTAAAGAAAAAATTCAGGTTAATGGAGCAAAAAGTTTTGTTGTTGATTGCTGTTCCATTACCGTTTTTCTCCTTTGCCTATTTGTATACCAGTAGTGGGAACATGCAATTTGACATGCCTGCACTTCCTCAAATACTCAGTCATGTGATATTTGGACTTGTTGGTTTCCTTCTATTTTTCCAGTATTATGCTTTTCGCAAAAAAATAATGCTGATAAGGAATGCTCCTGCGACATTAAATGAAAAATTAACGCATTATGGCAAAGCGACATTCGGCAGGTATTGGAGTTTATTTTGGGCAGGACTATTGAGTGCAGTAGGCTTGTTTATTTTTGATAATCAGCTTTTTACCATTGCCTATGCCTTGAATTTGATTTTTATTTCAATCGGAAAACCCACACCCGACAGGATCATCAAAGCCTTGAAATTGAAAAAAGAAGAAAAGGACATGGTTTTTGAAATCAACCGAAGAGAAAATTAAAAACCTTGTCCTTTCCTGATGTATCAGATGGGTTGGATCACGATGTTTCCCGAGCTGATCTTACCTCTTATTGTAGGAAAATTCCCATTTTGGATTACCAGAGATTTTGATTTGGATTGCCGGTCTATCCGGATATTTCCGGAGCCAGCCTGCAGGTCAAAGTTGTATTGATCAAAATCACTGGCCGTGCTGATTTGAATATTGCCTGAAGAACCGTTTAACTGAGTAGATCTCCCCAAACCGGCATGGTCTGCTCTGATGTTTCCGGAAGTGATTTCCAGGCTGCCCAATTCTCCGATCCTATTCAGCCGGATGTTTCCGGAAGTAAGGCTGGCATTCAATAACCCAGTTACGGATTCTGCTTTAAGCTGTCCACTGGTTGCTTTAAAGTCCAGATCGCCTTTTATATCTGCTATTGAGGCATTACCGGATGTCAGCCTACAGGTCACATCTCCATTGATGTTTTGTAGGTTTAGGTTACCTGAACTGCCTTTGATCCATGTATTCCCGGTCAGGTTTGTGGCGTTGATCTGGCCAGAGCTTACTTCAAGATGAGTTTCGTTGGAAGTAATACCTGAGACCGCCAGGGAGCCAGATCCGGATTTAATATCCAGAATCATGTTGGCCGGACCTTTTAGATAAATCTGTTTTTTTGAATTCCAGCTTCCTTTGGGAGGATTGTAGGCGATTTTCAGGGTATTTCCAACAGTCACCATGAGCAGTGACTTATCGGAGATTTCATTGCTGCCCAACAAAGCTTCGAGAGACAACTCCTGTAGGCCTACCTGACCTTCATATTCTATGGCGATACCAGAGGATTTAATTTCCAACTTTTGTATTCCTGAAAATGACTTTTTGATGAGCTCCTGGGCCTGAACCGAAAGCATTCCCATTGAAAACAAGAGAGAAAGAAGTAAACTGAATTTAAAATGATTTTTCATGATAAAGTAGAGGATTTAATTAAAATACTATTCCAAAACTTACAGGGCTTAAGTCGGGGCTCAGGCTGTCGTGAAACAATGGATTTAGATCGTAAGTGGTGAAAAAGGTAATGCTTTTAAAACCAACTTCTCCCCTTATGCCATACCTGAAATTGCTTAGATAACTGCCTGCAGGTTCTTTTTCCTTTTTTCGGCCTGAGCCCCCGAGTTCCCGGTACACGAATTTACTTCTACCCCCCAGGCGGTAGCCTGCGTAGGGTCCAACACCAATGCGGAGCCCATTTCTTCCGTTGTCGTTAAGTTTGCCAAAATCCAGTCTGAACATGCTGAGAACGTTAAGGTATGAGGCCGATATTTTACTTTTAAATCCATTGACATCCGTCCTGTTGACCATGGTAATACCATCTTCAGAGCCAATGGCCTGGTATCTGGGGTTATCTAACTTAAAGTTATACCAGCTTACCCCCAGTCCAAAATCCCAATAGGCACCTTTGGTGAGTTTTTGACTTGCCATCCAGTGAAATCCCACGTTCCAGCTTCCCCAACCTTTGGGACTGAAAGGGGACCCGGCACCGGGGATAGTTCCATTTTGAAAATAGCTGTTGATTCCGAGATCAGTATTGAGGTAGGTTCTGAAAGAAGGGTCCTTTTTTTCTTTTGGGCCGGTTTCCATTTTCACCTTGGTTCGGCCTCCTGTTTCATCCACAATGATTTTATACCTGCCAATGTTGACCTCTGTCTCCCCTACATTTTCATAAATACTTACAATTTCTTTGTTGCCATCCTTTTGCCTCATCTCTATTACGGTAACTACACCTTCGTTTTCAGCTTCAGGTATATTTAGCTCTTTGATGATCTGGTTGATGTCCATGCTTTTTAGCCGTTCAAAGTCCTCTGGATTGTCCACGAGAAAAACCACCTTACCGGATTTTCCAAACTCTACGATAATGCTGTCATTTACTGGCTTATCTTCCGGAATGACAGGATTTCCAAATGCCAGCTGTACCAGGGCCATAAGTAGAATGGCGATAACATACTTTTTCATATTTGATGTTGTTTATACGATTATCTGTTTTCTTTTTTTTCTCTTTTGGTACCAAGTGAGGCGAAGAGATTGTTTTTTGCGTCTTGCAAATCGCCAAATCCCTGGTCAACTTTACTGAAAAAGCCTTCAATTTTGTTTTCCAGACCATCTACAATTTTCTCTTTTTCGGGTTGCAGGGCATAACCTCTGGATACAATCCTTACCGTATAGGCTTCCTCCCCTGCAACAGCTCCGGGATCCGGTCCGGACGGTGTATCTTCCAATGCCAGGTCAATATCCGGAACCGGGATGATTTCCTTCCATTCGGGTAAAATGTCAGGGCTTGCCTCAAGTGCCACTTCCTGTTTTCTGGAAGGGCTGGTGTTTTCCACTGGCTTGTTTGATGATTGACTTTTTATGGTCTCCTTTTGGTTGGAAAGTTGGCCATTGGCAGGTTTTTGCTGTTGCTCTTCCTTCTCCACCTTTACCTCAGGTTCTGTGACTTCGGCCAGATCAGTTAGATCATTCTTTTCCTCAGGGCTAAAAACCGTTTTGTCGTTTTCGTTTTTGTCATTTGAATCAAGGGAAATGGGTTTATTGACTTCGGGAATAGGAAGCTGAAGCAAAAACCAGCTGAATCCCAATATCAATACAGCTGCGGCTGCCCAGCCTTTCCAAAAGATAAGCATGGGCTTTCTTTTCTTTTCCAGTCTGGCTGAGATTTTCTCCCATACCCAATCATCAGGTGTTTCTTGATGCCCTGAGAGGGTTTGGCGGATTTTATCATCCAGGTTATTTTTTTTATCCTCCATTTTTCTTCTCTTTTTGTAGATTAGGTTTCAGCTTTTGCTGTAGCATGGTCCTTGCTCTGCTTAACTGTGATTTAGACGTGTTTTCAGCTATGTCCAGCATTTCTGATATTTCCCTGTGGGAATACCCTTCAATGGCATAAAGGTTAAAAACAGTCCTGTAGCCCAGAGGAAGTGTGGCAATCAAATGAAGCAGTTCTTCTGCACCGGAATTAAACAGCTCGGTATTGAAATCTATCACTTCATTTTGACCATCCAAATCTATTTCCATCCGTAATTTTTTGTTTTTTCTTAGCGTAAGCAATGCCTGGGTTACCATTATTCGCTTCATCCAGCCCTCAAAACTTCCTTCACTTTTGTATTGAGACAGCTTGTCAAATATTTTCATAAATCCTTCCACCAAAACATCCTGAGCCAGATCCCGATCTTTTATGTACCTCAGGCATATGGCCAGAAATTTTCCGGAATACAATTCGTACAACTCCCTATGGGCTAATCTTTCACCCTTTAGGCAAGCTTTGATCAAATCGTTTTCTTCCGTAAATCTGTTTTTGGCTGGCATTATTTATGGCTTACAATTAGGTAGATACATTTGGCCAGAGGATGGTTGCATGCCAGGATGAAATTAATCAAAAAAATTATTCCAATGGATAAGAATATCTTTTAAAAAATTGAAAATCAATTTTTTATGTTCAGTAAACCGCTTTGTAATCAATGCGTATTTGAATTTTATTCCATTTGCTTTTCTCCACCGTCAAAGGATGAATGTAGCTGTCCAGATCAAATACGTTTGCAAAATAACCATTTTCCTCTACGGTGAATATAGAGTACCTGCCGGGTGGTAATTCTACCTTAAAATAACCCTGCTCATCGGTTTCAACTTCTGCGACAAGCGGCGTTTCAATATCTCCAAAAAGATAATCACCCAGACTGGCCTGGTTGATATGCGTAAGCTGATGTATTCTTATGGTTCTTTTGGCAGGTTTCCCGTTCCCGGAGGCCGAAGACTGAGATTTTATATCGGAACTTTGGGGCATTTGATTACCTTCTACCCAAATAACCTGCCCCTCGATTCCTGCGGTTTGGTCGGAATTGGAAGATCGACCGGCATCCTCATTTCCTTGTTTATTAGTTGTTTTGTCGGATGGTACTGATATAGTTTTAGAGGACTTACAGGAATAAAGACATGCTGTGGCAAAAAGCCCATAAATGAATAATCTCACCACTGTTTTCATAAAAAATTATTAAAAATTTTTCAGTTAAATCGTTGCATTACATTAAGTGTGTCATTGCTGCCTATTTTAAATCCCTGTAAATAATTCAAAGGATTCCAGGTAATGGGGACAAATTGCATTCCAGCCCAATTTGTCCTTCAAAATTCCGGCCAGTTTTTCACTGGCTTGTTTTTCGCCATGCACCAGAAAGGTAAATTTAGGTTTGGAGATGAAGTTTTCACACCATCGGACCAGTTCTGTTTGGTCAGCATGGGCTGAGAGTCCGTCAATAAAGTGGATGCCTGCCTTTACAGGTACATCGATACCATATATCCTGCAAACTTTTTCTCCATCAAGGATTTTTCGACCCCGGGTGCCTTCAGGTTGGTAACCCACAAAAATCACACTGTCATTTTCATTGGGCAATCGATGGTACAGGTGATGCAAGATCCTGCCTCCGGTAGCCATCCCGCTCGCAGAAATGATGATGGCATCCCCCCGGATATGATTCAGGCTCATGGATGCCTCCTGATCCCTGTAGTAATGGAGATTTTTATGAAGAAATGGATTGGACTCCTGATCTTCTAACGAAGGCCCAAGATGATGGTAATGGGGGAAATTTTTATAAAGCCCCGTCACATCTATGGCCATTGGGCTGTCTACATATATGGGTATATCCGGTATTAAACCTTTTTCCTGTAAGCGGTGTAAGTAAAAAAGTATCATTTGTGTTCTTCCTACGGCAAATGAAGGTATCAGGGAGACGCCGCCATTCTGGTAGGTAGTCCTTATCAATTTTGCCAGCTCTTTGTCCAGGTTCTCGGATTCATTGGTTCTGTCTCCATAGGTGGACTCCACAAAAACAACATCTCCGAAGGGGATGTTAGCAGGCGGATTCAGGATGGGATCATGATAACGTCCCAGGTCACCCGAGAAGATAAGTTTCTTTTCCTGATGCTCACCTTTTATCTTTAACTTTAAAATTGATGCCCCAAGGATATGTCCTGCGTTATAAGCCAAAAGGCTGATGTAATCGTTCAGTTTTACCTCTTCTTCAAAAGAGATTGCCTGCAACAGGGGGAATACTTTTTCAGCATCTTCCTGAGAAAATAACGGCAAAGGTTTGGTATGTTTTGAATAGCCTTTTTTGGCTGCAAATTTCGCTTCCTCTTCCTGAAGTTTTCCGGCATCCAACAAAAGGATTTTTACCAGTTCCAGGGTAGGCTCTGTGCAAATAATCTGCCCTTTGAATCCCTCCTTGACAAATTTGGGAAGGTATCCGGAATGGTCAATGTGGGCGTGGGTTAACAAAACCATGTCTACTTCGGCAGGATCTGTCGGGAAACTGTCCCAATTCCGTAGCCTGTAATCTTTAAGCCCCTGAAACAACCCACAATCCACGAGCACCTTAAACCCACCTGCTTCAAGCAAAAACCTGGAGCCGGTAACTGTACCGGCCCCACCCAAAAACTTAACTTTTACATCCATTTAATTCTTCTTTGTTTGCAATCCTGAAAGTAAGAAAAAAGTGGGTGTAACGCATTGATTATTCCATAAAATACTTGTCCTGAAACATGCTTCTTGATAAGCTGTCGGCTTCAGATTGCCTGGGATCATTGATGCAATTCAAACATAGCAGACCGTCTTCATTGAACACCCAATGATGTCTGCTGCTAATATCCCTGGATTTGTAGCCATGCTGGACCAGGGTGTTTTTCAAAATCGGCAACAAAGTTCTGTCTATGACAAAAGGGGTATTCATGGGCAGGTAAAGTGTCTGATTCAATTTTTGCATGCGGAATTTTGCGGAATTGGGGAAAGTGAGAATTTTACTAAAAACCAAAACGCTGTCTTCCATTTGCAGGTTGTAATTCACAGAAGATGCATGGATTAAGGCATCCTCGCGGTCAGAGCCTTTGGAGGAGAACCGCTGCTCCAAATATATATTGTTTTTATCGTGTCTCCTTACCTGAAGATTGACCAGGCCCCAATCCTTATTTTCCAATATACCATCTTCACCTTTGATCAACAGGGTCCCCTCAGGCAACTCCATTTCCTTGTTAACCTCATGCACTGCATCAGCCTTAAATTGACTGATGATTTTTGGTGTTTGGAAGGAGCAGATCAATATACTCAAAACCCAAATCCCAAACATAACAAAACCGAACCGGCCATCTATGAGGTTTCTTTTGATGAGTACACTCAGGCCAAGGATTACCAGGGCGATGCTGGGAATCAATACGATAACAGCAGCAGCTATGGCCAGCCAAACGGGTAACAATTCTCCTACCGCATCAATGGGGAATCCATCCAGAACATAATTCCATCCGCTTTGGCTTACCAACTCGGAATATAATCCAAGAAAGGCAAGGGGTAAAATGATCAGGATCAAGCCGAGGAAAAATATGAAGAGTCCGAAGAGCACGCGTACCACCTCGAGCAGAAATCTTCCAAAAGGACCCAGGGCTTTACCAATACCATTTATGACCATGCCTAAAAACCGAAAAGGCGCTAAAACTATTGATTTGCCAGTAGACTCCTTTTGAGTTGGTTCCGAGGAAAGGTTTTGCTGAATGGTATTTTCAATGTTACTCAGGGTGATGGCCCCTCCCTTCATTTCAATTCTTTCCGTAATGGATTTGGCCATAGGAGTAATGATCCAGAGGATAAGGTACAACACAAACCCGGATCCCCCGGCAAAAATTAAACCCACGAAGGCCAGTCTCATCCAGATGACATCGATATTGAAATAAGCTGCTAAGCCACTTCCTACTCCCCCCATTACCCTGTCATCGGGGTTTCTATACAATTTTTTGATATTTTTGTCCTCTGGTTTTTCGTTGGATACAGGAAGGATGATCCAAAGCAGGATATAAGCAGCAACTGTCCACCAGCCAATGGCCATTCCCAAATTAAACCTGTCAGAAAAGAAAGGAATGGGAAAGGTATTAAAACTGAGTCCTCCGCTGAAAATCAATAATATGGCAATCAATCTGGTCCAAAGCGGATCAATAGATAGGTAGTTGGCGAAACCTGCACATACCCCACCCAAAATTTTCGAATGAGTTAGCCGGGTTAATTTTTTATAGCCTTTCCCGGAATTTTGATGTGGAGGAGTAATGTATTTGTAAAAATCATTGTGCCCTTCCTCCGCATTGTTTTCTTCCAGCATGTCATGTTCCACAGCTTTAAAATCCGCTATGGTTCCCATTTTATCAATAAGGTTGCTCACATTTTCTGCTGTGATGACTTGTTTGTTGTTTTTCAGGTTGCTGAGAAAGATTTCAGCGATCCGGTTTTCTATGTCCGTAATAATTTCCTGATTGTCTTCATATAGCGAGAAGTGCTGATTGATGGCATCGAGATAATGCTTTAGCGAAGTATACCCATCTTCCTCGATGTGAAATAATATCCCGCTGATATTTATGCTTATTGTCTTTTTCATGATTTTCTATTGCTAAGGTTAAGAAAATTAAGTTTAATAACCTGAATGCTGCTATTGGTTTTTCGGTTTTTTGAGTATTTGATTGACAGAGCTGTCCAGGTCCAACCAGGTCTTATCGAGTTCTTTCAAAAAATCATTTCCTTTTTGGGTGATGGAATAGTATTTTCTGGGAGGTCCCGTCTCGGACTCCACCCATTTATACTTGGCCAGTCCGGAGGTTTTTAGCCTGTTTAGTAGCGGGTACAGGGTGCCTTCCACAACGATTAGTTCCGCATTTTTGAGTTCATCTATCATATCAGTGGCATAGACTTCACCCCTGGCAATAATATGTAAAATGCAGAATTCCAATATTCCTTTCCGCATTTGGGTTTGGGTGTTTGAAGCTTTCATTTTCTCTGGATTAGTAGCTTTTTGGGGATTGAACCCATCTTTATCTTTTCTATTTACCCTTGTACAAGAAAAATAATACCAATTTTTTAACAGGTACCTTGTAATACCTGTTTCTATCTGCCTCTTTGGTATTGGCCAGGACTGAATCTGTATCAAAATGCGTTATTTGCTCCATAAAGCGCATATCTCTTTATCCAAACAAAAGGGAAATTTTATTCTCAAATTTAAGCATAGCGTTAAAATTTCGTAAAGCAACTGAAATGAAGGCTGTCTGCGAACAGTTTTATGTCCGTTTTTGAACATGACAGTTGCGGTGGCCAGTAAATTTTTTAATTTCAAAATATTTCCATTGCCTTTTTCTTTTTACTTTGCATCAGAATTATTATTTAATCTTATGATTTCCAGGGCTAATTTTTGTGTGTTGGTAGGGCTGTTGCTGTTTGGATCCGTCAGAGGACAGGGAATAGCCCCTAAATATTCCAACGAATTCATGAATATTGGTATTGGTGCCAGGGCACTTGGCATGGCGGGTGCGCAGGTTGCTGCTGTCAGTGATGTGACTTCAGCATATTGGAATCCCGCAGGATTAATTGGCGTATCCCATGAACATGAGTTTGCCCTCATGCATGCGGAATATTTTGCGGGTATAGCCAAGTTTGATTTTGCAGCCTATACCACCAATATACAGGAGGACAACCAGATAGCCATATCCATGATCCGTTTTGGAGTAGATGATATCCCAGATACCCGCTTTTTATATGATGCCAACGGGGCCTTGAACTACAATAATATTCAATTTTTCAATGCGGCAGATTATGCGCTTTTGTTAAGCTATGCCAGGGATGTCAGCGATAACTTCAAATTTGGTGTCAATACCAAAATTATCCATAGAAATGTAGGTAAATTTGCCAAAGCCTGGGGGTTTGGTTTGGATTTTGGTGCCATTTACCTGTGGGAGGATTGGCGAATTGGGTTGATGGCCAGAGATGTGACCACAACTTTTAACGCCTGGTCCCACAATGCAGATTTGGTTAGGGAGATCTATTCCCAGACACAAAATGAAGTCCCCATAAACAGCATTGAGCTGACGCTTCCCAGGGCTATTTTAGGCCTAGCCAAACATTTCGAAATTACACCTGAAATTAGTCTCCTTGCCGTGTTGGATTTGGACCTTACCTTTGATGGGCAGCGCAATGCTTTGTATGGAAGCAGGATTTTTAACGTTGATCCAAAAATGGGCCTGGAGCTGGATTACAAAAATACAGCCTTCTTCCGGTTTGGGGCCGGTAATTTTCAAAAATTGAATAATTTCGATGGTACGAAATATACCAGTGTACAGCCAGGTTTTGGTTTGGGATTTAAAGCCAGTGAAAAGGTATTGATCGATTATGCCTTGACTGATATTGGAAGTATTTCTGAAACCCCATTCTCTCATGTTTTTAGCGTAAAGGTTTCATTGAATCCTTTAAAGGAAGATTTCAGGATTTATAGGGGTTGGGAAAACAATTAATCTGGTAATGTTTAGAGTGATTATTTTATTGGCTTTGATTGGGTTTTCTTTCACGGCTTTTGGTCAGGTAAGCCAATGGGTGAAACATGAGCAGGAGTATTATAAGATCCCGACAGCAACAGATGGTGTTTTTAGGTTGAGCTATACCACATTTTCTGCATCGGGTATTCCCATTGCTTCTTTAGACCCCAGGGAAATCCAGGTGTATCATCGTGGCAAAGAGGTTGCCGTGTTTGTAAGTGGTGAAGAGGATGGGGTTTTCGATCAGGGAGATTATCTGGAATTTATAGGCAAAAGGAATGACGGGACTTTGGATACGGCATTGTATGATAGTCCTGATTTGTTGCCAAATCCCTTTTATAATACCCATAATGATACCACTGCCTTTTTTCTGACGGTATCTCCCGGCGAAAGAGGTAAGCGAATGGTCCTTACCACACCCTCAATCGGCTCGGGCGAGGTCTCAAGTTACCAAAAATCGGCTCTGCAACATTTTTCGGAACAGTATTCTCTGGGGAAAATTTATTTTCCCGGGGTGCGGTTGTCCAAATATGATGAGGGACAAGGCTGGACATCTTCCATTGTTACCAAAGGTGCCAGTAGGTCATTGAATTTCTCAAACCTTGGGGAAATCAGAGCAGAGATTATTCCAGGTTTGGAAATAAGCCTTGTCGGGCGCTCTGAAACTTCCCACTTGACCTCAATAAAAGTGGGACCTTCAGCTGCTTCCCTAAGGGAGTTGGGCCAGGTATCTTTTGATGATTTCCAGGTTAAAGTATTCAAAGAGGACCTGAGGGCAAGCGATTTTTCAGTTGATGGCAATCTTTTTATTAGTGTTACCTCTCTCGGGGTAAACAATGCAGTGGACAATATTTCCATCAATTATTCCAGGCTTGTATACGGGTCGGTTGGCTATTCCGGGGACTTTGAAAAAGAAATATTTGCGTTTCAGGAGCCCGGTAAAATGCTGAGCATACCCGGGAATAACGGTGAATATGTGGCTTATGATATTAAAGATGTTGACAATCCGGTAAAGTATGAACTAAACCGCTTGGGAAATGTGCTTCAGGTACCTACGGGAACTCAGGGTATTCCCGGCACCGTATTGGTACAAAACCTAAGTCAGGTAAAAGAAATAAATGTCTTACAGCGGGTAAAATTCCGAAATCTATTGGCCCAAAATGCCAATTTCCTGATAATCTCCCACGAACGGCTGAGGAGGCCGGCGACCAATTATGGGGATCCTGTAGGTGCCTATGCTGCTTACCGGGCTACCCCGGCTGGTGGAGGTTTTGATACATTGACGGTGAATGTTCAGGAGCTTTACGATCAGTTTTCGTATGGAGAAAAGACACCGCTGGGTATCCGTAATTTTTTAAAGGAATACAACGATCGGTTTCGGCCGGAATACTTGCTATTGATTGGAAGGGCCTATGGTATGATCAACACCAGGAGGCAGGCAGGGGTCACTTATTTTTACAGAAATAACCCTTCACTATTTGATTTTCAGGAACTGGTGCCTGCATATGGTTATCCCTATTCTGATAACCGTTTTGCGGTGGGATTGGATCCCGCTGACCCCTTGGGACAAAATATTGGTATTGGCCGGATTCCCGCGAGAACCCCGGACGATGTGGGTGCCTATTTGGATAAGATCAAGGAAAAAGATGCTTTGGGAGTTACCGAGCCCTGGCAAAAGAATATTGTCCATTTAAGCGGAGGTAGGTCAGCCTTTGAATTAGAGCGCTTTTTTAATTTTTTGAACGGTTTCAAAGCCGTGGCAGAAGATGTTTATTTGGGCGGAAATGTGGAAACGGTAAGGAAAAGGTCAAATGCCACCACCGAATTGATCAATATTTCCGATGAAATCAATGACGGAGTGGGTTTGGTGACATTTTTTGGCCACGCAGCCCCTTCGACCACCGATATCGATATTGGGTTTGCCAGTGTCAATGAAATGGGCTACCGGAACGAGGGTAAATATCCCGTGTTGCTTTTAAATGGTTGTGATGCCGGAAATGCCTATGGAGATGCTTATACCTTTGGGGAGGACTGGATTGTGACTCCAGATAGGGGAGCGTCCAATTTTCTGGCCCATGCGGATATTGGTATAGATGTCTATCTCAGGAGGTACAGCGAATCATTTTATGCTAAAGCATTTGCTGATTCTTCGATGATTTATCAAAGCCTGGGTAAAGTTAAGATTCAGGCCGAAAACCAACTTTATTCGAGGTATGGAAGTTCGGAGGTAAACCAATCGCATGCCAATCAGATCATTCTTTTAGGAGATCCTGCATCCCGCATGTTCCCTGCCAGCAAGGCAGATTACTCCATAATACCAGAAGAGGTGCAGCTTCGTGGAGTAGGGGGGCAAGCCTTAAATTCCTTGTCAGATTCGTTGGAGCTATCTCTGCTGATCAGAAACCTGGGACGGGTGGATTTGGATTCTGTGAGCCTTGATATTAAAAGGCAATTGCCTGATGGGAGTATAATCGATATAGAAACAGGGCTGCTGGCACCTGTTTTCAGGCAGGACACTTTGGTCATTGTCATTCCTAACTCAGGAATCAGTTCTTTTGGAGACAATGTCTTTAGTATAGCTATCAATGATGACAGGATGATAGAAGAAATGACTTTTTCAAACAATGTCGTTTCCGCTTCCTTCTTTGTACCCTTAAGCGGTACATTAAACCTATTTCCCCTGGAGTTCGGTATTGTAAACGAATCCGAAGTTTCATTGATAGCACAGATTCCGGGATTTTTGCAGGAACCAAGAAACCTGGTTCTGCAATTGGATACGACTGCTGATTTTTCCAGCTCCAGGAGAAAAGAAGTTAGGATCACCACGGAGAACCTGGCCAAATGGGAGGTAGACCTTTTCGATAATCTTCCAGCTAAGGACTCGCTTACCTTTTATTGGCGGACACGGTTCCTGTCCCCCAAAGAAGGGGAGGATGATTCCTGGAATAGCAGTAGTTTTTCCTATATCCAAAACGGACCTGAAGGATGGACGCAGCGGCAGTTGCCCCAATTCCTTAGGAATCAGCTGGATAATATCAAGGTCAATTTATCTGAGGGAGAATGGCAATTTCAGGAAACAGCCCTTAACATTGACATTTTCACTTTTGGATCGGATACGGAAGGCTACGATGTGGAAAATACGCAGATCATGTTGAACGGAGTGGCTTATATACTGGATACCTTTAACCGTTTTTGTCCAAACGGATCCCTGGGTTTAATGGCTTTTGACCACAGGACTTTGGAGCCCTACTTGCCGGTTCCTTTGGTTACCATAGATGTACTGGATCCCCGTTCCTGCGGAAGGGTACCGCAGGTGATTCAGAGTATCCGCAATGCCAATATCACCGGTGCAAATGGAACCATGTTATTGGATTTTGTGGATGGGATGCATGAGAATGATTATGTAGTAATATTCTCGGTAGGAAATGTAACTTTTTCTGATTGGCCAGATGAGGCCTATTTTAAAATGAAGGAATTGGGCGCCAATGAGGCTACACTGAGGAACCTGCAAACGGGGGATCCCTACATCCTTTTTGGAAGGAAAGGCATGAATCCAGGTGAGGCAATAGAGGTAGTCCCCGATATCAATGCAGCATCACCGCGGGAATCTCAGGTAATTACTTTTGAAACAGATATTACAGGTTATTTTCCTTCCGGAAAAATTCTTTCCCCCAGGATAGGGCCTGCCAGGGAATGGTTTGGCTTTTTCAACGAAATTAAAAGAAAAAACCTTTTCGAATCCGAAAGGAGTAATATGGTTGTTGTTGGTGTGACGCCGGATGGGGGAGAGGTACCTCTGCTCAGCAATGTGAAGGAAGAGGAAGCAGACCTTTCCCGGTTTGATGCACAAAGCTATCCTTATCTTAGGTTAAGGTATGACTTGGAAGACCTGCCAACGAATGCCATGCCCCAGTTGGCCAAATGGCAAGTAAATTATACAGGAGTACCGGAAGGCGTTTTGGTTATAAAAGAGAAACGAAAAGAGTCCTTACTCCTGGAGGGACAATCGGATGAGCTTGAATTTGAATTTGTTAATATTTCCGAACACGATTTTACGGACTCCATTACCATAGAATACACCTTCCAAAATATTGATCAGAGAAGAATCGATAGGGCAAGTAAAAAGATCCCCGCGGTAAAGGCCGGAACTTCGGCTTCCTTTACCGTGGAGTTTGAATCAAAGGGTAGGCCAGGGAACAATTCCCTGAATGTTTTTGCCAACCCAAGAATATTTCCGGAGCAACTTTACCGAAACAATGTGTTGGATCTTCCTGGATTTTTTAAGGTGAAAGGGGATGACCTCAACCCCATTCTGGAGGTAAATTTTGACGGAAGGAATATCATGAATGGAGATATTGTCTCTCCTACAGTAGTCATATCAGCCCTTGTAAAAGATGAGAATAAGATAGCCCTAAAAAAAGATACCCTTGGCATGGAGCTGATGATCAGAAAACCTTGTGAAGGTTGTGATTTTGAAAGGATAAGTTTCAGTAATCCTGAGGTGAAATGGTTTGAAGCTAGCGAAAGTTCAGATTTTAAAATAGAATATCAGCCGGGTCCTTTGGCAGATGGTACCTATACTTTGAGGATCAATGCCAGTGACGCATCTGGCAATGAAGCTGGTTCCGAGCCCTATGAAGTAAGTTTTGAAGTGATCAATGAGAGTCAGATTACCCATTTTTACCCTTACCCCAATCCCTTTAGCAACAATGTCCGTTTTGTTTTCACACTCACCGGGTCGGAAATTCCTGATGAAATAAAAATTCAAATCATGACCATTAGTGGTAAGGTGGTGAAGGAAATTTTTCAGGATGAATTGGGCCCCGTTACTATTGGCAATAACATTTCTGCCTATGCCTGGGACGGCAAAGATGAATTTGGGGATCAATTGGCCAATGGCGTTTATATTTACAGGGTTTTGGTCCGGAAAAATGGTCAATTTATGGAATTACGGAGCAGTGCTGCTGATAAGGCATTCAAAAAGGGTTATGGCAAAATGTACCTTTTAAGGTAGGGCGCTTAATGATAAAATCATGACCCCATCATCAACAGTTGAGGCTACGTCAGCATTTTCTGCTACCTGCTCCCAAAATTCATCCGCTTTAAACAACACGATTACTGCTTTCCCACTGAGTAGGGATTCCAGTGCCTGTTCTCTCTCCCGAAGCTTTTCCTCCTCACTTAAAGGGTAGTTTTTTCCTTCTATAAATAGGTTTCCCGGCTGGATTGGCAGCACTTGCAAATCAACAAATGAAAGCATTAATTTCTCTGGGGCATCTGTACGTATTTCCAGGTGCCCCTCTTCCAACACCCCCTCAATGTTTTTTCTAACCTCACTTTGATGAAAGTCCTTTGCCAGTGTCAGGGACGCCACGTCTTTTCTTTGCCATAAAAGGCCATGCCCTACCATGGTATGCCCACTGATGCAAATGGCCAAAAGGATCATTATTTTCTTCTGATTTAAACGAATAAGGGTTATCCAGGTGGCCCAGGAAATTACCAGCAGGTAAGGAAAGAGTGTCCGGTAATTGACCTCCCTGTACCCGGACCACTGCTGAAAGGCCAAAAAACAAAGGGTATACACTACTCCAAATAGCAACAGTTGGTAGGTTTTATTCTCTCTTTTATTTTTGTTCATTAGCAGGTAAGCCGTCAGGAAAAAAGCCCAGCCCAGACCCATGATGAAGGTTACAGGTTTTGGAATCAATTGGCTGAGGGTATCCGAGATGACAAGACCCAGGGTAACCTGCATCCAGCTTGCCAGATTTTCGTAGAAAAGACCTAAATGAGTTAACAGGCCTTGTTTGCCTGCCACTTGTTCCGTCAGGTGAAACTGCAATATATTCTCGGGGACCACCCATTGAAAAAGAGCCCAGGAGGCAATCATGCTGCCGATAACTATTGACCAGCCCCAATTGCGGTCAATAAGGATCCAAATCAACAAAAGAGGGATTAAAAAGAGTGCATTTAATTTTACCCAGATCATAAGGGCCGATAATACGGCCATTGCGGGAAAATAATGATTGTCCTCTTTGTCCGGCCAGATGAAAATGTATAACCAGACCAAAACCATTAGGTAGAAGACACTATCTGCATGCGCACTCCCCAAAACCCTGAACGACCACCAGGAAAACAAGCTTATTCCAAATGAAAAAAAAATTACACCTTCGTTTCTGTCAGCATGCGTGGCTATTCTGTAAAGTAAATAGATGGCCAATACACTTGTGATTAGACTTAAAAACAATACCCGATCAAACAAAGGGATCAGGGATAAAGGGAAGTTGGAGAGTAAAAAGGGATAAAAAGGAGAAAGAGAAGCTAGTGCATCAGAAAAACCTATGGTGATTTTAAAATAGCCTATGGTGTCCGGCAAAAGGTAGGAACCAAATTTCCAGGCACTGATAATGGTCGCTACCGTCAACAGGGCAAAACTTCCTGCCAGAATTAAAAAGGCGGTGTCTTTTTTTAAAAAAATCCCCAATTGTGGAACTAAGTTTTTTTTCTCCATGGGTTGTGCTTTTGTAGTCATTTTAGTCCATAAAGGTAAATAATATATTTTTAAATTTTGTGATTTAAAGTATTTTGTTATAAATATTACAAGTTTTATGCGTACATTTATGTTTTAAATCTAATAATTATATTAATATTATAACATAACCTTCATATTTAATTATAGGAAGTTCAAATCTTTGTATGTGTTGGTTTGCGCAGGAAGAAAGAGAAAAATAAAATGTTTTGTTTGACCCAGTCAATAAAGGCCCATTTATCTGAAAACCCTTTTATTAGAAAGGGAATGTGCTACTTTATTGCCTTGTTTATTTTAGGCTTGTCAGATGTGAAATCTCAGACCTATGGAGGAGCTTCAAGGATTTATACAGACTTTAATGGCTATTGGACTTCCGGAGTTGGGGATATTAGTACTGTACTTCCTGATAATTCTCACCATTTATTGGGATTTACCTGGCAGGGGAATGTATATTCCACAGGCATTGATGATGGGAGGCTGAGTTCTGCGGGGGTAACATTTGATCCTCAGGTTTATCAGGCATTTCCTGTTAGAAACATTGCAGCAAAGTCTTCCGGTACCTTTATTGGTCTGGGTCAGCTTTATGATGGTGTGGACAATGGAATATCAGCTCCTGCACCTTTTGCGGTGCCTCCCAATCTTTCTGCATTTCTGACTGATGGACTTCAGGGCCTGGATTATGGAACTGGCGTAGCCAATATCGCCTCGGGAAACGTAATTTTTGATTTTTCAGGTATCATTGATCCCACGCAAATTGGTGATGGTATTCCTGATATACTCGTTACCCAATTTGCAGACCCAAGCAGCATACTTGATGAAGTGTATCTTACTGATGGAGACGGGAATTTGGTCGGGAATTCATTGAACATAGACCATACGGCCATCAATATACTGGGGCGATGGTCAGCTGATTTTTATGATTTGGATGGAGGAGCTGGTGCGGGCTTTATCAAAACCAACCGAGACCTGCGCTTGTGGGTAGCCGAACTGGAAGCCTTTGGGATCAATATAGACAATTATGAAGAGGTAAGAAGCTTGCGGTACCGGTTAAATGGGACCAGTGATGTTGCCTTTGCAGCCTATAAAGTTGGGGTATTTGATATCGTAGCTGCCAATAATGATGAAGGTATCACCAATCAGGAAGAGCCCGTTGTCCTGGATGTTTTGGCAAATGATCTGCCGGATGAAATACTGGATCCTGCCTATCTCAGTATTTTGGATGGGCCGGATAATGGTTCTTTAACCATCAATCCCGTAACGGGAGAAATAGAGTATCTTCCTTATGCTGAGTTTTTCGGTATAGATCAATTCACGTATCAGATATGTGGAGATGGTGGCCTGCAATGTGATGAGGCCATTGTTACAATAGAGGTAAATCAAGTTAAATTACCGGTTAAGTGGTTGGAATTTACTGGTTCCACCCTGGCGAATAGGGGTATTGCTCTGGCCTGGACAACGGCCTTTGAAAAAAACACTGCCTTTTTCGAAGTAGAAACATCTGTAGACGGGCGCGACTGGCGGGTTATAGACCGCATCGAGGCTGTTGGTTTTTCCAATAATGCAGTAGACTACACTCATTTTGTTCGGATGAATGGGGAAGGAAGGGTATTTGTGAGGCTAAGGCAAGTGGATCAAGATCACAGTCAGGCATTTTCTGAAGTACTTGCAGTGGATTTTTTGGAGCAAAAAAGCAAGGAAGTAAGGCTTTATCCAAATCCTGTGAAAAATGAACTTATGGTTGAAGGTTTTATTGAAGAGGGATTGCCTATGAAAGTCATTGATTTGACAGGAGGAGAAAAAACACATTTGATCCAAAAATTAGAAGGGGATGGATTTTTGATTCGGCTGGATGTGAGCCTTTTAGAAAAGGGCATTTATGTTCTTGTCTGGGGGAAGGAAGTGCTGAAATTTCAAAAGAATTGATTGAGGAAGGCCTTCTTTCCCTCAATTTCTGAGATTATTTTGTACTTTTAAACGCTGAGGGAATTTTGCTATTGGCATATCCCCTGAATTAAATGAGCACTGTGAAAGCAAAAATATTGTTAAGACAAACCCATGAAAACCGATAGAAGAAAATTATTGAAATCCATAGGACTGGGATCTATGGTGGCATTAAATCCTGCTGCATCTTTTGCAAAACCCAAAAAGAGAACCCGATTTAGTTATTGTTTGAATACCAGTACCATCAGAGGACAGCAACCGGGATTGAAAAAATACATTGAGATTGCCGCTGAGGCAGGTTATGATGGTATTGAGGTGTGGATTGAAGATGTCAAGCAATTTATTTCAGCGGGAAATGATCCCGATGAACTTAAAAAATTGATTCAACAGCATGGCCTCCGGGTTGAGAATGCCATAGGCTTTGCCCCATGGATGGCGGCTGATGAGGAAAAAAGCAGGGCTGGGTTTCAGCAGATGGAGACAGAAATGGAACTTTTGGCAGCTATAGGTTGCAAAAGAGTAGCAGCCCCTGGGATAGGTGCTGAAGCTCCGGTAGATCTTATGTTGGCGGGTAAAAGATATAAGGCTTTACTGGAGCTTGGGAGGAAAACAGGGGTAATGCCACAACTTGAGTTTTGGGGAGCCTTTGATCCTTTTCATCACCTGGGACAGGTATTGATGGTAGCGGCCGTAGCCAATGATCCGGATACACGATTGCTACCAGATGTCTACCACCTTTTTCGGGGAGGGTCTGGCTTTGAAGGGTTGAAACTAATCAATGGCAAGGCCATTGAAATTTTTCACATGAACGACTATCCAGGTGATATTCCCAGAGAAAAACAGCAAGACAAGGATCGGGTTTATCCGGGAGATGGTATAGCCCCTTTGGGCCAGATCATCAATGACCTCAATGAGATGGGAGGAGATAAAGTGCTATCCCTGGAATTATTTAACCCTGGGTATTGGGAAAAGGATCCTTTGGAAGTAGCTAAAACTGGTTTGAAGAAAATGAAGGCTGCGGTTAATTCCGCCTTGTGAATTGATTTAATTTTGTATTAAAAATAAAAAAACGCCAGGAAAATCACCTGGCGTTTTTTATTTCTGCGGATTTAATTTCCACGTCTTGATCTCGAAGAAGTAGATGGAGCAGAGGAGCTTCTTGCTCTCTGGCTGGGCTGGGCTTTAGGAGCTACCCTGGTACTGCTCCTGTTTACAGTTGGGTTACTTCTACGGGTAGGACTTTGTACTTGTTGGCTTCTCTGCCTTTGTGTACTCGGCCTGTTTATCGTATTGGAAGGAGCAGATCTTCGAACTTGCTGTCTGGAATTTCCAGGATTAACCCTTTGGTTACTATGGGTTGTGTTTCTTTGCCTGGAATTTACGTTTGTTGTATTTGGCCTAACGGTTCTTTCCCTTGGGGCAACCCTTACATCCGCTTGGTTTTGGGGAGTCCGTACCCGGGGCTGCACTTGTCTCCTGGTATTTGATGGAGCGGGCTGACTTCTCCTTACATTGGTCTCAGTTGCCGGATTATAGCTTCTTTGCCTGATGTTATTAGGTTGTTCCATGGCAGAACTGGATCTTAAATTGTTGTTACGGGTATTGATTCCATTTCTGGTATCAGCACGGCTACTTGCTTCTCCCCTGTTTTTTAAGGCTTCCGTTCTAATGGTGCTACGTGTATTTGTACCCGGTACCATGGCTCTTCTTTCAGTCCTTACCTGATTGGCATCGGAAGGTTTATAATCTCTGGAAGAAGTGTAACTCCTTGGTCTGAGGTTAATATCCCCTCTAGCCTGAGTATTTGTCCTCCTGATTTCTGGTTTATACAGTTCCAGGTTATTGTTATTGATAGAAGACCTGCCTGGTCTTCGCCCTTCCCTTACCTGATACACCGGAACATCCCTACGGGTTACCCTACGCAATTCAGACCTGCTGGGCCCGGTAATATAGGTTTGGTTGTTATATACATAAGTATTGTTAATGATGTTGGTTTGGTTGTATATCACATTTACATTTCTACCTGGCAGGTAATACCTGTAAATGTTTCTGCTCAGCAACCTTCTTCTGGGTACGAAAACCCAATGGGAGTAAACAGGGAACCTTACAGAAGCGTAAAATTGTACCCTGGGACCCAGGGGAAACCAACCATAATAGCCACTTCCTGACCTCCAGTTGACCCATGCAGGACCCCATTCATACCCGGGAATCCAGGCCCATCCATACATGTCACTGAAAAACCACCTGCCATAATGAAATGGTGCCCAGCCCCAGTCATACGTAGAAACCCAGGTGTTGCCAAAGGAAGACATTACCCAATGACCGTTGGTCCTGTAAGGTTGAAATCCTTGCTCTGCGTAGGGGATCCAAATAAACCCGTAATGGGGATCCTCCACCCAGTCCCCATAAGGACTTAGCTCATCATAAAATACCTGAAATGATACTGCAAAAGGTGATGCTTTGATTTCGTTTACCCTTCCTGTAAATAGAAAAAACAGGCCGAAAATAAACATGCTGGCGACCTTCACCATTTGGGACCGATTACTTATGGAATTTTTCATGGCGCATAATAATTGATTGTTATCAATTCATACGGCAATAAGTGTTCCAGGTTCTGATGCTGCTAACAAAATAGAATATTATGTAGGAAATACAAATAAAAAATTAGTAAAATAATCGTAATACTTTATATTTTGACATATTATTCTTAAAAAAACACTTGTTTATTTTTTAAGTGTATCGATTTTTTTTGCTATTTCCTCTGCCTCTGTCATCAATTTATCGGAGAGGGTTCTGTCTTGATGAGAGGCTTTATGTGCTTTTTGCAGTAAATTTTCATATTGCTCCTGCAACTTTTCGATCTCTGTTTTCTTTTTGAATAATCCGAACATGTTCTTTTTTTATGATAAACCATGCATGTTGTGGAACTGTTTGAAATTAATCAAAATTTTGAAAAAGATCGCTTTCTTCAGGCATTTCTTCAGGTACAACTTCGTCGTTTTTAAAATTTATCATGTCTTCCAGATTGCCGGATCTGGAATAATATTTCCATGTACCTTCTTTTCTACCCTCCTCCATGAGGCCTTCTGATGCTAACCTTCCGTTGTCGTGGTAGTACTTCCAGGTGCCTTCAGGTTTTCCAGATTGGTAATTGCCTTCAGATTCTTTTTGTCCGTTGATGTAATAAGTGATTCTGGTGCCATTTCCATCTTTCAGTGTGCCCGAATCCAATTTTGCAGTGCCTTCATAATTGTAATATTCACTGACATTCATCAACCTGCCGAAATCCCAAATTTCTTCCTGGGTGAGTTGTTTGTTGTCATAAAAAAGGCCCCAGGTGCCGTCTTCCTGGCCCAATAGATAGCTTCCTACAGACTTGAGCTGTCCTCCATCATAATAGTAAAACCATTGTCCGGATTCATTGCCCAGCTGGTAGTTTCCCTCAGCCACCAAAATGCCAATTTTATTAAAGTATTTCCAAAGCCCGAATTTCAAGTCATTCTTATAGGCACCTATGGCATATAATTTCCCCTCCGGGTAATAGTTTTTCCAGATACCTGATCGAAAACCATTTTCATACTGCCCCCTGACAGATGGTTTGCCATTACTGTGATTTTCAATGTATTCCCCAACCATGACTCCAAGGTCATAAGTGACCCGTTTTGCCAGAGATTTATCCGGGAAATATTCTTCCCATTGACCAACGGGGATATCATTTTCATACCGCTCTACCCTTGCAGTCCTTTTATTTTCATAATAGTAAGTCCAGGTTCCGGTTTTATTGCCGGATTGATCATATGTTTTTTCCGATTCCATTATTTTGGTATCCGGGAAATAGCTCGTCCACTTACCTACCCGTTTTCCCTGATCAAAGGTACCTTCCTCCTGAACTTTACCAGTGGGAGAAAATCTTTTAAAATCTCCATGGGTCTGATTGTCTTTGTAGTTGGCTTCTATCACCAATTCACCATAAGGGGAATATTCCCGGTAGGGACCTTCTCGTAAACCATCCTTAAAGGTGATTTCTACGGCTTTTTCACCGTTTTCGTAATAAAACATCCACTCCCCGTTCCTTTTACCATCAGTATAATTCCCTTCTGTTTTAATCTGCTTGGGATTAACATATCCGGAATTATCTTGATTGCCGTAATATTCTTTATAGGGACCTATTAAAACGCTGTCCTGGTAAACAGCCTCTTTGACCAAGGCACCGCCCAGGTCAAATTCCTGAAAAGCCCCGTTTAGTTTATTGTCTTTGTACTCTGCGACAATATGCTGCTGCTGATTGGAATAGTAAATGACCCACTTCCCGTCTTTGATACCTTCTTCGAAAGTACCTTGTTGGATCAGGTTATTGGTTTTGGTGTTGATGAATTTCCAAAGGCCATCCATTTTGCCATTCACCATAACCCCATTGCCCATCAAGGTAGAGTCATTGTTATAAATGTTGACTACCTGACCTTGTCCATATGATTGGGAAACTGAGAAGGCCAGTAAAACCAAGGCAAATATATATCTCATGTGTTATTATCGTTTTTTTATTTGCCACATGGAATCTCGCATTTTAATAATCATCCCACGGTGTGACGTGTTCGCGATGCTCGATTTCATGAGTGTTTCAGATCAATTTACAAAGTGATACGGATTGTGTCTGTTACGGGTTCCAATTTACATTATATAGTTAAAAAATTATATTTAGTTTGGGAAAAGTTTAATCATTTTTGTTAAAAGCCTTATTATAATCCCCTTTCCCCATTTTTACGGACTATCAAGGGAGCATCAAATATAGGATATTTTCTACTTCATTTTTAATTTCATCTGCTGGTGTTTCCATATCTACGATGGGTATGGCTTTGATCAATTGAAGATGCGAGAAGTTTGTTAAATGATCGCTGAATTTTTCCGGGCTAAAATTTTTACTCTCCTGAACTTTTTTTTCATCGATGATTTTTCCGTACGCCCATAAATCGGACAAGCATATCTGATAGTTATGTACACTTGCCCAATTGATTAATTTTTTGGAGTCGCTGAGGCAGGGGTGATTTTTACCAAAAAAAACCAGCACAAATAAGCCTCTTCCCCACCAGTGCAGGATGCGGATATTACATCCCCGGGAAATATCAAAATCTCTCAATACATCCAATACCTGATAGGGGCAACGTTGCAATTCATTTCCTTTACTAATTTTGATGCCCCTATGGTTTCGGTGAGCTTTAGATAATGAATCAACGGAAATTTGATTGGCTACCTCAGCAAAAATGTGTGTAAACCTTTTTTTAGCTTCACTTATTTTTTCAAATAGCAATTTGTTTTTTGTGATGGCCAGCAATTCTTCAAACTCAAACATACTTAGATACTTTACCAGCGGATCAATGCAGATGCCCATGCAAAACCACTTCCGAAAGCGGCCAGACAGACAAGGTCGTTGGGTTTTATCCTTGCGGTTTCCAAAGCCTCACTAATGGCAATGGGGATAGTAGCTGCTGTAGTATTTCCATAATTCATGATATTGTTAAAGACCTGATTTTCTTCAAGGCCCAGTTTTTCCTGGATGTGTTGGCTGATTCTCAGGTTTGCCTGGTGGGGGATCAGCAGGTCCAGATCTTTGGGTTTTAAATTATTGGCATCCAGGGCTTCCTGAACTACCTCGTAAAACCTGATCACCGCATGTTTGAAAACCGCATTACCATTCATCTGCAGGTTAAAAGACCCGCTATCAATCAGTTCTTGTGAAACCCTGACTTTTCTGCTGCTTCCGGGATCTTTCACATATAGTTCTTCCGCATGGTCCCCGTCTGCATGCAAATGTGTGGAAAGTATCCCTTTATGAGGTTCGTTGCTGGCCTGAAGTACTACTGCACCGGCACCGTCCGCGAATATCACGGCACTTGAACGTCCCTCATCACTTTTGTCCAGTGCGGACGATTGGATTTCAGCACCTACTACCAGAATATTTTGGTACATACCTGATTTGATGAATTGGTCTGCAACGGATAACGCATACACGAATCCCGAACAGGCATTCCGGATATCGAGTGCACCAATTCCCTGTAAACCCAATTCCCTCTGTAGCAATACTCCATTTCCGGGGATGAAATAATCCGGGGTAATGGTAGCAAAGATGATAAAATCTATTTCTTTGTTATTAAGGCCTGCATTTTTTATGGCCATTTCTGAAGCGGCCCTGGCCATGCTGGTAACGGTATCTTTTCCTGGGGTAAACCACCTTCTTTCTCTTATCCCTGTTCGCTCCACGATCCAGGCATCGTTGGTATTCATCATTGAAGAAAGCTCCTCGTTGGTTACAATACGGTCCGGCAGGTAATGGCCGGCTCCGGAGATAATGGAATTTTTCATTATTGCATGGCTACTTATAAAGGAACAAATATGTCATTTTAAATTGAGAAATCAATTTTGGCATTAATTATGGCTTAATGTGCGTAACCAAATAGCTTAATTCACCCTGAGACTAATTTGGTCTAAAAATATATCTACTAAAAATATTATTAATAATAGATTAATTATAATCTATTTTTTGAGGTTCATTTCTCAAAAAAAGTATTTCGAAACTTTTTCTCGAAATACTAAAAAAAAATAATGGACAGGGCAAAAATATTTTGTCTTCATGTAATTGCTTAATAAAATAAAATTTTGTTTATTTTAAAAAACACCGTATTTATCAGAAAAAAATATTGATGTATGTCAAATACATAATTCTTTATTGGTAAAATCAAAAAACAAAAAACAATAAATCAATTCCCTTTTTATGAATTAAATATTACCTAATCAAATGAAAACAGAAATGAAAAAAACAGCAAATGAATGTACAGCTACCCGAATGGGGTTAAAAAGAGGAGTGCTTGGATGTGCTTTTTTAATGTTTTTTACTACTATGGCAATTAGTAGTGATATTATTAGTGTAAATAAATTTAATTATGGTATTAATCATAGTTCTATTTATTTAAATCAAGATACCGTTCCAACGAATGCCCTGGGAGAAAAATTATGGAGTGCCGGACATGAAAATGGTACACAGGAGGAATGGATTCAAAATGGTGGTGGGGGAGAATATAATACCGGTAGCGGAAATAGCTCTGTCAGCTCCGAAGCAGCCAGGTCGGGGAATCATTCCTTGAAAATGTCCATAAATACCACAAATGGTGGAGGTCATGGTACAAGAAATTACCGATGGTCAGAGATTGCCGACCACAAAGATTTAATTTTTACCCAATATTTTTACTTCCCAAACCGAATCGATTTTGACCCGAATAACAATTGGTTTAACCTGATTCAAACGAAAGGTGTAAAATTTGCTCCCGGGGGTGCTGGCACCGGACCGGACCAGATTAACAATCCTCATTTTGTCCTTGGTCTGGATGTACGTGGCGGGGCCGGAAGTGGCGGAGCAAACTTTTTAAGTCTGGCCGACCTGCAAAAATTTTGGGGAGGTCAATCTAATGTAAGCTGGAAAGCTCCAGTGGGTGTGGATCTTCCAGTAAGAAGGTGGGTAAAAATTCAAATGCGCATCATTCAGGACAGGGGTGATAAAGGTCGGGTACTTGTTTGGCAGGATGATACATTGATTATAGATACGAAATTCAGGAATACCCTACGACCAGAGGTGGATCAAAATATGCTTAGTATTAATGCATATGCTGATAAAACCTTTCCAAATGTCACAAATATATACCTTGACGATCTATCTATCAATCTTCCGGGAGCGCCTGGTGTGGAAAAGGAACCCGTTCCACTTTTAGAACCTGAGGTATCTATTATTGAACCAAAAAATGAATTCACTTTTACCGAAGGCGAGACGGTTAAAATTGAAACAGAGGTATCAACCGACCCAAGCCTTGAAATCGCTCAGGTGGAGTTTTTTAGTAATGGGAGCTTGTTGGGTGCTTCCGATGCCCTACCTCATGATTATACCCTGTCCAACCTCTCAGAAGGCACTTATAAGGTAAAAGCAAAAGTTTGGGATTCGAAAGGTTCTGTTAATGAATCAGAGGAAATAAGACTAATTGTGCTGGCAAAGGAAGAGGAAATTATTGAAGAACCAGTAGTTGTTCCTGATGAAATCACGCAACTTCCCTCAGATTCCGGATTGAACTATAGTTTTGGAAGTAATGAGAATGTAATTTTTGAAGAAGCTGTATTTATGTCTGATCCCGGGTCAGAAGTGGTTTTTGGAACATCCTATACATTTACAAATATTGACGCTAGTGGAACAAAACTTTACCAACAGGAAAGGAACTCACCCGATCTCAGATTAAAAGTTCCCCTCGATAATGGAATATATACGGTAGTAACGTACCATAATGAGCTCTGGTTTGGTAAAAATGGTCCTTCGGCAATTGCCGGTAGAAGGGTATTTTCCATTCAATTGGAAGAAGAGCTTGTTAAAGAGAATTTTGACCTTTACAGAGAAAGTAATAATGAACCCACGCAGCTTGTTTTTGAAAACATAGAGGTAGTTGATGGGTATTTGGACATCCGAATGCTTGCTACTAACAATAGAGCAACACTTTCGGGTTTATCGGTTTTCCCCCAAGTGGGGCAAGATGGAAAACCTGGGCCAATCCAAAACGATTTTCAAATGGCATTAAATACCGGTGCAGGTGAATCTACAGTCTTTGGAAATAATGAATTTAAAGCAGAAATAGGTTCTTTTAACTATTTTAATTCGAAAACCATTTATGCTGATGTCAATGCCAGCAAGGATGTTTTATTTCAAACAGAAAGACACGGGCTCAATCTAATTTATAAAATACCCGTACCAAACGGGACTTATGAAGTAAAAACCTATCACAATGAACTTTGGTATGGGAAAAGAGGGCCAAGAGCAAGTGCAGGGAATAGGGTATTTAGCATTTCTCTGGAAGGTAAAATAGTAAAGAACAATTTAGATCTTTTTTTAGAAAATAATAACCAACCCCTGGAATTGGTTTTCGAGGAAGTGGAAGTTAATGACGGTATTTTGGAACTTAAGTTACAGGCTTCTGCCAACAGGGCAACCATATCCGGTTTGGCGATCTCAGGTAGGATAAGCGCTACAAGTTCCAACCTCCGATTGGGCCAAACTGAGCTTGATTCCGGTCTATTGAATGAGGATATAAAAGGCAAAGAACCTGAAGTTTTAATATCTCTTTATCCAAATCCTGCCGTTGATCAGATATATCTGGAAGGAGATGCTGAGAATTTTCAACAATTTTTGATCCATGATAGCCTTGGAAACCTGATGTTCCAGTTTGATCCATTGAATCTTCAAAGAGAAAATGACCGGTATCTCATACCTCTTAATGGGTTTAAAGAAGGCGTTTACCTCATTAGTGTTTTGAAAAAGGACAATTCGGTAGAGCGTCTGCGATTTATGATAATATCTTAATTCAAACCAAAAAAATGTAGCCAATTAACTTAACATAATTGGCTACATTTTTTTTATTTAACATAGGCGGGCCAAACTTCCTGTTCAATGCTATCCAAAAGCTGGGGATTGGAAATGATATCGAATTTTCTCGCAAATAAAAAATTAGGAGAAAGATCTCTTAGTCGGGGAATGTCCTCTGTTGTAAAGGTTTGGGGAGAGGGATCATCTATGCTGCCTGACCAATTCACATAGGTCAAACAATCATGGATCTGACCTAAATTCTCCTTGTTAAGTTCCAGTACCAGACTTTGAAACAACATTTCATCCGGAAGAAGGGAATCAGCCAAATATTTGAGTAAATCCGGGTGATCCTGTATAAACGTCAGGATTTTTGAAATCGTTTCCGTATTTAAAGCCCACCAGGTATCTCCGCCATAAGGCTTAAGGTAAGCAGGAAAGCTTTTTTTATACAATAAAACCTGTAGCTCTTTAATTTTCCCCCTGCTGATTGACTTCACCAGCTTTTTAAAACTATCAAAACTATAAAACTCTTTGGCATGAATAGATGGTAATTGTACAAAATCACCTCTATTATCGGATAAATCTATTTTGTACCAGTTTAACCTATCCATACCTCCTCTCGCCCAAATGGTTGTTGGTAGTGAGAACCAGGAAATAAAATCCTTTCCTTCGTTACTTTGAAAAAAGGAATCAATGTAATCGATTGATTTAATCGGGTAATCTTGTCCGCTCAGAAGCACAGCATACCCTTTTTTGCCCCTCTGATCTACTAGCTTGAGCATGGTAAAGGTTGCTTTTACAATCCCTATTCCTCCCCAGTTGCAGGTTTCTCGCTGGTTTTCGGGAAGCATGTAGAGGTTGGGAAATTCTCTTAAAGCATCTTTAAACGGCGAAAGTTTGGCTTTTAAATCTACGTGAACATAGAAATAGCTATTCTTGTGATTTAAAGCAGTAACCAATTTCTTAACCTGAAGCGGATTGGTATGAGCAAGTATTAAATAATTAATGGTCATTGATATTTAATTTAAAGCTTAAAAAAAAATCAATTGGATTCCCGAAAGGTTTACAATCAGTTTATTTTTGTGCAGGACTCCATTAGGGTCTAATCCTCGACAAAAGGTAATACCATTTCCTTTATAGAGGCTTTGCTGTAAGCTTTTTTACAAACGGCAACAGGAGTATTGGTCAAAGATACCAAATTATGATCTTTTCACAGATGAGGAAAAGACTTTTCAGCTCTCCTGAATTTTAGATGGTGATATACCAATACCGAAACAATATTTCTTTGGAAATCCTTTATTGAAATGACGGGTATTGCGGAAATTTCCAGCAATTAATGAATTATTTTTATTAAAACTAATAATAGTTTACTTTTGAAGTCGGACCATGTTTCAAGACAGAACAGCTGTCTATGATTGATTTTGACTGATGGATATTGGCCCTTGAGGATGCTCCAAATAGAATGGAATCTACCCCATTTAGGGAACAGACGTATTCAAAGGCTTCTTTTGGTGGAATAGCACCTGCTGCCAATACTTGCATGGCTACCAGCTTGCATCTTTTTTGCCCAATTACCTCCTCATATTTTTTTATCCCTCCAGACATCCTGAACCCAATTTTATTGATGGAAGCGCAAACAGTGGGGTTTTCTATTCCTGCTTTCTCCAGGGTATCTAACAATAAAGGCAAATTCATGGTTATAAAACCAGGTTCTGCACGATATTTTTCCTTGATATGGTTATAAAAAACAACGAGAAAGTCAGTCATGCCAAGCCCAAGGAGCAAATCTGTGATTACGTTTTGCACCCAAATCACCGGTGTGTTGATCCCCTTAAACATTTTCATTTCGGCATCAATCATTAATTTTGCAAGTTCGGTAAAGTCTTTTTTCATAAAAGCCAATCCGCCTTTAGCAAAGGTGCTGAAAATATTCCCCGGTACAAATTGTTTAATTGTTCCCAAATAGCCCAGCTCTGTTATAGCGTTTGCATATTTGTGTGCATAAGGCATGCAAGGATATAACTTGAAATCTTTGTACTTTTCATTTCCCCTGATACGGTTACAAATCTCACCAATTCGATCATGTGTTGTACACATAAAGGTATTGATCCCTTCATCAATCGCAACGTCTAATACTGCCATGATGGCATCATCTTCCTGAAAACGAATAGTTTGGGCCCTTGCTTTTTCATCTGAACTGTGGTTGACTCCAAAAAACTGGTTATCACCGAATAGTACTCTTTCCATGGTATTTGTTATTTATTGTCTGAAATTAATTTAGAAATAAGTTGGTCGGTACATGATGCGCTCCTGAATGAACTTTTATTGATTGTTTCTGAATTATTTATGCATTTTATAAAATGATCGATCTGAGAGGAGTATTCCTCGCCCCGCAGGTAGAAATCTACATTGGGAGTCAGTTCAGTGAGGTATTTTACTGTCCAGCCTTTGGGTAAAACCAAAAGCTCGTTGGCTTCTTTCAAAAAAATTTTGACTTCCGTAGCATCGGCTATTATTTTTCCTTTTTTGCCCAAAATGGTTATTTGTGTATTCATTTTCCGATGCGTTTCGTCGCTCCAGTTTACGGATAATTGACCCCTAAGTCCATTATTGAGGGTAATGCTGGAATAGACGGCGTCTTCTACATCATTGGAAAAGATCCGCTTTAACTGGGTACCCGAAACTTCCATGGGTTTGCCCAGTAGAAAATGTATCAAATCAATGGTGTGTGACGCATAATCATATAAGCATCCGCCTCCCTGGCCTTTTTGGGATCTCCAGGTGCTCCCTTTTTCCCGCAAAACCACTGGACCGTAAGATTCACCGCTAAAGTGGTATAGCTCGCCCAATATGTTCATTTGAAGCAATACTTTCACCTCATTGAAGGTTCCCAGAAACCGGTTGTGATAGCCCACCTGATTGACCAGGTTTTTCATTTCGGCCTTCTCTGCCAATATTTCGGCATCTTCGGGGTTCAGCACAAAGGGTTTTTCACAAAAGACATGAAGGGAATGGTCCAGTGCATAATTCACCATCTCGGTGTGAAATTTGGTTGGAGATGCAATCACAATCGCATCCAGATTCATTTCTGCAATCATTTTCCGGTAATCTGTAAAACACTGGAAGCGTGAATGTTTCTTAAACGCATCAATTACCAATGCTGAGCTGTCGCATACAGCTACAAGGTTAACATCCGGATGTGCTCCTAGTATGGCGCAATGGGAAATTCCCATTTTACCTAATCCTATTATTCCTGTTCGAACCATCTTTTTTAGCGGGTTAAATGTTTATGAGTTATCTTATTTTTTTCACTTTTAGGATGCTTTTTTTTAAGCCAGCATTCCTGGCTTTTTACAAACCAAACCTATAAATCAGGGTTCTGATCTGTAAATCATTTATTAGGTAATAACCGAGTTTTTCTGGTTTATTGAGATATGGACACCTTTAGAAAGTAATTCACCCCAATTGTTGGATTAAAACACAGGTATTTGGTGGGAAATTTAATAAGAGATTTATTACCTTTTTGAGATAACTATTTTTGATTTATTTCAGCATTGATCTCTGTAAATTCCTTTTACCCTTACACGTTTTCCTGAGTGAGGAAAACGACATTGGCTTCATCAGGTAATCATTTTTGCTTCTTTTACCGGAGTTAAAATCTTTTTCTTTTCCATAGAATCGGGTGCTTTCTTTATTAGAAGGCTGATAATGTCCCATTTTTTTTGTTCCATATAGGAGCGGTGATAGATATATAGCGCAAATATGGTAGCAATGACATAATGGTAGTGATATACCGAATACCATGTAAAACTGGTAAATAACAGGTACCACAAATAGTATTTAACATATTCCTGTTGTTTGGGGACTGGCAACACAAAACTTTTGTACCACATTAACCCAAAGCCTATTATTGCAAAAACTCCGAACATGGCATAGACAGCGATTATCCCGACGTCTGAGAGAAAATATCCTTTAATAATACTGAGCCTCTCTATGAATTTGCCATAGGAAGAAATTCCCCAGTTTGGTGCCCCATTGCCGAAGATTTGACTTAGGGTATTTGGAGAAAAATCAGTTAGAAAATATTCACCAGCCTGAACCCGGATATAGTCTTTGCCTAATTTTGCATCTCTTTGCTGTACCTCAATGACACCTTTGATCATTGGAATATCCGAATTTACCAGGATAAGCAATCCACCCGCAAATGCTCCCAGGATAAGGAATTTTCTTAATAAGGACTGACTTTTAAAGAAATGGAAAAAATAGATGAGAAATACCCCGGCAATAAACTGTCTGGTCACCTGCATTACCGGAATAATTAATCCCAATACAGCCAATCCTATATAAAGCCATTTATACCGGTCATTAAGAGAGATTTTAGTGATTGCGATAAAAATAGATAGTATAAAGATTCCCGCTCCAGGAAAGATGATGCGTATAGCCCCTCTTTCTTCCGTAAATTCTTCACCTGAAATGGGTTTTCCAAACAGAACGATGTGGGAATTGGCATATTGAAAAAAATAAAGAATTGCATAAAATACTCCATATACAATAATAATTTTTTCAAGGGTTCTAATTGGAATTTTTAAGTGAAGTAACCAGAAGAACAATAGCCAGAGCATGTAAGGGAAAGTCTCAAATAAGCTGTCTTTAAATCCCTGCCCCCATGAAAAAAGAGCCATCACCATGGAAAAAATGATGGATAAAGAGATCATCTGAATGGGTAATACAAAGCCACCCTGCCTATCGAACATGTACACTGCAGAAACCATCACCGTTCCCAGTACCGCAAAAAAATCCAGGTAATTGACAAATGTTGGATTGATGAATGTAGCATCAAAAAATCGTAAATTGATGATAACCAACAGGAAAATAAATCCTATGAGTAATTTTTCTTTCATACTGATTTTGAAATTGTGTAATTTCTAAAAAAATACATGCTAGTGAGGATTAATACCAAAAGACCAACCAATAGCTTATTGATTAAATCTATTTCACTTCCTATAAAATAGGAGAATACAAACAAAATCGCAGCAGAGACCCACATCAGAGCCCTGTCTTCGATTTTTAGGTGAAGTGTTTTTCTGAACACATACCAGAGATAAAATTGGAAAATGGCGAATGAAAAAACCATTCCGGTAGCCAATCCCAATGCCCCGTATTGGCTGCTGAAGAATAAAATTGGAGTGGAAAAAAGTGAATTAACAATTCCCAATCGCAGTATTTTTTTCTCGTTATTGGTAGCCCCGAAAATTGTTCCAATTAGGCTGTCTACAGAAGTAAGGAATAAGTACCAAACCTGAAGTTGACAAACTAAAATCGCGGACAGGTAACTTTCAGGGAAAATAAATTCAAACAATTCTTTTGCAAAAAGAGTGAAAAGAAAACAAAGAAGCATTCCCAAAAGCATGTAATATTTGAAACCGATGCTCACAAAATTTTTAAATTTGGTTTTGTTAGAAACCCAAAGTGCCGATAGGTTGGGGAAAATAGCTACAAGGCCAAAATCAAGTACAAACGAAATCGGTCCGGTCAGCCTTCCGGAAAGATTGAAATAGCCAATTTCTTCACGTGTTGAATTAATATCCAAAAAATTGTTGGTAAACTGAGTGTAAGGAAGCATTACCAGCACGATGACCAAATAGGGCCAGCTTTCTTTTAGCAGGGAATAAGATGAAGATACAAATCCATCCATCTTTCCTAAAATGAGATTTTGCCTTTGTAAAGTGATATGGAATACCAGGTTTTTTATTATGTTCAATGCCAGAAAAGAATAGAAAAGTAAGGCAACATCCATGACTTTTCCAGGAAGTAAAAATATCCAGAGAAACCAAAGAATACTAAAAAGCAGATTGATAACAGATGGGGGCAGCATTTTCTGGTGTCCCAGAAATGCTGTTTCAAATAGTTTTCCAAAGCAGGAAATCAGTGCGAATAAAAGGACAAAAAGCAGTTCTTCTGCCCCTAAGTTACCAAGCAGGTGATTGTATACCAGATAAGCAGATCCTAAAACCAAAAGGGCCAGTGTTCTTAAAATGGCACCATTATAGATCAGGTCTTTGGATCGATTCGGGTCCCGGGCGATTGTCCGGATGACTATATTTCTAATGCCCAAATCACCAACTGTAAGCAGCAATGTGCCTTGAGCAATCATGAAAGTATACAACCCATAATCATCAGGATGAAGATTTTTGGTAATTTTCAGTACCGTTAATAAACTGATAAATTGTGATAGTATACTCCCAATAGTCAGGTACGAAAAGTTTTTAAATACTGTGTTTTGTAAAATTTTTTTTATCACGTCAAAAAAATAGTTAGAAATCCGACTTCAGGCCACCTCTTTTTTTATAAGCTGTATGAGCTCTTTCGATACTGGGTACTCGAATTTCCTGGCAAATAATTTGTCCGATTTCAATACTTTGGGAAAGTCCGATTTATCAAGGATAGCCGGGCTGTTTCCGTTACGATATTCCCAAAGCACCATGGTCAAGGAATTTCCAAAAACTAAGGGTTTAAATGGTGAGTTCATAAGGATCGTTTGAAAGACTATCTCTTCTGGGCAATGGGTGTGTTTCATGCGCTGCATTATTTTGGGCTCCTTATCCAATACATCAATGACGTAGCTGACACAAGAGCTGCTTAGTGACCACCATACCGATCCACCGTAAAGGTCAGAGAAGGATTCTATGGGCTTTCGCTTGATGCCGGCAATCTTTTGAAATTTCAGTAAAGCACTGATAAATAGAGCTCCTGCTTTATTTTTTTGATTAAAAACATCGTAAAAGTTATAATAATTCAAGCGGTTAAAACCTCCTTCAGCCCATCGGAAAGTGGGTAAGGGAAAATGTTCAATAAACTGTTTTCCTTTATGCTTTTCGAAAAATAGCTTAATTTCTTTGCTGCTTTTAATAGGAAAGTCCTGACCACTCATGCTGTGGAGATAGCCAATTTCTTTATTTTTCAGGGCTTCTTTGGCCAAAAGGAGTAAAGCCTTTAGCAGGTTCAACCCTCCCCAATTCACCCCATATTCACGACTTATGGTCACCACATTTTTTTGTCGTTGAAGCTTTTCGACAGCGTCGTTTTTTACTTTACTTTTCTTATCCAGGTGTATGTAGAACAGAAAATCGTCATCCAGAAGATTCATGTATTCCACCAAGTGGTCAATATTTTTATAAGCCAAAAATAGAATTGCGTGTTTCATTGTCTATTAAAAAAAATAAAAAGTGATAGTCAAAGTTAAATTTTAGCTGTCTTTGTATCGTAATAATATCCATATTTATATCCGTAACTATGCTCGGATTTAGCATCATTCAAGACCAATACAGGATTCGAAAACTTTTCATTTTTTGCAATTTCATTGATTAATTTAAGATGATTGGGTTTGGTGTAATAGTACCTTACGACATAGGCCAACATATCGGCGAAAGGGGAGAGAGAAAATGCGTCTGCAACTAACCCTATAGGGGCACTATCAATAATGATATAGTCAAATTTATTCCTTAATTCAACAAATAGCCCCTCTAATCGGGGGCTGTTCATGATTTGAAGTGGATTATCTGATAATTTACCAGCACCAATGAAGAAAATATTTGGATTTTCTTCAGAAAGTGTAAGAATATCGCTGGTAATATAGTTTTCACTCGATAGGTATTCGCTGATTCCAGGTTTGTTTGTTTTAATACCAAGTTGCTTAAGGACTGAAGGTTTTCTGAGATCAAATTCCAAAATCACTGTTTTCTTTCCTGATAGTCCGATGGTCCGGGCAAGATTGATACTAAAAAAGGTTTTTCCCTCCCCTCCAATGCTGGAGGTGGTTAGAATCACCTGATTTGTTCTTTTCATGGATGCAAATTTCATATTTGTCCAAATCAGGTTTATTTGTTCTCCAATAAGAGACTTGTGGTTTGGAGTTCCGAGATACAGGTTTTTTCTTTTTTCATGAGATATTTCTCCCATAATTGGAACCTGACTCATTGCCTCCACCTCATTTTTTTGCCCGATCTTTCCAAAATAGTAATCATTGACAAAAATCAATCCAAACGGGATGCCTAATCCCAGAATAAATGCAAAAACCATGATTAACTTTTTCATAGGTTTGGCAGGATACAACCCAGCAATTGGGGGGTCTATGACCCGGGCATTGGATACGGATGTGGCGGCCAGGGAAAGAATGGACTCTTCCCTTTTTTGCATTAAATATTGGTAGTTTTCCTGTTTGGTGGATTGTTGTCTTGTTATGTTTAAAAGCTCCCGTTCAATTTGAGGAACCCGGTTGGCTCTTTCTTCTATTACCAAGGCATTTTCCTGAAGGCTTTTTTTGGCTATCTGTATGCTTTTTTTACTGCTTTGAATATTTTCTAACAGATTTGATCGAAGGCTAAAAAGTTGCTCGTCCAGGTTTTTTACTAAAGGATTGTCTGATGTAGTTCCATTCAAAAGACGTTGACGTTGGCGTTGCAGCTCATTGTATTTTTTAACCAAATCAGACAAAGCCTCATCTTCTATCAATAAGGATCCCTGAACCATTTCGGACAAATTGTTACTACTGGTTAAATTTTCTTCCAGGTTATTGAGTACTTCAAAGTTGATATCGTATTCGGAAAGTTTCTGCTTGGTGTTGCTGGAGTTTTGCAGGTATATCTGGGATTCAGCACTCAAATCAGAAATGGAGTTTTCGTTTTTGTAGGTTTCAACAGCTTTTTCTATCTCTGCAAGTTCTGTAGTCAGCTTCTCCATTTGTTCATCAATAAAAGCAAGCGTGTTGGACGCTGTGGAATTGATGTTTTTTAAGGCCTCAGTATTGTAAACTTCAACTAATGTTTTCAAAAAATCCTCTCCTTTTTCAGGGGTAGTAGCCAACAAGGTAATGGAAATGACAGTGGACAGCTTATTTGTTGGTTCTGCATTGATGTTTTCTCTGTATTCAAAAGCCATTTCCCGCATATCATTGTAGGTAAAAAAAAGGCTTTTCGGATAGGGTTCCTGCTGATTTTCTTTTAGATCAATGGTAAACTCTCCAAAAAAGTTATTTATTTCATCACCAAAATTATACCGACTCTTACTACCTTCTTCCATTTCCAATTCATAGGAATTGTCATCTATTATTTCAAGTCTGACCATTTCGGTAAATTTTTCGGGCCGATCATTTAATTTGCTGTAACTGATGCTGACCGGGACTTCTTTCCCGTAAATTTCTTTATATCGCTTAAACCCATCCTCTACGAAGAAGGTGTTGTAAAAGTCCAGATTTTCAAGGGTCTTTTTGATCAGGGATACTGACGTTAATACCTCCACTTCATTCTCGACAATGCTGGTGGTCTGATAACCGTCTAAATCATCCAGGACAGTATTATTTGAAAAACCCTTCTTCGCCTCCGTACCGTTATTAATCATCAATGTAGAATTGATTTCATACTGGCTTGGTGTGTAGTAAATATAGGCCAATGCTGCACCACACATTAACAAAACACCCCCCAAAAATAAATACCAGTGTCTCAGGTATTTTTTAAAGTAAAATTCAAGAGGAACAGAACTTGATTTTTTCAAGTCGATTTCCTGATTCAATAAATCTTTAATGTCCATGATGTAATAAAATTTACTGGGTAGTAAAAATGAATTTCAAATTGCCGTTTGGTCAAAACTTCGTCACGTCAATCACAAATGAAGGATTGAGATCAGAACCTGCCGTTAAAGTAATTTCCATTTTTAATGGAAATATACTATTTAGTTCAAAAAATATTATATTTAATATATTAAATATAATATTTAAATAATTAAATAAAACTTTACCTCTTTCTAAGATCGCTGTTTGGGTAAAATTTTATCACAAACTTTTTTATGTATTTAAAAAACATTTTTACAAATGTAAAAATAATTTTTTTTATCTAAAAGCTTTTGTGATGATAATTAAATGATTTTAGTCAGTTTTTACGGGCTTCTTATAATTCAAAATGATCTTGCGCTAAAAAATTGACAAGTTAATCATGTAATACTCGTGGATATATTTTAATAAGGAAAAATTATTTGGTATATAATTTTGTGAAAATACGGAGAAAGTAAATAAAACTAAAGTATTTTTTTAGTATAAAATATTATTTTTCTATAAGTAATTTAATGAAAAATATAAAAAATAATACACAAATTGATTAGCAGCTCTGTGAAATACAGATTTTTTTAATTAAAATTATTTTTTTATATTTAAATATAATTAAAAAAATATAAAATGGTAAAAAATAAATTTTATTTTAGCCTTTAAGTTTCCAGTACCTCATCAGGCCGCTTACTGACATCCAACTGGGATTGGCATATTCGTAAAGCGATTGCAACTTTTTTCCTGCACCAAAAGATTCCATTTGGTTGGAGGTATAGGCCATAAACGCTGTTTTAATAGTCTCAAGTGGTGTCCCCTTATCAAAGTGGACTTTCATCCAGAAAGCCCAATTGTCCAGGACTTTTGTGAGCTCAGTAAAGTGCTCTCTGGGCTGGTTGACCTCACCGAAATGGGTCAGGTATAACTTCTCCGGCTGCCTGTCTAAAATGGTTTGCATGGATTTTTTCCAATCTTCCAGGTGGATATCCGGAGGAGGGCAAGGGGGTACTACCGGACCATCCTTAATTTTAACTCCTCCAACATCCCCGGTAAATACACTTTGGCCCAGTTGCCAGGCAATGTGATGACTGGCGTGTCCGGGAGTATGCAGGGCAGTAAAGACCAGGTCTCCGATATGAATGGTCTCCTTATGGCCGGTGGGGACCAATTTACTTTTGTCTATGCCTTTCATTTCACCCCAGAGCTGCTCCATGTTTGCCTCACCGTAAATCTTGGCTGCCGACTGCCACAATCTTTCAGGGCTAGCCAGGTGAGTAAGCCCCACCGGGTGAACGAATATGTCGGCTCCTGCCTCGGCTAATTTCCATGCAGCCCCGGCATGGTCAAAGTGAATGTGTGTGAGCAGGACGGCATCAATGTCTCCGGGATTCAACCCATGCCCTTTTAAAGCATCTTTTAAATTGAACCAGGTGCTTTCAGGGCCGGTTTCCACCAAAACATGGTGATTGTTTAGCGAAATCAAAAAACAGGCAATGGTATGCTTTTCAGCTTTAAAATGAAGATCAAGAATTTCTATTTTATACATTATCCGAATAAGGTATAGTTTCCAAATTGATCCATGGGCAGGGTTTTTCGAATGACGTATGCACTGTCATTGGCTACCTGATTTACCATAGGGGATACCGTATATTTAGTCATTTCGTCATCTGGATAAGGACCAAGCATGCCAAGCAATTCCTCCTCCTGCGTACGCACATCCAACCATTTGGCCTCATCTTCTTTTTTGAGAATGACTGGCATCCTGTCATGTATTTCTGCAGAAAGTTGATTGGGAGCAGTGGTTAAAACTAAAAAAGTGTGTGCTGTTTCTCCTTTCTCAGTTTCATATTCTTCCCAAATGCCTGCCATGGAGAATATGGACTCCCCATGTAGGACAAACCGGTAAGGTACTTTTGTTTTTTTGCCGATTTTTTTCCATTCATAAAAACCATCTGCAGGTACCAGACACCGGTTTTTTTTAAATGCATTTTTAAATGTTGCTTTTTCTGTAATGGTTTCTGCCCGGGCATTGATGAGCTTATTGGCTACAGGTTTATTTTTTGCAAACGAAGGAGTGATGCCCCAATAAAAATGGGAAAACCCTTTAGGGCTTTCGGTAGTGATCACAGGGACAAGTTGAGAAGGAGCAATATTGTATCTTGGAGTAAAAGCTTCCAGCATTTCAGCCTCAAACCTGTTTTCAAGGTCTATTTTCGTTTTTGCAAGTGAATATCTTCCACACATATTGAATTGGATTCGGCTTCGGGTGATGATGTAATTTAAAGATAGTTTTCGTTTTGGATAAATTCAAGAGCCCTGGATTCAGACCAGTATCTTTCTGCTTTTGATCTCGGACTAAAACCAACATGGCCCCCCTGATTTGGGAATTCCATATAAATCTTTTCCGAGCGTTCTCCAATTTCTCTGGGATAACAAGTTTTGCCAAGAAATGGATCATTCATGGCATTTAAAATCAGGCAGGGTATCTTTATGGCTTCTAGAAAATAGAGGGATGCATTTTTTTCGTAATAATCCGCTGCATTTTTAAACCCATGCAGGGGAGCGGTAAATGCATCATCAAATGCCCTTAGGGTGTAAATGGATCGCAAGGGAAAGTCTGAAATAATTTCCGGGAAAGCAAGGGCCTTTTTCCGCACCTTTTTCTTTAATGAGAGCAGAAAATTATAGGCATATACTTTATTCCTAAAATGATCTATTTTATCACAAGAGGCACTTAGGTCAAGGGGAACAGAAATGGCCACGGCTTTCTTTATGTTTTTTTGGCAGGGCCAATTTGTTTCTGCCAGGTATTTGAGCGTGAGGTTACCCCCCAGGCTAAACCCAACCAAATAAATGGATTTGTATTTACCTGAAGCATGGCAAACCACCTCCTCCAGGTCATAGGTAGCTCCGGAATGGTAAAAAAATGGTTTGTGGTTGGGGCTGCCACTACACCCCCTGTAATTCCAGTTCAATACGTCGTATCCTGAATCAAAAAAAATACCCGCCATGCCCGTCATGTAGGGCCGCTGACTATTGCCTTCCAAACCATGGCTGATTATGATCAGGTTTGTGCTTTCCTGCTTCAACCAATCCAGGTCCAGAAAATCACCATCTGTTGTGTTAATTCTTTCTCTTTCAAACCTTAAAAGGTGTTTTTCTCTGAAGAGAGCAGGAATAATGGTCTGCATGTGACCATTGTATAGTAGTTGGTGGGGGTTGTAATTTGAATTTTTCAGTACGGGCATTTTTTCGCTAAATGCATTCCAGATTCCTTTCCTACGTGAAAATACTATTATTAAATTTGAATAAACATATTTTAAGAACTATTTTTGGATTGCTGAAAACATGAATTCGAATAATATAACTTATGGCCGAAATAATACGAATGCCCAAAATGAGCGACACCATGGAAGAAGGGGTGATCGCACAATGGTTAAAAAAGGTAGGAGATGAAGTAAAGCCCGGAGATATTCTTGCAGAGGTTGAGACGGACAAGGCCACCATGGAATTGGAGTCTTATGATGAGGGTGTATTGCTTCATATTGGAGTAGACGAAAAGGATGCCGTACCGGTGAATGGGGTCATAGCCATTTTGGGAGAAAAGGGCGAAAACATAGATGATTTGCTCAAAGACATTAAGTCTGGTGGAGATGGTGAGTCTTCAAAAGATACTGCACCCAAAGAAAAGGAGTCGGCAGAAAAGCAGGAATCGGCCGAGAAAAAATCCGAGACGAAAAGCGAAAAAATAGATACTTCCGATATCAATGCTACCTTGATCACCATGCCTAAAATGAGTGACACCATGCAGGAGGGGACCATTGCCAGTTGGTTGAAAAAGGAAGGAGACGAAGTGAAATCAGGTGATGTTCTGGCTGAGGTTGAAACGGACAAAGCTACCATGGAGTTGGAGTCTTATGAAGACGGTACCCTTCTATATATCGGAGTCGAAGAAGGAGATTCAGTGGAAGTAAATGGGGTCATCGCCATTATTGGGGAGAAAGGAGCCGATTATAAGAAATTACTGGAAGCTCACAAACAAGAGGCTTCTTCCGGTTCGGCCACGGAAAGCACAGAGGAGACAGATGCGCCAAAAGAAAAAAGCCCTGAGAAAGAAGAAAAAGCAAAACCGGAGCAAGAAACGGGTAGTACTGCCTCATCAGGTTCAAATGGAAGAATAAAGGCTTCTCCTCTGGCAAAGAAAATGGCCAAGGACAAAGGAATTGACATTTCTCTGGTAAAAGGCTCCGGTGACGGGGGCAGAATCATTAAGAAAGATATTGAAAGTTTCGATCCCTCGAAAGTGGCTGCTGCGGATAAATCCTCCGGAGCAATGGCTGCCAGTCCTGCAGTTGGGCAGGAGTCTTTCAGAGAGGAAAAGGTTTCCCAGATGAGAAAGGTGATTGCCAAACGGCTTGCCGAGAGCAAATTCACTGCACCTCATTTTTATCTGACCATGGAAATCAACATGGACAAAGCCATTGAGGCAAGGAAAAGCATGAATGAAGTGGCTCCGGTGAAAATATCATTTAATGATATGGTGATTAAAGCTGTTGCCGCTGCCTTAAAGCAACATCCCAATGTGAATTCGGCTTGGATGGGAGACAAGATCAGGTACAATGACCATGTGCATATCGGTATGGCAGTGGCAGTGGATGAAGGACTATTGGTCCCGGTGATCAGGTTTACGGACAGCAAGAGTCTTTCTCAGATATCCCAGGAAGCCAAGTCCCTGGCAGGAAAGGCCAAGAATAAGGAGCTACAGCCCAAGGATTGGGAGGGTAACACCTTCACGGTTTCGAATCTGGGCATGTTTGGAATTGATGAGTTTACGGCCATAATCAATCCTCCAGACGCCTGTATCCTGGCCATAGGAGGTATCAAGCAAACTCCAATTGTAAAAGATGGGGAAATCAAAGTAGGGAACCTGATGAAAGTGACCCTTTCCTGTGACCACCGGGTAGTAGATGGAGCCATAGGTTCGGCCTTCCTGCAGACAGTAAAACAACTTCTGGAAGATCCGGTCAGGCTTCTTATCTGACAATGCAAAAAATTAGATAATGTCAAAAAGTCCTAGAAATAGGGCTTTTTGTTTTTAGTACGGTTATTGAAAACAATTATCAAAAAAAGAATCATGGAAAAACTCAAATCAACCACAGTAGTAGCCATCAGCCACCAAGGGCAGGTAGCTATCGGTGCAGATGGCCAGGCTACTTTGGGGAATACCGTTGCCAAGAGCAGCGTAAATAAAATCAGGAAATTGCAGGGAGGGAAGATCGTCACCGGGTTTGCCGGTTCTACCGCCGATGCGTTTACACTTTTGGAAAAATTCGAAGAGAAATTAGGAAAGTACAGCAATAACATGAAGCGGGCAGCGGTGGAATTGGCCAAAGAATGGCGGACAGACAGGATGTTAAGTAAACTGGAAGCAATGATGATCATTGCAGATATTACAGATGTGCTGATTATTTCAGGGACTGGGGATGTAATTGAACCCGATTTAGGGATTGCCACCATTGGTTCAGGAAGCATGTATGCACAGTCAGCCGCCAGAGCACTAAAAAAATACGCCCCTCAACTCAGTGCAGAGGAAATGGTCAAAGAAAGCCTTAACATTGCAGCGGATATCTGTATTTATACCAACCACAACCTAATCATTGAAAGGGTAAGTGAATAAGAAAAGGCCTTCAAATCTTATCTTTGAAGGCCTTTTCCATTTATACCTCAAAGTCATATACCTTGACCCGAGACCATTTGTCTTTGTGGTCCTCCACAAACTGTAAATGAACAGGATCGGTCTGATAAAGATCGTGATCACCAAGGCTGTCAAAATAGACGGTCAGAGATATGTGAAAACTATGATCTACTACTTCCCTTCGTTGGGTACCGGCAGGAACTCCGACTTTGTAGTCTTTCACACTTTTGGTTTGGGCAATTTTCTTGCAGCCATCCATGACCGTTTTAAGATCTTTAGCCGGATCATGAAGCCAGAAAAACACTTGGTGTACAATCATGTTTGCGTGGGTTTTAGCGTTGGTTTGATGTGAAATAAATGCTCCAAATCCCAAAGCAGTCAGGGAGGCCATGAATTTTCTTCTATTGAGCATTATAGTTTCATTTAATGGAAAATCGTTTAAGAGATTAAAGATATATATTAATAGTTTAAAAATTAAGAAAAGAAAGGACTTAAAATGAAATACAGAAAACTTGGAAAAACCGGACTGAATGTTTCAGAAGTATCGTTGGGTACCTGGCAGGTAGGAGGAGGCTGGGGAGGCTCCTTTGACGATAAAGTGGCCTCAGGCATCATCCATGAAGCCATAGATCAGGGGATAAATTTTATTGATACAGCGGATGTTTACGATGCAGGAATGAGTGAGGCAGCTGTCGGAAAGATCATCCGGGAGCGAAAGGAAGAAGTTTTTGTGGCTACCAAATGTGGCCGGCAAATTCAGCCTCATGTCTCAGAGGGTTATACTCCGAAAGTATTAAGGGGTTATGTAGAGGGCAGCCTGAGAAACATGAACCTGGACACCATTGATCTGATACAATTGCACTGCCCTCCAACGGAAGTATACCACAGGCCTGAAATTTTCGGCCTTTTTGAAGACCTGAAAAAGGAAGGGAAGATAAAAAATATGGGGGTGAGTGTCGAAAAAGTAGACGAAGCCTTGCTTGCCCTGGACTACCAAAATGTGACTACTGTACAGGTGATTTTTAATATGTTCCGGCCCAAACCCTCAGAAGAGTTTTTTGGACAGGCCCGGTCAAAAGATTGCGGTATCATTGTCAGGGTGCCTTTGGCAAGTGGATTGTTGTCTGGAAAAATTGATGGGGACACCACTTTTCATCCTGAAGACCACAGAAATTTCAACAGAAATGGAGAAGCATTTGATAAAGGAGAAACGTTTTCGGGTATAAATTTGGATCGCGGCATTGAGGCTGTAAGTGAGCTGAAGCAGCTATTCGGAGACCCGGCCCCACTGGCAGCCCTGGCAATCCGATGGGTTTTGATGTTTGAAGAAGTCTCCACAGTAATTCCCGGCGCTTCAAAACCAGAACAGGTAATGGCCAATGTGAAGGCTGCATCAATAGCTCCCTTGACAAATGAGGAAATGGCTGCTGTTCGGGATATCTATGATAAATATTTCAAAGCTGAAATTCATCCTCAGTGGTAATAAAAAAGCCATGAAAACTTACTTTCATAGCTTTAGTCAATAAACAATAAACCCAAAATAACCCAATGATCTACAGGTAAACACCTGAAATTCATTGGGTTAAAATTAAATTAATTAATCTAAATTTTCAAACAGTCCTGGGTGAAAAATTAAAAAATTGAGCTATTTAAAAAATTCACCCTTTTATTTTGATATTTTTTTAAAATACGTGAGTCTTGCAAATGAGATATTACCGATTTGAAATTCGGCTATCAGCAAAAATCCGGTGGAGCCACCCAAACTCCACCGGACTAATCGGATAAAAAATGAGTTTAACCTAAAAAAGCAGATTTTAAAAATAACAAGGCCTTCAGGCTTTGGCTGCTGATTTTTCTCCCATGAGTAAAACCTCATTGACCTGAACTTCGGTGATGTATTTTTTAATCCCTTCTTTGTTCTCATAGGACCTGCTCACCAATTTTCCCTGAATGCAGATTTCCGAACCTTTGTCGGTGTATTTGTGTATAATTTCTGCCGGCTTCCCAAAGGCAACGATACTGTGCCAGTAGGTTTCTTCAATTTTCTCCCCTTTATTGTTTTTGTAAGATTCATTGGTGGCAAGATTCAATCTTACCATAGGCGTGTTCCCATTGACTGTTTTAAATTCTGCTTTTGCACCCAGTCTCCCGATCAATTGTACTTTGTTTTTAATAGCGTTCATGACGTGAATTGTTTAAGTTAAGAATGTGTATGTTTTCCGAATTGGAACAGGACAAAATTGGGGATAGGGGCAAAAATTATTCGGGTTTTTTTCGTTTAAAACCGTTTGTAAATGTTTGTAAACGTTTACAAACGGATAATTTCATTTGTTAAATGACTTTTTTTATATATATTATGCTTAATTTTTCCTTTAAAAGGACTTTTATGACAGTACAACCTAAAAAATGTGTAAGCTGTGGAAAGCCTTTGTTTGGTAGGGTGGATAAAAAATTTTGTGACGACTATTGCAGAAACAGTTACAACAATCAGATGAAATCTGGAAGTAACAGACTGATCCGAAACATCAACAATGCCCTGAAGAGAAACAGGAATATCCTGGCAAATATATTACCTGACACCGAGGATACTGCCAAAACCCTCCGGGGCAACATGCTTGAAATGGGTTTTCAATTCAGGTACTGCACCCATACCTACACCAATAAAAAAGGCAATTTGTATGCGTATTGTTACGATTACGGCTATTTAAAACTCGATCAGGATTGGATCCTTGTAGTGAGAAACAAGGAAGAAAAACGCGAACGGTCCCCGTTTGTTAAATCATAAAATTGGGCTTATCCAGTTTTTTGTCTATCCTGTAGGCAGCATTGAGCAAACCAACATGGCTATAGGTTTGAGGGAAGTTGCCCCATTGACTACCGGTGTGTTGGTCGACATCCTCAGAAAACAAATTGAGGTGGTTACAGTATTTGCTCAACGTTTCAAAACCTTCCATGGCTTCTTCAAGTCGGTTTACACAGGCCAGGGCTTCAATGTACCAAAAGGCACAGATCAGAAAGGTAGTTTCTGGTTCACCGAAATCATCCAGGTGCTTGTAACGGTAAAACAAGAAATCCTTGGCCAGTAAATCTTCTTCCAGGGCTTTAAGGTGATTGTTGGCACTTTCAATATCATTGCCGAAATAACCCATGGTGATCAATTGCAAGGTGCTGGCATCCATGTTTTTGGTTCCTATGGCCTGAGCGTAAGCCTTTCTTTCCGGTATGTAGCAAGCCTCTATTTTCTTTATGGCTTTATTTTTTAATTCAACTGCTTTATTTTTCATCTCCAAATCAGACAGCCGGTCTGCCATTTTTACAGCGGCACTGGCTCCTGCCCAATGAAAAAGGAAAGTATAGCAATGCTCCTGTTTTAAATTTCTGAATTCCCACAAGCCTGCGTCTTTTTCGTCCATTGTTTCCTCTATTTTTTGCAATAGATTATTAATGAAGGGCTTGCTATGGCTTTTTTCCGATTCGATAAACCTTTTGTCTGCATAAAGTGGCAACAAGCTAACCAATACCTGACCATATAAGTCATTTTGGATATGTGTGTAAGCTTGGTTACCAAAACGTACCGGCTTATTGCCCATATAACCATGTAAGTCGGCAACCGTTTCAGGTAATTTGGAGGAGCCTGTGATCGAGTAAAGGGGTTGGTACCTGCCTTTTTCATCAACTGGCAGGTTTTGTATAAATTCAAAATACCGCTCCAATTCCTCAAAATGACCCAAATGGTTGAATACATTTAGCGTATAATAGGCATCCCTCATCCAGCAATACCTGTAATCCCAATTTCTGGTAGAGCCCGGCGATTCCGGAAGGCTAGAGGTGGAGGCAGCTATGATTCCGCCGGTATCCTCATATTGATGGATTTTTAGCACAAGTGAGGAACGCACCACCAGTTTTTGATAAAAATTCGGGATACTGGTAGATTTCACCCAGTCGCGCCAATATTGGCAAGTGGCATTCAGAAATTTTTCCATGGTGCTTTCGATGGGAGCTTCCATAGGATTTCCATAGGTAAGCACCAGGTAAATGGTTCTTTGTAATCTGAATTCCTGTTCCTCCATGATATAGGTGATGGAGCAATTGGTTGTTAACCTTACCTGCTGATCCCGCCCGGCAAACTGAATATGATTACTGCCTGGTGTAGGGGTCAATTTGGTTTTTCCGTAATTGGCTACTGGCTGACAGTTTATTTTGATTTTGGGTTCTCCTTTTAAGGGCTCTATCTTTCTTACCAACATTGTGGGTTTAAAGTACCGGTCAAAATTTAAAAAGCGAGGAGCAAAATCAGTTACCTTATACATTTCGCCTGCAGATGTTTCCACGGAGGTTTCCAGTATATTGGTGTTTTCCTTGTAAGCCTGGCGGGAGGTGAATCCGCCATTTTGCGGCAAGACAGTAAACTCACCACCCTTTTCCTTGTCCAGCATGCTCCCAAATAGAAAATCACTATCAAATCGGGGCAAACACAACCAGCTGATATTCGTGTTTTTCTCAATATGGGCAATGTAACTGCAATTACCTATGAGGCCGGTGCCATATGTATGTTTTTCCATTCAAAAGCAGGTTAAAGTCTATGAATAAAGCATGTGCCATTCTCTTGAAAATAATAAAAAGAAAGGGCAATTAATTTGCGAAGTTATTAAAATTAAGAGTTGATAATAATTAAATGCTACCTTTATTGCTTTATTACCTCTAAAAATTTGCGGGAGACTTTTACCAGCATGCTTTGATTGATACTTGGTATACGAATTATGAAATAATCCTGATTGGATTTTTGGATACACTCACCCTGAAACCCCTGCAAGGCACCACCTAAAATCTTAACTTGTTCACCTGTATCAATATCATCAGTATCTACTTCCACTGCCACCCCGGTTTCTATGATCCGTTGTATGGTGTCAATTTCATTTTGGTGCACCACTGCATGTTCGCCGGAAAAATTAATAAATTTTACCGCACCACTGATTTGTAAAGCCTCCCAAAGCCTTTCCTTACTGGTATAAACAAATAAATATCCATTAAAAAGTGGTCGTTGCACTTTCTTCTTTCGATCACTCCATTGCCTTAGTTCTTCTATAATCGGGAGATACACTTCGGTACCTTTTTCTTTCAGTCTTTGGGCTACCTTTTTTTCCGCTCTTGGAGCAGTATACATCACATACCAATTATATTTTTCTGTCATTATACAGATTTACAGGTTTTAAACCCGAAATTACCGAATAATTTGTGCAACCGTCAACTCTTGTTTTTGGAATTTTTCCATGTTTTCAACCTCTATTGGGCTTTTAATATTTGGAATATATTTTTATGTTTTTTAAATAGTTAAAAATGGTTTTAAAATAATTCTTTACCCTTTTGATTTTTTTATTTACTTTTGGCGTATCTTTTATAAGAAATCGAAATAAAAGTCTAACTGTCACAATAGCAATAATTTAATTCTTTTATAAGAACAATCAGTTTTGTGTTTGGTGAAAACACATACCATTTTAACATATTATTCTTTTGTGGATCAAACAGAATAGTATGGTTTTATTTTTGTACTGGAACAGCGAAAAAACAAAATCATGAAAATTGTTAATGTAGTTTTATCGGGAGGAGTCGGTAGCCGACTTTGGCCGCTTTCACGTAAAAGCAAGCCAAAGCAATACCTTCCCATTTTTGATAATCAATCACTTTTCCAGAAAACCATCAAAAGAAATGCAGGCATTTGTAACCAGGTGATGGTAGTTGGCGGGGTGGATAATTACGAGCTTTCCAGGGATATCCTGGAGAAAATGGATGTCTCAGACTATCTTGAATTGGTGGAAGCTGCCCCCAGAAATACCGCTGCGGCCATAGCTTTTGCGGCTTTGTCCGTCCCTTCAGATGCTGTAATGTTGGTTACCCCATCCGATCACCTGATAGGAGATGAAGAAAAATATCAAAATTCACTGAAACAAGCCATAGAAATGGCTCGGAAGGGTTCCCTTGTCACCTTTGGATTGATCCCTACCAGGCCGGAAACCGGATTTGGATACATTGAACACAAGGGCAATGAGGTCCTGGGTTTCAGAGAGAAGCCGGATCTGTCCCGGGCAAAAGAATTTTTGGACAAAGGCAATTTTCTCTGGAACAGTGGCATGTTTTGTTTTACGGCAGGCACTTATTTGGATGAACTTCAAAAGTATGAACCAGAGGTGCTGGAAAAGTCAAAGGTGGCCTTGCAAAATGCAAAGGATGGCTTTCTGCCTTTGGAGTTAAGTATGGAAATTCCTTCCATTAGTGTAGATTACGCCGTGATGGAAAAATCAGACAAAATCAAGGTGGTACCCTCCTCCTTTACCTGGTCTGATATGGGGTCTTTTGAAGCTCTTTTCGACTATTTTCAACCAGGCAGTAAGGAACGAAAGGGGAATAACCTGGCGCTCGGAACAGCTGGTAAGCATGTGGAATTTGTTGGGCTGCAGCATGTGGTATTGGTGGAAACTCCGGATGCCATATTGGTGCTGAACAAGGATAATGCGCAGGAGGTAAAAAAAGTGTATGAGAGATTGGAAAAGGAAAACCCGGGATTATTAAACTAAGCAAATGATACAAAAGCAGACCAAAATATATGTTGCAGGTCACAATGGTATGGTGGGCGCTGCCATTTTCAGGGCACTTAAGCAAAAAGGTTACCAAAATTTAATTGGCTTGAGCAGTAGGGAACTTGATTTGAAAAGCCAATCCAGTGTGAAAAGTTTTTTTGAGAAAGAAAAACCTGAGATAGTCATTGATGCTGCTGCAAGGGTTGGCGGTATCCTTGCCAACAACAACTACCCCTATCAGTTCCTGATGGAAAATCTACTCATCCAGAACAACCTGATTGATTTTTCACTTCAGGCCGGAGTAGAGAAATTTATTTTTCTGGGGAGTTCCTGTATTTATCCCAAGCTGGCTCCTCAGCCGCTTAAGGAAGACATGTTGCTTACCGCATCACTGGAGCCGACCAACCAGTGGTATGCCCTGGCCAAAATAGCTGGTGTAAAAGCCTGCGAGGCCATCAGGCAACAGTACGGGAAAGATTTTGTGAGCCTGATGCCCACCAATCTTTATGGACCATTTGATAATTTTGATCTGGAAACCTCTCATGTGCTTCCGGCAATGATCAGAAAATTTCATGAAGCAAAAATCGATGGTCACCAGCCTGTCAAGTTATGGGGCAGCGGGACTCCTATGCGGGAGTTTTTGCATGTGGATGATATGGCAGAAGCAGTAGTTTTTGCCATGGAGCATACATTTGAGGATAATTTGTACAATGTGGGTACAGGCCAGGATCTGACCATCAAATCCCTTGCAGCGTTGATCCAGCAGGTCACCGGACACCAGGGAGAAATCGTATGGGACAGCAGCAAACCAGATGGAACCCCCAGAAAATTGATGGATGTAAGTAAAATGACCGGGGCAGGCTGGAAGGCCAAGATATCATTGGAACAAGGTATTCAGGATACCTACCAGTGGTTCCTGAAAAATATTGATCAAATCAAACAGGTTAAATTGTAATATATTTTTATCAGCAAATAAAAAAATCATTTATGAAAACGGCGTTAATAACAGGGATTACCGGGCAGGATGGAGCCTATCTTGCAGAGCTTTTATTATCCAAGGGGTATATTGTACATGGTATCAAAAGAAGAGCCTCTCTTTTTAATACAGACAGGATAGATCACCTGTACCAGGATCCACATGATGATGACAAGCGTTTGTTTTTGCACTACGGGGATTTGACAGACTCCATGAACCTAACCCGTATCATTCAGGAAACCAAACCTGATGAGATTTATAACCTTGCGGCAATGAGCCATGTAAAGGTAAGTTTTGATACACCTGAATATACAGCCAATGCAGACGGAGTGGGAACATTGAGGATTCTGGAAGCGGTCAGGTTATTGGGCATGGAGAAAAAGACCAAAATCTATCAGGCCTCCACCTCCGAGCTTTACGGATTGGTGCAGGCTGTTCCCCAGTCTGAAACGACACCATTTTATCCCAGGTCTCCCTATGCAGTGGCCAAATTGTATGGGTACTGGATTACGGTAAACTACCGGGAGGCTTATGGTATGTATGCCTGTAATGGTATTTTGTTCAATCACGAATCTCCTCTGAGAGGGGAGACCTTTGTGACCAGAAAAATAAGCAGGGCGGTGGCCAAGATCGCTTTGGGATTGCAAAAAGACCTGTACATGGGTAACCTGGATGCCAAAAGGGATTGGGGTCATGCCAAAGATTATGTGGATGCCATGTGGAGAATTTTGCAGCAGGAGGTGCCGGAGGATTATGTCATCGCTACCGGGGTAACCACCAAGGTCCGGGATTTTATCAAAATGGCCTTTGATGAGGTTGGGTTTAAGTTGAAGTTTGAAGGGGAAGGTTTGAATGAGAAAGGAATACTGGAAGCTATCGATAGGGACAAGGCTTTTGATGTGCTCGGAACCTCACATTTTAAAGTAAACAAAGGAGATGTGTTGGTGAAAATTGATCCGGCCTATTTCCGGCCCACTGAAGTGGACCTGCTGATCGGAGATCCTACCAAGGCCATGACCAAATTGGGATGGAAGCCTAAATACGACCTTAAAATGTTGGTAGAGGATATGGTCCTTTCCGATGTGGGCTTATTCAAGCGCGATATCCATTTGATGAAAGGCGGACACAAGGTGCTGAATCAGGCGGAATAGCCTTTTTTATCATTTAAGTAAAAATTAAATTTATGCGCAAAATAATTATATTTTGCGCATAAATTTTTTAATTTAAATCAGTGATCAACTATTTTACCTAATTTAATTTTGTTTTTTTCGATTACCTGGGCAGATTCAAAAAAAATCATCTTATGTTATTCCGCTGGTATTGCTTACTTTTGTGCGGATATTCAATAAATATCCCTTTTTTGTTGATCATAAAGGTTATCCCATGCATTACAGCTCTTTTACTATATGTAACTGAGGAGGCGAAGCTTTAATTTTTTTAGAAGGTGTCCTTCCTTTGTTTTTAGATTTTATTTGATTTCATTTCATTAATAACCACCGGTACTCAAATGCTGATCAGAATTTTACTTCATAACTTAAAATTTATTCTTTTTGTTGTCCTCATGTGTTTTGGATTAATGTCTTATGGCCAATCCTTGCAGGATATTCAAAACCTTAAAGTGGATGAGCTTTCTGATGCCCAAATAGAACAACTGATCAGAAGGGCAGAATCTTCAGGTATGAATGAGGCGCAACTACAAGCCTTGGCAAGGGAGAGAGGAATGCCAGCAGCTGAAATAAGTAAACTTACCCAGCGCATTCAGATGCTCAAATCGGGAAATGTGGAAGGATCAAAGGGAAGGCAAGATCAGGGGCAAACCCAAAGACAAGTAACCGGCGAAGGGCTTGAACAAACCGATGTTTTTGATTCTTTAAGGCAGGCAGATCCATACTATGACCTGAGTCCAAAACAAAAGAAAATATTTGGTTTTACTTTATTTCATAACAAGGAGCTTAATTTTAATCCAAACTTAAATCTCCCGACACCTGAAAATTATATTTTGGGCACAGGAGATCAATTGTTAGTAGACGTTTTCGGAGCATCCCAGCAATCTCTGGACCTTACGGTATCTCCGGAAGGCACGGTATTTATCCCGAATATTGGTCCGATCAATGTAGGTGGGGCATCAATACAATCGGTGCGGTCCCGATTAAAAAATGCCTTGCAACAGATTTATTCTGGATTGGGAGGACCCAATCCCAATACTTTCCTGCAAGTGAGGGTAGGCAATATCCGCAGTATTCAGGTGACCATGGCAGGAGAATTGAGGATTCCTGGCAGCTATACCATGCCTTCTTTTGCCAATGTTTTCAATGCCTTGTACCAGGCAGGTGGTCCAAACGAAAACGGGTCATTTAGAAACATTCAGGTGTACAGGGACAACAGATTGGTAGGTGAAGTGGATATTTATGCCTTTTTGGTGGAAGGAAAACAGGAAGGGAATATCATATTGCAAGACAATGATGTAGTGATTGTTCCTCCCGTGCGCACCAGGGTAGAACTGGAAGGGCCAGTGAGAAGGCCTGGTATTTTTGAAATCAAACCTGGAGAAAGCATCAATGATTTACTTTCATTCGCGGGTGGGTTTAAAAGTGATGCCTACCGGGAACTGTTGACGGTAAGGCGGACTACAGATAAGGAAATGCGCATAGAAAATGTATATAAAAATGATTTTAAAACTTTCGCCGTCAAGGATGGTGATTTTTTTACTGTAGGAGCAATCCTGGAGCGGTATGAAAATAGGGCGCAGGTTTCCGGAGCAGTTTTCAGGCCGGGTGAGTTTGCCATTGAAGAAGAGATGACCTTACAATCCTTGCTAAAAATGGCCGGAGGGCTTCGGGGGGATGCTTTTTCTGAGAGGGTTTCTTTGTACAGGACCAATCCTGACTTTACCATGGAAATCATTACGCTAAATTTAAATGCCATTCTTTCAGGTGAAGCACCCGATGTCAAATTACAAAGAGAAGATATCCTGAACGTTCCCAGCATTTATGATCTCAAGGAGGAATACCACGTACAAATTTCAGGAGAGGTAAACCGAACAGGTGTATATCAGTTTGCGGAAAGCATGACGGTGGGAGATCTGATTGCCAAAGCCAAGGGCTTTAAAGAATCTGCTAGCAGTTCAAATATAGAAATTGCCAGAAGGGTGAAAGGAAATGTCAGTGGAGATATTGCTCAAATCATTAACATATCCATAGATCCGAACCTGAAAATAAGCGATGAAGAAAAGAATATTACTTTACAGCCCTTCGATCACGTATTTGTTCGTGAAAGCCCCGGTTTTCAACGGGAAAAAGTTGTGGAGGTAGAGGGAGAAGTTTTTTATCCCGGGGAATATGCCCTTGAAAAAAGAGATGAAAGGATATCTGATGTATTGAATCGGGCAGGTGGTTTGAATCAATTTGCTTATCCCAAGGGAGCGACCTTAATCAGAAGGACAGAGTTTTTCAATACCAAGGAGGAAGAAGTGTTGACGCTGGAGCAATTGGAGTCTTTGCTGGAAAACATGGAAAGGGATGAAAAGGTTGAAAATGCAGAATCTGAAAAAGAATTGATGAAAAGGTTGGAAGAAAGGGTGGCCCTTCTCAGTGAAGAAAGAAATAAAAGCAGATCGGGTAGCGAAGGGGTGGAAAGTTTTTCGGAGGACAGGTACCAGTTTCTCGAAGGAGCGGACAGTTCTGTGATGGAAGTAGCTACCAGAGATACAGAATTGATTGGAATTGAATTGGATAAAATCCTTGAACTGCCAGGGTCAAAATATGACTTGATATTACAGGAAGGTGATATTATTAGTATTCCTAAGGAGCTGCAGACGGTAAGAATGAGGGGAGAAGTATTGTATCCCACTACGGCTAGATATGATGAGGGCAGGAGTTTCAGGAATTATATTTCCAGAGCTGGGGGCTTTAGTGAATCGGCCAGAAAATCCCGTTCTTATGTGGTGTATGCCAATGGAGATGTAAAAAGGACCAACAGTTTTTTGTTTTTTAGTTTTTTTCCGAAGTTGGAACCTGGTGCAGAAATAATTGTCCCCAAAAAGCCTGAAAGAGAACCCATGTCCGTACAGGCATGGATTGGTATGGCATCAAGCTTGGCCACTTTGGTTATCTTGATTGACAGGGTTAGAAATTGATCAGAGAAATGGTTCAATTTTTCTTACTCCGTCTGAATTCAGGTTTTGTTTTTTATTAGAAAAGCCATCTTATTATTAAATGCAGCGAAGAAAGAAAATAAATACTTAGAGAACATGAAGCATTACCAAATTGGAGGTCCAAAATGAAAAATAAGTTTAAAATTCTAGTCAAATGGACGTATTAAAATTAATAGGTAGAAACAGAACTCTTTTTGGGCAAGATATTGCTTTGCATACTAAGGAACTAAATGAGAAGGTTTCTGCCTCCAAATTTTTGGTAATTGGAGGAGCGGGTTCTATAGGACAGGCTGTTACCAAAGAAATTTTCAAAAGAAATCCCCAGAAACTTCATGTTGTAGATATCAGTGAAAATAATTTGGTGGAGCTTGTAAGGGATATAAGGAGTTCATTAGGGTATATAAAAGGAGATTTTAGAACATTTGCATTGGATATTGGATCTACTATTTATGATGCATTTATTAAGGCTGATGGGGAGTATGATTATGTTTTGAATCTATCTGCCTTAAAGCATGTAAGAAGCGAAAAGGATCCTTTTACATTAATGAGAATGGTGGAAGTTAATGTTTTAAACACCCTAAAAACCATTAAACAATCCAAGGCAAATGGAGCATTAAAATATTTTTGTGTTTCTACGGACAAGGCTGCCAACCCTGTTAATATGATGGGGGCATCTAAACGCATTATGGAGTTATTTTTAATGCAAGAAAGCCAGGACCTGGCTATTTCAACGGCAAGGTTTGCCAATGTCGCATTTTCAGATGGGTCTTTGCTCCATGGTTTCAATCAAAGGATACTCAAAAAACAACCAATAGTTGCTCCCAATGATGTTAAACGGTATTTTGTAACTCCAAAAGAATCAGGAGAACTTTGTTTAATGTCCAGCCTTTTGGGTGGTAACAAGGAAATTTTCTTTCCCAAATTAAGTGAGGATTTGCATTTGATAACTTTTGCAGAGATTGCCAGAAAGTATCTGAAAGAATTGGGGTATGAGGCTTACGAATGTTCCAGCGAAGAAGAAGCTAGAAATATGGTTATGACCTTGCCTGCAAAAAGCAAGTGGCCTTGTTTTTTTACGGCAAGTGATACTACGGGTGAAAAGGATTTTGAAGAGTTTTTTATGGAGGAAGAGGTACTCGATATGGAGCGTTTTAAAAATGTCGGTATTGTAAAAAGCAATTTGACTTTTGAGCAAGAAAAGCTTGAATTTTTTATTGATCAGGTTGAGGAGTTTACCCAATCTGGCAAATGGTCCAAAGAGAACTTGTTAAAATTGTTTCATGACTTGATTCCTGGATTTGATCATAAGGAAAAAGGTAAATACCTAGATTCAAAAATGTAAGATGGAGTACAAGGAGGTAATAAATTTTATTAGGAATAAATTTGAAACCAAGGATTTTGTACCCCTTCATAGTCCGGTATTTAGGGGTAATGAGCGCAAGTATGTCCTGGATACACTTGATTCGACCTATGTTTCATCGGTAGGAGCTTATGTGGACAAGGCCGAAAAAATGATGGTTGAAATAAGTGGGACACGGAGCGCCGTAGCTGTTGTCAACGGGACTTCGGGTTTACAAGTAGCCTTAAAGTTGGCTGGAGTTCAGGGAGGGGATGAAGTGCTTACACAAGCACTTACTTTTGTAGCTACGGCCAATGCCATTCATTATGCATCAGCAGAGCCGGTTTTTTTGGATGTGGATTACGATACAATGGGCTTATCGCCAAAGGCAGTATCCCAATTTTTGGAGGAATACGGGGAGATGAGGGATGATGGTGCCTACAACAAAAAATCAGGTAAAAGGATCAGTGCCTGCCTTCCGATGCATACCTTTGGATTTCCAGTACATATGGATGAACTATTGGTGGTATGTAGCAAGTGGGGTATACCAATAGTGGAAGATGCTGCTGAGTCGCTGGGGAGCTACTATAAGGGCAAGCATTCAGGGTCTTTTGGAAAATTGGGTGTATTCTCCTTTAACGGAAACAAAATTGTTACTAGTGGGGGAGGAGGAATGATTGTAACCCAGGATGAAGATCTGGGTAAATTAGGCAAACACCTAACGACCACAGCCAAAGTGCCTCATCCTTATGAATATGCTCACGATAATGTTGGCTATAATTTCCGAATGCCAAATCTGAATGCAGCTTTGTTTTGTGGCCAACTAGAACAACTTGACGGGTTTTTGCAAAATAAAAGGCAACTGGCCATTGATTATGCTGAATTCTTCGAAACTCAGGGAATCACCTTTAGAAGAGAAACGGAAAACACCCATGCAAATTACTGGCTGATGTGTGTGGAATTGGAAAGCTTGAAACACCGCAATTCATTTTTAAAAATTACGAATGAGGGCCAAATCATGACCCGTCCAATTTGGCAGCTCATGTATCGCCTGCCAATGTATTCGCATTGCTATAAAGATGATCAGAAAAATGCGGAATATTTAGAGGAAAGAATAGTGAATATCCCCAGCAGTGTCAGAAGCTAAAGAAGTTTTTTTATTCGGTTATTCCGGACATGCATATGTCATCATTGAATCTTTAAAAGACTTGGGTTATGAAATAGTTGGATATTTTGACAAACATAAATCAGATGATAATCCTTACAATTTGGAATTTTTTGGTTTTGAGAAGGAGGTAGATGTCAAGCAGATTGTTGGTGACCGGTTGGTTTTTCCGGCAGTGGGAGACAATTCAATTCGGAAAAATCTGGTTCATTTCTTTAATAGTTTAAATTTGAATCAATTTGTTTTAAAGGATCCAAGTGCCAATATTTCTAAGACAGCGTCTATTGGAGTTTCGACTTACGTCGGAAAGGCAGTATTGATCAATGCCCAATCAAAAATAGGAGACGGAGTAATTGTGAATACGGGTTGCATTGTTGAGCACGAATGTGAGCTGGCGAATTTCGTTCATGTTGCACCTGGTACAGTTTTGTGTGGGAACGTTAAAATCGGTAACGAAAGTTTTATTGGGGCAAATTCGGTTATAAGAGAAAACAAATCGGTTGTTGGGGGTGCACTTATAGGCGCAGGGACAGTAGTTACGAAAAACGTTATGGAAAATGGAATTTGGTTTGGAAATCCAGTAAGGAAAAAATGAGCCAAGGATCTTTAAAGATGTTTTTTAATGTTAATGATTTTTATCTAAAGATGCGACATATTTTATGGATTTAGAAGGTAGAATTATCACCAAAGAAAAAACTATTTTGGATGCATTAAGAAAAATGGATTCAATAGATAAAAAGCTGTTGGTTGTTTTGGATAATCAGCAATTTGATGGGTTAATCAGCGTTGGAGATATCCAAAGGGCAATTATTCAAAATAAACCACTGGAGACTCCTATTGGTGATATTTTGAGAAAAAAAATCAGAGTCGCCAAACCCAATGATAGTTTTGATTCAATTAAACAAATGATGCTTGATTTTAGAATGGAGTTATGCCCAGTAATCAATGAAAATCAAGAAATCTTAAAAATTTATTTTTGGGAAGATATTTTTAAGGAGCAGGAGCTTCAACCTAAAAATCAGTTCGATCTACCAGTTGTAATCATGGCAGGCGGTTTTGGTACACGGCTTAAACCGATTACCAACGTGATACCCAAGCCCCTGATCCCAATTGGTGAAAAGACGATGCTGGAACATATATTTGATAGATTTTCAAAGCATGGTTGTAATAGTTTCCATATATCTGTTAACTATAAGGCTGATTTGATTGATTTTTACTTAAAAAGTAAAAACCTCCCTTATTCCATAGATTATTTCAAAGAGGACAAACCAATGGGTACTGCAGGGAGTTTGTCTTTATTGAAGGGAGTGATAAATGAGACTTTCTTCGTTAGTAATTGTGATATTTTAATAGAGCAAGATTATTCCGAAATACTTGAATACCATAAAACAAATAAAAATGACATTACTATCATTGCTGCTCTCAAACATTATTCCATTCCTTATGGTACAATTGAAACAACTCACAACGGACAACTAGTTAGTTTATTGGAAAAGCCAGAGCTTACTTTCAAAATTAATAGTGGAATGTACATTTTGGAGCCAGACCTTTTGAATGAAATACCTGAGAATGAATTTATTCATATTACCCAATTAATAAATAAAATCCATAATAAAGGTCGTAATGTTGGTGTATTTCCCGTTAGTGAAAAGTCGTGGAAGGATATCGGGGAATGGGAAGAGTATTTAAAGATTTCCAAAAGTAATGGATAAAACATCAAAAAAAGTTCTTGTTGCAGGTATTGGTAAAAGTAATTTTATTGGACAGTTGTATAAAAATTTGCATAAATACTATCCAGAGAAATATGATATTGATATTTTAGGTTTAAGGTCATTCTTCAATTTGAAGGAGGACAATTGTGTTTATGGTTTTACAAACCAATATAAAATACGTAGATCAATTAAAGTTAAAGATCTATTAAACCTCTTTAACTTTAAATTATATTTTTATTTATTCCAATTTTTAAGATTTGGTGCAAGTGCAAATTATCTATATTCCTTTTTTAAAGAATTTATTGTTTATGCGACAATGTCTAAAAAAATACTTAAGAACAATTATGATATTATTCATTTTCATTTTCCAACAAAAGAAAAGCTAGCTTTATATTGGCATATAGGTGAGAATCAAAAATATATAGTTTCCTTTTGGGGGTCAGATTTAATGCGGGTTAATGGTGTTTTTGATTATTACATACAAAAAAAAGTGCTTAGGGATGCATGTAAAATAACTACGCATAGTTTAGAGCTTAAGGAGCAGATTTTAACCAAATTTGGACGAGATTTAAGAGATAAAATATTTCTTACCAAGTTTCCTCCTGAAGAGAGATTATATAGCCTTTTGGATGAATATGCTCCAAAAATTGATTTAATAAAAATTCGTTTTTTTCAAGAATTTAATTTTCCGTTAACCAAAAATCTTATTATAATTGGTCATAATGGGTTCCGAGAGAATAATCATATTCCAATTTTAAAACAATTATCAAATTTACCTCTGGAAATTAAAGAAAAATGCTACTTCATATTACCTTTTTCTTATAAAAATCCAAAAGATAATCTTTATGAAAAGGAATGTCTCCAGGAGTTGAGTCTAAACGATTTTTCTGGAAAAATACTTGATAAATTTTTAAGTTGGGAGGAACTTGCTTTGTTAAAGCTTTGTACGAAAGTTTATATTCATTTACCTGTTTCAGATGCTTTAAGTGGCTCTCTTACTGAGGCGATTTATGCTGGAGCTGAGGTAATAACGGGTAAATGGTTACCGTATAGTCCATTTGAAGATGCTGGATTAGTCTTTTATTCTATTAAAGATCTTTCAGAACTTCCCAAAGTTTTTGAATTGGCAATATCCAAAAATCGTAATGTAGATTTTGTTTCAAAAAATCAGAAAAGGATTAAAGACTCCTTTTTTTCTGATGTTTGTGTCAAATCGTGGCATAGCGTATTGGATAGTTAAAGGATGTCTTTAAAAATTAAAGTTAAATCCGGGCTTAAGTGGAATCTAATCAATCAGGTAGTTTCCCAAGTTATTTTTGTCTGGTTTGGGATTTATTTGGCTCGATTACTTGGACCAGAAGCTTACGGATTAGTTGGGATGATTACCGTATTTTCTGGCTTTGCAAATTTATTTGTTGACTTTGGCTTTAGTTCAGCCATTGTTTATGACCCGAAACTTACAAAAAACAAAATTTCAAGTGTTTTTTGGCTCAACTTTTTTATTGGCGTTGTTATTTATTTAATTTTCTATTTTGGATCCCCACTTCTTGCTGATTTTTATAAGTTAGAAGAACTTAAAGTATTAACAAGAGTGGTTACTATTAGTTTAATAATTAATTCCTTAACTGGTGTTCCAAACTCATTAATTAGTAAATCAATAAGCTTTAAAGAAAAAATCAAAGGAGGCTGGATATCTACTGTTATTAGTTATTCAGTTGCTTTTTATTTGGCTTTTAATGGATATGGCGTTTGGAGTTTAGTATTTCAAACCCTTCTTTTTTCCTTTTTTAATCTCTTGTTTGTTTGGAAAATAGCTGATTTTAAACCAGGTTTTTATTTTTCATATGCCGATATAAGATCTTTGATTTTGTATGGTTCTGGCATTGCTGGCACAAATTTGTTAGGTTATTTGACTCGAAATCTTGATAATTTACTAATAGGGAAATTTTTAGGAGGATCTTCTCTAGGAATTTATTCCAGGAGTTATGGTTTAATGATGTTACCTATTAAAAATATATCTAGTGTTTTTACTAAAGTGCTTTTTCCTGCATTTTCTAAAATCCAAAATCAGCCAGATGTAATAGCTTTTTATTATCTTAAGGCAACAAAAATTATTGCCTTATTTTCTTTTCCTATTATGTTTTGTTTTTTCGCAATTTCTAAAGAATTCGTATTGTTGTTTTTAGGGAAGGATTGGGTTGAAGCAATTTTCATTATCCAAATGTTGAGCATCCTTGGTGCTGTCCAATCGATTTTAACCCTAAATGGTGTTATTTACAACTCTTTAGGGAAAGCGACAACCGCCTTTAAAGTTACCTTGTTCCTTAATTTTGTTTTAATCCCTTCCTGGTTTATTGGCATGAAATTTGGTGGACTTAATGGGTTGGTTATAGCCTATGTAATAATTGGTACATTTGGATCAATACCAATATTAGCTATTGCATTAAGGTATATTCATTTATCCGTTTTAGATCAATTAAAAAATTTGTTTATTATAATTTTGGGTTCGGTGTCCATAATTATTTCTTCATTCCTTATCGACTTATTCTTTACTATTCCGCTTATTTATAGTTTTATTTTTAAAATTATTATTGGAGGCATAGTTTTTTTACTAATTGTAATCCCTTTAGAAAAAGGATTTTTATTTGAAATTTATAATATTATTGTGTCAAAGGATAAAGATTTACATAAGTTTTAAAGTTTATTAATGATATCATTACGGATTAGTTTTAATATTTTGATTTTGCTCTAATTTAATATGTATTTATTTCTCGATAATAATCATATTAGAGGCTTTAATAATTGAATATTGCCAACCATTTCTATATTTAAATGTATTTTGGAAAGGAATGTTCCTTTTAGGCCTTATAGACAAAGATACTATTATTGGGTAGGTGCCTAGTTCAATTGGTTGAATAGCAAGCTTTTAAGTAAAGTAGATAAGCATTGATATTAGAAGTGAATTCCGAAAAAAAGCAAATAATTGATATTTCGGTAATCATCCCCACCTATAAAGATTGGGAACGTCTGAAGTGGTGTCTTGCAGCATTAAAGGAACAAAACTATCCGAAGCACCAGTTCGAGGTTTTGGTGATCAATAATGCTCCATCTGATCCGCCTCCCTCTTGGTGGAAAGAACAAAAAGGAGTAAGCTTACTGGAGGAAGAAAAACCAGGCTCTTATGCTGCAAGGAACCTGGCGATTCAAAAAGCCAGGGGAACCGTTTTGGCATTTACGGATGCAGATTGTTTACCTGAACCCGACTGGTTGTCGGAAGGCATGAAGGTTATTGAATACAACGGTTACAGCCGTGTTGGTGGTAGAATTAATATTTTCCAAACAGATAAAGGAAACAAATTTGCTTTTATCTATGAAAAATATTTTGCCTTCCAGCAGGAACGTAATGTAAAGTTGTATAAGAAATCAGTAACAGGAAATTTTTTTGCGAAGAAAGACCTCTTCGATCAATACGGACTTTTTGATGAAAACCTGCAATCGGGCGGGGATTTTTTCTGGAACATTAAAGTGAGCCAGGCCGGTGAAAATATCGGTTATGCCAAAAATGCAGTGGTCAATCATCCTGCCAGAGAAAGAATTTCAAAAATTGCCGAAAAGAAGCGAAGAACAATTGGGGGGTATTATCTTGAATCGTTTTCCAAACTAAAATTAAGTCGGCAGATGCTTACATTACTCAAAAGAACATTACCTCCTATTTCAAGAATTGATTATATTAAATTTGACTCCTTAGGCGATTACCTGATCGTCTTGTTGATCAGATGGTATATCGAATTGTTGGGAGTTGCGGAGCTGCTTAAATTGTGTCGGCTAAAAAAATAAATCTTAAAATTCGTAACAAGGCATAGATGAAAGGTAATATCAAAGAATTGGATGTATTTATTTTAAAATCATTGAAACAAGAAGAGGTCAACTTGAAGGCGCTGATCAAAGTTGTGTTTGGTTTTAAAAAATGGATCCTGCTGATTACCCTTTTTGTTTTCAGTTTGGGTCTATTGTATCTGATAACTGCTCCAACAGAATATTCAACTACTTCGAAGCTGCTAATGGAACAGCCTGCAGGTCTCAATAACAAAGCTCTTGGAGGTTTGGCTTCTATTTCAGGATTGGGCAACCTGGGGCTTGGGGATCAGAATTCTGAGGCTTTGCCAGCTGAATTGATACCCGAATTGTTAATGGAAAGTGACTTTTTGAAAAACCTGATGTATGAAAACGTTTATCTGGAAGAGGTTCAGGACAGTATAACCCTGTTTGATTTTGTAAATGAATATGAAAAGCATCATTTTTATTTTTACTTATTACGCCTTCCTTCCTTAGTTAAATCAACCCTTTTTTCTTCTGAGCAAGGGCCAATGGCTATCCCTGACAAAACAAATATTCCAAAAGAACGGAATATATTATCTTTTGAGCCTGCTGAGCGAAAAACCATTAGTCAGCTAAAAAAGCGAATAGTAGTAGAAAAGGAAGAGAGGTTATTGGTCATCCAAACCAAAATGCATGAATCCTTAGCAAGTGCCATGCTGAACGACATATTGGTCAGGCATTTGAAGGAATACCTTACCGATATTATTTTGGAAAAAGAGTTGAAAAATTTCAATTTTATCAAGGAAAGGACAGAAGAGGCAAAAATCCGTGTGGAGAAAACACAAAATAGCCTCGCTAAATTCAGGGACAGTAATAGAGGAATCAATTCACAACTGGTAAAAACCGAAGAGGACAGATTGCAGTCTGATTTTAACCTGGAATTTAACGTGTATAATTCCCTGGCGCAACAGCTGGAGCAATCTCGGATAAAGGTCCAGGAAGCCAGGCCTCTGCTGACAATTTTTCAAAAGCCTCAGGTTCCAATCATACCCAGTGAGCCTAAGTATCTGTTATTGGGTATTGCTTTTCTATTTTTAGGAGGGATTATAGGCTTTCTTTTCATTTTTGGACTATTGGTTTATCGTTTATTGAAAGTTCATTTTTCAGATGATTAGTGTTATTATTCCCATCTACAATAAATTCCCCCACCTGGATAGATCTGTAGATTCGGTTTTAAACCAGGATTTTGAAGATTTTGAATTGATCCTTGTGGACGATGGGTCTTCAGATGGCAGTTATGAAAAAGCACTTTCTTTTAACGATGATCGGATAAAGGTATTCCAAAGGGGTACGCCGGGGCCTGGGGGGTATGCGGCAAGAAATCTGGGCATATCGAAAGCAAAATTTGACTGGATTGCTTTTTTGGATGCTGATGATGCATGGAAGCCTAACCATTTAGCTACTTTCTCAGACCTCATTGATAGTAAGCCTGATATATCAATTGTATCTACCTCATGGACAGATGTTTTTGATGGGAAAGACAGCAGTAAGTCTTTTGACAGTGCCTATCATAGAAAACACCAAACCAAGGGTGTGCACGAAATTGACCTGGAATCTTTTTTAGTGAACAGCCGGGATGGCTTTCCACCTTTCTGGACAGGGGCATTGGGTATCCGCAAATCTTTATTAGAATCTATTTCGGGTTTTCCTGAAGGAAGGTGCAAGCGCGGCGGAGATGTGGATACCTGGTTAAGGGCTATTTATTGGGGGAAATTGGCCCTTTGGTCTCCCCAGAAAACGGTAATTTATCATAGGGATTCCGTAAATATGGTCACCAAAACCCAGGTTTTTGAGTTGGGCTGTGAAGCAGATACCGTTAAGCTGCTGGCGGAAAAAGCAGAAAGTGAAGAGGTTAAATCGCTGTTATTTCAGTTTTTAAATTCCAGGGTAGTCAGCAGGTGGCTTCAAACCCTAAGAGTGGGGCAAAAACCAGGATCCCTATGGGGAAAGACCAAATGGAGACACCTTAATTTTAAGGGTAGAGTTATCACATTGGTTTCTATTTTTCCTCCTGAGGTGACAGCAAAGGCTTACCGGGTCCTCAGCAGAGGTAAATATGATTGATAAATTGCATTTTTCTTTGCCAAATAAAATCCGATTAAAGGAAGTTCTCCAGTGGGATTTTTTCTCTGTTTTGCTGGTCGTACTCTTGTTTTTCAGGATACTCGTGGACAGATCAGGACTGGGAGCAGTAGTAGGGCTGGCCCTTTTGGGAGGTTTTTTCCTTTTATTGTTGTTCAAATTGAGTATACCAAAATACTTGCTATTTTACACAGGTTTTTTTTTCCTGTTGATTGGATATGCTTTTTTGAATGCGGTCTACCTGCACAATCAACCCTTTTTTAGCATCAGAGGGGTAGTTCGCTATTTTTCTTATTTTGCGGTTTTTATCTTGGCTTACTATAGCAAAGTGTCTTTCCGACAAATTTTCATACTATATACTCTGGTCGTTCTGCTGGAAAGTGTGCTCGCAGTTTTTCAGTTTTTGTTTATGGGAATGGAAAGACCCAGCGGAACCTTTATCAATTCAAATCATTTCAGTTATTTTTTGGTGCCTTATTTTGCAATTTTATTAGTCGTATACAGGTATTACTTCTCTGCGTTTCTAATTTTCCTTCTTTCTTCATTTTTAGGTGGCATGGGTGGCGTTATAAGCCTTTTGTTGGTATTGTTTTTATTTATGCTTCGCTATGCCAGGCGATGGCAGAAAATTTTTGCTATTTTAATATTCCCATTTTTTCTGGCCGGAGCAGCATTTTTGATGCAAAACAGGATCAAGGAGTTGACAGATGTAACATCGATCTCTGAGAGGCTTGCCGAAAATCAGGCAGGAGGAGGCAGCTCTCTGGTGTGGAGAATTGTGACCTGGAAATTGATGTACGATGAGCTGGTAGCAAAGGATGGCCTGTATACTGGTATGGGTCTGGAATTTGCATCCCTGGCAAGTCCTTATTTTTTAGAAAGCAGTATAAGAGAACCACACAATGATTATATAAGGGTATTGCTTGAATTTGGCATATTTGGACTGATCATGTTTTTATTTGCTTTGTATTATGCTTTGTCCAGAATGAGAAGGGCCTCTATAATACACAATTCCAACACGTATTTTGCCATATATGCAGCACTTGCAGCTATATTTTTAGGAATGATTGTTGGGAATATCGTTGTATTGAATACACTTTGGTGGTTGTTGCTGGCAATAATAGCCATCAAACACAAGGAGGAGAAATTAATGAAAACAGACGTTTAAATGGGCAACAAACTTGCGATAGTTACACCGGCGAAAAATGAGGCCAAGAACATCCGGAATTTAATTCAAGGGATGGCCAACCAAATCCGCAAACCTGATTTATGGATTTTTATCAACGATGGAAGTACGGATGATACTGTTCAGATATTTGAAAAGGAACTGGACAACCATGCTTCAGCATTTAAAAATACCATAGTGCAAAGGGTGGACTACGAAGATGTAGAAAAAGGCTATGCCCTTGGCCCGAAATACAGCAGAATTATCAAATTTGGTTTGGAACAAATTTTTGATCTTGAAAAGAAAAATAAGGCTGATTATGATTTTGTAGGTATTTTGGACAGTGATGTAGTTCCGGAAAAGGACTATTACAGAAGGCTTCTGGAAAATTTCAGGAAGGATCCCAAATTAGGTATAGCTTCCGCTGCCCGTCAACTCGAAGATTATGGAAGCGAAATCATTACCAGTTATGTAAACAGAAGTTTTGCACCTAGTGGATTCCGGGTTTGGAGGCGAAAATGTTTGGATGATACAGGTTATAAGATTTCAGTTTCTCAGGATGCGGTATCTGCTGCCAAAGCCATCATGATGGATTGGAAAGTACGGTCATTTCCTGATTTGGAAGTTCGATTGAGGCAAAGAGGAGCAAAATTTGGTTACGAGTACTATGGCAAGTCTGCTTACATGCGTCACGTACCTTACTTGTACGTGTGGGCAGGAGCTGCAAGAATGTTCCTTAAAGGAAAAAAGGCGGATGCCAGGCAGTACATCAATGGATATAAGGAAGCATCTAAACAAAAGGTGGGACGAATTGATGATCCATTGGCAATTAAATATTTCAGGCATCGATTTTATTATAAACTGCTCGGAAAGTAATGAAGCCCAAGGTAATTCTTTTAATTTATGGTTCTGGTGGGCACAAAGCCCAAATGGAAAGACTTCTGAATAAAATGGATCGGCAGAATGCGGAAATAAAAATTGATTTTATCGCCATCACAGAAACTGGGGCATCCATTGAGCATCATCTTGTCCTTGAAAATTTTGAGCAACCCCCATTCAGAAATAAATATTTTTCTGCAGCCCATTTTTTTAAACTCCCACAGAAATATTTCAATTTTCTCCAATGCTTTTTTCGTATTAGAAAGAATTATCAGGTAGTTTCAGTAATTTCTACAGGACCGGGACTGGCTATTCCGTTTTCCATGCTATTTAAGATGCTAAAATCCAAAATCATTTTTATTGAGACCTGGTCCAGGTTTGAAACCCAATCCTATGCCGGAAAAGTCATGTATCGCTTGGCGGACAGGTTTTATATTCAAAACAGATCCCAGGAAAAGTTTTATCCAAAAGCAATTTACTCGGGTTTATTATGAAGATATTGGTAACAGTGGGTACAACCAGATTTGATTCTTTGATAAAGTACCTCGATGAGCTAATTTTACCTTCGGATATGGCTTTTACTTTCCAGATTGCTGATGGCGCATATAAGCCAGTAAACCATCCATTTTTCTCATTTTCCAAAAAAATAGATCAATACTACCAAAGTAGTGATGTGATAATTTGTCATGCCGGAGCAGGGACCATTTACAAACTTTTGGAACTGAGGAAGAGGATCATCATTGTGCCCAATACCGAAAGAACAGATAACCACCAATTGGATATCGCAGCCTTTATGGGAAATAATGGGTATGCCTTGACGGTCATTGATTTTGATGAACTTTTCAATGCCCTGCAACAAATTAAAGGAATAGATTTGTTGCCCTTTGAAAAACATGATTTTGATAAAACAGAGGAAATCCTCAGATTTAGCGTCAGCGGAAATTGAGCTGCTCCTTTTTTACTTTAATAGATATTTTTTGCGGTAGTATGTTGTTGATTAATTTTAGAAAGTGGTGGTTTTTTACCTTCATTTTTCTCCTTTTTCATATAAATGCTTTTTCACAGGTTCTGGCACCGGGCACTCCAATTTTAGAGGAGTTATCCAGAAGGCAGCAAGTAATCCATTCTGAAGAAACGGCGGAAAAAGAAGTTCTTTCCATTCGTCCCCAGATTACGGATGAAATTGGATCAAAGAACAAGTCCGAGTCTAAAAGAAGCCATTTTGATTTTTCCGTCCTTCCATTAGTCAGTAATCAGATCTTTAACGGGCAGAGGCCCTATGGTTGGGGAGATTTTGGTATTCCTCCCGGTCGCGGATTTCAGCAATACCTGAGTGGGGGTATTTTTGCCAGGTTGGGATTTTTAAACTTCCAGCTACAACCAGAATTTGTTTTTTCTCAGGATAAGCCTTTTAAGGGATTTCCTGAAAGTTTTTCACCAGCTGTACAAAGGGCCCGGTTTCACTATTGGAACAATGATGATACCCCGGAAAATTTTTCAAATGGAGGGTATAACAGATTTTGGTGGGGCCAATCAAGTTTCACAGCAAGCTTTGGAGCATTTGAAATCGGCGTATCCTCACGTTCTGTTTGGTGGGGTCCGGGACAATGGAGCTCACTCACTTTTTCAAATAATGCAGAAAGTTTTCCCTATTTGACTCTAAATACCATCAAGCCGGCAAAAACTGCTATTGGTAATTTTGAAGGGCAGGTATTGGTTGGAAGGTTAGAAAATTCTGGTAGAGAAGCTTCGCAAATCCCTCAATTGAATGATAGGTATTTTCTCCCTTTTGAAGGGGACTGGAGGTACTTGAACGGCTTCATGGTAAGCTATCAGCCAAAGTGGGTTCCTGGCTTTTTCCTGGGCTTTTTAAGAACTTTTCAGCAGTATAACGATAATAGAGGTGACAAATTCAGGGACTATTTTCCTATTTTTGATGCATTTCAAAAGAAGAACTTTTTTGAAGATGGGAATACCCTGGCCTTTGACAATGAGGCCAGAGATCAACAAGCTGTAATATTTATTCGTCTGGTAAATAAAGCTTCCAATGCTGAGATATATGCGGAGTATGGGAGAAGGGATCACTCGTATGATTGGAGGGAGGCTCTGATGAACCCGGAACATGCAAGGGCCTATTTGATGGGCTTTCAAAAGCTTTTTTCATTAAGCAAAGAAAATAAGTTCTTCCAAATTAGAGGAGAAGTGACCCAACATCAGGAATCCGTAAATCGATACATCCGCTATGAAGGTTTAGGAGGTAGAACATCCTGGGCCACACACTATCAGGTAAGGGGATTTGTAAATAGAGGACAATCTTTGGGCACGGGTATAGGTACTGGCAGCAACAGCCAAACCCTTGAATTTTCGGTTGTTGATGAATTCGACAAGTTGGGGATAATAGTGGAGCGGATCGCCAACCACCAGGACTTTTACTACCGTGCGTTTGGACAGCAGGATGAAGTTCAACCCTGGGTGGATTTGAGTGTAGGCGTTATTTTTAATAAGAGATGGAATAATGTATTGCTGGGATCAAAATTGCAGCTGGTGAATGGCAAAAATTACCAATGGCAAACCTCAAGCGACAGCAGTCCTGATTTTCCAACTGGAAAGCATTTGTTGTCCTTTCATGGTAATCTCCATTTGGTTTATTTATGGGATTTTAAGGATAATTAGATAGTTTAAATATTTGTAAATACTAATTCAAAAAATTAAATAAAGATGAAAATTCTGGTAACTGGTACAGCAGGTTTTATAGGTATGCACCTGGCGCAAAAGCTTTTGGAAAGAGGCGACGAAGTCATTGGGGTGGACAGTATCAATGATTATTATGAGGTGCAGCTAAAATATGATCGCCTTAAATTAACCGGTATTGATCCAGCCAGCATCCATTACGGTAAAATTGTAAAAAGCTCCAAACATCCCCATTACCAGTTTATTCAACTGAAATTGGAGGATAAGGAAGGGTTATTTGACCTTTTTAGGGAACAAAAAATAGACAAAGTGGTGAATTTGGCAGCTCAGGCAGGGGTAAGGTATTCCCTGACCAATCCGGACGCTTATATTCAAGCCAATATTGTAGGTTTTCTGAATATTCTGGAGGCTTGCCGCCATTTTGAGATCAAACATTTGGCATACGCCTCTTCCAGTTCGGTATATGGCACCAATACCCAAATGCCTTTTTCCACCAGTCAGAATGTGGATCATCCGGTATCTTTGTATGCCGCTTCCAAGAAGTCAAATGAATTGATGGCCCATACCTATAGCCATCTTTTCGGCCTGCCTACCACAGGTTTACGGTTTTTTACGGTATATGGACCCTGGGGCAGACCAGATATGGCACTATTTCTGTTTACAAAAGCCATATTGGAAGACCAACCCATTAAAGTATTCAATTATGGGGAGATGCAAAGGGATTTCACCTATGTGGATGACATCGTGGAAGGTGTGATCCGGGTAGTGGATCATCCTCCCATGGAAAATCCGGATTGGGATCCAGCTACCGGGGATGCCAGTCAATCTAAGGCTCCCTATACGGTTTATAACATAGGAAATTCAAACCCTGTTCGTTTGATGGACTTTATCAAGGCCATAGAAGTTGCACTTGGGAAAGAAGCCAGAAAAGACATGTTACCCATACAACCAGGAGATGTGCCGGCTACTTTCGCCGATACCAAGCCTTTGGAAAATGAGCTGGGGTACAAGCCTGCAACATCAGTGACATTTGGTATTCAAAAGTTTATAGATTGGTACAGAAGCTACTATAATGTGTAAGTAAGTTGGGGTTTTCATGAAATTTCAAGGAAAAAAACTAAAATTGTAAATTCATTATGTTTACTTTTGTGAAAACTTTCATGCTATGAATATTTTTCTATCAACAGCTACATCTTTTTTCTTTGGTTTTTTAATGACTCCTGTATTGATCATGGTCCTTAAAAAGATCAATTTTATGGAAGCCCCCGGAGGACGTAAAATACATGCGGGAAGCATACCGTCCATGGGAGGCATTGCGATCGTTTTTGCTGCCTTTATGGGTTTGTTTGCATGGCTAAGTTTCGATCAAATCGTAGAAACCAGGTATTTTCTGGTGGCCCTTGGGATCATGTTTTCTGTGGGACTTCGGGATGACCTGATCGAATTAACGGCAGCTCAAAAGTTAATCGGGCAATCCATACCGGCTTTTTTTGTGATCATCATGGCAGATATCCGAATATCCGGTTTGTATGGATTTATGGGTATTTATGAAATTCCTTATTTAATAAGCGTGCTGATTACCTTTTTTGCGATTTTGGTGTTGACCAATTCCTTTAACCTGATAGACGGGGCAGACGGCCTGGCCGGATCGCTCAGCATGGTCACGCTTACTATTCTGGGTTTCTGGTTTTTTAGTCTGGGAATGACCGCCTATAGCCTGATATCCTTTACCCTGGTCGGAGGAATACTTGCATTTTTGGTATTTAACTGGCATCCGGCGAAGATATTTATGGGTGATACCGGATCATTGAGTTTAGGTTTTGCGCTTGTGGTATTGGTCATTCTATTTGTTGATAAGTCCGGGACCATGGCTCCCTGGGAGGGGTTGAAAGTAAATGCTCCCTTTTCAGCAGGGATGGCATTTTTGATCGTTCCGATATATGATACGGTCAGGATTTTTATCAAACGAAGTATGAAGGGTAAATCCCCGCTTAAACCAGATAAAAGTCATGTGCATCACTTTTTACTTCGCATGGGACTCAAGCACGATCAGGTGGCCCTTACACTGGGAACGGTTAAGCTTTGTTTTATAGGCTTGGTCTTTTTTGGTTATGCTTTAAATGACCACATACTCTTTCCGGTTTTGACCCTGGTGGCTGTTTCTCTGGGGATATGGATGGACAAAAGAACCCTTAAAAATATCAAAAGCAACTGTAAAAAAGCGCCCAGCTTGTCAGAAAAAGGCCCGGTCAGAAGAAAGAAACGTTTCGCCAAAAGGAAACCAGAAATTTCTCAAAATGTGTTTTCTGACAATAAAATCAACATGAATTGATACCCCAGAGAAATTGTTGAGGTATCATACTAATTAAAACAATAAAGGCCGCTACCTGGGAAGGAGCGGCCTTTTCACTTTTCAGCACTTTTTTCAAACGTCACAAATCTCCACTCCTTGTTTTAGCGAAGCTAGTTTGTCTGTCCGTTTGGGAATAAATTCCTGCCCCACATATCCCTGGTATCCTGTATCCAAAATGGCCTTCATGATTGCAGGATAGTACAATTCCTGCGTTTCATCAATCTCGTTTCTGCCAGGTACTCCTCCGGTATGGTAATGAGAGATATAGGGATGGTATTTTTTGATGGTTGCGATCACATCGCCTTCCATGATTTGCATGTGGTAGATATCATAAAGCAGTTTAATGTTTTCGGAGCCTACCGCCTTACATACTTCCACTCCCCATGCTGTATGGTCTGCCTGGTAATCCTTGTGATTTACCTTGCTGTTCAGCAGTTCCATACACATGATGACCCCATGTTTTTCTGCAGTGGGCATGACTTTTTTCAGCCCCATGGCACAATTTTCTATTCCTTTTGTGTCATCCAGCCCATTTCTATTACCCGAAAAGCAAATGATCTGCTTGTAACCTGCGGCAGCTACTTTGGGGATTACCTCTTCATAACTTTTGATCAATTCCTCATGCAACTCAGGATTGTTCCAGCCCCTTTCAATCCCTAACCCGGCTCCCCAGGGCATGGCACAGTCCAGCCCATATTTTTTAAGTATGGGCCATTCCTCCGGTCCTGCCAACTCTATAGACTTCAGTCCAATTTCTACAGCACCCTTACACAAGTCCTCAAAGGCAATATCGTTATAGCACCACCTGCAAACAGAGTGGTTGACGTTGCCTTTTAAGTTTTCCGGCAGTTGGGCTTCAGCTGCCATAAGGCGGTCAGATAAACCGGGGACCAGCATGCCTGCCAGGCCAGTACCCGCAATTTTTTTCAATACGTTTCTTCTTGGGTTATTGGTGTTATTTTTCATAAATAATAAATTAATTAGATTCTCTTTTCAATGACATCAGATAGGCTACCAGGTCCACCAATTCCTGTGTACTCATCGCCTTTTCCAGGCCGGAGGGCATCATGGAATTCTCCATTTGCTCCATAGTCTTCATATCTGCAGTCTTTATGGGAACAGTACTTCCACCAGGCATTTTTAATTCAATATCGGTTTCGGTTTGGCTGGCAATAATTCCTCCAAGGGTACTTCCATCTTTCATTTGGAGGACATGGCCCTCATAGCCAAAGCTAATGCCTGCATCAGGGTGAAGGATAGAAATGAACTGTGCTTCTTTCGAAAGCTTGCTGCCAATTTCGGTGAGTTTTGGTCCGAAATCCATCCCCATTTCACCTACCTGGTGGCAAACTGCACAGTTGGTTTTAAATACCACCAGGCCTTTCTCAATGTTGCCCTCCATGGCCAGTAGTTCGCTCATTGGGGGTAAGGGATTGTCTGCACCGGAACTACTATCCAGATAACTGGCTGCCTCTGCACGTACACTTTTTCTCCAGGCACGACTTACACCGGTTACTGCAGCAGGAATTAGATTTTCGGGAAGCCGTTCAGACTTTAACAATTCCAAAATTTTCTCTTCTCCCCCATAACTCCCGCCTATGGCTGAAGTAGCTTCTTTTCGGGTATTCAGTGGCAATGAGCTATCAAAGGCCATGGATTCAAGCATTTGCAAAGATTCCTGTGTACCTATGCCCCTTAGCACAGAAAGCATGGGATAAACTTTTTCTTCCGCTCCGCTGTAAAGCACTTCCCGGACCATTTCAATACCATCAAGGCGCAGGAGCAAGGTTGCGGCTGTTTTACCCAAATTGTTGTCGCTTTCCACCAAGGCCATTTCCAGTAACCTTTCGTTTTCTGACTTCACCTCAAACTTTTGTACCAATTCCAGATAAGCTTCGGTACCTTCGCTTTCCTTTAGCGCGTTTCTCAAGGCGCTCTGTGCAATTTCTGAGTGATTCAAATAAGCTGGATCCAGGTGGCTAAGCACCAGTTTATTGATACGGTTACTTTCTTCCTGATTTTCCTGGCGCAAAGACTGCTCTTCCAGCATTTTCACCAGGGCTGCAGATTTTCCTTCCCTGTCCGGATTAAAATCAAAGGCCCTGAAATACCGCAAACGATCCTCCAAGGGCTGGCCCTGATCGGAGGCAAGTGCTGCCAGGTGGTTCACAGCCCTTCCTGTCCTGGATCTCCAGATGATGTCCTGCTGCTTTTTACTGCTCATCGGCTCATCGCCAGTTTTTTCCAGCCAGGCATTGTAAAAACTATCCCACTGCCCTTCCGCTCCAATACCCAGGGCTTCCAGGTACCAACGGTCCTCCCCGTCATGTTGAGCGGCTAAAGTGGCCCACAGTTCCGGAGCTTCCGGAATGCGCAAATTTCTCAGTGCGATGGCGGCTTCTCTTCGTACCTGTGGATCAGTGTCCCGGACCAATTGTTTGAGATATGGAGCCAGATCCAGTTTTTCCTGCCGCGCAGCCCGCAATCCAGCTATCCGCAAATCCGGATTTTCATGACTGATGGCGGCTTGAATATATTTTTCACTATCATGATCTATTTTGGCAAGGGCCCAAAAAGCCCTGGCCTGGAATCGGGGATTGGTGTTTTCTTTAAAAATCCTTTCCAGGGCTGGGGCAGCATCTTTACCCATGGCTTTTATGTTTTTCCAGGCCTGGTACCGGGTGGAGAGGTTTGGATTCAATAGTGCCTCCATACTGCCATCGAGCGTATTGAATAAGATTTCAGGTTGCTCAGGAGACGAGGACGAATTGGTAATCCTGAAGATTCTTCCCCGGTTCAGATCTCCCGCCTGGTGACCGCCAACTCCCGGATCATACCAGTCGGCAACCATTAAAGAACCGTCCGGTGCCACGCAAACATCAGATGGCCTGAACCACTGATCTTTGTCTCCTTCCATGATGTTTACAATGGAAGCCTTGTAGCCCGCACCGTCCTTTTCTACCGGATAAGCACGAACCACATTTGGCCCGGCGTCGGTATGGATCATTTGGTCCCAAAAAATCTCCGGCAAAGCCCTGCCTTCGTACACCACCATTCCAGTAGGCGAACCTGCTCCTGTTTGCAGAAGGTTGGGGACTACGCCCGGATCATTCAGGTGCCAGTGTTGCCGGGGGATCTCTTTTTCTTTATTGGTCCTGTTGGCCCTCCATCCCGCTCCTGTCATTTCATCTTTGTAACCAAAGTTTCCATACTCCATCACATAATTGATACGTACACCCTTGTTGCCATCATCATCATTGTCGGATTGCCACATGGTACCGTATGAATCTACAGCCACTTCATAATTGTTGCGGAAATTCTGTCCCAGAACTTCAATCTCAGAAAAATCAGAGTTGCACCTGAATACCAGGCCTTCCTTGTAATGCTCAGGAAGAATGGGTTTGCCGTTGCTGTCCTTCAATACCTCTCCGTTGCGATCCTCAATCGTGCCACCGGAATTGCCGAAATTAAAGTAAAATTTACCATCCGGGCCGAATACAAAGGCATGCATGCCGTGATCGTGCTGTTCTCCGCCTATACCTTTGAAAATCACTTCCTTTTTGTCCGCCTGATCATCCCCATCAGTATCTGTTAGCAGCCAAACGTAAGGGCTTTGGGAAACAATCGCCTGATTTCCCATTACCCAAATGCCCAAAGGTGAATTGAGTTCGGGGTCCTGGTAAAAGACAGTACTTTTATCGGCAGATCCATCTCCGTCAGTATCTTCCAATATCAAAATCCTATCCCCTACCTCCCGTGTCTCATTGCCGGTGATGGCTGGCCGGTAATTGTAAGCTTCGCAAACCCAAACCCTACCCTTGTGGTCAATGTCAATATTGGTAGGATTGGTGAGCATGGGTTCTGATGCAAAAAGGTTGACCTTGACTTTTTCGTTGACCTTGATGCCTACCAATGCATTTTCTGGCAATCTTTTTTCTTCCTCCGTCAATTGATCAAAAGGATGTTCAGAAGCCTCTTCAGTATCCGGACTACAGGCTACGCCTAAGGCCAAAAACAGCATTGAAAACCATAATGGCATACGGCAAAATAAATGGGGCATGATGGGTAGAAGTTATTGTTAATTATGCAAAGAAATCAGGGATAAATAAACGGAAATTTACCCGATTAAACCAATTATTTTAATTGTTTTTTTGACAGTTATAGCTGTTTTTTATTTGGCTGTATTGGCTTTACTGCAGCAACAGTTACTTCCAGATAGTACCCCGAGACCAAAATGGAGTAATAATTCAGGATCTTTAATTATCTTCAATGATCAATCTAAAAATTCGATGACCATGAAATCGAGCCTGCCTACCGCAGGCAGGCATGACGCAATCGTCACACAGAGGGATGATTATCATTGCGAGATTCCCCGTCCGACTGGCGTCATCCGGGCGGGCATCTGACCTATGAAAATAAAATTATAAACACATGAAATTGAGCAGAAGAAATTTTATTACTAAAAGTGGATTGTTGGCAGGATCTCTGGGTTTGGGGGCATTTCCCTCATGGAGCATACCTTCGGCATCTGATAAAAAAGTAAGAATAGGTATCGTAGGGGGTAGGTTTGGGGCTACATTTCAATTCCATGAACATCCGGATTGTGTAGTGGAAGCAGTAAGTGATTTGAGAAAAGACCGCAGAGATCATTTGAAGGAAACCTATGGCTGTTCGAAAAGTTACCCCTCTCTGGAAATACTTTTGGAAGATCCTAAGATTGATGCTGTTTTTCTGGCAACTCCCGCCCCAGACCATGCCGCACATACCATTGCCAGCCTCATAGCGGGTAAACATGTACTTTGTGCCGTGCCTCTGGCCATGAATTTGGAGGAATGCGGTCAGGTGAAGGAGGCGGTTTTAGCATCTGGCAAAACCTATATGATGGCAGAGACCACCACCTACATGCAGGGAACCATTTCTGCCAAAAAATTCTATAAAGAAGGCCGGTTTGGTGAGATTTTTAGTGCTGCAGCAGAGTACAACCACCCGGGGCTAGAAGTGCTTTGGTTTGAAAACGGAGCGCCTACCTGGAGACATGGCTTGCCTCCCATGCATTACCCAACCCATTGTACGGCATTTTTGATCAGTGTGACAGGTGAAAGGTTGAAACAGGTAAGTTGTGTGGGCTGGGGCAATGGCGAGGGACTTTTAAAGGACAACCCTTATCAAAATCCATTCTGGAATGAAACGGCATTTTTTCAAACCAACAGGAACCATCCTTTCAGGGTGGAGGTAAACTGGAAAGGAGCTTTGAGAAATGCTGAAAGGGGAGAGTGGAGAGGAGAGAAAATGAGTCTCTATCTGCCTTCCGGGCATGAAAATCAGGCCACCATGGTGACAACGGCAGATCAGCTGGGGAAAGATGATGCAGGATTTGAACATAGCCAAAATAAAGTAGAAGCCTATGAATTTCCCCAATGGTGGAAAACAGAAATGCTCCCTGAAAAAATGCGGCACAACAGCGGGCACGATGGATCTCACACTTTCATCACCCATGAATTTATCAGGGCTATTCTGGAAGAGAGGTGGCCTGAGGTGAATGTATACGAGGCACTAGCCTATACCGTGCCAGGGATTGTTGCGCACCAATCTGCCCTGAATGGAGGGAAGTCGCTGGCTATTCCGGATTATGATGATTGAGAGGGTTTCTTTTTAGGTTTTCCATGTAGGCAGCTTCAAATTCCGAAAGGGTATTGACGGGGCCATTCAGACCCAGGTGCCTGCCTGCAAGTTGGTAGATATCCGCTTTGCTCATGCCTTTTTCACGCATGGTTGTAATGGCCATGGCACCATCGGATTTGGAGAGTTTTTGTTTACCTTCTTTGACCAAAGGGTGGTGAAAAAATGTAACCTGAGATAAGGGGTCTTCAGGAAGGTATCCTGATAATTGAATTTGTGCGCAGGATGAGGACCACAAATCCTCCCCCCTGACGATCAAATCCACGCCGAAATAGATATCATCTGCCAGAGAAGTCAACTGGTAGGCCGGGTCACCATCTTTTTTCCTGACCACAAAATAATTCATGGACCGGGGCAAAATGCAGGTTCTTACTGTATCAGGAAAGGTTTTGATTTGCTGTTGTTCTTGATGTAGGGCATTCAGCCGCCAGGAAATATCCTTGCTGTCCAAGTGCAAATGCCGCTGAAGGCAGGTACCGGTATACCAGCCTTTAGGATGATTTTCTCGCAATTTCTTTCTGGAACAGTCACAGCCAAAAACCAGATCTTTTTCCCTTAAGTATTCAAGCATGCCTTCATAGAGATCCATTCGGTGTCCTTGGGAGAATTCATGCAAGAGATCTTTCACAGACCGGGGCCCTTCATCGTATGGAATTTCTAAAAATTCCATTGTATCAAAGATATCCTGTATGTACTTTGTCCGGGTTCTTTTTTGGTCCAAATCGTCGATTCTGAGTAATACCTTTGCACCATGATGCCTGGCCAGGCTGCAGGTAATAAGAAATGACACTACATTGCCTATGTGCAGGTACCCGCTAGGGGTTGGGGCCAATCTGGTTTTCTGGAATGAAAGGGTCATCTTGATGGACTATCAGCCCCTTGTTTGTCTAAGTTTATGGGAACGAAGCGAGCAAATAGCTCTTCCTTGTACCATTTTTCCAGTTTAACTTTACGGATGATTTCCCTATGACCGGATTGATAAGCGAAGGTTTCCATGTGTTTCTGGCTTTGCCAATAGCTGAAGGTCGCCTGCTCAATGGCTGGCCATTCTCCTATGCCTTTTGTATAAATCAACCCCTCCGCTCCGGCTGCAGCTCTGCTGCTTTCTGGCACCTGGGACAAAAAACGTAAAATTTTATTCCATCTTAGCCTTGCCCTTGTGATTACCATGATCGGGCCATCTGTTTTTTGTTCATTGACTGAAAAGGGATGCTGCCCATGCCAGGTTCCGTGGCTTTGGATGCACTGCATCCAGTAAGTGAAATTGCTTCGGCATTGTTGATTGAAGCGTAAATAGGCATCTGAATCAGTAAAGTTTTTGGCGAATTCCAGGCTGTTCCAGACCATTAACAGGGCATAGGTTTTCAAGTCCGGTTTAAGGGAAAATCCAAAACCACCACCTGTCCCCATGAGTTTAAAAAACTTCACTCCTTTGGCTTTTTTTAAAGGCTCAATTGCCAATTGCATTTGATTAAAAGCCCACCAGCGGTTCCTTTTAGGGTATTCATAAAAAGTGATGGATACGATTTCTTCTTTAGAATTCATAGCAGATGGTAATAAAAGTCCATGGTATCATGCCTGTTGCTGTGCAAAATTAGCAAAGCAAAAATGGATTACACCAGTCTTATTTCATAAATTCAATCAAAAACCCGCTTTATAATTATCCTTATCAACAATATTGCCAATGCGATAGTGGTTCCTGCAATTACAAATTCCATATTTCGGGGAGTAGTGAATGTGCCTTGAATAGCTTCCTAAACAAAATCATTGATATTGATCCCGGAGAGTCAAAAGCATACCAAAAATATTGTTTCAAAAAGAATAACCTGTTTACTCAGGATAAAGTTTGGCGGCCCTTTGCCAAAAGTTTACAGAAGAAATAAAATGCTTTGGTTTTTCCACTACCTTTGTCCTTTGTACAGCATGGTATGGTGAAATTAAAAATCAGAAGACTTTCCGCAGGAGTCTTTTTTTTTCTTACAGGATTGTGTTTTTCTTCCTGGGCATCCAGAATCCCTGATTTTCAGGAGCAGTTCAGCCTTAGTGAAGGTCAGTTGGGGTCAGTACTCCTGGGTATGCCACTGGGCTCCCTGCTGGCACTTCCGCTGGCTGCATGGGCGGTATTTAGATTTGGAAGCAAAGCGGTGGTATTGATTGGTATGTCCTGCTATATATTGGCACTTTTGGGTATTGGCTTTTCACCAGGAGCTTTGGTTTTGGCCCTAATGGTGTTTGTATTTGGGATAATGGGCAATATGATGAATATTTCTTTAAACACCCAGGCCCTTGGGATAGAGAAAGATTATGGACGAAACATTCTGAGTTCTTTTCATGGTTTATGGAGTTTAGCTGGGTTTTTTGGAGCTGGAATTGGTGCCATCATGGTTTACTTTGAATTTTCGCCAGGGGAGCATTACTTGTTTATCCTGGTTGCCGGGACATTTTTGATAGGTTTTTTTCAGAAGGGAATTGTGTCTGAGGCCAAAACCAAAGAAACTTCAGGGGCAGGTTTTCAATGGAGAAAACCTGATTCAGTGATTATCCAATTGGGCATGGTGGGCTTTTGTGGCATGATGTGCGAAGGCTGCATGTTTGATTGGTCCGGTGTTTATATGGCCAAGGTTGTAAAAGCTCCATCTGCTTTAATTCCAACAGGGTATGTAGCCTATATGGGAGCCATGGCCATGGGCAGGTTTGCTGCCGACAAACTTGCCAATAGATTTGGTAAAATAAAGGTGTTGCAGTATTCAGGCCTGACCGTTTTTGCAGGATTGATGCTTGCTGTTCTGCTTCCTTCCATTTGGGCCGTCATTCCTGGTTTTCTGATGGTTGGATTTGGAACAGCTGCCGTAGTGCCCCTTACCTACAGCCTGGCAGGAAACACCTCCAGTTATTCTCCTGGAATAGCTTTGGCGATGGTATCTACGGTTTCTTTTTTTGGTTTTCTATTGGGGCCCCCTCTGATCGGCTTTATTGCTGAATTGGTGGGCTTGAAAGGATCTTTTGCTTTAATTTCTCTGGTTGGTTTGATGATTACTTTCTGGGTTTGGGTAGGGAAAAAGAACTTTTCACCTGTTGTGGCCTGAAATCCAGCAGGTTTTATATAAAGAAAAAGCAATATTGGTTTTTAAATTTTTATGCTTATTTTTACAAAAATTTAATACCATACCAAATCGGTAGGTTTTATAGAATAAACAAAAAAGAGGATGCAGGAGTCATTGGTTTCAAAAAAAATATATTCAAAAGAAGAGATAAAGGAATTGAATGACAAGTACCACAAATTGACTGTGGAAGAACGGGTTCATCAGTTGTACCATGATTTTGATGAGCGGGAAGTGATGCTTACGAGCTCTTTTGCCGCTACTTCAGCCTTGTTATTGAGTGTTTTCTCCAAATGCAATCCCAAGCAGAAAATCTATTTTATAGATACTGGTTACCATTTTCCGGAAACGCTCGATTACAAAAAGAAACTCACGGAGCTTTACGGCCTGAATGTGGCCTCTGTCAGTGCTGGAAAGGAGGACCATGAATACACCAGTACCAATCAAACCTGGAAAACAGATCCGGAACTTTGCTGTTCTATCAACAAGGTGAAACCCCTAGAACTAATCAAAAGCAAGTTTTCTGTATGGGTATCCGGATTGATGAGTTGGCAGAGTGACCATCGTGCCAGTCTGGATATTTTTGAAGAAAGAGGAGGGATTTTGAAATTTTACCCTTTGCTGGATGTAACCGAAAAAGAACGCGATCAGTACATCGAGGAGCACAAACTTCCGTTTCATCCCCTTATTGCTTTTGGTTATCACTCCATAGGATGTAAGCATTGTACCGTACCAGGAGAGGATAGAAGTGGTAGATGGAACAACAGCCCCAAAACAGAGTGTGGTTTGCATTTGTAAGGGCAGACAAAGATACTTATTTGCCTATTATGGAATTTTAAGCGTAAATTTGACACAAAACCCATCCAAATGTTGGATGGGTTTTACTTTTTCTATAATTTTCATCCGCAAAAAATCAGTATTTTATGAGAGGGACCTTTATCCTATTATCTTTAGTGTCTTTTATTTTGGCCTGTGAGCCGGAAAAGCAGGTAGAAATCATCGAATCCACTACTTCCGAGTCTCTGGATTCCCTGAGTAAGGCACTGGCCTGGCCTGAAGAGTTAGCAGTACAGACGTTTTCTGGCCCTGAGCTAACACCCAGCCCGGCTTGTCTGGCAGTTTCCCCGTATGGGGAAGTGTACGTGGGGGTGGATGCCATCGGCTCATTAGGCAAGACCCCCGGCAAAGGGAGAATTGTAAAACTCCTGGATATTGACAATGATGGTACGGCCGACGAACACACGGTATATGCAGAAGTGGATAATCCCAGGGGGATAATCCCTCTAGGAGATAAACTATTTGTCTTACATACTGTATTTTCTCAGAAGGATAGCCTTGCCACCGGTATGAATCTGGTGGTCTTTGAAGATAATAATAATGATGGTGTGGCTGATGGGCCTTCCAGACCCTTGATTGAACATATCAGTTCACCCAAGTTTTTACAGGGAAGAGGAACCGACCACGCCACTAATGGTATACGATTGGGAATAGACGGATGGATCTATATTGCCGTTGGTGATTTTGGATTTCATGGGGCTGTAGACAGGGAAGGCAACGAAATGACCATGCTTGGGGGTGGCGTCCTGAGAGTACGTCCTGATGGTACCGAGATGGAGGTATATACCCATGGCCTCAGAAACATTTACGATGTGGCGATTGATCCCTACATGAACATGTTTACCAGGGGAAATACCAATGATGGCGGGGGATGGAACATCCGCTTTATCCATCAAATCCAAACCGGAGAATATGGTTACCCCGTATTGTTCAAGCATTTCACCGAGGAAATTATTCCTGCCCTGGTGGATGTGGGGGGTGGATCCGGAACCGGTGCTTTATTTATGGATGACCACCGTTGGCCGGAAGCTTATAATAAGGTGCCCATGATGGCAGATTGGGGAAGAAACCAACTGTATATTCACAGGGTGAAAGCCGATGGGCCCTCGTACACGCAACAGGAGGAAGAATTTTTCAAATTGCCCCAGATTACCGATCTGGATATCGATGGTTCGGGCAGGATGTTTATGGCAGCCTGGGATGGGGCAGGTTATTCCGGGAGTGAAGAAAAGGGTTTTGTGGTAAGGGTTGTTCCAAAAATTTTGGAGTACAGCGAAATGCCTGACCTGGCTTTAGCAGATGTGGATGACCTGGCCGACATGCTGGCTGAAGGCAGCGCAACCAGCAGACTTTATGCCCAGCATGAATTGCTGAATCGCGGAACGGATGATGCGGCTTCAGAGGCCTGGGAGGTAGCAACAGACAGGCAGGCACCGGATTTTGCCAGGGTTGCGGCCATGTACGCTTACTCTCAGATCAAGGGTGTTGACGGGCTTGAAAACCTGAAAGAATTATTGGATGATCCGAACATGAAAGAATACGCCCTCAGGGCAATTACAGATAGGAAAGCCTATTTGGGTGAATTATCCATAGCGCCCTTTGTTGACGCTTTGGGGGATGCTTCTCCCAGGGTCAGGGCAGCGGCGATTATTGCCCTGGGTCGTATTGGGGATAAAGCCGCCATTCCTCATTTGATGGAGATAGAAGTACCTGGTTCTTTCCAGGCACCCGAATTTGGTGAGGAGGGGCCACATGCCAAACCCAACGCTGAGATCATTCTGCCACATTTGGCTGTCAGGGCTTTGGTCAATCTGGGGGCTGATAAGGAAATTATAGAGGAAGTGGGTACGGGTAATTCCGATCTGGCACTTTGGGCATTGCGCTACATGCATACCCCTGAAGCAGTTGCTGGATTAATAGCCAGGTACAACGGAGCAGGAACGGAGGAGATTGATTTAAAAAATGGTATACTAACCGTATTGGCCAGGTTATACACCAGGGAAGCACCTTATGATGGTTCCTGGTGGTGGGGTACCCGGCCAGATACACATGGTCCATACTATAAATCCGTAATGTGGTCAGCATCACCAAAGATCAAATCTTTGTTTCAGCAACTCTGGGAGAATGGTACCCAAAACGACAAGGATTTCATAGCCATGTTGAACCAGAAAAACCGCATGGGAATCATGGAGTTTGGTGGAGATTATACGGTAACTGAGGTTCTTGAAGAACCTGAGGTAGATTTGGAAAAGATCAAAAACCAGAAGGGCCAAATAGGGGAGTCTTCCATTGAAGACATCCTGCTGGCCATGCAGGAGATTAAGGGTGAGGCGGTGCAGGGAAAAGCCATTTTTGAGCAACAGGGCTGTAAGGCTTGCCACAGTATAGAGAAAGGGGAGCAAATGAAAGGTCCTTTCATGGGGCAAATCGGCAGTATCATGACCAGGGAACAGATTGCAGAATCCATTTTGAAACCGGATGCCTCCATCTCTCAGGGATTTGCTACCGTAATGATCAATACCAATGATGACAAAACTTACGTAGGATTTGTGACTGAGGAAAGTGCCGAGCGCCTGGTGATCCGGAACATTGCCGGACAAGCCTTTACGCTACCTACCGAAAATATCAAAGAAAGGACTGAAATGGAAAACTCCATGATGCCTGCAGGCCTGGCCAATGCATTGTCTTATGAAGAGTTTGCCTCCCTCATTACCTTTCTTTCGGAACAAAAGTAACATTATTCGAGTATTTTGAACGGATGATTTTAATGAAATAAAAAGGCCGGAACATTATTGTTTCGGCTTTTTAATTAAGACAGGTATAATCCGCCAAAAACCTTTATTGATTTAATTGAGTTTGTATCGAAAATAGATTTGGAAGTGCACTCATCTTTGATTTTTGGAAATATTTTCCTTATGCTATAAGGTCAAAATTGAAATTGAGAATCATCAAAGACTGACCTGAATTTTTTGGGACGTCAACTTGTGTCAATTAACTTGGATGCATACATACACCGGTTTTGGGTGGGTTGTGAAATAGGCCATCAACCAATACAGGATAGGGTATCAAGGTGTTTTTAAAAAAAATAATTCCTAGAGAATGTGCCATTTTGTGGTATATTCCTGAAAGTTTTGGAAAATGAGAAGTTGTGAGGTATATTTCATCAGTTTATAATTGTCTTTAAATGGTCAGATGCCCGCCCGGATGAAGCAAGTCGGACGGGGAATCTTCGCGTGATTAATAATCATCCCACTGTGTGACGATTTCGTCATGCCTGCCTGCGGTAGGCAGGCTCGATTTCATGTGTCTATAATTGTTCTTTAGTGGGCACATGGAATCTCGCATGGTTGTTAGTCATCCCAATGTGTGACGGCTACGTCATGCTCGATTTCATCCTGTTGATATTTCCCAACTATAAGACATAAATAAAAAACGAGGATAAAGCCCGTGGGAACCTTTTCAAGGTTATTAGTTTAAAATATATAAACTTGTAGATTAATTATTCAGAGGTTTGAAATATTATAATCCCTTATTTGTCAAGTGCTGTAATGAAAGTTTTTTTAAAAGATTAATAAATACCAAGTGTAAATAATGTCTGTTATGTTGAGGCAAATACATCTAAAAATATATTATCGCTTTTTGGAATTGATTTCATTATTTCGAATTAAGGAAGATACTTCTGAAAGTTCATTAAAAAAATGTTTTATTTATTTTGATTATGAAAGGGAATTTAGCGGTCACGAAACAAATATTTCAAATTTAGATATTGAGTATTTACTGGACCATTTAGACCAGGTGAAAATTAAAACAACCTGGTTTACTGTAGGGAAAGTAATAGAAAAGTATCCTGAAACACTATCCAAGATTGCAGAAAAAGGACATGAAGTTGGTTCGCATACCTATGCACACGTTTCTCCAAAGGTAATGGATCGAAGTACAATGGAAACTGATTTCACTAACTTTGATAGTGTAAAATTCAATAATAAACTAAATGTTGAGGGTTTTCATTCTCCAAATGGACAATGGAATATATCAATGTTTAATTTCCTTATAAAAAATAAATTCATCTATGATGTGATTTATTTACCGTATAAAGGAAAAAAGATCTCACCCATGAAATTTACCTTTTTTAAGCAGTATCCGATTGTTCGCCTGGTAACAGTAGGAGATGACTGGCCATTATATGGCGCAGAAAAAAGCAGAGTGGAAGTATTTGAATATTTTAAGGCGCTTTACGATAAGACGAAAATTGGTGATACTTTTGGGATCGGATTTCATCCCTGGATCCTATATTCTAGCACGGAAATATTATTGGGATATAAAGATTTTTTATCCTATTTAACTCAGCAAAAAGATGTAATAATTAAGCCTGCCCTATTTTTTTCAAATGCCATTAAAAATCAGTTAGTTGAGAAGTAAAGGATTGTGCATTTGATTTTTTCAATTTGTGTATTATTATATTCCTGAATATTGGTATTCAAAGCTGGAGCTTCTCCTATCATAACTTGATTATATTCTGTCTATGACTTTAGGGTACTGATTTGATTTTCAGGTAAGCAGGTCTAAAAACCGGCTGAATGGTAACCCTAAAGCATTTTTGTATAATGAATAGCAAAACTGTTGTCCAAGTCAAATTCACCTTGTTCCTATAAAATTACATATAGTATCTTATTCAATAATACATGTTCCAATTATTATATTTTAAAACTTTTTATAGAAAAGTAAACAACGTATAAGTAATTTAACTGTTGGATGGGGTTCATTAGACGGGAAAGAATTTTTATTCTTTAAATAAAAAAAGAAGGTTTTAGGACCAATTTGAGATGATTTTTTGCAGACAAAAAAGAATATTGATGCCAGTACTTTATTAAATGAGTTTTTGCTGTAAAGCTCAACTTTTTTGTTCCTTTCTTTTAGGTATAGAAGCCAATTATAAATTTCAGTTAATTCTGTATAAGACGATATTAGTTGTGTAGAAGCGCAGCCATAATGTAATTTATAATTTTTTTCCTGCTTTAAAATACCCATTTTTTCAAAAGCTTTTGAATATATAATTTTGTGAAATTCAAACAGTTGTTGTTTACGTTCAGAATATACTTTCATGATACTTTTTTCTGAAGCTCTATAATGATAAAGTACCGGATCGATATTTTTAATTGGAAAATGAAAACTAGCCTGCAAGTAAAAGTCATAATCTTCAGCTACTGCAAGTCTTGTATCATAAGAGAGTTTTGCTTTTCTTATCATTTCCATTCGATACATAGCAGTGGCTGGTCGAATTGCGGGATAAAATAGCAGTGCTGCCTTTATCATTTCAGGGTCAGAAAATTCTCTTGAGACCCGCGGTTTTCCTTCACCAAATCGTTTCAAGGCTGTTCCACAAATCCCTATTTCTGCATTTTCTTTTAAGTATTTAAGTTGAATTTCAAACCTATCCGGTTCTATGAGGTCATCACAGTCCATCCATGCCAAGTATTCCCCCTTTGCTTCCTTCAGCCCGACGTTCCTCGTATAGGCCACCCCCTTATTTGTTTCATTTTTTATTAACCTGATCCTACTATCATTTATGGATTTTATAATTTCAATCGAAGAATCCGTTGACCCATCATCTATGATCAACAATTCATAATCGGTAAAGGTCTGATTCAAAACGCTATTAATGGCTTCCTCCAGGTATTTCTCACCATTATAGACAGGCATTACAACTGAGAGCTGTGGTAAATTCATTGGGTAATTTGATTTATATATTTTAATGTTTTTTAATTTTCCATTAAATTCTACCTAGGATTTTATCGATCCATGAAGGTGAGCTATCGCTTTTGTCATTGAAATGGTCATCTCCTATCAATAAGGCCAGTGGCTGGAGTGGGATATAATTCTCGCAGATTACTTTTAACATTGCAGCGAAAGGCAAGAACAAGACCATACCGGCAACACCCCAAACCGAGGCTCCGATTATCAGACTGAGGATGGCGGCAAATGCATTGACGTTTACACTGTTCCCCACTATCTTAGGACTCAGAAAGTTGCTTTCTATGACCTGAATCAGCCAAAACATTCCCGCTACTGCAATAGGCACCCAAAGTTCATCTTTTGACATGAAAGCGTAAAGCACCGGAATACTTGCTCCAAGGGTGGTGCCGATATAGGGAATAATGGAAAGGGTCGCCGCCAGGAATCCAAACAAAAAGGGACTATCCAGTCCGATGATCCATAATCCGGTACTATTGGCAAGTCCAAGGATCAAAATCAAGGTGAGCATGCCCGAAAGGTATTTTTGACCCACATTCTGAATTTTTTTAAGCATTTTTAAAAATTGAGGCTCCTTTTCTTCCGGCGCAAATCGCATGAAAGCACTCACTAGCCCTTCTTTATAAATAAGGAACAAAAAGGTATAAATGATCACCGTAAAAAGCCCTGTAAGAATATTGGCTGTATTGCTGAAGGTTTTCCCCAACAGGCTTGCTGCCCCATCTTTGATCCAGGCTTTTCCGTCTTCCAATAATTGATCCTTATCGAAATTGCCCAGAAAACTCAGGTTCTCATTCACAAACACCACCGAATCGGTGAAAATAGACATCAATTTGTCCCCAAAATCGGTCAATTGGTCAGATAGTGAAAGGATTTCTGTGGAGAAAAAAGTCAAAATGCCTATCAGTACCAGAAAGAATGATAGCAGTACCAGGATGGCAGCGCCGATGTTACCGATCCTCTTTTGCTTCAGCCTTTTATGTAGGGGATGCAAAATGAAAGCCAGTAATAAAGCCAGACCCAAAGGAATAAGAATGGATTTGGCCACCACCATAATGGCAACGACCAGCACGGCAAAGGCCAGGGTAAAGAACAAATGTTGAAAGGATAGTTGCATAGGATAAAATTAAAAAGGGTAGTTTATAACTAATTCATGCATCACGTTTAACTTTTCGAAAGAGAAAAGCAGACCGATATCGTTAGGTATTTCCTGAAAGATGGCATAAATGAGCGTCATCAGGTGGTATATTATCAGCTGTTAGTAGAAAATTTATCTCAAGATAAAGAAAATTTATGTCAAATGATTCGATTAAAATTTATTAACTGCGAGTTACGGCAGTCTTTCCCCTCATCAAATTTTTTAAGTGCCTGGTAGCCAAAAAAAGGAGATGCTTATCCCCGACGTTGGTAGGATAAATTTTGGTTTTGCACCAAAAAAATTGAAACATGTGTACCTTTGATTTTTTAAAGCATTTTTGGTCATGCTCTTCAATTCTTTTCTATTCCTTTTCGTTTTTTTGCCAATTGTTCTTTTGGGATTCTATGGGTTAGGACCCAAAGTGAACCTTTCTGTTATTATTCGTTGGTTGTTTCTTTGTTCACTATTTTTTTACGGATGGTGGAAGCCTCTGTACTTGATTCTCATCGGTCTCTCGATCGTTTTTAATTTTTTCATTAGCAAGGAGGTAGCAAAAGGAAAGAAGCCGTTTTTGGTGGTCGGAATAACCTTTAATCTTCTGATCCTGTTTTTTTACAAATACGCAGATTTCCTGATCTATAATGTCAATGTGATTTCCGATACCTCCGTTTCATATCTTAACTGGGCACTGCCCTTAGGGATTTCTTTTTATACGTTTCAGCAAATAGCCTATTTGGTAGATTCATGTAAAGGAATCGTGGCGAGGACCAATTTCTTTTCCTACGGATTATTTGTTTCTTTTTTCCCCCAACTTATTGCTGGTCCCATCGTGCATCACAAGGAAGTGATGCCTCAGATCCGAAATCCGCTACTAACACAAATCAATTATCAGAATCTTTCCAGGGGTTTTTTTATATTAATGATGGGGTTGGCAAAAAAAATCGTTTTGGCGGATACTTTTGGGATAATAGCAAATAACGGGTATGCCAACATTGAATTGCTTGGGAGTCAGGAAGCCTGGATCACTTCCCTGGCCTATTCCCTGCAATTGTATTTTGACTTTAGTGGTTATTCTTCCATGGCCATAGGACTAGGGTTACTGTTAAATATTCAACTGCCTCAAAACTTCAACTCTCCGTACCGCTCTGCAACTATTCAGGAATTCTGGAGGAATTGGCACATTTCCTTAAGCAGGTTTTTGAGGGATTACATATACATTCCCCTGGGAGGAAATAAAGTGAGTTCGGGAAGAACGGATATGAATTTGATGGTAACCTTTCTCCTGGGAGGGATTTGGCACGGCGCCGGATGGACATTTATTATCTGGGGCTTTTTGCACGGAGTGGCATTGGTAATTCATCGGTATTGGAAAAATTCAGGATTCGAGATACCAAAAATACCTTCCATTTTAATTACCTTTTTATTCGTAAACATTACATGGGTATTTTTTAGGGCAGAAAATCTTGAGGATGCCACAGGCCTGTTGGACGCCATGTTCTATTTTTCAAAAACGGCCACGTCAGATTTTTACCTGGTCAGTAACCTTTACAATTCACCCATTTGGGCTGCAGGAGTTTTACTTCTTTTTTTGCCAAATGATATGCAACTTGGCAATCAGATTAAGCCAACCTTTAAGTACGGGTTGATGACCGTCTTACTATTTGTTTTAAACCTGATTTTTCTGAACTCAATTGTTCAAAATGATTTTCTATATTTCGATTTCTAATTATCTATGAATAAGTATTTTAACCAGTATTTTAAACGTGTCATTTTCGTCTGTTTCCTGACGGCGGTGGGGTTGATGTTATTGAATATTGGTCTGGATATTTTTGGCGTTTTTGGTTTCAAAAAAAATATCCGGGTATATGGGGAAGAGCGGATATCCAAATACCTGATGGCGTTCCGATACATACCGGAAAATTTTGATGGGGTGATTCTTGGGCCCTCTCTTTCTGCGAATATCAACCCTGAACCTGTAAAAGAGATACGCTATTACAATGCCAGCCTGATGGGAGCCAGGGTTCAAACGATGATACCCCTGCTTGATAGGATGTTGGCGTCTAAACATCAGATTAAGCGGGCCTGGGTATGTATCCATCCTTACATGACCCAAAGTAATGAAATGGAAGGCAGCCTATTTATGAATACAAAGACCTACTGGACTGCCTTTGGATCTGTGCATTTGCTCCGCGTATATGGATTTGCCTTGATTAGGTGGTTGAATTTGGCTCCTAACAAGTACCCCTCAGACCAATACCTGATAAATGGAACAAATAAATTTGAACCGCTATTTAAAGGACCTGATGTCGAGGCCAAAATTGAGGAAGAGAAAGCCAAGCTTCATTCCGAAGATTTTGAGATAGCCCCCATTCCAGAAGCCTCACTAAAAGAGTTGTGGCGAATGTTGGAGGCCAACGAAATTCAAACCAAGGTTTATTTTCATCCCGTCCCCTTGCCCATCTATGAGGATCACAAGGGATCGTTTTCACAATATTGGGAGCAAGTGAAATTGACCTATTCCGCCAATAATCCCCTGATCACTTTTGAAAATTTTAATCGCAGCGATTTTTCTTTTTTTACCGGAGACCTTTCCAATTACATCGATCATGGTCATCTGAGTGAGAAAGGCCAACAATTATTACTGAAGGAACTAAGTGGGGAATGAGATTTTTATAACATGGCTCAATGATTGTATGTTTATTATTAAAAGAAATGATACGTACGCATGAAAGATGCCCATCGTAAATTTTTAGAAGGAAAAATAAATATGTACCGAATGAAAATTTTAAAGATTGTCTACGTTTTCTTCGTAACCATTTTGATTACCGGGTGTACCGCATCCGAAGTCAACCGCTTTATTCAAGGGGCCACGGAGGCGACTTTGACGGAACAGGATGTAAGCAATGGTCTGAAGGAAGTCCTTATCAAGGGTATTTCCACAGGTGCAGATCAGGCATCAAGAGAGAATGGGTTTTTCAAAAATGACCTGATCCGGATAGCCCTTCCGGAAGATGTACAGCGAGTAGAAACGACCTTGAGACGAATTGGATTGGGGTCTGAGGTTGATCGGGTCCTGCTGACCATCAACCGAGGAGCTGAAAATGCAGCCAAAGAGGCCAAACCCATTTTTATTGATGCCATAAAGCAGCTCACTGTTCAGGATGCCTGGAATATACTAAAGGGGGAGCAGGATGCCGCTACCCAGTATTTGCAAAGGACTTCCACTGATAGGTTAAAAGTTTTATTTGCTCCACATGTTCAGGAAGCCCTGGATCAGGTCGGCGCGACCAGGTATTACGGAGATCTGGTGAATACCTATAATGGATTTCCCACTACTGCGAGAAAACTGGATCCGGATCTCAATGCTTATGTTACCAACATGGCCATTTCCGGACTTTTTGAACTGATAGCAAAGGAAGAAAGGGCCATCCGGGAGAACCCGGCAGAAAGGACTACAGCCCTCCTGCGCAGGGTTTTTGCCGCACAGGACAATTGATATTTTATTTACTTGAAATTATTAAAACTCAGCTCCAAAATTCAGTGGCTGCTTCAATGGCTTAAAAACACCGGGAAATGCGGCTAAAGATTTTATACTGAAAGTTGTAATTCGATAAAACTTAATGCTCCCCTGTCAATTAAAAATGCTAAAATTAATTTGGTAATTTCTATTTTTTTATTAATTTAATCGTCGAAAATGATCTACCTATCCTAGGGTAGGGAAAAGATTATTCCTAAGAGGCATCAGGTCTTTTTTGATCCGAGGAGGTTGAACCAGGGTCATGAAAGTTTTTCAATTTCTTTTAAATTACAATTTTATTTTCCCTAATCCGGACAATCAAAACCAACTATTCCGGATTACTGCCGATAGGTGAAGTTTTTCATCTGATCCCTACTGATATTTCAGTATTGCTTATCGGTTGACGTTTCCTGTTTCAGGTATTGCATGCAGGCGGGTATTTTGCCTGCATTGACCAATTTATACTTTCACTTAAATCGATCAACTATGAATCGCAATTCGTGGGTTATGGTGATTTTTTGTGTCACCATCTGCTGCCAACTCAGGGCGCAGGGACCAGGAGAGGTCATGCATGAACTAAACCCGAAATTCCGGCAAAAAACTCCAAACGTAGCAGCTATGGAAAAATTCGGAAATTACCCTGTCAACCTGTACACAGGGCTGCCGGATATTTCCATACCTATTTTTGAAATCAATAGCGGCCCATTAAAAGTACCTGTTAGGTTGAGCTACCATGCTTCAGGGATCAAATACACAGACCAGGCCAGTTGGGTAGGCTTGGGCTGGTCTGTGATGGGAGGGGGATTTATTTCCCGCAATGTAAATAATAAGCCTGATGAAAATAGTTTTCTCCGCAATATCAATGATTACACTATTCCCAACAGTCCGGACTGCAACGATTACGAGTATAAAAAGATGTCAGTCGATATCATAGACCGGGAGGCAGATCTCTTTTCCTATCAGTTTCCCGGTCAGAGCGGAAAGTTCTACCTGAGGCAGGCTGGGGCAGCACCTTATCTAATTCCAAATTTGCCTTTGAAAATATTTCATACCAAAAGACTGGATCAATTTGAAATTTTGGACGAAAATGGCATTGTATACCTGTTTGGTAAAAATAGCAAGGATGACCGCGCTACGGAATTTATCACTTCAGGTGGTTCAGAAGGGCATGTTGCCACCTGGTATTTGATGGAAATGCGGTCTCCTGACACAGATGATTTCATCAATTTTTCCTACCAGAATGTGGGTAAATCCTACCAGCAGGGAGTCAGCAATAGCATGACCCTATTGGATGACTGTATGTTTTTGCCAAACAATGAATTGGATTGCCCCCAAATGGATACCAATATTGCTACCGTGTACACCAGTACTTCATCTACCCAGCTGGGGCTGTCCGAAATCAGATTCAAAACGGGCATGGTTAAGTTTGTTTTGGGCTCCAAAAGACTGGACCAACCCGGGCTCAATCACCTGGACCGTATAGAAGTTTATGAAAAGACCGGTGAAAATTATCAGTTGATTAAACAATACGAATTTGATCTGGACCAATATTTCCAGGACCGTAGGCGCAGCCAAAATTACAGGTTGAAGCTGGATGCACTTCGGATAAAAGATGGGGTAAATACCCTCGTCGGTAGCCATAAATTTGATTATTTTACAAATTACTTTTCCTGGGATAAGCCCAATAACAGCTTCAGGATTGATAATTTTGGTTATTTCAACAACAAGGCCAATGCTAACCTTATCCCCCCAACCGAGGTGGATTTGACCACCGGGTTTACCATTGCTTTTGGAACAGCGGATAGAAATACCGATACCACCTACCTGAAAGAAGGGATCTTGAAAAGAATTACCTATCCTACCGGGGGCAATGCGGAGTTTGAGTTTGAGCCGCATAAATACCGAATTCTGGATAAAGCACACTTTGCCGGAGGGCTCAGGATAAAAGCAATCAGGAGAAATACCGGTTCCGAAACCCTGGTCACAAACTATGTGTATGGAGGAAATGGTCCTGGGGCAGGCTACAGAAATTTTATCTTGGATGAGTTTCTCTATTCAAACACCAGATACTTTAAAACAGGGACACAGACATCCTCCCTTCGCTACAGGAGCAGGATGTATTTTTCCAGTGCCCTGACAGGCAGGGGCTATGAAGAGTGCCCTGTGGTGTATCCCATTGTAACGGAATATGAAAGCGGAAACGGGAATAATGGCAAGACGGTTTACGAGTTTGATAACAAGTTACATATTCCAGATAAGGTGATTGGATATCCTTTTGGTACTTCCACGAAGCCATTTATCAATTCCATGGCCTGGGCCAGGGGGAAATTGACCCGCAAAACTGTTTACAACAGCAAGGATGAAATTTTGGCACAAACCTCGATTCAGTATGAAAATTTCAGGGAAGATGAGCAAGCGGTGGGGCAAGGCGTTTTTCAATATGTTTATCAAAATGGCAAATTAGGATACCCCTATTTTGAGCTGTGTATGGAAAACAATATTCATTACGATGCCTATGAATACATTGTTACAACACAGAAACAAACCACCGGGATTTATAAGCAGTCCGGAATAGAGGAAAGGCTGCGTTCTCCAGGATTAAAGGATTTTACCAGGCTTACCAATATAGAATACCATCCTGAATTTTTACAGGTAACCAGAGAGGAAAGCCGGGTAGATGGCAGCCCCCGTTCTACCATCCAGGAAAATAGGTATGTTACCGACTTTCTTAATGGAGGCAAAAACTCAACTGGGCAGGCCTTTATTTACGATCAAATGTATCAACAAAATAGATTGCATGTCCCCATAGAAACCTACACCATAGTCAAAGAAGGAGATCAGGGAAGTGAAAGAATTGTCTCAGGACGGATCAATACCTACAAAGAAATATATCCGGGATCCGGCAAATACCATAAAAGCCTTATCCATTTTCTGGAAACAGCCCGCCCGCTGGAATTGACTACGTATTCACCAGGGAATTTTGATGCCTCAGGAAATTTGCTCATGGACCAGCACTACCGACCTGGGTTGAGGTTGGATCAATACGATCAATCCGGAAACCTGGTTCAAATGACAAGGATAGCAGGCCCGCCTGCCGCCTTTCTCTATGGTTATGCCGGCGCTTTACCTGTTGCTATAGTAGAAAATGCGCCATGGACGCAGGTTGCTTTTTCTTCTTTTGAAGGAAAAGAGAAGGGAGGATGGACCTATTCAGGGGATGGATTAGTACCGAAGGAAGGCGCTGCCAAAGCCGGTAAAAAGGCTTATTTGTTGTCCAGCGGACAGGTATCTGCTACCGCAGCCGGAGCTGACGACAACAATGCCTTCAAATTAAGCTTTTGGGCAAAAGGCGAATCAGGGACCCAGAAATGGTTATTTATGGGGCGGATAGAGACCCTGAATACCCAATGGAAGCTGATAGAAAGAACAGTTACCCAGCCCGCTGTTACCATAAAGGGAGGTGGTATCTACATTGATGATCTCAGACTTCATCCGGCAGAAGCGCAGATGACCACTTTTACCCATGCGCCTTTAAGAGGCCTGACCAGTGTCATCGATATCAGGAATGCGGCCAAATATTATGAGTATGACGCTTTTGGCAGGCTGGCAGCTGTCCGGGATCAGGATGGTTTTTTGACAACACTACATGAATATGCTTACATGATACCCTGAAAAACTGATGAAATCAATATACCTATTGTTTTTACTTCTATCCCCTGTTTTTGGTTTTGCCCAGAAAACGGCAAGCCAGGTGGACCTCTCGGGTGTATGGGAACTTGACCTTAAGCGGCAAATGCAGGAAATTAAAAAACTTCCGGACAGCAAATTTACAGCTATGCCCGGACCTGTCCGGGAAATGTTCCTGGCATCACTGAAAACAAGGAAATATATTTTTTATCCCGATGGTGGATTTGAGGCCTATTGGCTATTGAGTGGCAAATCCCATGTGTTAGTAGGAACCTGGAAATTTGAGTTTCCGGATAATTTGAGCCTGTCGCTAGAGAACGGGCAGGATAAAAAATATACGGTTTCATTTCAGACGGAGAGCCTGAAGCTGGTTTCCGGTGAAAATACGGAAAATGTATTGCATACCCTTTACCTCAAAAGAGAAGTGCCATGAAAATACTTTTTCCCGTTTTACTTTCGTTTTCGATCGGTTCCCTTTTTGCACAGGTGAACATAACCACTGTTAAAATTTCCGGTCCTGCTTCAGTAGAAATCGGTGAGGAGGCTGTCTTTACGGTGGACTTTCATACCGAAGGGTACCGGTTGAATGGTCCGCTAAATGGCAGTTATAATTGGATGCATAGCGGCGGACAGCCCGTACATTCCGATATTTCCGGTCTCCGGTTGACCTTCGAAAAAGCGGGAGACCATGAAGTTTTTTATGGTTACAGTGAATTTGGCAGTTATTTTTACGACAGCAAGACCATAACGGTCAAAAGCCGGAGTATTTGTCCTCAGATCAGCCCCTCAGCACCTGAGGTTACAGTAATCCGAAAAGGCAGGGCCAGGTTGGAAGCCAATCCAGCTCCTGAGGGCTTTGCCTATCGTTGGTTTGATTCAGACCAGACAAGCCAACTTTCAGCTAGCAGGAAGTTTCTCACGCCCCTGCTGACCAAGAGCAAAACCTATTACCTGGCTTACCAGCACAAGGAGACAGGCTGTATCACACAAAAAATCCCGGTTCGGGTGAAGGTACTTTCCGAAAATCAGAACCGATTCACCACTTATCAGGCGAGAAAACCCATAAAATCCGCGGCAGCCTTACTTGAAAATTTAGGAGAATCGGTCTATCAAACCAATACCTATTATGACGGTATCGGGAGGACCAAACAGCTGGTAAACGTACAGGCAAATTCAAAAGGTCAGGATATCATAACTCCCATGGTTTATGATGAGTTGGGCAGGCAGGCCCTGGAATTCCTTCCTTTCCCGCATGGCGGACAGGAAACGGGACTTTTCAGGGAAAATGCGGTTGACCTTCAAAGGGAATTTTACCAACAGGCCTTTGGAGACTCTTTTTCCTATCAGGAAATTGCATTTGAATCCTCACCCTTGAATAGAATGGCTAAGAAAGCAGCTCCCGGAAAGGACTGGAAGATGGGAACTGGAAAGGAATTAAAGTTTAGCCGAAGATCCAATACGGTACAGGATGAGGTAAAGTGGTTTGAGGTGAACGAACAGGGCCTTCCGGAACTCCGGGGAGAATGGCCTGCGGGCAGTTTGTGGGTGGAGATTACCGACAACGAAGACAACCTGCGTACCCTTACCTTTATGGATGAGCAGGGCAGGGAGATTTTAAAGAAGACCCAGCTTACTGCCAGCAACGAATCCGGAGGGCACACCGGCTGGCTTAGCACTTATTACGTTTTCGATGATTTTGGCGATCTCAGAGTGGTCATACCTCCAAAAGCTATTGAGATTCTACATACCAAAGGCTGGGAATTGTCCACCGATCCTACCCTTGCCAATGCCCAGTATTTTCGGTACCGGTATGATGGTAAGAAGAGAATGGTGGAGAAAAAACTTCCCGGAAAAGCCGTTGAATACCTGCTGTATGACAGGTTGGACAGGCAGGTGGGTTTTCAGGATGGAGAACTCAGAAAAAAGGGCAACTGGCAGTACACCCTGTACGATGCTTTTGACCGGCCTGTGAAAACCGGTCTGACCGCCGACAGCAGAAGTCGATCGGAGCTACAGCAGGAACTTGACAAGCAGCACCAGGTAATACCTGTTAAAAATAATCGGGCAGCAGGCAGCATTAAAACCGACATTTCCTCCAGATTCAGTGGACATGAGACATTACTGGCCTCAGAAAGCATTACCCTGCGCCCCGGCTTCCATTTTAGAGCCACCGGAAATAGCAGTTTTTCCGGCAGCATTGCTGAAGTGGAAAAAGCGGAAAGTGATATTTTCCCAAGAGAAGAAGGTGAAATCCTTACTTTGAGCTACTATGACAGTTATGAAAATACACCTGCAGGAAGATACAAACAGGCACCTGGTTACCCCCCTTCCCCTTCCTCCCGGACCACAGGGTTGTTGACGGTAAAGAAAATCAAAGACCTGGAAAGTGGCAGGTATACTACCAGTACCTATTTTTATGACGAAAAAGGTCGGGAAATACAATCCCTGGAAGAGCATCCTTTGGGGGCTACCATCAGGCGCTCCAGCCGGTACAATTTTGAAGGTCAGGTGACGGAAACGCTTTCGGAATTGATTCATCCGGTTAATATGACGATACGGAAGATGTATTACTATAACCACGCCGGTCTGCTTTCCAGTATTAGCCAGCAGATCGATAATGGTGCTACCGTTACCCTCGCAAGTTATAGCTACGATGAACTGGGTAGAAAATCGGGAGTACATTTCCCTGCCATTCCCGATGCTGGTCAGGATTTCAGATACACTATCCGGGGCTGGTTAGCAGAAATAGGAAGTTCTTCTCCGGGCCTTTTTTCCCAGAGCCTGTCCTATCAGGAAAGCGGTAAAAGATGGGACGGCAACATTATGGGTTCCAAATGGTCTGGTTTGGACGGGACATTCCGGCAGTACGATTACCACTACGATAAGCCTGGCAGACTGCTTCAGGCCGATTATAATGTAGCCACCTCGCCTGGGGAAAATAATCGGTATTCCCTGGATCAGATCAGCTATGATGCCAATGGCAATATCAAAACCCTGAAAAGAAGGGGTGCCCTTACCGAAAAAAAATATGGATTGGTGGATGATCTGAAATACCAATACGAAAGCAGTTCCAGCCTGGGTGAATATGGCAACCGACTGACCCGTGTCAAGGATGGTCAGTCCGGCATTGCCCATTTATCGGCCGATTTCAAACCCAACCATTCTCCCGGAAAGTACAAGTATGATGCCAATGGCAACCAGCAAACCAATCAGGACAAAGGTCTTTCCGTTATGACCTATAACCTATTGAACCTGCCGGAGGAGTTTGCCTTTTCCAATGGAGATCGATTGAAGTTTGCTTACGATGCTTCAGGCAGCAAGCGTCGACAAGTTGCTTACCGAAATGGAAAGCAGGTAAAGGAAATGCAATATATAGGGGATTTTGTTTTCCTGGATGGCCGGCTTGACCACCTGCTGCATGAGGAGGGCCGGGTGGTATTTGAATCGGGAAAGGCCAATTATGAATTTTTCCTCAGGGATCACCTGGGCAATGTCCGGCAAGTGCTTCGTTCACCTCAAACCGAAAGGGTTACTGCCACCATGGAAATGGCCAATGCCAAAAAGGAAGCCGAAGCCTTTGGTCAGATTGCGCCCAGCAGGCAGCTGGGTCCGGAACACAATACGACTCCCGGAGGAACCCAGGTTGCCTGGCTGAATGCAGGACGGGGCAGGCTGCTGGGTCCGTCCCGCCGGCAGGAAGTGGGCATGGGAAGCCTTATCATGCTCTCCGCACAGGCCAAATACGAGGCTCCTGTGAAACCCAGCGTTCGGCCGGAGGATTTTATAAAAGCCGGTATCAGGGAAGGATTGATCGCAGATTTGGGGGAAATAGGCATTTCCAATTCGGTGCCAACGGGTTTGGGGATTTTACAATTGGTCGATTTGGTGATCAGAGACCTGCAACAAAAAGCCGCCCCTGAGGCCTATATGATGTATGCTTTGTACGATAAGCAGGGAAAACTTTATGAAAGCGGCAAGGAGCTGCTCAGTAAAAAAGCAGCCAACGGGCATGAAAAACTGGAAAAAGAGCTGTATATTAGTCAGGAAGGTTATATGGAAGCCTTTCTGGTGAACGAAACGGCAGAAAATGTCTGGTTTGATGATTTCACGGTGGAGACGACCCTTTCTCCCGTCATTCAGGAAACCCACTATGATCCCTGGGGTTTGGAGTTGGCCGGTCTGGGATATCAGCGAGAGGGGGTGAAGGAGAACAGGTATCTATATAATGGGAAGGAGCTTCTCTATGACCATAATCTTAATCTATATGATTTTGGAGCTAGACAATATGATCCTGTGTTGGGAAGATGGATGACCGTGGATCCCATGGCCAGCGAGAGAGATTGGCTTTCTCCCTACAACTATGTGCAGAACAATCCGCTGAACAGGATCGATCCTGATGGGATGTTGGATGAGTATAATTACTATGTTAATACGGGAGAAATTGAATGGGTAAGTGATTTAGGTGGCGACGAGTTTCAATTTGTGAATGTGGTTAATAGCAAGGCCGAAAGGTTGGGCCGTGGTAGTGTTTCAGGCAGCGAAGTACATGTCTATAGGCTGAGGGAAAGTGTGGTATTAACGAGTTTCGATGCCCAGTTCGATGATAAATCATATAACAGGAAAAATGGTTACCAATATTCTTTGACTGATTTCCAATTAAGAAACGAATACAGGAAAACGGACAATGTATTTGGGAGTTTTATAGACAAGGCTGAAAAGGAAGGCAAAGCACAGCCAATTTCATCTAGAGATGATGAGATGAGGTTCGGATATTTAACAAGTAGGCTTAGGATGATGGGGTCTGCAATTGAGATGGGATTAACACTCGCAGATCCTAACCCTACAGGTAAGCCATTCATTGTCGGAGGTTCACGGTATTTTTCTCGTACGGTCGGAGCAACTGGATCGCAAGGAGTTAGTGCATTGACTAATTCGAATTCAGGTTGGAAAGCCTTCTTAAAAGCAAATACTGGGAAGTACAGTGGAACAGGTTGGCAAAAAAGAGCTGCTGCTGATTATTATAAATCTTCATTTTATAAAAAATGATAAGGGTACTAATCATATTCATTTTTTGCATTCCTTTTTTAGGCTGTTCAAACGAGTATTTGGATAAAAAGGGGATAGTTATTGAGAGTCATGTGGTTCCCGGGCCTCGGGGGTTTGGGTTTACTGATGTGGCGCAAATCAGTTTTGAGAATGAGGGTAATCTAGACACAATAACAATTAGGCATACTGGAATAAGGCTGAACGCGGGAGATTCGGTACTAATCAGTTTGAATGTGAAAAAACCCAGAAGTTCTAAATTGAAGCAGATAGCATTTAGGCAGAATGGTTCAGAGGCATATATTCCTATTGAACCTACAAAAGAAAAGCTGTATCAATATTATGTTATTGACCAAAAGCCATTATTCAAAGGAGCAACATATTATATGGAAAATGACAGTTTGGTTCCTGTGTTTTTGAAAAAAGAGTTATTAAAAATTCAACGGGAAATTTCCGGTCGTATGGCAATTTATCTTATAATTGATGAGCAGGGCAAAGCATTTGTGGAAGAAATATTAATGGCAGATGACACAACTGAAAGTAATTTAAGAGATATAGTGGAAAGCATGCCGCTTTTTGAACCGGGGAAGCATAAAGGGGAGAAAGTCAAGGTTTCCTACTTGGTAGAAATAAAATAAAAAAGATCATTTGGTATTTTTTTTATGCGCAAAACCATTACGCTGTCCATTCTGTTTTTTGCAAAGAAAGAAGGCTTTCAAAATGTCAGATACTATAATATTGTATCGAAGGATAGGTGTTTTAGATAATTCTGTGTAAAACCATAGCTAGCCTTGTGTTTCTTAAAGATTACTTCGGTATTAATATTTGGTGGTTAATCCCTGGATTAATAGCAATTCCTGTATCCTTTTATGCTACAGTGTCAAAATCCGTAAACGATAAAATAAAATGGATCAATAGGTTTAAAATTTAAGGTTCATGAGGATTATATTAATGTTTTTATTATTGCCTATGTGCAGCTATGCACAGGAAGAGCGGATCATAGAAATCACTTCCAATAGCCAGGGTGATAATAATGTTTTTCTGATAGTAGACACACCTCCTAGATTCAAAGGAGGTGAGCAAAAGCAAGTGAAGTTTTATGAGAAAATTTCGAAGTTTGATATTCCAAAAAGGCATGAACGTGGCTTCCCAGTTTATTTTCAAATAGTAGTAAATGAAGATGGATCTATTTCTAATGTTGAAATTATTAATGATCCTTCGCAATTTTTGGTAAACGAGGTAACAAGAATTATTAAGTTGATGCCATTATGGGTTCCTGGGAGAATAAATGGAAAGGCTGTAAAGTTAGGGTAACCCAAAAAATAAATTTTTTAGTAAACGATCAACAACTATCTTCCGTGGTTCACTTCAATAGGAATGTGGCTTTAGCCCATTCCTTGAAATTGGAGTTAATATCCCCCGGCTTTAGCCAAAATTTACGCGCATTATAAAGAAATGACTGACATTCAATGTCTAAGAACCCAATTGTTTAGCTGAAACCAATAGCGCTGGATAATCCCATTGCCTGGAGCTATATGGCAATTGAGTCCAATAGATACAACTTTCTCCGCAATACTTGCTGATTTCTGCTATCAATAAAGTGTCTGGGTTTTCGAATTTTTATTGCTATGCTAAGCGTTGAAACGGTTCAGAATCTCCTATTTGTGCAGGATTACGTTCAACGTTCGGATATAAGTTCATTGCCTCATGATTGTACTTTTTTTGACCTCCTGACGGTATCATCTAAAAAAGTCGTTGGTACTCTTACCCAGCAGATAGTAGGGGAATTACCCAAAGCCTGCCCTGTTTTCCCGATCAGGAAAGCACCAGGGATGTTTTCAGCAATCGGTAAGCCAACTCTTTTAAGGCCCTTTCTATCCTTTCGGTCTCAGCCGGGCTGGGTTTTTTCGTGCCGGAAGAAAAGGCCTCAAGTTGGGAGCTGCTGATCTCCGAGAGTGCGGCCAGTTGCTCTTTGTTCAGTACAGCAAATTCGCTGAAAAAAGCAGGACATTGGTAGTAATGGTTGAATTCGACAGTCTCCGAGTCCAGGCTTTCAAATTCCCACAACAATTTTTTAATTTGTGTTTCCAGCTCCGGAATACTGGGTGCAGTTTGGGTAAGGGGGTTGTTTTTGTAGGATAGGCTGCCCTTAAAGTTGTCGTTTTCTCTTGAAATTAGCAGGTCAAGTTTAAGCGTGTTCATTGCAGTCTTTTTTTGGTTGATGGGATATTTATTCGATCCTTTAAGGTAGGAAAAAAGTACAACAAGGTCAGTAGGGGATACGATACGCTCAGCGTATTTTTTAAAATCCATGAATCGCTTCCCATGCCTGCAGGCGGTCTTTTGCTTCTACAGGGGTTTTGTTTTAATTTTTGACCTGCCGAATAAAATGGTACAGATCCAAACCTTCACTTCTCATTCTCTTTGCGAGTCCATTTTGAGAGCACTATCATCTTTTGCAGAAAAAACTTTATGCCCATTCAGTGGTTAATACTATTCAGGTAATTATTCCGATATACGGATAAATTCATTTGCGGCATTGGGGCTCATTGATTTTGTTCCCAAGCCGGTCAGTTAAGCCACACATTTGTTAAGCAATAATAAAATTCATGAAGAAGTTTAAAAAGTCAGAGATTGTACTTATGGTATTGGTGGTCATTCTGATCGGGGTATCAGAATACTACTTTCTCATTGCAAATGAACCTCTAAAAGCCATTTTCATTGGTTTATGGTGCCCGACCATACTGGGCTTTTTGATCATATTTAACATGAAAAGGTAAAATGGAAAACTTAGACGTAATCATATTGACAATGGTAGTGGTAGTATCCTTTGTGGTATTTATCGTCACCTCTGTGCAGGAATTTGGCAAAATGGAGGAAGAACCTTGGGAATATGAAAAGGCTACCGGCCCCAGCAGGGCTGCCCTGTTCAACGTGTTGAGTTCCCTATTTGAAGACGATAAAATTCCCAGGAAAGACAGGGAGGAACTAAGGAAGACCATACAACGCAGCATCTCCGATATGGAAACGGACGGGGTCTATTTCGATAAAACCAAAAAGAAATCTGGTAAAAAGAAGAAATTTAAAAAAGAAGGGAAAAAGGGTGAGGATAAAACCAAATAAGACCTGTAGATCATTTTTTTGACGTATTTAAATTTTTTACCATATTTTTTAGGTTCCAGTTATGCCCAATCCAATACAAAGAGGCTTTTTTAAACGCAGAGATTTGGATGACGATCGATTTTTGCATTATCTGGGAAAATAAACATCTCATTTATTAATGGATAATTATGATTTAAAGGTTATTTTTTGTATTTTAACATATTTTTATTGTACTTTTTCCTTGATGAAAAAGTACAATAAAATCAAGACAAAAAAATCCTTCCCCCCACAATCCTTCCGCACCCTCCTGAGAAAATTCAGGACAGGCCGGTTTTTTGTCGGGCCAACCCTCTTTCCGTATTTAAATTTGTAGGTGTTCTATTCTATAAAATTTCTTCAGGAGTTATACTTTAAAAGAAACATTTTTTTATTGCGTCATCGGTAGAACTGACATTAAAAAAAAACGCAGAAATCGGGATGACGATGTGGGTTTTTAATATGTTGACCTACAGGTATTTAACAAAAAAGTAATCGATAGCGATGATGATGGTTGCGAGATTTCACCCCGACTTTCGGTTAGCATGTATAGCAATAAGGGGTATTGAGATTTTAATGAATTTTACTTATTTTAGATCATGCATCCGTACATTCCCCATTTGTTGGACGATATCGCCAGGTCCCACCGAGACCGGGATTCCTTGAAACGAGAACCTTTGCAAAGCATGGAGGAGGAATTTGAAGCAATGGAACGCTGGCTATCAGAGGAACCGACCACTACTTTTGGCCATTATTGTGGGTTGAAAAGCGTCGATTTTCCTCCTGCCAAACAACTATCGGACGCGGATATGGAACTGGTGCTGCAGGCCTTTAAAAAAATGATGTTCTCCTGGAATCTGGATATAGATCTGCCGAAGGCGCTTCCCCTGTCCATTGCCTATACCATGACGGTAGACACACTGAATCAAAAAACCAGTATCGTTAACGAGGGTTTTATGTCCTTTGATTACTGTTCAGGCTCGCCAGAGGAATGCATTTTTAAGGAGTATTGTTCCTGCCTAAAATACATAGACGATTTCTCTGCGGACGAAGATGAGTAGCTTCCTATTGGAGGGATTAGGTTTAGGGAAATGTAGGTATGGGTTTGTTTTACGAGATGGATGAAAAAATCGAATAGCAGTACATTTAATTGTATTTTTTTTGGAATATATCATTAAGTCAAAAAACTCTCCCTTTGACTGAAAATATGGGCGTTTCAGCAAGAAGGAGGCTGATACAATCACATAGGATATAGGCTTCGATTTATGCAGAAACTGAAGCCTCTAGTTGTTCGCCTTTGATTTGACCCTTCGATGGAATGCGATGATAAGCTGATATTAATCATTTTAAAAAGCGATCCAGGTCATTCGCTTTATTTTTTTGAGTAGTTAAATTCACTTGCATTTCCCTATGGCCGAGGGTAGGGCATTGTTACTTTATTTTAATTTCTTTAATCTTTCCAATTTTACCCCTGGCTCCCTTCAGGGATACCTGAAGACAAAAGGTCGAGAAGGTAAATAAGCGCTTTTTCTGGACCGAGAGAGAGCTATTACTGGCAGTCTTTTCAGACTTTACTGTTCGTTGAAAAATAACAATGCATTCATTGGTCTGAGACCGGAGAATGTCATTGATGAAGCGGGTGAAATGTGAAACATAACGGTCAGCAAAAGCCAATAGGCTGACAACCATCAAATGGGATGCAAAGTAGCATCAAAAAGTGGAATTCAGAAACCACGCTAAAAAACGGGGCGTGTTCCGAAAAGCCGTATGAGTAGGAAATTTAGAAAATCTAATGTGCTATGAAAAATTATCTTCTGAGTAAACTCAACACCTTTATGATGTTGCTTGCAGCTGCTGCTGTAACGTATTCCTGCAGCCTGGAAAATATATCAGAGGATTTGCAAAATGCGCAAAAGATGTCAGAAACAGATTTGGAAAACAGTCCATTTCTGATGGCACCGGCTGGATCCTGTGAAGCTGATTGTATTGAAGCGGGAAGTGAGAATTACTATCCTGTTTCCGACCTGGCTACGGGAAGTGCCGGGCCAAACACAAAATCGGTCAGCTACAAAGCTTACAACACCGAAACAGATTTTGTAGTGGAAGTGACCTATGCGATCACTGCCGGACGATCAAGGGCAAAGGCTAGGATTACGATTGCTATTGATGGCGATGGCCTGAATTATACAAGTGTGCGCTCAGGCCACACAGTCAAACATACGGTACCGCTTCCGGAAGGCTGGTCCGGCTGTGATGAGATATCCTTCAGTATTGAACAGAAGGGATTAGGTACTCCAATCACTTTTAACGAAAGCTATTCCTTTATCCCTGTTTGTTCGGAAGTGCTAGAGATAGGTAGGAAATACCAGGGAGGTATCATTGCCTATATCTTCCAGCCTGGTGACCCGGGCTATGTGCCAAGCGAAACCCACGGGATAATCGCGGCTCCAAGCGATCAAGGTAGCGCAGCGTGGGAAATCTTAAGCGGCACAACAGGGGCAACAGGCACAGCTTTGGGTACAGGGCAGGCAAATACAACAGCCATTGTAAATACTTTTGGAGCGGGAAGCTATGCGGCTCAGCTTTGTAATGGTTTGGAATCAGGAGGTTACAGTGATTGGTATTTACCGAGCAAAGACGAGTTGAACCAGCTATATCTAAATAAAGATGCGGTTGGGGGTTTTGCCAATTTCCTTTATTGGAGTTCCAGCGAGTTTAGCTTAAACCTGGCATGGAATCAGGCCTTCACCGACGGTGCCCAGAACGCCAACTCTAAGTTTCTCGACTTCTTCCTTGTTCGTGCTGTTCGGTCGTTTTAACTATTTATTGAATTATACAACCAGTTGTGCGGCTTGAAAATCCCCTGGACAAATGGCACGCCTCTGGTAAATTAGGCGCCACCCTAATCATCAACGATGTGGATTTTTTAATCGAAATGCAGGAAGATGTCCCCGAGGAAACCGAATAAATTATCAGGATTGCGGCAGGGCCTTCCAAAAAGAAGAGGAAGCGGTTCGGCATCTGAAAGAATTTTGGAAGAACTATCATAAAACCAAACTTGACCACTATGCTCTTCTCAGGGATAAGCATGAAGATGCCATTGAAAGGGCCAACCGGATAATCCTCAGGCAGCAAGAGGTGCCTCTTTTTCAGCGGAATCCATATTGTACTATTCCTGATTTAATAGCGTATTTTAGGTTGCTGGGAGAGTAAATGCATTTCTATTAAAATCAGTAGATCTAGAAGCTGAACTTTAAGGCTGTAAGATTTTATAAAGCATCGGGTGTGTTCAGAGCATCTGCTTCCAGGCTGCTGGTTGCTATGGAGGCAAATAATTTGATCAAATCCATTGAAAATGGAGCGGGAAGGCGTCCCTCTTTATATGTTTTCGAACCTTTGCGGGAAATTGTCAACCAGTAGTGATTTTGTGTCTCATCAAATAGCTATAAAGTATTTTGCGTCTCATATTTTCGCTTCTATGAGATGCTACAGCATTTGTGTCTCACGGATGAGTTACAAAAGAACGCATCTGATTTGCTAGAAAAAAGTCTGCTATCAATCAGACTTTTGAAACCAGCGCCTAAATTTCCGATTCCGCTCCACTACATCAGGATAAACTTCCCCCCCAGCGTCTAAAATCAAAAAAGGCCCCGTCTTTTCCAAGAAGGAGCCTTTAAATTGTACCTTGGGCCGGAGTCGAACCGGCACGAGTGTTACCTCATTGGTGTTTGAGACCAACGCGTCTACCAATTCCGCCACCAAGGCATTTCAAACTATTCCCGTTCCTCGCCGAACGGGATGCAAATATGGGCAAAGAATTTTTCTCCACCAAAATTTTTATCCCCTTAAAACCCGAATATTTCAATTTTTTGCCTACATGCAAACCAAGCCTTAAAACCGGGATAGCCTGTTTCTTGCACTGGCTCTATTCCGGACTTTCGAAATTGATAAAGATCGGGCTGTCATATTTCAAACCCAGCAAATCGGCTCCATGGCCATGGTTGATGCCTATCTCCAACAGCCCCAGGCTGTTGAAAAATGCCCAGCAGTCTCCAGGCTCTACCTCATCGTAATTTTTTTGTATGCTTTCCAGCGTTTCCCGCCCGAAGGCAATCTGAAAATTGCCCGGATTGAGTTTGTTGAATACATCCATGGGTATATTGGTGATCAGGTTACCGTAATGATCTACCCGCACCACATATCCCACAATTTGCTTTTTGCTGGCTTTGAATTGCCGGCTCATCATTTTTTTGATGTTTTGAAGTGGTCCGCCAAAATCGTGGATGGCCGCTCCACTGGCCACTTTTGCCGCAATGGGTGCCAGAATGTCCTTGGCGGGAAAGCTGCTGTTTTTGATATGGATATCGGAAAACTTGACCACTATTCCCGGGTCCTGGTCGGCCAGCATGCTCAAAACCCCATTGTTGGGGCCAATAAATATATGTTCGTTTAGTTTGATGCCAATGTAACCATCGGTAATGCTGCTGGTGGTATTCAGGGCTACCAGGTGAACAGTACCCTTGGGAAACTCGTTATAACTTGCACGGAGCACGAAGGCTGCATGGGCAATATCATAGAGTTCGATATCATGACTGATGTCCACTATGGATAGTTGAGGATTAATGGATAACATTTTGGCCTTTACCACTGGTACGTAGTAATCTGCGTTTCCAAAATCCGATATGAATGTTACCAATGCCATACAAGCAAGTCAATTAAAAATTCGTACTTTTGTATTATGAATAAACAAAAATAAGCATTTTAAATTTGTTTTTAGAATCAGGTAAACAGAAGAAAACATATTGGTAGAAAAAGTCATTACATTGGAAAACATTTCCCTCCTGGATTTCCTCGGATCGGAAAATGAAAATATCAGGCAAATATCAGCAGCCTTTCCCCAAAGCAAAATTGTGTCCAGGGGCAATGAGATCAGGATCAAGGGACAAGCCCCCGAAATCCTAAAAATCAATGATATCCTAAACATGCTCCTGGAGCATTTTAATAGATTTGGGCAAGTCACTCCTGATAATGTCAAAGAATACATTGCCCTGGAAGGCATTCCTCCCAACCAGACGGAAATCAAAAATGATGTCATCCTTTTTGGCAACAAGGGCCTGGTGGTTCGCCCCAAGTCCCCCAACCAGAAAAAAATGGTAGATGCTTCCTATAAAAATGACCTGGTCTTCGCGCTTGGACCAGCAGGAACAGGCAAGACCTATATTGCGGTGGCCCTTGCGGTCAGGGCATTGAAAAACAGGGAAGTCAAAAGAATCATCATTACCAGGCCAGCCGTGGAGGCGGGGGAAAACCTGGGATTTTTGCCCGGTGACCTGCAGGAAAAACTGGATCCCTACCTTAGACCTATTTATGATGCTCTTGGCGATATGGTTCCTTCCGAGAAATTGCGGTTTTACCAGGAAAACAGGGTGATAGAAATTGCTCCACTGGCCTACATGCGTGGCAGAACCCTTCACGATGCCTTTGTCCTCCTGGATGAAGCCCAGAATACTACCAGTGAACAGATCAAGATGTTTTTGACCCGAATGGGACCAAATTCTAAAGTGATCATTAACGGGGACCAATCTCAGGTGGATCTTCCCCTGAAACAGAAGTCCGGATTGAGGGAATCTTTACGGATCCTCAAAGATGTTAAAGGCATAGGAGTGGTAAACCTCTCCGGCAGGGATGTGGTCAGGCATCGCCTGGTTAAATCCATTATCGAGGCCTACGAAAAGAATGAGGTAGAAGAAAAACAACCTAAATGAACATTTCGGTAAAAAAAATAAATGATCTGCCCACTTTGCAAAAAGCCTTTAGAATCAGGGAGGAAGTATTTGTCAAAGAACAACAGGTAGCACCTGATGAGGAATATGATGAATTTGAGCGGGATTCGACCCAATTTTTGGCCTATTTTGGACAGCAGGAAGTAGGGACCGCCAGATGGAGATTTACAGACAAAGGCATTAAGCTGGAGCGTTTTGCTGTGCTGAAACCCTTCAGGGGAAAGGGGATAGGCGAAGCACTGGTAAAAGCCGTATTGGAAGATATCAATAGCCATCCGCTTTCTAAAGGAAAAACCATTTACCTGCACGGGCAGGTACAGGCGATGGGACTTTATGAAAAATCCGGCTTCAAAAAATCCGGCGACCTGTTTGTGGAATGCAATATCGACCACTACCTCATGAAACTTTTGCCGGAAAATAAAGTATAATAATCAAATCAATAAATCACATCTTTTAAACGTTATTTTTAGTATGAAACATATTAAGCTTGCCCTGGTTTTTGTCGCAATGATTGGAATTGGTTACCATCCGGCTTTTTCCCAAGGCCTGCCAGATCCCACTTTACCGGCAAATGAAGTTAAAATCAATATTGTCAATACCATTGTTGTCGGATCTCTTGAATTGGGATATGAGCGTTTTCTGGACCAAAATCAATCTCTGGGCCTGGAATTGATGTTTATGGACAGGTTTTCCTATGTTTCCGATAGCGGAGAAGGTAGGGATTTTAAGGCTACCAGTGTTATGCTTTCCTATAATTACTATTTTGTCACGGCTTCCGATCCATCAGGGTTTTATGTGTTGCCTTTTTTAAAATACCGTAACGGTACCTTTTCAGAAACCCTGGAAAACGATCAGGTTATGGAAACCGACCTGAACAGTTTTATGATCGGATTTGGAGCGGGCTACAAATGGGTACACAATGATAAATTTGCGCTTGGGCCTTATGTTAATATCGCCAGGGGTTTTAATAATGAGGTGAGCGACCGTTTTGATCCCGTTGAATTCAATGCAGGTTTTAGTATAGGCTTTAGGTTTTAATTATCTGTTTAATATCTATTGAAATTCAGGGCTTTACCTTGTTTTATTAAGAATTTTGCTTAACTTTTTCTTGTATTATTGATTATCCTTTCGGTTCATGGAGTGTTGTTGCATGCACAGATGAACCAGGGGACAGGCTTCAATTTTTCTTTTTTATGAAGTTCAATGAATTTCCGTTTGTCAGGTACACGGTATTCTTTGTTTCAGGGGTGCTGCTGTATCCCCATTTGGGTCCGCTGGAGCCCTCACCTTTTTTCATATACCTGTTGCTTTCGTGGGCGGTTTTTACGGTTTTGTCGGCAGCATACCGCCCAGCCTTCAGGAAGCCTTATTATTTTGTGATGCCTGTTTTGGCTTACGCCAGCTTGTTTTTAGCAGGTATATGGGTGGCGGCGATCAATGACGTAAACAATGACCCGCAACACCTCTTTCATCAGGAAGACATATCAGGCTACCTTGCCGAGGTAAAGGAGCTGGATCAGCAAAAGGCAAGGAGCATTGGCAATTTGCTGGAAGTCTCCGCCATAGAAACCACTACAGGCTGGAAGGGCGCGAATGGCAAAATACAGGTCTACCATCGCTCAGACAAGGCCTTGGAACCGGGAACTGTCCTGTTGGTTTCAGGTGCTCCGCAAAGGATTTCCCCGCCAAAAAATCCGGAAACATTCGATTATGCCGCTTTCATGGCAGGAAAGCAGATTTACTTTAGTCATTTCATTGACACTGCTTTTATTGTATTGGGCAAGGAGGAATTGTCTGTCTGGTATGGGGGGATTTTGAAATTGCGGCAATACCTGGAGTTAAAAATCGCCGAATATGTGCAGGATGAGGCAGCCGTTCAGATAGCCAAAGCCTTGCTTTTGGGACAAAAGGCAGACCTGGATGAGGAGATAGGGGAGGCTTATGCCACAGCCGGCGCCATGCATATACTTGCTGTTTCGGGCTTACATGTGGGCATTATATACGGGTTTTTCTTTCTCTTTTTTAAGCCTCATCAGATGAGGGGTTACAAAAGGGCGGTATTTCTGGCTATGGTAGTGGTCCTTATCTGGTTTTATGCTGCCATTACCGGCTTGTCTCCATCCGTTCTGCGCGCTGCCACCATGTTTACCTTTATTTCCATGGCCCAAATCAAGTCGAGGAACCCTTCCATCTTCAACCCTTTAGCGCTTTCTGCCTTGGTTTTGCTGGTTTACGATCCCTTTTTGGTTTATGCTGTTGGTTTTCAATTGAGTTACACAGCATTGTTGGGAATACTTCTTTTTCAACCCATGATCGCAAAACTCTGGTATCCGGAAGAGAAATGGCTCAACTATCTCTGGGACATCATCACGGTAGGGATAGCCGCACAATTGGCTACTTTTCCACTCGCCATTCATTATTTCAATGTTTTCCCTACCTATTTCATGTTGTCCAATTTACTGGCTATCCCGGGAGCATTTGTGATCATGTCATTGGGCATTCCTTTTTTATTGTTTTCCGCTTTTCCCTTATTGGCCACTGGTATGGGCTATCTGCTTGATGTTGCCCTGCAGTTGCTGAATGCGGGCATATTCAGCCTGCAACATTTGCCTTTTGCCAAAATTGACCAGATATATTTCCAGCTACCCGAAATGATATTGATCTGGGCATTTTTATTTTTTGTTTATTTGCTGGTTGAGACAAGAAAGAAACCTGTCCTTATCCTTGTTTTCGTAACTTTATTTTTGCTTTCAGGGTTTAGGGTTTACAAAACCTTCCTGAAAATCAATCAAAATTACCTGGTGATTTACCGGCTGGAAGGTGGTATGGCTCTGGATTATACCTATCGTGGCAATTTATACAGCATGGCCTGGCAGGTTAAACCTGATGAATTCAACTATGAAATCCTCCCCCATAGGATCAAGGTTACCGGTACATCGGGTAAATTTTTGGTAGTCAGGGATAAAGGGAGCTTGCTTTACCTTGAATTGCCCTGTGGAAGGAGACTCACATTGGATAAGGATAGCCGCTTGCCTACGGATGGAAGGGAATTGGAAATGCATCTGTGGGAAGCCGGCAACTGGCAGGTTTTTGATCCCACCGATATGCCAACTGCCTTGCCCCAGGCTGCTATAAAAATAAGTTTTAACAATAGGCGGCCTTTCTTGTGATTCGCAGATAAGCGGATTAATTTGGTGAAAATTTAAACGCAAAAGAAAAATCCCTTTATTCTTTATCCGGGTATGGATCAATTGAAGACATTGGCAATAGCTACGCTGAAAAAGCATTTCGGCTACCAGGATTTCAGGCCTTTGCAGGAGGAGATCGTGCTCTCCGCTGCCACAGGGCTGGATACCCTGGCCTTGATGCCTACCGGTGGGGGAAAATCCATTTGTTTTCAGGTGCCTGCGTTGATGAATCCGGGGATTTGCCTTGTCATTAGCCCGCTGATAGCGCTGATGAAAGACCAGGTGGATCAATTGCGGAAAAGAGGGATCAAGGCAATGGCCATTCATTCAGGGATGAGAAAACGGGAAATCGATACCCTGCTGGACAATTGTGTCTATGGAGACTATAAATTTCTTTATGTATCGCCAGAGCGCCTGAAAACAGAAATATTTATTGAGCGGTTCAAAAAGATGGATGTCAATTTGATTGCGGTAGATGAGGCACATTGTATTTCCCAGTGGGGCTACGACTTCCGGCCTGCTTATCTGGAGATAGTGAAAATCAGGGAACTGGCCCCACATGTACCTGTTATTGCCCTGACCGCTTCTGCTACCTTAGCCGTGAGAAAGGACATTTTAGAAAAACTCCACCTGAGCAATCCCCGGGTTTTTGTCCAGTCATTTGCGCGATCCAATTTATCCTATGTGGTGCGCTGGGCAGAAAACAAGGTGGAGCAGGCATTTTCAATTTTGCAGAAAGTCCCGGGAAGTGCCATTGTTTACCTCAGGAGCCGGAAAGGAACCAAGGAGACCGCACAATACTTGCAAAAACTGGGGATTTCAGCCACTTACTACCATGCCGGACTAGAGCAGAACCTTCGAAACCAACGGCAAATGGATTGGATACAGGGCAAAACCCGCGTGATGGTGGCCACCAATGCATTTGGTATGGGGATAGACAAACCTGATGTCAGGGTAGTCTTACACCTTGATTTACCTGAAAATCTGGAGAACTATTACCAGGAGGCAGGAAGGGCCGGTAGAGATGGGATCAAGGCTTATGCAGTTTTGATCGCAAGGGAGCAGGATTGTCTGGGCTTAACGGAAATGGCGGAAAATGCCTATCCTCCTGAGGAATTGATCAAGCGGGTGTACCAATGCCTGGCCAATTATTACCGCATAGCTGTGGGAAGTGCCCAAATGAGTAGCTTTGATTTCGATTTTCCGGATTTTGTTGACACCTATGCTTTAGATGTCAAATTGGCTTACAATGCGATTAAAGTATTGCAGGAGGAAGGCTTGCTCCTGTTTTCTGAAAGTGTTTTCCTGCCTTCATCCCTGCATTTTCTGGTTTCTCAGACTAAAATATATGAGGCCCAAATTGCCTATGCCACTCTGGACCCTTTGATCAAGCTGCTGCTCAGGCTTTATGGGGGAGAATTGTTTGTCAATTATATCCGCATTCAGGAGAACAAAATCGCTCAACTGATGCAAATCTCAGAAAAAGAAGTAGGCAAAATGTTGCTAAAATTAGAGGATCTGGGTCTGGCGGCCTATTCCGGTAAAAAGGACAAGCCTCAGGTGACATTTTTAACGCCCAGGCTGGATGCGGGCTCCCTTCCTCTGGACAAAAAAAGGATTGCCCTTAGAAGGACAAGAGCCAGGGAGAAAGCAGCGCAAATGATTGCCTATGTCAAAAATAATAAAATTTGCCGAACTGCTGTTATTTTGGATTATTTTGAGGAAAAGAATGATTTTACCTGCGGTATTTGTGATACCTGTATCCAAAAGAAGAAAGAAAAGGAAGCTGAAGCAATCAATAAAAGAATAGGAGAAAAAATACTTAAAACTTTAGCGGAGGGAGAAGCGTTTTCTTTAGAGGAATTAATACAACTTGCAGGAGAAAGGCTAAGTGAGCACACGGTAGGCTTGATCAGGGAGATGGAAGATGAAGGCTTAATTGCCACCGGGGAAAATGGTAAAATCAGAATTAAATGAAATTTATTGATGATTTGTTGGGAGGTCTTTTTCCCGGAAAAAATAGTAAGTTAGCCATCAGGGAAAATTTCACCATTTCCAGGGAGGAAGAGGACAAGGCCTTGGGCTGGGCAAATTCACCCCAGGGAAAAGCAACATTAAAAAGTATATATGATAATTATCATTTGAAAAAGGCCGGTGTCAACAAAGCACCGGAGGTGCATGTGTTGCAGTCACCTTATGCCAACGGCTTTGCGGTGAGTTTCCAGGCACCCTTGACAAATGTTGATTTTTCCAGGTTATTTATTGCACTGGGGCAGGGAATCCTGGGATTGGGGTACAGGAAGGTTAGCCTGGATCGGAAAATAGAGGAAATACATGATCTTGTAAGGGTTACGGAGAAGTACTATTTTAAACCTCCCTTATCCGTAACAGATCCTGAAAATAAAATTGATCAATTGTTTGGTAACATTAGTTTGGAAAAAATTTACCTGAACAATAAGCCCAATTTCCTGAAAGTGTTGGTAACAGTTTATGCTGACAGGTTGTACTTCAAACCAGCACCTTTCGAGCAGTTTATGGATCAATTATTCAAAGCAGACTAAATATATGGATAGTATACTTCTAAGAAATTTTATCGGGAATTACAGGACTCCTTTTGAAGAAGAAAAAGCGATGATACCTGATTTTTTAGCACTTCTGGATGATCCCATGGCTTTTAGCAGGGATCGAAAAGAGGGGCATTTTACGGCATCAGCATGGATTGTGAATAAAAGGCGAACACATACCTTACTCACCCTGCACCGTAAATTGCAAAAATGGTTACAATTGGGCGGCCATGCAGATGGGAATGAAAATCTCCTGGAAGTGGCCATGGATGAAGCCAGGGAAGAAAGTGGACTGACCTCCCTGCGGCTGGTAGACCGTTTCATTTTTGATCTGGACAGACACATTATACCCGCCAATGCCAAAGATCCCCAACACATTCATTATGATGTCAGGTTTTTGATAGAGGCAGAAATGGATGAACCCCTGGTCATCAGTCCGGAGAGCAAAGACCTGGCCTGGGTGGGTTTTGACATGACGGCCGAATTGGTCGGTTATGAGGGTTCCATTTTAAGGATGTTGGAAAAAACCAGCAGGTCAGAAATTCTATTGTAGACCTTACGATCGCTTTTGGTTTTTGTGCCGGATTTATAGGGATGCTACACCCGTTAATTCTTATCTTTGCAAAAAAAATCAAAATGCACAAACCCCTTTTCAATATTTTCGCTTTTTTATTACTACTTAGCGCTTGTCAACCGTCTGCTGAAGATTTATTTGATGCCGGAGTAGCTGCTTTGGAGAGACAGGAGTACCAGCAAGCCATTGAGTATTTTGACCGGGTGGTACAGAAAGAGGGGGACTATCCCGATGCCTATAACGCCAGGGGTGTGGCCTTTTTTGAATTGGAAAAATGGGACGAAGCCATAGCTTCCTTCAGCAAATCCATAGCATTGGACAGCACCAATTATAAACCTTATTTTAACCGTGGAAATGCCCTGATGGAAAAGGAGGCCTTTAAAGAGGCTTTGTATGACTATAACATGGCAAATGGCCTGGATTTTAATCAGCCGGATATTTATTACAACAGGGGCCTGGCCTTATTGGGATTGGAAATGTACGATGATGCATTGGTGGATTTTGACATGGCCCTGAAGGGTAACCCAGAGGATACCCGGGTGCTTTTTAACAAATCAAAAGCCTTATTGGGAAACAATGACCCGCTTACGGCCATCGCCACTTTAAATGAAGTGGTCAGGCTGGATCAACGGAACGCATCTGCCTATTACCTGCTTGGAGTGACTGAAATGAGTGCTTTGGGAAACAAAGAAGCGGGATGTACCCAGCTAAAGATGGCCCTTTCTCTGGGCTATACGCAGGCCAAAGAATGGATTGACGAATTCTGTGAGGAATAATGGCAGAGATAGGAAAAGACATAGAAAAAGCCGCTTCCCTGTTATCTTCCGGGAAATTGGTAGCCATACCCACAGAAACGGTATATGGACTTGCGGGGAATGCGCTGGATGAAAATGCGGTCCTTGCCATATTTAAAACCAAGAAAAGGCCCAGTTTTGACCCTTTGATCATACATCTTGGTGACATTGAAATGGTAAAGGAATATGTAAGGGAAATTCCTGAGGAATTAGCGCTACTGGCCGAAAAGTTCTGGCCTGGTCCCTTGACATTGTTATTACCGAAAAAGAAAGTTATTTCTGATTTGGTCACCAGTGGTTTAGATACCGTAGGCGTAAGGGTTCCCAGGCATCCATTGACCAGGAACCTATTGCAAACCCTGAATTTTCCCCTGGCAGCACCCAGTGCGAACCCATTTGGCTATATCAGCCCTACAGCAGCCATTCATGTTCAGGACCAGTTGGGTAAAAAAGTGCCTTATATTTTAGATGGAGGAACCTGCGAGGTGGGACTGGAAAGCACTATTGTGGGAATGGAGCAGGGACAGGTAATCATTTACCGGCTTGGCGGAATTTCTGTCAATCACATTGAATCGGTCGTTGGGAAAGTGTTGATTTTACCTCAGTCCAGCAGTAACCCCAAATCACCAGGTATGTTGAAGAGCCATTATGCTCCCAGAAAACCAATGGTCCTTGGAAATCTGGACGAATTAATGATCAAGCATCGACAGAAAGGAACTGTTTTTGCAGTCCTTACTTTTAACCGGTCAATACCGGAGGTGCCCGCTGACTTGCAGTTTGAATTGAGCCCTGAGGGAGACTACGATGAGGCTGCAAGAAACCTGTTTTTAGCCATGAGAGCATTGGATAATTCCAAAGCGGAAATTATTCTGGCGGAAGAGCTTCCGGAAATTAATTTGGGAAAAGCCATAAATGATCGGTTGAGACGGGCTTCTGCCAAATAAAATGCTTATTTTTGAATGAGTTTTAAACCTACAACGTATGAATAAAAGAATTAAGATTGTGGATAATGTTGATTTTAAGGGAAAAAAAGCCCTGGTTAGGGTGGATTTTAATGTACCCCTGGACGATAATTTCAATGTTACAGACGATACCCGGATTGTTTCGGCTCTACCTACCATCAAAAAAATCCTAAAGGACGGAGGTGCCGTCATTCTAATGTCCCACTTGGGAAGGCCAAAATCAGGTCCTGAAGATAAGTTTTCCCTGCGGCACATCATTACGGAGCTGAATAAGCAATTGGAGTTATCCGTGCAGTTTGCCAAAGATTGCATAGGTCGTGAAGCCAGCCAGTTGGCTACCAGTTTAAATCCAGGTGAAGTTCTGCTTTTGGAAAATCTCAGGTTTTATAAGGAAGAAGAAAAAGGAGATAAGGAATTTGCCGGAAAATTGGCCAAATTGGGAGACATTTACGTCAATGATGCTTTTGGGACTGCCCACAGGGCGCATGCCTCTACTGCGGTGGTGGCTGAATTTTTTAACGATAAAGTTGCCGGATACCTGATGAACGCCGAGTTGAAAAATGCCGAGAAGGTTTTGGGAGAACCGGAAAGGCCTTTTACCGCCATCATGGGAGGTGCTAAAATTTCCGACAAGATACTTCTGATAGACAAATTATTAGATAAGGTAGATAACCTGATCATTGGGGGTGGTATGTCTTATACTTTCGCCAAAGCACAGGGAGGAAACATTGGTGATTCCCTGCTGGAGGCAGATAAAATGGAATTGGCCTTGCAGTTGTTAGAAAAGGCAAAACAAAAAAATGTCAATCTCTATTTACCCGAGGATTCAGTTACTTCAAAGGCTTTTGCCAATGATGCAGAACAAGGTACTGCCCGAAAAGGGGAAATTCCTGATGGCTGGATGGGATTGGACATAGGACCTGAAAGCAGAAAGAAATTCGCTGAAGTAATCCTTTCCTCTAAAACCGTCTTATGGAATGGTCCGATGGGTGTATTTGAAATGAGTAGTTTCGAAAAAGGTACCAAATCCATAGCTGAGGCAGTTGTTTCCGCTACGGAAAAAGGAGCTTTTACACTGATTGGAGGGGGAGATTCTGCCGCTGCAGTCAATAAGTTCGGATTTGGAGAAAGGGTATCTTTCGTTTCTACCGGTGGAGGAGCCTTACTCGAACTCATGGAGGGCAAAGTCCTGCCAGGAGTTAAGGCGCTTGAGCCATAGTAATACCTATACAGAGGCTGCTTGAAATCAAAAGTGTGGACTTTCTTCCTTTGGATGCATTTTCTTTGTGATAGTTTTCCAGTTTGGCAGATTCATACTAGGATTTGAAGCAGCCTTTGATTGACTTTTTGGATTTGTGTAGACAAGATTTTGGGAAGGTCAGCGTTTTTGCTATAAATGGTAATGCATTAATCCTGATTAAACCTATCTAAGTTTGTCAGATTCCATTGAATTTAGCGTTAATTGCTTTTATGTCCATATCCATTCAGCAGCTTTCCAAAAGTTTCGGTCACCAGCAGGTTTTGAAAGGAATTAGTTTTCAAGCCAATCCGGGTCAGGTGCTGGGATTTTTAGGCCCCAATGGGGCAGGGAAATCTACTACTATGAAAATTCTTACCGGCTACCTCACAGCCGATGGGGGAGAGGTTTTGGTAAATGGTATTGCCGTGGATAAGCATCCAAAAACGGCCAGCAAATTGATGGGTTATCTTCCGGAACACAATCCTTTGTACCCTGAAATGTACATTTCAGAATTTCTTTCTTTTATGGGGGGATTGTACCAGATGGATGGCAAATTGCTTAAGGGAAGGATACAATTGGTGATGGAGCAATGCGGGTTGACGGCGGAACGGAACAAAAAAATCGGCTTGCTGTCAAAGGGGTATAAACAAAGGGTAGGCCTGGCCAAAAGTTTGTTACATGATCCTGAAATCATCATTTTGGATGAGCCTACATCTGGTCTTGATCCCAATCAGCTGGTTGAAATAAGACAGTTGATCAAACATGTAAGCGTCAATAAAACGTTGATTCTCAGTACGCATATCATGCAGGAAGTTGAAGCGCTTTGCGACAAAGTGGTGATCATTCATAAAGGTAAAATTGTAGCCCAGGACCTCTTGAAGCAGCTCAAATCCGGCCAGGAGGATTTTCATCTTATTCTGGAAACAGAAGAACCGGTGCAGAAGTCCTGGTTGGAAGGAATGGCTTACAGTCATTTTGTCCACACCAACCCCTGCAGGATTGAATTTTCCTGTGAGGACCCAAAAAGATTAAGGCAAGAGCTGTTGGTGTTGATCCGGGACAAGCAATTAAATTTAGTCAGTATCAGACAAGAGGAAAAGAACCTGGAGTCGGTATTTTACAGATTAACCCAAAATTAAGGTATGTTGAGCCTTTTCTTTAAAGAAGTAAATGCATTTTTCAGCAACCTTGCCGCTTACCTGATTACCAGTATTTTTTTGGTTGCCCTGGGACTGATTGTCTGGGTTTTTCAAGGTACCAGTGTACTCGATTACGGATATGCCGATCTGGATCCATTGTTCAGCTATACACCCTTTGTTTTTGTTTTCCTGATTCCCGCGATCACCATGAGGATGGTGGCAGAGGAAAAAAGATCCGGGACCTGGGAACTGCTCAAAACATCTCCCCTGAGAAGCCATCACATCGTACTGGCCAAGTATTTTGCCTCCCTGGTGTTGCTATTTTTTACCCTTTTGCCTACTTTGATTTACTATCTGAGCATCGTGCAGCTGGGCGACCCGGTTGGAAATATTGATAGTGCTGGTTTTTTTGGTGCGTACATAGGCTTATTACTTTTGGGGGCTTTATTTGCAGCCATTGGTTTGTTCAGTTCATCTCTCACTTCCAATCAAATAGTGGCATTCGTCATTGCTGTATTTATTTGTTTTCTACTCTATGGAGGCCTGGGAGCACTGGCTGCACTGACCACGGGCGAATGGGCTGTATTTCTGGAAGGTATGGGGATCAGCTTTCATTACGGACAAATGGGTAGAGGGGTCATCGTATCAGAAAACCTGTTTTATTTTTTTGGGATGATCCTGACCTGGCTGGTATTTACATGGATTTTGATCGGGAGACATGACTAAAAATAGCAAAAATATGCTTCTCGGGCTGTTGGCCATCCTGCTCATTTGGGTTCTGGTTCTGGGCTTGAGTGAATGGTGGAAATTCAGACTGGATCTTACTGAAGAAGGGCGGTTTACTATCGGCAAGGCTACGAAGGAAGTATTGGCAAATATGGATAGTCCCCTGGAGGTAGAGGTGCTGCTCAATGGCGATTTACCTCCGGGAATGATGCGTTTTCAAAAGGGAATAGTAGAGACCCTGAAGATCTTTCGCGCCTATAGCAATGAGGATATCAATATAAAATACAATGACCCTTTGCAAATGGATAAGGCATCCAGAGATGATTACATTCAGATGCTTGCTGCTTATGGGATAAATCCAACCAATCTTTACAGCACACAAAATGGAGCACAAACCACTAAATTGATTTTTCCGGGCATCATGTTGAGAAGCCAGGACTATGAATTGGGCGTATTGTTACTGAAAGGAGAGATGGGAATGGGGCCGGATGAAATCCTCAATTTATCCATAGAGAACCTTGAATTCGAAATCAGCCAGGCGATAAAAAGGCTTTATACCCGTAACAAAAAGGCGGTAGGTGTGATCATCGGGCAAGGTGAAATGGGTGAGGATGAAGGTTTTGGCATGGTGGAGGCACTGAATGAAGATTATGAGGTATACAAGGTACCTTTTGACCAGGCCGAATCGGTAGAGGACCTTTTGGCCTTTGAGGCTTTACTGGTGGCAGGGCCCAGGGAAGCTTATGGGGAGCGAGAAAAATACCTTTTAGATCAGTACCTGATGTACGGAGGAAACCTGTTGTTTTTTGTTGATCAGATGGTCGTTAATCTTGAGGAAGCAGGAGGAGACGGTACGGTAGCCATGCCTTTCGATACAGGACTTGATGATTTACTGTTTCGTTATGGTGTACGGATCAACCGGGACCTTATACAGGATCTCAATTTTGGTTACCACCCGGTAGTGGCAGGTGAATTTGGAGATCAGGCTCAGATCATTTCTTTACCCTGGCCTTTTTACATACAGGCGGGTAAAATGGCCGATCACCCGATTACCAAAGGTTTGGATCAGGTACAGTTTCGCTTTGCGAGTACCCTGGATACAGTAAAGGCGGATGGGGTAAGCAAAACTCCCTTGATATTCAGCAGTGAATACAGCAAAAAACAGAGTGCCCCTGTCAGGGTGGCCTTTGAAGACATGTCAACCGAACCCGATGTGAACTCTTTTACCGCGGGAAGCCTTCCCCTGGTTTACCTTTTGGAAGGTAACTTCACTTCCTTTTTCAAAAACAGGTTTGTGCCAGAGGAATTTGATGAAGGGGCATTTATTGCAGAGGGTAATCAGGGCAGGGTATTGGTAGCTGGTGATGCGGATATTGTAAAAAGCTGGATAGACCCCCGGGAAAAAAGTCCAGTCCCCTTAGGTGCGAATCCTTACTCGGAAAATGTAATGGCCAACAGGGAATTTTTGCAGCATGCCGTAAACTACCTGGTGGATCCGGATGGAATAATGGCGGCCAAAAGGAAGGATTTTCAAATCAGACCTTTGAATAAGGTGAAAATAAAACAGCAAAAAACGCTATGGCAATCCATCAATATCTTTTTCCCTGTAGCAATGATCTTATTTTTGGGTTATCTGCAATATGTTTTCAGAAAAAGGAAATATGAAAAGGGGTGAACAGGGAGAATTGGCCCAATCAGGTTAATTTTATACCATCAATTCAATTCCTGATGAGGCCTTTTATGATTTTATTTATAACTTTACCCTGTTAAATCCATTGGATGAATGAGTGGAATCAAATAAAGCGAAACCGAGAGGCTAATGGTTCCTGATATCATCATTTTTGTGGTGCTCATAACAAACAGTGATTTATATTTGACCTACTTATAAAAGATTATACATATGAAATTTATTGTTTCTTCTTCATCACTTCTGAAGCACCTGTCATCCATCAACGGAGTAGTGACTACCAATCCGGTAGTGCCGATTTTGGAAAATTTTCTTTTTGAAATTAAAGACAGTAAACTCACCGTTACAGCTTCAGATTTGCAGACTTCTATGATGACTGAGATAGAAGTGGAGGCGAAAGAAGACGGAAATATTGCGGTTCCTGCCAGGATTTTGATTGAAACCTTAAAGAACCTACCTGAGCAACCGGTGACTTTTAGCATAGACAAGGAAACCTACAGCGTAGAAATCAGTTCGGATAATGGCCGATACAAGTTGTCAGGTGAAAACGCCACTGATTTCCCCAGGATTCCTGGTGTTACCAATGCTTCTTCTGTGGAAATGTCCACTGAAATCCTGAGCAATGCCATTGCCAATACCATATTTGCGACAAGTAACGATGAACTCAGACCGGCAATGACCGGGGTTTACATCAATCTAAGTGAAACCAATACTACTTTTGTGGCGACGGACGGACACCGGCTGATCAGGTACAGGAGAGTGGATATTGCCTCCCCAGAAGCCACTAGTATTATTGTACCCAGAAAGGCCTTGAACTTATTGAAGACCACCCTTCCTTCAGAGAATGTGCCGGTTACTGTAGAATTTAACAACAGCAATGCCTACTTCAAATTCAATCATATTAAAATGATCTGTAGGTTGATCGATGAACGGTTTCCTGATTATGAAAATGTCATCCCACAGGACAACAATAATGACATGGTTATCAACAGGCAGGAATTTTTGGGCTCACTCAGGAGAATAGCCATCTATGCCAACAAGACCACCCATCAGGTCAGGCTCAAGCTTACTGGTAGCGAACTTCAGGTATCTGCCGAAGACCTGGACTTTTCCAATGAAGCCAATGAAAGGCTGTCCTGTGAACATGAGGGAGAGGATATTGAAATTGGCTTCAATGCCAAATTCCTGGTTGAAATGCTCAATAATATTTCTGCCAAAGAAGTGACGCTTAAATTCAGTGCTCCGAACAGGGCGGGTTTGATCTTGCCATCCGATATGAGTGAGAATGAGGATATTCTGATGCTGGTCATGCCGGTAATGTTGAGTAATTATGTTTAGGGGGCAAAAATAATCCAGGCACAAAAAAACCGGTTTTGCCGGTTTTTTTGTGCCTGGATTTTACTTGATAACCTGAATTCGGTTTGCTTACTTTTTTACAACTTCCACATTTGTAAACCAAATGATCTTTTCCCCATTTTCCAAATGATGATCTTGTGCAATTTTAATGTTGCCAAAATCAGCTACGTTTTCCCAGGTAAAGGCCCTGCCCTCGGGGCCGTCTCCTCTCCGGAATACCCACTCTTTGATCATGTGGTTTTCATCGATATAAATGTCATAAGCATCCCCGGGGGTATACCCGTCTGAATCGTTGTAGCGGATAATGATTTTTGTGGTAGGATCAGCATTAATGGGTGATCGCTGATTTTCAATGATTTCAGCTTCATAACCTTCATCCCAGCCCAGATGAAAAGGAAAAAGCAGCCAATATTTGTCGTTGATGAATTTCTGGTCCACACTTTCAACGGCTTTAGTTTTGTTGGCAATCAAATAGGTGGCAGTGGTGTCAGGTCCTGAATAGGATACTTCACCATTTTCCAAATCCCATGCCCAATCCCTAACCAGCACAGTGGCACTGTCTCTTCGGACATTCCAGGTATAGGAAATGGATTTGACTTCATCCAAATGATCAAAGCCATAAGCTTTGGCCACTTTCATTGGAAGACTATCCTCAGATTCTTTGGTTTCCGGAGAACAGGAGCTTATTAAAATCAACAGAAAGCCTAAGAAAACAAATGAATTTTTCATAATGAGTTTGTTTAGTGGTAGTTTTTTCAATTTAAACATTTATCTCTAATTAAGCGGCTTAATGGTGAGATATCTTACTTTGGGCGTGTCCATTGGTACTTTTTGCCAGGGATGGCTTTGACAAAACCCAAAAATTCCAAGTTTAATAATTTGACAGCCAACTGGGGAATGGGGATATTCAGGTCCCTGCTCAACCAGTCAATTTCGGCTTCTGTTTTTTCATACAAGCGTTCCAGTACTTTTAGTTCCATCGGATCCAGATCTGAAGTGTCCGTAAGCGTTGGAGCCGGTGTGGCAGCATCGTTTTCCTTATCCCAGGAAAGGGATTCCACAATTTCGCCAGGCCCCATATAGATACCAGCTTTCATGCTTCTGATAAGATTATTACAACCCTCACTGTATTGGGATTGTAAGTTTCCAGGAACTGCAAAAACTTCTCTGTTGTAACTGTAGGCAATTTCGGCGGTAATTAAAGCGCCTCCTTTTCTGGCTGCCTCCACCACGATAAGGGCATCGGACAAGCCTGCGATAATGCGGTTTCTTTGGGGAAAATTACTGGGGTTTAAAGCAGCTCCCATTTTAAATTCACTTATCAGTCCCCCGTTTTCTTTCATTTGTTCGGCAGTTTTTTTGTGGGCTGCGGGATAAATGGTATTAACATCAGTGCCAAGTATGGCAATGGTTGGGATTTTGTTTGAAATGGCTGCCCGGTGCGCCTCTATGTCAATACCATAAGCCAGCCCACTGATGACAGTGGGCTGAAACCTGGCAAGTTCTTCAGTGATTTTTTGGGTAATGCTCCTTCCATAGGTGGTGGCATTTCTGGTGCCAACGATGCCTACGGTCCTTTTTGGATTAGGGTTTAAGTTTCCTTTTGAGAAAAGAAAAGGAGGGGCATCAGGAACAGACTTCAACCTTCCCGGGTAATTGGCCTCCAGATAGCAGTGAATCTCAATACCTTGTTTATCAGCGGCATCAATTAAGTTTGAAGCTTCTTTCAAATAGGCATCTTTTCCTTTTCTGTAAGCCAAAAGCTTGGGTCCAATGCCGGGTATTTTCATTGCTTTACCCTGGGACAGATTGAAGAAACCCTCAGCGGATCCGCAATAATTAATGATGGTTTTGAATATATTCGGCCCTAAGTTTGGAAATAGACTGAGCGCCAGATTGTGCAATAACTTATTGTTCTCCTTGCTTGGCATCCAGATTATCCCTGATTTCCGTCAAAAAGCTTCTGATTTCATGTAACCTTTGAATCATGGAGGCAGTATCCTGGATTTTATGCAGGTCCTTTTTAATGATTTCCTGTGCACCGGCAAGGGTATACCCCTTTTCTTTTACCAGGTGGTAGATCAGCTGGATTTTATCCAGGTCTTCCCTGGTAAATCTTCGGTTTCCTTTTTTATCCTTTTTGGGCTTGATGATATCAAATTCACCCTCCCAATACCGGATCAATGAAGTAGCAACTTTAAACTTTTCTGCAACTTCACCGATAGAATAATATTTCTTTTCTATTTCCTTTTCTTTGTATGGCAATGGATTGGTCTTTTTTTCAATCAAAAATAAAAAAATAATCCGTTAAATGTAATACCTGATCTTTATATAACCTGAGTTCAATCTAATTTCAGGGAAAATCTTTAATTTTTAACCATGAAAAGGATTAAGCCCTGTGAATCCATGACAAGAAGAAACTGGTTCCTATTTTCTGCTTCCAATAACCAACAAAGGAGCTAAATGTGACGATCAGGGCAATTTATTCGTCATTCCCAGCCATACATAATTCAGGTCTTCAAATTAGGCGCAATAGGTCATCGTTTCGGGAAGAACGAAAAAGCCTTCACTCATCAAGTGAGGGAAGGCTTTTCAAAATCAGCTATACCTGTAAACTGCTTAAGAAAGAGATTGATTCTCCCTGGAGGCAAGCTCAAGTATTTTATCAAATTCACTAGGTTCCAGGTCTTTAAAGAAATAATTGACCGGGTTGACATATTTGTTGTCTTTTATTACCTCATAATGAACGTGCGGGGCAGTAGAGGACCCTGTATTCCCAACGGTTCCGATCTTGTCACCCCTTTTGATTTTATCACCTACCCTAACGTTAAAATCATTCATGTGGGCATATCTGGTATTGAAGCCAAATCCATGGTCAATAATAATGGATTTGCCGTAACCTCCAAATTCGGTACGCACTTGCTTGACCACTCCATCACCGGTAGCGTAAATGGGTGTTCCTTTTGGAGCAGAAAAGTCAACCCCGGTGTGCATTTTTCTTACTTTTAATATGGGGTGTAGCCTGATGCCATATCCGGATGCCAATCTGTTTAATTCTTCATTGTGAATGGGCTGTATAGCCGGAATGGAAGCCCAATATTCCTCCTTGTTCATGGCCGTTTCAGACAGTTCATTGTAGGATTCCCATTGGATAAAAAGCTGTCTTTTGAGGGTTTCCACTTTACTGGAAACTGAAATGATCATTTTCTCCTGGTTGAGCCCTTTTTCTTTGATTTCCCGGAATCTGTCTGAACCTCCGAAACCGGCTTTTCTTACCGAGTTGGGGATCGGTTCAGATTCAAAGATAACCCTGTACAAATTGTCATCTCTTTCCTGAAGATCTGCCATCATGGTGTTCAGTTGCCCCACCTCTTGCTCCAAAAGCTCGTAGTATAGTTTCAGTTCTCTGTTTTCTTTCTTCAGCATTAATTCTTTGGGGCTGTCAAAATAATAATGAAAAACCAAAAGGATACCAACCGCCAAAATGGAGGAAAGCGATAAAAAACCTAAAACGTTAAGGGTTACATCCCATTTACTCCTGACATACCTTTCATACTTGCAGGTCTTGGGATCGTAATAATATTTTATTCTACTCATTTAACAAATAGTACGTTAAAACTCTTAATTTTGTATTCTGAAAAACCCGGGTGATCGTTTTACATCCTGAAAGCCATTCATTTGGGTGTTTGGGCACAAAGGTAATCCAAAAATATCAAATATTCCAACTTATCAAGTTTAAGCTAAATAAACATGAATTCCAAACAAATAAGAAGCCAATTTATTGAATTTTTTCAATCAAAAAAGCATCAATTTGTTCCCTCATCCCCAATCGTTGTCAAGAATGATCCTACATTGATGTTTACCAATGCAGGTATGAATCAATTTAAAGATTTTTTCCTGGGAAATGACATTCCGGATAACTTGCGTGTAACTAACAGTCAAAAGTGCCTTAGGGTTTCGGGAAAACACAATGATTTGGAGGAAGTGGGGGTAGACACCTACCACCATACCATGTTTGAAATGCTTGGAAACTGGTCATTTGGGGACTATTTTAAAAAAGAGGCCATACACTGGGCCTGGGAATTGTTGACGGATGTGTATCAATTACCCACTGAGCGCATGTATGTCACAGTTTTTGGCGGGGATAGTGAGGATGGTTTGGATGAAGACAAGGAAGCTTTTTCCATTTGGCAAAGCCTGATTGAAAAGGAGCGGATATTGTATGGGTCCAAAAAAGATAATTTCTGGGAGATGGGTGAATCCGGCCCTTGCGGCCCTTGTTCTGAAATTCATATCGATATGCGTGAGCAAGAGGAAATCGACAGGATTCCCGGTAGGGAGTTGGTAAATGCTGACCATCCCCAGGTGATAGAAATATGGAATTTGGTGTTTATCCAATTCAATAGATTTGCCGACAAACGTTTAAAAGAACTACCTGCCAGGCATGTGGATACCGGCATGGGGCTGGAACGCCTGGTAAGGGTGATTCAGCAGAAGAAGTCTAACTATGACACCGACCTTTTCGCTCCCTTCATAGGGAAAATTGAATCACTTTCGGGTTTTTCTTACGGGCAGTCCGAAAAAACCGACATTGCCTTCAGGGTGGTTGTGGATCATATCCGTGCTATCGCATTCACCATCGCAGACGGGCAGTTGCCTTCCAACAATAAGGCAGGATATGTGATCAGGAGAATTCTTCGCAGGGCGGTCAGGTATGGATACACGTTTTTGGAACTTAAATCCCCATTCCTATACCATTTGGTGCCGATATTATCAGATAATTTCGGAGAATTTTTCCCAGAAGTAAAAGAACAAGCCGATTTCATAGGAAAGGTTATCCATGAAGAAGAACAGGCCTTCCTCAGAACCCTGGATAAGGGATTGAAGAACCTGGAAAATATCCAGGAATCCATGAAAGCAAAAAATGAGCAAGTCATCCCGGGGGAAGTGGCTTTTGAACTGTATGACACCTATGGTTTCCCACTGGACCTTACTTCGCTTATTGCCAGAGAAAATGGCCTAAGTGTAGATGAGAAGGGGTTTATGGCCTCCATGAAAGTACAAAAGGCCCGCTCCCGTTCAGCTGCCACATTGGAAACCGGGGATTGGGTAATGGTGAATGAGGAAGATACATCGGTTTTTGTCGGGTATGATGCCTTAAGCACGCATGCTAAAATCATAAAATTCCGGAAAATAAAAGAGAAAAAGGAGAGCAGTTTTCAGTTGGTTTTGACAGAAACGCCCTTTTATGCAGAAAGCGGAGGACAGGTAGGAGATACCGGCATCCTGTCGAATGGAAACGAAACGATCCGGGTATTGGATACCAGAAAAGAAAATGACCTGATCGTACACAAGGTGGACAAATTGCCGGAGTTTACCGAAAGTGAATTTTTCTGTCAGGTGGATGCCAATAAAAGAAAGTGGACCAAAAACAATCATTCAGCCACCCATTTGTTACAGTCTGCTTTAAAACAGGTATTGGGACAACATGTGCAACAGAAAGGGTCTCTGGTCAATGAAAAACTACTCAGGTTTGATTTTTCCCATTTTGCCAAAATGACTGCGGAAGAGCTGGATCAGGTAGAATGTATTGTTAATGAAAAGATCAGAGAAAATATTTCTTTGGATGAACGGCGGAATGTGCCAATTGCTCAGGCAAAAGCCATGGGTGCTACTGCCCTTTTTGGGGAAAAATATGGGGACCATGTGCGGGTTATCGCTTTTGATCCTTCTTTTTCCATTGAATTGTGTGGAGGAACCCACGCGCAAGCAACTGGTGAAATCGGTTACTTTAAAATTGTATCTGAAACATCTATTGCTGCTGGCGTACGCCGAATTGAAGCTTTAACGGGCCATAGGGCAGAAGAATATGTCAATCGCCAATTTCAATTGATACAGGATTTACAGGAAGTAATGAAAAGCCCGAAGGATTTGGTAGGGGCCATACAAAGTTTGATTGACGAGCGGGCCAATTTAAGGAGGGAAATAGAGGGGCTTCAACTGAAGGAGACAGAACAAATCAAACAAAGTTTAAAAAATCAGGCAAAATCCTTGAACGGTTACCAATTAATCCTTGGTTTGATTAAATTGCCTCATGCAGAGTCTCTGAAAAAATTGTCCTTTGAATTGAAAAATGAGATGGATAGTCTGGTGGCCGTTTTAGCGGCAGATATCGGCGGAAAACCTCAGGTTGCCGTTGTGATCAGTGATTCTCTGGTAAACGAAAGAGGACTGAATGCTGGACAAATGGTCAAAGAATTGGCTAAAGAAATTAAAGGCGGGGGAGGTGGCCAGCCCTTTTTTGCCACAGCAGGAGGTAAAGACTCCTCTGGATTACCCAATTTGCTAAACAAAGCTGAACTTATACTTCAGTTGTCAACTAAATGATTTTTCGGCATCCAGATTTGGTTTTAGGTGAAATCTCCGCCAATTTTGGAACGATTAATGTAATGATTGAAAAATGATTGAAGAGAAGTCTATTTCCCAGGTGGAAGAAGAAACCAAAATGAAATACGAGTTGGTCATTGGGCTGGAAGTGCATGCACAATTGCTCACCAAAAGCAAAATGTATACTTCTGATTCTACAACTTTTGGCAATATGCCCAACACCAATATATCTGTGATCACTCTAGGTCATCCGGGTACTTTGCCAAAAGTAAATAAAAGGGCGGTAGAATATGCCATTAAGATGGGCCTTGCCTGTGATTCTTCCATAACAAGGAGAAACGTATTTGCCAGAAAAAACTACTTTTACCCTGATCTACCCAAGGGTTATCAACTGACACAGGACAAAAACCCTATTTGTGTAGGAGGTCATGTGCCTATTGTGTTGTCCAGCGGTGAAAAGAAAAACATTGCACTTACCCGAATCCACATGGAGGAGGATGCCGGTAAATCGATCCACCTGGCAGGAGAAGTAGATACGCTGGTTGACTTTAATCGGGCAGGAGTACCCTTGATAGAAATTGTCACTGAACCGGACATGCGGTCTTCGGAAGAAGCATACAATGTGTTGACGGAGATCAAAAAAATTGTCAAATACCTGGGGATATGTGACGGAAACATGGAAGAAGGGTCTTTGAGATGTGATGCCAACGTGTCTGTAAGACTTCGGGGAGATGAAGTTCTGGGAAAGAAAGTAGAAGTAAAAAACATGAATTCTTTCCGAAATGTAGCCAGAGCCATCGAACATGAATATGACAGGCAGGTACGGCTTTTGGAAAATGGGAAGGAGATCGTTTCAGAGACGAGAACCTTTGATGCCACTACGGGCAATACCGGCAGTATGCGTACCAAAGAGGACCTCAATGACTACAGGTATTTTCCAGAACCGGATTTAAGTCCTGTGGTTATTTCCGAAGAGTGGTTGACCTCCATAAAAGATGAAATGCCCATTTTGCCAAGGGAGCTTTTTGCTAAATTCGTCAAAAAATATGGCTTGCCTGAGTATGATGCCGGGGTGCTGACTGATCAAAAGGAAATAGCCTTGTGGTTTGAGGAATTGTGCCACCATACAGAAAACTATAAAAGTGCATCCAATTGGTTGATGGGGCCGATCAAATCATACCTCAATGAACTGACCCTGGGCATTGAAGATTTTCCACTTGGCCCAAAACAAATGGCTTCCCTGATAGCCTTGATAGATGCTGGAAAGGTAAGTTATACTGTGGCATCACAGAAGATATACCCCCAGATGCTAAAACACCCTGAACAATCTCCTCTGGAAATTGCCCAGAAGTTGAATTTGATTCAGGAAAGCGATGAAGGGACCATAAGACCCGTTATTGAATCAGTACTGGCCGAAAACGAGTCAAAGGTTCAGGAATACAAATCTGGGAAAAAGGGGCTTATGGGAATGTTTATGGGTGAAGTAATGAAAAAATCTAAAGGAAAGGCCGATCCCAAGGTTGCCAGTAAAATTTTATCTGAATTATTGAACCGATAAATATGAAGAATTCTATTCAAGCAGTGCTTTCCATCGGATTGGTTGCACTATTGATTTTCTCCTGCGGAGAAAAAGAGGAGCAGGTATTCGATGGAAAAATATCCATTTCCGGAGAATTTGAGAATGCCCCTGGTGGACAGCTCTTGATTTCTGAATACAACAATGACAGGATCGAAGTTTTGGATACGATTGATAGGAACAGTGATGGGGGATTTTCTTATGAATTGAGCCTGGATACTCCTAATTTTTACGAGCTTGATCTTTTTGGAGAAAAGACGGTTCGTTTGGCACTTTATGATGAGGATGTCCAGATCAAGTATGATTTTCAATCTGAAGAACTGGAAATTTCCGGATCAAAGGATAGTCAGCTGATGCAGAAGATCGATGAACTTACTGCTCAATATCAGGAAGAGGGTAATGCCTTAAATACTGAGTTTTATGATGCCATGGCAGAGAAGAATCAGGAAAAAATCCAGTCTATTCAGGAGAAGGCAATGGAATTGGAGTTAGACCATGCAGAGCGGATAAAGGGAGCCATAGCAGAAATGGAGGGAAGTTTTGCCGCTTTGGCCGGGCTGGGTATGCTTAATCCCAGGACTGATTTTAACTACCTTGATAGTGTAGTTGTAGAGTTGGGCAATAAATACCCGGACATGAAACTGATCAATTCCTGGAAACAGGAATTGGAAGAATTGCGGGCCTTGTCCATAGGGCAACCAGCCCCGGAAATCTCCTTACCCAATCCCCAGGGAGAAACGGTTAATTTGTCAGATTTGAGGGGAAAATATGTTCTGGTTGATTTTTGGGCCGGTTGGTGTAAACCCTGTAGAGACGAAAACCCCAATGTGGTACGTCTGTATAACAAATACAAGGATGAAGGTTTTGAAGTATTTGGGGTTTCTCTGGACCGGACGAGGGAAATGTGGGTGAAAGCCATAGAGGAAGATGGATTGGAGTGGACTCAGGTATCTGATCTTAAATATTTTAATTCGGAGGCTGCTGCCACCTATCAGATCAATGCCATACCAGCTACTTATATGATAGATCCTGAAGGGAATATTCTGGCGAAAGACCTTAGAGGTAAGTCACTGGAACGAAAATTGGAAGAATTATTCGATTAAAGATTACATTGAATAATTCGCCAGGACATATCAAAAATGAATATTCTATAAAGTTAAAGCAAATTCAGAAAATGCTGTTTCAATTGTGCGTTTCAAGGAATTTTTCACTATAATTGATCATGTTTGTAGTAAAAATTCCTGAAATGGATCATCGGAAATAGCAATTACTCAAATCTATATAATTGTCACCCATTGAAAACTTTGCCAAATAAAAATTTAATTCCTTAAAAAAGTTAGTACTAATATTTTCATTCTTTAATGTAAAATCTAAAGAAAAATAGGGTGAAAAGACCTCACTTAATATACATTTTGATTTTGCATTAACCTTAAAAACCATTCAATTCTTATGAAAAAAAGACACCTAAAATTTCCCCTGACACGGTCATTGACTGTTATGCTATTTGTGCTATTAGCCATGGGAGCCTGTAAAAGCAAGAAAAAGGTTGTTGAGGCTGAGCCTGAACCTGCACCTGTAGAAGAACCAGCACCAGCACCAGAGCCGGAACCAGAGCAGCCTTCTGCTGAGGAAGTGGCTGTTGGAAAATTGGAAAATTATTTTGACGCTGTGGCCAATGCTTCAAATATTCAGAGTGCCAACAATACAATAAGAGAAGCCCTTGGTATGTTTTCCAATCAGAATACGCCGGTGTTGATTGTCATTCATGAAGAATCAGGCGTCAAGGATTATGACGAGCCCACAACAATAGAACGCTACCTCAATTATTTGAAAGATACCCGGAAGAATCTGAATTTCATCAGTGATATCAGAATGGATGGGTCAGGGAAGGTTACCGAATTAGAATTAAGAAGAAGATAATAAACAAACAAAAAGAATTAAGCGATTATGAAAAAATATATTCCATCCCTTTTGGTTTTTTTCCTGGCTACCGCTATCTCGGTTTTTGCTCAGGATGAAAACATCAGTCCTCAAAGAAAGCAGGCCATAGATTCCCTGGCCCTGGAAAAAGTTAAGGATTTGAGTAAATATATCAGCATCATAGGTAGTAAGGAAACCCAGTTTTCTGAGGCTACCAGAGTAATGGACCGTGCTGAAGAACTTTTTGCTCCAGATGCTGAAATGGGCGTCTCATCCATCAATACCAACGAAATAGCTTATTACAAAATCAGAAGATATTTTGAAAGGCTGATGGCTTTGAATTATGACCGGGTAAACATCAGCTGGTATGATATCCACTATATCAGCGATTTGGAAAGGCAACCAGATGGCAGGTATGTTGGAGTGATCACCATCTACCAGAGGTTTGAAGGTACTTCTCAAGAGGCCGGATTGAACTACAGAGATACAACAAAGAAAGACATTACCATTTACGTCGAAAAGAAACAGACACAGATTTCCGGAAGAACTATTGAATTCTGGGACGTACTTCTTGGAGACGTGAGAGTGACGGAAACATCAGCATGAGAATAGTATTCATTATTTTAATTACCATATTTATATCTATATTTTCCGCACCGGGGCAATCTTTTGATAGCTCCGGGCGGGTTATAGATGACGGCAGATTTGCTGCTGCAACCAAACAAGTTAACCAGTTTTTCAGAAGATTCAATGCCGAAGAGAGTAAAGAAGGAGACATAAGATATAATCCGGGTGATGAAAATTACCGGGATAAGGCATTGAGAAAATCTTTCATTAATATTCTTTTTGACAATGAAACATCGGATGTTTCCAATGACCTTAAAAGGGAATTTATCAATCATGTTGTTTCAGATGTTTACCCCCAATATTTGAATTTCCATGGGGGAGAGTGGTTTGCCGAAGTCACTACGGTGTTTAACTACAATGGGAAAAGGCAGGATGTAACCTTGTTCCTGAAGCTGCAACCGCAGGGTCTTGGCTATGAATGGGTCGTTGAAAATGTGAGTTTCCCTCCATTTTCGGATGCATTTGACAAACCTGAAGGTGACGATAAAAAATTCCTTCACCCACTTAGCCATGAGCTGGGTTTTATGAACCTCAAAAAAGCCATGTTGGATAATCCAAAGCCGGAATCCTACACCCCGGACGGATATAAACCTGATTATCTTACTATTTTTCTTTATGAGATTAAGAAAAACAGGATGAAATTCGAAACCGTTAAAGATACTAAATTCCATTTTTTTCAAATCGATAAGTGGTATTTTGAACTTACTCAATTCAATCGACCGGGATTCAATACCGGATGGCTCATTGCCAATTTATTGAAGCTTGAGGAAGGGGATAAAGAAATCATATTGAATTACATCTATGACCGCAATTAAAATAAATATTTCCCTACTGCTGATTTTTTTAAGTAGTACATCCTTGCTCCTGGCCCAGGATCTGGGAGAGTATAGCAAACAAGAAATTAAAAACTTTAGCCAGCAAGCCGAAGATCAGGTCAGATTTTTGCAATATTTCCTCAATACTGTCGGAAGTAGTGAGACCTCTGCCAGAGACAAAGATGTGATCATCAGGGAGAGTTACAAAAAGATTTTCAGAGATGAGAATGTACAGATTGAAGATGACCTATTGACCGATAGGAAGGTTATCACCAATAAGAACGTCGTTGCTTACCTTAAGGATATAGAGTTTTTTTTTAAAGATGTGGCTTTTGAATTCAAGATAAAGGAAGTAAAACCAAAGTTGAATGACAATGACGAATTGTTTTTTGAAATAGCGCTTGACCGGACTTTGACGGGTTTGGGATTGGAAAATGAAAAGATTGAAAACACCAAGTCCCGCTATATTGAGATCAATTTGGACAGGGATTCAAATGAACTTAAAATAGCCAGCATCTATACCACAAAGTTGAGTAGGGATGAAGAATTGCTGGAATGGTGGTCTACCCTTTCCCTGGAATGGGAAACCCTGCTAAAGAAGCAATTCCAAATCGAGGAGGATTCAGTGGGTTTGGCCATGTTGTATAAAATTGCTGCATTGGATACCCTAGATCTATCTGGAAATCGCCTGCTAATTGATCTCTCGCCAATCCAGGTATTCAGAGACCTGAAGTATTTGGATATTAGCCATACCCAGATCGAAGATTTGGCACCCGTAAGCAATGTTACTTTCCTATCTTACCTCGATATCTCTCATACAGCTGCAACAGATATTCAGTTTATCAAATATTCCGATAAACTCAGGTATTTGGACATCTCCGGCACTGAGGTGAACAATATAGAGGAGCTTTCCAGCTTGAAAGCTTTAGAAATTTTTAAGGCTTCTAAAACGGCATTAATGGGTTTTGGTGTATTGGCAAATTTTATCGAATTAGAGGAGTTGGATCTGGAAGAGAGCGGTTTTAATAATATTGAAAATATCAGGCATCTCATTAACCTGAAATTACTTAATCTCAAAGGTAATTACCTGATCAACTTCGGGTTTTTAGCTGAACTCAAAAGTCTCGAGGAAATAAACCTTGAGGCCACCAACATCCTGGACCTTTCCCCTTTGGCAGCCCTGACAAATCTATGGCGGATCAACATCAACGGTACAGAGGTAAGTCAACTGGATCCCTTAAGTGGTTCAAAATCCGTAACCAGGATTTATGCAGACCGTACCAGTATTTCAGAAAATGCTGCAGAATCATTTTCCAGAGTCAACCGCAGAATTTTACTCATTCACAATGTGGAGAACCTGCAGACATGGTGGGAAACTCTACCAGATGGGTGGAACCAGGTCTTTATCCAAAAATTCCCCCGATTGGGCCAGGGACAGCCCACCATTGAAGAACTTTCTGAATTGGTCAATATCGATTCATTGACACTGGATGACAGCAAGGTCGTGAACCTTAGGCCAGCCTTAAAGTTCAAAAATGCCGTATTCATTTCTTTTAAGAACACCATGGTGGAGGACCTTTCGCCACTCGCTGAATTAAAGAATTTGACAGATATACATGGGGATAAATCCGGAGTAAATAACCTAAGGGCTTTGCAGGAATTGAAGGGACTCAAAAAGATCTCTTTTATGCATACCAAAATCAGTTCTGTTGAGCCATTGAAATCATTGCAATCTTTAGGCCTGGTTTATCTGGACAGTACCGAGGTGCCTGATTGGGAAGTATATGAACTGGCCAGGATTCTTCCAGAAACCAATATTATTTTCAGGACAGCGGCATTGAATTCCTGGTGGGATGGGTTGGAAAATGAATGGAATAATTTGCTTCGGTCCTATTTCGACTTGTCTGATGAACCCGACAAGGAGACCCTGCACAGGATTACTGCCAGTGACAAAATTGCCATTGATGGTGCAAATATTTACGATCTTGAACCTTTACTGATCTTTTTTAACCTGAAGGACCTAAGTATAAAAAGCGTACCTCTGCAGGATCCTTCTGCCCTTTCAAGATTGGAAAGGCTGGAGTCTTTGAAAATTGTAGAAACTCCATTTACGGACCTCACAGTTCTGGAGCCACTTACTTATTTGGAAGTGTTGGATGTTTCCAATACTTCTGTGGAGGACCTAAATCCTTTGAATAGTCTGGGTAGGATAAGACAGTTGAATTTGTCAGGTACAAATATCAGCAATCTCAAAGGATTGGAAATGCTCTATGATTTGCGTTTTCTGGATATTGCAAGCACAAACGTAAGAAACCTGAAACCAATCAGCCACATGATTAACCTTGAAAATCTGGTTTGCTACAATACCCGTATTAGCAGTAGAAATATCGAAAAATTCAAAGAAGATTTACCCGATTGTGAAGTAAGGTATTATTGAAGAACTGACATTTAAGAATAAAAAAAAGCCCAACCGGGCTTTTTTTTATTCTGTTTTGATAAATGAACTCAGCATCCAGTGATGTAATTCCAGACTTTTGATAAAAGCAATCAACATATCCTCTGTAGCCGTATCACCTAATTCGGCTACCTTTACAGCACATTCGTTCATATTGTCTACCAGGATCTGAAAATCTCTCAGGACTTCCTCAACCATCTCTTTAGAGCTTAAATCCGTACCTACCTCTTCAATGTCTGCGTGCTGTAAGTATTCTTTCATCAAACTATAGGGAGTCATTCCGAATACCCTGATTCTTTCCGCAATCAAATCAATATTGGCAAAAGACTCATCGTACAATTCTTCGAATTTCTCGTGCAAATCGAAAAAATCACTTCCTGTCACATTCCAATGAAAATTCCTCAATTTCTGGTAATGTACATGGTAGTTGGCCAATAACTTGTTTAAGGAGCCAACAATTTTTTCTGATTCATCTTTATTGTATCCAAGTTTCTTAAAAACTCTTTTTTCTGCTGTAGCGCTCATAATAGTCTATTATTTTAATAGGTTCTAAAAAGAAATTCTATAAAAATAGAAACACAAATTATGCCAAACTATGGATTTTTTCCATGCTACTCCCGTCAGGATACATGATTTTTATTTGGTTTTTCAGGGATATTACCCGCTGCACAGAAGAATAATCGGAAAAAGGGCAATAAAAATTACCGATGTAATACCTGATTCAGGCTCATTCTCAGTATTTCACCCATATTGCGACATTTCAAGAAATCCGGATTGTTATAATGTCTTGCCAGCTCCTGTTTGAGCAGGTTGGTATTGGCTTCGGTAGAGATGGTATCCTTTTCCATGCTGTTTAAAATATCTGCTATTTCTTTTGGGGAACTTTTCAGGCGGGTGGCAATTAAAGCCCTTTCTTCTTTCTGGTACTGTGCCATGGATTCAGGGGTGATGTGCCGGATTCCCAATTGTATCAATGCATTATTTTGTTTAAAGTATTGGGGTAAGTAAATGGATTTTTTTCCTTCATAGGATTGCTGGTCAAAATCAATCGACCTTATCCTGTAATGCGTTTCCTCAAAATCCGGTGTAACATCTATGACAAAATTGGAGGAATGCATGTCGCCAAGAAGCCGCACAAAACACCTTTCATTGAATTTGACAAATTCCTTTGACAATCGGATGGGGTTCAACAAAGGATCATGGATCTGTTGTTTCATGAATTGCTCACCGGGAATGCCGGCAATATGTTCCTCAATCAGGGAATCTCTGTAGACCAGGTAACCGATCCTATTGGGAGAGAGCAGGTGTTCAAGCTCCAAACCATATACCCGTGAGGCATCTGCGTTTTTGATGTAAAAATAGTCAAAATTATCATTGATGCGGTTTACAATTCTAACCCTGAAAGGCTGCGTATTGCCATAGGTACAAAGGTCTATTCTATCCACGTAAAGGTGTTGCATGACGCTCATGTCTCCATCCGCTTTCAAAAGGGCATAGATTTTTTTGACCTTTAAGTGGATTTCATTTCTGTCTGATTCATCGTAAAACACCGTCTCCCACAAGGTGTCGTTTCCCTTAAAGTCATACAAAGCTATGGAATTACCATACCTCAATAACTCCTTGTAATGGATGGGGATATCCACTTCACGGCCGTATTTGATCAGGTATTTCCTCAGGGGTTCACTGATGGGGTATACAATCTTCTTTTTACTGATGACTGCCATGCCTTGAAGTTAATTTCGGTCTTCTATGAGGGCTTCCTGCTTTCTAAGCTTTCTGTCAAATAAAAAAGGACCAAATGGCAGCACCGATGCGATCAGCGCAAACAATGCATTCCGGAAAGTCCAACGCAATTTTCGGGAAGTAGGAAATAATACCAGGATGTATAGGATAAACAGTATACCATGGATCCAGCCCACATAAGTGACCATGGCTGGTAATTCAAATATCCATTTCAATGGCATGGCGATAAATACCAGAATCAACATAGAAACACCTTCGGTGAGGCTGATGATCCTGAAACGCTTCAATATGGCCAATCTTTCTTCATTTGTCATGTTATTGTTTTTTAATGTTGAAAAAAACCTGCAGGGTGTTCCACAGTTTTCTTTTTAGTCCCTCATTCTTTTCCAATTCCTCCAACTCATCGGCAAAGAAATATTCAAACGGTTCCTGAGAAATATGGTAGTTGTCTTTTTTCATTCCCATCAGGGGATGATGCAAGGTCCCAAAAAGAATCATTTTATTGGGATCAAGCTGTGACAAAGGGTCTTCGTTGCAATCCTTCAATGATTTTTCCGATACCAGGGCAATATCTCTGAGCGAAAGGTTTACCGCTCTGAATACCTTAAATAAAAACGCTCTCGAACTTTCCCCGAGCACATCCCCCTGGTAAATTACCAGAATAGATTTTTTGAACTCACCTTCATACTGAAGAGGCTCGGGGTCTTGTTCCTTACTTCCTATTTGTTCATTTTCCGGTTCTTCCAGGACAGCTGAAGTCTCGGATTCCAAATCCATACGGGCTGCCATCCGGTCAGCTGCCATTTTTTCATTGATTTCATCCTTTATAACAAAAATGTCTTCAGAAAGGAAAAGCGATAATTCTTTACTATTCATTTCAATTGGATTAGTAAGCTATAAATTACAAAAAATTATTGCTTCTTGCTGACCCCATCCAGGTCAAAAAGGGATTTTAATTCCGTTGCATCCTGGGGGTCCATGCGATTGGCCAGAATCAGCCGCAATTGCCGGCGCCTTAATGCTCCGGCATACAATTCCTCCTGGGTTTCACCCTCAGGGACCAACTCCGGGACTTGTATCGGCTTTCCCTGTTTGTCTACGGCTACGAAAGTAAAAAAAGCTTTATGAGAAGCATATTTTTTGTTGGCTGGAATATCTTCCGCAAATACTTCAATATACACTTCCATAGATGTGGCAAAAGCCCTGGTAACCTGAGATTTCAAGGTGACTACATTTCCCAGGGCAATGGGGTTTTTAAATGATATGTTATCTACCGATGCTGTTACGACTATTGAATTGGAATGCCGCTGGGCAGCTATGGCAGCTACCACATCCATCCAATGCATCAATTTCCCGCCCATTAAATTATTCAGGGTATTGGTATCATTGGGCAGGACCATTTCGGTCATGATCACCTTTGATTCCTCCACAAGTTTCTTTTTCATTTCCATAAAACCACTGTTTTATTGCCATCCCTCTTCTCCCAGAAGGGGTACGAATGCAAAGTTGTCGAAATTCTCTTTAAGGATTTTTTTATCCGTTTGCTTGGTTAAGCGCAACATTTGCTGGGTATTCCTGTCCCCAACAGGGATGACCATCACCCCACCGATGGCCAATTGCTTTAATAAAGTTTTAGGCACCGTAGGTGCTCCGGCCGTCACAATAATTTTATCAAAAGGAGCCTGTTCCGGCAAACCCTTGCTTCCATCCCCACAATAATGCTTCACTTTTACACCGATCTTCGGTAAAAATTTTCGGGTTCTGTCGTACAATACTTCATTAAATTCAATGGTGTGCACTTTTGCTCCCATACAGTACAAAATGCCTGCCTGATATCCTGAGCCAGTTCCTATTTCCAGAATTTTGTCTCCTGGTTTTACATTCAACAGCATGGTTTGGAAGGCTACGGTGTAAGGCTGGGAAATGGTTTGTCCTTCACCAATTGGAAAGGCCTTGTCTTCATAGGCATGGCTGAGCAGCGCAGAGTCAAAGAAAAAATGACGGGGGAAGTTGTTGATCGCTTCTAATACCGCTTCATCCTTAATCCCTTTTTTGCGTAGTGTTTGCGTCAGGTTTCTTCTTTGCCCTTTGTGTAAATAGCTGTCTTCCAGTCTCAACATGGTTTTTGATCTTATCTTATACCGATTGAATGGCTAAGTTAATGCTAAAAATGGCTTACTTTGTTATGGAAACAAGAATATCTGTCTTGGGGTTTCTCTTTTGTTTCTCATAAAAGAATAAGCATATGTTTACAGGAATTGTAGAGTCCATAGGTAAAATCAAACAGAAAAAAACTGATGGGACCAACGTGCATTTTGATATTGAAAGTCCTCTCGCAGGAGAATTGAAAATAGACCAATCAGTAAGTCACAATGGAGTTTGCCTTACCGTGGTGGCTGTGGATAAGAATATTTATCGGGTTACTGCAATTGAGGAGACCCTGCAAAAAACGAATTTAGGAAATTTGGAAAAGGGGCATGTTGTTAACCTGGAACGGTGCATGCCTGCCAATGGGAGATTTGACGGGCATATCGTTCAGGGGCATGTTGACCAAACGGGCACTTTAGCAGCAGTAAGCAATAAGGAAGGAAGTTGGTTATTTGATTTTACCTACGATAGTCAAGCTGGGAATATTACGGTAGAAAAGGGATCCATATGTGTCAATGGAACCAGCCTTACCTGTTTCAATTCCAAAGAAGGTAGTTTTAGTGTCGCCATCATCCCTTATACCTATGAGCACACCAATTTTCACCTGCTAAGACCTGGAGATACGGTAAACCTGGAATTTGACATCATTGGCAAGTACATCCAGAGAGTTCTCAAAGGGTACCAATAGCCCCTGCACCAAAATGTCGTTTCCAGGCTTTTTGTGCCTTGCCGGTCAACCAATAAACCGACCAGGCTATAATCATCCCAATCAAGGCACCTGTGACAATGTCCAATGGGTAGTGAACGCCCAGGTAAACCCTTGTGTAGGAAATTATAGCTGCCCATAAAAATAGCCAGCGGAATGCCCTGATATGATCTTTCCCAACTTTCCAAAGGTAGGCAGCCAAACCGAAAGTATTCGCGGCATGGGAGGATGCAAAACCATACCTCCCTCCACAACCGGAATAGTTGCTAATAACATTGTCCCACCTTGGATCATGACAGGGCCGGAGTCTTTCAAAAAAGGGCTTCATGATGCTGGAAGTCAGCTGGTCTGCCAGTATGATCACCAGCAGGAGCCCAATGATGTACCAAACACTGTCTTTTTTGTAGGTTTTGATAATCAGAAACAACAAAAACAAATAAAGAGGGATCCAGATGAACCTCCCGGTAAGCGTTAACATGACGGGATCCAGCCAGGGTGCATGCAGCTGGTTTAGAAAAAGAAACAAAGCTTCATCCCAATTTTTTATAGATTCAATCATCCCGCTGCATTAATCCAGTCCATGTCTTTCTTTAATAGATTCAAGGTAATGGCTTCTGCTGAACCCGGCTCAGGGATTTGGTTGTACTCCCATCTTGCCAGTGGAGGCATGCTCATGAGGATGCTTTCGGTGCGGCCATTGGTGTCCAAACCGAATTTGGTACCTGCATCCCAGACCAGGTTAAATTCCACATACCTGCCCCTTCTCAAGGCCTGCCATTGAAGCTCTTTTTCTCCATAGGGCTTACCAGAATGCTGGTTCATTAAATAACGGTAAATTTTCGGAAACAGGTAACCCACTTCTTCCACAAATGAAAGCAATTTTGGGAAAGGCATGTCGGCACCTGCTGTCAACCTGTCAAAAAAAATACCTCCGATTCCTCTGGTTTCTTCCCGGTGGGGAAGATAAAAGTAGTCATCTGCCCATTTCTTGAATTTTGGGTAAAAATCAGGATGATATCCGTCACAAAGGGTTTTTAACTGCCGGTGAAAATACTGCGCATCTGCCCTATTTATATAATGGGGGCTAAGATCTATTCCGCCTCCAAACCAATAAGTACCATTGCTCATTTCAAAATAGCGAATATTCATGTGAATGATGGGTACCAGAGGGCTGATGGGGTGAATGACAATGGATACTCCGGTAGCGAAAAAATCCGATTTGTCGAGTTTGAGTTTTTTCAGGATTTTATCCGGAGTTGGACCATGGACGGCGCTGAAAGCAACACCACCTTTGGCAATGATTTTGCCGTTTTTCATCACACGGGTTGTGCCACCACCACCCTGGGAACGTTGCCATTTATCCGCTATAAATTCCCCCTGCCCATCTTCCATTTCCAGCTCATGGCAAATATGGTTTTGTATGTTTTTGAATTTTTCCGAAATAGCTTCCTTACTGATTTTTTCCATTACTTATCGCTGACAATAAAATTTAGAAGGGATAGCCTATCCCAATATTGAATACTTGCTGGCCTTTTTCCCCAAAAGGCTGTTTGAAGGAAATTTTGTCCAAAATAAATCGCTCCTTTTCTGGTCTGGCCGGGTCATAAGCCTTAATTCCCATGTCCAGGCGTAGTACAAGGAAGTCAAAATCCATGCGGAGCCCTAAACCCGTTCCAACGGCCAACTCTTTATAAAATCTGTTAAATTTAAAATCGGTTCCTTCCCGGGAGGGATCTACTGCAAATGTCCATGTATTTCCCGCATCAATAAAGAATGCGCCGTCAAAATACCCAAATAATTTCCTTCTGAATTCAAACATGGCTTCAAAAAGAATTTCTCCGGGCTGTTCAAACCTGTAGTCAAAAGAACCATCCTCCCGGATTTCCGGGGTAAAACTCCCTGGTCCCAATCTTCGGGGTTGCCAGGCACGGATAGAGGTGCTTCCCCCGGCAAAAAAATACTTTTCGTAGGGTAATACCCCTCCACTGATACCATAAGGCTTGGCCAGACCCAGGTTGAGTCTGTAGGCAAAGGTACTGTTATTGGTCAGGGGTATATATCTTCTGAAGTCCGATTGGAATTTTAAAAACTGGAAATAATTCAGGTTTCTGTCAGCCAGTCTTTCGGGGTCTAGGAAATTAAAGGTAGTTCCACCACTTTCCACAAACAAGCGCCAAAGGGAAGCCTGGTTTTTTCTGTAAAGCCCGTACTGATTGAAATTGATGATGACCTGACCTGAAATACTGCTGACATACGAAGGAAGGAAAGAGTTGATCAGGTTGTTGCCCTGCGCCTGAAGTTCTTCCAGTCTGGATTGAAACAGGGAATCCAGGTTAGAACGGATAAGATTGGCATCCAGTAAGTTGACTGAAAATTGATGTCTCAGGTTTCTGGTGGCCCAGGTATAGGCCAATATGGTATTCAGGGCATCTCTCACATATTCCGGACGGTTGACATAGCTGTACCCCAGTAAGGTCCTTGTTCTGGGATTGTAACGGCCAAATTTTTCAAGCGTTCCAAAATTAAAAGGGACCAAAAATTGCGGAAAAATCATGGAAGCAGAAGAGGAAAGTTCCCGGCTTCTGTACACGCCTCCTTCGGTTGTGGCGGATGCCACCCCTTCAAGGCCTGCCCTGAAATTAAATTCGAAAATTTCCAACCCACGGAAAAGGTTTCTGTTTCGCAGGGAATGGCTGAAAAAGGGTCCGGGGAGCTGTTCAGTGACGCTGGCCCCAAGCTGATTGGTGATTTGGAATTTTTGGTTGGGCCGGGTAAAAATTTTCGTGCGGATGCGATTATCCAAAGTATCAAAGGAGATGTTTACAAACCTAAAAACATCCAGATTGGCCAACTGCCGCTGTGTTTCTATGACCGCATTTTTACTGTAGACATCACCTTTTTTCTGAAATATGCGGGAGCGGATAATTTTTTCGGCATATCGGTCCTGGTACATGATGAACCGCACATTGTCAAATTCAGAGCGAATTTTCTCGTCAGGAATGATGTCGTTTGGACTGGCAATGGTAAAGACAATGGAATCAATGGTGTAAATGCGGTGGTTTCGACCCTGGCTTGTTTTTCGGATCAATTGTTCTATGACTACCTGTTTCTCCAGAGTATCTTTAAAAACATTGTACTCGATAAATGATTTGGAAAAGGTATAATACCCATTGTCTTTTAACAGGTCTTCAATCCTTTGCCTTTCATTGGTTAGGTCAGCCTGCGTATACATATCACCCTCCTTTACCAGACTGAACTGTTTGTGTTTTTCGAGTAAATTATAAATTTGAGAATCATCAGATTTGGTAAAAATGCTATCGATCCTGTAACCTGCCCTCTCTTCAATTAGGTAACTGACTTCCGCCTTTTTACCCGAGGTGTCAATTTCTGTATGTACTTTTGCTTCGAAAAAACCATTATTTTGCAGGTAGACAGTCATTTGTTGCCTGGAGGAAGCCAGCTTTGTACTGTCCAGAATGACTTTGGCATTGCCAGTCCGCATAAACCAGTTTCCGTATTCCAATTTTCGCTCCAGATTATTGATACTGCCTTCCAGTTTTCTGTACCGTTTTTCAATTTTTCCTGAGGAATTGCCTTCATTTATCAAGGTTGAAAGTTCACGGGCCTCCTGGCGCTTCTGCTCTAACCGGGAGGCGAGTTTGGTGCTATCATAAAAAGCGGTACCCATATCGTAAACCAATACCCCTGGTGATAGATTAAAAACAGGAATCCTCGTATTGGGCTTTTGTTGGATAAGGTTCTTGAGTGCTTCCGCATCACTCTTTTCAATTCCTTCGGTATTGATGTTATACAGCAGAAGTTCGTCATGTTTTAGCCCTCTGGTCAACGAACAGCCCCACAACGACAGGATCAAAAAAAGAAAGTTTATATATTTGATATTCTTCACTTCAACACTCATGGCTAATGCTAAGCAAAAATACGGTTAAGTTTATTAAATCCTTGCAACAGAAAAAATTCCGTAAACAAGAAAACGCTTTTTTTGTGGAGGGAGCCAAGAATGTAACGGAATTGCTGCTTTCAGATTTCACCATTACTCATTTACTTTTTACCGAAAAGTACCTTTCTGATCAGCAGGACTTGATAGACAGGTCTAAAGGTGAAAAAATTAAAAGCAGTCCGAAAGAATTGAAAAGTCTGGGGATTTTTTCAAGTAATGAGCAAGCCCTTGCAGTAGCCAGCATCAAGCCCAACACAAGCCTGGAAATCCGGCCCGGAGAATTGGTCCTCGCTTTGGATGATATCAGGGATCCGGGAAACCTGGGTACCATAATACGGATTGCAGACTGGTACGGGATCAAGAAAATCTTGCTTTCTCCCGAGACGGCGGATGTCTACAATCCCAAAGTACTACATGCCAGCATGGGTTCATTCAGCAGGCTGGCCTTTGAATATGTGGATCTGAATTCAAAACTCCGGGATTCCTCAGTGCCCATTTATGGTGCTTTTCTGGAAGGAATCTCCATTCATGATTTTGAGGGAGTTCCGGAAGGTATATTGTTAATGGGAAATGAATCCCACGGCATTCGGGAGGACTTGAAAAACCTGGTCACCCAAAAGCTGACCATTCCCGGATTTGGAGCTGCCGAGTCACTGAATGTGGCGGTTGCTACAGCAGTTCTTTGTGACAATTTAAGGCGTTTAAGCAAATGACAGATCAGTGGATTATCTGTCCAAGGGCCATGGTAAGGGCCTCAGCTTATTTTCAACATGCTGTAAATCAAGACAGACCCCCAATTAAAAAATTTGGACTTCGCTCCAGGTGAAACTGCGGGCTGTGGATGAAGGATTAGAAAGGTTGATTCTTGTTTGATTTTTTTATTTAACAAAATTTAAGGGCAATCACTTGGAGATAATTTAATAATTTAGTTATTTAACTCGTAAATCCTTGTGCAGAAAAAAACCAATGGTCCTAACCTTTACCTGAAATGAAAAAAATCACTTTAATTTTTGCAATCCCAATTTTAATGGGACAATTGATTTCTTGCAGCGAACCTGAAGCAGAAAGCCAGGAAGTTCCTATGGAAACCTTCCGGGATGAGGTTAAGGCCACTACTGTAAGGGTGGGGCATTCGGAAAGTAAATCCTTTGACTACCTGATCAATGCCACAGGCAAAATTGAAGCGGCCAATGAGGTGATGGTTATCGTGGAAAGGCCCGGTTATCTGCTGGATGTGGTAGTAGAGGAAGGGCAAAGGGTGGAGAAAGGGCAGTTGATTGCCCGTCTGGACAAGACGGATAGTCAGATGGACTGGGAAAAGGCGCAGGTGGATTTGAGGTCGGCTACAGCAGAATACCAAAGTAGGAGGATAGCAGCAGATGTAGAAACTTCCCTGTTGGATTCTCTGGTGAATGCCGAAAGGGATGAATTCTGGAAGGCATCAAGTGGTCTTTTATCTGCCGAGATCGCGGTAAGAGAAGCCGAACGAAATCTTGAGAAAACAGAAATAAAAGCTCCGATCAGTGGGGCCATTGCAGATTTGCAACTGAAAAAGGGAAGTTTGGTCAATACGGGCGATGAGGTTTGTCTGGTTCTCAGTACCGATGTCCTCGAAATGAAAGTAAAAATCCTGGAATCAGATATCGGTTTTGTGAACAAAGGTCATAAAGCTGAAGTATACCCGGTTTCAGGAACGGGAGAAGGCATCATGGGGACTGTTACAAGTATCAACCCAAAAGTGGATGAAAATGGATTGGTGCAGGTCACACTTACCCTTAACAAATCAGGAAGCCTGCTGCCGGGCATGAATGCAAGATCCGTGATCCGCGCACCGCAGAATAACAGTCTGGTGGTTCCTAAGGAGGCGGTGGTATACCGTTCTGGCAGACCGGTGGTTTTCACCATAGATAATAATGAAGCCATCTGGAATTATGTAGAGGTAGGAAAGGACAATGGCCGGGAAATGGAAATCCTCGATGGATTGGTAGCCAGCCAGCAAGTAATTATCAGCAACAATGTGCAGCTGGCTCACCAGGCTCCGGTACAGGTTTTAACAGAATAAGATATGGTTCGATTTTTACTTGCCAGACCCATCGCGGTTGGTATGACCTTTTTGGCACTGCTTATTTTCAGCATCATCTTGTTTCGTACCCTGCCTGTTTCTCTTTTGCCACCAATTGATGTGCCTCAGATCGTCATCAAGGTTAATTATCCCAATACTTCACCGGAATCCATAGAACAGAATGTGCTGCGTCCCATCAGGGAAGGCATGGTAACACTGAGTGGATTGCAGGACATGGAAAGCAAAGCAGGTTCTGAAGTAGGTAATGTCCGGTTGACTTTTGACTACCAGACGCAAATGGAACTGGCCTATATCGCAGTTAATGAGAAAATAGACCGCCTTACCAATAGTCTACCGGAGGACATGCCCCGACCCCAGGTAGTCCGGATCAATACCAATGACATTCCAATCGTCCGCTTGCAGGTGGTCCCTTCCGATGGTGTGGATTTTGCTGAAGTCTCCTTACTCACCGAGAATGTAATCAAAAAAAGACTTGAGCAGTTGGATGGAGTAGCCCTGGTGGATATCAATGGGCGACAAGAAAGAGTAATTGTTGTCACGCCTAACAAGCCGGTATTGGCAGGGCTGGGCATGCAGGAGGCAGACCTTATCAGGGCCATAGAGGCGGGTAACAGTGAGTTGCCCGGAATCAGTGTGGAGGACGGACAGTTTCGGTATTACCTGCGTTTGGCGACCCGGATAGAGACTCCCGAAGATGTCAAAAACCTCCCTGTTCGCAGCCCCTCCGGTTACACCGTAAATCTGGAAAAGGTGGCGGATGTAAATTATGATCTGGCAAAACCAACTGGTTTCCATCTTTACCAGGGAAAGGAAGGCCTGGTGGTGACGGTTCACAAGCAGGCGGCTGCAAAAATGAATGAGATCATGCCGCTGGTGTATGAGGCAGTAAGCTTATTTGAAAAAGACTATCCCCAGGTTGGATTTGACTTGACCCAGGATCAATCCACCCTACTTAATGCCGGAATCAATAACTTGCAGACCAGCCTGCTTTTTGGAGGCTTGTTTGCCTTTGGGATTTTGTTTGTATTTATGGGAAACTACAGGACCCCCATTATTATCGGGATAAGTCTTCCTGCCTCTCTGATCATTAGTTTTTCTGTTTTTTACTTTTTTGATATTTCCATCAATGTGATTTCACTGAGTGGACTGGCCCTGGGCTTGGGGATGTTGATTGACAATTCCATCATTGTACTTGATAATATCAGCAGAAAAAATAAAGATGGTAGCTCTCTGTTTGAATCCTGTGTTACCGGTGTCAACGAAGTCATGTCTGCCCTTATCAGTTCCGTTTTGACTACTTTGGCTGTGTTTGTTCCTTTGGTTTTCTTAAGTGGTATTGCAGGTGCCTTGTTTTATGACCAGGCAGTATCTGTGGCCGCTATTTTATCCGTATCGCTCCTGGTGGCCTTTATCTTGTTGCCACTTTTGTATCATTTGTTCTTTAAGAACAAACCCTTGCAGGCGGCAAGACAGGACAGTCGCTTATTTTTGTGGCTTTTAAGGAGATACAAAGTGGTTTACAAAGGATTATTTGCTCAGAGAGGCTGGTCCCTTCTCGTTTTATTGCTGCTAATTCCGCTATTATTGTCCACCGGATGGTTACTCAAAGTGGAAGGTTTGCCCCCGATAGAAAAGTTTGATGTCATGTTGGCTTTGGATTGGAATGAACCCATCAGTGCCAGTCAAAACAGGGATAGGATACAGCAGTTAATGACGCAAATGGAGGGACAATACCAATTGGCGGAAAGCGATGTGGGACTGAGGCAGTTTTTACTATTTGAGGGAGAAAATGCCATACAGCAGGCCGACCTTTACCTGTTGTTTAACAGCCGGGAACAGAAGGAACAGGTCAGTGCCAACCTGGTCCGGCAGCTTCAGGATAATTTTCCCCTGGCCAGTATTGATCTCCGCGATGCACCAAATGCCTTTGACCAATTATTTAATTCTGACAGGCCTTACTATGAAGTCAGGTGGAAAGATCTGGGGGCCAACAAGCCGGTTACAGCCAGTATCATGGATCCCTGGCTGGAGGATTTTCCCGTTGATTCCTGGTCTAAAGGACCCGGTTTGCAAAAAGGGTCTTCGGTGATTTTTCAAACCAATCTGGAAAAACTCACCCTATATGGTATTGAGGTGCAACAACTGATTGATAAGATCGAACAATTGTTTGGCAATTACCTGATTACGGATATCAAGCGATTTGGGGAGATTACACCCATATTGCTTCTCAATGATCAGGTTAATTTTCAGACCTTGTTAAAAAATAATTTTCTTTATGGAGAGGATGATGTTCCTTATTCCCTGGATCAGTTTATCCGGTTTTCCTATGATGAAAATTACAAGTTTGTGACAGCAGACAAAGCGGGAATCTATCAGTCCCTGACCCTGGATAGTCCAAATCCGAACCAATATGAAACACAGGTAAGAAACTGGGCCTTGGGAAAAAATCTTTCTATCGATTTTACGGGGCAGTTCTTTCAGGACAGGGAAACTATCCGGCAATTGATGGGGATTTTACTGGTAGCAATTCTATTGCTGTATTTTATTCTTGCAGCCCAGTTTGAAGATTTCCTGCAGCCACTGATTGTAATGCTTACCCTTCCCCTGGGAATTGGCGGAGCCTTTTTGGTGCTTTGGCTCACCGGTACTTCCCTGAATGTGATGTCTGCCATAGGACTGGTGGTCATGCTGGGGATCATGGTCAACGATGCCATATTGAAAATCGACACCATCAACAGGTTGCGAAGCAGGTATTCCGAAGACAGTGACGGACTTGATACAGCGCTGGAAAAAGCCCTTTACATGGCAGGAGAAATCCGGTTGAAACCCATAGTGATGACATCGGTAACTACCATTCTGGCCTTACTTCCTGTAGTTTTTAGTGCAGGGTTGGGTGCAGATTTGCAGCGGCCACTGGTGTTTTCCGTCATTGGAGGATTGACCATTGGTACCTTTACTGCCTTGTATTTTGTTCCCTTAGCTTATTGGTTTTTGGCTAGAGGCTGGGTAAAGAAAAAAGTTCTAGTCTGAGATAATTGAGACAGATTATAGCTCTTTCGAATATTTTGACTGAGGTTAACAAGGTAAATGTCGACAAGACACCCAATCAATAATTGGTCTTTAACCCTTTCTTAGTTCAATGACCGTAATTTCCGGCCAGATACCTACTCTTCCGGAGAAGGCGTGGAAGCCAAAACCCCTGTTGACATAAAGGAACTTGCCTGCCTCTTCGGCCAGGCCAGCCCAGTTAGGATACCGGTATTGGGCAGGAGACCAGCGGATAACAGGGGTTTCTATACCAAACTGCATGCCGTGGGTATGACCACTTAAAGTCAAATGGATGTTTTTGGAATGATTTTTAACCTGCTCGTCCCAATGGGATGGGTCATGGGAAAGTAAAATTTTGAATTCATCCTGGTCTACATTTTCAAGGGATTTTTCCAGATCCCCTTTGGCATGAAAGCCAACACCCCAGTTTTCTACACCCAACAGCCTGATTCTTTGCCCCTCCTTTTCGATAATTCTGCTCTCATCCAGCAGCAGGTCATAGCCCAGCTTTTTGTGTTTTTCTTTAAGCCTATCAAAGTTTTCTTGTTTGGCTTCAGGGCTTGGCCAGGAGGTATAATCGCCATAATCATGATTGCCCAAAATGGAAAATTGTCCAAAAGGAGCCTTTATCTGTGCAAAAGATGCGATCATAGGATCAATTTCATCTGCTTTGTGGTTGACCAGATCTCCTGTGAATACAAACAGATCTGAGTTTTGCGCTGCGGCCAGGTCAGCCCCTCTTTTTACAGCATCAAAATCGGTAAAACTACCGGCATGAATATCTGACAATTGGGTGATGGTGAATCCATCGAATGCCTCCGGCAGATCTTTAAAGAAGACTGTTTTCCGGATTGTTCTAAAATCATATTTTCCTTTGAATATACCATAGACAAATCCTGTGAAAGGAATGGCTGCTATGGAAAAAGCCAATTGACTCACAAACTTCCTCCGGGAGGGGAGGACTGCACTGCTGCCAGGTTCGGAGGATGTCATATAACCGAACAAAGAACTCAGTGAACGGTATATGTCTTCTCCAAAAAGAAAGAGAATAACGGTAAACTGCGTCACGGAAATGGTGAGAAAAAGGTTTAGGGATTTTTGGGACATGGTAGAGATTTTACCCTCCTGCATGATGGTGAAAAAAGTAAAACCTATCCATAGGCTGACGCCACTGGCAATTAGCCAATAGACCATTTTACCTGTGGCCAGAATACTGTGAGGCAATACTGTTTTTACAGCCTGGTATACGTACCAATTCAGGAAAAACAGTACAGCCATTAAAATAAAAATGAATATGGTGCCCCCCACTTTACGCATTGTTTTTATGTTACCCTGATTAATCGCAAACCAATAGAAAAGGTTTGATTTCCAGGTGAAAAAAATAGGGTATTTTAAAAAAGAACGGTGTTTGCTTAAAAGGCCTCAATGTTGACTGTGGCCGATAAGGTGGCTGCTTGCAGATTTTCGCCACCATAAGTGCCATGTACAGGCAAAGTTTTTTGGGGAAGAAAACTACAGGCCAGAGGAATGTAGTGTTCGTCAGTCATTAGTCCCAGACTCGGATCTAGTCCTATCCAGCCAGCACCTGGAAGGAAGGTTTCCACCCATGCATGTAGTTCGTGGCCTTCATCCAGTTCGGGATTAAAGGCATAACCACTAACAAATCTTGCCGCAAGGCCCAAATGTCTGAGGATTTCTATTAACATCCAGGACAGATCCCTGCAGGAACCTCTTCCCGCAGCAAAGGTTTTGGTGGCTGGCCAGAGATTTTCTTCTTCCCTGATGATGTGCCGCCAGTCAGCATGAATGGCCGCATTTAACTGTGTTAAAAATTGTATCGGATCCCTGGTAGTCAATTTATCCATGCCGTACTTTCTGAGCAGGGCATTGTCGCTGTGACCCAGGTAGGGCTGAAGTATAGGCAGGTCCTCCTGCAGGTATTGAAAAGGGCTGTTTGCAGACAAATCGAGTTTATTGATGAACCACTGATCCACCAAAAACAAAAAAGGATTGAATGGCACATGCACTGTCTCAAAGGATACCTTGATGGCAAGCATGTTGGTTTCTCCCGTAAACCAGGCCTGAAAATAGGGGTTACCTTCTATGTCGTACCTTTCATTCAGTCCTTCAGGTTCAGGTTGTACCTGTAAGCGGTAATTGCTTATTTCCAGATAGTTTCTGGGTAAGGGTTTAAGAAAGATGCTGTGGGGGTTTAGGCCTACAGAATTGTGGTAATCATAAATGGTTTCATGTTGGATTTTCAGACGCATGGTTTGTCGTTTAATTTTAAAAAGGAAACCTCGCATCAATTGGTCTCAAGTGCTGTGGCACCTATTCACTTTCTTCTAATTCTACATGAGAAAAGGCTTTTTTCAGGATGTCAGCCGGCAAGTTGTTAATGGTTTCTTTTAAGGAATCGTTCCAGAATTCAGACAAATGGTTTAATTCATGTTGCTCGAATCTGTTTTCAATAATATTATAGCTGTCATTCTCCATGACCACCGTATCCACGGGGTAATCTACATCATTGGAACTGATCCTGGTGGCATCGAAAGCAAGGAATGCACTTTTAAGTGCAAAATAAAGCGGGGCATCATATTTCAATGATCTTCTGAGCACGGGATTCCCAAAGCCCGTATTGCCAATTATGACAAAGGGGGTTCCCTGCCTGATTTCTATCCAATTGCCCTGCGGATACAGGAGGTAAAGTTTGGGTTCCTTGTCTTCTTCCAGTTGACCACCAATGATGGAGAAGAGATTAAAAGAAAAGCCCGATTTTTCCAGGGAATTCATGTCCTCTTCCGCCACCCGCTTCACCTGATCGGCAAATCCATTGACAGCTTTGTACAATTTATCATAAGAGGCATCTTCTTTTTCAATCAGTTCGCCAAAATAGGTGATGGCCTTGTCCCTTACTGAACGAAGTCCTGAAGTCATGATAAAGAAAGCGTGCTTTTTTCTGTTTACTGTATATAATTTTTTTGAGGTGGTCGTCTCATTTCCTGAGGTTATTCTGGTGTCCGATAAACCAACGATCCCGTTCTTCGTTTTTATTCCAATACAAAATGTCATCCTTGCTCCATGGTTTGGCTTACAAAGTTATCTTTTATTTGGAAATAATTGTCGTTTATCTGATTCGATATATGATTGATTTTAACCTGAAGATGCTCCAGGTATTCATGGAGACCAGTGGCAATGATGTCATTGACATCATCAAACTCCAGTTTGGACCGTAATTCACCAATTGATTTTTCCGCTCTATTGGAATAACCGTCACCATTTGACCCTGATATTTTAAAAAGACTCTGTTCAGCTTCTTTAAGGCAAAAGAACACAGATCTTGGAAAGTATTTGTTCAGTACGAGGAACTCCACCACCCCGGATGGGTCAATATTACCGTAAAGTCTCCTGTAGGTGTTGAATGCCGTAACCGATTTTAACAAGGCCATCCAATGAAGGAAGTCAAGTGGTGAGCCTACTTCCTTTGGAGAGGGGAGCAGGATGTGGTATTTAACATCAAGTATTCTGGAAGTTTTGTCCGCTCTTTCCAGGTATTGGCCCAGTTGTCTGAAATACCATCCCTCTGTTCTGGCAACCGTGCTGTCTGCAAGTCCATACAGCAACAGGATCTGGGATTTTACACTTTCAAAGAAACTTCTCGGGTCTTCCTTTTTCCAGGTTTTGGTTTCTGAGGCCTTTTTTACAAAATGATAGGATTCATTCAGCTTTTCCCAGGTTTCCTTACTGAGGTTTTCCCGAACCATCCGCGCATTTTCCCTGGCTTTCGAAATAGAACTGATCAGGGAATTGGGATTTTCCTCACTAAAAGCGAGGAAATAAATGACCTCCTGCATGTCGTAGGATTTGTTTGTGGCCTGGAAAAGGTCTTTGTCTCCTGTGGCCATGACGAGTGGTTCCCATTGTTCTTTCAGGTCACCGGGAAGATCCAGCATCAGGTTAAAATTGACATCAATAAACCGGGCATAATTTTCGGCCCTTTCCAGGTACCTGCCCAGCCAATAAATCGAATTCGCTACTCTACTTAACATATCGGTTGTTCTTGGTTAATACAATACCCAGGTATCTTTGCTGCCACCACCCTGAGAGCTGTTGACAACAAGGGAGCCCTTTTTGAGTGCTACCCTGGTAAGTGCTCCGGGAATCACTTCTATATCTTTGCCATAAAGTATGTAGGGCCTTAAATCTACATGTCTACCTTCGATAGCCTTGTTGTCAATAATGGAAGGTACGGTGGATAGGGAAAGTGTGGGTTGGGCAATATAGTTTGTTGGGTTGGCTTTGATCAGTTTCCTGAATTTTTCATGTTCTGTTTCATCGGATTTGGGACCAATGAGCATGCCATAGCCCCCTGCCGCATTGGTTTCTTTGACCACCAGATCAGCAATATTTTCCAGTACATACTTCCTGTCTTTTTCCTCTCTGCAAAGGTAGGTGGGGACATTTTTTAAAATGGGTTCCTGATTCAGGTAGTATTTGATAATCCTGGGCACATAGGCATAAACAGCTTTGTCATCTGCCACGCCTGTGCCCGGGGCATTGGCCAGGGCGATATTTCCAGCCTTGTAGGCATCAAAAAGGCCTGGTACCCCAAGCATAGAATCCGGATTAAAAGCCAATGGATCCAGGAAGGTGTCATCAATTCTTCGGTACAAAACATCAATTTGTTCCAGACCTTTGGTGGTTTGCATGTATACTTTTTTGTCCACCACAAGGAGATCCTGGCCTGAAACCAATTCGGCACCCATCTGTTGCGCCAGATAGGAATGTTCAAAATAAGCTGAGTTATATACCCCAGGTGTCAAAACCCCAATGACCGGTTTTGCCTTATCTGAAAGGAATTGTAACATGTCCAGCAATTTGGTACTGTAATCCGAGACTGGTCTTACGCCAAGCTTGTTAAACAGCTCCGGAAAAGCCCGCTTGATAATCTCTCTGCTTTCCAGCATGTAAGAGACGCCAGATGGGCACCTGAGGTTATCTTCCAGTACATAAAAATCACCATCCTTATCTCTTACCAGGTCTGTACCGGTGATGTGGCACCAGATTCCCTTAGGAGGAGTAAATCCTATACAGGGCTCAAGGAAATCTTTACTTCCCAGGATTAATTCCTTTGGAATTATATTGTCTTTAAAAATCTTTTGATCATTGTAAATATCATGAAGGAATAAATTCAAAGCCTCAATCCTTTGTTTAAGCCCATTCTCCAGAACCAGCCATTCATTGCCAGGAATAATCCTTGGTATGATGTCCAGGTGAAGGATCTTCTCTTGCCCGGCTTTGTCATGATAGACATTAAATGTCATGCCCATAGCCATCTGAGCTTTATCTGCGGAATATTGAAGATGGCTCAGTTTTTTTGCGGAACTGGTTTTAATGAGTTCCCCAAAACTTTTGTAATGGGCCCTAAGTGAATGATTTTCATGGTACATTTCATCATAAAAGGCCTGTTGGTCGTTGTGGATTACCTTCATCTTGGTTTTTTAAAATGAATTTGTCAGTAGTTGATTTTAAAATAATAGCTTAAAAATTTAATCAAATATTTTTAAAACTACAATTTTTTAGGCCAATTCATGGTGTTTTCAAGACAAATTTTAAATGGATATTCCCATTTTTACACATTTTCGGTGGAATTTCTAGGCTGATTTTCAGCTTTTGATAACCAAAGGATGAATGCATACTCCATGGCCAGTTCTTTCAATGCCCTGAACCGCCCGGAAGCACCCCCATGCCCAGCTTCCATATTGGTGTGTAGGAGCAAAAGGTTGTCATTGGTTCGTAAGGACCTGAGTTTGGCCACCCACTTTGAAGGCTCCCAATATTGTACCTGACTATCATGAAACCCTGATGTGACCAGCAAATGTGGGTAGGCCTGGGGCTTAACATTGTCATATGGGGAGTAGGAAAGTATATAATCATAGTAAATTTTATCCTTGGGATTCCCCCATTCATCAAATTCCCCTGTGGTGAGCGGGATACTTTCATCCAGCATGGTGGTCACAACATCCACAAAGGGTACGGCAGCTATTACCCCATGAAAAAGATCTGGACGCATATTTATTACCGCTCCAACCAATAATCCTCCAGCGCTGCCTCCCATAGCAAAAAGTTTTTTGGGATGTACATATTTTTGTTGGATCAAATGTTCCCCGCAGCTGATAAAATCTGTGAAAGAGTTGATTTTATGCAGCATTTTACCCTCTTCATACCAGTGCCTACCCAATTCCTGTCCACCCCGGACATGAGCCATGGCAAAGACTATACCCCTGTCCAGGAGACTAAGCCTGCTGGAACTGAAATAGGGATCTGTGCTGAAACCATATGCACCATATCCATACAATAGCAAAGGATTTTCACCTGTTTTGGTAAAACTATCTTTTTTATAAACCAAAGAAATTGGTATTTCCTGTCCATCGGCCGCCATGGCCCAAATTCTTTCGGACTGATAATCTTCCGGTTCGTGCCCCCCTACAACTTCCTGACGTTTCATCAGGGTCTTTTCCCGGCTGTCCATGTGATAATCGTAGATCGATGAAGGGGTTGTAAGGGAGTTATAGCCATATCGAAGCAGGTCGGTATAATATTCGGGATTATTCCCGATCCAAACCGAATAGGTAGGGTCCTGCATGCTGATGGTATGGTTTTTATGACCATCCCATGACCTTATTTCCAGCCGGCTCAAACCATTAAAGCGATTGCTGATCACCAGATGATGCCGGAATACTTCGAATTCTTCCAGTAATACATGCTCCCTTCCCGGAACCAGATCCTCCCAATTTGGTTTTCCTGGAGATTCCACGGGAGTTTTAACCAACTTAAAATTTTTAGCACCATCGGCATTGGTCAGTATGATAAAGAAATCTTCGTGGTGATCCACCTCGTATTCCAGGTCCCTTTCCCTTGGGTTGATGACCTTCCAGTCCCCTTCCGGCTGGTCCGCTGAAAGGAACCTGTTTTCAGTGGATACCGTGCTATTACTACTTATAAAAAGGTATTTACCGGATTTGGATTTTTTTACGCTTACCGTAAATGTTTCATCTTTCTCTTCGAAAACCAGTGAATCGGTAGCCTGGTTTTTACCAACGATATGTTTGAAAATCCGGTTTGGCCGAAGGGTTTTTGGATCCTGTTTGCTGTAAAACAATGTTTTGTTGTCATTGGCCCAGACCATGTTCCCGGTAACTTCACTGAGTTGGTCTTCCAATAATTTACCAGTTGTCAGGTTTTTAAAATAGATGGTATAAATCCGCCTACCCACCGCGTCTGCTGCATAGGAAAGCAGGTGAGTGTTTGGAGAAACAGAAAGTGCATTCACATTCATGTATGCCTTGCCTCTGGCCAGTTTATTGACATCCAATAGAATACTCTCCCCGGCTGAGAGTTGACCTTCTTTTCTGCAATGAATGGGATATTCTTTACCTTTCTCAAACCTTTGGTAATAAAAAAAACCTTTCTTGAAATAGGGTACGCTGGAATCCTCTTCCTTTATACGGTTTTTCATTTCTTTGAAAAGGTTGTTCTGCAAAGTTTTGGTAGGTTCCAGGCATCTTTCTTTAAATTCGTTTTCTTTATTGAGATAGTCTATCACTTCAGGGTCTTCCCTCTCTTTCATCCAAAAATAATTGTCTGTTCGGGTATGTTGATGAAATTCAAGGATTGTGGGTTTAATTTTTGCGATAGGAGGAGCTGTATTTTTTTGATTTGCCATCTTGTTAAATTGTATTTTTAAATTTTGTTTTCCGTGCTATTTGTAAAAGTTTTCAATTTATAACTATATTGAAAGGCTTTAAACTTACATTTTACTAAAATCTTTATTTACTTCAACCAACAAAAGTATGGGATTGATTAAAGAATTCAAGGATTTTGCCGTCAGAGGCAATGTCGTCGACCTGGCCGTTGCAGTGATTATCGGTGCGGCATTCGGAAAGGTAGTGTCCTCCCTGGTGAATGACATTATCATGCCCCCAATCGGATTATTGGTGGGGGGTGTGGATTTTACCGACCTGATGGTAGTCCTCAAAGATGCATACCTGGATCCGGCGGGGACAGAAATTGCAGCAGTGACCATAAATTATGGCAATTTTATTCAGTTTGTGGTTGATTTTTCAATTGTTGCATTGGCTGTGTTTATGATCGTTAAACTGATCAATAACCTGAAGAAAAAGGAAGAAGCGGCACCTACTCCTCCACCTCCTACGGTTAATAAAACCGAAGTGTTGCTGGAAGAAATCAGGGACTTGTTGAAAAAGCAAGGATGATAACTCTGGATTATTAACCGGTAAAAGCTTTTATTGTGGCTTTTACCGGTTAAACTGGTACCGTACCTGAAAGGTGGTTTCTGTTATTTCATTGCCCGCTATCTCCTGCAGTCCGGTGCCAATGCTCTCCCTATTGGTATAGGTGGTTTTGGCCCATCTTAACCAGAAGGTGATTCGTTGATTTAATTTATATTGCCCCAGCAGATAATACCGGTATCCCTGACCATATAAATTAGGTATTGAAAATGCCCACAGTACGTTCCTCTCGTAAAGGAATTGTCTGTTTTCAAAGTCATCCGTATCAAAAAGAGAAAGTCTCCCACTGAATTTCCAATTTCCCAGGTTGGCCGAGAGGTCCTGCAATATGGCAAAGCCTCTGGTTTTTTGTCCATTTATTTGAAATGAACTTTGTTGAACCCTTGTTTTGAATTGCCACCACTGATTGGGTTGGTAGGAAAGGCTCCAAACAAAATTTCTCCGTTTTCCTGTAGCCAACTGGTAGTGGTTGCTGGATTGTTCCTCCGAAACCAGGTTTCTGCTTTTGGTTTCCTCTCTCCACTGGATAAAGGACATCAGTTTTTTATGCGGTCGGTAGGTGAAGCGGCTTAGCCATTCATTTCCTGATGAGGGTGCATACATCCGGAAACGTAACCAGGGAAAGGTGAAATAATCGTAATATGCAGACCAATTTATTTTTCTGTTGGGTTTAAAATTGAGTCCTAAATACAATCCTTCTTCGTTGATGGGTCGGGAGCCTTCAGAGAAAGCATTTCCATAAAAAGAGTGAAAGTTTCTATCGAATTTTCTCCAAACCAGAGAAAGGTCCAGAGATCGATTTAAGCTGCTCATGATCCCGAAAACATGGCCCATTCCCCGGCTTTTTGAAATGGCCGATTCTGCAAAAAAGTAGTGGTTGGCAAAATTATAAGAAAAGTAAATACTACCTGTGTAATTGCTTTTGCCCCTGAATTCAAATTGATTGTAAATTCTTTTTAGTGGAAATACCTCCTGGCTGTATCTGGAATGAAGAAAATTAGTCCCTAATTGAATACCCTTGTCTGAATTGCGGTATTGCAGGTTGAGGCCGAAATTTTGTTCCCTGGCTTGTCCCTTTTTTTCGATTTCATTTTTGGTGCGGTGCAATCCCGAACTGATCAGGGAAGACAAATAGCTTTCAGAAGCTTCCAGGCTGTCCGGGATTACCTGTAAATTTGCACTCCTGGGAGCAAGGGAAAACAGGCCAGTCAATTCCAAATTTCCGGTTTTGTAAGTAGCAGCAGCTCCTCTGAAAAAGCCGGATTCCAGGACTGAAGTATAGGGCCTCAGGCCCAGAGAGCTTCTCCTTACCGTGGCTATGGTTTCTGCCCCCTTTCCCACCGAAAAGCCAGAACCAAATACCAATCCTTGACCAAATTGGAGTTGATAGTCTCCCAAAGCCAGGGTTTTCCAGGGGCCTTTGTCAAAAAGCATAAAATGAAAGGACAAAAAATCAAAACCATACCTTTTGGTTTTTTTATCCCAGATAAACTGCTCTCCGGCATCTTTTTCGGCAGTCAACCCAATGCTGAAGTCGCCGGGCTGTTGAAGCCGGAACCTGACATAAAGGTCATCAGGGCCACCCAGGTAGCGGCTGCTGAGTTGACCGTTGCTCAGGGTATCTGCAGGGGTGAATCCTTTTCGGGTTTGCCAAACCCGGCGGTTTCTAAAAATAAGGTAGGCATTTTCTGCTGCCTGAAAGCGTTTAAATCCAGGCATTTTTTGATTTCCTGAGTAAACATCTTGTCGTATGAAGGGGAGGATATTTTCGATCGTTTCCAGGGTCCATCCCGGAATGGCCTGTAGCTCGTAAACGGAAATTAATGGCCCAAATGTATTCCGGTAGTCCAAAAAGGAAGCTAGCTGAAAGGGGCTGAGGATATACAGGGAGCGGAGCTGTTCGGCAGTGGCTTCTTGCAGGTCAAGTGGGTTTAAATGCACCTGTAAAAGACTCTCATACAGGTCTTCATAGGCAATATCTTCCTCCTGAAAGGAGAACCGTTCCTCAACAAAACTTTCTAAATCCAACTCTCCGGTTGCAACATTTTGAGCTGAAAGCCGATACATGCCCACCAGTAAAAATAAGCCGGAAAAAATCAGCGTTTTCAAGGTTCTGAGAGGTTATAGTTAAAGGAAAAATGATGCGTAAAACCCAACAGGTAATTGCGGCTCATGGCATAGTCGATTTGATACCTCCGGGGCTTGAACCCAATACCAAAATACAAATTGTTGGGTTGGGTATTGATGCCTGTTCTTGCCCAAAATTTTTGCTCGAAATTGTATGCTAATCCTGCTTTAAACTGTGCTGGTGAAAGCAATTCCTTCTCTGTTTCAAGATTAACCATGAGGTTTTCTGAAGGCCGGTAGGAGATGCCTGCTTTCATGGTGGTAGGGAGATAATCCCTGCTGTCCTTGCTTATCGCTGATCGGGTTAGGTTGTACATATGGGCTCCAAAAAATAAGCCTGGTATGAGTTCCGCTGTACCTCCAAACTCAATAACGGGCCGGGCACTTCTGCCGAAACCATCAATATTGGTCTGGAAATAGCTCAGTTTGATTCCCAGGCTGGCCAGTCCCAATTGATTGGCCAGACCAATGCCAATTTGTTGCTGGTTAAAAAGCGCCGCACCATAGGTTGAAAGCCCGATTCCTATGTTTCCCAATTTGTTTGCAGGAATGGTCAAACCTGCAGCGAGAGTGGTCAATTCATTTAATCCCAACCGATGGTCATATCCTGCAAATGCGATCAGCTGATCAGGTGCTGTACCCAGGGCCCCAATATTGTTGAAAACGGCCCAGGGCTCGTTTAGGGTGAGGCTGGCATTTCCTAATCCCATGCTTTGCGCACCTTTCGGGAAATGATCCATACTGTTTTGTGCCCCGCCATTCCTGATCTGGACGGTAAATAAAAGTATTGTTATCAAAACCCATTTCTCCATTGTCAAAAAAGCTTAGGGAAAAATAAATTGACAAAGTAATATAATACAAAAAAATGTATATTAAAAACAATTAAGGAATTTATAAAGGGGCCTTTACATTGATAAAGAAACTTCCGGGACCCGTATTGGTGAAAGAATATTCAAAGCGGAAAACGGCATCATAGATACCGATAAGGTCTAGACCCAGGCCAAAACCAGATAGGTACCGGTTCGTCAGCCGGGCATTTTCCGGCAACCTGTTGGCATCCCTGACAAAACCCTGGTCAAAATTGGCGCTCAGGTAGAGTTGAAAGGGAATGATGGAAAACTCTTCAAGGGGCATAAAATCAGAAATATCAAAAGCTACATTGAGTAATTCATACCGAAGACTGTTTTTATGCACGAAGGTTTGTTGTCCTTCTATGACATTCACCTCATAGCCCCTGATAAAATCAGGTTTATAACCTATACCCCTCACCAGGGTATATGGTTGTCTGGAACTGAAGAATGCTGATCCCGAAATTCCCGTTGCAAAGTAGAATTTCCCACCCAGGGGAGTGTATTTGCTGGCCAGGATAGAAAATTCGGTTTCACTGATATTGTCTCCTGCAAAGAGGCCATATTGTGTCAGGCTCATGTCCAGTAATGTGCCCTGGGTAGCATAAGCCACGTTATCCCTATGGTCGTGCCGGTACCGGTAGGTAGCCTGAAAATACTTGAGCCTTTGGCTGTCATGGGTAAAGTAGTCAGGATTTTGCTCCAGCACATCTTCATGTATCCGGGTATTGTGAAAACCCAGCGTCAGGAAATGGGTATTGTAAAAACTACCCCTGAAGTTGTAAGTCAAAAAAGCATTGATGGTTTTTCTGAGGACATCTTCTTCCTGGTTTTTATAAAAAAATTGTTTGTTGTCTACAGATCTGATGGGAATATTTTTGTTGGTATAATAATTAAACTTGGCTGCCAATCCGTGCACCTGGTTTTTGTCAAAGTAAGGTATGCTGTAATTCAGGTCAATGGCCTGGGTAAATCCCAATTGCCCTATGATCCTCAATTTTTCATTCCTGCCACCTACATTGTTGTGGTCTAACTTAATACCATAATTGACTCTGGAAAAGTCCCTTCCCTGATTGATCCACCATTCCGAAAAATTTCTATCTGCAAGGTTAAAAATAATGCTGGGCAGAATGTACCATCTTTCTTTTAAGGATACCAGTAATTCCACCTGGTCATCTTCCAGAAAAAGGGGGGTGAGCGTGACGGTAGTAAAGAGCTGCAGGTTATAGATTTTTTTTTGATCGGCCAGCAATAACTGTACGAAGTCATTCCAATCATATACCTCACCTTCCTCAATATCCATTTCTCTTAAAATGATCCTTCGGCGGGTTTTTTCATTTCCTACCACGAATATATTGTTCACAGTCACTCTTTCCGGAGGACTCGATTGCTTTATAGTGTCAATGGTGGGAATATCCCCGGCATGCCCCTGCTGGCTTGCCAAAAAACCTAAAATCAAAAGTAAGAAAAGGGATATTAAAGGTTTAAATGTCAAAATGACCCGAAAGTTGATAGGTGGATGTAGAACTTTAATGTTATTTTTTTTCTTATATGGTATAAATACGATAAAAGTGAAGCAAATAGTCAAGAAAATTGCAATATTTCCCATATTGGTGTATCAATATCTCTTATCACCCTTATTTCCAAGGTCTTGCAGGTATCATCCTACTTGTAGTCAATACATGAAGGAAGCTATTTTGAAACATGGAGTATTCAAAGGAGGCTGGCTGGGATTGAAAAGAATAAGCAGGTGCCACCCCTGGGGAGGGCAGGGACACGATCCTGTCCCCTGATTTACTCCTCAATGTTTTTTTTGCTTCCGTTTTTCAGGGCATAAAACACAAGTCCAATTCCAGCAAGAACCAGGGGGATACTCAATGCCTGCCCCATATTGAATGCGAGGTTGTCCTCAAATTCTACCTGATTTTCTTTGAAGAACTCCCAAACAAACCGCATTCCAAATACGGATATCAGGAATATTCCCAGGTATAAACCCTCGGGAATGGTGGAGGTATACTTCTTCCATCCCAAAAAGAGGAAGGCAAATATCAGCAGGTAGGTAATGGATTCGTAAATTTGGGTAGGGTGTTTGGCTATCCCAAAAGTTTTGACCACAGCAAGGTAGTGGCTGCCCTGGTCCCGGATCTCCAAATCAAGAGGAGCATCTGGATCTTCTGCCATGTACTTTTTTGAACTGCTAAACCGGGTCAGGGCATACTTGATATCCCTTTCCAAAACGTTTCTCAGGTTCTTTTCATCAAACCCCCCCTTGTTGATCTGTATGTCTATGTTAACAGGTACCCTTCCGGATCCAGTCAATTCTTCCTTCCGTTCATTGGGTTTATAAGCGGTGATATCTTCAATGGGAAGGTTCATGGTAAGCAGGATTTCCTCCGTATCTCTGGCAAAAACAAATCCTGAATCCGTGCCTGTGGCTTTTCCGCCAATTTCTGAATTCATGAGGTTACCAAACCTGATCAATGCCCCTGTCAGCGCAACTACGATCACTATCCGGTCCACCACCCAAAGGTATGATTGGCCCGGGGTCTTTTTCGCATATAGCCAGAGCGCAAAAAGTATCCCAATGGCCGCTCCATGACTGGCCAGGCCGCCTTCCCATACCTTCAGTATATCAATGGGGTTGCTCAGGTACCTGGCAGGCTCATAAAAGAGCACATGCCCCAAACGCGCACCGATAATGGTAGCCAGCACCATGTAGATGGTCAACCGGTCAACAAGGTTTTCATCCTGCCCCTCTTTTTTGAAAAAGTGTACCATGATCTGCTGGGAAATAATAAATCCTAGGGCGAAAAGCAGGCTGTACCAACGAAGCCTGTCAAACCCTGAAAAAACCGCCGGATTTGGACTCCAAACCACATAATACAAAATACTGTTGATCATTGCTTCTGTTTTTTTAGCTAATTGCCTAAAGTTATTCTTCGGTATTTTCCATTTCCTTTAATTCTTCCTGATACCCTCCGGATAAAATGGGAAAACGATACCAGGTTTTAGGGTCCACATTAAACTCATCCAGATGAAAAGATGGAGCCAGTCTTTCTCTCTTCCATTGGTTTCTGGACCACAACCGAAAGAATTTGGCAATGTAACTTTTTAAAATAGATGGTTCAAGAGAAAGTTCTTCTTTCAGGTTCAGATAAATATCTATTGGCGAACGTTTGTCTTTTATGGCCAGTTGCTCAATGGCGGTTAGTACCGGGTAGGGCATCAGGTCTTCCTCATCGGTCTGTTTTCTTTCCTTTGGTCTCAGCTCAGCAGTAGGTTGTAGCGCATTGACTTCCTTTAATCCCTCATAGCCCAATGTGCTCTCCGCCCATCGCAGCCATTGCAAAATAAAATCCTTTGAAACAGCCGCAATGGGGGAGATACTGCCACTTGTATCTCCGTCCATGGTGGTATAACCTACGTCCCCCTCACTCCTGTTAGAGGTGCTTAATAAAAGGCTGTTGTTGATGTTGGCCAGCATCCAAATAATCGGGGATCGCGCTCTGGCCTGGATATTTTGCAAGGCTATGTCATCCTTTTCCCATTCCAGCTTTCTACCCAGGGCAGCTTCTATTTTTCTGGTGTAGGAGGCTACCTCTTCATCAATAGACCATTGGTTAAAAACAGCACCAATGCTTTCGGCCAGGGATTTTGCACTATTAAATGTATCGGCAGAGGAGTTTTTTGTGCCCTGATAGGCAGTGGTAAGCAGTTTGCCGGTAATGTCTTTGACGCTGCTTTTGGGGTCAATGTCTGAAGACCGGTGAATTTTTTCCAGAAAAAGGGGTGTACCCAGGCATAGAATGCCTCTTCTGACCATTTCCGCAACCAAAATGGCAATGGTGGAAGAGTCTGCGCCCCCACTTAGGGACAGTACAAAGCCCTTGCTCCTGCTTTTTCGCAAGTAATCAAACAAAGCCAGCGAAACAGCAGCTGTAAATTCTTCGTTTTTGCTTTCGGTTGCTGTTTTTTCAGGGGTTTCTAGTGTTTTGGGTAAGGGGTATTTGAAGCTAATGAGTTGGTAATCCTTAAAGGATAACAAGGGGTTCTTATACAAGAGCTCTCCCTTATCAGCAAAAAGAACTTCTCCATCAAAGATCATCCTTCCACTTTCATTGCCCAGCAGGTTGACATAAAAATAAGCAGCCTCTAATGCTTCGGAACTCTCTGTAACGAGTATTTCCCTTTGGTGGCTTTTTCCCATAGCAAAATGGCTTGCACTGGGGTTAAGTATAAGGTTCACTTTTCGGTCTTTCAGCCGGTAACCGGGCCGGGCATCTCCTCTCCAGGCATCTTCACATATTTCAAAACCATAGCGAAGTCCTTTTTTTTCAAATATCATGTCCCCAAAAGGAACCGAGGCCCCGTCAAAATCCAGGCTTGTCATCAATCCGGCTTTCCAGGGAGTAAACCAGCGGCATTCATAATGTACCCCGTCAATGGCCAAAAATTGCTTGGGAACAAAACCAAGGACTTTGCCATTTTCAAGCACGGCCATGCAATTGTAAACTTTTTGGTTGATGCGGCAGGGTAAACCCAGGCAGACGGTAATTCCTTTGGTGAAAGGAAGGGCTTTTTTGAGATAGGCAAGGGCTTTTTTGGGATACCAGTAACTTAGAAAAAGATCTTCACTTCCGTAGCCTGTAATGCTCAGTTCGGGAAAGCAAAGCAAGTCCACGCTTTGGTCCTTCGCTTTTTGAATGGCTTGCAGAATATGGTTAAAGTTTCCCTCCCAATCCAGGGGTGTTTGGTTTACTGTTGCGCCTGCAAGATGTAGAGAAGACATAAATTTAGCTTTTCACCCAAAATAATGAATGATCTTTTTAAAAGATAATCTGTAATTTTTCGCAGGCTATTCTGGCAGCCTCCTGTTCGGCTTTTTTCTTGGTAGGCCCTTTTCCTTCCGAGAACGAAGCCCCCCCTATATTCAAGCTTACGGTAAATTCCTTGAATCTTTGGTTGCCATCTACGGATTTTAACTCAAAATCAATCTCCTTGTTATCTTTTTGAGACCATTCTATGATTTTACTTTTAAAGTTTATCGTTGTAGCGATGATGCTGTCCAGATCAAAGAAAGGGTTGATGAGTCTTTTGTTTATGAATTTTTTACAGAAATAGTATCCTCTGTCCAGGTAAATGGCCCCAATCAGTGCTTCAAGGGTATCGCCATAAAGGGATTTAAAGGAATTGGGTACTTTGCCATCCATTTCAGATTCTACAATGATGGGTAAACCGATTTTTTGGCCCACCTGGTTCAAGGATTCTCTGTTAACGATGCGGGAACGGGTTTCTGTGAGGAAGCCTTCGTTCCTGTAGGGGAATTTTTGAAAAAGATATTCTGCTACAACGGTACCCAGGACTGCATCTCCAAGATACTCCAGACGTTCATTGCTGATTTTTACGCCGGACTTTATTTCTTTGGATACCGAGACGTGTCTGAAAGCCAGCCTGTAAAGGGATAAATTTAAAGGCTTGCTACCCACTATGTTCTTGATAGCGGAAGCAAGCCTTTTTTCTTTCTTGTTGTAAGTTAGCTCCTGAACCCTGAGCAACCGAAGTAATTTCAAATTTATTCCTTTGTTTTTTTGAAAATGATGGAACAATTATGGCCGCCAAATCCAAAAGTGTTACTTAGCGCTATATTCACTTCCCGCTCCTGGGCTTTATTGAAAGTGAGGTTCAATTTTGGGTCCACTTCTTCATCATCCGTAAAATGATTTATGGTAGGAGGGACAAGATTATTTTTCATGGCAAGAATCGAGGCGATGGCTTCAACAGCACCTGCAGCACCTAGCAAATGCCCAGTCATGGATTTAGTGCTACTGATATTCATTTTATAGGCATGATCACCAAAGATTTTTTTTATGGCTTTGACTTCACTCAAATCTCCCAGGGGAGTAGAGGTTCCATGTACATTGATATAGTCAATGGCTTCGGCTGAAATCCCTGCATCTTCAAGGGCAAATTTCATTACATTCGCTGCACCCCTGCCTTCAGGGTGTGGTGCAGTGATATGATAAGCATCGCCAGTCATACCTCCCCCAATCAATTCAGCATAGATCTTGGCTCCACGGGCTTTGGCATGCTCATACTCTTCCAGAATCAGGGCACCTGCACCTTCTCCCAGTACAAATCCATCCCTGTCTTTATCAAAGGGTCTGGAGGCTGTTGCCGGATCGTCATTTCTTTGAGAAAGTGCCTTAAGGGCATTGAAACCACCTACACCTGCTTCTGTTACAGCCGCTTCTGAACCTCCGGAGATAAATACATTTGCCTTGCCCAAACGGATATAGTTAAAGGCATCTATTAATGCATTGGTGGCCGATGCGCAAGCCGAAACCGTAGCAAAATTAGGTCCCTGAAATCCATATTTAATGGAGATAAACCCCGCAGCTATATCCGCAATCATTTTAGGGATAAAGAATGGGTTAAATCTAGGGACACCTTCTCCATTGACAAAATCGGTGACTTCATCCTGAAAGGTTTTGAGCCCACCAATACCAGACCCCCAAATCACCCCGGCCCTGCTTAGGTCAATCTTCTCCAGGTTTAAACCTGAATCATTCATGGCCTCCTCCACAGCCACCATGGCATACTGGGTGTAAGGATCAATTTTTCTTGCTTCCTTCCTGTCTAAAAAATCCGATATATCAAGATTTTTAACTTCGCAGGCAAATTGGGTTTTGAATTTTGAGGCGTCAAAACGGGTAATAGGCGCAGCACCGCTTACACCATTTGTCAAACCGTTCCAAAATTCGTCAACGGTGTTACCAATTGGTGTAAGGGCACCTAAACCTGTTACTACAACTCTTCTTAAATTCATAAATGATTTTAAGTATGGGTTATTTTACGTTAGCTTCTAAATAGCTAACCGCCTGGCCAACCGTACCGATCTGTTCAGCCTGGTCATCCGGAATGGAAATGTTGAATTCTTTTTCGAATTCCATAATAAGTTCTACAGTATCCAAAGAATCGGCACCAAGGTCATTGGTGAAGCTCGCTTCGGGAGTAACTTCAGATTCTTCGACGCCTAACTTATCAACGATAATGGCTTTTACTTTTTGTGCAATTTCAGACATTTTGTGATCAGTTTAGTTTAAACACTCCGCAAAGAAAATTATTTAATACCTGAATGTCAAAAAAAAAGGCAAACTAAATTAAGAACTTTCCACCAGAGATTGAAGTTGGAATAAAATTTTTAACTTTGTTTTTTTAAATTCTTCCTAAATGAAGAAAAACAAACTTCATGTCGAAACGGTATTTGATTTTGATCTTTTAGGCCTTGTAGCCCCTCTAAAGGACTATAAACTGGCCTGGCTGATCAACCATACACTCGGGATCAATTTAAAAAAAACGGCAGATTATGAAATGGAATTTCTCCATCAGCCGGATTTAATTATTTCTCAATTTATTATAGAAAAAGAACATGGGTACATACAATTACTCAGAAATAAGTCATATCCGGTAAGGGGGCAGTCCAGATTTCTGGTTCCTGAGCTCAGGAATATGGATTACTTTTTACTCAGTCAGGACTTAACCTGTGAAGTGGATTTTAATACGTATATTGACGGCCTTTCCAAGGTTAATGGAATCCATGGCATTGTAAAAATTGATATCAATAAGTTAAAATCAAAAGAAAACCTGTTAACATATTAAATAATACATAAAAATGAGAGTACCTATTTTTAATAAAACGAAAATATTAGCTACCGTTGGTCCGGCCAGCAACACCAAAGAAACCATTACAGAATTGGTAATGGCGGGAGCTGATATTTTCAGATTAAATTTCTCCCATGGGGATCATGGGATCCACGCAGAAGTGGTCAAGACCATACGGGAGGTAAATAAAGATTTAGAATTTAATATAGGTATCCTTCAGGATCTTCAGGGACCAAAGATACGCGTGGGGGAGGTGGAAAATAATGGTGTGCTGATTAAGCAGGGAGATCCCATCACCATTACCAACGATCCTGTGGTAGGCACGGCCTCCCTGGTAAGTACGGTTTATCAGAATCTGCCAAATGATGTGGTGCAAGGTGATCGCATACTCATAGATGATGGAAATCTTGAGTTGGTGGTATTAAAGACGGATGGTAAAAATGTAGATTGTACAGTGGTGCATGGAGGCATTTTGAAATCCCGTAAAGGGATCAACCTTCCCAATACAAAAATCAGTGCTCCCTCACTGACTGAAAAAGACCTTATCGATTTGGAGTTTGGGCTGGAGAACGAAGTAGATTGGATTGCCCTTTCTTTTGTCCGCACAGCCGATGATATCCTGGATTTAAGGGAAAGAATCACCAATGCCGGTAAGGATTGTAAAATTGTGGCCAAGATTGAAAAACCTGAGGCTTTGGACAATATTGATGAAATCATTGCGGCGACTGATGCCATCATGGTGGCAAGAGGAGATTTGGGTGTGGAGGTACCCATGGAAATCGTACCCCTGTGGCAAAAAAGGATGGTTGAAAAATGCAAAATCGCCTGCAAGCCTGTCATCATTGCAACCCAGATGATGGAAAGTATGATTGTGAACCCCAGACCTACCAGGGCAGAAACAAATGACGTTGCCAGTGCGGTATTGGATGGAGCAGATGCCGTGATGTTATCCGCCGAAACAGCCTCGGGAAAATTCCCCATTGCTGCTGTGAAAGCCATGAGCAAGATTATTGACCATATAGAAGTAAATGCAGATATCTACCACAACCTTTACAAAATCCCTGAAGACACGGAGAGCTTTTTAAGCAATAATTTGTTATTAATGGCGAGCAGGCTGTCAAGAAATGTGAAAGCCAAGGCCATAGTAGGGATCACCACTTCCGGATTTACCGCCTTTAGGATTTCTTCCCACAGGCCTTCAGCAGCTATTTTTGTTTTTACCCGGAACAAAAAACTTTTGACCCAACTGAGTTTGGTTTGGGGCATCAGGGCCTTTTACTACGACAACAGGGTCTCTACTGACGCCACTTTCCAGGACATCCAGGATAAGCTGAAAGAGGAGAACCATGTGACCGAAGGGGATATTATCATCAATACCGCAAGCATGCCTTTAAAGGCCAAAGGAAGAACCAATATGCTAAAAATACATGTGGTCGATTGATAGCTGCCCAACGGTGGGATTGTCTTGAAACCGCAGGGTTCGATTAGTTGACCAATAAATTTTTAGGCAGCCTGGTAAAAACAGGCTGCCTTTTTTGCCTCACAGGTTTTCCGGCCCTTTCGGAGATACCATTATTACTTTTTCCCTGTCTACCATTACTGCCCCGGCAGGAGAACCCTTTACTTTACGTACAAATTTGCAGGGGGTGAATATTACAGCAGCCAGAGAGGTTGTTTTATTTTTGGAATAATAGGCTGCCAGGGCGGCGGCTTTTTCCAGAACGGGATTGGGAATAGCCATACCCGATTGTTGTTTGATGATTACGTGAGAGCCTGCTACGTCTTTGGCATGTAACCAGATATCCTCTTTCCAGGTATACCTCCTTAACAACTCATCATTGGACCTGGCAGACTTTCCTACCCATACTTCGAAACCCTCTACCTCAAATTTTTTGTAAGGCAATTGTACCTGTTCCTGTTTTGAACCATGGATTGTTCCTGTTTTGGTTTTTGCTTTTAGGGTGCGGAAATCTTCCACTTGCAGCAATTCTTCCTCCTCCTGTTTTAATTCAGCAAGTTGTTTTTCCTTTACATCGAGATTTTTTCTTAGTTGTTCAAATTCAATTTTTTTGTTTTTGCTTTTTCTGTAGAGGTTTTCGGCATGTTTTTGTGGGCTGGTTCCTTTTTTTAACTTTATTTCCCGAACCTCATTGGAATAAAAATCAAACAAATTCACCTGCTCTGACCCAGGGGGTATTTGATGGAGGTTTGCCATAATGATGTCTGCCGTTTGACTAAGCGCTGGTTCGCTTTCCATAATTTTTAGCTTATCCCTGGTTTTCTGGAGGTAATTCTCCGTTTTTTTCCTTTGCTCGGCTAAAGACCGTAACAAGGCCAGTTTTTGGCTGTCAAAGGCTTGTTGAACTACTGCCTTTTGGTAATAACTATTGGCGGCCTCCAGCGGATCAGTGGTAGCGTATAGCGCATTAGAGCAGGGAAGAAGGGTCAGCAGGTATTTGTCTTCCTCCTGATAAATGGAAAACAGGGGGCTTTCCATCATGTCCATTACTTCCTGTATCAATTTGAACCTTGATTCCAGATCAGCTTCAATATATCCCTGTTTTTTCAACCAGGCTCTGGGAAGTTTTCCCAGGGTCGGCAAAAACTGGCTGGCATTGCCTTGCAGGGCTTTGAACCGGGCCCAGCTCAGGTCCAAGGGTTTTTCCAATCCAGAAAGTTGAATCGTCATGTCTTCTCTAAGATCCTTCCTGAACAACCGTACAGGAAGGTCGTCCCTGGTGGGGTATAGCAGGATATTGGACCGGCTTCCATGCATTTTAAACAACAGTATCAGGCCATTGTCAAACTCTAGAAAAAAGGCCCTTTCAAATGCCAGTAGGTGTATGCCGGTAAGGGTATGGTGAAGGACTTCCGGAAACAGGTCAACATTGTTTTTTTTGCTTCTTTTAAAATCCTCTGGAAAGCTCAGGCTGGTATTTGATGGGAGCAACAATGCCCTGATGTGAAAAGATCGGTTTTCTTTGGTTTGAAATTCCAGTATCAATTCTTCCTTATGCTGTGAAAAGCAGGCTGTAGTAAGGCCTCCGAGAATTTTTTTTTCCAATGCAGGGCAAAGGAACCGGAGAAAGTGATAATTCAGGTGCATGTCAGGTGCAGATTTGTAAGCCGTCAAAAGCCATGGCTACATTTTCAGGCAGGTTGGTTTGAACCTTTTGATGCAGGCCCAACTTATGGCTAATATGAGTCAGATAGGCGCTTTCAGGATTGATTTCTTCTATGAAAGCAAGGGCCTCCTCCAAAGTAAAGTGAGAAATATGTGGTTTAATTTGCAAAGCATTCAGAACCAGTGTTTTTGTCCCTTTAACTTTTTCAATCTCCTCGGGTGAGATGTAATTGGCATCAGTAATGTAGGTAAAGTCACCTATCCTAAACCCGAAAACCGGTAATTTGTGATGCATGACTTGAATCGGGGTAAATGTGATACCCATCACATCAAAGGGGAGGTTGCTGACTTCATGCATCATCACCCTGGGTATCCCGGGATATTTGTTTTTCGCAAAAATATAAGCAAATTCTGATTTGATCTGATTCAGTACCTGAGTTGTGCCAAATAAGGGGATGTCTGTTTGCTGTTTGAAATTGAATGGCCTGATGTCGTCCAGACCTGCAGTATGGTCTTTGTGCTCATGAGTGTATACCACCGCATCAAGCCTGTGAATGGAATTATGGAGCATTTGCATTCTGAAATCCGGGCCTGTATCTATGACGATACTTGTACCCTGATCTTCAATGTGAAGGGATGTCCTCAATCGTTTGTCCCGGAAATCCAAAGACCGGCAGACCTCGCAATTGCAACCAATGACAGGCACACCTTGAGAAGTTCCAGTCCCTAAAAATGTTATGTTCAAAGCTTCAATTCAGTTTGTTTAAGTTCAATCAGAAAATCTTGTTGCTTTTGATTTTCAAAAGACTGAGGGTTAAAATCAAGCGTTTTTAAGATTTCCAGCAAAGCATTTATTTTGCCCTCCAAGGTAAAATACTTATTGATGATAACGATCTTAGTGTCTTTTAGAATACAATAACCTGATTTAAAATTGCCTTTTTCATACCTAAGGTGATATTCAGAGGCAGCAAAAATATTTTCCAATTTGTCCAAATAGTTTTTGGTATACTTGATGGGCATTTTATTACTTGAAAAGATGCTTTTTTACCGTAGAAAGCAGTAAATCATAATCCAAAGGCTTTTGAACATAGTCATCAAGACCTGCTTTTTTGAAATCATCAAGGGTGAAATTTTTATAATTCCCTGTAATGGCGATGATCGGGATTCCTGATTTTTTTGCATCAGGAAGTTTACGGATGGCCTTGGTACAGGCAATGCCATCCATCACAGGCATATTGATATCCATCAGTATCAGGTCAAAGTCTTCATTTTCCAACTTATCCAGTACCTGTTTCCCATTTTTAACAGCTGTTATATGAAAGTTTTCAAATAACAGAACGTTTTTTGTTAAGTTGATGATCACAGAGCTGTCTTCCGCTACCAGTACTTTTTTGGATTCACTCATATTTCGCAAATATTTTATCGTTTTCAATAAGCTTTTGGTAGGTTTTTAATCCCTCTTCCAACTTTCTAATTTCCTTGTACAATTCGTTATGTTCCAATTGCTTGATTTTTTTTTCAAAATTGGAAGTGACTTTGTGGATCACAATTACCCCCAAAGTTCCTGAATTACCCTTCAATATGTGAAGTTTTTCTCCAATTTCCTCAAATTTTTTCAAATCTGCCAATTTTTTTATTTCTTCAGTCAGGCTTTCCGCTTCTTCTAAAAAGTCATGATAGACTGATTTTATGTTATCCAGGTTATGGTATTTCAATAGCTGTTGAATGACAGATTCATTGAGATTGACTTCTTCATTGGAATCATTTTCTGAAGTATCGGGTTTATGAAGGCCTGGTTGCAAATGGAAATGGATGGTTTCCAAAAGGTCTTTTGGTTTCACAGGTTTGGCAATAAAATCATCAAAGCCGGTAGATAAAAAATACTCCCGATCACCCTGATTGGAATAGGCGGAAATGGCAATGATGGGGATATTGGTGATTTCTTCTTCTTTGATTATTTTGAGACAGGATATTCCATCCAGCCTGGGCATTTGTATGTCCATCAAAACAATGTCATACTTTTTTGTTTTGAGCATCTCAATGGCCTCCATGCCATCAGAAGCAGATTCAAAAAAATAGTTGTGTCCGATTACATTTTCGAAAACCCTGCGGTTCAGTGCATTGTCATCTACGATCAGGACTTTTTTGTTTTTCATGGCTGAAATTCCTTAACTTCGGGATTCTATTTTAGGTTTCACAAAATTTGACTCCCATCAACAAAATTCTTTTAGTCGTCGCCGGTCCAACTGCTGTAGGCAAAACTGATTTGTGCATAAATTTAGCCAAAAAATTTAATACTTCTATTATTTCCTCGGATAGTAGACAATTTTTTCGGGAAATGAATGTAGGTACCGCAAAACCGGGTACAGAGGATTTGAAAAAAGTACCCCATTTTTTTATTGATAACAAGTCCATTCACGATCCTTATGATGTTAAAGCATTTGAAAAAGATGCCCTTCATTTAATTGGAAATCTCTTCATAGATCAGGATTTGCTCGTCATGACTGGTGGCTCAGGTTTGTATATAGATGCAGTGGTAGATGGGCTGGATGAGATGCCAGAAACAGACCAGCAAATCAGGGAAGAGCTTAATCTCAAATACCGGAATGGTGGCTTGCCTGAGCTGCAAAACAGGTTGTTGGACCTGGATCCGGAATATTTTCAGCAGGTGGATCTCAATAACCCCCAGCGACTGATCAGGGCCCTTGAGGTATGCCTGAGCACCGGTAAACCTTTCAGTCGATTTAGGAAAAAAAGTAAAAAGTCAAGACCATTCAGGACCTTGAAAATAGCACTTAGCAGGGACAGAGAGGAACTTTATGCAAGGATAGATCAAAGGATGGATGAAATGATCCGCAATGGCCTTTTTGAAGAAGCGGCTCAATTGTATCCTTATCGGGAGTTGAATGCACTTCAGACGGTAGGCTACAAAGAAATATTTGGGTATTTAGATAGAGAATATGATAGGGAAGAAGCTATCAGGTTGCTGAAAAGAAATTCCCGAAGATATGCCAAGCGGCAATTGACCTGGTTGCGACGGGATCCGGACTACGTCTGGTTTCACCCCCAATCTTATACTGAAATCCAGTCCTGGATATTGGCTCAAATTTCCCGGTGACCCAGAAGTTTGGCCACAAAGGAATAAGGCTTGGTTTTAATCAGCTTATTGTATTCATACCTTATCCGTTTTGCCTGAAGAATTTTTTCTTCAAGAAGTTTGGTGCTCTCAGGACCATTAGCAGTCCGTTGCGAATTCCGCATTTCCCTGAACAGGCGTTCCGCCTTTGAAAGATCAATAACAGGGAAAGAATTCTGGGGTTCATCTGTTTTATCCATGCCTAAATTATCCATAAGCCCGGCGATGTGCTGCAAGGCTGTTTGCATGTTTTTTCTTTTTTGTAACAGGTTGTAATGCACCAGAATTACAAACAGGAACACAAAACCCCCCAGGGAAATAAAAATTGGTATGAATCCCATTTCAGATACTTAACAGTTCCTGAAGCCTGAGGTATTCTTCTTTCAGGGGTTTGCTTTTATTGATACATTCCTCAAAGGGAGAATAAACGACCTGGTCGTTAATAATTCCTGCCATACAGTTTGATTCGCCTTTTAGCAATCCCTCCACTGCCGCCATACCACTTCTGCTGCCTAAAATTCTATCTTTGGCCGTAGGGCTGCCACCTCTTTGGATATGGCCCAGGGTAGTGACTTTAAATTCTTTATCATCCCCTTTAAACTGGGATTTAACCTTATCCATAATCTGGGCTGCACCGCCCTCTTCATCACCTTCCGCTACCACCACTATACTTGAAGTTTTGGATTTTCTAAGTCCTTTGAGGGACTTTACCACATCATCTATGGTAGTGGTAGTCTCCGGTACCATGACCAGTTCAGCTCCCCCACCTATACCACATTCTATGGCAATATATCCACTATCCCTTCCCATTACTTCTATGAAAAAGATACGGTCATGTGCGGCCGCAGTATCCCTGATTTTATCTATGGCTTCCAATGCTGTATTAACTGCAGTATCAAAACCTATGGTATAGTCGGTGCCAAAAATATCATTGTCTATGGTGCCAGGACATCCAACGGTAGGTATTCCAAATTCCTCAAAGAATATTTTTGCTCCGGTGAAAGTGCCATCACCTCCTATAGCCACCAATCCTTCTATCCCATGTTTGGTGAGTTCATCATAGGCTTTTTTCCGGCCCTCTTTGGTTCGGAAATTCTCACTTCTTGCAGATTTTAGTATGGTCCCACCTCTTTGGAGGATATTACTTACCGAATGGGATTGCATTTTCCTGATGCTTCCATTTATCATTCCGTCATAACCATACATGATGCCATAAACATCAATCTCATGGTATATACCTGTTCTGACTACTGCCCTGATACAGGCATTCATTCCGGGTGAATCTCCTCCTGATGTAAATACTGCAATTTTCTTCATGATTGGATTTATAGGGTAGGGGACCCGAAGCTGGAAATAAGGCAAGCTTTCCAATCGGGATCAATAATTCATATTCAACGCTCAAATTTAAGGAAATATGGTCAATCGTTCAGCAAGAAATAAAAAAAGGATGAAAAATTAATCCCATCCTTTTTGAAAGTTTATGCATCCTGCATTTTTGCAGCTTTGTTTCTCTCGTTCTCGTTCAGGTGTATTTTCCGCATCCTGATGCTTTTCGGAGTGACTTCCAGGTATTCATCTTTCTGAATGTATTCCATAGCTTCTTCCAGGGAAAATTTTCTGGCCGGCGCAATTTTAGTATTTGTATCTGAGCCGGAAGCCCGCATATTGGTGAGCTGTTTTCCTTTTTGTACATTCACTACAATGTCATTGTCACGGGAATGCTCTCCAATTACCTGACCGGCATACAACTCCTCTCCCGGATCTACAAAGAAAAAGCCCCGGTCCTGTAATTTGTCAATGGCATAAGCCGTACATGCGCCACCTTCCATAGAAATCAAAGACCCATTGACTCTTCCGGGAATGACTCCTTTGAATGGTTCATAGGCTGAGAACCGGTGATTCATGATGGCTTCACCCTGCGTGGCTGTCAGTACATTGTTTCTCAATCCAATTAATCCTCTGGACGGGATTTTGAATTCCAGATGCTGTAAATCTCCTTTTGGCTCCATGACCAATAGCTCACCTTTTCTTTGGGTAGCCAATTCGATAACTTTACCTGCAGCCGTATCGGGAACATCTACCACCAAAGTTTCAATGGGTTCATGTTTCTCCCCATTGATGGTTTTGTAAAGAACCTGAGGCTGTCCCACCTGGATTTCGTATCCTTCTCTGCGCATGGTTTCAATCAGCACGGACAAGTGAAGAATGCCTCTGCCATAGACCAGAAATTTATCTTCACTGTCAGTGGGTTCAACCCGCAGGGCAAGGTTCTTCTCTGTTTCCTTCATCAGTCTGTCCCTCAGGTGCCTGGAGGTGACGAACTTACCTTCTTTTCCGAAAAACGGAGAATTGTTGATGGTGAAAAGCATGTTCATGGTAGGCTCGTCGATAGTGATCCTCGGTAAGGGTTCGGGCTTTTCCAGGTCGGCTACCGTATCTCCGATATCGAAGCCCTCAATGCCGGTAATGGCACAAATATCTCCGGGTTGCACCTCAGTGACTCTGTTTCTACCCAGGCCTTCAAAAACATGAACTTCTTTGACCTTAATTCTCTTGGTGCTTCCATCTGCCTTGCAAAGGGAATATTGCTGGCCTTCTATGATCTTTCCTCTTTTTACCCTTCCGATAGCTATCCTGCCCACAAAGTTGGAATAATCCAGCGAGGTGATTTGCATTTGGGTGCTTCCTTCTTCAATCTTCGGTTCTGGAATGTACTTTACAATAGCATCCAGTAGTGGGATAATGGAATCTGTTGGGTTTTTCCAGTCAGGCCCCATCCAGTTATTTTTGGCAGAACCATAAAGGGTATGGAATTCCAACTGCTCCTCGGTAGCATCCAGATTAAACATCAATTCAAAAACTGCTTCCTGTACTTCATCGGGCCTGCAGTTTTCTTTGTCTACTTTATTGACGACTACAATTGGGGTGAGACCCAACTCCAGCGCTTTTCCCAGAACAAATCGGGTTTGTGGCATGGGACCTTCAAAGGCATCCACCAATAGGATTACCCCATCCGCCATTTTCAAAACCCGTTCCACTTCACCACCAAAATCAGCGTGACCAGGTGTGTCTATGATATTAATTTTGATGTCTTGATACCTGACAGAAACATTCTTGGAAAGAATGGTAATGCCCCTCTCCCTTTCCAGGTCGTTGTTGTCCAGGATCAGGTCCTCAAATTGTTGATTCTCTCTGAAAATTTTTGAGGCGTGAATGATTTTGTCTACCAGGGTAGTTTTCCCATGGTCAACGTGTGCGATAATCGCAATATTACGGATACTCTGCATGTGTAATTGAATTAAGGTGCAAAAGTACAAATAATATTTTGAAAATTAATTTATAAATAAGATTGATAATGAATTCATAATAATCATTTTACCCTTCAATCGTTTTTTATTTCACTTCAAAAGGACGGCTTTTCAATACCACATGGCTGCCGGGAAAATTTATTTCCAAATCGTTTTCAGCTGTTACCAGGATTATTGTGGGTCGGTATGGGGTGCTTGCCTCAAAAGCAGCTTTTCCCCTATTCCTGAACATGCCACTATTATTGGACATTTCTCCCAGCTTTTTGATGCCCTGATCCGTATCTATCCAAACCAGATAATGCTTTTTAGGAGGCGATAGCCTTTCAGGTAAGGCCAGATTATTAACATTCAACTCCACTTCATAAGCCCCCTCCTTATTTTTCCCGATTTTGGCAGCAGGTTCAGCAGCAGGTACCACTGCTGAAACCGGAAAGGTGATTTTAGTGGAGCAGGATGTAAATCCCCATAAGATTAAAAGTATAAGAAATAAGTTTGTTTTTTTGAAATGGGCCATGCTTTTCATTTTATTTTTGGTATCGATAATTAAAAGAATGAAGTAACCTATTGCATGATTCCTTCAAACATCTAAATGGATAACATATTCCTTTAAATATAGTTATTTTAAATCAATGTTTTTCCCAGGGAAGAGGCCAAAAAGAATGTCTCTTAAATTTCAATCAAATTATTGATTGGTCATAAATTTCCAGCTGACGGCGCCAATATGATCAGGCTTACCCTTTGCTGCTTTAGATACAGTCCCTTTCCACTTTCCACTCCCGTCCTTTTCGACTTTTATTTCCCTCCAAGAAAAATCACCCTTTTCATAGGCGAAGGACTCCCCATCATCATCGTAAAGCAAATAAGTGGAGGGAGTTTCTCCATAATGCCTTATTTCCAGGTCAAAAGTTTCTCCTTTAGCAGGCGCATGAAGTCTTGGCTCCATCATGGGAATAATTCCTCCCTCTTTGACAAAAACAGGAATCTGGTCCAGTCGGGCAGTTATGGAAATGATTTCCCCATTACCGGCATAGCTTCCGTCATAGAAATCGTACCAATTCCCTTTTGGCAGTATTACCTCCCGTGAGGTTTCGCCAGCAAAAAAAGGGGCTACCAAAAGCGAGGGTCCCGCCATGTATTGGTCTTTGATCTCTTTTTTTAGTGCTTCTTCATAAGGATTGGATTCCAGGTCAATGGCATTCCTATGCTGCACCTGAATTTTCTCCTCAAAACCGGGCTCCAGGTTCATGCCCCGGAATGGAGGCATTCCTTCAAAATGATATTCGGCAAAGCTGCTGTACCAGTAAGGCATCATCTGCATGCGCAATAATGCCATGGCTTTTACCTTTTCTTCCACCTCAGGGTAGGTCCAGGGCTTGGTGCCGCTAGCCCAGGCATTGATCATGGCCATGGGAGAAAAGACCACTGTTTGAAATCTTCTCAACCATTCCTCAGCAGTATCGGAGGCCCTGGCCTCCGGGGTCCACAATACCCCTGCATAGCCGCTGTTAATGAGGGCTGTAATGAAATCCTTGTGGTTGTAATAATCATTGTACAACACATAGGGAAAAGAAACCCCACCTCCATTCGAGGCCCTCACCAGTCCGTAGGTTCTGCGATCCTGTTCCCGAAAAAGTTTGGCGCTCTGTTGCTGAACCAATAATCCATAAGTCTGGCGCAGTTGCTCAGCTGACAGACCAGAAGGAAATACCGCTACATCCGGCCAAAGCCAGCGGTCATATCCATCTACCTCATCGATTTTGTATCCCCCCACCCCAACACCAATATGGTCTTTTTTAAATTTTTGCCAGTAGATGTTTCGTGCCTTTTCTATGCTGAGATCAGGCACAGCTCCTGCCCAGACCGTATGGCTTCCATAATAGGGTTTTAGCTCCTCATAAAAATCTGCTTCCGGCGAAACGTAAGGGTTGATCCAAAGATTTAAGCCTACTCCTTTCTTTTTTAAGGTCGCTGCCAATGCTGCCGGGTCCGGAAACCTTTCAGCATCCCAGTCAAAGGTGTTTGGGTAGGATTTACTCAGCCATCCGGGTTCCAAACCTATAAAATCCAGGGGAAAACCTCTCTTTTCAAACTCATCTACTTCCGAGATGACATCATCCTGGTCATAAAGCCGGTGAACGCGTTGCGTGAATCCCAGGCCCCAGCGTGGAGGTAAGGGGCCTCCACCATTGAATAAGTTAAACCTTTGCACAGCCTCCAGGGGAGAAGGGCCTGCAAACAAGTAAAACTCGACACCCCCGGCAGGAACAAGGATTTCCACCCCATCTGAATAAGGACTTGCGGTCCATTCCGGATCTGTATTGCGATCCCTTGCTATTGCAGGATCTTTGCTGTCCAGCCGGGATGCAGATCCTGCATAAATATCAAGGTACCTGGCGGAGTTGATGAAAATTCCATATCCCAGATCAGAAACATAAAATGGAACAGGGGCATGGGTTCGGCCGTTATCGACTCCGCCGTAATGATCTACATGGAGTCTTACTATACGTCCCCTTTGGTGGACCGTTTTGAAGTTCAAACCGAATCCAAAAAGCTGTTCCTCCCTCGTCAAGGGAAACTTCAAATAGGTTTTACCGTCTTTTTGCCTGGCCGTAACCTCTTTTTTATCCATAGGGAATGGTGCCGCTCCCAATTTTTCTATGGCAGCCATTTTGGTAGTGGGATTCGCAGCCGACAAAAGATCATAGCTTTCAGGAACCCCAGTGGTGCCTTTCCAGATTCCCGGGGCGATGGACTCCCATTGGATTTCCTGGGCCTGGGAGACAGAATAGAAACCAATAAAAAAAATCAAGCAGTAAATGTTATATTTCATTTTTCCGGATTTATTGTAAGACTGCTAATATTCAGAAAAAAATCGGACTTATAAAACCGATTGCAATTAGGCTGATGAAAAATGGTAAAAAGTAGCTATTGGGAAGTATATTTAACAAATACAGATAAAACTTGCTCAATGCTCCATTCTTTCTTCAAAACTTGTGCGTTTGCTTACTTTATGATACTCCTGATACGGCCTGCTTACTCCCAGGATTTATGGAATATCCGGCAATTGACATTTAAACCTCAAAATCATGAACTGGACCATAACCAAAATTTTTCTCCTGACGATCAGTGGATTGTTTACGATACCCGCCCGGATCCTGCGGGAATAGCCCTGAATGACAGGATTGAAAAAGTACATGTAGAAAACGGAGAATCCCAAATCATTTACCAGGTAGCATCCTCAAATCCCTATGGCCCCGGGGTAGGGGCGGTAAGTTACCACCCTTACCATAACCAGGTGGTTTTCATTCATGGCTTGCCCCTTTCGGATGAGGATACTCCTTACGCAGGACACAGGCGTCTGGGAATGATTGTAGATGAATCCGCCGGAAATCGATCCTATTGGATGGATAGCCGGGATGTTTCAGCTCCTTTTACACCGGGAGCTCTTCGAGGAGGAACGCACCGCCATCAGTGGAGTGGTGATGGAGACTGGTTGGGCTTTACCTATAACGATGCCTTGATGGTAGCTTTGCAGGAAAAAACCGGCAAGGTACATGACTTAAGAACAGTAGGGGTGTCCAAAAAGCGGGCTCCAGTCATAGAAGTGGATATGGATCAGCCTGGGGAGAATATTCAGGGAAGTTGGTTTTCCGTAGTATTGGTCAAAGTGGTGGCTGCTCCCAAACCCGGCAGCGACGAAATCAGCCGTGCATATAGCGATTGGTGGGTTGGTAAAAATGGATATCAGCGGGAAGATGGAAGCTGGCAGCTTTCAAGGGCTTTTTTAGGGGATTTGCTAAATGGGGATGGAAAGAAGTTGACAGAGGTTTTTATAGTGGATGTACCAGAGGATATTCATAAAGCCGGTAATTACGGACCGCTGGAAGGGACCCTGACTACCATGCCCATGCCCCCGAAGGATGCCAGATGGAGAAGATTGACATTTACCGAAAACAGGAAATATCCTGGTGTCTCCCCGGAACCCAGACACTGGGTAAGTTCATCCATGGACGGGACTTATGTGAGTTACCTGGCCAAAGACGACAGGGGAATCGTTCAGGTGTTTTTGGTACCCAGCCTGGGTGGGAATTCTATCCAGGTAAGTTTTCATGATAGCCATGTACAAAGCATGGTGAGCTGGCATCCTGAAATCAGGGAATTCGCCTATGTATGTGACAATGCCATTTACCTCAATCGATTGGATGAGCAAGGAAGTCCGGGACTTCCGAGAAGGATCAGCCCTGGGTTTGTTTCTGCCCCTTATGCCCTGGCTTATTCACGCAATGGAAACAGATTGGCTTTTAACAAAAAGATTGAAGGGTTTATTCAGGTATTTTTGGCCGAAAGGCCTTAAATCAGTCTTTTAACTCGTACCATTCTATGTTGGTAAGAGGTGGACGTCTACCCGTTTTTACCGGAGCATAATTTGCTGACAGGTAATCCAGTATGGCTTCTTCCTGTTCGCCCAGCTCCCAAAGGTTTTGGGTTTCCTGCATCCACCGAATCATTTTTTTCCATCCTTCCCGGTCTGCACGGTTTTGCGTGACCAGTTTGGCGGAATGACAGGCAGTACAGTGGGCAATGACCAGTTCCAAACCTTCACTGGCAATAAATCCAGTTGGTTCATGTATGCCGTTTTGAATGTCAGATTCAATCCCTTCTACTGCAAGGGGCTTATCTGCATTTTTTATCTCTCCATCGGCGGGAGGCGCATCGGGCAAAGACTGAAAATAAATACCAAAACCAATCAGGATCAGCACCAAAAGCCCTGCTCCAATCAATAATCTTAAATTATTAGGTAGATGTTGCATGTTCTTAAGATACTTTTACGGCTATCCTATGGCAGGCATTGTTAAGGTAGCCTTTGGGGTTCCAGCCAGGGGTAAGCATGGGTTGGCTTATACCCTCACTGTCAGTAGCTTTTGCCCAGACTTCATAGTATCCCTTTTGGGGAAAGGTGATTGCTGCTTCAAACCGTTGCCAGGCGTAGGGATTGACAGCAGCTTGCAGTTTGCAGGCCTGCCAGGTAGCTCCGAAATCAATAGAATATTCCATTTTGCTGATATTTCCGGCACCGGTCCAGGCATGCCCACGAATAGTTAACTTTTGGTTTTCCCCGATAATGGCTCCGGATTTTGGATAGGTGATCAGGGATTTTACCGGCATTTTTTCAATGATACACATGTCTTCATTGGCAACATTCGTGCCTGGCTGCACTGGTTCGCAAGGAACTGAATAGGAAGGTGGTGCCATTTTTTCCCCATCATGTACCCTATCTCTTACCGCCAGGGTATGGATCCACTTCCCTGATGCAGAGGCTGGGAATCCTGAAGCTATCAGGCGCAGGGGATGGCCATGGGCAATGGGGATATCCTGATCATTCATGGCATACGCCAGCAGTGTCTGGTCTTCCATGGCTTTGTTTATCGGGATCCCCCTTGAAATCGGGTTTTTATTGGGGTCCCTGCTGAGGTGGGTATCTGCTCCATAATATCCAATATAGACAGCATTATCTTTGATGCCCACATCCCGGAGTACGTCTCTTAACCTGACTCCTGTCCACCTGGCGCAGGAAACTGCCCCGACTGTCCATTGATTACCTTCGGCCGGAGGATAGAATTCGCTTCTCCCATTTCCACCACATTCCAAAACCAATTGGTAGCTGTGTGGGCTAAATTTGGTTTTCAATTCTTGAAGGGAATAGGTTTTTTCCTGACTGGAAGATTCGCCTTTGATGGTTAATGTCCATGAATTGACGTCTACATCTTCCGGAATGATACCATTGTTCCGGATAAACATTTTATCTGCCGGGGTAACGGGCTCATCGAGTAAATGGGCCTGAGCCTCCACATTCCAGGGTTGGTCATTCAGGACCACCATTTCCTCATGTTTTCCAAAAAGTTTGCCCGGATCATTTTCCTGGTGTAAAGCCAGGGGAAGATATCCTTCGGGAAGGGCATAAACAATTTTTGCACCAAGCAAAGCGCCCAATGAACCCAAAGATGTTTTTCTGATAAAATTTCTTCTGTTGGAAGGGTTTCTCATATCATTAAATTTTTAAGCAAAATAGCATGTGGAGGATTCAATCAATCTATAAACTTTCGTTTTCCTGGGGTGTTTTAGCCTACATTGAAATAGCTGTTTAATTCCTCCGTCATTTTATTCTTTTCATCAAGGTCTTTGATCATTTGCCCTTTTTCCAATAAAACTATCCGGTCACAGATTTCTATGACATGGTTGAGATCATGGCTGGAAATCAGAAAGGTGACCTGATGGTCTGCTTTTTCTTTCAGGATAAGTTTTTTTAGCCGGATTTGTGAACTGGGGTCCAGGTTTTCGAATGGCTCATCCAACAGGACAGCTTCGGGGTTGCCCAGCATGGCTGCCGCAATGCCCACTTTCTTGATGTTCCCTTTGGAAAGGTCCCGGATGTATTTTTTACTCCCAAGGATTTCTCCATTGAAGAAATCGGTGAATTTTTCCATATGCAGGTTCAGGTCCTGATCTGAAAGGTGATAGATTTTTCGTAGGGCATTAAAATATTCCTCAGGACTGAGGTAGGAAAGCAACATGTTTTCGTCAAGGTAAGCACCTACTTTAGTTTTCCACTGTTCACCTTTGCTTACATCTTCTTCATCTACCATTACAATACCTTCTGTAGCACGAACCAAATCCAGCATGATCCGGAATAACGTTGTTTTTCCAGCACCATTATTCCCTACCAGGCCAAAACACTGGCTTTTGGGGATAATCAGTTCCGGAATATTGAGCACCGTGGCCTCCCCATAAATTTTCTTCAATCCATTTATCTTTATCATAATTCCTGTCGAAATGCAGAGGAAATTTCATATTTGTTTTGAATGACTTTTTCTGCCATCGAAGTGGAAATCCTTCGAAATACCAGTAATCCAAAAGCCCCTGTAATACTCATGGCCAACAAGCCTGCGTAATCACCAAACAGGTAGGCAAAAGGTAGAAATACAGCATATGGTGCGGCAATCAGTGGTATGAACATCAAAAATTGTGACAAACCCATACCTTCATAATTGAACATAGAACCTTTATTCAGGTCCATGGGTTTGGGTTTCCATAAGGCCAGGTAAATGACCAGGTGTATGGTGATACCAATATTGAACAAAAAGGTGGCCAGGTGGATCAGTAAAACATTCCAACCAAAATAGACATATGGTATAGACAGGATGAAACACAGCAAGGAAATCCCTGTAAACAAAAGGTATTTTCCCCTGACCAGTGCCTTCAAGCCATTTTTTTGGTGGACATAGAAATCAAATGCCGGGGAGTTCCAACTCAAAAAAAGCTGTCCATACTGTAACATGAAAATACCGGTGATAAAGGTCCCAACAAAAATAAATTGATGATTAAAGCCGGAAGTTGACTGAAAGGCAGGATTGTTATAAAAAATAAGCCCGTATAGCAAGAAGACCAGGCATAACATCAGGTATGTCCGGCTTTTTTTATGTCGGATAATCAGTTTCCATTCCAAATTGGCCATCTCTCCCGCAAGCCCGAATTTTGACAGAAAGCCCAGGTTTTTATTGGCAAACTGCAGGTGTTCTTTTTCACTAAGTTCCTCCAGATAGGCATTTTGGCGATAAAAGGCGAAACAAAGAAAGTAGCTCAAAATCAATAGGGTGAGCAGCAAGAAAATGGGTACGGGACTTTCCAGGGCAAAAGTAAATACAGGCTCAAAAAAGGCCCCCAGGTCATAGAAGCCAAAATAATTGGCACCAAGGCTGATCAGAAGGGTAGTGAAAACGGCCAATGTGCCTATGAGGCTGTCCTCAAATCGCTGTTTGAACCATAGAATAAACCAATGTATGGACCAACTGGTAAGAATAACGGCAGCCAACCAAATTACTGCTGGAAATCCACCATAAATGGGTTTGATCTCCATAAGTGCAAAAGGTCCGAAAACCAATAAAGAAATGATATTTAATGGAGAAATGAAGCTGCTACCAAGTAGGAAATGAATGATTTTGGATTTGGACAGGGGTAGATGCAGAAAACTGCCCAGGCTGATGACGGGTAACTGCTGTATAAAATACCGGTAAATGAGTTCCAACAAGAAAAAATACAACAGGCAACTGTTGATAAAGACCACAGCATCATCTTTTCCGAGTACTTCTCTGATGAGCTTGTTAAGTACCAGGCCCAGGAGCAACAGATAACCCAAAAGGAAAATACCGATAAAAAAAACAAAAATCCCAATGGCAAGGCTTCTGGCAAAGGAAGTACTTCTTATCCTTTTTAATATTTCCAGTTTTATCAGGTTGCTCACCATATTCGTTATTGGGTTTTTATTGTCGCCTATCAATTAGGAATCAAAATTCAATTTCTAAAATATAAAAAAATTAACAACTGCCGTTAAAAATTTCCTGTTTACTGGTAAATATTACATCTTTGGAGGAATACCCAAGGCTATGGATTCGGAAATATTCTTAAGGACCATGCAGCAAGAAGACCTGCCGGCTGTAATGGATTTAAAAACGGCAGAGGGCTGGAACCAAACCCAAACAGACTGGGAGCTGTTCCTTACCCACCATCCTGATCTTTGTCTTGTGGCGAGGTTGGAAGAAAAAACAGTGGGGACTGTGTCGGCTTTTGCTTTTGAAAACAAACTGGCATGGATAGGGATGATGCTCGTCCATCGACAATTCAGAAGGAAAGGGATCAGTAAAAGATTGATGCGGGAGGTGATTCACAAACTGAACTTCTGCCAAACCATCAAATTAGATGCAACCCCTGCAGGTCAGGCAGTGTATGAGAAATTGGGATTCAAAAAAGAATATTCACTTTTCAGGTGGATCAGAAAGACAGGTGGTGCTTTGACAAATAGTGACCTTTCCCCGTCGGTTTACAAGCTTGATTCTTCCGGTTTTAATGAAATACTTCCCTTTGATGCTGCTGTTTTTGGAGCAGATAGGGAAGTAGTACTCAGACATATATGGGCCTCATTTCCCGGGGGAGCATATTTATTCAGGGAGCAAGGGATTGTCAAAGGCTTTTTATTGAGCAGAAAAGGCAGTAACTACTTACAGCTTGGGCCCCTGATAGCAGAAAACGAGGCCGTAGCCAGGGCACTTCTGCAACAGGCCATGATTCAGTGGGGGGGAAGGGAATTGGTGTTGGATATGGCTGCCAACAGACCAGCGATGAATGTCTGGTTGGAGCAGGAAGGTTTTAAAACCCAAAGAGAATTGATAAGGATGTATTTACATACCAATTCCTCTGTAGGCATGCCAGAAAAATATTACCTGATTGCCGGACCAGAATTGGGATGAGCCATTCTTTTTTACACTAAGGGCATTGAATTTATGATAAGAATCCACTTTTATTTTAAAAGTCATATTTTCAGCGGCTTAACCTTTTCTGAGAGGTAAAAAGGAGAGAGGAGCAGATTTAAGTTCAATTTATTTTATAAATTGCAGTGATGGAAAATTTTGTTGTTTCTGCCAGAAAGTACAGGCCCTCCGATTTTAAAAGCGTAGTGGGACAAAGTCATATTACCACCACCTTAAAAAATGCCATTAAAAACAACCACCTTGCTCAGGCTTTTTTGTTTTGTGGCCCCAGAGGAGTGGGAAAGACTACCTGTGCCAGGATACTGGCCAAAACCATAAACTGCGAATCCAGACAGGACAGTGGGGAGGCCTGTAATTCATGCAGTTCTTGTGAGGCGTTTAATGCCAACAGTTCCTTTAATGTTCATGAACTTGATGCTGCGTCCAACAATTCCGTGGACGAAATCCGTAATTTGGTAGAGCAGGTCCGGTATGTGCCTCAAAAGGGCAAGTACAAAGTATACATCATTGATGAGGTGCACATGCTCAGTCCAGCGGCGTTTAATGCTTTTTTGAAGACCCTGGAGGAGCCACCCAAACATGCAATTTTTATATTGGCTACTACCGAAAAGCACAAAATTCTTCCTACAATTCTTTCCAGATGTCAGATTTTTGATTTTAACAGAATTCAGGTGCAGGATATCAGCCAACACCTGGCTTATATTGCAAAAGAAGAGGATATCGACTATGAAGATGAAGCCTTAAGGCTGATAGCGTCGAAAGCCGATGGAGCCCTAAGGGATGCTTTGTCGATTTTTGATCTTATTGTCACTTTTTCTGCAGGTAATAAAGTGACCTACCAGGAGACCATCAATAATCTTCATGTGCTGGATTATGATTATTATTTTAAAGTGACAGAAGCATTGCTGGAAGAAAGCATTTCCAAAGCCCTGTTGATTTTTGATGAAATTTTGAAGAAGGGATTTGATGGTCACAATTTTCTGGTAGGCCTGAGCGAGCATTTTCGGGAATTGATGGTTTGCAAAGACCCGGATACCGTACAGCTGCTTGAGGTTTCGGAGACTGTAAAAGGACGCTATACTGCTCAGGCAGCTAAAACACCACTTTCTTTTCTTTTGTCGGCCCTGAACATTTGTAATCAGGCAGATATGGCTTACAAGAGCAGTAAAAACCAGCGGTTACATGTAGAATTGGTTTTGATGAAACTGGCCAAACTTCCTCATGCGATCAATCTTGCGGCTGTTTCTGATGCAGATTCAAAAAAAAAAGTATAGCAGCTGAAGGTAAGGATGATTCAGATGAAACCAAACAGCTGCCCAAACCTTCAAGCTTAAGCGGCCAGGTCAACGAAGGATCGGTTGTAAAAAAGACTATTGCAATTCCCTCCAGTTTGTCTGCCGTCAGGAATCAAATAAAGGAGCGCCCATTGACCGGGCAGGTTGAAAAAGAGACGAAAAAACAACCGGTATCAGCCGAAACTACGGTCAAGCCTATACAAGAACTCACGGAGCAGGCAGTACAACAAATGTTGGAAGAGGTAAAACATGCTTTTAGTGAAGATCATAAAAACATGGAGATGGCCCTATTGAAGCAGCCATTTGAAGTCAGGGGATACCATGTAGTGTTCTTTCTGAGCAAAGGGATTCAGGAAGATCTTTTTTCCAAACTCAGGCCTGAGCTGACTGGAATCCTGCGCAGAAAATTGCAACACCCGGAACTGGAAGTTAGTTTTGAAGTGAAAGAAGAGGCTATTGATCCTTCAAAAAACCTGTATACTTCCAGTGAAAAATTGAGTTTCCTTTTGAAAAAATCTCCAGCCTTAAAAGAACTTAAGAATCGTTTTGGCCTGGAAACTGATTTTTAGAAGTCCAGGCCAATTCCGAAGTTAATGAGATTTTGAAGCTGAATGGCCCGGGAAGAGCTGCCATCATCCTGTTCTATAAAAACACTTTCGTCGTAGATGAGGATGGTTTCAATCCGGGTAGAAATGTATTTATTTACCTTGAGGCTGATGACCGAATTGAAATTGACAACCATGTTTCCAAGTTTTTCATAGTTGGAAAATAGGTTGAGATCTGTTTTCCAGCGAATGTTTTCCATCAACTGAAAATCCGCCGTAGTGCCCATGGAAACACCAGCCTCTGGCCTGACTTTTTCTCCGGGGACAACACCAAATGCACCTGCCCTGCTTAGAGAATCATCCATTACAATGGTAAACCTACCGGTAAAAGGAGAAAGAATGGTGGAGAATTTACCATCGTTTTCAAATGTTGTTTGGTAATTCAAACCAGTGGAGGATTGCACATATCCAGGACTCAAAAAGTCCGAGATTCTGTTTCGACTCTCTCTTTCCGCACCTGAGGGCCGGAAGTACCGGTATCCTTCAAGTAGTTGGGTCCGGGCATCAATTTGGGTGGATAGGTAAACCTTTTCACTCAACTGTCGTCCGTATTTACTCGAAAAATTGAAATTGTCATTTGATTTCCGGGTGGGGTAGGCCCTTCCAGTTTGTCGGTTTATGCCGTAATTAACCGATAATTTGGTATCCCAAATGATATTTTCTTTTTTATAATTGGCGAAAAGCTGAATACCAGTATTCAAGGCAAAAGAGCTCGCTCCCCCAGCTGCCCAATTGCTTAAACTTACCTGTTGCAGGCTTAAATTAAAATTCCCCCCATTTTTCCAGTAAACAGGTGGTGCTTCAGTGGTGAAAATCAAAGAATCACCCCGCATGACCAATGTATCTCCTCCTATGATAACCGTATCTGCTTTGGAAATATCCTGGGAGAAGCCGGCTCTTGTAATCAATAACAAAATCAAAAATAAAATAATCCTACCGGGCATGTTTGTCTTTAGCTATGGGGCAAATATACAGTCAATTCCTTTATTTATTTTCTGATTTCCAGTTTTTGTCCCACCGAAAGTAGGTTGTCAGGACCGATTTTATTCCAGTCTTTTAGTTCATCGACCGTTACATCATATTTTTTAGAAATGGCATAGAGGGTATCACCGGGTAAAACCTGATGAAACACCGCGCTTATCTCTTTTTCCCGCTCTCCCCTTTCGGGTACGACGATGTTCTTGTTGTCAGGTTCGTCAGGGGCAATGACCTGCTGTTTTTCAATCCTGGATTTTGCGACTTGTTGTTGGGGCTTGGCAGGGATCAGTTTTACCCGCGATATGGTTTCATTTCTTTTATAGTATTTTCTAAGCCGCAACACCATGCCAGGAAGCAGTTGCTTGTCTTTATAAATGCGGTTTTTGGCCATCAGGGAATGCAGTCGGATACCATAAAGTTGAGCAATCCCCCAAAGCGTTTCACCGGGTTGTACCACATGTTCGGCTGCCTCAGCCTTGCTTTTTTTTCTTTTGGTGTAATAATATTTCCCGCTCTGTACCGGGTCAGCAGGTTTGAGGTCATTTGACCGCCTCAACTTCCTTTCACTAATGCCAGCTTGTTTGGCCAATTGGCTGAGGTTGCTACCTGAAGCCAATATCCCCTTGATCCCATTTATCCGTATCTGACCGGCCTGGCCGGCCTTATTGATGTTTCCTGTTACCTGAGGGTATCCCCGGGCATTTTTTTTCATGGGAGAAAGTCCTTCGTCCGTGGCTATGGGCGGATTACTGGCCAAAACAGGTCTTTCAGGGACGATTCCGTTGAGAACGTAAGTGACTACATAGGTCCGGTCTCCGGGTATCTTTCCCTTTGTTGTCCATTTGTTATACTCTTTTAGATGGCTTTCACTTACCCTAAGGGTTTTTGCTATCGCCTTCAGGTCTGTGGGGCCTCTTACGGGGTATTCGTGTAAGTATCCTCCGTCACTTACCATTTGGTTCAGTTGTTTTTCGTAAGCTATTTTATGCGCCAGAAATTTTTTCAGGTACCAGTAGGTGGACCGGTCAATGTCCATTGTCTGCTGCCCCCGGTACCTGTCATTATAGTAGCTTCTGGCACCCCCCAGGCCCATTTGGTAGGAAACCAGGGTAATGGCCCAGTTGTCGAGGTAGCTTTGGTGCTTTTTGAGGTAGGCGGCGGCACCTCTGCTAGAGGCTACTATGCTTTTTCTTTCATCAATCTCCTGGTCTACCCGCAGCATTACTTCTTCGGCTGTCGCTTTTTTAAATTGCCAGAAACCCACGGCATTTGATGTGGAAACGGCATCTGAAATCAGGCTGCTTTCCTGAATGACCAGATATTTAAAATCTTCGGGGACTCCTTCTTCTCGCAATACCCGTTCTACTACTGGAAGAAATAGATTGATCCTGTCCAATTTTACCTGGAAATGGGAAAGGCTCCTGTACTGGGCATCTACATCTTCCTGTATTTCCTTTTGGGCAGCAGCATTGAGCCGCAAGGTCATGCCTGCAAAATAAATGGTTTTGGGCACCTGAGGTACAACCTGACCTTGCAAAGCAGACCAGTCAAAAAATAAAATGATTAAACAACTAATGAATATCCTCATCATTTTTGCTTATAGCTTTCTTGCCAACATGATACCATCTCTGATAGGCAAAACGACATTTTCCACCCTTGGATCTTCCTGAACTCGCTTGTTAAAAGCCAGAATAGCAGCCGTATCTCTGTCCAGTTTTTTACGATTTTGAGCCAAAACTTTTCCCGACCAAAGGATGTTGTCCGCCAAAATCAATCCGCCAGGCTCCATATCCTGAACGACAAGATCGTAATAATTGACATAATTTCTTTTATCTGCGTCAATAAAAACAAAATCAAAGGCCTGGTCCATTTCTGGTATCAATTCCAGGGCATTGCCAATACGGTAATCTATTTTAGAAGCCATGCCTGATCTGGAAAAAAAATCCCTGACCATGGTTTCCAGTTCTTCATTGATATCCATGGTGACAATTTTACCTTCTTTCCCAAGCCCCCGGCCCATGCAAATGGTAGCATAACCGGTAAAAGTGCCTATCTCCAAAACCCGTTTTGCGCCGCTCAACTTTACCAGCATTTCAAGCAGTTTACCCTGCAGTGGGCCTGAAAGCATGCGGGGTTTTAGCACTTTCAGGTGTGTTTGCCGGCTGATATGTCCGAGCAAATCATCTTCCTGGGCGCTGTGTTGCAAGCAGTATGTAAATAAATCTTCATTGATCATCATGCTTTGGGTAAATAAGTGAGAAAACTGAATTTTTCATCATCATACACCTCGTTGGCAAGTTCTTGCAAATCTTCTGCCGTACAGGAACGTATTTTGGAAAAAATATCTTCCAAAGATTCGATTCCGCCCTTATCCAACAGGCTTTTGCCATATACCAGCATCAAACCGGAATAGTTTTCCTCAGCCATGGCCATTTGGCCTATGGTTTGTTCCTTTCCCATGTGCAGCTGCATGGTCCCCAATTTTTTATCCCGGATTTTCTTGATTTCCCTGAGTACGATTCTCCTGGCCTTTGCGGCAGTTTTTTCTTCTGTTCCGTAATATATCCCAATAAATCCCGTATCGGTAAAGGGCTGGTAAATGGATTCAATACTATAGGCCAGGCCATGTTTTTCCCTCAGGGCCATATTCAACCTCGAATTCATGCTCGGCCCGCCCAGGATATTGTTTAGCAAAAATAATTTAATGCGTCTTTCATCAGTTAAGGATGGGGCAGGTTTGCCCAGGGCGCAGTGCACCTGGGTAATTTCTTTATAAAGGATATTGGTTTTTGGCTGGTAGGCGTTGGTGGATTTTCTTTCTGTAAAACTTTGCTTTGCCGGGATGTTTTCCAGCAAAGGCTCCAGTCTATTCAGGACTTTTTTGAAGCTGATGTTTCCTACTACAGAACATACGATCCTGGAAGTAGACATGTGCTTTTCCACAAAGGCTTTAAAATCCTCCTGACAAAAATTTCCGACGCTTTCCTCCGTTCCCAGAATATTGTACCCAAGCGAATGATCAGGGAACAATAGTGTGTCGAATTCATCTTGCAGGGAATCCTCAGGCGAATCCCTGTACATGGCCATTTCCTCCAGGATAACCTGCCTTTCCTTGTCTATTTGTTTTGGTGGGAAGGTACTGTGAAAAGTAATGTCACAAAGCAGGTCGGCGGCTTTGTCCCAATGCTGCTGAAGTACGGTGGCGTAAAAACAGATTTTTTCTTTGGTGGTATACGCATTTAACTCGCCTCCCACTGAATCCAGGCGGTTGATGATGTGGAAGGCTTTTCTCTTTTGGGTGCCTTTAAAGGCCATGTGTTCCCAGAAATGGGCCAGTCCCTGCTGCTCATGGGTTTCATCCCTGCTGCCTATATCCAGTACAAACCCACAGTGTACCAACCTGGTGCTGGTAACTTCCTGATGAACAATCCTGATTCCGTTTGCTAATTCCTTGATCTGATATGGCATGCCTTGCTTTTCAAAACACAAAAATAACAGCAAAAATTGGGAAAGAAACCGGTAGACCGAAAAAAGGGATTCCTCCTGCGATTTGATACGCTGCCAATAGTGAAGCTTAAACAGTAAATCCCCACTTGTTAACCCGATTCAACCAAATTACATCTAAAATTATCTAATGATTAATTTCAACCGTTGGATCATATTTCCATAGTGGATTTCCAAAATCACCAACCCATTTGGTAAATTTTTCATTTTCTCTTTCAGGTCTATGGCGTTATTGTTCCATTCAATTTCCGTTGTAGTAGTCATGGCGGCAGAAATCAACCTGATTTTTAGCTTTTTTGAATCCGGAATAACCGGCCCCAAATAGTGTAACCAGAGGGCATTTTCTTTGTAGGGATTGGGATAGATTATCCAATCAGCTGCCTTTTGGGTCCCTTCCGGAACAATTGCAGAAATAGTCTCACTGTATTCACTGCTTCCGTCCAGGTTGTATTGCCGGATTCGGTAATAAATCCTTTGCCCGTTTGATGTTAAAATCTTATCCTTAAAAGTATAATGACTGATATCTTGGCTGTTTCCGACGCTATTGACTTCAGCAATGGGCTCAAAATTGTTAATGTTCCCTACGGATTTTTGAATTTCAAAATGACTGGAGGCTGTTTCCTTATAGGTGGTCCAATCCAGGATGGCTTCAGACTGATCAGGACTAAATGAAACGCGCATCTTTCCCCAGGTGATGGGCAAGGCACCAAAATACAGCACTTCAAAGGTCCTCTCCGTGAAACAGCTAAAACTATCCGTAACCGTGAGGAAATAGTCCCCTGCAATAAGTTCACTGATGTTCTGCTGATCACTGGTAAAACCACCCGGTCCAGTCCATGCGAAGGTATAGTTTCCTGTACTGTTGATATCCAGACTGATAGCTCCATCGGGGTTTTCATCATCAGTATGGTCTGTGACCGTACCTGTCAAATCGATTTCTTCAGGTACTTCTACAGATACATTATAGGTATTTTGAGTGCCATTGGCATCCGTGACCGTAAGTTCCGCTGTGCCGGATTCGTTATATTCCACGATGGGATCAGCGAGCGTGGAACTACTGATTTTGGCATTGGTAAAGCTCCAGCTATAGGTGTAGGCTTCCCTTCCGCCATTGGTGGTGCTGGTAAAGTATACCGTACTTGTCCCATTTTCTGGACAATCGTAGCTATATTCAAACTGCACAGCCAACGGAGCGTCCACCACTATATCCGAAGTAAACTGACATTGTGCAGTGGGGTAATCGTTACAAATATAAGTTGTTGAAAGATCTGCTGATCCACTTGGGGTCCATGCCAGGAGTGAATTGCTTAAAATTACCTCTTCTCCACAGACCCAGTTTAGGGGGAATGCAGATAGGGTTAGGGTGTCTGCTGTGGTTTTGGCTGGGGGAATATTGCCAAAATAATAATTTAGAAACATGGTACTCTCGCCCACCGACAGGTCAGCAAATAGACGTCCATTGCTTACGCCACTGCCTGAACTGGTATGGTAGATAAAAGAAATATAAGTAGTTTGCTCCACCCCCGGTGTGCAGGTAAGCAGAGAACTGGTGATGGGATTTCCGGTTACATCGCTGAGGTAGACCGATTCAATAGAATAATTACTGGAGGAACAGGATTTTCCGCAGGTTCTGAGATCAAGTAAGTGCCCCTGGTTCTGGGCAAAACTTTGTAGCGCTGCACCCAATCCCAGGCATGTCAACAACATTATTTTTATGACAAACCCCATTTTTCAACAGTCGAAAATTTTATACTATCCCATTTATGTATGTTTTTATGAATAGTAAAGTAAATATACAAAATTAAATTTTAAAAATATCTAAATTTCAAAAATGTGATTCAAATTTTCCAGGTATAAATCAGGTAAGGGAATAGTGAATCACTTTTGTTCAAACCAGCCTTTCTTTAGACCTGGTTGATAGGGCGGAAAAAATTTTTAATTTTTTTTTCAGCATATTTTTGAGCCCAAATACAGTTTACCTAAAACGATTTACATTTATCATTTTTTGTAATCAAAAATGCCGTAAACTGCTGATTTTCATGATTCTTAGAGGTTTGGAAAAATGTTTTTTTTGCCTCAACTTAGCCTTCAGATAGGTGTTGCTAGGACAAAAAACCTGTTGAATTGTTAAATTTTTAACTTTTACATGTTATGAAAAATCAATCGAAATTAATTTTGGCCAATTTGTTTGCTTTGGTCTCTGTGCTGGTGATTCTCACGGTTTCGCAGCTTTTGAATGTGAACCTGGCCATGGGTTCCGGAGCGGTATTTCCGCAGATGTTGTTATTGGTCGTCCCTCAGCTGGGATTTGGATATTTACTTTGGAAATCTTTTCATGCGGAAAGGGCAAAGGCTTTGTCCTGATTTTTTTTTGTTTGTTGGTTCAGACCGGCCACTTGTGAGTAGCATGAGTGGCCGGTCTTTTTACCGGACAAAGGATCAATTTTCCGGGTATTGCTTACCTGACAATGATTTTTTTATAGATGTCCCTGGATGCTTCACCTGTAATATGTAAAAGATAAACCCCTCTGGGCAGCATGGAAACATCAAAAGCAATCATTCCTTCCTGGCTGGTCCGGGTTTGGATAATTTTTCCCATTGGATTGATTAAACTTACCTGAGGGTTTTGTCCTTTGAGTTGGACAAATAGCGTTTGATTTACCGGGTTGGGATATAGGCTGATGCCGCTGGTATTTATTTCTTCCGGAAGTCCCAAAATCAGATTGTTAGCCGGGCTCTTTTTCGGGTCCAGCCGTATTATTACCGGCAGGTGGTCTGAGGTATTGTTCAGGAAGTTTGCTATGCCATCCTCAGGGACTACTATTCTTGCAGACTGGCAAAGATAACTTTCAGCCAATTCATTGCTGAGGATCATGTGGTCAATAATATTGTCCGATAAAATGTAGGACCTTAAATCCGCCTCTGTCAGAGCCAGTGTAACCGGGAAATAATTGTCCTTGTCAAGCATAAAGCGGATAAATGAAGTTTCGGAGCCGGATACGGTGGAGGCATTGGTATCGGCTATTGTTTCATCGAGGTCATCATTCAAATCTCCAAGGATAAGGAGGTTTTCGGTTCCGTAATACTGATCCAGGGAATCTTTTAATACTGTTGCGTCAAATTTCCTCATGGCATATCTTGGATTGGCCGCACTTTCCCCACCTCCATTGGATCGGGCATGGAGATTGACCAGGGACAAGGTTTGCTGCATTCCACCCAGCCGGATTTCTGCTTCCATTAGAAATGGAAGTCTGCCACTGGCCCAAAAGCGATTTGGTTCAGCAGGGTAGTGCCCGATGTCTTCGGAAGTAACACCTTGAAGCAGGACCCTGAAGGTGACAGGGCTTACGGTTGAGGTTTTGTAGAGAAAGGCCAGTTTTTGCGCTGCTTCAAAATCTGATGCTCCATAGGAAGCGGCGGGGGAAATCTCGGCTTCATAGCCTTCCAGTGAAGCTACCAGTTTTTGGAATTGATCCAGGTTGGTTATTTCCTGCAAGGCATAGATGTCAGCATCCATGGCCCTGATCAATTGGCTGACATTTTCCAATTGCTTCCCGGGATCCTCCGGTCCCTGGTAGGGGAGGTCCGAGCCAAACCAGGCAATATTCCAGGTAACAATATCCAACGTTTCTTCCTGATTAATGGTGGATCCGGAAAGGAATGAGACCTGTTGGATGCTATCTGCGAATAAGAAGGAGATCGGTCCATGAAAGGCTCCTTCCGTTTGGGGTTCGAACCGAATCCATAAAGTATTGTTCCGGGCCGCTTCCTCGGCGGTATAGGAAAGTTGCTGGGAAAATCCGTTTTGCGTTTTGGAAATGCCAAAACCCTCATTTACCCGAATGGTCAATCCTCCTGAAGGGTCCGATAGCAAAAACTCAAAACTTTGAAGATCGGTGCCGGATTGACCCGCTTGCACCGTTTCAAAATGCATGTAGTCGGTGTTTTCCAGGTTGGTACTGAGAAATGGAGCCGGAGCTTGCCCGGAATTGGTGATGGTCCAGTCGTCCAAAGTCCAACGGGCAGCTCCCTGTTCGTTAGAGGAGAAATATACGAGGGCAAGCCGTATCGCCCTTGATTTGTATCTGGCCAGATTGATTTTTCCGGAATGCGTCCAATGATCCCCCCTCGCAAAGCGGTCGCCCAGGGCTGTCCAGGTAGCAGCATTGGGATCACCATCCTCATAATCCGTAGAAATAAAAAGTTGGGGACGAGGCCCGTCAAATGCTACCCTGCTATAAAAAGAAAGTAATGGAAACTGGAAATGGCTTAAGTCGTAAACCGGGCTGATCAGCCAACTTTCATTTTCGGCTGCTTTTCCAGAATAGCCGTTGATTTGCAGGGCATACGAAATCTCATTATCTGTTTGAATGGTTTTATGTCCATAAGTAGTACAGGTCCAGGTTTGATTGCCGGTCACCCCATATACGGTCCAACCCGGGGGAATGCCTTTCGTGCAACTCCGGTTAAAATTTTCCTGTATAATAATGGAGTTAGGAGTTAGTATGTCAGGTACTTCACGAAGATTTGCAAATGTGATTTTGCCCAAAAAGACCAGAAAGAAATACAGCAGATACATGTCTCATAAAGTTTGGCTCATGATAACCCCGGATTTACCGTTTCAAAGGAATACTGAGTAGGACCCCAAATTCATTGGGGAAATGGACGCTGACCCTGGCATGAACAGCTCCCTGTTCATCATAAAATCTGGCCTTTTTCTCTAAAGGTATTATGGCTTCATGCCAAACATTTGGGTGGATATACAAGCCCAATCCATTCTCTACCCGAAAAGCTTTGAAATCTCCGGGAGTAACTGCGTCCCCGGGTAAAGCGAGTGGTGAAATGAAGGTTTTTCCTTCCAAAGGAAAAAACAGCTGACCACCATCCGGATGATAGTTCGCGTGCCAAAGCATCACCCGTTCAGGTTCTGCTGTGCCTGAGGCACTTGCTTTTTCAGGTGCCTTGCTCCATCCAAAGAGGTACTCGGAATTTACAGCATGGTTTTTTCCTTTGAAATAATCCCCCTCCCAGTAAAAATCAAAGTCACCTGATACTGTTCCCGCCTCATCTCCGGTGTCCTCGTCTACCTCCCGGGTACCAGATGCAGGCCAGCGGACAATCTCTATGGGATAGTTTAAGTATTCCTCTTTGCTGACCAGCTTTCCATAACCTTGCAGGGATTGGTCTGTTGCTTGAATTACAGGAATCTCAACATGTTTAATTCCAGCAGGTATTTTGGGATGCTGATAATCTAATAGCATGATAATGTAACAGTTGACCGTGAATGGTACTATCAAAAATATAGGATAAAATTGGATTATAAAGAAAATTGCTTTTTCTTTTCTGTATTTTTAACCTCGTCCAATTAATTAATGCCAATTCATGTCAAATTGACAAAATGCATCAATTAACAGGCTTATACCAGCAAATATGGCGAGGCTGAAAACTGGTCGGGTGGAATAATTTCTTAAAATAAAACGATTGATCCTGCCAGGGGAACTACTGCCTATTCCAATTATTAAGATTTTTTTGCCGTTTTTTTAAAGAATATAGAAGTTAATTAAGACTTGGCACATTTTTTTCGGGGGTTAAGGGTATCAACAAAATTAAATGCTTTAATTATGTTAAAACATCTGAATTACATATTCCTTGTAGGAATTGCATCAATTACGTTTGCTTGCGGATCTGGAAGTACCAGTTCCAACGAAGAGACGATAGAAGAAGTGGAAATTATGGACAGCGAAACTGAAACTGAAACTATGGAGCTTCAGTCGGCTGTGGCCATGATTTCCGGAGCTAGTGGAAGCAATGTCAGCGGGTCGGCAACCTTTACTGAACTGGAGAATGGTAAGATCCGCCTGGTAGTCCAGGTAGAAAATCTTTCCGAAGGAGAGCATGCCCTTCACCTCCATGAAAATGGAGATTGCAGTGCCGCAGATGCCACCTCGGCAGGTGGACACTGGAATCCAACTGATGATCCCCACGGAAAGCGTGGAGAAGATGAATACCATAGCGGTGATATTGACAATATGGTCGTTGGAGAAGACGGTGTAGGTGCTGTCGAAATGGAAGTTGAAGGCTGGACTATTGGGGACGGCGCAAGCAGTGATATCCTCAACAAAGCAGTGATCATTCACGCTGATGCGGATGACTTTACCTCTCAACCTTCTGGCGCAGCCGGTTCAAGAGTAGCTTGTGGAGTGATCCAGGCTGGATCTTGATCCTTTAAGATTATTGACAAAATGATGCGTATTGTTTTGTCGGTATGATTTATGTACTACCATAGAAAGGAGCATCATGTGAATGGTGCTCCTTTTCTATTTATAGACCTCAGACCTGAAATGTAGCGCAAACCTTGACAGCCCGCTGGTTTATTGCAATGGGCGTTTAAAGATTATTCGGTAAGGATTTCATAAATTTATTATTTTAACTATTCCCATAGGGTTTCATCCCTAAAAAACCATATTTGTTGGCAAGCACCAAGAAAAATGATACATTTACAGGATTCAAATAATTATTTTCCCTGTTAGGATTGGTCAACCGGACAATTAAATATATTTCAAGGCTTTGTCAGTATTCCATCGGTATACTATTGGGATTGGTGCTTGTCTTTTATATAAGCTCATCCAGGCAAGGTATTTCCTCGGGAGAGCATAATAGGGCCCTGACCAAAGTCAGCCAGATAGATAACAGTCCATTTCTTTTCCCTGGCCCCTATGGTAATGATCCATTGCCCAGGGGTGAGGAAGATCCAAGAGAAATTACGGATGAAAAAAAATGGGACGATTCTTATGGATTTGATTTGTTTCAGGCTCTGGGAAAAAGTGGAAATGATCTCCATTGGCTTTTCTTAAATCAATTAGAGATTAAATATTTCAATCGAAACCAGGTTTTGCTTTTTGTGCTGTACCATTCCTGGAGAAGCTTTCTTTCCTGATTTTTTCGGCCTTCCCGGCTTTATCACGAGTTTAATCCTTAATAAATGTGCTTCACTGTTTTTTTGTCTTATAAGTGGAGGATAAATAAATAAGAGGATAATTTCATCAATCATAAAATCAAATACAGAAAACCCAAGCCATGTTAACAATATTAGGTCCGACTGAGGGAAAAATTATCGCCGTCAAAATGATGGAACACATCACCCATGAAGATTATTCAAAGCTCTTGCCTTTGCTTAACCACAAAATAACTGCTAATGGGGAGGCTTTTTTTTACATGGAGATGGAGGAATTTGATCTGGAAGCTTTTCAATCATTTTGGGAAGAAATGAAATTCGATACCAGCCATTTCTGTAATTTCAGTAGAATTGCCCTGGTAGGAAATGGCGATTGGGAAACACCCAGGATGGATATTGTTACTAAATTCGGCTTCAGGGAGGTCAGGTATTATGCCCCATCAGAAAAATTAAAGGCCCTGTCCTGGCTATCTGATCAAGTTGAGATGGAGGAGCCTTCCAAAAAAAGTCAGGTAATGAGAAGTTGATATTTCTTGTTTTGGCCGTCTAGAATCCTCCGGGTTTTCAACTTTCCTGGAAGGTTTATTGTTGGGAAATGATTTTACCCTTATGGGAAGATTAGGGACTATGGTGAATTTGACTTGTTATTTTTCCGCTTGAACTATACCCTTAATTAAACATGCCAATTACCTAATAAAGCTTGAATGATGGAAATGGGGGTAGTGGGTTTTGAGAAAGTTAAAAGCTCAAAATGCCAACCATAGCTGTATCAATGGGTGGCATTTTGTACCGTTGTGATAAGTAAAAAGAGGAAACGGATTACCTGCAGGTTTAAGCTTGATTTTACAATAGTAATTTATTTAAATGAAATTGGTTATTTGAAATGGATATCTATACCACTGAAGGCTGTTCTATGTGATGCAGGATTTCAAAAATCCTGCTTACACTCGTTTTCCAAAATTTCCGGTGAAGTAGGATTGTAAAAATTATCTGCAATGACCAGCTGATGATAGGTCCCTTTCTCCAGAAGGGGTTTTAAATCACAAAAATTTCCCAGAAAATCATTGTACCGAATATTGAATGGATGTTTTGCAGCATTGTCCGAACCGTCGCCAACCCCCACCGATTGTAAGTTTTCCAGACCTGATAAAGACCTGAGATTTCTGTTATTTTCTATATTGAACCTCCTGCCTACAGCCGTAAGGTTGGAGAACTGGTTCAAATTTTGAAGGGAATAATTGTCCTGGATCTCGATATTGAAAGGGATTTCATCGGCTAATGAAAGTCCCTCCAAAGTTTCAAGTGCTGTACTGAATAAAATCAGGCTTTTGTTGATCTTGCCGCCGGGAGCCAGTAAACCCCTCAAATTTTTGATCTCTGACATATTATTTAAAGAGAGGTTGTTTAGGTTTTGTACCCCATTCTTGAAACCCTCAAATGAATTGATTTTTGATTGTCCGTTTATTTCCAGTTCTCCAATGTGCCGAAGACCGGCAAGGCCATCAAATGATTCCAGATTTTCATTGAAAAAAATCTGTAGTTGGTTTACCCAACTCAAATGTTCCAAACCATGGAAATTTTTAAGGGTGGTATTATTGGAAATTTCGAATATAGTTACATCAGTAATGCCATTTAGCCCCTCTAAATTCACCAGGGAATGGTTGTCTTTAACGTAAACATGGAGCTGAGAAGCTGTGATTCCTGCTAAATCATTCAAACCTTGTAAATAGGGGTTGTTTTCGATTTGGAGCATGCTGCCTATTTGGATTAGGTTTTCCAGGCCCTTGAGGGTTTTCAACTGCAGGTTGTCGCGGATAATTAATGCTCCGCTCAAAGAAATCAGGCCATCCAATGGGGAAAGGTCAATAATAGGATCCTGTGGATGGTTTCCCCGGATTGTCAGGTCGCCTACAATTCCCGTCCGGCAGCTATTTTTCCATTCATTTACTTCGGATTGATTTTGCAGGATGACATTGCCCAAATGATCGCCATCAGGGCATTCGCTAATTTCCTCCTTCATCTCAAGGAACAGTGGTTTTTCAGTAAAAAGCATCAATTCCTCCAATGAGAATGTCAGATTTTGATTTTCCCGGTCCTGGCTAATTGCTTTAAGGGTATAGGTTTCTGCAATCGGCAGCTCCATGCTTTGAGTAATGCCTGAAGTTAATTCTAAATCAAAAGTTTCCCCCAAAACAACAATTTGAAGGAATCCCGGGAGGAAGTCCATTGACCGCAGGTTGGAGACCAGTGCCACATAAAAAACAAGCGGACTTTTTACATTTATTTCAAATGATTGAAATCCAAAATCTTCCGGTTTACTCCCTGCTATGGTCACTACCTGTAAAGGAATCCTTGTAACCGGTTCTTCCTCGCCTTCTGAAATTACCGGGGAAATTTCAAAAGGTAAGGGGAGTGCCATGGTTGAATTTTCACCCAGATAAGAAGTTTTTTTAGGGCTTGCCTCTGCGACAGTATGGTCCGCATTTAAAACGAAAAAAGAAATTACTTCATATGCTCCCTCTGGCAGGTGAATTTTTTCAGTCAGGTAGTACCCATCTTTTTCTTCCACGCTTATTTTTTTTGATTCGTAGTCGGTTAGGTTGCCCTCCTTGGTCCGAATGGTGATTACTGCATGTTTCAAGACCAGCTCCTTCATTCGGTGTTGTGCGGAAGAGTTGGATTTTCGATTGAGTTGGAGTACAATGGAAGGAACCACCACATCATTTTGTGGGTCTTCAATTACCGGATCCTCGATTGGTGTGGATGGCGTTGTAGGGTCAGGAGTTTCCAACCCTTCACAATTCAACAAAAAAAAAGACAGACCGATCCAATAAATCAGGTATATCAACCGGTGGTTTTTCAGGTGCGTTCTCATTCTTTGCAAACTCCGTTTCTAAGGTCTTCATGGGTAGGGTTGAACCCATTATTTTCTATTTCGCTAAAGGCTGGTTCAAATAGAGTAATCTGATCAGCAAAAGCACAGAAATCTGTCAATGTTGCATTATCCCTGATCTTAAACAAAACAGGAATAGGGTTTGGAAAAGGATGATTATCCGATTGGGGGATTTCGGTGTATACAACCTCGCTAATATTGTGCAAGCCCTGCAGGCTTTTTATTTTAGGATTGTTCTCCAGAATTAATCGGGAAAAGAGCACAGTGAGCGGTGTAAAGGGGATTAGGTCCTCCAAAGATTCATTGTCCCGAATATTGATTCTGCTAAAAAATTCGTGAAAAGTAAGGTCTTGAAGTGTTTTTATTTTAGGATGGTTGACCAATTCAATCCTGTTACCAATTATTCCTTCTGGTGAAAGTAAGCCCTTCAGATCTTCCAATTTTTCATTGTTTACCAAAACCAAAGATGATATCCTGTCAAACCCCCAATTTTCGGCGTAGCCAAAGTGCTGCAGTTCAGGGTTGTCGGTTACGGTTAATGAAGGTATAGACTTCTGTTCTGGTAGATTGAAATTAATTTGGGTCAATTGGGGGTTGGCCTTAATCGTCAAGGAATGTAAACTGCCAAATTTCCCTAAAGCATTCAAGGACTCAAAATGATCCATTCCTTCTATGTGCAAATATTTTAATGAGGGCGTTGAAGTCCCTAATCCCTCAAAATTGCGAAGATTTGGGTTTTTGATCAGGTTTATACGAGGAACATACCTCAATCTGAAAAAATCAGTTAATGATTCAAGCCGGGCATTGTTTTGAATTGTCAACTTGCCGCTTATTTCCAGTAAATTTTGCAGGCCCAAAACCGAAGTCAGCAAGGGGTTGTCACTCAATGTAAAATCCCCGTTTATGGATTGAAGCGAGTTTAATCCACTCAGGTCTTTCACCGGATCGGCATCATCCATAGATGTGTGACTAATGGTGAGGTTTCCTTGTATGGATTCGTATCCTTTACGTGCAAAGGAATCCACCTGTGTCTGCGTAGAAAGGAATACCATTCCTTCAAAGCTTCCTCCAATATACGCTTCCTCGTCCTGTTTTTTAATCAGTTCCAGGACAAGCGGCTTTTGATCAAACTGGCTCACGCTGTCATAACCTAAAGAAATCTTTAAGGGTTGGTAGTTTACACTTTCTACTTGGAAAAGGTAGGGAGTCGTTTCCTTTGGTAAGACAATTCTGTTCAGGTTTCTATCAAGGGAAAAATTCATATTAAATGTTTCTGTGCTTACATTTAGTTTTCCAGGCAGAAAATCCAGGTATTCGTCTATTTTCTCTCCCGTGAGCGTAAGAAAAAAGAAAAACGTTTCCCTAAATCCCTCCATGTCAGGTTGAAAGCCAAATTTTTCCGGGGATGCCCCAGCAGTTGAAATTACCTCAACCTGTATTGCCTCAGATGCGGCTGCCCTCAATTGAAAAGATAAAGGAAGGGGTTGATTCAAAATTTCACCAAAAGGAGATCCGGCAAGGGGACTTGCATATAGGATAGATCCAAGGCTATCACTAAGGTGGAAATCGGTAATCTGATATTTTCCCGGGGAGAGTGTTAATTCTTCGATAATGAGTCTGTTTTCGAAGCTAAGCACCGGAATGGATTTAAAGGAATAGTCTGTTGCTGCCCCATTCTCTTCCTCGATGGTCAGTACCAGATTGCTGACACCCTGTATGGGGACCTGTTGCATACGGCTACCTTCAGCACCTGCAAAGGTTTGTACCAGTTCAAGTAATAGCTTACTTTCAATTTCATGGGGAAGTTCCTCCTCCGTTTCACATGCCCCAAAAACCATAACCCAAAAAAACAGGAGGTACGGGCGCAAAAGCCGTATTTTCATCGCTTGATTTAAAAATGATAAGACAAAGGTAGTTTAATTTTTGAATATAAAAAAATGTCGTTTAAATAATTAATATTGTTTTTTACTCAAGTTGCATGGTGGGTGTCCCGGAAAATTCTACAAACAAACTATAGTGATTGTTATATCAGGTCAAATGCCAGACCATACTGGATCAGTTCCCAGGTGTCGTTGGTTTCCAGGAGTTCTTTGATTCGTTTCTTGTGGGAGTTCACCGTATTGACCCCGATAAACAATTCCTCTCCGATTTCTTCCGCTTTTTTACAACGGCCTATCAGGGAAAGTACCTCCTTGTTCCTATCCGAAAGTTGCCGGAATTTTATGTAGTTTCTCTTTTGAAAGGACAGTTCCCTGGCAATTCTACTGGTCTTGGGGGCGGCCCAGGATTGCAAATCGATGGGGATGATCTGGATCAGTGAATAGCTCTCAATACCAGGGCTATCCGGAAGGATAGGGCAAACACTGATCAGTTCCATCTCGGTTTGATCTTTTAACCGATCCCTGCGTACATAGAATTTTTTGGATGGACGCCCATTATCGTCCGCATCAGAGGGTCCCAGCAGGCAGGTGTCGGGACTTTCCGGATCGAAAATCAATCGCCGAAACTCATGGCTGGGAAGGTGTTGAAAAAAGCTTTCCGAAAGCTGGTATCGCTCTTTTCCCTGACTGCAGATAAACAGGTTTTCCCAGGGTTCGGTCCGCTGTATGATTTTAATACCGGGAATCCAGTCGGCAGCCATTCGAAAGGCTTGGATTTTGGCTGCTAACCCATCTTGTTTGCTATTACTTTTGGAGCTCATTTGATCCTGATTTTTTGGGGTAACCACTACTTTTGGTGGTCAAGTAAATCAGGGCTTAAAAGAAACAGAAATGAAGTTCACGAAGGTGGGTACTTAGGGGCTGAAGGTTGCTTTTTAGGGAATGGGGTTAATTTGTAAAGAGGCAAACTTATTGATACTCGTTTTAAAACCCCCGGTATACAGTACATTAAGCCGAATTCCAAAAAAGGTTACCAAATCCTAATCTGGTCATAACAGTTGCAGAAGAGGCGGTTCGGAGAAAGGTGATTTTTTTTCACAGTGATTAGCTGGTCAGCTTGAAAAGGGTGAAACCGGCTACTACAAACTTTTTTTATTTTATCCAATTCCTTACGGCTTCCATTTCAACATATGCGTAAACGTCCGTTAAATAATTTGCTATAGCTAAGTAAAATTCATTCATATTTGCTGGATGTAGAAAATCAGTAAAATTTTTCACCTTTTCTTTCAGCATCATTTCAATTGGAATAAATAAATTTAAGTTTTTAAGTGTGTAAAATTCAATTGAATCAGTTTGTAATTGAATCTCTAAACTAAGATGCGACTCAATACCCTCCTTATACCACGTTCCAAGAACATCTTTATCCAGGACAAGTTCACCTGATCGCTTTGTTTCCAAAGTAATAAACTCTTTGTTTGACTTATTTATTAGCTTTATAAGTTTATTAGGCAGAAAGTATTCATCTCGTATAATATGGGGTTCCAAAAACAAATAGGCGTCTTTTGTCTCCGTACTTCTCAAATTCTCAAAATAGGAATAGAGACAATCTGCCACGGTTGTGACCCCCTGTCTATGGGCCGGAATTTTAAGCCGCAATATATCAGAAAATCTCCCCTGTTCATCACAAAGTAAAACAGTACCCGACACTTCTTCCTCACCGCAGATTATAATATCGTCGTAGTAAAGGCCGCCGTCAATTTCTTTAATTATTACATTGTCGCGAACATTTTTATCTACCAATCTTCTTGAATATTGAGGTATTAAATCAATCTTTCCAGTTAAATCAAAAATCTTTAGCGGAAATTGATCGGTATGTTCCGCTATCCCAAAATCCTTTTCCTCATATAATTCCCGTAACCTAGGATCACTACGTTTTCGCCGATAAATTTCTTCAAAAATCCTACGTTTATCTAAACCGCTTCCTTCAATTAGGCTTTTACAAATTTTGTGAAACTCAAATTCGTCAGAAAGCAGTGCCGCCTTTTTGAAATTTTCTGGTTTATTTTCCAGCTGTCCTAATTTTAACCATGCATATTCTGCCCCTGCAGGGATTTGCTTGTCTTTAACAACATCGTTTAAATAACTAATTGCGTGTTTTTTCTCACCTAACTCTGCAAATAGAGAACCTACTCGAAGTTTAATTTCTGCCGGAGCATCATCAAACAGAGGGTTCTGCAACAGTCGCAAAGCCTTTGAAATCTGGGCCCTTTCATTTATGTCGCATTCCTTATTGTTGTAATCTCTGAACAAATGCATTGCCAGATTGGTAATGGATTTCAAGTGGTTTTCATCCTGCTTGAGCGCATTTTCCCAACATTCTACTCCCTCAGATTCTCTGCCCAATTCGTATAGGCAGGTTCCTTGTATAAACCATGACTCAGCACATTTCTGATTGTCCGGTATTTTAGCTAAATGCGAAAGTGCAGTTTGAAATTCATCTCTTAATATGGTTTCAATAGCAATTATCAATTGAATAGCGTGATCAAAGGATGTGTAAAATTCACCGTTCCGAACTCCACTGAAGCTAATTTTCATTTCGGGGAAATAACTAGTTTTTTTGGAAATTCTGTTTTCATAACTTGATCCGATGATGGCATAGTTAACTTGTGCCCATAATTCTCCATTCTCCACTACATCAAAATATCCCCATACAGCAACATCGGCATTCTTCGATTTTGCTATCGATACGTTCTCTCCATCGGAGATGACTGATTCGTTGTCGTCAGTAAAAATTAATTCCAAAGTATCTTTCAGATTTGAACGAATCAATCGGTCCTGAAACTCTCTATTTGCGGTTTTCAGTATTTGATGTGCGGTTCCAAAATTGCTTGATGCGCGAAAATTGAAATAAATTGTGGGTTTATGGACATATTTGTTCCTTACAATCGTGAATCGTCTATATCGCTCAATTATTTCCCTATTTTCTAAAATAATGGTTTCCGCTAATGCTACAGCTTTTGACTCTGTGGAAAAACTTTCCCAATTGGGATTGCCGACCAAGTGACAAAGAGCATTTATCGTTTCCAAATCAAAAGCTAATTTAGGTTCATTCCTACCATGCGGATTGCCCTTTAAGGCTGCAATGATTGATTTTACAGTCGTAAGGCCAACCCGTTGTTGATTCTGACTACTTGCATCTTCAATGTTTTGACTGAATTCCTGGACTTTTTTCGTGTTTTCCAATGTAAGACTTTTGTTTGTCTTCCCCGAAATATAATCTGGATGGTATTTAGTAATTAGCTTCTGAAACAGCGCATACACCAAACCAAAATTTATAGGTTCTCCAAGGTCAATTTTACTTTCCATGATTTTTGAATATGCTTTTCAACCAAAATTTAATTGCTCAATGTAATGATTGACTGTTAATTTATCCCTAAGAGCGAAGTATTTTATATGGGATGACTGGTCAAATTAGAAAAAAATTTCCTATTTTTCAGAAAACCCTTAATCTGATCGTCAATTTTAGTTTTAGAATTTAGCACGTTTTTTAGAACCTATGAAAAATAGGACCCTTTATGCATCACTAATAGGGATCAATGCCTATGAATCCAATGTACCTCCCCTTTATGGATGTATAATTGATATCCTAAACATCGATGCATTTCTGCGTGAGTTTTGCGCTCAACAGCGATTGTTGGACTACCAACCAAAATATTTTCTCTCGCCAAATGAAAATGGGGAGCGTGCGATAACAAGCTACCAGAAAACTTTGGGGAAAACGTTAGACTACGAGTCTCCCACTTTTAATAATGTAACAAACTCAGCATTTGAGCACTTAGCCAAAGCCGATGATGATAGAAGAGATATTTGCCTATTTTATTTCAGTGGACACGGATATTCCTCTTCGGACATCCCCGCCGAATTCGCCGATCGAAGGCTTGAAACCTTGGTCTTAAAGGATAGTAGAAGTACTTCACGTGATTTACGGGATAAGGAAATGTCCTATTTGTTGCACCGTACCTTGAAAGATAAGCCCAATGTCCATTGTTTGGTCATTACGGATTGTTGCCATGGAGGAGGGGTAACGCGTGGAGCGAAGACTGGACGTAGGTCGGTAAATGGATCTGATAGTGGAGCGAAACTAGAAGATTTTTTGGGGTATTCGGAACATTTTTTTATAAAATCAAATGGCACCATAACCTTCCCTTTTGCGGATTATGTACACTTAGCTGCTTGCAGGCCAGAACAGCTGGCGGTCGATACCATGAATGGAGGGAGGTTTTCAAACGCTTTGGTAGCTTTGTTACGTTCAGGAGGCAGTATATGCAGTTATCGCGACATTATTCAACGCCTCGGTGCAACGGTGTCATTAAACTTGACGAGTCAGACTCCGATGGCGGTAGCAAGTAGAGATTGGAAGCTTGACCGCAGTTTTTTGGGAGAGGGTTTGCTTCCTTATCATCCTTCATTTGAACTTCATTACAATTCCCAAAGGAGACGCTGGCAGTTAAATGCGGGATTGATCCATGGCTTGGTACCTTCCAACGACCTTGGTAAAACATTGGTACAGGTAGAATGGAAAGCGGATGCGAAGCAGTCGATAACTTTGGAAGTAGGAGAAGTGGCAATGGCATTGTCGGTTGTCGAGGGGCCAGATTTAGATCTTCTGGACGTCGCGAATAAAACCTATCGCGCCATTTTAGTTAACCTGGCTATTCAACAAAAAAAGTTGGACTGCTCGGAATTGGATCAAAGATCGAGAATGAGCTTGCTAGAAACGTATGAAGCAGGCCGATATCATTTTGTTAAGCCAATTATAGAGACCAGTGAAGCCTGGGATTTTAAGGTTAACTTAAAAGGTAATCAGTATGAGTTGGAAGGTTTTCCCTATTTAATGCCAAGAAGGGATGCTTCAAATTTTATGCACACTGTTGAAAGCATCGGGAGGTGGGATTATACGCTGGCGTTGAACAGCACAAACTCTATTTTTCGAGAGGATGATTTTGCGTTTAGGGTTGAAAGTGTTGTGGGTGGAGATCAGAAGAGGATGCATTCGACTGACTTATCTGACAACAAAATACTACATATTAGACCCACTCAGGAGATTAAGTTAGGGTATAAAGACGGTTGTAATCCGATGTTTCGTTTCTCGATTTCGCTAAATAGGGAATCGGATCTGCCATCCTGCTATGTTGCGGCTCTTTACTTCGATAGCCTTTTTGGCATTTATGAAAAATTGATTAAAGCGGATAGCCAATATCTGGAAAAAGGTGATAAGGTTTTTTTAAAATATGAAGAAAACCTAGATGGCAGCTACGAGGATATTTGTCTGGAAGTGGACGATGCTTTTGGACGTTCCGGCATAGAGGAGGTTAGAGAATATTTGCGGATTTTGGTTTCAACCGATCCCATTCAAAACCTGGCCTTTTTTCAACAGAAGTCCCTAACTACCGAGGAGAAGGAAACCATGCGTTCGTCGATTCCAGCTAAGCCGGGAAAACTGAGGGGCTATGAGCGGTGGACGGCATTTGATTTTTCAATCCGGATTTTCCGGCCATTACCGCATACCAATCACTTCAATTCCTAACCAATTCAGAAATAAGAGATTAGAAATGGCTGAACAAAATCGAGGAATAGTTTCTAACAAGAAAAATTTTAATTCGGTGACCAACAAACCGGAGACCGCCCGAACATTCGTGCTGATTGTAGCTATTAGCGCCTATGATTCTGGTTGGCCCGCGCTTGAATTTCCAGTTTCTGATTGCGAACGATTATTGGAGGTATTGCAAAGAAAGTATCAAATCTCCGCTGATCCTGAATTGGTATCTTTTTTAAAAGATAGGGAAGCCACGAGACCGGCCATACTTCAAAAACTGCACAGCTTCCGGAAAGGCAACGATATTATCACTCCAAGTGACAACCTGATCGTGATACTTTCAGGCCATGCATATAGAGACGAACTTGATAAGAAGTCACAACCCTATTTTGCACCCTACGACTCAGTGCCACCAGATCCAGAAATGGATATAAGTGCGTTTAATTTATTAGGAAAAAAGGATATAATGGACCGGCTTACTAAGATTGTGGCTAAAGACATATTAGTTATTATTGATACATGCTACTCCTCTACTTTTACTCCCCACGAAATCAGATTGCCGGATTCAGTCCGACCTACAAATAAGAGCTACTCACCGGATAATCCCTCCAGATGGATTCTGGCGTCTGGAAGAAATGAACCTGTTCCGGACAAAAGTTTTTTTACAGATTCTCTTATCAAAATTCTCGAAGAAAACACACGTTCTCATTTGCCTGTAAGTTCAATTAATGATTTAATTGAAGAGCAGAGAAAGGAAGCAGGGATCTTTATAAGTTCGCCTCATTGTGATAACAGTGTAAACGCCGACTTCAAAGGAGGCACGTTTAATTTTGTATTAGATGATGCTTTTCAAAATAGAAAAGTTTACATTCCTCAACCAAATCAGCATACCCCGAAGAATAACCTTGATTATTCACAAAATCAGCTTAGAAAGAGATCTATTTTATTTCGATCAAAACTCTTGAATAGACACTTAAAGGGTTCTCAGATTGAAAGTGGATTACTTGCAGATACGATCCACACCGAGTTACAACAAAATCAAGTTAAGTTGGATGGGGAACCTGCACCACTAACTACTTCTGTTATTTCATTGTGGCAGCAACCCTGTACTCATGCCATTTTAATAGGCAATAGAGGAAGTGGGAAGACCATGTCGATCCTAAGGCTTTGGAAAGAGTTTTTGGAAAAGGAAGATTACCCTATCCCTATTTATGTGGAACTGAATGAATTTAATCATGTGCAGAAAGCCGAAAGAAAAGGATTTATCCTCCGCTACATAGCAAAAAATTACTTTGATAGTTACCCTATGGCTGAAAGTCTTAGAAACTTTATATGCCAACTTTTTTTCGATTCTATTCCTAATTCCGCTAAAAGTCGGGAAAATCCTCGCTTTGTTTTACTTCTTGATGGGTTTAACCATGTCACAGTACCTCGAGAGGAGTTGACGACTGAACTCAGTTGGTTATCGGGTGATGGTACTTCAATTCAAATAATCTTCACCTCACGAAAAGTTGAAATTCAAAATTTTAATTGGGCGAATAAATATACGGTGGTAGAATTGGTACCCTTACAAGATAAACAAATCATAGCATACTTAAACAAACTTGATAATACAAATGAACCTGACCCGAGACTATTGCAGTTTTTTGGTAATCCCATGATGCTGACATTATATGCAGGTTCAGAGGTTATTTTAAAAAAATATAAAGAGGATGCCCGATTTACCTTTTTTACAGTAAGAACGGAAGCAGAGCTTCTGTGGAATTTTAGGGAAGCACAGTTCGCTAAATTGATGGAAGAATATGAGGGTCGATCGCATGAACAGCTTTTAGTGCGGTTTTTGTTATTTTTTTATGTTCCCTTTTTGGCTTGGTCAATGGAAAAGAAAGGAAGAGTTTCCATAGCATGGAATATAGCGACTGATACAGACTATAATTTTTACGAGGTATTTAATAAAGCGTATGAGAAACTCAATGGAAGGACTAGCTTTTCGCAGTTTCAAGAGGTTTGGAAAATAAACGAGCACTTACCTATCGGCCAGCTAAGCGATATGCAAAAACTGGAACGATCAGAAACCTTTCTGAAATATCTTGTGGAACATCTACAACTTCTCACGAAGGAAGGTAATGAGTTACGGTTTTTACATCCCAACATTCGTCATTTTTTCGCTGCTTGTCATCTTGTTAATTGTATTCGTTTTTCGCTTGAGGAAAATCTTCTTCCTAAGGAATGGAAGTCCAGAGTTTTCCCAGTTTATTTGAGGAGATTGATTGGCGAAATGGAAGGAGAGTATATTTTTGAACCACAAATTCTTCTACGTGGGGAGCAGGTTCCCGCTCGTATAAGAAATAATTCTGTTTCCCGACTTCTGGCTCAATGTGAAGGCCGAGAAATGAAGGAGGATTTTACCGTTTGTAATGCAGTTACTATCCTGCATGAGACTCGTGGCACCTTAGCGGGTGCAAACCTTCAGAATATTGATTTAAGAGGCGTGGTTTTAAATGGAATTCCGATGTCGGCATTTCGAGGTAAGAACTATCTGCCAGCTAAAGTCGATGGCGCATGGATAGATGGAGAACTGTTTGAAAACCCAAAAGGTTTATATGGAATTTTAAACGTCGATTATAGTTTAGATAGCAAACGGATAGTTGGAATTTCAGGTTATTCTGAAATCGGGGAATGGATAGCAGCAACAGGAAAATGTACATTTATACTAAAATTAGAACATTCGAATTCAGTCACCTCTGCAGTTTACAATAGAGATAGGAAGCGAATACTATTGGGTTATAGAAATGGTAACATAAAGGAGTGGTCTGGAATAAATGGTGAATGCACAAAAATATTTTCTGGACACTCGGGCTGTGTGAATTCTGTGACTTATAATTTGGATGATAGTCGAATTCTATCAGCGTCAAGTGATGGAACAATTAAGGAATGGTGTGCGAGATCACTTGAATGTTTACGAATTTATATTGGACATTCGGATGATATAAAATCAGCAGTGTATAGTTTGGATAATAAAAAGATTCTTTCTACCTCTAGGGACCGAAGCATTAAGGAATGGGCTACTGAAACTGGCGAATGCCTAAGGTCATTTGATAAACAGCATTCAGGTGTTACATCTGCGGTCTATAGTCCGGATGGTCAAAAATTTCTTTTTGTTACAGGTACAATTATCAAGGAGCTATCTGCATCCACTGGAAAGTGTATCAGTATATATGAAGGTCATTACATTGGAATGTGTTCTGCAATTTATAGTAAGGATGGCCAACGAATACTGTCCTGTGCCTATGATAAAACCGTAAAGGAATGGTCAGTAATAACAGGAAAATGTATTCGCACGTTCGTGGGCCATATGGATATAGTTCACAAAGCAATTTATAGTGAAGATGGGCTGCGGATTCTTTCTTGTTCTAAAAGCGGAAGTATTATAGAATGGTCTGTGGAAACTGGCGAGTGCCTTTTTGCTGTGCAGAAGGGGGAAAATGGTATAGGTCCTTCTGCAGTATATAGCAAAAATGGTCGTTGTATTCTCAATAGTAAATTTACAAAGACTTTTGAATGGTCAGTTTATAAAGCAAAATGTTTAAAAATTTTTAAAGGTGCCAATTCCACTATTAGTTATAGCCAAAATGGTATGCGGATAGTCACAGTATCCTCAGACCATTCTCTGATGGAATTAAAACTATCAACGGGGGAATGCACCCGTAAATTTGCGGGACATACTAGAAAAATAAATACGCTCCTATATAGTTCAGATGATAAAAAAATACTTTCCGCCTCTGATGATGGAACCGTAAAAGAGTGGTCAGTTTTGAGGGGTTCGTGTCAGCGTACGATCAATATAAACAGATGCGTTATTTCTGCGGTATACAGCCCAAATGGCAGTTATATATTGTCTTGTTCAGCAGACGGAATTGCAAAAATATGGTCTGTGTGGTCAGAGTCATCGGTGAAGGTATTAAACGATCGAAATTGTAAGGTACATTCTGCGGTTTACAGTCCAGACGGGCAAAGGGTATTGGTTCATAATCACAAGCCAATTGGGTCTTTAGCGGAACTTTCGCCTAGTACTGGAGATAATCTGAAATCGTATAAATTTTTGGAATTTACCCGTTTCGCAAACTACAGTCGAGACGGAAGTCGCCTAATATTGGGTTTTAATAGTGGTGAATTACAGGAAAGGGCAAGGTCCAATGGAAAATGCTTGACGAATTATGTAGGTCATGATATTTTTATTTGCTCGGTAGATCACAGTAGAGACGGGAAGACTATTTTGTCAAATGATTCCGGTGGAACGGTGAGAGAATGGTCAACAACCACGGGGAAAGAAATTAGAAAGTTCATTAGTGAACCAGGCCTTATCACCCAAGGCCTAGACCTTCGCAACCTCCATCCTGACTCCAAATTTTCCGAGGAGGAAAAAGACCGTTTGCGACGCTACGGAGCCATCTTCAACGACCAAGACGCGAAAGAATGGCAGGAAGCCATACAGGATGCCTATGGTGACCAAACTTGGGAGTAAATACCTTTACCACGCTATCCAAGCACTGAAGAATTATCCCAGACCGTCAGCGACACTCAGATAACTTTATCTCCCCAATTGATATTCTTAAATTCTCCCTCAGTTACCACCACCGTCCTCTCCTCATCCGGATCGACTGCTGTAAATTCAAAAGTACCCGAAATCTGTTTGGCACTATGGTCTATGGAGGTCACCTCAACCTGGATTGTTCCAAAATCGTCGGTTAATGCAATATAAGCGTTTTCCATATTGTTCAGGACCATTGTAGAAACTCCAGCTGCCACATACCCGTCAAAGGTCGGTTCGGTGTCCGTGCCTCTATTTGTGAAAATGGTTCCGGCTTTTAGTGAACTTAGATTCGGCCCAATTAATATTACTCTAACGTCAACCGCAGCCGCATCCTCCCAACTTCCGTCCACTCCGGAAATGCCCAGTACGAACCCACCTCCATTGGGGTTGATTACGAGGTTGGTTAAAATAAATTCAGCCTCCGGATCCTGTTCATTTGGCATTACCGCCTCAAAGTCTCTCCCATCTATTTTGGCGGTAATGCTTTGCCTTCCTGTTTCCTCTGGTTCCATTCCCTCGTCATCGTTACTACAACTTACCCCCATCAAAACGGTGATTAGGAATCCAATTAACTTCATGCTGGTTTTCATACAATTCTGGTTTATGTTTTTTGAATAATTTATTGGCGGTTGTCTGATTTCCTACACTGTCACCACAATTGATTTTCGCTATTACAGATTTTGAGACTCACCCATAGGTCCAGCCAAAATTAGTTTTTCAAATTTCTAACCGAACCACCAATTCTGGTGAAACCTGACAACTCACTGAAAATTTCAATTTGATGGACGGATGCTGATATTTATCAAAAAATCAGATGGACCTGTGAATTGGATAGAAAATTTCTCCTGACGGCCGGTTGACGGAATTTTTTTCAAATGCTTTAATTCCATGCCTCGATCTATCTGCTCAGATAAATACAGCTTGGGATCACTAATTAGAGGGTTTAAGCTTCTTACATTTTTCATCCACCAGGCAAAATAGCCTTGACTACTCTCCTGACGATAGCTTGACGTCAAGATGTAAATAATTAGTAATCAAACACTTGAAATTACCTGGAAAACGAACCTTAAACATCGTTAACTATGGAAAATCAAGTAAAAAAAATCGTCGCAATCCTAATTCTAATCTGGGGGATTTCCGGATGTGGACTTCTCGCAGACAAAGAAGAAATGGAACCCACCCATTTGGAATTGGTAAAAGATCCCGAAGAAAAGGATCCTGGAAACGGCTAGCAGAAGTGCTGATGTAAGTTAAAACTTCTAGCATTGAATTACAATCAAAAGGCTTTGGATTTGTTTTCAAAGCCTTTTATGTATATTATTAACGAGGATTCTAATTTTCAGGTATTTATTTTATAGGGCTGTGAATTACAACGTACTTATCTACCTCATACATGTGGCCATTTTTTTACCCGGTCAGGAATTAGTAGCCCAAGAAGTGAATAGTGCAAAAAGGTATGAGTCACTTTATGCGGAAGCTTCCACTTTTCAGGAGGAAAGGCACCATCAAAAGGCAATTGACATTTATTATCAGCTGATAAAAGAGTCCGATTGGATGGAGGATTTGGGCAATGCAAGGAAAACGTTTAACAGCTTGGGGTTTTCATTCTACAAATTACTAAAATATGATTCCAGTGCGCGGTATTATTTGAAATCCAATCAAGTGGCCATACGGCTCATGGACACCACCAGAATAATCACTTCCTATAAGTCCCTGGCCATGGCTTATCGACAAATTGGCCTTTACTCCCACTCCTTGGAAAACAGTCAAAAGGCATTGACACTGGCGCAACTCCATGGGGACATGGAGCAAGTTTCCGATATTCTTAATTCCATGGGAATAATGTACCTCAATCTGAAGCAATACGACAAATCACTTGAAAAACAACGCACCGCACTCGACCTCGCCCTTACGTTGGATGATTCTATGGGAATAGCCTACTTGTACAACAATATGGCAATGAACCATTTTCATTCCGGGCGCTATGATAGCAGTCTCTATTTTAATCTGGAAGCTTTGGAAGTAAAAACCGCACTCGGCCTTCCTAAAACGGAGCAGGCTGCAAATCTAAATAATATTGGCGAGGATTATCTTAAAATTGGTAATTTAAAAAAAGCCGCGAGTTACTTGTTGGAGGCACATCGGTTATACCTGGATAACAGCGATATCGAAGGACAGATTATCTGCAAAACAAACCTTGCCAACCTGGCTATGATGGAAAATGATTTCCAATCGGCGAATACCTACCTGAATAGCATAAAATCTCTTTTTAATAGTGTATTTATCAAAGAATTGTACCTTAATTTTTTAGAATTGAAAATCTCCCTTTCCGAAAAGGAACAGAAATTTTCCGCTGCGTTCAATGCTCACAAAGAACTCGCTGCATTAAAAGAAGAACTGTTTCAGGAGGAGCTGCTGGATGTTCAGCGTGTTGAGTCTGAATATTTGTTACGGGAAAAGGAACTGGAAAGGAATTTCGCCGAACAGGAAGCAGCTTTAGTCCGGATGGAAAACGAGCGATACCTCCTATATATAGTGGTTTTGGTGTTTTTGATAGGAGTGACTATTCTGCTGGTTTATTTCCTGTATAAATTAAATCAATCCTTAAAACAAAAAAATGGAATCATTGCATCACAGAAGGATGATTTAACTCATAGGACTTATAATATTTTGATGAAGGTGCAGTCATTAATAAGAATGGCATCCGGAAATTTGAAAGCCGATAAATCCAGACAGGTGATGCAAAATTTGGAGGCAGCCATTTTATCAGCAGCCTCCCTGCAACAGTACCTGAATTTTGAGGATGAAAAAGGGGAAATCCATATTGGAGGGTATATTAAAGAATTGGTGATAAGACTTGAAGAGATGTTTAAGCTAACGGAACACAGGATTAATTTCCAGGTTGAGTCTAAGGCTGATATATTTCTACCTACAAATATCGTTTTAAATTTGGGCATAATCATAGCCGAATTGGTTACCAATGCAACCAAACATGCCTTTACCGATCAAATTATTAATCCAGAAATCGTTGTGTCCATGAATAAACAAGGGGCATACCTTCTTATAAATGTTAAGGACAATGGGATAGGTTTGGATGGTGGGCAGAAACAAGGTGTTGGCACAGGCTTGATGCAGCGACTTACTAAATACATCCATGCAGAATTGTTTGTTGAACCTTTTCCTGGAACCTGTTATACCCTCAAGTTGAAGATATGAATAACCCTTCAAAAGTATTGGTTGTGGAGGACGATCCTTTCCTGGCAGACTTAATTGTCTCGGATTTATCAAAACTGTTTCCTTTGGCACCGCTTACTGTTCTGGGGCCGGCAGAGACTTTTTCACAGGCAGTGGAGTTGCTGCGCACCGGGCAGCCGGATGTGGTCTTGCTGGACATTGATTTGCAGGGAGACAAGCAGGCAGGCATCAAACTCGCCCACCATATCAATCTGACCCTTAAATTTATATCTATTATTTTCGTTTCTGGATTGCCGAATGGGTTCGATCTGGCCAAACTCACCGCTCCTTGCGGCTTCTTGCGCAAGCCTTACGACCGCCAGCAACTCGCCGATCAATTGGAATTGCTATTGATCCGGAAATCCCAATCCACTTTATCAGAAACAAATAACCTGGACTCTTCCTATTCAAAACTTCAGCAACCGGATGCCATCTTTGTAGCTACAGCTCATGGGGAATTAACAGCCTTACCTTTAGAGAAACTCGTTTTACTGGAGGCAGATGGAAAAACCATTCGAGCATACCTAAATTCACAGCCATATCCAGTAGTATTTACATCGCCGGGTCTTAAGAATTTCTTTCAGGAACATGAACAAAACCTTGCCCCTGATTTTTTTCAGCTCAGCCGCAAACACATTGTTTGCCTGAGCAGGATCCAGCAGATAAAGCACAATCAGCTGTTATTGGCCCATCAAATTTCCACCACAGAAGTTAAAACGATTTCCCTACCTATTCCGCAGAATGGAGATGCCAAAAACTCTTTATTTAAAAAATTAGGGAAGAATATTTATTGAATATTCCCTTGAAGAGGTAAGTTCAACTTTTTTCGATTTGTGTGTGAGCACTATATGTCGTCCAACATGAAATTCAATGAACTATATTTTTTACTTATGCCCGTAATGCTTAACCTTTATTTAAGAGGGTAAAGCAGCATTTCTTGTGTATCTAGTTAAACCACCAAGATTGGTGGCCGAGGGCCCTGATTAAAGTGCTAAATTTCAATATTATTAGTCTAACCCTATTTATTGGCATTCACTATCATTGAAACACAGGTATAAAACATTCCCTCCTTTCAAAGTAAATATGCAAAGATAAAAATATTTAAAAATGAACACTAAATTTATAATAATCATCATGTTTGGAATTTTAATCAATTTCCATTCTTGTTATGGTCAAATTTTGCAGAAATTTAAACAAAAGGTTACCGAAGAGATTGATAAGAAACTTGAGGATTTCGATCAAAGAAGCATCGAATGGAAAGGTAGGAAAGAAGACCCAAAAGAAACCGAGGGATCAAAAGTGAACCAAAAAGACGATCGTCCTATACTTAAAAACGCATCGGAAACAGCCGAACCCTCAGTTCCGAAAAATAGTATTCCCAATGGTCCTGAAGATAGCCTATCAAATACCAATTCAATCCGTTTTTATTCTCCAAATGGCAATTTTAAGACTATTTTATTGGCTTCTTATAAGGGTAAACCGAGATTCGGAAGCATTAAAACGGGAAATATAAGTGATCCTGAACGTACTTTTACCTTCCAAGAATACAATTTATTAGGGATGGAAAGATTTTTTACGTTGATCGAATATAAGTATTTATACGATTTACTGGAAGGTATGGATAAAGAACGATTCATGAGTAGTTTTAAAGAGGGAACAGCAGAGGAGTTTCACCAATATTTTACCCAGCAATATATAAAAGAAACAATGGCCAGTCATTTGGAAAATTCACTTCGGTATAGGTATTTCTGCAATTCAAAGAAATATGATTGTGGCATGACCGATGGGAATTATAGTGATTTCGATCATGCAAAAGAATGGGGAGGTGATTCGGAGGATGTTTTTAGAATTAGGCAAACGTATTTAAATTTTGTTAAAGAAGATTATTTAAAAGATCTTTATACCTGGGCTAGTGCTTTTATGCAGGAGGGAGAGGAATATTATTTTGTATCGGAATCAAGACTTGGGGAATACGATTTTAATAAAGAGGCTTTTGAATTCCATTTGTCTTTGCCTCACGGTGGAGGTTTGAGCGACGTCGCTCCCAAATATTCCGTGTTTAGATTTTCTAATACGATTTTTCCCGACGATCACACGAATACAAGATGTTCTTTGCCGGTTTCAATCGATGAGGTTGAGAAGATTTACGAATTATATGGAGGCAGATCAAATACTAGTGGAAAGACAATCCCCATATATGTTGTGTATAAAATGAGATTGCATATTAAGGAAGTTAACCTAAAGGTGAGTGCACAAAACCAAAAGCCTCATTTAGTGTTCGATGTTTCGATGGTGGATGATGAAGTGGATGTTTTTTTTGACGAAAAGCTTAATAATAAGGTAGGTACCTTAAATTTACTTGACCATGTTAACTAGATGTAGCAGATTATTTTCACTCGTTCTTGTCGTGGCTGCTTTGTTTGTACATACCAACACGAATGGTCAAATATTAAAGACTATTAAAGAACGAGCTAAGTCCATATTGGTGGAAGAAGCTAAGGAGCTAGTAAACCCAAAAGAAATTTCGGTCTCAGAAAGGAGTGAAAAGGATTCAGGAACACCTATAAAAACCATGGCGGACAACGTCGAAAATCCAATCAATGAAAAGCGCAATGGTAACAGGAATAAAAATGAAGATTACGCGTTTAGCACAATTCAAGGTCCAAATTCATCCTTTGAACCAATTAAGATAAGGACATATATGGATGAACCATTGTTTGTTCAATCAACTAAGAAAGAACAGCATCTCCATGAAATGGCATTTTTTACCCTGTTAGAAATTGATGCTTTATCCGAATACTATCAGGATATCCACAAGGATTTACTATTCACGGACGCAACCGCCGAGTCGGTCGAGGAGAGGAACCAGTTTTTTATTCAGCGACATTTAATTAAGTCATCTGGTTTGTTATTTAAAAAGGAAGTTATTCTTCCCTTTTTCTGTATTGATGTTAATGGTGATTGTGAAGCTTTGGAAAGGTCCTATCTAAGTCTTGATCGTGCCAGGTTTGCGAAATCTTTGGATATCTGGGGAGGATTGTACGCTAATCCATTCGAAAGAAGGAAGATTTACAAATCATTTTTAAGCAATCATTTTGATGATTTGATTAAACTTTCAAAGTCAATAATTAAGGATGATCAACTTGAAGCGTACCTTGTCATGAATGGGGGTATCAGTCATGATTACGTTGATTTTGATCGTAATGGGTTTTGGCTGGAATTGGGAAATTTAGGTCATTTTCAACATGCATTTCTAAATAACTATCAAGCAAGGTTCCCAGAGGAGGAAAAAATTGGTAGTGGGCCTAGTAAAGTTTTTGTTGCCTTGGATTTGGATGCAATTAGTTCACTTCTGGGTGGCGCTTCTGATAAACCACTTTTTCTTCTACACAAAATAAAAATTAGTAATCAAAATTTGGGTTTGGAAGATGGTAGGATAGTCGGTGCCCCATCCTTTTCGTTTCAATTAGAAACCAGCGTTGTAGAAATTTATTCTGACCCATATTTGACTGAAAAAATAGCTGAATTTGATTACAATGCCCTGGAATTTTTCCCGATTCCTGGTTTAAATTAATGCCTAATTCCGATATAGCTGAATCTAGGCTCATTACAACCTTTTGTTATTTTTACATCAATACGACTAAAAATCAGGCAAACCACCAATTATGGTGGTTGAAATCGGGTATTGACCCGTTATCTTGGTTGCCAAACCAGGGCCATTTCTAAAACTTATTTCCTAATCCACCTGATATAATAACTCGCAGACTATGAATACGATAAAAAGTTTTGTTTTGGCTGGTGTTTGGCTCGCTGGCAGTTTTTCCTGTGTCAGCAAGAGCCCCATCGTTGATGCGCAATCCAATTACAAAGAGGGGGCTGTCCTGCTGGAACCGAAATGGCAACGTAAAAGCACTGCCATTTGGTTCATCGCTCCGATTATCGGTGCCGGTCTGGGAGGGGCGTATGGTTACGAGACAGACGTGTTTGAAGGTCTGGAAAATCAGGAACAAAATGCCATGGCTTACGGTGGTGTCGGTTTGCTTGGTGGGCTGCTTATCGCCGGAGCGGTGAGCAATAGGGGGCCCGGCAAAAGACCGGTAAGCCCGAAGTTGAATGAATTGGATACCTGGACAAAGAAGTACAACCAAAAAAACGGCACGGATTATTCCCTTCTCAGGGTTGAAAAGGATGGTCGCGTGCTACTCACCCCTGAGAAATTGACCCAAAAGTTGGAGCGTTTTCAGTTGGAATACCGGAATGTACATTCCTCCCTTGTTAGCAATCAGCCGGTAGATTGGGATGCGTTGGATAGGTACCGCAGATTTCTTCGGGATCAATCCTTTGAATTTTTCCCGGAGCAGCGGACTGAATTGTCCCGACTTATTACCGACCGGGAACCCGAGGCCGCCTATGCCACCTTACGTGATAAAATGGATAATATTGTAATCAAACCACTGGAATTGGACAATGTATACCTTTTGTCATATCTCAAACAGAATAACCGGACCCTGTATGCCAGGCTGTCTCCTGTCCAGGAAAGCACCCTACAGGAAACCTCTAATAGCTATGCCAGCCGGGTATTTTCTGCCCATTTTGACAGCATTCGTAGTACATCACTCCAGTCGCTGGACAAATCCAACCTGGTATCAATGCAACTTATTGACGATGTTTACAAGCAGCTTTCCAATCAGGCGGGAGGATTTTCGCAGTTGACGGTAGTGGAGGAAATGTTTGCGCAACTTAGGGAATTAAAAGGCGAGGTAGTTTCTGAAAATGAAACGAAAATAAAGGCCAACTTTGATCGATTAAACAGCATTAGCCAACTGATAACGGCAAGGACGCAGTACCTGGGGAATACCGATGAGCGTCCTGCTGTGCAGCGCTTAAATTCCCTGGCGCAATCCATGGAAGCTGAAATACTTGCCGAGGCGAGTAGAAGGGAGGCGGAGCAGGCACGGCTGGCCAGGGAAAGGGAACTGGCAAAATTCCGGGCCCTTATGGACGAGACCACGCCAACCGGGGAACCTACAGAGGCACAAATGCGATTTGCTATTCAAAGGCAAGTAGATTTTAAGAATCAGAAACTGGAAAATCTGGGTAATGCTGAGCTTGATAGCAACAATCCCCTGACCGCTATGCCTGCAATTATGGGAACCTTTTTGAAGGGTACAAAACAATACCTGGAATATTTCCGAAAGATTGCCTGTAAGGAGGCGGCCAGTAAGGGTGGATTTTATTGTGATTATTCTGTCAAGAGAAATGTTAGGGGAGGCATGACCGGAGACATGGTTAATTCCATGATGCGCCAATTTGGAACTGGCATGTCGACCATCGAAAACGGAAGGTTTGTCAAAGTTGATGGTTATTGGATGTTGGTGGAAATCGTGGAGTAATGAAATAACAGGTGAATTAGCCGAAGTACAAAAGATTTGTGGCCACATCGTATAGTATTTTTTGAGTGAATAGCTCAATTTTAGATGCTTCGATTGAAACCTGTTCCTTTTATTCACCTTATTTTATTTTCACCACTACCTGGCTAAACCTGTTTGCCTTGATTGCATACTTAAAATAAAACAAATTCCATTAAATATAGGGAATATTTTCATCAATTATGAACCTTGTTTTTATTCCAATTAGCCAAACCCAAATAACCAGGGGAAAAAAAAAGTGACGATAATGGACCAGCTAAAATATACCGGCATGTAAATGCCAATGGTTTTTGCGACCTGTGCTATTTTTCCCTGTCTGCCAATTACCCGGTAAAGGTGGAAAGTAACCATCAGCAGGTGGATTAGGATCAACACATTGCCGCCCAGAACGGCTGCCCTGTTTGGGGTAATGCCCCATTCGGATATCCGGAATAGGATGGCGGAAAGGGCAATGCCATTGACGATTAAAGTTAGTAGGGATAAGATCAAGAGCACCCAGATTTCCCTTTTGTGTTTTGTGCTGGCAGCAATTTCGGATATCGAAAAAAAGATGATGGCCATTACGCCGATTAATAGGCCATTGAAAACCAATAAGAATTCCCGGTCATTGTAGGGGTCTTTGCCTGAATAAATCATTGCCAGCAAGTAAACCAGCAGCATGAGCAATACCAAAGGAGAGAAAATTCTGGCGATCAGAGGAGACACCTTTCCCACGAGTTGAGGGTTGGTTTGGGTCAGGTAAGTGCCGGCAATGGGTGCTGCACAGAGTCCGAAAATACCAATATAATTAAAATAAAAAGTCTCAATTTGGATACCGATTGTGGCAAAAAGACCGATGGTCAGGGCCGTTAAAAGCCCCCCTGTCGCCAGGATCAATGCGGTCATGATGATGGTGTCGCCATTATACTTCAGGTAGTCTAGCCACTTAACGGGTTGATTAATCCTGCCACCAATGAAAGTCCATCCCAAAAGCACCCAAAGGAAAAGAAGCAAATGGAGACTGGATAGGAGCAGGGTATCGCTATCCGGCAAATCGGGAAATAGATTGATAAAAACCAGACCTAGGATGATGCCCAATGCAAGGGGCGAAATTTTACCTGTGGGCAGTTGGTTTTTACGGATAAAATACGCTGTCAATGCCGGGAAAATAATAAAACCTATATTTCTGGCATAGAAATAATCTTCTTCAATTTGAAGTATAGCTGGTAATTTGGCGATAAAACCTGCTACTGCCGAGATGATGAACAGAAATATCAAATCCTTTCTTGTAGCCCAGTCAAACCCTTCAGGGGAGTAATTCAGCCGTTCATTCCAGCATGCCGCCAGGGGGCTTTCCTTGATTTGCGGGTAAACGGAAATGAATGCCTCTTTAAATGCGGTTTTATTGGACCGGTACAGTTTTTCCAGCTCCCTGGGATCATTGCGCTTTTCGATGATTGCCTTTTTCATGTGATTCATGTTTTTTATAATATTATTTCATTTGCCATAGGTCGGGATAGCCTGACCCTACCTGCCCCGAACCGATTTCGGGGATTTATTTTCAGAGGTATCCCGGATGCCTGATCATACCACCGTATGTCGCTTGCCTCATGCCCGGTTTCATCCGCTTTTTGGCAGTGCTTTTTTTTCTGAAGAACACATTCAAGCAGGAGTTGTAATTTAAAAGAACTTTGTAAATCAAAGTGCTTACAGCCAGTTTTATCATTCAATTTTTGTTTCTGGTTGTCATTGAAATTTTTTTGCTTTTATCTTACACTGGTTTAATTATTCGGAAATTCCTTTTATCAGATTTTCCAAGGCTTCCAAGTGTCCGTCAAAGGCAATTTTGCCTGCTTTGGTCATGAAATATTTTGTATTGGGTTTTCGGCCTACAAAGGATTTTTTTATACCAATAAACTTTTCCTTTTCAAGCGCTTTCAGGTGGCTTGCCAGGTTGCCGTCGGTAAGCTCAAGAAATTCCTTCAGGGAATTGAAATCTACCTGATCATTTACAGCCAGAGAGGACATGATACCGAGCCGTATACGGTTTTCAAACGCTTTATGTAAACCATCTATTGATATTTTCACCTTTCGTACCTGTTGTGCATATAAATTCCGTAAATGATATGTGCCAGGCCAAATCCCATTGCCCAAAGGATGATTGCATAGCTTATAAGCCAGGTGCTGATCAGTCCCAGACTTAACTGAACAAGACCCAAAATCTTCACTTCTTTATAGGTAAAGGTACCGGCATTGTACAAAGCCAAACCATAAAATATCAAGGTGAAGGGAGCCAGTAAGCCAAGAAGACCATTTGTAAGCAGAAATATAAGCAGTACTACTCCGCTGACCAAAGGAACAGCCATATTGCTCAGTAAACGTCTGGCCGTAGCATTCCAGGCCTTCTCACCTCTTTGCACCGCTCTCTTATAAGAAAAAAATATAGCAGTTCCGGATGCCATAATCAGTACGGCAAGTGCCAGAATAATCAACTGGACCAATCCGGTGCTGCCGGAATTTTCTGTAGCCTCGCTTACCGTTACCGGATTAAAATTATAGACTTTAACCGCAATATAGGCTCCGATCAAAGCATAGGTTCCTGCCAATATCCCTGCCCAACCTGATAGCGACATGAATTTAGAGGAACGTTCCATCATGGAGCGGATCTCGGCTATATCGCGTATATGATCCAGATTATTTTTCATTTAAAAGTACTTTTTATTTCAAAGTTAAATCAAATCCAACAACCCTGCAAGATTTGGATAAGAAATTTTCGATGGGCTCTCCAAAAACGAAGCATCATATTTCAGTTGATTGGGATTGAATACAGGAATATTGTTTCAGGCGGCTTCAGCACACTTCCTGCTGTTTTACAGCCTTTCAATCATTATCCCATTTCAAATACTGCCTATTCCCGTACTGCTGAAGCCTCCCCTTTCCGGTTAGTAAGGGTAGTCCTATTAACTGGCCTCTTTTTATTAATTAAAACTCTATCCTGTAACTGATCAAGGGAATTAAAGGTGACTGATAGGCTGTTTGGATGGTTCCATCCATGGGCTCAAAATAGGTTCCGAATATGTTTTTTCGGTTGGTGACATTTTGAACATCAAGGGCCAGGGTGCTGGTTGATTTGGGGCGGTTCCATTTGAGACTTACCCGGAGGTCTGTTCTGAAATAGGCTGGATGCTGCTCCTCGAAAGCTTTTCCCTCCTCAAAAACCGTTTCGTTCCGTGCTATTGATTTTTCCAGGTTTATAGGAGTGGCCCGTAATCCTCCGCCGTAGATACTTTTAATGTTCAGGCCGAAAATCCGGTTTTTCCTCCAATTGAATGCTTTACCTGCAGTCAGGGTAAAGTTTGCATTTCCATTGTACCGTGTATTTCTCCACTTGTTTTCCTGGGTTTTGTAAAGTGAATTGTAAAGCGAAGTCGACAATAAAAAATAGAGGTTTCTGTGGGTAAACTGCTCAAGGGTAAACTCTGCACCATAATTTTTTCCAAACCCTTCGTTGATCAATGGATCTGTCACAAAAGACCATTGTTGGTTGATAATCGCGTAAGTCTCATTGATACCAGGCTTGATCGGAATATCGAACAGGTACTGGTAATAGCCCTCGATCTTAATTCGGAGATAGGTATTTAGCTGTCGGTCATAACCCAGCACGACATGATGGGATTTGGTCAAACCAAGGTTCTCATTGGGTTTGATTATCTGCCCGTTTTCTTCTAATTCGGCAAAATAAGTCCCCAAAGGTTGAACCTGGCTATGCAATCCATATCCAAGATTTAATCGCTGCATTTCATCCAGGGCATAGGTTGCACTTAGTCTGGGCTCTATGGAATTTGAGTGATTCAAAAGGAGTTGCAGGTAATGGACTCCTGCATTCAAAGTCAGTTTCTTTGTCGCCTTGAAATTGATTTGGGAGAAAGCCTGAACACTCTGGGTGCTTCCTTTGGAGTCAATGGCAATTTCAATTTGATCCAAGTCCTTGTTATAACCGTTTTCATGCAGATTGTAGAATAATTGGTTGACATATATGCCGCTTCTTAGATTGGATCGGGAGGAAAGTTTGGCATTCCATACACTGCTGTAGGTGACTTTAGCGTTGCTGAATTTTTCATACGTCCAGTCCTGACGATGATACTGATCGTTGAGCCGGTTTACCTTATCACCGACAGTATTTCCTGAAGCCAATACGGTGGTTTGGAGAAAATTGGATTTGTTGATCATGTAGGCATGTTTAATGCCTACTGCTCCGGTATGCGAAAAGTAGGTTGAACTGTAGCGATCGCTTTCTCCGGTCCAATCCAGGGAGTCCTCCGAAGCATGGTTGTTTTGATCGCTCAAGCCCCCAAATCCAAAGAGGGTGAAGCTGCTTTTTTCACCCGCCGGGAGGTAAAAATTGAAGGATAAATCCTGAAAATTGGTTACGAAGTCTCCAAGGGGAACACCCATTTCAGACAATAATGAAAGTGTAGAATAGCGGTAATTGATCAAATAGGAGCCTTTATAGTTATTGCCAATCGGCCCTTCAGCGGCGATATCCGTCCCTAGAAAACCCGCCTGGAAAGTAAATTCACGCTTTTCGTTATTTCCTTTCCTCAAACTAAGGTCAAAAACCCCGGATAAGGCATTCCCATACTCTGCGGGAAATGCTCCTGTGAGAAAATCAGAATTGGTGAGCAACTGAGAACTTAAGATTGAAATCCCGCCACCTGAGGAGCCCGGATTGACAAAGTGGTTCGGGTTGGGGATATCAATTCCTTCCATTCTCCAATGCAAGCCATTTGGGCTATTGCCACGGATAGAAATGTTGTTGTTGCCATCATCTGTGCCCACCACCCCCGAAAAGGAAGTTGCCATCCGGCCCGGATCGTTGACTGCAGCAGCAAATTTCCTGGTTTCTTCTACTGAAAAAGTCCTTCCGCTTACCCCAACCATATCGTTGACCGTCCGGTCCTTTTCAGTCGCTGTTACCAGAACTTCCTGCATTTGTCCAAAGTCTTCTTCAATCGAAATGTTTAAAACCAACTCTTTTCCGGAATTTACAATGACGTTTGGAAGGATAATTTCTTCATACCCGACAAAACTTACTCTCAAAATGTGGGTACCAACCGGCACTTGCTGGATTTTAAATTCTCCGTCCAAATCAGTAACGGTTCCCATCAGCGGATTGGTATTGAGCAGCACGACGGTAGCACCAGGCAAAGGGGTTTTACTGACCAGATCCACCACTTTGCCTCTTACTGTTTGGGTTAATGTCTGAGCATCAAGTGAATCTGCCGCTAAAAAGCAAGCCACAACAAAAATTTTAGAAAATGTATTCATACCATTAATTTGTCTTTTGTGTTAAAGACAGCTAAATGGATGTTCACCCTTATCCCGCTTGTAAAATTTTTTATAGGGATGGGGTTTTTTGCATTGCTTTCACAAATGTCATATAGAGGCCTAAATGATTGGAGGATTATTCGAACCTTCAAGACTTAATAAACAGCCAGGCAAAGGTTTTTGTACCGTTGAGACCGATAATAAAACCCAACTGATTACCCGAGTTTAGACTTATCCGAACCTTAAGGGCCTGACAGTTAAACTGAGCTGAATAAATTCCCTTTGAGGTGGTTTTTCTACAATCGGATAAGGGTGTTTTGGATAAAGCCAAAATCGGAAGGGTAATTAATCCAGAATTACTTTAAATTCAGGCTGAATACTGTATTTATTCTTTGGCAAGGGTGGATAACTGTAGCCAAAATTCTTCGATTTTTAAAATGGCTTCTAAAAAATCAGCCATATTCAGTGGTTTTTTTACATAACTGTTGGTATGGTGTTCGTAGGCCCGATGAATGTCTTTTTGGTGAGCGGAGGTGGTAAGCATGATCACGGGAATTTTTTTGAGTGTAGGGTCGGATTTGATGTGTGCTAATACCTCATGCCCGTTGAGTATAGGCATATTGATGTCCAGTAATATAAGGTCCGGTTTTTTTGCCTGCCTGTAATTTTCGTTTTGATACAAAAAGTCCAGGGCCTCTTGTCCGTTTCTTGCCACGCTTACTTCAGTTTTGATTTTACTTTCTTCGAAGGCCTCCAGCGTTAGAAGGATGTCCCCTTCATTGTCTTCCACCAATAGGATGTGGGCAGGTCTCATAGGGATTATAGGTTAAATTATGTTTTGTTCAAATGGTTTTTTTGTAAAAGGAGGCCCAATAAATTGGAATAAGATTCTTCTAAACCCGTTCTCCTGATGAATTCTATTTTTCGTAATCCATTTAGATCAACAATCGATACCTGGTCTCTCAAAATATAACTGAAATTTTTTGAATTTAATTGAATACCGGCCTGCTTTTTGTCTGCCATTGAAATCCCTTCCTATCAATTTCTTTGGCAGCCAGTAACTTAAACTACTCAATTTATTCCCGACTGGGCTATTTTGCTTTTGGATTTCCTGAAAGGGAAAGAAGAACCGAAGCCATAACCTTAGGCCTAAAGAAATAACAGTCATAAACCAATTACAAAACTGATAAATGAGGTATTAATGTTTAACGTATCTATTGGTATTATCCATTTAATAATTAATTAGTGAAATAACTGGTAAAACAATTGTAAAACTGATTAATCAGGAGTATATTTGTTTTACCAGTTAAAAAGAGTAAAGAGTACGTATAATGGATAAGCTCACAAAGAAAGAAGAAGAGGTCATGAAAATCCTCTGGAAATTGAAAAAAGCCTTTGTAAAGGACATTGTGGCAGAATTTCCTGACCCTAAACCTCCCTACAATACCGTGTCTTCCCTGGTAAGGATTCTACAGGAAAAAGGAATTGTGGGCTTTAAACAATATGGGAATACCTACGAATATTTCCCCCTGCTCTCAAAAGAAGCCTACAGGAAGCGATACATGAAAGAAATCATCAGCGACTATTTCGACAATTCTTTTTCCAAAGCAGTGGCATCTTTCATGGAAGAGGAAAAACTGGATAAGGAGGAAATTGAAGCGATTATCAAACTCATTAAATCAAAATGACCCATGGAAGCCATCCTTTACTACCTGCTTAAAGTATCAATAGCCACGGTTGTTTTCTTTTGCACCTATCATCTTTTGTTAAAAAAGATCAAGCAATTCGTTTTTAACCGCATTTATTTAGCCGGGTCATTTTTAGCTGCTTTTATCATTCCCCTGATCACCTTTCAATCCACCTCCTATTTCTCTGGCACCACCACCTATTTTTCAGGGAATGGTGGTACCGGTTTTTTGCCTGCGGAGACAAATGTAGCTTCAGATGTAAGCGGAATAGAATTAGCAGGTTTTATCCTTTTTTTGTACCTCTGTGGGCTGGCATTTTATATGGTAAAGTTGATATTTGGTTTTTTTGAGGCTGCCAGGATAAGAAAAAGCTGTACAGAAAAAATAGTTTCCGGCAGGAAGGTTTTGATAACGCAGGAAAAAGACCTGGCTTTCACTTTTATGGACAATATTATAATAGGAAAAAATTTACTCCATCACCCGTCTTTGGAAATGATTTTGAACCATGAAGTTGTTCATTCCCGGGAACGGCATTTCTTCGATATAATCCTGGCCGAATTCCTTTTGATCCTACAGTGGTATAACCCCATTGCCAGATTTCAAGCCCAGGCCATCAGAAATAATCTGGAATTCCGGGCAGATGAGAGGGTGATCAAAGAGTCAGATAAACAGGACTACCAGTTGACCATGCTGCCCATGGCCATGAATCGCATCAATTTTCAGTTATTTACTGCGATTAATTCAAGTAACCTTCAAAAACGAATCATCATGATGAATACAAAAAATAAAAACCGGTATGCCAACCTGACAAGGTTGGCCATTGTGCCCATATTTGCCCTTCTGCTGGTATCGCTTTCCGGGAAAAAAACGGTAAGGATCAGCGAAAGCGGGTCGGATCTTGAGCCATCAAGTGAGCTAATGCAGGAAAGACCATCAGACCCTTTCCATTCCAAAAGCGAGATAATTAGGTTTTTTTCAGAGAACTTAAAATATCCAGCGGAGGCACGCAAAGCCGTTCTTACCGGAAAGGCACGTATTTATGCCAAGGTCAATCCTGATGGCCACATCGGTGAAGTCCTGGATGTTAGGCCCGAAGAGGATTATTTGGAATTTGATGAAATAGTCGTTATTGGATATACAAATAATGGTGCTGAGGAACTCAAAAAGACAAAATCCTATAGCCATCCAAGCCTTTTGGCAGAGGGTAAAAGGGTAGTGGAATCCCTACCGAGATTGGAAATTGCCGACCTTCAGGGTAAACTGGTCCAGTTTAATTTTAAATTCGATTTACAATAAAGTAATTGAAAACGTATTTATTTCATCTCAGCAATCCTATGGGCTTTAAAGTGCCCGGTTTGGTTTGAATTTTGGGTGAATCCAGTTCTGGTTTCTCCCTAAGAACCAACCAACAATAGGAAAGTAAAGCGGATGAGGTTCATTATCCTTCTGCAAAGGCTCAAATTAAAGTCATGGTATTATTGAGTACATTTGAACTTCATCTCTTTTTTATTAACCAGAGTAAGACTGAATTTCGTTAAAAAGCCGTCATTCCGAGACCTAACATTTTAAAAAAGCGCAGAAATCGGGGTGGCGAAGGGGTTTTTGGAATATGTCAGAATTTAGGGATGTTCGTTGTATCAGGATTTAAAATTAGTTTTTTGGAAAGATATATATCTCATTGGTCAATGGATAATTGGGAGTTAAAGGTTATTTTTGGTATTTTAACTTGTTTATATTGTACTTTTTCCTTGATGAAAAAGTACCAAACCCGCCTCCCGGAGGGCAGGAAATCAAGACAAAAAAATCCTTCACCCCACAAACCTCCCGCACCCTCCCGAAAAAAATCGGGACAGGCTCGGTTTTTTGTCTTGCCTGCGCTCTTTGCGTAATTAAATATTATTCTTCAATTTTAATTGGACTCCACCTTTTTTAAAAATAGTTTTATTCGCGTTATCGGTAGGCTTAAAGAGCGTTTTTAGCGGAAAAAACCATAGGAATCTGGACCAACGAGACTGCCACAACCTATCCCAACTCCTATATCCACGACAAAGGGTTCGCAGTGACGATTCAATTGGTATTTATTGACGATCTTAATTCGAACTCATCAGATTATAAAGTGATAATATTTACCCAAAAAAACTCCAGCTTTTATAGTTGAAGTAATTATTTTTTTATTTAGTTTTGGCAGGATTTTTAACTTTTAATAAATTTTTATGTATTCCTATTTTAAAAGATTCTTTCACTTATTGTTGTTAAATGCTGTTCTGTTTCTTTCTTGCAGTGAAGAGACATCCCCCCCAATCCCGGTTAGCACGAAAGTTACTTTTTCAATTGACTTATTGGAATTTGATGCTGAAAATGGCAGACTAACCAATACAAGAATTGAAAATATCTCAACCATTTCTCTTACTATAGGCAATGAGGAGGAAGGAGAAACAAAGATTGAAAAGACCGTTGGTAAGCTAGTTGATAATGGTACGGCTTTGGAGGTCGAAGGAATCGAACTTTTCTCCGGAGAATATTATTTGTCAGAAATATTGATCAAGGATAATGAAGGTTTGGTCCTTTATGCCACTCCTCTCCAGGGGTCAACACTGGATAAGGACTTTCCCAATTCCTTACCCTTTAACTTTACCATTTCCGAAAGCACACAACGCATCGCTGACATACAGGTATTGAATACAATGGGGTGGAATCCTGAAGATTTTGGGTTCGCCGGAATTGAGCTTGCTTTTAAGGAGGGTCCGGATTGCGATGGAGGGGTTTTCGAAGGAAACGTTTCATTCACTAGTCAGGGCGAAATCAATGAATTTGCAAGTCTCTGCCATACGGAAATAAATGGTGATTTGAGAATTAGTATTTTCGATAGGCCTCTGGATTTGACACCGCTAAGCTCTTTGAAAGCCATCAATGGTACTTTGTATATCTGGGGGGCACAGTACATTCCGAGACCAGTTAATACACTGGTATCACTGGAAGGCTTGCACAATGTCACACAGGTGAGCGTTATTTCCTTTCATTATTTATATGATCTCCAATCTCTGGAGGGGTTGAGGGGGCTCAAAGAGGTTGAATTGTTTTACATGAATGAAGTAACCAAAGTACGAAACCTGAAAGGGTTGGAAAATCTTGAAACATGTCGTTTGTTAAGAATTGAAGACTTTACTAGTATAGTCAACCTGGAAGGCCTATCGGCCCTTTCCCAATTGGATTTCCTGCAGCTCACTAAATTACCTGAACTGACCTCTTTTCAGGGAGCAAGCTCTCTGTCACATATTGGTTCTCTTCAACTCTTCCGTCTTGATAAATTAACAAGCTTGGCTGGAAGCTTTAATCCCGTGCCGCAGGAAATAAATACTCTTTCTTTAAACAGCATTCCCCTGAAAGATTTAAAAGGTCTTTTTTCTGAAGACCTAAGGATAAAGGATGGGCTTGGGATAGTCCGTTTGGAGCAAATTGAGAGCCTGGAGGGATTATTTTTCACTGAAGAAATAGAAGTGGTGAATATTTCCTTTAATGACAAGCTAAGAGATATCAACGAATTATCTGGCATCAAGACAATAAAAAATATGATGGAAATCACTGGTAATGAGCTATTGGAAAGTCTCGATGGACTGGAATCGTTGGAAAGCATTTCCGGCGCTGCAGCCACAACCCTTAAGATAACAAATAATCCAGCTCTGACAGATTTTTGCGGCATAAAGCCTTTATTGGAAAAGAAGCCCGACCTTGGTGTAGTGATAGTTGAAAATGGATTTAACCCTTTGCCCGCTGAAATTGCTGAGGGAAATTGTTTGATGGATTAAATTTGAAATCGGAAAAGGAATTTAAGGCCGCTTCGCAGGAGCGCAGTATCCTTATTCCCTGATAAAATTAGTCTATCGCTTCAGTTTTATTTTTAGCCAATGCTTGAATCCTGGAGAAATTATTTCCAAGCTGTCCATTTTGGATATGCTACACTAAGGGATTCGATCTGATTAATATTATTTTTGGTGCCTGCCGGGGACATTTTGGGTAAGGGCTGTTACAAACACAATTTCATACCCATTTGCGGGCTTTTGAGTACTGCTACAGGGACCTGATAATTGAACAGAAGGTGAGGGAAACAAAGAGTAGACCTACCTACAAAAACGATTTATTCATGGCATGGTGAAAGTTTATTGGGTCATTTCTTCAAAGAGTATTTCTACCACCTTATCAATGGTTTCGGGCGTATTTTTCACTTTTTTTGGTAGTGCCCGCCGGATGGTTCCTACCCAAATAGCCTGTTCGGATTTGTTTTCTACCAGGTGCAAGGTTAAGGTGCCCTCCTTATAGGTACCTACCTGGACCTCTTCTACTTTCCAGGTATAGGACCGCTGACCGATATACATGAAGGGATCCGTTGCCAGGTTAGTCTCTCTTGTTTGTACTTTTTCCGTTACCACGATCCCGAGGTTGATCTTAAGGTCCGGATTGGAAGTAGTCTGTCGTAGGCCTTCATTTTGCATTTCCGTGGCGATGGCCTTTTGAAGGTATTGGATATTCTTTTTAAACTCCGGATTTTCGGAATTTTCGGCATCAATTTGAAAAAAATCAAAGGTTTGGTAAATGCTCATGTCCACTGGTCCATACCCAGCTGAATCGACTAGTACCGGACTACTTCGGCATCCGGCAAGTATCAATAGCAAAAGTATTGAGAAGTAAAGCATCGGGGAATTCTTTTTCATGATCCGTTTTGTTTTATTCATCAGAATTCATCAATAAATGGTAGTTCCTGCAAGGTGATGTTTCGTAAAGTGCTGTGAATATAGTTGTCCAGTTGCATGAATTTTGCAGCATCTCTTGCGGAGGTGACCTTTTTGAATTTCTTGTAGTATTTCTGGTGCAGCTTGTTTCTGGCGGCGGAATTTTTCATTATGCCTTTGGAGAGCGAATCTGCAATTTCATTGTCGATATTCTCGTAATTGTTCAGGTATTGATTGATCAGCAAGAGGCGTTCCCGGGCAAGCAGCTGCCGCGCTCCTTCGTATTGCTGGTAGATGGTCCAAAAGCCCGGTGCCAGTGATTCGGGCAGATCCATAACTGCCTCCACCAATTGCTTTTTACCCATTCCGAATTCGGCCTGGATAAGGGTGATTTCATCGGTGATGTCCTGGGCAAATGCCAGATTGCCTGCCGAAAAGGCCATCAGGATAAGGAGTACGGTTTTTTTCATGATGGTAATTTTTTGGTTACTAATTGTTTGGTGAGTGGTATTTTGATCAAAAGCTCTCGAATAATGGTACAAATAATAAAACCTGCCTTCCAATACGTCCTTGCGGAATCTTTGCCATTAAGCAGTGCATTTTATTCATTTTTTCATTTAATTCTGGGGTATGCGGAAGACCAGCCCTCCATCAAAACCGAATTGAAACATGCTGGAATAGGAATTTAAACCAACACCGGAACCTCCGGTGCCGAAGTAAAAACCTCCCCCCATGGATTGAACGGCCGAAAAAAGCGAGGCCTGCGCCCGAAAAGCCAGGTTTTCGATCAGCCATAAATTAATTCCTCCCCGGGCACTGTAGGCAAGTTTGGTGGTAGACCGTTCGTTTTTCGTATCGGGATTGGTCAGCGAAAATATGCCCATTCCCAGCCCAATTCCGGCGAATGGTTCCAAATGCTCGCTTATAGGGAAATAGCGTGTACCATTCAGCATCAGCCAGTTGAGCCGCAAATCAAAATCGGTTTGCCGGACTTGTCCGCCTGATAGAATGTCATCCAGGTAAACCGTCGGGGCATTGGTGTTTTGCCGGAGATACTGAATTTCCAATCCCCCTCTATCGGGAATAAGGTATTCGATGCCACCTCCTAAACGGCCTCCATCCTGGATCTGCCCGTCATAATAGGAGCTCCTGGAAAAGTAGGAATCCACCCTGTCCTTAAATACATATCCGCCGTATAGATTAACGCGAATTTCCTGGGCATGTACCCATTGGATAAGTCCGGATAAAAGTAAAATGAGTATGCTTTTTTTCATGGGATTAATTTATTGTTGCGAGTTATCGGGCATGTTTTCATCTAAAGGACCACCACCCATTGCCTTGTAAAAGCGGATATATGCCGAAAGCAAGGATTGCCTGAGCTGCACCAGGCTTAGCTCCGCATCAAAAGCCTGTCGCTGGGATTCCAATACCTCCAGGTAGCTGGTCACCCCTTGCGAATACCGCTCTCCGCTGAGATACTGGGCACTTAATGCCGATTTCTTTCTTTCATCGGCTGCCAATAGCTCCTGATTCAGTGTGGTAATTTCCACCTTCACATCTTCCACTTCCCGCAAGGCATTTAGTACTGTATTTTCGAAAGCAAACAACTGCTGGTATCCTATACTTTGTTCGATGTCTACCCTCCGTTGGAGTTGCCCCCAAAAAAATAAGGGTCCCATCAATTGTCCGCCGATGTTCCATAAAGGGTTGGATAAATCCCATTCCCGAAAATCATCGGTGATGATTCCCAGGGTAGCATTCAGGCTTATGGTCGGCAGCCTGCTGGCCTTGGCCGCACCTACCTGTGCATTTTGGGCCATAAGTTGAAATTCTGCCTCCAGAATATCAGGTCGGTTTTCAAGCAGGTCTTTGGGGGAAAACCGGTTGATGTCCAGGTCGGTCTGAAGTTCGGGCAGGGAACGGCCAGCAGGCAAACGCCTTGGATTTCTGCCTACCAGAAAATTGAGGGCGTTTTCCAGTTGAATGGATTTTCTATGGAATTTAGGTACTGATCCGGCAGCAATGGTCTTTAATATATTGGATTGCTCCACATCAGTTTGCTGAAGCATGCCTTTGTCAAACCTCTGTACGATGATGCGGTGCATGCTGTCCCTCAGGGCAAGGTTTCTTTCGGCAATTTCAAGCTCTTCCAGCGCCTGCAGCCAATTGAAATAAGTGGTAGCCACATCTGTGATCAGCGATAACTGCAGGCTTTTCAGTCCATACTGGCTTGCCAGCAGGTTGTATCTGGCGGCATCTGATAAATTCCGCAGCCGGCCCCAAAAATCAATTTCCCAATTCAGGCCTGTTCCTGCAATGAAAAGCTCATTGGTTTGGCCGATCTGGTTAAAAAGAAAGTTTCCACGGTCGGCAGATGCCTGAGCGCCTACTTTAGGTAACATATCTGCATTTTGAAACCTCAGGGCGTACCGATTTTGCATTACCCGTTCCGCAGCAATGGCAGCGTTCCTGTTGTACCGCAGGGAAGTTCTGATCAGCGTATCCAACAAAGGGTCTTCAAAAAGCTGCCACCATTCCAGATTGGCATCTCCGACTTTTTGTAAATCCAGGGTGTTGACGCTATCGGTAATGGCTTGCTCTGTCTCAGAAAGCGATGGGTTGAATTTTATTGGAATTTCCAAATCTACTCCCATATATGGTTTGCCAGCTTTGCAGGCAGCAAGTAGTGAAACCAAAAGAATGCTTTGAAGGATCTTTTTCATGCTTCTGATGGATTTGAAGTTGCGGACATTGCTCTTCTTTTCTCATATTTAAAGACTTTTCCTACCATGATGAAAAGCATGGGGTAAAGGAAAATTCCCAAAAAAGTGGCCAATCCTATTCCGCCAAGAAGTGCCATTCCCATTACTTTTCGGGCTTCGGCCCCCGATCCCGATGCTAAAATCAAGGGAAGAATGCCCAAAACAAAAGAAAACACCGTCATCAGGATTGGGCGGAAGCGCAATCGGGCCGCTTCGATCGCAGCATCAAAAAGAGAAAGCCCTTCGTCAAATTTCATCTTCGCAAACTCCACGATCAATATGGCGTTTTTGGCAGCCATTGCGATCAGGAGAATGAGGGAAATTTGCGCAAAAATGTTGTTTTCAAAGCTCAGACTAAATGTGCGAGCCAGTGCCAAAAACAAGAAGGCCCCAAACAAAGCAAAAGGGGTGCCTAGCAGGATGCTCAAGGGCAGGGACCAGCTTTCGTATTGAGCCGCCAATATCAGGAATACCAGAAAGAAGGAGAAAGCGAAAATGAGTCCTGCCGACCCGGAAGAAGCCTTCTCCTGGAAGCTCATTCCGCTCCAGCTGAATTCCATGTTTTCAGGAAGCACTTCCCTGGCAACCTCTTCTAATGCGTTCAAGGCCTGAATGGAACTATAACCTGTAGCCGGGATACCAGTGACTTCTGCCGAACGGAACAAGTTGAAACGGTTGGTGTATTCCGGGCCACTGACCTCGTTGACTTTCAGAAAGGTGCTGATGGGAACGGACTCTCCGTCGTAGTTTTTCACGTAAAAGAGATCTAGTCCGTGTTCGTTTTGCCGGTATTCCGATTCTGCCTGAATATAGGCCCGGTAGGTTCTGCCAAATTTTGAAAAATCATTGACATAAGCTCCTCCCAGGAAGGCACCAAAAGTCTGGTAAAGGTCCTGCAAATTCACGCCGGTTTTCAACACCTTATCGGTATCCAGTTCGATAAACCTTTGGGGCACTGAGGCTTGATACTGGGTGGAGGCGCGGGCAATTTCAGGCCGCTGGTTGGCAGCGGCGATAAAGGCACGGGTATGTTGGAAAAGATATTGGGGATCTTCCCCGATTTTGTCCTGGATCATCAGGCTGAAACCAGAGCCGGAACCCAATCCGGGAATTGCTGGCGGACCAAACGCAAAAGTGATGGCATCTTTAATTTCCAGGGATAGGATGCCATTTATTTTTTTGTGCGACTAATTTGGCTGTCTGATCTCCTCGTTCATCCCAGTCTTTCAGGGAAATAAACATAAAGGCCGCATTGGTACTCAGGGCATCAGCCAGCATGTTGTAGCCTACTGCGGATGAATAAGTTTCGATTTCGGGTATTTTGGCAAGTAGTTCTTCTATTCTTTTTACCACTTCATCTGAGCGTTGCAAACTGGCCGCATTGGGCAGCTGCGCACTCAGAAAAATATAGCCTTGATCTTCCTCCGGTATGAAACCACCTGGCAACCTTGCTCCCAGAACGGCTGCTGCAAGCAGGGTGAATAGGATGAAAACAGCTCCACGCATCAGTTTTCCTGAAATCACCGTGGTAAAAGAGGTATAAGATAGGGTAGTTTTGTCAAATGCCCGGTTAAACCGGTCAAAAAACCTTTGGAGCAAGTTTTTACTTTTTACCTCCTCAGACTTTGGTTTCAATATCAGCGAACAGAGGGCAGGAGAAAGAGAAAGTGCATTGATACTGGAAATGATCACCGATACCGCAATGGTAATGGCAAACTGCTGGTACAATTTACCTGTAATTCCCGCAATTCCGACCACCGGTACAAAAACCGCCACCAATACCAGGCTTGTGGCAATAATGGGCGCGGTCACTTCACCCATGGCCTCGGTAGTGGCTTTTTTCACCCCCAGGCCCTGTTCCATTTTAACCTGGACCGCCTCTACCACTACAATGGCATCGTCTACCACGATGCCAATGGCCAAAACCAAGCCCAGCAGCGACAATACATTGATACTGAAACCCAACATTGGAAAAAGCATAAAGGCACCGATCAGGGAGATGGGCACCGCCAGTGTTGGGATCAGGGTAGCCCGCCAGTCCTGGATGAATAGGAATACCACCAATATTACCAAAACCAAAGCGATGATCAGGGTTTCTATAATTTCATCAATGCCCGCTACGATGGGCTTGGTGGCATCCAGTGAAATTCCATAGTCGATGCCTTCCGGAAAGCCTTGTGAGAGGGCTTCCAGTTCTTTTTTTACGTCTTCGGCTACTTGCACTGCATTTGAGCCAGGGGATTGGTAAATTGAGATCAGGGCCGCATCCGAGCCGTTGGTACGCGTAAAGGCACTGTAACTTTCCGTTCCCAGTTCTACCCGGGCGATGTCTTTGAGCCGAACCTGCGATCCATCCGGGTGGGTTCTGACCACGATTTCCTGGAAGGCCTCTTCCGTTTGCAGACGTTCCGGTAGCCGGACCACATAGGTGAATTCGGTGCCCGGTGGTGCCGGTTCGGCCCCCAGCTTACCCCCTGGCACAATGGTGTTCTGAGCGCGTATAGCCTGTGTAATTTCACTGATGGTAAGGCCCAACCTGGAAAGGCGGTCGGGTTGCACCCAGATGCGCATGGAATAATCTGAGGCGCCAATCACACTCACCCTTCCTACACCTGGTATCCGCGCCAGCCGGTCCTTGATATTGATCATGGCATAATTGCCCAGGAATTGTTGATCGTAGGACTGGGTAGGAGAAACCAGGGAGATTAAAAGCAGGGTGTTGGACATGGACTTCTCTGTGGTTACCCCCATTCGGGTAACTTCTTCAGGAAGCTTGGCCATGGCAGAGGATACGCGGTTTTGGGTAAAAACGGTGTTCATGTCCGGGTCCGTTCCAATATCAAAGGTGACCTGAATGCCCATGGTGCCGTCATTGGAATTGGTAGATTTCATGTAGATCATGTTTTCCACCCCGTTAATCTGTTGTTCCAGTGCCGTGGCTACGGATTGCTCCACCGATATGGCATTGGCACCGGTGTATTTGGCACTTACACGGACTACGGGAGGCGTGATGTCCGGGTATTGCTCTATGGGTAGGGTGGAAAGGGATACCAGCCCCACCGTAACGGTGATAATGGAAATCACTATGGCCACTATAGGCCTTCTGACGAAAAAATGATGCTGCGAATCATTCATTGGTTTACCGGGTTGAATGAAACAAGTTCAGGACTTACTTTCTGACCGGATTGAACGGCCATCAATCCCTCCAACAAAACTTTTTCACCTTTTTCCAAACCGGATTTGATGACGAACATGTCCTGGTACTCGTCCAAAAGTTCTACCCGCTTCTGGGTAACAAGACCGTCCGAACCAACGGTAAAAACATTGTAAAAACCCTGTAGTTCTACCACGCAGCGCTGGGGTACAACCAATGCCTGCTCCAGTAGGGTGACAATACTTTTTACTTTCCCAAACTGACCGGGGCGGATCAGGCCATCGGGATTAGGGAAAATGCTTTGCACCAGAATGGTACCGGTCCCCGGGTCCACATTTCTGTCCAGAAAGGTGATTTTACCTGTATAGGGAAATTTCTCCCCATCCGCCAGATACAATTCCAGTGGATGACTGATGCGATTCAGCCCCGCTTCCCCATCCTGCATCAGTTGCTTGTAAAAAGCAATGTAGTCCTTTTCGTTGAGGAAAAACTCCACCACCACACTGTCGATTTTGGAAATGGTATTTAAAATTACCGGGTTAGGACTTTTTCCCACATACTCCCCCTCTTTCGCTTTTGTTTTCCCGATGATGCCACTTATGGGTGCATATATGTTGGCGTAACCCAGGTTTACTTTAGCCAGATTCAAATTGGCTTCCGCAGCCTTTACCGCTTCTTCTGAGGCATCCCTCCGGGCCATGGCAGCGTCAAGGTCTCTTTTGCTAATGGCATTGATGTCAGCCAGAGGGGCTATTCTCGCCAGATCGTTTTCAGCATTAACCCGATTTACTTCTGCTTCCGACAACATGCTTTCCTCCCTGCTAACACTAAGTCGAAAGGGATGGTCATCTATGCTGTAAAGGAGTTGGCCTTTGCTGACGGTGAGGCCTTCACGAAAATGAATCTTTTCTACAAAACCATCTACCCGGGCACGGATAGGAATATCTGCTTTACCGTATACCTGACCTACAAACTCTTTATACAAGGGTACCTGTTTTTCCTGCACTTCTACTGCCTTCAGATTTGGAATGGCTTCCTGTTGCACTTCCTTTTTTCTGCAGGAGAGGAGAAAAAGGAAAAAGGATATATAAAATAGCGGATAAAACTTTTTCATGCCGGTTAGTTTTCTGGAAACATGCCCATAATTAAGATTTAATTTTGAGAACAATATACTTATGATTTGGATGAAATCAATTGGTTTTAAAATATTAATATAAAAAAAATTGACTTTGTAATATAAAATACATATAACTTTAATGATTTTATAAAGGACTGTAAATTAGTATATAACATTATTACCCATAGAGATAACCGAGTTTTTATTACTTTATTTAATGCCGTTTATGTAAACAAGTGGAATTTTTTTAGGTTTGAATAGGAGCTGTTTAGGTATAGATTGAAAAACTGTGTAGATATGCTCTGCAAAAATTTTCCTTATCGGATTTTTTGGGAAAGTGGTTTCTTGCCGGGATAAGGTCCAAATGCATAAAGAAAATTAGTAGCTCAAAAATTATTATGTGTAATAATTACATTTTATATTTGATAGGTCTTCCTTTTTAGGGAGACAGTATCTGCTAAGCAGGGAATAGTGAAAGTATCGCCCTTGAGGTTAATTCCCCAATCCGCTCATAAACCTATCAAACCCAAATACCATGAAAAATAATTGGATAAAAACAATCAGCTTACTTTCTCTGGCAATCCTTTCCCTTGGGATGGGCAGCAGGATGCTGTCCCAAACTGAAGGATTAGATAGCAAGGGCCTGAAAGATGCCTTTGAAGGAAAATTCCTTATCGGGACGGCATTGAATGGGGCCCAAATCAACGGCAGGGACCAGCAATCCATTGAATTGCTCAAAGCAAATTTCAATTCCATTGTTGCTGAGAATGTGATGAAAAGCGGTCCCCTCCAGCCGGAAGAAGGAGCGTTCAATTTCTCGTCAGCAGATAAATTTGTGGACTTAGGCGAATCGCTTGGGCTGCATGTGGTAGGGCATAACCTTATTTGGCACTCCCAGGCACCCGGCTGGTTTTTTGTGGATGAGGAAGGCAATGAGGTATCCAAAGAAGTATTGATAGGCAGAATGGAGACCCATATCAAGACCGTGGTGGGCAGGTACAAGGGGAGGGTCGATGGCTGGGATGTGGTCAATGAAGCCATCCTGGATGATGGTACCTGGAGAAAAAGCAAGTTTTACGAAATCATTGGTGAAGACTTTATGAAATTGGCCTTTCAATTTGCCCATGAAGCTGACCCGGAGGCGGAGCTCTATTACAACGATTATTCCATGGCCTTGCCGGGCAAAAGGGAAGGCGTAGTAAAAATGGTTAAAAAACTTCAGGAGCAAGGTGTAAAAGTAGACGGAATAGGCATGCAGGGTCACATTGGTCTGGAGCATCCTGCCATTGAGGAATTTGAAAAAAGCATTGCCGCTTATTCCGGACTTGGCCTTACCGTTATAATCACGGAATTGGATATGTCGGTGCTTCCATCCCCCGGAAGAAATACCGGAGCCGATGTGGGAACAAACTTTGACTATGAGCAAAGCATCAATCCCTATCAGGAAGGCCTGCCTGATTCCGTTCGGCAAAAGTTTGATCGACGGTATGTGGATTTTTTTAAGCTATTTCTGAAACACCAGGAGAAAATATCAAGGGTTACCTTTTGGGGCATAGCGGATCAACATTCCTGGAAAAACAACTGGCCTGTAAGGGGAAGGACAGATTACCCCCTGATGTTCGACAGAAATTACCAACCAAAATCCGTCGTTAATGCCCTTATGGAATTGGTGGAATAGCAGGGCACAGCCGCTTGACAATCCAGGGTATTTCTCCGGGGCTGTTCGTTAAAGAAGAATCAATAATTACCCCACTTTGCCAGCGGTAGTTGAATTTATGAAAATAGTACCGCTCTTTTTTAATAAGGAGCCAGGCAATGCCCCAGCCAATTAAATACCCAATTAGAAAGCAATACATGCCCTAAAACAAACTGACATCATGAGAAACAGACAAACCTTAATCCTGGTAATATTGATGGCACTGAGCCCCATTTTCGTCGTCCATAGTCAACAAATGGGCGAAAACTCAGTGGTATTCTCAAAGGTGGTGTATCAGGGGAATGATCAGGTATACCAAAAATATCCTTTGGAGGCGGGTGAATTTTACAATCCCATCCTTCAGGGTTGTTATCCGGATCCTTCCATCACAAGAAAGGGGGATGATTATTATTTGGTTTGTTCTTCTTTTTCCATGTTTCCAGGTGTACCCCTTTTTCACTCCAATGATTTGGTAAATTGGACACAACTCGGGCATGTACTTGACCGGAAATCCCAACTGAAAGTGGAGCATGGCGGGATCAGTGCGGGTATTTACGCACCGGATATTCTCTACAATCCCCACAACGAAACTTTCTATATGATTACCACGCAGTTTGCAGGAGGTATGGGGAATATCCTGGTAAAAACCAAAGATCCAAAACAGGGCTGGTCTGACCCCATCAAGCTGGATTTTGGGGGTATTGATCCTGCCCTGTTTTTTGATGAGGATGGCAAAGCCTATGTGGTGCACAACGATGCGCCCGATCCGGGCAAGGAGCAGTATACCGGTCATCGGGTAATCAAAATCTGGGAATATGATGTGGAGGCCGATCAGGTGATCAAAGGCACGGACAAGATCATTGTGGATGGAGGGGTAGATATCACCGAGCAACCCATTTGGATTGAGGCACCACATATATACAAGAAAGACGGCAGGTATTACCTGATGTGTGCCGAAGGAGGTACCGGAGATTGGCACAGTGAAGTGATTTTTGTAAGTGACAGCCCTAAAGGACCCTATATTCCCGCTCCCGGTAATCCCATCCTTACCCAGCGGTACTTTGCCAAAGACCGGGAAAACAAAGTGGACTGGGCCGGACATGCCGACCTGGTATTGGGGCCGGATGATCAATATTATGGGGTTTTTCTGGGTATTCGCCCCAACGAAAAAGGCAGGGTAAATACCGGCAGGGAAACATTTATCCTTCCGGTGGATTGGTCCGGTGAATTTCCCGTGTTTGAAAATGGCTTAATCCCTTTGGAACCCAAGCTAAAAATGCCAGGAGGAGTTTTGGAAAATAAAACCGCACAGGAGGGCTTTTTTCCCAATGGAAACTTTACCTACAGGGAGGAATTTAAATCAGATAAGCTGGATTATCGGTGGATAGGTTTGAGGGGTCCCCGGGAGGAGTTTATTTCCTTTGGCAATGGTGGCCTGACCATCCAGCCATTTGAAGTAAATATCAAGGAGGTGAAACCCACTTCTACGCTTTTTTACAGGCAGCAGCATAAGGATTTTTCCTTTACAGCCAGCATGGAATACCAGCCCCGGGCAGACAATGAATTGGCAGGAATTACCTGTCTCCAAAGCGAAAAGTTCAACTACGTTTTTGGCATCACCAAAACAGGCAATGATTTTCATGTATTGCTGGAGCGGACCGAAGAGGGAGTTTCCAGGATTATCGCCAGCCGGAAACTGGCCTTCAATGGCCCGGTTCAGCTTCGGGTGCAGGCTGATGGGGATGATTACCTGTTTAGTTATGCTTTACCGGGAGCTGATTTTGTCAGTTTGGGAGGGCCTGTATCCGGAGATATTCTGTCTACCAATGTGGCAGGAGGCTTTACAGGAAATTTGATAGGATTATACGCCACCAGGGCCAATGATGCGAAGCCCGATTGACATTTGGCAACTGCTGAGGCAGGGAATACCCGGATAAAGGAATTTTTACCAGGTTTGACAGAGAATTCCCCTCAGTAGGTGTTTGTGAACAGCCGTTTCCGATAGCAGGCACCATGTATTCCTGGTTTTCCTGAAAATTCTACATGGGAGAAATTTGTCAGCTGTTCAAATTCCACACAGGTGCCTGGTGAAATCTTGTTTTTTTTTAATAGATTTAACTGGATTTCAGTAATTTAATATTGTTGGTGTTATAAAAAGAAAATGGCTTTTGAATTAAAGAACGTTGTGCCCTGGGGACGAAATCTGGACGAATATAAAAGCATGTTCAACCTGACTGATGCTGAGTTGAATAAAAAAATTATCAGTTTTGGAGACGGGCCGGCAAGTTTCAACTATAGCATGTTTAAATTTAACAAAAGCGTTATTTCGATTGATCCTATTTATGGGTTCTCGGTGGATGAATTGAAAAGAAAGATCAAAGAAACTAAGGACATTGTGATCAATCAGACCCGCAATAATGCTGAAAATTTTGTTTGGACAAAGATTAAAAATATTCAGGAACTGGAAACAATCCGATTATCAGCAATGAATCTCTTTCTCCAGGACTTTGAATCAGGTAAAAGAGAGGGTCGGTATATCAACCACGAAATGCCAGATAAAACCAATTTTGCCGATTCAACCTTCGACCTGGGACTAAGCTCACATTTCTTAATTTTGTATGCCCAACTCGGACTTGATTTTCACCTGTCTGCAATGACCGAGATGCTGAGGGTCGCCAAAGAGATCAGGATTTTTCCTATTTTGGATTTGGATGCACATAAACCGGCACTATTGGCCCATTTGGTGGAGCATTTTGGGAAAAATTTCAAAGTGGAAATCCAAAGGGTAGATTATGAATTCCAGAAGAACGGCAATGAAATGTTGCGTATAAAAAGAAAATGAAAGTTGATTCCCATGGACGGATTCCTGTTTTATAATGGGAAAGAGAAAAAATTTGTTTACAGGTTATAAAGACCGTGTTTTAATCTGGGAAAAAGCCTCAGTAGAAATACCGATAAAAAATTAAAAAAAATGAACCAATGAAATGGCATGACAACAACAGCGGAACACGATGAACGCATGGCCAAAATGACCTTTGCAACGGTTTATCCCCATTATGTCAGCAAGGTGGAGAAAAAAGGCAGGACCAAAGCCGAACTGCATCAGGTGATCTATTGGCTGACAGGATTTGATGAGAAAAAGGTTGAGGAATTGATACAGCGAAAGGTGACTTTTGAGACATTCTTTGAGGAAGCAAGATTAAATCCCAATGCCGAGTTGATTAAAGGGCTGATCTGTGGATACCGGGTGGAGGAAATCACTACTCCACTGACCAAAAAAGTAAGGTACCTGGACAAGCTGGTGGACGAATTGGCAAAGGGGAAGAAGATGGAGGAGATTTTGCGGGAAGGGTAAATGGCGCACCGGTCCACCTTTTGACCGGGCGCTTGTATCCATGCAACGATGGATGCATTTTTCTATTCAGGGCTTATATTTTTGAGTCCCTGTAGAACGCCTGCCCTGGAGCTTGCGTTTTTAGGATAGGTTATGACAAGTAAAGGAACCTGTTTACAATTAAAAATAAGATGATATGTCAATAACAAAAGAATCGGAATTGACCGGCATGAAAAGAATCAGTGAAGTGGTAGGCAGCACGCTGAAACTGATGCGGGCACACGCAAAACCCGGAATGTCTACCAAGGAACTCGATGATTATGGGGCTGAAATATTGAAAAGTTATGGTGCTAAATCCGCTCCATACGAAACCTATGGGTTTCCAGGCTATACCTGTATCAGTACCAATAAGGAAATAGCCCACGGTATTCCATCCGGGGATAAAATATTAAAAGAAGGGGATTTGATCAACATTGATGTTTCTGCTGAACTGAATGGCTTTTGGTCGGATAACGGCGGTTCTTTTGTCCTGGGCAGGGACATCCATAACCATCAACCGCTGGTAGATGCTTCCAATGACATACTCCACAAGGCAGTCCATACAATCAGAGGCGGAATGAAGATTGCCGATTTGGGTCATTTCATAGAAACAGCGGCCAAAAAATCAGGTTTTAAGGTGATCAAAAACCTCTCGGGGCACGGTGTTGGAAGAAACCTGCACGAAGCTCCGGACAATATTTTAAACTACCGGGTTAAAACCAACAAGGAGCGGTTTAAGAAAAACACCACTGTGGCCGTAGAAACCTTTATCGCCACCACTTCTACCTTTGCCGTGGAACAAGGGGATGGCTGGACTTTGGTAGGTAACAAGGGCGGGTTTGTTGCCCAACACGAACATACCATATTGATCACAGATGCACTTCCGGTTATTCTGACCAGTTTTAATGAAATTGGTCAGTGGTCACAGGCCAATTAGGGATGCGGCATTTTGATTTCAAAAACAGGAGACTGTCATCCGGTCCGTATCTTCTTGGGGTCTTGCTAATTATGGCCGGTTTGATTGCTTCAATAAGATTGGCACAGATCCGGATTCAGCCTGGAGACGGCAGGGTTTTCCGGAGATGTACCCTTCCTTCCCTGACTGGATATTATGAAAAAGTGCCAACTAAAAAATTTACAAAGCCCACAATGGAATCAGGCTGAGGTTAGGCTTTGGCATTCTTATTTTTATTCTCCGGCTTGTTCCAAAACTTTTTCAAAAAGCTTTTCATCAAATCTGAAGTTTGTGGATTTTATTTTTTCAAGTATAGGTTTTACGCTACTTATTAAACCAATTTGTTTGGCTCTTAGGATTAATCCAAAAGTTCCGGAATACCTTAAATTAAGTTTTTCTGCTACTTTTCTACCTTTTAGTTCATCGAGCATTAGGATTGGATTTTTCATTTCCAGGGATAATGCAATTGCACTTGCTTCACCCTCATCCAGATCCATTTCCAGAATTTGTTGATAATGAGAATTTTCCGGTGCCAATACCGAAATCCAATAAGGCAGGCTTTTTCCAAATTCCTTTAGAATGATCGGTGTCACAAATACCTTGCTCCCGGTCTTCATTAATAATTCAAGCTCATTAATCTTATCCAAAATTATTAAACAGCTGGTATCTGAGATGATTATATCAGAATTTTGCTGCATCTTTTGAAATATCCGAAGGTGGATAGTTAATTAAAGAAACACCATAATCAGCCAAAATCTCCGAAAATGCCACTTTTGATAAACCAGCCAATTCTGCTGCCTGTCCGAGTGACAGTTTTCCAGATTCAAACATTTTTGCTGCGAGAAATCTTTTAGTTTCTCGCTCATCTAGGTCAAAATGATCCGGAATAGTTAAGGTCAGACGCTTCATAGTATAAATTTACTAAAATTTTGGATATCGACTTCATTTTATTATGTCCTTTTGCTGGAGCTTAACAGGAAATACCAACTGGTTATTGATACCTACCGCTGTGTTAAATTTTCAGTTGGTTACCATGCAACCCTGGACGGTAGATTTCTTTAGGAGATTTTTTTAATGGATTGTGGGCCTAATAGAAGGGATTTGGAATTAGAAGCATTAGATTTAGCTATTTCAGCTCGATCTTTTTGATTTCCAGGCGAAAATCCTCTTCCTTTTTATTGCCGATCAAAAACCGCAGTTCCTGGATGGAATCGGCAGAAAAGTTGGGTAGACCCAGTTTTTTACCACGGAATACCGGTCTCATTTCCCTGAGTGGGATCTCCAGGGTTTGCCAGTTTCCGCTTGTAGTAAAGGTATAGATATACGACGCCCGGTCACTCAGATTTTCTTTTATGCGAAACTGGTAGCGTTTGCCATCACCCTTTAACGTCAGGATCGCTGTTTGATATCCCTCCATATTTTTGGAAGGAAAATGGTATTGCAAGGAGGCGAAGCCCCCATTGTTTTCCAGGGAGACGCTTCCGGCAAAAAGGGCATGGCCCTGCTCAGTCTTTTGTAGGCTGCTGCTGGAAACGCCGCCCATCACCCTATCATTTTGGATTTCCCAGCCGGACCAATCTTCCGAAGCACTAAAATCAAACAAAAGCAATTTACCCATCAGCAAAACCATTAAAAACATTTGCAAAGCCCCCATTTTTCTTTTAAAGGTAGGGGATTTTTCAGTAAATTGACATAGTTTTCCCGGTGTCCTTGGGGATAATTTCATCAACTTTACCATCACACTAATCATGATCATTCCAAAATTTGCCTTACCTGATTTATTAAGTGATGAATTTGAAAAGAATGGGAAATTTAATATTTTCAATAAATTTACCATATGGGCAAATACGATAAATTACTTATCAAAATCCTTAGAGGAACCTCAGATAAAAATATAGATTTTGAAGAATTGAGGAATTTGCTTCTTAAATTTGGCTTTGAGGAAAGAGTCAAGGGCAGCCATCATATCCTGACCAAGGATGGGATAGAAGAAATTTTAAATATCCAGGCAAAGTCAGGAAAGGCAAAGCCCTATCAGGTTAAGCAAATAAGAAATGTTATTGTAAAAAATCAGTTAAAATTAGATGGAGGGGAAAACTAATCATAAATACGAAATAATCATTTACTGGAGTAAAGATGATGAAGCTTTTATTGCCGAAGTACCCGAATTGGCAGGTTGTGCAGCAGATGGAGGGACCTATCAGGAAGCGTTAGCTAATGTGGAAGTAATCATTGATGAATGGATTGAAACCGCTAAAATGAAAGCCAGGGATATTCCTACTCCAAAAGGCCGATTGCGGTTTGCTTGAAAACATATACCTCATACAAAAAAACTCAGGTGATTGGAATAGATTGGATGATGTTGGATAGACATCTTGGGTATTGATCCTTGAATTTTTAGATGATCTGGTATGGGACCCTGCCATTGCTTCCAAACTTACCGGAAATTTATTATCAGTTCGTTTCTTTTTTCGTAGAAACTCCGGGATTTTCAGCCATACCCCTTTGGTGATTTTTAAAATCAGCCAGCCCAGTTTAAGTACCTATCCTAAACCAACCGTTGGTGAAATGGTATTTTTCCGGTATATTGGAATTGCGTTTTTAGGTAATGGGGTTTTTTCAAAAGCATGAAAGTAGGATTCCAGAAGAGAATCCGATGGGGGCAGGTATAGGACTGATTTTTCCTATTGGGAATAAAGAGGAACAGAACTATCCATGCCTATGACCGGAAGGACAAGCTTCTATGTACGGTATCACGGAAGTAATTTATACCTGATAGGCTAGTTTGAAATAAGGACTATAATCTGGTTTTTATATGATAATAATTTTTAAATAAGGTAGATAAAATATTGGCAATAAATAAGTTAGCTACAATATTTTTGAAATTTTTTTTTACTAACTTTAACACTAAACTTTAAAAAGACAATTTATGAATGAAGTAATTATCCAGAGCAATGAAGACGCTCGAGAATATTTTGAAGAATTCATCGCCGAACATGAAGACCAAGCTTTTACAGAAGAGGCTTCAGGGCTTGATGGACAGAATATAGTCGGACTTGTAATAGAAAATTTACCAGCAATATTAGGGGCGGTGACTTCTTTGATTGCAGTCTTGAAAGGCAAAAATATTTCCTTTAAAATTATCAAAGATGGAAAAGAAATAAGCAATATTGAGGAACAAAAATAATTGAACTTCAATGGAAATTCAATTTGAATGGGCAACTCAAAAAGTCGAGTTTTATTCCGAATTATTCGACACAAAAACAGTTAACAAAGGCTATTTTCATCACATCTATGGATTTGCAAAATCTGTACTTGGTGAGAAAATAATTCCAATTGAGCTAGTTGCAACATTCAGACAAAGTTCTTTTATCTATCATAGGAAAAATCAAAGTGCGATTTTCTTTGACTTGGGACAGTCCTTTCTACTCAAGTCTATTTTTAAGACAATTGCTTCAGGTGCCGGATTTTCAGCCCTTGTAGAAATTTTTAAGCAGAGTGCTTGTCTCTATATTGTCACGCAGGATTATAATTTTGCTTCGTTACTTTCAAAACACCCTCTAGTTCCATTTCAAAAATACTACTCATGCAAAGAGGATGATTTAGCATTTTATGGAAATATTATGTCGAGGTATAAAGAAGTTTTGCAAAGCACAGAATTTTATAAAATAGTCGACAATTTCATTATTGGTCATGAAATATTTCATTATCTAAGTCATAGAAAACATTCAGTTGAGTGGTTCAAAAGATCTTCAGATGAATACTTTGAGGATGCTTTAAATCAATGCTGCTATGAGCAAAGGGGAGACTTTGCTGAAATTGCCAGTTATTATGGAAGAATTAAACTTTCCAAAGAGAGTTTAGAAAAAATACGCTCTGACTTGGCAAGCCGAAGAATTGATTATATTGCTAGAAAGGAAGACTTGACAAAGGAAATAGAATGCGATCTTTTTGCATTTACCTATATGACAAGGTTTATTTGTAAAGATCAGGAAAAATCTATCGATTCAGTGCTATTTTTTTGTAAATTATTTTATATTCTATTCTGCATTTTTGACCTGCATTTTGCGATTAATCGTAGGTTTTTACTTTCCATTAGGTCAAGCATCTCCTGTACAAAACCTCCCGATATTGCGGACATTAATTTTAGAAAGGTAGCTCTTGTAGAAATTATATGGAATCATATCTATAACAATGTTTTGCTTCGGAATGGGGTTAATAATAAAGAGATTAACTCTCTTTATGTAAAGTTTCGGGAAGACATTTTCAACTTCAAGGCAGCTATTGATAATCTATATTTAATACCGATAACAAATGCGTTTTATGATATGTTAGAAAACGGAGAGAGAATAAAGGATAGCATACCCAAAAAGCAAGTTCACAATTTTCATATTAAAAACTTTGCTGAAAGAATTATTGAAAGAGATGATGTATTCAATTTGCAAGACCATGAAAATGCGTTTTATTGAGTATATTAAACTAGTAATACTGCAAGCAACATGCGGTATAGCCAATAAGGATTTCAGTGTTATGAGTAGTTCGTCACCCGAATCAATCTTTCGTCTGGGTTGATAGGAACGTTGCTCCGCGGTCCCTTACAGGCCATACCGCCAACGTTATGCCGATAACCGGAATCACCTAGGAGAGACAAGAAGTGGCTTAGAATGGAGTAAATGGAATGAATATTTACAAAGGAAAATTCCAAATGAACTCAATTGGTTATCAGAACAACCAAAGACTTAAAAGAAAAGCGACTCAGTTTCCTGCATTTTTGCTGCATGACTTGGTCCTGTCCGTTGGACGCAAGACATAAAATAAGTAAATTAGAAGAATGGAGAAATAATTATGAATGATATAAAGCAGCCATTATCCGATGTGCAACTTGAAATTTTAAAAGCCTTTTCCCACAACTTGACCGATGAGGAGCTAAAAGAATTCAAGGAAACGATTGGTAAATATTTTGCAGACAGAGCGATACAATCGGCAAACAAGGTTTGGGATGAAAAAGGATGGACATACGAAGACGTTAACAGCATGCTTCAGACAAAAATGAGAAAATCGAAAAAATAATTCCGTTAAATACAGAGCCAAAATGAATGCTGCAGATGCCAAGGTAATCTATGAGGACCTGAGGCAACGGTTTGAAAGGTCCGGTAACCCTTCAACAAACGGAACGGATGTTTAAAAAAAGAAAAGTTGCTTATGTCACCTGGAAATAACTAAAGGGTGCAGGTGGATTTCTCCAGGCTGCACCCTTTTTCAATTTTCGGGCAGTCCCCAAATTAAACTTCCTTATTTCGATTCCAGGCCTCCGTGTTAAGCGTCCCAACTTCAAATCTGCAGTTCTCAATTGAAAACGTTCACTTTTTAACTTCAATCATGTGGCTTTTTGCTCGACTGATCTGCCAAAAAGACACCATTTTTCGCCTTTTAGCTGCACTGACCCACTTCCGAACTCCAAGCTTCCGGTTCAGAACCTGACAGGCCGAGTTCCGAAGTACTCCCCCCCACTTCGGAAGTACCCCTTTCAAATCAAAACCCAAATCACTTTCGGTCAAAATGTCAGAAATTTAAATTTTTCTCCGGAAAGTTCCGATTTTTGGGTCAAAATCTGAGCTTCCGAACCGCAAGGGGGAACTTCCGAACCGCAACGTTCGAGTTCCGAACCTCATGCTTGTCAGTTTGAAGTCCCTCCCCCCACTTCGCAAGTAGGGGGAGGGACTTTATAAGTGGAGGGGGGTACTTCGAAAGTACCCCTAGTGATTTCGGAAGTATGACTTTTTCAATTTTTCCTGTCGCGTATTACCTGTCCATCAGCTTTTTTTGATGGCCGGATTGGATTTTTCGAAACCCACCCCTACCCATTCAAGAAAAATCTACTATACTGTTAATGTATCTTAGGTAGGTTTGAAACCTGATTACAAGTCGTGGATTCCGAAGTACCGATTATTAAATTAAAAACGGAAATTTCCAGTAAAAATGGTAGGGGTTTAGTTATAGAAATTATAGAAATATAGTGTTGTCCCTTTTTATTAAAAATCTTCGGTTTTTTGCTTCGAAAGCCGACTTCCGAACCAAAACGTTCGATATATTATATTAAAGTCTGTCAGTTTTAAGTTCGGGACTCCATTTATAAAGCCTCGAGCTGCGATTTGAAGTATCCTTTGGGGGTTTTGGAAGTGCCTTTCTGCTAGGCGCATTTCTTTCATCCATAAAAATTAATCCGTAAATTACTGCTATCGGCAGGCATTAATCGAAAAATGAAGAATCCTTCCTTTTTGGCAGCCAGGTTGGTCCAACAAAATGCTGTTGTTTTACTGAAAAATCCAGGAGATTGTGGGGTGAAAGTTTTTTTGGAGTGAAAGTTTTTTCTCAAGTCTGTAGCACTTTTCCGCCAGGGGTTTAGAGGATCGTTTTTTCGACCATTGAATTGATTTACGGTACTTTCAGAAGTTATTGTTGTAAGAAAGAACCAATCAGAAAAAAACTTCTTTTACTGGTCTTTAAAGAATTTTTTAGTATAATTAGACCTTGATAGAATGAAAAGTTTTTGAAGGATGTTCAGGCAGATTTTCTTAGGTACCCCTGACCTGTTAAAGGCAAGAAACTATGGTTAAGAATCCCAGGTATTTAATTATTGTAATTATAGCATTGTTTGTAGCTCTAGGAATGGATGTCTACAGGTCAACTTTAGGTTTAAAAACATTGTCGGTTCGGTCATTTGCAGAGAATGGGGATGTAGTTGAGAAAGAGATATTGGATACCTCCGTGATGTATAAAACGTTAGGGTATTTAAGTACATTTTTTTATACAATTGCTCTTTCAGTGTTTATTGCGCTTGAAGTAACTGATAGAATAAACAAAAGAGAAATTGATACAAGGCAGAAAGAACTGAAAGAATTTCAAGAGAACATTAACGAAAATATATTTGGTGCGATCTTCCAGAATTTCATGCCAGAAGAATTATTTAAAGCTATAAAGCACGATATAATTGAATCAAAAAAAATTCGTAAAAATGCAGAATGGCACTATCGGTTTTCTGAATTAGATGGAAAAATTATATTAAACCAGACAATAAAATACACAGTTCAAAATGTAAGTCAGGGTATTATATCTAATCCAATTTCTTTGGATATACAAAAAGAGGATAATAGTACCGTTAAATTAATTTCAGCAAAATGTTCTATAAGAGAACAGGAAGTTGCTTTTGCAAGTGTGGATAAATCGAATCTTTTAAATTGCGAACATAAAGAGGAGAAGCATTTTGAGAAATTCAATTTCACCTGCCCACTTAATCCAAAAGATGAGATGGATTTTATGGCTGTTCTTGAACATGAATATATCTCTGATAAAGTTGAAGATCAGTTTTTTACAAAAGATCCGATTATTGACGCTAAATTGAATGTAATATTTCCGGATAATAGAGAGTTCTTTCTTTATTCCATAATGTCATCAGAATTTAAATTAAGAGTAAATGAAAAGGGAGATAAAAGATATGAAATGAAAGGAGCTGTGTTACCAATGCAAGGTTTTATATTTAGGTTAACTTAAGGATAAAGCTACCATCCTCAATTTATTTTAGTATGTACTGGATCTCGTCCTAAATTAATACAAACTAGAGTATTTAAATGAAAATAATACTGATTAGCCATTAATTGAGAACCATTTAGCTTTAAATATGTCCGATAGAAAGGTAAGGTTTGATGGAAATTCAAATTAATTTCCCCGTATTCCTTTGTTTTATATAAAAGTATGCCAAGTTGAAAGACCGAATACATAATTTTAAATTTGGCTTTTCTAGAACACAAGTGAAAATCATAAATGCCTTTCCCAAGCTTAATTCGAGAATCCTGTTCTTTTGAAAATTTTCCTGAAAAATAATCAAGATTTAAAATAAAAAAATAGGTATAAATGGCCAAACAGAAACTAAATGAAAAAGCGATTGAAGAAACCTTGTGGCAGTCTTGCGACAAGTTGAGGGGTTCGGTAGAGCCTGCTGAATACAAACACGTAGTACTCGGACTGATTTTCCTGAAATTCGCCAGCGATAAATTTGAACAACGAAGAAAAGAACTGCTTGCCGAAGGCAAAGAAAAATACGTGGAAATGAAAGATTTCTATGCTATGAAAAATGTGTTCTACTTAGAAGAAAATTCACGTTGGAGCTACATCATCAAAAATGCCAAACAAAACGACATTTCCCTAAAAATTGATACGGCTCTCAACACGATTGAGAAAAACAACCCTGCTTTAAAAGGTGCTTTGCCCGACAATTATTTTTCTAGGTTGGCACTTGATAAAACAAAGCTCGCTTCCCTGCTCGACACCATCAACGATATTGATACAATCAAAGACAACGGACAAGATGTAATTGGACGTGTGTATGAATATTTTTTGGGCAAGTTTGCCTTGAAGGAAAGCAGTGGTAAAGGCAAAGGAGAGTTTTACACACCCAAAACCATTGTGAACTTGATGGCGGAATTGATAGAACCCTACAAAGGAATCATTTATGACCCTTGCTGTGGAACAGGCGGTATGTTTGTGCAGTCCATCAAATTTATTGAAAGCCACCAGGGAAGCAAAAAGGAAGTTTCTATTTACGGGCAAGAAAATACTCCAACTACTTATAAATTGGCGAAAATGAATTTGGCTATTCGAGGTATTGCTGCCAACCTTGGAGACAAACACGCAGATACTTTTGCTAACGACCAACACAAAGACCTGAAAGCCGATTACATTATGGCAAATCCGCCATTTAACCTGAAAGATTGGCGGGGCGAAAGCGAACTTTTGGACGACCCACGTTGGATGGGCTATGAAGTGCCACCCAAAAGCAACGCCAACTACGGTTGGATTTTGAATATGGTGAGCAAACTTTCTGAAAATGGAGTAGCAGGTTTCATTCTTGCCAATGGTGCACTTTCGGGCGGTGGCGAAGAATACAAAATCCGTAGAAAGTTGATTGAGAACGATTTGGTGGAAGCCATTATTATCATTCCCAGAGATACATTTTATACAACTGACATCAGCGTAACACTTTGGATTCTGAATAAAAACAAAAAGCAACGCACGGACAATACCAAAGACAAACCCAAAAACTATCGAGACCGGAAAGGCGAAATCCTTTTTATGGATTTAAGACGTTGGGGAAGCGAATACGAGAAAAAATACATTGAACTCACCGAAGATGATATAAAAGAAGTAGCTCTAAACTACCACAATTGGCAACAAGTGGGCTACGAAGACACCTATAAGGACATTCCCGAGTTTTGCAAGTCTGCCCGTTTTGAAGACCTGAAAGCCAACGATTTTTCATTGGTGCCGAGCAAATACATTGAATTTGTTGACAAAGACAGTGGCATTGACTTTGACACCGAAATGAAACGCATTCAGCAAGATTTTAAAACCCTGCTACAAGAAGAAAAAGAATCACAAGCTCAATTGATTAATGCTTTTAAAACATTGGGTTATGAGTTATAAGCGTTTGGGCGATTACATACAATTGGTTGACAACCGCAACAAGGATTTGAAAGTGACAAATCTCTTGGGCATTAACATTACCAAAAACTTTATGCCTTCGGTTGCTAATGTTTCAGGCACTGACTTGTCCAAATATAAAATCATACAAAAAGGGCAATTTGCCTATTCTGCAATGCAAGTTGGCAGGGATGAAACCATCCGCCTAGCACTTTACACGGATGATGTGCCTGCGATTATCTCACCAGCCTATTTAGTCATTGAAAGCAAAGATGAAAACGAATTTATTCCTGAATATATGATGATGTGGTTTCAACGACCTGAATCTGACAGGTACGGATGGTTTATTAGTGACGGTAGCGTAAGAGCCAGCTTGGATTGGGAACGATTTTGTGAAATAGAAATCCCTATTCCAGACATTGACGAACAACGCAAATATGTAGCCCTTTTCAAAGGCTTACTCACCAATCAAAAAGTGTATGAGAACAGCTTGGCCGATTTGCAGCTGATTTGCGATACTTACATTGAAAATTTGATTAAAAAAGAACCCCTGAAACGATTAGGAGAATATATCGAGTTGAATGAACAGCGGAATAGGAATTTGAAATACGGTGTTGATGATGTACGTGGGGTTTCAAATAACAAGCAGTTTATGCCAACAAAAGCCAATAATGCAGGAAGAAATCTCGAAAAGTTTTATGTGATATCACCAGGTGAATTCGTTTACAATAGTCGGACAACTCGGATGGGTGACAAAGTAGGCTTAAGTTACAACAACACTGAAGAAACATTCCTGACAAGTTGGAATAATACAGCATTTAGAGTGAAGAGAGACGCCTTGGACTTGCTCAAGCCTGCGTATCTATACTTATTTTTTTATCGGTCTGAATTTGACCGATATGCTCGCTTTCATTCTTGGGGAAGTTCAACAGAGCAATTTACTTGGGGTGATATGTGCAATGTGCATTTACCCATCCCAAGTATTGAAAAACAAGAAGCCATAGTAACCATTTACCACACGTTAGAAACCCGCAAACGCATCAATGAGCAGTTGAAAGAAAGTATTAAACCGCTTTGTCCTGTGCTGATGAAAGGGGTTGTGGAGAGTATGGAGATTAATGTAAAAGAAGCAAGCTATGAAATATAAATATCAGATAATAACTTTAGGTTCAGATGTTAAACAAAAGCAAGAAATACTGAACCAGATAAACATTGAAATAGAAAATCTAGATCTCCCAGAGGGTTTTGTTAAAGTCATTCAAGCATCTTCTATTGAAACAGAATATATAGGTAACCAACCTGCATTCGCACTTTATTTTGGTGATGTAAATGGAGATTTTAAAGATTTGAATGTTACGCAAAATCTTTTGAAAGATGGAACAATGATTCTCCCTATCTTCTATGATGAATTTAATTCTGAGATACCATCAATTCTTTCAAATCAAAATGCTATTCAATACAAGAAAAGTGAGGTAAATAGAATTGCTAATATTGTGTTGGAAGCTTTTGAATTATTGCGAAGCACCAGAAAGGTGTTTATAAGTTATCGGAGAGCAGAATCAACATCTACTGCAATTCAGCTTTACGAAGCTATGGAGGCAAAGAATTTTGATGTTTTTCTTGATACTCACTCAATTCAAAAAGGAGAACCATTTCAAGACGAATTGTGGCACAGAATGACTGATTGTGATGTAATTGTTTTACTGAATACCCCTGGATTTCTTGAAAGTCATTGGTGTAAAGAAGAATTTGCGGAGGCCGGAGCGAAACAAATTGGTATTGTTCAATTGGTATGGCCAAATCATAAAATTAAAGAAATTGAGAGTTCATCTCAAATTAGTTATCCTATTCAATTAACAGAAGATAACTTTGTCGATAAAGTAATTGATCATAAAGCAAAGCTTATTTTGCCCTTTCTAGAGAAAGTTATTCAAGAAGTCGAGTCTGTCCGAGCGAGGAATTTAGCCGCAAGACAAGATAACTTAATCACTGAGTTTAGAAATATTGCTATGAAATACAATAGAATTGTCACCGTTCAACCTGAAAAATTTCTAACTGAAGATCTGCCTAATGGCGAGCATATTATTTATGTACCCACTATAGGTGTTCCACAATCTTCAAGTTGTCAATCAGCTGAAATTAAAAAAGAATTAATGGGCTATAAAGATGTATCCATTCGATTAATTTATGATGATTTGAGAATTCGTGACAAATGGTTAAAGCATTTGGAATGGTTGAATGACAATTTCAAAAAAGATATTAAGACGTTGAAAAAACAAGATTTTGAATCATGGTTACAGAAAGTATAAAAAATATATTTCTATCTGCAAGTGTTCCATTACCTGATAGGGATGCAAAGTATATTGAATCAGCTGACATAATAGCAATTAGAGATGCAGTAATAGCACTTACAACTGTTGTACTTCCATATCATCGAATTATATGGGGTGGTCATCCATCAATCACTCCATTAATTTATTATGTAATGCAAAAGCTGGGAATGAATATTCAAGATCACGTTAAACTTTATCAATCTCGGTGGTTTGAAAAAATGTTTCCTAAAGATAATAACAAGTTTGAAAACATAGTATTTACAGATAGTCAAGGAGATATCTCTTCAAGTATTAAGCATATGCGTGAAAGAATGTTATCTGAAAATGAATTTGCTGCTGCCATTTTTATTGGTGGAATGAATGGTATTGAAGATGAATTTAAAATGTTTGTAGAGTATCATCCCAATGCATTGTTAATTCCTGTATCGAGTACAGGAGCTGCAACCAAAATTGTTTATGATAATTTACTTCCTGAAAACCTTAAAAATACAAGGCTTGAAAAGGATTACGGATATATGTCTTTATTTCAAAAATTTTTAATGGATAAAATTTAAGGTTATGGCAAGAAAAATCTTTGTTTCCTATAAATATTCAGACACCTTAGTTCAAGACCTGAATTTATATGAAGATTTATTTTTCGGAAAATTCAAAATAAAAACTACTGCAAGACATTATGTAGATAAATTATCTGAGCACCTGTTGGAGGATGACCATATCTACAAAGGTGAAGATGATGGTGAAAGTATGGCGAACCTTTCAGATTCTTCAATTAGCTCAAAATTAGGAGATAAGATATTTGACAGTAGCGTAACAATTGTACTGATTTCTAAAGGTATGAAAGAATCCTATACCTTGGAAAAGGACCAATGGATACCTTGGGAAATCTCCTACTCTCTGAAGAGGCAAACAAGGGTAGGCAAAACAAGTAGTACGAATGGCATAATTGCTGTCGTCCTTCCTGATGAATTCGCAAGTTATGAATACTACATAACTTGGAGTTTTGAGTGTGGTTGCCGGTGGTTAAATACTCCTTTTCTATTTCAAATACTTCGTAATAATATGTTTAACGTAAAGAAGCCAAATAGACGGCTTTGTGACGGAAAGTGGGTATACACTGGCGATAACTCTTATATTCAGTCAGTTAAATGGGACGATTTTGTTTTAACTCCCTCAATCTACATTGATAAGGCAATAGAATTGAGAGATAGGAGGGATGATTTTATTATTGTAAAAACTATTATGTAATTTATGAGTTTTATTACAGAATCAGAAATTAAGAACCAGAGTAGGTCAAAAAAAAGCTATATTACTTTAAGTGATAGCCTAAGAAATTTTAAAAATGAAAGTACTTACCGTAAGACTAAAGTATTTCTTTCACATAAACACGATGAAAAGGAGTATCTGGAAGGTGCTATCTCATTTTTGAAATCATATGGTGTAGATATTTACGTAGATTGGCAAGATGATGGAATGCCAAAAATAACATCAGGTCGAACAGCGGTGAGGATCAAAGAGAGAATTAAAGAAAACCACAAGTTTATACTGCTTGCAACAGAAGGTGCTATAAATTCTAAATGGTGTAATTGGGAGTTAGGGCTTGGTGATGCTGCAAAATATATTGATAACATAGCCTTATTACCTATCAAAAGTGATTATAATGATTTTTCAGGAAGTGAATATTTAGAGGTATATCCTTATATATTCAATATCGATTATTATCAGTTCTTCAAAGGTGATTATAGATCTCAAGGAACATATGTTGTATATCCATCTGTAAATGGTAAGGATAGAGTTATCCCAATAGCACAATGGTTAAGGAACTGATGTAATGAAGTTCACTGAGACGAAATTAGAGCAAGCATTTACAGAGCTTTTAGGAAATGAAGGCTATCCGCACTTTGTGGGAAGTAGTTTGTTGCGTTCTAGCGAAGACGAAGTTCTCATTGAAGAAGACCTGAAAGCTTATTTGCTCATTCGCTACGAAAAGACTAATCTCACCGAAACCGAAGCACAATCAATAATTCTGCAACTCAAAACGCTTTCTTCGGCTGACCTTTACGAAAGCAACAAGAAAATAATGCAATGGTGGGCAGATGGATTTATTCTTAAACGAGAAGACAGAAGCCAAAAAGATATTCATATTTCACTCATTGATTATGCAGGTTTAGACCGTCAGCGAAAAAGTGAAAATTTAGACATCATTGCGGCAGAACCTCAAGTACAATATCCGCCAGACACCAATATTTACAAGTTCGTCAACCAGTTAGAAATTGTAGGCACAGAAAGACGAATTCCAGACGGCATATTGTATATCAATGGACTACCTGTGGTGGTTTTTGAATTTAAAACTGCCATTCAGGAAGACACGACTATTCACAATGCGTATGTTCAATTAACCACACGCTACAAAAGAGACATTCCCGAACTGTTTAAGTACAATGCTTTTTGCATCATTAGTGATGGCGTAAACAACAAAGCAGGTTCGTTTTTTGCCCCTTATGAATTTTACTACGCTTGGCGAAGAATTGCAGGTTTGGCAAAAGACGTGGACGGCATAGACAGTATGTTCACGTTGGTTCAGGGAATGTTGCACAAAAACCGCTTGCGGGATATTATTCAGAACTTCATTTACATTCCCGATTCATCCAAAAAAGACGAGAAAATAGTTTGTCGTTATCCGCAATATTATGCAGCTCGCAGTTTATATGAGAACATTAAAATAGCAGAGAAACCAGACGGAGACGGAAAAGGCGGAACTTACTTTGGAGCAACAGGAAGCGGAAAGAGTTTCACAATGCTTTATCTCTCTCGCCTTTTGATGAAGAGCAAGCATTTTGAAAGTCCCACCATTGTACTCATTACCGATCGAACCGATTTAGATGACCAGCTTTCCGGTCAATTTACCAATGCCAAGCAATTTATTGGGGACAATGCCATAGAAAGCGTTGAAACCAGGGCGGATTTAAGAAGCAAACTGCAAGGCAGAAATAGTGGTGGTGTTTTTTTGACCACCATTCACAAGTTTACAGAAGATACCGAATTGCTTACCGAAAGAACCAATGTGATTTGTATTTCGGATGAAGCCCACAGAAGCCAAACCAATCTTGACCAAAAAGTAAAAGTAACTTCCGATGGCGTTAAGAAAACTTATGGTTTTGCAAAATACCTACATGATTCTTTGCCCAATGCTACCTTTGTGGGCTTTACAGGAACGCCCATTGATGCCACCTTGGATGTGTTTGGGAAAGTGGTGGATGCCTACACGATGACAGAATCTGTAAGAGATGAAATTACGGTGCGTATTGTTTACGAAGGTAGAGCGGCGAAAGTCGCCCTACACAATAGCGAATTAGAGAAAATAGAAAAATACTACGAAGAAGCGGCCGAAGCAGGAGCCAACGAATACCAAATAGAAAAAAGCAAAAAAGCAACGGCCACAATGAATGCCATCTTAGGCGACCCAGACCGTTTACTGAAGCTGGCAGAGGACTTTGTAAAGCATTATGAAAACAGGGTAAATGAAGGGGCTACTGTAAAAGGCAAAGCAATGTTCGTTTGTAGTAACAGAGAAATTGGCTACGAGTTTTACAAAAATGTGGTTGCATTAAGACCTGAATGGGCAGAAATAAGAGTAGCTGAAGAGGGGGCAGTTTTGACCGACAAGGACAAGAGGGAAATCAAACCAATGGAACGCATCAAAATGATAATGACCAGAAATAAAGACGACCCGGATAAAATGTACCAATTGATCGGTACAAAAGAATATCGAAAGGAATTGGACAGGCAATTCAAAAACGAAAAATCCAATTTTAAAATTGCCATTGTGGTAGATATGTGGCTCACAGGTTTTGATGTGCCCTTTCTGGATTCTATTTACATTGACAAACCCATTAGACAGCACAACCTGATTCAGACCATTTCGAGAGTAAACCGTAAGTTTGAAGGGAAGAATAAAGGCTTAGTAGTTGATTACATTGGCATAAAGAAAGCCATGAATATGGCTCTCGCTAATTACAACAAAGGTGAAAGAGAAAATTTTGAGGATATTCAGGAATCGTTGATCATAGTTAGAAATCATTTGGACCTACTGGCCAAAATTTTTCACAAGTTTGATAGCTCCAAATATTTTGCAGGAGAAGCCTTAGAGCAGTTGAATGCCTTGAATACGGCAGCTGAATATGTTCAGTTGACCAAAGAATTGGAAACCCGATTTATGGGTTTGGTAAAACGCTTGAAAGCGGCATATGATATTTGTGCAGGAAGTGAACACCTAACTCAAGAAGAAAGAGATTATACCCACTTCTATTTAGCCGTTCGCTCTATAGTATTCAAACTTACTATTGGCGTTGCACCAGACACTGCTCAAATGAACGCCAAAGTGCGTGAAATGATAAAAGACGCATTGGAAAGTGACGGTGTTCAGGAGATTTTCAAACTTGGAGACGAAAACCAAAGCGAACAAGATCTTTTTGATGAAGATTATTTGGCGAAAATTGACAAAATCAAATTACCACACACCAAGATCAAATTGCTTCAACAACTTTTGGCCAAAGCCATCGGAAAAATTAAGAAAGTCAACAAAGTAAAAGGAGTTGACTTCTCAAAGAAAATGCAAACCTTGGTAGAACGCTACAATGAACGAAAAGAGGATGACGTCTTAAGAAGCGAAGTTTATGAAGAAATGGCTGAGCATTTGACCAATTTGATTTGGGAAGTTCAGAACGAATTTTCAGCTGGAGACGAGTTAGGAATTGACTTTGAAGAAAAAGCTTTTTATGATATTTTGAAAGATTTGTGCATTAAGTATGACTTTAGATATCCCGAAGAAAAACTTATTGTTTTAGCCCAAAAGGTTAAAGAATTAGTGGATTCACAAGCTAGATATCCTGATTGGAGTAAACGGGAAGATATAAAATCTGCTTTAAAAGTAGGACTGATAATTCTATTGGATGAACACGGTTATCCGCCAGTAGAAAGAGATGAAGTTTATCAGGATATCTTCGAACAAGCGGAGAATTTTAAGAAGAATAGGGTAATTTAGAAATAATTATCGACTGAAAGGATTTTTCCCAAAAATCTTACAAAAATCACAACGGAGTTTACTAGTTTAAGAAAGTTTCAAATCTTTTTCCCAATTCTTCCAAAAAATCCAGTAACTTATACATTTACTACTAATCCTTTTTACCCATGAAACCAATCAACAAAAAAGACCTGGACCAGGAAGTATTTGACCTGTATGATGATTATGCCCATAGCCGCATAGAGCGCCGGGATTTTGTACAGCGCCTGTCCAAATTTGCCGTAGGCGGGCTCACCGTATCGGCCATTATGGGCTACCTGATGCCCAATTATGCCGCTGCCCGGCGCTATACACAAGACGATCCCCGGCTGATCTCGGAATACATTACCTACGACTCGCCCAAAGGGGCAGGTACCATGAAGGGCTTGCTGACCCGTCCCAAAGACCAAAGCGGACCGCTGCCGGGCATACTGGTAGTACACGAAAACCGCGGGCTGAATCCCTATATTGAAGATACGGCCCATCAGGCGGCCCTGGATGGCTTTATCGCCTTTGCGCCGGATGCGCTGACCCCCTTTGGCGGATATCCGGGTTCGGATGATGAAGGCCGTACCATGCAGTCCAAACGGGATCGGGAAGACATGCTGCAGGATTTTATTGCCGGTTATGAAACCCTGAAAAACCACGAACATTGTACCGGAAAAGCCGGTGTGGTGGGCTTCTGCTTTGGCGGCTGGATATCCAATATGATGGCCGTAAGGGTTCCCGACCTGGGTGCGGCTGTGCCCTTTTATGGCGGACAGCCCACGGCAGAAGAGGTGCCCCAGATCAAGGCGCCGCTCATGCTGCACTTTGCGGGACTGGACACCCGGGTAAATGCCGGCTGGCCGGATTACGAGAAGGAGCTGAAGGCCCATGACAAAGCATACCAGGCCTTTATGTACCCGGAGGTAAACCACGGCTTCCACAACCATTCCACGCCCCGCTACGACGAAGCTGCTGCCAAGCTGGCCTGGGGACGGACCATCGCATTCTTTAAAGAGAAACTGGCCTGATCAGAGACCTGTTCATTCCTACCAGTTAAAGGAAGCGACTACCGGGTAGTGATCGGATAGCCGGTCCGGGGTGCCGGTGTTGATCACCGCTGCCTGGCTGCAGCGAAATTCAAACCAGGGGCTTACCAGGATATAATCGATGCGTTGCTTGTAGGCGGCACGTTGGTCGGGTGATAGTTCCGGTGTGATTAAGGGAGTAGGGAAGGAGGACTTCCGGTCTTCCGCTGTATGGGCCTGTACCACATCGATCAGTGGAAGGGACAGAAACCTGGACATCACGCTGTAATCAAAGCTCCCGCTGCGAAGGGTTTGGTAGGCAGCCTGGCCCTTCTCTGCATGGCGCAGGCTATCGCTTTCCTGGTTTCGTCTAAGGGTTTCCGGATGGGCCCGGTCAAATTCGGCATCAAAAGGGGAGTGGGAATTAAAATCCCCCAGCACCATAAACCGTTCCTGCCGGTTTTTGATCAGCACATTTTCGATATAAGTGGAAATAATTTCGGCTTCCGATCGCCTGAACTGCCAATCATGGGGACTGAGGTGGACGACCAGAAAGTCTATGTCGCGTGTTCTGGCATGCAGCATGCCGTGCCAAAATCCTCCCAGCATGCGGCTTTTGAGTTGCAGCGGTGTTTTCGAACTGATGCCTATGGGATAGCCCTCTTCTTTCAATAGCAGTGTATAGGGGTGTCCCCATTGACGGGCCAGGTTGGCAAATTTCTCCGGGCTAAAGGCATTGAGTTCCTGAAAGCCGATGACATCGGCATCCTGTTCCTGCAGCCATCGGACCATGGCCGCTTGCCTTAGGGTATCCTTACCCCAGTCAAATCCATTCCAGATATTGTAGCTGATGACTTTGAGGGATTGGTTTTGGGCAGCTACTTCGGCTTGAAGCAATGCAAACAGGGTAAGCGTTAGAAAAAATCGATTCATGGTATTGGTATCAATAATTTTTTTGAAATAAAATTTTTTAGTACTAAGTAAAACTGAATCATGACCTGCACGATTAGGCGCTTTATGCAGCGCCTGCGTTGCCAGCAGCTTTACGTTAATTATTTTTTGGGTACGGGTACCGGTACAGTACCTTACTTTTCCTTGCCCGATACTGTCAGCCAGTCGGTCAGAAACTGCACCCCTTCCTCCACTATCGCCTCATGACCTCCTTCATGCAAGACCAAAGTTATCTTTTCGGGTATTTTTAGGAGCTTGTAGTGAATCGCTGCTTCTTCGTACTCCTCGACTACCTGTGGCCAATGGGCGATGTTATCGTTTTTTCCGTGTTGAATCATCAGTGGCCGGGGTGCTATCAGGGAAACAAGGTCGTCATCGGAAAATTCCGTCAGCCAGCCGTTGAAAAAGGCATGCTCTTCCCGGGGTGAAAAGCTCGAATAGCGCTCATCCGGCACTGCCATCTTATTTCTTCGTTGATTGAACCAGGCCGATACCACACCTGCTTTTATCCGGGGTTCAAGGGGCATCCAGAACATGGTAGCCATTCCTCCCAGGGAAACGCCCCACATCCCGACCCGGTCCGCATCCACCCGCGGATCCGCGAGTACAACGTCCAACAGGTGCTGGACCCGAACCAACTCTATCCCCGGCAAACTGGTACCTGCGAGGCGGGCGAAACGCTCCACATTATTGCGCCTTTCCACGGAGCGTAAGTTCATCGGCAGGAGTACGGCAAATCCGGCATCGAGCAATCCCTTAGCGTACTCATGGTAGGCCCCGGTGGAAAAAGGTGTTTCCGGTGTGCTGCCGATGCCGTGCTGCACAATGATCAGCGGAACCGGCTGCTCTTTTCCTGCGCCTTCGGGGAAGGCAAGTACTGCTTCTGCTGTTAGCAGGCCCAGGGGAAGGGTAAGCCATTCGGCCTGTATTTCTCCCAGGGGATGCGGTTTGCTTTCCAGCGGTCCGGTCTTGGAGAGTATGGGAGGGCGCAGCACTTCTTCCCATCGCCTGCGATTGGGGCTGACGCTTCGTTCGAGGGCCGCAGGACTGCTGTAATCCCGGTTCCACTGCTTGGCTGCCCGGGCTTCATACTCCTCCACCAGAAAATGTTGCAGGTAATTTTTCAGTTGGCTTTCGTAGGCTTCGGTGCGGGCTGTTTCGACCTCCGGATCAATCAGATTAGCATTTTGGGCAACAGATTTCCCCCTACCCGCCAATAACCCGAATGCGAGTAAACATACCACCGGAATAATCCTTTTTATTTTCATTTGCTTGTCGTTGTATTATGGCGGACTTGTGCCCCGCCCGGTTCATTTTGGGAAGCATCCCGCAGGTTATACATCATGCCTCCTCAGGTCATTTGTGCCATACGGGATTCATCTAGTTCATATATTTGTTTCTAAGTGATCAGATGCCTGCCTGTCTGCAGACAGGGAATCTTCACATGATTACTCCGATAGCTATCGGGGCATCCCTCCGTATGTCGCATGCGTCATGCTCGATTTCATGTGTTTAATGTAGTCAATTACTTGCTTTAATCGAATGAATCGGTAAAAAAAACGATGTGTCTATGCCTGTGATCGGCCAAAGGTGTCTGTATTGCGCCGGTAGGAAGGGTTGCCAACTATGTTCAGGAGGTAGTCAGCATATACTCTTGAACCCAATCAACGAATGAGCAGGGAGTATATGCCCCGTGGGATCATATAGGAAAAGTTTGCCCCCGTTTTACTTCGTTTTATCGGTCTCTTGAATAACTTCTAAAAGGCCATTAAAAGTTTAGCCATACCTCTATAATAATCTCTTTAGGTCTACTAATCAGCATGTGAAATAATGGCTGAATATCAAACTGTTGAATCGGGATTTTATAGGATTAAATTTGTTTATTTGCTTTTTTAGTTCAAGATTAGGAACATGAAAAACCATTTCACTGTATTATTGATAATCGGGGTATTGAATGCCTGTAGTACTCCATCTTCAAGAACTGATCAGGTGGAGGGAATAGATATATTCATTGATACGGTCCTGATTGATACCGGAGAGGATTTTATTAACCTCAAATCTGGAATTTATTTTTCGGGTCTCAGCAACGATGGAAAGCACCTTTTTAATTCTGGTGGGACAAGTCCTTACCTGGAAAGAATAAACCTGGAAACGTTGAAGTTTGAAGAAAAGATGGATTTTGACGTGGATGGACCCAATGCATTTGGAGATTATGTGTATGGGGTAAGTTCGGATGTCAACAATAATTTGATCTTGACGAGTCATTTTTCCACAAGTATTTTCAACATTGAAAAGCAAAAACTGAAAGAGTATCTTTTAATAGGACGTAATTTTAAAGGGGATGAATTAGTAAAACGCGAACAATTCACCTCGAAAATTATCCCTACTAGTGATTATAATATAATTTTTGGCCTGGTTGAGAATCATGATACCGGAGAAATATTTTTTGCGATCTTAAACGAGGAAACAGATGTTTTAAGAAAAGTAAAACTAAATGAATTTGAGAAGGCCATAGATTTTACGGTGAGGTACCAGCAAGGAAGAGGTGCATCCGTTTCTCCCCAAAATTCAGAAATTGTTCGATTGGGAAATAAACTCGTAATCACAAATCCGGTGTTTAGCAACATAGCAGTATATGATTTAGTGGAGGAAAACCTGAAGTATTATGCCTGCCTACCAACACTAACGGCATCAGAAAAATCAGGTACCTATACCAGAGAGGTCAATTCAAGAGAGGAATTTAACATTCGGAAAATAGAGATAGGGAAAGAAGTCACATTTCTACCCTTGATGAGAGATTCAACCAATAACCAGTATGTTAGGATGTCAATAATAGGGCAACCAAAGATGAATGATAATGGCCTGCCAGAAATGAATGACCACAAAGTGTTTGTCAGTATTCTCAATGATTCTTTTGAAGTGACCAAAGAGGCAGAGGTAGCAGATGGTATTGGTAAACTTTTTTCGACTCCCATACCCCAAAAACCTTTTATGAAAGACGGAAAAGTATGGCTTTATCTTAATGTCAATGACGAATTGGCTTTTGTGCGGTTGGACCTGGATGCATAGCTGTTTTTTACGCCCCCACCCTTCATGTTATCAATCAATTAAAAAAATGCCGTAATTTTAAAAAACCATGGCGAAAGAAGCAGAAAACAACATATGGCCTTTACCCAGGTTTTTCTTTGAAGTAGACTTTGGAACCGGAGCAGCCGTTCCCTTTCAGGAGGTAAGCGGTTTGGATACAGAACCACAACGAATGGAATACAGACATGGCAATAATCCGGTATTTTCCCATATCAAAATGCCAGGAATGATTAAGTATGGCTGTGTGACTTTAAAGAAGGGCATTTTTAAGAGTGACCACCAATTTTGGGATTGGTTCAAAAAGGTCAAGATGAATACCATTGAACGCAAAACCCTAATCATCAAACTTTGTGATGGGAATGGTATTCCAACGATGACATGGACCCTTGACAAGGCTTTCCCTGTCAAAATTACTTCTTCTGATTTGAAATCAGATGCCGATGAAATAGCGGTGGAGGCAATTGAATTTTACCATGAGGGGCTTACCGTAAGCAATCAATAAACACCGGGTTTATTTGGTGTTTTACCACTTATCCATTGTAGTTTTTTTAAAATGCCTATCATTTGAATGCTGATGAGCGCCGTTTGCTCTCCCAATCCTGACTTCATTTCAGATGAGGAGCGGAGTTTCTTCTGATTTTTTTAATTTTGCATGCCAATTAATCCTACATATGTCTTCAAAAAAAATTAAAAAAAGATTACGAAAAGCTCGTTATATTATTTACAAAGAAACCAGCCATAACCCGATAGACAATCTATGGGCTTTTTTTGGCTCTTTGCTTGCGCTAAGTGTTATTGGTCTATTACAAATCTTGTTCAAAAATGGTGATAGTCAGGATTTGCTATTTCTAATCGGTGCCTTTGGTGCAACTTCTGTACTGCTTTTTGGAGCTACCAATAGTCCCCTGGCCCAGCCCAGAAACATGATCTTTGGAAGCCTTATCTCTGCAATTATAGGGGTGTCCATTTACAAGTTATTTAATTCAAGTGATTTCCTTTGGTTGTCCCCTGCTTTAGCAGTTTCCCTATCTATTTTGGCCATGCAATACACCAAAACATTACATCCCCCGGGAGGAGCAATAGCCTTGATAGCAAATATAGGGTCATCAGAAATTAAGGGAATGAGCTTTTTTTATGTGATTTATCCGGTATTGTCCGGAGTGGTCATACTTTTTATTGTGGCATTAATTTTCAACAATATTTCCAGGAACAGAATTTATCCCTATAGAAATGTTAATATTCGAAAACTGGGTTATCTCCAAAAAATTCTTTTTTGGAGAGCAGTAAGCCTACCCATAAAGAAGATAAAGTGAAGTTCTTGTAATCAGCGTTATTTCATTATGGAGAACAAACCCCGGTTATGAACCATGATTCAGGCAAAGAGAGGAGCACCCATTTACCCGCCAAGGATTTGCTATGCCCGTTCAAAAAAAAATGGGTTCCCAACAAGAAGCCTTCTATAATTTTGTTGTCAGGCCCCTGGCTTTAGTGTCTCTGCAGCTCCCGGAATATATGGAATGATAAATTTTCAAACCTTAAAACAGTAATTGTCAGGTCACATTTTGAAAATGGCAAAGGAACCCAGGTAAAGGAGCCAGGCATCCTGGCATCTCCAAAGGATTAAAGCTATTGCAAGAAAATCGCCCGCGGCCGCTCGGGGGATTTATCCATCACTTTTTCACCGTTTAATGCGGTTCCGATCGAGATGGTCTGTAACTTCAGGCCATTGGCAAATGAAAGATCAACTTGCCGGGTATCACTAAATCTCATCAATGCTTCCCGGGAAAGGTTGATCTCGATTTCCTGAAATACCGGAACGCGTTGGCAGCCTTCAGCTGAAGAGGTGTACAGATCGCTGCTGACAAGCGTTGTGGTCAACAGCCCCGGTGCCAGTGACTGCGGCCGAAATGCGCTTGATCCGGCGGTATACAGTGTGGATTTGCTGCGCTTGCCGCTATCGCCTACTTCTACCTGTAGGGCCAGGTCTACGCCTTGCTGATCGCTGCCGGGAACGATCCTCTCACCATGCAGTCCGGTTTGCACGTTATTGTCCAGGTCCAGCAGCACCCAATAGTCGTTTTTGCGCTCGGTAAACAGCCCATTCGTTCCGATAAGAAAGATCAACTCGCCCGCTTCGGACAGCCGGTTGAACACCATTGTTTTGTACAGGTCAACGGATTTATCGGCTGCGGCAAAGCGTTCCCCCCTTTCGTCCAACAGGGATACAATGCGGTTTTGCATATCGGCCAACGGAAAGAAAAGATGCGCATATCGGGTGCGGGCAATATCACATTGCTCAACTTCCAGTGTTCGACTCGAGGCCGAACTACCGGCACCGGACATCAGGTTGCCAAAATCGTTAAAATCGAGAAAGCCGCTGTTGCAAGCTACCCCATTATCTCCATTTGCATGGCAGAGTCCGAGAACGTGTCCCAGTTCGTGGGCCAGCACCCGTTCCGTATTTCTGTGAACGTCTCCAAGTGCGTTAGGAAAAAATTCAAGGTCGCCGATTGCGAAAAAAGGCCGGGTTCCGGAATTGGCAAATGCGATACCGTTGATCGGGCTGTCTGTGCCATCGGCATTCACAAAGGACCGAACAGCGAGACCAGTTACCCCGGTAGGCTGCATATTCCAGTGGTTGTCGCATAGGATGGCCAGTTCTTCAAGTTCCGGCGTTAGTGCGGTATTGTTCACCACGACGTCCCCTGCTGCCCCAGCGGAGAGGTCCGGATCGTCGAACAATCCGAAATGAGCGGTCGAACCGATAACGGGTCCCAACAGGATCTTACACTGTGTCCAGTTGCAAAGGCCTGCCCTCAGGTGCCGGTTTAGCAGTACCTCGCCAAAGGTTTCCTCGCAAAGCAGCGAAGGATCATCAATGGAAGGGGCTCCATTCAGGGCATTCCATTTCACCTGTAGCACGCGGAAAGGGACTTCTTCCGGCAAGATGGACGGGAGCTGTAAATCATCAGAACAGTGGGGACAACCGGGCGGAGGGGTGTCGCAGTTGCTGTTGAGCAGGAAGGCCATGGCGCAAATCCAAAACCTGATAAACGGATAGGTATTTCGTGTCATTATTTGCGTAATTTCAAATTGAAATCTAATGCATTTGCAATCGTTTTTTAGTTGCCATGCCCAACTACCCTCCTGCAAGTGAAATCTTGCGTGCTAAATAGCCTTCGTTCTTTGTAAAGTTTTGGCAGTGCTAGATTTCATGGTTTCAACCAAAAAAAGAATTTCTTAATTTAATGATATTTTTAATAGGGAAAAAGATTTTTATTTGAAAATCTAGTAGTAAATTGCTTTTAATCAGAGAGTTGGGTATTTACTTATCCGGTTCTAATAGATTTTGCCGATTGTGAGTTTCATCACAGGCGATAAATTGTGTGATCAAAATAGACTGCTCATACGGTTTTCTCATCTGTCAAACTTCCTGATTATTTGCGATTTACAAATTCACTGCGAATCCAATTGAATAAATCCGGTTAAACTTTTGACCAAGACTTACAACTATCAAAAGATCAAAGACTAAAACTTAGATTCTGGTGGCCAATTGGGGTTTTCTGTCTCGTCTTCTCCGATTGCGCCAGTCAGATGGGGCCATAAGACCTCAGGAGTATCTTTGGAGGGGATGCTGACTTCTACGACAAAATTCTCATTGGGCGTCTTCCTGATCTCCTCAAGTACAGTCCGTAGCTCGTCTACTGTACCTGCTTTTCTGCCAATACCACCCATCGCATCGGGTATTTTACTGTAGTTCCATCGTGGAATTTCATTGTACTTATAATTGGTATCCAATAACTTGTCGGAGTAATCGACCGGAGGCTTTCTAAACGGGTTAGGGTTAACCAGGTATTGTTCGATCCCATAAATCCCGTTTACCAATACGAACACAACGGTATTGTGACCGTTTGCATGGTGTTCTGCGACAGCCTGGCAGGTCTCATGAAAGGCACCATCTCCCACGGCTACCATCACGCGCTTGTTAGGTACGGCAAACTTTATTCCTGTAGCCGCCGGTACGGAGTAGCCGATCGCCAACCAGGCAGCCTGGGCCACAAAGCCGTTTCTTTCAGGAATTTTTACACCTTGTGCTCCGATCAGGGGAAATCCGGCATCTACGACAAGTACGGTGTCTTTTTCCTTTTTGATATAGCTCTCCAATTCTTTAAAAAACGGTGTATAGCCCATGCCCTTATCGCTCGTCTCAACCAGGGCCAGCCGCTTTAGCGCCGGATGGATGCCCTTCAAATTCAGTTTATGCGCAGTTTTAAATGCCTCAGTGAGCTCTAGGATAAACGTTTTTAAATCCACCATTGGGAAAAACTCTGACCCTACAAACACCCCATCGTGGGCTGCCATAATGGTTCTGTCACTCCTGATGTTTTGGTTTTCCGTGTCCTTGCCAACGGTCCAGGCACCGATGCCGATGATCACCCCGTCATCGCCGACTAATTCATTGATTTGATCCTTTGTTAAGGTAACACAGCCGTCAAAAAACGGATTATCTTCCGCGATACATGACTTGCCTAGGGCTGAGGTGACAAAGTGAATCCGCTCATTAGGCTGGGCATGTTGATCGTTGGTTACCTGAAGAAGTTCAAGGAATTCTTCTTGCAAGCCCAGGCGTTGCAATTCAATTCCAGCCCAGAATATTGATTTTGGCCTGCACCTGATCAACTTCATTGCAGCTGCTATGGCGTTGCTCACTTCACTTACAGTCACGACACGTCCTTTTCCTGAGCTCAATGATCCTTCCGGTGCATTACACGGCGCACGCCACACGTCTTCCGTCACTTCCAGGTAAACGGGTCGGCCGTGCGTAAGCAATGCCGTTAGTACCGAGTCTATTTGAAAAGGTGCCTGGGCAGCGTTGGTGATGCGCTCCGCAGCCACAGTTATCGGTCTGAACATGTGAATGTCGATAAATTCGTAGCCGGTAGTATGTGAGTACAAAAGCCCCACATTTTTCTCATTACTGTCTTCCTTATTCGTAGGCGCTCCATTGATCATCAAGATTGGTACTTTTTCTACGAAGCTGCCTGCAATCGTATTGAGTCCAGTGAACGGACCTACGCTATAGGTAACATATAGAGCACTTGGCTTTCCTTTTACACGCGCGTAGCCATCGGCAGCAAATCCTGCAGTAATTTCATTGGAGTTATTGATTATTTTGATTGGAGAATCGCTATCGGAAAGAATGGTGTCGAGTAATGGTGCGGTATAATTTCCTGCCACACCAAACATATACGCTATTCCAAGCTCTTCCATGCGGGATTTTAGGTAACCCGCCACTGTCATTTCAGTTTTCATGTTGATGATTTGGTTATAAAGTGATAAAAAATGATACGGTCCCAGGGACCCGCTATTGCTCCTGACCAGATGTCTGGTCGGCCAGCAGGAGCGTTCCGGTAATCAGTAAATGACCTATTGCCGAGACCGTATCATGGTGCTTAAGGTAAGTCGTAATGCGTCAATGTAATGCCATGTGAAACGCCATCTGATTTGAGCTTTTGCCGAATATTTTCGCGAGCTTTTGACGGAGCGATTTCTTCGAACTCTTGAAAATTCGGATCGATATACGTTTTTATTTGCTCAAGGCTGTTCTTTTTGTAGAACTTACTTACGGCTTCTTCTGGTGTCTTCCCTGTTTTATCCTGGAATACGTCGCTGTATGCATTCAATCCCCATTTATTCAGCATGAGGTTGGCCGAACGCAGCGAACCTTCTACCCAGCCCTGATAATCTGAATAGGCTTCATTGCAGGTATATAAGTTCGGTAATGGTTCAATGAGTATTTCCTGAGTTTTGTCGTCTTCTGCGTGCAAAGCCCATTGGTGAACACCGTATCCAAATCTTTCGCTGGCTTCTTTATCTATAACCGTACTTCCGGCCCAGATACGGGCACTGGTCAAGATAGGCTGAGGTATGTAGGTCACATTGAATACTTTCTTGAAATACTCAGTCGCCTTTTCCACCACCTTCTGCGAAGCGGCAAAAACTACCTGATTCTCTTTATCGTTTTCTTTCTCCTGCAGATCCGAAGTGAAAAGTGGTCCATTTTTTTGTAATGCCAACCAGTAATTGATATTCAGATAATCGCAGTAAATGGTCAGAGCTGCCGGTTTTTCAGATTTACTGTTATTGATTTCATCAACTTTTTTCTGAATATCTTCCGGAATTGGTTGATTGTGTTCGGTCATGTATTGCTGATATTCCAGGGCAGCAGCCAAGGCATCATTCACCGCATAGAATGGATAAATAGAACCAACTGGCAAATCGGCAAAATTAGGACCGAAGTCGATAGCTCCTTTTCCAACCAGCGTCTCATTACACCACCAGGCCTTTGGGTAATACAAATTGATCTTGAGTAAAGGTTGGTTAGAGGCTGTTTGAAGCGTATTCCACAATTTATCTGACTTGCTTTTATTCAGCACATTGAAAGCATCAGATCTGATGAATAGCGTCTCCAATGCCAGCCTGGGTAGCGCCAGGATCACCTTTTCTCCATGTATTTGACCCCTTTTTTCCTCCTCACAGTGTTTATTGGTGATCGTGTAATTAAGCTCATAGCCCTCCTTTCCAGATTGGATCAGACTGGTAACGGTCGTATTCAGGAATATGGATTTTTTGCCTATTTGCGCTGCCAGGGCATTGGGTAATGTGCTGAAGCCTTCACTCAAGGTGCGAAATTGTGGATCGGCCGGAAATTCTTTCAGCAATTGGTAGGCAACTCCGCCATTCATTTGAGAGAGGAATGTGCCATTGAATCCGGATGATTGATACACCATATTAATGGCTTCATTGCTATAGCCCATTTCAGCGAAAAGATTCCATAGTGACCAGTCTTTCATGGTCACTCCCTCCCATTGGCAGCCGATGCGGAAATCTTGCCAATAGTCCGGCCCCTTGCGATCTTCGGCTTTGGGGTATTTGGCTGTAAAATCGGGATTTGCAGCCAGTATCTGATTATAAACAATATTGATAATCTCTGAGGGGCTCAGGGCAATTTCCTGCTCGGTAAGATTGTATAGTTGTGGCCAGAGACTATTCGCTTCGTTTTGTTTAAAGGGAACCCCTCTGAAGTACAATTTATTGTTCCCCCCACTTTGCATGGGAAAAGGAACGATCTGTCTGGCGATAAGCTCCTCTCCCGGATTGGGTTTACCGCTCTCATCAGCTGTTGGCAATGTCATAAACAGCGCCATCAGGTTATCCATACTGTCAAAAGTAAAGCGCATGCCGCCTTCCTCCTCTTTGACAGTGGCACCCTCAAACTTGATCAGGTCAGAGTCTAGTCTACCTCCGGTACGATTAAGTTTTTCAAGAATTACGATTTCGTCAGGTGAATAGCCTTTCTCGTTGATTAACCGCCATGCCGTATATAGACCCGCCATACCGGCTCCTACAATTACCACGGGGGCTTTTTTTGGTACCTGGTGACCTTCAGGATGTTTTAGATGCTTAACTTTAAAGTGTGCCATTTTTTATGATTTGGGTTTATAAAAATACTGGTGATTATACTACCTTTTGTAAGGTATTGATGCTGACATGTGGCCATTCAATACCAAAGAAGTTGAGAATGACCCTCTGGGTATACTGAAGCCTTAAAACCGGATCGCCGTTCGAATCCTTGTCGGCTAATTCCTGTATCCAAAACGTAGCATTCAACTTGGTGGCGTCTGCCTGCTTTTTAATAAAAGGAATACTGGAAATACCACCGGAGTCAATAGTGGAATCAAACATCAGCTCGGTGGTTTTTACAATAGTGACACCCTGATTGGCTTTGTTAAGCAAGTCGTTCGGAATGGTAGGGTCGAAAACTCCCTTAAAAAGATTTTCATGAAAATGCTTATACGGAGCCAGGTAAGGGTTATCGAGCTTTTTGAAACCTACCGGTAATCCGCTTTCCTGAGGAATTGTCGGGGCACCATCAATCGTTCGTGCCTTTCCCAAAGCCAACATTGAATTGCCATGTGGGATAGCACCAAGTCTTGCGATGTCGTAACCAGTAGTAGCCAGGTTCGTCATGTGTAAAAATAAGCCGGGCTCATGGTGTATGGGTAGGTTAGGGGGGCCTGCTTCCCCACTTTCCGGAAAGTCCATAGCCGCGATTTGGGTGATAGACTGATCGTAATCCAGCGTGGCTACGAACTGATCCGTGTTTTCAGGTTCGTTGAGGTCTATGCCTCTATTTGGAACTCCCTTATCCACCAAACCAAACTGGTGTTTTTCATTGTATTGATTAAGCAGCAGCCTGTAGTTAAGCGAAGACCCATCCTTAATGAAGGGAAGCGCGATCATGTTCCAACCATGACCGGGTAGATTTGGGACATTTGTCCAAACGCCTGTCAATTGTTTAAGAGGGCCGAGAGCGTCTTCGTCCTCCGGGGCATGCTTTAACGTTCTGCCTTGGTCGAGCATTTCCTTGAATTTTTTTGTGGTTAGCATTAAAGTGTACGTTTAAGTAAATGATGCATAGGGGGTACATAATTAGTTTTCCCAAGCTTCGAATAAAATTTAATTTTCCTACTCTGGTTCAAAATTGGCGTTTTGGATTCCGCCTATTTAATAATGTTTTTTATTTTCTACTTTTTGAAAATATCATTTGCCGCAATGAGTGGATAAACCATTAGCTTTCGCAGACTATTTGCGTAAGAATTATAATTGAACCCTGCCAAAAGCACCAAGCCAGGGTGCGGGAGGCGTTTGTGGAGTCCTTTTTTCCTGGTTTTTCCCAACCTTCTTTAAATGTACTCAATAATATTTATTTTGCATGATTTCCGACGGAAAAAAGCATAGATTATACGGAGGGGGTGCCTTTTTTCAGATGTTTGTTCGTTGCGTTAGGAAACCACGTTGAAAGCAAATCCCATAATCCGATCGCTTACCAACACCTGATGCATGGCCTATCTTTCCCAGTCGTTAGCGTTCGACTTCTCGTGTGTTTCCGGCAGCATTCCTTGAGGCACACCGGGTCATTCAATATTTCGCCAAATGCCATTTACATACAACGACTACAGGGCATATTTTTCCGGGAATCACTGCTATGCCTTAAGCTGGAATGGTGATATACGAGTGTGTGGAATTCTCTTTTGCCAGAATAGTAGGGGTTTAACGCATTTAGAGACAGTTTAACCTTCCTGCTAACGCATTATTCTGGGGTCCATTTCTTCCGGTATATCCAGTGAATTTATCCGAGACGATGGAGGACAAGGCAAGCGTTTTGGGCCGGGTAGGCGGGACTAGCCCGAGCGGAAGCGTAAACCTTGCCTACTGGCAGGCAAGTACCAGATTAGGTTGGGGTGGATTGGGATCGTGTCGATTCATGGGCCCGAGCGTTAAAAATTCGTCCCGAATGGAGTATTTTAGCGATTTACCAGGCTGCAAGGCGACTCCCGGCGACTCGAAATGAAAATAGCCAAGCAATCAGCTTGGCTATTTTTGTGCAGAGGAGGAGGGATTCGAACCCCCGGTACCTCGCGGTACAACGGTTTTCAAGACCGCCGCAATCGACCACTCTGCCACTCCTCTTAATGGTTCTTTTTTTCTTTGTCGTTACAGTTAACAGATCAAGTCTTACTGATTTCCGACGTTCAATAATCCCAAAACACTCATTTGATGTGTTTCGGTTTGCAAAGGTAGACCTATTTCCAAATTATTCAAATCTAATGCCAGTAAAATGTATGAAAAATGCCTAATTTATTGGTTTTGAACCGCCTGCTTTTTTCGCATTTTTCTATCCCGTGCCTTGTCCAGACTTACGTTGATCTCAAAACCTACCAATACCAATATGGAGGTAATCCACAACCACAGCATTACCGCAATCATGGTTCCAATGGAACCATAAAGCTTGTTGTAAGTAGAGAAGTTATTTAAGTAAAAAGTAAACAGAAAAAATCCCAGGGTAATCAATGCACCAGCGACAACCGAACCTGTTGAAAAAAACTTCCATTTGTCATGAACCGCTGGAGCAAAACGGAAGATATATGCTGTGGCTATTATAAAAAGTAGCAAAAGAACGAAAAACCTGAACGAAGCCAGCGAGTAATAATAAATGGAATTGCTCACAAATTCAAATTCCGAAAAGCGATACAAAAGATTGCTTCCTACCAACATCACCAGTACGGCCCCGCAAATACTCAGGACCAAAACCACAACGATACTGACCGCCACCATGCGGGTGCGGAAAAAGCCACGGTTTTCCCGCGTTCTATATACCGCATTAAAAGCATTCATCATGGATATCACTCCATTGGTGGATAGGTAAAGTGCCAGAAAAAAACCCAAAGACAACAAACTTTGCCGGGGCTTACTTACAATATCCATTATTGTGGGAGCAGCTTCATCGTAAATGTTATCTGGCAAAATATCCCTGACAAATATCAGGATATTGGCCGTGGTTACTTCAGGAATAAAAAATTGAATAAAGGGTATGGTGTTTAGTAGGAAAAGCAGCAAAGGAAACATGGCTACCGTAAAATTAAAAGCCATCGCACTGGCCCTTTCAAATACATCATCTTTTTGAATGTGGTGCAGGAATATTTTCCCCACATCATAGAGGTTTTGATCCGGATTGCCAAAGTGAATTGGCTTTAAGCGCAAAGCCTGTTGGTGCAACCTGAGTTTAAGATGATTTATCCGCTTTTTCACATCGATGCCTTAGGAGAGGGTTCAAAATAGGGCCGGATAAGAGCCATGAACTTTTGCGGAGGCCGGCAGGGTTTGTGATTGTCCGTTCGCAAAAAGGTAAGCAAGGTTTCTCCGGTATGAATAAGCACTCCCTGCTCAGAAAATATTTCATAGTGAAAACGAATTCTCACTCCGGGCATTTCCCTGATGCTAACCCTGATGGTCAAAAGCTCGTCATACTTTCCCGGCAGCAAAAACCGGCTGTGGTTTTCCAGTACCGGCATCATGACGCCGGTAGCCTCCATTTCTTTGTAAGAAAACCCAACATTGCGCAGTGCCTCCACCCTGGCAACTTCGTAGTAGGCGGCATAGTTGCCATAGTACACATATCCCATTTGATCTGTTTCTGCATACCTTACCCTGAGTTGGTGTTCGTGTGTAAACATTATCTATAGATTTTCGAGGCGTTTAAAGCATTTTGATATTTTCGGGCATTGATCATGTGATCCCGTAAATTGGTGGCAAAGGCATGGTAACCTGAAAAATCCGCTTTGGCGCAGAAATACAGGTAATTGTGGTCCGTGTAATTTAGAACAGCATCAAGGGATCTGATCTCCGGCAAATTGATCGGTCCGGGTGGGAGACCGGCATATTTATAGGTATTATAAGGGCTTTCTACTTCCTTATGTACGTTCAATACACGCCTGATACTGAAATCGCCCAAGGCAAACAGCAAGGTGGGGTCGGCTTGTAGGGGAATGTTTCTTTCCAGTCGGTTGATATATACACCAGCTACCAGCGGCCTTTCATCAGATTTGTTCGTTTCTGCCTGGACGATCGAGGCCAGCGTGGCTACTTCGGTTGGGCTCATTTGTAACTTTTCGGCCTTTTCCTTTCTTTCTTCAGTCCAGAATTTTTCGTATTCCCTGTACATCCGGTCAAATAAGTCTATGGGGTCCAGGTTCCAATACACCTCATAGGTATTGGGAATGAACATGGTCATGACATTGGTGGTATCAAAGCCATATTTCTCAATGAATGTCTTGTCCTCCAGCAAGGCCAGAAAGGAAGCTTTGTCCATTTCCAGATTGGTAGTGATTTTCTCTGCCAGCTCCTCAGGAAGCCTGATATTGTTGAATGTGATATTGACCGGACTTTGTCGTCCTGAGCGAAGCAAAGTCACCAATTCGCGGTTGGACATTTTTGGCTGAATGGTATAACGGCCAGGTTTGACAGCTTCCTGATATTTCATTATTTTGGCAACAAAGCTGAAAGTCACCACCTCGTTGATGATGTCCCTGGCAATTAAACTATCAAGTACCTGACTGAAGGAACTGCCGGAATAAATCTCCAGCACCTCGGGCTCTTCCCTGTCCACCATCGTATTGGGAGAGAAAAAAGCCTGGTAAAAATAAAAGCTCAAAGAGGTTAATAAAACGGAAAACGCCACCAATCCCACCAATAAGTATTTCTTTTTTTTATCCTTAAGCATATTTTTTTTTAAATTTCTGACTTATGATTATCAAATCATTGATTTGGTATAAGGAACCTGATTGTGCCACAAATATACTATTAAATCAGGTACTTGGTTTTAGGAAAAACAAAATCCACTTAAAAAGGAGGGTCGGCTTTTATTTTGTCGATTAATTGATTTAATTTAAAACTAGTTAACCCAATAAATAGGATTTTCCGTTTTTAACATATTATGGCAGCGGCATTTATTAAAATTTATCCTGAAAACCCCGATCCGAGAAGGATACAGCAGGTAGTCGATGTCCTGAGACAGGGTGGTGTGATCATTTATCCCACCGACACCATTTATGGAATGGGCTGCGATATTTTTAATCAAAAAGCCATAGAAAGAATATGTTTGATCAAGGGAGTTAAACCCAAAAAGCAGAATTTTTCGTTTATATGTTACGATCTGAGTAATATTTCTGAATATACCCGGGCTTTAAGTACTCCTGTTTTCAAAATGATGAAGAAAGCCTTGCCCGGACCATTTACATTTATTTTGGATGCTAACAATAAAGTACCTAAAATACTGAATAACAAAAAGAAAACAATAGGAATCAGGGTGCCCGACCACAGTATTCCACGCACATTGGTGAAGGAACTGGGACAGCCCATCCTGACGACTTCCATCAGGGATGAAGACGATGTAATAGAATATAGTACAGATCCGGAATTAATTTATGAGAAATTCAAAGATCTGGTGGACCTGGTCATTGATGGGGGCTATGGAAACAATGTGGCATCCACAGTCGTTGATTGTACAGCTGATCAAATAGAAGTATTGAGAGAGGGAATGGGTGAAATAAATGAATTTATTTGAGGAAAATCGTTTTTCCTTTGTCGGAATAGTTTCTTAGGCCTAACTTACAGCAAACGGAAGAAAATGAATAAAGTCGTTCCGGTAGTTGTTTCTGATTCGCTCTATTTGCCGCCCTTATCCTATTTCATAGCGGTAAAAGCCAGTAAGGAAATAATCATTCCATCTGATGAGCCGATTTTAAGACAATCTTATGTAAATAAAGCGAAAGTATTGCTGGCAAATAAAACGGAAGTATTAAGTGTTCCGGTTTTTGGGATCAGAAAAAAACAGGAAATCAAGGATGTTAGAATCGATTACAATCAAAAATGGCTGAATGTCCATTTGAAAGGACTTCAAAGTGCTTATGGTAAGGCACCCTTTTTTGAGTATTTTTATTCTGACCTGGAGCATGTATATTTACAAAAGCATGCTTTTCTAATAGATTTGAATCGGGAACTACTGACACTTTGTCTTAAATTTCTGCGTTGGAATGTCAGGCTGATGGTGATTGAAAAAAAAGATTTCGTTGCGCCTGAAAGGGACATTAGGGGACTAATTCACCCTAAAAGGCTGATGGACAGGGATAAAATTTACATTCCTCATAAATATCAGCAAATATTTGGCGCAAACTTTGTTCCTAATTTGTCCATCGTGGATTTGTTGTTCTGTGAAGGACCAATGGCGGAAACCATTTTAAACCGATCAGAAAAAACTAATTGAACAATATGTAAAAGTATTGTGTTTTTAAAACAAATTTGATAACATTAATCAAATATTCGAAATAATACCATAACAAAGGATATAATGGAAGCAAAATTTTCAAACAGAGTTAAAGAGGTGATCTCCCTCAGCCGCGAAGAAGCTTTGCGATTGGGACATGATTACATCGGTACAGAGCACCTCTTGTTAGGAATGATCCGTGAAGGTGAGGGAGTGGCTGTTTCCATTCTTAAGAAGCTTGGCGTTCCTTTGGATGAATTGAGAAATTCTGTAGAGAGGGCAGTAAAGGGTACTGCCAATCACAATGTGAAAAATCTGGCCAATATTCCGCTGACCAGGCAGTCTGAGAAAGTATTGAAGATTACCTACCTGGAGGCTAAAATTTTCAAAAGCCAACTAATAGGCACCGAACATTTGCTGCTTTCTATATTGAGAGATGAGGACAACATAGCTACTCAGATATTACAAAAATTTGACGCTACCTATGACTCTGTCAAAGAAATGCTTGAATTTCAAACCGATCAATCCCCCAGGTCTGGTACAGAAGCCGATGATTCGGATGAAGAAGGATCTAAATTATTCGGAGCCTCTGGTGGGGCCTCCGGTACTTCCAAGGGTAGTGCTGAAAAATCCAGAACACCAGTCCTGGATAACTTCGGCCGTGACCTAACCCGCATGGCGGAAGAAGATAAACTCGACCCCATTATAGGTAGGGAAAAAGAAATCGAAAGGGTGGCGCAGATACTTTCCAGAAGAAAGAAAAACAATCCCATCCTTATCGGTGAACCAGGAGTGGGAAAGACTGCCATAGCGGAGGGGCTTGCCTTGCGGATTATACAAAAGAAAGTTTCCAGAGTCCTTTTCAACAAAAGGGTGGTCACATTAGATCTGGCATCTTTGGTGGCAGGCACCAAATACCGTGGTCAGTTTGAAGAACGAATGAAAGCGGTGATGAACGAGTTGGAGAAATCTCCAAATGTCATCCTGTTTATCGATGAGCTGCATACCATTGTCGGTGCAGGAGGAGCAAGTGGTTCCCTTGATGCTTCCAATATGTTCAAACCGGCATTGGCCAGAGGGGAAATACAATGTATTGGTGCCACCACCTTGGATGAATACCGACAGTACATTGAAAAAGATGGGGCGCTTGCAAGGAGGTTTCAGATGGTGATGGTAGATGCTACCTCTCCTGAAGAAACAGTTCAAATCCTGGAGAATATTAAGGACAAGTATGAGGATCATCACAATGTAAATTATACACCGGAGGCCATTCAGGCTTGTGTATACCTTTCCGATAGGTATATTTCTGACAGGTTTTTGCCGGACAAAGCAATAGATATCCTGGATGAGGCCGGAGCAAGGGTTCATATCAATAATATCCATGTTCCTGAGAATATTCTCAAGCTGGAAGAAGAAGTAGAAAAGATCAAGGTGGAGAAAAACCGCGTTGTCAAAAGCCAGAAATACGAAGAAGCCGCCCAACTCAGGGACAAGGAGAAAAAACTCCTGGAGCAACTTGAGAATGCGAAAGCCAAGTGGGAAGAAGAAAGTAAGACCAAAAGATATACTGTAGAAGAAGACAACGTGGCTGAAGTGATAGCCATGATGACCGGTATACCTGCCAGGAGAATTGCCCAGAATGAAGGTGCAAAGCTGCTCAATATGGGCGAAGAGCTGAAAGGAAAAGTGGTAGGTCAGGAAGAGGCAATCAAAAAACTTACCAAAGCCATTCAAAGGACAAGGGTAGGTCTTAAAGATCCCAAAAAACCCATTGGTTCCTTTGTATTTCTTGGACCTACAGGGGTTGGTAAAACAGAGCTTGCCAAAATGCTGGCCATCTACCTGTTTGACAAAGAAGACTCCTTGATCCGAATAGATATGTCGGAATATATGGAGAAATTCTCCGTTTCCAGGCTGGTAGGAGCTCCTCCCGGTTATGTAGGATACGAAGAAGGAGGGCAGTTGACCGAAAAGGTAAGGAGAAAACCCTATTCAGTAGTATTGCTTGATGAGATAGAAAAAGCGCATCCAGATGTTTTCAATATCCTGTTGCAGGTTTTGGATGATGGGGTACTCACAGACGGATTGGGACGTAGGGTTGACTTTAGAAATACGATCATCATCATGACTTCGAATATAGGTGTCAGAGACCTGAAAGATTTCGGTGCAGGTATCGGATTTGCGTCCAAAGCCAAGGAAGAGAACATGGATGAGGTGATGAAATCAACCATTCAGAATGCGCTTAAAAAAGCATTTAGTCCTGAGTTTCTAAACAGATTGGACGATGTGGTAATATTCAATTCCCTTACCAAGGAGCATATCCATCAGATCATAGACATCAATCTTAAAAAATTGTTTGCCAGAATTACTGACCTTGGATATGTCATTGAATTGACAAATGAGGCCAAAGATTTCCTTTCCGAAAAAGGATATGACAAGCAATATGGAGCCAGACCACTCAATCGAGCGATCCAAAAATACCTGGAGGACGCGCTGGCTGAGGAAATCCTGAAAGGCGAACTTTCAGACGGCGATGTAATAATTGCCGATTACTCAGGAAGTGGAGATGCATTGGATATTCGGGTTACCAGGAAAGAGAAAGCTGATTGATAACAATCCAAATAAGTTTGATAAAATACCAATAAAAGGGTGGCAATTTTTGCCTCCCTTTTATTTTTTAGGAACAAGATTTGTTATGTCTGTTTGAAAATAAAACCACAAGTAGCAATCCTTTGGGTCTTTGTCCTTTGAAAAATGAAGCTGCTTATTTTAAGAACATTATCTTGTATTCAAAATACAAAAATGTATTTTTGTAAGCAGAAGTTGCACTTTAAAATGGTCGTTTGTAGTTGGTCTGATTGGGATGATTGCATTAAACTTATGCTGATATGAGTTTTTTTATTGAAATGCTTTTGAAGGTACTATTCCTTTTTTCCATAATACCCTTTTTGCTTTCTGAAAAGCTGCAGAAGAAATACGATGTGAGAATTAATCCGCAGGTGGAATACACCATTTTTTCAGGACCTCAGAAAATCAGGCAAATCGAAGAAAGATTTATGGATGAAACCAGTGGTATGGCCATTTCACAAAAATATCCGGGACGTATTTTTGTTCACAATGATAGCAATGGTACTCCGGAAATTTATGTGCTGGATACCTTGGGCCAATACCTGGGATCCATCAATCTTGAAGGAGTGCAAAACAGGGACTGGGAAGATATGGCTATCGGGCCAGGACCTGTACCTGGGAGATCCTATCTGTATATTGGTGATATTGGTGATAATTTCAGTAAGCATGAGGAATTGATCGTTTATAGGATTCCCGAGCCAAAAGACCTGGACCTGAAGGAAAAACTCAGTATCGTTCCTGAAAAAATAATTTTGATCTATCCTGACGGAAGTAAAGATGCAGAAACCATGCTGGTAGATCCATTGTCAGGTGACCTGTATGTATTGTCCAAAAGGGATGCCAGCAATACCCTGTACAAAGTGGATGCGGACCAGCTGATCAATGGAGATACAGTGACCCTGGAAAAAGTGATGCAGCTTCCGATTACGCTTTCCGTAGGAGGTGACATTTCTGCTGATGGCACCCAGATAGTCATCAAAAACTATTGGGTGGTTTATTACTGGACCCGGAATCCCGGTGAATCTCTGGCAGAAACTTTGCAGCGACAACCCAAATTACTCCCCTATGAACCTGAACCTCAAGGGGAAGCCATTGCTTTTACCCCTGACGGACAAGCTTATTATACCCTAAGTGAAAAAAAATTGCGGGTAGAACCGGTACTTTATCGTTATGACAAAGTCTTGAAAACAGATTGATTTACCCCGCCAATGACATGTTTGTTAAGTAGCTTTTATTCAATAGATGAGAAAAAATAGTATCATCCTGATAGCTGCTTTTTAACAATGGTTTATTTTTTCGGTGATGAAAGTCCCATTTTTAATAGGTGACTTAAATCCACACCGTAACCCTATATCCAACTCAACCCATTAAGAAAAGGTAAACCCTGTCAGGTCTTAGGGTTTTAGAAGGTACTTTCCTTGATTTCGCGTTTTAGGGCTTACTGCCCATTTCTAATTTCAATATTCCCCCACTTACCAACGCATCATGGCGGATACCTATATCGTGTATTTCATTACCATTGAATATTTTACTTTGGATATAAAAATGGTCGGGCCGGATGTTTTCTGCCTGGATGGTAAAGGTATCCCCAGAATAATAATCCGGATGTAAGTGAATCACTGCTTTATCAAAAATAGGGCTTCCCAATTCATAAATGGGGTTTTCTTCCGTTCCGGCATTCATTTGAAACAGGCCTAATTTCATCAATACCGCCAGTGAACCCATCAAGCCCTGATCTTCATCTCCATTGTATCCCAAATGCGGCGTCAGGGCGGAAAAGGCTTTATCCAGCACTTTTCTACTCCAATACTGGGTCAAATCCGGACGGTCCAGGTAATTGAATACATAAGCCATTTGCATGGAAGGTTGGTTTCCATAGTTCACCGGGATGCGCCTGTATTCCGGGTGAGTTTCTACGGCATGTGAAGTTCCGGAAGTGAAACCCAGCTTTTCTGCCTCTTCAAACTGCCAATTGAGTTTGGCTGCTGCTTTTTCCTTACCGCCCATTAACTGGGCCAATCCGGAAATGTCATGAGGCACAAACCAGGTAAACTGGGCACCATTGGCTTCCACAAAACCCTTTCCATAGTCATAGGGATCGAAAGGTTCCATCCAATTCCCTTTTTCGTCTTTGGGGCGCATCCAGCCCGATTGAGCATCATATACGTTTTTATAATTTTGCGAGCGGCTCAAAAACAATGCTTCATCTGCCCGTTTACCCAAGGCCCTGGACAGCTGCGCCAGTGTCCAGTCCTGATAGCTGTATTCCAGTGTCTGGCCGGCACCTTGTTCGTGCCCGCCAAATCTTCCTCTGGAATTGGGGTAGGGGACATATCCTTTACTCATATAATCTTCCACATTGCCGCCCCTGGCCGTTTGATGTTCATACCCTGATTTACTCATCATACCGCCGGGCAGGTGGTTTTTTTTCAATCCCTCGTAGGCAGTGGATATATCGAAGCCCCGGATACCTTTTTGGTATAAGCCTACAAAGAAGGGGGTAGAGGAGGCCCCTGTCATTACATAGGTATAATTGCCACCGGAAGGTCCTCTGGGTATTAGTCCCCCATCCTTGTAATATTGGACAAAACTGTTGGCAAACTCCTCGGCAATGTCCGGATAGACCAGTGCCCATAAAACAGCAATGGTCCATTGAGCTCCCCAGAAAGAATCTGAGTTAAAATGTCTGAATAAAGGCTTTCCTTCATCATCCACTGGTAGTTGCCCTATGCGGAACGTATCCCTGGTATGGTCCGGATAAGCCCCGTTGACATCACTGATGGTCCTGCGGCCTTGCAATGCTTTCCATAGATCAGTGTAAAATCTTTTTTGCTGGGTTTCGGTATTGCCTTCTATTTGAATTCTTCCCAATAACTCATTCCAAACTTCCCGGGTATCGGCCACTACCTGGTCAAAATTCCAATGGGGAATTTCGGTCAATAAGTTTTCCATGGCATTATCCGGATGGGTATAGGAAAGGCCTACTTTCATTTGTACCGGATTTCCCTGGCTTTCACCAAAACCTACAATGATATGGGGTAAACTATCGTGGGCAGTCCAGCTCTCAATATCACGGTCAAATACCACCTGAAAATGAACTTTAATGGGCTTGGGCCTTCGGGATGTGGGAGAATTGGTGATTTGTCCCTCTAATCTCCGTTTCCCTGTTTGTTTTAGTTGCCCATCCACCATGGAACTGGGACCCAAAATACCGCCCAGGTGAAACAATACCCCGGCTTGTTTCCCTTTGGGGTACTTGTAACGGTGCATGCCCACCCGATGGCTGGCTGTGAGTTCCACATCTATTTCATACCGGTCTAAAAAAACTTTGTGGTAACCTGCCTTTACGGTTTCCTTTTCATGGCTGTAGGAAGTATAGTAGTCTGCAATCAGTTTTTCCGGAGCCTCGGTGTAGCTTACAGGCATCACTGAAACACCGGAAAGTTGCCAGGCATGGATATGGCTAAATCCTTTGATGGTATCGGCATCATAACGGTATCCGCTGTTCCATGCGCCGTCTATTTCATGATCGGGACTGAGATTGACCATACCAAATGGTCGGGTTGCCGAACTGAAATAAAACCACCGGGAATTGGCAGCATCCAGCATGGGGTAAACCAGGTCTACCGGCTGGGGATCAGGTTTGACCTGAAAAGAGAAAAGGGGGAGTAAGCAAAGTAGAAAGTATATCCGGAAAGTAAATGGTCGCATGTGGTTCAAATTTTATGATGAGGAATTGCCGGATAAATTCAACTGCCAGTTCCAGCTGTCTCTGAGGGCATCTTCCAGGCTGAAGCGGGCAGTCCAGCCCAATTCATGGTTGATTTTTTCAGTGTCTGCCCAGACCTTTACCACATCTCCGGGTCTTCTGGGGCCTACTGTGTAGGTTAGTGGTTTGCCACTTACTTTCTCGAAGGTCTCGATCACTTCCAGAACGGTATTTCCTTTTCCTGTCCCTACATTAAACCAATCATAGAAAGGAGATTTTTTATCCTTAAGGTAAGTAATGGCCCTCACATGGGCCTCTGCCAGATCCATCACATGAATATAGTCCCGGACGCAGGTTCCATCAGGAGTATCATAATCATTTCCGAAAACAGTCAATTCTTTCCGTATACCAGCTCCGGTTTGGGTGACGAAAGGAACCAGATTGGAAGGCACCCCAATGGGCAACTCCCCTATATGTGAAGATGCATGAGCTCCGATGGGATTGAAATACCGTAAGGCAATGGCCGAAAGCCTGGCCTTACTTTTCACCTGGTCCGATAAAATATCCTCACAGATTTTTTTGGTATTGCCATAGGGGCTTTCCGCATCTTTTCTTGGAGTACTTTCCTTGACCGGGAGCTGGTCAGGTTGTCCATATACAGTGCATGACGATGAAAAAACCAGGTTTTCTACCCCATGCTTTTCCATGGTCTCCAAAAGAACCAGCAAGGAATTGATGTTGTTTTTGTAATATTTTACGGGCAATTGGGTGCTTTCTCCCACGGCTTTAAAAGCGGCAAAATGGATTACACCGGATAACTGATTTTCGGTGAATATTTTGTCCATCAGGAAAACATCATTGCAATCCCCTTCATAGCAAGGAGTTTCTTTTCCTGTGATTTTTTTCAGGCCGTCCACGGCACTTTTTTCAGAATTTGAAAAATCATCAATGATGATGGGTTGGTATCCAGCCTCGTACAAGGCTACGGCGGTATGGGAACCGATATATCCTGCCCCCCCGGTAATTAAAATTTTTTCCATGACCAAAGATAAAGTTTAATCCATATGCTGGAAAATAAACGGAATGAAAAAATGGTAAATGTTATAGATCAAACGATGGAGGCTTATTGAGGCAGGAATCCTTTTTATTATCATTTACTTTATTTAACTTTGCAGGCTGAAAGGAGGTGTATTATATGATCGTAGTAAACGTAAAAGAGAACGAATCAATCGAAAAGGCGCTAAAGCGTTTCAAGAAGAAGTTTGACAAGACCGGAGTCATCCGGGAATTGAGAAGCAGGCAGCATTTCGAAAAACCTTCTATTACCAGAAGAACAGAAGTGATAAAAGCCGCTTACAAACAAAGGATGCAGGAACAGGAAGGAAAATAACAAATCCTTTCTTTTTCATAAAAGTAATGAGCATATTGGTGTATTAAATCACCGATATGCTTTTTTCATTTATAAGCTTCCTGGAAAACGAAAAAAGAGCCAGTCCACATACGGTACTGGCCTACAAAAGAGATCTGGAAACCTTTATGGATTTCCTCCACACTGCTTTTGAAATGGAACAGGCAGAGGAAGCCAGCCACGCTGAAATAAGAGCCTGGATGATAGACCTGATTGAAGAAGGGCATTCGGTAGCCACCGTTAACCGTAAAATGGCCACATTGCGGTCTTTTTATAAATTTTTATTGAAATCCGAAATCATCAGCAGGGACCCGACTTTTAAGATCCAATCCCTGAAAAAGGGCAGGAAACTTCCAGCCTTTATACAGGAAAAGGAGATGCAGGATCTACTCCGGGAAGCCAATTTCGAGCCCGATTTTGATGGGCAAAGAGACCGCATGGTCATGGAGATCCTTTACCTCACTGGAATGCGATTGTCAGAATTAATCGGTTTACGCTGGGCTGCTGTGGATCTGGGAAATGCCCAAATAAAAGTATTGGGAAAAGGGAAAAAATACCGAATCATTCCCATTTCAACAGGCCTTCAAAAAAATATTATTTTATATAAAAAAGTATTTGAGGAAACATTTTCATTAATAGACGGAAATGATTATTTTATCGTTAAATTAAACAGGGAAGCAGCTTATCCCATGATGATTTACCGGATTGTCAGGAAATACCTTGAAATTTTTGTTCAGACCACCAAAAAGAGTCCCCATTTAATGAGACATACTTTTGCTACCCATTTGCTTAATAAAGGAGCTGACCTCAATGCGGTCAAAGATCTTTTGGGTCATTCAAGTCTTGCCGCTACCCAGGTTTACACCCATAATTCTATAGAGAAACTTAAGGCTGTGTATGAACAGGCACATCCTAAAGCGTAAATAAAAGTCAAACTTTTAAACATTGATTACTATGAAATTACAAATGCATTCAATTCATTTCGACGCCGATCAGAAATTGATCAACTTTATCCAGAAGAAGGCTGATAAACTGGATACCTACTATGATCAGATCATTGACGGAGAGGTTTTTATGAGGCTGGATAAAAATGACAGAAGTGAGAATAAAATCGTGGAAATCAAACTGAATGTACCCGGAAAACAACTTTTTGCGAAAAGTCAGAATGACTCCTTTGAAGCAGCTGCAGATGATTCCATAGAGGCACTGAGAAGGCAGATCAAAAAATACAAGGAAAAACTCGTGCTGGCCAAGCAATAGCAACAACCTTTTGCAATACCTTAAAAGCTGCCTCAGGGCAGCTTTTTTTATGTTCCATTCCTTAGTACAACCCTTGACTCAGTTTATGGGCTGCTTTACCTTTTCTGCCCAATAATATTTTTTTCCCCATCTTAATTTTTCTTCCTCAGTTTCACCGCTCAGAATAGCTGCAATCATTTCATCCACATATTTGGGATCCCAATTCAGGCTGGCGAGTTGAATGCGGTAGCCATCTGCCGGAAGCCTTTCTTTGTTCGGTTGGTCACAGATAATGTATAGATAGCTGTCGGGAATATCTTCCAGCCTGCTAAAGGTTTTCACTTCCAGCTCCTTGCCCAGTCCGATTCTTATTTTACTGCCATAGTGCACATGTCCCAAAAAGGCAATGTGACTTCCCTCAGGAATTGGATTTTTTTCCAGAAAAGCACTGATTTGGCGTCCCTGGTGGGGGATAGACAAAGGATGAGAGACCAGAGATAGATTAAAGAAAATCAATAAAATGGATATCCCTTGCAGCACCAGTGGCTGACTGCCTTTAAGCGCCCCTCTGACCAGCATCAAGCCTATCAGCAGCCCTGCCACCCATTGGCCAAAGATCCAGACAGGACTGCCAAGTCCAATGTTCGCAAACAATGCGACTAAAAGTACCAAAGCATTGAGACCTATAAACAACCAGGTCCAGGGGGCCCATCCCTTTGGGTAGCCATCAGGCCATTTCTTCAGTAATATCCAGGCCAGGCCTATGGCTGCCAGAGGAGTTACCGGCAGCAAATACCTTTCATAAAACTTGGAAACCAGGGCTGTCATGAGTATGATGGACAATACCCAAACCAGGATAAACCCTATAAAGGCCCGATTTTCATGGAAGACAGCCAGGGAAGTAGCTTTGATTTTTTTAATTCCAAAAAGGAACCAGGGGAAAAATAAAACCAACATCAGCACCAGGGCGAATACAAAGTGACGGGCAATCAGCCAAATCCTGCTACCTACCCGCATGCCAACCTGGTCTTCCAAAAATGAATTCAGGTAAACCGGGCCAAATTTAAGGTACATGGCCACGAACCAAAACAGGGCAATGAAAATGCCAGTCAGTATGGCAGGAATGTGCATTAAAGTTTTCAAAGGCAGCGGTTTCCAGGGATTGACCCATAAGTAACCTATGGCAATCAACCCCAGAGCTGCAGCGGGGAGTCCCTTAACTTCAAAAGCCAGACCTATCCCCAGATAAAGCATCCAGAGGTACTTTTTTGGGGCTTCCTTCCCATAGCGAATTAATCCAGCGACTCCCAAAGCGGCGAAGGTCATGAAAAGCGACAATAAGATATCCGGTATGGAGCGGGTACTGCTAAATATAACTACCGGATGGGTTGCGGCTATCCAGGCAGACCATAGTGGAAGGTTTTTATTCGAACTACTCAGACGGGCAATCTGATAGACCAGGGGGATGATGGCTGCTCCGGCCAGAAGGAAAAATATCCGGGAGCCCAGAGCAGAAACCCCAAAGACATTGAAGCCGGCAAGCACAAACCAATAGGTAAGAATGGGTTTCTTGAAGCGCAGCATCCCATCGCCCAGATAGGTGGTAAGGAAGTCTCCGTTTTGCATCATCCGGATGGCGGCATCCGTGTAGTACATTTCATCCGGGTAGTGCAGATGGAAGTCCAGGGCAAAAGGACCTATCAACAACAGGAAGGCTACTGTGGGCAATTGATAGCCCCGGATCCATTTTTGGAGTAAGGTCATGGAGTAAAAATTGGCATGCGCAAAATTAAAAAATTTAAACTTTTGGGAAGATTTTTCTTCCCAAAAGTAAATGACAATTTAAATTTTCACCCTTTTGCCGGATTCTGCCGATTTCAAAATGGCTTCTACGACTTTTATGTCTCGTAGGCCCTCCTCTCCGGGTACCAGTGGTGGCTTGTTTTCAAGAATGGCCAGTGCATCGTCGTCCATTTGATTGGCCTGTTGCCAGGGCACCTGATAGGGGTGATTGATTTCTCCCAGTGGGCTTTCTCCCTTCACTCCCGCATAGGCAGAGTAAGGTTTCATTTCTATGTTACCCTGCTCACATTTCACTGTCAGGTAATTGATATTCTCGGCAAAACTGGTTTTGATATCCGCATAAATTTTTCCGGGAAACTCCAGTTTGGCTTCTACCACATCCGCTAAACCATCCTTGTAAATTTCCGGCCGGGTAGAAATGGCTTTGGCGGATACTACCGCTATGGGCTCCATATCTGTTCCCATACGGGCTCCCTGTATGGAATAAACCCCCATATCATAAATTACACCACCGCCCATTTCTTTCTTTTGTTTCCAGTGATCGGTTCTGTTTTCTGTGTATCCGGCCGCACAATCCACATATTCCACCTTGCCCAACTTATTTTCCCGGATGATGGACCGGTATTCCTGGGTGTTTGGCTCATGCTGCAGCCGGTAGCCTATGGTCAGTTGTACCTTGTTTTTTTTGCAGGCATTGATCATGTCCTGGCATTCCCGGCTGGTGACGGCCATGGGTTTTTCGCACCAGACATGTTTTCCCGCTTCGGCAGCCCGGATGGTATACTCCGCATGCATGGACGGGGGCAATACCACATATACCACATCAATATCCGGATTGTCTGCAATGCTGTCAAAGGTCTGGTAGTTGTAGATGTTTTTCTCCGGTATCTGGTACTTTTCCTTCCATGCTTCGGCTTTGGAGGGAGTGCCGGTAACGATACCTGCCAGATAACAATGTTCCGTTTGTTGAAGTGCCGGGGCCAGCAGGTCGGTGCTGTAATAGCCCAGTCCCACCAGGGCAACGCCGATTTTTTCTTTCTTGTTGCGGGCAAGCAACTCATAAGGATTTACCAGAGCAAGGCTGCTTCCCAGCGCCAAGGTTTTGAGGGCATTTCTTCGGGAATATAAGTTCATCAGGTTTATCTTTTTGGTTTGATCAAGTAATGACGTAGGTTTAATCATTTTAAATTTGCAGTTAATATAGGTAATTTTAATGGCAGGACAAATATTGGAGGCGGTCGAAAGTAGGTCAGAAAACAGGAATGAAGTTCATGTTTTGCCTGTGCTATTTGTTGCAGCTTCCAAAAAAACGTATTTTCGCCTAAATTTTGAAGTATGGCCCAACCTGAGATTTCTGTAGTTGTTACCATTTTTAACGAAGAAGGCAATATTGCCCCTTTGCTGGAAGCAATTTATCATTCACTGGAATCAATTGACTACGAATTGATACTGGTAGACGATGGCTCCACGGATAGTTCCGTAGATAAAATGAAGGCCCTGACAAACGAAAGGAGCCAAATTTTGATTTTCAACAAAAATTACGGGCAGACAACGGCACTTGCTGCGGGCATTGACCATTCGAAGGGGCAGTATATCGTAACCATGGATGGGGATTTGCAGAACGATCCCAGTGATATTCCCATGATGCTGGATATGGCCAAAAAGGAAGACTGGGACGTGGTGGCCGGGAGAAGGGCCAACAGACAGGATGGTTTTGTGCTTCGGAAATTGCCCAGTAAAATGGCCAATTGGCTGATCAGGCACACCACCAAGGTGTACCTTTCAGATTATGGCTGTAGCTTGAGGATTTACAAAGCACAAATTGCCCAAAACATGGGCTTGTATGGTGAACTGCACCGGTTTATTCCCGTTCTCGCCAAGCACGAAGGCGCCAGGATGACTGAGGTGGATGTCAAACACCATCCACGCATACATGGGGCATCAAAATATGGGTTGAGCCGCACCTTTAAGGTAATTGCAGATCTTATCCTGATGCTTTTTTTTCAAAAGTATTTCCAGCGCCCCATCCATATCTTTGGAACTCTGGGTTTGCTTTCACTGGCCCTGGGGATTTTGGTTAATTTTTATTTATTGGTGGAAAAATTAATGGGGGAGGATATCTGGGGCAGGCCCATTTTATTGGTAGGTTCTATTCTGGTGCTTGGAGGAATACAATTGATCACCACGGGCATTGTTGCCGAAATCATTGTCAGGACCTATTTTGAGTCCCAAAATAAAAAAACCTACACCGTGAAAGCAATCCATCAAGGTGGTAAAAAAGAGGATTAAACTTTTACTGAAGATTCTCCTAACGGGAGCTGCCTTGTATCTGGTTTTTAACAAAATTGATACAAAAGCCACCTGGCGTGTCATCCAATCGGCCCATATGGGATGGCTGTTGCTTGCCTGGCTTTTCTTTATTGTCTCAAAAGTTTTTAGTGCCATCCGGCTCAATATTTATTTCAAAGACATAGGACTGCAAATAGCAGAAACAAAAAACCTAAAGCTCTATGCCATAGGTATGTTTTACAACCTGTTTCTGCCGGGTGGAATTGGCGGAGATGGCTACAAAGTATATTTGCTCAACAAGTTGCACCAAAAGCCAGTAAAGCAGTTAATCAATTGTGTTTTGCTGGACAGGGGGAATGGCCTGGCAGTATTGTTATGGTTGATGTTTGCGTTGATGCTTTTTGTAAATATTCGATTGGACTTCTTCCTTTCGTTTTATTGGTTGGGATGGCTTGGCCTAGTATTGCTGCCATTTGGATTTTACCTGGTCATGTTTTTGTTTTTCAGGTCATTTATGGGATCTATTCCATCCAGCACCGGATATTCCTTTCTCAACCAGGTATTGCAACTCTTCAGTGCTTTTTTTATTCTAATGAGTTTAGGGGTGGGGCAGCAGTATATCCCTTACCTTTTTGTGTTTCTGGTGTCCAGCACCGTCTCTGTCCTGCCCCTGACAATAGGTGGGGTGGGAGCAAGGGAATTGGTATTTGTATTGGCACACGATTATGTGGGGATTAACGAAAATGTGGCGGTAGCCTTTAGTCTTTTGTTTTTTTTGGTGACCGTAATGACCTCAGTCAGTGGTGTTTTTTTTAAGTACAAGGAATAAAAAGAAATTTTTCGTGGTAGGGATGTAGCATTCCGGGACCTTGTCTCGTATGGAGGACAATGAGCGCTCATTTGTTTTAGTTAACCATAAAAAAATCAAGAAAATGATTACTACGCTTAGAAAAATTACGCTTTTATTAGGTTCGGGCTTGCTTATGATAAATTTGGTGGGTTGCAATGAGGATGAGGAACCCTGTACCGACCAAACCCTGGAACCATTGCGCTTGATAGTTACCGATACGGATGATAATAACTTGCTTGATGAAGATTCAGATTACGAATTAGCAGATTTCAAGCTTTATTATCAGGACGGCTCCGATTGGGTTGAACTTACTGTAGAGCTTGACGAAACCTCTGCAGAGCTGCCTTTTATTGAATCCATGGAAGCTGCCGAAGAAAGCCTGGAGGGCAATACGGAATTTCAATTGGTATTGGCCGAAGACGAGTCGGTAACCTTTGATTTTGTAGTTACCATGTCTGATACCAGCGGTTGTGATGTGTATTCCTATGAAGCGACTGATACGGATGGAGAAGACCTGGAACAGCCTGCTGATGGAACGCCAAAACCGTATATCATTAAGATTGATCTGGAAACAGCATAATAAAATTTTTGGAGTCAAGACTACCTTTCCTTTTCAGGGAAAGGTAGTTTTAATCTCGGGGAACGGTATTGAGGCCCGTGCTATTTTTGAGAAATCAAGGCATAATTTTTTTAGGTAAAAAAAATTGTGCGACTTTTGAGATATTAACCACCATATAAGCTGGCTTAAAAATGTACCATTACGACTATCCCCGACCTGCCCTGAGTACCGATGCTGTCGTCCATGATGTACGGGAAAACCGGATATTGTTGATTAGACGAAAAAATGAACCTTTTAAGGGTCAATGGGCCCTTCCCGGAGGTTTTGTGGAGGAGTACGAGTTGCCCGCTGATGCCTGCAGAAGAGAGATGAAGGAGGAAACCAACCTGGATTTGACCGGGGAGAAAATGCTGGGAGTTTTCGCCGAAAAGGGCAGGGATCCACGCGGCTGGATGGTAAGTGTGTCCTTTTACTTTTGCCTGAAGGAACAGCTTAGCCCAAGGGCAGGATCGGACAGCAGTGAGGCCCTTTGGTTTCCGCTTACAGAACTACCGGACCTTGCCTTTGACCACCTCAAAATGGTTCAGGCAGCGGGATTGATTGAATAAGGGTTCTTTTTTCAGAAAGAAAAAGGGATAGTCACAAAGGACACGAAGGGGGCACAAAGAGCCCAAAGGATTTTGGCAGTGGTTTGTAGCGGGCATTACAGCTATCGTTTCACCAAGGAAATAATCCGGCAATAACGCAATTATATGAAATCAATCGAGGATGAATTCCCCCTTAAAAAGGGGGATTAAGGGGGATTTTTTTGTGCACATTTAGGACCACGGATTAAAATAATAGTCACAAAGCACACCAAGCAGGCACAAAGAGCGCAAAGAATTTTGGTAATGGTTGGAAATGGATACTTAAGCTAACCTCCAGCCATCGAAACCAGCAGGTAAGAGCACACATCTAAAATCGATCCAGGATAAATCCCCCTTAATAAGGGGGCAGGGGGATTTTTATATACAATAAGGACAGCGGAGCGGGTAGAAAATAATGGTCACAAAGCACACCAAGAAGGCACCAAGAAACCAAAGGATTTTGGCAGTGGTTTGTAGCGGGCGCTACAGCTATCGTCCCGCCAAGGAAATAATCAGGCAATAGCGCAATTATAGGAAATCAAGCGAGGATGAATTCCCCCTTAAAAAGGGGGATTAAGGGGGATTTTTTTGTACACATTAAGACCACGGATTAAAATAATAGTCACAAAGCACACCAAGCAGGCACAAAGAGCGCAAAGAATTTTGGTAATGGTTGGAAATGGATTCTTAAGCTAACCTCCAGCTACCAAAACCAGCAGGTAAGAGCGCACATATGAAATCGCACCAAGACAAAATCCCCCTTTTTAAGGGGGAGACAGGGGGATTTTATTTTGAAAACATGCCCTAGTTTTGATTCCCTTCATTAAATACCAAACACCTTTTTGAAGGAGGCTCACTTTTTTGCTAAAGCATCAGATTATTCCCACCATGTAGCCTGCCTCAAGAAATGGTCCTGAGAAAAATGTCAAAAAAAAACCTGACCAATACGGGCCAGGTTTTTTGATAGCATATATTTTTACAAGCTGAATTAACCAATAGATACCCGCTTGAAATCGGATACAGTCAATCCTTTGCTAACGCTGTCCAGGTATTGCGCAATGGTTTGGCTGTTGTCCTTAACAAAAGCCTGGCTCAATAAAGTATTTTCCTTATAGAACTTGTTCAACTTGCCCATGGCAATTTTTTCCAGCATGGCTTCGGGCTTGCCTTCCTGCCTTGCCTGGTCCTTACCCACTTCAATTTCTCTTTCGATCACGGAAGCATCCACACCGTCTTTGTCCACAGCTACAGGACTCATGGCAGCAATTTGCATGGCCACATCTTTAGCCGCTTCAGAAACGTCGGCACCTCCTGTATTGGTCAGGGCTACCAGTACGCCCAATTTGCCATTGGAGTGGATGTAGGGCTCTACTACTTCACCCGATACTTTTTCCAGATGGGAAACTTCAATCTTTTCGCCGATTTTACCGGTCATTTCGGTGATTTTTTCACCAATGGTAATGCCCTCAAAGGGAAGGGCCATGACGGCATCAATGGAATCTGCATTGGCTTTCACTGCCGCATCCAAAATGGCATTGGCAAAACCGCTGAACTCATCATTTTTGGCAACAAAGTCCGTTTCACAGGTTAGGGATATCAGTGTACCGGTTTTCCCATCGGCACTGACATGTGTGGCTACCACACCTTCCTTGGTTTCTCTGTCTGCCCTGGAGGCGGATACTTTCTGCCCTTTTTTTCTCAGGATATCAATAGCTTTTTCAAAATCTCCTTCCGCTTCGGTGAGGGCTTTTTTACAGTCCATCATACCGGCGCCGGTCTTTTGTCTCAATTTATTTACCTCTTGTGCAGTAATCGCCATTGGTTTATTTATTTTAATGTTGATGTATCAATAGGTATTGACAGTAAAAACAAAAATTGAACAGCAGGCAAGGGCCAGTGTCCAATTTTTGTAAATAAAATGTCAATGTGAATTATTCGTTGGTTTCAGCGTCGGCTGCTTTCTTGGCTTCCTCTTCTTCAGAGAGTTTGGCTTCGTCCTTGTCTTTCTTTCGTTCGGACAAGCCTTCTTCGATGGCAGCGCCAAATGCTTTCACCAGCAGTGAAATGGATTTAAAAGCATCATCATTGGCAGGTATGGGGAAATCCACCTCGTTGGGGTTGGAATTGGTATCCACCAATGCAAATACAGGAATACCTAGTTTTTTGGCTTCCGAAAGGGCAATGTGTTCCCTTTTGATATCTACAATAAAAAGGGCTGCCGGAAGACGGGTAAGATCGGATATACCGCCCAGTACGTTTTCAAGCTTTTCCCGCTGACGGCTGATCATCAACCGTTCTTTTTTCGCCAGGTTGCTGTAAGAATCGTCTTTTGACAATTTGTCAATGGTAGACATTTTCTTCAGGGACTTTCGGATGGTGGCAAAATTGGTCATCATGCCGCCCAGCCACCTTTCAGTAACGTAAGGCATTTTCAGCCTTCTGGCTTCCTCTGCTACCAGGTCCTTGGCTTGTTTTTTTGTCGCTACAAACATTACTTTCTTGCCTGAGCGTACGATCTGCTTGATTGCGTTGGATGCTTCTTCAAGGCAAACGAGCGTTTTGTTTAGATCTATGATATGGATCCCATTCTTCTCCATGAAGATATAGGGCGCCATTCTAGGATCCCACTTTCTTGTTAAGTGTCCGAAGTGAACACCAGCATCCAGTAAGTCTTTATATTCTATATTGGCCATTTATAAATATTGATTTGATATTTCGTTTGGGAGAAAAATTCCAAAATTATCGTTTGGAGAACTGGAATCTTCTTCTTGCTTTTCTACGACCAGCTTTCTTACGTTCCACCATTCTGGAGTCACGGGTAAGAAACCCTTCCTTTTTCAGGGGAGTTCTGTGCTCTTCGTTGATTTCACACAAAGCCCTGGATATGGCCATGCGAATCGCTTCTGCCTGACCACTGATGCCACCACCATCAACATTGATGTTGATATCATAGGCGCCGTCTTCATTGACCAATGCCAAAGGCTGTTTCACCACTATCTGGTGCAACTCAAAGGGGAAATAGGTTTCCAGTGACCTTTTGTTTACGGTGATTTTCCCATTTCCGGCCTTGATGTAAATCCTGGCTACAGATTCTTTTCTTCTTCCGATTTTGTTAATTACTTCCATTTACGGGCTAGCATTAAAGTTTTACTTCTTTTGGTTTCTGAGCACTGTGGGGATGTTCCGAACCGGCGTAAACATACAGGTTGGTATACATTTTTCTACCCAGCCTGCTTTTGGGCAACATGCCTTTCACTGCCTTTTCTACTAAAGTTCTTGGAGCTTTTTCCATCAGGATTTTGGGAGTAGCGATACGCTGTCCTCCGGGATAGCCCGTATGGCGCACATATACTTTTTCATTCCACTTCCTTCCGGTAAGTCTGATTTTTTCGGCATTGATGACAATCACGTTATCACCACAATCCACATGAGGGGTAAAGTTTGGTTTGTGCTTCCCTCTCAACATTTTCGCCACTTCGCTCGCAAATCTACCCAGTATCTGAGATTGGGCATCCACTACCACCCAATTTTTATCCACCGTGGCATCATTTGCTGATATGGTCTTATAGCTTAAAGTATTCACTGTGTGTAAATGTTTAATTATTAGCTTGTTAAATACATTTCACCCTCAAAAAGGGACACAAAGATAGAAGTAAATTCCATTAATTGCAAAGGAATCTAAAGTTTACTGCCTTATTTTCACAAGAATACGCTTGCTGGAAGGGCTCCAATTGTCATTTCAGAGACTTGGCAGGCCTCAATGCCTAAAAGGAACATGGTCCTCGTTACTTCTGGTATTATCTGGTAGGCGGGCAATCACTGAAACGGTTTTTCGCCAATACCACTGCCTTTTTGATCCTTATGACAAATTGCTGCCCACTCTGGCTATCTTTATCCTAGGACTGAAGGTTTAATCTTTATAGTACCGCAAGTCCATATGTACTTTTGGCTTGATCCAAAAGAGTACCAAAAGATCAAGGCACAAAAATCCTTCTGCCCGCAGCCTGCCGCACCCTCCCGAAAAAAATCGGGACAGGCTCGGTTTTGTGCCGGCCCACCCGCTTTATCTATTCGTAGATGATTCTTCTAAGGGGTTGCTGATAAATAAAAATATCGGGGGATGTAATTATTAAGCAACAATCTTCAAATCAATTATATTGTGTCCTTCAATCACTTAATTAGGCAAATTAAGAATTAAAATCCGATCTCTTGCAACCTGATTTCGCACCCTATAGGCAATACGGTAGCCACTTGAATGCTGATACAGTAGGTGCAGCCCCGGAGTCTTTGTAAACGGTTTTTCCTGGTATTAGGTATCCTGCGGTACACTGGACCCGGCGTTTCTGTTAATTCCGCTGCTACTTACTTGTCTTCTCTAATTGCTTGATCAATACGGCAAAATCTTTGGGGTAGGGGGCTTCCGCAGTGATGGGCTCACCGGCCAGGTCCTGAAAGCTGATGGATTGCGCATGCAGGGACACCCGCTGCATGATAGGCCTTTCCTCGGTGTCTTTTTTCAGGTTAAATTTGCGCTTGAGCTGGGACAGGTACAGCGGCTTTCCTCCGTAGAGCGTATCCCCGCAAATAGGCGCACCCAGGTAGGCCAGGTGTACCCGGATCTGGTGCAGCCTGCCGGTGATGGGCTTGCAGGCGATCAGGCTGTGGGAAAAATAGGTTTTCAGGGTTTTGAAGAGCGTTTGCGCCGGTTTTCCCTGCGCCGCAATGCGGGCGATCCCCTTGTTGCTGGCCGTCAGGTTGCGGTCCACCAGTACCCCATCAAAATCGTGAATGCCCTCGGCTACGGCATGGTACACTTTATCAACGGTTCGATTTTCGAATTGCAACGCAATATGCCGGTAAGCTTCGGGGTTTTTGGCAAAGACCAGGCAGCCGGAGGTTTCCTTATCCAGCCGGTGGCAGACCTGCAAGTCCTCCCAATATTCCTTTCCCAGGGCAAGCATGTTTTGCGCCTCATGCCGGTCTTCAAGAGTGGCGAAGTAAGGTGGTTTGTTGACGATGATGTAGTCCTCCGTTTCCAGCAATATCAGTGATGTAAAGTCTATTTTTTTCATGCTGCCTTATTTTCGGCCCGAAGTTCCGAAATTAGCGGGTATAAAAAAATCAAAAGTAAATAAAGCGACAGGATTTTAGGTGCTTTTTTGGTGCAGAAATGGCTATTGACTAGAAAAAGGATAAGTCACGACGATTTAATTTTCCGGTGAAAACCAGGTAAAAGGGGTAGCTGCAGTTTGTTTCAACATCCGAAATGATTAATTTACCTGCGTCAATTTTGGGTTGAGTTATTGTTCAATGTAACAAATAGGTGCCACGAGATGGCTACAAATACCAACCGGATACCCATTTTAATTGCTACTGGCGAATTGTACCTATGGATAATGATGTACGCTGGAAACAGCGGTTTTCAAATTACAGGAAAGCATTTAAACAACTTGAAGAATCAGTACGACTTTCCGATACACGAGACCTGAGTAAACTTGAAAAACAAGGGCTTATACAGTCCTTTGAATATACCCACGAGCTTGCCTGGCTAGTGATGAGAGATTTCTTTTTCTATCAGGGGAATCCCGAAATTCATGGATCAAGAGATGCCATCCGGGAAGCCTTCAAAAACGGGTTAATTGAAGATGGGGAGATTTGGATGGATATGATAAAAATTTAAAATACCGACTTGCTGGATCATATTAATCGGGTAGGCAGGCTGTTTTATAAAAAGGAGTAGTGGTAGGAGAAGAAACTTCAAAAATCCTTTAACCTGAATTCGACCGAATTTCGAAAAAAACCGTCATTCCGAGACTTAGAGAGGGTTTTGAGCGGTGAAAGCCGTTGGGATATCTAGCCAGACGAGGCTGCCACACCCTTTACCAGCTCCTAAACCGACCTAAAAGGCTTACTGATGATGTGTTTTTTAAATACCTGTAAATCAACATATTGAAAATCCTCATCATCACCCTGTTTCCTGCGTTTTAAGAAATTTAGAGTCTACTGGTGACGTGAATAAAACCACTTTTTAAAAAAGTAGAGCTAAATAAAAAATGAAGATTTACATTTAGATACGCAAAGAGCGCAGGCCCGACAAAAAACCGAGCCTGTCCCGATTTTTTTCGGGAGGGTGCGGCAGGTATGTGGGGGGAAGGATTTTTTTGTTCCCGATGAAAAATCGGGACAAAAAGTACAGAGAATAAAAGGAAAAAGGCTGATTTTAGGCCATAATCCTGGTAATACAAGCAAATTTATATTCTCAAATATTTAAAAATAACCTATCGACAGGCCAATTTCTGCATTTATAAAAACATTTAATTCTTGCAGTGACGGTTTAATCGGTTTTTTGATGATCTGAACACCAACTCATGTTTTGAAATAATAACGCAAACCAAAAGTATCCCGGTCTTTTCGGACTTGTTCAGGTTTCACTCCTTCTTGCCAGGCAATACCGCCCTTGTTCCTATCGGCAGGTCAAAGCTAAATACCGAACCTTTTCCTACAATGGAACTGACTGAAATTTTACTTTTGTGCCCTTCCAGTATATGTTTGACAATGGCCAGGCCCAGACCGGTGCCGCCCTTTTCCCTGGACCGGCTTTTTTCTACCCGGTAAAACCGCTCAAAGATGCGTTTCAAATCCTCCGGATGGATGCCTGGTCCCTGGTCCTTAATTTTGATGCTCAGGTGGTTTTTATTATGGTTCAATTGTATGGTTACTTTCCCCTCTTCTTTGTTGTATTTGATGGCATTGGATACTAGATTTTGTAGTACCCGGTAAATTTTATCCCTATCGGCGTAGGTGATATAAGTGCTGTCCGCTTCGTACTGGAAATCTATTTTGATACCCCGCTTATGGGCTTTTCCTTCCAGCTGTTCGATGACTTCCAGAATGGAATTCTTTACATCAAAATTTACCGGGTGGAAGCGGATAAAGCCACTTTCTATCTGGTTGATAGTGATCAGGTCCTGCACCAGGTTTTCCAGGTTGTTCAGGCTTTTGGCTGCCCGTTTCAGGAATTTATCCCTGACGGTATGGTCTTCCACTGCTCCATCCAGAAGGGTATGGATATAGCCCTGAGCGGCAAAGATCGGGGTTTTCAATTCATGTGAAATATCTGCGATAAACTCCTTCCTGAAGGTCTCGTTTTTTTGAAGGGTTTCTATCTCCCTGTTTTTGGCAGCTGCATAAGCGTTGATATTGGCCTGCAGGCTTTTCAGTGGTGGGAGGGAGGCTTTCATTTTTTTGGTGGCCTTGATGGCAACATCCTTTTTCTGGATTTTTTCCAGGACATTGTAGATATTGCTGATTTCCCTGAATACCAAAAATTCCAGGCTGAGATGGATCAGCAGGTAGCTGATGGAAAAAGAAAGGGCTGCTGTAGCCAGCAACACCAGGCCTCTGCTATCCTCAATAAGGGATAAAAATGCAACCAATAATACAGCGATCGAAAAAGATAAGATAAGAGCGATTCCCCTGGAGGTGCTAACCATGGATCAAAGCAAATTAAATTTATAGCCCACCCCTTTGACCGTAAAAATATAATCATCGCCAATTTTTTCCCGGACCTTTCTGATATGCACATCCACGGTTCTGGCCAGCACAAAAACATCCGCCCCCCATATATTCTTCAACAATTCATCGCGGCTAAAGACCATATTGGGGTTTTTGGCCAGGAAGTAAAGCAGTTCAAATTCTTTTTTGGGCAAAATGATAATTTGACCATCCTTGCTGATCGTGTAACTGCTCCTGTCAATGATCAGGTCCCTGACTGCGATTTGGTTGGAGTCCGTTTCCTTTTTGGTTTCCCGGCGAAACAAGGCCCCTATCCGGCTTATCAGTGCCCTGGGTTTGATGGGTTTGTGGATATAATCGTCTGCCCCTACATCGAAGGCGGCAACCTCCGAATACTCCTCGGACCTGGCCGTCAAAAATATGATAAAGGTATTTTTCAGCTCGGGGATTTCTCTTATTTGTCTACAGGTTTCCACCCCATCCTGATTGGGCATCATGATGTCCAGTAAAATAACGTCCGGTTTAAAGGAGATGGCATTTTTGACGGCTTTTACACCATTATTGGCAGTGCTCACTTCATAACCTTCTTTTTCCAGATTGTAAGTTAATATTTCGATGATGTCTTCTTCATCATCTACTACCAAAACCTTTAATTTTTGTTTTTCACTCATTGCTTGGTTAGCTAAAAACAACAGGAATTTAAATTGCTGAACCAAAGGTAGGGATAATAAAAAAAATCAGACTTAAATCAGGGAAAGATTTGGGCCACACCCAAAGAAGATTTTGTAAAAAAATGGCAATTGTTACTTTATCATTAATTATTCGTCAAGCTATTGTTAAGCAGTCCCTTGGCCGATACAATATCCATATTGATGGAGCCCACCATCATGCTGGCCTTGATTTTTACTGGAATGCGATTGGCATCTGCCGTTATCCATATTTTCACCGGTTTCTTGCCCCGAAATAATTTGTTGCTGGGCAGGGTGGGGCTAAATACATGAGTGTTGAAATCACCAATCTCGGTAGATACCTCATCCATTCCTTCGTATGTTAATTTTAGGTTATAATTTTTTTTGTCAAAAAAGCCTTTGATCGAGACCTCATCTCCTTTTTTCAATCCAGTAAGATCCATAGTTCTCAACAGGTAGTACCCGCTTACGATATCCTGTACATTATTGGGGATGTCAAAATGCTCAATTTTGGTCAGGTTTTTATTTTCCCTGTCGTACAATTTTACTTCAGCATTCTGGTTCTGGTGGTCAAAGTCGATCACTTCATGTTTCCGGTAGTTGCCCTCCTCAATGTGCCTGTAAGCACGAAAAGGGACAATCTGAGCCGTATCTATATAGCTTCCCCAATTGTCTTTGACATAAAATAATTTGAAAATACTCAAGGTACGACCAAACACATCTATTTTGTAAGCGGGGCGGCCATCAATCCGGTGAATCTGATCCGAAATAACCATTTTGGCTTCTGCTGCATTGATGAAAAAATAGCTTACATTGAAGGTGAGCTCTTCTCCTGTGGTAAATGCCTGGTTTTTCCTCGGGGAAGGTACATCCTTTTCTGGTGCCTGCAAGAGCATCAGGACTGCAATAATTATGGATTGTAGGTACAGGTTCATGTATTTTTTAATGGGCTATGATCAAAGTCTATACCATTTTGAATATCAACAGCCAGCGTTTAAATATCCAAAAGTAGTATAACGAAATACAAAAACAATGGTTATCCACAGTTGGTAATGAAGCGGCTAATGTTTACTTTCACATTATCAATTGAAAGATTTGAATACATACCATGAGTGCAAATACTGAAAAACTTAAAGCCCTTCAGCTGACGCTGGACAAACTGGAGAAGACCTATGGCAAAGGTACGGTCATGAAATTGAGCGACAATGTTGTACTGGACGTGCCTGCCATTTCGACGGGCTCTCTGGGCCTGGATATGGCCCTGGGAATAGGAGGGGTGCCACGTGGGAGGGTCATAGAAATATACGGACCTGAATCATCCGGAAAAACCACGCTTTCCATGCACTGCATTGCGGAGGCACAAAAGGCCGGGGGCCTGGCGGCATTCATAGATGCAGAACATGCTTTTGACAAAACCTATGCAGAAAAGTTAGGTATAGATATAGAAAACCTGCTGATTTCCCAGCCTGACAATGGGGAGCAGGCACTGGAGATTGCGGAACACCTGATTCGGTCCGGGGCCATCGATATCATTGTCATTGACTCTGTAGCTGCTCTGGTACCTAAGGGAGAGCTCGAAGGAGAAATGGGCGAATCAAAAATGGGGCTTCAGGCCAGGTTGATGTCTCAGGCTTTGAGAAAATTGACCGGAGCCATCAACAAAACGGGCTGTGCCTGTATTTTTATCAACCAGCTTCGTGAGAAGATTGGGGTCATGTTTGGCAATCCTGAAACAACCACCGGGGGAAACGCATTAAAGTTTTATGCATCCGTAAGGCTGGATATCCGCAGGATCGGACAAATAAAAGAAGGGGCAGACAATATACTGGGCAACCGGACCAAGGTTAAAGTCGTCAAAAACAAGGTTTCTCCTCCATTTAAAGTAGTAGAATTTGACATCATGTATGGAGAAGGCATTTCCAAGGTAGGGGAAATCATAGATCTTGGAGTGGAATTTGAAATCGTTAAAAAAGCAGGTTCCTGGTTTTCTTATGACGGCAACAAATTGGGCCAGGGAAGGGATGCCGTCAAAACCCTGCTCCTGGACAATCCTGAATTGATGGATGAATTGGAATTGAAGATCAAGGAAAAGGCAGGTATTCTGAAAGAAAGTAAAGACAAAGGCAAGTCTAACGGTAAAGGGAAAAAAGAAGTAAAAGAAGAGGAGAAATAAGAAATTTCTATTCCGTTACTCCTCGATTTTAGGTAGTTCTGATGGCTTCTACCGGATCCATTTTTGCGGCCATGGAAGCTGGAATTATTCCTGAGGCAATGCCGATGGCTGAGGAAAGTCCTATGCCGAGCATTATGTTTTTAAAACTCAGGATGATTTCCAGGTTTCCCAAGGAAATGAAGGTGGCACCAAACACGATCATCAAGCCGGCAAAGCCTCCTATCAGGCTCAGAAAGGTAGCTTCAAAAAGAAACTGGGTAAGGATGAAATAATTTTTCGCGCCCAATGATTTTTGAATGCCTATGATGCCGGTGCGCTCCTTGACGGAGACAAACATGATATTGGCTATACCGAAACCGCCGATCAAAATGGAAAAACCTCCGATCACCCAACCTGCCAGGGAAATAACGGCAAAGATCGAACCAACGGCATCTTGTATAAACTCTGATTTATTCAATGCGAAATTATTCTCTTCAGTCGGTTTCAGCCCTCTTTTGGCCCTCAAAAGACCGGTCATTTCATTTTCCAGGGCTACCAAACCGGGATCATCGTCCCTGCCTTTGGCAGCAATGGTTGGTTCTATGCCGTTTTTTCCTACATAAAAAAGTTTGTTGAAGGCCCCATAGGGGACCATCAGTGCCTCGTCTTTGGAAGGAGTATCAAAAAGGCCCTCGCCTTCTTCCTCCAGTACCCCGATAACGATGAATTTCAAACCTTTGATCTTAAATTCCTTGCCTATGGGACTTTGTCCCGGAAATAGTGCATTGGCAATCTTCACACCGATAATGGAAACGTTTCGCGATGCCTTGATTTCCATTTCTGTAAAAAAACGACCCTCCTGTATGGGAATATCGTATACCTTAATGTGGTTGTAAACCACCCCATCCAAATTGGCCATTTCATAGGCATTGCTTCCTGCTTTTACGGTAGTACGGGTATTGGCAAAGATGGTGACTCCGGCAGCACTGCTCAGGCGTTCGTCGAGAAAGGTGAATTCGGAATAGCTGCCCGGTGGACGTCGGAAATACCGCCACCAGGGATACTCCTGAGGACCCGAAGAAAAGGGAAACCTGTCTACCCGGATCACATTGCTTCCCAAAAAAGTAAGGCTATCCTTGATGTTTCTTTCCAGGGAATCCACAAGGGTGAAAACTGCAATAATGGCAAATATGCCTACCGTGACTCCCAGAAGGGATAGAATGGTTCGGGTTAAATTGGATTTTAACGCCTGCATCGCAAAGCGAAAACTTTCCCAGAGAAGCCTTAGTATCATCAAATATCAGAATATTTAAAACAATTTTACAATATAGATAGAATAAGGGTAATTTCTTACTATCTTTGCATTTTTTACGATAATTACGTTTACGCTTTATTTCCAAAATATATACACATGAAGTTATCAGATTTCAAATTTGAAATTCCCAAAAAGCTTATTTCCTTGTACCCACCGGAAAACCGGGATGAATCCAGATTAATGGTGGTTCACAGGGATACGGGTAAAATAGAACATCGGGTTTTTAAAGATATCATCGAGTATTTTGGCGAAGGAGATGTATTCGTCACCAACAATACCAAGGTTTTCCCGGCCAGGCTTTACGGAAATAAGGAAAAGACAGGAGCCAAAATTGAGGTGTTTCTGTTGAGAGAGCTGAATCAGGAACTTCGGCTTTGGGATGTATTGGTGGACCCCGCCCGAAAGATAAGAGTGGGCAACAAGCTTTATTTTGGAGATAGCGACCTGGTTGCAGAGGTGATCGACAACACTACTTCCAGGGGACGTACGATCCGGTTTTTATTCGATGGCACGGATGAAGAATTCTACAAAACCATTGATACTTTGGGAGAGACGCCTATCTTGAAAGAATTTATAGAAAGGGACGTGGTTGATGCCGACAGGGAAAGGTACCAGACCATTTTTGCCCAGCATGTGGGAGCCGTTGCTGCCCCGACTGCAGGATTGCATTTTACGCAACACTTGTTAAAAAGACTTGAGATCAAAGGGGTAGAGGTATGTCCCATCACCCTGCACATAGGGCTGGGAACCTTCAGGCAGGTAGATGTGGAGGACCTGACCAAACACAAAATGGATTCTGAAAATTACGATATTCCTCAGGGAACAGTGGATTTGGTAAACAAGGCTTTGGACACTAAGAAAAAAGTTGTTTCCGTAGGGACCACCTCCCTGAAAACGATTGAATCTTCAGTTACCGCCAATGGCCGGCTCAAGGCAAGCAGTGGCTGGACCGACAAATTTATCATTCCGCCGTATGAGTTTAAGATTGCCAATGCTCTGATCACCAATTTCCACCTGCCAGAGTCCACTTTGCTGATGACGGCTTCCGCATTTGGAGGGTATGACCTGATCATGAAGGCTTACCAAGAGGGCATCAAAGAAAATTATAAATTCTTCAGCTATGGTGATGCCATGCTGATCCTTTAAGATATAACAACTTCCATTGAGCAACCCGTAGAGATTTTTTTCTACGGGTTTTTTTTGGCTTCAACCCGGATGATGTATTAAGAATCACAATGATAAAGCTAAAAAATCCCCTCCTTAAAATCAGGACAAGCATTACCTTTTGAAAAGGAAGGGTTGTTTTTTCAAGGTTGGCAGGTACCTTTTGGTGTTGCATTTGGTTTGATCGTTTGAAAGATACTTATTTGGCCTCAAATTCTTTTTTTCGAAAAATAATAATGGGGGTTTTCTGAGCAAACACAATTAAAGCTCAGTAAGTATATCAATCGAAGGTCTTTAAATACTGACTTCCTTCTCAAACTTCTCTAGCGCTTCCGGCCGGCCCACTACATAGACGATATCCCCAAGTTTGATTTTGGTGTTGCCAGTGATGTCCGTTTTAGTTTTTCCATCTCGCTTGATGGCCACCATGTTGATGCCTACCTGCTCTCTCAGGTTGATGTCCTTTATAGGTTTTCCTATCAGGGATCCGTGGTCTTTTTCTACCTTTACCCCCGCAAAGTTGATTTCCGGTACATCCAGCGTGATGGTATTGCCATTTTCACTGGTTAAAGTTCTAAATACTTCGTAGTTGTGAAACCTTACATCATGGGTGAAATCTTCAATTTCCCCTTTGGGCACCAGGTATTTGTTCAGGACCCTGGTAAAAATCTCGATGGAAGTTTCGAATTCTTCAGGGATCACCTCATCAGCACCTAATTTTAGCATGGCCTCTATTTCGTTTACATATCGGGTACGTACAATAATAAAGGCATTTTGAGTGGCATCCCTGATATTGATAATGATCCCCTTGGTAGACTCATGGTTGGATATGGCGATCACCACCACCCTGGCTTTATGGACTTTTACATGTTCCAGAACCACGGCATTTGCTGCATCGCCATACATGATGGGCTCACCCTTGGCAGCTTCCACTTTTACTGTTTCCGGATTCATTTCAATGATCGCATAGGGAATGTTTGCCCTTTTGGCCGCCTTGGCCAGGTTGCGTCCATTCAGGCCAAAACCTATGATGATAAGGTGGTCACTGAGCTGATCGGTTTCTATTTCGCCGGCAGGCAGGTCTAGTTTATCGCCAAACCGGGCTTTGAAATTTTTGGGCACCGGGATATTCAATACCCTGCAGGCCAGGTTTTCCCTACTTTTCAAGACAAAGGGAGTAATGATCATGGTGATGATGGATATGGCCAGAAAATACTGGTAAGTGGTATTGTCCAATAGCTCGTATTTCAATCCCTCCTTGGCCAGTAACAAGGAGAATTCACCCACCTGGAATATTGAAAATGCAACTATAAAAGATTCCTTAAAATTGCTGCCTATAGCTTTAACGGATAAGGAGACGACCAAAAATTTAACGACAAATGTCAACAGGACCAGTGCCAGAATGATCAGGATGTGATCCACCAGAAAGCTGATATCGAAAAGCATGCCCACAGAGACAAAAAAGAAGCTGAGGAAAATCTCCCTGAAAGGCAAAATTTTACCGGTGGCATGGTGGCTGTATTCGGATTCACTGATGATCAAACCCGCCAAAAAAGCACCCAATCCAAGAGAAAGACCGAGTAAGGAGGTGATATAGGCTACGGCAAAACAAGTGACGATTATGCTCAGGAGAAATAGTTCTTCATTTTTGGATTTGGCCACCCGGTACAACAATTGGGGTATCAGGTATTTGGCACCCAGTATGGTCAAAATGATTACCAACCCGCCTTTCAAAGCCATGTAAAATAAGGAGAGCAGGATGTTGTCCGATTCGCCTGCCAGCATGGGGGTAAACAATACCAGGGGGACAATAATAATGTCCTGAAAAATCAATATGGCCAGGGTAGTGCGGCCGGATATGGTATTGATTTGTCCACTTTCCTGAAGGAGTTTGAGCACGATAGCCGTGCTACTTAAAGCAAAGAGAAACCCAAAAAACACGGCAATGTTCCAATCATATCCAAAAAAATACGTAATGATAGCCGTCACAGCTATGGTCAGGGCTACTTGCAGACTACCTCCTATAAAAACCGCCTTTTTGATAGCCATCAGGCTTTTCAGGGAAAATTCCATGCCTATGACAAAAAGCAGTAGAATCACACCGATTTCAGAAAGCACTTCCACCGCTGTAGAAGCATCAACCAAGGAAAGGCCATAGGGTCCGGCTATGGCACCGGTAAGCAAATACCCGATAATTGTGGGAAGCTTTAGCCGCATGAAAAGCAGGATCACCAGTGTGGCCAATCCAAAGATGACCACAATATCTGATAGGAGAGGTATTTCAGCTGCTGCTAATATTAGGGGGTTCATTTGATCGTTTATTTAAAAATTCACGATAACAAGTTAAACAAAATATAACAAAAATAGTAAAGGACCGGTAACTGGGAAGACGGTGGTGACGGGAGCTTTACTCTGTTAATATCAATAGGAAAGCCCTAATCGTTTGTAAATGAAATGCATCAACCAGGCGGGACCTATAAGCAGAAACTGAAGATCCTTGAAAAAAGAAGGTTTTTTGCCCTCAATTTTATGTCCGTAAAATTGAAGTATCCAGGCCAATAAAAAGATAAGTATACAAAACGACCAAAAAGGGAAAGGCAAAATCAGGTCCAAAAAGTTGGCAAGTGCCAGGCAGCTCGCAGAAAACAATAACATGCCCAAAGCCAGTGGAGGCGAGAGCGAATAGTAATAAAAGAAGACCAGCAATAAAATCAAAGTAGCCCAATTGGCGAAATCTCCTAAAATAGAACCAAATTCCAGCATGGGGCCGGCTGGTATACAGTAAATCAGGCCTACTATACTAAAAAAAATAGCAGGCACACAAATCCAATGTATGATTTTATTGGTTGGATGCTGATGGCTGATGCCATATTCGGTTAGTAGATTATCAATTCTCCTCATGCTCAGGATATTTGTTCATTTGATAATTCGTTTTAAGTTAGTAAAAAAAAATGATATCCATGCAAGTCCATTTAAATTTGAAATTATATTTGGTCATTTGGTTTATTATTTCAAATTTAAAAAGAGTTCTGTAGGTAAAGAAAGTAAATTCATATTTTTTTTTAACTTTAAGCTTTTCTATGCCTACAAATTTTATAAATGGATAGATCTTCAAGAAAACCTTCCTTATGGGAAGCTTTATTTCCGATTATTTTCCTGATTGTACTTTTGGCGATCAATATCAATGTGTTTGGTACCGACGGACTTTTGGGTTCCAATCAGTTGGTGCTGGTTATTTCTTCCGGAATTGCCGGAATGATGGCCGTTTTCAGGTTGGGTGTTCATTGGGACAAGGTACAGGATGGCATAATCAGGAGTATTTCCTCGGCCATGTCTTCCATTTTGATATTGTTATTGATCGGTTCCCTGGCAGGAAGCTGGATGATTAGCGGCATTGTTCCAGCTATGATTTATTATGGACTTAAGGTATTGAATCCTACAATCTTTCTCCTTGCCGCCTGTGTGGTATGTGGGGTGGTTTCTGTTTCTACCGGGAGCAGTTGGACGACGGTAGCCACTGTAGGAGTTGCTTTGCTGGGGATAGGCAAGGCTTTAGGTTTTAGTGAAGGAATCATAGGAGGGGCGATTATTTCCGGAGCCTATTTTGGTGATAAAATGTCACCCCTGTCCGACACGACCAACCTGGCCCCGGCCATGGCAGGCACAGACCTTTTTACCCATATCCGGCACATGGTCAAAACCACTGTCCCATCCATTTCCATCACCCTGCTCATATTTGGTATTATTGGGATTTGGGGGCAGCCGGCCGGCACGATAGGACAGGTAGAGGAAATATCCCGCGTAATATCAGGTACATTTACCATTAATGGTTGGCTTTTTATAGTCCCTGCATTGGTGCTTTTGCTTATTATGAAAAAAGTCCCTGCCATACCCACCTTGCTGGCAGGAGCGCTGCTGGGGGCATTATTTGCCGTAATTTTTCAGGCTGATGTGATCAGAAGCCTTGCCACCGGTATAGAAGGCGGCACTGCCTTGCAGACTTTCCAAATCGTAATGGGATCACTTTTTGGTGATACCGCCATTGTAACTTCCAATGAAATTGTCAATGAATTATTGGTAACAGGTGGTATGGCGGGCATGTTATACACCGTTTGGCTGATTATTTGTGCGATGGTTTTTGGAGGAATCATGGAAGTAAGTGGAATGCTAAAAGTCATAGCGGAGGCTGTAATCAGCAAGGTGAACTCGGTAGGTTCCTTGATTGCTGCTACTGCCGGAACAGGCGTGTTTTTTAATGTCACTACCTCTGATCAGTACCTGGCCATATTGGTGCCCGGCCGGATGTATTCGGATATTTACAAAAAGAGAGGACTGAAAGGAGAAAATCTCAGCAGGACCTTGGAAGATAGTGCCACTGTCACCTCCGTGCTCATTCCCTGGAATACCTGTGGTGCTACCCAGGCATCCGTATTGGGCGTGGCGACCCTGACTTATGCCCCATATTGTTTTTTCAATATTATCAGTCCTTTTATGACCATACTGTTTGGTTACCTGAATTGGGGGATAAATTATTATTCTAAGGAAGAAATGAAAACAATCAAGCAAGAAGAAATTTTGGCATGATACCATTAAAAATAAGCAAGCAGGAGGTAAATGAAATGGAATTAGGGGCTTTTGAAGGAGAGATCGTCCTTGTAGAAGACCAAAAAGCCCTAAGACATATGGAAACAGACCTGCTTTCTCAATCTTTTGTAGGGTTTGATACCGAGACCCGACCCGCATTCAGAAGGGGAGTAAGCCATGAGGTGGCCTTACTGCAATTGGCCACCAAAGAAAGAGCTTATCTGATCCGGCTGAACGAGATAGGATTTCCCGATGAAGCCAAATCGGTTTTGGAAAGCTCCCGAATTGTTAAGGTGGGGGCTGCTGTAAGGGATGATATCAAGGCTTTAAAAAAGATTTCTCCCGGTTTTTCACCTGATGCCTTTTTTGACCTCAATGAAGAGCTGAAGCGAGTGGGTTTTTTGAATGTAGGTGTGAGGAACCTAAGCGCCATGGTTTTGGGTATCCGCATCTCTAAATCCGAGCAGGTTTCTAACTGGGAAGCACCTGCCCTGACCAACAAACAGTTGCTTTATGCGGCAACAGATGCTTGGGCTTGCCTGGAAATATTTCTTAAACTTTACAAGCAGGGTTACCTGGACGAAATCTTTTCTATGTGAGTATTTTCAGTGAAGGAATGCCCTTAAACAGGGCTTTCAATTTCTCACGTAAATTTTCCCTGCATTCCAATTGAATCCGGCAGCTGTTACCAAAATCCTGATGAGCAATTTTCAGTTCATGGCGACTGATGGTATGCATCACCTGATCCATGGCTTCATAATCAAAAGTGATGTTCAGTGCAGTGGTAAGGGTTTTGGTAATGATTTCTCCCGAGGCGATGGCTTCTGCTGCTGCGGTTTTGTATGCCTGGACCAAGCCACCCTTCCCCAATTTGGTTCCTCCAAAATACCTGACCACCACGATCAGAGATTGGGTAAGGTCATTGGAGCGCAGCTGCCCCAAAATGGGGTCTCCGGCACTGTGATGAGGTTCACCATCGTCATTTGCCCGAAAGTAATCCATTTCTTTGCCCAAAACATAGGCAAAGCAGTGGTGGCGGGCATCATGGTAGGTTTTTTTAAGGTGGTTTACAATTTCCTGTACCTCTGTTTCATTTTCCACAGGGTAAATAAACGACAGAAACTTACTTCCCTTTTCTTTATAAAGTCCTGTAGCCGGTGCTTTGATGGTCTTGAATGAATCGCTCATACAGCTGTTTTGCTTTCGAGGGGTCAGGTCTGTGAATTTTTGCTAATTTAGGCATTTCAATGAAACATTTGTAACCCCCAGATTTAGAAAATGGAAAGGCAGCACGAGCCATTGGTCTCCGTAATTTGTACCTGTCACAATCAGGGGGCTTATGTGATTCAGGCCCTGAACAGTGTTTTGGACCAGTCCTATAAAAAGGTGGAAATTTTCATCATTGACAACGGCAGCAGCGATGAGTCCGAAAAACTGATTTCGACCTGGATACAACAGCATGAAAACCGAATTTCAATCCATCACCGGTTTTATGAAAGTCCGGTCAATTACTGCCAGGCCTTTAATGCAGCCCTTGCATTCATCAAAGGGGTTTACCTGATAGATTTGGCTGCAGATGATTACCTACATCCTGAGCATTTGTCCAAGGCCCTGGAGCATCTGCTTAAGTCAAAAACAAAGGTGTATTTTTGCAATGCCTTGCTGGAATACCCCGATGGCTCCCATAAGCCTTTCTATCCCTTTCAGCATGCAGGCAAAATTCCGACTGGAGATGTTTTTGCTTCGGTGGTCCGAAAATATGTAATCAGCTCAGTAACACTGGTAATGGAGACCAACTCCTTTTTGAAGGAAGGGGGCTATGACGAAGACCTTTCCTATGAAGATTTTGATATCCTGGTCAGGCTGTCCCGGAAATACCCATTTGTCTATGGGGATTTTATTGGGGTTTATAAAAGGGAATTGCCCGGCTCCTTGTCTACCCGGCAGTATCAGGCAAAGCATTCTGCACTTTTACCCTCTACCCTCAGGGTTTGTGAAAAAATTTATGACTTGGTAGCCAATGAAAAGGAAAGGGAAGCCCTGAAATTCAGGTTGCTGCATGAGATCAAGCATTCGCTTGCCTCTGCTAATTTTAAAGTGGCGGGAGAATTTTTAGCCCTGTACAGGAGGTTGTCCCAAGCAGATCCCCGCTACTTTTTTTTCAGTTTGTGGTATGTGAGCAGACTCGATTTGTCTGGGATGTATACCTGGTGGATCAAAAGAAACAGATTGGGTTAAACCATTCCCGTGATTACTTCCTGCATTCCCTCCAGTCCAAAATATTTATCAGCTTTCTCCACCAGGTCTTTTTCCTCAAATTTTCTTATAAAGTCCAATTGCCGGGTATAAAAAGAAAAATCAAGCCCTTGAAAATGGACCTGCTGAAAATGACTCATCAAGTCAAAGGGACTGCTGAAATTGGCCAACAGGTTTCCGGCAAGGTAATTTCGGATAATTTCTATTTCCTCTTCCGGGACAGGTTCCTGTTTGAGGCGTTGGATTTCCTTATAGACCTCTTGAATTACCTCTTCCCCATATCCTCCTTTCACATCTGCTGCTACCATCCAATAGTTGGATCCATTGAGACTTCCCAGAAAGCTGTTTATCCCATAGGTATAACCCTTTTCCTCCCTGATATTCTTGATCAGGCGGCTTCCAAAATACCCTCCCAGTAGGGTGTTGAATACCGAGAGTGCCAAATAATCCGGATGAGACAAAGGCACCATCCATTTTCCTATTCTGATGCTGGATTGCAGGGCTTCCGGTTTGTGCTCTATCTGCCTTGATTGTGTAATTGGGGAAATAGGGAAAAAATCCATTTTTTCTGCGATTAGTGGCAGGTTATCAAAGGATTCTGCTATGGCCTGCAGTTCCATATCAGATAGATTTCCGGTAACAAACAATTGAGGACTGGATAAAAAACCGTTTTTGTAATAGGCAATCAGGTCTTCTCTGTTTATGGCATCCACATCATTTTCGTTTGCCTGATGGCCAAAAGGGTGGTCTTTGCCGAAGAGACCAGACCTGATCAATTGGTTGGCACGGGCAGATGTCTGTTCCTTTTGAATGCCTATGCTCAATTTTTTTTGTGATTTCTTTTTGACCAGGGATTTTTCAGGAAATGTTGCGGCTGTAAATAAGGTTCTGAAGACCGGTAATACCGCTTTCAGGTGTTTTTGGGTAGTAAGCAAGCTAAGCCCTTGTCTTTCATATCCGGAAACTACCTCTACCTCGGAACCATGAAAATCAAAAAAATCATCCAGGGCATCAGATTTTAGGTCTTTGGTGCCTTCCAGAATCATGTGAAGCATGAAAAAAGGAAGCAATGGTTTGTCAAGGACCGCCTCTGTGTATTGTACAGGAAAGATGACTTCTATTTTGACGGCCAAAATATTTGGAGAAGGCATGAAGTACAAGGGAATACCATTGGACAAGGTCCTGTATTCGGGTGGCGTCAGGGTGATTTGATCAGGAATCTGGTAACCTGGAGCCTGGCTTCGGTTTACCTTCATCTTTCCAGGTTGTACAATAGCGTAAATCTTAAAGTTTCTGCCAAGGGGTGATTTTGAACTTGTGGCACCAGATAGGAGAAATCGAATCCCAATCGGTTAAATTTAAACCCTACACCCATGGTAAAATATCTCCTGCCGCCTTTATTGGGATTTTCATAAAAATACCCTGCTCTTACAGCGAATTTATCATCGTACGAATATTCGGTGCCAAATGCTATCATCAATTCCCTCATTTCTTCACTGAATCCGTCAGGAGCATCAAAAAAGGAACCAAACATCCCACTTAGCAGGGGTCTGGAGGGATCTTTTCCAGCTTCAATATTGGGTTGGTTGGTGTTGGGATCCAAAACCAATTGGCCGTTTTCATCCACCTCATATACGGGTGGTGTAGGGACCATCATTTTATTGAGGTCCAGGGCAAAGGTAATGGTATTCATTTCATCCATTGGTATGCTAAGCGCCGACCCAATTCTTAGGTTTGTGGGAAGATAATCCAGGTCTTCCGCACTGTTATAGGTGATTTTGGGACCGATATTGGAAAGGTTAATGCCCCAGGAAAAGTCCACTTCCTTATCGGAAAGAATAATTTCCGAACTGTGGTAAATACCTACATCTGTACCCACACTTACTCCCGGTCTGCTTTCATTTCCCCCGGCTGAACTCAGGTTTCCGGAAAGGTTGGAATGTATAAACCGGGCACTGATGCCCAGAGATAAGTTGTCTGAAAGTTTTCTGGAATAGGTGCCTCCTATGGCAATATCTCTCGGACTAAAATCACCCAGAGGATTACCCCTTGAATCGGTTAACTGTATATCACCCATATTAAAATACCTCAGGTCGATACCAAAAGCGGAAACATTGTCAATCCTTTTGTATCCGGTAAGGTAATTTAGGGACATGTCCGGAACCAGCCGCCCCAACCATGGTGAATATGATAAGGAAAAACCCATGTCATCCTCAATAAATGCCAGTTTTCCGGCATTCCAGTGTGCCGAATTGACATCCGGAGAGGTTGCCACCCCGGCATCACCCATAGCAGAATGGCGGCTGTCGGGAGCAAAATTAAGAAAGGGTACCGCGGTAATGATCACCCTTCTGTTTTGGTCTTGTCCCGAAAGCTGAGGTATGGAAATTTGTGCATGACTTTCTATTTGAAAAACAGTGAAAGCCAATAAAAAAGTTAAAGATGGAAGAATTTTTGTGTTTACTTTCATTGAATAATAATTTTGCCCCCCTTTCTTTCTGAAGCACCGTCTTCTTCAGATTGAAGATTAATTTCGTAAAGATAAGTTCCTTTTGCCGGATATTTGGTTTTGCTTTGTAAAAATATCCATTGAATGTCCATTATGGACCGTTCAGCTTTTGGGAAACGCCGCTGCAATGAAAATATTTCACTTCCGGATAAAGAAAACACCCTCAAATTCAAAATTAAATTTTCTCCGGGTCGATTATGTGTGATTTTAAAGTCAACCTGATCGGTAGCAGGATTTGGGTAGCCTATCACCTCCTCCATTTGCATCCTTTGACTTCCCCTTACTTCAATATTTTTTCTGAGGTTGCTCTCATTTCCGAGGAGATCTCTGGCAGTAACGATCAGTGAGTTTTCACCCTCCTGTAAATCGCTGATCAGGAATTTGATGTATCCCTCCTGAAAACTGCCTGAAAGGGCAGTATAATTCCCGACAAGGGATACTGGTGTTGCATCATTGAGTTGAAGGCTGATGCCTTCGGGATGACCGACCTGTATACCGGATGTGTCCCGCAAATACACCCAGATAAAACTTTGCCTGGAAGAAATAGAGGAGGTATTTACCAGGCTGTCATAAAAAATGATTTCAATGGCCGGCCCTTCATTCTCTGGAGGAATTCCTGACTTATCCGGCCCCAGCAAGATTTCCATTCCTCCAAAAGCTTCTTTGTCCCCTCCTTTATCCAGGGCATATAATTTAATTTTTCCAGGGGCTACAGTGTTGGTGTCCAATTTACCCAGCATCAACTCCCCTTCCAGCTGCCCGTTTTTTACTTGCCCCTGCCCCCTGAACAAAATTTGGTTGTATTCCAGGTAGGAAGTAGATGGCCCTTCGTCACCAAGGGTTTCCCTGCTTCGGGGATAACTTTCAACCCTGATTTCAAATTTTCCATCAAATTGACTGATTTTGGCGGTCGATACCGGATCCCGTACCTCGCCAAAATATTTCAATTTTTGCAAACCTGCCAGGGTATCTGTTTCAATCCCGGATGTAAGGGAAATTAATGAGGTGGTTTTGGCAGTCAGATCAGGGAGATCTGCCATTATGGAAGGATCTCCCAACAGGGAGAAATTCCTGTTTAAAGGGCCATTCAGACTGTTGTTTTTGGTTTTTTTGAAAATTTCCCCCAGCGTCAGCTTACCATTTTCACTGAATACAGCCTCAACAAAGGCTTTGTTCAGGGAATAATTCACACTGCTGAATACGGGGCGGCCTGTAGTCAAAACGGCAATGGCCCCTTTATTGGAAGCCAACAAAAGTTCTTCTGCCCCTGAACGCAGGAAGGGGCTGTCATGCCTTCCAAACTCGCAGGTGGCCGTGACAAAAATGGGATAATGGCCGGTATCCGGCCAGTCTGCTATATCACTGACGCTGAATATATTCTCCGCCGCCCATGTAAGTTCATTACCGTGACCGGTATAATTTACCATCAGCAAGCCTTCCTCCAGTTCCCTGGCAAATGCCGCTTTGGCCATTGGTGCAGTTTGGATATCACCATCCTTTTCCTGATCAAAGTTGTCCAGATACAATTTCCGAAGTTCGAATTCAGGGTGCTTTCCGTTCAGGTAGGAGCTGTGGTTTTCTGCATCATTCAGGTGGATATGGTTGTCTCCATCATCTGCAATAAAAAGCAGCTTTCTTTTCCACTGACCCGGGTTTCCGGTTTGATAATGAATGATTTTATTTACCGCAATGTTAGCTTCGCGGGCATTAATAGCCGGAATTCTACCCACTCCAATATCCAGGAGGTGGTCTCCGGCATCGGTTTCTTCCCATTCGCCCTTTCCGGGTGTTAAAAAACCGAAATAATCATCAGAACCATAAGTGGTTAGTGGATTCAGGCTGTTTCTTGAACTGTAGGTAGGAACAAGGTTGGGCCGGCCTCCTAATTTTTTTTTATAGTCAAAACTTCCTTTACCAAAAAACAAAACATTTTGGAGCTTTTTCCCCTCATGCCATTGTAGGGCCAAAAAGTTTCGGATACTGCTAATGTCCGGGTTGCCATAGCCAAAGGTATCGTAAATGTCCTGTAGGGCGACAAGGGATGAGGGCATGCCAATGTCGTTTTTGAAAGCTGTAAGTCTTTGGGCCGGACCCCAAAGTTCCTCAGCGCTGATAATGATCAAGGAAGGGTATCCGGAAATAAGCTGAGAGCGGTTTTTCACTGATTTTGGCTGAAGTATTTCAGCCGTATTTTCCGGGTCAAAAGCCACCAATTTGCTGGCCTGGGCTTGCAAGGTAGGAGTAGCCTTAAGCTCCCTTACATTATAAAAATCACTAATGTCCCAAAAATGCAACGAAGTACTATTGACCGAATAAACATTTTCGGAAATATTATAATATACTCCTTCCTGCCAATCTGGCCCCAGGTAAGGGAAACCGATTAGTATGTTTTTCAGAAATCCTGCGCCATTTGGATTGGTGGAAGAATAAGTAAACCTTAAGTTAAGCTGATCTCCACTTGCCGGAAAAGGAGTTTGCGATTCAAAAACAGCCTCCCTGCCTTTGATAGCATACCTGCTGTTGGGTATGGAGGGTACATTGATTTCCCCTACTTCTTCTCCGTTTAAAGCAAACCTAAAAAGGCTTTCGCCAAAGGACTGGGCCATCACCTGTACCACAACCGAAAGGTTATCATCTGGCCTTTGTGCTGGTTTGGGAAAGGAAATGGTTTTACTGCCATTGGTAAAGGTACGGAATCCATACCAGGCCCTGCCGGAAGTAAGAATATTGTCTTCTTCAATTTTGAAATGCTCATAGCGATACAAGGGCTGATTGGTGGCCGGCACCTGATCAGAAAAGGTTTCGGAGGAAGCTGGCTTGACAAAGTTTTCAGGGACATTTCCGGTTCCAATTAAATAATGCAGGGTATCTGTATAATGGTGGGGTTCGAAAACTGCCGAATTACCATCCATTAGGATTTGATCTGCCTGGCTTAAAAAAAAGTAGAGGCTATTTCCCATTCTTTTTTGTGGGATCTCCTTAAGTTCAAGTGAGCTGCTATCTACTATTTGCGGAAGCATTCCCGGTATCCCGTAAATGCTGATTTGCTCCAGAGGGCCAAGTCCCCAGTTGGTGGCTTGTTCCTGGCTGATATGGTATACACCTTCTTTGGTAACAGGGAATTTAAAAAATTGCTGTGATATAAGGATTGGACCGTTCAGCAAAAAGAGTAAACCGGTCAAAAAGGTTATTCGCACAAACTCATGTTTCTCCCACATTCTTTTCGAATCTGTTACTTATCAACGACAGCAGGATATAGGACAAAACCGCTATGGGTATACCTGCCCAGCCCCAGAAAATGAGGCTGACGGCTGAAATCAACAACAGCAGGTAGCGGAATAGGTTTTTTTTCCAACTAAAATCCTTGAATTTTAAAGCCAATAATGGAATTTCAGCCGTCAATAGTAACGAAAATATAAGGGTAATGGTTGATAACCACCAGGGGTTTAACAAATAACTGCTCAGAAATGTTGAATTTTCGGCCAATATAGGCAGGGCAGAAAAGAACAAGGCATTAGCAGGGGTCGGTAAGCCGATAAATCGATCTGCCTGCCGCTCATCAATATTGAACTTGGCGAGCCTTATCGCAGATTGTATGCCTATAAAGAAGGCGATGTAGGGAAGAAACGGGTGGGCTTGCCCGGACTGGATTAAAAAAAAGGCAATAAATGCAGGCAATACGCCAAAGGTGACCAGGTCTGCCAGAGAATCCAGTTGTTTGCCTATATCACTTTGTACCTTTAGCCATCGTGCTGCAAAACCATCAAAAAAATCCAAAACAGCCGCAGCTAAGATAAAATAGAAACCATAGTAAGGTCCATTATGTACTACATACAGAATCCCCAACATGCCTGACAATAAATTCAAACAGGTGAGGGTATTGGGGATATGTTTTTTTATGTTCAATGCGTTATATTTTCCCCTACAAAAGGGTTGGTTTTCTTTTCTTCCCCGATGCTCGTTTCCGGACCGTGGCCAGGATAAACGGTAACTTCATCGGGCAGGACAAAAAGTTTTGTTTTAATGGCTTGAATCAGGGTTTCATGGTGGCCGCCGGGGAGGTCTGTTCTTCCGATACTTCCTTTAAACAATGCATCACCACCAATACAGCTTTTGGTAAGCTCATCATAAAATACCAGGTGTCCGGGAGAATGTCCAGGTACCCAGATACAAAGCAACTTGTTGTTGCCGAATTTGATCCATTCGCCTTCTTTGATATAATGATCCGCTTTGCTGTCCTGATACTGGGCGAATCCATAGTTGGGAGCGTAACTGCCAACCGCTCTCAGGATTACTTCTTCTTCTTTGTGGTACCAAAGGGGAATATCGTAGGTGTTTTTTACAAAAGCATTACCAAGGACGTGATCAATATGGCAATGGGTGTTCACTAACTTCACAGGTTCAAGCCCATTGGATGCGATGAAATCAAACAATTCGCCTTTTTCCTGCTTCTCATAGCATCCCGGATCAATGATCAGGGCTTCCCGGGTTTCATCGTAGAGCACATAAGTGTTTTCTGCGAAAGGGTTGAATGTAAAGGATTTAATTTGTAGCATGGTAAATAGATAGCAGTTAGAGGTTCAAAATAACAAAGAATGATTTAATTTCAGGCATGAAAGTGGATTTTTTACTTATTGGTCAGGGTCTCGCTGGTACGATACTCTCTTACCGGCTTCTTGAGGCTGGATACAAGGTTCATCTCATCGATGATGCACATCCCTCCAGCAGCAGCAAGGTTGCAGCAGGATTGTACAATCCTGTCACAGGTAGAAAATTGGGAAAAACCTGGCTGGCGGATATATTGTTTGATGAGATCGAACCGTTTTATAAAGAGATGGAGGGGTTCTTAAAGCAAAAAATTTTGCATCCCATAGGGATTTACCGGCCCTTTATTTCTTTTGAGGAACAAAATGAATGGTTGGCCAAAAGTGCTGATGAACAATATACCGGATTTATAGAAAAAGTGATCACTGGCCCCCAATTTCCAGGAGTAAGGGATGATTTGGGTGGACTTTTGTTAAAAAAATCCGGTTATGTAGACATCAAAAGCCTGCTTAAAGCCTATCGGTCCTGGGTGAAGAAGCAAGGCATGTTGACAGAAGTACGGTTTTTACCCGGGCATTTAAAAAGAAATCCTGAAGGGACATGGCAGTACGGGCAATTAGAAGCAAAAAACCTGGTTTTTACAAACGGTGTACAGGCAAAGGATTCCAGTTTTTTCAATTGGCTGCCATTTACCCCTGTCAAGGGAGAAATTCTTACTGTGAGGCAGGAATTTCATTCACGGGAAATAGTAAACAGAGGGGTATTTAGAATTGACATGGGAAATGGGCTGGGTAAGGTTGGCGCTACCTACGACAACCAAAATGTGGACTTAATACCAACGGATTCAGGAAAAAGGGAAATTCTGGAAAAACTTGGACAGTTGATTCCAGCAAAAGTAATAGAGGTCACCGATCAACAGGTTGGCATCAGACCAGCGACCATTGATAGAAAACCCATGTTGGGAAAACATCCATCAGAGGAAAACGTTTACATCTTCGGGGGATTGGGAGCTAAAGGTGTTTCGTTAGCCCCTTATTTTAGTAAAAATATGGTGGAATTTTTGGTTCGTGGGGAGGAACTTCAAAAAGAAGTGAACATAAATCGATTTTTTAAGTATATTTAAGATATTGGAAAATAATTTCTTAGGCAGGTAAATGAGACTTAAAAATCTAGCACTTATTTGGTTATTGGTCTTTTGTGGCAGTAGCGGAACGCTCCTGGCCCAGTTTGATCAAGAAAGATTTGGTAAAAATAGGATTCAATACAAAGAAAAGGATTGGTATTATTTTACCTCCAACAATTTTGAGGTTTACTATTATGACGGAGGACAAACCAATGCCCGAAGGGCGATTGATTTTTTGGAGGGTGAATTTGATAATTTAACGCAGTCTATCGGGTATGTGGCTTACACCAAGCCAAAAATTTTCATTTACAATTCCAATCAGGAATTGCTGCAGAGCAACCTTAATCTCAATGAAAATAATTTTACAGTAGATGGGCAAACCTTTTTCAGCAAACTGCTGGCAGAAGTAGCCTATTCAGGTTCCTGGGAATCTTTCAAAAAGGAGTTACTTTACAATACCTCTAAAATTATCATTGAGGAGATGTTGTATGGCTCGAGTATTTCTGATGCTTTTCAGGCCAATCTGGTAAATAATTTTCCCGATTGGTTTATTGATGGTGCAGCCCTTTATCTTGCCAAGGGTTGGAGCCGGGAAATGGACGATTTTGTCCGACACTACCTACGGGATAATGAAAACCCTAAGCTTTTCAAATTGCAAAATGAAGAGGCTGGTTTGGTAGGGCAGTCTATATGGAATTATATCGTAGAAAAATATGGCAAAAGATACATTTCTAGTATTCTGAACCTCAGTAGGATAAATAGAAATGAAGAAAATAGCATTTCCAATACACTGGGTAGGAGGTTTAAGGATTTCACCAATGAATGGAGAAAGTTCTACACCGATATAAATCAGGATGTATTTCAAAATTTCAAGGATCTGGACGTAAGCAATGTCATTGTAACAACCCCTAAGAACAGGTTTGGTGCCATATCGGGTTTAAGCTTCAGTCCGGATGGTAAACATCTCGCCTACATACAAAATACCGAAGGAAAATTCAAAGTTAAAATCAGGGAATTAAATAGTAACAGGGAGAGGGTAATTTTCAAAGGAGGGTATTCTTCTTCCGAGCAAGAAGCAGACTATTCCAGTCCGGCCATCGCCTGGCGTGACACGCTGAACCTGGTGATAGCCACGTTCAAAAGAGGGGTGACAACCCTGAGGATGCGGGCAATTGATGGCAGTAGCCAGGATAAAATATTTCTGAGAAATATTACACAAATTTTGGACCTGGATTTTGCACCGAATGGTCAAACAATGGTGCTTTCCGCAATCAATAACGGGCAAACTGATATTTACACGCTCAATATGAGGGGGCAGGGTAGGAGAATTACCAATGATGTTTTTGATGACCGTACCCCTATTTACCTCAATGATTCAACAATAATTTATTCTTCAAACAAAACAGACCTTCCGGATAGTTTGATGACAGGGGTAATAGATGTGAACAATCTTCCAGATTATTACAATTTGTTTCAATTGGATCTTGGAGATTCCATTTCGGAGAAGCGGTTAACCAATCTGAATCACATCAACTTGCTTCCTAAGAAGTTGAATAATGCCACCATTCTTCACCTTAGTGAGCAAAGTGGCATAACCAATATCATGAGGTTGGGACTGGGAAGCAATATTTCCAGTCAGGTTTCTGCATTCAATAAAAGTCTGGAATCTTTTGACTATGATGTCGAAAACAACAAATGGGCCTATTCCGTAAGGGATGGCAGGCAAAGCATGCTGGTCTTGGAAACCTTTCCAAATATGGACCAGTTTACTCCAAGTACCCCTAGAATTCAGTTAAAGCAAGCCAAAATGCTTAATGAACGGATTTCTAATCGCAGGATTCAACGAGGAGAAGAAGAGGATCCTGAAGCAGAAGATCGGGAAACGGAAGAAATATCAGTCGCTCCTTCCATCAGTGAGGAGAATTTAGCACCGGAGGTCACAGAAGCGGACACAAGCCTTTCCGGCATCAATTTGGAGAGCTTGATGTTGGGAGATGTGGTGCCAGATACTTCAGCAATGCAGCCTATGGAGACACAGCAGCCGGTGCTTCAGGATACCATTCCCCAATCAGAGGCACCTTTGACTGGAGCCATAAATGTGGATAGACTCCGGTTTGAGAGGGAAGGGGGATTGGATACCGATAATTATGTTTTCGATACGATACCATCCTTGTATGGGCAGGAGTCATCAAGGGCCGAGCAGGAAGACACTTCTCTTGCCGAAAGAAGAAGTAATATTTTAGACGCTTTCAGACAGCAGAATATGGTCAAAAGGGTACAAGGGCCCAGGAATTATATTCCTCAATTTATAACCACTAGTTTGAACACTTCTTTTGTAGTGGATCCGCTGCGGGGTTTTGGGATTAATCTAAGTGGTAGAATGACAGATCTGCTGGACAATCATTCCATAAGAGGTGGTATCATGGCTGCCATGGACTTTAGGTCAGGGAGTGACATCCATTTTGAATATGAATACCTGAAATACCGACTTGATTTCAGGGGTAGATTTGATCGGAGGGCTTTGATCATGAGAGAGGGAAACCTGACTGAACAGAAGTATGTCCTCACCAAATCAGAAGTAGGGGTATCTTACCCCTTATCCGTAAACACCAGAGTGAGTTTATCACCATTTGTAGCTAAATCACAGTATTTTAATTTAAATCCGGATTCGATATTGAGAGGGGGAGATGGTCCGCAAAGCCGGCTCGATATCAATTACGCCGGTGGCAGGGCCGAGTTGGTGGTCGATAAGACCAGGCAGCTTGGACTTTATATGGAACAAGGCTTGAAAGGCAAAATAGGAATGGTTCATTATCAGGGTTTAAACCTCTCCGAGCGTTCTTTTAGCAATGTATACCTTGATATTAGAAATTATCAAAAAATCCATAAGAACATCACCTTTGCGACCCGCTTATTCGCAGGAAGTTTCTTCGGCAATAACCCCCAAAAATACCTGGTGGGTGGTATGGACAACTGGTTGTTTAATCAGTTTTACCAGCCTCCTACAAACCGTCCTGAGGTATCGCCTCTCCGTAATGAAAATTGGGTGGAAAACTCTAATTTGCTGTTTGCGGAGTTTGTAGACCTGCGGGGTTTTGATTACGATGAAATAAGAGGAAACAATGTGATAACTTTCAGTGCGGAATTGAGAATTCCTTTGTTTTCCTACCTATCCAGAGGAAATATTACCTCAAATTTCGTTAGAAACTTTCAATTGGTAGGCTTTTATGATACAGGCTCCTCCTGGACTAACTCCGCTCCCTGGGAACGGGTGAATGATCAGAATACAGAAATCATCAATACGGAAGGTTCTCCCTTTGTGATTACCTTGAATAATTTCAACAATCCCTGGTTGCAGAGCTATGGAGCAGGAATAAGGACGGTTTTACTCAACTATTATGTGAAGGTGGATGCTGCCAGGCCTATCAGGAATTATTCAGTAGAAAAGACGAGATTTTATGTAACTTTGGGGTATAATTTTTAATTACCAAATCTTTTTTAACATGATAAAATCAATGACAGGTTTTGGTCTTGCAGCCTTTGAGGACCAGGATTATTCCATTCAGGTTGAAGTCAAAACCCTCAATTCCAAGTTTCTTGATCTCAGTTTCAGATCTCCAAAACAGTTTTCAGATAAAGAAACAGAAGTAAAAACCCTGGTGACAGGTGTCCTTGAAAGAGGCAAAGTGAATGTTTCGGTAGATTTCATTTCCAAAAAGGAAGACGAGCTCCCTATAGTGATTCAGGAGGAATTGTTTGAGAAATATGTTCGGAAATATTCAGACATGGCCAAATCTGTGCGGATAGAAACACCTGAGTTGTTTAAACTGGCACTGCAATCTCCCAATGTGATTTTATCCAACACCGAAAAATCAGATTCAATAGCCTCCTGGGAGAAAGTAAAAGAAGTCTTGGAAAATGCCTTGCAGGATTGTGATGATTTCCGCAGAAAAGAAGGGGATGTATTGATGAGAAAATTCAGGGAGAGTTTACATTTAATCGAAGGAAGCCTTGAGCATATTCAGGAATTGGTCCCCAAACGTAAAGAGCGTTTGGTAAATAAAATAAAAAATAACTTTTCAGACTGGGTGAAAGAGCAAGCTTTTGATGAAAACAGGTTTGAACAGGAACTGATTTATTATTTTGAAAAACTTGATATTTCAGAAGAAATAGTTAGACTGGATGCACACCTGAAGTTGTTTGCCGCTGTTTTGGATTCCGATCGCTCGGAAGGCAAGAAAATGGGTTTCGTAAGTCAGGAAATGGGAAGGGAAATCAATACCATTGGGTCCAAGGCCAATGATGCAGCCATACAACACCATGTAATCAACATGAAAGACGAATTGGAAAAGATAAAAGAACAGGCTTTAAATATTCTTTAAAAAGGCAGTCTGGTCTTTACCTGGCTGCAAACTTAATCAATTCTTGTAAATCAATAAGGTCCAGACTTTTTTCATGTGTAGCTTCAAGCACAACTTTGGGAGCAACTCCCGCATGGTAAGCCTGAATCCATCGTGTCAGGCAGAGACACCATTGGTCACCCGGTTTTAATCCGGGAAAATCAAATCCGGGTCTGGGGGTGCTTAAGTCATTTCCTACAGATTGGCTAAACTCAAGAAAAGCTTCACTCATGATAGCACAGACAGTATGGGTTCCTGTATCTCCCTTTCCTGTCCTGCAATAACCATCTCTAAAGTACCCTGTTACCGGCTTAAAACAGCAGGGAGTAAGGGCTTGTCCGAAAACATTATTAGGCATAGATAGCAGTGGATTAAATAAAAAATGCCATAGATGGGATATCTATGGCATTTTAACTGATTATCAATAGAATTTAATTAACTCAATTGGAACCTGATAGGTAATCTCATTTTTACCCTTACAGGACGGCCTCTTTGTCTTCCTGGTTCCCAGGCGGGAGCATTTCTAACAACTCTCATGGCTTCTTCATCGCATCCGCCACCAATTCCCCTAAGGATATCTACATCTTGTATGGAACCATCTGTATTAACGACGAATACGACGTACACGGTACCCTCTATGCCCATCCTTCTTGCCTGAGTCGGGTATTTAAGGTTTTTGGATAAGTACTTATTCCAACCTTCCATTCCTCCCGGAGGGGTAGGCATGTTTTCCACCACGTCAAAAATCTCGTCAGCTTTCTCTTCAACTGGAGCTTCCGCAATCTCAACTTCCTTGATTACAGTTTCTTCCTGTACATCCACATCGAAATTTACCTCGATTTTTTCTTCAATCTCCACTTCATCAGGGATTTCCTTGATTTCAGGTTGTTCCACTGGAGGTGGCGGTGGTGGCGGTTGTTCCGTAATTGGAATGTCCAGCAATTCTTCAAAATCATCATCGATCGATCCCAGATCTTTGAGCAGGCCATCATCATAGGACCTGTATTCAAAGGCAAATAGAACCAGACCAACACTGACCATCAAGCCAAGATTCAGGAACATGCCTGTTTTCTTGGTCAGATCAGCTTTGGGTGTCTTTTTAGCTTCCATGTTATAACTCCTTTTAATTTGTTGATTCAGCTTTTAATTTACAAGTAACAATCATAACAAATTATTTTTATTTATACAAGAATGCTACTCTTCTTATTCATGTAAACAAAAATAATTGTTCCGATAGTTCCCCCCAATATATTGGTCACAATATCCAGATAGTCAAACGACCTGCCTGGCACTAGTATTTGCAAGTACTCTGTAAAGATAGCTATAAAAATCCATAAAACTAAGTAATTAGTAAACTTTTTTTGTTTTTCCCTGCTTTCTTCCGGAAGTTGCAATCTGATGACCCTGTTCCATAAGAAAGCCATACCTGAAAACATGCCAAAATGGATCAATTTATCCGAGCCGTAGAATTTCGGGATATCCGGTACTTCACTGCCCGGACTAAACAAGGCGTATGCCATGCCAAGTGACCAGACCAAAGCAGGAATCAATGGATGCTTCAAAAACGACCTATTGTCCAATTATAGCAGTGTACTCTTCAGGAGACAACAAAGAATGAGTTGTACCTTCTTCTATTTTGATTTTGATCATCCAACCCGCTCCATAAGGATCATCGTTGACCAATTCCGGCGAATCTTCCAGCTGCTCATTCAATTCCACAACCTCACCAGTTATCGGCATAAAGAGGTCAGAAACGGTTTTTACTGCCTCTACAGTACCAAAAATTTCACCGGTCTCCAGACTTTCGCCTACGGTATCGACTTCTACAAAAACAATATCGCCCAATTCTTTCTGGGCGAAGTCCGTGATACCCACGGTAGCAATATTTCCTTCAACGCTGACCCATTCATGGTCTTTGGTGTATTGTAGTTCTTTTGGAAAATTCATTTTTTATCAGTTAACGGTTCAAAAATACGATGTTTCTGGATAGGACAAAATTATTCACTCAAATTAAATGTCAATTGGCCGCCAAATGAGGTGGAACTTCTGCGGAATGCGGTGGATACTTTAGGATCATTGATGGTTCGGTCGAAGTAAAATTGAATGTTGAGTTTTTGATTGACTACATATCCAATGCTGGGCCTGAACTGTATGTTAAGGTTTCCATTGGTCAGGGTGCTTTCCCCTTCAATTTTCCTTTGTACGGTATTGGTGTCTACGATGCTGGTAGAAATCCTTATAGTAAGGTCATTGTTGAGCACTTCCTGCCGCCCCTGTATCTTGAATGGCACCTTCACCCCGGCCTTGGTGTAACCCAGATTAAAGCGGAAATCCTGGCTGTTTTGTTCGGTGACCTGGGCGTTGGAAAAATTCAAACCAATATTCCTTTCCGTATTGTATTCAAAACTGATGTTCATGCGGTCTTTGGTGAGCAAATCCACCCCGATAAGGGGTGCAAATCTCTCTGAAATTACCACATCATTTAAAATAAAAATGGGTATATAAGAACCGAACTCGTCTGTCATACTGGGCATGGGAAGTTGCTGTAGGGTGTTGTACAATTCCAAACCTTCCTGATAAATGAGTGCATTGGAGAAATTACTTACTTCATATAAAGATGAATAATTATGGGTCAGGTTAATGGAAGAGAAATAGTCACTTAAAGCCGGAAGCCTTGCCAAACCCCGGTATTCCACCCTCCAGTTTGGCAAGGGGAATTCAGGAAATGGATTCAAGTCTATTGCAGAGGCGGTCTTCCCAGAATAGGCGGCCAGAAATGCAGGGATCAATACGTTCTGCCCGTTGATTTCATAGGCCCCACCGGGATTTTCAACTTCCAACCGGGATTGTATGATGCTCCGGTAATTTTCAAAGTCTGTAAAAAGAGGGGAGACATTTTGTGTGTCCTGCCGTTTAAATACCGTTTTTAAAACGTTATAGCTGATGCTATAGGATCCCATCCGGTTTGGATTAACCGAAGTAAAATCTTCTGTACCGGGCCCGGTTCTTCTGAATATTTCGCTGTAATCTCCATTTTCTCTCTTCCGAAGCTCCATGGTAAGTCTAAAGTCCTTTAATGGCTCAACCAATGAGCTAATCTGCAGGTTTTTTGATTGATTCTGGCGAAATGCCTGGGTAAGGGAGGTACTGGCCGCCAAAACACCACGATTGGCCAAATCAAATCTGATATCGCTGTTTTGGCTTCCCAGAAGGAAACCCAAACCAGGGTTCAAAAAACTCCTGTCCATACCGAATAGCCCAGTATTGGGCAGATATCCCGGAAGAAATGTGCCCTCCGTAATTCGGTAACTGAAATTGACTTCTTTAACCATCATCAGAAATCTCAATAATTCAGCTCCAAATCCTTCGGTTGAAATTACCTTTTCTTCCTCTTCATCACCCGCTTCTTCAGCATCGGTATTTTGAGGAGCGGGCCTTCCGGGAATATTTGGCCGTTTAGGAGCATTGAGGGCATTGAGTCGTTTGTTTTTGTTGTACAGTTGTACCAAATCCAATTTGCCTGAGACCGACCTGTCTCTTGTATTCTGAATGACATTTCCCAGGGTATCCTTTTGTCCTATGGCTCCGGTAATCCAGCTGTAGGTCGCCTCATACCTTAAATCTGCACTGATCCAGTTGGTGAGGGGGGATTTGTCCAGCGGTAACCTGTAGTTGGCCACAGCCTGCTGGTTGTAGTTGGTCGTTCTTCCCAGGTTTTTGATGTTGTTTCGCAAGGAATCCAACTTGCCTTCGGTATCCAGGTCTCCTTCAGGTTCGTCCACGATGGCATTGACGCTGGAATTGACATCGAACGACAGGTTTTCGGTAAGGTCCCAATTGAGGCTGTAAAAACGGTTGATGTAAAAGCTTTTTTGAAAAAGTGGATCCACTCCTGCGGTACTCAGCTGGTCGTTGCGGTTTTGGGTACGCATAAACCGCCGGTCTACATCTAACCTGGCAGAAACAAGGCTGGGCGCAAAGTTGATGTTAAAATCCCGGATCAACTGCAGGTGGTCACTTCTCAGAAAGCCCATTTGTTTAAATGGTTCTACGATAAGTGGATCAGGCTGATAGCTGTAGGCGATACTTCCCCTGTAGGTTTCAAAAATATAGCTTTCCAACTGAATATTGCTTTGCCTTACTGAGCCGTAAGCATATGAAAAGGAGAAATTTTCCAGGTCATAAAGGCGGTTGGTTTCTTTATCGGGATTCTTTATTTTCCTGACATTGTTCAGGCTGAAATTTTTTCGCTTGGACTGGTCCAGGACGAGGTTTTGATAAGCTTCCCGCGCTGCGTCTGACTGAAATTTTTGTAATGCTATTTCAAAAGGAACATCAGGATTTAACGGATCAAATTCTGGTTTGGTAGTGGAATTTTCCACACTGATGTACATGGGGATACTAACGCCCAGTCCCTTTGGCAATATTTTGTCCACATTGATATTTGCCGAGATATCGTACTGGGTAGTAGCCTCTCTGGCCCTTTCCGAAAGCCGGGTTTCCAGTCCGCCAAAACCAAAGGTATTGTGCCTGATAGAGGAGGATACTGTTGCCACATCAGCTATTTGGGCGTTTAATCTGGCATTGGCTGCCCATCCTGAAGATTTGTTAAAGTCTGTTGCCCGTAATTCATTGGCCCATACACATACAGATTTGCTGACACCTCCTGTGTTTCCCGGATTTCGGATGCCTATCATCATGCCCTGGATAAAATTCAATTCAGGGCGTCCCACCACGGTTACTTTATATTGCCGCACCTGGATAGAGTAGGGGAGGTTTTGAGGTCGCTGGTTGTTGTCCCTTTCTGCTTTTACCCCAACAATTTCATCTATTCCGATATCGATTTCGTTTTCCAAAGGCCAGATCTGCCTGGGATCCCGCGTCCCTGATGGTGTGATGAATAAGGGGACTTCTATTTCATAATAATTGTCCGTATAATCGGTTCCTATTCTCAAAAAGCCCGTCAATTCTCCGTCATTGGCATCCTGGCTATGGGCATGGAGAAACATTTTGAGCCTTCCATATTGCACCAGATCCTGGCTTACATTTTTAAACACAGCCCTGGAATCCCTGCTTTGCAGGTTTTCCACACAAAGCCTCAGGGATTGTTCATTTAGTTGTCGTTCCACGGTGGAGGTGTTGTCCCTGTCTCTGAAAATCCCCGGAGGCAAAACATAAGGACTTTGATTTTCACTTCCCTGTCCGTTTTCTTCAATATTAACAACACCTACTGTAAAATTTGAATTATCAGGTTCGGGAATTTCAGAAAAAGTTTTATCAAAAAGGGATTCCTGGAAAATTCGCCATTGACTACCAACCAACCTGAATTGGCCCATTCTCAAAACCACGGGCTGCTGGAAGTCGGTGAGGTAGGTTCGGATAAAACGGATAGATTTAAAACCGGAGATGTTTCCATAGGTAGCGTCAGGTTGCCTTACCGGAATACGGAAGAGGTACCAATCCACTTCTTCACCATTTTCCACATGAGTGACACGGTCTACAATATTGTTTTCTCCCACCTCAAGACCACTGGGCCGAAGGTCAATCTCATACTCGTAGTAACTTTCTACTTCGTTGATGGTATTGTCATTGTTCAGATCCTCATTGTCCGGCACATTAGACCCTGATGGTGTGTAGGCCAGGTTGGTGTTGGCGGTGATGGGTGTATTGCCTTCCAGTCCATTAAATTTTTTATATCTCTCCAGTATTTTAACATCATTCTGATCAAATTCTTCATCCAGGTAATATTGGAAATTATCAGCGGCGGGATCTTCCATGATCGTTTCCATCGCCTGAGGGGTTACGTTCAACCTGTTGAGGAATCGATCTTCGTAAAATGAAGCTTCTTCAGTATTGCTTAATCCGTTCAGCCCCACATCCTGATTTTCCCTGGCTTCGGGTGAATTGTCAAATGCAGGGGTCAGAAACTGCTGATTGGTGATTCTGCCCCATTCATTGGCAGTGGTTCTGTCTTCAGAACCATCGGCAGGGAGGCCATTTTCAAAGGCATGCCTGCCGTCGACGATTACATCCTCGGATATCTCTCCCAAATTGAATACCAATTTGCCGCCGGTGGTATTGTTTTCATTGAAAATACCATCCAATACCCTGCCATTTGGCCCTGAAATAAAAGGGTCCATCAGCCAGAATTCTATGTATTCGATATTGGTTCGGTCGAAATCTACTTCCGAAGTAATGGCCCTGGTCACTCCGCCATAATTTTCTCTGGGGTTTGGCAATAAGCCTGATGCATCCAGATCTGGATTAAAATTATACATGCCCCTTTCATGCGGGAAATAGGCCATTTCAAAGAGGGGTTCAGGCGTAATCAATACATCTCTGTTTCTTCCCCTGAAAATTTCCTGGGGCAAGACCCTTCTGACATAATGATTTCTACGGTCATCATTGGTGATGTTGGGAGGGACTCCCCGACCCGCAGGCCGGTAAAATACATTATCTATGGTATACCAGGAAAGCCGGGCTCTTTTGTAGGCATTGCCCAATCGGTCTTCGGTCTGCTGACTTAAGTCAAATTCATTGTCGTTGGTGGCGGGAGTGGTGGCCAGGTTCCAGGTCTGGGGAGCTGAACCCAGATTAAAGGGAATGATGGCCGTTTCAAAATCATCAATGTAGGAAGCCCCTTCTCCATCTACCTGGTTGGAGGTGCCCGGTATCAGGTGCGCAAATTCCCCATTGAATTGCACCAATGAGGCCTCCTTGGTCTCTGTAAACGGAAGCGCATCGGCCAGTTTGGTAAGAAACAGGGATTCCTCATCATAATTCACGTCAAGGCCCCATAGTGAATTCCTCAGGGTCTCGTTACCGGTAGCAATTCTGGAAATATTGGGCCGTTCATTCAGGTAAAGAAAGGTACCACCTATGTTGAAGTTTTCATTGACCATGTAATCCAGACGGGTGCCCAGCAAGCTTCGTGTTTGAAAGGATACCAAATCGGCTTTTTCAAAACTGACACTGATTCTTTTCCCGGATTGAAGGATGCCTTCGTTAATGATCACGACCCGTCCGATATTGTAATCTACTGTGTAATCTACACCTTCCGTCAGCGGGATATTTCCGGCAGTGACCAATACGGAGCCTTCACTGATATTGAGTCCGGGCAGCATGATTTCAGACGCAGAACCTGAAGTAAAACTCCCCTTTAGAAAGTATTTGTTCAGCCGGGTGACCAGTTCAGCATCTGCCTGAGTGGTACGGTAGAGGGTATCATAGACAAACTTTTCCTTAAGGTTGACTTCAGAAGGGAGGAAATTTTCTTCAAGTGTGCTTCCAAATGGCTCTAAAACCGGAAAAATAACCAAACCTTGATCCGGAACGATGGTCAGCCCCTGCACATAGTCAAAATTACCATCAGGTTGGGGATCATTCTGCGGATTTAAGTTGTCCAGTTTAAGCAGGCGGATAAGGGGAATATCCTTGACATTCTGCCCCTCCAGTAAACTTGGGTTGTCCAGGCCTGTTCGGTCATCCCGGTAAATGATCTGAAGCTGAAAGCCCTCTTTCTGAATTTGGTTGGCATTCAGGTTGTAAATGTTTTTCATCATCAGGTCCCAGGTTGGGATACGGGTGTTGATCCTGGCTGGTCGCAGCATTTTGAGGAAAATCACATTGTCTTCGGGCCTGTTTTGGTAGTCTTCCGTCAATTCACCTACCTTATAGCTCTGACCATTATAGGTGTATTCGTAAGAAACGGCAATGACCTCATCGTTTTGAAGTTTTCTGGATAAGCTGAGATACCCCAGCTGCCGGTGAAAGGTATATTCGTTTTCTGCCAGTTTACGGGCACCGTTGATTTGTTCAAATTCCACTCCTCTTTCCAGTCCCAAATCAGTACTGATGGCATTGGCAGCGGTCTCAAAATCCCTGTAGGCGGTGTTGTTCCTAAGGGTATTAAACAATTCATTGGCACCATTGGCAGCAGGAGATTGGGGGTTTCCCTGGCCTATTCCCGGATTTTCCGGATTATAGATCCGCTGTCCTTCTCCCAGGTCCATGAAGGCAGCGAAGTTTCTTAGCGTCTGCGTGTTATTGGCCCTGTTCATGATATATACCTCTACCCGGGTTATTTGTACTCCGGAAAGCACCTGAGGCAATCCTCTCAACCACCTTTCAAAATTATTGCGAAAAAAATGGCTCAGGAAAAAATGCCTGTTTTCATCATAAGCCGATGCCCTTACTTCAAATGGCCTTCCCTGATTCCCCCCTTCGAGTACTATTTCATCCCTTCTCCCTCTTTGGGTAGAGGCTACTGTAGTCATGAAAAGCTTGCCAAACTGCATTTGGGTTTTTACGCCAAAAAGGTTTTGAGCTCCCTGGATCAGGCTGTTTTGAACCGGCATGCTGACGTTACCGATTTCAATGGTTTTTAAAATATCTTCTTCAAAGCCGGCATATTCGACTTTGAGTTGATTTTCAAAATCAAAAGAATTATTGCTGTCAAAATTGGCACCAATACGGACCTTCTGACCCAGCATCCCGTTGACGCTCATTTGGATTTGCTGGTTAAAATTAAAGCCGCCGTTTCTTTGCTGCCGGATGGGTATGGAAGGGTTATCAATTCTGCGGAATATGCCTCCAAAATCCAGATTTACATTACCCGTTGGAACGATGGTGATTTCACTTCCTCCAAAAATCCTGTCAAAGGTGGGACTCATTGTAATCGGAGGGATCAATCCTCTTCCCCCTACAGCACTTTCTCCATCGAGCCCCCGGGACCTGTTCCTCCAGTATTCCTGTCTGATGCGTAATTCCTGCATGCGGGAATAATCCTCAAAATCCAGGGAGTAACCGGGATCCAGGGCCGCTGAATCCTGATTTTGATAGATCCTGTACCTTACTGCTGTATCCACTTCCACTTCTATCCTTTGGTTTCTCTGGGGCCGGAGGAGGAAGGGGGATTGCTTTTGAAGAAAAGGATTCTGGGAAGGATACAGGGGATTGGTATTTAAATCATCCCATAGCAGAAAAGAGGGTAATTCCTTTCTTTTGGACAAGGTATCCAGGCGGTTTGGTAAGGAGTCTGTGGGGTTTGCGGCAGGCTCCTGAAAAGCATGGGCTCCGGACAAGGGCATGCCGAACATCAGGCAAAACATTCCCCCAAAAAGAATGATGTGCTGATGAAATGACTTTATTCTCCAAAAAATATTTGAGAAAGTAAAGGTCAATGTTGCTCGTTTATGATGAAGACTTTAAAGATGCTTTAATTAATGCTTCCAATGAAACATCGGGACCACTTTTTTTCAATACCGTAGTGATATTTTTTTCTGCCTGGGCTTTGGTAAACCCTAGTGTGATCAAGGCTTGTAACGCTTCCTGTTTTAATTTATTGCTGTTTTGGATGAAGCCGCTTGCCGATCCTTCACTGGCAGTCATTCCTTCTTTTTTGATTTTATCTTTTAGCTCCAGAACAATTCTCTGCGCAGTTTTGGCACCGATTCCTTTAACCCGTTGAATGGTAGCATGGTCGTTTTGGAGAATGGCTTGTTCCAGTTCTTCAACGGTAAGGGAGGACAAAATCATCAGTCCGGTATTGGGCCCAACCCCATTGATAGAAATCAACTCTAAAAAGGCTTTCTTTTCTGAGGCTTCCTTAAAGCCAAACAGGGTGTGTGCATCTTCTTTGATATGCAAATAGGTATGTAGCATGATCTCTTCTTCATCCTTGACCAGGCCATAGGTGGTGAGGGAGATTTTGACTTCATAGCCCAGCCCGTGAATATCAATAATCACATAAGTGGGGTCTTTATGTGCTAGCTTTCCCTTTAAATAGGCTATCATATGGACTCAATGCTTTGGGCATCCACGACTGCTATGGCTACCATATTTACAATTTCACGAACGGAACTACCCAGTTGCAGTACATGGACGGATTTATTCATTCCTAAAAGTATGGGGCCGATGGCCTCCGCATTGCCTATTTCCGCCACCAATTTGTATGCGATATTTCCGGAAGCAAGATCTGGAAATATCAGCGTGTTGGCTTTATTGTTGATTAGTGCGCTAAATGGATAATTTTCCTTTTGGATATTTTCATCCAAGGCGACATTGGCCTGCATTTCTCCCTCAATTACCAATTCAGGAAAACGGGCCTTTGCCTTCAGCGTAGCCGTGGCAGTTTTGGTGGGAACATCGCCTTTTGCCGAACCGAAGTTAGAATAAGAAAGAATGGCAACTTTCGGGTCAATGTCAAAAAATCGTACGCCATTGGCGGTCAGTCCAATGATTTCAACCAGCTCATCTGCACTTGGATTCTCGTTAACAGTGGTATCTGCAAAGAAAAAAGGCCCTTTATCCGAGTTCATGATGTACATCCCGGCCACTTTATCCACTCCTTTTTTCACTCCTATGATGTGCAAAGAGGGTAAAATGGTTCGGGGGTAATCTTTGGTGAGTCCGGATATCAGGGCATCTGCCTCACCTGTTTCCACCATCATTGCCCCAAAATAATTTCGGTCTTTCATCAGTTTCCTGGATTCATAAGGAGTTAATCCCTTGCGTTTTCGCTTGTCATAGAGGATTTCACCAAACTTCCTTAATTTTACCTTTTCTTCGTTTGGGTCTATTACCAAAACATCCTCCAGGTCCAGGGAATTGACTTTGATCAGCTTTTTGATTTTTTGTTTGTTGCCCAAAAGAATTGGTTCCCCTATTTTTTCATCCCGTATAAGTTGTGCTGCTTTAAGTATTTTGGTATTGTCCGCTTCTGCAAATACCACGCGTTTGGGGTCTTTTTTGGCCCTGGTTATGACGCGCGACATCAATCTCTGGTCAATGCCTATTCTTTCCTGCAAGTCCAGTTCATAGGCTCCCCAATCCTGTATATGTGTTTTTGCTACACCAGAGGCCATGGCAGCTTTGGCCACCGCAGGAGCTATGGTGGTGATCAATCTGGGATCCAGTGGCTTTGGGATGAGGTAGGTCTTGCCAAAAGCCAGCTTGGACTCCCCATAGGCTTTGTTGACAATGTCTGGAACAGGTTCTTTGGCCAGGTTGGCGATGGCATAAGCTGCTGCCAGTTTCATTTCTTCATTGATACCGGTGGCTCTCACGTCCAGTGCTCCCCTGAAGATGTAAGGAAATCCGATCACATTATTGACCTGATTGGGGAAATCAGATCTGCCAGTAGCCATGATGATGTCCTTTCGGGCCGCCATGGCCTCTGCATAACTGATCTCCGGGGTAGGGTTTGCCAGGGCAAATACGATGGGGTTGTCTGCCATGGTCTGCACCTGTTCCTGACTGATGATGTTACCTGCCGATAGCCCCAAAAATACATCTGCACCCACCATGGCTTCGCTGATATGGCGGATATCTTTGTCGGTGGCAAACATTTTGTGTATCTCGGTAAGACCGGGCCTGTCCTGCCTGATGACACCTTCTATGTCACACATGACAAGATTTTCTAAGCGTACACCCAATCCTACATAAAACCGGGCACAGGAAATGGCCGCTGCCCCTGCACCACTTACCACCAGTTTGATGTCTTCAATTTTTTTACCGATCATTTCCAGGGCATTCAGTAAGGCCGCTCCTGAAATAATGGCCGTTCCATGCTGGTCATCATGCATGACCGGTATGTTCATCAGCTCTTTTAATTTTTTCTCGATGATGAAACATTCCGGAGCTTTGATATCTTCCAGATTAATGCCCCCAAATGTAGGCTCAAGTGACCGGATGATTTTTATCAGGCTTTCGGGGTCGTTTTCATCAATTTCCAGGTCAAAAACATCAATGCCGGCAAATTTTTTGAACAACACACCTTTACCTTCCATTACTGGTTTCGAAGCTGCCGGTCCAATATTTCCCAAACCCAGTACGGCTGTGCCATTGGATATAACCGCTACAAGGTTTCCCTTGGCGGTATACTTGTAAATATCATCCGGGACTTCCTGAATGGCTTTGCAAGGTTCTGCTACACCGGGAGAGTAAGCCAGTGCCAGATCTAGTTGGCTGGAGAGTGGTTTAGAGGGGATTACCTCAATTTTTCCCGGCTTTTTGAATTGGTGATATTGTAAGGCATCTTCTTTTCTTATCTTCATGATGTAGCGACTAGGGAAAAATGATACAAGCGGTATTTAGTTTTCTTCGAGGCTATTCTCAAACTCGGTGGAAAATTCGGTGGCATTAAGAATGGTCTCAATTTCTCTTAAGGAAGACCTATGTGCTTCATTGGGATAATAGACAAAACCCTCTATATAAAAGATTTTACCCTGCTCCTCATCTACGACGGTGTAGGACAGAAAGGACCCGCCCATGGAAAGATTGTTGGTTTTCCAGGCACCTCTCATTTCCACACTATATTGGCCATCTATTTGTGTGTTTTTAAAAACCGGTGGTTCAAGCCTTTCGGTAACGATATAGGATTCTTTCTTGGCCGGATCTCCGAAAATACGTGTTTTGGTGATTTCATCTCTAAACTTGATGATGTTTTCGGGGAAAAGCTGCGCTTCATCGGTATAATCTGTTTGATAGAAAAACAGGCTGATGTCAGGCTTGTCGGGCCTGAGGGTTGGCTGTCTGTACCATAAAAAATTTTCTTCTTCCATTGCTAACTGGTAGGAGGCCGGCAGATTGAGGGTGATGCCGAATTTTTCCCCGGATTTTACAATTGCCTCACTGTTTTTTCTGTTGAATAATGCTTTGGCCAGCCGCTCCCTTTCTCTATTGATGAATAGATTTTGAAGTTGAGATTTGTTTGATTTTAAGTTTTTGATCAGTTCTTCCTCATTTTCCCCAAAAAGATAAAGTACTTCCTGGCCTATGGCAAACTCATCATTATTCCTGAGCATGAACAAGGTGGAGTCAGATTTGCTCATTTCAATGGATTCAGGGGTAAATTGATTGGTTATGTTTCGGCTGGCAGGATTTTGATCGTCAAATGTGGTAACATATACCATGTTGTTGGCCATCTTGAGAATTCTTGTCAGCTCCCTGGGATCCACTTTTCGGGTATAAAACATGGATTCATCACGGATAATACCAGGTATACTGGCTTCAAAAACTTCCTTTAGTGCATCCCCTACAGGACCTGCATATTTCGCAGAGTCGATTACCAATAGGATTTCACCTAGTGAACCCCGGGCCTTTGGCTTATTACTTGACGAGCCATTCGGCCCATTGCCCTCACAAGCAAATAGTATAATTCCTGTCAATAAGCCCAATACACACTTTCTTATGCTCATATTTATTGGTTTGTTGTTGTAACAGGCCTAATTTAGGGAAAAATGGTAAAGGGAAAAAATTAAATTAAAAATATAGTTTAAATCAACTGATTTTTAACTTTTGGCCTGGCTTGATCTGGTTGTTATTGAGGTTGTTCAATTTTTTCAATTGATCAATGGTCACTCCATCCAGTTTTCTGGATATTAGCCATAAAGAATCTCCGGGCTGTACAGTATACATTTTTCCAGATCCTGTTTGAGAAATATTATCCGATTCCTGGGAGGCAAGACTTTTTTCAAAGGTATCACTGTCTTGGTAAATATGGAGTACCTGACCTACTCGGATGGTATTAGAATACAAGCTGTTCCAGCTTTTCAGCTGGGTTACACTAACGCCGTAATTCTGGGCTATTTTTCCTAAAACGTCCCCTGACCGAACCCTGTAGGTAATATTGTGAAGGGGTTTTTCTTCTTTTTCCGGTAAGGAAGCCAGATAACGCTTTTTGGATATTTCCAATGAATCGACCAGCCAATCCAAGCTCTCGGAAACGTAAGTATGCTGGTGTTTTGGGATATTTAAAGGAATGTTTTTGCTAAATTCAGGTACTTCACTTCTCACAAGGGATGGATTCAATAGCTCCAGATCCTCTATACAAAGATCCGTATGTTTGACCAGATTTTCGAAAGTAAAACCAGTGCCCAAATTCACTTTTTCGTAGTCTACTGCATAAGCAGGTTCTTCCAGGATTAAATTATGTTTTTCCGCATGTCTCAAAACATACATGATGGCTTGAAATTGTGGGATATAGCTTCTGGTTTCCCGGGGAAGGTACCGGTATATGCCCCAAAAAGTCCGTTTTCCAGATCTTCTGATAGCCTTGTTTACATTTCCCGGTCCGCAATTATAAGCTGCCAGGGCCAATTCCCAGCTGTTAAACCTTTTGTTTAAAGCCTTAAGGTAACGGATTGCCGCATCGGTAGATTTTTCGGGATCCATCCGGTCGTCAACATGACTGTTAATGTAGAGTTGAAACTCTTTACCTGTAGCAGGCATAAACTGCCATAAACCTAAAGCCCCTACCCTTGACCTGGCCTTTGGGTTTAGACCGGATTCAATGATCGCCAGGTATTTGATGTCCTCCGGCATATCATGTCGCGATAAGGCTTCATCAAACATCGGGAAATACATGTCCTGTCTGGCCAGAACCATTCGGGTATAATCCCTGTTTCTGACAGTAAAGTAATCGATAAAGGCGAAAATGGTTTCATTCAATTCAAACGGCATATCCGTTTCCATTTCAGAAACACGTTTGGCCACTTCATCATAGGTAAAATCCGGAATATGATCGTAATCATAATAAGGAAGCACTGCTTCCTGTGTTTCTTCCCCCTTATTGGCCAATAAAATCGAGTTATCCTGTGCTGCTGCCTGCTGTAAAAATAAGCCTAGCATACAAACACTCCCCATCACTTTGTAGAAAAATCCTTCCCTCATATCCATAATATTTATTCATTTATTCCTGACCTTGTCAAATAGTTGGCAAAAGCATACAGCTCGGCTTCTTTAAAAGAATTGGCCATAATTTGAAGACCAATCGGCAATCCTTCTTTATCCTTTCCATTGGGGATAGATATCGAAGGCACTCCGGAAACAGAAGCCTGCACTGTAAAAAGATCCTCTAGGTACATGGCTACGGGGTCATTTGAATGTTCCCCGAATTTAAATGCTGTACTCGGTGTTGTCGGCAGGACAATATAATCAAATTTAGTCAATAAATCTTCTGTAAATCCCTTTATTAATCTCCTTACTTTTTGCGCTTTGGTAAAATATGCATCGTAATAACTCGCACTCAACACAAATGTACCCAGCATGATCCTTCTTTTCACTTCCTCTCCAAAACCTTCAGACCGGCTCAATTTATACATGCTTTCCAAATTGTGTGCATTTGGACTGCGGTAACCATATTTCACTCCATCAAAGCGCGATAAATTGGAGCTTGCTTCGGCAGTGGTTAGAATGTAATAGGTAGGTAAAACATAATCCAGAAGCGGAAAATTCACTTCTTCCACTTCATGCCCTTCATTTTTCAGCTTTTCCAGCACATTCAGGGTATGTTGTTTTATTTCCGGCTGTACAGCCTCAGAGTGTACTGTCTCTTTGAGATAGGCTATTTTAGCCGGTTTGTCAAAATGGAGTAAGCCACTGTAAGCGGGCACGGGTTTTCTGGAAGATGTGCTGTCAAAATCGTCGGGACCGGCCATAGTTTCCAGTACCAGGGCGTTGTCTTTTACATTGTTAGAAAATACACCGATTGTATCGAAGGAGGAGGCATAGGCAATCAGACCAAATCTGGATACCCTGGAATAGGTTGGTTTAATGCCTATTACTCCCGTAAAGGCAGCAGGTTGTCTGACGGATCCCCCAGTGTCGGTGCCCAAAGACACGGTACATAGATTGGCTTTTACGGCCACAGCTGAACCCCCTGAAGAACCACCAGGCACACGGCTTTCATCAACTGGGTTCAGAACTTTCCCGTGTACGGAGTTTTCATTGGAAGATCCCATTCCAAACTCATCACAGTTTAACCTGCCTATAATAATCGCATCTTCATCGATAAGCCGTTGTATGGCTGTAGCAGTGAATTGCGACTCAAATCCTTCGAGAATTTTACTTGATGCATTGGCAATATTTCCCTGATAGCATAGGACATCTTTGATACCAATCACCATACCGGCTAATTTACCGGCTTTTCCATTATCGATTTTCGTATCAATGGCTTCAGCCTGTTTTAAAGCCGAAGGGCCATAAACTTCAACGAAGGCGTTTAAATGCGCCTTCGTTTCAATGTTTTTCAAGTAATGATTTACTATCGCTTTACAATTTGTTTCTTTATTTTCAAGCGATTTTTTTATCTCATCGAATGAGCGGAATTTTTCCAACGTGTTATTTTTTTGCTTTTTTGTTGTCATCTTTCAACCCTTCCTCCAAATCATCCTGGATTTCTTTGGTGGCATCTTTAAATTCCCTGATACCTCTACCAAGACCTCTAGCCAATTCAGGAATCCTTTTGGCGCCGAAAAGAAGAATGACTACCAGAACGATGATCACCAAAGATCCCCCTCCGATATTTTGTATGAAACCCAATGTATTCATGTTTTGCTTATTTTGATTTTGAAATTATTACAAATATATAACCATGCTTTTCTAACGCAAAGAATTTAAAGCATGTTGTAATCTTTTTTTATAAATATACTAAAATTTAAGCATTATTTACTAGAAAGCCAAATACTTGGGTCCATAACTTGCAGTCCTTTCCAGGTTTGAAAATGTAAAGCAGACACTCCGTCTTTATCGGTATAAACGGTGCCAATTGTTGTGGAAGTATTTACTTCTTGTCCTGATTTGACCGATATGGTTTTTAACCGGCTGTACATGGTGTAAAAATCTCCATGTTTGATGATGATGGTGCCTCCCATACCAGGAACAGTAGTGATTTTCGTTACCACGCCTGCAAATACTGCCTTCACCTGCGCATTGTTATTGGTTTGGATGTCCACTCCGTCGTTGGTCTCTGTGATCCCTTTGAGGGTAGGGTGCGGAAACGTACCATACCTTTTGGAAATGAATCCTGATTCTACGGGCCAGGGTATATTTCCCCGATTGCTGGCAAAGGAAGCCGAAAGTGCAGCACCTTTTGGGGTTGCGGGAAGTTTTTCTGTTGAAGTATCTGCTTCTTCCTTTTTTTCTTCCACTTTTTCGGCTGCTTTTGCCAGCCTCATTTCCTCTTCGATTACCCGCTTGATAAGTTGGTTGAGTTCCTCTTGTTGTTTTTTCGTGGCTGCAATCTCCTTTTTCAGCTCTTCCTCCCTTTGACTTAGGGAATTGACCAGTTGCTGCTGCTCAGTTTTCAATACCGCCAGTGCTTCTTTCTGTTCTTGCTCCTGTTGCAAAACAGCCAATTGGTCTGCTCGTTGCCCTTCCAGTTCTTTTTGTTTTTTTGTCAAATCCAGACTTACCATTTCCATCCGCTCCACCTGTTTTTTTCTGGCATCACTGTATTGCTTGAGGTACCTCAGGCGCATGTAAAATTGCTTGAATGTGGCGGAGGAAAAAATGAATGTAATCAGATTGATGCCTTGATTCAGTTTGTATGAGGTGTAAATCATTTCGGCATATTCCTCCTTCAGCGTCTCTAGTTCATCTTCTAGTTGCGTAATTTGATTTGAGGTCTGTTTGATTTCCAGATTTACAACCCGCAATTCTTTGTTTAGGGTGGCAATATAGCTTTCCCGCGTCTCCAGCTTTTGGATTACAGCGCGGAGCTCACTCAGGGAGTTTCGCTTTTCATTGGTAGTCTTTTTTAAAACCGAGTCAAATTCCCTGAGTCTTTTTTGTATGGCCTCTTTTGCTTTTTCAAGCTCTGCCCTGTCTGCGGTAATCTGGGCATAGGCCTTCGGATGATAGAGAAAGCCTAATACGAATAGAAAAAACAGAAAAAAACAGCAGGCATGCGCCCCGGATTTAAAAGTTATATGGAAAACTGAGTGGGTCATTCGTTAGTTCTACTTTTACCATTTCTGCATTCATGAAGAAATTGGTATTTGGTTTTTGTGGTAAGCTGAGTACCATTTTAATAATGGCCTGGTAGGGGAAAGGCTGGCCATCCAGATCCCTGAAATCCATATAAGATGCCGAAAGACTGCCAGACCGGTTTTTAGAAGCCTCACTTTCCAATTGGGAGACCTTGCCGTGGCTTGCATCCACAAGGGTTTTGTATTGAATGTTTTCACGCTCCTGCCTGAGTTCAAATATTTTTCCTATTCTTATCAAACGGTCCCTGTAGCTGAATTCGTGTGGGATGTTGGCGAAAAGAAGGTTTTGGAAAAGTGAAAATGACAGCGGCACCCCGTATTTTTTCTGAAACTCTTCATAACCCATATCTATTTTCTGGCCATTGATCCGGTCCCTGATCTTAATCTGATCGGTGCTGATGTAGCCCCTTACCGCTTCAATTCCCAGCCCTGGTGACATGTTAAACCAAATGATACTGTCCTTTTTGGCTCGGATGTTAAGGGTGCCTTTGGTTATCTTCCCATCCTGTTCTTCCAAGGTAATCTTTCCTTTTGCCGTCAGGTAGTTGTAATTTAGATAGGAAGGCTCAAATTGTTCCATGACCGTATCGCTGGTGTAGGACATGGGTTTTCTGGCACAAGACCAAAACAACAGGGAACCCATAAGGAAAACCAATAATTTACCCTTACTCATAGTATGTTTTGTTTTTTATTTTTAGCGTCAGAAATTCAGAAGTTTCTTTCATTTCTTTGGCCTTGTTCCAGTATTTCAGGGCGGCTTCTTTCTCTCCCAGTTTAAACAGGATATCCCCATAATGTTCGAGGATTACACCACTTGGCGTATCCAGGTGTTTGATCGCCTTTTCCATGTACGTTTTGGCTTCCTCATACCTGTTTAGCTGGAATAAAACCCATGCATGGGTATCCAGATAGGTAGGGTTTTCAGGATATCTAGCTACCAATTTTGAGGACATTTTATAAGCCTTTTCAAGATCCTTTTTTTCCAGGGAGAGAAAATAGGCATAATTATTTAAAATATGTTCATTATTGGCATTTTGTGACAAAACTTTTTGATAGGCATCAAATGCGGCATCCTTCTCACCAAGCGCATAAAGTGCATCACCCAACTGACCATTGGCCATTTGGGAAAGTTGGGGGTTTTTACCGTCATTTAGCGCTATGGCTTTGTCAAGGGCTGTCCTGGCAGGCTCATTGGCATTCTCACCCAACTGGGCTGTGCCCAGGAAAAACCAAAATTCAGGCTTTTCGGGAAAAACCTGCGTAGCCATATCCGCTACTTCCACAATTTCAGCAAAAGGTTCCTGGTTTTCAAACATCAAGGGTAACAATTTTTGGTAAACACCCTCATTGTCAATTTTTATGCGGATGGATTTTTTAAAATAGGATATCGCCTGATTCGGGGAATTGTTCTGTAGTTTCCATTCAGCAAGTATGGTTAAAACCTCCGGATCTCCAGGATGGTGCATTTCCATGTCCTTTCCCAAAGATTCCAGGAGCTGATCTCTAGAAGAATTTTGCAACTCAGCCATGATTCCTTTAAAAGCCCGGACTTTTATTTCCCCATCCAGATCAGGGTTTTTAAAAGCCTCTTTGATGTATTTTCTGGATAGCTCCAAATCCCCCTTTTCTTTGTAAAGTGTGTGAGCAGCCATTTTCAATTCAGGCTGATTGGGATAAGCCGTCAATGATTCCAGAACCAAGGCCAGTGCCTGCTCCGTTTTGTTGTTGTTGAAGAGAATCTCTACCAAAGCCAACACATATTTGGAATTGCCGGGATGGGCGTCTATCAGTTTTTGCCCTTCTTCAATGGCCATACCCAAATTGTTTTTCCTCAGATAGATTCTTTGTTTTTGAGCAGTAAGCTGCTCTACTACGCCATAATACTCCTCTGCTTTGTTAAGTGCCTCCAAAGCCTTGTCAAATTCATTGGAATTGAGATAAATGGATGCTAAATCCAGAATATATTGCCGGTAATCACCTTCTTTTTCCATTAAATTTTCAAGAACCGCAGCGGCTTCCCCGTTCCTGTTTAGTTTGGTGTAAATTTCAGCCATCTGAAGGTGATAAAATTTATTTTCGGGGTCCAGTGCCAGGGCTTGTTGTCCAAGATCAAGTGCTTTTTCGGGTTTATTGGCGCGCATCATCATCTCAGATAACTTAAAATAAATGGCGCTTTCCTGGTCATTAAACTCCAATGCTTTATTGAAATAAAAATAAGCCTTTTCAAAATCTTCCAGCATCAGGTTTTTTTGACCTTCTATAAAAAGCCTACTGGCCATCATTTCCTTTTTCTTGGCTTTTCTTTCCTTCCGGCTCAACTTTTCCTGAGCCATAGCTGGTTCCAGGCCAAAGCTGGAGATGACCAAAAAGGCTATAAACCAAAAGAAAATTTTACTATTTATGCTATTCATTGATACAAGGCTTAATTTCAGATTGTCAAAGGTCTGGTTAACAATAAATGAAACCATTTTTACTAAGAAACTCCTTATAGATTAAAGTGTTGCTCGTTGAAGGCAAAATCAGACCATTTTTTCATTATCAATTGAGATACAATTTACTTTTTATTTTGGTTCCCAAAGACTTACAGGACAACCTTAACGCACAGGTGCAAGCTGCCTACCTTCCGGTACTGCCATATCCTCCTAGGCCCCGGGATGTTTCAGAAAGTTTGTCTTTGGGCATCCAGGTGATTTGTTCATGTTTGGCGATGACCATTTGAGCAATGCGCTCTCCATCCTGAACGGTAAAATCTGTATTGGAATTATTAATCAACAGTACTTTAATTTCGCCCCTATAGTCGGCATCTATGGTTCCCGGACTGTTGAGTACCGTTACACCGAATTTGTATGCCAATCCGCTCCTTGGTCGTATTTGTGCTTCATATCCCTCCGGCAGTTCGATAAAAAGGCCGGTTCCGATCAACTGCCGCTCCAGGGGCTTTAAAACCACCGACGATTCAATGTTTGCTTGCAAATCAAGCCCGGCAGCAAGAGGGGTCTGATAAGCAGGGAGAGGGTGTTTGGATGTATTGATGACGTTAATTTTCATTCTTTTGTTTTGAAATGGATTGAAAAAGCAAATATAGTTCCTTTTTTTCCATCAGGAAAATAAGCAGCAGAAAGACCACAAGTATGCCATTGTGCAACATAAAATTGACAAAAAGATTTCCCGTGTCCCATAAGAAGCCAGCATAACTGAACAAAAAGGATACAGTAAGGTAAACGAGTCCTTTTTTGGTTTGGTAAGGAATGGGATAGTATTTCTGACCGGTATAATAACACATGATTACCATGGTCAGGTAACATGCCAAAGTACTCAGGGCACCTCCAATAAACCCCAGGACCGGAACCAGCGTCAAAATAACCAAAATGGTGACCACCGCACCAGTAAAGGTAATGTAAAAGCTGTATTTGGTTTGGTCGGTGATTTTAAACCAAATGCTCAGGTTATAATAAACGCCAAGCAACAGATAGCCCATCAAGAGGATGGGTACCATGGGCAGGGCAATGGCATAACCTGCCGCCTGAAAAAAAAGCGCTCCGATGAGTTTCAGGTTGACGGCTACGGCTACCATTAATGTGGAGCAAAATATAATAAACCAATGCATTACCCTGGCAAATAGCTCAGGATTGTTTTTGCTTTCAGCTTGCTGGAAGAAAAAAGGTTCAGCAGCATATTTGAAAGCCTGAATGATCAGGCTCATCAGTATGGCTAATTTAAAATTCGCGCCGAAAACCCCTCCTGCTTCCCTTGAACTGAGCTGTGGGTAAAACCCGTCCGGTAAGGCATATTCAAACAAGCCCCTTGAAAACACTTCATTGGTAACCCCGGCCAGGCCCATAAAAAGCAGCGGTAGGGCATACTGCCACATGGGCAACAGGACGACCTTCTTCAATTCGAATTTCCATCCACCCACCAGTTTCCATAGAAGCGGTAGAATAAGGAAGTTCGCCAGAGCATTGGAAAGTAAAATATAATCTACCCCCCAATCGGGTCGAAACCAGGAGGAAACCCAGGTTTGTAACTGCGGAAGGATGTCTCCCTGAATAATATGGAAAGTAACGACAATGAAAAGGACGTTAAAACCTACATTTAAAACAATGTTCAATAATTTAACCAGGGCAAAAGAAAGCGACCTTCCCTCCAGCCTTAATTTAGCAAAAGGGATGGCCATGAGTGCATCTATGGTGAGAATCATTGCTGACCATTGAAACAAGTGTGATTTTCCGGAGAAATCGAATAACAGGCTGAGGGGTTCAGCAGTCATATACAGCAAAGCCCCTAACAAAAGAGCCACCAGACAGACCAGTGATTGGGCATTTTGATAAACTTTTTGGGGATGGAGGCCTTTACCAGTGGCGAAGCGGAAATAGGCCGTTTCCATACCGAAGGTAAAAACCACATTCAAAAAAGCAATCAAGGCATACAGTAAGGTAAAGGAGCCCAAATCCTCTTTTGCCAGATAACCGGTGTATAAGGGAACCAGCAAAAAATTGATGGTTTTGCCCAGGATACTACTGATACCATAAACTGCGGATTGCCCGGCTAATTTTTTTAACAGGCCCATAAAAAATAAAAAAGGGGATTATTCCCCTTTAAAGTTAGGTTTTCTTTTTTCAAGGAAAGCTTTGGTACCTTCTCTGTAATCTTCTGATTTGACACACCTGGCAAAGCTGTTGGCCTCAATCTGATAGCCGTTTTCATCACTTGCATAAACCGCATTCACACAATCCACTATCATACCTATGGAAAGGGGAGCCTTGCTCATGATTTTTTTCAATATCTCTTCTGCTTTGGCGATGGCGGCTTCTTTGTTGGGTTCTATATGGTTTAAGAGGCCCAGTGCTTGGGCTTCATTCACATCCAGCATATCTCCGGTCATGAGGATTTCCGTGGCTTTGGTTCTACCTATCAGGTGGGTCAATCGCTGGGTGCCCCCGTATCCGGGAATAATTCCAAGGTTCACTTCCGGTTGTCCAAACTTTGCATTGGTAGTGGCTATTCTCATGTGACAGGCAATTGCCAATTCACAGCCACCGCCTAAAGCGTAGCCATTAACCACTGCGATAACCGGTTTGTGGCAGGATTCCACGATTTCGAAGACTTCCTGACCAAATTCGGCAAACTTTCTCGCATTGAGTTCATTAAGCTCGGAAATTTCGTTGATATCAGCTCCGGCAACAAAGGCTTTTTCCCCGGCGCCGGTGATGATCACGCCCCTTATTGACTTGTTGTCGTTTACTTCATTGAAGATATTTTTCAATTCCTCCAATGTGTTAAAATTTAAGGCATTGAGTTTGGGCTCTCTGCTGATGGTTAGATAAAGTATTCCATCTTTGGTTTCTGAAAGAATAATTTTTTGTTCAGCCATTCCAATTCTACAATGTTAAGCTCCAAATATACGAGGCGCATGAACAATCACAAAAGATTCGGTTAAAAATCATGTGTTGTTGAAAAGGTGTATTTGATAAAATAGGTAATAAAATGCATTTTGTACCTTAAAAAAATAATTTGATGAAATTAGCATTTGGTTTGGCGCGTAGTTATTCCTTGCCAATTTTTAAATCTATTGTCTTGTCCTTCATTTATTTCCCCTTCTCTTTTTATAATAAAAGAGGACTTGAAATGTTTGTGTACCAATATTTCCTATTTTTGTACCATCTTAAATTCAGTAAAACTTCAAAGATTATCCTTATGTCCGAAAAAAGAAAAATAACAGTTGCCTATGGAGATGGTATAGGCCCGGAAATCATGAAAGCCACTTTGTCTGTTTTAAAAGAAGCCGGGGCTGCCATTGAAACTGAGGTTATCGAAATCGGCGAACAAGTTTATTTGAAGGGTATCAGTTCCGGGATTGCACCCAGTGCCTGGGATTCTCTGCGGAATACAAAAGTGTTTTTGAAATCTCCCATTACTACTCCTCAGGGAGGAGGCTTCAAGAGCCTGAATGTGACTACGAGAAAAACATTGGGCTTGTACGCAAATGTGCGTCCCTGTAAAGCTTTTGCTCCCTTTGTCAGGACCCATTTCCCAAAGACAGACATGGTCATCATTCGGGAAAACGAGGAAGATTTGTATGCAGGCATTGAACACAGGCAGACAGATGAAGTATATCAGTGTTTAAAACTGATTTCCAGGCCAGGAAGTGAGAAAATAGTCAGGTATGCTTTTGAATATGCCAGGATGAATAACCGTAAAAAAGTTACCTGCATGACCAAGGACAATATCATGAAGATGGCAGATGGGGTTTTCCACCAGGTGTTCAATGAAGTAGCCAAAGAATATCCCGAAATTGAAACAGATCATAAGATCATAGACATTGGCACCGCCCTGATTGCAGACAGACCGGAAATGTTTGATGTGATCGTTACTTTGAATTTATACGGTGATATCATTTCTGACGTGGCAGCTCAGATTACCGGCTCAGTGGGTTTGGGAGGCTCTGCCAATATTGGTGAAGATGTGGCCATGTTTGAAGCCATTCACGGGTCGGCACCGGATATTGCAGGAATGGATATCGCAAATCCCTCAGGCCTTCTTAATGGAGCAGTCATGATGCTGGTTCATATCGGTCAGCCAGAGGTGGCAGAAAAAATCAGTAATGCCTGGATGGCCACCCTTGAAGATGGAATTCATACAGGCGATATTTATCAGGAGGGCATTAGTAGACAAAAAGTGGGTACGCAGGAGTTTGCTGCCGCAGTCATAGAGAGACTTGGAAGAGTGCCCTCAAAATTAAAAAAAGCGACTTTTTCGAAAGCCGTGCGTACTGAAGCAGAAACAAGGGCGGCACTGGCACTGAGGCCTTCCAAACCTTCAGAAAAGGTACTTATTGGTTTGGATGTATTTATTGACTGGAAAGAAGGGGACCGCAATGCCAACACAATAGGGGACAGGCTTCGTGAGGTAAATGCCGGTGGATTGAAAATGCAACTGATCACCAACAGGGGAGTACGGGTTTATCCAGATGGGATGAAGGAAACCTTTTGCTCTGACCATTGGCGGGTAAGGTTTTTCAATGCAGACGAAACAGTCATAACGCATGATCAGGTCATTGAGGTGCTCAAACAGGTACAGCAACTTGGTTTTGATTTTGTGAAAACCGAACACTTATACACCTTCGATGGGGTGAGGGGTTTTTCTCTTGCTCAGGGGGAATAAATCCGGAAGCTTTTCGGGCATCTGACATGCAGGCATCTTTTGGGTCTGCATGTCTTTTTATTGTGTTATGGTATGAAACGAGTTTTGATTATTACCTACTATTGGCCTCCAAGTGCAGGTTCTGGCGTTCAGCGCTGGGTGAAATTCACCAAATACCTTCCGGAGTTTGGTTGGCAACCTGTCATTTTTACGCCTGAAAACCCGGACTTTGGCCTATTGGATCCCTCCCTGGAAAAGGAAGTATCGCCTTCAACAGAGGTGCTGAAATTCCCCATTTGGGAGCCCTACCAGCTTTTCAGGCATTTTAAAGGAAAAAATTTAAAGGATACCTCTGTGATACTGGAGAGAAAAGATCCTTCCTTATTGGACCGACTAGCCGTATGGATGAGGGGGAACTTGCTGATTCCGGATCCACGAATTTTTTGGGTGAGGCCTTCGGTAAAATTCCTGGCAGACATCTGCGAACAGAATAATTTCAGTGCCATCATTACCACGGGACCTCCCCACAGCATGCACCTGATAGGGAGGGGGCTGAAAAGAAAAACCGGGCTTCCCTGGTTGGCTGATTTTCGGGATCCCTGGTCTTCCTGGGAGTTTCTGGACACCCTCAACCTGACTTCCATTGCCAGAAGATATCACCAAAAACTGGAGCGTACAGTTTTCCGGGAAGCAGATGCCTTGTGTACCATTTCCCCGACCTTCAAAGCCGAGATGGAAACCCTTTCCGGTAAAAACGTACAGCTGCTGACCAATGGTTTTGATCCGGATGATTTGCCCAAGAATTTCGCTCCGGTTTCACCTGCAAAAAAAGTTTTGGAAATTGTATATTCCGGCGTAATTGACAGTATCAGGGACCCTGTTCCTTTTTTAATGGGAATGAAGAAGATTTATGGCCAGGATCGGGGAAAAATCAGGCTTACCCTGGTAGGCAAAGTCAACCAATACGTAATGAAGCTGATCAGGGAAGATCCCTGGCTAAATGCTCATGTCTATCTGCCTGGATATGTAAGCCATAAGGAGGTTTTTGAGTTTTATGAGCGGGCTCATGCCTTGCTTTTGATCCTTACTGATACCAAAAATGCCAAAGGGAATATTCCTGGAAAGCTTTTTGAATACATGGCCACAGGCAGGCCGATCATAGCTTTGGGAGATCCTCAGGGAGATGCCGCCCAGATCATTTATCAGGCAGGGGCAGGGGAGGTTTTCAGGCATGACGATGAAGCTGGTTTGATTCGTGGATTGTCTGAAATTGCAGAAAGCAGTTCCGAAAAGGGAAGCAATGAATATATACAGGCTTATAGCAGGAAGAACCTTACCAGGGACCTGGTGAATTTGCTTGAAAAGGCAATTGAGGGGTAATAGGAATTAATTGATCCTGCCATAAAAAATTGACTTGATTTTGTTTATCACCAGATCCATTGCCTCAGGAGCCGCTTTAAGCCAATAAATCAGGGCCAGGTAAAGCAGAGATACCATACTGCTTCTAACCAGAAGGTCCAAAAGTACCGGTTCAAAAACTGGGATCAGGTAAAAAGAAACAGCCCAGCTGATGCCTCCTGTAAACAGAATAGTGAAGATGCCTTTGGTAAAAGGATTGAATCCCAGCCTTATTTTCACAAAGAAAAACTTTAGCAAATTGTAAAAAAACATGGCCAGCAGGGATGCCAGTGCTGCCCCTTCTATCCCGAAGGCCGGAATTAACGCAAGGTTAAAGAGGATGACTGCTGCACACATGAGTAAGGTGGCAGTAATGTTAAAAACGTAAAATTTAGAAAATACAATGATTTCACCGTTTACTGAAAACAGGATATCTGTCAGTTTCCCCAGTCCGATCAGTAATACCACCCATTTCCCGGCCTGGTAGACCTCTTTATTGGGTACAAAATGGTACAGGGTATCAATATTAACCCAGATCAGTAAAAAGATCAACAGGCAAATCAGCAGTTGGTGAACGGCAATTTTTTTATACAGCACATCTATTTCATCCAAAAGATTTGCGGCGAATTTTTCCGATATGAGGGGCATGGCCACCTGAGAAATGGCCCTTCTCGGCATTTCGATGACTACGGCAATGGAAAAGCCTATGGTGTAAATAGCGTTGGCATCCAGACCAATCATGGAGCTGACCATCAGGCTATCTATTTTCATGATCAAAAGAGCTCCTGCAGTGCCAAGTAAGGTAATTGTATTGTACTGTATGAATTCCTTTCTAAAAGATCCCGGAATCCCCTTCCACCTGAAGTCAAAATGAAAAATACCAATATGCACCATATATCCTGCCATGGCCAGCATGGCCAACAAATAGACCCCTCCCATGCCCCAAATCATGAAATGAAATGGGTAAAACGCCAAATAGTAGCCTATGACCAACAGGGCCATCAACAGGCGGAGGAGTACATCTCTGATCAAAGATGGAATGGCTATTTTCAGAAAAGACCGGCTAAATGCATCCAAAAGGGTGTTGATTACGGAGAAAAAAGTTATGATAAGTGCTACCTGCAGGAAATTATTGACTTCAGGAGCTTTATCCGAAAAGGAAGTCATGATGGGATTTTTAAACAGTAAGAAAATAATCACCACCAAAGCGTATCCAAGCATTCCCAAAAAGAGGCTAAAAGAAAAAAAAGCGTATTTTTGATGCTTTATTCGGGGAAAAAACCTGGTGATTCCATTACCAATTCCCATTTGGGCAAATGGTACCAGGAGTAAGGCCATGTCCTGTATGGTTTTGAACAAACCAATTTGTTCCGGTTCCAGAACGTAAGGCATCAGCCATAGCAGGTTAACATAGCCGATCAGCACCCCAATATAGGCCGCAATGGTGGTCAGTATGCTTTGTTGGGCTGGTTTACTCAAGTTAAAGGAGAATAATAAATTTTAACTTTCCGGTAAAAAGGTAAAGTTGGGGTACCAAATAAATCATAGGCTAAATTAGTTGTTTTTCGTCAGTATAATTTTGTACTACAAAATTAATTTGTTTAACAGGTATAGAAAATTCGATTTTGTAGTATTTTTGCAATTGGAAGTTGAAATTTCAACACTAGTTTTTTAAGGTAATATTTTAATGAGTCGGAAATTTTTAAATGGTTTTATTTTCTTGTTCTTTACATTAAGTGGGAGTCTTTTTTCTCAGGTAAGGATTGAATTCTCTGAGCGTTCTTCTACTGGGTCGCCGTTGAGAACTATTTTTAGTATCAATGGTGATTTTGCGATGTTGGGAAACACCAACATGACCTTACTCAATTACGGTGAGGATTTGATGAATGACGGGATGATGGTTTTTGTTGATGTTGATTCTGACCCCAACACTTTTAATAGTTCCTCAGCCACACTTAATTTTCCTGAGGAAAATGGTGCAAACTCTTCCTGTACAAAGGTTTTGTATGCAGGGTTGTACTGGTCAGGAAGGGGAGCTTCTGAATTAACGTTTACTGTTGAAAAAAACGGTATAAACAGGCAATTGGACAAACGTAAGGTAAAATTTAAAGGACCGGGACAGCAGGATTATATTGACCTTGAGGTATTCGATGATGAGATCAGGTTTCCTGAATCCCTAAATACTGATCTGGGTTTATTTGTAGGGTATAAAGATGTTACCGAATGGGTACGTGATTGGGGTGAGGGGGAATATACTGTTGCAGACATCGGCTTGACAGAAGGGACTAATTATCACTATGGAGGCTGGGGTATGGTGGTTGTTTATGAAAACCTTGCCATGAAAAAAAGAGATATATCCGTTTTCGATGGCTATGCATTTGTTCGGGGACAAGGTGCTGCGTCTTATGACATACAGGTTTCAGGTTTTTCTGCTGCCAAAAGTGGAGATGTAAATTTAAAATTAGGCCTAATGGCAGGTGAAGGTGATGTTGGTGCAGATGGAGACTATTTTGCTATTGAGAGAGGAGAGAACACCAATGCCTTTGAAAAGCTGAGTCATGGCAATAATGAAAACAATAATTTTTTTAATTCTTCCATTTACACTGGTGGCAATTCCAGAAGCCCGAATTTAAAAAACAATACTGGGATGGATATTTCTGTTTTTGAAATTGATAACCAAGGAAATAGTGTTGTGGCAAATAACCAAACCAGTACTACATTCAGGTACGGGTCAACTTGGGATGTATATGTAATTTATAACATTACGATGGCAATCGATGCCAATGATGTGGAGGTTGAGCCGCTCCATGAACTAATTTCGGTTAATGGCAATGAGGTAAACGATGTGTTCCCTGAGTTTTTTCCCGGAGATGAATTGGAATTTATGGTAACCATAAAAAACAAAGGCGATATCCCAATAGACCGCTCAAAAATTGAAATTCCAATACCAGAGGGACTCACATTTCTAGACGCTTTCCCGGAACTTTATTTTGATGAGAGTTCCAATGGAGCATTCAATTATTTTTCTCAAGTTGGTTCCGGAGGCACTATCGTTTGGGAAATGGGATTTTTGCCATCTCCCGAAGACAAAGAGGAAATATTAGGCACTTTTAGATATAGGATGCAAGTTTCGGAAAGCTGTCAGGAATTAATGGCTATTTGTGATAGAAGTTTCGAAATTGATGGTAGCGTATTTGGAGAAAATTCGCTCACTCAAACTTCTCTTGACCCCATATCTTTTATCATAGGTTATAACGAATCAGTGGATTGCCTTGATGAACCTGTTAGAGGACCTTTGCTTTTTGGTTTGGAAATGGACGGATTTTTGGAGGACCACTGTGGGTGGAATTCCACAGGAATTCCCGTGTGTGTGACTGAGAACGATAGTGTCAGGGTCAGTGACTTTTCAAGCTATTTTCCTGCGGGCACCAATTTTTACCTTAACCTGCCCAGTGGCCCTGATGATCCAAAACTTTCACTGAGCCAAAACATAAGGTTGCAGCAGGATGAATTAACAGTGTATGCGGCACATTCTGCTCAGAATGAGTGTTATAAGGAATTTACTATTTTCAGAAACGATCTATCTCTGGAGCCGGTGGTTTCTATATCCAACAATTGTGGTAAGGGCAGTGACAACGAAATCGGAGTAATTGTATCCGGAGGAAAGGGACCCTACACCTACTTGTGGGATGATCCTGAAAGTGCAACTACACCTAATTTAAGTAATATTGAGCCAGGTGAATATAGGGTTGTTGTGACAGATTCTCTGGGATGTGTAGCAGAAGCCTCAGTATTATTGCCTGAGGGCCCCATTTTTTCACTAGAGGTTTTGGAAGCGGAAAGCAACCTGGAACTTGGCTGTGATCAAAGTGCAAATGGTGTTATCGTAGTTATGGTGGAGGGAGATAATCCACCCTTCGTACTAAGTGTTGAAGGAGAAACCAACAGTGATGGCAATTTTTCTGAACAGTTGGTCATTGCTGAAAAAGGTCAATATGAAATCACTGCTTTGCAAGGTGGGGTTTACCGCTTGACACTGTCGGATATAAATGGATGCATTGCCTCTCAAACAGCCGAGGTTAAACAAATATCAGAACCTGATTTGGGTGCTATTTTTACCTATAATTCCAGTTCTTTTAATGATTATGGGGTTTTATATCAAAATTCCGAAATCCAGTTTTTTAGTACGGTAAATTCTGAGGAGAATATTACTTATTATTGGGAATTCGGAAACGGAGAAGAAAGCACACAACCGAATCCAATTATCCAATATGGCGAAAGTGGGGAATATTTGGTCAAATTAGTAGTAGAGGACGAAAAGGGTTGTCAGGTGATTTATGAAGAACATCTGGAAATATCAGGTTTTTTTATAAGGGTACCAACAGCATTTAGTCCAAATGGAAACAATTCAAATGATTATTTCTTTCCAGTGTTTTCGGGGTTAAAGGATATTCAATTTTGGGTCTTTAACAGATGGGGAGAATTGCTGTTTTTCACTGACGACATCAATAGCCAAGGATGGGACGGGAAACGCAATGGCCTAGATATGCCTGTAGGAAATTACCTATATAAGCTTTTTTATATCAACGGGGAAGAGGCTGAATACCAAAAGACGGGTTCATTCACTTTAGTGAAATAGTCAAATTGGGAAAGCGATAAGGTTGAAAAAATCAGGAATCGTATCCTTATTTATCGGTCGAATCTTACCTCTGAGTCCAATAATATTTAATTTATAATGGTGATTTTCTAAAAATTGCAGGATTTTTTTTGGGTCGTATCCGGCAGCCTCACAGGAACTTTTACTGATTTCAGTGATAATAATGGGGCGAAACTTGTGAATTGTCTTTTCAGCACCTAAAAGCACATTTAATTCTGCACCTTCCACATCAATTTTCAGACAGTCTATCCTTTTCCAACCCAGGGTTTCCACTTCCTTATCCAGGGTTGATAGATTAATCTCATTTAAAAAAACATCATGTTCCTCAGAGGGGAAGATACTGTTTACTCCCTCATTGGATCCTGACTTTGTATATAACTTCAACTTACCGGGCTTGTTAGATAGACCTAGTTTACGGGTTTTTACTGCCTGAGTGTATTGGGGGTTCAGTCGGATATTTTCTTCCAGTTGCTGGAAAATGGCATTGGAGGGCTCATAGGCTACCACCATTCCCTCAAGCCCGACTTTCCGAAGCCCCCAAAGTGTGTATTCCCCTTGATTGGCACCTATATCGATGAATGTAGCTCCCTTTTTTAGTATGCTTTCTAGTACAAATAAAGGGCCCCAATCATGTGCTCCCCGCCAATAAATGGCATTACCCATCCCTTTGGATAGGTCTACTTTAAATACTATTCCCCTAAACCTAAATATTCTCCAGTTGGGCGTTTTTGGTACAGGAAATAAATTTTTCAGAAATTTTACAATATAATACCCCCCGGGAATCCGGAATAGCTGTCTAGATATACCGCTTAAAAATTTTTCAATTTTGTTCCTCATAATGATCGAGTAAGTGGGAAATTTTTTCTTTCCTTAAGGAAATAGGGAATGTTTCGATAATATGCCGTCTGGCATTTCGGGACATTTCTTCAGGTTGGTCAAGGGAAAGTAATTGATTTATGGCTTTTTGAAGCAAACCCTTATTTTTTTGGGGGAGGATCAATCCATAATCTGCAATAATGTAGGGAATGTGATTTACCGAAGAACCTATGGGTATACATCCGGATAGCATGGCTTCTGCCAAAGCGCATCCAAATCCCTCAAAGGAGGAAAGTTGAAGGTAATACCTGCTATTTCGATAAACTTCTGATAATTTCTGTTGTTGTAGCTTTCCTAAAAAGTGTAGGTTGGCAGGATAGGGTTCCTCCGGGCTATCCATTCCCGCAATTTTAAAATCAAGATTCGGAAACAAGGTGGCCACTTCTTCAATGAGATCTCCTCCTTTCAATTGATATTGAGGTTTTGACATAACAGCAATAAATGAACCTGCAGGTTTCATTTCAAAACCCTTAAATGGCCATATTTCTGGATCGAATCCATTGTGAACCGTAATAATCCGGGTTTTTAGGTTAGGAAAGTGTTGATAAATTCCCTGAGATTTGTGATTAATGGTTTGATCAAAATCCAGATAGGTATTGGTCAAAGATTCACTCACCGGTAACAAGCAACTTGAATAACGATAGGAATAACGACAAGCTGCTTTTAGCAAAGGTAGCCTCAGACTACCATAATTTAATTCGGGAATAGAGGCACAATCTGTTCCATGCAAAATTATATATGTTTTTTTTCTAAATATTTTACCTATTATTGCCGGCCAAACGGACCAATACCCACCAAAACTGACTACAAATGCATCTACGCGAATTGAATTAAACAATACGGAAAAAAATTGGAGAAAAAAGAAAACCGGAGCCAGGTGCTTGTGTTGCCAGGGGTAGTGATTGATGTTGACTTTAAAGTTTTCTCTTAAAATTTGAATATCGCTCAGTACAAATGAAGGAAAAAATGGGGTAATGAATAATACCTTCTTTTTTTTCATGCCAACGTACGTTTTTTCCCTTCTATGAAGACTCCAAATAAGACCAATCCCAAAACAGCATATTGAAATATGGCAGATAGTGTCCTGTTACGGAAATAAGACTGAGGTTGGAACTTCATCTCCACCCTTACCTCTCCTTCTGGAAGGACTAGGCCCCGCAAAAGGTAATTTACCCTGTGGATTTCCGCTTCCTCTCCATTGACCATTGCCTTCCAGCCCTCAGGATAGTAGATTTCTGAAAAAACCGCCAGGCCTTCCTCCTCCACTTTGCCGGAATAAACCAACTTGTCAGGTTCATTGCTATCAAGGGAGAGGTTTCCACTGCCAACGGGAAGTGCATTCCCGGTATCACTGGAGTTATAAGTAGCCTCTATTTTTGTTTCAATTGCTGCAAGGGTGCTGATTTCTTCTTCATTACTGTCCACAGGAATGATTTCTTGAGGAAACCAAACAGCTCCGTTGGTTTCAGGATTCCTGAAAACCGCATTTGCTCCCCGGCCAGCCAGGATGTATTTGGTATTGAGCATGTTCAAAACAGGTATGCCTGCATAGTCAAAATTACCTTCTTGCGCTTTCTTAACAAATTGATCGATTTCTGGTTGCAGAACCCGCTCGATCAGGTCCTGATAACGACTCATTTTGGCACCATGATAACCCCCAATGCTATTGAACCGGTAACTCGTTCTGGCATCATTAAAGGGGTTTTGTATATTCAAAACCCTGAAATACCCCTCATCCTGCATGATTTTTTCATCTGCCGGAGTGGCTGCAAAATGTTGCTCACTTGGGTTTTCCGAAAAACTGTCCCCGTCAAGATACCGGCCATTGATTCCCCATAGGTCTACCAATACCAACAAGCCTGTGGCAATAATGGCATATTCGATTTTCAATTTTTCGTACAGGGCCAGCCCAAGCAAAAAGGCTGCGGCGCCAATATAAATGGCTGTGCGAAAAATATCTGCATGTAGCAGGCTTTTCCTGTCGGTTTTTAAAGCAGCCTGTAACCAATCCGGATAACCGGTATTGGTACCCCTGAAACCTGACCAATGAGCAAAGACCAATGCAAGCAATATCAGGCCGGCAGTAATACCCAAACCTTTAAAAAAGGCTACTTTGGTCTTATCTGACTTCTGGTTCAAAAAGATTTGTTCCAAACCAAGGGCGCCAAGGATGGGGATCACCAATAACGTGATACCCAGTGCCATCGAAACAGCCCTGAATTTATTGTAGCCGGGCAGGTAGTCAAAAAGGGTGTAATTGAACCATTCCAGATTTTTACCCCAGGAAAGCATCAATGTAATCAGGGTCATGGCCATCAGCACATTTCTATACAGTGGAGGCGCAAACAATATACCGAGAATAAAAAGAAAAATCATGATGGCTCCACCATAGATTGGGCCCCCTGTAAAGGGCTGGTCGCCCCAATAAGTAGGAGCATTATTTACAAATTGGTTGATTTGTTGAGGCTCCATTCCCTGTGATCTGAGGGCTTGCTCTGCTGCGGAATTATCCGGTAAGGCCTGCTGACTGGCTCCCCCAAAATAATTGGGTATCAGCAGGGTGAATGTTTCCAGCTTTCCATTGGACCAATTAAAGGCATAGTTTTTATCCAGACCGGAATCATTTTCTTCTGCTTGCGGCAGGTTACGTTCTCCCCGGATGGAATATTTGCCGTATTCCAATACTGCTGATAACCTGGCCAGATTTCCCAACCCTCCCAAAATAGCTCCTGCGAGCAGCAGGGCAGTTATTTTCCCGAAAGAGATCAGTTTTTTCTCTTGAAAGGCCTTTACCAATTGTCCTATGCCATAGATCACTACCAGGATCAGTGTATAATAAGTGATCTGCAGGTGGTTGAACTTTAATTGAAGCAGCACCGCAAGGGCTGTAAGACTCAGGCCAAGGAATTTTTTGTTTGAAAATGCCAAATGTACCCCGGCCAATATTAGTGGGATAATGCATACCGACCAGATTTTGGCATTGTGTCCCGCTTCAAGACTCAGAAAATTGAAGGTGTTGAAAGCAAAGGCCCACGCAGCCAGAGCAGCAATGGCAGGCCTCACTTTAAAACCCATCAACAGCAGGTACATAGACACCATGCCAAAGAAAAGTCCGCTTACCGGATGTGGCAGGCCCAGGGTCAGTACTTTTATCAGGGTATTGGTAATGTCGCCCTTTGGGTCCAGATGAATCAAATAGGCAGGCATCCCTCCAAACATGCTATTGGTCCATAAGGCTTCTTCTCCGGTGCGCTGCCGATGGTCCAGCAATTCTTTTGCAGATCCTTCCCATTGCAGTATATCCGATTGAAATATCATTTTGCCCTCAAACACTATGGGAGAAAAATAAATGATAACAACCAGGTAAAAGGAAAGAATAGCTAAAAAATGGGGTAATATGACTTCTTTTAAATTAACGTTCATGATCCGGGGTATTGGTCTTTGGTCTGCTTGGTTTAATAGCATGCAAATTAAGAAAATTCAATGGATTATTGGTTAATAGAAGACATAAGCTAAGGAGACAAACACTTAAAAAACCCGTTGAGAAGGAGTTTTTAGCCATTTATTGTTGATGTAATAGCCCAAAGAAAATTCATGACTGTTATTTCTGTAGTTGTTTTTGCTGTTTAGGTTGAAGTCATATGCATACCCAAAACGTACCTCTTCGGTAACAAACAAGTCGAATAGGATCACCAAAGCCGTTCTGCCGGAGGGGAGATCACCAAAATCCATATTTCCCTTCATCACGGAAGACCTGAAGGCAGCTCCCAGCCAAAACTGCTCGTTGAATAAAAACATAGTATTGATATCATAGCTGCTGGGGCCATTGAGATCTTCCCTTACCAAAACAGAGGGTTTAAATGCTAAACCGCTCCTAACGGGTAGCAATCCACCTGCCTGAAAATAAAAATGGTAGTTATTTGTGGCCAAAGACAAATCACTGTTTTTCAGGCTGTTTTGCCCAACAAGGTTAAAAGCACTTATTCCGGAAAAAAAATTGGGTGTATGATAAAATACGCCTGCATTTAAATTTGGTGCAAATGCGTTGATACGGCCCTGTGGAATCCCGGGATCGGATGGATCATCAGGTTGAAGTTTTCCTGCATCCAGTACATGTTCTGAAACTCCCGAACTTACCCCCAGTCCCAAATAGCTATCCCGGGTAAGCCTTACTTTATAAGCATAGGTAAGTAGGATTGACTGGGTTGAGTAGGGGCCAAGTTCATCAGCGGTAATGGAGATGCCATAACCCATTGTTTCTTCCAGGTTTCCTTTGTCGGCTGATATGGAAATCGTATTTGGGGATCCGGGAAAATCCATAAACTGACTCCTGTAGGTAGCCTGTACAAATGGGTCTACCTTGTACCCGGCATAAGCAGGGTTGATATGCAGGGCATTGAAGACATATTGACTGTATTGGGGCATTTGTTGCCCCTGACTGGGTTTTTGAAACAAGAAAAACCCGACAATTGCTGTTATTGTATAAGTATAGTAAGAAAAATTCATGTTCTTATTTAATCACCTGCACCCATCCTTTGTACTCTTTTTCGATTCCACTGAAGTCAGTACCCTTCACCTGATAATAATAAGTTCCGGCCAACAGACCTGAAGCATCCCAGTCATTTTGATAATCCCGGGCCGAAAATACCAGATCCCCCCAGCGGTTAAATATTAAAAGCTCAATTTGTTCAAACTTGTGTCCGGCATCAATGACAAAGGTATCATTCCTGCCATCTAAATCCGGTTTAATTACGTTGGGAATAAAAAGAGGAAGAATGTTTTTTTCTTCTACAGATGTATTGTTTTCCGGTTGGGTATCTATTCCATCACCGCTTACCTCCGCCCTATTCCTCATCCTTCCATCCTTTATGGCGGCCACTGTAAGCGTAATCTGCAAGCTGGCACCTACGGGGAAGGAAGCAATTTCCCATATTAATTCCTGACCTTCTTGTCTGAAATCGGGTTCCTGGGGCAATCCCCCATTTACCAGACCTGCATTGACATATTGCAAACCTGAAGGTAGAAAATCCACGATGCGTACATTATCAGCAGCATCCATGCCATTGTTTTCTATATTGATCTGGTAGTTGAAATTGTCCCCATCTCTTACAGGTTCCGCAGTGGATGTTTTAAGGACAGACAAATCAATCATCTTGGGACGTACTTCCAACCGCTCACTATCGATGGTGTTGTCAAAATTTTCTACCCTTACCCGAACCTGGTTGGTGTAGTTTCCTTCTTCTGCGGCCAAAACGGATAATTCCAGATTCACGTTTTCGTCAGGGCTTAACTGGGCAAGGACCCAGGTGTCATCTTCGCCCGGCGGAGGATTGGCCGAAAGCAATATCAAGCCTTCAGGAAGCAATTCTGTTACGGATATTTCTTCCAATGAAAAAATGCTTTTGTTGGTCACCGAAATGGAGTAATCCACAATTTCTCCTGCCACTGCTTGCCTGCGGCTAATTGTTTTTTCTATGTCCATTTCTATACCTACCACCCTGATTTGTATTTCTGCTTCATCACAATTTTCTGAAACATCGGATTGGCAAAGCCGGTATTCCAGAATGTAAGTGTTTGGTGGACTGTCTTCCGGAATGGAGAAAACACCATTTTCGTCAAGGGAGTAAACAAGATTTTGATCATTGCCGGCTTCATCCCTGATGGACAATACTGATAAAGTTACCTCATCTGCTCCGACAGGTCTCATTTTCAGGCTATCATTTTCATACACCGAAGATAGGAGATTGGTTTCATAATTGACCAGGGGTCCGAACACATCATCATTGGCTTTGATCGGTGCAACTTCCGTCGTTATGGTAACTTCATTGCTGATAAAAGGTCCGCAGGCCTCATCTGTGGTGATTCTTCTGAATTGGGTGCTGTTCCTCAGGGGTGGAGGAGAAAAATCCCTATTCCTTGCTCCCCCAATACTTGTCCAATCTCCGCTTTCAGTTTTAATCTCCCATTGGAAAGAGAATTCACCTGAACCTCCTTCAGGGTCTTCTCCCACCAAAATTTCAGGAACTTCCATTTGAAATACAGTTTGATCCTCCGTTATATTATAGCCAGACACTTCGGGATAAACAAATACCTGAACAGCCAATCTTCGGTCGGAGGGGCAACCATCAACCGTCTGATCGGCGTAATAGGTAAGGCCAGAATCCAAAAGAACATCATTTGAAAGGGCTGTCCCTCCCTCCGGAGATAAAAACCACCTGATATTTTCTCCTGTAGCGGTAAGGGAAGAGACTGTATATTCCCCGGGCATGCAAAACTCCTGTACACCATATCCCTGAGGCGGTGATGGCACATCGCTAAGAATGATGGTTACCCGTGTAGATCTTTCCCCGGAGCAAATACCCGTGATGTTGTATTCAAAGGTGTAACTTCCTTCACTCAGGCTGGTTGTAGACCAGGTGTTTTCAATCAATGCGCCACTGTTTGTAATTTCCTCCCAGGTGCCATAATCATTGAAAGGCCCTTCCAGAAAGTCAAACAAGTCAATGATTTCCCCTTTACATACCGTAGCCACTTGTCCCTCACCGGGTTCGGGATTCAAACTGTCCTCATCAATGGTAAATTCCAGGGTTTCGTTCAGACAGGATTCCGGATTTCCGGCACTCAATCTCACACCATATACCCCTTCATGGGTCGCCAGGTTAAACGGCGAAAATTCAAGGCTTGAAGTAGTGCTGAGAACCACATCCGGACTGTCAATATTGAACCATTCAAATTCAAGAAAATCCAGATTTTTGATGGATAACTTGCCTTGTTCGCCCTCGCAAAGATTTTCAGGAATAATTTTCGGTAGGTTTTCTCCTCTGACCTGGACCGTGGTATTGGTTAAATTTCCGCAGTCATCCTCTAACTGTAACCGATACCGGCCTGCTTCCAGGTCTTTAAAAAGAGGGTCTTCACCATTGTTGATTTCAAAAGGCAGGCCATTCTTTTCCACTATTTTATAGGTGATCGGCGGATATCCGGAGGCGCTGACAGACAGTTCATAATTGCCTTCCACGCACTGAAAGGTATTGATGCTTGTAAAAGTGCTTCGTTCCCGGACTTCAAATTGATTTAATGTTTCCAGACAGTAATTAAATGAAGGCTCATTGGGGACTATGTCTTGCCCGTTTTTCCAAATTCGGATGGATTTCACAAGCCTCAGTTCACCGTAGTAATTTAAATTAATATTATTTGCGCCATTTATAATCAGAATGGAATTGGCCTCATTCAGTTCTTCACCTTCCACATAAGCCTGTCCCGTTTCCGGGTGAACCCATTCACCCGAGTTGGGTTCAAGTTTTTGAATGCCAAAGCGTGTGGTTTGGTTTTCGTCCAAATTGTCCTGGTGATTCAGGTGTAAATTGAAAGAACCACAATTCTCGTCAATCTCAATTTCATTGGTTATGATGCTTGCTCCTTCTATTGTTACCTCCGTGACATGCTCCGTTTCGCAGGTTGTGTAAGAAACAAATTCATAATCACCTGCAGGGAGGTTATTCATAAAAAACCTTCTGGGGTCATTTTGACTGATGTTTTCTGACACATCCAAAGGAAACAACTCATCGAAGATTTCCGGGCCAGCTACCATTTCTATCCGGTTAAACTGGTAATCAAAACTGTTCAATTGCAAGGAACCTGTATTGGGGCCACATCCTTTATATACAGTGGCTGCTGGTCCTGGCAACAAATCTCTGAATTCCCGTGAAAGGCTGGCTGTATTACCGCAGGCATCTTCTATAACAAAAGTATAAACTCCAAATGGAATGGGCATTTCTTCCGACCCAAAAAAAATGTTTTCTTCTTCGAATGGCCCCGGGTAAGCTTCGTTAAACAAAGAAGGATCGAAATCTTCGGGATATTCCGAAAAATTAATTTGAAAAGGCGGAACAAAATTCAGAGGTTTTACAGATAATCGCCTTTTTCCACATGGACCGGCTCCCCAAAACAAGTCTTCGGATATTCTCAAACTTCGGTCAATGATGTTGTTTTCCAGGAGGGCCGTTTGCCCACAGTTATCAGTAACCAGAAGATCGTAACTATAAGATTCGCCATTGTAAAAGGGAATACTTCCCACCAGTGAGATTTCGGATCCGTCCCCTTCTGTAACTTCCGTAATGATTTCCTCTTCCCCGCCATCTGGAGCCTGCACAGTAAACTTTACCTCAAGCGGATACGCGATTTCGGTTCCAGCTGCACGCAGAAAATGACCTACGGAAATTTCCCCACAACTGCTCAAGGCTGGTTGGAAATTTTGGACTTCACCATCTATTACCAATTCGGTCTTTCGTATATCAAAAGACTGAGAAAGGCGGTCTCCACATTCATCTGTGACAGCCACAGTATAACTACCGGCAGGAAGATCTTCAAAAAAAGGGCTTTCCTGCGGTGCTCGTTGCAGGTCCCCTCTAAGTTCATAAGTTAGTGGCTTTCCCTGGTTGACGACAACCTCTAAGGCACTCAATTCGTTTTCGCATAGCCCCTGAGTCAGGATGGTAAAAGACAAGGCTTCAAAAGTAGAATTAAGCGTGACCTCAGTGGAAATTTCCAGCGGATCTTCTTCCAAGGTAAAACTTGCCTCAATGCTGTAGTTTCCTTCAGCCAATCCAGTAAATAGACCCGTTTCATTGGTAGCAATAGGAGCGGGGTCGGGCAACAAATACAAATGGTATACCAGGTCAACCGGGTTTTCAACATTTTGCAGGGTCACGGAAATTTCTCCATCTCCCAGGCAGGATGGTTGCTTTAAATTGGTTTGCAGGGTAGGCTCTTGTTGTGCTGTTGCTCCAAAAATGGATAAAAAACAGATAAACAAAAACAAGAAAAATCCTGAATTATATTGGTTTGTTTTATTTTCTTTCTTTTTCAAAGTCATTGAAGCCTTGTTGCTCACCTGTCTAATTTTCTAAAATGCAGCAAATATTGCTATTGCTTAACTTCAAATAACGAACCAAGTTGTAGATATGGTTTGAAAAATCCTGATTTTTTAGTAAAATATTGGTAAAAGGCACTTTATTAGCCTATTATGAATAAAAACATCGGCAGGAATTTAACCGATGAAGGGCAAAAAAAAATAAACGGGTGATTAAGCTTGGGTATTTTGTTTTAAATCAATTTCTTAATTTGTAGGGGATAGAAAGTGATTAATCCAGGTTTTCGACCTGACTATGGCTGGAAATATAATTTTTATCAAGGGAATTAACGATTGCTTTTAGAAGTTCCAGTACAAACTTGTCCTTGATTTTTGATTCAAGGAAAGAAGGGCCGTATAAGGTTTGAGATCTTAACAATACGGTTGTGACTTTCCCCAGGGTTACGGTGTCTAATCCATAAAGCTGTTTTGGTGCCTGATAATACTTTTCAGCATCATTTTTCCACAACATCCAATCAAACAAAGGAACCAGCCTTAACTTTAATATGGCATCCAGTAACCTGACATGTATACCGCTTAAACCAATGGTGCTAAGTGAAATTTCACTCATATCCGAAATGCCCAGTACTTTCTCGGCTTTATAAAATTTGAGCTCCATTTCATGGATTAAATCGATAATCGGCATCAGTTTTCTTTTGTCCAGACTATTGCAATGGTCTGAAAAACTTCCCAGTGGAATAAATAATGGAATTTGGTCTTTGATCATCATTTCTTGGTTTTTGGTTAAATTATTACAATTTACGACTAAAGGATTGAAAATGATTCGTTTGAATGTGTAAGTAACGACTTTTTTTTCATCAAAAAAATACCCTGTTCAGGGTATTTTTGTATATTATATACACCTTTTTGCGTTTTTTGACTATTAAAATTTAGAAGAAAAAAGGAACATTACAAGGAAATGCTTAAATATCTTTTAGTGTAGAGTTTTATCCTACATGCCTGCCAAGGTTAAAAAAAAACGCTATTTTTGTGGATTCAAAAGACTAATGACATGTTTGACAATCTGAGTTATAAATTAGACAGGGCATTTAAAACCTTAAAGGGTACTGGAAAGATTACTGAAATCAATGTGGCCACGACTGTAAAGGAAATCAGGAGGGCATTGATTGATGCAGATGTGAACTATAAAGTAGCCAAAGAAGTCACCGATAAGATCAAGGAAGAAGCTTTAGGTAGGGATGTACTGATTGCCGTATCTCCAGGACAGCTTCTTGTAAAAATTACCCAGGAAGAACTAACTAATCTGATGGGTGGTTCCAAAGAAGAGATTAGCCTAAAGGGAGATCCTTCTGTGATTCTTATTTCCGGTTTGCAGGGATCAGGTAAAACTACCTTTTCGGGTAAGCTGGGGACTTACTTGAAAAAGCAGGGAAGACAGGTCTTGTTGGTAGCCTGTGATGTGTACAGACCTGCTGCCGTTGAACAGTTAAAGACCTTAGGTGCTCAGATAGGCATAGAGGTATATGCTGAGCCTGGAAATCAAAATGCGCTCCAAATCGCTCAAAACGCCATTGATTTTGCAAAAAAATCGGGCAAGAAGACGGTGATTGTAGATACGGCCGGTCGTTTGGCAGTAGACGAGGTCATGATGAATGAAATCGCAGCATTAAAGGAAAACCTTAATCCTTCAGAAACATTGTTTGTGGTGGATTCCATGACAGGACAGGATGCTGTCAACACCGCAAAAACTTTTGATGAGCGGCTTGATTTTGATGGGGTGGTGCTTACCAAATTAGATGGCGACAGCCGGGGTGGAGCCGCCATTTCGATCAGACATGTGGTGAACAAGCCCATTAAGTTTATTTCCACCGGGGAAAAGATGGAAAATCTGGATCTTTTTTACCCCGATAGGATGGCGCAAAGGATTTTGGGTATGGGTGACGTGGTTTCTTTGGTCGAAAAAGCGCAACAGTCATTTGATGAAGATGAGGCAAAACGCCTGAATGCCAAAATTCGTAAAAACCAATTTGATTTTGATGATTTCCTATCCCAGCTGGAGCAAATCAAAAAGATGGGTAATATCAAAGACCTTTTGGGGATGATTCCCGGAATGGGAAAAGCGATTAAGGGCCTGGATATTGACGATGAGTCATTTATACCCATAGAGGCAATTATCCGAAGTATGACCCCCCAGGAAAGGGGAAATCCGGGTTTGATTGACGGAAGTAGAAGAAAACGGATTGCCAAAGGTAGTGGAAGGACCATTCAGGAAGTAAATAACCTGATGAAGCAATTTTCGGACATGAGAAAAATGATGAAGCAAATGAACAAAATGGGAGGGGCCCAAAAAGCAATGAGCGCCCTGGGAGGAAATATGAAAAAGAGATAAGCCAGCGGCTGTCACCACTCATTTTCTTACCTACTATTTAATTTATATGTCAAAAAAAAATGTGCAGTCTTTCGGGACTGCACATTTTTTTAAATGTGAAATAGATCAGGTGAATTTAAGGGGCCGTTTCTCTAAAAAAAAATAACATGGCCTTATTAACCGTAAATCACAATTCATTCATTTGTCCCGGAATATTCAATATCCATATCGATATCCTCAGGATCTATTTCCAGAAGTTCTGCGGCATCAATCTCCAGGATCACTTCCCGGTTTACCAATTCAGCCACAATATCCATTTGCTGTTCGAAAGGTGCTCCGTTTCCATGCAGCTCGTTAAACTTTGCTTCCAGTTCCTCATCACTGTATGCGGCGTACCTCTCTTTTCTCTCTTGCTTGATTCTTGCTTTTTCTTTTGCCAATAATTCCTCCTTCCGTTCTTCCAGATTGGCCCTGTAGTTTTCCATCATTTCATTCAACTCCTCACTGCCAGCAAATGGCGTACTGTTTACGGTAATTGGTTCGGAAGTCCCATCGATGTGAACAACCGTCATGGTGTCTGCATTTTTCAATAGGTACTCGTCACCAGTTTCCGTATCCAAAACCATCTCCTCCTTAAACTGATACCTGTCTTTCTTCTCTCCGGAACAAGCCCCAAGGAGGAAAGAAAAGAATGTCAGTAAAATCAAATATCTTGATTGCATAATTATTAATTTTAGTAGTCTCAATAATTGGTTCATGTGGGATCTCATTCCAAGAACTGAGCTCCCATGTCAGGAAAAAGGCGCAAAAACCGTGACAAAGACTAAAAAAAGCAGGGATAAAACCTTCAATAAGTTAAATTAATTCAAATAATTAAATAAAAACTTATTCAGTTTATACCTATATCAAAAAAAAGCAACCTGGATGGTTGCTTTTTAATCAAAATCAAAAAACCTAATTTTTTATTTTTGATAAGTGACAGATTTTACCGCCTCTATGGTACGTTTTGCATTGGGTAGGGTAGCCTCGATATAAGCAGGAGAATAGCTCAAAGGAATATCCATTGAATTAACCCGCATCACAGGTGCGTCCAGGTAATCGAAAGCATGCCTTTGTATATTGTAAGCCAGATCTGTGGAAAGTGAAGCTACCGGGTTGGCCTCTTCCACGATCACACACCTGTTGGTTTTTTTGACTGATTCCAGAACAGTTTTATAATCTATGGGTTTTACTGTTCTCAGATCAATAACCTCTGCTTTAATACCATCTTTTGCCAGTTCATCTGCTGCTTCGAACGCCACTTTCATCATTTTCCCGAATGAAACGAGCGTGACATCATCCCCTTTCCTTTTGACCTCCGCAATGCCCAATGGCAAAAGGTATTCCCCTTCCGGAACCTCTCCCTTATCCGCATACATCAACTCGGATTCCATGAAAATTACTGGATTATCATCTCTTATGGCGGCCTTCAGCAATCCTTTGGCATCATATGGATTGGATGGGATAACCACTTTCAGTCCTGGGGTATTGGCAAACCAGTTTTCAAAATTAGAGGAGTGAGTAGCGCCCAATTGGCCGGCATTACCAGTCGGACCTCTGAATACGATGGGAACACTGTATTGTCCTCCGGACATGGCCAGCATTTTGGCAGAAGAATTAACCAACTGGTCCATGGCCACCAGTGAAAAATTAAAAGTCATGAACTCTATTATGGGCCTAAGACCATTCATGGCCGCTCCCACACCCAATCCGGAAAAGCCCAGTTCCGAAATTGGCGTGTCTATAACACGTTCCGGGCCAAACTCATCCAACATTCCCTGGCTGGCTTTATAGGCTCCATTGTATTCGGCTACTTCTTCACCCATGAGGAACACGTTTTTATCTCTCCTCATTTCTTCAGACATGGCATCTCTGATCGCGTCTCTGAACTGTATTTCTTTCATTTATATACAAAATTTTCTATGCTCGTAAAAATAGAAAGGAATCTATCAATTACCAAGTTTGGGCTATCAATAAGGATGTTTAATTGTAATTATGTAGCTTTATTTTTTAAATGGATTAATGGAATTGGTAGGAACATTATCCCTGAATTGCGGGACGTTTTTATTTTTTATTTCCTTTTGCTGCTGATAAATAAAAAAACAGAATGGTCAAAATTGGATTGATTAGTGATACACATGGCATGCTTCCGGAAAATGCCATTCCGATCCTGGAGGAGGTGGATGAAATTTGGCATGCAGGAGATGTAGGCGATTCGGCTGTACTCGAACGCCTCCCGAAAAAACCCATTCAAAGAGTGGTGTTTGGCAATATCGACGATACCTTATTAAGGCAAAGACTTGAGGAGGAATTATTTTTTACGGTAGCGGGGGTAAAAGTACTGATGCTGCATATTGGAGGGAAGCCTCCCAGGTACGCCACCGGGGTCAAGGCAAAAATAAAAAGACTTCAGCCGGATATTTTTATTTGTGGGCATTCCCATATATGTAAAGTAATACATGATAAGGCCCTTGATTGCCTTTACATGAATCCGGGGGCTTTGGGGAACCAGGGATTTCATCAGGTCAAAACCATGCTCACTTTTGAGCTGGATGGAAGTATCAAAAATTTAAAAGTTTTGGAATTGGGAAAAAGAGGAAAAATATAAAAGTACCCAGCCGCAGCTGGGTTAAATTCAATTTATTTTTTTTTGGAAAATCCCTTTTTAATTTCCTCAACATCCACGTTTTTAATCACAGGCTTAGCACTCAACTGTTTGATTTTTAGAATCCTGGCATTTTGAGCCTGTCTTTTTCTTTTTAGTTTTCTTTTTAAAGTAGTAACAGCCATTTTATTTTTTATTTTGTTTCGTTCCTGAAAATGAAGGGCAAAGGTAAATAAAATATCATTAAAAACCCTTAACTATTGGTAAAAGAAGTTCATAGGCCTGAGCAATAAAGGGCCTATTGACCTCCATATCCTTATTTAATTTTTTAACTTTGGGCAAATTTTATCAGCATGAGCAAACAAAAACCAAGTATACCAAAAGGGATGAGGGACTTTGATCCTGCAGAGATGGCCCGCAGGAATTATATCTTCGACACCATCAAAGAGGTATTTAAGTTGTTTGGATACCAACAATTGGAAACTCCTGCCATGGAAAACCTGTCTACCCTTACTGGTAAATATGGAGAGGAAGGCGATCAACTTTTGTTTAAAGTGCTGAATAGCGGGGAATTCCTGAAAAAAGTAACAAAAGATGATTTTAATGATGGAGAACGAAATGTGCTTCCAAAAATAGCTGAAAAGGGCCTGAGGTATGATCTGACAGTGCCTTTTGCCAGGTATGTGGTGATGCACCAAAATGAAATCACATATCCTTTTAAGCGTTTTCAGATGCAGCCTGTGTGGCGCGCTGACCGACCCCAAAAAGGAAGGTACAGGGAGTTTTATCAGTGTGATGCAGATGTGGTAGGAACAGATAGCCTGATTTGTGAAGCCGAAATATTAGTGATGATCAAACAGGTTTTTGCCAAATTTGGTCTGAAGGATTATGCCATCAAAATCAATAACCGAAAGATTCTTTCCGGAATGGCTGAGGTCATCGGAGAAACGGGTAAGGAGGGCGATTTGTGCGTGGCAATTGACAAGCTGGATAAAATTGGATGGGAGAAAGTAAGCGAGGAACTTCTTCAAAGAGGTTTCTCCGGGGAAGCGGTTGCTGCATTAAGCCCGGTCCTGGAAACAAACCATATAAATAATTTTGAAAGGCTACAATTTTTCAGGGAGTACCTGACTCAAAGCTCCAGCGGCAGGAAAGGGCTGGAAGAAATTGAAGAAGTACTGGCATTCCTTGCCATGCTGGGAGGTAATGAAGACCATGTGGTTTTCGATCCGGTATTGGCACGGGGGCTTTCCTATTATACAGGAGCAATTTTTGAAGTCAAAGTTGGTGGGGTTCAGATAGGAGCTGTGAGTGGTGGAGGAAGGTATGATAACCTTACGGGGGTTTTCGGTCTGCCCGGCATTTCCGGCGTGGGTTTTTCCTTTGGGGTGGACAGGCTTTACGATGTTCTGGATGCTTTGGATATGTTTCCCGTACAACAAAAAGAAAGTACACAGGTAATGCTGGCTTGTTTTGGGGAGAAGGAAAGGAATAAAGGCTTGAAAATACTGGCTATGCTGAGGGAAGCAGGAATAGCCGCTGAGATTTATCCTGATCTGGTAAAAATCAAAAAACAATTCAATTATGCGGACAAAAAGAATATACCTTTTGTAGCTATTCTGGGGGCGGAAGAATTGTCCAATGAAACGATAAGTTTAAAAAATATGAAAACGGGAAAACAAGAAACCCTTTCTGTAGAAAGGGTGATTTCTGAAGTAAAAAATCCCACAATGGAATAAATTCAGTCAATTTTGTAAATGGAGCCAATGGGAATGGTGATACCTCTTTTCAAGGATATAAACCTGTCTCCTACTGCCCAGATGGTGGTGTAAATTTTGAACGCTTGCTTATCTGCTGTTTCAAAATATATCCAAACCTTTCCCCGGGAGATGTTGCCTAAAATCTGGGACCTTTGCAAATCGAGATAACGTTGTTTGATTGATGCCTCCTCAGATAAAACATCAGCCGTTGAAAAACGGAGCCCCAATACCTGCTCCTTTTCTAAAACCATGACCTCTTTTTCGAGTGTTTCCATAATTCATAAAATCCAGGTGGTAAATAGTTGGGATGTATTAATATTATTACGTAATACTTAAAAATAAGGTTTAATTATGGTATTAAAATTTTATTCTTAATATAAAATATGGTATAAGGAATTTATTTAAAAATTAAATTCCCAATCAGATTTAGATTGCCAGTGCAAAAAAAATTATATTTGTATAACATTCAAACAAAATATATATGCTAGATATCATGAGTATGATGAATAAGGTCAAGGAAGCCCAGGCGAAAATCAAAGAGACCCAGGCCCAACTTGTTCATTTAAAGGCCGAGGGAGAAGTAGGAGCCGGAATGGTGAAAGTGATTGTCAATGGTGATAGAAAGGTGTTGGATATAGAAATCGACCCTTCACTGATCAATGAGAAGGACAAAGATATGATGAAGGATTTGATCGTTGGTGCTACCAATAAAGCCCTGGAAAATATCGATGTTAAAATCAAGGAAAAAATGAGCGCTGCCACGGCAGGAATGATGCCGAATATTCCGGGCATGGATTTCGGAAACATGGTCTAATGAAAAAAGCTGCCATTGTAATTTTGAATTTCAATGGGAAAGGTATGTTGAAAAAATACCTTCCTCAGGTATACAATCACTCGGTTTATGAAATAATTATTGTTGACAATGGGAGTTGCGATGGTTCGGTAGATTATTTGCTAAGTCATTACCCGGAGATTAAATTGGTACTCCTGAAAGAAAATCACGGATATAGCAAAGGCTACAACCTGGGTTTGGAGAAGTTAAAAGGGGACTACGAGTTTTATATTTTATTGAACTCTGATGTTACCGTTGAGCCGCAATGGGACGAGAAATTGATTCAATACCTTGCGGTGCGGCCTCAGGTTGCCGTTTGCCAACCCAAAATCCTTTCTTTGGGTAGAAAGGGTTCTTTCGATTATGCCGGGGCAGCGGGAGGTTATCTGGACAGTATGGGATACCCCTTCTGCAGGGGGAGGCTGCTTCACACCCTTGAAATGGATCGGGGTCAGTATGATGAATCCACCCCGGTGGATTGGGCCTCAGGGGCATGTTTTTGTGTGAAAGCGGCCCTTTTTCATGATTTTGGAGGGTTTAATCCGCATTTTTTTTCTCATATGGAAGAAATTGATCTGTGTTGGAGGATGAGAAAGGAAGGTTTTCAAATCCATTGTTGCAGTGAAACAAAAGTTTACCATTTGGGCGGGGGGACTTTGTCTGAAGTTAATCCGTTTAAAACTTACCTCAATTTCCGGAATAGCCTTTACATGCTGTACAATAATTTGACGGTTTCAGGGTTTTTGCAGGTGATATGGTTGAGGTTTTTATTGGACTGTGCCGCTATGATCCATCTTTTATTTACCAAGGGCTGGCCCCATGGGAAGGCTGTAGCAATGGCGTATTTGGATTTTGGAAAAAAAAGGAAGGAAATAGGGGGATTTAGAATATCCAGGACAAAAAGTTTGAAATCCGAAAAATCAAGGCAGATTTTTTCGATTATTTTCCAATACTATTTATTTGGAAAAAGGAAATTTACACAGCTAACCTAGTCAAATAAAATGGGGTTGTTCATTCTGCGAAAATATTTCCTAAGCTTCATGGTCATGGCCAAACTTACATAAATGATAATTGGTGAACCCAGAGTAATAAATGAGCTGTAAATAAAAAACAAGCGGATACTATCGATGGGGAAGTGAAGTTTTTCGCCTAATTTTGAACAAACCCCAAAGGCCCTTTCCTGAAAGAATAATTTTATCTTTTCCATATTAAATACTTGTTTAAAGTACAGAAACCATTTGAAAGAACAACATATTGATAATAACCTGATTAACCTATGATTGTTATAAAAAAAAGTGTTGCTGTAAATATAATATTTGCTGTTTTGATTTCCTATTCCTGTAATCAGGTCCAAGTTATAAAAAAACCCGATAATCAAAAAATTGAAATTCAGCCAAAAATATTAGAGCGTTTGGGAGATTCGGTTAGATTTGATTTGCTGGTCAGCCTTCCCAATACAAGTATCCGAAAAAATGAGCTTTACGAGGTTAATCTTATTTATAACTATGGTAATGAAAGCTATAAGTTTGATAAGGGTTTAATCGTCAGTGGAGACAGCCTTGATCCGCATGCTAAAGTTGAGATCAGGGGTAGGTTTAGTATGCCCTTTTCTGACGGAATGGAAAATGGGGCCTTGTATGCTACATCAGCAATAAGTAAGGGAAGGCAGGAAATTGAAGGAAGGGCACCTGAAGAATTACTGACCCGGGGAATTGTTACTACTGCTTCTTTGGCTCAAATTGGGCAATACCGGGGTCAGGAGGAATTCCCTGTTCTGGGTGCCGAGGTTGCTTTTGACTCTCCAGAGTCAATGGGGATGCTGGCTGATGGTTGGAAAGTATTGGAAGATTTGTTGGCTGCCTATAGCAACTTGCCTTATACTGAAAAAGCTCCGTTTTTAGATGTTTTGAACGGTCCCGGAGATTGGAGCTTCAAAAAGTGGAAGATGGAAGGTTTACCACATTACATAGAAATCAACAGGGAAGTGCTAAGCAGGTTTGAAGTTGATTATGGAAAACAATATGGTAACAAGGGCATAGAGGTTTCTGAGATCCAACGCTCCATCCTGGCGAGGAACATCCGGCAGGGGACAGTGCCGGCAGATACATTAAGTGAAAAAGGATTGGCAATTGCTGTTAGCAAAGAACCAGGCTGGGCTGAGCAGGAGGCACTCCTCAGGGCAATGGAAGAAGTGTATCCCAGTCCAATGGTATATAACAATCTGGGAGTGGTGTTTTTGAATCAGGCCAACAGGGTTACAGATACAAAGAATAAAAACCTGTTTTTGGAAAATGCCCTATTCGCTTTGAACCGCTCAAATGCTTTTTTTGAAAATCCACATGCTGTATACAACCTGGGTTTGGTATTTTGGCTTTGGGGAGACAAATTCAGTGCATACAATAATTTCTACAGGGCATTGGCCCTGACCCGATCGGATCAACTGACGAAGAAATACGAAGCAGCCCTGGGAGCGGTTTCCATTTTTAATGGCGATTACCGCTTGGCCGCTATTCATTTGAACAAAGCGGAAAGTAATCCTATCAACCTGTTTAATCAGGGCCTGGCCAATTTACTGGCTAAGGATTATTACAATGCCACAGTTAAATTTGAAGAAAGCGCCATCCAAAACATGTCCAACGGTTTTCCTTTTTATGGATTGGCCCTGGTCGCTGCCCGTAACGGGGAAGTGGAGAAATTATACGAAAATCTGGGGAAAGCCGTGGTAAGAAGTGATTTTTTGAGAAAAAGGGCTGCTGCTGATAGGGAATTTGTACAGTTTCATGAACTGCAAAAATTCAAAGATGTCCTTAGAACAAAATAAAGCAGGATGAAAATGAAACAGATTGTTGGTATAGATATTGGCGGATCCCATATCAGTGCGGGAATCCTGCAAAATGGAATGACCATTGCCGATGCAGAAGTGGCCAGGGAATCAGTGAATTCTTTAGGGACAAAAGAAGAAATATTGGGAGCCTGGGGCCGTTGTATACAATCCCTGGGTATTTCAAAACATACCCTGCTGGGTATTGCCATGCCCGCTCCCTTTGATTATGAAAATGGAGTTTCTCTGATTTTAGAACAAGGAAAATACCTGTCTCTATATCAGGTGAATGTGAAATTAACTCTTGCTGACAGATTAGGGCTTCCGGTGGATAATATTGCTTTTATCAACGATGCGGCAGCTTTTTTGCAAGGTGAGGCCCATGCAGCTGGCTGGCCAAGGAATACCAACCTGATGGGCATTACGCTGGGTACAGGATTGGGTGGAGCTTTTAAGTCCGGGAAATTTGCTGAAGATGGGGCCATTTGGTCCATTCCTTTCAAAGGGGGAATAGCCGAGGATTATTTGAGTACCTCTTTTTTTACCAAATGGGCCAAAGTGCATTTTGGAATAGAAGTGCATGGATTAAAGGACTTATTGACCAATCAGCAAACCCGGGAGGATACGCTGGCAAAACTCAGGGTATTTGCCAGCCACCTGGCGGATCTTATTTTACTGCAACAGGAAAGCCGGAAAATTGATAAGGTGATATTGGGAGGGAACATGGTGAAGGCTGCGGCCTACTTTCTTCCTGAAGTCAAAAGGATTTTGCAGGATTTCGGTTCCAGCCCCGAACTTTTAATCAGCAGGCTTGGTGAAAAAGCGGCAATGATAGGAGCGGCAAGTATTCATAATGAAAACTGAAAATAAATTTATTATCTTTTGAAAATTTTATGAACCGAAAAATAATTTTCTTTTGATCGAATCATATAATCTGCAATGAAAATAGAAAAACAATTATCCAAAGAAGAGATTTTCAGCACAGTTGAAAAGTCACTGGAAGGGGAAGGTTTCAAAGTAGTCAGCAAGGATAAAGAACGGCCATGGGGTGGTTTTTTCGTCATAGATGAAAATCAGATCAATTCCTTTAAGAAAAAGTTTTTCCCTGAAGTGGAATTGACGCCTGAACAATTGAAAAACAAGCTAAGCCCCAAAATATTACTGGTAGGACCCGGGAAGCGCCTTTCATGGCAATACCACCATCGCAGGGCCGAAATCTGGAAATTGATCGCAGGGGAGGGAGGAATCATCAGGAGTGAAACAGATGAGGAGGGTTCTTTAAAACCCATGGAAACTGGACAGTCGGTGCGGTTGAAGCAAGGGGAAAGGCACCGGCTGGTAGGGTTGGAAAATTGGGGCATGGTAGCAGAGATCTGGATGCATACAGATCCGCAAAACCCCTCCGATGAAAGCGATATTGTACGGGTTCAGGACGATTTCGAACGCAAATAGGTACCGGAAAAAATGGTTCAGGCTTCCACCCAAAAATCCCGAAACCATGCCATAGATGTTTTTCGTGCATTGACAATGATGCTCATGATCTTTGTCAATGACCTTTGGACATTGAATGGAGTGCCTGAATGGCTGAAGCATGTGCCAGCCGGGGTGGATGGAATGGGCTTGTCTGATGTGGTTTTCCCGGCCTTTTTGTTTATTGTCGGCTTGTCTATTCCGCTGGCCATTGAAAACCGTTGGAAAAAGGGAGCCACCAACAAGGAAGTTTTGCTCCATGTTTTGTACCGATCCGCGGCCCTTTTGATCATGGGGCTTTTCCACGTCAATTTGGAAAACTATCAGGAGGGAGCTAGCCTTTTGGCCAAACCGGTCTGGCAGATTTTCCTCACCCTTGCCTTTTTCCTGATTTGGCTGGATTATTCAAAATCCGTTAAAAGTAGTGTCAAAACAGCAGGGAAATCTCTGGGTTGGCTGATACTAGTCTTCCTGGCCATCGTTTATAAAGGAGGGGATTTGGCTGATCCGAAATGGATGGACATTTATTGGTGGGGTATTTTGGGGTTGATTGGCTGGGCCTATTTGATTGCATCCCTGGTGTACATGGCCAGCAAGGGGAAATTGTCCCTGGTTTGGCTGGCTTTTTTGTCTTGTCTGTTGTTCAGTTCCCTTTCCAAGTTAAACCTGCTTGAATTCCTGAGTGGGCTCAAACCTTATTTTTGGTTGATAGACGATGGAGCCACGCCGGCTTTTGCTATTTCCGGCATGCTGGTCAGCCTGTATTACAGGAGTTACTACAATGGGGGTAAGCAGGGCTTTTTCTGGGTGGTATTGGCATCCCTGTCAATTACCGGTATACTTCTGGGTATTGTAACCAGGCCGCTTTGGGGAATCCATAAAATCGGATCATCTCCCTCCTGGGTTTTGATCTGTATTGGCATTAGCATGGCTTCCTACGGCTTTTTGATTTGGCTCGTAGATATAAAAAAACGAAAAGATTGGTTCACCTGGATAAAACCAGCAGGCACCAGTACCCTTACTTGCTATTTGTTGCCTTATATTCATTATGGGTTGTTGTCTCTCAGCGGCTGGGCGCTACCCCTGTTTGTCAGGACTGGTTTGCCTGGCTTGTTAAAATCCCTGGTATATGCCCTTGTCATTATCCTGATTACAGGACTGCTTGAGAAAAAAAATCTCCGCTTAAAAATATAAATCCATGTTTAACCCCTGAATGTTATGAGAAATTCACCGTTAAAAACTTTGCTTTTAACCTTCCTCCTGCTCACGCTTTTTTTATTTCGGGGATGGTCGCGACAAATTCAAACCGATGACTTGCCTGTTCGTGGCTTGGCCATTGCTGCCCCCCAAAAGGAGGGAGTAGATCGGTTCGTAGATTTTATGGATAATGAACTTGCACCCAGGGGAGTGAATGTGCTGGTTTTGCGGGTAGATTACAACTATGCCTATGAAAGCCATCCGGAATTAAGAAATGAGGAAGTTTTATCCAAATCTGATGTCAGGAAAATCGTGGCAAGTGCAGCCCGGCATGGGATCAAACTTGTTCCCCAGATCAATTTGCTGGGCCACCAATCCTGGGCATCCTCCCTGGGTAATTTATTGAGAGAATACCCCGAATTTGATGAGACCCCTCATGTAGAGATTCCTGAAAATTATGAATGGCCAAATGAAGATGGTTTATACTGCAAGAGCTACTGTCCACTGCACCCGGAAGTACATGGAGTGGTATTTGATCTGGTAGATGAGATTTTAACCGTTTTTGAGGCAGATGCCTTCCATGCAGGAATGGACGAGGTTTTTTACATAGGAGATGACAAATGTCCCCGGTGCGGAGGCAGGGATAAAGCCGAATTATTTGCAGGGGAGGTTAGTAAAATCAGGAATCACCTCAACCTTCAAGGAAAAAAACTCTGGATTTGGGGGGATCGGCTGATTGATGGGAAAACCACAGGGATTGGTATGTGGGAAGCCAGCATGAACAATACCCATAGGGCCATTGATATGATTCCCAAAGATGTGGTCATTTGTGACTGGCATTACGAAAGACCCGATCAGACCCCTGTAATGTTTGCCATGAAGGGTTTTGATGTGATCAGTTGCTCCTGGCGTAAACCCGAAGTAGGCCTAATGCAGGTAGAAGATATGCTCCGTTACAGGGCTTACCAAACCAATGAGATGAGGGGCAGGTTCAAAGGTGTGATGCTCACAGTCTGGTCCGGTGCAGCTTCATTTTTGGATGGCCTTGAAAGTTATGAACAACTTAAAAGTGGGGAACAAGCAGAAAATGTGGAGGAGCCCTGGGTAACCTTTGTAAACCTTTTTGGTGAAAAAGTTCCGCAAGTGAAAAACTGATTTTTAATGTCACCTATTTTCTATTAACACCACATTACTAATGGCCAGATACCAATCATTAGACGTATTAAGGGGACTAACTGTGGCTTTGATGATCATTGTCAATACCCCTGGAGACTGGGGGACAAATTTTTCCCCTTTACTGCATGCTTCGTGGCATGGCCTGACCATCACTGATTTGGTGTTTCCTTCTTTCTTGTTTGTGGTGGGGAATGCGATGAGCTTTAGCCTAACAAAACTCCAGCATCAGGGACCCGGGATTTATTTTCAAAAAGTGCTAAAACGTACGTTGATCATTTTTGTAATAGGTCTCTTGCTTACGGCATTTCCCTTTTTCAGGCTATCCGAGGCTGGAGTTATCCCCTATGATTTTAGTAAAATCCGGATTTTGGGCGTTTTGCAAAGAATTGCCTTGTGTTATGGCATAGCAGCAAGTCTCATTTATTTTTTTAAGCTCAGAGGCAGTTTGATCATTGGCGGTGTATTGTTGCTTGCCTATTGGTTGCTGATGTATCTTTTTGGAGCGGTAGGACCAGACCCTTATACATTGGAGGGAAATGCTGCAAGGAAATTGGATCTTTGGTTGATCGGAGCCGCCAATTTGTATAAGGGGGAAGGTATTCCATTTGATCCTGAGGGGATTTTGAGCACTTTTCCTGCTGTGGTCAATGTACTTTTGGGTTATGCTATAGGGCTGTTGGTACAAAAGAAAGGTGGAAAGGTCAGGACGGTCTTGTTATTACTCCTGCTGGCCTCCGTGCTTTTGCTTTCCGGCTATCTCTGGGACTTCTTCTTTCCGATAAATAAAAAAATCTGGACCAGTTCTTTTGTATTGGTAAGTGTAGGCTATGCCACGGCCCTGCTGGCAGTTCTTATGTATGTATTGGAGGTGATGAAGTGGAAGAATTGGTCCTATTTTTTCGAGGTTTTTGGAAGAAACCCACTCGTTTTGTATGTGCTTTCCGGGGTTTTGGTTCGGATAATGTTGATGGTAAGAATTGGAGATCAGGCATTTAAAACCTGGGCCTATCAAAGTCTGTTTGTCCCGTATTTTCCACCCAAAACAGCCAGTCTGGTTTTTGCAGTTTGTTTCATGCTGCTCGTTTGGCTGGTAGGCTGGTGGATGGACAGGAATAAATGGTATGTCAAGGTCTGAAAAGAAAATTTATAGAAAATGACATGTAGTTTGGCATGATTATTAAACTGTAATTTCCATTCAATCCTTGATAAACTGTTTATGAAAAAGAAAAATAAAGAAGACCTGCAATCACTTCTGATTGTTGGAGGAACATTATTGGGATCATTTTTGATCAAAAGGGCATTGGAAAAAACATGGGAGAAAACCACCGGGAAGGAGGCACCCAAGAACCCCTTCAATCACAACAACTCCCTCAAAGAAGTTCTGGCCTGGACCATCACAACAGGGGTATTGGTAAGCGTCACAAAAGTGTTTATTCGGTGGGGCCTAACCAAAGGATCTGACAAGGCTTTGAGTAGCTAGGTTTTCCTTATTGCAAAATGGATATTGTAATTATCCGTTTTTTGTGCTACCTTAGATAGGTTCACAATCAATTGATTGACAGGTAATTTAGGTTTCAGGGGGATTATAGGATATGGAAGGAAAAACCAGAATGATCCTGCCATAATCCAAAAAACCAGGTTGCCATGAAGATTTACAGCCTTTTTCTATCCCTTATATTCGCCCATTCTCTCTTGGCACAAGATTTAACCATTGCTGAACCTGATTTCTCAGGCGTCATCTTGCTTGTCAGGGATTACCAATCAGGAGAGCAATTGGAAAAACAAAAAGCCGCTTCCGGATCGAAAGCTAGTGTAGGTGCGGCACTTTTTGGAGTTGCCAAAGCAAAAGGCATGAACTTTGTAAATGGAGCTAAAAGTCCGGTTAGAATCGACCGGGGAAGTACCATCCGACTGATCGTTAAGGCCAATGAAAATGATCGGGATCCAATGGAAGTGATCAATGTATTTGCCTTGGAGTCTGACCAGGATAAAGACAGAAGAATTATTGTTACCGGTACGGTGAATTTTAATAAATCTACCGCTGCAGACATTGATTTTATTCCTTTTCAGGCAACCAAATACCAAAGCAGTTCCTACCTTCTAGAAATAGCCTCACTACCACCCGGAGAATTTGCATTGACCCTGGATGGCTCCAGGGATGTTTTTAATATGTTTGGTGTGGATGGGGAATAGTTACAGGCAATGAAAGATTGGGGCAAACCCTGTTTCCTGAAAACTACCGGTAAGCATTTATCCATCCGACTATAGGCAATCAGAGCGAAATAATTTTTTTAGTCTGTTCCGCGGCTGTTTTTCCAGGGAGGTAACTATTGTTTTTTCCTTTGAAAACCAATTTTAAGGGCTGGAGAATTACTCAAATTATAAACTTGCCGGGCAGGGATATTTTTTACCTTTGTAAAAATCAAATGTTTTTATGAGATACCAACCGGCTCCCGCATCCCTATACAAAAAAAACAGAGATAAGATCCTTGAAAAGCTTCCTTCAAAATCCATTGTTGTTTTTCACTCCAATGATATTTTGCCTACCAATGCAGATGGAACCATGCGGTTCAGACAAAACAATGACCTGCTCTACCTGTGTGGCATTGACCAGGAAGAAACCATTTTGGTAATTTGTCCGGATTATCCGGATCCATCCCTGCGGGAAATTCTTTTTATTAAACCTACCAATGAGCAAATAGCCATTTGGGAAGGACACAAATTCACACAGGAGGAAGCCAAAGCCCTTTCAGGAATTGCCAATATCAAATGGACTTCTGATTTTGAATTGATTTTTCAAACCCTGATGGCTTTGAGCAAGCATGTTTTTTTAAATACAAATGAACACCTGAGAGCCGATATCAAGGTACAAACCAGAGATGCGCGCTTCATTAAAGATTGTAAAGAAAGGTTTCCCTTGCACCAATATCACAGGATTGCGCCAATTATGCACAAATTTCGGTCGGTAAAAGAGCCTGAGGAGATCATTCAATTGCAAAAAGCCTGTGATATCACCGAAGATGGATTCAGAAGAATATTGTCTTTCGTTAAACCTGAGGTATGTGAATATGAGATTGAAGCGGAGTATATTCATGAATTTGTAAAACAAGGAAGCAGGGGTTTTGCCTATGAGCCCATTATTGCCTCAGGTAAAAATGCCTGTGTGCTTCATTATATCCAAAACAATGCGACTTGTAAAGAGGGAGACCTGATTCTTTTTGATGTTGGGGCGGAATATGGCAATTACAATGCAGATATGAGCCGGTCTATACCTGTAAACGGCCGCTTTTCCAAAAGGCAGCGCCAGGTTTATGATGCTGTGTTAAGGGTACAGCGGGAAGCCATGAACATGTTGAGACCGGGGGTTTCCCTTCAGGAATACCACAAAGAGGTGGTTTTGATCATGCAGGCTGAGCTGGTGAATCTGGGATTGATAGACCAAACGGACATCAAAAATCAAGCTCCCGAAAAGCCGGCCTACAAAAAATATTTCATGCACGGAACCTCCCACCATTTGGGATTGGATGTGCATGATGTTGGATCCATGCATGAGCCTATTCAGCCGGGAATGGTTTTCACCGTTGAACCAGGAATTTATATTTTAGAAGAGGAACTTGGAATCAGATTGGAAAACAATATCGTCATCGGTGAAAGCGGATATCGCGATCTGATGAAAAATATTCCCATTGATCCCGAGGAAATCGAAACCCTGATGCATGAATAAATTATTCTCCCGAAAATGAACTTCAAGCAAGATGAAGCGGGTGCTTTTGAGACTGGCCTAGCAATTAAAAGGAAATTGCAGCAGGCGGCCCTGGCAATGGTTCAGGAAAAAATGGATGACTTGAACGATCAGATTGCAGCCCTTCATGAAGCCAGTCAATCAGAAACCAAAAGCAGTGCGGGAGACAAATATGAAACTGGTAGGGAAAGTATCAACCAAAGTAGGAGTCTGCTGGAAATACAATTGAGTCTTATAGGTCAGTGGAGGAATAAGCTGAAAAAAATCAGAATTGGTTCTATTTCTCAGGTTTCTGAGGGCGCATTGATTGAACTTAGCGGGGCCTTGATTTGGGTGGCTGTTCCATTGGGTAAGCTGGAGCTGGAAGGGAGGGAGATCCAACTGGTGTCAGAAAATTCACCCCTAATTCAGGTACTGGTCTCGAAACGAGAGGGAGAAGGAGCAGTCTTTCGTGGGCAGCAGATTGAAATCTTGAAAATATGGTAATTTTTAAAGGAAAAATGTATTTATCCATATGATATTCTTTTTTTGATCCAAAAACAGCCTTTTTGGCATGTGCATTGTTCTTTTTTAGACAGTTTTATATTTAAAAAGGATCTTTTTTTCCATCGGATGAAAAGATCCAAATATTTAATTTAAAAATTAAACTGTTATGAAGACCATAGTTAGATTTAATCAATTCAAAATAATTTCAGGATTAGTATTAACATTCAGTATGCTTTTCCTCTTCACAACCTTATCAGCACAACAGAACGGCGAACAATTGTCGGGAAGTGAGTTGGAGGACATGGAGGATAGAAACATGAACTATTTGATGCAAATCAATGAGATCGTTAAAGATTACCCTGCCTTTTCCTATTCCTATAAGATGAATGATGGAAAGTTACAGGACGTGGTTGTTACAGGAGTGGACAATGATATTGACAGGAAAAAATTAGAAGTGGTGCTTTTTGACCTGAAAAGTAATAGAAACAAAATGAAAACCACGGCAAACAGGATGGGTGTCTTTTATTCCGTCGATGAGGAAGCTGAATATAGTGGAGGGAAAGAAGCCCTGCAAACAGACATAGTAAGCAATTTAAAGTATCCTGAAGAAGCTAAAAACTGGGGTTTGGAAGGAACCATTTTTGTCAAATTTGTAGTGGATGAAGATGGATCCATTCCATTTGCAACTACTACCAGCAATATCGAAACCTCTGTAGAAATGTACATGAAAGACCTGGAGCAGCAGGCCATTAAAGCACTGAAAGCAACTTCAGGTGAATGGGAACCTGCAGAGATTGACAATGTAGAGGTAGCCTCGCTCTCAGTTTTACCGATCACATTTGATTTTGAAAAAAATCCCACCTTACCTGCATTGATCAGATAAGGAAATTAGAATTAGAACTTAAAATTAAACCGGGCAGGTTATCTGTCCGGTTTTTTTGTTGTATAAAGAAATTTTTTCAAAAAAAGGAACATAAAATCCGGGTTTCCTGGTATGGCCAGGATAGTTATTGGAGAAAATGTTTAAATTTTCTACTTTTAGGCATATGGAAAAAGAAGGGCAAGTCAACAATCCGCTTCACGGGATAAGACTAATAGACATATTGGAATATTTGTTGGCCACTTATGGTTGGGAAGAATTGGGCAATAAGATACCGATCCGTTGTTTTACCAATAATCCCTCAGTGAAATCCAGTCTGACTTTTTTAAGGAAAACCCCCTGGGCAAGGACCAAGGTGGAAGATTTGTATTTGCGGTCAAAAAAAAGGGCTAATCCATAAGCAGTAAAATGTTGTCCGAAAGGGTTGTTAAACATGAAAATATGGTTGATTTCAGAAAATTTTCTCAAAAGGACTGCCTAAAGCCGGGCTGATCCAGTATATTAATGGATCAATTTTATAATTGAATTCCTTTACATTTTCCCGATTATACATTTACCAATTCAAATAATTCGAAATAACCATGAAAAAACCAAAAATGGAAAAACAGGATTCGGGCAGGCGTTCGTTCATTAAGAATGCAGCTATTGCTTCCTCGGTAATTTTTGTCCCCAGGCATGTACTGGGTGGAGTAGGATTTACAGCTCCTAGTGACCAGCTGAACCTGGCTGCCATAGGAGCAGGAGGTAAGGGATCCAGCGATATTAAAAATGCCTCGGTCAATGGCAGGGAGCGTGTAGTAGCCCTCTGTGATGTGGACTTTTCAGGTTCCGCTTCCCGTTCGGTAGAGAATTTCCCCAATGCAAAGCGCTATCATGACTACCGGGAAATGTTGGATAAAGAAAAGGACATTGATGCGGTAACCATCTCTACCCCTGATCATGTTCATGGTCCTGCCGCCGCCTATGCCATGGAGCGTGGTAAGCATGTATATGTACAGAAACCCATGACCCACAATATCAGGGAAGCAAGAATGCTTACCGAGATGGCGAGAGAACAGAAGATTGTAAGCCAAATGGGCAACCAGGGTGGCTCCAATCCCTTACTGAATATGGTGCAAAAGTGGATTGATGATGATAAAATAGGCAAGGTGTCCAAAGTACAGGTCTGGACCAACCGTCCTGTATGGCCTCAGGGAATACCCTTCCCAGAACCCGCACCCTCCAAAAAACCGGATGACCTGCATTGGGACCTCTGGTTAGGCCCGTCCGAATATATTCCGTATACACCGAATCTACACCCTTTCAACTGGAGAGGCTGGTGGGATTATGGAACCGGTGCCTTGGGAGATGTGGGGTGCCACCTGATTGATATTCCTTTCCGAACCCTGGGCTTAATGTATCCCACTGATGCCGAATGTAGTGTGGCTTCCATATATACCGATATGTGGACAGCAGATTATTATCCCAAAGGTTGTCCCCCTGCTTCATTCATTACCCTCCATTTTGATGCCACATCAAAAAGCAAATCTCCCATAGAGATGACCTGGAGTGATGGTGGTATCAGGCCTTCCCATCCGGATATTATTCCAGCAGATGATGATATTGGAGGAAAGAACAGTGCAAATGGTGTCCTGATTATTGGAGAAAAGGGAATCATTTCAACCAATATCAACGACAGTTCTCCACTGATGCCCAAACTGTACCTGAATGACGGTACCACTGAATTTGGTCCTGAGGTGGAGGATAATGAGGAGCCTGAATACGGGCATCAGCGCAAATGGGTAGATGCCTGTAAAGCCGGATACAACAGTTCTGAGCACAAAGGCCTGACCTCTTCATTCGATTATGCGGGACCAATGACAGAAACCGTTCTGATGGGTAATTTGGCCATCAGAAGTTACATGTTGAGAAGAGAAAACAGCAATGGACAGGCAGAATTCTTCGGCCGTAAGAAATTATTATGGGATGGAGAAAACATGCGCATTACCAATTTAGAAGAGGCCAATCAGTTTGTAGGCAGAAATTACAGGGAGGGGTTTAAAGTTTAACCTTTTTCTTCCTGATAATGAAAAAAACTCCACCGGGAAAAAGCTGGTGGAGTTTTTTATTAATTATACAGATCTTGGATCTGGATGCTGAAAGGGAGCCCGGTAGGGCCTTCTCAATAACCGTGTGGCTTCTGCATCGTCCCTGACAATCATTTTATCGGGGTCATAGGCCAATGGTCTGCCTAATTCCATGGAAATATTGGCCAGGATACAACTGGCAGTAGAAATATGTCCTTCTTCTATGTCGGCCACCGGACGGCCACCCTGTTCTATTGCCATCAGAAAATCCCTCATGTGGTCTCTGGTTGCAGGTGCGGCATGGAGCTCGATGTCCTTTTCATTCAGGTCTTCAGGATATTTTTCCCTTTCATAGACCACATCTCCCCTGATGGGCTCACCACCCCCCTGGGGAATAAATTCATATTTCATGACTGAAGCTTTCAGCGTCCCTTTGTCTCCATAGATTTTATAAGCCCAGGGGTATTCAGGGTCCTGAGCTGTGCCCCAGGAGCGGTGGGTCCAGACACAATCCAAATCATCGTAATGGAAAGTCGCCGTTTGGGTATCGGCAATGGTTGATTTTCCTCCTTTCTGGACGTAGATGCCACCGGTAGCAAAGACACTCTTGGGCCATCCCAGCCCCAATGTCCACCTTACGGCATCAAACATGTGAACGCACATATCTCCGGTAATGCCGTTGCTGTATTCCATCATTGTGCGCCACCAACGCCTATGAGGTAGACCATCAAATGGCCGCATGGGGCCGGGTCCAACCCAGAGATCATAATCGAAAAAATCAGGTACCGGCTGCACTTCAGGACTGCCATTGGCCCTCATGTGGTAATAGCAGCACATTTCTGCATGGGAAACTTTCCCCAACAATCCCTTATCCACAATATTTTTCTTGGCCTCAACCAGATGCGGGGTACTTCTTCTTTGGGTGCCGATCTGTACTACTTTATTGTACTTTCTGGCAGCGGCCAATATGGCTTCTCCCTCTATCACATCCACACTGATTGGCTTTTGCAAATAAACATGTGCACCGGCATGTATGGCATCAATGGCTTGCAGGGCATGCCAATGGTCAGGACTGCCCACCAAAACGATATCCAATACATGCGCATCAAGCATTTGCCTGTAGTGGTTGTAAGTTTGAGGGGTTTTGCCAGAGGACTGGCGCTGACTGACCAGTTTTGCAGCCTCATCCAATAATTTTTGATCAGGGTCTGCCAGGGCAAGCACCTCAACTTCCGCTACCTGGATCAGGCGGAACAAATCACTTTTACCGTACCAACCGGTGCCTATCAGGCCTACTTTATAGGAAGCTTTTCTGGCCTGCAGTCCCATAGCTGGTACACCTACGCTGCCAAGTGCCATTAATGCTGTACCGCCTTTGATGAATTTTCTTCTGTCTATTTTTAAAGGGCTCATTGATATATTTTGGTTAACTATTTTAAGCAGTCAATATATAAAATTTATCCCTCAGGTTAAGCCTTTTTAATTTGAATAATGACTTTTAACTGCATTTTCTTTCAAAGAGCAAATACTTGTAGTATTTTTCAGAAATACTCAAAATGGGGTAGGATGACCCCGGGCTTGTTTCATTCACGAACAATTTGTTCTGCCAAATGGGCAGATGGTTTAACTTTCCCTTATCCCTATGGTAATGAAAAATGGTACCATTGTGTCAATAGAATGACTGCTTTAGGGACTGCTTATTATTTGAGAATTGATCCAAAAACTGTAAATGCGTTCCTAGATTGTATACCTCGCATGTTGAAATTAAATAACCATATCATGAATCTGTTTATCAGGTTAATGACCTTGCTGTTTTTGCCCCTAATCAGTCATGGACAGCAAGAAAAAAGCATTGGCAGCAGCAGTCCATGGAAAATGCATACCATAGACAATACTTCCTTTGGAGCTGACGGTTCAAAAATGTCAGATGTGGATGGAGATGGAAAATTGGACATAGTGGTAGCCTGGGAAGAAGGAGGAGTGGTAAGGCTTTATTTTCAACCAAATGAACCCAAATCAAAATGGCCTTTTGTGGAGCTCAAAGCCCCGGATGTGGAGGATGCCTTCGCTACAGACCTGAATGGGGATGGAAATCAGGATTTGGTTTCTCTCTCCGAAGGCAGTCACCAAAGGATTACACTTCACTGGGCCCCGAAAGAGAAAAGTAATCTTCGGCGCAGTGAAAGATGGAAATCTGAAGACATTCCTGCATCTCTGGGAAAAACCAAATGGATGTTTGGCAGAGCTTTGGAAATAGATGGGAAAAATGGAACTGACCTGATTGTAGGGTCAAAAAACCCCAATGGCACTATTGGCTGGCTGGAATCTCCGGAGGATCCCGGAGACCTGGAGGCCTGGAAATATCATGAGATTTCCAAGGTAGGCTGGATCATGTCCATCGAACTGATGGATATGAACAACAATGGGCTTAAGGATTTGCTGATTACTGACCGTAAGGGGGAATTGAGGGGGCTCAGGTGGCTGGAAAACCCCGGGCCAGACCAGGCCGATCAGCCATGGAAAAGCCATTTCATCGGTTTGAAGGAGGGTGAACCCATGTTTATGGGTTTGTATGTGCTGGAACATACCCCTTTGCCGGGTATTCTGGTGCCAGATTTGATGAAAGGATGGGTGCATTTTACCCCAAATGATAGAAAATGGGATGAAAAATTTATTCCTTATCCTGTTGTATCCGGGTCCAGGGGGAAATCGGTTGCGATTGCTGATATTGACCAGGATGGGAAATTGGACATGGTGGCCTCATTTGAGGGTGCTTTGGGGAAATCAGGTATTATAGCTCGTCTGGATTTTCAAGCTGCTTCTGCGCAGGTATTGGATATCAGTGGGGAGAAAGGGGTGAAATATGATTTTCTTACTTTAATCGATTTGGATGGGGATGGGGATCTGGATATTCTGACCTCAGAAGAAACAGCCGAGGATGGTACCAAAAAAGGATTGGGAGTCATTTGGTATGAGAATCCGCTAAAATAGAATACCGACCGGCAGTGTTTTTTTTAACCGTACATGGGCCTGAATGAGCCTTTATCCAGTAATACTGCCAGAGATTAAATAAGGCGAATAATAAAACATAAAAAGTATAAAAGGGAGAAAATGATCAAAGAAGTTTATCTGGTAGCCAGTGGAGATTTAAGGTTGTCTGCCAACCAGACTTGCTGGCAAGCACAAGAGGATATGGAAAGCAGTTTGCATCAGGTTTTGGATAAGCTTGAGGTAAAGGTCCATCGGGCCCATCCTTTTGATAAGGAAAAGGGTCATGGTTTCATCGATTCTCAAAAAATGGGCATGCAGGTTTTTAGAGATTTGGATCCCCATAAGCCCATTATTGTAGCAGAAAGTGTATGGCAATATTCCCACCATGTACTTGCCGGGCTGACCACGCATAAGGGCCCCATACTTACTTTGGCCAATTGGAATGGGCAATGGCCCGGTTTGGTAGGCATGCTCAACCTCAATGGTTCTCTGACCAAAGCAGGTGTAACTTATTCCACGCTTTGGAGCAGGGATTTCACCGATGATTTTTTTCTCAATGGCCTCAGGGAATGGTTACATTCCGGTAAAATCACCCACGACCTCAGCCATGTGAGGGATTTTGATCCAAATGATGCTCCAGGTAATGCAGTGGAAACGGGAGAGAAGTTTGCCCGGGCTTTTAAAAAAGAAAAAGCCATCATGGGCGTTTTTGATGAAGGGTGTATGGGAATGTTTAATGCCATCATACCTGACCACCTCCTACACCCTACCGGGATTTTTAAGGAAAGACTAAGTCAATCAGGTCTGTATGCTGCCATGAGAACGGTGACTGACAAGGAAGCTGCGGCCGTCCTTCAATGGCTTCTGGATAAGGGGGTCGACTTTCAATGGGGTAAAGATCCGGAAACGGAACTGACCAGGGAACAGACCCTGGAGCAATGTAAAATGTACCTGGCAGCTTTAAGGCTGGCTGATGAATTTGGCTGTGACACCATCGGTATCCAATACCAGCAGGGCCTGAAGGACCTGGCAGTGGCCAGCGATTTGGCGGAAGGGCTATTGAATAATACAGACCGCCCGCCTGCCCATACACAGGAAGGCAGGGAAATTTTACCCGGAAGGGCACTTCCTCATTTCAACGAAGTAGATGAATGCGCCGGATTGGATAGCCTGATCACTTACCGTTTATGGGAAAAATTGGGCTTATCAGGGGACAACACTTTACATGATCTCAGGTACGGCGAAGATTTCACCATTGATGGGGAGGAAGTTTTTGTTTGGGTTTTTCTGATTTCCGGTGCAGCTCCTGCTTCTCATTTTATCAAAGGCTATTCCGGGGCAAGTAGTGAACGCCAACCTCCCATGTACTTTAGATTGGGGGGAGGCAGCCTGAAAGGCATCAGTAAACCAGGCCATATTGTTTGGAGCAGGGTGTATATTATGAATGATCATTTGCACTGTGATCTGGGTATAGGAAAAGTAGCAGCACTTCCTCCTGAGGAAACGCAAAGAAGGTGGGAAATGACCACTCCACAGTGGCCTATCATGCATGGGGTGCTGGAAGGTGTGAGCCGTGATCAGATGATGGCCCGGCACAAAGCCAACCATATACAGGTGGTTTATGCTCCGGACAGGGAAAAAGCCCTGGAGGCTTGTTACGCCAAAGCGGCGGCGATGAACGAATTGGGAATTAAAACAGCATTATGCGGCATTTAAATATGAGAAACCTGGAAGTAAAAATTATCAGTATTTCTTTACTGTTCCTTATCGCTGCATGTGGAAGCGGGAGCGATAAGAACCAATCAGAAGAGAATCAACAAAAAGAGGCAAATGATATCACAGGAAACTATTCTCTACCTCCCAAAGCCGAGGTGGGAGAAGGGGCTTTGGTTCATGCTGAATTGATTTATCCCCTGGATAACCGGCCCACTCCACAGGTGCACGCTTCCACCCTGGTAGAAACTTCTTCCGGCATTGTGGCCGCATTTTTCTCCGGCACCCACGAGAGGAATCCGGATGTGGGGATCAGGGTAAGTCACCTGAAAGATGGAAAATGGACCTGGCCCGAGGAAGTAGCAAATGGGGTCCAAAATGATACCTTGCGCTATCCCTGTTGGAACCCGGTATTGTTCCAGCCCAGGGAAGGGCCACTCATGTTGTTTTATAAAGTAGGTCCAAACCCCAGGGAATGGTGGGGAATGTTGATTACCTCCGAAGATGAGGGCAAAACATGGTCTGCTCCGCAAAAACTGGGAGAAGACCCTGCTATCGGTGCCCTCCTGGGTCCGGTGAAAAACAAGCCTGTGCAGCTGGAAGATGGCACCATTATCAGCCCCTCCAGTATAGAAATAGAGCAGGATGGAGATACTTTTTGGAAAGTGCATTTCGAAATCAGTAAGGATAATGGCAAGACCTGGCAGGTGGTCGGTCCCATCAATGATGGGGTGGAATTTGATGCTATTCAACCCAGTATATTGATGCATGATAACGGGGATTTACAGGTGCTTTGCCGGACCCGTCAGGATGTTATCGCCGAAAGCTGGTCTTCGGATCAGGGGCAGTCCTGGTCTGAGTTGAGGGCTACCTCCCTTCCCAATCCAAATTCGGGTACAGATGCCCTTACTCTGCAGGACGGCAGGCACCTCCTGGTTTATAACCACAGTACCAAAGAAGGGGAAGAACCCAAAGGAAGGAATATCCTCAACCTGGCCATTTCCGCGGATGGAAAAGACTGGGAGCCTTTTATGACCCTGGAAAATGAACCCAATAATGCCGGATACAGCTATCCGGCCATTATTCAAAGTAAGGATGGGATGGTACATATTTCCTATACTTACGACAGAGAAACCGTGAAATATGTGGTTGTGGACCCGGAGAAAATTTAAATGGTTTTTGTAAAACAGGCTCCTATCATGGGCAGCCAAATTTTTCAGTACATAATAACTAAAAAATGCACATCGACTTAAAGAACAATCCCCTGAAAGGGATAATACCTCCCATGGCTACCATGCTGAAGGATGACAGCGAATTGGACCATCAAAGTGCCTCCAGGCTTATTGCTCACCTACTTAAAGGAGGGGTACACGGCTTATTTATTTTGGGGACAACGGGCGAGTGCACCAATATTCCTTACCATTTGAGAAAGGAATTGATCCAATTGACCTGCAGGGAAGTGAACGGCCGAGTCCCCGTACTGGTAGGCGTGACAGACACTTCTCTCAGTGAAAGTCTGGTGTTGGGCCAGGCAGCCGCAGATGCAGGAGCGGATGCCGTCGTAGCTGCTCCGCCCTATTATTTTGGTCTTGGAGAAAATGAACTCATTGCCTATTTTACCAGGTTGGCTGACGCTTTGCCATTACCGCTTTACCTGTACAACATGCCTTCCCACACAAAGACCATGCTGTCCCAAAAAGCCGTAGTTGAGCTTTCTGAACATCCCAATATTCTGGGGTTAAAAGACAGCTCTGGGAATGCCGTTTATTTTAACGCCATGCTTTATGCCTTTAAGGACAGACCGGATTTTACCCTTTTGGTAGGTCCGGAGGAAATGATGGCATCCACCGTGCTGATGGGTGGACATGGAGGAGTCAGTGGAGGGGCCAACCTATTTCCCGGGCTTTATGTGGACTTGTATGCCGCAGCAGAACGGGGAGATCTGAAAGAAGTGGCCCGCCTGCAACAAATGGTCATGGAAATATCTTCCAGCATCTATGCATTGGGGAGTTATGGGTCCAGTTTTCTAAAAGGTTTAAAAGCTGCTATGGCGGTATTGGGAATTGGAAACGGCTACCTGTCTTCACCCCTGACTTCATTCGGTGAAGCCCAATTGAAACAGGTGGAAAAGAATTTAAAGGGATTGGAAGCATATAGGGCTTATGCCTGAATTATTCAGATAAAATAACTGCAAGAAGCATGGAATTACCCATTATTGATTTAATTGTTTTTTTAGTTTACATGTTGGCCATCGTCCTTTTCGGGGCTTCTTTTTATTATAAAAAACGATCTTCTACGGATTTTATCACAGGTGGGGGAAAGCTTCCTTCCTGGGCAATCGGGATGTCTATATTTGCCACCTTTGTCAGCAGTATTAGTTTTTTGGCCTTGCCCGGTAACGCTTACCTTTCCAATTGGAATGGATTCGTATTCAGCCTGTCCATTCCTATAGCGGCCATACTGGCGGTGAAATTTTTTGTACCGCTCTACCGGGGTATTAAAAGCCCTTCGGCTTACTATTACCTGGAAACCAGGTTTGGTAGCTGGGCAAGAACCTATGCCTCTGCTTGCTACCTGCTTACCCAGCTGGCCAGAATGGGAGCCATCATGTATTTGCTGGCATTACCCATGAATGTGCTGTTTGGCTGGAGTATACCCATCATAATTGTAGTCACAGGTATAAGTGTATTGATTTATTCCATCATGGGCGGTTTTGCAGCGGTAATTTGGACCGATGCGATTCAGGGGATTATCCTGATATCCGGAGCCTTAGTCTGTCTGGTTTTAATATTTTTTTCTATGCCTGAAGGGCCGGGTCAGGTGTTTACCATAGCTGCTGCCCATGATAAGTTTAGTCTGGGAAGCTTTGGGTGGAGCCTTTCTGAAGCTACATTCTGGGTTATTCTAATATATGGGTTGTTTATTAATCTGCAGAATTTTGGTGTAGATCAAAATTATGTACAACGGTACCTCAGTGCAAAAACAGACAAGGAGGCAGTAAAATCCACACTTTTGGGAAGCTTGTTGTATGTTCCGGTCTCGCTTCTGTTTTTCTTTATTGGCACCGCCTTATTTGCTTACTACCAGGCCATGCCGGAATTGTTGCCTGAAGCCTTTAAAGGAGGCGATCAGGCAGATAAGGTCTTTCCCTATTTTATAGTTACCGGCCTTCCCGTGGGTATGACCGGATTGTTGATTGCTTCTATTTTTGCAGCAGGTATGAGCACTATTTCAACCAGCATCAATAGCTCGGCAACGATTATTTTGACAGATCATTTCAAAAAATACATTTCCCCGGATTTAAAAGAGAAAGCTGAGATGAAGGTTTTGGTCATTGCCTCTTTGGTTATGGGCTTGTTAAGTATTATTGTCGCCATTGCTTTCAATGGGGTTGAAAGTGCCCTTGATGCCTGGTGGGCACTTTCAGCAATTTTCAGCGGAGGAATCCTGGGCTTGTTTTTGCTTGGTTTTATTGGGAAAAACATCAAACGGAGCTATGCCGCCATTGGTGTAGTATTGGGGGTTTTAGTGATAGGATGGATGAGCTTGTCACCGGTGATATTTGAAGAAGGAGCTACATTCAGGAGTACCTTTCATGCCAATCTAACCATCGTTTTTGGCACTTCGGTAATTTTTCTTGTAGGCTTTTTGCTATCGGCCTGGGCCAACAGAAAATAACCAGTTCAATTCGAGGTGGAATGAGTCTTTTCCTTACTTATATCTCTTGATGAATAAATCAACATGCTGATGATGATCAAAAGAACAAAAAGAACCGCATATTCGAATTGAAGCCAAATATCAGAACGCGCCTTGATCCTGTAGCTTAAATTGGTGAGTTTCTCTCCCTCTCTGAGTTGGATTTTCGACAATTCTCTAAGATCGTAGAAAACTTTCTCGAAGTCAGTATTGAATTTCTCAACACTACTTTGGTAATTTCGATCTGATTCTTCAAATCCTGTAAAATAACTTTCGATTTCCAGTTTGTCCCGGATCAATGTTTCAAAGTCCTTCAGGTACTCAGCTTCCTTAGGTGTAAGGTGCGTTTTCTCAAAATCTGAAATAATATTCAATATCTGATCATGATAAGCCATCACCTGATTTTGGATGGACAAGTATTGGTCCAGGGATTCCGTATTGGCCACAAGTAGCCGCATCCGAAAAAGTAATTCTGTAATATTGAAAATATAATCCTGCACCACCAGCCGGTCTTCATATACTGTAACGAAGGAAGCTTCCAATTCATCAACATTGCTTTTGTCCACAAGGCTTTTCGCAAAAATTAAAAACAACACCAATGTCAATGCAATAGCTATTTTAATTTTGAATGATTTGAAATTTGATTCCTTCATATTTTCGGATTTTTTATGGTTTGTCGCCTGCAAAAACGAATAAGAAAAAGCCTAAACTATGGGTACTGGAAAACACGTGCAACTATTTTCTGCCAGTAATCCCGGGTTTGGTATGCTTTAAATCTTGCTTCTTAATTTAAGCAAAATAAAATCAATTTACCAACCATTAACCTGTATAATATTTCATCGGGATTAAATGGCAATAGGTAGGGTAAATGTAAATGTACTGCCTTTTCCCGACTCGCTTGTTACCTGTATATCGCCACCATTTTTAAGGATAAAATCTTTGGTAAGTTGAAGCCCTAATCCGGTACCCTTTTCCCCGGCAGTGCCATACCGTTGTTTTTCTCTCAATACGGGTTGAAAAAGCCTGGATAGGGTCTGTTCATCCATGCCTATGCCATTGTCCTGAACAGAAATTTCCCAATGGGTATCCTGGATTTTTTTACTGCGGATTGTTATTTTCCCTCCCCGGTTGGTGAACTTCAATGCATTATTTATCAAATTTCTAATGATCAAATTACACTGTTCTTTGTCTGCCAGGCAGGTCGTGTCCGGATCTAAAAGATCAACGATCTGAATCTGTTTGGTTTCAGAAACAGGCTTATACAAATTGATGTTTTCCTGCAAGATTTTATTGACAGATACTTTTTCCGTTTCCGTGACGATACCTTTCATTTGGTTTTTGGCCCAGTGAAGCAAATTGATCAAAGTAAAGTGTACATGCTCCACTTCGTTTCTCAGTTGGGTTGAGACGAGCAAAAATTCCTCCTGGCTAAGCTTTTCGTCTACAGCGTATTGCATCAGTCCCTTAAGACTATTGATAGGACTTTTTAAGTCGTGTCCCACTATACTGAAAAGTTTGTCTTTGGTTTTGTTGACTTCAATAAGCTGCCTGGCAACCTGCTCTGTTTCCTTTTTTTGATGCAGGATTTTTTTGTTAAGGTTTTCAAGTCTGTTTTTTTGCCTGGTCACCAGCGTTTTGGCCTTTATTTGGTACCTGATGGATCTAAGCGCAATAAAAAAGGCAATTAAAAGGATAACCAGGATAATAGTAAAACCTATTCGGATCCGTTTCTCCATCAGTTTGTCATTTACCAATTCCTTTTCCCGCTGCTCCTGCCGCAATGCCGCCTCTTTTTTATCAAACTCATACTTTGCTGCCAATTCCTGAATTTGCTTTTCCGATTTCAGATTGATGATACTGTCCCGGTATGCTGTGTGCAGTTTGTAATGGTACAAGGCGGCACTGTTGTTCCCTTCTTTTTCAAAAACCTCACTGAGCAAAAAGTGACTTTTCTCTATATTCCTTTTTATATTGCTTTCCGTGGAAAGCTCAAGGCTGCTTTGGACGGCTTTTTTTGCTTCAGCTAAGTTTCCCAAATTTATATAGGCTTCACCCAGGCCAAGCAAGTCACTGCTTGTACCGGCTTTATCTTCTACTGATTTGTCAACCTGAAGTGCAGCTTCAAAATGAAACAGCGCACCCTCAAAATCTTCCAGGGTAAGCAATATTTCACCCAGGTTAAAATGACTCACTGAAATCAGCTGATTGTTTTCAATTTTTTTACCGATTTCAAGGGTGGATGTATAACTTTCCATGGCATCATCCAATTTTCCCTTCTTTTTATAAATTAATCCAATGTTGCTCAGGGAGGAGGCCATTCCAAGTTTGTTGTTTAACTTTTTCCGGATTTCAAGTGCTCTGTTATGAAAATCCAAGGCCTTTTCATAATCTTCCATGTCCGAAAAAACCAATCCCAGATTACTAAGCGTTGTACTTTGTTCGTTCTCAGAAAGGTGCTTTTCTTTTATTTCCAGTGCCTTATAGTAGAATGAAACGGCCTCCGTGAAATTTCCTCTATCGTAATGATTCAAACCCATGCTGTGGTAAATATGGGCCATACCTTTCAGATACTGATTTTCTTTTGCCAAGCTCAAGCCCTCCTTAAAATAACTCATCGCTTGTTCGTATTCTCCCCGAATGTTGTGAAAAGCACCTATGTTCCTGTATGCGTCCACTATACCATCCTGGTATCCGGTTTTTTCACTGGCCTCAAGACTTTTCATGCCCAATAAGAATGTGCTGTCTGGGTTCAAGTTGTAATACAACTCACCCAAGCGGTTGAGTAAATCTATATATGGCTTATCGGGAGAAAAATTCTCGTTGTTTTCAAAAAGCTGCATCCTTGATTTAAGGGAATCGATATCTCTCCTTTGGGCAAAGGAAAAATGAGATAGCAATACCGCTGCAAATAGCACAGAAGCAGAAAAAAACCTTTTGAAATTTAAAAACACTTTCAAGTTTTTTTGTATTGTTAAACTTAAAACAAATATTTTTATCACTATAATGATGCAGTTCCGATCAAGTTTTTAAAATTAGCTGTATTTCTCCATTTGAATTGAATGTCGTCGGAACCATAAACCTATCATTATAATAATATAACAAAATTAAACCTGGATTAGAAATTTCAATCATTGAAAAATAAAAAAGACAAATACATGTTCTCTGCTGTTGTTTTCACAAGACAGGCTAATTTATTCATTTTGGTTTGATCTGCAGCTAATTTCATGTAAAAAATGAATGTAAATAAGATTTTTTTGTATTTCGATTTCACGCATAAATTTTTACTAGTTCAGTATAAAAATTACATACAATTAAGAAATTGGTTATCAAAGAATGAAAAACAGATATGAATGGCCTTATCCCGGGTTTTAATTTCCGGTATTTGGGAAGGAAAGGGGATTTAAATGCTTATTGGCCTGGTAAAATTGGAATTATTTCCAGTCCGGATGACAAAATGAAATTGTTGTTTAGATGCTTGTATTTTATTTTTAGCTTTACAGCCCAGACCTAAAAATACAATACAATGAAGGATATCAACCCCAGTAATACCGAAGCGTGGGAAGCACTTCAAAATGCCTCTAAATCCCCTGTAACTATCAAGGATTTATTTGAAAACGATCCTAAAAGATTTGATAAATATCATGTCAGGTTTAAGGACATCCTATTGGATTTTTCAAAAAACAGGATAAACGATGGTATTTTCAAATCACTATTGGAGCTGGCAGATCAGACGGCACTTAAAGAAGCTATAAATTCCATGTTTGACGGCAAGCTGATCAACGGAACAGAAAACAGGGCTGTCTTACATACTGCTTTGAGAAACAGGTCAAATGCCCCGGTTTATGTAGATGGTAAAGATGTAATGCCTGAGGTGAACAGGGTGCTGGAAAAAATGAAGGTTTTTTCAGAAAAAGTGGCCAAAGGTGTTTGGAAAGGGTATACCGGAAAACCCATAAAATCCCTGGTAAACATTGGTATTGGAGGAAGTGATTTGGGTCCGGTGATGGTGTCAGAAGCTCTGAAACCATACCAGCACCCTCACCTGAAGGCATACTTTGTTTCTAATGTGGATGGATCTCATATTACAGAAGTATTGAAGCAGGTTAATCCTGAGACGACCTTATTTTTCATTGCCTCAAAAACCTTTACTACTCAGGAGACAATGACCAATGCCCATACAGCCAGAGATTGGTTTTTGGAAAACGCCCACGATAAAAATGAGGTCGCCAAACACTTTGTGGCCATGTCTACCAATGGCAATGCGGTCAGGGAATTTGGTATTGATTTAAACAATATGTTTGAGTTCTGGGACTGGGTAGGGGGTAGGTATTCCCTGTGGTCGGCTATCGGGCTTACCATTGCCTGTTCGGTGGGCTTCGATAATTTCCGCAAACTTCTGGAAGGTGCCCACGCCATGGACAATCACTTCAGAAATGAAGCCTTTGATAAAAACCTGCCGGTTTTGTTGGCTTTGATCGGCATATGGAATACCAATTTTTTGGGAGCTGCGTCCGAAACCATACTTCCCTATGACCAATACATGCATCGTTTTCCAGCCTATTTCCAGCAAGGGAATATGGAGAGCAATGGTAAATGCATTGACCGGGAAGGCAATAGGGTGTCCTATTCCACAGGACCTGTGATATGGGGTGAACCCGGTACGAACGGGCAGCATGCCTTTTACCAATTGATACATCAGGGGACCCAGATAATCCCCTGCGACTTCATTGCGCCGGCACAAACACACAACCCCGTTGGTGACCATCATGTCAAACTGATGTCCAATTTTTTTGCCCAAACAGAGGCTTTGATGAATGGAAAATCTCTGGAACAGGTGAAAAAAGAAATGAAGAAGGAGGGAAAATCACCAGAAATAATCGATAAAATCGCTCCCCACAGGGTTTTTGAGGGAAACAATCCCACGAATTCCATCCTCGTCAAGAAAATCAACCCGGCAACTCTAGGGGCTCTCATTGCCATGTATGAACATAAAATATTCGTACAGGGGGCTATCTGGAACATTTACAGCTTCGACCAGTGGGGAGTCGAATTGGGAAAGGTTTTGGCCAAAACCATTTTACCCGAATTGACTGCTCCTGAAAAAGTATCAGGACATGATGCCTCCACTAACGGTTTGATCAATGCCTTTAAAGAATTCAGAACAGTCTGAACCAGCGTTTCTGAATAGCAGGCTGCTTATCAGGTGATCTTATTTTGGCTGATGCTTTTCTGCCGATAGCATTTGAAACGCTTAACAGGTTGATTAGCGATTAGCTTTTGGTGTTTTGTCTTTCGGCTTTGTACCCTTTTTCTCCACATTTTGAAGGAGCTTTCTTTCATTTCCCTGCGCATTAGTTTGATGACGTCTTTTTCGGGGATGCCAAATTGCCTGAAGATGGCATCGAAGGTGGTCCGGTCTTCCCAGGCCATCTCGATGATCCTGTCTTTTTCTCTGTCTGAGAGCTGTATTAACAAATTCATACCATCAAAACTTTTCCCCAACCAAATGGTTTGTATGGGATGAGAAAAATCAACCTGGCCTGGTTTACCAGTGATTTATATGGTCAATAATAAATGCCAGTTCCTTTTCTGTTAAAGCCTGATTCAGCGGCAAACTGAGTGTTTCTCTGTGAATTCTTTCTGTAAGGGGGAGTGCTTTGCCTGGAAAGGATGCTTTAAAAGCAGGCTGTTGATGCGGAGGAGTAGGATAATGAATCGCTGCCTCTACGCCGAACTTCTTCAAATAATTCATTAAATTTTGCCTGTCAGCTACCAATACGGTAAAAAGATGCCAGGTATGTTGGAGCGTTTGCAATGGATTGGCTGGCAGGGGTAGCTGAATTTTCGGGTGTTTGATCTGAGTGAGGTATTTCAGGGCAATTTGGTTTCTTCTGGCATTATCCTCATCCAGATAGGGTAACTTTACCCTCAATATGGCAGCTTGTATTTCATCCATTTTGGAATTTGTTCCTGCATATTGATACTCATAGCTGGTAATACTTCCGTAATTGGCAAGGGCCCTGCAAGTTTCTGCCAATTGATCCTGATCTGTTGTGATTGCTCCGGCATCTCCCATGGCTCCCAGGTTTTTTGCCGGGTAAAAACTATGGGCTGCAGCATCTCCCAGACTGCCACTTTTCTTGTCCAAATACCGGCTTCCTACCGCCTGGGCATTGTCCTCAATCAAAAGAATGCCATTGGCTTTCAGTAGGGCATGAATGTTTTCATGGTAAGCATTTCTGCCATAGAGATGGACCATCACCATGGCTTTTGTTCTGGGGCTTATGGCTTTCGCTATTCCGGTGGTTTTCAACAGAAATGTCGGTAAATTAGGTTCTATCGGCACAGGGACTAAACCCTGGTTGATGACCGCCAAAAAGCTGGCAAAAAAAGTATTGGCCGGGACCAATACCTCATCGTTTTTTTTTAGAATGCCCAATTCCAGGTATGCCCGAAAGATGATTTCCAAGGCATTGGTGCCATTTCCTAGGCCAATACAATGTCTGGTACCGATGTATGCAGCGAATTCTTTTTCGAAGCCTGCTGTTTGTTCTCCTTTCAGGTACCTGCCACTTTGAACCACATCTAAGATGGTTTGGCTAAGCTGCGGTTCAAAGCGGTTGTTGATCGCTTTCAGATCGAGAAATTCTATTGAATTTTTGAGAGTCATTCCGTGATAATATAAACAGACAGGCTAAATTAGGCAAGCTTTTAGCACCTAAGCAAGATGGAGCTATTTAAATCGTATATAAAATGTATTATCTGATCAGCACCTTCACAATGGTCTGATCATGGATCAGTTCCGTACCTATTCAAAAGCAATTATGGGCAATTTTGTTTTATGGTTTTTTTTGGGTTTTATTCTGGCATCCTGTTCATTGAGGGGAATAACGGTTTCAGAAAACATAACCTATATGGAAGAAGGTTTTTTGGGAGAAATGCCCCAAAAGCAATTGAATATTTTCTATCCGAAAAAAATCACTGATCCTTTACCGGTTTTGGTTTTTATCCATGGAGGCAGTTGGCGTTCCGGCAGTAAGGAGCGGTATGGCGTTTTGGGCAGGAGGATGTCACGCAGGGAAATCGTTACGGTGATCATGGATTATCCTTTAAGTCCGGAATATAAAATTCATACCATGGGTATGGCAGTGGCCAAAGCCCTGGACTGGGTTTCGGAGAATATATCCGCATATGGAGGGGATCCGGGCAGGATCGTGGTTTCGGGCCATTCTGCCGGAGGGCACCTGGCCAGTTTGGTGGCTGTCAGAGATGTTTACTTTGATAGTTTGGGCGTGAGAAATCCGATAGCCGGGGCAGCCCTTATCGATGCAGCAGGATTAGACATGTACCATTACCTCAAAGAAGCAAACAATGCGCCGGGTACTTCGCATCTCAGGACCTTTACGGATGACCCGGAAGTATGGAGAGCGACCTCACCCATATATTTTTTACATGAGGAAATGCCTCCCATGATATTTTTAATGGGGGGAAAAACCTATAAGAGTATCCGGGAAGGAACAGATCGCTTCATGCAGGCTTATAGTGATTTTGAACCAAAACCGGATTTAAGGATTCAAAAGAACAAAAGACATGTTCCCATGATCGTGCAGTTTTTGTATACACCGGGAAGAGCCTTTAGGTGGGTTCGTGATTTTGTAAAAAACATCGACTGATGCAAAAGGCTGGTAACAATAAAGCAGGTCATCAATTGGAAAACAAATCTATATAGGTTTCGTCTTCAATTTGATACGGGGCCCCTGTGAGCTGGAGCCGGCCTTCCTGGTTCACCTGTAATCCTGCAGCTGCCTTGAAATTTACTTTCTCACTGGTGGAGAAAATTTTGCTGGCAATTTTTACCAAAACAGGCTTCTCCTTATCAGGGATCAGGCGAAAAAGATCCGCAACCTGCTTTCCATCCGGATTTAAGGCAGTACCTGTTACATACATTTGCTCTTTTTTATCGGTAAAAAGATTGAGATTTTGGTAGGACAACCAATCCGGATTGATCCAACCATTCCGGTCCTGCCTGCTCAGGTCTATACTCATTTGCAATTGGAATGGAGCATTTCCCAGATAAAAGTCTTTTTCAGTGCAGCTGTAGAGATCAAGCACCCTGCTGTCCCAATTGGCCACCAGCAGCCACATTTTTTCTTTGTAGGCGGTCAATCCCACTGCACCGGCTGTTACCCGTTCAGGTGCTCCTTTTCTTTCCAGACTTGCCAGAGGCATTTGCCAGGGCTTGTCTTTTTCCAGATCATATACCTGTACTTTCGCCAGGTCTCTTTTCTGATTGTCTTCAATCCCCACAGCCAAAAAATGGTCATAAATTTGAAATCCTCCGGCATGTCGCAGTGGGGAAAGGAGCAGGGTATCTACTGCCTTGACGACCTGATTTTTCAGATCGCCAATTATAATGTAGCTGTAGTTGGATGAACTTCCACTTAAATAGACCGTATTTTCCTGGTAAAGCTGAATGCCCTGTAAGTGGCCACCTTCCTGATCAAAGCGGATGTTATTTTTAAGTTTGACAGTTAAGGGGAGTGCTGGGAGAGCCTCAAAAGCCTCCGGGAAATCAGCAACTTTAGGGATCCCGCCATTTTGGGCATAGTTAAAAAGCGGATCAAGAAGGAGTAGTATGCAGAGCAAACAGGCTAGCGGGTTTTTCATAAGAAAGTATTGAGGATAGAAAAGTAAGGCAAGCCGGGGGAAATTGCAACCTCAAAAATCAATTATCGGAAGCCTTCATAAGCCGTATATGAGAGACCGGCTGTATAGGCAGTATTTATTTTTGCTTTTCCGGAATCCAGTAGCACGCTTTTCTGCGTAATTGAAGCCATGGAAACAAATAAAAGGATTCAACGTGGTAGGCTACAAACAGGAAGGAGAGATTTTCTTTCCAGAGTCGGTTCAATATCGGTCATGTCCGTTTTTGGTGCAGCTTTTTTTACCAGCTGTACCAGTGAAAGTGATATGCTTCCCGATAATGAACCCAACGAAAATGAGGAGGGCATATTGATCAATAATCAGAAAGTCACCATTGATTTGGCCAAAAATGAAGGATTGATGGCCTCAGGTGGATGGATGTTGATCAGAGAGGCTCAGCTTTTGGTAGTGAATCTGGACGGGCAGTTCAGCGCACTTACTTCAGTTTGCACACATTCCCAATGTGACAGAAACTGGACCTTTGGCAACCAGGTTTTTACCTGTACCTGTCATGGTTCCCGCTTTGACACCCAGGGAGAAGTGGTCAACGGACCTGCTACCCAACCCTTAAAGTCCTATGCGGTATCGGAAGAAAACGGAAACCTAATCATCAACCGGTCATGAATTGGAAAAGAATATGGTTGTTGCCCCTGATTTATCTATTGATGGTAGGGAAGGTGGGGGCGCAGGAATTTAAAACTACCGATGGAGAAGTGAGCTTTTTGTCTCAGGCGGCATTGAATGAATTTACAGGGGAGTCTGACAAGCTCCATGGACTGCTGGATCCGGAAAAAAACCAGATTGATTTTTACATAGACCTGAATACCCTCAAAACAGGTATTGGCCTGAGAGACAGACACATGAGGGACAATTACCTGGAAACTGAAAAATATCCCTTTGCTGAGTTTTCGGGCAAGATGGAAGAACCCATAAACCTAGAAATGAATCAACCCCAAAAAGTAAAGGCTCTGGGAGTTTTTAAAATCCATGGAAAGGAAAAGTATATGGAAATAGATGGCAGCCTGACTAAGCTAAGTGCAAATGAAATTTTGCTGGAAGCAAGTTTTAAGGTAAAACTGGGGGATTTTGACATAGATATTCCCAAAGTGATGTTTTACGAATTATCGGAAACCCAAAGTGTAAAGATCAAAGCTCAATTAAAAAAATAAACCATGAATCAACTATTTGTGAATCGTATATTAAAAAGGTTTGCTTTGCCCCTGCTTTTCCTGCTGCTTTATGGAAATACTCATGCTCAGCTGGAAAGAAAACTGGTAACGGCTAATCCGGAGGTGGAACTTATTTTTCATGCGCCCAGACAGATCAACCTAATGACGGTAGAACCTTTGGAAGAAAAAACCCTGCATTTTGCCATCATGCATACCTTCGGGCCTTTGAATGGGGGTATCCGGAACCTGTATGGTCTGGACAATGGAGCCAACATCCAGTTTAGCTTTGAATATGCCTTTGATGACCGTTTCTCCCTGGGGGCATCCAGGTCCGGCAGGGACAAGTTTTACAATTTGTATGGCAGGTACCATTTGTTGCGGCAGAATAAAAGCGGGTCTGTGCCTTTTTCTCTCTCTATGATGGGGGCTGCTGGTGTGAATACCACAGATTACGCATTTTTGCAGGAGGAGGCACCTGATTTTTCGGAGAGGAGTAGTTTTGCCTTTCAATTCATGCTGGCAAGAAAAATTTCTGATAAAATCAGTCTTCAGCTGAGTCCCTCTTTGGCCTATTTCAATGCACCAATGCCAGCCTATTTAATTGAGGGAGACCAACAGCTGTATTTGGCCTTGGGTATATCAGGCAAGTATAAACTTACAGGAAAATCCTCCCTGACCCTTCAGTGGATCCCCAATTTGAACAATGATCTCCGAAGCAATGTAGGTGTTGGCATTGACATTGAAGCCGGAGGGCATGTGTTTCAAATGTATTTCGTTACTTCCCAGGCACTGAACGAGCAATACCTGCTGGCCGGAGGGAATGGGGTACCAGGGGAAGAGTTCAGGCTTGGTTTTAATGTTAACCGTATTTTTGCAACCGGGTCACGGTAAGGTAACCTGAAGGTAGATGCATGGTAATTTTATGCGCTCAATTTGTCAACTTGCTCCTAAGGTATGGCCAGGAAATCCGCTCCTTTATAGAGGGTTCCAGGAAAAGAGAATGGGGTTGATCCTCAGCCGGGTGGTTATACAGGCAATTATCCGATTGTTCCTGGAAGGATTAGCACCGGTATTTGGCATGATTTTACGATCGGATTTACCTTATTGAGATCAATTTGGAGAGATTTTTTTTCAACATTTATCCAGCTGATATTTTTTCCAAAAAAAGACTTTCTTCTACTTTTTCCAGCTGATTGGTTTTCCAATCGACCAATAAACTGTCAAGGGCTATCCCTTTTTGACGTAGGGGCTTTTCAAGTAAAGGGTGATTGGAAATGGTATGTATCAGGTTCTCGGAATGGATCATAGACAGCTCCCTGGCTTTTTCCTCCCTGGATTGGAATTGATTGATGCGGTAATAGTGATCAATGTACATTTCGAAAAGGTACTCCTCGGCATAAGAATGCAGCCCTTTTTCGTGGTTGATGATTCTGTTTTTGAAAGGACAGTTCAAGTCATGGACAAGGGTGATGCGGTCTATTGAATCCTGCATCAGAAAATCAGTTACTTTTTCTACATACCGAACTTCTTCAAATCTAAAAACGGTGCCCAATGCAGTCAGGAAAAAATGGTGGCTGCCAAATTTGTTCTGGATGAAAGCTTCCAGCTGATTGACCGGGCAAACTAAATAAAGACTTTTTTGCATGGAGATTTATTTTTGTTTCCTGCGAAAATAGCCGTCTCATTTCATAAATGAAAATTTATAAATTTTATTTAATACATTAAAAATATTTATATCCTAGAAACAGTACAGTATATGTATTTGAAAATCAATGTATTTAAATTTAGTTTGTGGAATGACATTTACTAAGGATGGACAATCATTGCCAGCTGTGGGAACCAATCTTACCCGGATCTTGGGCATAAGTTCATCGAAAAGGGACAATAAATTTGAAATTTCGTTTACTTATCCCAACAGACTGCCACAGTTGATGGGGGGCTCCATTCGACTGCGTCCAGCTCGGCACCTTTGCAATGGAGGAATAAGCCTTCATGAGTAGGTTGAGGCTTGACCTGGCACTAATACTTGAGGTACCATTCGAATTTCTGCTGTATTATCGATTGGGCTTCTTTTTTGATGTAATCTAAAAAGGCGGCAGTCACGGGACTGTGGTTTTTGCCTTTCATCCAGACCAATTGCCACATGGTGGATTGGGGCAGGCCCTCAATGGGGTAAATCTTTAGATCTCCATTATTCAGTTCATTTTTTATCCCTATCAATGGCATAATAGAAAATCCCAGTCCTGCAATAACGGCTTGTTTGACAGCTTCATTGGAGGTGAGTTCCAGCTTTTTTGCTATAGCCCAGTGGTTTTGCTCCACAAAGGCCTCCATCATTTGGCGGGTTCCGGACCCCTTTTCCCTGTAGATCCAGTTCAATTCATCCAATTGTTCGGAGAGGGGCCTGCTCTCATCAAAACTGGCTTTGGCACTTCCTACCAGGAAGAGTTTATTCGGTAAAAGGTCGATGTGCTCCAGTTGAAGTTTGTCCGGCAAAATGGAAACCATGGAAAAATCTACTTCATTGTCTGCCAGGCTATCGATGACACGCAGTTTATTGGTGACATCCATTAGCAATTCAATACCCGGATTGCGTTTCAAAAAATCCGAAAGAAAATAGGGCATGACATATTTCGCCGTCGATACAATGGTTATTTTTAACCGGCCGGCCAATTGCCCCTTGTATTGAAGTGTTTTCTGATTGATGGCATTGACCTGATTGATGATTTCTTCGGCTGCTTTTGCGATTTCCTTTCCAAATTCGGTGATATAAATTTTCCTGCCCACCACTTCGGTCAGGGGAATGTCAAATTGATCCTGGAAATTTTTTAACTGGATTGAGATGGCAGGCTGGGTAAGGTGAAGGGCTTCAGCGGTTTTGGTTACACTTTGGGTTTGGGCTACTTTTAAAAATACCTGTAATTGATTAAGTGTATAATGCATTGCTAATAAGTAAAGGCCTGTCTTATAAATTTCTGTTAATATAAAAATCTTTATTTAACGGACAGTGTGATGGGCCTCATTATTTCATGTGTTTATGATTTTCTTTCAACCGCAACCTTTGTCAGACGGTTTAGAACCGTCAGACATGTAACATTAATGACCTATAAATTACTCAATTATAATTATCCCTCCGTGCGTCGCCTGCGTCATGCCTGTCTGCCTTTGGCAGGCTCGATTTCATGTATTTATAATTTGATTTTTAATGGAAAGGTAGCCTTTTCCGGTCTATAAACCCACACCTGCCAGAAAGCAGGTGTGGGATAATCGTGGCAATGTGCGGCACTTGTGTCAGGCCCGATTTTATACGGAAATCAATTTGAAATGGCAATTGCTGCTTTGCTGTTGTTGGTTGGAAATTTTCATTTTTAAGTGGTAAAAAGCTTCCAGCAAGGTGGCATTTTCAAATTCTCCAGCGTCAATGGCTTTAAATCCAGCCAATTCAATCCACTTTTTGAGCTTTTGTTTGTGTTCATTGTTGTCTCCACAGTAATAGGTTTCCTGAATAATCCCCAAAGGATCAGAATTGGGATAATCAAGTCCCAGATTATTGAATGCTTTGAACAGGTTTTTTCCCCCTAAAAGCTTTTTGATAGCAGAAGTATTGGATTCCAATCCTGAAGAATATACTCCATTGGTGCAGTCCACGATGATCTTATCCTGGCTTTCAGCTTGCAGCAAAAGTTGGCAAACGGTTTTCAAACAGTCGTTTTCACAACATATAAAAATCACATCTGCTTTTTGAATGGCTTCCTGATAAGGAAGTACCTTATCCGAAAGTTTATTGTAAATTTTCCACTCGATGTCTGTAATTTCGAAATCATTTTTAACACCAAAAATCACATTGATACCCCTACCCATATACCGGTTTCCCAAAGTCCTGGCAAGTTTACTTTCTCCTAAAATCGCTATATCCCTCATGTCAAAATAAATTAGCCTAAAAACTTTTTTAATACATTAAATTCAGTGAAAAGTAAACAATTAATCCTACTGAATGAAATAAAATTGTGAAAATATTGAATTATTATAATAAAATACAATTATGTTGGGCTGTATACCAAATAAACAACTATTAAATACAGGAGCAAATTACAGCCCGGAGCAGTTTGAACACCTCTTTAGCAGGTATTCCCGATTTCAGACTTCCTTAAGCCGGATGCTGACACCGCTGCCCAGCAATAGCAATCCTGCAAAAACCCAAAGCGTGATTTGTACACCAATTATTCCAGCCAATGCACCCAGGCCAGCACCGATAAGGGTGAAAATACCAATGGCTGTATTGGCAAGGGATACATAGGAAGGGCGTTCATCTTTAGGAGCAAAATCCACCAGGTACGTTTTTCTACTCAGCCGGGCACCTCCATGAGCCATCACCTGCACCAGAAATAGAAAAGCAAAAACATATACATTCTGGAGTTTTTCCGGCCAAACGGGGAAGAGGGACATGAGTAAAATGTTTATGGCCCCCAGCAGGGCAATGAACACCATCATTTTTTTACTGGATTTATCGGCAAACCTACCCCAAAACGGACTGCTGATCACATTGGCTATCCCGGCAGCAATGACCATTATGCCCAGGTGGCTTACTTCACTTCCAATCTCCTCCTTTCCCAGTATAACAAAGAAGGGCTGGGCTAGAGGAATGGCCATCAGAAGTCCCCTGCTGATGATAAATTTCCTTAAATTGGCGTCCTCCTTCCAAAATTTCCAGGCGGTTTTGATTTCCGCTGCAGGTGTCCTCCCCCCTGATGTGGCTCCCTTTTCCTCTGTAATCAAACTGAAAATAAAACCAGAAATTACCCAAAGAACGGAACCTGACAATACCAATATAAACAGTGGGTTTCGGTCATTGATTTCCGGTAAATCTGCCAGGATAATTCCTCCGGCCAATAAGGTAAACAACCCACCAAGCGTGGCCCGCAAACCTAGCATTTGACCTCTTTTTCCTTTGGGAATGGTTTTGGCCGCCACATCTTTAAAAGCGATGCTTGCCAGTCCACTACAGCAGCTGAATAAGGCCAGGAACATCAGGATCAACCAGCCCGCTGTTTCACCTTCCATCTTCAGTACCGTAAAGGCCATTCCGAGTAAAGCCAGGGCCTGAATCCAGGCTGGGATTACCCAGAACCATTTTCTGAGCGGATAGGAGCGGATTTTGGCCGAGACAAACAATTGTGGCAGTAAGGAACCGGCATCTTTGATCGGGACCAGGGCACCCGAAAAGGCGTTGGGCACACCCAAAGCAGACAGGATCCAGGGCAGCGTGGTTCCCGGGCTGACCAATTGTTCGGCTAGTTTGGAAAGGGCACCACTACTGATGTTTTTAAAAAAATTGAATGGTGTTTCTTTACAGGCTGATTCGGAAATTTGCTCGCAAACCCGCAATTCACCATCATCTGTGATCAACTCGTACGCCTTACCGGCCAGTTCTTCCTTTTTACTCATGAACGGATTAAATCAGATAGGTTTTAAATTTAAAATTAATAAGTAGGATTCACATTGTTGGATTAATCTTTGCTTTATGTAGAGATGATTTTAACTTGAAAATAATTGATTAAAGATGGATACTTACCAATTACAGATTTTAGAGAAAAAACAAGTCACGCACGATACCTATTCCTTTAAGGTTGAAAAACCCGGGGGCTACAGGTTTCAACCCGGCCAGGCTACCGAGCTGAGTTTGCTCAAGGAAGGTTGGGAGGAAGAAAAGCGTCCTTTTACCTTTACCAGTTTGCCTTCAGATGATTTTTTGGAATTTACCATTAAAACTTATGATGAGCATGAGGGGGTTACCAAAAGGCTGGGAGATGCCCTGCCAGGCGATAAGGTAGAAATAGGAGATGCCTGGGGAGCTATTGAATACAAGGGAGAAGGGGTATTCATTGCCGGTGGAGCAGGAATCACGCCTTTTATAGCTATTTTCAGGGATTTAAGACAAAAGAATAAGATTGGTAACAATGAGCTGATTTTTGCCAACAAAACCAATGATGATATTATTTTATTTGAGGAACTGAAGACAATCCTGGGACATAAGTTTCATAATATCATTGAAAAACAGGCAGATACTGCCTATGATCGGGGAAGGATAGACAAGGCCTACCTGAAAGGCAAAATAAATGATTTTAAAAACCAGCACTTCTACATCTGTGGTCCTGAGGGGTTTATGAAAGCAGTAGATAAAGCGCTAAAAGATTTAGGAGCCAATCCTGAAGCACTGGTTTTTGAGCAATAAAAGAAAAAAGGGGATTTTCGATTGCGAAAATCCCCTTTTTTTATTTTATGAAACTGCTGCTACTGCCCGATGCAGCTTTTCTTTTACTTCTTTGGCCAGTGGCTTGATGGCCTCATTACCAAGTGGTACCATGGCTGTTTCGGGATCAATGGCCGAAACTTCAAATTTTCCGTCCGGTAATTCCCTGATGCTAACATTGCATGGGAGCATGGCCGTCATGTGAGGATCAATGCTGAGTACCTTGTCAGCAAAAACAGGATTACAGGCTCCGAGAATCAGCATGGGCTTATAATCCTTATCCAGCTTCTTCTTCATTACGGATTGGATATCTATTTCCGTCAATACCCCAAAGCCCTCTGCTTTAAGGGCAGCCGTCACTTTTTCTTTGACACTTTCCATTGAAGAGGCTTCTAATATTTTATCCATGTGGTAGTTCATAGTATATGTATTTTGATGTTAAAACCTCAAGATAGTGAATCGAGAGTAAAAGAACGGTGACCATGGTCACATTGCCGGTCGGTTAAAAGTTAGACTCGTGCTGTTCGCCATCCGTGCTGTTCGCCATTTGCAATGTCGAACCCAGATAACGCAGGATTTGCAATCCTGCTGTTGTGTCCGTCAATATTTGCCTTCACGTAAAGCAAATTCGAGGCCGTTTTGGGGATTACAAATCCCCTATTATCTGTACCACAGGATTAAAAATCCCGAGGAGCGGCTGTTTGGCAATAAAGTGAGCTCAACAATTAAACGATTAACCAAATAACCCTTAACCCTTAATCGCGCTGTTCGCCATTTGCAATGTCGAACCCAGATAATGCAGGATTTGCAATCCTGCTGTTGTGCCCGTCAATATTTGCCTTCACGTAAAGCAAATTCGAGGCCGTTATGGGGATTGCAAATCCCCTATTATCTGCTCCTCGGAATTGCAAATTCCAAGGAGCGGCTGTTTCGCTATGAAGCAAGCGCAACAATTAAACAATTAACCAAATAACCCTTAACCCTTAGCCACCAGCCCTTGTTGCTTGTTCCGGTTTAACTGATCATCAACATTATGGCTATAAAATGAAAGACCGTTCCCGCCAATACGAACAAGTGCCAGATGGCATGGGCATAGCGCATTTTTTTGTTGGCATAAAAAATAACCCCGGTGGTATAGGCCAGGCCCCCGGCAGCCATCAGGATGATGATGTCCTGGGTAAGATTGGCCATCAGGGGCCGGATAAAGAACAAAAGCATCCAGCCCATGCTGAGGTACAGGACCAGGGACAGTTTGGAAAAGCGGTGGGTAAAGTAAATTTTGAAAACCAGGCCGATCAAGGTTAAACCCCAGATGATACCAAAATACACCCATCCACTGGTCCCACCTAAACCAATTAGCAAGAAGGGTGAATAAGTACCCGCAATCAAAAAATAAATGCTGATATGGTCAAAAGTGCGGAGCAGGGGCTTGATGGTTTCCGACGATATGGCATGATAAAGGGTAGAAAAGGTATACATGAGTAATATGGTGCCTCCAAAAATGCTGCAGCTCAGCACGTGGATGAGCGTTCCATTCATCACCGAAAAAACAACCAGCAGCGCTATGGCGACAATGCTAAACAATATCCCGATCAGGTGGGTAATGCTATTGGCAAATTCTTCCTTTAAGCTTTGTTTTCTTTCACCGGATCCATCCATTTTCAGTAAGTTGATTAAAAAAAACTAAATATTTGAGGAAATTGAACTACCAATTTCCAGGATTTGGAAGAAAAACAGCTGTCTGTCCCTGCTTGCGGATCAGCTTTCAGGAGAGCCATCACTTAAGAATGCTGCTGAAAAAAGCCAACACATGCAGGGTACTTCAGAAGTTTTCCACAGACAAAGGTAAATGTTTTCATTCATTCTTTTCGGGAATGAGCGGTAAGGAGAAAAAAAGAAAAAGACCCCAGAGGATGCTGAGGCCTTTTAGTAAAAATGTTGTAAGGAGTAATAAAAAAATTGTCGCTGTATTACTGCCTCAAAAGTATGCCTTTATTATTTTTTGGGGCGGAATTTTTCATTAAGGATTCTTTATTTAATCCGGGCAATATTAATAATTCAGTAACATCCCAGGAAAGCGACTTTTATTGGCCCGGTATACGTTAATTTTTGTACTTTTACGGGAAATTATGAAAGCAAGAACCATAAAAAAAGATAAAGTCAATATCATTACCATGGGTTGTTCCAAAAACCTCGTGGACTCAGAGGTATTGCTCAGCCAGCTGAAGGGGAATGGTATTGAAGCCAGACACGAATCCACTGCTGCCGATAACAATATTGTCATCATCAATACCTGTGGATTTATTGACAATGCCAAGCAGGAATCGATCAACACCATATTGGAATATGCGGCTGCCAAGGACAAGGGTCTTGTAGACAAGGTCTATGTGACAGGATGTCTTTCTCAGCGGTATAAGGATGATTTGGAGGTAGAAATTCCCCAGGTAGATGCCTTTTTTGGTACCCGGGATTTGCCGGCCCTGTTGAAGAAATTTAAAGCCGATTACAAGCATGAACTGGTAGGGGAGAGGTTGTTGAGCCATGCAGCGCACTATGCGTATATGAAGATTTCTGAAGGTTGTGACCGGCCTTGCTCATTTTGTGCCATTCCGCTGATGCGTGGGGGCCATGTCTCCCGGCCTATTGAGGAATTGGTGCAGGAAGCCAGGCACAAGGCGGCTCAGGGCACCAGGGAGCTGCTGCTGATCGCGCAAGATTCTACCTATTATGGATTGGATCTGTACAAAAAAAGGCGTTTGGCGGATCTCTTAAAGGCACTTTCCGATGTGGAGGGGATTGAGTGGATCCGCCTGCATTATGCCTATCCAACCGGCTTTCCCATGGATGTTCTGGATGTGATGGCCGAGCGTGAAAATATCTGCAATTACCTGGATATCCCCTTGCAACATGGATCCAGCTCGGTATTGAAAACCATGCGCAGGGGTACCAGCAGGGAAAAGCAGGAGGAATTGATCCAAAGCATCCGGGCAAAAATTCCCGATATTGCAATCAGGACTACATTGATCGCCGGGCATCCCGGAGAAGGGGAGGAGGAGTTTGAAGAAATGGTGGACTTTGTGGAGCGCATGCGTTTTGAGCGTCTGGGAGTTTTTACCTATTCCCATGAAGAAGATACCCACGCCCATTCGCTGGAAGACCATGTGCCGGCCAAAGTGAAACAGGAAAGGGCCAACCGGATCATGGAGGTACAGGAACAAATATCATTTGAATTGAATCAGGAGAAAGTTGGTAAAACTTTCAAAGTATTGATTGATAAAAAAGAAAGCGGTCATTTTGTGGGGAGGACGGCCTACGATTCGGTGGATGTAGACAATGAGGTATTGATTGATGCCGGCAAGTTTTACTGCAGGATCGGGGATTTTGTTTCGGTGAAAATAACCGGAGCGGCTGAATTTGACCTGTATGGAGAAGTAGTCTGACACTTTTCCCGACACATTAATTTTTATTGACCATAAGCGAAATTACCCCATGCAGTTACAGGAAGTGAGCACCAAAGCCCAGAGAGAAGAATTTATTCAAATGGCCGTCAGGTTGTACCGCAATGAAGAAAACTGGATCAGGCCCCTGGACAAGGATATAGAGGATTTGTTTCATCCGGAGACCAATAAATTGTTCAAGACGGGAGGGAAAGCGATCCGCTGGTTGCTGCTGGATGATCAGGGGAATACCATCGGCAGGAATGCGGCATTTATCAATCCCAAATGGAAGGAAAAACAGCCTACCGGAGGAATGGGTTTTTTTGAGTGCATCAATGACCCCCAGGCTGCTTTTCTTTTGTTTGATGCTGCCAGGGACTGGTTGCAGGAGCAGGGGATGGAGGCCATGGATGGTCCGGTAAACTTCGGGGAAAGGGACAAATGGTGGGGCTTATTAGTGGAAGGTTATTCCCCGCCCAATTACAATATGTATTGGAATTTCCCCTATTACAGGGCGCTTTTTGAAGCTTATGGGTTTCAGGTGTACTTTCGCCAATTTACCTATATGAGGGCGGTCAGGGGGGTGACCCTGGATCCCAAAATGGAAGAGCGGGCCAAAAATATCCTCTTAGACAAGGATTTTCAATTCCGGTACCTGAAAGGCAGGGAGTTGTGGGAGAAGTTCCCGGAATATTTCATGAAGGTCTACAATAAGGCCTGGGCCAGGCACATGGGCAAAACCATTTCTGAGAGGGAGGCCCGCCTGATGCTGACCAAAATGAAGCCTGTGATCGACCCTTACCTGGTGTATTTTGGCTTTTACAAGGGAGAGCCGGTCTCTTTTTTCATCAATATACCGGAGATCAATCAGTTGTTCAAGTACGTGAATGGCAAGCTGGACCTGATGGGTAAGTTAAAATTTATATGGAACAAGACCTTCAATCCACCCAATAAAATGTTGGGTCTGGTATTTGGGGTCGTGCCAGAATTTCAGGGAAAAGGGGTGGAAAGTGCCATGATAACGGAGTACCGGGACAACATTGCCGAAAAGAAGCTCTCCTACAAAACCATTGAAATGAACTGGATTGGAGACTTTAATCCCAAGATGATGCGGGTTTGTGAGCAGCTGAATGCTTCAATCTACAAGACCCACCATACCTATCGTTACCTGTTTGACCGGGAGAAACCTTTTGAAAGGCATCCTGTTTTTAAATAAAGAAATCAGGATGGCGGTGGGTTTTTTGCAATAAAGAGGTGTTCGTTGTATCAGGATTATGCCTCGAAATCAACTATTATTCCTTTAATTATCTGTTCTTTTGCCTTGATGCAAAAGAACCAAAAAATCAAGACAAAAAAATCCTTCCCCCCGCAATCCTCCCGCACCCTCCCGAAAAAAATCGGGACAGGCCACTGACTACCGTCAGGACAGGCTCGGTTTTTTGTCGGGCCTGCGCACTTTGCGTATATAAATATGAATCTTCGATTTCTATTAATTTTTTCGGTGGTTTTCCTCTATAAAATCGGAATTTAATATGTCATCGGTAGACTTAACATTTTATAAAATGCAGAAATCGGGGTGACGATTCGGTTTATTATTATGTTGATTTTCAGGTATTTAACAAACACGGCATCGGTAATAGGCAAATCCCTCCGCCGCGGCGGAGGGCATAGCTTGTCCCGACCAGAGTCGGGAGGGGATTTTTTCGGTAACATCTTAAATATCAATACGTTAATTATTGCTTAATTTGAAATCTTTACCTTTTAAAAAGCGCAGCAATCGGGATGACGATGTGGGTTATTATCATGTCGATTTTCAACGACTTAACAAACACGTCATCGGTAGACCTAACATTTTAAAAAAAGCAGAAATCGGGATCAGGATGTATTTTTTTAACTCATTAAATTTTTATCATTTGAATACTTTTCTAAATAGCCCTTACAGGTACGCTCCGGTTCAGATCGCTTCGCTGCACTCGCGATGACGTAGAAAACGTCATCGGTAGGCTTTAAGGGGGCTTTTTACAGCGGAAACTGTGGGAATCCTGAGTAAAACGAGATTGCCAAACCATAGCTACCGAAAAAAGGTTCGCAGTGATGATGTAGCCGGTTTTAAAATCGTTCTTGAATCAAACATTGTTAATGTAAAACATAAAAAACAATTGTCATGGTTGATATAATGTATGCCCGGTTAAAATACTAAATTGGCAGTTTTTAATGGCTGGTTGAATCGCTTTTCTTTGGGACTTCTTCTAGGAGCCTCAAAGAAAAAATCCTCAAGGCGGAATAATTCAATTGAATTAGGCACTTTTCCAGTAATAAAAACCAAACTATATTGGCAGGAAAGACCTTTTTAATGGGAAAAGAATATAAGCCTCTCTCCCTAATTGATTTTCAAAAAAGTTTCGAGAAAAACATTTCTGTTATTCGGTAATGGCAACTATGAATATTTAATCAATTGCCTGCTGCTTTAGCTGTAGGCAATATGGGCTCTGTCAGCATCATTGGCTTTAGCCAAATATAGATGGCTCAAATCCGGATTTCACTATAAACTCCTCATACCTGGTATGTTTTTCCCTTATGGCGCTCAGTATCTTGCTGAACTAAATATCTTTTAGTTTATTTTGAGTTATTAGCTAAAACCTAATTCAATGATATTTTTTTTACCTTTTAAACTTATTTTTTGATGAATTTTTGCCTTTCCTGATAATTGACGTTGTCCAGGTGGAGGATGTACGAACCGTTTTTTAATTGGGACAGATCCATTTCATAGGAGCGGACCTTCTCCGGCACCTGAAAGGCATCGAAAAGAAACCCGTCCATTCCCACTACCTGTATGTGACTGACACCGCTAAGCCCTGGGGCCAGGCGTAAACGGCTCCTACCTGTAGTCGGGTTGGGGAAAAGGATCATTTTATGTGGCACCACAAAGCTTACCCTGTTGGTAGGGTGGTTCCGGCTATCCAGCAGGGCCCTAACCTCATACCTTCCGGGAGGAAGGGTGGTCAGCCTGGCCTGCCATTCCAGGTCGTTTTTCTTCTCCCATACCAGGTTCATTCTTTCCAGCCGGGTGTCGCCGGACAAGCCTATGAGCTGAGATTTGCCAATGGGACTGTTGGTGCTTACGGTAAGCAGTGTCTCTTCTTCCAACTGCCTGACCCTAAGGTTTGCCTGCAGGGAATTGTTTTTATCGGAATGGGCCAATTCGATCAGGAGCGGCTTGGAGGATAAAGGGAGCATGAGCTTGCCTTGCTCGTAAGTTACTTCAGCCGGCTCGCCGTTGGGGTCGAGCCCAGAGAGGTGCCAGGCCTGGGCAGCAACATTTTCACTTGGAAGGGAAAAGGTCACCGCCAGGGAATCATCCCCGCTGACGGGCCGCCAGGCGAGCAGGTGGGACAAGGCTCCCTCCTTGTCTCTTAACTGATAAATATGGGCCTGATCATCTTCCCGGATCACATCATCGAAATACAGATCAGCCATCCTGTTTTGCATGGCTTCTGCGGCAATGAAGGACCTTTTTTCCTTGAAATTATAATAAATCGACTCCGTGAGTCCCGATCTTTCGTAATTGACCGGGCTATTTCCGGGCAGGGTGTCCACATTGGCATAGAAAAACCAATGGGCCCGGTCCACGCCCATTCTGCTCAGCCAAAACAGGCCCCGTAGCGCATAAACTGCCTGGGAGAGGGGGCTGACGGCTTCGGTATTGACAGCGGATTCGTTGGCGCTGGAGGCATCCCAGCCCCATTCGGTTACGTGCACCTCTTTTCCGGGCATGTTTTTGTCTCTGAACCGCAAACCTGCAAAAAGGGCCCTCATTTCAGAAGCCGGATGTTCGGGATGAACGGCCAGCCGAACATCCGCTTCATTTCGGAAATAACTGTACAGGTGTAAATTGATACCATCCAGGTGGGCTGCGGCTTTTTCGGAAAGTTTGGTGCCCATGTAATGTTTGATGCTGCCTGTGTTGCTGCTCTCCGGCTGGTAGGCCTGTAAAGCGGCAGGAAGCACCTTCAGTTCAGGATCTCCGGTTTTCAGGCCTTTGGCCATCCCTTCCAATATCAGGCGGTAAGTGGAATCACTGTAAGACCAGGGTTCATTTCCCACTTCTACCGTTCGGATGAGGTTTTCATGATTTGGGCCAAAAGTGGTTGCAAAAGCATATCCCAGGTCATGCCCGGAGGTATAAGGCTGGTCCCAGTCCGATTCTTTAAACCGATCAAAGGTGTAAGTGGCATCGACGGTAAACCCTTTGTTTTTCCAATCGGAATATTCCTGAATCCATTGGGTCCAGGGGAGCCGCACATCCGGGTTTTCCCCGCCGTAGCCCGGTATGTGATCCGGGTCGCTGGTATCCCAGTGGATGTTGTGGTAATTTCTGGCCTGACTGGCAGTGCGGATGAATTTTTGGGCTCCCTCATTGAGTCCCTGCAGATTGGGTACTTTCTTTGTGCCCCAGGCCCAGACCGTATTGAGTCCGAAGAGTTCACCAAAACTATTGCTTTGGGGTTTTGGAGATGGTGGAGGTCCGAAACTACCGTATTCATCCAAAATGCTGATTTCCTGTATACTTGCTTTTTTGTAGTTCTCGTCTGCCAGTTGTTGCTCCATGCGGATATACCTGGCAAGGATTGGTTCTTCAGGTTGTACATTGAGCATTTCCAGCTTTGAGGGATCCAATGTTGCGATAAGGTGGAGGTCTTCCAGGGATTTTCCCGCTTTCAAGAGGGTTTTCAGGGCAGTACCGTTTCCATTCCACTGCCTGGTCCTGATCCAGGATACTGATTTTTCCTCACCCAGGTCCAGGGTGATGTATTCCGAAAGCGGAGCCGCATAAGCTGCGATTTCCTGAATGCTGAAGGCTGCTCCGGAAGAAAGCTTTACTGCTACGGCATCTTTCAGGTCAATGGGAAACCGGAGGTGGCCCTGATCATAGACCTCATAGGTATGCCGGACGGTTTCTCCCTCCTGTGAGCGTACCTCGATAAGTACCGGCAGGGAAAATCCGGCAGCCAATCGCAATCCCAGCCGGTAAATGGGTGTGGATGCCAGGTCCAGTCTAAACCATGCTTCTCCTGCTATGGGTTCGATCAATGGACTGCTGTTGCCCAAAAGCCCATCAGTGGCTTTTGCCATGGGGGCTTCATTGCTCGCATAGCCGCTGCTACCGAGAAAAATATTTTGTTCCGGATTGCGCACATAGGCGTCGGGAAGGGGATTGGTTGAGATCCAGGCGGTGGAAGGATTCCCGTCCAGGACGCTTAGGGGGCTGTTGTTGTTCAGGTTTACACTTGAACTGGCAGTTACGGAAGCCCGGTCGGAAAGGGGTAAATACAAGCCGGCATCCGGATCCCAGGGGGATGGGGGATCAACTTCCGGAACAGGCTCACCAAATACTTCCAGTTCAAAAATGGCGGCCTTGTTGTAATCCCTGCCGACCAGTCTGTGGGCTATGCGCAGGTACCTGGCCACTATAGGGCTGTCAAAAGAGGTGAGGACTGCAGCGGGATCATTGGTCTCCAGGTTGGCGACCACTTCCAAACTGTCTGCAGCTGTTCCCAAAAGCAGCTGTGTGGCCTGGCTGCTGTTATGACCTGACCAATGTTTGCTTTTTACCTGACTGATCAATTGGGGGCTTCCCAGGTCTATGGTGATGTATTCCTGTGCGGGAGCTTCCATGGCCGCGATGTCAAAGATAAAAAAAGGATGGGGGCTTTGAAGCCGGATGCTGAGGATATTTTCCAGGTTTACCTCAAACCTGACATTGGCGTAGTTTTGATAGGATCCATAGGTCAGGGTAGTCAACTCTCCTGACTGCTGTTCCAGCAGGATGTCTACTTTCTCCTTTACGCCGCCCAGTTTCAGCCCGATCAGGTATATGTTTTGGGCTTGATTGAGATGAATCGCTGCGGATGCATATCCCTGCACCAGCGGTACGGAACCCGTATGAGAACCCAGGTTACCATCTGTTGCAGCCTGGAGCATGGTAGTGCCATCGGCCAGGAGCTGCCGGTGGAGTAAGATATTTTGGGCAGGATTGGAAAAATAATTGGAGGGGAAAGGGTGGCTGGAAGTCCATGAAGTATTCCAATTTCCGTCCAGCACATTTGCCGGATCAGAGGAGCCAATGGAAGAACTTGCACTAATGCTTACCACTGAAATTTTAAGAGGATTGTCTTCGGATGCCAGGGCTACATTAGCCTGAATGAGCAAAAAACAAGGGGCGAAAAAAGCCCGGGTCAATAGCGAAAGCCTTGAAATCATAGCATTTATTTTCTTTTGGGGACCGAAGAAAGCGGTATAGCCTGTGCAAGTGCCTGACCTGCGGGTGAAATGATCGCGGAAATTTACTCAGGAAATGCTTCATTTGTACCTGCATCCTGAAAAATAAATCTTTCTTTTTGTGAAAACCTGATGGACATTTCAAAATGCTTTTATTTATTGCGTTCTAAAACGGCCAGATCATGATAAGGAAAAAATATTTGACTTTAATGCTCTTTTCTTTGGGGCTGTTCATACAGGTGGAGGCGCAAGAACAGTTGGATAAGCAGCAGCGCCCCGATTTTCAGCAGCTACTGGATTCGGCTGGGGTCCATGGTGTTTTGCTGCTGGCAGACTTTCAGGGCAGCAGGCTGTATTCCAATGACTTTTCCCTGGCGGAAGAGGGCCAGCTGCCCGCTTCTACCTTCAAAATTCCCCATTCCCTGATAGCCCTGGATTTGGGCATGGTGGAAGATGAATCCACGGTATTTCCCTGGAACGGAGAGGAAAGAGCCATGTCCCAATGGGAGCAGGATCTGACGTTCAGGCAGGCATTTCACCTGTCCTGTGTGCCCTGTTATCGGGGAATCGCCCGGCAGATAGGGGTGGAGCGAATGAGGGATTACCTGGATCGCCTGGATTATGGGCACATGGATGTGTCGGAGCAAAACCTGGATCAATTCTGGCTGCGGGGGCAGTCCCGGATCAGCCCGATGGAGCAGCTGGGTTTTTTAAGAAAGCTGTACGAAGGAGACCTGCGCCTGGCACCGGAAACCCTGTCTGTTTTTCGGGAGATGATGGTGGTGGAAGAAACCGATAGCTACCGGCTGAGCGGGAAGACCGGCTGGTCGGTTGCCCAGGGCGTAGACAATGGCTGGTTTGTGGGATATTTGGAAAAAGGGGGCAGCGTTTATTTTTTTGCCAGTAATCTGGCACCCGGGCCCGAAACCAGCGATGCCGATTTTCTACAGGCCAGAAAAGGGCTGACGATGGAGGCGCTGCAGGTGCTGGGGATTTTATGAGCGGGTATTTTAGGATAGATTTTTAAGTCCTTCGTCGCTATGGACCACAATTTCGGTTATATTCTTTTGTTTTAGCCAAGTAGGTGGCGTCATCTGAAACGGATACCCTATTCAAACCAGGATGGTATGTATTTGAAAACAAACGTTTATAAACGTTTACAAACGACTATAAATATTTAACATACGGCTATCCTCTACGTCTTTTTTTTATTGGCGAAAAAAAAGCATGGAAAAGCTAATTCTTTACAGGCCAAACCCGAGATCCGGACGGTTTAAAGTGTATATCCCTTATTCATTTAAAAGGGAGAGAGCGCAATTTAAATCCATAAACGGGAGTTTTTACCACCCAAGTCAGCGTTTGTGGAGTCTGGTAAATACTGAAAAAAATATGGAAACGGTTAAGAATCTCTTTGGTGAAAAACTGGAGATTTGTGAATCATCAGGGCAATCGGCTAAAATGCCGGTTTTTGTCCTGAATGAAAAAAGTCAGCAGGAATTGGACCGCCTTCACCAAAAATTGGTACTAATGGGTTTTAGCCCCTCTACGGTAGGCAATTACAAAAGTGCCTTTTCAAAATTCCTGAAATTTTTTGAATCCAGGGATTTACTGGAGCTAAGCAAGGAAGAGATCGAAGGCTTTGTATACCATCAGGTAAGTAAATACAAGCTTTCCGAGTCTTCCCAAAACAGCCTTATCAATGGGATAAAAGCCTATTTTGAACATGTATTGGGCAGGCCAAGGGAATACTATGAAATCCAACGCCCAAAACGAAGCAACAGTTTGCCCAATGTATTGAGCAAGGAAGAAGTGGCAAGCCTGATACAACATACTGAAAATCAAAAACACCGCACGATCTTATTAACCATCTATAGCGCAGGATTGCGGATCAGCGAAGCCATTAAACTACGGATCTGCGACATACATTCGGAGGAGGGATACCTTTTTATCAAGGGATCAAAGAATAAAAAGGATCGCAAAACAGTACTTTCCCCGATTTTATTGCAGGAACTCCGTGCGTATTACAAGACTTACCGGCCGTCCTATTGGGTATTTGAAGGACAGGATGGGGGGCAATACTCGGCCACGAGTATACAGGCAGTATTCCGTAAGGCTGTCAAAGAAAGTGGGATCAATCCCTGGGCAACGGTGCACACTTTACGGCATAGTTTCGCCACTCATCTGCTTCAGTCGGGGACCAATTTGAGGATGATTCAGGTATTATTGGGGCATAGCCGGTCCACGACCACGGAGATTTACAGCCATATCCTGGCCGTTTCCAATAAAAATGTAGTATCACCACTTGATTCCTTGTCCGAAATCCTTAATTTATCCGGTGAAAACCGGGAAAGGGATGTTGGACATAAACCATATACACGCAACTCCCCACCCAAAACATAGCTTTATACAATTGTTGGGCAACATGCAAAAAGCCGACCGCACATTCAGGCACATTTGGTTTAGCCGACACACAAAGCCAACGCAAAAAACCAAAAGAGCCTGAATCTTTGCCAACGCTCGACAGGAAATTGATAAATTGACAAAGGAATAATGGAGTGAAATGAAAAAGGACAAATACTTACAAATATTTAATTACCTCAAAGAGTTCTCGAAACTTAGAAGTAACCCTGTCCGCGACATTGACGCTCAAGAAACACAATATCCTGAGAAATTTTGGCTGAACGACATTCCCGAAAATGAGCTTTTTGAAAACATTATCAGAACCGACTTCAACGAAGACAACGACTATTGGTTAAAAGTAAGAAAGCCTAAAGAGCCAACGAAACCAGAATTTGCTAAGCTTCCAGAAAACCTGGAAAAATGGATTGACAAGCCGACATTATTAAATGAAGAAGATGAACCCAAGTTAAAGGAATCACTTGAAATCAATGGAGAAACTCTTTCAATTGAAGATTTCCCAGAACTTGAAAAAGAATTACAGCAATACATAGACAAAAAATGGATTGATGATCTAATAGAATATAACGAGAAACTCGAAGCATACAGAACTGAACATGAGAAGTATGAGAAATTAAACTCTGTCTACAAACAACTTTTCCGAATATTCAACAAGACCCAGCAATTTGGAGAAGAGTACGAATTAGTGGTTGGTGTCGGACTATTGAACTTCAAAGAAAATGATGAAAGACCGAAGATTTTCAGACATATTTTAACCCAAAGAGTCGATATTAACTTCGAGTATTCTCAAAAAGACTCGCAAATTTTCGTTTCACCAAACTTAGAATCTACACCCCAAATTGAAACTGATTCGATCCTTGACTTATTTGACCAGTTCGATTCGCAAAACATCATAGATGCTGAAAAGTCGGTAGAGAACTACATTAAAGAGAAAAACATTGAAACAATTTTTGGTAACACAGAAGATGCCCTACAAATGTTTGCAGAAAGGGTTTCTCCTGATGGCAGCTATAACCATTTAATTGAAAAGCCAAATAGAACACATTCAAAACCAAATATCACATTTTCCCCAGCTCTCTTACTTAGAAAAAGGAATACTCGAAGCTTTACCGCTCTATATGAGAAGATATTAGAGAATATTGAAAATGGTAATGATAGCCTTGAAATTCCGACAATAAATGACCTTATAGGCATCCATCCAGACATTGAAGATGATATTTCTTCACCAGATAACTCATTTAATGATTCACAGATTGAGCCAATCTTTTTCCCGAAGGAATACAATGACGAACAATTAGAGATTGTTGAAAAATCCAAAAAAAACAATAAAGTTCTCGTTCAAGGCCCTCCAGGCACAGGAAAGTCACACACTATTGCCAATTTAATTTGTCACTTGCTCGCAAACGGTAAAAAGGTTCTAATTACCGCCTATACAAAAAGAGCATTGGAAGTTTTAAAAGATAAACTCCCACCCGAATTTCAAGATTTGGCAGTAAACCTTTTGAGTGGGGATTCATCTTCCATCCAAGACTTACAATCAAGTGTCAACGCCATAAATGATGAATTATCAAGAGCCAATCTAACTCAATATCAATCACAAATTCATGAGTTTGAAAATGAACTAAAGAAGACGAGAGAATCAATCGCTGAAACCTCTAACAGTCTTGTCAAGATTAAGGAAAAAGCAACACGAAAACAGGAGATTAACGAAAAATACAAAGGAACTTTAACTGAAATTGCTGAGAGCCTTGAAAGAGATACTCCATTATTCGAATGGTACGAAGACGATTTTAGTAATATTGAAAATAATGAGTTGCTTTCACGCTTAACGGAATTCATTCAACTGCATGAAAATTACAAGCAAATAGAGACTGATGAATTTGTTTTTGAAATACCTGATCCCAATAAATTACTTACTGCTGTCCAGTTAAAGGAATATTCAGGTCTTACTGCTAAGCTTGCTAATGGCTCTTTTCCAAAAGATGCTAACCTTAAACTTTCATGTTCAGATTTTGACCAACTATTTCAACAGCTAAATAACCTTCAAAACTTTTACAACGAAGTAGATAAATTCCAGATTGACTTCACTTCTTCTGTTATAGAATCCTTTTTGAAAGGCAGAAATCAGGAATGGTTGCAAATATTGAATCAGTCAAAGTCAGTGCTCGAAAAGTTCGAAAAGCATGATTTACGACAGATTGATAAGGATATTGAAGTCTCTTATCCTCAGGACAAAAGTTTAAAGCAACTTAAAAATGATGCTCAAGTACTTCTTGCATACTTAAATGAAGGTAATCCGTTATCAGGATTTACTTTTTCAATTAAAAAGCCATTTCTACCAAGAGAAATAAAAGAACGTCTTTATTTTATTGAAGCGGTTCGTGTCAATGGAAGTCCTTGCGATACCATTGAAGAGTATGAAACTGTATTGAATGATATTTCTTTTCGACAAGACTTTATTGAGCTATCAGAAATTTGGGGAAAAGAAGAGCCAAAAGGAAACTTACTATTCAAGAAGATTTCATTTTTCAAGCAAATTCATAATGAAGTGCTTCGCTTATCAAAGTTAATAGAAGAAGCAAAAGCAGTGAAATTGGCTATTGAATCTATTAGCAATTTGCAGATAAAACTTTTTGATGATGAAGACCTAAAGACATCTATTCTCAAAGCCGAGTATAGCAAACTAAAAGAGAGTATTTCGGAGTTTGATGAGTTAATTAATCAATCTACCGCATATCTGAATAATTATGTTCCAAAAGGCTACCACCCAATTAAGAAAAACATAATTGAAGCATACAACAACCTTGACTTCCACACTTATGAAGAATTACTGAACAGAATTGAAAAGCTAGCTTATGGAAAAGAGAATTTTGTGAATTTCAAAAATTTACGTTCAGAGCTTTATTCTAAAATCCCATCCACAACACAATTGGTAGAGGACGATTCCTTTTCAGCTAAGGATGTAGAAAATTTAAAACAAGCAATCTATTTCAGAAATGCGCAACATCAACTTGAAAAGTTGATGGATGTCAATTATGAAAATCAACTCATTCAAAACCTTAATGAATTAGAACGGAAGGAAAGGAAACTGACTGCAAAGCTCGCTTCAAAGAAAGCATGGTATAAAGTTGTTGAAGGTTTACAACAAAACCGCTCTTTAAGACAGCATTTAGATGCTTGGGTAATGGCAGTAAAGAAAATTGGTAAGACGGGAAAAGGAAAAAGAGCGATGAAGTTTCGGAAAATTGCTCAACAAGAAATGGAACATTGCAAAGATTCTGTGCCTTGTTGGATTATGCCTTTATACAAGGTTGCCGAAACGATACAGCCTGAACAAGAAATGTACGATTATGTAATTATTGATGAGGCCAGTCAACTTGGGCCTGATGCAATATTCCTGCTCTACATTACAAAGAATATTATAATCGTTGGAGATGACAAGCAGACTTCACCTGAATATGTTGGTGTGGATGCAAACACTATGACACCTCACATAAAGCGTCATCTAAATGGAATCCCGTTTTCTGATTATTACGGTACGGAGTTTAGCTTTTTCGACCATGCTAAATTTTTCTGTGATGGAGTTACCGTTCTTAGAGAACATTTCAGATGTATGCCTGAAATAATTGAATTTTCAAATCGTCATTTTTATGCCCCTGATGGAAAAGGGCTTTATCCACTTAAACAATATTCAGAAAATCGGCTTGAACCATTGATGGCAGAGTTTTGTCCCAATGGCTACACTGAAGGCAGAGGCTCAAGAATTATAAATGAGCCAGAGGCAAATCACATTGCTGAAACAATTGGGAAGTTAGTCGAAGACGAAAACTATAATGGGAAGACAATCGGAGTGATAACCCTTCAGGGAAATCAGCAAGCAAGTGTGATTGAAAACCTACTCTTGAAAAGAGTTGGAGAAAAGGAATTTCATAAGCGTAAAATTGTTTGCGGGAACTCTTCATCCTTTCAGGGTGATGAAAGGGATATTATCTTTTTAAGCTTGGTTACTGCTCACAATCACAATAGGTCAGCACTTGTGAAACCAGAAGACGAAAGACGGTTCAATGTTGCAGTAAGTCGAGCCAAAGAGCAGATTTTTTTATTCCATTCGGTGCAGTTAGACGATTTGAGTAATACAAATGATTTGCGCTACAAACTATTAGACCATTTCAAAAATTACAACTCGTATCAACCGATTTTCAACACGCCAATAGAAAGGCGAATGGGAACACAACCAGAGCCTTTCGACAGTTGGTTTGAAGTTGACGTTTACAATGATATTGTAAGGAAGCAACTGAGCATAATTCCTCAATACGAAGTGGCGAAAGGTCGATACAAGATTGATATGGTTGCTCTACTACCTGATGGAACTAAAATAGCAATTGAGTGTGATGGGGATAAGTGGCATGGACCCGAACAGCATCAAAATGACATTATGCGCCAAAAAGTACTTGAAAGATGCGGTTGGCAGTTCTTTAGAATTCGTGGCTATGAGTATTATACCAACAGAGAGAAAGCATTAGAACCCCTTTGGAACATGATTCCTGTATTTGAAGAGAAAGAGATAGAACCCCTTTCAGATTATGGCTATCAGGAATCTAATATTCAACAGGAAAAAGAAGTAAGAGCGGATGATTCATTAGATATGCAAAGTTCAGATTTAGTCATTGACGCATATGATGAAGAAACTCCCGAAGAACAATTTGAACCGATTGATTCACGACCAAGAACGGATAAAATACTTCGATACTTCAACCTATTTAAATCAGGGACATATATTCTGACAGATAAAGAGCCATTGGAAGCTGATTATGTAATTCCAATACAAGAAATTTACCAGACAGGTTTTCTTCTACAATGCTATAAGTCAGGTCATGTCAATAAAGTCCATATTCCAATACTTCTTTCAAGGAGAATTGGGAAAGAATATATGAATGGTTTAAACAAAGATGGGGAATTGGTGCATATCGAAGCTGTTGAAACTGAAAAAATCATTGGCATTTACTTCAATGAGAATGGTCGTAGAAAATTCAAAGCGCATTTGACCGAAAACATTTCGACACGGGAGCAACTTCACTTACAAGGCTACAAAGTAATTTACAATGATTTTGAACGAATAGATTACAATGTCTTGCCTTTAGATATCTACAATGACATCAGTCGATTAGTATTCCAAAGTTTTACTGCCAATGGAAAACCAGTTGATAATAATTATTACGAATCTGAATGGTCTATAATTAAACGGCATTCGAAAAAAGACCAAGAACAAGTAGTGGAACGAGTAGAATTCATTCCAAATTCTCTCTTTGACAATAGAGTCGAACTTAATAGCACAGTTAAAATCAAATTCCTAAGTAATGAAAAGGAATTGAAAGTAAAATTGGTGGACTATCCTACTAATGGTGCTGAAATTATTGATGGAGTGCAAATAGTAAATATTATGAAACCTTTAGCTGCTTCAATAAAAGGTAGAACAATTGGAGACAGGGTAACAATAGGCGACACAAAAAGTGAAGTTGAAATAATTGAAATAAGATAACCAATGACTCCAACGTTCAACAGCCACACACATTGCCAAGCCGCTCAAAGCCAACGCAGCAGCCAAAGCTTGTCAAAGAGTGTGTCTGAGCCAACGCACGGACAGAAAAGAAAAAGCACGATTGCCCAACATTGGCTATACGTAATGCGGGTTTTAGTGCTAAAATGAAAGTAAATGAACTTTAACAAACATTTCGGTATCCGGACAGTGAAGTGCCTTGAAATCCCGCACTACGCATAGCCGAGACCGTTACCTGCCATATGAATAAAACGATACTGACCATATTGACATCGATAATTCTGCTTCCAGTATTCGGACAAGAAATCGTTCGACAAGATGGTTATTATGACCTTAAATTCGGTATCTATGAAACAAAAAGTCTCGACAAGGAACTGATTGGATTTAAACCAAGAGTTATTGAACCTCAGACAGAATTCAAAAAGGAAGACAACTCAGCTTTTTTGAAAGTAAAGGGAAAAGTAATTGCACTGTTTGACCGAGTTAATGACAAGGGAACAGCAAAACCAATCGGAGTATTAACAAAGACTTCCGTCATTCAGGTCGACACGATTTTCTACAAAGAAATATTTAAAGACACTACCAAAGAATGGTCGCTGACATTTAATGTTTGGTACGCAATAACAATGAACGGACAGCAATACTACACTGACTACAAAATTCACGACTTCATTGCGCTACAAAAAGAATTGCCCAAATACAATCAGGAATTTCTTTTAGTTTCTCAAAGGACAGGCTATGACGAATATTATGACAACGGGTATCCAAACCATTTTTTTGTAGTTATACTCAACGACAAAAATGAAATAACATACAACAGTGAAATTCTCGACTTTGACTATGGTGATGAATTTTGGGACGCTGAATTAATGGGGTCAGTATCGACAGAAATGACCGAAAATGGATTTGAATTCAACCTATCAGGACTTGAAGATAATTTTAATGGAATTTGGACAGGAAAAGAATTGAAAAAGAAATAAATACGGCAGGTAACAACACCTAAGAAAACATGGGGCGGACACTGGTAAACGCCAGGTTCGTTCTCCGTGGCTAAATTTGTCACGGGCGGACAGGTAAGCGCTTCGAAAGCCCCACGTCTCTTAGCTGCGACACGTTGGGGCACATGCAAAAAAGACAACGGACACATTGACAATGACGAGTAACAAAAGGCATATCGTTTTACAAACCGACTTTACGACCGGACTAACTCGACTTGACCAACATTGCAACTGGACAACGACAGAGACGACTGACAAAGAAGAAAAAAGAAAAAAGAAAAAGCCCCCGCTTCGCATTTTTGAAAATTTCTGCCAACGCGCATTTGGCACATCCCGCTTTCCCAACACACATAGCCAATACGACAAAAAGCGGGAAGAGCCAAATTTTACCAACGCTCAATCTTGAAAAATTAATCAACTTTGGTTAAATTTGCAACCGTGAAAATTCTCTCAATCATACTTTCAATCTACATCATTGCACTCAATGTGCAGCCAATAATGGATATGGTTGATTTGGGTAACGAAGACATCTGTATCGCATCCATTCACAATTCAGATGCAGAGAACCAGCAACCAACGGAGAATGATGAAGACGGCTGTGATGACCTTTGTAATCCTTTCATGTCCTGCACAACATGCCTCGGATGTACAGTTCCAGTTGCTATTTTATTTTCGGAGCCATTCGAAAATCATGAAATACAACTGACCTTCTACAAGAATTTCCATTCCCTTCAATATTCCGGTTCCATCTGGCAGCCGCCTAAGATTGGATAATGTTTAAAGTGTATTCGGCATAAATGCTGAAAGCGGTGCTACGCACCGCCAAGCTATTTTTTAACATTATCAATCTTAAAACAATGACAACAAAAAGCATTTTGCTGCTATTGGCGGCATTTAATATAAGTTCTGTATTCGCTCAGAACACTTTCGAAGCAATTATAACAGACAGCGAAACTCAGCAACCACTGATTGGGGCAACTGCGGTTTTAAAGGGAACAACCAAAGGCAGCACTGCTAATCTGGAAGGTTTATTGTCAATTGAAAATATTCCTGATGGCAAGCAAATTATTGTCTTTAGCTACATTGGTTATGAAACCAAATCAGACACCTTTAGTTTTCCTCTGACACACACCGAACCTTTTCAAATTGAGTTGAACCCCAAAGCCGGTGAATTAGAGGAAGTTGTTATTTCTTCTACAAGAAGCACCCGAACTATTCAGGAAATTCCTACCCGAATGGAATTCATTGGCTTAGAGGAATTAGGAGAAAAAGCCAATATGAAAGCCGGAGATATTCGAATGCTCTTAAGCGAAAGTACGGGCATTCAAACTCAGGTAACTTCTGCAACATCCGGCAATGCTTCTATTCGTATTCAGGGGCTGGATGGGCGCTATACTCAAATTCTAAAAGACGGTTTTCCGCTTTTTTCAGGTGCAGCAAGTGGGCTGGGTCTTTTACAAACTCCACCACTCGACCTCAAGCAGGTGGAAGTTATCAAGGGTTCGGCATCAACACTTTATGGAGGTGGAGCAATTGCGGGCTTAATAAACCTGATTTCCAAAACACCTTCTGAGGAAAGAGATTTACTTTTTCACCTGGATGTAAACTCTGGGAAAGGGTTTGACCTGAACGGATTTTATTCCAAGCGTTTCGAGAAGGTAGGCACTACCATTTTTGCTTCACACAACAGAAGTTGGGCTTATGACCCTGCGGGAATAGGCTTATCTGCCATTCCACAATACGAGCGTTATGTATTGAACCCAAAGCTGTTCCTTTATTTCAGCGAAAAAACAAAATTGAACTTTGGAGTGAATGCAACAGTGGAAGACCGGTTGGGAGGAGATATTCAATTCATTGAAGGTGAGGGAGACAACATTCACAGCTATTTTGAGGAAAATAATACGCAACGCTATTCCACTCAATTAAGCTTAGACCATAGGACAGGTAACGGATTGTTCAATTTTAAAAACAGCGTAAGTTATTTTAATCGAAGTATATCAGTCCCTGATTATAATTTTGAAGGAACACAGTTAGCCACATTTTCAGAAGCAAGTTACGCCAGTGGTAATGAAAAGTTTGAATGGGTTACAGGATTAAATCTTTGGACTGACCATTTTGATGAAAATCAACTGGACACCTTTCAAACCCGCGATTACAACTTGAACACCCTTGGAGCTTTCGCACAAACTTCATGGAAAGCCACTGAATGGCTAAACCTTGAGACAGGATTGAGAACTGATTATGTTTTTGATTATGGTGTTGTCTTGCTTCCCCGAATTTCTGCTTTATTTAAAATTTCACCAAAGTTATCTTCGCGTATTGGTGGAGGTTTTGGCTATAAGGCACCTACCATTTTCACGGAAGAAAGTGAGCGCATACAGTTTCAAAATGTCTTGCCCATTAGCAGCAATAACAATGAACTTGAACGTAGCTATGGGGGAAATTTTGACATTAATTACAAAACCATTATTGGCGAAGAAGTCAGTTTCAGCATTAACCAACTTTTCTTCTATACCTATCTGGACAATCCATTGCTACTTGAACTACAGACAAGCGGCCTATACCAATTTGTCAATACTCAAGGCTACATAGATACAAGAGGAACCGAAACGAATATGAAGATAGCATATGACGACTTTAAATTGTTCTTGGGTTATACATTCACCGATGCAAGGCTGCATCAAGGTGGCACAGTGAATGAAGCTCCTTTAACTCCAAAGCACCGCATCAATTCAGTGCTATTCTATGAAGTTGAAGAAAAATGGAAAATAGGGTTAGAAGCATATTATTACAGTCCTCAAAAGCTGAGCGATGGAACTACCGGACAGCAATATGTCATTGCCGGATTTATGGCTGAAAAGCTTTGGGAGAATTTTTCCATCTACCTGAATTTTGAAAATTTCCTTGACGCAAGACAAACCCGCTTTGACACAATTAATACAGGCACGGTCACCAATCCTGTTTTCAGGGACATCTATGCACCACTCGATGGTTTTCTTATTAACGGAGGAATTAAACTCAAACTTTAACGGCATGAAGAAAACAGTTTTTAAAATTCAGAAAATGGACTGCCCCAGTGAAGAACAGATGATAAGAATGAAACTGGAAGGGGACGACCAGATAAAGTCTCTTGATTTTGACCTTGAAAATCGAAGGTTAGAAGTTTACCACACCGGGACTTATCAATCTATATTGGCTGCCTTGGAAAGTCTAAACCTGAATACAACGCAAGTTTCTTCCGAAGAAGCGGAATTGGCTCCTAATACACCTTCTGACAAAAAAGAAAAGAAACTGCTCTGGGCAGTTTTACTCATTAACTTTTCCTTTTTTGCCATCGAACTAACCACAGGATTGGTTGCAAACTCAATGGGGTTGGTAGCGGACAGTTTAGACATGCTTGCGGACAGTATCGTTTATGGACTATCACTATTAGCAGTAGGTAAAATAGTTTCAAGAAAGAAAAAGGTTGCAAGGTTTGCAGGCTATTTTCAAATAACCCTTGCTATTATAGGTTTTGTAGAAGTCATCAGACGTTTTGTTGGTGAAGAAAAAATGCCTGACTTCCAAACTATGATAATCGTCTCAATACTCGCATTGATTGCGAATGTAATTTGCTTATTTCTACTTCAAAAGGGTAAGAGCAGTGAAGCACACATGAAGGCAAGTATGATTTTTACTTCCAATGACATCATAATTAATACTGGCGTAATTGCGGCCGGACTTCTGGTGAACTGGTTAAACTCAAGCTATCCGGATTTAATAATCGGGACTATCGTATTTCTTGTAGTAGCAAGGGGAGCGTACAGGATAATGCAACTTTCTAAATAGTGCCAACGCATCAGTCACACACATTGGCTGGCCACTCAGAGCCGACCCGCAGACCAAAGCCAGCCAAAGAGTGTGCCTGCCCAACCCGAGAAAAGAAATTTTCAAAAATGCCCCACGCGCGACTAAAAAGAAAGACAAAACAATAGTACGAACAGACAAGAATAAGACTTTGAGCCGGTTGACACTGTGGACAGAAAACAAAAAGAATGAAAAGCACGATGCCCCAACAAAGTGTATAAGCAATAGCGCGTGAAGTGCTAAATTTAAGGTCGGTGCATTTAATTAACTTTGGTGGTAGCCGGACAGGTAACTGCCTTGAAATCCGCTACTGCTCATACACAGAGCCGTTGGGGCACATGAAAAAAAGACAACAGACATATCGACAATGACGAGCAACGCCAGACATATTACAAATCAGGACGACTTTACGTCTGGACTCACTCGACTTGACCACCAGTGTAATCGTACATGGACTCAGAAGGCTAACAAGAAAAAAGTAAGAAAAATCCCCTGCTTCGCATTTTTGAAAATTTCTGCCAGCCCGCATTTGGCACATCCCGCTTTTCCAACGCACAGGACCATCACTGCTAAAAGCGGGAAGAGCCAAATTTCCCTACCTACAAGATGACGCAAAGGAAACTACACATCAAAAACATGGTTTGCCCTCGCTGTATTATGGCAGTGAAGGACTTACTCAACAAACTTGAATTAAAATACCAAGATCTGCAGCTTGGGCAGGTTGTATTAGCCGAGCCTATTAAGGATGGAAAGCTCACATTACTTGGCCGTAAATTAGATTCACTAGGATTTGAATTACTTGAACCAGGTAAATCAACGCTCATTGCACAAATCAAAACAGTGATCATTAACCAAATTCATCACGCGCAAGAACCCCTTTCCATCAACTTTTCTTCTTTAATTTCGGATAAACTGAACCATGAATACGCATACTTGAGCAGGCTATTCTCTTCTGTTGAAGGTATTACCATTGAGAAATTTATTGTCCTTCAAAAAATTGAAAAGGTCAAAGAGTATTTGATTTACAACCAAATGACCTTATCGGAGATAGCCAATGAAATGAACTATAGCAGTGTAGCGCATCTTTCTTCTCAGTTCAAGAAAGAAACTGGAATGACCCCTACTCAATTCAAAAGTCAATCGAGTCACCATAGAAAGCCCTTAGATAAGCTCTGAGCACAATTTTATAAACCAAAGTCAAAATTCTGTAAAACATCCAATTTGCAATTTCGTATCTTTGAAAATCTTGAAAAAAGTAATTTCCATATCACTTGCCTTACTCATGTTGGTTTCCAACATTGGTTTCGCTATGAATACACATTTCTGTGGTGGCAAAGCGGTAGAGACTACTTTTACCCTAGGTTTGGGAAATCCTAACTGCGGCATGGAAGATATGGAACAGGAATGCGAAAACATGCCATCTGAAGAAGAGCAGATTAAAGCTAAGCCTTGTTGTGAAAATCAGCATCAAGTCATTCAAACAGATGACATTGCTAAAACTCAACCCTCTGCATCTGTAGTTAGTCCCTTTTTCTTTGCTGCCTTTGTTCAGGTTTTTATACAACCTCTGTTCTTTGTTGAAAAAGGGCAAACAAAATATCCAGAATATCCCCCTCCCTTCTTTGAAAGAGACGTTCAAGTTCTTTTTCAAACCTTCTTGATTTAAGCCATTATTACAATTTGAAGCTCTCGGTCAATAGATCGCTGAGCAACTTGGCATTTCTGCCATTGAACAATCTATTTCTGTTCAATCAACATCAATTGTATTATGCTTAATAGAATCATTAAATATTTCATAGAGAACAAGTTGGTTACTGTTCTCATGCTCTTGGCTTTTGTCGCCTGGGGTATCATCACCGCACCTTTTGGATGGCAGGTGGGCGCTCTCCCGTCTGATCCTGTACCTGTTGATGCCATACCTGATATTGGCGAAAACCAGCAAATCGTTTTTACACAATGGCAAGGTCGATCGCCACAAGACATAGAAGACCAGATTTCTTATCCTTTAACCACCTACTTGCTCGGTATACCTGGTGTAAAATCCATTCGCAGTTCATCAATCTTTGGGTTCTCAAGCATTTATATCATCTTTTCAGAAGATGTAGAGTTCTATTGGTCTCGTTCTCGTATCCTTGAAAAACTGAGTTCATTACCATCAGGGCTACTGCCCGATGGAGTTCAGCCGAGCTTAGGCCCTGACGCTACCGCTTTAGGTCAGGTGTATTGGTACACCATCGAAGGAAGAGACAAAAACGGCAACCCAACTGGTGGTTGGGACTTACACGAAATCCGTACGGTTCAGGACTTCTATGTGAAGTATGGACTCAATGCAACAGAAGGCGTTTCGGAAGTTGCTTCCATTGGCGGTTTTGTACAGGAATACCAAATAGACGTAAATCCTGACGCTTTAAAAGCCTACAACATCCCCTTGCATAAAGTCATGCAAGCGGTACAAAAATCCAATAAAGATGTAGGAGCAAAAACCATAGAAATCAACCAAGCTGAATATTTAGTTCGTGGTTTAGGCTATGTCAAGAAAGTAGAAGACATAGAAAAGGCAGTAGTTGCCGTGCAGGACAATGTGCCTGTAAGAATCAAGGATATTGGCGTGGTTTCGCTCGGCCCTGCTACCCGCAGGGGCTTGCTAGATAAAGATGGTGCAGAAGTAGTAGGCGGAGTAATTGTAGCACGATATGGTGCTAATCCCTTGCAGGTCATCAACAATGTAAAAGAGAAGATAAAAGAAATAGCACCTGGGCTTCCGAAGAAAACTTTAGCCGATAGCAGAGAATCTCAATTAACCATTGTGCCCTTTTATGATCGTTCGGAATTGATTTACGAAACCTTAGGCACACTGGAAGAAGCCATTTCACTGCAAGTTCTCATCACTATTCTGGTGGTGATTGTAATGGTGTATAATCTTAGGGCTTCTTTTCTCATTTCGAGCATCCTGCCCATTGCTGTGCTCATGGTATTTATCGCCATGCGTTACTTTGGAGTGGATGCCAACATCGTTGCGCTATCGGGTATTGCCATTGCCATCGGAACGATGGTTGATTTAGGCGTGATTCTCTCAGAAAATATCATCAAACACATTGATGAAGCCCCACCTAAGCAGAAACTGATTACTACCGTTTACAATGGCGCTTCGGAAGTGGCTACAGCAATACTCACAGCAGTTTCTACCACCATTGTGAGTTTCATTCCTGTATTCACCATGCAAGCTGCCGAAGGAAAGCTATTTGGGCCTTTGGCCTTTACCAAGACCTTTGCCCTGATTGCTGCATTGCTGGTGAGTCTGCTAATCATGCCTACCCTGGCACATTGGTTTTTCGGCTTCAAAATCAAGAACAATCTACTCAAAAAGTACGGTAGCTACGTACTTGTCATCATTGGGGTAGTCGCACTGGCTTTTGGTCAGGTTTGGGGTGGAGTAATGCTATTTCTCTTTGGTGTAATAGGCATTCTCAAACAATTCTTAAATGCTAACAGCAAGAATTTTCCGAAACCCGTTCTCTTTTTATACCAATACGCAGAGTTAATCATCGTATTAATAGGCGTTACCTGGCTCTTGGCAAAATACTGGTTACCACTAGGGGCATCACAGTCTCTCCTCGTCAATTTCGTATTTGTGGCAATACTAGTGGCTGTAATCTTGGGCAGCTTCACCCTACTAGAATATCAATACAAAAGGTTTTTGCATTGGTGCCTTGATAATAAAACAAAGTTTCTTGTCATTCCTTCTTTGCTTATTCTGTTGGCTGCCAACATTTGGTTAGGCTTCAACACCGTTTTCGGTTTTGTTTCTAAAGGATTTGAATCCGTAGGCTGGAACATCAACAAGACTAAAGTTTGGTCTGAATTGGCGCATACTTTTCCAGGAATTGGTAAGGAGTTCATGCCTTCGCTCGATGAAGGCAGTTTTCTACTTATGCCCACCTCCATGCCACACTCAGGTATGGAGTACAATCGAAGAGTGGTCGGGCAATTGGATATGTTGCTAACCAATATACCTGAAGTGGAATTGACGGTAGGTAAATTAGGACGGGTAGAATCTGCTCTTGACCCTGCACCCATTTCGATGTATGAAAACATCATCAATTACAAGTCCGAATACATTCTCAACAAAAAAGGTCATCGACAAAGGTTTAAGGTAGATGACAACAATCACTTCATTACCATTTCGGGCGATACCTTGAGTAATCAAGAAGGACTAGACCAAGGAATTAATGCGAGCGATTTAATTGTTGATGATAATGGTAAATACTATCGTAATTGGCGTAAAGTGATTAAGTCTCCAGATGACATCTGGAATGAAATTGTCAAAGTCACTAAGATTCCAGGGGTTACTTCAGCCCCTAAGCTTCAGCCTATTGAGACGCGTTTGGTGATGCTTCAAACAGGGATGCGAGCTCCTATGGGCATAAAAGTTTATGGCCCAGACCTGAGAACGATAGAAGACTTTGGCTTACAAGTCGAAAGCATACTGAAAGAAGTTCCATCGGTAAAAAAAGAAGCGGTCTTTGCCGACAGGATAGTGGGTAAACCTTACCTACATCTAAATATCAATCGCGATGAAATTTCACGCTATGGGCTAAACATAGAAGATGTCCAACAGACCATCGAAACCGCTATTGGTGGTATGAAGATTACCTCAACGGTAGAAGGACGTGAGCGTTTCCCTGTCAGGGTTCGCTATCCAAGAGAACTTAGGGATGACCCTTCAGCTCTTGGCAAAATATTAATGGCAACACCTACAGGCGCCCAAATCCCGCTATCACAAATTATAGATTTTGAATACGTAAGGGGGCCTCAAGCCATCAAGAGTGAAGAAACCTTTTTGGTTGGTTATGTTCTGTTCGATAAAATGGATGGTTTCTCTGAAGTAACTGTAGTAAATGATGCGCAACAAGCTATTCAGAAAAAAATAGATTCAGGAGAATTGACAGTTCCCTCAGGAGTGAGCTACAAATTTTCAGGAAGCTACGAAAATCAGGTTAGAGCAGAAAAACGGCTGTCCATAATCGTGCCGTTGGTTCTTGGAATCGTTTTCTTAATTCTCTATTTTCAGTTCAAATCTGTATCCACATCCTTAATGGTGTTTACAGGTATTGCCATGGCCTTTAGTGGTGGTTTCATTATCCTTTGGTTGTACGGTCAAACATGGTTTGCCGACTTTTCCATATTCGGCACCAATTTCAGAGACCTATTCCAAATTCACACCATCAATCTCAGTGTAGCAGTTTGGGTCGGTTTTATAGCCCTATTTGGTATCGCAACTGATGATGGCGTTTTGATGGCCACTTATTTAGATCAGAGTTTTAAGCGAAACAAAACAGACCACCTTAAAGGTATTAGAGCAGCCACTGTAGAAGCAGGTCAGCGAAGAATAAAACCTGCTGTGATGACTTCTGCCACTACCATTATTGCCTTGCTCCCTATCCTCACTTCAACAGGCCGTGGGTCCGATATAATGATACCCATGGCAATACCCGCCTTTGGCGGGATGCTATTTGCGGCTATCACATATTTCATTGTTCCAGTGCTTTACTGTTGGAGAGAAGAACGCAAAATCAAAAAAGCTCAATCATGAAGAAATTTATCTTAATCATATGCATTGCCATGGGCTTTCACTTTTCAGGAAATGCTCAAACGCTAGAAGACTATTTCCAAATAGCCGCAGAAAATAACCCTGGGCTTTTGGCTAAATACAAAAACTTTGAAGCAGCAATACAAAGGGTCACACAGGTGAGTACCTTACCTGATCCAAATTTGTCTTTTGGTTACTTCATCTCTCCTGTTGAAACCAGAGTTGGCCCTCAACAAGCCAGATTCTCTTTAACCCAAATGTTTCCGTGGTTTGGAACGCTAAGTGCCCAAAAAGATGCCGCTTCCCTGTTGGCGGAAGCGAAGTATCAGGAATTTCTGGATGCTCGAAACAAGCTCTATTATCAGGTGGCCGCCTCCTATTATCCGCTCTATGAACTAGAAAAGCTGATTTCGATTGAAGCAGAAAATCAACGCATTCTATCTTCTTACAAGGAGATAGCCACTGTTCAGTTTCAAAATGATAAAGGGTCGATGGTAGATGCGCTGCGTGTAGACATCATGCTAAAGGATGCAACCACTGAACTATCTATTCTCAATCAAAAGAAAAAGCCTCTGGAAACCCGCTTTAATAAGCTTTTAAATCGAGATGAAAACGAATCCATTGAGATAATTGACTCGCTTCAAATAAAAAGAATCATACCAGATTTTAGAAAGGATTCATTGCTGTTGGCAAATCCTTTATTAGAAGAACTGGATCTGAAGGTTCAGGCAAGCCAAGCCCAGGAACGGGCGGCTATCAAACAAGGGCTACCCAAGTTTGGGGTAGGTCTTGACTATGTGATTGTTGGAGAAAGAACGGACGCCACCATATCTGATAATGGCAAGGATGTATTGATGCCCATGGTTACCATGAGCCTTCCCATTTTTCGTGGGAAATATAAAGCTGCCCAAAATGAAGCGCAATTGATGCAAGAATCCTATGAGTTTCAAAAGGAAGAAGTATCTAATCGGCTTATTAGCTCCTATGAAATGATTTGGTTTGAGATTCAGAAACAGCTTAAACTCATTGAATTATTCGAAGAGCAAATTCAGGAATCAGAGCAATCCCTCAACCTCCTTTTCTCAGCCTACAGCAACTCAGGGAAAGAGTTTGAAGAAGTACTGCGGATGCAACAGCAAATTTTAAAGTATCAACGATTGAAAGCCACTGCCCTTTCGGATTATCATATCACTTTGGCTGAGTTGGACTATATAACCGCAAAAAACAAATAAGATGAATCAAGAAGACAAAAACGACTACAAAAAAGGCAGTTTAAGTTTGGTTGGTTCTGTCGCCTTAGGCACAGGAGTAATGATTGGAGCAGGAATCTTTGCTCTTTTAGGCCAGGTTGCCGAGCTTTCAGGCACGTGGTTTCCATACATTTTCTTAATAGGAGCATTAATTTCAGCATTCAGCGCATATTCCTACATAAAAGTTTCCAATGCGTACCCTTCAGCAGGTGGCATTGCCATGATTCTTCAAAAAGCTTACGGCAAATCAACTATTACCGCCTCCGCTGCTTTGCTCATGGCCTTGTCAATGGTGATTAACGAAAGCCTGGTAGCCAGGACTTTTGGATCATATACACTTCAGCTTTTCGATATAGAAAATGAAGCAGTCTGGGTTCCCATTCTTGGAGTTGCCCTTTTATTAGCGGCTTTTGTAATCAATATTTCTGGAAACAAGTTGATTGGAAGGTCGGCTCAAATAATGTCATTCATAAAAATCGCAGGGATTGTAATATTTGCTCTAGGTGCACTTTGGGCGGTTGACTTCTCAATAGATGGACTAATTCCTGGTTCATCTGAAAATACAGAGTATTCAGTAGCTAGTTTTATTGGAGCCATAGCACTATCTATTCTCGCCTATAAGGGTTTTACTACAATAACAAACAGCGGTGATGAGATTACTGAGCCAAAGAAAAATGTAGGCCGATCTATTATTATTTCATTGCTGATTTGCACAGTGGTGTACTTTTTAGTGGCTTATGCGGTAAACTCAAGTCTTACCATTTCCGAAATAATAAAAGCGAAAGACTACTCACTGGCAGAAGCGGCAAAACCTGCCTTTGGCGATTTAGGATTATACTTCACAGTTGGCATTGCAATAGTGGCGACCATTTCAGGTGTAATTGCCAGCATCTTCGCTGTTTCAAGGATGACGGCCATGCTCACGGAGATGAATCTGATTCCTCATAGCCATTTAGGAATGTCTGGTAGGATTCAAAAACACATGCTTGTCTATATAGCGGCAATTGCTATTCTCCTGACTGTTTTTTTCGACCTCTCCAGAATAGCTTCCATGGGTGCTATTTTTTACCTCGTCATGGATATGGCCATCCATTGGGGTGTATTTCGGAACTTGAGAAAGGATGTAAATGCCAAAGGCTATATCCTTATATCGGCCTTGCTTCTAGACCTTATAGTTTTATCTGGTTTTCTCTTTGTAAAGGGAAAATCTGACCCTTTTATCATCATTGTATCTGTCGGGGCCATTATCTTGGTTACAATCGGAGAAAAATGGTTTCTAAACGCTAACAAAAAATCTTAAAAACTATGGAACACGATCATAAACATCACAAACATTCACACAATAATCATGATTCGCATGGCGGTCATCATGCTCACCATGCTCATATGATAGAAGATTTCAAAAAGCGCTTTTATATCAATACTGCGCTTTCCATACCTGTTTTGGCCTTTTCTGAAATGATTCAAGACATACTGGGCTTTTCGATCAGTTTTCCAGGAATGGGCTATGTAGCAGGCGCTTTAGCAACATGCATTTTCATTTATGGTGGCTGGCCATTCCTCAAAGGATTAAAGGATGAACTTTCTCAAGGCGGTCCTGGTATGATGACCCTAATAGCCATTGCCATTACAGTTGCATGGGCATACAGTACTGCAGTGGTATTCGGGCTGCAAGGTAAAGTGTTCTATTGGGAGCTAGTCACGCTAATTGACATTATGCTTTTAGGACACTGGCTAGAGATGCGTTCCATTATGGGAGCATCAAAAGCGTTGGAAAAATTAGCTGAATTAATGCCTTCAGAAGCTCACAAAGTAGATGGTGACAATATTCATGACGTGAAAATAAGTGACCTCAAAAAAGGTGATCTGATCCTGATTAAACCAGGAGAAAAAGTGCCTGCCGATGGTAAGATTGTAGAAGGAGATAGCGAACTAAACGAAAGTGCCTTAACAGGAGAAAGCAAGCCCGTTCAGAAATCTAAAGGTGATGAAGTCATTGGTGGGGCCATCAATGGAGATGGAAGCCTAAAAGTTGAAGTTAAATCTTCTGGTGAAGACAGCTACTTGAATAAGGTCATAAAATTGGTGGAAGAAGCTCAGCAAACCAAATCCAAAACACAGAATTTGGCCGATAAAGCAGCAGGATGGTTAGCATATATTGCCATAGGTGTGGGTGTAATCACCTTTATTGCGTGGGCTTTCTTCAGCTCACAGGGAATGGACTTTGCACTTGAGCGTATGGTAACGGTGATGATCATTACTTGTCCCCATGCTTTGGGATTGGCTGTTCCCTTGGTGGTATCTATTTCTACTGCGCTATCGGCCAAGAATGGATTGTTGATCAGAAACCGAACAGCTTTTGAAAACAGCCGCAAAATAACGGCTATCGTATTTGATAAAACAGGAACACTGACGGAAGGAAGTTTCGGAGTAAACCGAGTAGTCTCACTAGCCGATAAATCAGAAGATGATTTGCTTTCAAAAGCGGCTGCCATCGAGCAAAGTTCAGAGCATCCCATTGCCAAGGGTATTGTTAAGGAAGCTAAAAGCCGTGACCTCAAACTACCTTCAATTTCCGATTTCGGTTCCACGAAGGGAAAAGGCGTAAGTGCAAAAATTGAAGGAATCACTTTTCAAATAGTAAGTCCTGGATACCTGAAAGAAGAAGGAATAGATCTCCCGAATGAAGCCAACTCAGACAAGCCTGAAACTGTGGTGTTCATTCTCAAAGAAGGCAACTTGATAGGTTTCATCGCATTGGCTGATCAAATTAGAAAAGAAAGTAAATCCGCTATTGAAACGCTTAAAGAAAAAGGCATAAAAGTATTAATGGCTACTGGCGATAATGAACAAACCGCCAAAGCAGTAGCGGAAGAACTAAAGCTCGATGGTTACTACAGCCAGGTACTTCCTCATGAAAAGTCTGAACTGATTGAGAAGCTTCAAAACCAAGGTGAGTTTGTCGCCATGACTGGCGATGGAGTAAACGATGCACCTGCCTTAGCCAAAGCAGATATAGGTATTGCCGTGGGGTCAGGTACAGATGTAGCCGCAGAAACAGCCGACATCATTCTTACCGAAAGCAGCCCATCCGACATAGCTACTTTGATTCTGTTCGGAAGAGCAACCTATAAAAAAATGGTTCAGAACCTCGTTTGGGCAACTGGCTATAATATAGTGGCTATTCCACTTGCAGCGGGAGTTCTATTCTATCAAGGCATTATGATCAATCCCGCCTTAGGTGCCGCTCTCATGAGTTTAAGCACCATTATTTGTGCCGCCAATGCGCAGCTTCTGAGATTGAAATTTAAAAAAGACTTACAATGAAACAGTTGAATAAAACTACCCTAATAACAGCATTTAGTACACTTGTGGTAGGTATCTTAATGGGCTGGCTGATATTCGGTCGCACTAATACAAAGGCTAATACCGAACATGATAAGGTTATTGCTGAAGATGCCGAAACCATCTGGACCTGTTCGATGCATCCGCAAATCAGACAGGGCGAGCCAGGTGATTGCCCGATCTGTGGAATGGACTTAATACCGCTGGAGTCAGACCCAAACGAAGAATTAGACCCCATGGCAGTAAGTATGTCTCCCACAGCCATGCAGTTAGCGCAGGTTCAAACCCTCAATGTAGGCAAAGGAAATGTCACAAAATCCATTCAACTGAATGGTAAAGTGCAGGCAGATGAACGATTACTGCATACGCAATCTTCCCATGTTTCAGGTCGTATCGAAGAACTAGCTGTAACGTTTACAGGAGATTTTGTGTCAAAAGGTCAGATTATTGCAAGGCTTTATTCGCCCGAATTAGTAACAGCTCAGGAAGAACTGCTTGAAGCGCAAAAGATTGCTACGACACAACCAGCTCTATTCAAGGCAGCCAAAGAAAAATTAAAAAAGTGGAAGCTCACTGAAAAGCAAATAGATCAGGTGCTGTCCACAGGTCAGGCTATTGAGTCATTTCCTATTCTTGCCGATGTATCGGGTTATGTTACTGAAAAAATGGTCAACCTAGGAGATTACGTAAGGCAAGGTGAACCCATTTATCAAATAGCAGATTTATCAAAAGTCTGGGTATTGTTTGATGTGTATGAGACGGACATGGGTTTTATAAACAAAGGAGATGAAGTCAAATACACCATCCAATCAATACCAGGTAAAACATTCAGTGGTAAAATCAGCTACATCGACCCCGTAATCGACCCGAAAACACGGGTGGCCAAAGCACGAGTAGAACGAAGTAATACCGACTTACAGCTAAAGCCCGAAATGTTCGCCAGTGGAATTGTGGAAGCAATTACTTCAACTAAAAAGCAATCATTAACGGTCCCTAAATCAGCCGTAATGTGGACAGGAACTCGTTCGGTTGTTTACGTCATGCAAACCAGCGCGCAAGGCGTTAGTTTTATGATGCGTGAAATTACGCTAGGTCCTGAATTAGGGGATAGTTACGTAATAGAATCAGGCCTTGAAGCAGGGGAAGAAATCGCAGTTCACGGCACATTCAGTATTGATGCGGCTGCACAGTTGGCAGGTAAACCAAGCATGATGAACCCTGAAGGTGGAGTAGCTATGACGGGGCACAACCATGGTGGTGCAAACAATTCTCCAATGGAAAAAATGCCCTCTACCATTAAGAAGACTTCCTTATCTACCTCTGCAAAAAAATCCATAGAGCCTCTTTTCGAGTCTTATTTTAGCTTTAAAACCGCGCTTGCTTCTGACGATTTTAAAAAAGCAAAGCAATCAGGTTTGGCACTGAAGTCCGCACTTGCTAATGTAGATATGAACCTTTTCAAAGGCGATGCTCATGCTGTTTGGATGGAGTTATCATCTTCCCTGAAAAATTCTTTACAACACATTGAACACCAAGAAAACATAGCATCCCTGCGAGAAAGCTTTATCCATATTTCAAACGGGATGATAGCAATTGCAGAGTCTTTTGAACCCAATTCATCTCCAATTTACATTCAGCATTGCCCGATGGCAAACTCAGATAAAGGTGCAGATTGGCTGAGCCGAGCAAAAGAAATACGAAACCCCTACTTCGGTGAGTCTATGCTGACTTGCGGAGAAGTGACCAAGAAAATCAAATAATTATTCACTTAAAATCAAATCAAATGAAAAAGTCAAAATCAATTTTTACGGTATTGTTGGCAATCAGCTTGTCAATAATGATGACCTCATGTGGAAATTCACAATCAAATGAATCGACTGAAAAGCAGGAGACCACAATCATGAAGGGCGAAGAAGATTCAAACATTTTGAAGAGCTACCTTGGTATTAAAGATGCATTAGTGAAATCAAATGCACAAGCAGCTAGTAAAGCGGCAGTAAAACTTGTAAACATCATTCCTGATGACCAAGATGCACTAATGAAAAAGATACGTGATGATGCTCAGCATATAGCCAATACAGAAAATATAGATCACCAACGAGATCACTTCAATACCCTTTCAGAAAACATTTACAAATGGGTAAAAGAAACTAATGTAAATGATCAAAAGCTATATAAGCAGTATTGTCCGATGGCATTCAACAACGAAGGTGCCTATTGGCTCAGTGCCGAAAAAGAAGTGAACAATCCCTATTTTGGTGATAAAATGCTTCATTGTGGAAGTGTAAAAGAAGAATTGTAAGCCAACGCAGAAGTCACACACATTGGCTGGCCGCTCAATGCCACCCGCATACCAAAGCCAGCCAAAGAGTGTGACTACCCTACCCGAAAAAAAGAAATTTTCAAAAAATGCTCCACCCGCGACTAAAACGAACACAACAATACAATGCCCCGACAAAAATGGACTCTTCTTAACCTACTGAAAATATGAACAGAAAAGAAAAAACACGATGCCCCAACAAGGTATAAAAAACATAGGGCAGATAAAGGTTTCAGTGAGATTAGTACTTTTAATAAACATTCTGCTTGACTGACAGGAAAGTGGTTCCAAAAGCCCTACGATTTTTTATACAGAACGTTAGGCACAATTATAAAATAGAAAATTCAAGAAAGCTTTAATTGAAGTCATATTTTTTGATTATCTTTGTGACTGAACAGTCAGTCAGTATGAATAAAAAAGAAAAAATAATATTGTCAGCCTTGCATCTATTTGCAAAAAATGGTTTTACAGAAACTTCTGTAGATACCATTGCGAAACACGCCAAAGTATCAAAAGGGTTAACCTATAGTCATTTTAAAAACAAGGAGGATTTGTTAAGGGTGGTTATCGAAAGCACAATAACTAAGATGACTGACGAGATGATGCGATTTGAAAATTTTTCTATTACATCATTGCTTCAAAATCTGAAAATGAGTCTGATAAAAAATAAGGATATTATACGTTTGTCAATTCTTTTACTGATTCATCCGCAAACACCAGCCTCAGTAATAAAATTATTAGACAGCCAAAAATTAGAATTGATTGAATTGTTCTCTTCACTTTTGGAAGCTAAATACAATGACAAAGCAAAAATTGAAGCCGAATTGCTTCTTGCTATAATGGACGGAATTACCATGGATTATGTATTAAATCCTGATGCAGATATATTAGAAAACAGAATAAATTATACAATAATTAAATACGTGTAATGGGATTAAGAATCATTAAACCACCAAAATTTCTGCACGACATTCACGGCAGTACAACTACTTTATTTGATGTTATTCTCACGTATATTGGAGGGATACTATCTGTTCTGAGCATTTATATTTTATACCTGCAAAACAATATCGATATCCCTGTTTGGAAGCTTGTATTGCTACTCCTAATAAGTGCTGATATTGGTGCAGGTGTTATTGCAAATTTTACAAAAGGAACAAATTCCTATTATGGCGGAGAAGGTAAAAGCAAATCAAGATTAGTGTTTATTTTATCACACTTCTTCCATGCTACAATTTTTCTTTACACCTTAAACTTATTCTCTCTAAAGACAATAAGTTTGGTATGTTTTGTCATTGTTTCAACGTTCATAATAAACTCAATTAGAAACAAAGAAAGTCAAAAAGTAATTGCATCATTTTGTATCGTATTCGGAATTGGAACACTTTTGATTTTAGAAATCTCAAATCCATTGTTGTTGTGGTTTTTTCCTCTATATATGACCAAACTTTTTATCGCATTCGGAATAAGACGCTATTAAATAGCTATGAAAGTAAACATTAAAAATATTGAACTTAAAGATATACATCTTGCATCTGAACTGCTAACCAGAAATTTTATTTCAGACAGAGGTGTCATGATACTTTTTAAAGAGAATAACAAAAATTATACTCAAAAAGTCAACCAATGGTTTAAAGCGACTTTGAAAATGCTAATCGACAATAACCAAATCATAAAATGTGCTTTTGGGGGAGATGAACTTGTTGGAGTTTCAATTGTGACGCACACTTCCTACAAACCATCCATTTTGTCATTATTAAAGTGGTCCTATTCAGTTTTTATGACCTGCGGATTGAAAACTGTTAGACAATCTGCAAAGCATGATAATTTCAGAAAGAAACTGTTTACAGATAATAATCAGTTAATTTTGGAATTTATTGCTGTAAATAACGAACACAGAGGAAAAGGCATTGGAAAAAAGTTGTTTGAAAATTTAGATGCGTTAGCGAACAGCAAAAATGCTTCTGTATGGTTAGAGACAACAAATAACAACAATATTGAAATCTTTAATAAAATGGGCTTCCATTTAATTGATACAAAAAATGAATCATCTGTTAAGTACTATATTATGACGAATGAAAAAAGTGCCTAACATCGTATATAAAACATTTGGCAGTCAGTGGAATATCGAGCCTATGAGCTCGTATCAAAGGCACTTGTAATTTGACAGGGAAGTGCCTCGAAATGCCAAACGTTTCATATACGTAACCGTTGTGTGCAAGGCTAAACGACCTATTCATCCAAACTTTAGCAAACAATTTTTGAAATAGAAATGTAATATATTTACAATTCCAAAATGTTTTTTAAAACAACACTATTATGGACATTACAAATTTTCCAGAAGATTTATTTGAAAATAACTACACAGACACTTCAGACCTGCAAATTGCTAATTACGAAGTGTATAAACATGTTTCCAAAAATAAGATTAACCTAAACAAAAATGTATTCAGTTTTTTGTTGGATGGACAAAAGGACATTCACTTTTCTAATGACATCGTTTCGATAAATCCTGCACAATCCTTACTTCTTGCATCGGGGAATTTTTTAACAACAGAAATTGTAGGGGCAAATAGTTATAGTTGCCTACTCTTTTTCTTTTCTCAAAAAAACATTAATGATTTTTTATTGAAATATGGGCATTTATTTAACCCAAAAGACTTAAATAAAACAACGAACAATAGTCCCTATTTCCTTATCAAAAAAGACAATTTTATTATCCATTTTATTAATTCTATTCAACAAATTTATGGCTTGAATCAAACAATCTCACAAAAGATTCTGGAATTGAAATTTGAAGAAATTATGCTATATCTGGCTGATAAGTATGGGCAAAGTTTTTTTGTTTATCTACATTCATTATTGATCAATGAAAGAGAATTATCTTTTAAAATGGTCATTGAAAAAAATCTGTACACGAGTTTGAATATTGACGAGGTTGCTTTTCTATGCAACATGAGCCTGTCTACTTTTAAGCGGAAATTTTTACAATTATATCAAGAGTCTCCAGGAAAATGGTTTCAACTAAAACGGCTCAACAAAGCCAAAAAATTATTGCTTAATAATGAAGCAACCCCATCAGAAATCTATATGGACTTTGGTTATGATAGCTTATCAAATTTTAGCACAGCCTTTAAAAATGAATTTGGTTACAGTCCAAAAAACATGATGAAAACTTGACCTTTTTTCATAAGTTTTTGAACTAAATAAAAAAGCACCACAAGTTTAAAGGTGCTACATTTGTTAAAACAAAATTGGTTTAATTTAAAAATAAAAAGACATGAAAAAATTAGGATTATTAGTTCGACTAGAAGCAAAAGCACGAAAAGAAAAAGATGTTGAAGCCTTTATCACAAGTGCATTGCCACTTGCTAATGAAGAAACGGGTACTATTACATGGTATGCGTTCCGTATTGACGCTTCTACATTTGGCATTTTTGACACTTTTTCAGATGAAGAGGGCAGAGAAGCACATCTTGGTGGTAAGATTGCAAAGGCGTTAATGGAAAATGCACCTGAATTGTTGGCTACTGCACCATCTATTGAGAAATTGGATGTTTTAGCGGCTAAATAAATACACCACAATTATTATAAAATGGCTGCCTGTCAAAGTTCTGTAAAGGAATTTGGACAGGTTGCCTTTGTTTACAAAACAGCTTGATAATAAATTAAGCGTAGAATGACGAAGAAGCCCAGCACACAACAAGGGTTTGCCAAAAGCGGGGCTGAAGTGCTTCTATTAAACATTTCTGCAAGGTTCAATAGTAGTAATTCTATTGAACTTTTGTACTAAAAATCCCCGCCTTCGGCAAGCCCTGGAACGTGTGTGACTTGAATTAGCCCCAAGGGGCTGAATGCTTTGAAATGGATGGAGGACTATTGGGCAACCAATAGAGAGGCCCTCCGATGGCGGCTTGCCGGAGCAGCCATCAAACCGCCTTGCGCTGCATAGTTTAGGAAACTAGTATGTGGTGAGCGGTAAGGAAAAACGGGGACAGTGATCCCCGTAGGTAAGTGCTGATGGAGCTGAATGAAAATAAACCAGTGATGAAGCCTCGAGAAAGCAAATCATGATGTGGAAAACAGGTAGTTACGTTTGTATCTGTGACAAAGTGTGGCAGACGCCCGGAAGATACCGGTCACACCGCATCCGGGGTTAAGCTGGCAGGAACGCAGTATAGGCCATTTCAAGGAACAAGTGAACTCCATGCCGTCAGGCCAAATCGAGAGAGGAAACCGGCACCCGTGGTTGGGTGAGGCATGGGGGACAGATCCAGCCGTAGTAGTGATGAGGCTCCTGTAATGGGAGTGGAGCGAAGGGCTGGACATGTTTGGTTTCAAACCAGTTTACAACCAATCAATTTGGGATGACAGACTACTATGAAACAAAATCGCAACCAATTACCAAGTTGATGGTATGGCAGGCGTACAAGAAAGTAAAATCGAACAAGGGCAGTGCGGGCATAGACCGTATGGACTGGGAGGAACTGGACAGCGATCTAACCTCACACCTGTATAAACTATGGAACCGACTGACCTCGGGGAGTTATTTTCCGGTACCTGTCAAGCGGGTGGAAATATCCAAGAAAGATGGCGGTGTCCGCAAATTGGGGGTACCGACCCTTCTTGACCGTATCGCCCAGCAGGTAGTCCGTCAGCACTTGGAAAGACAGCTTGAACCACTTTTCCATGAGAGTTCCTTTGGTTATCGGCCTAAAAGGAGTGCCCACCAAGCGGTAAAACAATCAGAGCGAAATTGTTTCGGTCATGACTTTGTGGTAGACCTGGATATCAAAGGGTTCTTCGACAACATCAACCATGACCTGATGATGAAAGCCTTGAGGCATTACTGCAAGGACGAATGGGTAGCGATGTATGTGTCCAGATGGCTAAAGGCAGGAATCATGGCGGAAGGGGAGATTTTGAGGACAAGTGCGGGTACACCCCAAGGTGGGGTAGTGAGCCCATTATTGGCAAACCTTTATCTTCATGTGGCTTTTGATGAATGGATGAAGAGATTTCATCCGGAGAAACCATTCGAACGGTATGCGGATGATGTAGTGATACACTGCAAGACGGAGAAGCAAGCCCAATTTATGCTTAGGCAAATCAGCCAACGCATGAGGGTCTGTCATCTGGAACTGCACCCTGTGAAGACGAAGATTGTAAATCTCCGGGGTTGGTCTGAGACCAAATATCCACGGAAGTACGATTTTCTGGGCTTCACTATCAAAGCATCGATGCAGACCATCAAAGGAAGGGGAATGCTGTTACCGGGCACGTTTGTTAGCATCAAGTCCAAAACGGCTATACTGGGAAAGTTTAGGGAACTGGCAATCCACAAGTGGCGCAAGCCTATTCAGGAGATTGCCCGTCGACTCAATCCGGTTGTCCGAGGACTGCTCAACTACTATCACAAGCTAAGAGGAGAATCTATGCGTGAGGTATGGAATCAACTCAACCACCGTCTGCTCAAATGGGTCAAATGGGAGAAGGGATTGTACAAAATGGCGGCAGTCAGATGGCTTAAGCGTCAGTACAAGTCCTCACCGGGACTGTTTGCGCATTGGAAATTGGTTCAACCTTAGGTATCTTCGGAGGACCGAGCGATTTATAAACATGAAGAGCCGTGTGAGGTGAGAGTCTCATGCACGGTTCCGTGGGAAGGTAGGGGTGCAATTCCCCCGCCTGACCCGATTGTGCCTCATTGTAGAAAGCCAACCGCACATTCAAGCACATTTGGTTTTTGCCAAACGCATAACCCAAACAAAAAACCAAAAGAGCTTGAATTTTGCCAACGCTCGACAGAAACTGAAATGATATGTTAAAAAAGATAACTTTAAAAGGAGAACAAAAGAAGGTGCTATTCTTACCACCGACAAACCCCATTCAAATAAAGGGAGTTGCAGGAAGTGGCAAAACAACTGTTGCACTATATAGGGCAAAACACCTATTAGAAACGCAGAACACTCTTTTTCAAGAAGCTAAAATTGTAATTTTCACTTTCAATAAAACATTAACAGCCTACATAAGAGCAGTAAGTCCTTATATAAATGGTGGTTATCAGAAAGACTCTGACGAAATAAAACCTAAAACACCAGACGGACTAAATGTAACTATTGTGAATTTCCACAGTTGGGCATATCATTTTGCAGGAATTGGGTACAACACAACTGTTATGCAATGGGAACAGATTGAAATTATAGAAAACATAAAAAGCTCACAGACATCAACAAGCTCAAACGTATTAACTAAAAGTTCAGAGTTTTTTCAAGAAGAGATTTCTTGGATAAAAGGAAAACTATTCAATACAAAAACAGAATATTTAGAAGCAAAACGTATAGGAAGGGGTACATCGGATAGGGTTACTGCAAATGATAAAGAAGTAATATGGAATGTATACTTAAAATATAATCAAGAGCTAAAAAACAGGGGAAAAGTTGATTTTGATGATTATGCGATAAATAGTTTACGGAAAATAGAAAACGACCCATTTTGGAAACCACCCTTTACTCATATAATTATTGATGAAGCACAAGATTTGAACAAAGCTCAAATCCTAGTTATTTCAAAATTGGTATCTCAAGAAACAGAGAGTATTTCAATCATAGCAGATGCGGCTCAAAGGATTTTTAAGAGTGGGTTTACTTGGTCGGAAGTTGGTTTAAATGTTCGTGGTGGTAGAACTATAGAATTCAAAAAGAATTATAGAAATTCTGTACACATTGCTCGTGCAGCACTTTCTTTGTTGGAGAATGAAGAAGATAAATCAGAGTTTACGGAAGTAGAAACAGCACTTAAAGGTGGTGAAAAACCAATTGTAGGTTTTTTTGAAGACTTCGATGACCAACTTGATTATTTGAAAGGAGAACTACAAAACCTCAAAAATCAAGGAAACATAAGTACCACTATTATTTTACACAGAACTAATGATGGAGTAAGAAGAATTCAAAACTATCTGAATAATAATGGTTTTCAAACTGAGCTTGTAAAATCTAGTCAGCCTGTAAACTACAATAGTGATAGCATCAAAATTTGTACTATGTCGTCCATAAAAGGGTTAGAGTTTAATAATGTTTTCATTATGGATTTAACAGACGATGTTATTCCCTATCCCCCAGGCTTTATTGAGACAGATGATGAATTTCATATTTCAACAGAAAGAAGACTTTTATATACCTGTATGACTAGAGCAAGAACAGGTCTTTATCTAATAGGCGACAAGGATAGCCCATCTAGATACATAGCCGAGATTGATGATGATTTATTGAATAATGTTACAGAATCTTCCTCAGATGAAGATTTTGAAGATGACGACCTACCATTTTAATTATGGATTTAAAGAAAGATTACATAGAATTTCAAGGCGAAATATCAAGGCGTGGAATTGAGTATTTAATACACTTTACGCCAACTATTAACCTGTACAGCATTTTAGAGCAAGAAAAACTAATGTCAAGAAGAGTCCTTGAAAATTTAGATATTGACCAATTCGATATATTGGACTACGTCCAGTTCACCGATAACGTCAGATATGATGATAAGAGCTTTATAAATTTATCTATTTCAGGCCCAAACACTTTTTTGTTTTCTAAATTCCAAGAGAGAACTAAAGATGACATAACCATAAATTGGTGTGTCTTGAAAATTGACCCAAAACACATCTATGAAAAGGAAACAAAGTTTGCAGTAACTAATGCCGCATCAAATGCTGCAAAGTCAATAGGGGTAACGGGCGACATTGAAAAATTTAAAATGCTTTTTGCGAACAACATAAACATTCCTTTTGGTGTTCGTGGCAGGATAAATTCAAAGTTCCCAACGAATGTTCAAGCTGAAGTGCTAGTAAAGGAAGAAATACCTGTTGAAAGTATTATTGAAGTGTGTTTTGATTCTCAGGAAAGTTTAGCGTCTGCCAAAGCTGCATTGTCAGAATTTAATACTAGTAATTTCGTTGTTGATAAAGAAATTTTTTCGCCAAATAGAGCAATATGAAACCAGAAACTAAATATAAAGGAGCGATTAAGCTCGCTGCAATTGGGGATGCCCTTGGTTGGATAACAGAGTTTGAGAAAAGCTCTGATTCATTGAAGTTAAAATATGGAACTGATTATGTTTCCAATTTCTACGAATGGAAAAAAGAAGTTGGTGGGAGATTCAATGGATACATAGATAATTTGACAAAAGGTTCGTATTCAGACGACACCCAACTTTTGCTTTCTGTTGCAAGGTCAATTAAAGTTGACGGCACTATTGACCGTGAATATTTTTCTAAAATAGAATTGCCAAATTGGCTTTTGTATGCACGTGGAGCAGGTCGAACTATCAAAAATGCAGCGAGAAAGATTGAACGTAAATCAGCAAAATGGAATAGTAATTTTTTTAATTACAAGGCAGGTAATACAACGATAGATTATAGAGAAAGCGGAGCAAATGGTGCAGCAATGCGAATTCTTCCTATTGCTCTTGCAAACTTTGGAGAAATTGATAAAATCAAAGAAGAAATTTTTGCAAACAGTATTGTAACACACGGACACCCAAGAGCGATTATTGGGGCTATGCTTTATGGTTATGCAGTTGATACAATTCTTAAATTTCGACCTGAACATTTCACGTACGAAGCATTTTTAACAGAACTTGGAAAAGATATTCATCATAAGCTTTCAATTCCATTTATTCAAAAAGCCAATTTTAGCAGTTGGGAAAAAGAATGGAATAGTAAAGCCAAAATACCATTCAAAGAGCAATATCAAACGATTCTCGATGAAACCCAACAGTATTTGCGTGATGTTTATAAGAGTCTGACTAATAAAACCGAAGACGAAAAGGCACTTAAAACTTTAGGTTGTTTCAATTCAGACACAAAAGGCTCGGGCACGTCCACAGTCATTGCAGGTATTTTTCTTTGCTGTAAATATCATAAAGAACCAATAAAGGGAATAGAACAAGCTGTTAATTCAATTGGTACTGATACAGATAGCATTGCGGCCTTCGCAGGTGGATTAATTGGCTCACTACACGGTACATCTATTATTCCTGATAGATTTAAATCAATTCAAGATTCAGATTATCTTGAAAATATAGCTATAAGGTTATTAGAAATTTCAGAGAGCAGGGCGACAGAAGTAAAAAGCGAAAACTTTCCAGAGTTAAAGTCAATAAATACTATTGAAAAAGACAATTTTGAATTAGATGAAACTATATTTTTTACACCTCTAGGCAAAGGAAAGGTGATTCATATTGACAGGCAAGACACATTAACTAAAGGGAAGTATAATCTAATAATTGATGTTGAGTTTGACTTGGGGCAAAGTTGTCGATTTGCCCAAATTTTAAACAAAACAGAAAAAGAGATTTCAAAATCTGAATCGCCTGACAATCAAAACGAAATTGAAAAAGACATAAACTTTTTGAATGCTCTGAAAATAGACTTTCAAACAAAAGAACGAATTGATAAATTTTTGAATGGATTAAACAAAGAGCAACAAAAGGAATTCAGAGAAATCTTAAACCAAATAGAGAAGAATGCCAAACGCTAACAGCCACACACATTGCCAAGCCGCACTAGCCAACGCAAAAACCAAAGCTTGGCAAAGAGTGTGTCTGCCCCATCGCACGACAAAAACAACCGACAAACCAACGGACGAAAAAGAACAACGAAGGCACAACATCACCTATACGCAAGCAGGGGTTTTGTGCTTCGTAGGACAGGGAAGAGGAAAATTTGAAGTTCAGTTCTTCGTAGGAAGTTCAGTGGTGAAAATCCCTGCCTGCGCATAGCTGAGAACCGTGTGTGACTTGAATTAGCCCCAAGGGGCTGAATGCTTTGAAATGGATGGAGGACTATTGGGCAACCAATAGAGAGGCCCTCCGATGGCGGCTTGCCGGAGCAGCCATCAAACCGCCTTGCGCTGCATAGTTTAGGAAACTAGTATGTGGTGAGCGGTAAGGAAAAACGGGGACAGTGATCCCCGTAGGTAAGTGCTGATGGAGCTGAATGAAAATAAACCAGTGATGAAGCCTCGAGAAAGCAAATCATGATGTGGAAAACAGGTAGTTACGTTTGTATCTGTGACAAAGTGTGGCAGACGCCCGGAAGATACCGGTCACACCGCATCCGGGGTTAAGCTGGCAGGAACGCAGTATAGGCCATTTCAAGGAACAAGTGAACTCCATGCCGTCAGGCCAAATCGAGAGAGGAAACCGGCACCCGTGGTTGGGTGAGGCATGGGGGACAGATCCAGCCGTAGTAGTGATGAGGCTCCTGTAATGGGAGTGGAGCGAAGGGCTGGACATGTTTGGTTTCAAACCAGTTTACAACCAATCAATTTGGGATGACAGACTACTATGAAACAAAATCGCAACCAATTACCAAGTTGATGGTATGGCAGGCGTACAAGAAAGTAAAATCGAACAAGGGCAGTGCGGGCATAGACCGTATGGACTGGGAGGAACTGGACAGCGATCTAACCTCACACCTGTATAAACTATGGAACCGACTGACCTCGGGGAGTTATTTTCCGGTACCTGTCAAGCGGGTGGAAATATCCAAGAAAGATGGCGGTGTCCGCAAATTGGGGGTACCGACCCTTCTTGACCGTATCGCCCAGCAGGTAGTCCGTCAGCACTTGGAAAGACAGCTTGAACCACTTTTCCATGAGAGTTCCTTTGGTTATCGGCCTAAAAGGAGTGCCCACCAAGCGGTAAAACAATCAGAGCGAAATTGTTTCGGTCATGACTTTGTGGTAGACCTGGATATCAAAGGGTTCTTCGACAACATCAACCATGACCTGATGATGAAAGCCTTGAGGCATTACTGCAAGGACGAATGGGTAGCGATGTATGTGTCCAGATGGCTAAAGGCAGGAATCATGGCGGAAGGGGAGATTTTGAGGACAAGTGCGGGTACACCCCAAGGTGGGGTAGTGAGCCCATTATTGGCAAACCTTTATCTTCATGTGGCTTTTGATGAATGGATGAAGAGATTTCATCCGGAGAAACCATTCGAACGGTATGCGGATGATGTAGTGATACACTGCAAGACGGAGAAGCAAGCCCAATTTATGCTTAGGCAAATCAGCCAACGCATGAGGGTCTGTCATCTGGAACTGCACCCTGTGAAGACGAAGATTGTAAATCTCCGGGGTTGGTCTGAGACCAAATATCCACGGAAGTACGATTTTCTGGGCTTCACTATCAAAGCATCGATGCAGACCATCAAAGGAAGGGGAATGCTGTTACCGGGCACGTTTGTTAGCATCAAGTCCAAAACGGCTATACTGGGAAAGTTTAGGGAACTGGCAATCCACAAGTGGCGCAAGCCTATTCAGGAGATTGCCCGTCGACTCAATCCGGTTGTCCGAGGACTGCTCAACTACTATCACAAGCTAAGAGGAGAATCTATGCGTGAGGTATGGAATCAACTCAACCACCGTCTGCTCAAATGGGTCAAATGGGAGAAGGGATTGTACAAAATGGCGGCAGTCAGATGGCTTAAGCGTCAGTACAAGTCCTCACCGGGACTGTTTGCGCATTGGAAATTGGTTCAACCTTAGGTATCTTCGGAGGACCGAGCGATTTATAAACATGAAGAGCCGTGTGAGGTGAGAGTCTCATGCACGGTTCCGTGGGAAGGTAGGGGTGCAATTCCCCCGCCTGACCCGATTATACGCAATTTGAAAAAAAGAAAGAAGTGATACATAAATTAAGTTTAGAACTATCTGAAGAGCACCCATCATATTTATGGGCGAAAAAACAATCAGATTCTGTAAATGCTTTAGGACATATTGGAACACATATTGATTGTTATACCGTTTCACCTAAAGAATCTGAATATGAATTAGAAGTGGAATTAATTAGATGTTTTAACGAAATGCCTCAAATAAATGAAATAGAAAAGAGGAATATTCAAGATAAAGCTTTAATTCTCTATACAAACGTCTTGAATAAATTTGGATATGGCACAAAAGAATACGGTGAAGCAAATACTTTTCTATCAGAACCTGTTCTTGATTATATATTGGCATTAAAACCAAAATTTATTTTAATAGATTCTTGCGGCATTGGAAATCATGGCGAAGAGCATATAAAATTTGATAAGAAATGTGAGACAAGTGGCTGTTTTGTTGTAGAAAACATTTTCATGAATCAGACTATTGCAGAATTAATATCCAATATCAGAATCAAAATTGACATTAATAATCCTTCTACAGGAAAACCATGTCATGTGTACGCTATAACAAAATAAAAGCGTATAACAAGCCATCATAAAGTAGCCCTGGCTTTAGCGGTTTTTGGGAGTGCAGCTCCCGCGCAGCTAAGGCAAAAACAAGAAAGCGAATATACTACACGCAAATCGGGCCACTTCATATGGCCGATCCGTTAGCGGCAATGGTAAAAAGACACAACAAACATCAACATACAAACATCTGACAAACACTAACCACGACAACCACCGACACGAAAAAAATTAAAAAAAAGCCCACCGCACAGGAAAAATTTTGATGCCAACGCAATTGGCCCATTTGGGTTTGCCCGACACGCAAAACCAAAGCTTCGCAAACCCAAAAGAGCCAATCAGCCCACGCACAATAGAGACAATCGGAATTAGTTTAAACTTCTATACTCTTTCGGACTTACCCCAACTTTTTGTTTGAACAAACGAGTAATATGTTGCGGATAATTAAAACCCAGTCCATAAGCAATTTCACTTATGGATTGATTCGTGGTTAAAAACCAATACAAATTTACTGTTTATATCATACTACAATGCCTTTATCGTGCTAATCAGAGTAAATGGTAGCATAATCCGTGGTTTGTGTAAGCGCATTGAAAGTTTTTATGGGCGTACCCCTTTGTTTTTTTTATTATTTACAGTCGCTCTCTGTACTCCTTCGGACTTACACCCAACAGCTTTTTTACATAGCGGGTAAAGAACGAACGGCTCGAAAATTCCATTTCATCGGCAATTTCCGAAATATTCAGGTTTTTGCTCTGCAATTGAAGTATTATCCGCTCTTTTGCATAACGCTGTATCCATTGCGAAGCCGTAATACGGGTATTGACCTTGCAGATGTAGTTGAGATATTTGGGAGTGATGTTCAGCTTATCGCTGTAAAAACGAACTTCCCGTTCTTTCATACAATGTTCCTGTACCAATTGCATAAATCGTTCATACATTGTACCACTTTGCAGGCTTCGCTTACGCCTGTCGAGTTCATCGGTGAATATGTGCCACATTTCCAAAAGAAACAATTGCATTTGAAGTTTCAACACTTCCCCATAAAAGCGGTGGTTTGTTTCTTGGGATTTATCATACAATAACTGGAAGTTCTTTAATATTTTCTCCGTGTCTTTCTTTTCAGGGTGCAAAATCGGATTTTCTTTGGAATGCAAAATGGCATCAATACTTCCGGTTAAACTTGGAAAGTTTTCGGTTAATAAATCCCTGTCCACAAACAATACCGTAGCGGAAAAATTCTTCGAGAAAGACAGGTCTGAAACTTCAAGCCCGGCAAGCCAAAAGATAAATTCCCCTTTTTTGCAATGATACGTTTGACCATTGAATACAAATTTTACACCTCCACGCTGACAATAAATATGCGTGTGGAACCGGGTTTGAAAGTCTTCGGGAAATTGAGCTGTTGAAGCAGCTTTATAAAGGATAATCTTTTGATTTTCTACCATCTTTATTCTAATAACTAAATTTCATCAAAAATACGTACTATTTGACAATATTCGCGTCATAAATGTAATATAGTGCTTGTCCCTTGTCTGTACCTTTGTATCACCAAATTTGGTAATCGGGTATGAATAGAATGTATTTAATCCTTTTGGTGAAATTAAATAATTATATATGAAAGAGTTAACAGTATTGGCAATCGCATTCCTTATGATAACGGGACAGACTTTTGCCCAATTAAATAAAACAAACAATATGAAACAGTCAGAACAAACCGACTATTATACTTTTAAATTAAGTGATAAGGTCACAAGGCAGAAAGTTTCGTTCAAGAACAGGTATGGAATTACAATTGCTGCGGACTTGTATCTGCCCAAGGGTATTGATAGCACTAAAAAGCATGCGGGAATAATTGTTGGGCCGCCTTATGGCGGTGTTAAGGAACAAACTGCCGGAATTTATGCTCAAAATATGGCAGAACGTGGTTTTGTCACCATTGCCTTTGACCCTTCGTACAAAGGATACAGCAGTGGTGAGCCGAGAAATACGTCTTCACCTGATGTGTTTGCGGAAGATTTTAGTGCAGGTGTAGATTTTATTGGTACACGACCCTTTGTTGATAGAACAAAAATCGGCGTCATAGGGCTATGTGGCAGTGGAGGTTTTGCTTTGAGTGCAGCACAGGTAGACACACGCATCAAAGCAATTGCAACGATAAGCATGTATGACATAAGCCGGGCAGAAGCCAATGGCTGGAAAGATGCAATGACACGGGAGGAACGAAAGAAAAAATTAGACGCTATCGGTGAACTGCGTTGGAAAGAATTTGGAAGCAATGAGCCGACATTATCACCAAGAGGTGCTCCATTAAAATTCGATAAAAATACAGACCCTATAAGCCGTGAATTTGCAGAATATTATTCTACACCACGAGGACAACACCCCAACTCATTGACCCAACATACCGTGGCAAGCAGTATGTCAATGATGAATTTTCCGTCATTGAGCCACCTCAAAGAAATATCACCAAGACCAATCCTTTTAATAATGGGAGAAAATGCGCATTCACGCTATTTTACTGAAGATATCTATAAAATGGCAGCAGAACCAAAAGAACTGTATGTCGTTCCAAAAGCGGGGCATGTAGATTTGTATGACAAAACAGATTTGATACCCTTTGATAAGCTGAAATCATTCTTCACTGAATATCTGAAATAAGATTTTAAAAATGTTGTTCAATAAAAAGTCAAACTTAAAATACGATGAAAAGAATAGTAGCAAGGGAACACGGCTCCCCGGAAGTTATGAAGGTAGAAGATGTTGAACTTGGTCATCCAGCACCAAATCAGATTAAGGTTCGCAATTATGCGATTGGTGTAAACTATACGGATGTTTATACCCGTCAGGGAAATGAAACGTACATGCGCCATAAAGATAAAGAAGTTGAAGCCTACACTCCGGGCAAAGAGGGAGCGGGGATTGTTCTTGAAGTCGGAGAAAATGTAGAAAACTTCAAGCCCGGCGACCGTGTGGTTTATACCCAATCATTGGGAGCGTATGGAGAAGAACATATCGTTTCAGCTAATTTAACGATGCCCTTACCGGAAGAATTGAGCTTTGAAAAAGCAGCAAGTATTACGTTAAGAGGTCTAACAGCGCATTATTTGGCACATTACACCTATCCTATCCAAAAAAACGAGATTGCCATGGTACATGCTGCCACGGGTGGTGTTGGTTCGATACTTACACAATGGATAAAGAGTAAAGGTGCAACGGTAATCGCAACTGTTGATACAGAGGATAAAAAAGAAATAGCCAAAGAACTTGGTGCTGACTTTGTTATCAATACGCTGACAGAGGATGTTGCCGCTAAAGTTAAAGAGTTTACCAATGGTCAGGGGGTTCATGTTGTTTACGATGGTCTTGGAAAAGCAGTAACAGAAGCATCGCTCAACTCATTATGCAACTTTGGCTACTATGTGAATTATGGTATGGTAACCGGAGCCGTAAGTATTGATTTGTGGGATTTAGCGGCTCACGGTTCTTTATATGCAACATTCCCCGACTTAGACCATCACGTAAGTGATTATGGTAAGTTGCTTTCTATGGCTGACAATTTATATACTGCAATAATTGAAGGAACTATTAAAATAGATGACCCTTTGACGCTCCCATTGGAAGAAGCACCCAAAGCTCACGAGTTGCTTACATCACCTAAGAGAACTGGAACAATAGTGTTAATTCCTTAAAAGAACTACCTGTTATCAAATAATTGGATTAAAACAAATAAGAAACTTAAAAAATCAAGAAATGGAAAATCAAAAAAATGGAAAATTCGCAGGTAAGGTTGCGTTCATTACCGGAGCAGGTGGCGGGCTTGGTCGTGGAACGGCAATCGCATTTGCCAAAGAGGGTGCAAACGTAGTGGTAACAGACCTTTCCGAAGTGGCGAATCAGGAAACGGCTAAACAGATTGAAGAAATCGGAGGTAATGTACTTGCGGTAACAGTTGATGTAACCAATTCGGAAAGCATCAAAAATGCCCTCGATAAAACTATCGAACGTTTTGGGAAACTTGACTTTGCTTTTAATAATGCAGGTATTGAATATAAAATACAGCCACTTCACGAGATTACAGAAGAAGAATTTAACCGTTTGGTCAACATCGACCTAACAGGGGTATTCAAGTGTATGAAATACCAAATCCCACTTATGTTGAAAAATGGCGGTGGCGCAATTGTGAACAACTCATCAAGTGCAGGGGTACAAGGTTTTAAAGGCGGAGCAACTTATGTATCGGCTAAACACGGTGTAATCGGCCTTACAAAAGCGGCAGCATTGGACTATGCGGCATCCGGCATCCGTATCAATGCAATTTGCCCCGGTGTGATAGATACCGAAATGATTAGACGTTTTTCGGGAGGTACTCCAGAGGGTTACAAAGCGATGATAGCACAGGAACCTATCGGCAGATTGGGCAAAATTGAAGAAGTGGCATCGGCAGTACTGTGGCTATGTTCAGAGGGCGGCGGCTTTATGGTTGGACACGCTCTTGTTGTGGACGGGGGACAAACCGTTGGCGTTGGTAATGAAAACATAGAGCAGTAAAGATGAAAAAAATAATCAGTCATTACCGAATGAAACGATAAAAAAAGCCCTTTTTATAACTGTCTTATGCTCCAAAGTTAGATGATTACAACTACGTGCCAATCTGTGAAAATGGTAGCATAATCCGTGGTTTGTATAAGTAATATGTTTTGATAAGGCAAAACCTTTGTATTGTAAATTATAGCGTGAGAAAATCACGGTAAACAGCAACAGAATTTTTAATAATAACCTAAAACAAAGAATTGATTATGAAACTGATGGAAAATAAAGTTGTTCTTATTACGGGAGCAGCACAAGGCATAGGGTTTGCCGCCGCAAAGGCTTTCGCGGAGGCAGGCGCATCGGTAGCCCTAGCCGATTATGATGAGGATTTGGTAACCAAAGCGGCAGAACAGTTAACGGCAAAGGGCTACAAAACGCTCGCTATCACTTGTGATGTTTCTGATGATGAGCAGGTAAAAGCAATGGTGGATAAAACAGTAGCAACATTCGGAAGATTGGATGCCGCCTACAATAATGCAGGCGTACAAAACGAACTGGCAGAAGCTGCCGACCAAACCAAGGAAGACTTTGACCGAGTTGTTAGTGTAAACCTACAAGGTGTATGGAGCTGTATGAAATATGAATTGCAACAAATGCGGAAACAAGGGTTTGGAGCCATTGTAAACTGTTCATCCATTGGTGGAATTTTAGGTGGTGCAATGCGGGGAACATACCACGCATCTAAACACGGTGTTATTGGACTAACAAAAAGCGCAGCCTTGGAATACGCACCGTTGGGAATTCGAATTAACACTATTTGCCCAGGGTTGATTTACACACCAATGGCAGAAAAAATGATTGAGGGCGGACAAAAAGAAGCTTTAGACGCAATGTTGCAAACCGTACCTGCAGGACGATACGGAAAACCCGAAGAAATGGCAAATGCTGTGGTTTGGTTGTGTAGCGATTCGTCAAGTTTCATCGTAGGACATACTTTGGTTGCCGATGGTGGATATAGTATTCAATAATCTTAAAAATATAGTAAAATGAACAATTCAGAAAAAAATTCAAATAGAAGAAGTTTCATCAAGTCGAGTGCTTTGTTAGGTGCTTTTGCACTAACTGTTCCCGCTGTTTCATTTTCGAATTCGGCAGAGAATCTAAACAAAAAGCGTATAAACAAAATCCCTATGCGCACACTCGGAAAAGGGAAGTCAGCTTTTAAGGTTTCGGCACTTGGTTTGGGATGTATGGGTGCAAACTATCATCGTGGCCGTGTTCCCAATCGACAAAAAATGATTGAACTAATGCAAGAAGCTGTAGAAATGGGTGTAACACTTTTCGATACCGCCGAAGTTTATGGCCCTTACATTAACGAGGAACTGGTAGGCGAAGCATTAGGTAAATTCAAGAATAAAATTTCCGTTACCACAAAATTTGGGTTTGACATTCAAAACGGAAAAAGTGTGGGGCAAAACTGTCGTCCGGAACAAATTAGAAAAGTTGCTGAAGAATCGATGAAACGCTTAAAAATTGATGTCATTGATTTGTTTTACCAACACCGCTTTGACCCTAATGTGCCGATTGAAGATGTTGCAGGAACGGTAAAAGATTTAATTCAGGAAGGAAAAGTAAAGCATTTTGGAATGTGTGAAGTAAGTGCTGATATTATAAGAAAAGCCCACGCAGTTCAACCACTTACCGCCATTCAAAGTGAATACTCGTTAATGTGGCGTGAACCGGAAAGGGAAATTTTGCCTGTTTGCGAAGAATTAGGAATCGGTTTTGTGCCTTACAGTCCAGTTGGTAGAGGATATTTAACAGGAATGCTTAACGACCAATGGGAATTTTATCCGCAAAATGATATGCGACAAGATTGGCCCCGTTTTCAACCTGAAGCAATGAAAGAAAACTATAAACTGGTTCAGCTTTTAATCGACTTCGGACACCAAAGAGGATTAACGCCTGCACAAGTGGCTTTAGGTTGGTTGCTCAATAAAAAAGAGTGGATTGTTCCAATTCCTGGAACAACAAAATTTGCACATCTGCACGAAAATATGGCTACTACCAATTTGGATATTTCTGAGCAAGAATGGCAGGATTTGGAAAATGAAGTTGCAAAAATTGAAATTGTGGGCGACCGCTATCCTGCTGAACAACAAAAACAAATAAGGAATTAGTCATTTTATATTTCTAATCAATAAAGACAGAACAATGAAACATTTAATAATTATGCTAATGTGTTTTTCGGCTCAAATGGTATTAGCTCAACAAAAACAAATCATTCGTATTTCAGAAATAGAAATCTTTCCTGAATATTTATCAGGATACAAAAGTATTTTGAAAACAGAAGCAGAAGCATCGGTTAGACTGGAAGCTGAGGTAATTTCTATTTTTCCAATGTTTCAGAAAGAAGATTCCACACAAATAAGGATTTTGGAAATCTATGCAGATGAAGAAGCATACAAATCACACATTGCAACCCCTCATTTTCAGCAATACAAAACGACTACTTTAGAAATGGTAAAATCACTAAAATTGGTTGATATGAGTGCAATTGATTTAGAAACAATGAATAAAATTTTTAAAAAGGAAATGGAAACAGAAAACAAACAAGAATTGGAAGCCATATTCCCTAAAGGCGAAAAAGGCTCCAACGAATTTTTCACCGGAAATGCAAATAATTTTGGGTTTCAACTCGATTCCGTTTTTACTACGGTAGCAGGCAATGTTTACTTTAAACCTGGAGCCAGAAGCAATTGGCACACGCATCCATCAGGACAGATTTTGATAATTACGGATGGTGTTGGTTACCACCAAATTGAAGGGCATCCAATTGAAGTCATAAAAAAGGGCGATGTAGTTCAATGTCCGCCCAATGTTCGGCATTGGCACGGAGCAAGTGAAGACGTAGGTCTGCAACAAATCTATATCGTACCAAATACTGAAAAAGGAATTGTAAATTGGCAGGAAGCCGTTACTGATTTGGTGTATAGAACCAGAACCGAATGAACCCCAAAATGCACCGCACATTGCAATTCTCGTTCCTGCGGATTCAAAGAGCTGTGTTCCCAGGCTGACAACAAAGGGTATGAAAAAAAGCCTGCATACAACAACATAAAAAATAGCGGTTTAAGTGCTTATGCAAAAATGAATTTCATAAATTCAAGATGTGTAATAATTCAAAAAGTTTGCGTGTAAAATCCGCTACTTGCCAAGATATACTATACAAATATTCCACCTCACAAGGTCAAGCACATTTGCATGTCGCACAAGCCAACGCACAGACCAAAACTTGCAAAAGAGCTTGCCCTTTTTCCGACCCGATTAAAATTTTTCCTTCCCTTCTTTTTTTAATTTTTTCACCTTCGCATTAGCCGACACGGACAGGAAAATAAAGAACCACAGCCGCTAACATTGTATAAGCGTAATGCGGGCGGAATCGCTAAAATTGAGTATTTTGGCATCTATCAAAGTTTAGTGTAGCCGGACAGTGAATCGCTCCGAAATCCCGCACTACGCTTATACTTGCCCGTTATGGGCAATAAGTAATTATGAAAGGAACTCTATCTTTAACTATAATCTTATCTATTCTTTGCTTCATTGCAGAAGGACAAGTGAGTCTTTCCTATAAAACGACAGCTAAAGAGACAGTCAACCTAAAGAATGGAGATTACTACGATTCGGAAGTAAAGCCAAAATCTTTCGTGATTAAAGGTATACCTCTGCCTTATAAAACAGTGGGAATGGTGGATGTATTCCGAGTAATGAAAAACTCTGGAAAAGAAGAAGAGCATTATTTCAAAACAGTGTTTTACACTGACTCATCCAAACCATTAGTACTTGACCTTGAGGATATGCTTTCCACGAACGGACTTAGATTCATGGATACAGCTGGATTCAAGGTGAAAGTTTGTGTGGTGAATAAGGCAGACTATCTCAAATTAGAGTCAAGAAGCCAGTGCCGAATTAGTGAGGAAGTACTTATAAAGTATGGACACTGAAGAATTATAACCCATAACAAGACTAAGTTAGCTACTCCACCTCATAGCAAAACCGTTGTGGGTAATATCCAGATTCTACCACCATTGATAGAAATTCGTATATTAGACTGAAATGAAAAGACTATACGTTATAGCTGGATGCAACGGAGCCGGAAAAACAACTGCTTCTTACACAATTCTACCAGAAATACTTGATTGCAAAGAGTTTGTGAATGCGGACGAAATTGCTAGAGGTATTTCTCCTTTTCAGCCTGAAAAAGCAGGAATAGAAGCAGGCAGGTTGATGTTGAAAAGAATTAAAAGATTGTTAGAATCAGGAGAGAGTTTTGCCTTTGAAACTACTCTTTCAACTAGAAGCTATGTCCAATTTATTGATAGGGCAAAAAAAATGGATTACCAGGTTACATGCTTGTTTTTCTGGCTAAATTCGGAAGAATTGGCTATTTCAAGAGTGGAAACAAGAGTAAAAGAAGGAGGCCACCATATACCGGAAGAGGTGATAAGGAGGAGGTATAAAAGTGGTCTTAAGAATTTTTTCAATCTATTTCTTGCCAAGGTGGACAACTGGCTTTTTGTTGACAATTCAGGAGATACTTATGAGATTATAGCTGAAGGCGCATTGAAGGAAGAAACAATTAATAATGTTGAACAATGGGAAGATTTAAAAAGGAATTACTATGGGAACTAAAGAACAACTGAAAGAGGAACGGGATAAAATAGTCAAAGGCCTCGAAGAGACATACAGAAGGCTAATCGAATACAAAAAGCAAAAGAAAAGTCCAATGATTGTGGTAAGGAACGGAAAAATTGTCGCTGTTGACCCAAATGAAATACTACCCACAACATTGTATAAGCGTAATGCGGGGTAAATTGCTGAAATTGAGCTTTTTTACTCCTTAAAAATATTACGTTGGGCTTTCAGTGACTCGCTCCGAAATCCCTCACTACGCTCATACTTGACCGTTGTGCAAAATTTAAAACCGAAATCGAGAATGAAATACCTTACTAAATTTTCGTTACTATTAACAATAGTATTTTTATTGAATTGTTCGCCAGAGAAAGAACAAGTTTTGCAAATCAATGGAAAAGTAATCGGAACTGAAACTGCGTCTATTCTTTTACGAAAGCCAAATCAGGATATGAGATTTGACTCTTTAATTGAGATACCAATTGTAAATGGGAAATTTCACTTAGAATCTAAACTTGAAAATCCGGAAGCAGTAAAGCTTTTTCTAGGAGAAGCGAAAGAAAATGGAGGAGGACGTTATATGCCTTTGTTTTTAGAAAACGACAAAATTAATTTAACTATTCATTCAGAAGAAGAGTTTGACAAAAATATAATTGAAGGAGGCGACCTAAATGCTCAATACAAAAAATTTAAAGAAAATGTTGAGCGCAAATTTAATGATAGGATAAAACCACTTCAGGATAGCATAGGTGAACTTTTTAAAAGTGATGAATATAACAGCGATAAAGCAAAATTACTTTACGCGGAATTAAGAGAAACCAAAAGTCAAGATGAAAAGCTGGTTATTAACAAAAAACTTGATCATTTAGAGAAATTAGGTCAAAAGTTAAGCCCAAAAGCAAAAGAATTAAAAGATAAAATGCAACCTATAGCTGAGGAACATAAAATGTTTCAGCAAGATTACATAGAAAATAATCCAACTATTGTATCTTATTCTTTTTTATTGCGCGAACTGATTTATAATAAAGAATCTATTGATATAAATTCTGCCAAAAAATCTTTTCAAATACTATCAAAAGCTATCCCAAATCACCCATACAATGAATTAGCTTCTAATTTGATAAGTGCTATAGAAAATGTAAAAATTGGTAAAAAGTATACAAATTTTTCAGCACCTGACTTAAATGGAAATAATATAAAATTATCTGATAAAATAAAAGGAAAGGTTGCTCTATTGGTTTTATGGGCAACCTGGTGCGGTCCTTGTATAGCTAAAAGTAGGACAATGGTACCTCTTTACGATGAATATAAAGACAAAGGATTTACAATTGTTGGAGTTGCTGGAGAATTTTATAATACCGACAGATTAATTAAGTTTCTTGATAAAGAAAAATGGTCTTGGTTAAATTTGGTTGAACTCGATAGAAAAAATGGTATTTGGGAAAAATATGGTGTTGGCGGTGGTGGAGGTGGTATATTCCTAATAGACGAAAATGGAATTATTCTAGCTAAAGACCCGACAGCAGAAGAAGTTAGAATGGAATTAGAATTTCGACTTAATTAAAAAGATTTGCACAAGGCTGTCTTCCACTTTCCTGTTTTGGTGACTCCTCCTCCGGGTACGATGCAGTGCCGGTGGGGATGGAGGCTTAGCTGCTGCCCCCAAAGTGGGTAGATCGTTGCAATACAGGGCCAGCTTTGGCAAGTGGAGCTAATAATCGTGCATGGTGCTCTCACCTCTGTCGGCCAATTTGATTTTCTTTTTCTGAATTTCTCGTAAAGTTCCCTGAATCCTGCTACATTGGTACAGGTTCTCTCGATAAGGTTTGCTTTTTTTAAGATTCTAAGAGGTATTTGATCGAAAATATTAATTAAACCATATCGGGCAGTTTTGAAAAACTACCGTAGGTTTAGTGCAGCAATGGTTCTAAAACATAGGGCGGACAGTGGTTTCTGCAAATTTCAGTTTATTAGAAAGCTTCATCACCGGCTGCCTGTTAAGTATTCCGAAACACCTCAGGTCTCCTGCCTGAAACACTTGGACTTTATAGAAAAAGATTCCCTGTAAAATGAAAAATAACTTGACATTAGAAGAATTAGGATATAATGACACTTTCGAAAAACTAAGAAAGGAAAATAATCTTGAGGATTTTGAAATTGGCCGGATAATAGCCGAACACAAGGAAAGATATATTGTAAAGAATGAAAAGGGAGAATTTGAAGCTGAGATTACAGGAAATCTTAGGTTCACCGCCAAAAGTCGTGAAGACTTTCCTGTTGTTGGAGATTGGGTTACCCTATTAAATTGTAATGCTGATTTTGTAATCATTCATAGCGTTTTTCCCCGAATATCAATGCTTTCAAGACAAGCAGTTGGGAAGTTTGGCGAAACTCAGATAATTGCAGCGAATATTGATTTTGCACTTTTGGTTCAAGCAGTCGATAGGGATTTTAACATCAACCGCCTTGAACGGTATTTGACGATTTGTTATTCATCAAAAGTAAGTCCAATTATCGTTCTCACTAAAACCGACTTGATTGAACCTCAAAACCTCAATGAAATAGTTGAAAATATCAAACGAAGGATAATGAATATCCCAATTTTTGCTATCAGCAATGAAACAAAAGATGGTTATGACTCCATCAAAGGAGTAATAGAAAAAGGAAAGACCTATTGCTTACTGGGCTCTTCGGGTGTGGGTAAATCAACATTGATAAACAACCTGTCTGGCAAGAACATCATGAAAACAAAGTCAATAAGTAAAAGCACCAATAAAGGCAGGCATATAACCAGTCACCGGGAGTTATCTGTTATTGATAGCGGAGGAATACTTATTGATAATCCAGGCATGAGAGAAATTGGAATAATTGATTCCGCAGATGGTTTAGAAAATACATTTGATAAAATTTTCAGTTTTTCAAAGAAGTGTAAATTCACGGATTGCACCCACAGGAATGAAATTGGTTGTGCTGTAATTGAGGCAGTTGAACAGGGCGAGATTGATAGAAAATCCTATGAGAACTTTTTGAAAATTGAAAGAGAGAAAGACCATTTTGACCTTACTGTTGCAGAAAGGAGGAAAAAGGAGAAATCATTCGGTAAAATGGTAAAGAACTTTAAAAATGACATGCAAAAATTAAGTACGAAGCACAACAATTTAAATAAAAAATAGACGATATAGCAGAATATACAATGAAATGGAATGCTTTCTGGAAGAAAACCAAGAACATGAACGATTGGTAAGGAAAGTTTCTCAGTTACTTTTTCTTGATTTGGTAGAGCGATTGGCAGGCATGATGTTTTTGTCAGCAAAAGAGAGATATGACCATTTGCTTACTCGTTACCCAAGCATAACCCAGCAAATTAGTCTTGGACATATTGCCTCTTATTTGGGTATAACGCAAGAAACCTTAAGTCGGATTAGGGAGGAAAAGTGATTTCTTGATCTATGTCAAGAGCATTGCTAAACTTGTTTCTTAGCTTTGCAATTATGTTGTCGAAAAGTTAGTCATGAATATTTCCGCCAAAAAAATCCTCTTATTCGATGGGCTTGGTGCGCTTATAACCTTTATTATGTTGTGGCAGGTGCTGGCCCGATTCGAAGAACTTTTTGGAATGCCCAAAACGGCAATTCCCAATGTGGGCTGGATAGCCAAGTTTTTGGACACGGAAGGAAACCTGATTTGTGCGATGCAATACGATGACAGTGCAGAATGACAAATATCGTAACAATAAGCCAAGACAGGTGCAGGGCAGGTTATGACCTTTAAAATCAAATGATAAACACATGAAAACAATTTTCAACAAAAATAATAGAGAGGACCTAATTTATAGAATTAGACGAATCAATCAAGATAACAAAGCTGAATGGGGGAAAATGAACGTTATTCAAATGCTAATGCATAATACGTATTGGAATGGGTGGATTCTTGGAAAAGATAAGTATCGCTATAAACAAACATTTTTGGGCAAAATATTTGGAAAGATAGCATTAAAGAAAATGATAAAAGACGAAAAACCTTTTGACAAGAATATTCCTACGTCCGCCCAATTCAAAGTAAAGGAATTGAAAGGTGATTTGGAGGCTGAAAAATCAAAATGGATTTCATTGTTAGGTGAATATGAAAACTATAGCAATCCGGATTTTATCCACGACTTCTTTGGTAAAATGACAAAGGAACAGATAGGCATATTAGTTTACAAGCATACTGACCACCATTTGAGGCAATTTGGAGTATAAAAACGGGCATTTGCCAACAATTTTCAGAAAAATACAGCCATGATCGAAATAATAGATTTGAGTCAGGAAATTTATCAAGGTATGCCAGTGTATAAAGACCTTCCTCAAGTAAAAATGACAATTCATAATGCTCATGAAGAATGGAATGGGATTAGGAATCCGGCAACCAAAACTCCTGCTGTTCATAAATTGGAATTAGGGGAGCATACAGGAACCCATGTTGATGCCATTAATCACATGGAAATTCAACATAAAGGAAAATCAATCGATACGATGCCCTTATCTATGTTTTATACAGAAGGCAAAGTCTTTTGAAACAGGACTAGTACAACTTCATTACCAACGAAGAAGGTAACCTGAGCCACACGCTTACAATGCCCGAAAAAATTCAAAATGAAAAAACCAGGTAAAATTGATGTCATTCAGTTGATTCAGGAGCTTGACAGTATGCTGATCAGTTTATTGGAGGAATTGTCTCCGGCGGACTGGGAGGCACGAACCATCAGCCGGGATTGGAATGTAAAAGACATTTCCGTACACCTTTTGGATGGAAACCTGAGGACGCTTTCCATGTTAAGAGATGGTTATTATGGCGAAAAGCCCGAAAAAGTAAATTCCCATTCGGATCTGGTTAGCTTTCTAAATGGGTTGAATGCGGATTGGGTAAGGGCGGCAAAAAGACTTAGTCCAAGAGTCATCATTGATTTATTACGGCTTTCCGGAAACGAATACTTTAATTTTCTGGCAAGTCTGGCTCCTGATGATAAGGCCGGATTTCCAGTTGCCTGGGCGGGCGAAAACGAATCGAAAAACTGGTTTCACATAGCCAGGGAGTACACCGAAAAATGGCACCATCAACAGCAGATCAGACTGGCCATTGGAAGTGAAAAGGAATTGCTTAACGAGAAATGGTATCTTCCCTACCTGGACACTTCGCTTCGGGCACTACCCCATCATTACAAGAGTGTAGCGGGTGAGGAAAATGATCTAATCAAATTTAGTTTTAACGGAGAGACAGAAAAGAGTTGGTACCTGTACTATGATGGCAGTTGGGAATTGCTGGAGTCTGCTACACAGGCGACATCCTGTGAAGTCAGTATACCCGACGAATTGGCCTGGAGAATATTTACAAGGGGTATAAGGCAAGATGAAGCCTTAGCGAATTCCGAAATCAAGGGCAAACGAGAATTGGGGCTTAAATTTTTTGATATGCTAGCGGTAATGGCATAAAAAAACCCGTATCTGAATCAGTTACAGGTTTTGTGAATATTTAAAAGTGGAGGATAACGGATTCGAACCGATGACCTCTACACTGCCAGTGTAGCGCTCTAGCCAACTGAGCTAATCCCCCGATTGGGAGTGCAAATATATGTAGGGAATTCTATTCCCCAAATTATTCCGCAGAATATTTTATTCTGGAAAGAATACTTCGTCCCAGTGTGATTTCGTCTGTATATTCCAATTCGCTACCCACAGGAATTCCCCTGGCAATGGTACTGACCCTGACCCCCTGGTCTTTTAGCTTTCTGGTAATAAAAAAGGAAGTTGTATCTCCTTCCATGGTGGCAGGAAGAGCAAGAATAACTTCTTCCACGGCTTGTCCGGAGGGAGGATGGATGATTCTTTTGATCAGGGAATCAATGTTGATTTCATCGGGACCTATGCCCTGTATGGGTGAAATTACCCCGCCCAGAACGTGGTAGAGTCCGGTGTATTGATTGGTGTTTTCCAGCGCCAGGACATCCGGCAGGTCTTCCACCACGCAGATAAGGCTTTTATCTCTTTTGTGGCCCTCGCAGATACTGCAAACCTCTTTGTCCGAGACATTGTGGCAGACGGAGCAGTACTGAATGTCGTTCCGAAGTTTGATCAGGGCATCGGTTAAGGCGGTAGTTACCGGGGCTTTTTGTTTGAGCAGGTGTAAGGTTAACCTGAGTGCTGTTTTTTTACCTATGCCCGGAAGGCGGCTGATCTCAGTAACAGCATTCTCAATAAGTTTGGAGGAGAAATTCACCAAAGGGGAATTTATACGATGGTAGCTTGTATGCCAGCATCAAGGATGGATTCACACATGGGCTTTAATTTGCTGATGCTGCCTTTCTTTACAGAACACTTTCCCTTGTAATGAATGATCATGGTACACTGCTCAGCCTGTTCCTGGCTATGTTTGCAAACTTTGATCAAAATCTTGGTGACATGATCGAAGGTATTGAAATCATCATTGAATACAACCAGATCATGCTCTTCCTTATCTACCAGCTCATCAAGTAGTAATTCTTCTTCGGTTTCCACTAAATGTTCTAAAGGTTTCATTTTGCAAAGTTAATAATTAATCACAACTTTATCGGCCTTTAGCCTCAGTCAATATGGATTCAAATTTAGTATTAATTGTTATAACGTCCTATTTTTTGCTGTTGTTCCTTATTTCCTGGCTTACTTCCAGAAAATTGACCGCAGATACTTTTTTTACCGGTGATAGGCAGTCTCCCTGGTTTTTAGTGGCATTTGGCATGATAGGGGCTTCCTTGTCCGGTGTTACCTTTATATCTGTACCCGGAGAGGTGGGAAACAGTAACTTCTATTATTTTCAATTGGTGCTTGGGTATACAGTGGGGTATACGGTGATCGCAAAATTACTCCTGCCCCTATACTACCGGCTCAACCTGGTGTCCATTTACTCCTATCTGGAAAGCAGGTTTGGTTTTTGGTCCTACAAGACCGGTGCTTTCTTTTTTATTCTTTCCAGGACTCTGGGTTCTTCCATCAGGGTTTTTCTGGTTGCAGGCGTATTGCAACTGATTTTATTTGATCATTGGGGGATACCCTTTTGGGTTTCGGTCTTGATCACAGTTACCCTGATCTGGTTGTATACCTTTCGGGGTGGAATAAAAACAGTGGTCTGGACGGATACCCTGCAGACCTTTTTCATGTTACTGGCTGTTGTAGTGAGTATCATATTGGTGGCAAAAGAACTGGGATTGAGCGGATTGGGAGATTTGATGGTTACGGTTTCAGAGCAACCCTATTCCAGGGTTTTTGACTGGGACTGGAAATCCGGAACAAATTTTTTCAAGCAGTTTTTCTCCGGGGCATTTATTGTGATCGTAATGACCGGATTGGATCAGGACATGATGCAAAAAAACCTGACCTGCAGAAACCTGAAGGATGCCCAGAAGAACATGTTTTGGTTTACCAACATCCTGGTCTTTGTAAACCTTATTTTCCTGGCTCTGGGTGTTTTATTGTACATGTATGCAGCGGAACATCAGATTGCTCTTCCGGAAAGGACAGATGACTTGTATCCGTTATTGGCTACTTCCTATTTTTCAACCTTTGTGGGATTGGTTTTTGTGCTTGGCATCACAGCGGCAGCCTACAGCAGTGCTGATTCCACCCTTACTGCCCTGACCACTTCTTTTTGTTATGATTTCCTTGAGATCGATAAAAAGTATACCCAAAAAGAAGCGGTGCGTCTGAGGAAAAAAGTGCATCTGGGGTTCACCTTTATAATGTTTTTGGTAATTCTCGGATTCCGGTGGATCAATGACCAGAGCGTGATCAATGCAGTATTTACCATTGCTGGTTATACTTACGGGCCCCTGCTTGGACTCTACTCCTTTGGGCTGTTTACAAAATTCCAGGTTCGGGACAAGTGGGTGCCGGTATTGGCAGTATTGGCCCCCTTAATTTCCTTTTTGCTCTCCTTCCAATCGGAAGCCTGGTTTGGGGGCTATCAATTTGGCTTTGAATTACTGATCCTAAATGGTTTGTTGATGTTTATCGGGCTGATGATCGTAAGTAGGAAAAGCTAAACTTTAGCCTTTAATAGGCTTTGTCTTTATCGATCAGCAAAGAGACAATGGTCCAGAAAATGATTTTAAGGTCAAGAAATGGAGACCAGTTGTTGACATAAAAGATGTCCAGTTTACATCTGGAATAAATATCGTAGAAGTCTCTTGTTTCTCCTCTAAAACCTTTCGCCTGGGCAAGTCCGGTGATACCGGGTTTAACCGTATGCCTGAACATGAAATTGTCGATTTCTGCAGAGAATTTGTAATTCATAGGGACTGCATGCGGCCGGGGGCCCACAATAGACATGTCTCCCATGATGACGTTAAAAAATTGAGGCAACTCGTCCAAACTGGATTTTCTCAAAAATTTACCTATCCCGGTAACTCTGGGATCATCTTTGGTTGCCTGTTTGACATCAGCCTGATCGTTGATATACATGGTCCTGAACTTGAAGCAGTAAAAAGGCACATTGTCCTTACCATGCCTGAGTTGTTGGAAAAATACAGGTCCTTTTGATGTTACTTTTATTATAAAACCAATTATGGGGAAGAGCCAGGAGAAAACAAAAATAACCAGTCCTACACTGATGGATAGATCTAAAGCTCTTTTTACCACTAACTGAGATTCATCGAAGAAAACCACGGGAAAGGATTTAAAGAATCTACCCCTGGTATTCATGTTTTTTGAGGCTGGTTTTCTCTCGGTAATTGTAGAGGCCATATTTTTTCAGTTTTAAATAATCAATTTAAGATGTTCCCTTAACCATTATCGTGCCACAATACCAACAGTGTAATTTTGTATTTTTAAAAATGCATTTCAAATGTAGAATAAAGGTTTTTAATTTCCTAATATTTTTCTTTTGTTTTTAAATTTGATAATATTTAAAGCGGATTTCTTAATATATTTTTAATATTATGACCTGTATCATAAAAATCTAATAATTTTTAAACTTTTTTTATCAAAATGAAAAAGTTTACCGTTTAAATAATTTTTTTAAAAAAAATTACCTGTTTGCTGAAAAATATGGCATTACCTGGATCCTTATAAAAGTAGGTTTTGATTGGGATCCCAAAAAAGTATATCAAAATCCTGAACCTGGTCCTTGATCACCCGAACACCTTCTTTTTCCAATAGCCTTTGCATTTGGTCTTTATCGGCAAAGTGAGATTTACCTGTCAACAGCCCCAACCTGTTGACTACCCTATGGGCAGGAATGTTCTTGTGTTGGTGGGCTGCATTCATGGCCCAGCCGACCATTCTGGCACTGCCTTTACTTCCAAGGTAGTTTGCGATGGCTCCATAAGTACTGACCCTGCCTTTTGGAATCAGCCTGACTACCTGATATACCAGGTCAAAGAAGTTTGTTTTATTCATGCCCCAAATCAATAATGCTTTGATTGATGCTTCTTCTGATTTTCTTTTCCTGTTCTTTAGAATTGGTGTTGAGTTGGACCTGAAGCTTCATTTTTACGATATCCTTATGTATTTCAAGCGCTTTAAGTGTTATGCGATGTAATTTTACCTCGTGCCCAAAGGGTTTAATGGCATTCTTAAGCTTTTGCTCTGTCTGGTCCACGTTCAGACCAGCCTGATTTTTAAGTTCAAATTCGAAAGTTAACCGCCTTACACTCTGCCTGCTGTGATTGATTATGTGAGAGGCAAGGATCAGGCTGTTGGGCACCATGACCAAATCGCTGTCATCATTGGTTAGCACCACATTCAATAAAGTGATATCCTGTATTTTACCCTTATGTTCTGCCACTTGTATATAGTCCCCAAGGGTAATCTGGTCAGAAAACATGATGATCAGACCATTGATCATGTTGGTAATGTAATCCTTGGACAATAAGGCAATGGCGGCGGCCACCAAAGTGATGCTACCCAGAAATTCTGAAGGTTTGATCTGAATGAAGATCATGATGGCAAATAGAAAAACAATTACATTCAACATGCTGGCGATGTAATTGATGCCCAGAACAAAATTGTTGTGCAGGGAGTCGGATTTCTTTTTTCTCAGGTAAAACCGAACCAAGAATAACCGGCCCAATGAAATCAGCACACTTCCGGCCAGGAGCAGAGACAGTGCATCCATTAAAGGAGTCAACCGGATGAGCAAAGGTTCATTTTTCCAGTCCAGGTATTCTCTGAGGAATACCAAAACCAGGTAGGTAAGCACCTTTATCACAAAAACAATTCGTTTTCGTCTTTCCGTGGCCTCAATCTTGCTTTTTCCTAATTCCACCATGTTTCTTAAAAATAAATATTAATTTTATGTTTTTGCATTTGTCATGCAAAAGTATCGGATTGTAACCAAACTAAACAATAGCATGAATAGAAATATTATCATCACGGGAAGTGCAGGAAATCTGGGAAAAGCAGTTGTGGCCAAATTCAAGCGGGAAGGATTTAAAGTGATTGCCATTATCGAGCCTGATAGCGGGGATGAGGTGGAGGATGCGGATGATGTATACCAGGTGGATGTTACCGACGAATATTCAGTGCAGGAATTTAGTAAAGAATACCAGATGCAATATGGTGAACTGGAGTGCATGGCATTGCTCGTGGGAGGTTTTGCCATGGGGGGTATAGAGGAGACCAGCTCAAGAGACCTGGAGAAAATGATTCGGTTGAATTTTTTCAGCGCCTTTAATATGGTAAAATATTTTCTTCCCATGATGAAAAAGGCCAATAATGGCACTTTTCTTTTTGTAGGAGCTAAACCTGCCCTTCAACCCAACGAGGGGAAGGACGTCCTGGCATACGCTTTGAGCAAGGGCCTGGTGATAGATTTGGCTGAATTTACTGCCAATGAGACTTCTGATTTCAAAGTCAGGTCCCATGTATTTGTTCCCAGCATCATCGACACCCCTCAAAACAGGGAGTCCATGCCGGATGCCGATCATGGGCAGTGGGTAAAACCATCTGAAATAGCTGAAGCCATGCATTATGCAGCCAGCAATGTATCGCTCAGAAACATGACATTTAAATTATACGGTGGCGTATATTAATTCAAAAATCAATTAACCAAATAACTGATATGAAAAATTTGTGCTTAGCCTTTGTGCTGCTGTTATCCTTTACATGGGTTCAGGCTCAGACAGCCTCTGAATCCAGAACTTTGAAGGCATTTGATCAGGTATTGGTGAGCAATTCCATTGAAGCCGAGTTTGTTCGGGGAGATCAACATGAAATAGAAATCACCGCTTCAGGGATCGGATTGGGTGAGATTTTGACAGATGTGGACAAAAGGAAACTTGAGATCAAGGTCTCTGGGTCCAATCCAAAATCCAGCTCGGTAAAGGTAAAGGTGACCTATACCAAGCTGGATGTGGTAGAAGTGGAAACCGGGGCCCGGGCATTTATCAGGGATCCCCTGGAAAGCAAGACCGTCAGTTTGTCAGTGGCTACCAATGGCTACCTGGAAGCAGAAGTAAAAGCCGGTGAATTGAAATTGGAGGCAAAGACCAATTCCAAAATGTATGTGAAAGGAAGTGCAGATGAATTGGATTACAATGCCTTTACCAATGCGGAAATAGATGGGGAAAACCTGATCGTAAAAAATGCTCATGTAAGGACCAATACCAACGCATATGGCACATTTGAAGTGTTGGAGTCTCTTACAGGGACGGCGGCAACCCGGGGGAGAATAAAATACAAAGGTGATCCCGATAAGATTGATGTAAAGGAAAGCATCGGTGGGGTGATAGAAGAATTCTAGACAATTTTCGTTCCGGTTATTTCTTTCTCTGCCAGAAGGCAGGGCTTGGAATTCAGGGTCTGAAAGTAAGGTGATCAAAGCCAGGCTGAATCTGTGGCAGAGGCTCTGTCTCAACCAGGAAAACTCCGGGTTCCGGTCCTACTTTTCTGGTTTGGCAATCAGGTTTTTATCTGAGGGCAGCCGGGTATTTCTAATCAAAAAAACTTGTGATATATAAAATTTGTCCTTAGAATTGTCCCTTCAAACAAATAATCATGGTTTTCGCAGTAAAAATTATTTCAAATCTTTCCATTACCGAAACTATTCGGGTAGCATACTGCAGTCTATTTTTTAGCCGTATTAGCACCACTTTCATTACGGGCATTACGGGGTAATCCCGTGTTTGATCCATATTATCCCAATACCAAAAGGTCTTTTGCAGATCTCAAAGATTACATTTTAACCGATAATAAATAACAATGAAAATATTAAAATTCGGAGGTTCGTCAATCGCTGATTTGGAAAGAATAAAAAATGTTCTCTCCATTGTTAAAAGATCGTCCCAAAAAGATGATATAGCTGTGGTTTTTTCAGCCTTTGGTGGAATTACGGAGGATTTATTGAAATGTGCAGAGCTGGCCAAGCAGAATGATCCGGATTATCAGCCCCTGTTGCTTTCGATGGAAAAGCGACACCTTCAATTGGTCAAAAACCTGATAACGGTTCAAAAGCAATCTGCAGTACTGACATATGTCAAAATCAGGTTCAATGAACTGGAGGATCTTTATCATGGTATCTACCTGATCAAGGAGTTTTCGCCACGAACATCAGATTATGTAGTAAGTTTTGGAGAGCGGATTTCTGCCTTTATCATGGCGGAGGCTTTGAAAGAGAGTGGGCTCAACACGCATTTTGTTGATGCAAGAGATGTGATTCGTACCAACGACCGCTTTGGTAATGCCAAAGTAGTTTTTCCCACCACCAATCAGTTGATCTATGATTATTATTCCAAAAAGAAGGGGCTGTCAGTTATCACCGGCTTCATTGCATCCACCGATAAAGGAGAGACGACTACTCTGGGAAGAAGTGGGTCGGACTACACAGCGGCCATTTTTGCTGCAGCGCTGAAGGCTGACGTTTTGGAAATCTGGACGGATGTTTCAGGCGTCATGACAGCGGATCCCAAATTGGTGTATTCAGCCATTACCATACCACAGCTCAGCTATAGCGAAGCCATGGAGCTTTCTCATTTTGGGGCGAAGGTTGTGTTTCCTGCTACCATGCAGCCTGCCATGAAAAGGAAGGTGCCCATTTACATTAAAAATACTTTCAAACCAGAGGATGAAGGTACCCTCATATGTGAAACTTCAGAAACCAACAAGCTGATCAAGGGCATTTCCTCACTGAGCCAGATCTCCCTGCTCAATGTGCAGGGCTCAGGATTGGTGGAAGTAGTAGGGGTAAGCAGCAGGGTTTTTGGTGCTTTGGCCCAGTCGCTCATTAATGTGGTACTGATCAGTCAGGCTTCTTCCGAGCATAGCATTTGTATCGCTATCAAAAGCGAAGATGCAGAAGTGGCTAGAGAAGTACTGGAGAAGGAGTTTCATTATGAAATTCTGGCAGGTGAGATGGACAAGGTGCAGATCATGCCCAACATGGCAGTGATAGCTGTGGTAGGTGAAAACATGAAACATTACCCCGGTGCCAGTGGCAGGTTGTTTCAGGCCCTGGGGAGAAACAATATCAATGTTTCAGCCATCGCACAAGGAAGCTCTGAATTGAATATTTCCGCTGTAATCAAACAATCGGATCTTCAAAAAGGCTTGAATGCATTGCATGAAGCTTTCTTTTTGTCAGACAATAAAGTACTGCACGTATTTTTGGTGGGTGTAGGGCTAATTGGCAAAACCCTGATAAAAATGATCCAAAGCCAATTGAACAAATTGCAGGAAGAATACATGCTGGATATCAAGATCCACGGCCTGGCCAATTCCAGGTTTATGGCTTTTGATGAAGACGGCTTTGACCTGAGTACTGTTCCCGTGCCATCTGAAAAGGATCTGCCAATGAACCTCCCCGTGTTTTTGAATACCATGAACAGCATGAATTTTTCCAATTCTGTTTTGGTGGATTGTACTGCCAGTCAGGAAGTCGCAGATACCTATGAAAGGGTGTTGGAATCTAAAGTGGCCATAGTTACTCCAAATAAAAAAGCCAACTCGGGTTCGCTGGAAAAATACAAGTCATTAAAGAAACTTTCCGGGCAGCGAAATATCAAATTTTTATACGAAACCAATGTGGCGGCAGGATTGCCGGTAATCAACACCCTTCAGGACCTCATATTAAGCGGGGACAAAGTCCTCAAAATTGAAGGAGTACTGAGTGGGTCGATGAATTATATTTTTAGTGAACTGAGTAAGGGAATTCCATTTAGCAAGGTAGTGGCTCAGGCAAAAGAGAAAGGTTACACTGAACCTGATCCCCGGGATGACCTGAGCGGAATGGATGTAGCCCGAAAAATATTGATTTTGGGCAGGGAGGCCGAACAGGAATTACATTTTGAGGATGTATCCGTACAAAGTATGGTGCCGGAGGATTGTGCCCATATTGAATCGGTAGAAGAATTTCTGGAAAAGCTGGCTTCTCATGATGGCCACTTTACGCAATTACTCGCAGAAGCCGATAAAAAGAAAGAAAAACTTAGGTTTATGGCCGTTTTGGAAAACGGAAAAGCTACCGTGGGCTTGAAATCAGTGGGCAGCAACCATCCTTTCTATTCTCTGGTGGGAAGCGATAATATGATTTTGTTTACCACAGAGAGGTACCACGAATTCCCCATGATCATCAGGGGACCAGGTGCGGGCGCAGATGTCACCGCAGCGGGAGTTTTTGCAGACATCATCAGGTTAGGTAATTATTCAAGGTAAGATGGAAAAGCAAAAAGTGACCGCCTTCGCACCTGCTACCGTAGCCAATGTTTCCTGTGGCTTCGATATTTTGGGTTTTGCAGTGGAAGACTTAGGGGATAAAGTAGCGGTGACCCTTTCTGATAAACCCGGTGTCAGGGTTACCAAAATTGAAGGAGATAAAGGTAAACTTCCCTATGAAGCGGAAAAAAATACCTGTAGTGTGGCCATAATGGCCATGATGAAAGAACTTGATTTTAAAGGAGGACTAGAGATAGAACTCTTTAAGGGCCTGCCTTTGGGAAGCGGAATGGGTTCTAGTGCTGCCAGTGCAGTAGCTGCATTGATGGCCACCAATACCTTGCTGGGAAACCCTTTTGAAAAAAAGGATTTGTTGCCTTTTGCGATGGAATCAGAACGAATTGCCTGTGGTGCGGCTCATGCCGATAACGTCTCCCCCGCACTCTTGGGCGGGTTCGTTTTGATCCGGGAATATCATCCTTTGGATGTCATCCCCCTCCATGTACCCAGGGGATTGTACTGTACGCTGGTGCACCCTCACCTGGTACTCAATACCTTTGATTCCAGGAGTGTGTTGAGAAGAAATGTATCCCTGCAGGATGCCACCACCCAATCCGGGAATATTGCCGGATTGGTGGCCGGTTTGTTTCAGGAGGACATGGCACTCATCAGCAGATCGCTGAATGATGTTATCGCTGAGCCCTCCCGCTCGGTTTTGATACCCGGATACGATGAGGTCAAGGAGGGGATCAAGCCTGCCGGTGCGCTGGGCTGCGGCATCTCCGGTTCCGGGCCCACCATTTTTATTTTATCTCCCTCTGAGGAGATAGCCTGGGAGGTCAGCCGCTTAGCCCAACAGGTATTTGATACAATGCAGCTCCCCATAGATCTTTACGTTTCCGCCATCAATACGCGCGGTGCCTATATTATCGAAGAAGAGATTTAACATCCTATTACCCTTGGGTTACTTTTGCAATGAAATATTACAGTACCAATAACGCAGATTATAAAGTTGATTTAAAAGAGGCTGTCATCAAAGGACTTGCTCCCGATCAGGGTTTGTACATGCCTGAGAAAATACCGGTATTGCCTGCTGATTTCTTTGACCGCTTGCCTGGACTTTCTTTCAGGGAGATGGGCTATGAAATCATCGGATCTCTTTTTTCTGACGACCTTAGCCAGCAACAAATCAATTCATTGGTGGACCACACGCTGACCTTTGATGCCCCACTGGTACAGGTGGAGGAGGGAGTTTACAGTCTGGAATTGTTTCATGGACCTACCCTTGCTTTCAAGGATTTCGGTGCCAGATTTTGTTCCAAATTGATGAGTATGCTCCAGGATAAGCGGGACTTGAAAGTTTTGGTGGCGACTTCCGGTGATACGGGAAGTGCAGTGGCCAACGGGTTTTTTGGGGTGGATGGGGTAGAAGTGATCATTCTTTATCCTTCGGGAAAGGTGAGTAAGCTGCAGGAAAAACAATTCACGACTTTGGGAGGCAATATCAGGGCAATTGAAGTGGCCGGTGTATTTGACGATTGCCAGAAAATGGTCAAGCAAGCCTTTCTCGACCCGGATCTGAACAGCAAAATGTTACTTACATCTGCCAACTCGATCAATATTGCCAGGTGGATTCCCCAATGCCTTTATTACTTTTATGCTTATTCCAGGTTACCAAAAAAGGAAAGGGAATTGGTGTTTTCCGTTCCCAGTGGAAATTTCGGAAATCTTGCAGCAGGAATACTGGCGGAAAGAATGGGGTTGCCCATTTCCTATTTTGTGGCTGCAACCAATATCAACAAAGTAGTACCGGATTACCTTCAAGGGGAGAATTTTATGGCAAAACCCTCTCTTCAAACCATCAGTAACAGTATGGATGTAGGGAATCCCAGTAATTTTTACCGCTTATTGGCCCTTTTTGGAAACGATGAATCCCAATTAAAGGAAAAAGTCAAAGGGTATTTTTATACCGATGACATGACCCGCCAGGCCATGCTGAAGGTAAAAAACCAAACCGGTTACACGATGGATCCACATGGTGCTGTGGCCTATTTGGGCCTGAAAGATTTTATGGGAGCTCAGCCTGCTCCCTGTACGGGGATATTTCTGGAGACGGCCCATCCCGGAAAATTCCGGAATGTAGTGGAAGATACCTTGTCCATCAGGCTAGATCTTCCCGACCGCTTACAGGCTTTTATGGAAAAAGAAAAGAAGGTGGATAAAATGGAGAACGATTACCTTGAGTTTAAAAAGTATTTGTTGAGCATTTGAATGGGATTCATCTCCTGTTTTCAGAAGCTCCTGCTATTTCGATTATTTTACGTCAAAAAACCTCGATCAACACAGTTAAACCTGGGCAAGATAGGCCATATTTGTCTTGAGGTTCCTGCCGGGGTCTTTGTATGTAATCTAGTTAAACAAAATTAAATCTATGGTTAAGGGGACACATCAGGCAAAGCAAGACGAAAGAAATAAGTCGGTAAAGATCTTTGTAAATGGGGAGTTTCTTCCCAGAGAGGAAGCAAAAATCTCTGTTTTTGACAGTGGATATCTGGTAGGTGACGGAGTTTGGGAGGCTTTTCGCGTCCATAAAGGCTGCTTGATTTTTATAGACCAGCACCTGGACCGCTTGTGGCAATCGGCTAAAGTCGTGGGTATAGCCATTCCATTCAGTAAGGAAGAACTGATGGATCAAATCCGTCAAACACTTGCCATCAATGAGATGAAAGACCATATCCATGTCCGGGTGATGCTGACCCGTGGAATTAAGGCAACCCCATCCCAGGATCCCAGACTCACCATTTCCGGGCCCAACCTGGTGATCATTGCAGAGCATAAACAAGCTGCAGATGAAAGTAAAAATCAGGGCATCAGCCTGTTTACCAGTACCATCAGGAGAGGGTCTCCGGATTACCTGGACCCAAGGCTAAACTGTCATAGCAAACTTCACGAGGTACAAGCCCTGATACAGGCCATAGAAGCCGGGGCCGACGAAGCCCTGATGCTGGATATTCACGGTTTTGTATCCACCTGTAATGCGACTAATTTTTTTATGGTAAAAAACGGAGAAGTCTGGACTTCCACCGGCCAGTATTGCATGAACGGCATTACAAGAGGAAACATCATCCGTGTATGCGAAAAACATGGGATTACCTGCCATCAGAAGAATTTTTCCCTGTTTGACGTTTATGGTGCCGATGAGGCATTCGTGACCGGAACGTTTGGCGGACTTACTCCTGTAATTAAAATCGATGGCAAGCCAATAGGAAAGCAGGAGGCAGGGCCTCTGACAAAGCAGCTTAGAAAGGGGTATGAAAGTTTAATAGAAAAAGAAATCCAATCATGAGTAAACTGCAATACCCCAAAAGACTTTTCCTCTGGTCCGGACCAAGAAATATTTCAACAGCCTTGATGTATGGCTTTGCCCAAAGAAAGGATACGGTAGTTGAAGACGAACCCCTATATGCCCACTACCTGAAGCTTTCACCTTCAAAACCCTATCACCCCGGAGCAAACGAAATCCTGGCCCGGATGGAAAATGATGGCAAAAAAGTGGTGGAACACATGCTTGGAGAATTTGACAGACCCATTGTCTTTTTTAAAAATATGACCCATCACCTGATTGGATTAGATTGGTCGTTTATGAAAAATGGCATCAATATTATTTTGACCAGAGATCCCAAGGAAATGCTTTTGTCCTTCTCCAAAATTATAGAAAAACCGGTCATGGAGGATATTGGCTATGCCATGCAATGGGATTTGCTCCAATACCTTAAGGGCAATAAGTACCCTTGTCTGGTAATGGATGCCAAAAAATTCTTAATGGATACTGAGGGTCAAATCACTAAATTGTGTGAGGCTTGTGAAATACCCTATGATCAGCAGATGCTCAAATGGAAGGCCGGTCCTATTCCGGAAGATGGGGTATGGGCCAGGTATTGGTACCAGAATGTGCACAATTCTACTGGTTTCCAGCCGTATCAGGAAAAAAGGGAACCCCTGCCTGGGCATTTGCTCCCCCTCCTGGCTACCTGTGAACCTTTGTACCGGAGGCTGCTGGATTATTCCATTTAGGCCAATCCTGATTAAATTTTTGATTGAAATAGCGATTATTTCAGAAAGGTTGGGTTTCATACTTGCTTTGTGGTTTTTTAAAACATAATTTTGAATATTATTCCTTCCGCCCGGTAATTCAGGAGAAAAATGAAAAATTTTCCGGGCCAGCACTTCGGAAATGTACATGAACTAAGTACATACTCAAATTTGAAAAAAGTTAAGCAATGGAAAACGACCAGCCTGTTGATGTTAATGTTACGCCCAAGGGATTGATTTACCTGCCTGAACCTGCAAAAGGTGCCAGTTTTGTGAATGAGTGCCCTTTGGAAACTTTGTTTTATGATCCGGAAAAATTTCCTGATGAAAACATGAACTATAAGTTTTTATTGCCCGCATTGGAGAAGATTAAGGGACAGGATTTTGACTTTGTTTTGGGCTTTGACCATGATTTGAAACGAACCATTATTGGTTATCCCAATCCCGAAGGAAGGTTTCTGGTATTCAATGCCCATCAACAGGCCGCTTTGTTTGCTCACGCATTTTTGGCTGGTGATGGATATCCAGGTATGGATGTCGATAAGACCAAACTTGTGGTCAAAAGTATCGTCCTTTCCCAGCAAATCGATAAAATCATTACCAAAAATAATGGGGCCTACAAAGAATCCCATGCCGGCTATGATGACCTTAAGGAAAAGATCATGAGCATGGATGATGGTATTCAGGAGTTTCTAGCCTTCGATGAGAAAAATCATGTCATCATGGATTTGGATAAAGATGCTAACGTTGAAAAACAGTTTGATCTTATTCATTCCCTTGTAAAAAAACTTAAAGGGGAAGAAAAAAGCCTGTATGATTTTCATGTAGACCTTCAGATCAGGTATAAATTGTATGGTGAGAAAACCTTTAATATTACCTCAGAAGGAGAAAACAAAAAAATATTTGACCGCTTCAGAAACAAACCACCCTCTGATGCCATGCACGAGGAGTTGGTGAGCATATCGGATTACAAAAAGCAACTATTTTTTAATAAGCTGACAGGCCGGAAAAGTGAACCTGAACTCAGGCAGATGGATATGGTTCAATTGGAGTATTCCAGTGGCCTTAAAATCAGTGTGGAATTGACTGACGGTGGGGAAAAACTTTTTCTTCACCTGAGCGATTTTACCGATTGCTACAACAAGGAATCCTACGCCACCTCCAGAAAAAACATACATGACCGCTTGTTGAAAGTGGTGGTATCCCTCGGTAAAATGGTGATTGATGTCAATTAAGCGTGCGCAATTTCCACCAAAATCTGGCTTTAATCCATTCTTATTTGATTCTATAGAGGTATTTTAAGACCATTTGGAATTTAGTATGAAAAGAGGTCCGGAAGGAAAGCAAATTGCGTACGTATATTCGTTTGTCCCCGCACAATTAATGTACAGGACAAGTAGCAAATAGCTATAGTAGTGGGAGAGATGGTCGCTTGGCCAACTTGATTGAATGGAATTGAGTCTTAAAGCCAGTTCACCCTTTTCCCTGCTTTACCTTCCTTTCAGCAGGACTTGTAGCTGAAGGGTGGGTTACGATCCCTTTATTTCCGGGGAAATAGAAACTCATTTTCGGTTTCATTCTTTTTTCTTTTTTTCCTCGGGTTTGTCTTTCCCCTGATCCGGATATTCATTTCTTCTTGGTGGCCGAGGACCGTCTCCCGATGTTCCAGGCGTTTTTCTATTGGATCTTTTGTCCACCTTGTCACCAGTAAGGTTCAGGAGGGGAAGGTTGGTTGGATGTTGTTGTACAAGTATCATTTTTTTTATTATTAGTTACAGTCTGTTAAGTTGACCAAAATCATGCCATTAATATGTAGCAATCGGATTGATTTTTGCGTCAATGAAGATAAAGGTTCCAGACTTCCTGTCTGTGGATTCCATTCGAAAAAACACTTGTATTGAAGAGTGCTTTAAGGGGTCCTGGAATCCTTGGAAGGAGTTTAAATAATAAAATGGATGATGACAAAATATTATATTCCCATAATCTGGGCCTTGCTTTTGCTGGCCCTAATTTTTCCATATAAGGAGAGATGGACTAAAACACCCAGGCCAATGGTATCCCTGGCTCAGTCCACTTGGGAATTTGTACCAACCAAACTGGGGGATGCTTCAGGAAGATTGTTAAAGGGTCCACGGTACTATCTGGAGTTTGTCAACGATTCCATTTTTCTGGTTCAGCTCGAGGCAACAAAGGTTTATGGTCTGTATAGGTACCAGGCAGGTAACCAAAGTATTACATTCGGGAATATACAGCACATTAACCAGCAATGTTGCAATAGCCAGTTTTCTTTATCCTTGATAGATGAACTTCGAAGCATTCAATCCTGCCAGCTATCGAATGGGAATCTGAAGTTGTATGGAAAAACCGATTTAACCTTTAAGGCCAAATATATATGAAATCGGACATGTAGAGAAGGTCATATAGGGTGAGGTTTATAATGAATGAAAGCGTCTCCCGGTAGCTGGGACAGTTTGCCAGGATTACGGGTAAGGGAAATATTTAGGCCAATGGAAAAAAAATAAAAAATATTGAATACAACAAAATTAAAATAATCATTAAACACGCAGGGCAATGATAATTATAATGGAAAAAGATACCCTGTCTGCCTAACAGCAGGCATGTGACCATTGACAAACAATTATAAAGACATGAAAGGTACAGAAAAATTAATATTCAGGAAAAAGCAGTTGTATTTTATGAAGCCTTTATTTGAAAGGATCGGACTATTTCTGGTCTTGATATCGGTAACTATGGCCTGTGTAGAAGATGACACTCGGCCCGCGGAAGATATAAAGGTGATTTCAGACAGTTTCGATTCCGACATGAAGGGTTGGGCCGGAGGATTTGCTGATTTGCCGGTTGATGGATTGGATAGTTATGAACTCGGGGTTGAATTGGCTGATTTGCCGGAGGAAACAGGAGAAACTGGTCAGGCCATAAAAATTCAGGGGCAAAACCGGAGTGATGATTTATTCATGTTCCTTAAAAAGGAAATTTCGGGATTGGAGCCCGGTGGAAGGTATGAGGTGGTTTTTAACATTAAACTTGCCTCCAGCTATCCTGAGAATTCTGTTGGCATAGGTGGAAGCCCTGGCGGTTCTGTTTTTTTAAAGGCCGGTGCAGTAAATCATGAACCGCTTCCGGAGCCAGTTGAGGAGGCGCAGACTACATACCATAGAATGAATATCGATAAAGGGAATCAAGCCCAGGATGGTCAGGACATGTATGGTCTGGGAACCATTGGTATAGCGGGGGATGATTTTGTATACGAGATTATATCCCGCGATAATATGGATCGGCCACAGGAAGTTCTGGCCGATGAGGAGGGAAACCTATGGCTGATTGTAGGTACGGATTCCGGATTTGAAGGGTTGACTGTTTTGTACTACCAGGAAATTGAGGTAACTTTAACAAGACAGTAAAAAACCAATAAGCCCCCTTAATGAAGCACTCATCATAGGACCAGGTCAACGGCTGAATCTGTGAAATAATTTGAGAGTTTGTTCGAGGAGATAAAGCGAGTAGGGCAGTGGCCAGGTGCGTTTTCGTGGAGACAGAAATGGCTCAAAAGTGCATTTGTTTATTCATGAGTTCAGGCATTTTACCAGGTTCAGATGGTTAAATTTAAAAAGCATGTCCGAGAATAGTTGGGAGGGATTTCAATGGCTGAATGAACCCCGGGAATGGTCTATAAATAAATCAAGGCTTCGGTGGACAACCGATAGGAAGAGCGATTTTTGGCGCATTACACATTATGACTTTGTCAAAAATGACGGTCACTTTTTCTACAAAGAATTGGAGGGACAATTTACCTGTCAGCTTGAATTTTCGGGGCAATACCGGGACCTTTATGATCAGGCAGGTCTTATGCTCCGTCTTGATGATGCCAACTGGATCAAGGCAGGAATTGAGTATGTAGATGGAATTGCCAAGGCAAGTGTTGTGGTGACCAGAGATTTTTCCGATTGGTCTGTCTTGGACCTACAGGAAATCCCTTCAAACTTTTGGATTCAGGCTAAGCGGGGGAAAGACCATGTGGAAATTTTCTTCAGTACCGATGGCGTTCGATTTCAGCTGCTTCGGTTGGCTTTTTTCCCTCCCTGCGCTTCTTTACAGCTTGGGCCGATGGCCGCTTCCCCAAAAGGAAAAGGGTTTGAAATTGATTTTGAACCCCTGAAATTTCAAACGAATTAACTCAGGAAAGCATTTGTTCCACAACTTCCTCTCCTGAATTTATGGCTCCTTCCATAAATCCCTGCCATTCTGCCAAATGTTCTCCGGCAAAATATACAGATTTGAAGGGTCTCTTGAGCACAGGCATCAGATCAAACCATTGTCCTATTCCATATTGGGCATAAGCCCCATAGGAATATTGATCCTTTCCCCAGTAATAGCTGCTTTCTCCTGCCACCAACTTGCTGAGGTCGCCAAAGCCAGGCCGAAGCGAATCGAGTATAAGTTTTAGTCGGACCTCTTTGGGCTGCGCATGCAATACTTCTGCTTTATCACCGATGGCATAGGCCACCAGTACGCCTTTTTGACCCGGCTGGTCCTTGGTGCCGTGGTAAAAATAATGTCCAACGCCGTCGGTTAGGCAGTCAAAATTTTCCCTTCCCCAAAAACGTTCAGAAAATACCACCGGAAATTTCCCGATTCTGGCGTACTGCAAACCATTTAATGCATCGGTCATGGCCGTTGGCAAGCCAGGTTGCCAGTTGATCTTCATTACCATATAGGTTGGAGCTGTGCAAATCAATTGATCGGCCAGGTACACCTCTCCGTTGCTGCAAGTCAGCTTCACACCGTCACGGGATTGCTCTACCAGCGAAACATTTCTACCCAACAGAATCGAATCGCTGCCAATGGATTCGGCCATTTTTTTGGGAAGCAGGTCATTTCCACCCTTAATTTTAAGGTCCATTTCGTTTTTTTCACTGCTTTCGGCATATTCTGCCAATGCACAATAGGTAGATACCTTGCGTATCGATTCGCCAAAATCAGTACTGTCTAGTAATTCCCTGATGTCAATGTCCCTGTCAGAAAAGCCTTTTCTGGACAGGAATCTCCACCAATCCATTCGATCCATTTTCTCTTTTTCTTTGCTGGAAAGCTGTTCCCAATATGCCTTTTTATTACTCCAAAAAGTTTCCATTTCAGGGGATAGGCTCCAATTTCCAACGCTTTCATGCTTTCCATGGTAGATCAAATCCGTTTCAAACCGGTTATCGAAAAGCTCAAGGCCAAACTCTTCGCAGAGTTCGATTACCCTGTTATGGGATGTACCTACCCATTCGGCTCCCATCTCTACGGTAAGGGAATCAAGGGGTTGATGCGAAAATACCCGACCACCCACCCGGTTTCTGGCCTCCAGGATGGTGGTCTTTATTCCTGCTTTTTTGAGTTTGCAGGCGGCAGCAAGTCCGGATAAGCCCGCTCCGATAACCAACACCTGCTTAGGCTTCTTTGCAGGTAATAGATTTGGGTATCCCTTTGCCGGAAGGGTCAAGGCTCCACCCAGCAGGGCAGTGGCCTGAAGGAAATCTCTTCTTTTCATTGGAATAAAATGATTTTTCCTGAATATATAAAAAATACACTTTTATATTACCAAAGAGGGGTTAAGTAGGGAAATTATTTTACTGATCTGCAGTAAGCAGTATATCTTTGGGTAAATCGACTTTGTTCAGGATGTAGTGGGCTATTGCTTCCCCCTGCTCCATACCTACTTCAATGGCATCCCTGAAATGAATGCCCCCATACAATCTGGAAATGGCGGCCTCATCCGAAGCCTGCAGGAATGAATCAAAGGAACGTTCCGGGAGACCAAAAAAAACTTCGGAGGTATCTATAAAACTAAAGTTATCACCAAAAAATGAAGTAAGGATGATGGCACTGGTCTTGGAAATAACACTATGACCACTGGTATATTCCGGGAAAGGCGGTGTTTGCAGGATGGGCCTCCAGCTTTGGTCGATGTATTCATTGATCACGGTAATGGGTCTGATGCGGTCACTTCTGTATTTTTCATCCCAGCAACTGATAAATGCATCATGAAGCCCCATAGCGACGAGTGTGTGGATGTAGATGCTGCTTTTGAGGTCTAGCCCGGCTTTAAGTGCAGCAATACCAGTGATACCCATCCAGTGCCCTCCAGGAGAAATTTTCTTGAGACCTATGGCCATATGGCCACTATAAGACACATTAAAAGGATTACAATCCCAAAAATTGGCGATCAACCGCTGTTCTTGGGATAAGGCATTGGTGACCGAATACACCTCATGTACCTGTTGGTGAAATGAACTGCCTTCTTCCATTGAAAACTCAGCAGGTGGCTTGGGGCTGAAAGCTGAAGCATCTTTTATGAAATATGGCCTGATGGTTTTCCATTCGGGGTCAATAGCAGACATGTAGGCAGGTGGTGTGGGATACCATTTCCCTTCACCGGCCGATGGGCTATACCGCTTCAAGGTGCTCAGATATGCGTAGCCATCCTCTTTGGCATATTGCAAAACCAGTGCTGCAAGCGCTTCGGCATACCGGATATTTGCTGGCAGGGCCTTTTTCTTAAGGAATTTATTTTTTACAAATTGTTCAATAAGTTTTTCCTGCGATTTTTCCAGGTTTTTGCCAGAGGGCATCAATTGTTTTCCTACTTCCAGCATGGCATACATTGCCGAGAAAGATTCGTTGAGAGAAACGTTGTCTAAAGCTGGTTTTGGCAAGGGATAAGGCAAAGGTGTTTCCAGGTTTTTCAAGAGTGGGTCCTGGTCAATGTTGTTGTGTTTATGAAAAACCAAATAGGCAGCCAGAAGAGAATAACTGTAAAATCTGGCAGCCCCCGGGGGTGTGGCCACATCAGTAACCATGACTTCTGTGATGGAAAATAAATGGTCGATCATCCAAGCCACCTCTTGGTTTTCATGTTTGATTTGAGCTTCATAAGTAGCAGATTGGGCTAAAATATTTTTATTTCCGGCCAGAAATAAAAATAACATAAAAGCTATTATCATTTTATTTGCCATGGCTGATCCATTTGTATAAGCAAATGTATTCAATAAATCCATAAACCTCAACAGGGAACAGGAGGGTGCCTGAAAATTTGTACCAATCAAAAAAGGCTGTGTTTTATCAACCGGCTTCAATTTAGGCCAAAGAGGGTCTGGGGGCTGATTGATTTTCGGATTTAACTAAAAACTCATTTTCTTCTACTAAAGAAATGGCACCAAGAATTGCAGAATCATCCAGTTCGGAAACATAGATTTTCAAATTTCCGGAAATTGGTTTGTAAGGGAATTCACTGATGATGGCTTGCATGCCTTTCTCAAAATAGGGATAGGCTTTTCTGATAGATCCTCCGATGACGATAGCTTCAGGAGCATAGGTAAGCAAGAGTCTATAGATCAGTTGCCCAAGGTGTTGGCCATATTCATTAAAAATCTGCAGGGCTTCAGGGCTTCCTTCTTTTGCTTTTGCTGATAATTTCTTGGCGCTATACCTGTTTTGATTTTTAAAAAATTTACTACTGCAATAATCCTCAAATGTTTGGTCCAGATAAGGTACTGCTCCCCACTCTCCGGCACCACAAAGTTGTCCTGTGTAAAGGTGGCCATTGGCGATGATGCCCGTTCCAATGCCCGTTCCCAGTGTAATGCCTACAACGTGCCGGTGGCTCAATGCCGGGCCAAATTTGTACTCTCCCAATGCAAAGCAATTGGCATCATTGTTTACCACTACAGGAACTTTAAATTTATTTTCAAGGTAGGATTTTAAATTTACCTTTTGAAAAGAGGGAATGTTGGCAAGGTTGTAAACAATACCCTTAATAGGATCTACAAGGCCAGGTATACCAATTCCTATGGCTTGGAAATCAAATTTCTTGTAAGCTGAAATCTGTAAAGAAATAGCATCAAGTATTTCTTCCTGGGGCAAACTGGCAGGGGTCTGGCTTTGTATTCTTTCTGCTATTTTGCCATCACGGATGATGCCGGAACTGATTTTAGTACCACCAATGTCCATTCCAAGAACCGTATTGCTTGCTTTCATTTTTTTGTTTGTGTTTTCGGGAATTACCCGATGTAAAATTTACCCGGTGTTACCTTTCCTGTCATTCATTATTGCCCAGCTTAGGAGAGGACATTAAAAGCAAATATCCGCAGGAAAATTATTTCCACCTGCGGATATAACTTTTCGCTTGGAAGGATTACAACATACCTTCTGTTGATTTCTCCAGCTCCCTGGCTTCTACCAGAAAATCCTCTACGTCCATTTCACGGAAAAAGATCAATCCATGACTGGACCTGACTTTTGCCGTATGGTGTTGGTAAAAATAATTTTTGCCCAATAAAAGTTGAACATCACTTAATTGGTTTACCCAGGTTCTCCTGGCAAGGGTGCTGAATTTCCCGTTATGGGCATAGCTTGGAAAGGAGGCATTGACCTGGCTCAGGTAACAATTGGCGAAAGAATCTTCCATAACAGACATGTCACCTAAAGAGACCGGTACGATCACATTGGACTCAGCTGCATCAAATTTAAACCATACATTTCTATATCCAATGATCTTGAAGTTGCTCAGGTCTTCTTCCAGGCTCCATTGCCTGACAGCCTCGGCAGTTGCCTGTAATACTTTGTAATGGGTGTCGGGTCCGCTGCCTTCAGGGTCCAGGGTCAGACTGAGCTTGGTAGGTTTGATCTCCCTAAGCATATTCAATATGGGCTCTACGTCTCTTTTCTTATCCGGCTGTTCTGTAAAAATATCTCCGGTATAAAAACCCAATCGCAAATGGTGAACGTTCTTAACCTGCACGCCAAAATGCGCCCAAACAAGTTCTTCCTCAAACTCCCTGATCATCCCTTTAAGGGTTTGGATGTTTTTTGGGTTTTTCTCCCCATCATAGGAATTTTTCAAAACCGTAATGATTTCATTGATTTGATCCCGGAGCTGCATGGTGGACTTGATGCCAAAAGTAAAAACGATCGCTCTTACTACCCTGTGACAAAGCCCTCTTAACCGCTCTTCTGCATTTTCTGATGCTACATTGGTCAGGTAATGATAGACGTCTTTATCCATTTTTAATTTGAACCCGGATTCATAAAAATCATCGAACTTGACCATTTGTATGCGTCCCTCGTCCAAAAACTTCTTGGTACTTTTTAAGGTATCGATCACGAAGGAATTGGTAACCGCAGTAAAACCGGAAGTTAGCACCGCAAAGTGAGCCTCATTGCTGTTCTCATGAAGTTGCTTTGTTATTTGAGGGAGTATGCCAAGAGATATGTCATCATGGTGGGGACCGGTATGCAGGAGGACCTCATTTTTTTCCTCTTCCATTCCCTTGTCGATCTTGCTACTGATGCTTTGAATGACTTCATTAACCGTATTTTCGTTCAGGTTTGGAATCTGGCTGGTGTATTTGTCATTCTTCAGGTCTTCCAGGGTGATCCGGTGGCCGTATTTTTGAAGCCTTTTACAAAGGTCCAATACCGATCGTTCGGTTTTGGTGAAACTCCATTTTCCAGTGAAATAATATTGATCCACACTGTCAGTCAGCTTGGAAGCAGCTCCCTTTGTGAGGTAAAACCGGCCATTTTTTAATTTTTGAAGAACAGTTGCCGGAAATACATTGGTCATGGATTGTTCCAGTGACTGTTTGACAATAGGGGCTTTGGCCTCTCCTGCAGCAATAATGATGGCCACGGCTTCAGGGTTGTGGACAATGGTATCCAACCCTATGGTGATAACAAGACGATTGGATGAAATTTCAATCCCGCCCAGATCTCCGGCAGCCACTGCCTGTGTTTCAAAATTGGTTTCCGTTAGCCGGGTGGTTGAAAAGATATCGGTGCCCCGGGTATTGAATGCGATGTGTCCATCGGGACCTATACCCCCGACAAAGAATCCTATACCACCTTTTTCCCTGATTTTGGCTTCGTACTCTCCACACCATTGATCTATCAGGTAAATGGATTCCTGTTGTAATCTTTCCAGATTATTGGTGTACTCCCGGTACCGCAAGGATAGATCTACTTTGGAATCCGGGAATATTTCCTTGTATGATTTCCCTTCTGCCAATTGTATTTCATCTGAGTTGATTAACAAGGCCTTTTTTGGGTCCAGACCAAATCCTTCTATATAAAACTTGTTTACATAATGGTAAAAGCTGTTTTTTTGCTGGGAAGAAATGGGGTAAAATTCATCAATCTGAACGAATTGCAGGTCTTTTAGCACAGGTTTTTTGCAATCTTTCAAACCGTACTTCTCCCTTAATTCCAATCCCTTTTTCTTATCCCAGTTTTCCAGCAAAAACTTGGTCCATTTGATAAAGTACTCCGGAGTTTTGCCTGTGGGCAGGCTGATAACTCCCTCAGGGTTGGTTGAAACCCATTCCAAAAACCTGCAAGCGGTAAGTAATCCAAGTTTTGGAAAATTATCTACTGTGAGGTAAGGAATTTTTGTGGTGATAGTTTCTGTTTCTGAATCCTTAAAAAAAGCCTCTTCAGTTTTCGAAAGTGGGTAATTTGCTAACATATCTTTTTATCTGTTTTTTATTTTCTAATGTGAGTTGATGGTATCTTCGAATATATGCTCATTCACAATCGCTATAGCTCCCCGGAGTCCGACTTCCTTACCTAATTTTGAGAGTTCGATGGAGGTTTTTTCTCTTAGTTTTGCCATAGAGTAGATGTTCAATGCCTGTTGTATGGGAGTGGTGATGTATTGGTTTGCTTCCGCAATGGCACCACCCAAAATAATCAGCTCAGGATTAAACAACTGAATAAGAATAGCAATCCCCCTGCCCAGATCCAGTCCAACATCCGATAATATACTTATTGCCCGCTGATCACCTGCTGATGCTGCTTCTACCACAACTGAAGGATCAAGATTTTCTTCTTTCCCTTCGGATAATCTGGCAAGGATGGAATCCTTATCCAGGTGTATGGCTTCTTTGGCCAATCTCACTACCGCTCCCCCGGAAGCAACTGATTCAAGACAGCCTCTTTTTCCACAGGTACAACTGATTTCCTTGGCATCAAATAAGGGGGAATGACTGAACTCGCCGGCAAAGCCAGAGTATCCTCTGTAAAGTTTTTCATCAATGATAATGCCCAAACCTATACCCCAATCTACAAATATCCCAAGGACGTTTTTATGGCCATAATTATTACCAAATTTAAATTCGGCCAAAGTCTTCGCCCTGGCATCATTTTCGATAAATACCCTTCTCCCGAATTTTGATTCCAATTGATCTTTGAGCGGCTTTTTGCCTGATTTCAAATGGGTATGGTTGATGCCGGCAACACCATCCACCAGGCCTGGCATGCTTATCCCAACGGCTATAACCTTTTCTTCCGGTATTCCGGAGGATGCGATTACTTCCATGGAAAAATCGTAGATTTCGTCCAGGGTTCTTGCCTCGTTGTTCAAGGTCAGCTTAACGGTCTTAATTTTAGTGACCCTTTCATTTTTGGTGTTGTAAATTGCCGCTTTGGCACCATACCGGCTGAGGTCAATGCCTAAAATATAGAAAGAATCAGGAGCCAACCCATAAAGATCGGGCTTTCTCCCACCCTGGGATTGACCCCGGCCTTCCTTAATCACGATGTTTTCCTCCAAAAGGTCTGTCAATAAAAGGTTTACTGTCGGTAAACTGATACCTACCAGTTGACAGATGTTGTTGGCTGTATTGTTACCTAGGGTATATAATTCCTTGACGATTTTTAGTTTGTTGATATAATTTTTAATTTCAACAACGCCTTCTTTTTTTTCAAGGACTATTTTTGGGTCAATTAGGTTCATCTGGTTTAATTTTATGCAAATTAATAAAAAATTTTATTAATTAGCTATAACTTACATTAAAAAATTTGTATAACTTTAAATAGAAATTCTTTTGTTTTTGTTTGGATAAGATTTTTTTATGCCTGCCAATAACGGGACATGAAAAGACCTTCCTATTGGGTAGTAAAATTTAAGTTATTTATAAAAATATATAAAGCCAAGCTATTTTCTGAAAATATTTTGTCATGTTTGCAATTTGTTTTGACCAATTACAACCTTTATTACAAAAATCATATGGGAGGAAGAAGAAAATTCATTAAGCATTCCCTGCTATCTACCTTTGCGGGAATACCATTTGCTGTAAGTGCCTCTTCTGCGGGTTCTTTTCGATGGGATGAAAAAAAACAGGATCATTTCACCCCTCAAATATTATCTACCTGGAATCATGGCATGGCTGCCAATGACAAAGCATGGGAGGTGTTGAATAGTGGCGGATCCATTGTGGATGCCGTCGAACAGGGAGTAATGGTAACCGAAAATGATTTGACCAACTTGTCTGTGGGGCTTCAAGGCTTGCCTGACAGGGAAGGAGTTGTGACCCTGGATGCCTCTATCATGAAGGGGGATGGTTCTTGTGGCTCTGTTGCCTTTGTAAGACAAGTCAAACATCCCATTACATTGGCAAGGAAAGTCATGGAAAATACACCTCATGTCATGCTTGTGGGAGAAGGCGCAAGACTTTTTGCCGAATCGGAGGGAATGCCTATGGAGCAGGAAGAGCTGAGTCCAAAAGCCAGAGAAGCTTACCGCCGCTGGAAGGAAAATTCGAAATACCAGCCGATCATAAATATAGAAAACCATGATACCATTGGTATGGTGGGCATAGATGAAAATGGAACCATGGCGGGTTCATGTACCACCAGCGGACTGGCATATAAAATGCATGGAAGGGTAGGAGACAGCCCCATAATCGGGGCAGGCCTGTTTGTGGATGAGGAAGTGGGTGCAGCTACCGCAACCGGATTGGGAGAGGAAGTAATCAGGATTTGCGGCGCATTTTTAATCGTGGAGTTGATGCGTCAGGGTAGGACGCCTCAGGAGGCATGTGAAGAGGCGGTCAGAAGGGCAGTATCCAAGAGTAAAGACATCGACAATACGCAGATTGGATTTTTAGCCTTGAATAAATCCGGCGAATACGGCGCTTTTGCCATACGGCCCGGATTTAATTATGCCCAGCACCACCGGCAGGGAAAATCGTTGACTGATGCCAAAAGTTGGTTTAAATAAGTTATGGCCAGAAAAAATATAGTTTTTGAAGCTCCTGTATATACCTTGGAAGCTGCTTTAAATGCAGTCCAGCATGGGGTAGACCGATTGGAGCTTTGCGCGGATTTCGGTGAAGGGGGTACCACCCCTAGTGCCGGATTGTTAAAGGAGATAAAACGGCAGGTGGATGTGCCCGTTTTTGTGATGATCAGGTGTAGGGGGGGAGACTTCTTGTATTCCGATTCGGAGTTGGAAATCATGCGAACCGATATTGGAATTTTGTCTGCGCATGGTGCAGATGGTTTTGTATTTGGGATTTTGGCTTCCTCCGGGGAAGTGAATAGGGAAGCATGTGCTAGACTGATACAGGCGGCTGAGGGAAAACCCTGTACTTTTCACCGCGCTTTTGACCTGGTTCCGGATAAAAAAACAGCTTTGGAAACCATTATTGGTCTTGGTTTTGAAAGAATTCTAACTTCAGGTGGTGCGCCGACCGTCTCAGCAGGTTTTGACATGATCAAAAAACTAAACATCTGGGCTAAGGACAGGATCATCATCCTTCCTGGTGGAGGTTTAAAACCAGCTGATCTGCCCAGGCTGAATCAATATGGTGCTTTAGAGGAAGTACACAGTTCCTGTAAACAATTCAGGAATTCAACCATGGATCTGCCGGACACAGGTTTGAAACTTTCTTTGATAAAAGAAATGGAAGGAAAAGTGCTGACGGTAGACCCACAACTTGTTCGCTCCTTCAGAGCAATCCTGGATGAATTGGGTTGAATTTGATATAAATTAAAGCTTTTTCATTTTTTTAGGAGAAAGATGGATCCAATTAAATTTCATGTTATATCATTATTTAGCCAATGATATTTGTGTTTATTTGAATTTTTTATTACATTATCTTCTCAATAAACCCTATAACATATGGTAAAGAGTTTTCAGGGGGTGAGGGAGGCCCCTATCAAAAAAAGCAGTCAGCCCCTTTTGGTGAGCGATCATATGAGCACCAATCTGGTGACATTTCATCCCAACGATACCATTGACCATGTTATAATGGCAATGACTAAAAAGAATATTTCAGGAGCCCCGGTAGTGGATGAGGACGGTAACCTTGTGGGAATGATTTCTGAAGGAGATTGTCTAAAGGAAATTGTCAAAGGCCAATATACCAATACGCCAAAATTTCCCGGTTCGGTGGAAGAACACATGACCAAGGAAGTCATTACTATGCCTCCGGATATCTCTATTTTTGATGCAGCCGATCAGTTCTTAACCCTGAGAATTAGGAGGTTTCCAGTGGTGAAGAATGGAGCATTATTGGGACAAATAAGCGTAAGTGATATCATCAGGGCCATGCCAAAACTAAAGGCATCCACCTGGGGTAAGTATTAGTTTGCATACCAAAATGCCTTAGATGTAGCCAGCTATTTTGTATATCAGTATTCCTACCCATTCTTTGACCAGAATATGCCAAATTAAAATGGCATTGATGCTGGGTTGGAAAATGGTTTTGAAGTTTAATTTTGGTGCAGCTGCGTAATAGTCTACCGGAAAGGTATCCGGGTAGAGACCTGTTTTCGCAAAGCAGGCATTTGCTCTTTTCATGTGGAAAGCCGAAGTAATCAATAAAAAGGAGGAGGATTGTTGCTCCAACAGCCCTTCTTCTTTTAATAATTTCTCGGTAAATAGTGCATTTTCTCTGGTGTTTCTGGCGGTCGTTTCCAGGATCAGGTCTGATCTTTTTACCCCTGCCCAAACCATAAAATCTCCAAGCGATTCAGCTTCGGAAATGTCATCCGAAGGATCAAATCCCAGACCTCCCGTGATGAGGATTTTTTTTAATTTTCCCATTTTATACAATTGCACGGCATGGGTCACCCTGTCTGCACCTTTATTGAAATAGGTTCGGTCTTTGGGGGTTTTTTCAATATTAGTAACCCCCGTTAAGATGATGCCAATCTCATAATCCGGAAGTGTATGGAAAGCCTTTGGTGGAGGTTCCCAGCTATACATCAGCTGATTGGCGAGGTAACTGTTAGAAAAAAATAAGGAAAGCAGAAAACCGGCCAGTACCAGCTTCTTACCCCAGGTTCGGTTTATAAATAGTATCCCTGCACCTGTCAATACCAGACAAATGGTGAATGGCATGATAAGGAAGCTGAATAATTGCGATACATAAAAAAACATGTTTTTTCTTGGTTTGCCGATTATACAACAAAGTCAGGTCTGATACCACAAAATTATCCAATTATTCTCTTCCCACCCTATTTTTATTTTTAACTTCACACCATTCCTTTGATCCGATCCGGACTCCGTTTCCTGGTCTTTATAAAACAAAAGTTTTTCATAGATGCAAATGTCTCCTTTTCAAATATATAAATCTTCTGCGGGTTCGGGAAAAACCTATACCCTTACCACTTCCTATCTGAAATTGGCTATGGAGCAACCGAGCGCTTTCAGGCAGGTGTTGGCGGTAACCTTTACCAACAAGGCAACCCAGGAGATGAAGGAGCGCATAATAAAAGAGCTGAAAAGAATAAAAAGTGGGGTAGACCTGAGCCAGCAAATGGATCAGGATCTTTTGGAAAAATGGGACCTGAAACCACATGAATTATCCCAAAAGGCTTCCGAAGTACTTACTGGCATTTTGCATGATTATTCGGCATTTTCTGTAAGTACCATAGACAGCTTTTTTCAACGGGTGATCCGCGCCTTTGCCCGGGAAATAGACCTTCAGGCCAAATTTGATGTGGAGATGGATCTGGATGCGGTTATGGCCAGATTGATAGACCGGCTCATGCTACGGGTAAATGATGAGCCTGAACTTCACCGGTGGATGGTGGCCTTTTCCATTGCCAAAATCACGGAAGGAAAATCCTGGGACATCAGAAAACCCATTCATGACCTGGGATCAAAGATGTTTCAGGAAGATTTTAAAATGATTCAGCATGAGGTCAAAGCTTTTCTGGATGAACCCGATAACCTACATAAATTCAGGCAACACCTGTTCCAACAAAAGAAATTGATCATGGATCAAACCATTACAATGAAGGACCAGGCCACTCAAATCCGGCAACAGCATGGCTTGGTTTGGGAGGATTTTGAGGGGGGCAGCAGGAGTTTTGCCCGCTGTTTTGAAAAGCTGGGAGACCCCGTCAGACCTGTGCCGGAATTGACAGAAGCCCAAAAAAAGAAAGTGGGTGATCCGGATAAATGGTCCACAAAATCCAGTAAAAACACAGCCGCCATTCAGGCAGCATATCATGATGGCCTGGGAGAATTAATGAGTCAAATTGAGCCACTGGAAAAGGCCTGGACCACATTGGAGGTCATTTCCAAAAACCTCTATGTTTTTGGATTATTTGGTTACCTGCTTAAAGAGTTGGTGGAGCTGAAGGATGAGGAAAATTTGTTGTTGATTTCAGAAACCAACGATTTCCTAAGGTCTATTACAGCTGATAATGAAGCCCCCTTCATTTATGAAAAAGTAGGCAACCAGTTTCAGCATTTTTTATTGGATGAGTTTCAGGATACCTCAGGGTTTCAGTGGGCCAGTTTCAGGCCCTTGCTGGTCAATTCTCTGTCCATGGGAAAAACCAACCTGATCGTCGGGGATGTCAAGCAATCTATTTACCGTTGGCGAGGAGGGGAAATGAGGTTGCTAATGGAGCAGGTGGAAAAGGATGTGGGGCAATTCGGGGTAGAGGTTCAAAAATTGGCTACCAACTACCGAAGCCTGCCGCAGGTGGTGTATTTTAACAATACCCTTTTTAGCCAACTTTCCAGACTTCTGGCGGATGGCTTGTCTGTAAACCTGGGGTCTCCATTGGGGGAAACCCTCAGGCAGGCTTATGCTGATGTCTCTCAGAGCGTGGCTCCAAACCAGGCCCGAAAAGGAATTTCAGGGAAGGTGAAACTGGAATTTATTGTTTCCGAAGCCGAAAAGTCGTACAAAGAATTTGTTTTGGCAGCCTTACCCGGAAAGGTGGAGCACTTATTGGCACAGGGATATAGGTTAAGGGATATCGCCATACTGGTGAGAAAAAATGGGCAGGCCGCAGAAATCGCAGATGCCTTTATGATGCATGGACAAAAGGAACCGGAGCAACGTTACGAGGTACTCTCGGATGAAGCTCTGTTTTTAGATAAATCTTCGGTGGTCAAATGCTTGTTGGCAGCCTTGAAAGCAATAAATGACCAGGATGACAAGTTGTCTGAAAGAAGCATCTGGATCCATTGGGCCAGGATCAGGAGTGAGGAACTGGGACCGGAACTTTTTCAAGAAGGAGCCATGCCAGAAAGCCTTCAGCAGCTTCGGGCCAACTACACCAGGAAAATGACAGATTTCAGGCGTTTGCCCTTAATGGATTTGCTGGAAGCCCTGATTGATTTATTGGGTTTCAATGAGAACATGCAGGAGAAAGCTTACCTGTCCGGATTGAAGGAGGCCATTTATGATTTTTCCGATAAAAATCGGGCTGATTTGGGTAATTTCCTGGAATGGTGGGAACAGCAAGGACATAAAAGGACCATAAAACTTCCAGAGGAACACAATGCCATCCGGATTCTGACCATCCACAAGTCAAAAGGGCTACAATTTAAAGTGGTTTTATTGCCCTTTTTGGATTGGAAGCTTTTCGATACCGGAAAGGATAACATTGTTTGGGCACCTTATGAATGGGATGAAAACCTACCACCCCTTAATGTACCTTTGACGGTCAGGAATGATTTGTTGAAATCCGCCTTTGCCCCTATATTTTTACAGGAAAGTCTCTTGCATCACCTGGATAACTTGAACATGTTGTACGTGGCCTTTACCAGGGCAGAGGAGGTCATATGGGGCTTGGCTCCTTATAGGGAATCCAAAGGGCCTGTAAAATTGAACACAGTATCGGATTTGCTGATTCAGGCCATGAGCCTTCCCCCAACACCAGGTCTGGAATTAGACCTGGGCAGCCATTTTGACCCTGAAAACCTGGTTTTTGAAGCTGGTGACTGGCATCCTGTTAGGGCATACCCTGAGCCAGAAGATGAGAAACAGCCTATGGCCTGGCAGTACCGCCCCTGGGTACAGAGCTTGCAGGTCAAACAGGTATTTGGCAGTTTTGAAGATGCCGGTTTATTCAGAAAGAGAGATTTTGGACTGTTGGTACATTCCCTGATAGAAAGATCCAGAGACATGTCCGGTTTCATGTTGGAGCTGGAAAGCCTTTATTTTGAAGGGGGAATTGACATTGAAGAGAAAACTGCATTGGAAAGCCAATTTAATGAACTGTGTAAGTTGGACAAATTCAGTACCTGGTTTGATGGCAAACATACTGTTTTGACCGAACAAGGCATTCTACTACCAGGAGGAGAGAGTAAAAGACCAGACAGGTTGGTATATAAAGCGAATTCAGTGGAGGTTGTCGATTTCAAGACAGGAAAGGAAAGGAAAGTGCATCAGGATCAGGTAAATGGGTATGTGGATCTGGTCAGGAAAATGGAAAATGAAATGATGGTGGAAGGATATCTCTGCTACCTTGAATCGGGAATAATTAAAAAGGTCAGTTAAATGAATGGTTTTTTGAAACAGACAGCTTCCACCCTTTTACAACGGGAGGGGGAACTAAAGGGTGTAAAAGTCATTCTTCCCAATCGCCGGGCCGGGTTGTTTTTCAATAAATACCTGGGTCAGTTGGCGACCAAGCCTATTTGGATGCCAAGGGTACTTACAATTGAGGACTTGTTTTATGAAATGGGCCGGAAAAGACCTGCAGATAAGCTGCGGCTGATTTATGAAATGTACCAGGTTTTTTCTTCCCTCTCTCAGGTGGAAGAAAGTTTTGACAGGTTTTATTTTTGGGGAGAAATGATCCTTAAAGATTTCAACGACCTGGACCAGTTTTTGGTAAATCCTGAAAAATTATTTACCAACCTCAAGGAGCAAAAGATCCTGGCCAGTGACTGGAGTTTTTTAAATCCTGAACAGGTGGCATTGATCAAGGCTTTTTGGGCTTCCTTTGAAGAGAGGGACAAGTATCACCAGAAAAAGTTTCTTAAATTCTGGGATTTGCTACATCCCCTGTACCAGCAATTTAATGCCCGGCTGAAAAGCGGTGGATTGGCTTATGGAGGCGGTATTTACAGGGAAGTGGTGCAGGGGATGCAAGACATGGAACTGCCCCGGGGCCACCATGTTTTTGTTGGCTTTAATGCTTTTACTGCCACTGAGGAGCGCTTGATAAAATTCTTTATCGAACACCATGGTGCGGAAATATTCTGGGATATCGATGCCTATTATATGAAGGATCCCGCTCAGGAGGCAGGACTTTTTTTCAGGGAATACAGAAAGGATCCTGTTTTCGGACCTACCTTTCCGGGGGAAATCCCACAGCAAATTGAGGAGAAAAATGCCCAAATCAACACCTATTCCGTACCCTTGAAAAGTAACCAGGCAAATGTAGTGGCCGGACTCCTGGAGCAGGTCATGGAGGGGCAGGAAAATTGGGAAGAAACTGTGGTGATACTGCCTGAAGAACAATTGCTGTTTCCCATATTAAATTTACTTCCGGAAAAGGTAAATAAGGTGAATGTAACCATGGGGTATCCAGTAAAGCAGACACCTGTTTACACCTTTCTGGAGGCAGTGCTTGAATTGCAGCGATACACAAAAGTTGAAAATGGGGAGGTACTTTTCTATCACAAGCCGGTAAAGGAATTGCTCCACATGGTTTATCTCCGGGAAGTTAACCCCCTTTTTGCCAGCCAAATGGTGGAAGAGCTGACACGTACAAATACCATTTACCAAACTGCTGAAAAGTTGAGTGTTGGAGGAGACCTGTTTGCCCTGGTTTTCCAAAAATTGACCCCCTTGAATTTGTTGGACGTGGTTTTGGAGCTGATCCGTAAGCTGGGGGAAGGGCTGGACGATCAGAGCATGGAGCAAACCTATCTGCTGCAGTGCTACAAGCAAATGAACAGGCTCAAAGATATCTTCGAAGAGGATATCGGTGAAGAAGTTAGTGTAGAATTTTTTATCCGGATCTTCAGACAGGTTTTTGGAGAAATAAAACTGCCTTTTCAGGGAGAGCCATTGGAAGGAATTCAGCTCATGGGGGTGCTGGAATCACGAAACCTGGATTTCAAAAGAGTGATCGTATGCAATATGAATGAGGGAAGTTTTCCTCCTTCAAACAGCATGAACTCCATGGTGCCGTTTAACCTGAGGCGTGCATTTGGAATGCCAGTGCAGGAGCAAAATGATGCCATTTATGCTTATACCTTTTACCGTTTACTCCATCAGGCAGAGGAAGTTCACTTGCTCTACACCACCGCCGGGACAAATGGTCAGGTGGGCGAAAAAAGCAGGTATATCCATCAGCTACAGATCGAAATGGACCATGGTGGGCTAAATAAAGACGACAAGGTAATTCATGTGCCGGTCAATTTAACCGCTGCCAGCCCGATTTCCATTCCAAAGAATGCCACAATCCTGCGTTTTTTGAACAGGTATACGGATAGGATTGCCGAAGGCCAGGAGCCCATTACATTTTCACCTTCAGCCATCAATATTTGGCTGGACTGCCGGTTAAAATTTTATCTGACTTACATTGCCGGTCTGGAGGTGCCGGAAGAGGTGCAGGAAGAGGTGGATCCTGCTATTTTTGGTAACCTGGTTCACCTATCCCTGGAAAACCTTTACGGTGGTTATTTGCAAAACAAAAAAAGCAAATGGGTGGAAGCGGACGACATTGTTAAACTAAAGGATTATATATTTCCTGCTGTCGAAAAGGCCATTCTCAGTCAGTATTTTATGGAAAACAAAGAGGATGTCAAATTAAGCGGGCAGCTCACCATTGCCAGGGATGTGTTGCAAAAATATTTATCCGGAGTGTTGGAGAAGGATGCAGCAGCCGTCCCGTTTGAAATTATTTCCCTGGAAGCTGCCAGAAAATACAAGGCCACGTTACCGGTAAAGACAGCAGATGGACTCTCCATGGTTTCTTTAGGGGGAATTATCGACAGGGTTGACAAAGTTAATGATTCAATTAGGTTGATAGATTATAAATCCGGGGGGGACAAAAAGGATTTTAAAAGTATAGAGAGCTTGTTTGACAGAAATGATGGCGCCAGGAATAAAGCGGCCATGCAGACCTTTTTCTATGGCTTGCTTTATGAAGCTAATTTTCCCGAAAACCGCTTACCCCTCAAACCCGCGCTGTTCAATCTCAGGGAAATCTTTAAGGATGATTTTAATCCTTACCTTCAGGAGGTAACAGGTCGGGGAAAAAGAAAAGAAGTGAGTGATTATGCCGAATACAGGGATGACTATGTGGAGAAGCTCAGGCTTAGCCTGGAAGAAATATTCGATCCCGATCAGTCTTTTGACCAGACAGAAGACCATCAAAAATGCCAGTATTGTCCTTTTTCCGGAATATGTTGCAGGTAGGGATATGGCTTTAATTTACAGACTTATTTATTATATTTACGTCTTTGATTTTGAAAATGAAACCAAACATTCATACGGTATGGGTATTTGGAATTGGTTTGGCAGGAAGTGTGGCGATTTTGATTTCACCTTACCTCTTGCAAAGCTTAGACCTGCTGACCATGAACAAGTATTCCTGGCATATTGTCAGGGATTTTGGGCTTATCTCCGGTCTATTTATATTTGGTTATTCGTTTTTCTTTTTTCGTACTGTAAACAAAATCAGGGATTTGGAAGCAGATACCCGCTTTCAAATGTTTGATAAATTACCAAATTGCGTCTGGGTTTTTTCTCAACAGGGACAAAAGCTTGAAATGTCAAATGAAATGGCAGCCTCAATTTACGGTATTCCGAAAAGTGAAGAAGCCTTCAGGATATTTAGGTCCCAATTTTACGATATGAAAATTGCTGCAGAGGTTCTCAGCGGGAAAAATTGTGTTTTCCGGAATATTGTCATGATCGACAAGTTTTATGAACCCCGGTATGTAGATCTGTTTGGGATACCGTTTATGCGCAATCGGGAAAACATGGTGTTGGTGATGGTGGTAGACCACTCTGAAATAAACAAATCTCTGAGCCAAATCCAAAAATTGTCGAAATCCTTACTGTTACAAAACCAACAGTTGAAGGATTTTTCATTTATGAATTCCCACAAAATCAGGTCTCATGTTTCGAATATCCTGGGCTTGATCAGTGTGGAAGAAGAAGGGCTTAGCGGTAAGGCTATGGTAATGCTTAAAGACGCCGCCTATAACCTGGACAGTGAGGTTCAAAAAATGAATAAATTATTAATGGAAAAAAACCTAAATGGAAAAGAGGTGGAGCAAAAAGAGCAGCGGATAGTATTTGTAGATGATGACAAGGTGCAGCACATGATCAACAAGAGGATATTACTTAAAGTGAACAAGCAACTTAAATTGTTCTTCTTTGAAAATCCTTATGAAGCTTTGGAATGGTTATCGGTTCATCCGGCTGATGTGTTATTGCTGGATATCAATATGCCGGAAATGGATGGGTGGTTTTTTTTAAAATTGATGGAGGAAAGAGGAATTCAAATGGATGTAAAAATGCTGACATCCTCCCTTGATCCGGATGATTTGGAGAAAAGCAAATCTTTTAGTCAGGTAAGTGGTTTTTTAATCAAGCCATTAAAAGATGAAAATATTGCGCAATTTTTGGCCAATTAGAAGGATGGATTGATTTTTGTATTCATATTGCAATTAAAACTAAAACGACCTTTTTATGGCGGGTGATCCCAGTAATAAAGATAAAATAATCGGGAAGCGAATCGACAAATTTTTTATCGGACTTGAAAGTGCATTTAAGTTTGTTAAAAGGTTTTTTCAGGAAGTTTGGTTTCCCCCCTATGAATTTAAAGAAGTGATTCGTCAGTGTTATCAAATTGGTTGGAACTCGCTGCCATTGATTTCATTGACGGGTTTTATAGTAGGGGTGGTTTTTACCAATCAATCTCGTCCTTCACTGGCCGAATTCGGGGCTACTTCCTGGCTCCCTGCCCTGATTTCAATTGCTGTTGTGCGTGCCATGGGGCCATTGGTTACCGCTTTGATAGCTGCCGGGAAAGTGGGTTCAAGTATTGGCGCTGAGATAGGGTCCATGAAAGTGACCGAGCAAATTGATGCCATGGAAGTCTCAGCCACCAACCCATTTAAATTCCTGGTGGTTACAAGGGTGCTGGCAAGCACATTCATGATCCCGATATTGGTTTTGTACACTGATTTTGTTGCACTTTTGGGAGCCTTTACAAATGTCCATTTCAATGAGTTGGTGAGTTTGAGCACGTTTTTTGTTCAGGTTTTTGATGCCATATCCTTTTTAGATGTCACCTCTTCAATGGTCAAATCCTTGTTTTTCGGTTTTACCATTGGGATTGTGGGTTGTTACAAAGGTTACAACTCCACCAAAGGTACTGAAGGAGTGGGTAAAGCAGCCAACTCCGCCGTGGTCATGGCCATGTTTTTAATTTTCATCGAAGAGTTACTTTCTTTACAGGTAACCAATTTCTTTAGACAATTGTAAAATGGTAGAAACTGTAGTTAAGGTAAGAAATTTGGTCAAGTCATTTGGAGAACTGGATGTATTAAAGGGTGTAGACCTTGACCTGTACAAAGGGGAAAACCTGGTAGTCCTTGGCAAATCAGGAAGTGGAAAATCCGTGTTGATCAAAATAATGGTAGGACTGCTTACGCAAGATGAGGGTTCGGTGAAGGTTTTGGGAAAGGAAGTCAAGGGGCTGTCCCAGAGGGAGCTTAATGAATTGCGCCTTAAAATTGGGTTTTCATTTCAGGCCAGCGCCTTATATGATAGCATGACAGTCAGGGAAAACCTGGAATTTCCACTGGTACGAAACGTCAAAAACCTAAGTAAGGCAGATAAAGATAAATTGGTCGAGGACGTTCTGGATAGCGTGGGTCTTTTGGGCACCATCAACCAGATGCCATCCGAACTCTCCGGTGGTCAGAGAAAGAGGATTGGCATTGCCAGAACGCTAATTTTGAAACCGGAGATCATGCTGTATGATGAGCCTACTGCAGGACTTGATCCCATAACCTGTATGGATATCAATAATTTGATCAATCAGGTGAATGAAAAATACAAGACCACCTCAATTATCATTACGCATGACCTTACATGTGCCAAAGTAACAGGAGACCGAATGGCAGTATTGCTAGACGGTGTCTTTGGGGCAAAGGGAAAATTTGAAGAAGTATTCGAACATGCACAGGATGGTAGAGTTAAATCATTTTATGACTATAATTTCATCAAGCAATGAGAAATGACAATAAAAAATCGGTTACCGTTGGCATATTTGTGCTGATAGGGATCATCATTTTGGTTACCGGAATTCTTACTTTGGGAGCCCAACAAAAAGCCTTTGTTAGTAGTATTCGGGTCTTTGCAGTGTTTGATGACATTGGGGGACTACAGACCGGTAATAATGTCTGGTTTTCAGGGGTGAAAATCGGTACCGTAAAAAAAATCAACTTCTATGGGAATTCCCAGGTAGAGATAGAAATGAACATTGAATCTTCTGCCAAGGATTATATCAAGAAAAATTCCAAGGCAACGATAAGCTCGGATGGTCTGATTGGTAACAAAATCATCGTTATTTATGGGGGAACAGGAGATGGCCCTTCTGTGGAAAATGGAGACCGACTTACCGCAGTGATGCCGCTGGATACCGATAAAATGATGGAAACCCTGCAAGTAAATAATAATAACCTGGTCTCAATAACAGAGGACTTGAAAGTGCTGACTCAAAAGATAGCCAATGGAGAGGGTATTATTGGTTCTGTACTTACCGATAGTACCATGGCCAGGGATTTCAAGCTTATGATGGAAAACCTGGAACGTACCGCAATCAATAGCAATAGAATGACTTCGGAATTGGCGGAATTTTCCAATAAACTGAACCAGGAAGGCGGCTTGATTGACGATTTGATCAATGATACTACTGTTTTTGCGAGCCTTAGAAACACAGCCAGGGGATTGGAAAAAACGGGAGAGGAAGTAAACAATGCCGCAGCCAATTTTAATGCCGCAAGTGAAGGACTAACCCAAAATGACAATACTTTGGGCATGTTATTAAACGATGAAGAATTTGCAGCTTATTTGAAAAGCACCATGAGCAACCTGGATACAGGTACGGTGCGCATGAATGAAACCCTGGAAGCCATGCGGTACCATTGGTTCTTTCGCGGGGCTTTTAGAAAAAGAGACAAAGCAAATGAGGAGTAAAACATCAAAAGCGGAGCATTTTCCGCTTTTTTTATTTTCCATATTTGGCAAAAAAACCTATATTGTAACGACGGGGTATTTTCAACCCTGATTCAATTTGAAATCTTTTTTTTCATTAAACCTACTTGAAATATGGCTAAAGATCCTTATAAAATTATAAAGAAACTTCCTACTTCCAAAGGGGATCTCCAATACTGGAGTTTGAAAGCCCTTGAGGAGCAAGGATACCCGATCAAAAAACTGCCTTTTTCCATCAGGATACTTTTGGAAAATGCGCTAAGGAATTTTGATGATTTTGCCATTACCAAAGAGAATATAGAAACGCTGTTAAATTGGAAGCCCGAGGCCTCCGAAAAAGATATCCCCTACAAACCAGCCAGGGTGCTGATGCAGGATTTTACAGGAGTGCCTGCAGTGGTGGATATTGCTTCTTTGAGGTCAGAGGCTGTCAGGAAAGGAAAGGACCCGGAAAAGATCAATCCACTCATTCCCGTGGATTTGGTAGTTGACCACTCCGTACAGGTAGATTATTTTGGAACCAATTATTCCTATAAAAGGAATGTGGATGTGGAGTACGAGCGAAATGGAGAGCGGTATGAATTTTTGAAATGGGCTCAAAAATCTTTCAATAATTTTGCTGTAGTGCCGCCGGGTATGGGCATCTGCCATCAGGTAAACCTGGAATATCTGGCACAGGGGGTGATTGCGAGAGAAGGAAACGTATTTCCGGACACCCTGGTTGGCACAGACTCCCATACTCCCATGGTCAACGGTATAGGTGTAGTTGGATGGGGAGTGGGCGGTATAGAGGCAGAAGCAGCCCTTCTCGGTCAGCCGATTTATTTTATCATGCCTGAGGTGGTAGGCTTAAGACTCACAGGTTCCCTGCCTTTGGGTACCACAGCGACGGATATGGTGCTGACCATCACTGAATTATTAAGGAGAAAAGGTGTAGTGGGTAAATTCGTGGAGGTTTTTGGTCCCGGATTGGATAATTTGTCTGTACCGGACAGGGCCACCATTTCAAATATGTCACCTGAGTTTGGCTGTACGGTCACCTATTTTCCCATAGACGATAGAACATTGGACTACATGTCCAAGACAAACCGGACGAAAGATCAGATAAAATTGGTTGAAGATTATACCAAAGCCAATATGCTTTGGAGAGCCAATGAGGACGAAATTGATTATTCAACGGTAGTGGAGCTGGACCTGAGTTCGGTAGAACCAACCGTATCCGGTCCCAAAAGGCCGCAGGATAAGATCCTCATGCGCGAATTCAAAGAAAAATTCGGATACCTGCTCAAGGAAGTACACGGCAGGGAATATATTCCCATTGACAAGAGAGATGATGTGGGCAGGTGGTACGCAGAGGGCGGAGGAAATCAGCCTGTAAAAGATCAAAAGAGTAATGTAGACAGCGATGTTGAAATTGAGACAAAACTAAAAAATGGCTTAAAGTCGGTGGTAATCAAGCTCAATAATGAGAAGTTTGCCCTTCATGATGGTTCCATAGTGATCGCAGCCATTACTTCCTGTACCAATACCTCTAATCCAAGTGTGATGATCGGTGCAGGTTTAATTGCCAGAAAAGCAAGAGAAAAAGGACTCGATGTCAAACCCTGGGTAAAAACCTCTCTGGCTCCTGGTTCAAAAGTTGTTACCGATTATCTTGAAAACGCCGGACTTCTCGACGATCTGGAAGCATTACGCTTTCATGTAGTGGGCTACGGTTGCACCAGCTGTATTGGTAATTCCGGGCCTTTGCCCAGGCACATTGCCAAAGCAGTAGAGGACAATGACCTGGTGGTGGCCTCCGTTTTGTCAGGAAATAGAAATTTTGAAGCCAGGGTACACCCTCAGGTAAAAATGAATTACCTGATGTCGCCCATGCTGGTAGTGGCCTACGCTTTGGCAGGAAGAGTAGACGTAGATTTAAACAATGAACCCCTGGGGTACGATCCGAACCTTGAACCGGTTTACCTAAAGGACATCTGGCCATCCAATGAAGAGATATTTGAGGTATCCAACAGGGTGCTTTCTCCCAATGATTACCAGAAAAATTACGGAGAAATCTTTGAAGGAAATGAACAGTGGCGTTCCTTAAAGGCACCTGAAGATAAGGTGTACCAATGGTCCGATAAATCCACATATATCAAGGAAGCACCTTTTTTCAAAGGCATTTCGGAGACGGTAAACGAACCGAACGATATTGAAAATAGTCGCGTCCTGCTTAAATTGGGTGATTCCATTACTACGGACCATATATCTCCTGCTGGCTCATTCTCACCTACTTCTCCTGCAGGAAAATACCTGATTGCCAAAGGAGTGGAGCAGGGCATGTTCAACTCTTATGGCTCCAGAAGGGGAAATGATGAGGTAATGGTACGGGGTACTTTTGCCAATGTAAGGATCAAAAATCAGCTGACCGGAAAGGAAGGAGGATATACCACCCATATGCCTTCAGGTGAAGAGATGACGATTTATGACGCTTCTGCCAAATACCAGAAAGATAAGGTGCCATTGATAGTATTGGCAGGTAAGGAATATGGCAGCGGCTCCTCCAGAGACTGGGCAGCCAAAGGAACTACTCTGCTTGGGATTAAAGGAGTGATTGCGGAAAGCTATGAACGGATTCACCGCTCCAACCTGGTAGGTATGGGGGTGTTGCCCATGCAATATGCCAAAGGACAATCTGCTGCTTCCCTTGGCCTTACGGGGAAAGAACAGATATCCATAAGGGGCATAAAAGACGGATTAAGCCCCCTGAAAGTACTACAGGCCAGTGCCAAAAAAGAGGATGGTGCTGTAGTTAATTTTGAGGTAATTGCCCGTCTGGATTCCGCCATTGAGATCGAGTACTACAAAAATGGAGGAATTCTCCATTATGTATTGAGGCAATTTCTGAAAGCCTGATAATAGGTTTTTTGATAGAATAAGGCAGTATCATTTCTGAAATGGTACTGCTTTTTCATTATAAGCCGGCAAACCAAGGGTCTCATAACCTGGGTTCGATGGAATTTGGGAAGAAACCGTTATTTCGAGAACTAACCTTTTTTAAATTTAGAAATCGGGACAAGCCACTGACTACCGTCTGGACAAGCTCGGTTTTTTGTCGGCCCAGTCCTCTTTGCGTATTTAAAATATGGGCCTTCTTTTTTTCATATTTCTTCAGAAGTAATACTTTAAAGAAAGGAGCTGTAAATACCCCATCGGTTGGCTTAGAGCTGGTTTTGAGCGGAGAATCTCTAGCCAAACGAAACTGCCCCACCATCTAAGTCAACCTAAAAGGGTTACCGATGACGGTCTATTGAGTTTTTTTTGACGATCTTTACCCGAGCTCAGGTTCATATGACAGTTTTTAATTTTTTTGGAGATGGCTTATTCATAGATTTTCGGCAGATTTTGTTTTGCAAGGGTCAGCAGGGAATCTTTTCATTTTTTGATTAACTTTGCAGCCTAATTGATAATTGAAATGGTACACGTTTGTAGGAAAGAACACTTTAATGCAGCGCATAAGTTGTGGAATCCTAAATGGTCTGAAGAGAAAAACAAATCGGTTTTTGGCCCTTGTGCCAATGAAAACTGGCATGGGCATAATTTTGAGCTGATCGTCACCATCAAGGGAAGGCCGGATGAAGATACTGGCTTTGTGGTGGATTTAAAGCAACTGAGTACCCTGATCCGTCGGGAGGTGATCGACAAAGTAGATCACAAAAATCTCAATATGGATGTGCCTTTTATGAGCGGGAAAATGGCAAGTTGTGAAAACCTGGTCATGGAATTCTGGAAGATACTCCAGCCATTGGTGGATGACCTGGTCAAAGATGGGGGCTTGTACAAGCTAACCCTTTATGAAACCCCCCGGAATTTTGTGGAATATTATGGGGAATAACCTTTACCTGAACCAACAAACCCAAGCCAGTTGAAATACTACATCATCGCAGGGGAGCGATCCGGAGACCTGCATGCCTCCAATCTATTAAGAAGCTTAAAAGAAGCAGACCCTGAAGCAGCATTCAGGGGAATGGGAGGGGATTACATGCAAGCTGAAGGTTGTTTTCTGGTGGCCCATTACCGGGAAATGGCCCTGATGGGCTTTGTCGAGGTGTTGCTGCACTTCAGGAGGGTTTTCAGGTACCTGAATAAAATTAAATCCGACTTGCTGAAGCACCGGCCGGATGCCTTGATTCTGGTTGATTTTGCCGGGTTTAACATGAAGATGGCGGCTTTTGCCAGTAAGCATGGCATTCCTGTTCACTATTACATTGCCCCCAAAGTCTGGGCCTGGAATCAAAACAGGGCCTATAAACTAAAGAAATACGTTGATCATTTGTATTCTATTTTGCCATTTGAACCTGATTTTTTCAGGAAATTCGATTGGGAAGTTGATTATGTGGGTAATCCACTTTTAGATGAGAAGAAAAAATTCCTGCCCAATCCGAATTTTTTGCAAGAGAATGAACTCAAGGCCCAAAACCTGGTGGCCCTTTTGCCGGGAAGCAGAAAGCAGGAGATCAGTGAGATGCTCCAAACCATGATCGCCTTAAAATCCGAGTTTGATGAAGTGGATTGGGTGGTGGCCGGCGTAAAGAACCTTCCCGCGGAAATATACAAGGAGGCCATCGATGCAGGGCTGAAGGTTGTTTTTGACCAAACCTATGATGTCTTGCATCATGCCAGGGCAGCCGTAGTAACCTCAGGAACAGCGACCCTGGAAACGGCCTTGTTTAAGGTGCCTCAGGTGGTGGTCTACAAGACCAGTAAAATTTCCTATGCCATTGCCAAAAGGTTGATCCGGGTGCCTTTTATTTCCCTGGTCAATTTAATTGCTGGAAAGGAATTGGTCAAAGAGTTGATCCAGAATCAATATAGCCCTTCATCGGTTAAATCTAGTTTACAGCGTATTTTACCAGATGGACCTGAAAGGGACAAGGCAGTAATAGGATATGAATCACTAATTGATAAGATTGGACAAAAAAAAGCCTCGCATGAAACTGCAAGGCTAATTTACAATACCTTAAATAATTCAGGAAACCGGTAAGATTTCCCAGGTGTATGCATCAGGCAACCTGAAGCTTTTTAAATTTTGATTTTTCGAATTGAGAGCTGGCATAGTCCCGGTCAATGATGAGTGTTTGCTCTTCTTCCACTGAGGGGAACTCATACATGGCATCGGTAATGATGGCCTCACAAATCGATCTCAACCCTCGTGCACCAAGATTGAATTCCACTGCTTTTTCCACAATAAAATCAATTCCTGACTCCTCAAACTCCAAAACCACATTTTCCATTTTCATCAGTTTGATGTATTGTTTGGTCAATGCATTCTTCGGTTCCGTTAAAATCCTTTTAAGGGTAGCTTTATCCAGGGGGTCCAGATGCGTAATGACAGGAAGCCTTCCGATGAGTTCGGGAATCAAGCCATATGCCTTAAGATCCTGCGCAGTAACATACTGCAAAAGGTTATTTCTATCTACCACTTCTGCATTGCTTTTTTTGCTGAATCCCATAGGTTGGGTGTTCAGCCTGCTGGCGATATGTCTTCCAATACCATCAAAAGCACCACCGCAAATGAATAGGATGTTTTCCGTGTTTACAGAGATCATTTTCTGATCCGGGTGTTTTCTTCCTCCCTGTGGGGGAACGTTTACTGTAGTGCCCTCCAGCAATTTAAGCATGGCCTGTTGTACACCTTCCCCGCTTACATCCCTGGTAATGGATGGGTTATCTGATTTTCTGGCAATTTTATCCAGTTCGTCAATGTATACAATTCCCCTTTCGGCCGCTTCTACGTTATAGTCAGCCGCTTGCAATAAACGGGTAAGGATACTTTCCACATCTTCCCCCACATAACCAGCTTCAGTCAGCACAGTGGCATCTGCGATACAAAACGGAACTTCTAGGGTCTTGGCAAGGGTTTTGGCCAGGTAGGTTTTACCTGTTCCGGTATCCCCAACCATGATGATGTTTGATTTTTCGATCTTCACCTCATCATCCATTTCTTCTTTTTGTCCCAATCTTTTGTAATGATTGTAAACGGCTACAGTCAGGACTTTCTTTGCTTCCTGCTGGCTGATGACATATTCATCCAGGTAAGCCGTCAATTCTTTGGGCTTTTTTAGCTTGAACTTAGGCTTTTTGGAATGCTTTTTCGTTTTGTCTTCCTCACCTAAAATCTGAAAAGCCTGTTCGATGCAATAATTACAAATATGTGCAGAAATGCCAGAGACCATGAGGTCAACGTCTTTTTTATTTCTACCACAAAAGGAACACGTTACTTGAGCCATCCGGTATTTATTTTTCTTTTTTCGTCAAAACTTCATCAATCAAACCATATTCTTTTGCAGCAGCAGCCCTCATCCAGTAGTCTCTGTCGGAGTCTTTTTCAATCTCTTCAATGGATTTGCCGCTGTGGTTAGCAAGAATTTCGTACAGTTCTGTCCTCAATTCCAGTATTTGTTTTACAGTGATTTCCATGTCTTTTGATTGTCCCTGCATGCCCCCTGAAGGTTGGTGGATCATTATTCTGGAATGTGGCAATGCAGATCTTTTACCAGCTGCTCCACCGGCGAGCAATACAGCTCCCATAGAAGCGGCCAATCCAGTACATATTGTTCCTACTTCAGGATTTATGTATTGCATGGTGTCATAGATACCTAAACCGGCATAGACCGATCCACCGGGGCTGTTGATGTAAAGCAAGATGTCTTTTTTGGAATCGACAGACTCCAAAAACAGGAGCTGGGCAGTGATAATATTGGCAATATGGTCGTCTACACCTGTTCCCAGGAATATGATCCTGTCCATGATCAGTCTGGAAAAGACATCGATTTCCCTGAAATTGGTAGGTCGCTCTTCGATCACCGCACGGGTCATGTTTTCCACCGATTGTGTATATTGGTCAAAAGTATTGCCACTGATTCCCTGCCCTTTTACTGCGAATTTTCTAAATTCTTCTTTATTCATTTTCTGCTTTCTTAAGTATAATGATACAAAAATAAAAAAAGCCCTTACAAAAGGACTTTTTATGAACAAATAATTTCTTTAATTAGTTTTCAAGGAGTTCTTTAAACTTCTCAACTGCTATTTTCTCTTCTTTGATATCGACCTTGTTTTTTACAAAATCAAGGACTTTTTCATTCTGAACAGCTGTCAGCATTTGCATGTAATTTTTACCCTCATTGCCCTGCAGGTAATTTTGCAAAAACATATCCATATTCTCTTCCATTTGAGAGCCCATGCCAGAGGAAGCCAATTGCTCGCGAATCATTTCCTTGGTTTTTTCAATAACATCTTCATGTTCCGCCTTGATTTCATTTTCCTTTGCAATCTGGTTGGAGAGCAAAGACCAGGTCAGCTGCTTGGTATACGTTGGAAATTCTTTTTCTACATCCTCTTTGCTGAATTTACCTTCATTGGCCCGAACCAACCAATCTTTTAAAAACGCCTCCGGTAAATCCAGTTCATGATTGGCCACCAGGCTATCCTTGAGCTGTTCCTCATTGAACACTTTCACTTCTTTTTGGTAATTTTCAGTCAGAATCGATTTGATTTTTTCTAAAAACTCCTCTTCGGAGGAAACCTGATCCGGGCCAAAGACTTTGTCAAATAGCTCCTGGTTCAACTCAGCTTCTTCAGTGCGGTTGATATTCTGAACGGTGAAAGTGAAGTCGCCTGAAAGTTTCTCTGCATCTTCCTTGCTGATGTTCAATACTTCTGCCAAATCACCTTTGATCGCTTTAGAAGGATCAAATGAGATAACATCTTCCTTTTTAACCCCTAAGAATTTTTTAAGTGAACGCCCGTCCAGTTCATTCAGAGGTAAAGAGAGCGTCTCCTCGTATGAACCATCAGCAGCTTTAAGGTCGCCATATAGAAAATCATTTTCTTCGCTGACCTCTGGATTGGTCATTTTACCGTATTGCTTTTTAATGTTGTCAAGAGCTTCATTTACTTCTTTGTCAGAAAGCTCTACCTGGTAGTTTTTAACATTCAGCTTTTGTTCCAGGTTCACATCAATCTTTTCTACAAAACCGATTTTATAGTCGAATTCAAATTCCTTTTGTTTTTTCCAATCAATGTTTTCGCTTTCAGCATCCTGAGGAATCGGATCCCCCAACACTTCAAAATCCTGCTCTTTCAGATAATCATTCAGGGATTTGGATAAAATGTTGTTGATTTCTTCTACCAAAACAGAAGTGCCATAGAGATTTTTCACCATTGCAAAGGGGGCTTTTCCAGGTCGGAAACCTTTGATATTGGATTTTTTGGCATAATCTTTTATTTTGGCATCTACTTTTTGTTGGTAATCAGCCTCATTGATTTTTATCTTGACCAAAGCCTCATTGGCAGCATGTTTGTCTAATGTAATTTCCAAGGGATCTGTATTTAATGTTTTCCAATAACAAAAACCCTCAATCCTGACATTTTACAAGATCAAGATCGAGGGATTCTAAAAGGGTGTGCGGATGGAGGGACTCGAACCCCCATGCCTCGCGGCGCTAGATCCTAAGTCTAGTGCGTCTACCAATTTCGCCACATCCGCAAAAGTAATAATAAGGGACAAGCTGTTTATTTTTGCTTATATCTTAATCTACCTGAAAATTTTCAGGTCTATTCAAAAGTGTAACCACTATTGAACGCATACCCTGTTTTTTACGTGGATGCAAAGGTAATCATCAATTTTAAAGTTTCAATAACTTGATCCAAAAAAATTACAAATATTACTTTCGGATTTGATTCCTTCGATAGGAATTATTTTATAACTTGTACCATATGATCAAAGTTGATATTGAAGAAGAGCGTAAGGAAATCCTGAAACGGTATCGCCGACTTTTGAAAGTCGCCAAGCCATTGCTCAAATCAGGTGATGCCAAATTGATCAAGAAAGCATTTAACGTGGCCAGTGAGGCACATAAAGAAATGCGAAGAAAATCAGGCGAGCCCTACATTTATCACCCTTTGGAGGTGGCCCTTGTTTGTGTGGAAGAAATTGGCCTGGGCACCACCAGTATAATTTCTGCTTTGCTTCATGATGTAGTGGAAGATACAGATCTTGAATTGGAAGACATTGAAAAGGAGTTTGGTACCAAAGTGGCCCAAATAATAGATGGACTGACCAAGATTGCGGGTGTTTTTGACTACGGGACCTCCCAACAGGCGGAAAATTTCAGGAAAATGTTGATTACCTTATCGGATGATGTACGGGTAATACTGATTAAATTGGCCGACCGGCTAAACAACATGCGGACCCTGGATGCCATGCCCAGGCACAAGCAATTGAAAATTGCCTCCGAAACCAAGTTTCTATATGCCCCTTTGGCTCACAGGCTGGGCTTGTATTCCATTAAATCTGAACTGGAAGATTTACATTTAAAGTTCATGGACCAGGAGGCTTACGGATACATCGTCAAAAAAATCAAAGATTCGAGGATTTCAAGAAACAAGTTTATCAAAACCTTCATTGCCCCCATTGAAAGTGAATTGGAGGAACAAGGTTTTAAATTTGTAATCAAGGGCAGACCAAAATCTGTCTTTTCCATTTACAATAAAATGAAATCCCAAAACATCCCGTTTGAAGAGGTCTATGATTTGTTTGCAATCCGGATAATTATCGACACACCCTATGAAAATGAAAAGGCAGACTGCTGGCAGGTATATTCCACGGTAACGGATTTTTACCGTCCCAATCCGGACCGGTTGAGGGATTGGATAAGCACACCAAGATCCAATGGTTATGAGTCCCTTCACACCACAGTAATGAGTCAAACCGGACAATGGGTGGAAGTCCAGATTCGGACACAGCGCATGGATGATATAGCAGAGCGGGGTTATGCGGCACATTGGAAATACAAAGAAAAGGAAAATGCACCTGAAAAAGCGGCTGGAAGCCTGGATGAGTGGATCACACAGGTAAGAACTTTATTGGAAAACAATGACGGTTCTGCTATTGAATTCATGGATGATTTCAGGGGAAATCTGTTTCAGGAAGAGGTTTTTGTCTTCACCCCAAAGGGAGATTTAAAGGTATTGCCCTTTGGTGCTACAGCCCTGGATTTTGCTTTTGAGATTCACTCGGAAGTTGGCGCGAAATGCATTGGTGCAAAGGTCAATCAAAAATTGGTTTCCATAGGGCATAAATTAAAGAATGGAGATCAGGTAGAAATACTGACTTCGAATAAACAAAAACCTACTGAAGACTGGCTCAAATCGGTTGTAACCTCCAGAGCAAAAGCCAAAATTAAAGATGCCCTTAAAGAGGAAAAGAAGGGTTACATGTTGGATGGGAAAGAAATTGTCCAACGGAAGCTGAAGCAGATGAAAATTGATTTTTCATCGGAGGTGGTGGAGCAACTACGTGCCTTTTTTGAAACCAAGACCACAACTGAATTCTATTATAAAGTAGGTAGAGGGATCATTGATCCTACAGCGATCAAGACTTTCAGGGATTTTAAACAAAAGAAGAAATCCAGGAAAGTGCCAATGATGCATGTTACGGATGAAAAGTCTTTTACCAAAGAGATAAAAAATTTGAAGGGTCCCGAACATGATCAGCTATTGATTGGGGAGGACATGGATGTGGTGGATTATGTATTGGCCAAATGTTGTAATCCCATACCCGGAGACGATGTATTTGGCTTTGTTACGGTAAATGAAGGGATAAAAATTCATAGGACGGCCTGTCCCAATGCCCTTGAGTTACTTTCCAATCATGGAAATCGGGTTATTAAAGCCAGGTGGACAAGTCAGCAGCAAATTGCATTTTTGGCGGGATTGAAAATAGTGGGAACCGACAGGGTTGGATTGATCAGTGATCTGACTAAAGTCATATCGAATGAATTAAAGGTAAACATGCGATCCATAACCGTAGATTCGGATAGTGGAATTTTTGAAGGCAGCATCAAGTTATACGTACACAGTACCAATCACCTGGAAAATCTTATTGAAAACTTATCAAAGGTACCTGGCGTCTTAAAGGTGTCAAGGTTTGATTAAATACGGGAAGCACCCATATTCAAATAAGAACCGTATATTTGTAAAAAAAAATGAAAGTATGGCTTCAAATGAAAGTCTTTACGAGAAGGTAAAGAAAATATTTACTGCCTATCTTGAAAACAAGAAGCTCAGGAAAACCCCCGAAAGGTATGCTATTTTGGAAGAGATCTACAGCAGGGGAGGGCATTTTGATGTTGAAGGGCTGTATATCAGTATGAAAAACAAAAATTACCGTGTAAGCAGGGCTACGGTTTATAATACGCTGGATCTTTTGGTTGAATGTGATTTGGTCACCAAGCACCAATTTGGAAAGAATTTGGCGCAATATGAAAAATCTTATGGCTATAAACAGCATGATCACCTCATTTGTACTGAGTGCCACCAGGTTAAAGAATTTTGTGATCCCCGGATTCAAAATATTCAAAACACAGTGGGAGAGGTGCTAAATTTCAATATCATTCACCATTCATTGCTGCTATATGGAAACTGCACTGATGAGAATTGTGAATTTAAACAAGAAAACTCAACAGAGAAAAATTTAAAATCAAGTCAATGAAAGCAACATTTGAATCCTATATTGAGAACAAGACATTGGTTTTAAAAATCAAGGGGGATTTAATCGGAGATGAGTCTGGTCCTCACCTGGTAGGATTGGTTTCTGATGGTATTCAGGAAGGAGTCCAAACCTGTATTGTAGATCTCAGCCAAGTCAGGTATATCAGTTCCAGTGGTATTGGTGTTTTGATCACGATATTAACCAAAATGAGAAATAACGATGGGGAAGTTTACCTGACCTCACCCTCTGAACACGTGAAAAAATTGTTGATCATTACCAAGCTTAATAATATTTTTAATGTTTTTGACTCTTTGGAGGAAGCAGTGAATCAATCAAAATAGACTTAAATATCATTTTTCTCCTAAATAAAAATCATCCGGGAGTTGTAAATTTTTACAATACTGGCAATCTTCACGGCTGATTTGAATTTTAGGGCTGTATACTTATTTATAAAAAAATGAAAATGGACGTTCTTTTAGGTCTCCAATGGGGTGACGAAGGCAAGGGAAAAGTAGTGGATTACCTGGCACCGGCCTATGAAATGGTGGCCAGGTTTCAAGGGGGGCCGAATGCTGGTCATACCTTGGAATTTGACGGAATCAAACATGTTTTGCATCAAATACCAAGTGGTATTTTTAGAAAAAACATCCACAATATCATTGGGAATGGTGTGGTTCTGGATCCCGTTGTTTTGAAAAAGGAAATTGAAGCCCTTAAAAAGTTCAATATTGATTTCAAAAAAAACCTTGCGATTTCAAAAAAGGCCACTATTATTCTTCCAACGCATAAACTTTTGGATGCTGCCTATGAAAAGTCCAAGGGAGATAAAAAAATCGGTTCGACGCTGAAAGGCATTGGCCCGACCTATCAGGACAAAATTGGGAGGGTAGCGTTAAGGGTTGGGGACATGCTGGCTCCGGATTTTAAAGAAAAATACCTGGAACTTTCCGATAGGCACCGTTCCATTTTGGAATATTATCAATATAAGCTAAACGATCTTCCGTCACTGGAAGCCGAGTTTTTCGATGCGGTGACTTTTTTCAAATCATTGAATCTTGTAGAAACTGAGTTTGAAGTAAATGCAGCCCTCAAATCTGGTAAAAAGGTCTTGGCAGAAGGAGCTCAGGGATCACTTTTGGACATTGATTTCGGAAGTTATCCTTTTGTAACCAGCAGCAGTACCATGACAGCAGGGGCCTGTACGGGCCTTGGAGTTCCGCCTGCTGCCATCGGTGAGGTGTTTGGTATTTTCAAAGCCTATTGCACAAGGGTAGGTAGTGGTCCTTTCCCTACAGAGCTTTTCGACGAGGATGGGGAAAAGATGCGCAAAGAAGGTAATGAATTTGGATCCACCACAGGAAGACCAAGACGGTGTGGCTGGTTGGATTTACCGGCATTGAAATATTCCATAATGATCAATGGGGTAAGCCAGCTATTCATGATGAAAGCAGATGTTTTAAATGATTTTGAGGAGATTAAAGTATGTACTGGGTATGAGCTTCCCGATGGCTCCACTACCGACCGCCTTTTTCCAAGTGGGAATGATGAATCATTCAAGCCGATTTACAAAACACTGAATGGATGGCACTGCAACCTGAATGAAGTGGAACAATACAAAGATTTTCCTGATGCCCTGAAAAATTATGTTGAGTTTTTAGAAAAACATCTGGAAGTGCCCATCAATATGGTTTCGGTGGGTCCTGACAGGAAAAAAACAATTTTAAAATAACATTGCTTTTCTTTTAAAAAAGGCTTCTTTTAATATAATAAAGGAAGCCTTTTTTTATTTATTTTTTATTTGCCTATCTTAACTACCGGATCCTGAAAGGCAGAAGTTTCCTCAACGTTATTTGATCTAAAAGCATAGGCATGTATGAAGAAAACCTTTTCCTCATCAAATGGCTTTTAGATTTAAGGAGTTGTGTGAATTCAGCACCAGGTCAAAATTGTGATTTTCCGGATTGAAGCATGCCTAAAATATATCTGTTTGTTCTTCTTCAGGTTGTTGCGCTTATTTCACCTTTTAGGGTGTGGAGCCAGCAGGGATTTCCTTATTGTGAATCATTTCAGGATGAAATAGAAAGGGACCAAACCATATTTGGAGGGGATGCCCGGTTACGCGATGGGGTGTTGCGACTAACCGAGGCGGTGATGGAACAAAGTGGATACGTTTACATTGATATTCCTTTTTCTTCAAGTTTTGGGGTTAAAGCATCTTTTGAATATTTCAGTTATGGTGGAGACGGTGCTGATGGGTTAACTGTGTTTCTGTTTGATGGGGCCAGCAATTTTTTTGCCCCCGGAGGTTTTGGGGGCTCTCTGGGATATGCTCCGAGAATTGGAGGGACAGGTTTAACCCGTGCTTATATGGGAATTGGATTTGACAGTTTTGGCAATTTTGGCAATAATTCAGAAGGCAAGATTGGGGGCTTCCCTGGCCCGGCCAGCCAGCTTCATCCTAATAGTGTAGTGGTAAGGGGGCCGGGGCATGCATCGGATGGTTATCGGTTTATTGCCGGGGTGAAAACAAATGAAGGTGGAGTTTTTGGATTGCCGGAGGACCAGCGTTTCACCATAAGCTCTGGAGGGATTGGAACCAGAAGGGTCACCGATCCAGATCAACCCGGGTACCGGAAAGTCATCGTCAAGTTGCGGCCAAAAAACCCAGGTATAGGTTTCCATCTGGATGTAGAGCTGATTTTTACAACTGTCAGGGGAAACCCAAGACAAATTAGCCTGTTGGAGAATGTAGACTATCCTTATCCCGCACCCGAAACCTTGAAAATTGGATTTGCAGCTTCTACAGGAGGGCAGACCAATATCCACGAAATACGCAATTTACTGGTTGAAGTTGCTGATGAAGATAATCTGGAAAATCCTATAGCTGCTCCTTTGGAAAACATGGTCGTCTGCCTGGGCCAGGAAAATTTTCTGGAAGTACCTGGTGATTTGATCAGTTTACCCAATGAAAATTCCAGGATCAGTTGTATGAATTTCTTTGAAACCATGGAGGATATTTCTGAATTTAATGAGGACCCCTGCCTGCATGAGGACTGCGAAGAAAAGGTTGTTAGTTTTCAGGGAGGAGATTTTAAATACCTTGGGCAGGAGGGGTACTTTTCATTCACTCCAAATGAAGGGTTTAATGGCGATCAGGTACAAATTTTTTACACTATTACCGATAATTACGGTAAAACATCAGCCGGTGATCCACTCATTCTCAATGTCAACGAAGTTCCGGAACCGCTAACTGTTTTCATCAACGACCTTCCCTTAGACTCCCTTTCCGCATGTCCCGGAGATGAAGTGGAGTTGAGCATGTATTCTGGGGAGGAAATTTCTTCCTTTGAATGGTTACTTGACGGGCAGTTCCTTCAGGGTGAAAACGCCCCTGACCTTACCCTTACCGGTCCGGGAAGTTATCAGGCACGTGCCATCTCCCAACAAGGATGCCCTTTGGTTTCAGACCCCATTGAAATAGCCTTTCCGGATTTTCCGGAATTGGAAATACCTGGAACCATATTCGTTTGCCAGCCAGATCTTTTTCCGGATATCAGGACTTATATTTCAGCATATGATGGCGAATTGTTTGATTACCAGGTGGAAGATGAGTTGGGAAATGCTTTTGTAAACGAAGCGATTACTCAGATCAATTTGGAGGGCTTGTATTTTTTACGTGTAAGACCTAAAGAAATTGATTGTTGGTCTGATCCGGTAACCTTCAGGTTAAGTGTTCCTGACGAGCCATTGGCAGCATCCTTTGATTATGTTCTCAATGCTACAGGACTTAAGGATGAGGCTCCGGATGGGATTTTAGCAGATGACAGAATTCGCTTTCTGGATCAGTCTACCGGTACTCCCCGAAACTGGCATTGGGATTTTGGAGATGGCAATACCAGCAATCAGAGGTCTCCGGCGCATGTATTTGGAGATAAGGGAGAGTTCTTGGTGACACTTACAGTCCAAACGGGTCCTGATTGTGAGGCAAGTTATCAAATGGTGATAACCATTACCCGAACCTACCGGGTCATGTTCCCTTCCGGGTTTACCCCGACAAGGGAAGAGGATAATTTCTTTGTTCCAAAGACCAAAGGGATTGCTGAAATGGATTTGAAGGTTTTCAGTGCCTGGGGGGAGTTTTTATTCCAGACCACTGATCTTAATGGGAATGGTTGGGACGGTAATCTAAATGGGGCTCCCCTTCCTCCCGGTACTTACGTTTACAGGGCAGATTTTGAAACTACAAGAGGAGAGCAAGTAACCCGTTCCGGAAAATTTCTTTTGATAAGGTGATAAAATGGATGTGCATATCGGCCCTTATTTTGTTTGGACTGTTTTTCCAACAGTTGAAGGCACAGGACATGCAGTTTTCCCAATTTTATGCAGCACCAATTTATTTGAATCCTGCATTCACAGGAAGCACCGAATGGACGAGAATTGGGGTTAATTACAGAAATCAATGGCCTGGGCTAGATCATAGTTTCAATACATTTTCTGCTTATTTTGACCATTTCATCGACCACAGAAACAGCGGAATTGGGGTAATCGCTAACGGAACCCGGGATACCTTTGCCCAACTGCAAAATATGGAAATTGGGTTGACTTATGCTTACCGGCTTCGATTGGGGGAAGAGAAATTTTTGCATGCCGGTTTTCAGGCCAGTTTTGTAAATAGGAATGTGAATGTAGAAAGCATTATCCTTGGAACACAGTTGGACATTGACAGGGGAATCGTAGTAGGAGAAGGAATCAACTGGGTTACGGATGTCAGCCAGAGGAGTCATGAGGATATCAATGCAGGTTTATACTATTATGATGATAAATTTTGGCTGGGACTGGCAGCACATCATCTCACCAGGCCCTACACCTCATTTCTCCAAATGGATGAAAACCGGCTTCCTATCCGGTATGCTGTTCACGGTGGAGTAACTTTTGATATATTTAGCCCGGGCATCGGTGATGTGATCAACAATACCTTACAGGAAAGAACCCTGTCTTTGGCCTTCAATTATAAAAGACAGGGACTTTTTGACCAACTTGATTTGGGGGCAGAATTATTTTATGCCCCGGTAATGGTAGGCATGTGGTACAGGGGATTGCCAACAAAGAACGCCTTGCCCAACAATGAAGCCTTGATTGCCTTATTGGGATTTTCATTGCCCAACGATCTGCAAATAGGATACAGCTATGATTTTACCATTTCCAAGTTAGGCTGGAGGAATTCAGGAGGGGCCCACGAGGTATCGGTACGCTATACTTTTCGCAATTATAAAACAGGGAAAAAGCATGATAGGGACATTCCCGGATTCAAATATTAGCAATAATTGACAGCTCAATTAAAGCTTATATTTTTTTCTACCTGACAGTCAGATAATTTGAACCATTTCCTTACTTTTATTTGTTATCTCCATTGTGAAATGGAAAAAAGATATCATCTTTGTGATCCCAAACGGGGGAATAGGTTGACATGGAGAATTAGGGTTTAAAAAGTTTTAAATTTTATTTCCAGAAATTTTGCCAGAGTGAGAAAGTTAATTACCTTTGCACTCCCTTACGGAAAGCGGTCTTAAAGAGGCGGCATGAAAGTAAGTCAAAACCGGTGGTAAGCGTAAGGTTTACCAGAAACCGGACTAAGTTCTTTGAAGTTTTGTCAGACATTAAATAAGCAAAAAATTATTTCTTTGAGCCCAGAGACACAAATTGGGGATGATTTTCCGAGAGGGGAATCAGGAACCACACACAAACTTTACAATGGAGAGTTTGATCCTGGCTCAGGATGAACGCTAGCGGCAGGCCTAATACATGCAAG
>NZ_JAANYN010000020.1 GCF_011290685.1 Cyclobacterium plantarum
CCGCCTGGCACGGAGCGGCCGGCAGCAAGGCCTGGCTCATGGTAGACGAAGTGGTGATGAATTGAGATAAGGGGTGCGATAAAGAAGTTATTATGTGTGGATCTAAAAGTAAAAAGGACCTGAAATAAACAGGTCCTTAGATTGAATTTTATCCTTTGTCTTTTACTTCCTCCTCACTTTGTGCAAGCAGATAGGCTTTTATGAAGTCATTTAGTCCTCCATCCAGTACAGTTTGTACATCTGAAGTTTCATGTGCTGTTCTGGCATCCTTCACCAATTTATACGGATGCAAAACGTAGTTCCTGATTTGGGATCCGAAATCAATTTTCATTTTCCCGGATTCCACTTTGGCCCTTTCTTCATTCCGCTTTTCCATTTCCCTCTGGTATAACCTTGATTTCAACATCTGCATTGCTTTTTCCCGGTTCCCAAGTTGAGACCTTTCTGCCTGGCAAACCACGACAATCCCGGTGGGTTTATGGGTGAGTTGAACTTTGGTTTCCACCTTATTTACATTCTGACCTCCAGCTCCTCCTGATCGGGAGGTGTGGAATTCCACATCTGAAGGGTTGATCTCAATCTTGATGGTGTCATCTACCACGGGATAAACATATACGGAAGCAAAAGAGGTATGCCGCCTCCCTCCACTATCAAAGGGAGATATCCTCACCAACCGGTGCACGCCGGATTCTGATTTGAGGAAACCATAAGCCAAAGGGCCTTCAAATTCCAGAGTCGCTGATTTGATTCCGGCCACTTCGCCTTCCTGCAGATCAACCTCTTTTACTTTGTAGCCATTTTTCTCTCCCCACATGATATACATGCGAAGCAGAATGGATGCCCAGTCATTGCTTTCCGTTCCACCTGCTCCGGGATTGATTTCCAACATTGCATTCAATTGGTCCTCTTCACTACCAAGCATTTTCTTGAGCTCCAGATCCTCTACTTTGTGTAAATTCTTTTGGTACTCAGCTGTTATTTCCTCTTCAGAAACCTCCCCGGCACTGTAAAATTCATACAATACATCCAGGTCCTGTACCCCGGTGTCTACATCTTCAAACTGACTGGTCCAGGATTTTCTTGCCTGTATTTGTTTCATCATTTTTTCTGCTTCTTCCGGATCATTCCAAAAATCTGGCTGGGCAGAAATGGCTTCAAATTCTTCTATTTCCGCTTTCTTCCGGTCGTAGTCAAAGATACCTCCTCAAGGCCAAAATACGGGCCTTCAAGTCTTTCAACTGATCTGTTGTCATAGTTGCTTTCTCTTGTTTTATGATTGAATATAAAAGTCAAATTTCGGCAATTTCCCTCAAATTACCTATTTCAACATTAAAATGGCCTATTGCTCCTTCCCCTCTTCCAATTCATCCAGGGCTATAACCTGCAATTTATTTTTACCTTTATTTTTGAATTTCCTATACCTCAGGGGCTGAAGCAACAAACCACCACCAATCAAAGACCCTGCGATAACCAATATCTCTGGTTCATAGCTGATAGTTTGGTCCGCATACAAACTATTGACCCCTCCTGCAAAAAGCAATAATCCTCCCGCCGCAATAGGCAACAGGCTCATATTGGACAAGGTTTGATTTCTGGGATCTTTGTCACGAACATCAATGGCCTCAATCTGATCAAGGGTCAATAAATTTTCCTCTAACACGATTACGCCCTGCTTGATCTCCCTGATCACATCCTCAATGTAATAGTCCAACCCCTTTTGAAGATACACGATGGATTTGCCTACTTCATAGGTTAGCCTGCTTTTTTCATTTTTTCCCCGCTGTAGGATCAGGTAATTCTGAGCTAACAAATCTGCATGGATCAGGCAAAACAACAGGATTACTGAAAAGGCACTTTTTTTGAACAGCATAGGTAAAAATTATTCCACTTAGCTCGATTAGGAAGGATTAAATTTTCATTATCCAACCATGATCATCAGCTACTTTCCCATATTTGATATCATCAAGCCGTTTTAAGACCCTGTCGGAAAAAGCTCCGGCTGCCTTCTCCGGCAACACATAATCCTTATTGTGAATATTGATCAGTCTGATAAACGCAACAGTAGCCGCCGTGCCCGTACCAAAAGCCTCTTCCAATCTTCCGGAAAGGAGCGCATCTTCCAGTTCAGAAACAGTCAAAAAACGTTCTTCGACAGGCATTCCCATCTCCTTTGCCAAAATCAACACACTATCCCTGGTAATGCCTTTTAAAATGGTTCCGGTGCTGATTGGGGCTGTAATAAGGGTACCATCAATCACGAACATCACGTTCATGGTGCCACTTTCTTCTATGTATTGATGTGTTTTACCATCTGTCCAAAGCAACTGATCGTAACCTTCTTTCTGGGCTTTCCGTGCGGGAAAGAGGGAGCCTGCGTAATTACCTGCTGCTTTTGCCGCACCGGTCCCCCCTTCAACAGCTCTGGCATACTGGGTTTCTACCTTCACTGCTACTGGTTTGGAATAATAATTCCCCACAGGGGAGGTAAGGATCATGAATTTGTAATTGTTGGATGGCCTTATTCCCAGATAATCATCCGCAGCAAATATAAAAGGGCGAATGTAAAGTGAGCATCCGGCTTGTTTGGGAATCCAATCCTTATCCACCTCCAAAAGTTTCCTCATTCCTTCCATGAAAATTTCTTCCGGAACCTCAGGAATACACATCCTTTGCGCGGATTCATTCAGCCTTCGCTGATTGGCATCACCTCTGAAAACGAGAATTTCTCCCGCCTCATTTCTATAGGCTTTTAAGCCCTCGAAAACCGACTGCCCATAATGCAAGGTGGCATTGGCCGGATTAATTTGTAGTGGACCATAAGGTTCTATCCTAAGATCCTGCCATTCTCCGTCTTTATACTCTGCCACAAACATGTGGTCACTGATGATTTGGCCGAAGGACAGTTCATCAAAATTGGTAGTTTCCAATTTTGAATGCTTCGATTTATTGATATTGATCGTTAAAGTCTTATTCATAACTGGTCAATTCCCTGGCTTCCAGGTGATTTCACTTACATTTAATTCAACTGCCAATTGTCTGCTCAAAACAAAAAAGTAATCGGAAAGCCTGTTGATAAATTCCAGTACCAGCGCTTCCACGGTTGAGGCTTCCATCAAAAGGACAACACATCTTTCTGCCCTCCTGCATACCGTCCTTGCAATATGAGCTATGGAAACTACCGGATGTCCTCCAGGAATGATAAAATTCCTTAAAACAGGCAGCTCAGCTTCCATGGCATCAATTTTATTTTCAAGGAATGCGATATCTTTTGCCGTAAATTCAGGTTTTCTGACCTGCGCTTTTTCCGGATCACTTGCCAAAAGGGCTCCTATCACAAACAACCTGTCCTGGATAAAATAAAGCTCGTCCTTACGCTTTTCATTGGCTTCCTGATCACGCAATAAGCCAAGGTGAGCATTGAGTTCGTCTATGGTGCCATAGGCATCAATACGCAAGTGGGACTTGTTTACCCTGGTCCCTCCTAAAAGGGAAGTTTCGCCTCTATCTCCCGTTTTGGTGTAGATTTTCATGAATTTTGATCTGAAGATGCGTGGATTAGACCACTGATTTATCAACAATTGTAGGATTGGGATTGACTTCATCTGATTCTACCAATCCATCCCTTAACCGGATTACCCTGTGGGCATAATGGGCAATATCATCTTCATGGGTAACCATGATAATGGTATTTCCCTTTTGATGCAATTCATTAAATAAGTCCATGATATCATAGGAAGTTTTGGAGTCCAGGTTACCCGTGGGCTCATCAGCCAGGATAATACTCGGATCATTGACCAATGCCCTCGCTATGGCCACTCTTTGCCTTTGACCACCGGAAAGCTCATTCGGCTTGTGGTGGATTCTGTCATCCAAACCCACACTTTTCAAAGCAAGAAACGCTTTTTCCTCCCTTTCCGTTTTGTTATATCCCGCATAAATCAGGGGAAGGGCCACGTTGTCCAGACAAGTAGCCCTGGGAAGTAAATTAAAGGTCTGGAAAACAAATCCAATTTCTTTGTTTCTGATCTCCGCCAATTCATTTTCACTCATATCGCTGACATCCTTGCTATTCAGAATGTACTGGCCAGAGGTGGGTGTATCCAAACAGCCGATTATGTTCATTAAAGTGGATTTGCCCGATCCTGAAGGCCCCATAAATGCCACATATTCTCCCCTATCCACTTTTATACTTACAGATTCCAGGGCATGGACTTCCTCCGATCCCATGCGATAAATTTTCCGGATTTCCTTGGTTTTAATGATTTCTGGCATAATAAAATAATTTAAAGTGTGAAGATAGGAGATTATGGCCAAAAACCGGAATCCTTAGTGTTAAATTATACCAATGGATTCAGAAGTACTCCAGTTGCAATTCAGTTAAATCTTCCGGCCCTATCCATTCCGCCATCAAAGCAAGGTTACTACTGGCGTATTGATCTAGTCCAATTATCCGGCAATACCTGACCAATTCAATCCATAACAAGGGATCCCTGTTAAATTGGCTAGCTTCCTGCAATAAGGCATACCTTTCCTCATCATCAGAAAGGGTTGCTAAGCCTGCCAGAACCAAAGGAGTTAGATAGGCATTTTGGGCAGCTGAAAAATCAGGATTGTCTTTTACACTATCCGCCCCCTTAATCTGGTTGACATAGTCAGTTAGAAAAGAGGCTTCCTCCTTAAAAACCTCCTGATCCAGGGTCAATTCCAACAAACTATCCAGCCGCTCATGAGAAAACCAGTGTCCTTTTTTCAGCAGCATTTCCCTTGCCAAAAAAGCCCGGTGAGCGCTTGTTTCCAATCCTTCAAGGGCAGGAAGCAGTTCCCTTCCAAGCATTTCCGGCAAGCTTGCCAGTGCCTGATAAAATTTGACCGTATCATTTTGGATCAATTGCCTTTCGCTGTCAAATCTCATCCAAACGGGAAAATCGACACCCTGTGTTCCTGATACAAACAGCGCTTCCTCTTGCATCCCGCCAAAATAAAGGTATGGCAAATGAGCTGAGGTAAATTGAGAAAAGCCCTTTAAGGCAGCCTGCTTCCACTCTATGGCAGCTTTTTTAAAATCCCCCTCCCTGGAAAGAACCCAGCCTGCAAAAGCATGATAATACCCTGCATTCTTGTTGAAGCGAAAGGCCATGCCATTCAATCTTCTGAGCAAATCATTTACCCTGCCACTTTTATAGGCAAGTACCAAACCAGATTCCCTGATACTTTCTTCCTGATTGAGGGAGGGCGCTTGCTTCTGGAGTAATGTGTCAATGATTTCAAAGTATTCAGCAGGCACATTGTCTTCCTTCAAAGCGGTAAACTGATTGCGCAACATGGCCTGGTTTACCAAATTCCCTCCCTGCCTGATGCTGTCAACAGGAAGATCAAACCCAGCCTCCTCACCTATGACATTGGCGTAAGCCAGCAAGTTTATCTTATCTTTTAATGCAGCATTTTCAAAATCATTTTCCTTCACCTCTTTTCCATGAAAGATTTTAACCCCCAACTGATTGAGTCCTTGGGTGGACTCCTCCCCTTTCATGTTTGCCAAAACCCTTAATGCATCGTCCGGACGGTTCATTTGATGATAAATCAAAGCCAGGTTATTGGAAAGATAAGGATTTGAAGGGTAATAGGTTAATCCTTCTTCCAGGTAATAAATGGACTCATTCACCCGTTTCCGCTTTTCCAGCAACTCACTTAACAAAATAATATCAGGTACCTGTGGATTCTCTTCAAAACTTCTCAGAAGCGTGTTTTGTGCCAATGTTGGTTGATTTTGGTCCAAATACAATTGGGCACTTGCAAAAAGTGCCTTTTCGTTTTTTCGGTATCTTTCAAAAGCATTTTCATACAGTACAGTAGCCTCTACGGGACGCTTGCTTGCCAGGTAATAATCGGCCGAAAATTGGGTGGAAGAAGTACTGAATTGTATGGCAACAATACCGTCGGCATATACCAGGAAAATCAATAAACTTAGAAAGCCTCCCAAACGCATATGGAAATAAGGGAAAAAGGGAGGCTTGTAAACAATTCTTTCCACGGCTGTGCCGCTGTTAAGAATACCTGAAAAATTCACCCAGATGTATAAGAAAAAAAGCAGGCCAAAACCCAATTGACTATAAATGAAAATGTGCTGCAGGAAATCCAGCATGGGTGTATTAAGGGTGACCTTACCTTTAAATATCAGCAGCAGGCACATGGCAAGTCCTGTCAGGTAAAATAATTTACCTACCCAGGCAAATGCAAAAGGTTGGGGATGGTTGTTGATTTTATGATGTACATCGAAGTATCCCACCAGCCCCACAATTAAAAGAAGAAGTTCAAATGGAGGAAGGGGCCAGCCACTAATGCTGCCGGTAATTTCCAAAAGCATTAATCCAAGCAGCATCAGGTAGGCGGTACCCAAAACGGCAAAATGCCAGGCAATTTTAATGCCTACGCCGCGGTTCATCCTGGCCAATAACAGGTAAATCCCCGAAATCAATGATTGACCGGTATATATCAGATAACCAGCAGCCATGCTCATGGCCATCAGGGAAATATTTTCTGAAAACAACAAGGTGGGATATGGTGCATTGGCAAGAAAAATCAATAGAACCAGGCAACCAAGCCCTGATCCGAAAACGACTAATGCGCGTTTTCCTAACGAAAGGTTTTCGAAAAAAAGATGGATCAAAGCTATAGGTAGCAATAAAAACACCAGGCAAATCACAAGACCATAATTCGTCCCTACCCCTCCGATGTTAAGACTGTTTACACCACTTATGGTCAACATGAAAACCAACAAGCCGGCACCCAATAGGAAAGCATTTCGCCTGACCAGGGTAATCAACCACACATATACCAACAATAAAAACCAGGTTATAATCCCAAGCCACTGGGTGAGAATAGGATATTGCTCGACTTCACCAGCAACGAACCGCTCAAAAAGTAAAAAATTCTGTGTGTTTAACCGGATAAAACCAGTACCCGTATAAAAATCTCCAAGAGGTACCGTAATCGTTTCCAGGCCGGTGGCAATTGACAGTGGAAGTGTTTTAAACGCACCAAGGTCAAAGATCAATATACCGATCCCTGAAAGCAGGAGGACAAACAATACAATGGTCAGGATGGTCTTTCTCCACAACTGTTGGTGCATTATTCCATTACCTTTGGAACGCGAAAGTAATCCGAATCTCTCTGAGGAGCATTTTTCAACCCTTTCTCATGATCCAGGTGCTCACCTACCACATCCTCCCTCATGATGTTTTCTTCAGAAGACATGGTGATTAATGGTTCCACTTTTGAGGTGTCCAATTCATTCAATTTTTCTACCCAATCCAATATCTGGGTCATGTCTTTGGTCATTTTCTTTGCTCCCTTTTCGTCAAATTCGAGTCTTGCCAAATGAGCGATTTTCTTAAGGGAATTGGTATCTAACTTCATGTATTCATTTTTTTAAATTCCATTGAGGCATTATCTTTCCATAACTGATCCTGGATGATTTGGAAGCATTTTTCTTTCAGCCATCCTACATCCTTCTGATCCAAACCCTCCACAGCCACAGGGGGGTGGATGACCACTTTTACAGGTTTGTACCGCAACAAAAAACGGCCATCATCGGGCAAAATTAAGTGATTGTAAGATAAAGTGATAGGAATTATCGGAATTTGTTTGTCCAAAGCCACTTTAAACGCTCCATCTTTGAATCTGGCCATATTCGGAGGTTGTTGGCTGGATATCCCGCCCTCCGGGAAAAATACAACACTGCTTTTCTGATCCAATGCTTCCTTTGCCTTCAATATGGATACTCCCCGGCTCTTTAAGCTGTTCCTGTTGACAGAGATATGCAGGTTTTTAAACATATATCCGAAAATAGGGACTTTGGCCAGGGAACTTTTACCAATAAAGACCAGGTCAAATGGAATCAATCCCAGCACCGGGATATCCAGATAAGAAAAGTGATTGGAGACGATTACAAATTGGCTCCCTTTCCTGAAATGGTGCAGGTTCTCTATTTTCACCTTAAAAAACAGCAACCCAAAAAACACCTTTGACCAAACCCTGTTCAACTTTCTTCCCTGCGCTTTTTTATTTGGAAATTCTATGGTGAAAACGAAAACCGGAAACAAAACCAAAAAAGTCATGATAAATACAATACTTCCATAAATGGAATAAATCCTTCTTATCACTTTATTCATAAAAACAAGGCGTTTGGATCCCGGAATCTAATTAAAACCAATGTCCCTGAGGGCTTAGAGATTGTTTTGGTATATGTGTCTTTGTTGTTCAACCCGTAATTTTTTTGACCCTCAGGGAAGTCCCTTCTGTACTGATTACCTGAATTTGTTCGCCCCTATCTATAAATTCTCCTCTGGAATAAGCATCATACATTTCGTCATCAATCAGCACTTTCCCGCTCGGCATCAACCGGGTATGAGAGATGCCCTTTTTTCCCAACATTTCACTGCTATAAAAAGATGAGGTATATCCCTCCGTTTTTTGTTGGGTGGTGGACAAAGAAATTCTACTAAAGCTTTCCCATTGATTGATTTTAGGAGTTAAGGTAAAAATTAATACAGTAGCCACAATTGCAGAAAGGATCACGGTCAATAAAGCGGCAAACAATTTCCCTGAACTTACAAAAGTAAAATCAAACTGTTCATTGGGGAGCATGCCCATGGTGAGTCCGGCCAATACACAGATTATTCCCAGGATGCCAAAAACCCCAAAACCCGGTACAACAAATATCTCCACGGCCAGCAGGATAATGCCCACTACAAAAATCACCAGTTCCAGGTTGCTGGCCAGACCGGTGAGGTAATAGGGGATAAAATAAAGCAGCACTGCCAGGGCACTGGCAGCCAATGGAAATCCAATCCCCGGGGTTTGGATTTCAAAATAAATCCCTGCAAAAATGATCAGAATCAAAAAGCCACTTACGGCGGGATTCAGAAAAAAAGCGATGATATCCTCCACTACCGAGGGGGAATAATAATATATCTCAAAATTTTCGATACCGTTACGGGCTACTATTTCGTTGATGGAGGAAACTTCTGCTTCGCAAAATCCATGTTGAATCGCTTCTGATACAGAAAAGGTAACCACCTCCCCCTCTTTGGATATCCCTTCTATTTCAATATTCTCATCCACCATGGCTTCTGCTATTCGGGGATCGCGACCGGAGGCCTCAGCTGTACTCCGCATGATGGAACGCATGTAGGACTGGTATTTGTCGGGAGCAGCTTCTCCGGTACCGCCCATCACTACCGTGGCGGCCCCGATACTGCCCCCTCTCGCCATGTATATGCTGTCACAGGCAATGGAAATCAATGCACCGGCGGATGCGGCATCTTTGTCAATAAAGGAATGGATCGGGGTTGGAGATTCCAAAAACAGGGTACGGATTTCATCCGCATCAGTAACCGCCCCACCATAGGTATCCATGTGCACAATGATCATGGCCGCATTTTTATCCCGGGCATCCTCCAATGCCAGTTTTACTTTCCTCGTCATTCGGGGGTCTATATCGCTTTTCATATCAAAAACATATACCGTTTTCAAAGAATCTGCCGGTTTTCTATCTTGAGCGAAAACTTCCATACTTCCCTGAAACCCTATGAATGCGTAAAGCATTAATCCAAATACCAATTTCATTTTCTGATAGATTTATTATTTCCGTTTGAATATACCAATAAAAACAATGAAAGCCCGTATTGGTATAATATGGAGTTGCAATTGATAAAATAAATATCAAATTTGCATCAAGTTTGGGTAATTATTGTCAGAAAACTGTAATAACATGAAGTACTGGATTTTGATTTTGGGGTTAATTGGTATCGCTTTGCCTTCTGAAGGCAATATATTGGTATCCATTGATTCGGTAGGAATAGAGCGTGAGGGGGAAAAATCCTATATCATCCATCAGGTAGAACCCCAGGAAACCCTCTTTGCGATATCGAGGCGATACGGCGCCCCCGTAGGGGATATTGTACAAAGCAACGATAACCTGAAAGCCGGTTTAAAATCAGGGCAGCGCATTCGGGTTCCTTTTGTGGAAAAGGTGATGGTTTCCAAAGATGCCAAAATTCACAAGGTAATCCCCGGAGAAACGCTTTTCTCCATTTCCAAAAGTTATCAGGTGGAGATAGAAGAATTGATGGAATGGAATGACCTGAAAGGAAATGACCTTAGCGTCGGCCAAGCCCTGATCATCAAAGGACTAGGGGAAAAAACGGAGCCTGTTGCCAAAGAAAAAATTGAAGAGACGGCAGAATTGGCCGATCAGACCGTGGCAGTAACTAATGAAAAGGTAAGCAATAAACCGGAAAAAATAAAACCGAAAAAAAACACTGAAGATACACCGGGTAAAAATGAATCCCCTGTGAGTGAAGCCAAGAAAACGCCCGACACCAAAAACCTGGTATCTCCTGAGGGCAACTGGATTTCACATCAGGTAGCTCAGGGCGAAACTTTGTTTGCCATAGCCAGAAAATATGATTCCCGGGTAGAGGATCTTATTCAGTGGAATGGCCTTTCTTCCAATAATCTTTCCATAGGACAAACGCTCAAAGTGGGAAGGGAAGTCAACCCAAATATTCCTGTAAGTCAATTGCCGGCCCCTAAAAACAATACTACAAAAGCAACACCAGAAAATCCTCGCCCGGAGAGAAAAAGCATTCCTTCTTCATCCGGAAGTTCTTCTTCGACTTCTTCCCGCACAAGCAATGTAAGTACCTCAACAGCATTCAGAAATGTCAAGGAAAGCGGACAGGCAGAGGTAATTGAAGGGACTGGTAACCACAAAAAATACCTCGCACTTCACCGGACGGCCCCTGTTGGCACCATCATGAGGATCAGAAATGAAGAGAATGACGTTACTGTTTTTGCCAGAGTGGTGGGGGTACTTCCGGAAACCGGTGACAACAACAAACTGCTGATCAAGGTTTCAAAGGCCGCTTTTGACCAGCTCAAAGCGGTTAATTCCCGCTTCAGGGTAGAGGTATCTTATTGAATAAAATCTTAAAAACCGGGACTTTTCACACCTTCTTTCCGGTTTTTCAACAGACCAATCCGGTCAGGGCATATTGAATTTGCCAGTGATCCTGTTTTCAACCTGCCTTAATAGATAGAAAGGAAGTTTGATAAGGGATAAAATTTTAATGATTAAATTGGCAGGAATAACATTTCAGCAACAGACACCCATGTTTTTATAGCGCATGAATATTAAAAAAAACAAACCCGTAATTGGCATCAGCATTGGAGACATCAATGGAATTGGTGCGGAGGTAACCATGAAAGCCTTACAGGACAGCAGGCTGCAAAAAATGGTCACCCCGGTAATCTACGGACATGGTAAAGCCATTACCTATTACAGGAAAATAATGGAGATGAATGATTTCAATTTTATGCAGATAAAAAGTATAGAAGAAATCCACCACAAAAAAACCAACGTGATCAATGTGGTCCAGGAATCTCCTGAAGTCATGCCGGGCGTAGAGACCAGAGAGGCGGGCAATATGGCCCTGGCCGCCCTGGACCAGGCCATCGTAGACTTGAAAAGTCAACACCTGGATGCCCTGGTTACGGCTCCCTTAAATAAAAGCAATATCAACAGTGCGGAAACCCCTTTTATCGGCCATACAGAATACCTGGCAGATGCCTTTGAAACGAAAAAAAACCTGATGTTTATGGTTTCTGAAGACATGCGTATAGGCCTGGTTACGGGACATCTTCCGTTGAAATCTATAACAGCTAACATAACCGCAGAATCCATTAAGGCCAAGCTAAAAATCATGCTCAAATCTCTCACGCAGGATTTTGGTATTGCAAAACCGAAAATTGCGGTTTTGGGACTGAATCCACATGCAGGGGAGGATGGTCTTTTGGGAACCGAAGAACAGGAAATTATCCTTCCTGTGGTCAAAGAATTTAAAGAGAGGGGGGAATTGGTCTTTGGCCCTTATCCTTCAGATGGATTTTTCGGTATGATGCATCAAAAGAAATTTGATGGGGTATTGGCCATGTATCACGATCAGGGCTTGATTCCATTTAAAACAATATCCTTTGAAAACGGGGTGAATTTCACTGCTGGCCTACCCATCATCAGAACAAGCCCGGACCATGGAACGGCTTATAATATTGCAGGTAAAAACGCTGCAAATGAAGGTTCCATGCGTACAGCCATTTTTCTGGCCCATGATATCATCCGGAGGAAAGGGGATTGGGAAGCAGGCAGTTGAAATTAATTTTGCCTGAACTTTATTAATCAGAAATTATTATCTAAATTTGCGGTCTTAAATCAGAAGATGAAATTCATAAGGAAATTCGATATCGACATCATCCGATTGAAAGAGGGGGAGCATCATTTCAATTTTGAGATTGGCAGGGAGTTTCTGGATCACTTTGAAAAAATCAAGGATGTGGTCCACCAAATTGACCTTAAAGTTGATGTGTGCCTGGACAGAAAAACCAATCTTATCGAAGCGGATTTTTCCATTTCAGGTACGGTAGGGCTCACCTGTGACCGTAGCCTGGAAAAGTTTGAGCATGCCCTGGATGTAAAGAATAAAATCCTTTACAAATACGGTATGGAAGAAAAGGAAATCAATGAAGAGGTTTTCCAGATTACTCCAGATACGCCAAGTATTAACGTGGCACAGCTGATATATGAATTTATCCTGCTGGCCATTCCGGCGAAGAAGATCCATCCGGACCACAGGACCGAAGAAGATGAATCAGCGGAGGATGACGGATGGATTGTCTACGCAGCTGGAAACGAAGCAGAAAAAGAAGACGATATAGCCGGCCAAAACCCGTTTTGGGAGGCTTTGAAAAAATTAAAAAATAACGAATAATCTAAAAATCACATAGATATGGCACATCCTAAAAGGAAAATTTCCAAAACAAGACGAGACAAAAGAAGGACACATTATAAATTAAATGCTCCCGGACTGGCTCAATGCCCCACAACCGGTGAATTTCACCTGCCTCACAGGGCATTTTGGTTGGATGGTAAATTATATTATAAAGGCCAGGTGATCATTGAAAAAGAGGTTTTGGCCTGATTGATACAGGTTCAATTTAAAGCTGCCATGGAAATGACTTCTCTGGCAGCTTTTATTTTTTTAAACAATCCAATTCCAATTCATTTTTCCAAACGGGATTTTTCCAGAAATTTTTGCCGGATGACCTGCTGAACAGGTATGTTCCCGATTTTGCTTTCCAGCCAGGAAATGATGTCCAGGTATAAAAAAGCCCGTTTTTCAAAGGGGTGGTTTTCGTAGATTTTGAGTTTTTCCCTCAGGTCAATAAATGCACCTTTGAGCTCATGGTCGTAAATCCGGCTTAGCTTTCTGACAAAACGCATCATTTCTTTTTGAACCTGGTGCAAGTCATCCATCTTGATCAAAAACCGATACACATTCCGAATCTGCCCATCAAGCTTCTCATCCAGTCCTGCTTCATAGCTGGCGATAAGCTTCAGGATATGGGCAAAACATTGCAGGTCTTCCCGCAGGCCATCCTGGTTGTTTTCAATAACCTGATCCAGGTAAAAAATAGCCCTTTCATTGTCCCCATGGCCAAAATAAAGACAGGCTACTTTATAGTGCAACACCATCAGGTGGTGAATATCCAACTTATTTTTAATAGGTTCCATCTCCTTCATCAGGACCGGCACCAATTGCTTTACGCCCTCTGAAAATTCTCCCTTTAAAAAATGAATGTTGAGCAGGTTGGAATAAAGGTATAAAAATGCCAGAATCCGGCTATTGTCATCCATCACAAAGTCTCCTTGCTTCAGGCTTGCCCTGAATTCATCCAACACCTCCGAAAACCGACCGTAGTAACCCAAATAAAAAAGGGTATCCAGCAGGTAGTGATAAGCCTTCAGGTAATTACCGGTGGCCACCCGGATCATGTGTGGGGATTGTTGGAACAAATCCACCCAATGCTGTGCTGCCCTGTAGCAAAGCGGGAAATCCTGGATAATATGAAAATACCACACCTGGGCCTGAAAAAGGTACATTTTCTCGTAAAAGCCCAGATCAGCAAGGGTGTAATCAGGCAAATTGCTTTGATAAAAATTTTCCAGTTTCCGTCTCCCCTCTTTGTCCTTGATGTACCCTGTTTTCAAATATATGCCGTACAATTGAAGAGAAAGGCTGGAAAAGCGATTTTTCAGATCTACCCGGTGAGAAAGTTCCGATGATTCCTGCCCAAGGAGCTCGGCCCTGTTTCTTATACTTCTGGTAATGTGCTGGGATTCGATCACCTTTTCCATCTCTACCACACGAAGCATCACGGTATCCAGCCCATACTGCCCGGCCACATGCTTTGCTTTATCCAAAACCTTCAGACTTTGCATGTACAAGCCCTTATTAAACAAAATCCTGCCAAAATCAATCTGTTCATTCAGCTGGAGCTCTACATTGCGGTCTGCATACAAGAGCCGAAGGGAGGTCAGCACCTGCTGGTACAAATGCCCCTTCATGTTCGACAACTGCTTTTTGCCTACCGGTGCTTTTTTTAACAGCAGGGCTTCATCATATTCATCCATTTTATCCAGCACATCAAAAAGCATCAGGAATTTGGCATTCTGATTAGATGAAAGCCTTTTGGCATACAGCTTGAAACTCCGCTTTTCAGAGGGGGACAAGCTGCCAATCAAATCAAAGAGAAAATCTTTTCTAAAATTGGATATCATATATAAATGTAATCTATTTATTTGATTTACAGTGTTTTATAACTTTTTTATACTATTCAGGTATCGGACATATAAAGTTAATCGAATTTCAATGCCCACACTAAGGTTTTACATTGGTTTTTAATAAAAACAAAACGAGCATGGATGACAATCACGTATTGATCTTTGACACTACCTTAAGGGACGGAGAACAAGTACCCGGATGTAAATTAAACACCCCACAAAAGGTCGAAATCGCCCAGCGTCTTGAGGCTCTGGGAGTAGATGTGATCGAAGCGGGTTTTCCCATCTCCAGCCCCGGGGATTTCAAATCGGTGGTAGAAATATCGAAAAATGTAACCGAACCCATTGTTTGCGGCCTCTCCCGAGGGGTAAAAAATGATATTGAAACAGCGGCAGAGGCCCTAAGGTATGCCAAAAGACCAAGAATACATACAGGAATCGGCACCTCTGATTCCCATATCAAATATAAATTCAAAAGTAACAGAGAGCGTATTCTGGAATGGGCCGCTGAAGCGGTGGCCCATGCCAAAAAATTTGTGGAAGACGTGGAATTTTATGCCGAGGATGCCGGCCGGACAGAAAATGAGTACCTGGCAAGGGTGTGTGAAGCGGCAATCAAGGCCGGTGCCACGGTTTTAAATATTCCGGATACCACTGGCTATTGTTTACCCGATGAATATGGCGCCAAAATAAAATACCTCTGCGATCATGTCAAAGGAATAGAAAACGTCATCATTTCCGCCCATTGCCACAACGATCTGGGTTTGGCTACCGCCAACTCTATTTCAGCTGTGATGAATGGTGCCAGGCAAATCGAATGTACCATCAACGGTATCGGTGAAAGGGCAGGAAATACTTCCCTGGAAGAAGTTGCCATGATCATGAAACAACATCCAAGGTTAAATGTCCACAATCGTATCAATGCCAAACTACTGAATCCGATTAGCCGCTTGGTTGCAGAAAGGATGGGTATGCTGGTACAACCCAATAAAGCCATCGTCGGCACCAATGCCTTTGCCCACTCCTCCGGAATCCACCAGGATGGGGTGATCAAGAACAGGGAAACTTATGAGATCATCGACCCCCTGGAAGTGGGTGTGGATGAATCCATGATTGTGCTTACTGCCCGGTCTGGCAGAGCCGCATTGGCTTATCGCGCCCATAAAATAGGATACAACCTGACCAAACTGGAACTGGACAAGGTTTACCATATTTTTCTGGACCATGCAGATGTCAAAAAGGAAATCCTGGATACAGACATTCACGAAATCATAGCTGAAGCGGGAATCAATCAACATCAGGAGGTCTGAACAATTCATCAAGGGGGATAAGCATCCCCCCTTTTTTTTACCCGGATAAAAAGGAAACCAAATGAAATTTTCCTTCCTTTTAAAAAGCACGTTTTGTCAGCTATCAGCCAATCAACATAAAAAACTTGCAACTGGCCGGACAAATTTTTAATTTAATTAAAAAATTAAAATACTTATGATTTCGCCCAGCCACAATCCCTCTGTTTCAATAAAAAACCGCATGAGCCTTTGGCTGAAATTCAGCCTTCTGCCTATACTAATCTATTCCTTTACCCTTCCTTTAGCTGCCCAGCAATATGATATCCTGATCAAAGGTGGCCATTTAATGGACCCCAAAAATAACATTGATGAACCAATGGATATTGCCATTAAAGGGGAGCAAGTCGCTCTGGTCCAGAAAAACATAAGTTCTGAATTAGCCGTCCAGGTGATCGATGCCAGCGGCTTGCATGTTTGCCCCGGGCTGGTGGATATCCATACCCATAATTTTTACGGATTAGACCCCTACGGTCAATACAGCAATGGCTACAATTCCCTTCATCCCGATGGATTTACTTTTCCTTATGGTGTGACTACCGTAGTGGATACCGGAGGGTCCGGATGGAGAAATTTCAGACAATTTAAGGAGCAGGTGATCGACCGGGTCCGGACCCGGGTATTGGCCATGCTCAATATTGTGGGCCATGGCATGAAAGGGTCGCCTTATGAGCAAAACCTGAATGATATGGATCCCAAAATGACGGCTATGGTAGCCCGACAATATGCAGATCATATCGTAGGCATCAAAGTAGCCCATTATTCCGGCCATCAGTGGGAACAGATTGATCGCCTGGTAGAAGCCGGGAAAATGGCCAACATTCCCGTCATGGTGGATTTCGGGGGAGCCAACCCTCCCCTTTCCCTGGAAACCTTGTTTATGGAAAAACTAAGGCCCGGAGATATTTATACCCACATATTTGGCGGGGGAGGCTTTGGCAGAGAGGCTATCGTCGATTTGGGAGGCAACCTCAGGCCTTTTGTCAAAACCGCCCAGGAAAGGGGAATTGTCTACGATGTAGGCCATGGAGGTTCTAGTTTTGCCTTCAAACATGCCATACCCGCCATGGAGCAAGGATTGAAACCCAACACCATCAGTACCGACAGCCATATGAGCAGTATCATGAGTGGTATGAAAAACATGAACAACGTAATGTCAAAATTCCTGAACATGGGCATGAACCTGAATGAAGTGGTTACCGCATCCACCTGGACACCAGCCCAGGTCATCAACAGGCCGGAATTGGGACATCTGAGTGTCGGTGCTGAAGCAGACATTGCGATTTTGAATGTTCTTGAGGGCAATTTTGGTTTTACCGAGAAAACCGGAGAAGGAAAAATGAGGGGAAAGCACAAAATTGAAAATGAACTCACCATTAAAGCCGGGAAGGTTGTTTGGGACCTGAATGGCCTCACCGCTCCCCTATGGGATGAATAAAAATAAACGATGAAAAGAAGACATTTCTTTCAAAAAGCGGGAGCGCTTTCCGCAGGAATTGGACTGGGCATCCATGAAGGTGTTCAGGCTGCCGGTAAAGGGGTAAATTATAAAAAACAGCCCTTTGCCGTAGGCATCAATGACTATAAAATTGAATACCACGTACCGCAGCTGAAGCAGGCAGTAAAAATCATGCACATTACAGACACCCATCTTTGGCGGGACGATGAAAGAGGTGCTCCTTACCGGCAATTTAGTGGACGAATGGCCAAAGCATACAATGAGACGCGCCATTTCATGACCGGAAAACCTACACATCCTGAAGAAGCCTTTGAGCAAACACTGAAATTGGCACGGGAAGCGGGGGCGGATGCCATTACCCTGACCGGAGATTTATTCAGTTTCCCTTCTGAGGCTGCCATCGAATGGGCATATGAAAGGCTCGAATCACTGAATATCCCCTATTTTTATTCCAGTGGCAACCATGACTGGCACTACGAGGGCATGGAAGGAAGCTTGCACGAACTAAGAAACACATGGATAGAAAAACGCTTGCTACCCCTTTACAAGGGCAATGACCCCCTGATGTATGCTGAAATGCTGAAAGGAATTAATGTGGTCAATATTGACAACAGCTATTATGAAATTTTACCCGAGCAACTGAATTTTTTCAGACAAGAATTAAAAAAAGGCCTGCCTATGGTTCTGATGATGCACATTCCGCTTTATGCACCTGGCCGAAGCCTGGGATATGGCTGTGGTCATCCTGAATACAAAGCAGCCAATGACAAGAATTTTGAACTGGAACGCAGACAAAGATGGCCGGAAAAGGGCCATAGCCAAACCACCATGGATTTTCACAAGGAGGTTTTTGACGCAGAAAACCTGCTCGGTATTTTTGCCGGACATATTCACCGGCAAACGATCGACTGGCTCAATAGCACCCCACAATTTCTCACCCAGCCCAATGCGGCCGGTGGTTACCTGGAAATTGACTTTTTACCCATGAAAACCGCAGACCAAAAGAAATTCAATGGCTAAATGCGGTTTTCAAATCTTGCGCTTTATCGATGCTTCATCAAGCCCGGCCTGCATGCTTCCATCTTCGAAAACCAAAATGGGTCTTTTGATCATGCTGCTTTTTTCCTGTAATAAGGGAATGGCAGTAGCCTTACTTTCTGTCGCGGATTTTGCCTCATCGTCCAGCTTCCTGAATGTTGTCCCCCGCTTATTGACAACCTGTTCCAATCCCAGTTCATCAATAAACTTCGCCAACAAAGCGGTATCGGGTTTTTGTTTCTTGTAGTCTACAAATTCGTAAGGTTTGCCTGCCTCTTCGAAAAGGGCAAAGGTCTTCTTCATCGTGTTGCAGTTCTTTATTCCGTAAATCTTGGTTTTCATGTGTTTATTATTATTTTTTATTTGCCACAACTTGTCCCGATCTTAAATCGGGAGAATCTCGCATGATTAATATTCATCCCCGTGTGTCACCTCCGTCATGCTCGATTTCATCTTTTTTTCCTACTTAACAAATTTTAACAGGGAAATTTTATAATTTTGGAACGTTTATTGCAACTTTATTTAGAAAATCAATTACAGTAACAAAGTAAACCAAATCATGACGTATTCAAAACTATTTAATGCATCTCTTTTTTCCATATTGTTTTCCGCCTGCTTTGCCTTTGTAACCGTGGCACAGCAACAGGTTAATGACAATTTTACGGATGAAGAATACGAACAGTTTGTCAGCATCAATCAATCTCTTGCTCCCATGCAGGCAGAAGTGGAAACCAAAATGGTTGGTATCCTGGAAGATAAAGGGATGGAAGTTCCCAGATTTCAGGAATTAATGCAAGCTCAGCGACAAGGCAACATCATGGATGCCACCGATGATCCTGAAGAAATAGCCACCTTTAACGAGGCAGGTCAGGAAATCATGAAGGTACAGCAGGAGAGCCAGCAAAAGTTACAAAAACATATCACAGATAATGGTATGGAAATCAAGAAATTCCAGGAAATGTCCATGGCCTACAACCAGAGTCCTAAAGTAAAGGAAAAGGTGGATGCCAAAATGGAAGAGCTTGAAAACCAATAGTAGCTGCCATTTCCTGATTCAATCATTATTCAAAAGGAGTTTAAAAGGGGTTTAAATACCCCTTTTATTTTTTTCAAGCTAGAGTTCATTTTTTCCAATACCGGTCTTGGACAGTATTGATTGTTCAAATTTTCCGTTTCAGCTTAATTCCCAATTGTTGGCAATGGAATTTATTGAGAGGCTTTTTTTATATTTCAACTTGGGTAAACCTGTAACCCTAAACCTACAAACAAAAAATCTGCTCCTGTTTCTTTTTGCTGTGAGATAAAATCCGCTATTGGTCACTCTAAGCCGCCATTTTTATAATTACCGGGGTATTTTACATGGATTTTTGCTACATTCAAATCTAAACTCACCCGAAACTCAATGAAAATAAACTATAGCTTTGCAGTGATGGGCCTGCTGTTCGCTCAGCTATGCTGGGGGCAGCAAGCGCAGGTATCCCAGGAGCCCACTGCCTTTACCACCTATCCCTATTCAGATCCAAGTCCTGTGCCTTCATTGGCCTACAAACCGGATATTTATCCCTATTTTAAATTTGAAGGGTACAGCAAAGATCCGGTAAAAAAGGAATGGAACCTTATTACGCTGGAAAACGAGTACCTGAAAGTTACCATCATGCCTGAAATCGGCGGGCGTGTATGGGGCGCAGTGGAAAAATCTACCGGTAAGGATTTTATTTACGAAAACGAGGTTGTCAAATTCCGAAACATTGCCATGCGGGGACCCTGGACTTCGGGTGGGATTGAATTCAATTTCGGAATTATCGGACATGCCCCTTCCACAGCATCGCCCGTTGATTACATCACCTATGAGAATGAAGATGGCAGTCTCACCTGTGTAGTTGGAACCATAGACCTGCCTTCCAGAACCCAATGGCGGGTAAAGATCAATTTACCCAGGGACAAAGCTTACTTTGAAACAGAGGGTATTTGGTACAATCCACAGCCTTTGAGGCAGCCCTATTACAACTGGATGACGGCAGCGGCCCATGTGGGTGAGGATCAGGAATTTTTCTATCCGGGGCACATCGCCTTGCAGCACAGTGGAGCCCTTATGGATTGGCCCATGCAGGAGGGCAAAAAGGTTAGCCTTTATGCCAACAATGCCTTTGGCTCCAGTAAATCTCACCATATGGCGGGTTCCTTCCAAAACCATTTCGGTGGGTATTTTCACGAACAAGGGTATGGCTTTGGGCATTTTTCCAGTTACAATGACATGCCGGGAAAGAAATTGTGGCTTTGGGCACTTTCCCGCTCGGGAGGAATTTGGGAAGACCTGCTGACAGATGAAAACGGGCAATATATGGAATTTCAGGCCGGCCGGATGTTAAACCAATTTTCCCCTTCCTCCCGGCAACCCAGTCCCCTGACCAAAGCCGGTTTTGCACCGTATACCATCGACCGTTGGACGGACTATTGGTTCCCTGTCAAGCAGACCGGGGGTATCAGTGCAGTGAACCGATCCGGAGTCTTTCACGTGACAATGGCAAACCAGACCCTTGCCCTGTCCTTCAATCCATTTGAAACCATTGAAGAAGAACTGGAAGTATACATCAATGGAGAGTTGGCACAGACCATTCTCCTTGAGGGTCAACCTATGGATGTTCTCAGGCATGAATTTAAAACAAATAAGCGTCTGGAAAAGCTGGAGCTGGTATTGAGATCGGAAAAAGTCTATTCCTGGGCAAAAGAAGACCCCATGAAACTGAACCGGTCCTTCAATAAGGAAGGAGCAGCCCCGCTATCAGAAATCGGAAAATTGTATTACAGTGCCCGGCAGGATTATTACAGCAGGGCCTATCCTGAAGCTCAGGCCAAATACGAAGAACTATTGAGCAAGGATCCCGCACATCCCCAGGCCAATATAGATTATGCCGAACTACTCTTTCGCTTTGGTCGGTACGAGGAGGCATTGGAACAAATAGCGCAGCCACTCGCAACGGACTTCTTTGACCCTCAGGCAAATTTTGTAGCGGGAGGAATTTACCTGGCTCTGGGGCAGGCCATTGATGCACTGGAAGCTTATGGATGGGCAGCCCGGTCCATGGAATTCCGCTCGCCTGCCTATACCGCCATGGCAGAGATTCACCTGGCCGAAAAAAACCTGGAGCAAGCAGCAAACTATGCACAAAAAGCCCTTGATTTTAATGTACACAACATCATGGCTTTACAGGTGCTAGCCGTAAAACACCGGCTTTCCGGTGAAAAACAGCAAGCAGGAGAAGTGTTGGAAAAGCTTTGGGACATCGATCCCTTAAACCATTTTATCCGGTTTGAAAAGTACCTGAACGAGCCGAAGCCTCAGGCCATGGAGGAATTTCATGCCCTGATAAACAATGAATTTCCTTACCAGACCCATCTGGAACTGGCGGCCACTTACCTCAGGTACAAGCAAAGAGGTGATGCCCTCCAGGTATTGCAGCAAAGCCCTGATCATGCCCTGGTAGACCTGTGGAAGGCCTTTTTGGATGAACAAGGGAAAGAAGCTGCCATGGAAGCCATGTTGGAAAAATCCATTGCCTTTGTACTCCCCTACCGGAAGGAAACCCTGGACATGTTGAAAAACGCAGGGGAGGAAAGGCCTCACTGGAAGCTGGATTATTACCTGGCGCTAAACCTGATGGCTTTTAACGAAAAAGCGCAAGCAGCAGCACTTTTGACCGGGATCGGTGAAAAAGCGGATGAAGCCGTTTTTTACCTGAACAGACCCCTCTTGCTGGATGAAACCGGCACAACAACCGATCACCTGGCAGATTTGAAAAAAGCTCTGGAAATGGATCCCTCCCAATGGCGCCATTGGCAGCAATTGGCCAGCTACCAGGCCGAAATAGGCCAGGATCAGGAAGTCCTTTCCCTGTTGAAGGAGGCCGTCCGTAAATTTTCCGGAAATTATGTACTGGAAATGGATTATATCCGGGCACTGAACCGCCAGGGTGACTACAAAAAAGCCATGGACTTGCTGGGTAAAATCCATGTCCTCCCCTATGAAGGAGCAGGTGAAGGCAGGGCTCTTTTCGAAACGGTCTACCTGAATGCTGCTTTGGAAGACATGCAAGGCAGCAAATGGAAAGCGGCCCGATCAAAATTGGAAAAGTCCCTTGAGTGGCCCGAAAACCTGGGGGTTGGCAAACCTTTCAACACCAACGAAACCATGCAGGATTATTTACTGGGGCTGGTGGCAAAAGCCCAAAAGCAACAGGAAATGTACCGCACTAAAATGCAAGCGATAATAGATGCCACTGAAAACATGTCCCACAACCGTCCTGAACAATTGCTGGCTTTATTTGCCCTGGAAGAAATGGGCAGAAGTACCGAGGCTTCAGCACGCTGGGAGAAGATAAAAAGTGAGGGGAATGAGGAAGTTGTGGATTTTATCGGAAGGTTTTACGGCGAAAGCCGGCAGCCTGCGGAATCCGGAACTCAAAATACCCGGCAGCAACTGTTGGAAAAAGTGGCAAAGGTCAGTCAAAAATTACAATAATGCGCTGAATTCCTGGCGGATCGTGGATGAATAGCGAAATTTTAGCAGTCGGTATGCATTACCTGAAGGGCCAGACCTCCTTTTGATGTTTCCTTGTATCGGGAACTCATGTCTTTTTGTTCCTGTTCGCAATAATTTTGAAGTTCAGTTGCATAATGAATGGGAAAAGGAAATGGCTGAATCTCCGGTAAAATTTGACTTTCGCTTTCTTGTTCTTCCTTTACAACAAACCCTCCCCCAATGGAATAGAAGTAAGATTCATAAGTGCTGTTGTTTGTTAAAACAGCTTTGAACATTATCCCATTCGGGTGAAAATCTAAAAAATGCTTGTGGAATACGATGTCCTTTTCGAAATGAAACGGAACAATTACATCCTTGTCCAGATGAAGTTTTGAGTTTGCTTTAATAAAATTGATTTTATCATCGATGGTCAGGGTATTTATTGTTTTCCAAAATCAGAACACTGGGAATTTCGTCTATACCCCGGAGAAGCAGTTTCGTATATTCCATGGTATTGTGGGCATAAGAACCAAGTACGATGTCTTTGTCTCCGTCTCCGTCTAAATCGCCCACATCCATGGTCAACCATTTCCCCAAGGCCGCATCCGGGATAAACCTGGGTTGAAAAGTCATGTCCCCGTTATTTTCAAACAACAAAAACTGCTCTTCCGGATGGTCCAATTCATCATAAAAAGCAATCGTGGCCAGGTCCAGGTCCCCATCACCATCTATGTCAACGGCCATTGCTTTGGCTGCCCCATATTGGGGGTAAAACCAGGCTTCTTCAAATTTATCCACGCCCTTATTTTCATAGATGCGAAAACCATGATAGGGTTTAGCAACAGGTGAGTAGTCCCAATTATCCCCGTTGCTTACAAGCAAGTCCAATGCGCCGTCACCGTTCAAATCCTGCAGTTCAAAATAGCTGGTTCCCATTACCGGAGAAAAGGAAAGCAAAATTTTCTCCGCATCGAATTGGCCGTCTCCTTTATTGTAAAAAACGGACAGGCGTTCCCTTCCCTGGCAAAAAAGTGCCACGATATCCGGTTTTCCATCCTGATTCAGGTCACACACCTCTATTTTCCTGGCACCGGGCCCACCAAGTGTAAGCGGCTTTGCTTGCAGGTTTCCATCGCTGTAGATGGCAATGTTACCGCCATTATGGCCATAGTTACTGATCAGAAGATCGGACTTGCCATCCATTTCCAAATCTTCCCATATACCAAATACCGGTCTGGCCAGCTGATCCAGGTTTTTATTCCAACTGTTGGTATTTAAATCCATCTCATACAAGGCTCCCCGGGAAAGGTCGCTTGGAGCAATGGAGCCTATGGTTATGAAATTATATACATAAGGGGCCTTTTTGATGAACTGTACTGCCGGACTGCTGATGGGAGGAAGGGTAAACAGCGCATCATTTTGATCCTTTACATAGAGTTGACTGGACGTTGCATCGGAGATAATGAGTTCCCTTCTTTCTTCGTTGATCGCTACCAGGCTTATTTTGGGGCTTGTGATTCCTTCAATGAAAAGGGTTTTTGCCGTAAAGTTGGATAGGGCTTCGGGTTTTTGCTTTGGTTTTTGAGGGGCTAATTCAACCGGTGCCTCAGCAGCGTAAAAATCCATGATTGCCTGAAAGTCATCGCGGTTTATTTGCCTGCTTGCAGGATATACCCCAAGTTTTTTAATGATGCCAATCTCCTCTACCGTTTTTTCCTCCCAAACCCCAAGGCTATCCTGTGCGGCCTGATCTCCCATTAAGGCGGCCATCTGCGGGAGAACATGCGCTTTCCATATCCCTTTAGGCAAAAGGGAAGGGGAAGGATAGACATGGCAGCTGCCGCAGTAGCTTTTGGCCAAAGCCTCGCCTTTTAAAAGCGTTTCCTGTTGTGCCTGCAGGCCGGTACACTGGAATCCTACCCACAAAACCAGGAAGGTGGATAAACGAAACAGAGACATCTTTGGCTTTAAAATAATGATGCAATCAACTTTTTTAATCTGTCAATTCGCTTTTTCATCCCGAAATATAGTAGAAATTCTATAACCCACTGAACTTGCTTCAAAATCAGTCAAATGTTGGTATTGCTTTATCAGCACAAGGCTGGAAGGATGACCTGTCGCCAAGTCACCGGAATTTCCTGCATTGAAATCCCTCGCCGGGGAAAACAGGGCAGGCACTGCGCATCCTTCTCCTGCATCCGGGTTCAAATTATCCGTTTTGGAGAATTCTTCTGATTCTAACTTTCACCGAGGCACTTGATTTTTCCAATGCATCCTCACAAATCAACCGAAACTCATTTTGTAACTCCGGGATTAGCTTTACAACTTCAAAATAAGCAGTAAATGCTGCTGCCTTAACAAACTTTTTATCAGAAAAAAGTAAGGGCCGAATGCTGGGTTCCAGCTGTTCCGCTTGTTTTTTCGACAACGAAATTTTGGGAATTATTTGTAGGAAATGAAGCTGGCTTTCCCAATTCCTAAGTGTGGCTCCTCTTTTAAGAAGCTGTTCCAGATCATTCGCTGCTATCTCCCCACCCTTTTCAACATGATGCTTTAAAATCCAGGTTGTTGAAACCTCCAGTTCATTGTTTTTTGCAAAGAGTGTAATTGTCAAAGGGATAAAAGATGTATCGGAACAGTTTGCCTCGTATACCTCTTTCAGGAGATTCGTATGGGTCCCGTCCCACTGTAAGTACAACTCTTTTAACACATTTTTTTTCATTGTTGTTGGCGTGTTTGGTTTCTATCATATCAGGTTAAAAGGTCAATCGATATTCAGCGGCTAGAAATATTGAATCGAAAGCCGTTCAACCTTTTTTATCAACCGGACTGTTCGGGCTGCCAATCAATTCCAGTGAGGTAATAGCCGTCCATCCAAAAACGATTCCAAACACCAATCGATGAGTAAGGGGCATTGACCACCAACCAAGGACAAAACCAAGCATTGAAAGCACCAGAACAATGGCGGTGAAATTTGCTCTTTTCCGTACTCTTTTTTCTAAATGTGGATTGTATCCCAACCGGGATAGTCCGAATAGCCAAAAAGCAAGTCCAAAACAAATAACCACAATATGTGCCTTCGAGACTGCGTTATCTGAAACGTCCATATCCATCGGAATGGCTGTCAAGGCAAAGCCTATCCCAAAAAGAGATAACAATACCGCTAGCAACCTGTCACTTAATAACAAACCATACAGCATTCCAAAGGCAAAAAGCAACCCACCGACCAGCACAAAGCCGGTTAAATTCCACCATAGCGCATTTGGCTCTCCTATTGCCCCAAGTTTACTTACAAAGTCGTTTAAATAACTAAATTCTTTATTTGCTGCTCCGAATAGCACCAATGCACCTAGCAGTATTCCAACAGCCACTAATCCGATATAGCCAACAATCGCTCTATTCGGCTTCATATTACTAAAAGGGGTTTGTGAAAATCAACCCTAAGGTAGTAAAACGGCCGCGAATTTAGGACATATCCTGCTTACATTTGACGGAGGACTACCCGGCTTCTGCCACGATTCAGGAAATAATGGTGCTTCCACAGTACATAGGGAGGGGTAACACTATTTTCCACAGCTAAATGGACAATTCATTCTTTTATGCTCTTTCCGGGATGTCCAGATTAGCACCCAAATTAAACGCTAAACGTTTTGCCTGCTCAACTGCCCTGGTTCTATTCGTATAAATGAAGGAAAACAAGGGAGTAGCATCACTCCCACACATCGCTAGCACAAACTCAGTAACGCTTCCCGTAAGCGTTGGACTAATTCCATTGGGCGTGTTGGTCTGAAGATAGGTGGTTGCAATTACTTTTACGGTGTGAATGCCAGGAAGACTGGCCCATTCACCAAATTTAAATCCACAGACAGATACATATGTTTTCCATTTTCCTCCTGTAATATCAATAAGCGTCCCTTTGTAAGTAGTGACAATCAGTAGCCCTAGCAGCAGGGCTCCTACTCCTACTCCGTATAACTTTTCCAGAGAAGCCTGTTCCTCCATAACGAGTGGACTCACTAAGGCAACCAAGCCTGCAACTATCAGCAGCGAGCCCAAAAGGTGGGGACCTGCAAACAGCTTTCTTCTTTTAAAGTTGAATCTTTTCATCGTAAGTCCGCTTTCCATTTCAGGTGTGGTTTTCAATCTTCGTCGAAGGCAACAACCTGGAATCCTCGAGGGCTGCGCTTCGGTGTCCTGCATTTTTTAAGTAATCTTCACTGTTGGCAAATCCCATAAATTTCGAAACCGATTTGTGCTCAACCAGCAAGATCGCATCCCATTTTTCCAGGTCAACCCATGCAATCCGGTTGGACCAGCGCTCACTGACAAACGCAACCAAAAGCTACTTCAGTTAGTGTTCAATTTCCACGTCGAGTTGCCTTCCCTCTTCCGCCGCTTTTTTATCCAAACCGGTACCGATCGCCAGACCCAGGGCCAGTCCAAGTGGCAAACCTATGCCTAAAAAAGCCATATTCCCTAGGCTAATGCCAAAAGCTGCTCCAAGAGGAATCCCGAATGCAGCCATACCAACAGCCAGCCAGGTATTTCGATAGTGATTTTTGATGACCAGTTTCGACTCTTTCTCGATTTCTTCAAGAATAGCAGATTGCGATTTTCTTAGTTGTTTTTTCAATTGCTTTTCTGATCCGGAAACAGAGTTAATTTTATCAATTTCCCTATTAATAGCAATTACTGATTTCTCAGGAAGATCTTTTCTTCTCAATTCAGCCAACAGTTTATTGAATTGAGCGAGTGCTTTGGTTAGCTTGGGATGCTGATCCCTCTCTGGTATCTTCGTCAGTTCATTTAGTTGCATCTATCCAGTTTTTTTCAAATCCGCGAATAAATTTCCAACAAATGGGAATAATGCCTCATTGGTATTCCGACAGTCCAACTGGCTGTTGATGGCCTACACATGTTATTCGGCAATAAAGCTATCATTATCCTTATCTTCAATCCAATTGTATTCAATTTCGAACGCAACATTTCGGGCAAATTCGATTCCATGCCTGTCTGCCAAAAACCCCAGGGCCATGTCCATACCAGCACTCACACCTGAAGAAGTGTAATATTTGTCATCCACTTTCCAACGTGCCTTTTTGTCCCAATTCACATTCGGACCCATTGATTCCACCCAGGAAAATGCCCGTTTATTCGTAGTGGCCTGCCTGCCATCCAAAAGACCGGACCTGGCAAGCAGCGCACTTCCCGTACAGACTGTCAATACATAGCTGCTCGCACCAGCTTTTTCCTTTATCTGCCCGATAAGCGATGGATTATCCACCTCCTTGCGCGTGCCCATGCCCCCTGGTATCAGTAGCAGGTAAGGATTAGCAGAAACCGTCTCCAATTTTTCGGTCAGGACTGATACCCCGTGTTTATTCTCAATTATCCCTCCATCAAGTGAATAGAATTTCAATGTATACAGGTCCGTAAGCCTTCCAAAAATTTCTACCGGACCGAATACGTCCAGTGTTTCGTAATTGTCGAAAAGTAAAAAGGCAATTTCCATGGGATTACTTTTTGAGTCTTCAGTTATTTTTTCCTGGGCGAAAGAACCGCCACTTGCGAAAATGGACAGGGCTACCATCCGTAGCTGCGGCAATAAAATGCCAGATTTTACAATTGCTTTCATACTTGATTTGTTAGTGGTTCTGATTGGTAAATTAGTGAAAACAATTGATGAAAGGGTGTTCCATGGAAATTAAACGCCATTTCCGGGTACTTGGTAACGGTAAATTGTATGAGTAATGGCAGATTGCGAAGAGTAATTTCCTGTCAAACCGCTACGCAGTTTAAACGGGTTACAAGCCTTGATATTTACCACTTTCCCTGCCATTACTTGTACAAAATGTTGTGCAACGTTTCTTATTATCTGAATTTTAATAGTTGTATAAATCGAACAACCTTGTTAAATGCAATAGATGGAATTCCATCTGATAAATCCGCTATAATTATTTCTTCTTGTTCAAGTATCGCAATAGCTAACTCCTTTGCATTTTCAACCTCAATTACCATGTTTTGAAGAGTTTTACTAAGATGAAGTACTGCAACTCTATCGGTTAACCCTAATTCATAGAGAAATAATTTCATATTTGAATCAATACCATACTGCAAAAACAATGGCCAATTGAATATTAGTGAGTCTGGCACATATTCCTTGTCTTTAGCTATTTTAATACGTATAACAGAGGATGCAAGTGATTGTAAATTATAGGCAAGAAGGTTGTTTATTAAGCGAATTATCTTGTATACCTCTGTATTAAAGTCATGAGCTATTTGACTATACCAGTTACCTTCCATCCAAAGTCTTAATGCTTTGAGGACATCCTCATTTGATAGCTCATTTCCTTCTTTCATCGTCCAAGCATTGAACTGTTGAAGTGCATTTTGAAATTCTTTGGATGAAAGTAGTCCATCTATTATCAAATAGTTTATCCAATCCTCGTCTAAAGGTGAATTGAATTCCTTTGTCCAAACCTCATTTTCAAAATCAAAAATTTCAGTTATTGATTTGAAACTCCTAAGAGAAGTTCCAGATAGCCGAATTTCTGCAAAGGTCCCTTCTTCAATATAACTTCTTATTTTATTGGCACGTAATTGAAATATCTGTTCTTGCGTTTTCTTTTCATCTTCAGTTGCCTGATGATAGCTTAATGTATTTGATAGCATGTTACCAACTGCTTGCTCTAGGTCTTCTGGGTCAATATCTTCAGATAGTAGGTCAATGAGTGAAATATCAATTGAATCCAACCATTGAAGAAATTCTTCATTTTGTGCATCAAGGATTTCATTAGTAAGTTTAATTCCTTTACGACTCAAAACGCCAGTAATATCACTTACTAGATTGTATAGCATCCCATAAACCTCTTCCACTCCTTTGTCAAGAATCAATTGTTTAACGATATCTTTGTCCCGTGCATGTGGAACAATTATTAAACCTTTGGTTTCTTTTCCAGCACGACCAGCTCTACCAACTAAGTTTTTTAAACTTCGAACAGACATTTCCTTAAGAGCATTTCCATCATAACGCTGTGTGGAGTGCAAAACCATTGTACGAATAGGAAGATTTACCCCTTCAGCCAAGGTTGTATTACAGACTACTAGCTTTATTTTTTCATCTCGTAAAGCATTTTCTACTACTTCGCGAACGTCTTGAGGAAGGTCTCCATGATGAAAAAGTGCTCCTACTTGAACCAATCTGGTAAGCAAGTAATCTTGTCCAAAAACTTCACTGAAATATTCCTGAAGATTTGTTGATAGCATTGCATCTGCATAATTGAGAGGATTATTAACAAGAATATGTTCATTGACCTGCCTTATTATCTCTTCACATAAATCTTCAACACCACGATGTCCTCGCTTTTCAGTTGTAAATAATGCCACAGCACCTGAAGGGAGTGCTCGTAATGCAGTAGCAACTGAAACGCTTTTGATTGCTGTTGTTGATTTCAGTTCTTCTTCCTTTTTATATTTTAAAGAATCTGAAACTAAGTATTTGAACAAATCATAGCGTTGCGGATAACTTGAAAGAGGATTAACAATCAGATTGTAATTACCTTTCGTAGCTTTTTCCAAAAACCCATATTCGAGTTGAGTTGGTCTGTAGTCTGATTCAATAACTGTTTCATCTGAACCGCCTAACCAGCTATTAATAGTGCTGATATTGGGAATTATGGCAGAAATAAAGACGAACCTTCTACCTGGCTTATCATGAGATTTAAGCCTTGATAGCAATAACTCATAGCTTAACCCTCTCTGTTCATCATCAAGTAAATGACCTTCATCACAAATTATCGTATCAAATGTGTCAAGAATCTCAGGTAATGCATCTTCAACAGCCAACATTTTTTCAGGCGTTGAAACCAATAGGCTTACGGACTCTATTGCCCCTCGCTCATCAGTACTTGGCAAATGTCCACCATAAATACTCTTAGTAGAAATACCCAACCTTCGAAGATGAGTCCCCATGCTTTGATTCAATTCAGCAGCAAGGGACCGAAACGGTGCCAAGTATAGTGTCCTGTGTTCTGGGTTTATTTTCCATGAATTATAGATTACTAATTCACTTATAGCAGTTTTTCCTGCGCTTGTTGGCATTTGAAGTGAAATAGTTTGCTCACTTAAAACTCCAGAAGTTAAAGCTCGTTTTTGAGAAGGAAAGAAACTCCAAAAAGGTACAGAACGTTTAATACAATACCTTACAAAAGGCTTCCAATGCTCTCTATCATCTTTATACTTTAACAAATCGAACCAGATATTATCTCTTTGAAATTTCTTTAGGATTGCCAAAGCAAGTATACAAGAGTGGTAACTTTCAGCATTATTTTCTTCCAAACTAATTTGATTATTTATTTCTCTCTCTAATGCTTTTAACTGTTCGTCTTCTCCATCAGATAAAAAACTTTGAAGTTGCAGCCCAAACTCGTTATCTAAATTTATTTTACGAGCTAGAAATCCAATTATAAATTTATCTGTAATAGATTCATAATCTGCCTCATTAAATTTGCGTGCTAGTAATAAAGCAGATGCAGAAAAGTCAGATAAATAATACATGCCTGATGCATATAACATATTGTCATGAAAACTAATTCCTTGAAATGTTTCTCGTTTACCTTCTAGCGAAAAAATAACTAAACCACTACCTATAGCAAGTATATCTTTCTTTTGCTCTTCTGAAAATTTGTTTTGTTTCAATACGTCAAATGCTCTACAAAACAAGGTGATATAAAAATCATCAAAAATTGGGAGGAATGAATAATTCGCACGATCATCTTTAGGCAAGTCAAAATCTTTAAATGCTTGCCAAGATTCCGATTGTGCAATCCAAAGGTTCAATTGTTTGGTTAGACTCATTGTAAGTGGTTTAGCATTGCGTTATAAGTTTCTTCATATGCACTTTTAAGCTCTCGCATACTGATAACAGAAACTTCTATTTCATCATCATCCTTTTGAGTTTCCTTAGCTATTTCATCTTCAACAAGGTCATGATCTATGATGGCAATTGCATGAAATTTCTTATGATAAGTAGGGTTTTCGTCAAGAAATCGGTAACGATTTATTGCCTCTCGCAATCGAGGTTTTCCATCTGTAGCAAGCCTATCGTGTATCCAATTAAGTGTTTTAGCCAGACGTTTTGTCTTATCATCTAATGCGCCATTTATGGCATTTTGTATTGGTGCTGAATTACTTGCAGTAGCTTTCATTTTTGACTCTACCACTTCAATTCTATCATTATCCGAAGGCGTATGTTCATGACGATGAAATACGACCACATCAGAACCGTGACAGGGTTTATTTTTATCCCCTTTCCATCGCCATTTTCGAGGACCGACAAACCAAATTCCGTCTTGTTGACCCTTGTTTTTTAATAAAATAATTGAACAAGGCACTTTTTCAATAACTAAAAAGCAGGTATATTGACAGCGTAAGCAGAAAGTTATGGAAAAGCGG
>NZ_JAANYN010000021.1 GCF_011290685.1 Cyclobacterium plantarum
ATTCCTTATATGGTTCTCTTTTTTAGTCCCTTATTTTTTGAACCATATAAGACATATAAGGAAATATAAGGTTTAGGCAAGAAAAAAAATCTGTGGAAATCTGGGTTTATCTGTGGTGAATCCTTTATGCCCCACCACAGATTACACGGATTAACACAGAAAAAATCACAAACACGCCTACTTATATGTTCTTTTATTCCTTATATGGTTCTCTTTTTTTGAACCATGTAAGACATATAAGGAAATATAGGGTTTAGGCAAGAAAAAAAATCTTTGGAAATCTGGGTTCATCTGTGGTGAATACTCTAGCGGAAAAAACAAAAATAAACTAGCCTCCCTTGTCGGGGAGGCTATCTGATCAATTCCTGGGATTTTTACTTATCCCACAGTAATCTGCTTAACTTCTTTTTTGATCTCTTTTTTCGGGATGGTTACCAACAGAATGCCATCCTTATACTGGGCATTGATGTTGTCAATGTCAGCCTTCTCTTCAGGTAGGAAAAAGGACCTCTGGAAGGATTCATAATGAAATTCCCTTCTGGTTACCTGATCTTTTTCTTCCTGCGCTTCGGTTTTCTTTTCTGAGGCGATCACCAGGTGCTCGTTTTCATAAGAGATGTTGAAATCTTCTTTTTTCAGGCCGGGAACGGCCAGTTCCAGCAGGTAATTCTTTTCATTTTCTTTGATATTTACCGCCGGTACGCTAGCCTTGAAACGGCTCAGGGGAGCACCCAGGTCAAAAGCCGAAGGCATGTCGAATAACCTGTCAAACAAATTGTCAAACGCAGGTACTTGAGATTTTTTTCCGTTGTTTGCTACTTTCATCAGTGTCATGGCTATGATAGTTTTGGTTTATAATGCTTTTTCTTCTCCAAAATCAAATCAAATGCCAATATTTATTTAGGTATAAACAGCTGAATATTAAGACAATAAGTCATGAATGAGTTTTGAAATACGTCAAATTGTCTAATTAAATTTTGAAATAATGCCAAAATGTCTCTTTCCTCTCAGTCATAAAAAAGCCCGGGGAGCCAGAGGCTGATTTCCGGAATGTAAGTAAGCAACATCAAAACTCCCAAACTGACCAATAAAAACGGTAAACCTGCCTTGGCAATTTTTTCTATGGAAACCTGCCCTATACTGGAGGCAACAAACAGGCAAACCCCCACAGGTGGAGTAGTCAGGCCAATAACCAAATTAAAAACCATGATGATGGCAAATTGTACAGGATCCACACCTACCTGCATGGCTACTCCCAGCAATACAGGAAAAAGAATCAACAGGGCAGCAATGGTTTCCATAAAGGCCCCTATAAAAATCAGGAGCAAATTGATCAATAGCAGCAAAATCCATTTGTTTTCCGTGAGTTCAAGTAAGCTGTTGGCAATAAGGAGCGGTAATTCTTCCACCGTCATGATCCAGGCAAAAAGGTTGGCAAAACCCACCAGTACCATCAGGGCTGCGGTGGTTTTCGCCGATTGGAGCAAAATGGCTGGTATCATCTTTAATTTCAACTCCCTGTAAACCCAAAGACCGATGGCGATGGCATAAATGACGGCGACAATAGAAGCTTCAGTGGGAGTGAAAACCCCGCCAATGATGCCAAAAAGAATTACAAAAGTCATCATTATGGCCCAAAAGGCCTGATAGAAACTTTTGAAGATAAATTTCAGCGGCTTTCGGCTACTTTTAGGATATTTCTTTTTGACGGCGATCAAATAGGTAGTGATCATAAATCCTACACCCAATAACAAACCTGGAATAATACCGGCCACGAATAGTTTTCCAACAGATAAGCCTGTCAATGTAGCGGCAATGATCATGGGAAGGCTGGGAGGAATAACTGGTCCTATGGTGGAAGATGAGGCGGTTACGGCGCAGGAAAAAGGCGCATCGTAACCCTCTTTTTTCATGGCAGGGATCATTACTGAACCTATACTGGCTGTATCAGCAATGGCCGTACCCGAAATTCCCCCAAATAGCATGGAGGCACCCACATTGGCCAGCCCCAGTCCTCCCCTGATATGTCCCAGGAGGGCATTACAAAAATTAATGATCCTTTGGGTAATTCCACTGGCATTCATCAGGTTCCCTGCCAGGATAAAACCTGGTATGGACAACAAAACAAAAACATCAATGCCGGCATACATCTTTTGGGGAATGACCATCAATGGAATATCGCTAAAGATCAGGTAAGTGAAAGCGGAAATCCCCAAGGCAAAGGCAATGGGAAAACCCAGGATCAGTAAAACCAGGAAAACCAGAAAAAGCAAAACCGTCATTTGAATTTTTTTAAGAGTTCAAAAATGCTGTACAGGCTGACAAAGAAACCCATGATGGCCATGGAACCGTACATAAAGGCCATGTTGAGGTGCAGGGAAGGGGATTTTTGTAAGGTGACGATATCCATCAATGGAAGACTGAATACAAACTGGGTGAACATCAGGCAGATGGTCAATACTAAAATAATAGCCTCCATTTTTGATTTTGCTTTTGGGGAAAGCCGGTCCAGAAAGGTGTTCACACTTACATACCCCTTGTCTTTTACGGCCAATGCTGCTCCGATGCTCACCAGGTAAATAAAACAAAATCTGGCCAATTCTTCAGTCCAGTTTGGTGACCAGGGCAGGGCATATCTGGCAATGATCTGCAGTACAACAACCGCGATCATCAATACGAAACTCAGATTCAAAAAGAATCCCAATATTTTATCCAAAACGGGAAAGTGAGTTTTGATCATGGTACCTGCTGGATTCTGTTTAACAAATCGATCTGATCGGCATCAAACGCTTCCATCACTGCCTTGTTGGCGGCCTTCCGGAATGCTTCTTTGTCCACTTCAATGAATTCCATGCCCTGGTCCAAAAGAAATTGGTAATCTTTCTTTTCCTGTACAAGAAACAATTCATGCTCATATTCCTGCATCACCGCAGCAGCTTCATCAATGACTTGCTGAAGGTCAGGGGGCAACATCTCATACTTTTTATTGCTCATGACCACATAGGCCCAGCTTTTGACGTGCTCGGTAAGCATGCAATATTTTTGCACCTCGTACAGACCTGCATCTTTGATCAGCGCAAAGGGGTTTTCCTGACCATGTATGGTGGATTGCTGCAAGGCGGTGAATACCTCCGAAAAGGCCATGGGAGTAGGTTTGGCACCCAGGGCGCTCCAGGTATCTACATACAGCGAGACAGCAGGTACCCGCAGGATCATTCCTTGCAGTTCATCCGGATGCCGGATGGGTCTGTTTGCCGTAAGATTTCTGGCCCCTCTTTCAAACCAGGCGATGGGCCTGAAACCTGCAACGTCCAGTATATGTTGCTCGATTTCTTTTCCCAATGGCCCACCGGCTACTTTTTTCAGGTGATCTGAATCGCGTATGGCAAAGGGCGTAGCGCACAAAATGGATTTGGGCAGGCTCCAGCTTTGGAGGGATTCTCCCGTAATCATGATGTCGGCACTGCCTACAAGGAGCCCGGTAAGGACATCCATTTCTTTACCCAGTTGCTCGTTGGGGTAGACTTTTACTTCCACCCGGCCCTTGGATCTTTTTTTAACTTCCTCGGCAAACTTCAGACTGGCCTGGTGCCAGCCATGTTGGCTGTTGGCCAGGTGACCAAAGCGGAGCACATATTCTGGTTGGTTTTCCCCTTTATCCTGGCAACCTGCCAATATCAAAAGGAGGTAAAACAAAATTACAGTCTGATACGGCTTTGGGCATACTGTTTTTGACATCAAAACAATTGGTATGGGTTATTGCTTTTCAAATTGAATTCAAAGTACAAAAAATTATTTGTCACAGCCTTTTCTTTTCTAAAATTTAGCACCAACCACTACGGTTTTTTTGATCTGCATCACCTGACCGTCCGGGTGGAACAATTCACCGGAAACGATATAATAGCCCGCATTGACTTTTTCTCCCCTTTCATTGGTACCATCCCAGGTATAAAATCCATTGCTGCCCCAAATTTCATTTTGGCACAATTCCCTGATGGGTATACCGGTAGGTGAAAAGATCCTTAAAGTGGCCTGGTAGCCGGGCCTGTCCATTTTGTAGGAGATGGTAGTAAAGGGCTGCTCTCCTGCAGCCAGAGGTACAAATACCTCGGGGGAGATGTGTATGCCCAAATCATGAGAAGGGCTGTCATACACCTGTGAATTTTTGAATCCAGGACTGGCATAGCCCACATGTGCTGCCGCCGAATGCCAGTTTTCCGGCTCATTGGCCGGAGTAAGAACCGAAAATCTTTCCAGTGAGATCCCTTTTACATCCCTCAAAAATCCATGATGCATGTCTTCATTGTAATCCAGCTTTTCTTCCCAAAGCTCCTCCGGATCCAATAGTATCACAGTTCCGGATCGAATGGGATAGCTCGGCAATGCCATTTCCAGAAAATTTTCCTTTAGCCCTTTTGGATATTGCGCTGCCAGCTTTTCCACATCTGTTGTGAGCACCAGGTAGCTAAATGGATCAATGATCAAGTCATCCCCGGAAATGACCCTCCTGTTTGCCAGCTCTCCTGATTCTTCATTGGCCAATTTCCAGTTTTTCAGGTTCAATAATTTGGATGAATGGTTATAAATTTCTACAAACTTGGGGGTTCCTGTGGCAGGGTTAAAAAGGATTTCATTCAAAACCAGGTTTCCCTCTTCCGCCCCAGCCGGTATTTTGATCCAGGCCAGGTTTGCCTCTGGAGAAATGGCATTCCCCACACAGTCCCGCCAGGTATTAACCTGTATCTGGTAAGCCTGGTTTTCCATAAGAGGCGTTTCCAGCAAGATAATCCACTGAAAGCGGTCAAGGGGATCAGGGTAGGCGTCTTTGATATCAATTTGAGGGGAAAGTTGAAATTCACTGCTGGCGTTGTGGGGTCCTACGGGTTTAGAAAACCTCAATAGAAGCTGATCTGTCCCTTTGGGTATGGCTGCCAAAAGTCGGGGTGCCCTGCGGTCCGGACTATCATCAAATGCCGTATTGATGGCACCTGGTGTGCCTCTTTGTGGGCTGATCGATGGAGCATAATTCTCTTGAGATTCGCAGGGATAGAATGGATTGATTACCTCCAGGCTAAAGCCATTATTGGCTATTTCTCCTCCCAACGGCATGGAAGGATCGTAGATCAATCTGTCAACCAGGTCTCCATGGGTATTATAGAGGGAAATTTCATCTCCCCCGTTGAGCAGGGTAGGCCAGTGCTGTAATCCCAGTACTTGACCAAATGGATCAAAGGCTTCCTTATCCGCTTCGGGGCATAGGATAAGGAAGCCTCCCGGTGCTACCGTTGCCCTGGGCAGACTGCTTTCATTTCTTGAATTGGCGATTTTCATTCCCCCCAGATGAAATAATTTGTCCGTTGGATTGTAGATTTCAATATATTCCGTGCCCGGTAAGGGGCTGCCAGGCCGTGGAGCAGGCATGATTTCATTGATAACCATCTCTTTAAATTGAGGAATTTCGGGAGGAAGGTAGGGAAAAGTCAGTGACTGTCTCTCAATGGCATGTCCATCCATATCTTCCAATTCCCGGATTTCCAGGGTGATTTCCTGCCCGGCTTCCCAGCCATTTTCAAAGGTCAGTAATATCTCTTTGCCATTATTCTCCAAAGAAATGGATGAAGGAGAAATACCTTCAATGGAATAAAAATCCGGTACTACGGCCAATATTGGGTTGAGTACCTGATCGAAATACAAAAGCAGACGGTTTTCAGGTAAAGGCTCTACTTCCAATAATTCCGGAGGCAATGGATCCCACTCCACGGTCCTGAGGCTTCCAGGCATACGGTTTCCATTTTCTCCCAATCGGGGAGGAATTTTTAAAGTCCACAGGCTGCCAGCAGGAAGGGACTCTTCAATGATCAATTGAACTTGATTGCCCTGGCTTTTGCTGAGCAGTGGTGTAATGTTCCTTTCGTCTTCCAAAAAACGAAACAATCCCTCCCATGGGTTAATCGAATCAAGTGCTTCCAGCAAGTTGATTTGGATCAACTGGGAATTTTGGACCCAAAGCTCGTAGATCCCATCGGCATAAAATAAGCTTTCCTGATAGGGTAGGCCCTCTTTTCCACTTTTGGACCTTACAGCCTGAATGGAAATGAAAACGCTGTCCTCCAGTGTCAATTGTTCCCGCAATTCCACTTTTACCTGATATCCGTTTTCCATGAGAAGGGCACTTTTAGCCGGGGAAAAATTGATGTGGTAATTTTCGGGAAAAACCAAAGAAGCGGGATCAGGGAAATCGGTAAACGTTACCATAAGATGTTGCTCATCCCAAATTTCCACAGCCCCGAGGCAAAAAAGACTGTTGTCCAAAATAATATTGGTGTTCGTAGCCAATTCTCCTTTTTTGGCCCATACCTCCGGAATCGCTACCTGAATTTCATCCCCCACCAGTGGTTTTTCTGAAATGACGGTCAGGCTCAAACCATCTTCCGATAGGACAATAAATTCGGCCTGTAAACCATTTACCAATACCGGATCCGGTAGGACAATGGCCTTGCTCCATTCCAGTTCAAGCGCAAAGGGTGACAATAAAAATGCCGTATCAATCACCGGAGGGAGGGTGTCCCAGGTAAAATCCCGGTTGATGCTTCGGCTAATTTCCTGGCCATATAGATCCTTAAGCTGACTGATGCTGAGGCGGTATTCTTTTCTAGGGATCCAGGACGAGTCAAATTCAAGTTTTACCTGATGGGAGTTGGGCATTTCCAGTGATTTGGGAGATCCTATCCCTTCATTGACCTCATAAAGTTGGGCTATCAGTGCCCATTTAGGATCCAATGCCTTGTTAAAAGTCAACAAAAGGCTGTTAGCAGCTGGAATGATCAATTCACTGAGGTTGATATTTCGGGTATCCCAAAAAAACGCCTTGTTCAGGGTAAACCGGTTTACTCCCTCCGGATCCCTGATACCACTTACTTCCAAAATTAGGTTTTGATCCTGGGGAAATTCCCTGTCAAAAACCAGCAAATAGCTATTTTCTTCATCTTCCACAGGTAAAATCCGCCGTGGCTGCCAGGCCTCAGTACCAAGCTTGTAATTCTCCGGATCTAAAATGGTTTTTTGGTCAAGGGGGATTTTATAAACTACCTTAAGGATATTTGGAGACGAAAAATAAATACTATCCAATACATCTTCCCAATAAAAAGAAATGGGCATATCAAGCAAATAGTTGCCATAACGGTCGGCGATGCTGTCTGCAATCAATTCGTAACTGCTGCCTAATTGTAGTGGACTGTCCAATTCCAGCCTGATTTTATGGGGAGCATTTTCATCAATATGAGCGGCAGTGATTGCGGAATCATCCTCCCGGAACCAGAAATTTCCCGGCATGGATGCTTGTTGCAGGTCAAGTGCTTCATCAAAAACCAACAAGAGCGCTTTCCCGCTTATTCCCCAAATTTCTTCTATTTTGGGAGGCGAGGTATCATACAGAAAAGAAATGGAATTGGTATCCAGGGAAACGCCATAACAATCAGTCAACTGGGATATTTCCAGAGTATAGGTTTGGTCGGATTCCATGGTCCTGGCCGACTTCAGGATCATGGATTGATCCAAATAATCCAAAACAAGCAGCTCTTCGCCTGAAAGGGTAAGCTTTGGCAGTGATTCCAGCGCTGGGGGTAGGGGTTTGGAAAAAGTAATAAGGATTTGATCTGGGGATAAAGGGCTTACTTTTGTTATTTCAAAAGGCCGGTTATCTAAAGCCTCACTGAAAACCGCATTTTGTTTTCCTGGTGTTCCTCCCTGGGCCGCGTCGGAAGCTTTCCAGTTATAGGAATCGCTGCAGGCATGGAAGGGATTGATTCTTTCCATTGACCAGCCTCCCCTGGATTTTTCTTCGTTCTGATAAAATGCCAGATCGTAGACAAGGCTGTCTGCCAAATTATCAAAGCCATCCCTGAGCATGAGCTCACCCGAATTGTTGGCCAGGTTGGGAAATGCATCGACAGCCGCCACCGGGCCAAAAGGTGCAAACAGGGGTTTATTGGAATTGGCGGAAAGAATGAGATACGATTTTGGTTCCATCAGGACCTCTTCCAAAAGCCCACCATTGAGTGTAAAATCCTTGAGATAAACAGGCTTCTCACTGCGATTAAACAATTCTATATATTCAGCATTGGTCTGGGCAGGCAGCACCGGATCCGGAGGAAGTAGTCCTTTGGGGTTGGGGTCAGGCATGATTTCATTGATGATCAGGGTACCTGCGGGGCTGGCTGTGTGCAGGTCAAAAGAATGTTCCCAATCCTCATGTATCTTCCCTTCCTGAATACCGGTGATCTGTTCAAACTTCAGGGTATAGCTGTTGGTGTACAGGTAGTCCTCAAACTCCAATAGCATTTTTGACGAATCGATGCGTGTTGCATTTTTGGCATTCCCGTAGTCATTGTCCAGACTGACGCCTTCCATGGGCCATTCAATGGGCTGGTTAAAATGCAGCAGCAAGGAATTGTTTCCGATGCTTTCTACTTGATTGATGGCCAGGGTCTTTATTTGATCCTGTTCACCCCCTATGCTGAAATCATCCAGAAATAAACGGGCAGCTGAGCCGCTTCCGGAACCATAGACTGCTTCCAATAATAGGGTTACCTGTTTTAAACCCTGAAAGGCCACAGGAATTTCCTGGCTGAATAAGGCATACGGAGTATCCGCATTGGGAAAAGTGTTGTCGTCACCTATCTGAATCCTTTCACCAAAGCCCTGCTCCGGGTCTTCTGTCAGGGAAAGATAGAGCAGTACCGGCCTGTTCCCCGACCCGTTTTTGCTGGTTTTGGCATAAAAGGAAATTATAGGGTTTTGTAACCCTTCAGTCGCTATTTTTATGTAAATTTGCGCATTGAAGCTACCGATGGTCTGAATGCCCAGCGCACTGGACTGGTTTAGTCCTTCGCCGGCAGCCTGAAAAACCCTGGCAGTACCTGTGCTCAGCTCATTGGCTGACCAAGCAGGCAGAAATTCTTCAGGATGGTTGATGGTGGTAAATTTGCTTTCAAAATCCTGAACCTCAAAAGTTTCGGTTTTAGGCAGCTGCGCAAAACCTAGTATGGAAAAAGCAATGAAACTCCATACGGAAATGATGGCTTTCACAGAATGAATATAACTAAAAGTATATAAAATAAAATAAGTATTCTTAAATAAAAAATGTTTTTCTGATCACAAAGCAGGAAAACAAAACCGGTCAAAATTTAATCAACATGAAGTTAGCCGTAGTAGGAGCCACCGGCCTGGTGGGCTCAGAGATTCTTGAAGTGCTGGATGAGCACAATTTCCCTTTTGATGAACTCTTGTTGGTCGCTTCCGAGCGTTCTGCAGGGAAAAAGATTACTTTTAAGGGCAAGGAATATACGGTAATTGGCCTCAAGCAGGCGGTATCGGAAAAGCCGGACATCGCTATTTTTTCTGCAGGGGGAGATACCTCCAAGGAATGGGCTCCACAGTTTGCTGAAGTGGGAGCCATTGTAATCGACAATTCCTCCGCCTGGAGAATGGACCCCAGTAAAAAATTGGTGGTACCCGAAATCAACGGAAAAGTCCTTCGGATTGATGACCGAATCATTGCCAATCCCAATTGTTCCACCATTCAGATGGTGCTGGCCCTGGCCCCTCTCAGGGAAAAATATGGGATCAAAAGGATCGTGGTATCTACTTATCAGTCCGTGACCGGAACGGGTAAAGATGCCGTGGACCAAATGATGGCCGAAAGAAAGGGTGAGGAAGCCACAATGGTGTATCCCTATAAAATCGACTTGAATGTATTGCCGCATATCGACGTTTTTCAGGAAAACGGCTACACCAAAGAAGAGATGAAGATGATCAACGAAACCAAGAAAATCTTCGGAGACGACAGCATTCGGGTGACCGCCACTGCCGTGAGAATCCCCGTAATGGGAGGCCACTCAGAGGCCGTGAATGTGGAATTCCATAAAGATTTTGACCTGGATGAAGTAAAACAACTGTTGTCCCAAACCCCCGGCGTCATTGTGGAAGATGATCCGGCCAACAATATCTACCCCATGCCCCTGAATGCCCATAAGAAAGATGCCGTTTTTGTAGGTAGATTGCGCCGGGACGAAACCCAGCCCAATACGCTTAATATGTGGATTGTGGCGGACAACCTGAGAAAGGGTGCTGCTACCAATGCGGTGCAGATTGCCGAATACCTGATGGAACACAGCATGGTTTAAGTGGCACTACAAGCTATATACCATTCCCAATTGAAGCAGTTTGTGCAGGATCATCTTGATGAAGATCCTGCACAATTGCTTTTAAGGCATAAGGGAATTCCCGGCCTGGACATCAAGGCAGCTGCCCGGCAAATCGCCATGCGGCAAAAAGCCAGACAAAAACTGCCTTCCTGGTCGGCTAACCCTTCCCTGATTTTTCCACCTGCACTTTCTATGGAGCAATGTTCCTCAGAGGCTACGGCCCGGTATAAAAGTAGTTTGTTTCAGGGAAATACCTTCATTGACCTCACCGGTGGCTTTGGCGTGGATACTGTTTATTTAGGAGAAAACTTTACTCAGGTCACCTATATAGAGCAACAGGATGAATTGGTGGAGCTGGCCAGGCATAACCTTCCCCAACTTTTGAATAACCGGCAATTGAGGATTATCCACCAGGATGGCATCGCTTTTCTCCATCAAACCAGGGAACAATTTGACCTGCTCTTCCTGGATCCTGCCAGAAGGGGAAAGGGCAATCAAAAGCTGTACCGGCTGCAGGACCTGGAACCGGATGTAGTGGAAAATTGGGACTTGTTGCAAAAGAAGGCGGTCAATATCCTGATCAAGGGCTCCCCCATGCTGGACATCAGCATGGCAGGTCGGGAGCTGCCTGGACTCTCAGAAATTCATGTGCTAAGCGTAAAAAACGAGGTCAGGGAATTGTTGCTTTTGTACAATGGCTCGCATCAGCCTCTGAAAATTAGGGCCGTGGAAATCAATGGTCAGGACCAAAGTGTTTTTTCTTTTTCCCCTGAAGAAGAGCTCAATGCGGCACCCGTATTTTCCTTTCCCCAAAAATATCTGGTCATTCCTTATGCCGGAATATTAAAGGCGGGGGCATTTAAAAGTTTTGCGGTCAGGCAGGGATTGGCCAAACTACATCACCACACCCACGTGTACACCACCGATCAATTTCCGAAGGCAGTTCCCGGGCGGGTTTTTGAGGTATTGGAGGAAATCAAGGCGGACAAGAAATTATTAAAAAAGCTTTATCCGGAGGGATTGGCCCATGTAATTTCCCGAAATCATCCCTTAAAGGCCGACGCATTCAAAAAGAAATTCCGGCTAAGAGAAGGGGGAGATGAATTTTTGCTCGCCGTCACGGTAATGAATGGAAAGACGGGGGTTTGGCGGTGCAGGATGGTTTGATTTGCTGATGTGTCGATGTGTCGATGTGTCAATGTGCTGATTGTTGATTGATGATGATGCAATGGTTGGATGGTTTGATGATTTGATTTTGTTAACAAAAACAGTCCTGCCTGCCAAGACAGTAAACTCCTATCTAAATTCATGAAAAACATTTTGAAAGTGGATGTTTTAAGCTTATCACGATCATTTTTCGTAAAATACTTGAAATGATTAATTTTCCTTTTTAAATTAAGGGAGATATGATTAAAGAAATTAAAAAATATTACAAAGAGTTGAGAGATACTGATTTGAAGCGAATAAAAGTAACTTCAAGTGGTGATTTTTATATGACGAGTGAGGACCTTTTTAATGACAAGAAAGAATCGGCCAATTTGATCCAATCCCTGACTAAATCTGTACAAAATTACAAAGAGAAGGCTATGCAAAAAAGGATTCGTGAGGAGTCCCGAACCCATTCCAAGGGAAATGCCTAGATTTGATCTTTTATTGCTTCCTTTACTAGGTGGTTATTGGTTCTTAAATTTATTCTATTATACAAAGTATTATCATCAGCGAATTGAGAGACAAAGGCTAATTTTTAATTCTTCTATTGTTGCTGTTTTTATCTCGGGTATTGGTTTTTTATTGGATTCAGTTTTAAGGAATAATTTTTTTTGTATACGAGAATTTTTGGGTCAGCTGATTCCTTTTGATTATAACGGTTTCAATCAATCCCTTTTAATTTTCGGTATATCACCAATTTTGGCAATGTTATTGAATTTAACGCTTCCTAAAAATTTTCTTTTTCAATTGATTTTGAAAAGCAGAGGTGATCAATTGGAAAGAATATTTTGGGAATCTTTAAAACAAAAAGAAGATAAAAATAAGCTACTGATGGTAACAACCAACAATAATAAGGTTTACGTTGGTTTTGTAAATAATATCCAAAAACCAATCGGAGACAATTATGTTGGAATTTTACCCTATTTTAGTGGATATAGAGATAAAGATACCCAAGAGCTGGTTATTACAACCGATTATTTTTCAATTATTGATAGAATGGTTGAAGAGGGGAAGGAAAAGATGATTGATAGCAAAATTGGAGTTACAATACATAAATCAAACATTCTATTTGTTTCAAAATTTGATCAAGAGGTATTTGATAGATTCAATTCTTATTAACCGAGGGTTAGGGGTTATTTATTGACTATTTTGTTATCACCCAATTTAAGTTGGAAATTTATTGAAATTATTGATTATAAAACGGTTTAAGTGTAGAAGCAATAATAGAAATCGGATAATTGTCAATTCAAAACGCCTCACATGTTCGACATCATCGGAGACATTCACGGATACAGTGATCAATTGGTGGTATTGCTCAGGGAGCTGGGGTACAGGAAGAAGGGCGGGGCCTTTTGCCACCCGGATAGGACCGTACTTTTTTTAGGAGACTACATCAACAAAGGACCAAAAATCAAAGCAACACTGGAAATCGTAAAGGCCATGGCAGACAAGGGTTCGGCCATTCCTTTAATGGGCAACCATGAGTATAATTCCATTTGGGACCTGTTTCGACTAGAAAATGAAAGCTTGCCGGCAGACCAATCTTTCCAGTGGGAAGACAGCCTTTTGGCATTTGATAATCACTTAAATGAATTCAGATATTACGTGGATTGGTTTAAAAAGCTGCCTCTTTTTTATGAAAACGACTATTTTCGTGCTGTTCATGCCTGTTGGGACCCCAGGCATATCGCTCTTTTAAGGGAGAAATTATCCGGAAAAGCACTTAGGGGAGAGTTGATCACAGGAGCGACTGAATGGAGCAGGGCACTAACAGAGACCCTCAATGGAAAGGATTTGAACTTGCCCGAAAATACCTCCATTCAGGAAGCAGGTTTTGCATCGGGGACCAGGATCAGGACCAAATGGTGGGAGGATCCCGCACAAATGAGCTATAAAGATTTCAGTGTGGATCCGGTGGATTTGCCCGATATCCCTGTGGACTTGTCGGGGATAAAGGATTGGAATTTCTATGGGGAAGGAGAAAAGCCGGTGTTTTTTGGCCATTATGGGCGGGCCGGATTTTCTTCCATTATCCGGCATAATGTGTGCTGCCTGGATTTCGGAATGGGTAATGGAGGATACCTGGCGGCTTACCGAATGGATCAAAGTTTGAAGTTGTCCAATGACAACCTGATGTATGTATGAAGGATTTTTTTATTTATCTTCCCTATCTAAACCAATAAACCTTAAAATGAACCGAAGAAATTTTACCAGGAAAACCGCCATGGGGCTGGCCATGGCCGGCTTGTCCCCATACATGCCATCGTTCGGCCAGTCGCAGGGCAATGTCAGGCTGGGTGGTCCAGTCTACCAGAATTACAATTCTCCGGAGCAATGGGTAGCAGCCCTGAAAAGTAAAAATTACAGGGCAGCCTACTGTCCGGTAAGTTTGGATGCCGGAAGTGATGAAATCCGGGCTTTTGAAGCTGCGGCCAAAAAAGCAGATATCGTCATTGCGGAGGTAGGGGCCTGGAGCAATCCCATCAGCCCAAACGAGGACATGGCCCGGGAGGCCTTTGAAAAGTGTACCCGATCCTTGCAACTTGCAGAAAGCATTGGAGCCAACTGCTGTGTGAATATCAGCGGCTCAAAAAACCCGGAACATTGGGCAGGTCCTCACAAGGACAACCTTACCTCGGATACATTTGATCAAATTGTGGAGGTAAGCCGAAAGATCATTGATGAAGTACAGCCCGGTAGAACTTATTTTGCCCTGGAACCCATGCCCTGGGCATTTCCCGACTCGGCAGACAGCTACCTGGACCTGATCCGCGCCATTGACCGCAAGTCCTTTGGGGTGCACATGGACCCCATGAACCTGATCCTTACACCCAGCTTGTACTATGGCAATGCAGGCATGATCAAATCCTGTTTTAAAAAGCTGGGCCCCCATATCAGGAGTTGCCATGCCAAGGATATACAAATCCGGGAAGATTATTACATGCCCCAGTTTACGGAAGTACGGCCAGGCCTTGGGGTAATGGATTATCAGGTGTTTCTTCAGGAGTTGAGCCAGCTCTCAGGTATCCCGCTGATGATGGAGCACCTCAGCTCGGCCGAAGAATATGAACTGGCAGCAAGGTATATCCGTTCAGAGGGGCAGAAAATCGGCATAACGGTTTAATCTTCTTGAATTATCGAAGAAGTATTTTTTAAATCGACGAGAATCAATATATAAAAACCCAAATCGTCATCCCGATTGCTGCGTTTTATAAAATGTTAAGTCTACCGATGACGGATTCAAAACTGATTTCTATAAGGTATTACTTGTGAAAAAAGAAGAACTATATTTTAAATACCCAAAGTGCGCTGGCCCGACAAAAAACCGGGGGTGCGGGAGGTATGTGGGGGGAAGGATTTTTTTGTCTTGATTTTTTGGTACTTTTTGATCAAGCAAAAAGTACAATAGAAACAAGCTTAAATACCATAAACAGCCTATAACTCACCATTATCCATTAAACAATGAGAAGTTTATATTCCCATATAATGCAAAAAACCTATCGACTTCCCGATTTCTTCGTTTTTTTAAAAGATTTATTCCCCTAATGACAGCAGACCCAGGAACAGCAGCAATGCCGGGATACCATAATATTGCAAGACCATAAGGCGGTTGCAGCGGTGCATGAACCAAAGTACCAGTACGGGGCGAATAAATCCCAGGATCAGGCCAAGACTGGCCAGCAGGAATAGGATTTTCAGACTTGTAATTAGGGTTTCCATAAGACCAAAAAAGGACAGCTGCATGCTGTCCTTTTATCAATAAATATTTAATATATCTAACTCCGGCAATTCCTGTAATGCCTCATTTGGCGTTTGGGATGCTTTATTTTTTACGCTTGATTTCTTCCATTTTATAACCTTCAAAAGTGTCACCCACTTGCAGGTCATTGAAGCCTTTGATAGAAACGCCGCATTCATACCCGTATTTCACCTCAGCCACATCATCTTTGAATCGTTTAAGGGCACTGATTTCACCCTCATGAATTACGATACCATCTCTGATGACCCTGATTTTGTTTTTTCGGTGAAGGTATCCATCGGTAACATAAGCACCGGCCACTGTTCCTACCTTGGAGATCTTGAAGACCTCTCTTACTTCAATATTACCGGTAATAACTTCTTCAAACTCAGGTTCCAACATACCTTCAATGGCATCCTTGATCTGGTTAATGGCATCATAAATGATGGAATAGTGTCTGATCTCGATTTCTTCCTGTTCGGCCAATCGCTTGGCATTGGCGGATGGTCTTACCTGGAATCCGAGGATGATGGCATCCGAAGCGGAAGCCAGCAATACGTCTGATTCCGAAATCTGACCCACGCCCTGATGGATAATACTCACCTTCACCTCTTCTTTGGAAAGCTTTAACAAGGAATCTGACAGGGCTTCCACCGATCCGTCCACATCACCTTTGATGATGATGTTGAGCTCCTTAAAGCTACCTATGGCAAGCCTTCGGCCAATTTCATCCAGGGTAATGTGTTTCTTGGTTCTGAGGCTCTGCTCTCTTTGGATTTGTTCCCGTGAATTGGCGATTTCTCTCGCTTCACGCTCGGAATCGTAAACTTTAAACACGTCTCCAGCCTGGGGAGCACCGCTTAATCCCAGTACCTGTACCGGAGTAGAAGGTCCTGCTGCTTCGACCTTTTGTCCCAAATGGTCAAACATGGCCTTTACCCGACCATAATGCTGGCCTGCAAGGATGGTGTCGCCTACCTTTAAGGTTCCCCCCTGTACCATAATGGTGGTCACATAACCCCTTCCTTTATCCAGAGAAGCTTCCACCACTGTGCCTACCGCATTTTTCTTAGGATTGGCTTTGAGTTCAAGGATTTCGGATTCCAACAGTACTTTCTCCAACAAGTCATCTATACCCGCTCCTGTCTTTGCCGAAATTTCCTGAGACTGGTATTTTCCGCCCCAATCTTCCACCAGTAAGTTCATATTGGCCAATTCCTCCCTGATTTTATCCGCGTTTGCATTGGGTCGATCTATTTTATTGATCGCAAAAATCATTGGGACACCGGCTACCTGTGCGTGGTTGATGGCTTCTTTGGTTTGCGGCATCACGTTATCATCGGCAGCGATCACGATGATGGCTACGTCGGTGATTTTGGCACCCCTGGCCCGCATGGCTGTAAATGCTTCGTGTCCTGGTGTATCCAGGAAGGCGATTTTATGGCCATCTGTTGTTTCCACATCATAGGCGCCGATATGTTGGGTTATCCCCCCAGCTTCGCCATGGGTAACCTTGGATCGCCTTATATAATCCAGAAGAGAAGTTTTACCATGATCCACATGTCCCATGATGGTGACGATAGGGGCTCTTTCCACCAATTGCTCTGGGTCTTCTTCTACCTTTATCTCGGCCTCTTCCTCATCGGATTTGGTAAATTCAACGTCATAGTTGAACTCATCTGCAATAATGGTAATGGCCTCGGCATCCAAACGCTGGTTGATGGAGACGAACATACCCAAACCCATGCACACGGATATCACCTCATTGACGGAAACATCCATCAGGGAAGCCAGGTCATTGGCAGAAATAAATTCTGTTACCTTTAAAACTTTGCTTTCCTCCGGGGTATCGCTTACCTCCTTGGATCTTTCTGAACGTTTATCCCTGCGGTTTTTACCTTTACCTCCGGATTTACCCCCACCTTGTAGTCGGGCAAGGGTTTGTTTGATTTGATCCTGTATTTCTTTTTGGGTAGGTTCTTCTTTCTGGAACCTGGCATTTCCGGGTCTTCCTCCCGGACGGCCTGCTGCCCCTCTGTTGTTGCCTTTTCTGGCACCCTGGGCAGGGCCTTTTCCGGCTGCACCAGGTGCTCCGGGCTTGGCCCCTTCAGCTCCTCTTGCAGGTCGGTTATCTATGCGTTTTCTCGGACGCTTTTTCTTTTCTTTATTGCGCTCATCCGAAGATGCCACCGGCTTGGTTTTCTTTTTGGACTTGTCTTTAGGCAACTCTATTTTTCCTAAAACAGTCAATCCCTTCAGGGAATCGGCTCTGGCTGAAATAACACGGTCTTCTGATTTTTCAGCGGGTTTTTGCGGCTCTTCGGCTGGTTTTTGGGCTGCTGCTGGCTTTTCTTCTGCTGCAGGTTTCTCTTCCGCCGGTTTCTCTGCTTCTGGTTTCTTTTCAGCTGCAGATTTTTCTTCCACCTTACTTTCGGATGGCTCGGGCTTAGTAGATTCCTTAACGGGCTCTTCCTCTTTTTCAGGCGCTTTGGCTGCTTTTTCCCCGGCCTTGGGTTTTTCTTCTATTACCTCTTTTTCAGGTTTCTCGGGCTCAGAAACTTTCTTTTCCGGGGCTTTTGTCTCAGGTTGCTGAGGTTTTGGTTCTTCAGCACTTTTTTTCTCCCCTTCGCCTGGTTTGGGGCTTTTACCCTCCAAATCAATTTTCCCTACAACTTTTATTCCTTGTAGTTTAGGTGCATCAGTAGGTATTTTGTCAGTATCTTTTTCGGCTGGCTTTTTCTCCTCTTTGGCCGCTGGAGCTGGTTTTTCAGGTTCAGGTTTTTTGATTTCCTTTTCCGGTTCAGACTCAGATTCAGCGCGAATGGTAAAATTCTCGTTGTGTCTTTTACCAATGGACAGATGGGAGGCCTCTTCTTTCTCCTGGGCAGAAGACCGGAACTCTTTGGCAAGCATATTGAAATGCTCCAAACTTATTTTTGAGTTCGGGTTGCTTTCTACCTCAAAGCCCTTCTTCGCCATGGACTCAACGATGGTTGCTACCCCTACATTGAGCTTTCTGGCTACCTGGCCTAATCGCATCATTTTTTCTTCTGACATACTAATACCTATTCCTGTATTTTAATATAATGCAAATATAAAGGGGATAACGAATTATCTATCGCTATTTGCTATTCAAATTCCTGTTTTAATATTTTAAATACATCATCAATCGTTTCTTCTTCCAATTCAGTTCTTCTCAACAGGTCTTCTTTGGTCAGTGCCAACACGCTTTTTGCCGTATCCAGCCCTGTTTTTTTGAATTCCTCGATGACCCAAGCCTCAATTTCATCAGAAAATTCTGACAAATCCACATCTTCCTCGTCTTCATAACCTGACAGTTCCCTGAAAACGTCAATTTCATACCCCACCAGGCGGCTGGCCAACCTGATATTGAAGCCCCCTTTGCCTATGGCCAGAGAAACCTGATCAGGTTTAAGATAAACCGAAATCCTTTTCTCTTCTTCATTGACTTGCAGGGAAGAAACCTTTGCCGGGCTCAACGCCCTTGAAACATATAAATCCAGGTTTTCCGTATAATTGATAACGTCAATATTCTCATTCTGCAGTTCCCTTACCACAGCATGGATCCTGCTTCCCTTCATGCCTACACAGGCACCCACAGGGTCGATGCGGTCATCGTAAGACTCTACAGCTACCTTGGCCCTTTCACCGGGCTCTCTTACTATCTTTTTTATGGTGATCAAACCATCATATACCTCAGGAACCTCGTTTTCAAACAACCTCTCCAAAAATATAGGTGAGGTTCTGGACAAAACGATCCTTGGATTGCCATTGATCATTTCCACTTTGTGTACTATGGCCCGCACAGCATCACCTTTCCGGAAACGGTCCTTGGGAATCTGCTCAGACTTTGGCATGATCAACTCATTCCCTTCTCCATCCATTAGCAGCACTTCTCTGCCCAATATCTGATACACTTCAGCATTGATGATTTCTCCGACTAATTCTTCATATTGCTGGAAAAGCAAGTCTTTCTCCAAATCCTTGATCCTCTGGATCAGGGTTTGTCTGGCCATCATCACTGCTCTCCTTCCAAAATCTTCCAATTCGATTTTTTCGTAGGTTTCTTCTCCAATTTCAAAATCAGGCTCAATTTTCTTTGCCTCTGACAAACTGATTTTATCATAATCCCAGATGTCCTCGGAATTGTCATCCACAATTTCCCTGATCCTTACAATTTCCAAATCACCCTTGTCCGCATTGATGATGACATCAAAGTTTTCATCTGTTTCGTACTTTTTCCGAATCATTGCCCTAAATACATCTTCAAGTATGCGGATCATTGTTGGTCTGTCCACATTTTTTGATCTTGCAAACTCTGCAAATGATTCAATCAGAACTTTAGCATCCATTGTTTTTATTTGAAAGAGACTAATACTATAGATTTCTTAATTTGGTCAAAAGTAAAATTAAGGCTTTCCTCAACCCCCTTTTTTCCTTTTTCTTTATTTATTGCCAATAACTGAATGCCCCTTTGATCCACCTCTGTTAATTTCCCCTCAAGGATTTGATCGTTGGTCAGGACCACTTGCAGGTTTCTACCAATATTCTTTTGGTATTGCCTCCTGGAGCTCAAAGGGAAATCCACCCCGGGAGAGGATACCTCAATGACATAAGCCGTATCCATTAGCTCCTTAGCTTCGATTTCTTCCCCTACGGCCCTGCTTACCAGGGCACAAGTGTCAATATTAATGCCATGGTCTGCGTCAATCAAAATTTTAAGGAATTTTTTAGGGCCTTTCTCTACGATTTGGATATCCACCACAAAATGGCTGCTATCAGGGAGGTGTTTCTCCACTATTTCCGCTATCGTTTGCCTCAAATTCATATCTTTTTGCTTACTTGCTCCAAGCTTTGTTCCCAAATTGATTCATAATGAAAGAGGGGACTGCCTGTCCCCTCTTGTTTCATTACTTAATTCAAGCACAAATGTAATAAAATTATTTTCCTAAAAAAAGTATTGAAAGTTTGATAAATTTGCCCCATGCATTCAAAAAAGTTGAAAATATACAATACCCTATCAAGAAAAAAGGAATTTTTTGAGCCTCTAAGTCCACCTCATGTGGGCATGTATGTGTGCGGACCTACAGTATATGGCGATGCACATCTGGGACATGCCAGGGCTGCCGTTACCTTTGACGGCGTATACCGCTACCTTTCTTTTCTGGGATACAAGGTCAGGTATGTCCGCAATATTACCGATGTAGGTCATTTGGAAGCGGATGCGGACGATGGGGAAGACAAAATTGCCAAAAAGGCCAAACTGGAGCAGTTGGAACCCATGGAGGTGGCCCAGCAATATGCTGCCTCCTATCACCAGGACATGAACCTGCTGAATACCATCAGACCCAGCATCGAGCCCCGGGCCACTGGTCATATTCCGGAACAGATTAAATTAGTGGATAAAATTCTGGAGGAAGGTCTGGCATATGTGGTAAATGGAAGCGTTTATTTTGATGTGTTGAAATACAATGAAACCAAAAAATATGGTCGCTTATCAGGCAGGGTGGTAGAGGAATTGATGAGCGGAAGCCGGGAGCTGGATGGGCAATCGGAAAAAAGAAATCCCCTGGATTTCGCCCTTTGGAAAAAAGCCGCTCCGGAACACCTGATGAAATGGGATTCTCCCTGGAGTGTGGGATTTCCGGGCTGGCACCTGGAATGTACCGCAATGAGTGCCAAATACCTGGGCCACCAATTTGATATACATGGGGGAGGGATGGACTTGATGTTTCCCCATCATGAGTGTGAAATAGCCCAGGGCAATGCCTGCCATCATGCGGATCCCGCCAAATACTGGATGCACAATAACATGATAACCATCAATGGGCAAAAAATGGGCAAGTCTCTGGGTAATTTCATCACCCTGCAGCAGCTGTTTACCGGCGAACATGATAAACTGGAACAAGCCTACAGCCCCATGACGGTGCGGTATTTTATCCTGACGGCCCACTATCGGTCCACCCTGGATTTTTCCAATCAAGCTTTGCAGGCCGCACAAAAAGGGTATAAGAAGCTGATTAATGGTCATCGCATTGGGAAATTACTGACCTATCAGGATGATCCTGCTATTTCCCTGGATGACAATCAGATCAAGCAGGTAGAAAAAAGCATTGCGGATGCTTTTGCATCCATGGACGATGATTTCAATACCGCACAGGCCATTGGTCATTTGTTTAACCTGCTTAAAAAAATCAATAGCATGTATACCGGTCAGCTGCATCCTGCCCAGTTGGGTGAGAAGGTATTTGATGAGTTGATTCGTACTTTCGGTTCCTTTGTCACAGATATACTGGGTCTGGTGGAAGAGAAAAGTGATCATCAGGAAGAGTTGCTCAAGGTGATACTGGAACTGTATGGGAAGGCGAAAACTGCCCGGGAATACCATAAGGTAGACGAGATCCGCAAGGCGTTAAAATCTGCGGGTTTGATCATCAAGGACATGAAAGACAAAGTAGATTGGGCTTATGAAGAGTAGATTGGTCATTTTGATTTTTGGGCTCATTTATTGGTCCTGCGGAGAGCAAAGCGTCCGGGAAGAAAAAGCAGAAGAAGAATTATCCCTTAAACCCGTACCTGCCTTCAATGCCGATTCTGCCTATGCTTTTGTGCAAAGACAGGTGGATTTTGGCCCCAGGGTTCCCAACACAGCCGCTCATAGGGAAACCGGCGATTGGTTAACCGAAAAATTAAAAACCTATGGGTTTTCAGTAAGCGAACAGGAGTTTACGGCCAGGGCCTATGATGGCAGGGAACTGCAATTGAGGAATATTATTGGAAGCTTTCAGCCGGAGGCCGGCAAAAGAATTCTGCTGGCTGCGCACTGGGACACCAGGAGAATTGCGGACAAGGATACAGAGCGCCTGGATGAACCCATTGATGGGGCCAATGATGGCGGAAGTGGAGTGGGCGTTTTATTGGAAATTGCCAGGGTGCTGCATGCCGATACCCTGAGACCCGATGTGGGGATTGATATCATTTTCTTTGATGGGGAAGATGATGGAGAGCCGGAACACCGAAATTTCAGGGACAATAGCCAGGTTTGGTGGTGTCTGGGTTCTCAGCACTGGTCCAAAAACCCTCATTCTCCCGGTTATTCCGCTTATTATGGTATTTTGCTGGATATGGTAGGAGGTAAAAATGCCCGGTTTTACAAGGAGGGTTATTCCATGCAATATGCAAAAAACCTGGTAGACAAGGTCTGGAATTATGCCCATAGGTTGGGATATGGGGAGTTTTTTCCCATGCGCCGTACCGAGGCCATCACGGATGATCACCTGTTTGTCAATCAGGACGCCAATATTCCCATGATCAATATCATCGAATTCAGTCCCGAGTACGGATTTGGTCATTACCACCACACGCATCAGGACAATATGGACCTGATCGATCGGAAAAGCCTGGAGGTCGTAGGGGAAACTGTTCTCTTCACCATTTTTCAGGAAGAATAATTCATTCATTAAACCCCTTTTTCATGTCAATTGCAGGTGAGATCAAAACTCTTTTTAAGAATAAATACAAAAAAGAACCCGTGCTGCTGCGCTCTCCAGGCAGGATCAACCTGATCGGAGAACATACCGATTACAATGAAGGCTATGTACTTCCGGCAGCCATTGACAAATACATCTACCTGGGATTTGCTAAAAATAACAGCCGAAAATGCAGGGTGTATTCAATCGACTTCGGGGAGGAGGAAAGCTTTTTGCTGGAGGACATGAAACCAAGGAAGGGCTGGATCAATTTTGTCATGGGAGTGGCCGCCCAGTTGGTGAACGCGGGGCATGAGCTGCAAGGTTTTGATTGTGTATTTGGTGGGGACATTCCCATAGGGGCGGGCTTATCTTCTTCCGCAGCGTTGGAAAATGGGGTAGGTTTTGGTCTAAATGAGCTTTTTGATTTGAAATTGTCACCTATGGCATTGTTGAAGTTTTCCCAACAGGCCGAACATGAATACGCCGGGGTAAAATGCGGCATCATGGATATGTTTGCCTCCATGATGGGTAAAAAAGACCAGGCCATACGATTGGATTGCAGGTCGTTGGATCATGCGTATTTCCCCCTTGAGCTTGGCGAATACCAACTTTTGCTTTGTAATTCCATGGTCTCGCATTCCCTGGCAGAGTCGGCCTACAATGAAAGGAGGGAAGAATGTCAGCAGGGTGTGGACCAGGTAAAGCAGCAGTTTCCGGAAGTGAAAAGCCTCAGAGATGTTACTCCTCAAATGCTGGAAAAGGCAAAAGGGGAAATGTCTCCCCTGGTTTACCAGCGTTGCGCTTATGTGATCCTGGAGAACGAACGCTTGATAGATACCTGCAATGCCCTTGCTGCTGATGACCTGGTAGCGGTTGGGCATTTGCTCTACGGCTCTCATATGGGACTTTCTGAAGCTTATGAAGTCAGTTGTCCGGAGCTTGATTTTTTAGTGGACTATACCCGAGACCTGTCCTATGTTTTAGGTGCAAGGATGATGGGTGGCGGATTCGGCGGCTGTACCCTAAATCTCCTAAAGAAATCTGCTACAACGGAATTTATTGCCTCCATTACAGGGGCCTATCTGGAGAAATTCGGCTTGCAATTGGAAACCTATGAAGTCAACGTTGCGGATGGGACCGGAGTAGCTGAGGTTTAAGGCGATAGGCTTGCATGCGGTTTTCTGACCATCGCTTATTAATGGAACCTCCCTAAGATGCATTTATCGAATGAAAAACTAACATTAACCTGCCAGGGAGGGGCCATTATCACGATCAATAGTCACTTTTTCTGCGCGGTATGAGCTAATTGAAGAAGTGAACAACAAACCTCGCCAGATTTTGACCGGTGTAGCATTTATCTGGTGGTTGACGGCGTGTTTAGTCGTTTATAATCGGTTAGGTAAGTTAGATCTTGTTCCTAAAAGGCTAACCGATACCCGAATTTTTCTTCCTGCACAGCCTTATTTATTTTTATTTTAAAAAAACAGTAGTTAGTTTTAGTGGCCGTTGGAAGGCAAATACAGTGCAGTTTATTCGTACGTTAGCCTAAATATAAGGACGCTAGGTGGTATTACGGTAATTTGAATAGTAAAACTACAAATCAATGAATATTAATACTAAATCAGTTATAATTGGAATAATCATAGTAGTTTTTTTTTGGGCTCTTTCTGGTGTTATTATTTGGGTGTTATTAGAACCAAGTAACAGGGGAATATTTGGGGATATGTTTGGTTCAATAAATTCCTTGTTTTCTGGCCTTGCCTTGTTTGGCATAATAGTTTCGATACTTAACCAACAAAAAGGGTTAAAATTACAGCAAGAAGAATTAGCAGAAACCAGATTCGAATTTAAAACAAATAGGTTGACAAATATTCTATTTAAACAAATGGAATATCTAAACTCAATTATTGAAAAAACAACATTTGAGAGTGGAAATATTTTTGAGCTTGTAGATTTGCTAGAGAAATATGAAAAAGAAGAATCAGATGGTAAGTGTCTGGAAGTACTTGAATTAAATTCTTCAAAAATAAAAGGCTTAATGATACGTGTAGTTTCTGTTCTTCAAAATTTTGAAACAATTGCAGCAAATTCCAAAATTGATACTTATGAAGTACTACAGCTTAAGACACTGTTGCGTAGCAATATAATTTCACAGTATTTTACTTTATTACGTCATGATTTAAAAACAATGAGAAATCCTTCGTCCACTGATGATTTCTACGAGGATATTGAGAAGACTCAAATGAAGTTGTATTTGGATAATGCTCGATACATTTTGGATTACGGAAAAGAGAAAACTTAGGCTAATCGTGTAGACGGCCTCGCCTCACACCACTGGAGGTAGTTTCGTATCCAGCGGTTCACTGGATTGCAGGTTGGGTTTTGAGGTAATAGGAAAGCATCGAATCATATTCCTTTCTTCTTAGGTGGGACAAAGTGATCTCAGTAATCAGAATTGGATTCTGAGTTTAAAAGTGGAAGGTTTTCGGATGCCAGCACTGCGTTAGCTCCCTTCGTACTCCTGTAATCGGGCGTCTCCCTGTTGACGGGCAAATCTGAGTTTATCTATAATATTTAAGAGGTAAATCTCGTTACCCACCTTTCTGGCCTTCTTTTTCGGCTTGCTGTAGAAATTGAAATCGTCAGTATAAGACGTATCTCAGAGTTCTCCAGTCCAATTCCTTGTCCAGCACATCCCCCAGGATGTTCATCAATAGGGGGCTGAGCGGGGAACCCTTAGGGGCCTCTTTTCTACCCCTGCCGTTTCCACATGGCTGTCGCCTTAGAATACAGGCAGGGATAAGCCCTAAGGTAGTCGAGCATTTTACCCGTTGGTAGATTAACTGTAGTAAAATCACATGGTCAACTTCGTCAAAGAATCCTTTGAGGACGATGTCTACTATGTCCTGATAGCCATGCTACCCGCTGCCTGGCTACTTCGCTAAAATGTCTAGTGGGAAATTTTCTTTAATAATGTCGACCCTATTTTTCAGGAAGTGTTACCGCCTTGTGGATGTTCTTTCCAGGAAAGTAGCCGTAGGTGTTTTGCTCGAAAGTAAGTTTGTACTCGGTCATAAGCGCTTGCCCTACCGCTTGTTGCAGACACCTTTCAACCACACTGGCAACCATCAGTGTTCTGGTTTCGACAATCCCTGCTCGTTCCTCCAGCTAATATGAGCTTGGCTGACTTCTCTTAGATGATCCCGATGTCCAGAGATCTCCTTCGGTAAGTTGAATATCCGTATGCCTATTCCAGCCATATCTACCAGTTCGGCACTTCTCGCCTTTCGGAAGCTTGGGGCTTCCGGGGGACGATGTGCTATCTAATTCGACATCTTGGCCTTAGTATATGGTGTCTGTTCGTCAGGATAGACACCGCACTCTGACTGCCTTCACTCGATGCCTAACAGCAAAGCAGATTGCTACTTCCTTGGCTTCGGAACAGCCTGCCGTTACTTAGTCAGTGTTACCCCCGCCGCACGGAAGGGCCTTTCATCAGTTGGAACGGTCAATTTTTTTTTCCTATATTCACCATTCAAGTAACACACAATGGCTAAATCGATCATAGCCAGTAAAAGATGGCTACCCCGTTTAGCAGGGACGTTCAGGACAATTGGAATCAAAAAGAATAGATATTTTCAGAAATGAAATATTAATAATTAATAGTCATCGACAATGAAAATAGATCAAATAAATGAAGCGATAAAGCCCTATTATACCTTGTTAACGATGATTGTAGGTATTGGAGGGGTGTTTATTGGAGCTTATGCACTGATAATCAAACCATCAGATTTACAGGTAATTTTAAAGAAAGAAAAAATTGACTATCCTGTTAGTATCAACCAAGAATTTCTTGAATTAAATAGATATGTATTAGAAAATTGCCCTACTGATGAAACAAAACTGTTATCTGTTTCAATATCTAACTACTTGTTAAAAACAAAGGATCATTGGATTGTTAAATTAATCAACAAATCAAACAAATATATTTCGGGTTTAGAAGTTAGAATTCCGAATACTAAGTTGCTTACCTCATATGGAATTAGTTCTAATTTCTTATTGGAAGAAGAGAAGGATAAATTTTTAGAAAAAATTGATTTTCAAGATAAAAGTGGAATAGTATATATTAAGCCAGAGATCGAAATTCCCTCAAATTCCAATATAGAAATATACTTGTGGGGCGATTTTACAGATTTTAATTGGGGTGAAAATATTCATGTAAAATATAGTGGAGGAGAAGGAAAACTTCAAAGAGAGGTTATTTCTACTGGATTCAAAGCCTATATAACAGAATTTTACATAGAAATATTTCTTGTTTTATTGATAATTTTCTTATTGACATATTCAGTTGGTATCAAATTAAATGAAGCTAATATTAAAAAGATTTCTGGCATCTCTGATTGATTTACTTTTCTTCATAATAGTATTATTAATCTTTGGAAAAGTTTCTGGCTTTGACCAGAACTCTAACAACTACCTTTATGTTTACATTTGCACTTTCATTTTATCGGTTTTGTTACCAATCATTTCATTTAAAAATACATTTGGAGGAAATTTACTGAATGTACATTATTTTAATAGTGATATAAGACTGAAGTTATTCGTCAAATATTTGGTATTTCTTAGCTTAACGTTGAGAACTCCCAATTTTAGTAAATTTATTTTTTCATCACTTGAACTCCTAACTACTCTGTCGATTCAAAACATGTTTTCCTTCAGATTAGAAATAGTTTTCTTAGTAGTTTTTATTTTTTGCTTTTTATTTAGCTTAGGAAGATTTAATCTAATTGATTATATCTTAAATATCAAAGTGAAGTCTAAAGAATATAAGAAAACTCCGATAAAAAATTTAATTATTTACGGGTCAATTTTACTTTTATTATTATTTTCCAGTTCAATTGAATTTTTACTTTCTCCAACAGATGGTTTTGATCAATATAGAAATCGAATTGGTAATGTTTTTGCAACTGAATACTTCCCTAAGGAAAGAATTTCAGATTTTATGGCAATAAAAGTGCCGATTGTTACAATTGAGAAAACCAACAACATAGTTACAATTTCTGATTTTAGTTCTATTTTCCTGAATAGATCTCTAAAACAAAAAAGTATAAAAGTATTAGTAAACAATAAAATTCATAACTCAGTTAAATTAAGAGAGGAATTATGCAATAAATTAATTGCGTTTTCTAAATTCAATGATATAATTTTTAACAACAAGATTTATCAAACGAGGATAATATTAATTTATATAGAACTAACTTCAATGTTAACGAATAAGATAATTGAACAAGGCACTTTTTCAATAACTAAAAAGCAGGTATATTGACAGCGTAAGCAGAAAGTTATGGAAAAGCG
>NZ_JAANYN010000022.1 GCF_011290685.1 Cyclobacterium plantarum
GCTGGATTTACTTCACCGTACACTTTAGACTTATCATCCGCCGTGATGGTCAAAGCAGCTTGCGTTACTTCCAGTTCGCCGGCTACCAAGCTGATGGCGTAGTTCGCATCCGAGCCACCGGTTAAGGTAACTGGGTAGCTGCCAACGTTTGAGCTTGCTGTGGCTGTTGTGCTGATGGCTGGTTCGTCACTCACTTCCGTATCCCCATTGACCAGACCAATATAGGTGAAGGTCAATGCTGGATTCGCGTCACCATACACTTTAGACTTGTCATCGGCGGTGATGGTCAAAGCAGCTTGCGTTACTTCCAGTTCGCCGGCTACAAGCGTGATCGCGTAATTGTCGTCCGAGCCTCCGGTCAGGGCAATGGGATAAGTACCCACATTGGATCCCGCTGTGGCCGTAGTGCTGATGGCTGGTTTGTCACTTACTTCCGTGTCCCCATTGACCAGACCGGTATAGGTAAAGGTCAGCGTTGGATTCGCTTCCCCATACACTTTGGACTTGTCATCGGCGGTGATCGTCAAAGCGGCTTGCGTTACTTCGAGGATCCCATTGAGATAGGTAATGCTGTAGTTAGCTGTAACATTTGTGCTTGAAGCATCCTGGATCACAGCGACACTTGGTACATTAGTACCGGAGCCAGCATTTACTTGTGAGCCCGTCACCGTAACCGCATCCAATACTTCATTATCAGCCAAAGCACCTGATGTGATTGCATAGCCATTGTTTGTCAAGGCGGTACCATCATATACCTTAGAATCACTATTTGCTGTAAGGGTGATTTCTCTGGCTGTAATGTCCGCGCTCAGTCCTGTTGGCTGTGCCAGGCTGTAATTACCGGCATCAGCACCACTGATGGTATAACCTGATGCGACAATCGAAATAACGGTAGCTACATTTTTATCTGCAAAGTTGAAAACTGTTGTACCCTCCAGGGTCACGTCATCCCCTGTTTCAAGTCCATTCAATTCAGCCGTACCACTAACAGTGGCCGTGGTGGTACCGTCATAAACTTTGTCATTTCCGGTCAGGCCCGTAATTGTCAATTCTTTCGGTGCGATTTCACCAGTAGTCACTACCGTATTTTCAGGAGCGACATACCTGGCTGCATCAGCGCCTCCAAGCGTATACACCACCGTAATGGTTTTACCTGTACCTACCGAATTGTTATCATAAGTAGCTACCCCGGTCACGGTTACCTCATCTCCCGATTGAACTCCAGAAAGTACAATACCAGTAACCAGTGAAGAAGTAGTACCGTCATAGGTTTTTGAGGTAACCAAATTCTGACTATCCAGGGTCAATTGGATAATATCCTGATACCGGTATAAGGCATAGGCATTCCCAGCTTCCAAAACAGGTTCAAAGGTTATAGTCGTTTCATCCACTTCTTTGCGGATATTGGTCAAACCTCCCACCAATGCTGTAAGACCCGTACTTGTAGGTTCAGAACCACTGAACAGCTTGACTATGCCGTTAGCGCCAGTCGAAATGGTCGGCGAACCGGTCACATTAATATCTCCGCCGGTCTCTGTTCCGATGGATTCATTTTTCCCTGCATTAAGTACTATAGCATCTGTAGACGTTGAGCTCGTGGTCAGATTTCCAGAAAGTGTCAGGTTTCCACTGAGCGTGGCCATATCAATCAATCCGCTTGCGCTAATGGCTCCCAGTGCCAGTTCATTTTGATCTGTAATATGGACATTAGCCGCATTGTTCACGGATAAACTGCCTCCAAAATCGTTGCTCTCATGTGTCAGGAGGATATTGTCAACAGCTTCCAGGCTGGTATTTCCGCCAATATCCAACGCACCTGCAGTAGCTGATATTTTTCCGGTACTGACCGCTGACAAATTCCCATTCGTTTTAATCAAAGAACCTATCGTCGAAACGTCAATACCGTCACCTGTGGAGGTCGATGACTGACCATTCAAAATGATATCTCCAACTTCTGCTTCCAATATGCCTATGGCATTGGGGGTAAAGAAATTATCTCCCAAGATGATACCGTCTCTGGTTCCTTTTCCTATTCCCCTGATGGTGATATTTCCTGTTCCTGTTGTTTCAACAGTTGCTCCTATGCTTACTCCTTTTGCGACTGTTGCCTGATCCGAAGCTTTACCATTCAAAATAATATTACCACCCGCTGCATTCACAGAACCATTCAGGCTTAGGCCACGCAAACGGGAATTATTTTCTGCATTGGAAGGCACGTTTCCATCTCCAAAGGTATAACCTACCTCAGGGTCCGAACCGCCGCCCATTGTCAAATTTCCGCCTCCGGTATGGATAGCGGCACCTTGGGCCAACCATACCATACCATAATTGGCATCCGTGGCTTCATTATTTCCACTTGCCCGGGTCCAAAGCGTCAGCGCATTGGCCGTTGCACTGCTTACATTTGCATCTGAAGCAAAGACTATACTTGCATCCGTTTTAATGGTAAGTGGGTCCTGATAAACTAGCGTGCCTTCTACCGTGATCAAGCCTGCCCTTTCGTCACCTATTGTGATTTCCGAAAATCCATCTTCAATATGGGTGGTAAACATCGTCGCAGGCAAGAGTAAAGTTCCTGTTGTCCCACCGATTCCAATGTTGGTTCCCGGGCTTAAAGGTTTTATCGCTAAACTACCCGAAGAAGCTACAAGTCCATTTGGAGCTGAACCACTGATATTGAGTTTATCACCAATGATTTCAATAGCTGCAGCGGATGCGGTAACATCAGAACCAACTTTCTGCCCAACTGCTCCCTGAATCAAAACCGGGTAGGGACTTCCTGTACCGGCTGCCGTACCTTCAAGAATTATCTTGCCTGCTTGAGATAAAACGGCCCCTCCGGCTGCAATGGTGACACCGGATTGTTTTGCTCCTCCACCTTTGATATGTATGGTGCCATTTGCTGTGTTTTGTACCGTGGAATAATGGGTATATACACCCCAGGAATTAGAGGCCAGGGGATTGTTTTCGGCATAACCTTCCAGAATGATTGCTTGTTCGGTGGTATTCGTATTGGTGATCAGACCAGGCCCACCCGGTGCCTGGCTCAATTCAATTCCATTCGCATTTCCTGAAGTGGCATCGGCGTAGCCGTACAGGTATACTGTACCTGTTCCTGCGTTGATTTGGGTCCCTCCCAGTATTCTGATTCCGTTAATATTGTTACCTGTTCCCGCGCTTGAACCTGCTTCGTTGGCAGGTACAGGGATGCTTACCGCAGTGCCGGTTCTTCCTCTTCCATAGATTGCCAGATTTCCACCCCCAGTCTGAATATTACTCTTCACCAAGGTGATCCCGTTCGAGTTGCTTGCATTACCTCTTGCTAGGCCATCACCTACGGTCAGGCCGTTCCAGGTTGTCGATCCGGATCCACCGCCCATCCAGAGATGTCCACCGTTGGTGTTGATGGATGTTCCCTGAGAGGTGGTATTCCAGTTCAGCCAGACCACCCCATCATCATTTCCATCCGTATCCGACCAGAAAACCAAATTAAGTTGATTACCAGTAGCAGTGATTTCACTTCCAGGATTTAAGATGACGTTTCCGCCCGATTGGAGCGTAAGGGTCCTTGCTGCTGATAAGTTTGGTAAAATATCCGCATCGATAAATACATCGGTTTCCGCTTCGATTATAAGATCTCCTGAAGCCAGCGCATTGGTAACCTCAATTACATTCACCTTGGCTCCATCTACCAGGGGAATTAATTTTCCTCCACTTAGTTGCCAGTTAGAAGACGGGTCACTTGGATCATTGGTGATTGTTATCGCTCCTGTTGTGGTTGGTGGAGCTGGGGTAGTCAAAATAATAGGATCAGGATCAACGGCTTGATCAATGGCATGTCCACTGGTAGTGGAGGTATATAGAAAATCCCAATGGTACGTTCCCGAGGTAGCATTATTGGTAACATCACTTACGCTAATTTCCACATTCGAACCTGCCGGTACGTTTGTATCTGTCAATCTAATAAACAGCCCTTTATCAAATGCAGGCCAAACCGAGCTCAGTGCTCTGGAACTACCATTTACAGTAACCGAAACATCTTCAATTCCCACATTGGTAGTAATCCAACCACTATTTGAATAGGTTTGTAAAGCATACAGAATAACATTGTCCCCCCCTAATGCTGTCGCCGTGGTAAAGGTAAACGCGTAGGTTACACCGCTAGCACCTGCGGCATTATTAGATGATGTCCAGGTAAAATTTTCTAACCCTGGCATCAAAGTTATAAAACTTTCTACCCCCCCATAAATGGTCCCCTCACTATTAGTGGCGTAGGCCTGATAATAATAAGTGGTAGATTCACTTAGGCCTGTAATGGCTGCGTTGAAAACACCAGTTCCACTGCCGTCCGTCACTTGAGATACTCCTGATTCTCCGATCGTGGGTGTATTGTCAGATGTGGAATAGACGAAACCACGCTCAGAAACAGCGGCTCCTCCGTCTGAAATTACCTCTCCATTTAAAGTCGCTCCGGAGGAGGTAATGGAGGATGCGGCTGAGGTGGTTATGCTTGGCACACTGTAAGATGCTGCCGCTGGTGAATACGTCACATCACTTAATACCGTGGTAGCATTATTGTCAGGACTTCCGGAAAATGTGATCCTAAACTCATCTATAGCATCAAAATTAGTGTTTTCCGAAACGTCTATATTTTGAATAATATTTTGAGCAAACGTAATCGATTTAGTCGCCCCGCTTACTGCTGACCCATTTTCATATCCTGTCAACGTGGCGCTTGTAGTATTGCCAATGTTAAACTCTATGGAGATATTGTCAAGCTGGAAGTTAGCGTCATCCGTTCTTTTAAAACTGTGGTAGGAATGTGATGAATTCATGGTGAATACGATCGCATCACCATCACCTGATGTGTTTCGGTAAATGACACCACTCCCTCCTCCTACTGATTCAAAAGTGTAATTTATTCCATCTTCGGACATGGTTAGGTTACCTGCCCGTGGCGATGCGCCGTAGGAAGCAATTGCCGTGTAGCCCCCTGCAAATTCCAGGGTTGTTTGACTACCTGTCGCTGCACTCGTTGTAAAACTCTCCTCAGTCCCATAACTCGTGCCTTCCCCGTTAATGGCATAGGCACGTACATAGTAAGTAGTTTCGGCAGTAAGACCGGTAATAGCTTCTTCAAAAGCTCCTGTTCCGCTGCCATCTTGTACTTTGGTATCTGATGTCGTTGGGTTGGAGCTGGTGGAATACACGAACCCTCGTTCGGTTACAGCATCTCCGCCATCATCGGTTACGTTGCCGCTGAGGGTTGCTGTAGTAGCGGTGATGTCTGAAGCGGCTGTGGTGGTTACAGTGGCAAGCACACTAACTACAGGACTATTCACCTTAATATTGTTGAGCGCAGTCCAGGTATCATCACCTCCCTGCTTGTAAAAACGTATTTCATCAACATTAGTAAAAGCTGAGGAAAGTATTCCCGCCTGAGACAGGTTCACATAACTTTCGTCGGTATTCCCGGCAAATGTAACTGCATCCTTCGAGCTACCATTATCGAAGGCCTCTATGACAAACGTAGCTCCATCCCAGGTTCCCCAGTCCATGAAATCTAAGCTCTCCAATGAGAAATTGTCTCCATTGGAAGACTTTATAGCCCATCCGTAATGTTCTAAGGTAGCCCCATAAGTAACGATTGGTGGATAGGTATTCCAGTCATCATAATCATGATATTCCAGAGGATCAGCGGTCAATGCTGTACCAGAACTATTTATGGGATAAACTTCTATGTCTATATCAGAAATACTAATTGACCCTCCTTCTCCGTCTACTGCCTTTGAATCGGAAAAACCATTGTCGTTAGAAAACGAAATTGTTGGATTTGTACCTAATAAAACAGAAGCAGTGCCAGTGGTAAAACTTTCCTCAGTCCCATAGCTAGTCCCTTCTCCGTTAATGGCATAGGCACGTACATAATAGGTGGTTTCTGCGGTAAGGCCGGTTATAGCTTCCGAAAACGAACCCGTACCACTTCCAACCTGTACTTTGGTGTCGGAGGTGGTTGGGCTTGCACTTGTGGCATACACAAATCCCCGTTCGGTTACAGGATCTCCGCCGTCATCAGTTACGTTGCCGCTGAGGGTGGCTCCGGTTGCGGTTATGGAGTTTGCGGCTGAAGTGGTAACGGTTGGGGTTGAATTCGCTGCAAAATTGCTTGCTTTAATGTTTTCAATCTGGAAGTTCTGATTTCCATTGACAAGCAGTAGTTCAATTTTTGCTACATTATTAACCGGGCCAGATCCCCCAAAAAAATCAAATCCTGATGTGGGGGTAGTATAAATATATCTACTTTCTTCTAAAGCCAACGTTTTAAGTAGCGTACCTTCTTCACCATACAGCTTAATTGAACCACCACCCGTCATGGTTTCATTAATAAAATTACTAATGGTGATATCATTAACGGTAAAGGTTTTCGCATTTACTCCGTCAGCCTTTATAACAAAAGTTCCATTTGACTGTGCTGTAGATTGATAGACTCTGGTTCCATCCAACGTCACGTTATTAGAAATGACTAGTCTATTATCGGTAATTGACTTAAATCCCGATCCTCCCGAATCATTGGCTCCCAAACCCGAGAAATTAATGGTCTCTCCAGAACCAGAACTCGTCATAAAAGTTTCCTCACCCCCATAACTCGTTCCGGCACTATTGATGGCGTAGGCACGTAGGTAATATCTCGTTTCAGAATTAAGTCCGGTAATAGCTTCTTCAAATGCGCCCGTTCCGCTTCCTACCTGAACTTTGGTATCGGAAGTGGTAGGACTGGAGCTCGTGGCATACACAAATCCACGTTCGGTTACGGTTGCACCGCCATCGCCAGTTACGTCTCCTTTGAGAGTGGCTCCTGTCGCCGTTACTGCAGAGGTAAACCAGGAGGCTACGGTTGGAGAAGTAGCACTACTTACTGCATTATCAACCACAAAAGTATCAAACGATTGGTACAAGCCATCCATATCACTATCTCCATTATAAGGATAACCAGGGTGATTATTCTTATCCAAAGTAATACGGACTTCATCAACACTCTCAAATACCGGATTAGTTAATGTTACTGTTGAGTGATAAGGTTCCACATTTGAAACGATTACAACACTTTCAGAACCCAGCTCAACCCCATTTTTATATCCGGTAATTTTGAGGTAATTCCCCCAGGAATCCCAGGCTGCGTCATGTGATTTAAAACTGGTGAACTTGAAATCAGAGCCATCTGTGGTTTTGATAATCAAGGCTTCAGGATCATACCATCTACGATTGATATCGGTTGTAAAGTCAAGGGTAATAAAACCGCCATCTCCAAATTCACTTGGGAAAGTATTCCAGCTAACAGAACCATCACCAGGATCGTACCACATTCCTCCTTCTCCAGAGACACCTCCATCAAACATACCCGCATAAATATTAAAAGACTTTCCAATTGCAGAGAAATTATGGTTGTCGGGTATTTCCTGACCGGCAGTGAATGATTCCGCATCAAAAGTTATGGTATTTGATGAGGGGACCAAACTCGTCAGAAAACGATCCGAACTACCATAACTCGCGGCATTGGTCAAACCATTATGGTAATTGTCCAGAGGGAAAGTGGTATAGCTGTTTTCTTTGGCAAAAAACGATATAAAGTCATCGGATTCATTGCCAGGTATAAAACTTGTCTTAATTGATTCTTCCTTAAGAAGATTCTCCCCATAAAGTTGAGACGTTCCACTAAATAAGCTGCAAACAACCAAAAACATCATAAAGAAGCCATAGCTCCATAACTTTTCGAGGTTTAAAAAGGGTATTGATTTTCTCATTGCTGAAGTGTTGATTAAAAAGGATACTTTTTTATAAAAAGTCCAAAGTCATGGGTCCCCTTACCTGTATGAAAAAGGAAAGCCAATAGAAATTGGAAAGGTATTTTTTATGTTAAAATCCAGCTATTGGCTGGGCCTAATAACTGGCTTTTTGGAAAGAGTGCTGTTCATTGCTATATGCTGAAATTTTAAAAATAACTTAAGATTCAGGTCGGAAAGATAGGTGTGTTTGTAGAAATATGCTTTGAAAAAGTACAGCAAAAGCAGTTATTTTAACACCTAGTCAGAAAAGTCCATTTTATCGATCAGGAAATACAAATATCACTTCAGGAAAGTTGCGTGTTAATTTTTTGCAAAAGATAAAATTTTGTTAAATACTCAAAATTGGGTAGTCTTTGGTTCAAAAATGGGGAAAATTCCGGCAAGGAATCCTGTTCATTTAATTCGATAGCGGGTGAAAATTTTCATTTACATCCATCCTTCCAGCGTAAATAAATTGAGCTTTCATCTGTTTATAATTGTCTTTTAATGGTCAGATGCCCGCCCGGATGATGCCAGTCGGACGGGGAATCTCGCATGTTGGATAATCATTCCTCCGTGTGTCGCCTCCGACATGCTCGATTTCAGGAGTTGTTTTCCCCGGACTGAAAATGTGACCAATATTCACTGGGACTTACGCCCATCTCCTTTTTGAACGCGTTAAAAAAAGTCACCCTGCTGTTGAAGCCGCTATCCCTGCTTAAAGCGTCGAGGGTACGGTTGTCCAGATAGCCCTCCTTCAATTTATCAATGGCATATTCAATCCTATAGTGATTAACCAGTTCCCTGAAGCCTTTCTGATAAACCTTCTGAAGCAAAATACTCAGGTCTCTGCTATTCACACCTGCCATCTCAGCAAATTCCCCCACTTTCAAATCCTGCCTGAGAAACACCTGCTTTTGGGTCAATAAATCAGCTATCCGCTTGATAGTTCCAAGCTGTTCAAATTGAACTTGCCCTCTATCTTCCATTCCGGAGCCTGAATGGGTTGTGGGGTTTACCTCGATTTCCGAAATCTTTTCTTGCTGCAAATCATACAACTTTTCCGGATTCAGGTGAAGGTAAATGCTCAGAAGGGCAATGGCAGCCAGCGTCACCCAGGTAAAAAAAGATAACAAAGCAGGCATTTGAAATCCTGCCAGGGTCTCAATCATCCAAAAAGTATGGTAGGAAAAGTACCCAAATGTGATCAGGACAAACAAAAATGCAACAACCGAAAGGGGATTTTTGAGTGCCTCTTTTTGGAAAGGATTTATCCAATTTGGATTATAGCGGTACATCAGCCAAAGAGAATAGCCCAAATAGGCTGACATCAAAACAATCCTGAAACTGTCCACAACATAGGTGGGAATAATACCATTGGCATATAAATTGAGTGTTTTGGGATCGTCCACAAACATTTTTGCCAGTTCCAGTTTGCGCTCATAACTCAGCAAATAAAAGGGCAAAAGATCCAGCACATGAAGTACTGCAGGAAGAAAGTGGAGCGTATCCTTAATGTTCAAACCCGTCCTGTCAAAAAGGGAATTTCGGATATAAAAATAAAAAAATGGAGCGGTCAGAAACATCAGTGGATTTACGGTCCGTATGAAATGAGGAAACCGTAAAATCCAACCGGCATGAAACCACAAAAAATAAACGAGAAAGAACAAGCTGTAGCAAAGCAAGGACCAGCCTAAAAGATAGGTTTTGGTACCCATTCTGTAACTAATAGCTATCAGAACAATGGCATTTACTGTGGCCAAAAACAGAATATTGATAAATAAAAGTAAGCTTGCCTCCATACTTACCTGAAATCTTCCTGAACCAAATGAAACGAATGATAAAAAAACAGCAAGTGTAGTTTTTTGGTCATATCACTCACGGAAAGCCTCTGTTTCCGGAAAATTTGTTCTTTTGCAAAAGGCTCATGAAAATCTGGTTTCACGCTTTTTCCTTTTACTGTAAAATCCAAAGCCGCCAATACAGCAATGGAGAAAATATATGACTTAATGATCAAGACTCCGGACATGGGTTATTGTTCTAAAAATACGCGGACACACTTAATCAGGCATCGGCAGGTTTATTCAATTCGTTGGATTCGAAAATTAATTTTTTTTTAGGAGAAACACAATTCTATTTATTTACACAACGTAATAAACCCCTTTTATACACAATAAAGGTGATTTTAAACTCGAAAAAGAAAATTCAGGAAAAATCCAAATATTCCCTGGCATGGAGCAAGGCTTCCTGAGTCGTTTTTACCCAGGCCACTTTGTTATCAGGCAATAAAGCGCCGAGTTGCTGTTCCCTTTCGGAATCCACTTTGCCGAACCTTCGGATATAAACCGCCTCCACCCGCTTCGGATACTGCCTTATAATCTCAGCGTACAATTCCGGATCGTGCTGCCCACTGTCTCCGATCAACAAAAATCTTTGTTCGGGGAAAAAGTCCATGAGAAAACGGATCTTTTCTAGTTTGTGGTCGTGATTCCCTCCACCGGATTTCCAGATGTTTTTCAGGTTTACATGGCTGTCTTTAAGTAATATGGGGCCCAACGGGATCTTCCGGTACTCCAAAAAGTCACGTATCAGATCAAAAAGGCTCCAATCACTGCTGGACACATAAAATACAGGATATTCTCCCTGGGCCGTGAGCATCCGGTAAAAATCGCTGACACCAGGAAAAGGCCTTCGGGTATAGGCATTTTTGGAAACGGACAGCCATAACTTTTCTCCCAGGTTGGTCGCTTTGGAAACAATAATCGTATCGTCAATATCAGAAATAAGTGCTCTTGGATAAGTTTTGGAGATATATTGGATGCTTTTTTTCACCTTTTCTGTGGGAGTCTCCAGGTTTTCATCCGGAATCAGGCTCAAGCCAATGTGCTCCGGCCGCTTATGCACAGACCCTGACAAGGGAATCATCTTTTCAAAAACCCCCTCTGAATCCGTTTGCAGCTCCAACTGCTGATCTCCAATTTGAAGCAGTAACCTGGCATCTGGTACGCTGCTATTGGAATATCTCCGGATAGTTGCCAATATATTTTGCAAAGCACTTTTTTTCTCAGAAGGACGACTCTGGGTATAGGCCTCCACGACACGACCCTTCAGGAAAACATGGGAACTATTGCTCAACACCAAAAAAACTTCAATACGGAGCTCATCCAGTTTTCCTATTTTTCTTTTGATTTTGGAAAGGGTATACCGAAAAGGCCAGGTGAGCCACCTGAAAACAAATATTTGTTTCATACTCAGGGTACCTCAAAACCCAGGCCAGCTGCATTCCTGACTTTGGAAAAGCCAATATATTTCTTTACATACAGGGAGTTTTTAACCAATAATGCATCAAATAAGCTGGTTTCCCTTGCATTGATTAAAAACAACGAACTCTCTCCCATTTCAAACTTGGTTCTTTCTCCTTCCACCAACCTTTCCAAACCGTTGATATTATCCCGGAATGTGTCAATTTGGTTATTCAAAACCAGATAGGTATTGTACTCCTGCTCCAGTTTGGCCCTGAGCTGTTGGTATTTGAGATCCCTTTTGTAGGTAACCATATTGATTTTGGCTTTGGCCAATCCCAGTCCTCCTCTTTCTTTCCTTAAAAGCAATGGCGTGGAAATCTTGACCCCAAATTTATAATTATTTTCCAAAAAGCCCATGCCTTCGAGCCCACCTAAGGACTCGGTAAGGAAGTTGTATTTGAGTAAAACCTCAGGCTTCAGTTGTTCCGCTTTATACCTCCTGTCTATTTCCAGATAATTGAGGTCATAATCCAGCAGTCTTAGCTCAGGATGAGTGGAGATCAATTCTCTGAAATCTTGCATGTCTGGTAAGCCCGGGGCATATTCGCCCAAAAACTGAGGAAAAATACCCGGTTCCAAATACAGCGGATTCTGATCATTGTCCCAAAGAAATACATTCAACTCCTGGGTCCTGGCGAAGAAAACATTTTCGGCTTCCTGTACCTGTATGGATCGATTCAGTACTTGGGTGTAGGACTCTACCGTATCAATAGCTGGTAAATCACCTTGTTCAAAACTGGATTTGATACCTTCAAACCTGATAGAGGCCAGGCGTAAACCCTCCTCCCTAACCTTTAAGTTAGCATAGGCCCCCGCCCAACTCCAATAGGCATCTGTAGCATCCAGGTACAAATCGTTTAAGGTTTGTTTTCTTTCTTCCTCTCTGGCCAGGGCATAGATTTTCGCCTGTTGTAAGGCAGCTCTCCGCTCATCAATAAATAGGCCTTTGCCTACATTCACTGCGGCACCAACGGCCAACAGTCCATTTTCAGGCACCGTATTTTCCGAACTCAAATAAGTTCCCGTATTGCGTTCAACCATACCCTGAATTTCAACTCCTCCGAATGTGGGTACTACAATACCAGCCTCCTGTTTGTTGTAATATTCGGTCCCCTGATATTGTTTCTCATCCATATTCCCATACAACTTGGGGTCAAACCCTCCCCTGGCCATCCGTATTTCCTGCCTTCCCAATTCCAGGTTAAGATCAGCCTGTCTGGCCACCGGATGGTAATCCAATACCCAAACCAGGAAATCAGAATAGTTCAAGGTTTCCTGTGCTTGCAGGGGCACGGCTGCACCCATCCAAAGAAAACTGAATACAATTAATCCATATTTCATTTTTGCTGATTTTTCATTTCCCTGACCTCTTTTAGGGTATAATAGTCAGGTGGGAAACCATTCATTTGTCTCCATATCTCATACCAGACCGGCACATCATTCAACAAGGCAATACCATCCGCCCCTGAACCGATGCGCAGGGCCTCTGGCCATGGCTCCTCATCCGGGTCTGGCACTACCAATAAGCGGTATTGGTTATTGGTACTGGTGAAATTATCAATGGCATACACCCTCCCACCAAAGGTGCCATTAGAGAGCTGTGGCCAACCTGAAAAAACAATGGCTGGCCATCCGTCAAAAATAAACCGGATCTTATTGCCCACATCCACCAGGGGCAAGTCTATGGGATCAATGTACATTTCCACTGCCAGGGAGTAATTTTGCGGCATGATACTGACAATCTCAGCTCCTTCCTTGATTGTCTCTCCCAACCCCACTTGTATGGCTTTGGTCACATAACCTGATTGGGGAGCCAATACATAATACATGCCTGACCTCACGGTATAATTGGATAGCTCATTGCGCAATTTGGTTACCGTGGCTTCGGCATCATACTGGTTAGATAAGGCAGAAAATTTCTCAGAATTGACCTTGGCCAGTTTATCCTGAAAATCATTGTCTATGGCATTGAGTTCCAAAGTGGCTGTGATGACATCATTTCTGCTGCTCAGCAGCTTGTTCTCTGCACTGATCTTTTTTGCCTGCGTTTCTTGTAACTTGATCCTCCTTGTCTCCAGGTCGGTCAATGATTTCAAGCCTTCATCATAAAGCTTTTCCATCCGTTCGTATTGTCGTTCCGCTACAATCAGATTTACCTTTTCGGCTTCCAGCATGATGCTGTCGGATTGCACACTTAAATTGGCTTGCCGTAATTTATTCTGTGCTTGTTCTTTCCTGAGCTTGTTGTTTTGATTGAGGGCTTGTAATTGCCGTTCCTGAGCCTTGATTTTCTCTTCATAAGACTTTACGGAAAGCTCTTTGGCATTTACCTGAAGCTGGGTTCTCTCCAGTAATTCTGGATCCATGTACTGTTCCTTCACTTCCGAGATAAAAAGAATCGTGTCCCCTTTTTGAACAAAATCTCCTTCCTGAACATACCACTTTTCAATCCTCCCGGGTATCACTGAATGAATCGTCTGAGGCCGGTGTTCTGGTTTTAATGCCGTTACCATTCCCTGGGATCGAAAATTCTGTGTCCAGGGTAAAAACAAAAAGACAAACCCTGCCAACAATATATACAAAAGCACCCTGACCCGCTTTCTGCTCTGATCACTGGGTATGGTCATGCGGTAACTATCAAACAAAAAGGGATTGATGTTCCCTTTTATGGAGTTTTTGGAAATATTAAGCATGGCTATTAACTTTTGTTATTATTTTTAAACTGCTCATAATCATCTACTTTCCCTTGAAAGACCAATTTACCAGCTGCCAGCTCCACGATTTTGTCAGCCCTACGCATTAATTTTTTATCCGTAGACACGACCACCATGGTCCATGGGCCTGCAAACATATAATCCAGAAGCGTTTGGGCTTCCTCATCGCTAAGGTAGCTGAGTTCCTCCTCCAAAAGCAGGAGTTTGGGACCAAAACACAGGCTTCTGGCCAAAATGATTTTACTGATATTGGCATTGCTTAAATGCTTGCCTTCAGGCAGTAATTGGGTTTCCAGATCGTCTTTTAACTCGTAGATGTAATCCTTCAAACCTACCACTTCTAAAATTTCACGAATTTTCTGCTCGGGTATGTCTTCATTCCCTACCGTGATATTTTCCCTTATGGTACCATGAAAAATGGATTGCCTGGAGAGACTGTCTCCGATCATGGATCTTAATTTTTCTAAAGAAAGGGTATCCATGGGTAATTTATTGACAATGATATTGCCCTGGTAATCTTCTATCAATCCAGCCATCAACTGCATAAACGTACTTTTACCAGAACCACTTTTGCCCGTAATGACCACTTTTTCTCCGGAACCTATTTCCAAATTGATGTCCATCAGATTAGGCGTTTTCTTGTCTTTGGGATGGTAGGTTATATCCCTGAAAATATAGGACAAACCCGATTCGGATTGGCCGAATGCCTTATCTATCCCCTCAGACCTTTCCAGATCCAAATCCATGATCAAACCCAATTTTTCTGTAGCGGTAAGGGTATCATAAACGGTTTCCAAACTTAGAATAAGCTTTTCTACTGAATTAATGATCAATACAATAATGATTTCTGCGGCTACAAACTGACCAATACTGATCTCGTTATTCATCAATAAAATACTTCCTGCTACCAATAAGGTGACTATAATGGCGGCTTTAAAACCTATCATCACTTTGTATTGTAAAATCAGTACTGCAAAATGAGAGTTTCTGAATCCGACGTACTTGCCAACCAATTGATCTACCTTTTTAAAGGGAAGGGGTGAGAAACCGGATAATTTGAATGTACCTAAAGTTCTTGCTATCTCTTCCAGCCAGTAAGCTACCTCATATTTTGCCGTAGATTCTTTTAAACTTTCTTTCATGCCCTTCGGACTGGTCAATTTAAAAATCAAGTAAAGGATAAACACCAATGCGAAAGAGAAAATAATGAAAAATGGATGGTATATGGATAGTAAAATCAAGCCAAAAAATACCTGAAGAGAGGCGGTACTAAAATCAATCAATAGTTTTGACAGTCCCTTTTGCAAAACAATGGTATCAAAAAACCTGTTGACAAGCTCCGGAGGAAATTTTCCCCGGAAGGCTTCTGTTTTGATTCTGGGGATTCTGTAAGCAAACTCCATGGCCGATTTTCCAAACACCCGCTGCTGCAATTTTTCCGTCAGATACAGCTGGCTGATTTGAAGATAGCCTCCAAAGATAACCCCTAAGGCTACAATGACCACCAGCAATACCCAGGAAGAAGTCATCCTTCCCCCAAGAATAAAATTCAGGATGGCCTGAATTCCCAGAGGCAGGGACAAAGAAACCAAACCATTGAGTACCGCATAAAAATAAATCGCATAGATTTCTTTCTTCTCATCTTTGAGCAGGCTGAAAAACCTTTTTAATGGCGTATTTATTAGATTTTCACTCATCTTTTAACGTTTTAAACACCCAATCGAAATAGAAACCAAGTTTTTGCTCTCCGACAAGGCCGGATTCAGTCATTTTTGGCATATGCTTTAAGAAAAAGGCATGGAGTAAAGTCGACTCTACTAAAGTGGATACAAGGGTTTTCGGGTAATTGTATTTGGGATTAATTTCACTGACAATGGCTGCTATCCGGTCTGTAAACCGATAAAACTGTTTAAAAAACCCACTGTTATTTTCCTCATCTACTTCCTTGGTCAAAAAAGCCTTGTAGGATTCCTGAGTGACCAACAACCGTAATTTCTGTATATCCATGTATTTGTTTTTTTCATACACCGGCCCTTCTACAAGTAATCGAATAGCTACCTTCATCCTGTCCAGCGGGTCATGCAAATTGGAGGTAGCGAATACCAGGTTATGCTCCAACCACCCCCAATACCAATTGGTGAGATAAACCAATAGTTTATGTTTGTTTTCAAAATACCGGTAAATCGCTGCTTCCGTACTGCCTACATTTTCTGATAACCTCTTAAAATTAAAACTTTCCATGCCCAAAGTAACAATAAGGTGGGGGCTTTCTCGAATAATCTTTTTTCCCAGGTCTGAACTAAGCGGATCCTTCAGAAAAATCTCACTGTTTACCGGAACAACAAAACCGGTTAATATCTGTTCCATTAGAATGATTAATAGTAAAACTTTATGGAGCAATATACGAACAGACTAAAAGTAAGTTTTACTTACTAATAAAAAGTTTTACTTTTTTCCAAATAAAATTCAATTGGGACCAAGATCGAATCAACCCTTATCCGGTTCGTAACTAATTTTACCCAAACCATACAGGTATAATACCTTGGAAATCCGCAACATCAATGGGAGCAATAACAGGTTAAAAAAGAGAACCGATGCAATGTAGACCATCAATTCAGGATCGTTAAACAGAAAATTAAGGACAACCATCACGGTGATAAAGAGGGCAACCGATAGTGCATAACTGATGTACATTGCCCCATAATAAAAATCAGGTTCAGGGACCAGTTCTACTCCACAGTTGGGACAGGTTTGATTTACCGCTGTTAGTTTTTTAAAACTCATCAGGGGCACAGGAAAAACATTCCCCTTTCTGCACCTGGGACATTTACCTTTAAGTATGGCTGTTGTCAGACTTGCTTCTTTTTTCATTCATCTATTCAATTAGCGGATTTCATCCAGGTCATAATCTTTGCCTTTACCCCAGCGCAACAGTTCTTCTAATTCATAGTATTCCAGGGTGTCCAGGTCTTTAACCCTGAAATTCTCCCTCCCGGTTCGCTCCATAATCTCCAGCATCCGGATTTCTCCATAATTGACCAGCCGGTATACCCGGCCTACCCTGATATTGTCTATGGCTAATGGCATCTGCTTTAAATTAAATGATTGTCATTGTAAAGGCCCCGGGAATAAAACCCTTTGATATTAAGAGGCCAACAGCAAAAAAGGAAAATTGTTCCTTCCTTTTTTAAATTTTCTAACGATCCGCCCTGGTGTCTTCAATGCATGTTTAGGTTAATAAAGCAGGTTTATAATTTCACAGAAAACCTATTGGTTTCAAGGGTTTCATCGGGGTATTCTGCTTGTGCCTGCAAGGCATGAAAACAGGAAAGTCAGATTCCTCCACAAGCTAAAATGTTCCGGGGAATTTTAATCCTGGTCCTGAGATGACAAAGTTATCATCATTTCTTATTTAATGCTACCTACTAATCCTAAAAGTTATTTTGCGGCAATAACTTCAATTTCGCCCAGAATCTGTTAATTTTGCAACTCATTTAAAAAAACGCTGAAAATGACCGTCACAAAAAAATTCATCATTGATTTTGACAGTACTTTTACGAAGGTGGAAGCCCTGGATATTTTAGGTGAAATAAGCCTTAAGGATGATCCTGAAAAAGCCAAAAAACTTCAGGCAATCAAGGACATAACCGACCAGGGTATGGAGGGAAAACTGACATTCAGGGAAAGTCTGGTACAGCGGCTGAACATACTGGATGCCAACAAAGAGCAGATTTCTGAATTGATTGCCTCCCTGAAGAGAAAAGTTTCGGATTCATTCCAAAGAAACAAAGAATTTTTAAAGGAAAATGCTGCTGATATTTTTATCATATCCAATGGATTCAAAGATTTCGTGGTGCCCATAGTAACCGAGTATGGTATCAGGCCTGAGAATGTATTTGCCAATGAATTTGTATATGCGGACTCGGGCAAAATAGCTGGGTTTAACGAAGATAATCCGCTTTCTAAAAATAACGGGAAACCTGAAACAATCAGAAAGTTGAATTTGGAGGGAGATATTTATGTGATTGGAGATGGCTATACCGACTATGAAATAAAAGCCTCCGGAGTGGCCAATAAATTCTACGCTTTTACCGAAAATGTACACAGACCTTCCGTTTCTTCCAAAGCGGACCATATTGCCCCTAGTCTGGATGAAATATTATATGTAAATAAAATGAATAAAAAGTTTTCCTACCCCAAAAGCAGGATCAATGTCTTGCTGTTGGAAAATGTTCATCCCATCGGTATAGAGCTGATGAAGGAAGAAGGTTACAATGTGGAAGTCATCAGTTCTGCCCTTTCCGAAGAAGAATTGGCAGAAAAAATAAAGAAAGTATCCGTGTTGGGTATACGGTCAAAAACCCAGGTAACTTCCAAAGTGCTGGAAAATGCCAATCGCCTGATTGCCATCGGTGCTTTTTGTATTGGCACCAACCAGATTGACCTGGAGACCTGTCAGGAAAAAGGCATTGCGGTGTTCAATGCACCCTTTAGCAACACCCGTTCAGTGGTAGAACTGGCCATAGCAGAAATCATCTTTTTAATGCGCAGGTTGGTTGACAAAACCAGCAGCATGCACCAGGGCATATGGGACAAAAGTGCCTCGGGTAGTTTTGAAATCAGGGGCAAAAAACTGGGCATTATTGGCTATGGAAATATAGGTTCTCAGCTTTCTGTTTTGGCCGAAAACATGGGGCTGGATGTCTATTATTATGATGTCGTGGAAAGATTGGCACTGGGCAACGCCACCAAGGCCGATTCCCTGGATGAGTTGCTCAGTACCTGTGATGTCATTACCTTGCATGTAGACGGAAGAAAGAGCAATGAAATGCTCATTGACAAGGAAAAGCTGGCATTGATGAAAAAAGGGTCCTACCTGATCAACCTGAGCCGGGGACACGTGGTGGATGTACCTGCCCTGCGTGACGCTTTGGAAAGCGGTCATCTGGCCGGTGCAAGTATAGATGTTTTCCCAAGTGAGCCCAAAAACAATTCCGAACCCTTTGTCTCCGAGCTGATAGGAATGCCCAATACCATCCTTACTCCCCATATCGGTGGCAGCACCCTGGAAGCCCAGCAAAACATTGCCCGGTTTGTACCTGGAAAAATCATTGAATATATCAACACCGGTAACACCTACAACAGTGTCAATTTTCCCAACATTCAATTGCCTTTTCTCCAGGATGCACACCGGCTGATCCACATTCATCTCAACGAGCCGGGGATCATGGCAAGGATCAACAAAGTGTTGGCAGATTATGAAATCAACATTGTTGGTCAATACCTGAAGACTAACGAAAAAATAGGCTACGTAATCACTGATATAGACAAGGCCTACAGCAGCAAAGTAATCGATGAGCTGAAGGCCATAAATGGCACCATACGTTTCAGGGTCCTGTATTAAATCCAGACAAATCTTATTAAGGGAGGCTGCTTGGCGGTCTCCTTTTTAACGCAGAAGTAAACTTCGTGACAGGTAGGATTCTAAATTCAATCAGAAAGGACTTTAACCACCAACCACCGATCGGTGAAGACAACTTCCTGTTTTCGGCAGGAGTAAATTTACAATGGGTAAAGTAATTCGAAACTAAAATTAGGACCCATTGCCAAATGCCCCTAACCCTTATTTTTTTGCTAATTTTTTTTTGCTGCTTTAAAAATATCAAAAGGGAGGCCGCAGAGCGGTCTCCCTTTAAATAGGGTCCGGATCATGGAGTGTTACAAACCTCCGATATGACAGGATTTGAGCTGCACCATCTCCGCAACCTTCCACTGTTAACCTGCATCCAAAAGGAATACGAGGTCTTTCCAAAGGAAAGATGAGGCCTGGTTTTGAAGCGGTGCTTCACTCGGCATTTTAATCAACTTGTGAAGTTTGTACATGTCGCTGACCCGAACCTTTGATCAAATATACAACCTATTCCAGCAAACCTCAAATCAGGAGCAGATTAGCGCGGGATCAGAAATAAATGGTTGGCCTGAAAAAAACAATCTGGAAAAATTTCATGTAAATTGCCATCAAAAACAGCAAACTTTAGATTGTTTTAAAGTTTAATTTTACTAATTTAAATTTTACTGATTTTAAAATAATTTGTAGCGGGCCTGACAAATTTTAACTGAAGGAATCCATTAATTTAACTATTGATAATGTATCAAATCAAAAAGATCATTGTTTGTCTGGATCAGAGTGAGATGGACAAAACACTGGTGAAATTTGCCGCATTTATAGCAAAGACCAACCAATCCAAAAAAATTTATTTTACGAATGTAATCCGCAACCTATCAATTCCAAAGGATATTTTGAATGAATTCCCCAACCTGATCAGCAATATGGTAGAAGAGCGGGAGAATCAAATGAAAAAGGTTGTAGCTGATAATTTTGACCCTAATCTTAAAGTAAGTTCCTCTTTCATTGTAAAGGAGGGGCAACTTTCCAAAAAAATCCTGAAGTTAGCCAATGAAAAGTCTGCAGACCTGATATTGGTAGGGCGAAAAACAAAATTACCGGGTTCTGGTGTGATATCTCAACGCCTGGCCAGAAGGGCCTCCTGCTCCCTGCTGATCGTTCCTGAAAACAGCCTCCCAAAAATAAAAAAACTGCTGGTCCCAAGTGACTTTTCCGATTATTCGAAGGATGCCCTGGAGGAAGCCATTGAAATAGCAGAAAAAAATGAGGGCAAATCAGAAGTTTTTTGTCAAAATGTTTATTCAGTCCCATCAGGATACCATTTTACAGGAAAATCTTACGAAGAATTTAGTCAAATCATGCTGACAAATGCGGAGGTAAACTACAAGAAGTTCATCAGAAAAATCGATAGCAAATCTGTCAAGATCAAGCCGCTATATACCAAAGATGAAGATGATGATCTGGTAGTGGATATTATCAGCAAAGCCCAGGAGATAAAGGCCGACATGATCATCATTGGTGCCAAGGGAAGAACTGCGGCCACAGCTCTTTTTATAGGGAGCATGGCAGAAAGATTGATACAAATGAATGACAAGGTACCGCTTTTAGTGACACGTCCAAAAGGAAAAAATGCCGGGATAATTGAGTACATTCTTGAAATATAAATCTTTTCACATACAGAAAAACATGTTTTAGGACTTTATAAATATATTTCATAACTTCAATTTTGAATCAAAATTAATTTAATCATGAAATCAAGGACCTCCTTTTTACTCATTATTTTGCTGTCATTGATCAGTTGGGATGCCCAATCACAACTGCTTAAACGGATAAAAAGAGCAGCTTCTGAGGGAGTTTCCAGGGCTGTGGAAAGAACCGTGGAAAAAGAAGTAGCTAAAGCCACGCAAAGGCAATTAGAAAAAGCTTTCAGTAACCTTTATGGGGATATGGGGAGTGGGGAGAATGGTTCTCCCGATGGAAATTATGATTTTAGCAAGATCATGGGCTCCATCAATATGGATGTGGAAACAGAAAGTTCCTATAGCTTTTCCGGATTGGCCGTAATGGAAATAAACAGTACAGATGAAAAGGGTAAAACCCAGGACCCTATTCTCTTCAACTCTTTTTTATCAGAAAATCCGGATTATTTCGGGATGGAGTTTATAAATCCGGAAAGTAAAAATGCTTCAGAAAAAGCGGTAATCATCATGGACCATAAAAACCAGGCGACAGTGATGCTGATGGACAATGAAGATGGTAAATCAAGCATGGCCTTTTCCATAGACTGGCAAGGCATGATGGATGGCGTAGAATTGGAAGAGGAAGAAACATCCCCGAATACTGAAGACTTTTCCTTTGAAAAAACAGGAAATACCAAAGATATTCTGGGATATACCTGTGACGAGTATCGGGTGATGAGCGATGAGATGGAAGGTACTTATTGGTTAAGCCAGTCTCCTATAGTGGGAATGGAATCATTTTGGAGTAAAAACAGCCCCTTCATCACCAAAAAGATGAAAGAAGAAAATCAGGAATATTTTAGCAATTTACCGGAAGGGAACATTCTGGAAATGGATTTTACTAGTAAGGAGGATCAAAGCAGGACCCAAATGAAAATGATTGAGATTGATACCAACAAAACAAGTAACTTTGATCTGGCAGAATATCCTAATGCCATGAAAGCTGCCAATTAACCGTTTAAAAAAAGTTGTATTGATAGTTTCAATAATTGTAGCCAGGGCATCCAACGATGCCATAGGCATTAATGGGGAATTGCCCTGGCATCTTCCATCAGATCTCAGACATTTTAAAAACACAACCAAAGGCCATCATGTGGTGATGGGAAGAAAAACATTTGTTTTATTGGGCAAACCTCTTCCTGGCAGACCACATATTGTGGTTACCAGCAACACCAATTTTGAAGTTCCGGAGGGGCATTATGTGGCACATAGCATAGAGGAAGCCCTGCAAATAGGAAAGTCAAAGGGCCTTGAAAAATTATTTATTTTGGGAGGAGCAGAAATTTACAAACTGGCCCTTCCATTTACTGATGAAATGATCATCACTGAAATTGATGCCTGCCCGGATGCCGACACCTTTTTCCCAAAATTCGATTCCAAAGACTGGCAAATTGTCCAAAAGGAAACCATTGAAAAAGATGACAAGAATAAATTCGATCATGCCTTTGTAACTTACAAACGCATTGGAAGCTAACAATAGGAATTTATTTCCTTTGTGGAGAAATAAAGCCAAAAATGCCCCTTCCCTAAAGGGAAACTTTTTAATTTTGGTTCACACATGTAAAAACCCTACCTCATGTATCAACCTGTAACTGCCGAAATCATTTCAATAGGTGACGAGCTGCTCTATGGCCAGATCCTCGATACCAATAGCAAGTGGCTGAGTGAAGAAATGGATAAAATCGGCATTCGGGTAGTAAGGAAAACCACCATAGGGGATGACAAGGAATCCATGCGGCAGGCTTTTGTTGCCGCTTCTGAAAAAGTGAATATTGTTCTGATGACCGGCGGTTTGGGGCCCACCAAAGACGACCTGACTAAAAATGTTCTGGCAGATTTTTTTGGATCCCAGTTGGTATTATTCCCTCAGGCCTTGGAAGATGTCAAAAGACTTTTTGAAAGCAGGGGCCGGGAATTGTCCGATACCAACCGTGCGCAGGCATACCTGCCTTCCAACTGCCAATATATTCACAATGAAGTAGGCACTGCCCCGGGGATGTGGTTTGAGGAAAAGGGAACTATATGGATGTCTATGCCTGGGGTGCCGCATGAAATGAAACACCTGATGGAAAAAGCCGTGATCCCACGGTTAAAAGAAAAGTTCACACTTCCTGTAATCTACCATAAACTGGTAAAGACAGTAGGGATAGGTGAAAGTTGGCTTTCCGATATCATTGGTACCTGGGAGGATCAATTGCCTTCCCATATCAGATTGGCATACCTCCCCTCTCTGGGAGAGGTAAAGCTGAGACTTACTGGATTTGGAGAAAATCAGGAAGCCATAACCAGGGAGGTCGATGAACAGATAGGCAGCTTACTCCCATTAATTGAGCCGTACGTCTACGGATACAATAATGACACATTGTCCTCCGCAATTGGGCATTTACTTGTTCAAAAAGGAAAAACCCTAGCCTTGGCAGAAAGTTGTTCCGGAGGATACATTTCACATTTGGTCACCGGGATTCCCGGATCAAGTGAATATTTTAACGGTGCGGTGGTTCCCTACCACAATGTTTTTAAGGAATCAATATTAGGGGTTTTGGAAACAACACTTGTCAGCCATGGAGCCGTCAGTGAGGAAACAGTTAGGGAAATGGCAAAACAAGTTCGCCTAAAATTTAATGCAGATTACGGTTTATCTTCCAGTGGGGTAGCAGGACCCGGGGGCGGTACCGCATCAAAACCCGTGGGTCTGGTTTGGATCGCCTGTGATGATGGGAAATCCTGCAAGACCCGAAAACTACAACTTACCCAAGACCGAACTGTAAACATACACCTGACAGCTGTAGCTGCATTAAACCTATTGAGAGAGACAGTGATACAGAAATCGAATTAAAATTTAAATCGATTCCTTTTGCAAAATAAGGACTTAAATTTAGTTTTATATTTGAGGAGAATTCAACTAGAATGTAAAAAGCTATGGCAACAGTAGAAATGGTGATGCCCAAAATGGGGGAAAGCATTATGGAAGGCACTATACTTTCCTGGCTAAAAAAAGAAGGGGACCTTATCGAACAGGATGAATCTGTTCTTGAGGTGGCTACGGATAAAGTAGACACAGAAGTCCCTGCCACCCATGCCGGTACACTCAAATCTATTCTTGCCAGGGAAGGTGAAGTGGTAGAGGTAGGGAAACCCATTGCCCTTATTGAAATTAATGATAACCAGGAAGATGATAGCATAAAAGATGCGGCAGTACCTGTTACTGAGCAGCCTTCTCCGGAACAGGAAATTTTGCAGGATGTACCAGCCTTAACCTCCCTGATCCTTGGATCCGAATCTTCCAAAGAAAAAACAGGGGACAAGAGATTTTATTCTCCCCTGGTGCAAAGCATCGCTAAAGCAGAGGGAATCAGTGCGGAAGAATTGGCAATAATTCCAGGCACTGGTAAAAACGGCAGGCTAACCAAAAACGATGTACTCACTTTCGTGAAGGATAGAAAAACATCCTCTTCAGATTTCAGCCAGGCTCCCGCTGCCATTGGATCAGGCACTGACGAAATTATTGAAATGGACAGGATGCGGAAAATGATTGCCCAGCGTATGCTGGATTCCAAAAACATTTCCGCCCATGTCACTTCTTTTGTAGAAGCAGACCTTACCAAGGTTGTACTTTTTAGAAACAAAATCAAAGAGGAGTTCCGAAAAAAGGAAGGGGAAGGAATTACTTTCACCCCCTTCTTTGTAATGGCCATCGCAAAGGCACTAAAGAGATTCCCCATGATCAATATTTCCGTTGAAGGAGATAAGATCATCAAAAAACACAACATTAATATAGGAATAGCCGTGGCCCTTGCTAATGGTAACCTGATCGTACCGGTGATTAAAAATGCGGATCAGTACAACCTTAAAGGACTTTCGAAAAAAATCAACGACCTGGCCACCCGTGCAAGGGAAAATAAGCTGCACGCAGAAGAACTTAAAGGAGGGACATATACACTCTCAAATATAGGTTCTTTTGGAAATATCATGGGCACTCCTATCATTGTTCAGCCACAGGTAGCTATTCTGGCAGTAGGAACCATCACCAAGAAACCCGCGGTGGTTGAAACCCCTACCGGAGACATGATAGGTATCAGACACAAGATGATTTTATCCCATTCTTATGATCACCGGGTGGTAGATGGGGCTCTGGGAGGCATGTTTGTGAAAAAGGTAGCAGATTACCTTGAAAACTTCGACATGGATACCAATGTCCTGTAAACGCTTGAATGAGAGATGTATTTGAGTTAGGTCCGGCTTCAATAAGTCAGACATAAAGGCGAGGCTTTTAGTAAGGCAGGGCTTCTTTCTGAATCCCTAAAAAACTGATATACAATGAATTAAATAGAGGTAATTTAATTCAAAAACCCCGAAA
>NZ_JAANYN010000023.1 GCF_011290685.1 Cyclobacterium plantarum
TCCCAAAAAAGCCCGGAATCAAATATGAAACTGCTCAAACTAATCAAATTGCCATATATTAAAATCGAACTCAGGTTAAATCTCTTAAAATCTGACGAAAAATCCACTTCCTGTGCCTGGTATTTTTTCGGAAATCCGGGATAAGTCACCTTTTTCCCGGATGATAGGTTTCTTCCGCCCTCTTTTCCACATCCTTCCGGTAGTAGGCTACCTCCTTAAATCTGCCATCGGCATACATTTGTGCCTGATCATCAAAATGCGGGGAGTCTGGATCAGCGTTTTGGCCGCCGGCCAGCAAACTTTTGGCCCTGACCTTCTCACCAAATTCCACTGCTGCTACAAAGCTATTGCCAGAAGAACCGTAGATTCTTTTGGTGTTTTCCCTGGCACTCGCACCAAAGGAGGCCAATGCGCCCCAGCGGCCGGATGCCAGATCCACAGGAAGGCTTTCCCTTTCATCATCAAATGCCAGGTCAATGTCTCCATTTAATCGCTGAAAACGGTTGATCTCCCCCCATTCTGTTTTCCAGGAGCCAAAGTCAGCTTCCAACTGGGCGACCGCCTGTTCAAAAGCAGCAACCACCTTTTCCGGTTCAAAATCCAGGGAGACACCTGCCTCCTGATTAAATGGGATCAAGGCATAAGAACTACCAATAAACCGGTTAAAGGCCATCCCATAGAAATGAGCCAGGCTCATGGCCACGGACTCCTCGCTGGTCCGGTAGTCCCAATCACGCAGCAAACCAAGAGCTGTTGCCAATTCTCCTTCCGGTTCTCCGACGGTCTTATAGGCTTGTAAAAGAATGGGGACAAGGTATTCGAAAGCAGGCAGGTAAGGATCATAGCCCAGGGCAATCAAATCATCCAGGGACAATTCCCTGGCTTCCGACAGCAATCCGACGGCATGTATGCCTCGAAAGTTTTCGGCATCCGGAGCCATATAATAGGGATAATCTTCTTTTTTAGGACTAAATGGACCGGCAGCGGTAAAAGGCGTAGAGTTACAATTCTGTATCCATCCGGTTTGGGGATTGTGAATGACGATGCTTTCCTCCACTGTATGCAAACCCAGCCAGTCGGTGGCCGGATTGCTGCCATCTACGGGCCTCGAAAAATCAAAAGCCGTATCTCTTTTGGGAATAAAATTTCCATGAAAATAAGCAATATTCCCTTCGGCGTCTGCGAAAACAGTGTTGTTGGAAGAATTGGTCCGGATATCCATCATTTCTTCAAAAGCTTCGTAATTATCCAGTTTGGTACGGGTAAAGCTCTGAATCAGGGCGTTGACGGGATCCCAGTTGATTTTCGTGGCCACCCATTTGTCATCCAATTTATGGGTGATAGGACCATGGTGGGTTCGGTACATGGTAAAAGACTTTTCCTTCAATCCTTCCAGAGAGCTGTATTTTAGCGTAACCGGAATTTCCTCCACTTCCCTCCATTCCTCTCCATAAGCATATTCATAGCCCTCGCCAGACTCCCGTACTATCTCCATAAACTCATCCATAAAATCCAGGCGGGTAGAGGTATGCATCCAGCCTGTTTTTTCGTTAAAACCCTGATAAACAAAAAACTGCCCCCAGGTAACGGCCCCATAGGCATTCAATCCCTCCTCACTCACCACATGGATTTCAGGCCGGAAATAAAAAGAGGTATGCGGATTAATCAGCAATAGGGCATTTCCCGATTCGCTCAATTCCGGGGCAATGGCGATGCCATTGGAACCCTTTGGTTCTGCATAGGGATCAGGGTGGAGCAGCCCATCGCCAAATTCGGAATAGGCCAGGGCCTCCTGATCTTCATAAAAAGCTTGAATTCTTTGGGTGGAAATCCGCTCTATATCTCCCCCAATGGATCCTTCACTGAAAAACATGGGAAACCAGGGTTCATAGTGGGTCAACACCTGTGGTACCACCTCCGGATGGGTTTCCAAATAATAATTCACCCCATCAGCAAAAGCATCACACAATTCCTGAAGCCATTGGGGTGCTCCCTCATAGGCAGCTTTTGCCTCGGCCTCGGTCATGTAAAGCCTGGCTCTCAGGTCGCTGAAAAGGGCTTCTTCTCCTTCCAGTTCTGCCAGGCGGCCGGTGGCCCAAATGTAATTCCTTTCTACCCTTCTGAAATCATCCTCACATTGGGCATAAAGCATCCCAAAAACCGCATCGGCATCTGTTTTGGCATAAATATGGGGAATGCCGTAATCATCCCTGATAATGGTAACCCGGTCTGCCCTTATTTCCAGGTCATTTGAGGATGTATTGACTGGAGCCTGGCAAGCCCAAAGCAAAAGGGCCAGCAAGGATAATTGTAATTTTCTCATGGTTGGTGGTTAAGCGTTTATACTTGAAATTACCTCAAATTGGCAAAACTGTTTTGACATAGCTGGTCAAAGACCTGATTTAACTGTCAACCAATAATAGGCAAAAATCAAGTTTAAGACAATAAAAAAGAGTAATCCCCTGATTTTTTACCTTTAAAAATAAAAAACGGGGATCAAATAGAAAATTTATCTGCCAAAAACAGGCTGATTATTAAAAGTTTACCAAAATTGAATTTTCCTTTAGTTCCTTTGGATTATTAAATGGATATAGGTGTAAACAAGCCAACAGGAAAAGACCCTTGTTTTTCCTGTTGGCTCAAAAACCTCCTATTTAAATATCAATTTACGATTTCAATTTTTCCGGAACTCACTTCCCCTTTGATTGTATGGGCGGAACCATTCATGATTTTCAAGGTCCCTGATGATTCGCTTTCTCCCACCTTCACCCTTCCGCTACCGGCATGGATTTCATAATTAAATGCGGCAATATTACTGTTGGTCTGAATGGAAATATTTCCTGAAGAAGCTTTGAAAAAAGTATGTTCACTTAAACCAATATCCCTTCCTGTGGCTTTGCCAGAGCTCAGCGTTACGCTTCCCAAAGCCTCGACCTGTTCCATGTCAATGTTTCCGGAACTCAATTTCGCATTCAAAAGACCCTTTACTCCCTGAAATTCCATATTCCCACTAGATGAAGTGGCATCCAGATTACCCTCCACCTGTCTTAGCGTCAATTTTCCAGACGAAAGGTCTGCAATGGTATTACCCTTAATATTGTCTGCCAGTACCTCGCCCGAACTGGCAGCAAGGAATACTTCGGTAGCTTCCAGGTTTCTAGCCCCAACCCTGCCGGAATTTACCTCCAGGTGAACCCTGTCACCCACTACATTTTCTGCAAAGACTTCACCGGATCCTGCCTGAAGCTGTAAGGACATTTGAATAGGACCAGAAAGCCGGATATGCCCCTTTGATCTGCCCCTTCCCAAGCCATTCTGATCAAAGCTTACATATAGCTTATTCTCTATCACCTGGTAAGAGATATTCTTTCCTCCATTGACATTTGACCTGAGTAACGCATCAAGATAAACATCTTCTTCATCGGGGCTGCCCACATATTCAACAGGCAGAGACCCTGCTTCTACCTCAATGGCAGTAATACCTGCAAAACTTTCTTCATAATCCACCAGCGTTTCCAGTTGCGGATCCAAACAAGAGGTGAATAATATTATGCTGAGCAGCAGTGCCCCGCTGACATTCAAATGCTTTTGGAAAGGGAAATAAAAATTCCACACTTTTTTTTCCTGCTTACCTCGTAGTGTTTTCATGAATTCAATAAATAAAAGCTTTAAGTTTTTTTAAAAGATTTAATCCAATCAAGTGCCAAATTCCAAAAAGCTTTTCTAATGCGAAAATTAGCCTATTCTACGATTGAGCATTTTTTTAACTGATCGAAAACGGACACAAAAAAATATTTACCGGACAAAATCAAGGATAAGCCTATGTAGCTTTTAAGTCAGGCCCTGAAAGTTAAAACCCGCGAAGTGATCAGAAAACAGGAAAAATTAAACTCCTTGTAAAAGCTTTTCCATCAAAAGATTTCTGATTCACTGCATCTACCTAAAATACCCGTTATCCTATTTACCCCAGGATCCAGAAGTAATCAGACCTGACATTTCCTCAAAATCAGTGCCTATGCTTTTCTGTTGCAATGTAGGGCTGATTTTCCTGCAGTTTCAGCGCTTAGAAAGATTCCTGCTCCATAATCCGGGTTTGATCATTTTTTGTTACTTTTATTGGCAACTGTTATATTGAACCCAGGCTATATTTTAATATTGAACTGGATTAAAAATTAAAAAATAAACTTCCGTTTTAAAAAAAGGAATTTCTCCCATGATCAGTAATACCCCTCCAGCTCCCTATTACGCAGTAATTTTTACCAATATCCGAACCCCAGGCGATCAGGGTTATGCCGAGATGGCTCAAAAAATGGATGATCTTGCCCGTCAACAACCCGGATACCTGGGTCATGAATCGGCAAGAGACAAACTGGGCATCACGGTCAGCTATTGGGAAAGCAGGGAGGCCATCACCGCATGGAAAAATGAAAACCAGCACCGCCTGGCACAAAAAGCCGGCAGGGAAAAATGGTATCAGCATTTTAAAATCAGAATTTGCAAGGTCGAATCCGATTATGCTTTTTAATCGAATATACCCTTTTCATCCTCACTTACTTTAACCACATGAAAAACAAGAATCTTCTATCAATCGGAATTTGCTATCTGATGCTGCTGGGAGCCTGTACCGGACCCAAAGAACAGGCAAGCCATATTTTCACCAATGGCATCATTTACACAGTCTCTCCAGATCAGCCTATAGTAGAGGCTATTGCCATAAAAGGTGGCACAATCCTTTTTACAGGTAGCCTGGAGGAGGCAGAAAAGTACAAGGGAACAGAAACGGCCATCATTGACCTGGAAGGTAAAACCATGACTCCTGGATGGATTGAAGGACATGGGCATTTCATGGGCATGGGCTACAACAAATTAAACCTGGATTTATCCGACACCGAAAGTTTCAGGGAGATTGCCGAAAGGGTAAAAGTCGCTGCGGAACAGGTTCCGGAAGGTGAATGGATTATAGGCCGGGGCTGGCACCAAAGCAAATGGACCGAGTCTCCCGGAGAACAAGTAGACGGCTTCCCCTTACACCATGCATTGACTGAAGCCTCCCCGCATAACCCGGTATTTTTGTACCATGCCAGTGGTCATGCAGGCTTTGCCAATGCAAAAGCCATGGAAATTGCGGGGCTGAATCCGCTGGGAAAAGAACAAATGAATAATTCAAAGCAACTGGAAGGAGGCGAAATTATCCGGGATAAAAACGGTAATCCTACAGGCGTTTTCAATGAAAGGGCCATGGGATTGATATCCCGGCATATTCCTGAAAGTAGTCCGGAAAAAGACAGGCAGGCATTTGAGTTGGCCCAGGCTGCCTGTTTTCAAAACGGTATTACCGGATTTCATGATGCAGGGATAGGGTCTGCTACCCTTGACCTTTACCGGCAAATGAAAGCTGATGGAAAAATGAAGCTCAGAATGTACACCATGATTGCGGGTGGCAACAGGGAATTGCTTGAAGAATGGTTCGAAAAGGGGCCTGAAATTGATTCCCTGCTCACCATCAGGTCCATCAAATTGAGTTGTGACGGAGCCCTGGGTTCCCGGGGGGCCTGGTTATTGGAAGAATACAGTGACAGGCCCGGTCATTTTGGTCACGAAACCTTGCCCATGAGTTATGTGCAGGAGGTGGCTGAAAAGGCCCTGCAACACGGTTTTCAAGTTTGTTCCCACGCCATAGGAGACAGGGCCAACAAAGAGGTACTGGATAGGTATCAGGCGGCATTTGAGGCTATAGAGGGAAAAGTTCCGGATCACAGATTCAGGATAGAACATGCCCAGCACCTGCATCCGGAGGACATTCCCAGGTTTGCTGAACTGCGTGTACTGCCAGCCATGCAGGCCATCCACCTCTCTTCAGACAGACCCTGGGCCATCGATCGGCTGGGAGCGCAACGGATTAAAGAAGGAGCATATATGTGGCAGGCGCTTTTAAAAACCGGTATTCCAGTCATCAACGGTACGGATGTCCCTGTAGAACCCCTCGATCCTATGGCTAATTTTTATGCCAGTGTTTCCCGAAAAACCCTGGAGGGCAGGCCAGAAGAGGGCTACGAAGCTGATCAAAAGATGAGCCGGGAACAGGCATTGAGAAGTTATACCCTGGATGCGGCCTACGGGGCCTTCGAAGAAAATATAAAAGGCAGCCTGGAAGTAGGAAAAGTAGCCGATTTTGTCGTTTTTGACCGGAATATCATGGAAATCCCGGAGACAGAAATCCAACAAACAAAGGTGGTCCTGACGGTAATCAATGGGGAAATTGTCTATAAACCCTGATTTCTATCATATTTATTACTGCTTAAAAACCAGCAAATGATTTTTAACTTGCAGCAAATGATTTTGTAAATGATTCACCGGATAATCGCGTTCAGCGTAAGAAATAAATTTATTGTTCTTTTAGCGGTACTGGGAATGATCATCTGGGGAATGTTTTCCTTCCAGCGCTTGTCCATTGGATCTGTCCCCGACATAACCAGCAATCAGGTACAAATCATTACGGTGGCACGAAACCTGGCCACAGAGGAGGTGGAACAATTTATCACCTTTCCGATAGAACTATCGGTGGCCAATTTACCCGGGGTGGAGGAAATACGTTCGGTCTCCAAATACGGACTTTCTACCATCACCGTGGTCTTTGAGGAAAGCATGGGCACCTACCTGCCACGACAATTGATCGGAGAAAAACTAGCACAGGCCAGCAAGGACATTCCGGCACACTTTGGCAGTCCGGAAATGGCGCCCATTTCCACCGGCCTGGGTGAAATCTACCAATACACCCTGGAGACAAAACCGGGTTATGAGGACCAATATTCCGTCATGGACCTGCGAGAAATCCAGGATTGGTTGATAAAAAGGCAGCTCACCGGTATCAAAGGCGTGGTGGAAATCAATACCTGGGGAGGTTACCTGAAGCAATACGAAGTGGCCATGCAACCTGAGAAGCTCCGAAGCATGGACATTTCCCTTCTGGAAGTCCTGAAAGCCCTGGAAGACAACAATGAAAATGCAGGTGGGGCCTATCTGGAAAAAAACCAGACCAACTATTTTATCCGAGGGGAAGGGATGATCCAATCGCTGGAGGATATTCGGAAAATTGTCGTGGCCAACCGGGGCGGGGTGCCCCTGACCATAGCCGACATGGCAGCCGTACGTTTTGGCTACGCCACCCGCTTTGGGGCCATTACGGGTAACGGAGAGGGGGAAAAAGTGCTGGGGCAGGTCATGATGCTTAAAGGGGAAAATTCCTATGCGGTGATCAAAAGCGTCAAAGAACGCATTGCTGAAATAGAAAAAATACTCCCGGAAGGGGTGTACATCAATGGGTTTCTGGACCGGTCCATGCTGATCGACAAGACCACCTCCACCATACAGGAAAACCTTATCCTCGGAGCCTTGTTTGTCATCTTCATACTGGTCATCCTGATGGGCAATTTCCGCAGCGGTTTGCTGGTGGCTTCCGTCATCCCCCTCTCCTTGCTTTTTGGCATTTCGCTGATGAGTCTTTTTCGGGTAGATGCTAACCTGCTGAGTCTGGGTGCCATTGATTTCGGAATTTTGATAGACGGAGCAGTAGTGGTGGTCGAGTATGTGCTCTACCAAATGAGTAAAAAATTTCCCGGCTTGAAAGGGAATGCCCAAAAAGAAGAAGTGGACAAACTGGTCATTGAGAGTTCCAACCGAATGATGAACGCCGCCATTTTTGGTCAGATCATCATTTTGATTGTTTTCATTCCCATCCTGAGCTTTACCGGGGTAGAAGGAAAAATGTTTCAACCCATGGCATTGACCTTTATGTTTATCCTTGCAGGTGCCATGATTCTCTGCCTGACCTATGTGCCGGTCATGGCGGCCCTGTTTATCCGCCCTTCAAAAGATGAAAAGGGTACACTATCCGCCAAGATTATCCGGACCGTCCACGGCTGGTACGAGCCGGTGCTGATAAAGGCTCTGAATCACTACAAACTGGTTTTGATCACCGCTTTGATTGGTTTTGGGATCAGCCTTTTTATTTTTTCCCGACTTGGGGGCGAATTTCTTCCTACCCTGGACGAGGGCGATTACGTGATCCAGCCGGTATTGAAGCCGGGCACTTCCCTGGCCCAGACCATCGAGATCACCACCAAAATCGAGTCCATCCTGCTGGAGAAATTTCCGGACGAAGTAGACCAGGTCGTGAGTAGAATCGGAGCGGCAGAGATCCCCACGGACCCCATGTCCATGGAAATGTCGGATATCATCATCAAGCTAAAGGATCCGGACGATTGGTCAAGGGTGGGCTCCAAAACAGATTTGGCCAACCTTATGACGGACGAGCTCTCTGTTTTACCGGGCATCACCTACCAGTTTACCCAGCCCATTGAGATGCGCTTCAACGAGTTGCTTACCGGTGTACAATCCGACCTGGCCATCAAGATCTTTGGGGAGGACCTGGAAACCCTGTACCGCTACGGCCTGGAGGCCGCTGCCATTATCCGGGATGTGGAGGGAATCGAGAATATCAAGGTAGAACAATTGGTAGGCCTGCCGCAGGTTTCCATCCGCTATGACCGGGAAAAGCTGGCCCTCTATGGCCTCAGCATTGCCGATGTAAATCAGGTAATCCGTACCGCCTTTGCCGGCAGCAGCGTAGGTACTATTTTTGAAAACGAACGCCGCTTTGACCTGGCCCTGCGCCTGGATAGGGAGACGGTAAGCACCGAGGTGGTAAATGAGCTAAGCCTGCCCCTGGAAAACGGGGAAAAAATATTATTAAAACAAGTGGCTGACATCAGCTTTCAGTCTGGTCCCGCACAGATATCCCGGGACGATACCAAGCGAAGGATTGTGCTGAGTTTAAATGCCAGTGAGAGGGATGTGGAATCCATTATAACCGATGTGCAGGCATTGCTGGAAGCTGAGTTGAATTTACCTACAGGCTATTCTATCGCCTATGGGGGGCAGTTTGAAAACCTGAATCAGGCACGGGACCGGCTGATCAAGGTATTACCACTTGCCTTGTTGTTGATTGCCATTATGCTTTACTTTACATTTAATTCTGTATCGGAAACGGTTATGGTATTTTTATCCATTCCATTAGCAGTAATCGGCGGAATTGTAGCTCTGTGGATCAGGGGGATGCCCTTTAGTATCTCCGCAGGTATCGGTTTTATTGCCTTGTTTGGCATTGCGGTGCTCAACGGCATCGTGTTGATCAGTTACCTTAATGACCTGGAAACTAGCGGAGAATCCGATATACGGAAGAGAATCCTGAAGGGCTGCAAAAACCGTCTGCGGCCGGTATTATTGACCGCATCCACCGATATCCTGGGCTTTATTCCCATGGCGCTATCCACTTCTGCAGGAGCGGAGGTGCAGCGGCCCATTGCCACGGTAGTAATAGGTGGGCTGATGACAGCGTTTTTTCTTACATTAATAGTATTGCCGGTGGTCTATTATGTAGTAAAATCCAAGAAAGTTCAGGGCTTTCGCCCCGGCAAAGTGCTGACGACACTGGCAATACTGCTTGGAATCCCATTTCTAAGCCCGGCCCAGGAGGGTCCTGTAGATCCGGAAGCGGCCTGGTCCATGGCACTGGAAAATAATTTTGAATTGGCTGCCGCCAGAATATCATTGGAAAACAGTCAGGTCCGGACCAAAACTGCCTGGGATATTGCCCCATCCCTATTCTTTATCGGCACAGAGGAAAACCAAAGAAACCTGGAGGGTGATGGAGTAAACTCTTTAGGGTTCCAACAGTACATTGATTTTCCAGGAGTCTATGTTTCCCGAAAAAAGGTACTGGAAAAGGAAAGCCTGATTACAGCGGATCTTTATGACATCAAGACCCTAAACCTGAAAAAACAACTGTATAAAGCGTGTTACCAACTGGAATACCTGGTCAAAAAGAAGGAACAATTTGCCGGATTTGACTCCCTGTATCAGGAACTGTATAGGGCCTCCGAAAAGCGATATGCTGCCGGCACGACCAACCGGCTGGCCATGGTCATGGCAAGGGCCCGGTCCGAAAAAGTCCGTATGGCTTATTCTCAGTTGGAACAGGAAATCCAAATTATCTACCGGCAAATCCAGGAAGTGGTACAGTCCCCGGATACATTGCAGCTCAAGAGCCCTCCACTGACCATGGCATACGCCGAATTCCCAGACCTGGAAAATCATCCTTCTTACGGCTATTTGATGCATCAAAAAGAACGTTTTGAAGCGGAAAAGAATCAGATGCAAAACAAACTGCTTCCAGGACTCTACGTACAGTACATGTTTCAGAAAATTGATGGCGTCAGTGGTTTTCTCGGTTATCAGGCCGGTATTCAGGTTCCCCTTTGGTTTGGACCCTCCCGGGCAAGGGTGCAATCCGCCCGCCTGTCCGTCTACCAATCACAAAACAAGATCAATGATTTAGGTGTCCGCTGGGAATCGGCCATAAACCAGAAAAAAACCAGGCTGGAAATGCACCTCAAAGAGTTGGATTACTATAACGAGGAGGGGCTACCGATGGCGGAAGAAATCATTACCTCCGCTCATAAAAGTTTTGACCAGGGAGAAATTGATTACCTGGAGTACATCCGCAGCCTGGAATATGCCAGCGAAATCCAAATGGATCACCTGGATCTCTTGAACGAATACCATCAAACCCTTATTGACATTCACTATTTTACCCTGCCATGAAATCGAGCATGACAAGAACGCCAACCGGAAAGCTGAATATCAATCTATCGAACCTTTTCCTCCTATTACTACTTGTGAGCGGACTGATGGCTTGCAAGGAGGATACAAGTACCACAGAAGAAAATCAGGAATCCATGGAACACAGGGAAGCAAGGGTACAGTTGACTCCGGAACAGGAGGTAATTACGGGCATACGTCGGGGAACCTTTATTAAGCAACCCCTGACCAACCTGGTAAAAGCACCGGGATTTATCGACTCCCCTCCCCAATACAAAGCTACCATCAACTCCTTTACCACGATCTTTGTCGAAAAGATACACTTTATAGTGGGCGATCCGGTGAACAAAGGCCAGGTAGTAATCAGCGCTTCCAGCCCTGAGTTTGTATCCATGCAGCAGGAATACCTGGAAACACTCAGCAGCCTCGCCAACCTGGAAAGCGATTTTGAACGAAAACAAAGCTTGCGGGAGGATAACATCTCTTCCCAGAAAGAACTGGAAGAAGCCCGGGCGGCATTTCAGGCAGCCAGGGCCAAAAAATCCGCCCTTCAAAACAACCTGCAACTCATGGGAGCGGATATTTCTTCCCTGGAACAAGGTAACCTGCAGTCAAAAGTGCTTTTAAAAAGTCCGATTTCGGGTAAAATTTCCGCTTTACAAACATCTGTCGGGCAGCACAGTGCGCCGCATGAGGTGTTGATGGAGGTGATCAACAGTGAACACCTGCATCTGGAGATGAAAGTATTGGAACAGGATATCCCCAGGGTGATGGAGGGACAAGCGGTGACCTTTACCCTACCTGATTTTAAAGAGCAATTGTTTTACGGACACGTTTACCGAAAGGGAAATACCATAGATCCCAAAGGCCGTTTTGTACAGGTGCATGCCCATTTGGATACAGAAAATGATTCCTTCCTGCCGGGAATGTATATCAATAGCTATATAGTAGTGAGCCAGGACTCTGTATGGACCGTACCTTCCGGGTCTATTGTCCATGAAGGAAGCGAAACCTTTCTTTTTGTATTACAGGATAGCAAGCAGGAAGGTAAGATTTATCAACGAAAGCAGGTTCGAACCGGAATCGAAGCCATGGGCTACACCGCCATCATGAACCCAGACGAAGCCCTTTTTAAAGATAGTGTGGTGGTGGCGGGCACCTATTATTTATCCAATGCGCTGAACGAAGCCGGAGGGCACGACAACTAAATCAATCAAAGCCAATACTCCAGCGTCTGTCAGGATTCGGGTTTTCCGAATGGCCCTTTTCTGAAAGAAGCGGTATAGGATATAGAGCGCATCGTCGCAGACCCAATCACAAAAATTTATTCCATGATTCAATCGCTAAAATGCTATTCTTTTGGTCTTCTTTTATCTGTCTTTGTTTTACCACTGGCAGCCCAGCAGACCCTCTGGGAACCGGTAGCCGATAAGGTATTTCTCCAGGAAAAAAGTGAAATCCTTACTACCCCCTCGGCCGTTACACAGGTAGCCATTTTGTCTGGCCGTTCCTATGCCGTTTTGGATGGAAAACTTCAGGAATTAACGAATGGAAGCCTTCAGCCGCTATCCAACAGTCCTGCGGGAATACGTAAGATAGCCGTTTTTGATGATACTGCCTGGGTGATGGCTTCCTCCGGATTTTACCGCTTTGCCGACAATTCCTGGGAAAAACTCAGTGAAGACAACTTTGTGGATGTCTGCCTGCATCTGGGCAAGGTCCATGCGGCCACACGGGATGCCATATATGTATATGTACAAGGAAAATTAACTGATATTGAGCCTGAAGGGGGCTATCTGTCCAGTGACGTGACCATGCTGATGGAGGATGGCACTCAGCTACTGGCCGATCCGGTGAAATTGGGTCCCATCACCTCCATTGCCAGTTACAGCGGCACCCTACATGTCCTTCGACCCGGGCAACTGGTACAGCTTTCTGGTAAGGTAGTCAACGAGCACCTGATCGACTGGGGTACCCTGCCTTCCAAAAATACCGGAGAATTGCTATCCATGGGCAGCAGGCTGTTTATCAGCACAGACCGGGGTTTGGGCGTATTGCGGGGTGCTGCCCTGCAGCAAATCAAGGGTGAAGATGGCCTGCCCGTAGAGCACACCCGGCAGCTGGTGCAGGGGTTTGACCGGGATGTATGGATCGGCACCCCAAGAGGAGCCATTCGCATGCTGGAAGACGACTGGCACTATTTCGGGGCAGACCATTGGCTGCCGGATAATCATGTCAATTCCATTGCAGTGGCCGAAAAGGAAGTTTTGGTAGCCACAGATGGCGGCATAGGTATCATCCGTTACGAGCCCTTTACGCTAAGGAAGAAATCTGCCCATTACGAGCAATGGCTGGATGATTGGGGACATAAGCGCATGGGTTTTATCCATACCATTCATAAATACGAAAATGAGTGGGTGCGGGAAATCAGCGATAACGATGGAGCGCATACTGCCACCTATCTTTCGGCCATGAGCTACAAATATGCCGTTACCGGAGAGGAAACAGCCCGACAGGAAGCTGTCAATTCCTTTCAGGCGATGTTGTGGCTGGAGCGAATCACGCCCATCGATGGGCTGATCGCCCGCTCCATCTGGTCCAGGAAGGGTGATAAAGGAGAAATGGGGCGAAGGGGATCCGGTGGCCTGCCTGCTAAATGGAATGCCACCGCAGACAGCCTTTGGTACTGGAAGGGCGATGCCTCCAGCGATGAGATCATCGCCCATTTTTACAGTGTTTCCTTGTTTCACGATCTGGCGGCTCAAGGCAAAGAAAAAGAACTGGCCAAAGAACACATGCGCCGCATCGCCGGATACATCATGGAAAATAATTGGGTGCTGATCGATGCCGATGGGCAACCCACCCGCTGGGGACGCTGGAATCCGGAGTACCTGCTGCGCCCCTACGGCTGGTCCGACCGGGGCGTGAACGGGCTGGAAGCGCTGGCTTTTTCCTACTCCACCTATGCCCTGACCGGGGAAGAACGCTTCAAAAAGGGATACCAGCAATTGGTAGACTGGGGCTATGCAGAAAATACCATCAAGCAAAAAAATACCTTCCCTCCTTCTCAGATTGCCCCCTGGGATGACAACCTGGCCTTTGAGGCCTACAATACCCTGCTGCGCTACGAAAAGGATCCTGACATGCGCTCCATCTACCTGAGAAGCCTGGAGCGTACTTTTGAAATCAAGCGCATGGAGAAGATCCCCTGGTTTAATTTCACTTATGCCGCCATGACCGGCAATGATGCTGACCTGGAAGCAGCTGTGCAGCACTTGCGGGAATGGACCCTGGACGCTATCGAACACAATTACCGAAACTCCCACCGGGATGATTTGTTTGTAGAAGAAGGCTACACCTCCTATGAAGGTGGTGTTAAAGCCATTTCACCCCGCGAAACGGCCGTTACCCGGGGTGCCAGAAGGGCTATTGTGTTGGATGGTGGGCAAAACAGCAATCGCATTATGGAGCCGGTAGGCTTTATCCGGGACTACTGGATGGGCAGGCACTACGGACTGATACTGGCGCCGGAAGTGAGTGATACCGGCCTGCTGGAAGTGGATAAAGAATCAGGAGAAAAAGTTGGAGCTGCGCTTTATGACGGGCCGGATCGGCCTGATTTTTTGTAGGTTAGCGAAAAATGAGGCGTTTACACCGGCCTATGGACACGAGCGTATGTTTTAGGCTTGTTTCATTGCTGAATTTTGAGAACACCATATTTGATCAATTGCCTACTGCTTTAGCTGTAGGCATTTTAGGGTCTAACAGCATCATTGGCTTTAGCCAAATCATTTGAAATTTTGGCTTTCCCAATCCAGAAATAAAAATTCCCTGCATTTCCGCCTTTTTGGCTAAAATCAAGGTATATAGGATTCTGTTTTTTGGAATGTCCTAAATTTCTTTGCAATTGAAGATAATTTGATTAAAAATCATGACTATGGAGTTGTTAGCTAACCGCCTAATTCAAAAAAATTATTGTCACATAAAATATTTTATTCATTATCAGAAGCTTATCACCTTATTCAAGGGCAAGAACGATGCGGATATTCTCCATTACCTTTTCTATTAACTCATCCGGCAAGGTTCCAATTTTCCGGGTGAGCCTTTTATTGTCTATGGTCCTAATCTGGTCAATCATAATATCGCAGGGCTGATTCAGATTCGCTACACCCTTATTTAAATGAACTCTTAAAATTTCAGCATTTGCTTGTACGTTGGTGGTGATCGGACAAACAATCGTTGAGGGGTGTGGAATTTTATTGAGCAAGTTTGTTTGAACGACTACCACCGGCCTATTTTTTCCTGGTTCGGTTCCAATCTGGGGATTCAGGTCTGCAATCCATATTTCATACTGCTTAATTAGCATCGTCAATGGTTTCAAAATCCTTCAGAACTTCCATAGAATCCGCTTTTACCAGTTCTGATTCCATTTTTAACCTTTTCTCAAGCAGCTGCTTCCTTTGAAATTTGTTGTAAAAAGCGATTGCTTCGTTAATGTACCTGTTTCTGGGTTGCTTCATTCCCTCACGAATTTTTTCAACTTCACGAAAAACCAGGTCATCAATTTTAAGAGATATGTTTTTCATAGCAATATTTTATATCACAAAAGTATATGTTTTTAGTATATCATACAAGTATTGTAAATCAATTTTTTTTCACTTGAATTCCAGGCCTATTTTGTGAACAAGCACCTTATGCCAACCTATTTCTTGATCTGCTGTATGCGTTTATCAAATGTTAGCTGGTTTTTTGAAACCACAGTTATCCATTTTGAATCAGGATGATTTGGGTTGATCAGGTAATTGAATTCCAACGGCACCACACAACTGGGTACCTTCATCACAGCGGCTTCATTGTCTTTCACAAAATCATCTCCAATAAATTGAGTTTCAAGAATTGGAGGTTTAGCATCCCAGTCATCTGGTAGGTCTTCTTTTTTAAGTTCAAGGATTTTTACTTCATCCGGAATATCTATTTCCACATAAAACCTATCTGATGGTAAATCTTCACTGAGGTCCAGATGGACAGATACCTCCAGAATAGCAAGTGCCCTGGATGCCGAAGTATACACCAAATAAGTATTGCGACTGTTCCAGCGAAATCCATCCGTTAAAGCAGCTCCCCGGCCCTTTAAAGTGCTTTTTAGATATTTCTCTCTTTCAATTCTGTACACCCTCATCAGGCCAGATTTCCGTATTCCAACCTGTTAAGACTATTGCTAACTTCGTGAATCCCCGTGATAGAATCAAAGAGACTTTCCGGAGAGACACCCCCCAATGATATATTTGGTTTTTTAAGCCAGCGTTGAAACTTTTCAGCCTCCTCGTTAAAAACGGCTACCCCAAAATCCATTAATTCTGTCAGTACCAATACCACTTCAGTATCTCTTCTACTGAGCAATTCCTGGTCTCTCTTTTTTTTGTTGTAGGTAGTCTGAGGGATACCGAAAAGGTGAAGCAACTGTTTTACCGGCAAAGCAGCTCTTTTACTTAAAACTTCTATCGTCTCATAAGGCAGACCTTCTCTGATGAGATTAACCCTATCCATCTTGTTGGCCCAGGCATATTCACCTGTGCTAACTGTTATACGAGACCCCTGCTTTTTTAACCTTTCCTTCTTTGCTCGCAGCAAGCTTTTCTTTGGATTGTAGCTTCTACCGGATGTTTCAAGTTCCTTAGTTACCATAACAACATATTTGCTTTAAATGTACAACAATTATACTGTAAATTCAATTCAAATATGTGTTAAACCACCTCGATGACATCCCTTAAACGGCCAATAGCTATGTTCGATTATAAAATAGCATTCCATTCGAGGATTGCGTCCATTCCCCATGCTTACGGATCAATTTTCGCTACCCTGGTATCTTAAACAACTGATTAAGGTCTAAGGAGAGAAAAAAATACAGGCAAACAAAATCCTTAATTTACAGGCTGTTAATTGAGATCCTAAGTTACAGGCAACAAATTATTGGTTTGATAAAATTCCCCTCAGCCTTGGTCGGTTATACCGCTGCACCACCATTGGGTAGCCGTTCAATACAACATTCAGAAAAAAGAGCCAAAAGGACTCCCTGATGCCGTGGAGTAACGCTACCGCAAAGCCAAGTACCGCTACCAGAATGAAAATGATGAGGTGGCCAAATTCCGATTGGCGGGTTTGGTATTCCAATTTTTCCAAGGCTGACCGGTCCTTCTTCACCGGCCTCGCAGCTTTGTTGAGTTTCTCCCAGCCAATCCAAACCAACAACTTCCTGAAACCATTCACCCCAAGCCATCGATACACCGTTCCGCCCTTTTCCCACTTTTTGGTATCAAAATAGCTCGATTTCAGAGGGGGTTGTAAGGTTTCGGTGTAGGCCATTAAAGCGGTCATCAACAGGAAATTCACCACCCAGGCAAACACGAAGGTATTCAGACCCTGCCAGCTAGCTATCCCTACGATGCCAGCAGCAACAAAAAGCCAGGTAATGCCTACGGTTGCATATTTCTTTAATCCTATTCTTCCCATAGCAGGGTCGATCAAATAGTTGGGGAGGTGAAGGCCATGGTACGAAACGGCAACAAACCCGAATGGAATCTACTACTGCCTGGCATTTTCACACCCCAAATTGCGTCAGGTGGTGGTCCAGGTGCTTGTAAAACATGTTGTTCCACTCTTCCTTAGACAATTTACCGAAGGACAAGGATTCCCTTCCATCAAAATGTTTTTCTCCCAGCTCCACAGTTTTATGCAGGTACTGGATCAGTCGTGCTTTCTCCTCCTCAAAATCACGCTCATCTGCAATGACAAAAGCAGGTGCCGTACGGACGTTCTTTTTGTAAGGCGTTTCGTCCACCACCATCTTTTTCACAAAGGCTTTTAGGATTAATCCCATGAAAAAATTGGGTTTGGGATGCTTGTTTTCATAAGCCATTTCATAGGTGACGTTGCAATGCGCCAGCATTTGCGCCACGTTCATTTTTCCCCATTGCGGCTGGGTACTGGGTGTCAGGGAGTCAATCCGCCGGATCAACTCCGCTGTTACTTCTTTGTCGTAAATAGTGGGTAAAGCCATCTCAAGTTCAATTGGTTTCAATTTAAAGTATTTGTTATAAGGGTACCGACCTATTAAATAAAACCCCACAGCCACCATAAATATAACTGAAAAATCGCCGATATCCTTTGCCGGAAGTGATTTTTGACATCTTCACTTGCTGGCCAAAGCATTAAAAGTCCTCCGATTCCGTATATTTTCTTCGTATGGTTTTTTCCAGTGACACCAGCACAAACAGGCCCACACCTGCACCAAGCACCCTAATCCAGGAATCCAGGCCAATGGGAGCCGAGTGGAACAAGGTATTCATCAGCGGCGCATGAATGAATACGAGTTGCAGGAGCAGCATGGTAAAGGCTCCCACATACACCCATTTATTGGAAAACCAGCCGATTTCCCGGACCGATCTTCGCAAAGAGCGGCAGTTAAACAGGTAGAAGCCTTCCAGCACAATAAATACCGTGCTGGCCACCGTCTGGGCTTCGGCCAGGCTGGCCCCCAGGGATAACTCGTAGCGAAACAGTAAAAACGAAGCAAGCATCAGCAAGGTCCCGACCAAGAGGGTCCGCATGATCAGGGGAAAGGTAAGGATGGGCTTGTCCGAGGGAACCGGAGGCCGGTCCATGATGCCCTTTTCCTTGGGTTCGAAGGTAAGCATCAGGCCCAACAGCACCGCCGTCGTCATGTTGATCCACAGAATCTGAACCGGGGCCAGCGGCAGTTGGGTGGTAAAAGCAATGCTGGCGAGGATGACCAGGGCCTCTCCCAGGTTGGTCGGAAGGGTCCATACAATAAACTTGGTCAGGTTATCCAAGACCCCCCTTCCCTCTTCCACGGCGGCCTCTATGGAAGCGAAATTATCATCGGTAAGCAACATATCCGAAGCATCTTTGGCTACTTCGGTGCCTGTAATGCCCATGGCAATGCCGATGTTAGCCTGCTTTAAGGCCGGTCCGTCGTTGACACCGTCTCCGGTCATGGCCACCACCTTGCCGCTGGCCTGCAGGGCCTTTACCAAGCGGAGTTTCTGATCCGGGCTGACCCGGGCAAAGACCGCCACCGCTCCTGCCACTTCCTGCAATTGCTCGTCCGAGAATCCCTGCAGTTCCAGCCCGGTAAGGGCCAGGAGTCTTCCGTTTTCGGTTTGTCCACGGATCCCCAGTTGCTCGGCAATGTTGGCTGCGGTAAGGGCATGGTCGCCGGTGATCATTTTTACCTGTATGCCTGCTTGCTGACAGAGGGATACGGCATCTACCGCCTCTTTTCTCGGCGGATCAATCATTCCCTGAAGTCCGGTAAAGACCATGCCTTCGGACAGGTCCTTTTGGTCCAGTTGCCGTTGATCAGGATCGCTGGTTTTGAAGGCAAAGGCCAGGACCCGCAGGCCTGCTGCAGCCAATTCATCGGCGGCCTGCTGCACGGCGGAAAAATCTAGGGGAACGATTTCTCCGGTTTTGTCCAGCGCCCGATCCGTACAGCGGAGCACCGCTTCCACCGATCCCTTTAAGAAAACCAGCGTCTGTTCTTCGTGCCGGTGCAGACTACCCATGTATTGGTTTTCCGATTGAAAGGGAACCTCGTCCAGGCGGGGATATTGCGGATCGATTTGCTGCCGGGTGATGCCTGCTTTTTCGGCAGCACTGATCAGTGCTGCCTCGGTGGGATCGCCTTCCGCCGTCCACCGCCCCCCGTCTTCCACAATGCGGCTATTGGAGCAAAGAAGTCCTGCGGTCAGTAACTGTTGCAGGGCCGGCTTTTCGGAAAGGTCCACCGCTTGTCCCTTAAAAAGGACTTTTCCTTCCGGATTGTAGCCAATGCCGGTAAGCTCAAAGGACTCACCGCCGGCCAGGATTTTTTGAACGGTCATTTGGTTTTCGGTGAGCGTTCCGGTTTTGTCCGAGCAGATCACGTTGGCACTGCCCAGGGTTTCCACGGCCACCAGTTTGCGGATAATGGCCCGTCTTTTGGCCATCTGGGCCACGCCAATGGCCAGCATGATGGTCACTGCAGCCGGAAGGCCCTCGGGTATAGCACCCACCATCAGCGCCACGGCCACCATAAAGGCATCCGCCAGGCTCTCTCCCCGCAGGTAGGCCAGGGCAAGGATTAGCAGGGACAGGCTCAGAATCACCCAAAGTAAGGTATGACTGAATTTTTTGATTTTCAGGGTCAGGGGGGTATCAAGCTCTTCCGCAGAAGCGATGGATTGGTTGATCTTTCCCACCTCCGTGCGGTCACCGGTAGCCACCACCAGGCCCTTTCCCGTTCCGTAGGTCACCACCGTCGTAGCAAAGCCCATGTTGAGGCGATCACCCAACAGGGTATCCCCTGCAGTAGTCTCCGGACTTTTTTCGGTGGCCACCGACTCTCCGGTAAGGGCCGATTCGTCCACCTGCAGGTTTTTGACGGCGAACAGGCGCAGGTCGGCGGGAATTTTATCTCCCGGCTGCAGCAACACGACATCCCCGGGTACCAGGCCCAGGCTGTTTATTTCTGATTGCCTGCCGTCACGAATGACGGTGGCCCGGGTGTTCATGCTTTTGGACAGCGCATCGATGGCCTTCAGGGCCTTGGTTTCCTGCACGTAGCCAATGATAGAGTTGATCAATACCACTGCAAAGATGACAGCAGCATCCGTGTATTCCTCCAGGAGCAGGGTAAGGGCTGTAGCGCCCAGTAAAATGTAAATCAGGGGTTGGTGAAATTGGAGCAAAAAGCGAACGATGCTGCTTTGGCTTTTTTTGGTGGTAATGCGGTTTTCCCCGTACTGCTGCAAGCGTGCCTGCACCTCATCGGGTGAAAGACCCTGATCGGTATTGGTTTGCAGCGCTTCTGCTACCTGCTTGTAGCTGTGGGTGTGCCAGTGCTGCTGCTCGTGTTCCATTCCTTTTTTTAATTATCCAAAAGTCAAAAAAACCGATGGTGAATATACCTCAAAAATGGAACGAATCAAACGGATACCGCATTTCTGGAGCGGGATTCGTTCACATTCGGATTTCCGGTATTCAAAAGCCTTACCATCTCCCGGCCCGATTACATTACACAATTTCATCAACAAATCAGCATTTCCGCAACTCCCACTTTCTCAAAGGGGGGAAGAGCCTTTCCCGACCAGTATCGGGAGGGATTTACTTACGTAACTTTAAATAAACATTGTACCAGAAAACATCCCCATACATACTCTGCGGAAGCGGAGCACAAGAGAGATCTCATTACGGAAAAACAAGTCAATCGAAAATATACTAAACCAACCAAAAAAACCGCTGGCAAATACCGGTCGCCGGAATATACTTTTAGGTACAATCGCCATAAAATGAAAGAAGGGATTTTTGAAAATTTAATGCAAAGGATGGTGGCGAAGCCACCTTATCCTTACAAAGCGTTCATTGGATTGGCACCTTATTCAATAAAACTGTATATTTTCTACTGAAATTAATAAAAAATTAAATTCTGAATTATATAACTTTAATTATATATTAATTTTTTTTTGATATGCTAACAAAAACGTTTTTGAATATTATTTGGATTTCTTGACTGATGTCATATCATAACATGGCAGACCAAAAGTTAGGTTAGGTAATTGTATTTTGGAAGTTTCAAACTATTTTTTACTTTTATAAATATGAAAGGAAAAGATTTTTCTTTATATCATATAAATATAGTCCTTATCAAATCTGAATTTTATGAATTTTCTTATATTATTTTTAGTGAAATTCTTGAATTATTACCAATCCCAACACCCCACATCTTTTGAGAAACCTAGTAAAACTCCATCAAGATTCTGAAAGTCTATTGTCTATATCAGATAGATTAACCAAATACAAAATTGAAAGTATTGCAATACTAGAAGGCGAAGAAAAGTTTGACCAGCTACCGTTACTGGTAAGGCAAAAAGAACTTCAACACCAAGAAAGAAAACTGGCCAAGATTCTATCGAACGCGGATGTATTCGAATATTTTCTCTGCAGATCCCGTAAACTTACTAATAGCACGACAGGCTCGTGGATGTTGAAAAAAATATTTAATAAAATGACTATAAAAAATTTATCGATCTTGTGTTTTCTTTCCATTGTGGTTTTTCAACCTACTCATGTGTTTTCTCAATATAAGCTCATCAAATCAAATGAATTTAAAATAGATTCCTTTTTACCTGTTGAGATTATAGATTATTATTCACAAAAAGGGATTTACCTTGCCTACATCAATAAACCCGAAAATACAGAAATCCTTCTTCTCGATGAGGATGGTAATATCCTTGTTCAAAAAGATTTGTTGGGAGAAGGGCCAAATCAATCTGTGGCGTCATTAAATAGTATGGCTTTTACTGATGAAGGAAATATCTGGATCCAAACACCATTTCAGGTTCTGCTTTATGATCAAAATCTTAATCTTAAAAAAAGGGATAAATACTTAGCAAGAACGCAGGTATATCTTCATGGAAACATGAGATTATTTTCTTTTTTCTTTCAAAATGATGTGCCGGATGGTTTTTCATTCATTACTAATCCTAGCGGAGTAGACTGGTCTGTGGACAATAGGGATTTTAAAAATAGAAATTTGATAGAGATATTTCAGCCTGAATTTGATAAACAGATTGAATTTGCAGCTATTTCTGATAGAGAGGTATCAAAACAAATAGATAAATCTATAGGGCCTTTGTATTTTCCAATCTATTTCATAGATAGGAGTATGAATAAACTTTACCTGGTAACCTCTTTCGATAACGAAATCACTATTTATGATTTAAACTCTTTGAGGTTAGAATCCCATATAAAGATAGAGCATGAGGAATTTAAAGCTTTAAAAAATTCAGAAATAACACGAAATAATTTAAGTACCTTTAACAATATAATCACTTTGACTGCGAGAAACCATAAGATCTTGAAGTTAGATAACGGGATAATAATACTTAATTATATCAGAGAAATTTCCCCCATTACTTATGAAAAAGAAAAATCAGAAGATCCTACCTACCACCACTTTAAAGACCCTTCCTATCACCGATTGATTATCTTTGATCAATTTAAGCAGCTATCAGGTGATATGCCAATGCCTAAAAATGGAAAATTAATGATTAATCTGCCTGGAAATAAACTATTGTTTCAGATTTCCGATCCGGAAGTGGAAGAAGATTTTATAGGTTACGAAATATATGAAATTGTTAAAAATTGATATTTTACCAGTTTTTGATCTTCGATGCTACTTCTGCAGGAATGCCCTTATTTAATAAATACCGAGTTAAAAAAGAGATTTACCGGAGTGAAAGGCACCTTAACCAGAGTAGCTTGTACTTTCAAAGCTAGCCATTAATAGATTGTTCAGTCGTTTATTTTTACCAACCAAAGCAATTCTCTCTTCATCATAGTGAAGCAGTAGAGGAAACTTCTCTTCTATATTTTCCGAATTTATATCAGTCCTAATTAAATAGATATTACCCAATGTCCCATTGGAACACTTCATAAAATCAGCTTGTATCGATTCAATGTCCTTCCTTGCATTTTCAATTACAGGAGAAATAGTTTCTCTCATTTGCATATGGATATTATTTAGACTTTGGATATACTTCCTTGAAAACCTGATTAAATCAACTTTTTGAACAAGGCACTTTTTCAATAACTAAAAAGCAGGTATATTGACAGCGTAAGCAGAAAGTTATGGAAAAGCGGTTT
>NZ_JAANYN010000024.1 GCF_011290685.1 Cyclobacterium plantarum
AACCGCTTTTCCATAACTTTCTGCTTACGCTGTCAATATACCTGCTTTTTAGTTATTGAAAAAGTGCCTTGTTCAATAAAATTTTATTTATTATGTGCCTGATTCAATAAGAAAATTACCTTGAAAAGGGACAAATCAATTTTTTTTTAAGGTCTCATAAAATTATTTATGGACAATTTTTATGAATGGTAATTTTTAGTTGTATGCTTTAGCCGGAACATCATGTTTTTCCGGGGTTATTAACAATTGAATAATGGGTAAAAAATACAATTTTACTTTTCAAATTTTCATTAAATTCAACTAAACCATTGATAATCAGAACTAAATCATTTTAATAATATCCTTTAAAATATTACTTATAATATTAAATTAGTTAAATTTAAATTTCAAAATAAATAAATTATAAATTTACCCATATTTATTATAACTGGATTTTTAACCATTATTTTTATAGATATCTTTAAGTGCTGCTTTTTTAATTGATCAATTCGAGCAGTTCATACTTAAATTGTACTCACTCATAAAATGAAAGGAGGTATCAATATGGTATAATTCAATTATTTTACTTCTGGATGCAAATTTTAGCAAACAGCGCAATAAAATTTAAATTAGAATAATTCCTTAGGAGTTAAATTTTAAGCTTATTGGTTATAAAAATTTACAAAAATTAAATTTAAATGATGTTTAAAGGTAGAATATTTCTACTGGTTTTAATGTTTTTATCACTGCTCGATGTTTATGGGCAACAAAGGACAATAACCGGTACAGTCACAGATGAAGCAGGGGAACCCATTCCTTCTGTTTTGGTATTAATAAAAGGTTCAACAGTGGGAACTACCACCGATTTGGACGGTTCCTATGAAATTGCGGTAAGTGGAAAAGCCACTTTGATTTTCAATATGATAGGCTTTCAGGGGAAAGAGATCAGCACGGAAGGAACAAATGAGATCAGTGTAACTTTGCAAGAGGATAGCATGGATTTGAATGAGGTGGTAGTAGTAGGTTTTAGTGAAGTGGAGAGGCAACATTTGGCATCTTCAGTGGAGGAGTTGGATATGGACTTGATAAAAAGTCGCCCCATTTTTAAATTGGAAGAAGCATTCAGTGGGACTATTCCCGGGGTAACCCTCATGCAGGGTACCAACCTTCCGGGAAGTGTACCAGGAACCATTTCCATCAGGGGCATCAGTACTTTACAAAACGCTTCTCCGCTGGTCATTATTGACGGAATGGAGCAGTCCCTGACGGATATTGACCCAAATCAGGTGAAAAACATTACGGTTTTAAAAGATGCCGCATCAGCGGCATTATATGGTTCCAGGGGAGCTAATGGGGTGATTATTATCGAAACGGAAAGGGGAACTACCGGCCAATTCAGAGTCAATTTGCACTCTTGGGCGGCTTTGCATAACCCCATTGATTTGCCTGATTTTGTGGGTTCAGCAGATTATATGCGGCTGAATAATGAAGCAAGGGGGCATCAGGGGCAATCCTTGTTGTTTTCTGAAGAAGATATTTCAGCCGCAGAAAGCGGAAATTATACCAATACCGACTGGCTGGGTGCAGTGATGCAGAGACAGTCCTATTCGAATAATACATCTGCCAGCATCTCAGGTGGAGGAGGAGTAGGTACCTTTAACCTGATGCTGGGATATCTTGATGAAAATGGCATGAATCAACTTGAAGGTTCACAGAAATTTTCAGCCCGGTTCAATACCAATATCAACATAGCTGATAAATTTGTGCTTCAGGCAGATTTTTATGCCCACCGCTTACAAGTCGATCGGCTCAATGCCAACACAAATGGACATGGATTGTATCAGCAAGCCTGGAGGATGAATCCTACTCAACCTATTTTTTATGATTCAGAACTTGAGAACAATTATATACTTCATAACAATATCAATCCCCTGGCATCTATTAACCATGGAGGATCCTGGAATGCATTACATGATAGAAGTACTATTAATCTTAGACCGAAGTATTTTATCAATGATAAGTTGAGTTTAGAAGGCAATGTTTCCTACCTGATCAATAAGTCCGCTGAAAAATACAAAAGGTTAACCCATAAATTTTTCGATGGAGATGGAAAACCGGTTGAGATATGGGGAAATTCTGTTGGCGCCTCACAAGGCGTAAGTCAAAGCCAAATAACAGCCAGGGCCATGATCAATTATGAGAATGATTTGCGAAATGGGCAGGACAAGATTTACCTGCTGGGAGGTACTGAAATCATGAATAATACCTATACCGATTACCGGGAGTTTTCGAAATCTTCCTTTTTTGCAAAGGTAAATTATTCGTTTGACAACAGGTATTTACTAGAAGGGACCGCCAGGGCAGATGGTAGCAGTAAGTTTGCACCCGGTAACAGATGGGGATTTTTCCCCTCCGGTGCCTTTGCCTGGAACATCCACAATGAGTCCTTCATGAGTGGCCTGGTCAGTTCAGGTGCCATCAACAATTTAAAATTCAGGGCTTCTTTTGGTCTGATTGGAAATGAAAATGTTGCGCCATACCTATGGCAGGAAGTGGTAAATACCTGGGGATGGACCATGCGTGTACCAAATCCCGATTTCAGCTGGGAGAAGCAAAGACAATCCAATTTTGGTATTGATCTGACTACACTGAACAACAAATTGAACCTTACTGCCGAGTATTACCATAAGTATTCTTATGATCTCATTTATTCGGATTTTCCAGTGCCCCCATTGACCGGTTCCTATTACCTTACCTCCTCTGTTAATATAGGCGAAGTGGAGAACAAAGGGTTTGAGTTTTCTGCCAATTACGCAGACAGGGTAGGAGAAGTAAATTACAGTATAGGCGGCATGTTATTCGATAACCAAAACCGTGTATTAAAAGCGGGATACAGCAGGTCAGACACACTGATTTTTAAAAACAATCAGGATATGATCTGGTACGAGGGAATTGCAATAGATAACTACTTTGGTTATGAAAGTGATGGTTATTTCCAAACCTGGGAAGAGGTAGATGGAATGGAAGCAAAATTGCCCAATACTTATCCCGGAGATATTCGGTATGTGGATCAGAATGGAGACGGGGTCATCAATGACGAAGACAAAATAAACCTGGGTGATCCCTTTCCACACATGAATTATTCGGTAAATTTTAACCTTAGTTTCAGGCGTTGGGATTTTAGTTTCCTTGGACAGGGAGTAGGTAAAAGATTGGGAAGACTTAACGGATTGGAAGGTTACCCCGTCCTGATGGATGGTGTGAACAATAACCTTGGCGCACCCAGAGAGTATTACATGGAGAACCGCTGGACACCTGAGACACCAAACAGCAGGTTTCCCAGAGTTTGGACAGGGACAAGCCCGAATGCTGTCCTGAGCGATGTATGGTTAAGCAATGCTGCTTTTTTCCGTGTCAAGATGCTTCAAGTAGGGTATACGATTCCAAGAATCGGAAATAACATAAAAAGCGTAAGGCTTTATTTCAATGCTCAGGATGCCATCACCATTACCAAATGGGAAGGATTGGAACCGGAGCGAGATGGAGGAAATGGAAGTTATCCCCGAATGGGAACATTTAGTTTAGGGGTTAAAGCCACTATAAATTAATAAAGGATATCATGAAAAAATTATTGATCATAATATTTATTGCAGGAACCAGCCTAACAAGCTGTGTGGAGTTGTTGGATAAAACGGATCCTACGGCAACATCCTTTGTGGAATTTTTTAATGATGAGGAAGACCTGAGGCGTGTGGTTTACAGTAGTTACCTGGATGTTTTTACCAATCCGGGAGTACACCAAACCCTGTTTTACATGCAAGAAGGTAAATCTGACAACGCTTACAGTAGGGTCGATGGCCACCACCATCAACGCATTGCAAATGGAAATATCAATAGTACCACCCAGGCATTTTTGTACTATTATGAATTGCAAATGAAGCACCTGGGAAGGCTGAATACCTTTGTTGCCAATGCTGATATCCCCTATGTGGAAGACGAGTCTGTAAGAACAAAGTATAAGAGTATCCTGGAAGCATTAAGAGTATGGCATTATTTTAGGTTGACATTCAGGTGGGGTGACGTACCTTTCCATTTGGAACCTGCTGATTTGGTAGACGCCAGACAGCCTATAACGCCAAAGGATGAAATTCTCAACCAATTGTTTCCCCTTGCTGAGGATATCGCTGCAAGATTGCCGGCTGATGAATACACCTCAGATAAGTACATGTTCAATCGCTACTCCTTCAAAGCAATGACCATGCGGTTTGCCTTGTACAATGAACGGTATGAGCTTGCGGCAAGACTGGCTAAGGAAATTATGGATAGCAATAAATATGAGCTTTATCCGGATTATGGGGATTTATTCCAATATGAGGGAGCGTCCACCAACAATGAAGTGATTGTTCATTTTGACCGGCAAAGCCATGGAAACCGTGCCACCAACTCCTTTAGGGACCTGGGTCCACACTACCGTACAGGAAATGGCCAATCTTATGTAGTACCTTTGAAATCACTGGTAGATGCTTATTGGACCTTACAGGGAAGGCCAATTGCAAATTGCCCATTGCATACCATGGAAGAATATGAGTTGAACCCAAATCTCAATAGAGATCCCCGATATGAACAGAGTATTATGGGGCAGGGAGATGATTTCTATGGAGAACCAATAGACATTTATAATTCCAATAATCCCATGTATTTTGAAAATCAAAGAGCCAGTAAATCCGGCTACTGGTTTAAAAAATATGTTTCTGAAGCAGATGCTTTCCGTTCAGGAGGCAATTTTGATTTTGGACTACTTCGGTATGCAGAAGTCTTACTAACCTATGCGGAAGCAAAGATCATGATGAATGATATTGATGATTTGGCCCTGGAATCCATAAATTTGGTCAGGGAGAGAGCCGGTCTGGACATGACAGTAGCTGATGTGACAGGCCCGGAATATGCCAACTTTAGTCAGGAAGACTGGATTCAATTGATCAGAAATGAAAGAAGAGTGGAATTTGCCGGTGAAGGACTTCGTTATGATGATATCATCCGTTGGGAAATTGCAGATGAGGTTTTAAATCAGCCTGCATTGGGACATACCCGAATGGTGGATGGGGAGGTTGTTTCCCTGAAAATCGAAGACCGATCTTTTCAGCCACATAACTACAGGTGGCCCTTTCACGAAAACAGCTTGCGTGTGGAACCTGGTCTGGAGCAAAACCCGGGCTACTGATCTGCCTAAGCAGTGGATATATTGGTAGCAATTCCGGTTCAACGGGTTTTTCTGAACAATGCCTATTGAATTAACCTGCTACTGCTCCAAACAACCTGGTTTATCATAAGGTTGCTTGCTTGTCAAGCAACCTTATTTTTTTCCAGCCCTTTTCAGGAAATTATAATGAGATTTCAAGGCTGAAGCAAAGCTCCTGTTTTCATGATAGGGCAGCCCATACTCAAGAGCTGTTTCTTTTACTATTCCCGATAGCTCCGGGTAGTGAATGTGGCAAATTTTTGGAAAAAGATGGTGTTCTACCTGTAGATTCAGGCCACCGCATAAGAAGGTGGCCAAACGGCTTTTCCTGGCAAAATTGGCTGTAGTTCTCATTTGGTGTTCTGCCCAGGCATTTTCAATGTTTTCGGCTTCACCCGGGTTGGGGAATTCCGTTTGTTCCACCAGGTGAGCCAATTGGAAGACCAATCCCAAAACCAAACCCTCGGCAAAGTTCAATGCCAGAAAACCTATTATAAACTGCCACCAGGTAATGTCCATGACAATTAATGGCAAAATAATAAACAAGGTATAGTAGAGTAGTTTAAAAAAGAACAGGTTGAAATATTCGATTTTTGGATGTTTGTTCTCATGTTTCCCGATCCGCTTCTGAAAGAATTTCTTGTAATCTTTCCGGAAAAACCAGGATATGGATGCCAATGCATAAAGAAAGAAAGCATAGATGTGTTGAAACCGGTGTATGGGATAGTGCTTTTCCTCCGGAGAAACTCTGACAATTCCAGGGGCTACCTCCAGATCTCCATCATGCCCCACGATATTGGTATAGGTATGGTGTATCTTATTGTGCGTTATTTTCCAAACATATACATTGGCACCAATGATATTGAATAGAAACCCCAGAGAAGAATTGACCCATGGCCTGGAGGAATAGGAACCGTGCAAGGCATCATGGCAAATATTGAAGCCGATGAAAGCCATGTTCATGCCCAAAGCAATGGCCAGCAAGAGAGAAACCCAGGAAGGAAACACTTCCAATAAAATAATGAGGTATAAGGTTACAAAGGAAAGGAGGTAAGTGACGGTTTTTAGCACCATCGATCGATTGGCACGTTTCGAAACCCCATTTGTTTCGAAGTACTGGTCCACCCTTTCCCGGACTGTTGCAAAAAAACCTGAATTATTTTTATCTATGAATTTGAGAGTTGATGACATGTTTAAGATTTAGTATCTTTTTTTAATTATTTGCGAATTTTATATTACCAAAACAAAAATTTTTGGTAAATAATTTAATAAAATTGAAAATGAAAGAAATTCATTAAAATTAGGAGCTTGTAAAAGGAAAACAAAAATACATTGAATTGAGTAAAAGCACGAGAAAGTATATGTATGAGTGATTTAAGTGAGGCATATGTTAGTTTAATTCCACTTTTACATTCACTCATAATTTCCTGGAATTTAACCTTATTATTGGATTTTTGTTGCCTGCAAAGCTACTCTTTTCTACTGTAGAGGGATTGGATTTGAGCTGTTTGTTTTTCTGCCAGGCCAATTAAATCTATATCCAACTCCTTTTTGTTTACCTCAATTACCTGATTTTTCATGGTTTCCGGCAGGTTTTCAAATCCATGATAAGCACCCAATATGGCACCTGCCACAGCTGCGGTGGTATCATTGTCCCTACCAAAATTGACCAAAAAAACCAGGGTATCCAGAAATTCAAAATCGCTGAACAACATAGCGGTCAGGACTTGCAAATGGATCTCACCCGCATGAAATGGCATGTCCTGTAATTGCTCATCCAGTAGCTCGAAAGCCTTCATTATGGCCGCTTTTGAGGGTTCATCCTGACCAGCTAATTCGTTTTCCATGATCGAACTGCCTTTCGCTTCTTCAACGATCGAAAGAGCAGTTTGCAGAATGCGGTAGCTGCTTCTTCCCACCAACCGGCTTTTGAAATAGCTTTCAGGGTCTACCATTCGCAGTACATCCAGCATATTTTCCGGTTTTCCGGCTGCTGTCATGCCTGCTGCTGTCATGCCTGCGGATAAGGCACTGATATCCTTGGCGTAGCCCAAATCAAACAAGCTTAGGTTAAAGGCTTGTTCATAGGCTTTTTCGGGCTGCCCCGGATATAAAAGACCCAGGGCCGGAGAATAAAGTAAACCTGCACAAACCATTTCTCCCCCGTAAAATTTTCCCAATGCTTTTTGGTAGCCCATCAGGTTATTGTCCAGCAGTGGTTGAGATACCTTGTACCATTCCTGCAGCCAAAGCACTCTCAAATTGGCATATTCCAATGCTTCGGTTTCTTCGGGTTGAAGGGTTCTAAAATCCTCAAAATACATTTCGTACTCCTCAAGGATATGTTCTGAAAACTGAAGCGGGTCAAGTTCCAGGTCATTTTGTTTTTCCATATACTCAAAGGTCAGCTTTTTCCATCGGGTATCGTCGGTGGTTCCTCCGGCAGGTAAATTTACCTTCCAGATGCCTTCAGGGGAAACTTCCCTGACCATATTATCCAGTTGGGTAACCCATCCATATTCTCTGTTGATGTCATCCCTGCCCCACATCTCTGTGGGCGCACCCATGGCATCCCCAATCGCACTGCCAATGAGCATTCCCTTTACCTTGTCCTCCAATTCAGCAGGGCTAAGACTTAAAGTTGGTGCTGGCTCATTGGTCAATCCGCGCTTTTCCTGAGGCCGGTTATCAGAACCGCAAGAACTGATCCATGATAGCAAAAACAACAAAATAAGGGCTTTAAAATTGTTCATTGAGGAGAAGATCAATAGCGTAATGGCTTAGTTTTTCCTTTTCTGGCAGGGTTAGCGATAAGGGAAGTTGGGCCAGTCCAAATAGGCGGCGCAGCATTTCCACTCCCGTATATTGGGCGAGCCATTTGGTGTTCAGTGGATAGGAATTACGTGTTTTTTCTAACAGAGTGTCTGGTACCCGGGACAGATTCAGGTGTGCCAGCATCACGCCCAGATCAAACTCAGGATCACCCATGAATGCGAATTCGGTGTCGATCACTTTCATTCCTTCTGAAGTGTGCAACCAGCTTCCGGGATAGAAATCGCCATGAATCAGGTGTTTTCCCTTGCTAAGATACCTTTCCCCAAGTAAATTGATTTGATGGAGCAACTTCTTGTTGTTTTTTACTATTTCAGAAAGATCCTGCAGACCCGGCTGGATTTGGTCCAGATCAAATCCATTGTCTTTCTGAAACGGCAGGACAAAAATGTGCTGGTGGTTTAGTTTTCTCATGGCCATATTTTCAGGAAAAGCGTCAATGGGTAAATGATGCAGGGCTTTCAGGTATTGCAGCAAATCTTCCAACTGATGATTTTGCAAAATTTCCGGATGTTGGTATATATCCAGGAAATCCTTTGCCTTTTTCAAGTGGGCCAATGCCAATAACCAATGGGAAGGGTCAAAACCCAGCACTTTCGGAGAAAAGGAATCAAGGAGCTTATCCGCGGCAAGGGCCTGGTAGAAGGTAAATTCTATGCCCGTTCTTTCCCGGGGTGCTGGCACCTGCGGATACTTGACCACATGGTCCCTGGACTGCTTCAACACAAACGATCTTTTTTCTGTTTTAATGGTTAAAGTAACGTTCATGTTTCCTTCTCCGGCCTTTTCACTACTGATCACCATCTCATCCGGATGAAGCATTCCAATTTTTCGTAAATGGTCAATTTGTACCTGGTCAAGAGGGGTTTGTAGTAACATAATTTATAGGACGAATGAAAAGCATGGGTATGAGAAATCAAAAATAGAAACCAAAATTGAATCCTGTGTGGTTTTATTAAAATAAAATCCCCTTTTCCTGTTCATTCCTAGTGCTAACTGTTTTATTTTTGAACCATGAGTAAAAATACAACGGATTTGAGTGCCCTGTTAGTGCAATTGGCCGGAGAGCTGGATGGTGAGTTGCATTTTGATAGTTTAATGAAAACCCTGTACGCCACAGATGCTTCTGTCTACCGTTCCCTTCCTTTGGCGGTGGCCTTGCCTAAAGATACAGCTGATATTCAAAAATTGATTCGGTTTGCCACTGAAAATGCTACCTCACTGATCCCCCGCACGGCCGGGACCTCTCTGGCCGGACAATGTGTAGGAGAAGGCATTGTGGTGGATGTTTCCAAGTATCTGAACAAGGTAATTGAATTCAACAAAAATGAGGGTTGGATCCGGGTGCAGCCGGGAGTGGTCCGAAACGAACTCAACAATTACCTCAAGGATCATGGTTATTTCTTTAGCCCCATTACCAGTACCGCCACCCGTGCCATGATCGGGGGGATGGTGGGCAACAACAGTTGTGGTACCACTTCTATCGTCTATGGAAGTACCAGGGAACATGTAATGGAATTGAAAGTTTTGCTCAGCGATGGGTCGGAGGTCATGTTTCATCCCATGAGTCCGGCAGATTTTGAGTTAAAATGCAAGCAGGATGACAAGGAAGGAGAACTCTACAGACATATCCGGAATGAACTCAGTAATCCGGAAATACAAAATAACATCAGGGAGCATTTTCCAAAAGCCAGCATACACCGTAGAAATACAGGATATGCAGTAGACTATCTGCTGGAATCCCAACTGTTTTCAGCCGTTGACACTCCATTTGATTTTTGCAAGTTGCTTTGCGGATCTGAAGGTACACTTGCCATCACCACGGAAATCAAAATTCACCTGGACCCCTTGCCAGACCCCTGCGATATTGTGGTTGCCGCTCATTTTGAAAGCATACATGAAAGCATGAAAGCCGCGCAGGTGGCCATGAAGCACACACCTACGGCAGTGGAATTGATGGACAAAATCATTCTGGATTGCACCAAGGAGAATGTGGAGCAAAGCAAAAACAGGGATTTTGTTGAAGGGGATCCAAAGGCCATTCTGATGGTAGAATTCAGGGGCAAAACAATTGCTGAAGCCAGGGAGCAGGGACTGGTATTTGTGAATTCGCTAAAAGATGCCGGACTGGGATATGCCTATCCGGTAATCGGTCCGGAACGGACAAGCAGCGCCTGGGAGCTTAGAAGTGCTGGTTTGGGCCTGCTGGCCAATATACCGGGCGATAAGAAAGCCGTGGCCTGTATTGAGGATACGGCGGTAGATATTCACGATCTGGCAAATTATATTGATGAATTTGCCGAAATAATGAAGGGGTTCGGGCAGGAGCCGGTGTATTATGCACATGCTGGGGCGGGCGAGATTCACCTCAGGCCTATCCTGGATCTCAAAACGGCCAAAGACGTTGAAGAGTTTTATCAAATCAGTGAAGCCAGTGCAAGACTGGTCAAGAAATACCAGGGCTCCCTTAGTGGGGAACATGGTGACGGAAGGGTGAGGGCTGCCTTTATTCCCATGATGGTAGGCCAGGACAATTATGAGCTGTTCAAAAGGCTGAAAGGTACCTGGGATCCCAAAGGGATTTTTAATCCGGGAAAAATTGTGGATGCCCCGCCTATGAATACTTCCTTGCGGTACGAACCTGATATGGCTACGCCTGAACATGAAACCAAATTTGATTTCAGTCATGTAGGTGGGATCCTGCGCATGGCGGAGAAATGCAACGGTTCCGGAGACTGCCGGAAATTGCCCAATTCAGGCGGTGGCACCATGTGTCCCAGCTTTCAGGCCACCCGATATGAAAAGGACACGACCCGTGGCCGGGCCAATACCCTTCGGGAGTTTTTGACCAACAGCAATAAGTCTAATCCTTTTGATCATCCTGAAATTAAAGAGGTGATGGACCTGTGCCTTTCCTGTAAAGGCTGCACTTCTGAGTGCCCTTCCAATGTTGACATGGCCACCCTGAAAGCAGAATTCCAATACCAGTACCACAAATCCAATGGAGTACCGCTGAGATCCAGGGCCTTTGCCTATATCAATAAATTGAACGGTTTGGGAAGCCTGGTTCCGGGAATCTCCAATTTTTTCCTGTCTAACGGGACCACCGGAGCAGGATTGAAAAAGATATTACATGTAGCTCCTGAGCGAAACCTTCCAGCCATCAGCAAGCAATCTTTGAGGCAATGGTATAAGAAGGAGTATACCCGGTTGCAAGGAAAAGATATCATCAAAACAGTCTACTTTTTTTGTGATGAATTTACCAACCACAATGATACGGCCACTGGAATCAAAGCCATCAAACTGCTCAGGCATTTGGGCTATGACGTGAAAATGGTAGACCATGCCGAAAGTGGGAGGGGAGCCATTTCTAAAGGCCTGCTAGACTATGCCCAGAAAGCAGCCGAAAAGAACGTGCGGGTTTTTTCAAAGCTGGTGGATGCAGAACATCCGTTATTGGGATTGGAGCCATCTGCCATACTTAGTTTCAGGGATGAATACCCAAGATTGGTAGGCAAAGATTTAAGGGAAAAGGCAAAATCCCTGAAGTTTCACTGCGAAATGATAGATGAATTTCTGGCCAAGGAATTTATTGCCGGTAATATTGATAGCCAGGCTTTTACCACTGAAAAGAAACAAGTCAGGCTTCACGGGCATTGCCACCAAAAGGCACTTTCCTCCGTCAATTATTCCAAAAAAATACTGGAACTGCCCCAAAATTTCAAAGTAAAGGTAATTCCCTCCGGTTGTTGCGGTATGGCAGGCTCATTTGGGTATGAAAAAGAGCATTACACGTTGAGCATGCAGATAGGGGAAATGGTTTTGTTTCCAGCGGTAAGGGATGCGGAGGAAGATACGCTAATTGCCGCCCCGGGCACCAGTTGCCGCCATCAAATCGCCGATGGTACCGGTAGAATGGCCCAGCATCCTGTGGAGATCTTATTTGACGCATTGAAGTGATAATTTTCCTTGATTTAAAGGTAAAATATAATAGTTTGGGTTTATTTAGAAATACCATTCCAACTATCCGGCTTTGTAGGTGTAAAGTCATCGGTTAATGTAAAATTTAAGGAATTTTCTTTTTCAGGGAAGAGATTTTATGCCTTCTCAATTGACAGGCAATCGTCCCAAATTCGAATGCTGGTTCAAATTATTATTGATTTTGCTTATTATTTAATTTAAACACTTTGAAAAATTTTATTTTACCAATATTTTAAAGTTGGATTTTTGTATTATGCTTCCTTAAAAAAGCTACTTATTGTCTTGTTGTTTCATTTTCACAAATTGAGACATTCCCTTTTTGCTTAGGGATGTTTAAATCGACTCATTTGTAAATGAGTGCCAACTTCCAATTTTGATTTGTAGGCAATCACTTTTTGAAAACGCTATTAATTAAGGGATCAAATGAAAAGAATTTTATGGATAATTTTTTTCCTGGCAACGGGTACACAATTTATTTTTGCTCAAGTTGGGATTGGCACAGAAAATCCCCATGCCTCTGCCGCTTTGGAAATTCAATCCACCGAAATGGGATTGCTTATTCCACGGTTAATCGAAGTTCAACGAAACAGATTGCCTAATCCGGCAACGGGTTTATTGATATTTCAAACGGATAAGGAATCTGGATTCTATTATTTTGATGGGGAATCCTGGGTAATGTTAAAAGCAGGAGAATATGTGAGTCCCGATTGGGATGCCAACGCCGGTGCTGCTGCCATTTTGAACAAGCCGGATTTGGCTGCCATTGCCCTTTCCGGGCAATTTGGAGATTTGGAAAATGTTCCGGATTATTTGACTGTGGAAGACACGGCTTCCATGTTATTACCTTACGTAACTCTGGCTAAAATAACTTCTTTACTTAAAGATAGGGCAGCTCTTGATGATTTAACTGAAGAAACAGAGGAAAGAAAGACAGCAGACCTCAGTTTAACAACTGCACTGGAAACTGAAACGGCAGAGAGAATGTATGAAGACGCCAGCCTGGTAACTGCCCTGGCCAATGAAACTTCTGAAAGAATCTCCAATGACACGAACCTGGAAACCGCCGTTGCCAACGAAACTGCCCGTGCCCAGGCCGCAGAAGCCGAAAAAGAAGTCCTGGCCAATAAGTCCATAGACATTACCACCGACGGAGAGTC
>NZ_JAANYN010000025.1:1642-4833 GCF_011290685.1 Cyclobacterium plantarum
TACGACGAAAAGAACCCTGTGTGTTTGCAAAAGGGCACATGGGGAGTTCAAGTGAACAAGGGCGTACGGGGGATGCCTAGGCTCCAGGAGGCGAAGAAGGACGTGCCAAGCTGCGATAAGCTGTGGGGACCGGCACAGTCGGGTCGATCCACAGATTTCCGAATGGGGCAACCCACCCTGACTTGTCAGGGTATTCCCATCTTAGGATGGAGAAAGCGAACGCGGGGAACTGAAACATCTAATTACCCGCAGGAAGAGAAAACAAATAGTGATTCCGTCAGTAGCGGCGAGCGGACGCGGAACAGCCCAAACCGTATATGTTACGGCATATGCGGGGTTGTAGGACCTGCATAATCGATACAAATGAGACCCGAACAGTCTGGGAAGGCTGACCGGAGAGGGTGAGAGTCCCTTAGGGGAATGATTTGTAGAGAGGCGGGGATCCTGAGTAGGCCGGGACAGGAGAAATCCCGGTTGAAACTGCCGGCACCATCCGGTAAGGCTAAATACTCCCTGGAGACCGATAGTGAACGAGTACCGTGAGGGAAAGGTGAAAAGTACCGTGAATAACGGGGTGAAAAGAACCTGAAACCGTGCGCCTACAAGCGGTCGGAGTCCTGACTAGTCAGGATGACGGCGTGCCTTTTGCATAATGAGCCTACGAGTTGCTCCTCACCGGCAAGGTTAACCGTGTAGACGCGGGGAGCCGCAGCGAAAGCGAGTCCGAACAGGGCGAAATAGTCGGTGGGGGCAGACGCGAAACTTAGTGATCTACCCATGGCCAGGTTGAAGCTCTGGTAAAACAGAGTGGAGGACCGAACCGATAAGCGTTGAAAAGCTTCCGGATGAGCTGTGGGTAGGGGTGAAAGGCCAATCAAACTGAGAAATAGCTCGTACTCCCCGAAATGTTTTTAGGAACAGCGTCGGGAATTGTATCGTGGAGGTAGAGCTACCGATAGGACTAGGGGGAGTCACATCCTACCAAATCCTGACGAACTCCGAATGCCACGCTACAGAACCGGCAGTGAGGGCTTGGGTGCTAAGGTCCAAGTCCGAGAGGGAAAGAACCCAGACCTACCGCTAAGGTCCCGAAATCCGCGCTAAGTTGAACAAAGGCGGTCCAGCTGCAGAGACAGCCAGGAGGTTAGCTTGGAAGCAGCTATTCCTTTAAAGAGTGCGTAACAGCTCACTGGTCGAGCGGCAGGGCGTCGATAATAATCGGGCATCAAGCGCGGTACCGAAGCGCAGGACTATATCCCGATTTATTGGGAGTATTGGTAGGGGAGCATTCCGGCGGCGGTGAATCCATATGGTGATGTATGGTGGAGCTTCCGGAAAAGCAAATGTAGGCATAAGTAACGATAATGGATGGGAACAACATCCACACCGCAAGACCAAGGATTCCTGATCAACGCTAATCGGATCAGGGTCAGTCGGGACCTAAGGATAACCCGAAGGGGGATTCCGATGGCAAATGGGTTAATATTCCCATACCGCACATACAGGTGATGGGGTGACGGAGTGATGAAAAGGCCGCCCGGTGACGGAATACCGGGTTGAAGGGTGTAGGTATTTGAGATGTAGTTAAATGCGCATCTTTAGCCGAACCTGATAGTACCGAGCGTCTTCGGACAATCGGATAGTGTCTGTAAGAACTTCCAAGAAAAACCTCTGGCGTTAAGCGTATGTGCGCCCGTACCGCAAACCGACACAGGTGGTCGGGGAGAGTATCCCAAGGTGCTCGAGTGAATCATGGCTAAGGAACTCGGCAAAATGGCCCTGTAACTTCGGGAGAAGGGGCGCTTCCTCCAGCGATGGAGAAGCCGCAGTGAAAAGGCCCAGGCGACTGTTTATCAAAAACACATGGCTTTGCGAAATCGAGAGATGAAGTATAAGGCCTGACACCTGCCCGGTGCCGGAAGGTTAAGGGGGGACGTTACTGCGTAAGTGGGAAGCGTTGAACCGAAGCCCCGGTAAACGGCGGCCGTAACTATAACGGTCCTAAGGTAGCGAAATTCCTTGTCGGGTAAGTTCCGACCTGCACGAATGGTGTAACGATCTGGGCACTGTCTCAGCCATGAGCTCGGTGAAATTGTAGTCGCGGTGAAGATGCCGCGTACCCGCAACGGGACGGAAAGACCCCATGAACCTTTACTGCAGCTTAACATTGGCATCGGGTACACGGTGTGTAGGATAGGCCGGAGGCAATGAAGCGGCGTCGCCAGGCGTTGTGGAGCCAACGTTGAAATACGGCCCTCTGTGTGCCTGGTGTCTAATCCCGAGAATCGGGAGACATTGTTTGGCGGGTAGTTTGACTGGGGTGGTCGCCTCCAAAAGAGTAACGGAGGCTTCCAAAGGTCCCCTCAGCACGCTTGGTAACCGTGCGTGGAGTGCAATAGCATAAGGGGGCTTGACTGTGAGGCGTACATGCCGGGCAGGGACGAAAGTCGGGTATAGTGATCCGGCGGTACCGAATGGAAGGGCCGTCGCTCAAAGGATAAAAGGTACTCTGGGGATAACAGGCTGATCTCCCCCAAGAGCTCATATCGACGGGGAGGTTTGGCACCTCGATGTCGGCTCGTCACATCCTGGGGCTGGAGAAGGTCCCAAGGGTTGGGCTGTTCGCCCATTAAAGTGGCACGCGAGCTGGGTTCAGAACGTCGTGAGACAGTTCGGTCCCTATCTGTTGCGGGCGTGGGAAGTCTGCGGGGGGCTGTCCTTAGTACGAGAGGACCGGGATGGACCGACCGCTGGTGTACCGGTTGTGGTGCCAACTGCACCGCCGGGTAGCTAAGTCGGGAAGAGATAAGCGCTGAAAGCATCTAAGTGCGAAACTCGCCCCAAGATGAGACTTCCAAACAGGGCCGTCAGAGACGATGACGTTGATAGGCTGCAGGTGTAAAGCCAGAGATGGCAAAGCCGAGCAGTACTAATAGCCCGAAAGCTTGAACACCTTTGAAACATTGCATTTTCCGCGAGACACTGTCATATAAGAACAAAAGAGATTAACGGCAAGCCCACAGGGCCCCGTAAAGACATAGGCGGCCCGGCGCAGGGGACCCACCTCTTCCCATCCCGAACAGAGAAGTTAAGCCCTGCAGCGCCGATGGTACTGGGGTTACACCCGGGAGAGTAGGTCGCCGCCTCATTTATTCAAAAGCCCTTTGGTTGATACCACAAGGGCTTTTTTT
>NZ_JAANYN010000026.1 GCF_011290685.1 Cyclobacterium plantarum
GGGTTGAGCATCAACACCTCTCCACTGACCTGGGTGCCGGTCTCAACGGCGGTCCCCGGCAGGGCCGCCTTCAACTCTTCCAGGGATTCCCCGGAAAGATTGGTGTTCCAGACAAAGAGCTTTTTGAGCTGATCCATTTCCGAAAGGTGCTCCACGGCGGTTTCATCCAGCGGATTGCCGGAAAGGGAGAGCAGGCTCAGGTTTTCAAGGGCTGTCAGGTGTTGCAGCCCATCCCCTTTGATGGAGGCAAAATTAAGGTACAGTTTCTCCAGGTTGGCAAAAGGGGCCAGGGATTCCAGGTCGGCATCCCCCACGGGCATGTTGTTCAGGTTGATGGACACGGTCTGCTGGTGTACCGGGCCAAGGTCTTTTAAGGATTCGGGGTCAAAACTGGCCCTGCCGAAGTAGCTGACCGAGAGTGCCGGGGATTCCAGGCCCAGGGGCTGCACCTTGCGGTAAAAATTGTTGAGCTCCTCTACGGTTTCATCGGAAACCTTTTTAAAGTCATAGCTTTTGGGGGCAGCCGTAAACTTATCGACCGCCAGGCTGTAAATGGAGCTGCTGTCCGGAAGCTCCAGGACCTTCTTGTCCATAATGGCACCGCTGCTGATCCATGCTTCCAGGATGGCTTTTTCCCCGTCGGTAAGCTGGGGCTTGCCCTCCGGGGGCATGTGTTCTTCGTTTTCTTCGGGCAGGTTGATCCGCTGGGCCATGAGGCTGTTTTCCAGATCATGGGGCACCAGGGCAGGCCCTGATTCCCCGCCTTTCAGCAGGTTTTCGGGGCTGTCCATCCTGAGTTCGCCTTTCTGCTTGGAGGCCTTGTGGCAGCCTACACATTTGTTTTCAAGGATGGGATAGACCACATGGGCAAATACTTCTGCTTCTTCCAGGCTCACCGTGACCGCATTGTCTTGCTGCAGGGGGGCAGTGATGAAATTGTCTCCGTGGGTAATGGAGGCCCCCAGATGCCCGGAAACTACAACGGCCAGGGCCAGAAAAGCCGAGCCGGCCTTGATGAGCAGCTGCCTTTGGCTGTCCAAAAAGTAGTAGAGCAGGGAGGCGGTCCAGAATACTCCCAGACCGGTCCATTTGTGCCAGACCAGGGCTTCCTGTGCGTATCCCGACTCATGGGACAGCAGCAGGCCGGCGATAACGGTAAAGCCTGCGGTAAGGGTGCCCAAGAGCAAAAGGTCAGTGCCGTACAAGTGGCTGTCCTCTTTATTTTTCAACAAGTCAGGAATGGCGACCAGCAGCAGGGCCAATAAAATGATGACAATGGGAAAATGCAGGAGCAGGGGATGCATTCTCCCGAATACATGCAGCCAGTCGGGGATCAGGACCCGGTTTTCCGCCACCACCAGAAACAATACAAATACGTTGACGGCAAATAGGACCTGGCCCAGTATGGCCTTCAGTTTGGATGATAACATAAAAGAGCGAATAGGGGGTTTACCAAGAATTACAAGGGTCAGGCCATGATGTCCTTGACCAGGTTGCCGGCCACGTCGGTGAGCCGGTATCTTCTGCCCTGGTGCCTGAAGGTCAGTTTTTCATGGTCCACGCCCAGCAGGTGCAGCATGGTGGCGTGAAAATCATGGACATGGACGGGGTCTTTGACGATATTGTAGCCGAATTCGTCCGTTTCCCCGTAGGTGATGCCCGGTTTCACGCCGCCGCCGGCCATCCATATGGAAAAGGCCCTGGGGTGGTGGTCCCTGCCGTAATTTTCGGCCGAGAACCTTCCCTGGCAGTAATTGGTACGTCCAAACTCCCCGCCCCAGATGAC
>NZ_JAANYN010000027.1 GCF_011290685.1 Cyclobacterium plantarum
GGGCTTCTTGGAAAATTCGATAAAAATTTGACCACCTAGGATAAAACTATATCCTTCGTGGTTTTTTTATGATTATTTGCTCTGATCGACAGTACAATTCCGCTACGGTAAAGTACAATTTGTTGGTGAATCGAGTGCCTCTTTTTTCCTTTTTTGTCAATGGGGCATAGTTATCCCATCGGAAAGGGTTTTTGATCGTTTTCGTCTTTAGGCTGCCTTCTTTCGGGGTGCAGGCTCCTCCCGGTTTCTTTTTTTGGCGATTTTTACCGCATTGGCCGCCATAGTTGCAAAAAGTACCATCAGCATTTCCCGCTTTTCGCCCCTGACTTTTATTTTTTTCAGTCCGTAATGTTCTTTGTGCGTCCCAAAAACACCCTCCATCACCGTTGCCCTTTGCTTTGATATTTCACTGCTGAGTATCTTTTCAGCTTTGGAGTGGTTTTTAGGGCCTTTTTTGGGGAAGCAGGTGAATATGCTGTTTCCAGTACAGTATCGTCTGTTTTCGTTGGTGGCATATATTCGGTCTGCGCCGAGCTGTGATGTTCCTTTAAAAACTGTTTTATGTTTCACCGCGGAGATTTTCAGCCTTTTACATTCATTGAAGTTTTTGAAACTCATCTTGTCTATAAAAGATAGTCCGTCCACCTGCAGCATGTGTACTTTCATTCCGAACTCCACAGGTTTGTTTTCTTTTCCCCTTACTATTGGTCTGATATAGGGTTTGTGAAGGGAAACGATCCTGTCTTTCAGCTCAGATGGCTTGTGGGTCAACAGAAATGTCTGCTGTACCAGAATTTTCTTGATGGTTCTCAAACAGGCAAAATCTTCCGGCCTCATACATTCTCCCCGGAACATATCCATTATTTGCTGAAGTTGCCCGATTCCTTTTTCCAACAGGTATACCAGCGATTCCCTTCTTCGGAGCGTCTGTTTATGGCTATTTTTTCTTTTCCTGAAATAGGCAAGCTGTTTAATCTTCTGCTCCCGGTATTTGGAACGCGGCCTTTTGATCTTCAGGATCTTGCACAACCTGAAAAGCTGCTTTTCAAACACCCATTCACAGCACTCCCACAAAAGTTTCACATCGGTAGGAAAGCGGATATAGCTCTCGTAACAGGTAGCATCCATGAGAAGTACATGGGAATTGTTCACATCCCTTTTCCAGTGGTTGAGCAGTACTGACTGGACCTGTTCCCATTCACAGTTTTTTTCAATATAAGCCCTAATACCTGTCATCAGGGTATAATCCCTGATCTGCTTGTCCTCGGCCAGAACTTTGCCGCAGAACATCTGCAGACTGTAATCTGTATTGAACCTTTCGATCAGCTGTCTGTCGCTGACATTGAGGTAGGCCTTCAAGAACATCATGGCAAACATTCCCTTGGCATCAAACCACCTGGGAGCGCCGGGACCTCTATTCTCTGCCGGAAGACATCCTGCGAGCTCATCCCAGGGAATAGAATCTTTTATCTGACCGAACAATGAATTCTTAAAAAAATGATATTTTGGAGAATATCCGTCGAAGTCTTTGAAAATCTGTAGTTGCGCTGTATCTTCCATTGTATTTTTGTTTAGCAACGTTAAAATACAAAAAAGAAAACCCCGGAAAAAGCCTAAAAGTGACTATTTTCGGGGTTTTTGAATTAAATTACCTCTATTTAATTCATTGTATATCAGTTTTTTAGGGATTCAGAAAGAAGCCC
>NZ_JAANYN010000028.1 GCF_011290685.1 Cyclobacterium plantarum
CCTGACTTCGACAGTCGTCAGTCCCATTTAAGTGTAAAAAACTGAAATACATTACTTTATGATTTTTTAGTTTTGGATTTGGGTGTCCCAGATGTTATTTTGAGTATTTTTGGACATGTTTGTCCGCAAAAAGCCCAACAAAAGTGGCAAGATCAGTGTCCAGGTAATCAATAAGATTAGGGGAAGTTACAAGGTTGCCAAAACCATTGGGAGCAGTTCCGATAAATCTGAAGTAGAAAGGCTGGTTTCATTAGGAGAAGAATGGATCAGGAATTATAAAGGAATTCTTGATATGCCGTTCAACAATGAAGAGCAGACAGCAGAATCTGTTTTGGAAAGTGTAGAAAACATTACAGTCTCAGGTACAGAACTGCTTCTGGATAAAATATTCAATGATATCGGATTCAATGTAATCAAGGACGACATTTTCAAGTGGCTGGTCTATTCCAGAATATGTTTTCCCTCCAGCAAACTCAAAACCTGTGATTATCTTCTGACCTATCACGGCCTTGATTTTCAGGTTCAGGACCTTTACCGGTATATGGACAAGCTTTACACCAATTATAAGCAGACTGTACAGCTGATCAGCTTCTCCCATACCAAGAAAATACTTGGAGGCAGTATCAATATAGTCTTTTATGACTGCACGACTCTTTATTTTGAGGTGGATCAAGAGGATGATCTGAGGAAGACAGGTTTTTCCAAAGAAGGAAAGCACCAAAATCCACAAATTGTATTGGGCTTGCTGGTAGGTCTAGAGGGTTATCCACTGGCATACGAGATTTTTGAGGGCAACAAGTTTGAAGGCCATACCATGATTCCTGTAATAGAAGCATTTAGAAAAAAATATAACCTTCCCGCCCCGATAGTTGTGGCGGATTCAGGATTGCTTTCCAAAAGTAATATCAAAGAATTGCTTAATAACGGATATGAATTCATTCTGGGGGCACGGCTTAAATCTTCGGGTAATAATCAAAAAGGAGAAGTATTGGCTCTCGAGCTTGAAAATGGAGAGAGTGTTTCGATGGATTGGGAAGAGGGCCTGAGAATGGTTGTGAGCTACTCGGAGAAGCGGGCCAAAAAGGACAGGTCTAACAGGGAAAAGGGGCTGAAAAAGCTGGAAAAACAGCTAAAAACGGGAAAACTCAACAAAACCCATATCAACAACAGAGGCTATAACAAATACCTTAAAATGGAAGGTGAGATTAAGATTGCCCTGGATATGGAAAAGTTTGAGAAGGACGGACAATGGGATGGTCTTAAGGGTTATATAACCAATACGCAGCTTGACAAAGAACAGGTAATTGAGAACTATAACAACCTCTGGAAGATAGAAAAGGCCTTCAGGATAACCAAGAATGAGATTAAGGTAAGACCTGTTTATCATTATAAGCAAAGAAGAATTGAAGCACATATCAGCATTGCATTCGTTGCTTACAAGGTTTACAAAGAGCTGGAAAGGCAATTGAATGAAAAAGGAGCGAACCTTTCCCCGCAAAAAGCAATTGAAATAGCAAAAGGGATTTACACCATAGAAATCCAACTCAAATCAACAGGCAAAAAATTGAAAAAAACACTTTTATTGAACGAAAGTCAGCAAAACCTGGCCAAAATGTTTGGTTTTTGATTTTGGGTGTCCCAGTGTCGAAGTCAGGAAA
>NZ_JAANYN010000029.1 GCF_011290685.1 Cyclobacterium plantarum
AACCTGAGTTCGATTTTAATATATGGCAATTTGATTAGTTTGAGCAGTTTCATATTTGATTCCGGGCTTTTTTGGGAAAAAAGTATAAGCAATTAAGCCTGATATCAAGTTTGTAATGAAATTATTGAAGGAACGATGTCTGGAATGCTCAATCTGGCACATGTTTTTTAGTTCGTCATTTACAGTTTCAATTACGGCTCTTTTTCTCAGCATGATCTTATCTTTTAGTTCCATCAGGGTATTTTTCATGTTATTTCTGATATTGGTGATCAGGTGAAGTCCATCCATGAATAATATTTCCGTCAATGCTTTGGAAATATATCCTTTATCAGCATAAAGTTTCCCCTTTAATTTATTTACAAACTTTTTATTCTTCAGGGGTTCTCTGTCATCAACATTACCTTGAGTGATTACAAAATTCAGTATCTCCCCTTTGTCATTGATTACAAGATGAAGCTTAAAGCCAAAGAAGTATCCCATCGTAGATTTACCCACCTGGGCAATGTCTTTGAATACCCTGTTTCGCTTGATCCGCTTGTTCTTACATACCCTAATAGGAGTGGAATCAATAAAGGCTATTCCCGTCCCGTCCCCTAAACAACAGGTTTTCAGGAATATAGTCATTGGCAGGGAAGCGGATTGCATCAGTTCCACAAACCTGTTGTATGAGACCGTCTCCGGGAATAAATGTGCCATATGAACCTGTACATAATTTATATAAAAGTGTTTCATATTCCGATAGCCACCAGTATGAAACATTATCATGATTGTAATGACCTCGCTAGGGCTCATTTTAGGGGTTCTCTTAGGTTTATTTCCAAGGAGATGTTTTTCGACAGATTTGTCAAATTCAATGCAGAACTCGTCAATAAGATAGAAAATTTCGGTAATTTTGTTGTCAGTTAAAGTCATGTTCGAGTAGTTAAATTGTTGATATTCGCACCTTTAATTTAACAAAAGAACATGGCTTTTTCTATTTTTTGCAGTATTTATTTTAAATATTATATAGATTTAATATCAGTAATTTACCAAATATTCTTTATTAAATAATTATTCAAATCCCTTTCATAATTAATCAGATTTATACATGGGCATCCCTAAATCGTCGGATTTCGTAGAATTTA
>NZ_JAANYN010000002.1:0-675248 GCF_011290685.1 Cyclobacterium plantarum
GAAAACCTCATGAAAAGAATGGTAGAAAAACCACCATACCCTTACAAAGAATTTTATTTATCATACGCCTAGTTCAAAAATTTTATAAACTGATTGCCAATATATTTAAAACTTTCCTTTTTAAGTAAAGCTCAAAAATTGGGATCCTGGGAAATTAATTTGAAAATAGTTCTCCTTTATAAGGAAATTGACTAAGAATAAATTTTGAATGGCAGTCTACCTCAAATTTTCCTTAAGTCAATGGTTAACTAAATAGAATCATTGATACGGACCATTTGATACCTAACCTATAAGCCAAACTGCCTCAAATGGTGATCAACATGCATCCATACCACGCGGCCCCAGTCCCTGGTATTTAACGGACCAAAATATGGATGGGGAGCCGAAAAAATTTTCCCTGGTTTGGCAAACTCCAACAAACCGGTTTTAAAAAGTTCTTTTTCATTCTCAAATGCCTGGGTATTAATTTTCCCTCTGGTCTCAAACGGAGCTGCCGTTTTGACATTTCTCGGAAAACCAGGAAGTACATGCAGTACTAAAAATTTCATGAATTTTTGTTTAAAAGTTCCCGGATTAACGGGTTTGTTCCAGGATAAAATCCTCTGATTGGCCAAGTTACAATGGTGGAGCATTTCTGTAGCGTTCATCTTACCCCAGAAGGGCCGTTTGTCGGGAGACAAAGAATTTACACGTCTGATTAATTTGGTTATTTCAGTTTTATCCAGGACCGTTTGCCGCATCGCTATACCAAAACATCTTTGACCACATGACCATGCACATCTGTCAATCTAAAATCCCTGCCCCCAAAGTGGTACGTAAGCATTTTGTGATCCACACCAAGCAAGTGCAGCATAGTAGCGTGCAGATCATGGATGGTGACCGGATTTTCGGCTACCCTATACCCGTATTCATCTGTTTGTCCATAAATGGTACCTCCCCTGATCCCTGCTCCAGCCATCCACATACTGAAGGCTGAGGGATTGTGGTCCCGGCCATCCTGGCCCTGAGCAAAAGGGGTACGCCCAAATTCTCCGGTCCAAACTACGAGGGTTTCCTCCAGCAATCCTCTGGATTTCAGGTCTTTCAACAAGCCTGCAATGGGCTGGTCTACCGCATGCGCATTCCGCTCATGCCCATTCTTCAGGCCATGGTGTTGGTCCCAGCGATCGATACCAGCAAGGCTTGGGCAGGTCAATTCCACAAACCTCACCCCTCTTTCTACCAATCTCCTGGCCATCAGGCATTGCGCACCATAATTTCGGGTATGGGGATCTTCATCATATAAGCCGTACAAATTCCGGGTAGCTTTTGTCTCGGATTGGAACTCAGTCAATTCAGGCACGGAAGACTGCATCTGATAGGCCAGTTCATAATTCCGGATCGCCGCTTCCAACTCATCCGATTTATCCCGGTTTCTTTGGTCCATCTGCTGGATAAAATCCAATTTTTTTCTTTGATGAGCGGAAAGGCTGCTGTCGGACTTGATATTGGCTACAGGGGTGTCACCTGTTTTCATGATGGAGGCCTGAAAGTCAGCAGGCAAAAATCCATTTTTAAAATTATCCACCCCTCCGGGAGGTACCAAACCTCCATCCAGGACCACATATCCCGGCAAATTACTGTTTTCCGACCCCAAGCCGTAATTGACCCAGGCACCCATGCTTGGCCGACCCTGCAACCCGCTTCCCGTATGTAAAAAATAATTTGCATTGGTATGTTCAGGAAAATTGGATACCATCGACCGGATCAGGGCCAAATCATCCACACAAGAGGCTATATGAGGAAAGAGTTCGCTCACTTCCATACCGGATTCACCATATCTTTTGAAAGCCCAGGGACTTTGAAGGATTTTTCCGTTATTGTTAAACTGAGTAGCATCTATCTTGAACTTTGGATCCTGTCCATTCTCCCTGGCCAGGCGGGGCTTGGGATCAAAGGAATCCACCTGAGAAACGCCACCATCCATATATAGAAAAATGATGTTTTTAGCTTTGGGCAAATGGTGGGGAGCATGTGCCAATTTGGACAACAAATCCCGGGAACTTTTATCCGTGGATTTGCATGCAGATACAATGGAACCCATCATGCCCATCAAAGCCATTGACCCAAATCCACACCTGCAGATTTCGAGCATCTTTCTGCGGCTAAGTGGCTGATTCATCAGGGGTTTATGCTTATTCATGGGATTACATTAAGTAGATAAATGATTTCATATTGAACAGTGCATGGCAATACTCCTTCCAAACCTGAACTTGTTTTTCTTCGGCCGAAATACCTTCAGCTGATTCCAGTGAAAGTTCAATTTCACCAATAAATGCCAGGCCCTCTTCCCGTTCAAAATCGGAAGCAGGCCGGGCAAAAGCCCGCAGGTAAGCTTCATTAATCCGTTGCTCCGGATTTGATCCAGTTGCCGAAACCAGGTTTTTTGCCATTACTTCTGCCTGTTCGGCTACAAAAGGGTCGTTCATTAAAAAAAGAGACTGCGCCGGGACATTGGTCACGTCACGTTTTCCAAAAGTGGTAAAAGGAGTAGGCCGGTCAAAAGCAGTCATCATCCTGTCCAGAAAGTTCCTCCTGACCTCAAGATAAATGGACCTGCGGCCTGCTCCATCCAAAGGACCGGATTTCCCCGGTCTTCCCCTACCCTGCATAAAGGATGTTAAATATACGGGTACTGGCGGTCCGTAAAGGGTAGTGTCCAAGGCTCCCGATGCCGATAGCATGGCGTCTCTTATGGCTTCCGCCTCCAAACGTCTTACCGGATAACGGGCCAAATAATAATTATCAGGGTCTTCGATACTGTCTGTTGCCCGTGTACTCCTTTGGAAGGCCGATGTCATGACCAGGGACTTTATCATTTTCTTTACTGACCAGTTTTCTTCCTTAAATTTTATGGCAAGGAAATCAAGCAATTCAGGATGGCTGGGAAGTTTACCCTGCAGCCCAAAATTGTCCACTGTCTCCACAAGCCCCCTCCCAAACACATGGTGCCACAGCCGATTCACCATCACCCTTGCCGTCAAAGGATTTTGAGCATCAAGAATCGTTGCTGTCATTTCGATTCTTCCGCTTCCTCTTCCTTCAATAGGTTCCTGCCATTCCAATATTTCCGAAAGAAAATTCCTTTCAACAACCTGGTTTTCTGTATCTAAATGATTACCCCTTTTAAATACGGGGCTTTCTCTGGCAAAACCATCTGTTACCCCCTGAAAAAATAAAGTGTCTTTAACGGAAGCAAGGAGGAGGTCCTTTCTCAAGATCAATTGACGTAATTCCGGAAAATCAATTACTAATTCACCGCTTGATATCTTTTCGTTGAGTTCGGCCACTTCTGCTGCTGTACTTTTTCCAGCCTGCCAGTTGCCGACCATGCCGGAAAGGGAATATGCAGGTCGTTTGCTATCCAGTGCAGGTTCATACCAGGATTCATCATAAGCGATGGCATAAGCTGCTTCGATATAGGCGTCCTGATCTTGTTGGTATTGATGGCGTACGTAGCTGCCAGGCAGTATCTCCAAATAGGCTTCGTGCCCCTGCCAATCCCCTACGTCAAAAACGTAATTTTTCCATTCCTCTTCATTTACTTTTTGATCAAGCCCACCATAAATCGGATAACTGATCAATTGAAAATTATCCATGACAAGGCGTATACTTGCCCCCTTTCCTCTTGCCCTTACACCCAAATACTTGTGGTTTAATTTAAAATCAGGGGAACGAAGTGCTCCGAATATTCCTGTCCCATATTTCCGGCTTGATGCCATTCCCAATTGCAAACCAGATATTTCCCGGGTTTTCTTCTGCACCATTGGGTCCCCTAGCGTGGTCGTCTGCCCAAAAGCCCAACCATCGGGCATCCAACCCTGAAAATCCTGTCCCCTAAAATCACCCAATACCTTAACAAAGGCAGCAGCTTTACTTTCTCCTGCGGGTTGATGATCATTTACCAAAAACGCCGGTACGGAATCCTGCGTTTCTGTGTCCCAGGAGGTAGCCAGCATTTCCTTGATTTGGCTTTTTATCCGCTGGACTTCTTTAATTTGAGTGGCCTTTTTTTGGGTATCCCCTAAAGGAACAGGGCTAAAACGGGTACTACCCAAAATCCCGTACATGGCATAGTAATCCGAAGTCGGAATGGGGTCAAACTTGTGGTCGTGACACCTTGCGCAGGCGACGGTAAGTCCCTGAAAACTTTTCCCGATCACATCAATCATGTTGTCAATGCGATCGGCTTCATCTTTTTTGGTATCCACGGGACTGTGGGTTCCCTCTGTCATGGTCAAAAACAGGGTACCTAAGACAGATTCATTCTGGCCGGACTCGGGATCCAGCCTCGGTGCCGGCATCAGGTCTCCCATCAAATGCTCTTTCACCATTTGGTCGTAGGGCAAATCCGCATTGAAAGCCCGGATCAAATAATCCCTGTACCTCCATGCGCCCTGTATGGCAAAATCAAATTCATGCCCTTTGGTTTCTGCATAGCGGACCACATCCATCCAGTGGCTGGCCCATTTTTCTCCATAAGCAGGACTATCCAGGTAATGGTCCACCATTCGTTCATAGGCATCCGGCCTACTATCCGAAACAAATGCCTTGATGGTTTCCGGGTCAGGGGGCAACCCTGTCAACACAAAAGACAGTCTTTTGAGCAAGGTGTATTTATCCGCTATTTCGCTGACCTCCAGTCCCATGCCCTGAATTTTTTCATTGATAAATTCATCTATACGCTGATGGGTAGCTGTATTAGTAGATACCCGCTCAGATTGAGCGGGTATAAAAGACCAGTGCGGCTGGTAATCTGCTCCCTGATTGATCCATTTTTTCAACAATTCGATCTCCTTCTCAGTCAACTCCATTTTGGATGAAGGTGGAGGCATTCTCAGTTCAGGGTCATTTTGGGTAATGCGGTCCAGCAAAGCACTCTTGGACACAGATCCGGGTACAATGGCTGCATGTCCACTTTCTAAAAGTTTGGTTGCCCCTTCTGCCAGATCCAGCCGCAATCCCGCCTCCCTGCTGCTGGGATCCGGCCCATGGCACAAATAACATTTTTGTACCAAAATGGGCTTAATATGGAAATTGAAGTCCACCTGGGCAGGGATCTCCTCCTTCAATTGATTTGGTTGACAGGAAAAATATACCAACAGTCCTGTGCATAAAATCAAAGTCAGACCAAAGACCTGCATCCACTTCTTCCATATAACATACAATAACATACCCTTCAAAACGAATTGAAACACTTTATTTTAAATTTAGTGATATTAACAACAATTTCAATAACCATAGCTAAAAATTTAAACAATTGGTTAGATTTATCCCTTTAAGGCAATGGTACAAAATCTCTCATTCCGGTAACCTTTTGAGTGTAGTTATTATCTTGACTTAAATTACCATTCAACCAAATAAATTATAAAAGCTATATTTAATTCACTTTTATTTATTTTTTACTTTTTTTTAATAAAAAAAATACAATAAAAATAATTATTTTTAAAGGGCTGTTGCCCTAATTTCCAAAACATATTTCGAAAGATGCTCCCAATCGGGCATCCCATTTAAAATCCTAAATTTTTCTTATAATTTTTAAAAAATTAAATTCTGTGTTTTACTTATTTATTGCATAATAAAAATATAATTTTTTATCGCAACCCATTATTATATTAATGAAACCGATTGCATTGTCTATAAAATATCCTTATGTTAGGCGATTATTGGCTTGGATAGGAATATTTTTCAAGCTGATATACAGGGTCAAAAGCCTGAAAACAAAACAATTATTCATTAATTCTAACCCAAAAAAAATGAAAGAATGCTTACAAATGTCAGGCGTCAAAGGGATAGGCCATTTAGGTCTTGGTCTTTGTCTCAGCCTGTTGTTTGCCGCAAACACTTTTGCGGCAAACATGGCTAAAAATGAGCCATTTGAGAAGCCCCGGGAGGAAACCCGCCTTTTGGCGAATCCCAGGGCGGAAGACGTTACCGTATCGGGTGTGGTCACCGATGAATCCGGCGAAGGAATTCCGGGCGTTACTGTTTTTATAGCCGGAACCGGAACAGGCACTGTGACGGACATTGATGGCAGTTATTCCTTGTCGGTACCAGAAGGGGCGGATTTGACCTTTTCCTATGTTGGATTTGTATCACAAACTATAACCGTAGGAAACCAATCCGAAATCAATGTCACACTTCTAATGGATACCGCTTCTCTGGAAGAGGTGGTCGTCATTGGTTATGGTACGGCAAGGAAAAGAGATTTAACCGGAGCGGTTTCTTCTGTTACCGCTACCCGGCTGGAAAATGAAAACCCCAATTCAGTACAGGATGTACTTCGGGGTAACATTGCCGGTCTGAATGTTGGTTTGAATACGGATGCAAAAGGTGGTGGTAGCCTGGAAGTGAGGGGTAGAACTTCACTCAATGCCGGGTCAAGTCCGCTAATCGTATTGGATGGGGCCATTTATTATGGGCAGTTAGCGGATATCAACCCAAATGATATCGAAAGCATCGATGTGCTGAAAGATGCCAGCTCGGCGGCTGTGTTTGGAGCAAAAGCGGCCAACGGGGTTGTGTTGGTCAACACCAAAAAGGGAGCTTTAGGCAAACCTCAGGTTAAAATCAATACCAACTGGGGAATGGCTACCATGGCCAAAAATGAGCCTGTTTACGGTCCTCAGGGCTTTTTGTCCTGGAGGGAAGATGTGATGGAAAGTATCAACGCCGGAGGATTCGAACCTTACCGCTTTTCCAATCCCAACACCCTCCCTTCTGACATTTCTTTGGAAACCTGGTTGAATTATGACGGTTCTGATGGCGACCCGGAAACAGTCTGGTTGCAAAGACTGAACATGCAACCTCTGGAAATAGCCAACTACAAAGCGGGGGAAAGTGTAAATTGGTACAATATGATGTTTCAGAATGGCCTGCGCCAGGATCATACTGTCAGCCTTTCTGGTAGAAGTGAAGACTTTAGGTATTATTGGTCCATGGGTTACCTGGACAACGAAGGGCTTGTCGTTGGGGATAAATTTACTACCGTCAGAAGCCGGTTCAACATAGAGGGGAATGTCAACGAATGGTTAACCGTAGGAATGAACACCCAATTTGCGGACAGGGATGAAAGCCAGATCCCTGTAAACTGGGGAGATATGACCAACCTATCTCCATGGGGTGAACCATTTCTTGAAGATGGTGTCAGTCTGAGGTTCAGGCCAAATGAAGAGGTAAGTGGTGGTCGCCATCCTTATTATACACCCAGCTTTACCGATCGCCTGCAAAAGGAAACCACCATCAACTCTACCCTATTTGCAGCTATAGAACTGCCCTTTGGTATCAAGTTCAGAACGAATTTCACTCCCAGGTATGAATTCTATGAGCGATACAACCATGAAATGGCTGCCCATCAGGATTTTGAAAACATGGGCGGAAGGGCCAGCAGGCAACAAAGAAAAGTGTATTTCTGGCAGGTGGATAATATCCTGAGCTGGAATAAAAATTTCAACAACATCCATAATTTCGATGTGACACTTTTGGCTAATGCGGAAAAATTCCAGAGTTGGGACAATTCCATGCAAAATGTTGGTTTCGAGCCACATGACCGATTGGGTTACCACAATATCGGCGCGGGTATCAATCCCATCATTTCAAGCAATGATCAGCAGCATACCGCCGATGCATTGATGGGAAGGGTGATTTATACCTTATCCGACAAATACATCACCACCCTTTCCGTTAGAAGGGATGGATATTCTGCCTTTGGCCAAAGTAATCCAAGAGCTACCTTTACTTCAGCGGCTTTTGGCTGGGTATTTACGGATGAAGACTTCGTCAATATTCCCTGGCTTGACTATGGTAAGTTAAGGGCTTCATGGGGAGTAAATGGTAACCGGGACATAGGTCGCTATGCGGCCCTGTCGGATTTGCAGACCGGAAAATACTTCTACCAAAGACCCAGTGGGGAATTGTATTTTGTCAGCCAGTTGTATGTAAACACCATGCAAAATGCAAACCTGCGCTGGGAAAAAACCACTTCCACCAACCTGGGACTGGATTTCTCCTTGTTCAACAGTATACTGGATGGTACCATTGAAGTATATGACATGTCCACCACTGACCTTTTGGTAGAAAGAAGTCTTCCGGATATTCTGGGATTTAATTTTGTGTATGACAACCTGGGTGAAGTAAGAAACCGGGGTGTCGAAGTCAGCTTAAACAGCCTCTTGGTAAACCGCTCCAATGTGACCTGGCGGACCAGCCTTAATTTCCAAATGAACCGTAACCGCATTGTCAGCCTATACGGTGACCTGGATGAGAATGGGGAAGAATTGGACGATATCGGTAACCGTTGGTTTATAGACCGGGCCATAGATGCTGTATGGGATTACAAAACCGATGGCATTTGGCAAACGCCCGAAGCCGATGAGGCCAGCGATTATGGGGTAAAGCCAGGCGATTTTAAAATCGAAGATGTCAATGAAGACGGATTATACACCAATGCCGACAGGCAGTTTCTGGGATTCTCTGAACCCAGGTCAAGGTGGAGTTGGAGAAATGAATTTAAAATTTGGAAAAATTTTGATGTATCCTTCATGATGTATGCCTATTTGGGCCATATTGGAACTTTTAACCAGAGGAAAAACCGACAAGGCTTTCTGGACCGATCCAATTCCTATATTCTTCCTTATTGGACCGAGGAAAATCCCAGCAATGAATGGGCTAGATTGTATTCCAGTGAAGGCGGTGCCGGCGGATTCAATGTGTACCAAAGCAGGTCTTTCGTAAGGTTGGAAAATATTTCCATGGCCTATACAGTTCCTCAAACCATTCTGGAAAGGGCAAAAATTGAGAATTTAAGGCTGTACATGAATGTTCGCAACGTTGGCTTTTACGCCCCTGAAATGAACTTCTGGGACCCAGAGTCTGGCGGACCAACCCCAAGGATTTTTACCCTGGGACTTGATTTGACGCTTTAATGGTTGACTATTTAAAAGAATTAATCATGAGAATAAACATAAAAAGATCTTCATTTTACTTGGGCCTGCTGGCTTCAGGTATGATGTTAACTACCACAGGATGTGATGAATCCTGGTTGGAGCCCAAGCCGCTCTCCTTTTACGCACCGGAAAACACCTTTAACGCTGCCAGTGGACTCTGGGGAGCATTGGTAGCCTGTGAACGCAACATGCGTCACGAGTATACCGGTGACGGACCTCCCATATTAACGGAGCACATATTCACTGAAGTGGCTGTTGAGGGTACCACGGATAAATCCGGACCTGCACAGGACATGAACCTGCTGATCACGCCTGATGCCAACCTGAACAGTGTCAACACCAACAAAATTGGCTGGTATTGGTATGAAGGGTTTAAAGGCATTAAATACGCCAATACGGTTATCTCCAGGATCGATGATCCTACTGATTACGAATCGGAGGCTGAACGCAACCACATTCTGGGTACTGCTTATTTTCACCGTGCACTGCGCTATTACCGGCTAACCAATCAGTTCGGAGATGTGCCTTTGATTCTGGAAGAAATCCTTGAGCCCAGGCTTGATTTTTATTCCACAGATAGAGAAGTCATCCTCCGGAAAATGAAGGAAGACCTGGAGTGGGCAGAGCCCTGGGTTCCGGAAGTAATGGACCGCGGACAAGTTCCAAAGGGAGCCATTCAACACCTGCTAACCAAGGTAAACCTTGCCCTGGGTGAATTTGATGATGCCATTGCTTCTGCGAGTCGCCTGATTGACGGAGGTACCCATGCCCTTATGACAGAAAGATTTGGTTCTACCGGTAACGACCCGGACAGAAACCTGATCTGGGACTTGCATCGTCCTGAAAACAAATCCTTGAACGCCAATACCGAAGCCATATTGATGGTAATGGACAGATTGGATACCGATGGAAATTCCGGCGGGATGTCATCCATGCGTCAGGCTGTTCCCTTCTGGATCACCAATATCAATACGCCTAATGGTAACCGGGGAACCATAGATCAACCAGGCATAGAGATTGACCATGTAACCCGCTATGGTCGGGGCATTGGACGTCTGAGAGGTACCTGGTACCACCAAAGCATGATTTGGGACGATGAAAATGACCTGAGACATGCCCCCGGAAACTGGATGGACATGACCGATCTGGTCTACAATAATCCAGCTCTGGTCGAACTTGGGGATGAGTATTATGGAGAACCGCTTCAATTCAGAAATGATGAAGGTACTGTATTGGTAGTAGATACCATCCGAAGTTGGTTTTCCTGGCCACACTACAAGGTATTCGTTCCCGAACCTCAAAATATCCGACCTTCTGGTGGACATAGTGACTGGTACATATTCCGACTGGCAGAAACTTATCTTCTTCGGGCTGAAGCCTATGTATGGAAGGGGGATATGGCCAATGCTGCTGCAGATGTAAATGCGGTGAGAACACGTGCCGGAGCCGCCCCATATGGTCCTGAAGAGATGAACATAGGGACTATTCTGGATGAAAGAGCGAGAGAACTCTACTATGAAGAACCCAGAAAAACGGAACTGACCCGTATGGCTTATATTTTTGCCAATACCGGTATTCAAGCCTACAATGGAAAAACCTATTCCATAGATAACTTCTCCGAAGAAAATTTCCTGTATGACAGGATCATGGAATTTACCGACTTCTACAACAAAGGGGTATTTACACGCCATGGAGATACGTATACCTATAGCCCTTACCATGTGCTATGGCCTGTTCCTGCCGATGCCATCAATACCAATACTCAGGGTATTATTAATCAAAACAAAGGATACTCAGGTTTCGAAAACAATGTTCCACCACTTACCACGGTAGATGGAAACCACAGCAGTACAGAAGATTAAAATCAGCCTATTCACAATTACAAAAACCCGGAAATTCCTTCCGGGTTTTTTTTATATGTCAGCAACCATTTCCTCCTATTGGTGAAATGTAGTTACCTGATTTTGAACTGATATCAGAAAAAAAATATTATTAAATTTTGTTCGACAATACTTGTATCAGAAACATCTGCCTGGTCCCATTGGGAGCAATTCCGGGAACCAGAATGGCATCATTGGTACGGTTCCATCTAGGTGCAGGATCTATCCGGATATCACCGCTGAAATCTCCTTTATCAATCCCTTCACTTTTGGCCCATACACCATCATTTCGCCTTAAAATGGTATAATAGTTCTTACCATTTTTTCCAAATCCGTTTGCAAACCAATTCGCATCCGGAGAAAGGGAAATATCTCCTTCCGGGTTGGGAAACAAAACTGAGTCACCCATGTATCCCTGGATTTGCTTATGCTCCACATCGTATAGCACTTGCCTTTTCTTCCCCAAATCATCAGGGGCGCTTCCTATCAGAATATTTCCTTCATCCCATTCCGGGTGTCCCCCAACAAAAATACTATGGAAGGTTAACCCCGTTCCATCTGAATTGATGGTAATTGGAACATTAACCCGATTGCTACTGTCATCTCCCGGACCCCATCCGGCACGGGCAAAAAAATAAATTCGGTCACTATTTCTGTTCCAAAGCGTATGGTTGATAAAGAGACCGCTGTGCTGCAAATCCGGATTTGATTCTCTGATCTTTTCATCTAATTGATGGTAAGAAACCAATAATTTCTTTTCGCTGGTTTTCACATCAACTGTAAAAATCCCATCGTTTTTTGGGGCAATTTCTTCTTCAGACCAGTCTGGCACTCCGGGATAACCAGTTACAGGCCTCAATCTGGCAAGTCTTCCATAATTTATTCCTAGCCAGGCCGATCCGTTGGCAGCAACACCACCGTTTGCAATAGGACTGTCTTCATACCGGTATTCCTTTATACGTTTCCTTTCCCTAATGTCATAAATTACAGTGAAAATTTTACCTGTTTCGAGATCTCTGTCATTGAAAAAAAATTGAGTTTCAGGAGCTAGAGGATTCCAGTAAAACATGGTTCCCTGTTGTGGATTCCAGGCGTAGGTTTGATCAAGGGGAATAATGTTGTTTTCATCCTCTGTGTCTATTACAAAAATCGTCGCAGGTTCATCTGGTCCGGGCATCCGGCTGATGGTGTCAATCTCCATTCCCAGGATGTATTGCCCCGATTCATTCCAGGGTATGGTCTGGCATTGCCCGATATAACCAAAAAAATGATGCTTTGTGCCTGAAGTAAGTTGCTCTATTTGCAGGGAAAAGGCTGAAGCGGCCTGATCTTTTTCCGCCTGGCATCCGCTGCAAAAAAGAAACCCTACAATTGTCAGGGCAAGTAAAGGAATTTGAAAGTCACCAAAGAAGGTGCTGATGGATAGTTTCATGGATTTATTTGGTAAAGGCTAAGGCTCCTAAATTAGAAATTATTTTTAGAAAAAGGCGATTTTTATTTGGTTTTGAAAGGGCATTCATACCTATTACCGATCCATGCATTTCCATTTTAATACAACTCCTAACACAGACCTCAAAAATTCCACCATTTATTTTCCCCGGAATCCATAGAGCGTATTCCAGCCTTTTACCAGAAATGAGGCAATTTGCGTAAAACAACAAGCAACAATGCTTATACCGCAAAATTTATTTCTGAACCATCCGCACAGGGTAAATCGTAATAAAATCCTGTTCCTCTTCCAACACCTCATCCTTCCGTAATACATAAAATGCACGGTCAGGTCCTTCAAAATTAAGTTAACATAGCCATTAGTCCCCCACCCGAAACGGACTTTTTATGAAAAACTAAAAAAGCCGCTGGAAAAAAATTATTCAGCGGCTTTTGATTGATTCGAACGCATTTTTATAATCCAAATAAACCGGGAAGCCACAGCGTCAGCTCCGGAACGAGTGTAATCACCAGCAATCCGAGAATCATGGCCAGGAAAAAAGGTAACAAGGGAAGAAATACCTTGGCAATACTGGTTCTGGCCACCCCTACTCCTATAAACAACACGGAGCCCACCGGTGGGGTACAGATTCCTATACAAAGGTTTAGTACCATCATGATCCCAAAGTGTACCGGATCAATGCCCAATGTAACTACAGCCGGAAGAAAAATCGGCGTAAAAATAAGTACTGCGGGAGTCATGTCCATAAAGGTCCCTACAAACAACAGGATCAGGTTAATCATGATCAGAATTACGAATTTATTGTCACTAAGAGCCAATAAGGCAGCACTTATGGACTGAGGAATGTTCTCGCTGGACATGGCCCAGGACATGCTCATGGAAGTAGCGATGAGCAACATCACAATGGCTGTTGTTTCAGAAGATTTCAACAAAACGCCAGGAAGGTCCTTTATTTTGATTTCTCCATAAATAAAAGACAAGACCAGGGTGTAAATCACCGCTATGGCCGATGCCTCTGTTGCTGTGAAAACGCCGATTACAATACCTCCTATTACCACAACCAAAAGCATCAAGCTGGGGAAAGCTGCCAGAAACTTTTTTGACAGTTCCTTCAGGCTGGTGATTTCCCCTCCCTTAAGATTGTGTTTTTTAATAAATATAGCAGCTGTGATCATCAAAAACATACCAATGAGCAATCCCGGAATATAGCCTGCCACAAATAAGGCAGCAATAGATACTCCTCCACTGGCCAGGGAATATACGATCAGTACATTTGAAGGCGGTATGATCAATCCTGTAGTGGAAGATGTAATGTTGACTGCAGCGCCCAACTCTCTTGGGTAGCCCTCTTTTTCCATTCTTGGCCCCAAAATCCCACCAATAGCCGAAGCTGCCGCAGCAGCAGAACCTGCAATGGCACCAAAGAGCATGGCGGCAATCACATTTACATATAACAATCCACCAGGCAAGCGTCCAGTCATGGCTTTGGCCAGGTTAATTAACCGGTTGGCAATGCCTCCCTTATTCATGATCTCTCCTGCAAGGATAAAAAAAGGAATGGCCAGGAGGGCAAAACTATCCAAACCCACCCCCATTCTTTGGGCGATGGTGGTGGCGGAAGGTACTGTGGCAATGGTAACGGTAAGGGTCAAAAAACTGGAAAAGCCCAGTGCCCAGGCTACCGGTACCCCAATGCCCATCAGGGTAATGAAACTGACTACTAATATGAGTATACTTAAATATTCTTCCATTTCGATTAAATTTGGGCTTTTGATTTATTCATTAAGGTTTTCAGGCCTACCAATTGGTAAAAAAGTACCAAAAGACCGCTCAGGGGGATCATGGTGTAGACATAGGCAAGGGGCAGTTGAAGCGTAGCTGATTTTTGCTCCAGGGTATAGGTGATAAAAACCAGGTTGGCCCCTCCCAGAATCATGACAGGAAGGACAAAAAGCACGATCACCACCCGGATCAAAATCATTAATTTTCTATGTGCTTCTCCCTTCAGCTTGGTGGGCAGCAGGTCTATGGCCAGGTGGTTGTCCTGACCGGCTACATACGCAGCCCCCAGCATACCCAGCCATACCAGTAGGTATCTGGATAATTCATCTGTAAATGAACTTGGCGATTGGATGACATACCGGGAAAAAACCTGCCAACTCACATTCAATACCATGGCTCCCATAATGATCATCAACAAAATGGCAACCCCTTTATCGATTTTTACTTTATAATTCTCCATATTTCAATATTCTCTGATTTTTTCCACCAAGGCATACATTTCGGGATCATTAATTTTCATGGTCTCATAGACCTTTTCAGCTGCCTTCCTGAAAGGTTCCTTGTCGGGATAGGAAATATTAACCCCGGCTTCCTCCAGTATCCTCATGGATTCTGCTACAGACTCTTCCCAAAGTTTGAATTGATAAACTGCTGATTCGTCAGCTGCTTCCTGAAGCCAAATCTTTTCTTCTTCCGATAATATATCCCATACCTTGGTACTGACGATCATCATATCCGGAATGGCCGTATGTTCGTTAAGGGAATAGTACTTACATACTTCATAATGCCGGGAAGTCACCAGACTCGGTGGATTGTTCTCTGCGCCATCTACGATCCCCTGTTGTAATGCGGTATAAAGTTCACCAAACGATACCGGAGTAGGTGATCCCCCAAAACTCTGGACCATATTTACTGCAGTAGGACTTTCCATTACCCTTACTTTGAGGCCCTGAATATCTTCAGGCTTTTCTACAGGGGTATTGATGGTATAAAAACTTCTTTTGCCCGCATCATAGAAACAGAGTCCCTTCAGCCAGTATTTTTCTCCTGCGGCCAGTAATTGCTCACCAATTGGACCTTCCAAAACCCTTGCCTGGTGCGCATCATCCCTGAAAAGGTAAGGCTGCCCAAGTATCTTTATTTCTGGCGCAAATCCCTCCATGGCTGCAGTAGATACTTTGGTCATGGAAAGACTCCCGATTTGCAACAGCTCTACCAATTCCCTTTCCGTGCCCAACTGCTGGTTGGGGTAAACCTGCACAATCATTTTCCCGTCGGATTTCTCTTTGGCCTTTTCCGCCAAATATAACATAGCTTCATGTACTGGATGACTCGTATCCAGTCCATGCCCAAGTTTCAATATCCTTACTCCGCCTGGTTTGGAACAACCTATTAAAATAGCTGCAAGAAACAGCATCCCCAGATAACTTACGGATTTATTCATGATAACTTTCAACATACTTATTGTGGAATTATTTTGGTTTTCATTAATTGTACAACATACTGTTTTTTTACTTTGTATTTCTGGATCAGCGCAACAATCTACCTACATTTTCCCCTTTTACCAGCTGATCCACTTCTTCGACAGATACAAAATTAGCATCCCCGGGAACAGAATGTTTTAAAACGGATGCGGCAACGGCAAATTCAAGGGCTTGCTCTTTGTTTCGGTGCATTAACCCATAAATCAGTCCTGCCATAAAAGCATCACCACCGCCAATTCTGTCCACGATATTGGGCATGTCATATGTTTTGGATTGTATCAATCTTTCCTCGGTCCACAAGGTGCCTTTCAATTTATTATGGGAAGCCGAAAGTGAATCCCTCTCTGTGGTGGCAACAAGTTGAATAGATGGACACAGTGCTTTTGCTTTTTCACAGGCATACGCAAAGTCCGATTCATGGATATCCATACAGTTGGCCAAATCCGTCAAACCGGCAATGATTACCTGACTATGCGCAATCAATTCAGGCATGATATCCAATGGTGACTTGCCATATCGCCATAAATTTCTCCTGTAATTGATGTCTCCGCTGACCATCACACCGTTCCTTTTGGCAGCCTGAAGCACCTTTAAGCACAATGAAGCAGCCTTGGCAGATACGGCAGGGGTAATTCCTGACCAATGAAACCAGTCCACCCCTTTGAAAACCTGGTCCCAATCCATATTTTGTCCATCATGATGAGAAAAAACGGAGTCAAACCTGTCATAGATGATTTTTGATGACCGTTGCATGGCCCCATTTTCCAAAAAATACAAACCCATCCGGCCCTCTTGGGTATCTATGTAGGAAGTATCAATGCCAGCGGTTTTCAGAAAGCGAAGTGCTGCCCTCCCCATATCATTCGCAGGTAAGGCACTGATCAGGGACACATCCTGATGCCAATATGCCAGGGAAACACCCACATTGGCTTCGGAACCGCCAAACTCCGCATCATAATTCCTGGCCTGAATAAACCTTTCGTGTCCCGGGGTAGAAAACCGCATCATGACCTCCCCTAAAGTGACTATCCGTTTACGCATTTACCTTTTTGGTTATTTGGTAGCTGTTGTTTATCCGTCAAATTTAACCGTGATTTAAAAAAAAAGAAGCCCTTCGCCTCTTTTCTTTTAATTTATTTCTAAATTGTGCAATCGATTGCTCAAGATAATCAAATATTCGAAATGTTGCATAAAGTTTTACGAATTCATCCTGAAGACAATGTTCTGGTGGCCCTAACCGACTTAAAGAAAGGTGAAAAGGTCCAGTTCGAGGGAAAAGAAATCCTGCTGGCCAGCCATGTTCCTGCCAAACACAAATTTACCATGCAAAAGATGGATCCGGAGGATAAAATATACATGTATGGCATTATTGTAGGAAAAGCGGTAATCCCGATAGCCAAAGGCGAGGTAATTACCACCGAAAACATTGCGCACCAAACAGCCCCCTATACCGGTAAAAGAAAGCCCTTTTCCTGGAAAGCACCTGATGTCAGCTCCTGGAAAAACAGGACCTTTGATGGCTACCACCGACCTGATGGACAGGTGGGTACGGCCAATTACTGGCTGGTGGTTCCGCTTGTATTTTGCGAAAACAGGAATGTGGACATCATGAAACAGGCATTTGTGGAAGAATTGGGCTTTGCCAGGCCCAACCCCTATAAATCATTTGTTAGAGAAATGAAGCAACTTTATCTGCAGGGAAACCAAGAAGGTTTGCAGCAGGTGGGTATAGAGACTTTAGAACAAAGCGGAGAGCAAAAGCTTTTTAAAAATATCGACGGTATCAAATTTTTGACCCACAATGGAGGATGTGGGGGAACCCGGCAGGATTCAGAAGCCTTGTGTGCGCTTATTGCAGGTTATATCAATAATCCCAATGTGGCAGGGGCGACCATCCTAAGTTTGGGCTGCCAGAATGCCCAACCGGCCATCCTGAAAGAAAAGCTGGCCAAAATAGATCCTGATTTTAAAAAGCCGGTCATCATTCTGGAGCAGCAGGAAGAAGGAACGGAAACCCAGTTGCTTACCCGTGCTATTCAGTCTACCTTTATAGGAATGGCTGAGGCAGATCAATTAAAAAGAGAACCCGCTCCACTCAGTAAACTAACCATAGGTTTGGAATGTGGAGGCTCGGATGGATTTTCAGGGATCTCTGCCAATCCAAGCCTCGGGCAGGTATCCGATATTCTGGCTGCCCTGGGAGGTAAAACCATTTTATCGGAATTTCCCGAATTGTGCGGGGTAGAGCAGGAATTGATCAACCGCTGCACCAGCGATGAGAAAGCGGAAAAATTTGTAAAACTCATGCGGGCTTATGCCGCATCTGCTGAAGCAGTAGGCTCCGGCTTTGACATGAATCCCAGTCCCGGCAATATCAAGGATGGATTGATCACCGATGCGATCAAATCAGCCGGCGCTGCAAAAAAAGGAGGCACCTCACCCATAGAAGATATTTTGGATTATACCGAAATAGCTACCAAACCCGGACTCAGTTTGCTATGCTCACCTGGTAATGATGTGGAGAGTACCACTGCCATGGCCGGATCAGGAGCTAACATCATTCTTTTCACCACCGGTTTGGGCACGCCTACCGGTAATCCGGTAACTCCTGTCATCAAGGTTTCTTCCAACCATAAATTGGCCGAAAAGATGCCGGATATCATTGACGTGGATACAGGAGGGATTATTTCCGGAGAAAAAACCATTGAAGAAATGGGAGATGAATTATTGGAATACATCATTCAGGTGGCCAGTGGAAAGGTCCAGGCCAAAGCTGTTTTGTTAAACCAGGACGATTTTATACCTTGGAAAAGGGGAGTTTCTCTTTAGTCAAATACCAACAATAACGTTTTTAGAATTATGTCTCAACTATTCTCAGTAAAAAACAAAGTAATCATTATCAGTGGAGGTACAGGAGTTTTGGGTAAAGCCATGGCCAAACACCTGGCCAGGGAAGGTGCCCAGATGATCATCCTGGGCCGTAACCAACAAAAAGTGGACGACCTGGTAAAAGAAATAAAGGATGAGGGAGGCTTTGCCTTTCCAGCAGTAGCCGATGTTACCAATGAAGCAGAAGTCATCCAGGTCAAAGAGCAATTGGAAAAATCCTTCGATCAAATTGACGGGCTGATCAATGCGGCAGGTGGCAATATGCCGGGAGCCACGGTAATGCCAGATCAATTTTTTACAGATCTTTCTTCAGAGGCGGTCAAGTCCATCATGGATCTGAATTACATGGGTACTTTTTTGCCAACCAAGGTTTTCTTACCGCTATTGATCAAAAATAAAAAAGCTTCTATCATCAATATTTCCTCCATGGCAGCCAGCCGTCCAATGACAAGGGTAATGGGTTATGCCTCCGCCAAAGCGGCCATTGACAACATGACCAAATGGATGTCGGTAGAATTTGCTAAAAAATACGGAGAAGGGATTCGTGTCAATGCAGTGGCTCCGGGATTCTTTTTAACCGCACAAAATGAGCGCCTGCTGACCAATAAGGATGGCAGCCTGACTGAGAGAGGAAAGCTGATCAAGGACCACACTCCCATGGCCAGATTTGGTAAGCCAGAAGAACTTTTCGGAGCGGTGCAGTGGCTGAGCAGCGAAGCGTCAAAGTTTGTAACAGGAACCATAATCGAAGTAGATGGGGGCTTCAGTGCATTTTCAGGAGTATGAGCAAAGTCGATAACCCAATAATGATGGAACAGACCATGCGTTGGTATGGTCCCAATGACCCGGTAAGTCTGGCCGATATCCGGCAATCGGGTGCCACTGGCATAGTAACTGCCCTGCACCAGATTCCCAATGGGGAAGTATGGCCCAGGGAAGCCATTCGGGAACGCAAAAAGCTAATCGAAGCAGCAGGTCTTTCCTGGTCTGTGGTGGAAAGTGTACCTGTGCACGAAAACATCAAAACCCGATCGGGAAATTTTGAACAATACATAAAAAATTATCAGGACAGCATACGTAACCTGGCAGCAGAAGGGATCCATACCGTTTGTTATAACTTTATGCCCATTCTTGACTGGACCAGGACCAATCTGGCCTATCTGTTACCTGATGGCTCACGGGCTTTGCGATTTGAAATGAAGGCCATTGCGGCTTTCGATGTGCACATTTTAAGACGTCCCGGTGCAGCTAAGGACTACCCGGAAGAAATGCTTCAAATGGCAAAAACGCATTTTGAGTCCTTGAGCAGTGAGGATAAGGACAAACTGGTAAACACCATCATTGCCGGGCTGCCTGGAGCAGAGGCAGGCTATTCCGTAGCAGATTTTCAGGAAGCCCTGAATACTTATGATGGTATAGATGCGGCTACTTTGGGGAATAATTTGAATGCCTTTCTGAGTGAGATTGTACCTGTAGCAGAGGATAACAAGGTTTTCCTTTGCATTCATCCTGACGACCCCCCCTACCCTATTTTTGGGCTACCCAGGGTGGTCAGTACAGCCGCCGACTATGACCGAATCCTCAAGGGCAATGACAGTCCATACAATGGATTTACCTTTTGTACCGGTTCGCTGGGGGTGAGGGCTGACAATAAACTGCCGGAAATGGTGGAAAAATATGGGGATTACATACACTTTATCCACCTGAGAAGCACCCAGAGGGATGAGGAGGGTAATTTTTATGAAGCCAACCACCTGGAAGGTGATGTACCCATGGCAGATGTGGTAGAAGCCATTATCAAACTGCAGCAAAAGCGGGGAAAATCGCTTCCGATGCGACCGGATCACGGCCACCAGATGTTGGATGATTTGGGAAAAGTGACCAACCCCGGGTATTCTGCCATAGGCAGACTGAGGGGTCTGGCTGAATTGAGGGGTTTGGAAATTGGGCTGGCAAGAAGTATTTTTGGTTAAATAAAAAGTAAAAAACAAAGTCAACATATCAACTAACCTGATAATAATTATGATTGAGAAAACAAATGGCAGAAGAGATTTTATCAAAAAATCCGCCATGACCACCATGGGCATTTCCGCCCTGGGAGCTGTTGGATTTTCTGCCAAAAGTTATGGCAAAATTCTTGGCGCAAACGATCGATTAAATATCGCCATTGCCGGATTGGGCCGAAGATTGGGCGCATTCTACAGTCCGATTGGATTAAAGTCCAGTAATGTAAATTTGATGTACTTGTGTGATGTCATGCAATCCCAGCGAGAAAGGGCTGCTAAAAATTTTGAAAAACACATAGATTACAAACCAAAGCTGGAAAACAGCATCCTGAAAGTCATTGAAGACCAGGAAGTGGATGCACTGATCAACGCGACCCCGGATCACTGGCATGCGCCCGGAACCTGGTTGGCCCTGGAAGCTGGCAAGCATGTATATGTAGAAAAACCATGTAGCCACAATCCCTATGAAGGAGAATTGTTGGTCGCTTACCAAAAGCAATACGGGAAAGTGGTACAGATGGGTAATCAGCAACGCTCCGCACCGGAAAGTATTGAAATCATCAAAGCAATTCATGATGGTGCCATAGGTGATGTATACAAGGCTACCGCCTTTTATAACTCCGCCAGAGGTGAAGTCCCCAACCAGACAAAAGCAGCCCCGCCGCAAGGTTTGGATTGGGAACTGTTTCAAGGGCCTGCCCCCAGAAGAGAATATACCGACGATACCTGGAATTACAACTGGCACTGGTATGGCTGGGATTATGGAACAGCAGAATCCGGTAACAACGCCACCCACGAAATAGATGTAGCCCGATGGGCCCTGCAGGTAGATTTTCCAGAGAAAGTAATGGTCGACTCCGGCAAATACCACTGGCCCAATGATGGATGGGAAATGTATGATACCATGGATGCGGTATTTAAATTTTCCGGTAACCGCACCATTCAGTGGGATGGCAAAAGCCGAAACGGCCACAACACCTATGGACCGGGAAGAGGTACGGTTATCTATGGTACGGATGGTTCGGTATATGTAGACCGCGGCGGATACAAACAATTTGACCGCAGTGGAAAAGTGGTCAAAACCAATGAGTCCGGTGGTAGCGAGGCGGGAACTGCCCTTGGCGGTGGCGGCGACATGTCCACCCTGCACGTGGTCAATTTCTTTGAAGCCATCCGTGGAAAACAGGAACAAAACAGCCCCATAGACGAAGGTGCTAAAAGTGTGCTGCTGTGTCACCTTGCGAATATCGCTTCCCGAACCGGGGAAATCCTGGAATGCGATTCCTCTAACGGGCACATCAAAAATAGCAAACAAGCCAGCAAGCTCTGGAAACGAGAATACGAAAAAGGCTGGGAGCCTAAATTAAAAGCATAGACGGCTTTTTTTATTCAATAAAAACCACCAACCATCCCCGGTACAGCCGGGGATTTTTTTTGCCCACGCTTTTTGGTAACGTGGATGACAGCGCATGCAAATCACCGGTACCAGTTTGACGACTCTCTCCAATTATGCGAACCCGCACAAGATCAGCCAACCCTATCAGGAAAACACGCTCCAGTAAAAGTTACCAGCAAGGAACAAGTGCAGTAAATGCAAGTAAATAGCAACCATTTCAGCGCAAAAGGGCTGCATGCGGTCCAAGTTTTTGCAGGTACCGACCGTAGCGGTTCATCACCCAAAGGTGCAGGCGGGCTTGGGTATTGACATACAGGTACCAGGGTATTTTGGGGACAAATTGTTGATAAAGAAATAAGGTAATGCGATAAATGTATTTTATTGCTACCGGGATTTATTTATCTGAAAAATTCGATTTCATCCTTCTTATAACTGATTCCCAAAAAAATGAGCCGGTTCTTCTTAATTGCACTGCTATGTTTGACATTCAGCTCCCTGCCTGCGCAAACTCAAATTCAGACCTATTCCAATAATCCCCATTACTTTTCCTGGGGAAATTCGCCGGTATTTTTTTGCAACTTAAGCAAGAAACCATCCATCATTCCCCCAAACGGCTGGTAGTCCGGATACCTGCCGATTTACCTCATTTGATCGTGCATATGGAAAAGGTTAATTAATAAAATTCTTTAGAGATTCAGAAAAAAATGAGAGATGAGTGGGAACAGTATTATTTTAGACACCAATATTGTTCTTTACTTATCGGCAGGTGATGGCAACAACTGAAATTAAAAGATTATCAATCCTTTCTGGATACAATAGGGCTTATTCGAAATGAGGATAAAAAGACAAAGAATCATTAAACTCACAGATCAAAGACAAGAAATCCAAGTTCATCCCAAAAATTCTGACTTATCCAGAGTTTCCCATCCTTGGCAAAATACTTGTAATTCGCTATAAACTGCTCCTTGAGTTCAACTTCTCCAACGAGGTTAAATTCTGCATCAAGCACCGATAAAAATACCCTGGCCTTGGGGTATGCTGCGGTTTCATCAGATCCATCTCCATAAATCCACTGTTTGGACAATCGAAAATAGCGCCTATTAACTTTGTCCCATACCGGGGATTCATAACTGACTTGTTCCCCAAGTTTTCTTGTCTCCTTGCTAATTTGCTCCCGTGTACCATTTAAAATTTTCGGCAATTTAGCCCTTTTAGGCGTCAGTTTTGGTTCGTAGTCAACTACTTTTACAAGCTCACCCCTTAGATTAAAGAGGATTATTTCATTAGAATATTGGTGGGTTACATAAATATAGTTCTCATCAGCATTGAGATATACCCATGGGGGACGGGGAACAATGCCAGCTTTGAAAAAATAATCAGTAAAGGAATCCTTTGGATCTAAATCGATATTTTTAACCCTATTGTCCAGGACTGATAAGATTCCCAAAAAAGCCGTCTTTTCCATAAAATCGAGATTGGTTCCCACCACCCGCCAATCCCCGGTGTTCACTAATAACTCCATTCTCGGCGGTACAGCACCAAATGGGTCTCCTGCAGAATCCTTTGCTGTAAGCCAATTGACCTTTTGAACTACACGTCCATTTTTATCAATCACTGAGGAGAAGGGTATGGATTTTAGAAACAGCAGGTTCTCCTTCAAAGACTGCAAAGCATAGATATGCTGACCTACCCCATTGGGTCCTTCAACTTCCAGGGGAAAGGATCTCACAAAGACTTTCCGATCCAGGTCGATTTCGTCAATGGAATGATCATGGTGATTATACAGGAAAAAGGATTTTTCATCATCACCCAGGTCGGAAACATTCATATACCCTGAAACACCCAATATTTGTTCCTTTGAGTCTATAAGAACTGTATCTACTGAATACTCAATGACCTGAATACCTTGTTCGGTACTCCTCTCCTGGCAAGAAAAGGAGCGAAAAAATGGTACTAAAAACATTAAATAACTGCAATTCCTGAATCCAAATAACCCAGTCAAGTTACGCAGATAATGTATACGCACTTTAATAAGCTCCATCCTATAGAAATTTACCTTTGGCATTTCTTCTCTTGTTTAAGTGATTTTCATATCAACTACTCATACGTTTAAAGTGCTTCCATTTTACAGCCTTTCATTTATTGAGTACCTCCTTTGACTGATTAATTTTAAGCACTACTCCCCTTTTCCCCCAAAGCATCAGGAAAAAGGGCACGCTGATTAATGTTGTTTTCGGGTCGTTTACCTTCGTCATCAGGAATACTAATGAATAAATTCAAAATGCTTAGGCCCCGCACCACCATTTCAATGATTCTAAGACTTTCCGTTGACCACTTTCCTGGGCCTGGTGGGAGGTAAACAAAGGACGTTTTGCTCCATCTGACAACCATAAAGATAGTTTATTCTTTTTAAGTTGAAAAGTATCCGTAAAAATTAATCTGCCAATAGCCATGAAAAAGGAGCACATTTCGCTGACGACTGATGACAAAGACCTCCTAATCTGAAAAATCTGTCGTTGGTTCAATGTTCATTCTGACGGGAGGTTGGTTATCCTTTCATTTTTTCCGGGGACTGTCGGGTATCAAAAAAATCCGTTATAAATATCAGGCCGTCTTCTATCAGGTAAATGATCTTAAAATAGCCTTCCACCAACCTTCTGTGCCCTTTTCCCAAATGCATCAGATATTCCTCATATTGGTCCATGTGGGGATTGATGATCAGACCATCTGCCCTGTCCAGTAATTGTTTTCTAATCTCTAATGCTTTTTCTAAAGGAACCTTTTGGACCTTCAGCAAAAATTTTAGGGATTCCTCCAGGCTTTCCAGGGATTGGTCTGTATAAACTACCCTCATAGACCCAACCTGTCGTCCAGCTTCTTCTCTAACTCTTCCCTTGTATATACCCTGCCTGCCCGGATATCTTCTTCGGCTTTTAATGCCCTGGAGGTCAGTTTTTCTTTAAGCACCGGGTCTAAACTGGACTTAATAAGTAAGGTTTTAATCGCCTCCAACACATGAAGGTCATTTTCCTTTTCGATCAGCGTTCTTAATTCCTGTTTTATGTCTATTGCTCCCATAATAATTATAAAGGTAACATTTTATTTGTGGATTTATGTTTCTTCTCAACCCGGTAACTGGTGTTGCTTAACCGCCATTCTCAGTTCCACTAAGCCCTTTTGTTTGTCACTTTACCATGTGGCCCTAGGTTTGTAAATTGCGAGCACATGGTTAATCCTCAGGTCGTTCCGAACTTCTAATAGACTTCAGCTAATGGCCGGAATTTCTGCTATGACTGTTGACGATATCTATAAATGGTAGCTACTGAATGAAGTTACCCTGCTTACCAAAGGGTAGTTAAGGAATTTCTTCATTAGGAACCTGGCGGCTTCGCCAAGTTCACCAAAAAAATCGCAGAACAGCAATTTCTCCCTATCTTTACCCTCCAAATCAATAATCCGGAATTTCATGAGTGCCATATTATTCAAAACAGCAGTTATACTCCTATTCATCACCTCTCCTATCCTGGCCCAGGAAGAAACCGACTGGCAGGTAGCCGCGCCCGAAGGAGATTGGGAATTTGAAAACGTAACCTTTACTACCGATGAAGGCACCTGGATGAACCTGGATGTCAGCCCTGACGGAAACACCATTGTTTTCGACTTGTTGGGAGATATCTACTCCATGCCGATCTCCGGAGGAACTGCAACTGTCCTGAGATCCGGCTTGCCTTTTGAGGTTCAGCCGCGTTTTAGCCCGGACGGGAAATGGATTTCCTTTACCTCTGATGCCGGAGGAGGGGACAACGTCTGGGTGATGAAGCCCGATGGCAGCGATGCCCGTCAGGTTACCAAAGAGTCCTTCCGCCTGCTCAATAATGCCGTATGGATGCCGGATGGCAACTACCTGGTGGCCCGAAAACACTTTACCTCCGGTCGATCGCTGGGTGCCGGAGAAATGTGGCAGTACCATATTTCCGGCGGAGAAGGCTTGCAACTTACCCAACGGAAAAACGACCAGCAGGATGTCAATGAACCCAGTGTATCGCCCGATGGCAGGTACCTTTATTTCAGCGAAGACATGGCTCCAGGTGGCAGCTTTGAATACAACCGGGATCCCAATGGGCTAATTTATGTGATCAAACGCTACGATTTTGAAACAGGTGAAACGGAAACGCTCACCGGAGGACCCGGAGGTGCAGCCCGGCCCCAGGTTTCTCCGGATGGAAAAAAACTGGCCTTTGTAAAACGAGTCAGAACCAAATCGGTGCTCTACATCCACGACCTGGAAACGGGCGAAGAATGGCCGGTCTATGATGAACTAAACAAAGACCAGCAGACCGCCTGGGCCATTTTCGGGGTTTACCCCGGATTCGCCTGGATGCCGGACAACCGGCAGATTCTGATTTGGGCCAAAGGGAAAATCCAGAAAATCGATACCGAAAACCTGGACCAAAGCAACATTCCTTTTACGGTAAACGCGACTATTCCAGTAGCCGAACGGGTTCATTTCAGCCATCCCATCGCAAGAGAGACCTTCACCTCCCGCATGATCCGGGATGCGGTCACTTCGCCGGATGGCCGGCAACTGGTATTCCGGGCATTGGGTTATCTCTGGATCAAAGACTTGCCAAAGGGAAAACCGAGAAGAATTACGGAGGGTACTGACTTTGAGGCGGAACCGGCCTTTTCGCCAACAGGGGACAAAATTCTCTTTGTAACCTGGAATGACCTGAACAAAGGAGCCATTAAAGAAGTGAATTTGAGCAATAATCGGTTAAGCATCCTTAGCCAGGAAAAAGGAATCTACCGAAACCCCTCCTATTCTCCGGATGGATCACGGATCCTCTACCGAAAAGAATCGGGCAACCTGGATCAGGGCCGCACCTTTACCAAAAATCCCGGCATCTACCTGATGGATCGCCAGTCCCGGGAGACCAAAAAGTTGGTGGAAGAGGGCGATTTCCCGGTATTTACCCGAGATGGAAACCGTGTATTTTTCCAGACCGGCGGAAAGTTCTTCGGAAACCTGACCAAAAGCCTGAAATCCGTAGACCTGAATGGACAGGACGAGCGCACGCACATTGAATCCAAATACGCCAACCGCCTGGTTCCCAGTCCGGACAACCAATGGGTAGCCTTTATCCACTTGCACAAAGCCTACCTGGCACCCCTTGTACTCAATGGACAAACGGTCAACCTGGATGATAAAACCAAATCCCTGCCGGTGGCCCAACTATCCGAAGATGCGGGCCTGAACCTGCACTGGTCTCCAGACAGTGAGACCATTCTGTGGACGCTGGGGGATGCCTATCACAGCAAGCGACTGGACGAAAACTTTGATTTTCTGGGCCAATCAGATCTGGAAGAGGAAAAAACCGAAACCGAACCGATAAAAATTGGATTGGAGGCTGCGGTCGATCGGCCGGAAGGTATCATTGCCTTTACCGGTGCCACCCTGATCACCATGGAAGGAGATGAAGTAATCGAAAACGGCACGGTCATCGTCGAAGGTTCCACCATCAAGGCAGTAGGTGCCTCTGCTGCCATTTCCATCCCCGATGGGGCCCTGGTTTACGACATGGCTGGAAAAACCATCATGCCGGGCATCGTGGATGCCCACGCCCATATTGGAGCATTTAGGGATGGGCTTACCGTGCAGCAAAACTGGCAATTGTACGCCAACCTGGCCTATGGCGTGACCACCGCCCACGACCCTTCGGCCAATACCGAAACGGTCTTTACCCTTTCCGAAATGGTGCAAAGCGGTGCACTGGTAGGGCCCCGGATTTTCAGCACGGGCTTTATTCTCTATGGGGCGGATGGCGATTTCAAAGCGGTCATCAACAAGCTGGAAGATGCCCGGTTTTCGGTACGCCGTACAAAGGCTTTCGGTGCCACAGCCGTGAAATCCTATAACCAGCCGCGAAGGGATCAGCGGCAACAGGTGCTGCAAGCTGCCCGGGAACTCGGGGTGAATGTGGTGCCCGAGGGCGGCTCCACCTTTTTCCATAACCTTTCCATGATTCAGGACGGGCACACCGGCATCGAACACAACATCCCCATCGCACCGGTGTACAAAGACGTGTTGGAGCTCTGGGGCCAAACGGAGGTGGGCTACACCCCCACGCTGATTGTCAACTATGGCGGCATCAACGCAGAGTATTACTGGTACCAGAAAACAAACGTTTGGGAAAACGAAAAATTGCTGCGATTCAGTCCCCGGGGGATGATCGATGCACGGTCCCGTCACCGCACGATGGTCCCGGAGGAAACCTACGAAAACAGCCATATCCTCACTTCCCGGCAAGTCACCGATCTGGCGAATAAAGGCGTCACCGTTAATCTGGGTGGTCACGGACAACTGCAAGGCCTGGGTGCTCATTGGGAATTGTGGAGCCTGGCACAAGGCGGCATGTCCAACCACGAAGCATTGAAAGCGGCTACCATCAACGGCGCCCGGTATATCGGAATGGATGCGGACCTGGGATCACTCAAGCCCGGTAAACTGGCCGATTTGATCGTTTTGGATAAAAATCCGCTAGCGGATATCCGCCACTCGGAAAGCATCACCCATACCATGATCAACGGACGCTTGTATGAAACGGAAAACATGAACGAGATCGGCCACCTTAACCGGGAGCGACCGCCCTTTTACTGGGAAAATCGCCTGTTTCAGGAAGCCTTTCCCTGGCACGAGAGCATCCAAACGTACATGCACAGCGGCTGTGGCTGCGGTGTAGGCAGGCACTAAGACTCCTTTCTATCTACAAAAAAATAGGGATCCTTCTTTAATTGGAGGGTCCCTTTTTCCCAAAGGCTCCGGGCATCCATCAGTACCGAATCGGCTAGCAGCACCTTTCCATTTTGGCAGGAATCCGATCCCAAAAGTCCTTCCACCCGCTCGTAACGCTGCTCGAATCCGGCAAAATCATGCGTATAATACGATTTCAACATCTCTCTTCTGGTTTGATCTTTTAAGGTATAAAGGACCCTGGCACCCAATAGATAAGGTGGTTTGATGCCTTCTTCCACGGCATGCATGGAGGTATTGGGCCGGGACCCGCAGCCCAGAAACAGGATTTTTCCATGCACTTCAGGAAGCTTGGCAAAAGGAGAATGCGGGCCGCAGGGTGTATCATCCAGCAAATGTTGGGAGAGAAAATAATCGCTTAATTTTCCGATCGCACAGACCGAGTGTGTGGGGTGCATGCTTCGTTCTACCCCTGGAAAGGTGCGGAAAAACTCCGGCAGGCCGCCGACACAAGAGGGAGTTTTCAAAACATCGAAAAATGGATTTTTTGGGGTAACGGTCTTATACGATAATGCAGGCATCAACAAGGTTCCTTCAGGTCCCAACAGATCCAGAAGGGCATTAACGACGATTTTTGCCCTGTCCGAAAACTTTCCTAAGGAATTCAAAGAGGCATGAACCAGTACCTGGTCCCCCTCGCCCAACCCAAGCTGGCTCAGGTCGGCTTGAATCAGTTTTTTCCATTCCGTCATAGTTAAAATGGAGAGATCTTAATTTTTCAACGTTAACTGCTTAAACGAACGCGTAAGATCCAGCAGGGATTGCTCCACACCCATACGCTCCAGGGAAGAGGCGCCCACAAAACCGTGTACATCCGTAGCATCCAGTACCTGCCGCACGTCCTCTGGGGTGTTGATCGGGCCGCCGTGCGTCAAAAAAAACAAGTTCGGATTAATGGATTGGCAGGCATCCATTATTTCACGGGTTTTGTCAATCGCCTCCTCCATGGTACAGGAAGCTCCGGTAACCCCCACGGAGCCCCCGACGGTGGTGCCGACGTGGGCAATGATGGCATCCGCACCGGCTTCCGCCATTTTGATCGCCTCCTCTGGTTTGGCCACGTAAACAATGGAAAACATATCCATTTTATCGGCTATACGCACCATCTCCACCTCTTTGTCAAAGCTCATTCCGGTCTCCTCCAATATCTGACGGAAATTTCCATCTACGATGCAGTGGGTGGGGAAATTATTGATTCCCGAGAAGCCCATATCTTTCACTTTGAGTAAGTGATGCCAAATCCTTCGTCGGGGATCCGAACCGTGAACGCCGCAAATCACGGGCACTTCTTCCACCACGGGCAAGACCTCAAACTCACCAATCTCCATGGCTACCGCATTGGCATCTCCATAGGCCATGAGGCCGGCAGTAGAGCCATGACCTGACATGCGAAAACGGCCCGAATTGTAGATAATGATCAAGTCCGCTCCGCCTTTTTCGATAAACTTGGCACTGATACCTGTTCCGGCACCGGCAGCTATTATGGCTTTTTTATTATCAATGGTTTTCTTCAGGCGATCCCTTACTTCTTGTCGGCTGTAAGGGTTGCCCTTTCCTGTCCAGGGGTTAGGCATGGTGCTTAGTTATTTTAAAATTTGGTTTAAAAAAGCAAGTTACCTCAAAAGCTCCGTTGATTCAAGGAACCTATCGGCTTTTGAAAGGTATTATTCCATTTTTTTGTTTGGTTTTTTAAAATTGATTAAATTATATGAAATTTCTCCTTGGCGTTTTTTGACAATAGATTAACCCAAATATTACTATGGAATCAAAAGAAAGCATTTACAGACAGACAGAATACAATCCATTAAAAATGGCAGTTTTTCTCATATTCCTGTTGGCATTGCTGGCTTGTCAGGAGGAAAAGGAAATTGTTCCCAGGGGCGAAATGGACATATCGGGTGTAGTTACCGGAGCCAACGGTCCGGAAGCGGGGGTTTGGGTTATCGCAGAAACCCAGGACCTCCCTACCCGCTATGCCAAAATCGTGGTCACGGATGATGAAGGCAGGTACCTGATACCCGAATTACCTGATGCAAGCTTTGATGTATGGGTGAGGGGTTACGGGTTGGTGGATTCACCTAAAGAAAAGGCCAGCCCCGGTCAATCATTAGACCTCAATGCAATAGAAGCACCAAGTCCGAAGGAGGCAGCTGAGTATTACCCTGCCGGGTATTGGTTTTCGCTATTGGAAGTTCCGGATAAAAGTCATTTTCCCGGAACCGGTCCTGAAGGAAACGGCATAGCTCCAAACATTACCAATCAGGCCCAATATCTGAGAAACATCAAAAATGGCAACTGCCTGGCCTGCCACCAACTTGGCAGCAAGGGTACCCGGGAGTTTCATCCCTCATTCAGAGAAATTGAAAGTTCAGAGGCTGCATGGGAAAGAAGATTGCAATCCGGACAAGCAGGAGGAAGCATGACTTCTTCCTTACATCAGCTGGGAAAAGAAGGTTTTTTAAAAATGTTTGCCGACTGGACGGATCGGATTGAAGAAGGGGAAATTCCTGAAATGCCCAAAAGGCCGGAAGGGCTGGAAAGAAATGTGGTCATCACCCAATGGGACTGGGCGGACCCCAAGGCTTATTTACATGATCTGGTTTCTACCGACAGGAGAAACCCGACTGTAAATGCCAATGGGCTGATTTATGGTGCCCTGGAAGCCAGTGCCGATTACCTTCCCGTGCTTGACCCGGTAAACCATACCACGTCCAAGGTACCCCTGACAGTAAGAGATCCCAATACCCCTGTTGCCTCCGGCCCGGAGATGCCTGCTGCTTCCCCCTATTGGGGAGAAGAAGCCATCTGGAACAGCAAAGCCAATGTACATAACCCCATGCTGGATGAAGAAGGCAGGGTATGGATAACGGCTGCAGTTCGTCCTTTTGATAATCCTTCGGTTTTTAAGGAAGGATCCGATCATCCCTCCGCAAAAGTATTTCCCTTAAATCGATCCAGCCGTCATCTTGGGGTATATGATCCCGAGACGGAAACATACCAACACATCAGTACCGGATTCAGCACCCATCACCTGATGTTTGCCGAAGACGAAAACAATACCCTTTGGACCAGCGGCGGAGGTCAGGCGGTAGGTTGGCTGGACACCAAAAAATACCTTGAAACCGGAGATGAAATTGCCTCCCAGGGATGGACCCCGCTGATCCTGGATACCAATGGGAATGGAAAGAGAGATGCTTACGTGGAACCCGATGAGGAGGTAGATCCTGCAAAAGACAAGAGAATCACCAATGGGCTTTATGCCGTGGCTCCGGCTGCGGATGGATCAGTCTGGGGTTCTTCCCTGGGTTATCCCGGAGCTGTAATACGAATAGTTCCCGGTGATAATCCTTCCGAAACTGCGCTGACCGAATTATATGAATTGCCTCTGGATGAGGCCGGTGAACCCATAGAAGGCTGGTCACCCAGAGGAATGGATATTGACCGGAATGGGGTGGCCTGGGTGGCCCTTGCCAGCGGGCACATGGCCAGCTTTGACAGAAGCAAGTGCAACGGACCTTTAAATGGACCTGATGCTACCGGACAGCATTGCCCCGAAGGATGGACCTTCTACCCGGAACCCCTTCCCCAGATGAAAGGTGTGGACTATCCCGGCAGTGCTGAATCCAGCTATTACACCTGGGTAGATCAGTTCAATACGCTGGGTCTGGGTGAAAATATACCTATCAATACCGGAAATGAATCGGAAGGCCTGTTGGTGCTAAAAGACGGAGAATGGGTAGTCTTGCGGGTGCCTTATCCCATGGGATTTTATACCAAATGGATGGACGGCCGCATCGATGATCCCGATACAGGTTGGAAAGGAAGGGGAATCTGGGCTACCATCAGTACCCGGGCACCTTTTCACATGGAGGGAGGAAAAGGTACCACCAGCAAGGTGTACCATTTCCAAATGCGACCCGATCCGCTGGCCTATTAATAACAATCAAGTCTTTCAATCAAAAAACTCTTCCAAAGTTTTAAACTTTGGAAGAGTTAATTGCTTTTTTGGAAGAGTTATTTGAAAATAGACCTGTCAGGTTTTAAAAACCTGACAGGTCTTTATATTTAGGTTTAACCCTTTCCAAAATCCCCAAAAGCTGTTCGACGGCCGCCCTGGCAAAAGTCTGCTCATTGATATTCGCAGCTATTAGGGTCGTTGCGATTTCCGGATCCAGGTGCCTGGATAGGGCATCTTCAAATGCAAGCGTAGTTTTCTTATCAAAAAAAACATTGCCAGGCGCATCCAGTTGGGAAAAGCCATTCATCGGAGTGATTACTGTTATTTTTGATTTATACCGGCCTTTGTTCAGTTTTTTCGCGATTTGTTTTGCCATCGCCATATTTTCTGCTTCGTTGGTTCGCATAAGCGTCACATCCGGAGCCCATTGATAGAAAAGCCTATCCTTGTATTGCTCCGGTACAGATGATTTGGAACCAAAATTAACCATGTCCAGACAGCCGGGTGCCAGCACCAAAGGCAGGTTCATTTCCACCGCTGCGTTCAACCTGTCAGGACCTGCGCTTAAGATTCCACCGCAAAGTTCATCCGCCAATTCGGTGGTGGTCAGGTCCAGGACCCCATCAAACACCCCTTCTCTGATCAGGGCTTCCATGGTCTTCCCGCCCAAACCATTGGCATGAAATGCCATTACCTCAAATCCCTTCTCCTGCAATATCCGGGTACATTCATTGACACATGCTGTGGTATTGCCAAACATGCTGATGGCAATGACACCTTTCGCTTGCTTCATTTGGGTCACTTTCACTCTCCCCATGGCCACAATGGCTGCTGCTGCCTGGTCTATGATGGGCACAATAATGCTGTTCAGTTCAGCCACATCCACGACTGACGGAATAAGGACGATATCCTTCAGACCCACCAGGGAAGAAACATCCTTTGTAGCAAGAGTAGAAATACATAGCTTTGGCAGCCCAAGTGGTAATACCTTCATGGCAGAAAGCGCCAGGAAGGTTCCTCCTCCTCCACCCATGGCAATCACCCCTTTGAGCTTGTTTTGTTCTGAAAAGGCGGAGAGAATCTTTCTCAAACCCTTAGCCATCACCTCCAGGGCGAGTCCACGGTCTTTTTTGGTTCTCAATTCATGCAGTGCGAAACCTCCATTTGCCGCTACCTGGGCTGCTTCCAGGTCCACGGGGAAAATATTCGTAGAGCCCATGATACCGACATTTATGCAAAAAACATTTTCGCCGGAAGCCATGACTTGTTCACGGAGCCGGGAATAAACCGCTGCTTTGGTATCAAAACAACCCATTATTAAAATTGCCGGTGCTTCAGGAAACTTCATTTGATGAATTTATTTTTTCAAAGGAAAATTACGATTGAATGTAGGCATTTTAGTTAAAAAAAGTAATGCATTAGGGCATTTAAAAATATTATGAAATCAAAAGCATTGGCCTGGCTTTGATTTTTATCCCATGACACTTAGGCTTATCTTTATAAGATCACTTTCAAAACACTAATTGACATTCAATGATGACTACTAACAGCCCCCTTTTCCAAAAAATTACCCGCGACATGAATTTTCTAACCAAATGTTTCCAAAAGGTCTTGCAACAGCTTGGTGAGCATGATTTGGAAAAAATGGTTGTCCAAAAAACAGGATCCATGGAAATCGAACTGGAAGCCGGAGAGTTGGAGGAAAAGCATATTCAGGTTCTCAGCATTTACCTTCAGTTGATGAACCTGGTAGAGGAAAATGCAGGGGTTCAGATGCGTCGGAAGATGATCAATGAAAATGGTTGTACTTCCATCAGAGGATCATGGGGCGAAACCTTTCAACGTTGGCAAAAACAGGGATTGACGGCCAATCAAATGGCAAAAGTCGTTCGGCAAATCCAGGTGTACCCGGTATTGACGGCTCACCCTACGGAGGCCAAAAGAAAATCCATTTTGGAGCTTCACCGGGAAATCTATTTGAACCTGGTCAAACTGGAAAACAATGCCTATTCCAAATTTGAAAGAACCGGTATGGAGCGGGAAATCGTTGCTTTATTGGAGCGCTGGTGGAGAACAGGTGAAGTGTACCTGGAAAAACCCACTCTGGAAATGGAAAGAAACAATGTCATGCATTATTTTTCCAAGGTTTTCCCTAAAGCCCTACTCAAAGCTGACCAACAATTGATGGACAGCTGGGCAGCCATGGGTTTTGATCCTTCCGTTTTTAATGAGGCAGCTGCCTTTCCTGATTTTCAATTGGGAAGTTGGGTTGGCGGAGACCGGGATGGTCATCCATACGTAAGTGCCGAGCTTACCCAAAATACCTTGTTGGAGCATCGAAAAGCGGCCTTGTCCCTGATTCTGGGAAACCTGGAATTGCTGGGATCAAGAATGAGTTTTTCTGCCATCAGGAATCCAGTACCAGAATTTTTTAAAGAAAAAATACAAGAAAAAGCCAGGGCAATCGGCCCGGAAAGCGAACCGGCCCTTGCCCGTAACCCCATGGAGCCCTGGCGGCAATTTATAAATTTGATGTTGTTAAAGGCTAAAAACACATCCTCACAACTCTGGGAGCAAGTGATCTATTGCAATGCTGATGAATTACTGGAAGACCTGCACATACTCAGAAAAAGCTTATTGGAAATTGATGCCGGCCATGTGGTTACTCAATTTATCCTACCCCTGGAAAGGCAGGTCAAATGTTTTGGGTTTCACCTGGCACACCTGGATATACGGCAAAACAGCAGCTTTCATGAGAAGGCCATGGAACAAATCATCGCCGGCACTTTTAGCGGTTTAAGCCCTTATTCCTCCTGGTCGGAAGCGGAAAAGGTACAATTTATTGGTGATGAACTTCAAAGCAACAGGCCATTTGCCTACCCCGGAAAATCCTTTGGTCCGGAGGCAGATCAGGTATTGGCTTGTTTTCAGGTTATTAGAAACCATATCGATCAGTTTGGTGCTGATGGAATCGGTTCGTTTATCGTCAGCATGACCCGAAGCCTGAGCGACCTTTTGGTGGTCTATTTATTTTTGCGTGAATCCGGTTTGGACAGAAACCACTTTCAGGTAGTCCCGCTGTTTGAAACCATTGAAGATTTGCAGGAGTCCAGCCGAATACTGGAAGCCTTCCTCAGCCATCCTGCCTATCCCAAAAACAGCAAGTTACAGGAAATCATGCTGGGTTACAGTGACAGCAATAAGGATGGTGGTATCATGGCCAGCAGGTGGAACATCTATCAGGCCGAACAAAAGCTTACCCAAACCGGACGCAAGCATGGGAAGGAACTTCGCTTTTTTCATGGCATAGGCGGAACCATCAGCCGCGGGGGCGGAAAATACCACCGCTTCCTGGAAAGCATGCCACCAGGCAGCTTGCAGGGATCCCTTAAAATTACTGTGCAGGGAGAAACCATTTCTCAGCAGTTTGCCAACTTGCTGACTGCAGGTTATAACCTGGAAATGCTATTTTCAGGCACTGCCCTTCAAACCTCCTATTCCCTCTTTCCCGAGAAAATTCCGGATTTTCCAATGGATGCCTTGGAAAAGTTGTCTACCATTGCTCAAAACCATTATCAGGAATTGGTCCGTCATCCGGATTTTCTGGAGTTCTATGGCCAGGCTACTCCCATTGATGTGCTGGAACTCAGCAAGATTGGATCAAGGCCATCCCGAAGGAGTGGGAAAAGGTCACTGGATGACCTGAGAGCCATCCCCTGGGTATTTAGCTGGAGCCAGTCCAGGTTCAACCTTACTGGATGGTATGGCATAGGAACAGCCTTTGAACAATTAAAAAGAAACCAATCGGAAGCTTATGAACAATTGAAATCAAATGCGGAAACCTGGCCCTTATTGAGGTATATCCTGATACAGGTGGAAACAAATTTATTGAATGCAGACGAAGAAATCATGAACCAATATGCAGGATTGGTGGCAAACAGGGAAACGGGAGTGAAATTCACCAAAAGCATCATGGAGGAACATAAACTTGCACTGCAGCATATCGGCGAATTATTGGGCAAGGAAAGGGAAGAAAGAAGAGCCGGCCTGCTGGACAGTATAGTCCGGAGAAAAAATGCCCTTCACGGCTTGCACCAACTACAACTGAAGAATCTCAAAAACTGGAGAGATTCCAAAGAAATCGACTCGCCATTGGTAACCCGATTGCTCAAAATAACCACGGCTTTGGCCAGTGGCTTGAAGAATACAGGTTGATCAATGGCTCAAATCCTTAAATTTAAGCAGGTTCCAATAAAGGAACTCCTCCGTATTGCTTATTCTCTCAGCCAGCCGTTTGTAGGATTTATACTGATAAACCCTGGCTGCAATAGATAAAGGTGCTGCCAAACGGGCATCGTTTTTATCGTGGATTTGTTCATAGGGCCAATCTTTCCCAGTATCCAAATAAGGCACCATAAAATCCAGTGCCTTTCGGATGCTTCCACCCTTGGGATTTTCATAGGCCCAAAGATCCAAACCTGTATGGTCAGCTGCTTTGGCGTAGCTCATGATGCCCAACAAGTTCATGGCACTGTAGTCCCAGGAACGGGTACGGGCCAATTCTTTGGGTTGAGACCCGTCTGCTTCGATCATTTCATCCATGATCAAAGGAAGCCCGGCACGGGCCAGGCTGTCCGCTGTTTCCTGCTGATCTACATAAAGGGCCAGTGGAATCGCCTGGGCAAAGTACCAGGTGGTATGGTTATTCCCATGGATGGCTTCATCTTTTCCATGTTCACTATTGATCAGCCAATCCAGGTATAGAGCAATCCAATTCTCCATTCCTTTTTCCAGTTCTGCGATCCAATGTTCTGAATCTGAAAGCATGTATAGCATGTCCGGTAATTCCGAAAAGGAGCGGGTATCAATAATCCCTATACCCCTGCCTTCGGTCCTTCCCGGGATGCGCTGGGCATAGTTCAGATTGGGATTCATTTTGGTGTCAGGATCCAAAAACCAAGCACTAAGCAGCTTTATAGCATGAGCAGCGTAGGCTTCTTCTCCTGAAAAAAAATAAGCCTCACTCAAGGTTTTAAGGGCATCCATCAATTTACCCAATTCCTCTTTGTCCTTATAATCGTAATATTCCGGATTGATTTCCCCATCCCTGCGGATATAAGGCAGGCCATCTTCTTTTTCAGGGTCAGGCCACCAGTAGGGACCCATGCTGGTATAATCGTGTATATCCCCACTTGGGGGTAACTGGGTTTTATGGGTAACAGAAAAGGGCCCCTCCAATAATTTTTGATCTGCTTCCCTGAGAAGTGCTTGGACTGCAGGAAAAAGGGGCTTTTGAGAACCAAAGGAAATGCGCTCTTTTACTTTATGAATGATTTCATCCTCCAACAAGATAAATCGCTTGCCTGCGGTATGATCTGTCTGCGAAAATGCAGATTGAAAACCAAGCAGGATCATCATTAAGACCCAGATGCACAGATAAAATTTTAAACTGATTTTATTATTAATTGGCAAAATCACTTGAATAAATGTTGATTGCTTTCTGTCAAAGAAGAATTTTTGGGGTACCTCGAATTACTTCTTGCCTCTGCTGGTCAGCACCAAGCCAATTACAAGTAGGATAACACTGATAATGACTGGGGTCCAATTGGCTGTACTAACCGCAATATCCAACCCAAATAAACTGAAGCTTTCTGAATCTTGCATGGCTTGCAGGCCAAACATGATGGTTCCAATAATTCCTAAAATCAATAAAATAATGCCCGCAGTTCTCATAGTGTTCGATTAAATGGTGAATAGTGTCAATAAGAAGATAATAATTGATGATCAATTTATAAAAACCCATTGATAATTGGTACTATTTGATCAAAAAGAAATTCAAAGCATACTTTCCCAGCTATGATGCGTTTACCAAAAAAGGAACTGATGATGAAATTCAGAAAACACTAATCCAAATCCTTAAATACGTAATTCAAATCCAGTTGAAATCCGGAAATGGATACAGACTGTATGACATCCCCTGAAGTCATCAATCTGGAAGGAACGTATATACCCTCCTCAAGGGTATAGGCCATTACAGTCCGCTCATCAGGGTGAATGATCCAATATTCCAATACACCACTTTCCTCATAGACTTCATATTTGTTTTTAAGTTCTTTTTTATTGCTTCCGGGAGATAAGATCTCCACTATCAGGTCCGGAGCTCCGATGCAACCCAAATCATCTAATTTACTCTTATCGCAAATGACACATATGTCAGGTTGGACAACTGTATCAATATCTTCATTATTCTTTGACTTTACCGGAAGCCTGACATCAAAGGGTGCTTCATAAACTTTGCAAGAATGATTTTCCAGAAACTTATACAATAAATAAAAAATCTTTCCTGAAATCTCCTGATGAATCCTTCTTGGTGCAGCTGTAGCAGATCGGAATACTTTACCCTTGATCAACTCCACCATTTCATCCATCTGCCAGCTCAGGTAATCGGCATAAGAATACCTGCCATACTCAGTAAATGGCTCTTTTGTTTGATCTTTTTGATCCATGCTAACAATTTACAAAAAAAAGCTTATTCTCTGAAATTGCCCTTTCTTTTGCCGACAAGGTTTTACTTCACAGGTACCACCACACTTTTTTCGAAAAAGCCATAACCATAACTTACTTTGACCTGATCTTTTTCTTCCAGGAGAAGTATCTGCCCTTCAGCTTCCAATCTGGAATCATTTTTTTCCATTCTCCCCTCCAATTCCAAAGAGAAAGCAGACAGCTCTTTTAGGCCAAGGGAAATGCTATTTCCGGCCATGTTAGCGACCTGCACATTTGCTTGTTCCTCCTGATCCGAATAAAAATTTAACGGTGCTACTAAACGGATAAGCAGGTCTCCTGATTCATTTTGGCTGCATTCCAGGCGGGTATAATAATTGGCCAGATAAGCCATACTGATATTGAAAGCCGTATTGAACTGGACCCAGCCTTCTGTCCAGCCCACATCTCCGGCTTCTGGATAGTTGGGATAATGAAAAGACTTGGGAGATCCATCAAACACAAAGGGGACCTCGTCCAGCAGGCCTATGCCTCCCTTGTGCCTGCTGTACCATCCCAGGTCCACTCCTTCTATTTCCTGCGGACCCTTAAAGGAAAAATGCCTTCCCGTGGGATTTCTGCCAAAGGCATTCTCCAAATGAGACCAGGCCAAAATCTCCAAATCCCGAATCAAATCCTTATCTCCAAGCAGGGTCATGGCGGCAAAGGCAGCAGCTGGAAACCCCAGGATATTTCCAGTTTCATTCCATCCCGGAGGGGTCCATTCGGCTTCATCGTATTTTCTGAAATCCCACATGTTACCCGAGCGGGACAAGGCAATTTTTGCCCAGTCAGCGACCTTTGCCTTCAAACCGGCAGGGGATCTTTCCGGATATTCGGTATAAAAATACGCAAAGGCCCTCATGGTCATGTGCTCTGACATCCTTTGGCCTTTGGTCGTCATCGGGTCCTGCCAATCCAGATTTTGGATCATCCAGTCCATCTGTCGGTAGGCCGCATCAAAATATTTTCCCGCCTCCGGGTCATTTTCGCGCTTACTTACTTCATACATCATCAGATTAGGAATGACCGAAAAGCCCGGAGGCATTTCTCCTTTGGTAGTTCCCAGTTGGGTTTTAAGGTGTAACAAATTGTGCTCAGGGCTCTTATCGTACTGGGAAAGAGAGTGCTCGGATACCTCAGCCTTCTCCCAAACCGAGATGGCATATTGGTATACCTTATCAAAATTTTGTCGGGGCAGCCACTTCTTCAGGTAGGGCCAGGCATACAGAAAATGCGCCAACTCCGCCTTTTGCATTTCATGGTCCAGCTGCTGGCTGATTTTAACATCTGCATCCCAATGCATTAATTGGATGATATCTGGCGTGCCCTCTTTGAAAGGCAGCAACTCCCCCCACAAGCCCCGATAAGCGTCAGGGAAAGCTTCATTGGGAACGTACTTTCCCTTTATCTCCATCCGCTCATAAGCAAAAGGATTGCTGTGGTACATGGCTACCAGACTCTGCATGGACCAATTGAAAAAATCCCCATCCCGCCAGGCAAAACTTATAGGCCTTATTTCTTTGACATTCCCGACATAGTGCCGGGCATCCAGCATAAAATCCACCATATTCCTATAGGTAACCCTTTCCATCCAGTAAGGACCTATGCGAAACGGATAAGAAGCCTTACCCTTAATCTGTATCTCAAATGCATCAGTGGTCTGGGGATTAAAAGCTGAAAAATCTCCTTTCTCTCCCTTTACCTTAGCGGTAAAAACAGTTTGTTTGTTTTTTAAATTTACTACATGAAATGCAGTACCATCCGCTATCCCGGGTGCGGTAAAGCGCTTTGGCCTGCTCAGGTTATATCCACTTTGGTTGACCAGAATGGGTTTGGCTGCAAGCGTACTGCTATCTTTGTATTGCTGTCCAGATAATATAAACTCCCCGATCTGCATGGGTTTTTGATCAGCTGCTGCGATCCGAATGCGGTCCACCAATAAAGGCTTTTCCAGGTCAACTTCCACCCTGTGGGATTCATTATTGGCTACCTTATGAACAGTCCTCCATTCCCCATTTAACAAATATTGCAGGAGCAATGCCCCGTTGGGTGTATGATCCGGGGCAAAGTCTATGGTAGCTCCCAGCACTTCAGTGGCTCCGGGCAGACGGACTGTTAACCATGCCTGCTCATCTAAAGATCCACTGCTCCAATAACTTTCCGGATTGCCGTCAATCGCAAAATCAGCATTTTTACCAGCATCCACTGAACTGGCGGTTGCAGACCCGGAAAGACTCAGGTTATTTTGTCCTTTTACCGGAAATATAGCAGCAACTGTCAGGACTATCAGGATAAATAAATCAGAAGGTTTTTTATTGATCATTTTTATCAGACTTAATAACAAAGGATACCAAATAAAGCTGCCGGTACCGAGGCAGCAGGATGTTGTAATATGATCTTAATTGATTGGGTAGAAAGGGGCTTTACGAACTTCAGGCGATAACGGGTCTGGTGGTTGTCATGGACTTCTGTGAGGCAATTACCCCTATCGTCAAGTACTTTAAAATGCTTGACACAAAATGGGATTTCCGACTCGGGATGCCCCATTAAAGTAGACTCCAAAGCATGGTCAAAATCAGTGTCAAAAAATAAATTTATTTCATTGATATTCTGTACTTTACCCCACTTCAACTCAATGTATGGTTCGCTATCGTTCAGGGCAGCTGCCCAGGCATTTGAAGTATGGTATGGTCTGAAAATGCCATTGAACAAATTCTCCTTAGCATACATTTTTAAGGGCTGGTGTAGCTTAAAAGACAGGTTTTGCCCCTCCGGTCTACGCTCCGGTAACCAAAAGTCAAAAGAATCCATGCCTATGTCATCAGGAGCTTCCTGCCGGCTACTGGTAGCCACTGCCTTATTGTACTTTTGAAACACAGTCAATAAGCCTGTCATACGCTGTTCAGAGTACCTGAGCTGCACCTGTTCATTGGGATAAAATGCCACAAAATAATATTCTGTTTCTTTTATAGTATATTCAAAATCAATATATAAAGATTGTTCACCTAAAGTTAATTCGAATACTTTTTCTTCCAAAACCAGCTCCGGAGTAAAGTTTCCTTTTTGCTTGCTTTTAAGCAAAGCTACTTTTAATTGGCTGGCCTTTTCCACCCTAACCTGGAAAGTAAGGCCCGGCATCTCCCCTGCTGTCAAAGGCAACATTTGGGCTGTGGCAAAGCTGAGTTTTTTCCAGGGACCATCGCCCGGCAATCCCTCCAGGGTCATGGTGGAAGAAACGGAAATCTTCGCATTTTTGGCAAGCTCCTCTTTGTCTTCCAGGGGAACCCCGGGAATATATTGTCCGGATTTGATCAGTCTTTTTTGCAGCTCGCTCATGTGACCTGAATGGGTGAGTGCTGCTGGAAGCAGGTTTTTTTCTCTGCAAATTACCGCCGCCATGGCCACCGCCTGGGCATTGTGCGCACAGGTAGCCATGACGCGGGTGGACCCGAATGCCACGTGGGTAGAACTGATAATTCTCCCGGTAATGAATAAATTTTTGATATTTCTGCTATACATGGTTCGCAAGGGGATCTGGTATACACCCTTGGTGTGCCACTGGGTACAACCCGGCAATTCACCATAAACCCCATCCGCAGGATGCAGGTCCAAAGCCCAACCTCCAAAGGAAACCGCATCTGGAAATTGCCGTTGATCAACCAGGTCCTTTTGGGATAACATATAGTCTCCTTCGAAACGCCTGCTCTCCCTTTTGCCCGGAATGGTCCCTACCCATTCCAGGGTATGGGTAGCCATGTCTGGATATTTACCGGAATTTTTAAGGTAATCCCAAATGCCATAAATCACCCGCCAGAGTTCCCATTTGATGGTCTCGGATTCGTGAATGGTATCCTTTCTTCCCCCGTATTCCACCCACCAAAGCCTGCAACCATGGTCTTTCAGGTTAAAGGATTTGAACCTGGGCAAATTGGGTAAATCCCTATTGGCATAGGACGGAGCCACAAAGCGGACCGGCTTGCCGGTATCCTTGCTGTAAAAATAAAGCGAATGTCCAAGGAGTTCACCGTAACTCTTATGATCCGGAGCAAATTTTTCGTCAAATTCATCAGCTGATTCGGCACCAATACGAAAGGCAGCTCCTGCCAGAAAAGCCATGATACCATCACCGGAAGCATCTACAAATAAAGGCGCTTGCAACCGGTATCGGGTAGAATTTTGACTGCAAAAGGCATATGCTTCGCGGATCTCATCAGAAGCTCCTTTTTCTATGTCATACAGGGCGGTGTTGAGCAGCAGGCGAATGTTAGGTTCCATGCTCACCTTTTCAATCAGTATGGTATCCAGGATCAGGGGGTTTCCCTCCGGATTGCGGTAAAGGTTTTCCACCAGGATCTCGTCTATGACCCCTCCCTCTCTGGCCCAGCGGTTGTTATTGCCCATATGAGAAGTGGCCCCCAGGATCCACAACCTGATTTCTGAGGATCCATTGCCTCCCAAAACCGGCCTGTCCTGTACCAAAACAACTTCCAAACCCTGTCTTGCCGCCGTAATGGCACAACAAGTACCTGCCATTCCGCCCCCGATGATCACCAGGTCAACCTCGGATTTTTCACATTTTAAGTTTCTCTTTTCCTGCTGAAAATCTTCTTTAATCATGAATATACTGTTCAGTTTTATTTTTTGTATGGCTGTCAGATCTTTTTTGGGCTGACCTGACCATGGTCCATCCCATCATCAGTATCAATGCTCCCATCGCAAACATATAGTAGCGTCCTGCTGAGGCCCCAAAACCCAATAAAAAGAGTAGGGTGCCGATACTGACAAAGGCCCAGCCCAAAACTTTGATGCCAAAATTATTCTGTATTTCCCCTGATGTAAGCGATGCAGCCAGCTCCTTTGCCGTAGGTTTCTTTCTGTTGACGTACAACTGGTATTGTTTGCTCTCCCGGTTTCTCTTCAGGGCAAAGATTTCATAGGCTCCCAGCAAGACCAGAGGGAGAAACACACCCAGCAGCATCTCTGTGGCCCTGTCCAGGCTGAACGAAAACAACCAGGGAGATACAAATTTAAAATACAGGTTGATGAGCAAGCTTAGTCCGGTAATCACAAGAATCGATTGTCCGGTTTGCCGCCTTGAAAAAAGCCCCCAGATGGCGGGTCCATATAAAGCGCCGCCGGTCACCGCTCCAATACTCAAAACCACTTCTACTATCCCTCCGGCCAGAGGAACCATAAAAGCAACCCCAATGGTACCCAGCCCAAAAAGCAGGGTTGCTATCCTGGCAACCCGCATTAAAGCTACCTGATCGGAATCAGGGAAAATGGCATGGTAGATGTCGTTGGTAAGCACTGCGGCGGCCAGGTTTAGGGAAGTATTTACAGAACTGGCTGTGGCAAAGATCATCCCTCCCAACATCAAACCCAACATGCCAACAGGCAATACATCCATGCACATCCTGAGGTAGGCTCCCTCCGTTTCCAAACCACTTAATTCCGGATTGACCACCCTGTATATCATGGGGGGCAACATCCAGATCAAAGGGCTGATCAGGTAAAGAAATCCAAAAAGGTAGCCTACCTTTTTCGCTGATGTGCGGTCCTTTACGGAGGTATACCGCTGCACATAGGCCCAATTTCCTCCGATGAAAATCGTATTGTAGCCAATAAATGCCAGGATAAACCATGGTGTGTATTCTCCATTGAATACATGAAAAAAGGTGGCGGGCGCATCCTGGATAAACTGATTCACCCCCCCTGCCTTATCCAGGGAAAGGGGTAAAACTATCAGCACTGCTGCGGTAAGAATTACAAATTGCAGGACATCGGTCACCACTACTGCCCACAAACCTCCCACCGCGGTATAAATCATGATCATGGCACCCAAAAATAAAATCGAATAGTAGATATCAAAGCCAGTTACCACATTCACTATTTTGGCCACCGGATATAAGAAGGCCCCGGTATACCCCAGTGAAAGCACCAAAAAAATAAAGGTATAATACCGCTGGGTTTTTTTTCCAAACCGTTGGGTAAGATAGGCGGCAACTGTTAGGGCACCGGTCTCTTTCCATCTGGCAGCCAGGTAAGCTCCGATTAAAAATCCGCTAATGCACATGGCCATCTGAATGGTAATGGCCACCAGTCCCCATTCATAGGCGATGGAGCCCCATACCACAAAGGTGCCGGCAGAAAAAAAGCTCATGAATAAAGAAAGGCCGCTGATGGACCAGGGTACTGCCCCACCAGCGGCAAAGAAAGATTTCATGTCTCCACCCTGTTTGCCAAAAGACAAGCCTGCAATCATAACAATGAGGGTAAAAACAATTATGGTCAGAAAATCCAGTGTTTGCATGCAATCAGTTTTGCGGAAGCGTCGGCAGGTTATAAATGTTCAATGGGGACTCAATGATATCCATAAACTCGTTCAGGTGCAGGTTATAGACTTCCCTTGGACTGGCGTTGTTTTTCTTGGCCACAAATGCGGCATAGCCTACAGCCTCTCCCATCATGCCACAGGTTCGCATCACCCGGGTGCTGCCAAAGGCCACGTGGGTGGTGCTGATGTTTCTTCCTGCCATATACAGGTTATCTATATTCCGGCTATACAGGCAGCGGTAAGGAATGGTATAGGGCTGCACTTTGATGTGTTTGGTAGCTGCAAAGAATTCTTCTCCTTCGAAGTACTGGGAATTCTTGGCATCCGGAAAGTGCAGGTCTATGGTCCAGGTGGCTGTTACGCTGCCATCCGGATACATGACCCCATCCTGAATGTCCATCTGCGTCAATACATGATCACCCATTAACCTTCTGGATTCTCTTTTTCCACCAATAAAAGCCACCCAGGCCAATTCATGGTGGCTGTATTTTTCAGCCTTTTCGTTTTTCAAATAAGACCAGTTGCCAAATATGGCCCTCAGGTTATGGTCGCGGATTTGTTCCGCTTCATAAATGGTATTGAAATTGCCAAAGCCGGTTTCCCACTGCCAGTCCGCTTTGTGATCATCTATGTGGTATTCATCTGAAAATTGTATGGCCCAGGGCGTTTCGGGAAAACCTGAAGGCTGTTCCCGCTCCAAAGAGGCCCATAGATTGGAAGTGCCGAGCGTAAAATCATCCGGATTTTCAGGGGCCAGTGATTCACCCGTTTCGGACCGGCTTTCCCTTCCCATCCGGTATTCCGCTCCTGCCAGGTACCCCAGGGTGCCGTCTCCCGTACAATCCGAAAAATACTCCCCTTCAAAGCGGTATTCCTGGTTGGTGGCTATATCCCTTCCTATTACGGCTTTGATCGTATTGCCATCCATTTCCACATCATACACATGGGTATTTAAATGCAGGGAGATATTGGGCTCTGCACGAACGATTTGTAGTTTCCGCTCATCCCCATACCGGTCGGCATCCGGATTTCCATTTCCCGGGTCACCATTGTCCAATTCCCTAACAATCCGACCCAGTTTGGGATAATGATTCTGGTCCACACGGCCCATCAGGTGCACGCGAATTTCCGAACTGTTATTTCCACCCAATACCGGTCGGTTTTGGATCAAAGCGACTTTTAATCCCATGCGGGCTCCGGATATGGCCGCACAGGTGCCTGCCATGCCTCCCCCGACCACTACCAGGTCAAATTCACCCACGTTTTCGGGGCCGTCGCTAAGTCCCAAAAGTTCCTTCCTGACCTTCAGAAGGGCTTCGTTATCATTGATCGGAGCATCGCTTTTATCTGTTGAGAAATAAAGGGCATCAAAACGACCGTTAAAGCCCGAAAGGTCCTCAGCCACAAGCTCGTTTGCTCCCTGCTTCATGTCCACCTCCCCTGCATAATACCAATCCCAGTCGGCATCACCACTTTGTCCGAAAACCATGTCCAGAGCTTGCTCATTGATATGCAGCTTAAAGGCTCCCGGTCCAGTGGGAAAAGGAGCCCAGTCCTTGGTTCTCACCCATAGGTGGTAGGTTCCACCTTTGGAAAAATCAACACTGGTACGAGCATCTTCGACGGGTTTGCCCATGCCGTGAGCCATCAGGTAGGAGGAATAAAGTACATCGAATGATTGCTGGTCGATCACCCAGCCACCAATATTTTCAAATGATTCTGCTTCTACCAATACCCTTGTTTGGGCATTAGTAAAAAGGGTAATTCCTAGCAGCAGACAACAGGTTATTGCTATTCGTTTCATGTTTTGGGTCATTTTATTGATTCTTATTTAGGTTGTTTTTCAATGCTTTTTTCACGCTCTTTTGCGGTTTTTTTTGGATTTGCAGCAGGGAAAGCAATTCCTTCTCCCAAAGGCCTTTGTCCAGATAAGCCAAGATCATTTCCTGCTGTTCTTTGCCCAGGTTTTGTTGTGTCCCTAATACGGTAAATAACTTTTTCCTTTGAGCAGGATTGCTTCTTTCCAATTGGCCCAATAGCTGGCTCTGACATTCTGAGTTCAGTCGCAGGTGACTCATTTTGTCAAGAATATGCATTTGAAGCCGGTAAGGGGATTGTTCATAGGTTTCCCAGAACCAGACCTGCCTTTCCTGATCCTGAAACATCTCAACCGGTAATTCTTCCAGTAGATGGGTAGCCAGAAAAATATTGTTTCCCCTGATGATCTCCAGCAGGGGTCCGGCAAAGCGGAGATCATTTTCTGCTCCCATTTCCTGAATCTTGTCCAGGGCCCAGTACTGGTAAGGATGATGGCCGCTTTCTAAGAACCGGACTAAAGTCTCGTCGGTATAATGATTGAGGGTATGCGTCTTGGTTCTTTCTGAAAGGGAGCCATGCGCCAATTGCCAAAGGGTATAACAGGAATATACTGCTCCTGAGATCACTTCATTTTGAATGGTTTTGGAAGTAGCTCCCGTAACGGCATCCACCCCATTGGTTTCAGCCGTGGTTGTGCTCACCACTAAATCCGAAATGGAATAATCTCCCAGGATGGAATTTTTATTACTAAGAATGGCTTCCAACTTGTCATAATCTTTCTCTTCAAAAGGTATATGATCCAACTTTGTCAGGATCTCTCCTTCCGGCATCTCAAAGTGCTGGAAATTACCCAGCAGGTCCCAATAGAAATTGATGTATACCGGATAACATTTGTCCGTATGGCATACCGGGGTAAAAATTTCAGCCATGTATTGCATGTCCTTACCTTCGGCATCTTCCAAAACAAAGAGCTCATAACGAATAGAATCGGTTTCTACCTCCTCAATTAGTCGCCTGTCTTCCACCTGATCCTGTTGCGGATTTTGTATGCCCGCAGCCAAACCAATCAACAGAATTAGACTAAAGGTCAATATTTTTAAACCAGGTTCAAACATTTTTATTCAGTAACAAACCAGTGCATTTATTCATAGGTAAATATAGCTGTAGCTGTACAATCATCGTTGGCCACCAGGCGAACCCACCTGGCCTCAATTTCGTCCGGAAAGGTTTCCAAATGGGTTTCACCAGGGGCAACCGTAACCTGTTTCCAGTCCATCCAGGGACCATGGCCTACAGGCTCAAATTGAATGGTAAAGGTAACTTCCTCGTTTGCGCCATGCTGAAGTTCCAATTTCCGCTGGTCATAAAACGCAAACAAATAGGGATCAGAGGGTATGCCGGCATCCACAGCAGTATTGGCCCAGGGCCCTCCCTTTCCTACTGGTTTGCCCAGTTTCCACAGGTCATCGATCACCCCGGCCCAGACCGCAATTTCTCCATCTTCCGAAAGGATGATGTGTTCATTTCCATCCGCAGCCTGCGGATCCACTCCGCTCAGGAGTAACATGCCCCTGTAGGAAGCGTAATCATTGATGCGCAGGTTATGGGAAGCTACAGGCCTTATCTTGGCAAATCCGTCGGCATTTTCAGCCGGCAATTCATAGAAAGTACCGTGACAATTGAACAAGTCTCTTTCGGTAGCTACTTCCCTGGCAATCCTGAGTTTTCCATTTACTGAGGGCTCCGTGAAGGCATCTTTTCCTTTGGGAAGCCTCCACCTTCTGCCCTGGTCATCTTGTATCAATACGGAGGCTTCGTCTACCTCAAACACCTTTTCCGGAATGGCAAATCCATCAGTGATAAAAGACTCGGTTTCAGGGTCATCAACTTTAACCAGCTGAAGTTTTTCATCCATTTCATAATAACCGACATTTTCAACGCTTGCTCCCTGGTAACGTTTGGCGGCAATGCCCAGTTTCCTTCTGTTATCTCCCAAACCATAGAGCAATCCACCTGTATAATCATCTTCCTGAATGGGTTGGATACCCTGGAAAATATCCTTTTGATAAGCAGATCGCTGCTCCGGATTGGAAAAAGACAAATGGACAGTGGCCTTTGTTGCAGCATCACTTTTCACCCGGATCCATTCCCCTTTAGTGTCCTGATCGAAGGAAAGCCAGCTACTTTCATTTCCGGCGAGGGAAACCTGTTCCAGCAGCTCCCAATTACCGGTACCTTCTGCATCAATTTCAAGGGTAAAATTTACTTTCTTTTCACCCTGGTTTTGCAGCCAAACATTTTTCTCTTGCCAACCGGAAAACAGCATGGGTTCTGAGGGTTCATTGGCCGCTACCTGTTCTTCTAACCACAGGGCACCATTGGCGGTGACAGGGCCTAGGTTATCCGGCATGTCCATATCGGTAAACCAGAGGTTGGAGTTGGATTGTCCGGGGCCTTCGATATTTCCTTTGGCGCTTCGCTTGTTGAGAAATTCCCGCTGAGCAGAATCATCGCAGCCAAAAACCAATCCATCTTGCCAGCGGGTAAAATCACCGATGACTTTCAGGTAAGCAGAGCGGGGCCGGATACCGGCAGTTTGTCCTTTTTGGAACGATTCGGGAAACTTCCAAAACATGCCATGCATGGTCATCAGATAATCCGGCGCTTCCTCCGTACCCACATCCCGGATGCGGGGCCATTCGGTATTCCAGCCGTGGGCACCGTCGTAACTGTGGCTAGCTTTGGGAAGGCGGAAAAACTCCCAGCCTTCTGCCGGGTCACGGACACCCAGGATCACGGATTTGTGGTCCCAGCCGGTGGCCCAGATGGGATCGGTTTTGGGATTAGGATTACCATGAATACCACCGGGGCCGGTTACTTCCACAAATTGGTTTCTTCTGACCAGGTGCCATTCTTCCCCATCCCACTCATACAGAGCCCCTGCTTCTATGGAAAAATCCTTTAGTGCTTTCTGTCCCGTTTCTCCATTATTGGAATAAACCAATACCCCCTGGCCGGAATAGAGTCCTTTCCCGTGAGCTCCCAACAATAATTCTGCTTCCTGCGCCATTTCTCCTTCTTTGCGGGTAACGTTCCCGTCTACATACAGGGTTTTGGTTTCCAGGTTATGCACATCTACTTCGTAAAAACCTTCCTCCATGGTCCCGTAATATATTTTATTGGCGGGGTCCGTCAGGTGCCTGGCATTGCCGGTATGCCTCCCGGGCATGGTTTCATAGGAAATCGTCCGAACCTCCCCTGACTTATCAATGGCATAGGGACCAATAAACAATTGTTCGCTTTCCTTGTGGATCATTCGGTTGGCTGGGGTACCTCCAATACTTTCTTCACGGGTGTTAAAGGACAGGTCCGGATTGATCTCATAGAGTTTATCCGATGAGCCAAAAGGAAAGTGCGGTCCGTAAGTGACCACCCAGAGTTTACCGGCCCAGGGCACCACGGCACCGGTACCACATTCGCCTTCCTCATTATAATAGGCCAGGTGCGGGTAAATCCCGCTGATGGAGGGGTATACTTCTTCCTCCGATGCAGACATTTCAGGCCCATTACACGCAAAAGAAATCAGGCATAAAAGAACAATAAAGGATATCCATTTTTTCATTATCATCTCTATATCAAATTAGGAAACAATTGTTTTTTAAACTATTTATTTAATATTTTTTTTATGTTTCTGCAATATTTTCTGGGCTTTCTCAATGATCCAGCTATGTCTTCCACTTTTCGCCAAATTATGAATTTCATCCGGATCTGCCTGCTGATCATATAATTCAATGTGATATAATGTATTCAGTAAATCACTATCATACGTTTCTATGTATCTGAAATTTCTTGTAATAACTGTTAAATTGGGTTTAGCACCTCCATAAGTACCTAACCCCTCATACACGAATCCGTCCCGCCAATCCATCCTTTCCCCTGCCAATAAAGGTACTATACTCCTACCGTGAACAGATGCAGGTATTTCCACTCCGGCCAATTCAAGGATAGTTGGTGCCATATCGATATTCAAAACCAATTCCTCGCAGACTCCAGGAGACAGCCCAGGTCCAAGCACAAAAAATGGCACCCGGGTGGATGGCCGGTAAGGTAACACTTTACTGGTAAAACCATGCTCTCCCAGCATCCAGCCATTATCGCTCATGAAAAATATATACGTGTTCTCACGAAGTCCAAGCTTGTCAATGGTATCAAAGAGCTGTGACAAATAAGTATCCATCTCGGTAATTACCGCATAATAATCCCTGGTATGGTCTTGAATAGCATCCACCTCCGGATACCCATATTTTTTGGCCTGGGTTAAATTCCTAACGGTGCGCAGGTAATCCGGCTTATCGGCCAAGTCGTCCAACCGGCTTTTGGCAACGGGCATTTTATCCGTTTCATATAAGGCTTTTGTTTCTTCTCTGGCATCCCAAACCAGTTCCCCATTCATGTGGGGCAATTGGGTGTTGTGAAAAAGGAAAAAGGGTTTTCCACTTGCTTTTGCCTCTTTTAGAAAGTCCACAGAGCGATTAGCACAATATTGGTCACAGTGAATTTCCGGCCTAAGGGAATTTCCCTCATCATAAATCAACCTGTTATAATAATCACCATTTCCTGTAAAGAATACTGAAAAATCAAAGCCTGTTTCCGCAGGTTTTTTGCCAAGATGCCATTTGCCGACCATACCCGTTAGATAACCCGCTTCCTTCAAGTACTGGGCAACCGTCTTTTCTCCCGGGTTTAAATCACTGCCCAATTCCAGCACCCCATTGGCACTTCCATACCTTCCTGTCAAAAAAGCAGCCCGACTGGGACTGCATAAGGCAAAAACGACATTGGCATTCACAAATTGAAGCCCTTGAGCAGCCATATTATCCAGCCTCGGTGTAATAATTATGGGATTGCCATTGGCACCCATTGCATCAAAACGCTGGTCGTCCGTATAAACGAATATAAAGTTAGGTTTCTTTCCACCATGTTCAGGATGCTGAAAACGCAAAGCTATGGTACCGAAATAAAAAAAAAGAGATAAGGCCAATAAGCTTTTCATATTCATTTGAAATTAATAAATCGCCAACGGGAAAGAGCCAGCTACCCTGAAGGTTGGCTCAGGTATTTCCCGACCAAAACTATATGGATTGCAACACCCTATAATAAAAATCATAGTATTACCAAGCAGGTTTTTCATAATAGCAGGTTTTCTGGAGTATATAAATTCTCCCATTCTGTCAAACAAATGATCTGAATGGGAGAACTATCATTTAACCTATTTATAATCAATATCCGGGATTTTGATCCAGGTTGGCATTGATCAATATTTCCTTGGAGGGGATGGGCCACAGGTATTGCTTGGGAGCTTCAAATCTTCTGATGGCCAGCCTTTTTACCAATCCGGCTTCGAACATGGGGGATAGGTCAGCCACTCCGTCTTCATCAATCTCAGGAGTCATGGGGAAGAACCAAAGGCCCTGGTCCACCACTTTCTCTTTCAGTTCAGCTACATCCAGCATACCATAAATATCCCTGTTCAATACTTTCTCTGCTATCTCCCAGCGAATAATATCACTGTAACGGATCCCTTCAAAGCCAAATTCCATTCTTCTTTCAGTTCGCAACAGCGTTCGAAGAGCGGCCTGGTCTGTGGTAGTTATGGCGGGATATTCCCCTGTCTGCGTGGGATCCACACCGTATGCCCTTGCACGGACTGCATTCATCGCATCATGCACACCTGGTTCGATTTCCCCCAATTCTATTTTGGCTTCCGCATACATCAACAATACATCTGCATAGCGCATCAGGATTTCATCGTTTTCTGCCTGGAAATTCGGGAGCCATTCCTCATTTACCCCCTTTTTTCTGAGCAAGCCATTAAAAGAAGCGAAGGGTGCTACAGATCGCGTATCATTGTTTGTCTGCATGCTACCGGTACTGAAATTCATCACCATGGTAGAATCAGGATGAGGCTGATAGGTGAAATCAAGATGCCGGGTTCCAAAGGGAACAATGGTGGCCGCACAGCGGGGATCTCTGTTGTCAAATGGATTTTGAGGGTCATAAAGGGGCGACTCATCAATAGGCAATCCATCCGTGCATAAATAGGCATGAAACAAATCCCATGATGGCGCCTCGGCACCTCCCCATCCGCCTCTGTTCCTGGGCAGGTAATTTCTTACTCCCCAGGTCACATTCAAAGCCCTGGATCTTGGCATGGCAAAAATTACTTCAGAAGGATTCCTCGTGCCAGTCAGGAACAATTCCGAATAATCCGGGTAAAGTTCATAGATCCCCAAATCCATACAAGCCTTTGCCGCATCTCTGGCAATGCCAAAATCTCCCATTTGCAGGGCAAATCTGGCTTTCATGGCATATGCAGCTCCCTTGGTAGCCAATTTGTTTTCTGAAGACCCATAACTCTCAGGCAATAGTGCTGCAGCCCTGTCGAAGTCCTCATATACAGCCTCTTTTACTGTATTTTTATCGGTCCTTGACATGGTAAAAGCTTCTTCCAGATCAAGGATCGTAGTAGAATAAACCACATCTCCATACAAGAAAACCAGCTCCCCGTATTTGGCTGCTCGCACAAAATGGGCGTTCCCGGCAAACTTATCCAGGGTTTGCTGAGGAACGGTATTCGCTATCTTATCCAGGTTTAAAAGAAGGGTATTGGACCTGGCAATCACTTTGTAAGTATTGCTCCAGATGTTGTTTACCGTCCCCCATTCTCCGTTGATAGTGGCATTTGTAATTGGTGTCAATGCCTCCCTGTTGGTGTAATCATCCGTCCAGGAATCACTATATCCCGGCCAAAAAACTCCTCTAAACAGGTCATTGACGGACATTTCTACTTCTGTTTCATTGGAATACCACGCCTCGCTTGATCCTTCCGAGAGCGGGTTCAGGTCCAGGTCAGCGCAGGATACCGCTCCAAATAATATTCCGCTATATATAATCGATTTTAATTTCATGGCTAACTTGATTTAAAATTGTACAGAAACACCCATTAAAAAGGAAGTGGTTATCGGATATCCGCTGGCAGAAACCTCAGGGTCCCATCCAGGAGGATAATTATTGACTGTCCAAACATCCGATGCATTGGTGTATACCCGGATGTTTTGCATGCCCAACCTTTCCACAACAGGCCTTGGTAGGGTATATCCCAGGGAAATGTTCTTCAGCCTGAAATAGGCCCCGTTGATCAACCAAAAATCTGACATGGCAAAGTTGTTGCCCTCACTGTTTCGGGAAAGCCTGGGGTAACTTACTTCCTGATTTTCCTGATCGGTATTGTAGGTACTCCAAAATTCCCCATCCAGGATTTCAGGCACATGACCCCAATTTTCCATAATGGGCTGCACCATCAGGCCCGAAAGGCGTGAATTTTGCCTGCCTACCCCTTGTATCACCAGGCCAAAATCAAAGTTTTTATAATCTAACTGGATATTGCCACCGTAAAGGAACCTGGGCATACTTCCTCCCAAAAGCACCCGGTCATACTCAGGAGAAATCCTTCCATCGGGTTCACCATTTGGTCCACTGATATCCCGGTATTTCACATCCCCGGGTTTCACATTGGCATTCATTACTGCAGAATTATTCACTTCTTCCTGACTTTGAAACAAGCCTTCTGAAACATATCCATACCATTCATCAAACTCCGAACCTTCCATACGTACCTGGTTGCCGAGGAATTGAATACCTCCAAGATCTCCCATTACTGAACGAAAGTCGGAGAGGTTAAAACTGACCGAATAGCTCAATTCATTGATATCATCGGCCCAGCCCATATCAAGCTCCCAACCTTCGGTATACATCTCACCGGTATTTTGCTCCGGGTTATCAAAGCCAATGTAATCTGGGATTTCCAATGGCAGTAACATATCCCTGGTTGTCTTTTTAAAATATTCTCCCGAAAACCTCAACCGGTAATTCAGGAAATTGGCATCCACACCGATATTGTAGGAGGAGGTTTTCTCCCAAGAAATTTCTGGAATCGCATATTGCCATTGAGCGGCCGATTGAGAAGACACCACATTGGATCCCTGATGGAAGAGTACATTGCTAAAACCAATGGTGGATTGGTAAGGGTAATTTCCTATCCGTTCATTGCCCAGGGTACCATAAGAACCCCTGAGTTTAAGGAAAGAAATGGCATTGACATCCTGTAAGAAATTTTCTTTTGACAATACCCAACCTGCGGAAAAGGAAGGAAATGAACCCCAGCGGTAATCCTGGGCAAACCGGGAAGAGGCATCGTATCGAATATTTCCCTGAAGAAAATACTTTTCTTCAAAATTATAGGAAACCCTTCCAAACCAGGAATTATAAGCATTTTCAAAGGCACTACCACTGTTTCCCCGAAATTCCAGGGGCCCAAGGTTCAGGTAGGGATAATTGTCCAGTAAAAACTGATCTCTGGAGGCACTCAGGTTTTCATAAAAAGCCTGGAAACTTTCATTCCCTCCCATTAGACTCAGAGAATGTTTTCCGATTACCTTGTCGTAATTGACCAGCAACTGGGTTGTCAAATTGTAATTGTCATTGCGGGATTCGTTCAGGTTGGTAGAATTGGCCCATTGCAATGTCCCCAATGTAGCTGCGGGATCATCCCAGGCGGTGTAAGTGACCCTTTTTTGAAAGTTCTTTCCTTTATTAAAGCCAAAGTTGGGAGAAGCAATGGCCGAAATTTTCAATCCATCCATAACCTCATAGTTAAGACCCAGCCTACCGCCAACCTGGTTTTCCCAGTTTTGCCGGAATCCACCATATTTTAATTGGCCATAAATATTCGCTCCTGTTTTGCCTTCTGCCACCCGGCCGTCCTGCCATTCTGCAGCATATACCGGGGCGGAAATATTCATATAGTAAATAGGGTCAATGCTGGGTTGGTTCAGGATTTCCCTCCTAAGAAAAATATCAGCTGTAAAACCCAATCTATCGGTAATGTTCCCATCGGTATTCACCCTGGCCGTAACCCTTTCAAAGGTCCTTCCTTCATATAAAGCGTCAAATTTATCGTAAACGATGGATGCCTTGGTCCGAATGGCTTCACTCCCACCGGAAATATCCAGGGCATGCCGTTGCCTTGGGGCATTGCTTTTTAATATCAAGCCTACCCAATCCGTATTGGGATACAAATCAGGGTTGGAAGCGTTCAATTCCATGTAATTTTCCACCATTTCCTGTGGATACAAGGGATACTCATTGCCATCATTTCCATTGTCATTCCAGCGCAATTCATTGACAATTTCCATGTAACGGGTGACATCCACATAGTCTGGAATTCTGGTGGGTACTTCAGTACCATATTCGAAATTATAATTCAGGCTTAGCTCTCCCTTTTTGGCCCGCTTGGTGGTGACCAGGATAACACCGGCAGCTGCCCGTGAGCCATATATGGAAGCCGATGCCGCATCCTTCAGGACGGAGATATTTTCAATATCATTGGGATTGATATGGTCAATGCTGTTTACAGGCACTCCATCCATGATAATCAGGGGATTGCTGTCCCCAATGGTGGTCACACCACGAATTCGGATATTTGCCGATGAGCCTGGTGCATTATTGCTTCTGGTGACCATAACCCCTGCCACCTGACCCTGGAGGGCCTGGGAAACATTAGGGGTTCGCCTATTGGCCAAATCCCTGCCTCCAATAGTGGATACGGCTCCGGTAAGATCACTCTTCTTTTGGGTTCCGTAACCTACCACCACTACCTCTCCCAATTCTGACATATCGGGTTCCAGGTTGACGTCTATTACCTGTCTGTTATTCAGCGATACTTCCTGAGTAATATATCCAAGAAAGGAAAACACCAGGGTAGCATCCTGGCTGGGTACGTTGATTTGGTATTCTCCATCTATATCGGTGACAGTTCCCGTACTGGTGCCTTTGACCAGTATGCTGGCTCCTGGCAGTGGTTGCTCGGATTCATCCAATACAGTACCACTTACCTGGACCGATTGTGCAAATGTCAGGCCTGCTCCTCCCAAACAGAGTAGCCAAAGCCATAGAAGTAATTTTGTTTTCATTTTGGGTTGATTTTGGTTTTACAATTATTTTAATTAAATAAATAGTTTTTTGAAATAATATTCTAAATTAGCATGGATTAACACCATAAAAAAGCTTTGAATTAACAGATATAAAATTTTTATATTGTAAACGTTATCGAAAACGTTTACATTTAACAAAAATTCAAAGAATGAGGACTTTTTTTATTAATTTGCGAATACCAGCCTTTGATCACCAATTTGATGAAACTCCCCTACCTTCGGTGCCAAAATGCTTCGACACGGACCGGTTATAAAAATTAAGTCCAATGAAAAAACCAGCTACCATAAAAGACATTGCCGAAAAACTCCAGGTGTCTATTGCCACCGTCTCCAGAGCGCTGCGTGGGTCCACTGAAATCAAAAAAGAAACCAAGGAAGCTGTTCTGGAAATGGCCAGGCAATTGGATTACCATCCAAACCTGCTGGCCAGCAGTCTGAGCAGTAAAAAATCCAAAATCATCGGCGTGGTCGTTCCTACCATCAACCGCTACTTCTGGTCCAATTCCATTGCGGGTATAGAAAATCTGGCTTATAGGGAAGGCTATAAGGTAATGATCTTCCAGTCTGGCGAATCTTTCAATAAGGAAGTTGAAATTGTGGAAACCCTGGCCAATAGTAAAGTAGATGGCATTATTATCGCCTTTTCAAAAGAGACCTGGACTTTTGATCATGTGCAGCATGTGATTGATAGGGATGTGCCGGTGGTGCTTTATGAAAGGGCCTGTGCCAATCTGGGAACATCAAAAATCAAAACAGACGATAAAAACGGAGCTTTTATTTTAACCAACCATTTGATAGCAAGAGGAAGAAAAAACATCGCCTATATCGGTGGCCCGCTTGCCCTGGGGGTATGCAAGGACAGACTGGAAGGCTATCATATGGCACTACAGGCGGCAGGCTTACAAGTGAAGCAGCATTTAATCATTACCCTGGAAGATTTTACTTTTGACCTGGCAGGAGAAGCCATGCAGCAATTATGGGCCGGTGCCGACAAGCCGGATGGACTCATTTGCTTTGCGGATATCCTGGCCATAGGGGCCATGCACGCCGCCCACCAACTGGGCATTCCCGTTCCGGAGCAATTGTCCATTGCCGGTTTCGGGAATGATGAAACGAGCCGGTTTATCAGTCCCCCGATCACCACCATGGCGCAACCTTCTTTTGAAATGGGCAAAATGGCCGCCAGGGTACTGCTGGAAGAGATCGCCTGCTCAGGAGAAGCCCATGAGAAAAAGCATGAGGTCATCAAGTCCAGGCTGATCGTCCGGGAAAGTACCTGATTTTTTTATTGCTTGAGTAAACCCGTTGCGTATTTATTGCATTTTTGGTTGGTGGTCCCGTTAAAATCCCCAATGCTCTCCGCCTCGGCGGAGGGAATAGCTGAATAGCTGATTTAATGCTGAATTGAAGTCATTTCTAGTGTTATATTAATCGTAAATTGACGGATAAAGTCTTTTGGCTAAAGCCAATGAGGCTGCAATAGCTTTTTCGCCTACAGCTATCAGGCAATTGAGGGAAAGAAATCCTAATTGCAAAAAAAGATCAAAAAATCATTACTGCCACTCCAAAAGAGATCAGCACTTTTCAGAATATAGCATTCCGTAAATCGTAGACCTAACCTTAATCAATAGGAATGCGGCTTTAGCCCATTCCCTAGAGTAAAATCACAAACCCCAGGCTTTAGCCAAAATGGATAGAAGAGTGAAATATGGATTTGAATGGTTATGGATAAAAGGTTTGGCTAAAGCCAATTTACCTAAAAAACCAACATGCCCACAGCTAAAGCAGTGGGCAATTGATAATAAAACTCCAGGTTCCAAATGATTACTCTTCAAATAGGAATGCGGCTTTAACCAATTCGTTAATTAAATTCTTACCGAAACACGCTGGATCCAAGGTGAGGTTAGGCACTGGGCTTTCGCTTTTCCCTTTTGGTCTTTTTTTCGAAATAGGTAACAATTTCCTCAGGGCTTAAATCCATGATGTCCTTTGAAATTCGATCTCTCTGCTCACGCATAAATTTAACCGCGTCAAACGTTTTTTCCTTATTTTCTGCTTTAGTCTTCATATTTCAAAAGTTCTCTTGGTGAACGGATGTCTATTTGTTTATAGCCTTCTGCCATGTTTACAGAATTATAGCCAATAATCTTAACCACGTTTACAATATGTTTGAAATTCCAACTGACCAAAATATCAGCATTGTGAATAGTTGCAATTGCAATGTGGAGGCAATCTGCATAAGATGTTTTTCCTACGACATATTCATCGATGTATCTTTTTGCGAGTTTGGCAGATTCGATATCCGATTTAACGAATTCAGTTGAGATTTCTGGTAATGATTCAGCCCGTTGCCTTATTTTTTCAGGAGCGGAGCTCAATTCGTCTCTGGTTACATTCGAAAAAATAATGGAAAACTCATTTTTATCAATCCGATCGAACAAAGGTTCGGTAAACTCTTTGAACTCCTCATCAAAAAGCCCCCCAAAAACCGAAGTGTCCAAATAAATTCGCTGTTTCTTCATTTTCTAAATTTACGTAATTCCATCGATTTTGTATATCTAAATCGGTATTTTCACCTTGTGCCTAACTTGTATATCTGTTTACCAAAGGGAAGATTTGGCTAAAGCCAATGATGCTGGCATATCTTGTTGCTAACAGCTATTAGGCAATTGATTACAAAATTCCAGGTTCCAAATAGATACTCTTCAATAGGAATGCGGCTTTAGCCCATTCCTTAGAATAGAATTGCAAACCAGAGGCTTTAGCCAAAATACATGAAATAGCAAAATGTGGATCCGATAGGTTTATGGATAAATGATTTGGCTAAAGCCAATTTACCTAAAAAACCAACATGCCCACAGCTAAAGCAGTGGGCAATTGATAATAAAACTCCAGGTTCCAAATGATTACTCTTCAAATAGGAATGCGGCTTTAACCAATTCGTTAATTAAATTCTTACCGAAACACGCTGGATCCAAGGTGAGGTTAGGCACTGGGCTTTCGCTTTTCCCTTTTGGTCTTTTTTTCGAAATAGGTAACAATTTCCTCAGGGCTTAAATCCATGATGTCCTTTGAGATTCGATCTCTCTGCTCACGCATAAATTTAACTGCGTCAATCGTTTTTTCCTTATTTTCTGCATTAATCTTCATATTCTAAAATTAGGTAATTCCATCGATTTCGTATATCTAAATCCGGAAGATTTGGCTAAAGCCAATGAGGCTAGAAAACCTTTATTGCCTACAGCTATAAGGCAATTGAGGAAAAGAAATCCTAATTGCAAAAAATGATCGAAAAATCATTACTGCCCCCTCTAACAGAGATCAGCCCTTTCCAGAATATAGCATTCCGTAAATCGTAGACCTAACCTTAATCAATAGGAAATAGCCCATTCCCTAAAGTAAAATCACAAACCCCGGCTTTAGCCAAAATGGATAGAACAGCGAAATATGGATTTGAATGGTTATGGATAAAAGGTTTGGCTAAAGCCAATTTACCTTAAAAACCCAACATGCCCACAGCTAAAGCAGTGGGCAATTAATAATAAAACTCCAGGTTCCAAATGATTATCCTCAATAGGAATGCGGCTTTAGCCCATTCCTTAGAATAGAATTACAAACCAGAGGCTTTAGCCAAAATGGATGAACGGAAAATCTATAGGGAAAGACATAATCCGGACGGCATTTTATCGGGCAATGAAAGATTGTTTTCAATACAGCGGAAGAGGAGCTAAATGCGATCAAAAAAGTAATGGTATTGATTTTATCTAATTTACCTATCAATTCATCTCACTTGAGAAGGCACAGATCCGAGTCCCCGTTTTCCTATTCCTATTCCCTCAAAAACTGCCCGTCCAGGTCATTCAGGCTGGCGCAAACTACAATCCAGTAAATCGCTAAGTACGAAACCCGTACCACAATGGTGTTAGAGCCTCAACCTGAACCATTTGGATCAGGTTGCGTTACTCGATTGTGGTTGGCAGTTTCATTTTTCAAATTAGATTGTACCATTTCAGCTTTTTCGTGAATTCGGGTGAACGTTCAACCCATTTGTCAGTCACTGACCTGTCAGACCAATCTTCAGCTGTAGTTAATCGAATTTTTATGTCTTCAAACTTTTCTGTAAAAGGATCAAATGCAAACAGTTTATACTTCGATTTGGAGTTGGGATTCAAACCTTTAGTGTCCAATGGAATTGTCCAACGGTTATCTTCTCCAATTTTTGATTCTGTTCGAATAACAGTTATGAACAAAGTCCCTAAAGTTTCGTTCGTTTTGTTCTCTATTTCAATTATCAGCGGATTATATCGTTTCAAATACTTTGGTTCATTGATAGCAACTAACTGGTCAAACTTTATCAATCTAAGTTTTACGGAACTTGCCAACTTGTTCAAAGTTTCATTGTCGTCAGATTTTAATGCCGTATAATGTTCCATTTTCTATTAACCACAACGTTTTGCAGCTACAAGAAGTTGGCGTTTTCGGAGACGAAAACTGTCTGCCACCACTGAACTTGATACGAAGCACAAAACTTCATTTAACCACTGAACCGCCAATTTCTTGTAGGTGCTGTTATAGCCAGTTGCTCTTTTCATCTCGTCCAATATAGTTCTAATAATTCGTGTGCTGTCTTAGGTATTACTCTACGGTCGTCTTTGGTTAGTCCATTAACTAAGAATAATTTTTCTTTCAGGTCAATATATATCGGGTGCTTTATACTAGGTACTAAAAGTCCACCTTTATTGAGTTCTTCTGTTATTTCTTTTTTAAGTTTGTCCTTGTCGGTTTGCAATTTGTCGATATATTCAAAACCGCATTTAACGATTTCATTTGTTTTAAGACTTTCAATTTGTTTGTCAAGGAATGGAAGTCCGTATTTTTTAAAGTCGCCAAAAATTTCCTTCACAGTTTTTGTTGTCGTTTCAACTTGTCCGTTGTGGAAATAGTAAGCGTCTTCAATATTTAATGCACCTGAATTATGTCGCAATACTTTCAAGTCTTTATGTGGATTTAAAAGTCCTGTATTGTAATGGTTTGAAAAAATGTAATGTGGATTTAGAATTGAAGTAATTGAGCAAGCAAAGTTTTTGTCTTTAAGCGTAAAAATTATGTGAAGTATTTCATAAACTGTCAAATTGTTTACCTTTCTTAGTCGTTGAAATGAATAGCAACTGTTCTTATATGCCAAAAATTCAAAGTCGGGCAAAACTTCACTTGCTGTCTGAATGAGAATTTGTTTTATCTCTCCTTTTTTCAGTTCGGGTGATTTGTCCTGCTTAGTTGTCAACTCTTTTATTTTGTCTATCCAGTTCAATTTGTCTGTTTGTTTTGCGGTGTCGTTCTACAATTGGCTATAACTCGCATATCTGTTAACCAAAGGTATATATCCTTCATAAGTGTGATAAATCTGCATACCTTATCGGTTCTCACTAGAAAGCATCAACTCCACCAAACCCTCACCTTTCCACTTTCAAATTAATCATTTCGGATTAGGAGGCAAGCCGCATTTTGATATTTTTTTGCATTCCACCTTTGCCTGGTTCCTTCATTTCCCGAGTATAAAGCAATTCCACTCATAGGTGTAATTCCTTATATTGTCCTATAACAACCCCAAAAATAGCCAAAACTGGCACTTCTAAAGTCCCCAAAGGCTGCTCCGAACCCCAGCTGAGGACTTCAAAAATAAACGCCCGGACTAAAAACTGACAAGCGTTCACCAAAAACTGACAGCCTTGAATATAAAACATTCAACGTTTCGGTTCGGAAGTCGGCTTTTGAAGCTAAAAACTGAAGATTTTTGTTGAAAACGGACTGCTTTCCATTCCATAAAAATTCAGCACTGACATTTTTTTCGATTTCCAAAAAAATGGAGACTTCTGAACCCGAATCATACAGTTCAGAACCTCGCCTGTCAGTATTTTATATGCAACGTTTCGATTTTGAAGTGAATCGTCGCAGGTTTTTGGCAGCTTTTTGCAGCTTTTTTATGCAAGGTTTCACCTAAAAGGTGCACCGTTGAATAAAATAAATGAGCGGTTGAAGGTTGGAATCGAACCGTTGCATTGCTGGATTGAAACAGTGTGTTTCTGAACCGGGCCAGCGATGTTTATAACCGCCGCATGGGAGGGAAAAAGAGGGATTTTATTGCAGTAACATTTTAAATCAAGCCAGGTTACTATACTTCCTTCAGGAATAAACCCCTATGCCAAACAATCCCGCTGGCACCTTCTTTCCCGGATGCTTTAGCTGAAGGACCAGCTTTATTACCTTGACAGGGGTAGCAAACAGGATTTCATACCTGCTTTGGTGGTTGTTTTTTTCCTCATAAAGCAGGCTGCCCCGCTCATCGAGCAACCGAAACTCCCGCACACAAAAAGGCATCACCCTTTCATCATGGCCCCTCAGCGTTGACTCCAGGGGATGATCAAAGTCGGTATCAAACCAAAGCAAAATTTTCCTGATTTTCTGCTGTTCCGGCCAGGAAAAAGTAAGGGTCGGTTCAGGGTCCGTTGGATCAGCCAGCCAGGCATTGGTTTGTATGGTTGGGCGAAAGCTGCCATTGAGCAGGTTTTCAGGGCTGTATAGTTGCAGTGATGGAGTACAACTGATGGCCAGGTTATGTCCACCCGGCCGCCTTTCGGGCAACCAAAAGTCAAAAGCATCCACGCCCAGACCTTCCGGCGGTTCCTGTCGGCTGCCTTTGGCAACGTCCAGGTTGACCCGGTTAAAAACCGTCAGCAAGCCGGTGAGCCTAAGCTGGCTGATGGCTACCTGTACCAGGGGATTTGCTTCAAAAGCGATAAAATAGTAGGCAGTCTCATCTAGTAATTGCCCAAAATCCACTGTCAGTTCCTGTACTCCTTTGGAAACCGCAAACTCTTTTTCCGCCAATTGCCTGTCCGGGGTAAAGTTACCTGGCAAACTACTGGCCCATAAGCGGAGTATCAGATTGGTTGCATTTTTTGCCTTCACCACAAAGGTAAAATCCGGAATCTTGCCTTCTTCCAGTGGAAGCATTTGCGCCATGCTGCTATCCAGGGCTTTCCATCCGGCGTCTGCAGGTAACTGCTGCAAACTAAAAGTAGAAGAAATAGATAAGGAAGCCCTTTTGGCCAGGTTGTCGGTATCCCGCAAATGCATGCCAGGCAGGTATTGGCCCATGTCCATCAGGCGCTGCTGCAAATTGTCCATCAGCTCTTCTTCCATCAGATCCCGGGGCAAAACTTGTTGTCCTTTGCAAAGGGCGGCAGCCATTCCCACTGCCTGGGCATTGTGGGCACAGGTCGCCATCACCCTCGAGGAACCAAAGGCCACGTGACTGGCACTGATTATCCTGCCGGCCAGAAACAGGTTATCGATATTTCTGCTGTACAGGCAACGGTAGGGAATGCCGTATACCCCTTTGGCATGCCATTGGGTACAACCGGGAAGCTCTCCATAGATGCCATCTGCCGGATGCAGGTCCAGGGCCCAGCCCCCGTAGGAAACTTGATCAGGATGGGTCCGCTGCTCCACCACATCCCGCTGGGAAAGCATGTAATCCCCCTCAAAACGCCGGCTCTCCCGTTTGCCGGGGATCATGCCCACCCATTCCAGGGTATGGGTTTCCATCTCAGGATATTCGCCGGAGTTTTTGATATGGTGCCAGATGCCATAAATGATGCGCCAAAGCTCCCATTTGATGGTTTCGGTAGCGTGTATGGTGTCCAGTCGACCCCCGTATTCCACCCACCACAAGCGGCAACCCCTGTCGTGGAGGTTAAAGGTATGGAAGCAGGGAAGGCTGGACAGGTCGGTGTTGGCAAAGGCAGGAGGGATAAATTGTACCGGCTTTCCGGAATCCTTGCTGTGGAAATACAGGGAATGACCCAGCAGTTCTCCATAGGCTTTTTCCGGCGCAAAAGCTTCGTCAAACTCCTCCCTGGATTCCGCTCCAATGCGAAAGGCCGCTCCGGACAAAAATCCGAGGATGCCATCTCCCGACGCATCCACGAACAAGGGTGCCTCCAACCGGTACTCCGTACTGTTTTGGCTGCAGAAAGCCAACGCAGCAGCGATCCGGTTGGCTCCTGATTTTTCACACCTGTGAACTGCCGTATTCAGCAAAAGGGTAATGTTGGGTTCTTGGGTTACTTTTTCCAGCAGCACCGTATCCAGAATCAGGGCATTTCCCTCGGGATTCCGGTATTGATTTTCCAGAAGAATCTCATCGATAACACCGCCCTCCCTGGCCCAGCGGTTGTTATTGCCCATGCTGGAAGTGGCACCCAAAATCCAAAGCCGGATTTCGGAGGAGGCATTTCCCCCCAACACCGGGCGGTCCTGCACCAAGACCACTTCCAAGCCCTGTCGGGCTGCTGTGATAGCAGCACAAATGCCTGCCATTCCGCCACCAACGACAACCAGGTCGGCAGAAAGGGATTGGGAAGTAAGGGAACGGTTTCCGGAAAAGGGGGCTTCAACCAGCATGGCGAAAGGGGTTTCGGGTGATACTACTTTTTCGCAAGGTACACAACCCGATGCAATTCGAATTTCTCAATCCGAAAAAAAATAATCTGTTTGATTCCGAAAATCCGCAAACCTGTCAGGTTTTTCTAGCCATGCAAGCCAAAACAGTTTTTGCGTAGGTAACACCTGACAGATTTAATCCTTTTTCAATCACCAATAGTAGCGAAATGTTCCGTATTAAAGGCAATTAGAAACCAGGGGCTGGATAAACAAAATTGCTAAACCTACCTGAAAAACGGCTCGTAAACGGAATCGATTTGAAAGGTACGAACGCCCGCCTGTTTTAGGTTTTCGACGACCGTTTCGGCCGGCTCCCGGATCCGGCCATTTTCAAACACCCAGGCATTCAGGGCGGCTACCACCAAAAAACCCTGTTCGGTGGCCCATTCGAACTCCTGCGGGGAAATAGCTGTGGAAAACAAGTAGTAATGGTCCGGGCTGAAATCGGCCCGGTTCCGGTTTTCCTTCAGTTGGTCCATACTGCAGCTAAGTTTAATCTTTCCGGTAAAATACTCCGTGGATGCTTCGGTACCGATCATGAGTGCCCCGGACCGCAGTCCATACGCATCCAGCAAGGCGAGCAGGGATTCAAAAAGAGGCTCGCTGAATCCGGAGATTTTATTATCGATCATCACCTTGATCTTGCCCCGGCAATGGGCCAAAACGGTTTCCAGTGTAAGTACCTGCTGGCCCTCACTTCCTCTCAATTCACGTATCTCTTCCCAGCTCATGTCGGATACCTCCCGATTCACCCCGTAATAGCGCTGAAAATCCCGGTCGTGGTGGGTAATCAACAGGCTGTCTTTGGTCAGCCTGACATCCACTTCCACCCGATCGTATCCTCTCTTTATGGCTTCCTCCAGGGCCGCCAGGCTGTTTTCGGGTAGGGTATCGTTGACCACTCCTCCCCTGTGTGCAATAAGTTGAAAGGGAGCAAAGCCTGATTCCTGGGCCAAAAGAGGGGAATGGCAACATCCCGAAAAAAATAGTATCAGTAGCCATTTAATTCGCTGCATTCGTTTATTTATAGGTAAAAAATAGTTCACATTAGCCTTCATTTGTCAATAGATTGATCCTTAGTGTTTGCCTTTCATTTTTTTCAGGAAGTAATAGCCCAATAGGATGGTCGTTTCTCCACGAAAATTGGGTGTAAAACCATCACCTTCCTGCTTAACGCAAGTACGACAATTTTAGAATTCGATAAAAATAAGTAGTTTTAACAAAAAGTTATTTCCCAAAAACCTGATTTATATGAAAACCTTATTCCTTCGCTCCTTAATCCTTTCATTGACCGCCTATCTTACCCTCACTGCACATGCGCAGCAGGAAATGCCCTCCGGATGGAAACTGGGCAGTCAGGCCTATACCTTTCGCCTCTTTTCCCTGGAAGAAACCCTTGAAAAGTTAAACAGCATAGGTGTACGCTATGTGGAGCTGTATCCCGGCCAAAAAATCACCAAAACAGGTGATGCCACGACGCATTTTTCTGCCTCCCAGGCAGATAAAGATAAAATCAAATCCTTATTGCAACATTACGATATCGAAGCCGTGGCCTATGGGGTAGCCAGCCCCAGTGATGAGGAATGGCCGGACTTGTTTGCTTTTGCCAAAGAAATGGGCATTGGCATACTGACAACAGAGCCCCGACCCAATCAGTTTGACCTGATTGAGAAGCTGGCAGTGGAACATCAAATCAAAATCGCCCTGCACAATCACCCTCTGCCTTCTATGTACTGGCATCCGGAGGTACCCTTGCGCTTTCTGGAAGGCCGTTCCGAACTGATGGGGGTCTGTGCGGATATTGGCCACTGGGTACGCTCTGGCCTGGATCCGGTGGCAAGTCTGCGCAAACTGGAGGGCCGTATCATCAGTCTGCACATGAAAGACCTGAACAAAGCTGGCGTAAGGGATGCCCATGATATCCCCTGGGGTACGGGCAACTGCAATGTAGCGGGAGTCCTGCACGAACTCCACCGGCAGGGATTTGAAGGCGTCTTTTCTGCCGAATACGAACACAACTGGGAAAACAACCTGCCGGAAGTCAAGGAAAGCATGGAGTATTTCAAGCGGGTAGCGGCACACTTTTAGGGAGGAAAAGGGGGATTGGTGGTGATGGGTATAGTAGGTACATTAAGCGTTTCACTTTTGGACAGCCCGATCAAATGACACCTACTCAGCATTCCCGTTGCATTTCAGCAAATCCCTCAACCGCGGCGGACGGATTTGGCTTCGATCGGCTTACGGCAGCATTGGAAACGGTAAGCGGTACTAGTAATTTGCCACAACCTGCATGTATTTACGTACCTAAAAATCCCAACGTAAACAATTCCCCCTTTTTTTAAAGGGGGTTGGGGGGATTTTTTCGAAGATTTCAACTATTCAATATACTGAAATATTGATAGTTACGTAAAAAAATCCCCCTTGCCCTCCGCCGCGGCGGAGGGATTGGTTCACAATCCAATTAATGTCTACGATATTTAATTATGAGCACGGAAGGAGCTTTAATTTCCCCAATTCCGTCAATGTCCATCAGCACCAATAGAATCCACTCATTGATAAGGCTAGCGGTCGAGGAGTCGGCTATCCGTCATAAGCCGCTGAATAAATCACAGGTATGCATGGCTAAAAAATGTTTAGACGAGTTAAGTGTACAATTGCAGCTCATCGATTCAATATTTCCTTTATTTTTAATTGATATTCAGGGTTAAACGTCATTCCATTGTGCTGCTGACCGTTAAGCATGATCAGGGAGTCCTGCTCTTTAAAATGTGCTTTTAATTTAATGGAAGACCCCGGATAAATGACTTCGTCCTGTTCACCATGAAAAATCACCACCGGCATCTTGCATTTTTGGATATGCCGGAAATTTTCAAAAGGGTATTTGTGCAAAAAGGAAGGAAAAATAGGGAAATAATGCTTCACCAGATCGGATAAGCTGTAGTAGGGTGCCTGCAAAATCAAAAGTCTGGGTTGATTGACGGACGCCAGTTTTGAAGCCGGACCAGTGCCCATAGAATATCCCAAAACGATGATCTCCTGCTCGGGATACCTGTTTTTCAACAAATCGTAGGCCCTTTGAACATCCTGATACATTTGCTTCTGATCCTGAATCGTACCTTCACTTTTGCCATAACCTCGGTAATCCAATATAAACAGGTCATAACCCAAATCGGTAAAAACCTCAGCTACCCCACCCCATGTTCTTAATGATCCGGCATTTCCATGCAGGTAAAAAATAAGGCCTTTTGGATGATCGGTTTTGAATAGCAATGCATTCAATGAAATGCCATCGCTCATCCGAATGTTCATCTCTTCAAATTTCTGGTCAAATTGAAAGAGGAAATTGCTTTTCAGTTTTTCAGGAAAGAAAAGCAACTTTTCCTGAAAAGCATATACCAACCCGTAAGCCATCAAGATCAGCATTAAAAATAATATCATCGGGATCATAAACCTACTTTTCATAAAACAGCTTAAACCAAGTTCCCAAATTAACAATAACCTTTGAAGGCCGGAAAGGCATGATATAAAATGCTATCCTTGAGAACTTCGATTATCGATAAGAAAATTTCAAATCAGATAAAGCGAGTAGCCTTTTCCTGTCATCTGTCCCTTTTTGGAATAGAATAGTGTCATCACGAGACCTAACATTTTAAAAAACGCAGAAACCGGGATGACGGTATTTGTTTATATCTATTGAAAATTCAACATATTTTATATAATACCTCATCGGTACACCTACCGTCATCGCGAGCACAGCGGGCCCCTGAGCCTGTCGAAGGGAGCGATCTGATTCGGAGCGGCAGCATTAATCCATCGGGAAATGGGAATAGGATCGAAAGGTCGTCCACGTACCCCTTCAGACTGCCGCGGGTGGATGGCTATTTTCGATTCCTTTTTATTCCCGTCTTCACCCTACCGATGACGAGTATATTAAAAAACTGTAAATCAATGTATTAAAAAATCAACACTATCATCCTGTTTGGTGTATTTTCTAAATGCTTAGCATACCGGTGAAGAAATTGAATCAGCTATTTTTGGTAAAGAAGAAACCCTAAAAAATCTGTTAAATAAAGAAGAGATAAATTTAATTACGCAAAGAGCGCTGGCCCGACAAAAAACCGGGGTGCGCAGGAGGCTTGTGGGAGGAAGGATTTTTTTGTCTTGATTTCCTGCCCTCCGGGAGGCGGGTTTGGTACTTTTTCATCAAGGAAAAAGTACAGAGAATAAGAGGTTTACCAGATGATGTTAAGATCTAATCCTGATAAAACCAACAATAACCTTATATCCCGTTTATTGCAAAATACCAATCGTCATCCTGATTTCAGCGTTTTTTAAAATGTTAAATCTCGCAGTGACGAGCAAACCCGTCATCGGTATACGATCAGAAAATGTCAGCATCACACCAGTTGGCTTCTTACCGTTTTTACCCGCCTTCTTAAAACCCGGGGCAAAAAATAATACGAAGGTTAATGGAATGATTTAGATTTTCCCTGGCAGCTCATATTTTGAAAATTTTTCCCAGGTGGATATTTACTCGCAAACAAACCTCATTCCCCTACATTGACCTGAATGAAAGTAGCGATACCAAAGCGAATCCCGCCTCTTTTGTAATTGCCGTTTTCAAAACCGGCACCAATCTCTACCCGAAAAATCCGATACAGGTTGTCCAATGAATAACCCAACTCCCAATAATGGGGTGCGTTTTGGGTTTTTAAATAATTGAAAAAAAGATTTTCCCGGATGCCTGAAAACCTGAGCACCGGCAATTGGGTAAAAAGAAATTTTCTGAATTGATAATGCATGATGCTACTGAAGTAGTGACCTGCGGTGCTGTATTGGTAGTAATCCAAAAACCGGAAATTGCTGGCCGCTCCCATATTACTAAAGATGGTCCGGTTACCCCCAAAATGTTTGAAGTCCATAAAATAGACCTGAGAATGATTCAGGAAAGTACCTGTTTGTACGTTTACATCCAATTTACCACTTACACCGAAGTTAAGCGCATGCTCCAGTCCTAGTTCCAGGTGATCGAATTTGCCAGCTCCTGAAAAATTTTTGTTATAGTTAAATTTCACCAGGGGCGCCGTTTCCATAAGCGGAAATTTTCTTCCGTTTCTTATCCGGTATTTCAATCCAGGACGCCACTCAATGGAGCCACTAACCAAAACCGCCTCATTTGGTGCAAAGGCCTCGTTCCCTGCTTCCTGGTTCATTGGTCGATTGGACGTATACCTTCGTTCCGGCTTATTGTAAAAACTATAATCGGAATTGTTCTCCAGATTCACCCGATCCTCGAATCGGAAATCCACCCTATAGGTGAGGGCATCCGTGATTCTGTGCGCCAGGTATAATCTGGTAAAGGTTTTCTCATACAGTTTCATGTAATTTTGCCTGAAAAACAAGGAATAAAGGGCATTGACCTGCTCATTGATGGGGTCCTCCCCATTGTATTGGTAAATGTATTTCCCGCCTTCTATACCCCAGGTATGGCCCGGCCTTCCTTTGGTCACCGACCGCCTGATATGCAGCATTCCATAGGGCTTCTTACTTGCAAAACCATACCTGAATGCTGGTCTGAAATTCCAGGACCGCAAGTGGTTGGTTACACTGTCTGCCATTTTTGTGTTCTTCTCAGCCCGGTAGTATCCTGAAAATCCGATTTTAAACCCTTCTACTGTATTGAATGACATTTTGGTCCAATTGGAATGAAAACCTGCAGACCTGCCTTTCCCAAAACTGTAATCTCCACCCGTTAGAAAATCAAGTGGTTGGAATTTTCTTTTGGCTTTTTGGGCCACGGAGTCAACATCACTTTCACGGGCCGCCTCCACCACAGCCAAACTATCGTCCCTGCGATAGCCTTGTATTTCTTTGGCTGTCAGTTGGACCGGCCGGATGCTATCCCAATATACAAGATCTCTTTTGGTGGCCATGGAATCTACCTTATAGTTTCTTTCGGATAGGACTTCCGCCTGCTCTCTTTCCTTCAAGGATTCCTTTTCATAGGCATTGACCATTTTTCTGAAATCCTTTCTACTCATCTGATCAGCTGCTGCCAACTGTTCGATGGGGTCTGCGCTTTTGGTAATTTCCGGAAGGTGATCGGGAATCTCCTCTACTTTTTCGTCCAGAATCCTGGTATCCACCAGAAGATCGGGATTCAGCGTGATTTGGTAATCCCTGGTTGATGCCAAATACTGGTACTCCCCGGCAAAACCAAAAAACTTTCCCCCGAAAGTATAGGTATGGGTCAGGGGCATCCAGATGTTTTCCTCCACCGGAGCATATTGCTGGGTTACCCCAATATCGAACCCCATGAGGGAAGTTTTCAAATTCAGGCTATGAATGGCCCATAAATCCTCAATAATATAAATATATCCATCGAATACTTTTTCTCCTTTCGAACGGGGAATAACCCTTATTTTATTTACCAAAACTCCGTTATCAAAAAAACTTCCTTCTAACCTGAACCGGTAATAAACAAAGGCTGACCTGGACAGAGGGGAAACCACTCCATTGATCTGCTCATCGTAAAAACTGGCCCCAATATAGGGAGCAGGGGAAGTCTGGTTGTTTTCACCAGTGGACCGTATACTGATTACCGTCTCAGTTATTTCATCTGGCTGATTAAAGTGAATTTTAGAGACTGATTCTGAAGTATAGGCCTCATTGAGGCCAACTCCCTCCTCTTTCAGTTTCTTTTTCAGGAAAAAGGGAGCATTGGTCAGTTCTCCCGTTCCTTTAATGTACACCATCATGCTGTATTCCTGAACCTGCAGGCGGTGAAATTTTGCTTTTGCTATGGCTTTGCGCATGACGGTAAGTGCCGGATCCTCCTGATCCCCCTTTACCTCTACTTCCTGCAAGGCAAACGTTTGCATTTCCAGACTTACATCCAGTTCTACCCAGTTATCCTTTACGTCTACGGTCTGCAATTTAGACTGGTAGCCAAGGTATTGGACAATGATATCATAGTTTCCAGGTGGCAATTTCCATTCAAACAGCCCATCCTGGTTGGTGGGGATGCCATCATTCAGGTTCCGTGCAAAAACGGTTGCGTAAGCCAGGGGTTCGCCTTCTTCAGAAGTGACCAAGCCTCTGATCCCTTGTGATGATCCACTGAAAATAAAAGCTTGAAAAAGCACTAAGCAAGACAACAGCTTTAATTCCCTGGAAAAACCAATCATATCGTAAAAATAAAGGTAATTTCACCTAAAAAAACGGTATATAAATAAATAAAAAATAGTTTTGACATTTTTTAACTCCGCTCCTCGGAATTTGTAATTCCGTGGTATAGATAAGGGGGATTTGTAATCCCCAAAACTGTCTCTGGGTGTAGTTTGCAACTACATCCCAGGTATCCGATTGGTTACGGATACGAGGCATTTGTAATGCCGGAATCCAATGACCAACCGTAACGAAAATTGTGCTTTAATATGAACCCCTCTTTGGGTGTGAGTTTGCAACTACATCCCTGCTATTCGTTCGGTTATGTATACGAGGCATTTGCAATGCCGGAAACCAAAGATCAACCGTAAAAAAAATCGTGCTTTGAAATGCACCGATAAGCCATTACAAATGGCTTTTTGGCAGGTTTTTTCTGTTTATGATTCCGTAAATAACTGGGTGAAGTGCCATACTTCACCCAGTACTAATTAAGTTATTGGGTACCTAAATCCTGGATTACAGAAATGTTAATACGGTACGCTTGCGAAAAAATCCCCCTATTTCCCTCCGCCGCGGCGGAGGGATTTTGTCTTTGCTCACCGATATAAGGGTATTGCAGGACAACCGTAACTATCTGAATCAAACCGCAGAATCCTTTCGTACTTTTGGCTTAGATCCAAAAGTACCAAAAGATCAAGGCACAAAAATCCTTCCCCCCGCATCCCTGCCGCACCCCCGGTTTTGTGCCAGCCTGCCCGCTTTCCTTATTTGCCGACATTCCATCAAACCTAGTAGTTGGCTTTAAAATCAAAACAAATGATTGGATAAAGTGGATAAGGTGGAAGTGGATATCCGATTGGCTGCCCGCTCCTCGGAATTTGTAATTCCGTGGTTCAGATAAGGGGGATTTGTAATCCCCAAAAACCTCTCTGGGTGGTTTGCAACTACATCCCAGTTATCAGATTGGTTTCGTATACCAGGCATTTGTAATGCCGGAAGCCAATCACCAACCGTAACGAAAATCGTGCTTTAAAATAAACCCCTCTCTGGGTGTAGTTTGCAACTACATCCCTGCTATTCGTTTGGTTATGTATACGAGGCATTTGTAATGCCGAAAGCCATAGATCAATCGTATATAAAATCGCACTTTAAAAAGCATACGAGAAGCCATTACAAATGGCTCTTTAGCAGGTTTTATCTGTTTATGATTCCGTAAATAACTGGGTGAAGTAGCATACTTCACCCAGAATTATTATCTGTGCTAATCTGAGTAATCTGTGGTGCACCCTGGCAAGGCGGATTTGGACACATACGGCTACTCCTGCGCGATATCCGACAACATCTGTTTGACTTTATCGGGTACGGTATCCCTTTCCAGAAAGCCGACTAGTATATAGGTAATAGCAGACGACAGTACCGGCAGGCTTACTTCCAGGGCCAGGCTGTTTAATTCCACATTTTTAGTGATCACAAAGGCCAGCAGCCCCACCAAAATGGATCCAATGGCTGCCTTTGGCCCGCAGGATTTGAACCAGGGAATCAGCCCAAAAAGCATGGGGATGGCGATGGGCCCTACCAAAGCACCAAACCAACTGATGATCAATCCCAGTACCCCACCAAACCGTTCAAACTGCAACGCAATCACAATGGTCCCCAGGGTAAACAGAAAAGTGGTAATCCTGGCTGTGGTGAGGGAGGTGGCTTCCTTCCGGAATTTTTTATTGACAGCCGGTAAAATGTCCCGGGAGATCACGGCCGAGATGGTATTGATATCGGAAGAGGTCATGGACATGGTGTTGGCAAACAAGGATGCGATCACCAAACCAATCAAACCAACGGGCAACAACTCCATGGTAAGAATACCATAGGATTGGGTAGGGTCTTCCATATCGGGTAGGAGTACGGGGGCAGCCCACATGGGAAAAAACAAAATCAATGGCCAAACCAGGTACAAGGCCCCCGACAGCCAGGCTGCCTTGGAAGCCTGTTGTTCCGTAGGGGAAGAAATGTAGCGCGTGGCCAGGTTCCATTGCCCCCCATTATAGGAAAGGAAATTGATAAACAGGAATGCCAGGGCAAAACCAACCGTGTAGGGATCGTTGAAAGCCTGTGCATTGCCTTCAGGCAATTGATCCCAAACGGTGAAAACGGATTCCAAACCACCCAGTTTCTGCACGACCACCACAAACATGACCAGTCCGGCAATGATCTGTACAATGAACTGGGCAAAATCGGTAATGATCACCGCCCACAAGCCTCCAAAGGTGATATAGAGCAGGGATATTCCCCCCGAAATTAAAATCCCCCATGTCAGGGAAATACCGGTAAACACGTTTAATAAAATGGCTATGGCCGCCCATTTGGCACCGATGTCAAATAATTTCAAAATAACGCCGCTCCAGGCCATCAGTTGTTGGGTAGCCAGGTTGTAACGGGTTTCCAAAAACTCCAGGGGAGATTGGATTTTGAACCGTTTTCTAAGCCTGACCCAGAATACAGGAAATACCTTCGCCGAAATAATAACCGTCAGGCCGATTGTTAATGCCCACCAGATATACACCGAAAAACCATGGGTATAGGCCAGCCCGGCATAGGCCACAAAGACTGCACCGCTGTAACCGGAAACATGATGGGAAATTCCTGACAACCACCAGGGAAGCTTCCCTCCGGCGACAAAATAATCCTCTGCATCATCATTTCTAAAGTAGGACCAGACGCCGATCAGCAGCATCAGGATAAAAAACAGGCCAATCACAAACAGGTCGGTGGTACTCAATTCCATGGGAAACTTTTTTGGGGTTAAATTGAAAAGAAGGCCAAACGGTAAAAGTTTGGCCTTCAAAAACACAAAATACTATCAGACGGTTGGTTCCCAACCGGGCTCATACTCCCGTTTCCAGAGTTCCATCGCTGTAGGATCGTATTGAATGTTCCCGGTTTTTGGGTCGATATCCAATGTCCTCCCCACTCGCTGGGCTATATTTCCCAGTTGAACCAGTAGCGTGCTTTTGTGCGCACCAACGATTTCAGACCTGACTTCCGTACCTTTAGTGATGCCGTCAAAAAAGTTCTGAATGTGCATGGCATCCAGGGCCTGTGCCGGATTGGTCCGGTTGGTGGGATCGATTTCCTGATCGTTTTTCACATCCTTCACCAATTCATTTTTCAGGTTGAAAATTTTATAGGAATTTCCTCCTTCTATCAGCAGGCTACCTTCTTCCCCATAGAATAAGGTGCCGACGCTTCCGTTTTCTATGTGTTTGCCATTACAGCTTCTGCCTTCCCAGGTGATGACGGAATTGTTGTCAAATTCCAGGTTGATGATTTGGGTATCCGGTGTCTCCCAATCGTCATTGTACCGGTAACGGCCTCCGGAGGAATTTACACGATTAGGATAATCCACCTGCAGGCCCCAGCGGGCGAGATCCACCATGTGCGTTCCGTTGTTCAGGGCTTCCCCGGTGCCCCAGTTCCAGAACCAATGCCAGTTGTAGTGCAGGATATTGTCCCGGTAGGCTTCTCTGGGCGCAGGTCCCTGCCAAAGTTCGTAGTCCAGCCATTCCGGAACCGGTACCTGCTTTCCTACGCCTATTGGGCCCCTGTTATTGGCATACCAGGTTTTGGCCATATAAGGCCTGCCTATCACTCCGTTGTGCAATTCCTCAATCCCTTTCATCACATTGGGCCAGGAGCGGCGCTGGTTACCAACTTGAATTACCTTGTTGTATTTCTTTTGGGCTTCCATCAGGAGTTCACCTTCATGCGGATTATGGCTACAGGGTTTTTCCAGGTACACGTGCTTGCCGGCCTTCAGGGCCATTAGTGCGGCCGGAGCATGCCAGTGGTCCGGGGCCGTTACGATCAATACATCCACATCTTTGTCCTCCAATACCTTGCGGATATCTTTTTCAATCTTCGGCTTGCTGCCCTGAATTTCATTTACGGAACCGGCAAATTTCTCCGCTGCCCGGATATCCACGTCGCAACTGTAAATCACATCACATTGCTCCTGGCTGGCAAAATTGGTCCCCACGGCATGACCCCGGCTAACCACACCCATGCTGGCGGCATTGATGCGTTCATTGGCACCCATGATTCGTCCATAGCTTTTGGCAGACATACCGGGTAACATGCCTCCTACCGAGGCCAATGTCGCCCCTGCAATCGCTTTTTTTACGAAGGTTCTTCTATCGTTCTTCATCTTACTGCGTAAATTTATATTTTAATTTCAGCGGCCTCCCGTCTTGCCTTATCCAAAACGGCCTGAAGGGAAACGGCCTGTCCATTTATTTTTTTACTTTCATCTGCTGCCTGCATAAAGGCAAAGATTTCAATAGTTTCTTCTTCTGACACCGGAGCTTTTCCGGAATCGAAAAATTTGGCTATTTCCACCAAAAGAGGGCGGTAGCCTCCGTAGGAGCCCATATCCATAATGCCTTCCTCACCAAAGGCCCTTCCGCCGTAACCGCTTTTACCAACACGTGTTCCTCTAAACGTCCCGATTCTACCTTCTTCCCAGGTACCCACTACCAGGTCAGCACCCTCCGTATACGTTCGCTGAACCGTTTCACATCCGGTACCCATAAGGGTATAGAGCGTTTCCACACCATGTATTCCATACCAAAATAAATCCGGATGCGTTGGTTCTAATTTTGCCGGACTAAATGCCTCTGCTCCCAGGACCTTTCCAATCTCGCCATTCCGAACAGCGACGGCATTCTCCATATACCGAAGTGAGCTGCTGGAAAATACCGGTACTTTGTATTTTTTAGCCGCCGCAAAAATGACAATGGCATCAACCAGAGAGGCCGAAATCGGCTTGTCAATAAATACGGTTTTTCCGGATTTGAATACTTCCAGGGCCTGCTCCAGGTGAAGCCGCCCGTCGTTTGTCTCCAAAAGTACCACATCCACCTTGTCCAGGAGGGAGGCAATGGAGTCGACGATTTCCACGCCCAGGGTTTGAATTTCTTCAGTATACCCCGGAATTCTTTCCACTGAGGAAGGAATATCCTGGCTGCCATGCGGGTAGGCGGCCACTACCTTGTACCCCCCCAAATCTGCTGCGGCATCGGATGCATTAAATGCTTTGGTAAAGGCCAAACTGTGCGAAGTGTCCAGGCCGATGATACCGACCTTCTTGTTTCGTCTTACAAGCGGTTTTCCAATGGAAAAAGCTTGCGGCACAAGGCCAAGGCCCAAACCCGCCACAGCGACCTTTCCCATAAATTTTCTTCTGTTATCCATGTTTTATATCGGAATACTTATGCTATATTAATAAAGAATTATTGGATTAATATTTCGAATATTTGCTAATTCATCCTACAATTTAGTAAAAAAATCAAAGAAGCAGCGATAAAAATTACATGAAACGCCAATTTCCCCGTACCAATGCAGCGACAAAAATTTTCCGAAATAATAGAATTATCGATAAAACCCTAATTATGATTGGTTTACAAAATACCATGGATAATCAGAACCAGGAGTATCCTTTTGATCAATGGAAAAAGTAATCAAGCGCTTTCCCTTACCCGATCAGCCGCACTAATCAATACACCCATCAGCTTTTCCATTACAAGGGGTTTGGATATATAGCCGTCCATTCCTGCTGCAAGACACCGCTGTTTGTCCTCCTGCTGGGCTCCTGCTGTCATGGCAATGATCTGCGGGGTGTTTTCTTTCATTTCGTTTCGAATTTCTACCGCAGCTTGCAGTCCGTCCATGACAGGCATCTGAACATCCATTAAAACTAAATCATAATCATTTTTTACCGCCATTTCCCTTGTTTGAATACCGTTATTGGCAAATTCAGGTTGATAGCCTAAACGGTGTAAGATCATCAGGATAAGCTTTTGATTGATAGCCATATCTTCAGCCACCAAAATGCGCAGGGGATATTTCCTGGAAAATTCCGGGTCCAGATTTTTCCTTGACTTGTGCTGTAACAAAACTTCTCCTGATTGGCCATTTAAGCCCGCAAGTATGGATTGCATTAGCTGCTGATATTTAACCGGTTTATTCAAAACGGCTGAAAATAATCCGGGATTTTTTCTTTTGGATTGATCGCCTATAGAACTCAGTAATATAATGGGTTTATCCCGGTACTTTTTCTGAATGGCTTTTGCCAATTGAAGGCCATTTTTTTCTGGCATGTCCATGTCTGTGATCACCAGTTCAATCTCCTTTTCCTTAGCTAAAATATCCAGGGCAGCATTAGCTGAAGAAGCTACGCAGGGTTTCATGTTTAGGTTTTCCAGTTGAAGGCTGAGAATTTTCAGATTTGTAAAATTATCGTCCACTATCAATACCTTTCGGCCAGACAATGCACTTTGGTCGACCTGGTTTTCCTCTGGCAAATCACCTTTTTCTGATGCTTTCATGGGCAGGGAAAAATAGAAAACACTACCCTTTCCTTCCTTGCTGGCTACTCCTATTTTCCCTCCCATCTGCTTCACCAAATGACGACAAATGGCCAGGCCCAGGCCTGTTCCTCCATATTGCCTGGTGGTGGACGCATCCACCTGCGAGAAGGATTTGAATAAACGGGAGATCTTATCAGCGGGAATACCAATTCCGGTATCCTGCACCAAAAATTTAAGCATCCATTCATCTTCTACCTGCGCCTTTGCCTCCACTTTTACCAGGACTTCGCCTGCTGAAGTAAATTTTAAAGCATTGCTTACGAGATTTATCAAGATTTGCTTTAACCTCATTCCGTCAGCCCACATGAATACCGGAAGCTCATTGGGAAGCTGATAAATGAGGTCTACACCTTTTTTTGATGCTTGTCTTGAAAACAGATCCAACACCTCTTCAATGCTGCTTCGCAAATTAAAATCATGGGGATCAATGGCTACGTCACCGGATTCCAATCTCGAAAAATCGAGTATATCATTGATGACATTCAATAAGGTTTCCCCACTGGTACAGATGATTTCAGTAAATTCCCGCTGCTCTTCATCCAAAGTGGTTTCTTTCAGCAATCCTGCCATTCCCAACACACCATTCATAGGGGTCCTGATTTCGTGACTCATGGTGGCCAAGAAGGTACTTTTTGCCTTATTGGCCAATTCTGCATTTTCTCTTGCCTTTTCTGCATCCTTCCTTTGAAGTTCCAGTGATTTGTTCGCCATTTCCAATTCCCTGGCTTGGGCCAAAAGGTTGGACCTCTGTTTCTTTAATAAACCGGACTGCTCGGACAAAACCATAATGGATTTTAACAAGGCGTTTTTAATCCAAATTAAAGATATAAAAGCCATGACCAATAAATAGGCCAGAACAGATACAAAAACATAGTCTCCACCTTCATAGCCATAAAAAATTTGATGATATAGCTGGCTGTCATAATTCAAATAGCCCCAAACAACCGGGATAAAACTTAAGATAAAATAGAAAATAGTCCATCGCGGGGAAAGAATTATCAGGCTAAATATCAAAATGTTAAAAAAGGAAGCAATATCTACCATCAGAATGATGCTATCCTGCATGATGAATAAGTTTAACAATATAGGTGTCAGTAACAAGCCGATCTTCACGTGTGCCAATGGGATGAGCCACTCTTTAAAAATAAGAAAATAAAGGAGCAGCAAATGCAGGAACATAAATGGAATGAAACTGATAGAACCATCCTGTATTTCACCAAAAACCCAAACGAATGTTACACATTGAATAAAACATAGGGCGGTAGATAAATAGGCCCATGACAGTATGGTCAGTCTAGTCCTGAAAATCCGATCGTCCGCTTCTTTCAGCCTTTGGTGAAACAAGGCATTTACTAATTTTCCCCACATCTCATTCCGCTTTTAAAAAATCAAATTAAAACTTAAGGTGTTTTTAAACCTTTGAAATACAAAATCTTGTCTATAAAGGATAAAATCATCTTTTATATGCAAAGATTATTATTTTTTCTGAATTTCCAACCAGATTTATACGTTTTTTTATGCATGAAAATCCAGCCCTTTGTCGGAAAAAATCTTCCGGTATACCGTCAAAAAACGAATGAGGAGATGTCTTATTATTCCATTATCAAAAGCTAAAAAAAACCGGCACTTACAAGAGTACCGGTTTTTGAAATTACCGTTGTGAAGTTTTTATTTCTTTGGAGGCATGCTGGGCCTGACCTCAATTTTACTGGGTAGGGTACGGGGGTCTAATTTGAACAGTCCCACAACCATTTCGCCAATATCTTCAATCTGGATTTTCCAGGCATCTTTATCATTTACCTCATGGTCGTTGAAGCCGGTAGCCACCGAGCCTGGCATGATGGTACTCACCCGCACGCCTTCCTGCCTCAAATCCAGCATGATGGCCTGAGAAAAGCCAGTAAGCCCGAATTTACTGGCGTTGTAGGCTGACCCCCCTGCGAAAAAGTTGGTACCTGCCAGACTGGAGATGGTGAGAAAAAAACCTTTGGTAGATTTAAGGGCATCCACAGACGCTTTGATCCCATAAAATACACCAGTCAAATTGGTATCAATCGTTTCGTGCCATTTTTCCGGTGAAAGTTCCTGAATGGGGGCAAAATGGCCAACACCTGCATTGGCTACAAAATAGTCCAGCTTGCCCCATTCCTTAAGTACAGCTTGTACGGCTTTTTTTTGGGCATCAAAATCCCTCACATCCACCTCAAGGGGAAGTACCTCTCCTTTGGAAGTGGACATTTTCTTGATCTTTTCAGCGGCTTCACTGGCCCTCTTCATTGAGCGGCTGGTGATGGCCACATTAACTCCCTCCGCGACCAGTGCTGCAGCTATGCCAAATCCTATTCCTGTATTACCTCCTGTAATGATGGCGGTAGTATTTACTAATGTCATAATTGTCTTAGTTTTAGGTATAAACAAAAAAAGGCCAATGAATATTCATTGACCTGCAAAATAAGTGTGAAATTTACTTGGTTTTATCTTTTGCTTCTGCCAAAAGTTCCTTTCCCCTGGCTTTGGTCTCTTCTGCAACGGTAGCAATGTTTTTATTCATCTTATCCATTTTTTCATTCATTCCCTTCAGAAGGCCATCAATCTGACCATTAATGTCTTTCAAATATTCCTCTCCTTTCTTGGTCAGTTTTTTACGGGTATCAGTTCCCTTCTCCGGAGCGATCAATAAACCAATCTGTACTCCTACTGCTACTCCTGCTAATGCGCTTAAAATTATTTTCGCTGATTTCATAATATCTGATATTAATGGTTTAAAATATGAAAAACTCATCTCCATTTCAGAAGAAATTCTCTACTTAAGAAACAACAACATTTGTACCAAAGTTGCGATAAAATTTATTTTCTCACATCAAACCCTGCTATTTATACCGATTATCGCCAATAGAAGTAAAAATCCAGCATAGTAACTAAAATTTAACCAAAGCCAAACAAGATAATCGTTCCCTTTATGGTATTTTTACGAAAATATACATTCATTACATTGTTCCAACATATGCATTACAAAACCTGTTGTTTCACTGGCATACTGTCATTTTTCCTCATTTTCAGCCTGGCTGCCCAGCAGCCCAAAATTCACAGTCACAACGATTACCTGCAAAATGTTCCTTTTTGGGAAGCCTATGCCTCCGGAGCGAAGTCCATTGAAGCTGATGTCATCCTGATGAACGACACCTTATTTGTTGCCCATGAAAAGGAAAGCATCAAAAATGGCCAAACTTTAACCTCCCTATACCTGGATCCCATATTGAAGGCCAGAGAACTGGGAATTGGTCATCAGGAACCTTTTATGCTATTGGTAGATTTCAAAACAGAGGCCTATTCCACCATGGAGCAATTGTTAAAAGACATACAGCCCTATGCAGCTTTATGGGAAAACCGGGAAAACCCATTTGTCAAAATAGTGGTATCCGGAAATCGTCCTGCCACAGAAGACTACGACAAATACCCTTTCCCAATATATTTTGATTATCAGAGCACAACAGACACGCTGGATTTACCCCTTGATAAAATCGAGCTATTCAGTTTGAGTTTTGGAAGATTTTCCCAGTGGAACGGTAAGGGAAGGATAACCGATGAAGATGCAGAAAAATTAAAAAAACCCATCCAAATCGCACATGGTTTCGGAAAGCCATTCAGGTTTTGGGCTACTCCAGACAGCAAAACAGCCTGGAAGTCATTAAGCGAAATGGGTGTGGATTATATCAACACCGATCAACCCTATGCAGCCGGACCCTATTTGAAAAGCCTGCCAAAAAGGCTGTATAAAAGTCCCAATGTCAGCGAAATATACCGACCCACTTTCGAAACCGATGGCATACCATCAAAGGTTAAAAATGTCATTTTGCTGATTGGTGACGGAAATGGGCTGGCCCAACTATCTGCCACCATGTATGCCAATGACAATCAGCTTACCATCACCCAATTGAAAAATATGGGACTGATAAAAACACAGGCTGCCGATGATTTTACCACAGACTCTGCTGCAGCCGGTACTGCCCTGGCTTCGGGCAAAAAGGCAAAAAACAGAAGTGTCGGAAGCCTTCCGGATGGATCGGCAGCTGAGAATTTACCTGCATATTTAAAATCTCATGGCTTCAATTCTGGAATTGTGACCAGCGATAATATTACCGGAGCAACACCTGCCGCTTTTTATGCCCAGCAGTCCGAGCGGGACCTTATCAGGGAAATTGCTTCCGATCTGCCAAAAAGTCCGCTGAATCTATTTATAGGTGGCGGAAAAAATGATTTCCTGAGGTTTGGTACAGATGAAACCAAAACGCTGGAAGCCCATGGGTTTTATCTGGCCGGCTCCCTGGAGGAACTAGCTGCCAGCAATGCTTCCCGGGTAGGATATTTTGCTTCCAACCATGGTCTTCCCAAAGTCATGCAAGGAAGAAAGCATTATCTGAAAAATGCAACCAAAGCCAGTCTGGCCTATTTCCAATCCAAAAAGCAACCTTTCTTTTTAATGGTGGAAGGAGCCTTTATCGATTCCGGAGGACATGCCCATGAGGTCAGCACCATCATAGAGGAAGGGATAGATTTTGACCTTGCTGTGGCTGAAGCCCTTCGCTATGCCGATAAGGATGGGCAGACCCTTGTCATTGTGACGGCTGATCATGAAACAGGGGGCATTAGCCTTCCACAAGGTAACCTGAACCGTCAGGAGGTAGAACTTGAATTTTCTACCGAAGACCATACCGGGATAATGGTACCAGTTTTTGCCTATGGCCCACAGTCGGATACCTTCAGGGGTGTTTATGAGAATACTGCGATTTTTGATAAAATCATTGCAGCCATACAGCAATACCTCAAATAGTCCGATTTCTCAGGCTTTAAATCAATTGATTATTCTACCTGATATTCACAAAAAAATAGTACCTTAAGCCATGAAGCAAAAAGATTTCCTGTCATATGATACTTTGCGAATGCTTTCCAGATTTCTGATAGCTTCATTTCCCTTATTGTTTTTCTCTCCAGTAGCCATGACGCAAACCCAAAACGAGATATTGTACATCGGAACCTACAGTGAAAATGACAGCAAGGGTTTGTATGTATTGGCCTTCAACCGGGAAAATCTCAGTACCGAAACCATCCAAACGGTTCATGATAAAAAAAGTCCCACCTTTTTGGCATTGCATCCAAATGAAAAATTCCTCTATGCCGCCTACCGGGAAGGAAAAGATGAGCATGATCCTGCAGGTACCATTGTGGCTTATGCCATTGATGACAAAACAGGGAAACTCTCTATGATCAATCAGGTTTCATCGGTGGGAGCCAGTCCCTGCCACATCAGCGTAGACCCTTCGGGTCAGGTAGCTTTCGTTTCCCATTACCAGGGGGGTAATCTGAGCAGTTTCAAAATTCTGAAATCCGGGGGTATCAGTGAGGCAGTCTCCTTTATCCAACACCAGGGCAGCAGTGTTCATCCCAACCAAACCAAACCGCACATGCACGCCATGATTCCATCCTCTGATGGTAACTGGGTATATGCTTCGGATTTGGGAATAGACCAGATTCTGAAATACAAGGTTCATTCCAAAAAAGGCAGTGTGGGCCAAAAGCCCGAAATTTTCCCCACAAAACCGGGATCAGGACCCAGACATTTCTTATTGCATCCTGATTTACCATATGCTTATTCTCTGGAAGAACTGAGCAGCACAGTAGGCATTTATAGGGTAGATCCCAAAAGTGGGAACCTTTCTTTCATGAACCGGGTACCCATGCTTTCACCTGAAATCCAAAGCGACTACAATGCTGCGGCCGACATTCATTTATCGGTGGATGGCGAGTGGCTCTATGCCAGCAACAGAGGTCAGGATAACCTGGCCATATACCATGTCGATCAGGAAACCGGCCTGCTTAAACTTCAGGAACATGTGCCTACAGGAGGTCAGCACCCGCGAAATTTTAAAGTGGATGAAAAAGGAGATTTACTGTTTGTAGCCAATATGGAGTCAGATAATGTCGTTATCTTCAGGATTCACGACCAATCCGGAATCCCTGAGTCAACCGGAACAAGCATTTCCATACCCAGGCCAGTATTTATAGAACAGCTATTTTTAAAATAACAGCTAATCTTCAACCCCAAAAGTAAGGGAATTTGAGGTTTCACCGGATACCAGGCGTTTTTCATTGCCAACAATAATCCAATATCCTTCCCTAACAATTGAATGTGGATGACGATAGGATTCAAGCAACAACTCAGTTTGCCAGCAGCCCTCCTTGTTGAATTCCCCCAGCTCAATGAGCGCGCCACTCTCCTCCTCCACCCGGATGGAGGGCATTGCCTGGGAAGTGCCCTTCCAAATTACTTTGAGGGGCATCATCCGCTGATAGGAGTGGGCTTGTTTGGTCTGATCAATGCCAAAATCCATTTTATCATAACTATTACCAACAAAGGTAACCTCTTTGGCATAGCAGCTTCCGCAGGATTCCCAACCCATGCGAAAAGGATGCATGTCCCTTCCACTGGTATTGGTAAATTGATTGAATGCCAGTCGGGTATTGATTGTTCCTCCATAGCGGGAAGCTATCCAGGCAGCGGGAACATTCGAGAATACCTGATTGCTGCGAAACTCTCCACCAAAACCGCTCAGCCCTCCTCCAATGTAAAAAGCAGCTGCTTCCGACTGAGAAGATGCATCCGGATGCTTCACCGTAATGTGGTTACCCAAGATCAGATTATTGCCTGCACTGGCACTGTAAAAAATTCCCCAGGCCATGGGTGTGTATTCCGGGTATTCCGGAAAAGTACGACCTAATACTTCAATTGTATTGTTATATACTTTGTTCCCATACGCTCCTGTTGGAGAACCCGGCTTGTCCCCGTAATCGGCAATTCTAATGGCAGCGGTGCTGAACTCTTCCTTTCCATATTCTGTCGTCGGTGGGGAGGCTGCTATCCGGATCCTGTTATTGAATATTTCTATGCCTTTGTGTCTGAAAATCTCTATACCGGAACCAATTTCGGGTACAATGTCATTTTCAAAAATCAGGGAGCTGTCTCCCATAGCCATGATGCTGTAATGGTTGGTAACCCTTTGTTGATTCACAAATGTATTGTGATGTATGGAAGAGCTCACTCCTTTAAACACCAGACAGCCCTGCCCTCCATTAAACGCTGAGTAGGCTACTTCTGAAGCTCCTTTACCTCTAAGGTCCACCGCATAATGCTGTGACCCGTGCCTGTGGATCAATTGGGGGTTGTTCACTTCAAACCTACAATGACTGATATGGGCTTGGGGCACATCAACCGCTGTGGCATTGATCCCCTGATTGATGATGGTCACCCGATCCAGAATCACCTGCACCTCATCAGCCGTAGATTGAATACCCCAGCTCATTACCCCGCGGGACCCGGATATAATGGTGCCGTTTTTGATCGTGACGGTTCCCCTGCCGCTTACCTGCGGAATTCCCGGCAAAGGGGTGCCACTTTGAAAATTGGCCGTATAATCATAAAATGCAGCATGTTGATTTTCATACAAATGATCGTAATGTCCTTTTGGATGGGTTTTACCAATAATTCCAATACCTACGTCAAAAGCGGGAAAAATACCAACTTCATCTACCAGGCAATCCGTCTCAGCTTTTATCCGGAGCCTGTACTTTCCTGCCGGAAGACCCTGCAAATGGGCCACAATAAATCCCCCTCCCAACCGGGGACTTTTGTTAAATACAGGACTGCTCTTTGTGGTTTCTGATCCGTAATCAGTCCATACCTCCACCACTTTCCCTCCTTCGTCCTCCACCAGAAGGCTGATTTTCATTTCATTGTTCAGGTCCCCCGTCATATCCCTAAATACGTGGCCTGTGATACCACAGATCGCATAATAGGATCTGTTGGCATAGGGTACTTCCATGTAGGAGGAAACAATTTGATCTCCTTTTTTCAAACCAAGTAATTTTTCACCAATGAATGGGCGCGTTTTACGGGTTTCCAATAATTCGGCCCCTGGTGCTTCTGTAAGATCCCAGCCGTCCAGCCCATCTTCGAAACCACCATTTTTAAGGCTGTCATAGGCCCCATTGGCAAAAGTGATGGTATGCCCATTCAGGTCCAGGGTGATATCTTTTCCCAGAAAAAAAGCACTTTTTTCAGCGTAGATATCCCTGGTGAGCACATAGGTACTTCCCTCCTCTCCATAATAGCCGGGGCGGTCTATGGGGATGACTTCGGGATTCCCGGGAAACTCTGCAGACTGTCCCGGCAGGTCCAGATCTGGAAATACAAACAACAGCATCGATAAACCGGCTGTTAGCCATTTCCATGAGCCTTTGCCATCCAATATCATTCTAGCATAAATTATAAAACCGGACATCCATTCCATGCATTCACTTTTTTTTTGAAACATTGTCTTGAGATCAGAGTAGCCTGCATTTCATTTTTAATCCCTGATTTTATCGGTCCTGGCTATTGGCTTATTGAAAATCATCCAGGCTTAGCCTGACCAAAGATATCTTTTCATAAGGGCTTTGATCCCCTTTTTCGAAGAGACAGAGAATTTCGCCATTCGGCATTACAGCCAAGGCAGAATAAGCTGAAGGACCGTCAAAAAGCAGTTGCGAAGCTTCCCATGTTCTTCCACTATCGCGGCTTAATTTTACGGTCATGTTTTCCCTTTTCGTGCTTGAAGGATTGGCAAATAAAACCAGATCTCCGGTGGGGTCCTCTGGCCAGGAATACCGGATTAAAGCCGCCTGACAAACCGGTTCCACTAATGCCAGTGCCTCCACCGGATCCGACCAGGAACCTCCCCCATCCTGGCTTACTGATAAAGCCCTTCTGTTTTTTCCGAAGTAGGATCGCATATTCATCAACAGGGTGCCCTTGCCATCCGCCATTTCAATGAGCTGGCTTTCGTTCATTTTAGGTCTGATCACTCCTCCCAGCTGCCAGGTTTTGCCATTATCATCACTGTATACCACATGAGCACCATATTCATATTTTCCTCCCCTTACATTTCCTTTCGGATCATCGTAACTGTGGTTGGCCGGAATAACCAATCGCCCTTTATGGGGACCGTTTTTAATTTGAATCCCTACTCCCGGACCGGTTGCATACCAGCCCCATTCAGGACGCTTGACGCCAGAAGTAATATCCCTGGGTTCAGACCATGTTTTCCCATGATCTGTTGAGGACATGACAAAAACCCTGCGGGTATCCTTGCTGCGTTTTAAAATGATATCACCTTCATGGTCATCACCCCTGTTCCAGGTTAATAGCAGGTGAATATCGCCTGTAGTTTCATCCAAAACCGGATTGGGATTGCCACAGACATTGTCACCATCATCCCAGATGACCTCCTGTTTGGTCCAGGTTCGCCCACCATCGACAGATTTTTTTAATAGCAGGTCTATATTACCCGTGTCTCCACGGCCAGACTTTCTGCCTTCCGCAAAGGCCAGCAAAGTACCATCCTTTGCCAATAAAAGCGAAGGAATCCGGTAAGTATGGTACCCATCCTCTCCATTAACAAAAAGATCCATTTCTTCATTACCTGGAATTATAGAAGTGCGCTCCCCGTCAGGGGATACGCTCAAGCAAAAAACAAGTAAAAAGTACAGTACCATAATGAAAACAACATTAGAAAATTTGTATGAAATTATTTTTTAACAATAGATCATGAAAACTACTCCTCGTAGCCTTCCGGATACCTTATAATCTGTAATAAATAGGGTTTTTGGAGAAATTCCCTGGCGATTGACTGCACCTGATCTGCAGTCACCCCCAATACCCTGTCCTCAGCACCCAAAACCGTATCTAATGGCATATCTCCACTAATTGCCGCACTGATTTGCCCGTGCCAAAATCCGTTCCGCTTCAAATTTTCTTCCAGTGAGATGCGTTTGGTTTCCCTCACTTTTTCAAGGTCCTCCGCATCGGGACCATTTTCCTGAATTTTCTCAATTTCCTTCCATACCTCATCGGTCAATTCCTGAACCGCATCCGGCCCACAGGGGAAATTTATGGTGAAGGCAAACCGTTCTTCAGGAACTCTGCTCAAAGCCCCTCTGGCGCTGACCCCATATACGCCACCGATTTCCTCCCTCAAAGTTTCTATCAATTTGATGGTCAATATTTCACCCAAATAGGAGAATTGCTGGGATTTTTCCAGGTCGTAGGGAGTTTCACCATTAAAATACAAAATCACCTGACTTTTGTCATCTACTCCTACCTTTATTAGTTCCCTTTGGTTGCTGGGTGGCCGGATTCCCAGATCAATGAATTCTTCTTCCTCTTCCAAAGGATTTCCCGTCAAGCTTCCCAGGTAAAGTTCTATCAGGGGTATGGCCGTTTCCAGATCAATATTTCCAGTGAAAAGGAATTCAAAATCGGCAATATCCCCAAACCGCTCCCGGTAGATTTCCAGACTTCTTTCCACTTCAATGGCTTCCAGCTGTTCCGGAGAATAAATGCCCATCCCCCTAGGATTGCCATTGCTGATGATTTCATTGACTTTTTTATTGAACTGAAAATCAGGATTGACAGCGGCACTTTCCAATTGGTTTTTCTGGTTGGTCAAAAAGACCTCCCAAAGATCTTTGTCCATTCTGGGTTCACTGAAATACAGGTGGATCAGCTGCAGTGCCAATTCGAAATCTCTTGGAGAAGTGTTACCTGAAATATTTTCGGAATAGGTGCCAATATTCGGGGTCACCTGCACATTTTTACCTGCCAATACCTTTCTCAAATCGGACGGAGAGAAATCTCCAATCCCCATGATATTGACGGCGGTACCTGCATAGGCGGCACTGTAATGATCTTCTTCGGGATAAAGAGAAGTTCCCCCCTCACTGGATCCCGTAAAGAGAATCTCTTCATTTTTAAACGTTGTAGGCTTAAAATGGACTTTCAACCCATTTTCCAGCATTACCGTAACAAGCCCCACTGATGCCAATGTATCCACAGTTTTTATTTTTCCTGGTTCCGGGAAACTAAGTAACAATTCTTCTCTCAATTCCTTTTCCTGATAGGGATCTGTTTCGATCTCCCTTGCATTTTCCAATAAGGCCAGTAATTCGGATTCGCCTGGAAGGCTTGCCTTATCTTTCTCAGGAGCAGTGATGATCACCACCGTATTGTCATCCCGTATCAATTGCGCAGCCAGTTCATTCACTTCACTTAGGGTAATTTGGGGAATAATTTCCTGGTAAATCTCATGCCTTTTCTCCGACCCTTCCGCAAAACTCTGGTTCAGGAAATGAGAGACATACCTGCCCACCAGGGATCTGGATTCCGCCTTGTCCATTTCCTTGAAACTGCGTTCTGCACTATTTAAGAGTGAGCGTTTCACCCGCTCCAGTTCACTTTCGGTAAAACCATGTTGCATCAGGCGCTGATTTTCCTCTAAAAAAGATTGCAAGCCAGCTTTGGCTTTGCCCGGGCCTACTACACCTGAAGTGGTAAAAAACTCCAGGCCTTTCACCAGACTGCCATACCTGGCCCCTGCAAAAATAAAAGGTGCGTCAGGTTTTTGCCGGATCGCATCCAGCCTTTGGGTCAGCATGCCCCCAAACATGGTTCTTAACACCCTATCTTTGTAGTCCTGGTAGGTTCGGGTGGGTTCAGGCTGGTGTTTGTAGTACAACTGAACCTGAATACCTGGTGCCTCCTCATCTGTAACGATCTTCACAAAATTCTCTTCATGCTCCGGAACTTCATGATAGGTCCTCTCGGGTGCATCTACTGGATTTTCCAGGTCTTCAAAATACTTCATGATCAATGCTTCAACCTTATCGGGAGGCACATCACCGACGGCGACAATAGCCATCAATTCAGGTCGGTACCAATCTTTGTAAAATGCACGGATTAGGCTATCCGATGCATTTCGAATGATGTCCATATCTCCTATGGGAAGTCTCCTAGCATATCGGCTATCATGAAGCAGTACGGGCAGATAAGCGTCACGCATGCGCTGATCCACTCCTTGTCCGGTCCGCCATTCTTCCACTACTATCCCCCTTTCCGCATCAATATCCTCAGACTCCAGCAAAAGTCCTCCAGCCCAATCCCGCATCACCTGAAAACCATTATTCAATTTCTCTTCTTCATCTGTGGGAATGGGCAACATGTAAACCGTTTCATCAAAGCTGGTATAGGCATTCAGGTCACTGCCAAAAGCGACACCTATGGATTGTAAATAACTGATCAGTTCGTTTTTCTCGAAGTTTTCGGAGCCATTGAAAGCCATGTGTTCCACAAAATGGGCCAGACCAAGCTGGTTATCCTTCTCCTGCATGGACCCCGCCTTAATCGCCAGGCGAAGCTCCAATTTGCTTTCAGGTTTGGGATTATACTGTATGTAATACTGCATCCCATTTTCCAACTGCCCAATTTTAACCCTGCTATCCAGCGGCACAATTTGAGAAGAATCGACCTGGGCCAGGTTGGAAAAAACAATGAAACTAAAACATAGGGTTAATAAAAACTGCTGCCTAATCTTCATTTTATATATCGTAAAAAGAAAGTTATTTGCTCAATAAGACAGTCAATATGCTAAAATAATCTGCCATTTGAAAAAAAATCGGCACAAATGGAGGCAAATTTTGGATGGCTGGTTTAAACGACTAATATTTACAAGTCCAGGATTGGAAATCCTGGTTAAGCTTTCGATATTTGATTTCAAATCCGGATTTAATGATGCTGAAAAATATTTTCACAGTAACTTTGGCCGTAACGGTCATGTTTGCCTGTTCCTCTCCTCCCCTGATGCGTTTTACCCTTGAAAGTGGGGATGTGGAAAGGAAAAACAGCCCTTTATTGATTTCAATCGACAAGGAGCTTTCCGTTGGTAGTAATTATGAGTTGATCCATGAAGAGAGCGGACAGGCCTATCCTGCCCAGGTTTTAGAATCTGGCCAATTATTGGTTTTTATTGATTCCATGGCAGCTCGAACTACAGCAAGTTATGCCCTGAGACAAAATACTGAGGAAAAGGCAACAATTCAAGGTCCGGCGATAAGCAGCTCGGAAGAAGGGCTTGAAATTGCTATTGATGGAAATCCGGTGTTGTTTTACCAGACGGCCACTGCTTTTCCTCCGGAGGGATTACCCGATTACTATAAAAGAAGTGGCATGATCCACCCACTTTACAGTCCCGATGGGCAGGTGCTCACAGATGCTTTTCCTGCCGGGCACACCCACCAACATGCCATTTTCAATGCCTGGGTAAATACCCGATTCAAAGGAGAAAAAGTCGACTTCTGGAACCAGCATCAGGAGACCGGTACGGTTGAACATGTGGATTTGGTACATACAGAAGAAGGCGTAAACACCGCATTGTTTGAAAGCATATTGAGCCACATCAGCCTGAAGGATGGAGAAGTCCTGGAAGAAAAATGGCGGGTCATGGTGTATCCAACTTCTGATTACTATTTATTTGACCTGTATTCAGAGCAAACCAATACCAGCAACGATACTTTGTTTGTATTGGATTATCATTATGGCGGCATGGGTTTCCGGGGTAGCAGAGAATGGAATGAAGTGGATTCGGTCCATTTTACCAATTCATGGAATATCATGACCTCGGAAGGCTTTACCAATGAAAATGCCAACCATACGCATGCTGCCTGGGTGGCTGCATTTGGCGAGGTGGATGGAAAAACCGCAGGAAGCACAATATTCGGGTTTCCGGATAATTTCCGTTATCCGCAGGCTATCAGGGTTCATCCTACCATGCCCTATTGGGTGTATGCGCCCATGGTAGATGGAGAATTTTACATTGCTCCCGGAGAAACCTTTAAAAGTAGCTTTAGGTATTATGTGCACCAGGGTGAACCCGATGAAAAGGTGATTGAAAATATTACCAATGACCTGATGAACCCCATACGGGTAAATGTTTTAGACTAAACGAAAGATGAGGTAAGTGTTTTTGGATGGTTTGGCATTAATTCCGGAATTTCCCGGACATGGTCAACTGGTGAATCTCCTGCATTTCTGTTTCATCCAGAGCCCGGTCAAAAATGGCAAGTCCACCAATCAAACCATTGAAAAAATTACCCATTCCCCTTTGTAATACAACGGCCCCAACCGTAAAATCGGAACCATTGTCCCCTAATCCATCCGGAAAATAGTAGGGGTTTTTGGAATGGACCAACCCTTCTGGCAATCCCGGAAATCCTTTGGTGTTTTTGATGGGCTCAGGAGCCCTTTCCTTAAATTCTCCATCCAGATAAGATTTGATATTCTGACCGTCATAGGTAAAAGCTATAAAATGCCAATTATCCGTATCTAGTTCTTGTTTGCTGGCAGAATAATCACAACTATACGGAAAAGGAGGGGTAGCTCCACCGGAAGCGGAAACATGTCCACAAACCTGATTGGCCCCATTGTAGTGTGGAAGATCTACAAATAGTCCATATTGTCTTTTTCCCCCATCGGTATATTCATTCCACATCCCTCCTACAAACCCTGTCTTTCCTTGCCATTTCACCCATGCCATTACCGTAATCCCCTGCATTTTTCCATGAATATTCAGAGCACCAGTCTTTTCATGTGGACGTGCCATAAATGCCTCCTCTTTAAAAACGGCAGAAAAGCCTGACAGAGGTCCTTCCTCGATTCTTGAAATTGGACCATTCATCTCTTTCAAGGAAAAACTCCCCCTACCTATCGCCTTTCTTTCGTTTCCGGCCGCTTCCTTAAAATCCCAAAGGGCCACCAAACCGTTTTTCTCTGCTAATGTCCGGATTGGTTCCTGCCTACCAAAAGTGGCCTGTGTAGCAACAAAAACCATCCACATGGTAAACTGAAAAATTCTTTTTCCTATCATTGGTTCAGATTTCTTTGTGAAAAGAAATATTTTTATATTGATTGCTTTTCAATTTTGTAAATTTATAAAATATTACCTTTTTACCTGATAAATCTTAATGATGAAACAAGTCAATTTTCTACTGACCAATAGCCTTGTCCTTTTATTCACTTTTGCCCTGGCAGCTGCATCCTGCACCAATCAGAAAGCAAAAGAGACATCGGCCCCGAAACCTCCGAATATTTTATTTATTTTCACAGATGACCATGCCTTTCAGGCGATAAGTGCCTATGAAGACAGGTTGGCAGCCCTGGCCCCCACCCCCAATATTGATAGAATTGCCAGGGGAGGCATGCGCTTTGACAAAGCATATGTGACCAATTCCATTTGTGCCCCATCAAGAGCTACCATACTTACAGGAACCCATAGCCATGTAAACGGGCACCGCACCAATGGAGATATTTTTGACGGAAACCAAATCACTTTTCCCAAACTTCTGAAAGAAAACGGATATACCACTGCCCTGATAGGTAAGTGGCACTTGCGGTCAGCGCCTACTGGATTTGACCATTGGGAAATCCTTCCCGGTCAGGGGCATTATTACAATCCGGATTTTATTTCTGCCACGGATACCGGAGCTGTGGAAGGCTATGTTTCTGACCTGATCACAGAAAAGTCCCTGGCCTGGCTGGAAGCCAACAAAAGCGAAGATAAGCCTTTTCTGCTGATGCTTCAACACAAGGCACCGCACCGGGAATGGGAAAAAGGTCCGGATCACCTGGATTTGTATGAAGACATCACCTTCCCCGAACCAGACAACCTTTTTGATGACTACAGTACCAGAGGTACCGCAGCCAGGGAACAGGACATGACCATCGAAAAAACCATGCAAATGGCTTCTGATCTGAAAATATGGACAGCAGATAGCAAAAATCAAGGTAGCTTTAACCGCACCTATGGCAGGATGAATGAGGAGCAAAGAGCCGCATGGGATGCCGTCTATGATCCCATAATTGAAGAGTTTCAGGAATTGAACCTCTCTGGGGAAGAATTGGTGAAGTGGAAATACCAAAGGTACATGAGGGATTATCTGGCCACCATCCGATCTGTAGATGATAATGTCGGAAGGGTGCTGGACTATCTGGAAGAAAACGGGCTGGATGAAAACACCCTGATCGTCTATACCTCTGATCAGGGTTTTTATTTGGGGGAGCATGGTTGGTTTGACAAACGTTTTATGTATGAGGAGTCGTTCAGAACGCCGCTGTTGATGCAGTGGAAGGGCAAAATACCGGAAGGAAGTGTGAATAAAGATCTGGTGTCCAATCTTGATTTTGCACAGACCTTTCTTGACATTGCAGGCGTGGAAGCACCTGACCGCATGCAGGGCCGAAGCCTGCTTCCATTGATGATGGGAAATACTCCCGACGACTGGAGGGACTACCTATATTACCATTACTATGAATTCCCAGGCGTTCATAGCGTCCAAAAGCACGAAGGAGTGACTGGCGAGCGGCATAAACTCATGCATTTTTACGAACTCGATGAGTGGGAATTGTATGATCTGGAGAAAGATCCCATGGAGATGAAAAATGTGTATGACCAACCGGAATATGACTCCATCCAGTCAAAGCTTAAGGACCGTTTGAAAAGGATCAAAACCCAATATGGTGTCATACACCCGAAAAGTGACTATTAAGCAGCATTAAACCCAAAAACATGCGGATCAGCTATTTCATTATTCTAAGCCTGCTAGTGTTTGGTTGTGGCCAGAACAAAGGCAGTAACAACGAAATCGATCTTTCAGGACCCGTTCAATTGAAAATTGTGCAGGATGAATCCACCGGACAAATCAAGGTGATTAGAGCCGATTTGCCGAAAAAACCAATTTTGATTCAGGAAGCCAAAGAAAATTTCAGGCCTTATATCCATCCCATACTTGCCCCTGATGGCAAGGGTGTTTTGACGGAATACAGTCCCGGGCACCACAAACACCAAACAGGGTTATACTGGGGCTTCACCCAGGTCAATGGCAGGGATTATTTTCACCATCCTGAGGGCAGCCACTGGCGAAAAATAGCCGCTAACGTATTGCAGACAGGAGGAGAAAAGGTAGCCTGGCAAACGGTATACGAAATGCTGGATAGCCTGGGCCAACCCCTCATGACGGAAACCCAAAATTGGTCCTTCACCATCAATGAAGGACAATATTACCTGGACCTGGAATGGGTAGGCCAGGCAGAAAAAGCAGTAAAAATTGGAAAGTACGATTATGGAGGATTGTTTCTCCGAATGCCCTGGAAGGAAGGAATGGATGCAGCAGTGGTCAATACGGCCAGGCAAACAAATGAAATGGCTGAGGGGAAGCCTTCTATGTGGCTCAATTTAGGGATGCAGGTCCCCGATCGCAATGACCGGGTCAACGTTGCTTTGTTTGACCATCCCGATAACAAGGGCTATCCCCAAAAATGGCGGGTTGATGGACAGTTTGGTGTGGGACCTGCCTACACCCGTGATCAGGATTGGGAAATAGCTTCAGGAGAAAAATTGGTTTTGAAACACCGCCTGCTAATTTATACAAATGAATTTCAGGACCTGGCATTGACAGAGGCCTGGGGGAAATATACTGGAAATACCGGCATGTACAATACCACGGCCCTCTGGAGAATTGCCCAGGAGGAAGGGAGAAATGCTAAATTTCTGAGTCCGGAGGAAGCAGTGGAAGAAATGACTGTCAAAGCCGGTTTTGAAGTCAATGTCTATGCTGCCGAACCCATGATCACCCAACCCATGGCATTTTGCTGGGATGACAAAGGCAGGCTTTGGGTGGCTGAAAACAGGGATTATGAATCCCGCGGTCATGGGTTTTCCAATGCCGGTGACAGCCGGATCCTGATATTGGAAGATAGTAACGGGGATGGTATCGCAGATAAAAAAAAGGTTTTTATGGAAGGCCTGGCTTTTCCGGCAGCTTTGGCCGTTGGATTTGACGGGGTATATGTGGGGGCACCTCCCAACCTGCTGTTTATCCCCGACAAGGATGGAGATGACAAGGCAGATGCCGATGACATCGAAGTCTTGCTTACAGGTTGGGGCATAAGAGACCGTCATGAAACCCTTAACAGCTTGCATTGGGGGCCAGATGGCTGGTTATATGGATTGCAGGGCTTTGCGACCCCATCCAAAATCAGGAAACCAACGATATCGGAAAAAAAGAAGCTTTACGGACACCAGGATCCCTTTCCTGAAGATTTGCTGGAAGCTGAAGGAGTGGATATCAACGGAGGTGTCTGGCGCTACCATCCCACCAAAGACCAATTTGAGGTAGTGGCACATGGATTCAGCAATCCCTGGGGTATAGATTATGATTCCAAGGGCCAATTGATCATGAGTGCCTGTGTGATTCCCCATCTTTGGCATGTGGTACCGGGGGGCATTTACCACCGGCAGGGAGGCCAGCATTTTAACCCATATGTTTATGAAGACATCAAAACCATCACAGACCACAGTCACCGGTCTGCCCATGGCGGAGCCAGGATTTATCAGTCAGATGCCTTTCCCGAGGAAGAAAAGGGCAAGGTTTTTATGGCCAATATTCATGAGCATGCCGTATTGACAGATAAACTGGTTCCCAAAGGTTCCGGATTTAGCGGACAGCATGGAGATGATTTTTTATTGGCCAACAATGCCCAATGGGTAGGTTTCAGCATGGAAATTGGCCCGGAAGGGGGAGTTTATGTTTTGGATTGGCACGATGCAGATATCTGTGGCCAGGAAGTGCTTCATGGCGAAACCGGCAGAATATTCAGGATAATGCCAGACCAATCCCAGGCAGAAAACTGGGATGGAAGATTTGGAGACCTCAATGAGCTAACGGATTTTGAGTTGGTTGATCTTCAGACCAGTAAAAGTGACTGGCATTCCAGAAGGGCCAGGGGTATTTTGCAAAAGAGAGCTGCCAAAGCCTCATTAAACCAAGAGAGCATATCCAGAATAAAAAATATTTTTGAAAATAATAAAAATCCCGATTTTCGCTTGCGTGCACTTTGGACCTTGCACCAGATCAATGGTTGGCAGGAAGAGGAGTTAATTGCCGTTTTGGAGGATCGGGATCCCTATATCAGGGCCTGGGGCATTCAGTTGCTATGCGAAGACCAAAACCCTCCTGAAGCAGCAAGGGAAAAATTTCTGGTGCTGGCGGAGCAGGATCCTGCTGCTGCCGTCAGGCTATACCTGGCAGCTGCACTGCAAAGGATTCCGGAGGACTGGAAATGGGAAATTGCAGCTGCCCTGATGCAGCGGGAGGAAGACAAATCGGACCATAATATCCCAAAAATGATTTGGTTTGGGACAGAACACTTCATGGAGGTGAACCCGGAAAAACTACTTGCTTTGGCTGCTCAGTCCAAAATTCCCCTACTTACCCGATTCATCGCCCGGAGGGCCGTAGACGAGGATTTGTTGACACCTTTGGTAGCCACCATAAGCCAGGCGAAGGAGAACAAAGAGCAGCTTTTGGAAGGCATGCTCAATGGCATGGAAGGCCGTACGGACCTGGAAGTGCCCGCCAATTGGAAAGAAACTGCGGAACAACTCGATCGGGGTAGCGGGCTGCGCGACCTTGCTGCTCAAATTTCTGCCCGGTTTGGAGATGCCGAAGCTACCCAGAAAGCATTGGCAGACATACAAAATAAGTCAGAAAGCAAAGAAGTTAAAGTCAGGGCCATACAGATGCTTGCAGCTCAGCAGAAAGCAGTATTGATTCCTCTGCTTCCCGGTCTTTTAGATGACAGGCAATTGAGATCAGCGGCCATTCACGCAGTAGCAGGCTATAACAGGGAAGCATTGGGGAAAAACCTGATCGATTTGTATCCCCGGGCGTCTGAAGAAGAAAAAACCGCCATCCTTCAAAGCCTGTCCTCCCGCCCTGTCTATGGAAACCTGTTGATGGAGGAAATCAAATCGGGCAACATACCAAAGAAAGAAATTCCCGTTACCCTTGCCAGGCAGTTGCACCGGGTAATCGGTAGTGGTTTTGTGGAAGTCTGGGGCCCTATAGAGCATGTTCCCAACGATAAGGCAGCCTATGAGAATTACAGGAGTATCCTGACAGCAGATGCCCTGAAACAAGCCAACCTTCAAGCCGGCAAGAAATTGTTCCTGCAATCCTGCGGAAGCTGCCATAAAATGTTTGGTGAAGGGGCAGACATTGGACCGGACTTAACGGGGTCCAACCGGCAGGATCCGGATTACATTCTTTTGAATGTACTGGAACCAAGTGCTGAAATTCAGGATGCCTACCGACTGGTAATCATCACCACGCTGGATGGCAGAACATATACCGGGAATGTAGTAGCGGAAAGCCCCAGGCAAATCACCTTAAAAATTGCCGGGCAAGATCCCGTTCAAATCAATAAGTCCAACATTCAAAACAAAGAAATTACAGATCTTTCCCTGATGCCTCCGGGTTTGTTTGAGCCTTTATCCAATCAGGAAGTGGTGGATTTGATGGCTTACCTGCAAACCCAGAGGCAGATAAAATGAGTCTTTGATCAGTAAATTTTTATCCTTAAACCTGCGGCATTGGTCAACAAATGATTCCATTTTGAGGAGGGAGATCCCCAAAGAGGCTGCTCCCCAAAATATTTACCCACTTCATATTGGAGTTTGTAGTAAACAGCCACATATGGATTGAACTCGAAATTGACACCCACATTAGGTGCTACTACGGCTCTGGTAAAAATCCTGGTGCCGTTATTGGCTGGAACGGTCATTGGCTGTTCTGATTTGGGAGTAATAAACTGAAATCCTGCATCAGCCCCATAAAAAAAAGAAAAGAAATCATTGTAATAATAATCGTAGCGATAAGTCCCTTTGGTGGTTATTAATTGTTGGTATTGTCCGGTAGAATCCTCCTCTCCTGCACTTATTCTGTTCATCCGGAAAATTCCTACATTCAGGCCCCAGGTGATCATATCAGCAGAAAAAGGAGCCAATTCCTGTCGACCGGCAGCCAATTCAATACCTAAAGCCGGGGAATAAAAATCGTTTTGTTTGCCCATTAAAAATTTATGGGTGATTCCTGTGCTCAGTTCGAGTTCCTGTGCCAAGCCCTTTTCGCTAAACAAAGCCAAAAAGATTACTGCAATTAAGACAATTGGTTTGGTTTTCATTTTTAAGGAATTATTTCCGTTTCCATGGCCCGTTTTTTCAGTTCATGGGCTTTCAAATGTTCTTTGAGTCGGGAGGCAATTTCTATACCAAAAAGCTTACCTTTGTATAAAATTTTGACGAGGATTGAATAGCTTTACAGACGGTAGACATATTTGGCAACATGGGGATCAGCGGGTTCACCTTTTAAAGGAAAAAGCCATTTGGGTGGAGGAAGAAAAAGCCATTTTGGTGGCAGATACGCATTTTGGAAAGGCCGGACATTTTAGAAAATCAGGGATTCCCATCCCGGAAACTGTCCATGTAAACGATTACCTCAAAATCCATCAACTGATTTTAAAATTAGGTGCCCGGAAAGTTTATTTTTTAGGGGATCTATTTCATAGTGATCATAATGATACATGGACAGAGCTTCTGGATTTTCTGGACAATAATCAAGAGGTAAGCTTTTATCTGGTCTTGGGAAATCATGATGTAATGCCAGCAAAAATATATGCAAGCAGTAGATTAGAAATCATTCCGGAATCATACATGATGGGCAGCTTAATTTTGAGCCATGAGCCTTTAAAAAAAGTGGCAGAGGGAAAACTGAACGTTTGTGGGCATTTGCATCCTGGACTTCTCATCAAGGGTAAAAGCAAGCAATTTTTAAAGTTACCTTGCTTTTATTTCAGTAAGCAGCACTTGATCATGCCTGCATTTGGCAGTTTTACCGGGTTGATGAAAATGTCAGCTGCTGCAGCTAAAACCGTAATGGTAACCACCCCAGAGTCGGTGATCCCGATCAAATTAAAAAATAAGGTTTGTTAAGTTAATATACCTGATTAATTTTGATGCGAATAAATACCATATAATGGCCAAATTGCAGAGAAAAAAAACAAAACTGGGAAGCTATAAGTTTGCCAGCGTGCTATTTAGTATCACCCTGTCTTTGCTAATGATGGGTTTATTTGGTGTGATCGTCATTCAGGCCAAAAAACTAACCTCCCTGATAAGAGAAAACATCGAAATACAAGTATTCCTCAATAAAGACCTGGGTCAATCTTCTATTGACAGGCTACTTGAACAAATGGACTCTAAGCCCTATGTGCTCCAAAAGGAAAGTGGGCAGGTGATACAATATACTTCCAAGGAAGATGCAGCAAGTATTTTTTTGGAGGAAGTAGGTGAAGATTTCACGGCTTTTCTGGACGAAAACCCACTCAGGGACTCATTTACTTTTTCCGTGAAAGATGAATTTCAAACTTCAGAAGAAATAGCTGTAATTGTTGCTCAGTTGGAAAAGATGCCAGGGGTTTTCGAAGTGACATACATGCAGGACATGGTGGCCTCCATCAACGAAAACCTGTTGAAAGTCAGCATAGTGTTGGGAACCCTAATCTTAATTTTGCTGGTTACGGTGGTAATTCTCATAAGTAACACCATAAAGCTGGCCTTGTTTTCCCAGCGATTTTTGATCAGGAGCATGCAGTTAGTCGGTGCCACAAAGGGTTTTATCCGGCGGCCTTTCCTTTGGCGGTCTTTTCTGTATGGGGCTTTGGCCGGTATAATCGCCTCATCCATTATTTTCACCCTATTGGAATATGGTAAAAATTTCATTGAAGGACTTCAGTTGTTGTACGACACAGAATTACTCATCATGCTTTTTGGGGGCTTGATTTTGCTGGGTGCCCTGATGTCCTGGCTAAGCACTTATCGATCTATAAATAAATACCTGAATATGTCCCTGGACGAACTTTATTAAAATTATGAAAAACAATCCACTACCTTTCACCAGAAAGAATTACCAATTGATGCTGATAGGCATTGCCATTATTGTTTTGGGATTCACCATTATGGGCATGGATCAACAATTACATGGTTTTGGGTTTATGGGGCTTACCCTGGGCCCAGTCATCGTGCTTTTTGGTTTTCTTTTTCAATTTTATGCCATCTTTTATAACAAGAAATAATAAATGACTTTTTTTGAAGCAATAATTCTGGGAATAGTCCAGGGATTAACGGAATTTTTACCCGTATCTTCCAGTGGTCATTTGGAAATCGCTGCCGCCTTGTTGGGAAGCAAAAATTTACCTGAAGAAAGTTTGATGTTTACGGTGGTGGTTCATTTCGCAACAGCCCTTAGTACCATCGTCGTGTTTAGAAAAGATGTATACGAAATAATTAAGGGACTTTTTCAATTCAAAGACAACGAAGAAACCAGATTTTCCCTCAAGGTAATCCTTTCTATGATACCTGCCGTGGTCATAGGTTTGCTTTTTGAAGAGCAGTTGGAACAACTTTTTGGAGGTAAGGTAGTTTTCGTTGGATTTATGCTATTGGTTACCGCAATACTTCTTTTTCTGGCTGACAGGGCAAAAAATACCGGGAAGCCGGTTTCTTTTTCACATTCGGTCATCATTGGCCTGGCGCAGGCAGTTGCCATGTTGCCCGGAATTTCCCGGTCCGGAGCCACCATTTCTACTTCCGTCTTATTGGGTATTGATAAAAACAGGGCTGCGAGATTTTCCTTTCTTATGGTAGTACCACTGATTTTGGGTAAAATAGGAAAAGATATATTAGATGGTGCGCTTACCTACCAAAACGAACAATTTACCACCATGCTTGTGGCATTTATTGCGGCATTTATTGCGGGCTTACTTGCCTGTACCTGGATGATTCAACTGGTAAGGAAAAGTAAGCTGAGTTATTTTTCTGTTTACTGTTTGGTCGTTGGCTTATTGGCCATATTATCAGCATGGTTTTAATGGACAGGCCGGAAAAACCATATGGAGCTGTATTTCTGGTAGACAAACCTTATCAATGGACTTCATTTGATGTGGTAAAAAAAATCAGAAATGCCCTGAAAGTGAAAAAGGTGGGGCATGCCGGGACCCTGGACCCATTGGCAACCGGCTTATTGATCATCTGTGCAGGAAAGGAAACAAAAAATATAGAAAAATATCAGGCGAGGGAGAAGGAATATGTGGGTTCTTTTGTACTTGGTAAAACCACTGAATCCTTCGACCTGGAAAGAGAAGTAAAGCAAATAGCCGATCCTTCCCACTTAAAAAAAGAGGAGATTTTACAGGCTGCCCAATCCCTGACAGGTGACATCATGCAAATCCCCCCCCATCATTCTGCCATCAGGAAAGATGGGAAAAGGGTATATGAATCAGCCAGAAAAGGCTTTGAAGTAAAACTGGATCCCCGGCCGGTAACTGTAAAAACCTTTGAAATAACCGGTATTGATTTGCCTGAAATCCATTTTAAAATTGTTTGTTCCAAAGGAACATATATCCGAAGCATTGCAAGGGATATGGGAGAGCTGCTTGGGGTGGGTGCCTATCTTTCTGCATTAAAAAGGACAGCCATAGGAGAGTTCAGGCTGGAAAATGCCTGGAAACTGGAATTACTGATAGACAAAATTAAAAGTGAGCAGCATGAAAATCTATAAATCTCTTGCTGATTTACCCAATTTTAAAAACCCGGTAGTAACTATTGGAACCTTTGACGGTGTACACCTTGGACACCAAAAAATTCTCAAAAGATTGCAGGACATTGCCCATACCATCCAGGGAGAAACCGTATTGGTTTCCTTTTGGCCCCATCCCAGAATGGTTTTATCTCCTGAAAATCACGGCATACAATTGCTAAATACATTTTCGGAAAAAACAGTTTTGCTGGAGCATTTCGGAATTGATCATTTGATCAGCATTCCATTCACCCCTGAATTTGCGGCACTTACATCGGATGAATTTATCCAGGGCATATTGGTCCAAAAAATTAAAACCAGAAAACTGGTAATAGGTTATGACCACCGGTTTGGCAAAGGCAGGGCTGGAAGTTTTGAACATTTAAAAGCCCAACAAGAAAAATACAATTTTGATCTTGAAGAGATCCCCCGTCAGGACATTGATGATGTTGGCATTAGCAGTACCAAAATAAGAAAAGCCCTGAACAAGGGCAACATTGCCATTGCCAATGAGTTTTTAGGGAGGCCTTACCAATTGGAAGGAACCGTAGTTCAGGGGGATAAAATCGGTCGCTCCTTGGGATTCCCCACGGCCAATATAAAAGTGGAGGAACCGGATAAACTGATTCCGGCAGATGGGGCTTATCTGGTAACTGTTGAAATAGGAAATGAAAGCTTGGATGGTATGCTGAATATAGGCAACAGACCTACCGTAAGCGGAGCCAAAAAAAGTATAGAAGTCCATATACTCCACTTTCAGAAGGAAATTTATGGTGAGAACATTCGGGTCTTTCTTCTTGACTTTTTGAGGGCACAAAAAAAATTCGCAAATTTAGAGGACCTGAAAGCCCAACTAGAAAAGGACCGGCAAGTTGCAGGGGATTTTTTTGATAAAAGAAAAAAGGATACGCATGATAGATAAAAGGGTAGCCAATGCTTCGGAAGCCACAAGCGATATCGCTGACGGGGCAGTATTGTTATTGGGTGGTTTTGGTCTTTGCGGGATACCGGAGGCTTCCATTCAAGCCCTTATCCATCGCCATCTGAAGAACCTGACATGTATATCCAATAATGCCGGAGTGGATGATTTCGGAATCGGCCTTTTATTGAAAAAAAGAATGATCAGAAAGTTAATTGCCAGCTATGTTGGAGAAAATGAAGAATTCGAAAAACAATATACCGCAGGAGAACTTGAATTGGAACTTATTCCACAAGGAACCCTTGCTGAGCGAATAAGGGCAGGAGGTGCTGGTATTCCCGCATTTTTTACCCCTGCAGGAATAGGGTCTGATGTGGCCAAAGGCAAAGAGATCAGGGAGTTTGATGGCAGGTTATATTTATTGGAAAGATGGATCAAAGCAGATTTTGCCTTGATTAAGGCCTGGAAAGGAGATACGGCAGGTAACCTGATTTACAGGGGTACTGCCAGAAACTTCAATCCCCTGATGGCTGCTGCGGGTAAAATCACCATTGCTGAAGTGGAGGAATTGGTGCCTGCTGGTGAATTGGACCCCAACCACATCCACACGCCGGGAATTTACGTGCAGCGTATATTTCAGGGAGAAACTTATGAAAAAAGAATTGAGAACGTCACTGTTTCCGCCTAATCCTCCCTACAAATGCTAAGCAAAACCCAAATCGCCCAGAGGATAGCCAAAGAGATCAAAAACGGCCAATACATCAATTTAGGTATTGGTATCCCTACGCTGGTAGCCAATCATATACCTGATCACCTGCAGGTGGTCTTGCAATCCGAAAATGGCTTGCTCGGCATAGGGCCTTTTCCAAAATCGGACAACACCGATCCAGACCTGGTCAATGCCGGCAAAGAGACGATCACCATGGTCAAAGGCTCCTCTTTGTTCGATTCCGCCGAAGCATTTGCCATGATAAGGGGAGGCCATATAGATATTGCTATCCTGGGTGCCCTTGAAGTATCGGAAAATGGGGATATCAGCAATTGGAAAATTTCTTCCGGATTAATTAAAGGCGTAGGAGGTGCTTTGGATTTGGTGGCTTCTGAGGCCAGGCTTTTTGTAGCCATGCACCATTGCCACAAAGACGGGAGCTCCAAATTATTAAAGGATTGCAAATTGCCCATAACCGGAGTAAAATGTGTTCATAAAATTTTCACCGATCTCGGTGTATTCAGTATACTTCCGGAAGGAGGATTTAAACTACTTGAAAGGGCGCCGGGAGTTACGTTGGAAGAAATCAAAAGTAAAACAGAAGGCAAATTGGTGATTAAAGGAGAAATTCCGGAAATGGAAAGTTTTGATTTGGGTTGATGCCGACTGTTTCATGTGTTATAATTGTTTCTTGATGGCCACCCCGTTTAGTCGGGGCAGGCTATGGAATCTTTGACGATTAAGATATTCATTGCCCTATATGTTTAATGATGATGTTAATCGTGTCGATTTCATCATTCTTTGTTAGTTTTGCCTCCTCAAAACAAAAAAAATGAAAAAATCCGAAATCAAATTTGCAGTATCCCTTGACGATAAAAATTTGCCCAAAAGCATAGAATGGGATGCCTCAGATAAAGAAGCTGAGGGTATGGAATCAACCAGAAGTATCAGTCTGAACGTCTGGGACAACCTCAATCAAAGCACTTTGAGGATTGACTTGTGGACCGATGACATGTCTGTTGCCGAAATGAAGCGTTTTTACATCGATATTCTTGGTGGCATGGGCCAAACCATCTTGAACAGCACCGGCGATGAATATTTTTCTGAAGAAATAAAATCCCTCTGTGACCGGCTGGTAACCCATGTCAATGAGGAAAATAAATCCAAATAATTTTCAAACTTATGGCCCATATTAACATGGGCTTTTTTATATCCTACCTATCCAAACAGGAAATTTTTTAATTCTTCCCCCCCCCTTGCAGATCCAAAAGGATTGATTGGTTCGTAAGTGATTGACGGAAACCATTTAGTGTTGCTCATCCCCTTAGACTAAGCCTTGGTTTACTATAAAAATGAGCCATGCTAAAGGTTTGCTTCAATAATTTATTAACCAATAACCAACAGTATCATGTCAAAAACCAGTAAATCAAAAGTGGAAACCCCTTTGGTTTCCCGACTTAATGGTTCACGAAGATCTTTTATCAAATACGGAGGAGCCACACTTGCGGCCTCCGGATTGTTGATTTCAGGTTGTGAACACCTGGAGCAAATTCTCCCAGACAAGGGAAAGGGTAAACCCGAAGGTCACCCACGTCCGGTAAATCTGGGCAGGGGTGACACAGGCATTTTGAACTATGCCTATGCACTTGAACAGCTTGAAGCTGCATTTTACATTGAAGTGGTCAACATGCCTTACGATGGCATATCTGATGAAGAAATGGTGATCATGGAGGATTTACGGAAGCATGAAGTAGCCCACAGAGATTTCTTAAAGGCAGCCTTAGGTGATAAGGCCATTATTTCCCTGACTTTCGACTTCAGTACGGTGGATTTTTCCAACCGGCAAAGTGTCTTAAGTACTGCAAAAACCTTTGAAGATCTTGGCGTTGCTGCTTACAATGGTGCCGGCAGGTTATTTGAAAGTGCTGATTTGCTTTTGATTGCCGGGAAAATTGTTTCTGTAGAGGGAAGACATGCAGCAGCTATCAGAAGTGTTTTGGACGAGGATCCCAGGTCATTTGCAGGAAGCGATGTCATCGATGGCGATGGATTGGACAGGGCGTTTAAACCCGGGAAAGTCCTGGAAGCAGCATCCCCGTTTATCCTAAATAAAATAAATGCAAATCAATTACCAAAATCTTAAAACGGAGGAAGCAATCATGAACATATTTAAATTATTAAAAAATTATGATGTGAAGCCTGAAGGAATGGAAAACTTCATATCAAGAAGAGACGCCTTTGAAAAACTGGTTGGATTAGGTAAAAAAGCGGCTTTTGCAGCAATACCCCTTTCACTTGCCGGTGTAGCAGCAAATAACAAGGCTTCTGCTCAATCTGCGACTACCGAAGATCTGGCTGATGTGCTTAATTTTGCATTGACACTGGAATATCTGGAAGCGGAATTTTATACAATGGGATTGGATACAAATGGTCTTATTCCTAGCGGTAAGGACCATTCTATCATTGAGTTGATCAAATTTCATGAGGCCCACCATGTAGACTTACTGAAAATTGTCATCGATTCACTGGGAGCCACTCCGGTTTCCAAACCCCATTTCGATTTTACCGCCGGAGGAGCCTTCAATCCATTTGGGGATTACCAACAGTTTTTGGCTTTAGCACAAGCTTTTGAAGATACAGGCGTCAGGGCTTACAAGGGTCAGGCGGGGAACTTGATTTCTAATGGAGACTTATTGACCGCTGCGCTGCAGATTCATTCAGTGGAGGCCAGACATGCATCAGAAGTGAGGAGACTGAGGGGTTTGAAAGGCTGGATTCTTCAGGACCAAAGGGGTGAAGGCATGCCCGCACAAACACAGGCTGTGTATAATGGCGAGGATAACTTGGTGCAGGGAGGAGTAGATGTCACCACAGTTAGCCTTGTTGGTGCAGATGGGGTGACAGAATCCTTTGATGAGCCCCTTAATAAGCATGAAGTACTTACTATAGCTGGTTTATTTATAGTCTGAATCCTTTAATCCGGACCTGCATCAGAAAGGTTTCTTCATACCATCAATGGTCTGGATTTGACCTGGTACTGAAACAGGTCTGCAGATTTTAGGTCCAAGTAAATGCCTGAAACAGAAACAGGAGTAATTATCCACAGCGGATGAATTGCTCCTGTTTTTTTATTAGCACTAATCGCATTTTCAAATAAAACCCACCAAACCCTACAGCAATTCATTGGAATAATGGTGCAAATAAATTAAATTTTCATTACCTTAAATTAAAATTAACCGTTTAAAAATAAAATGCTGTTTCATCATTTATCTATGAAGTATCAAAATCAATTCTATAATATAAATAATGATTATGAAATTTTGACTGACAAATTAACCCATTTTGTTAACCTAAACCCAAATAAATCATGAGCATCTCTATAAAGGCATACAGGTTATCCTTCTGGATGGCAATTCTGGGGTTTTTTCTTTTTAGTGCTCAGATCAAAGGCCAGAATACGGTATCCATCTCAGGAAAAGTAGTTGAATCCGAAACCAATGAGCCTTTAATCGGGGTCAATATTTTGGTTAAGGGTAAAGTTATCGGAACCATTACGGATGTGAATGGTAACTACAACCTTACTGTCAGCCAAGCCCCACCACTGACTTTGATTTTTTCCATGATTGGCTTTGCCAGTAAGGAAGTAGAAATAGCGGATAATGAGGTAAGCGGGCTACAGGTAATTCTGGAAGAACAAACCATGCTGGGTCAGGAGGTGGTAGTCTCGGCTTCCAGGGTGGAAGAAAGTATTCTGCAATCACCGGTAACTATTGAAAAAATGGATATCCTGGATATCCGGGAAACAGCCAGCGATACGTATTACAAAGCAATTGCTAACCTGAAAGGGGTGGATGTGACCAGCACATCCATAAATTTTCAAATTTTAAACGCAAGAGGTTTTAATTCTACTGGCAATACCCGTTTTGTACAATTGACAGACGGAATGGACACCCAGGCCCCTGCCCTGAATTTTCCTATAGGTAACCTCAATGGCCCATCTGAATTGGATGTGGAAAGTGTGGAATTCATTCCCGGAGCTTCCTCAGCCCTTTATGGGCCCAATGCATTTAATGGAATTCTCCTGATAAACAGCAAAAGTCCCTTTGAATACCAGGGATTAAGTGCCTTTTACAAGCAGGGCATTAACCATGTTGCTGGAAGGGCAGGTGAGCCAGTTTCTCCTCAACCCATGTTTGAAGGATCCCTCCGCTATGCCCATGCATTCAACAATAAATTTGCCTTTAAGGTAAGTGCGACATTTATGGAAGCTGAAGACTGGTATGGAACCGACCAAACGGATCTCAATGCCGGAGCACAGGGAGATTTGTCATTTAATCCGGGTGAAAACAGGGTGCATGTTTTTGGAGATGAGGTTTCCAATAATATAGGTCTGCTGAGAAATGTCGGCGCCATACAACAACAAGCCAATGCTTTTGGACTGGGTGGTTATATTGCCAGTATTCCAGATCAGGTGGTTTCACGAACAGGCTATGACGAGCGGGATCTGGTCGATTACGGGGCAAAAAACTACAAAGTAAGCGGTGCACTTCATTACCGGCTAAATGACAGCGCAGAATTGTCCTATACCCTGAATTATGGTTCCGGCACATCGGTCTATACCGGGGCCCAACGCTACTCATTAAACAATTTCAATATTACCCAACACAAACTGGAGCTAAAAACAGACAATTATTTTTTGCGGGCGTATACGACCAGGGAAAATTCGGGAGACTCCTACATTGCCGATCTGACAGGAGTGAATATCAATGATGAATGGAAGGGAAATGCCCAATGGTTTGGGGAATATACATTGAATTACATGGGTGCACTGGCCCTTCAGCAAGTCTCTCCGGGAACCTTGGGGTCCATTGAGCAGCAAGCGGAGGCACATCGCTTCGCAAGGACTCAGGCAGATCAGGGCAGATACCTGCCTGGAACGAGCGAATTTCAAAATGCGGAACGAAATATCAGAGCTGATTTTATTCCCCAGGGTTCTTTGTTCAATGACCGGTCCAGAATGTATATGGCAGAAGGCCAATATGATTTTAAGAATGAAATTGATTTCATAGACCTTCAGGTTGGTGCTTCCTACCGGATTTATGACTTGAGGTCCAATGGAACCATTTTTGCAGACGTGGAGGGAAATGATATTTCTGTTACGGAATTCGGAGGTTATACCCAGGCTTCAAAACGAATTTTGGACGAAAAACTAAAGATCACCGGATCTGTCAGGTATGACAAGAATGAAAATTTTGAAGGACAGTTTAGTCCAAGAATTTCCGGGGTATTTACAGAAGGGAACAATAATTTCAGACTATCTTATCAGACAGGATTCCGTATGCCCACTACCCAGGCCCAACACATCGATTTAAATGTGGTGTCAGCCAGGTTGATTTCAGGGCTGCCCTACTACAGGGAAAAATACAATGTGTTTGAAAATGCCTTTTCCCTGGCTTCCGTACAACAGTATTCAGAAGCTGTAGCCGCAGGAGCCAGTCCCGTAGCAGCTTCTGCCACCAATCTTTTGGAACAGGTGGAGGACTTACCCGCATTAAGACCGGAACAGGTTAACTCCATAGAAATCGGGTACAAGGGTTTGCTTGCCGATAACCGGCTGCTGATTGACATGGCTTACTATTACAATATTTATAACGATTTTATTTCTCAAACAGCGATTAGAAAAGCACCTGGCCCTGTTTATCCAGGTGCCTCCCCAGCCACAGACCAGGGAGCCATCAATGCTGTGAATGCCCCTACCCTATTGACTCCGGTAACAATCCCGGGCCAGGAAAACACCTTCCAGACCTATACCAATATTGTGGACAGGGAAGTCCGGGCACATGGTGCTGTGATTGGTATCACTTATAGCCTGCCCAATAATTACACCATAGGTGGAAATTACAACTTTAACCGCTTGATCACTGCGTTTGAAGAGGGTTTCCTCTCAGAATTCAATACCCCCGAACACAAATACAATATCAATTTCGGGAATAGAAAAGTCGCCAAAAACATGGGATTCAACCTGAGCTACAGGTACCAAACGGCATTTCGCTGGGAATCCTCCTTTGCGCGGGGAGATGTACCAGAGGTACATAATGTGGACGCACAGGTATCCTACAAGCTGAGAAGTCTCAAATCAGTTGTAAAACTGGGAGGTTCAAATATCTTCAACAACAGGTATTTCCTGAATTTCGGGGGGCCCACTATAGGTGCCATTTATTACCTATCCATAACCTTTGATGAGTTGTTAAATTAAACCCTGAAAAAATGCATCGGAATATACAATACCTTTCTTTATTGCTCCTTTTGATATTGGGATCTTGTGATGGATTTTATGATTTTCCGGAACCAACTGATGCCAATCCCGATCCCGGACAGGCCGATTATAGCAAAGTTATTGCTATAGGCAGCTCGGTTACTGCCGGGGTAATGGATGGAGCTTTATACAATCGTGGTCAACAAAATTCATTTGTTGCTATTTTAGCAGAACAGCTCAAACAAGTCGGAGGAGGAGATTTTAACCTGCCTGATGTGAATGCAGAGGTAGGAGCTTATGTGTTGAGCCCTCCGGGTAGCAATATCGGAAGGCTGATACTTAGGGTGGATCCCAATTCAGGATCCGTAATCCCTGCCCCTATTGTCCCGGGAAACCCATTGCAACCCTTTGAAGGAAACCGTGCTGAGATCAATAACTTTGGGGTAAATGGAATGAATCTCGCAGCGGCATTATCCCCTCAAACAGGAAACATCAATGCCCCAGAGCATCCCCTATTTAACTTGCATTATGCACGTTTTGCCAGTAATCCGGGATCCTCTACATTGATTGGGGATGCTTCGGCCGCTTTGGCTGACGGAGGGACATTTTTTGTATTCTGGTTGGGAAAAAACGATGTTCTCCCCTACGCCCTTCAGGGAGGTGCCAATGACCTGTTGTTACCCAGTGATGAAGATTTTGAGCAACTTTACAATACGGCTCTGAACAGCATGCTACAGGCCAATACCCAGGCAAAAGGTGCCGTTGGAAATATCCCTGATTTGAATAGCCTTCCTTTTTTCAGCACCATTAGTTGGAATGCGTTGCCCCTGAACCAGGCTTTTGCCATTTTGGCAAATGGGGCCTTTGAAGATTACAATCTGGCACTAAATCAGGCGCAACAAGAAGGATTAATTTCAGCGGAAGAAACCAACCTACGCAGCATAAGCTTTCAGCCTGGTCTGAATGGGTTTGTCATGGAAGACAAAACCCTGACCGATCTCAGTGGTATGGGAATCCCGTCCATACGTCTGAGCCGGCAAAATGACAAAGTAGCTTTAACCCTGGCTACGGTGCTTGGCGAAACGGTAGGCGGTAACCAAACATCCATCATAGGAGTTACCGTTCCTGTAGGTGATGAGTTTGTACTTTTGCCTCAGGAACAGGAATTTTTGGAGGAAAAAATCAATACCTTTAATGGCATCATTCAAGCAGCAGTAGCTGCTCAAAGCGAAAGGTTGGTGCTTGTGGATGTCAACGACTTTTTAGACAAGGTAGCGTCTGGAAGCATCAATGCAGGATCGGTACCTTTGACCAATTCCATCATTCCTCCCAATGGCGGGTTTTCTGTGGATGGGGTGCATACCAATGCCAGGGCAAATGCATTTCTGGCCAATTACTTTATAGATGCGCTGCAAGCAAAGTGGGGAAGCAGCATTCCAAAAGTTAATCCAAATGCCTTTATCGGCAATGATCTTCCGAGGTAACCTGACAAACCCAATGGAAAATACAGCAGCCATTATCCTATCTGCGGGAAATTCCAGTAGGCTGGGAAAACCAAAGCAACTTCTGAAATATAAGGGAAAGACTTTAATTGAAAGGGCCATCCTAACTGCTCAAAATACAGGTTTCCATCCCATAATTGTGGTAACCGGTGCCTACAAAAATGAAATAGAGCAGCAAATCAGCCATTTAGGAACTGTGATCGTTGAGAATCCAGATTGGAAGCTGGGAATGGGCACTTCTGTGAGTCTTGGGATAAAAATGCTTCAAAAATCAGCGAAGGCGAAGCTGGCTCTCATTATGTTGTCCGATCAGCCTTTTGTTGAGAAAAAGCACCTGGATGAGCTGATAAGGGTAAAAAACCAGCATGAAAAGAAAATAGTTGCCTCCCTGTATAAAAACAGGCTTGGAGTCCCGGTCTTATTTGATCAAAGCTGTTTTGCCAGCCTTGAAAAACTTAAAGGGCCCGAAGGTGCCAGAAAAATCATCAATTCGGAAGACGATCATACTGCTTCGGTGCCATTTGACCTTGGAAATATCGACATTGATACCTTAAAAGACTATGAAGCTTTGCTGGCTGGTAATCTGGCCCATTTTGATTGATTCAGGCCCACTTTTTAATGGAATGGCCTTTAAAGGCATAAAACATCAGGTAAAGATAGCAGGGAACCAGTACCCAGTATGCTTCTCTTAGTCCAATTTCATCGGCAAAATAACCATAAATCATTGGCAAAATAGCATTTCCGCAAAGCCCCATTATCAAAATGGAAGCTCCCAGTTTGGTAAATTTGCCCAGACCATCCAAAGCCAGTGGCCAAATCCCTGCCCAAACTAATGAATTAGCCAATCCAAGGAGTACCACAAACCAAATGGAGATATCCACCTGCATGCCCAAAAAATCTACTCCTCCCTGTATCCATAAGATAGCAAAAGTAAAAATCAGGCCCATAGTGGTGAATGCTTTCAATACAGTGACCTGAGAAAGAAACCTGGGAATGACAATGATTCCGAAAATATAACCGGCAATCATCGCCGCAAGGGTGTAGGACGGAAAAACCTTGGCATCCAATAATGAGATATTCATAGAGATGGCGTAACTCATGATCGTATCGATGGCGATCACCTGTGTACCCACATGAAGGAAAATGGCCAGGGCTCCTAATATCAAGTGGGGAAACTGCAGGATATATGACTTATTGGCATTGGCCTTGGAAACTGTTTCCGTTTCATTCTCCGTATTGATCTCGGGTAAAGGTGAAATTCTGACCAAAATCCCCAAAATAACCAAGACTGTTCCCACGATGGCGTAGGGAATGATCACCCTACTGATCAACTCATCCAGGAATATGTTTTTTTCCAGTTCACCCATGGCTGGCAGCTGAGAGATGACCTCATCATCCGATACCCTTAGTATCACAGCAGCAAAAATCAAAGGAGCCAATATCCCGGCTCCCTTATTCAAAATGCCCATGATGCTGATCCGCTGCGCCGCACTTTCCTTTGGGCCAAGAATGGTTATGTAGGGGTTAGCTGCCGTTTGCAAAACCGCCAATCCTGCGCCTATCATAAACAGTCCCAAGAGGAATAATTCATAAGTTCTACCCATGGCAGCAGGTACGAAAACGAAAGCACCAAGAGCCATGACCCAAAAACCAACCATCATCCCTTTTTTAAATCCTACATTTTTCAACAAGTAAGAGGCTGGGACGGAGAAAATGAAGTAGGAAATATAAAATGCAAAAGCAACCAGATAAGACTGAAAATTATTCAGTTCACAGGCTATTTTAAAATAAGGAATCAAAATAGCATTGACCCAGGAAACAAATCCAAAAATAAAAAACAAACCACCAATTATGGCGATGGATATATAGGTTTGTTTTGGGTTTAATGAACCAATTTCAACGGTCTGGGTCTTCTGCATTTTCTATTCAAACGATCAATTAAAAGATACTTTTTGACTTAAAAGCGAGGCTGATGCTTCATCCAGGTAAAGGGCACAATCAGGATGCTGCTGAAGAATACTGGCCGGAAATTCAGGACTTACCTTATTTTCCAGGCAGGATTTTACAGCATGCGCCTTTCTTTCATCAGGAACAGAACAAATGATTTTGTTTGACTTCATGATTTGCTGGATAGACATACTGATGGCTTGCTTTGGCACTGCCTCCAGGTTAGGAAACCACCCTTCGCCCAATTGTTGTTTACGGCAGTCCTCATCGAGATCTACCACCAGATAAGGCACTTCAGTAGAGAAATTAGCAGGTGGGTCATTGAATGCCAAATGTCCGTTTTCTCCAATACCCACCAATGCCACATCTATGGGTTGTGCTAAAATCAGCTTTCCCAATCGCTCTGTTTCTTCTTGTGGATCTTTTTCTCCATCAATCAGGTGATAGGCCTTTAACTGCTTCACTTCATCCAAAAACCTTTCCTTAAGGTATTTCCGGAAACTGGCCGGATGGGTAATGGGCAATCCCAGATATTCATCCAGGTGAAACATGGTTACTTTGCTCCAATCTATTTCCTGATGGGTCAATAAAGTTTTGATCGTTTCAAATTGACTGGTTCCGGTGGCAAGAATAATATTGGCAGACCCTTTACTATTAATGGCTGCGAGGATGGCCTTAGCAGCATGGTCTCCTGCCAATTTACCCATTTCCAGCGGATTTTTTCGCTTATAAATTTTCATTCAAATGGTTTATTGATGATAATAAATCTTAAAAGTGGTGGAAAAAGGGGGCAAAAGCAAAATCTTTTTTAGGATTGGCTGGTTTTCCCTTCCAGACCTGTGTTCATCTCGTCAAAATATTGGTATTTCCGCCTTTGCTCAATTCCACATCTACAGGCTGATTGTTTCGCCAGGCACCTCTAGTAAAATCGGGTACATCAATGTTTTCACTTCTGTTGGCTACAGACCATTCACTCAAAGGGGCGATAGCGCTCCAGCTAGCAGCATCATAAACATCCATATCCAGAGGGATGCCATTTCTAAGGCAATCTATCAAACGCCAATCCATCAAAAAATCCATACCACCATGGCCGCCAATTTGTTTGGCAAATTCACCGATTTTTTTTACAATAGGAGGATAAAAACCCTCTTCCAATTCCTTCATGGCTTCTTCAGACAACCAGCCTTCATGACCGGTTGATATTTTGCCCGGTTCCGGATATTTTTGAGCATAGGCTTTTGTGCCACTGATGGTATGCAGCCTGGAATAAGGCCTGGGAGAAGTGACATCATGTTGCAACATAATGGTTCGTCCCCGATGCGTTTTAATGGTTGTGGTATTCATATTGCCCCGAAAGCTTTTTCCCGCAAGTTCCTTGTAAAAATCGTCCTCAGCGGCAAGTGCTTTGGCTTTTTCTCCCATCATGAAGTCATCGCTTGAAACGGCTACCAGATAATCCATTTGATCACCCCGGTTGATATTCATGATCTGGGCTACAGGGCCCAAACCATGGGTGGGGTAAAGGTTTCCGTTGCGCAGGTTTTGCTTTAGCCGCCACATATCGTAATACTTGGTCTTGGAAAAATTACCCTCCAAAATATCGTGGATATAGGCCCCTTCTCCGTGAATGATCTCCCCAAAATAACCTTGCCTGGCAAGATTTAGGGTGAGCAACTCAAAAAAATCGTAGCAGGTATTTTCCAGCATCATGCAATGCTTTCTGGTTTTTTCGGAAGTTTCTACCAGCTGCCAGCATTCATCCAGGCTTATGGCTGCAGGAACTTCCGTAGCCGCATGTTTGCCCTGCTCCATGGCATATACCGCCATAGGTGCATGCAGGTACCAGGGAGTAGCGATATAGATCAGGTCTAAATCCTCGGATTCACACATTTTCTTCCAGGCCTCTTCTGACCCGGTATAAACTGCAGGTTTATGGGGGGTATCTTTTATCCTATCCTTTACATGTGCTATTCTTTCCGGTCTGAGATCACACAAAGCTTTGATCTCTACCCCTTCGATTTTGCTCATTCGCACCACTGCTCCCGGCCCCCGGTTTCCAAGACCTACAAAACCTATCCTTACTTTTTCCAACGGCGGTGCTGCAAAACCACTCATATTGAAATTGGCTAAAGCCGCCCTTCTCTTCGTAGGGGCAGCCTTTACTTCTGAAGACCAGCCAGATAAACCCGCCAAGCCAAGCAAGCTTCCAACTTTTAGAAAATCTCTTCTATTCTTTTTCATCTTGATCATTAACACAAATTTACAAAAACCAACCATTGGCACTTCATACCAGTATCCAATGCAAGGAATAAAAATACTTTTTAAATTCAGAAAAATAAAATATATTGGAAGCAATCCTTTAAATCAAAGGAGATTTACAAGTAAAAACCCATTTTACCTAATATATTAATCATGAATAAAACCACTCAAGAAGGCCTCAAAAAAGATCCGGAACTGGAGTCCCCTATTTCTGCAGACCCGACAAAATCCAGGCGATTACTATCCATTGATGCCCTGAGAGGCTTTGATATGTTGCTGATTGCAGGAGGGGGTACATTTCTGGTCTTGTTAAAAGGTAAAACAGGAATAGCGGCGCTGGACTGGATAGCAGATCAACTTACCCATCCGGAGTGGAACGGTTTTACTTTTTATGATTTTATCTTTCCCTTATTTTTATTCATTGCCGGGGTGTCCCTGACTTTTTCATTAAATAAGGGCAGATCTATGGGTTTTTCGAAATTCAACCTCTACAGGAAAACATTTATCAGAATGCTGATTTTGATTTTATTAGGCATTCTCTATAAAAATGCCCCCATCCCATTTTTTGAACCGGATCAGATAAGGCTGGGCAGTGTACTGGGCAGGATTGGATTGGCCACTTTTGTATCTACCCTTTTGTTTTTAAACCTTGACTTTACCAAACGACTTGTCACAGGCCTGGGCATACTGTTGTTGTATTACGCGGCTTTATATTTAATCCCTGTACCTGGTTTTGGCGCAGGAGACCTGAGCATAGAAGGAAACCTGGTAGGCTGGTTTGACAGGACCTTCCTTCCGGGAAGAATGTTACAGGGGAACTATGACGAATTGGGAATTTTAACCCAAATACCAGCCTTATGCCTTACCCTTTTTGGCACACTGGCCGGGGAAATTCTGGGTAAAGCCTGGCTGGATAACCGAAAAATTAAATACCTTGCCCTGGCGGGAATTTTGGGAATCGCTGTCGGTTTACTTTGGAGCCTGCACTTCCCGATCAACAAACACCTTTGGACTAGCTCATTTATCCTTCTGACTTCAGGAATAGCGTTCTTGTTTCTATTGATGTTTTATTTGGTCATTGATGTTTGGAAAATCAGAAAATGGGCCTTTTTTTTCCAGGTTATTGGTCTGAATTCGCTCACGGTTTACTTTGCCTACAGCTTTATCAATTTCAATTACACCAGCACCAAGTTATTTGGTGGCCTATATGCTCCACTTCCAGAGGATTGGCATCCCGTATTTCAGGCATTTGGTGCATTTATGTTGGTTTGGATTTTTCTTTACATCCTTTATCGCCTTAAAATATTTGTTAAAGTGTAAGTAATTAAACCGCCTTTGCCATGGCGGAAGCTATTTGCATCAAGGCATGGGTCTCCTCATCGGAAAATTCGTATGGATCCTTTTTGGCTATGCCAAGTGTGCCATAGAGAACCCCATCCAGGAGCATAGGAGCGGTAATGGCTCCTTCCACTTTGGTGTCTTTGGCTCCAGGCCGTACGACTCCTGAGGCATCAGTTTGCAGGTTGCAAACCTGCACAGCTTCTTTTCTTTCGGCGGCAATACCCGCCATCCCTTTCCCCACAGGGATCTGGGACATTTTTGGCAATAAAAAATCCGGTATACCTACCTGGGCCTTTAATTCCAAAAGATCACTTTCTTTGCCCAGCACATGCACCGTGCCCGTTACACAATCAAATGCTGCAAGCGTTTCCTCCAACCAATGCTGCCAATCGGGATCAGGACTGGTTTTAATTAAATCTATGAGAGTTTTGGCCTTCATATATGACAAATTTCTTTGGTAAATAAATATCTGCTACAATAAGGAATTACTACTTACATTTTCAGGTTATATTTGCGACAAGAAAAAACAAAAATCCGGCAAATGCAATTGTTTTTTGAAGAACACATCAGTGGAGAATCTTTTGAGTTGGAAGGAAAGGAATCCAATCATTTGGTAAAGGTTTTAAGAAAAAATATTGGGGATACAGTCCTTTTCACCAATGGCAAGGGGTCATTCTTTACTTGTATGGTTGAGGACAACCATCCCAAGAGATGTAAATTAAAGATTATCGCCCAGGATTTCTCCCCTTTGGAAAAATTCCATATTCATTTGGCCATAGCTCCAACAAAGAATCTGGATCGCATGGAGTGGATGCTTGAAAAAATCACAGAGATGGGCTTCAATGAGATTACCTTTCTCAAAACCAACCACATTGAAAGAAGCCAGGTCAATTTTGATCGCCTGACCAAAAAACTGATTGCTGCCTGCAAGCAAAGCTTTAAAGCATGGCTGCCTGTATTGAATGAAATCACTGAATTTGAAGATTTTATTTCAGACAACGCTTTTACCAACCACGAACGTTACATCGCCTACCTGGACAAGGAAAACACCAAACATTTATTCCAATTGGCCAAACCCAATCAATCCTATCTGGTTTTGGTTGGCCCGGAGGGTGATTTCAGTCCAGGCGAAGTAGCTATGGCCCTGGAAAAAGGCTTTAAACCTTGTTCGCTGGGCAAACATCGCTTGAGAACAGAAACAGCGGGACTAGCTGTCGTGCATACCCTTAATTTACTTCATGTTTAAAACTAAATTCAGTTTTCTGGCAAACGGATCTCCCTGGAGCTATCATTGCCCAAAAAAGGCATCATAGTAGGCAAGGGCCTTATCAAGGTCTTCAGGTACATCGATGGCCACGGCCTGGTGATTGGTCTTCACCATTTTGATCTTATATCCATTTTCGAGCAACCTCAACTGTTCCAACATTTCTGTTTTTTCCAATGTGGATTTCTCCCACCCCGTGAATGCCATTAACAATTCCTTTTTATAGGCATAAATCCCAATATGCCTGTAATATTCAGGGGTGCTGTTTTCATTTCGTTGAAAAGGAATTGCTGATCGACTGAAATAAAGGGAAAAATTATTTGCATCAACCACCACCTTGACGATGTTTGTGTTTTGAATGAGCTCATGCCCTTTAATTGAACTCATCAATGAGGCTACTTTTACCTGGGGATCAGCGAAAACGGCTATTAAATCCGAAAGAGAACTTTTGTCTTGAAAGGGTTCATCACCCTGAACGTTTACAATGATATCTGCCTCAATGGATTCTGCTGCTTCGGCAATCCTATCCGAACCACTTTCATGCTCTTTTCGGCTAAAAAACACTTTACCACCTTCATTTTCTATCGCCCTGGCAATGTCTTTATGATCAGTTACCACCATGACCTCATCAAAAACACCGGTTGCCAGGGTGCTGAGATAGGTTCTTGCAATCAAAGGTTTTCCCCTTAAATCTGACAAAAGCTTGGCCGGGAACCTGGTAGCCCCAAATCTTGCAGGAATTAATGCAATGGTCTTCATTTATTGGAAATACTGTTTTAACTTTAACGGTTACCAGCTTCAATCGAAAAATTGGTTTTGTTCTTCCGGAAGCCGTAAAATATTGAGTTGTAAAACTAATGAAAATTACTTCAAAATAGGGAAATAAGCTTTGGTATTACCGGAATGTACCCAAGCTGCTAAAAAATGTCTTATGAAAAATCATGTAAATAGCCTTTGGCTGATGTCCTTGCTCCTGGTGTTATCCTTCCAACCAACTTTTGGGCAGGAGCAAGCCGATTATGTGGTACAAAATTACGAGAAAAAAGAATATACAATCCCCATGCGGGATGGCACCCAGCTGCATACGGTGGTTTACAGCCCCCTGGATACATCCAGAACTTATCCGATGTTAATGCAAAGAACCCCTTACAGTGCAGGACCTTACGGAGAGGGAAACCTGAAAAACAGCCTGGGGCCGTCCCCTTTTCTAATGGAAGACGGGTATATATTTGTCTATCAGGACGTTCGTGGAAGGTGGATGTCTGAAGGAAGCTATGACAACATGCGGCCCACATTAACCGAAAGAAGTGGTGATCCGCAAGATATCGACGAAAGTACAGATACCTATGATACCATAGAATGGTTGTTGGCCAATGTGGACAACCACAATGGCAAAGTGGGTCAATGGGGCATCAGTTACCCCGGATTTTACAGTGCTGCGGCCTTGCCCTATGCCCATCCCAGTCTTAAGGCTGTATCTCCCCAGGCACCAATAGGAGACTTCTATTTTGATGATTTTCACCATAATGGCGCTTATTTCCTAAGTTATTGGTTGGCCACTTCCGTATTTGGTTATCAAAAGGAAGAGCCGACGACAGAAGCCTGGTACGACATGGTCAATCCCGGTACCAATGATGGCTATCAATTTTTCATGGACATGGGACCATTAAAGAATGCTGACAAATACTATGGTGCCGACAATTTCTTTTGGCAGCAATTGAAGAACAATCCCGACTACAATGAATTCTGGCAAAAAAGGAGCATTATTCCGCATTTGAACGATGTCTCACCCGCTGTGATGGTCGTTGGAGGCTGGTTTGATGCAGAAGATTTATATGGGCCATTGACAATTTACAAGACCATAGAAAAAAATAATCCCGATACTTACAACAGCCTGGTAATGGGTCCCTGGTCGCACGGGGACTGGTCAAGAGAAACGGGTCCGCAAGTAATATCCAACATGTATTTTGGGGATTCCATCTCCACCTGGTACCAAAAAGAAGTGGAACGGAAATTTTTCCATCATTTTCTTAAAGCCGAATCAACAGGTAAGCCAGGCTTGCCCGAAGCGTACATGTTTGATACGGGATTGAATAAATGGGAAGCCTTTCAGGAATGGCCTCCAAAGGAAAGTGAGTGGAAAAGCTTTTACTTTCAGGAAAAAGGAGGGCTTTCACCTGAAAAACCAACGGGAAACAGGTTTTCATCTTTTGAATCAGACCCTGCCAATCCCGTACCTTACAGCCAGGATATCAAAATTACATTTACCCCCAGGAAATACATGGCCGACGACCAGCGCTTTGCGGCAAGGAGACCCGATGTATTGACCTTCGAAACCCCGGTGCTCGAAGAAGACCTGACACTTGCAGGAGAAATCATGGCCCAATTAAAAGTCGCCACCTCCCAGACAGATGCTGATTGGGTTGTGAAGCTCATTGATGTTTTTCCGGGAGATCATCCCAACCACCCATATGTCCTGGATGGAGTAGACATGGGAAATTACCACCTAATGGTACGATCGGAGGTAATCAGAGGCAGGTACAGGGATAGTTTTGAAAAACCAAGCCCCTTTATTCCCGACCAAATTACCGATGTAGACTTTCAATTACAGGATGTTTATCATACCTTTAAGAAAGGGCACAAAATACAGATACAGGTTCAAAGTACCTGGTTTCCATTAATAGACAGAAATCCTCAGAAATATGTGGAGAATATCTTTGAAGCCTCAGAAGAAGATTTTGTGAAGGCTTTGCATAAAGTATTTCACACGGAAAATTTTCCGAGCAAAATAAATGTTATGGTATTACCAAAAGAATAATATAAACGAAAAGTATATGAAAACCAAAGAAAAAGAAATAGTAACCTTAAAAAGGTCACTGCTCATGGATACGGAAAATAAACTCAACAAGCAGGTAGAAATGGAGGGAAAATCTTCCGCTTATTATCTTTCTATGGCTTCATGGGCTGAAATGCAGGGTTTTTCCAATTCTGCCAGCTTTCTCTATGACCATGCGGAAGAAGAGCGGGGTCACATGTTAAAATTGTTCCGGTATATCAACGAGGCAGGAGGACATGCCATCCAACCAGAAATCACCAATATCCGGCAACATTTTAATTCTCTCAGGGAGGTCTTTGAACTTATCCTGGAGCATGAAATTGCAGTGACGAAATCCATCAATAGCATCGTAGACCATTGTTTCAATGTAAAAGATTTTGCAACCTTTAGCTTTATGCAATGGTTTGTTACCGAGCAAAGGGAAGAAGAGACATTAGCCAGAAGAGCCCTGGAGATTTTTGAAATCATAGGGGAAGAAGGCATTGGACTTTGGACAATTGATCAGGAAATGGGTAAATTGCATTCTGCCACAGCAACCAAGGAATAGCACAAAAATTATTCTCTCAACAGAAACCCTTCAAGATCAAATTTCTTGAAGGGTTTTTTTATTAAGGAACATCCTCTAATCGAGAATTGGTTTATGGCTTAATTTTTGAGTAATTTATTTTATTCTTATCAATTAATCCTTATATTTCCTTTGACAATAAACCCTACACTCATGAAAAAATTATTTTCCATTTGGATGGTTTTATTTTTCCTAATAGCAGGCTTGGGTTTTTCCCAGATTCCCGATACCATTGAAGTAGAACCTTTTCCTGAAAAATCGAAAAAAACAACCTCTCAGAAAGAACTGGAGGGTTTGTGGGAATTGAGCTATATCTATGACAAATTCAAGCCATTTGATGAGCTCTTTCCCGATAAAAAACCTACCCTTTACTTTGACACGGTCAATAAAACAGCCTTTGGCCACACGGGTTGTAATATTTTTAGCATCCTCACCTACCTGGAAGGAAACGGTATTGATGTGCTGGGGTTCATGGGAATGACAGAAAAGTTGTGTGAAGGAAATGGGGAAGACATTTTTCTTACCGTCTTAAAATCAGCTCATACTTTTGAAATAGATGAGGAAGGAACACTTTCCTTTTCCTGCGGTAATTTAGAAATCATGAAAATGAAAAAACTGGAGAATGATAATAACAATCCCTTTGAAATACCAAAGATTATGGCCTGGATTCCAGTTGGATTTTAACCTAAATCTGAAAGATTAACGCCTACCCTATTTTTTTCAGGTCTGAACCAATACATCATTATTATTTTTCAGTTCTATTTAAATCCCATTTTCCAAGGATTTAGCCTTCAATACCAGGTTAGTCCTGAATTCATACAAACTGGCCTCCAGGCCCACGGGATAAATATGTGGATTGATCAATCTTTTGTGTGTTTTATCAAAAGCAGCCAACCTGTCCTGAGTTCTTTGCCTGATTTGATGAATAGTCGGTCTGTGATATACTTTTTCTCCTTTTGAAAAAATAGGTTTAAGCAAAATCTCAGCTTCCGCATTCTCCACAGCTATTTTTTTTCTCCTGGTTGGATCGTTTGGATCGATGATCGTAACTTTGTGTCCCTGGTCTACCCCTTCCAAATAAATCATGTCCGCAATGGCTTTTCCCTGTGCGGTGAACCTCAATACATTATGATAACCGGGGATATTTATTTTTATCGATTGCTGGGACAACTTGATCTTCGGAATCCATTCCTGATCAGCATTTTTCAAGGCAGAAAGCTTGTATACAGCCCCCAGGGCAGGCTGATCGAAAGCGGTCACCAACTTGGTACCTACGCCCCAGATGTCTATAGCCGCTTCCTGCATTTTAAGTGAGGTAATGATGTGTTCATCCAGATCATTGCTTGCTACTATTTTCACTTCGGGGAATCCAGACTTATCCAACATTTCCCTGGCCATAATACTGAAATAGGCCAAATCTCCTGAATCAATACGAATCCCCTTCAGTTGTCTTCCCTTTTCTCTCAACCTTTGGGCAATGACTATGGCATTCCTTACACCCTGTGTAATGTCATAAGTGTCTACCAACAATATGGTATCGTCGGGAAAGGTGGCTGCATATGCTTCGAAAGCTTCCATTTCATTGTCGAATGACATGATCCAACTATGGGCATGGGTGCCAGAAACCGGAATATCAAAAAGTTTACCTGCCATTACATTGGAGGTAGAGGAACAACCTCCTATGTAAGAAGCCCTGCTTGCAGCCAGGGCCCCATCTATGCCCTGAGCTCTCCTTAATCCAAATTCCATCACCGGATCCCCGTTGGCAGCCAGTACAATCCTTGCCGCTTTTGTGGCAATTAAAGTCTGGAAATTAATGATATTCAGTAATGGTGTTTCCAGAAGTTGGCACTGGATCAATGGTCCCTTTACCCTAACAATAGGCATATTGGGAAAAACCACCTCACCTTCCTCAACCGCATCTACATCACAACTAAAAGTAAGGTTTTTTAAATAGGTAATAAATTCAGGATCGAATTCCTTATTTCCTTTGGCATCCTTCATATCTGCCAGGTAAGCCAGATCTTGATCCGTAAACTTCATGTTTCGGCAATAATCAATGACATAATCCAATCCTGCGGCAATGGTAAAACCACTTTGAAAGGGATTTTTCCTGAAAAAAAGATTGAAAACTGCTTCTTCCTCTGCTTTTCCCGATTTCCAATAGGCATATGCCATGGTAAACTGGTAAAAATCAGTCAACAAGGTCAGTGAACTTTGGTAAAGATCTTTTGTGATTTTCATAAAAGTAGTATTGTGAAGCCCAAATTTACAGGTTTCAACGGCTTAATCCATCATTTAACCCTTAATTTATCCTACCTCTTCTCGAATTGAACAAATTCATGATCACTCCTGAAAGTACCAGTAACATGCCAGCATATGTCCAGATATTGTAGGTTTCATTGAAAAGAACAAAACCAAAACCCAGGGCATAGATGATCCCAATGTAATTCAAGCTGGCCACTTTGGCCAAATTGGCATTTTGATAGGCCATGGTCATGAAATATTGCGCAAATTGGGTCAAGATGCCAATTAAAAGCAACAACAGCCAATCCCAACCTTCAGGTGTAATCCAAAAATAATAGCTCAATACACCGGCAATGGGAATGGTCACTAGGGGGAAATAAAAAACGATAACCAGAGGATGTTCGGTATTTTTTAATTTTCTGATCACATTATATGCCAGGCCTGAGAACAGGGCCGAGGTCACTCCAATGCCCAAAAATAATGGATCAATCCGGGAGTCAAATCCTTCAATCATCAGTACCCCTGAAAAAGCAATGGCAAAGTAAAAAAACTGAATGGGTCTTACTTTTTCATTAACTATAAAAATCCCTAAAATACTGGTGAAAATTGGACCTAAATATTGAATGGTTACGGCACTGGCCAGTGGGATGTTCTGCAGGGTATAAAAAAATGTAATCAGTCCTATGGACCCCACTACTCCTCTCGTGATCAATAATTTTTTATTGTTGCCCAAAACGGGTACCCCTTGTCTTTTTAAAATCAAAAAACTGAAAATAAAGCTGAAAACAGATCTGAAAAGTATGATTTCGATGGCGGGAATATGAGGTAAGAACTTGACCGTCACATTCATAAGGGCGAAAAAAAAACTTGCCAACAACATGTGTCGGACACTTTCATTACTCAAAACAGATTATTTTATCACGAAAAGAAAATTTCTTATTAAAAGCAACATTAGAAAAAATTGGTTCCTGAACCGCAATAAAATCCATTTTTTACAAACTTAATTTTGTACAGGTTGTTAAGCAATAAAAAAATGGGATTAAAGAAAGGACAAAAAGCACCAGACTTCACTTTACCTTCCACTTCAGGAACTGATTTTAAACTTTCCAGGGATCTTTTTGGCAAAGCCTGTGTAATTTATTTTTATCCGAAGGATTTTACCGGAGGATGCACCGCTCAGGCATGTGAGTTCAGGGATCAGTTTGCCGATTTTAAAGACCTGGATCTACCGGTTATCGGAATCAGTAAAGACGATATCGCCACTCATTTGCGATTTAAAAAAGCAAATAACCTACCCTTTGAGTTGCTATCAGATACATCAGGTGAGGTATGCAAAAAATATGATGCCCTGGTTCCTCTTATTGGAATTCCCAAAAGGGTTACTTACCTGTTGGACAAAGGACATGTAATAAAGGATGTATTCCAGGACATGCTCAATGCTAAAGCCCATATTCAGAAAATGCTGGCTAATTATTAATAAAAAAGGCTGCCCTTTTCGGACAGCCTCTTTTTTATTATTTGTATTTTATTCTGCCTAAACAGATGGAAGTTTCCATCCATTATTATAATCGGCTTTGATCATTTTATTGGCTTTTCCATTGGTAAATTTGCCTTTATCGGCTTCCCAGTAGATTTTCTCTCCCAATTTATAGGAAACGTTACCCATATGTGCATTTATAGCTGCTATGGATCCCGTTTTGATACCACAATTTAGCATGGTAGGATCATTGGCTTTTATGGATTCTACAAAGTTTTTGCAATGAATCCGCTGTGCATTACCTTCTGGTCTGACAAGCTCCATGGATTCAATTTTCTCCTTGCGCTCCCCATTTACATTTTCTGTCTCGGCGATTACCTTCCAACCTCCGCGGTTGACCACCAAGGTAGCGTTATTCCCAATAAAGGCGATACCTTCGGTTGTGCCATAGTTACCTCCATCAATCCCTGTAGCATGCTCCCAAAGCATATTAAAACCATCATATTCATAGACTGTCTGCAAGGTATCCGGGGTTTCGGAGGCATCATCCGGATAGGCAAGTTTACCTCCTGAGGCCATGACGGATTTGGGAGCACTTACTCCCATGGCGTGAAGGGCGATGTCTATCTCATGTACGCCCCAGTCTGTCATCAAGCCCCCGGCATAATCCCAAAACCAACGGAAATTAAAATGAAATCTATTGGCATTGAAAGGTCTGTCCGGTGCAGGACCCAGCCACATCTTGTAATCCACTCCTGCAGGTGGCTGACTATCCGGAACCACAGGAACAGGTTTCATCCAGCCCTGATAAGCCCAGGTCTTGACAAGTCTGATATTCCCAAGTTTACCTGATTTGACCATATTGATGGCCTGCTCGTATTGGGAACCACTTCTTTGCCATTGCCCGACCTGGACGAGCTTCCCATAGCGTTCGGCCGCCTTTACCATTAGATTGCACTCTTCAATGCTATTTGCCAGGGGTTTTTCTGTATAGGCATGTTTGCCGGCAGAAAGACTGTCCACCAGGTTTAAACAATGCCAGTGGTCAGGAGTGCCGATAATGACCGCATCAATATCCGGATCTTCCAGCATTTGCCTGTAATCCTTGTATTGCTTTGGTTTTTTACCCCTGAGTTGATTCACATCGGCTGTCCTCTGATCAAGTACATTCTGGTCTACATCCGCAAGAGCTACGCAATTGACTTCTGGTAATAGCAGGTGGCTGTTCATGTTGGACCAGCCCATTCCCTTGCACCCAATCAATCCAAAATTGATCTGCTCATTGGCAGCAACTTTGGTCTTTAAGGCATCCATATGTGCAGCCGTGACCAGGTTGGGAAGGGCTGCTGCACCCACAGATGCCAGTAATGATTTTTGAATAAATTTTCTCCTTGACTTCATGATCTTTTTGATTTTTCTATCGGGTAGGGTCAATCTAATTTTCGGGCCCAAATATTTCTGAAACTTACCGGATTACTGTGGTCCTGTATATGAAACGGAAGCTGCTCCGGGTGGGCTACATAATTGGGGATCCCAATATATTCGGTAGGGCCTTTAAGTTCTACATTGTTTTGGACCAATATCCCATTGTGAAAAACAGTGATCCTTGCCGGAGAAATCAACATGCCATTGCTGTTAAATCTGGGAGCGGTAAATACCGCATCGTAGGTATTCCACTCACCTGGAGGCCTCATGGCATTGACCAAAGGAGGATGCTGCTTGTAAATACTTGCTGCCTGACCATTGGAATAGGTTTTGTTATCATAAGAATCCAGGATTTGAAGTTCATACTTTCCCATAAAGAAAAAGCCAGAATTGCCTCTGCCCTGCCCGTTTCCGGATACTTCGCTGGGAGACCTCCATTCAATATGAACCTGAACATCTCCAAATACTTCCTTGGATTTGATACCTCCTGTTTTGGGGGCCACAGTAAGGATCCCATTCTCTACATTCCATTTGGGAAAACTTCCATCCCGATCGCTTACCCAAGCATTGAGGTCATTACCATCAAAAAGCACAATGGCATCTGCCGGAGGAAGGTGGTTTTCCTTACCCGGTGTAACCGGTTTTACCTCCGGTTCATAAAACTCGGTTGCTTCAGGTGGTAATTTTGTTTGATTTTGTTGTGCCAGAACAGCAGTAGAGAAAAATACCCCGCAAAGAAGGGCCAGGCTATAACATTTAATTTTCATCGGTTTTTTTAAGTTTATGGTTTTGAACTATTCAAAATAAGTGAATTGTACCAAATAAACCCGCATCTGAATGGATAAATTTTGGACTTTGATGAAAATGTGGGAAAGGAGGCTACTTTACCCATCCAAAACCTTCGGTTATGGAATCAGGTTTTAAAGCAAGGAAGATATGCTTACTTTCGTGCATCATTTGAAATTCCAAAACCGCCTAAAAAAATCATACCCTTCACATGAATAACCGACAGCTTTTTTTATCCCATTTGGCCCAGACCACAGATTTCCCCCTGATGATAGAAATCGAAAAAGCAGAAGGCGTATTCCTGTACGGTCCTGATGGTAAATCTTACCTTGACCTGATTTCAGGAATCGGAGTGAGTAACGTGGGCCACCGCCACCCGCATATTCTGGCTGCAATTCAGGAACAATTGGATAAATACCTTCATTTAATGGTCTATGGCGAGTATGTCCAACAACCCCAGGCTTTGTTGGCAGCAGCCTTGGTCAAAACACTGCCTCATCCGCTGGATAATGTTTACCTGGTCAATAGCGGAAGTGAAGCTGTGGAAGGGGCACTGAAACTGGCTAAAAGATATACCAACCGACGAGAAATAATTTCATGTGTCAATGCCTACCACGGATCATCACATGGCGCCTTATCCGTAGGAGGAAATGAAATATTCAAACGAGCATACCGTCCGCTTTTGCCAGGAATCAGCCATATTGAGTATGGAGAATTGGAACACCTTGAAAATATCACCGCAGATACAGCGGCTGTAATCATAGAAACCATTCAGGGAGAAGCTGGTATCCGGGTAGGCAGCAAAACGTATTTCAAAGCTCTGAGACAAAGGTGTACCGAAACAGATGCGCTTTTGATCCTGGATGAAATCCAAGCCGGGTTTGGGAGAACCGGAAAATTTTGGGCTTTTGAACATTTTGATATACAACCTGATATTTTGGTTTGCGCCAAGGGAATGGGTGGCGGCATGCCCATAGGAGCTTTCATTTCTTCCCGGGAAATCATGTCCGTTTTAAAAAACAACCCGCTCCTGGGGCATATTACCACATTTGGTGGTCACCCCGTCAGTGCTGCTGCCTCTCTGGCCACCATACAGGTCATTCATGAGGAAAAGCTAACCGCTCAGGTAGCACAAAAAGCACTTTTGTTCAGAGAGCTTCTGGATCATCCAAAAATCACAGGTATAAGAAACAAAGGATTAATGATGGCCCTGTCCTTCGACTCTTTTGAGGTGCTTAAACCAATCATTGACCGTTGCATCGTCAATGGGGTAATTACCGACTGGTTTCTTTTTTGTGACAATGCCATGCGCATTGCCCCACCACTTACCATCAGTGAAGAAGAAATCAGGCTGGCCTGTTCTCGAATTATAGCATCAATCCATTAGATAAAGAAACCATTATGAAGTCTTGCTGGTTATCAGCATGTAGAAAAATTGAATATAATGGGAAATAAACAGCAACGATTGGTCAGTGATGAAGAATGGAAAAAAAAGTTAGATCCTGAATCCTATCGTGTATTACGGCAAAAAGGAACTGAGAGGGCTTTCACAGGTGAATATTATCTTAATAAGGAAACCGGTATATATGAATGCAAGGGATGTGGGAACGAAATCTTTCACAGTAAAGACAAGTATGATAGCGGATGTGGCTGGCCCAGTTTTACGCATCCGGTTTCAGAAGATGCCATTATTGTAACCATGGATTATAGTCACGGGATGGTGAGAGAAGAAATATGTTGTGCTGCTTGCGGTGGACACCTGGGGCATCGTTTTCCGGATGGCCCTGATGATAAAGGCGGAATCAGGTACTGCATCAATTCAGTGTCCCTGGATTTCAAGAAAAAGAAAATTGAATAGTACATAAATATAAAAATGAAGCTTTGTTTTTCAATTATTTTTTAGTTTTGCATCATTATTGATAAGGCTTTACAACTGATCATCAAATTGAAAACAGCACCATGATAATGAAAATCAGCTATTTTTTATTCGCAGCGCTAATGGGAGTTAATTTCTCCCTTCAGGCCCAGGTAGAAACATCCGGTACTTCCTCTTTGGATAGTGGTACCATAGCAGAACAATTTGAATACCTGAAAAATACTTCTTCGAATTACCAGGAATATAAAGTGGTAAGCAGAAGCCAACTGGATAAAATTGAATCCAATATTCTGGACTCCATTAATTCCTACCAAAGCAGCGTTCAGGAGTTAAAACAACAGCTGAATCAAAATAAAGAACAGATCAATGCATTAAATGAAAAACTAAGCGCCACCGCCGCAGATTATGATCAGGCCGTAGCAGAGAGAGACAGTTTTACCTTTTTAGGAATGCTGCTTCATAAGAACTATTATAATAATTTGGTTTGGGGCATCATCATTTTACTTCTGCTTGTGTTGATTATCTCTTTTTTCCGTTTTAAGAGAGGCCACAGGATTACCGCAGAAACCCAACAGACCCTGGAGGATTTGCGTGAGGAATTTGAGCAGCACCGAAGAAATACCCTGGAAAGAGAAAGAAAACTCAACCGGCAGTTGGTGGATGCGCTAAACAACAAAGACACATGAGAACAATTGCCATAGACATGGATGGCGTATTGGCAGACGTTTACCGGCAGTTTATAGACATGCATTTCCGGGAAACCGGAGAAAGGTTAAACCCGGAGCAACTAAAGGGATTGACAGAGAAAGAGGCCTTTCCTTATTTATATACACATGTAAATTCAGAAGGTTTTTTCAAAAATGCGCCATTAATTCCCGGGGCAAAAAAAGCATTGGAAAATCTCAGCGCAAAATACCGTTTGTTTATTGTCTCCGCTGCCACAGAATTTCCCTTGAGCCTGACAGAAAAACAAGCCTGGCTCAATTTGCATTTTCCTTTTATCAGCTGGAAACAAATGGTCTTCTGTGGTTCAAAGGAAATCATTCAGACAGATATCATGATCGATGATCACTTTAAAAATCTGGATACTTTTTCAGGTGAAAGTTATCTTTTTACCCAACCTCATAATGCATTGACCTCTCCTGGTAAACACAAAAGGGTTCATTCCTGGGCAGAAGTGGAAAATATTTTATTGCATCACTCCTATTTGACAAAAACAGAATGATAAAGCGGGTGCTCTACAGGCCTTTGCCATTGCTTTTTCTATTTCTTTTTATATCCTGTTTTTCTCCAGAGGAAAATACTGATATCACCTTTATGTATAATCCTAAGCTAAAAACCATTCATCCCTCAGACTCCTGGAAGGGTAATCCCATGAATTCAAAGGGGGAATTCATCAACCTATACCAGCCATTCGACTCAAGTTTTGGAGATTTATGGAAATGGCAAACATCTCCGAACCCACAAAAAGAAGAAAAGGCAGCCGAAACAAGGACACTGGAATGGAATAAACAGGCAGTTATTCCAAGGGATGGAAAAGATTTTCTTATCTGGCTGGGCCATGCAAGCTTTTTGATCCAGCTCAATGGACAGGTAATTTTAACGGATCCGGTTTTATTTGATAATTTTTTTTTAAAAAGAGAAAGCCCACTTCCTTTTCCAGTAGAAAACCTTCCTCCAATTGATTACCTGTTGATTTCTCATAACCACAGGGACCACTGTGATAAAAAGAGTATTCAATTTCTGTCTGAAAATAATCCTGATATGAAAATTTTAACCGGACTGAAATTGGGTGAAGTCTTACAGGATTGGACCCGGGGCCAGGAAATTCAGGAGGCAGGCTGGTACCAACAGTACCAAACAGCTGATTTGACCATTACTTACCTTCCCAGCAGACATTGGTCCCGCCGCTGGCTTTGGGATTTAAACGAAAATTTATGGGGAGGTTTCCACATAGCCCATGCTGATAAAACAGTTTATTTTATGGGAGATAGTGGTTTTGGAAAACATTTTGAAGATATCCGGCAGATCATGGGAGACCCAGAATACTGTCTGATGGGCGTTGGAGCCTATAAACCGGAATGGTTCATGTCTCAGGCACACATTAGTCCTCAAGATGCCATAAACGCCTTCAATATACTTAAAGGGAAATATTTTATCCCTATGCATTATGGTACATTTGATCTTTCAGACGAACCAATAATGGAGCCATGGGATATATTAAACAGCAATCAAAAGGAAATCAACGGTAAACTTATTGCCCCCGTTCTGGGAAATAATTTGTTTCAGTGAGACAATCCCTGTCTATTGAGAAGCAGCTGAAAAAGGGCAAAACATTACAATTGTGGGCAAAGAAGCGGAGATAACATGATTGCCCTCCACCACTTAGCTGTTCACAATTTTATAAATTATAAATAGGAAAGATGACTCAAAAGCTTACTTCGCCAGTTTGACATCAATGGCACTCAATCCTTTTGGCGTTTTTTCTGTCTCAAAAGTAACCTGGTCATTTTCTCTAACATCGTCAACCAATCCCTTGACGTGAACAAAAACACTATCCTGAGACTCCAGGTCCTTGATAAAACCGTAGCCTTTGGATTCGTTAAAGAAAGTAACTTTTCCTTTCCTTCTCAGGTCTTCCGGATCTACGGGTGCCTGCTTGGATACGCTTACTTCTATATCCTCCAACTCTATTTTCTTTTTCTTTACCGTAGGGTCCGGAGGAGTTGAGGTAATATTGCCTTCTTCGTCTACATAGGCAATCATGTCATCCAGATCACCCCCCTTATTGGATGTGGATTTTCTGGCCTCTTTTTTTTCTTCCTTCTCTTTCTTCTTCCTTAATCTTTTCTTTTCTTTTTCCTTTTTATTGAAAGTTTCTTTCGATTTTGCCATAAATTAATTTTTGTTGAAACGTTTAATTATACCTAAATACAACATCATTCACCCGGAAAAGGTTGCCCATAGCACCAAACCTTCAATCCATTAGAAGGTTTTGAAACTGAAGAAAAAAATCAAAAACAAATGGTCTCCCGGTTCCGGATAATATGGCTTTGTTTTTTTAAGCAGGTACAAATTTGATTAAAATAATGGATTATTCCTATTTGAAATCTTTAATATATTTCACCCAGCAAGGCTAAATCGATTTTAGCCTTGCTGTAGTATGTGAAAGTATTGATGCATAATATCCCATATTTTAAACCCGAAATGACAAAGTGAAGCACAGAGAATCCGGGCCACATTTTTTATTTTTCGCCCGGCCATGCGGTTTCAATCCCCTGGGTACGAAGAAAATTTTGAAAGTCTGTTAACAAAGACCGATCGGCCCTCACAGTTGCCGGTTGTACTTCTTTATTCAATACAAAAGGAACAAGCATACCAACTGCTTCACCTATGCTCCATTCTACCGGATGCAAACGGTAACAGCCATTGGTAATATGAGTGGTACCAATGTTTTTATTGGCAGGAAGGAGGTTTTCTGTCTTTTGTGGGATCAGCGCTCCAAGCGGAATTTGAAATGGCAGGGAACCAAAATCAATATAATTATCCCCTCCACTGCTGGGGTGCAGGTCAATATGGTAGTATCCTATGCCCACACTATCAAAAAAATCGGCTGATTTAAGGTTCTCTCCGGATAATCCCGAAACCTGAGCCCGCTGCTCTGCGCCTACATGTTCCTCTAATACGGTAAACATGGATTTGATCCTTCTTGATTCTCTTACATAAGGGTACTTGGCCAAACCATCTGCAGTTCCCATCATGTCATTTCTTAACCTCAATCCAGGCCAACCTTTACCTCCATCCGGTCTTGGAGCTTCTGTTTGTAACCAGTAAAGAAGGGAAAGACTTTGCTGCTTTCCGGCCTGCACATGCTTGTTAAACTCAGACTCACTGACATCAATGATATTTCCAGAAACATAATCATTTTGAGGCCAGTTGACAATAGTGGCATCTCCCTGGTAAAAACCATGTTTGAAATTGTCCTGATGCAGGATTCTTCTGTACAACATCAGGTTTAGCTTATCCCCTGTTTTGATCCCTTCAGGATGAAAACCAAGCGCCTTAGGCTCCAGGTTTCGGGGATTACTGTAATTGAGTTCCAGCATCTTTCCTGCCCAGGGGGGATCCATTTGGGGTCGGAAATTCTTCCAGTAATCATAATCTTCCGGTTTGGGAATGGTCCAGTCTTCGCCCTTTACATAATCAATGGCAAAACAAACCGTAAATGCCTGGTTATTTTCAGGCCTGTGAAAAGGTCCTGCATGCAATTCACCCGTATCAGCGCGGGATTCACTCCCTGTAATATAGTCAGTACCCGTCAGCGGAAGCAATTCCCCAAGTTCCGTGGCATCTACAAAATAGCGGCCTTTTAACACACAATCATACCCGGAATTTAAATCCTTGGCTTTCAGATGTTCAACCCTATTACCGGTAACAGCGGCTGCCCTTATTTTATGCTCTTTTAGGATGAGGATTTTTCTGGCACTTTCATAGGATGAGAACATTTCTTCCAAAACCCTGTGAGCTACTTTTGGCTCATGACATAGTCTGGATACGGAGCCATTTCCCGGATTTAAACGGTCGTTGGCTGCTGCTTCATCCGTCAATGGGTAATGCCTTCGGTAATAGGCCCTAATATTGTCCCGGAATTCCCGATACAATACAGGTGCACCATGTGTTTCAATCCATTGGTGCTCATCAGGAGGAACCCCCTGCTGAGATAGCTGCCCCCCTATCCAATCGGTTTCCTCTGTTAAAATTACGGTCAGTCCGTTTCTCAATGCTGCAAAAGCGGCTGCACAACCACCCAAGCCTGCTCCTGCGATGACCAGGTCAGCCTCGAAAACCTTCCCGTTTTCATGGATTTTCACCCTTTTTTGATGCTCCTTTCCAGTGGATGGCATGCCCATAAGGGAGGTGGAAAATACTGTCCCCCCACCCAATGCTACCTTTCCAATAAAATCTCGTCTTTTCATGTTCTTCTTAGTTATAGGTTATTTATCAGGGCCTAATTATAATTTTTCCAGCGTCTTCCAAACTTGAAACAATCCCCTTGGTACGTGGAAACAACCTTTCCATTTACCACCTTTTAAGGGTAACTGCACCTTACCATAACGGTCCAAATAACCGAACCACTCCGGATAATCAGGATCTTTAAAATGATTCCAGGTATAATCATGGACTTTTTCAAACCAGTGCAGACATTGTTGATTGCCCGTCATGGCGTACCCCTTGGCCAAAAACACCAGGGTTTCCAAATGTACCCACCATAATTTTTGATTCCATTCCAGTTTTTCAGGAGGGTAACCTTTACTATCCAAGAAATAATAAATCCCCCCATAGGTTTCATCCCATCCGTATTCCAGGGTCTTCAAACCACAGGCCACTGCCTTATCTCTCAGATCAACATCACCAAAACGATGTGAAAGGTCCAGCATAAACCACATGGCTTCGATGGCATGACCGGGACTGCTCAGTCTTCCTTCAAAAGAATCCGAAAAACTACCATCTTCGAATACGTTTTCCAATATCAGGCCGGATTCTTTTTGATAAAACACGTCCATGACCTCCCGGATTACTTCGGAAGCCATTTCATCTACCCTTTCATCACCTAACAAATGCTCCATTTCCAAGGTGAGATTACTCAAAATCATGGGCAAAGCAAAGCTTTTCAGGTTTCTGGTACCCGGATAGGTTTTATTGTATTTTCCCTTAGGATTCTCTCTGCGTCTAAGTATATTTTCGAAGGTATTCAGGGCAAGCTTCGCATATTCCTCCCTGGGATCGATTTTGTAATAGGCTGCAAATGCCATTGCGGCAAAGCAGTCGGAAAAGATGTTGTAAGGTTGTACCAGAGGATGTCCTTTTTGGTTTAGGGAAAAGAAAAAATTGCCTTCCTTATCCATTCCATTCTTTTTTAAAAAAGAGAGCCCCAACCCGGCCATTTCCAACCAATCCGGATGCTTTTCCACCGTATCATACAACCTGGCAAACATCCACACCTGCCTGGCCTGTAACCAAACAAATTTATCCCTGTCATAAACCTTACCTTCCCGGTCAAGGCAGGTGAAATATCCCCCATAGGTTTGGTCCTTGCTGTGCTCCATCCAGAAGGGAATGATGTTGTCCAGCAACTCATTTTTGTATAAATCCAGGTATTTTTTCATGTGTTTATAATTGTCTTTAAGTTGCCATAACTTGCCCCAATAAATCGGGGTGGAATCTCGCATGTTGGATAATCATTCCTCCGTGTGTCGCTTGCGACATGCTCGATTTCATGTCTATATCGTTGTTTTTCAAAGGTCATAACTTGCCCCGTACAGATGGTTCCGATTTAGGGAGTCTTGCTTCTATCTACCGGCAGCAGGTGCTTTATACGCATACATCGGTGTGTCACCTCCGGTATGCTGGATTTCATCAAATTTTAAGTTTTATCGGTATCTGTGCCTAACCAATATGCTTCGATATCTTCCAGGCTTTTCCCGGCTGTTTCAGGAATTTTCTTCCAAATAATGTACATATAAGGCAAACACATGATGGCGAAGAAAAGAAAAGTCCCTGACGGACCCAAATTTTCCAAAAACCAGGGAGTGAGCTGCCCCACCAGGTAAGTGCCAACCCATAAGGAAAAGCCAGCGATGGACATGGCAAGACCACGGATTTTGTTGGGGTACATTTCAGAAAGCAAAACAAAAATGACAGCCGAAATGGAGATGGCCGTACAGAAAATATATACCAAAAACAAAACCAGCAGGGCCATTGATGTCCAGCCCAAAGATTCACCATAAGTGAAATAGATGCTGATCATCAGCAGGCTGATAATCATACCACTTACGCCAAAATAAACCAATTGCTTTCTCCCAACCTTGTCTATGATCAGCAATGCCAAAATTGTAGTCATTACATTAACCAGGCCCACCATCACCTGATAATACAAAGCATCCCCACCGGATAAACCACTTTGCTCAAAAATTCCCGGGCCGTAATACAACACCGCATTCACACCCATAAACTGGCCCAGGATGGCAATGGCCATTCCATACAATACGGGCTTCAATATCTTCGGATTTTTCAATAAGCCCCAATGGGTGGCGGTAGTCTTTGCGGCCTGTTCCTTTACCTCCACTATTTTTTGCATTGCCAGTTCCCTGCTTTCATACAATTGCCTAAATACTTTTTCAGCATCCGCTTTTCGTTCATGAATTACCAACCACCTTGGACTTTCTGGGATAGCGAACAAAATCAGCAGAAACAAAATGGCAGGAACCAACTCCATCCCCAGCATACCTCTCCATACTTCCTGGTGAATAATCAAATGAAGCAAGGTGTTTTCGCTGAAAAAGGCTGAAGCTGACCATTCTAACAATTGGTAATTCACCAGATAGGCACCCAGAAAGCCTACAGTAATGGCCAGTTGGTAAAGCGCTACCAGACTTCCCCTGAATTTTGATGGGGCCACTTCGGAAATATACATGGGGGAAACAATTGAAACCATGCCTATTCCTGCTCCACCAATAATCCTGTATATGACCAAAGCCTCAAAACTATGGGTAATGGCACAGCCCAATGCAGAAACAGCGAACAAAAGCGCTGACAATATCATAACCTTCTTTCTGCCCCATTGATCCGACAATCTGCCCGCTATTGCTACCCCCAGGATAGACCCAAGCAGCGCACAGCCCACATACCAGCCTTGCTCCAATGCATTTAGATCAAATTGCATGCTAACTTGCCCAATGGTTCCCGAGATCACCGCCGTATCATAGCCAAAAAGAAAACCTCCAACAGCTGCTGTAAGAGATAGAAAAACAATATACAGAATAGGTTTTTTTTGGTTCATGGGCTTAAGACAAATCACAATATTCCAAAGTTTGCTGGAATAAAATTATTGGAAACACAAAAATAGAAGGTAATCTGAAATAAAGCATAAAGATTTTATTACTTAGTCTGCATCTAATCCAAACAGCTTAGGAATAGACCAGGGTTTTTGGGGATTATAGCTAAGGTGCCCATTGGTGATGCCAAGAGGAGAAGGGAAATTATTGTGATACAACTGACCCGTACCCAATCCCTGTGGAAGGTCCGTTTGTAAAGACGAGGCGAACTGGGCAATGGCATTGAGACCAATATTGCTTTCTAAAGCAGAAGTCATCCACCAGCCTGTACCTGAATTCCCGGCAATGGAAATCCATTCCTCAGTAGCCATTATTCCACCCAGTAATGAGGGTTTCAGGATCAGGTAACTTGGTTTTACCTGTTCGATCAAAGCCTCTTTATCTTTTACATTTGACACAGCTATCAGTTCTTCGTCCAATGCAATAGGCACAGGGGAGTGTTTACATAAATAAGCCATTTCTGCGGTATTTCCGGGTTTTATCGGCTGTTCTATACTATGGACACCAAATTGACTCAATTGATTCAATTTTTCCATGGCCTCGTCCAATCCAAAGGCTCCATTCGCATCCACTCTCAGGGAAACATCATGTTCCGAATAACGATTTCGCACCATTTCCAGTAAGTTGCATTCCAAATCAAAATCCATCGCACCGATCTTCATTTTGATGCAATTAAAACCTTCCCTAAGTTTTTGATCAATTTGCCGCTTCATGAAATCTTTGTCACCCATCCAGATCAACCCGTTAATGGGAACAGGTTTTTGGTGATCATAAAAGTCACAGGAAAAAATCTTCTTCCTGCCGCCATGAATTAAATCCAGCAATGCAGTTTCCAGACCAAACCGAAGACTTGGAAAACGATCAATTTGGGGCAACTCCCGAATAGCTTGCAATATTTTCTGCCTATCCAATGAAAAAGACAGGTTTTCAACTTTTTGAATAATAGGTTTGGTTTTTGGTATAAAATCAGTGAGGTCATCCAGGCTTAATCCCCTGAGGGGACCGGCTTCACCAAAACCTGAAATCCCCGGGAAAGCATCAGCAAAAACATGTATAATAAAGGTTTCCTTTTCCTTTAAAACACCCCTGCTCGTTCCCGCTTCAAATTTAAAATCTAAAGTGTAGGGCTTGATCTGTACTTTTACTTTAAAATTATCTTTCATTTTCCTGAGATTTTCACCCTGATAACAATTTTAAAATTGTCAATTCTTTTTCATAAAAGCGTATAACATTTTTTCTTGACCTAAAATCTAAACCGGACCATTCCTTACCCTAATCCTCGACCTGACTGATTATAAAGTACCCCCCCTAAAGTCCAAAATATTTAGATTACATCGCTTCAAAGATGGCTAATTTCCCTGGAATTTCAGGATATTAATGATCCTAATTCTGCATCCCAAAATGAATTTCCCGAACCGCATTTATGCAAAAGAAAACGAATAGAGAATCTTGAATTGCCGTGAAAGGCCTATATTTGTCCGGAATTTAGGATCAAAACCATTGCCGGAAAATGCTGCTGCAAAACCCTCCAAAACTTCAGGACTACCTTTATGATTTGCCCGAGGAACTCATTGCCAAATTCCCACTCGAAAAAAGAGATGCTTCACGGCTCCTACATTTTGAGCAGGGCCATATAAGCCATCATCAATTCTCTGAGTTACCTGCGCTTCTTCCCTCCAATAGCCATTTATTTTTTAACGACACCAAGGTTATACCCGCAAGGCTACTATTTAAAAAGCCTACAGGGTCTACTATAGAGGTATTCCTTTTGAACCCCCTTGCCCCATCCAACCTGATCCAACAGAGTATGGAAAGCTCAAGCCCCGTGGTTTGGAATTGCATGATCGGAAATCTGAAAAGATGGAAAGAGGGTGAAAAGCTACAGGGAGAAATAGTACTTGAAGGCATTCAATATACCGTTCAGGCAGTATTGATAAATAAAGCAAACAAATCCGTTCAATTCAGCTGGACTCCTGCCGATTTGTCCTTTGCCAGTCTGGTTGAAGCCTGCGGGGAAGTTCCTTTACCACCTTACCTAAATAGAAAAGCAATTGATTCGGATAAATTAAGGTATCAAACGGTATATTCCAAAATGGAGGGGGCTGTGGCTGCTCCTACAGCAGGTTTACATTTCACCGATAAAAGCATAGAAAAAATCAACAAAAAGGGAATTTCTATCAATTACCTTACCCTTCATGTGGGGGCAGGAACTTTCCGGCCCATCAAACATGAAAATGTTACCGAACACCCCATGCACTGTGAACAAATGGTTTTTTCAAAAAAAAATGTACAACAGCTGCATGAAGCCAAAGGAAATATTGTTGCGGTAGGAACTACCTCTATGCGCTCAATGGAAAGCCTATACTGGTTTGGAGTAAAACTTTTAAACAAAGAAAAACCAGATTTTTTTGTTGAGAAATTATATCCTTACCAGCAACACCTGGATTTACCCTCAAAATCGAAAAGTTTTGAAGCTGTTTTGAATCACATGCAAACCAATCGATTGGAACAACTAGTTGGATCTACCGAAATATTTATTTTTCCTGGGTATTCATTCAAAGTATGTAATGGTTTAATCACCAATTTTCACCAACCTGGCTCTACATTAATGCTACTTATCGCTGCACTCACCAAAAGGCACTGGAGAGAAATATATCAGCTAGCCGTAGAGAAGAGATACCGTTTCTTAAGTTATGGAGACAGTAGTTTATTGTGGCACGATAAAATCAATTTTGACGAAAATCTGTCCAATTGAGATTTCGTTTTAGTCAAAACCGTTACTTCCCAATTTGTTTACCCCATTGATAAGCGTTTGATAATAGGTACGGCCAACAGGGACTTTTTGGTTATTTACACTTACCTCTTTAGGGGATATGGTGTTAATTTCATTGAGATTTACAATAAACGATTTATGTATCCTGAGGAAGTTTTCAGTTGGAAGCATTTCTTCAAATTCCTTTAAAATGTTCCTCAAAGAATAACTTTTTTCTCTGGTAACCAAAGTTGTATAATTACCATCACCCTTAAGATAAATAATATTCTCATATTTGACCTTTGTTAAACAGCCTTTATCACGGATAAAAATGGCATTTTTAATCAGCAAATCTTTCGATTCGTTTCTCTCACCAAATAAACCATTCATTGAATGATCTGCTATTTCCTGTATATTCTCTTTCATTCCCATAATTGTCTTTCAATCTTATAAATATTATTCTTTAAACCCGAAGAACAATCAAATGTTTGTCGTAATTCGAAAATATTTTTCCACCCTTTTATCGGGTATCTCGAATAATACCTTAATCTTCATTTGAATTTAAAAAAAAAGCATAGAACCATCTATTTCAATTGGTTATAAATATTTATAGATGTAAAAAGGCAATCTTAAAATAATTGAGCAATTGAAAAAATCACCTATCGGTAAGCTACCACCGGAAGATTGGGTGTATCATTTCAATTTTTGACCATAATAAAGGGTATAAATCATACGGGTAATATATTTTTGAATCCTTTTTTTAGCTATTCATATTTATTTTTATGTCTTTTGTTTTTTTGTCCTCTCCTTTTTATTTACATTAGAGCAATGCTTTTAAAATAAATACAAACCAATTATGTTGAATTTTATTAAAAAACAATCGTTAATTGTTCTTTTTATCATGTCCGGGCTCTTTTTATTTAGCTGCTCTTCAGAGGATGATTCACCTACTGCCTGCTCTGTTCAATGGGGGACTGAATTAAGTGATGAAATCGACGCCCTTCAACAAGCAGCGATCGCTCATGGTCAAACGCAAACTGAAGCCAGTTGTGAAAATTTAAGGACTGCTGCCCGGGCCTATCTGGATGAGTTAAGGCCTTATGGGAATTGTCAGGCGTTGACCGGACAATCAAGAACAGAATGGCAAAATGCTGTTGCAGATGCAGAGCAGCAAATTGATGACTTGGATTGCGAGCAGGATTTTAATTAAACAGGTAATTCTTTTAAAATAACTTCTCCAAAATTCTCTCCATGAAGGAGGAGTTATTTTCTTTTTTCTTTTCTTTAAACTCTACCGTGAAAGCTTTAAAAATAAGGGCGAATATTTCGGAAGAGCTTTGATCAGGGTATATTCCCCTATCTAATTTATCCATCAACTCCTCTGCCTTCCACTGCTTGTCAATGGCATTAATCATGAATTGATCTTTAAAACCAATACCCAATGTGACTATGGATATTACCGTAAAATTTCTGGCATCGAAAAGCAACCTGAAAGAAATTTGGCCATTTGGATGTTCCCAATAAAAATTTTGCGAGCTCTTTCCCCAATTAGTGGAAAAATCTCCGTAAATTGACCAGGTCAACCCCATCAACTCATAATGAATAAAATTTGTTTGTCTTTTTCGGACATCTAATTTATCTTTAAAAAAGCTGATGGCTCCTAAATCCGGGTAAAACGAGCGTTTACTCAAATCCCCACCCACTTTTTTTTCAATTGACAAATTATGTCCCATCACATAAACATCCTTTACCGATGTAACCCTACAGGATTGATCTACAAAGAAAGTTTTTCCGGAATAAAAATCTGTATCCCTCAAATAAGAAAACTCCGGGAAATGTCCGGAAGCATGTAGCGCCATTGTACAAACATATTCCTTCCCGTCAGTCAACCGAAATCCTGAAATATTGCCCGATTGGTCAAGCAAATATTTCTCTATTTGCTGACCAAACAGGACCGTTATGCCATTATTTTTTAATTGTTTGGCTAAAAGACAGGCCTCTTCACCAGGAAGAAATCCTTCGGCCAAATAATTACTTTTGCAAACCAAATATGTCTTTATTCCAAAAAATGATAATCTTTCTGCCATGGCAATAGCAGGAAAATCATTTCCTTCAATGACCGCAACATTATTAACATCTTTGATCCAGGAACTAAATTCACAACTGGAATGATAATTTTTAATGTGTTTAAGCTTATGGTTAAGCAAGGCTTTAGGCCGATTTTCGTTGACCAAAATCAATGAATCGTACTGAAACACTCCTTTTTGGCAAAAAATTTTTTTCGCATTAAAATCAATACTTTCCACCTTTGAAAAAACAAAAAAAACACCCTTCTGATCCGCAGATTCACCAGGATCAATTTGGTTAATCTTAAGCTTTAGTTTCGTCAAACTACACAAGCATTGCAGAAAAAAAAGATCTGTCCAATCCTGTCCTATGATGGTTATCCTCCCTACTAATGGCTGTTTTTCCAGATATAAAAGATAGTCTGCAACGCTGCTTCCTGTTCCTATCAGAACTGTATGAGTTGGATTAATTTGGTGTGAACAATTTTCCATTTAACTTGATCCTGACTGATACTACTTTAAAAAAAGTAACTACTTACTTCAGTACTGATTTTTCAAGAATCAGGCCAAAATTAGAATGTCAACAGAAAAAATGAATTTTCGCTAGGCTTCCTCCCCTAGTATTTTTGAAGGCCTCACTGGATCTTTTCTCCTTAACCCAAACCCCTCAATAGCAAATTTTTTTAGGTGATTTTCCATATCTTCAATACTATCAGTCAGCAAAAACAGATCAAGATCAACGTTGCTTATGGTACCAAATTCAGCCATGGCCTTTAAGTGCTGATATAGATGGGCATGGAAATCCTTACCCATTAACACTACCGGGAATCTTTTCATTACCTGAGTTTGAATAAGAGTCAATGCCTCGAAAAATTCATCCAATGTACCAACCCCCCCTGGAAGTACAATAAATGCATAACTGTATTTGGAAAGAAGTACCTTTCTAACAAAGAAATACTTAAAATTCATGAATTTATCTAAATATACATTAGGGTATTGTTCAAATGGCAAAATAATATTGCACCCAACAGATTTCCCGCCAGCCATCTTAGCACCCTTATTGGCTGCTTCCATAATTCCTGGTCCCCCACCGGTCATGACAGTAAATCCCATATGACTCACAACTCTCCCTACATTCAACCCTAATTCATAATATTTATCACCTGGCTCGAAACGGGCTGACCCGAAAACCGTTACACATGGCCCAACAAAATGAAGCATTCTGAATCCACGGATAAATTCCAAAAGTACCTTTACAATAAATTTAAAATCCAGATACCTGCTTTGAGGACCAGCCATAAAAGCCTCTTCCTCAGGATTGATTAATGGATTGCTTGTTTTTTCGGGCTCTTTCATCATGATTAAGGATCGATCCTTGTGTAAAGTAAACGTTGTATTGCCACCATAGGCGACCAAATAAACAAAAAAAATTAGAAATTTAATCAAGCAACTATTAAATGAGGAGAAAATTAGATTATATTTAAATTCTGCTTAATGATTGGCCTAATCCTGTTCTAACCTATTCCATGATACAACGAATACTTTTTATTTTTTTCCTCATGATGCAGGTTCAAATACTGTTCGCTCAAACAAACTTTATCAACCGGTATGAACAAATCATTCAATCCTATCCTGAAATTCATACCGGTACACAATACATAGAACAAAGAAGATCTCTCGATGGTCATCCTTACTTCGCTACATCAAAAATGGAAAATGGGACCTTGACTATCAGCGGCTTCGTTTTTGAAAACATTCCCGTTCAGTATGAAATATGGGATGATCTGATCCTATCCTTTTCCAGTGCTTTCAAGCAAAAAATGATCATGAATCACGCAAAAATTGATGGTATTGTATTAAGTGACGGTACCATTTTTACAAAGAAGTCCCAACCAGATGGTTTTATTTTTCATAAAAATGGTTTTTACCGGGAAATTATCAAAGGCCAAACCGGACTATATTGTAAACACCGCAAACAAAGGAAACAAGAAACTTCAACAGCGGAACTTATCAGAAGCTATGAAGAAGTGGAAAAGTATTTTTTTGAAATCAAAGGGCAACTGGTGGCCGTTCCTGCAAAAAGGAAGATTTTTCCACTGCTGGAATTAAATAAGAAATCAGCCAGGCGAGAGCTAAGAAAAAATGGACTGCGTTATCGGAAAAACAGGGAAGCCTATTTAAAAACCCTGGTCTACCTGTCGAATGAGGGGGAATGAAAATGAAAAAAAGCGTATTTTCCGGTATTTTGCTTTTTATAGCTACTACTTCTCTTCTTTTCTCTCAGACTCCGGAAAGAGATCGGATCAGCGGCATCTTTTCAGGTCTGGATTTTGGCCGTTTTGCCCAAATGGTAGAGGATAAATCATCTTTCAGGTTCTTTTATAAATCCGATGATGTCAAAGAAATAACCGTCAATATTAACGCCTATGACAGTCCAATTGAAGACCTGCTAAGAGAAATATTACAGCCTGCAGGTGTGTTTTTTACCATAGATCAACAAAATAGAATCTTTCTCAGTAAGGATAAAGCATTGGAAGTGAATCTTCCGGCTGGTTTTTTCCGAATCCAACCGGAGACGGATGAAGACGGGAAGCGCATCAACCCTTCAGCGGAGAGAGTAAACCGGGATTTTGCCAAAAACCGGTTATGGGAAGTGGGAGATGGCAGTTCTAATCCAGCAAGCGAAAATGGTACCATTAGCGGAAAAGTAACAAGTTTTGAGTCGGGTGAACCTATAATCGGAGCATTGGTCTACACATCGGATCAGGATGCCAGGTCCATTTCTGACGAATCTGGTAACTATGTCATTACCTTGCCCAAAGGCCGGCATACACTTATCTTCCAAAACTTCGGGGCTTACCAGGAGCAGCGCCAAATCAATTTGTCAGGTGATGGACGACTCGATGTTGCCATGGATGACAATATCATCTCTCTTTCCGAAGTAACCGTCACTTCAGAAAAGTCTGCGAATATCGAAAGACCTGAAATGGGCCTGGCCAACATTACTGTCCAATCACTAAAAAAACTGCCGGCGGTCCTGGGTGAGGTAGATGTTTTAAGGGCCGTGCTGACCTTACCTGGCGTAAAAACGGTAGGGGAAGCCAGTGCAGGATTTAATGTACGTGGTGGCGCTGCGGATCAAAACCTGATCTTGTATAATGAGGCTACCATCTACAATCCCACCCACCTTTTTGGGATGTTTTCCGCCTTCAATCCAGATATGATTGAAAGTGTAGACCTATACAAAGCAGGTATTCCCGTGCAATTTGGAGGAAGGCTTTCTTCCGTCCTGGATGTGAAAAGCAAGTTTGGCAATAAGGAAAAAATTCAGGGCGGAGGAGGAATCGGGTTGATGACCAGCCGGTTGTATCTGGAGGGACCGCTGTCAGAAAACACCACCTTTGCCATTGGCGGCAGGGGAACCTATTCCAATTGGCTGTTTGGTTTCCTGGATGAGGATTCGGAATTCAGGGACAGCAGGGCATCTTTTCATGATTTAAACCTGAATTTCAAACATTCTCCGGACCCAAACAATGAGTTGAGGCTTTCGGCTTACTGGAGTCAGGATGCATTTCGTTTTGACAGGGATACTTCCTTCCGTTACCAAAATCTAAATATCAATGTGGGTTGGACACATTATTTCAATGACAAATTGGAAGGTCAATTCCATCTTGGTCATGATCAATATGGTTTTGGCGTAGTAAGTGAACAGGATACACTCAATGCTTTTCGTTTCGGTTTTACAATGGACCAAAGCAGCTGGAAAAACCATTTTACCTATGAGATCAGCGATAAACACCGGCTTAGCTTTGGCATGAATCATCTATTTTACAACCTCAATCCGGGCAAACAGACTCCCCAGGGTCCGGAATCTATTGTCTTAAATGAAAGGGTAAACAGGGAAAAGGCGCTTGAATCAGCATTTTACATAGGTGATGAATTTGAAGCGAATCCTAAATTGCTGATTAATTATGGAATGAGGTATGTTATTTACAATTACCTGGGCCCAAACAGCGTCAATCAATACCCCTTCAATTCCCTCAGGACCGAGGAGACCAAAATCGGAGAGCGTGCCTACGAGGCTGGGGAAATCATCAATACCTACCAGGGACCCGAAGTAAGGATTTCTGCCATGTATGCCATAGACAATTTCACCTCCGTCAAAGCAGGTTTCAATACCATGAGGCAGCACTTGCACATGTTGACCAATACAGCGGCCATCGCTCCCACCGACACCTGGAAACTGAGCGATCCCTACCTTATGCCCCAGACAGGAAGGCAGTTTGCCATAGGCTATTTTAAAAATTTCAAAAACAATATCATCGAGACTTCCGCAGAAGTCTATTACCGAAATATGCAAAACCTGGTCGATTTCAGAAGTGGGGCTACACTGATCCTGAACAATGACCTGGAGCAGGATGTACTCAATACCCGAGGCCGGGCCTACGGCATTGAACTGATGGCCAAGAAAACCCAGGGCAAGTTAAATGGATGGATCAGTTATACCTATTCCAGATCCTTGCTGGAAACCAATCCCAACGAAAGAGGAGAAAAAGTCAACTCGGGAAAATTATACCCAAGTAATTTTGATCAACCCCATGATATCATGCTGGTAGGAAATTTTGAATTTACCAAAAGGATCAATACGTCTGTCAATGCCAATTACAGTACAGGAAGACCTATTACCTATCCCGTGGCCAAGTTCAATTACAATGGCTCAGAACGGGTATTTTATTCCGATAGAAATGCCTACCGCATCCCTGATTATTTCAGAGTGGACCTTTCCTTTAACATTGAAGGAAACCATAAGATCCGTAAGCTGGCACATGCCTCCTGGTCCCTGGGTATATACAATCTTCTTGGCAGGGCCAACCCGTATTCGGTTTATTTCTCTCCGGTAAATGGGACGATTCAAGGGTACCAGTTATCCATTTTTGCCAGACCCATTCCTTTTATCACCTATAATTTCAAGTTTTAATGGATGTCCTGCTGAGTAAAACTTCATGGTATATTATTGCGATCCTATTGTTGTGCAATGTAGCCTGCCGGGAGCCTTTTTTCCCGGAGATCAGTGATCTCGATCAAAATATATTGGTCGTTGAAGGATATATAGAAGTAGGTGGAGGCACTACACAAATTAGCCTCAGCAACAGCTTATCTTTATATGGTGCTGATTCGGATGCTCCCAGCCCTCGCGGGGAAATCATGATTCAGGGAGAAAGGGAAGGTGAGTGGTTGCTCCAGTCTATGGGAAACGGATACTATCAGCTCACCGAAAACCTGCCGGAAAACCAAAACTATACCTTAAGCATAGAACTGGATAATGGGAATAGTTATACCACAGACCCGATCAAGCCCATGTTCAGTCCGGAATTTGACATTAGTTTTACCCATCAGGAAGGAGATGTTCAGCTGTATGCCAATACCGGTGGAGATGATCAGAACGAGTTTTTCCTATGGGTCTATGAGGAAACCTGGATGTACCGTACCCCTTACATCTCCTATTATACCTACGATGAGATAAGTGGCAATATGGAGTTTCTTGACCAGGAAGATTTGACCTACCAATGTTGGAGTTTTGATCGATCCAGAAGGATAATTCTGGAATCTTCAGCCAGGTATGAAAACAACCAGATTTTTCAAAAAGAACTGTTAACCATAGACAGTCTCTCCGAAAAACTGGGAATCCGATACCGGATCAGTGCCAGGCAATATGTGCTGGATAGGGAGGCCTATGTATTTTGGGAAGGCCTTCGCAGAAATTCAGATGATATTGGAAGCATTTTCAGTCCTTTGCCTTCTGCTGTAAACAGCAATATCTACCATACCGAAGATCCTGATAGCCCGGTAATAGGATATATATCAGCGGGTATTTCCAGGGAGAAAGAAATGTATATCAGCCGGGAAGATATAGGACCCTGGAGGACCGAAATCAGAGATTATCAAGGCTGTGAAATCGACACGGTAGCCGTAGCGGATTATGATGAGAAGTTTGGGCAAAGCAATTATGTGCCGCTTTATGAAGATTGTGAGACTTTTCCCTGTTCGGGTTACTTTGCTTCCACAGCAGAATGCACCGATTGCAGGATAAGGGGAGGTACCACCAACAAACCTGATTATTGGAAAGATGAATAAAAAGAAGAAAAGCATACAGGTTTTCATGAGCAAAGTCTTTTGCATGGCTACCGGAATGGTGTTCTCTATGGTATGTCCACTGCTAGCCCAGGAGGAACGTGCCACGCCAAAGGAGGATATTTCCGTGCAGCTATCCAATAGGGTTTTATTAACAGAAGAACAGCTTTGGATGGACATCAAGGTATTGGCACAAAATGAGCCCAGTCCTTCAAAAGTAATCTACATGGAACTGTTGGACAGGGAGGGAGTACCTGTCATTCAGGAAATGGCCAATTTAAATGCAGGAAGAAACCAGGCATATCTGGAAATTCCTTCCACCATAGATTCAGACCATTACCTGCTCAGGGTGTATACCAGGATCAGCCCTTATACTTCGGGAAGTAAAGGTGTATTTCAGGATATCATTACCATTATCAACCCCGAAAAACCGCCAACAATCAGCAAAAAACCCCGGACTGGTACCAATAAAGAATTGGAAAACCCAGCCTTTACCGGAAGTACCGAAAACAGTTCTTCGGAACAGGTCAAACTCACCTTACCCAAAGCCCCATGGCTCTCGGTTGTCATTCGGAAGGCAAATCCATCCCTACAACCGGAAATAGCGCTGGATTTCGACAAAATGTATGGAAAGATTAACTCAAATACGCCGCTAATACCTGAGCTTTTCGGTCCTATCATCAAAGGAAGGGTTCTGGACAATACCGTGGATCCGGAAGGCTTCTATTACCTTACGGCTCATGGCAAACAATTTCATCTTTTTATCAGCAGACCGGACAGTACCGGTACCTGCTATTTTGAAACAGGTAATTTCAATCATTACGAGTATGTAGTGGTCCAGGCCTCAGACCCTGAACAGGAAGTAAACTTTATCCTGGATTCCCCTTTTTGGGAAGCCAGACCAGGTAAAAACTTCCACTTGCCTGATTTGGTAATGGTACCGGAGGATAGGGAATTCCTGGAAGAACGCTTACTGGCAAGGGCCAGCCATCAGTATTACCTGGCACCCGAAAACCTGGCGGAAGATTCCATCCCCTTTCAGTTCATTACGGATTTCAACTACCTTTTGGACGATTACAACCGTTTTGATGACATGGCCACTGTCATCAGGGAATATGTACCCACGGTGCTGGTAAGGAGCCAGGACAGGAAGACCATCTTCAAAAACTTCAATATCCCCTACAATGAGGTATTCCAGGAAAACCCTTTGCTATTGATAGATGGCATGCCTGTTTTTGGAAGTGATGATTTTGCCAAATTCAATCCCAAAAATATCCGCAAAATGGATATCATCAACAGAAATTTTTACATCAAGGACCACAGCTTCAATGGTTTGGTGAGCCTGAGTTCCTTTGAAAATGATTTTGGACGTTTTGATTTACCTGAGAAGGCATTGTTTATCGAATACAGGGGGCTACAACACCCGAAAAGGTTCACAAATAAAATCAATAACACAGAAAAACGGTCTCATTTTCCGGATTTCCGAAACATCCTTTACCAGGGTACCTCCAGTGAAGCCGGACAGGAGCTGTACTTTAGCCCATCCCTGCTCCAGGGCCCATTTATCATGAGCATTCATTATCGGGATAGCCTGAATAACAACTGGGAAAATGAAAATTACCTGATCGATTTGGAATAATACCCAGCTGTGGTGATAAAAATCACAGGTTCGGTATTTAAAAAGCTGCATTTTTATGGTATCAAATAAATAAAAATACCATGAACGAAGAAGATATAATGACCATGCCCAGGATCGGCGATCAGGCTCCGGATTTTGAAGCCATGACCACTACCGGTCCCATGAAGTTTTCAGAATACATCAAAGACAGCTGGACCATACTGTTCTCCCACCCGGCTGATTTCACGCCCGTTTGCACCACAGAAATGAGTGGATTTGCCCTGGAACAAAATTTCTTTGATGAGAAGAAAACCAAGTTGGTGGGATTGAGTATCGATTCTATCCATTCCCACATCGCCTGGGTCAATAATGTCAAAAAGAACACAGGTGTCTTGTTTGAGTTTCCCATCATCGCAGACATTGACATGAAAGTATCCAAAAAATACGGCATGCTACAGCCGGGCGAAAGTGAGACCGCTGCTGTTCGGGCTGTGTTTTTCATCGACCCTAACGGGAAAATAAGATTGATCATGTACTATCCTTTGAATGTAGGAAGGAATATGGATGAAATTAAAAGGTCGCTTGTGGCTTTACAAACGGCTGACAAATACAAAGTAGCCATGCCTCTGGATTGGCGGGAAGGAGATAAAGTCATTGTTCCCCCGCCAAAAACAGTAGCTGAAATGCAGGAACGTGAAAGCAGTGATTTGGAAATGGTAGATTTCTACCTGGCCAAAAAAAGCATTTAAAATCGATCAGCCATAAAATAAACAGGCAGGCCTGAAAAATGGCTTGCCTGTTTAATTAAAAATGCCCTTGTTTTCCAAAAGAAATTCAGCTACAAATTGATTCACTTATATAAGGGTTGCAAACCCTGATTATCTAGATCCGACATGGCAAATGTCGAATAGCACGATTTTTTACCAGGACAAAATCTTTAAATCAGGCAAATACTTAAAATGGATATCCCGGGTGACTAATGGTAAATTGTGTTCTTGCGCAATAGCCGCTATCCAAATATCATTTTCAGGTATTGGTGTACCTTTAATTTTTAAATACGCTTTTAACCGGCTATAAATTAAAGCGGTCCGTTCTCCAGCATTTAAAACCATCGCAATTTTCAAAAATGTTTTAATCTGATCATAATGAAAAGCCTTTCGACCAGAACATTCTCCTAAATACAACTCCCCTAATGCAAAAACGGGGAGGTAAACCGTTTTAGAATTACTGATTCCATCAGCTACACTCCGCTGCCCTTTTAGTAAATCAATACCGATATTTGTATCGAGCAAGCAGGGATCATTTCCAGTCTTCATCATGGATTTTTTCACAACAGGATTTTATTGTTTTCTCCATTTCTTCCCCTTCTTCTTTGGTCAAAACCCCTAAAAGATCATAAACAGATGGCTTCTGGACTTCTTTCTGCTTTTCCTTTTTCAATAAAGATTCCAGCTTACCAATGATCTTTTCATCACTAACCGATAACAGATCCTGTATAAAATTTAGTTTTCTGGTAGATACGTCCATTCTTTTTACGGATTTATTCTAATGATGTAAATATAACATTTTTATGGTTATACTTAGTTTCCTTAATTCGTTCCCTCCTACCAGAGGAATCCCAGCCATCCGGACAATGAGTGCTGGCCAGGCTCAGGCAATTCCGGCTACAAATACTAACGGTTTTACTTTTCCCCAAGCATACCCAGGTCAAAATCCACACGTCGCGCCTTCCTTTTATCATACAATTCATCAAAAACCTCTTTTCTCAATGCGCTATCCCCGGATTTTTTGTGCCATAGCTCCTCCCCTGCCAGGACAATGCCTGCCTCATGGAAATCCAGCAACTGGTCATAGGGCCCTCTGCTTCCCATCAGCTTGACCAGAATGGGTGCCATCTCTATCATGACAAACAAAAAAATTATCATCCAGTTGGCCCAATAAATGGCCGTATTTTTCAAAGTCAAATCCCTGAAAGCCTGTAACCGGGCTGCCAAACCATCATACGCATCCAGGGAGACCATCTGGTTTTGAAATTCCTGTTCCTTCAATACATTGATTTTCCTGATTTCCGCTTCCAGATCCTCAATCCTGCCCTCATTCAGCTTCTGGGTATATTGGTAATCCTGCTCTGCCTGATCCAGTTGCTCTTCTTTCTTCTCAGCATTGATACCTATGCCAGCAAGCCCCGTGGTCCCATCCGTTTTTACGCCAAATCTTTCCTGATCATACTCCACCTGCTTCTGGTTCCGGAAATCCTCCTTGGCGGCAATCCCAGCCCTGAGGCTTTCAATCTTACTTTCCAGGTCATTGATTTCCGGATACCCTGCTGCTATTTTTTCCCTACTATTTTCGATTGTAGCCAGACGCTGTTCATCCAGTTCTCTGTTGATTTCCTTTTCAAAAATCCGTAACTCCAATGGTTTGGCAATAACCAGCGCGATCAACAAAGCCAAAACCAATCGGGGAAGGGCTTGTTTGAATTCCGGAAAAAATTGATCCTGCTTTTTTAGGGTTGAAACAATATACCGATCCAAATTAAAAATCATCAAAGCCCAGATCAAAGCAATTCCCAAAATCACCCAAAACGATGAAAAAACGGTAGACAAGGCATAACTTACAGACAGGCCTGCAAAAATAGCCGTAAATAGCACAGTTGCCCCAATTCCTATGAACCTGTTTGTACTTGCAGGACACCTCCGGACCAATGGCAGGTAAGCACCAGAACAAAAAATCAGGAATTTTTCGAAATTATTCATGAATAGATTAATGTTTAGCGGAATTCATTTCAAAACGCATACCATGCCTGCTTGTGTATAGATGTGAGAAAAACAATTGTCATTCAAAAAAGGATTAAAACCATAACGTATTAAAAATCAAATTATTACAATTATCTTTTCTGATAAATGACTGGGATTACAGGATTGAATCATGCTATGGATGGCAGATTTTAATCCCCAAATCGATTCAAAACTCAGTTCTGTCCGCTTTTTGTGTTCGATTTTGAGACGGTACATGTTGCTATCTGGTTTTAATATTCAAATTATTATAGTAGTTTAGACCTGCATTATAAACCAAGCCATGAAAAATTTCTTCTATCTATTCCTATTGTATTTTATTAGCAACTCTCTGGCATTTGCCCAGGACCCTACCCGGTTTTCTGATCAGGTAAGCCAAATTTCCAAAGATTATCCGGTTTCTGATTACCAATCTTCAGTAGTTTTTACCGGTAGCTCCACTATCCGGATGTGGAAAAGTTTGCAGCAGGATTTTCCGGGAGAAAGAATTGTAAATGCTGGTTTTGGGGGATCTCAGGCAAGTGACTTGCTGCATTATCTGGATGAGCTTGTACTGGATTACAAACCGGAAAAGGTATTTATATATGAGGGAGATAACGACATATCTGCAGGTAAGTCCACAGAAGAAATCATCACTACTTATAACCTGATCGTAGAACAAATTGAAAATGAGTCGCCAAATACCGAAATCGTCCTGATCAGCGCCAAGCCCAGCGTGGCCAGGTGGAATCTGGCTGATGAATACATTGCCCTGAATGCAGCCATGAAAAAGTATGCCCGTGGAAAGAAAAAAGTAAAGTATGCTGATCTGTGGAAGCCGATGTTAAATTCAGAAAAGAAACCAATGGAAGATATTTTTTTAAAGGACAACCTGCACATGAACGAGAAGGGATATGCCATCTGGGCCGAAACCATCGGCAAGTTTTTGTAATTCAACCCTGAATCCGGTTTAAGCATATGCTTAAACCCGGCTACATCCTCGCTGCACATTCCTCTCGTCATCGCGATGGTCCCTGAGCGGAGCCGGACTTCGACAGGCTCAGCCTAAAAAGGGAGCGATCCGAACTGGAGCGGGAACATAAGAAAATCGAAAAAAGGACAGAAAGATCGGATATGCGTACACGGATAACTACAGACTTCCGCATGCGCCCGGCATTTTAACGAGATTCGATTATGTTCAGGTTGGCACCCTGCCGAAGACGTGTTTGTTAACTAGCTGAAAATCAACACGATAAAAACCCACATCGTCATCCCCATTTCTGCGTTTTTTAAAATGTTAGGTCTACCGATGACGTATTAAATTCCGATTTTATAGAGGAAAACCACCGAAAAAATTAATAGAAATCGAAGATTCATATTTATATACGCAAAGAGCATAGGCCCGACAAAAAACCGGGGGTGCGGCAGGTTTGCGGGGGGAAGGATTTTTTTGTCTTGATTTCCTGCCTGCCGGCAGACAGGTTTGGTTCTTTTGCATCAGGGCAAAAGAACAGATAATTAAAGGAATAATAGTTGCTTTCGAGGCATAATCCTGGTACCACGAACACCTCTATATTGCAAAAAACCCATCCTCATCCCGTTTTTTGCGTATAAGAAAAGGTAATTCTCGTGGTGACGACATCCACCGTCATCGCAATATCCGTGTTTATAAAATATTAGGTCTCGGGATGAGGATTTTAATATAAAAGTAGGTAGACCTAACCTTATTTATCATCCTCAAATCCACTTTCAACTGCAAAAAACAATTGGACTTTGATTTTGTATCCTTAACTTTGTAGGAAATTTAACAATTAGGTAATATTAAATTAATATATGCTTAATCTTAAAGCCCCCTGCACTATCTGTGACTTTGTACATCAGTACCTGAAAAACCAGCCGATTAGCCTTTCAGGAATTAATATTCGGCTGGCATGAGTTATAAAATTTTACTGTTTTTTTTTGTGGGACTTCCCCATTTTGCATTTGCTATTCAAGGAGAAAACGACTCTATCCCTCAACAAGGAATAAGCTATGGTTCCAGGGGATTTCAATTTTCTTCCTCCGATGGGAAATACCAGCTAAATTTTGGAGGAAGGCTTCAGTTTCGTTTTGCTACCCCCAGTGACCAGGACCCCATCACCTTTGACGATTTTTTTGAACAAAAACAAAACCTGTTTAAGATAAATCGGGCCAGACTAAAGGTTGGGGGGCATGCCTACCAGCCCTGGTTAAAATATTATTTTGAATATGAACTGGGAGCTTCGAGGTTACTGGATTTCCGGGTGATGGTGGAAAAATGGCCCTTGTTGAATTTTAAAATAGGGCAATGGAAATCAGAATATTCCAGGGAAAGGGTGATTTCGAGTGGTAACCAGCAAATGATGGAGCGGTCCATTATCAATAGACCATTTACACTGGACAGGCAACAGGGTGCCAGTATATATGGCAGATGGGATGGAGGCGGTTTGGCTGATTTTAATTATAACCTGATGGTACTGACGGGGGCCGGAATCGGAGCCAGAAACAATGATGACGAAAAATTAATGTATTCAGGGCGGTTGCAGTGGAATATCCTTGGAGAGGGGGTAAAGATGTCTGGATCTGCCTTAACTTTTTATAAAACCCCGGTCGCATCGCTTGCCTGGGCGGGAGCGACCAATACCAGCCAGTATACCAGGTATTCTTCTCAGGGAGGTGGGCAGCTAGTGGGTTTTGAAGAAAATACTCCTGGTCGCTATAAAATGGACCAATACCTGCTGGAAAGTACGTTTAAATATAAAAATTTTAGTTGGCACAGTGAATTTCACCGTAAAAATATCCTTGACAAGCAACTGCAGGAATTGACAAAATTGCATGGCTGGTTTGTTCAGGGCGGTTTTATTCTGAATCCTCAGGCGATTGTTAAGAAGAAGCCCCTGTTCGAATTGGCTTCCCGATATGCCTTTTATCAGCCAAACCGCGCACTTCAAATGAACAATGAGGAGGAAATTTCATTGGCTTTCAACTGTTTCTTCAGCGGCCACCAAAACAAACTAACTGCCGACATTACACATTTTGATTTTGAGGAAAAATCCGTAAACCGTGAAGCGAGCGGCTGGCGGTTCAGGATACAGTATGATTTTTCATTTTAACTGCCTAAAACCACTTCCGGATTTGGATAAAAGGCCGGCAGTCTGTTTATTTGCATAAATTTCAGGTGACTGATTTATAAAGAAGAGGTGAGAGAACAGGCTCAGCGAACCTCTGGCAACCTTCCGGGAACAGGAAAGGTGCCAATACCTGCCCATTAGGGACCGATAAATTAGGCTTTATGACACAATATTCATTATTTCAACTTCCCCTTAGTTTTTCCAATCCGAACAGCTTAATCTCCCGGCAGGTGTTTACCCATGACCGGCAGGGATTTGTTATATCTTGTAATCCAGAAAATACAATTCATGTCAGATAAAAATTTTGAAACCCAGGCCGTCCGTATCAATGCTTCCTCTTCTGATCAAAGGGAACATTCCGCTCCGATTTACCTGAGCTCCAGTTTTGTTTTTGATTCCGCAGAGCAAGCCAGACAAATGTTTGCCGATGAGATTCCCGGAAACATTTACTCCCGTTATGCCAACCCCAATACCAGTGACCTGATTGAAAAAGTCTGTGCTGCAGAAGGAACAGAAAATGGTGTTTGCACTGCCTCGGGTATGGCTGCCATGTTTGGAAGCATGGCTTCCTTATTACAACAAGGGGATCATATTTTGGCGGCAAGGTCCCTTTTTGGATCTACCCATCAATTATTGACAAGGGTTTTTCCGAAATGGGGCATTTCCCACACCTATGGTGATATATCCGATATAGCCAATTGGGAAAAACTACTCCGCCCCAATACCAAAATGATATTTATCGAAACCCCTTCCAATCCGGGGCTGGAGATCATTGACCTTGAATTCATTGCAAATTTCGCCAATGCCCACAACCTGATTCTGGTGGTAGACAATTGTTTTGCCACCCCTTACCTGCAACAACCCGCCAAATGGGGGGCACATATCGTTACCCACAGTGCCACCAAATTTATCGACGGGCAGGGAAGGGTGCTCGGAGGACTCATTCTTGGTAAAAAGGAGTTGATTGATGAGGTACAATTTTTCATGCGGCATACCGGTCCCTCGCTTTCTCCCTTTAATGCCTGGGTTTTGGCCAAGAGCATGGAAACACTGGCGGTACGTATGGACCGGCATTGTGAAAATGCTTTAAAAATAGCGCAGTATTTTGAAGGTAATGCGGAAGTAGAAATGGTGAAATATCCCTTTCTCCCCTCTCATCCCCAATACCAGCTGGCAAAAAAGCAAATGCGACATGGAGGAGGTATCATCACACTCACCCTTAAGGGAGGCTTGGCCAGAGCCAAAAGATTCATTGATCAATTGCAAATGATAACAGTAACGGCTAATCTTGGCGACAGTAGGAGCATCATCACCCATCCCGCATCCACCACCCATAGTAAACTCAGCGAGGAAGAAAGGGAAAGAGTAGGAATATTGAATGGTTTGGTAAGGCTGTCCGTGGGCTTGGAACATGTGGACGATATCATTCTCGATATCGAACGGGCACTGGAAGGGTCAAAAGCATAAATTCGGGAGTGGCGTCCAAACACCTGTTCTCTTCAACAATAAAGTGGGAGCCTGTCCATAATAAACTCCTGAATTTCCCTTTGTTTAGGCCTGATCTGACATTAGGAGAGAATTCCTTTGACAAGCTTACCGTGTACATCTGTTAGCCGGTACCGCCTGCCCTGGTGTTTGAATGTCAACCTTTCGTGGTCCACCCCAAGCAGGTGTAAAAGGGTAGCCTGAAAGTCGTGAACATGGACAGGGTCACGGACCACATTGTATCCCAGATCATCCGTTTCTCCATAGGAGATACCCTTTTTCACCCCAGCTCCGGCCATCCACATGGTGAAGCAATTGGGATGATGGTCCCTGCCGTAATTCTCCGGGCTAAGCCTGCCCTGCGAGTAACTGGTCCTGCCAAACTCTCCTCCCCAAATCACCAGGGTATCTTCCAGCATACCCCGTTGTTTCAGGTCACGAATCAGGGCGGCTGTTGGCATATCCATGCTTTGTGACATGGTTTGAATGTCCTTGGGTAGGTTACCATGTTGATCCCAACCTTTGTGGTATAGCTGGATAAACTTCACGTCCTTTTCGGCCAGTTTTCTAGCCAAAAGGCAATTGGCGGCATAAGTTCCCGGCTGGTAGACATCCGGTCCGTACATATCCGTAATGTGCTTTGGCTCATCAGTAATATTCATGGTTTCGGGCACAGAGGTCTGCATGCGGTAAGCCATCTCGTACTGCGCGATTTTGGCGTTGATTTCTGCATCCTGAGATTGGGCAAATTCCAAATCATACAATTTTTTTAAATGATCCAGGTAATTTCCGCGGTCCCTGCCGGAAATACCCGGAGGATCATTCAGGTACAGGACCGGGTCCTTACCCGAACGAAACTGAACACCCTGATGCAAGCTGGGTAAAAAACCATTGCCCCATAACCGACTGTAAACCGGTTGCGCTCCCTGCTTACCCTGTGAAAGCAATACGCAAAATGCCGGAAGGTTTTCATTTTCTGAACCCAAACCATAACTTACCCAGGAGCCAATAGAAGGCCTTCCAGGTTGCTGGGAACCTGTCTGAAAAAAGGTGATCGCCGGATCGTGGTTGATGGCCTCTGTAAACATGGATTTGATCATACAAATCTCATCTGTGATTCCGGCTATGTGCGGCAAAAGCTCGCTTACCCAGGCACCAGAGGCCCCATGTTGTTTAAAATCATATACCGAACCTACCATGGGTATGGATTTCTGTCCGGCAGTCATTCCGGTGAGCCGCTGTCCCTGCCGTACGCTATCCGGCAATTGCTCCCCATTCCTTTTTTTCAGTTCCGGCTTATAATCAAACAACTCCAACTGTGAAGGACCACCACTTTGAAACAAATAAATGACCCGTTTGACTTTGGGAGAAAAGTGTGTTCCCAGCGGATCATTCAATGCTTCGATACTGTTCGCTTTCAGATCCAAAGGACCAATCAGGGAAGAAAGGGCCAGCCCGCCCAAACCAAGCCCTGTTTTACTCAAAAATTCCCTTCGGGAATAGCTGTTGGTGTGTTGGCATAAGTGATACATGCTTGCTTTTTTACTTTTTGGTATAAAATTCGTAGTGGTTGAACAACAGGCTGGCTACCATGGTCATGGCCGCAGTTTTTTCAGCTGGAATTCGGGTATCTACCGGATATTCTCCCACGGCCAGCAAATCGCGGGCTGATTCCAAATCATTCCCAAAACGCTCCATTTCAGACCGGTACATACTGCCCAACACCTCTAGTTCTTCCTTTTCCGGATCTCTTCCCAACGAATTCCTTACACCCACCACCAACTGCTGCTCCAATTCATCGGATTGAAGCATCTTCTCTGCGAGTACCCGGGCTGCCTCAACTACCTGCGGATCGTTCATTAGCACCAGCGGCTGCAGCGGGGTATTGGTTTCCTGCCGGGACACCTGGCACTCCTCCCGGTTAGGCACGTCGAAAGTAGTCATTGCCGGAGGTGGGGCAGTACGCCGAATAAAGGTATACATGCTCCTTCGGTATAAATCTTCACCGGTGTCTTGTTCATAATTGTACAGGAAATAAGAAAATTCGCCTTTTTCCTCCCAAAGACCTGGAGGCTGATACGGTTTTACGCTGGGGCCTCCTACCTGGTGTACCAATAAACCACTTGATTTTAGGTAATTGTCCCGTATAAACTCACCCTGCAACCGGCTCCGTGGAGCCCTTGCCAACAGCACATTGTCCGGATCCTTTTCCAACAAGAGTGCAGTCGGCTCTGAGGACTGCCGGTATGTTGCAGACATGACCATCTTTTTTATCAGGTATTTTACATCCCAGCCGTTTTCTATAAAGTCCACTGCCAACCAATCCAGCAATTCGGGATGACTGGGCATTTGCCCCTGGCTGCCAAAATCATCCACAGTGGGTACGATGCCCCTGCCAAATATGCGGTACCAATACCGGTTTACCGTTACTCTGGCTACCAGGGGGTTTTCCGGACTAGTAAGCCATTTGGCAAGGCCCAAACGATTATTTGGCCATTCAGGAGAGAATCCAGAAATCACTTCGGGCACGGCCGGCTGCACCTCCTGTCCCGGCGCATCATAAGCACCTCGTTCCAACAAAAAAGTCTTCCGTGGCGATGCACTTTCCTGCATGACCATCACCTCCTCTATTCCTTCCATCAATTTCAACTTTTCGGCCCGCCAATCGGAAAGGGAATCACTTATTCCTTGCAGTTTGGCATTGTCCCAATAATTACTGTGAACAAGCGCCGCAGGCTTACCGGACATCGCTTTTCCAGCGGCTTCAGAAAAAACCCAGGCCACTTCCCACTCAGTCAGTGCCCGGTCATAAATCCTTAAATCCGAAAGGCTGCCGGTATAAATCCCATCATCCCCGCTAAAAACCCGGTAACTTCTGGCAAGACGCAGTGCTTTTTTCACTACAGTGTAACTTGTATTAACGGGAAGAATGCTTTTGTACAAATTGTCCTTTTCGACCTTATTTTCCGATTCCTTTCCGTTAATAAAAATCCTTAGCCCGCTGCCCTTTCCTGATCCATCATAGGTGAATGCAACATGGGTCCATTTTTTTGATGGCAGCTTCAGACCACTCCTAACATGAAGGGCATTGTGCGGAAGTGCATGGATTAATTGGACGTTAATTTGATTTAAACTATCCAGGTACAATTCATATCCTCTCCAATACGTATTTTTATTACCAATATTTCCCAGAATAAACCGATAGGGCTCAATGGTTTCCGGATTGATCCATATGCTGTATGAAAATCCCCTGTCCATTTCGAAAAGCCCGGTTTCCGGAATTTCAATGATGTCATAATCGGCCTTGAACCGCAAGCCACCTTTTTCGAGGCTGGGGCCGGAAACCGGTTCGGGATTCCCGGACACCCTGGCCTCCAAATGCTTGTCCAGAGAGCTTGTCAATTCATTTTCATGGGTAGCCAGGGGAAATTGGGCAACCAATCCTTTTTCCAGGGTTTTGGGCGGCACATTCCTAGTGGTTTCAGGTATTTGACTGGCCAACGCTGTTTTCTGCCTGGATTCCAAAGCCAGGATTTTTTGTTTGATCCGGGCAATTTCCTGGTCTGTTTTTTCGTCGGAAAAAAGCATCATAGGGCCGGCATTTTTGTCGTCACCGGTCATGCCCACTTCGTCTATATTGTTATAAAAAGCTGCTAAACTAAAATAATCTTTTTGAGAAAGCGGGTCGAATTTATGGTCGTGGCATTTTGCACATTCCATGGTCAGGCCCAAAAAAGCCTTGGCAGTTGTCTCAGACCGGTCAAAAACATATTCCAACCGGTACTCCTCATCAATGATCCCACCTTCAGCTGTCATTTGATGGTTCCGGTTAAAAGCTGTTGCCAACACTTGTTCCTTTGTCTGCTCCGGCATCATGTCTCCTGCTATTTGCCATTGGATAAACTGGTCATAAGGCATATTTGAACGGAAAGCTTCTATAACCCAATCCCTCCAGGGCCACATCATCCGGATACCATCCGCATGCAATCCGTGTGAATCTGCATAACGGGCCACATCCAACCAGTCCAGGGCCATCCGTTCGGCATAGGCATCTGAAGCCATCAATTCATCCACTATCTCTTCATAGGTGTTTTGCGAGGGATTTTTAACGAACCGTTCCACCATCTCCCAGTCAGGCGGAAGTCCCGTTAGGTCAAAAGCCAGCCTTCTTATCAAGGTAGTTGCTGTTGCCTGGGCTGAGGGTGACAATCCTTCCTTGTCCAATCTATCGAGAATAAAGGCATCCAGTTCATTACTGATCCAGGCTGGATTTTTTGGAACTGGAGGCGGTACTTTTTTGGGTGGAAGATAGGCCCAGTGGTCCTGGTACTCGGCTCCCTGCTCGATCCAGCGAATCAGAATCGCTTTTTCCTGATCTGATAAAGACAAATTGGATTCAGGAGGGGGCATTCTAAGAAAAGGGTCTTCTGCTAAAATGCGGTGAAAAACTTCACTGCTTCCAGGTTTTCCGGGAGAAATGGCTTTTTCCATCCACCGGTCCTGCAGGGTTTTGTAAGCGCCTTCCTTTGTATCCAGCCGTAACCCTGCCTCGCGTGTATTGGGATCCGGACCATGACAGGAAAAGCAACGGTCGGACAAAATGGGTTTCACATGCAGGTTATAGGAGATTTGCTCCGGAATATTTTTCTTCTCCAGACGAACAGCCTCAGGTACATTTGGGCTGCAAGCCAAATGTAAGAAAGCACAAATAAGCGGTGCGAAAAAAACGAACCATTTATTGCGAAATAAACCAAGGATAGAAAACATGCAGGATATACTGGTACACCTGCTAAAATAAGAAAAAGTTTGGTTCCTGGGTAAGATTATAAATAATTTTATTTGTAATCACCCAATTCCCCCTACTATCCTTATGTCAAGTCATGCCTGAACCTACGCGTAATCAACTGGGATCTTTCAGCTACATCAATCGTTCAAAACACCGCAAATAGCAATATAATTTTTGGTGCCTTGACCTATCTTAAAATCCAATAAGCCTTTTACTCTCATTCAAACGATGACATGAGACTTGATGCCAACTTTTTTATTCCGACCCAGCTTCTTCAGACAACTTCACCGGTTTGTCGTTTTCAAGCTGGGTACTTACCACAAAATAGGGGCCTGTGATGACCTCCTGGCCCTCCTGCAAGCCTTCCAAAATTTCTATGTTCTCAAAATCAGAAATTCCGGTCTTCACTTCCTGAATCCTGGCCACTTCTCCATCTTTCAAAAAAACCAACTCCTTCAGGTTTCCATCCAACGGCCCGGAAGTAAAAGTTTGGTCTGCCCTGGTAGTCACCGCAGCCAGAGGGATAGAGAGCACATCTTCCTTTCTTTCTGTAATGATTTCCACACTAGCTGTCATCCCAGGTCTGAATGGAAAAGGATTTTCATTGGTAATCAATTCCTTGTACGAATCATTTAAAATCCTAATTCTCACCTCAAATTCTGTAACCGCATCAGCACTTGCTTTTTCATTGGCAGAATTGGCTATTGCTGTGACAACTCCGGTAAATTTTTTCCCACTAAAGGCATAGGAATCTACATCAATCAAAGTAGTATCGTGCATACTGATACGAACAATGTCATTTTCATTTACGTTTACCCTCACTTCCATGCGGGATAAATCCGCAATCCTGAGCATCTCCGTTCCCGCCATTTGAGCCGTCCCAACTACCCTCTCGCCCTTTTCTACCAATAAGCTAGAAACCGTTCCATCTGTGGGTGAGTAAACATTGGTCAAACGGAGGTTTTCAGAAGCTTCCTCCACCGAAGCTTGCGCACTTTTAACAATATATTCAGCTGCCAGGACCGTTTGCCTTGCTGCTTCCAGGTCATTTTCGGCAGTCAGAAAATCGGCTTTGGCTTGTTCAAAATCAGCATCAGATATAACTTTATCCTCATAAAGCTTACTATTCCGGTTAAAAGCCAATTCTGCCCGGTTGAATTGCGCTTCAGAACGCTTCAAGGTGGCTTTTGATTGTGCCAAATTGGCCATTTGTTGATTGAGATTGGCCTGTGCCCTGTCCAGTGCTGAAATAAAATTATCAGGTCGTATTTTGACCAAAAGATCTCCTACACTTACAGAATCACCTTCATTGACATTCAGTTCTATGATCTCACCAGCCACATCGGGACTCATTTTCACCTCTGTTTCGGGTTGAACCACTCCTGATGCACTGACTTTTTCTACAATTGCTTTTTTGGACACCTTTCCTACCTCCACCGCTATCGGTTTTTCGCCGCCCACCCATCCGGCATTTTTGGCGACGACTGTAAAAACCACCAATACAGTCACAACTGCCAATAAGATAAAAATTAATTTATTTGCCTTTTTCTTTGCCATTATTATATCTGATTAAAGTGAAAGTGGGTTTCCTAGGTAAAAATCAAGAACTTTGGTGCGGAATACATATTCATATTTGGCAGTTACCAAATCTGCCTGTGCATTGAAGAGATTGTTTTGGGCAACCTGAAAATCTACGGCATTGATTGCCCCCACCTCAAATCTTTGTTGGGCCATGCGGAAAGCTTCCTGCAGGGCTTCTACCCGCAGCAGAGAACTCCGGTACGATTGCTTTGCTGCATAGGCTGATGTATAGGCGGTTTCTATTTCCTGTCGCAACAGGTTTTTGGTTTCAGTTTCCTGGATTTCACTTAGCCGCTTCTGCACCCTTGCTCTTTGTATCCCGGCCCTATTCCTGAAATTAGAAAATACCGGAATGCTCAATTGTAAATTGGCAGATTGAGAAAGATTGTTTTCAAATTGACTCAAAATTGGATCTACAGTGCCAAAATTGGCTTGATCAACGTAGTTTGAAAACACATTGGCACTTAAATTAAGGCTTGGGGCAAAAGCCCCTTTGGCGATGCGAACACCAAGTTCCGCTGCCTCGACCCCCAATTCCGCTGCCTCCACTTGCGGGAGATAACCAGATGCCACGCTGTAGATGTGTTCAACTCCTCTATTGTCAATTTCCAACCCTTCCACTTCCAGTTCAGGAACAATGATGTCAAATTCATCGGTAAAAGGCAACTGAAGTGACTGGGAAAGATTTAATCTGGCAATTCTCAGGTTGTTTTCCGCATTAATTACCTCTAACTCATTAGTAGCCATTTGTGCCTGCAGATCGAGTTGGTCTGCGATGGGTATGGAGCCTGCCTGGACCAATCTGCTAGTCCTTTCCAATTGGTCCCTGCTGGTTTGCAATTGTGAATTGGCAATATTCAACTGCTCCTTTGAAAAAGCCACATTGATAAATAAATTGATGGTATTTAGTGAGATATCATTCCTGCTGGCTTCAACATTAAGTCTGCTGGTCTTTGTATTGATTTCTGCTTGTTTAATACTATTATTAATCTGCCCGCCTGCAAATAAGGGTACATTTGAACTTCCTGAAATGTTGACATTCCCTATCCTTCTGGTTTCAAAATCGTTGGTCACCGGGTTAATGGACCTGCCCCAACGGTACCCAGAAGATGCCCCCATCGAAAAAGAGGGTAAACGTTGCCCCTGAGTCTCCAAAAGACCTGCTTCTGCATTCAGGAGATTCAGTTCAGCTCTTTTGAGATCCAAATTGTTTTCCAACGCGATGGCCACACTTTGCTCAAGTGTTAATTTGCCTGTTGTTGCCTGCCCAAACCCTTCTATAGACAAACAGCAGGCACAAAAAATAAAACCCAAAACATTTTTCATAAATTAAGCGAATTTGAAAGATAAGGGAAGGATTTCAATTAACAGAAAATTCAATTATAAAGTTAGTAAAACTTTACATGATTACTCAAATTTAGTGCTAAAGAAATAATTTTCACCAAGTAAACATCTAATCGAAGAATTATCAACTAATAGCCTTATTTTTTAATTAATTTTAACGTGATAAGAAAAAAGTTAAAAAAAATTTGTTCGTTTTCGAACATATCGCTGTACGATTATGAGACAATTTATATTGAACCCTAATGGCGTTTATGAACATATTGATACCATACCTGCCAACAGGGCATTTCTTTTTGGAGATGGTATTTTTGAAACGATGGTGTATTCGGAGGGAGAAATCCGATTTTGGAAAGATCATTTTGAAAGGTTATCAGCCGGAATAGAATGTCTTAAAATACAACCATTCACCTATCCCAATATTCACCTGGTAAATGACCTGGTCAAAAATCTTCCGGGAGATCAGTCCACCTACAGGATAAGGTGGAATATTTACAGAAGCGGAATAGGAAAATATAGCCCAACTGAAAAAGGACATGCTGAGTGGCTGATGTTAACAGACTTTCAACCTGCTCCAAAGGTTAAAAAAGAGGCCTATTTCTGTGCTTCCATCAAAATTCCACCTTCACCATGGGCCAATTGTAAAACCTTAAATGCCCTGCCCTATGTAATGGCAAACCAGGAAAGAATGGATAGGCAAATGGATGAGGTTATCCTGCTGGACCTTAACGGATGTATATCCGAAGCAGGGAGTTCCAATTTGTTTTGGGTAAAAAATGGGATATTCTTTACCCCATCTCTGGAGAATTATTGTATCGCAGGTGTGGGCAGAAAACAAATCCTGCAAAAATTAAAAGAAACGGGAAAAGATTGTCAGGTTGGGTCCTTTCATCCCAAAGACCTCTTAAACGCAGATCAGGTTTTTGTCAGCAATATTGCCGGCATCAGCTACATTGAAAAAATAGAAGGCCGACAATACGATTGTCAGCCAATAGACGAAATTGATTCCATTTTTGAAATGCCCTGAAAATTTCTAAACCCTATACAGATACTGCTGCTTTGATGTGGGGATGAGGGTCGTAATTTTTCAATATGATATCCTCATAGGTAAAGGAGAATATGTCCTTAACCTCAGGATTAAGCTCCAACCGGGGCAATGGCTTGTAGTCCCTGCTCAATTGCAACCTGGCCTGTTCCAGGTGATTGTTATACAGGTGAGCATCTCCAAAGGTATGGATGAATTCACCGGGTTTGAGATCACATACCTGGGCAACCATCATTAAAAACAAGGCATAGGAAGCAATGTTAAAGGGCACCCCTAAAAACACATCTGCACTTCTCTGGTACAATTGACAGGAAAGGTGTCCATCAGCTACATAAAATTGAAAAAGCAAATGACATGGAGGAAGGGCCATTTGATCTACATCCGCCACATTCCAGGCACTCACTATCAATCGCCGGGAATTGGGATTGGTTTTGATCTGATGGATCAGGTTTTTGATCTGATCAATTTCCCCTCCCTTTCCATCGGGCCAGTGTCGCCACTGGTAGCCATAAACGGGTCCAAGATCTCCCTTATCATCAGCCCACTCGTCCCAAATGGATACTTTGTTTTCCTTCAGGTAAGCAATATTGGTGTCTCCATTGAGAAACCAAAGCAGTTCGTGAAAAATGGATCGGGTATGGCATTTTTTGGTAGTGACCAGAGGAAAACCTTCTGACAAATCAAAACGCATCTGATAACCAAAAACGCTTCTTGTTCCTGTTCCTGTCCTGTCTCCCTTTTGAATACCATTATCCAGGATATGTTGTAACAGTTGATGGTATTGCTTCATTGTAAAATCGATTAACTGTAATGCGCTTTATAATAATGGAGGTATTCACCTGAGGTCACTCCTTTTAACCAGGGCTCATTTTCCAAATACCAATCCACGGTTTTTTCAATTCCTATTTCAAAGGTAAGGCTTGGTTCCCATCCCAGTTCAGTATTGATCTTTTTTGCATCAATGGCATAACGAAGGTCATGACCCGCCCTGTCCTTCACGAAGGTGATTAATTTGGCCGACTCACCTGCTGACCTGCCCAATCTTTCATCCATGATTTTACACAGCAATTCTACAATAGCGAGGTTTTTCCATTCATTAAAGCCCCCTATATTGTAGGTCTCGCCAGGTAAACCGTTATGAAATACCTCATCTATGGCTCTTGCATGGTCTTCCACATACAGCCAGTCTCTGACATTTTCCCCTTTTCCATACACCGGCAAAGGCTTTTTCTCCTTTATATTATGGATACAAAGCGGAATGAGTTTCTCCGGAAACTGGTTGGGTCCATAATTATTGGAACAATTGGAAATGACAGTTTTCATACCATAGGTATTGGCATAGGCCCTTACAAAATGATCTGAAGATGCCTTTGAAGCTGAATAGGGAGATTGGGGATCATATGGGGTGTCTTCCGTAAAGTACCCTCCATTATCCAGGGAACCATATACCTCGTCTGTAGAAATATGGTAAAAAAGGTGGTTCCCCAGGTCTTTCCAGAAATTCCTGGCTGTATTCAACAGGTTTACGGTTCCCATCACATTGGTTTTGACGAAGGCAAGGGGATCCGAAATGGAACGGTCCACATGAGATTCAGCAGCCAAATGGATCACATCTGTAATCTGAAAGTCATTGAAGACCTTTGCCAATAATTTCTCTTCATTGATATCTACCTTGGAAAAAACATAATTGTCCTTGTCCTCTATGTCCTTCAGATTTTCCAGGTTTCCGGCATAGGTAAGGCAATCGAGGTTTATGATCCGGTATTCCGGATATTTATTCACAAAAAGTCTGACAACATGGGAGCCAATAAAACCAGCCCCACCAGTAATCAAAATCGATTTTTTCATAGGTTTTAAAATTAAAATGACTGGACTTCACAAAAGTCCTAAAGCTTTCACAAAGCCCAAAATAAATCAGGCCTTAAAACGATTCAAAAATTTATTTACCCATCCTCGTTTATTCCTTTTTTCTACCTCGTAGTACCCATCCCCATACCTGTTTTTCTTCATATAGGAGTAATTATAGCCATACCCGTAATTGTACCCTCCAAAATCATAGGTATCCCCTCCGCTTTTCAAACCGTTAAAAATAGCATAAAAATTTCTAATCTGGTCATTGGCATACAAATCATTGATCATCAAAAGGTGATTTTTATGCGTGAAATCATGCCTTACGATGTAAAGGTTAACATCCGAAAACCGAAGCAGGTCCATTGTTTCAGATACCAATCCTACCGGGGGACAATCCATTACGATAATATCAAACTCCTCTTCCAACCTTTCTAAGAAAGCTCCCATTTTATCTTTCAACAACAACTCTGCAGGATTTGGAGGTACCGGACCAGATGGTACCACAGAGAGGTTTTCATATTTAGTGGCGATGATAATATCTTCTGCTTTGTCCTTATCCACGAGAAAAGTCGATAAACCTCTTTTATTAGAGATTTCCAGGTAATTTGAAAGTTTGGGTTTCCTGAGGTCAAGACCAATGATACAGGTTCTTTTACCACTGAGCGCCATTGCTGAGGCCAGGTTGAGGCTGATATAGGTTTTTCCTTCTCCAGATATACTGGAAGTGACCAGAATTTTTTTACATTTCTTCTCACTGGCAATGTAAAACAGGGCAGATCGCAAAGATCTGAAAGATTCGGATGAAAGAGACCTGGGATGCTCGGCTACGAGTAGATTTGTTTCTTTTTCGCTATACCCAATGGTTCCCAACAAAGGGATTTTCAGCATGTTTTTCAATTGAATCTGATCCATGATCCGGTTGTTCAGATAATGAAAAATCAATAAAAACCCCAGAGGCAGAAAAAATCCAAGCCCTATGGCATAGGAGTAATTTTGTGTTTTCTTTGGGAAAATCAGCACTCCTCTTTTGGCATAATCCACGATGCTATTGTCCGGTACATTAGATGCTTTTGCAATTCCCGCCTCAGCCCGCTTTTCCAATAAATAGGTGTACAGGTTTTCCCTAAGTTTAAATTCTCTGAAAATATTGGAATAACTGGATTCTGCTTGAGGAAGCTTGGAAAACTGCCTGTCAAATCCACTTAATTTCTCTTGATACTCTCTTTTTTTACTGTTTGTATTGGCGATTAAATTTTCGATATTTTCAAAAATATTTTCCTTTAACCGCTCAATTTGCTGGTCAAGTGCGGCTACATCCGGATGGGTTTCGCGGACGACAGCCAGCAGTTTTCTCCTGTCAAGAGAAAGGGCAACCAGATTTTTTATTAATTCTCCCAATATACCGTCTGAGATGCCTATAACCGATGGAGAAACGATCTCTTCGTAGGAGCCCGTCTTGCTGACCAGGTAATCCTTCAGTGTATTGTAATACGCCAATTCGAAGTCAATGGACTGTATACTTTCCTCCAATTGCTGTATGTTGTTCAAAACTCCTCCAAATTCTGCATTGACATCCAACAATTTATTTTCTACTTTAAAATATTGCATGCGGGATTCCACTGAGTTCAGGGAGTCTTCTACAATAAACAATTGCTCCTCAATGAATTTCAGGGCATTTTCTGAAATTCTGTTTTTTTCACGTAAATCATACTCCAGAAAGGCATCCATCAAAGCATTGACATAATCACTACCCTTATCTACTATTTTGGTGACCATGCTTACCTCAAGGACCGACCCGTAATTGACCAGGGGCCTTACCTGTACAGCGCCGGCATATTGGTCTATCAGCGCTTGCGGGGGATGAAGCAGAAATTCATATTCATCGTATTGCCGCATGATGTCTACCAAATGGATGGTGAATTTTGCCCTCCCCTCATTGACTTCCTTGCCAAAATAATATTCTTTTCCAAAGAATGCCTGTTCCTCTTCCGCATAAGGGTAGCTCATAAAAAATTGGTCCAAAAACATATTTTCGCCGGGCAGCAATTGGAAGGTGGAATCCGAAAGAATATGGATCCTTATTTTTTTATTGTCCAATTGGGGATGGCTCCAATCCACATCCACTTTGATGGGGCTGTTGTTATAAAGTTCAATTTCCTTGATGTTGGTAGAGGCAAAATAACTGACATCAAAGTGTAGCCTGCTCAAAGCCTCTTCGGCAAGGTTTTTTGAGGAAAAAAGCAAAATATCGTTGGTGAGGTTTTCTGTTCCGGAAAAAATATTGGAACGGTCTAAAATCCTAACCTCCGGTGAAGCATTGCTTTTGATCATCATGCTGCCTTTTACTTCATAACTTTCAACGGTATACCGGTGGAACAGAAAAACGGCAAACAATCCCAAAACAATACAAAAAACATACAAAGGCCAGTACCGGAAGTATTTGATGATATAATACTTGATATCAATCGGCTTTTCCTGCTCTTCAAATTGAGATAGATCCAAGTTTTCCATTTTCAAAAAATTCCAGAGGTAATCCCATAAATAAACATCATCGCTGTAATAATGGAGATCCCCAGCTGAAGGCTTGAGGAAATATTTTCTCCAGAACCAATTTGCCGGATCTTCATGGGTTGCAAATATAAAACATCATTAGGCTGAATGAAATAATAAGGAGAGGCCAGCAATTGCCGGTCGTTCAAATTAATTTGGTGAATTTTCATGCCTCCATCGTACTGCCGGATCAGGAAAAGTTCATTTTTCCTCGCCAGAATACTGGATTCCCCAGCCATGGAGATGGCATCAAAAATGGTAGCCCTGTTTTTGAGAATGACTTTAGGTCCGACACTCTGAAACTCCCCTAAAGTCGTAAACCTAATCCCTCCTATCCTTAACCTGACCTCTACATCTTCTTTAAAATAAACATTGATGGCTTCCTGTACCTTGTCCCTGGCCATTTCCTCTGTCAAGCCGGATAATTTGATTTGGCCCAGTACTGGCATTCTTACATAACCGTCCTTATCCAGGGAATAGCCTGAAAAATAAAATATATCCATGGCTCCTCCACCTCCTCCTCCGGCTCTTCCTCCTCTGGCCGCTGAGGCACCCTGGTATTCAAAAGCTCTCAACAATTCTTCATTGGGCGAAGCAAAATCAATATCTATGATATCGAAAGGCTGTAACACATATTCATAATCTACTTCTGCATAAGGAATAAATTCATCCAGGGCAATGGGTTCATTTCCCTTGATATTTTGCAAGTAGTTGATCCTCTTGTTACTGATACAGGAAGTGATAAACAAAGAAAACAGCACAATGGAAATCAACCTCATTTGATAAAAATTCAATTTAGATGCGCTCAAAATTAATTAAATATGGACGTTTAGAAAATTAAAGCCTGCAATTAATTTAATCGACACTATTTTCTGTCCAACAAACGCTTATATGCGTTCAAAATTTCGGAATGGACCTTTTTCCTGTCAAAATCAAGCCTCACCCGTTCATACATCCTTTCGGCAAAGCCTTGCATCACCGTCCTTTTTACAAAAGCAAACTCCATTGCTTCCTTCAATGCCGCTACCTGAGTAACGGGAAAAACCAAAGCCGTTTTCATGTGAACGGCCAACTCTTTGTTACCGGCTATATCAGAGCAAATTACCGGGCAACACATGGCACCAGCCTCCAGTAAGACATTCGGAAAACCTTCTCTGTGGGAAGGATGTACCAATACATCAGACAATGCCAGGTAATAGGCCACGTGATCTGTCCAGGGTACATGGACAATTTTTGGGTGGTCACTGATTTGATTAATGGTCTTTTTTTCCAGAGGGTTAAGGTCTTGCTCAAAATCTCCAAGCAATACCAGTTTTGACCGGTTCACAATTTTGGATTGGATAAAGGCTTCCACCAGGTTGGCAATACCTTTGTCCTTCACCAACCTACCCACAGCCAAAATCAGGAATTCATCATCTCCGGGGGTAAGTCTCATTGTCGCTGCAACCAAATGGTTTTCCTGTAGGTTGTCCCTGTTGAAAACGCTTAAATCCACTCCATTGGATGAACCATGCCCAATAACTTTCACCTTGCCCGGATCTACTAATTTTTCTTTGATAATAAAATTTTTCAGGGATTGTGCATTGGGCCAAACTTCATGGGCAAAACGAAAAGTCAGCTTCTCCATGAATACCAGGAGACTCTTTTGCCCTTTTGACCTGGAAACATAAGGCAAACCAGCCAGGGTATGAATGCGCACAGGGACACCGGATAGCCATCCTGCTATCATGCTTAATAAACCGGCTTTTGGTGTATGGCTGTGGACGATGTCCGGTTTTTCCTTTTTAAACAATTGGTACAAGCGCCATATACAATACAAATCCTTAAACGGAGTGATTTTACGGGTAAAGGGAATAATCTCCTTGCGGACATTTTTTTCACTTTTTAAAACATCATGCCATTCTTTTCCTTCTGAGCTGACCATCAACACCTCAAACCCCGCCACTGACATGAAATGCATCTGTTGCCTGAGCAGTAGTTTTAAGGAAAGAGGAACGGTAGTTATCCTGATTAATTTTGGCATTCAGCTGTTTTGTTAATTAAAAGTGCAAATATACCTTTTAAATCGGTAAAAATTTTAAATAATCTCTCCCGGATAAAGACGGATTCAACATTACAAACGAGCAGTAAAATCCAAAAGTATGCCTAAAAGGCCATTTAATTGAAAATATCTGGTCAATATTATTGAGCAAATAATACAGATCTTCGTTCCCCCGGTACAGCCCGTCCTTGTTACCTGCAGCATCCTATTGAATATGTCTTTAACACCAGGAAAGGAGCGGACCAACAGTTTGTGCAAAAAAACATCAAGGCCTAAAAACCCATCCTGGCCAGGTTCAAGAAATATGGCCAACATGCTGCATCCCATGTCAGAGACACCAAAGGAAGCAGCCAGAACAGTTTAGATTCTTCCTGATGGCAGGAGGGAAAAAAAGAAAGTGATATCCAAAAAACCGAAATTTATAAAAATATATCAACACCGCTCATAAATCTAATTTAGGATATACCTGTCTATTCACCTAAAATCTTTCCCAATAAAAAAAGGTGAGGGATAAGCCTCACCTTTTAAATTATTCATTGTTAATAAAAATCAATCAAAAGCAGGGTCCTGAGTAAGTGTAGGAGAACCTTCTCTAAAGGACCTTTCAATTGCTTCCAATGGAACAGGGAAATATTCATGAACACCTTTTTCAAAGGAAGCGTTACCAAGATAAGTTCTCTTTGTAGCCTCTTCTTCCAGATATTCATTCATGGTTTCTGCTGCGATTCCCCAACGTTGTAAGTCAAAGAACCTGTGCCCTTCCATCGCAAATTCCAATCTTGTTTCCATTCTAACGGCCTTTCTGGCTACGTCTTCATCTGTCCAGGGTTGATCATAGGTAGAAATTACATAATTGGCGGCTGGTTCTCCTTCAACGATGGTAAAATCATTCCTTTCAGCTCCCTGAATGGCATTTGGGACAAATCCTGCCGGATTAGCAGCCCTTTCCCTGATAATGTTGACCAATTCCCGCGCTCTTTCCAGATTGCCCAATTCCACTTCTGCTTCGGCCAGCCATAGTATTACCATACCTAAACGCATGATCCTGTAATTATTGGCAGACAATCGTGGGTTGGCGCCTATTCCGAAGAACTCTGGTTCAGCAACGTGCTTTTTCGGAGAATAGGGACCTGCATAGTTTTGATCCCGGATAAAGTCACTGCCATGAATTTTATATCCTTTATAGAGAATATCCCTGCGACCTACAGTATGATCCAACCTGGGGTCCAACGGACCATCATAGGCGTCAAAGGGATCATTCCATGCCAAACCCTGATCGTTTGGTACATCTACTTCATTGAAGGTATCCAACAAAGGCAAACCATCAGCAGATGTTTTATAGGCATTTACCAGGTTCTGGGACGGCTGGTAAAAACCACAACATCCCCATGGATCCGTATAAGGGTAATTCAAGGTAGTACCTTCATTCGCCGCAGCGGTGGTCGCACTGGAAATCGAAAACTGGATTTCAAATATGGACTCTTCATTGTTTCTTCTTCCTACCAGAAAATTCTCCTCAAAGGTAGGGGTTAAAGTGAAAGGACCATTGTCTACGATATCATCCAGAAGCGTTTTGGCCTCCTGCAATACTGCTGTATTCGCTACTCCGGTAGATTGATCCCAGCCCTGAAACATTTTTGATTTGGCAAGGAATGCCTGAGCTGCCCATTTGGTAGGCCTTCCCGGGTCTGACTGAACTTCGGGCAGAACGTTCATGGCAGCTTCAAAATCCGCCTCGATATCCGGCCAGATTTCGCTGTCATTGGGAACTTTACTACTTTCCAAATCAGATAGCTCGAAGGTTTCATCGTCTATATAAGGAACTCTCTCCCACATTTTTCTAGCTTCCATGTGGAAAAACCCTCTTAAAAAACGGGCCTCAGCGATTATCTGAGCTCTTCGGGCATCTGTGACATCTTCAGCCTCCTTTAAGGTATTCAAAACATCATTGGTTCTGGCTACCCCTTTGTAAACGGCTCTCCACTTATTCCTCAAATGCAGATTGGTTGGTTGAAAGTCAAATGCTTCCAAAAAGGACTGTTCCGGCTGATCTCCGGCATCTGTTCCCTTGTATGCATCATCGGATACCACTCCACCATAAACCCAGTTGTCAATGGTTCCATTCCAACCGGATTGTCCGTCAAGGCCGTAGCCATCTATCATGGCATAGGCACCTAATAAAATTCCTTCCACACCTTGCGCATTCTCAAGGCCCACGGTGCTGAACTGTCCTTGGGGAATTGTTTCAAGAAATTCCTCCTGGCAGGAAGTCGTCATCACTCCCGTTACCAAAGCAGCAGTTGCTATTTTAAAATATATTCTTTTCATATGATTGCTTCTTTAAGTTTTGGTTGATTAAAACGTGACATTAACGCCCAAAATCAAGTTTCTGGATACTGGCATGTAACCACCGTCAAACCCAACGGTATTGTTACTTCCAGTTTGGATCTCCGGATTTGTGCCGGTGTATTTGGTCAAAGTAAAGAGATTCTGTCCCTGAAAATAAATGGAAGCTCTACTCATCCCCAGATTACTCAAAGTAGTTTCTGGTAAGTTATAAGTTAGCTGTGCATTTCTCAACCTGAAATAGGATCCGTCTTCCACAAAATAACTGGAAGGACGGCTACTGATTTGGTCGTTGGCATCCATGATGGGAAGCGTGCCATCGGTATTGTTAGGCTGCCAGGCATCATACAATGCTGCTTTTGATTTATTACCCTGGAAGGTATTGAAATCAGTCCAGTAATTGATGTAGTTAAAGATATCATTTCCTACAGAACCATTTCCAAACAAGGTAAGGTCCCAATTTCTGTAGCCCAGGTTCAGGTTGATACCATAAACGAAGTCCGGATGAGGATTTCCAATAATGGTCCTGTCTCCATCTGTGATAACACCGTCTCCGTTTACATCTTCAACTTTAAACTTACCTACTGCATTGTAGGTACCATAGGCCGGATGAGCATCTACCTCTTCCTGAGTTTGGAAGATACCAAGGTTGTTATAACCAAAGAAAGAAGAAATAGGGTAACCAGATTGGGTGATGGTTACGGACGGCACCCTTGTTGAGGCACCGAAAAGAACGTTATCTTCATTTTCAGCTAAATTGTCTACATTGTTTCTGTACATGGAGTAATTGGCAGAAACACCGTACCTCAATTCACCTCCCAAAGCAGTATCATTCAAACCCAGATTCAAATCTATACCTTTATTGGTCATTTGGCCAATATTGAAAAAAGGCGGCGTAGCATCACCATGCCCATAGCTAATCGGAATCTCAAAAAGCATATCCGATGTCACCCTGTTCCACACATCCAATTCAAAGAAATATTTGCCATCAAGGAATTCAACATCCAAGCCTAAATTGTTTGAAGTAGTAGATTCCCACCGCGCATTAGGATTGCCAAATCGCTGTGCATCAAAACCCAAAGCAGGTGATGATGATGATCCATCAATCGGATATCCCGCATTGAAAATATTCGTTCTGTAGGTGGTGTAAGCATTGTAATCACCAATCAGCTGATTACCTGTTTTACCCCAACCATACCTCAATTTCATGTCGGACACAAAAGGTAGTGCCTCTGCAACGGCTGCCTCATCAGATAATCTCCAACCCAGACTGAAGGCCGGGAAGGTTGCATTTCTGGAAGCAGCAAGGAACCTGGATGAACCATCATTTCTCAAGATAAACTGTACCAGGTATTTGCCATCGTAAGAATAATTTATTTTTCCAAATTGAGAATATAACCTGTAATCACTAACTACCCTTCCAAAGTTGGTAGCGGTATTCGGGTCCCCTAAATCCAGATAAGATATAATCGGAACTGTTTCGAAGGCAAATCGCTGTCTGGCTGCACCAAAAATCTCTCCAAATTCTTTAATGGATTCTATACCCAAATAGGCATCAAAAGCATGGACTTCATTGAAAGTTTTGGTATAACTGATGGTATTGGTCCATACCCACTGATATGAGTACTCGTTTTCAGAAGTTGAACTGTTTACAAAGTTACCTTCCACATATTCGGGTTGTGGCCTTCCAATATATAAGGCACGCCTGTTATTGGCATCTATGCCGAAACTGGATCTTACATTAATATTATCGGTCAGATCTATTTGTGCGTATACATTACCAAAAGCCCTTAAGGAAAGGTTTCTGTTATCTTTGGCTCTACCCAAAACCGCAACAGGGTTGAAGTTATTACCCAGATTGGCACCCCTACTTCCTGCATAATTTCCCATGATATCATAAACTGGAAGCAATGGGTGTTGCAAGGAGGAACTGAATACTGCATTTTGTTCTGCATTGTTACCAGCAGATCCATTTCCGAATCCACCTTTTCGATTGCCTACTGTTACAGAAAGGTTTTCTCCTACAGTTAATCGATTATTTAATGCTTTAAATTCGGTATTGGCACGAACTGAATACCTGTCATAACCAATATCGTTAACGATCCCTTCCTGATTGAAATAGTTTAGAGAAAGTGCATATCTTCCATTCTCTGTTCCCCCATTTGCAGTAATCTGATAACTTTGAATGGGTGCCGATCTGGTTGTCTCTGCCCACCAGTCGGTATCGGCAGCCCTTGTGATTGGATAAATATTTCCAGGCTCAAGCGCATACAAGCTGGGATCTACACCGGGATCACCTTCCATTGCACCGCTAGGAAACACATAGTCAGGTATACGGACTTCACCATTTGGTCCCCAGGAATACTGGCCATGACTGGGAGTTCTACCCGCATACACATTGGCCAAATATAAATACTCACCTAATTCGCGGGCATTTAATGGGTCAGGACCTCTTTCTGCGGTCTGAGATCCGTAGAATGCATCAAAAGAAATGGAAGGTTTACCTACTTTACCTCTTTTAGTAGTAATGATAATTACCCCGTTTGCAGCTCTTGAACCATAAATGGAAGCAGCAGAGGCATCTTTCAAAATCTGAATAGATTCGATATCATTTGGATTCAAATTGCCTTGATTTTGGGTAGGCACACCATCAATCACATACAAAGGGTCATTGTTGTTAATCGTACCAAAACCCCGAATCCTAACTGTTGCTCCTCCTCCCGGAGTGGCATCATTGACAATGGTCACACCGGCTGCTCTACCTTGCAATTGCTGTGCAAAGGTGGTAGCGGGTATGGACAGCAATTCTTCCGAATCAACGGAAGTTACCGCACCGGTAATCTCCCTCCTGGATTGAGAACCATAGCCAGTCACCACAACTTCATCCAGACCACTGACACCTTGTTCCAGTTGAACATCGATAGTGGTTCTGCTTCCAACGACTTCTTCCAGATTGGTAAATCCCAAAAAGGAAAAAACTAAAGTTGCCTCCTGATTGGGAACAGATATGGTGTATTCACCATCTAAATTCGTAACGGTACCATTTGAAGTACCCTTAACCAAAACCGCGGCACCCGGTAATGGATCTCCTAAATCATCCGAAACAGTACCTGTTACTTCTATCTGGGCAAAAACGGCAGCCGTATTTACCATAAGAACCAACAATGCCATACTGCAAAACCTGTAAATTTTTGACATAAGCAAATTATTGAGTTTAAAGTGTAAAATTAAATTGGTTTAAAATTGAGATCATTTTTCAAATAGATTGAATCAAAACCCGGTTAAGATTACTTGATTAAATCAATTATATTTTTCAAAGAAATAACATTGAATTTAAAATCGGTAATCAGAAAGTTGTGAGAAAACCTAAATAAAGGATATTTTTATCGGAACTGATGCTTTACAGCATTTGAGGAAAGAGGCACATTCCAAAAAGTAAGGAGTAGAATGATTTTTCATAATTGGTTTAGTTTAGGTTTATTAATTAACATGTAGCGGCTAAATCAAATTAAAAAACTGATTGTGACCTTAAATGTTTGAGCAATTCTACAATTTTTTTTTAGAAGAAAAAATTAAATTGAACTGAAATCAATCAAAAACATAAAATTTTCTAAAACAATTCTCAATTCCATATAAAAACCTGATAAAGAATAATTTAATAAAATATAAAAATTTTCTCTTTAGAAATTTTATATAATGTATTTAATTAATTATGAAAAATATTATTCTCCTGTAATCTAAAAATCTAATAATAATTAAAATGAAATAACAGCCAGGTAATAGGCTGTTATTTCATGCTCTCATTTCAAAGAATTAATCCATTGGGCTATTTTCAAGGCATCAGCTTCGGGGACATGGGGCATAGGAGGCATTGGTGTAGCATATTCCGGCCAATTCTCAGGTTTTGGCGTATGGATCAAAGCAACGATCTCCTGAGCTGTATAATTTCTCTTGGCCACATCCTTGTAAGCAGGGCCCACTTGTTTGGTGTCCTTGTTGTGACAGGCAATGCAGGTATGCTTTGAAAGTAAAGCAGTTACCAGGGCTTCATCAATTTTGTCCGAAGTAGCAGCCGGTTTACCTTCTTCCTTTTCGCTCATCGATACTGCCTTGGGACTTACATTGGCGGGCTTGGCTTGCTCCTTTTGAGCAGCAGAGTTATAGGTTCTCATGCTATTTTCCGCCAACTTTTCTCCTTCCGGGATTTCATTTAAGGTATAGTAGGCGGAAGGATGTACCAATGAGTAAAAGTTATCCCTTTCCCGAATCCCATCTAACCGAATGTGGTGAATATGGTATTGGGTAAGCCCATCAATTTTTATTCTTACCCGCATCAAATCGGCTGATACCTGTACACCCTTTACTTCCGCCATTTTATTGGCCACAGGTGGGCTGCCGTAAACAGGATGGTATTTGTAAATAAAAGTTTGCACACTGTACGAGGCCAGGTCTTCAGCCGATTGCTTATCCACCGGTTGGGTGAATTCCACTTCAAAACCATCTGGCATGGCTTTGATATTTCTCATTTCAAAAGGAATTTCCCCATTCCATACCAATCGCTCCAATCCTTCATTTGCCTCACCGGCTGAACCCCAGCCCCGGTTGGTCTCACCTACAAACAGGGAGCCATCATTCCCCCAGGCCATCCGAAGAACTCCCGATCGAAAATTACTTCTGAAATCAATGGCTGCACCTTGAAGCACGCCTCTAACCTCCTCCATCATAACCCGCATGATTTTGCTTTGACCCTGATCACCCACCAGCAACTGACCTCCAAAAGGGCCAAAATTTCCTTTCGGGATTTTTATCGGTTCGGAGGTAGAAATCCCATGAATGCCATAGGGTAACCAGACTGCAGGCAAGGTAATTTGAGGCAATTGCTCCTTTGCCTGGTAAAGGGTCAGGTAGTCCTCATTGATCACATTTTCAGGTTTGATATACCTGCCTTGCTCATTTTTCACCTTTCTGGGATCTACTACCGCATCAAATTCTTCTGTGCTCAGGTCTAAGGGGGAGTTTTCCAACCCAGTCCACCTTAATCCGGCTGGATGACCGGCAAAGGATCCCTTTTCAATGTGCCAGATGCCACCTGATCCCATATAATCGCCCTGATTTTCGGTGTAAAAAAGCTTGCCATCTATGTATCCCAATCCTGCCGGTGATCGCATGCCCGTGGCCCAGGGCTCCATCTTCCCATCAGGACTGATTTTCATGATCCAGCCCCTGAAAGGGACCCGGCTTTCACCTCTCCACCATTCCTCATTGCCAAAGGCCACGTTTCCTGAAACATAAAAATTTCCTGCTTCATCCATTACCGGACCATAGCTGTATTCGTGATAATGCCCCGACACCGGCCAATTATAAACGGTTTCGTAATGATCTGCAACTCCATCCTGATTAATGTCTTCCAATTTGGTTAGCTCGCCTCTTTGAGAACAATAAAAAGCCCCATCCTTATACAACAACCCAAGTACCTCATGCAATCCGGAAGCAAATTTTCTGAAATAGGGGTTGGGTCCCGTAGGATTTTCCACCACATATATTTCTCCTCTTCTGGTGGCTACCCCGAGGTTTCCATTAGGCAATACGGTCAGGCCTCCTACTTCCAGTAAGGTGCCCTCAGGAGCCTTTACCTTTAAAATTTTAAAATAATCTTCCTCCATAGGGGATTCCTGAGCCATGGAAGGCTGCAATACCATGATCCCAATCAGAAAGAGCAATAAAAGGGGCATTTGTTTTCTGTATAATTTCATTTGACTTCTGTTTCTAGCTATTAAAACAATAAAAAATACGCCATGTTTTCACGGGCAGGAATCAATAATTCCTTCTTTCCATCGATTGATCTGATCTCAGCTTTGAACTGATCAGGATTCTCCAGTTTCAAGTAATAGGATTTATCTCCGATTACAAACAGTCCTTCACCCAAATCCACAATCTGATCTCCGTTTGCCAATCGCACATAAGTATTTTCCCTGGCATTTTTAATAGTCAGGTTCCTTTTTAAACCCTTCCCGTCAGCGAGAATTTCCAGCTCATCGGCAACCTCGGCCCCAAACCCTTCAAACATAAATTGAAGGTGGTGATCGTTGGAAAGGATCTTGTACCCATGGACTTTATAGCCTGTTCCAAGGGTATCGACCGGCCAGGATTGTTCCAAAGACTGAAGCCGGGCAATGGGCAAAGCAGGGGTCCCAAAACGTGTAATCGCCCCCATCGGCCTGGAGGAGCCGTCTCCTCTACTATTCCACATGGGGGTTGCATTCAAAAAACCTCCTTTCCAAACTTGTACCAGATTCCCCTGATCCATGTCATAGGTGTAATGAACCTTGTAGGGAGATCCCACAGACACCGCATGGGTGACCCTCTGACCATCGGGTATATCCATAAAGCTTCTTAATACTGGTCTATCCTTTGGGTCAACCAGTATGGGGTCGGGTCCGGAAGAACTGGTAAATGTTCTATCCGAAAGCTGAACAGGCCGGATGCCCGGACCAGAAACTTCCAAACCAATTCCCGGCTGCACCCAATCCTGTACTTTGGCATACAGTATTTCTACCGGATGCTTACCGGCTGTAAGTTCCAGCTCTCCTGAAAGATTACCCATGGAAGCTGCGATTACTTGCTCATCTCCCACCGACAAAGCACCTGCTCCTCCGGGAGCCGAAAGGTTGAATTTCAACATGCCATCACTTTCCACCTCCAAAAAGGCCTTGTACCTGATCAGAAACTGTTCATCCGCTCCCCTTATATTCGCTGTCAGTTTTTCCATTTGCCCACTTCTTTCAGGAGTCAGTTTGGAAAAATCAGGAACTTCCTCAAACCTTCCTTTATAAAGATCATAAGTAATGTCTTTAATACCCGGTAATGCCTTGTCGTAGGCAGTAATCCTTAAATTCCGAAAGGCGACTGCGCCATGGTCTCCCTGGATCCTGATTGGTCCCCTTGCCATTTCTTTTGCTGCCATAGCACCCCTGGTGGGTCCAAAAAGTTCCACATCCTCATGAATCTTAACCCCGTTGAGCACCACCGAAAGAATTTTGGCATTTTCTATTTTATTGTTTTGAGCATCAAATCGGGCTGCCTGAAAAGACACCTTGAGGTTTTGCCAAAGACCAGGGGCTTTGCTGGCATTTTGCCTGGGAGCATAGCCTTGGTAGCCCTGCTGACCATCTGGCTTTGAATCGTCCCAACGTTCGTAAATCCCCCCATTATCACCCGAACTGGGAATGGCTTTTCCCCAGCTGTCCAGAATTTGAATCTCATACATGCCCTGCAGGTAAATGCCGGAATTGGACCCTTTTGCCACCAGATAGTCCACCTCCAGGTCCATGTCTCCAAAAGAGGCTTTTGTAAACAAGTCTTCTCCCTTGTTCTTCTGTGTGGGGATATTTGCAAGAATACCCTGCCCTTTGTCTACTGCTAATTGGCCTGTTTGATGTATATCTGCCTGAACATCCCCAACTATTGCCCAGGTTTTTCCAGGTTTTTCGAACCCATCAAAGTTTTCAAAACTGAAAAGCTCCTGCGCCTGAACTTGCAGGCTAAAAATAAAAAAACCTGCTGATAGCCACCCGCATATTTGTTTAAAGGAAATAAATTTGATCATAAGTTTAAGACTGATAAATACAATTACTACACCATATAGACTGGCAAAAATAGTTTTTTTAAACAACAATTAAGGAAAGTTTATGTTTTTTGAAGCTTTAATACTTTTTTCTTTAGTCAAATTTAACTGGCCTGTCAATCGGTCTGATGCGCTCCCGATCGACTGAAACGAATCAGTTTTTTTTGATTAACAGCTTGTTAATGAAATCTTTTGGTAATGGTACTCAACCTTAAGACCAGCTGATTATGTACTTGTTTTATGGATTTGGGGATAAAATGCTTAACTTTTCCCCTAGTAAATTTAGTCAGCATACAAGGTACTTATTCGTTCATTTGTCAAAACAGGGCCAATACACTATTTATTAAACCGGGGCAAATGCAACAAGCCTGTTCATTTTAATCGCTTTTTGAATAAATAATCACCATTATGAAAGAAAATCTCCCGGGAATAAAATTGTTTGATTTGAGCGGTATGAAAGCCATAATCACCGGCGGCTCCAAGGGGCTTGGTTTGGCAATGGCTGCCGGATTGGCCTCTGCAGGGGCAGATTTGCTCATCGTCAACCGCAAGGAAAAAGATGGGCAGGTAAGTGCTGATGCCCTAAAAGAGGCATTTGGCGTTGAAGCGCTTTCATTTGCTGCGGATATCACAGATAAAGAACAGGTAGAAGCCATGACTGATTTTGCCTTAAAATCCTTTGGCAAAATCGATATATTGATCAACAGTGCAGGGATCAATATCCGGGGAGGAATAAATGATGTTAGTTTAGAAGATTTTAATCAGGTGATGGCCGTTAATGTGACGGGAACATGGCTGTGCGTCAAATCAGTGGTCCCTCACATGAAGGAGGCCAAATCCGGTAAAATCATCAATTTGGCTAGCACACTTGGCCTGGTTGGATTGGCCAATAGGACGCCTTATACTTCAAGTAAGGGTGCGGTGGTGCAAATGACACGGGCACTGGGACTGGAATTGGCACCCTTTGACATCAATGTGAACGCCATTTGCCCCGGTCCTTTCCTGACTGAAATGAATATTCCAGTTGCGGATGATCCTGCGACCAAAGAGTTTATCATTGGAGCAACAGCATTTGGCAGGTGGGGAGAATTACACGAAATTCAGGGAGCCGCCATTTTTCTGGCCAGTAAAGCCGCCAGCTACATGACGGGATCAATGCTTACGGTGGATGGAGGCTGGACAGCCAAATAATGAACATGCTGCTCTGACACCAAAGCATGTAGATGATTCGTTAAATCTATGCTAACCATCCATAAACGGATAATACTTTTTTATACTTGGGAAGGAACTGGTGCGTGAACATATGTACTTATTCTGGATCTGTAAACTGTTATCCCTTAACCTTTTACCTGAAAAATTAAGACGAACCTGAATTTCCTGTGTCCATTTTACACCGGATTAAGTATCAGGATTCGAAACCCAGGGAAATCACTTTGGAAAGCAAGTTGCAGCAAACCCTTCAGTGAACACAAAGAGGGAAGAAAAGTGGCTGAATTTAAAGCGTTTTAAACACACAAAAGAGAATCTAATGCCTTTTAGTTGTTTAATTTTCGGGTTTAAGTAAGGTATTGCCTGGCAAAATAAATGGCAACCAGAATCGAAGTCAGGTATTGGGGCTCTTTGAAAACAAATACATTCCCATTTACAAAATGGCCATCTTCCCAGTTAATTATTTTTCGTTCGTGATTACGCAAACACAGCTAAAAACAACCATTCATAATTTTGATTAATTATATATACTCAAAATAAACACTACATTATACAGGATATAATAAATATTAAAATTAGTTTAAAAAATTTTTTTAAATATATTTAACATTTTAAGTATTTTGAAAAGCCTTTTCTTAGATACAAAATTAAATATGTGAAAATTAGCAAATTAAATAGATAAAAATTCTAATTTTTTAATTTACCTTTAGTTTCATAATAATCATTAACTAAAATTCAAAATATTACCATGGAAGAACTAATTGGCGTTATTAAAATGTTCGCCGGAAACTTCGCTCCCAGAGGCTATGCTTTCTGTAATGGACAACTTTTACCCATCAATCAAAACCAGGCTTTATTTTCCATCTTAGGAACAACTTACGGTGGAGATGGAAGAACCACTTTTGCTTTGCCAGATCTTAGGGGAAGGGTTCCTATAGGGCCTGGTCAGGGACCGGGGCTATCCACCAGGCAATTGGGCGAGAAAGGGGGCTGGGAAACCACCACCCTAACAGTAGCAAATTTGCCTGCTCATAACCATACCCTCTCAGCCAATTCAGGTGCAGGCAACACAAACACACCACAGAATACATTTCCTGCTTTGAGTCAGGTACAAATAGACCGGTCGAATCCTCCAGTGGCTGTAAATGCCTATGATAATTCCGCCAACACCACCATGAATGCACAAGCGGTTGGTATTGCGGGTCAAAGCCAGGCATTTGATCATACGCCTCCTTATTCCGGAGTAAACTTTATTATCTGCATACAGGGTATCTTTCCTTCCCGAAGCTAGTTAACCTGAAAAGAATTCCCCGTACATTTTTTCGGGGAATTCTTTTCTTTTGATTCAAAACTTTTACTGCCATGAAGCTACTTTTAAAGAATTTACTTCTTCTTATACTGTTATTTTTTAGTTGCCAACAAATCAGGGCCCAAAGTACAACAGTTACCTTCAATGAGATCACAAATTACATTGGAACATTTGGAGAAACGTATGACAATGGCGGTTTGAGCTTTTCGGTTACCAAAGAAGCCAATGCTACGCCCAATTCCGGTATAAAAGCCACCGAAACAGAAGGATACCAAGGCACTGTTGCCTTAAATGATTCCAACATTCAGCCGGGAGGGATCAAACAATGGTCCATTCAAAAAACCGACGGCTCACTATTTCAGTTTATCAGTATTTTTCTTCAGGAAGGTGGCGTGGGTGCTTCTACCACCGGTACCATTAGTGCCTATCGAGCCGGAAGTCTTATAGGTTCTCCCAAACCCATTGCTTTCAATTCAGCAACAGATGGGCTGAAAACATTCGATAACGACCCGGATTTTTATGAAGTGGATGAAATCCGGATCAATGCAGATGACATCTACAACTTTCTTGACCATGTAACTACTGGCCCTCCTTTTTCACCTTTGGATGAAGATCCACCCCTTGTTACAGGAATAACGCTGAACGGGGCTCCTCCCACCACTTCGGAGTCCGTCACTTTCACAGTCAATTTTTCTAAAACCGCACTTAATGTCAGTCTGGATGACTTTTCCCTGATCACTTCCGGAACTACCGGAAGCCTGGCAGCTATCAGTGGTAGCGGCAACAGTTACCAGGTAACCGTCAATGCCATCAGCGGAGAGGGATTCCTACGGTTGGATCTGAAATCAGGCACCAATATTACAAATGAGGACAATACCAGCGGTGTCCCTGCATTTTCATCCGGCAATACCCATTCTGTAAGTGCTTGTTTTTTAGAAAATATGGAAAGCCTCCCTGATGCAAGCAGCAATTTCTCCAGCAATGGTCTTTCATTCTCATTAAGTACGGGTCTGGAGAGTGAAAGCCGCCTGGGCTTTGGCGCAGGAAACTCAAATGATTTTATCAAAAACAACAGTATGGCCGGGACTTTTTCCATCAGTTCTTCCAGCCTTTTCACAATGAATACTGTAGACCTGTTTTTGTCCGATTTGTCCAATGGCGATAATCCAACCGCATCCGGAACATTAACTATCACCGGAAAAAACAATGGCAATACGGTCTTTACAATATTAAAAACAAGCGGATTTCCTGTAAATACGACTCAAAATGGTGGTTTTTTTACCCTTGACTTTTCCACAGCTGGGGATCAAAATTACAGAAACACCAATGTAGATGAAGTTGAATTTACCATAGCAGATGGATTTGTGGAATTATTGATAGATAATTTCAACTTTTGCCAGGAAGTACCAGATACCGACACTGCAGCTCCGGCAGTACAACGTATACTTCTGGATGGAAATCCAGGTAGTACAGCAACCTCGATAACTTATATCGTTCAATTTGATGAAAACGCCTTGAATGTAAGTCTGGATGATTTCACTTTAGTGCGCACGGGAATAGCTGCCGGGACTTTGAATCAAATTAATGGCACGGGAAGTACTTTTCAGGTAGAGGTAACGGGGATTTCAGGGGAGGGATCCTTGCAGCTGCAATTAAATGGTGGAACAGATATCGCTGATGCCCTAAACAATTCTGGCCCGCTTGAATACCTGAACGGGCAAATTCATTTGGTTGGAGCCTGCTTTTCGGAGTCCTTTGAGGATGAAACCGACGGCGCCGTAACCTTTTCCGGAAACGGTCTTAATTTCAGTCTAACAGGAAATTGGGCAGTGAAGAACCGCATAGGTTTTGGAGCAAATGCTTCCGCCAAATATCTGGAAAATTCCGGAACCGGACCGTATGGAATACAGTCGACAGCAACACCGGTAACAGTGAATAGAATAGGTCTTTACCTATCTTCATTCCCATCCGGAGTAAGCCCTACCAACGACGGTACCCTGACAGTAACAGGAAAACTGAATGGCAATACATTATACACGTTCCAGAAAACCACCGGATTTCCTGATGATTTCGGATCCACAGGTGGCTATTTCACACTTGACTTTGAAACGGCGGGTGCTTCAGATTTCTCAGATGTACTGATTGATGAATTAATACTCGAACCAGGAGCAGATTTTACCTATCTCGCACTTGACAACTTTGATTTTTGTACGGATAATACTGCTCCAGCAGGGTATACAGTGCAAATTGATCAGGATGCTATCGGAGAGACCAATCAGGATCAGGTTAGTTTTACTTTTTCCGGGGCTGAATTGGGAAGTACCTATAATTATTCATTTACAAGCTCAGGCGGGGGTACAGTCGTAACCGGTTCTGGAACAATTTCTGGTGCTGAAGAAATGGTAAACGGGATTGATTTAACAGGCCTGTCCAATGGAACGGTTACTTTGAGTGTGACCTTAACTGATATTTCGGGAAATGAGGGTGCTGAGGCAACTGCTCAAAGTACAAAATTTATCAATACCATCCCCCAAGTCAGCCCGGATGTATTCAATTCACCCCCTTATCAGGAAAATGCGTCCAGCCTTTTGATTGCGGAAACGATAGCGATTTCTGATGCTGACGGAGACCAATTGGTTCGCGCCGTTATTCAGATTAGGGGAACAGGTGTGATTTCTGGAGACAATCTCAGCCTTGGAGATCCCTCTCCCCTTAGCCTGCAGGAAGTTGACGCCAATACCCTTGAGCTAACGGGAACAGCAGATGCCGGCACCTATACTTCCATTTTGAGGACCCTTTCCTTTAGCTCTGATTCCGAAGATCCTACTTTAGGGGGAATTGAAAATGTAAGGATCATATCCATCATAGTAGAAGATGAAAATGGGGGACTATCTGAACCTGCCAATGGGATAAACAACCTGCAGTTAGCCATTGAAGCTGTCAATGATGCTCCCGAAGTGGTTCTTCCATCAAACGATGAAGTCATTTCCAATCAGCCTTTGACTTTCAATGCCACAAATGGAAACGCCATTTCAGTAAGTGATGCAGATGTGGGCGACAATTCATTAATGGTAGATTTGACGGTCAGCAATGGCACTTTGGATCTGGCTGATATTTCAGGATTGACCTTTGTGCTGGGTTCAGGTACGGATAATTCCAACATGCAATTCTCCGGAAACCTGGCCTCCATTAACAATGCATTGGAAGGGATGGTATTCACGAGTACCACAGATTTTGTTGGTGAAGCTATTCTTTCTATCGAAATTGATGACCAGGGTAATACCGGAAGTGGAGGGTCCCTGACAGCAAACAACACTTTGACCATACAGGTAATTGCTCCCAATGCTCCACCCCTTGCTTCCAATGTAAGTTTTACCGGTTCCCTTATCGAAGGGGGTAATCTATTGGGGCAATACTCCTATTCCGATGCTGAAAATGACACTGAATCAGGCAGCAGCATCCAATGGTGGTTGGCAGATGATGCGGCTGGGACAAACGAGGAAGTTATAGCCGGAGAAAACGGTATAAACCTGACTATTATTCCGGCTTTTCTTGGCCGATTTATAAGTTTTGAAATTACCCCCGGAGATGGCATCAACACGGGGAATCCGGTAAAATCTGATTACCAGGGACCCGTTTATACGCTTCCGCTGGTAAGCACTGCAATACCTGCTGGAATAGAAGCGAATGCTGCCAGTTTAGGAGGGGAAGTGAGTAGCGAGCAATTCAGCCCTGTTACCGAAAGAGGACTTGTATACAACACTTCAGGCAACCCGGATCTTTCAGACAGCAAAATACTCCTGGGTAGTGGTACAGGAGTATTCTCCAGTCTGGTTTCCAGCCTGAATCCAAATGCCACTTATTATGTCAGGGCATATGCAAGCAATGCAGCCGGAACTTCATTTGGTCAGGAAGAAAGCTTTACAACGGAAAAACAAGAGCTGACTATAGGAGGATCATTCACTGCTGAAAACAAAATATATGACGGAACCAACAATGCCCTTATACTTGGTAATGAGCTGATACTTACAAGTCCCCTGCCCGGAGATGATGTTGTTTTGAGCAATTTGGTAATTGAGTTTTCAGATCCTCAAAGGGGAAATGACAAGGTAGTTACCATCGTTTCGGCCGATTTAAGCGGCACAGCAGCAGGAAATTACAGTTTAAGTTTAACCGGAGCTCCAAGTGCATTGGCCACAATTTCTCCCAAAGCCCTCTCTATTTCTGCTTCGGAAGGTATTTCGAAAATCTATGGGCAACCGGAGCCGCCATTCAACTTTACCAGTAGCGGTTTTGTAGCTGGTGAAGACGCAACCCTGCTTACAGGTTCATTGAGCCGGGAACCCGGAGAGAATGTCGGAAGCTATGCCATTACGGAAGGCGACCTGAGTGCCGGTGACAATTATGCCATAGACTTTACTGCAGCAGATTTTGTCATTAGCCCACAGACTTTGTCTATCACGGCCAATGCCGGTCAGGCAAAAGTTTATGGACAAGCCGATCCGGTTTTCAGTTTTGCCAGCAGCGGTTTTGTAGCAGGAGATGACGAGACATTGCTTACCGGTTCATTGAACAGGGAGCCGGGAGAAAATGTGGGAAGCTATGCCATTACGGAAGGCGACCTGAGTGCCGGTGACAATTATACAATCGACTTTACTGCTGCTGATTTTGCCATTAGCCCACAGACTTTGTCTATCACTGCCAATGCCGACCAGACAAAAGTCTATGGACAGGCCGATCCGGTTTTCAGTTTTGCCAGCAGCGGTTTTGTAGCCGGGGATGACGAGACATTGCTTACCGGTTCATTGAGCAGGGAGCCAGGTGAGGATGTGGGAAGCTATGCCATTACGGTAGGAAACCTGAGTGCCGGTGACAATTATACAATCGACTTTACTGCTGCTGATTTTGCCATTAGCCCTCAGACTTTGATTATCACGGCCAATGCCGACCAGACAAAAGTCTATGGACAGGCCGATCCGGTTTTCAGTTTTGCCAGCAGCGGTTTTGTAGCCGGGGATGACGAGACATTGCTTACCGGTTCATTGAGCAGGGAGCCAGGTGAGGATGTGGGAAGCTATGCCATTACCGAAGGCAACCTGAGTGCCGGAGACAATTATGCCATAGCCTTTACTGCTGCGGATTTTGCCATTAGCCCACAGACCTTGTCTATCATGGCCAATGCCGATCAGACAAAAGTTTATGGACAAGCCGACCCGGTTTTCAGTTTTGCCAGCAGCGGTTTTGTAGCTGGAGATGATGCGTCACTGCTTACCGGTTCATTGAGCAGGGAGCCTGGTGAAGATGTGGGAAGCTATGCCATTACGGTAGGAAACCTGAGTGCCGGAGACAATTATGCCATAGCCTTTACTGCCGCAGATTTTGCCATTAGCCCTCAGACTTTGATTATCACTGCCAATGCCGGTCAGGCAAAAGTCTATGGACAGGCCGATCCGGTTTTCAGTTTTGCCAGCAGCGGTTTTGTAGCAGGAGATGACGAGACATTGCTTACCGGTTCATTGAGCAGGGAGCCAGGTGAGGATGTGGGAAGCTATGCCATTACCGAAGGCAACCTGAGTGCCGGTGACAATTATGCCATAGCCTTTACTGCCGCAGATTTTGCCATTAGCCCACAGACCTTGTCTATCATGGCCAATGCCGATCAGACAAAAGTTTATGGACAAGCCGACCCGGTTTTCAGTTTTGCCAGCAGCGGTTTTGTAGCTGGAGATGATGCGTCACTGCTTACCGGTTCATTGAGCAGGGAGCCTGGTGAAGATGTGGGAAGCTATGCCATTACGGTAGGAAACCTGAGTGCCGGTGACAATTATGTTATAGCCTTTACTGCCGCGGATTTTACCATTTCTCCACAGACCTTGCTTATCAGTGCCAATACCGGTCAGACAAAATCATATGGACAGGCCGACCCGGTTTTCAGTTTTGCCAGCAGCGGGTTTGTGGCTGGAGATGATGCGTCACTGCTTAGCGGTTCATTGAGCAGGGAGCCTGGTGAAGATGTGGGAAGCTATGCCATTACGGAAGGCAACCTGAGTGCCGGAGACAATTATGCCATAGACTTTACTGCTGCGGATTTTGCCATTAGCCCGCAGACTTTGATTATCACTGCCAATGCCGGTCAGGCAAAAGTTTATGGACAGGCCGATCCGGATTTCAGTTTTGCCAGCAGCGGGTTTGTAGCCGGAGATGACGCGTCACTGCTTACCGGTTCATTAAGCAGGCAGCCCGGTGAGGAAGTGGGAAGCTATGCCGTTACGGAAGGCGACCTGAGTGCCGGAGACAATTATACAATCGACTTTACTGCTGCGGATTTTGCCATTAGCCCTCAGACCTTGTCTATCACGGCCAATGCCGATCAGACAAAAGTTTATGGACAAGCCGACCCGGTTTTCAGTTTTGCCAGCAGCGGTTTTGTAGCCGGGGATGATGCGTCACTGCTTACCGGTTCATTGAGCAGGGAGCCTGGTGAAGATGTGGGAAGCTATGCCATCACAACAGGAAACCTGAGTGCCGGTGTCAATTATACTATAGCCTTTACTGCTGCGGATTTTGCCATTAGCCCGCAGACTTTGATTATTACTGTCAATGCCGGTCAGGCAAAAGTTTATGGACAGGCCGATCCTGATTTCAGTTTTGCCAGCAGCGGTTTTGTAGCAGGAGATGACGAGACATTGCTTACCGGTTCATTGAACAGGGAGCCGGGTGAAAATGTGGGAAGCTATGCCATTACGGAAGGCGACCTGAGTGCCGGTGACAATTATCAAGTCCTTTTTTCCGGAGCGCCTTTCCAAATTCTTCCGCGTGTCAAACCCCATATTTTGATACTTGATGAAACAGGAAATGCGATGGCAGACCCTGCGAACTTGCTTGATCAAACCCTGGCAGCAGGACAAATGGTATATCTTGACAAGGTAAATTTCGACTGTACCGATTTGGGAGAACAGGAAATTGAGGTAAGTGTTGTGGATGTGAACGCAAACACATTTACTTCCAATACCATTTTGACTGTGAAGGACCAAACTCCACCTATACCCATGCTGCCCACTCTTCCGGTATTGCATTCTGAATGCCAATTGGAATCATGGGAAACCCCAACAGCTGAAGATAATTGTGGAGGAATAATTATTGGAACACCAGACAGAAATCTCCCCATCCGGGAAAATACCCTGGTTACCTGGACCTTTGTGGATTTGGGTGGAAACCTTACCAGCCAGACGCAGGAAGTAATCATCAAAGACAACACATCCCCCATTATTGAAGGGGTTCCTGAAGACGAAACCGTATATTTGAACGGCTCCTACCAATTGCCGGATTTTACCCAGGTGGCAACCGCCCAGGATAATTGTAGTTTGGTCCGGTTTATTCAATCTCCCGCTGCCGGAACAAGGTTTGACCAGGCGGAAAAGATACAGGTGCAATTGCTGGCAACAGATGCCGAAGGCAATGAAAGTAGTACCGGATTTGAAATCAATCTTTTAGATTTAAATCTGTTGGCGATTGATGATCCGGACCTGATATCCATCCCCTGGAACAGCCCGTTGGAAAGCCTGGCATTACCGGAAGAAATTGCCGTCCACCTGAGTAACGGGCAGGAAGTAACTATTCCGGTTGAATGGATCATTCCTGTATTGGATACCAGGGTAGCAGGATTGTTCCAGTACAAAGGCAGCCTTGAACTGGGCAATATTCAAAACCCTAATCAATTGGAGCCGAGCCTTAGCATTCTGGTGGAAGACAAAGCCTTTCCGTTGGGGATTAATATTTCGACGGAAGATTTTCCAGCCAATATTGAACCGGGCACAGCCGTTGGCACTTTAAGCACCCAGGATCCACAGGACAATGTGCATGTGTATGGGTTGTCGGGCTCAGCAGCCGATAACCAGTACTTCGGTATTTCAGGTAATGAGCTTTATTGGAACAGTCAGGATGCCTTACCGGGAAAAACCACATTTACCGTGGAAGTAAGCAGTACGGACCGCGCTGGAAATATTATTTACGAAACCTTCACTTTGAACCGACTTCGGGTTGCCCTCAGGGAAATCAACGTGCCAAACACCTTTACTCCAAACGGAGATGGTTTCAACGATTCATGGGGAATAAAAGGTTTGAGATACTTTAAGGGCGGGAAAGTAGCCGTTTATGAAAGAAGTGGTAAAAGGGTCTTTTATACTGAAAATCCGGATGAATTGTGGGATGGTACATTTTTCGGCAATGCATTGCCGACAGGTACTTATTTCTGGGTAATCAGTACCGGAGAATCCGGCGAAGTACGTAGGGGTGTATTAACTATTTTTAGAGATTAACCAAGTCAATTATGAGTAAGATTCAAATGAAGTCCATAGCTTACCTGACATTTGTTTTCCTATTTTCACAAACATTACAGCTACAGGCACAATCGAGAAAATACATCAGTCAGTTCAGTCATTTTCAAAGTTATTTCAACCCCGGATTGACTGGATATGAAGGTAGTACCATCAGGAGTTATGTCCGAAACCAGTGGTCGGGTATGGAAGGAGCGCCAAAGACCTATTTCATCAGTGCTGAAATGGATTTTTCTGAAGGGAAAGGAATAGAGGATCCCGCTCTAATGGGCAAGAATGCTTACAGCATTAATCTATTGCACGATACTTATGGGGCATTCAAAGAAACTGAATTTTTAGCAGCCTATGCCAGCAGGGTAAGACTGACATCCAGTCATCAGTTGAGATTAGGTGCGGGTTTGAATTATCAAACCATCCGGCTGGATGGCAATGCGCTAACCAGTGAACAAGCAGGGGATCCTTTGATTGGTCAGTATCTGGGCGGGTTTTCGGACATGCAGATTTTCGATTTTAATTTGGGTTTGGCATTGACCCATAAATCCTATTATCTCTCCTATGCGATGCACAATGTGAATAAGGGTCGCATTTCAGGGGGTGAAGAGTTCATGGATGGAAAACCAGTGGTTTATATCATTCAGGCTGGGTTTAGGGAAGCATTATCTCCTCAGGCATCCCTAATTATAAATGGATTTTATCGCAGCCAGGAAGGTTTACCGGATAACCTTGAATTTAACGTCAAGACCTTACTCATGGATAAAATCTGGATTGGAGGAGGACATCGGTTTGATTATGCCAGTAACCTTCAATTTGGAGTGTTATTTGATAGAATCCGGCTTGGATATATTTTTGAATTCCCGGCAAACCGGAGTTACTTGCTACCGGGACAAACCCATGAATTTGCACTGGTCTATCACCTGTTTAGAAAAAATGAGAAGGGACCCGATGACAAGGTTAATATTTGGTAATGAATCAAATATCAGTCGCAATGTGTGATATTGCCATCAAGCATTTCTGTAACTTCCGTTTTGGGAAAACCCAAAGCAGGGCTTAAAAAAGGTATGCCCCAACCCATTCCTCTGATGACAAATAGAACACCAATAAACAGCGCAAAATAAGGTAGAAGCCGATTCATTTTCAGTCTGAATCCAAAAGAAAATATGTTTTTGGACAGCATCAAAAGCACCATTACAGGAATAGTGCCCAATCCAAAAAACAACATGTAAACCATACCCGAAACCGGACCCTGCATGGCCAGGGAGGCGAGTAAAGCCATATAAACCATACCACAGGGCAAAAAACCATTCAGAATACCGGAAATAAAAAATGCTTTGGGGCCTCCTCTTTTAATGGAGCTTCCTAGCCTGGATTTCAACCGAATCATGCCAGCGGCAAGCCATGAACCTGAGACCCATTTTTCAGATTTTCTGTAAAAAAAAGCCATCCCAATAATCACCGCCCCCATAAGAATAGAGAGCCATTGTTGGATTCCTGCCAGGGCAAGGGAAAAACCAAGCAAACCTACCAATCCTCCTAATAAAGAATAAGTAAGGGTCCTGCCTGAGTTGTAAAGGAGTTTGTTGAGCAGGTATTTGTTCCTGTCTTTGCCAGCCAATGCCAAAGCGATGGGACCACACATACCTATGCAGTGAAAAGACCCCAAAAAACCCCATAAAAAGGCTGTCCAAAGCATGCTACAGGTCTATTTTCTTTTCTTCAAAAAAACCAACTCCATCCCTTTCCCAACTTAATTTAACCCTCCAGTAACCCGGAGAAAGGCTGTTTAAATCCACGGTATTGACTTCGGTATCCTTAATATTGACATCTATCTTCTTATCCATTCTGGCATCGGAAGGCCTGAACAAGTGAAGTTCTCCTTTTGCTCCTACCGGAAGGTTTAAATCCAGCATTTTTGCCTGGGCATCAAAGCTCATGGCCTCCTTGGAGGACTCCAGAGAATTACTGACTTTATCTATATGTTCCTGGTATTTTATTTCTTCTTCGTAATAATTCTCTGTAACCAGGTGCAGGTCATCTTGCTTCATGCAGATGGTCACCATGGTTGCCATGATCGCTACAAATACTACAAAGACCAATACTATTCCATTTCCCCAATTCATTTTGTTTGGTTTTTAGTTAAACTATTTTTTTACGGGCCCCATAAAATTGGTTTCAATTTCATCTATGGTTTCTCCATTTTGCTGTAGTAAAAGCACGATACTTTCCTGGGGCACCTGCATGTCAGCCTGAGCTTTGACCAGAAAAAACCGCCCTTCAAATTTGGTCTGTCCTTCCAGATTCCAGTCGGTATCCCCTACTCTCTCCAGGGTAATGGTTGGATCTTCTGGTACCAGGTCCACCGCTTGTTGCTCAAAGGTTTTATTGATCAGCGTCAGTTCATAGAGATTACTGATTTTATCACCTTCCCGCTCCTGATAGGTCATTCCTCTGAATCGGGTCACTGTGGCACCAAGATCGGTCCTGGTACTTAGCAATCCAACAAATCCGGAGATCAATAAGAGCAATATGGCTGAATAAGCCTTTACCCTTCCCGTTATCAATTTAGAAGTTCCTTTTTGTATGCTGTTTTCTGAAGCATAGCGGATCAAACCCTTTGGTCGCTCCACCTTTTCCATTACCTCATCACAGGCATCCATACATGCGGTACAGTTGACACATTCCATTTGTACACCATTCCTTATATCTATACCTGTGGGGCAAACCTGAACACATAGGGTACAGTCTATGCAATCTCCCAATGCCTGGTCTTCTTGTTTGTTTTTCCTTATTGGTCCTCTTGGTTCACCCCTTACATAATCATAGCTTACATTGATGGATTGGTTGTCCAGCATGACCCCCTGCAGCCTGCCATAGGGACATACCACGATACAGGCCTGCTCCCGGAACCAGGAGAAGACAAAAAGAAATATCCCCGTAAAAGCTATCAGACCTAAAAAACCCGCCAGGTTTTCTGTGGGAGGCTGCATGACAATTTCCTTCACCTGATCTATACCGATCAGATAGGCCATCACAGTATGGGAAATGAGCAGTGAAATCAAAATGAAAATGGACATTTTCAGGGATTTCTTCCTGACCTTTTCGCCATTCCAGGGCATGGCATTAAGTTTCCGCTGTTGGTTGGCATCTCCTTCTATCCAATATTCGATTTTGCGGAAAACCATCTCCATAAACAGGGTTTGCGGGCAGGCCCAGCCACAAAACACACGACCAAATACCACGGTAAATAAAATGATAAAGACCACAAAGATCAGCAGTAAAAAAATCAGCAGATAGGTATCCTGAGGCCAGAAGACGGCACCAAAAATAATAAACTTACGCTCAAATATATTGAACAACAACCAGGGTCGACCATTTACCTGAATAAATGGCCCAGCAAATAAAATACCCAGCAACAACCAGGAAAAATACGTTCTCCATTGGTAAAATTTACCGGAAACCTTCTTGGGATATACCCAGTTTCGACCGCCTTCTTTATTGACAGTACCCAGGGAATCTCTGAATTTTTCCGGTTGGAGATTTTCGTTCTTATTTGCCATTTTATTTAACGCAATTTCAACATTGAAGGTAACCGCTGGATCAGGTTTTTAAACGCTGGTCCAGCGGTTTAATCATTATTCTGCAGGTTCTGCACCCAGTTCATCTTCTCCAAGCGCGTCCAGCGGCTCCTCTATGACAGGTTCATATTTTTCTCCCTGCGGCTCTTTGGGATTGGCCGGTGTGGTGCCTTTAAGGGTAAGTATATAGCTTGATACCTGCTGCATTTGTTCCGGGCTCAGCTGGTCCTGCCAGGGGATCATGCCCTTTTCCACCACGCCGTATTTTACCACTGAAAATATATCCTTGATGTCTCCTCCATGAATCCAATACTCATCTGTCAGATTTGGGCCTACTCCTCCTCCTCCATCCATGGCATGGCAGGCGGAACAATTACCGGCATACAATTCTGCTCCGGCTTCAATGCTGGATGTAGTGGCATCAAATTCTACGGTATTTTCATCAATGGAAGCCAACATGGATTCTCCCCTGGCCTCTTCTTCCATGGCGGCAATGGCCAACTCTTCTTCATATTCTTCCATTTGTGTTTTGCCTATTCCCAGGACGGAGTAGTTGACAAAATAAATTATCGCAAAACCAATGCTTAAATAGAATACATAGGCCAGCCATGGAGGCATAAAATTATCGAGTTCTACAATTCCGTCATAACTGTGATCCAGCTGTATATCTGCTTCCTGCTCAATGGGCTTCATTTTGCCGGTGACAAATTTTTCCTTAAAATTATCCCACCAGGAAGGTTGTGCCGCCAGTGCAGGATTGTCCTGCCTGATAACAGTCATTAAAAAAGAAAGTAAGTACAGCATGACCCCCATGATGATGACAATCAACAACAGCACCACGCCGATAATCAGTAACAATGTCATTTGGCTACTATCCAGTTGCTGCATCTGGGCAGTCCAGCTTCCTTCTGCTTCCTGAGCCAAACCGGGAAAAGACAAAAGCATGCCTGTCAAAGTAGCTCCAATCCATTTAAACGTTTTCATAGCTTTTATCTTTTTGATGTTCATCTTTTAAAGGCATCTCTTTCATTTTGTCAATGTATCCCTTGTCTGCGCGAATTACCCACCAAAACATACTGACAAAGAAAATCACGAATATCAGCAGGGAGATGATCGGATAGATTTCAATGTTTTCTATAGATCTTAAAATTTCTTTTTGCATGATAATTAAGGTTTAAGGATTTGTGGCTGTGCTTTTACTGATATCTGTACCCAGCCGCTGTAAATAAGCAATAAGGGCTACAATTTCGGAATCAGGCAATACTTCCACTCCTGATTCCTGAAGGCCTGCTACAATCTCGCCGGCCTGCTGCTGAAGATCATTGATGGCCGTTTCATCATATCCTTCAGGGTAGGGCACACCTAATTTTTGCATGGTCCTGATCTTTGCGCCGATATTACTGTGATCCATGATATTGGTGGTCATCCATGGATAGGGAGGCATTAGGGATCCTGGTGACATGGTCCTTGGGTCCACCATGTGGTGGTAATGCCAGCTGTCCGGATATTTACCTCCTACCCGGTGTAAATCAGGACCAGTACGTTTTGAACCCCATAGAAACGGCCTGTCATATACGAATTCACCCGCTTTGGAGTATTCTCCGTAACGCTCCGTTTCAGATCGAAATGGCCGGATCATTTGAGAATGACAGCCCACACAACCATTGGAGATATACAAATCCCTCCCCTGCAGTTCTAATGGTGTATAAGGTGTAACACTACTAATGGTAGGCACATTGGATTTGATCAGAATCGTTGGAATGATTTCCACTACTCCGCCAATAAGAATCGCAACGGTTGCCAGGATGGTAAAAAACACAGGCTTTCTTTCCCAGGCCCTGTGCCAAAACTCACCCTTAGTGGAAACGTGCCTGGCCAGGGCAGGCGCTTCATCGGCCTCTTCTTCCTGGAAGGAACCGGATGCGGCCGTTTTGACCAAATTGTAAACCATCAAAATGGCACCTGATAAATAAAGGAGTCCCCCAAAAGCACGTAGCATATACATCGGAACAATTTGAATGACTGTTTCCAGAAAATTGGGATAAGCCAACCGACCCGCATCTCCAAACTCTTTCCACATCAAACTTTGTGTTAATGCAGCCACATACATGGGCAGCGCATAAAAAAGGATGCCCATGGTACCTAACCAGAAATGGGTATTGGCCAATTTGACAGAATACAAATTGGTTTTCCACATTTTTGGCCATAACCAATACAGCATGGAAAAAGTCAGAAAACCATTCCAGCCCAATCCACCAATGTGCACATGGGCTACTATCCAATCGGTATAGTGGGCAATGGCATTGACATTTTTAAGGGAAAGCAGGGGGCCTTCAAAGGTCGCCATACCATAAGCCGTAACGGCTACCACCATAAATTTCAATACCGGGTCTACCCTGACCTTGTCCCAAGCCCCTCTAAGGGTCAAGAGTCCATTCACCATACCTCCCCAGGAAGGAGCTATCAACATGATTGAAAAGGCCACACCCAATACCTGCGCCCATTCCGGCAAGGCCGTGTAAAGCAAATGATGGGGACCTGCCCAGATATAAATAAAAATCAGGGACCAAAAATGTATGATGGAAAGCTTGTAGGAATAAACCGGCCTGTTTGCTGCCTTTGGGAGATAATAATACATAAGTCCCAGGAAGGGAGTAGTCAGGAAAAACGCAACGGCATTGTGTCCATACCACCATTGTACCAAAGCGTCCTGTACACCCGCATAGGCAGAATAACTTTTGAATAGCGAGACTGGTAAGGCAAGTGAATTGAAAATATGCAGCACTGCCACCGTTACGAAGGAAGCCAGGTAAAACCAAATGGCCACATACATGTGCTTTTCCCGGCGCTTGATCAATGTACCAATCATATTGGCACCAAAAGCCACCCAGACAACGGTAATGGCAATATCAATGGGCCATTCAAGTTCTGCATACTCCTTGGAAGAAGTCAATCCCAAAGGAAGAGTGATGACCGCTGAAAGAATAATGGCCTGCCAGCCCCAAAAATGAAACCAACTCAGGGTTTTGTTCCACATGGGAGCCTTCAGAAGCCGGGGCATGGAATAATAAACACCGGCAAAAATGGCATTCCCAACAAATGCAAAAATCACAGCATTTGTGTGCAATGGCCTGAGCCTGCCAAAAGTTGTGTAGGGATTCCCCAGGTTGGCCTCAGGCAGAAATAGCTGCGTGGCAGCAAGCACACCGATCAGCATTCCTGCTAATCCCCATATTATGGTAGCTGCACCAAAGTACTTTACGATCTTGTTATCGTAACTAAATTGTTCAAGTGTTCCTGACATATCACTCCGATTTATTAGGTGTTTTTTTATTTGTTTTATTTTTTGTTTTGTTCTCAAACAATATCCGTATGGCCGGGGTATGCTGGTCGTCAAACTGACCTCCTTTCATTGCTTTAAAAAACAACCATAAAAAACATCCGGCCATTACTAAACTTATTCCTATCAATATAAAAATCACTTCCATTTTTCAGTGGCTTTTTGGTTCATACCTCTCCTGAATGCCAGCAAGTTGGTCACCACCGTGGTAAACAACACCACTGATATACTGCTTGCAGGCATTAAAATAGCACATAATACAGGACTTACCAAACCCTGAACAGCATAGTAAATACCTACCGCATTGTAAGCAAAACTAAGCACAAAACTGGCTTTTATAACTTTCCTGCCGGTATCCGCAAAATCCAGAAATTGAGGCAAAAGGCTGAGTTTTTTTCCATCCAGAATGGCATCGCTGGCCGGACTGAAATGGGAAATATTATCGGTGACGGCAATACCCACCTGGCTTACCCTTAGTGCTCCGGCATCATTTAATCCATCTCCTACCATCAACACCTGCTTACTGGAATGTTGCAGACGTTCAATATGGCTCAGCTTATCAGCAGGGCTTTGTTGAAAATACATATGGATTTCATTGCCCAACTCCCTTTCCAGGATTTGTCTTTCATGGTCCAGGTCTCCTGAAAGCAGGTGCAGGTCGAATCTGTTCTTTAACTCCTGCACCATTTTACCCATACCATTCCTGATACCGCTGTCTATAAAGAAGGTGCCCAAATGAACGCCTTCAACAAAAAAGTAAACTTTATTGCCCCTGGAATTTACAGCGTCGTCGGGCTTTAGTTCCATTAAGGACGCCGCTCCCAGCGCTATGCTCTGAGATTTATAGGTGGCCGTCAGGCCTTTACCGGGAATTTCTTCCACCTTCTCCAAATCAGCAGGGCTTACCTGCCCCAGGTAACGGTTTATCCGGTTGCTCAAAGGGTGAACCGAATAACTCACCAAAGCTTTCAAAACCCCTCGTGTTTCATCTGAAAGCTTTTCCCCTTCATACCTTATTTTGGCATTGGCAGGTGAAGTGAGGGTTCCTGTTTTATCAAAAACCAGTGTATCCACCGCAGCAAGTTTTTCGATTACCTGTGAATTTTTCAGATAAAAACTACTTTTTCCAAAAATACGCATGATATTTCCCAATGTGAATGGCGTTGACATGGCCAATGCGCAGGGACAGGTAATGATCAAAACAGCTGTAAAAGCCCTGATCCCCATGGAAAAGTCATACATGCTCCAATACAGCAAAGTGCTGAAGGCAATCAACAATACGGTAAAGGTAAATTTACCACTGATTCGGTTGGCCAAAGAGGCAAGGGAATCTTTTTGCTCCCTCTTGGAAAAAGCTTCGTGGTTCCACAAATCCGTCAAATAACCCTGGGAAGGGGATTTCTGCACCGCAAGGTTGATCGCAGGACCCTTTTGCCTTCCTCCAGCATAAATCAGTGAGCCTTTTTTCAGGCCGACAGGCACCTCCTCACCTGTTACAAAACTATAATCTATTGATGCCTCTTCGTTTAATAGAATACTATCGGCCGGCACCAACTCCTCATTTCTGACCCTGATGATATCACCCACTTGAACCTTTGTAAGGGGAATTACTTCCTCCTGATCCTTTTTTAATCTGGTCACCGCAATGGGAAAATAAGCGGTATAATCCCTGTCAAATGAAAGGGTATCAAAAGTCTTCTGCTGGTACCATTTTCCAAGCAAAAGGAAAAAAAGTAAGCCTCCCAGGGTATCTAAATAGCCTTCCTGGCCCAATAGGAAAATTCCAACCAGACTGTATACAAATAGGGTAATGATTCCCATGGCTATGGGCACATCCATATTTACTGTTCGGTTTTTAAACGCCAGCCAGGCAGATTGGTAATAATCGGTAGCCGCGTAAAAAAAGACCGGTAAGCTAAGCAATACATTCAGGTAACGAAATAGATTCTTGAAACCAGGCCCCAATAGTTCTGCCTCCGAAAAATATTCCGGAAGACTGAAAAACATCATGTTGCCAAAACAGAAACCAGCTACAGCCAATTTATAAATCAGCTTCCGGTCCATTTTTGGTCTTTTTCCTACATTCAGGTCAGAGAGATTTATTGCTGGCTCATAACCTATTCCTGCCATAAGGGCCACAATATCTTTCAGTCCAATATATTCCTGCTGAAATTTGACCTGCACCTTTTTTTTGATAAAATCCACTCTGGAGGAAATGATTCCCTGATCCAGACGGTTAAGATTTTCAAGCAGCCATATGCAGGAGGCACAATGGACCATGGGTACATAAAAAGTGACATGGGTTTGGTCCTCGTCCCGGAAATCAATCAATTTCTCTGAAATCTCCTTATCATCCAGATAATCAAAGCGGTTATCTCTTGTTGCCCGGTTTTTTTGATTGTTGCCCGGAGTATTTGCCAGATTGTAGTAATCACAAAGATCGTTTTCGGACAGTACATCATAGACCGTCCTGCATCCGGAACAACAGAAATCCTTCCCATCATGGTAAAGTCCATCATTATCGCAGGGTTCTCCACAATGATAGCAGGTTGTTTGTTGCTTTTTTTCCTTTTCGGTAGAGGTATTCTCCATTTGGCGGCAATTTAGTTCACCTTCAAAGCTAAAAACATGACAAAGATCATTTAATATAGTGATTTAAATGGCCAAATAAAATGAAAGCCTGTCATACCACATGCCTCCCTTGTAAAAATGGAACAGTACTTTGGCCAGATCCGCCTGATTATTTTTTGAGGTGACCAAAATGGTGCATTGGTGCTTGACGGCGTAAGACCAAAAATCTCCTATTCTATTGAAGTTAAACTTGATAAAGGAGGTTTCTGAAGTATGGGTATTTACTTCCTGTATGATTTCCTGCTCCTCTTTCTGTTTGGATTTGGGGATAAAAGCCGGTGAGATAATTGTAGCCTTGCTTTTTTTGATATTATTTTCAAAAAGCGTCAAAAAATGCCTGATGATCTTTGCCGAGGCCGGACTTCCGTCATAATGAAAAAGCAGGCGTTCAAAAGACAATTCCCGGTCATAAAGGAGCACAGGAACTTCACAGGGTTCATTTTCCAGAGCTTTGGGATGATCCAAACCATGTAGCCAATCCAATACTTTGGGTAAATGAGCCGTATACAATTGAATAGAACTATTGGGTATTAATTTTTTCCCCACAAGTTCCTTTACCATATCCGCTTCAAAGTTCTGACCCATAGGGAGGTGAGTATGTGGGGTAATGATTTCACCGGGGAAAGAAAATTGTGTGTCCAGCTTTGTTTGCATGAGCCCTTCCTTTTTTTTACAAATCTATATCACGGGAAGAAAGAGAATAGTGATATATGGTTAGGCTCAAACATGATAAATGTCATGTTATATTCAAAAGGAAGTTCCTAATTCCCTCAGAGAGATTTAATTCCGGGAAAAAATTCCAAATACGTTAGTTTTTATCGAGATTTACAAAAAACTGTTTTCGCAAATGAAACAACACCTTACAGCTATCATCTTCGCCCTGGCCATTCTGGGATCTGCAATTGTTTTGGGCAATGCTTACTGGAAAAGAAGCCTTGAAGAGACCAAAATTTCCGTTACCGGACTGGGTGAGACAGATTTTATTTCTGACCTCATTGTATGGGAAGGTCTTTTCGAAAAGCAAGCCAATTCTTTAGGAGAAGCCTATTCGGGTTTGGAACAGGACAGAAAAGCCGTTACAGAATACCTCAATTCCAAAGGGATTGCCTCTGAAGAAATCGTATTCAGTGCCGTACAGACCCGGCAAAATACCCGTGCGGAGTACAACAATGAGGGAAGGTATATGGGGGAAACATTTCTGGGGTATATTTTAAGCCAAAATATCAGCATAGAATCCAAAGAGGTAGAAAAGGTGGAAAAAATGGCCCGTGAAATCACCGAATTGCTCAATAAGGAGATACAATTTTATTCCCAGGCCCCCCGGTATTATTTTACCCAATTGGCGGACCTGAAAATTGAATTGATTTCAAAGGCGACTGAAGATGCCCGGTTAAGGGCTGAAAAAATCGCTGAAAATTCCGGTACTACCCTGGGAGGTCTTATCACCGCCAATATGGGAATTTTTCAGATTACGGGACAAAATTCTGGAGAAGATTATTCCTGGGGAGGTACTTTTAATACTTCTTCAAAAGCTAAAACTGCCTCCATAACCATGAAACTGGACTACCGTATCAAATAGCGATGGGCAGCAAAAACCGTATTCCACCAGCTCATTTACTACAGGAAGGTATTCACTATTATTATGAGGGTCCTTTTATGGTTTTTACAAGGGAGTACCACTTGCTCAGGGGCTATTGCTGCAACAATGCCTGCAGGAACTGTCCATACCGGGAAATAAAGAAAGAAAAAGAGTAATAGGAATTATTTGGAAGAATTAAAAGTTCCTAAATCTGGTATTTGGTATCCCTTCGGATAGGTATCCCGTTTTCTTTGGGTTCCTAAGCGTGGTACTTTCCTTTCCGGCATTATGCTTAAACCAAAAGCCCTGATTTTCAATCCTGTCCTTACCAGTAGTTGTAATGCCCTTGGTGGATCAGGGAAGCCCATGGCCTTCCTTAGCGGCGCATCCATCAGACAGAAAGCGACATGCCTTCCTGGCACAAATAACCAATGCGGAAGGTAAAAGCCCAATAACAAATCCAGTGTTTTTTGCCCCAGAAGCCTATTGTGCGGGTGAAATGCAAAATGTTCCTTTTCGTAGGACATGTTGAAAGATTCAAATTCGGAAAGGGTATCAGGAACGTCCTTTATCCCCATAAGCCTGGCCAACTCCCTGTAATTGATAAAAATTGCCTCTTTTTCCTTCGAGGTAAATGGTCTCCAGCCCCAATTATCCATCCACCTAATGGGTTCAAAAATAAAAGTAGACAATACATAGAGGTAGTCCTGATTGGGAATATGAAAACGGCCATGCATGGCATTCATGCGGCCAATGGCCGCTTTCCCTCTTTCACTAGCCTTTCCATTTTCCAAAATCTCGTACAAGATCAATTCGGTATCGTCATAGCGTTTACGGGTCCTTTTTGTAAATTCACCGGTCGCAACCAGTAGCCTTGAAATAGAAGGCACAGCAAAAGTCCTGAAGAGGGCAAATTCCAGGGCTTTTTCCATATCCCAGGGAAAACAGTGAAAAGATAGCAAAAAGGCTATTTTTTCATGGTCCTTTTCAGGATGCAGCTGCTTTATTTGCCTGCTAAATGGTTTGTTGCTCATAAGATATGGACACATGGCTGCTAATTTAGTCAAGTGGGTTTATGATTTAAACTTTATTCCTTTAAAAAGATCCAGGCTTTCGGTTAATACATGACAGAATGCTTAAATTTCGGACATTAACAGGGGTACATGATATGAAATCGAGCATGACGTAGCCGTCACACAGTGGGATGACTAACAACCATGCGAGCTTCCATGTGGCAAATAAAAAACAATTATAGACACATGAAAAAATCAATTATTATACTACTCACTTTTATTTTTCCTTCTCTTAGTTTTGCACAGGAGGATAACAATTATCCCTGGAAAATAATTGAAACATCTTCCGGAGAAACCACTGATATTCCCGCAGTCCTGAAAGCGATAAATGAGGTTCAACTTTTGGTATTTGGAGAGGAGCACAATGACAGCATTGCCCATGTGGTGCAGGAAAAGCTTTACAGGGGAATGATCGAAAAATACGGAGATGCAACCCTTAGTCTGGAAATGTTTGAAAGAGATGTACAGCTCATCATGGATGAATACCTTTCCGGGTTGATTTCAGAAGATAAGCTGATTGAAGAGGGCCGGGCATGGAGCAATTACCCGGATTATGCCCCCTTGCTGTACCTTGCGAAGGAGGAAGGCCAGGCAGTGTTGGCTTCCAATGTGCCGGGAAGGTATGCCAATATGGTCAGCAGGAAAGGATTGGGTACCTTGGAACTATTGGACCGAAAAGCAGCAGATTATTACTCCACTTTTAGTCTTCCTAAAGAAGATGATCCCTATTTAAAGAAATTCAATGATGCCATGGGTGGCCACGGTCAGCATATGGGACCCCAATATTTTCATGCCCAACTGCTCAGGGATGCTACCATGGCGACAAGCATCCTTCAATCCTGGCGCAAAAACCGAAGAATTAAAATCCTGCACCTTACCGGCAGATTCCATAGCGATGAGGGGTTAGGAACGGTCAATGAATTAAAACAAAGAAAAAAAAATCTAAGCATTATGACCATATCCTCCTACCCTTCACAGGATTTCCAAAACCCGGATTTTAAAGCGATTAAGCCATTGGCAGATTACATTATCTTGACAAAGCCACAGGAAAAATAGCATCCCGTTTGAAATTTTTTTGTTTTTGCACCATTTAATCAGGTTAAATCTAAATTTATTTCAAAGCTCTATTTTGCATTTTTGGACTTAAATAATAGACAGAATCAATTTTATAATCCTCCGGGTTGTCTACTCTAAACCATTGGTATCCCGTTCGTTTGCCCTGGTGTTCGTTAAAGATAAACATGACATCATTGCCCTGCTTTTTAAAGACTTTAGCTTCCGGTTCTAAGATTGGATAACTGGTGGAACAAGCGGTTAGTAACAAGCAAAATAAGGCGGTGGTTGGTTTTATCATTGCGCTAAATCAATAAAGTGAAAGAAGAGAAAACAAATCCCAGAATAGGATTATATTGGGGTTGAAATACAGCACCTTGGTTATGCGACATTTCCTCCAATCTTCTTGTAGGGCTTCATCACCAAAAAGAATCAACCCATTTTCAAAACCAGCGGTTGGTACACTGGAAATGAAATAAATCTGATTCTCAGTTAGTTAATTGAATTTGGGTAGTTTTATTTTGTATTTCATTTTTAAGGATTTGAAATACATTTTCAAATATATAAAAAATATGAGCGATTGAAAATAAACTACTCATAATTTACTGAAAATTTTGAAATATGCTTGGCCGTAATTTTGAAATATATGACAACAATTTTTCGTTTGAAGATTTTGGATGAACAAAAAATACATGTTTTGATAGGCAACAGTTATTAATGGTCTGAAGACGATATGCTCGGTTTTAAACATTAAATGTCGGGTGAATGTCGGGAAAAAATCAAGATTTATTCAAGCCGAATTAAAAAAAACGCTGTTTATTGCCTGAGAAATCAAATCAAAAATCAGCTATGAAACAACCTGCATTGGGCCAAAAAATCCTTGAACTTAGAAAGGCCAGGGGACTCACTCAAGAAGAACTGGTAGAAAAGTGCGCATTAAATGTGCGCACAATTCAGCGAATTGAAGCCGGGGAAGTAAGCCCCAGAAGCTATACCATCAGGGCTATTTTTTCAGCTCTGGACTATAAGGAAGAAAAACCTGATCCAGGGTTAATCAATTTATCAATTGATTCTAAATCAGGATATTGGATGATGGCAGCTATACTAAGCGGACTAATTTACTTGATATTGGCATTTTGGGAAGGGATATTGGACTATTCCCTTTGGACATCTGGGGAAAGGGATGTGCCTGCCATCACTTATTATCTGGTAAAAATTTTCGTAATCTTGTTCTTTGGTGTTTTTATATCTGGATTTTATTTGATTTCACGAATTTGGAGTAACGAATGGATCAAATTTGGATCTGCCCTATTGGGAATAGGAACGGTGATATGTATAGCCACAGACCTGTATTGGTTTCAGCAAATTGAAGCCTCTGTCGAAATTATACTAGTTAGTCAATCTATTGGAATGGGTGCTTTATACCTGATTTTTGGTATCGGACTGCTAAAATATCAATCTGTACTAGGACAACTTGCCCTGGCATGTGGCATCCTGGGAGTGGCTACGGGCCTTTCTTTTCTCAGTGTTGTACTGGCTTTACCCGGGTTGGTGATATTAACCGTATTTGAAATTTTTTGCCTTTTATTGCTATTCAGGTGTTTGAAAAAAATTACCTCAGGAAGAGAAATCTCTAAATCTTTAAAAACCATTTAGTATAAGGCATAAGGGAATTGGCTAATCCTCTTTTATTTCATTGAACACCATGTCTATTTTAATGGTATCCCTTGGGTATTCCAAAACCAGTGTCTTATTTTTTGAAACCAAAATAGGCGTTTTTAAAGCGGATTTTTCTTTGACAAGTAATGTCAACAGATCTGTTTCCTCTATTTTTTTTCCCTGGATGTTTTCCTTGAAATATTGAGACCCCTTATCAAAGAGATCAATTATGTTTTTGTTTAGTTTCTTTGCCAACTCTAAAACCTGCGTTGGGGTCATGTCATTTTTGGAAATATCCAATTCATTGATCACATGCTTGTGAAGCGTCAAAACATAGGCATAGGCTTCCCTGTCTTCTAATTTATTGCTGTTGTAAAGAAATTTGATTTCGTTTTTTCCCAATTCAAACATGATTTTTATAAGTTTAGAAATTTAAAAAATGGAATCAATTCCTCCAATTTCTACCATAAATGATGCCAGTATTTACTTGCATCGGTACTTTAATGAAACTTATAATTTCTACTGAAATTAGACATGATCCAAGCTATCGATTTGCAGACGAATGGAAAACTCAAGGATTTCTATCTTTTTTTGAAGGAAATTTTCCAACGATTAAAAAGTTTGAAAAAATTTACTTTGATGCTTGTAACTCCTTATATTTATTAAAAACTAACTAATGACTGAAGATATTCGTTGGGAGCAAAGATTTTCAAATTATGATAAGGCATTAAACAAACTGTCCCAAGCTGTGACTCAGGCAGGGGATAAGGGACTTTCAGAATTGGAGGTTGAAGGATTGATCCAGCGATTTGAATACACTTATGAGTTAGCTTGGAAAACGCTTCAGGATTTTATCAAGCAGCAAGGCTATACGGAAATAAACGGTCCTGGTCAGGTTTTAAATCAAGCGTTTGAAATGGGTCTGATTAACAATCCACAAAGCTGGAGAAGATTGAAAAAAAGCAGGGAGCTGACATCTCATACTTACGACAGTAAAACTGCCAAGATCATTGCAGATGCTATCATCAAAGAATATTATGGTCTATTTACGTTTCTTTGGGAGAAACTAGACAAGCTTAAAAGCGGAAAGACAGGAAATTTATTCTCATGAAAACAGGAATACCAGGAGAAGTTTGGAATGAAATCTCTGACGTTTTCGAAAATTTTTCTAAAATAAATCAGGTAATCCTATTTGGGTCACGGGCAATGGGAAATTTTAGGGAAGGTTCGGATATTGATCTGGCAGTAAAAGGGGATAATTTAGCTCTAAATGATTTATTGGATATTGAAGCTGCCTTGGAGGACTTGCAATTGCTTTACAATTTTGATTTGGTCAACTTTCTCCAAATCACCAATACAGCACTTAAAGACCACATTAATAGGGTGGGAAAGGTTGTTTACACCAAGAAAGTACCGAACTCGGAATCATCCCCCCCTTCAATCTCAAAACATTACAACAATAAATAGGAAAAACCTCAGCACAATTAAAGGACCCCTCATAACACCCTGCTCTCCGTCTGCCAAAGATCTGCATTGGCCCCGAGTTCCTTCTTTAGCGGATCGGTGATTTTATTGAGTCTGCTGACCATATCCGGAGTAAGCTTGACCTCCAGGGCACCCATGTTTTTCTTTACCTGCTCCGCATTTCTGCCACCTACAATGGTAGCTGCCACACCCTGCTGCTCTAGTAGCCAGGCCAGGCTCAGGTTGCCCATAGGGATATTCAGCTCATCGGCAAAAGCCTTGATTTGTCCGATAACCTCAAAAGTTAATGCCTCGCAACCCTTGTCCTGATGTCTGGATTGGGATCTTTCTTTGGTAAAATGCCTGGTCCTGGCCCTGTCATCGGGCACGTCATTTTCAGCGGAAAATTTTCCGGTAAGGAGCCCCTGCATGATGGGGGAATAGCAAAGTACCGGCACCTCATCTTCAATGCATTTGGGTAAAATGCTATACTCAATGGCCCTGAAAAGCAGATTATAAGCCATCTGATTGCTACTGATACGATATTTCGATTGTTTACAGGTTTCCAGGCTTTTCACACCAAAGTTAGACACCCCATAAGCCCTGATTTTACCTTGTTCCCTGAGTTGTTGCAGTGCTCCCAAGGTGTCTTCAAGGGGAACCTCCGGATTGGGCCAGTGCAACTGGTACAGGTCTATATAATCCGTTTGGAGATTTTTCAATCCTCTTTCGCAGGCCCGGATAAGGTCTTGCGGCAAAAAATCTCCGGGACCCACCTTGGAAGCAATTTCTATCTGCTTTCTTTCGGCTCCCAAGGCTTCTGCCAGCAGGTTTTCAGAAGCCCCTGCTCCATACGCTTCAGCTGTATCAAAGGTAGTAATCCCTTGATCATAAGCCTTTTTTAACGCTGCCAGGGAATCTCTTTTATCCTGTGGACCCCAGTTGAAGCCCCCCACAACGGCCCAGCAGCCAAAAATCAATCGGGAAATTTCCAACGAACTGTGGGGCAATACATATTTTTCCATGGCTATATCCTGTTATTTTATCCGTCAAAAAAAGGAATTTTGTTGCCAAAATCAAACTAAAAACCCAAAAAATCAAACCGGCAACCGCAGCTCAAACCTCGCGTATTCTCCTAATTTGGAATCAATTTTCAGAACACCATTCATGCCATCAACCAGGTGTTTGACCAGTGGCAGACCAAAGCCATACCCTTTTTCCCCGGCACTTCCCTGGGTAGTTTGGCCTTCGCCTTTCATGATAGCTTCTATTTGTTCAGCAGTCATTCCGGCACCAGTATCTTTAACCACCAACAGCAATTCCTTATTTTGAGATTTCTCGGCCAGGTTAAGGCTAATATAGACTTTTCCTCCTGAAGCTGTGAATTTGATGGCGTTTGAGATCAAATTACCCAAAATCTGAAGCAATTTTGCTTTTGGAAATGGCTTTTCCTTATGATTCCCTTCTACCAATACCTCCAGTGTCACCTTTTTTTGTTCAGCCTGCACACCATACAGATTGATGATTTTCTCCTTCAGGGTCATCAGATTGTATTCGTTATCGGGATTTAAGCGAAGCTCCTTCTTATCTTCCTCCCGGGAGGACAGAATTTCATCTGCCAATTCCAGTAATGATTTACCACTTTTCTGGATGATTTTGATAAAATCCAACACATCCTCCAGTTGGTTGGTATTTCCTTTTTCCTTGATGATCTGGGCCAGACCAATAATGCCCCCAATAGGGCCCCTGATATCATGAGCCACTTGCTTTTGCTTTTCTTTGGCGGATTTAACTTCCGCCTTCAGTAAGGTTAGAGCCTTGATGACTTTCAACCTGTTAACGATTTCATCAGCAATTATTTCCAACAACTCCACCTTTTCAGGGCTGATGTATTTGGTCTCCTTGTCCATAACGCAAAGAGCACCCAGGTTAAAACCAGATTCATTTTTTAAGGGGACCCCCCAATAGTATCTGAGGTTGGGGTCGTCGGTCACATAAAATTTGTCTTTGAATCTTTCGTCCTTGGTCAAATCCTTAATTTCAAAGGGTTGGTTGCCCATAATGGTATATTGGCAAACCGAATCCTCCCTTGGCATTTGTTTCAAAGAAATACCTTCACTGGCCACGGTCCATTGGGTAAAAGAATCTACCAGATTGACCAGGGAGATATCTGTTCCGGCCACTTTCCCTGCCAATTTGGTCAGGTCTTTCAGGCTGTTCTCCAACTCGCTGTTATCCAGGTCATAATCGGCCAATTGCAATAGCCTGTTGAATTCATCCTCAGGGATGGGGCTTTCCATAAAAGTAGCTGTTTAATTTATGGGAAAAGTAATCCGGATTTTCACCATATCCAATAATGAATGAATAATTAAACCTTGTATTCGTTAAATAAGGAAACCCAAAAAATTCCCTATTGCAAGGAGTGACTAGTAAAATAAATGGCTTCTAAAGGAGGTACTTATACCAACGCCAAAATCAATTCTTCTCTAGTACAACCTTATAGCTCGGATCATCATCCGCATAATTGACATTGATGATTTTTTTTGCGTTTTCCAGCAGAATTTTGCTGCTATTGGTCAGGTGTCGGATATACACTGTTTTTCCGAGTTTGTCATAACGCTCTGTAACCTTGTTAATAGCCTCTATTCCGGAATGGTCCACTACCCTGCTTTCTCTGAAGTCAATAATAATCTCATCCGGATCATTGATGGGGTCAAATTTTTCGCTGAAGGTGGTAGCTGAAGCAAAAAACAAAGGACCGTACATTTCGTAGTGTTTTACCCCGTTTTCATCAACCCTTTTCCTTGCACGTATCCTTTTGGAATTTTCCCAGGAATAAACCAAAGCAGAAACGATGACACCAACCAGCACTGCGAGCGCAAGATTATGCAATATTACCGTGATCAGGGTGACCAGCACCATAACGAGCATATCGGGTTTTGGTACTTTCCCAAATACTTTCAAAGAGGCCCATTCAAATGTTCCGATGGCCACCATAAACATCAACCCCACCAAAGCGGCCATGGGTACCATCTCTATGTATTCGGAAAAAAAGAGGATAAACAACAATAAGGTTACTGCGGCCAACCCGCTCGAAATCCTGCTTCTCCCCCCGGCGTTTACATTGATCAGACTTTGTCCCAGCATGGCACAGCCTCCCATACCGCCGAAGAATCCGGTTGCAACATTACCGATGCCCTGGGCTACACATTCTTTGTTGCCATGGCCCCGGGTCTCTGTTATCTCATCAATCAAGGTAAGGGAAAGCAGGGATTCAATCAACCCTACTCCGGCCATGATGGCAGAGTAGGGAAATATAATCAATAAAGTCTCCCAGGTAAAAGGAATCATTGGGATATGGAACTGCGGCAAGCTTCCTTTGATGGAGGCAATATCGCCTACGGTCTTTGTATCTACTCCGCCAAAAATAACAATGACCGAGATTACCAAAATTGCCGTAAGGGATGATGGTACAGCTTTAGTCAGCTTTGGCAAAAACTTGATGATGAACATGGTCAGCAATACCAGTCCAAGCATCACATACAACTTGCTTCCGCTGATCCATACCAGTGTTCCCGATGCATTGATTTCCTTAAACTGACTAAATTGAGACATGAATATGATAATGGCAAGACCATTTACAAATCCAAATATCACAGGGTGAGGCACCAGGCGAATGAGCTTGCCCAGTTTGAGCAAACCCACCACTATCTGGATCAAACCCATCAAAACGGCAGCCGCAAAAAGATACTCTATCCCATGATTAATTACCAAAGCCACAACAATCACTGCAACTGCCCCAGTAGCTCCTGAAATCATGCCCGGCCTGCCCCCTAAAATTGATGTAACAAGACCAATTATAAAAGCAGTATACAAGCCTACCAGAGGACTAACGCCCGCAATAATTGAAAAAGCAACCGCTTCTGGCACCAAAGCCAAGGCAACAGTTAATCCTGACAATACTTCATCTTTTAAATTGTATTGCTTGGGCCGAAATAAACGGTAAAACATTTGCGTCATAAGCTACGCTGATTTTTTGGTGAATAAATCGTAAATAAGGGGAAAGATCGTAAAAGGATATCTCGGGCGATAAAATAAAAAACGCAGCAAATTACCTTTGGTTAAGGCGGAGTGGGTCTGTATTTTTTTAAACTGTAACCTTTCATTTTGCTCTGCAAAAGTAAAAACAATTTATAGCGATACAAAATTTTACCTAAAACAAAAATTAAACTATAAACAAAACTTTATTCTAAATAAACCACTATTTATCTGATTTTTAGCAAAGTACGCTTATTTTTAGTAGAACTATTTAGAATTAGATGCCAGGATATATTTTTATTAAATTGAAATTAACATTTAATCATCATTGAATTAACTCAAAAATCGAATTAAATGCTATCCGGCTTAAATGTTTGTAAACAATCCATCTGTTCTACATTGGAACCCGCCAGACAAGCCTCGCCATGAAAATGCCTGCTTTAGCAGTAATTTCCTTTAAAACCTTGGTGTCAATTGCTTCTTAAAGGCTTAAAAACTATGGTTTTATCAGGATTAATCTTCAACCACATGAAAATGGCCAGGATATTTAACAGGGCTCCAATGATAAAAAATGGAGTAACGGATCCGGTCCAATCCCTTAGATAGGGAAAGGCCAATGCGGTGATAAAGGAACCTATATTTCCAGCCATGTTCATGGTACCTGAAACAGCTCCGGAATGTAATTTTCCAATATCATTGCATAAGGTCCAGGAGGGACTGATGGTCATGTCTGCTCCAAAAATAGCAACGGACAAAAAGAAGATAGAAGACATGATGTTTCCGGAATACAAGCTGGCCAACAGCCCAAATGCAGCCAGACCGAATCCTATAACTGCCGGGATGGTTCTGGACCACTTGAACCGGCCACTTTTGTAAATCCGGTCCACGAGCCATCCGGAAAACATGTTGCCAAAAGCTCCTGCCACCAGGGGCAGGGAAGAATAGAGGCCGGCCTCGATATTGTCCAGCATAAATTGCTCCTTGACATGAGGAAACAACCAGGTAAGGCAAAAGAAAAACGTGAAATTACTGGCAAAATATTGTCCCATGGCCAGCCACAAATTCCTGGACCTGACCAGGGATAGGACGGAGAATGCGGAAATTTCTTCCTTTTGCTGCCTTGACCTTTGCAGCACAATTTCCTCCTTTTCATATTCAGATACCAGGGGATGGTCTTCGGGATTGTCCCTGAACAGAAAATACCAGGCAAGTGCCCATACTATGCCCAGAAGCCCCAGCGTAAAAAAAGTGTTCCTCCATCCGAGCGAATCAATAACAATGGCTATCAAAGGCAGAGCAAATGCAGCACCAAACCTTCCCCCGGAAAAATTGATCCCATTGACAATGCCCCTTTCGCTGATAGGTATCCAATGATAAACCGCCTTGGATATGCCGGGATAAGCTCCGGCCTCCCCTACACCAAAGAAAAACCGGATAAAAAACAAGCTGATAAAATTGGTGACTGCACCCGTCAAGGCGGTAAAAAGAGACCATAAACTAACCACAGCAGCCAATGCCCTCCTGGGACCAAATCTGTCGGATAAAATGCCCAAAGGGGTTTGAAAAAGAGCATATCCCAATGCAAACATGGACAATACCCAACCAAATTGTTTATCACTTAATTGCAAAGCATCTGTCATGGGCTCTTTGGCCACCGAGATGCCAATCCGGTCTACGTAGACCAGCATGGATAACAGAAATGTTCCCCCCACCATAAAATACCGGCTTGGGATGATTGGTTTTTGTTTTAGATTACTCACTTTAATTTTGGGTTTTTTGTAAAATGACTGTACTCAGTTTAAATAGCAGCACTTAGCGTCCTGATATTATTAATGGTTAATCCCTCATGCTTTCAATTCCTCCTTCAGTTTTTTTTCAATGACTTCTTTGGACTTGATCAGATGAGATTTCATGGCCTTTTCGGCTGCATCGGGGTTTCCATCCAGAATTGCGGCAACGATATCCAAATGGTCCTGAAGGGTATGTTCAGGGGGGCGGATCAAGCCTATCCTCTCAATATAAGTGATCAGATTGCCTTGCTTGAACAGTTTGTACAAGTACCTGTTCCGGCACTTTTCGACAATGAAATCATGAAACTGGGTATCGGTTTTTTTGTAACTTTCATATTCTCCCTTTTTGCTGTTTTCATAGGGTTGAAAAAATTGTCTGAGCTTTTGGGCATCGGCAGGGGTAATATTTTTCGCCAGAATACCGGCAGCTGTGGATTCCAGTGCTATCCTGCAATCAAAAATTTCAAGTATTTCTTTATTGTCTATGGTTTTGACTTTAAATCCTGTTTTATTCTTGGGTTCAATAAGGTTTTCGGATTCAAGCATGTGCAGGGCGACGCGAAGCGGTGTCCTACTGATGCCCATTTGCGCAGCCAGTTTTTCCTGAATAATTTTCTGACCGGGAGCCAGCTTCCCGTTTATAATCATTTTTCGAAGCTCCCGGTAGGCTTGAATGCCCAATTCATCGTTTTTCAGCATTTTCTTAAGGTTTTGATAAGCTATAAATGTTTTTAGTATACAGTATACAAAATACTAAAATAGGAATTTATGCTCATTTTATCTGGCTTACCGGAAAATTAGTTTTTGTACGGTTTGACTGGTAGATGGCTTCAACCACCTTCAGGGTTTTGAGATAATCCTCAATTCCCGTTTCAAAGGGTGTATTGTTGATAATTCCATTGATAAAATGTTCCTGACAGGCATACACACTGTCTCCGGAAAATCCAGTCTCAGTAGGCTTAAAAGAGAGTTTATGCACCGGCATTCCCAGAGGTTTGATGGATATTTCTCCATTGGTGTGCAGGATGATGCTTCCCTGATCCCCTTCCACCAACATTTCTCCAAAGGTAAATCGGGCATTTTCGTGTAAGGGCTCATTGTACCGATTGGCATCAAAAAGGGCAGTACACCCAGATTTAAAACGGAAAAAAACCATTCCGGTATCTTCTCCCTGAATGATGGGATTGAGGGTTTTCAGGTTGGCGAAAACCTCGCTCACTTCTCCTTCAAGAAAACGAAAGGTATCCACAAAATGTACCCCTGTCTCATGAATCAGTAACCTGGGCATGGTCCTGAAATAGGGCTGCCTGTCCAGATAGGCATTTTCCCCCCAGCCATCTCCAAGCCTCATTTTGAAGGTATACTGAAATATTTTTTTTCCAATTTTACCCGCTTTAATCAATGATTTTATTTCTCTATACCATGGCTGAAAACGCCAATTTTCGTGCACCATAAAGCGGACTTCTGCATTTTTTACCAGATTCCTGATTTCCCTGGCTTCTTTGTAGGTATCAGCGAGTGGTTTTTGACATATGATGTGAATCCCCCTGGATATGGCTTTTTCAATGATGGCCCTATGAGTCACCGGAGGGGTTACAATGTCAATAAAATCTGGCTTTTCCTTGTCCAGCATGGTTTCCAAATCAGCGTACACTCCTGGAATCTTGAAGTTTTTTGCATATAACCTGGCCTTTTGAATGTCCTTGTCACATATTGCCATTAGTTCAACCTTTTCCATCCTGGACCAGGCATCCCCATGGAATTGACTGAAATATCCAGCGCCTACAATTACCCCTTTTAGTTTCTTCATCATTTTGTCGGGTTTGCAGTAAACAAATCATAAACCCGGGCCAGGCTCTCCGCATCTCCCACGTTCCCGGGATATACCACATAAGGCATTCCTGGAAACCTGGTTTCTTCTCCCATCTCCCATACAGGCACCCCGGCGATGATTTGGCCCAACACCATGCCTTTTTTCATATGTAAACCCTTCACGGCGATGTCATTGGAGGTAATGCCGCCCTTGGCAATAAAGAATGCCGGTTGTATGTTGATATTTTTGACAAGATTCACCAGAAACCCGGTAACCTTTTCTCCTATGGCCAGGCTTTCCTCCGGGCTATCTCCTGAGATCAGGTTTCGGGAGGTATACACCACCGGATGAATTCCGGAAGTCAAACAAGTCTCAATATTTTTCACCAGCTCCTGCAGATAGGCTTCATTTGAAATTACTGCTGCAATGATTTTCTCTACAGCAACAGGAATGGCTTTAATCCCTTGCTTTTTCAGGAGCTGCTCAAGCTGCGAAGTAGATTTTTTTACATAGGAGCCTACAATGATCAAACCTCCCAAACCAGAAAATGACGGTCTGTTTTGAGGATGCCAGGCCAAAGGTCCCATACCCGAAAAAGCAGAAACAAAAGAAGCGGCTGTTCTGAAGTTAAAGCCCTTGCCTTTCTTAATTAACCGGTGAAGCGCCAAACAGGTTTTTTCCAGTTGCCGATAGGTCGTATTGTTGATCACCATTACATCATCCTCACCAAGCGCATCCAACCTATCAAAAATGGCCTTTTCGCCCTGTTCAATATCCGATATGGACAAACTTTTAACCGCTTCTTGAGGTATTCTTCCTCCGGTTTTCTCTTCTACCCATTTGGTCAGGTCGGCATTCGAATATCCGAAACTTTTGTCCTGAGCAAATACCGTCTCAGACACAGGTATTTTCTCACCTTTTTCCACAATATAATGGACATTGTCTTCGGTAATCCGCCCTCCTTCAAAAAAAGCAGGAATCAGCAGGGTAGGCAGATTGCCAGCTCCTGCGCCATGGCTCAAAGCCTCCACTTCAGATGGGTAATAACCCCTCAGGGTGGAATCACTTCTGCTGATTACCAAAAACCTGCGTCCTGTATGTTCAGCGGCTTTCCGTAAATTTTGCCCGATTTCCCTGGCCCTTGCTGTCGCCTCCCGTTGGGTAAGGCTCCTGGTATTGGCCAGAACAAAAAACAATGGCGTTTTATTCATAAATTCATCCAAAAATGCCTGCTCAGTCCAATGCCCCAGCACCGGTACATCATGAGCCGTTTGGGTGCCTGTAGGGTCGTCATCCACAATTACCAATGTTAGTTGCTGCTCATAAAACAGCTTCCTTATCTCCTTCTCGTAAGGTCTGTCCAGGGGATTGTTGCTTTCCGTCATGCGTTATGTATTTTCCAATGGTCTTGCCAAAACCCTGGCTGGAGCACCATCTCCACCCCCTATTTTCAGTGGCAATACCATTAATTCCACTTTTTCTGTTTTTATTTCATCTAAATTGCAAATCCCTTCCACTATAATGACCCGGCCTGAAAACAGGATGCGGTGAATCAGGGTCACTTCCTTCAAATCATTGACATTGGCAACGGAGGGCGGTTCTACGGCCAATAAATTCAAACCCATATCTACCAGCCATTGGGCTAGGTTTTCGCTGATCCGGGGCAACTGATTCCTGTATTTATGGGGATCTGAAATTGAAAATTTGCTCCAACCGGTTTTAATGATTAAACCCTCGCCCTTAATCCAATCATCTTTTAAATTGCCCAAATCATGGACATCAATTTGATAGGAAGGCTGAACCCCCGTCAAATCCAATATGGCGGCCTTACAAATCAATCTGCTCAAAGGCATTAAGTCAATGGTAGGACCCTCTACCCCAAAATGTATTGGAGCATCCACATGGGTCCCGGAATGACTATACATGTCAATATTAACCGCATTCCAACCGTCCTTCTCAAGATTTTTGGCTTCCCGGATCTGAACTCCGGGCATGGAGGCATCAATGGTCTGTGTAAGGTCTATCCAATCCATGTTTATGCATTCAGTGCTTTAATCACTCCAGCAGCAAAGTCCTCTGTCCTGGCAGTACCTCCAAGATCTATGGTTTTTACCCCCTGCTGAAATACAGTTTCAATAGCATCCACTATTTGGCCTGCTGCCGCTGTTTCACCAAGATTTTCCAGCAAGATGGCACCGGACCAAATGGTACCCACCGGGTTGGCAATACCTTTTCCCGCAATATCCGGCGCTGAGCCATGAATGGGCTCAAACATGGAAGGAAATTCCTTTTCGGGGTTGATATTGCCACTTCCACCCAAACCGAGACTTCCCATTATTCCGCCTCCCAGGTCACTCAGTATGTCTCCAAACAGGTTGGTGGTGAGGATGACATCAAAATATTCAGGGTGCAGGATAAAATTGGCACTGGCGTTATCGATATACATTTTTTCCAACTTTACATCCTGGTATTTCTCCGATACCTCGCTGATTACTGCATCCCAATATTTCAGGCTATGAATCAAGGTATTTGATTTGGTGACATTTGTGACCTTTTTTCTTCTCTTTTGAGCCAGTTTAAACGCAAAATGGGCTACCCGCTCGATTCCCTTGCGGGTAAAGATACTGGTGTCCGTAGCCAAGCCTTCCGGGCTTTCAGGTCTAAAGAAAGCTCCTGACTGCACAAATTCCCCCTCGTTGTTTTCCCTGATGACGACAAAATCGATCTCTTTGGAAGTCTTATTCCTTAACGGACTCTCCAAACCCTTAAAAAGTTTGACCGGTCTGAAGTTTACATATTGTTGAAATGCTGTCCTCACTTTAAAAGTGTACAACTTTGCCGGCAAGGTATCATCTACTTCTGTAAGACCGACAGCACCAAAAAATACAGCATCAAATGCTTTTAGGGTGTCCAAACCATCTTCCGGCATAAACGCACCCTCTTTGAGATACCTTCCTGCTCCCCAGTCAAAAAAAGTGTAATCCAGTTTAAAATCAAATTTTTTGGCAGCCGCCTCCAAGACTTTAAGTGCTGCAGGTATAATCTCATGGCCGATGCCATCGCCTGGGACTATTGCTAATCGATACGTTTTCATAAAATTAATTTATTGTATTACTGATTTAATTCTTTTTTTTAACTAATTATTATTGTTGGGGTATAAACCCTATTTGGCTTTTCCACCTGCCCCGTGCAAAACCAAAGCCGTCACCCTCGGGTACCTTTCCATTGGAATGTGGAAGGAACTCCACCTGGATTAAACTTCCCTTTTCTATGGTAATGTTCTTTACCTCCACTACATGCGGTGCGTACTCTTCAATATCCTTTCCATAAATGCTGGGATTCTGAAAATTCATTACCTTTTTGCCCCCAATTTTTAAAACATAGAAACATTCCCCATCCGATTCCAACAGAGAGGTAAAATGGATAGAGTATACTCCAGAAGGCTGTTTAAAGGTAGTGGTGGCCGCTGCCCATTGGTCAGTAGGTTGCTCCACAGTATTTACTGCGATGGCATTTCTGGCTTTGTCGTAGTAAGCAGGGGAAAACCCTTCTACTGAAAGGTCCCATGCTGCCGGTTCTTGAAGAGGCAGACTCCTTTGACATTCGTATTCCAAACCTGAATGCCAACCATGCAGCTGCGCAACCAATGCAGCATCAAATGCCTCCTGCGAGTCTGTTTGCTTCCCAAGAGCAGAATGAAAATTGTCCGTTATTCCTGAAAACAAACAAACATTTGCTATTATGGAATAAATGATAAAAGATTTCATATAAAATTTCTATAGTATGTCAAATACATAAACGGAGTCAAATCTACATTAAAATTTTCCCCCGGTTATTTCCTTCACCAGGTCAAAAAAACCTTGTTTACGCTCGGAGTTGATGCCCCAGTCAACAGGCACACTTTGATATCCCTCTTCATAAGGCTCTCCATCTCTTCTGTAATCAAAAAATCCCCAGGAAACATAATGTTCTACTGCCACGGTGAAATTGTTTCTCTCTTTGTCAAAATCATAATGATCGTCTTCGTTGACCACCACCGGCATGGGGCGGTACCCTTCTACCTTCCTGGTATTTTTGATCAGGGTCTCCATTTTTTCCGGTGTATTCACACCATTGCCATGAATTAAGATATAATCAGAAGCTTTGACGACATTGGGATTGGGAACGGTATTTCCTCCATAACTGGTACTTACAAGAAGCCGATACCCATTGCTCTCCATGGTTTTTACCAGTTCAATGAGCTCATGTACCCTGTCCGGCATGAGAATTTCGTGCACATATGCTTTGACATTGCACTCATTGTTAACCTCTATCAACACGTTTCTGTATCCCTCCTTTAAAACCCAGTTTACCGTATTTTTTACCGCATTGATCACCGCTTGTTCATTTTCCAGATTTTGGTCCTGCCCAAAATAGAAAATACCCAACATGACCACCATTTCCAGGTCATCGGCTTTGTCCAGGACGCGCTTTAACCGATCCATATAGGCCGGTCTCAATTCACCGTCCGGATGGAAAGGTGAATTGTACCATTCCTTATTCCCATAACCGGTAGGACTTCCCCCTTGCATATTGATGGTAAATGCATTCATTCCATATGATTTCCACTCATCCATGGCCGCCACAAATTCAGCAGTATTTCTATCCGGATCCCATTCTCCTGTATCCGGATAACCAAAAAGTTTTCTGGTTTCCGGATTCAGGTCATCAAAAATCCCCTGCACCATGCGGGAATTCATCAGTAGCCCCTCTATTTTGTTGCCTTTCCAGGTCCGGCCTTCGTAGGTAGGCTTTCCATTCACGTAAAAGGCCTCTCCCTTTATCGTAACAACCGTATTTTGTGCGATGGATTGTGTGGCCAAAAACCCAGTCAAACAGGTGATAATAAGCGTCAGTGTGAAATAATGTGGTGTTTTCATGATATTTAATTTAAAGGGATAAGGAACTTCAATAGCATTATTTTTACGTATTCCCTTTGCTATCAGGGATTTTTATGGAATTTTACAAATCCAATTCTTTACTTTTTCCGTACCAAAATCACCCAATCTTCCTTCACATCCTCAGGCGGCATGCCCAGGTTTACCCATCCGGGACCGGTGACCTCCGTGACATTGCCTCCCTGTATCCTTGGCTTTTTGATATTAGGCAGTGCTGAAAGCACCGAAGCCGGTTCACGGGAATAGGTTTCTTCGATTATCATTTCCTTTCCTTTTTGAAGTTCACCCCCTGTTCTGGGGTTGTACCAGTCCACCGTATAGGTACCGTTACTGCCCTGCAAGTTAAGTGATGCCCCACCTCCTGCGGGGAGATAAATGACATACAGTTCACCATTGTCGGTGAACACGAAATCTTTTTCACTACGGGTCAGACCATTGGCATTTTCCATCTCCCAAAAGGGAATATTGTTGTTTTTGTAAAAATCCATGGCATGACGGGTATAGTCCCACAGGGCATCCCGGCTCCGCCAATCTTCCATATTCAGGTCATTTTGTTCTTCGGAATAACCAAAATACCATTCTACCCCATCTCCTCCGGCAGCGATGGTGGCCCAATAAGTGGCTCTGGCCTCATCCTGGTTATAGTTATCATCGTAGTCATCAGTAGTCACACCAAGACCTCCGGTACCGGCTTCATCCATAGACACATTCCACTTTCTTCCTGCACGACGGGAGGCATTGACCCAATAAGAAATCACATCAAAATTATGCCAGGGACGCATGCTATTGGTCTGGATGGAGGGGCCTTCAAAATATTCAAATCCTAATAAGGGAGTATAGGCCTGTTGATATTGGCCTGGGAAAGTATGTGTAACTACAGGGTGATCGTAGGGGTCCAGGCTATGAATATACTGGGCATCTGACTTGGCATTCAACTGATCCGGGTCATTCAATTCTTCCCAAAGATCGTGTTCCTCTCCCAGGTTCCAGTTTAGGGCATGATGGTGGGAAAATCTGGCAATCAGTTCCCGGTAATAAAGTTTTCTCTCAGGTCCCAATTTCCCGCCATTTAGCAACTGGTCATTTTCATTTTCATGGGTTTTGAAATGAAGGAACATGCCCAAGTGATCTCCATGGGTAAAGACCATTTCCCATTGGGCCAACTTGGAGACATCATAGCGGTCCACCTCCTGATGATTGATCCAGGGCCAAATATTTTTGCCATCTCCACCTGCCGATAAAGTCAAAAATGAAAAAGCATTCATCCCTTTGGCATTCAGGTAATTCAGGGCACCAATAAGCCCCTTCCCCTTGTTGTCTTTCCATGTAGGATCTCCCGCTTTCCAATCCTGAATATGTGCTTCATACTTTTTCAATGGAGTGGCTCCACGGCCATCTTTATGCTGAGTGCTTCCCCAAATCAAATTGTCGCCATAATCTTTTGTAAGGCCGGAATGGGTATAAGTGCCATCAAAATCAGCATACCCCAATAACGTTTCCGGAGCATCGGCTCCGCCTTTCATAAACCATTCCCCGTTATCGAATCGCAAATAATGCTCTCCCACGTATCTGAGCATTCCTTTTGCCCTGTGGTCTGCCCCGCTTTTGTCCGTGTCGGAAATAGAGATTGTTCCACTTGCTCCATTAAAAGAAACGGGTTCTCCCGCACTGGAACTGGTACTCACTGCAATATTTTCTCCCATTCTGAAGGATGCCGTGTAAGTCCATTGACCGGTTTTAGGTGGGGTAAAATGCACTCTCCATTTGTTTCCGGAAGTAGCACTTGTTTCTGCGGCATTTCCGTCTGCGGCAAAGTACCCCGGTACGACCAAAGCATCCGTTCCATCTTCATGCCTGAAGGTAACATTTAACCTGTAGCCACTGAAGGGATTGTATTCATCGGTTTCGCTGGCCTCAGGTCCATCGAAAGTGAGTGTGACCGGGTGCCATTTTTTTAACTCTCCATCTACAGAAACATTTGCCTGGGCAAATAATAAATTCGGACTGGTCAAAAGTGTAAGCACTAAAATTAATACCAATGTTGATTTCTTCATGTTTTTTGGGTTTAGGTTATTTTGGTTTGTATTCCTCTCACTTGTATTCATTAATTAAACGACTCACTAATTTTTTTAATAAATTGACTTTTAATTTTATCGGTAATTTCCCCATCGCTTTGATCAAGGCCCAATCTTACAATCACCATGTTCCATTCAGGGATAATGAATATATTGTTGTTGTTATGGCCCCATGCTCCAAAGGTGCCAGGTGGGGCATCAGGCCATTTCCGCTCCCCGTTAGGTAGGATCCCGTTTACCCACCAGTTGAATCCATATACCCCACTGCCTTGCAATCCACTATCAAAATGACCCAAAGGAATTGAGCTTGGTACCTGAACAGCACTTGCCTGGAGAACCCAATCTTTTGGGATTAACTGTTTACCGTCCCAATTACCTTGATTTAAAAATAGGTATCCAAAACGGGCGATTTCTCGTGCTGAAATGAAAATGTGGTTACTATTATTGCCTGCACCTCCATTGATTTTGTAGCCCTTGTGATCACCAAAATCACCCCATTGCCACTTTTTGGGGTTGATTCCAATCGGATCCAGTACGCGATTTTTAAGAAGATCCTCCAAAGGCTCTTCTGCAATCAAGGTCAAAATAAAGGCGAATTGATTCATGGCTGAATCCCAATAGGCATATTTTGAACCTGGTGGTCTAAACAAGGGTGCTCCGGGAATAAAGGGGGTAGCACTTGGACCATGGGTATAATTTCCCCTGGCCTCGTCACCCTGAGCCCTGTACCCGGAGGTCATGGTGGTAAAATGTCTCAAAGTCAAATCGGGATAATTTTCTCGCATTTCAGGTACAATATCACTTACCGGTGTATTGAGGCTGGCCTTACCGTCACTTATCAACAGGCCTAAAGCGGTACTGGTAAAAGATTTGGTTACTGACCACACCCCATGAACTTTGTCCACATCCTCACCTTCCCAAATGAGGTACCCATTCCGAATGATCATCACCTCCTTTACACCGTCATGCCCGGAATTATCTTCTAAAAGTTGAATCGCCTCTTTTAACTTAGAAGAACTTAGACCCTGTGATTCCGGTGTGGTTACCTCCCATTTCTCTCCCGGGAATACTACATTTCCCCTCACTTTTAGCGTATCCTCAGGAAGTCTTTTATTATCCTCGCAGATGTATCTATCAATACCTGGTTTTCCTTGTAAACAATAAACATTTATAAGGAAAAGCTGAAAGAGTATAAGATATTTAATACCAGGATTCATCGGAATATTTTAAAATTAAATTTTACCGTTTATCGTGCGTTTAAAGATTTTCTATTGGTTTAAAAGGGTCGGCGAGGCGATCCTTGATAAAACTACTGATTTTTTCATGTCCCATCTCCTTATCTAAAAAACCAAAAACAGCGACAGCCTCTGTATTACTCAGGGCGTGTTTATCATCATCCCTTCCAAAGCTAAATATGGCCATGTTATCAGGTTGTACCCATCCTTCGTCTCCGCCTTCACTTACTCCTTTGGCACCTACATATAAAATGTGATCGGCATCTTCATCTACAAAATAAAAGAATGGAGAAGGGAAGTTGTTGCCAAAATCCGGGTTTAGATAACCAAGCCCTTTACCGTGTTCAAATTTTCGGTGAACCCCATCTTCTAATACATAATACTGCTGATCAATATCCATTTCCCCACCAACAGGCCCTTCCCAAAGGAAGGCGAATAAATCATTCGCCTCCAAAACTTCGATGGCAGCATGGCTCGGGAAGAAATGGTAGCGAATCTTATATTTTTCATTGCTTGATGCCAATACCATATGGCGTCCTTGAAGCGTATCTGCAAAATCGATTGGTTTTCCATCCTCGCCAATCCAGTAGGAGGATCCCCCTCCTCCACGGCAAGGATGCCCGAAACCATCTGAAGCAAAGTTGGGCCACCCTCTCCATTCCCGCTTATCCACACAGTTATTGCTAATCCAATCCAGGCCTTGCTCATCGATCGCTGAATTAAATCCTGTCGATGGAGCTCCCGTTTCGGCATGTCTTTTTTCAAAGTGCCAGGTGCCATTTGCCGCATTGATCTTCCATGTCACATAGTCGAATTGCTTCGCTTCAATCACCAGAACATTTTCCACGCTACCCTTTTCAGCATTTTCTTGATGCGCAGCTTGTCCACAGGCAGCCAATAAAAACAGGCTTAAAACTAAAATCCGAATTTTCATGTGCTTGTATTTTTTTTTAAAACCACAATTTGCCCGCACCGAATAGTGGTATAGCCCATCCCACACTTTGGTGAGGGGCTTACATTTTGTCCAGGTAGTTGCCGGGACATCCACTTGCGTGAAGCTATCATCATGCTCAGTTTAATGAACCAAGGAATAAATGGGTCAAAATTATTGAAGTAGTGCATCTTTAACCTAATTTTCAAATTCTTCAGCAGGTACTTTGTGAATGGTTTTATGAATCATGTGATTTAACTCCTCCCCTTTTGCTGTAGTAATCTGATAACTTATTGACATGACCAATCCCAATGAAGCGTCAATCATATCGGGCAAGGCTTCAAGTGTACCAAGCGAGGTATTTACCGCACCTGGTTTCAAGGCAGGAATTTCTATAAATACTGATTTTTTATCATCGGATAAGCGAATTGCTTCAATCTGTACCTGGTCGGGTTTGGTTTCTCCGGGATTGTCCACGGAATATTGCTTACCCCGCGTACCATATTGACTTGTCCAGGGATAGGTCCATTTTTGCAATTGGTAATTTTCTATATCAACAGCAAGTTTAGAATCTAATTCTTGTGAAAATTTTATTTCAATACCTCCTGCTTTGGTTTGCACGGCTATGGGCACATTTAATGCCTGCCCGGTATACCTAACCCGGTGAAAAGAACCCCAGTCTTCACCAATGGATTGCCAACTGGTCATCCCTGCCATGTATAAATGTCCGTCATCGTGAAAACGGCCTCGCTCCAGACCTGATTTAAACAAAAGCGGCAGGTTTAAATGGGCCCCCTGCCACACACCATTCACCTCTTCCTTTAGAATCAGGGAGAGGTTTCCACGACCATAGGAAGCCAATAAGAGGTCATCCCTGAGTTCTTCCGGCCATTTGTCGCTTGTGATAAACATGGGTTTTGCTGGAGAATTGTCCATATAATGGGGCGTCCAAACAACAGGGGGCTCAAAGGAATCAGGAGTTTCAGTCTGATGGGCGGATGGTACAAATCCGTGGAAGCCCCCTTGTTTAATCCGGTGCACCTTGCTTGTAGGTACCCAATTGCCTTCATTATCTGCGTAAATCAGCTCACCATCAGGGCCCACATCCATTCCATTGGGATTACGAAGTCCTCTTGCAATAATTTCCAGTTGCTCTCCATCCGGAGATAATTTAAAAAGCACGCCGTGATGGGGCGTTATTTCTGCATTTTTAGCGGGCCCTTCTCCCCTGAGGTAGGGTGGCCAGGGAGTTGATTTGGCAAAATAAAAATTTCCCTCTGCGTCGGTTTCCAGATTTAATGTGAACGCATGAAAATTGGTGGAAGCCATGAGCTCATTATTAAAATTCTCATAATAATCTGCAAATCCATCATCATTTACATCATGAAGCCTGGTAATTTGATCACGCCCGATCACATAAATCTGCCCATCCACTACTTTTACGCCGCTGGGCTGAAACAAACCGGTTGCGAACCGGTGCCATTCTAATGTGCCTAACTCTTCCTTTATTCCATCGACCAACCATACATCTCCACTCAGTGAAACCACTACGGCACGCCCATCGGGAAGAAAATCTACGTCCATCAAGCGGATAAAAGATTTCCAGGGATTATCTGAAGGAATGGTGAGCTGATCTACCTTAAATGGTCCTTCTTCCTCTCCCATCATTGCTTCCGTTTGTACGGGTTCCCACTGATCAGGCCCAGGGGATTTAAAATTGGACAAATCGGATACAATCCTGGCCTGATCCAGGTAGGAGGCCATATAAGTCGATCCCTGGCCGAAAAGTACCGGGCCGATTGAAAGCTTGAATTTTACGGCTTGTTGTAACACAGGAAGATCCAAAATAAGGTGACGATTGGCTACCCTCCATGTTGGTTTAACATCAAAAATGCCTTGCAAACCTACGACACGGGTATTGTTGCCTACCTTTAAGCTGATATGTTCCTTTGAATCAGCAACCGAAACGATCTCCATTGCTGCATTTTCCGGTACCTGTAGTACCCGCAAGGAGATCGTTTCCTTAGTGGGACTCAAATTTAGGGTTCGGGTAAACACAGGATGACCATCAACCAGCTCGAATCCAGGTAATTCGAGAACATCGCTATTACCAACCGAATAGGAAAAAAGAACCTTATCGCCATTGATATAAAGCCCCTTGTAATGCGCTTGCTTTTTTGGAATTGGTCCATAGGGCCAGGTCCTGGGATCATCAAAATCTCCATCCAATGACCATCCCGGCGTTTTGCTGGTTTCAAAATGAGTGATCCCATCAGGACTGGGCCAATCCTCCAATCCATCACGTCCTAAATACCAATGCAGGAAGCCTCCGGTCCAGGCACTGGCAACACGCAATAAGTCCGTATCAAAAGTCATTACTGCCTGATGGTCTGTTCCCAACTTGACTGCGATTCCTTTATTCACGAAAATGCTACTTGTCGTCAGCGGATCATGGGCAATTGTAGTGGTTACAAATGGCCCATGGTCCATTGGGTTCATATTATCCGAAGGTTGAAACTGGGCTTGAAGGGGTAAAGACATGCATAAGCAGGTAAATACAAACAATGCTGGGATTAAACGTAGTTGTCCTTTTGAATTTTTCATTTGGCCTGTGGAGATCTTATTGATTTAACGATCAAAATAGTTTTAATTTAAGCATTAATTTACTTTTGAATGAGCAAAAATACAGATGGGAATGATCCCTAAATGCTAATCAAGGACAGATTTATTTTCCAGGAATATGACATAGGCTTTTCCACCCAGGGCGTTGTTGTCAGATGGGCTCCAGGGCTTTCCTAATATATCCAACATTCCGTTACCCGTAACATCTCCAAAAACAATTTCATGACCACCCAGATTGATATCTGCTATCACATGCTCCTTCCACTCAACGGTGGCATTATTGGACCAGGATGGACCCACTCCAAGGTTTTCCCACAGAAAATAGCGGGGATTTTCTTCTCCATTAGCACCAGGGCGGGCGCGTTGCCAGTCTTGTTCGGCCGAAATCACATCAGGTTTGCCATCACCGGTAAAGTCTGCTACTCCGAGGGAATGCATTCCGCCCAGGATCCTATCACCCCCGGCGATTTCGTGTCGGTGCCACTGAATGGCACCACCCTCATCAGGGCCAAGATTTTCCATCCACCAAACTCTGCCTCCACGCATCTCTTCAACTGTTTGCACCACATCAGGCCTGCCATCCTGGTTGATATCAGCCACCCATGATCTGGCAGCATTGGCCGCCCAGCTTGGCTCCCCTTCCGGAAGTGGCATGAAAGGTCCCAGATCATGCTGCTTCCATTCGGTTCCCTTGCCATCTACATTTTCAAACCATACATCGGTACGCACCAGGTCTATATCGCCATCACCATCCAGATCACCAAATCCTCTTGGAGCCACGCCGCCATGGACCGCAGCTCCAACGTCATGCCGAACCCAGGGATCCCTGGGATTACTGGGAATGTCATACCAGCGAAGATTGTGTTTATCCGACATGGTAATCACATCCATACGACCATCTCCGTTTACATCAGCCACGATTTGGTCGTGAATAGAGCCGTCGGTTATCTCCTGATCGAATACAATTTGCTCGAAAGGGGTATTCAGATCTCCCGAATTCCTGTACCATGCTCCTCCTACCAGATAGTCGGGCAGTCCGTCACCATCCACGTCAAGTACGGCTCCTCCGGCATCTGTAGGAGGGTTTTCGCCCACAATGTATCTGGACCAATGCCCTGGCTCATGAAATTTGTAAACATATATTTTTTTGGTTCCCCTGGAGCTCATGATGTATTCCAGCTTACCATCCCCATCCATATCTGCCATTCCAGTGTTCGAAAATGCACCGCCTATAAGATCGTCGTCAATAATGTGCGTTCTGAATTGGATATTTTTCTTGCTACCCTGTGCCGTACCAGAAACAGTCGTACCCAAAAAGCCCAAAAGAAAAAATAACAAGGTGGGAAGCATGGAAGCCTCTTTGGTGAAAATTGAAGATTTTATGAATACCATGATTTATATGTTTATAGTTTTAGTTCTTTATTGATTCTGTATTAATAATACCGATACCAGCCAGCTATTTACTCTGTTGAAATCAACCGCCCTTGCATTTGCGTCCAATGGGCCGAATAGGTGCAGATGTAGGGATAGATACCAGGTGGTGGCACCTTGAAAGAAAAGGATACCGTATCACCTGCATGAGCCAGGGCACTGTATGCGATAATGCGATCCATTTCTTTTTCGGGAATCCAGTCATTTGCTATCGCCCGCAAAGCGGCAACCCCTACCGGTCGGATATCCTCCTCTCCTTTGACCAATACAATATTGTGATTCATATCACTTCCATTGATATATTGAATGCGTAGAATCTCTCCGGCTTTGGCCTTGATCTCCGGAACGGAGTAACTCAGATCAATTCCTTCCGTTTTGATTTCTACTACAGTGGTATCAGCAGATCCGTTGCGTTTGGATGAAAAAGTATTGGTGGTCGATTCATCGTCCATATTTACCCTTTCTATGCCAGTCAAGGTTGTGGAAATGAAAAAAGATAGCAGTAAAAAGCTAAAACCTGATATAATTATTTTTCGCATAAATAGAATATTTATTTAGATATTAAAGATTAAGTTATCATTGCTTACAGTTGGTAATTTATTATTTATTTTCAGTTGCTTCCCGGCCTACCCAAACTTTTTTCGGAGAAGCTCTCACCTGCAAGCAGGCAGGTGTCCTAAAATCATCGCGCTGCATGTCATACGCATCTCTGCCTAATGCAAGTTCGGTTTCATATTCCAAAGGTTGGGGAAAATAGATTGCAGTTGGACCTACAAAAAGTTAAATCCCCTTAAGGAAAAGTTAATGAAGTTAACCAAGTGTTAATTGGAGACAACTATTTTTTCCAAACCCCTTACCAAGGCCCATTCACGTGAGCTTTACGTTCAACAAATATTTGAAACGTCACTTAGTATTATTACACAGCTATCCTTTATTTCCTCTTATCATTCCATTTCTTTGTATTATTAAATCTGTAGTTTTCTTCAGCTAAATAATTCTCTTTTCATTTTATCAACAATCACTTATTTTCAGACAAACAGATTTATAGGTTTAACCAATTTCATTTCACTTACTGTATTTTATTGTCATGATCTGTTAGAACCATTATAAAGAGAGAATAAAACCAGGCTTTATTCTCTCTTTACCAGACTATCAGGGTGCCTGGATAACAATTGGAATGCTATGATTCCAATCAGAACTTTGACTAGACCTGGCTGCCACCCGGACGTGTAAATTCCCTCCTCCCCTTTCCTGGGACATGCTCAGCAGGTCAGCGTCAAGTGGTACAGTTGCTGATCCTGAATTACCATCAAGGGTCACCTCTCTGGTCTGCCACCTGGGGCCATTGCCAGTATCCACTCCCACCTTGGCAACGGTACTCACCAACACAACTCTCTCCGCAGCCTCATGCCCCGGGCTGGGGCTTATTTCATAATTCACTGTAAGTTGGCCACCAGATATACTCACATTGGGCTGTGAAATAACCAAAAAAGGTGTAACGGTAATGTTTTGTTCTACCGGGGCTCCTGCCAGGTCAACGACAAGTTCACCAGGACCAGGACCATCCACGGGTCCCTCGATCCAGACATCATATGACTGGGGATACAAATGCAGGTTGGCATACGAACCATCCCCATTTACTCTCAGTTCAAGCGGAACCCGATCTTCTTCTCCTAAAACAAAAACGGTAAAAGCCGGATTTGAGGCATCCCCAGACACCGGGTTTCCGTTTTGATCCACAATCATACCGCTGATCTGACCATCAAAACCAAAGTCTGTAATGGTTTCTTCACAAGCTGACATTGTGGTAATACAGACTGCCATCAATGCCAAAATGGGTATTTTATTTATTTTTATAACCTTCATTCTCATCATGATTAAATATTACATTTTTTAATAGGGATTAGTGATACCAATCCTTTAGTAACCAGGATTCTCGACCAATGCTCCATTGGTTTCAATTCTGGCAAGTGTAATTGGATTATAATAATGCTCCGGACGAAACAGGCGCTGTACAGTTTCCCCTTGAATAGGAAGGAAATAATATTGTCCGGAATCATCGTGATAAATCACCCGGACGCCCCCCACAATCTGGCCATTCAAGGCATCTTGGGCAGTTCTCCATCTTCTAAGGTCATCCCACCGATGGCCCTCATAGATCAACTCACTCGTTCTTTCTATTCTCACACGATCACGGGTAATGGTTGCCGCATTCAAAGGTATCAATCCTACCCGCTCGCGTGTAAAGTTAAGATGCATGGCCGCACCAGCCATATTTCCGAGTTCGAATTCGCTCTCTGCTGCGATTAAATACATTTCGCCCAAACGTAACTCTTTCCAATTGTACGCTTCCCTATCATCGGGTACAAAAGGGATTTCGGCTACTAGTTTCTTAAGCAAAAAACCAGTAGATGGGAAAAATTGATTGGCCTGTCTGCGGCTGGCATTACCGACAGAGGGTTTCCCGTTATAGGATACGCCAACTTCCGAAATGATTGCGTCCGGATTGGTTCCCCCAACTGTCGGATCTATGCCCTCATATAAATTTACTACGTTACCTGCATAAAGATCTCCTTCAAAAAGGACTGTGGCGTACAATCTTGGATCTTTATTTGTCCAGGGCCCATCACCCTCTGCATACAAATTGTCCGGACCCAGTTCAGGTGTACTAAAGGTCCCATCCAAATTTTCAAAGTGGTTGACCAGTTCCAGGGTAGGATTCATTTGGGAGCCCTGGCCTTCAGAATAGGGCGTTGGTTGATTCTGGTGGGCAAAGGCATGGTTAATTTCTACACCATTATAAATCCTCTCAAAGATGGTTTCCGCATTTGAGTCCTCAACGCCAATGCTAAAAAAGGTTTGTACAGGATCTGAACCCTGGAGCAAGGAATAATTACCTGAATCAATTACCTGCCGGGCCGCAGCACTGGCTTTTTCATAGAATTCATTGGCTCTGGATGATGGAATACCCGTTAGCTGGTTATCTGCCAGGGTTCCAAACTTTGCGATTGAAGCTGACCAAAGATTTGCCCTTGCCTTGTAGGCATAGGCAGTCCAGCGGTTAACCCTACCTGTTTGCTCAGGATTTTCCGTCAACAGGCCGGCCGCTGCTTCCAGTTCAGCGTCTATAAAATCGGCCAAGGCCTCTTCCGTACTTCTAGCCAGATATTGTTCCGGGACCTCCTCAAAGGGATCGAGTACAACATCAACCAGGGGTACTCCCCCATAGCGCTTTTGCATTTTGAAATACGTCGCTGCACGCAATACCCTGACCTCACCTTCCATTTGGCTTTTAAATGCTTCAGATAGCGCAGATGCCCGGATATTTTCAATAAAGAAATTCAGGTCCCTTATATACTCGTAATTCCATAATCCTTCACAATCAGCGTTTAAATTCATTCCCCCGTGGGTTCTACAGCTAGTGGATCCTCCTCCTCGTTGGGTACCCAAATCGTGATGACCCAGCGGCCCGGCAAAATTATGACCTCCATTCGGGGTAGAAAAACTGGTAAAGGGGAATAATGCGTACAAATCAGCAGCCAATGCCTCTGCAAAGGCTTCATTTTCAAATACCTGATCTGCACTTACAAGGTCCTGAGGCAGCTCATTGAGGTCAAAAACATCTCCGCAGGAATTCATCAACACCAGAAATCCAAGCAGGACTGGTGTAAGTGCTTTATATATATTTTTTCTGAATATCATAACTTAGAAAATTATTTTGGAAATCGGTTTATTTTCGGTTTAGAAATCAATTTCAACTCCCACATTGACCACCCGCGTCTGTGGATGGTAGTTACCGAAAAACTGTCTAGGGTTTTCGTCAATCTCTGGATCCAGAAAATCAATGTCTGAAAATGTCAATAAGTTGGTGCCACCTGCATACACCTTCACTCTTCTTAAACCTAGTCCGTCTATAAGTTCTACCGGAAGGGTATACCCCACTTGAAGCTGCTTGAGACGCAGGTAGCTCCCATCAATCAAGAACATATCATAATTACTATTGAATCTTCCAGATGCCCTGGGCCACCTGGCACTGGTAGCACTTACCGCCGGAAGGCCAAATTCATTTTCCGGAATATAGGCCTCAGTGATGTCTTTCTGCAGTGCCACTCCATTGGACGGGAACGGTGACTCAAACTCACTCCATGTTAAATTCCAACCAAATCGGGAAGCACCTTGCCAGAAAGTCACAAGCTCAAGCCCTTTCCATTCGACTCGGGTTTGAAAGCCAAATGTCATCCTTGGCTGGGTACCGGAAGTAGCAATATACTGGTCCGCATCGGTGATCCTTCCGTCCCCGTTCCTGTCTATAACCCTCGCATCTCCAATCTGTATGGAGCGATTTCCATTGCCATCTATATCTGCCCAATTATCGATCTCTTCCTGGGAGGCAAAAAGACCATCCGTCTGAAGGTAGAAAACATTGACATTATTCCTGCCACCTGTTATTACCCGGCGACCAATCTCCTTCTCCCGTCGTTCGACCTCTTTGTTGATGAAATCAGGTTCATCGGTGTTGATCACAGTTTCTTCATAAATCCCGAAATTACCTCCAATGGAATAATTCCAATTGCTGTTGATTGTATTGTTATGTCGCAGGCTAAGTTCCAGCCCTCTGTTTTCAAATTCCTGGAAATTTTGCTGAGGCAACACTGCCCCTACGACTGGCGGTACATCCAAAATCCTTTGCCCGAGCACATCAAAACGATGTCTGCGGAAGATATCGAAAGTACCTTCTATCATCCCCCCCCAGAAGGAAGCGTCCAAACCAAAATTGACGATGTCCATTTTTTCCCAGGTAATATTTGGGTTGGGAAGCCCGTCTGTACTGATTGTCCGGCGCAAAAGATCGTCCTGAAAAATGTAAAAATTGTCAAAAGAGAAAGTTGGTAAAAATTGAAAGTTACCTGCTGCATCAAAACCCAGCCTTCCCCAGGAACCCCGAAGCTTCAAATAGGTCAGGGAATTCGATATACCACTATTCTGCATAAATCCTTCATCGGAAATATTCCATGCGCCGGAAACAGATGGAAAGAATCCCCAACGGGAATCTTCCGGAAACCTCATGGAACCGTCGTACCTTGCGCTTACCTCCAGGGAATATTTGTCGCCATAATTGTAAGCAATTCTGCCTATGTGGCCTACCCGCTTATTCCTGTTGATTACATCATTGTTAAATTGCTGACTGGGTGGTCCCGCACTCAATTGGGCAATCGGAAATTCATAGCCTATTCGACTGGCATCAATTCTTTCAAAATCCCGCTGGATAAATTCAAACACATACATACTTGTAAGCGAATGATTCTCCCCGAATGAATGGTCCCCGTTTAAGAAATACTGGAAATTGATGTTTTCGGTTTGGCTGTTTTGTCTTTCTACTCTGGTGTCGGCATTGAGTGCGCGAACAAACTCATGCATCTCCGTATCTGGGTTGTACCTATATTCAGGAGCTCTTTTCTGGAACATCTTCTCCTGCAGACTGGTGCCCTGATAATTAATAGTAGCCCTGGTGCTCAAACCCGGAAGCAGTTGATACTCCCCTCCCAGCTTAAAATCTATAAAACTTCTGTGAAATTCCTGTGAACCTCCAATGTCTGCACTCGCTAAATTCAGGGGATTTACCGTTTGGCCTTCCGGGGCTCCTCTTGGAAAATCGCGATGACCACCGGGTAATTCCACCACTGAATGAAATGGACGCCAACGTCCGCTACGGGCAAATATTCCCTGACCCTGCGACCAGTCCGTGCCTTCAAAGGCATTTCTTGGACCATAAAAATCCTGCAGGTTGTAACTCATGTCAAAATTAAAACTAAATTTATCAGTTACGTCCACATCAAGGTTTCCGCGAATATTGTAGCGTTTAAACCGGGTATCTGTTTCCCCAAAAACATTGCGTTCCAGGCCGGTTTGATCAAACACATTACCGGATATAAAATAACGGGCGCGATCATTTCCTCCCCTGATTGATAAATCATGCGTTATCATCGGTGAAGCGTCACGGGTCACCATATCAAACATATCCACACTTGGATAATTTTCGGGATCTGATCCATCGTTATGGGCCCTGAACTCTTCAACGGTAGCAGGAGTCCAACGAAAGCCTAATCCCCGATCCAGGTTCCTCATATTAAACAAAGTCATGTACTCCCATGAGTCAATGACCTTTGGTACCATGGTTAATCCCTGGAAACCCACATCTCCCCGGTAAGAAAAACGAACATCTCCAGCACTTCCTCTTTTGGTAGTCACCAGGACAACGCCATTTCCGGCTCTTGCACCATAAACAGCCGCCGATGCAGCATCTTTCAGAACATTAAGCTCCTCAATATCATTGGGGTTGATATTCGAAAAAACCGCCTCATCAACAGGTAATCCGTCAACAATATATAGCGGTTCGCCAAATCCCCGAATATTGATCGCCGTCTTATTTTGTCCAGGCTGGCCATTCTGGTTTTTTATAAAAACGCCTGCAACACGCCCTTGTAATGCCTGCCCAACAGTTGGGGTTGACACCCTGGCCATATCTTCCGGATCCGCTCTTGCAATACTCCCCGTTATCCGGGATTCTATTTGTGTACCATAACCAACTACAACCACTTCATCGAGGGAAGTTTCTCCTTCAGATAAGATGATGTCGTATTGAGTTTGGTTTCCTACGGTAATTCGTTGGGACCGGAAACCAATAAAGGAAATGACAATTACCGCACCTTCATCGGCATCAATGGTAAATTTTCCATCGATATCCGTAACAGTGCCCTGGTTAAATCCTTCAATGATCACCGTCGCCCCAGGAATAGGCTCTCCATTGGAATCCTTTACGGTACCCGTTATCGTTTCCAATTCGTTAAAAAATGTTATTGAGCTGGTTGAGCCGGTGTTGAATATTAGGTTATTGGATGATAGTGCGTCGTTTTCATGGACTTTGCTTAGGGAAAACTCCCCGGAAAATCCTTGCTTTGGCACCACAAAAAGTAAAATAATGCCAAAAAGAAAGCACCAAGACAAGCCAAATGCTGTCTTAAGTAATTTATTTTTCATAATTTTAAGGGTTTATTGGATGTAAAACTTCAATAAATGCTGGTCTTATGGCATGCACATTCCCCAATGATCATCACCATAAGGCACTGGTCGGCTGGTTTCAATCAGCCGACTCTTTTTTTAACTGCTGTTGTATACCATATTTTTAATTTTTTATTGGAAATTAATTCTGCTTCCAATCCTCTGAATGAAAAATTCAGCCCCCTCCCTGATCAGTGGACTTGGCTTTTTCCCTTAAGAAGATCAGCATATTTTATTTAAAAGCATTAAACTTTTCAATTTGAGTTGTTCCAATTCAATTGGTCTAATATTCTGATTATTATTACTTTATTTAGCATATCCGGTTATTTCCAAAACACATTTTTTGAATACCGTATACATTTTTACAAAAGTAAATTTATGTAATAATTTGAAAAAAAATAATTTTTTGTAGAATAATTTCAGATTATCGGAAAGGCCTTTGAGAACAATTGAAGCACTGCACAATTAATAATAGGTAAAAAAATCAACTTTTTTTGGGGTTCAAAATATTATTTCTCCAAAAAGAAAAATACTTTAACTTAAATTTGAAATTTTAATGTTAAAAAAAACCATGTTTAAGGTAAATCATTCCAATATTGGTTTAAAAACCCCGATATGAAAGCTGCCTGCCTGGCTCTGGTTTCTTCATTGAAATGGACATGGTCTATGTACAGGTTTTCACCCAGATTCAGGGTAAAACGGTGCAAGTCAATCATCGGAACATCTCTGGAAGAAAAAACTTCATCAGCTACTGCATTGTAAATGGCAAGGTCTGCTGCGTACCTGTAAAAGGATCTTTGATTGGCATTGTGTTGTTCGTCATCCACCGGAGTAGTGCGGATCCAAACCAAAGGAATGCCTCTTTCCTCCAGCAAATCGTGAATATCCTCCAGATTACTACGGTATTGATCCAAATTGACTTGCCGTTCTCCTGTATTGACGCCGGTTTTGATATCATGTAGTCCGCAATTGATCAGCATCAAATCCGGATTGAAAGCAGGGTCATTCATTTTCTGTCTGAGATATTCCAGTACCATTCCGGAATCTCCCCCATTGGCTCCGGCAGGATTGTCCAGATTGGCTGAATTAATTCCATCATCTCTTTTGCGGTCATAAACCCAGCTTCCTTTTAGGTATTGTTCCAGATAGGGGCCGTATTGCATGGATATGCTATCCCCGATAACAAACACTTTTGGTAATACCGGTTTATTCATACCGGTTAACAAAAAAACAATCAATAAGAATCCGGAAAGTTTTATGCTTCTCATACATCATTTGGTTTCTTCCTGCATCCCGACTTCTATGCATTTGCACACCGGGTTCTGTTCCTTTGCAAATCTTTTTCCCTGCCGCCACCATTTTTTCATTTGATAGGGTTCGAAGATCAGGCTGTTTTCTGTCAATACCGCAGGAGGATAATAAAAATTAAGGGTCACTCTTTTCCTTTTGCTCAGTAATTCCCCGATTTTAATATCATCACTTGATATTTGATCCAACATGAAATCGAATGCCCTCGTGGTCAATTCCAGGGCATTCCTTACAGGACGTTTCATTTCCCTGCCCGCCCTGGCTTTTAATACAATCACATCTATCTCGGTAGCACCCCGATAAATGGCCTCTGATATGGGTACCAGATCGGCAAAACCACCGTCAGCATACTCACAGCCATCTTTCTCCACCAAACTCATGAATGGTATCATATTGGAGGAAGCCCAAATCCATTCGCAGAAATCATGGTATTCACAATCTTTCAAACGTTTGTATTCTACCGTATTGTTACTCAGGTTGGACACGGTGATATAAATTTCAGCCGTATTTTGCTGCATTCTCTCAAAATCTCCTGGTGTTATGATTTTTTTGATGAGCTTAAAAAGAGCTTTGCTTTCTCCAAAGGTCTTTTTTCCCTTCAAAAACATTTTTATCGTACTGAAGTGGTTGATCCTGGTTTTGAATACCCCGTTTTTTTTGGATATAATAAAAGGATTGGTACTGAATATACAATCCTGGGTCACTGAGGTATAAATGGCTTTTATTTTTTCAATTTCATCTATGGAAAGTAGGGGTACCAGCAAACTTCCGGTAGAGGTTCCCACGAAGATGTCGTATTTATAATTGCAATCCCGAATAAGGTATTCCGCAATCCCACCCCCGAAGGCACCCTTGCTCCCTCCTCCTGAAATAACCAACGCTCTCTTATGTTGCATTTTCTATCGCTTGGTATATTTTATTGAATCAATTCTACTTCAATATTCTCCAGGAGGATTTTAGACAAGAGTTCCAGCTCTCCCGACTCGAATAATTCCTGCATGGATTCCACCGGCAAACGCTCATCCTCGGGTTTGTAATTATCATAATCCTGCAGCAGGATGCCAGAAACATCATGGGTATTGATCGCTTTTCTAAACCTGATTCCTCCACCATCTGTGTGGTAGGTATAAGCCAGATAATCCATCTTGTAATCCTGCTTGTTGATCCAATACAAGAATTCATCTTCATGATCTTCTCCTCCCCCCTCTTGCTCAAAAGTTACCTTTATGAGGTGGTATTCCTCTCCCTCCAACTTGGTTTCACCCAAATATTGCTTGATCACAGCTGCGTCGTTGAGCCCATAAGGCAAAAAGGCAAAATAAGCCACTGAATTCACCGAGTTGGAATAAGCGTTTTCGTCCTTTTCTGTCAGTCCTACAGGATTGCCATCCACCTTCCTTTCAAAACCCTCGTTGTCCAATACATCGACAACTTTCCCTGATTCATCAGAAAAAGACCTGACATACCTGAATCGATCAGGCGATTTAAAAATTTCATAATGTCTGTCCCGGAAATCAAAACTGATCTTTGCCTGCTGAAAAAGTGCTCCACCATGTGCGGCTATTGATTGGTCGATTATCTTCTGGGCTTCATTATCCGAATGACAAGCACTTAAAGAAAAAGCAACCCAGGGCAGCAAAAGGAAACTAAACTTTTTCACTAAATAAGAAATATTACGGTTCATTTTTTAACTTAAAATCAGGTATTTATAGACAAAGGAAACTTTTGACAACCAACTTCAACCTATCCCTCTACTTTTCAGGTTCAACAATGGCTGCCAGTAACAATAATACATATTCTTATACTACTAACCATAATTTTTTATCAAAACTAACGCTGGAAATTTCCGGAATAGGCCCAGCTACTGCGAGAGGCATAGCTTTATATGTCAGCGGATAATGGCAGTGTAAACGCTTTAAGCCCATTTCCAGACTTAAATATCTACGTATTTTTGAATTTTACGTATTTTTTTACGTAATATTACTTATTTTTAAATACTTGCTTTATCTTAGCGGACTCAAAGTAACCTTTATGTCGACCAAACATTAAACCCTGCCCATATCCACATTTGCAACCTAAAATAAAAACAAACATGCAAGCTCTAAACAAAAAAGCTACATCCATCAATCTTTTTGATTTCAAGTCCCGGCAGATGCGGGCCTTTCATCTTTCCTGGTTTGCGTTTTTTCTTTGCTTCTTCGGTTGGTTTGGTATCGCCCCTTTAATGGCCGTTGTCCGGGAAGAACTGGATTTGACCAAAGCCCAAATAGGCAATATCATCATTGCATCTGTAGCAGTAACTGTCCTGGGCAGGTTGTTTATCGGCTGGTTGGTAGACCGTATAGGCCCAAGGATCACCTATACCTATCTCCTGGTGTTGGGAGCCATCCCCGTTATCCTGATTGGGCTAAGCGATAGTTATGAAAGTTTTCTTTTATTCCGATTGGCCATAGGGATTATCGGAGCCTCTTTTGTGATCACCCAGTACCACACATCGGTGATGTTTGCTCCCAATGTAGTTGGAACAGCCAATGCCACCTCTGCAGGATGGGGAAATATGGGTGGTGGTGTCACCCAAATGATCATGCCTGTTATTTTTGCGCTCTTTATTTCTTTGGGATTTCTGGAAGCGGAAGCCTGGAGATATGCCATGATGGTGCCGGGTTTTGCCATGATCCTTACCGCCCTGGCCTATTACAAGTGGACCACCGATTTTCCGGAGGGAAACATCAAGGACCTCAGCAAAAAGGACCTGGAGTACAAAAGAAAGAAAAAAGCGGATGGTAAAGGCGCCCTGAAAGCAGCTGTAACGGACCGCAGGGTTTGGGCCTTATTTTTGATTTACGGTGCCTGTTTTGGTATAGAACTCACCATCAACAATATTGCAGCCATCTACTATCATGATTTTTTCAACCTGGACCTGAAAACTGCAGGATTAATTGCAGGATTATTCGGACTGATGAACCTCTTTGCCAGAACCCTGGGTGGTTTTTTTGGGGATAAGGCCGGTATCAAATGGGGCCTCAAAGGCCGGGTAGGGTTCTTGGGAATTGTTTTGCTGGTAGAAGGAATTGCCCTTGTGGTATTTTCCCAAATGACTTTGCTGCCGCTGGCCATAGGTACCATGATCCTATTTAGTCTTTTCGTTCAGATGGCGGAAGGGGCCACCTTTTCCGTGGTACCTTTTATCAATAAAAAAGCCATCGGTATGATTTCCGGAATCGTAGGTGCAGGGGGCAATGTAGGAGCAGTGATGGCCGGTTTTCTTTTAAAAATGGAAGGTTTAAGCTATGGTGAGGCCCTTTCCATACTGGGAATCGTCGTGGCCACCATCAGTACCTGCTCGCTATTGATAAGGTTTTCAAAGGCAGATGAAAAAATTGCCCAGGAAGAGTTGGAGGAATCATTGGCCCAAAAGGCTGCCCTGCAACCGGAAATGGTGAACAGTTAATATTTTAACGCTAACTCAATCAAGTATGTCAATGGTCAACTATAAAAGCACCTGTTCGTACTGTGGCGTAGGCTGTGGGATCAATGTCTTAAAAGATAAAAAAGGGAAGATTTCCATACAAGGAGATCCTGAACATCCTGTCAACAAGGGAATGCTGTGTTCCAAAGGCATGAACCTTCACTACGTAGTGGAAGACAAATCGGACCGGTTGCTCCATCCCCAAATGCGCTGGGGAAAATCCCACCCATTGGAACAGGTAGATTGGAATACTGCCCTGGACAGGGCTAGTGCGGTTTTTAAATCCATCATTAAAACCCATGGACCGGATTCCGTGGCATTTTATGTCTCTGGCCAATGCCTTACTGAAGAGTACTATCTGGTCAATAAACTAACCAAAGGTTTCCTGAAAACCAATAATGTGGACACCAACTCAAGGCTTTGCATGAGTTCCGCAGTCATGGCCTATATCAAAACACTTGGTGAAGACAGTGTACCCATCGCCTATGAGGATATTGAACAAGCCGACTGTTTTCTTGTGGCGGGAGCCAATCCAGCCTGGTGTCATCCCATTATTTGGAGAAGAATAGAAAAACAAAAGGAAAAGCATCCCGATGTCAAAATCATTGTAGTAGATCCTCGCATCACGCAAAGTTGTTCGATTGCCGATATTCATTTGCAGGTCCATCCCGGAACGGATGAAGTCCTGTTTCATGCTTTGGGAAGATGTCTGATCGAGCAGGGAGACATCGACCTGGATTTCATCGCAAAGCACACCGATGGGTTTAATGCTTATAAAGAGCTGGTATTGAAAACCACCTTAGAAGATGCAGCACAGATCTGTGGGGTTTCCATTAACGACATCCAAATGGCCGCATCCTTTATCGGCAACGCCAGGGGATTCCTTACCCTTTGGACCATGGGCCTCAATCAAAGTGCAGATGGGGTCAATAAAAACCTGGCTCTGATAGACCTAAACCTGATCACCGGCCATATTGGTAAACCCGGGTCCGGTCCATTCAGCCTTACCGGGCAACCCAATGCCATGGGGGGGCGGGAGGTGGGTGGAATGGCCACCTTACTGGCCTCCCACCGAATCCTCAGCAATCCCGCCCACAGGAATGAGGTAGCCAAATTCTGGGAGGTAGAAAATATCTCTGAAAAACCAGGGAAAACAGCTACCCAAATATTTGAGGGTGCCGAAGACGGATCTATCAAAGCCATATGGATCATTTGCACCAATCCCCTGGTAAGCATGCCAGATGCCAGAAAAATAGAAGCCGCGTTGAAAAAAGCCAGATTTGTAGTTGTTCAGGATATCTCCGACAAAAACGAGGCGATTCCCTATGCCGATCTGGTCCTTCCCGCAGCGGGTTGGGGAGAAAAAGAAGGCACCATGACCAATTCGGAAAGAAGGATCAGCCACCTGAGTCAATTTACTTCAGCTCCCGGGGAAGCCCTGCCTGATGCGGAAATCCTCATGCGTTTTGCCAAAAAAATGGGATTTCATGGATTTGACTTCACCAACATGGCCGAAGTCTACGCAGAATATTGTGCCATGACCAAAGGTACCAATATAGATATTTCCGGGTTAGATTATGATCATCTGAAAAAGAGAGGCACGATACAGTGGCCCTTTCCCAACAAAACTCAGGGAGAAACCAGGCGCCTTTTCACCAATAAAAAATTCCCTACCCCCAATGGGCGTGCACAAATTCAGGTATCCGGTCCAAAGAACGCCTTCGAAAAACCATCTCCTGAATTTCCGCTTGTTCTGACCACTGGCAGGATCAGAGACCAGTGGCATACCATGACCCGTACCGGAAAGGTAAACAAACTCAACAAACACCTGCCAAAACCATTCCTGGAAATCCACCCCGAAAATGCAAGCGAAAGGGGCATCAGTCAAGGCAGCACGGTATTGGTTTCAGGAAACAGAGGGGAAGTCAGGCTACATGCCCAAATCACGGACAAAATTAAAAAGGGGGTGGTTTTCCTTCCCATGCATTGGGGCAAAATCCTTCAGAACGATTTTGCCAGGGCCAACAACCTGACCGGAAATGCGATCGATCCGGTTTCGAAACAACCAGATTTTAAATATTCCGCAGTGCAGGTAAGCCTGTTTAAAAAATCAAAGCAGAAAATTGTAATTATAGGGGCGGGAGCTGCTGCCTTCCGCTTCATCAATTCTTACCGGGAATTCAACCAGGAAGATGAAATACATGTGTTCTCCAAAGAAAAGCACCCATTTTACAACAGGGTATTGCTTCCGGATTATGTTAACCGCCACAAAACCTGGGAAGATTTGTTGAAATTCAAATCTTCGACGGAAATGGATAAACTGAACATCCAGCTGTATGTAGAAAACGGTATTGAATCCATTGATCGCAGCAGTAAAACGGTAACCGATGAAAAAGGAAGGGTACACCATTATGGCATCCTTATCCTGGCCACGGGAAGCAGGGCTTTTATCCCGGCTGATGCACCAATGCATTTACCCGGTGTATTTACCATGCGTAACAGAGAAAATGCTGACGAATTAAAAGAATATTTAGATTTTAAAGGGCATGTGCTGATTGTTGGAGGAGGCTTACTGGGATTGGAACTGGCTGCTGCACTTCGGGAAATCAACCTGAGGGTTACCATTGTCCAATTGGGTTCGCGGCTAATGGAAAGACAGCTGGATCCCATGGCCAGCTCTCTGCTTCGGGAAAAACTTGAGGAGATGGGTGTACAGCTTTTCATGAATAACCAATTGTCACACCTGGAATCCCAGGGTGAAAGCAAAAATATATCGGCCAGCCTAAAAGGCGGTCAAACTGTTTCCTGCAATGCAGTGGTGTATGCCATAGGTACCCGACCTAATATAGAATTGGGTAAATCGACCGGTTTGGTTTGTGGCCGGGGGATACAGGTCAACGACTACCTGCAAACCAGCGATCCCGACATATTTGCCATGGGTGAAATCGCGGAACACAAGGGAAAACTCAACGGGATTACTGCTGCTGCCGAAATGCAGGCAGATATTGCTGCCCGCTTTATTACTGGTGATTTGCTCAGTCTATACAAAGGAAGTATCCCAATGAATATCCTTAAGTTTGCGGATCTGGACCTTTGTTCTATTGGGACACCGGAGATACCTGCCAATTCAAAAGGGTATGAGGAAATTTTGCTGATCGATAGCTCACAGACCTACTATAAAAAATGTATCGTGTATCAGGATAAACTGGTAGGTGCCATTTTGATGGGTGACAAGTCTGAATTTGCAGAATTTAAAAACCTTATTGAGGAAAAGACAGAACTTTCCACGAAACGGCAGGAACTATTGCGAGGCAAATCTACCAAAGCCGAAATGATCGGCGAAATGGTTTGTTCCTGCAGCAATGTTGGCAAAGGAAATATTAGCCAAGCCATCCAATCGGGATACAGGGATTTCCGACAACTTTGCCAAAAAACGGGCGCAGGAATGGGATGCGGAAGTTGTAAACCGGAAGTCAAGGGGATTTTGGATGAGGAGCTCCATTCACTTATCGACGCTTAGGGTAAAAATTCTGGTCGGGAAAAGCATTGTACCTGGAAAAGTTTGCCCGAATACGCCCCATTAAATGGGTGAAAATATAAATAAAACCGAATACATTTACTTACCCGGGAAAACCGGAAGAATGGCTTCCTTTTTAGGGAGCAAAATATTACAACATGCAAAAAGAAGATTTAGTCAGGGTATTTGTCAAAGGAGGAATCATTTCTCCGGGTGATTTTCTAAAAATGATCCAGACAGCCAATGAATTGGGCGCTACCTACATTCATCTTGGATCCAGGCAGGATGTGCTTTTCCCTTTGAAAAACAAAAACCTGGATACCCTTTCCCAAACTTTCGAAGCTATCGACACAGCTTACGATACAGACGGGGAAGAATTTCAAAATATCGTTTCCTCCTACCCTGCCCTTGATGTCATGCCCACAACGCATTGGCTGGCATCCCATACTTATCACTATATCCTGGACACTTTTGACTACAGGCCCAAACTAAAAATCAATATCACCGATCCGGTCCAAAATCTGGTGCCCCTTTTTACTGGGAACATTAATTTTGTAGCCTCCGCTGTTGACAACTATTGGTACCTGTACTTGCGGTTTTCAGAAATTGATCAAAAACCCTGGGCTGCCCCAGACCTGATTTACGGGTATGATCTGGCCAAAATTGCCAAAGCAATTGAAGAAATTAATCCGGTAAAAAGTGGATTAAAATACGAGGAAATCTATCAGAGCGTAGTAGAAAGCCAAACACCTAATATTCAAAAGGCAGCGCAGGAACTGGACTATCCGGAATCCAACTCCCCCTATTACGAAGGCATGAACCGTATTGTTGGCGGTAAGTATTGGTTGGGGCTATATTGGCGAAACAACCGGTTCGCAATTAATTTTCTAAAGGCACTTTGCCAGCTTTGCACGGCCACCAATATTGGGAAAATTTGCCTGACACCCTGGAAATCTATCATTATCAAAGGAATTGCAGAAAAGGACCGGTTAAGTTGGGAAAAACTACTAGGGAAATTTGGCATCAATATCCGACATAGCTCCCTGGAACTCAATTGGCATTTACCTGTAATGGATGATGAAGCACTAGCCATTAAAAATTACCTGGTACGGGCCCTTGACAAGCAGGATATCAGCACTTATGGCCTGAGTTTTTCGGTGAAGACAAGACACATGGTTTTATTTACCTCAGTGGCCATAGAGAAAGCGAAAAAAACAAGTGATAATGATCCCGAAACCTTCAATATTCTCTACTCAAAAGACTTCAATCCCAACCTTTCTGAGTATTTTTACTTCGTTAAAAATGTACCTATTGAAACTTTGCCCCCTTTGTTGATTGAACTCAGCTATAAATATTATGACCAACTAAAAATTCCAAAGTCCTCCGATTCTCAAGACAATAAGGACAGTTCCAATAAAAAACCTCTCAGGAAATACCAATGCTCCAATTGCCTGACTGTATATGATGAAAAATACGGTGACCCAGAATCAAATATACTTCCAGGCACCTCCTTTATGAAACTTCCGGACAGCTATTCTTGTCCTGTATGTGAGAGTCCAAAATCGGCTTTTAAATTAATCGTTCATTAAATTATTTTGGCATGAAACTCAGAATCAATGACAATTCCATTCGGCTCCGGTTAAGTCAATCCGAGGTGAGCAGCATTGGACAGGGGCTGCCTTTACATCAGGAATTAAAACTTGGAAAAGAACAGGTCTTGATTTATAGTTTGATTCCCGGAGACTTTGGCAAAATGCCGGAAGCCCGTTTTTTGAACCAGAAATTGGAAGTTTACCTGCCTGCCAAACTGGGCGAAGACTGGGCAAAAACAGATGAAATCAGTATAAGACATGTCCAAAATGAAGGCAAGGAATTCGAATGTATGCTGCTGATTGAAAAGGATTTTCAATGCCTCCACCAAAGACCTGATGAAGATGAAAGGGACAATTTTCCAAACCCTAAATCTCTGGAAGACTATCAAAAAGACGAATAGGAAATTATTCCAATTTCCACTTTTATGTCACCCTCGCCAGTTCCTTTTGTTGTATTTTGGCCAGAAACTTTTCCCTGACTACCTGGCCAATTACAATAATGGCTGGTGCAGCCAGCTTTGCCTCCTCCTGCAGGGACAGGATATTGTGCAATTTTCCTGTAACAGAACGTTCATTGGACTTACTTCCATTCTGAATCATGCAAATGGGTTCATCTTCCCCCCGGTACGCTTTGAATAAACTCACGATTTCAGGAAGTTTTTTTACTCCCATGAGGACCACTACCGTAGCGGATGACTGAGCTGCAAAATACAAATCCCTGGCCGTACTGTGGTCTTTCAAGGTGCCGGTCACAACCCAAAAACTCTCATTCACTCCTCTTTTGGTTAAAGGAATACCCTGCAGGCCTGCAACAGCCATCGCACTACTGATACCAGGGATATACGTAGTTGGTATCCCATGCTTCTCGGCATACTCCAACTCTTCATGACCACGACCAAAGACGTAAGGATCACCTCCTTTTAACCTGACTACATGGCCACAGGTGACAGCATAATTTACGATCATTCGGTTGATTTCCTTTTGCTGCCTATAATGCATCCCTGCACTTTTACCTACAAAAATCTTCATTGCCGTTTCAGGAGCATATGCCAATAAGGCCTCATTGGCCAATGCATCATACAGAATGACATCGGCAGTTTCCAGGGCTTTTACTGCCTTTAAAGTGATCAAATCGGGATCCCCGGGCCCTGCCCCTACCAGTGATAATCTTGCTTCTGAATTTTTCATTCGAACCTATACTTATTTAATGAAACAAATTTAAGTATTTTTTTACGTATTTTTACGTATTTATTAAAAATATATTTACCTTAGCCTTTGAATCAAACAGAAAGATTCAGTTGTCTTACTTAGAAAAAGCAATAGCCCATTCATTCGATAAAACAATTAGCATGACAAGGATAATAGTGATCGGAAACGGAATGGTAGGTTACAAGTTTTGTGAAAAACTGAGAGCTGCCTCCTCAAAGGAAGACTTCCAAATCACCGTATTTGGAGAAGAGCCATGGCCTGCCTATGACAGGGTTCATTTAAGTGCCTATTTTTCCGGGTCCAAAGTGGATGACCTGAGTATGGCTCCCCGTTCCTGGTATCAGGAAAATGAAATTGACCTGCGTACCAATGAACTTATCATTGAAATTGATAGGGAACAAAAAAGGGTGGTCAGTCATACCGGAACAGTTATGCACTATGACAAACTGGTACTGGCCACCGGTTCGGCTGCATTTGTCCCGGCCATCAATGGGGTAGAAAAGAAAGGGGTGTTTGTATACAGGACCATTGAGGACCTCGATGCCATTATGGATTTTGGGAAAAAAGCCAAATCTGCGGCGGTAATCGGTGGCGGTCTGCTGGGTTTGGAAGCAGCCAAAGCGGTAATGGACATGGGCTTGGAAACCCATGTTATAGAATTTGCCCCCAGATTAATGCCCAGACAATTGGATGATGCCGGGGCCGGAATTCTGAAGTCAAAACTGGAAGATTTGGGCATAACCATTCACCTGAGCAAAAACACAAGACAAATCAATGGCAACGGAAAGCTAACCGGGCTGGATTTTGCAGACGGATCCGGATTATCCGTAGACATGCTGGTCATATCAGCAGGAATCGAACCCCGGGATGAGCTGGCCAAAACTTGTGGAATTTCCACCGCTGACCGCGGAGGAGTGATTGTCAATGAATTCCTTCAAACCAAAGAGGACAAAGACATTTTCGCCATTGGAGAAGTGGCTTCTTATCAAAGCATGATCTATGGATTGGTAGCCCCCGGTTATGAAATGGCCAGCCAGGTTGTAAACCAACTATGTGGAAAAGCATCCAAACCTTTTCTGGGTTTTGACATGTCTACCAAGCTGAAACTGATTGGCGTGGATGTGGCCAGTTTTGGTGATCCCTTTGGTGAATTGGAACCTTCAGAAAACATCGTTTATGAAAACAAAAATTCCGGAGTATACAAAAGAATCAATGTCTCAAAAGATGGCAAACGCCTGTTGGGCGGCGTGTTGGTGGGGGATGCCACAGCGTATGGGATGCTGCTACAGATGACGCAAAACAAGATGCCCCTGCCCCCCAATCCGGAGGATCTGATACTGGGGAACAGGGGAGGAAAAGCACCCGAAAGTGCAGGCCTGGAAAGCCTTCCTGCTGAGGCACAAATATGCTCCTGTGAAAATGTGACCAAAGGGGATATTTGTCAGCTCATCGAAAAGGAGGGACTGTACAATATAGATGAAATCAAGTGCTGCACCAAAGCCGGAACTGGCTGTGGTGGCTGTGCTCCCATGTTAAATGATCTGCTCAAGAGCCAACTTAAGGCAATGGGAAAGCAGGTAAAAAACAGCTTGTGTGAACATTTTGACTATTCGCGGCAGGAACTTCTGGATTTGGTAAAGATAAAAGGTATCCGGAGCTATGATGAACTCCTGGACCAATTTGGAAAAGGTGATGGCTGTGAAATTTGTAAACCCGCAGTGGCATCGATTCTTGCCAGCACCTGGAATGAACTGGTCACCAAACAGGACACAATACAAGACACCAATGACCGCTACCTGGCCAATATTCAAAAAGGCGGCACCTATTCCGTTGTTCCTAGAATACCGGGTGGAGAAATCACTCCCGAAAAGCTGATCGTCATTGGCCAGGTAGCCAAAAAATACGGGCTATATACCAAGGTTACGGGAGGGCAGCGGATAGACTTGTTTGGAGCGAGAGTGGACCAGCTTCCGGATATTTGGGAAGAGCTGATTGATGCCGGATTTGAAAGTGGACATGCTTATGGTAAATCCCTGAGAACGGTAAAAAGTTGTGTGGGATCAACATGGTGCCGCTACGGGGTACAAGATGCCGTTTCCTTCGCCATCCGGGTGGAGGAAAGGTACCGCGGTCTCCGCTCTCCGCACAAATTAAAAGGTGCCGTATCCGGCTGTATCCGCGAATGTGCAGAGGCACAAAGCAAAGACTTTGGTCTTATCGCCACCGAAAAAGGCTGGAATCTATATGTCTGTGGCAATGGCGGATCCAAGCCACAACATGCCAAACTTCTCATCAACGATGTGGATTCAGAAACTGTCTTGAGATACATTGACCGATTCCTGATGTTTTACATCCGAACGGCCGAACCATTGAACCGGACGGCCACCTGGCTCAATAAAATGGAGGGTGGCATAGAATATCTGCGGGATGTAGTGGTGAACGATTCCCTGGGGATTGGTGAGGTATTGGAAAAAGAAATGGAATTTATGATCCAAACCTATGCCTGCGAATGGAAAGAAGTAGTCAATAACCCAGAACTCAGGGCTAAATTCAAGCATTTTGTCAACGATGAGCAGGGAGACCCTTCCATTGGTTTTAAAGAAATGCGGGGTCAAAAAATCCCTGCTTCCTGGACTTGATACGGATTTTAACTGTCAAAACTCAATTCTTAAAAAATTTGAAAAATATGTCGACCAAACTGGAAAAATACAAAACGGCTGATACTTCTAAAATCACTACCTGGTTTAAAGCCGCCCCGGTAAGTGCCCTGCCTGAAAACGGAGGTGCCTGTATCAAATACAAGGACTTACAGATAGCCATTTACAATTTTAGCAGAAGAAACGAATGGTATGCCTGCCAGAACCTTTGTCCCCATAAAATGCAAATGGCTTTGTCCCGCGGAATGATTGGCTCGCAGGGAGACGAACCTAAAGTAGCCTGCCCCTTTCATAAAAAAACCTTTTCCCTGAAATCGGGAAAAAACCTGAATGGAGATACCTGCGACATTGCAACATACCCCATAAAAGTGGAGGATGGATATGTATATGTAGGTTTTGAGAATTAACCTGAAATAACCAATTAGCCTGAGGGCTTTTTTCTATTGGGCAGGGATTGGTATACAGTCCCTGCTTTTTTATTTTCCCTTTCATCCTACTAGATGGGAATTTTAAGTGTTTTTACGTAATTTTAAGCAGTTAATGCAGCATGGAAAGTAAAAAAATCGCAGAAAAACCCACATTTGAAAAGCTGGGCAGGTATTACCTGGTGGCCCTATGTGCCATTGCCATCAGCATCATCGTCAGTCAGGTGCTGGTTCAGAAATTCATCAGTGAACAAAAGAATGACTCTCGTGTGGTGAATCTCTCCGGAAGACAACGGATGCTGAGTCAAAGGATCAGTAAATGTGTCCTGTTACTGAGCCAAAGCAGCGCTCCCTCAGATAAGAAAGATATATTGGAAGAACTTGATCTGGCTCTGAAGGAATGGGTAGAAACCCACAATGCCTTACAAAATGGCAATGATACTTTAGGGATTAAGGGTAGAAACAGCAAAAGCATTGAAAGACTTTTCCGGGACATAGAACAAGACCAGCAGCTTATGGCTGTAGCTGCTTCAAATATTGTCAGAAAACTTCGACAGGATATTAAACTACCGACAGACAGCATTCGAAAAGATATCCGCAGCATCATTAGCCGGGAATCGGCCTTCCTCAAAGGCATGGACGCGATTGTGTTCCAGTACGATGATGAAGCCAAATCCAAAGTAATGAACCTGAGAAATATTGAAATATTCTTATTGGTGATTTCATTGGGTGTGATTCTTTTTGAAATATTTTTCGTTTTCATCCCTTCCGCCAAAACCATTGGTCAAACATTTAAAAAGCTACTCCGGTCAGAGCAAAAATCCAAAAAGATGACCCTGCAGCTGAGTGCCTTGTATAGTTCCCTGGAACAGGCCTATCAGGACCTGCTCGAAGTGGATGTAAAAGTAGCAGATTTCACCATTTACGCCCGTTGCCAGGCAGATGGCGATTTTGAAGATTTTTCCGACCAATTCGTATCCTTAATGGAATTTGAAACTAACCGTCCCATAAATCTTTTTGCCTGGTTGCAGGATCAGGGGTACAATGCCGAATACCTGCAAAACATCAAAACAATGGTTCATAATGGTGAATCATGGAATGGAGAAATCAAAGTAGTCAATGAAACCGGAGATTTTGTCTGGTTAAAAGTAAATTTGATTCCTACACAAAATGAAATCGGACAAACAGACAAAATACTCATGGTCAGCACCGATGAAACAGAGAAAAAGGAAGCCGAGGCCATTTCCAGGGAAATCAACAGGGAAAAAATTGAACAAAAAGTAAAAGAACAGCAATTCAGATCCGCACTGATACTGGAAGGGCAGGAAGAGGAGAGAAAGAGGATCTCCAGGGACATGCACGATGGGATAGGACAATTGCTTTCCGGTATGAAGTTTAACCTGGAAGGCATACATTCTGTAAGTTCAGACTTCGAAAAAGATAAGCTCCAAACGGCGAAAGACCTGCTCAAAAGCATCATTAGGGAAGTTCGCAGAATTTCTTTTAACCTTACCCCAAGTGCCCTCTCAGATTATGGGATTGTTCCCGTGTTGAATAAATTTGCCCGGGAGATCAGCAAAATTTCAGATCTGGAAGTCACTTTTGAGAATAAAACAGGCTTTTTGAGCCGGTTGGAGGGAACAATAGAGAACAACCTTTACCGGATTTGTCAGGAAGCCGTAAACAATGCCATTAAGTATGCAGCAGCCAAAGAGGTGAAAATTACCCTTTCCCACAATTCACAAACCCTGCATTTGGAGATTGCAGATGATGGAAGGGGCTTTGATATCAAAAAGTTGGAAGAAAAGGGCCATTTTTCAGCATCCGGCCATGGCTTATTTAATATCCGTGAAAGGGCCAATTTCATCAATGGCCAGTGTGAAATAAGAACTGAACCAGGTAAAGGCACCAGTATCAATATAAGTGTGCCTTTGGATTAAACGATAGGTAATGAAAATATGGAAAAAATAAAAGTAGTATTGGCAGATGATCATGTGGTGGTACGAAATGGCATCAAAAATTTGTTGGAAAATGAAGGCAAAGTAACTGTAGTCGGAGAAGCATCCAATGGAGAAGAAGCACTATTTGCTGTAGAAAAACTAAAGCCTGACCTGCTCATCATTGACATCCGCATGCCTGTCATGAATGGTCTGGAAGCTACAAAAATACTTTCCAAAAAAGCGGGACCCACCAGAACCCTGATCCTTTCCATGCATGATGATGAAGATTATATCCTGCAATCCATAGAAAGTGGAGCTTCCGGTTACCTGCTCAAAGACACCAGCAAGGATGAATTTTTAAAAGCCATCAACACCATTCATCAGGGTGGAAAGTATTTCAGCGGAGACATCAGCCAGGTTTTGGTCAATAGCTACCTGAATGTCCGCGACAGAAAAATCATCCAACCCATGGGATCGGTTAAACATTACGATATTACCAAACGCGAAAAACAAATACTTAAAATGATCGCTGAGGGAATAGGAAACAAAGAAATCGCGCAACAATTGGGTAAAAGTATCCGAACCATAGAAACCCACAGGTTTAATATCATGAAAAAACTCAAGGTCAACAATGTGGTAGAATTACTCAAAAAAATTGAGGAAGAGCCGGGATTAAAAGATCATATTGAAAATGCCTGAAGCTGTCCTGGCTGTTAATGCCTATCTCCCTTCAAGCCCGGATATGGCTGCAGCACCAACATCAATCCCTGGAAACACCTGTGCTAAGGCTTCGCTGGTTTTGGTAATAGCGGTACCCAATAACCAATAGCGCAAGGGCAAGGAAAACGTATTCAAAGGTGATCAGCCATAAATTCTCTTCAAAACCGGGCCGGGAATAAGCATGGTAAGACAAGAAAACCAATCCGGTCCATACCACAAAACTCCGGTTAAGGGTCAACACACTGAGGCCTAAAGCAGGTATTAAATACCAGGGATGAACAGTGGTTTGCAGCAGTAGAAAAACCAGGTACATCCATACCATTTTCGAAACCAATGCTTCCTTGGTAAAGGTTCTCTGGTATAAACCCATTCCGAATAAGCTTATGCCTGCAAGGACCTGCAGGGCTGGTCCGACATGAGCAATGGGGTTATAGTCTACAAAAAATGAAGAAATCTCCCTGATCAGGTAATAAATGGAGGCATTAAACTCAAACGTACTTTGGTACAGGCGAAAACTTTGGTAGAAGTTCCGGGCCCCGTCCAGCAACACAATAGGACTTAGGAAGAGAAGCACAAAAGCGGCAGCCGCCAAAGTAAATTTCCAGAAATTTTTACTGTCCCAAAAGCGTATCCATACAGGTGCCAGGATAAAGGGATTTAACTTTACCCCTATGGCCCAGGCCCAACTAAGTCCCGTTGCCAGGGGTTTATTTCTGCTGTGAAAATAAACAGTTAATAACAAACCGGTCAAAACAATCCCTTCAAAATGAAGATTCCCTGTCAATTCCATAATTACCAGGGGATTAAATGCATACCAGGAAAGCTGGTGAGCAGGCAAACGCCATAGAAAAAGCAATTTTTGCATCAACCACAAATTGATACCCTCCACGAATAGTAGACAAAACCTTAAAACCAGAACATTAAGGAAAATATTTTCACCTGCCAGGGCTGCCAACCCGAAAAAAAACTGGTGCAGCGGAGGATAAAGGGAATAATACTCCTGTGAATTCATGTTTTCCAATAAAGTGCTCCAGTAGGCGTTTTCAGGAATGTCTTTGACCAAAACAGGTAGCTCAAGATAGGGGTTGATTCCCCGTAACAAAAGCTGTCCATCGAACAGGTAGCGATAAAAATCATCTGAAAGACCGGGCATAGCTCCCAGCAGCAACAAGCGCAGACTGAGGGCCAAAAGCAATACAAGGTAGGGTGAAAGTCCACTTTTTTTATGAATGCCAACCAGATACAGGTAAGCCAGGAATGCTATTCCATATAGGCCCAACAATTCCGGAAAAGCTGTTCTGGGAACCCAATATCCCATTCCCAACAAACCAACGGAAATCCCTATCAAACAAAGTGCAACTTTCAAAAAGGTGGTATTTATGGATTTAATTTTAATTCATCCCGTAAAAATTCGTCTTCCAGGGCGTTTCTGTTCCAATAATCAATCACCTTCATTCCTTTCCTTGTAGCTTGGGTAACTTCTTTTTCACCGTTATCCAGGGTATGGGTTTCTTCCCAGGCCACAATCGGATAGGGGAATTCTTTTTCGAAATCTATTTTCAGTTCCCGTTTCCCGGAACTATATGTCACCTCCAATTGCCTTAGGTTATTGCTTTTATCTGTCAACCGGATAAATGCCTCTTCTGCAACAAATTCCCCATGGGTGAATCGTTGGTAAATCAGGGAGGGCCACATTTGTACACTTCCGGTGGGGATTTGGTTGGGATTTATCCTGATCAGGTTCCACAAATCATCCTCCGCCATTCCCGTGAGGGAAAAGCTTTTATCTCCTTCTTTTTCAAAATAGGAAAATAATTCTCCAGAATAGGATTCCCCACTATTCAGGTTGATTTGCGTAAAGGATTGTCCACACCATTCCTGGGAGGAAGCCGTAAATTTCACTCCCTGCATGGCCTCCCTGGTGGGTGTAAATGCAGACAGCATCATGTGGTAAGGGTAAATTCCGGTGATAAAATCTCTTGTCTGGTTCATTTTGATAACCGAAAGTTTATCTCTCCCGGCGGTTGCGGGATCGTCCAATTTTACCTGCTTGCTTCTGGAAAAATCTTCTGTCACAAAAATCAAAACTGCCTCACCTTCCCTGGGTTCACCATAACGGTATTGGGTCAGGTTAAAACTACTGATCTCAGCCTGTCCCTGAAACCAATATTCGCCCCAAGCCTCAAAATCTACTTTCTCCCGTTCAGGCCTGGCACAAGACAGCACTATAAAAATCAAAGAAAACAACAGTAAACCTTTATTCATGATATTTCAATTTAATGTCAATTTAAAGAAAAAAACGAGATTTTACCCATTGTCCTACAGGACTTCCCCGGAATACCTTATCTGTATTTCCACAGGGTCCACAAGATTTTGTATCCCGCTCCTACAACACCTTTTACTGTACCGCTAACTTTGGAGACGCCTATCCTTTGCCTGTAATTAACAGGAACCTCCGTATAGCGCAATCCCATTTTTACCGCTTTGATTTGCATCTCAATGGTCCAGCCAAAGTTTTGATCCTCCATGTGCAACTGCATTAACTTATCCCATCGGATAGCCCTGAAGGGACCCAAATCTGAAAATTCGGCCGCAAACATTTTTCGCATCAGCCAGGTTGCCAGCCAATTTCCAAAAACCTGGGGAAAGGTCATGGACCCTTTTTCCTTTTTCCCCCTGGCCCGGGAGCCGATGACCATATCTATATTTCCATCCCGAATAGGTTGAACTAAGCCCTCCATTTCTTCCGGAAAATCACTGTAATCCGCATCTAAAAAAACAAGGATTTCAGGAGGCTCTTGTAGGTTAGAAAGGTATTCCATGCCTGTAAGACAGGCCTTTCCGTATCCTTTTTGCGGCTCATCCAGTACAATCGCACCTGCCTGAGAGGCCACTTTGCGGGTGTTGTCATTGGAGTTGTTGTTGACCACCACTATATGTCTGACAAAAGCAGGAATTTCTGCGATTACTTTTCCTACGGCATTCTCTTCGTTGAAAGCTGGGATGAGTACGTCTATTCGTTGCCCGGAAAAGGTAAAGGGTTCACTACTAAGGGTTGTCATTTATTTTTTATTAATGTCTTCAATTACTATACCTGGAAATCGGGCAAAGGGAAACAGGCGCATGCTCAATACGCTATGAAAAAGGCTGAACGTATTGCTGTACGATTTTTCATGACTTGCTAACTATTTCTTCGGTTTATTTGCCTGCCTTTATACGGTAACTTCTAAAAGAGGCCACACTTACCATTCCAAAGCCCAAAGCCAGCATGGCATGAAAAAGCAGCATTTCGTAGGTGGCGGTATAAAGAGAAAGCCCTACGAGAACAAGGAATAACAAAGCCAAAATTGCTTCCACATAAGTACCTGCGGGAACTTTCAACTGGTGATATACATTGCTGACCCAGGCCCCGCGCTTTTCATCCAGGTTGTATTTGGGGGTACGGATAAAGGGTGATTTTTTACCAGTCAGGCCCTCCCAAACGGCCTGTCCGTTATGTACGGAAAGCCCCATGGAAACGGAAAGAAAAACCGGCAACTCCCACAAATAACGCAGTAATCCTTTCCTGGAATAATTGGCCAGGGAAAGATTGGCGAAAAAATAAACCAAAGCGATGATGATAAAACTCAATAGAAATAAGGCCGCTGCCTTGAAGTAAAGAAGGGGTATCAGCCCCTGGTAAAATCCCCACCAGACCGGAATGCTGCTAAGACCAACCAGCAATACCGCAATAAATATCATGGAATTCAACAAGTGGGCCGCTGCGTGCATTTTTACTTTGAAGCTAAATGGCCCTTTCAGCACCTGCTTGAGGTGTTTTACAGCACATTCTGCCCCACCCTTTGTCCAACGGAATTGTTGGGATTTAATGGCTGACATCACCGGAGGCAATTCTGCAGGAGATACTACATCAGGACGGTATAAAAATTTCCATCCCCTTTGCTGTGCCCGGTAACTCAGGTCCAGGTCCTCCGTCAGCGTATCTTCCTGCCAATTGCCCGCATCGATAATACACTCTTTTCGCCAGATGCCACCCGTACCGTTAAAATTAATAAAAGCCTGCTGCGCATTTCTCCCCATCTGCTCCACCATGAAATGTGCATCCAGCGCAAAGGCCTGCAGCCTGGTAAATAAGGAGTAATTTTCATTCAAATGTCCCCATCTGGACTGAACCATCCCTATTCTGGAATCGCTAAAATGAGGTACGGTTTTCAAAAGAAACTGATCATCAGGAATGAAATCAGCGTCAAAAATAGCAATCAATTCCCCCGATGCTTTTTCGAGCCCTTCACGTAGAGCTCCCGCTTTAAAGCCTGTTCTTTCCTTTCTATGTAGGTATTTAAAATTGGTTTTGGGAAAATTTTGAAGCAGTTCCCTGATGATGGAACAAGTTTCATCCGTGCTGTCATCCAAAATCTGAATTTCCAATTTATCTGCCGGATAATCCATTCTGGCCATTGCTGCTATCAATCTTTTGACCACGTATTTTTCATTGTAAACAGGCAATTGAATGGTCACGGCAGGCAAATTGGTATCAGAAGCACTGGCTGCAGGAGTCAGGTTTCTTTTAAACCGAAAAAAGTGCCACAAAAGATTGGCCTGTGCCAGGCTGTAACACAGAATGAAACACATGGACAAACCATATATCCCCAAAAACAAATATATCCACATTTTTATGACTTTACTTTAATCGATTCATTACCAATGATGATCGGCATGTCATTGATTCTACCAGCTTCCTGCCCATTTTCCAATTTGAGCACTCCCCTGGGGCACACAGCCGAGCACACCCCACAGCCTACACAGGATGAACGCACAATATTTTGTCCCCTTTGGGCATACCATCGAACGTCAATCCCCATTTCGCAATAAGTCGAGCAATTGCCACAAGATATGCATTGCCCGCCGTTGGTAGTGATCCTGAACCTTGATTTGAAGCGTTGCACCAATCCCAGGTAGGCTGCTAAAGGACAACCAAACCTGCACCACACCCGGTTCCCCATAAAGGGATAAAATCCCGTACCTATCACTCCTGCAAAAGCCGATCCAATGGCAAAACCATAGAGGGAATGAAACTGATTTGTGGCCTGTTCCAACAGACCAAATTCCATAAAATAATTAGTAATGGTCACAGCGGTCATAACAACGGCAAGCACCAGCACTCCGTGAACCAGATACCTTTCCACCTGCCAGGCTTTTAGGGATTTATCGGAAAGCTGCCGGTATGGGTCCCCTACCGTTTCAGCCAACCCCCCACAACCACAGACCCAACTGCAGTACCAGCGCTTGCCATAAAAATAGGTAAAAGCCGGCACTCCTATTACAATCAGGATAATGCCCCAAATCAGCATAAACATGCCCAGGGCCCCTGAACTTACCATACCCTCTATGCGGTACTCATAAAAGAAAGAATAATCCAATGGCCAGATGTTTTTGAAATCATGCCAGGGCATGTTAAACAGCACCAGAATCTCAGGAATCAGAAAGGCAAAGGCCAATTGAAAAAACATCACCGAAGCAGTCCGGATGGTTTGGTAATTATTCCCCTTGTATTTTCTGAACATCCTTACTCCCATTACCAATATTGCCAGGGTATAAATCAGTCCATACAAAAACCACTGGCTGGCGGGGCCTCCTGAAAGCAAAATACTTAATGGATCCACCATGATCACCAAATTGGTCAGGTATTCAGGATACCAGTACAAAATAATATAGAAAACGATCAGATATGTGCCAGTGATGATGCCCAGCCAACCCCTGGCTTTCATGGAAGAAAAATAAATCCCGTCATGCTTGATCCCAGCCGGTTTGTTCCTATATAAAGGTATGGCATATAATAAACCTCCCATAACTGCCAGGCCTATGGATAATGCCAGGAACAATAAGGGAGCATCTTCTACCGGACCATTGGAAGCCGCTTTGGTCAATGGAAATGCATAATCATCCCAAATCACTTTATCCCAGGCTTGCTCTTCTTTTAATCCTTCATTGTAGGCATTGAATAAGTCGTTAAAATCTTTGATAAAGGAAAAATTGGAAGCGTAGGTATTCTCATACATGGGTTCCAATACCTCCACCATGGCATCCTGGTGCATTTCCTTGGTATGATCCAGAACCATTTTCCTGTCCAATTGATAAGACCCGGAAAAGGGGATTCCCGTAAACACCAGCAGTCCAATGATGAATAGAACCAGGCCTAAATTTTGAAGTAATTTCATGCGTTTATTATTTATAAAAGACCTTAAATTACGTCCTACCTAAGGTCCAATCTTTTTCGGGAAAATCCCCCGTGGTTCTCCGATAGCTATTGGGGGGTACCCCACCGTTTGACGTTCTCCTCATGTTAGGTTTCATGACCTTGAACCCATTAACTTTTGAATAAATGACCGCCTGGGCAAAGGAATGGAGGTGCTATTTTCACCGTTATATTTGTCAAGCAGTTGCTTATAAAACTTCTTGTGAAATTCCGGGTTAAAATTGGCCTTATCCAACTGCCCGATTACCCGGTCTGCTTTCCAGCCTTCTTTTATGGCCCGGTCAAAGAATTCATGTCTCATTCTCCAGCCAAAGGCATTCATTCCCAAAATCCTGTCTTCCTGATCAAATAAAAACCTCAAGGCCACCTTTCCTGATTCGCCCTCCCAATAAAATGTCCTGATAGGATTTTCCCAGCTTGGAGGGACATGGCCGTAAGTTTGGTATTCGATATCAAAAAACTTGGCTGAATTGAACCAAATGCCAGGCGTATAACCCACTTTTTTTTCGCGGGTAAGGTTATGGGCCAGGGTTTCTCCATGCATACGCCCTGTATACCAAACCTGTTCAATATTTTTGCGGTCCTTCCCTGGCGGCTTTTTGAATTCCGCACAGTCCCCTATGGCATAAACATTGGGAAGGTTGGTTCGGAACTGATCATCTACAAGGATACCGCGATTGGTGTTTAAATCACTATTTTTAAAAAGCGCTATATTAGGGCTTACACCTGCAGTCAAGCCCACAAACTGACAGTTGATGATTTCACCGTTGGAGGTTTTGACTGCCTTCACCTGCCCTTTTTCATCCCCTATGATTTCCTTCAATTCTGTATCCAGCTTAAGGTCAATATGGTGTTCGCGAATATGCCGTCCCACCAATGCAGCTTCTTCCTTTGGAAGTATGTTGTCCCAAAAACCCTTTTCCCTAACCAAAAAAGTGACGGGTATTTTTCTGGAAGCCAGCATTTCTGCCATTTCCACACCAATCAATCCTCCCCCTACAAGTACAGCATGCTGGATATCCTGAGTGTTTTTCTCCATATTCAACAGGTCCTGGTAACTGTACAAGCCCTGGACTCCATTTAAATCCTGGCCTGGCCAGCCGAACATATTGGGTTTAGATCCGGTAGCCAATACCAATTGCTTATAGCCCAATACCTCTCCATCCTCAAAATTCAGTTCCTGAGTTGAAAAATCAATTGCTTTTACCCATCCAAATAGTAGTTTGATATCATTTTTTTCCCAAAAGTCATCCGCATAGGGTTTGGTATGCTCATATTTCATGTGCCCCATGTAGATATACATCAGGGCAGTCCTTGAAAAAAAATGCCTGGTCTCGGCGGAAACTATGGTTATCGGGATATTTGGATCGTTTTTCCGGATATGCCTGGCACAGGTCACTCCTGAAATTCCGTTGCCCAGGATTACAATATTATTTTCACTCATTTTCGCAATTTCTCAAAATCCGGTCAATTTTAAAATATATGGCTTTCAGCATCAGCTAAATCATCCTATCGGACGAAAGGATTACATTTTCCTGACAAGTTGATGAAAAAAATCAGGATTTAAAAAATTAAAAAGTTTGCTTTTGGAACAATTCTGAATTATTGGGAATTGGGGTGGAACAGGCCGTTTAAATCTGTCTTTCTTACAACCCTTTTTGAGGTAAAAATATCCCATACTCAAGTAAAAGCCTGAAAGTAATGCCTCAGAGGCTTTACCCTTTGAATGAGATAATAAACTTCGCCCCCCTGTTTGGCTTGCTTTTGATTTCAATTTTTCCACCCAAAGCTGTAACCTGTTTGTTTACCAAATAAAGGCCGATTCCATGACTATCTTTATGGTGGTGAAATTTCTGGTCAAATCCAAAGATGTCCTTCTCCACCATGTTTAAGTTGAAGCCTAAACCATTATCTGCAAATTCAAGATGTGCCCGGCCATCTTTTTCGTATGAACGGATTTCAACCAGTGGCTTAATGTCTGGCCGACAGTATTTAATGGAGTTGGATATCAGGTTTAGAAAAATACTATCCAGATAGGTTCTGTTGAAAGGAATTTCCGGCAATTGGGAAAAGTCAGATAAAATCACCGCACCCGAGTTTTCCACCATAGATTGAATGGACGTAACGGACCTGTTAAATACCTCCTTTAGCCGGAGCATTTCAACCTTGACCTGCATTACATCGTCCTGCTTCAAATTCTCTAGCAAATTATCCAGCCTGGTTTTTAGACCCTCTGTTGATAATTTAAGAAGGTCGATCAACTCAGATGTTTCATTATCCTTTATCTTGCCCGGATCCATTAATTTGAAAATGGCGAGAATATTATTTACAGGAGCTCTAAGGTCATGCGAAGCTGTAAAAGTAAGTTGTCTGAGCTTGTCGTTTGTTTCCGTAAGTTTTCTGATCAGATCATTTTTATGTGACTCGATCTCCTTTTTGTAGGTCACATTTTTAGCAATTCCATAAATCAAACCCTTCTCAGGCAACGGAAAGAAATTCCAGGAAAGCCATATTTTTTCACCTTTTTTGGTGAGGTAGCGGTTTTCATGATTTCGTAATGCGTTATCTCCATCATTTATTTTCGCACCAATTTTTGTAGTAATGTCTTCGTCTTCTCCATAAAGAAAGGAGTTTATGGGGCGATACAATAGTTCCTCCTGAGTATAACCCATTAATTTTTGAAATGAAGGGTTTACCTGTTTGAAATACCCATCAAAACCTGTTATGCAAAGCAAGTCGGGAGACATCTTAAAAAACAAATCCAAATCATTTTCAGAACCATCCAAAATTTTCGCTGAATTTTCTAACATCATTTATTCTTTCAATGAAATTGCTTAAAAAAGCCTTAATAATTGAGAACAAATCTCTACAGGAACTTTGTTTAAAGGGCTTTTGGACTTGAAGTCAATTTCAAATTTATCTTTCGTTTAATACATATTTAACAATTACTGAGCCAAAAACGCCTTGTTTTACACAAAATCCGGACTGTAATTTTACAAATAAAAAAATATGCTTTTGATACATAAAAAAAAACATTTCGGTAAAAATGTCTGGGTATTTTTTTCTCCAGAGGTATGACTAAAAAGATCTCCTGAAATCGAGCCTGCCCGAGGCAGGCAGGCATGACGAGAACGTCACACAGGGGGAAGATTTTGATTGCGAGATTCCATCCCGATAAATCGGGGCAAGTTATGACCGCTAAAAATCAAATCATAAACAGATGAAACCTTAAACCAAAATTCCCACCTGCTTAGGTAATATTCCTAAACAGATGGGAAAAAATTCCAATTAATAAAATCCGCTTTACTCTTGTATCAAATCCTCCACCGCTATGACCTGAAAAGCCAACTGCACCTGACTACTTTCATAAATTATACCAAGGTGCTTATCGTCAATCATGGTCAGGCAGGAATACCCTGCACTCCTTCCCTGGTCCAACAGCAGCTGCATTTCTTCCGGCCAGCTGCCGCCCTGGTCTAAACTGGTTTTGATGGTAATGTCCTGCCTGGCCTCCGTTGATGCGGGATTGGAGAAAAATAAAACATCGTTATTTTGAATAATGCTAGCCATGCATACTGGTTCTATAAGGGCTGACCTGCTACTGGAATGGGTCTCCCAGGTTTTGCCCAGGTCATTGGTTACGGCCACAGAACGGGCACCTCCCCGGTTGTCCCTCATGTTCAACATCAAACTTCCATCCGACAATTCCACTACCTGAGCTTCCGTAGTATTGGATTTGGCTCCTGTTCCTACTTTCCAGGATTTGCCCCTGTCTTTACTGTAAATAATCGTGCTATAGGGCATTTTTTCAGCATCCTTAAATTGGGCAGCGAAGACAAGTGTTCCGTCTCTCATGGTAATGCCTTTACCTGGACCATTGAAAAAGAGCTGCCAGGACGGGTCTTTCATAGGTTCGGTGATATTGACAGGTTCAGACCAGGATCTGCCGTCATCGTCAGACCTCACCAACATCAACTGACCTGTTTCTTCGGGCTTTAGTCCGGGGCCGGAGCTGTTCCAGGCTGCCGTATTTGGCTTTCCATGCAACCACAAAGCCACTACCCAGATTGTACCTGTCTCCTGATCGACCAATATGGCAGGGTCTCCAATACCGTTTTGATCCTGGGGCAGGCCTCCCCATTCTCCCATATCCATGATGATTTTCATGGGTTCCCAATTTTGCCCACCATCGGTACTTCTGCTCAAACCCACATCAATATCTCCTTGCAAATCTGAGCCCTGTTCCCGGCGTACATCATAAACAGCCAGCAGCGTTCCGGCTTTGCTGGTTGCCATTCCGGGAATCCTGTAGGTATGCACCCCATCGTCCCCCTTGTTTCTAAGGGATTTTGCCAGGCGGTAGGAATCCAGGTTTTCCTGACCCGATGGCTTCGCTTTTTCCCCTTCCAGCTCCACAAAAGCTACCTGTACATCCATCTTCTCTTTAAGATCTGCGGCTTTATTCACGGTTATGGCTATTTCAAAGAAGTGATCACCTGCCGACAAGTCAATTGGCTCCTCATACAGCCATTGATCATCCCTAAAGGTAAATGATCCTATCAATTTCTTCTGTTCACTCTCATTTTTATAAAGTGAAAGATCCTCTATTTTAATGCCGGACGCTATGTCCAAACCCATACCCTCAAAACTTTGCTCGGCTTTCAATTTCATTTCCAAACGGCCTATGGTAGTGGCCTTTCCGGCAATCACCGGAACATATACCTGTTGCCAGATCAAATCTTCAGAAACAGGCCAATCTTTTTCCCGGGTACAGCTTAGCAGTAAAAAAACCAGTAAGTACATGTTGATCATTTTCATATTTCAATTATTTTAAGTTCGTAATTCTTGTCATGGCCTGACAAAGTCATTTTCTGGCATGAGCTATTTTTTGCTTTATCATTTCAAACCAATTCTTTGTTTATTCTTTTACCCATAGTTTTGAGAGTAAGTCCGGTAAGTTTTTCTTTGGATGGTCTGGGAAACCATTTACTGGCCAGGTAAGCCAATAACATGGCACTAACCAAACCGGTAAATGCATACAGGTGGATACTTAAAGCCGTTTGGGTTTTTACCAAAACCTGTATTAGGGCACTTCCCAAAAGACCAATCAGTGCTCCTCTGGCATTGGTACTGGAAGAGAGAATGCCTATGAGGAAAATCCCTCCCAAACCACCGGCAAAGAGGCCAATCAGCATGTTGAACTGGTCCCAGAGAGAAGGAATCCCCATAGTGGCCATCAGCAAAGCAAATCCTGTCCCCAATACTCCGACGAAAACCGTAACGGTTCTCGCAAAGGTAAGCGTATGTTTTCCTTTACTGTCGTTGGGAAAAATCTTATGGTAAAAGTCAGTAGTCACCACGGTGGCCACTGAATTCATGCTGCTATCCAGACTGGACATTGCGGCCGCAAATACGGCAGCTATCAGCAAGCCTGACACCCCATTGGGCAATTGGGTAACAATGTACCAGGGAAAAATACTATCCGTATTGGTCATTACCGGAGATAACTCCTGGGGATGAGTCAGGTAAAACAAGTACAATGCTGTCCCTATGGAAAAGAAAATCAAAGCCGAAGGCAAAGCCATCAGGGCTCCTGTCACAATGCTTTTGGAAGCAGAGGCCTCATCTTTGGTGGTCAGGTATCTTTGTATGACAGTTTGATCACTGCCGTACTGAACGATATTTGAAGCCAACCCACCCCATAAAATGACCCAGATTGCCGTACCCGTAAAATCAAGCTGCGTATCAAATAGCCTCATTTTTTGATCTTCCTTTATGAACGCGGCCAGCTCTCCCCAGCTCAGATCGATACTAAATACCATTAAAACCAAACATACCAAGGCTCCTCCCAACAATACCACCACTTGAATAACGTCTGTCCAAATGACTGCTTCAATACCTCCCAGCACAGTATATAAAATACTCAATACACCCATTAAAAGTATACAGGTCATGACATCTATATCTGTAATTACAGCTAAGGCAAGGGAAGGCAACAACAATACAATTCCCAACCGTCCCAATTGCAAGGCCATGTAAATCAAGCTTCCCAGAAGCCGGACGGTTTTATCGAACCTCATTTCCAGGTATTCATAAGCAGATGTGAGGTTGAGCCTTCTGAAAAATGGCAAAAACCAGAAAATAATGATAGGGGAAACCATGATGATGGTCATTAGTAACCAAAACAGGGTCCAGTCTGTAGCAAAGGTTTTGGAGGGAATGGCCATAAAGGTAATCGCACTGAGCTGGGTACCAAATACGCTGATGCCGGCCGCCCACCAGGGTACCCTTCCCCCTGCCTTGAAAAAATCGGAAACGGATGCCTGTTTTTTGGAAATAACAAATCCCATGACAACCAAAACACCCAGGTAAAGCCCCAAAACCGAATAGTTCAACCAGCCGAAACCTTCCTTTTTGGAAACCACCATACTCTGAATACCTGGTGTTCTGACGCCGGGACTAACCTCTCCGGATGGTAGTACTAGGGTTCCTTCCCAGAATACGGAAGGGGTAGTTACAGGGGCTTTAAATGGAAGGTCGGCCAACCTCGACCAGGTTTTGGTCACCGCGTGATAGGCCAGAACCCGCCTGCTAAAACCAGGATGGGAATCCAATAGATTTTCTCTTTCATCTACTAATTCCAGAGAATCCGAACTGTTCAGAGAAGGTTCAGTCAAAGACAGGGCAATTTGTTCCAATTCCTGGTATATCTTTCCCTCATCTCCACCAAATAACAGGATGTGACCAGATCCAAAAGGAGCTGCAGTTCCTGCAGCCAGGGGGATTTTATTTCCCGCTCCGTCTTCTATGCTTCCATGGCTTTCCCACCGCATATTGTTAAATGAAAAGGAAAACAAATCGCCGAAAAAAACAGTAGGAGCACCTGCTTCCTTTCTCCTTCCACCTGCCAGATAAATCCTTTGCTCTTTGCCGTCGTGTTGGATAGCCATCATGGCATGTGACCTTTCAGGTCCAGGAAGAGGCGGTAAAGATTCCCAATTAGCTCCCGGATCATTGATATTCAGCCGGTAGAACTTGTTCCATACCTGTTCATTCTCGCCACCTACCAGATACACGAATCCCTCATGGTATACTGCGGAGGCATTGGAAAGTGGCATAGGAAGCGGCAAGCCGTCATTTACGGTTACTTCCTGCATGCTTTCATTCCAGGAAATCCACCAGGTGCTGCTTTGGTAGCCATCCTCATTTTCTCCACCTAAACAGAAAACACCTCCCGGCGTGCTCACTGATGCTCCATAGGCCATGCTCTCAGACATGCTAGGCGCTATACCCTCCACCCATTTTACCTCGGACTGATCCTTTATAAGGACATGAATCTTATTCCAGAATTTTTTCTTTCCACCCTTCCATGGTTTTTCAGCCGGAAAGTTGGCCCCACCAGCCAGTATCAATGCCCCATTATGGGTGCCTGCATACATCCCGGCATAGCCCAGGGAAGCGCCTTCCCCATCAGGAGCCGGCAAGGTTGCTAACTGTTCCCATTCATAATCACCATAAATCTTAGGCTTTTGCTGAGCCAATGAAGCGTTTATGAGGAATGAAAAGAATACCAAGCCAAAAAAAAGGAATTTAAGTACCTTTACCATGTCAGGACTTCCATGATTTGCGATGATTATTAATAGAAAAATCAAAAAAGGACATATCCAGCAATTTTTTCTTTAATTCTTCTTGTTTTGCCGGGGCCAAAGAATCAACCGGTGCCCTGAAATTACCGCAATCTATTCCACAAAGTTTCAAAATGGCTTTTCCTGCTGCAGGTCCGCCAAATTTCCCATATAATTGAATGAAGTCAATGGATTTTTCCTGCAAGTTCAGCGCCCGTTCCATGTTTCCGGATGCAAAAGCTTGCTTTATTTCCAGGTACAGTGGGGATGCGAAATTATAGGTGCTTCCTACTGCTCCCTTCGCTCCCATGGCCAGTCCAGCCAAAAAGGTTTCATCCCATCCCCAAAGTACATCATATTTACGGTTTTTGAATCGCAGACATTGGTTAAACTCCATCAAGTTATGGTGGGTATATTTGATGCCTGCAAAATTGGGAATTTTATCTGCAACAGTTTCCAGCAATCCAATTATGGGGAGCTCCACTTTGGTAAGTAAGGGAATATGGTAGAAGTAAAAAGGCAATCCGGGCGAAGCAGCAGCAATGGGCTGCATGTAGTCCACCAATTGCTCCACATTTCCGGGTCTGAAATAATAGGGAGCGGTGACAGCTACTCCATATAAGCCCAGCCCGGCTGCCTGTTTCCCCAGTTTTATGGATTCGTTTTGATTGCTTCCCCCCAGCATGGCAATGACTTTGAATCCTTCATTTTGCTCCTTCACCCAGGCTTCCATCAATACCTGTTTTTCTTCCAAACTTAGTGATGCCCCCTCCCCGGTCGTTCCATTGATAAAAACACCATTAACTCCATTGGCTTTAAGGGAACTGGCATAGGAAGAGACGATCAAGGGATTGATTTTACCATGTTCATCGTATGGCGCAAATGTGGCAGCAATTAATCCTTCAATTTTATTAATTTTCATAATAGCTTTTTTTTAAATGGGGCCATGCCCTATCCATGACCCCAATAAGTTTCTGTTAATTCCCGTAACCTGGATTTTGCTCAATTTTAGAATTTAAACTAATGGTTCCCAGAGAAATCGGCCAAAGCAAAAGGTGACGCTCATTACTTCTGCTTTGTAAAGAGGGTACCCTTTCAAATGCCTTGTCAAACCTCACCAAATCAAACCAACGTTTCCCTTCAAAGGCCAATTCCAACATTCTTTCCTGAAGGATGGCTTCATCATTGGCTTCCTGGCCAGAATCGCTGTATTCAAAAGCAGAAAACTGATCCCCATAAGCTCGCAGCCTTATCTGGTTGATTTCAGCAGATGGATCCTGCCCCAAGGCATTTTTTGCTTCTGCCATTAAAAGTAATACTTCTGCAAAGCGGTAAACGACTATATCATCAATAAACCTTCTGCCGGAGGGATCCACAAATCCCCTGTATTTGCGGACCACGGAAGCATAGTGTTCTTCGGCTCCATCCCCGGAATTTAGAAATATTGAAACAAAACTGGCATCTTTTCTTTGGTCATTCTCCTCAAAAGCTTCCCTGAGAAGCGGAGATGGGGCCCAGCGGTTCAATCCTCCACCTGCACCAATTGTTTCCCTGATATTATCCGGTGTTCCGGAAGGAATTTGGTCATCCCTGATGTAAAGTTCATTGTTGTAATTGGTCCCGCTTTCCAAATCCAGAAACCTGACAGCAAACAATACTTCCTGATTGCCTTTCTGATCATAGCGGAAAATATCATCATAATTTTCCATCAGGCCGAGTTCTGGCAGTCCTGCCACCTCATTAAGTGCCGTAAGCGCCGTTTGAAAATCAGCTGCTCCTCCATCGAGTACCTTTCCTGTCCACAGGTACACATCACCTTTCAGGGTATTTACGGCCGGTGCTGACCATACTGCCCGGCCGGATCCCAGGGTATCAGCGGGCAGAAGTTCCAGGGCCCGGTCAATATCGGATTTAATCTGGGCAAAAATTTCATCCACTCCTGTTCTGGAACGGAAGGTGCTTTCTGCATCGTACCCTTCTGTTGGATCAGTTACCAGGGGCACTGCTCCCCAGGTTTTGGCCATGGTAAAATAGAGAAAAGCCCTCATGGCATAAGCCTCTCCAAGCATCTTGTTTTTATCCTGTTCTCTCGCAAATGCTATATCCGGCACATATTTAAGGATCAGGTTCGCATCGTGAATGACGGTATATAACCTCAACCAGTTTGGACCAGAAAAATTAGGGTCAAGGGAATTTTCAAAATACCTTTCCCTTCCCTCAGATGCCTGCAAACCATAACTGAGTGTCTCCGATCTTGCTTCCCCTAAAATAAAAAGGTTATACGCTGCCTGGTCCCTAAAACGAACGTACATGCCCTGTAAAGCTCCATTGGCATTGTCTTCATTTACCCAAAATCCGGCTGTTGTAATCGTACTCACCGGTTCCAGTTCCAGGTAATCTGTACAGGAGGAGCCCAATAGCACCGCACCTGCAATAAGTCCCCTGAATATATATTTGTTAATGTAATTTTTCATTGTTTTTTGTGATTTATGATTATGCTTTTATTCCTACGGACATCAAAACTCCCATTACCAAATTGTTTTTGTTCATTTTCACAGCCTGTTAGAAATTAAAAATTGACATTAATCCCCAGCATAAAACTCCGGGGAATGGGATATCTCCCGGAATCAGTACCACCGACTTCGGGATTTAAACCTGTATAGCCTGTAAAGTAGTATAGATTAGACCCGGTAAAGTAGGTCCTGACATTTCCTACCTTGACGGCATCTGTCCATTTGCCGGGAAAGGTGTAACTCAGCGTCACTTCCCTCAATGCCAGATAATCTCCTTTTTCATGAAAAAATGTACTTCCCCTAAAGGAATTGTTCTGGGCCAGTTGATCTGCCCAGTAATACCTGGGAAATGGAGTCACATCTCCCTGCTCCTGCCAGGAACGGGTTGTTTCCTGCAAAATACCGATATCACCCTGGTACTGCCCATTGAATCTGGCCCTGCTTTCGTGGTAAATGGTATGCCCCAGCGCAAAATCAGTCCTGATATTCAGGGAAAGGTTCTTGTAACTGATCCTATTGGTAAAACCACCTGTCCATTTTGGGAAAATATTTCCAGCCACCACCCTGTCTCTGCTGTCAATGGTGTCGTTTTGGTCCAGATCCTGCCATTGCACGTCTCCACCAAATTTGGTTTTATCATTTCCCGGAACCAACACATCATAAGGTCCCTCCAAAGCTGCTTCATCTGTGGGATAAACTCCATCATAGGCATAAGCAAAAAGATCTCCCATCATCTGCCCTTCCTGCAATCCGCCTTTCCAGGTGTACATGCCCCGGGCCGGATCATAGACAAATACACCTCCAATTCTGTTGTTTTCATTGTCATTTTCCGGCAGGCTGACAATGGTATTGATATTGTAAGTGGCATTAAAGGAGAGGTCCCAGGCGAAATTCCCTTTTTGCATCATGGTAGCGCCTACCTCCAATTCAACTCCCTCATTTTGCAATGCTCCCAAATTGGTAAGGATGCTGGAAAACCCCGTTGATTGCGGCAATTCAAGATTGGTCAAAAGATTGTCAGTTATCCTGTTGTAATAATCCGCAATCACCGAAACTTTATCATTAAATAAGCCAATATCCAGCCCAATGTCAAAGGTGGCCGATCTTTCCCATTGCAAATCCTGATTGGCCATTCGGTTATTTTGTATGGCTGCCACATCATTGTAACGGGAACCCACGGAATACAGGCCTTGTGCATGAAAATCAGACAGGTTTCCGATATTTCCATTTATCCCATAACTGGCCCTTAACTTCAATGCGGAAACCTTATTGGAAAAGCCGGACCAGAAATCTTCCTTGTGCAAATTCCATCCTGCGGATACACCCGGAAAGATCCCCCAATAATTGTTGTTACCTAAATTGGAAGCTCCATCATACCTGGCTGATGCAGAAAAAAGATATTTTTGATCATAATCATAAGTGACCCTGCCAAAATAACCCAAAATCCTGAGCTGTGTATGAGAGCTGCTTACATCCCTGGGCTCTGCTGAGGCATTTAACGTAGGGATCAAATCGGAAGCAGCTCCCCTTCCTGAACCACTGGCGGCATAACTTTGCCGGTCAAAGTAAGAGATGCCAGCTTTCGCCTGAAAATTATGGAAATCTATGCTTTTTCTGTAGGTAAAAACCCCATCAAACTGCTTCTGCCAGAAAACGGAATTGGAGGCGAAAGCATCCCTTGAATCAATAAATTGGGTGGGACCATTAAAAAATGCCTTTTGAAAGGAATTATTGGTACCATGGACAAAATAGAGTGAACCCATAGGCTCAAAAGTCAGGTCCGGTAAGATTTCATAATTGGCGCCACCGGATAGGGTCACCCTTGTGGTAGCATTCAAGGCTTCGCTTTGATTGAGGTGATAAACCGGATTCCCCATACTCCTGTTTTGTCCAGGAGCCAGGCTGCCATCTTCAAACCGGAATTTGGTGGTGGGAGGCAAACCCAAAGCCCGTTGAAAAATCTGGTTTTCACTAAAAACCGTGTTGTTGGATGAGTTGGTGAAATTCAATCTGCCATAAACGTCCAGTTTCTGGTTGACATTGACATCTCCATTCATCCTCACGGTAAATCTTTTATAATCCGTGTTGATGGCGACTCCCTCATTGTTGAGGTAGCCTACTCCCATGTCAAACCTTGCTTTTTCGGATCCCCCTGAAACGGAAACATAATGGTTTTGGGTCAGGGCCTGCCGAAAGAGGATGTCCTGCCAGTTTACCTCATCAAAGATGATGGTCTGACTTGGATCTGCCGGGTCAGGCATGGATTGCCATCCCTCATTCAATTTGTATTCATTTTCCGCATTAAGGTATTGAGGGGTAAATGCGGTATTGTTGGACAAGTCATTTCCGATTCCAAATCCGGAAGGCTGGTTGAGCCTGAACAACTGATTGGATGATTTTCTTCCTGTTGCCAGAATACCTGTCCTATTGAAATAAATGTAATCTCTTGCCGATCCCATATCATACTGGTTCCATTGCTCCGAGAGACTTGCATTGTACCGGTAAGTCACTGAAGTTTTCCCTACCTTACCTGTCTTGGTCGTAATGATTACAACCCCATTTGATCCCCTTGCTCCATATATGGCGGTAGCTGCGGCATCCTTTAGCACCTGGAAAGAAGCGATATCATCCTGATTGATGTCATTCATGTTATTCCGGATCACCCCGTCAATGATATAGAGGGGCTGGGCTCCGTCCGGCTCATTGATGGATGTTCCTCCCCTGACAATTACCCTGGGTGCCACGCCTGGTTGCCCGGATGTAGTCTGAACCCTCACTCCGGAAACCGTTCCCTGCAAGGCCGAAGCTGCATTGGCAAAAGGTATGTTGTCCAGCACCCTTTGATCCAATTTGGAAACGGAAGAGGTAAGGGTCTCCCTCGATTGTTCCCCATATCCAATGACCAGCACTTCATCCAAACCCTGAGATTCAGCTGAAAGACCGATATCGATCACAGATTGGTTCTCAACAAGGACTTCCCTGGAGGCATACCCGATAAAACTGTACCTGAGTCTTTGTCCACTTGCTACTGTAAGGCTATATTGCCCGTCCAGATCTGTAGCCGTACCGGTAGCGGTACCCAATACCAATACGGTAACCCCGGGAAGCTTTTCACCTGTTTCCTCATCTGTCACCGTACCTGTAATTTCTCTTTCCTGGGCCACAACCCAACCTGCATGGAGGCAGCAGAAAAACAGGAGGATAACCATTTTAGAGTTAAAATTTTCCATGTTATTTTGTTTTACTTATGAATAGGATTACCCTGAAAATAGCAGCATCAGGGAGGCCAAATCAGCCTGCAACAAATCTAGGCTAGTAGCGGAAAATGCATGGTAGGGGAAAGTACTGAATGCTGGCAGGTATCATCCGGATAAGGCTTCATTCGTCCGGAAAAGGGTAAACTATTGTCCGGATTTAAATTAAAACATGAATTCCGGTATGTTTACAACCGCCAATGATTAATTTTGAATACTGAAATAAATGACTTGAGACTTTGTCCTCAACATTCAAATACCTGTGTCTGAGTAGCTGTATTATTTTTGTACCCATCAGTCTATTGATGGGACAGGAGCCAGGCATTGCCTACCGTTTCCAGCACTACACCAGCCTGGACGGTTTACCACAAAATTCAGTTTTGGCCATACTTCAAGATGATTCCGGTTACTTATGGCTGGGCACAGACGATGGGCTGGCACGATTTGATGGATATCAATTCAAAGCATACAAACATGACCCTGACGATTCCCTGACCATCAGCAACAATGTAATCAGGACACTATTGCAGGATCAGAATGGAATGATTTGGATTGGAACGGAGGGAGGTGGCATGAACGTGTTTCATCCTAAAACCGAAAAATTCTTAAGGTTAAATGCCTTTAACCACAGTATTCCGGTTATTCCTGGAAAAAAAATCTCCAGCACAATTCTGGACTCCAAGGGCAATATATGGATTGGCACCCAGACTGAGGGAGTTTTTAAAATTTCAGGCCTGCAAGGATTATCTGACAAGGGAAATCTGGAAGATTATTCCAGGGAATTGGATATTGACCATTTCCATAGCAATAACTCAGGCCTTGAGGATGACAAAATATGGACAATCTATGAAGATAAACAAGGCAGTATTTGGGTTGGCACCTTTGAAAAAGGCGCTTACAAGATCAATGAATCAGAAATCAAAAAGTTATCGTCCTCCCTATTTCCCCCAAACCAATCTGTAAAGGCATTCTTTGAGCATAAAAACGGGGACTTTTGGATCGGCACGGAGAAAGGGGGGCTTTTTAAACGAGCTGCAGGAAACAGCCAATTCTTACCATTTCAAGCGTATGATGTAGAATCCCTTAGGTTATCAGGTCCTTTGAACATTACCCAGATCAGCAGTGATCTACAGGGCAATATCTGGATAGGTACATTGGGCAATGGGCTGATTCTTTACGAGCAAAACCAAAACAAATGGCAACATTATAAGGATGACCCCACCGATCCATACAGTCTCAATGGCAACTCCGTATATACCATTTTTCAGGATCGGAACCAGAACATCTGGCTGGGCATGTATTCCGGGGAAGGGTTGAATAAAACCAATTCAAAACACCAGCAATTTGACCACATCCGCTTTCATCCTGACAAAGAAAAGGGGCTTTCGGGGAAAATGGTAAAGTCTATCTATGAAGACCCTTCGGGGAATTTATGGGTTGGCTTATTTAATGAAGGACTAAACCTTCTGGCCAAAGGAGCAACAAAATTCGATTATTTCAATTCCTCGCAGGGACAAGGCCTGAAAAATGACAATGTCCAATACATTTATCAAACCAGGGATGAATCCATATGGATTGGGACTGATGGCGGTGGCATATATTTGTTCGACCCGGAAACCCGTTCCTTTACCGTTTTCCCTAATTTGAGCAATGATCCCAAGCGGAATAGAAAAACCGAAATATGGTCTATTGTTGAGGACAATGATGGCCGGTTATGGATTGGTGCTGCCAATGGTGGGGGCTTGAATCAATTTGACAGGTCAACAAAAACTTTTAATAGCATTCCACATGAGCCGGGCAATACCCAAACACCAAGTTTTGATGATATCCGAACGCTATATGTGGACAGCAAGGAAAATTTATGGATAGGCACCTATGGGGGTGGGCTGAATAAAATGGACTTGAAAACCGGAGTATTTACTTATTACAAAAATGAGCCTGACGACCCGGGTAGCATCAGCCATGATATCATCACCTGTTTGATGGAGGATCAGCAAGGTTATTTCTGGATAGGAACTTTCGGAGGTGGACTAAACCGGCTAAACCCCGTAGATGGAAGTTTCAAAATTTACCGGGAAAAAGATGGTTTGCCAAGTGATGTGATCAAAGCCGTGCTTGAAGATGACCGGGGCCAATTGTGGATCAGTACGGTCCGGGGGCTTTCAGTATTCAATAAAAAAACTGAAAAATTCAAAAACTATACCCAGGAAGATGGACTCCAATCCAATGAATTTAATTTAGGGGCAGCTTATAGGGCTTCAGATGGCAAAATGTATTTTGGAGGAACCAATGGGTTGAACATGTTTTATCCAGAAACCATCAAGCCATTACCTGCTCCCAATCGTCCGATGATCACCAAATTAAAGGTGTTGAATCAGGAAGTTTTGCCAGGGAAATTGATTTTGGATCGTGAAATTCTGGAACAAAATATCAGCTACACGGAAGAGGTAGTACTCGATTACCAACACAACAGTTTTGAATTTGAATTCAGTGCATTGGAATATTCTGGGCAGGATAAACTCATGTTTGCCTACCGGCTAAACGGAATTGATGAAGATTGGATTGTGACCGACAGCAAAAGAAGATTTGCCCCATACGCCAATTTGAAACCCGGCGAATACCTGTGGGAACTCAAATCCTATTGGGAAGAAAGTGCTGAACAATCCTCCGTACGTAGGTTAAAACTGATCGTATTGCCCCCCTGGTACCTCAGCCATTGGGCTTATCTCTGCTATGGACTTTTATTGGTTTTGCTAGGCTACCTGTTCAAAAAAATCATCAGTTGGCGGATCAAACTGCAAAATGATTTGAAATATGAAAGGCTGGAAAAACAAAAACAGGAGGAAATAAGTCAGTTGAAAATGCGGTTTTTTACCAATATTTCCCATGAACTCAGAACCCCCTTGATGCTGATAAAAGCACCGCTGGAACGCTTAAAAAAAGATCGGGGGCTACCAGAAGCAGCCAGAAATCAATTGGTCTCCATTCATAACAATGCAGTTAGGCTATTGAAACTAATCAACCAATTGCTGGATTTCAGAAAGCAGGAAACAGGCCATCTGCAGCTTGCTGTAAAGCAGGTGGATATCAAGGCGTTTTTGCAGGACATTTACCAATCCTTTGAAGCCATGGCCAGCCAGAAAAACCTAGACTTTTCGCTTTTTATGGACAGTGATCTTCCCAAAGAGCAATGGATTGATCCTGAGCAGATGGAAAAAGTTTTTTACAATATCATTTATAATGCCTTTAAATTCACTCCGGACGGGGGTAAAATTGTTGTTCGTTTATTGGCCTGTACATTAAAAAGCAAGGAAACCAATGTTCCGGGTTTCCAAATTGAGGTAGAAGACAATGGTCCGGGCATAGAACCGGAATACCAGCCATTGATTTTTGATCGGTTTTACCAGATAAAAGAAGAACATTCTTTCGGGAAAGTGGGAACCGGCATCGGGTTGGCATTGTCCAAGAACCTGGTCAATTTTCACAAGGGAATAATTGAGGTTTACAGCAAACCCCATGTAAAAACAGTCTTTACAGTCAAGCTTAGGTCCGGGTTTGAGCATTATCAAAAACAAGAACTGATCCCCAACAACTCTGCAGCAAAGGCGGCTGCAAACAAAGACCATGAAATGCTTATTTTGGCGAACAGCGATAAGTCCGAAAAAATAAAAAAAGGCAGTGGGGCAGCAAAGCCTGCAAAGCCGGATAAAAAGGTACTTGTAGTAGAAGACAACCCCGAGCTTTTAACCCTTTTAAGTGAAAGTTTGACCGAAAAATTTTCTGTCGTTACGGCCATGAATGGAAAAGAAGGCCTGGAAAGCATCAGCAGGCATCATCCGGATTTGATCTTGTCGGATGTGATGATGCCGGAAATGGATGGCATTGAGTTTTGTGCAAGAATAAAAAATGATGTAAAAAGCAGCCACATCCCGGTTTTATTGTTGACAGCAAAAAGCTCCCATATACATCAACTGGAAGGCTACGAATCCGGAGCAGATGATTACATAACCAAACCTTTCCCCCTGGACCTGCTCCAGGCAAAAATTGAAAACCTGCTGGAAAGCAGAAACAAATTCCAGTTGCAATTCAAGCAAACGCTGGATTTGAGTCCGGAGAAAATACAAATCAGTTCTACCGATGAAAAAATCCTTACCTCAGCAATAACCATTATAGAAAATCACATGGATGATCCACAATTCTCTATCCAAATCCTGGTGAAAGAACTGGGTTTGAGCAGGACGCTTGTATTCGAAAAATTCAGGTCCTTGCTGGACCAAACCCCCAATGAGTTTATCCAAATGATCCGGTTAAAAAGAGCTGCCCAATTGCTCCTGGAGAGTGACCTGAAAATTTCAGAAATCGCCTATATGGTTGGATTTAACCGTCCTAAATATTTCAGTCAATGCTTCCATAAACAATTTTCCAGCAACCCAAAAACTTACAGAGAACGAAACCAAAAATCCGGAAAAGCTTGAATTCATGCCTGCAGACCAATCAATTTAATATTGTAGATTTTTTAATCACATTTATTGATTGATTTTGCATTTAATACCACCAGGCAAACGGGGTATACCCAGCGGCAGGAAGCCCAGCAATCCCGGTGTTCTTCATACCTCTATTTTGTTGTAACAGATGACCCAAAAAACCACAAAGCACAGAGGTTTTTTTTGATATTACCTCGTGTTATTGTGACTCTGCTTTTTCGTTCGTTCCCATTCACCTGATCCCCATTTTATTCCGTCAACCTATGTTGTCCAATGAGTTGCTAATACACAGCCTTATCCCGATTTCTGAGTTTTTTAAAAAGTTATTTTTCGCTGTGACAGTAAAGCCCGGTATCTGAAAAGATTTCAAGACAAGTAACAATTAACAAATTGATATTTTAAGATGTTACTGAAAAAATCCCCCCCTGATCTGGTCAGGGCAGGCAAATCCCTCCGCCGCGGCGGAGGGATTTGCCTATTTACCGAGGACGGATTTAAAACGGATTCATATAAGGTATTATTTGTGAAAAAATTTAAAAAAAAGAAGAACTATATTTTAAATACGCAAAGCGCGCTGGCCCGACAAAAAACCGAGCCTGTCCTGACGGTAGTCAGTGGCCTGTCCTGAAATTTCTCAGGAGGGTGCGGCAGGTCGGTGGGGGGAAGGATTTTTTTGTCTTGATTTCCTGCCTACCGGCAGGTTTGGTACTTTATTGTTCAAGTCTTAAAGCTGGTGTAAATCCCACACCAGCCAATATGCCCGATACCTTTTCAACGGTTATCATTTTGGGTAGTATAATAGTTGGTTTAGTGTTAAAATAAAAGCTATTCTGAGCAATATGGACTGACTATGCCCTCCTAATTACACTTAGCAAAACAGCTATCACTGCAATTACCAATAGGATATGGATAACTCCTCCTGCATCATACACGAAAAACCCAAAAATCCATCCAATAATAACAATCACTGCAATCAAATACAATAAATTTCTCATAATTGACATTTTTATATAATTGAAAATTGATTTTTGATACTAATAAATTTATGAAATTCTAAATACATAGAATCACCAATAATAATTTATATTTTTATTTTAAAACAAAATCTGATTTTTGATAGCAGCAGGTCCTCAATTTTAACCACAACATTCAATAATTTATTAAGTAATATATAATGAATTTCAATTATTATGCCAAATTAAATAAATTAATTACGAATTACTTTCAAATAATCCACACCATCTAGGATTATATCATTTATAAAGATTATTTTAAATGCGATTACAGGGCTTCGGAATAATTTGAAAAAATACAGCTTCTCAACTCATTTTATGATGCACCAATTAAAAGCAAAAAAGGCCATTTTACCTTATCGAGTAAATGGCCTTTTATTTTTTAAAATGAAGAAAGAATTACTTATCCCTCGTTTTGTATTTCATTTTTTAAGTTACTGATTGTTGTTTCTATTTCGCTTTCCAGCTCCTCAAATTCTTTCTTGATTTGCTCCTTTCTGGATGCTGCAGCCTGAGAAAATTCCCTGGATTTAATCTCCAGATTGGCAATACTTTTATCCAGCTTGGTTAAATAGCGGTCAACCGTTTCATTTACAGGTTCACCCAGATTTTCTTTAACCTCCTTTTTAACTTCTTCTGCCTCGGCTTTAAGAGCCGATGTTCCTTCAGAAATTTCTGCTTTGGCTTCAGCGAAAGCTTCTTCGGTTTCTTCTTCTACTTCATTTGACATTTCCTGAAGATCCTTTTCCGTGGACTTCAAGCCATCATTTTCATTCTTGTTTGCCTCACAAGATGTAAACAAAAGAAAACTGACTAAACAAACAGTAGAAAATACAGATGTAAACTTCATAATACTATGTTGGTTTGGTTTTACAATACTCCGGTAAAGGAACCAGCCTATCCTGGATTTCTCCTCTACCAGAACTTGCCTATTTTGAAACAAAACAAATGCCATAAATCGGAACCAAGCTTCAAAATTCCGGAAAATCATCAACTGTATGTTACAAATTGCGCTCCTCTTCTTCGCTACTGCTTTTTGTACTTGCCATCCTATTTCTTATTTTTATGCTTGCTATTCAATAAAAACGGGGATCAGATCTCTTTTGCAAAACTACTTATTTTTAAAAACGAAGAAACTTTCGAAGACCATGGAAAAAAAACTAAAACGCACCATCAATGACAAAATGATCGCCGGAGTTTGTGGTGGTTTGGCCAAATACCTGGGCTGGGATGCTGATAAGCTGAGAATAGTATATGTTTTGGTCTCCATTTTAAGTGCTGCTTTTCCGGGTCTTTTGGTCTATCTGATCCTTTGGTTTATCATGCCGGAAGAAACTGAATTGGGTTAAATGCCCTGATAATTAGTAAATTGAACATTCCTTTGAACATAAGTTGCTTTTTTGCCGTTTTTAGGGAAGGTCAAAATAAGTAAACAAATGAAAAAAAGCATTCAATATTTAGCAGTTCTTTTCCTTTTATTGTTTTCGAATTCCAGTTGCAATGCGTCTGAAAATTCCGACAATAAGGAGGAGGAAAATGTGCTGGAGAATTACCAGGGCAGAACGGAAAAAGCTACATTTGCCGGAGGTTGTTTTTGGTGTGTTGAAGCCCCATATGAGGGAATAGATGGCGTACTTTCCGTTGTTTCAGGTTATGCGGGAGGTAAAGAGAAAAACCCTACCTACTCCCAGGTGTCTTCCGGACAAACCAGTCACAAGGAAGCGGTACAGGTTACTTTCGATCCGGATGTAATCAGTTACAGCGAAATCATAGATATCTTTTGGAAATTGTTTGACCCTACCGATGCAGGAGGCAGTTTTTATGACCGGGGAAGCCAGTATGAATCTGCCATCTTTTTTCATTCGCAGGAACAGAAATCGGTTGCCGAAAACTCCAAAAAAGCCTTGGACCAATCCGGAATATTTGATAAACCGATTGTAACTCCGGTGGTTAAATTTACCAATTTTTATGCAGCTGAAACGTATCATCAGGATTATTATAAAAAACAACCCAAGGAGTACAAGGCTTATCGCACCGGTTCCGGAAGGGATAGATTTATAGCGCAACACTGGGAGGTACCATCTGCAAATAAGTACCAAAGTCCATCAAAGAATGAGTTAAAAGCCCAACTAACCAATCTTCAATACCAGGTTACTATGGAGGAAGCTACGGAACGAGCCTTTGACAATACCTATAATGGCAATAAAGAAGAGGGCCTTTATGTCTGCATTGTTTCGGGTGCCCCGCTTTTCAGCTCAAAGGACAAATATGAATCCGGATCCGGCTGGCCCAGCTTTACCAAACCCATCGATGCCCGCTATCTCGAAAAACCTATTGACAGGAGTCAAGGGATGGTGCGGGTAGAAGTAAGAAGCAAATACGGTGATTCCCATGTGGGTCATGTTTTCAATGATGGTCCTGAGCCTACCGGCTTGAGGTATTGTATGAACTCCGCCGCCATGAAATTCATTCCTTTGTCAGATATGGAAGTAGAAGGTTATGGGGCATTCTTGTATGCCGTTAAGTAATCCCCAAAAAAAAATTAACTTTTAAGCGAAAGGCCGGTTAAATGGTCTTTCGCTTTTTTAATTGATCCATTTATCAATAAAACGAAGAAAATTTTCTTTATAGCCATCACTTACGGAAATATTCATGATTCCCATATTGACCGTACTTTTGCTGATGGATTGTATATAGTCCAGGGAGATGATATAAGAGCGATGTATGCGCATAAAATGGTCTTCGGGAAGCATTTCTTCCATACTTTTCAGCGTGGTAAGTGAAAGCAGTGGCGATGATTTTCCAGAGAGGTGAATCTTAACATAATCTTTATACCCTTCTACCAAAATAATTTCCCTGAGCAGGACTTTGACCAGCTGGTATTCCACTTTGATAAAAATATAGTCCTCAGTTGAGGCTTTAGGCGCTGTGTCTTTTTTCTCAAAAAAGCGCAATGCCTTGTGACTGGCCGTTAAAAATTCCTCATAACTAAAGGGTTTGAGCAAATAGTCCAACGCATCCACCTTGTAGCCTTCTATAGCATATTGATTATACGCAGTAGTAAAAATTATCTTGGGCGATCCCTGATGCTTTCTATTTTCCAAAACCCTGGCCAGCTCCATTCCAGTAAGGTCCGGCATTTGTATATCTAAAAACATCAGGTTTACTTCATGAGAATTGATGTAAGCCAGAGCTTCCAGGGCACTGTCAAATTTACCTTGAAGCGCCAGGAAGCCAGTTTTATCTACAAAATTACAGACCATCTCCAGTGCCAGAGGCTCATCATCAACGACTATACATTTGATTTTCATACCAAATTGATGGTTAGATCCACCCTAAATTCATTTTCCTGATTTTCCTGATCGATCAAAAGCCGGTGTTTTTCTCCATATATCAATGCCAGCCTTCTTCTGGTGTTGCTTAAACCAATGCCACTGCTGAGCTTTTCCTTACTATTGGGATTGGAAGGAAATTTGGCATTATTGGTTTTCAAATGTAATATTTTCCCTTGCAGGGAAATGCTTATCTCTATTTTGCTTTCATTTTTGGCACTGATACCATGCTTGAAACAATTTTCCAGGAAAGGAAGCAATAGCATGGGGGCTATGGGCAGGTTTTCGGTGTTTTCCTGGATATTGATTTCCAAATTTACTTTATCTGATAACCTCAGTCGCATCAACTCAATATAATCCTTGATAAAATCCAGCTCCCTATTCAATAGGGTGAGGTCTTTGTCCGTTTCGTAAAGCACATACCGCATCATGCGGGAAAGTTTCAGCAATGCCTTCTGTGCCCGCTCCACATCGATATTGGTCAAGGCGTAGATATTGTTAAGGGTGTTGAAAAAGAAGTGGGGATTAATCTGTGCCTTGAGGTAGGACAACTCCGAAGAAATTTTTTCCTGCTCCATCTGCCTTCTCAGTTCCACATCCGCCTGCCACTTTTGTACCGCCACCACACTGGTGCTGATCCCAAAACCAAAAAGCAAAAGCAGGATGGTGAACAAATCAAAGTTGAAATTCCTGGGCCTGGGTTCATAGGGAACATTTGGCCTGAAGGCATAATGCATCAACTCCTGAAGGTTGAGCAGGTTTTCAAATTGAATGATCAGAAATAACACCAATAAGGTGCTGGAGATGGCTATCAGTATAAATTGCCAGTTTTTGCCTTTAAACAGCACCTTCGGAACAAACAGGTACATGTTAAGATAAAACAATAGGATCAGGAAAAACAATACAAAGCCTTGTTTGAACCAATATTCAACGGGCAAGTCTACTTTCCAGGACAAGGGGCTGACTACAAAAATCACAATGGCTATGAAAATCCATACCAGTATATGTATGAGAAAAGTAATTCTTTTTGGTTCGTTGGAATGTGTCATAACTAGAATTTTGGACTTGAAAACCGACAAACACGCCACAAATCCACCATAAACATAAAGTAAAGTAAATGAAACTTACTGAAAAATCTACCAATTCCGGGATTTAAGCTACCGATACGATATTTTGATCTACCAAAGAAAAATCAAAATTCTAAAAAGCATTGGTCCGGTGTTTTGCCGCATTTGTCGATAGATGTAAGGCAGCTATCTATTGTATTTTTTAATAAAGAAAGAAAGATTTTCCTTTGTTGCAGTTATACTAACGAAGATCTATACATTTTAACATATCAATAATAATGAAAAGGCTATTTGGATTGCTTCTTGCTACAACCCTTTATCTCACAGCAGGTTCCCTGCATCTCTTTGCCCAGGGAAATGCAGAGAAAAAGGAGTTTAAAATTTCCGGTAAAGTGGTTGATAAGGAAACAGGTGAACCTGTCCCCTATGCAACAGCCTTGTTAAAGAAAGCCGAAAGCGATGCTTCCCTGGCAGGAGGGGTAGCAGATGATAATGGCGAATTCTTTTTCAATGTAAAGGAAGCTGGCAAATACAAGGTAGAATTAAGCTATGTAGGTTATGATGCCCTGGTTCGGGAAGATATCGTCGTTGGCCCCAACACCCCTTCCATTTTCCTGGGTAATATCACCTTAGCTGAGTCCTCTGTGGCACTGGAAGAAGTAACCGTTCAGGGTCAGAGAAGCCTGATCACAGAAAAAGTGGACCGTACCATTTACAATGCCGAAAACGATAAAACCACCATTGGTGGTGATGCAACAGACGTGCTTAGAAGAGTACCTATGCTTACTGTAGATCTGGATGGAAATGTTTCCATGAGAGGAAGCAGCAATATCCTGGTATTGATTGACAACAAACAATCGGCCATAGTAGCCAATAACATTGCGGATGCCTTAAAGCAAATCCCGGCAGAGGAAATCCAATCCGTGGAAGTAATCACCTCTCCCTCAGCCAAATATGATGCTGAAGGAACAGGGGGTGTAATCAACATTGTTACCAAAAAGAATAAATTACAAGGTGCATCCCTGAATATCCGTACCAGTGCAGGCATTAGGGGTTCTAATGTTGGATTAAATGCGGCTTTGAAAAAAGGGAAAATGGGCTTTACCCTTGGTGGTTTCGGTAGGGCAGGTTACAATATCCTGGGTAGCTTTGAAAACGAACAAACCCTTGTTTCACCGGATGGTCCAGCCACCAGAATCCTTCAGGCTGCAGACACCAGAAACAACATGATGTTTGGCCGGTATAATTTTGGTTGGGATTATGAAATCAATACCTACAACTTCATGACCACTTCTGTAAGTTTTGGTTTGAGGAACATGAAAATGAATCAGGATGACCTGACCACAGAAACCTATGTAGAAGATGCGTTAGTCAGTGAATTGCTTAGGGATGTGAATACAAAAAATCTTTCCAACAGCGTTGACGTCAGCTACAACTACACCAAAACCTTTGAAAAGAAAGGCAAAGAGTTTAGCGCTTCGGGATTGTATAGCAGGAATAACATGACCAATGATTTTGTTAATAGCTTATACGACGAATCATTTGAGCAGGTAGTCAGCAGGCTGAAAAATGACAACAACAACCTCAATGAGGAATTTACCATCCAACTGGATTATGTAACGCCGATGGGAGCTGATGATGAGCAGATTCTGGAATATGGTGCCAAAAATATTCTGAGAAAAGCGGTAAGTGACTTTGCCTATTTCAGGGCAGAGGGACCGGATGGGGAGTTCGAAGAACTGGATGACATCACCCTTTCCAATCAATTCAATTACGATCAAAACGTAACCGCCGGCTATCTCTCCTATACCCTTGGCTTTCTGGAGAATTACACCCTCAAAGCAGGTATGCGGTATGAATATACCAATATAGCCGCCGACTTCAAGACCTCAGACCTTCCGGCTGATATTCCTTCCTATGGTACTTTTGTTCCCAATATGAATTTTGGCCGGAAACTTGCCAATGGCAATATGCTGAAAGCAGCGTACAACAGAAGGATACAGCGGCCTTCACTGAATTTCCTTAATCCCAACATTGAAGCTGCAAATCCTCAGCAAATCACCCAGGGAAATCCCCTGCTTGACCCTGAGTTGACTGACAATTATGAAGTATCTTACAGTACCTTTATCAAAGGCACATCGCTGAACTTTACTTCTTACTTAAGGAACACCACAGGCTCAATCCAGCCGGTAAGAACCATTCAGGATGATGATGTGATCTTTACAACCTATGAAAATATCGGCAATGAAAGGGCCTATGGCCTGAGTGTTTTCTCCAATATCAATATATCTGGAAAATTCTCTTTGAACGGTTCTATTGACAGCTATTTTGCCCAGTTGGACAATGGTTTGGACGATCCGTTATATGCAGCACAAAACGAGGGATTTGTCCTGAGTGGAAGGTTATTTGGTAACTACTCCCTACCCAATGACTGGCAGATCCAAGCCTTTAGTTTCTACAGGGGTCGTAGGGTGCAACTTCAGGGTTCTTCCGGCGGATTTGGCATCTATAGTTTGAGCATCAACAAGCAATTTGCAGAACAAAGAGGCAGCATTGGCTTTGGTGCGGAGAACTTTTTCCACACAGAATTTAAAATCAGAAACGAGTTGATCACCCCTACCATCATGCAGCAAAGTGTTACCGGCATGCGTAACATGAACTTTAAAATCAATTTTTCCTACAGGATAGGCAAGTTGAGTGTTGATGGTGGACAAAGAAGGAAGAAAAGAGGCGTGACCAATGAAGACCTTAAAGAAGGTGATGGCGGAGGAGCTGGTGGAGCCATGATGAATGGTGGCCCCAATTAAGCCCGACATTAAAGACTGTTAATTCTCTCGATTAACTGTAGCCCGGTTGAATGTTTGTAAGGAACATCAACCGGGTTTTTTTATTCCTCAAATACTGCGACCGCAATTTTTGAGTCAGCCGTACCATAATACAAGAACCATTTGCCATTATAGGGCACCATCCCTTCTATGAAACAAACCAAATTGACCTGCCCTTCTATTTCGTAAGGCTTTTCTGGAGTCATAAAATAATTTTCTGAACGATCTATTAACCTCGAGGGATCATCTGCAGAAAACAAGGCTTGCCCGGCAGAATAGGTTCCAGGATCCAGATCAGGGTCCAATTCCTGTCCCTCATCCAGGTTCATGCCATTATACAGCAGCACGATCCCTTGCTCGCGCAGGAGCGCATAAGGCCCTGACTCCACCAGTCGGCTGTCAAAATACCCGGGCCGGGGTTGCATCACTGATTTAAGCTCCCCGTTTTCCGTAAGGGGTTCCCAATGAATCAAATCGGCTGATTGGGCCAAAAATAAATCCGTATCACCAAAGTACATCCAGTATTTGCCCTTGATTTTTTTGGCAATGATTTTATCACCCTGCCTTTCGGCAACAATGGCTCCAGCTTTAGACCAGGTATCCTTAAAATCGCCCGTCAATACCCGTCCATACTTATCCCAATCTTGGAGATCCCTGGATATGGCCAACATGAGCCTTGCCACCTCCCCATCATAGCTGGTATAGGTCATGATATACCTGCCGTCCTCGCTTTCTACAATTCTGGGGTCCTCCACACCTCCATCCCATTCCAGGGCTTTCAGGCTATCATTTTCCGGATAAAAAACGGGCTCCGGCAATTTATCAAAATGAAGACCGTCCTCACTAAGGGCCAGGCCCAGCCTGGAAGTACCATTGTTACTGCCAATAACATCCTCGGCCCGGTAAAGCAGGTTGATTTTACCGTCTTTAACCAATGCCGCAGGGTTAAACACATCTTTTTCCTCCCATTTGACAGGTGCATCCAAAATAGGGCAGACAAAGGTCAAATCTCCCGGAAGCAACACAGGATTGACCTCATCCATTTTCACAAAAGGCACCATTTCCCAGGCTTCATGGGCTGAGGATTTTACTTCCTGGACACTTTCGTTAACTTTTCCCTGGCCACATGACCAGAAAAAGAGCAGCAACAGGCTTATTGCCCAGTTACCTTTTAAAATGATGGCTAGGTTTTTCATGTTATATCTGTTTATAATTTGATTTTAAAAGGCCATAAATTGCCCCCGGATTGAAGGTTACCGACTCTCGGAGGAGTTCTCCTCCTGCCGGCCGGTGTTTGATAATCATCCCACTGTTAACTTTATGACCCTTTCTTCAGGGGCGATTTTATGGTTTGTTTAACACCTTGATTTCCACCCTCCTGTTTTTTGCCCTACCCCTGGCAGTTCGGTTGGAAGCGATAGGACGCGTTCCCCCCCAGCCGTTGACCCTGATCTGCTCCACATCAACTCCATTTTCCACCAAAATATCCCTGACCTTTTGGGCACGATCTAGGGAGAGCCGCTCATTTAATCTGGAACTACCATAATTATCGGTATGCCCATCTACTGAAATTACTGTTTTTGGATGATCCATGAGGTAAGCAGCCAGCTCCTCCAATTGAACCAATCCGCTACTGTCAGCCAAAACCACAGTACTTCTTTGAAATAAAAGCTTGTCCAATATCATGGAAGCCCCGGTTTCGAGCTCTTCGAAAGAGGTTTGCATTTCAGAAACAGGTCTCTCTGGAAAGCTTGCTTCATTATTGTCCATTTCTGCTGTATCATTGGGTTCCGGGTCTGCTTCTATTGGGGCAGAAACATCCGGCGTATCTTCAGCACCTGATATAAAACTACCCAATAACAGGATATTGCCATACCCATCACTGGTCTGTATATTGGTATAAAAAGCCCTGTCATTTGATTGATCCGGGTAATAGTACAGGTCAAAACCTTCCATGTCCGGAAGATTCACGGGGCTCGGGCTGCTCCATTGATTCCACTCCTCCCCCATTCTTTTACTAAAATAAACCTCCATGCCCTTAACCCCCTCAGAAGCATTGGTAGAAAAATATAAAGTACGGGTATCCGCAGAGAGGAAAGGACTCAACTCCTGAAGGGAGGAATTGATGTCCGAACCCAGATTAAGGGGCCTGGACCACCCGTTTTCCTTCCGGAAAGAAATATAAATATCCTCATTGCCATAAGTCCCGAATGAATCCATCGACATGACCATCATTTTCCCATCAGCATGGAGCCGGGCGCTGAATTGATCCCCATTGATTTTAAAACCAGGTATCTGCACGGCTTCTCCTCTTTCCCAGGCAGCTCCGGAACGGTAGTAGCTGTAAATAACCTGCTGGTTTTGGAAATTCTGATGGTAAACAAGCATGGTATCCGGATGAGCAAAACCAATCAACAGGTCATAATAAGGCGTGGATAGTTGGCCCAGGTGTTCAGGAGCTTCAAAGCCGTCCCTTTCCCCTGCTGAAAACCAAATATCCCCGGGGTCATTGTTCCCATTGTTATTTTGAGGGTGAAAGGCCATGGTAAAATAGAGCCTGCCCTCCGGGCCCAAAATGGGTTGATGTTCATCATAATTGAGGGAAAAAATCTGATTGACCGGTTTTGCATCCTGAGCCAGCAAAGGAGAATGAAACCAATATGCGAGTACCAGGCAGACACATGTTTTGGTGATAATGGTTATTCTCCTTTCCATAAACAGGCTTTTATTGGCCCAGAACAATGGCAAATACCAAAGGCGCCACAATTGTGGCATCAGATTCGATAATAAATTTTGGTGTTTCCAAACCCAATTTCCCCCAGGTGATTTTTTCATTCGGCACTGCTCCGGAATAGGATCCATAGGAGGTGGTACTGTCTGAAATCTGACAAAAGTATCCCCACAAAGGTATGCCATCTCGCTGCAGGTCCTGGTGAAGCATGGGTACCACGCAAATCGGAAAATCACCGGCAATGCCGCCTCCGATCTGAAAAAAGCCAACCTTGCTTTCTTCTTTGGCATTTTCAGTATACCAATCGGCCAGATATATCATGTACTGTATGCCTCCTTTTACCGTATGCACATCACTGATATCCCCTGATATGCAATGGCCGGCATACATATTGCCCAGTGTAGAATCTTCCCATCCCGGGACAATGATGGGTATGTTCTTCTTTGCTGCTTCCATTAACCAGCTGTTTTTTGGATCTATTTGGTAATCCTTCTCCAATTTACCTGAGAGCAATATTTTGTAGAAAAACTCATGCGGAAAAAACTGTTCCCCAGCTTGATCGGCTTTTTGCCATTCCTGCAAAATGACATCCTCTATTCTCCTCATGGCCTCCATTTCCGGAATACAGGTATCCGTAACCCGATTCATGTGCCGGTTTAGCAAATCCTGTTCCTCAGCCGGGGATAACTCCCGGTAATGAGGGATTCTTTCATAAAAATCGTGGGCCACCAGATTAAATACATCCTCCTCCAGGTTGGCACCTGTACAGGTGATGATCTGGACTTTATCCTGCCGTATCATTTCTGCAAGAGAAATACCCAATTCTGCTGTGGACATGGCTCCTGCAAGGGTCACCATCATTTTTCCATTATTGTCCAAATGGCTTTTATAGGCTTCAGCTGCATCTATCAAGGCAGCTGCGTTAAAATGTCTGTAATGGTGCTTTAGAAAGTTGGTGATTTCCATTTTGATTGGTTAAATTTTAAATATTTACGGGTGTAGATAATTCTTGAGTACGTCTATAACAGACTCAATATAGCATACCAATTGCCCAATTTCAAACTAAAAAACAAAAAAAGCCCGGTATTTCCGGGCCTTGATTGCTGAATATGAGATCATAATCCCCTTACTCTTCCTCAGAAGGTTCCTCATTTTCTGAGGCAGGTGCGGCTTCTTCCTTATTTTTATAATCATCGTTGATTCCTTTCACAACAGAATCCGTGATATCCAGTGTTTTATTGGCATACCATACGCCACCACCTCTGGTGTAGGAAAGGATCATTTCCAGGTCATTCTCTGCGGCATAATCGTTGAGGTATTCCTGAATCATGTCATAAACATCATTGTACAATTTGGTTTCGTCCGCAGACAATTCCTGCATGATATTTTCCCTGTAAGCCACCAGGTTCCTTTCTTTGGTCACCAGTTCCTCTTCCTTAGCCCTGGCCTGATTCATGGTCATGGTGGAAGCAGAATTTTGAAAATTCTGGACTTCTTGCTCAAATCCCCTGGCCCTGTTTGTAAGCTCTCCTTCGTACTTTTTGCCCTTTTCAGCGATTTCAGCAGATTTTTCCTTAAAATATTCAAAATTATTGATGACACTGTCAGTAACGATATAAGCCACTTTCAGATCAGCAATATTCACCTCATCTGCAATATTGGTAACTTCTCCTTCCGGAGCAGGAGAGTTGCATGCCCCACTGAGCAATCCAAATACTGCCAATGCGCTGATAATTGTAGTTAAATTTTTCACTTCTTATTGTTTTAAAATTATTCGGGGCAAATATAAGCATTCTTATGCTTTTACAAATTTTACCGCGTCAATAAATCCCTTAAATCTTGGGTATCTTCAATTATGCATTGAAATGAAAGAATTTAAAGATTTCAGTTTCCATAGTAATGGTAAGACCCTTCCCTGAACAAAAAGAGCGAAAGTAATTGGTGGTTACTACCACCATCAACCTTAGTACTGGAGAGAGCGATTGCACTTCTTAAATCTACCCATAACCCCATAAGATTTGCCGGCATTACAAATGCCTGGTATTCGTGAATAAATGGATAAAAGGGATGTAGTTTTAGACTACACCCAGAAAAGTTGGTTAGGGTTAAGGAGGCAACTTAATTGGCTGGGGGTTAAAGCAGGCTTTTTGGCAATTTGGTAAAATTTAATTGCCTTAAAATTGCCTTAAATATAAATTTTCCTCATCCCGATATCTGCGTTTTTAAAATGTCAGTTCTACCGATAACGTTTTTTTGCGAAACCCCATCGAATTAAGGTTACCAAAAAAACAGAATAAATTTCTTCTCTTACCTTTTATTTACCTGAAACCCTATTCATTCATCTCCTAGCTTCTGCGCTATTTTCATCCTGTAGATGACTGCCTTTCCAAATAATGAGATCCCTGCATTGAAAACAATAAGGGAACAAGTTCCCCAAATAAACCATTCCAGGAAAGGGGCATTGTCCCATTTTCTGAGCAGTGCCTCCCCAAAAAGGCTAAGACCTGATCCCAACAATAACAAACCACCCACCGCAAAAATCAACCATTTCTTTTTCAGATTATTCATTTCTCCACAAATTTTAATCAAGTGTTTTAAAAGAAAATTTCCTGAGCCAGCCTGAAAGTATTGGCATGGGCTTCTATGATATCGTTTATTTTTTTTGCGTAACCACCCCCCATACAACACATGATGGGAATCTGATGCAGCCTTGCAGCTTCCAATACTACCCTGTCTCTTTCCCTGCAACCCCGAATACTCAAGCCCAATCTTCCCAGTTTATCCGTTTCCAGAACATCTACCCCTGATTGAAAAATGATAAAATCAGGTTCAATTGTATCCAATAATTCCGGTAGGTAACGATTCAATAGTTTCAGGTAGCTGCTGTCTCCTGTTTTATCTTCCAGGGGAACATCCAGGTCAGATTTTTCCTTATGCAGGGGATAATTGTGCGCACCGTGCATGCTGAAAGTAAATACCTGTGGATTATCCTCAAAAATTTTGGCAGTTCCGTTTCCCTGGTGCACGTCCAGGTCCACCACCAGCACCTTTTTTAATCCCTTTTCCTTGATCAGGTATGCTGCCGTAATGGCAATATCGTTCAGCAGGCAAAAACCCTCTCCCTTATCATTATAGGCATGATGGGTGCCACCTGCGATGTTCATTCCAATACCAGAATCCAAAGCGTATGTAGCAGCCATCATGGACCCTTGCATGATATGGATTTCCCTTTCTACCAGGGCCTTACTTAAAGGAAATCCGGTACGCCTGATTTCTGATGGACTTAAATTCAGGGATTTGAGTTTATGAAGATAACTTTCATCATGTATTTCCAGGATCCATTTTTCTTCAGCAGTTTCGGGTTTAAAAAAATTTTCATCGCTGAGCGTGCCCTCGTAAAGCAGTTGTTCGGGAAGAAGTTCATATTTTTCCATAGGAAAACGATGCCCTTCAGGCAAAGGATGCGCATAAATTTGAGACCAGGCGACTTTCAACATAGGTTCAAAACCTGATGATGCGGGAATTGTTGGTTTTTATTGAAAAAATCTCAGATTCAATATTCATCCTCTTCTTCTTCCTCTGATTCAAAAGTGTAAAAAGTATCATCCAATTTCAGGGTATCGTTGTTAAAAGAAGTCACAAATTTGTCAAGGATTTTGTCGTCTATGGATTCTATATTGAGGGCAGCATCCAGACCAATACCAAAATCATGGTGGGTATCCAAATCCACAAATTCCTGGACTTTCACGGTTCCCTCATCTTCCATTTCCATGATCAGTTCCGTGATGAACAATCCCACTTCTTCCTCATCGTTTTTTAAGGGTTTGAGGTTGCCATTTTCATCTTCTTCGTAGGATATACCATGGTAATCCGGAAACTTTTTTGCGGCTTCATGTTCTGCCAACTCGTACAATTCACTCTGATAGTGTAATCGGAGGGTATATAGGGCAGCATCGTAAACCACTTGTTTGCCGTCATATTTGCCAATAAAGTAAAAATTGACAAACTCATCTGAATTGTCCTCGCTGGGGACAATTTTAAAAGATTTACCGGTTTCCTCTAATTCTTTTCTTAAGTTGGCTACGGTTTCAGGGGAAAAACCTTCATTTTGATATTTCATTTGACAATAAGCTGTATTTGGTGAAACGTAAAGAGCTGTTTTCGTGTACAAATAAATGAAAAATTAATATTATACATATTAACTTTCTTATAATTTACAATCTTTTACCTTTTAAAAAAATGTTTTCTCCTAAAAAAAACAATGAATGGCTTAAAAATATGCTTTCAAAACCGGAAGGACAACATTTGGATTACAAACAAAGCATAAGCAACCAAAGAAAAATTGCCAAAACACTTTTGGCTTTTGCCAATGCGGACGGGGGGACAATTATGGTTGGCATCTCCGACAAGAAAAACATCATCGGCATAGACCCTGAAGAGGAGATTTTTATGATCAATGAGGCCATTAGAAAATATTGCCACCCTACATTCTCCGTTACTTTTGAAGTTTTTGAATTACAGCTTCAAAACCAGCTTGACCCCTTAATATTGGAGGAAAAGCATGTGCTTGCTGTAGCCGTTCCCAAAAGCATGGGCGGACCTCATGCTTTCCAGGTGAAGGACGAGCCCCCTGTATATTATCTTAGAATCAAGGACAGGTCTTTACCGGTAGACCTGGCAGACCTATCCTGATTTTTTATTTCCTGAATCCGCTGCCCAATGAAATGCCCAAAATGGAATTTACAAGAGAAAGCACCAGGCTAAAAAGCAAGGCCCACCAGAAATTATCCACCGTAAATCCGTTAACTATGCTTGCCGCTAACATGACCAATAAGGCATTGATTACCAATAGGAACAATCCCAGGGTAACAATGGTAATGGGTATGGTCAAAAAAATCAATATGGGTTTAATGGTAATATTTAACAAAGCCAGCAAGGCAGCGATAATCACTCCTGTGATCCAATCATCTACTACGATACCAGGCAGAAGATAAGCAGTAAAAATAACCACCAGACCAGCAACTGCAAGTTGGAGGAGAATGGAGAAGATGTCTTTTGATTGGCTCATTTTTGCTAAATGTATACCCTGAATAATTTGCTGGTTAAAAATAACCATTAAAAATGTAAAAAAAAACCCGGTTATTATCACCGGGCTTTTGATATAATTTTAACTCCAGGTCCTGTCCCAGGAGCGGATTTCGTTCCAGTCATCGGTTGGTGCAAAAAACTGTTCACCCTCTTTCAATCGCTTCTTTACTTCATCTTCATTCAATTCCAAACCAATTCCCGGAGATTCCGGCACCTGCACATATCCATCTTTTACCAGAGGCCCATCTGCTCCAACTACCAGATCCTCCCACCAAGGATTATCCACAGAATGGTGTTCCAGTCCTATGAAGTTATAGGTGGCTGCCGCAGCATGTACGGTCCCCATAAAAGTAATGGGGGAGGCCGCATGGTGCAGGGCCATTCCAATACCGTACTCCTCAGCATAATCACCGATTTTCTTGGTCTGTAAGTAGCCTCCGGCACTTCCCGGATCAGGGTGCACCAGATCCACTGCCCTGTTTTCGATCAGGTCCTTAAAATTCTTTTTGTGATAGGTATCTTCCCCTGTCAGCGTAGGCGTGGTGATGGCCTCGGTAATCCGCTTCCAATGCTCCGTATTCTGCCAGGGAACCAGGTCTTCCAACCAGGCGATATTATAAGGTTCAAAAGCCTCAGCGAGTTTGATCATCTCATTGTAACCCATATGTCCAAAATGATCGATAGCCAAAGGAATTTCAAAACCCACTTTAGCCCTTGCCTTTGCAGCATATTCGACCATTCTTTCAAGGCCCTTTGGGGTTATCTGCACATGGGTAAACTGATGGGGCGTCTGGGTGTAGCTCATCACATCCTGGTCTGACCAACCCCTCATGGGGCCCCAGGGAGACTTGTTGGTCAGGGTATCTTTTTCGTCCTTGATCAAGCCAATGCCAATATCCATTTTCAGCATGGTAAAACCCATATCCACCCTTTCCTTCATCTTATTGGCAAACTCGTCCGGGTCTTGTACTGTGGGGGTATCCACATAGATCCGGACCTTATCCCGGAATTTACCTCCCATCAGCTGGTATAGCGGGACACCATAGGCTTTTCCTGCCAGGTCCCAAAGGGCCATTTCAATACCGGATACGCCGCCGCCCTGCCTGCCATGCCAGCCAAACTGCTCAATTCTCTTAAAAATCCGCTCCACATTGCAGGGATTCTCTCCTAAAATCCTGCTTTTCAACATCAGGGCATAGCGTTTGTCGGCCCCGTCCCTTACATCTCCCAAGCCATGTATTCCCTGATTGGTATATATTTTCAACAAGGGTACATTGCCATACTGGGCAATCCGCATATCTGTGATTTTCAAATCGGAAGGATTGGAAAGGCGGTTTACTTTTGATGTGGTATGGGCAAGGGTGTCTTCCAGGGGCATCATCATCATTCCCCCAAGGCTCAAGCCACCTAAGGCTGCTTTTTTAAAAAAAGACCTGCGGTCATTTTCAGGTTCATCAATAAAGGACCTGGCGACCTCATTTTTTGGTTCACCTTGCTGCTTCAGGTCAAAATGGCTTTGCTGCAGATGCTGGATGTTTTTTTTCATGTGTTAAATAGGTTTATTGAGGTATTGAAAAAGATAATTGATGTAAAGCTTACAATATGATTAAAATTTGTAGTAAATGGAAATTTTCACATACAAAAACACCGGTAAATGGAAAGAAGAGGCTGTTTTCAAATCCCCCGAAAAAACGGCAAATCAACTTAAATGAAGGGCAGGTAAAAAATAAAAACCTAAAGGGTTAGTATATAAAAATAAAAATCCCGGGAAAAGGCTTTTTAGGTATCAAGCCAGTCTCCCGGGATCTTTGCAGGTATATTGTATGGTGAAATTAAACCAGACAATAATCTTAGGTAGATAAAATCCCTGCTATTCTCAGGTCTTCATCATCCACTTGTTTGTCATCTACTATGGCCCGTTTGATAGGTGTAAAAACAATTTTATTGTTGATAATCCCCACCATCACATCATATTTGCCATGCAACAGGCCTTCCACCGCAGAAACACCCAGCTTACTGGCCAGAATACGGTCAAATGAAGAGGGTGCACCACCACGCTGTAGGTGCCCCAGGATGGTTACCTTGATATCATAGGTCGGGAGTATTTTTTTGACTTTCTCGGAAATTTCCTGAGCTCCCCCACTTTTGCCACCTTCTGCCACGATGACCACATTACTTTCTTTTTTTGCCTTCTCCCTGAACTTAAGCCTGTCAATCAGCTTTTCGACGGGAAATTTTTTCTCCGGTATCAAAATGGCTGCAGCAGCACTGCCGATTCCGGCATTGATGGCTATAAATCCGGCATCTCTACCCATGACTTCCACAAAAAACAAGCGATCGTGGGAGGTGGCCGTATCCCGGATTTTATCAATGGCTTCTATCGCCGTATTGCAAGCCGTGTCAAAACCAATGGTCAGGTCCGTCCCGAAAAGGTCATTGTCAATAGTACCGGGTAATCCCACGGCCGGAATGCCAAATTCTTTATAAAACAAGTGGGCTCCTGTAAGTGATCCATCTCCTCCAATAACCACCAGGGCATCTATCCCATGGCTTTTCAAATTGTCGTATGCTTTCTGCCTGCCTTCAATTGTTTTGAATTCTTCACTCCTGGCGGATTTTAAAAAGGTCCCCCCTCTTTCCAAAACATGCGCAATGGATTTGTTCTCGAGCTTTCGGATATCGTTATTGATCATCCCTTCATAGCCACGATAAATCCCATAAACCTCCAACTTGTAATAAAACCCTGCCCGCACTACTGCCCTGATGGCAGCATTCATCCCGGGAGCATCTCCTCCGGAAGTAAGCACCCCAATTTTTTTTATATGAATAGGTTGATCTGTCATGTTTGTATGTGAATATTCCCTCTTACAAATTTTTGAACATTAACTCCGCTGCGGCCAGGTTGGTAGCCAGTGGCACATTGTGTACATCACAGATTCGCATCAGCATCTGTACATCCGGTTCATGCGGGTGTTTTCCAAGTGGATCCCTGAAAAAAATCACCATGTCCAACTCTTTTTGAGCAACCATGGCCCCTATCTGTGCATCCCCCCCTATGGGCCCGGACAATAGTTTTTCTACTTCAAATCCTGATTTTTCTATGTGCATTCCCGTAGTACCAGTAGCCACAAGGGTAATTCCCTCTAAAGCTTCCTTGGAACGGCTGAGAAAATGTACCATATCGGCCTTTTTCCCATCATGGGCAATCAATGCTATTTTCATCCGTATAAATTTTAAATCGGTAAAGGTGTAAAGTTACTAAAAAACAATTCGGTATTGGACAGAGCCACATGATCAAATTGAATTACCCATCAAAATCCGGCAACAATTCAAGCTCCGCCCCTCTCCAAAAAATAAACAAGCAGCTGTTCCCACTCGTCCTCCAGGCTAATATTGGGTTTGCTTTTGGCTGCCCTGCTGTACCAATAGGAAGCATTGGACTGGTCTCCTTCTTTGCGGTGCAGGTAGGCATGAAGCCAGGCAGCATCTTCCCCTCCCAAAGTATCTATCAGGCCATGGGCCTGATCCCATTTTCCTTTCTTATCCAACCATAAGGATTGTAAATAAACAGATAAGCCTTTCGGCACCTGCTCCTGCTGCAAGCTTTGGATAAAATCTGAATGGTTCATGTCTGTTGGTTAAGTAAGCAAAACCAAAATAAATACATAATGGTGAAGCCGGCAAATATTAAAGCTAAATTTCAAAAGAAAGTTTGGGAGCCCGATCGCGAAGCAAATAATCTGCCTTAATAATCTATCTCTATCTGATCCAGAACCACAATATAACAAGCAACTCTATTGACTGCCGCAAATGTGAAAGGGCTTTCTTGATGTGGTTTTCGACGGTAAAAACAGATATACCAAGCTTGCCGGCAATTTCCCTGTTGGACAAGGATTTGAATCTGCTCATCTCAAAAACATGCCTGCATTTTTGCGGAAGGCCCTGTATTATGGTCAATATCTTCCTTCTCGTTTCCTCAGCTTCCAGGTACTCCTCCGTATTGTGTGTGACACATACCTGCCTGAGGTATTCCAATTGTGCTGTGTTATACTTACTTCTCCTAAACTCCTTTGCCATCTGCTTTCGGGCGGCCCCAAAAAGGTAAGGTTCGAGCTCCTTCACCTTGCAATGAGCGGCATTTTTCCATAAGCCAAAAAAAATATTCTGTACCAGGTCCTCCGCTGTAGCTTTGTCCTGCATGACCTTGTAGACGAATACAAACAAGGCATCAAAATGCCTTTCGTAAATGGCTTCAAAGGCTTTTGGATCTGCCTTATCTTTCAATTGTGCCAGTAGTTCCTGGTCATTATGGGTTTTGTTGCAGGTCAATGGTATTGTTTAACATCGGATCATGCTAATTAATAGCTTTTGCCAATATTTCCAAATATCAACGAATAATATCTTCCAAAAATGACTGGTACTGTGAAGGAAATTTACTGAATCCCCTTTTGGGGAAAAATTGATTTGGGGGGATATTGGTGAGGGGAGGAAATGTGGGAAGCCATACCACTCATGGATAGGGATTGCATGCCGTAGATCGCATTGCATTCAGAAAAATGATCCAGAAGAATCCTCACTTCTTCCAGACTTTGCTCCGGGTGCTGACCGTGGTTATGGGGATGCCACCATAGGTGATAAACTTCCCCATTACTGGCAGCTTCGTTCATTTCTTGCCTGATCCGGTCAAGCTTCAGGCGGTTCATCCAGCCCATTCTTTCCTGATAGGGCCTGAAAAACCGGGAAGCTGGAATAAAACCGGGAAACCCAGTCTCGGTAGCAGCAGGTAAATAGGAGGTTCGCTTTCCAAGGGACCAATAAGAATCGGCAGCCCGAAAACCCTTTTTGAAATAACCTTCCTTTTCCGGGTATTTCCAAAACCAATCCGTAGGGTTGGTACGAATAGCTAAAAAATCTATTTCCCGGGCAGTTTGTAATACCTGCCTGTTGTATTGGTTACGGGGAAGAACCAGTGAACTGATATCCCTGCCAAACTTCTCTTTGGCGATTCTCCTGGCCGCATATAAGTCCTCCTTAAAGCCATCGACCGAGCGTCCCAAAACCCTGGTGTAATAATGGGCAAAGGTATGGCTACCCAGCTCCTGTCCGGGAGTTTGGATAATTTCATTGACCAGTTCCGGGGCAAAGAGGCAACGATGATCCGGCTGAGTAGACTTAAACCACTGATAAGCAGAATACCGCTGATTTTGAAAGACCGGCTTTTCATCGGGGCTGTAATGCTCCCATTCGGCTGCATCCTGGGCCATCAACATGCCTACCGTAGCCCAGGTGGCAGAAACCCCATAGGCTGAAAACAAAGACAAAAGCCTGGGAACCACCTCCCTGGTCCGGTAGTAGTACGCTTCATTTCCTTTCAGTGGCACCTTGTCAAAGCGGCCCCAATGAAGTTCAAAATCCAGCGATATGATAAAGGCAGGCTGCACCGTTGGTTTATAAATTGGATTTATCAAACGTAAAAGGCCTTTTGGCCTGACTCAGGAAAAAGGAAACCACAAAAATAACAAAGATACTTTTCATCCGCATCAGAATGCCCAGGTTATTGAGTGCCAACATAAAAATAAGGGACATGATCGCTGCATAGATCAGTACCACCAGGTAAAAAAGTGGTATCCGGACTTGCAGCTTGCTTTTTATCATTCCCCAAATCCCAAAAATGACTGCCATAAAGAAAATGGTATTTTCCAATGCTGCTGCAAATGTCCAGAATCCCTTTACTTCCCAGAGATAGGGCCTGAACCATACCGCCATGAATTTCTCAAGAAGGCTGTAATCCCACATAGGAATGCTGCTTCCTGCTTCAAAGGAGCTCAGGTAAGCATTTTGCCAATCTATGATCCTCCCGATCCATTCAAAATTAAAGCCATACACCAGGCTTCCCTGTATCCAGCGGTAGGCGAAAATTGAAAAAATCAAGGCCGCTGCCCCGGAAACTAATTTTTTACGATAGGCTTTCAAGGCAGAATGGAAGGGCAGGACAGCCAGTACCGCTATGGTCAAAACAAGCCCCTGTATGGGGCGCACAATAAGGGATAGTAACAATCCAGGTACAATATACCAGGCCCTGGAAGGAAAGCTTTTTACCCCCAGCAGTACCAACACCAAACCAGTAAATAACAATGCTTCCTTGCCTACTCCGGCGGTCCAGAAATGAACATTGGGCAAAAACAAAATCAGCAGACCATACTTTCCGGGCCAGTTGCCCCATTTATCCGGAAATTGATCTTTGATGAGTTCGAAAGCACCAACAAAGCCCATAAAAGAAATGACAGCATACAGCAGGTTTCCGGGCAAGAAACCTAAACCAGCCAGTTGGAAAAAAGGGTAATTGAACCATTGGATAAAGGCTGTGCCTGTGCCAAAGTAGGAGGACCATTCCCCGGGCCTTGAGGGAGGGAGACTACTTAATTCCCAGTACCGGATACCGTCGCCCCCGTATTGAAGGAGATACCCATAAAAAATCGGGGCCATGATCAGGTGATAACAGCCCAGCAACAGTAAAAAATTGGTTTCCCATTTGGAATAACCCTGAGTCCCTGACCATTTTTTGATGAGCCAGAATACCAACAAAACAATGAAGGCAATGAACATCCAATCCAGAACCTTCATGTGCTATTTCGCTTCCAAAGCTTTTACATAAGCTGCTACACTTTGGTCCAGTCCAAAATAATGGGTTCCAACTTTTCTGATAGCGGATTTGGATTGACTGCCCAGGGTTTCCAGCCAGGAATGCAAGGCTGCATCATTACCCTTGTATATAAAACAGGCAGGCTCCCCTTCCAAATCATAGGATAGATCCCCAATTTCTTCGGATACAATGACAGGCAAGCCGGAAAGCAGGTACTCCCCCACCTTGATGGGTGCCAATCCTGCCAGGCTGGGAGCTGATTTCCGCAAACTTAGGCCCAGGTCTCCTGCGGCATAATAATCAGGAATACACTTAAATGGAACCGTTTTGATCCAAACCAGTCCCCGGAGATAATCTGGTATTTGAGCAGACAGGGTATGGTGATTTCGAACAAGAAACAGCATCCGGCTGTCAGCATCGAATTGGTAATGGGCCCAAAAAAGCCGCAACATTTCTTCCAGTTGATAAGGTGGCCCCAAACTACCCGAATAGATCCATAGCAGGCTGTTATCCTTCATGCCCAATTCTCCGCGAATCCTGCTCCTAATGGCTGTATCCGGTTTGAAAAATCCGGCATCCCGCCCATTGCAGACCTTGTGAAACTTTGATGGGCTCAAAACGGGATTTGATCGGAGGTGGAATTGAATGGCTTTTTCCGTTCTGGTCAACACTTTATCGGCATGGATCAGCATTTTTGTTTCCGCCCTTTTCAACCATCGGTATTGCAGGCTGCCGGGTTTTAAACCAGCAAAATCCACCCTTTCCTGAATGGGTAAACCATCGGCATCAAAAACAAGCAGTATGCCCTTTAACCATCCCCGGAGCTGATTGACCATCATGGCGGGAAGTGTAGACCTGGGCATCAGACAGGTAATGGGCTGATTTTGGAGGTACGTTTTTATGCTGCGTTTGCCTAGTCTGATGGTCCGCAAAACACCGAGGGCGACAGTGGGTTTTCTGTGAACAAAAACATGCTGGTAAACAATCCCCATTTCCTTTGCGACAGTCCGAATCCTTTCCACTTCGGCGGCATCTGCCCAGGAAAACTGCATGACATGAAACTGCCAGCTTCGCTTATCCTGTATGCCCCGGAAAATGGGGAAAAACAGGTTTTCCAGGTAGTTGGTTTGATCGGAATCCCAGGAAATAAACAGGATATTCATAGGGATAATTTTTGAAAATTATGGAACCCTCTTGCTAACCACTTAAGGTATTGATTCAGGTATTTTCAGCATTTTCGTTTGCAGGAGTACTCACCAGGGCCAGCATTTTTTGAAAATTGCCAGCCAGGGTATACTTCTCCATGACCAGCTCGTAGCCTTTTGTACCAAAGGCCTCACGCATTTTCCAATTGCTTATCAGCTGACCCAGGAATTCCACCCATTCCTCCTCCGTATCAGCCAGGAAGCCATTGACACCATGCTGCACTACTTCCCTGTTCATTCCTACCGGAGAAGCCACTACCGGCAATCCACAGGCCATATACTGGATAAGTTTGTAGGCACATTTCCCCCTTTCCCAGGCGTTATCCGGCAAGGGCATGATACCTATATCCATTTGCAGCAAGGCGTTCACCTCACCGTCTTCGGTCCAGGGGACGGTTTTGAGGTTTCCGGAAAACTGCGGAGGATTATTGCCATTGATCAGCAATACCACGATTTTATGTTTTTTATGCAGGTTTTCCAAAGCCGGAATTACTGCATCCAGGTATTTCAAGGTGCTTGGTGAGCCTATCCAGCCAATGGTAACCGCATTTTTTTTCTCATGCACTTTTTTTTTGTATCGGTTTGGGTCAATTACTGTGGGTAGTTGAATGACCGAATCCGCACCAGCCAGCCGGGCACGTTCCATCAGGTAGTCGTTTCCCGCTATAACAACGTTGGCCCATTGCATGACCCGATCTATTTTATGCGGAAAAAAGCGGGAAACAAAGGGGTATTTTCCCTGATCGTAATTGTGAAAAACCGCATCATCGTAATCCACCCAATATCCCTTCAGCCTGGCAAGCAGCCATTCGGGAAAGGCTGGAAAGTAGGGAAACAGTTCCTTTTCTACACAGACCAAATCATACTTACCTGCTGTAAGCAGCATTTTTAACCTGCGCCAATAACAAGACAAAACATGCAGGTATGCAGGCTTTTTATTGGCATAAAGGTTTTCCAGATAGGCTTCGGTAAAAAAGGAAGACACGGTCACAGCTACACCATTTTCGTTCCAGAGGGGCAAAAACTGATAGGTCCTTAAGCGGCTGCTCGCCCCTTTCCTGGAATATTTGGGTAGAAAAAGTATTTTTTTGGACAAAATCAATCAATCAGCTGATTTTTACTGTCAATAATGGTCTGCCGGCGTTGGAAAAACCGCTTCCGATCCAATGCACGCAGGTAGCGTTGTTTTTTGTTGTGTACGATTAGGTAGAAGCAGAAAAGTAAAAAGTAGATCATGGTCATGTTTTTCATGCGCATGATTGCGCCCAGATTTCCCAGACTATTGGCAAAGGCCAAACTCGTTGGAATAAAAACAATGATCCCCGTCTTTAAAAATACCGGCATGTCGCGCAAAGCTTCAGGACTCCAATTACGGTAAATAAACAAACTCAAGTATAAATACAACGCATTTTCAAACGAACTCAATAAAGCCATGACATTGTGTGCGTCAAAGAAAATCGGACGAAACATAAACGTAAAAATCCGCATCGGTATAGAATAAGAGGCAACATCAATTCCTGAATGGCCCGAAGCTAACAATCCGGCGGTTTTTGAAGCAAGCGAGCCCAATTCTTCCAACGAAAACTCCTCTAACTTTAGAAAACTTAATGTGGTGGCACTTAGGTAAATGCTCCCTACCAAGGCAAAAACACCCAACACAATTTTGTATTCCTTTCTAATTTCAGATCCGAGCAAAATGGAAATGGTTGCACCTGCGATCAATGCCTGCCCCATATGAGGCCTAGCCATAAAAACAAAAAACAATGCTACTAAACCATGCCACCATCTTTTTCTATATGCCTGTACCGCGTAAACGAACCAGGCAATCCCCCAGAAACAAATAGAATCCTTACCTACTCCGGCAGACCAAAAATGCATGTTTGGGAAATAAAAGATAATCGGAAACAACGAAATATTCAAAACCTTATGATTAGAAGGGAAATAGCTCGCAGTCATTACAAACAAGTACCTGATCCCGATGAACCCTAACGCACCAAACAAAATGTTCCCAGTCAAATAGCTCAATCCAAGCACCCTACTTGGTATATAGGTCAACCATAAAATAAACGTGGTACTCGTCCCAAAATAACGCCCCCAGTATACATCTCCTCTGATCAATATTTGCTCCATTGTGAAGTACCAGTATCCCTGAGAATCACCACCAAAATTTAGAATATACCAAGTAAAAAATAAGGAAAAGAATAGGTGATATAACAGCAAAAAATGCAAATGCAATTGATATTTCCACGGCAACCTAAACTTCTTGGATATGCTCTCATTCGACTTGAATAAAGCCAAAAGCAAGGCTACGATGACAATGATATCTAACAAATGTTTAGCGTTTAAATTATTCCTTTTTCCCGAAGTAACCGTTGATATAGGTCATCCAAATTTTTGAAATACAAGTCACTGCTATAGTTTTCGATCCCTATCTTGTATCCATTTTCACCAAATTCTTTTCTTAATTCGGGACTTTCAAACAAAACCTTCATTTTTGACGCCAGTTCCTGAAAACACGCTGGAGGAACTAAAAACCCACTTACACCATCCACTACAATGTCTTTCAATCCGCCAACTCTGCTACCGATAACTGGTAGCCGGTGAAGCATGGCCTCTACCGCTACCAATCCAAACCCCTCCTGATGAGAAGGAACACAAAAAATATCCATAATCGAATAGAATGGGTTTGGGTCCTCCTGGTACCCGACAAAATGAACTCGTGCCTCCAAACCCAATTTTCGCACTGTTGCTTTTAACATCTCTAAATCGGGTCCATTCCCCACCAATAAAAATTTGAGGGTTGGGATGTTCAAAAAATGCAGGGCATCAATGATATCAGAAAATCCTTTCACACGATTATATACCCTACCAACGGCGCCCACTACCACATCATCGTCATTAATACCTAATTTATCCTTGAGTAATTTACTGGCCTCCAGGTCTGCCTTACCGGGAATATCCAAGCCATTCGGAATAAGCGTCAACTTGGATGCCTTCACATTCACTAGTTTTATCAAATAATCCATCACAGCAGGTGAAATACCGATGACTGCTTCTGCAAACCGGCTGTAAAAGGACAAAAGTCGATTAGCTCGTTTTGACCGTGTTATTGGGTCTGAAGTTTCTTCTAAAATAGCGATTGGCACCCTACCGATTACCTTCCCTACAAATGCCATGGAATTCCCCTCGAAAACCGCTCCGTGAATGATGTGTGGCCTAAACTCCCGAATTACCTTCAATAGTACCCTGTATTTCCTAACTTCCATGGGATGGGCGAACGTTCCAATGGAGATTACTTCAACGCCTAAGCGATTCAATTCAGAAAGGATTTTACCTTTCGCCTGGGTACAGACAATTTTCAACTCGTAGATTTCCTTATCCATTTGGTTGGCATAGGTGAGTCTAACTCGCTCTACACCTCCCGAGGAAATCGTTTCAATACAGTGCAATAGCCGAATTTTTTTCATAAATTTTTTCAGGAACAGATCCGAATTCCCTTCAATAGACGAACGCTCCTTTATCGAATTGGATCAACTTGGAAAAAATTCGAAATGAACAGCGCCCTACTGACGCCAGAATCGCCGGCCAATTCGCCGAAATCGCTCAACCTAGGCTATATACCTCCTCCAGACGCTTAATGTAATTTTCCACGGAATACTTGCTCCCGGATTGTTTCGCACGCTCCCCCATCATCGCTCGTTCCCGCCCGGATGTCAACAATACTTCAAGCATCTTCTTTTTGATATCCTGCGAGTTTTGAGGGTCAATTAAATGACCCGTTACGCCATCTTCAACGATCTCGGCAGGCCCGCCTTGATTCGTGACGATACAGGGCAAGCTACTGAGCATTGCTTCCACCAGTGAAATGGAAAAACCTTCCGAAAATGAGGGCAAAACAAAGCAATCTGCTTGCTTTAAAAATGAACCCACCCCGGATTGAGATCCCCAGAAAACGACATATTCGTTTATAGACAAATCCTTACAAAGCGATTCCAACCGAGCCCTGTCCACACCGTCCCCAACAATCCAAAGCCTTGGTTCGAATCCCTGATTTTCTCCAAGAAGACTGGAAAAAACCAGGATCAACGTATCTAAATTCTTTATCGGAACGAGCCGACAAACCGTAATAAAGATGAATTCATTGGAGCGATCTTGATCGGATTTCTTCGTATTGCGGGAAACACCGTCCCTTGGAAAACTTTCGGAACCGATTTTGGAGCGGATGTTCTGGCCTACATCGGAAAGCTTATCTTTGCCCGAACTAGTTTCCTGCAACTCGACCGGATTATTTACCACCGTCACCTTAGTTTCTTCAACTTCTCCCAAAGCGACGATCCTGGATTTAACCGAATAGGAAATGGCAATCACACGATCTGCCAAACCGTATACCAGCTTAAACAATCTTCGCCACTTCCAATCGTGATCTGGAAAACCAATCTCCTCACCTACCTTGATAGGAACCTTGGCAATCCAGGCAGCAATCAATCCATGAAAATTTGCCTCTGAACCAGAAGTATGTACCACATCAGGTTTTACTTTCTTCAACAATCGAACAATTTCAAAAACTAAAAACAAATTGGGTATTCTGATATCGCGATCAAGAATCCATAAATTTCGTACACAAACCTTTAATTCATTTGAGATTCTACCTCCGGCACCTAAAACAATTATATCAAAGTGAATTTGGTCCACTTTGTTCATTCCTTCGACAGTTAATCTTATCCGTTGTTCAACTCCACCAAAATCCAAAAGAGGAACAATCCTGATTATTTTTGAAGACTTAATTCTTTCTTCATTTGTTCTCTCCATTTTAGATATTTATTACTATTCCAATAAGTGTCCAATACCAATGAAAAACTTTTCAAAAATTTACCTTCAAAAAGCAAAAGACCAGCATATTTCCAAACTTTTTTCTTGGTAGATGTAAAGGACTCATTAATATCCATCAAAATAGTCATCTGATTGGTCTTAATTTCAATCTTTTTACCTAATTCAGATTTCTCTCCATTACGCTCTTCCCTATCGTGCAAAATAAAAGCGTCAGGAACCACCAAAGCTTTGAAACCAAAATATTTAAGTCTTTGTTGAAAGTTTATGTCTTCTCCATAATGAAAAAAAGCATTTGAAAACAACCCAATTCTATTAACAATTTCAGTTTTCAAAAGCCATGCAGCTGCATTAACAGAATAAATAGGATAGGCTTCTCTTGTTTTCTTTAAAACCAAATCAGACAAAAAACCAGGGCACAGCTCTTCAACTATACACCTTTGAAATCCAATATCTAATGCGGAACCATCTCCATTTAAATGTATTGGTGACACAAGGGCAATATTCTTTTGAAGACCAAATCCCCTAAAACAATTTCCTATCGTTTCAGGTTCAAGGTAGGCATCTTGATTAAATAAAAACACATAATCCGCTGCATTCTCAATTGCATATTTAACACCAATATTATTTGCGTTTCCGAACCCCAAATTATTATTTAATTCAATAAGGATTGCTTCCGGGAAATCATTTTTTAAAAATTCTTTAGTTCCATCTGTAGAACCATTGTCCACGTACACTGATTTTAAAGGGTAGAAAGAATTTTTTATAGATTCAATGTGCTTTGGAAGCCATTTCATCCCATTACAGGTTACAACTACACAAAAAATATTTGCCTGTTTTTTCATTTATCTTTTAGCGTCATTCCCTTGAAGAAGCAGAATATACTCTTTCCATGTACCAATTATTATTGCTAAACAAACAAAAAATATAGGGACAGACTCCTTGGGATGAATAATAAAAATCTTTTTTATTGCAAACCTCAATCTTCTCCAACTAAAACTTATCATATAAAACAAAAAACCTTTATGAGAATTCTCAAATTTCCTGTTATAAGTCCCCCCAAGAAGTCTTCTATATTTATAAACGATATCTTTGATCAGATAACGAGAAGGATGGCTAACAATCACATCAGGAGCAAAGATGATGTTATATTTTTTAGAAATACGTTTAGACAACTCTGTATCCCCATTAGATTTTAATTGAGAATTAAACCCTCCAAATTCTGTTAACACAGATTTATACGAAAACCAATTTCCGGCACCACAGGAACCTTCTTTTACGTAGGATTCAAAATCGAAACCAGTATATTTCTCATAAATTTCTGCGAAACTCATGGAATTAGGATTTATAAAAAACAAAGGTACTTTTCCAGCAACAATACCATTTATCCTTGAATAATCGTTTTCAAAATATTGCATAGCATTACTTAACCAATCAGAATCCGGAATACAATCAGAGTCTGTAAAAGCAATAATTTCCGCATTAGAACATTGAATTCCTTTATTCCTAGCAGAATACGACCCAGGGGATATTTCATTTACTAATTCTAAATTTAATTTATTATAGTATTGATCATCTAAAACAATCGAACCATCAGGGTCATTGTTAACTACTATCACCTCAAATTTCCTTTGATCAAAGCGCTGTCTAATTAGTGCATCCAAGCACTTTTCCAATCGAACTTTATCATTATAGACCGGAATGACTACAGAAAAATAAAGTTCACACATGTAGTTTAATTTGATTTAAGAAAAAAGGTACTACTTTCTTCAATTTCTTTTTGTAAAACAATTTTTTAAACTTCAATTTAAGCTTAGGTGGGGCATTATTTATAAATTTAAAATGAAAGCCATTAATTTTTGGTAATGTTGAAAAAAGTTTTGGATTACCGTAAAACTTCGTATCAATATTAAGATCATGTATAGTCATCGCCCACATTCTTTCTCCAGATTCGATTAAAATTCTCTCTTTTATGAAGATAAATTTACTATGTTCAACGTGGAAAACAGTTTTAAATGAATTCAAAGGGTCAACCCTTTCTATAACACTAATAAATGGATTAGATTTGTTTATAGCAGTACCCAATAGTTTAAACCTCAAATCATAAACAAATCCCTTGTTAAAGTTGATAGCAGCATATTTTTGAAAGTTAAATCTTTTTTGGATTTCATTAATATATTCTTTATGAATCATATCATCACTATCAATTCTTGTCGTAATAAGATAATTAAAACTTTCAACACCTAAATCTAGAATCGAATTCCTTGCGTGCTCTAACACATTGCTGAAACTTCCTTCTTTAAGTAAAACTACTATATTTAAATGCCCTTTGATAATGGAATGCAATTCATTGATGTATTTTTGAGGTGTTTCAATATCCAAAAAGATATACCAAATAAATTTTTGATTTGTTTGACTCATTATAGAAGGGAGACACGTTGCATAAAAAATATTAAACCTGTAATCCAGCCAAGATTGCAGATTAAAAAGTTTAACATTTCCTCTACCAATTAGATCTTTAAATCCAAGATTTACTCTTGTGAAAACAAAATGTTTAAATATTTCTCTCATTTTACACCAATTTTCTAATACAAATAGGATTACATATTATTTCAAAAATCGCATTATAATAACGGCTCAGAATAGAATTTGACCTTGTTCCAATATATCTTTTGAAAATAATCAAAAACGCTTTGTTTGAAATACCTTTTCTATGCAAAAAATATTTATAAAGTTTTTCATATAGGAATCTATCGGTTAAATGATTAATCCTTTTAGAACTATTAAAATCGTGAACTCTTCGGATAGCAACTGGATAGCCAATAAGGCCAGAGTATAATTTACCCCTAACAGATGCCCTAATCCATAAGTCGGTATCCTCACCAAGTTCGAGCGTTTTGTCAAAACCTCCTAAAGCTAAAAAGAAAGACTTTTTAAAGGTAATAGCATTTGTTGTAAACCGACCGCCTTTACCATCGAGTAAGGTGTAAATTAAATCCTTAGGCTTAACTATTTTATCAATTGTAGTCAGCCTTTCCCGATCAAATGATTTGGTAACTTGGTAAAAAAATCCTGTACCTCCATAGACCCCATCAGCTTCAGGATTCGAATCAAAGATCGCTTTTTCAACTGAAAATCTATTTTCAAGATACCAATCATCGGCATCTAAAAATGAAATGAAATCATATGTTGCACTTTCCACGCCTAAGTTTCTACTAAGTGCTACGCCTTTATTCTGATGATTCTTATGAAATACCAGCTTGACTTTACTATGTTTTTTCGCCCAGTAATTACAAATTTCAAAAGACTTATCTACCGATCCATCCTCAACCAAAATTACTTCGAATACTTCTTCAAGCGTTACAGCGGATCTGATTGCTTCTTCCAAGTATAACTCAACATTAAATACAGGAATGATAACCGAAACTTTAAAGTTCATTTAATATCAAAATTGAGTAAGACACCTATCAAAAATACGTTTTGTAGTGATAGGGTAACTTTGCTACCATTTTTTGAATAAGATTTTCAATTTTCATTTTAGGGTAATTGTATCAATAACTATACTCGTTGATGTAAAATTGGAAGTCACTAACCGAATGACAGATCTACCGTAGCAAGCTTCGGACATCTCAATTTGGCTATGCATCTGATTTAAATTAGTTCATTTTTCCCGTCATTCGTTGACCGATCTTGTAAAATAAGCATATTTACACTTTTGGCTGCTCCACCAGTCAGTCATTATCTTTTCGTCTTTATAGATATGATTAATCATAAACCCTCCTAAAGAAATCTAAAAGAATATTTGAATACTATCAAGAGTTAAAGTGAAACAACACCAATTCGATCTAATTGCCCACCATAATGAATTCCAATTCCACTCGCTCATTCATGAAGTCATAACCGCCAAAATAGTTTAAGTCTACTTCAAATTTCCAGGAAATGAGGATGTTTTAAATGCGTTACGATTCAAAAACATTTTTACTTAAAAACCAAGCAATAATTTTGTTTGAGCTAATTTCAAATACGAAATTAGCCGTTATTGACTGAATTTCGTAAGTAAAAAAAAAATAAACAAAATAAAATACTTTAAAAAAAGAGATTTGGCTACGTAAAAAAGATGAAAGCCAATGGTAAATTAATAGGGCCTCATTTGGTACACGGTAGAATAAAATAACTACCTAACCTGCATTTTTGTATAGAACAAGGCTCATTACATATATATATATATACATCTTTCTCTTCATTTCTATAAACTATAGCTAAGGAAAGATATCATCAAAAAAACAGACAATAAAATGAAATAAAGACAGACTATCATACTATTCACGAAAAATTCCGCAAATCTGGGCAACATAGTTAAAATTTTAACTTAAAAAAGGTTCTATTCAATTTTTAACTGAATTTAAAAGGAACTTGGTCTTTTTCAGAATAGCTTCACGACCCCAAATATTAAGCAATTTTGTCCTAACAGATTCGATATCAATATTTTCAAAGTTTCCATTAACAGCTTCATGAATAGAATAAACTTTAATACCCCTCTTTAAAAAAAATTCATAAACAGGATTTATTGGGTCTAAAATTACATATGAACCCAAATACAACATCAATAAAATATTCCCCATTGCGACTTGTCTTATACTGTTAATAAAAACATACTTACAAGAAAGTAAAAAACCAACATAAGATTCATAATCCATAAAATCGGTAAGAGCAATAAATTTATTTCCAAATGTATTAGAACAAATCTTTATGGTTTCATTTTTATTTATCTTGTTACCGTAACTCAATGGGCAAATGATTTTATTTATCATAAAATTAAATCTAAGTATTTCTTTCACCCCATCAAGATGGTTATTAAGAGGATGTGCACTATTGCCAAATAATAAATTATTACCATTTATAACCCTTCCTTCAAACCCTTTGATAATATCATCTTCTAAAGTCAGATAATTCCAATCTATAAATTGAAATGTTGTTTTAGGATGAAATTTTTTAAATAAATCAAACTCGATATCTAATACCGGACTAAAAAAATCAACTTTCTTTAAAAATAATTCATCTGAAACATATGGCTTACATCCATTTAAGAAAAAATTAATTTTTCGCAATTTTGGACCCTTACCTGGATAACCAATTGTCTTTAGTGTAATTGGTTTGTAATCATTTGAATTCCAAAATCTAAAATAATCGAATCCCCAACCAATCCAAAAAACCTTTAAATTTGGATTGAGTTTTGTCACCAAAAGCTTAACAGCTTCACTGTGTAACCCATGAATAATCACACTATCATATTTATATAAAAAAATATTCCTGAAAAGGATAAAAATTGTAGGCCTGATAAACTTAACTTTAGCATTCTTAATATAATAAAGTTTGTGCTTCTTCCCTAAAATTATAAAATGATTCATAGCTGGTAGTAATTCTTCAAATACCCTGTAGGCTGAATCAAAGAATTTTTCGTCCCTAATTATATGTATTATTTTCATTTAAAAATAACAATTTATATAAAACCAATTGTATAGATTCTACTTGGAAGTTATATTTAAAAATTTATAAATATATTTAAAAATTTTAGGAACAAAAACAGAAATTAATCTCGGATTTAAAATCACAAAAAGAATAATTTTAATAAATTTAATAGAGAATTTAGGAAAATTATTGCTTTTCCAATAAAAATAAATTAACCCATACCACCTGGTTAAAAATGCTTTTTCAAGTCCATGGTGCTTGTTGAAGTAATTATAAATAATATTATATGTATTGTAAGACTCCAACAAACTTCTTTCGTAATTAATTGAGGACCAAACTCCCCCATTATGAATCCGATAGAATGTCTCAGTAATCCTTTTTTCATAATAAAATTTACCTCTTTCAGCTAAAAGAAGAAATAAAAATGTATCACCATTTAAGACGGATGAGAACACTTTAGGAAAATTCTTAATACAATTTCTAAAAACTACAGTTTGCGTAGGGACCGTGAAAACACCTTTAGCTAGGTCTTCAAAATTCAAATCCCTTTTGATTGAAGTTGGTAAACTATTTTTTTTTAAAACTTCCCCAACATTATTGACAATCGACCTGTCATGAAAACTCAAAATATAATTTTTATTACTTTCTAAAAAATCAACTTGTAGTTGTAATTTTTTTGGATCAATCCAATAATCATCACCTTCACAAATAGCTATGTATTTACCAGTACATTTATTTAGAGTCCATTCGAAATTAGGTATCGCCCCTAAATTATTTGAATGTTTGTAATAAACAACATTTATATTCTCATGAGCAATATTTAAATATCTTTCAACAATAACTTCAGTTCCGTCCGGGGACGCATCGTCTGAGATGATTAATTCTACATTGAAGTTTGTCTGTTGTAATAGGACTCCTTCGATTGACATTTCCAAAAATTTTGAATGATTATATGTAATCATACAAACACTTACTGTAATGTCAGATGATTTATTCATTTATCAAAAAATAAAAATTTTCTTATTAAACCTTTTTGAAACACCTTAAATAATTCTACGAAAAACCCAAATATTTTTATCTCTATTTTGTGACAAAATAATTTTTTGCCAATAGTATTATATATATGTGGATGGTATGTAGAATATGGATTATTTTTACCTTCCCCATCAAGCAATGATAATTTTTCGTTAGTGTTTTCTACAACATAGCTCAATGAAATTTGATCTCTGCATGAATACTTCTTTACATTATCCCACCATAAATTAAAAAACTCCTCTTTAAAATTATTTTTTTTTACAAAAATACCTGTTTCGAATAATTTACCCTCGGTACTCACACCTTTCCACATATAGACTAGCAATTGGAAAATAATTATAAAAAAATCTTCCTTTCTTAGTTTAATGCATGCTTTTGATTCATCAAAAATATTGTCTCTATATGGATGACGAAACACAGCTAAAAAATTATTTCCTAAATCCTCTATCAAAACCTCAATTTTATCTGCATTAATTTGGATATTTCCATCGTGCCAAATTACATAATCATATTCAATTAATTCCTTAGACCCCTTAATTTTAATGAACCTAGATTTCTTTACTGTACTATTAATTGAAGGATTTATATAAATTATCGTATATACATTTGAAATCAATTTTAAATTATCCGTAAAGCAAAAATAATCTACTTTATAATTGACATTTTTTTTGAAATTTATTGGATCTAATAAGTAATCCTTTCCGCCAAAAATTGCGGTATAAACAGCTATTTTCAAAAAATTATTCCTTTTTGTAAATATTTGTACTTGTAAATCTTAAACTAGAAATACAGGGGCCAAATGTTTTTAAAATCAATAAATGCTCAAATTTTTTCAATGACTCTCGATAGTAACTTCTATCTGAATTATCAAAAACAAGAAATCCTCCAATTTTTAATTTATTCAATACAACATTTAGACACCTGATCCTTGACCTCCCATCTATCATTATTATATCAAAAAATCCATCACTGAATTGATCAATTGAATGTACATAATCAAAAAAATTGTATCCAAAATATCTCTTCTCATGCCTTGTTTTATAGACAATGTAATCGTCTTTCATCACAGGAATAGGTTCATAAAGTATTAAATTCACATTCCCAATCGATTTACTTTCTAATTTGCTCCTTAAGATGGTAAACCATTCTAAATTATGCTCTACCGAAAAAACAGTTTTTACTTTCTTTGAAAAGAATAAAGTTGATCCACCAGATCCATATTCAAAAACATTCATATAAGGATTAAGAATCTCTTTCTCTAAAAAATTAATACCTTCTATAGTGATCCATGGAAGTTCCCAATCAACTGCTGTTTTTTTTGAATCTTTGTTATATTTAATAAAAGAGGGAAAATATAAAATTTGCTTCAAAATAGGCCCATTTCTCTTCCAACTCTTTTTCAATTCCTTAAGGAACCTAATTAATAATTCTTTATTACTCCTTGTACAGATTAAATCTTCCATTAAAATATTTCAAAAGCCCTGAATTTCAACCAATTTTTTAAATTCTATTGTGTTTTCTTGTAAATCTTTAAAACTCCCAATACCATGAATTTCACCCTTTTTTATAAATACTATTTCGTCAGCGTGTTTTACAGTTGATAACCGATGGGCAATAATGATGATGGTCAAACTACCTTTAAGTTGGGCAATTTGATCTTGAATAATCATTTCTGTTTCTGAATCCAAGGCAGAAGTAGCTTCATCCATCATCAATAAGTCAACTTCTTTGTACAATTCTCTTGCTATGGAAAATCTTTGTTTTTGACCTCCTGACACCATAATCCCATTATTTCCCAAACGGGTATTTTCTAAGTTTGGTAGCCCTTTCACAAAATCAAATATGGATGCCTTCTCCACTGCTTTCCAAAATTTTCTTTTGTTTTCATCATCTGGCTCCGACCAAAAAGTAACATTATTAAAAACCGTATCATCAAAAATTACAGGATCTTGGGTAATATAGCCGATTTTTTTTTGGTAGGTATTTCTTTCAAGATCTACAATTGATTTTCCATCAATAGTGATAGTGCCTTGATCAGGCAATACCAATCCGGAAAGAAGATTCATCAATGTAGTTTTCCCTGAACCGCTTTCTCCTACCAAGGCCACAGTATGATTCTTCTTGATAGAAAAGGAAATATTATTTAGAATCACTGCTTCTTGGTAATGGAAGCTAACGCCCTTTAGTACAATTTCATTTTCAATTCCCCTAAAAACTTCCCTACCCTTTTTTTCTTTTCCAGATTCTAATTTTATCAAAAACTCTTGCATGTTTTCCAATGAACCGTGATTGGCCAAAAACCCATTCCAATAATTTTGTAAGCTCATCATATAGGTCAGTGCGCGATAAAAAAACAAAAGACTCAATAATACCAAATTGATACTACCCCCAAAAACATTTATTTCCAAAATAATCACGGCCACCACAACCATAATCACCAATGGCTCTCTAATTCCATTAATGAATGAACTGAGAATGCCAATTTTTTTTAGATATTCCTCAATTTCTATAACCTTATCTTTTAGCTTACAGCTAAAGTCTTTCATTTGACCAGTAGCCTTTAGGTATTTAAAAAATGCTACTTTTTGGATAAGCAAACCCTGAAAATCATGATTGCTTTCAGTCAGCTTTTTTGAAATAGCTTTTGTTTTTTTGAATATCCAAGAGTACAAAAAATTACTTAAAATACCGCCAATTATGACTAGTAAGGTAAACTGTGGATTAACAGTAAAAGCTAAACCGGTGTACACTATCACCATGATAAATCCTTGTATTGCAAAAAAATATCCGTTGTAAGCTCCCAATACTTTGTTGACTTCACCAGATACAGTATTTTGAATCCTACCCGAATCATCCAAAACAAAAGATTTGTAATTGTAATCTGTCAAAAGATCAATTTGTGAGAATCTAATTTTTCTAATAAAATGACGCTGGAGGATTACCTTGTAGTAACCTTCAAAAAATTTAACAATACCTTTTAAAATAAAAAACAATAACATGACCATCAAGACGGAGGTGATGGTCAATGAAATATTTAGTGTATTTAACCCAACCAATAAAAAATTTAAATTGCCTAAAGACCCAGCAGATTTCTCACCCCCTCCCATCATCTCCAGCAAAGGCAGAAACATGGCCAATCCCAAGCCATCTAATAATGCTACCCCGATACTCAATCCAAATGAAACAAATAGTCTAAACCCTAAAATAGAATAGAAATATAAAAAGAACTTAAAGTTTTGTTTAAACTGTGTTTTTAAAAATTCCATTATAAATTTAAAATCCTTTGATATATAAAAGTTAAAAAATACCTTGTTTTAATTTCTGCCATATTTTCAAAAGTTTTTCAATTTAGATTAACTTACTTTTGACACCATTTTTTATTGATGATTTGGGTCTTTAAATTGATTTTTGCAAATCCATTATTTTTTTAGGTTTCATTTCAGTTTTATTTTATAAAATATTTAGTTTCTCTTCAACTCAATTTCACGAATTTTTATTTTTTATAATTCTCCCCGGTACCCCAACTATAGTAACGTCGTCGGGAACATCTTTTGTTATAACCGAACCTGCTCCAATAATGACATTATTTCCAATATTAATTTTAGGAAGGACAGTAGTATTGGCCCCAATTCTTGTTTGGTTGCCAATTCTGGCATCTCCAAGAATTACAACTTTTGGGCTGATCTCACAAAACTCCCCAATCTGCACTGAATGGTGTATCTGGACCCCGGTATTGACCAACGTTCCCTTTCCGATCTGGACTAGGGAACCGATAAAACAATGGCTGAATATATCTGCACCTACAATTTTGGTGAATGGACTGATGGTGTTACGAAACCCTGAAAGGTTGACCATTTTTCCTCCAGCTTGGATAAACCTTTCATAAAACATTTTCCTGTAATTGGGTTGGCCCACTGCAAGGATAAACCTCGGGTCCTGGGCAAAATGAAATTCGATTTGTGCAAATTCCCTGATTATAACATATTTGTGCAGGAATTGGTCCTCAGAAGTAATATCATCAAAAAATTCCAACAAATCCGGAAGAGAGTCTTGGGCTAGAATATCAAAACACTCCAATGCATGTCCGCCTGCACCAGCTATTAACATATTCAATTATTTTGAACCCTCAATAACAACCTCGCAACCATCCGTTGCTCTTCCTTTGTTAAGGAATGGTAAAGCGGCAAACAAATAACCCGATCTGAAATCCGATCCGAAACGGGGCATATTCCCTCATTAAACCCAATATTATTCAAAGCAGGATAGAAATACCTTCTACTCCCAATGCCATTCTCATCAAGAACATGCATGCATTTTTTTAACTGAAGAACGTCAGTGAAAATAATTGGAAAATAGGCAAAATTGTAATTCTCTATTTGATTCGTCTCAGGATATCTAACATTTAAGCCCTTCAGTAGTTCTTTATAATAAAAAAACTGATTTTGCTTTTTCTTCTGGATTTCATCCAAATAAGGGATAACGGCCAGACCCATCCCTGCATGAAATTCCGAGTTCTTTCCATTGATGCCAATCCCATTGAATTTTTCAAACCCGTCGTGTCCGAAATTTCTTAAATACGCCATCTTTTTTAAGGTTTCCGGGCATTTGGTCATTACTGCTCCTCCTTCAATTGTATGAAAGAGTTTGGTCGCATGAAAGCTACAGGTAGATATATCCCCAAATTCGAAAATTGATTTTCCATTTACTTTCACGCCAAATGCATGTGCTCCATCATAGATTACTTTCAGCCCATGGGCGTCAGCTATCTGTTGTATCCCTTCAACCTCACAGGGAATTCCATATACATGAGTCGCCAAAATCGCCGATGTGTTGGGAGTAATCGCCGCTTCAATCATATCAGGGTCGATGGTCAACCTGTCTGCCAAAATATCAACAAATACAGGAGTGCAGCCCTCCCAGATAATTGAGGTGGTCGTTGCAACGTAGGAAAAGGGAGTGGTTATTATTTCACCTCTAAGGCCCAGGGCTTTAATTGCCAACTGAAGGGCAATGGTACCATTCGAAACAAAAAGCAAATGATCAAGACCAAGATGTTCTTTAAGCTGGAGTTCCAGCTCGTTGACCAGTGGGCCATTATTAGTCAGCCAATTCCTCTCCCAGATACCATCCAGGAACCGGTCATATTCCTCCCGGGGAGGTAAAAATGGTTTTGTTACGGGAATCATTTCTTATTACTGAGTTTTTTTGCTAAAAGTAACCACTATTCGTTATCCAAAAATCGCTGTAAAATCAAAACTGCCATCTGGAAGTTGTAATCCCTTATACGCATCTATAGGGTTTGGTATGCCATTTAAATTAATTTTTACTCCTTACTTTCAATTTTTTCTCTATTAAATTTCCATATATAGCGCCTCAGAAACCCTCCCAAACTCCCCCAACACACTCTCCACATGCCTGGCAACCAAACCAGGACCCGAAAACTCGTCCACAAACCTGCCCATAAAATGGGCAATCCGGCCTTTGTGGTGCCGGCCAATGTCCTCGGTAATATGGGGCAGCTTGTGGCGGGGCAGGATTTCTATAAAACCCGCTGACAGGGCCGTGGGAATCAACATGTGGGAGCCGTGTACGCCGATTACCAGATGGCTTTGCCGGTATATCTCATTCCACTCCCGCTCCACCGGCAGGTCAATCTGCTCCACCCGCCTATCCTGCCAGCCGCTGCCCAACCTCCCCTGCTTTCCCAGGCCCGTTACAAAAAAATTGGCATCTGGCAAAACTTTGCTGATTTTCTGGAACAGCCTTCCCATCAAACGTGCCTGCTGGTAGCAAAACAGGCCTCTCAGCAGGGATAAGCCCCCAAACTTAATGGATGCCTTGTGCAATAAATCCAAAAGGCGGCTATTCAGCCAAAACCGATCGTTTCTCCAGATAAAGGTCAGCTGTACCGGCAAGCGCCCAAAGTCCACTAAATCGAATGGTTTGGCCTGCAAAATTTTACCAAAATCCAGCTGCTCCTGATCCACATGCACGGGCACCTCACTGAGGGTCACCCTATCAAATCGTTTAAACTGAGCCTTGACCCAGAAATCCAGATGCTTCAGCCCTTTATCTATTTCCTGCAAAGGCAGGTCTACCGCCCAGATCTCCACTTTTTCATCATTGATCAACCAACTGCATCGTGCCGGCAACAAAACCGCCAGGGTTTTGGTGGGGAATTTCTTTTTCAGCAGATAAACATTCCAAATCTTGGTGAAAACATGGCCAAAGCAGGAATCCAGGCAGTTGACAAGTAGCAGCTCCCTCCCTTTTTGTACCTGAAGCAAATTTATCTCCGGTTCTCTTTCGGGTTTCTCCTGCAAGGATTTTATCAATGGAAGAGCCATCCAGGACCCTTTTGCCCTATCATACCGGTTATACTTTCCTTCATGGGAAACCACCACAGGAAAGAGGGCGGCATGAGCTATTGGCAAGGTCAAATAAAATTTTATGGTACAATTTGAGCAATCATATATGGCCAAAATATGAATGCCCTGAAAAAAAATCTCCCCGGTATGTTTGCCCAAACCACTACATTTAGGGCAGTGGCTTTCAGGTGCCTCCAATTTGGGAAAAACTTCAATCAAGGCTTACCATTTTCGAATGCCCCACCTGTTTAAAAAAAACACCAACAATGTCTTGATCCGGGTCCATCTGGCCATTTCTGTTTCCATAATGGTATATTTCACTTCAGGATTAAATACCAAAGCTGAATAAGAAAAATTGGATGGGGACAAAACCAATTCATCACAGAAAGACAAGGACAGGCAATCTAACAACGCTTCTTTTGCCAGGCAAGGCCCATCATTTCCCGCTTTGATATCGTGAATGGGTTCACCGTCGATGGACCTGCTGACATCGTGAGCCAAAACTTTACCGGGAAACCTATCTTTCAAATTCCCCAACAAGTTCTGGTCATCTGTCGCCACAAAAAGCTTGTCAAAACCCTTTAACTTTCTTTCCAATGTGTGCATAAAAACCTTTTCTGGCACAGGAGAAACCTCCATGTAGTGGTCTGTTTTCCTCCAGTGAACTCCCAACACTTTAAATGTACCAAAACTCTTTTTGACTTTCTTAATTTTTGTCTTCAGTGAATCAATTAAGGTAATTTCTTCCCTGAAAATTTGGTTCAATTCCCTAAGATGTGACCTGGCCCATATTTTCAGCGGAAACGTTTCGTATTGCTGGTTGTAGACAGCATGAAAATCTCCTTTCGGTTTTTCCTGATTCACCAGTTCATTCCAGAAATTCTCAGCGCCGGAATCTGTCGGATAGCTGGAATAGGCATACCTGACATTGCCAAAATCTACATAATAGGGAACCTTATGCCTTTTTGCAAAACCAATCCCATAAAGGGCTTGCAGGAATAAAGAAAAAAAGCCCCTTGGACAAATGCCTTGTGGGTGATTTTCACAATAAAACTCATTTTGGTAACAAGTAATGACATACAAGGCATTCCTGACCTCCAATTCCTGCCTCCTCGAAGGACTAATGGCTGACCTTTTAGGCATCACCTCCGCCGTTTTGCCAGTCATATACCCTCTCCAACTGCCGCCAGGCACCCGTGCTTATGTTATAATGGGAATGGAGAAAAGGAATGGCACCAAAACTTTCCTTCCAGCGAAAAAGGTCCCTGTTGATTTTTTTTCCTCCACATTCATTGGAATGCCCAAAATCCAGGTATTCCCTGCCTCTAGCCTGGGAGGTGCAGAGATAATGGATCAGGAAATCCAGCGCATGCTGCTTCCTGCCTGCTTCATTGGTGGCCAGGTACTGGGTATGCAAACAATTCGGCGTAAAATAAACGGTGGCACCGGCCAGGGGAAGGCCTTTGCTGTAAACCGTATATTGCCTGATATTTTCGGGATGATGGTCTTTTAAATAGCGCATCTGTTCCCTGCTATGGGTGGGCTTTTTTTGATACCGATTTTTCAAATTAGGTTCGAGTAGCTCTTCCCAAAATAAAGCAAGATCATCATCCTCCCGGATTTCCAATCCTGATTGAGAAGCCTGACGAATATTGGCCTTCCTCCCTTTGTGTTTGACCTTTAGTGGCAATTTTATGGCCAGAGACAATTCCATTTGGCGGATTTCGGCCTGAACCAAATGCATGATATAAGGCAGGGATTCTTTTGATTCTATACTGTAGAAAGAAGGAGTTGCCTTGATCTGTAACCTTTCAACTCCCTGCCCTTCATAGTACCGAAGCAGCTGTTGATACAATTGCAATTCCTGATCAAAGGAACAGGGCCTGTGGATCAGGCCGGCATAACTGAGTCCTTTGTGAGAGAAAACCTCCCGATCTTCCCGGTGGGCGGGAAAAACCGCTTCCGGGTAACCATCTTTATAAATAATCAGGGAAGCATCCCTGAAACGTCCTTCATGATAAGCCAAAAAGCTTCTTTGGTGCATTAATGTGGCATTGGCGGCCTGCTGCAGTACCCTTATCCAGTCTGCCTCCAATCCTGGATCAAATGCTTTAACTTTCCAGCGCAAATGGTTTTTTTCAAAAATCAGTGGATGTCCGGGGAATTTTTCAGACCGGGTCTCCAATGGGCAATCAAGGTTTCCTTTACCGGTTGGAAGCCTGCGCTTTTATAAAAGTTCATTGCCCGGTTATTGGCCTTTTGGGTAGAAAGACCGATTTGGGCAAAACCCAATGCATGCACCTCCTGCAATACCCTGTTCATCAATTTTCGGCCTATCCCTTTACCCTGTTCGCTGCCTCTCACCGCAAATAGATCCACATATCCACGGCCCCGCAACAAACGGAATGTGATAAAGCCCAATAAATCGCCACCCTTCCTGCCCACGATTACCCGGTGTTTCTGGGCTTTGATCGTTTCCCACCAGGTGCTGTACAATTTTTCATATTCCTGATTGGCCAGCAGTGGGTCTTGTCTGAACCTGGACCATTGCCCGCTGCTGAGCACCAACTCCCTTAGCTGCTCCTGGTCTGTTAAACTCAAGGCACCGGAAGCTTCCTGTTCGGAAAGTTGTATGATGTCCTGATTTTCATCTGGTGAATCCAGATCTGTTTTTTGAATGATTTTTACCCAGTCAACTCTGGTACTGATCGGAGACCATCCTCCCATCTTTACCAGTCCGGGTTTCCCCATCACATAAATCAGGTCAAAAGTGCTGGCCTGATCCTTAATAGCTTCCATCTTAGCAATGGCCTTGTCTAATTGCAACTTCCCTACCCTGTAGCCAAACAAAGCAGTATCAAAAGGTAAAAATTGTATCATTTCAGGTTTTTTGGTCAATAATATAAAGGGGCCGGTTCTTAACCCCTTCAAAGGTCTTTCCTACATACAAGCCTACCATACCCATGGTCATCAGGACCAATCCGGACAATACCCATAGGGAAACGATCAGGCTGGCATATCCCGGAATCACAATCAGTCCCGAAAAATAACGAATCAGTGTAACCAAAGCAAAAATAAAGCCTATAGAAGCAATAAAAAAACCCAGCTTAATGGTAAGGCGGAGGGGTTTATCAGAATAGGCCAATAAGGCGTTTAAGCCAAGGTGAAACCTGGACCGAAAACCATAACCTGATTGTAATACTGCTGATTTTCCATGTGCCACATTGTAATATCCCTGTCTGAAACCGACCCACTGAACCTGAGCCGGGAAATAACGGATGGCCTCCCTCATCTCTGAAATGGCCCGAATGACTTTCCGGTGGTAAATGCCAAAATTGCCTACGGCGGGATCCAGTCTGGTTCCGGTCATGTACCTGAAAAACCGGTAAAAAATCGCCGAAAAGGCAATTTTCCAATGTTCGTCCTTCCTGTTAGTTCTTCGGGCCATGACCACATCATAACCATGTCTGGCTTTACTCAGCAAATGGGGAATTTCCTCCGGCAAATCCTGTAGGTCTGCATCCATGACCACCGTCCATTTTCCCCGGGCAGCGTCCAGACCTGCAGCAATGGCATGGTGCTGGCCAAAATTCCTGCTCAGGCGAATTCCACTTACATCCGGAAATGTTTCGGCAGCGGCACAAATCAACTCCCAACTCCGGTCACTGCTATGGTCATCCACCAAAATCAGTTCAACCTCCGTACTGATACCTGCAAGAACTAACCGCAAACGGGTAATCAAGGCCTCCAGGGAATTGTCGGACTGGTACACCGGCACTACCACAGACAAGTATGTATTGCTTTCTTTAGTCATACCAGGTTCCTTTCAAAAACTACCAGGCCACTGAGCATGGGTTGAGGCTCTTTTTCCAGCACTACTACCCGAAGTTTTCTGTTGATTTTATCTTCTGTTTTTCGGATCAGAAATTGAAGGTAGTCCAGATTAATGTTTTCGGCTATGAGGGTGAGTTCAATGGTACCGGTGTCTTTTCCTTCTGCATAATCACCCTGAATAATGGCTTTCTGAACATTCCCCAGGTTGGAGACCACCTGCTCGATCAGGTGGTCAAAACCCAGGTATTTGCTGACAATGCTTCTGATTTCCTTATAGAGTGGATGAGAAACATTGGCCTGATAACTTTTTGTCTTGCCATTGGCTTTCCACTGCAGCAATCCCGCTTCAGATAGCCTGTTTAATTCTATCCTGACAGAATTGGTGGACTCATTGAATTCCTCCGCCAGACCCCGCAAATAGCCCCGGTTTCCGGCATTGGAAAAGAACTTGACCAATAATTTGATCCTGGTTTTTGAGGTAATCAACGAATCCAGCAAGGAGCTATCAGGAAGAAGAAAATAAACAACTTAAAAATTTAAAATGCATTAATTTAGAAGTAAAAAACATTAATATCTGTATCCAAAATTGATGCACCTGAAGCCTTTCACAGCTTCGCCACGTAATCCACATGGTATGAGTAACAAATTTACTCGAAGGATTTGTATTACCAAATTTTATCCATTTTTTTAATCCAATTTTTATAGGAGGCTGTCTGGAATTTTGGTCTTGCGGACAAAGCAACGCTGATAAAATTGTTTAATCGGTTATTTGGTTAATCGTTTAATTGTTGGGTGACCACGGATTTCCATAGATTTTTTTGGCAGATGAGATGAGAAGGGTATCGGCTCTCGTTCGATCGGACGGATACGAAAGCAGGATTGCAAATCCTGGGTTATCTGGGTTCGACATTGCAAATGTCGAACAGCCCGCATATATCCGATACTATAATAAAACATTGACCATTATTGTCAGAAGTAAGGCACTGAAAAAGAAAAGCAAATACATCCAAAAGCCTTAACGGTACTGAGGTATCAGCGGCAGAAAAGGGGTTTATCATTGAAAAATACAAAAGTACCTTCTATCTTTAAGGCTAATCTTTTAAAATAAACCTAACATCATGGAAAAAATTAAAGTAGCGGTAGTAGGTACCGGATTTATTGGTCCTGCCCATATTGAAGCCCTTAGAAGAAACCCCAACATTGAAGTAGCTGCCCTTTGTGAAGTGAATGAGGAACTGGCCAAAGCAAAAGCTGCCCAACTGGGTATAGCCAAAGCCATGCTTTTTGAGGACATGCTCAAGGATACTTCCATCAAGGCTGTACATATCTGTACGCCCAATTTTCTGCATTATGCCCAATCCAAAGCCGTACTGGAAGCGGGCAAGCATGTGGTCTGCGAAAAGCCTCTGGCCACCAGAATAGAGGAAGCAGAGGAACTGGTCAAGCTGGCCAAAAAATCGGGACTGGTCAACGCAGTTCATTTTAACCTGCGCTATTATCCCATGGTAAGGCAGATGAAGACCATGCGGGAAAGTGGTGAGCTGGGAGATATCTACAGCATTATGGGTTCCTACCTGCAGGATTGGTTGTTTCTGCAAACGGACTACAATTGGAGGCTGGAGCCGGACAAATCCGGTGATTCCAGGGCCATTGCAGATATTGGGTCCCACTTACTGGACCTGACCGAGTACGTGACCGGTTTAAAAATCACCGAGGTAATGGCGGATTTTACTACCGTGCATAAAACCCGGCTCAAACCCCTGAAAGCCATAGAGACTTACAGCGGCAAAATGCTGCAGGAATCGGATTATGAGGAGGTGCCTATCAATACGGAAGACCACGCCACCGTCATGCTGCGATTTGACAATGGCCACAAAGGTTCTGTTACCGTAAGCCAGGTAAACGCCGGACGAAAAAACAGGTTGAACATAGAAATTGCCGGTTCTAAAGCCAATTTCGAATGGTGCAGTGAAAAACCCAACGAACTTTGGATAGGAAAGCGGGAAACTGCCAACCAGCAGCTGATGAAGGACCCTGCACTCTTTACACCGGAAGCGGCGAAATTGATTGGTTTTCCCGGAGGGCACAACGAGGGGTTTCCGGATACCTCCAAGCAAATGTTTAAGGAGGTTTATGCGGCCATCAGTGAAGGAAAACAACCTGAAAATCCCTCTTATCCAACTTTTGAAGATGGCTACAGGGAATTGTTGATTTGTGAACGCATTATTGAAAGCCATAAAAAACAAGCCTGGGTGAAAATTTAATGGTTCGGTAATAACCCAAAGCTGGATTAAGTCGTTATTAAATTGTTTTTAAACCAAATGAAAAACCAAAATGAAAACATCAACCATTAAAATGCTTGGACTCTCGGGATTACTGATGATGTCAGTCCTATTCCTTTCAAAGGCTCAGACCCCTGCCAGTCCTCCAAAAACGGCAGAAGGAACCATAAACGGAGCCGAAATAACTGTCAATTACAGTAGCCCGGGTGTAAAAGGCCGGGAAATTTTCGGTGGACTGGTTCCTCTGGGAAAAGTATGGAGAGCGGGTGCCAATGAGGCGACCCTATTTGAAACGAGCAAGGACATTAAAGTAGCTGGTGAATCCTTGCCTGCCGGAAAGTACAGCTTTTTCATCATCCCCAATGAAGGTAGCAGCACCTTTATTTTCAACAAGCAAACCGGCCAATGGGGTACACAGTACGATGAAAGCCAGGATGCACTCAGGGTAAATGTTCCCTCTCAGGAAACCAGTTCTCTTACAGAAAACCTGACCTATGAGATCCATGATGACGGAATGCTCGTCAAATGGGAATATGGCCAGGCCAAAGTAGGTATAGAATAATATTTCAATGCAGCCGGAATCCCCGGCTGCCTTTTTATTTTTTTATCTTTACCCTTTCCAATAATCGTTTCCCACCATTGAAGGCTTTCCCCAAATTACCCATTCTGGAGGTCATTCCGGAATTAAAACAGCATCTCCAACAAAATCCCACCCTGCTGCTTCACGCCCCTCCCGGAGCAGGAAAAAGCACCCTTTTGCCATTGACCTTACTGGATGAAGACTGGCTAGGCGACAAAAAAATATTGATGCTGGAACCGCGGAAACTGGCCGCCAAAAGTATCGCCCAGAGGATGGCCCATCTCTTGGGGGAAACAGCAGGCCAGCGCATCGGCTACAGGGTGAGGTTTGACAGCTGTGTGGGAGAAAAAACCAAGATAGAGGTCATCACCGAAGGTATTTTAACCAGGATGATGCAGCAGGACAATGCCCTTGAAGGTGTTGGGCTTGTCATATTTGACGAGTTCCACGAGAGGAGCATCCATGCGGACCTTGGTCTGGCCCTGTGTCGGGAAATCCAGCAAATCCTGCGGCCCGACCTCAAGCTGCTGATCATGTCCGCCACCCTGGACAGTGAAGTTTTGGCAGATCAGCTAGACTGTCCCCTGATTTCCAGTAAAGGAAAGGAGTTCCCCGTAACCATTCATTACAGGCCTGGGACGGACCTGTTTCATTTACCGGATAATATCCAGGAAGTGATAGGAGAAGCCATGGCTGCCCATCCGGGGGATGTGCTTGCCTTTCTTCCCGGACAGGGAGAGATCAAAAAAGCGGCCGCAATAGTAAAAGCTCGCTTTCCCGGACTGGCAGTTTACACCTTATACGGGCAGATCGCTTTTGGCCGACAGCAAGCTGCCCTACTCCCAGATCCGGAGGGTAGGAGAAAAATCGTGCTCGCCACAGCCATAGCAGAAACCAGCCTTACCATAGAGGGGATTCAGATCGTGGTCGATGGGGGCTTTATGCGCACAGTTACCTTCAATCCCAATTCCGGACTCAACAGGCTGATTACACTTCCCCTAACGCAAGATACTGCCACCCAAAGAGCGGGGCGCGCCGGAAGGATTGGTCCCGGACATTGCTACCGGCTATGGTCCAAAGCAAGCCAGGAAAAACTGCTCCCTTTCAGGCAACCTGAAATCCTGGAAACCGACCTGGCTTCCCTGGCATTGGAGCTTCACAAATGGGGCATAAACGATTATCAACACCTGCAATGGATCAGTCCTCCACCCCAGGGGCATTGGCAGCAGGCTGTATCCTCACTTGAGCACCTGGGAGCCATTGAAAATGGAAGGATCACTCCCCATGGATTGGCCTTACATGTCATTCCCGCACATCCCAGAATTGCCCATCTTTTGGTTTACAGCCAGGAGATCGGACAGGAAAGTCTGGCCACTGATCTGGCTGCTTTGCTGGAAGAAAAAGATCCCCTTCCCTCTTCTCTGGGATTGGATATCAATCTGAGAATTGAGGGATTAAGGAGATACAGGCAATCTTCCGGCAAGCAAAGCGCTTTTAGTAAAATTGAGAAAGTAGCACAAGCTTACCGGAAAATCCTGGGGGCTCCTATCTCCAATAAACCTGTGGACCCCTACATGACAGGTATCCTGCTGGCCCAGGCATTTCCGGAAAGGATCGCTTCTGCCAGGCCGGGAAACCAGGCACATTTTCAGCTGGCCAATGGGAAAATTGCCGCCATGGACCGAAAGGATGACCTGGCCCGGGAACCCTGGATTGCCATTGCTCAGCTACATGAAGGAACAGGAGTGGGGAAAATTTTTCTGGCCTCAGTGCTTTCTCCCCAGGATTTGAAGCCCATGATCAAAATAAAACCCCGGATATACTGGGACGAGCAGGAGGAAATGGTCCTGGCGGTAGAGGAATGGAAAATCGGTCAGATTCTGCTTCAAAAGAAAAGACTAGCCTCCCCTGACAAGGCTGAGGTAATGCAGGCTATCTTGGAAATGTTAAAAATTTCCGGCAAAAAGTGGCTGAAATTCGACGATAAGGTGGAGCAATGGCAGAACCGGATCCTGAGCCTACGGGTATGGAATGGGCCGGATTACTGGCCGGACGTGAGTACAATACAGCTGTTAAAAACGGTAGATAACTGGCTTGAACCCTACCTGAGCGATGTGAAATCCGGTCAGGAGCTTTCCAGGCTACCTTTGGAGGAAATATTACAAAACAGCCTCAGTTATACCCAGCAACAGGAACTCAATAAATTGGCTCCGGAAAAAATACACCTGCCGAGCGGGTCCTATGCAAAGGTTTCGTATTTCTCCTCCGGAGAACCACCCGTCCTGGCTGCCAGATTACAGGAGCTTTTTGGCTGGAGTAAAACACCAAGGATCAATGAGAACAAAACTCCCTTGCTGGTACATCTCTTGTCACCCGGCTTTAAACCGGTACAAGTCACCCGGGACCTGGAGAATTTCTGGAATCAAACGTATCATGAGGTAAAGAAAGAACTAAAAAGAAGGTACCCCAAACACCACTGGCCGGATGATCCCTGGGAAGCACAGGCTGTGAGCGGTGTCAAAAGGAAGAAATAGGAGTGCAAAAGCGGGATATTTTTTTCGGGGTCTGATGTACGGATCGTCGAACATATTTCGCCCTTACAGGGCTTGGGCTACGATAGCGGATACTATCCCAGGGCTTCACCCTGGGTTTCGATATTGCGCACTTTCAGTGCTTGGGTGCAGACTAATTTCGCTTGCGGTTTACCCAAATAAGCTTTCTAAATACTGATTGATTTCCTGTTAGTTTGGCTACAACTCTTTTATTTAACCAAGCCTTCCAGGCACAAAACACCCTGAAAATAGATAGATCCCATTCGAAGAAATCTGTACTATTTCTGTGTAAATCTTTAGATGGATCAATTTGTCTATATTCGATGCCCCCTTCAAAAAAGCTCCGTTAGGAGCGGCCGATGTAATAACAATGGGTTTTAGCCCATTGTTAATGGCCAGCCACCCACATCAGAGTGCCGTAGGTACGACCCATATCCTTTGCCCCGGAAATGATTAAATTCTGAGTTTGGAGAAAAATTTTTGTAAAATTTACGTAAAAATCCCCCTTGATCCCTCCGCCGCGGCGGAGGGAGTATGGATTTTCAAATTTGGAAGTTTGCTTCTGGTTTTGCATCTGGTATTACCGCTATAAGGATACAATGTCAACCTTCCTCGCTGCGACAAGCTCCGTTAGGAGCGGCCGATATAATAACCATGGGGTTCAGCCCATGGTTATTCGCCAACCGTCTACCTTAGAGTGCCGTAGGTACGACCCATCAAAGTTGAAAGTTTACGGTTCCTGTTTTGCATCTTGTCTGACCACTTGAAGGATTACAGGTCAGCCTTGCCTCCTCCTATCAAAAACATCCCACTAAAAAAATTCTGTGCTCATCTGTGTCAATCCGTGGTGAATCATTTTTCCTTCTTAACCAAAACTTATCAAAAAATTAACTGCACAGGCGGAGAAACTTATTACATTGGGCCAAAATATCACCCTGTCGGTAGTCCCATTTATTAAATGACAGTAGATTATAAGCATAGGTGCTTTATCCCGGAGAACTCAATAAAGCCCGGTTTGAAACCTATAACTGAATTTCGTAACTTACAACACCTATTGCCCAAACAAAATCCAAAGTAAATGAAAAACCTGCTTTTCTCCCTGATCTTGATAGTGGCCTTTCAAGTGGCATTGGCTCAAGAGTACCGGGTATACAAGGCTCCTACCTTCCGAGAGGAATGGAGCAAGCCTACCTATTACCCCGACCGAATTGTCCTTAATTTTGGAGAGGATCCCTCCAGCCAGGCTAGCGTAACCTGGAGAACAGATACGAGTATAGAAAATGCCTATGCGGAAATCGCCGTAGCCGATGGGGCACCAAAATTCTGGAGAAGTGCCAAGACTTTTGAAGCGAAAACGGAATTGCTGGATGCCAGTGACGTAGAGGTGGCCAATGTACAGGCCCACTATCATTCGGTGAGTTTTAAGGACTTGAATCCAGGTACCATATACGCCTATCGTGTGGGTGATGGAGAAACCTGGTCGGAATGGATTCAATTTAGTACTGCTTCTGAGGACAAGGAAAGTCCTTTTGCCTTCCTCTATGTGGGAGATACACAGAATTATATATTGGAATTGTGGGCCAGGCTGATACGGGAAGGCTACCGAAAGGCACCAGATGCCAAATTTATCATCCATGCAGGTGATCTGGTCAATGTGGCGCACAGGGAAACCGAATGGCATGAATGGTTTACAGCCGGAGGTTTTATCCACAGCATGGTACCTTCTGTAGTAACTCCGGGAAACCATGAATACCGCAGTATCCCTGAGCTGGACGGAGAGGATGCAGATCGCCGCCTGTCGGTACAATGGAGGCCTCAATTTACATTGCCAGAAAATGGGCCCGAAAATGTGGCTGAATTGGATGAAACGGTCTATTATATGGATTACCAAAACACGAGGATTATTGTCCTGAATAGCAATGTATTTCAGGCAGAGCAAATCCCATGGCTGGAGAAGGTCCTGTCAGAGAATCCAAAGAAATGGACCATTGTCACTTATCACCATCCTTTATTTTCAGCTTCAGAGGGCAGGGAAAACACCCGGCTCAGAGAAGCCTGGAAACCGCTATTTGACAAATACCAGGTGGATCTGGCCTTGCAGGGACACGACCACAGCTATGCACGGGGAAGGGTCTCTCCGGAAGACAATGTGATGGATGGGGTCAATGCCAGGGACAAAACAGGAACCGTATATGTGGTTTCTGTGAGCGGGGGGAAAATGTACGGATTGAAAAAAAATGCCTGGGAGGATTATGAAGCCGAAAGGGATCGCGCTGCAGAAAACACCCAACTTTTTCAGGTCATCAACATTGAAGGAGATAAGCTGAGTTTTGAATCATACACGGCCATTGGAGAGCTCTATGATGCTTTTGATCTGGAAAAGCAGGAAGATGGCACCAATAAATTTATCGAAAGAAAATCCGAAGCGGTTGAGGAAAAAAGGTTTTCCAACACCATTCCCTACGAAGATCCTCTCCCGGGAAATCTGGAATCGATCCTGCTCTCAAAATATCCCGGGCATGAAGTCACCCGAGTGTCAGCAAGAAGAGAAGATGACATATTGCATTTCAATGTTCGCCTGGAAAAAGACGGAGAAAGGAAAGAGCTCAGCATTGACGAGAATGGAAATATCAGTGAATAAGGGTTGCGGAATTACCTGACAGTTGCGAAAGAAATCCCCCAGCCCCCTTTGGGAAAGGGGGATTTTCTGAAAAGGGAATTTTTTGCTGAAATTGGGTAATGTATTCGGGCTGCTGGAAGTCAAGCCTTTTGAAAAAAATCTGTGCTAATCTATGTCCATTTGTGGTGAAATATTTTGTTTATATCCTGGCATGTTCGATTTTTTAATTTTATTCCTCCGGTAAAGCGAAGGCCACATAAGCATCTCCGGCAGGGGTGCCCAGGCGATTGGCTCCTCCTGCGGCAATCACTACATATTGCCTGCCTTCCACCTCATACACCGAAGGAACTGCGTAACCTCCGGCGGGTAATTGGTATTCCCATAACACTTCGCCTGTGTCTGCGTCAAAGGCACGGAACTTTTCATCGGCAGATCCTCCAATAAAAACTATCCCGCCAGCTGTAGCGACACAACCCCCAAAATTCTGCGTACCGGTAGGGGCTACTCCCCTTTCTTTCAGCTCGGGATACTCTCCGAGAGGCACCTTCCATTTGATGGATTGGGTTTTTAAATCTATCGCATTCAGCGTTCCCCAGGGAGGCCTGCTGGCAGGAAAGCCTTCCTCATCTGTGAAAATACGGAAACCCTGCAAAACATAGCGGTCCAAGGGTGTTTCAACGGCTACCTGCTCCTGATTAGAACTACCAGTTTCCACTTCCAGCAAGTAATCCAAAAGTGCCTCCAACTCCTGTGTATCGAAGCCACTAAAAGCAGGCATCACCCCATTTCCGCCGGTGATGATAGTCCTGGCTGATTCCCGGTCATGTCTGTCAGGCAGCCCGGTGAGTGCCGGGTAGGCTTCTCCCAAGCCCTGCCGGTCCGCTCCGTGGCAATTGGCACAGTTGGACAGGTAAATGCGCTGACCCGGACTTAAACTATTGAAAGCCCCTTCTTCCTGATTTTCTGACAGGCTCCTCAATTGCAAAATCATGGGGATTTCATTGGCGTTGACATAGATCATCTGATTGACAGGATCATAGGACAATCCTCCCCACAACATACCTCCCCGGGTGGCTGGGAAGGTAAGTGTCCCTTCCAGGCTGGGTGGGGTATAAAAACCCTCATTGCGATATTTTTTAAATTCAGCCTTTGCATATTCCGCTGCAGCTTCAGAAATGTTGGTCAAATAGCTGCTGTCCAGTCCCTGAGGTACAATGGTAATGCCTTGATCAAACTTTTGGGTTGGATGGGCCACTTCCCCGGGAACATAAGACGGAGGAACAGCCTTTTCTTTCACCTCCATCAGAGGCTTGCCGCTAATGCGATCCAGCAAGATCAACTCTCCCATTTTGCTGGGTTGTACCAGGGCATGAACGGTCTTTCCGTCCATGGAGAAGTCCACAAGGGTAGGCGCACAGGGCAGGTCATAATCCCATACATCATGGGTAACTGCTTGGTAGTGCCACTGCCGCTTGCCAGTACCTGCATCCAGCGCAATTATGGAATTGGCAAACAAGTTTTCTCCCAGTCTGTTTGCCCCATAAAAATCGTAGGTAGGAGATCCGGTGGACACATAGACCCATCCCTTTTCCTCATCCAGGCTCATGCCTCCCCAGTTATTGGTACCGCCATAGTTTTCTTCCTCCACCCATCTCCAGGTATCGTGGCCGTATTCTCCTTCCTGGGGAATGGTATGGAATATCCATTGGAATTCCCCTGTCTTAGCCGAATAGGCCCTGATATGGCCGGGTGAGGCATTGTAACCCTCACCGGTAGCGGACCCAATGATCAGCAAATCTTTGTAAATGATTCCGGGAGTATTTAATCCAATGGAAAGGGATTCGGGGTCTTTGCCCAAATCCTGCCTTAAATCCAGCTTTCCACCTTCACCGAATTCCTCCACCAGTTCCCCGGTTTCGGCATTCAGAGCAAACAACCAATGACCTACGGGCATAAAAATCCGGGTTTTGCCCCCATCGGTAAAAGCCGTTACACCTCTGTTGACACCACCCGATACCCCAAATGCCTCAGGGTCAAAACGCCACAGTTCTTTTCCACTCGATGCTTCCAAAGCAATTAAATCCAATTGGGGAGAGGAGACATACATGGTGTTGCCAAGAATTATGGGATTGCATTCCATGGGGGTGCGTTCCCGTTTATCCCCGGTATGAAAGGTCCAGGCGGGTTGGAGCAGGTGTACATTGTCTTTGTTGATGGTTTGCAAACCGGAATATTGGACAGCGCTTTTAGATCCCCTGTAGTGTTCCCAGGTCTGATGGATATCTTCCTGCTTACCGGTAGAACAGCCCAGAGCAATCAGGGCCAACATCAGGATTAGAGAGCTCTTTACTGGCATAGTATTCATAATATTTTAATTAAGTGACCAAAACCAAATGCACCTATTTTTTCATCAGGGCCAAAATTTAAGCAGACTGGTGGAAAAAAAGATACCTTCCTTTCCTCTACCCTGCAATCCGTGTAATTAGCTCCATTAATATCAGGGTTGATTCGCAGATTGGATTTTTTCTTCGAAGGGCCATTCCGGATCCTCCACCCTTGACTCCTCCATCAGGGCCTTTATTTCAGTTACCAATTCCGGATGCGCTTCACTCAGGTCATTTTTTTCACCGGGATCGTTTTCCAGGTCAAATAAAAGGATGTCTTCATTGCCTTCAAAAACATTCAATTTGATCCCCTTCCATTTGCCTTTCCGAATGGCCTGCTTGCCACCTTGCTCGTGAAATTCCCAATACAAGCGATCATGTGCCTCCTGCTGCCCTTCACCCAGAAGTGTGGGCAAAAACGAAATGCCATCCACACTTTTTTCCAATTCAACGCCAATCAGATCCGCAAAAGTGGGCAAAATGTCCCAAAAAGCACTGATATGATCCGTTTGGCTTCCCGCCTTTACTTTAGCAGGCCAGCTGGCTATCATGGGTACGTGAATGCCCCCTTCATGTAAATCCCGCTTGTAACCCTGAAAGGGACCATTGCTGTCAAAAAAATCGGGATCTGCCCCTCCCTCCAGGTGGGGACCGTTGTCGGAAGTAAATACGATCAGCGTGTTTTCCAAAATACCAAGGGATTCAAGACTGGCTACAATCTCCCCTACCTGATTGTCTAATAAAGTAACCATAGCTGCGAAGGCTGCATGGGGATAAGTTTGGGAGCCATATCCGCCCATTTTATAGCGAGGATGTTCCGGGTCATCCAGGCCTTGATAGGGACGTTCGGGGCCAAGCAAACTTTCAAATTGGTAGGGTGGCTCTGGTGTAGTTCTTTTAAGAAACCTCTCCATATATTCCTGAGGTGCTTTCAGTTCAGCATGAGGTATGATGGATGGCATATACAGGAAAAAGGTCGTATCTCGATTGTTTTTTATAAATTCAATTCTCCGCTGCTGAATCAAAAGTGGTGCATACTGACCTTCATCGGTCCCCTGGTTTCCCTCGAGAGTCAGGATGTTCTCATTGTCAAACAGCTCCCTGGGATAATAATTGTGGGCAATGGTCTGGCTGTTGTAACCGAAAAAAACATCAAACCCCTGCTTTAGCGGATCTCCGCTGGATCCTGGATAGCCCAATCCCCATTTGCCAAAAGCACCGGTGACATAGCCTGCCTTTTTAAGGACCTTAGGTAGGGTTTGGGTACCAGTAGCCAGGGGAAACTGCCCTCCATTCAGGCCCCGATTGCCCCTGACCTGGGTATGCCCCGTGTGGAAACCGGTCATTAAGGCAGAGCGTGAGGGGGCGCAAACCGTGGATCCCGCATAATGCTGGGTAAAAACCATTCCCCGGGCCGCAAGTTGGTCAATATGGGGCGTCTGGAATTTTTTCTGTCCTAGAAAACTCAGGTCTCCATAACCCAGGTCATCGGCCAGGATATAAATGATATTGGGCTTTTTATCCGGATCCTCTGCCTTTTCGGTCGCCGGCCCGCAGGCAGCCACCCCTACTGATAGCAGGGCAAATACCAAAAATTTAGCAGTAATCTGTTGCAATTGGATTTCCATATTGAGTTATTTATTTAGTTGGAGGAATCGGCATACAAGCCGGTATTTCCTTTTTCCAGGAGCGGCATCAATTGAGCAACGATTTCAGGATGTTCAGCTGCCACATTTACTGTCTCCATGGGATCGTTTTGGTGGTCATAAAGTTCTATGGTCGGCTCGGCTTCCCTGAAATACTTAACGAGCCGGTACCGTTGTGTACGCATGGAGATACCGTTTCTAAAGTAGCTGAAAGCCTGGGCGGCTCTGGCACCGTCTTCCCCAGCCGTAATCAGGGGAACCAGACTTTGGCCGTCCAGCGGGAAATCAACTGGAATGCCGGTGAGTTCCATCAGGGTGGGATACAGGTCAATGCTACTGACCGGCATTTCCGTCCCGATTCTTCTGGGGATCATTCCTGGAACTTTGATCAGAAGGGGACTACGAAGCGCCATTTCAAAATTGGTGTGCTTGCCCCAAATCCGGTGGTCTCCCAAATGCCAGCCATGGTCTCCCCAGACCACGATGATGGTGTTGTCTGCCAACCCTTCGGATTCCAGGGTTTCCAGCACTTTCCCTACCAGTGCATCGCTGTAGCTGACAGCGGCATAGTAGGCATGACGGAGTTTTCGGGCATAATCATCCGTAAGTTTTTGGTCCAGGCCTGCCTTCTCTTCTCCCAATTGGTAAGAATTGAATTCCCCGCTCTCCTGAAGGCTGTTGGGGTGTACGTTTTCCGGCAATTCGGGAAAAGGTGAAAGTGGGATATCCTCCCTATCATACAGGTCCCAGTATTTTTTCGGTGCTGTAAAGGGCAGATGGGGCTTAAACAAGCCCAATCCCATAAAAAAGGGTTGGTCCTTATCTGAAAGTTCTTTTAGCTTTCTTACGGCCAGTTGGGTAGAAAGGCCATCCGGATAACCCAGGTCATCTACCTCTCCGGCTTCATAGGGTTTGACCTGCTTGTTTTTCCCCTGCCTGTTGGAGCCATCTGCATAGCCAAAAAAGGCATTCCATCCGGTTTCCCATTTTCCTGGATCAAAGAGCATCTCATCCCAGCTATGTGGCATTTCCATTTTGGCCCCTTCCGGGCTTTCTTCGTAGCCATACCAGAGGCCATCCACCGAATGGCTGATTTTCCCGATGCCTACGGTATAGTAGCCATTTCTTTTAAAGTGATGCACAAAACTTTCCGGCCGCTCCCTTTCAGGTTCATTGGACATAAACTGTTCTATTGCGGAATTCTGCAGGTGCTGCCTGGACCGGGGCCATAAGCCGGTCAATATGCTGCAGCGGGAGGCTCCGCAGGTAGGCACCTGTACATAATGATTTTCAAATAGGGTGCCTTGCAGGCCAATGGCATCCAGATTTGGCGTCTGGATGATATCATTGCCATATACCCCCAGTTCGGGGCGCAAGTCGTCAATGGCAATAAAAAGGACATTGTAGGGCTTCTTTTCGGCGGCTGGCCCCTTACAGGAAAATAAAAGGAAAAAACTTAAACAGCAAAGGGCAAGTACAAAGGTTTTGGTCATTGGGATGAATATTAATCCTGAAATAAGGGTGAAGTACAGGGTTAAATATAGGGGGAAATCAGTAAAATTAAAATAATGCTGTGTTAAACGGGGAAATTCTGAGTTTCAATTTTTAGACCTGCACCTTCTTAAAATGATAAGCTCGTGTTGCAGCACCGGGTCTCCGGGACTTTTTATAAACGGATTGGTCTTAATTTGAATTTAAGGGTATCGGATCCCGGGGGTGCCTGAAGGGGAATGACGGACCTTTTATGAAGAGAAAACTGTTGATGAAAAGTGGATTCAATTGGCTCTCACTATGATCAATCCCTCCAATCCCTGTCTAACGAACTACCTCCTGCCTCTCCGGTCAACATAGCGCATGATTCCCGATATAATAAGTTCCACAATATCAACTTATCCTTATTCAACAGGATTAGCAGCCACACCTTCAAAAGTCATTACAATGGGTTTGATGGTGCCATCTTCATTAAATTCCATCACATCAATGCAAGTGACACGGTGATCCCGGTCTTCGTTAGGAATGGGTCGGCGGTGGTAAACGATGTACCAGTCATCTGTACCGGGTTTATTTATCGCCGAATTATGCCCCGCTCCCGTTGCGATACTGTCCTTTTCTAAAATGGTTCCGATACGCTCGAAGGGCCCTGTTGGTTTGTCGGCCATGGCATAGGCTACTTTGTAGCTCTCATTTGTCCAGCCACCTTCAGACCACATCAGGTAATAAATGCCGTTTCTGAGAAACATAAAGGGCCCTTCAACATAACCCTCGGGCGTGATTTCATGAAAAAACTGCCCATCTTCCCAAGGATCAAACCCGGTGAAATCCGCATTGAGTTTCCCCAAATTGCAATGCCCCCAACCTCCATAAAAGAAATAATGGGTTCCATCTACATCTTTAAAGACAGATTGATCAATCGGCTGAGCTCCATGATAAAAGTCCGAAAGCAAAGGTTTACCCAGATAATCTTTAAATGGGCCTCCAGGAGAATCGCTGACAGCGATACCGATTCCTCCGGTATGGTTGATATCATTATTGGGATCATATCCGGGCCGTTCGGGGGTAAGAATGTCATTTGCGGCGAAAAATAGAAAATATTTACCCTCCTTTTGGATGGCGGAAGGAGCCCACATGGCTTGCCTTGCCCATTTGATGGCAGCAGTATCGAGAATTCGATCGTGCTTTTCCCAATTGACCAAATCCTTGGATGAAAAAGCATCGAAATGAAGTTGGTTTTCAAAGCGAGCTGAAAAAGTCGGATAAATCCAGTATTCCTCTCCAAAAACCACCCCTTCCGGATCGGCATACCAACCTTCGAAAATGGGATTTCCGGAAAATTGTGGAGCAGCATCCTGTTTTTCTTTTTTGGGAGAGCAGGCCATGGCCAGGGTGAAAAGGAAGAGCGCAAAGTGGGTTTTCATAGTATAACAGATTTTAAAAACTAAAAATAGTAGATTTATAAGGGAGAAGTGCAATTTCTTTTAAAAAGATCTAAATCCATTAAATGTAGGAAAAATGATTTTTCAGTGAGGAGGAGTTGATATAAAATCGATTTTAACAAAAGGCTCAACAAGGGAAAGGGTTGGGTTGAGAAGTTTTATTTCTCACAACCTGAGAGTAATGGGTATTTACTGTTTCTCAGCTTAGTGGGTTTACATCCCTACCTGAAAAGGATTTGGGTAACCAATTTGGAATATTTACAGTTGCCTCCTGCTTTACTCCATAACCTTAAAGAAGAAGTGGTGGCTGTAAACTAGTATACTAAAAACCGAATATGAAAAGCAGGCTGACCGTATGGTGGTAAATGTACAGGAAAGCATCACGGTGGCAATCCCAAAAATTTAAATTTTCGTCCTACCAAGTCTCAATTAAACCTGTTCAACCCTTTGCATGACCTTTATCCTTTATTTAAAAATCAACAGGATTATTTTTTTTTGGTTTATCAATGGGATTTTTAGAAAGATTGCGTTTCTTTATTACAAACAATGTGAGTTCGGTTTAAGAACCTCCGAAAAATCGGCTATTACGTCACTGCCAGGCCTTTTTTGTGGGTTGCATAAGGAGCAAAGGGTGTGGCAGTCCTGTTTAAACAGGGATTCCACAGGTTTCCTCTTCAAAAACCCCCTCTGAGCCTCGGAATTAAGTATTTATCAGGAAATTAGGTCGAACTCCCTTCAACAGCTCCAGTCAAAACCCTAAAACGACCCTGAAAACATGAACCCAAAAAGAAAGGTAAAAATTAGCCCGCCCGGCCAGATCGCCGCCGGGCCCAGATCCATCCAATCCGTAGCCCGGGCTATCTGGGAGGAAACACATGTGGGCAGAGGAGTGAAAACGCTGTTCAAAATCAATCAGCCCCAGGGTTTTGACTGCCCAAGTTGTGCCTGGCCGGACCCTGACCCAAAGAATGTATCTAAAATTGCAGAATATTGCGAAAATGGCGCCAAAGCTGTGGCCTGGGAAAGTGGTTACAAAAGAATAACACCTTCCTTCTTCGAGCAATTCAGCGTCAAGGAATTGGTAGAAAAATCGGATCATTGGCTGGAAAAGCAAGGCCGCCTGACTCAACCCATGGTCCTGGAAGAAAATGCCAGCCATTACAGCCCCATTTCCTGGGATGCTGCCTTTTCAATGATAGCGAAAAAGCTCCATGAATTGGAAAATCCTGACCAGGCTATTTTTTATACCTCCGGAAGAACTAGCAATGAAGCTGCTTTTCTTTACCAATGCTTTGTCCGCCAATTTGGGACCAATAACCTGCCCGACTGCTCCAATATGTGCCATGAAGCCTCCGGAAAGGCTTTGAGTGAAACATTGGGCATAGGCAAAGCCTCCGTTATTCTGGACGATATCCGGCATGCAGACCTGTTACTGGTATTGGGTCAGAACCCTGGCACCAATGCTCCCAGAATGCTGACTGCCATGGAACAACTCAAGAAAAATGGGGGCAAAATCATTTCGGTCAATCCCCTGCCAGAAACAGGGCTGATACAGTTTAGGAACCCCCAGAAACCCTGGGAATGGCTGGGCAAACCCACCACTTTGCATGACCTGCACCTGCAGGTAAAAGTAAATGGAGACCTGCCTCTGCTAAAAGCCATGCTAAAATTACTTTTGGAGGCCGACAAGAAAAATAAGGGCAAAATACTTGACCATGCTTTTATAGCAGAAAACACAAGTGGCCATGAGGCGCTTTTCCAACACCTGGAAGCCTGCAACTTAAATGAGCTCATCGCCGCAAGTGGACTTTCAGAAAATCAGGTCAGGGAGGCTGTGCAAATGTTGGCTGAAAATAAAAACATCATCATTGCATGGGCCATGGGAATTACCCAACACCGCAATGCCGAAAACACCATCCGGGAAATCGTCAACCTCTTGTTGTTAAAAGGGTCTATCGGCAGAAAAGGAGCCGGAACGCTGCCCGTTCGTGGTCATAGCAATGTACAAGGCGACAGGACCATGGGTATTTGGGAAAAAATGCCAGATGCATTTCTGGATAAATTGGGGAAGGCTTTTGACTTTAATCCTCCCAGGCAACACGGAGTTCATGCGGTAGGCGCTGTTCAGGCAATGGCAACAGGTCAGGCAAAAGTGTTTTTTGGCATGGGGGGCAATTTTGTTCTGGCAGCTCCCGATACCAATAAAGTATTTGAAGGAATGAGACAATGTGACCTTACAGTACATGTTTCCACCAAATTAAACCGCAGCCACCTGGTACATGGTAAAACAGCCCTGATTCTTCCCTGCCTGGGTAGAACCGAATCAGACATTACGGCAAAAGGCCCACAATTTGTAAGTACAGAAGATACTGCCGGACGTATCCGTATGTCTTCCGGCGACCTTGAGCCTGCCTCAGGAGAACTAAAAAGTGAAGTTGGTATTATTTGTGGCCTTGCCAGAGAGGTATTGGGCAGGGAAAACCCTACCGATTGGGAAGGCATGGCAGCCGATTATGACGTTATCCGGGAAAAAATCGAAGCAGTAATTCCAGGGTTTGATGATTACAATGAAAAAATCAGGGTTCCCGGAGGATTTTATTTACCCAATGGAGCCAGGGAGGGTATATTTAATACAACTGATAACAAAGCGCAATTCACGGTCAACCTCTTATCCAATAGGCAGTCCTCAAAAATTCCCTTTATTCTGATGACGGTAAGAAGCCACGACCAGTTCAATACCACCGTTTACGGTTACGACGACCGGTACAGGGGTATTCAAAACAGCAGAGAGGTGGTCATGATGCACCGGGAAGACATGAAAAATACGGGATGTCAAACCGGTGATCTGGTGAAAATCACCAGTGTTTTCGAAGGAGAAAAAAGGGTTCTGGAAGGTTTTCAAGTAGTACCTTACGATATCAGCAGGGGTTGCCTGGCGGTCTATTTTCCCGAAGGCAATGTTTTAGTGGCCCTGAACAATAAATCTGATGAAAGTCACTGTCCAGCCTCCAAATATATAGAAGTGTTTTTGGAAAAGATGAAGGCATGATGGGTAGCAGCAGTTTGGTAGTACATGGTTTGGTCGTTAAGTATGAAAAGGAGAACGCTACATCCTTTCAGGATTTGATGGCCATGGAAGAGCCCCTGCAAATCAGGTTGGAGTTTGAAAAATCGGGAATCTGGCACAAAAAAGACCTTTTGGTCACCATGCGCAGTCCTGGTGATGATTTTGATTTGGCCACAGGCTTTCTGTATTCAGAAGGGATTATCCGTAAGGAAAAGGACATTTTGCTGATGCGTTACTGCCGGCAGGTAAAAGAGGAAGAAAAAGGAAATGTATTGCTGGTCAGGCTTGCACCCAACCCGAAAATGGATTTATTGGGGCTGGATAGAAGTTTTTATACCCATTCCAGTTGTGGGGTATGCGGAAAAACAGCCATTGGTGCTGTCAAATGTAAGGCAGCAAGCCTGTCAGAGGATCCGGAATGGCAGGTAGATCCGGAGACCCTGATGTCCCTGTCCGGTAAACTTCACGAGCACCAAACAGGCTTTAAATACACAGGTGGCTTACATGCTGCGGTATTGTATGATGCTAGAGGAAAAATGGAATTGATCAGAGAAGATGTGGGCAGGCACAATGCCCTGGACAAATTAATCGGAGGCGCTTTAAGGGAAAATATCCCTGTTGATCAACGAAAATTGGTTTTACTTTCCGGAAGGGTAAGTTTTGAGATGGTTCAGAAATCAGTCACAGCAGGTATCCCTCTTTTGGTCGCCTTTGGTGCACCAACCAGCCTGGCAGTTGACCTGGCAAGAGATAAAAAGATGACTTTAATCGGTTTTTTGAAAAAAGATGGTTTTAACGTTTATACCGGTCAGGAAAGGATAAAACAGTGGGTAAAAAAATCACTGAAATAATACCCACCATTTGCAATGGAAAAATCCATTTTGAAAAGTTTATTTATCACCTGAAACAAAGGTAGGTACTGGCAGGGTCTTAAAAATACCCGATTCGGGGTATTTTTTATACATTTTCAGGCCAGGTAAAGAAAAATGTACTTCCTGCATCAAGTTTTGACTCCACCCAAATTTTACCGCCTGCTTTTTCAATTATCTTTTTGCATATGGCCAACCCTATGCCTGTTCCGGGATATTGCTTTCCGGAATGAGCGCGCTGAAATAGTCCAAATATTCTTTCCAAATGGTCCTCTGGAATGCCTACACCATTATCCGCAATCGAAAAAACCCAGTCCTCTCCTGGATTGGCCTCGGCTCTTACGGTGATGACAGGATGATTTTCAGCCTTACGGTATTTGATCGCATTTCCAATTAAATTTTCAAAAACCATCCTCAGATCCTTTCCGGAAGCGTTAATGGCAGGAAGACCACTGTGTTTGATTTCCGCATCCTGGTGTTCTCTCTTGTAGAAAGCACTCACTTCATCTACAAGTTTGGAGATGTCTACTTTTTCAGCGGTCAGTTCATCCATATTCAAACGATAATACTCCAACATGTCAGCTATCATCATTTGCATTCTTTTGACACCGTCCGAAGCATAACTTAAATATTTTAAGCCCTCCTCATTCAAGTGTTGACTGTGTTTTTTCTTTAATAGTTTCAAAAAGGAACGGATCATGCGAAGCGGTTCCTTTAAGTCATGGGAAGCCGCATAAACAAACTCTTCCGTTTCCCGGGCATAGGCATCCACCTTTTTCCGTGAAAGCTCCAACTCCTTATTTTTCTTCCTTAATTCCAAAAGATGCATCACCTGATTGGCCAGACTTTTCAATGCCCTTTCCTGTCTTTCATTTAGCCTCTTGGCTTTGCTATCCAAAACACAAAGGGTACCAAAGGCGTAACCTTCCGGATTGACTAAAGGAACTCCTGCATAAAATGTTATTTTTGGTTCACCGATCACATAAGGGTTATCTACAAATCGCTGATCCATGGAAGTATCTTCTACCTGCATCAGCTGATCTGGCAAGTTAATCGCGTGAGAACAAAAAGAATATTCCCTGGGTGTATCTTCGATATCAACCCCTATTCTTGATTTAAAAAACTGCCTGTTTTCATCAATCAAGGTGATTAGAGCTATGGGGGCATCACAAATTTCGGCCGCTATCAGCGTAAGGTCATCATAATCTTTTTCAGGTAAGCTATCCAAAATGTCATAGGTTTTTAAGGCAGCTAACCTTTGCTTTTCTTTGTCAGGTATTTTAGGTTTTTCCATGGTATACTTCAGGGTTTAAAAAAGTCATGCAATCGCAATCAAATTTAGGTTATAAATGCAAAAGGCCCAATAAATCGGGCCTTTTGATAATAAGTATGAAATTCAAACCACATGATAGGTTCCCAAAGCCATCATGACATGTTAAACCTGTGGTTATCTCCGGATACCTCGGTGAACAATCCATTTTGCAACATCCATTTTCTCAATTTGGATTTCTCTTCTTTCGTTAGTATTTGGTTGGCTTTAGTCAACTCTTTTTTTAATAAACTGTAATCAAAGCTAACTTTTTCCAAAATCATTTTGTAATAATCCAAATAAGATGTTTTCATGTGTTTATAATTGTTTTTAAGTCGCCACATGGAATCTTTGACGATTAAAATAATCATTGCCCTGTATGTTTAATGATGATTTTAATCGTGTCGATTTCATGTGTATTCATTTTGGTTTTAAAAAACTATTCTCCAGAAATCCTGATCAGGAAATATCGATGATTTTTATAGGTCTTCTTTTTGCTTCGTCGCGTTTTGGCAAAAACAGGGTGAGCATGCCCTGATTAAAACTGGCATCAATCCCTTCGGCATTAACAGTATCGGGTAGTTGGAAAGAGCGGCTGAAGGAGTGGTAGTTAAATTCCCTCAAAACGTACTGATTGCCCTCAGAATCCCGCTGCTGGTGTTGGTCCATGTTACCGCTTACAGTGATCACCTGGTTGTCCAGCTCCACTTTAATATCTTCTCTTTCCATTCCTGGCAATCCAACCTGAATCCTGTAGTCCTCATTGGTCTCGATAATGTTGACCATTGGTACATAAGCGGTATTCCAGTTTGTCTTGTTTAAACCAAGTAACTCTCTGGAGAGCATGTCTTCAAAGAATTGCGGACGCTGTTTCCTTCCGTTTTTACTGATTACATTTTCCATGGCGTGTAAGTTTTAAGTAAAACATCAAATTACTACATTCAATGGGCTACAAATTGTCGATCAAACAACAACTATTAACCATTGGTTATCAATCTTCAAAGCCCATGCCAACTCTAAATCCATCAAAAGATCCCCTTGTTGCAAAGGTCAGTTTGACAGCACCTAAATGGACTTATAAACCTGCTGTCATTAGATGGCTGACAAATTGTCAAGGCAGTTTAAATTTTGCCTTCGAGCCAGCAGCAAAAGGTGCGTCTAAATCCGGAAAACCAGGTTAAACTATTGGTAATTGGGGTTTTGGCTGATTAAATCTCTTCCCAGATCAATCTGATTTTGGGGGATAGGGAAATACTCATTTTTACCTGAAACAAAGTTTGCGCCGGATAAATGAGGTCTCCTTGTCTTTTCAACCGCAAAATATTCATTTAAAACCTTTTCGGCCACTCCCCATCGTACCAGATCAAAAAACCGATGCCCTTCATGGGCCATTTCCAGCCTTCTTTCTGTTCTTAATGCTTCCAAAGCCTGCTCCTCGTTGGCAAAGGGCTGAGAATATAGCTGAATATGGTAGTTGTCCGCTTCTGAAGTCCCTTCAAGATTCATTACCCTACTTCCCAACTGAGCCCTCTCCCTGACCCTGTTAATGTATTCCCTTCCCACTTCAAATTTTCCATTTTGAATTGCTGCTTCAGCCTTCCAAAGAAGCAGGTCAGCATATCGGATAATATAATAATTGAGGCTATTGACATAAGGCCAAATCTGTAGATGGTGTGGAGAATTGGCAGAAACCATTCGCTTTTTTGGTCCATAGGGCCCATAGGTAGACAAGTCCCTTGCCCAGGAAGCTTCATAATTGATACCCAGATCAAGGTAGGGAATTCCCGGGCGGGCCAGGGTTTGATCTATTCTTGGGTCAAAGCTTTGGTTTTCTCCGGGAACAAGGTTATCTGAGACGGGCAGTCCTTCCTCATTTGTTTTGTAGGCATTGACCAAATTTTGGCTGGGTCTTAAAAAGCCGTATTGCGGGTAAAATGGACCCCCTGGAGCCATCAGCCTGTCTCCAATAGATCCATTGTAATTATTTGGTGACCCATCATTGATGGCGTGTTGAACGGCAAAAATAATTTCAGGTCCGTTATCATTTTCCGGCAAAAAAACATCCCTGAAATTGGGCATTAATTCATATTTACCACTGTTTATGACCTCATCAGCAGCATCCTCTGCTGCAGACCAGTTTTCACGAAAGAGGTAAACTTTAGCAAGGTAAGCTTTGGCAGCCATTTTGGTGGGTCTTCCCGCTTCTGTTTGCGTATCTGGTAAAACATCATAAGCATGATTAAAATCTGCTACAATTTTATCCCAAAGTTCATCATTACTCAGGCTGGTATTGGAAACATAATAGTCTGCTGCAGTCTCCGCAGTTTCATCCACGTAAGGTATTCTGTTGTAGATTTTCTTCAGTTCAAAATAAAAATGTCCCCTCAAAAACTGCATTTCTCCCAACCTCATTTTGGCAGTTTCTGCATCCATCTCAGCGCCTTCCTGAATCAGTCGAATGGCCAGATTCGCTCTTTTAACTCCTTCATATAGGGCAATCCACTTCCTTTTTACATCTCGAATAGTGGGATTGGTCAGAAATAGCTCCATCTGATGAATTTGATTTTGGTCCCCCGTGCCTCCTCCGCCTTTATAGGCATCATCTGAAACCACATCTCCAAAATTCCAGTTGGAGGCCGGAGAATTAAATGCACTTGACGCATCATCCATTTGCCCGTTCAAAATACTGTAAGCAGAAAGAATTGCACCTTCAAGATTTTCAGGCCGGAGGATTTGATCCGGAGAAATTTCTCCTACCGGCTCCTCGTCAAGGAAAGCCTCAGAGCAGGAAGCCAATAAAAGGCCGGACAATAATCCAAAGATAATTACGGTATTTTTCATTTGATTTTTGCTTTATATCCAAGTAATAGTAATGTTCTCCGGGATTAGCCTTCCGGAAAATTCAAATTTTTTACAGATACATTAAAGGGTAAGATTCACTCCTAATGTAAAATTCCGGTTAGGCGGATAAATTCCCCTATCCACCCCTATGTCCAGGTTACGCAATTCCGAATCATAATTTTGCAAACCAATTTCCGGGTCCAAACCCTCATATCCGGTAATGGTGAACAGGTTCTGAGCCTGCAGGTAAATCCTGAATTTACTCAGGTTCAATTTTTCCAAAAGAACCTCCGGCAAGGCATAACCAATCTGCATATTTCGCAACCTAAGGAAAGAACCATCAGAGATAAAATAAGAACTGGGGCGGATGTTGTTGTTTCTGTCATTAAGGGATAACCTGGGGATGGAGGATCCTGTATTATCGGGCCGCCATGCATCCAGTACCCGCTCATGTTTGTTATAAGCGCTCAGATTGAAAAAATCAAGGTAATATCTTGTCAGGTCGTAGGTCTCGTTACCAAAACTTCCATAAAAAAAGAAGGAAGCATCAAACTGTTTGTAATTGCCGGAAAAATTCAGACCTAGCGTTAAATCAGGATGTGGGCTACCTATGAAAGTCCTGTCCTGGTTGTCTATGATCCCATCATTGTTAATGTCCTTGAACTTCAAATCACCAGGCTGGGCTTCTGACTGGGTAGCATGAGAGGCAATCTCTTCCTGACTTGAAAAAATCCCTAAGGATTCAAACCCATAAAAAGAGGCGATGGGCTGACCTACTGCAGACCTGGTCACTTCCTGGCCAAAGTTAACAGTATGTAACAAGGAGCTGGGAAGGGCAATATAATCCACCTCATCTGGCAGGGCCGTCAATTCATTCTTAAGTGCTGTAAGATTCAGGCCAACAGAATAATTGAAATCTCCTTCCGGTTTTCCAAAAAATTGAAGGTTTAATTCTACTCCTTGATTTTTCATTTCTCCGGCATTATCCCAGCTGGAAATATTGGATCCCCCCAGCATGGGGGTAAGCGGCCTCTCGATAAGCATGTCACTGGTTTTTTTGACAAAATAATCCAGGTTCAGACCCAGGCGATGATTGAAAAGCGTGGCATTTACCCCCAAATTCGTTTGGGTAGTGGTTTCCCATTTCAGGTTTGGGTTTCCATTTCTGGTTTCAGTCAAGCCCAAAGCAACACTGTTTTGGGAACCAGAAATGGGATAATTGGAGTAGTTGGGATAGCTCCTGTAACTGGAAAAAGTAGAGTAAGGTGGAATATCCTGGTTTCCGGTTTCACCCCAACCCAACCTTATTTTCAGATCGTCAACCATTGGGGAATCGAAAAATTCCTCCCCCGATATCCTCCATCCCGCAGAAAAAGCCGGGAAATTTCCCCATCGGTTATTGGCCAGTTTGGAACTGCCATCCCTTCGCATTGTCAGGGAAGCCAGGTACTTTTCAGCATAAGCATAATCCACCTTTGCCAAATAGGAAAATAAAGACCAGTCTGAAGCTGACCCGGAGTTTCGCTGATCCGCTCCATCACCGGCATCAAGATACCTGAAATTAGGATCGTCATAGGGAAAACCAAAGCGGCTGGCCGAAAAACCCTCCCGGTAAAAAGAAATGGCTTCTATGCCTGCCAGAAAGCCCACCTGATGCTGACCAAAACTACGGTTGTAATTTAATGTATTGGACCATACCCACTCGTATTGATAGTGATTAGTGGTATTGAGATCACTCAACATGCGCTGGGTATAAATTTCTTCGAAACTGGGATTAAACCTCCTGTAATTGTAATTTTCAAAATTAATACCCAAATTGGTTTTCAGATCCAGACCCTCCATCAACTCCAGATTGGCATACACATTGCCGAATATTTTCAGGTTTTTACGGACATTGTCTTTGTTTCTATACAACCTTCCTATTGGATTTTGATTATCACTGGTAGCAGATCCTGCAAAATCACCATTGATGTCATAAACCGGAGAAATGGAAGGGAAACGATAGGCATCGTACACCACACTTCCCAAAGCCGCATTGGTGGTCACATCCGTGTTCCAGGTGTAGGCAGCCGTTACATTCTCACCAATGGTCAGTCGGTCAAAAACTTTGAATTCGGAATTAAACCTTGCTGCAAAACGCTTGAAGCCAGTATACTTGATCAAACCTTCCTGATCAAAATAATTGAAAGAAAGAAAATGATTGGCATCTCCTGTGTTTTTAGAAAAATCCAGGTTGTAGGATTGTATCAAAGCCGGCCTGAATATCTCATTCACCCAATCCACATCTGCTGAGGGCACAGTCTCTGCCTGGTCAATCCAGGTAGGAATAACCGGTTCTGATCCGGAGCCATATACGTCACTAGCAGGCTGTCCCCCATCATTGGTTGTAGCCTCCCACAGTAGCTTGCCATAATCCGCTGCATTAAGCATCCGGGGAAGGTTAAAGGCGGTTTGAATTCCTGCATAGCTGTTGAAATTCATTTTGGTTTCTTCGGTACGGCCTCTTTTGGTCGTAATGATGACCACACCATTGGCAGCTCTGGATCCATAAATAGAAGCCGCAGCAGCGTCCTTTAGCACTTGAAAAGTAGCAATATCATTGGGGTTGATCATGTTGATTCCGGAAGTAGTCGGTACCCCATCGATGACATACAGGGGATCGTTGTTTCTGATCGTGCTAAATCCCCTTACCCTGATGGCTACTCCTCCTCCAGGGGCATTGTCTGACACCACATTTACTCCGGGTGCCCGGCCCTGGATCATCCCATCTATACCAGCAGCCGGGATATTGGCAATTTCTTCCATATCAATGGTAGATACCGCTCCTGTAACATCCTTCTTTTTTTGGGAGGTATAGCCGGTTACAATAAACTCATCCAGGAAAAGATCGTCTGCCTGCATTCGGATTTCCAGGTAATTTTGGTTCTCGATGGAAATTTCTCTGGGAATGAAACCTACATAGGAAACCAATATCTGGTTTTCTTCACCCGAAAGAACAAGACTGAATTTACCATCAATATCCGTAATGGTGCCTGAAGTAGATCCTTTAACGGTAATAGCTGCTCCTATCAAAGGCTGTTCAACATCGTCGTAAACAATTCCTTCGATTTTTTGCTGCGCATTTGCCATCCCGCTATACAGCAGGAACAATACGCCAAGTAAACGTAATTTTTTTTGCATGTTTGATTCAGTTGATTTTAGCTGCAAAAATCAAAAATGAATCATCAACAATAGTATAATCCTGATTATGGATTTGTCAACATTTGGGAAGAATAACAACGAGCTATTAATAAAAAAATAACCGAACCTTAAGACCAGCCTGACTGATGCGTAGTTGGTGGATTTTTGATGCGAATAATACTGTTGATTTATTCTTTTGCCTTTTCTGCAGCAAATCTGAATGGGGGCGTTTCCGTAAAATCCGTACTGAGCATGGTGGGAGCCCAATACTTTTCCACATGCTCCACCACCAAATCAGTACCCTTGAAATGGTCCACATAAGGGGGCATTTCCGGATTGTACATGGTATCGGTCATATCCCTCATCAGCACGACATTCTTGTTCAGATTGGCCATTTGACGAATAGCAAAAGGCCTGCCCAACACGCACATGTTTAAATGTACCCCCATGACGACGATATTTTCTATTTCCCGGGATTGAATGATATTGAAGATTTCCTGTCCCTGATCGGAAATAAAATCCATTGCTGCAATTTCAATCTCAGGCGTTTGCCGGGACCAGGCCTCTCGTTCAATACAGGGTTCACCGTTGGAACAGGGCTGATCACAACCCCCGTCACTGTCATCTATTGGTAAAGCTTCTTCCTGATCAGGATCCAGGTAGCACCAATCGTTAATGGGAAAAGCCTCGGGAGCCGCATGGTGGGCAACCGCCATGGCCGCCTTCCGTTGAGGTGTATCCGTGTAAAAATCCATGGTTCCACTGGGGGCATGTATGATGGTCACCTCCTTTTCCCTGGCTGCTTTGATGGTTTCATTCATTTTAGGGGCCAGCTCAGCCACTCTTCGGGTAGCACTTTCACACCAGTGCTCATCCCACATGTCCGTGATAATAAAAGCCGTTTTTGAAAGATCCCAGGACTCCCGAAATTCCCTGGATTCCCAGGCCATATTCTCGTTATTGATTCGGACCTGTTTTCTCAAGTTAACCTGAATCAGCTCGGCCTTTTGTGAAGCTTCTTCATTGGCTGTATTTCGATCCCGCTGCTGGCAGGCGGGAAACAAAACCAGCACAAATAGTGTACATGTGATATAGTTCATCTTACCGGATTTTTCGGTAAGATACTTTAATTTTCTAATGTTTTAAAATACAATATAATGGAATCAATGTCATTTTCAGATAACACACCCAAAAAAGAAGGCATCTCCCCTTCCCTGCCCTTCACCACTTTGGCACCCGGGTCGATGATAGATTCCTTTAGGTAGGCCTCATCGGCTTTGGCAATACTGCCATCTTTGAATTCCCGCTCTGTTCCATAAAGGCCTTTCACTCCAGGACCTATCTTCCCTTCATTATTATCGTCTATGGCATGGCAGGCAATGCAGCCATAATTCATAAAAAGTTCTTTGCCTTTGACGGCATCCGGAGCTGCTTCATTATTTTCGGCTAGCATAGCCGGATCGAATTCCTTATTGAGGTCTTCCTGATTTATATTGCTAAACCCTTCTGCCAATAAATTGGGCATCAGCACCTCATTGACTGTCATCCACACTTTATCTGACCAGGAAGTACCCTTTGCGGTGGTCAAATCATAGGCAATTTCCATTTGCATCACTTTGGATATGTTGGGAACTGATAGAAAAACTGCTTTTTTATCATCCGATAAAAAAGCTTCTAAAACCGGAAGGTTTTCTTCACCTACAGAACCGTCCAACTTGTAATGTCCGGAACCATACTTTTCTGTCCGGAGATAATTCCATCTTTTAACCTGATAATTGGCCAAATCAGTAGCCACCTCTTCATCCAATTCCTCCTCAAACCTCAAAACCACTCCCCCATCCCTGATTTTATAATCTGTGGGCAGCAAACTTTCCTTTCCGGTATACCTGAGCCGTAAAAAAGCACTTAATGTTTCTGAATTATGGCCCCACAAGGAAAACCCCGTGATGTAGACCATACCATCTTCCGGATTGACTGCTCCATTCATGGTTGGTGCAGGATAGATACCTGGAATTACGGAAGCCCCTCCCTGAACCACCTGGCTGGCACTGTCAATTTTTATCAAAAACAGACCTGGCCTGCCATAGGAAAGGTGGATCATTTGGTCATTAAGAGGACCCATTTGATCGCTGGTTACCCAAACCTGACTTACTCCCGAACGGTCCTGGTTATGGGGAATCCAGGTAATGGGTGGGGTAACTTCCGGGATAGGATCACGGTGGGCAGTCGCCGGCACACCGAAATAATCGTCCTTCCTAATCAACATCACTGGAGTGGATGGCATGTAATGCCCCTGTTGATCAGAGCCGGTCAGCCAGCCCTTTTCCGGATGAATTCCCAGATAGGGTCCCCTGAAACCACTTGCAAAGGTACTGATGCTGCGGCCGTCAGCCGAAATCTTCAAGACAGACCCATCGTGGTGGGAGGCAGATCTGAACCCCATCAGGGACTTGGGTGAGGAAGTTTCCGGGCCCATGTCCAGTGCCCCAAATTTAGCCACATAAAATCCACCCTCAGGGGCAGCCACCATGTCACTGGCCCATTCCCTGGTTTCTATGGATTGCGCCATCAGATTGGAAAAGTTTTCGTAAAAGTCAGCGACACCATCATCATTCAGGTCATGAAGGCGGGTAATGCCGTCTTTTCCGTAAACATAAATGTCCCCATCTACCACTTCTATGCTCTGGGGCTCATACAGTCCTGATGCATACCGGGTCCAGGAAAGCCTCTCCAACCCAGCATCTATGCCATCTACCATCCAGACATCTCCTTCAAACGTAACCATGGCTGCCTTTTCACCTCCCATAAAACTCAAGTCCACCAGCCGGACATTTCTTTTCCAGGGATTGGGAACAGGTAAAGTAAGTTGGTCCGTGACAAAAGCAGCCGTATCAGGCGAAACCTTGCCCTGTGTAAGGATTTCTTCGGTCCAATAGGGCTTGCCACCCTGACTTGCTTCAGGAATATCCACCTCAAATTCCTGCCCCGCACTTTCAAAATCGGGAACATCTGATGCCTGACCCTTCCAGATCAATAATCCGAATTGTAGCTCCTCTTGTCTGGCGTCCACTTCTACCAGCAGGTACCGGTCATCTTCCACTAGTAGTTTTACTCCGCCGGAGGCCGCAGACAATGCCAAAGCGGTGACATGCTCTTCGGATTCTCCCTGATAAACCAAAACCATGTCATCTTTTACTTCAGTTCGGGTGCCATTGCTTACCTCGGCCGCGGATAGGTATAATTTTTCTGCGGATGGAGCTACAGCAAAAGATCTGGTAAAAAAGCTATTCTCTTCCCGGACTAGGCTGCCCGGATATTCCTTGATTTCAATACCAGCTACCTGGTAGGACAATACCACCTTATCCTCCAGTGTGTAAATCCCATTCCACCTGCCCAGCTCCGGAGAAATTGGTCCCCAGGGAGGGCTTTGGGGATGGGGCGAAGGCCTTCTGGGATCGGCATGCACAGGATTTCCCGCAGACCATCCCGGATAGGTTCCGGTTGCAATTTTCGGATCCCCTCCTATGGTAGGAAGTTGATTGCCCTTATTGTGAAAATCATCGTAGGATACCTGGGCCATGGTCACCATGGGCATAAAATCTCCCGTCCAGGCGACTGTCCAGCGCAACATATCCGTATCAAAGCAGGCATAGGCCTCATTTCCCAACTGCAAGGCCAGTACCCTGGCAGAAATATTGTTTTCCGGAAAACCTTCACCCAACGCTCTGGCATCCATTGAGGTGGCAATAAAAGGAAACCCAGGCTCCACAAATCCGGCAAATTCCTCCTTTTCAAAGTCCACTTCAGTAATTTTGATTTCCTCTTTTCCACAGGATGAAAGGAATGCAAATAAGATCAGGGTGTTAACTGTGGCTTTAATTTTAAAATGCCCGAAGATCTTTTGCAGCGCCTCGTTCAATCGGAAGGAATTTGTCATTGCTATTGTCATTGAATTTATTGAAGGCACAAAATACGGGCAAAAGATGTAAGTACAAAACTAAATAAGATCAAATCAGATAACGCTGTTTGAGCAGGTTCATCATGTACACATTGATGTCCCATTGGTTGGCAACAGGCATCTGTGTGTAGGCAAGGGCGGGCATATAGGGAAAGGGGCCGAATTCCGTGGTAATTCTCAGGGTACCTCCCTTCTTTCGGTGCCTTTGGACCACCCGGTCCCACCATTCCAGGTGGGCCTGCAAAGCTACGGACCATTCCGGAGCCCTTGGGTCACTGACCTGGGGACCTTCCGGATGCCCTACCCTGCTGTGGATATGGTCTGTACGGGTAATGGCCAGCTCAACGGCCTCCCTTTGATCCTCCAAAAGTGATTCGTGCACATTGCACCAGTGAGAAATATCCAGGCATATCCTGAGCTCAGGGAGCCGTTGAAAATACATTTGTGCAATCGGAGCTGCGTACAGGCATTTGCCCCTGTGTGTTTCATGGGTGATGGGAATGCCGGATTGAGCCGATAATTCTGCGGCAAGCTCAAAATGACGTGCATTGGCTTCAAAATCAAAAAAATCCTTTCCCGTCTGGCTGTTGATCAGCACAGGATCAGCAGCGATCAAATGCCTGAGATACCGCTCATAATTTTGAAGATTTTCCAGGGGATCAGCTTCAAAGGACTGGTAGTATTGACCTATCAGTTCCAGCTGGTGGTCTTTCAGAATATCAAGCACCTTGTCCTTTTCAGGCTTCTCCTGAGGCAGTTCCATTTCTATCCCATCATATCCCGCCTCTTTGACATTTTCGCAAAAGGCAGCGAAGGGAAGGACATTGCCCCAAAGGGGCGCATAGAATTTGATTGGCATGGCGGGTCTGTTTATTTAAGCATTATTGCATCAGGATTTAATCTCTTAAATTACAGTGAAAAAACAAACAGTAAGGAACATTATTTGAAGGCTATGTTTGGATTTCCTAATCCACATTGTAAGCAGCGGATCAATGCCTCATCTTGTATTATTTGCTTGCCTTAGGCCAATCAAGGAATGGACTATATTCCTATTGAGAAAATATTAAAAAAGGACCCCGGAAAAATCCGGGGCTTAGGTTTCATTCAAATCATTGGGTTTGAGGAACACGGTATCCCATAAAATATTTATTACCACTTTCTTTTTTCTTTTTAAGATAGCTTTCATAGTATTCGGTGGTCATTAAATTCACCTGGTAAAAGTGTTTACCATAATTAACCGCATTCTTTTCGAGCTTACTCACAAACATCTGATCAAAATCAGAGGGAGAATAATTATTCAATTCGGTATTGCTTATCCTTTTCCCGTCTATCCATACACCAAACATATCAGGGTCCTTCCAGGATTCAATTTGGTCCTGGCTAGGAGTGGATTTCGGCAGCGGTCCCGGCGCCAGCCTGAATACTACCAGTTGTTTTTCTTGTTGCTCTTTGCTCATTAAAAAGTATAAGCTCTCCAATTTATTCCTTTTTTGCTCAGTCAATTTGTAGAAAGCCGGCCGACCTTTATCATTCATTATGCTGCTTACAATGTCATCAAATTCGGAGAGCTGCTCCTCGGTTATGCCATCTTTTGTAGATTGAACCTCAATTTTTTTCGATTCTTCAATGATGTTCGTTTCTTGTGCATTGATTTTTGTGCTAAATAAAAGCAATGAAATTCCCAAAATTGGAACAACCGCTAGTTGCTTGCACAGGGCATTCCTGAAAGATTTTGTTTTCGTCATCATGAGCAATCTTTGTTTAGTGATGGAATATTTGAACTGACTGGTGATAAATGAACTCCTTTGCTGACATACTATTTCAAGCAGTAGTCGTTGGTATGCGCTGACATCATTATTTACACCGATTACCGCTTCATCGGCCAAAAATTCGTGGTTTAGCAATAAGGCTTTTCTGTAAATGAAAAGCATGGGATTGAACCAGAATAAAACCTGAACGATTTCAAAAAATATAATATCCCATGAATGTTTTTGTTTGACATGAGCAAATTCATGCAATAGTATTTCCTTTTGTATATTTCCTTTGAGGTAATCGTCTGCATGAACGAATATATAGTTTAAAAAACTATGCGGCGTCACATATTGGTCAATGAGAACAATTTCGGAATTTTTATATTTAATTATGGTATTTCTCCACGCCCTTTGCAAAAGGATTTTCAGATTCACAGCAAACCTTAAAAATAACAATACTGCAATGAATACATAAACTGTCAAATAAATAATTGGCTGATAATTATTTGTTACATCAATAGTTTGTTCAGAAACCCCATTATCAAGAATAAATACTGTCTCCGTGGCCATACTTCCTGCAAAAGGAAGATGTTGTGTGCCCTGGTTAAAAGTAAAAAAGGGCACAAGTATGGAAAATGCCAGGCTGCCCAATAAGTAGGCCCTATTGAATCGATGCATTTTTTCTTTTTCCAACAATGCTTTGTAAACCAATATCAATAAGGCAGAACATAAAATTATCTTAATAAGGTAAATTATCATTTTTGCTTCCGTTTAATTTCTTTGTCTACAATCGTTTTCAAATCCTTTAATTCTAAAATGATGAGATTCGTTGCAGTGGTGAAAAATGAGGCAAACTGGAAAAGTGAATTGTCATAGTAGTTTTTAATCAATCTATTTACATGGCTGGAAAAATAATTCTCTTTATTGACCAAGGGGTAATATTCCCTGGAGTTGCCAATAGTGTTATCGGCGATATAACCTTTTTCCTGCATCCTTTTGAATAAGGTTGCGATAGTGGTTATCGCAGGTTTTGAATGAGGATATTTATTAAAAATGTCCTTCATGAAACCCCTTTGATGTTTCCAAATAATTACCATGAGTTTTTATTCTATTTTAGACAAGGGCACCCCTCTATGTTTTAATAACATGCTCTACAAATGTAGAGTAAATTTTTAAACTAACAAATCATATCGTAAAAAATATCAAAAAAAGGTAGTTGATTTAACGTAGGGATGATTGATGGATACCTATACCTCAATATCCACATTTTCGCAAAGCTGGTAGGATTGCTTTTGAAGCTAATCTATCTAAAATTAATTATTAGTGACATCAGTCTCCATCTGTTAAACTTTTTGAGGTTTTAACGCCGAAATTCACTTAATCCGCTCAAGCTTCCCTTTTCGTTTGATCAGGTTTTTGTAATCCCATTGAATTTTTCTTGATTTTTCGAGCCAGCGTTTCAGTTCTTTTGGATTAATTTCAGAAGGCGAATTAAAAAAAACCGAGGCATCCTTAAATTTTTTCCCCCTGACATTTAATCCCTGTTCTTCAAAATCGGCTCCACTCCAAAACATCAGACGGATCCCGGGTTTTTGTTTGCTATACCCCACAATCGGATTCCCATCCAAAAACCAAACGGGATGCGCATGCCAGATTTTATTTTCTGCCTCAGGTAGATTCCGGCAGATTTCATGGGCTAAAGATTCGCAAATTTCCTTGCACTGAACGTCTTGCTTTTCATGATAAGCTTGGATTTTTTCATCGAGGTCCATGATTTGTTCACGTAAATTTTTCCAATCGAATATTAAAGATTGTCCGAAGCTCAACCCTGCATTATTTCTCCGCAAGGGTAAGCATCCACCGTACTCCGAATTTGTCGATGACCATGGCAAACAAATCACCCCAAAATTGTTTTTCCAATTTCTGAAGTATTTTTCCACCAGCTGACAGAGCATTATACAACTTGTTGATTTCTTCTTCAGACGCACAATCAAGGCTTAATTGGACAGCATTGCCTTGGTTTAATTCTCCCTGCCCGCACATGTCCGAGGCCATTAGATGGAAATCTCCATTATTCAAGCTGGAATGTAAAATCTGCTGGTGGATTTCTGCCGGGAAATGTTCTTTGGAAGGCGATTCACCGATGGGCATGATTTCCAGTTCTCCTCCGAAAATTCCTTGATAATATTGCATGGCATCTTTGCAGTTGTCTCCAAAATGAAGATAGGGTTGAATTGAATTTTTCATAGTTTGGGTTGATAAATATTAATTTTTATGACCGGCTTAATTATTTTTTTTATCATCGGAAATCATTCCTGTAAAACATTCACAGAATGAATCATACAAGATAAAAATCTTTTCAATCGTATTATGTCAGGAACGTCGAGAATCTCATTGCTATTCATTTCGTACACTTCGTTTACAAAATGCCAATCAAGTTCTTTATTTGGATCCTAAATATTTACACCTAACATATGAAGAAAGACCTTCACCATTTACTTGTGCTATTTTTTTAAAAATTTGTATCTCAAGCGGAGCACCTTGCAGGGAAATTCCAGGGTATCAATGAAAAACAAGGGCATTTCCAAACCAGCCGGGAAATACGGTTTACCACCACCCAAAACTACAGGATGCACATACATCCAAAACTCATCTACCAAGCCCAATCTGATAAAGGCTTCAGCAAGATTCCCTCCACCTATTTCTATCTTATTTCCCTCCTGCTCTTTTAGCTGTTGGATTTCCTCCGGAATTAGCTCTCTGACAAGCTTCGAATTCCAGGAGGTGGTTTTGAGTGTTTTTGAATAAACCAACTTGGGGACCTGTTTCCAAATTCCAGCAAATTCCTTTTCAACGTCCGATGCAGAACCGTCTTCCTTTACACTTGGCCAATAAGACGCCATGTTGTCATAAAGTCTCCTCCCATAGATGGAAGTGTCTATTTCTCCTGATAAGTACAGGTCATTGAAATGCTTATGTAATTCTACTCCGGGCGCAGACCAACTAAGGCTTCCATTGGGCCCCTCGATATAGCCATCCAATGATACCATTTGTGCATAAATAATCTTTCTCATAGTAATGATCTTCAAATCGCCGGGAAATTGTTCAATTTATTGTTCACAATAGTTTTTAAGCCTGTACAGGAACATTGCCCAGTGGTAATTGCACCACTTGTAGTAATCGGTTTTTTCCCTCCATCCCGCATGTTCAAGGCGGATTTCTGTAAAGTCCGGTTCGTTGCTGATCAAAAATGTCACCGTCGTTCCGGTCCATTCTTCATCTGATTCAATACAAAGCCAACTGATTTTTTGATTTTTTTCAAGCCCTGTTATTTTCATTTTTGTCAAATAACTTTCCCCAAAATCAAATTCATTGATAAAATTCAGTTCAGGTTTGACTTTCAGGTTTTTGGTCCAAATTTCAGAAAGGCCCTTTTCTATTATCAAGGTCTGGTAAACCTTACTTGCAGGCGCTTTGATTTTATTGAGTAGGGAAATGCTATGAAAACCGGCTAGCTGCGTACCTACTGACCACATATTCCCAGCAAAATCCTTGAAAGTAGCCCGCCTGTCCGGATCGCCTTCCTGGTCTTTGGGAGCTTCTACGACTTCGCAACCAGCCTCTATGGCTTTTTGAAATGTTTCATCGACTTTTGGTACATATACATGCATAACTATTTTAATCGGAGGATATTTTTCCGATGCATTGCCAAGTATAATAACCGAATCATCGATTATCATTTCGGCATGCATGATAGATCCATCCGGCATCCTGTAAACCCTGAGTTCTTTGGCATCAAAAATCTGTTTCATTAAATCCATAAAACGGTCTGCCCCATCTACAATAAAGTAGGGGGACACGGAATTGTAGCCCTTTGGCTTAAAATTAGTTTTTATCATGCTTTTTGTCTTTAAATTTTAATCCTTCGGCTGCCAACGCATTGTGTAAAGCGGGAAGAGAGGCTTTGCCCATTCCGTGTAGCTGTAATATTTCATTCTCTGTGTAGGAAGATAGTTTCTGAATGGTATCTATACCATGATGGAGTAAGGTATTTCTTGCAGGATTACTTAACATGGCTAAAAACCCTGAAGCAGGCGCCTTCAGCTTCTCACATGTCGGACAGGTAGGACAGTCACTGCTCTTATAGAATGTGTGACCGAACTTGCAAGTTCTTCTTGTTTTTTGTGATTTCATATTTTAGTTGTCATTCCTTTACCTAAAATTAGTACGTTTTAACCTGTCGACTAAAATGTTTAATACAAAATAATGTTTGGCTCGGATTTACCTATGGAAATCTTCATTTCTATATTACCTAAAAATAACGGTTTCTTATAAACAATGCAATGGGGAATGTTCACAATATTAGGGGCAATTGCGACAGGTTGTTAGCCGTGGAAGCATTGGGAGTTAAAGCGTCTGCTTCGAATGATAATAAAAACCACCAATCTGAAAACTAAAAAGCTTATAGATTTTTTAAACCACTTAATTACATAGGAGTTCACACAGCAAACGTTACTTCGAAATACACCCTTTCAAACAATACTTGGTTTCGCCGAAAAAAAGCTATTTGACCTATGCGGTTAATATTGAAAGCTTTGAAAAGCTCAGGGAATGAAATTCAACCATTAAAAATCAGGAGATAATTTTATTATTCAAAAATTATTTCTATGTTTGTAGAAACAAACATCTGATTGTAGAATGAAGTTATCCAAATCTGAAGAAAAACTCATGGACTTGATCTGGTCAAACCAGCCTTTGTTTATGAAAGAAATCCTGGAGATTCATCCGGAACCCAAACCTGCCCCCAGTACGGTGGCCACTTTACTCATGCGCATGCAGAAAAAAGGATTCGTTGGTTTCAAGTTGTATGGAAATTCCAGGCAATACCATGCACTTGTAGAAAAACCGGATTATTTTTCCGGACAGGTGAATACGATTATCAAAGACTTTTTCTCCGACAGTCCGCTTCAGTTTGCTTCCTTCTTTACCAAAAAGGCAAACCTGAGCACCAGGGAGTTGGAAGAAATTAAAGAACTGGTCGAAACAGAAATCAAACGCAGAAAAAAATGATCTGGATCCTGTTTAAGTTTATCGCCTCTTCTGCCATCCTCTACTTGCTCTTTTATCTTTTTTTGGGGAAGGAGAAATCATTTTGTTTAAACCGCTGGGTACTACTATTTATTATTCCCTGTGCCATGCTTATTCCTTTCCTCAGTCTCCCGGTATTCCTGCCGCAGGAAGTTCCGGTTCAGACAACCTATATAAAACTTGTTCAAAATCCGGAAATATACGGTACCAATCCGGAACCATCCCCGCAGAATTTTTCCCTATTACATCTATTACTGACAGTTTACCTGCTGGTCTTTCTGTTTCTGCTGGTCAAAAAATTAAAGGCATTGTCCAACCTTATCAACTGGACCCAGGAAAGGTCCTTTCGCCGCATAAAAGGAGCATTTCTGGTCCTTTCTGCGGATGTACATACTCCTTTCAGCTTTGGCAAGTACATTTTCATGCATCCTTCGGATTATAGCGAAACCAATGAAAAAACAAGGATGATCCTTGAGCATGAATTGGTTCATATTAGGGAAAAACACCATCTTGACCTGATCCTAATGGAGTTTTTGACGGTTATTTGCTGGTTTAATCCCATAGTTTATCTGGTAAAAAAAGCCATGGTACTGAACCATGAATACCTGGCAGACCAAACAGTGAAACATACCACTCAAGCGATAGCTTACAAAAAATTACTATTGGAACTTACTGTTCGAACCCAGCAGGTTGCCTGGACTATTTCCATGGCATCTTCCTCACTTAAAAACAGACTAATCATGATGAACAAACCATTAACCAAAAAGACCATGCAGTTAAGAATCTTCAGTTTCAGCTTATTATCCCTATTGATTATTGCCGGGTTTTCCCTGCAAATTAATGCCCGGCAATCACTTCCGACAAAGGCAGAAACAGGTCAATCCGGAAAGGACCAATCCTTTGAAATAGAGTCCCAACCTGTGGCTCAGGGAGGAATGGAATCCTATTACAACTATATCGCAACAGAACTGGAATACCCGCTGGAGGCTCGCCGGAAAGGGATTGAAGGGGAGGTAGAAGTACAATTTACCGTTGAAAAAGACGGTTCTCTCACAAACATAAAGGCCATAAAAGGAATTGGTTTCGGCTGTAATGAGGAAGCCGAAAGGGTAATAAAAAATGGGCCGGCTTTCCACCCGGGTAAACAGCGAGGCAGACCCGTACGGGTGCAAATGGTTTTACCCATTTTATTTGGCCTCAACAAAACGGATCCGGACCAGCTTCCGTCAGCAGCGTTTGACGTGAAGGAGCTGGATCAAAGAAACGGTGCGCTAAAAGTAAATGCTACCTATGCCAATGGCCTTTGGACTGGCACCGTCCGAGACCCTCTGGGATATCCCCTTCCCGGAGCCACTTTAGTAACAGAAAACCCCTATGTGGGTACAGTAACGGACATAAATGGAGAGTTTTCATTTAAAATCGCTCAATCCGAACCCCTTACCGTTAGTTTTGTGGGATATAAAAGTGTGAAATTGGTAGGGAAATAAAATGAAGCTATTAAACTAAATTATTATTTGGCTTTGATTTTAAAAAAGATATATCCTATTCTATGTTGCTGGCCTTCCCTTAATATTGTTGACGGTGATGCCTATTGAACCACATAGTTGCATGGTTCACATAGGGAATTCGCTCTGAAATAAAACACTAAATCAAATCTTGGTTTTGTAACTAATAACTATGTATCCTCCTATGTGCTATGTGGTTGCTTTTTACTGTTTTGAAGTGCTTTTAAGCCTGGAAATACAATCCAAATACTTAGTTGTTCTAGTAGCTTTCATTATCTTCAAAGACAAAATGCTCAATAAAGGCATTGGCAAAATCGGAGGCCAAAAGGGTTCTGTGCAAACTCTTTCCAAAGAGAAAATTATAAAAGGGGCGGCTTACATCCTGGGAGTTGGCCAGGATGATAAACGTGAGGTCCAATGCTAGCACCTTTATTAAAAGTGAGGAATAGCCTCTCCACCAACCGGTATGCCAGATGAACTTTGTATTGTAATAGTCACGCACAAACCATCCCAACCCATAAATAGTGGTGTTGCCCTTGACAGTAGCATAGGGAGTAAGTATCTTTTGCCAGGAATCCTCTTGAAGAAGCTTTTGATCGTCAATAGCGATGGAATACTTTGCTAAATCTGCTACTGTACTCATTAAGCCAGCCGCAGGTCCGAAGTTATAGTTAAATGCTACCGGTATCAGCCTCTTTTTAAACCAGTCATATGGTTTGGCCACTTTATTGGAATAAACAGTCCCTTCGAATCCCGTTTTACTAAATGCTAAACTGTCATAAAGGCTGGGTGCTGTGTCTGTCATGCCTAAGGGCAGCAGGACTTCGGAGATGAGCAGCTCACCAAATGTCTTTCCCGTAGCGGATACATACGCATTACCCAATTCATGGTACCAACTGCCATTGTATTTGAAATCATACCCGGGTTTATATCCGTTGAACATGTTTCCCCGGGCGGTATGGGTTAGGAGATGCTCAATTTTAATATCATTGCTCAGGCCCCACTTACCGGGAAGCTTGATGTCATGAATTTTTACCGGGTCATCCAGTTCAATTTTTCCTTCCTCCACCAATTTCATCATCACCAATGCCCCAAAAGTTTTGGTGATAGAGGCAATGTGATAAACTGTATTTTCATCGGGTACTTCTCCTGACTCCAGGTCTTTGAATCCAAATCCCTGATGCCATCTAAGATCTCCATGATGAACCACACCAACCGAAAACCCTGGAATATGATAGGTTTGTCGTAGCGTTTCCAGTTTATTTTCAAATCGGGAAAGGTTCTTTTCATTCCATGTAGCTTCGCTTCGATTATCATCGCTAATTACTGATTGAGCAGAAGTGTTAATACCAACGAAGATGTTGGTTAAAGCAAGGAAGTACCAGGTATTTCTATTCATGATAAATTGAATTTGGTTGACTTTTAGTTGAAAATTGAGAAAGGATACATTGACTCTGAGATGAAATGACGAAGGCTGCTATTAAAATAGCGAGCTGATATTACATCTCCTCCAATATGGATCATCCCCAAAATAACGGCAGAAAAGGGTTTTAGGATGGAAAAAAGCGAGCAAAAAGGTGACATTGATCCTCCGGAATAACAAACAAGTATATACGGCGAGTACATTTCTGTTGCGGTCTTTATTAAATTTTTACTTACCGATAACACCTTTAAGCAGACAATTCTATAAAGTTCATCTTTTCCAATGTTACCAACCTCGATATTGCCCTGTAATCTATACACCGAACTTGTCTCTAAAAGACTTTGATTCATAAAATTTAGACCCTCAAAAATGTCCCGTGTGCTCCAACAACCAATTTTATCCGATAATTCCTCAAAGCAACATAGTCATCAAAAACGTTGACTAACCAAATTATTTTTTTTACTTTTTGACGACCAGAAATGGGTGCCAAAAAAACCAATACTTAATACCACTAATACACAAGCCAACAAAAAAAATAGCTGGGAATGGGAAAAGGTATTTAAAAATGGCAACAACACAATGGGCGAAATAAACTGCCCCATAAACCAAAAAGTGGTCAACCGGCCCATTTCCTTTCCTCTTATTTCAGGCGGGGCCAAATGCATTATCCATACATTGGCATTGGGAATCATGAGTCCCATGCCCAGTCCGGACAATAGCATCCCTACCATGACCATGGAATAACTGTTGCCCAAGGCAATGCTCGCAAATCCAAAGCCCATCAAAAGGTAACCTATGCCGAAAATCTGTTGAAAGCTCAACTTATCTTTTATACTTGAAAAGGAGAATGATGAAATCGCAGAAAACAATGTTGTGGAAGCGATAGCAATTCCAATCAGGGCATTTGTTTCTACGCCAATGGTTTTCAAATAAAAGGGGATTTGCACGGGAATGATAAAAAACATAATCCACATCAACATCATATTAAAGAACACCAGCCAGATGATCGGAGGAGATTTTATGACCACATCCGATCGTTGGGAAAGGATACTTTCTTTGGGTTCTTTCAGATACAAATAGGTTGCCGGTAAAACCATTATGGAAAAAAAATACAATAAAAAGGGTATCCGCCAATTAAAATCTGCCAGGAAGCCTCCCAGCGTTACGAATACAATGCCTCCAATGGACATCACCGCAATTTGCAATCCGGCAAATTTTTGTCTTGATTTTCCCTGGTAATAATCCGCAACAAGGGTAATAACTATGGTCATGGTAATACCGACACAAATTCCCAGAAGAGCCCTGCCGGCAAGGATGAGGTAGAGGTTATCGAGCCAATAACCTGAACTTCCGCCAATTGCATAAAAGACAAGCGCTATCCCCAGTAATTTGAGTCTGCCAAAGCGATCTATTACCAGGCCGGCGACCACTGCAATGATGGCTATAAAAAGTGCGGGAAAAGATAAGGAAAGCTTTACCAATGCAGGGCCGTTGGACAGTTCAGAAAAGGCTATGGTCATATCGGGAAGGGAGGCCGAGATGGTGATCATCGACATAATGGTAAGACTGCTTACCAACAACAAGGTTGCTTTTACTTGCCAGCTTTCGGTATTCATAGCGGTGGGTTTTTGAAATTAATACCCCGTTTGATACTGATCAATAAGGGCATTTTATATTATATAGAGGATTACCAGCGGTTAAACCATTTTGCCTTTCATTAATTGAGGGAGCATTTCCTTGAAATTCTCTTTTTTGTTCAAATGTGGCAATGGTTCGGCCGGCTCCGGGACGCCTAAAAACCTGCAAAGAGGCCCCCAACCGTCGCGCACATCATATACAAGCAACTTGTCTTTGGGAACGGTGGCCTTTACATTGGCGATATGGTCTTCCCAGGTCTTCCTGGCAAATTCTTTTTCTTCAAACTTGCCCTGTAATTTGTTCGCAAAAAATATTTTTTTAAAGAATTTAATACATTTGACCACCTTGCGTGCCCTTGCGCTGAAAAGCAATTTGCCCATCATTTTGATCTTTTCCGCAGGGGTCTGTGGACCAGCCCGGAAAACAGTACTGTCGACACTCTTATACCAGGCTTCAAAGTCTCTCACCGTAAGGATAACTTTTGCGTCAGGGTATTTTTTCATATGTTCTTTGTACCAGGGATAGCCTGGAAAATCTACGGTAGCATCATAACCCTGGTAAAGGCTTTCCCAATCAGTATCACCCGTTTCGGCAAGCGTTTGCCAGTAATGAAGCATATTAGGGTTGACCAGAAGCTCTTTCATATGATAAACATGCTTGAATCCTAGTGACTCCAGGGATCCTTTAAGGGTAGTGGTACCCGTTCTGGGAAATCCGGCACCTATAATTTTTATCGACATTGTTTGAGGTTTTAAGGTTGGTTATTTTAGGTTATTGAATAGAGACAGAGGCCTGCGTTGGCGGCGGTGGCATTTTAAAAATGGAAGGCTCTGGCTGTGGTGTTACCGGAACCAGTTCCTTGCCATCAAAAGCCTCGAAATCGGATGGGTATAAAGTGCCTCTGAAAACTCCGTAAATAAAAGGCCCTCCCGGTTGCGCAGGTGAACCATCAGGTAATTTGTAATCGTATTTGTATGGGTTCCAATATTCCCAAACGACTTCACCGTTTGCGTCAATTTCGAAAAAGCGCCCCTGCATGCCCTGGGTAATCAGGGTATGACCATTTTTTAATCGATGTGCCCCAGAAATAAAGGCTGAATAAAAAGAATACTTGTCCGGAGCTGTATAAGACCAGTCGGGTTCCTCCGGGCCAAAAGCCCCTCCGTTCGTCATCGAATAGTTGCCCACGCTATCTTTGGGAATGGCCCATTCGTAAATCGCACTGTAATTACCCACATCGCCAATGGTAACGTTTATTTCAGGCGAGTCCGCCCCTCCAAGGGCAGCCCACATGTTTGGCAATTTACTTTCAGGGTTTCGGATATCATTATTGAAAACCATCAGCTTCCCTTCACCGGGATAGCCCTTGGGGATCCATTTCACATCATGTTGGCCAAATAATCGTTGATTTTCCTCCGTACCCCAACCATAGTTAACTGAATTGCCCCAGCGGTACAGTAAATCTCCGCCATGTCCTGCTTTGCCGCCTGTACTTCCCCTGGCTTCAGCCGTGGAGGTACTGTGGTCAATCACCAATATTTCGCCGAATCCGGGAACACTTATGACGATTTGATCCAGGTCTGGGTTATAAGATATGGCATTGGTATGGGCTATGTCTGATCCCCGGTTGTCTACGGTAGCATTGGAGGTCATCACGCCCATTTGTTTCATATGGTCTACCTGTTCCTGGGTCATGGGAGGCCCGGCTTCCCCACTTGAAATATTAAGGTTGATCTTTCTGGGATTTTCTGCCACTACCCCGTAGTTGGCCTTTGTATCATCGAAATCCTGCACCAAATGGTCTTTCATATGCCATTCCCAGACAACCTTTCCCCCTTCTGGTTTGATAGGTTGAATCTCAATGATTTTATCGAGCCAAATCCCAGCTTTGGGTAAATGCTGTGGATCTTTACCCATTGCAATCGCTTCCTTGGGGGTCAATGCATCATAGGAAATCGCAAGGATATTCCCGTTTGGCAGTATCTCGATATCGTGGTGGATCAATTCCGTCTTACTGTAGTACTTGAAGTTCCAAAGGATAGTGCCATCCCAGTCGTATTCGCGGATACGGCCAGCCTGGCCACCGGCTGCAAAAGTGGGAAAGTCCTCGTCGCGTTCCAGGCGGATAAAATGCCCATTGGGCTGAAGATAGGAATTCATGGAATTCAGATCGGAGTTCCAGACATGCACTACCTCCCCTTTCTTGTTCAATAGATAAGTGTAGGTGCTACTGGATGGCTCATAAAGCAAGTATCCGGGAGTGCTCTTTTCAGAGTTGAGGATCAGGCCCCGTTTGGCGGTTACTCCAGACAAACTTCGGGTATCCTCTGGCTTCCATTGTCGGATTTCGGTAACCTCTGCTACAAGCTCCTGTTTAGGCTTCTGTTTGCAGGAATCCATGCTCAATATGAGCAGCCCTATTAGAAATAGACTTCTGATTATCATCATCTTAGTTGGGTATAGTGGGTTTTTGTAAAAGCTGATTTATTGATTATCAATTTTCAAATTAATATAAATCTCAATATTCAACTTTTTATAAATCTAAGTTAACAAATAATTTTAATTAAAACTTTTTTATAAAATATTATATTTTTAAAAATAATTATAACGAACTTAAATTGTATATTTAGTCAAATAAGTAGAATATTGTATAAAACGTATTGTAGCAGCCATTCAAATCCAGTTAAAAAACTAAACCTCAAGCGAAGCTCATCTTGTTGGGGTGGCATTTGCTTCTTAAAATTAACGGCTCAGCTTGTGGATCTACAGGTACAATCCATTTCCCGTAACACTCAGTACATCGACCAGATAGCCATCCCTTAGGAAAAAAATTCCTGTATTATATAAAAAAGGGATGCTAGATGGCTGGACTTTTCTCCCGAATTTTTCTAAAGCGAGTAGTTGTTAGAAATGCAATAGGCATGAGTTGTATGAAATCCGGTCATTCAAATAGTTTATAAGTATGATTTAAGCCGGGTGCCTGCAGGTATTTTTAGGAATTGGAAAACGATCCTGTATGTTGATAAAACTGTACGAAAAAGAGAAAACCCCTCTTTTCTGCTTACTCAAAAAGCCTTTTTATTCTAGAGGTATTTATTGAATTAAACCTACTCCTCAAGCCCCGGCAATAAATACTCCCATATCAAATTGAGTTCCTCTTGCATATTGGAAATATTGGCAGTGGTTACGATCACCGCATTTTTCTCCGGAAGGATCAGGATAAACTGCCCGTCCCTACCGTCTGCCCGGTAGGAGTTGTGCCGGCTTTGCCATAGCTGGTAACCATAGCCCTGCAACCAATCGGACTCATCGGCATTCATTTTCAGTTCATCTCTATTGGCACCTGCAGGTAATGAAGGCACTTTGGCCACAGTTGCTTCTTCAAACCAGGATTCAGCTAAGAGCCGTTTGCCCTTCCATTGACCTTTTTGAAGGTAGAAGAGGCCCAATTTGGCCATATCTTCCGTCTTCACCTTTAGCCCCCAACCTCCGATAGCGATGCCCTGTGGACTTTCGTCCCAGGTAGCTCCGGTGATTCCCAGCGGCCTGAAAAGTCTCGGCTGCAGGTAGTCCAGAAGCCGCTCTCCGGTTACTTTGGTAAGTATGGCAGACAACATGTAGGTTGCCAAGCTGTTATAGACAAATTGGTCCCCCGGCTTGTGTTCCATAGGAAAAGCCAAGAAAGCCTTTATCCAATCAGAATCATTACCATTTCTTATTACCCCTGTTGGGTCCACATCGTGACCCACGGTCATGGTCAACAAATGCCGGATTTCCAAATCTTCCAGATTGGAACTCATTTCATTGGGAAGTTTATCCGGAAAAAAAGAAATGACTTTATCGGAAACACTTAACAGTCCCTCCTGAACGGCAAAACCGATGGCGGTTGCAGTAAAAGTCTTACTCACAGAAAACATGACATGAGGCTTGTTGGCGGCATTTTCCCCAAACCATTGTTCAAAAGCTACTTTCCCATTTCTCAGGATCATCAAGCTATGCAGGTCCTGGTTACTTTCTTTAACGGCCTGTATATACTCCCTGATGGCCTCTGGATTGATGTTTTCATTTGCCGGATCAGTTCTTGGCAGGGATTTGGCTATGGTGCTGAAATTGACAAGTTCAATGTCATTTATTCTAACAGCTTCCTTTACCTTATCACTGGTCCAGGTATTGGTGACACCCTGTCTGTCCTCGGACACATCCTCATATCCTATATGGCCTATCCCCTGCATTTCCAAATTATCATAGGCAGGATGGTCTACAAACTGATAGGCCTTTCCGGCTTCCAAATTTTCCAACATGCGGATAAAAGAAGCCTCCTTTTCCTCAGCCGTTCCCTTTGGCCCTTCATAGGTAGCTCGGGAAATATTCAAATCCTGCATGAGCTCGCTACTGATCAGTAGCAGATCATATTCTGCTGCAAGGCCGGTTACCATTTTGGCCACATCAGGGTGAAATCCAGTAGATCCCATATGGCCGGAAAGGTGGTTGATCTGAGGAACATGCTTCAGGGCCAACTCAATCTGAGCCCGAAATTCTTGTTCAATATCTTCCAGCTTCCATTGGTTTTCCGTGACAGACTGTCCCGGATAGTTTTTGTTAGGCCCAATCATTGGGAAAAAATAGCCATTGGCATCCGTGATGCTGGGACAATTCGTCAAAGGCGTCCATTTGACGCCATCCCATTCACTGGTAATGGCCAGGTGTAGTCCAACCTCCACTCCCGTATTTTCCCTTAGCAGTTGAGCAGCTTCAGGAAACCAGGGAGCAACCGCCATCAGTTCAATGGAAGTTTCTATTCCATTGACAAAAGTTTCAATGCTGGCAAGATTGGAGGACCGGGAAGAACCCATGTCATCCCCCCTTACAATCAGCCTTGGACCTGAAAGTTCCTGGGCCGGGGAAAGGAAAGACAATAGGGAAAAAAATAGAATGGGTAAAGTTATTTTGAAATGGCTCATCGCTGGTGTTTTTGGAAGTAGGAAAAATACCAAATTTTTGCTATCATTCTAATGGATTGTAAAAGAATTTCATGCATCTTCCTCTTTCTGAACCTTATTTTAATATTGGGTTTTCAAAACAAAATAGACAATATGTTTTTTGCAGGTAATTCCTACATGGTTTAGTCTTTTGCTGAAAAAACAAATAAACTTAAAAATCATCAGAAGTAAGACACCAACAACTGAAGTTGTGCTAACCAATCCATGAAAATAGCGGCAGAAAGATTAATTCCTGCCCCATTCAATAAACTGTATCTTTCAAAACCGCTTTATCAATTCGGTTCCCACATTACCCAGCCAAATCCTGCCGCCTTCCTGATCCAGATCTGATCTTTGTGTTATGCTAAGTTCGGGACTTGGAAAAGTAAATGAAAATTTCAGATCTCTACCTGTGGGAACATTCTCAAAAGGATAGGTAAATTCGAATGTTTTACTTTCCTTTCCTTTGATGACAGACATCCAATCTAAAGACCAGAATTGGCTGGATTCTGGTTGCTCATGTTGGATTCTATTTTGCTGGTACTTCATTTGTACCGGGTCAAAAAACTCCAGTCCGTTTGAAAAGTAATGAAACAGACCTTCACCCATTTTATGAGGATCTAAAAAGTAATAGTCCTGGTTGTCAAGATTCCTTAGTTTTATTTTAAGTTTTAGCTGATTTCCCTCCCGAATTATGGATTCGGTATCTATCGAAAGGCCAGCCCTGTACTTATTTTGCTTCTTTAAAGCTGAAATAATTCTGGGGTCGCTTCTGGGGTCTTGAATACTGCTGCCGGCCCCATCCGGGAAATCGCCAAAGCTGATCCGAAATGCAAAATCACCAAAAACATCGATCAAGCTTTTAATATGAGGCCCAACAGACATCGTCGCCAAATATGGTTCATGGATTTTTAGGGGATAAACCTCCGATCCATTTACCACCATGTTGGCACCCTGTAGTTGGCCAAAATCTCCCTCTAATCTATTGTTTTCCTTTAGGTAAACGACATGGGTGGAAAAATCATAATAATCAATATCGGAAAGCTCAAGTACCACATTGCCCTGATTTACCATTTTCAAATCATCAGGGTTGCCCTCTTCTCCATCGATGGTACAAGCCGACACTAGGGCCAAAAGTAGGATGATTGTCCAGGTCCTGTTTTTCATTGTTTTGGAATTTTAAGTAAAATTAGTATTTCCTTTTGATACTAAGACGTAATTCCCTTTAAAAATGCTACAAGCATAAGATAAAACATTGAAAACGCTGCCATATGAGTCCTGGGTTAAATTCAATAGCCATCTACGATTCAATCGTAGATGGCTGTAAATTTTTTTATCTTTTTACATAAGTAAGCCGTATGGTTCCGGAAATTGTTCCCTCAGGGGTTTCCATGGAAACTTGATGACTGGTGATCATTTTAGCGTTGGATATTTCCTCGATTTGGTAGGCCACAACATGGCCATCCTGGCTGGTTAGTTTAAGATTTTTTGACTCAAGCTTCCATTTCCCTTTGCCATTCATTGTGCCTGTAGGATCTAATATTTGATAGGTATTATTCTGGTTTAGGATAAGTTTACCATCCACATGCAGGTTTTTACCCCCTTCAATCAGTTCCTTTAAATCCGGTCCTTCATTTAATGTAAACTCAAAATCAGAGCCTAGCCAGGTTCCGGTTACATTATCCTCTTGCCCTGTCATTTTCAGAGAAAATAAACCTAGCACCAATACCAAAAGAGGAATACCAATAAAGTATTTCCACTTGTTCTCATTTGTTGATCTGCGTTTGTTCATCATAACGATTCGATTTTTGATTTGAAATTGATTAAAACTGTTGATTAGATGGCTGTTGCTACTTTGACTCAAATTATTCACCAAAAGCTGACAATAATCTTTGAATGCAATTTGTTGGATTACTTTTCTGTCTGCCTGAAATTCATGAACTTCTCTAACGTTCCTCTCAATTAGATATACAAATGGATTGATCCAAAATATGGATTTGATTAAATGTAAAGCCAGGAGATCCCAGGAATGCTTCAATCGAACATGAGCTGATTCATGAAGGAAAATCTGATAGTGCAAATTATTGTCTGGTTCAAATGATGGCATCAAAATTTTATTAAAAAAAGAGGCAGGTTTGAAGTCCGGATGCATATAAATTCCAATTTCCTGAAGTTTTTTTTCTTTCGCATTTCTGATTTTTTGAAATAACGAAATGGTTCCAATTCCAAAAACCGAAATTCTTAATGCGGCTACGCCAAAATAAGCATAAAGGATTACCTGCATCAACAAAGGATTCCAGGCCGATGAAAAGGTAGTCGAGTCGCGGATTGCTACCTCCAATTGATTAAAAGAATAAATTATATCCCGACCCGGAAGGGTGTTGTTTGGAAAAAGTGGGACTTCAATAAGAGGCATCAATATTGAAATTAGCATCCCCGCCAAAAGAAAAAACCTGTTCCATCCAAAAAATGTGAGCCCTCTAAAAATTAAAATATAGACCAACCAAACCAAGGCAGTGCCAATACTTGCTTCAAAAAGGTAATTCCAAAAAGGGTTCATGATTTGCCTCCTTTCTCAATAAGTTGGTTTAACTCCTCCAATTCTTTTTTGGTAAGTTTCTTTTCTTTCACTAAAAAGGAAAGCACATTATCAACCGATCCGTCAAAGAAATCCCTAATAATCCCATTAAACTTTTTCTTTTTATAGGCTGATTGCTCTACCAGCACAAAGTATTCATGCGTCTTACCATAAGTCTTATGTCCCAAAAAACCCTTTTTTTCCAGTGATTTGATGGTGGAGGCCAATGTGGTATAGGGTGGCTTTGGTTCAGGTAAACGATCCAGAATGTCCCGGACCACCCCCCTTTCAACTTTCCAAAAAACGCGCATTGCCTGCTCTTCCTGTGGTATTAGTTCTTCCATAAGATAAAGGTAGAAAACCAAAATGAAAAAACCTACGATAAAATCATTTTATTACGATTCAATCGTAGATAAATTTCTCTGGCGTATCTTTCACAGGTAAGTTGAGTAGGAAGTCCAATAGTTACTCTGAATTTACGGTGATATTTTTCATCAATTCCTTAATTGAAGACCTAAAAGGTTTGGATTGGTACCTTTGAGGTTTCTCAAACCTCGAAGGTCTTCTCCGTGAATGCTTACGAGAATTCTAATAAGAAATTCCTGCAAAAATTAAATATTAAAAAGATTTTTCCTAAATCCTTAAGTGATGCCTTAAAAAACCTTAGGGGTCCCAAAGACCCCAAAGGTTTACTGCCGGGATTTGATATTCCTGCTGCAAAGTTCTATGATTTCATTAATTCTTTTGGCTCTGGTTGATTCCCGTTTGGCCTGGTGCAGCCAATGCAGGTAATTTTTCCGGTACGATGGTGCAAAATTCTTGAAATTTTCAAAGGCATTCGGATGAATTGTGAAAGCCGCTTCCAAATCCTCGGGAATAATTCCGTTTTCCACATCGTCCAAACGATTCCAACTGCCATTTTCCTTTGCTTTTTCAATGGATCTCAAACCACTTTCCTGCATCAATCCCTCTGCAATAAGTTTTTTAATGTAGGCTTTGTTGATGGCACTCCAACCGCTTTTGGGTTTGCGCCGGGTAAAATATTGTCTGCGTTTGCCATTTCCAAGACTATAGGCTGTTGAATCAATCCATCCAAAGCACAAGGCCACCTTCACTGCCTCTTCCCAGCGCATGGATGGCATTCCATGGCCAACCGAATAAAAAATCAAATAAACACCAGCTACCTTGTCATTATTTTTCTCCAGCCATGCCCTCCATTCCGCGGAATCCTGAAAATAAATTTCCGTTATTTCATGTTTTTTCATTGAATATATCCTAACTTCTATACAGAAAATCTAAATTTATTAAAATTATAATAATTTTAGGTAATTTAGTGTTCACCAGCCCTAATCCCATGTTCACATTCATTCACCCTAAATTACCCATGCGGGACAAAGCAATCACATTGGCCTACTATTCGCGGCTGGGATTTGACGTATTCGGAGAAAAAGATTATGAGGGTTACCTGATGCTGCAAAAAGACCAAATTCAAATTCATTTTTTTGAATTTCCGGATTTGGATCCCAAAGAAAATTATGGGCAGGTTTACATCAGGACAGATAATATTGAGCAGCTTTATCAGGCATTCCTTGATAAAAACATACCCATTCATCCAAATGGGCATTTGGCAGCCAAGGGCTGGGGGCAAAAGGAATTCTCCCTGCTCGATCCAGATAACAATTTGCTGACCTTCGGGCAGAATGTGTAATAGTTCCGGGAACTCATGGTGCTGCCTTTCCTGATTCCTCAAAGTTAAGCTCAATAAAAGCGTCCTATCTGAGGATCAATACCGGAGATTGCCACCGACATGTCCTTATTTACCCTTCATATTGACGCTTTTACACCCTCTGCTTTAATAATCAAATGGCTAAATTTGGAAAGGATAGGTTGTGGGGAAAAACTTAAAAACTATATAAAATATCGCAGCATGGAAAAAAAGCAATATATAATCGAAATCAACGCCCCAGTGGAAAATGTATTTGATACCATGCTGGGACTGAGCGATAAAAGCACCTATGAACAATGGACCGCACTTTTTAACCCCACTTCCACTTATGAAGGTAGCTGGGAAAAAGGGCAGAAAATCTACTTTATTGGGACAGATGACAAAGGTAACCGGGGTGGTATGGTGGCCCGAATAGCCGAAAATATTCCGAACGAGTTTATTTCCATCCAGCATTACGGAATTTTGGATGGGGACAAGGAAATCACAGCGGGCCCACAGGTGGAACAGTGGGCAGGAGGACATGAGAATTACCGTTTTGAAAAAATCGGAAAAAAAACCAGGGTGATTGTAGAAGTAGATATTACGGACGAACATTTGGCCTACTTTGACAGCACCTACCCTAAGGCTTTGGAAAAATTGAAGCAGATAGCAGAAACCGATTAAACCCTTAAATGTTAAAGAAATTCCGTCTGTTTATCATTTTATTTCACAGATCTCAACCATCGATTCTCCTTTTTCCAAACACTCGAACGCTTGGGATAGCGTCTTTGATAAAATTTCTCTCATTTTAGAATTGGTGGTATTACCACATGTTATCCAGATTAATTTGGGGGAGGACCATTTTTTTCCAGCATTTGAACAAAATCATCGTCTTTACTCATTACCACTACATCAGGACTTCTTGCTGCGTTAAAAATTTTTTGATCATCAGCATCACGAAGGCCGAGGGATCGCACCGATTTGGCACGTATGTGTAAATATGTCCGGTTGATCCAGGCGGCAATGGAAGGCGAAAGTTGTGCATCAACCCAAATTGTCATGCGGCGAAAACAGGGTGGTCAATTTTGCCACGTGCATATTTGATCGAGGCCTCAATATCTTCATTTACCAAATCAGGCAACTCCGTTAAAATTTGCTCCTGATTAAGACCTGCGGCAAGCAGATCCAATACGTCAATTACCCTTATTCTCATATTCCTGATACATGGCCGCCCCCCACATTGATTGGGGTTGATGGTAATGCGTTGTTTCCAATCTTCCATTATAAGGTCCTTTTGTCATTATTCATTGTAAATTTAATGAAATCATATTGAAATTTGGGAAGCATTTGCCATAAGAATTAACATTTGCTTCCGCTCAATGGTATTCGTTTTGATGACCCCGTCATTTAGCGTGATTTCAATTTAGAAAGTAAATACCCAGGATTGTATTCCACCTTTACTCCCCTTAACATCTTTTCACATTATATAATTTTTCTACAGGCAACGTCTGCTTAAATTTTCCGGTTCCAACTTTTGAAAACCACACAAACATTTGGAAGAGCAGAAAATCATATCGGGATGTGTCCGAAAAGAACACAGCGCACAAAGAGACCTTTTTGACAGGTATTACCGCCGCAATTTTCATGTGGCCATGCGCTATCTGGGCAACCACCATGACACTGAAGATGTGCTTTCTGTCTCCTTTACCCGGATTTTCAAAAACATCGGCCAATTTGAATACCGAGGGGAAGGAAGTCTTCAAAAATGGGTCACCACCGTGGTGATCAATGAGTCCATCCGGTTCCTCAAAAGCAAGAAGGCCTTGTTGTTCCAGGAAGAGGAAGAAATCCTGAGCCTAAATGTACCTATAATAGATAGCGGGGACTTGTTGGATTTGGAGAAGGTACAACAGGTATTAGAGGAAATGCCCAGAGGCTACCGGACCGTTTTCAACCTGTTTGCCATCGAGGGATATACCCATAAAGAAATTGCCGGGATGTTGCAGATCCATGAAAATACCTCCAAATCCCAACTTAGCAAAGCCAGGAATTTTATGGTCACAAAACTTAAAAAAAAGAACAGCGATGCGGTACGATAGCATAGATGAAATCCTCAAAAAGGGCTTAATTGAGTCTGAAAGAATAAATGACCGATTGGCTTCCAAAGGCAAATCCAGGGTTTGGGAGGGCATAGAAAAGCCCAAAAAATCAAGGGCCATCCAATGGGGCTTGATCTCGGCATTGGCGGCATCTGTCAGCTTGTTCTTGGTGGTAGTTTTACTAATGCTGAAACTGGCGACCACACAAGAAGAACTGGATATTCTGCAGGCCCAAATCGTCAAAGAAATGTCCCCTCCTGCGCTGGCTAATGAAGGATTATTTTACGATGATTCACCAACCGATGGGGTGGAAAGTGATAGCTTGACTGCACCCATTCCAGCAGCCAGGAAAGCACCACACGATACACCGGTTCAAGGTCTTGACCTCCCAAAACCAGAAATCGAAAAAGTCAACATCAGCTTGGCTATTCCTTTACCAGTAATTGTATCACCATTGAAGGATTTCCAACCGAAAATAGCCCTCCCATACCTGGACCTCCGGGAATTGATTGCAGAGACGAAAGCAATCGATAAACAAATGCTATCCGAAAAAAAGGGAAAGCAACCATCCAAACTGAAGATCAGAATGGGTGGCGGTTATCCTTCCCATAGCCAGCATCAATCCCCGATCCTCCACCTTAAATTGTAATAAACTAAACCAATTATACTTATGAAATCTCAATCACTAATCATTTTTGCCTTCGTTGGCCTTCTTTCGTTCAATGATGCCATTTCACAAACTTCGGACAATTACACAGATACCATTTTATACCAGAATAACGACACCCTGGATATGATGATTTTAACAAAGGATTACCACCATTTGGTGGAAGGGGACCAACTGCAATCCATCCTTCAAGATCTACAATCCAGGTTAAAAGAAATCCAAGGGATGGTCCCTTCCACAGCTTACACCATCAAATACCAGTATCAAAAACAATTGGACATCCTTGAAAATGACAAAATCAAAAGCTTCCGCTTATCTGCCGAAAAAGGCATGTCAGAAAATTTCCCCAACCGGGTGCACCTCCATGATGCGCTGGATAAATATCAGGTAATCATCGGATTCAACGATATCGAGGAATTGGAAAGGGTGGATTTAACCAGGATACTGACTGACATCACGGAGAAACTACCGGAAAAGCACCGGTTTTTAAGGTATTTGGCATTTCAACCGGAATACCCAACTGGCAATATCGTCTTAAAGGAAGACAGGCACACTGGACATTTTGATATGCTGAGCTTACAGGCTGGCGTAGGTGCCAATGTATATAGGGGAAAATTTCTTACAGATTTTACGGGGGAAATCGGCTTGCAACTGAACCACAAAGGCATCCTTAAAAACCAATTTTATATCTCCAACAACCTGATGTTCGCGTTCGACGAAGCAAACAGGGCTGTGATCAACAATTTCACCAACTTAGGGTATAGACGAAACTTTTCCAACCAAAAAGACAAACCCAATTGGTTGGGGATTGAGATAGGAACCCTGACCAAAAGAAGCGGTGATATTTTTGCTCCCAACACCCATAGACTGGGTGTAAACTGGCAGGTTGGCAAACATATCACCGTATCGCCACAGCTTTATTTCAATGGATTTTTCAAACAGGTAAGCCCTGGATTTAGGATCGGGATTGGATTGTAGGGTTGGATTATCGGTCAATGGGTTTGGCCAGGTGAGACGGGGCAGGTCATAAGCCTGCGGAGCACCCCTCACGATTTATCCCTAAAATCGGTACCACGGCAGCGCGACAAGAAGGAGTCGCTTTGATACCTGTTTGACATCTCCCATGAACAGACAAACTAGAGGAATAACCCATACTTATTATTTTATTGAAATATATTTGTGTACCTAAATGGCGAATTCTATCCAAACTTCAATTTACCATCTTTAATATGAAAATTTCACAAGAACAAACCGAACCATTATTAAGCACCTTGAAAAACCGCTTTGAGAAAAATAGGCAGCGCCACCAAGGCCTTGAATGGAAGCCTGTTGAAGAAAAACTGCTGGCCCATCCCGAAAAACTCCGGTCTCTGCTTTTAATGGAAGAAACGGGAGGGGAACCTGATGTGCTCAATATAACAGATGAAGGGGGACAATTTATTTTTATTGATTGCTCCCCAGAAAGTCCTAAAGGACGAAGGAGCCTTTGTTATGACCCCGAAGCCCTTGAATCACGCAAGACATATAAACCCAAAAACAGCGCTCTTGGCATGGCAGCAGAAATGGGCATATCGCTCCTTTCGGAAGAACAATACCAGGCACTGCAACAGTTTGGAAAATTTGATACCAAAACCTCTAGTTGGATAAAAACACCAGCTGATATCCGGAAATTGGGAGGCGCCATCTTCGGAGATTGGCGTTTTGGCCGGGTATTCATTTACCACAATGGGGCAGAATCCTACTATGGAGCCAGAGGGTTTCGGGGGATGTTGAAGGTTTGATCCACATTAAAATAAATGTTGGTGTTGTTTTTTAAACCAAACAACATCCTGAAAAATCTTATTTTAAGCCTACTCGCATCTGGAGCATGGTCAATGAAAAAGAGGTAGCCTTTACCTATGAGAATGGCAGGTTAATTTTTGAGTTGGAAAAACTGGGAGATTTTGAGGGGATCGTGATGGAAAAATAAGTTTGTGATTATTTAAACAGCTTTACCAGGTGCGCTGGTTTCCCCTCATGGTCAGCATGGGCAAACGCCATAAAAACAAGACATAAATTATAGAACCAGAAAAATCATAGTGGTTTTTTCACTTCATGCCCCTCCACCACCTTGACAAGATCTGCGTGCTGTCGTTCAGTATCACCACTTCGCCAATTCTAGGGGTTACAATCGGGCAATGAAAATTTTCTTCATTGAGGGCTACAATTGTCTCCAAAGGTTCGTCCCAGGGGTGATTTGCCAATTTAAATTTTCCTGAATGAACAGGCATGATGCGCTTTGCATTTAGGTCATTTCCGGCTTGAAGTACCTCATGAGAAAACATATGGAGTTCTTTCCACCCTTCATTGTACTGCCCATTATCCAAAATAGCTAAATCAAAGCCACTAAATTTCTTACCAAGTTCTTTAAAATGGGTGTCATATCCACTGTCGCCGCCGACATACAAGGTGTAATCCTTTGATTGTAACACAAAAGACATCCAAAGGGTGTTGCTACGTTTTAGGCTTCGGCCTGAAAAATGCCGGGATGTGGCCGTATGGAGGGTAAAGTTCTCCCCTATTTTCAATCGCTCGTCCCAATCTTTTTCCACGATTTTAGCCGGATCATAACCCCAATATTCGAAATGTTCGCCAACTCCCAACCCACAAACCACCTGGTGGATCTTTGGCTCCAACTTTAGGATGGTGGAATAATCCAAATGATCATAATGGTCATGGGAAATAAGCAGGTAGTCAATTTCCGGAAAATCCTCAACTGTATAAATATCAGTTCCTGCAAAGGATTGGGTAGAATAAGGGACAGGGGATGCTCTTCCGGAAAATACAGGGTCCACTAAAAACCGAATCCCATTCAACTGAATAAAATAAGAAGAATGACCGAACCATATCAGGATATTTTCATCCTTTGGTACAGCTTTCAGATCAGTTTTTATGCCTGGAACGGTATCCATTGGGCTGGTTCTTGGAAAATTTTTAAAAATAAATTCCAGCGTTATTTTGGTCATGGAATACCCCTCGGAAAGAAAGGGTGTGTGGTACAAATTTTTAAAGCTACCCTCTTTATAATTAGGTGATTGCTTTATCCGTTCCAGCCGCTCTCCCTGAGGGGCTTTGCCAAATTGAGGTTGTTGCAGGAAAAGCAGAGCTGCAGTAGCAAAAATAACGAGGATGGTAAATGAAATCAGCATAAAGCGTCTAAAAACTGGGATGAATTTGGCCATTTAACAAGTAAGTAAGTAGGTACAGTCTCTTTTCAATAATGGGTCTATAAAAGATCAAATATTTTACCTCATTGTCGGAAAGTAATTGTACAAACTCTTTGAAGTCTTTGCTTAGCATCTTAAACAAAGTTATTGTACTGGTCCCTAAAAAATTCAATTCCATCCAACCTTTCCTGGTAGCATTTTTTAGACCAATAGGAATTATCTGAATTTTTAGCGTCAGAAGATTTAACTTTCAAAACTTTATCCATTAGGTAAAGGTACCGACTTTTTCATTTCATTTTTATTTTTCTTACAAGAATTGATTTTTTCTGTTTAGAGAACGATCCGGTGTTCTTACAACTTAGATCAGGAAGCGTACATCCAGCGCACTGTTTCCAAATTCAAGAAAAAAATGTAAACAAAACTTGACTTTTGTAAAGTTTTGTTTACTTTTGTAAAGCAAACTTTACATAAAAATTATGAAGACAATGAAACTGGAACGAAACAAAAGAATAAAAAAATTAGCCATATGGACCTGGACTTGGGTAGCCACCATGGCAATCGCCACTTTTGGACCTGAGTTTATTTGGGACCATCATCCATTTCTGACGCCTTTTGCGATCATCGTTAACTTTGCGAATGGCATCTTAATGATTCTTGCCAACCGGGACCTGTTCAACCATTTTGATGAACTTGAGAAAAAAATCCATCTTGAATCGCTGGGCATCACCCTGGGTTTGGCTGTCATTTTTGGAATGTCCTATTCCCTCCTGGACACCACAAATTTGATCAGTCAAGATGCTCAAATCAGCATCCTGGTCATGTTTATCGGACTAACTTATCTGACCTCAATATTGATAAATAGTCGACGCTATCAATGAAAAATAAAATCAGAGACCTACGAACCGCCAGGAATATGACGCAGGAGGATCTTGCTGAAATTATCGGCGTATCCCGACAAACTATCAATGCGATCGAAAAGGGAAAGTTTGATCCCAGCCTACCCACTGCTTTTAAGATGTCTAAACTGTTTAAACTCCCAATTGAGCAGATGTTTCTGTTTGAAGAATGAATGTCAATGATGTAAAAAAAAGTAAGGGGGTTTCTTTTGCATTTTTTAAACATTTCCAGGATTCTTCAGAATAATACTTCAAAAGCATTCCGGATTGAGTAGGAAACCTAAGCCAGGAATTCCAAAAATTAATCACTGGAAAGTTGCTGGGCAAAAACCCAGTCCAGCAAACCTTCGGTATTTTCAAAGGACTCAGAAATGATATGTCCCTCATCAGCAAACTCAGTATATAAGGGGTTTCCACCAGCTTCATTTAAGGCAGCAATCATCTTTCTGGAACTTTCCACCGGAACAATACGGTCTTGTGCCCCATGGAATGCCCAGATCGGAACATCCTTAATTTTATGGGCAAAATTTGGATTGCCACCCCCACAGATCGGTACTGCAGCAGCGAACATTTTAGGTCTGGTACTTATAAAATGCCAGGTACCATATCCCCCCAGTGATTCACCCATCACGTAGCGTCTGGTTTTATCAATAGAAAACTCGGCCTCCAGTGAAATTATTGCCTCAAAAACCAGCTCATCCACCACTGGAATATTCGGAACAACGCCCCAACTGGATCCGGGAGGGCATTGAGGTACAAAAAGGTAGGCGGGATATTTTTCCCTATTCGAGGGTTTGGCCAGAAACTGGGCTGTCCAGGATCCATCCACCTGGATCAGGTTTTCTGTTCCGGATCCTGCACCTCCATGAAGCGCAATTACTAAAGGATACTTCTTTTGTGGCGCCGGATCTTCAGGCTTCATCAACCGGTACTTCAGGGTATCCCCATTTTCACTGACATAAATTCTTGCATCAAAGGGTTCGGCCAATTTCTGAGCCCTTTGAGGTTGCTGAGCAAACCATTGAACCGTATTAAAAATTTGAGAACCGACCACCAAAACCAAAATCAAGGAAATAGCACCAATAGCCCCAAAAATGACATTAAAGGTATTTTGAAGCTTGGTTTCTTCATTTACAAACTTAAATCTTTTTAATTCAGACGAAAAATTCAACAGGTAAAATACCGGAACCAAAAGCCCTATTTGGGCTGCCCATTCTTGGTATGTTTCCAAATTCGATATGCTGCCCGGGTACTGCAAAGACCAGGTTAAGGTGGTAAAAAGGAAAAGGTCGATTACAAAAATTAAAACCCCTCCCAATTTTAACCAGGGTCGCTCAGCAGCCCGAGAGAGTATAAGTGTTAGCCCATAAATTATCCCCGAACCTGCCAAAATCAAAAATGTCACAGGTAAATAATTTGAGGTTTCCCTTGACCATAACATTTGGAATACAATTAAACCGTAGACAAAAGCAGCCAGGGTAACCAAAGAAAATGACAAAAAGGAATACTGGAATTTCTTATAGTAAAAATACTTCAACAAAATGACGTGATATAAAATTGAAGTACCATTCAAAAGCAGAAACCAGTATATAAAGGATTCAAGACCGTATATTTTTGTTCCGATTTGAAAATAGAAATAGGCCTGAACCAGCCCTGCCAATAGGATAAGACCGCTAAAGAATAGGCTGATTTTGTAAAATGTCTGGTTCATTATTGTTGCTTTAACGGTAAGTTTGGGCTGAGTAAATAAGCTTCCGAGAACAAAATACAAAAAATAAATTGGAATTAGTTGAATTAACGCAAGGATGGCTTCTTGGTGGGCAAAACGCAACCTGCTACCCCATATAATGGCCTGCCGTTTAAAAAGACCATTAAATATGCCCGTCAACGAACAATTTTGTCCGGTTGATGATCCTTCAGCAACAGAAATGGGGGTTTAACCGATTAATCCAGACTTAAATAATGGCATTAATATAGTTGCGATAGTTTATATAGCTCGTATTTCATTGTACCTCATTCAGAAAAATCGATTAATACAAATTATCCTTTAGACCTTAATAATTTTATGCGTTTTTACGGTCTAATCCTTATCACTTAATCCTAATGATCATGACCCACATCGCCATACCTATCCCAACAGCTCCTGGAAAGCAGGATATCAACATTGAGGTGACCATCAATAACCAAAAGCAATCACTACACTATAAAGTTGAATTGTTTTATTGGGATGATTGTCAGAATCCCCGGGGACACCGTGCAGATTGCATCTCTGAAATGCTTTCTCATCAGGATCCCAATTGGATGCTCTATTATATTGGTGCACCTACCGAACAATTTGTACCGATAACCTTTGTAGAAAAAAGAGATTTTAAGATAAAATAGAAAGGTCCCTTGACCTTGTAATTCATTTAGAATATAAGGCGACTAACTTTTCCAAAGTTTGAAACTTTGGAAAAGTTTAACGAAATACGACCTTATCCAGGAATTTAACCATTGCCCACTGGCGGACAAATTTGTTCGGTTTATAGAAAAGGATAACTGCAAAACATGGCTTTTCTGACTCTCAGCAAAGATTTCCGGTGGCACGGTACTGGTAATAAAGGTTTAAGCCGGAGGATAGAAGTTTCATGGCAATAGATTTCCAAGTGAAGGCTCCAGGTGGCTATAAAAAATATTTCTACAAAAAACCCATAGAATTGGACCAATGATTTCGCTAAGGTACTGTGAATGACAATTAAAAATTGCAACCGCTTCAACAATGCTGAAAAACTACATTAAAATCGCCTGGAGAAACCTCCTCAAAAACAAAGGCTACACCTTTATCAACATTTTCGGACTGGGACTGGGAATGGCTTGCTGTTTTCTGATCTTCACTTATGTGCAGGATGAACTGTCTGTGGATACCTATCATGAAAATAGCGATCGGATTTACCGTATTACTCATGGCAAACTTTCTTCCCCCGATCAACCAGAAAATGCCGGGGCAAATCCTTTTTGGGTCTGGCACAATGCTGCCATAGGACCTGCGATCAAAAGCTATTTCCCCGAAATTGAAAAAGTTGTTCAGTTTTCCGGCAGTTCGGATATTTTATTGACCGATGGCGAAAATTCCTATCAGGAAGAGGGTGTGTTTTTTATGGATTCCACCGCTTTTGATATTTTCAGCTGGGAAGTAATCCAAGGTGATCCCAAAACCGCTTTGGTGGCACCTTTCAGCATGGTCATGACAGAGAGTACTGCCAAAAAGTATTTCGGTAATGAGAATCCGATCGGAAAAACCTTGAAGGGCAGTGACTCGCCAGGAAGGTCAAACGCCGGTGATTATACGGTAACGGCGGTAATTGCCGACGTACCCGCCAATTCCCATTTTAGTTTCAACATGCTGCTTTCCCTGAGTACCTTCCGTCAATACTGGCCTGAGGTTTTTGATCGCTGGGGCTATGTGGACTTTTACACCTATTTTCTGGCAAATGATAACTTTGATCTGGCATCATTTGAGCAAAAAATTCCTGATTTTTTGGCTTCCAGGCAAGATGATCCGCTGTATACCATTAAGGTCGAAAAGATGGCAGATTTTTACCTGCGATCCGATGCCGACCGGCAACCCGGAGAAACAGGGAGCTTGTCCAATATTTATGTGTTTTCAGTCATTGGCATTTTCATTTTGGTCATTGCCATGATCAATTTTATGAACCTCTCAACAGCCAGGTCGATGGAGCGGGCAAAAGAGGTAGGCATACGGAAATCCATTGGGGCAGAACGAATGCATTTGATTTTCCAGTTTCTGGGGGAATCCATCATCATCGTTTTTTTCGCCATGCTCGCCTCCCTTGTTTTTATATCGGTGGCAACCCCATTGATGAATGGGCTGACAGGCAAAGAAATTGTGATCTTTAACTACCTCAATTGGCAAAATGCACCTGTTTTGCTGGTCATCTTGCTTGCTATCGGAGTGTTGGCAGGTTCCTATCCGGCCTTTGTGCTTTCAGGTTTCAGGCCCGTTCAGATTTTAAAGGGAATATCGGTGACCAACAGCAGTGGGGTAAACCTCAGGAAGGGGCTGGTGGTCTTTCAGTTCAGTCTCTCCATATTGCTGATAGCTGGGACGATTATCGTTTATTCCCAGATGAACCACCTGCTCAATAAGGATCTGGGTTTTGATAAAGAGCAAATGCTGGTTTTGGACTACAACTATGATGATGCTGTCAATGCAAAGTCTAGTGCCTTGATTGCAGAATTAGAAGCCCATCCGGACATTATTTCAGCAGCTTTCTCGAGAAGCGTTCCGGGCAGCTATTTCCCAAATGCTGGCACGACCATACAACATGCCGATGGAGAAATGACCCAAATTGGTCAGGCCATCTTTCAGGTTGGAATTGATTTTATCAACCATTTTGACATGGAATTGGTTGCAGGCCGAAGCTATTCAAGGGATTTTCCTTCGGACTCAACCTCCGCACTGGTGGTCAATGAAGCCGCAGCCAGGCAATATGGCTATGCGAATCCAGCAGACATCGTTGGTAAGAAATTTGAGCAATGGGGAAGATCAGGTGAAGTGATCGGGGTAGTTAAGGATTTTAATTTCATTTCCTTACACCGAAATATTGAGCCTTTGACCCTGCCTTTTGAAGCCAGAGCAAGCAGGTATTTATCGATCAAACTAAAACCAGAAAATCTAGGACAAACCGTTGCGGAAGTGGAAAGGATTTGGGGTAGGCTTGCGCCCCACCGGCCATTTATATATAGTTTTCTGGAGGAAGATTTTGACAAGCAATACCATGCAGATATCAGGTTCAGAAAAATATTTTCAGCATTCTCTGTGCTGGCCATATTGATTGCCTGTATGGGACTATTCGGGTTGGCAACATATACAGCTGAAATCCGGACCAAGGAAATCGGGATCAGAAAAGTACTGGGAGCGGAAGTTTCGAGTATCGTGACTTTGCTGTCCAGGGATTTTATCAAACTTGTACTGGTGGCTATTGTGATTGCGACACCGGTTACCTGGTATGTAATGAATGAGTGGTTGGAAGGATTTGCCTATAGCGTCGAAATAGCCTGGTGGATCTATCCCCTGGCCGGGATGGTCGCGATCATAGTAGCCATGGCGACCGTAAGCACACAAGCGGTTCGTGCAGCCATGCTCAATCCGGTTAAATCGCTGAAAAGCGATTAAAGGTAATCAAATTAAATTCAAATGAAGCTACCAATTAATTTAGTCTACCTCCACGGTTCAGGCCACTAATACGGAATACTTCTGGTTGTTGATGTGGAAACGGATTAGTCAAAGACTACTTTGCAACTGATCTAAATGATACGGCCCGGGCTACCGGGGCATCACATTAAATCGACTACTTAGAAACCATTGAATCCAAAATCCGCCTTTGAAGGGGGATTTACTTGAATTGTTATTTCCGTGCCTATTTTAAGGAGGATACTACCCGACAAAAAAAAATCATCTAAAATCGAATTCGGTACCGTTAATCTAATGTGTCTTTGGAGCTATCTCGGTTTACAATAATTCTATGGCTATCTTAGCCTTTTCTGTCTTGAGTTATTTCAAAAATCATACTAGTCATAAGGCCTTGACTTGACCCTGTGTAAAGAATAGCTACATTTGGTCTATGGAAATCCCGGTTGTTTATATTGGCTTTGCTCAAGCTACTTTTATAGCCATAATGATGTTTTGGAAAAAACCCTTGAAGATCGCTGATGTCATCCTTGCTGTCTTTATGGTTTGTATAGCCTGGATGTTTGCCTTGAATATAGCCCAGGAAGTTAAGGGGGTAACCCAGCAAACCTGGTATTATTCAATTCCAATCTCCCTTACCTATCCGGCATTTCTTTACTTGTACTCCAAATATGTCTCGGTAGATTTTGGGCGGTTTCAAAGGAAAGATTATTTTCATTCAATCCCTTTTTTTGCTTCTTTTGTCCTAATTTTTTTATTTAAAAATCCTGATATCGAAAGCTTTTATTTTGATCTGGAGTATTACGGCCAGCTCAACTGGTTAAGAAACAGCTTAGGATCGATATTTATCCTTCTGCTTTGGATCTATGGGATTCTGGCTATTCGAAATATTAGGCACTATAGGAAACAACGGTCTGATCTTTACTCTTTCAAGTCAGACCTGAACAGCTTAAATTGGCTTTTGGTCTTTGTTATTTCCTTTATGGTGGTGCAAAATTTCATTATTTTAGCCACTACCCTATTTGAAACTGGGTATATCCAATTTGATATCAAGCCTCTGGTAAATGTATCTTTATTGGTATTCGTTTATATTGCGGGTTTTTGGGGTTTCAGGCAAAATCAGCTGTCTTCAGCGCTTAATTCGGAAAAGGAATTTTTGCACCGGCGTGAAAATAAAGCGGGTATCCTTTCCTCAGAGAAGTACCAAAAATCAGGCTTGAAGAATGAGCAAGCCAATGCCTATTTAATTCAATTGACCCGGTTTATGGAAGAAACGCTGGCATGGAAAGACAATGAACTATCCATTGCCAAAATATCGGAACAAACCCGGATTCCAAAACACTATATCACCCAGGTACTGAACGAGCATTTGGGGAAAAACTTTTATTCTTTTGTCAATGAATACCGCATAGCTGAAGCTAAAGAAATGATTGCCTCACCTAAATACCAGGCCTGGTCTTTTGTGGCGATTGCTTATGAATGTGGCTTTAATTCCAAAACAGCATTCAATAATTTTTTCAAAAAAATTACCGGTTTGACTCCTTCTGAATATAGAAATACCGCTAGCAATTAACCGCTATACTCCTCCTTCTAATATTTAATCATCTGATGAATTCGAGCCTGTCTGAGGTAGCAAGTCCAGACAGGCATAAGGTACCCTATCAACACAATAGGATGCTTATCAAGGCGAGATTCTCCAGAAGGTCAGGAACAGGCCATCTGACCTTTGAAAATCAAAACATGAACAGATGACAAAAAAACCCATATTTTTTAGCGATAAACAAGAGTCCTGTAATTACCTGATTTACAGCAGCCCATTTTAAACGAACGTCTTGCCCCGGGCAGGTGGACGACAACTTGCCCCGGGCGAAGAAAAGTGAACACCATTTCGTTTTCATTTTGGTAGCTTTGAAAAGCATGTAATGCCAATCATCTCAAAATTCTTTGAAATTGAGATGAAAGTGTAAAAAATAGACTCCATTTTAATTATAGAAAAGAAAATTATGACTCGTAAATCCTGGCAACTTCTTCTCGCACTTTTAGCAATACCGGCATTTGCCCAGCAAAATCCTGAACCTCCAAGGCTGGAAATATCCGATTTTCATTTTATTACCGAAGTTGATGAAAGGTTCCAGTCCTTCAATATAGAAATGTGTGAAGTGGTGGGCGGTGATTTCTGGGTGCCTTATGGACTATTGGATCCTGAGAAAGTAAAGAAAGAAGGTTTTGCCGCGTTAAAACACAGCATCTCACCGATTGATCTTTATGATCAGAAATTAAGAACACTGACAAGGGGATTGGGATCAGCGTACATCAGGATAAGCGGCACCTGGGCCAATACCACCTATTTTCAAGATAACGACGAACCAAAAATGACGCAGGCCCCTGAGGGTTTTGAAACCGTCCTAACCAGAAAGGAATGGAAGGGCGTAATTGATTTTGTCAATGAAATGGATGCGAAACTGGTTACCTCTTTTGCCATCAGTGAGGGCATAAGAGACCGCAATGGCCATTGGACTCCTGATCAGGTTCAGGCATTGCTTAACTACACTGAATCTATCGGTGGAGAAATTACCGCTGCTGAAATGTTCAATGAGCCCTCCCATGCAAGTCATGGTGGAGCCCCTGAGGGGTACACCGCAGCTGATTATGCACAGGATTTTGAGGTGTTCAAAAAATTCATCGACAAGGCTGCCCCTGATATAAAGATTCTGGGCCCGGGGTCGACGGGTGAAGGTGGCATACTTCCTATAGATGCCTATATGGCCACTGATCAAATTCTTTCTGCAAAACCACAGCCTGAATTTGATATCTTTTCCTACCATTTTTATGGCGGGGTTTCCCGGCGATGTCAGGGAGGATTAACACCCGAAGGTGCGCTTTCCGAGGAATGGCTAAGCAAAACAGAACTGGGATTAAAGTATTATGAGGAGGCCCGGGACAAATTCTTACCAGATGCCCCTATTTGGCTTACGGAAACTGCTGAGGCAGCCTGTGGGGGAAATCCCTGGGCAGTCACCTATTTGGATTCATTCCGTTATCTCGAGCAACTGGGCAGACTGGCCAAAGAGGGTGTGAAGGTGGTCATGCACAATACCCTGGCCAGAAGTGAATATGCTTTGCTGGATAGCGAAACATTAGATCCACGCCCCAATTACTGGTCAGCATTGATGTGGAACAAACTGATGGGAACAAAAGTATATGAAGCAGATTTCTCCCATGATGAGCTGGATATCTTCGTGCACAACCTTAAAGGTTTTTCTGATGGCTATGGGGTATTGATCGTAAACCCTAAGGACATGGAATCTTCATTTTCCTTGCCAGTCGACGCAGAAAAATTCCTGCTTACCGCAGATTCTTTACAAAGCAAAACCGTACGCCTGAATGGAACGGTATTGGAATTGACGAGTGATCACGCGCTCCCTGCTATAGGTGGGCAAATGATTGCTGCCGGTGAAATCCAGGTTCCTGCGCATGGCATTATGTTTCTGGCTATTAAGAAATAAATGAGGGACAATCATATTTCTGAGAAGCAAGCCCAAAAGTTGCGGGACAAAAGACAATAATATTAAATGAATTCGAATTAAGATCGTCAATATAAACCAATTGAATCGTCACTGCGAACCCTTTGTCGTGGGTATAGGAGCTGGGAAAGGATGTGGCGGTCTCATTTGGCTAGAGATTCCCGCGGCTTTCACCGCTCAAAACCCTATCTAAGCCTCGGAATGACGGTTTTTTAAATAAATTCAGTAGAATTCAGATTTACTAAATGAACGTAGCTAATAAAACATCGTTGTCACGGTGCGGGAACTGCCAGAGGAAGTGAATTAGTTCTTCAGTTGCTAGGCAAGATGAAGAAGTACTGTCACGAATCTGGGGCGTTACAAGAGAACCTAATATTTCAAAACAACAATGCAATGAAGAAAAAAATATTATTCTATAGTTTGATCTGTATGGTATGGGCGCATGGTCAGGAATTACTAGCCCAAACATCTAAATATAATCCGAAGAATGATCCAATGTTTTCCAAGCCCTATATAGACTTGGAAGAGTGGCGGGAATCCCCTGTCAGGCACCTCTACATTCATGGCGGGTTTGAAGGGACTGAGACAAGATTTTCCTTTTATTTTCCAGAAAAAGAAGCATATGAGGGGCATTTTTTCCATTACATCACCCCTGTACCCGATAGTGAAACCCTATCTCAGGGACAAACAGGTGAAGAGGATAAGATAGGTTTTTCAATATCAAATGGTGCATATTTTGTAGAGACGAATGGTGGCGGTCCGTGGAACCCGGCTGTTCGGTCGGATACCAATGACCCCACCATAGGAGCCTATAAAGCGAATGCCGCAGCTGCCAATTATTCAAAGGAGCTGGCAAAAAGACTTTTTGGAGATCACCAGGTGTTTGGCTATGCCTTTGGAGGAAGCGGAGGTGCATTCCGGACTATTGGCGGAATAGAAAATACGGTAGGCGTCTGGGATGGGGCAGTTCCTTATGTAGTCGGCTCACCCATGGCCATTCCAAACGTATTTACCGTCCGAATGCATGCCATGCGAATACTTCAGCATAAACTTCACCAGATAGCCGATGCAGTTGAGCCTGGAGGCGGAGATATGTACAGAGGGCTAAATGAGGAAGAGAAAGCAGCCCTGCAGGAGGTGACAAAAATGGGATTCCCGCCGAAGGCATGGTATGCACATAAGGATATGGGGATTCATGGGTTTGCCGTCCTATATCAGGGTATGGTAGCGGCTGATCCAGGATATTTCGAGAAATTCTGGACTACGCCCGGATACCTGGGTTACGATCATCCGGAATCTTTTGACGGTGACCGAATTCAGCAGGAAAGTACCGTTTCCAAAATCATCACCCGTGGTGAGGCGATTAGGATGGAGCTGAATGTGGAACCTCTCGCAGGCCAGGCACGTGGCACGGCCGATGCTGCGTTCCAAAGTCTAAGCGAAAAGCAAATTAATGAGCCTGTGGCCTTTCAGTTAGCTGATGAGTTGGCTCAAGTACAATTTTTGGGAGGAGATTTGCTGATCAAAAGCGGAAGTGCAGAGGACGGAAAAGTGATGTTGAAGGCTATCGACGGAGACATCGTTTATCTTGGTGTGGCAGATCCTTCTGAGACCGCTAAAATAGAAGTTGGGGATAAAGTCCTGGTAGACAATTCAAATTTTCTGGCCGCTCAAACCTATCACAGACATCAGGTTCCAGGCGAAGAATACCCTGTATACGATCAGTTCAGAGATGAGAAAGGTGAGCCTATCTATCCTCAACGCGCATTTCTTTTAGGGCCCATATTTACCAGAGGAGCTTCAGGTGCAGTCCAAACAGGCATATTCGAAGGAAAAATGATTTTGCTGGAGTCTTTGTGGGACAGTGAGGCGTATCCATGGCAGGCTGATTGGTACCGAGACCGGGTGATTGAAAATCTGGGGGAAAAAACCGGAGATCATTTCAGGGTGTGGTTTACCGACCATGCCAGCCATGCGGACCGGACATCAGCCGGAGATCCCAATCATATTGTGAGCTACTTAGGTGTACTTCAGCAAGCATTACTGGATCTTAGCGATTGGGTGGAAAAAGGCGTTGAACCGGCACCTAGTACAAATTATGAGGTAGTAGATGGACAAGTAATGGTCCCCGCAACTGCTGGGGAAAGAAAGGGCATCCAGCCTGTCATTACACTTGAAGCCAATGGGGCATCAAAGTTGATTGTAAATGCAGGTGAATCTGTAAAGTTCGCTGCGCAAATTGAATTGCCTGAAGGCAGCGGGACAATTGTAGCACTTGAATGGGACTTTAAAGGCAATGGTGAATTTGTAAAAGCAGCAACCACCATTTCAGAAAGTAGCCTCTTCGAAATTGAAGCTGAGCACAAGTACCCCGAACCTGGCACTTACTTCGTGGCTTTGCGGGCAACTTCCCAAAGAAAGGGAGATACCAACACCCCATTCACCAGAATCAAAAATCTAGGTCGTGTCAGGGTGGTTGTGCAATAGTAACCTTTTTAATTTTTCCAGGATTCCAACCCGTTTTCTATGGTTTTTGAAATTCAATATTAGAGATTCTGTATTTGAAATAAAAGCCGGAGGATTTAGCGGAGATGGTCTCAAACCATCTGCACAGCAGTGCCTGATCCGGCGGAACGTCATAAACGTAAAACAATATTTGTTGAAAGGTCAATGGGTGCATTATTTTCATAAATTGCTTGTGCATTGTAGCATTCCATTCCCTTAAGTCCGCGCAAAAAAATCCCGGTGAAATATTAAAATAGTGAATGATCAAATATAACGATATAATTCGCTGGTGAAGGAATATTCTTTCTATTTTTAAAACAATACTTACTTGTCGGTTAAGGAGAAAACAGGCTTTCTAAAATTTCATATGTTTATAATTGTTTTTTAGCGGCCATAACTTGCCTCGATTTATCGGGGTGGAATCTCGCATGCTTTATAATCATCCCTGTGTGTGAAGATCTCGTCATGCCTGCCTGCGGTAGGCAGGCTCGATTTCATCTCTTAAACCAGCCTTTTTTAATCCTTTTTTGATCGATCCCGACCATTTCTGTCCGGTTTTTAAAATTTAAAAAGTCAATAAATACGTTTTTACCCTGTTTTAAAGGGATTTCAATGGCATGATACTGGTAATTACTATTTCCTAGATAATTTGATGCTATTTCAGATAATCTGATTCATATTTTGGCCCTTTCCAACCCAATCAAAATCATTATGTGGAAAAATAATATCAAAATTGCGATAAGAAATCTCCGGAATCACAAAGTCCTTACTTTAGTCAATGTATCGGGAATGACAGTGGCCCTATTGGTATGCCTATTAATAGGTTTGTATATCCAAGATGAATTGTCTTATGATCGCCATGTCAGAGACAAAGACAGGATCTACCGAGTTGCCCTGAAAACTTCGGAGGCAAGGTGGGCCGGCTCACCTGGTCCTTTAGCAGAAGGCCTGAAAAATGAATTTGAGGAAGTGGAAACTTCCACGAGGATAATGAAATTTCCCGGTATAAAGGATATGTTACTGAAGGTGGAAGTCAATGGCGAAAAAAAACAGTTTTATGAAACAAATGGGTATTACATTGATTCCACCTTTTTTAAGGTTTTTGAATACCGTTTTCTGGATGGAAATCCTGATGTTGCACTGGCTGCTCCAAATTCAATCATTTTGTCAGCCACACTTGCCAAAAAGCTTTTCGGAAATGAAGATCCGATCAACAAGCCATTGATGGTTGGTTTGCCTTTTGGGGAATTTGAATACAGCATTACAGGTGTATTTGATGACAGCGGTATCAAATCGCATATTAATGCCAATTATTACTTATCCATGGATAACAATGATGTAGGCCATGCGATCAAAACCATGACCAACTGGGCTTCCAACAATATCTTTTTTACCTATATAAAACTTACTCCAAATGCAGTTCCATCAATTTTTGAAAGTAAATTAAATCCTTTTTTTGAACGCCATGGTGGAGAGGACCTCAAGGCGATGGGCAGTTATAGTAAATCTTTGATCCTGCAACCCTTTCAGGAAATCTACCTCCAATCCAATATGGAATATGAACTTGGTGTTACAGGAAATTTGACCAACCTTTATGTATTCGGTTCGGTGGCGGTTTTTATTCTTCTGATCGCCTGTATCAATTTTATGAACCTCGCAACTGCCCGTTCTGAAAAACGGTCCAAAGAAGTGGGCATCCGAAAATTGCTCGGAGCAGACCGAAAGGCATTGATATTCCAATTTTTGGGTGAATCCACCTTTATTTCTCTATTAGGCTTTACGATTGCATTGATTGCGGCATTAACTTTAATGCCCTTTTTCAACCAACTGACAGGAAAAGAACTCTTACTTTATCAGAATTATTTCCCGATAAGTTTCCTTTTTTTGGTGGCGATGGTAGCGGGCCTTTTGGCAGGTATTTATCCGGCATTTTTCCTTTCCGGCTTTACTCCGGTAATGGTACTAAAAGGAAGGTTCAGAGGTCAGGTGGCAGGATTTTCGCTGAGGAAGGTACTCGTGGTATTGCAATTTGCGGTATCCGCCTGTTTGATTTTGATGGTCATCGTTTTTAGTCAGCAACTGTCTTATGTTCAAAAGACGGACCTTGGTTTTAACAAAGAACAACAGCTGATCATTCCGCTTCAAAGTGAATTTACAGCTGGAAAATATGAGGTTTTGAAATCAGGCCTTTTGCAGCATCCTGGTGTAAAATCCGTAACGGTAGCCAGCTCTTATCCCGGAATTGAGAACATTGAAAGCATGCTTTATTATGCTGAAGGCAAGTCAGTAGATGAGGCGGTAAACATCACCAATGCAGTGGTAGGAGATGATTTTTTAGAAACCTTCGGATTTAGATTATTGGAAGGCAAGGCCTTTACCCAAGCACTCACTGCGGAAAATCCGGTGATGGTGCTCAATGAATCTGCGGTTCGGGCTTTGGGGTTTTCAACCGGGGAAGCTGTTGGAAGAAAAGTGCATTACGAATGGAGGGGAGAACTGAACACCTATGAAATCATCGGAGTGGTCAAAGATTTTCACTTCAGAAGCCTCCACAGGAAAATCGAACCTTTTGGGTTTATCAGAGGAAATAGAGGCGGGCACCTGATAGCAAACTTCAAAGGTGGGGATGTCAATGAAATACTGACTTTTGCTGCTTCAATATGGAAAAGCAGTGAAATCACAGATCCCTTTATGTATTCCTTCTTGGATCAGGATTTTCAGCGCAATTATGAAAAAGAAGAACGGTCTGCCTTTATAATGCTATCTAGTGCTGTTTTGGCGATATTTATAGCCTGTCTGGGATTATTTGGATTAGCAAGTTTCATGACGGAGCAGCGGACTAAAGAAATAGGAATCCGTAAAACAATGGGTGCGACGGTCTGGACTATTGTAAGGTTACTTTCGCAGGATTTTGGCATGACGGTTTTCTTTGCGGTTTTGATTTCCATTCCATTCAGTTTATACCTGGCCAATCGCTGGCTGTCAGATTTTGCTTTCAAAATTGACCTCCATTGGGGATATTTTGCACTGGCAGGATTGGTTGCGATGATGATAGCCATGCTGACCGTGAGTTACCAGTCGATCAAAACCGCCCTGATGAATCCTGTGGACAGCTTGAGAAGCGAATAGCTATTCAGCAAGTTCAAATAGTCCGGAAAAAAAATATGAATAGGGAAAAGCTGTCTTTTATGATTCCATTATAGCAGCGCTTATGACTAAGATTTAATTTTCATGCCATTCCTTATTTTAAGGCGTCAACACTGCCACCTTCATCTTTTAAAAATTGCAAAACAGCCTATAAATTACTCATGTCTAACCTGGAACTGGCCATACGACTGGCCACATTACCACTGATAATCACATATTTAATTTTATTATCCGGTGCTACGCAATCCCGTATATCCGGCATGCTGCCATCCATGTTTCTGGTAAAAAAGTATTGTAAACTAAATATATTTAGGCGATAGGTACTATTGTAATTAAATAGGTTAATAAAATTTAATTTGATAGTTGGTTAAAGTAAAAAAAATAAAACAAAATCTTGGATTTTATTTTAAACTATTCTTAACTTTCAAATATTTTTTAACCAATTCTTTAATATGAAAAATATTAGTTCTCTTTTTTTGCTTGGATTAATTTCAATCCAATGTCTTGCTTTTCAGGCCAATGTGAGTAGGTCACCTGCTCCAGATTGGCTGGATCCATTCCCAATTTCAAAGCCTGCAATCGAAGAAAACTGGTCTTACTATTACCTGGATTTCGAAAGACAAATCCACCTGCCAAAACAAACCACCTTTCACCATTACCGGTACCAGGTACTCACGGCAGATGGAATACAGGAAATGTCGGATATTTCTATTGAATTTGATCCCAGCTTTCAAAAATTGATTTTCCACAAAATAGGTATTGAACGGGACAACAAATTTCTGAATCAATTAAACCTGGATAAAGTCACTACAGCCAGCACTGAATCTACAGTGGAAAGGCATCTCTATGATGGGAGCATGACTGCTTTGCTACATTTGGACGGGGTACAAAAAGGGGATATCATAGTCCTTAGTTATTCGATCAAAGGCTTCAATCCTGTCCATCAGGGTCACTTCTCAACCAATTTATACCATGGTTTTACCATTCCGGTAAATCATTTTAATTACAGGGTTTATGCGGGAAACAATCAGGTTGTTTACCACAATGATGTCAACATTGAAATGGAACCATCTATCCGGGAAGAGACCAGTGGCAAGGTTTATACCTGGACCAGCAGTCCTGAAAAACCTATTGAATTGGACAATAACCTTCCTGTATGGACCCTGGATCTGCCGATGACGGCCATTTCCACCCAGAAAAATTGGCGGGAAGTGGTGCAATGGGCCATGCCCCTCTATCGCTTTGATCCAAATCAACTAACCAGCCCCATACAGGAAAATTTGGAAACAAGAGAAAAAGCTTTGGCTTTGATCAGATGGGTGCAGGACGAAATCAGGTACCTTGGTCTGGAATCTGGTATTGGTGCCTACAAACCCAACCCCCCACCAAAAGTTTACCGCCAGAAATTTGGCGACTGTAAGGATAAATCTTTTTTGTTGGTGGCTTTGCTAAAAAAGGAAGGGATTGACGCTTTTCCCTTATTAGTGAACACAACATACAGACACAACCTGAATAAAATAATTCCCTCAAACAGCGCATTTGATCATTGTGTGGTATCTCTGACTGTAGACAACAAAAATTATTTTGTTGACCCTACCATGGCCAATCAGGGAGGGGACCTGGACCATAGTTATTTCCCCGATTATGGGTATGGCTTGCTGATCAAAGATGATGTCTCGGAATTGATACCCCTTCCAAAACCAAAAAAACCTGAAATAGACATACAGGAGAAAATCTACGTAGACAGTATTGGAGGGCAAGCCATGATGGAGATCAAAACGATCTACAAAGGAGCTAAAGCCGATAATATTCGTTCTGAATTTGAAAATAATCCACTCTCCAGCATACAAAAAGAATACCTTAATTTTTACAACAACCTGTACCCTGGAATCATTGAAACTCAAGAAATGCAGTTTTATGATGAACAGCGGAACGGCAGCAATGAAATTCTGGTGAAAGAAAATTATAAAATCGGGCAATTTTGGCTTCAGGATGAGGATAACACCTTGATTTATTCCCGGATTTATCCACTGGTGCTGGAATCCATGATCAACTATCCCGGGGCTACAGCCAGGAAAAGTCCCTATGCTTTGGGCTACCCTTTCACATTCAAACAGGAAACCCAAATCATGCTGCCCGAGCCCTGGACTGTTAAAGATACCGAGGTTAGGATCACAGAACCGACTTACGATTACAGCAACCAAATCAAAGGTTTTGGAGAACGCATATCGGTAAAATACAGCTACGATTTAAAACAAGATTTTCTGGAAGGAGAGCTGGTACCGGAATTTCTTTCGGATCATGAAAAGATCAGAAATGACCTCATGTTCACCCTGACCTACAATCCGGGATTGATTGCCGATGAAAAAAGTGGCCTGGCCCTATTTGTTTTCTTTACGGTCTTGATAACGACCATCTTTTTCGGAATAAAAATATACCGGCATTATGATCCCAAACCCTGGATATACGCCGAAAACAAAGGTATCGGAGGTTGGCTTATCCTACCGGCCATAGGTTTGACCATCACTCCGTTCCGGATCACTTACGACTTTACTACTGTAGGATATCTGAATAAAGCACTTTGGTCAAATGCAGCCGCCATGAACCTGACCGAAGCTGTTGCATTTGAATTGGTATATAATACCTGTTTTCTGGTTTTTTCTATTTTGCTGATTGTCCTGTTTTACTCAAGAAGAACCAGTATACCAAGGTTAATGACCATCTTCTATGCAACTAACCTGGTCGCTATCCTGACTGAAACAGCACTGACCTATGAGTCACTCAACCTGGACTACCAACTGCTGGTTCAGGCTACGGTGGCAGCGATTATCTGGATTCCCTATTTCAATATTTCCGAAACAGTTAAGTCCACCTTTTGCAAAACCAGAAAAACGATTGAACCTGAACCCAATTCCTTTCCGATATCAATTCATCCCACCCTCCAGCAAAATGGTAACCTGCCATAAATACTATTCTTTTCCGATTTCTTCAAAACAATCGATTATGCTTTTGATGCCAATTAGTATAACCCCTTTATTTTCTTCGTTCATCGCCAACAATACGGGTTGTGAATTAAATCTGTAAAATATTCCTGTTAACAATGCTTTGGATTGTGTATTTTCTAAATCGCTCGTTATAGCAAACTCTTTATCAGTGGATTCAGAATTCTCAAGATATTTAAAAAAATATAGATTCCTTTTCTCTAAATTCTCAAATTGTTTTTGGGTTAACTTAATCTTTTTACCATTTTTCTTGTCCTTAAAGTATTCCCAAATGATAAAATACATTTTCATTATTTCTTCAAATTCTGGTTGCTTCAAGTCAGGCTGATAACCTAAAATCAGGGACAAAAGGAAGGGTTGATAATTAGATAATTCACCTAAAATCCAATCAACAGATTTCTGATCAATTTTGTCAACCCTATTTAAAATTTGACCGATTTTTTCAATTTCTTTGAAGTCTCTTTTTGAGAAATCCATATTAATTCATTTTTAAAGCTTTTTATAGCATTTAGCTCCAGCTGAAGACAAATTTCTGGATTTTCGACAGAGAAATAGGCAGGAAACACTAAAATGAACCCTATAACCAATTGAGTTACCAGCTTGGTCTTGGCACCGTTACCAGGTTCTCAGACCATTGGCAAATAAAATTAGAAAGCTGTTTAATCAGACTGATAATCAAACTTGTAAATTTTACCATCAAATCCACTGATCAAAAGTTCATTTTCCTGATCCAGCCCAAAAGCGGCTACAGGGAAAGGAGCTTGCATCAATTCTTTATTGATCGGGTCGCTTAGGTCGGAAAATTCCAGTGACCATATCCTTCCGGATATAAAGTCAGCGTAAACATATTGTCCCTGTAATTCAGGTATGGCAGCTCCTCTGTATACATATCCGCCTGTGACAGAGGCATCTCCCTCACTGTGGTCATATGCCCAGATTGGAAGTTCCAGCCCTTCCTGCTCACAGCCTGACTCCGGATCAAAGCATTCAAAGCCCTCCATGGTATTCCATCCATAATTCCCTCCATTCTCTATAAGAGAGATTTCCTCAAAGCGGTTTTGTCCGACATCAGCCGCCCATAAGCGGTTGCTTTCAGTATCAAAACTAAACTTCCACACATTTCTCAAACCATAGGCATAAATCTCCTCCCGAAAGCCCTCCTCATTGCCAACAAAAGGATTGTCGGCCGGAATGCCATAATTCTTTCCGGAAGATGATGCATCGATATCAATCCTCAATATAGATCCAAGAAGGGTGGCGCGGTTTTGCCCATTTCCCTGCGGATCACCTCCTGATCCTCCATCTCCAACTGAAACATACAAATAGCCATCCGGACCAAAAGCAATTTTCCCCCCATTATGATTGGTATAGGGCTGATCAATTTCCAAAAGCACCATTTCGCTTTGCGGGTCAGCCTGATCGGGATCCGATTCTGATACCTGAAACCTGGAAATCACCGTTCTCGCCGGATTGGAAGCGGTGTAATTGACATAAAAAAATCCATTGCTGGCATAATCGGGATGAAAGGCAAGTCCCAATAAACCCTCTTCATTTCCAGTATCGTTGACCTGATTCACCAAGTTCAGGAAGGTTGATTTTTCTCCTGTTTCTTGTTGGTTGGGGAATACGGTAACTACCCCGTGCTGCTCCACTACAAACAGGCGGTCAGACCCATCCCCGGGGTGCTGGATATCCAGTGGCCGGTTAAAACTGAGGTTTGGAAAAGCCTCCACCAATTGCAGGGCCCTATCTTCTGTGGGGTCAGGAACGGGATCTTCCTGAACGCAGGCATTGAAAACAAACAGGCTAATCAAAATGCAGGTGGCTACGAAAAAACTTTTCATGGACAGTGATCTATTTTTGATTTATTCCAATAAAGATGCAAAGAATATGCCACGACCACATAAGCCTGAAAGTAAGTCATTTTTCTGTTCTGGAAAGTTGCAGGGGAAAAATGGATTTCAGGTAAACAGCTTGATTATGTTAATTTTAGCTTAAATACCATATGGAATAAAAAATGCAATGAATCAATCCCCATACAAAAGCTATAGATTAGTCATCCCAGACCACTGCCACTTTTCCCCTGGTCCGCATGGCTTCAATAAAGCTGATGGCTTCCGGCAATTGCTTGTGAGCAAAGGCCTTATCAATGTGCACTTTAATTTTTCCCTTTTCGATCAAAGTGGCCAAAACCTCCAGGTCCTTCGTATTGGCTTCAGCTGTGAATTGTGCCAGGGGGAATTTGCTAATGGCATTTTTTGAAAGCAGCGCAAGCATATTACCAAGGGTGGTGAATCCCACAATCACCCCCCGATGACCCATGCGCTGAAAATCCTGATGTGTAAGGTTGCCATGGTTATCTATGACCAGGTCATATTTTGCACTGTGTTGATGGATATTTTCTTTGTCGTAGGGGATCAGGTGATCTGCCCCCATGGCTTTTACAAAATCAAGGTTTCTGTTGGAACAAACAGCAGTTACCCTGGCACCATAGGCTTTGGCAATCTGAACTGTGAAATGACCCACCCCTCCCGAAGCACCGTTAATCAATACCGATTCTCCCTTTTTTATTTTTCCGTGAGTAAGGAGTGCCTGCAGGGCCGTTAACCCCGCTATAGGTACGCAGGCCATTTCTGCAAAAGCCGCACCTGCCGGCATGTGGGCACAAACGCTTGCCGATGAGCAAATATATTCGGCAAAAGCACCTCCTTTAAGATTTTCCCCAAACACCTTGTCTCCCACCATAAATTCACTGACCTTATCCCCTACTTTCTCCACAATTCCTGCAAAATCAGCTCCCGGTATTCTATCCTTTGGCTTGAACAAGCCGAAAGCAAATCGGGCAAAAAACGGTTTCCCTCTGAGAATATGCCAATCTGCTGGATTGACTGAATTGGCCAATACTTTTACAAGGATCTCCCCCTCTTTTATAATGGGCATTTCTACCTCTTCTAGCTGAAGGACTTCAGGCCCTCCATATTTGGTTTTTGTAAAGGCTTTCATTTTCAGTAGTTTGGGTTTTTATTTTATATTGACGGTATAAAAAATTCGCATGTTTATTACCCTGGAAGGGTTACGGCAATTTACACAAAACATCCATTGATATTACGGCTTTGGTAGAGATACTCCGGAATTCTTTTTAATTTAATTCCATTGTATATTTAGTACAAACAGCTATATCTTTAAAAAAATCACTTACCCTATCGAATGTACGGACAGAAGTGGCCGAATAAATCATATTATTGAATGTGGCTAGAAAAACGATTCAATTTTGACGGTATATGTAAGCATAATCAATAAACCAACCAAGAAAAACACAAAAAAGCATCCTTAATTAATTTTCACCTGCTTTTTTCGCTCTTAAACAAGCCCCGGTCGGGGCCAATATCATTAGCCCGTATTTTTAGCCCCAGGCAGCGGATAGCATCATTATAATTGTTTTAGAAGAATGATAAATCGTGAAAACGAACCCGAAAACCAAAACCATGTAAACCCAGGTTAACTTCTCCAAAATAAATAGGGAATAAAAAACTTGCCTTAAACCCTCAACCCAATTGAAATAAAAAAGCCGGCTTCCTGATGGGGAAACCGGCTTTGCTTAATTTTACAAAAAGGCCAAAACCTTAATCCTATTTATTTCATGGCCATGGTCTCGTCTTCCTGGTAAAATACCCTCCATATTTTTCCGCTTACCGAGTCAGAAATCAACACTGTACCATCCGGAGCCTGTGCCAGACCCGTGGGCCTGTGCTTGGCATCGCTCGGGGCCTCAATGGTTTCCACTCCGGCAAAACCTTCTGCAAAAGCCTCGTGGGTCCCAGTGGGCGCACCATTTTCAAATGGTACTGCTGCCACAAAATATCCCTTCTGCTCCAGAGGCGCCCGGTTCCAGGACCCGTGAAAGGCTACCAGGGCTGTTCCCTTGTAACTTTCCGGTAAATGATCTCCTGTATAAAATAACAGGTCATTGGGGGCCCAATGGGCAGGGAATGTCATGACAGGATCTTCGGTGCCTTCGCAGCGCTCGGCCTGCTCCCTGTCACCACCGTATTCCGGAGCCGTCAACCTTTTGTCCTGAGAGGGATCATAATAGCAATACGGCCAGCCAAAATCGGCCCCGTCACTTAAGCGGAACATTTCTTCCGCTGGCTGCTCGGCACTTTCCTCTTCGCTATACATTTCAGGGAAGAGACCGTGTAACATGTCGCGTCCATGCTGAACCACATATACGTGGCCATCTGCCGAATTATAGTCCAGTGCCACGGCATTTCGTATGCCTGTAGAGAACCGGTAACCATGTTCCAGCTGCGTTTGTCCCGTTTGCTCGGCATCAAAGCGCCAAATGCCGCCGTGTCTTTCTAATAGCGGACAAGGATCCATTGCGGGAGAGCCTTTGGTACGGTCTTGCTCCTGGCAAGCATTGGAAGGTGCGCCGACATTCACATACATGTGGCCCTGCTCGTCAAAGGTAAAGGGCTTCACCGCATGGGACGTTTGTACGGGCAGACCCGACACAATCGTGTCGGGTGCAGTAGCGTTATCCGGAATCAGGTTGTCTCCCGAAAACGTAAAACGGAACACCGTACTGTCGTTTGATGCGTATAGGTTACCTTTGTAAAAGGCCATGCCGGTACCGCCAAAATCACCAAAGTATTGGATGTCGTCTGCCCGGCCATCGCCGTCGGTGTCTCTCAGGGCAACTATTCCCCCTTCTTCGGTGGCTTCGCGCAGATTCATGTAAATATCGCCATTTTCATTCACGGCCAGGTGACGGCCCCTTCCCAGGTCCTCTGCTACTACGTAGGCCTGTAGTCCGGCACCAAGGTTCAAGCCACCCTGGTCTTCATCAGCCGTGAAGTAAGGGGATGGGGTTTCCGATTGTTCGGTTGGACTGCCGCAGGCAGCCATTACCAGCACCGCCATCAAGCAGGTGTACAAGCTTTGGGAATAATTCATGGTTTTTATTGGTTTTCGGTTTAGAATAAGCTTAAATATACAGCTAATACCCCTTAACCACAAATATTATTCCTTTTCCTGGTCTATTTCGGGTCTGACCGAACATTACTAGCTGACAATAAAGGAAATTACAGGATAATAAAAACGGGAGACTTTGAACAGGTGCATCCTGTCAGGATTAATTCGCCAACAAGCAAACAACTTGTTCCAAAACCAACTTTTTTCTTCAGGTTTTAGATTGGTAAGGTAAAAAACGGACCAGATTGGGTGCTATTCGCCAAAAACTTCAATTTGGATGCCATAAATTTTTAAACCTTTGACAATTGTCTTATATTTAAAGACAAACGTCTATACTATGATTTCCGAAGAACAAAAGAACGATTCATCTGATTCAACGAGTATTGCCAGTGAATTGCGGGATTTACTTTCAAAAGTGGTCGATGTCAAGCCGGAAACTCTAGCTGAAGAGTTGACCTATTCAGAATTTTTTGAAAATAAAATGCTAATCATTCGTGTAATCAGGCAGGGTTTACCTTATACATTATTTAGTAAAATTAAGGATATCACCCCTTTTACCGAAGAGGATTGGGCGGAATATTTGAACGTATCTAAAAAAACCTTACACAGACACAGCAATGAGAGGGATTATTTTTTTAAACCGATACATACAGAGAAAATTATTGAATTAGCTGAAGTTACCCATTTGGGAAATGAAGTGTTTGATACGCCAAAACAATTTTATCTTTGGCTAAACACACCCTCCTACGCATTAGGCAATTTAAAACCAGCTGAATTACTGAAGGATTCGTATGGGAAAGAGATGGTATTGGCAGAATTGAATCGAATTGACCAGGGAATCTTTGCCTAATGCGTGTTTTTAGACTTTCGAAAAAGAAATATGCAAAAACCTTAAGTGGCAAAGGAGCTTCAAAATCAGGAAACAGATGGAATTCAAAAGGAACTGAAATGATTTATACTGCCGAAAGCAGGGCTCTGGCCATGGCTGAAGTGGCCGTGCATGTAACATTGGCTACTTTGCCGAGTGACTATACAATGATTGAAATCGAAATTCCAGATACCCTAAAAATAAAGGAAATTAGCATAAAGGACCTTCCTGATAATTGGAATCACCATCCACCCAATCGCAGCACACAAAAAATTGGAGATGAATTTATTGATTCTGACGAATGCCTATTAAAAGTCCCTTCTGCGGTAGTACAGGGAGATTTCAATATTTTAATTAACCCTTATCATAAGGAATTTGGAAAAATTAAAATAATCAGCGTAGTAGCCTTTCCCTTTGATAAAAGGATATTTGAATAAAAGCTAAAAACGGCTTTCGTTTTCAACAATAATGAGTTCTTGATTTCCGTCAGTACTTTTTTTTTCAAAAGCGTTAAGGTATTCGGCTGGTAATGGAACCTGAAAATTTTCTCTAGTTCTTCCAACCTCATCATCAGCAATCATTTCCACAATTATTGAAATATCATTTTTTGTCGCTTTTCTAAAGTTCATTATTGGTTCTGTTTTTTTTGCTTGGTAAAAGGCAAATCTGTGGCTCGGGCGGTAAAAATGTTTGATTCCAAAAACTCCACTGAGGACATAGCAGAAGTGAAATTATTCGAAATCCTGACACTGCCTGAACTTTTATTTTCACGGGAACCGCCCGCTGACGCCAGGCTAAGGTAATGCTGGGTGATCTTCAATCTGTCGGATTTTATCGAGTTCACTTTGTTTTGAAATATTCTCTTCTTCCAGATCGAAATCATCCTGGAGCCCTAACCAGAACTTAGCTGAGATCCCGAAAAATTTTGAGAGCCTCAAAGCAGTGTCGGCCGTTATCCGACGTTTTCCTTTAAGGATTTCGCTTACTCTGGTCTGGGGGATAAATGTTTCTTTGGAAAGCCGGTAAGCAGTTATTTCAAGCGGGGTTAAAAATTCTTCCTTTAGTATTTCCCCTGGATGTATGTTTTTTAATCTATCCATTTCTTAAACTTTATTAATGATAGGCTACAATTTGTACTTTAAAAGCGGTGTCATTTTCCCATTTGAAGATGATTCTCCATTGTTTATTGATTCTTATGCTATAATTGCCTTCCAATTTTCCACTTAACTTTTCTAAGTGATTTGCTGGTGGTATACGTAAATCATTGATGATTTGGGCATTGTTAATCATCCTTAATTTCCTTCTTGCAACATTTGGGATTTCTCCGGGTAGCTTTCTGGATGGCATGCCATTCCAGATTTTTTCGGTTTCCTTGTCTCCAAAAGAATTTATCACTAGTTATTCTGTTTCACGTTACTAACGCTAAAGATAAGTAAAAGTTTCGGGTTTGAAAAATTTACAATGCAGCATAACGTATATATACCTGACCGAGTCAGTAATTATGAAACTAGCTTCAGTAGGATTGAACTGATAAAATCATTGCGCTGTCAGGGTTTAATGATACTAAATATTTCATTAAAAAGCCCGAAAAACAGATAAAATCACTTCACAAAAATGAATAGGTAGCCCTCACACGAAACCTGGCCAACCGCCATACTGCCTTTTTCACAAAAAATTAATCCCCTCGTCTCCCATTACCCTACCAAATCCAGTATCTTTAATCCTTAAATTGGCTCAATCACCCTGCGCTCCATGAAGCTATCATCTGTACGTTCGTTTCCGGCAATGTTGGCCCTGCTTTTTGGGATTTCCTGCCAGGAACCCAGCCTGCTTTCGGAAATTCCTTCCTCCCAATCCGGCATCGATTTTCAGAATACCTTAGTTGAGGACGAGTTTATGAACATCCTCACTTTCGAGTATTTCTACAATGGAGCCGGTGTGGCCGTGGCGGATTTTAATGCGGACGGACTGGACGATCTGTTCTTTACCTCCAACATGGGAAATTCGGAGATCTATATCAATAAAGGGAATTTTACCTTCGAAAACATCACGGCAAGTTCCGGCATAGAGACCCAGGGCAAATGGGCCACTGGAGTCAGCATTATCGATATTAACCAGGATGGCCTGCGCGACATCTACATTTGTTTCTCAGGCCCATATGGTGCCAGACAAAGAACCAATGAATTGTATATCAACCAGGGGGAACTGACTTTCAGGGAGGAAGCGGAAGCCTATGGCCTGGCAGATCAGGGGTTCAGTACCCAGGCAGCTTTTTTTGATTTCGACCGGGACGGGGACCTGGACCTTTATCTACTCAACAACATGACCGATGAAACCGGTCCCAATATCATCCGCCCCAAAAGGATAAACGGAGAGATGTTGAATACGGATAAACTCTACCGCAATAATGGGGACCATACCTTTACGGACATTTCATTACAGGCAGGAATAACACTGGAAGGGTATGGGTTGGGGGTTTCCATTGCAGACATCAACCAGGATGAATGGCCCGACATCTATGTGAGCAATGACTACCTTTCCAATGACCTGTTATACATCAACCAAAAAGACGGAACTTTCCAAAACATGGCAGGAAAGGCTTTTCCACATACCAGTTATTCGGCCATGGGCAATGACATTGCTGATTTCAATAACGATGGCCTGCTGGATATCATTAGCGTGGACATGTTACCTCCTGACAATCTCAGACAAAAATTAATGTTTGGCAAAACCGGAAACGACAGGTATATATCGGAAATCAAAAGTGGCTATGAACCCCAACTCATGCGCAATACCCTGCAGCTCAACAGGGGTTTTGGCAAAGAAGGTCTTCCGCTGTTTTCGGATATTTCCTATCTAGCCGGACTGAGTGCTACGGACTGGAGTTGGGCGCCCCTGTGGGTAGATTTGGACAATGATGGCTGGAAAGACCTCCTGATTACCAATGGTTATCCCCGGGACATTACCAACAGGGATTTTGTAGATTATAAATCCGGTTTTGCCCGGCTCAGCAACCGGCAGGTCAGTGAAGCCCTGAAGGAGCTGGAAGGCGCGCATACCAGCAATTATATATTCCAAAACCGCGGTGACCTTGCCTTTTCAGATGTCAGCAAGCATTGGGGCATTGAGCTTCCCTCCTATTCCAGTGGCGCAGCCTATGCCGACTTCAACAATGACGGTAGCCAGGATTTGGTCATTAACAACACATACTCTCCTGCTACTTTATACCAAAACAATTCAAGTTCGCTAAAGGGCAATCATTACCTGAAAGTCAAACTTGAGGGCTTGCCTCCCAACATTCAGGCCCTCGGTACAAAAGTGCATGTATATTCCGGAGGACAACAGCAGTTTTACGAACACTACCTCAGCCGGGGCTACCAGTCCTCGGTTTCTGAAACCATTCATTTTGGACTTGGGCAAGAGATTTCCATAGATTCATTGAAAGTCGTCTGGCCCAATGGCGATACCCACCGATTGGTTGACCTGCCCGCAGACCAGACGCTTATACTGGAACAGCGAAATGATCTAGAGGATAAAATCAAAGGAAAAAAGCAACTGGAAAAAAAATTACCTGGCATGATGGAAGAACTACCTGCTTTTAAACATGAAGAGCGGTATTATGCCGATTTTAACCTCCAGCCTTTATTGCCTCAAATGCATTCCCAGTTGGGACCTGGAGCTGCAGTTGGGGATATCAACGGAGATGGATTGGAGGACATGTATTTTTCAGGAGCACACGGGCAGGCCGGTCAAATTTTTATCCAAAATGCAAAGGGAAATTTTGACATCCGGTCTCTTCCGGAAAAGGAGGCAGCACATGAAGACATGGGGGCCCTCATCTTTGATGCAGACGGAGATGGTGATATGGACCTTTATGTGGTGTCAGGGGGGAATGAATTCAAAACAGAAGATCCCCTTTACCAGGACAGGCTTTACCTGAACCAGGGAGGTGGCGATTTAATGCTCAGTCAGGGGCTACTGCCTGAAGCCCGGGTCAGTGGATCTTGCGTGATCGGTGGAGATTTTGACAAGGACGGTGACCTGGACCTTTTTATTGGAGGAAGACTGGAACCCAACCAATATCCCTTACCAGGCAAATCCCAGCTTTTATTGAATCAAGGCGGGAAATTCGAGGACATCACCGACCGAATTGCACCTGGTTTGGCTGAGGTAGGCATGGTCACCGCAGCACTTTGGTCGGACTACAACAACGATGGATGGCTTGACCTGTGGGTGGTGGGGGAATGGATGGAAATTACACTGTTTGAAAACCAAAAGGGAAAATTGGTGCGTAAAAAAGAAATTCCTTGGCTATCGGATACTTCCGGATGGTGGAACAGCATCATCGGTGTGGATTTGAACAAGGATGGTTGGACAGATTATGTGCTGGGCAACCTGGGCTTAAACAGCCGGTACCAAACCGAACAAGATCAACCACTTCAGATCCACTGGGCGGATTTTGATCTAAACGGCAAGGTCGAAGCCATTATCTCAAGGATCTGGGAGGGTCAAAGGTTTCCCGTTCACCCCAGAGACGATTTGTTCCAGCAGCTTCCCTCGCTGAAGAAAAAGTACCGCACCTATGCGGATTATGGCAAGGCAGATTTGAATTCCATTATTGAAGCAGGCCTGGATAAGGATCCCAAAATGCTGCAGGCGGCAACTTTTTCGTCATTGGTATTGTACAACAAGAAAGGGACATTTGAAGCTGTTCCTTTGCCCGCAGTGGCACAAGTCGCTCCGATATACGGGATTTTAGCAGCCGATTTTAATGGAGATGGAATGACAGACCTTTTTCTTTCGGGAAATAACTTTTCTGCTGAAGCCATAAACGGCCCCTATGATGCTTCCTATGGATTGATGCTTCATGGAGAGCCAAAAGGTGGTTTCACCGTTCCACAGCAAAACCCCTGGATCTCCGGAGACCAGAAGGGCTTGATCCAATTGAAGGTCAAACAAAAATCATTTGGGCTGGCATTGAAGAATAATCAGGACACGGAATGGTTGGATATATTTCCTGCCCAAATGCCTGAATTTAACCCTCCGGAGGTAAAAGGAGCTGCTTACGTAGAGCTACACTATCAGACTGGGGATAGCAGAAAAAAAGAATACTACTGGGGTGCCGGGTATCTGACCCAGCAACCCAATAGTATTATTTATGAAAAAGGACTAAATCAAATAAAATATTTTGACGCTGAGGGAAATCAACTGGCCATTTATCCTATTCAATCGAATCTGGAAAAATAGCGTACTTCAAATCTATTCTGATTCCCTCCTTTGAAAAGCGGCTCCTTTTCTGCCCTGAGCACCAGATGATTCCGGTTAATCGCCAAAATCTCATAAGTATTGATCAAAGTGCCCTGCTCGTCAAAGTAACTCAGCTGGTTTCCCTTGACCTCAAATGCATTGGAAACCTGAGAATGCTGGGCCCTGGTTCTGGCTTCTCCTGAAGGAAGGAATTCATATACTTCCTCCTGGTGCCAGCCATCGCTGCTGAAACCAAATTGATTGTAATGGTAATAAGCGGAATCCAACTTCCACTTGCCCAATATCTGTTTTTCCGGCTGGCTTTGGCAAGCACAAAAAAGGACAGAGAAAAGAACCAAAGTGATGGCAAGCTTTTGCATCAATAATCCGGATTTTGTGTCAAAACCCCATTGCTCAAATCGATTTCCCTTTGTGGTATGGCGAAAAGGTAATGTTTAGGTCTTTGGAATGTCCTTGGTGGTTTCAAGGGGCCCAAATCCTTTTGATACAACGCGACAATATCCACAATATCCGCTTTATCCCATCGGATCAAATCCTGGTGCCTTTGGTTTTCACCTGCCAATTCCACCCTTCTCTCATGAATGATTTCCTCCATTGTGGCATTACTTACCGGAGACCTGCCAGACCTTTCTCTTACCACATTGAGCTCAGCATCGCCATTTTGACCTGATCTGATCTTGGCTTCAGCCACCATCAGGTAAACGTCTGCAGTCCGCAAAATCGGGTTATTGTGACTCATGTTCAACCCTCCCTGAGGTCGCCAGGAGCTGTATTTTCTGAAATGATACCCGGTGGATGACAAATCCTCGGTGTAAGGTGTGAGGCCCCGGTCTCCGCCCAGGTCTACCATGTCTCCAGGTTGGTAAACGGTATAGTCCAGCCGGGGATCACCTGCTTCGAATTCATCGATCAGATCCTGTACCGGTTCGTGAAAATCCCAGCCTCCCCAAGGTCTGGGTGTGGTATAAATCACATGGGTGTTTTCCTGCCATCCCTGAAGGCTTTGAATAGAAAAGAGCATTTCCGGATTGTTTTGGGTTTCCACCCTGAAATTATCCGAAAAATTATCCGACAATGGGTAGTTTCCATCCAGAACCTTCTGTCCAAATTCTATGGTTTTGGCGAAATCCTCCTGGTACAGGTACAGCTTGGCCAATAATCCATTGGCCGAACCTTTATGCGGTCTTCCCAGGTCATCTGCACCATGGCTTACCGGTAAAAGGTCTGCAGCTGCTATCAAATCCGAAGCTATCTGTGCGGAAACCTGCTCTATGCTTGCCCTGGGCTTATTGTACTCATTATTTAAAACGTCCTCTTCCAGAATCAAGGGTACTCCCCCGTAAATGACCAAAAACCGCCAATACATAAATCCCCTCAGAAAATGTGCTTCTCCCAGGGTCCTGTTTTTCAGATTTTGATCCATGTTGATATCCGGAACATTGATCAGGACGGCATTCGCCCGGGAAATCACCTCATACTTATGTCTCCAACTGTAAAACAATTGGGGGTTACCAGGATCAAATGTAAACGACTCTATGGCCTGATCTTCTCCATGATCCCCTGCCCTGAACTGATCATCGGAAGGAATATCAAAGGTATGTTCGGCATGTCCATAAAAGTCCTCCACCACCAATGGCTCATACATGGCATTGGCCGCCGCCACAGCATCCTCCCCGTTTCGCCAGAATTGCGAAGAAGTGGACTGTCCATAGGGTACGGTTTCCAAAATATTGTCCTCACAGGCTGAAAATACCATAAGGGACAGAACTAGGTATATGATATTATTTTTCTTCATTTTGATTAGAAAGTTATGGTGGTACCTATGGTCCAACTTCGGGCCTGTGGATACTGGGCATAATCTGCATTTAACTGCAAATTCCCGTCGGTATAACCCAATTCAGGATCCATACCTGAGTATCCGGTCAGGATAAAAACATTTTGTCCGGTCAGGTAAAACCTGGCTTTGGAAATGCCTATTTTTGTAGTCAGCATTCCAGGCAGGGTATATCCCAAAACCAGATTTTTTAACCTGAAGAAATCCCCTTTCTCCAGAAACATATCCGAAGTGCGGTGGTTGAGATTGTCTCTTTTAGTAGTCATCCTGGGAATTTCATTACTGCTTTCAGGTCCGTTCCAGCGGTTGGCTGCTTCTGCATACATGTTAAAAGGATAGGTAGGGTCGATCCCCTGCATCCTATCGGCGTTGTAAATATCAAATCCGGCATTCCCCAGAAAAAACAGACTGAGGTCAAAATTACCGTAACCCAGATCCGCATTCAGTCCATAAACCATTTTTGGATGGGGATTACCGATAATTTCTCTATCACTATCATCTATCAACCCATCATCATTCAGATCGATGAATCTAACATCCCCGGGTTGGATCAAGCCCGATGTCCTGCGGGGATCATTCGCAATATTGCTGTCGTTTTGAATCGCTTCGTTGGTCTGGTAAAGCCCATCTGTCCGCCAGCCATAAAAACTGGCAATGGGAAATCCCTCGTAAGTCCTGGAAAGTTCCTGGCTGGACCTTCCGTATAACCTGGACCCGATAAAGTTTCCATCCACCAATTGGGTGACTTCGTTTTTGATAAAAGCCGCATTCCCGCTAATGGAGTAGGACAATTTCCCTTGGGTTTCACGAAACAAAAGCTCTATTTCCAAACCCTGATTTCTCAGTTCCCCAAGGTTTTGATTGGGGATCTGGGCTGTACCGATGGAGCCAATCGTAGGGGGAGCAATCAACATGTCTTTGGTATCTTTGATGAAATAATTAAAGTTGGCCAAAAAGCGGTTGTCCAGAAATCCTATATCCAAACCGAAATTGGTCATTTGAGCAGCTTCCCAGGTAATGTTCAAATTGGGAATTCTGGTTTGTGCTGCGCCCACTGTTTGGTTACCCCCAAAGGAGTACCTTCTGCCCGAGCTAATCAGCGCCAGGTATTGCAAACCGGGAACATTTTGATTTCCCAGGCTTCCCCAACCACCTGTTAGCTTCAGGTTGGAAATAAAGCCGATGTTTTGGAAAAATGACTCTTCCGAGATTCTCCATCCCAATGAAAAGGCCGGGAAATAACCCCATCGGTTTCCTGGGGCAAACTTAGAGGAACCGTCACTCCGGAAAGTAGCTGTAAGCAAATACTTTTCGTCATAATTATAGGCAACCCTCCCAAAGTAAGAAGCCAGCGCATCATAGGACTTTCCTCCTCCGATGGAATTCAAGGTTTGCCCTACATCCAAAAACCGCTGATCAAAGGACTCGTCGATAAAATCCAGCTTGCTGGCGTTAAATCCATCCGAGTTAAAGGTTTGTGTAGTGTATCCCCCGACGAAATTCACCTTGTGCAAATCGGCGAATACTTTATCGTAGGAAACAAAATACTCTGCAAGTACAGAGTAGTATTCGTTATAGCTTCTCGACAAAGAATTACGGGGTGAGGCCCGTATCTGGTCGTTTACGATAATATTGAAATTATAACCATCACTTATAGCTCCTTCCAAACCCAAATTTGCCCTGATCTTAAGACCTTCCAGGATTTCATACTCCGCATTGATATTGCCCAGCAATTTATGGCTGGTATTGTTTTCGTCCTGTGTTTTCTGAGTGAAAATCGGATTATTGATATCTCCAAATTCACCTGATATCTGAGACGAACTGTATGAGCCGTCAGCATTGCGAACAGGCAAGCCAGGATGAAAGCGGATAGCGCTCCACAATACGCCTGTTTGAGCAGAAAGGGTATTTGGGCTGGTCTGATTGATGGAAACCAATTGCAAGTTTTGCCCGATTTTAAAGCGATCGTTGATTTTGTGGTCCGAATTCAAACGGAAACTAAGGCGACGAAAATCGGAATTGGTGATCATTCCCTTTTCATTGAAATACCCTCCCGAAAGCATAAAGGACGAGTTTTTATTGCCACCGGTAAGTGTCAGGTCTATGTTGCGGGTCGTTCCCTGGCCCAAAAACTCCTCCTGCCAGTTGGTCCTTTGGGTTTGATAGGTCGGGTTCTCCCAAATGGGATTGATGGCCAGGCCATCATTGGTGTACCTTTCTCTTTTTAATTGGGCCAGCGTGGGCGCATCCAGTACATCTATGGTTTTGATGGCATTGGAAAGCCCGGTATAGCCATTTAATTCAAATTTCAGGGGTTGGTCAAAATCACCTCGCTTGGTGGAGACAATCACCACCCCATTTGCAGCACGGGTACCATAAATCGCCGATGCGGATGCGTCCTTGAGAATCTCGATGGATTCGATATTGTTGGGATTTACATCGTTCAGGTTTCCTCCCGGTACCCCATCAATGATGACCAGGGGATCTGCATTATTCAGGGTTCCTGTACCTCTGATCCGGATGGATCCCTGATTGCCAGGTGCTCCCCCATTTCTTACCACATTTACCCCAGCTGCTCTTCCCTGCAATGATTGCGCCGCTCCGGACACGGGGAGGTTTTGGATGTTGCTTCCCTTTATGGAAGAGACAGCCCCGGTAACATCGCGTTTTTCCTGGGTACCGTAGCCAACCACCAATACTTCATTCAGGGAGGACTCATCCTGAACCATTTGGACAGTTAACCGGGTTTGGTTGGTGATCGGTATGACCTGTGTGACATAACCAATGTAGGAAACCACAAGGCTGCCTCCCTCTGGTACGGTGATGGAAAAATTCCCATCGATATCAGATACGGTACCGCTGGTACTCCCCTGGATGGTGATGGTGGCACCGGGTAAGGGTTCACCGTTTTCGTCTGTAACTGTACCCTCAACACTCACTTCTCTCATCTCCTTCGCATTTGCCGTTAAGGCCAGGTAGGGACTGAAGAAAAGGAAATAAACCAAGGTCAACAACCATAGGTACCGTTGTTTCCCCCATTTTGGAACATTTTTTTTCATTGATTTTGATTTTGGAATGTAGGAAGTATAAATGCCGGAAAACCTGGCTTTGGAAAATCCTCAATGAGGTAAACCAAAGTACATGGTTTTCGCAAATAAAAATTTAGTGAAATGAAGCCAGAATAGGCCTTTTGTGGGTGTATATTAAATTTTCATATTTCCATCTATTAAGTTTTTATAATTCGCCCGTTGCATGCTATTCACCTGCCTCATCCTGATTCATTTATTAGTCAATTGAGGCAAATACCATTGATTACCTGATCTGAATATTCTTATAAAAATTGATTGTGTTTCCCTTTAACAAACAAATAGGGATTTCAAGAATTAATTCAATAAATTTTGTGAAAATTTATCATACTTTCAAATAAATTTATAAAAATAATTTTTTGAGGAATTTAGTAACACAATCTTCACAAAAAGATAAAATAAAAAAATAGTCTGGTTATAAAAAAGGCTCCTCCCCCAACCTTTTATCTTCCCCAAAGCATTGCATACCTTTGTGTATTTTTTAAGAAGGTTATTCAACCAATTAAGCGTCTTGGAAATAAAAATACATTGTGTAAATTGTCTGTCAGGTAGAAGGTAAAAAGATCAATTCCTTTTAACAATTGTATTAAGATATTGAAATTCCCCTTATTTCCCATTCTCTTTTGCTTTGAAAAAAAGAAATCAAATTACCAGAACGAGTTCAAAAATAACTTCCCGAAGAAACTTCCTCAAGAATAGTGTGTTTTGCGGGACTTTTGGTCTGGTATCAGGAAGTGGTTTGTCTCCATTGTTAACCAAAAATACCAGCCCGGGAATTGCCAATAAGAAACTCCGGCCAATCCTGGATGAGAACTGGTGGCTTATCGGCCCTCCTCCGCTGAAGGGAAGCCATAATATTCCCGTAAAAATAGGCTTAAATGGGGAAATCAGGACCTATGAATCGGTAGATCACCATATTTTCCGGGCTGATGACGGATATTGGCATTTATGGGGTTGTGTGCGTCATACCGGATGGGGAAGAATTCTTTATCATTGGAAATCCAAAAACCTGACAGACAGCCCATGGGAAGACACCGGGGAATTTATCCGCGCTAATGCTGCATTCGGCGAAAGCATAAACGGATGGGACAAAGAAGAATGGATACAATCTCCCTTTATTGTAAAAGAAAAGGGCCTGTACTATATGTTTTATGGTGGACACAGTACCGGAAGAAACAAGGAAGGTATCCCTGCAAGGGGCAATAGCCGAAATGAAAGCTTCGATACGGAATGCCAGATTTGCATCATGACCTCCAAGGATGGGCTGAAGTGGAACAGGTATACTTTTGATGATGGACTGAGCCGGGCCTTTTCAGGTCCCGGAGAGGCAAGAGACCCTTGCCTTATCAAGATAGACGGCCTTTGGCACTTGTATTACACCGGGCTGGAAGATGGGGATCCACAAAAAGGCGGCATGTTCGTACGTACTTCCAGGGACCTGCTCCACTGGTCCGATTACCAACTGGTACACCGGGCACATCAGTATGGCAGAAATTGGTGGGAAATAGAATGCCCCCATGTGGTTTACAGGGAGGGGTATTTTTACCTGTTCAGAACCCAAAATTATGTCAAGGCCATTACCCATGTTTTCCGCAGTGAAGACCCGCTGGATTTTGGTAAGGGAAATGAAGCAGCAGCCCAGAAGTATGTGGGGCAAATCCCCTGTGCCGCCCCGGAAATATACCAGTTAGCTGGGGAAGAATACCTTTCTTCCAACCATGATCCAGCACTGGGCACACAGATGTGCCGGTTGCACTGGGAAACGGAAACCTGAAAGTGACCAGGCAGACTTCTTCAGGTTTTCCCAATCCCGGTGGATGGTGCTTTTGTACTGCCTCTTACAATAATTTTAGAAAAAGAAAACGGGCAATCACTTTGGAAGAATATTATAAACGCTTCAACATGACCACAAGCCAACAGAACCACCTTCATAAACCATAACGGTAAATCCCTGCACTCCAATTTCCAAAGCTTTTACAACTTTCTCACAACCATTTTCCGTACCTGTACACAAAGAACTTTTCATCCCTGTGGACAATTAAAAAGATATTTTTTTTCTTTTTCAGTTGAAAAATTTCAATTGAAAAAAAGAAGGTGTGTGCGGGTTACCTTTTTGTAAACATTTTTTTAAAAGAAAAAGAAAGCCCCTGATCCGGCGGGTATGGGCAAAAAGCAAGGGAGTGGGGCGGTTTTCCGGTAGGCGGGTTCGGCCTGGGGCGGGCGGTTCGGCTGCCTGGAACACCCCATTTTTAAACTATCCGTGGAAGGCTGCTTCACCGGGATGGCTTGGCTTTTTGCCGACTGCCAATGACGAACACTGCTTTACCTGCGGATGCCACGGATTTGCAGCGAAGTTCCCCAGTGCACATATGACACGGCGTAGTATGTTTCTAATTAGTTGTTGATTGATCGTTACCGGTTCCCTTTGGGCATTTTATCGGGATGTTGGTGGGTGTCAAATATATCGGTCACTATGACCCGTTTTACGTCTATTAGGTAGATGATTTTAAAGTGGGATTCGACCAATAAATAACGGTGGTCCTGATCGAGGGATTGTAACATTTCTTCTTTCTGCCCTCTTTCCGGGTTGTCCGATAAACTCTTGGCTTTTCCAAGTATCACCTTTCGTACCTTTATAGCATAAGAATCTAACTCTAAACTTCTGTAGTGTTTACAAATTTTTTTCAATGATTCTTTGGCAGGATCGGTGATTAAAACATTCATTCTGCTTACCAGTTTTCCGATTCTTTTTCCAGATCCTCAATACTGGTCACCCTTCCTTCTTTGATAGCTTTATTTGCGTCCCTCGCCCTTGCTATCAATTCTGACCTGGTAATGGGGCCTCCATCCGGTTTATAACCGGCTATTGGTTCTTTCTGGGAACTCAATAATTCTTTGATCTGCTGGATTATCTCTATATCTTCCAGTCTTGCCAGCTGTTCTATCAGGTTTAGTTTTTCTGCTTTAATGTCCATACTCTTTATGTATTGTCCTCATAAAGTTAACGTTTTTTTGGGATTTGTGGGTTTCATCTCAACGGATGATATTTCAACAATTCTATTTACTCATGCCTTGCACGAAGAGAATAGCGGATCGCCAAGGCCAAACCTAAAAATTGAACCGGTTTTTGATTTCCTCACGGACCGATTCATGAGACAGGTGTTGCCTTTTATCCAACTGCTCCAGACCCTCATCGATGGCTGCCCGGTCTTCCGCATTTAACCCTTCCCAAAAATCCATTTCGTCCTCAATGTTCAAAAGTGATTTGACGGCATTTAAAACACCCTCATCATTGCTAGATCAATAGAAAAAGAACTCCAGTTTCCTCCAAATACATGCATTCCTGCAAAAAAAATGGTCAGGCAGGCTCTTTGTCGACCCTATCCCGGATCGCTTCGGCCACAAAGTTGTTCAGTGAGGTTTTGGCTTCCATGGCCAATAGAGCAGCTCTTTGATGCAATGTGGCCGGTATCCTTACATTGAAACTCCCTTTAAATGGCTTCTCAGGGGATTTCCCTCCTTCCTTACAATAAGCCAGATAGGTATCAACGGCTTCTCTAAAATCCGCTTCCAGGTGTTTTCCGGTCTCTCCTTCGTAGGAGATCAGACCCCTGATTCCCAACACTTTCCCATAGAGCAGACTGTCTTGGGGACTATACTCAATGCTGCCCGTATAACCTTTGTATTCCAGATATTTCATATGATTTTAATTTGCTTTTTAAAGGACATATGCCCGCCCGGATGACACCAGTCGGACGGGAAATCTCACCATTATAATCATCCCTCAGTGGGCCGTTTGCGTCATGCCCGACTGCCCCGGGCAGGCTCGATATCATAACTCCAATAGTTCTCTGACCTGTTTCATTTGGTATTGCTTCATAATCCGGTTGGGTGGGGCTTGTGGAGCATGACAGGAACCCCTTCACCGTTCTCGAATTTCACCCTCGAACCGGAGGTCTTGCCTTTCTTTACTTCCTCAAAACCAAAGTATCCAAGCAGTTTCACCATCTCTTCATAATGAAAGTCGGATGGCATGCCCAAAAACCTGGCGATCAGTTTTTACTTCTTAGACATAAACTAAAAGTAACTATATTTAGTTGCATTTTCCAAACTTTTTAATCCTAACCCAGCGGATGATGTCTCTGTATCTGCCGTTTCAGTTCTTCCAGCTTTGCCTGTTTGTATTTCTCCGTTGCCGACGGGTTTTTTTCTTTCAGTTGAAAAAGAAAGAAGCGGTGACTATATTTTAAATGAAATTCCCTAAAAGGAAATAAAAGAATGCGCTCCAAATGCCGAAAGGCGGGTCGTAGGTGTCCACTAAACCTTGCTTTATTTTATTTGTGGGTGGCTCAGGATAACTTATGTGCTAGACACTGGTATAAGGGTAGCCTTGGTCGGTGGCTATTTATTCCTTTTAGGTTTCTTGGCAGGTTTCTGATAGTTGCTAAAAATATCGGTGACAATTACAATTTCACTATCAACCTTGTAAATGATTTTGTAATGATATTCCAGCAAATACCGGTGCCCTTTCCCAAGAGATATCAGGTCATCTTCTACTCTCCCTCTATCCGGATAGTTATCAAGCGTTTCTGCTCTGTCAATTATTTAATTTACGATGTCAGAAGCTTTCTCGGGACTGGCTTCTTCTGAATAATGATCGTAAATCTCTTTTAAGCATATTTTCTCCCACTCTGAAAACCTAACCTCCATGGACTACCAATTCTTCATTTCTTCCCTGACCTGTTTTGACGTTTTTACACGGCCTTCTCTAATGTCCTGTTCAGACCTTTCTGCCCTGGATATTAGTTCCTCTTTTGTGATAGGCGAACCATCGGGTTTATATCCAACTGGTGAAGCTATTTGGTCTGCTTTGATCAGCCCATGAATGAGATTTAACAACCGATCATCGGCGTGTTGAAGGTATTGGCTTATTTCTTCCCGTATTTTAACTGTATCCATTGGTTTTTTCTTGAAGTTCAGTAAAGTTAACGATTCCATATTACAATTTGATTTGTTCCAACGGATGATATTTCAGTATTTGGCTTTTTTGGGTGGCAAATGTCAACTTTCCATCCGATGTATTTGATGGTGTCTTCGGTCATTATCATACTTTAATTCTGCCTATATTTGTCCCATTAAGCCTTAAATTGGCTTTTTTTAATTCAAAAACTCCCGGTTATGACTGTATCGGAGAAAATAAGACTCACAAGGCAGCAGAAAAAATTGTCCCGGGGGGAACTCTCAAAAATATCGGGGGTCAACCTCAAAAGCCTTTCAAGGTACGAGCTCGGCACAACCGTGCCCCCGGCCGATGTGCTCAAAAGCATCGCCGATGCACTGGAAGTATCCACCGACTACCTGGTGAGTGAAAACGGGCAGGTACAGATAAAGGACAAGGAGCTGTTCAAAAAGTTTGAGCTCATCCAGGAAATGGAGTGCGAGACCAAAAGCATGATCATGAACTTCCTAGACCTGGCTATCAGGGGTTTTAAGGCAAAACAGGCGTATGCCTCCTGATGGATTTGGGGTTCCTGAAAACTTTCATTACAAAAAAAACATTGTTTCGAATCTTTAGACAGTTTTTAAAAATGAAAAATGCAGCGTTACTTTTTCTGACTTTGGCCCTCTTTGCTTGTAACCCACTCGAGAATAAACTAGAGGGGGGATGGGTAGTTGATCAGGCGTACTATCACGATGAGCCTGTGCTTTGGGATTTGTACAGCAATGGTTTTGATTTGAAACCAGACAATACCTGCCATTTGCCAATAGACAATTGGGATGATAGGAATACTGTAAAACAGACAGGTATCTGGTCAGCATTTGAAGAAAAAGAAAAAATATATCTTCGTATTAAAACCGAAAACCGGATTTTCAACAGAAAGTTCCAGGTGACCAAACTCAGGAAGGTTCGGGACACTGTAAGCTTTGGCTACCTGATGAAAATGACCATACAGGCCGACAGTCTTAAGATGGACTGTACAAAGGCCTTGTATAAATAAAAAAGGAAAGTTTTAAAACTCCCTTTTTTCCGTCCTATTCTTCATCAGGTTTCGGGAATGACTTGGATCCCATACTGGTGTTGTCCATTAGCGTTAGCCCAGGACCGTTTTCGTAATGGTGCGTCTGAATTGGAGGCCTGTAATTGTCTGATATTTCTTTCACAATGCGAATTCCGATATCATAAATTTCTTGGTTCTCAGTCGGGTTCACTCCGGACAACACCACGTTTGATATACCTCCAAGTTCCTGAATATTGCGGTACTTTTCTGGAATCATCCCGGGTATTTCAAGTGCTCGGTTTATATCCTCTGCAACCTGATTTCGCAAAAGAGAAAGATGTTCATCAACCAGCCCCATATCCTGGTTGTTGGCAAAAATTCCGTATTGTTCCAATCCCCAGGTGACCGAGTTAAGAGCAAATGCAAAGCCTGCCGCCCCCTTCGCCCCACCGGAGACACCCGATCGGATACTTATTGCCTTTCGGTTTTGAACTTTGTCCTGCCCTAAAATATAGTTTGGATCGGGAGCGCCAAGTGTATGATCAAGACTGGCACTTTCTGAGGTTTTGGAACGATCTATGGGTGACACCTCACCCACGGCCGTAGGCCACCCGACATTACCGGCAGGCTAGTTCCCTTTCATGTTCCTTAGGTGCCAGGCTCCCCGAGTTATTCTATTGAAATTCTCCAGGTTAATATGGGCCTTTCCCCCAATCATCTTGATCCTGGCCTCATCCGCCCTCAGGTATTCCAAGCCGTCTAGGTCAACCCCGTCAATCGGTCTATTACTCGCAAACTGATATGGTGTCAGCAGCGGATAAGACTTTGCCAACGGATCCACACTCAAAAACTTCGCTATGGAGGGGTTGTAGATCCTAAACCCGTAGTCATAATGGCTCTGTCCGCCCCATTCTCCCGATGAATCCTCTTCCTTGCCATTGAACCCATAGCGGTATGCTCCTGCACAACAATTTCCAAAGCTTTTCCAATCTCCTCACAACCTTTATTAAAGAACGTTTCGCCCCCCTGGACAACCATAAAGATAGTTTTTTCTTCTTCAGTTGAAAAATTTCAATTGAAAAAAAGAAGGTGTGTGCGGGATCCCTCTTAAAAAAACATATTCTTAAAAGAAAAAACGAAAAAAAAGAAAGCCCCCCAATCCGGCGGGTATGGGTAAAAAGCAAGGGAGTGGAGCGGTTTGGGGGCAGGCGAGCATCCGCCTGGGACGGACGGTGCAGCTGCCTGGAACATCCTGTTTTTTTAAACTATTCGTAGAAGGCTGCCGCGCCGGGCTGGCGTGGCTTTTTGCCGGATGACGATGACGAACGCCGCTTTACCTGTGAACGTTGTCGCTACTCCAGGCCTCATTTCGGAGCGTCCGGCTATGTCGCTTGAGAGGAGATGTGTAACGAATGGTTTATATCCCGCCTAACAGTTCAATGAATTCCTCTGGCGTAATTTCTACTTGCCGAAGTACCGCCCGTAATTAATGAACGGCCGATATCTCTGCCCTTATGATGTGGTATTGTGGTATAACGGCCATCGGGATGACGATAAAAAACATGGCTTCCTTTTTGCCTTTTTATTTCAAACCCCAACAGTAAAAGAACCTTTCTAAGGTTTTGGCATCTACCAACGGTAGTTTACTCATACAGCTATCGATATCTGTTGGAAGCCTATAAACTCGGACAGGTCGCTTAGTTCTTCAGGGCTCAACTCTTCCAGGCACAACTCAATAACTTCTTTTAAATTAGTTTGTAACTCGTCTAATGTGGCTGCTTGGGTATAGGCACCCGGCAGGTTAGGAACAAGCCCCACATAGAGGCCTGTCTCCTTATCTTTTTCTATTTGGGCCGTAAACTGATAAGTTTTCATAGTAATCATAAAGGTAAACATTTTATATGGATATTTAAGTTTCTTTCACCCCAAAGGATGGTGTTTTTGTACCGCCGCTTTCAGTTCCTCAAATCCCGTCTGCCTGTACCGTTCCGTTGAACTCGGGTTCTTGTGCCCCGCAAACACCTGGACAACGCGTAAGTCCTTTCCCTCCTTCAACAGGTTGGCGATCACGCTCTGCCGGATGGTTTGGGCATTCAGTTTCCTTTCCGGAAAGAGATCCCTAAAAGTCTCCACCAGATAGTTGATATCATCTGCTTTGATGGCCTTTTCCCGGATGTTCAGGATCAGCTGATCGGTGTTTTCGCTGATGGTTTTGGGACGTATTTCGTGGATATCGTTTCAAGATTGCGGTGGCCCAAAAAATCCCTGACCTGCTCGATGCCCAGGCCGCCTTCCAAAAGGTGCGTGGCGATGCTGTGTTTTCAATTAAGGGGGGCTTGCATTCTTCCGGAACACGGAACGCCAGGGTCGTTTTGTTTGATTGCAGCAGATAATGCCTGTTTTTGGGTCTTATTGGCGTTCCATCTGGCGTTCCAGAGGTATGGAACGCCAGCCTACAAAATTTCAAGCTGGTCAAGCTGACCCTGCAGGTGCCTTTTTGTTTTTTCCCGCAATGCCTCGATGTTGTCCCACCAGACCACTTTGTATTGATAGCCCCGGTTCGCATGGCCGCCCGACTGCCGGATGTATTCCAGGGCCAGCAGGTCATGGATGTCGCGGCGCAGCTGGGTCTTGCTGATGTTGAGTGCCTGTTTGATTTCCCGCTGCCCAAAATTGTACGTTTCATACGCCTCTCCCTCGTTATCCTTATTGATAACCCAGTCAAACCTACCATCAGGATCGATCCTGTTCAGCGGGTTGTTTTGCACGAAGTTGTACGGAGAAACCCATTCCCTGAGATGGGACATCGGATCCGGACTGGTCCAGCGCCCTATTACCGGACCAAAATACCTCGCCCCATAATTGTATAGATTGAGGTTCAGGTCGTCCATCAGCTCCTTACCGTTATAGAGGTAGCGATACGCCTACGACCATTTCCACGTCGTACCTGGTCGTACCTGCTATATTTTACTCCTGATTCGCTACCGGCAGGACTTTAACGGTTAGCGAATCTATGACTTCTACCTCGTAGCCCAGATTGATGTCAAGCTGGGTGGCGGCTTCCTGAAGCCTGGCTGCCCCCTCTTTGCTGACCCGCGTATCCCAAGCATAAAGCCGCTTCAGGTTAGGCAATTCGGCCAAATGATCCAGGCCTTCATTGCTTACTTCTGTTCCATATATATTCAGGGATTCCAAAAATTCCAGGTCCTTTAAATGGGCCAGCCCCGCATCGCTGATCTCCGTCTTTTCCGCCCGTAACCGGGTAAGGTTCTTCAGCTGTCCAATGGCAGCCAACCCTTCATCTGTCAATGGGGTATCCTTGACATCCAGCCAGGTAATCTGCTCCGGAAAATCAGCTGCCAGCCTTCCCAAAATCTCATCCACAGGGTCTTTTTTGTACAGGGTAACCTGTAGCCAGTTGGCATCGTTGGAAAGGGGCTTGATAGCGATACCTTCCTTCACATAGGCATTCAATTTTTCCCCATCCGGAACCGTAGTACCTTCGGCCAGCAGAATCTCTACCGCGGTTTTATTGGCATTGGGATCGGTGAGGGTAAGCAGTACCTTTTGTACCTCCTGATCGGCCTGCAGCTCGGCTACCTTCTTTTCAAAAGGTGCTCCTTCATTGATCCACCATTCAAACAGCAGCACCTGCTCATCGGACAACTGTGACTTGCCCTTGGGCGGCATGTGGTCATCGTGGTTTTGATCCAGATGAATCCTTTTGATCATTTCACTTTCGGCAGCATTGCCTGCTTCAAAGATGGGCCCGTTTTCGCCCCCCTTCAGCAGTGCCTCCCGGGTATGCATTTGCAAATCCCCCTTTTTCTTATCTGCATTGTGGCAGGAGTTGCAACGAATTTCCATAATAGGATGGATAATATCCGTGTACACCACCGCCTCATCCAGGTTTTCGATCAGCTTTGGGCCTTTTTCCTCTATGGACATCCCCGCCAGTTTTTTTATTCCGGTGGGCAGGTACTGGGTCAGGTAATTGGACCCGTGGGTGAGGGACCCTCCGTAATGGCCGGCCACTGCCAGAAATACCATCATCAGGGAAAATGATCCCAGGTAGGCCCTTTTCAATTTGAGGGTGGATTTTTTCTCTTTTTGACTGTATAGCCACCAGGTGCCAAAAGCAAAAAGCACCAAAAGAATGCCAGCCCACTGGTGGACAAACAACAAATCTTCTCCATAATCACCCGCCTGAGCCAGCATCAGGCCCAAAATGGCCGTGGCAAAGGCTGAAATAGCCCCCAAGCCCAGTACAAAGCCAATGGCCGGTTTCAGATAAGCAAACTTTTCCCTGCGGGATAATAACTCCATAAGGAAGCCCAGGGCAAGAAAGCCAATGGGTAAGTGTAACAACAAAGGATGAAATCTTCCGAAGAAGATGATGATTTCTGAGGACTGCTCCATTTATTTTATGCGATAATTTTATGTACAACTTTTCCTGACACATCGGTCAGCCTAAAATCCCGTCCCTGGGAAAAATAAGTGAACTTTTCATGATCCATTCCCATCAAATGCAAGATGCTGGCCTGCAGGTCATGAACATGCACCTTATCTTCGATACCATAATAACCTATTTCATCGGTTTCACCAAGTGTAAACCCACCTTTTACGCCTCCACCTGCCATCCAAACCGGAAATGCCTCCGTATGGTGATCCCTTCCCTTGAAAGGCCATTCTCTTCCTCCCCTGTTTTCCTGCATGGGAGTCCGGCCAAATTCTCCTCCCCAGACCACCAGCGTTTCATCCAGCAAACCCCGCTGCTTCAAATCCTTTACCAAAGCAGTCATGGCCTGGTCCACGGGCTTACACTTAATCGGAAGTCCCTCGTCAAGGGATTCCCTTTCTGCCACACCATGCATGTCCCAGCCCCAATCAAACAACTGTACAAACCTCACCCCTTTCTCTACCAGTCTTCTGGCCAAAAGACAGTTATTCGCAAAAGATGTTTTTCCCGGCTCGGTACCGTACATTTCATGGATATAATCCGGCTCTTCTTTGATATCCATCACTTCAGGTACGGAGGTCTGCATGCGGTAGGCCATTTCGTATTGGGAAATGCGGGTGAGGGTTTCGGGGTCTCCGAATTCACCATATTCCTTTTCATTGATGCGGTTGATGGCATCAATGGTCTGCTTCCGGAGGCTTCCGTCCATGCCGGATGGATTGGAAACGTAAAGTACCGGGTCTCCCTCAGACCGGCATTGCACTCCCTGGTAAACCGAAGGCAAAAAGCCGCTTCCCCAAACGGACTTCCCGGCATCAGGTGTATTCCCACCGGAAACCAAAACCATAAATCCAGGCAAATCTTCATTTTCAGAACCCAGGCCGTAAGTCACCCAACTCCCCATACTTGGCCGGCCCAATCTGGGCGAGCCGGTTTGCAGCAGCAATTGTGCAGGAGCATGGTTGAATTCATCCGTATGCATGGTTTTGATCAGGGTTACATCATCTACAATGCTGGAAAAATGAGGTAAATTATCCGAAATCATCATGCCGGAATTTCCTCTTGGCCTGAATTGAGCCTGTGGTCCCAGCATCTTGGGTATACCCTGGATAAATGCAAACTTTTTACCTTCCAGCAATGATTGGGGACAGTCCTGCCCATCCAGTTTTGCCAATTCAGGCTTGTAATCAAATAATTCCAATTGGGAAGGAGCCCCAGCCATGTGCAGGTAAATGATCCGCTTGGCCTTGGGGGCAAAATGAGGCACCTGGCTGAGCAATTCATCCACCTTTCCGGGCATGGCTTTCGTACCAGCCGAATTGTTGCAGCCCACCATTCCTCCAAGTGCCAGGGCACCTAGTCCTGTGGTACATTGCTTCAGGAAATGCCTGCGGGTTTGACTTTGCAGGTACCTGTATTGGTGTTCCTCTGTAATACTTATTCTTCTGCTCATGACTTCATCAGGAATTCATCCAAATTCATTACTGCATTGGCCAGTACGGTATAAATGGCCAAAGCTTCATTTTCTTCTCCTATCAATTGACATACCGCCTCAGGTTGTGTTTCAAAGTACACCTTGCTCTGCTGGTGCAGGGATACCAGATCCTCCAGCTTTTCATCACTGATTCCTTTCCGGACCGCCATGCTGTAAAGCAAAGAAAGTCTTTCCCTTTCGTTCCCGGAAGAAACATCCAGCACTTTTCTTGCCAACGCCAGGGCCGCCTCCAAATAAACGGGATCATTCAATGTCACCAGTGCCTGTAAAGGAGTGTTGGTCTCAATTCTTTTGGGCAGACAAAACTCCCTGCTCGGAGCATCAAAGGCGATCACCGAAGGATAAGGGCTAGTCCTTCTCCAGAAAGTATACAGTGCCCTCCTGTGCTTGTCTTCTCCCTTGCTGGTTTTCCATTGGTCCCCACTGTACACCACCTGCCAAATGCCTTCGGGCTGCTCTGGCATTACACTGGGGCCATACATTTTGTCACTTAAAAGTCCGGAAACGGCAAGTGCCTGATCCCTGACCTGCTCGGCGGAAAGCCTCAGCCTCGGGCCCCTGGCCAGCCATTCATTCAAGGGGTCCGCTTCTTTAAGTTCTTCCCTGAAATGGGAAGATTGCCTGTAACTGGCCGACATAACACATTCCTTAAGCAGCTTTTTGATATCCCATTGCATTTCGTGCATGAATTTCAAGGCCAACCAATCCAATAATTCCGGATGTGTAGGGGCAAAGCCCTGGGATCCAAAATCCTCCAGTGAGGAAACCAGCCCCCGGCCAAACAATTGTTCCCAAATTCTATTGACCATTACCCTGGCCGTAAGTGGGTTATCGGGACTGAATAGCCATTGGCTGAACCCAAGTCTGTCACGATCATACTGATCATCGAAAGGATTCCATATTTCAGGAACACCTGCAGTTACCTTTTCTCCGGGCACCATCCAGCTTCCCTTTTCAAACAAGCGTGTTTCTCGTTTGTAGCGGTCCGGAAGGGAAACCATTACCAGCGTAGTTTCCTTTTCGTTTTCGGAATTGTATAATTCGTAAAAGGCTTCTTCTACCTCCTCATATCCCGGATTTTCTTTTCCAGGCAAGGAATGATGCAACATCGCCCATTCAAAAGTACAGGTCAACTCCTTTTCATCCACCCCTTCATAAACCAGATATAGGTCATGTTTTCCCTGCAGCGGGATAATCGGTATCGAAACCACTTCCATCACCGCATAAGACTCTTCCTCCATTGTCTCCTCGTTGGTCCTGGTTTTGGTTTTACTAAGAACATCCCAGGTTCCTATTTCCCTCCCCTGGAGACTGTCCAACCGAAAGGATATTTTTCCGCCACTGTCACTGGCCCGAACCTTAAACATCAGCCGGTCTTCACCCGCAAAAGGCAGGGCTTTTGTAAGAGAATAAATGAGTGGATCCACTTTGAAAGTAGCTGTGCCTTTCACCGGTATTCCCTTATCCATCTGCTCAAAATAATGGGGATGAATTTTAGGCTCTCCCAGGCGGATCAATTGCGTGAAATATTTTTCGTTCTTTGTTTTGGTATCACCTGAACTGTTTCTCACCCAGCTTTGAATTTTTTCAAGCTTCTCCTGGTCTTCCGGGGAGTCAAATTTGATCAGCACCGGTGCTTCGCTGGGAATATCCGCATCGGCCGTCTGATTGAAAAAAGCCAGGCTTCTGTAGTAATCTTCATGCCTGATGGGATCATAGGGATGACTGTGACACTGTACACATTCCATGGTAGTCCCCTGCAATACCGTCCAGGTGGTATTGACCCGGTCTAGCACTGCCGATGTACGAAACTCTTCATTATCGGTACCTCCCTCATCATTGTTCATCGTATTGCGGTGAAAAGCGGTGGCAATATATTGCTCGTCGGTAGGATCTGGTAATAAATCCCCGGCCAATTGCTCGGTTACAAATCGGTCAAACGGCATGTTGTCATTAAAGGCCTTGATCAGCCAATCCCTGTATTTCCAGATTTTCCGGGGCCGGTCGGCTTCATAGCCTTTGGAGTCTGCATACCGGGCCAGGTCCATCCACATGGCCGCCCACCTCTCTCCATATGCAGCTGATGCCAGGTAATGATCGACCAACTTCTCATAGGCGTTTTCTGAAGTATCCCCCACAAATTCCTGCACCTTCTCAAGCTCAGGTGGAAGACCTGTCAGATCCAGGCTTAGTCTGCGTATCAGGGAGTAGCGATCTGAAAGGGGATTGGGCTGCAAACCTTTTTCCTTCAATTTATCCAGGACAAACCTGTCAATATCCGTGATGGCCCATTCGCCTTTGGTTTGGGGTACTTCCTTTTCTTTTGGGGCTTTGTAGGCCCAATGGTCATCCCAGGCAGCTCCCTGATTGATCCAATTGGTAAACAAGGCAATTTCCTCTTCGGAAAGGGGCTCAGACTCCAGGGGCATTCGCAACTCCGGATCATGGTGCCTGATCCTGTTTAATAATTCACTTTTGCGGGTATTTCCAGGTACAATGGCGCGCTCACCGGATTCATTGACAGCTAAGGCCTCCTCCTCAAATAATAAACTAAATCCTCCGGATTTCTTGACACCTCCGTGGCAGGCAATGCACTTGTTGTTTACTATGGGCCGGATGTCCCGATTGTAATCCACCCGCTCCCCCAGCACAAATGCGGGAACGACCTGGTGTTTGTTTTCCAGGGGAACAATGCGTAGGATCCATACCAATAAAGCCAAAAGAAATACGCCTGAAATAGCGTAAATTATTATTTTTTTTTGGGTGAGCATAATCAATTATTGCCAGCAGCCTTCATTTTCAGAACAAAGTAATTAAAAAAGGAATCAATTCAAATACATTAAGAGATAGTCCCCTCTTTTTTAATTTGAGCGGAAAAAAAGGTAAGCGCAGATGCACTTACCTTCTCCAAAAAAGAACAATTAAAAAATCACCAACTTAATCTATAATACCATTTAACATTAATTTTCAGTCTTTTCCTGAACTTTGTAATACAACTTAATCCAATCTTCTTCCCCTTGTTGCTTTTTAGCTTCAATTTCCTGCTGATTGACCGGTCTAAGCTGTTCACCCTGAACAGTAAATTCCGGATTTTCCTCCAAATGGGTCATTTCATTGCGTTCACAGGTCATGCAAATCAGCAAGACCAAAAAAATATCCGGCAAAAACAACCATTTGCTTTTCATGAATAGGATTTGGTTTAGGTTCATTTACCTATACGCAGGTTAATATTGATTTGTCCTGAAAAAAATAAAAAAATTTATTTTTTTCTGATGATGCCGATTTCTTTCTTTCCGGGTGGAGGCATATCTACACCCAGGTAATAATCTGTATGCGCGGGTTGGTTGTATCCCACATTTTGCCAGGCAATGCTCAGGCGGTATTGTGGATTGTGCATCAGGGTAGTAAATCGATGGGGAGAGGGCAATTGGGTGGTAAATATTCTTAAAGCCTGGTTGTCGGCTGTTCTGAAAACAACCTCTTCCCGCCAATCGCCCAGCATATCTGCAGCCAAAGCGGGTGTGGATTTGGAGCCATTGTTGGACAGGCAGCCTTCAGCAGTCATTAAGCGTTGCAGGCTTTGATTTTTATAGCCCCATTTGTCTATGTGGTTTTTATCCAACAATTCTCTCAACAGGTCTCCATCCCACCAGATGGCAAAATTAATGCTGTTTGGTTTTTGGCTGATTTCCTCACCCTGATAATTGAACAAACCATGGGATCCGTTCCACCAGTATTCCGCCCCCTTGTGCCTGGGATCAATATCAGCTGCCAGGCCCCTTCCCACATCTTTCCCCTCTTCACGGCCCCATACTATTTCTCCATTGCGGGCATTGAACAAGGCTACCCCATATCCGGCTTCATTGGTTTCATTTTCGTGTATGCCCCAGACCAACTGATCTTCCTCCTCCGGATAAAACTGGCTGACATGCAGGGCATCCCCATGTCTTAGTCCGGTAGTATAAAGCCCGCTGCCATCATCATCAATGACCATGGCCCCATAAACGATCTCATCTTTTCCGTCACTATCAATGTCATTGATGCTCAGGCTATGATTTCCCTGCCCCGAATAAGGATTTTCCCTGCCTTCTGAGTCAAAAACCCACCTCGACTGCAGTTCCCCTTTTTTAAAATCCCAGGCAGCTACCACTGACCTGCCGTAATATCCCCTGGCCATTAATAATGAAGGGCTTGATCCATCCAGATAAGCAACCCCGGCTAAAAACCGGTCCACCCTGTTTCCATTGCAGTCATTCCCCGCATTGCCACCTTCACCTCCCCAGCCACACAAATCACCTCTTCCAGGGATATAATCCACCGTAGACAAAGCCTCCCCTGTCCTGCCGGAAAAAACAGTTAAATATTCGGGGCCATCCAGGATTTTACCCTCCTTATTTCTCCAGTCTCTGTTATCATCTCCTATCACCTGCCCAAGGGCATCCTTACTTCCATCTGCCGTTTTACAGGCAATCTCCGCAATCCCATCCCCATCCAGGTCATATACCATAAACTGGGTATAGTGAGCTCCTTCCCTGATGTTTTTGCCCAGGTTAATTTCCCAAAGCATATTTCCTTCAAGGGTGTATGCTTGCAGTATAGGCGGATCTGTAAACCCATCCTGGGAATTGTCTTTGGACCTGCCGGTCATGTGTACCACCAATTCGTACTGCCCATCCCCTGTCAAATCCCCGACTGAAGTGTCGTTGGGACCATAACCCTCGGGGGTTTGTAAAGGAATTTCAAGGTATTCCTTCTTCCAAACAGTGACTTCCCGGCTTTCCCTCTGGGTTGTGCTTCTGATAGAATAACCGGGATTACGACTGAGATCAGCCTGCTCATCCACAAAATTAGTTACTGTGGTTATAGGAGCGCTGTTGATTTTTTCCTCCTTCTCTCCCGCATATCTCCTATACAGGTCAAATCCAGTATCTACAGGCTCATCTCCCAACAAACGCCAACTCAAAAATATTCCGCCGGTTTCATTTTTCACGGCTACCAAACCTCTATCCAGGTACTCCATTTGCCTTTGCCCGTACAGGGCAAAGGCAATCATAAAAAGTAGAAATGTTGGGACTATTCGGAATCCTTTCATGGCTATGGTTGCTGTTTTTTTCAACTCCAATTTCCCCGAGTTCGGGGTTAAAAGACAATTTAAAGCAAATCCCCCTAAATACGCAGTAAATTGTGTTCAGTGGTTTGCTTTGTACAATCAAAAAATGGCTTGATGTCAACATTCTTTGAGCTTGTTTGGATTTTTTTTCAAGAATAGCCATAAATATTATGTAAATTAATTAGTCCCACGCAACCCATCTGCTTTATGTATTGTATAGGCAGATACAAACCCAGCAACTGTGGAAAAATACCTGTCAAACAAGCTTTTGAACGGAATTTCAGGTGGAGACCGGAAATGTCAGGAGATGCTGTACAGGCAGTTTTACAGCTATGGCATGAGTATTTGCCTCCGGTACGCAGCCAATAGGGAAGAAAGTTTGGAAATCCTTCACGATGGATACCTGAATGTCTTTCAACACATTGACCGGTACGATACCCGGCGTCCCTTTACGCTGTGGTTTAGGAGAATATTGATCAACGGAGCCATCAATTACCATAAAAAAAACCTGAATCACTCCGGCCATTTGGGTCTGGAACATATTTCAGAAATTCCGGATTCGGGGAAAAGTGCCTCTGACGACCTGAAATATATGGAAATGATTGAACTTATACAGGCTTTACCCATCAGGTACAGAACCGTGTTTAACCTTTATGTTATAGAAGGTTATGAACATCAGGAAATAGCGGAGATGCTAGGCATCTCTACAGGAACCTCAAAATCAAACCTTCACAGGGCGAGGCAAAAGCTAAGGGCTATGTTAACCATTGGAAATCATGAAGAAGCGAGTATCAAACATGAGTGATAAAGAGCTGGATGATTTCTTGAAAAAATTATCCTCCTCCCCTGAAATCCCCTTTATTCCGGAAGACTGGAATAAAATGGAAAAGATGCTGGACCAGAAAAAGGTAGCCCAACCCCTGAATGGACACAAGTGGATCCTTTTAGGATTACTGCTGCTTGCCAGTCTTACTTTCACTGTTTGGATGGAGGCTACTTACAGGCAAATTCCGGCAAGCCCTGAAAACACCTTGATCTCCTCTTCTTCCCTGTTAACCCAAATAGATCCTAATAAAAATATAGAAATAAAAATTAAAGATTTAAGTTTTACCTCAGCAGCCATGTCCCCGGCCAGAGAAGAAAAAGTATCTGGGAATAACACCGCTGTTTCCGGTAATGCACCATCTTATCCTGCCATTTCAGACCTAAATCTGACCTATGTAAGGCTGCCTCTTCTTGCCATTAATTTGGACCCGGAAGCAAAAAACAAGGTGTTTGAGGAATTTAACCGGATTTGGCACAAATTCCCAGGGCTCAAAATCCAAACAACTGCATTTGGCCCTTTACAAGGGGTTTCACCAGATAATCTAAAAAACAATATTGCCCTTGCCTTTCAGGTTTCTCCAGACATCAGTGCAGTAAGGTATACAAATTTTCTACCCTTTGGCCGAAGCATTGGTATGAGCCTGGAATATTTCCTCAGTGAAAGGTGGAGCATTTCCACAGGGGCCATGCATTCAAAAAAGACCTACCAACAGGGCCCTGGCTACTGGGAAGGATACGCGGCACATCAATCCTTAAGAGGTGACTGTTGGATACTTGAAGTGCCTGTTAATATCAGGTATTACCCCATAATGGGTGCAATTGACAAATGGTTTATAAGTACAGGTCTGTCTTCCTATTTCATGATGAAGGAAAACTATAGGTTGACCTATGAAAATTATGGAGGCAATCCTTATTCCGAGGAATTGGAAATAACCGGGAATAACCAACATGTATTTGGTATATGGAACATCGGCTTTGGCTATGAAAGAAGGCTGAGTAGAAAACTGGCTGTCCAGGTGGAGCCTTATTATCGCTTACCCCTGGTGGGTATAGGGGAAGGAAACCTGGATTTGAAAAGTACGGGAATCTTCTTTGGTATCAAATATTATCCCTCAAATCAAAAATTAAAATTTTAAACATCAGAAATCATGAAAACGATCAAAGTAACGCTTAGCATGTTTATCCTGCTCGCTTTTTTCACAGTATCCTGTGAAAAAGATGATGATGGCCCCCGGGTTATCCAAAAGGAGTATGTATTGAATTCGGTGTCGGATCCCATGATACAGGGCACCATCACTTTTACCAAAGAATCTGAAACAAGCACCTTAATCCGGATTGAATTGGAAGGTACTGAGGCCGGAAATTCTCACCCAGCCCATATCCATAACAATGCTGCCAGCGAAGGAGGTGGTATCGCCATTGGATTGAACAATGTAGAGGGTGCCAGCGGAGTCAGTGAAACTACCGTCACCCAAACCGGTGACGGCACCGCCATTAACTATGAAGGACTGCTGAATTTTGACGGGCATGCCAACGTGCATTTAAGTTCTACTGCCATGTCCACCTTAATTGCACAGGGAAATATTGGTGACAATGCCACGGCAAATATGCCCAATGACTCCAATCCTGATAACAATAATAATGATGGCTATTAAAAACCTTTATTTACCCTGCTTATGGGTTTTGCTTGCTTGCACAATATTCTCTTGTACCACAGAAAATGAAGCTGATTTATTGCCTGAGGAAGAGCGGTGTGGCGAGGAGCCCGCCTCACTCTCAGGTTATATCATGCCCATTATTAACCAGAATTGTGCCATTTCCGGATGCCATGTATCGGGATCAGAGAGGGTAAACCTCTCTGTTCCCGAAAACATTATTCAGTATGCGAATCAGATAAGGAATTTTACACAAAGTGGTTTTATGCCAGCCCCGGAATCAGGCAAACAATTGACTGCCGCCGAATTAGAATCCATCTACTGCTGGGTGGAAAACGGCGAATTGGATAATTAACCCATTATGAAAAATTGCTGTATAACCATCTTTATTTTCCTGTTATCTCTTTCCCTTCAGGCCCAGGCTCACAAAACGGTGTCGGGGGAAGTCGAGTTCTTTAGCAGTGCCCCGGTGGAGGATATTCAGGCCGTAAACAATGCCCCTACCGGTTTATTTAATGAACAAACCGGCAGCCTGGCCTTTCTGGTACCCATTAAAGCCTTCCAATTCCCAAAATCTTTGATGCAGGATCATTTTAATGACAAATTCATGGAATCGCATACCTATCCGGAAGCCACCTTTGAAGGAAAACTGAGCGGCTATGATCGGGAGAGATCCGGATCCCAGGGGGCTTTTGCGGAAGGCAATTTAACCATACATGGCCAAACCAATAAAGTCCGGGTTCCGGGTAATATCAGTTTCAAAAGTGACCAAATCATCATGGACGCCGTTTTTCCGGTAAAACTCGAAGATTATGACATTCAGATACCAAAGGTGCTGTTTTATAACATTGCAGAAGAGGTAGAGGTAACTGTAAGCTTTGTATTTGAAAAAACAGACCGATGAAAAACAAAATACTGGTAATTTCCCTGATCTTTTATTTTCTTTTTCTCAGCACTTCGGCCCAGGACAATTTATTGGACCAGCTCAGGGAGGAAAATGAAACCGAATGGAATACGCCTACCTCTACCTTTAAAGCCATCCGCTTGATCAACGGCCATACGGTTGAAACCAGGGAAAAGGGGAATTTGGAATTTTTAATTTCCCACCGCTTTGGTAGGATCAATTCCGGTGCCTATCAATTCTTTGGCATGGACCAGGCCAACATGAGGTTGGGATTGGATTATGCATGGGAGGATTGGCTTAGCCTGGGGATAGGAAGAAATTCTTTCAACAAAGTGTATGATGGTTTTGTCAAAATCAGACTTTATCAACAAAGTCAGGGTAAAATCAAACTTCCAGTAACCCTGGTTTGGCTTTCCAATGCTTCCATCAACACTATCCGCCGTCCGGAGATTCCCATGAACCTAAATAGAAAGTTGCAATATGCCCATCAATTATTAGTAGCCAGCAAGCTGAATCAAAAGGCTTCTATTCAACTGATGCCAACGTATATTCACCGTAACCTGGTCCGGGAAAGGACAGACCCAAACGCCTTGCTGGCAATGGGGGCAGGAGTGAGTTACCAGATTGCCAAAAGCATTCACTTAAATATTGAATATTATCACCGGTTTAAAGAGCAGGAAAATGAAAACACCCATCCTCTTGCCATAGGAGTTGATATTGAAACCGGAGGCCATGTGTTTCAATTGCACCTGACCAATGCTCAACAAATGACAGAAACAGGGTTTATTCCTTCCACTACCGGTGATTTTTTTAATGGAGACATCCATTTTGGCTTCAACATTACCCGTAATTTCCAATTGAAAAATACCAGGCCGGTCAAGAAATAAGTTTATTTAAGCATGGGTTTGGCCCTTTTACAAAATTGAATGGCCAGACCCCAGGGATCCCTAAGCATCAGCAACCGGGTACCATCGTCCAGGGTATCGTCGCTGATCAATTCCGCCCCGGCTGCTACCAAACGTTTCTTTTCATCATCCGGGTTTTCTGATACGAAAGCCAGGTGTAGCATCAGGGGATTGAGATTGGCATAGTCCAAAACCGAGGCTTTGGCATTTTGGTAGAGTTCGATCATGACTTTGCCACTGTCGTCGGCCAAAAAAGTCATGTATGGGGCTTTATCCATTTTCTTAACAACCGTTAACCCCAGGTTTTCTTCATACCAGTCTGAAATGGCCTGAGGATGGTGTACGTTGAGTGCTAAATGTTCAATTTTCATACGGTGAAAATAATTTAATTATGGAAAGACTACAAAAAAACCCCTCCATGGGTAATTTCTACCTTGATGGAGGGGAAAAATAAAATGAATTTATGCCCTGTTTGGACTGGGCTTGATACTGGTAAGGTCTGCTATTTTAACAGGTCCGTTGGAATTGATGCTGTTTCTGGCCGCCACACCAACCATTACGGACATGATTCCATCCCTTAATCCAGCGGCATGTTTGTAAGGGTCTGCTGCTTCCGGATTTTTGAATATTTTATCATGCAATCTTTTATCACCGCCACCGTGACCTCCACGTTCACTGACCACCTGTATGATCTGTGGTTTTTCCCAATTCTTATGCAATACAAGTGGTTCTCTGTGCATGTCCTCACCTGCATTGTTTTGGTTCATTTCTGCCGCGTGAAGGGCTTCCTGATCCATGGTTTCATTGCTCATAAAAGGGATATCCAACCAGGCATCAATTCTGCCCTTCTGCCCATTGAATGCGATTTTCCAACCTTCGTAAGGACTATAGGTAGTCAGGGAATAATTGACCACCGCCTTATTAGCATATTTGATATTGGCCGACATCTTATCATAAATATCAATTTCATGGCGGTAAACACAGCCATCTCTGAAATAACCATCATGGTGCTCATTTTCCACATAAAGCTTCACGTCACGCTGGCTTTTGGTGATGTCCCAATAATACTTGCAGTCATTTTTGTGTGCACAAGAGCGGCAATTTTTCCCTCTAAAAGGACCGTTGCTGCCGTAGTGCTCCAGGGCACCATAGGCAAAAACTTCCTCAGGGTCGGAATCCAGCCACCAATTCAACAAGTCAAAATGGTGGGTGGCCTTATGTACCCAAAGTGATCCCCCGTTTTCGGTCACTCCATGCCATCTCCGGAAATAAGAGGCTCCGTGATGAATGTTGAGGTACCAGTGAAAATCAACAGAAGTGACTTCACCAATCTCCTTGTTCTGAAGCAATTCTTTAATTTTGGTTATATAAGGACTCCAGCGGTAGTTGAAACCGACGATCAGATTTTTGTTTGATTTTTTTTCTGCTTCAAGTATCTGCTGACACTTGTCCTCATCCGTGGTCAGGGGCTTTTCTGTGAGCACATCACATCCGGCTTCCAGGCCTTTGATAATGAACTCATGATGGGTAGAGTCCATGGTGGTGACGATGACCAAATCCGGCTTGGTTTGGGCCAGCATTTCGTCAAAATCGACAAAAGTCGGACAGTCTACCTTCATATAATCGAGGGCATAGTCTAACCTGCCCGGATTGATATCACTTAAACCGACAAATTCCAGAATATCGGAGTATTGTTCCACCAGTCTTCTCCCCCAGAAGGAGGTACCCCTGACTCCTGTCCCTACCAGGGTCACTCTGAGTTTCCTTTTCATGCCAAAGCCCGTTAAGGGGGCAGTTAAGGTTGTTCCCGCTGCCAACAAACTGACAGCATGTAGAAATGACCTTCTTGAAAATTTATTTTCCATGACGACAAAGTTGGTTTATGTTTGAAATTGAAGCTTGTGCCAAGTGAAAAGAACCAGCACCTGCGCAATCGATTGCATAATAATCAAATTTTCAGGAATTGACAAATAATTGTCCTTAGCCCATTAAGGCATAAAAAGGTTGATCTAATTTGATCATTATTAGTTTATTCTGTTTACTTTTATTTTATAAAATATTATAATGTAAAAATTTTCCAAAATGGATTAAATGGACTTTTGATTTCCTTAGCAGCTTTGCTGGTTGAATCGAATTCCTCCTTAATTTATAATTAATATACATAGTAGGGAAAGCACAAGATTGGGTTTGGTCAACAATAATCTTAAATTGCTACAGTCAATCAATTACAGCCATCAACCGGTGGCAAGGATTATTTTTCAACAAAAAATGTATCATCATGACCAAAAAACTTAAATGGGGGATATTGGGCGCAGCCAAAATAGCCAGGGAAAAAGTAATTCCCGCCATGAAAAACAGTGATTTACACGAAGTATACGGACTGGCTTCCAGAGATTTGGAAAAAGCCAGATCCGCCGCGGACGAATTGGGTATTCCAAAGGCTTATGGATCGTATGAGGAATTGATCGCCGATCCGGAGATCGATGTGGTCTACAATCCCCTGCCCAATGACCTACATGTTCCCTATACCCTGGAATGCATCAATGCCGGCAAACACGTGCTTTGCGAAAAGCCACTCGCTTTAAATGCGGAAGAAATAGACGAACTGATCAAGGCCAGAGACAAACACGGGATAAAGGTAGGAGAAGCATTTATGGTGGCCTCCAACCCCCAATGGATCAAAGCCAGGGAATTGGTTCGGAAAAACTACCTGGGGAAGGTGAAGGCAGTACATGGTTTTTTCAGCTATTTCAATGTCAATGAACAAAATATCCGGAATATTCCCGAAATGGGTGGTGGGGGTATCTGGGACATTGGCTGCTATCCGGTCTTTACTTCCCGCTTTGTGCTGGAAAAAGAACCCGGAAGGGTAGTATCCATGCTGGAATTTGATCCCAGATTTAGAACAGACAAACTCGGATCGGTTTTGATTGATTTTCATGAGATCCAGATGACATTTACGGTGAGCACCCAGCTGACCCCCTATCAGCGCATGTTGTTTTATGGAGAGGAAAAAATAATGGAAATCAGGATTCCTTTTAACGCTCCTTCAGATCAAAACAATGAAATCCTGATCCATGATGGTAATTTTCTTCAACCAGACCCGGAAAAAATTGTATTGCCTTTAAGCAACCAATACACGGAACAGGCCATTGATTTCTCCAAGGCAATTCTGGAAGATAAGGAAGTCCCTGTTTCGCTTGAAAATGCCAAAGCAAATGCGAGAGTCCTTCAGGCCATTTTCGAATCCGACAGGAATGAAAGGTGGGTAAACATTGAATAAATTTGATCAGGCAGCACCATGGACAATTTTACCCTTAACCATGGTAAAGCTTACCTGAATATCCCTATCAAATAGTACCAGATCGGCGTCCATTCCTTTAAGGATGGCGCCTTTTTTATTTTGACAACCCATGATCCTGGCAGGTGTACGGCTCATCATGTTAACTGCTTCCAATAGCGGCACATCTGCCATTTTCACCATATTGCGCACCAGGCGATCGGCGGTAGCTACGCTTCCGGCGAAGGAGCTGCGGTCGGGAAGTTTGGCCACATCATCCTCTATGATTACCTTCAAGCCATCGTTCTTGTGGCCAAGAATGCTTTCTCCCTCAGGCATGCCGGCTCCCCTCATCGCATCTGTGATCAGGGCTATTTTTTCCGGACCTTTTATCTTGTAAATCAATTTCAAGAGTGGAGCCGGCAAATGCACCCCATCAGCGATGATTTCCACATCAATTTCGTCCAGCAGCAAGCTGCTTTCTATGACACCTGCAAAACGAAAAGCATTTTTTCTGCTTACCCCGGACATGCCCGAATATAGGTGGGTAGACAAAGTATAGCCGGCTTCAACTGCGGCCAGCACCTCTTCGTACACGGCATCGGTATGGGCCATGGCAGCCAGAACTCCTTTATCCCGGAGCCTTCTTCCAAAATCCAAAGCCCCTTTTCTTTCTGGAGCAGCACTCCATCTGGCAATTAGGTGTGCATGTTCCAAAATTTCCTCATATTCCACCGGGTCCGGATCCCGGATGTATCTGGGATCCTGGGCACCACGCTGGTTCATGGCAAAATAAGGCCCTTCCAAATGTAAGCCCAAAAAGGCTGCTCCATCTGAATGGGACTGAACAGCAGCTTCATATACCTTCAAAAGGCCAATCAATTGGTCCTTTTCGCTGGTAAGGGAGGTGGGCACCATGGCCGTAGTGCCGTGCCGGGCATGAAGCCTGGAGATTTCATGGAATCCTTCCAGCTCCGCATCCATAAAATCATGGCCTGCACCACCATGCACATGGATATCTATAAAACCCGGAGACAAATATTGTCCCCGGGCATCTATGATCATTGCCTGTTCAATGGTTTTGTTATCCCTGCATATTTCTTCAATGCGGCCATCCTTAATCAGGACGGCTGCATTGAATACTATTTCATGAGGCGTGATGACATTTCCATTTACAATTTGGGTCAGGCCCGTATTCATGCTTTCTTTAGGTCTAATGTATTATTCGTTTGTTTTTGGTCGGATGAGCTGGCGTTTGGTGCCTGTAAGATGACTGATTACAGCTGCTATCCCTAAAGTGATGAACAGGATCAGATCCAGTCTGATATCAAAATACATGTCAGGAATCCAGCCTCCCAGAGAAAGTAGAAATATGATCAGTCCAGTCAGGGAGAGGTAGATGATCGCCGGAGAAACCTTTCTGTTACTCAATATACCCAAAATAATCATGGGGCCCATTATGCCTGTGCCGGCAAAACTCACCCTGGCCAATAAAACCAATTGGTCTATCACAATAATGGAAAAGAAAAAGGCTATCACCGAAAAAACAAAAATACCGATTTTGGTTTTGGTCATGATGCTGTTTTCATTTCCTCTCAGCAATCCCCTTAACTCAGAACCCAGCGCAAATATCTGGGCATTGGTAGTAGACAAACCAGCAGCAATCAGGCCAATGATGGCGAGCGCCGCCACGGCATCTGGCTGATCATATAGAAATGCATTGGCAAAAAATTCATCCCTTCCATACTCACTGTATAGATCTGCCCCATACATCCCGATAAAAATGGTAGGTAAAATCACCAATATGGCAAAAGCTCCCAAAGAAACTGCCATCAATTGCATGGTTTTCATGCTTTTCATCACCACTATCCGGGTGGTAAACTGTGGTTGGGTCACCGGAATCATCAATATGGCGATCAGGGAAGCAAACAAAAACTGAGGAGTGAGCAGCCCTTGGGGACCTGGGCTTGAAAGCAAATCTTCCTGTACCGTTCCGATTTTATCAAACATGGGTCCGATCCCACCAAAATGACTTAAACATGCCCAACCGATGATCCAGATAACGCCCAACAAGAGCAAACCCTGAATGGCATCACTAAAAATGATGGCTTTTAATCCACCGATTTCGCTGTAGACGAGCATGATCAGCACAATACCTGCAGACCATCCCCAGGCCGGAAAAGAACCCGGGAAGGCGGCATCCATAAATATGGCAATTCCCTGGATTTGTATTCCCACGTAAGGAATCAAAAACAAAAAGGAACTCAGGAAAAAGACATACCCTGCCAATCTGTTTTCATAGCATCTGGAGATCAACCCGGCCACTCCTCTGAATTCCATTCCTTTTACCTTCATCCGGATATGGTAACCAAACCACAACAGCAAAAACACCATTGCTCCATCTGATACGGCCAAAAATATCCAGGCCGCTACCCCATTTATCCGGAAAAAATCCGGCATCCCCAGAAAGGTAAAGGTACTGAACAGGGCTGCGGCAAAAGTCAATACCCCCAGGGTAAGACCAATGTTTGATCCAGCCATCATAAACTCTTCCGAAGACCTGTTTTTCTTATAAGACCTCAGGGAAGCAAAAACCAAAAGACCTGCATAGATCAGGCCAAAAACCCATACCCAGAAAATCATAAGTCCTCCTCCTCATTTTGCATACCCGGATGCACCCTTGTACCAATATAGGTAAGGATGACCAAAAGTACGGTGATTACAAAACTCGTCCATAAGCTGTAGGGAACACCTCCCAATTCAGGCTTGGAAACACCCTGAGGGATGACCAAAGGGGTGAATGTAATGATGCTGAGGATGATGGCCGCTACACAGCAAATCCTCCAGTAAAGTCTCTTTTTTTCCATTAGTATTGGGTTTAAACGCTTTGAATTGACAATATACAATTGTTGTTGGAATATAAACAAAGATAGATGCATAAGCTCAAATGGCCGGGAAAAGTACCGGCCATTTGAATGTATGCCAAAATTAAAGTCTGGGAATGGTCAATCCCCCATCCACCATGATTACCTGGCCTGTAGAATAGGGAAAATCACCCTTGGCCAATGCCGCCACTGCCAGACCAACATCCTCAGGTAATCCCCATCTTCGCTGCACACAAAGTCCGGAACCGATCAGCTTATCATATTTATCCTTTACTCCGGAGGTCATATCAGTGGCAATAACACCTGGCCTTACCTCAAAAACAGGAATATCGTATTCTCCCAAGCGGACAGCAAAAAGCTGGGTAGCCATACTCATTCCGGCTTTTGCCACACAATATTCCCCTCTGTTGACTGAGGCTACAGTGGCAGAAATAGAAGATACATTGATAATGGATCCTTTGAATTCAGCCGCATCATTTTTTTGCGCAATCATCCAATTGGCTGCCAGTTGAGAAAGGAAATATGCCGAATTCAGATTGGTTTTCAACACATATTCAAAGCTCTCTTCCGTAGCTTCAAGAATGTCCTTCCTTTCTTTTGGGGCTACGCCGGCGTTATTAACCAATACGTGCAGGCGGTTGAAATGGGATTTTATCCGGTCCATGATGCCCTGCCTGTCCCTTGCACTTCCTACGTCCCCCCGGCAATACAAAACATCAGCCCCTAAATCCTTCAACTCCTCCAGGCTCTCAGCAGTATCCGCTTCCTCGCGCATGCCATTGATGGCCAGGTCAAATCCTTCTTTGGCCAGGCACTTGGCAATTCCAAGACCTATTCCCCTCGATCCGCCGGTAACTAAAGCTACATTTTTCATAATCAATTTAAATTAAAGGTCAGGAATGTCCACCCATGCTCTTTTCTCCCAGCTTTCCAGGCCTTTTTCCGCAAGCTGAACTCCTTTCGCTCCTGCTTTCATGTCCCAGGGAAAGGGTTCATCCGCAACCACGTGTTTCAAGAATAACTCCCACTGCACTTTAAAGGCATTATCCATAAGTTCCTGCTCCGGAACCCTGGCCCAACCGTCGTAGAAGTCGATAGGCTGCACGATATCCGGATTCCAAACCGGTTTGGGCGTATTCCCATAATGTTGGATGTGACATTCTCTCAGGCCGGCCACGGCAGAACCCTTTGTTCCATCTACCTGAACCGTGAGCAGATCATCCCTGCGGACCCTAACCGTCCAGGAAGAGTTGAAATGAGCAATGATATCGCCTTCCAGCTCAAAGGTGGCATAGGCTGCATCATCAGCCGTGCATTTATACGGCTTGCCCTGCTCGTCTACACGTTCCTTGATGTGCGTTGCACCTGTACAGGAAACAGCCTTAACATTGCCAAAAATATTATCCAGTACATACCTCCAATGGCAAAGCATATCCACGATGATACCGCCATCATCCTCTTTTCTGTAATTCCATGAGGGACGTTGGGCCGGAATCGTATGTCCTTCAAATACCCAATAGCCAAACTCCCCCCTTACGGAAAGGATTTCACCAAAAAAACCATTTTCAATCAAACGCTTTAACTTTCTCAATCCGGGAAGCCAAAGTTTGTCCTGTACTACTCCATTTTTCACGCCTGCCTTTTGACAAATCTCGTGCAATTCCAATGCGGTGGCAGTGTCCACCGCTACCGGTTTTTCGCAATAAACATGCTTGCCCGCTTTGACAGCCTGCTTGACAGCATCTGCCCTTCGACCGGTGGTCTGGGCATCAAAATAGATGCTGTATTGATCATCATTCATGACCGCATCCAGGTCGGTGGTATATTTCGGCACGCCAGAGCGCTCACTGAGGGATTTCAATTTGGCCTCATTTCTACCCACCAAAACCGGATCAGGCATGATGGTATCTCCATTTGAAAGTTGTACACCACCTTGCTTGATGATTTCAACAATACTCCTCATCAGGTGTTGGTTGGTGCCCATTCTGCCGGTGACACCATTCATGATTATTCCTATTTTATGTTCCATACGTTAATTGGTTTTACTAGCAATGGTAATAACTTTCAACAATTTTATCCAAAAATTCCTTTTGGTCTCCCGCCCAATGGCGGTCTGAAAAAATCTCAACTTCGTTATATCCGGAAAAACCGGCCTCCTCAGCCCATCCCCTTATCTTAGGAATGTCTATGCATCCTTCACCCATCAATCCCCGGTCATTCAAAAAATCCACCGTAGGACTGAGCCAGTCGCAGATGTGGAAAGCAAAAAGATTTCCTTTTTGCCCACACCTCAACAATTCAGTTTTGAGGTCAGGATCCCACCAAAGGTGATAGACATCGGCGGCAATGCCTGCATAATCAGAATCGATGTTTTCAGCCATTTCATTGGCTTGTCTCAGGGTATTAACGGCTGACCGGGTATCGGCATACATGGGGTGCAGGGGTTCTATGGCCAATTTCACCCCATTTGCCATGGCATGAGGCAAGACCTTTTCAATCCCTTCCTGGATTTGCATCCTGGATGTTTCCAGTGACTGATCCGGGTCAGCCCCACATACCAATACGATCATGGGAGCGCCTAGAGCCGCTGCCTCATCTACCGCCTTGAGATTATCCTGAATGGCCAAATCCCTGTTTTTAGCTGAAACCGAAGGAAAAAAGCCCCCTCTCACCAGGGAAACTATATCCAGACCATGGCTTCGTAGCCGATCACCTGCGGCAGAAATATCCCTGCCTCCCAGGTATTGCCGCCATACCGAAACCCCTTTGACACCCGCCTTTTCATAATTTTCAGCGGCCTCTTCCAGGCTCCAGGGTTTAGTGGTAATGGTATGGACACAAAGTTTACTCAGGTCTTTTATGGGTGCTGCACTCATGACAAACAATTGTAGAAGGTGTAATAAGGATCTTTATCGATAATGCGCTGAACATACAGGGCCAGTTCACGGGCGTGGTAATCCCCCCACATACTGGACTCGTTACAGGCAATTTTTTGGCCTTTCGGCACATTATCCCAACCATTTGGCTGGTGGTAGATGGAATGGAGCAATATTCCCTGATGGTCTTTGTCTGTGCTCAGATAAGGCTCCTCAAGCAGGGTTTTGAGTACGGTCAAGCCAGCCTGCCAGTATTTGTTACCTTTTTCTGTTTGTCCCTTTCTTTGCAGATAATGGCCCAGACGCAACAGTCCCTGGGCCCCAATGGCTGCAGCGGTACTATCCACAGGCTCATGCTCGTTGAAAGGATCTGCGGGACGAGATAGGTAATCACCTAATTTATGTAATGCAGGAGCTCCGGTATCCCAGTAAGGCACCCCATCAGTAGGGGTATGCGCCAAATAAAAATCACAACTGGCGGTGGCAGCCTTTAACATAAATGCTTCTATTTCAACGGGGGAGCCATATGCTTTCAAGGCATCGTCAGAGAGATTATCCAGGTATTCCAATTCTTCAGCAAAGCCACACATGGCCCAGGCCAGTCCGCGTGTCCAGGTAGAAAAACCGGTATAGCCCTGTTGAGAATTGGGGCAGCGGTAATTGCCGTCATTGGTATTGAAAACACTTTCATGGGCCGTCCTTCCCCAGGTGTCGAAGCGATCCCTGCCCTCCCCGTAATAGACGGAGTAATCTGCGGTGGCTTTGGCATGTTGCAGCCCCCTGACCAACAAATTTACTTTTTTGTCATTCTCTTCCTGTAACACATGGCCCAAACTGTGGCTGAGCATCAAAATCCTTACGGTCCTGATGGTGTCAACAAATAATGAATGAGGACCGTTAAATGAATACATGAAACCCCCGTCCTTGATGTTTGTCCACCTACTTGCCTGGACAGCCCCTGAAATCTTCAGGGCCAATTCATAAAAGTTTTTCTCCCACTCCACGTATGGAATCTTTTCCTCTACCATCAGGCGTAACAAATTGCCATAGGTGCTGACATTGTTAAAGCCATGGTCATGTACACCTGAGTGGCTGATGTGTGGGGCCATCAATTGCAGGGTTTTCATTTTTCCTTTGTCAAGGAAACCCTTTTCACCGGTAGCGTCAAACTGAAGTATAGAAGATCCAAACTGAAATCCCTGGGTCCATTCGGTCCATCCTCTGGTGGTATACTTTCCATTTACTGTAAAAACCGGTGAGCCCTGGTTTTGGGGATACTCCTTATCTATAGAAGTGATTTTTTCAGCCGAAAGCTGCCAAAATCTTTCCAGTCCCTTTTTCAGGTCAATGGGTTTAATTTCAGAATCTATTGCTATCATTTTTTTAAAGGGTTTACATTTGTTTGGAATAATCAACTTCAGAAAATAATTTCAGAATTTTAGTCTGAACACATGCCACTAAATCATGTACTTTTTATTTATGAGGTTAAAGGTATCTTTAAACAGAGTCATTAAAAAGGTGTTTTTCGATTTAATGCTGGTACTTTTCGTTTTCTATTCTTCTAAAATCAGAAGGGGAAAAACCCGTTTTCCTCTTAAATATCCTACTGAAATAAGAAGGGTCCTGATAATTCAATTGATAGGCAATTTGCTTATTGGACAAGTCGGTATAAATCAAGTATCTTTTTGCCTGAAGCATCAAGCGGTCAAGAATGATCTCTCCTGCCGTAAAACCGGTAATGTTCCTTACATGTTTATTCAAGTTGGCCGGTGACAGACCCATCAGGTTTGCGTAATCCTGAACCTGATGAACTTGGTTGAATCGCTGTTCAACCAGTGCATTAAACTGTTGAACCAATGAAAAATGAGGATCCATGGTTTTATTTTGCTCTGCGAAATACCTCATATAATACTGTTTACACTTGATCAGGAATATCTGCAGGTAATTGCGTAGTATATCCGAGGTGAAACCATTCCATTGCAGGTATTCTTTGCGTATTTGTAGGATCAAAACCAAAAGCTCATTAAAATCTGCGGGATCCAGATTTAAAATCGGAATCAAAGTAGGATTGTTGAAAAAGGGCATTTGAAACAAAGGGTCCTCATGGTAGGCTTCCAGGGCATAAAAATCCCTGGAGAAAACCATCAGATAACCATGGTAATCATTTTCTCTGCTGATGAGGTGAACCTGTCCGGGTGAAAGAAAATGTACACTATTGGAATGGATGACATGAGATTCAAAATCTATATCGTGCCTACCGGCCCCGTTAACAAAAACACACACTTCATAGTATCTGTGTCGATGAGGGCGGGTTGTTTCATGGGGGTAGGTTTTGCTTTGAATGGTCTTCCCCTGAACTTCATAAATCTGAAATGCCCGCTGATTGGTAATCTCAGGCATCTCATAGGTTTTAATTGGCTCTCCCATCAGGCATTGTTACTTTTTACGGCAAGTTAAGGAAAAATTGAAAAGCAACCTTTTTTAAATTCCTTAATGGAGCGTGAATTTAAATATTCAAAATTTCCTTTTTTAAATTTTTACACGGATTCAATTAAAAATATGGTATTTTTTTCAATTATTCATTAATATATTTTCAAAGTTAATCCAATTGTATTACCTTTGAAATATCAAACAAAGACAAAAGGTCTTCAATTTTGGTGAACAAAGGAAACCGGCAACATCTCCAGGCTCCTTAACTGTTACAAAATTGTTTCACACTGTAGGATGATGAAATTGGCAGACATGCCCTCCTGTCTCGGGGGTGGGGAATCCAGGAAAAAGCAAGTAGCGAGCTCGTATTTTGCCTAACTGCCCCGTGGAGGTTCGACTCCTTCTCCTACAGCAGGTTATTTTGGGTTTATTGTTAATTGACTAAAGCTATGAGACAGTGTTTCATAGCTTTTTGTGTTTTCAGGCGGGGTCAGTAGAAAGGAATTCAAAATAAGAAATATACTAAGTGCGGAAAAAGCTCCCTTAAAACCCCTTATTTGATAATAAGTGCAATCGAATCCGCTTTGGTTCTAACCCTGAGCCAATCTTTCAAACGTTTTTCCTCACTCTCGTCCGGCAAATTTTTGAATGTCGCAATGGCAATCATAATGGTGTCCTGCCTGTTCTCTGATAAATTTGCCACTACTGATCTGTTTATGGAGAAAGCGGTCAAACCCGCATGATTTACCCTGGCCTCCAGGGCCAAATCATTGACCATTCCTGTTGAAGCAACATACTGGGCTACTTCTCTCTCCAAAAAGGCAATTTTTTGATCCTTGTCCTGAATCATGGCCTCATTTCTTTCATACAAATCCTTCAGTACATCAGAACGCAACATGTTCATATCCATTCCCGTATCACCACTTTGTTTTACTACCAGATAAGTGCGGGTTAATTTAAAAGCTGCAGTCTTTTTCTGAATGATGGAAATTTCTTCATCATCTATGCGCTGCCCTACCAATGCCACTTCGATCACACTGCTGTCCGGTTCATAAAAATAGTTACTGTTGATGATTTGGGTACTTGGAAAATCAAATTCTGTCTGCACAAATTCTTTGGCGGATTTTTCCCAAATGGTTCTTCTCACAATATTATATGCCAGGTATATACTCGGGACTACGGTAAGCAGAATAAAAATGCTGATGTAATTTCTAACTCTTTTTTCTCTCCGTTCATCTACAAACTCCTTTTTGGGAAATCCCATAAAGCGGACAATCAGATAAGTTGACAGACTTATAAATACGGAATTGATAAAAAACAGGTAAAAAGCTCCTAAAAAATAATACAGGTTCCAGGTGGCCAGGCCATACCCGGCAGTGCAAAGAGGGGGCATCAGTGCGGTGGCAATGGCAACTCCGGGAATGGCGTTGCTTTTTTCCTTTCTCGAACCAGCAATAATCCCCGCCAGTCCGCCAAAGAGTGCGATCAAAACGTCCCATATGGTAGGCTCGGTCCTGGCAAGTAGCTCCGATTGTGCTTCATTCAACGGTGTAAAAGAAAAATAAAGCGTGGAAGTCATGATACTTATCAAGACTGCTATTCCCAGGTTTTTCAAGGATTTCTTAATCAGTTCAAAATCATTGATCCCGGCTCCCAATCCAATACCCATTATGGGACCCATCAAAGGAGATATCAACATGGCGCCAATAATAACGGCAGTAGAATTTACATTAAGCCCGACAGAGGCCACCAGGATGGCAAATATCAGGATCCAAAGGTTGGCACCCCGAAATTCCACATTCTTCTTGATGTATACGATGGTCTCAATTTCATCTTCCTTACCTTCATGCAGGTCAAACCTGTCTCTGATAAAGGTCAGTAAACCTGCAATTTTGTTGGATAAGACAGATAGTTTTTGTTTTTCGGAATTCATTAAAACACTTTCAACAATTAAGTACGAACGAAAATAAGCAGAAAAAAATCATCCGAATAAAAAAATGGTAAAATCCCAGGTAAGTTTCTTTAATCCATAAAAAGATAAATCTTCCTTTTGGTTTCAATTATTTGTTTTTCTACAAGCAGTTGTTCTGCAACAAAGACTTAAGCGGTTTGTGGATATTAAATAAAATGCAAAAAAGCAGGAGAACCTCTCCTGCTTTTTATTTTGAAAACTAAACCAACTATTATTTAACTACCATAATACAAACAAAATTAACAATAACTGTTGAATTACCAAATTTACCAGCCAAAAAGTAAACAAAAGTCTATTTTTTGTTACCTACCTTGTAGAGAATACCCAATGCCAGTGCCTGGCTGTATTGGACTCCAGGATCCTGATCCTTATCATAAAGACCGATTCCGGTGAAGGTCACGTTGATAATATTGGTGATTTTGGCTGTTAAAGTCACATCCAGCCGGTGGTCTATGTTCTCTAATGACAATGTTTGGTAGTTGGCATACATGGCGTACCTGGATTTAAGGTTGAGGTTTTCACTCAGGTCTTTATCCAGACCGGCAAAAACCTGCATGGCCAGCCATTCAACCCTCACCATGTCTCCGGCTGGAACCCCGTAATTGGATGGCACATTGTTAATGATCTCGGTATCATTTACAAAAGTAAACCGGGGAGAAAAAGGCCCAATTCGTAGAAAAAAAGTATTGTTAGGCTTGTACTCAAAGCCCAAAGAAGAAGTCAGAAAACCAGGGGCCATGAATTTAGAAATCAATGTTCTGCTTCCGTCATCATTAAAGTTATACCCGGCTGCAAATTGGGTCAGGTAGTTTACTGAGAAGTAACTGGACCATTTTTCGGTCAATTGGTAGCCTAATTTGGAATCCAAAAATATCCTGTCATTGGATTTTCTGGTTTGCTCCCCCTCATTGCTTACGATACCAAATAACAGTTCAAGCTCATTGTCCCAGGAAACTTTATCTTTCCTGTATAGTGCCTTGCCCGCTATTATGCTTCCAAAAGCGACAGAATTGACTCCCCCTGCTTTCCAGTTATTACTGAAACCAGCCTGATTAAAGTTCAATCCAGCACTAAATTCGGATTGCCAATAGCTGGTATCCTTGGGAGTCAGATCCGGTGTTGTGTTTTGCCCCTGAGCCTTTGAAAAGCCAAAAGAGAGAAAAGTTGCCGTGAGGACCAATACTATTTTTTTCATACCCTGATTTTATTAATTTTAAAATAATGTGATAAAACCCACATTTGTTTGAAAATTTAAGCTTTAATTTTGAGGTAAAGCGTTAATAAATTAAAGTTTTTGGGTTTAAATAAAATTCAAAATCTCTAGCGAAAACAAATTTATGGAAAATCAAACAGAAGATTTACTGATTGTAAGAGATTTTTTGGCCAGGCAAAGGACCAAGCTAGCCAATGACAGGACCCTTTTATCCTACATCCGTACCAGCCTTTACTTTATCGTCAGTGGAACGGCCTTGATAAAAGTGGAAGACCTGGAAAATGTAAAGGAACTCGGTTATTTCTCGTTTCTGATTAGTATTGCATTACTGGTACTGGGATTTATAAATTTTTTTAGGCTAAAGAGAAAGTTAAAAAAAGGGAAATATGAAAAAATGTAAATTTTTATTTTGATTTATCAATCAATCATAACAATTGGTAAGCTATTTGTACTGACTTGGTTCTAATCAACCTTTCAAGTTACTATGAAAATTTTAGGAATTATTCTTATTGTTGCCGGTATCGTTATGTTTTTGATAACTGGTATATCTTATACCACAGAGGAAACGGTAATTGATGCAGGACCTTTGGAAGTAAATGCCGAAAGTGAAGAAAGCATTAACTGGCCGCCCTATGCAGGTGGAATTGCAGTCATTGCCGGCTTTGTTTTGTTGGCTGTTGGAAAGAAAAAATAGATGACCGAAGATCAATAATTTGTAAATGGATTATTCATAAATTAGGGGAGTTGTTTTTTCCATTCTGGGAACGGGAGAAACAACTCCCTTTTCGCCGTAATTATACGTTATTTTTAAGGAAAATTATATTGAAACTTGCAGCTGTAGACATAGGGTCAAATGCCATCCGGCTACAAATCACCAAAGTCAATTTCTTTCAAGAAAAATATAATTTTAAGAGGCTTGAATACCTGAGGTTTCCTCTTCGGCTGGGAAACGACACCTTCAAAAAGAAAGAGATTGGTCCGGAAAATATCCACCGACTAAAGGAGTTGATGCGAGCGTTTCAAATTCTGATTCAACTCTATGAAGTGGATGCTTACCTGGCTTTTGCTACTTCTGCCATGAGGGAGGCAAAAAATGGAAAAATTCTGGCTGAGGAAATCAGAAGAGAAATCGGTTTGAAGATACAATTGATTGATGGCAACAAGGAAGCTGAGCTTATCAATAAATCATTATGGAATCATATTGATAAAAAAACTTATCTGCACATTGATGTCGGAGGGGGCAGCACGGAGTTGAATGTTTTTAAAAACGGAAAAAAAACAGCTGCAAAATCATTCAAAATTGGTTCCGTGAGAACCCTTGAAAACCAGACCTCCCAGCCTTTGTTTTCGCAGATGGAACAGTTTATCAATGAACATTTGTCCCGGGAAAAAAATGTTATAGGCATAGGCACCGGAGGAAATATCAATAAGGTCTTTGAGCTGGCGGCTGTCAAAGGAAAGGGATTGTTTTTGCATGTATCCAAAATCAAAGAGGTATTGAGCAAGCTGGAAAATTTTTCTACTGAAGAAAGGATCAACCTGCTTAACTTGAATGAAGACCGCGCTGATGTAATCATTCCTGCTACCAAAATTTATTTGGTGGCCTTTGAAAAGGCCCATGTCCAAAAAGTAATGGTCCCTGCCCTTGGCCTGAAAGATGGTATGATCCAACAACTTTTTGATAAAAAAAGACAGGAATTTTTTCCTGTCTCATAAATTTTACTCTATTAGTTTTACCCCTTCTATCATATCCGGGCTTAATTGAAAAAACTGTTGGTGGATATTAAAGGGTTCCTCCCCTTCTTCCGGATTTTTACTGATATACTGCCCATCCTCCTGCATCACATATGCATTTTCATTGTCTTTCAGGTTAAAACGAATGATATTCATCAGCTGTTTTTGTAAAAACTCATTTTCAACCCTAAATAAGGATTCAAGTCTTTTGTCAAAGCTCCTGACCATGGCATCGGCGCTTCCTACATAAGTCCTGAAATCCCCATTATTGTGAAAATGATAGATTCGGGAATGTTCCAGGAAATCCCCGACGATAGAGATCACTTCAATATTTTCACTCAGTCCTTTTCTTCCTGGGCGCAAACAACAAATACCCCGAACAATTAATTTAATCTGCACGCCTGCCTGTGAAGCTTTATAAAGGGCGAAAATAAATGCAGAATCCTCCAGAGAATTGATTTTAATGAAAATCCCCGATGGCAAACCCTTGCTTGCATTTTCGGCTTCAATATCTATAAATTCAATCAACTTGTTCCGCATATCTCTGGGAGAAGTGATCAAATTTTGATAGTTGGTAGGAGCAGAATGTCCTGTGATTACATTGAAAAACTCTGAAACATCATTTGCCAGGGTTTCATTGGTGGTCAGTAAGCCAATGTCTGTATAAATGCGACTGGTCTCTTCGTTATAGTTACCTGAACCCACATGCACGTAACGGGTAACCCTATTTTCCTCTTTTTTGACAATAAGCATTAGCTTGGTGTGGGTCTTGAAATTACTGACCCCATAGATCACAAAGCAACCTGCTTTTTGCATCTTTTTGGCTTCCCGTATATTGTTTTCTTCGTCAAAACGGGCTTTAACCTCAAATAAAACAGAAACATGTTTGCCATTTTCCACAGCTTTTAATAAGGCACCTACGATCCTGGAATTTTTTGCCAGCCTGTAAATGGTCATTTTTATAGCCATTACATGGGGGTCATCTGCTGCCTTGTCCAGCAAATCAAAAATGGGTTCCATATCATTATAAGGGTGATGCAACAATACATCCTTATTTTTCAAAACCTGAAAAATATCTTCTGAAGCAGCTTCAGGATAGGAAAGCGGGGGTATTGGATTTGGAACAGGCGGTATCCTGTCTTTGAAACGTTTGTTGCCTATTATCTGCCAAAGCCCTGTAAAATCCATCAGGCTTCTTCGCTCTATTTTAAAGATACTATCGTCGTGAAGGGTCCACCTTTGCTTCAGTAAATTGACCATCCATTTGCTGTATCCTTCTTCAATCTCTATCCTAACTACCCTTCCTGTCTTCCTTTCGTTGAGTTTTCTTTTCACTTCCTCCAAAAAATTAGAATCCATGTCTTCACTCTCCTCGAGTGTGAAATCGCCATTCCTGGTGATTCGGAAAAGATTGATAGATTCTATGGTTACATTCCTGAAAAGGGAAACTATATGTTCCCTGATCATTTCTTCTATGGGAACGTAAATCGTTATCTCTTCCCGTTCCAATTCAAAAAACCGTGGTATATTGGAAGGGATCTGAACAAAGGAGAGCTTTTTGTTGTCCTTTTTTTCACCTGGTCCTATGGTTACGACGCCAAAGATCAGGAGTTTGTTCATCAGGATGGGAAAAGTATGGTAGCCATCAAAAACCATTGGGGTAAGCATGGGATAAACGGCCTTGAAAAAATAATCTTTGATCGTTTTTTGTTCTTTTTCTTTTAAATTCCCCACATTACTCATGATGAATCCCGCTTCTTCGGTCATGGGCAGTAATTCTTTCACAAATTGTCGTTGTAACCTCTTGTGAAAATTTTGGGACTCAATCATTAATTTTCTTTTGAAATCATCCTCCCTTAATCCTGAATAATCAATCCTAACCTTATCGTAATCCAGGTAGTTGTAAAGCGACCCCACCCGAATCATAAAAAACTCGTCCAGATTAGAAGCAGTAATGGCCAGAAATTTGAATTTTTCAAAAATATTTCTCCTGTCCTTTTTAATCTGGTCAAAAACCCTCTCGTTAAACTTGAGCCAGCTCAGGTCCCTGCTAATGAGTTCACTGTTGTGAATGGTTTCTTCTATCTTATCGGGTTGGATGAGTTTCATAGTTGTTTTCTTTTTCAGGCAAAAAATCGACCAATGATACTAAATAAATCATAAAATAAAAAAAGGGCAAACCGCCCTTTTTTATTTCAGAACGCAAAACCATAGCAATTAAGTATCTATTTTGGCATATTTTGCATTTTTTTCAATAAAGTCTCTTCTTGGAGCCACTTCATCGCCCATCAACATACTGAAAAGGTGATCGGCTTCAGCAGCCGATTCAATGGTTACCTGTTTCAAGGTTCTTGTTTCTGGATCCATGGTGGTAGTCCAGAGTTGTTCCGGATTCATCTCACCAAGACCCTTATACCGCTGAATACCCACACTTTCCACTTTTCCTTCTGGGGCAAGCTCCTGAGTGACCCGCTTTCTTTCCTCTTCAGACCAACAATACCTTTCTTCTTTCCCTCTTTTAAGCAAATATAAGGGAGGAAGGGCAATATAGACATATCCGTTTTCTATAAGGTTTCTCATGTACCTGAAAAACAAGGTCAGGATCAATGTACGGATATGTGATCCGTCAATATCTGCATCGGTCATGATGATTATTTTATGGTAGCGGAGATGGGAAAGATCCAATTCCTTTTCGTCATTTACCGTACCAAATTTCACACCCAATGCAGTCAGGATGTTTTTTATCTCATCATTATCATAGATTTTATGCTCGTGGGCTTTTTCTACGTTCAATATTTTACCTTTAAGGGGCAAAATGGCTTGAAAATCCCTGTCTCTGCCTTGTTTTGCTGATCCGCCAGCAGAGTCTCCTTCGACCAAATACAATTCGCAAACAGTGGGGTCCGAATTGGCACAATCAGCAAGCTTGCCGGGAAGTCCTCCTCCACCCAAAACATTTTTTCGCTGTACCATTTCCCTTGCCTTTTTGGCGGCAAGTCTGGCCTGTGCTGCCAATACAACTTTGCCTACGATAATTTTGGCTTCCTTGGGATGCTCCTCCAGCCAAAACTGCAGGGCTTCTGATACCGCATTATCCACAGCTCCGGTTACATCGGAATTTCCAAGTTTCGTCTTGGTCTGTCCTTCAAATTGGGGCTCAGCTACTTTTACGGAAATGACTGCTGTCAACCCCTCCCGAAAATCATCTCCGGAAATGTCTATTTTTACTTTTTCAAGCATACCGGATTTATCGGCATAGCTTTTCAGGGTACGCGTAAGGGCCCTTCTAAACCCTGACACATGGGTTCCACCTTCATAGGTATTGATGGTATTCACATAGGATACCACGTTTTCAGTGTAGGAGTTATTATAACTCATGGCTACCTGTACCGGTACTCCATTTTTTTCAGTATCTATGTAAACAGGGGTGTCAATGATTTTTTGTTTGGTTTCATCAAGGTATTCCACAAATTCCACCAAACCACCCTCTGAATAAAACTCATCGGTACGGTATAACCCGTCCACATCCTTTTCCCTTAAATCTTTAAGTAAAATCTTAATCCCAGCATTCAGGAAAGACATCTCACGCAGCCTGGTGGCGATCGTTTCATACTTAAAATCCAGGACCTGGAAAATTTCATGATCAGGTTTGAAGTGAATATGGGTTCCCCTGTCTTCAGTCTTTCCGATCTCCCTTACCTGATACTGCGGAACGCCCCTGACATATTCCTGCTCATAAATCTTTCCCTGCCGATGAACGGTTGCTTTCAAAGAAGAGGACAGCGCATTGACGCAAGACACCCCTACCCCATGTAGTCCTCCTGAAACCTTGTAAGTATCCTTATCGAATTTACCTCCGGCATGAAGGACAGTCATGACAACTTCCAATGCGGATTTGTTTTCCTTGGTATGAAAATCAATCGGTATACCCCGGCCGTTATCCTCTACGGTAACGGAATTGTCCTCATTGATACTTACGGAAATGAAATCACAATGACCGGCAAGTGCCTCATCAATGGAGTTATCTACCACCTCCCAAATTAAATGATGCAGGCCTTTTACGCCAATATCGCCAATGTACATGGCAGGCCTTTTTCTTACTGCTTCCAAACCCTCCAGAACCTGAATATTCTGGGCTGAATAATCGTTTCTGTTTGACGACTTTTTTTCCTTACTCATAGATCAATTTCATGGCAAAAGATAAACCTTAACCATTTCAAAATTTAAAAACCAAATTAAAGACAAAAATAGGTAAAAAAACCGGATTTTTTTAGCAAAAATCTGCTATTGTTCGCTAAAAGTTGCTTACTGAATCAGACAACTTGAAACCAAATTCACGTAATTTATACACTTTTTTTATATTCTTTAAAATTAAATTAAAACAAATTTTATTGTATTTAATTATATAATCAATAAAATTTTATTCTAAACTTTATTGATTTTCATTTAACTAAAAAATTATGTATTTCGTATTATTAGCAGAAATTATCGGCTTAGACCGGATCATCAACAGTGATCCGGTAGCCATTACCTTTTTTATTGGGTACATGGCCATGTTTGCTTCCGCTGTCTTTTTCTTTGCAGAAAGGGCATCGGTAGATGGGAAATGGAAAACTTCCCTGTTGGTGTCGGGACTTATCACAGGAATCGCTGCGATTCATTACTATTACATGAGAGATTTCTATCTCCAAACCGGTTCTAGCCCAACAGCGTTCAGGTATGTGGATTGGACCCTTACTGTACCCCTGATGTGTGTGGAGTTTTATCTATTAACCAAACCCTTTGGAGCCAAAGGAGCGACATTGACCAAATTAATCATTGCCTCGCTGGTGATGTTGGTAACAGGTTATATAGGGGAAACCTCCGGCTTAGACAATAATATTTTCTGGGGCATTGTGTCTACTTTGGGCTACCTCTATATTGTGTATGAAGTTTTTGCCGGGGATGTTGCTAAATTGTCTCAATCTTCTGATAGCCCTGCCCTGAAAAAAGCCATGTTTCTACTTAAAATCTTCATTACCCTGGGTTGGTCGATATATCCGATTGGCTACATGGTACTGCCAGGTAATTTATTGTCGGGTCTGTTTGAAGTAAGTAGTATTGACCTCTTTTACAATCTCGCAGATGCAATCAATAAAATTGGTTTTGGTTTGGTAATCTATTCTGTTGCCATCAAAGAATCCAAAAAAACTACTGCTCAAGTAGCCTAACCATTGTAGACTTACAGGTACTGAAAAATTATCAGTACCTGTTTTTTTTTAAAATCAGAATGACCTACAAACTTATCATTACCGGCCTTGGGGCAGCGGGATTGAGTATGCTCTACCATTGCATCAACAGTCCTTTACATACTGCTGATATTTTGGTCATAGACAAAGGTATGGACCAAAAAACAGAGAAATCCTGGTGTTATTGGTCGGATAAGCCTCTTGATATTCATCCGGCACAAAAAGAAGCACCCACTTCCTGGAAAAGAATAAAAATTATTTCCGATCAGGGGATTTTAGAAAAACATCTTGGCCAGCTTAACTACTACATGGTTTCATCAACAGAATTTTACCGGGAAATATGGGCGAAGGTCAAAGCCTATCCCAACATTACCTATATCCAGGATGAAATCACAGATATTACTTCCCAAAACAACTTATCGACTGTTGAAACGGTCCATAATGGATCATTTAAAGGGGAATTGATCTTTAACTCTTCCATTTTTTCTGGTTTAACATCCTCCCAAGCGCTACTGCACCAATCCTTCCTGGGTTGGGTAATTGAATCCAGGGAAGCGGCTTTTGACCCGGAGAGTGTAACCTTAATGGATTTTAGGACTCCGACAAAAAACAACTCTGACTTTGTATACATTCTCCCCTTCGGAAAACGAAAAGCGCTGGTAGAATACACACAATTTACCAGGGAAAAGCAATTGAATAATGCTTTACTCCAAAAAAATCTTCACAAATACATAAGGGATACTTTGAACATTGAACAATACAATATTTTAAGAAAAGAGCAGGGGTTTATACCCATGACCACAAAAGGAATTTTGAGTAAAACCGGTCCTTCCATTATACATTCAGGCACCATTGGAGGTTGTACCAAACCGGCCACAGGTTACACTTTCCATAATATCCAATTGCATTGTAAAAACATTGTTGATGCAATTGTCAAAAACTCAGCGGGAAACTTAAAATCTCATTTTCCCAGAAAAAAAAGGTTTAGCTTCTACGACAATATCCTTTTAAATATCGCCTATAAATGGCCGGAAAAATTACCTGCAACTTTTTTTAATCTGTTCCAGGTAAATAAGGGTGAAGAGATATTGCGGTTTCTACATGAAAGTACCGATATCTGGCAAGAAATTGCCTTACTCAAAAAGGTGAAATTTGGAGTCTATTTAAAATCGTTGGGTAATTATGAAAAGTATTGAAAATTCTTCAAAAATCCTGGCCCTTATTTTGGCAACCTCAATGTCCTTTATCCCTGGTGATTTTGAATTTTATCACTATTTGTGGTTTGCCATTGTAATGGGATTGGTAGGAATACCCCATGGGGCAGTTGACCACATTCTTTTTCAAAAAACTTCTGGCACAAAACCTCAGCTATCTTTTTTTTTAAAGTATTTGACTATTGGCCTGATATACTTGTTGACATGGATTTTCTTACCCCAGTTCTCCTTATTTATATTCCTTTTGATTTCAATGTACCATTTTGGTCAGGGACATTGGATTGGAAAGCCAAAAAACAACCTGGCAACGCCGTTCTATTTAATTGTTGGAGGGTTTTACTTAAGCATCATTCTTTCGGGAGACTTTGCAGCAACAAAGGTAGTCCTGGCACCAATTCTGACCCTAAATGAAATTCCGGATTTCCCCCTATGGCTCATTCCAGTTTTGCTATGGGTGACAGCCTGGATCTTGGATCAGACATGCAATAAATCAAACGGCCCCTTACTCTTCGAAATGATATGGCTTGGAATTTTTCTATACCAACTTCCACTAATCGTTTCCTTTACCACCTATTTTGGATTTTGGCATTCCCTCCCCAATCTTTTGAACATTTATAAGGATATCCGAAAAGAAAATCCAAAGGCTGATTATTCGGTATTTATTCCTTTTTCTTTCTTAAGCTTATTTGGAATTGGCATCATTTTATTGGTTTCCCATACCTGGTTTACAACAGCCCAATTAACTTTGCTCTTTTTTGTATTGGTGAGCCTGATATCGGCACCTCACATATGGATTATGGAGAAATTTTTCCAAAGGCAAAAAATGCAGCGCGCCATTAAGTCTCAGGAGGTTTAAAACTGACTAGTCTGCAACATTACCAGATTGCAGGCAGCCAAAACCTCTACACCTTTTGCTTCCGCCATTTCCATGAATTCAACATTCTCAGTCCCCGGATTAAAAATCATCCTTGTTGGTGACAGGGAGAGGATGTAGGAATACCATTCTGGTTGGTTTTTGGGCCCAATATAAAGTGTAATGGTATGCACATCGGGAATGAAGGGTTTTTCCCTCAGGTTCATGATTTCCTTCCCAAAAACTTCTCCCGTTTTGATCCCAACTGGAACAAAGGGAACCCCCTTATCCCTGAGCATTCTGGCAGCAGTATACGCATACCTTGAGGTATTGGGGCTGGCACCGATAATCACTGTCTTTTTATCTTTTGTCATATTTGTAAATTCAGCATGGATGATACAACAACCTTCAAGCCAATTTCCCTTTGTACCTGCCAATCAATTTTTCTACGCATCTTTCTCCATCCATGGCCGCAGAAACGATTCCACCAGCATAACCTGCCCCTTCTCCACAGGGGTACAACCTGTTGATCTGAGGATGTTCAAAGGTTTCCCTATCACGGGGGATGCGCACAGGAGAAGAAGTCCTGCTTTCCACACCTATCAATTGCGCCTCGTTGGTATAATAACCTTTCATTTTTTGCCCCATCAAAGGGAAAGCCATGGCCAGCCTTTTCCCAATAAATTCAGGGAGAATTTCATGCATGTCTATACTTTTAATCCCTGGTTGATAAGAAGTTTTTAAAAGTTGACTGCTTGACTTATGCCGGACAAAATCAACCATACGCTGTGCTGGGGCTGTTTGGGTATTTCCTCCTGCCCGACAGGCAGCCTGCTCTATTTCTTGCTGAAAATACATGGCCGCCAATGGACCATATTGCCTGTAAGCCTTAAGGTCTTCCAATTCCACCGCTACCACAATCCCGGAATTTGCAAATTTCCCATCTCTCCTGCTAGGGCTCATCCCATTCACCACAATCTCCCCCGGTGAAGTGGCTGACGGAACAATAAACCCACCCGGACACATACAAAATGAAAATACACCACGCTTTTTTCCGTCCAAAACTGTTTGCTGAACCAGGCTGTAAGCCGCAGGTGGCAAATATTCTCCCCTTTCCACCGGACAATGGTACTGTATGCGGTCAATGAGGTTTTGGTCGTGTTCGATGCGCACACCCAGCGCAAAGGGTTTGGCGGCTATGAGCACTTGCCTGCGATCCAGAAGGCGGTAAATGTCTCTGGCGGAATGCCCTGTGGCCAATATCACCCCCATCCCCCTCAACTGCTCGCCTTCCCTCGTACTGACACCACTGATGCTCCCATTTTCCAAAATAAAGTCTGTCACTTTGGTATTGAAATGGATTTCTCCCCCGCTATCAAGAATTCGCTTGCGCAGGTTTTCTACCAGCATGGGTAATTTATTGGTACCTATATGGGGGTGGGCATCTACTAAAATCTCTTCTTTTGCACCATGGGCTACCAATATTTCCATGATCCTGCGAATATCCCCTCTTTTTTTTGAACGGGTATATAGCTTACCATCAGAATAAGTGCCGGCACCACCTTCTCCAAAGCAATAATTGGAATCCGGATCCACAAAATGCTGTTTGTTTAAAGCTGCCAAATCCCTTCTTCTGGACCTTACATCCTTACCCCTCTCAAGGATAACGGGTTTGACACCCAATTCTATCGCCCTAAGTGCTGCAAACATACCTGCCGGACCGGCGCCCACTATAAGCAGCTGATCCTTATCTCTGACATTGGGATAGTCTCTTTCTGATGAAATCAGGGGTGGCGGATTAGCAGCTGCATACACCTCTACTGTCACATTTACCCTGACTTTCCTTCCCCGCGCATCTATGGACCTGCGAATGGGTCGGATAATCAATCCCCCACTATCTGATAAACCGGACTGTTTGGTGACTACCTGTTGAAATAATGTTTCGTTAAACGCCTCCTCTGGAGAAATAACCAGATCCAATACTTTTTTCATTGCTTATTTCACTCCCCCAAGCAGTTCTTTTTCCACCCAGTTCTTACCCCAATTATTGACTTCTTCCTCTGACCAGAGATCCGGATAAAAAATAACTTTTTGAAATCGGGGAGGAAGAAATTTTTGCCAATTGGTTCCGCCGGTGGCGGCGATATCCATTGGGTCTTTCTGAAGGTATTTCACAGCAGATTTGTAATGCGCCAGGGGCCAGTAGACATTTGCCTTTTCATCCAATTCCCTCATCAAATCCGTCAGTTCCTCATCTTTATCGGGCAGGTACAAATATTTTTTCCACAGGTTGTTCTTCCTGAATTTGGCAATGAGTTCTTTCAGAGAGCCGCCATATTTTTGCTCAAAGGATTTAAGCGTCAGGGTTTTTTTTCCTGTTGCCAGCTCTTTGGCCCCATACTGCCAGTAAAGTATATCAAAAAGACTGTCGATACTCGTCAGATTGATGTCTTTGTAATCTTCTCGCTCTGCGAGGTAAACCAGATTTTGAATATCCGTACACATGATTTCAATCATCCGGTATTGGGCACTTTGAAAGCCACTCGCCGGAAGCAGAGACATACGGAACTTCATAAACTGCTCACGTTCCATTCCTTTCCACATGACAGCAAAAGAGGATATCAACAGATCAAAATACATGATCACCCGCTTGAGTCTGTTTTTAAAAAAACCTATCTCAATATCCTTTACCGCCGCCATTTGTTCCAATTCCCAAAGTATCAGATTGAAATACAACTCTGTGATCTGATGGTAAATGATAAATATTTTTTCATCCTTAAAGGAGGTTTTGGGCTGCTGCAAAGTCAATAAAGTATCCAAATTGATATAATCCCAATAATTTAGATAATCAGCATGAAGCAATCCTTCCAAATAGGATGAAAGGTCCTGTCCGGAAGACCTGAACTTTTCTTCCAACTGTCTGATTTTATCAACGATTTCTTTCTTGGGATGATCCATGCAACTCTACAATAATATTCTCTTTTTTTGGATGAAAAGGCAGAGCCTGTTTTCTAAAGTAAACCAAAATTCCGTTTTAAATGCCAAAATAACAAGCTTGTCCGATATATTAAGGTCTTATTTGCCATTATAATAAAACGGCTGCACTGACAAATCCGGAATTTTCAAAAACCCGCTTAATCTATTCTGCTTTTGATGATCACCATTTGGGTTGGGTTAATGGGGTCGTTGCTGAAGAAAGTCAGGGTTTTATGGTCAATTCCCCTTCTCCCTTTCGGGTCAAAAGTAAAAACAATATCTGCTCTTTGGCCTGATTTGAGGTCATTTGTGGGGAGTTCAAAAGACAGGCAGGAGCAATTGGATACCACTTTTCTCAGGTTTAAGGGTTGAGGACCGGTATTTTCCAGGGTCAGGGTTCCGGAGATTGGTTTATTGGAACTGATTCTTCCCAAATCGACTTCCTGTTCACTTATTTCTAGTTTTGGAACACTGTCAAGTTGATTTATTGGAGTTGGGTCAAAATATTCATGAATAACAGCGATTAATTTCAAGGACAATTCCATTTTTTCAGAAGAAATAACGGATAATTCCAGCTCTTCTTCCACAAAACCAAAATCATTCTTTATGGCTGGATCGTAGGTAATTTCCAAAACCCCCCGGCTTTCCGGCTGTACCACAGACGGGACCATTTGAACCTGTATGTAATCTGGAATATTGTTTTGTACCTGATTCAACTGAATGGGGGTATCTTTGAAATTGTAAAAATCAAGCGGTTTGATTTTAGCTTGATTGGTAAAAAGGGTACCCAAATTATTGGTTTCAAATACAAAACCCAATCCATTCTTTTTTACTTGATAATGCGATTGTGGATTTTTGGGATAAGGCACATTTACACCTTCCAGGAAAAGTGAATCCCCATCCTGGTCAAGGTTTGTTTTGACCAGAATCATTTTGGAAAAAGTACCACCCCGCGATTGATGGTCATAGGTTACCTTTACCTGCCCAACTTTTCCGATACCGATAGTGTCCCTTGAAAAATCAGCCACGGTACAGCCACAATCTGTTTGAACATCTTCAATCAGAACATTTGTGTCTGTATTATTGACAAAATAAAAATCAGCGGTTGCTGTTCCGTTCTCTTCCAGAACAGCACCGATATTTAATTGTTTTTTTTCCCAGACCAGGCCAGAACCTTCAACATCCTGACTCTTAACGTCCGGCGAACAGGAAAACAATAAACTTCCAAGCCCAAATAAAAATACTATCCTCTTCATACCAGCAAATAACGTTAAAATTGCCGCAAATTATTCTTTAATTGGTTAATTTGCAACAAAATCATAGCAATGGCAAGAGTACTTACAGGAATTCAAAGTTCAGGAAAACCTCATTTGGGGAATATTTTAGGGGCCATACAACCGGCCATTGACCTTATTTTGAAGGATAACAATGAATCATTTATTTTTATTGCAGATTTGCATTCGCTGACCACCATCAAGGATGCGCAGCAAAGAGTGGAAAATGTTAATGCTGTCGCTGCGGCCTGGTTGGCATTTGGCCTGGACATCGAAAAGACCGTTTTTTACAGGCAATCCAGAATTCCAGAGGTAACCGAACTCACCTGGTACCTGAGTTGTTTTACGCCTTTTCCCATGTTGGCCAATGCCCATAGCTTTAAAGATAAATCCGACCGGCTCTCCGATGTCAATGCAGGTCTTTTCACTTATCCGGTATTGATGGCTGCCGATATATTGCTATATGAAGCGGACCTGGTACCGGTAGGCAAGGATCAGTTGCAACATCTGGAAATCTCCAGAGATATAGCCAGTGGCTTTAACCACCGTCTCGGTGTAGAGTTACTGACCATACCAGAAGCCAGAATCAGTGAAAATGTCATGATCATCCCAGGTACGGACGGCCAAAAGATGAGTAAATCCTACAACAACTATATAGATATCTTTTTGCCAGAGAAACAATTGAAAAAAAATATCAATACCATCATTACAGATAGTACACCTTTGGAGGAGCCTAAGGATCCTGATAGTTGTACTGTGTTTAAATTGTTTCAACTGATGGCTGAGCCCTCCCAAACGGAAGTGCTTAGAAATAAATACCGGGGCGGAAACTTCGGATATGGCCATGCAAAAAAAGAACTGCTGGGCTTGATCCTGGATAAATTCCAAAAAGAAAGGAAGGCTTATGATCATTTAATGAAGCACCAGGAGGAATTGGACGCAAAGTTAAAGGCGGGAGAAAAAAGAGCCCGTGCTACTGCCATTGATTTATTGGATAAAATCAGGAAACATCTTGGATTCAAATGATCCCCTGCAGGCATTATATGACCAATAGGTTTGGTTGCGAAACTTATACCTTTAATCTGTTTTAAAAAGCGCTCTGATTACTTCCAGATAATCAAAGCCATGACCCTCAGTCGGTTCTATATGATTGCCTTCCAGGTATTCATTCCAGCAACAAACCATCAAAGTATTGCCATTTGATGGCTGATTTTCGACCAATACCTCTTTGGCGGCGGTAATTTTTGCTTTAAATGATGATTTGTCGGACACAACCTTGTCTTTTAAAGGCTCACTTGGAAATCCGCTCTGCTGGGGCCAGGTACCTCCTGCGGGTCTCCTATCCCACCCCATCGCCACAGGTATCTGATAATCAAAATCAGCGTCTTTTTTAAAAAATGCTGACCATTTATCCCAATGACCCTGATAGGTTTTCCGCATATCAGAATAGCTCTTATTGTTTTGCTCATAAAAATCATGGTAGATGTAAGCGGTCATGCCCTCAAAGCCTAAACCTTTTAACCGGGGGACATAATCCTGAAAAAGCATGCGATTGGTATATTTTCCTCCCTGCCAGGGTTGCTTTGCATCAAGTGGCTTCCAGGTGGTGGGTAGTGCATAGGGTTTTAACGAAGCCGTCATTGCTCCTGAGGTCACTGCAATAAATTTTATCCCCGGGAGCCCCGCCTCTCTGGCCAAATCCTGAGATCTTTGCAGTAAGTCGTCCAATCCTATTCCGTAATAACTTGCCCTTGCTTCGGTATCGTGGGGAAAATACATATAGACCACAGGCCTACCGGAATCATCTTTTAAGTAGTCCTTCCTTTGGAAATATTTATCTATCCACAACAGGGTAATTTTATCATGAACTTTTAGGTACAATTGTTTGTCCGGAGTCTCTCCCGGATAATTGGTGCGGGAATTTATATTTTGCGGGGAAGCCATGCGAAGCCATTGTATCCAGCGGTCATCACTGTCATCGCACCAGTTTAAGGCAAATTTCAGCTGTTTGCCTTCAGGCCTTTTGGCGTTTTCCTGTAATAAAACCTCTAATTGATCATTCCATTCCTCCAAACCCGGAACCTGTACCCGACCATCTCTTTTGGTATCAATTGGCCAATTTTCAGGGTAATACAATTGTGCTTGAGGAGCAAAATTTTTATGGTAATAATAATGTCTGCCAAAAAACCAATTGTAGGCAATAAAATCAATCCCATACTCATGCATGTAGTCCAATTGCTTTCGGGCTACCTCCGGATCATCCCTTTTATAAAAGCCTTTCAACTCTTTTACCGGCTTCTTTTCCAAAAAAGGTCCCTCGTAGGGATAGCTGGCATTATAAATCCTTCCATTGGGTCCCCAGGATCTTTTATCTGTTAAAAAACTACAATTCTCCCTGCCCTGCAAACAAGGCCAAAAACTATCAATGTCTTGTTTATCATTTCCAGAAACATTCCAGGATGGCATAAAAAACACGCCTACCTCTATATCTGGTACATTTTCCCTACCGGAATTCCCATTGACTGCTACATTCTGTGAATTAGATTCATTTTGAGGTTCATCCGTTGAATTCTTTGTATCCTGTTTGTAGACGAAAGCCGAACATCCGGATATCATCCCATTTATAACCAGCAAAGAAATAAAACCAATACTATTTATTGTCATTCAAGCTTCAAATGAGACTTTGCTTATAAAAACTCAGGATTTCTGCTACTGCATCCTATTTCCACTGTTGCCTTATCTTGAGCGCCATAGATCTTTAAGTGGCCTTCCATTGATGACCATCACAAATCTGACTGGATTAGGCACCAGGGCAATTCGCACATCCTGACCATCAAACTGTTCTGACTCGACAGGAACACCTTCCATCCCCTGAACATCATATGTTACCACTCCTCTGGCATCAGGCTGCATGGGAATGTACTTGTTGGCCAGATAGGCGGAAGGCAATAAAACCTCATTATCTGAAGACAAGGTGGCATAAATTTCCTCCAACTTCCCCTCAAGCTCATGGCCATACTTTTCATTTAGTGTGTCTTCCAGATCATGAAGTTGTTCCTCAATTTCATCATAATCAGGATCCGCATAGGTAATCTGACTTAATCTTATGCGCAACTCTACGATTTGGGAAAGTTCCTCATCTAATTTATCGAAATCCATAAAAACTGTCTGCTATTTTCAATTAAAATATGAAGGTAGATAATCTCAAAACATATTCCAACCCCCATTTTAAAAATTGAAGTCCGGGACAGATAAAACAAAGAACGGTCAAAAATCTGACATGCCGTAAAGGGTAAATCCATATAATTGCTTATATTTTGGCTCTAAACCTAAAAACAAAAAAACTTTTTTTACACATGACAGATGCATCCATAATAAACAAAGCGCAATCCTGGCTCAACAGCAACATCGATACCCAAACCAAAGCGGAAATAAATGCCTTGTTAAATGCTGAAGATCCTGCAGAATTGATTGATTCTTTTTACAGGGATCTGGAATTCGGTACCGGTGGCTTAAGGGGTATAATGGGGGTAGGATCAAACCGTATCAACGTATACACCATAGGCATGGCGACGCAGGGACTGGCCAATTACCTGAAGGCAAGTTTTCCCAACCAGGAAATCAGCGTAGCGGTGACCAATGATAGCCGGCTCAACAACACTCTTTTTGCAGACACTACGGCAAACGTGATGACGGCCAACGGGATAAAGGTCAAGTATTTTAAAGAAATGCGGCCAACCCCCATGCTTTCATTCGCCATCAGGCATTTCGGTTGTGAAAGTGGTGTAATGGTAACCGCCTCACATAATCCGAAAGAATACAATGGATATAAGGTTTACTGGAATGATGGTGGACAGGTGGTGGCCCCTCATGATAAAAACATCATTACTGAAGTCTTGAAAATAAAATCGATTGATGATGTCAATTGGAACAAAAATGACGCATTGAAAGAATTCATTGAGGAGGACTTTGATTTGATATACCTTAATGAAGTAAAAAAACTGAGTCTTTCTCCTCAGTTCAATATTCTGGCAAAGGACATGCCCATTGTCTTCTCCCCTATCCATGGGGCTTCAGGAAAAATGGTTCCGGCAGCACTTAAGGTATTTGGATTCGAAAATATCCATATAGTGGAAGAGCAAAAGGAACCTGATGGCAATTTCCCTACCGTTAAATATCCCAACCCCGAGGAAGCTGAGGCACTGGACCTCTCCATCAAATTGGGGAAAAAAGTTAAAGCCGAGCTGGTTTTGGCTTGTGATCCGGATGGTGACCGAACAGCTGCCGTGGTACCCAATGAAAACGGGGATTTTGAATTGTTAAACGGTAACCAAACCGGAGCCCTGATTATTTATTACCTATTGAATCTTTATCGGGAACAAGGTCGATTGACAGGAAATCAATTCACAGTGAGCACAATTGTGACCACTGATTTGCTGGGAGTTATCAGTAGAGATTTTAAAGTGGAATATTTTAATGTACTTACCGGCTTTAAAAATATCGCCAAGGTGATTCTCGCCAATGAAGGAGAAAAGGAATTTATAGCCGGTGGAGAAGAAAGTTATGGATTCCTGGTTGGAGATTTTGCCAGGGATAAAGATGGCGTCTCTGCCTGCGCCATAGTAGCTGAAATAGCTGCCTATTACAGGCAAAAAGGCATGGGCCTGATTGATGTACTGGCCGAGATTTATCAGAAGTATGGATTTTACAAAGAATCCCTGATTTCTATTACCAAAAAGGGAAAAGATGGTGCAGAACAGATTCAGGAATTGATGAAAGGTTTTAGAACCAATAAACCCTCCTCCATAAATGGAATAAAAGTGGAAAAAGTCATCGATGTACAGGAAAGCAGGATATATGATATGAAAGGTAACAAGGAATATCATTTAGACCTGGAAAAATCAAATGTGATACAATTTTACCTGGAGGATGGCAGTAAGATTTCTGCCAGACCATCGGGAACAGAGCCCAAAATTAAATACTATATTTCTGTTAACGAGCCCTTACCCAACAGGGCAGCCTACCGTAAGGTTGAAGCTTCCCTGGAAAGGAAAATAAATGCACTTAAGGATTTCTTTGGCTAATCCCGCAGGAAAAACATTAAAAAGGCCGTCCGGTTATTCCGGCCGGCCTTTTTATTTATCTTTAGTTGTTACATTTAGGCTGATTACAGGTTTATCCAGGTAAGTCACCAAATTTTCTGTTACTGATGGAGAAAAAAGCTGTTGCAAATCGGTCTTTCCATGTGTGATTAAAGCCACAGCATCTGCATTTTCTGCTTTAGCATATTGTATGATTCCTCTTTCGACATTATAAGCACCATAAATATGGATACCATGGGTGTAGAAAGCGAATTTTTCCAAAAATTGAGCGCCCATTTCTCTGATTTTCTGATCCTCCATAAAATTTGCGGGAGTATTCACATAAAGCAACTCAATCTCTCCCCCCAGTAAGCGAATGGTATCTCCCAATACCTGGAAGGCCTTGGCGGAACTTTCCTTGAAATCAGTAGCCAATACCACCTTCTTAAAGCTGAAGGCCTCTTCGCCGGGTTTGACAATAAAAACAGGCACTTCTGATTTTCTCAGTACCGTATAGGTATTAGAACCAAGCACATGGGATTTAAAGCCGTATTTTCCATGGGAACCCATGACGACCATATCTATTTTTTCAAGGGATAGAAATTGGATGACTCTTTCCTTCCCATCGCTAAAATGCAACAGCTCGCTGACAGTTAGTCCTAAGGCACTGATCTTGGATTTTCTGGTGCTCAATTCAATTTTTGCCTTTTTGATCACCTCCAAAGTGTCCGGATAGAGCTTCTCTTGCTCCCTGGTTAATTTGGCCCAATTGACAGGGGTCAGAATCACATGCATGATCAATATTTCAGCATCCACCTTTTGCGCCAGATGGACGGCAAAATCCAAGGCAGCATCTGCATAAGTAGAGAAATCAGTGGGAACCAATAGCTTTTTCATGACGGTTTGGGTTAAAATAAGTATAGATTACTAAATCAAATATACCTATCAGCTGTCAGTTCTCATCTCACATCCGTCAGGGAAAAACATGACAAACATCATAAACTTTTATTTTTCCGGCGTTTTATTGCGTCCTAACAGCAATCGCTTCAGTCAAACAATTACTTATTGTTTTGCTTTTTGGCATAAATGCCGAACAGATAAGAAGCTATGAGCAGGCCACCACAAATAGCGGGTATATACGGATGAGATACTAAATTGAAAAAATATAACATATAAACCAGGGCTGCCAATAGCCCTATAATAGAAACCGTTATTTGCAGGGTTTTGCTGATTCTCATAGGAGGGTGAAGCTTATGGCTAATCCATCCTTGGGTAATTGAATGGCAGCACTTTGAAAGGTAGGCGGAGAAAAAGGATTCCTCACATCATTGGAAAATCCATAGGGGTCCTTGGGTATACCAAAAATATTCTTCCTCATCTTTCCGTCGCCATCCTGGTCATGAAAAGCGGAAATTGCATATTCTCCTTTTTTTAAATCTTTAAAATGAAAAAAAGCTTTTCCATTTTCAATTTTTACCGCTTCCCTTCTGATAGCCTTTTGTGGTTGATCTGGGAATCCCTCAGGGGAATCAAAAACCAATAACTGTATCAAGCCTTTTTGTTGGCCCGTGACATATACCGTAATGCTAAGGGGGGAGTCTGGTACTTCCGGTTTTAAAAAAGCAGCCAGGAAAATAAATACCATTAATTTTTCCATGTTGCTAAAGTACGCAATTGATCTATTTTTCCTGAAGAAGTTATTTTAATTTCGGTCACAAAAACAATGTCTTTTGGATTTTTATACCTGGGAAGAATTGCTTTTGCCTGGTTTAGGAAGGCCTTCCCCACTTTCTTGTCATCAACTCCTTCCACCACTGCAATTAGGGACTGTCCCAATTGATGATCCGGTCTGCCCGTAAAAAAATACTTTTTACCTGGAAAAAATTCCTGCATGAGTCCACTGAGTTTTGCGGTTATTTCCTCAGGGTGTATTTTTATCCCACCCGAATTGATTACAAAATCCGCCCTGCCTTTCCAAATAAAGGAAGCTGAACTTATCATTTGTACCATATCATTGGTTGGCAGCCATTGATCTCCTGTCATGGGAGCCCTGACCTGCAGCCGCTGTTCACCATCAATTTTCAATTCCACACCGGGCAAAGTCTGGTAAACCAAAGGACCGGGTTTTTTCACATCGGCGAGGGCAATGTGAGACACTGTTTCTGTCATTCCATAACTTTGGTATACGCTGCCTTTCAGGTTACTTAAGGCCTCCTTTAAAGGAACGGAAATGGAGGCACCGCCAATAATAAGGTTCTTTATTTTATTTAATGCTTCCTTTGTTCGGGAATTGTTTAAACAAGCCTCCGCCTGTAGTGGCACCATGGCTACAAAATCAAAATCAACTTCCATCAAATTTTCCAATGGATTGGCGGCCGGGAGATGTACCCATAAATGCGCTTCCCATTCCAAAGCCCGCAGCAACATCATTTTACCGGCTATTTTATCCAAATCCAGGCAACAAAGTAATTTCCAACCCTTTTTAACCTTGAAAAATTGCCTGGTTGCGTTGACACTGGATAAAAGCTGCTTTCGATATACTTCGATGATCTTTGGTTCACCGGTAGATCCGGAGGTTTGTAAGCTAAAGCGATCCTGCCCATTTAACCATCGCCGGCAAAATTGAAAGCCCTGCTCAAACTCAGGAGGCAAAGGTCCTTTATCACCTGCTTTGATTTGATCTATGCTGTATAAAATCTGCCCAAAAACGATCATGCCTGTTTTAAAAAAACAAAATAAGCAAAAAGAGGCCAATCAGCGGATTACTTTGCCAATAATTTCTAAAAATTAATTTCCCCTATTATCTTGCCTTCTTAAATTATCCCTTCAATGATCAACTGGACAAAAGTAAAAGAATACAAGGATATTACTTATAATAAATGTGGTGGCGTAGCAAGAATCGCTTTTAACCGGCCAGAGGTTCGAAATGCTTTCCGGCCCCAGACCACTTCTGAATTATATGATGCTTTTCTGGATGCCCGTGAGGATACTGATATTGGCGTTGTATTGTTATCTGCAGAGGGGCCATCCCCCAAAGATGGCGTTTTTTCCTTTTGTAGTGGAGGAGATCAAAAAGCCAGGGGTCATCAGGGCTATGTGGGAGAAGACGGCATGCACCGGTTAAACATACTGGAAGTTCAGCGACTGATCCGGTTTATGCCAAAGGTTGTCATTGCTGTAGTTCCGGGCTGGGCTGTTGGGGGTGGTCATAGCCTACATGTGGTGTGCGACTTAAGCCTCGCAAGTAAAGAACATGCTATTTTCAAACAAACGGATGCCGATGTTACCAGTTTTGATGGGGGCTACGGTTCAGCATATCTTGCCAAAATGGTAGGGCAGAAAAAGGCCCGGGAAATATTTTTTTTAGGTAGAAATTACTCGGCCCAGGAAGCATATGACATGGGAATGGTGAATGCGGTGATTCCTCATGAAGCTTTGGAAAATACGGCTTATGAATGGGCTCAGGAAATATTGGCCAAATCCCCTACATCCATCAGAATGCTGAAATTTGCGTTTAACCTGACTGATGATGGAATGGTGGGACAGCAGGTATTTGCCGGAGAGGCTACCCGTCTGGCTTACATGACAGATGAAGCCAAAGAGGGGCGGGATGCATTCCTTCAAAAACGCAAACCAAATTTCAAGCACATTAAATGGATTCCATAGGTCCTATTTTTATTTTCACCCCAATACTTCCTTTTCTTCGAGGTTTTTGGGAATGGTAAAATAGACACCCGTACCTTTGCCGACTACCGAATTTACCCAAATGTTACCATTTAGGTTTTCTACGTGCTTCTTGACAATTGCAAGTCCCATTCCAGTCCCCGCATATTGATCGGATTTATGCAGTCTTTGAAACAGGACAAATATTTTGTCAAAATACTGCTCTTCTATGCCTATTCCATTATCCTCTACCAGGAACTGCCAGGCATCTGGTAGTTCAACTGCTTTAATGTAGATTTTTAGTTCAATGTGCTTTCTTTTATACTTCAACGCATTTTCTATAAGGTTTTGAAAAATCTGAACCATTGGCGAACGAAAAGCCTTGATGACCGGCATGGGACCTATAGCAAAACAAGCGTTTTTTTCTTCAATTGATTTTCTTTGCAGGTGCAATACATCTTCCAGCAGTTTGCCTACATCCAGCTCCACAAGTCTTCCATCCATTCGTCCCACCCTGGAAAACTCCAATAAATCGAGAATTATTTGTCGCATTCTTCTGGCTCCATCTACCGCAAAATGGATGTATTGATGGGCTTTTTCATCTAGCGCTTTGTCGTATTTTTTCTCCAGTTGGGAAAGGAAGCTTGTCACCATTCGCAATGGCTCCTGAAGGTCATGAGAAGCGATATAAGCAAATTGTTCCAGTTCCGCATTGGACCTGCTCAGGTCTCTGGTATATTTTTTCAAATCGGTATTCAATTGCTTGAGTGAATTTTCGTAAACCTTTCGCTGGGTGATGTCATTTAAGGCACCCACCATCCTGACAGCTTCACCGGATTTATTATCCCTAAGGATATAACCTCTTTCCAGAATTTCAGCCATACTTCCATCCAACTTTTTTAAAACATATTCCCTTTCCCATATACTGGAATCCTTTTGCTCTAATGCATTATTGAGATCAATTTTAAAGCCTTCCCTTTGCTCTGGAGCAATGATTGCTATAAACTGATCCAAATGGGTGAATTCCTCTCCTTTGTAGCCGAGAATCCTCTCAAAACCCTCGCCCCAAAGGGTGATTCCAGTGGAAATATTCCAATCATAAATCGCATCATTGGTGGCTTTATTGACCAATTTGAACCTTTCATTAGAAGTTTTAACCGCCTCAAATGCCAGCTTCTTTTCTGTAATATCCTTAAAATAAACAGATAAACCTTCAGCAGAAGGATAGATGCTGATTTCGACCCATATATCCAGACCGCTGTAATATCGTTCAAAATTTACCACCTCCTGATTCTCCATGGCCTGGTTATATTCCGGAAAAAATTCTCTGGCAGCTTTATCCTGATAAACTTCCCATAGATTGGCACCCAAAACCTCCTCTTTAGGTCTACCCAGAATTTTTTCAGCCTTACGGTTCCAATAGGTGATGATCCAGTCCTTGTCCACTGCAAAGAAACCATCACCTATACTTTCAAGGATACTGTTCCTTTCCTGCAATAGTTTTCTTTGTTTCTCCTCAGCCAACTTTCTCAAATGAATATCCTGTACGCTTCCGAAAATTTTCTGGCATTTTCCACGAAACCATTCGGATTGACCGATACTTCTGATCCATTTTTTATTTCCCCTGGCAGTCTCTATCATCAGCTCCAGGTCGTATTCCTCACCTGTTTGAATCAATTTATCAATGGCTTCCCTGATTTTTCTGTTGTTGTCACCTTTGAAGAAGGTCAGGTTTTTGTCCAAAGTTGGAGAATAGGCCTCATTGACTTCATATATCTCCCTGGTTGAAGAGGACCAATACATGGGTTTGCCTGTACCTTCCAAAATCTCCATTTCCCAACTACCAATTCGGGCCAGCTTGCTGGCTCTGGCGAGCAAATCTTCGAGCTTTTTCTTCTCGGAAATATCAATGATCAGGGAGTCCCAAACGATACTGTTGTCCGGCTGTTTTTGTGGCGTCCCGAAACCCTCATGCCAAAGAATTTTTCCGTCTGGCCTTTTCGACCTGTACTGACAGTGCCACCTTTCCATTTGCTTAGCAGACTTCATGATACTGGACCTTACTGCCTCAAAATCACCTCCGGCTTTTGTTTGATCCCAGATAAGATGAATATTTTCCATACATTCCCCGGGGGAATAGCCATACAGGTCAAAGGCTCCTTTGGTGAGCTGGGTGATTTTATCGGTCCCATCCGGATACAGGTGATATTTAAAAATAACCCCGGGAATATTGTCGGCCGTGACCTGTAGCCTCATCTCTGCTACCTTTTTGTCATGTATATCCTGAAAACTTCCATAAATTCTCGCACACTTGCCATCCCTGAACTCGGCATTTCCAATCACCCTTACCCATTTCTCATTCCCCTTTGCCGTGACCAGGGGCATTTCAAAATCAAAGGATTTCCCTTCCTGAATGGCTTTGCTGATGCTGGATTTCACATCTTCCCTTACATCTTCTCTATAAAAATTGATTCCAGTTTCCAAATCAGGTAAAAAATCTGCTGGTACCTCATGAATCTCCTTTGTCATAGCAGACCAATAAATTGATTCGTTTATCAGATCTATCTCCCAACCCCCAATTTTGGCCAGTTTGGTAGCATTGTCCAACAACAATTCCAGTTCCTTTTGTTCGGTGATATCCTTGGCCACACTGTAGGTAATTTTCTCCTCCTGGAAAATATTGGTGGACCAGGAAAGCCACAAGGTTTTGCCTGATTTGGTTAGGAACCGGTTTTCAAATTTAAGCTGTCCGACTCCCCCGTTCAGTGCTATAAATTCATTATTGGTTTTCTCCCTGTCTTCAGGGTGGGTAAAATCAATGATGCGTGTTTTGAGAATTTCTTCCTCAGAATAACCCAGAAGAGAACACATTGCCGGGTTAACCTTCTTAAAAAATCCGTCAAATCCAGCCACACAAACAATCTCGGGAGCAGCATCGTAAATCCTTATTAATTGCTCCTCTAACTCTTTTCTCTGAATCTCGCTTCCAAGAAAATCCTCCAGCTCTTTGAAAAGGGGTTTATGGATTAAAAGTTTATCGACTGTTGTCACTGAGCCTAATAACAACACACCGGTAAATTCCCCATAGTGACTAAGTGGAATTCCAAAAGCACAAAGTAAACCTGATGCTAGTGCAGCTTCTCTACGAATAAAGCTCTCTTTCTTGTAAATATCATCCCAAATGACCATTTGTTTTGATTGCCAAACCATTCCAGGCAGTCCTTCTCCTTCTGATAGCTGGATCTTTTTTTCCATTCTACCGTAAAATGATTCCTTTCGCTTTTGGTCTGCATGATGGGCGAATAAATCCAATCGCTCACTGTTGGTGTTCAACAACCAAATCTCCCCTATTTGAAATTTCCCGAATTTCATCAAATGTGAGAGCAGTGAAACCAGGCTTGATTGTAAGGTTTTTTCTCTTTTAAATATTTGACTGATCTCAGATAAAAATTGCTTCTGAATACTTTCTCTCCTGCTATTGGTGATGTCATGCATGGCCCCAATCACCCTTTTGGCCCTGCCATTGGAGCCTCTGATAACCAATGCTTTATTGCTTACATAGGCATAAGACCCATCTGACTTTAGGTATCGGTGTTCATATGCCCAATGGTTTTCTTTACTTTTCACCACCTGGGCTGATGATTCTATGACATTGGAAATTTCTTCGGGATGAAGTCTTTTGACTACTTTTTCTACATCCGGCAGGTGATTATCAGAAGGAATTTCACCAAAGATTTCCTGATAATTGTCTCCCCAATAAACCCGTTTTGCCTGGAGATCCCAATCCCAGATCACATCTGAAGTGGCCTGAGTAACGTATTTGAATCGTTGGTTGCTGGATTTAATTTCCTCTTCCACCTTTTTCCTCTCTGTAACGTTTTGAACCGTTCCAAAAAGCCGGACAATAGTTCCATCCTCGTCGATTTCACTGTAGCCATGTTCTTCTATTACCCGTTCTTCCCCATCGGCTGTAAGTATTTGATAGCTGATGGAAAATGGCTCGCCCGTTTCCTTAAACCGTCTATACGTTTGGCCTACCATGCTCTGGTATTCCTCAACAACCAAATCCAAAAAAGAACGATAATTGACCGAAAAGGTCTCCTTTTTAAGCCCAAATACATGATAAGATGCATCTGACCAAATCAACTGCTGTTGCTTGAAATCATAATTCCAGCTCCCCATATTGGCCATTTTTTGGGCCTCGGAGAGCAAAGCCTCATTGGTCCTTAATTTGGATGCCGCCTCCTTTTGGGTGGTGGCATCACTGCCAAAACAATAAGCAATTTTATCTTCAGGATGCCAGCGTGCGGACCAAATGATGGGGATAATCGAACCGTCTTTTCTAATGTGACTATTTTCAAAACTAACATTGGACTTTCCCTTCATCAGTTCCAGAGCAGTCCGAAGACTTTTGTACCGATTTTCCCTAGACACCAATTCCAAAAATGACTTTCCTTTCAATTCGCTTGCGGGGTATCCAAAAAGGCTCTTGACTGCTTCACTCAACCAAAGAAAATTTCCTATCTCATCAATGGTACAAAATACGTCCAATGACTGTTCCAGTAACCTATTCAAATTTCTTTCGGTCCTTTCCTGCGCCAATTTGGCATTTTTCAATTCCTTTTTCAGGTTGCTGACCGTATTTTCATCAGAATTCGGTGAAATCTGATCATTCCTTCCATTAAAAAAAACCTCTGCATCCAATTTCTCAAAAATAATCAGGAAGTAGGTTTCATTTGACTTGCCTGAAACTAGTGGCCTGACAATGATCCGAATTGGAAATAATCCACCAGAAAAAGAAAGTCTGTTTATATTTCCATTTTCATTGCTATTTTTATCCATCGCCCTGGCTATCAATTCATTGATTTCCAGCTTTAATTCAGGTTTTATGGCTTCCAGTAAATTGACATTCTCCTTCTTTTTTGAAAATAAAAGGAATGAACGCGTATCTCCATTTGTCTTCAGGATTTGCTGGCTTTTATCAATGATCACATAGGGATGCTCAAAAGAACTGAATAAGGCATCCTTCACCATCTCTTGAAATGAAGCAGAGCTTTCCATGTTTTTTGTTTGGGGCTAGGGTTTATAATTAACTAATCTGGCTTTATCCACTGGGGTTTTTTGATTTCATTAAAGGCCATAAAAATGTGTACTGTTAACAATCAGATGTTTAACACTTCTTGGATTAGCTACTCGAAATAATTAATTTGTTCATGAATGTGCTTTTTTAAACGTACAGAATACAAATTACAACTGACTGGTTTTCCTGTTGATTCCAATTTTTTAAAAATACCAAAACATATGGACTTTGATAAGTATTGTGATTTTTATTACATACTAATTTGTTTTTATTTCATTTTTTTAAGTTTATAAAACCAAAAACCAATGAAAAAGTATAAAATTTTAATTATCGGAGGAGGAACAGCCGGGATCATGGTTGCTGCCAGATTGAAAAGAGCTGAGAAAAATTTGCAAATAGGATTAATTGAACCCTCTGATAAACATTATTACCAACCTGCCTGGACTTTGGTAGGGGCTGGTACATTCGATATGCAAAAAACCATCAGGGAAGAGAAAAACTATATACCCAAAGGAGTAGATTGGATCAAAGATGCGGCAACGGCCATAGACCCTGAGACAAAAACAGTTAATACTGCGGCTACGGGTCAAATTGGATATGAATACCTTGTTGTCGCACCGGGATTGGTAATGAATCTTGATGGAATAGAAGGATTGAGAGACAGTCTGGGCAAGGAAGGGGTATGCTCCAATTATGTGGACCCGGAATATACCTGGGAGGTTCTACGCAATTTCAAGGGTGGTAATGCCGTATTTACCCAACCTGCCACCCCCATCAAATGTGGCGGGGCTCCACAAAAAATCATGTATCTGGCAGAGGATTATCTCAGGAAAAATGGTTTGAGAAACAAGTCAAACGTAATTTTTGCCACCCCTGGTACTGTTATTTTCGGGGTTAAAGATTTTGCAAAGACCCTGAACAAGATTATTCAGGAAAGAGACATCTATTTCAAACCGTTTTATACGCCTATTAAAATTGACTCGAAAAACAAAAAAATCCATTTTAAATATTCACAATCCGGTATTAACAGTTGCGTAGGAACTGAAGACAATCGGATCAAAGAGGAAGTTGTCAGGGACACCGAAATCGTAATGCCCTATGACATGCTTCACCTGGCCCCTCCACAGGAAGCGCCAAAATTCATTCAACAATCAAAAATAGCATACCAGGAGGGCCCCTCCAAAGGCTGGGTTAAGGTGGATATCAATACTTTACAACATCTTGACTACCCGGAGATCTTTGCTTTAGGAGATGTAGCGGCTCTTCCCACAGCCAAAACAGGTGCTGCTATTCGGAAACAAGCACCTGTTGTAGTGAGCAATTTGCTCCATCTGGTCAAAAATAATAAATTGGGTGAAAAAATATATGAAGGATATTCCAGCTGCCCTCTCGTAACCGGTTATGGTAAAATGGTTCTGGCTGAGTTTAAGTATGATAACGTAAGGGATAGTGATCCCATTTTAAGCAAGATTTTTGATACCTCTAAGGAATTGTACCCCATGTGGTTGCTGAAAAAATATGGCTTGCCCTATCTTTACTGGAACCAAATGCTAAGGGGTAAAATGTAGATTCATTGGATTACAAAAGAATGTGAAATCCTGATACATATCATCCTTTCACATTTTTTTTTGATAATTTTAAGATAAGGTTGTATTTTCAAATCCCAAATAATAAAAACCAATATTATTTATGGAGTTTAATTTACAAGCTTACGGCATTGAAGTTACTAATATCCTGAGAAATAGTGAAAAGGCCATCTTATATGAATCGGCTTTAAAACTTGAGAAGGGTTCTGCTATTTCAAGTAAAGGAGCCCTAATGGTCTATTCAGGCAAGAAAACGGGCCGAAGCCCAAGAGACAAAAGGGTGGTGAGGCACGCTGCTTCTGAAAAAAATATAGACTGGGGACCTGTTAATTATGGAATGGATGAACATACCTTTATGGTTAACAGAGAAAGGGCCATTGATTACCTCAATACAAGAGAACATTTGTATGTGGTGGATGCATTCGCAGGCTGGGACCCCAATTATCGGTTGAAAATCAGGATAATATGTACCAGAGCTTATCACGCCCTTTTTATGCAAAACATGCTGATCATGCCTGAAAGAGAAGCATTAAAGTCTTTTGGCGAACCCGATTACGTCATTTTTAATGCGGGCAGTTTCCCTGCAAATCATTTTACCACAACCATGACATCCAAAACCAGTATTGGATTAAGTCTGGAAAGAAAAGAAGTTGTCATATTGGGAACAGAATATGCCGGAGAAATGAAAAAAGGTATATTCTCGATTATGAATTACCTGATGCCATTGCAGGAGGTTTTACCCATGCACTGTTCGGCGAATGTAGGCAATGAAGGGGATGTATCCTTGTTATTCGGCTTATCCGGAACCGGCAAAACAACTCTCAGTGCAGACCCCGGTCGAAAACTCATCGGAGATGATGAACATTGCTGGCACCGGGATGGGGTTTTTAATATTGAGGGGGGATGTTATGCCAAGGCCATTGATTTGAGCGAAGAAAAGGAACCGGATATTTTCAACGCCATTCGGTATGGCACCGTACTGGAAAATGTAGTATATGATCCTGAAACCAGGGAAGTAGATTATTCCGACACGGCTATTACCCAAAATACCCGGGCCTCCTACCCCATTGATTTTATCAATAACACACAAATCCCCTGTATCGCAGGACCACCTAAAAACATCATTTTTCTTACCTGTGATGCATTTGGGGTGCTGCCTCCCGTGAGCAAACTCAATCCCGAACAAGCCAGTTATCACTTTATTTCGGGATATACCGCCAAAGTTGCAGGTACAGAAATGGGGATCAAAGAACCTCAGGCCACTTTCAGTGCTTGTTTTGGAGCGGCTTTTATGATGTGGCATCCCAACCGGTATGCCGAACTACTGGCCAAAAAAATGAAGGAATGCGATGTTTCAGCCTGGTTGGTCAATACCGGATGGAGTGGTGGAGCGTATGGCGTTGGTTCCAGGATAAAACTTAAATATACCCGTGCCATTTTAGATGCTATTCACAATGGTGATTTTGATGTCGTGAAAACCCAGCGGGAGGAAGAATTCGGGTTGGAGATTCCCTTGAGTTGTCCCAATGTTCCTTCAGAAATATTGGTTCCGGAAAATACCTGGAAAGACCAGAAACAATTTTCAAAATTAAAAAGCAAGTTGGTAAGTCTGTTTCGGGAAAATTTTGAGAAATTTAAAGATCATGTTGATGAAAGTATTGCCAAAGCAGGACCCAATTAATAAATTCCGGAACTTTAACGGTCACCTCACGATCATTTTTTTTCTGGTATGGCTTTTTGTCCAATGTCAACCTAAGGAAAAGAACATTCTTCATACCTCCTCCATTCTATTGGATGAGAATTCGCTTTTCAATTTTGAGGACTGTGTATCAGCTATTGAATTTATTCCTTTACTTGCCCCGAAGGACAGTCTGATAAACCTATCCTGCAGGGTTCACGAATTGGTCGTCAATGACAAGTTTTACTATGCCAGCAGATGCCACAATGACTTATCCATCCACTCTTTTGATTTAGCGGGCAATCACCTCAGAAGTTGGAACAGGAAAGGAGATGGTCCGGAAGAATATCCATCCTTGCACGGATTGATGGTGGAAAACAATGAAATGTATATCAATACAGGGAGAGGAACCATTGTTAAGTATGGCCTTCCGGCGTTTGAATTTAAAGAGCAAATAGATTTGGGAGCCTTTAACTTTGTACCTACAGTTTCATTTATTTCTCCTAAAAGATTCTTGATATCATCCGAGCCTTCTGGGAATGAAAGAAATAAAATATTCCACGATATTCAACTGGAACCAAAAACCTCAAAAACCCTCCCTGTTGCCAGCCTGCCATATAGTGGTGAATTGAATCCTGGACTACTCGCCAAAATGGAAGGTAGTCATTTATTAAATTACGGGCTTTCCGACACCATTTACCATTATCATGAAGATTCTACATCAATTTATGCTACCCTTGATTTTGGCGACAAAAGCATAAATCCAGTTGATTTCGAACTGGAAGGTGGGGAATTCATAGAAAAAGTTTTGCTTTCACAAAATTACGCCTTTAATACAGGCCATATCAGTATTAGCGGTGGAACCTTGAAATTATTGGCCTACGGAATACAGAAAAACCCTGATTTCAACAGGGATGACCTTTCCACATTTCCTTTTTATGATGTTTTTATCCATCCTGATACAGGTATGAAAAAGATTACCAAAGCTTTAATGGATGTACGGAATAAAAGTTATTCCAGCGATGGGTATTTTTATCAGGTGATGCAACAAGAGGATTGGCAGAGAGCATTGGATGAGTCTTATTTTGGGAAACATGAAAAAAAACTCCTGAAAAGCATTCAAAGATTATCTGATGAAGAAGATCCTATAATTCTCAAATATAAAATTGCATTTTAACTTATTTTTTCGCAATTTCTGAAATGAAGAAATTAGCCTTGGTTTTAAGTGGGGGTGGCTTTAATGGGGCTTTCCAGATTGGTGCTTTGAATTATCTCAGGGACCATTGGAAAACTCTGGGTTGTGACCGGGATCCCCTGAATTTTGATATTGTAGCAGGGGTTTCGGTAGGCTCACTGAATGGCGCATTAATCGCCAGCAATCAATTTGATGAGTTGAGTGAGATCTGGTCAAATGTCAGGACCAATGGTGTGGAGGAAATTTACACTTCAGATTTTATAGATACCCAATCCAGCTCCGAAGAAGTAGTTTTCAAAATTAATCCTGCAATTTTATTTGAAAGGTTCATCCCGGATTTTAAGCCCGATCTATCTTTTTGGGAAATATTACCCTTGATTTTTTCGAATAAAAAGCAGCGGGATTTTTTGCGGAAAACCTTGGATCAGGCAGCTGAAAGCTTTACCCTTAACTTTAGTGAATTTAAGGCTTTGGCAGACAATGCCCCTCTTGGAAAAAAACTTGAAGGCCTGCTAAAAAGAGCCAATATAAAGGATAGGCTTTTCCGATGCGGGTTTGTCTCATTGAATGATGGGAAATACCATGCTGTTGAAAGCCAGGAGTTTTCCTCAGATGAGGATTTTCAAAAAGGCGTCCTGGCATCCTCGGCCATCCCCATTGTTTGGGAGCCTGTTCCAACGATACACACCAGCCGGGGAAGGCTTGAACAACTGATAGACGGGGGCATCAAAAATGTATCTCCGCTGGGAGATGTATTGGAAGATATTAACCAGGATCCGGAACATGATTATACCTTAATGATTATTAATTGCAACGCTCACGAGCCTATTCCGGGCAATTATCAGCAAGCCAATATTGCTCAAATAGCGCTGAGGGCTTTGACGGATATCAGTCTCAATGAAATATTCAACAACGATATCAGGGAATACCTGAGAATCAATGATATCCTGCATCAGGTTGGAGCGGAGCAGACCCTTTATAATTTCAATTACAAACTCCGGCGAAGGACGGATCAAAAACTAAAAGCATTTAAAACCATAATTATCCAGCCTGATTCCGGTTATCTTGGAGACAGCCTGGTTTCTACCAAAAGGTTGTTTGACAAAAGAGTAGCACACGGCATAGAAAAAGCCGCAGAGGCAATGCACATCATCAAACATCAGGGATTGAAGTTTAAAACCATTATCACATGAAAAATACAAATCTTCAAGCAATAGGTGCCCTATTCCTTTTCTTGCTTACTGTTTCACTTTCTTTTGCCCAGGATACCATCAAAGAAGTGTACAAAATCGCCTCAAAAGACAGCTTGGGTCTGGAAATTTTTATTCCGGACGACACAAACTCATTAAGGCCGGCAATGATATTCTTTTTTGGAGGCGGTTGGAACGGTGGCTCTCCCGACCAATTTAGGCCACATGCGGCATTTTTTGCCCAAAAAGGGATGGTTACCGTTTTGGCAGATTACAGGGTCCGGTCAAGGCATCAAACCAGCCCTTTCGAGGCATTGGAGGATGCCAGGGCGGCAATGAGATACCTCAAATTAAATGCTGAAAAGTGGGGTATTGATAGCTCCAGAATCGTAGCCTCAGGAGGATCGGCAGGAGGTCATTTGGCTGCAGCGACTGCCCTAACCAAAATCGTAGATACTTCTCAGGAAAACTACCCTGATCCAAAACCTGCTGCCCTGGTGCTTTTCAATCCGGTCATTGACAATGGTCCTGGGGGTTATGGTTATGAACGGATTGGAGCCCATTACAAGGAATTCTCACCCATCCACAACATTACCGAAGGAGCCCCTCCTACCCTTTTCTTTTTAGGAACAGAAGACCGGTTGATACCAGTAATCACAGCTCAATACTACCAAATGGTGATGGAAAAGGTGGGGAGTTATTGTGAATTGATTCTTTATGAGGGGGAAGGACATGGTTTTTTCAATTTTAAGAACCATGATATTTACCAACAAACCATCGAGGAAACATCTGATTTCTTAATCAAACAGGGATTCATAGCAGAATAATTTTCAATCCAGGAAAGAAGCTCTGCAATTTGAATACAAGTTGTGATTTTAGGGACTATGGTTCCCGAAAGATACATCCAAATATTTTCTTTACTTTACCTTATAATTAACTATTCAATTATTTCAACCTAATTAGGATCATGGTGTATTCCCTATTCGCTTGCCAGGAGCTGGCAAAAAAACACATATTAAATGTATAAAATACATTTAATATGTGTTTTTTTGCCTATTTTACTAAAATTTAATTTTGATTATTCTTCGATTATGGAATTTTATATTTTTTTTAATTTTTTCTAAAATATAAGTTTATTGGAGCCTTGTCCTTCCATTTCTTTTTGTTAAGTTTAAAAAATTATTACTAATTAAATACTTACTCAGTAGGGCAAATTGCCAAACAATATAGCTGCAGTCAGTTAATATAAACCCATAACGGAGTCTCTGAAGGTCATTGACTCCTTTTTTTATTGCAGCAAGAAAGCTTCAAGAAGGTCTCCGACATAATATGCTACCAGAGCTGCGATAAAGCCTAAAGCAAGTGTCTCCAATACACTTTTAACGAGACCGGTTTGATTGGCCCAGCTTTTCAGAGCGCCAACCACCAAAAAAGCCATGCCTGTGAGCAGACAGGTCCAGAAAAAGACATCAAATCTGCTGGTATAAAAATAATCCCAAACGTATACTGTAAGTGGAATAAAACCCACAGCAATAAATGAAATCAATGTTGCCAGTCCAATTTTCAGCGGGCTTTTATTTTCTTCCATCATATTGAGTTCGTCTTTCATCATTTCATTTACCCACCTGTCTTTGTCTGAAATGATCACATCAACCACTTGTTGAAGCAATTCTCCCTCAAATCCTTTTTCTCTGTAAATTACTTCTATTTCTTCTCTTTCTTTCCCGGGCAAGTGTTCCACCTCCCAATATTCAATACTTTTGTGCTTCTGAAAATTTTCCTTGTCTGATTTGGAAGAAAGATAGGCGCCTATAGACATAGACAGCCCATCGGCAAAGAGATTGGCAAAACCCAAAATGATAATGACCAGGGGATCGAGACCGGCTCCCACTGCCCCGGCAACCACCGCAAAGGTCGTCACCGCCCCATCTATTCCTCCATATACGAACTCTCTGAGATATTCCTGGAAGCTCTTAAAAAATGGAATTTCCTGATGTAATTCTGATTCTTTCACTATCTGATAATTTATTTTGAGAAAAATATAAGATGCTTTAAGATAGAAATTTTTTTTTAGAATGGAGACGAAAATAGGGTTAAAAATAGGTGATAAGAAGATTTTTAAAACAACATGTAGGTTTGGATAAATTCTTACTTTTCAAGGATAATCAGGTTTGGATTCAAAACTATTATACCAAAGGACCTTAAATCTAAAATCAATCTCATTGAAAATGAAAGTAATAAAAACCTTCGGGATATTTTTTTCATCGTCCCCTTGTGAGAAAAAAAACAAAAACCTACCTTTGCATCACTTCAAAAGAGAAGTACAAAAAAGAAAAAATTTAGAGTAGAAATTCAACCTTACAAATACCAAAAATAATAGCTGGTACTTTTGCCTTTTCAGGCAAGTCCGGATGGTCAAAGGTTCGAATTTTGAAATATAAAATATTGGAGTGGTAGTTCAGCTGGTTAGAATGCCTGTCCCGACTCGTCGGGAAGGTCGCTGGTTCGAATTTTGAAATATAAAATATTGGAGTGGTAGTTCAGCTGGTTAGAATGCCTGCCTGTCACGCAGGAGGTCGCGGGTTCGAGTCCCGTCCATTCCGCAGGAAGAAACCCTAATAGCTTAATTTACAAGCTGTTAGGGTTCTTCTTTTTAAATGTGGGGCTAATTCTGGGGCTATTTGTAATTTTTTTCTCCGGATATGCCAAAGGTTTGAAATTCCAAGCCATTTAGTTTTACCTGAATTTTATTATCTTTTGGCTGGACAAAGTCATTGAGGATTTTAAGTCGAAATAATTTTTTGGTCGAGTTATCAAATAAACATCAACCTCTCCCCTTCCCTTTTAAATTTAAATTACTAACTAAACACCACCTGGCACTTTTTGGGCAACACAACTTAAACCATTGATATTAAGTTAATTATTATAAATTTTTTCAACTAAAATACTTTTATTTTATCCACAAATTGATTAAATTAAGTTATCATTTTCAACTGTTGAGGCCATGAAATTCCTGATCAAACTTATCCTTGTGTCCTTTATTGGCACAATAGCCATGTTCGGTGCTTTGGGCAGCGAAAACGAATGGCCGGGTCTGATAGTGGCCATTTCCGTGTGGGTCTGGTTTATTTATTCGCTTTCCAAACCAAAAGAACGGAACACTGATCAAACGATTAGGAAACTGGAGCGCAGAAACGAGGAACTTCTGAGGGAACTGGAACGAAGAGGTCACTGATCATATATAATTTTTCCTTCAATACCCCAAAAGCGGCAATACCATCAAAGGTCCTGTTTCAAGCCCTCAATTTCCAATTCCTTGATATGCATACCAGCCAGGATCAAGTCGTCTCCTTCGATCGCTTGCAGGATTTTTTGAATCAGCTCATTTAACTTTTTACCTTTTTCCAACCTTTCAAATGGAAAGGGATCCAGGTTCTGGTCTATCAGCTGGTTGATTTTCCGCTCAATCTGAACTTGCCGGTTTTTCAATTGCATTACGATCAGGGAGATATCTTTCATTGTCAATTAAATTAACATATTACCGTTAATAAATTAGACAATTTTATAAATATACCTGCCTTAGGTTTTTACTTTTTTTTCCTTTTCTTTTCTCAAAAGCCCAAATTTTCAGAGAAAAGTAGTTTTATGGCTGATCCTTCCAAATTTGAATAAACGACGCTATCATCATGGATTGAGATTTGACCCCTGTTCTTATCCAGATGGAAAACGATTCATTAACTATCCTATTCCGCCTTCAATGCCTTTACAGGATTCTCTCTGGTAGTACTTAAGATTCTGCCCATTACAGTGACCATGGCAATAACTAACATGATTGCCCCTGGCACCAAAAAAGCCGCAATACCTATATTAATTCTGAAAGCAAAGTTCTCCAGCCAGGAATTCCCCCAGAAGTAAATAACAGGAACTGTCAATATTACCGCCAACAAAAGAAGGTAAAGATATTCCCTGGTCAGCAATCCTATAAGGCTTCGGCTTGTAGCACCCAAAACCTTTCTAATACCTATTTCTTTTGTCTTCATGGAAGCTGAAAATGACACAAGTGCAAACAATCCTAAGCAAGCCATAAAAACGGCCAATGACGAAAATGAGGTAAACAATTTTCCAAACTGCAGGTCTGCCTGATATTGCCTGTTGAACTCCTCATCCAGAAAAAAATAACTGAATGGGTCGCCGGGAAAAACCTTTTCATACGACTGTTTAAGGTGAGCAATTGTTCCCTGAATATCCGACTTGTTCATTCTTACAGAAAAGTAAACTCCGTAAGCATTGTCAAGAATATAAAAAGTTGGGGAGTAGGAATCTTTGAGGGAGTCCCAATGAAAATTTTTGACTACTCCAAGAATTTTGGTCTTGTAACTGAAAAATTCAACTTCTTGTCCCAAAGCAGCATCCGCAGAACCAAAATCCAAGGCTTCCAAAGCAGCTTCATTGATCAGTACATAGGTCCAATCCGGTATATTTTCAGGAATCTCTGTATTAGCAATAAATTCCAATCCATAAGAAGGAATAAAATCCTTATCCATCAATACAAAATTACCCAATGCCAGGGTTTCATCGGGATCTGTAGATTTACGGACCATACTTTCAAAAATGTACCCCTTACCAGGAACGGAGCTACTGCTGGTAACTGATGAAATGGAATGCTGCATCGTAGCCTGGTTTTTAAATGCCTGATAATGTTCCGACAGGGTAGTGCCGTTTTCAATGACCGATTCAATGATCACCCGGGGCCCGTCAATGACAAGTATTTCCTCCACATCCATCCCAAGCTCCTGATTCTTCATGTACAAAACCTGCTGATACACCAGATAGGTGCCGGCTATTAGCAATAGGGAAACGAAAAACTGAAACACGATCAGGCTCTTTCGAAGGCTCCAGTTACTTGTGGGATTGAAACCTCCGGTTTTTATCAGATTAACAGGTCGAAAAGAAGTCAGAACGAATGCCGGGTAAAGTCCGGAAAGTAAGGTTCCAATTCCAACCGTCAGGATGAAACCCACCCAAAAAATGGGGTCGGACAATAGCGTAAAGTAAATATTCTTCCCAACAAGTTCCTGAAGGACAGGCAGCAATACCGCTGAAAGGGCAAGTGCCAGTACAGCGGCAGTAAAATTGACCAAAACGGCTTCCAACATAAACTGGCTGATCAGTTGACCTTTATCCGCACCTATGGATTTTCTAATACCAACTTCCTTTGACCTCAACATGGCCTGGGAAGTGGTCAGGTTGACGTAATTTACCCATGCCATCAGCAGGATAAACGATGCCACAATCGCAAAAAACCACAAATGGCGCAGGTTGCCGTTATTGGTTTCAAAATCCCTGGTAAAATTGGAATATAAATGAATTTCAGTGAGTGGTTGCAATCCAATCTTCCATTTTTCATTAAGTTTTTCCAATTCTTCACCCTTGTGCAGGGTGATGATATCTTCAAACTTTTCAACTGTTTCTATGGGATTAAAATGATCTTGAATTGATACATAGGTGACAAAATCATCCCAGTCCCATCCCCCACCACTTTTGTATCTACCATATTTACTGATCAGAAAATCCAATGGAAAGAGAAAATCAAATTGTAAATGGGAATTTTCCAGTAGCGGCTCAAGGACGCCCGATACTACAAAACTTCCGCTCATAACCCCACCGCTTGTTTCAAGGGTTTTCCCTACCGGATTATTATCCCCAAAATATTTAACCGCCATCCGCTCCGTAATCACTATACCATGTTTTTCTTGAAATACTGAGACTTTGTCCCCGTATTTTAATGGGTAATGAAACAAATCTAAAAATCCGGGATCCACAAACAAAAGCCTGTCCTCCTGATGAGAAAGCTGATCATCCGGATTGATCACCACCAGACTCAAATCAAGGAAATTAACCCTGACCAAATCTTCGATTTCAGGAAGATTGGTTTTGGCTTCGGCCCCAAGTCCGTTCGTTGTAAAAGGACTATACGAAATAATTTCTCCCCGTTTATTGATGGTTTGGGTCAACCGATAAATCTGTTCCGAATTAGGATGAAAGCGGTCATAACTCAATTCAAAATGGATGTATTGAAAAATTAGCAAGCATACCCCCATTCCCACTGCCAGGCCAAGAATATTAATGGTAGAAAAAACTTTGTTACTCATCAAATTTCTGTAGGCAATTTTAAGGTAATTCTTCCACATGTGATCTTATTTAGTTGCTGGTTTATTTCTTTTTTCTGAAAAACTCTCTGCCCCAAACACCTTATCTAACGGGTTTCCATTGAGCGACTTTCATGCCAGCTGTAATCTTTGTATAACCTAAAAAAAGTACCTTTCTCCCAATTTATGTAAATTATTTCGAACAAAATTGCCCGTAAGCGGTCAATTCTTGAAGAGCAACAAAAAAGCCCCTAAGGGCTTTTCTCTAAGGTTTCGATTTCCTGGCCTTCCCCCCTTTCGGAGCAGCTACCTTTTTGCTGATATAGGCCGTATGGGTTTTTCCAAACTGGTCTGGCTCTTTTAAGGAGGCGACTTCAAATACCAGGTATTCTTTGCCATCATAGTCTACCATGTGGTCTTTTAGGATTTCCTCCAGTGTTTCTTTGGAGATGGATAACCTAATGATGTTGAGGTCCTTTACCTGGGTTCCTTTTCCGATGTAAGTTTTTTCGAATTGTGACATGACTTTTACTGTTTAAGGTTTGAAATTTGATTATGCCCAAGAGAACGGGGGCTGCCAGGGGCACCCAAGCCAAGGGCCGGGCAAAAAAATTGCGGAAGGCTTCCCCCGGAAAACCCAATTTTTTTTTGATCGGGCGAAGCGTACCCTTGGCGGGTGGACCGCTGCCCTCATCTTTGCATGGATCATAATTCACAACCGGAAACAGGATAGGCCATGGCTTTGGAAAGGCTGGATTAAAAAGGAATCAAGTAATGGCCCTTAACAATAGGGGATTATCCAGCTAATGAAAACAGGGAATTTTAGGAACTACCTGGACGAACGGCTATTAAAGATTCTGAATTTGAAGTTACCACGGAAAGCATGAATAGGCGAAAAAGGAAAAAACCTTCCAGCTTATCCAGAAAAACTGACTGAAATTACATAGAAGCCTAATTTTTCTATTCCGAAACCGGATCCAGAATTCCAGGGTGATTGTTGCCAGGTTTGTTGACCTCCTTGGATATTTCATATGCCTCCATGGAATCAGCAGGATAAGCGTTCATCAATTTTAGCAAATCCTTGGGGTTTTGATCGGGATCCAACCATAATTTTTCTTCTTCCTTGGTCAAAATCACTGGCATTCTGTCATGGATTTTTTCCATCAGTTTATTCGAGGAGGTGGTGATGATAGCATATGAATTATATATTTCGCCCTCAGGATCCTTCCAACTTGACCAGAGCCCAGCGAAAAAAAAGACCTCCCGATCAGGAAGGTAAATCCGGAAGGGCTGTTTTTCCTTGCCCTCCTTTTTCCACTCAAAAAAACTGTCAGCCAGGACCAGGCACCTTTTATTGTTTACCACCAAGGGTTTATAGGAGGGTTTTTCAAGCAGGGTTTCTGACCGGGCATTGATCATTTTATAGCCAACCTTTTTGTCCTTAGCCCAATGGGGCACCAAACCGAAATGAAAGACATCGATCTGCTCAGGTTCATCAGAAGTGACCACCGGAGCCAATTGAGAAGGAGCAATATTGAAAGAAGGCTTCCAGTTTTTGGCCTTTTCGGACAACCTTAACTTCAATTGATCTTCAACTATCTTAAGGTCTTGTTTTTCGGAGTATCTGCCGCACATCATTTCCTTTTTATGGTAAGTATTAAATTTACGAATAAATTAGCCGGGTTTTTATTATACCTTCGGGTAATTGGATTAGGGATAATAATGGAAATCCTTTTTTTGCAAGGAAAGTGCGATAGGAAAAAGATTGGAATGAAAACGAAGTGGTAGCCCGACCCGAAGGGTAAGCCCGAAAATATTTAACTTCAATTCAGGTTATCCCCTAAGCTTTTCTTTTAGGTTTTTATAACATTCTATTGCCAATGGCTTGAGCTCTTCCTCGGAACGTGAAATAGGAAATTCCAGGCTCCGATGCATTGCAGCCATATAGGTGGCCGAAAATTCATCCATTGCGTCATCCGCAACCCCCATCAACCTTTGAATCAGATCCATAATACCCAAATAATGACAGTACCCGGCATCCAAGTTCAACCTGTCCAGACCCAAAATCAACTGATTGTGTTTTAGGTCCTGAATGATCAACTCAATAATCAATTCGTCCAAAGTCATATTCATCTTAACATATAGGTTTTCGGTTAAATGGAGGCCACTCTCTATTTGCTGTCAACTTTGTTGCAGCCTTACAAAATTCAATAATCGATGCCCCCTACCCTATTCTGATAAGGCATATATTATTTTCTAAACATGAACAAGTGCTGGAGGAAAAAAGACGAAATCCCGGCCGAACCCAGATGCTCACCAGCATAAATTATCCTCCCTACGGATATTTTATTTAAAAATCCATCACTACCTTATAGCCAATTCTAAGGAAATGGTTAATTTTGATCAATGACAGATAGTAACAACAGGCCGGGAAAAATCCACCTGGACCGCAATATCAAGAGGTTCAGGGAAATGCTGGGCATCAAGCAGGAAGCCCTGGCCCATGAGCTGGGTGCTGACTGGTCCCAAAAGAAAATCTCCTTGCTGGAGCAAAAGGAAACAGTAGAAGATGCCATCCTGGCCCAAGTTTCCGAAATCCTGAAAATTCCCGTGGAAGCCATTCAAAATTTTGATGAGGAGCAGGCGATTACAGTAATTTCAAGCACTTTCAACGATAATTCAGCTGTAGTGTACAATAATCCAGTATTTAATCCGATGGATAAAATTATCAAACTACATGAAGAGAAAATTGCACTTTATGAACGTATGTTGAAGGAGAAGGATGAAATGATGGTGAGATTGGAGCGGTTGTTGGAGGGGAAATAGAGTGAAGCTAAAAATTTCATAACTTAAAAGGATTCATGAGTTCACCTAATTTCGAATTACACCTATTTTTATAAAGGGTGGCAGAATTAAGCTTTTAAGGATTGACCACAAATATCATTTTAAAAAAGTGGAATGATTATATTTTTATTTCACTCCATCCAAAAATGGAGATTCCTTCCAAAAAAATCTTTAGCAAGTTAACTTTTTTCTTTTCAGATACTTTAATCCAGAAAAAAGACAAAAACGGAAAAGCTGAATCGTCCCCACAATTGAAGGTTAGATTAATAAGTAAGGCCCAATTTCCTCAAAAATCAGCAATAATTTGGTTACTTTGTAGCATAAAATAATTTTCCACACAAAGAGATGATTTTAGAAAGTACAGAAATCACAAAATTTACCTTCTCTGGCCACGATTCTTTCCATTGCCGACAACTATGGCTGAAAAAAGGGTATGATTTTGTTCAAGAAGGGAATAATTTTAATGACGAAGATTCAGTTGTACAGCTTGGAGTTGGGAAAAATATGGTTTCATCCATTCGTTTTTGGCTGAAGGCTTTCAACATTATTGACAACAAAGACATTCCAACTGAATTTGGCAAACGACTATTTGATGACAATAATGGCTATGACCCATTTTTGGAGGATGAAGCAAGTCTTTGGCTTTTGCATTATCAATTAGTGAAAAATGGTTTTGCTTCTATTTACTCCATCATTTTCAACGAATTCAGAAAAGAGAAACTTTTCTTTAACAAAGAAACCTTTGTGAACTATGTGAAGAGAATTGGCGAAAGCAATCCCGATTTGAATTTCAATGAAAATACGGTTGCTAAAGATTTTATCGTTTTTACAAACCTTTATAAAAGTGACTCTGAAAGTAATGATGTTGAGGATAGCTTTTCTGGAATTTTATCAGAATTAGGTTTGCTAAAACTCATATACAAATCTTTTAAAGACGAAAACGGAAAAACAAAAAAGAAAGAAGAGTACTTTATTGAAACCTCAGAAAGAGACAATCTTCCTGAGTCAATCGTTTTATATGCAATACTTGACAATCCAAATTACGGAAACTCAATCAGTTTAAATTCTTTAGAATTCGATTGGAATAGTCCGGGTTCAATATTCGCCTTAAATCGTTCGGGTTTGATGAATAAAATCTCTGATATAGTTGATGATTTCAAAGACATCACTTTTACTGACCAAGCAGGGATAAAAGAGTTGCAATTCAAGACAAAATCAGACGCATACACAATTTTAGATAATTACTATGGCAAATAATTTCACAACATCGGTAAATATTATCAGGGACACTGATAGGGATTTCAACTACATCCCAACACCTAATGCTAGACAAGTTGTTAGCCAAATAGTTAATGACTTTAAAAAAGGCATTCGCTCTTTTAGTGTGGTTGGTACTTATGGTACAGGAAAATCTTCTTTCCTATTAGCATTTGAGCAGAGCATCAAAGGAACAAAACGATATTTTGAACCTAATTTCTTAATAAATCCAAAGTACGATTTTGCAAAAATTGTTGGCTCATACGCTTCTATTGTAGAACAATTTGCAGATGCTTTTGAGGTTCAAACAAACAAGAATCAACAAGAAAATATTCTTTCAGAAATATTTAATCGTTATCATTCCATTGGAAAGGAGAACAAAATTTTATTTATTCTGATTGACGAATTTGGTAAGTTTTTGGAGTACGCAAGTAAACACAATCCTGAAAAAGAACTTTATTTTGTTCAGCAATTGGCAGAGTTTTGTAATAATCCAAAGCACAATATTGTTTTAATTACCACTGTTCACCAAAGTTTGGAATCGTATGCTTATTCACTAAGCAAAACGCAACAGCAAGAATGGACTAAGGTAAAAGGTCGTTTTCGTGAAATTACTTTTAACGAACCTGTTGAACAGCTTTTGTTTTTAGCTTCGGAATATGTTGCTGAGAATTTTGAAACCAAGACTTCAAAATCAGAAATTGAAAAATGTTTGAAACTTACAACTGAAACGAAAGCCTTCAACTTCAATAAAGATTTCCTTAAAGAAATTGCTTCAAAGCTATATCCGCTTGATATTCTTTCTGCCAATATTCTCACGTTATCATTGCAACGATACGGGCAAAATGAACGTTCATTGTTTTCATTTCTTGAATCATCAGACCATACAGGTTTGGCGAAATTCAACAAACAGGAAAATCCGTTTTACAATCTGTCAAATGTTTACGATTACCTCAATTTCAATTTCTATTCCTTTTTAACCTCAAAATACAACCCCGATTTTTCTGCTTGGAGCTCGATTCGTTCTTCAATAGAAGAAGTGGAAAGAGCATTTGACTCAAATATCAATGGTTACATCAAAGCGGTAAAAACGATTGGACTTTTGAATATCTTCTCAGCAAGTGGTTCAATCTTGGATTTGAATTTCTTTGTTGATTATTTGAAAACTGCTTGTGGAGTTTCAGATGCCAATGATATTATAAAAAATCTTGAAGCCAAGAATATTATCCGCTATCGTTCCCATTCAAAACGATTTATTCTTTTTGAAGGAACAGATTTAGACATTCAAACTGCATTGATTGAAGCGGGAAATAAAATTTCGGAAGTGGTTGATATTACAACTCTTCTGAATAAACATATTCAATTTAATCCAGTTTTTGCCAAACAATATTCCTTTGCAACAGGAACTCCGAGATATTTTGAATTTATTATTTCAGACTATCCCGAAACCAAAAAAATTCCAGAAGGTGAAATTGATGGCATTGTAAATCTTGTTTTTAATAGCAAGCTGAAAGAAAGCGATATTCAAAATAAATCGAAATTACAGGAGGAAGCCATTATTTATTGTTTTTTTAAAAATTCGGCTGAGATAAAGAACTTGTTATTTGAAATCGAAAAAATTAAAAAGGTTCTTGAAGAAAACAAGGATGATAAAGTAGCTAAAAGAGAATTGGAAAATATTGTTGAGTCTCAAACCCGATTACTCAATCACTATATAACTGACAGTATTTACTCAGGGAGTAAAGAAGTAAAATGGTTTTTCAATGGAGAGGAAAAGAACGTTGCTGATAAAAAGGACTTCAACAAATTGCTTTCTCAGGTTTGTAGCCTGGTATATGATGCCACACCTATTTTCAAAAATGAATTGGTAAACAAACATAAAATATCTTCTTCTATCCATACGGCTAAACGCAATTATTTTAAAGCATTAGCCAATGATTGGGATAAAGAAAATCTAGGTTTTGAAGACTCGAAATTTCCTCCTGAAAAGACCATTTATCTTTCATTGCTAAAAGAAAATGAGATTTCACCCATTCGCGAAAATGCAACAGACGTAATTTCAATTGATAAGAAATCAAGCTTTTTCAAACTCTGGAGAGCATCAGAAGACTTTTTAGAAAGTGCCAAATCAGAGCAACTGAAAGTTTCAGAGCTAAGTGAACTTTTAAGCAAGCGTCCATTTAAACTCAAGCAAGGCTTGATTGATTTTTGGGTTCCCACCTTCTTGTTTTTAAAGCGTGATGATTTTGCGGTATTCGGTGAAGATAGTTACATCCCTAATCTTTCAGAGGAAAATTTAGAATTGATAGCAAAATACCCTGAAAAATATTCTATTAAAACATTTGATATTGAAGGCGTAAAGCTCGATATCTTCAACAGCTACCGAACATTTTTGAATATTGCTACCGAACAGAAATTTGACAACAATTCGTTTATAGAAACCATCAAGCCTTTTATTGTTTTCTACAAACAGTTACCAGAATACACTAAGAACACAAAAAGACTTTCACCTTCAGCTATCAAGATTAGAAAAGCGATTGCCACTAGTAAAGACCCGGAGAAAACATTCTTTGAAGCATTTCCAAGTGCTTTAGGATTGACTCTTTCTTCTTTGCAGCAAGACAAGTCAAAACTTCAAAACTTTACTACGAGTTTGCAGGATGGAGTAAGAGAACTACGAACTGCTTATGATGAGTTAGTAAAGCGTTTCGAAGATTTCATTTGCAGTGAGTTTGTTGGGAAAACTGCTGACTTTGATGAATACAAAGAATATCTTCAAAAACGATTTTCAAAGCTGAAAAAACATATGCTTTTAAGTAACCAAAAGACTTTTGTACAGCGTTTAGATTCACCGCTTGATGATCGAAAGGCTTGGTTGAATTCAATAGTACAAGCAGTAACTGGAAAAACTTTAGAAGCATTTTCTGACGAAGATGAAATCCAGCTTTACGAACGATTTAAGTCAATGATTCTCGAACTAGATAGTTTGACTAAAATTTCCAGATCTGACATTGATGAAAGTAAGGAAGAGGTGATCGGAGTTAAAATCGATTCATTTTTCAGCAAAATTGACCCCAAAGTGGTTCGAGTACCAAAGAGCAAAAGTAAAGAAATTGAACAATTGAAGAATGAATTGAAAAACAAATTGGGCAAAGACAATACATCCAACATTGCGGCTGTCTTGAACCTACTTAAAGAATTATTACAATGAGCAAAATAAGACACGTATTAGGCATATCAGGAGGGAAAGACAGTGCTGCTTTGGTTATTTATGTCAAAACAAAATACCCTTCTATTGATTTGGAATTCTATACCTGTGACACAGGAAAAGAATTAGATGAAACCTATCAATTGATAAAGAACCTTGAGGTATATCTTGGAATCAAGATTGAACTTTTACAAGGCGCACAAAACAGTTCCGAAGATCCATTCGATCATTTTTTGAAAATGTACGGGGGATTTCTGCCTTCATCACAAGCGCGCTGGTGTACCAAGAAATTGAAGCTTGAACCTTTTGAAAAATACGTTGGAGACGATCAGGTTATTTCTTATGTGGGTATCAGGGGAGATGAAGAACGCGAGGGTTATATATCAACTAAGAAAAACATACAATCCATTTTTCCATTCAGAAAAAATATTTGGAGCCAAGATGTGGTCACGAAATTACTTTCTAATCAAAATATGGAGCAACTTTTGACCATGGCTAAGAACATTGACTTTGGCAAAAATCAAGAAAAAGCATTTCAAACCCTATCAAAAAAAGTAGATGCAAGCTTTACCCTTGACCAAAAGTTGAATATTTTATTGGATGCCAATGTAAAAGCTTTTAATCATTTGGTTTTCGATTTTTTAAAAACAACTGATTACCCTTTAGCAACAGAAACTGAATTTCCACTATTGGACAATGATGAAGTATTGGTTCGAGAAGATATTTTCAGAATACTAGAAGAAAGTGGTGTTGGTGTTCCTGCGTATTATAATAAGATTGATTTTGATATCAATGGAAAGAAGGGACAATATGCGAGAAGCCGTTCGGGTTGTTTCTTTTGCTTTTTCCAACAAAAGATTGAATGGGTATGGCTTTATGAACAACATCCTGAATTGTACAAAAAAGCAATGGAATATGAAAAAGACGGCTACACTTGGGGACAGGGTGAAAGTCTTGAAGAATTGATTCAGCCTGAAAGAATGGCTGCCATCAAAGAAGAGTATGTAAAAAGAATGGAAAGAAAGCCAAAAGCAAAATCACCTTACCTAGTGGACATCTTGGATGATACAGAGGGTGAAGGTTGTGCGGCTTGTTTTATATAATAGATGAAAGAGGTTTTAGAATATTATTTGAATAATTGTCATCAGGGATGGATTGACCAAAACGAATTATCGTTCGACTTGGGTGATGTTGTTGTTGTTTATTCTTTTACCACAAAAGAAGAAGATTCTTCTTTTGAGCCTATCAATAATTTAGCTGAAATTGAAAAACTTCTAAATAGTGATATTGAGTTTTCTTTGCTAACATTAAAAGGATGCTCTGAACAGTTAAATTCGAGAGAAGATATTTTAACATATACAGATGCGAGATCTATTAGCAATGAAATGTTTTCATTAATTCGTAGAATAAAATCTTTTCAAAACGATTTTTGTCCTATTCTTAACTACAATACTGAAATAGATTACAGCGACCCAATGTGTGGTGATTATGAATATTACAACTTCAAAATTGATATTGATAAAAGATTCTGGTGGAACATTGAATTTGCGAAACACATATTTACGATTCGATTTAACCCAATAAATATACCTGAGTTCTATTCAATTTTTCTGCACAAGAATCAGCCGATAAAAGATGATAAAAACCCACCTATTTTATCAACCAACACAAAAGTTAGACGTTTGGGTTATTTTAAAATTTTATCACTTTTCCTGGATGAAAACAAGCAAATTCCAACTAGTAATATCAATAAGAGATTTGAAACCTTCTGTTTAAAATATAAGGATGTTTTAGATAATAGTGAATTTAACAAAGGGTTAATTAAAGAAACTAAAAATGGGATTTCAGCTAAGCCATACCTAGAAATGGCAATTGACATTGAATTGTTAAACAAAATAAATAACATACTCTATGTTGGTAAATCCTTGAAAGTATATCAAGCATTAAAAAAAGACTATAGTAATTCTTCAAATATTTTCGAATTAACCACATTTGACAAAATGTATTTTTTAGAGTGTATTTTAAGATATGATTATTTCTATTTCAGCAATCTTTTGGAGTTAATTTATATTGAAGAAAAAGTAACCTACTCAAAAATTGTTAGTGAGTTTCAATCCAAATTAATCAAAAGTTTGGAAGAATATAAAAAGCAAAATCAATATTCTTTTCAGGGGTATAAAAGCCCAACATTCAACACAGATAGAAAGGTAGTGAGTAAGCTTGATATTATTTTAAACAGAATTAGAAAATGGGAAAAGCCGGAGGTGTATTTGGAACATTTAATTATGCCTCGGTTAAATTGGATGTTGGATTTTGGAATTATAAGTTTCGATAATTCCAAAAATGAATACAATATAGAAAAAACAGGTGAAAACTTATTTAGGCACTTATGTATATGGAATGATATTAACACTGAAAAAATAATATCACCGTCTAAATTTCTTGACAATTTTATGATTCATCTTTTTGATGACTGTTTCAACAACAATATTGTTTCTAACCCGGATGATATAAAGTCAATATTAGACCGAATATACAAGCACATTGAAAATAGTTTTGAAATTTTTAAAACGCTCGCCCCAAATAGGGTTACAGCCTCTCAGGCAGCTAACTACACCAAATATAAACTTTATATGGACAACAAAATAAAAGTGGGTTATAGCTTTATCCTTAATAAGTTGTCTGAGAAAGAGCAAGATAAATTCATATTCAAATATCAAGAACAGTATCAAGACGGCTACATCCAAAAAAAATAATAAAAAAATGGCAGACTTTAAAGCAACATACAAGTTAAAAACGAATCCATTTCGTTTAACACCTGCAACAAACCCTGACGAATTAGTTTGGGCAGGGTTCAAAGATGTAAAAGAAAAATTTGAAAAAAGAATTGAACGCAGTATCAGAATACCTAACTCTACTTTGGTTTTAAATTGGGGAGAATATGGAAGTGGTAAAACACACGCTGCAAGATTTTTTAATAAGAAAGATGTTTTACAAGCACTTGCAGAAAAAGCAGGAAAAGCTATTCCTTATTCAACGGTTATATCATTACCAAAAGGTAAAGAGCCTATTTATAGCATTTACATTTCTATAATTGACAAACTTAACATTGAAGAGTTAAGAAACACTTTTTCTGATATTGTTGGTGATGTGAATACTTATATTGATTCAATCGGCACAAACCTTCATATCCAAAGTGTTTTGAAGGCTATTTTTAATTCTGACATACAGCACTTAGATATAAAAAAGTATCTGTACGGGAATATGAATGCCACAGAGTTGAAATCACTAAATGCTTCTGGTATTTTACGTTCATTGAAAGACGATACTGATTACAGTTCAATTTTAGCGGGATTGTTTTCGTGTTTAACTTATAACAAACAAAAGTATTCTTGTGTAATTCTTTGGATTGATGAGTTTGAAGACATTGCAGTATTAAACAATGCGAACATTGATAAGACTAATAATTTCATCAGAGAGATTTTGGATAATGTCTCCAATAATTTGCTACTGTTTTTGAATCTTACTCAATCAGCATTAATTTCTGTGGAAGATTTAGGACAATACGTTTATGAAAGCGTTAAATCAAGGATAAAAGAAAGAATCAGTTTTGATTTGCCTAACCCCGAAGTATTCAAAGAGTATTTGCGAGAATTAATAGGTCTTTTCAGAGAAGGAACTGATGATAATCCTTATTTCCCATTTGAGGAAAACGTAATTAACAGTTTGATAATAGAGTTAGGGAATGTTTCTTTAAGGCAATTTAATGAATCATTATCAATGCTTCTTGAACTTTCTGATATGGACGAAAAATGTCCAATCAATACCGAAGTTTTTAATAGTTACAAACAAGAAATCATTTGGCATAAAGAATAGGGAGTATGAATAATATTTGTTGTTTGCTAGATGCTTGTACTGCAATAAACCTTATTCATATTGATGAGGATGATTTCTTATTGAAAAAAATGGACAAACTTGAAGTTCATATAAATGATACTGTTTTTGATGAAATAAAGGCTAATGTAAGAAAGGGAATTGACAATGTTGTCGTAGATAGAAATGGGGTTGAAAAAACTATTGACCAAAAATTAACTTTTTTCAGAGGAAAGAAAAACGACAATAGCGAATTGCTAAAAGATGTAGGGAGTGATTATTTTGAGAGAATAAAAACTGTAACTAATTACACCAAAAAATTAAACGGAGAATTGTATTCTAGTGCTTATGCTCTATATCTTAGCAGATTTTGTGAAAAAAAAGTATTTTTCTATACAGATGATTATCCTGCAAAAGAATATTTCTCATCATTTTTTCATTATCAGCAAATCGGACACATAAAAGACTCTGTTGATTTATTAGTTTTACTTTACTGGTTGGATGATAAATTCACAGAACAGCAATTAGATAATGTATTGAGCGATTTGTATTCTCAATATGCAACAGAAGTAACTATTTTAAAACAAAAACTTCAAGACTTCTTTAATTGCAATATAGATGCTGCATTCAAAAGAAGTAAAAAAGAAATTACTGATAATCTTATCACATTGTTAAATAAACTTGACAAACTTGATTTTAAAAATATTGGTGATTTATATTCTTTCTTTGAAACCAATAAATCCAAGTGCAAAGTCATATTTGAAATTTTGAAAAAATACAATTCTGTTTTTGAGTTAGAAAGAAATTCTGATGCAGAAACGTTGCTTGGTAAAATTTCGCATACAAGAAAAGCTATAAAAGAAAATAAAATTTTCAAATGGAACGATTTGCTAAATAACTAAGATTACACGATTACGCATAAAATAGATGGCATATTTGGAACATATATTATACTTAGACTACAACTCCACCACCCCTATCGATTCAAGGGTGCTAGATGCAATCTTGCCTTTTTTAAAGGACAACTTTGCCAATCCAAGCAGCACCCATCATTTTGGTCAAAGCATCAATGAAAAAGTAAAACAAGCTCGTGAGCAAATAGCTAACTTTATCAATGCAGAACCCAACGAACTTATTTTTACAAGTGGAGCAACAGAAGCCATAAATATTGCTATCAAAGGAGTTTCGGAAAGCTACTCCAACAAAGGTAAGCACATCATCACCGTTTCAACCGAACATAAAGCGGTTTTAGACACAAGCAAGGATTTAGAAAGGAAGGGCTTTGAGGTCACTTACTTACCTGTACAGCCTACTGGACTGATAAATTTGACCGAACTTCAAAAAGCCATCCGCCCTGATACTGTTTTAGTTTCAGTGATGTATGTCAATAACGAAACTGGAGTAATTCAACCCATCAAAGAAATTTCTAAACTAGCTCACGAAAAAGGAGCTTTGTTTATGACAGATGCTACGCAAGCGGTTGGTAAAATAGAAATTGATGTAGTTGATTTAGGTATTGATTTACTTTGCTTTAGCGGACATAAAATGTACGCACCAAAAGGGATCGGAGTCTTGTATTTAAGAAATAAAACAAAACTCACCCCTCAAATGCACGGAGGTGGTCACGAACAAGGTTTGAGAAGTGGTACACTCAATGTTCCTGGAATAATCGCCTTGGCAAAAGCTTGTGAAATAGCCAGTGAAGAAATGGCTTTGAATCAAAGAAACATTTCTGCATTGAGAGACAAACTCGAAACAGAGTTATTAAAACTGCCAAATACCGCACTAAATGGCGATTCAGAAAACAAAATTTACAACACTACAAATATTTGTTTCAAAGGTCAAGATGCCAATGTTTTGATAGGCAGAATGAAAAATATTGCCGTTTCCAACGGTTCGGCTTGTTCATCGGCTGTTGTTGAACCTTCACACGTTTTGAAAGCTATGGGATTAAGTGATGATGAAGCCTTTGCCTCTCTCCGTTTTTCATTGGGAAAATACAACTCAATTGAAGACATAGAAACAGTGATTAGCAAAATCAAAGAACTAACACAACCAAATTTTAAATATGCTTAAAGATTGCGATTGGTCAATAGATAGAGATTACAAAACAGGTTCAGAAAACGAACCTTTGCAATTTTATTTGGATGGATTAGCCAATAGCAACGAGTTTCGTTTATTGTTAGGTTATTTCAGTTCTTCCGCTATAAATCTACTTTCTGTTGGCTTTGCCACTTTTATCAGTAAGGGCGGGAAAATGAAAATGGTTATCAATCATTTGCTTTCGGCAAAGGATAAAGAAGCTATTTCCCGAGTAGAAGATAATCCAAATGAAATAAGAGTATTTGATTTAACGGATATTGTTTCGCTAGGAAGAGTACTTGATGAATATGATACACACTTTTTTGAATGTTTGGCATATTTAATAGCTGAAAAACGCATTGAAATAAAGGTTATCAAACCCAAAATCGGAAAAGGAATAGCCCATTACAAATCAGGCATTTTTAGTGATGGTCAAGATGTTGTTGGCTATCAAGCATCTTGCAACTTTACCTATTATGGTCTTTCTGAAAACATGGAACAACTGGAAGCTTTTTTGAGTTGGGAAAATGGTAGGTCAAACAAACTGATTAAAAAGCAACTTAAACTCATTGATGACTATTTCGCTGAGAAAGATGAAGATGTAGAATATATACCAGTAAGTGATATTGAAGTTGTTCTCAAAGACAGATTCGGTAAGAAAGACATTAATGAATTGTTGGTTCAGGAAGAACAACTACTTAAAAAAAAGCAGAGTTTGATTTCAAACCCCAAACTGAAAAAAACAATCACGAAACTTTTTAGTGAAATTGAGATTATTAGACGAACTCCAAAATTCCCATATTCAGAAGGCCCGAGAGAATATCAGATTAATGCTTACAACAGTTGGGTAGCCAATAATTACAAGGGAATGTTTGCAATGGCAACAGGTACAGGTAAAACAATTACTTCACTCAATTGCCTATTGAATGAATATAAGAAAACAGGGGTTTATAGAGCAATTATTACGGTTCCAACAACCGCATTGGTGGAACAATGGAAAAAAGAATGTGGCAAATTCAATTTTAAAAACATTATTACGGTCAGTTCAAAAGAGAATTGGGATAAGAATCTTGCGTTTTTCAATACGGCTTCAAAACTAATTGATACTTCGTATATCGTTATTGTAACTTATGCTTCATTACCAAGGCCTAAGTTTCAAAGCTACTTTACTCAACTTCCCAAAGACACTATTTTAATTGCAGATGAAACGCACAATTTTGGTTCGCAAGGACTTTTAAGATTGTTGCCAAACATTCACCTTGAAAAACGAATTGGCTTATCTGCAACTCCAAACAGGAAGTTTGATGAAGCAGGGAATAAAGCCATTCAAGAGTTTTTCAATGATGAGCCACCATACATTGTTTCCTATTCAATGGAGGAAGCCTTAAAAATTGGATGGCTTTGTAATTACACTTACTACCCGCATATAGTAAAGCTCACAGACCCAGAAATGGAGAAGTACAAGGAGCTTTCTCTTCAACTGTTACGCATGGGCTTATTTGACAAAGAAACAGGAAATTTCAGAAGTACTCCTGAAATTGAAAAGAAACTCCTTGAAAGAAAACGAATTATTCACAAAGCAGCCAATAAATTAGAAGCTTTCAAAGCCATTCTAAGAAGTGAGTTTGATAAACGAAAAAATCTAAAATATACATTGATTTATGTGCCTGAAGGTGTAGAATCAAAATTTGACGAAACGGATTTTAGCGTTGAAACAGAGGATGAAAACAGGTTGATTAACGAATATACAAGAGCAGTTAGCCAAACAGATGATTCTGTGATGGTGAAACAGTTTACTGCAAGTTCAAGCAACCGTGAGGAAATCCTAAAAAACTTTGAACAAAGTAATATTCACGTATTGACTTCAATGAAATGTTTGGATGAAGGTGTGGATGTACCACGTTCCGAACTAGCAATATTTTGTGCAAGTACCGGTAATCCAAGACAGTTTATCCAAAGAAGAGGAAGAGTTTTGCGGTTGCACAAAGATAAAATTCACGCAACCATACATGATTTAGTAGTTGTACCCGAAGTAGCAGACGAAAGCACCTATGAAATGGAAAAAGGTCTAGTAAAAAAAGAATTGGAACGAGTGGTTGACTTTGCCAATCTGGCAATGAACAAGACCGACACGTATGAAACGCTGAAAAGCATTTTGGATTACTACAACCTAAACCTTAACGATTTATAAAATTATTCTTATGGCAAGAAAAGACGATATACTCAAAAGTTTTTTAACCCACGAGCTACTTGAAAACAAGTATGAATTCAATAAAGAAGAATTGCCTTCTACAGTTAGAGAAGCCCTTAACTCCGACAAGCCGATCATTAAAGCAATGGCTTTAATAGTAGAAGGATTGGACGGAACTTCACCAGTTACGGATTCGGTATTGCGAAACCAAGTTACCCAATTTTTAAATGAGGCTTTATGATAATCAGAAAAATACAAATCGACAATTACCTCTGTTATTACGATTCCAATACTTTTGAATTATCGGAAGGCTTAAACATTATCCTTGGTGAAAACGGAGAAGGGAAAACAAAATTTTTTGAATCGATTGATTGGCTTTTCAATGGGGAGAATCTAGAATTAGATATGCTGGTTTCTGCCAAAAAGCTGAATGAAACGGAAATTGGAGAAAGTTTTCGTGTAAGGGTATCAATGACCGTAGAACAATATGGAGAGAAGAGTATAATAACAAAATCTTTCCTTGCGAGAAAAGAAAAGGCAAATGAGTGTTCGATTTCAAGTTTTATGATTGAAGGCATTTCCGAAAATAGTTCGGGTGAAAGGACCCAAGTTGATGGTCAAACCCTGTTGGATAGAATCTTCCCTTTTCAGATTCGGAAATATTCAATGTTTAAAGGAGAAGCTGAACTCAATATTTTTGAAAGTGATAGCGCATTAGCAAACCTTATAAACCTATTTTCGGAGGCGAAGCATTACGATAAATACTCTGAAAAAGGTGCTTTTTTGCGAGAGAAAGCAGAAAAAGCGGTTGAGGACACTTCCAGATCAGATAAGAAGAATGAGGCTCTTTACAAACGACTGAAAGGTGATATCATAGATTTAAATAGAAAAAGAGAAACGTTCAAAGTTCATCTTGATTCAACAGATGAAGAAATAAGAAAAGTTAAAGGTAATTTACAATTAGTCGAGAAATATGTTAGTAATGCCAAGGCCTTAGGTATTTTAAACAATCGAATCAAAGGGATAGAAGAAAATATTTCAAAGCTTAATGCAAAGATTGATGAAAATTATACAACTTCCTTATTTGATGAAAATTGGATTCTAGTCAATTTTGAACCATTTCATAAAGAGTTTGCAGAAAAAGTAACAGCACATAGCAAAACCCGAAGAGAACTTCAATCAGAGTTTGACAAACAAAAAGGAATAAAAGAAGGAGAGAAAAAAGCCAAGGCAGAATTATTAAATAATGCTATTCCGCTCCCTAATAACATTCCTTCAAAAGCTATAATGGAAGAAATGTTGAATGATGAAATTTGTAAAGTATGCAATCGGAAAGCTGAAAAAGGTTCTGAGGCATACGAGTTTATGATGAAAAGACTGAAAACGTATTTAGAAAGTCAAGTTACAGAAGATTTTGAACCCGATAAAGACGAACCTCTTTTTAAATATGATTATACAAATAGACTTGATAATTTGAGTATTAGCCATGAAGATAACCTTAAAAATCTTAGACTAATAAGAACCAAAATCAAGGAATTATTTGAATTTAATGATGATCGAAAAAAAGATATTGAAGAACTCAATGAGCAATTAGGAAGAGAAAAAACGGAAAGAGAGAAAATTTTGGGAAATTCAAGTATTGCAGAAGATGATCTTGAAAATGCTCACAAAAATTATAATGCTTGGCAAAACGACTTAACTCGGTATAATCAAGACCAAGTGGACTATACATCTAAATTGAAAAGTATTGAATCTGAATTAGAAGTAAAAAGGAAAGAAAAAGAAAAAATTGATACGAGTTCAGCCAATTCTTTCTTGATTAAAACAAGAAACATCTTGCGTGACATTGAAACTATTTTTATAGATACTAAGGAAAAGAAATTTGATGAATTTATTGAGAAGCTTCAAACTAAATCAAACAACTTTTTCAAGACAATCAATATTGATGCTTTCACTGGGAAAATAGTTTTTACAAGACGAAATAAAGTCAGTCGTACAATAGTTGAAGTTGAGTTGCAAGAAGATGGCAGGACTTTCTATAAGCCAAACCAATCATTGTTAACTTCAATGCATATTTCAATCTTATTTGCAATTTCTGAATTGGCATCTGAAATTAAAGAAGAAAATTTTCCAATGATTTTTGATGCTCCAACTTCATCGTTTGGAGAAACCAAAACAGCTCAATTCTTAAATCTAATTTTTGAAACTGAGAATCAGAAAATTCTTTTAATCAAAGATTTTCTGCACACAGACAAAGTAACAAAAACGCTTTCTATCAAAAAAGAATTTGAAAATGTCAGAAGAGACAAGGCATTTTGGGTGAAATTAGAAAGACCTTTTGATCCAAATAATTTAAAAACTATTAACACGCAAGTAATCACATTATAAGATGAAGAATTTATTTGAAAAATGGAAAGCTGGAATTCCAAAATACAGTGAGGTACATAAAGACTTATTTACTTCACTTTCTCAAAAGTTTGGTGCAGAAGGTGAGAAGAAAATCAATTTGGGTAAGCATTTCAGTACCAACTATGAATTATACACCTATGCTTTTTTCTTAGGGCTATACAACAATGAATTTGCCCCAATTCCTGACGGTGAAAAGAAAACGGATTTTAGCCACCATATTCAACATTGGGGCAGCAAGACAACAGTGTCAACACGTAAGGACTTTACCAACTTACAAGAAAATATGTTTATTGCGCTTTTAGCAAAAACAGACATTGACCTAGTAGCACTTGAAAAAGGAGAATTGGACGAAGATGATGCGGTAAAATTGTTGATTAAAACAATGGAATCGTACACCAACGGAGGACTTATATTGATAAAGGAAAAACTGGAAGAAAACCCTAACTACTTCCTTCAACCGACATCATTTTTGAATATGATTTTAGAAACTAAAATTAATGTATAAATTAAAATCAAAATTTTTGATTCCTATTTGACATATTTTTGCTGTATTAATAATATGGCAAGGTGAAATTTTCGGTGGACTTTTCGCCAGGTATGAATCGTTACTTCGTAAGCGAACGCTCACCCCATCTATTTTTTTCGGTATTGGTTCCAGATCTCCACCTATTTCTCCTTTGTATACTTTTTTGCTATAAACTTGTTGTAATTATTCACCTGGTGGAATTGAAAACCATTAATACCCTTTTCACCATTTGTCACGGTTACAGATTAACCCTACTCTTTTCTATCCCTCAACCCCAACCCCCCAAACAACTCCTTAAACATCTCCCCGGGATCCACATTGATGGCCAGGGCGATCAGGTAAAGTTCGTCGGCGCGGAGTTTGGCGGAATCGTTTGAAGTCAACTGAGTAAGGCGGGATTTGCTTATGCCCGTGCGCCTGGACACCTCCGCTTTGTTTACCGTCCTTTTGGCTAAATACAAGCCCAAATCTGTCATGGATGTATCGTTTTAGAATACATCAATTTAGCTATCCGATACTTTTGTTACTAAAAATCAAATAACTGTTTTGAAAATAGGTTTATTTTCTATATTATTGTTTAGAAAATTTAAACAATCGTTTTACATTTTAATACACCTGAGGTTTGGGATCTTAAGGTCCATCCCTGATTGAGAGTTATGGAGAAAAAAGAATCGTTCACCTGCCCATATTGTGACAAAAAGCTGCCTTTTAGGGTTATCCTGAAGGTAAAAAACGATCATGCCTTTGCCTGTCCCAGGTGCGGAGGTGCTGTGGTTCCGCAGAAAACCAAATCCTTCACCTGGGGCTATGTGATCGGGTTTTTGTCATTTGTCGTACCCGAACAAATTGTATTCTACCTGCACGAAGATTTTGTGATGGCATTCCTGGTCGGATTCGTCCATGCCCTCACCGCATTTGGCCTGGTATCCTTATACCTCTATTACAACACCAAATTTTCAAAAGCCATTTCCTTTTTTATTTGATTCATTCACTAAAACAAAACACGTATGAAAACTAAAATGAAAAGTCTCGTTATCCTACTCGCCATCTGTGGCAGTTTTGCGATGGGAAGTGTGGAACAAGCCGCGCCTAAAGAAGGAGAAGTTTGGGCGGGTATCAGTTACCTGGCCGCACGAAGAGGCGCTTCGGCTGAAGCCGGATTGGCCATCAATGCCATTGGCCTTATCGATGCTGCCGCATGGGGCTTTGGCGTTGGCATGGTGGCAGGCCCTGCCGGAGGGATGATCGCAGGAGCCACTGCCGGTATGTAGTAAGCCATGAACGCTAAACACCTTACCCTATCAGCTGCCGCCGTCTACCTGACTGGGCTGCTGGTAGGGTATTGTATGGATTCTGATTTTGATTTTAGCCTATCGGAAGCCAAGCCTCCGGTAGCAATGATGGCTGATTCCAAATCAAAGTTGTTCTGTTCCATTGCCGGGAACAATATATCGGTCGCCCTGATCAATATAGGTGGTGGTTTTTCCCTGGGTGCCATTTCCTTGCTGAATACTTTCTACAATGGTGTCGTATTGGGTTATGCCCTATCTGTGGCAGGGGATAATTTTTCGTCTATCTTAATTATAAGACACCTGCTACCTCATGCCATCGAAATCGTGGCCATCATTCTTTCCTGTTCCTTGGGGTTTTATCTGGGTTTATACCTATTTAAACAATTCATGCTTGGAACGGGCTGTGTATTTGAATACCAAAAGTTCCTAGTCCAGACAGGCATCGCCCTGATCATCCTATTATTTGCCGCTGTTTTGGAAGTATATGTCAGCTTCTCCGGATGAGAAAATACCTGCCTTATATCGTTATATTTACACTTTCCATTATGTTTTACTGGATATCCAGCAGGTCCTATGCCCTTCAGTCCGGTGAACTGGAAAGTATGGAACTGTTCCGATTGTTCCGGGGGATCAGCAACCTGATTGCCCTTTTTGTGCCTTTGATGCTCTTTGTATTTTACATGCTGACATCCGGACTGATGTTTTCCCTGCTAGATGAAAAAATCAATGCCCAAAAGCTGGCCTTTGTCCTTTCCATATCGTTTATTCCCATTCTCCTTAATTGCCTGATTTACCTACTTGTGTTGTATGGGATCGAAGAAGGTGGAACACTTTCGGAAATGCTTCAAAAACCCTCCTTTCTCGGATTGGGGCTGTCGGATATGGAGGAGCTGAGTTATATTTTCTGGTTGGGGTTTTACTTGTTTTTTGCCATTTTGTTATGGCATGAGTTTGACCTGGGAATTGGAAGAGCTATTGCCATAAGCTGTACTCCTACTTTATTGGTGGTTTTGGGAAGATGGTTTGTTAACTCCCTCTGATATTATGGGCAAACTTTTACAGGGATTAAGGCTCAATTAAAAATTGATTTGATTTTTAATTGACATTAAGACCCATTTTTCTTCGTATCCTTATTTGCACCTAGGCGAACTAAATCTTACCGTTGATAATTCATTCTCCATGGATAGCCAGTTTGAGTCTGATATAGTAATTTCTTGCCATTATCCGAAAAAGTCATATACATTACATTTCCTAACAATTTAGGATCAATTTCAGGTTTTTTATTATCAAAAATTCTAAAGTGGTATCTAGCCATAATGAAACTAATGAAATCGGCTAATTCGGAGAGTGGAGTACTGCCAGGTTGAATAAATTTAGGTTCAGGTATTTCAATTCCTTTGGACATAAAAGAAAAAAATAATGTATTTTGAGTATTTATAAAAATATCTTTAGCCCATTTTTGAATAATAATATCTGAATCTGATTTTTTTTCTGCATCGAAGAAAATTATGGGTTGTCCACCCAATTTGGTCATCTGATGTACCACTGTAGACATCAATAACACATAGGCCTCATTTCGAATATATTCAGAAAATCCAACTTTTGGATTTCTTGTACCTGGAATTCCGGGTAACGCTATATTAGCTTTAAATAGCTTATCCCCCATATAATCAAACAATTGCGAAACCTGATTAATTAAATCCATTACATGATCGAAATTCCAATTTTCAAAGGCAACGATCTTCTTCCTTTGTTGGCCTGACCATAAATTTTTCATATGTATTTTCCAACTAGTGGGCGGTAATTCTGGTTGTAGTTTTTTCTTTATGTCAATGAGTAATTTCTCAATTTCACCTAAAAACGGTTCAGAAGCACCCACTACCGAATAACAATATACCATTCCACTTTTTCCAATTGGCCTGTAAGCTTCATCACCAAATAAATGAACTCTCGACTTAAGGTCAGATGTGGGAATTTCTATTGAACTTTTTTCACCACAATTTGAACAGGGAACAAATGATGCACTTCTACCCCAGTAGCCACCATCCTTATCATTATATCTGCCAAGCATAGGCCCTCCTCTATCCTCCAACCAATTTGGCTTAAAATCGACACCACATCCTTTACAGTTTAATCTAATTCTATCTAATTCGTGAGGAATGAATTTTAAACTGGGCTCCATACAAATACTTTTGATTCAATTTAAAAGAAATAACTTAAAACTTCTAATTTAAGGAAATGAAGACCTATATAAGGCCTTCATCTGCAAAACTAAGGTAGGAAGCATCTGTAAATATCAAATGATCCAGAACCGGTATTTCCAGGCTTTTTCCGACTTCTATCAGCCGCTGTGTAAGCCTCTTGTCCGATTCGGAAGGGGTGAGATTCCCTGAAGGGTGATTATGCACCAGGATCAATCCTGAGGCAAGGTAATCCAAGGCCTTTTTGAAGATCAACTTGGGATCTGCCAGGGTACCGTGGGTTCCTCCTGAACTGATCTTATGGAGTTTGACCACCTGGTTATTCCGGTTTAATAAGATGATGTAAAAGTGTTCTACGACTTCGTCAAAAAGGTAAGGCTTCATATTATTGTACACATCCTGGGAACAGTTGATTTTGATTCTTTTATCCGGATGTTCAACCATTCGTCTTCTTCCCAGTTCAAAGGAAGTTACCAGTGCGGTGGCCCGAGTATATCCGATGCCCTCTATTTTGAGCCATTTTTCCATGTCCCATTTGGCGAGTTCCGAAAGCCTGTTATCTGCCAGTTTAAGGATCTCCCGGGCTTTGTCTACCCCGATATTGGCAATGGCAGCGATGATATGGTAGTCTGTCATGGCGGATTTTCCCTGGTTGTACAGTATCTCCGTGGGTTCTGATAATAGATTAAAAGATTTCATAATGTGCTTACCGACTTTAAAACTCCTGGCACTGGAGGGCTAAATGAATGATAAGCCCATCCCATGGGGAGTTTTTCACTAAGCACAAGGAGGAACGGAATAAAGCATCTCAGTCAATCAGATCCTATTATGCCGTAGTTCCTTGGAATATTTCAGACAGTCAATCCGGATGCATGTGAAAAAATAGCCCATAAATTGGTGCGTCATTGATTTGGGCATTTATTCCGAAAAAAAAATTAATGTCCACTTTTGATATTTCCTTACAATTGAATAATCGTCCAAATAATAACTGAATTTAAGAACAACGATTTCGTTTTGAACCTTTCCACCACTCTTGAGACTTAGAATTTACATTAATTTTTATTTTTTTCCCTGTATAAAGAATAGAGATAACTAATTCATTTTTAGGCTTTAAATTCATTTTTTTAAACTACAACTAGTTATTCTTGCTTTAAAACATGTCCTATTGAGCCTATATTTTGGAACAATATTTGTAAAAAAATTAAAAATTGTTTTGATTTTTTTTACCAAACCAATGCCAAATGGACAGCAAGCATCAGGACACAAATAATACCGAACTTATCGCCAATAATGAGGAATTAGAAAATTATTTTAGAAACACGGTGATACCCCAGTTGTTTGTGGATGGCAATTTGATCCTTAGGAAATTTACCCCGCCAGCCATGAAACAGTTCCAACTGTCTAGCGGGGATCTGGGAAAACATATAAGTGAATTGACGGTCCAAATAAGGTTTCCCACCATTATACAGAACATTCTTGAAGTAATTGAAACCAACAAGGATATGGAAAAAGAGATCCAGACGATGGACCATAGTTGGTATCAAATGAACATTCTCCCTTATGTCATCCGGAAAAGCAATCAAACCAACGGTGTGATTATTACTTTTGTGGATATTACCTCTAGGATTGAGACCCTGAACCAATATGAAAAGCTCAATCTGGAATATCAAAACATCATATTTGCCCTTTCTCACGACTTAAAAGGGCCCATTCATAATATTAAAGGTCTAATTGGCCTTTTAAAAGAGGTGAAGGAAAATGACAAGGAAGAGACCAATTCTCTTTTGGATTCAATGGGAAAGTCTATTGGAAAGCTGTTAAAAACCATTGAAGATCTTACCGAATCTACAAAGAAAAAAACCGGATTTGCGGAGACATCGGAAAGAGTCAATATTCAAAATATAGTAGAGGATGTATTGGTAGGTTTAGGAGATAAAATAAGTAGATCCAAGGCAAAAATTCACACTGAATTCCAAGTTTCCGAATTGAAATTTTCAAGAAAAAACATCAGAAGTATAGTTTATAATCTTTTAGGTAATGCCATAAAGTTCAGCGAAAAAATTGGTCAACCCGAAGTTTGGATTAAAACCCAAAACCTAGGAACCTATATTCTGTTAACTGTAAAAGACAACGGGCCGGGGATAGATAAGGGAAAACAAAAGGCAATCTTTAACCCCCATACCAGATTAGACCAGGAGGTGGAAGGTACGGGATTGGGACTTTTTATTGTAAAAAGAATGGTAGAGGACCTTGGGGGTAAAGTCGAAGTAGAAAGTGTGTTTGGAGAGGGTTCTATTTTTAGGGTGTATTTTAAACAGGAGACAATCCACCAAAAGTTAAATTAAGATTATTTTATTCCATTATTAAAAATGACCAAATTTTCGCATTGGTAAGAAAGCAAATCTAACATTAATCATATTATTAAAAATATTTTTTATTTTTAATTTTTTTACTAAATTAGTTTTTTTTAGTTAATAAATAGCATATTTCACATAATCCTGAGAACTGAATGGAAAAGGAAAGAAATCGCTTATCTGATTTGCTTAATTATAGAATTTTAGATACACCTCCGGAAGAAGAATTGGATGACTTAGCCCAATTAACAAGTGCAGTATGTGATACACCCGTTTCAATTATTTCCTTTATTGATGAGAAAAGACAATGGTACAAGGCAAAAGTCGGTGTTGAAATCACAGAGGTAGATATCAAAAAATCCTTCTGTCGATATACATTGAATAATCCCCATGATCTTCTTATCGTTGAAGATCCTTTTGCAGATAACAGATTTTGTAATAATCCAAATGTAACGGGGAAAAACGGGATTAAATTTTATGCTGCTGCGCCTTTGGTATCGAAAGATGAGAATGTTATTGGTACGGTGTGTGCCATTGATTTTATTTCAAAAAAAATCAGTGAAAAACAAAAATTAGCCCTTAAAATAATTTCTAAAAAAGTAATGCAATACCTTGAAATTCGTAAAAAACTAAATGACCAGGAACTGGAATTAGATTTAAGTGCAAAGAGATTGAAAAAATTAACCGACCTTGCCCCCGGGGCGATTTTTAAATTTTCGGCGGATGATTCGGGAAATATGGAATTTATTTTTTTAAGTGACGGCATAAATAATCTGGTTAAAAAAATTAGTATTGATGACATCAAAAAGGAACCGAAATTAATAATTGACATCATTCATCCTGAAGACAAAGGTCTATTTATCCAGTCATTTCAGGAGTCTTTTGAAAAAATCATTCCGTTGGACATAGAATATCGAATAATGGCCTCTGAAAGGTCGATAATGTGGCACTGGTTGAAAGCAAATCCGGAGAAAAAAGGTAATGGTGTGGTGGTTTGGTATGGGACGATTCAAAATATAACACAAAAGAAAAAGCATCTTGAAACGCTTGAACAAATGTTATTTGATTTATCACATGTCATTCGAAAACCAACCGCAAATATTTTAGGTTGCATTGATGCTTTAAAAAAAGGGGATGGGAGTGATAAAGAAACGAAAGAGATGATAGCACTTATCCAAAATCAAACCAATGACCTGGAGTCTTTTATCCGAAATTTAAATTCAGATTATTTCAATTTGAAAAGCGCTTTGAAAAAAAAGTGGAATTAATTGATACGAAGAAGGTCCCTGAAAACAAATCTTCTTTGGTTAATTATTTCTCCTGTTGGTAAAATGATATTCCTTGAAAGAAGCAGATAATTAACCTACTTACTTTCCGCCTTTGTACTTGCTACAGCCTTCTCAATATCTTATTTCCCACATCCAAGCTCGTCTGCTTTCGATAGAAGACTGTATAAACTCTTGGACCATATCCTGATATTTAGCGCCCGATACTTCTCTCCCTTTCATTTTTTTTGGCAGGGTGATGATTTCTTCAGGTTCTCCAAAAGTGATTTTCTCGGCTTCCACGATGAGCATGCCGTCATTGATGTCATAAGCCAAAATCAAACCTGGAAGCCCGAATTGCTCCTCTGGGCCCGTTGGGACCGGAATATCTGAGGCGAACCAAGCAGTAATCTTTTGGCCTTTAATGCTGTCTTCATAAACAGCTTTCATACACATGTGTCCCAGAATATCTCGTATTTCGTTCATTACCCTCCATTTTGGAGCATTTAGGCTGTCACGTACAATGTAAGTTTTGCCCATTTGATCCATGTATTTCAGGTAAGTCTGGTTTTCTAAATTGTTTTCAATGAAATAGTCTTCTACTTGCCAGGAGTAGCTTTGGACTTGATAGGGTTCTCCGAAAGTATAGAGACTTTTTTCTGGCCAAAACTGAAGTTTCATCCGAGTACTGTAGCCATCAGAATTACTCCAAGTGAGTAGGATTCTATCCTTTTCCTGCTCGGTAATGTGAGGCAGGCTGGAGTAGATTTTATCATAGAATATGCGGTATCGGTATTCTACCTCACCTACCATATTCTGGGCTTTTAGTCCTGTGGAAATTAATAATAGGATAAGGATCTTTAGGTATTTTAATTTCATTGTTTTATTGATTTAAGAATTGGCTGAATTAAGAAACTGGCCTTCTGATGATTTTGCGACTGTAGAACTTCCCCACTTTACAACTTACTCTGCTATCTATATTTTTTCACTTCTACTCCCCGCAAATTATAAGTCACTCCAAGTAGGAAATACCTAGAAAGCGTTTCAATCCTTCCAGTGGAAACGTAATTTTGGCCTGCATTCTGGCTGATGGTTTGATTTTGCTTGAAGATGTCGTAGGCAGAAAGCCTGACTTCCCATTTTTTAGCCTTGCCGAGTAGTTTATAGACGAATGCATTGAGGATAGGTACTTCCTGATCAAATCCAAAACTTTCGTTTTCATATCGGTTGTAGTTGAATTTCACATCTAAGTAAAAATCTTTGGGAAATGTTATGTTCATATTACTATAAGCACTCCAATTTATTATGTCCTGGTTTTGTGAGGGGTTCTGTTCGTATTTGGTTTTGCTAAGTCGGTAAGATGACCCGGTATATATGCTGAGCCATTCTAAAGGTGTCAGATTTAAATTCACCCCAAAGTTATGGCTAAAAGTATTGGTCTCTGTCTCGACTGAGTTGATGAGGGATAGGCTTTTAGAATAGGAGGGATTTGCAGATAAGTAGGCGGTAGCCTTGGTTTTTACGATGGGAAAACCAAAACCCAGATATGGGTTATAACGCTGCCCCCCGGAAACATTTCCTGCCTTGTAGGTAGTGACAAAGGTTTCCGGGTCTATGGTTTGATTTTGAACTACTTGATTCTGATAGAATGTTGAATTGAATGAAAACCGCAAATTTATAAATGTGGCAGGATCATACATGCTATATCCTGTATTGAAAGAATGGGATACTTCAGGCTCTAGATCAGGATTTCCTTCACGTATATACAATGGATTAGATATGTCCTTGAATGGCTGTAGGTCTGTGATATTTGGGGGATTGACGCCCATGGTATAGCCTGCGTTGATACGCTTGTTCCCTTTCATTGTTTTCGAGTAAATCACATTAGGGGTGAAATTGAGGTAGCTCTTGTTCACCCGGCCTAATACCTCACTATCTTTTACGACTGAAAATTGTCCATTTAATCGATAGTTGGAAGCGGCTAAACCCACGCTTAAGTTAGACCCTTTGTTGGCATATCGGATGCTAGAACCAAATCTGTTGTAGGTAATGGTATTGTCAAAAAATCGACTGAGGTCCGGATTTAGCTCTCGGGTGTCGCTTGATTCCACATCGTATACTTGTCGGTCTGTTTCGCTCTGTGACTGGCTGAAATTGTAGAAAGTCTCCCAGAAAAATATTTTTTTGATTGGTTCGACAAAGAGTAGGCTTGACTTTATCAAGTTAGAGCCATTCAGTGCCTGGTTCAATTGATCCAAGTTTCGAAAATAGGTATTTGGGTCTGTTGAATTCATGAGATCTACGACGGATTTTTGAATACCATTTTGGTCTGCCTTACTATACGTATCACTGATACTGGCAGCAAAGTTTCTTCCATTTTTTTTGAATTTATGCCTATAAATAGCAGTGCCTTGAAAGGCCCCTGACCATTTATCCGATTGGTTGTTCCTATCCATTTGGCTTTGCTCCGTGCTACTGCGAATCAGCTCTTGATGGCTGGCCAAATATGTAGTAAGTGAACTTAGCCTTCCTTTTGCGTTAATGGTGATGGTGTTGGCGCTGTCTAATTCGTTTTGAAAACGAAGGTTTACCCGATGGTGACCTGCCATGTTATTTTGTGAGCTTTGGTCAGTGGAAGTGAAGGATGTATTGTCCTGCAAGAAATTTGTCCTGCTATTGAAACTCTCTAGCGCTTGATCACTGCGGCTATAGAAGTAGTTGCTATTAAAATCCTTCTTATCCTTCAGGTAGTTATAATTGACGCCTATGGCCTGGTTGTTGGAGAAGCCAGAGTTGAGGTTATTGAAGGGGATTTCGAAGGATTCTTCGTTATCCCCACCTGAAAACGAAATATAGTTTCCACCGCTACCATTAAAACCAAAGTCCCCAGTGTCCCCAAACTGGAAAGCACTACTCCCTTTAAACTCCTGAAGGTCATCCCAGCTCAGACCGGATTGGTTGACATTATTGCCATAACCGATCACCGAAAATTGATTTACTTTGTCAAATTTATTGAATGAGGCATTTGCAGACCATCTTCCGTCTGTACCCAGTGCTGCAGAAAGCTTACCAAAACCTCCTTTCCTGGCTTCCTCCTTCAGTTCAACGTTTAAGGTTTTTTCCTTCACTCCATCTTCCACGCCTGTTAGCTTTGATTGTTCTGACTTGTCATCGAATAGCTGAAGCTTGCTTACTGACTCTGCATTCAAATTTTGGGTGGCCATTTTTGTGTTACCCCCAAAAAAGCGCCTTCCGTCCACTGTTACTTTCTGTACTTGTTCCCCTTGTGCAACTATATTTCCATCCTTGTCGATTTGTATACCGGGCAGCTTGCGGAGCAATTCTTCCAGGGTCGCTCCAGGGGGCACTTTGAATTTGCTTGCATCATATTCAAGTGTGTCACCCCGCATCATCAACGGCGCTTTGGCGGCTTTCACTACTACCTCATAGAGTTCCTGTAAGATTGGCATCAACTGAATCTCATCAACTTCCAAGTCACCTGTTTCGGGAAGAACCAGTTCCTTTTGTTTGGGAAGGTAGCCCGTATAGGTGGCTTTGATGAGCAGCGGTTGTCTATCTACGTTTTTGAATTGGTACTCCCCATCTTTATTGGTCAGGGTGTATTCCACCAAGGCCGAGTCTTTTGGGCTAAGAAGTAACACAGAGGTGTAATCCAGCGGCATATTCGTGGTATCTTTCACCACTCCCCGAATAGTAAGTTTGGATTGGGCATAGGAGGCAAATGTGAAGAAGGCCAGAAGAAGGCATGAAATGAGTAATTTCATTTTTTTTGAAGTTTATGTTTTAAAGAATAATTTCTTTGACTAAAAACTATCAGACCATTTATCACTATCAGTTCAACTTTACAGGTTTAACTGGTAGAGTCAGAAGCCTGGCTCAGGATTGAGAGCGCTGATTATGAATCCAGCTAAAAAAGTTGACGATGAGCGAATTTTAATTTTTCCAACTCTTAATCGACTTTCTTAAATATTACTCTTGAGCTTCAAATTCTAATAGTATATGCCCCTTCACTTCTCTTCTTCGTATAGTTATCTTTTTAAACAAATCAAAAATCCCTTCTTTCAAGTAGTGCCATTCAACAAAAAATCGGCAAATACTGAAATATTATATTAGTGACTTTCTTTCTACTACTACAATTATAGTAATAATTCAGCTAATAGCATCAAATTAATTTGTTAATTAATGTTATTAAAGTGAAGAGCTATGGAAATAATTCTAATTTAAAAAGTGACAAACACCCCTAAATAATAGGTGAATTTTCTAAAAATCGATTTCACTCTAGTGGAAAAGAGAAATACCGGTTATTTTTCTTCCATTATCAATCAGTGCAATTAATCCAAACTTACTTATGGGGAAGCCTGCATTTCCAACTCCTGATGGATCAGTGGAAGGCTTAGTGGTTTGGCGTAGCTTGCCAATATCCCCAAGTGACGGATCCGTACCATTCCTCTGGGTAAAATGCGCATAGAAAACCTTTTGATAAATTCGAGCCAGAGGTTAATCTTAATCACTTTCCATAATCATACGCTTCACATAATGCACCAGGATCAATCCCGAGGCAAGGTAGTCCAATGCTTTTTTGAAGATCAACTTGGGATCCGCCAAAGTACCGTGGGTTCCTCCTGAACTGATCTTATGGAGTTTGACCACCTGGTTATTCCGGTTCAACAACACGATGTAAAAGTGCTCAACCACTTCATCGAAGAGATACGGTTTCATACAATTGTACACATCTTGTGAACAGTTGATTTTGATTTTCTTAACCGGCTGTTCAAACATTCGTCTTCTTCCCAGTTCAAAGGAAGTTACCAGTGCGGTGGCCCGAGAATATCCGATGCCCTCTATTTTGAGCCATTTTTCCATGTCCCATTTGGCGAGTTCCGAAAGCCTGTTATCTGCCAGTTTAAGGATCTCCCGGGCTTTGTCTACCCCGATATTGGCAATGGCAGCGATGATATGGTAGTCTGTCATGGCGGATTTCCCCTGGTTGTACAGTATCTCTGTGGGTTCTGATAATAGATTAAAAAATTTCATAATGTGATTACCGACTTTAAATTTCCTGGCACTGGAGGGCTAAATGAATAATGCGCGGGGGAGTTTTTCACTAAGCACAAGGAAGAACGGAATAAAGCATCTCAGTCGGTCACCTCCTATTATGCCGTAGTTCCTTGGTATATTTCAGCAAGCCAATCCGGATGCATGTGAAAAAATAGCCCATAACTTGGTGCGTCATTGATTTGGGCAATATTTACCGGTATTCAATTTTAAATGAATCCATACGTATTGTTTAGTAATTAGAAACGTGCTTTCAATCGCAATGAATATTTTTTTTCAGAATTTGATTTTATAATCAAAATAATGTGGATTAAAATAATTAAATTGTAGGTGGAATTAGTTTTTAATTTTAACTGTAATTTTTATAAAAACCAATTGGCCGATTTTTAAATTTATACCACTGATTTTGCTCATTGTAGGGCTCATAGGTATTGGTAGCTGGTGGTTAACTAACCAGCGAAGGGGAAGAAGCATTACCACTGAACAACCGGCCGTAACTGTTTATCAACTCTTTCAATTGGCTGATCCCAATTCCCAGTTGACCTTTCAGGAAGTTCTTGAATTACCAATAACTGAATGGCAGGAAGTGTCTGCAGTGAATTTTGGCTATAATGGTGGTGCAGGGTGGGCCTATGTTCGGGTAAAAAGCAATATCAATCGACCCATATTAATGGAAATGCAGACCCATTTTATAGATTCAGTGAAAGTATGGCTATTGGATGAAGAGGGAATAAGTATTGATATTGCCTCTGGAAGGGATATCAGATCATTTATTGACAACTATATCTCCGCAAATCATCGGTATATTTTGACCGACCTTCCCATGAAAAAGAACCACTCCTATTCTATATTCATTCGTGGTGAAACTATTCCTGGCTTTCCTGTTAAATACCAGGTCAAGTTCTGGGATGGACCAGGATTTCTCAAGTACTTCGAGGCAACCAATTGGAGATGGGGAGTATTTACCGGACTAATGTTAACGGTACTTTTTATTTCCCTTGCTTGCTTTACGATCCACCAAAATGAAATTTACTTTTATTTTTCAGCCTATATAATATGTTTTTCCCTACATGCCTTATTAATTGATGGCTGGGGGATATTTCTCAATACTTCTTTATACCAATATATAAACCCTATACAAATTGGACATATCCTGAATTTGAGTATTTGCTTTTTCATGCTATTTAGCCGAAGATTTCTGGTGATTCCTCACCAGTCTGCGAATTGGTGGCTGAGGATTAGTCCATGGTGGCTTTACCTGGTCATAACCATTTGTATATTTCTCGTTAATCATGGATTTACCCATTCCAATTCCTTTTTTATCAGAACTGGTTATGGACTTGGGTTTGTAGTGGTATTATCTATTGTTGCTATTTGGGTGGGCTATTTAGTGGACGCCATCCAACGTGAATTTTTTCCTGTCTGGCTTTTGATAGCTTCCCAGCTTTTTTTAATCATTTTCTTTTTCAAAAATATAATCCTGGTCAATTTAAATGCAGTTCTTCTCCCAATAACTGATATGTTGCTGTTAAAGACGGCATTGACGGCGCAAATATATTTCATTGCCTTGGCATGGATTTATCGTCAAAAAATGTTGGTAGATTCTCAGGAAAAACTAAGAACCGATAATTTAACGCAGCATAAAGCAGTGTATGAAGCTGAGCACCGCTGGCAGGAATTACAGATTAAAAACTTAAAAATAGAAAATGCGGCACATGAACAACGGGAACGATTGGCAAGGGACCTGCATGACGGCATCGGATCCCAACTTACCCATATTGTTTCCCGTCTGGATATCCTTTCCATTCCCACATCTCCTCAACAAACCCAGCTCCTCCGTTTAAGGGATTTTACACGGGACACCAATCAAAATCTTCGTGAAACAATATGGATTTTAAATCAGGAAGAAGTTACCTGTTCAGAATTTGCCCTGCGGCTGCACAGCTTTTTGCTTAATCTCTGGGAAGACCAGGAATATCCGAATCTGACATGGCATTGTTCAAAAATAAATGATAAAGCTATCCTTTCGCCAGTGGTTGCCATGCACCTGATGCGACTAACTCAGGAGGCTATTGTCAATAGTATCAAACATGCCAAAGCTGATGAGATACAGGTTGAACTGGGTGTTTATCCACCTAATTTGATGCTGACCATAAAAGACGATGGCGCAGGATTCAGTGGAGAGCATGCGTCAGGTGGTTTTGGACTGAAATATATGCGAAAAAGGGCTGCGGAAATGGGGGGATGTCTGAATCTAAAATCAGAAAAAACCGGAACACAGATACAAGTAACAATTCCGGTATCTGCCTAATAATTACGCTATTTGCCGTATTGATTACTGATTTTCAAAATTTTACATTTACAATCACCTTCTTCCTATTCATAATGATAAAAATCGGAATCGTTGAGGACAATGCCCAGCTAGCCAAAGATATTCAGGACAAGCTAGCTTTGGGAGAGGATATGACGGTTCTCTGGGAGGAAAAGGATGGGGCAACAGCGCTAAAGGCATTGGATAAGGGAGAAATTCCCGATGTAATTTTAATGGATATTACCATGCCGGTGATGGATGGTATTGAGGCAACGAGGTTAGCCAAAGAAAAATATCCCAACCTGAAAATCTTAATGCTGACGGTGATGGACGATGAAAAGAAGCTTTTTGAGGCCTTAAAAGCAGGCGCATCTGGCTATCTCCTCAAAGAAGTTAAGCCCCATCTTCTGATCAACGCCATAGACGATGTGCTGGAAGGAGGACTACCACTTTCCCCCTCATTGGCAAGCATGGCCTTGAATTATCTAAAAAGTAAACCGAAAGTCCAGGAAAACCTACCTCCTGAAATGGAGAAATTAAGTAAAAGGGAACAAGAGGTACTTCAATGGCTAAAGAAAGGGATGTCAGTACGGCAAATTGGGGAACAGTTGTTTATATCCGATAAAACGGTAAGGAAGCATTTGGAGCATATTTATGAGAAGTTGCAGGTGCATTCAGGTAGGGAGGCGATTGTGAAGGGTGGTTTATAAATATGTTTTGCTTTTTATAAAATGAGTTTAAAATTAGATAGGAATAACTCTTACAGAAGAATGCTAAAAATTTAATATATTAAACAATGTTAATGAAGGTATCTTTCTTTATTACTGTATCGAACAAAATTTATTTCTTAATTAACAGAGACCTTTACGGTAATATATGTAATACCTTGAAGCCGAAGAAAATAAATCTGGAAACCAAAGTTTAAAACAGGCAAAATAATCCCCTTCACCCTTTTTGGAGTTAAATGTAAAATTAATTTTATATAAATGAACGTAAATGTAAAATATAAGCTAACAATAGATGCTACCGTGAATGTAGATCATCTCAAATTTGCCACAAAAGGAATAAACAAATGGCAAGACCATACTTCAGAAGGTTATGAAGGAAGATTGGAAAGACTTCCTGCAGATGCAGACCTTGACATTGACTTATTGATGACTGGACCAGCAGGAAAATGGAAACTTGAGGTTTACGTAAGAATATTAAATTATTATGGAAATGAAATAGATAAATATAGACCTTTAAATGATAACGGAACATCGTTATTTACAAACGACATAAGTATCAAAAATAGTTTATTAGGGAGTTTCTTAATTAATTGGCAAGGGTGAAAAAATATATTTATATTATAATTATTAGTTTTTCCCCAGTATTATCATGGGGACAAATATTAAATCAAGATGCTAATGGAAAAAGCTCTATTGTTTGGCAAGGAAGTTCGCTTAATATTGACATAGGTGAAACTTTGATCAAGATCAATCACTTCGATCGGTCTAATAAGGTTTACAAAGCGCATGAAATATTATATGGATTTGACTTACAGGCTAAGAATGAAGGAGGGATGGGAAACCTTTTTCAAGAAGGTGAATTCACTCCTAACGCAAATTTTTCAAGTATAATTGGGCTACGTAAAGTTTATTATAAGCATAATGAATTTTCTGAAGAAGAAAGGCGGTTACAAAATCAGAAATTTAAATTGGCACCTTTAGCTTTTAGCGAGTATCAGGAACTTATAAGATCTAATATTAAAGGGTGTACTATAAATGGAATTGAATCTCCAAGTTCTAAAAAATTAAGAGATAGATTAGATTTATTGACAACGCTGGGTTGGTTTCAGCTCGAAAATAAAATTATTGAGTCAATTATTTCTATAGATGAAAAAGACACTTGTAAATCAAAACTTGAGTCTGAAGTGTTATTATTAGCCGAAAGTGTTAAGAATAATTTGAATATTCAAAAGATGATACAAATTGATTTGGATGTAAGGACCATTCAGAAAGAAAATAGAGTAGCTTTTGTAAGTAATAAGATGAAGTTATTTTATTTTAGACCAAGTCTTAGTGCATTAGAATTTAAATATGACAGAGGCAATGATTCACAAGATTTTAGTGCAAGATTTATTGACACACTTCAAATTGGTTATACTTTAGAAGTAGGCATGACTGTGCAAAATAAACTAAATTATTATGGGATAAATTTAGGATATTCATTTTTAAATAATTTTTTGAACCTAGACCATACAACTTTTAGATACTCAGAAAGAGACTCTTCAATAACATCTGGAGCACTAACTCGTGATGAAACATTTAAGGCATATAGTGGAAATTACGGCACATTCGGAAACATTATTCTAAATTTGGATTATTTACGAATGTTTAAGTTAGGACCAAGTCAATATATCTTATTGGGGCCTTATTTAAGACAAAATTTCTCTTTTAATAGAGAATTATTTGATCATTATTCAGTCTTTGGAATACATATGAATTATCTGAATGGAAAATCGGGTAAATTCTTGGGTGGAGTTTATGTTCAGTCAGACGATATTTCTGGTAGGCTTAATCCTAACTTTACAAAAACCATTCGTTTTGGTTTGATAACACGGTTAAATCTAGGATCAGTATTTGGACTTTAAAAATTGGTGGCTTGATAAAAAGTATAAAAAAGTGAGTATCACATAAAACTGTGTAAGTTCCTATCTTGTTTTTACTGAAAACAGATTAAAACTTTGAAATTTTCATGGTGATTATAATAAATCCCCTTGAAATTTGAGGAGGTATCGGAAGGGCTTATATTCTGAGTGAAAACAATTTTCTCACATTTATCCAAAGATTATTTCCCGCCTGGACCTACTTTCACTTACTCCCAATACACAGCAAAGCAAATTATTGAGATTAAGAGATTTTACCCGGGATACCAACGAAAACCGTCGGTAAATCATTTGGGTCCTTGACCAGAAAGAAATTTCTTGTTCTGAATTTGTCTTTAGACTAAATGGTTTCCTGCACAACCTCTGGGATGAACAGGGTTACCCTCAATTAGCCTGGGAATGCTCAAACAATACCGAAGACCTTATAATACCACCCATGGTTGCCACGTATCTCTTCAGGATAGCCCAGGAGGCTATTGCCAATGTCATCAAACATTCCGGCGCAACAAAAATAACTGTGCATCTGGATTATAGTTTTCAGCATATTTTACTGACCATTGAAGACGACGGAATAGGTTTTAATCCTAAGCTTACCTCTTCTGGATTTGGATTGCAATTTATGAAAAAAAGGGCTGAGGAAACGAATGGATCCCTGAATTTAAAATCAGGGAACTGTGGAACGGGGCTTCAGGTAAATATTCGTGTATCCGAGTGAAAAATACGCCATTTGACGTATTGATCGCTGATCCCCATTATGGTACATTTGACATAGCCAAATAATTTCTCCCACCAAAATAATGATAAAGTTCGGACTCGCTGAGGACAATGCCCAACTTGGACAGGATATCCGGGACACGTTGGCTTTGGCAGAAGGGTAACTTTAATTTGGGAATTGCGGGACGGTGCGTTTGCCTTAAAAGCCTTAGAACAGAAATTACCTGATGTGGTATTAATGGACGTTGCCATGCCTGGCATGGATGGCATTGAAGCCACCCAATTAGCTAAAATAAAATATCCTGACCTAAAAATCCTAATGCTAACTGTAATGTATGGTGAAAAAAAGCTCTTTGAAGCCATAAAAGCCGGGGCATCTGGATAATTACTGAAAGAAGTAAAACCGCTTCTTCTGTTCAATGCCATAGACGATGTATTGGAAGGTGAACTAACGCTTTCCCCGTCATTAACAAGAAGACATTAAATTATGTAAAAATTAAACCGAAAGTCCAATAAAAACTTTCTCCAAGAAATGAGAAACTAAGTAAAAGGGAGAAGGAAGCACTGTATTGGCTAAAGAAAGGGGTGTCAGTGCAACAGATCGGTGAGCAGTTGTTCATATTGGATAAAACGGTTAGAAAACACCTAAAGCATAAATTCAATCTGAAGAAAAATTAAAAATTAGGAAATATATGATTTGTATTTTACCTATTTTCATTAGATATCCTTATTGGATCGAAAATTTAAAAATTATCAAAGAAATTATTTAGTAGAAGATAATTCAATCAGATGTATTAAAAATACAATCGTTTATAGATAGAAAGATTCTAGCGAATGAGGGGTTGAACAATTATAGATGCAATACGTCAGGAAATTTAGGAAACTTAAGAAAATTTAAATTTGAAAAATTTAAATTTCTACTATACGTTAATTCTTACACACGAGGAAATAATATTTTGATTTTTATATTCATATCAATATTATTTTAAATGATAATAGTGGGTTAAGAAAGTAAAAAGTAAAGGATATAAAATTGATGCGAAATACTAAATTTTCAAAAAATAGATATCAAGTTATCCAACTTATCAAATTCTTCCAAAATCCTATACCATAAACATGTTTTTCCAACAGGTGCAAAGGATCAGGGGTTGAGAATTTATTAAGATTTAAAAAGACACATAAAAATAAAACCACAAAATAAATCCCTCCTCAATGATTAGGAAAAAATACGGAATTATATATTCTATCTTTTTATTAACAAATATATTTATTTCTTGTGCCACAAAAATAACATTTATTGGCACATTAACGGATACGGAATTTGAAAAAATTCCAATAATATTTAAAATATCAAAGCCAGACGGAGCTTTTCAGATTGTACAGTTAGATGAAAATAGTTATATGTGGCTAGCTACAAATGGAATGATACCAGATGAAATTAAATATGGAAATTTTTTTACGAATGAAAACATTCAAGAGCTAACAGGTAGAATAGAACAACCAAAAAAAGAGGTAGAGTATTATGAACAGGACAACTATCGAGTGGTTCAACTGATTTCATCTGGTACTCCTTGGGATTACTTATATTTGTATGAAGAATTTAAAAAAATAAAAAATGCCAACACTCTAAAATTTTCTGCATCAAAAGAATCAAATAAAATTGTTTATTTATTTTCATACAAAAAGTAAAAATTTATCATTTTAATTGGCTGGTGATTATATTACTCCTACTCTCATTGGCATATGGATTTGGCCATTCCGAGCACGGAGTTTCACTTAAATCAAGATATAGTCCCTCTGAAAAAGAATCATTGGGTTCTGAATTTCATTTTTGTATTACCATTAGGATAATTGATGTAAATACCATGTTTTATTTGCTTATACCTTATTTTTAAATAACAAAAATTTGGTTATTTGATTAAAATTTCATTTCTTATGATTTGTAACTAGATTCAATGCGGAAGGATTGGGCATGAACATACAATGTTTCTGATGATCCAAATGATATTATTTAATGAAAAACATTAGAAACGGAATTACGAATATTATGTAGAAAACGAAATACAGTATAAAAAATGGAAACAATAAATATCATCTCAATCATGGTTGCGGTTGTAGTAGTCGCAATTTGTTGCTTTGTCGCAATTATGACAACACTTCTTAGAGAATCAAGTTCCAAGACCTCTCCTTATAGCTTTTCAAGATGTCAGTTGTGGTTATGGACTTTGATAATATGCCCTGCTTTCGTCTTAAACTGGGGATTTAAGAACACCAACCTTCCACAAATTAATCAGACCTCCTTAATTCTTTTAGGTATTACTGTGGGCATAGGATTAACTGCAGGTATTGTGAGTGCGACTCAAAAAACATCTGCTAAATCAACAACTTTATTAAAGTCAAATTCAACAATAACAAAAGGTTTTTGGATTGACATCTTGCTCGATGATAACGGACAGTTTTCAATTGGTAGATTACAAAATCTACTCTTTACTTTAATCTATATTATTGTTTATATTTCTTTATTTTTTAAGAATAGTATGGAATATCCCATTTTTGATTCAACCGCATATATTTTAATGGGTATTTCATCTGGAGGCTATTTAATTGGTAAAGGCATGAACAAATAACCCTTAAAAATTAAAGATTTAATGACTTATAACCTTCTTAGCAATGAAAAAACTCAAATTCATTATTAATATTTTTGCCCGAAATAGAGGACTATTTGGTCAAATACGGTCATGGATCGATCTATTATTTAGTAAATCCGTAGCATTTATCATTCTTCTAATTATCGTTCAGCATGTAGGACTCACTCAAAGTCTTCCAGAGACACTTAATAATCTTCCCGATGCGCTAAGACAAGAAGCCAAAAGACTAACCGAAAATACTGAGGACAACTGGCCCGTCCATGACGTCAGGATCAGAATATTTGGGAGTGAAAACCTACAGGCTATTATTGACGAAGGCAACAAAAATTTCAATGTCAATAGACAAAATAAAGAGCTGTTTCTCTTGGAAAGTATGATTCGCAATGAAAAAATTAAACTTACTTATACCAAAGATAGAACCACAATTTCGGTTGAATGGGACCCCAACAAGGTTGACGACGAACGATTACGATTGTTCTTTTTTATTGCGCTAATTGCTAAAAATAAAAACCTAAATTATCAAATCAATTATGATCCTACAACTTTATTGATTGTACCCCCTAGTTCAATTCTTGAATTGAATATTAGCTACGAACATTGTTTGATTTTTAATAATACGCAGCTTAAACAAGAACGAATTGTACAGAAATGTCTGGTCGATGCTGACAGCATCATAACCCTACCGGTGTTTTATGAAAGCATAAACAGCAATGTAGCGCCTGCCATTAGGGAATCGGATTCAAGCGTGTGGTTTGACGCACAGTCCAATACAAATAAAATGAATGCTGCCGGGCTGACCTATCATCAGGTTGAGAAAAAGATCACAGACTTTTATTACCAGCGGATTGGTGAAGGGTCACAGGTGTCGGATATCTCAGTGAGGATTACCCCTGAAAAGTACTTTTCTACGTTACGAGTCAATTACAAACGAAAGTGCTACGAGTTGAGCTATGCGAACACAAGCTTCGGTAAATTTTTCGCTGATGAGACGATACGTGCCAGGATCAGGCTAAGAAAGAAATTTATCAAAGGAATTATTTTTTCAAGGCCCAATACCTTGGGCACCGATCCGAAACGGGAGGCCCGCTATCATCCAAGTCGGAATTTCGATGAAGAATCCCTTTATCCGGGCGACATTATCTACTTAAAGTAATCTGCGACCATGACTACAATTCTGCTATACAAGTATCAATCATTGTTTCGCTTGGAGGGTAAGGCGGGCGAAAGCTCAATCGTTGAGGACAATGGTGTGAATTATGCGCAAGGGAAATTTATGCTTCAATTTACCGTGGACGGGAAAACCAGCATTTCTGATCCTGCTCTATTTCCAAATGGCAAGATTCGGGTTTCGAAAGAAGGCAATCAATACACCCTCCAACAAACTGATCAGTTTTATGCATTCAGTTTTGCGTCTGCCATAAAGGTGGCCAAAAATCCGGAATCCCCTCATCTTTACATCAGCAAAATTTCGATTGCGATGGGGCAGCAGCTGGAAGTTTCTCTGGAGAGATTTTCTGTTTCGATTACGGGTGATATCACCCAGGTCGATACCTCGAAAAACTTGTTTTACTACAAGTCGGACGAAACGCCCACTTTGCTCAGTCCAATAGTATCGGATATAAGCGGTCGACTCGGTCATTTCCTTAAGTTGGAAAACAACCACGCTTGTGTAGAAATGGGTTCACCTACCTCGGCCGCAAACCTGGAGTCTTTTGGTACGCTTAGCTTTACCATACAAAGAAAGACTACCTTCATTTTCAATTTCGTGTCTAAGGCACTTGATCTGATCTCGGATCAGCGTAATGCACACCATGTCAAACTCAATGGACAAAGCAACTGGCAACTGGACGGGCGAAGTTTGGGGCAGGGATCATTGTTGACCTTCAGTCGAATGACTTGTCTGGATGGTCAGATCAGAAGTCTGGGATTTCAGGCTTCGGAAACAACCATATCCTATAAACATTTTGACCGAAAAGTAGGACATCAGGGTAAACGAACGAAGATTTTCACCGGCACGAACAAGATGGCCGGGGAAGAAGACAGAATGATATTTCTCTTTCCCTTGGAGATTACCGGTAGAACGGCTAAAAAAAATGAGATCACCAATCACGAAAAGGTGTTCAGGTTCAATCCGCAGTTTATCTATCAGGGAGATCTCAGGGAAGATTTGACACTGGCTAATCAACATTACGGCATTCGTGTTCGGGGTTTGAGTAATGAAAAAGGCTCTTCAATCAAGCTGGATGCAAATCTGGCACTGCTAGCCTTCGATCCGAATACTGATGACCTCGTATTGCAGGCCGGTAAAAAGTTGCATACGGCTTTGGGTACGGCAGATTCATTGCTGGTGCCGAAAAAGAATATACAGGAAGGTGGGCGAAGAACAGTAAGGATACCAAGCATTCCCTCATTTCTGATTGCTTCGAGCGATGGGCAGACCAACAGCTTTGTGCTGGATTCCGGAGAAAAGGAATTTGTTGTACTTAAGCCTGAACTGGAAATCTCACCTTTTGCACCGGGCAATTTTGAATCAAACGATAAACCAAGCCTGGACAAAATAAATTGGAAGTACAAGAAAAGTCAGGTGGCGTTTGACATGCTTGAGGACGGTATTAAGCCGAAAGATGACAAATGGCTGACAGAATTTAGCATCAATCCGACCACAAGTGAGTTTAAGCTGTTGGACCATGAGGAATCCGAAGTGAAGTACGATTCATATGACGCACCAAAGGCTTTCAGAACTGAGATTACCAAGACTGAGATCACAACGGAAAAATATGACGAGGAGGAAAAAGAAAAGCTGATCTACATGGCTTATGCATCCACGCTTGTATTGAGTGCCGGATATGTTACTGCAGGATTGATATGTGAATCATTTAATCCAGCTGAGATCTATGCGACCTGTCTGCCCCGAGAAGAGAAAGAACTGCTCAATGTTCGTTTCGATGTTAAAAAAATTGATCCCGATACGTTCAAGGAGTGGCTTTTGAACAGAAATGTCAATGAGCTGTTGATCGCTTTTTACACAACCAATGCGGATATCAAAAGCAGGTTCAAGGCCTTTGTTGACGATAATATAAAAATTAAGGATCCGGATGGCAAGATCAGGACCTCTTACGGCTTTTGGCCGCTTTTCAGGTCTATGGGGATCCCTTTGGTGCGAAAAACAAAAGAGGACTCAGGTACAATCAAAGTAGACTATGCCTATGACCTGGTAGCCGAGCGGTATCCGGGTCACAACATTCCATCGGGTATAGCCATTGATCAAAACAAAAAGGGCAGCCTGGATTTCGACGGACAATTGGGCTTTACAAAACAGTCTTTCCATGCACTGGCCACATCTGACCGATACAAAAAACTATTTCCATCATACAACCACAATCTTCCGGATACTACCAATGGAAAAATAGACCCTACAAGTCCCCAGTTTATGGGTATTGTGTTTCGGCATATGCCATTAGTGCTCAGTCTCAATTTCAATACCGGGTATTTTGGCAAGACCCTAGATAAACTGATAAAAGAAATCAACGATAACCTTTTTCTGGATTTTGGCTGGCGTGATGCCAAAGGATTTACCTGGATAGCCAAGGTGCCGGACGAGATTACTAATGATCCCAACTTCACCATCAATATCCTTGACAACAGCATTATCAAGTTTGATGTATCCAAGATCCATTGTATTGGGATAGAAAATCAGTTGAGAGATTTTACCTTCGATGTCAACCTCAAGTTGCTACAAAGAGGTACCGATTATAAGTTCGATATCAAGGGCAACGCAGCCATGACTTTTGACCAATCGGGTGGAATTGAAAGCTTTAGGATCACTCCATCGTTGGATTATGTAAAACCTCGGGATGTCAGGGACACTATTCCTGGCTTGGACTTTATCCGTTTCAGAAAATTCGATACCAATTTCAAACAGCTATTCGCGTCGGTAGAGCTGTTTCCCAGTGCAGAACTCGCGAGCGCGTTACCGATTTTTGATAAATATACGCCTGCCAATGGCGAACCCAACATGCATCACATACTGAGGACCGCGATGGGATTTGATCTGGAAGGGAAAACAGCCGTGCTGTCTATCATCATGGGAGGTGACACCAAAACTGATGTATTTGGCAAGTGGCCGCTTTCTATCAAGGCCATCAATATCATCATAAGCGAGGCCAACGGCAATCGTCTGGAGGTGGCCGGAGAGTTCAACTTTGGACTTGAAAACTTTGCCAAGATCGGCGGCAGGGTAGTGGTGAACATGAAAGCCGGATCAGGTTGGGATTTTGATATTCACCTCGACAAGATCGAAGGGAGCCTGGCGCTATCCGATGAGATCAGGATCGGTGGTATGCTGGCTTGGGGTAAAGCCTTTCCGGATGCAGGTTATGATCCGGTCAATACCCCACCGAGAGAGGCACTGGAGCGAGACAATTTGCTTTCGCAGGGCAGGGATCGCGAATTTTACGGCGTGATCTTCCTTAAGGCACCAGGTATTTTCGGCGATTCAAATGAAATTTTTGTGAAAATCGCATCCAACAACGGTGTGAAGTATTGGGTGTCCGGATTGAGAATAGGCGGCGATATTAACCTTGGATTCGGCAAACTTAGAGATGCGGAGTTAGTGTTCTCCAAAAACAGTGATTACAAAGGCCAGATCGCCAATATTGTAGAAAATGTGGATGAAGGGCTCAAATCACTTCGAAAGCCTGATAGTGCCAGCCGACCTGAGTGGTTGGAAAACTGGACCTATTCCGACAAGACAGGCTTTGCCATGCTCGCTTCCGGTTACCTGGTTTATGACCTGATTACTGCAGGTAATAATTTACAAATAACCACTCCTCCGGAAGAAGAAAAATTTACCGGACTGCTTTTTTCATCCGAAGGTATCATCAGGATAGAGGGTTGGGTCAAAATGTTTAAAGGCATTGAGGACGTACAGATCCTTTTTACCATAGACCTGGTGAAAAAGAGGATTTTGGTAGGTTTTCAATTGCCAACCTTTCATTTTCCATCTCCTAGCGCACCCAAACGCTGGTCGTTTCGACCCGGTCAGATCCTGTTAGGGACTTCATTTGGAGGGCCAGCTTATTTGCTGGCGAGCTTTGGATGGCCACCGCAAACCGGAGGAAACAGTTTTCAACGAAACTGGAGCAAAGCCAGCCAGCTGTCTTACTTTCCGCCTACCTGGCCGATACCCAATGTGATAGCCGGTGGCTTCAAATTTGAGCTGGATCACAGAAATGGCTTTGTATTGTTTGCCATAGCCATGAAGGCCGGTTGGAGTTATGAGGTTAAATTTGGCATTGGTAAGGCAGGATTGACCATCGATCTGGGAGGTGTACTGATGGTTAAATATGTCTATGACAAGGCGCTTCAGGAAGCATTTACCGTTAGCCGGAAAGCACTATTACCTGAAAAGCTTAGGCTTGAGGCCCGGGCATTTGTACTGGCAAGCCATTCATTTCTTGAAGATGAGTCATTTTACCGGATACGCAATATTCACAACCTGGTAAGAGAAGACATTCTTACAGCCGAAAAAGATGTGCTGTATATTTTAGGCGAGATCTTCGCCAATGTACATGGTTATGCTTATATCAAAATATTTGGTGTAACACTGGCCGGGTTAGACGTATCGGTATTTGCGAGACTACGCGTTTGTGGAGACACTAATAAAGGGATTACCTTTTTGGGAGGATCTTACGGTGCCACGGCTTGTGTAAAAGTAGGCTGTGCAACAAAATGTAAGTCATTTACTATTACGGTAACGGTCATTTCCGGCCCATGTCTTAATAAGTCTTCTAACTATTCATTTTTACCTGAATTAAACCTTAACTAATACCATGAGATTAGCTATATCCTGTATTGGGTTGTTGAAAAAGAATAACAGCGGGAAATTTGAAATAGTTGCCCGATGGTACCTCAATGATGACGCCACCAGCGACCTGACCACCTATCTACCCAACCCTGAAGGCAAGTTTGTTTTAACCGTTAAGACCAAAAAGTCGAAGGAATACCTGAAAGCCGATGGAACGATTGCAGTAGGGCGACCGACCGGTACAGCTGACCTACCGGTGATCAAGCCTATGAATTACCTGATGTTTGACCCACCAACTGTAGGGAATTCTGACCCGGATAACCCGAAAAAAACCAAACCGGTAGCACCAATCGACCCAAATGACGTGAAAGCTGAAAAGGGTATTGGCATTTATCACATACTGGCAGACAGTGCGAAGAGCAGTTATCCTAAAAAACTTCATAACATCACCATGAAAGCCATCAATGGCAACGCAAGGGCACGTTTGTCTGAATCATTGGAAGGAGTGGAGAGAAGTGTTTTTGCCGATCAGTTTAGTCGATACCTGATTGATAATCTGATCAGTCCCAGAAACTTACAAGCCATTTTTGTTAAGGAATTTAAAGAGCTCGAAAAACAGACCTTTGCAGCTGAAGCGCCGCTATCTATGTCGGAGCTGCCGTCTCTCTTCACCTTTCATTTGCCGAAAGGCAAAAAACTAAGCGGAAAGAAAGAAATTTCGACCCATCTCGAAAGCACCTGGCAAATGGTCAGTATCCTATCCGAATTGCTTAAGAACAGAGATTTCCTGAGGGAGATGGAAGAGGCTGTGGCCGAACCCGAAAACCTGAAGTCTCAGCTATCGGTTTTGGCCGGACAGGGAACAGAAATTATTGATTATTGGTGCAATCCCTGGCAGAGTCAACCCAATCGCGTGGAAACTGATTGTGGAAAGAAATATTCGCTCGCGGAGGCATTGGGTTTGGGGGTTACGCTTGGAGAAATTGAAAGTAGCAAAGTGCAGGAATGGCACACCAATGGGGACAGTCTGTTGTTTAATGTTTCCTACATACCTCCGACCAAAAAAGCCCTGGAGGATTCGGAATATGACTGGGACAAGTTTCATGATATGGATATGGTGGTTGGGGTCCAGAAATTGGACTCGCCGACCAATATCATTACCACCGACGGCACCAACAGCCTGAAAAATGCGCTGGATCATGCTACCAGTTGCACGGTCGAACAGCCTTTGACCGGTGAGTTTGAGTACGATATTTACATGAAAAGACTGATCCCTGATTTTGACGACGATTTGTTGGAGAAGATTAGTCACGGAGAAAACATAGAGAAGGGTACCGGTGACGGCCGTGCCCTGATCAAATCGCAAAGACCGGCAGAAAAACCGTTTCCAAAAGTAGTATCAACTGTAGGAGATGTGATCAAGGAGGAAAACTCGTCTATTATCACCGGTGTAAATGTGTACGGACTCTGGCAATCTGAGGCAACTGCAGATCTCAAGAAGTATTTTGATGATCCTAATTTGAATCCCGAACTGGATATCATCAAGCCCTGGCGAATCACGAGGAAATACTCCTACAATAAAGAACTCAAGCCTTTCTTTGCTGTGGACAACCCCAATATCAAGGCTGCCCAGCAAAACCCTCCGATATTGCCGGCATTTCAGCAGGTAGACAATACCCAAAACCTTGAAAAGATCCTGGCTGTTGAGGAGAACAACCGGGTGATCAACGAAGAGATGCCAAAACGAAATGAGAAGAAGGATGAAGTGATCTTTTCGATCGATGTAAGAGACGGGTTTAGGATCGACTATAACCCGAATCTGCCCGAGACCTGGGATAAATTTCCATTGGATGCACGTGAAAAAGAATGGCAACCGGAGATGCAAAGGGGTAAGACCAAAAAGACGGGTAAAGTACCTCAGGCTTATCGATTTTGGGTAACGGCTGTAGATGTGTTTGGTCAGGAAAGTGAGCCAATGCCGGTTGAAAATCTGGAAAGCTCAATAGGTACCGTTACCAATGTTTTCCAGTTTAAATACAGAGCAGAGTTGCAGGCGCCGCCTTCAAACGATGAATCCACCAAGGATTACATCCAAATAGAAAATAAGAATGGAGTGATAGAGACCAAATGGCAATCTCCATTCAAATCCGAACTTGGACATTTCGGCAAGACCTCAAGGGGGACTGATCGGCACCCCAAAGACGAGATTGAGTCCAATATATTGTACTTGAGGAAACGGCATCGGCATAGATGGGCAGAGGTGTCGGATGATCAGCTCGATGCGCATATTGATAAAATGCTGGCCGGTTTGCCTGTTGCATTCAAAAATAATCAATGGATAATAGGGCTTACCGAAGTATTGAAACACAATATCGATTGGGAGGTATTTCATGCCGAAGGTAAATTGACCAATACAGCCAGCGGTCATATCTGGAGCCATAAGATCACTTTGAAAGAAGAGGATAGCGGCTATGATTACATGGCGCTGATGAATTTTTCGATAAGGTCGGATAAAAGAAAATTTTGGGTGGAAGATGATCCCATGCGCCCTATAAACGTGACAGAGCAGGTAAAAGGCCCCCCGCTAACACGATACAAAGAATATGAAACGACGTACATCAACGAATTGCCATCCACAAGTCAGATTGCATTTACCGAATCTATTCTGGTAAGTGACCAACGTTCGCCAAGGTTGGTCAAATTGCTGCCACACGAGCCGTCATTCTTATTTGCAAGACCGGTTTTAGGCGTTCAGGCCATTGACCGCGACCTGGCACTTTCCAACATATTGACTACACCAAATGAGGTCAAGGACGTCAGCCCGGACCCAAATGGTGACCCTATCAAATCAGTTGTATTCAAAGAACATAAGGAATTTCTGTATACAGAGGTGCAGGACTACATGCTAAATGCAGCATTAAAGCGGTGTAACCGGATCAAGGAATTGGACCTTGCCGATGCGCAGCGAATATTGAAAAACGAACTTTCTAACCTAAACAAGGAGGTTTTTTCTGAGCTGAAAGGGGTAGATGGCAAGGTATATTATGCTTATGACAAAGATGAGGTAAATGAGATCGTTTCTACCGATTTGATTGGTTTCAGGGGATTGAAGCAACTTAAGGTCAGGTATAACAGTGTGCTGTCCAATTTCGACGATGTCACAGGAGAAGCAGAGGCAGTAAAATTGCACCTTTATCAAACCCGAATTACGCTAAAACGAACCTCGGATTTTACCTACTCATTCAAGGCCAAATCATATGAAAGGACATCTGTCTCTAAATTCAATAAGGTGACTTTTGGTCAAAAAATCGAACCGGAAAAATACGATACTCCACTCACGCTGGTGGTGATCTGTGAGTCAGGTTATCAGGTCATGCCGCTTAAGCCGGTCTCAGCTCCACAAAATGGAATATATACCCTCGAAGGGCAGAATACATTGGTAGACACGTCGAATGGCACCGTTCCGAAAGAACTATTGTTTGTACATGGGCAACAAATTTTGGAAAAATCGATTGAGCTGGAAGATCAGTTGTTTTATGAATGCGACCTGTTGATTCCGGTTGGGGGCGGTTTACGTGAACTGTTTATATGGGCCATCAAAACCACATCTGCCATCGGCAATCAATCTAAAGGGGCACAGGTATTTTATGAAGAATATCAAACCTCGATCCTTCCGCAATTGCCATTGGGATTGGAAGCCTGGACCATCAGCACGCCTGACGAGAGGAGTTCATATGCTCTAGATAATAACTTGCACGTACACTGGATACCTGACGAACTGAAGGTTGGAAATCCTGATTTGAAAAGACAACCGCGAAACTTCCTGAAATGGACGAGGCAAGATGAGTTGCCGACAGATATTTACCTGTCGATTGAAAGGGAAATACGGGAAGAGCAAACGCTTAGTACGAAATTGGCTAAAAAGGACGAAAATTCGTGGGAATTGCTGTCCAGAATCGAAAAAGGTCTGTTGGTAGACGAATGGCACAATCCTGAAGGCCTTATCAAAATGGAATGGCTGGAAAATACCGGTGGGGTTTCATTGTATGACTGGCTCAATTTGTCCGAGCAGGTAGTGAAGCCTGGCGAAGGAGATGTTGCAGGGCGTGCGGGCCTAATATTTGTTGGCCCGGGAAGTAAACTATTCGACCCTAAAAGGCAATTATCGATGGTCGATGGCCTGATATCAGATCCGCTATCCGAAGAACCCAATGTGATGTTTGTTGACTATTTTTATGACAATGAAGATTTGCACTTTGGCATGGATACTTTCAGGGCGTATAATTATCGGGTAACCAGTTATATCGACATTGACCCAACCGGAGTGCTCGGCCTGACACATAAATATCTTTATTCGAAACCCGGCCATTGGTCGGGGTGGGTGAGACCGTCGTTCCCGTCTATTGAAAAAATAGAAAAGATAGGCGAAGAGTCTGCATATCCGGAAGGCCAGCTGACCCCTAAACTTCAGTTTTCATTTGAATTAAGCCGTTCGAAACGCCTTGAATTGCTTCGAAACGTCAAGAAGAATATCTTTTATCGGGTGATAGTGAAACGTGAGATCCAAAACTCGATTTCGACTTATCAGAATGCGCCTTCTGGTAGTGAATATCTTGAAATAGGCGAGGCACGTAATATACCAATCAACCCTGAGCCTGGAGAGTATATTTTTATATTTGACGACCGATTAGAACGGGAAAACCTGAATGATGACTTACGTCTAAATTACAAATTGGAGGTTTCAGTCATCGCAAGAGACGCAGATGATAAAATGATTTTGATCAGGGAAGCTAAAATTGTATATTTTAAAGGTATTGTGATTGAGCCTAGACAAAAGAATGAACATGTTAAAATAATTAGTTTAATGATTAGCTGATACTTAGATTTCAGAATCCAATAATTAGAAAGGGGTAAATTTAGACTTACTATATTGATTGATATTATTTGGTACTGTTTGTTGTATAGGTTTTTGAGTCAGGAAGTAATGTCCTTATTTGATACATATTTTTGGTTAGCGCGATGGCCCTGTTTGCGGAATCTGGGCATCCGTCCATACCCCTTTTCTTACCTGCCCTGCTAACTGTCATCTCACTGAAATGATACAAAGGGATCATTTCTAACGCTCGGTTCTATTCATAGGCATGGTCTTGCTCTACTCCAATTCTGATTAAATTCCTGCCTAAGGCGGCAGGCAGGTTTAGGTTTCCGCTCAGGCTTCCTCTCCCGATTGCCAGGACCAGATACAGTTGCGGAGGAGGTTTATTCACGGATATAATTGTTTTCAATAGAGTTCTTGAATTCTTTCCTCATTTCTGAGCTATTCATCAATGGCTTTTACCTTGGCGTGGATACTGCTCCGATAGCGGGGGGGGGTAGTTTCCCATCCCCGCTTGACCTCTGCCAACTTCTTCACCTTCTATAAATTATTCAGAAAAGTAAAACCCCCTTCACTAGTAAGAGGGTTTTTTAGGTGGAGATGGATATAACTTTTCTCAGGTTGGTAATCTGCAACTATACTCAATAGCTTTTACTAAAACCTCACCGTCTCACGCAACGGCTCCGAAACCTCCCCTACTGGCCTTGCCGTATATTGAAAAGTTTGGACTTCGGCATTGTTTCCAAATACCCTGATGGTGGCAGTTAAATCCTCAAAGTCTTCATCGGGGATGTCTCCGGTGTGGACCAGGTTAAAGATAAAACCGAAGGTATGGACGGGTTCATCTGATTCCACGATAAGTTCGGAAAAGGTAAGGGGCGTGGAAACGTTAAAGGTATTGGCCTGATCGATGATCTGGGTCCATTCCAGTTCACTGGGCTGGACGATGGTGGCACTGACAAAACCGCTTTGGCCGGTGTAGAGCGAATGCAGGCCAAAATTAACCAGGTACTGGTCCAGACTGCCCTCGAACTCGATTTCAATCCGGGCTGTCTTTTCTACCAGCGGCTCTTCATCCGAATCATTGCTGCAGGAGAATGCCAACACTATGCCGGCATAATAAAGGAGGACTTTAAATCTTTTCATAACGCCTGGTCGGTTAGGTTATTTTAGGGATTTAGTTGGGTCAATTTTACTATTAAATTGGAAATCATACCTAAAATTAACTAAACGAATAAAAATTGTCAATATTTTTATCAACTGGTTTACAGGTGCTTACCGTTTGCCGCAAACCTACCTGCCTGCAATGGTTCCTCAACGAAAACTCCCCCACCTCCATCCAAAATTCCCTGCCTTTAAATAAAGCAACCACCTTATTACCAGCTACCCTAAATGAACCATCCAATCCCTTTACCCAATGCTGCACTTTACAGTCCCTGATCCTTCCAATAAGCGAATGGCCAAAGAGGGTATAAATTTTCACACCCTCAGGATACTGATCCATTCCGTTTTCGATTAATTCCCGATTCATTCTGGCTCCGGAGACCAGAAAAGCAGTATATGAGAAATCTATCCTGCCGATTTTTCGCTGCACCATAAAGATCAAATGCATAATCGCATCGGAAATATACAGGGTGCGAACATTCTCTGGCAGTGCAGGTGAAAAGTGAAGGATACCGCAGGAAGACAACTTCTGCTTTGTAACTGCAAGGATTTCCTGATCCACTACCCTTCCCTTTTCATCCCGGTAATCCGCAATCAATCTGCCACTGGCATCCTCCCGCAAACCGGTTGAAAATAGTTGCTGAACTTCTCTGCTAATCCCCAAACTGTCCAGCAATTCAAATCCTTCTTTGACGGCGTTCATCTTCTGATTGATTCGGGGAGTTTATCTCGGTATCCTTGGAGTTAAACCGTTTGACCTCATCTCCACCCTTGTTCTGATAGTTAGCCGGATGACCTGCGGAAACTTTTGAAAGTTCCTCCCTGACATTGTTCAGGTCCCTGACTGCATCCCTGTCATTGGGTTTAAGGGCAATTCGCCGTTGCATATTTTTCTGCATCGATTTTAGTCCTTCCTGATAGCCCTTGGAATATAATTGTTCCTCAGTACTTTTTTTGCCCAACATCCTTCCCAATCCGGTCAGCAATAAATAGGATATTCCTCCGTCCAGCAATATGGACAAAACCAGCCCGTTTCGGTTGGAGCGGATTCCTCTTCGATCGGTAGTTGAAAATTGAAATTGGGTACCATCTGCCAGGTTCACCGTTTCCCCCTCTTTGAATTTTCGCTTTTGCTCGGCGGTCAGTTTTTCATTGTTCACTGCTTCCGGTGCCTGGACGGACCTGGGATCATGGCTCATAAACTGACGGGTGTTTTTGTCATAGGCAATGATCTCCGTCCGTACGTTTCCATCCCGGTCTACATAATTCTTCCGGATATTGGCCAGATCTTCCCGGAGCAACCTCTTTTTCTCCTCCGTGGAGAGTTGGGGAAGGGAATTGGGGGACCGGTACACCGGATCAATTCTCAGAGAGGGATTGCCGTCGGTCCCCCTTACGATGGATAGCCGGGCAGGTAAACTGTCAATATGCACGTCCTTTCCTTTCAGATCCTTCAATTCCACTACGTCGGTCATTTTTCCTTCTTGTAATGCCCGAACCTGATCTTCCGGGATGGTAAACTTTCCGTCTTTATAAATCCCGAATAGTTTCAAATCCTGCATGGGTAACATTTTTTCCTTGATCATCTTCCAATTTTTAAGGTGGGTTCTAATTTTTCCTGCTTTTCTTTATTTTCCGGTTGGTGTGCCAATTCCGGCTCCACGTCGGATGCTGAGTCTGTCGAAGTATCGGATGCTGAGCTTATCGTGGCAACCTGCTTCTGTTCCCTTTTTCGGTCAAAGACCATCAGGTAATCCATGATTTTTTGGGAGTCTGCCGCTGCCTGATGAATTTCAAAAGGCTTTTCGGTAAGGATCTTGATCCAGCTGTCCACATAGGCCACATGTTGCCTGGGATCATGGCCAATCTGAAGTTCCGATCCCAGCATCATACTGGCTATTTCGGCTCTCAGTTCTTCTCTGGCATATTCCTGTGTGCCAAAGGTGTTCATGATACTCCGGTCCAGCCGATCCTTATGGCCGGTCCAATGCCCCAATTCATGCAGAAGGGTGGCATAATACCTGTCGGAGGCCTTGAATTGCGTCCTTTCCGGCATCCTGATCCTATCTGCCAAAGGGGAATAATAGGCTCTGTTACCTTGCACATGTTCAATATTGGCTCCCGTGTTTTTTACCAGGTTTTCTACCCGGTTCAATTTTTCCCATTGACTGATTTCCTGCCTTTTTTCCAGCGGGGCGACACCCTTTATCTGCTCGGCATTAAAAACCCAGGCTTTGGTGACAATGGGAGTATTCAATTTCCTTCGGATTCTAACGGGTTTTCCTTTTTGATCCAGGACAGGTTTGCCTTGCTCATCTCTTTTGGGAATCAATTGGTGGGTCTTAACGAAATTGATCGCCATTCCCTTCGCTCCTTTTTGCACACTCCAGCCCTGAGATTGGGCTTGTTTGAAGGTGGCCCAGCGCGGGTCTTCAAAGGGAGTGAACAGTTGGAGAAAAAGGGAATTCAATCCCCGGTAGGCCTTGTTGGTTACCGCATTGTAGGGCTTTTCGAAGGCCCCGCTTGACTTCTCCCAGGGCAGTTGCCAGGGAGCCGTTCCTTCCCTGAGCTGGGCAATGATCTTCTCAGCAACTAATTCGTGCATTTTCGGAGTTTCAATCGCCATATCCCAAGTGATTATTGGATTCAACATGATCTTCTTCGGGAAGCTCGTCCATCGTGTCAATCTGGTACAATTCCGCTTCCTCAGAAGTCAATTCAACCTGGCCTTCTCTTTGAAGCCGATCCAATTTTTCCATCAGGGATCGCATGGTTTTTTCATCTTTTGAATTCATTTGGATGGTGTTTAAATGATGGATACATTTTCTTAAGCTGATGCGGTATAGTAGTTGATGATGTTCTCTACCTCTTCCCGGATCCGCATAAAATTCCGGGTGAGGATTCGTTCTTTTGCATCGTTAAATTCATAGCATTTAGGAATGTCCCGGTAGTGTTGTTCTTCTGTTTTTAATGCTTTGGCATCGAGATTTACCCTACAGTGAAATGCGGCACTTTTGTATTTTCCATTGAACTTTTCCGCATCGACCGCCAATAATCCCGCCAGCTCCCCTGTTTGCATTCCGGCAATCTTTCCGGCAGGGATCAGGGGGTCGTATTTTTCGTTCATCGAAACAGAGGTCTTCATGCGATCAATGGAAACGCTCTCGCCTAACTGTTTCTTTTTACCAAACATCCGTTCCAGCCATTCCAGGGTTTCTTTATTCCTAACCGAGCCGCTCAGAACATTGCCGATCACTGCAGTCATGGTGGTGGCCGTATCTTTTCCCTGCAATTGCTTCAACTGGGGCAATTCCTGCAGCCCCAACAAAACGGCTACCTTGTTGCTTCTGGCAGTGGAAATCAGGTTTTCCACCCGATGGATATAAAGGGTGGGTGCCTCATCCGCCACAATGGCAACAGGTAAGTTTCCCTTGGTATTGATCAGCCGGGTAAGGCGGTTTACAATCACCGAATAACAGGTGGAATTGATATTTTGGGTGGCCGGGCTATTAGCCAGGACCAATATGGCCGGGGACCTTGGGTCGGAAATTCGCAGGTCAAAATCATCCCCGGAAAAGATCCAGGCCGTTTCCTTGGTATTCAGCCTGGAGATAAAGATTTTGAGAGTACCCACCTGCCCTTCCAATTGCTCAAAGGCCCTTTTTTCCAAAGCACTGCGAAAAGGGCTGAGCAGGGATTCCAATTCCGGAAAGGAGGATAGGCAGGTGAAAATTTCCTCATAGGTCCTGTTTAAGAAGGCAAGCAGGTGAGCAAAGGTGGAGTGCTTGCCACCCTGATGCCTGGAAACAAAGTAAATGGAGGAGGCCAGAAAATTGACAGCGGATTGGGTGAAGAATTTATCCGAACCTCCGGTAGATTCTGTTTTTTGAAGGGATTCCACGATGGCTTCGGCCGTTTCAGAAGCGTCTGCGAGGGTCTGAATGTATTCCCGTTTCAGAGGATTTAGCCTTCTGGAATATTCCACCTGGTCCAAATTAACCACCAGAAACCGGTAATTCGGAATTTTTCCTTTCTGCTTTGCCAACAAATAATGGTAATAGGCAATTTGGCTCAGGTCTGGAAACTTAAAATCATAGAGACACATGGTATACCCTTTGGCAATCATTTGCCGGATAAAGGGATTTACCACGCTGAACGACTTACCACTTCCCGGAGTACCAATCAACAGGGTACCACGGAAAGGATTGACAATATTGATCCAGCCCTTATGAATGCGTTTTTTATAATAAAATTGCATGGGTATGTTGACCGAGTAAGGGGTTTCCCGCTTTTCCTTTTCGTGCATAAATGATTCCCCTTCAATGTTCCATTCATCTTTCCCCAGCCCACTTTTGATCAACTTGGAGACATTGTCCAGAGCGGTATGGATCAGTACCGCTCCCAGCAGAGATGAAATCCCAAAGGCAAGGTCAGGCCAGCTCGTATAAGGAAGGATAATGGCCTTAGCCTCCATGGAATAGAAAAACAATGAACCGAAGAAAAAGCCAAATCCCGACATCAGGGGAAATACAATTTGATTTTTGGGGTTTACGCTTAACTCCTTCTTTGACCGGGTTCCGATGGCGGCCAAACAAATGGCCAGTAAAACGGATAGTTTACTGTAAACCAGATTTTGGTAGATCGGAAATTGCATCAACCTATCCACCAGGGGCAAAACCTGCCTGGATATCCCCTCCCCTGTTAGGACTTTTGGACTGTAGATGAAAAGAAACAGTTCCAGGAATACCATGCCGTACACCAGAAACTGGATCATACCATATAGTTTTTCCAATTGTCTTTTCTGTTCCATTTAATTGAGAGGTATTTTAATGCCCGCATCCAGCACCACACGCCACCGCTCCGCTTTTTTGGCCCAAAGCAATAACTGGCTGCTGCTTCCCAGGCATAGTTCCAACCGCTTGAGTAAAACCCAGGAAAACTCCCAACCCACCAAGGGAGCTATTATTAGCCCACTAAAATCGGTTCCCAGTGCAGCCCCCGCCCTGAACCTTAGGGAAGTGGCATTCCTTCTGAAGATTACCGGTTTGATCAACAGGCCCAGCAATACCGTTTGGTAATCGGTCTCCCTGGTTTTCATCCACTCCAAAAACACTTCATGTCGTCGGTGGTGTTGGGAATTGAATTCATATCCCAGACGGCCTAAATCCAGAAGCGGCACGCCCACTCCCCCTTCAAAAGTGAGATGTTGGGAGCCGCTTTGGGCCATTAGCCTACCTGCCCACAAAATCAATAGGATGCATAAAAGCCGTTTCATTTGTTTATAATTTGTTTTCTAAGACCACGTAGCCTGTCCCGATCTTAATTCAGGAGAATCTCACATGCCTTATTTTCTTCTCTGCGTGTCGTCTTCGTCATGCCTGTCAGCCTCCGGCTGGCTCGATTTCATAGTGTGTCAGCCCGTAAAAGGTCGATGTAGTCAATTTCAAGTACTAGGGTCCTTCCGGACAATTGCTTCTCCGCCAGTTCTATGGTCACCACCTTGTTGTTAGGAAAGGAAAATTTTTCCAGCACGTAAATGTTCCGGTATTTGCGTTTGAAAGATTCCTTTTCAAAAAGAGTGAAAACAGGTTCCATTTCTATGGCCTGTACATTGGTGGCTTTGGCAATCTTCTTGTCTGCCACCCTGAAACTAACCTGGTCGATATCAAATTTCAGATTGGTCTTATTGGTGTAGGTGATATCCAGGAAAATGTAGTCATCCAGTGTATGGATATGATTGACATTACCGGTGATGCCGTATTGGCTGCTGTAAAGGCCTTTTTTGTTGCCCTTTCGCTTATACGCCTGCAATGAAAACTCCCTCAGCTCATTTTGCGTAAGGGGTGCCGCTCCTATATTCAATGGGCGCATATTTTCAGGCCCAATTTCCAGCAAGGTGGGTAGTTCCCGGTTGCCGGAGGCATACTTAAAATCATACTGGGCAATGAATTTTTCGCCTATGATGGTCACCACCCCAAGGTCATGGGGTTCATTTTCCACTTCAACAGCACTATCATCCTTAATTTTAATCCGGAACACGTTGTCAACCGGCAGGTCCCCTACCAGCTCTTTGCTTGAAATATCCACATATTGGATGGGCTCGGGTGAGGTAAAATGAAGCGTAATGCCTTCCCGGATAAATAGGCTTTGCTTTTCAGGAAAGAAATTGCCTGAGGCAGTATGCTGAGCAAGGGTAGGTATGGTGAAAAGACCATAAAAGCATGTGATTAAGATTATCCTTTGCATATCAGTTAGGGTTTTGGTTTGAATAGTTTTGCGAATTCAATTCTTCCGAATCAATCAGGTAAATAAGGGTGCCGTATTTCAGATTGGCCTTATTTTGCCGGATCCTCTTGGACACAGCCTGGGAACTGGAGGTAAAAACCCGTTGGAGGGCAGACAGGTACATCTGGTTCATAGAGGAAGGGTCTTGTTGCATCTGCATGTTCAGTCCTCCGGTGACATTGCCGCCCAGATCCTTTGAAAATTCCCGGAACGAACTGGCTGGAACATACAGCCCTTCCATGCCATCCTGATCATAAATAGTTAAGGCGATGGGTAAGATTTTATCACCTACCATCACGCTACTAATGGTCAATTTAACCCGCTGGGACTCATAGCCGCTGATCCAGGCATAGAGATAGGTTCCTTTGGGTAAGACCTCAGCACCTACCTGAATGTCATTCAATAGCCGTATCCTGATCCTTTCGCCCAAGGTTCCGTTGCGGATTTCCTGATCTACAATGGCCTGAATAAAGGATGATTGGGAGGTTTTCTTGACGGTATTAAAATGGATATCCGGTTGGCTAGCCTTTGAAACTTTCAACCGCTGGGTTGTGGAATCTTTTTCTATCGTTTCAACTTCCGCCTGTGGAGCTTGATAGGATGGATCATTGGCTTTGGAAATGGAATCCACCAGGGCCATTTGGGCGCGAAAAAGGTCCATGGGATCTTCGTACTTTTCCGGCTCCCGGTTATTTTTTGGGTTTTCTAATTGACTCAACGCCTCAAGAATTAATTCGTCCTCTTCGGTAGGTGGGGAAATTCGAGGCCTGGTTTCGGTGGATGGGCTTAAAACGGGTTGCGTTGAAATTTGAGCTTGATCCAATGAATTTTTAAAAGCCAGATCAATGGAATCCAGCATTCTTTTTTCAGCCTCATTGTACTGGGAAAGCATTTCATCTTTCGGTTCCACGTCAATTCTCAGATTTTGGATGGCCGTGTAGCCATCTGCCCTTTTGTACCTGGACCGAAAGGCATCCAATTTCCCATCAATTCCCCGGTTCCTGATCTGATCCGATACCTCGCCTACACTTTCCTGAATGTTTTCCGTTCCTTCGTCATGTTGCATTTCATCTTCTCCGGTAAATGACTGCATACCAAAATTCAGCACCAGAATAAAGGGCAACAGGATCAGGGGAAGGATGTATTTCGGTTGCTTGATGTCAATCTTCATCATCTACAGGGTTTAAATGATTATTATTTTTGAGTTGGCGAAGGGCATTTTCCAGGAAAAGACTATCCCCGGCATCGAGATAGTCCTTTTCCATGATGCTTTCCACGTCTTTTTTTAGCTTTGCCATCTTTTTTACCTCCTCCTGAATTTTAAATAGTGACCTGACTTCATCTGTCATCCCGGAACCAAGGTTTTTGATTTCATTCATCAGTTGCCGGGGATTGTTTGTCTGTTCGGTCCTAAGGTTAATGGGAATCACAAAGGCTAGCAAAGCCGACAGCATAAGGCTGATTAACATGCCTGCAAAGCATTGCCCGGGATAGGTTTTCAGCAAGTGTACCAAACGATTTTTGGCCTTGGTGGGAAGGTTTCCGAGTTCGTTCCTTAATGCCTCGGAAGGAAGCTTTTCGCTAGAAGGTGTTTTTCGAAACATGGCTCAGATCTTTGTTTTCAAGTGTTTTCCAATTCGTGATCAAAACTCCATGGCTATTATTTTCAGACCTTGGAATATCCATTAAATACCCTTCTGTAATCAGGGACCGGGTAATGGTGGCACTCCTTCTTTCGATCTTCTGTTTTCCATAAAAAGTGAATTTCTTATCGGGCTCCAGAAGGATGGAATCAGTCTGGAGAGTCAAAACAGAGCTGGAACTGAGAATGGAGTTGAAAAACCCTTTTTCCTTGAGGTTATTGTATTGCAATACACCGGATTCGTCTGCCAGGTACATAGCCTTTTTCATTTGGTATTCTATATGTTCGTCATCTGGAGTCAGGGAGAAAAAAAGACTGTGAAAAAGATCCACGGCCGCCCTGTATTCCGCAGGACGATTCATTTCCATATTGGTTTGTTGCGCCAGAATGGGTACATCTTTATCCAGGATGTATATGGATTTCCGCGAATTGACCACCTGCCGGTAGGCAAAGAAAGAAACCGCAATACAGATAATGGTTGCTGCCAGCAAACTACCTACTGATAAAAGGGTAGCGAGTTTGATTTTTGATTCAATGTTTTTGATGATCATTGTCTTTGCATTTTATTTTCCAAGAATTCCTTTTGCCGACATGCGGGACCCGCTGCGGCTTAGGGTAGAACCAGTCCTGCCTGCCGTTGCTGCGGCTGCTGTGATGCCTGAAGTGCTGATGATCCAGGTAGAAATCGAGGGCACGGTGGTGATAGCAATGGCTCCCACCAAAAAACTAATGATCACCAGACCAAAAGAGAGGATTCCGTTACCTGCCATCCAGGCCAATTTGGTCAGCACTTCCTCGCCGCCCGATGTATCTAAAAGCGCTTCGTATTTCTGAATTTCCTGCAGAAAGGCATATTCCTGCATCAAGCCACAAACGTAAAGTACCAGGTAGGCAATGCCTACGTACAGGTTAACGGCTACAAATCGGGCTATCCAGGTAGTGAAGGCATCCCTAAAGGCAGGTAGTATGCTCGCTGCCAGTGAAAAGGGACCCAATATCACCAAAATGGTGGAGTATATGATCTGGATAAAAAAGATGAAATAAACACATATCCGTAATATCCAGATGGCCAGGAGTTCCAATAATTGGGTAGCCAATAGCTGCATATTGGTCTGCATCCGGATTCTCATCTGGACCAATGGACCGTATACGTTGTCAGTAAAAAACCCTTTAACCCCATCCACCATCACCGTTCCCAGGCCTTTATCTGCCTCCTGGGCTTGTTGCGAGGCCAATTCTGTGGTTGCCTGGTATTCCACCATTTTGTCAGCCACCTCTATGATGTACACTGCCCGGTCCAAGCGCAAAGCGTTGATCCGATCATTTTGGGTGGAAAACATGGCCTCTGTTTTGCCCGATATAAGGTCTGTGGGAAAGGCAATGATTCTACAGAAAACACCCCACCACATGGTTAGCATCAATAAGCCAAAGGGTCGCAGGAGGGGCATGATTTCCATCTTTTTATCTCCCACCATCATCTCGTAGGCCTTAATAGAAAAGAAAATCAGCATAAAAACGCAGGCCAGTGCCTGGGCATCCTGAATAAAGGGGCCAAAATGACTGTAGGCATAATCGCGCATGCCTTCGAAAAACCGCATGATACCCCGATCATAAACGCCGTTTCCCTGAAGAAAAGAAATGGCTTCTTTGTACTCATCAGCAGGTAAAGGAGTCTGAGCATTTGCCATAGGCAGACAAATCAGAAATAAAGCGAAAGTGATCAGAGAGTTTTTCATCTTAAAGAGATTCGTCGTTGTAAAATACCCGAAAGAATTTCGTCGGTTGGATCTGCTTTTTTCATTAACCGGCCACTCCCATTTTGCCTTTTTAAAATGGTTTCCTCTAAGGCAAGCACTTTCCGGGACAGGGCCAACTTCCGATCCCAGTCGCTCTGAAGTTTTCGGAGATCTAATAAAATCCGGTGATACATGAGGATTCGTTGGCCTCTTTCCATATCCTGCGTTTTTGCAAATCCATACCTTTCGGCCAGGCTTTTCATGTTTTCCAGGTACCAGGCATAGGCACCGTTTTCTTCCAGATAAGCCTTCACCTGAGCGGAATGGTGTTGGAATGCCTGGGCTTCGATATTTTCCAGCGGCGCAAGCTCCTTTTTGTAGTAGAGCAGATACAGTGGATCAGCAGACGAAAAGGCTCCGGAAATGCGGGCCATTTCCCTGGTAGCCAGGTTCCGGATGGTATCTGTTTGCTGCTTGTAATAGTCCGAAGAAATTTTCATCGCCACTGCCAAACCCATTCGCTGCGTTTGCTCCCCTCTCGCAGAAAGCGGCCTTCTGTCCAATTTGGGATAGTTGGGATGTAAGGCCCAGGTTAAATACCAGTTGGAATTGGTGGGAATGCCCAGAAAGCGATTGGGGCGGGGCAGGAACCGATCTTCATCCCATTGTTTGAAAACCATTCTTTCCTGTTGGGCTACCACTGCCCGGTCCTGAATGGATGTTTGTGCCAGGCTACTTGCCATCAACAGCAGCCCGAAAGCCGGAAATAATAGCCAAAATTTTGTGTTCATCATCGCAGCAGGTGTCTATGGGCAAGGATTTGGTTAGCCAAATTCTTACTCTGATTGATATAAGCCTGATAGGGATTTAGCTTTTTGAGCAGGCCATTGATATTGGCCCAATACATGGCATGGCGGACTGCAAGCAGGTATCCGGCTATCCGTTCCAGTTCCATCTGGATTTTCCCTAACAGCTCATCTCTCACATTAGGGTTGATCAGGAGATTTTTTCCTTCGGCCAATACAAAGGTGGAAACCTCCGTTACCAGGGTAAAGCTCCTTTCTTTGGCCTGGCGGATATAGGTTTCGGCAAAAAGGAGCAAAACGGGATTTTGGGAAGCCATGGAAATGGTTTCATCACTTAAGGCATAGATCCGTTGCAGGGTCCTCCCGATCTGTTTTACCTGGATGGCATCTTTTAACCCTTCATTGACCTGGTTAAGCGACTGGAGAATCAGGGTCTCTACCATGGCCAGGCTGGATACATTCAGGCCAATGTCATCCGTGTTTTTTCGGATACCGTTCAGGCTTTCCTGATAGCCTATCTCAGAAATATTCCTCATGGCTGCATTTTCATTGATGATCAGAAAATGCTCCCGGTCAAACACCACCGTTTGAGCCGACAGCTCAAAGGAGAAAGCCAAAAGGAATATCGTCAGTAGCTGTTTCAATCTTTTATCAGTTGAATGTTTGCCAATATTTCATCTACCGTTTCGGAGGTTTGATTTGGGTATTGCGGATGGTTGTTTCCCGCTGATCTGCGTCTGATTTCGGAAGCCAGCGTTTGCGAAGTGGCGCTCGCAAGCCGGTTGATCGACCGGAGTTCCTGTAAAACGTGCTGCAACAACAGCCGCCTTTCGGAAACCTTCATCTGGTTGAGGTCACCGATGGAGACCATCAATCCTATCAGATAATTCATCAGGGAATAGGACTGCTTTACGAATAGATTTTCGGTTTCCAGTGCCAGCGGGATCAGCAAGGGGTCCTTTTGGCAATGGAAAATGATTTGTTCCTGGTGACCAATGATAGACCGGAGCAAAGGATTGGCTGATGCAGCCAGCCCTACCGCCTCTATCAATAAATCCAGCTTAGCAAAGCGCTCCTGTAGTGTGCGGTATTTCACCGTTACTTGCCCCATCAAATTCCTGTTCACTTCTTCATTGATGGCATTTTTGGCCTGGTTGGTCTTTGCCTCGGATTGCCTTTCATGCTCATTTTTCGAATCTTCCACCAATTGATGCAATAAGGCAACGTTGACCTGCCCTAAAACAGGAGAAGAGAAAAGTAGGCAAAGGATAACTAGGAGCTTTTGCATGGCTTATCGGGTTAGGACTTCTCTTTTTCTAAGGATGTCATTCATAATGGCCAGGTCCATTTCAACGTATCCCTGGAAGGGGTTCAATGACTTGAATAGTCCCTTCATGCTGGCAAATTGCATGGACCGGTACATTCCATAGGTATAGGACCGCAGGATCAGCAATTCATTCAGAATGGTGTTGATTATTTTTGCCCTTTCCCCTGCATCCATCAGGTTATCCTTGCCTCCCTTTAGCGCAAATTGCTGCACTTCAAGAGCCAGGGCGGTGGCCCTTTGCTGAAACAGGGAGGCATTTTGTTGGGCAAAGACAAGGAATTCAGGGTTGGTACGGGCCAGTTCCAGGATATCCCGGACATCACCGGAAATGCCCGTTGCGATCCGGGCAATCTCTTTTACATCGGCGAGATTAGTGAGTATGGCGCTCACCTCGGTCAGACCTTTATAAAGTTTCTCCTGCATGGTATTCACCACCGTAAGGTTTCCGGTCACCGCCAATTGCCCCCTTTCTATCAAGGTCAGCCGTTCATTGGTGTTGTTGAGCTGCGTATTGATCACCGCTGCATGGGTGGCCTGGGCTCCCGAAACGGCAGGGTCCACATACACCTGGGCCTGCGCCAAAACGCTGGTGAGCGTCAAAATAAGAAATATCAGGGTTTTCATATCGATGGTTTTAAGTGGTTAATTCTTTCTTTTCCCCATAGGGAATTCCGAGTTGGTTGATCAAGGAGAAAAAACGGTTCAGTTCCGCTCCTGAATCTTTGAAATCCGCCACAAAGCGGTCCAGGCCTTCTTCGTAATTGCCATAGTGATCAATGTAGATTTCCATCGCTGCCTTTTCGGGCTTTTCGGTGGTGTAGGTCAGGTATTGGTGAAGGGAAACCTCTACACCGTACACCTCTCCGGTAGCTCCCCTCCGGATATAGACCTCCTTAAACCGGCCTCGACCTTCTGTATTGTCAAACTGGTTGATGGTGAAGATCTTTTTCCTTTCGTGTTCATTGATGGAAAGCAGGGAGGCGATTTCATCATAGTGGTCCTTGAATTTTGACTGATCCAGCAAAACAATGGTATCGGAGTTATTTATAATGCTGTCCTTGACCACGGTATTGCCGATAATATCTCCCAATTCCTGGGTCACCACTATGGCTTCTCCCCAGAATTTCCGGACCGTCTTGTACAGGTAAAGGATATAGGTGGCCATTAGTGGGGAGGCAATGGCTTTCCAGGCCTCTTCGATAATGAGTGCTTTTCGCTGCCTGCTTCTGAAGCGCATCTTTTGGATAAATACATCCATGATGATCAGCGTGACAATCGGAAACAATACCTTATGCTCCTTGATGGAATCTATTTCAAAGACAATAAAGGATTCCCCGAAAAGGGACTGGTCCACCTCTTCATTCAGCAGGCTGCCGTACTCCCCTCCCTTATAAAATTTCTTAAGGACAAACTTGAATTCATCGATGTTGAAATGGATGTTTTCCTTCTGGATCATCTCCGGAATAAATACCAGGGCAAATTCATAAAAGCTGTTAAAACAGAGGCGTGGTTTTTCTGCAGGGGCTTTAAAATAGGATTGGTAATAGGCGGCAATGGTATCGGATATCACATCAGATTCTACCTGTGAAATCTGGCCTTCCGCTGATTTCCAAAGCACAGAGATCAGAGTCAAGAGGGCATCTTTTTTCTCGATGTTGAATTCCTCCCTGCTTATGGCAAAGGGATTGGTGGTAATGGGGTTTTGCTCGGAATAGGTAATGTATTTCCCCCCATAATAGGCACAAAGCCCAAAATAAGAATGACCCGTATCCACAATGACCACATCCATCAGCCACCTGGGTTTCGGGCTTTTGTTGTACATGCAATACTGTTCGATCAAGGCATTCATAAAAAAAGACTTACCCGATCCCGATGGACCCAGGACAAATTTGTTCCGGTTGTTGATCCGGTTGGTTTGCATGGGCAAGTCGGCGGGATCAATCTTTACCGGTATGCCCTGCCGGTCCGTGAGCCTGATTTGAAAATTGCTGACCTCGTCCCGGCTCATGGATTCCTTAAAAAAGAAGCACAATGCCGCATCGGAAGTGGTCAGGAAATAATCATAGGGTTTCAATTCGGCCGTATTGCAGGGCAATGCAGTTCTGAACAATTCCAGTTGGTTGTAGGCATTCTTGGAGGGGATAATTCCCTGCTGAAATAGAGAAGATTCTATGAAATTGGCGGTTCCCTGAATCAGCTCTTTCTCTCCCGACACCAGAATATTGAAATGGGAATTGACCAGCAACTGGTTGTTTCTAGTGATGTCCTCCAACAGTTGGTCAATGTCTTCTACACACATATTGTTGGCGGAATCGGGTATGCCGGAATGTCTTTTCCGTTTCAGTTCCAACTTCCTCTGGGTCATGGCCTGGGGCACGATTTCAATCACCTGATTATAGATAATGGTGTTGAAATGGGGGACTGAAAACAAAAAGCCCATATTGTCAATGGGAAAGCCCTTTAGGGTATCCTTATCGGTCCTGACCTGATGGGTGCTCACCGTTTGGGGAAGGTCAATAGTATCCGTATTGATCAGACTGATGGAGCGAACAGCCGTTTTGCCTATCTCTACCTGCTCATCTCCTGCAAGCAGGTTGTTCAGGCAGAGTTGGTTTTCATGGAAATTCATGGACAGAATCCTTCTGATATACCGGTTGATCTGATTTTTGTTCAAGGAATTTACAGGCAGGTGACTTCGTATAAATAGATCAGCTACCTTGTCAATGGATTGGGTAAAATCATGAAGTTGTTTCTGGCTATAGGTGTAAAAACCTGATTTTGCCCTTCTGGTAATGACCAGAAAAGTTTGGTGGAAAGTAAAGACCCTGCCCCGGAAATGTTCATCGTACTTTCGTTGCAAATATTCCCCGGAAGATTCCGGGTTGAACTGCTTCCTGCTCAGGATATCCTGTTTCTGGATCAGGTAGCCTTCTCCCAATATTTTGATGGCATTGACATAGAGCTGGTGGAAATTGTCATAATTCCCCGGATCAGCAGCATACTGCAAGACGGGGTTTTTAATTTCCAATACCACCCCAAAGTCACCTTTTTCATTGAAAAGGATATCATATCCTTTGCAGTGATCCACTCCAAGATAAGGCAATTTAAAGGGTGTTTTTCTCCGCTTTGGCATGGTGATAATGCTTTAGTTCTGTTGGGGGCAGGAATACCCCCAGGTTTCTTGTTTTGTTATGCAGGCCTTTCTTCTGTTGTTGACTGGTAAAATAAAGGCCTCCTGTAATCGTGCTTATGGTAAGGATTCCTCCAAAAACCATATCGGTAAGGCTTCCAATCAAACCGCCCAGGACCAGGCCCATCACCAGGGAGGTGATGCCCCAACCAATGTATTTTCCCTGAAAACCTTTGTACATCAGGGGTTTTTGAAGCCCTTTGTAGATGGAAAACTGCTTGCCCATCAGACTCCGAAAAAGGCCTTGATGACCACGCTGACCAGGACCATAAACAGGCAGGAACCTCCCCATCCCATCAGTTCTTTGTTGATGTCCTGATCGCCACTATTCCATTTGATATAGACCCTTACACCGCCTATGATGCCGACTACCGCACCGATAACCAGACACAGGGAAGCCACCGGATCCACATAGCCGATTAGCGAAGATTCTGCTGCCGTGATGCCCTGCACTCCCTGTGCTTTTGCCTGGGCCAGTGTAAAGACCGCCAGCCCCACGCTTGCAATTGATTTTTTGCTATTTTTAAACATGATTGAAGGATTTAAATGATTTATTTTTATTGGTTGATTTTAAATATTCGTTTTTAGGATATGGGTACCTGGAAAAGAGCGCTGAGAAAGATTCCCAACACGGAAAGGAAAATACAGGCCCCGAACCAACCGGCTACTTCCATGTCAATGTTTCTCCGGCCCATTTGCCAATTGTTATAGATCCTCAATCCTCCCATCAATCCGAAAAGAGCTCCCAAGACCCGAATCGCAGAGGAAAGGGCTCTGAAGTTTTGGGCCATCAGGCTTTTTCCTTCATTGATCTCCGGAATTCCGGGAGGTGTTTGTGCCATGGACACCGTAATTCCTACCAGGAAAAACAGGGTGACTGCCAGGATAAGATAGGAGGTCTTCATATTAGTAAACCAGGTGTTTTTTGACTTCTATCGTTTCGTTTTGAGCCAGCCTAAACAGTTCTGCCATACTACTGACCCCACCGGTGGAAACATTGGTATTTTCCCGGTAAAGTCGCCATTGGTCGCTGTCTTTTGGTTTCGCCTTCCCCACCCCATAAGCGGAATGGTGGTCATCCTGATCCTCCTCCTCCCCGATAATCCTTGTCGGGGCTTCCTCTGGTAGTTCCAGGATTTCATCTCCTCCGATCAGCAATTCATCGTTTTGAGGTTTCAGCAGATCCAGGACCACCAATACCCCGTAGTACAGCAGGTAGCCGGATGCCAGGTATTTGATAAATTCAGTCCATCCCATGTCATAGTTTTTTAAATGATTCGCGGATCTCCTCTATCAGTTCCGGATGATCCTGAAAAAAACGCGTCAGCAGGAAATTGATAAACCGGGTCACGTCTACGGAAAATACCGGATACAACACCTTTAGAATCTCCTCGTGCCGCTCGTCGATTTTTATCAGTCGCTTTTTACTCCCTTCAATTCTCAAGTCTCTGACATTTTCCAATTGATGGAATATTTCCTTGTCATGGTTGAGCGGGGCCCTTTTGGTCAGCTTTCTCATCTTTCCGCTGGCAGGTTTTGGCGAAGTCCTATCCGGACGGAAATTGCTCATTAGGTTTTTTATGTATTCGTCTTGTGCCATGCCGGGTCGATGTATTCGTTGTAAATGGACTCAAAAACCGGCTCGATCACCTCAATGATGTTGGCCGGTATGTCATAGGTCGTGATGCGTTGGAAATCTATCCGCTCGGTGATGCTGTTGGTGACCACCCCGAAATTTTTCAGGGCCTCCTGAACCGATTTCATGGTTTCATATTTGACACTGCTCCGCACCCGGTTGGGAATAAAAATGATTTTAGCCTTTGGATTGATCTTCAGGATCACAAAGGAAAATTCGATGGTAGAAGAAACGGAGTACTCGTCGTAGCTGAAGGGACAGAGGATCAAGTCTGATTTCCGAAACACCGGAACCAGTTCGTCGTCATCCATTTTACCAGCCAGGTCAATGATGCTTACATGGTTTTCTTCTTTAGAAGCCTTTTTTTGAATGGATGTAAACTGGGAAAGTTCGGCAGCTTCTACCGGATACAGCGGTTCGTTTTCAATCACCTCCGCAGCCTGCGCTTTGTTGTAAAGGGATCGCTGAAAGTCCATGTCATAGACTTTTACCGGTTTGTTTTTGGCCAGGGAGAGGTAATTGGAAAAAAGGACTGACAGGGTGCTTTTTCCGACTCCTCCTTTTTGGTTTGCGAATAGGATAATCATATGCATTGGTTTTTATCTGATGCTTCTTTTTTTGTTGTCTTTCTCTTTGTTCCTTCTCCTGCCATGCAAGGCCTCATCGTCCACATCTTGATGGATGTCCAGGTTGATGTTGGATATCGGGTTTGCTGTCTCCCGGTCAGGTTCGACCTGATCATTTGCCTGGGATTCTGAAGCAGGGATTTCTTTCTCCGGATGTACCGGCACCAGTGCTCTGGATGCTGCGCCGGTTCTGGTCAATGGGCTTTGTTCTATTTCATTCCGCTCCGGAACATTCCAGAGGCGGGCAAAGCGATCGTATTCCCTGTTCATGAGAATGGCTTCCAAGCTAATAAAAAACCGCTCCCGGGTATCCAGCAGGTACAGGTGCTTTTCGTTTACCAGGAGATGCAATCCGTATTCTTCCAGACCCTTCTGAACCTGGTGATAGTCTTCCAATACCGAAAGCAATTTTAGCCGGTAGGCGGCCTCCCTGGGGAGTCGTTTGAACCGGAATACCGTATCCCTGGTCCCGGTAATATCTTCATAAGCAGTCTTATCTGCCTGGAAAGCGAAATTAATGACCTTAACGGCATCCCTTGTTTCTTCCTTTGTCAGGTTTTTGAGTGGAAAAACTTCACTTCCTTTCATGATGATTTTTCTGTTATGGTCGATGATGGTATAGCCATAGGGGGTTTTCCCATCCTTACCGTGAAAAATCAGCTCCACTCCGAATTTTTCTTTCAGAAAGTCCGCCATTTCAGAACGGTATCCAGTTGGTTTTCCCAAGCGGTTGCCCTTCGACGGTTCAAATACAGGGACAGGGACGCTATGGTACACCTTTCTGTATTTGTCAAATAAGGCATGTAGCTGCTTTATTCTTGCTTTATCCGGGGAATAGGAATTGGTTTTGGCATTTAATTGCTTGAGCGAAAGTTTTCCCTGCAACATGCCAAATTTGTACAGAGCCAGGTTGCCCTCTTTTTCATTGAGGCTGTAACCCTGAGTTTCCAGGTATAGCTTGGCCTGGCTGGTGGTGGAAAAGGAAAACGAATTTAGCTTCTCCAGCACCTTGTGGCACTCCTGGCCCGGGTTTCGATCCATGATCTCCAACATGCATTTTTGCGCCCTGATCCTTTCCATGCTGTCGTTGATTTTTTTTCCATCGTTCCCGATTCTGGAGGAGACCATATGGACATGGTTGTTTTTTGTATCCCCGTGAAAGACGATCAGGTAGGGATTGGTGCCATAGCCCATTTTATGCAGCCACTTTTCTGCTATGTCCGTAAGCTCCTTTTTGTCAAATTCCCTGCCTTTGCAGGAAATTACGACATGGAACTGTTGGTTTTTCACCCGGGAGTTGCGATTGGAGTGGACTTTCAGATAGGTTTTCATTTCATCCGGAGTCACTTTAGAGGCCGATTGCAGGTAACCGAAATTCCTGAATTTCATCAACTCCCCCTTGGCAGACTGGGTCTTGTTGGTATTGTAGGACACCCCATTGAAGGTATTGGTCGATGATAGGATTTTGACGGTCATCAGCTGATGGATTTATAGATTTTTCGGAAAGTCCGGTTCATGTCCTCCTGAAAGTCCAGGTACCGGGCAAGGAGGCTGTTGAATTGAGCAAATACCTTGGTGTCCAGGTGGGAATACTGATTGGCATGCTTGGCCAGTTGGTTGATATTGTTATTGACCCGCCCCTGCTCTGCAGCCAGCTCATTCAGCGTTTGCAGTAATTTATCCGTCTTGATAATGGAAGCATCCCCCTGTATTTTTCGGATCAGGTTTCTCAGCGTATCGCTTCTGGAAATTCCCGCACTTTTGGAGAATTCATCCAGGAATTTCGCTTCCTGGTCATTGAGCCGGAAGGTGATTTTGTGTTTTCTGTTTTCCTGGGGATCCTTCATGATTATGGGGTAGCCTGGTACTTGCCAGGTTTTGTTTGATCCAAAGAGAAGGAGAAAAAAAATGGGATAAAATACGTAAAAAGCTATATTTTAGCGGTATACGTGAGTATGCGTATATGGGAGTTCATCAAATCCCTGCTAGACATTTAATCAATTTTCAGAAAGATAACCTATAAAGCCACACAGTAGCTGAAAAAAAAATCTCTATAAAAACAATCAACAGGAACAACCCGAAAGGTTTAAATATCCAGCCAAAAAGGGAACTTATATAAATTTATAGTACGATCCCATATTTCTACAGATTAATATTACTATTTTGATTTTATGAAATCGAGCATGACGAGAACGGCACACACTGGGATGATTGTAAATCAAGCGAGATTCCATGTGTCAACTGAAATACCAAAACAAACACATGAAATTATTAATCGTTGAAGACAATCAAGAACTTTTGCATAGCCTTGAGGATTTTGCTTCCAAAGAAGGGTTTATCTACGATTCTGCTGCTGGCTTAACAGATGCAATCGATCGAATTGCACTCTTTGAATACGATTGTATCATATTGGACATTAACCTTCCTGATGGAAGCGGGTTTGACCTTCTGAAAACACTTTATTTTAAAGGCAAAACCAACGGTGTAATCATTCTCTCAGCCAGGGATTCGCTGGATGATAAACTGAAAGGGCTGGAACTCGGAGCCGATGACTACCTCACAAAGCCCTTTTACTTTTCCGAACTTAATGCACGGATAAAAGCTGTTATCCGTAGAAAACAATTCAAAACCAATAAAATTGTAAACTTTGCGAATTTGATTATTGAACCGGATCAGTATTTGGTCTGGACAGAAGACCTAGAGAACCCTATTTCTTTAACAAAAAAAGAATACGCTATTCTAACACACCTGATCAATAATCATAAACGTGTGATATCTAAAGTTTCGTTGGCCGAATACATCTGGGGTGACTTTGTGGATGAAGCACAAAGTTTTGATTTTCTTTTTTCCCAAATCAGAAACCTTAAAAGGAAGTTAAAAAATGCCGGGGCAAACGTAGAAATTACCAATATTTACGGTGTGGGGTATCAAATCAAATCAAGATGAAACTACTTACTTACACTTCACGCCTCCAATTGATTTTTTTACTGGCGATATTCGCCATTTTTTCTGTCCTGTTTTATTTGATTTTGAGTTGGATGGTCCTTCAAAATGTAGATGAAGTTTTGTTCAACCGGAAAATTAACCTATTGGCATATCTAAATCAAAAACCTGATGCACCATTTAAAGGGGATAACCCACTTGATGATTTCACCTTTTACGCAGTAGAGGAGTCCGAATTTCAAGAAAAACATGAATTGTACAAGGATACACTTATTTACGAACCTGTAGATGATGAACTTGATGAATACAGAAAACTCACGACATATGTGAGATTGCATGGCGACTTTTACCGCTTGGAAATTGTAAAACCGCACCTGGAAGGGGAAGAAATGATAGCCACCATTGCGATAACATTAGGGGGCCTTTTCCTGGTATTGACCATTTCCTTTTACTTTTCTCAAAGAATAATATCACGGAATATCTGGAAACCTTTTTTCAGTTTATTGGAACAACTACGCCAATTTCGATTTGATACACAAAAAATACCTCAATTCCCAAAAACTTCCATTGACGAATTCAATAAATTAAGTGAATCCCTCCATGAATTGGTTCAAAAAAACACTGTCGTTTTTAATAGTCAGAAGCAGTTTATTGAGAATGCATCCCATGAAATGCAGACCCCCCTTTCTGTCATCCAAGTAAGGCTGGAAGAGCTCATAGGTCAGGCAGGTCTAACTAAAGAACAGTCCAGAATCATCGAAGGGATAATACATTCCACCCAACGTCTCAAAAAATTGAATAAAACACTCCTGCTTTTATCGAAAATTGAAAACAGGCAATTCCTATTTGATGAAAAAGTGGATCTGTCGGAAATAATCGATCAATCAATGGAGTATTTTGAGGAACTAAAGGAGGGAAAGAATATTTCACTTACGATCAATATAAAAAGTAAAATACCTATAAAGGGAAATATTTCACTTACAGAGATTTTGGTCCAGAATTTACTGAAGAACGCCTTTGTTCACAACGAGGCCAATGGTAGAGTTACCATCAATTTGGAATCCGATAAGCTAACCATTATGAATACTGGGGAAAGAACAGAATACAATAACCAATCGCTTGATAGGGATAGATTATTCAGTCGTTTTTATAAAAAATCCAGGAATCCGGATACCTGGGGACTGGGGTTGGCCATTGCCCTCAAAATTGCAGAAACCAGCAGTTGGGAGCTTCATTATCGCGAAGAGTCGGGACAACACGTTTTTGAAGTGAATTTCAGGTAACCGGACTATCTTCCCAAATTTCTACAGATTTGATTCTTTTCTTTGACGGAAAGATAAATGTAGTATCACGCAATCAAAATTCCCTTAATGATGAACAGAAAGGATTTTATTAGGAACTCAGTAATCATAGGTGGCGCAACTATTCTGCCCATCAACAATGTTTTTTCACAGAATGTGTCAGAAAATGGCATGGATGAATTGGTGGACAGCAATGGCAGTTTCATCCATAAGCCGCTTCCATATAACAAAACCTTCCTAGAACCATACATGGATGAAGAAACCCTGCACCTGCATCATGAATTCCATCATGGAGGAGCAGTAAAAGGGGCGAATAAAGACCTGGAAAACATCAAAAAACATCTTCAATCAGAGGAAATGGATCAGGTGGACTTGTGGACACGAAAGTTGGCTTATCACTTTTCAAGTCATGTTCTGCATTCGATTTTCTGGACGAACCTGACCAATAAAAAGACAGAACCCAAAGCAGAACTTTTAAAACAAATTGAACAAGACTTTGGCTCTTTTGATAACCTGAAAGCATACATCTCCAAAATTTCCAAATCTGTAGAAGGGAGTGGCTGGGGAATATTGGGCTATCAGCCCTACTCACAATCCCTCACTTTACTGCAATGCGAAAACCACCAGAAGCTCACGCAGTGGGGTGTGGTTCCCCTGTTGGTCATTGATGTATGGGAACATGCTTATTACCTGAAATACAAAAACAAGAGGGCAGAATTTGTCGACACTGTATTGGAAATTATCAATTGGGACAATGTGGCAGAACGGTTTGTAACAGCTAAAAAATTACACGGATAACTTTTGTTGGAATATAGAACTAAGACCACATGACCTCTCCTCTGTTACCACCAGTATATTCAGCATATATAGATAATATATGATCGATAAACAGGTCTCCTATAAAGAAGCCCTAAAAGTGTGGGTTAAAGTTGCCATCTACAGTTTTGGAGGCCCGGCCGGTCAAATTGCCGTGATGCACAAAATATTGGTAGAAGAAAAAAAATGGATCAGCGAGAACCGTTTCTTACATGCATTGAATTATTGCATGTTATTGCCGGGCCCTGAAGCACAACAACTGGCCACTTACATCGGTTGGCTATTGCACAAGACCAAAGGAGGATTGGTTGCTGGATTACTGTTTATCCTGCCGGGATTCATCTCCATTCTGATCCTGAGTATTCTTTATGCAGCCTACAGGGACGTAGGAATCGTTGAAGCCATATTTTTTGGTATAAAGCCAGCAGTGCTGGCCATCGTTATTGGTGCGGTCATCAAAATAGGTAAAAGGGCGCTAAAAAATGAAGTGATGATAATAATGGCTGCACTGGCATTTGTGGCCATATTTTTCTTCGAGGTGGATTTTCCTTACATCATTATTGTGGCAGGGCTGACCGGTTTTATTGGTGGCAGAATTTGGGAAGAAAAATTTCATGTAATAAAAGGACATGAGGCCAAATCGGATCAGGAGAATAATTATTTCATTGACAGTTATATTCAGCCCGTTAAGCCTTCAATAAAGAAAACAGTCAAAACAGTTTTGCTGTTCATAACCTTATGGGCACTGCCGTTAGTACTGATCGCCCTGTGGATAGGAACAGAAAATATTTTCTTTTCGGAAGGCCTGTTTTTCAGCAAAACGGCTGTGGTCACCTTTGGTGGTGCCTATGCAGTGTTGGCTTATATAGCCCAGAAAGCTGTGGAGGATTACGGCTGGCTCAAAAGTGGGGAAATGCTTGACGGATTGGGCATGGCAGAATCCACCCCCGGGCCGCTCATTCAGGTTGTGCAATTTGTCGGGTTTATGGGAGCTTATCGTTTATCTGGTACGATGGATCCACTTCTGGCCGGAATCTTAGCTTCCTTTCTGGTAACCTGGACTACTTTTGTGCCTTGCTTCCTGTTTATATTTACCGGAGCTCCCTATATTGAGTATTTAAGAGGCAATAAAAACGTCACTACTGCCTTGTCCGGAATTACGGCTGCTGTTGTAGGAGTCGTGCTCAACCTTGGCGTGTGGTTCGCTATCTATACACTTTTTGGAGAAGTAAACGAAAGCCATTCTCTGGGGATTAGGTGGATAATACCTGAGTGGGCTACAATTAACATTCCTTCATTGGTGATTGGACTTATTGCTGCATTTGTTTATTTCATCCTGAAATGGGACATGCTGAAAACAATCCTGGTCAGTATAATATGCGGCATCCTGTATTATTTCACCTTTTCATAATATAAGTCCCTCCCCACTTCCTTCTCCCCATTTCCCCGCTTCCAACTCCATTCCCATATTTCTACAGAATCGCATCATAGGTTTGTGATAATTAATGACAAAATTGAAAAATGGTTCGAATATTCAAGATCCCCCTGCTAGTAGCCATCATTACCTTTGCCTGGACGAATGTACATTCCCAGACCCAGGTTCCTATAAAACAGCTACTGGAAACAGCCACAAAAAACTACCCCGCAATTCTTGCCGCAGAGGCACAAAAGGAGGCATTCGGAGAAAGGGTCAAATCCACCAGGCGTACAATTATACCCGATATTAATGCTTCTGTCCAGGCCAACTATTCGACTTATAACAACCTCACCGGAATGTTTTATCCTGAATACATTTTACCGGTGAGCGGTCCCCCATCTACTGAGAATCTCAACAATATGGTCTGGGGTTCGGCTGCCGGTTTGCTCATGAAATGGGAGCCTTACACCTTCGGACGCAGAGGCAATGAGATAAAAGCAGCCGAAAGCACCTATGAGGCCGGGGTGGCCATGAAAAGCCTTACGCTATTGGAACATAACGTGCAATTATCTAGCACCTACCTGGATTACCTCCTCGCCCTTCAAATCCTGGATGTACTGGAAAGCGATCGGAAAAGAGCCGAAGCAAATTACGAACAAGCCGTAAGCCTGGCTACTTCCGGATTGGTTTCGGGGGTGGATACGGCACGTTTTCATACCGAACTATCCAAGACGAAAATTAAGATCCTGCAACAACAAAATATCCTTCATGAATATAAAGCAACATTGTCGGAATTGGTTGCGGCTGATTTACCTGAAAACCTGGTGGATTCGACCTTTTTTAGAATATTGCCACAGTTATTAGGAGATACAGAAATGATCCATCCGAGAGAACAGTTGGCTATAGCCGAGTGGAAAACATCACAATTCCAATATAAAGCGGAGAAACTAAGCTGGCTGCCCACCCTAAGTGTATTGGGTACTGCTTATGGTCGTGGTTCCGGTGTGCAGCTCAGCAACAACGGCACCACCTTTGTCGATAACCCGTCTGACGGATTTAATATCAACCGGTTCAATTATGGCATTGGTGTACAACTTGCCATACCGCTGACCCAGATCAGCCGCTATCAAACCCAGTGGAAAGCAAAGGAACTGGAAGCTGAAGCCGATAAACAGAAACTGGAAGAAGTTCGCCTGGCCCTCAACAAGCAAAAGTCCGTTGCTGATAACACATTAATCACTGCACTGGCCATTGCCGGGGAAACACCTGTACAATTCCAGGATGCCCGTTATGCGTATGAAGCCATACAATCCCAGTACCAGGCAGGGCTGATAACCTTTACGGAGCTGATTGAAGCCCGGAATGAGCTGGTAACAGCAGAAATCGAACTTCGAAGATCCTATTGGGAAGCCTGGAAAGCATTACTGTATGTAGCCGCCATAAATGGTAACCTGGAAATCTTTTTAAACCAATTGTAGAGATGATCAAACTAATAATATCTGCTTTAAGGAAACCTTTAACGGTTATGGTAGCTCTTTTGGCTATCGTGTTTTTTGCTGTGCTGGCTATCCGGAACATGTCGGTCGATATATTCCCGAAGCTGGGTACACCCACTATATATGTGGCTCAAACGTATGGAGGTTTGGCTCCCAACCAAATAGAGGGTTTTATGACCTCCTACTACGAATATCATTTCCTTTACATTAATGGGATTAAGGAGGTGGAAAGCAAAACAATCCAGGGTGTATCCCTGATGAAGCTCACCTTTCATGAAGGAACCGATATGTCTCAGGCCCTGGCGGAAGTAGTGGCCCAGGTCAACCGGTCCAGGGCATTTATGCCTCCGGGTACCGTACCCCCTTTTATTACCCGGTTTGACGGAGGAGGCGCACCGGTAGGCCAATTGGTTTTTAGCAGTGAAACCCGGTCCTTGGGTGAAATACAAGATCTGGCGCTTTTTAAAGTACGCCCCAAATTTGCTTCTATCCCGGGCGTGTCAGCTCCTCCTCCCTTTGGCGGAAACCAGCGTACGGTGCTCATCAAGGCAGACCCTTCCAAGCTGCGTAGTTACAACATCAGCCCGGATGAACTGGTTATGGCCATTGCCAAAGGCAACACCATATCTCCCTCCGGCAACATCCGGACAGCGGACAAACTCTTGATCGCAAATCAGAATACGGTGGTTAGTGATATTCAGGAACTGGCCAATATTCCCTTGAAGAAAGGGTCCGGTCCAGCAGTATATGTAAGGGATGTGGCCGAAGTACAAAATGGATCTGATGTAGCATCAGGCTATGCTCTGATCAATGGCAGCCGTTCGGTGTATATTCCTGTAACCAAACGGGCGAGCGCCTCCACTTGGGATGTCGTCAAGCGCATAAAGGCAAGCCTGCCGGAAATGCAGGCGGCTGTGCCGGATGACATCAAAGTAAGTTATGAATTTGATCAGTCGGGTTACGTGATCAACTCCCTGAAAACCCTGTCCTTTGAAGGGGTATTGGGAGCAGTGCTTACCGGCTTAATGGTATTGCTGTTCCTGGGTGACAGGCGCAGTGCACTCATTGTGGTTCTCACCATACCGCTTGCCATATTATCGGCAGTAGTGTGCCTCTATCTGACCGGACAGACAATCAATATCATGACATTAGGCGGACTGGCACTGGCGATAGGTATTCTCGTAGATGAATCGACTGTGACGATTGAAAATATCCACCGGCATCAGGAAATGGGCAAGACGAAGGCCCGGGCCATTCTGGATGCCTGCAAAGAAATTGCCTTGCCCAAACTCCTCATCCTGATCAGCATCCTTGCCGTATTTGTCCCGTCCTTTTTTATGAGCGGCACGCCCCGGGCCATGTTCTTACCGCTTACGCTGGCGGTAGGTTTTGCCATGATCGCCTCTTTTCTGCTTTCTCAAACCATGGTACCCATTCTTTCCAATTGGTTTTTGAAAGATCATGTTCCTAAAAACGAAGATGGAAAGTTTCAACGGTTTAGAAACCGGGTAACAGGATATACAAAAGGTATCACAAACATGGGCGGATGGGCCATCGGTATTTACCTGGTAGTCATTATTGCTATGCTTGCGTCCGTTTGGCAGTCTACCGGCACAGAGATATTTCCAAAAGTAAACTCCGGACAGTTGCAAGTCCGGTTAAGGATGCCCGATGGCACCCGTATCGAAAACACTGAAGAGAAAACAAAAAAATTCCTGGAGGTAGTAGACGAGGTGGTGGGTAGAGAAAATGTAGAGATCACTTCAGCATTTGTCGGCATCCAGCCTCCGAGCTACCCGGTCAATACTATTTTTCTATGGACAAGTGGTCCGCATGAGGCAGTTGTCAAGATCAAGCTGAAAGAAACAGGACAAGACTTGGACGTCCTCAAAGAAACCCTCAGGAAAAGCATAGCGGAAACCATACCTGAAATGCGCCTCTCTTTCGAACCTGCTGACCTGGTAGACCAGGTGATGAGCCAGGGGGCCAATACATCGGTGGAAATTGCCGTGCAGGGTAAAAACCTTGTTGAATCACGAAAATTTGCTGAAGAAATAAAGAACAGAATAGAAGGGTTATCTTTTATGCGGGATGTACAGTTTGGCATTCCGTTGAACTATCCTTCCATTGACCTGGAGTACGACCGTGTACGTGCCGGCCAGTTGGGCCTTACCATTGAAGACATCAGCCGGTCGGTAACGGCCTCCACTTCTTCCAGCCGTTTCACCCAGCCCAATTACTGGCTGGATGCCGGATCGGGTAATGCTTATCAAGTGCAGGTAGAGTTTCCACAATATATGGTAGATCAACCCGGTGATATCGAAAAGGTGCCGCTTAAATCGGAAAATGGAAAAACCGTCTATGTGGGTGACGTGAGCAAATGGAAACCGGCTACCGTGATTGGGGAATACGACCGCCTTAACCAGCAACGGTTCATCACCATCACAGGAAACCTGCATAACAAAGACCTGGGAAGCGCCATTAAAACCCTACGTAATGAGGTGAATGCAATGGGTGAACCACCTGCCGGGATGAGTGTTAAATTCAGAGGACTCGCAGAACCTCTCACCCAAACCTTTGATGAACTGAGCACCGGCCTTTTGCTGGCAGTAGCTGTAATATTTCTGCTACTGGCAGCCAGCTTTCAGTCGTTCCGGCTTTCCTTCGCAGTGCTATCTACTGTTCCTGCCGTCATAGCCGGATCCTTCCTTCTTATCTGGATAAGTGGGAACACGCTCAATATTCAATCTTTCATGGGCAGTATCATGGCCATAGGGGTGGCGGTGGCCAATGCCATTTTATTTGTCACCATAGCCGAGCAATATCGGAAAGATCAAAGACAAAACCCACACCTGGAAGGAATAAAGGATCGGTTGAGACCCATACTCATGACCAGCATTGCCATGATAGCTGGTATGACTCCTATGGCGCTTGGACTGGGCGAGGGAGGCGAGCAAACCGCCCCACTGGGGATAGCCGTGATTGGCGGGTTGCTGTTTTCCGTGTTTGCCACCGTGTTCATCCTGCCTTCCGTTTACTGGCAACTTACGGGAAGAAAACACTATAAGAGCATATCACTCGATCCGGACGATGAGCAGAGCGCCTATTTTGGACAGTAGTAAAATTTACATGAAACCAGAAAAAACAGTAAAGTTTAAACATAATGAGAAAATACATCCTACCAATTTTATATATGGCCATTGTTTCTGGCTGTTCGAATAAAGCTGAAAACAGCAACATGGAAAGCAAAGGTGGGCCGGCAAAAAAAGCGGAAATAATAACAGTGAGTTACGAAAATGCCCCACAGGCCCTGACACTCCCGGCAGAGTTGCATGCTTTTGAAAAGGCCGGGCTGAATGCCAGGGTGCAGGGATATGTAAGCGAGGTGCTGGTGGATATTGGTGATAAAGTAAAAAAAGGAGCAGCCCTGATAAAAATAGAAGCACCGGAAGTAAAGGCAGCTTATGCTGAAGCCCGTAGCGAGGTAGAGTCTGCCAGAGCAGATTATTTGAGCAGCAAAGATGTCTTTGAGCGGTTGGTGAAAGCCTCCGGAAAGCCTGGTACGGTTTCAGAATCCGACCTGATCAAAGCAAAGAACAAAGCTATGGCTGACAGCACCCGGCTGGTGGCAGCAGATTATACCGCCAGGGCAAAGCAACAATTGCTGGATTATCTTACCATCCGGGCACCTTTCAACGGAGTGATCACCCAAAGGAATACCGATCCGGGAAATCTTGTCGGAGGAAATAATGGTGTCCCTTTGTTGGTGATCGAAAACAATCAAAAATTGCGGTTAAAGGTACCGGTGCCGGAAGCCTTGACCGGAAGTTCTGTGGCGGAGAACGCTGTGACATTTAAAGTAGAGCCATTTCCCGCGACATTGTTCAATGCAGATTTTTACCGGAGAGCCAGAAGCATCGATCCGGACACCCGCACAGAGATGTGGGAATTTATCGTGCACAATCAAAAAGGTGAGTTGAATGCAGGGCTTTTTGCAGAAATACAATTACATATTCAGCGTACTGGTGGAAGTATGTGGGTACCTCAAAGTGCTGTATTGACCACCCTCCGTAGAAAAGCTGTGGGAAAGGTGGTAGAGGGTAAGCTGAAATGGGTAGAAGTAAAAACAGGCATGAAAAACGAAAGTACGGTTGAGGTGTTTGGCGCGCTTGATGCCGGGGATCACATCCTCTTGCAGCCCAATGAAGAAATGACAGAGGGAATGCCTATCAACTAACTTCCGTTTGTATGGGCCGTTTCTTTATCACGTTTCTGGCTTGGGCCATTTGCTATGCTACTTGCAAAGCCCAAACAAGTAAACCGGATACGATTTACGCAGAGTACGTTCAGGAAGAAATTCAGCTTGATGGCAAGCCGGATGAAGCAGTATGGAAGCGAGCCGTACATATCAACAATTTCACACAGCGGGAATTGAACATTGGTGAACCGGCTACCGAAAGAACAGAAGTTGCGATTCTATATACTGCCAAAACCCTGTACATCGGGTTTTGGGGATATGACAGGAATCCTCAAAAGATAATAGCCCGCGAGATGAAAAGAGACTTTGACTGGGGAGGAGAAGACAATTTTGAGGTGATCATTGATACCTACAATGACGACCGCAACGGATTCCTGTTTGCTATCAATCCCAATGCGGCAAGAGCGGATGCGCAGGTTCTCAATAACGGTGAATCTTTTAATAAATTCTGGAATGGCGTTTGGGATGCCAAAACCACTATTACCGATGAAGGCTGATTTGCAGAAATAACCATCCCTTTTTCCACTTTAAAATTCCCCACTGATTCACAGGAGCAGATATGGGGCATCAACTTTGAGCGGAATATTCGCAGAAAGCGTGAGCAACTGCTTTGGCAGGGCTGGTCAAGGGATTCAGAACTGGAACTACTGAACAGGGCGGGTAAGTTGGCTGGTCTTGACAGCATCGTCAGCAAGGATTTTATCGAAATAAAGCCTTATGCCATTGGCTGAGGGGAATTTACACCCGGTCAGGAAGAAGGGCAACTGAATGCCGGAGGCGATATTAATTATCTTATAACACCTTCCCTTCGGATGAACCTGACCTTTTATACCGACTTTGCGCAGGTAGAAGCCGACCGCCAGCAGATCAACCTGACCCGCTTTCCCCTGTTCTTCCCTGAGCTCAGGGAGTTTTTCCTGGAAGGGCAGGACTTTTTCGATATGGGTATGGGAAGCACGATTATCCCGTTTTATAGCAGGAGGATAGGGTTGGCGGAAGACCGTTCCACCGTTCCTATTATTGCCAGGGCAAGGATATTGGGTAAAGAAAAAATTCCACCCTGGGAGCACTGTCTATGCAGACAGCCAGCCGGGACAGCATTCCATCCACCAACTATTTCGTATTGAACTGACGTCAGGATGTGCTGGAACAATCATCGGTAGGTTTCCTGTCAGCCAACAAGTATGAAAATGGCCATTTGCACAGCACAACAGGTGCTTACTGGTTGTATAATTAATACATCCAGGCTATTCGGAGACAAAAACCTGAATATAGGTGCTGCCTTTACTCAAAATTTTAATTCTGATAAATTTGACCGTAAAGCCAATGCCCACCGTATTTATCTGAGCTATCCCATTGATAAGGTAGAATTGGATATCGCCTGGCAACGAAGCGCTCCCGCTTTCAATTAGGAAGTGGGATTCTTACGAAGGGATAATTTCCAGGAATTTTATGCAGAACTCGAATGGAAACCCCGGCCAAAAAACTTTCTGAAATGGATTCGGCAGTTCAGCTTTAAGGGGCTTGATATTAACTACTTTATCTTTGATGATACCGGAGAATTACAATTTTTTTCCTATGAGATCCGGCCATTGGGCTTTGAAACACGCAGCGGGGAATTTTTTGAGTTTAACCTACAAACCTGAGTTCGATTTTAATATATGGCAATTTGGTTCGTTTGAACGGTTTCATATTTAATTCCTGGCTTTTTCGGGAAAAAAGTTTATGCAATTAAGCCGGATATCAAATTTGTAAGGAAATTATCGAATGAACGGATGCCTGGAATGTTCAATCTGGCATATGTTTTTCAATTCGTCATTCACTGTTTCAATTACGGATCTTTTTTCTGAACATAAGCTTTTCTTTTAGTTCCATCAGGAAATTTTTCATGGTGTTTCTGATATTGGTAATCAGGTGAAGGCCATCCATAAACAATAATTCCGTCAATACTTTGGATATACACATTTTATCAGTATAAATTTTCTTATATAATTCATTCGTTAATTTTTTATTCTAAAATGGCTCTCTCTCATCAACATTCTCCTGAGTGATACAAAATTCAGCAGCGCCCCTTTGTTATTGATTACAAGATGAAGTTTAAAGCCAAAGAAGTCTCCCATGGTGGATTTACCCACCTGAGCAATGTCTTTGAATACCCTGTTTAGCTTAATTCGCTTGATCTTACATACTCGAATAGGGGTAGAATCAATAAAGGCTATTTCTGTACCATCTTATAAACAACAGGTTTTCAAGAATATAGTCATGCGCAATGAGGCAGAATGCATTAGTTCCACAAATCCGTTGTATGAGTGGGACAGTATCCGGAAATAAGTGTAACATATGGACCTGTAAATAATTAATATAAAGGTGTTTCATAATCCTGAAACCTTCAGTATGAAACATAACCATGATGGAAATGGTCTTATTGGGTCTCATTTTCGGGGTTTATTCCCCAGAATGTGTTTGCAACGTAATTGTCAAATTCAATGCAGAATTCATCTAGAAGATAGAAAATTGCGGTAATTTTGTTATCAGTCAAAGTCATGTTTGAGTAGTTAATTTGTTGATTTTCACAGCTTTAATTTAGCAGAAGAACGTGGCTTTTTTTATTTTTTGAAGCGTTTATTTTAAATATTGTATAGATTTAATAAAGTTAATTCATCAAATATTAATTATTAAATAATTATTCAAATTAAATTCATATCAGATATGTCCAGGGAACATCTCGGAATAGTCGGGTTTCGTAGATTTTATTAATCGAACTCAAGTCTAAAAGCCTCGTAATGAGTGGTATAATCACAATAAAAGTGGGCTATTTGCAGACTGAGGCATGGAATTAGCTAGGGTGAAGTCGAAAAAAGCTCTATTTCGAAGTGATTCTATTACGTAATGGAGTGCCTATTTCCTATTTCGGGTTCAAAACAAAAATATGTTTGACGCCTTTTTTGGCGAAGTTTAATTTTTGTTTGGCCAGGGACTGAATCATTTTGCGTTAAGATTTTTATAGAGCCTTGATCTTTTTGGTTTGTTTTGGATCAAGTCTGCCCTGAACACTCAACTGAATCAGGGTCTGTCCAGAAGCGTAGCAACTCAGGGCCAAAAATGAACAGATGAATTTAAAGAATAAAATTGATATAATTAACCTTAAAACCCAGTCAAAAGGAGATCCAAAAAACTAAATTTTTATAGTAAAAACCTTCAACAATTAAATGAGTTAAATGAAATACATCTTCACCCTGTCACCATCCATCCTCTTTACCTTCCAGTCAAAAACATTCTTTTATTAAAATAAGCCATAAGATTTTCAGAGTGGATTAACATTTATAAATTGCAATACTGTTGCGTTTAATAAAATATTAGGTGCTTCCTTATTTAAATTATTCATGAAAATAAAATTTCATACACTGGATTCGTATATGCTAAAAGTTTGCCTTTCAAGCTGTTTTTTACTGATAAGTTACTTTTCAGTAGCACAGTCTAATGATTGCCAATACAAGGTAGAAGGCACCATGTATAATCTTTCTAATCAACAGCCTTTGCCCTATGGTAACGTGCATATAGCGGGAACACAAAAGGGTGCTGTTGCGGATGAATTTGGACATTTTGAAATTACCGACATTTGCATGGAAGAGTTTGACCTTATATTTTCTTTTGTTGGGTACAAAGAAGTTATCCATCATCACGATATCTATCACGAACTGCCGAAAATCTATTTGGCTCCAACAGATGTCAACCTGGAGAGTATAGTTGTTGAAGGTGAGCAAATTATTGGTGACCTGCAATCAGGTACAGTCAGTTCTATTTCTGTCAAAGATCTGCAGCAGAACCAATCCGGTTCTTTGGGCGACCTGGCCAGCAATATTTCAGGGGTAACCGTCATTAAAACAGGCCAAAACGTTGTAAAGCCGGTTATACACGGGCTAAGTAGTAACCGTATCCTGATCATCAACAATGGCGTCCGTCATGAATTTCAAAATTGGGGCGCTGAACACGCACCCGAGATAGACCCTTCGCTAATTAGCAATTTGCAGGTAATCAAGGGGGCTGCAACTGTACGCTATGGACCAGATGCACTTGGTGGGGTATTGTTGATTGACAACCCTCCATTAGAGCTTATGCAGCCTCTGCGTGGAGCCATGGCTGTAATGGGAAAATCCAATGGAAATTCAGCAGAAGGAAGTATGGAACTGCAAAAAGGTTTTGAACGGACGGCCGTAATGGCACAGGTCTCCTGGCTTCAACAAGGTGATTTGAGCACTCCAAACTACCAATTAACAAATACCGGAAAGAAGGAAAAAAGTTTGGCATTGGGTGCCCGTTATCATTTTGCCAATGTGGATTTGAACTTCTATTACTCTCACTTTGACCAGGAATTGGGTATTTTGAGAGCTTCTGTAACCGGCAATCTTGATGATTTGATCAATGCCATAGAAAGTGAGGTACCACCAGACACTCAGCGTTTTTCTTATCAGATCAACAATCCCAAACAAACTGTTAAGCATGATCTTTTTAAGCTCAAAGGCAGATGGAACGGACAAAACCAATTGCTGGAAATGCAATATGCCTTTCAAATCAATCAACGGCAGGAGTTTGATGTAAGAAGGGGTACCAATAATTCACGACCAGCCATTGACCTGGAATTATTCAGCCATACACTGGATATAGATTGGAAGCATCCGCAAATTGGCAACTGGACGGGTAGTTTGGGCGTACAGACACTTTATCAGGACAATAATAATATTCCTGGCACCAACACGGTGCCCTTCGTACCCAACTATAATAATTCTCGTATTGGGGTTTACATGATTGAAAACCGACAACTTAGCCAAAAAGATTGGATAGAGTTAGGTATTAGATACGATTATCAATTTTCATCCGTGATTGGCCGTGAACCAGACAACGATATCTACAATAATGATATCAATTATCAAAACGCTTCAGTAACGTTTGGCTACAGAAGTGAGATCACTCCAGACCAAACTTTCAGAACCAATATTGGTACGGCCTGGAGACCTCCCAATATTTCTGAATTATATTTTTTTGGCCGCCATCAGTCTACCATTGAGTATGGCCTGTTGAGATTTGAATTGGATGAGAACAATAATATAATTACCAATAATATCCTGACTGAAAAGGAAAAACCAGCTCCTTCTGAAATGGGTTTAAAATGGGTAAGTAGCTATCAATGGAGAAGCCCTGTCTGGGATGCCGAGCTTACAGGCTATGTAAACTATGTAGCCAATTACATCTATTCGAGACCTGGTGGAATTACTACCACCGTAAGGGGAGCTTTCCCTTTCTTTTTATTCGAGCAATTAGACGCCCTTTTCGCAGGGGCCGATTTCAGTGCCCACGTTAATCATAACAAAAATTGGTATTCTGAAATACGTGCCAATTATTTATGGGCCAGGGACGTGGGGAATGGTGATTACCTAATTGGGATACCTCCAACCAACATTAGTTATGGTATTAATTTCAAGAAAAGGAAGTGGGGACCATTATCGTCGATAGAATCTGGCATAATGCTCAATTATTTCTTCGAGCAGGGACGTGCCCCGCGGGTTATAAGCGTCCGGGATTTACTGGACGCCAAGCTAAATGAGGAGAACTTATTTGCTGAAGATGGGTCGAACTTTGATTTTCTCCCTCCGCCTGACGACTACCTGCTGGCGAGCTTAGTATGGTCAGCGGATTATAAACCACTTTCATTTCTTTTTAAAGTAGAAAACCTTCTTAACTCTTCTTATAGGACTTATACGGATAGGTTAAGGTACTTTGCAGACGACCTGGGAATTAATTTTAGCTTATCTGTTAAATATAAATTCTAAAATTTGCAACATTATTGCAAATTTATTAAAATTGCAAACTAATGTTGAAACAATAAGAAAAAACAGTATGAGAAAATTGAATTATTTATTTGGCCTGGGATTGCTATTTGGTTTAGTGACAATGTCAGGATGTACCGATGACGAACCACCTGAAATTGAAAACGAAGAAGAAATTATAACGGATGTGACATTAACTTTTACGCCAATTGGAGGTGGGTCAGCTATTATTGCCGTTGCCCAGGATCCTGACGGAGAGGGCCCTGAAGAACTTGAAATAATAAGTAACATTATTCTGGCCTCAAATACCACCTATGCCCTGGAATTGGATTTAGAAAATAGCATAGAGGGTGAATCTATTTCTGAAGAAGTAGAAGAAGAAGCGGATGAACACATGTTCTTTTTTGGTTGGACGAGCGGGCTATTTTCAGACCCTACTGGTGATGGGAACATTGGCAGTGGGAACAGGGATAATCCGGTGAATTATGAAGATTCGGACACCAACAGTCAACCACTTGGACTGGAAACTACCTGGACGACGGGAGATACAGCCTCTGGTGTTTTCAGAGTTATACTCAAACACCAACCGGATATTAAATCAGCTTCCTCAACTTCAATAGACGGAGAAAGCGACATTGATATCACCTGGGACATCACCATCAACTAAAATAAGTTTGGTTCATTAAGGAGGCTGGTTTGGTAATAGAATCAGCCTTTTTTTATGGAATCAATAGAAGTCCTATTGCATATTTTGGGTTCAACCCGAATACTGAATGTTTTGTCAAACTTTGTTATTCCTATTGAAATCCCTCCAGACTTTGGTCGGGACAGGCGCTGCCCTCTTGATTAAGGGGGACTGGCTGAAAATTAGATTTGGTTTGACTAGATGATGGTTTTGTTTTATCAGGTAATTTCCCCTTTTCTTTGGGAGGCATCTCTACAAACAACTCGTACTTTTCTATCGTCGAGCTCAGGTTCACAGGTATTTTCTTAACTTCCGCCATTCCCGCCGCATACCTCCTCTGGGATTAGGAATGACAGGATTTGCCAATTGCTTGGCTGCGGAACAGCCTGGCCCGGCTCAGCCAGGGGTACTCCACCTGTGTAGGAATACTAAGGTTCTTAAATAAAAAGCAGCCATTCGGAACTACCGAACAGTTGCCTGACCTTTAAACGTTCTAATTATTTCCGCTTCGTCACCAGCTCATACACACAGGGAATCACCAGCAGATTAAGCAAAGTAGCAGAAAGCAAGCCTCCTAAAATCACCACGGCCATGGGACTTTGAATTTCATTGCCTGGTTCGCCTCCTTTCAATGCAAGCGGAATCAAGGCAAGCCCCGTGGTAAAGGCTGTCATGAGAATTGGATTTAATCTGTCCAATGCTCCTGTTTTAAGTAATTCAAAACCTTGCATTCCTTCTTTCCTTAAATCCTCATAGCGGGAAACGAGCAAAATACCATTTCGGGTAGCAATACCAAACAAACTGATAAAGCCAATGGTAGCCGCAATGCTAATGATACCGGAAGTGAAGTACACAATAAAAATCCCACCAATCAGCGCTAATGGCAGGTTGATCAAGACAATGAAGGAAAGCTTGACGTCCTGAAACTCATAATAGAGCAAAAGAAAGATGATGAGAATAGCTACCACCGCAGTAATGAGCAGCAATTGAGAAGCCTTTGCTTCACTCTCAAACTGACCGCCATACTCCACCCGATAGCCCTGGGGTAAATCAATATTCGACCCAACAATTTGTTGAATTTCATTGACTACCCCTCGTAAGTCACGGCCCTGTACATTGGCTGCTACCACAATCTTTCGCTTTACATTCTCTCGTGAAATGGTATTAGGAGAACTTACAGAGCTTACTACTGCCAATTGATCTAAAGTGATTTCACCTCCATTCGGCAAAGCGATCAAAGCAGACTGTAGGGCTTCGATACTGTTTCTAGACTCTTTTTGAAAGCGGACAATCAGGTCAAAATATTGTTGCCCTTCGTAGATTTCTCCTGCCTTTTCTCCGGCAAAAGCCACATCCACTTGCTCCATCAGATCACCGACGGTCATCCCATAAGCGGCCAACATCTGCCGTTTAGGACTAATACGGATTTGAGGTACTTCTACTTGTTGATCTACTGCCACATCTGCAATCCCTTCAATAGACTTGATATTGGTTTCCACACTTTTGCCCAACTCAAAAAGTCGCTGCAAGTCATCCCCAAATACCTTAATGGCAATATTGGCACGTGTACCCGAAAGCATGTGATCAATACGATGTGCAATAGGTTGTCCCAAAGTAATATTCACACCAGGCACTACACTCAACTTTGTTCGTACTTCTTCAAAGAGTTGCTCTTTGGATTTTCCATCAAGGGTAAAGGGCACATCTATTTCAGCTGCATTCACGCCCTGTGCATGTTCATCCAGTTCGGCACGTCCGGTTCTACGAGTGACTACTTCTACCTCAGGCATTTCTAAAAGTAGCTGTTCAATCAGCTTGCCGTTTTTGTTGCTCTCTTCCAGGGACATACCAGGCACGCCTACTGCACTGATTACCAAAGAACCTTCATTGAACTCAGGAAGGAAACTACGGCCTAATTGGGTCCAAAGAATCAAACTGATAATAAATGCTCCAACGGTCAAGCCAATCACTGTCTTGGGAAATTTCAACACCTTTTCCAATGTTCCTGCATATCGAACTTGCAGCCAGCGCTCTACCTTCGTTCCTTCTGCTTGCTTGCTGAGAACCTTTTCGCTTTTAAGCAAATAGGAACAAAGCACAGGGGTCACAGTCACCGCTACAATCAGGGAAGTCAATACCGAAGTAATAAAGGCAATTCCAAGCGGTTGAAGCAATCGACCTTCCATTCCAGTCAAAAAAAACAAAGGCACAAACGATACTATGATAATAAGCGTAGCAATGATAATAGAGCTACGAATTTCCACGGAAGCATCTTTTACCACGTTAAGAACGGGTAACTGTTCAGCCTTTGGTTTGCGGATGTTTTCCCGCAATCGCTTGAAGACATTCTCCACATCAATAATCGCATCATCAACTAACGCACCTATGGCAATGGCCATTCCGCCCAAGCTCATGGTATTGATGGTATAGCCCAACAGCTTTAACACGATAATGGAGACTAACAAGGATACCGGAATGGCTACCAACGAAATGACAGTCGTTCGCCAGTTCATCAAAAAAATAAACAACACCACCAGCACAAAGAATGCTCCTTCCAATAAGGTCTGGTTCAGATTGTCAATAGAAGCTTCTATAAAATTTGCCTGACGAAAAATATGGCTTTTTATTTCCACACTTTCGGGCAAAGTAGTATTTAAATCCGCAATCGCTTCATCAAGTCTTTCAGTCAATTCCAGTGTGTTGACATCCGGCTGCTTAGAAATAGTCAGGATTATGGCAGGATCGGTATTCAACGACCCATCACCGATCTTGTCCGCAGCACCGACTTGTACTGTTGCAACATCCGTAATCTTGATGGACTGTCCATTCACACTTTTTACTACCGCCTCTTCCAGCTGTTCCACAGAGTAAGCTCTGCCACTTCCTTTGATGATGTACTGATTGCCGTATTGATTCAGAAAACCACCGGGAGCATTCACATTGCTTTCCTGTACTTTTTCCATTAATTCGCCAAGTGTCACATCATAATATTTCAGCTTCTCGGGATTGGCTAAGACTTGATACTGTTTGTAATCGCCACCAATGACAATCACATTGGCAATACCGCCAATGGATTTGAGTCTTGGCCGGATCGTCCAGTCAGCAAGTGTTCGTAGTTCCATCGGAGATAAACTATCCGACCGAACACCCAATAACATCACTTCACCCATGATGGAAGAAATGGGAGCCATAGTAGGCGAACCTACACCGGAAGGCAGATTCTCACGCACCATCGGGATGCGTTCACTTACAATTTGCCTGGCCCTGTATATATCCGTACCCCATTCAAACTCTACCCACACAATGGATATTCCGGAAGCAGAAGATGAACGGATTCTTCGCACATTGGGTGAGCCGTTCATGGCCGTTTCCAATTGGTAAGTCACCAACTTTTCTACCTCCTCGGATTCCATGCCATGAGCTTCCGTCAAAATGGTCACTGTAGGAGCCGTAAGGTCAGGAAATACGTCCACGTTCATGTTTCGGGCGATATACAATCCCGTCACGCTCAACACCACAGCAGCCAACAGCACCATCAATCGATTTTGAAGTGAAATCGATAATATCTTATTCAGCATGTTATCGAATTTTTAGCGCTATGTCCAATCGCTGTGCTACATTGTCCCAATTGATAATATCCATCACACAATCAACAAATTCGCCTCTTCGATTGCGATAAGTCAGATAATAGGCATGTTCCCAAACATCAATAACCAATATGGGAATACACCCCCACTGAGTCAATTTTTGATGATCTGCACAACCCAAAACAGTCAACCTGTCTGTGAATGGTTGATAAGCCAGAATTCCCCACCCACTTGACTCCACTGATTTTGAAACTTTCCCAAGCAGGGCCTTGAGATTATCAAGTGTCCCGAAACTTTTCTCGATGTATTTCAATAAGGTCCCTTTGGGGTCATTCTTTTTATTGGTGAGGTTAGTCCAGAAGATGGAGTGCAGGATATGGCTGGAAAAGTGGTAAGACAATTTACCCGTCCAGTGTTCCACCAGATCATAATTTCCTTCTTCCATAGCTTTGTTGATCATTTCCAAATCCTTATTAGCTCCTTTTACCGCACCGCCATGATGAAAAGTATGGTGTAAATAAAGTGTTTCTTCATCCATGCAGGGTTCCAGGAAGTTATTTGCATAAGGCAAAGCAGCCTGAACAAAATTCCCATTTTCATCCATAAGTTTATCAATTACCCCTTGCTCTACACTTTGAGCGAGGACACTTGAGGTTGGCAGGATAGATGCCCCACCGATAATCATTGAGTTTTGAATAAATTTTCTACGTTCCATGATGTTTATGATTTAAATGATTTAAACTAATGAGCATGCCCATGTGCAGGTGCCTGACCGGACAAGGATGCCATTTTTACCTGATAAGCCCCATTGGTGACAACCACTTCTCCCTCGGACAAACCTTTGATAATCTCTACTTCACTACCATTTCGTTTGCCGATAGAGACATTTCTTCTTTCAAAACTTTCTCCGGACAGTTGGACAATCACGGAGTAGTTGCCGTAATCTTCCATCAAACAAGAAATTGGAACTACCAGACTTTCACCTCCATTGCCAATAGCCAGTTGTGCTTCTGTGAAACTGCCTTCCGGCATTTCCACGCCTTCGTTTACCTCGGCATAAACAGAAATCAATGGTTGATCGGCTTCCACCTCTTTACCAACAGAAAGTATTTTCCCACCCTTTTCATTCAGGCTCGACCATGTGTCTTGCTTGGGTTGATACCAAATGTTTTGGATGTTTTGAAGGCCGGCACTGTATTTAGCACTAACCTGTACCTCGAGCAAGCTACTCTTATGGCTGGTCACTGTAACTAACGCATCGCCCTGATTGGCAAAACCACCATTTACCGCCTGAATGGATTTAATAAATCCATCCATTGGAGCGGTCAGCTGTTTGCCACCTGCACTATATCCACTACTCAATGTTTCGTAGTTGGTTTTTGCTACCAGATACCTTTGCTTAACCTGCTCAAATTCTGATTTGGGTACAATCTTCGATTCGAACAATTCCTTCTTTCGCTCATATTCAGATTCGACTTGTTCATAATCTGCCCTGGCTTTCTGAATCTCCGCACTCAGATTGTTGGTTGTAAGCCCTGTACTACTAATCGTCATCAATTCCTGACCTTTCTTCACCGGACTGCCCGCTGTCAATATTCCTGAACCAAAGCTCACTCGTCCGGCTGCAGGAGCTACCAGCGTTTGATAATCGGAAGGAGCTACCTTCCAAACACCCGATGTTGGAATCGTCTGAAACACTTCTTTTTTCAATACAGGAGCTGTTTGAAACTCCATCTTCCAGGCTTGCTCTTTCAGGAAGGTAATGGCATTGCCGTTTTCTTCCTCACCAGCCAAAGCCACCTCAGCTTCCTCTACAGTCGCAAAAACAGTAATGTCTTTTAGTGTAATCCTATCAGAATAGGTAGGAGTTTTCAATTCAAAAACCAACCGATAACCTCCTGCTACTTTGGGCTGAAGTGACGGTCCGAAAATTCCCGGAGAAGAAGGGGCATCCACCGAATGGCGAATGCCTTTATCTCCCTTGATTAAACTTACAGTTACACTCCCTTCTCTCACAGGCTGATGCCCATCCAGCAACGTAAAGTGCGCTGCAAATCGACTTGTTTCACCCACCACCAGTGCAGGAAACTCCACAAATAATTCCGTTTGTTCTGTCCAAACTGTAAAATCCATTGCGGGCTTCCCATCACTTTCATGCAAATGACTGCCATCTTCACCATGTGGATGTCCATGATCTTCCGTTGATTGGCATGAAAACACCAGCAAAGAAAGTGTTACTATTATATATCGCATATCCACTTCTATTTTAAAGATTAATGATCGTGATGGGTGCTACCATCCTCATGCGTATGTGTGCCTTCCTCCTCTTCTTGAGTGGAGTCACTGCCAACAGTAAACTCTTCCTGCTCATTATGTTCGTGTTCATGTTCACCATCACCATGACTGTGTCCATGATCTTCACTAGCTTCATCATGCTGGTGTGCAGGTGATTCTGTGTCATGAGAATGTCCATGCTCATCATTGTTTTTTTTGTCCTTACAGGCAACGGCGAATACAAAAGTTAATGCGATAAGAATATTTGAAATTTTCATTTTTGATACGTTTTAAAGGATTTACAATTGATGTTTTAAGAGTTGATTTTGCGATATATAAAGTTGGTATTGCATGTCCAGCATGGCATCATAAGCCTGTCGGTAAAATTGAAGCTCCATATAGTATTCAATGAATGAAAGCTCACCCAACAGATAGGATTGCAGCAACAATTTATCACTATTTAGGCCGGAAAGAGTAGCCTCATAATCCTGAAATTTTGAAAGCATGATTTCATAAGCATTGTACTGCTTCTCAAAAGACGTGTGGGCTTGAAGCGTCTTTGATGAATTAAAGGACTGCTGAAATTCCAACTGTGATTGAGCTGCTTTCACTTTATTTCGGTTACTCCATAAGGGAATGGTAACGCCAGCATAAATACCGGAAAACCGCTCTCCGGCAACACCCTGACTATTGTAGCCAGCAGTTAGATTTGGGAAGGATTTGTTTTTAGCCAGACTCAATGACTGCTGAGCAATAGCCTCTTGTTGTTTCAACTGGGTCAGAACAGGGTCTATTACCTGCTTTTCCTGCCATAAAGCATCTTTTGCCGCCAAAACCAATGATTCACTGTACTCGTCTTGCGTGAAGCTCAGTTCATTACCACCATTCAGGTTGTTCAACTGCAAAAGCGTGTTCTTTACGTCACTCTCAATCTGTTGAATTTTGAACTGCTCCTGCATCCAGGCCACTCTAGCTTTATTCAGTTCGAGGATACCGACCTGTTCCTTTTCATAAAGCTCCTGCACCTGATCAAACACTTGCCTGGCTTGCTCCACTCGAAGCGTTTCGGTATCCATTCGTTTATTCAGGTAGATAAGATTCAGACAGTAATTTTTGGCTTCTGCCAGTATACCCTGCCTTTTCACTTGGTACTCCAATTCCAATTGAGCCGATTGTTGGTCAATAAGACTACCACGGGCACTGTAAACTGTTGGAAACTCAAAAGATTGACTAATCTGAAACTCAGTGTAATCACCCCTATTGTGCTCCCCAAAAGGAAGATAATAAGCTCCTAATTGGGGATCGGGTAGATTATTGCCTGATTTCAACTCAAGTCTTTTGCTCTCCACATATTCGGACATTGCTTTTAATTCCTGGTTGTTTTGTTCGACCCGTTTCAGAATGCTTTCTATGGATGGCGATTGAGCAAAGCCCACAAATGCCAACAAGCATCCGCTAAGAGCGAACACAATATTTTTATACATGTAAATTGATTTTTAGGATTCATCTAATGACGCGGAGCACACAATTACGTCTCTCCGTAACAGGTCCATACTTGCCAGAAACAATTATCCTAAAGAAGGGGGCCCCCGAAGTGAGTTGGAATTTAAATTGGGAGCTTCTAATCCAATATCATTGAAAAGCACATAGCTGTGCAATCCAATATCAGTTTCAATTGCAGAAAACTCCCATGAATCATTAGCCCCAAAAAACTTAGCCAAAACCTGCTTTACTGTTTTAACATGCTCAACAGGGGAAGGGGTATGTTGATGCGTGTGTTTGGTGTGAGAATGATTCTTAAAAAGAAAATCAAAGAAGGCCTTTTCCTCGTCATCATTTTCCTCTTCATCTGAATGAGGATGGTGGTCTGAATGATGATGATGATGTGATTCTCCAACCAGTACCGTATGCTCATCAAGGTCATGCTCATGATGAACGTGTGGAAAGGCATTGTGCATCATACCGAATAGCATGATAACAATCACTAAATAGGCCTTTATTTGAGTAAATAATTTCATCAACTTACAAGTTTAACGAATTATTGCCAATTTTAATAATTGGAGCCTATGCTTCTTTAAGTATCGGTTGGTAATTTACAGATAATAAATCATACACATTGCTCTCAGTTAAGGTCACCCGCAAGCAAAGGCGGACACGGAATGTAAGATGAAGACCCGGATAAATATATAGTTTTTAACCTGTTGGCAATGTGAGAACAAAATACAAAGGATGAAAAGCACGATGCCCCAGTTGAGAAGGCAAAGGGGAATATCACCTCTCACAGAAGGCTTCCACAGGATTAATGCACGGCCGGATCCCACTTGGCGGGACAAGTTGTGAACCTCTCAATTGTTCAAGTATCCTTTGATACGTTTTAAGCATTTCGGGTTCACAGTTAAGGTCTGGTTGGATTAAATTCAGGAATCAGGAAGTTTTGAAGGCCAAATACCTTTCACAAAAACCTTATTAAAATTAGCCGCTAATAACATTTATGGGTATTTTTATATATGTTCGATTTCCGTCTTAAAGTATTCAATACTGTCGCCAGAAGGTTAAGTTTCACGAAAGCTGCCGAAGAATTACATATAACGCAACCGGCGGTGACCAAGCATATAAAGGAACTGGAAAACCAATTTGATCTTGCCTTTTTCGACAGAAGAGGCAATAAGGTTCAGCTTTCTCCTGCCGGAGAGGTGCTTCTAAAACATACCGAAGAGATACAGGAAATATACAGACAGATAGAATTCGATCTAAATCAAATCAATCAAACCTATAAAGGTATCCTCCATATAGGATCGAGTACATCTATTACACAATATATTTTACCCCCTTTACTGGCCCGGTTTCACAAGATTCACCAGGATGTACGGGTAGAACTGTTCAGTGGAAACTCTGAGCAGATTGAGCAGGCCCTGCTTAATAAAAAAATTGAAGTTGGGGTGATTGAAGGTAAATCCAAACGCCGGGAAATTCACTATACGCCATTCCTAAAAGACGAAATTGTACTGGTGTGCAGCAGTAAAAATACGTTGGCAAAAAAAGACGAAATCATGCCGGAAGAGCTAAAAAAAATTCCTCTCTTATTGAGAGAACCAGGCTCGGGAACGCTGGAAGTAACTGCTGATGCGTTAAAGCAAAAGGGAATTAGCTTGGCTGAACTGCAGGTCGAAATGCAGCTGGGAAGTACTGAAGCTATTAAATCCTATATGCAGCATTCTGATTGTATGGCTTTTGTGTCTTTACATGCAATCCTCGACGAGCTGAAAAATGGAACCCTGAAGATTATCGAGATAAAGAAATTGCAAATCCACCGGGATTTCTACTTTATAACGCCTCAGGGACCCGAAGGGGGACTCCCCGCATTAATCATCCAATTTTTAATTAGGAACCATAATTTTTGATTATAGAAGGGTAAGAGAAATAACAGGATAATCAGTCCATTGCCTATTTTGGAAGAATTTTAATTTAGGATATTTCCTTTTGAAAATGAGCCAGATTTGAGGTCGCTGGATCCTTCAGTTATCATTTTACATTGCTCTCCCTATAACCAATGGTTATCCAATATTAATATTTACAATTGGTATATTAATTTCTTGCACGCTAATTTTGTTACCATGAATATAAAGAAAGGATTGGAAAGAGGGCCGTTCAATGATACGCAGGCAGAAAAATTAAATGAAGCACTGTCGGGATTGGATTCCGGACAGCTTCAGTGGCTGAGCGGATATTTTTCAGGTATCGGCCAGGGTTCTACTGCAACAATGGAAACGGTTGATCAACCACCTGTTGCTTCTAAAAATGCTGCCTCTGAAAGCCAGGCTGAAAAGCTCAACATTTTGTTTGGAAGCCACACGGGAAATAGCGAGGGTTTGGCATATAGCCTCGCCTCAAAGGCGAAAGAGATGGGCATAGAAACGGAAGTTTCTGATATGGCTTCCTTTAAACCCCGGAACCTTAAGAAGATCACTAATCTTGCGGTTATTGTAAGTACCCACGGTTTGGGAGAACCTCCAGTACAGGCAGAGGATCTGTATCATTTTTTGCACAGCAAAAAAGCGCCTGATCTTTCACATGTGCGATTTTCGGTACTGGCCCTTGGCGACAGCAGCTATGTTGATTTTTGCCAGACAGGGAAAGATTTTGATAATGCATTAGGGAAACTCGGTGCTCAGTGCGTAATCGACCGCCAGGATTGTGATGTGGATTATGAAGAAGATGCCCAGGCATGGCAACAGACTTTTCTCCAGGTGCTTTCAAAATCTGTAGATGCAGGTTCTACCGGAGAGACACAAATCAATACTGCCGTCCCGGTTAGGGAACAAAAATACTCCAGAAACAATCCGTTTGAGGCAACCATTCTGGAAAAGGTGAGACTGAATGGGCGGGGATCATCCAAGGAAAACATACACCTGGAGCTGGATCTGGAAGGTTCAGGATTGCAATATGAGCCAGGTGATGCGTTGGGGGTTTATGGAGCCAATCCTCCTTTGCTTATAGAGAAGGTGTTAGGTGCTGCCAACCTTTCAGGAAATGAAAAAGTACAAAGTCATAAGGGCGAAAAAAGCCTGAAAGAAGCGCTCACTTATGATTATGAGCTTACCCCGCTTTCGAGGGTAAACTTATCAAAATATGAGGAATTAACAGGGAGCAGTATGCTAAAGGAGGTTCTGTCAGATAATATGAAAATTCTGGAATACCTGCCTGGACGTGATTTTTTAGATTTACTGGAAGAGGAGCCTCATACATTCGAGGCAAACGAGTTGCTTTCTGTATTAAGAAAAAATACACCCCGTATGTATTCCATAGCCTCTTCGCAGGATGCTGTGGAAGATGAAGTGCACCTGTGTGTATCTGTAGTGCGTTATTCCGCCTTTGGCAGGCAGAAAGAAGGACATTGTTCTGCGACCCTTGCCGACAGGCTTCAGGTAGATGATAAAGTCAAAGTTTTTGTCGATAAAAACAGTAGGTTTAAGCTTCCTACAGATCCCGAGACTCCGGTAATCATGGTAGGTCCCGGTACAGGAGTTGCCCCTTTCAGGGCCTTTATGCAACATCGTGAGGTTTCGGAGAAAAAAGGTCCCTCATGGCTCTTTTTTGGAGATCGCAATTTCACTACCGATTTTCTTTATCAAACCGAATGGCAGCAGTACCTTAGAGAAGGTATACTCACAAAAGCAGATGTAGCCTTTTCCCGGGACCAGGAGCAAAGGTATTATGTGCAGCACAGGATGATGGAAAAAGGAAAAGAGCTCTATGACTGGCTGGAAAAAGGAGCCCATTTCTATGTTTGTGGCGATGCCAAAAAAATGGCCAAAGATGTGGATTTGGCGTTAAGGGAAATTATTCAGCAACAAGGGGGGGTAACCCCTGAAAAAGCGGAAGAATATGTAAAGTATCTTCAGGTATCAAAACGTTATCAGTCAGATGTCTATTAGATAACACACAGTTAACTTAAACTGAAAATGCACATTGCTTCAACCGCAGAGATCTTTCGGGTTGATAATTTCCCAATGGTTGAAATTCCATTAATAGAAGCACAACCTGATTTTGCGTTAACAGCGGATAAATGTATTTTACAGAAAAGAATAAAATTGTTTATGGAAGAGCGATTGGATAATCCGAAACTATCAGAAGATGAATTCATAAAAGATAAAAGTGATTTCCTGCGGGGAACCATTAGGGAGAGCTTAAGCAATTCCCTGACGGGTGCCCTAGATCCGGACGATACGAAGCTTATTAAATACCACGGATCCTATCAGCAGTATGACCGGGACCTGGATAGTGAGCGTAAACAGCAGAAACTGGAACCCCTTTACCAATTTATGGTAAGGGTGAGGGCAGCGGGTGGAATTACCACTCCTGAACAATGGCTTGTTTTGGATGAACTTTCAGATAAGAATGGCAATGGCACCATGAAACTTACCACCAGACAGTCGTTTCAGTTCCATGGGATCCTAAAACGCAGCCTTAAACCAACAATCAAAGCTGTAAACGAGACGTTGTTAACCACTATCGCAACCTGCGGTGACGTTAACAGGAACGTGATGTGCAGTCCAAATCCTTATCAGTCGCCCATCCATGAGGAAGTGTATGAAATGGCTGGCCATTTAAGCGAGGCCTTTCTTCCTAAAACTACCGCTTACCATGAAATCTGGTTGGATAAGGAAAAAGTGGCCGGAAGCCCCGATGTGGAGCCTTTATATCATAAACATTATCTACCCCGAAAATTTAAGATTGCCATAGCTATCCCCCCCAATAATGATATTGATGTATTTGCCAACGATATAGGTCTGATTGCCATTAAAGAAAATAATGAATTAAAGGGATTTAATGTATGTGTAGGCGGTGGACTTGGAAGTACTTTTGGTGACAAAACTACTTATCCGCGTCTGGCAGACGTAATAGGATTTGTCAAAAAAGATAAAATTATTGAAGTTGCCGAAACAATTATCGCTATCCAGAGGGATTTTGGTAACCGGGAAGACAGGAAAAATGCCCGGTTCAAGTATACCATCGATACCAGGGGATTGGATTGGTTGGTAAATGAATTGCATACACGACTCGGTTGGGAAATTGAAAGTCCACGGAGCTTTAAATTTGATACCAATGGTGATAAATATGGATGGGTTAAAGGAATAAATGGCAAATGGTTTTACACGTTATTTGTAGAACATGGGAGGATAAAAGATGAGGAAGGTTACCAACTTAAAAAAGCATTAAGGGAAATAGCCAAAATACTAAAGGGAGATTTTCGACTTACCGGAAACCAGAACCTAATTATTGCCAACGTAGAGGGAAAAGATAAAAAATCCATTGAAGCCATTTTGGTAGATAGCGGGGTTTTCAATAACCCAAAGCTTACCGGGCTGCGCAAAAATTCAATGGCCTGTGTTGCCTTAAATACCTGTGGACTTGCTTTCGCGGAAGCTGAACGTTACTTGCCTTCCTTGATTGACAAGCTGGATGAAATTATGAGGAAAAATGGTCTTGAAGAGGATGAAATCAACATTCGAATGACCGGCTGCCCTAATAATTGTGCCCGATCATCTTTGGGAGAAATCGGCTTTGTAGGCCGTGCTATTGGAAGGTACAATCTCTATATGGGTGCGAGCCATAACGGCGATCGTTTGAACACCTTATATAAAGAAATGCTTTCGGAAGATGCCATATTGCAAGAGCTGGAACCCATCATTGCAAGCTATGCAAAGGAGCGGAAAAAAGAGGAACACTTTGGGGATTTTGTGATCAGAAAAAAGATTGTGGAAGCAACCGACCGGCCCCTAAAAGTTTTATCTTAATAATAAACCTCTCTTGTTGCTGAATTTTTATACAAGTTGCCCTTTCAAAAAGGATAGATTCTCTTATAGCTTTTCTGTATCGCTCCTATAGGCCGGCTTTTGCCCGAGGAAAAAGAAATGAACTGGTGTTTCCTATAAAACACTTCCCTGGCTTTTTTTAAAAACTATGGTATCCTCTTTTTCCCACACATAAACTATTTTATTATCTGTTGTTCTGATCGCCACTAAAAAGCTGCCTTCGCCGATTGTAACGGGACTTGCAGAACCCAATTCTTGCACATTCAATTTTTTACCTTCCTGCCATGTCATTACAGGATGATTGTTGCCTGTTATATAGCAAGCACGTCCATTTCCAACTTGAATCTCGTTCTTTAGAGGTTGTGCATAAAAAATCTTTCCCTCCCGCTGCCAAACAGTATGAATCGCCGAGTTTTTACCCAAAGTTATAGCTCCTCCATCCATTGGGCAACCTTTGAGTTTCCAGGTGCCATTTCCCAATTTTTGAGCTAACCCAAAGGTTTTACCCCTATCAGCAGATTGAATAAAATAAAGATCCCTTGATTTGTCAAACCAGTTTCTGAACATAATCACTACCTGAGAACCCGCTACAGCAATGTTTGGCTTACAACATTCACATACAGTCCCGTCCGGTGAGGTATAAATTATTGAATTATCTTCCCATTTGCCTTCCTTTGCAGATAAAGAGGAAAAACCTATTTTATTTTTTCTGTCATTCCGTAAATCTAACCATACCGCGTAAAAGTTGTTTTGCTTATCTGCTGCAATACTCATTAGACCTTCGGGTGCAGGGGAAGGAATGTCATTTACTAGGCCCTTTTTGCTCCATATACCTTTAGAATGATCCAATTGAAAATAATGGATATTTCCCGGTTTGTCCATGGCAGTAATTATCGAGTAATTTTTTGAGCTGGCAAGTTGAGGTCCCCTGGTCATCCCCAGGTGCATTTGGGACACCATACCCACTAATACGGGTTTTGAAAAAGAAGTTCCATCATCTTTTGAAGTAGAACAAAATATACTGTCGTTTCTACCAAAAACAGTTCTAACCACACCGTTAATATCTATACTAAGTTGCGGCTGCTTTCCTGTTGCTATGACATTGCTATCAGGATCTGAAAAAGAGAATAATAACCCCACCAAAAAGAGGGCCTGAAAAGAAAATAGAAAATTTCTCATACTATTTAATTTATGGATAACAAACAAAATCATTTAATAATACCGAATATATTCTTAGATCACAAATTAACCATTGTATGGGGCATACAGCGTTATTCCGAAGAAAGATATCAAAACTAATTAATTTTTTACAAACACCGTTTTCCTAAAAAGATAAATGGCTTCAAAAGCAATAATAATTTTAAAAACTCAAATATTCATAAGTTTAATTTTACTAAAATTGAACATGCTTCGAGTGATGTATCAGTAATAATTCAATATAACCTCTAGCAATAAATAACCATAGTTCAAATTATCACCCTTCGTTCACGGTTCGAAAATAATTTACAGTTATGACCACAAAGCTGAATTTAATTGATCCGATTTATAAATGTAACTTAACCCCTCCATTAATCACAAACCCATCCACCGGGGCATAGATATCTCTAAACTGGGGGTTGCTGATCGAGCCCGTATAGATAGTATCAAAAGCTGTCTGACGGGTATCCAGAAAATTTTCAAAGTTTAGGAAAATAGATATATTCTCCCCAAACTTCTTCTCAGACATCAATCCCAAAATCCAATAGGACTGTCCTGTCTGACCATCATTCAAGAGCTGTGGGCTGAAATAATAGGCCTCCAGTCCAATCCAAAATTCCTCATGCTTTTCATACATCAGCACATTATTGAGTCTGTGTTTGGCCACCAGTGGGTATTCCTTGCTAATGCCACCTTGCCGTTCCTCGACATCCGAAAAGGTATATCCAAAAAACAGCTTCCATTCCCGGTAGTTCCACTTCAAATTGAGTTCCAATCCCTGGGTCTGAACCTGACCCTCAGGCTGACGAAATTTAAATTCCGATCCCTCCGAAACCAATAATAGTGGATCCTGAATCTGGGTATAAAAAAACAGGGTATTGGTATTCAGGGTTAGCTCTTCACCCAATGCTAATTTATAATTGATGTCCAGATTGGTTCCGGCAGATCGTTCTGCGTCAAACTGGGAAGGATCGATAGGCTGAACGTTTCTAAAGGAAATCCGTTCTGCTTCTTCTGAAAATACCGTCGGGGATTTGTACCCAAGCCCTCCTCCCAGGCGGAAAGTCAATCGCTCAGAAGGCTCCACCATCAGAGAAAGCCTTGGTAAGGGAAAAAGCCCGTAGTCATTCTGATAATCCAGCCTAAACCCGGATTCCAATGTCCACACTTCAGCCATATTCCAAATATTCTGTACAAATGCCCCCACCGTATTCAACTGATAATCCAACGGATCGGGCAGGTCTCCCCTATTTTGATCAAAATTTTCGGTCCATAGATTGACTCCGGATATCCATTCAGTTTTGCCGCTTTGCATTTGGAAATTCAGTTCGGAAAAAGAGGAAAACTGCTTACCGCCAAACTGATAATCGTGCAAAGAGATCTTTCGATCAAAAAAGTTCAGGCTGTTTTTAAATTCCAATACCCTATTCCCTTCCCATTTCTTTTGGAAACTCAATTGGGTAGAAAATCGGTCCGTTTCATTTCGCTCAAAATACGGATCGTTCACGGAATCCCCTTCGATGTAGTCCAAATTACCTCCCAATCGATCCTCCCTGGTCCAGTTAAGGCCCAGTATCCACTCAGCGTCCTCATTCGGATTCCAAAACACCTTGGGATTGACAGTGAATCGTTCAAACTCCGGTATCGCCGTCAATCCCACTGAAGAAGGATCATAGGCATTCCCCTTATTATAGGAAACAAAAAGTGTGGTCCCTAGGCTTTCAAATTGTTCAGAATAAAAAGCGCTGGCATCTAGCCCCAAAGCCGAGGTACCATTAACCATAAGATCTACGCCTCCATCTTCTTGTGGCCGCTTTGATATTAAATTCACCAGACCTGCGATGGCACCTCCTCCATAGAGCGTCGAAGCGGAACCTTTGATAACTTCCACCTGTGCCAAATCCAAAGGAGGAATCTGCATTAAACTCAGTCCACCGGAATAACCCGCATAAAGTGGCAGGCCGTCCCGCAATAGCTGTGTATACTTTCCGTCTAGACCTTGAATACGAATACTGGAATTATAGCTTGTCGCGGAGGTTTGCTGCGTCTGTATTCCAGTACTTTCATTGAGCAGCATTCGAATATCGCCGGGTTTCATATTGCCTTTCTCGGCAAGTTCCTCACCGGCAATGACTTCCACACGAGTAGGTATATCCTCGATCACCCGACTGGAACGCATAGACTGGACAACGATAGCTTCCATTTCACTCTCTTGTGGGTGAAGGGGAACCAGTTCAGGTTGCGTCTGCTGCTGAGGAAATTTGCGTTCCAATTTGGCTGTTCGGTATCCCAAAAATCTTACTTCAATGTTATATGTACCTGAAGGAATCGAATCGAAACTGACCTTTCCCCCTTCATCGGCTACCGCAGCCAGAGTAGTATTTAAAAACTGAAGCGTAGCTCCTGGAAGGGGCTGTCCTGACTCCTTATCAATTATCTGAACCTGGTAGTCAACTGCGGATTGGGTAAAGGCTTCATTGGTCCATAGCAAAACCAACATAAGCCCAAATAAATATTTCATTTTTTGGATAGCATTAAGGTGAATAAAACAAGGTAGAGTACGGTTAATCAGTCTAGCTGAAAAAAGTTCGAGGAGGCTTCAAAGGAAGAAATAAATCACCAATTGGTAGTTTAAAAGAATAGTCAAAAAATAACAAGGAAACCCGCTGATTACCAGCCTTTAAATCCAATAGTAAGGTTTTTGGGAAAATACACCCCACACAGACCCCACAGCTGTAAAAAGGAGAGCAAGGGAGTTCGTCAGGGCATTCCTCGCCTTCTGTCCGGTATTCAACTGTACAACTATCAACCACTGCTTTCTCATGCTCTGCTGCGTCGCAACAGGGTACGATGGAGAGCCAGCCGATTAATAACACTAAGGGAAATACCCATCCTTTCATCGCTTAAAGGTAAGCAAAATTGTTTTTGATTGAAATTTTATGATTGAGGTGTTTGGATTACAGGTCTTCTATAGCTGGTAATTATCAGAAATCCTTCCAATGTAAGTAATACGATTGTAAGCTGGGTTACCTCTCCTTTCATCCAACTCCGTTTTAACAGATTCAACAGGATTTATTAGTGCTATTCACCTCGCAGTAGAAATTGGAAATGTCATTTTCAGTAGTTTATTCCTGGAATCATTCAAAGTCCTAAAAATGAATATTGATTTTCAAAAAATAATCATTAATATTAAACGTGGATAGAAAATCCATTTAATGAGGTCTATCCACCTATTGGCTATACAACTCCACACGCTGTTAGATATAAATACAATCGGTAATGTAGTAAACGAGAAATTAAAAAGAAATGACAAACCCAAAGGAGAAAGACAATTCAGACAAAAATTAGGGCCATTGAAAAAGGACCATTATCGTATGGAAAACTTCATTACATTCAGAAGCACAGCTCTGCCGGCAGCTACTAGCCTGTTGTTTATGACTTTTGCAGTATTGTATGCCGAATCATAGAATATAAGGTCAATTTATTTTAATACTAAATGACTAAGGAATGCCGATATATATGGATCGCCACGATGTTTCTGAAGCTGTTACCGCTGAAATTGTTGCTCAACTTCACCAGGAAGACTTAAAAATCCAGCATATTTTTCACTGTAGGGGGTTAACTTATTGGTTTGACGATGCAAGGAATACGGCCTTTTGTTTGGTAGAGGCACCCAATAAAAATGCAATAATTGAAATGCACAAACATGCCCATGGTGAGGTGCCTCATCAAATCATTGAAGTGGATCCAGTTATTGTTGAATCATTTCTAGGCAGAATTGAAGACCCGGAGAAATCACTAAACACAGACTTAAATATCATCAACGATCCGGCCTTTAGGACCATTATGGTGGTGTGTATTGAGCATCACGCATTTCCAAAATACAATCCTTTTTTGAGTATTATTAATGTACAACAGGTTTGCTTTCAAATGATTGCAGTTATAAAGTCGTTTAAGGGTAACATTGTAAAGCAAAGCGAGGATGGCTTTTTAATATCATTCAGGACTATAACCCATGCGGTTCTTTGTGCTTTAGAGATTCAGGAGAAATTTAAGACTTTCAAGACCCAGTATCACATTAATTTCACCGAATTAAGTATTGGATTACATGCTGGTATACCGGTAACCGAAAAAAGATCCATTTTTGAGGATACCATCCATACAGCAGAACACATGGGGTATATATCAATAGCTGAGATTGTTATTTCAACAGAAGTACAGTATCTGTACGAAAGCGAGAATCTGGGCAAAGGTTTAAACAGAAACTTGATACATACGCTGACCCCGACAGAAGAAAAATTCATTTCTGGCATTATGCAGTTCATTGAAAAAGAGTGGAAGAATACAGAATTGAAAGTTGACGATTTCGAGAAAAGTATTGGAATCAGTAAATCAAAACTATACCGGGAAATGATTCGGTTAACCGGCAAATCACCGAATGTTTTTTTACTCCATTTCAGGCTTCGAAAATCTTTACAACTTTTACGAAAGAAAGAGGGTAATGTATCTGAAATTGCTTTCGATTCAGGATTTAACAGCCCTTCCTATTATGCGAAATGTTTCCGGAAAAAATATGGGATAATGCCTTCAGAATTATTATTGTCATAAATCCTATAATTTTTTAATATTTGAATTTACCCCTCGATAGTATTCCGCCCTGGAAGGGTGATGACTTCTGCATTTCTCCAAAAGCACCAAACCGGAGTTAACCCATGTATTTATTGCACTAATCTAAATGTGCTTGCAGAAGAACCATATGTGCTATTGAATGACTTCGGGTTGATGTAATTTTGGTGTCAAACCAATAAAACCAACAGCATGAAAAAATCATTAACAAGCATAGTTTTGCTTTTAATTATAACTCATATAATAGGTGCGCAAACCCTACCTTCGGTACCAAAGACACTTTTTGAGAGATTGGGAGGAACATCTGGAATTACAGCAATTGTTGACGATGTATTTGAAGCCCACATGATAAATCCGGCAAGAAGTGCGCGTTTTAAACCGTACCGGGATCAACCTGAACGTCTACCCAAAATAAGGCAACACACCATTGATTTTTTTAGCGCCGGCAGTGGTGGACCCGCTAATTATAAAGGCAGGGATATGTCCGATACCCATCAGGGAATGAATATTAGCGCTGCTGACTACATGCATGCAGTCGATGATATAATGGAGGTGTTAGAAAAGCACAGTATTGATGATGCCTCAAAAAAAGATGTGCTAGCAATACTCTGGTCGTTAAAAGAGGCAATAATGTCGAAATAGTTGATCATTTTAAAAAAAAATCCTGTGTCCAATAGTATAGAAATATCTCAAAAGGAAATCTTGGATGAGTTTTCCGAAAAATTCAAAGGAGAATTAATTTCCCCCCAAAACCCCGCATATGAAAATACACGAAAAGTATATAACGGGATGATAGATAAAAAACCAAGGCTGATCGTAAAATGTGTTGATGTTGCTGATGTTATTGCTGCAGTTAATTATGGCCGGGATGCCAACCAATTAACTGCTGTTCGCGGGGGTGGGCACAATGCCGGAGGCTTGGGAATTTGCGAGGATGGTCTGGTTATTGATTTATCTGGCATTAAATATATTCGGGTAAATCCAGCGGATAATACAGTACGTGTTGGTGGCGGAAATATTTGGGGGGAAGTGGACCATGCTACCTATCCTTTTAGCCTGGCCGTTCCCTCCGGGATAATCTCAACCACAGGTGTTGGAGGTTTAACATTAGGCGGAGGTATCGGCCACCTCTCGCGGAAATACGGATTAACCATCGATAACCTCCTTGAAGCCGATATGGTTTTGGCAGATGGTAGTTTTGTTACTGTGAATCAAAACCAGCATACTGATCTTTTCTGGGCAATCCGGGGAGGCGGGGGAAATTTTGGGGTAGTAACTTCCTTTAAATTCCAAGCTCATCCTGTAAAGACAGTATATGCAGGCCCTACGCTTTGGCCAATTGAAAAAACAGTGGATATAATGGAATGGTACCATGGTTTTATAAATAATGCACCTGATGAATTGAATGGATTTATTGCGACTTTAATTATTCCCGGCCCTCCATTTCCCCCACATTTGCATAATCAGAAGTTTTGTGGAATTATATGGTGCTATTCGGGTGATGTTAAAAATGGCCCGGAAATATTTAAACCAGTAATGGAAATGAATCCACTGTTTGAACATGTGGGAGAAATTCCATATCCGTCTGTACAAACCTTGTTTGATGGAATGATGCCCCCGGGATTACAATGGTATTGGAAAGCCGACTTCTTTAATCACATTCAACCGGAAGCGGCCCTAATTCATAAAAAATTCGGCTCCGAAATTCCTACACCACTCTCACAGATGCACATGTACCCCATAAGCGGTGCAGTCAGCCGGGTAGGTAAAAATGATACGCCATGGGCTTACCGTGACGCCAAGTATGCGGGTGTATTTGTGGGCGTTGACCCGGATCCTGAAAATGCAGAAAAAATTACAAGTTGGAGTAAAGCATATTGGAATGCGCTTCATCCCTACTCTGCCGGAGGTGCTTATTTAAACTTCATTATGGATGAAGGACAGGAACGCATTAAGGCTAGTTATCAGGATAATTATGAAAGGCTAGCAAAAATTAAAAACAAGTACGATCCAAATAATTTTTTCAGGGTTAACCAAAATATTTTACCTGCTGAATAAGCTTATCATTTCTAATGACTTCCAGGAAATATAAGTAATGATGAATATTAAACGCTTATTGCTTCAAATGGATGCAGAAATTACGTTAAAATGGCATACACACCTAAAATAACAAAGATGAAAATTGCAAAAGAAAACATTGAAGTAAAAATGAAAATTCCTGGCGCTGTTATCCGCCAGAGAACAGATTTCGGAGATGCAACCGGCTTGGGTAAAATTAGCGGTGAGTATTTCAGTCTTTCAGCAGGAGTTGATACTACCCCGCTGTTCATAGGACTTGAAGGAAACCAATGCCAGTGTCCGCACTGGGGCTATGTTTTAAGAGGTCAAATAACCACCACGGATGCCAGAGGCAACCAGGAAACTGTTAATGCGAACGATTTATTCTTTTGGCCGGCCGGGCATAATGTTAAGGTCAATGCTGATGCGGAAATCATCATGTTCAGCCCCCAAAAAGAGCACAGTCATGTGATTACTCACATGATTGAAAAAACCAAAAAATAAAAATTAGCAAATTTTTGGTTTGTATAATTTGGGACTTCGGGAGTGAACCGCATATGAAAGGTTAAGAAGGACCAAAAAATAGAAATAATGTGAACTTTACTTTCTTAGTGGGGTAATAAAATTTATTAACCCTATAAAGGATTACAGGTTGCTAGACACCATGATATTCATGAGGAAACCTAATGTTTATCCGGATGCATACCACCATTATGAGGTAAGTTATATTTCCAGGTCTGCTTCATTTTAAAGTTAGGAGTACAATTTTTTTTATGGGAATCAAAAGTACCAACTTCATTCCATTTAATGAACCGGTAATATTTACCGGTGAAAACATTTTGAACGTGTTAGTTTTTGTGCCGCTTGGCATCTATATCGGTGCCTTATTCACAAGATGGATTTTCGGTAAAAAAAATTTCTTCCTTTTCCTGCTTAGTTTGCTGGTTGAAGACCTTCAATACCTCTTCCGTATTGGGGCTTTTGATGTGACTGATCTAATGACCAACACTTTAGGCGGAGTCATTGGGTTACTGGTATTTTCAGGCCTGGAAAGGGCATTCCATAATGGAATTAAGGCGCAAAAGTTCATCAATTTCATTGCTGTACCGGCGACAATCCTGTTGATTTTACTTTTGGTTTTACTAAAAATGAACCCGTTTCCGGTGAGGTATCAGTAGATAATAAACCAAATCAGAATCTGGCACTCAAGATAAGCAGCTCAAGAACTCCTCAATCATTTAGCCGTCACTAATTTCCTACACTCCTCTTGTTTTCATACAAAAATAAAGTTGTAACTTAACATGCACCTTCTAATCATTCATTTTTAAAATTATGAGAAAGGAATTTAAACGTGCGATTTCAGGATTACTGGCCGCATTGGTCGCTGGTTTTACGTTGGGCCTGATTGTTTGGTTGACTGGGATTGAATGGGGAGAGGTTGCGCCTCCAGGGTTTGCGCTAGGTTTTGGGTTATACTATCATCATAGGCGTTGGCTTAAAAAGGTAAATAAGGATAAAAATGGACCAAAGTTAAACCAAATCAACTGAAAAATCAGGTAATATTTGGGTTTTTACTGCTCATTGCCGCAACCTATAAAGGAAAAAATCCCGGATTTTAGTAGAAATTTTTGTTCATTTTCATTACCTTATCCATTATAAAAAGTCAAATTAACAAAGGAGGTACATTATGGGAATTAAACCAGGTCCAAAAAGAACTGCTGTATCAACGGGAAAACCAGACAAGCGTCAACGAGATAATAAGGACACTCCCGGAAATAAGCCATCCCTGAAGCCCCACAAGCATAAGAAAGGGGATTAACCACTTTAAGGATGCCAAAAGTAAATCAATTTTATGTCGGCGAGGGTGGTATTATCTGAAGTTTTATGCCTCGGAGGTATAGATATAGCCTGACTGCGAACCCCAGAAAGAAATTGGCTTTTGGAGGCTTTAGGATGTTATTATTCAGGGCTGTACCGAGCAGGTTGCGAGTTTATTCTTCAAAACCCTTAATAAACCATGCTTTAAAGGATTATCAAAAAATTAATGCTCAAATTCTAAAGCTACTTCAAGCCGACTTCACCCTTCTGCTAATTTTATTCAACAGGTCAAGCTTATTATTACTTCCAGCCTTCTTGAAAATATTCTGTATGTGCTTGTTGACGGTCCTTTCGGAGATATTCAGGGCATCGCCGATTTCTTTGTAGATGTAGCCATCCCTGACCAATTGGCAGATCTCCGTTTCCCTTTTGGTAAGCCCCAAGCCTTTGCATCGGATGGCGAAAATCTCCTCCTCATTTTTGGTTTGGATCAGGTCCAGGGTTTCTAGGTCCTTGCGGTTTTCCTCAATCATATTCCGGAAAAAAAGAAAGGTGATGATCAGGAATCCGCCGTTGGTAAAGAGTACCTCTGTAAGTTGGGTTACCTGCAAGTAGGCCAATAAGGGCATCAGGGCCCAGGGGGCTACGGCAATGTAGGATAAAATGGCATCGAAAGAGGCTTTTCTGTTTTTGTATCGCTGCCGAATGCCCCAAAGGATGTTGTAAACCATGTAAAACGCATAGACAAACGGAATAATCATTCCCACATAGATGACCGTCATCAAATCCAACCCAAGTGGATAGAGTATGCAGAAGAAAATGATAAAGGGCAAAATCAGGAAGATCAGCACGCCATATTTGGCATGAAATTCAAGATGGGTGATGTTGTAGGCCTGGTAAAAATAATAGGGAAAATAGGCCCCCATGGAAAAACCGGCCCCATAGGCCAGGATGTATTGAAACACAACCGACATGGGAAGGTTTTCGTCGGGAAAGAGACCTCCGGCAATATTGTAAATGATCAGTAAGAATAGCAGGATCAGGTAATATTTTCTCTTTTTCTCTTTGGGCTTTTGCAGGTAAAAGACCAGTTGGTGGGAAAACATTAACGTCTCCAGAATTACAAACAGAAGGGTTACAATATGTATTTCAGTATTGAGAACGGTCATGGCGTTCAGGCAGTTTTAAGAAAATAGAACGGAAACCCAAACCGCTCTGAAACGGTATAAATCTCCATGCCGTGTTTTTGGTACCAGGGCAGGTTTCGCTGGGTAGAAGTTTCGAGATAGACCGGCCGGTTGAGCGTCCTGGAGTAATCCAATACATGCTTCAGAACGGCCGTCCCAAAGCCATTCCCCTGCCGCTCCGGATTTACACCAATAAACCAGAGGTAGGTAAACGGTTCGCTGGGGTAATGCTTTTTGATAAAGGACTCCCTGGCCAAAGCTTTGGGAATGTTTCCCAGGCCGATGGTTTTAAGTATCAACTGTATATCCAGATAGGTGCTTTTCCAGGAGAACTTTTTCCGATCCTGAAACTGGATCATGGCGCAAGCTTCGCCATCATCCGAAATAAATACCTCGCCGGTATCCATGCAGTTGTCAAAGGAATACTCCATCAAATAGCGGATCTTCTTCTCTTGCTTTCCGGCAATGTAGTTGACACTCTTGTTTTTTTTGAATGCTTCCAGCAGGATGGTTACTACTTTCTCCCGGTCATTTTGGGTTGCTCTTCTCATAATTTTAATTTTTAAATCCGAGTTGCGAGGATTTCCCTCCCCTCCTCCCACCACAAAACCGTATGGAAAAAGGAGGGGCAAATTCGTTTTTGGCAGAAAAAAACCAGGAGGTTTTTTGTCGGACAAAGACACAACTTGCAAGGACCGCGCACAGCGGGTTTTAGGGTTAATTCAAAGTGCGTTTTTGGACGTTCTTTCATCCTACAGGGATGTAAATAAGAACGGTTTTACTATAGTAGATTAAATGAATAATCCTATTTTTACCAACTAATATAAATTTATATCTAAATAAAAGCAAATATATTTAACTATTTTTTCATATATACGGATACAGGAATAGCTATAAATCCGGCTATTTGAATAGCCGCATACAGGAAAATACAGCTACCGATAGCATTTGAAGCAACCATCTGACAGGTCCAATGGATCACAATGTTTTATTGAATATTGGTATATCCGTATTAATTGCTAATCAAATAACTATATATCCACCTATAGAACTAATTGCTTTGGAAATCGAACAAATGCCACCCTCTTTTAAGCCCCCCTCTACGTTAAGCCAGAACCCGGCCAGGAAAGGTTGCTGTTAAAAGAAAAAGCAGCCATTTAGGAAAGCGGGCAAATTTTCTTCAGAATTTACCTGGTTTCATCATCTTTTTGGACCATGATTTTCCCTACTCATCCAGTACTCATTTAGGTCCTTAAACGAACCAATGATCCCGGAACAATCCTGGCTTTGGGGAAGGGATTGCGTCAATTTCTCCGTTGCTGCCCTTCCCGCCTGATCCCTGTCCAGAAACAGATTTACCTGCCGGTATTTCTGTATTTCAGGCATGGCCGATTTTAAACTGGCCAGGGAGTTAAGCACCATAAAATCCATTCGGTACCGTTCCGCCTTCCTCATTTCCGCATAGCTCATCAGGTCGAATATGCCCTCGAACAGGCTGAGATCGGCTGCATTGTTCCGGTAATGCGAAATCCCCTGAGCCGTGCAACCCTTCCAGTATTTGTTCCGTATGGACCAGCCGTTTTCATTTGCGTTGCCCAGCCCGAAATACCTTTTGTTCCCAATTCGGTAATATACCTCCCGGCAGAAGTCGCTTGCCGTCTCCAATGATATGCCCCTGGAGTGCAGGTAATCCGTAATGGCACGATTGTTTCCAAGAGGCTTGGTTTTAAAGATGGTAATCCCAGGTGGTTCCTTTTCGGAAGGCTTCGCGTTGAATAGAATTGGCGGATGAAGAAAAAAAGAGGATCCGCTTATGGTGGCGATTTCCTGGATGGCCTCCGAAATGGTGAAATTTGGGTTCATTTTCAAAACCAGGTCAACCAGCGTACCACCTGCATTGCCATCGCCGAAATCTACCCAGAGATTCTTGATGGGGTGAACTTTAAATGAAGGCGTCCTTTCCTCCCTGTAGGGGGAGTAGTAAAAGCAATAGCCTGCTTTTACTTTACTGGGTCTGATACCCAGCTGATCCAGATAGGTAACGATGGAAATTTTATTGGCTTCTTTGGCATTCATGGTCTTAAAGTTTAATTTTTTTAAAAAACCACCTACTACACCTACTACCTTACTACATTTCGCTGTTTACAAATTGATATTCAGTCATTTATGACTATTAGAAATTAAAGGGCATCTTACTACAAAAACCCTTTTTGTAGTAGGTTGTAGTAACTTGATTTATTTTATCTTACTACACTTTATTTAATTGATTATCAATTGTTTAAATGCTATTTGTAGTAAGTAGTAGGTTGATTGTGTTTAATGTAATATCCCTTTTCGGGGAAGGTTTGGGCTTCGCTTCTCCGCACCTGGGTCTGAATGTGGCCGAGTAGTTTCAGTGCCTTGCCGATTTCTACCGGGCTGATCCTTAGGTTTCCGGAAAGGTTTAAGGTCAGCTGGTGGCAGATCTCTGTGGCAGTCATGAATTTGTCATGGTCCTCCCTGGTACCAGGGGAAAAGAACTTCTGCACCAGTTCCACTTCCGGGGAAATAGTTTTGTACTGATTGTTCATCAGTTCATTTTCCTGAATTTCAGCAGCCGTCATCTCGTATTGGAAATCCGAATGATACAATTGATAGGCTTGAGCCCAAACCCGGTCGATATCAATGTCACGTTTATAATCCCAGTTGATCGCTCTTACCGTAAAGCAGAGCCAGCGGACACTTCCAGTCACATCGGTCAGGAACTCGGCCTTATTGGTAGATCCCCATATCGACGCTCGCCTGGGTTCCATTTTGGGTTTTTTGTCATAGGGGTGCCTGACCTTGACATGCGATTTGCTCATCAGGGTTTTCTGTGCGTTGATTTCTGTTCTGGAAAGTGTGGAAAGCTCATCCTGGATCACCCCGAAATTCTGGCTCAGGGCGATCAGGCTGTCCTTGTCTACAGAGATATTTTCTGCATGGTAGGCCATCAGTTGATCCGGGATCAGGAAACGGGTCAAGGTAGTCTTGCCGCTGTTCTGTTGCTCTTGGACAAAGATTAAAGCCTGCTTATTAAAGAAGTCATCCCTGAGGCAACAGGCCACACAGCGGACCAGCCATTTTTTGAACTGCAGCTCAAAACGTTCCTGCCCATATACCTGGACATAGCCGCTGAATTTTTGGATATAGTCTCCATGGAGGGTGTCATCCCATTTGTTCCGGACCTGTCTAAAATACTCCAAAAAGGGTTGGTTTTGGGAATAAAGTCCGAACACAGGAAGGTGTTGATTTCACCTACCGACGTGCGGTACCCGGCCTGCCGGCATTCTATGTAAAGGGTATTGGGATTGACCGGATGAAAGTTGTCTCCTTGTTTTTCTCTGGCAAAGACTTCGTTTAGTACCAGGTTGTTCTTAAAGTCGTATTTTGACATCAGGAACCTGATCATCCGAATGGTAGGGCTGGAAGACTTCTCATCTATCTTCCTGATAGGGTTTTCCTCGTCCATTATTCTGTAGGTTTAGGTTGGTAAATCCACACAGAAATGGTATATTTGTCTCATTCAAAGAGGGATACCATTTCCTAATGAAATTATAGTAAGCGGATCGGGCATGATCCGCTTTTATTTTTTCCGGCCGTTTTTCTGGTGGCCGGCATTGAGTATATCCGATTTTTTGAAATATACCCTGGTGTTGATCACCTGCTCTTTGAGGAAACCTTCCCTGCGCCAGTTATTGATGGTGGTACGAGAGCGGCCCAGCAGCTTCATGGCTTCGGGGATCTGTATCAGTTCGTCTTCCTGTACCGGTGGCTGCAGTTCGGGAATTATCCTGGAGGCCACTTCTTCAGCAATCTCCTGAATGAGTTGCCTTTTGTCGATGGGGGAAAAGATCATGTTGTTCATATTCGGTTTGTGTTTGTTTGATGGCCGAATATGGTCAGAAGTTGGCAGGGGTAGTTAGCTGGGGTAGTACCCCAAGTTTTCAAAAACCGTCATAATTGTCGGGGATGGACGATTTAAAGAAAAAAAATTGGAGGCTGGAGTTTGGATTGGGGGATTTGAGGAATAACCAAAGTAGAAATAGATCATTAAAACCGAAATATCTCTAACCTAATCAATTTAAAATCAAATGTTACAAACTGATTGGGATGTGATACCAAGATGGTGGCAGACCCTCAATAGGATTTGCCTACAGAGTAGAGCCAAGTTCCTAACTTGGTATTAAAAAATAGCCGAGTGAAAGATAAAGCATAATTTCAGACAAATAAAAAATTTGAGTTTCAGAAACAGGGTTCCCAACGAAATCGAGTACCTGATGCCATTTTGTGCTTTAATATTGAGTTAATGAAGAATAGTATACCGAATAGTAGCCCCAAAAGTACCTGGAATTAGTTGAAGTGAAATTGCCAACTTAAATCAATTTAAACCTCAAAACAAATACTGTATTTATACATTTTTTTTGTAAAAAGATTGTTATGATAGAATTTTGATGTACTTTTGGTGTTGTAAACATACATTTTTATTGTATCCTAAAATATGAGTGATAAATTTAAAGATATAGATGATCTGCTAAAAGGCATCGTAAAGCCTGAAAGGACTACTCTAAAGCAGCTTTTTGAGAATAAGCTGCGGGAATTTAAAATTTCTCCGACAGCAGCTTACAAAATTATTGACATTCAATCTCGGACAATAAAAGGAATTTTAAATGGAAGCCAGAAAAAAATCGATATAACTAACCTGATAAAAATTGCCAATTTCTTACAAATACCAAAAGATAGGGTGGTTGAATTATACCTTGATGCAGTAGATGAAAATTTTCCAACTTATAATATTTCACTAGAAAAAATTGATTTTATTAAAAAGAATTTTGACTTGGCTGTTTTAAGGAAGGCGGGACTAATAAATAATATTACAGACTTTGAGCATATAGAAAAAAGAATTGTTGCAAGATTAGGGTTGAAATCCATATATGAGTATAAAAAACCATCAATTGATGTAGCGTTTAGCTCTGGTTTATTTAAACCAGAAAATGACAATACGCGGGCCTTTTGGATTAAATCTGCATTAGTATGTTTTGAAGAGATTGACAATCCTTATCCTTATAATAGGCATGAATTGGTGAAAATATTTCCCAGCTTTAGATGGCACACCATGAATGTAGAACGTGGATTGGAGGAAATAATTAAGGCTCTATATAAAATTGGCGTAACAGTTATTTTTCAACCTCCAATGCAAAAGCTTCAATTGAGAGGAGCCACTTTTAACTATAATAACAAACCTTGCATCGTTTTAACTAATTACTTGGGTTTTTATTCAACTTTATGGTTTGCATTGATTCATGAATTATATCATGTTCTTTTTGATTGGGAAGAAATTAAATTGAACAAGTACCATTTGACTGATGATTCTAATGAACAGTTGTCCGTTAGGGAACGGGAAGATGAAGCAGATCATTTTGCCCGTGAGTATTTATTATCAAAAGAAAAAATTATAAAAATCCGTCCTTATTTAAATGATCTTTCCTATGTGACAGAATTTGCAGCTGAAAATAATATTCATCAAAGTTTTATATATGTCTTTAATGCATTTGATCTTCAAAAAAATAATAGAAATGCTTGGGCATGGGCGAGAAAATTCAGCCCTAAAGTGGAAAATAGTATTAAATCAATAGGCATACCCTGGGAGAAGCCAGTAGAAGAATCTTTGAAATTAATTAAACCAAGCATTTACAAATAGATACCAACAAAAATTATGAAAAAGGATGAATTAACAAAGAAACCAGTCTCTGAGGAAGTATCAAAAAAAGTTGAGATCACTAAGGAAGCAGAACAAGAGAGAAAATTTCTTTCTGGAATGCTTATTCAGAAAACGGAGGATCTAGTAGAAGAGGCAAAACGTAGAAAAAGAGAAAAAGAGGAGGAGAAATTTGAACTTCGCAATGGAACCTTCATTTCTATTGCAGAGCTAAGAGAAATTATTACAGCTAATCTACAGCCATATAAATCCCATTTTCCAAATACTCAACCTTTTTTTAGTGAAATTTACAGACTTAATGAGTGGACTGATTTAAACCCCAACGATTACATTAAACCTCCTATTGTTGGTACTTGGATCAATGAAATAATTTATAGTAGATATTCAAAAGAAGTATTGCCAGCATTAAGAATCTTAAATCCCTCCCTACCAAGTGGTATTAGAAAATTCAAGCATTTTCAGTTTTTGACTGAAGAAGGCCAAAACAAGTTAAATCAATTTCGGGATGAAGCCATTGCTCTAATGAAGGAAAGTAAATCATGGATTGAATTTAGGAGGAAATTATTGCAAAAACACGGTGTTCCATATCAATCAGAGATGTTCGATAAATAATGGTTTCCATAGACACTTTGTAATAGGTGTAGAAGGGTACACCCTGCATCCTCCATATAGTATGAACCTTAGTATACTCAATATCTTCCAATAGCACATCAAAAGGAGGCCTCCAGGATTAATTAACCCCATTTTTTATTTCAACCGTTGGTCTTTCAAGTGTGTCAATGAGTCTATCAATTTCACTGGCCTTCGATCCCAATTTTGCCTGATTGAATATTGCTTTGACATTTCTAAGCTGATCGATCCTTTTCAGAGACAGGCATTCTCCGGATCGAATTTCAATTACCCTTTTTGTAATGTCTTTCTTTATATTATCCGAAGATGCGGTCAGTACTTCACCCAAAACCCGGTAAACCCCTTCTTTAGACAAGCTGCAATTTTGGTCAAGGCACAGTTTATTGATCAGTTCATTCAAGGTTCCTGGTTCGCCCAATAAAAAATCGATAGCTAGCAATTTCTCTGTTTTATCGAGTTTGTTTTCTGAGGTTTCGATTTGGGTATAATTTCTTTTTGCACGCATATTTTCATAAAATTGGAGTGCAGCCTCCCTGTCTAGAAAATCCAGGGTTTCAAATTCCCGGAAATTGGCCAATTTCTCCGTAGGGTCGACATACTTTAGAAAAATGCCGGTCTCCCGAATGTTCTTAAGGGTATTGCCAATCAGATTATAAATAATCCCTGCTGTAATCCCTGAGAAAATAAGGGACATGGGTACTTTTAATGTAACGTCAATCGTCAAAACCGAAACCGCTAGCAAAAGGCTAAGAAAAGTAAGGATAATGGGGTAGATTAAGGACAGGTAAATAAACCATTTTCTCCGCCGGATGAAACGAGCGAAATCCTCAAAGTGTTGGCGGTTACTGGAAAAAGTATGCCAACCGTACCGGTAAGCCAGCATCCTTTCTTCTTCAGAACTGCCGTCAAAAAGCAGTAGATACTCCCGGAGTTTGTACAGCCAGAGGGGCCTTTTTGGATCGAACTTTTTCATGGTTCAAGTGTTAATTTTTTACACAGGTGCTCCCCAGGCTTTCTGCATCTCGTTTCTTTTTCTTTCTTCCGTCACTTTCACATACCGTTGAAAGCTCTTGTAATCGGCATGGCCAGTAATCTTCATCACCGTCTCTGCAGGAATTCCCTTTTCCAGGGATAAGGTCGCAAAGGTTTTTCTTCCGGTGTGGGCACTGATAATTTCGTGTTTTTTGTAAATGGTAGATTGCTTGGTGGCACCCTTGTACCGGATTATTTCTATAGGATCATCGATTCCCGCCAGCTTGCAGAGCTCCTTGACGTATTTGTTGAACTTCTGATTAGAAATCATGGGGATGGGGCTTGCCAGGTCTTTGTATTTTTCCAGGATTGTTTTGGAATACCTGTTAAGTGGCACAATTAATGGCTTTTTTGTTTTTTTCACCGTCAACCTAATTTCGTCATTTTTAATATGGCCCCGGTGAAGCTGCTCCAGGTCGGAGTACCGGAAGCCGGTTACACAACTGAAGCAAAATACATCCCGTACCTGGTCCAATCGTTTATTATTTTGAAGATTCAATTCGAATAAAAGGTCAAGCTCGGATTGGGTCAGTGCAATGACTTCCATTTTGTATTCTTTTATGGAAAAGTCCTTATGCCCTGGATTGACTTCGATTCCCTTCTTCTTTGCATAGCTAAGAAAGGTTTTCAAAGTCCTCAGCTGTTTGGAAATGGTTGTATTGTTTAGCGTGCTTACTCTTTTGGTGTTCTCGTTTACCTCCTCCCAATCAATCAAAAAGCGCTGAAATCCCTGCAGGAAGTTATAATCGATCTGATCAAACCGAACTTTTATTCGGGTGTGGTTTTGATAATTGGTGAGGTGTTTTTTAAGTGACTTATAAACTGAAAGGCTACCCTTTTCTCTTATATGCTTATGTTCTTCGATATATTGATCAATAAAATCGTAGACAATCGAGGAAGGGTTTTCCTTTTTCGTGGCTTGCTTTTGTTTCAATTTAATCTCCTCGGCAATCATATCTGCACTATAAGGCGTCTTTTCAAAAATAAACCTTGATTCTATGGACCTCACCTCAGATATCAATGCTGACATTTGATCCTGATATTGGATCAGCTTGCTTTTAGTCGGAATGTTCTCTCCGTACTTTTTACTCAAAAGCATTTTCACTCTTTGAGTTAGTCCAACTATTTGTTGACTTTGGTTTTCCCAGAGTTCAGGAAATAGCTTAATGCCAGTAGAAACTTTCCTGCGCTGCCCGGCAATGCGAATAATAAAAATCAAAGGGTGCTCTCCATTTTTGTTAACCGTATCCAACCTTAGCTCGAATCTTAATGTTGCTTCCATTATCATTTAGTTTTGAAAGCATTAATTTAAACAAAAAAATTTTGTGGGGCTAATTGTGGGGCTAAAATATGAATCAAAACAGGTTTTTACTGGTCATTACATTTTGGCAAATATATCCATATATATGTATATAAGCCATTTATGAATATTTTTGGTTCACGAAAATCATTAGGTTCGATTCCCGTCCATTCCGCTAAAAGCCCTGGGATACCAGGGCTTTTTTGTTTATGACCCATTATATCTACATATTAGAATCAGAAAGTGATGGCTCTTTTTATATAGGTTCTTCCCAAGACCCTGTAGAAAGACTAAGCAAACATAACAGACCTCATAAGGGATATACGGCAAGAAAACAGCCATGGAAATTGGTACATACTGAAGCTTTTGAAACCAAAGCCGAGGCCATCTCAAGGGAAAAATATTTAAAAAAATTGAAAAGTAGAAAATTGGTCATTTCTTTGATTGAAAGAGTGACAAAATAATAGAATGCCTGTCCCGACGCGTCGGGAAGGTCGCGGGTTCGATTCCTCCCGTAAAAACGGGACAGGCTGTCCATTCCGCTAAAAGCCCGGGGTTTCCCGGGCTTTTTTGTTTTAAACGCTTTCTCAGCCCTATCTCTGCTGGGTAAGGTAGTGGGATACCTTTCCGTACAAGTGTCGGCTGAAGATCTAACGGAGAAACCCGATTATTTTTTTATAAAAACCGACATCCGGATCGTCAAATTTTTTACTCTGAGGTGCAGAGAGAATATATCAAGATCATCACCCCGACCAGAAAGATCTTGTCGCTACTGTCCCTTACCAGTATAGCCAATGCCTTGCCGGGTGAGTTTGTTCGGATTCACCGCTCCTTTATTATCAACATGCGGCATATTGACGAAGTCCAATCCAATGAAGTGTTGATAGGAGAAGATCTTTATCCCATCAGCCGGAATTACAGGGAAGAATTTTTTAAAAAGCTGGGCGACAGAAAATTGCTCTAGGGAAGGCTAAATCAAGAAAAAACAAATTCATAATGTCATTTTCTCCAGATTACCTTGATCCCTGGCACAGAGTAATCTTTTTCAATTTTCCTTTTCTCGCTAGGTGGAAGCTCCTCCAGAGTTTTTGTATTCCCTACAAAATGCTGTAAATAATAATTGCCCTGGTAGCCAGAGGCCTTAAGAAACTTGACCATTTCGGTAATATCCTTTGGGGTAAATAAGTGTGAATGTAGGGTGGTTCTGACTTCAAAAGGGACCTTGCTGTACACCAATAATTCCAGACTTTCCTCAAAAGCCGCAAAAAGATTTGATTTGGTAACGGACTGGAAATTTTCCGGCAGCGACTTGAAATCCAATGCCAGGTAGTCCACCAATCTTTCTGCAATCAGATTTTGGAGCACAAAAGGCCTGCTGCCATTGGTGTCGATTTTGACTTTCATGCCTTTCCTTTTGACTTGACTGGCCAACCATGGCAGGCCCTGATGCAGGGTGCATTCTCCTCCACTAAATACTACTCCATCCAGGAGATTTTTCCTTTTATCCAAAAAGGAAAGGGCTTCCTCATAGGAAACCCTTCCTTTTCCCTCCACAATTTCAGGATTGTAGCAATAACCACAACGCATATTGCAACCTGCAAACCATAGAATGCAGGCAACAGTATCCGGAAAATCCAGTAATGTAAATGGACTGATGTTGTATATCGGTCTTACCGAATTAAAGCTTTTCGTTAAAATGCTGTCTTTGTTTGTGTTCACCTTTCTTTCCGATATTAAAACTTTCTACAGGTCTATGATAGCCCATGACCCGGGTATAAACGAGGCATTTTGTTCTTGTTTCCTGGTGCTTTTCCAGCAGAATTTGGTTTTCAGGCAGCCTTTGAGTTTCAAGGGTGTTTTGCATAATCATTGAAGTTTTGGTTTAATTTATCGATTAATATTTCATCACATTTAGGACAAAATTCGTGTTCTCCATTGAGGTAGCCATGAATAGGACAAATACTGAATACTGGAGTTACCGTGATATAGGGGAGCTTGAAGTTAGACAAGACCTTCTTGACCAGGTTTCTGCAAGCTTCTGGAGAAGATATTTTTTCCCGCATGTACAGGTGCAGGACTGTGCCGCCGGTATATTTGCATTGTAAATCGTCCTGCAACATCAACGCTTCAAAAGGATCATCTGTAAAATCCACAGGTATTTGGGAACTATTGGTGTAATAGATATTCTCCTCCATTCCTGCCTGAATGATGTTAGGAAATCTTTTGGCATCTTCCTTTGCGAATCTGTAAGTGGTGCCTTCTGCGGGAGTCGCTTCTAGATTGTAAAGATTGCCTGTTTCTTCCTGAAATTCCTTCATCCGGTTTCTGATATGTTCCAGGATATCAGCCGCAAAGGTTTGACCTAAATGGCCTGTAAGGTCCTCCTTGCTGTCGGTAAAATTGAGGATCATTTCGTTCATCCCATTGACACCGATAGTAGAGAAATGATTACGAAAATGCTGCAGATAGCGCTTGGTATAGGGATAAAGCCCCCTATCGTACATCTCCTGTATAAAAACTCTTTTTTTCTCCAAGGTAGATTTGGCCATTTCCATCAACTGGTCCAGCCTTTGGTATAATCCAGCTTTGTTGCCTCTGAAGAGGTACCCAAGTCTTGCCATGTTGACGGTGACTACCCCAATGCTTCCAGTCATCTCAGCAGAACCGAAGAGGCCATTTCCTCTTTTTAGAAGTTCACGTAGATCCAATTGCAAGCGACAGCACATACTCCGGACTGCATTAGGTTTATAGGCCATTGGGTTTTCTACCCTATTCCCATTTTCATCATAGCTGTATTGGCTTCCTATAAAATTCTGAAAATAGGAAGAGCCAATTTTGGCGGTATTTTCAAACAGCAGGTCAGTATTTTCTCCATACCAATCGAAGTCCTCTGTAATATTGACTGTAGGGATGGGGAATGTAAACGGTTGTGCATTGGCATCTCCCTGGGTCATGACCGTATAGTAGGCCTTGTTGATCATGTTCATTTCCTTTTGGAAATGTTTATAGCTGAGAGCATCAAGGGATTGGACGCCCCTTTCTTTTGCTCTTTGCAATAATTCCGGCTCGTTGATGCCCGTGAAAAAATGGAGATCATTTTTGGTGGGGATTTGCTCTTTTAAGTCTTCAGGTACCACCCAATCCAATGTAATATTGGTAAATGGGGACTGCCCCCACCTGGCTGGTACATTGAGGTTATACACAAAAGACCTAATGGCTTTTTCCACATCTTCGAAAGAAAGACCATCCTTAAACACATAGGGAGCGAGATAAGTATCAAAAGAGGAAAATGCCTGGGCACCAGCCCATTCACTTTGTAAGATGCCAAGAAAATTGGCCATCTGTCCCAATGCCTCACGGAAATGCGATGGAGCTTTGCTTTCTACCCGGCCACGAACTCCATTAAAACCTTCATTGAGCAATACCCGGAGGCTCCAGCCGGCACAGTATCCGGTAAGGCAATCCAGATCATGGATGTGGAGATCACCATTCCTATGGGCATACCCTTCTTCTTTGCTGTACACCCTGTCAAGCCAATAATTTGCAATAATTTTTCCCGCTACATTATTGACCAAACCGGCATTGGAGTATGAAGTATTGGCGTTGGCATTGATGCGCCAATCGGTTTGCATGACATATTCCTCGATTGTTTGTGTACTGTCCACGAAGGTAGTATCTTCATTGAGGCCTGCTACATGCTCCCGCTGCATTTTTCGGGTATGCCGGTAAAGCATAAAAGACCGCATGACTTCAAATAGCCCAGCTTCAAAAAGCTCCTGCTCGATGATGTCCTGAATCTCCTCTACGGCCCAGGTGGTTTTGGCTTGCAATCGAAATAAAATTTTTTCGAATAGAGAAGTGGTATAGGGTGCGTCAACACTTTTGAAACCCTTCTTTAAGGCATCTTCAATTTTATAAGGCTTGAAAGGTTCAAATTCACCATTTCTTTTGATTACGTAGTGTTCCATGAGTTGAGAGATCGGGATCTTTAAGGTTTAAACAGTGGCAAACTACCCACAGGGGTAATAAAAGACAATTTTATCTTCTATTTTATTTGGTGATTTAAATCATACTTTTTTGTCTTAAATTAAGTCACGTAGTATTTATCCCGGATTCATTGAAATGGTAATTTTACAGCCCTGGAAAGGAGTACTTTAAAATAATAAATCATTGAGCGTTATTATCATTTGATGGATGTCCCTGTCTATTTTTAGATTTTTTAAACCATAAAATCAGAAAAGGAAATTTCTATTAAATTTTGGATATTTTATTACTAAATTGATTCTTCAGAACTGATAACCAATCGTTTAAATGTTTACTCCTGTGACATACTCCACAAAATGCAGTATATGGATGATTTCAGGCAGGCTCGCATTGGGTATTCCAACCTTCTGTACGGAATAAAATATGACCACTGAAAGGAAATTACAAACACATGACATCTCTCATCTAACTTTGTCATACCATGATACGCAACACCTTTTGGATCATCAGGTCTTGGATTTGTGCCATGGCCATTCTGCTCACCAATAATTGCGGCACCCCCTCTCCGGGTTGTCCGCATTGTGCTGAAGATTTACAGCTATCGTCAATTTTACCGGGAGACACTCCATTCAATTCTCTGGAAATGAAATGGTGCGCGCTAAATGGAGTACCCTCCGTTGAGGATCCTTCGCTGGTTTGCGAGGATAACGTTGAAGAGGTGCTACTGAACAGGCACCTGCGCGCAGGAACATGTAATTGGACCCAGTGTAAAATCCTTGTAGGCACCATTTTCGGCCCGACCGCTAACTACGGTTTGTTCGACGACCCTAACCTCTCTATTGGTGCTCCAGGGGACTTAGTGGTCAATAATACTTCTCTAACGCAGGAAATGGAAGAGCTAGCCAACCCCTGTGACAACCACTGGAATATGCAGCCCAACGGCATAACCGCAATCGCTATCCGGGAATTTATCAATACTGATGGGACAGACAGTCCGATCAATGGTATTGCATTTGCCAATTCCGGCACCCGGCCTTTTTTGTTTATTGGCGATCTGGAGTTCTTTCCTTCCACCGGTGGAGCGTTGCACAGCAATACCGAGAGAGTGTTGGCCCACGAGCTGGGACATGTTCTGGGCCTGTGCCATGCCAATGGTGATGAGGGCGTGGCCTGCAACAGCGGCTTTCTCGATTTCAATACCTTTGATAACCTGATGTCCGGTGCCGGAAGTTCGGTCAACAGTCGAACGCTCGAAGTTGAGCAGTGTGATATTGCGCGTACCCGTTACCCCCATCTATTCTTTCCGCACGATCGCACCTATACCAGCATTGCTTCTATTTTGGACGAAGGAGGCGAAAATTATGCACCAGCAGATAAATCCATTGACCTGTACAAAACATTGGTATTCAACCACCTTCCCGAAAAAGGCCATTTGGAGGTGCTGATAGGAACGAACGGCCTCTTTAACGAGCGAAAGACCGATTACTGGGTGCTACTGGATGTAGATAATAAGGTGAGTACTGGACTGAACAGCCATCAGATCGTTTCCGGCAGCAATCAGGAAGGCGTGGATATGGTAGTAAAAGTAGAAGTGAGCAATAATGGCAACGGCAGCAACAACACGCTGTACAAAGCCGGGGCAAACGAATTTGAGCCGCATTCGCTGCCACCCCAATTGTTGAAAACTGTTCTTGAAACCAGTGAAATGTACGTTTCTTCGCCGGAGGAATGCTCCAGCATCCCGGTATTTCAGGAAATTGGGATCAAGCTATCGCGGGAAGCATTGATGAGATATAGTTTGTTCAGGGAAGTTGACTTTTCATTTTCCAATGGCCTGAAGGTGCAGACTATCGCAGCCGGAACTGCAGCGGACGGCACAGAAGTGGTGGACAAATGCCCCGAGCTGCCGCGAATTATTTTCGGGCAAAAGCCGTGACCGGCCATAACTTTTTTATCATTGCTGGCTAAGTAAGCAAGTAACCATTCACCTGGTTTACTTTAATTCCAATTGCTGTATTTTAGCCTCATGAGCTATTGATCTGGGAAACAAAACGTTATTCTCCAAATGGATGTGCTTATGCAAATCACCCTCAAACTCTTCCAACAGCGAATAGGTAACCTTATAGGTATTACAAGCATCGGCAGGAGGATTATAATTATTGGTCAGCTCAGCTATTTTTTTAAACCTATCCCCTTCTGTCTCATGTTCTTCCATCATCATGTGGATCGGAAGTTTCACAGACCTGAAATTAGAAGCCTTTACACCACTGCTTCGAATGGGTTTTTTCACCATTTTTCTAAGGTATGGAAATAAAATCAATTCCTCTTTTTTCATATGGGCGCTCAGTTCACTTGCACTTGTACTGAAAAGCCGGGTAATCTCGAAAAGCTCAGGATGTGATTCTCCATGTACCTTACAAAGTTTGTTAAGGTATTGTAACAAAAGAGGGATTCTTTCCTCTACATAGCGGTGATGTTTCTTCTCAATATAATCTGCCAAAATATCCAAAGGCCAGAAGTTGAAATCATGACGATCATCTGTAGCATTGTCCAGCAAATTATCCAATGCTATCTTCACTTCAGACACATTGACCTTCTTTGTTTCACAGGCTTCTTCGATTGTGCGGTTGCCCTTGCAGCAGAAATCAATACCAAATGATTCAAACACCGTGGCAGCCCTATAATCTCTGGCCACCAACTCTCCGATTGTAATTTTTTGCGCCGTTTCCATCCTCTAATTCTATTGTCGCTTCTATAGGTACTTTAATATATTAATACCCTAAAAACTATTCATACATTTTTCCATTCTCAGGTATGAGTTGGTTCGACCTCAAACCCTTTATTTATGAATACAAAGGTAGGTATAAAATAATAAAGGACAAATTTATCCTTTATTATTTTATACCTCTTATTCAGTCCTTTTCATTCTTTCTGAACAATTTGGACAGGTAAGGACCTCACCCTCTTGCAATCGTATACCCTCAATATGTTCTTTTACAAAAGCCTTTAAACGCATGTCCTTTTTTTGCTGGTTGTTGATTTCAATTTGCCTGTCCTTTACCAGGACCCTGACTTTTCCATCATATTCCTGAATTCCCCAGCAAACCGGGCATAGACCTTCAGGAGCTTTGTTTTTTGTTTCTACTTCAGGTTTATTGATGTGCTCAATCAATTTATCGATGATATTCATGGCTTACTATTTCTAATGGTTTTTAGGCCTTTTCCCTAATGAAAAACCTCAAGTTACCTTTATTTAAATTGCAGAAATGGCCCGGAATATTTTTACCCTTGTCTCTAATCATAAAATCGGTCGAGCCGGATTATTTTGATAGTATTTGATTTTGGAATGGAATAAATCCGCCATTCTTTCGCCCTGCCATTTGGCCCTTTCTGCTTTTTCACCGTAGAATCGCTCATCAACAGTTTCGGAGAATAGCCCGACCCAGCGGTTAAAATGTTGTTTGTCTACCGGTAACTTTGCATGTGGAACAAAGGGGCTTCCATAATAGGTATGTTCTTCCAATAAGACAGTTTGCCAAAACCTGTACATTTTTTCCAAATGTTCTGGCCACCTTTCCTGGATTCTTTCGTTGAAAATATCTTTAAGAAGATTATCATTTCGGACTTTTTCATAGAAGATATCCACCATTAGCTTAATGTCTTCAATGCTGGTAATTTCTCTTTTATTCTGCATCAGAAAAAGGATTTATACAGTTCCGGGTTCCAGAACATCGTAAAATAAAATACAGCAAAACCTGCAAATGAAATGATGAGTGCCCAAACCCAGGCCGGGATAGCCTGGGGGGTTTCCGAGCCTCTTATCATAAAGAAATCGTTGCGCTCACTTCCATAGGAATTTACTGTAATCGGAATTTGTTGGTTGACAACTTCTCCCTCCTTTAGACCAAGAACGGAAATATCCGGTCCGTTTCTCACCTCAAAAGGTATTGTCTTGACTCCCTCCTTCCCTGAAGTGGATTTGGCGATGATTTTGAGCATGTGCTTCCCGTCAGGGATTTTGGTGGTGTCCAAAACAAATTTCACCGGGGGCGCAAATTCGGCAAATGGTTTTGAGTCCGAATCAAGGAATATTTTTACTGTTCTGTTATCTTCCATGGTGTTAACGATTATTATTCCAGGATAATGTTTTTGATATGGTCAGGCCTGTTTTCTTTGGGCATGACCAGAAATTTGACGCTGAAAATCAAAGTAAAGCCAACCAAAATCGCTGCTGTCCAGGTAATCAGGAAATCTACATTACCCTGGGGCCCTTGCCCGTGGGTAATGTCTTCCAGCATTTTTGGCTGATTGGATTTACAGACCTCGCATGCAAAACCAAAAGGTGCATAGCTGAACAGGACAAGACTAATGAGTATGGTTTTGAATTTCCGCATCATTTCCAGAAATTATTGGCCATGGCAATGGTTTGAAACTCCGTGGCAATTACTTGCGATGACGCAATCAGCTGTGCGGTATCCTGAGCATAGTCATTTCTGAGTTTTTTCCTGATTTCACCATCAGTTTGGATGGCAGCCACTGATTTACGGGCCAGTTTGATAGCCAGTTCCCGGCCCTCCTGAGGAGTAGCTGTTTTCAATGATTCCAGATAGATTTCTTTCTTTTCCATGATATATTTATTTTTGTGAGTTAACGAATGTTCTGATTTCCTTTACTTCGTCGACGGTGACAGCGTTGGCGGAATTTCCCCAATTTGAGCGTTCATGATTAACAATCGCTGCAATTTCCTCATCAGAGAGGGTGGACTCAAAACCGGCCATTACCCCATATTCTGCTCTGGCATCGTAGCCTTCCATAATGATTCTGATCAACGTTTCAGGATTTTCATCATTGACAATGGGGCTCCCGGCCAGAGGAGGAAAGGCACCTGACAAACCACTTCCATCAGCCTGATGACAGGCCGCACAATTGTTCATGTACAAATTCTGGCCATCCGGAAGTAATTCTCCAACTGAATTGTCCACAGGCTCCTTTTCCTTTGACGAAGGAATAAAGCTGACAGCAGGATTTTGAGGCATTTCAGCTTGTTTAAGAGATTGAAGATAGGCTACCAGATACAGCGCTTCTTGGGAAGCCACCACCTGTTTGCCAGAAGAATGCAGGAATTCCTCGGGAACGGGAACCAAATGGTCGGTATTTTTCACTTTGGATTTCTCCTTAACTTCAAATAGCCAGGGGTAGGATGGCATGATGGATTCTTTGACTACAATCCTGGGATTGTATAGGTGAAGTAAATGCCATTCCATTCCGGGTTGTCTTTGCCCTACCTCAGTGAGATCGGGACCGGTTCTTTCACTTCCCAAAAGTGAAGGAGATTGCCGCCAAACATCCTGTCTTTGCTTGCTATAGTAATAATCTGATGGAATAGAAGGCCTGTTTCCCCAGGTATTGTCCATTTCTATATTTCTTACCTGTTGGGTGTGGCATGACATACAATTTTCCTGAACATAAATGTGCAGGCCCTTCAATTCCTCCTCCGAGAAGGTCTCCATACTGGGGAGGGGCTGGGTTTGTTGGATCTGAAAGGCAGGTACCAGTGCAACAAAAGTACTCAGCATCAAAAATCCGAATAGCGCCGTACCAACGAGAAGTTTATGATTCTTATGAAAATCTAACATTTCAAATTCAGTTAAAAGGTGACTGTTTCGTTTCTTGCGTCTTGGTAAATTGTTCCGCGATTTTCCGGATCTGGCCTGTTTATTTTTGGATTTAACATTGTTTTCCTTTGACCTCCGGTCATATAGAAGAAATTATAGGCAAAAAGCAGGTGAGAGATGAACATGAGGGTTCCACCGATAGCCCTCCAAAGCCAGAAAGGTGTCATCAGGATGACAGATTCAATAAACGGTTTACCTTCTATCCAACTGAGTCCCTTCATGGTGCCCCCTACCATCAGTGATACCATGTACGCAAAAAGGCCAATAAATGCCATCCAGAAATGCATTCCTACCATGATTTGCTTAGGTTCTCTACCTGTTATTTTGGGAAGAATGGCGTACACGCAAGCCCAAAGGATAAAGGTGATGATGCCGTACATGGTCATATGGGAATGGGCCACATTAAAGTCCGTAAAATGCCATATGAAATTCGTAAACCGAAAGGCTTGGAGACTTCCCTGAGCGGAACCGACAAAATAAAATACCACCCCCACCAAAAAGAAGGGAAGGACATAGCTCTTGGAAATTTCATTCCAGCTTCCTTTCATTGTCATGAGAAAGTTGGTTGTACCGGCTACTACCGGTATCAACATGCCGGCACTGAATACAATGGCCACTGTCTGAAGCCACCATGGCAAAGGACTGAAAACAAAATGATGGGTACCGATAAGGGTATAAAACAACATCTGCGTCCAAAAGGCCAGAACGCCCAGTGAATAGGAATAAATCGGTTTATTAAGAGATGATGGGAGGTAATAATAAATCAGGCCCAGGGTAAAGGTCATAAACCACATGCCCACCCCCTGGTGCATGTAATACCCCTGGATCACAGTCTCTCCCAATCCATCCTGATACATGGGTAGATAGCCGATTATAACCAGAATTATCGTCCAGCCCAATCCTCCCAACAGGTACCAGTTTGACACGTAGATTTCATCTATTTTTCGATGGGCTACCGTTTGGTAGAAATTGTAGAACGTCAAAACCATACCAATGGCAAAAAGAAATGCCACCGGCCATATATATTCTCTGTATTCACCTCCACCGTTATTAATGCCCGACATTAACAACAGGGTGCCTATTGCAACACTGCTGTTCATCAACCACCAGGCATACCAAGCAAGTTTATAACTGTATAATTTGGTATTGGACGTCCTTGTGATCACAAAATATCCCAATCCGATCATGGCAAGGGAAGCCCAACCCCAAAAAACCGCATTGGTATGTACCGGCCTCAACCTTCCAAATGAAAGCCAGGAAATGGTATCCATTTCGGGCCAAATAAATTTCATCCCCAAATATTGACCGATTAGCGTACCGAATACCAACCAAAAAACAGCGGCTCCGATATACCAGGTAATCATTTTTTTTAGGTGGAAGGGTGTATCAATGGTGATGGGGGACTTTTTCTTTTCATCTACAAGTGGATTGCTTGGCTCATGAGTTATCGCTGCAATGATTCCCCTGCTGTCATCCACTTCCAGATTGCTTCCCAGTTCATCTCCGGACAATCGATAGGAAACTGCTTTCTTGCGTTTTTCCAAAACGGTGTCAATCTCCGTTTCGTCCATTTTCAGAAGCCGTTCACCGAATTCAATTTTCTTATTTCTCTCTGTCCTGGATTGAAGCTGGGTGAAATATGCCGAAGCCTTCACGGTCAGGATGAATATGGCAATGACAAGCACTATTACTATCAGCAAAATAGTACCTATTATTCCAGGGCTTGCCAGCCAGTTCGAGGTATCCGGGTTTGGAGTAGGTTGAGCGAATACCACCTTTGGAAAATGGGAAAAAACAGCTAATAGACTGATATAAAACTTTCTGATATACATTTTGGATAAAATTATCGGAAATAGGTTGAAATTTTTTTATCTGATCAAAAGGGCCTTGCCGGATTTTAAACCAGTGGCCAATTCAAGAATAGTAGTACTTTCAAGCATCTCTCTAAGTTCTTCCCTTATTTTGACAAATTTACCGTGCATAGGACAGGGTTGACTATTGTTACATTCCTCAAGACCAAGGCCACAGCCTTTGTAAATATCCTCTCCATCAATTGCGGATACAATATCACTGACTTTAATTTCTGCTATCCTTTGTATGCCAATGATAAAACCTCCATAGGGTCCTTTTCTGGACTCCAGGATTTTCTCTTTAATTAAGGAAGTTAAGATTTTGGCCGTGAAGGCCTCAGGAGCATTAATTCCTTTGCTCACCTCTCTTATTTTAACCCTTTCGCCCTCCAGCGATCTGGTGGCGATATAGATAATGGCCTTGATGCCGTATTCACAGGATTTGGAAAACATGATATTGGTCAGTTATTTTCAACAAAAGTAAGCGAAATTCTATTTACGACAAAATTATCGGTAATTAAATTGTTGATGTTAGGCCTCAAAATGTCTCTATTATTTTTATAAAACTAAAGGGGAACATCAGAGTGATAGAAATGAGAAACCTAAACCATTTTATCAAATAATCAGTACTTTTGGACTTGAATATAAATTGATGCTTCAACCGAGTAAAGATAAATACGGATTAACTGGTTATCCTCAACTAGGTTTATGGACTTCAACACTGGGGCTTTTTGCAGGTCTGACAACTATTGTGCTGTATGGAGTTGCCGGCCCTGAATTCAAAGAATCGCTAGGGCTCTCTGGTGCAATGCTTGGCGTACTTATTTCCTCTCCCCACCTTAGTAAAGCAATTCTAAGAGTACCTTTTGGTGCCTGGGTGGACGAGGTGGGCGGGAAAAAACCATTTTTGATTCTTCTAGGATGTAGCATATTAGGATTAGCAGGCATTACAGGAATGCTGTATCTGTACTATCCAAATGAATTTGATGAAAGCCTTTTTCCGTTGTTTCTTTTATTTGGTGTTTTAGGAGGTGCCGGGGGTGCCACATTTTCCGTTGGCGTACCTAAAACTTCTTATTGGTTTCCTAAGGAAAAGCAAGGCCATGCCCTCGGCATTTATGCAGGTCTGGGAAATATTGGTCCTGGTGTTTTGAATTATGTAATACCCTTGTTAATTGGAGCAATCGGTTTAGCGGCAGCTTATTTAAGTTGGTTGGTATTTCTAATAGCAGCATCGGTCATATTCGCCATTTTTGCAGTAGACTCTTATTATTTTCAACTTGTTAAAAAGGATGTAAATCATGAGAATGCAAAAAGTATTGCTAAAGATCTAGGACAAGATGTATTTCCATCAGGGGGAACCTGGATTTCGCTTAAACATTCAGCTTCAAACTATCGCACCTGGATTCTGGTATTTCTATATACCATTTCTTTTGGTGGTGGATTCACTGCATTAACTGCATGGTTTCCCACATATTGGACCCTTTTTCACGGCATGGGGCTGATGAGTGCAGGATTAATCGCTGCAGTATTCACCATTTATGGTTCCCTGATTAGAATCCCGGGAGGCAAGTGGAGTGATAAATTTGGTGGAGAAAACGTTGCGATCCTGAGTTTTGTAACAATGGCTTTTGGTGCATTGGTATTGACCATCACATCAGATGCCTATGTGTCTTTTTTTGGCATGATCGTTATCGGTACGGGTATGGGCATCGCCAATGCAGCTATCTTTGAGTTGGTGCCCAAATATATACCGGATGCCGTGGGTGGTGCCTCAGGATGGATCGGAGGTGTTGGGGGTGCTGGTACGCTTCTTATTATTCCGATTTTAGGTGCATTTGTCGACATTTATGGTCAGATTGGGTATGCAAGGGGCTTCATTGTCATTGCTATTCTCAGCGTCCTTTGTGCAATAATTGCTTATGCATTGAAATTAAATACCCAAAAAAAGAATGATCGGGGCACATTTTCTCCATAAATCCCGATTAAAATCTCATAGTCAACTGTAAAAAAAATGTAATCCAGATCAGGTTTTCCCAGCAAAATGCTTGTTATTGGTATTAAAGAAACAAACACCTGATCGTTTTTCAGATTTCAGTTACCTTTTATGGAAATAATGTTTGGGGGAAAAAATGATTAAAAATGATATCCAACGGAAAAGCAATGATTAAAAACTTGTTGCCTACCTATTTTGCTTTGGTAATGGCTACGGGAATTGTCTCAATTGCCCTGCATCTATTAGAGTTTGAAAGCTTTTCCAGGGGATTGTTTTGGCTTAATGTTGGATTCTTTTCGGTTTTATTTATTTTACTTCTGACTCGTATCATCTTTTATTTTCCCTCTGTCTTAAGTGATTTAAAATCGTATCAAAAAGGGCCGGGATTTTTCACATTTGTTGCAGCAGCAGCCATCCTGGCTAATCAAATCGCACTATTCTACGATGTGAATCAATGGGTTCTTGCATTGTTTATCACGGCTCTATTTGCCTGGATTTTAATTACTTATGGTTTTTTTTACTTCATAACGGTTACTGAAAATAAACAAGGCCTGGAACAGGGAATCAGTGGCACCTGGCTCATCATCATAGTAGCTACACAGGCTTTATCCACTTTATTCACATTGGTAGCAGACCTAAGCTATTTCAACCCGGAAATCTTTTTGTTTATTTCCCTTTGTTTATTTTTCACAGGCGCTTTATTGTATTTATACATTATGTCTCTGATTGTATACAGATTATCTTTTTTTGAACTTAAGGCGGATGAATTGGGCGCACCTTATTGGATCAATATGGGCGCCACGGCTATCACCACGCTTGCTGGAAGTTTATTGATTTTGAAATCCAACGAAATGCCGCTTTTAAAGGAGATCCTTCCTTTTACAAAAGCCTTTACCCTTTTTTATTGGGCAGGGGGAACCTGGTGGATCCCACTACTCCTTATCTTGGGAGCGTGGAGACACCTTAAAATGAGAGTGCCTGTGCCTTCTTCATCGTCAGGGTATCATCCTAGCTATTGGGGCATGGTTTTTCCCTTGGGAATGTATACTGTTTGCACGTACCGGCTTAGCCAAGCATTAGGGCTTGATTTCCTACAAATCATCCCTCAGTATTTTATTTACTTAGCGGTTTCAGCCTGGCTTGCAGTATTTGTGGGCTTCTTGCGAAATATTTTCCAAGGATTGGTAACCTCCAAATGAAAGAGAAGGGCAATTGCGTAAAACAAGAATAAGCTGATCTATTGGGAAGTAATCATCCTGTTACAAATAATTATAATGTAGTTAAAATACTTTTCCCGGAAATATTTGTGGAAAATACCTGAGAATTAATCAAAAAAAATTGGCTTCATAAGGTAAAACTAAATGATATTGGTATCTTCACCTAAATTGAGAAATAAATAAGCGCCAACTTATGCTGAGACTATTTCAAACCCTAAACCGAGTGGCGGTGATCAAAGCCACAATTGCTGTAGTTATCGTTGGTTTTCTGGTATTGCTGGGGTCCCGTGATCTTCAAAATTTTGATCCAGCACTAATTGCCTACCTGATAGGTACATTATTTGCAGTTTTCGGCATTGCCTACCGGTACTCGGTTTGGTTACAAAGACCTCCAACCCGCCTTTACTGGCGCAGGAGTATGAATTTTCTCTTCAGCAAAGATTTCATTTCCTATGCCTTACGATCCCTGAAGCTATTTTTTAAAAATATTATTTTTCAACGATTCATTGCCCATCGGAGTAAAACCCGTTGGGCCGGGCATTTTCTAATGGCCATTGGCTGTTTATTGGCATTTGCTATTACCATCCCACTTACCTTCGGATGGATTCACTTTGAGCTAAGACCAGGGGATGACGTAACCTATTATGCCAAGGTTTTTGGTTTTGAAGCAGGAACTTTTCCTTTGGGGTCGGTTCAGGCATTTGTAGCATTCCACGGGCTGGTTTGGTGCTCCATTTTAGTCATCATCGGTTCGGTGATGATGATGAAGCGGAGGGTTACTGATGGTGGCCTTATAGCTACCCAATCATTTTCCGAAGATTTACTTCCGTTGATCTTACTTATCGCTATTTCAGTGACAGGGCTTGGCATATCCTACGATTATACGTTTCTGCAGGGCAAAACCTACCAGTTTATGGCCGTTACGCATGCGATTGTGGTTATTTTATGGCTGGTATGGCTTCCTTTTGGAAAGTTTTTTCATATTTTCCAGCGCCTTGCCCAGCTGGGTGCAAACTTGTACAAGCATGAAGGGGAGCGCAGAGGAATGGCAACCTGTGAACACACTGGTAAGGAGTTTGCCACCCAATTGCACGTGAATGACCTCAAGACCCTTACCAAGGATCTGGGATTTGATTATGATAAAAAGGATGGAAGAAATCATTTGGACCTTAGCCCTGAAGGCAAGCGTTCGGCTTTGGCAAAAGCCCATTTTGAGGCAAGAAAAGAATCAGGAAAATTCTTTGGATAAAAATATAAAGAGGTAAAGGAATGGCGAAACTACCCGCATCAGTTGATAAAATAATAGATAAATATGGACCTCACAAAGCTTATCCCCCACAAAGTGGCTTTGAAGGTAGCCATGAGCCTGATAAATTGGTAAAAACGCATTGTTGCTATTGCGGCATGCAATGTGGGATTCAGCTTAAAGTGAAAGATAATAAAATTGCAGGATTCGAACCCTGGATGGAATTTCCCTTTAATGAAGGACGGCTTTGCCCAAAAGGGGTACAACGATACATGCAAAACAACCATCCTGACCGACTGATGGACCCGATACAGCGAGTAGAAGGTGCCGGTTTTGAGCCGATAAGTTGGGAACAGGCAATGAGTAAAACCGTTAGCGAAATCAAACGCATTCAAGCCAAATATGGCAATGATGCATTTGCCATGTTGTCCGGTGTGTCGCTGACCAATGAAAAGAGCTACATGATTGGCAAGTTTGCCCGTGTAGCCCTTAAGACTGCCAATCTGGATTATAATGGACGCCTTTGCATGGTAAGTGCGGGGGGAGGGAATAAAAAAGCATTTGGATTGGACAGGGCGTCCAATAGCTGGGCGGATTTAAAACATGCTGAAGTAATTCTGGTCGCCGGGGCAAACATCAGCGAAACCTTCCCCACTTTAACCCATTATATTTGGCAGGCCAGGGATAAAGGAGCGAAACTAATTGTAGTTGACCCCAGGGTTATCCCCCTGGCAAGAACTGCCGACATACATTTACCCGTTAAACCCGGAGGTGATTCCGCTCTTTTTGGTGCCATACTCAAAATCATGGTGGACAATGACTGGATTGACCATGATTTTATCAACAATCATACTTCCGGCTTCGAAGAAGCCATTGAGGCAGTAAAAGACTATGATCTGGAATGGGCCGAAGAGACAACAGGAATTCCGAGGCAACAGATTTTAGCCGCAGCCACCCTTTGGGGTAAAGCCAAAACCAGCTTTTTACTTCACGCCAGAGGAATTGAGCACCACTCCAAGGGTGTAGAAAATGTATTGAGCTGTATCAATATAGTATTGGCATCAGGTCGAATAGGAAAACCCTACTGTGGATATGGTACCATAACCGGACAGGGCAATGGACAGGGAGGAAGAGAGCATGGCCATAAATGTGATCAGCTGCCTGGGAATAGGGATATCACCAATCCCGAACATAGAAAATACATTGCCGAAGTCTGGGGAATTGACGAAAAAGACATGCCCGGTAAGGGTTTAACGGCCTATGAGCAGATAGAAGCCATTCATAGAGGTGAAATAAAGGGTATGATTTCTATTTGCTTCAACCCGCTGGTTTCATTGCCTAACAATAATTTTGTAAGGGAAGCTTTAGAAAAGCTCGAATTTTACATTTGCATAGATACCTTTCTTTCTGAAACTGCCCGGCATGCGGATATTGTCATGGCCGGTTCGCTTCATGAAGAAGAAGACGGCACGGTAACTACTGCCGAAGGAAGAGTGGTAAGGATCAATGAAGCTGTCTCTCCTCCAGGAAATACGCGTAGAGATGGTCAGATTTTAATGGAGATCGCCGATCGCCTTGGCGTCGGAGACAAATTCAATTATCCTACCAGCGAGGACATATTCAATGAATTAAGGGTGGCCTCAAAGGGAGGTACTGCTGATTACTTTGGGATAACTTATAAAAAGATTGTCGATAATATGGGCATTTTTTGGCCCTGCCCATCAGAAGATCATCCGGGGACGCCTCGCCTTTGGGAAGACCGGAAATTTAAAACGCCAGATGGCAAAGCCCATTTTAATCCGGTTTCCTACCGGCCTCCTGCTGAAAGAACCGATGAAGAGTATCCTATTTTACTGACGACGGGAAGGGTTGTATCCCAATACCTGAGTGGAACCTCAACACGCAGAATCGGAAAATTGGTAGACCAATACCCTGAGCCTCTACTGGAAATTCACCCAAAACTGGCATTCCAATATGGAATAAAGGATAGGGACATGATAAAGGTAATCACCAGAAGAGGTGAAGGGGAATTTCCTGCTCAAATTGTAGAAACGATCAGGGAGGATACTGTTTTTATTCCTTACCATTGGGGCGGGAAACAATCCGCTAATCAGCTTACGATTGGCACACTGGATCCAGTCTCAAAAATACCAGAATTCAAGGTATGTGCCTGTCAGCTAATCGTTACAGGAAAAAAATCGACACAAAAACTTACTGACACAGCTTACCAAAGCTATTCATAAAGTATAAAGTGATAAAATCGAACATTGAGAAAAACCGAATTTGAAATTCTAAAACCTGAAATTATGCCTGAAACCAACTACAATCCCGAAATGGCTTTTTTTGTTGACATGCAACGATGTATTGGTTGTCATGCCTGTGAAATGGCTTGTGCTGAATGTGAAACCAATGGGCAGGAAAGCATGATCCATGTAAATTACGTCAACCGTGCAGTAAGCACACAGACCACCGTTCAGGTCTGTATGCATTGTGAGGACCCCACCTGTGCCAATGTCTGTCCGGCTGACGCCATCCATCAGGATGATTTTGGCGTAGTACATACCGCCAATACTTCAAGGTGTATCGGATGCTCTAACTGCGTGTTGGCCTGTCCATTTGGAGTGCCTAAAAAGGAAGAGCAAGCGGAATTGATGATGAAATGTAACATGTGTTATGACAGAACCAGCGTGGGTAAAAAACCAATGTGTGCGACCGTATGCCCAAGCCAGGCCCTCTTTTATGGCACGGTAAAGGAAATAGAAGAAATGAGGCCTGACAGTGTGCCCGTCAACTCCTTTAAATTTGGAAATCAGGAGGTAAAAACCAAAGTAAATGTGATGATGCCAAAAGGCACCCACACATTAATCGTTGAATAAACAATTCATTAAAATGGACGAAAAAAAACCTGGTAAAATTCCCAATTGGAAAAGTGATTTTCCGATAGATAAAAAAAAGGCCACTCATGTGAGCCGCAGGGAATTTGCCAAATACCTGGGTCTGTTTTCCGGCACACTTGCCTTAGGAAATGGAGCAATAGTAATTAAATCCCTTTACTTTCCGGAAGAAGAATTAAAAGGAGAACATTTTGTGTGCAATCAGGCTGATGTACCTGTAGGGGAAATGTTTCAATTTGAAATAGAGGGTACTGCAGTGGTACCCTATATCCTTATCCACCTGGAGGATAATGAGTGGAGGGCATTCGAACAGAAATGCACACACCTGGCTTGCGCCGTACGGTATAGAGCGGATATAGATAAGATAGAATGCCCCTGCCACAAAGGGTATTTTAATCCCCGAACAGGAGATGTCCTTCAGGGTCCCCCCCCAAGACCACTGCCACAACTGGCCGTGGTAGTAAAAGAAGGACAAATTTACGTAAAAGCTAAAGATCAGGAAAAATTCATTTAGCCATGAGTAATTACAGAAGATCACAAAACCAGGCGCACCCCAATAAAACCAATGCACTGATGACAGGAATTCTTGTGCTGCTCATACTCTTTGTCAGCATACAGATATGGTTCTTGTTTGGCGCCCTGAACAATGCACTGAGGGAAAATTTTAATTTTGCACTCACCACTTTTATCGGTTCAACCATTTTAGCAGTGGCCTCATTTTGGTTGCTGCGCTATTTGCCTGATCCCATTGATTCTCCGGATAAAGAATTGTAAATTTTTTAAGCTTCCTTTTTGCTGATATAGGTGGTATGGATTTTACCAAACTGGTCCGGCTCTTTTATTGAGGCGACTTCAAATACCAGATATTCTTTGTCTTTGTAGTTGAGCATATGGCCTTTAAGAATTTCCTCCAGTATTTCGTTGGAGGAAAGTGCTGTGGAAAAAATTGGAATAAAAGCAAAGACCCGAATGTAAGCTTCCAAAGAATGAGAACCTTACCCCCACCAGGTTACTTCCAGTCGTTTGTCTATTTCTTTTGCCACTCAACAGCTAATGTAACCGCGAAGCCGCACCAAATGTTTTCTGTCCTACTTTAATCCTAATCATTTGTTTCGATCGTTCAATCCTTCTCCATTGAGAATCTTATCCATACACTTTTCGATTCTTGATGCCCGTGTTTTGGATTGTTTGGGTTGAGAAAAGTGAATCATATACCCTCTTTGCCGGCCCGGTGTCAGTTTATAAAATGCTTTCTTTAGTTTAGGAAATTCTTCAAATTTCTTTTCAAGTTCATCAGGAATAGGTGTTTGCTTCTTTTTGAAATCAACCTTTAAGCCCGATTTTTCCACTTCAACGGCTTCTTGAATATACCAATGATGACCTACGCTCCCACCGTACCCGTGTCCACTTCACCAGCTCGTTTGTAATTGGCAATGATTACCCCGCTGGGTGTGACTGTGTTTCCTGTTAGTCTAAATGCGGCTGGGATCGCACCCTTGCCAAATAACTTTTTACCCTGCCCAAGGGTCAAGGGGTGAATTTTGAGCCAGAGTTCGTCCACCAGCTCGTGTTTTAACAATAACTGAGTAAGCTCCCCGCTGCCGTGTACCTGTATATCAGGTCCTTCGGTGTTTTTAAGCCGCTTGATGTCCTTTAGGCTACTGAGGAAAACCGAGTTTTGCCAACCTGACTTTTGCAGGGTTGTGGACATCACGTATTTTGTCACCTCATTGATACCCGGCCATTGATCGCTCCGCTCCGGCCAGTAAGCGGCAAAAATTTCAAATGTCTTTCTGCCCAGAAGAAGGTCTGAGGGACTCATCTGCTTTTCCATGACCTGGGCATAGGTTTCATCAAAAAAAGGCGCAATCCAACCGCCATATCTAAAACCACCGGATCTGTCTTCCTCAGGCCCGCACGGTGCTTGCATGACGCCATCCAGGGTAACAAATGATAAAACAATTATTTTTCTCATAATAGGTTATGGGATTAGGACAGCGTTTTGTTTCTATAAGAATGATCATCAAAATTATTGGCATCTTCAGGATTTCCCATGTTATCCACCAACACTTCGGCATGGTAACCTCTCCGTTCAAGTGCTTCAATAATACAAACGGCATCAGGTTGCGTTCCGGTACATTCCACACGGAGGATATTATCGCAATCTTCAAGGTCAAAATTGGCGCTGTAAGCAGGAAAATGCCGGTGAATTATCCCGACTAGCACTTTGGCATTTTTTGGATTGTTTACATTGGTTTTAAAGACTTCTACCATTTGGTGTTTTTGGAAGTTTTAGTGAAACTCATCATCTTACCATCGGTAAGTATCTCTCACGGTTTTCAACGATTACCCAAAGCAAAATGCCGAACAACACGAGTGGTACCGCAAGTCCTGAAGGAGCCACCACCAGATGATGGACAATAATTCCTACCATTACAGGAAAAATCAAAATAGCACCGAGTGCCCGCGACTTCTTCGGTATAAAGAAAAGCCCTCCTAGGATCTCTACTACTCCCACCAATGGATTCAACCATCCAATGCTGTTGAAAGCTTCCATGGTTTGTAGGACCTTTTCAGGCAGGTCCTCCGGTATGGGCATGTAATAGAAAAACTTATTGAGCCCTGAATTGATAAATATCAATCCGAAAAGTAGACTTATGATCAAAAGCATTTTATTTTTCATATTCACAGTAATCGTTAGGTTTCAACTTTTTATTTGATCTCTTAAATCCGCCTGCGGATTTAAGGAAATTAATAACAGATTATTTTTACCCGCTAACTATGCAAAAATAGGTTTTCTCCTTTAGGATTATAGCGTGTAAAAACGACAAAGAAAAGGGATGAATGCGACAGAATATAGTTATTTTGCGTCATGAGATCGAGCCTGCCAACTGCAGGCAGGATAATTATGAATCATGCGGGATTCTACCCGTTAAGGATCTGGACAAGTTATGTGGAAATTTAAAGTCAATCATAAATCTATAAACCGATGAAACATGTTTCAATCTTGCTTTTGCATCATGTAAATCTGGCGGGAATGGAGAATGCACGTCAGGGTTTCCTTGAGGCAAATGTTTTTCTAGAGCAGCAAGGTCAATCACCCATGTTTGACGTGGAGATTGTGGGCCAGGATCGTAAAGTCAGTATAGACCGTGGTCTATACACCATCGAAGCTGACAGGTTATTGAATGAAGTCCAGAAGACAGATATGATCCTTATCCCGCCAGTTCAAAAGGATTTAACTTCGGAAGCTTTGAAAAAGAATCAGGGCTTTTTCCCCTGGATAAAGGATAAGCGTGACAAGGGCGCACAGGTGGCCAGTTTATGTCTAGGAGCATTTATACTGGGATGCACCGGCTTACTTAATGGCAAGAGTTGTGTAACTCATTGGCGGGCAGCCCCGGATTTTAAAAAGCTATTTCCTGAAATAAATATGGTTCCAGACAAAATACTTACAGATGAAGATGGAATTTATACCGGTGGAGGTGCCTTTTCATCTGCCAACCTGATTTTATATTTAATAGAAAAACAAGTAGGAAAAGAAGCCGCAATATATTGTTCCAAAATATTTCAAATAGACAGGGGCAGGAACTCTCAGTCTCCCTTTATCATTTTTACGGGGCAGAAAGATCATTGAGATCGGCAAATAAAACAAGTTCAGGATTTTATTGAATCTCACTATCAGGATAAAATGACGGTAGAGGCCTTGTGCGAAAGATTTAACCTTGTCCGAAGGACAATGGAACGAAGATTTAAGAAGGCTACGTCCAACACCGTAGTCGAATACATTCAACGGGTAAAGGTAGAAGGTGCAAAGCGCGAGTTAGAAAACGGCCACAAATCAGTGTATGAGATCATGTTTGACGTAGGGTATACGGATACCAATGCTTTCCGGAATGTATTCAGAAAATATTCCGGCATGTCTCCTGCTGATTACCGCATGAAGCATGTTCGGGTTGCAGCGGCACCATTGTAGGTTTAGTTCATTATCCAGAATTTCGGAATTTGTGATTCATTAAGCCAACGCTGCGAGCCTTCCCTGGTAACTTTGGTTATATTATTATTGACGTGGTTAACGGCAACTTCATGGTAACTTCAGTTGAAAACCTAGCAGATCCATTGAAGATTCAACGTGTCAAAAAACTTCTAATGGCGGAGCACTATCACCGGAATATCCAATGGAGTGCCATTTTTGCCTCCTTCCTTGTACACCGTAAAGAATTCCATCTCTTTGGTGATCCAGGAAAGCATCATACCTTACTTTCCGGAACTTTTTCCAGCATTGCAACAAAACAAGCCTTCCAAACATTAGGGTGAAGTTTCTCGACCTACAGACCAAAAACCCAAGTTCATCCGAATAATTCTGAGAGATCCAAAGCTTCCCATCTTTTCATTTCTGTGTTTTTTAGGTGATTGCTGTCGGAAATTCATTCAACCTGAAGTCATTCCATGTGAAGGAATTTTTTTTTGACCCTCAGATTGATCCATTTACAACTTTATCTGTTTCAACCTAAAATATACGTAATTATTTTGAAACTATAAATTTATTTTTTAAAATTACGTTAACCCGGATTTTTACACTGATGACATTTCAAAAAATTGAAACTACACTTGATTGTAGAATTATTGCTGTGCTTGATTTATGCGTTTCCTAACTGAACTGCTGCAGGAATCCCTATTGATTGAGAGGGATCAATCAAATATCCCAAGAATTTGATGTTCCCCTAAGCCTTTCTGCCTTAATTAGCCATTGACTTGAGTCAGTTATTGCTCAGGGAGGATTTACCAGCCGTCTTTTACCAAAAGAAAATTAAACCACCTCCCTACCCGAATTCTGGTAATCCACGGCTTTCGAAAAGGAAATCCTCTACTTTAAATTTAAAGGAACTACAACTGGAACTATTTAAATATTCCCAGTGTCAGACCTGCTTTACCCAATCCCTCGGTGTAGGTATCAATACCCGCTACATTCCCAGATTTTCTATTTGCAGGATCTGAGGCTGAAAAGGTTGCTCATAGAGACGTTTGCCTGTAGCCTTGTAAAGTGAATTGCCCAATGCGGCAAAAACCGGGGGGAATAATGGTTCGCCCAACCCAGTTGGATCCTCCTTACTTTCGACGAAATGCACCTCAATCTTCTTTGGTGCCTCGCCGTGCCGGATCATGCGGTATTTGTCAAAATTAGTTTTCGTAGGCACGCCGTTTTCGAACGCCATCTCTCCGAAAAACGCGTTCCCTATGCCGTCCACAATGGCTCCCTCGCCCATGTTTGCGGCAGCGTCGGGATTGACTACTACTCCACAATCGACTGCAGCATAGACGTTTTCTACAACCGGTTTTCTGTCCTTGATACTAACATCTACCACCTCTGCTACATAGGAATTATGGCAAAAGTAAGCCGAAACACCTCTTGAAATACCATCAGGTACATTTGACCAGTTGGATTTATCCCTTACCAGTTCCAGTACTCCGGCATATCTCTTCGGATCATAATCGTTGTTTTCACCCACGGGGTTGGTTTCGGCTCTCTTGAGTAATTCCAGACGGAACGCAATGGGGTCTTTTCCCATTTCCTCTGCCAATTCATCGAGGAAGCTTTGCTCGGCCCCGGCGATAAAATTGGATCTGGGTGCCCGGAAAGCACCAATGGTGATGTTTGATTCAATCTGCCAGCTTTCGGCCAGGTAATTGTCTATCGCTCCCGCAGGAAATCTATTGGCATGCAAAGGAGATTCAGGAATGCCCCCAGCCTTTACATGCAATGCCAGCAAGTTATTGTTATCGTCAAGAGCAGCACGGTAGGTGGCTGAGTAAGTAGGCCTGTAAACCCCTGCCGACATATCATCCTCCCGGGTATAGACCATTTTTACAGGGGCCTGGATTTTTTGAGAAATCAAGGCCGCTTCTACCATATGGTGACTATAAGCCCGCCGGCCAAAGCCTCCCCCCATCCGGGCAAGGTTGATCTGGATATTTTCTTTGGGAAGCTCCAGGCTGCTGGAAAGTGCGTTCATAATAAAATCCGGCGCCTGGGTTGGACCGTAAATGATGGCCCTATTCCCTTTCACATCAGCGAAACAATTCATCGGCTCCATGGTGTTGTGGGCCAAAAAGGGAGCTGTATACGTTCGTTCAATCACTCTGGCCGCTTTTTTGAACGCAGCTTCCGGATCTCCGTCTTTTCTTTGAATATTTCCTGGTTTCCGCTGGAATTCCGCCATCTTTTCCTTGTGCGTGCTGGAATTCTCCAATCCTCCGGGAACGCTAATATCTCTGGTTTGACCTCCCCTTCCCGCCATGGGAAAAGTGCTTTCCGGAGCTTCTTCCCATTCAGCTTGGAGGCTTTTTTTGGCTTGCAAGACCTCCCAGGTAGAATTACCCACAATGGCGATGATCTCCGGGAATGTAGTGGTATCAAAGAAATTTCTACCATAATCGTCCTTAAAAACCTTAACTTTAAAGGCATCCTGAATACCCGGCAGGGATGTCACAGAGCTTTTGTCAAAGGATTTGAGCTTCATTCCGAAGGCCGGCGGATGAACAATGGCGGCATATTTCATTCCCTCAACCTTATGATCCAGCGAAAACATCGGCTTTCCTGTTACAATTTTTTGCAAATCCACATTCTTTTTGGACTGGCCAATGATTTTGAAATCTGCATTATCCTTGAGTTTAATGGTTTCCGGATCCGGTGCATCCAGCGTCCCTGCCAGGGAAGCCATCTCACCATAGCCAGCCTTTTTGCCACTGGCTTGATGTTCCACAGTACCCATATTGGTGGTGATTTCAGCCACAGGAACATTCCAGGATTGTGCAGCTGCATTTACTATCAATTGTCGGGCAGTGGCTCCGGCGGTGCGCAGGGGTGTCCAGGCTGCACGCACACTTTGCGAACCTCCCGTAAATTGTCTGTCAAAACGCTCCGGATAAAAATCCGCCTGCTCTACAAATACGTTTTTCCAGTCCACATCCAATTCCTCAGCCAGAATCATGGGGAGCGACGTTTTTACATTTTGACCGAATTCAGGATTAGGATTGAAAAGCGTCACTGCACCATTTTCGCCTATTTTTATGTAACTGTTGATTTCAAACCACTCATCTGGCATGGTCAATACTTCTTCCGGTGTCGGTTTGCAACCGGCCAGCCAACTAAAGCTCAACATCATTCCACCTCCTGCAAGGCCTGACACCTTTAAAAAGGATCTCCTATCTAATTTTTTATTTAGCAATGTCATATTTCAGTGGGTTAAAGTGTTTGGGAAGCCGTTTTAATGGCTGCTTTTATCCGGGTATAGGTACCACAGCGACAGATGTTTCCATTCATTGCCGAAGTTATCTCTTCGTCTGTTGGCTTGGGGTTCCTGGCCAAAAGGGAAGCTGCAGACATGATTTGCCCGGATTGACAATACCCGCATTGCGGCACATCATGTTCTACCCAGGCTTTCTGTACCGGATGATCTCCCTTTTCCGATAGGCCTTCGATGGTCACCACTTTTTTGTCCTCCACGATACTGATCGGATATGAGCAGGACCTTACCGCCTCTCCATCTACATGTACAGTGCAAGCGCCACATTGTGCTATGCCGCAGCCGAATTTGGTACCCACCAGGTCCAAGTGGTCTCTCAGTACCCATAACAGGGGGGTGTTGGGATCTACATCTACCTGAACGGATTTGCCATTGATATTTAAACTAAACTGTGCCATATGATTTGTATTTAATTCTAAGTTAACAATTTACACTTTAACCTGCTTACAAAATTCAAACAATGCGCATTTATATATTGAATTCATTATTGATTTAAAGGTCTTTTCTGCTCAGCTAGCTGTTCGATTGCCTGGAAAAAGGCTGATCGTAAAACCTGTTTCCTGTAGCTTTATAAAGCGCATTTGCCAATGCTGCGAAAACCGGCGGGTAGGCTGGTTCGCCAAGACCCGAGGGATCCTCTCCGTTTTCTACAAAATAGGTTTCGATCGATTTTGGGGCCTCTTTCATCCGGATTTGCCTGTATTGGTCGAAGTTGGATTTGCTGATTACCCCATTTTCAAAGGTCAGTGCTCCATACATGGCCGTACCGATCCCATCTATTACCGCTCCTTCGCAGAGGTTTTTGGCCGCATCAGGGTTTACTACAAGCCCGCAATCAATGGCATTAGTGACTTTATCGATTTGAACCTGCCCATCGACTATTTTCATGTCCAAGACCTGAGCAGCGTAGCTGTTATGGCAGAAATAGGCCGATACTCCTCTGGAAACTCCTGGTGTTGAATTTGCCCAGTTTGCTTTTTCCCTGACCAATTCTAAAACTTTTGCATACCGGTCCGGATCGTAATCATTTCCTTCACCTACCGGGTTTGCTTTTGCTTTTGCCAGCAGTTCTAATCGGAAATCAATGGGGTCTTTGCCCGCTGCCTCCGCAACTTCATCCAGAAACGATTGCTCTACGCAGGCCATGAAATTGGATCTTGGTGCACGGAAGGAACCTGTAGTGATATTGGAGGGAACTTCCCAGCCTTCGGCCAAATAATTATCCACAGCTCCTGCCGGAAACCTGTTTGCGTACAATGGGTTTTCAGGTAGACCACCTGCGTTGACATGAAAGGCAATCAATTGATTGTTTTCATTGAGGGCTGCCCGGTAAGTGGCCTGATAACGGGATCGATAAACGCCACCTGTCATGTCGTCTTCCCTGGTGTAAACCAGCTTGACAGGAGCATTCATTTTTTGGGAAATCACCGCTGCTTCTATTAGCCAATGGGCATAGGACCTACGGCCATACCCGCCACCCAGTCGGGTCATTTCTATCTCAATATTTTCTACCGGAATGCCCAATCGGCTTGAAAGGGCATGCTCCGTCAATTCGGGTTTTTGCAATGGCCCGGCACAGGTCACTTTATCCCCTTCCACATGGGCGAAAAAATTCATAGGCTCCATGCAGTTGTGCGCCAAAAAAGGACCGGTATAGGTTCTCTCTATGACTTTAGCAGCAGTGGAGAAAACCGCTTCGGGATTCCCATCTTTCCGTTGGGTTTGGGGTTTTTGAGCGGCTTGTTTCATAGCTATTTCCTGGGCATCCGTATTTTCCAGGCCTTTTGGCACTACTCTGACAGCTTCACGACCAAACATATCCCGCTGTTCCTCATAGCCTTCCTGAATTTTCCAGTCCGCTTTTATGGCTTTCTTTGCCTGCAGTACCTGCCAGGTGCTGTCTCCGACGATGGCGATTAAATCGGTGAATTGCACGGTATCAAAGAAGGTCCTTTTGTAATCGTCCCGAAGGGATTTGAACTGAAAAATATCCCTAATGCCGGGCATGGACCGGGCCTGCGAATCGTCAAATGATTTGAGTTTATTACCAAAAGCCGGAGGATGAATAATCATAGCATACAGCATTCCCTCCTTTTTATAATCCATTCCGAAAAGGGGTTTTCCGGTGACGATTTTATTCAGGTCAACATTCTTTTTGGAGGTGCCGATGATCTTAAAATCCTGGCTTGCTTTTAAATCAACCTCTTCCGGAACCGGCAAAGTAGCCGCAAGGTTGGCCATTTCCCCAAAATGTGCCTTTTTGTTACCTGGTTGATGAAGGATAAAGCCAGGTTCCGTGGTGATTTCAGATACCGGAACATTCCAGGTTTGAGCCGCGGCACGCATCAGCATTTGCCGGGCTGTAGCTCCTGCTGTGCGCAAGGGGGTCCAACCGGTTCGGATAGCCTGACTTCCTCCGATAAATTGCCTGGTGAAATTATCTGTATCCAAAGGGGCCTGCTCCACGATGACCTTTGTCCAATCGGCGTCCAACTCTTCAGCCAGAATCATCGGCATGGAAGTTTTGACATTTTGACCGCCTTCTGGATTGGGAGACATCAAAGTGATCAATCCATTATCACCAATCCGGATATAGCCATTCATTCTAAACCAGTCCTCTGGCATTCCCAATGCCTCCTCGGCGTTCGGTTTACATCCTGCCAGCCAATTAAAGCTCAGCATCATCCCTCCCCCGGCAAGTGCTGAGACTTTTAAAAATGACCTTCGATCGAGTTTGGTTGATTGGTTACTCATGGAAAATTAGATTTTATGCTAAATGAATGGTTAATATTCAGATACTCAATTTAATATTTATTTTTAGCGAGTCCTATTCAAATCAAATCGCTTAGCCGGTAAAGCGCACTGACAGGAAATCCATCACTTTTGTTCTTATCTCTTCTACTTTAAATATGGGACCGAAATAAGGAGCCTCTTTGAAGATAATCCATTCACTTTAATATACTGATTTGTAGCAATCTATTTATAAGTTTCATTGATTACATATCCTCAAAACTATTTACCTTATATAAGCATTTGCATAGCACCAATTCAATCACCTCCGGACCTCAGTTAATTTCCATTCCATTTAATTTCACCTGTATAGCTACGTATCCCATCTATACAGGGCAATTATCCTGATTCTTTAAATGCCAAGACCGTTCAACCAATCATCGACCGCACTTCTTACTTCCTCTTCTTTTTCTCCTTCCATCACAAACAAAACTCCGTCTCGCTCGATCCCACCTCTGGTAGAGTAACCTTCCAGAATAGTACTATCAGGACAGAGCTCTTCAACCTTGTCAAAGCTACTTCCGATTCCATACCCCGCATTGGTATTGAAGGGAATTACCATTTTGCCACTGAGGTCATTTTCACTTAGAAATGTCTTCATCGGTGGCGGTAGTTGCATGCCCCAGGTAGGAAATCCGACAAACACTGTCCGATACTGAGATACGTCCACCTCGGTTTCTAACGGAGGAAGAATACCCGTCTCATTTTCTTTGGCTACCTGGGCAACGATGGCATCATAATCTTTGGGGTAAGGGGTTTCCAGCTCCAGGCTTACAAGCGCTCCTCCCACTTTTTCCTGAATCATCTCTGCCACCGCTTTGGTGTTTTTGGTGCGTGAGAGATAGACAATGAGGTTCTCGTCCGAGGATTTTTCACCCGGAATATCTAAGGCTTCCGATTGGGTTTGGCCGGAGCAACTTAAAGCAGTGGTCAGGTAAATGAAAAGGAGAAATAATCTCATGGCTGTATCGTTTTTACCGGTCTGCGGGTCCCATTAATTTGGTGAAGGACAGGGAGCCCAACTTCCAGCCCTCTGCTTTTTTAATATATACTTCCGTGACTTCAAATGGATTGGTTACTTCATTGCCGCCCACTTCAGCGATCAAGGTGATGCGGTTCAGCAAAATGGCCGTGTTGTCGATGATTTCCACAGAAACTTCGTGAATGTCTGCGTCTTTATACCAAATGCCACCGCTACGGATGATGTCTACTTCACGCTCCTTCCCCCAGGAACCACCCATATGGACAAAAACCGCTTTATCGTCAAAGAGATCCGCAAGCTTATCAGCGTCTTTCTCTGCCATCCACTGCCATTTGGTTTTAGAAATTTCGATGATTTCCTGTTGGGCGTTATCCTCTTGGGCAAAGAGAAATGGTGTAATTAGGAAGAGGAGAAGAAATCCTAGAAATGCTTTTTTCATGGTCATACTATTTTAGAATTAATGTTCGATCTCGTGGGTATCTCTAACGCTGCTGAAAGTGAAAACCAGCATTTTCCAGTCTTCGCCCTGTTTTTGATAGACTTCAGTTACCGTAAATTCATTTTCCACATCACTGCCTCTTACGTGGGCTGTCAAGGTGATTCGATTCCAGACTACCGCGGTATTTCCAGAAATCTCAACGGCTGTATCATGTACTTCCGCATTTTTGTACCAGATACTTCCCGTTTCGATAATTTCCAGTTCACGGTCTGATTTCCAGCTTCCACTCATGTGGACAAATTTCGCCTGATCATCAAAAAGCCTTTCAAGTTTGGCGACATCCTTATCTGCCATCCATTTCCATTTTTCCATGGAGAGTTTTTTGATTTCCAGCTCCGTTACTGATTGAGCAAAAGTGAAGGAGGTGTTTAAAAGGATGAGTGAAAAAACAAAAAGGTACTTTTTCATATAGATTTCAGTTTTAATAAATAATTTTCAATGTGCTGCAGTAGTAAATGACCCACTTTTTCATTACTAATTGACGAAAAATAATCCAAAGATTTTGGCAACATCAATAGAAAGCATGATTCTCTCACCCGAACGACAATTTTGATCAACGAATGAAATCAGTCAGTTTAATTTAGCAATTTGCATTTACCACTTATTGGATAAAAATTGCCTTCTGTAGATCACAACTGTCTGTTGGATGATCCCTTTATTTTCGTGTTGTTTAAAAGGCTAAATTTCCGCCATGAAAAATAATTTTATCTCGCGACCGGCATTTTATGCATTGCATGTCCTTTTCTGGCTGTGTTACGGGGCGATTTTGTATGCGTCCTTAAGCAATTGGATCAATTCCTCTAGTGAAATCTGGGGCGCAGTAATTTCTGATGTCCTGACATCCTCCTCCATTGCCTATTTGAATTATTACCTGTTGTTACCGAAGCTCTATAAGAAAGGAAAGTATTCCGGCTATATTATGGCGTCTATTGCCGTGGTAGTTACCATAGTACTTTTGCGGGTTAACCTCCTCGGTATGACCCACCGATCAGTTACCTATACCTACTTTATCAGATCGGTTCCAGCTTTTGGCTTCTATCTTATTACTACAGTTATCTGGTTTTTTGCCAACATGATTTCGGCGCAACGAAATGAAATCGAACTTCGCAACAGCCAATTGGCCTCTGAGCTGAAATTTCTGAAGCTTCAGCTAAGCCCCCATTTCCTGTTCAATACCTTAAATAATATCTATTCGATGGCTTATTTCAAGGAGGACAACACCGCTGCTGCGATCATGAAGCTCTCTGAAATGATGCGCCATATGCTCTATGAGGATCAGGGGCGTTTTGTTTCCCTTGCCAAAGAAATTAAGTTTATGGAAAATTTCATTGAACTATGGAGGTTAAAGTTGGATGAAAAACCAACGATTGAATTCAGCCATCAGGGCGTAAAAGACAGGCATAGTATCGCTCATCTTATATTTTTGGTTTTCCTTGAGAATGCCTTTAAACATGGCAATACCATGGACGGACGGATTGCGATTAAACTAACCATCAATAAAGAAGATGTGCTACACTTTTACATCAGGAATGATGTACTAAAAGCACGTAAAACAGCTGAAGAAGAAAGTGGTGTCGGCCTTTCGAATGTAAAAAAGAGACTCAACCTGATTTATCCGGGAAAACACGAGCTGGTACTGGATCAAACTACCGGCTCCTTTGAGGTGAACTTAAACATAGACCTGAAATGAACTACCAAATCCTTATCGTGGACGACGAGCCCCCGGCCAGGAAATTGCTATCGGACTACGTATCCAAGGTTGGCCATTTAGAATTGGCTGGTGTTTGTAGCAATGGGGAAGAAGCGATGGATTTTCTAAAGAAAAATCCTGTAGATATTCTTTTGCTGGACATCCGCATGCCACTGATGACGGGAATAGATTTGCTCAACGAACTCCCGGATAAGCCCCTTACGATTTTTGTGACCGCCTATGAAGAATATGCGGTCAAAGGATATGAGCTGGATGTGATCGATTACCTGATGAAGCCGGTTTCTTTTGAGCGCTTCAGGAAAGCCATCGATAAGGCAGTGGAATACCTTTCTGTACAAGTGTCTGCTGAAGACACAACTGAGAAACCCGATTACTTTTTTATCAAAACGGATACACGGATCGTCAAATTTTTTTATTCGGAAGTGCAGGCCATAGAGGCACAGAGAGAATATATCAAGATCATCACCCCGACCAGAAAGATCTTGTCGCTACTGTCCCTTACCAGTATAGCCAATGCCCTGCCGGGTGAGTTTGTTCGGATTCACCGCTCCTTTATTATCAACATGCGGCATATTGACGAAGTCCAATCCAATGAAGTGTTGATAGGAGAAGACCTGTATCCCATCAGCCGGAATTACAGGGAAGATTTTTTTAAAAAGCTGGGCGACAGAAAATTGCTATAGGGAATGCTAAATCAAGAAAAAACAAATTCATCTATTTATTAATATGCTGTACGATCAAAATTAAAGTGAGTAACAAAAAAAGCCCCGGAGGGCTTTTTATCACGTTTTCGATTTCCTGGCCTTTTCACCTTTTGGAGCAGCTACCTTTTTGCTGATACCGGAAATTTGCTTTTTCTGATATTGATCTGACTTCTATACCGTGGAGATTTCACTAACCGGAATTCTATGCTATTCTGGTCTACCACTATATACGAAATACCCTACTTTCTAATCGAGAAAAATGCAAGAGTAATAAATTTTTCCCCGTTTTGATTACTTCCCTACCGGCACCAGCGTCAGGGCTTTTAAATCCATCAATGCTCCATCTTCAAATTCCTCGCCAGAAGCCACGATGATCCGGTTAAAATCGGCTTCCAGTGACAATTTACCTATCTTCGTTTTTTGAAAAGTCTCCCAGGATCCGGAAGGCTTTACGACCCCTTCAATAGTTTGATCGCCTGAGGTAAGCAGGAAAGGTTTTCCAGCTTCTTCATCGGACACAGACCACTCCATCCAGACTTCATAGGTGCCTTTCTTTGGGAGGTCCAGGTCCCATTCCACCCGATCCTTTGCCGTAAACCAACCAAATGCATTCCACTCCGGCATGTATTTGATATCCGGTCCTATCCCTTTGCCCTTTTCCGCAGTAAGGTTAATGCTTCCCTCTTCCGAAGGCCGGGATATTCCGGGAATGTTCAAATTACCCTCCATGGCTGCCCGTTTTTCGTTAACGTATTTGGCCACCGTACCTACCGGAGCAATCCAAATACCATTAGCAGGATCATTGGCATAGGCACAGAGTTTTCTTAACATACTCAGGTAAGTGGTCTGATTTCCCTCCGTATTGGTCTCATGCCCGGCCAGGACCAACCATTGCCGGTTTTCTGCGGCCGCTTCTATCAGGGGTAAAATTTCTTCAAAGGATTTGTTGTCCATCTCCATACCGGTAAGCTGTGCCATGTCAGCATAATAAGGATCCACTGGGGCTTCATCCTTCCAGCCCCTTCCCGATAGAAACAGTTCTGAGATCAGGGGTACATAACTTTGGGTACGTTCTCCCTTACCAACGTACGTAAGTCCGCAAGGATAGGCGAAAACTTCCGGTCTTACGCCCAGTAGCCGCTCCACTTCATCATTAGCTGCTATCAATTCCTTTCGCATACGTTCCAGGGTGTAATCTTCAAGGGCCTTATTTCTGGACCATACAAAATTACCGCTACAGGGGTGATAAAGGGAGTGATTACCAATCTCATGTCCTGTATCTACCACCATTTCCCATCCCGGAATATCGCGTTCCATACTAGCCGGCACCACATAAAAAGTAGCTTTCACACCATACTCATTCAGTAAAGTGGCCCCCGGGCTGGGATTGCTCGCCCGGGCATCGTCAAAACTTAAACTAATGGCCATTTTTTTACCCTCAGGCCAGGGAAATTCCGGATTTTGGGCAGCTGCTGTAAAAACCAGGAATATAGATAAATTGACTATGCATGCGGTTATTGAAAATAGTGACTTCATATCTCTATTGGTTTAAATATTTACTTTTTAATTCACTTTGTAGATAGGACAATACTGCCTCTCCGAACTTTGCGCCAGCATTGGGAACAAACGGTGATACCGTAGGTTCATAACCTTTATAGACCCATTCTTCTTCGGTCAGCATATAGCCCAACCAGCCGTTGGTATATCCATAATAAAAGGTATAGGGAAACGGAGACCGATCTCTGACCTCATTCGAAATTTCGCAAAACAGTTCCAGGGGACTTGCCCAAATAGCTATTTTGTCATTGATGTTCAGAAAACGCGCAGGTACTTTAATCATTTTAACATCGGCCGTGGCATCCACAAGGTAATCATTTAAATTTTCAGGCCACTTTAATCCTTCCTTCACAGGGGTCAGAAACTCCATCTCCGCTGCACTAAAAGAAACCTGATCTTCGTAATGCAGGATTTCGGCATTGGCCTTCAGTATCTTATCTCCCAGCAGCCTTCTGAATTGATTCAGTCTTCCTGACCTGGCATCTGGATATACACTGTAGATAGGTGCGATGTTACCTGCAGCACCATTGATAAATAGCATTGGTGCTCCGGACCTTTCTTCCACATAGTTGGATACCACTCCTGAAACGTCACCGCTAATCAATAAATTTTGTCCCCCCAAAACTGTCCCATGTATTGCATAATTGGCCACCGTGGCCATTAATCGATGGTCTTCCTGATGCACTATTTTTAGTATACCAATCTTACGGTCTACGGGTCCATCCGGGTTCAACCCCAAAAAAGCAATATCATCAATATCCCTGGCTCTTCGGTTAATATTCGCGAATGAATGTCCCCAACCCACGCCCAGGGTGGCAGGAGACAGTTCTCTAATCCCTCTTTCAATACCATCCAACAATTTGGAGGTTACCAAATCCGTATAGCTCGTATCAATGGGGTGGGTATACCGCTCTCCCATAAAAGCCGCCGGGAGTCCGGGCCCGCCTACTTCCGGTGCAGAATGCGTATGTGTTACCGACCACCAAAAATGAGTTCGTGCTATCCCAAACTTCTGCTCCACCAATTTGGCTACCCGGTCATAGGTGGCGGGAGATACCAAACAAATATCAGTGGAAACCAGCGCAAAGATTGACTGACCGTCATCTAATAGTAAAATCTGATGGTAAATACTATCCAGAACACCTTCAGATTGACGAGCCCCATACCCTAAAAGGAATTTTGATACTTTTGGGGTAATATTTTCCTTGACCACTGCTGCCCTAAAGTCTCCGGCAAAAGAAATTTGGCTTGATAAAAGCAGAACCAGCACCAAGACGAAAAAGACTACAATGGATCTAATCTTTTGGTCAGACCTAAGGGGAGTGGCCACTATCAATTGAGAAAATCTCATTATTTACTTGATTTTGGTAAAATAGCATAAATGCCACTCATGATCGATTCCTCCACGTCCTCAGTGAATTTGGAGGGTTTCTCGTACCCAATCATGGCTGTTTCTGCTTCATACCCACCCTCTCGCAATATGCGGAGCGATGGAATATAGCAGGGCATATCATTGGCGTAGGCATTTACCCAAACCCGGTCTTCTCCCAACTCCTGCTTTAGCCTTAAGGCATAATCTACCACTACCTCTCCGGCCATAAAGATCATTACCAACTCTTTCCCGAAATCCCAAACCTGAATGGGATAATCTATTTTCTCAGGAATATCCCCACTTCTAGCCATTCGACCCAGTAGTAACAGGGAGTAATTGCTTGTCCTGCCCGAGCCTTTGGCATCCGCCGCCAGTTTTTTCGGGTCCGGCATAGTGGCAAAGGTCAGTTCCACATATTTCATTTTGCCCTCAGGCAGTTGTCCAATGCCCTTCCAGTCATTGGTAGCCAGCAAGCGCTGCACCTCATCCGCAATTTGTTTTCCCTGGTCTTTCGCATATACCAAATCCATCTCCGGGTTATCGGTATTCATCCGAGGTGAGGAATTCTGATCGGCACCGCAGCCTATGACCACCATGGCCATGGCTCCGGGAGGTAAGTTTTCTTCCATCTGGAGTTGGGCCTCCCCTACCCAATCCCCATGAACCACATTATTCAAAGGGCCAAGGGTAACTGCATGACAGGCGTAATTTACCAACACGGCCTTTGTTTCTCCCTTCATGTCTGTAATTTTCATTACCGGCAATGAATGGTCTGTAACGCCATTGGGGTTAATGGAAGTCCTCCTATTGATTGCAAAACCCACCTCACCTTTGGAATGGGATACCAGGGAAGGGGTTGCATTTGCTATTGCGTCCATTGCCAAATCTTTTAATTTAGGCACCAATCCCATGGCGTACAGTGCTATTTCAGCCAACTCGTCCGGGTCAAGGGGTTTATGAAAATGAGAAACAATATTTCCAATTTGCGGACCACTATGGGTATGGGAGGCACAAATGGAAAGGTTGGCGGGTAGAATACCAATCTCTTTTGAAAGGGCTTCCCTAACCTTTTCTGTAATCCTATGTGGAATTCCCAGTAAGTCTACGGTTATAATGATCCGGTATCCTTTTTTTTCATCTCCAAAGGCCATTGCTTTGGCCCATAAATCGTGATGAACAGCTTCGAAGGGAACATCCCGGCTGGAATAACCTGTTAACCTAACCAGTGTTTCAGGAGTAATAATCACTCTTGCCAGGCCAACATTCAGGGGCTTGGGAGCTTCCCCAAAACCAGTCAGCTGAAAGGCTCCAAAAGCCAGCATTGATAGGATCAATCGTTTCATGTATATCAATTTCATTTTCTCTGGGTTACTTGTGAAATAATTGTAATAAGTGCTGCAATTGTATTATTCGGCTTTACGTATATAAGCGAGTAAATCTGCCATTTCCTGTACCGAAATACCTTGCTCAAGCCCGGTGGGCATGGCAGACATTTCTACTAATTTCAGCGTTTTTATATTGGTTCTGGAAATGTTCTTGTCAATTCCTCCTGCATTCCTAAGGTTGATTGCCGTCGGAGTCTCCGAGGAAATAAGCCCCTGATGAAGCTCCCCGTTTTGCAATTCTACTTCCCAAAGGTCATAGCCGTCAGCAATGGACAAATTAGGATTAAGAATATCCGTCATAATACTGGCAGGGCGTCTGTTTTTTAGAGAGGAAAGGTCTGGCCCAAAGGCAATCCCCTGCTCCTCGCCCATTTGGTGACAGATAGCGCAATTTCTCTGAAAAACCCTGGCCCCTTCATCAATGGTCCCATTAAGTGCGAGAGCAGGTTGGTAGGTCTCCATAATTTTCTCACTTTCGCCTTCTGGCCGGGTCAAAATGCCCCTGGCCCTTACCCTTAGCGTTTCGTCTTTGTTGGCCATCAAGCCTACACTTCTTCTCCAGCCAATAGTGGCCTTTTGAATCAATCCATCTTCCAGAGCACTCAACAAAACAGTAATCCGCTTACCATTCATCATCATCGCACTAACAGCTGCATCCCTTAATTCGGGCGTGAAACTTTCCCACCGATCGATCACCAATTTTGAAAAGGAACTATCCTCAGATTTACTTAAAGCACGAAAAGCGGCCAACTGAACAGGTAGTGGCTCACCACCCTGCACCATCCCTACCAACATGTCCTGGTACCGGGCCGGATCGCTCAAAGCCAAAAACCGGATGCCTAAGCTCCTTTCTTCACCACTTAAGGTTCGGTTCATGGCAATTTCCCTTGCTTCTGCCAAAGCCTCTTCCTTACCTGCGACGTTATCCAGTCCAATACCTTCCAACACCTGCAGGGCTGCTCCCTGTACTTCTGCTGAGGGGTGATTAAAAATGCTACTTGCCAAAAGACCTGCAGCTGCGCTATGTGTACCTTCCAATTCCTTACTCTTTATTCCTTGAGCCAAACCACGTAAAAGAGCAGATTGCCAATTGTAGTTGTCTTGCGCATTGCGTTGGGTTGCTCGTTGCACCATGGTGAAAATAGTCCTTTCATCCATACTGGCGCCGACCATGGAGGCCAGTTTTTGCACCATACCATCAAATGCAGGTGTGGGGGTATATTGGTTCAAGACCGGATCAATAAGCCGGCTACTTTCTGCAAACGGAGCCGAAAGCGCCGCCAATTGCACCCATTTATCATCAATATCCCTAAACAAAAGTTCTTTTCTTGCCTGAAAAGCACTTTCACTTTCAATGTACCCCAGCGTTTGCAACAACTGAAACCTAACCTTTGGATCGGGATCATCTTTCAAAGCCAGCAATTGAGGGACAAGTTCGGGGGAAGAAGCCAAAAAGAGCTCTGATATTTTTACTGCATTTTCGCGGACCCCGGGCACAGGGTCTTTTAATGCCCCGGCTACCGTTTCTACATCAAGTGCTCCCATTCCCTGCAATGTCCATAAAGCATGAAGCCGGCCCATAGGGCTTTCCCCGGAGACTGCAAGGTCCTTTAATGAGGGGCTAAGATTCGTCGGTTCCCGATCTACTAATATCCTTTGGGCATTCATCCTCCACCAGGCATTTTTATGAGACAGATGACCCATTAATTCTTCGGGAGATGCTTCCCCTAAAGTCAATTTATCTGACCAATCAATCGGTGATGTGCCCTTGGGTGTAATGCGGTAAATTCTACCTTTGTCTGTACCATTATACAAGGCCCCCGACTGAACCACTTCTTCTGCCATCCATTCGGGATGTTCTATAATCTGACGGTAATAATCAAGGATATACAAGGCTCCGTCAGGGCCAACATAGGCATTTACTGGCCGAAACCAGGCATCCGTAGAGGCCAAAAACTCCTTATCAGGATGCTCTCTGGAGGCTATAAAGCCCGTACCCTCCTCCTTAATAAAGTCTACATGTACTATATTACTTACCGGCTCCGATACAAAGGTGGCCTGATCATATCGCTCCGGAAAAGCTGCGCCAAGATAAGCGGTCAGCCCGCAGGCCGATGTCATTACGCCCAGGTCCGTCAATAGCTGATGCTGTGGATTGATCGTGATCGGAAAAACTTCTGCCCCACTGCCATGATCAGAAGAAGACTGGGTAACCTCAGTAATCACCAAATGCGGGTTTCTTTGCAGGTATGCTGCAGTAAGAACTTCCTGGATGATATGGTTGCTGTTGTTTACCAAAAACCGGTGCCCGAAGGCATCTGCAGTATGGCCAAATTGGGTCCTGCTACTCAGCAATTCAAGGTCATAGGTATCAGGCTTAAACCGGATGCTTCGCCCCCCTGCATTTTGGGGAAGTCGGTTCAAGTCCGGCTTCTCCGGAAAATAAACTTCGGTTCCTTTATCACCGAATTTATCCTCGTAAATGGTGGTAGTAACAGAAGGTTCATGTCCCAGATAAATCCAGTTATCCAACGCCAATTTTGGGGAATTAACATTGTGCTGGGGATTAGATAAGGCAAAACCTGTAAGGAGAGTTGATTTGATATCTGCCTTACCGTCTCCGTCACTGTCTTCCAAATAATATACATTTGGTGGATCTGTAACGATCAAGCCTTGCTTCCAACGCATGATCCCGGTAGGCATCAGCAAACTATCCGCAAAAACGACACTTTCATCCATTATGCCGTCTCCATTCGTGTCTGATAAGCGTTTTACTCTCCCTGAACCACTTAGATCCAGCGGATAACCATGCATTTCTACCACATATAACCTTCCTTGTTCATCTATTTCCATAGCGACGGGATCTGATACTAGCGGCTCACCTGCAATAAGCTCCATCTGGAAGCCTTCCTCCAGAGAAAATGTAGACAGTGCATTATCCAGAGACCTATCATCAGATGGAACCCCGGAATGGCAGGAAAAAACCATCAGTCCTACCCCCAAAAGAAGAGGTAGGATCCGAAGGTGATAAAAACATTCGTTAATTGCAGGTAGACGCAAATTCTTTTTTAGCATATTTTTATTGATTCGTTCAGTCCACATCCCACCAAAGTGGCGTGAAAATATTATCTTCTCCATTTAAGTAAAGGCCAATTGCTTCCTCTACGGATGCCTGGCTACTATTGGTTATAGAGGTCGGATAACTTATCCGCTTTATAAATTCTCCTCCTGAAAATTCACTGTAATTAACGGCAACAGGATATAATTTGGGATAGCCTGTCCTCCTAAACTCTGACCAGGCTTCCTGACCGTCAGGATACATGGCTATCCACTTCTGCGTAATAATTCGTTCAAGCTTCCTTTCAAAGGAATCATTTTCTTCCCATTTTACGGTAATATCTGTCATCGGAGGTGCATTGTTTTCTGCATTGTAAGGGTCTACATACGGTAGCTGTTTACCCGTGCTATTATTGAGGTATTCCTCGGCGCCTCCAACACCATTTGCACTAAAGGAAACGCGAATACCCTCCTCATAGAAGTCTTTTGCTGTACCTCCCATGTTCCAACCTCGAAGTGCCCCTTCTGCCCGAAGAAAGAAACTCTCGGCCACATCCATTACTTTCACATACGGATTTCCGAAAAAATTCACTTGAGAAAAACCAAGATAAGGTTGCGGACCAAAAATAGCTCCTGATCTCACTCCTTTGATCTGCCCATTAAGTGCGGGATCTGATGCAGGTATGGCATAAACAGGTAATCTCGGGTCATTATACCCCCCAAGTAATGTTTCAACCATTGCATTTATGCGGGTTTCCTGCCATGCCGAAGTAATTGTTTCCAGAGGATGTATGGTCCCGGTTGACATTTCAAAAGAAACATCAGCCGCCGTCAAAACTCCTCCATCCAACAAGGCACTCTCAGCTTCCTGCTTAGCCCTGTCGGGATCTACTTTTGAAATCCGAATGGCAAGTCTTAGCCGTAAGGTGTTGGCTACTCTTATCCAGGTAGCATAATCTCCTCCATATCTTGATTTATCAAATTTTGCATACCTTACCTTATCTGCATCCGGATTTTCTTCTTCAGCTTGTTTTAAAACTGCCACAGCTTCTTTCAATTCGGCAAAAAACACCTCATAGGCTTCCTCTACCGAATCAAAGCTCACATCACTGGATTCGCCGTATTTTGAATAAGGAATCGGCCCAAATATATCTGCAAGCCTATGGCCTGCAAAAGTTTTAAAAATAATCGACATCGCATAAAGGTCCGGGTAGGATTGATCAAACCCCTTTTTTTTCATCATGACCCATTGATCCAACACTTTTTCAGACGGTACTAACCAAATTTGATTGTTCCAGCTATCAACCATCGCATAGGTTCCATTATTTCTGTTATCAAAAAATGGTGCCGGCAGACTCATATATCCGCCATAATTATCTGCGTTTAAGTTTTGTTGCATCTCAATTCGCCAGGTCGTGAGCACATCCATAATCCCAAGCTGCATCCCTGGAAGTGACACACCCCCCTCATTTGCATCGTGCCTTAACAATTCATCTGTAATAAGCTTTTGGTCCTGATTGAGATCCTGCATGTATTCCACACAAGAACCCGAAAATAATAGGATTCCGGCCATCAAGATTGTATTCAAATAGGTTTTATTTATAATATGATTTTTCATTTTTTTTATATTTTAGTTGACTTACTCAGGAAAAATTCATGTAAAACGAACGTTTTCGATGAATTAAAATATAGCCCTTAAACTAGCACCAAATGATCTCGTCTGGGGTTGACTAAAGGAAGCAATACCCTCGGAGGTGGGAGAAGTATTTACACTGATCTCAGGATCAAATGGAGCGTTTTTGAAAAAGAAAAACAGGTTACGTCCGATTAATGACAAGTTTAATTCCTTGATAAAATCATTGGTTATTGGCAAATTATAACCTATTTGAAACTCCCTTAACCTAACATTTGTCGCATCGTAGAAATATTCAGAGGCTATAGCTGTGGCTCCTGCACCGGTTTGGTTTAGGTAAAATTCTTTGGCATCTACTACCTGCCCGTTTACCAGAACTCCTCCATTATCCCTTGCGACTCCCGTTCGTTCAGAGAGGCCTTTATAATCCAACCACACTTCTGTTCGGTTGACTACCCCCCCTCCAAACCTGCTGTCGATCAGGAAAGACAAAGAAAACTGCTTATAGGCAAACGAATTGTTCAACCCAGCCAGAAAATCAGGGTTTGCATTCCCAATGAACTGATCCGGATTTGGTGAGACCTGGGGAATTCCTGCCTCATTGGTGATCAGGTTTCCTTCATCGTCTCTTTGGTAGGTCCTGCCGTACATGTCTCCAAAAGCACCGTATTTTCCATCTTCGGGTCTTGTCAGGAAGATGGATACCAATCTGCTTTGATTAAAGCTGGTTAAAACAAACCTTTCCGCCTCCAGCAGGTCGCTCAATTGCCTGATCTGATTTTTATTGTGTGAAAAATTGAGCGATGAAGCCCATTTGACACTTCCTAAATTTGTGTTGTAATTGACAATTCCTTCTATTCCTTTGTTTCGTATGATGCCTCCATTTATCCAGAAATTTGACGCACCTGCTCCGGCTGGTGCCTGAATTTGTAATATTTGATCATATGTGGTGGCATTATAATAGTTTAAATTAACACTCAATCGGTTATTGAAAAACCGAAGCTCCGTGCCGACTTCATAGGACTTCGTTCTTTCGGGGTTAAGGTTTAAGGTATCACTACCATCAAAATAAGGAAGTGTGCCTCTGGGATTAATATTTCCATTATTATCCAAAGACATAGGTGGTGTCCAGTTGGCAATGCCAAAAGGAAGACTGTTTCCAACCTCTGCATACGAAGAAGATAATTTTGCAAAGGATAAAACACCTGAAGAACCAGACCGACTGTTCGATGCATCTTTTAGAATATAAGAAACGCCCACCGATGGGTAGAAGAAGGATTGAGAAACAGTAGAACTCCATTCATTCCTTCCTGTTACATCTAGGTAGACTTTATCCCTGAAACCAAGGGTAGCATTTCCAAATGCCGCCTGAGTCATGCTCTTTCTAAGGCTTTCACTTTTATTAAACAATCCATTTAAAGCAAAAACGGAGAAATAATTGGGAAATGTCAAGGAGGTGGCTACAGTACTTGATAGATTCAACCCACTGCTGGTAGTTTCCCGATTACTAAAACCCAGTGTCCCTGCCAAATTAAAATCACTGCTAATGTTTTTATTACCAATCAATAACAAATCAGAATAAATATTATTTACAGAAGATCGACTGATTCCGTATCCTCCATTTGGACCAGCTACAGTCGCCTGAGTACTGGCATAGTTTCTAAATTCCGATTTATCAAATATCTTATCATAAGTTACTCTCCCTTGTAAATCCAACCAGCTGTAAAGCTCAAGTTTAGCTGTAATGGCAGAAATGGTATGGTCCCTTAAAAAATCGCGCTGATTTCTGTTCTGCACCCAATAAGGATTTTGATTGGGAAAGGTTTCATTCCGGATGTAGGGCCAATTTTGAACATACATCGCTCGAACAGGATCCCAAACTTCAAAATTGTCCTTGTTGTATTTTGAAAAATCATCCCCTACCGGAAAGGAATATATTCCTGGAAGCGCACTATAGCCCCCTGCTGAATTTTGATTATAGATCTTCTGGTCGGTGTAGTTTATGGAAGCATCAACGGATAATTTATCATTAAAAAACTGAGAGGTTAACCTTACCGTAAAATTGTTCTGCTCCAAATCATTTTCAGGAAGTATTCCGCTTGCATTGGTATTTGAATAGGACATATAAATCTGACCAATTTCACTCCCATTAGAAAATGAAACCGAATTGATCATGGTTTGGCCCGGCTCAAAAAATTCCTTCAGATGACTGTCACTCCCGTTACTGATTCTCTCCCCCCAACTATCATTGAAATTTGGATTTGTCTGACCGTATGAGGTTTGTAGTTTTGGCAAATCCACGGCATTTTCTACAGTAAAGGTAGAGGAAAATTCCACCTTAGAAACACCATGCATTCCTTTCTTTGTATTGACCAGAATAACTCCGTTGGCTGCTTCACTTCCATATAAAGCCGCAGCAGATGCTCCCTTTAACACCTGAATACTTTCAATATCTTCAGGATTATAATTGGAAAGGATGTCTGTGCCGCCAATCATGGGTACCCCGTTTAGCACAAACAAAGGTTCACTATTGCCCGTTAGTGATTTATTCCCACGCAAAAGGATTCGTGGTGCACTTCCCGGCCCAAAATTACCTTTGGTAATAACTGCTCCTGCTACCTTTCCGGCCAGACTATTCATGAAATTCGGATCTTTCACTTTAATCGCTTCATCAGGAGAAACTTTCTGAGTGGCGTAAGTAATGCTTTTAGGATCCTTTTCAACCCCTAAAGCAGTTACAACCACTTCATTTAATCCTTGAACATCTTCTTCAAGAATTACATTTACGGTAGATGTTTCAGAAACGCTAATCTCCCTTTCTTTAAACCCGATGGAAGAAAACACTAATATTACTCCGTTACTGCCCGGAACTTCCAATTTGTATTCTCCATTGATGTCGGTGACAGTCCCATTGGAGGTTCCTTTCACCAAAACAGTTACTCCGGGTAATAGCTCCCCATCCGGAGAAGTCACCTTTCCCGAAATAATCATTTCAATTATTTTAATTTGAGAAATTTTACTTTTAATATCACTAATATTGGATTGGTTTAAAATGATTTGTTTCCCCAGCACAAAGTACTTTACGTTTCGTGGGGAAAAAATCTGATCCAATATCAAACCCAACTCCTTATTTTTAATATTTAACGTAATGGTCTCTTCAGGCTTTACCAGCCCAACCGAATAAGCAAATTTCACATCAGCTATTTCTTCAATTTGCTCCAAAACCTCCTTTATAGGCCTCTCATTAATTTCCAATGAAAGATTGATTTTCAATACATTCTGTGCGTTAGAAGGGCCAGCAAATGAAACCCCTGTAACTATCAGCAGAATAATCAGTTGAACCAATGATATTCTCATTATTTTAATAAATAATGCAGTGTGGTGTATTTGAATTTTCATACATTTGTAAAGTTTTTGTTACACAATAATTAAGGCAAAAACATCCCTGTAGGCAATTAGCCTTCGCAGTAGGGAAATAATTAGGTCAAAAGTGGCTCCAACACTTTTGGCCTTTTTTTTCATTTTAATTCATTTACATATAGTTTTTAGTTTAAACATCCTTTTCCATCAATGAAAATTTGATCTTCTATTTGGTAATATTTGGCATTTAATGCCCTCGATATAATTTCAAGGCAAACATCTAATGTTTCGTAGGTCAAATTAGCAGTAATACGGCAACCATATAATGCTTTATTCTTTATACGAATGTCCACCTCGTGTACCTGATTCAATTTGTCTATAATCTCCTGGATAGGAGCTTCTTCGAACTTCAACTCCCTGGTAGCCTCAGGCACAAAGACAGGAGAATCATTCTTTTTTATCCCCTTCCCTGAAGGGGCTGCCTTATTGAAACTTACCTTTTCACGGGATTTTAATACCACATTTTCCCGACTTCCATCTTCCCGACTTAAGGACACCCTGACACTTCCCGTTAATACTTCAACAGCCTTTTCACTCTCCTCTTCGTAATCCCTTACATTAAAACTGGTTCCTAATACTTTGGTAACCATGTCTTTTGAATAGATGATAAAGGGTCGATTCTTATCTTTAACCACATCAAAGAAAGCTTCTCCTTCCAGGTGAACTTCTCTGCTATCACGGTCAAATTCATCCGGATAGTATAACTTGCTATCGCTCTTTAGCCAGACAATACTTCCATCTGACAAATGGACTTCATTAACTTTTACATCCAAATGTGAAATGGTGTCATTTTTAAGTTTTGAATGATCGTTCACCAATAATGAAACAGTAATCACACCTAAAATTAAAACTGCGGCAATTCTAAGAATATAGGTATATCCAATAGGTATTACACCCTTTCTTTTAGGCCTTGCAGCATATTTTGCATACTCTTTTGCATCTATTTTACCATTTATCCGCTTCAAAATACTTTGACCTATGCTACTTAGCTCCTCTTTGGTAAAATTCTTCTTCCGATTATTTAAGGAATCATACCATTGGTCTATAATCTGATCTTCTCTGGCTGATGTACGACCAAATCGATAATTCCTTAAAATTTCTTTAATTCTTTTTATTCTCAATTCCGGACTGATCTATAATATAAATTCCAAATTAAAACTGACTGATATAGTAAAGTCAGTTAAATACCACCGGAGTACTATCGATGGCAAAAAAATAATATCAAAACGGGCAAAAAACCAAGACAACTATATGGTATAAAAGTATTTTTTAGAAATTTTTCGATTATTTTCTTTCTAAAAAAATTATATTATACTGTTCAATGACAATCTTTTTTATGAAATTAGAATAAAATTGCCTTTTACACCATAAGGATAAAATGAAACTAACTAAACATTAAATAAATAAAAGTAGCAAAAATGATCCATAAATAACTATGGTTAAGGTGTGCTTTGAGTACTTTTAGCGCTTTTGATATTTGATTTTTAACGGTTTGTTTTGAAACCTCGAGTCTTTCAGCAATTTCATCTAAGGATAAATTTTCATCACGACTTAATTGGTAAACCAGCTTTACTTTTGGAGACAACTTATTGATACCAACCTCCACCCTTTTTTCCACTTCCTCTGCATGCAAAGTATTGGAAGTTCCATTGTCAAGCTCACTAAATGCGTCCTTTAAGGTGGCAAGATGTTTTCTCCTGACTTTTTTAAATTCAAAATGGTTAATGATTTTGTATTTCAATGCGGTAAACAAATAGGCTTTCAAAGAAGAACTAATTTCAAAATCTTCTCTTTTCGTCCAAATTGAAACAAATAAGTCCTGAATGAGGTCTTCTGCCTCTTCTTTTTCTCCCAGCTTCTTAAGCGCACAGAAAAACAATCCTTTCCAATACCTGTTGTAAATGCAGTTAAAAGCATCCCTATCCCCCTTTTTTAAAAGAATTAATAGGTCTTCGTCGGTATAGTTGACTAGATTTTTGATAATGGTAATGTGAATAAGGTGATGAAACGGCCGTAGTGATAAATTTATCAAAGAATTCGCTATTTCCAAAATAGATTTTTCAGAATGTAAATTGTATAAAAATGAAGATTTACAAAACAAACCATTGCGTTGCAAAATATGACCGACCATCCTTTTTACCTTCTTTTCATCAATTTTTTAAGGTCTCGACAGAATGCACGTTCGTGAATAATAATCCAATTTGGGTCAAACTGAGAACCGTTATCTGACATTTTAAGGATGAAATGGCAAACCTAACTGGATAATGATTTACCTGTGACATAGGAAAGCCTAGGCGGATTATTCCCTAAATTCAACACTTCATCGGAAAAAGCTAAATTATTGTTTGATAACTCTGTTTATTTGAACCGAACTTTTAAATCCAAAAATCATGCAACAGTTGTTATTTAGCTTAATTGTCCTGGTAGCCACCTTCAATTCAATGCAGGCAAACCCAACTACAAAACCCTATGAAGAAACCACCTGGAATGTAATTCGGGAAAGACTTTTTAATGGAGAAAATGCAAATGCCTTTAGGTTTGAAGAGGATATCCGTTTACAAGTAATTGGCGCAAAAACACATCAGGATTCGGTAATTATCACACAAATGATTAGCGAATTGAACGGGCTACTCGAAACCGTGGAAATAAAAATGGTAAATGCCGACCCAAACTTCAAGCTAACAATAACGCAGGATTCTTCGGGCACTTTATCAAATTATAGGATGCGAACCGCCGATTCCGACATAGTATCGGTTAATTTACAAATTGGGATTTCTGGAGCATTTACAGACACAACATCGGTTAATCTAATTTATTTTCATACCATACGGAACTTAACAAAGCAATTTTTACCAAAGTACAGCAGTTCTGGTTACGGTGGTATTTTTGATTCTTCTGAAGCCTCCAAAGCTGAATTCACGGAAATAGATAAGGACTTACTAAAAAAATTATACTCCCACGATTTCTATGAAAAACTGAAAAAAAGCACCGTAGAAAAATTCGGCTATCAATACTATTTAGATTTGAGGTACCAGAAGCTAACAAGAAACCTTTCCTATTCTTTAAAGGCAATTTTAATTCTATTCGGGTTTCTGTTTTTCCTTTCCAAAGAATCTAAAAGGAAAAAAAATCCAAGCTTACTGATGTATATTAAGCAGAGAGCAATTATCCTATTTATTCTTCCCTTTTTCCACACTATAGTCACAACATCCGAAGGTTCTTTGTCCTTTTTAGTAAGTAGCCCAGGTGCTTTTATCGCCAACATCTTAGGAACGGTTTTACAAGCGTTGTTGGTTCTTGTTTTTCTGTATTATACAGAACCGGTTTTTGTTAAGAAGATAGATAATTTTGTTGGAAAGCAGGCTTTTATCTTTCTGAGCACCCTTTTTGCCGGACTTATAGTCCCAACAGTTTTGGTTTTTCCGTATTTACTGATTTTTTATCCAAACTTAATTTCAAGTTTAACAGAAACTTCTTTGTTACTCCCAAACTCAACCTATTTTTTCCTGATAGCATCGGTTGCGACACTCCGTGTATTCTATAACTTTATTAATTATCGTATCCAAAGTATGGTAAACCAAAAAGATGTAGAAATTGCCAAAATGAAAGAATTAAAAAACCAGGCAGAACTGAATGCGATTCACTCAAGAATTAATCCGCATTTTCTTTATAATTCGCTAAACTCTATAGCCAGCCTGGCACATATCGATGCTCGCAAAACCGAGAATATGGCTACAGGTCTTTCAGAGCTTTTCAGGTATTCAATTAATAAGGAAAACAAAAACTATGTTTCGGTTGCTGAGGAACTGGAAATGGTTAAAAACTACTTAGAAATCGAAAAAACTCGTTTTGGTGATAATCTTGAATACGAAATAAATGCAGATGAAAATACGCTTGAAAAACAAATTCCGAAATTTTTAATTCAACCCCTTGTCGAAAATGCGGTAAAACATGGGGTTTCACAAATAAATGCCAAGGGAAAAATTGTAGTGGTGGTAAAACAACATAAGAAGGAATTACGGATTTCGATTTATGACAACGGCCCCGACTTTCCGGAAGAACCCGTAAGCGGATACGGTCTACAGAACCTGAATGATAAACTGGAAATAATATATGGAAATAATGCACACATCAATTGGGAAAACGGAACAGATAAACATTTTAAAGTCACACTGAAAAATCAATTCAAATCATGAAAATTAACCGACCCTACAAAACTATTATTGTTGATGACGAACCTCTGGCACGACTACGTCTTCAAACATTAATGAGGGAATATCCGGATTTTTTTGAAATAATTGCCGAAGCGACAAACGGAGAGGAGGCCATAGAAAAGATCACCCAAATGAAGCCGGAGTTACTATTTTTAGATATTCAGATGCCTGTGATCAGTGGGTTTGATGTGCTCAAAGCATTAAACTATTTCCCTAAGGTAATATTTTGTACTGCTTACGACGAGTTTGCATTGAAAGCTTTTGATACCAATTGCCTCGACTATCTGGTAAAGCCACTCACAAAAGAGCGGTTTGCTAAAACCCTTGAAAAGCTCGACCAACCCATCAGTAAAATCAATTCCGAAATTAATCTCAACAAACTCATTGAGCAGTTTGCTCAGGAATACACTAAAAATGAAGCTTCCTCCATTCCGGTAAAAGTTGGCGACCGCATTATTTTTCTGCGGCTGGAGGAAGTTTCTTATCTACAGGCCGACGAGAAATATGTATCTATTGTTACCAAATACGCTAAATCGTATATTTTAGATTCGAGTTTAAAGAAGTTAGAAGACAAATTGCCCGCTTATTTTATCCGGGTACACAAGTCATATCTCATCAATAAAAATTTGTTAAAGGAAATCCGGAAACACTTTAATAGCCGCTTTTTATTGATTATGGATGATTACTCTCAAAGCGAAATTACCAGCGGACGTAGTTACTACCAGGCAATAAAAACTTTGATTGACTACTAATTTTGTTGTCTGGCACATACCGCAGATAGGTTTTTCTCCTATAATGCTATAAATTGTAGGACATTCAACCAACATGAAAGAATTATCCAAAGATCTTAATGGGCCTAACAAGTGGACTACTGCCCTCTTTGTCATTTATTTGATTGCATTGGTCTGGATACTGCTTTTAAAGTTAGGGGTGCAATTCTCCTATATGGAAAATAGAAATACCAACTTCATTCCATTTAATGAACCAATTTTCCTCACTGCTGAAAACATGTTGAATGCATTGATTTTTGTACCACCGGGCATCTATACAGGGGTTTTATTCAGCAGATGGATTTTCGGTAAAAAACTTTGCTTCCTTTTCTTGCTTAGTTTACTGGTTGAGGGACTTCAATATATTTTACGTATAGGGGCTTTTGATGTAACAGATCTAATTACCAATACCTCAGGCGGACTAATTGGGCTTCTGGTATTTTCAGGCCTGGAAATGGTATGCCAAAATAGATTTTGGGCACAAAAGTTCATCAACATCCTTGCAGTACCAGCCACAGCTTTGTTGATTTTAATTTTGGTTTTATTAAAAATGAACCTGCTTCCGGTGAGGTATCAGTAATCAAATCAATATATACCCATGAGTCAAATTGTCACCCTTAGTTCATCGTTCGAAAATGAATGACAGGCAGACCAATACAAAGCTGAATTGGTATTGGCTATAAATGTAACTTAAACCCACCTTTAATTACGAAACCATCCACCGGGGCATAAATATCCCTGAACTGTGGGTTGCTGATTGAACCCGTATAGATGGTGTCAAAAGCCGTCTGGCGGGTATCCAGGAAGTTCTCAAAATTCAGGAAAATGGAAAAATTCTCCCCAAATTTCTTTTCAGACATCAATCCCAAAATCCAATAGGGCTGTCCCGTCCGACCGTCACTTAATAGCTGAGGACCGAAATAATAGGCCTCAAGCCCAATCCAGAATTCCTCATGCTTTTCATACATCAGCACATTATTCAGCCTGTGTTTCGCTACCAGCGGATATTCCTTGCTGATCCCATTTTGCCGCTCCTCAACCTCTGAAAAGGTATAGCCCACAAACAACTTCCAGTCCCGGTAATTCCACTTCAAATTGAGTTCCATCCCCTGCGTCTGAATCCGACCCTCTGGTTGACGAAATTCAAATTCCGACCCCTCAGAGACCAACAATAGCGGATCTTGAATTTGGGTATAAAAAAACAAGGTATTGGTATTTAAAGTCAATTCTTCGCCCAGGGCCCATTTATAATTGATGTCCAGGTTAGCCCCTGCGGAACGCTCTGCTTCAAATTGGGTAAGATCGATAGGCCGAACATTTCTAAAACAAACCTGTTTTTCCTTTTCGCATTAACCCAAAGCCTGAGATTTTCCTTAATGTAAGGCCAACCTGATAAAACCCAATTCATCTCCAATATTCTCAAAAATCCAAATATCTCCCGCACGGACAAAGTAATGCACAGGATTTTTTTCCAATTGGGGAACAGGTGCTTCAGCCAATAACTCAAAATCCTTGTTGTAAACAGAAAGGTAAATGTTCCTTTGCTTAATTTCAGGTAGCAGCTCACCGGGTTTTTTTTCTTCCTCAAAATCAACCGTATAAGAAAACCTGTAATACACCTTATTTTCTTTGTCCCAAACCGGAGGGGAAAAATTGACATCTTCCAACACCTTTTGATAATCCGCCACCATATCCTCCATGGAAGCATAAGTACCCACGAATTTCCCGGTTTTTTCACTAGCCGTATGATGAAGTTCATTCATTTTGGAAACCAGGGTATCCTCTACAGGATCAAATAGATGAACTTCATTCGTTATATCAGCCGAAATGATCAAACACCCTTTTCCATGGGACAGGTATACATATGGTTTAAAAATAGGGTCTTTAGAAAGGGATGGAACCTTGAAAGAAAATTTTGGTATGTTTTGTCCGGGATCAATCTCATATTTTGTAATGAGGCTATCCCTGAAATTCATTTTTCTCAAACTATAGGTTTTGTTCTCCCAATGGCCAACAAGAGCAAACACGGTTTCGGGAAGTTCAGGAATAATGGTATTGCTCTTTAAATGTTCATATTCCGAGAGTTCATCCCCATCAAGGCCATTGTTGTACAAATCATACTTAATGGTTCTTTTTCCATTTAACTGAAATTGGCTTAAGGTCCGATTGTCAGACAAATGGATATGATTATTGTCCAGCATATGCATGTAGTAGATCGCATTTACTGTTCCATTTGGTCCCTCCTTTTCGAATGGCAATTTCTCCACCAAACGGAGTTTCTCCATGTCAATTTTTTCCAGCGTATGGTCATAACCATTGAAGTTATACAAGTACCTCCCGTCCGGGGAAATGGCGAAATCCCGCCATTTAAGGTCCAGTATCTCCTCGCCTGCATCCACCATCAGGGTATCCAATTCAATTCTCAACATATTTGTTGTGCTGGTACTGCGCTCATTTCCACAGGAAAAGATTATACAGCTCAAAAACAGAAGTAGTTTATTATTCATAATTATTTTCGACATCATATGGGAAAGTCGAAATTATACCTTTTTACGAAAATAATAGGTTAAAAAAGGTTAAAGCACCGAAACTATAACATATTTTAAGGTTATTCTTAGTATTTTCAAAACATTAAATGATCGTAATAAGGTAGCATAGTGCGGTATTCCGGCTGTCGGAGAACGATAGGCAGAAACAAAACCAAATCGAAAAAATGAAAAATTATGTGATAGTCATTGGCTTGCTTGTCATTTTTGGCTGCTCGGAGAACAAATCCAAATCCGAAGTCGAACCGAATTTTAAATTGACCCAGGACACGGTGGTAATTGATCCAATAGGCGGCATCATCAACTTAAAAGATGGGCTAAACAGTCCTGAACTATCTAAAGATGGCAAATACCTTTATCACTATACTGATGGAGAAGCCAGGTTTGATAAAATCAATCTGGATAATTTGGAATTGGAAGAGACGCTGCAGTTTGAAAAAGAAGGCCCAAATGGAATGGGTTCTTACATTGGAGGCTATGCGCTGACCGCAGGAAACCAATTAATGATTTGGTCTTATGGGCTCAATGCCCTTTTTGACCAAGGAGGTCAGAAAGTCAGGGACTTAAAGTTAACCAAAATCGCCCAGGAACTCCAAGGTTCCGAAATATTTCCCCTTCGCCTGATGGAGCATCCCACTGACACCAACAGAATTTTTGGCTTGTATGTTAAGTGGCAAGATTACCAATATTTTATGATGAAGTTTGACCTGGAAATTGAATCCTACGAAAAAGTGCCCTTGCCGGAAACAGAAAAACTCCATGAATTCCGGATGGATATTCAACATAATGGAAGACCGGCAGGTGGATTTGGACCAAAACCCAGATTAACTAATTTTCAAGATAAAATAGTTTTGACCAACAGCGCTTACAATGAAGCTTATGTTTATGATATCCCTTTGGATTCCCTTTACCTGATATCATGGAGCAGTGAGTTAACAGGAAACCAAAATGAATACAAACTACCAAAGACTGTAGAACTAGATCAGGCAGGTGAGCACAGTAGGAAATACATGGAAGCTATCAATTTTATGGAACCTAAATGGGATCCTGTCTCTCAGCGGTACATTCGACTTTCTTATAAAACTAAATTTGGGGAAGAGCTGAATGAATTCGGGGAAGCTGAAGAAACCGGAGCGGAGGTTTTCCTGACTGTTTTGGACAAGAGCCTGAACATCATCAAAGAAACCTTCCTGGACCGCTATGAAAAAAGACCTCCCCCCCACTTTTTCATCGACAACAAAATCTGGTTGTATGAAAATATAGCTGATGAATTGGGCTTTGTGAGGATTACGGTGGACTGAAATTACGGATCGGTATCTAAATTTTGTAAGGTGCTATTTATAAGTTTTTTATCTTGTTCTTCATTTTTATTTTAAAGAATACCTGCCAATCCCATCCTATTAATTGCTTCCTGGTACTCTTATTTGTGTGAAAAATAATTTCAGAATTCATAGCCGTTCAAGCTTGAAATTCCGGTAGATGAACTGTCGTGTAGACATTTGACGCAGGCCTATTCGGCCCTTTTTTATTTGTTTAGGCTCGATTCCATTGGCAATGTTGTCCGTGTTCCAGCTATGATCGATCATGATTTTATTGCTTTCCTTCTCTATCATACGGAGCCGCAGGGATACCGCCTTCTTTTCCACCTCCACCAGGTAAGTTTTCCCTGGCAGGATTTTTCCGTAGTCCACCATTGGTTCTATAAGTCCTTTTCCCGGATACCATTCCAGGTTTTCATCCTGCCAGGGATACCGCTTGCAACGGAGGTTCTCGCGGAAACTGAGGCTGAGCAGGTCCATATAGGTAAAGTAGATTCCCATATTGGGAATCTCACGAAGGTCATTCCAGGCGGAAATATCCTCCGCATAAGGGGGAGAACCAATTCCGCGGGCCTGAATATAGAGCAGGGTAGTGCCGTAGTCGCTGCTGTCGATCCGTGTCAATTCATAGCTGATTCTGATATCTCCGTCGAACTCCTTTCGTGTCCAAAGAACAGCGTGATGGGCGTGGTATTCCTCGGGATCATCACTCTTTGTTACGGTGCCGGCAGAGAAAAACAGGCCATCTTTTGTATTGCGGAGGGTGGCTTTTTTTCCATCGAGGAACCAGTTTTCCCGCCAGTCCCCGGTCATCGGATCTTCAAAAAGGATCGTATTTTCTTCTTCTTTGTCTTTAAGTACACGCATCGCCTGCTCCCGTCCGATCCGGTCGATCAACTGCTGAACGAACAGGCTTTTCGGTTCGACCGGTGCGTCCGGGCTTTCGATATAGCCACTGCCCATCAGCGCGTAGCCATAAAACTTACCTTCCTGAGGGGTACCCCAGTAGCCTGAACGATTGTTGGAATACATGATTCCCTTGTGATCAAACCCTTCTTTCTCATCACCACTATAGCCTATCGCAAAGTTATTCTCGCCCTCGGTTTCAGGGTCGAAGACGACGATATTGGGTGCATCACAATTCCAAATCATCGTATTGGCTGCAGCCCATCCATGTCCAGTACCGGAATCCCCACGATTGATCGCAGCAATGCTTCCGTCTTTGGTTGTGATGTTATCGAAGAGAAAGCCGGTACCCCAGCGGTGGTGTGGCTCAGATTGTCCGCCGCGGATCGCTGTGGAATTCACAAAGGCAAAAGGACCCATGGTCCGTGAGCCACCCGCGAAATCATGACGTGCATCCTCCGAATAACAGTTGTAAACCAAATGGCCTGTTCCACCACCAATATTGTATGCGTACCGAAAACCTCCACGATTTGGACCCACAGGTTCCAGGTACTTGCAGTCCCGAACAGTAATTTGACGCGAGCCGTCTCCTATTGACACAGCGGCAAATTGCATGTGTTTCACGGTCACATTCCGCACCCAGCTGTCTATGGCATTGCTGACGGAGATCGCAGTTCTGAAATTCATGAAGTTAGCATCTTTTCCCGTATCCTCCATCGAGGTGTCATAGTTGGAAACCAAACGAAGTGACTCCACTCCTGAATGGGTCGCCAGGGAAGTCAAATCTGCTTTAAAAACCTCTCCACCGCCATGTTCTTTTGAGATCGACTGCGGCATCATTACGTCAAGTAAGATCGTATTACCGTTCACCTTTTCAATTTGTCGAAGGTGCATAAACTGGTATGACTTTGGCTGCCAGGGATTTTTCTTCAACCCTTCTTTACCTCCCCGAATGTGCTGAAGACGCTCTCCCATGCCAAGCTCGTCGACCCACTTTTTATTGACGGTCTTTTTGACGAACACGAAGTCACCGGGTTTAAACGAACTGGCATCCGTTACCGAAATCTCATAGCTGCCGGAAGGTAAATAGTCTCCTGAAATTCTGACGGCACCATCAATAAGTTGCTCAATCCCTCCCTCCCCAAATTCAATGGCATTCCTGCTTCCACTGCTGCTCCGCAGGATGAGTGTGGTGCCGTTTTCATCCTTTCCTTCACCGCGAAGGACTACTCCGGATGGAACATGTAAACTACCATTGATATAGTACGTACCAGCTTTGAGCAGGACCGCACCTTTGAGGCCGTTGGCATCGGATGTCAGGCCTGCAATTTTGTTTAAAGCTTCCTGAATAACTTGGCGACTGTCCGGACCGCTGGGATAGGCCATAGTACCGTCCCGGCTGGTTTCTCCCATGAGCGGCCACAGGATTTTCCTGACGGGCACATCGGGAATAGGAACTTCACTCTGTCTATAACCGCAATGAGACCAGTCAAGGACACGGTCACCTTTGTCGCTGTAGGACTTATAAACAAGATTTCCCCCGGGGCCCATCGAGATCAATGGCTTAAAAGGGCTTGGCTCGAAAGTGTAGGTGAGTACCTCTTTAGGAGCAGGGTTCACCCACGAATCAGGGAGATCCGCATTTTTGACCGAAAGAATTTTAGCGGGGCATTTGGAACAAAGATCGAGTCCCCGTGCACGAGCCGCTGCCAAAGTCATTTCTTCAGTCGATGCCTTCTGTTCCGGGCTAAGACTATTATACCTGACGCATGCTGCAACGTGAACACGTTTCTTTCCTCCCCAGTATACGATGGTGTCGTTAGGGTACTCTGCTGCACTTGCCTGTAGTCCAAAAAAGTTAAAAAGTACGAAAAGAACAGTGAGCGTTACGTTTTTCATATTAAATAGTGATGTTGTTTTCATTATTCTCGTCGCATAAGGTTGTTGACGAAAACCGGGTTTATTAATATGTTTTAAATTTACAATAGTATTTTTTAATTATGATATCAATTTGGATTTCCTTCCCCTGATTTTATGGAACAGTAAGCTTACTCCAAATCGTAATGAATAGAAACTCGCTGTAAAGTTAACCAACGAGCAGGCGGCTGAACGCCTGAGAATGTTTGATGAGGCTATAAAGTTTATGGATACTAAATAGGATCCTGTTTCTCAACGGTACATACGCCTTTCTTATAAGACAATAATTGGGTAAGAGGCTAATGAGAGAAGGGAAGCTAAAATCATAGGAGCGGAAGTATTTCTAACCATATTGGACAAGGACCTGAACATCGTCAAAGAAACCTTCCTCGACCGCTATGAAAAAAGACCTACCCCCCACTTTTTCATCGGCAAAAAAATCTGGTTGTATGAAAATATAGCTGATGAATTAGACTTTGTGAGGATTACGGTAGATTAAAATCCGCATCGAAAAAATTCATAAGGAGTTAAGGGTGGCTTTTCTATATTAGCTCTTTATCTGGTAAATTGACCATTCATTCCTCCTTCTTCTTGCAGCTGATTCGCTTAGCTACTCTTGACAGGCTTTGTAGCAAAAAGTAACAACGAATAAAAATATTCAGATGTGATAATTAACCCAAAATCATTGGCCTCCACTATTTTTTTTTGAACGTTGTCCCAGCGGTCAAAACAGGTGAAAATGGTACTCACCTTTTATGATTAAACATTTCAAAATTCTATCCTGATAATTTTTTAATAACCATTGTAAATTCCCTCACTAAGATGACCCTTTTTTGGATGTCTTCTTTTAAAATGGCTATCGTGAAAAGCATACCAGGAATCTGTTTCGGATAGTTGAAGTTCGTAAATAGGGCCGGTAGTGGAAATCAACGTTAATAAATACCGAAAAGAATAGTTTTTAACTAAATTTTTATTATATTTAAATATCGGAATATCCAAATAAGCTAAGTACGGCCTCTCTCCAGGTTGCCGTCAAAGATATTCACACAATAAACCATAAATAGTAATGAAATACTACCCAATAACAATCTGCTTACTTATTCTTTTAGGCTGCTCAAAAAACCAATCAAAATCTGGAAGCGATTTGGAATTAAAATTGTCTCAGGATACTGTGGTAATTGATGCAAAGGGCAGCATTATCAACCTTAAATATGGACTTACCCATCCTGAACTGTCCACAGATGGTAAATACCTTTATCACTATACCTTTGGAGAGGCGAGGTTCGATAAAATCAATCTGGAGGGTTTGGTTTTGGAAGAGGCACTTCAGTTTGAAATTGAGGGCCCTAATGGAATCGGCAGGCATATAAGAGGATATGGTTTGACAAGTACTGATAAAATCATGGTCTGGTCTACTGGACTCAACTCCGTTTTTGACCAGGAAGGTAAAAAAGTCCGGGACTTAAAGTTGACCAAAATAGCTCCGGAATTGGATGGTGCTGAAGCAGTCCCCATTGGATTGTCGGAACATCCAGGTGACCCGAATACGATTTTTGGTCTTTATGTTATGCGTAATGATTACCAGAATTTTCTTGTAAAATTTGATCTGGAAACAGCAACCTATGAGAAAATACCCTTGCCAGAAACGGAGAAACTTAGTAATTACCGAATGGAAATACAACAAGCCGGAGCACCGTCAATGACCTTCAACCCAATGGCTTCGCTAACGAATGTCCAGGATAAAATACTATTGCCCAACGGTGCTTACAATGAAGCCTATGTCTATGATATCCCTTTGGATTCCCTATACCTGATCACCTGGAACAGTGAGCTTACGGCTAACCAAAATGAATACAAACTCCCTAAAACAGTAGAAGCTGAGAAAGCGGCTGGCCACATACAGAAGTTTAATGAGTCCATCCATTTCATGGATCCTAAATGGGATCCTGTTTCTCAACGGTACATTCGCCTTTCTTATAAGACTAAATTTGGGGAAGATGTGAATGAGAGAGGGGAAGCAAAGATCATAGGAGCTGAAGTATTTCTAACCGTACTGGACAAGGACCTGAACATCGTCAAAGAAACCTTCCTCGATCGTTATGAAAAAAGACCTCCCCCCCACTTTTTCATCGACAACAAAATCTGGTTGTATGAAAATATAGCTGATGAATTGGGCTTTGTGAGGATTACGGTAGATTAAAATCCGCATCGAAAAAATTCATAAGGAATTAAGGGTGGCTTTTCTATATTAGCTCTTTATCTGGTAAATTGACCCTCCTTTCCTCTTATTTTTGTCCCTGAATCGGTTAGCTACCCGGGGCAGGCTTTGAAACAAAAAAGGTTCAGAAATTTTGATTTATGGTCCTTTTTCTGACATTTATATTTAGTCAAAAATACCAGATATGGGGTATAAAACCAAAGTCCAGCTTATCAAAAGGCTGAAAAGCGAACAATACTATGTGAATTTTCCGGCAGCCCTTGCGCAGGCAATGGAGTTCACCGCCGGTGAAGAGGTTGAATGGCTCATTGACGACCATCAACGGCTGGTGTTAAGAAGAAGTGATGCTGCCATAGCAGCGCTCAAGGAAAAGCTGAAGACAAAACCCACCTAACATCAAAGCATGGTGCCATTGTTTATTATTATCCATTGTTTGCCTGATAGCATCTCTCCAATTAGGATAAGCTAAGGAAATCAGGTAAGGAAAATAAGCCAACAGATATTTCCTTAATCTATTTTTTATTCTTTTTGACCTGGGGAACTGTTTGAGGTCTTAAACAGCTATCCCTTAAAAAAAACCTACCTCAGCCTCGAAGCCCGGAGGGCTTTAACAACAATAACCCCGGGCGAAACCCGGGGATTAAGAGCCGATCTATCCTGCCCGCAACCCCGGAGTGGGTAGAACATGGTCTTGCGAATACGGTATACCATTTGGTAATACCATTTCTACTGCTGAAAAGGGATCAATATAATCACTCAATTATAGGAATACCTGTTTTGAATCGAATATACGATATGTTCAACCCCTGCCGGGGTTGGGGATACTTCTTTGTTAACTTTCCGTGGGCTGCACCCACGGTTATTGTTGTTAAGGCTCTTCAGGCCTGGATGTTCCGATAAATCTTTAAAAATAAAGAAGGTTATCGAATGAAATAGTTGCCAATTTTGTTAAATCTGGCTTTTGGATATCATGGACCAGTAATCTTTTCCATCTCCACCCACAGCGGAAAAATACTCCTTCCTTCCGTCATATAGTGGGGAATCAGGTCCACTTCCATTTCCGGCAGGTACACGTTCTTCATGGTGATTTCATCTGTCGGAACCTCCTCATAATGCTCCTGAACAATAATCGAGTTGGTCTCAAGGACCATTTTACCATTGGTTTCCAGGGGTTTGATAAATTTGAAACGGATATTGTACCTGCCCTCCAGGGTCTTGACCTTCCACATCCCAAAAACTTCCTCCTGGGTCCAGATTCCCCGCTCTCCGTCTGCATCGTTTCGGTTAAGGTAAACGGGGTTTTCATGTTCGCTGCCGATTATCATTCTTTGGGCCACATTGAGATTAGACGATTGCGTCAGGTCCGCAATTACTTCGTCCATTTCGGATTTAAGGTCTTCCGCTAAAGCCCTATTTGAACGTACTATGTCTTCTTGTTCGTAAGGATCTTCTTTCACGTTAAAAAGACCAAAGGCCTCCAGGGCCGCATCATGATCTGCATTTCCTACCAATTTAAAATCTCCCTTATGCAGGGCAATGTTATTGTACAACTCAGGATACCGTCTGGTCCAGTAAAAAAACAGCGGTCTGTCCTCAAATTCATCCGCTGTTTCTCCCCTAAGCAGCGCATGAAAACTCTGGCCATCTATTTTTCTGTCTCCAGGAATTGGGGCATCACAGATCTCCGCCAAGGTGGGCAACACATCAATATGAGCCAGGTTAGCTTCTATGTCCTTATTTCCTTGCAGGCGACCAGGCAACCTGAGAAAAAATGGCACCCTGACACCTCCCCTGAACACATTGCCTTTTCTGCCCCTCATCCCTGCCACATACCTGGGTTGCTGGGGCCCATTATCAGTCATGAAAATAACCAGGGTATTGTCGGCAATTTCCAGTTCATCCAGCTTCTTTAACAATCTTCCCACATTGTCATCAATATTTGAAACCATGGCATACACCTTCCGGGCATCTTCCTTGTTCTTTTCGTTCATTTCAGGAAAGGGCTGTCCATCTGCATCAAAGCCTGCGGCTGGATCAATATCCTTGTACCTTTCATAATATTCGGCTGGTACCTGAAGCGGCGTATGCGGGGCATTGAAAGAAAGGTAAAGGAAAAACGGGTCCTCCCGGTTTTCTTCCAAAAAGCCAATGGCCTCATTGGTGAAAACATCCGAACAATAACCCCGATAGGCCTTTTGTTGGCCATTGTGCCAAAGTACGGGGTCAAAATAGCTGCTGTCACCTTTAAAGAAGGTTGTAAAATCACCCGGTTGGCCCATTCCTCCCGAGAGGTGGATCAGGGATTCATCGAAACCCTGATCTCCAGGCCTGAAAGGATAATTGTCTCCCAGGTGCCACTTTCCAAAAATACCCGTGTTGTATCCCACTTCCTTTAACATTTCAGCAATGGTCACTTCGGCTGTAGCCATAATCGCACCGCCATTATACGTATCTCTCACCCCGGTACGAAGGGAATACCTTCCGGTCATCAGACTGGAGCGGGTAGGCGCACAGACGGGTGACACATAAAATTGGTTCAATCGGATACTTTCCTTCCCCAACTGATCCAAAACCGGAGTCTGTACATGGGGGTTGCCGGTAATGCCAAGATCACCATAGCCCTGATCGTCCGTAATGATTAATACCACATTGGGACGATCAGTTTGCTGATAGGCATGCAAATTCGCCATGAACCCCATTAGTAGCATGGTGAAAAGTAGCATTCGATTACCGATAAAAGATAATTTCATTTTTTTTATTGGGTTTACTTTGTAGGAGAGATTGTCTGGCAAAACACCTGTGAGATCTTCAATAACCTATTTTTCCAATTGGTTTTCCACCGGTTCAATACCTGCTTTGTGCGTCTCCATCACAGCCCTGATTTCAGCGATGATTTCAGGATGATCTGCTGCGATATCAAATCGCTCGCCCGGATCGACATTTACATTATACAATAACGGTGTTTCCAGTACTGTTGCGGTATTTTCGAGCGGTACTGGTGGCTGAGTCACTGGATGGGCAGTAGGGTTACCATATTCCAGCTGGGTGATGAAGTGCGCTTTGTAGTCTCCTTTTCGAACGGCATATACCTGCTGGCCGCGGTAGTAAAATACCGTCTCCCGTTCACTTTTCCCTGTTCCGCGCAGAAGGGGACTGATATCGTATCCATCATAAATCCTGTCGTCCGGAAGATCGGTGCCGGTAATGGCACAAAAGGTTGGTAATAAATCCATGGTTGTTGCCATGTCTCTGACCACACCGGGTTGTATTCCTTCAGGCCACCAGAAAACGGTTGGTTCCCGCATACCACCCTCAAAAGTTCCACCTTTTGCTCCCCTCAGTGGGCCAGCCGTACCTCCATGAGTGCGGAAAACATGCCAGGGTCCATTATCTGAGGTAAATACCACCAGTGTGTTTTCAGCAACACCTTCCGCTTTCAGCGCTTCCAGTATTTGTCCCACCGACCAGTCGATCTCCTCAATGACGTCTCCATAGATGCCCGCCAGCGATTGGTCTCTAAATTCCGCCGACCGAAACAAAGGAATGTGAGGCAGGTTATGTGCCAGGTAAATAAAAAAAGGATCCTTTCCGAATTCCTTTATTTTTCCTACGGCCTCCTCGGTGTACCGACGCGTAATGGTACGTTGGTCTGCAGGCCGTTCAACAATTTCCTTGTCTCTCATTAGCGGAACATTGTATGCCTGATACCTTTCCTCTTCGGCGAGGGTATAATGATCTGTTTTCTCCACCTTATCCATATCATTGGAATAAGGAATGCCAAAATAACTGTCAAAACCATGATCTGTGGGCAAGTGGGGAGATAAATGCCCCAAATGCCATTTTCCAATGGCGGCGGTTTGGTAGCCGTTTCCCTTTAACGCCCTGGCAATGGTAATCTCCGATTGTGGCAGGCCTCCCTTGGAATCCGGAAATAATACCCTTCGTTTATCACTGCTCATGCCGGACCTAATGGGAAGCCTTCCGGTAAGCAGGCCTGCCCGGCTGGGGGTGCAGACCGGAGCTGCCACATAGAAATTGGTCCACTTCTGGCCTTCAAACGCCATCCGGTCCAGGTTCGGTGTGGAAATAGTGGGATGACCGAAGACACTCAAATCCCCGTAGCCCAGGTCATCGGCAAATATGACAATGATATTGGGAGGATCGGCTTTTTTATTTTCCTTACCGGTCATGGCATGAACGGGCAAATTGAACATGCCAAATAATAACAACAAACAAATAAGGACACACGATTTTGGGTTAAATTTTTCCATAAATACTCTAAGGTTAAACAACAATTTCTGCTTTAAATGGATAAAAACCTGGTGGAAAATCCAGTTGGCCTGAATAATTACTTCATTTCCAGGAAATCAGGATCAATTACATTTTGTAAATTGGCAAAAAAACAGTTTAAAATGAAATCAATTTTACTAAAGGTTGTGGCCTGCTGTGGTGAAACAAACTGACCAACCAAAATTTTCTCCTATTAACCAAAATAAAATCAAGCCTTACCCCTCTTATATGTTCTTCTATTCCTTACATGGTTTCCCATTTTTTTAAACCATAGAAGGCATATAAGGAATTTTAAGCATTTGCTAGACCATAAAAAAAATCTCTGCTCTTCTATGGTGAAACA
>NZ_JAANYN010000002.1:675346-981676 GCF_011290685.1 Cyclobacterium plantarum
ATATGGTGAAACAAAATTACCAACCACAAATTTCTCCAATTAACAAAAATAAAATCTACTCTTGTCCCTCTTTTATGCTCTTCTATTCCTTATATGGTTTCCCATTTTTTTAAAACCATAGAAGGCATATAAGGAATTTTAAGCATTTGCTAGACCATAAAAAAAATCTCTGCTCTTCTATGGTGAAACAAAATTACCAACCACAAATTTCTCCAATTAACAAAAATAAAATCTACTCTTGTCCCTCTTTTATGCTCTTCTATTCCTTATATGGTTTCCCATTTTTTTAAAACCATAGAAGGCATATAAGGGATGATAAGGATTTGGTTGGACCCATGAAAAAATCCCTGAAAACCTATACCCTGCTGTGGTGAGACAAAGTGGCCAACCAAAATCTTCGCCTGTTAACCAAAATAAGATCAAGCCTTACCCCTCTTATATGTTCTTCTATTCCTTATATGGTTCTCCTTTTTTTATAACCATAGCAGCCATATAAGGGATGATAAGGTTTCGTTTAGACCCATGAAAAAAACCTAAAAATATATACCCTTCTGTGGTTAAACCATTGCCAACTTTACAATTCTTATGTAATTTGAATGTTCATTAATGAATAAACCCAAGATGATTTTCTTTAAATTCCTTTTTATCCACATTTTCCCCATTCTGGCAGCTGCCTTGATTTGGTCTGAACGAGGCTTTGAAAAGAAGGCAAGCCCTCCTGGCAAACCCAATATCCTGTTCATCTTACCCGATGACCTGGGTTGGGCTGATGTGGGTTACCATGGCTCTGATATCAAAACACCAAATATTGATAGGCTGGCCAGGTCAGGGAAGATTTTGAGCCAGCATTATGTCATGCCAACCTGTACGCCCACCCGTGTCAGCCTGATGACGGGTAAGTATCCCAGCCGGTATGGTGTTCTGGCCCCGGCTTATGGAGAGGTCATTGATCTGGGTGATCCTACCCTTGCTTCCTTATTGGCCGAAAATGGGTATTATACCGCTATTGCCGGAAAGTGGCACATGGGTTCCCCGCCGTACACCCCCTTAAAATACGGGTTTCAATCTTCATATGGCTACTTTGATGGACAAATAGATCCCTATACCCATGAATACAAAACCGAAACCGAACTGACAGAACGCAGGTCATGGCACCGAAATGATGAATACCTGGATGAAAGTGGCAGCCATGTGACCGATCTGCTCACCGCGGAGGCCATCCGTATTATCGAGGAGGACAGGGACCAACCCTTTTTCCTTTATGTAACCCACCATGTTCCCCATTCTCCCCTATCCGAGCCTGAAAAATACCATAAGCTGTACAAGGACGATGTGCTGATGCATCCCTCCCGCCGGTTGTTTGCGGCAGCGGTCAGCCACCTGGATGAAAGCATAGGCCAGATCATCGATGCCCTGGAACGTACAGGCAAAAGAGAAAATACGCTGATTGTATTTGTCAGTGACAATGGCGCCCAGCAAAGCTGGCAAAGTAAGACCGAATATGAAGGCCGGTATGCAGATGATCCTCATCTGGTTTTGGGCAATAATTATCCGCTAAGGGGATGGAAAGGAAGTTTATACGAGGGAGGCATAAGGGTGCCTGGTTTTATCAATTGGCCGGGGCATTTGGAACCGGGCATCGTTGATTTTCCCATCCACGTTTCCGATTGGTTGCCCACGCTTTGCAAACTCACAGGTTTTGAAAATGGAATACCCCAGGATGTGGACGGCAAGGACATTTGGCAAAATATTGTCATTGAGGGGAAAGAGCAGGTAAAGGCGTCGCCCATGTATTGGAAAATCAGGGGGACTCATGCAGTCAGACAGGGTGATTGGAAATTACTCCTTCATGGGAAAAATAAAATAGAACTTTACAACCTGAAAGAAGATTTCAGAGAGAGCCATAACCTGAGTGAAGGGCATCCGGAAAAGGTGGAAGAAATGATGCTATTGCTGGAGGAATTTAAAAAAGATGACCGGTAAAAATCCTACTGCAACCACAAAAAAAAATCACTGATAAAAAGCTATGAATCATTTAAAGGAAACCCGGCACCTTGTTATTTTTTGTATACTGGCTCTTTTGGTTGGCTGGGTTGGACTAGGTGTAGACAGGCTTATACCTGATCAGAACGAAGAAGAGACCCTCGGTATGGCCATTTGGCTGGCCGGTCCATTACTTGTGGTGATTTTTCTGAGAACTTTTGCAGGTGATGGGTGGAAAGATGCAGGATTATATCCTAACCTGAAACATAACTTACGCTGGTATGGCATGGCCATGTTGATATTTCCTCTTGTAACCATAATTACTTTAATCATCGGAAAACTAACGGGATGGATTGATTTCTCCGGTTTCAATGTAAAGGCATATTTCTCCATCTTCACAGAACTATTTTTCATTAATATCATTAAAAATTTTTTTGAGGAGTCGGTCTGGAGGGGTTATCTCACCGCTAAACTTGTCAAAATCAGGCTTACCGACTTTTATATTTACGGAATTGCCGGACTGGTATGGGGTCTATGGCATGCCCCGTACTACCTTCATTTTCTATCGGACGAAACCATCTATGCGGTTTTGCCCGTGAACCGCTACCTTTTTATGGTTATTGCAGTGTTGAACATGGTGGTATGGACGGTAATGTTCACGGAAATATTCAGACTGACCCGGTCCATTTGGTCTGTTATATTACTTCATGCCATGGAGGATGCTTTGATCAACCACCTGATAATCGACGGCCATATACAGATCGCTGCACATAAGGAAATCTGGCTTTCACCGATATGCGGCGTTTTGCCAATGACACTTTATTTGATTATTGGATTATGGCTTAGGAAACAACGGTCAAAAAAAACCGTTTTCTTGAATTGAGGAAGTATTTGGATCCAAACTGGCAAGTCACTGATGCTTATTTACCGAATTTGGCATTAAGCTGCTTTTTCAAATTATTTTGAATTTCCTGATATTCAGGGTGCCCTGCCAGGTTGTTGTACTCTCTGGGATCATGGTCATGGTCGTATAGCTGTGCGCCTTTCTCACCCCCATCCCATTCAATGTACCGCCAGCGCTCAGTCCTTACCGCTCTTCCCATATAGGGTCCTGAATTTCTCCTAACCTGTGTGTATCCACCATGGTCCCAGGCTTTATCCGGATTTTTCAATAGCGCTGAAATATCACGACCCTGTAAATATTCAGGGGATTCTAAGCCACACAAAGCTGCCAAAGTCGGATAAAGGTCTACTAATTCTACCACCCGCTCACAAACTTTGCCATTTCCCTCCTTACCCGGTGCCGCAATCAGCAGGGGAACCCGCGCAGATTCCTCAAAAAGGCTTTGCTTTTTCCATTGACCATGCTCCGAAAGGTGGTACCCGTGATCACTCCAAAACACCACAATGGTATTTTCTACAAGCCCCAAATCTTCCAGGGCATCCAAAAGCTTTCCTACCTGAGCGTCCATAAAGGTGGCTGAAGCATAATAGGCCCTGATCACTTGTTTTCGCTGATGCTCATCCAGCCCCCAATACAGGGGATTGGTCCAGAAGGCTGCCTGCGGAATATCATTAAAATGATCCTCTGGTTCGTCCGGAAGGACAATACTATCCAAAGGATACATATCAAAGTACTTCTTCGGGGCGATATATGGGCAATGAGGACGATAAAATCCTACTCCGATAAAAAAAGGCTTGTCTTTATTTTCTACCATTAACCTGATGGCCTCATCGGCGACCATCCCGTCTGTTTGTTCTGCATCAGTTCCTTCTGCTGCCAGCCAACTTAAAGAACTTCCCAACCCTCTGTTTGGGGTGAGGTTGATAAGTTTGTCTTCTTCCCATTTATCCCTGCCAATTGGATTGATGACCTGATTCCAGGATTTTGCATCATCCAAACCATTCGTGCCAATGTCCCCGGGCACCCCATAATGATAAATTTTCCCCACCCTTGCAGAAAAATATCCATTTTCCATGAAAAGTTCGGGTAATGTCGTGACAGTGGGAATAATGTCTCTAAAATCTGTTTTAAGATCAAAAACCTGAGTAGTGTCTGGTCGGAGTCCCGTCATTATCGACACCCTACTTTGGCTGCATTGAGGGTATTGGCAATAAGCTTTATTGAACTGCATTCCCATTTTTGCCAACCGATCCAGGTTGGGAGTTTTTACCAAATCATGCCCATAGCCGCTGATACCATTGTTGAGATCATCCGAAGCGATAAACAATACATTCATTTTTTTGGTCTCCCTGATTTCCTGAGCTTTCAAGGGGCCCAAAAATCCAATTAAAACCAATAGCTGAAAGCCTGCTTTTAAAGTCATAAGGCAATTTATTCACTATAATCAATAACCGCCATGGATAATTGGGGAAAAACCAAGAGTCCCCCAGGCATTAATTGTTCCATTGTCTAAACTTTCAGTTCCCAGCCATTTCTGTATTCCCTGGACAAATATTGGTTGGCAGCATCATGATTCAGGATTTTCAAATTGCTGGTATCCCATTCCAAAACTTCATTGGGTTGCCTGATGGCTACGGTACCCAAAATCACCGTTTCAGACATGGGGCCGGAAATGCCAAAATGACTTTCTGTATTGGTTTTTCCCAAACAGGCATCCACAAAATGATGGTAATGATCTCTTTCCTCCAGATTTGGTGGAGAAATCTGCTTAAATTTCTCTGCGGGAAGCAAAACAGGCATCTTGGTGTGCGGAATCAAAAGAGCGCCCTCAGTTCCAACGAGCATGGCAGATTCAGCAGGATAGTCTTCCACAGAAAACAATGCCCTGACCTCCTCGGGGGGATAAAATTCTCCATCGTACCAGTGAACCTTAAATTCGTTTGCTGCAGTCAGCTTATTTCCGGGAAATACCCAGGTGATGTGATTGCTTTGGGGCCAGGTATCCGCTCTTCGTGCAGGGGAATTCTCCCAGGAATCCTGCACTTTGGCCACCACCGATTTCGGAGCTTTCAAATCCAAACCTTTCCAAACCGCATCCAGGATATGGCATCCTATATCTCCGGACCATCCGGTACCAAAGTCCTGCCAGGCCCTCCATTTGGAAGGATGATAAATGGTTGGTGCATAAGGCCTCATCGGAGCTGTTCCAATAAACAAATCCCAATGAAGGTGCATGGGGGGATTCTCACCTCCTTCAGGCCTGGGCCCTTCAAAACGATAGGCCTCAGTTGCTCCAGGTCTGTTGGAGCAGAGGTAAACCTCCTTTATTTTACCGATATGGCCCTCTTTGATCCATTGAACGGCTGTCCGGTCACCCTTTCCGGAAGCATGCTGGGTACCCAACTGACTTACTATTCCAGCTTTTTGTGCTGCTTGTGTAAGTTTTCTGATTTCTGCCACATCATGGCACATGGGTTTCTGGCAATATACATGCTTGCCCATTTGAATGGATTGCATGGCAATGGAAAAATGGTTGTGGTCTGGGACACTCACATTGATGGCATCAAAATTCTCAGCCTCTTTTTCCAGCAATTCTCTCCAATCCGTATATTTTTTGGCATTAGGGATCGCATCTGCGGCCTTGTTCAAGTGGTTTTCATCCACATCACAAATGGCTACAATGTCCACATTCGGATGAGCTTTGAAACGGTTCAAATCATGCCAGCCCATACCTCCTACACCCACACAAACATGTCTTACCTTTTCTTGTTTTTTTGTGAACCCTGAATATTGGGATAGCAAGGGTGGGGTGAGTACAAAGAGCACAGACCGGTTTAAAAATTTTCTTCTGTTAATTTTTGATAATTGACTCATTTCAAAGGGTATTTTGGGTTAGATATTCAATATACAGTAAACTTCCCGATAAACCATTGTTTTTCGGGAAGTTTACATGTACTCTAGTTTATGATCAAAGAATTAAGGAAACCCCGGATTTTGAGGTTGAAGATTGGGGTTATTTTGCATTTCAGGCAAAGGATAAGGCATCAATAAATGCATGCTTTGCAATGTTTGATTGGAACTCAGGTTTTCATGTCCTACGAAATCATCAAAACCATTGGTAATTTCATTGTAGACTTTGCGGAGCCGTAACATATCAAACCAGGTTATTTGCTCATAGCACAACTCATGCCAACGCTCCCTCCAAACAGCTTCACGGAAGCTTGCGGTTGTAAATTCTCCCAGTGAAGGTGTCTCCAGTTGGGCACGGTCCCTGATCCTTTTCAAGCCTTCGTGTGCCAGGGCGTTTGGACCTCCCGCCTCGTTCTGGGCTTCTGCATGAATTAACAATACTTCGGCAAATCGAATCAGAGGTACATTTAAATTATTGGCTCTGTTTCCAGGATTTCCTTCAGATCCCAAAGCCCTTTGATTGAAATGTTTGAAAATATATGGTGCGCCCAAATCAAAGGGTTCTCCACTTCCATTGGTAAAATAACTGGTGTAGAAAAAACCTTCCTGATTGACAGCCCTCAGGTCACCTTCCTCATAAGAATTGTAAAACTCATTGGTAGGTACCGTGCTACCCGTACCGGATGGTCCCTGAAACGTAACCGGCTTGAAATTGGGAAACATGTTATTCATGGGATTACCGGCCACTACAATATTGTATTGCAACATAAATATATGCTCCAACAAGTTATCATTGGTTTCATCATGAAGATCTCCATAGCTGGGAAATAAATTGATTTGATTGGGATTGGCATTGGCATAATCTATGACTTCAGCTGATTTTTGTGCCGCCAACTGATAGTATTCGCTACCCATACTCAAGGGAAATCCAGCCATAGTCAGGTAAACTTTTGCCAATTGACTTTTTACAGCCGCAAGTGAGGCCCTTCCACTTGCATCCATCCAGGGAAGACCTGCTGCCTCTGCCGCTTTCAAATCATCCACAATCAGTTGATAAACCTGTGCTTGTGGAGACGGTGAAGGCCTGAAATTTTCTGAACTTGCTGTTTGTGGAGCAGTGATCAGGGGAATATCGCCCCAGAGTCGAACTGCATAGAAATAGGCCCATGCCCTCAAAAACTTTGCTTCACCAAGAATTTTTGTTTTTTGCGCTTCATCCATAGGGGTAATGGCAGGCACCTTGTCCAATACCAAATTCGCCTGTGCGATTACTTTGTACAAGCCATTCCACCAATTGATCACATGTTGGGTCCGCCCATCATAGATCAAACCATACAGATTATTTAAATCGGAATTTTGGGCGGTCTCAGTAGTTGAAGTTCCGGTGGGTGCCTCCAAAAGTTGCCATGTAGAGGAAAAAATTCCTCCGTCTCCTCCTATAAATCTGGTATCCGCATATACTGCGGCCAGAGCTGCTTCCGCATGATCCGGAATGGTATAAAAACTTTCCGGGGTAAGGTTAGAAGGATCTTCTTCACTCAGAAAATCCTGACAACCCGTCAAAACAGCCATGCCAAACAAACTTAGGCCTATATGGATCCAAAATCTTTTCTTTAATATATTTTTCATTTCTAGTTTCGTTAATGATCAGCTTAATTTACAATGCAACCTGAAGACCCAATAAATAGGTGGTTGGCTTAGGATAACTGTGCCAATTCATGCCCTGAGAAAACACATTGTTTCCGTCGCCTCCCCTGATCGGGGTCACTTCAGGGTCACCAATGATTTCATCTCCTGTGATCAGGAAGAAATTTTGGGTCGAAGTATACACCCTTAGCCTACTCAAACGAAGTCTATTTGCCACTTCAACGGGAAAGGTGTACCCTAATAGCAGGTTTCTACCACGTAAAAATGACGCATCTTTAACCCATCTGGAATCCACATTGGTTACATAACCTGCACGGGTGTCTCTGATTTCCGCCACCATGGAATTCTGGTTGTCCGGGGTCCAGGCATCCAGCACCGTGCGGTAGCTATTGGCAAGAGCTTGCCGGTCCTCGCTTGGGTGCAGGTTCATATCCAAAAGGTCGTTGCCATACATGTATTGCAGATCAATGGCAAGATCCCAGTTTCTAAACCTGATATTATTGGTCAATGCACCCCAGAATTTTGGGTTTCCATTTCCGATAATCATCCTGTCCGAATCATTGATGGCCTTATCTCCATTTACATCCAGGTACTTAATGTCTCCCGGAAGAATAGTCAATCCATTTCTATAACTTACGTACTCTGCGGCTTCACTTCTTTCGGATTCATTCCAGGTTCCAAGCCTTACCAAACCCCAGAAAGATCCTACGGGCTCTCCAACCCTGATAATATTGGTTTGGTTTGTGAAATTAGGCCCGCCTACACCGAAAATATCAGCAGGTGTAGCCAATGACAATACCTTATTCCGATTGGCAGAAAAATTAAAGCTACTATTCCAGGTGAAATCCGCTTTTTCAACAACCACTGCACTTAATGTGAGTTCAACCCCTTTGTTTTCCATTGAACCCACATTTCTTCTAATCGTGGCATACCCACTTGTTCTTGGAACCGGAGAATCCAATAACATGTCTGTCGTTTTTCTGTTATAGTAATCAAATTCCACGGTAAGCCGGTTTTGAAACAGACCAAGTTCTAAACCGATATCGGCCTGAGCCGTTTTTTCCCATCTAAGATCAGGATTAGCCAGTCGGTTGATACCTGTTCCTCCGACCTGGGTCTCATTCCAAATGGCCGAATAATTGGAGCTCAATAGGGAAAGTGAAGAATAGGGCGGGATCTCTGAGTTACCGGTAAGCCCATAACTGGTCCTCAATTTCAAATTGGAAATGGTACTGTTTCCCTTAAGAAAAGCTTCTTCGGACAACCTCCAGGCCAAAGCGGCAGAAGGGAAAATGGCGTATTTGTTGTTCTCACCGAATTTGGATGCCCCATCTGCCCTACCGGTTGCTGTAAATAGATATTTATCGTCCAGAATATAATTTATCCTCGCAAAATAGGAATTTAAAGCATGCCTTGAAGCATTGGAGCCAACCCGGGGAAGTTGTGAACCGGCTCCCAAGTTATTATACGTAAAGAAGTCCGTTGCAAAATTCTGGATACTGGCACTCATGCTGGAGTAAGTGTTTTCCTGCCAGGAAATACCCAATAAACCGGTAAAAGCATGTCTTTCTCCAAATACTTTATTATAGGTAAGGTAATTTTCCAAGGACCAGAAACTGTCCCTTTCCAAACTTTTAGATGCCGTGCCTGACTGGGCAATGGCTAAGGTCCGCGTGCTGGATTGGTTATTTTCCTGGGTTAAAATATTCACACCCAAAACGGTCCGCATTTCCAATCCTTCTGCAAATTTTATATTTGAATAAGCACTTCCCAAAGTCGTTTGGGTATTCAGAATATACTTTCTGCCATATAAGCGGTGCATGGAACTCATTGTGCCTTCCGCAAAAGGATAATCCCTGTTGTTTGCAAAAGTACCATCCTCATACCTTACGGGTAAAAACGGAAAATCCTCCACAATTTGTCTAGGTACTGCATCACTGACATCTACCAGATTTTCTGATTGGTTATTATAACTGATAGTACCCCCTACTTTCAACCATGGTTTAACCTGATCATCAATGGTGAAGCGGGTGGAATACCGGGTAAGGTAGGATGTTTTTAACAAGCCCTGATCATCCCGATAACCCAAAGACAAAGAATAGGTCGTCCTTTCGTTTCCTCCTGTAAATCCCAATTGGTGGTTTTGGGACAATTTATTTTGGGTCGTTTCATTCAACCAATTGGTATCGAACAAGGGGTTTCCCTGGCTGTCAAATACCCTGGGATCAGTTCGTCTAAGTGCAGGGTTCAGATAGGCCCATCTTCCGGCATTCCAACCCTCCGGGTCGTACTTTTCCATATTTCTCCAGGCAAGATCTTCCACAGCCATGTATTCTGCAGCATTCAATACCTCAGGTCTGTTTGGACCTATGGTATTCACGCTGAAATCTACATTATACGTCAGCGTTCCTTCACCAGATTTACCTTTTTTGGTGGTGATTAGGATTACTCCATTAGCACCTCTTGATCCATAAATGGCAGTAGAGGACGCATCTTTCAATACCTCAACAGACACGATGTCGTTAGGATTAATATAATCAATGGCATTACTGGCCTGAGCCTGGTTACTCATAGGAAGCTGGACACCATCCACCACATATAGCGGGTTATTTGAAGAGTTAATTGAACTGAATCCACGAATTCGGACATTGGTTCTACCACCGGGCCGTCCCGAATTCACGTTTACCTGAACACCCGCAACCCTGCCAGCCAGTGCCTGATTCAGAGATGGGGAAGGACGCTCGTTTAATTCCGCTTCTCCTACTGAACCCACCGAACCTGTCAGATCTGACTTTTTCTGTGTTCCATAACCAATCACCACAACCTCTTCCAGTGCGGAAGAATCCTGATTTAACCGAATGGTCAATTCTGTCTGATTGGTTATTTTAATGGTTTGGGACTGATAACCGATGTAAGAAATCACCAAAGTGGCTTCTTCAGGCACGGTGATGGAAAACTTGCCATCTAAATCTGTGACTGTTCCTCTACTCGTTCCTTGGATAGATATAGTAGCACCGGGCATAGGAAGCCCATTTTCATCCAAAACTGTTCCTGTTATGGAAACGTCCTCTTCAAGTTGCCCGGATTTAAGTTCCTTGTTTATCACCTCTGAAGCCTGGACCGATTGGCCCCATAACAACAGGATGATTAAGGGCAAATACAGGACATAAACTGCCCTGTGCAGCAGGTTTCTTCCTGCTTTTGGTAATTTGTTTTTCATTTTAGATTGGGTTTTTGATGATTGATTAATTGCTACAGTGCCCATTCTCAAAGAAATTGGGAGTCACTGTTAATGGAAAAGACTTTGAAAATCTTTCACCTTGAATGGATTCAGGAACTGTTCGCTATTTTCATCTGGATAAATTGGATTATGGTTAATAAATAAAAATCAAAACATCCCCGATCCGGTTGAAAACCTGCCCAGGGCAAAATTAAACCACTCTTTAACCGCCAAACCTTTAAGGTTTCATTTTAATCTTCCTGGTGTTAAGACCTTTCTTCTGAAACCCAAAAAGATTTTTACTAATGATCAATTGATTAACAGAATATACTATGGATTCATTGTCCCTGATCAAACTTTTAGCAATACTACTGCTATCGGAGTTTTAGGGTGGAACAGGTTGCTGGTTGTCAGTTGGTCAGGAGGTTAAATAATTAAAATTGCAAGTAAAATTCAAACCTGTATATGCGCATTTTACAAACTTTATATTTCACAACAATTTTGATATGTAAAATATAAGTTTTTAAAAATAAAAAATAACAAAACAAATTCCAATACTAAACGGCTTAAATATTTTTTTTAATGTGAAAAATAAAGACCTGGAATGTTTGTTCCAATTAGATGAATTTCCCATCAATACCAATAAGGACCAGTGGCCTTTATTCGGCTTTTCCTGGGAAAGTTTTGAACTGGTGGATAATTTTTTGGAAAGAAAAAATCCCCAATTGGGGATTTTATATTCATCGGGATTTAAATCCAGTTACCTGATTGGGTACAATTTTAGGCCCGGTCAAATTTATAGTATCAATCCCAAAACCTCAGCATGAGTAATTCCCTGTATTCTTTAAAAAAGGGATTTGCCTGGATTTCATTTTCTAAATCCTAAGCAGGATAGGAATCCCCAGTCCAGGCAAAGCTTAACCAGCAGGTAATAGTTTAAAGAAGGTCTGAGGTAATTAGGTCTTCGTTATGGCCTCTTCCAGGTTGTACAAGGCAATGAGTACCTGCATCAATGCTGCAGATTGTTTAGCTTGCTGTTCCTTTAACATAGGAAATTCCCCGACTTCCACTGCCACCTGTGCGACCTTGGGTTCAGCACTAAACCTGGCCAGTTCTTCTTCATAAAAGGCCAGCATCATTTCTTTTTCTTCCTTTTTAGGGATTCGGGATAAAATTCTGATAAAGGCTTCTTCTATGGCCGGTCCGGGGTTTTCATGGGTCTTGTTCAATCTTTCTGCCAGTACCCTTGAAGCCTCCAATACCATGGGGTCATTGAGCATGGCCAACGCCTGTAAGGGGGTATTGGTCCTGTTTCTTTCTACCTGACAAATGTCCCGGTTACTACCGTCAAAAATCAACAGGGATGGCGGGGGTAAGGTCAGCTTGATAAAGGTATAAATCCCTCTCCGGTACAATTTATCGCCCTTATCCTGACGGTAAACGTTCAATTCTCCTCTTCCAGAACTGGAAGCCTCCCACAAACCGGCAGGTTGGTAGGGTTTTACACTGGGTCCTCCAATCTCGGGAACCAATAAACCACTACTGGACAGCACAAAATCCCGAATAAGTTCGGCATGCAGACGAAGCCTGGGAAAGCGGGCCAAGTATACGTTTTCGGGGTCCAACTCCATGTGTTTGGGTTCCACCTGAGCAGATTGCCTGTAGGTAGCCGAACTGACAATCAGTCGAATAAGTCTTTTGATATCCCAGCCATGCTCCCTGAAATCCACTGCCAGCCAGTCCAAAAGTTCCGGATGGGTGGGTAATTTCCCCTGCATGCCAAAATCAGCTGATGAAGGCACCAAACCCTTTCCAAAGATCTCCTGCCAGATCAGATTGACAAATACCCGGGAAGTAAGCGGATGGTCATCTGCAAATGCCCATTTCGCCAAACCCAATCGATTCCTCGGTAATTCAGGGTCAAATGCCTTGATAACTCCCGGTGTGCCAGCCACTAAAGGCTCTCCAGTAGGCGCATCATAAACCCCCCTGTCCAAAACATAAGTTGGCCGGATAGAATCTTGCAAGTCCGCCATGATAGAAACAGCCACCCTGCTGGTATCCGGATGATTGACAAATGACAAAATATTTTTAGTGTCTTCTTCCTCTACCCAAATCAGTGGGGTTTTTGCCCTTACAGGAGATCCCGCTCCTCCTTCAAACCCCTTCTCCGGGGTATTGTTAAAAAAAGCATAAAGACTGAAATAATCCTTTTGCGAAACAGGATCATATTTATGATCATGGCATTGGGCACATTCCATGGTTATACCAAGGCTTACCTTGCTGAATGTGTTGGTTTTGTCCAGGGCATATTCTACCCTGTATTCTTCATGAATGACGCCTTCCTCCTCTGTAATTTTATGATTGCGATTAAATGCGGTGGCCAACAACTGCTCTTTACTGGGATTTGGAAGCAAGTCTCCTGCAAGTTGCCATGTCAAAAATTGGTCATAGGGCATGTTTTGGTTAAAAGCATGAATCACCCAGTCCCTATAGGGCCATTGCGTCCGAATATTGTCATTCTGATAGCCGAATGAATCAGCATATCTCGATATATCCAACCAAAGTAAAGCCATCCTCTCCCCAAAAGCCGGCTTCGCCAAATAATGGTCGATCATCTCCTCCCAGCTTTGCTCATTGTTCAAAAACCCCTTTACCTCTTCCACCTGCGGAGGAAGGCCTGTGAGATCCAAACTCAATCGCTTCAGCAGATAAGACTTCTCTGCTTCGGGGCTGGGCGAAAGACCGTTGGCTTTCATTCTAGCGAAAATAAAAGGATCAATTGGATTTTCAGACCAGCCTTCTTTGTCATTCTCAGGAAGATCCTGTTTTTCAGGAGGAACAAAGGCCCAGTGTTTTTCATATTTCCCTCCCTGATCGATCCACTTTTTGATCAGGTTTTTGTCATGCTCCGTTATTTTAAGATTGGATTCCGGAGGAGGCATCATTTGACCGGGATCTGTTGAAAAAATTCGTTGGATCAACATGGATTCTCTGGGATCTCCAGGAATGACTGCGTGTTTGCCGGGGTTCTCTTTCAGTGCTGCATAGGCGCCCTCTTCCGTATCCAGGCGTAATCCTGCCTCTCTCTTATTGGCATCCGGACCATGGCAGGCAAAACAATTATCAGATAAAATGGGTCTGATATGAAAATTGTAACTGATTACATCCGGAATTTCAGGATTGATTTTGGCTCCACCTTCCTGACAACCGTAAAGTAAAATACTGGCCAGTAATGGGGCAATCAAGCCCGCCAGCAAATATTGATACACTTTTAAATGCATGAGGACATTTGGTTAATAAGCAGCATAAGGTACCAAATATCCGTTAAATTCCCAATACAGAAATGGATTAGCGGGGCAATCCATAAAAAAATAAAATATTCCGGTGAAAAATTCCCTTAATCCAGAGCTTGTCCAGTTTGCTTTTACTTTGGTTCTTCTCCTAATGCTGCATACCTCCAGCGGGGATTGGTGGCCGGCACATGTGCTTCAGCAACAATAGCTTCCACTTTCCTGATAATCTCAGGATGATCGGCAGCCAGGTCATTGCTTTCCAAAAGATCATTACTCAGGTCAAATAGTTGCCATTCCGATTCCCCATCGTGTATATTTAGCCTCAGGGCTTTCCAATTTCCTATCCTGACAGCCATCTGACCGCCATAGGAAGGGAATTCCCAATACAAGTATTCGTGCTCTTTTTGATCCTCTCCAATTAAGGTTGGTAGAAAGCTGACACCATCTGAATCGTAGGTTTCCTCTGCTCCGGCAATTTCAGCCAAAGTAGGCATTACGTCATAAAATACAGAAGCATGGTCACTTTGGGTTCCTTTCTTGATTTTTGCCGGCCAGGAAGCAATCATGGGTACCCTGATTCCTCCTTCATAAAGGTAACCTTTACCATAACCACTTTCCTCTCTGAAAATCCCTGCGCTATTAAACCAGGGTGAATCCGTACCCCCATTGAAGGTGGGGCCATTGTCTGAGGTGAAAATAATCAGGGTATTGTCGTATATCCCCTGGTCTTTAAGCTGTTGTACCAAATTACCTACCTGCTCATCCAGGTAGCTGACCATGGCCGCATAAGTCGCCCTTGGATGTCGGGCCGGAAAATAAGACCTTTCACCCAGGTAGGGATCCTCCTCACCAAATTTGTTCACATAATAATCGATCCATTTTTCTGGGGCCTGCAGGGGAACATGCGGAATAGGTGTAGCCCAATAGAGGAAAAACGGAGAATCAGTCTCTTCCTTTACAAATTCCTGAATGCGTTTAAACATCTCTTCTGGTGCATAATCGGTAAGAAAGTAATCAGCATAGCTTTCTTCGGAATAGGGATCCGCCCCTTCAGGCAAGCGGGTATTTGGTGGAATGGTATCATTGTTCAAATATACCCGCCGGTCATTTTCCCAAAGGTGTACAGGGTATAAGGTGTGCGCCTGCCTTTGGCAATTGTAGCCGAAAAAATAATCAAAGCCCTGCTTATTGGGTACCCCAACCGTATGTGGGGCTCCCAGGCCCCACTTTCCTACGATTGCCGTAGTATATCCCGCTCCCTGCAGGAGAGAACCCAAAGTAGTGGTTCCCTCCTTTATGGGGCGCTGCCCTTCCAGGGTAGAATCGGCAAGCATGGCCATGTAATTCCATACGTCACCCCTATCTCCCCATTCGTCATTTCCCCTCACCTGCGCCCTGCCACTGTGCTGGCCTGTAAGTAGTACCGCCCTGGCAGGTGCGCATACTGGAGCGCCAGAATAATGTTGGGTAAACAACATCCCGCTGGCAGCCAGGGCATCGATGTGAGGCGTCTCAATCTTTTCCTGCCCATAACAGCCCAAATCCCCGTAACCCAAATCATCAGCCAAAATGTAAATGATATTGGGTGGGCTTTGGGGCCGATCCTTTTCCGGTGAACAGGCGAAGAAAAGGACAGCAGTCAAGGGTAGGAAGATCAATCGGAATGTCATGGAATATTTAAATTTGGCAATAATTAAACCTGATAATTTACAAATAAGGTGTCTTTCTGATTCAGATCCAAAGCCAATCCCTGGAATAATTGTGCCCTATCCTGTCCATCTTCCCATACCTTTACCTGGTATTTGCTATCTTTAAATACTTTGGGCCGGAAAGTTTTTTCCCTTACCCTGAGCGCATAAACCAGTTCACCGCTTTCTTCATCCACCACCTCGATTATGGGATTGTGGCAATTTTTAAGGTCCAGGGCAGGCAGGGTACCTGCGCTTGCTTTGGCAAAATTATCCTCCTGGGCAATAGTAACAGGCCAACCTTCGAATTGACCATCGGGTTGTTTTTCAGGATCTACATACCTTGGCCAGCACTCCAGGTTAATCTTCTTTTGGGCTTTATCAAAAGTGACCAGGCCATATCCTGTGGACCGGTCATGAATCAAAGCCGGCTCCTGACCTGTTTTTCTGGGATTGGCCACCGCATGCACCGTCATTTTATTTCCGAAGCCATCATGAAAATTGCCCGTATAGGCAGGCTTTCCGGGAAGCCCTTCATGTTGATCACCGACAGGCGGCCACCAACGCCTGGGAAAGAGGTTATTTAACGCCGGACCGGCAAAGGCGTAACCTGCATCTCCAAATTCATCCACCCCATAATGAACTACAGAAGCAAGGTGTTGGTCGCCCGCCACGTGGAGTGCAAAGGCTTTCCGAATTATCCGCAAAGCTTCATCCCGGCCTTTTTGGGGCCAGCCATTGGAGTCCATGTCCGTGGTAGGAGCATCGCCAGTTACATAAACTCCGGGTTCGGGAATAGGAAGCCGGGGAACGATACTGTCAATGATGCTGCCTTCCGGTAGTGTGGCAACCGTGCAAAAATTTGTTTGAGACAGTACTGCCTTCATTTCAGCACCTTTGCTCCAATCGGTGGACCAGTGTTCTAAAAATTTCAGCTGTCTTTCACCCAAAAGCTGGGCATCCACATCGTAATGGGCTTTGATATCAAATTCACGATTCTGAATAAACCCATTCGTCACCATGGCCTCCTCAGGCAAAACATTCTTGGGTGCGGATTTGAATTTCCGATCCTCCAAAATGGCAAAACTCACGCCCCCATATACCCAATCTGTGTAATAGGTACCTATGCCCTGTTTGACCGGAGTAGGGTCAAAAGGATCTGGCAAATGACCGGTCTGAGTCAACTGCACCATGTTTACCCATTCAGGGGGCATTTTGTACCCACCCTGGTCCTGGGCCACATAGCCCCATCCCTCATCGGTGGGGGCATTTTTGCCGGCTTCTCCCCAAACATTGCCATGGTACACATCATGGTCGTCTGGAATAAAGGCACTGGGAATGTGGCGGAAAATTTCCCGGTATGACCAGCCAAACATGTACCATTTGCGCAGGTAATCGAGGCTGGATTTTTCCAGGGGAGCGGTCTGAATGCCGAATCCACCAGTACTTTCATAAAACTGATCGCCCAGAAAAACAGCCAGGTCGGGCTGGTGTTTCAGGGAATGGATGCTGACCTCCTGATCCGGAAACCCATAATCTGCATTACAGCTGAAAACGGCCATCTTGACCTGATCCATATCGGTTGGCTCTTTGGCAATGGTTCCGGTATAATAATAGGAACTGTTGCCTGTTTTCAAAGGCAGGTCCAGTTTGACCCGGTATGGGGTAGCCTTTTCGGCTTGCCAGTGTTCCTGTCTGAAATGGGCCACTCTGCCCAAAGGATCTGGCATGGCTTCCTGCAAGGTCTCCCACTGACCATTTTGCCAGACCTGAAGACTGAGCTGAAGCCCGCTGATTCCGTCTACCGGCGTCAGCTGAGCTGCCAATTTAAGTGTTCCGTCATGCAGGGTATACTGGGCAAAACAGATTGGTCCAAAGGCCTGAGCTCCGTCAGCTGAAATTTTGTCTCCGGATATTTGCCAGCCGGAAAAAGCCACCGATGGGGAGCCTGTGTTTTCCAAAGGAAAATGAGACACCAGAGCCAGATTCCCTTCCCATGTAGCCTTGGGTTGCGTATAGGTCAACATGGCCAGCAATTTACCATTTTCTGAATGCTGGGCTTTCAATTGGAGTTCATTACCGACTCCTTCCAGTTTGAGGGTGATTTCAGCATCAAGGGAGAGCTGTTGGCTGCCTGTTTTTTCTCCAATAAAAAGATAGCCCTGTCCGTTGATCCCCGCATCGAGTCCCTGGCCAAAAACTGCTGCAGAGCGGTAATCTTCAAATTTGCCTTTGGCTGCCAGCCGAAAACCGGCATAGGCTTCCTGGATTCCTTTGCCTGCTGCATTCAGCCATTCCATGCTGACCTGCAGGGAAAAATTTCCGGAACCGGAACCCATTTGATGGGTAAGGCAATGGAGCGAGCGATTTTTATCGGAGATGACACAAACGGCACGTCCCTGACGGATTTCCCAATCCTGCAATCTGTTGCCCCAATATTCCGGCCCTACCCAGGGCATATCCGGCCATTGCTGCCATTGACTGGCAAAATTGGAGGAGGCTATATTGCTTTTTACTTTTGGTGCTGGCACGAAACCTGCTGTGCTGCCCAACAGCAAGTGGGGTGTAACAGATCCCAGGGCGATTGCTTTTACTGCATGTCTTCTTTTCATGATATCTATTCTGCCAATTTTGGGTTAATGTTGGTTTCTGACTCAGGAATAGGCCATTGGTAATCGCCTGGCCTGAAATTTTTGGTAGTAACATACCACCTGGATTGAGGGTCCAATTTAATGGAAGTAGTTGGATATCTCACTGAATTGGGAAAAGGTGCCCCCCAAAAATCACCATTTAACACTTCCTCCCCTATTTCCCAACGGAAAATATCCCATAAGCGGGTACCTTCAAATGCCAATTCAATTCTGCGCTCCCTTCTAAGCATATCCCGAAGAAGATCCGGGTTAGTTTCTGTAATAGGGGGCAAATTTACTGATTCTCTTCCTCTGACCAGATTAATGGTTTGATCCAGTAAGTCTTGGGTAATGGGATTTCCGGCTTCAAGCTCTGCCTCCAGGTAACTCAACAAAACCTCGGCATACCGGATAACCGGGATATTTCCACCATAGTCATTTCTTAAATTCCCACTAAAAGTCTCATCAAAATATTTTCTAAACCCAAATCCTGTGCGGGTAGCTTGTTTGGAATAGGTCAGTTGATCAACGGATTGGGTAGAATCGGGATGACACACATATCTTCTTCCTTGGAAAGTTGATTCATTCCAAATAAATGTATCCCTAAATCTCTGATCCCTGTTGGCTCCCATATCCTCCTGAACAAACTTTGGGTCATCATAGGAAAAGGGGGTTCCATCATCAAAGCCATATTCCTCTGCCAGGCTTCCCAATGGATTGATGATATGCCAACCGCTGGACGCAGCAGGAAATGCATGCTGGGGCATGGCATTTGGGGCAAGGCCAGAAACAAATTGCACGCTGAAAATATTTTCTGCACTGTTTTCGTTTTCTGTGGTAAAGAGCGGCCCGTATTCCGAATCGATAATATTATCCCCATAATTGATGATTTGTTGGTATACTTCAGAGGCCTCATCAAATCTTTTCTCAGCCAGGTATAATCTGCCTAAAAAGGCCAGAGCCGCTTGTTTGCTTGCTCTACCAATTTCGGAATCAGGAATTTCGGAAAATCTGGGAAGTCCATTTACTGCTTCCGATAATTCCTGAATCACAAAGTCCACAATAACCGTCTTGCTTGATTTTTCAACGTTATTGGCTTCATCCGGTGTGAGTGTATTGGTAACCAAAGGAACATCTCCCCAAAACTGAGACAAATAAAAATACTGAGTTGCCCTAATAAACTTTGCTTCGCTTTTCATCCGCTGCAATTTTACTTCCGGCATATTGACATTATCAATATTTTCCAGAAAATCATTGGCAATGGCTATTCGCCTGTAGGAACCCTGCCAATAACCATTCACTACATTATTGTTTGGAAGCAGTGTTCCATCCGTCAACCGGTTATAGGTAGAATTGTCTCCGCGCCTGTCATAGGAATTATCTGTGGCAAATTCCAAAAAAACGATTCCACAGTAAGTCCACCAGTCTGAGGGTACTACCTGCGTTCCGTAATTTATATTTCCTCTGTACATTCCTGTTAAAGCTATCAAAGCATTGGATTCCGAAGTCCAGAATGTCCCACTGGCAAAGGCATCGGTGGGAAATTGCTCTAGTTTATCATCGCAGGAAATACCCGAAAGCAACAAGAGCGCGACGAACAATGGCTTATATATCGTTTTCATAAGATCAGTCCTTAAAATATTTGTATTCATTTTTTCTTAAAATCTAGCATTAATACCCAAAGTATAGGTTGCCAAAATGGGGTAATAGGCTCCTCCCGTGTTGATTTCAGGATCCCAACCTTCCATGTAAGAAGTAAAAGAAAGCACATTCTCTCCACTTAGGTAAAGCCTTAGGTTTTGAAGGCCAATTCTTTCCAGCAATTGTGGATTTAAGGTATATCCCAGCTGAAGGTTTTTAACCCTGAGGTAAGATGCATTGGTCACCCAAAAATCAGAAATGACAGTATTTGGTGTCCCACTGTTGGTAATTACTTCCAAACGGGGATAATCCGGATACCTTTCCGGACTCTCCGGATTAAATCTGCCATCCATTTGCCATTTTTGGATGTTACCAAGATTGAAAAAGGCCCATCCCGCATAATTATTTAAAAACCCGTCTACTCCTGAAACACCCTGCAAAAATATAGATATGTCAAAATTCTTGTATTTTGATCCAAAATTGAGGCCATAGGTATATTTAGGAATTCTACTACCTAAGAAGGTCCTGTCGTAGGTCGGGTCTACCCTACCATCAGGCACTCCATCAGGTCCGCTAATATCTTTGTATCGGATATCTCCGGGCATTGGGTTGGGGGTGACGGCAGATTGAGTGGGCCAACCGGCGATATCTTCCTCACTTAAAAAAACTCCATCAGATTCATATCCATAATACATTTCCATGGGGAAGCCTACAAACAGGCTGGAACCATTTCCGACCAGACCGTTTGGCTGTTCTACATTTCCAAGTCCCAGAGAAACCACTTCATTATTGATAATGGAAAAATTTCCGGAAACAGAATATTGAAAATCATTAATTTGGTTTCGATATCCAAAATCAAATTCCCAGCCTTTGTTTCTGGCTGCACCGGTATTGATTTCTCCGATCCCCACTCCCAAAATGGACGAAACACTTGCCGTAGGTTGAAAAAGAATGTCAGTGGTATTCCGGTTAAAATAGGTGAAGTTAAAGGACAATTTCCCCTCCAAAAAACTTGTTTCTGCTCCAAAGTCCAAAGTTTCGGTAGACTCCCAGCGAATATTGGCATCCCTGTAGTCCGAATAAGCTGCCCCGGTGGAAATACTTCCCCCAAAAGGATAATTCATGCCTGAATTAAGCACAGTCTGATAGGGGTAATTGCCTATGTTTTGATTTCCCAGAATCCCCCAGGATGCTTTCAATTTTAAGTCCGAAAGCCAGTTCCAGTTTTCCAGGAATACCTCATCGGAAAGTCTCCAACCGAGAGCCATTGATGGAAAAAGAGCATACTTGTAGTTTTCTGGAAACCGGGAAGAGCCATCATACCTCAAGGTCGTTTCAAACAAATATTTTTCGGCATGATTAAATTTTACCCTTGAAATGAGGGATTGAATCGCCCATTCCTCATCAAAACCGCCTACTCTTTGGTTATCAGCCCCTCCCATACCAATTACCGTGTAATCATTACTGGGAAAGTCTTGTCTGTATCCATTGAAATAGGTATTGATTTGGTTTTCAAAAGTGTAACCCACCAAAAAATCCAAATTGTTATTATCGAAGCTTTTCGAATATTCTCCGATTAACTGGGCTGTCTTGAAAATTTCTTTATTGCTGAATTGGTTCAGGTAGGATTGAGCGTGAAAAACATCATCATTTAACCTTTGTGAGGCCAGGTAGGACCGTTGTTCCAGTAAAAAGGAATTATAGCCTCCGATAGCTGAAAAGACCAACCCTTGTACCGGTGTCCAATCCAGTTTCATGTTTATTCCGGTTCTTGTTCTGGGATTGGTCAGGTAGGAATCTGATTGTAGCCAGGAAACAGGTGTACCCCCACTCTCCGGTCCTATCCCAAAATCACCATTTGAAGCCTGGCCCAGGTAAACTGCGGGATACCTGATGGCATTTTGTATCAACTGATCATTGAGTTCTCCCCCTTTATTGGCAGTTGCCTGAGGCTCGTTCCGCTCCTCAATAGATCCAAATAGCCTCGTGGTTAATTTGAATTGTTCACCTAGCTTATTTTCCAGATTCAGTCTCAAATTATACCGGTTGTAATTGTTTTTTGGAACAATTCCTTCCTGACTTAATATTCCACCGGAAAGAAAATATTTGTTGTTTTCATCTCCACCATTCAAAGTGAGGGTATGGCCGGTCTGTACGCCATCTCCTGCAAACACATGGTCCAAAAACCGGGTATTCGGATAATTGTCCGGATCAGATTGTGACCTGTATTTTTCTATGTCTTCCTCTGTATAACTATTGCTTCCTGAGGCAATATTATACATGGCTGCATAATCCCAGGAGTCCACAAATTGCGGCAACTGAGTTGGCTGATTGAAACCAACATAGCCATTGTAACTCACCGTCATTTTTTTATCGGATCCATTTTTGGTAGTTACCAAAATGACCCCATTTGCCGCCCTGGCACCATAAATCGCAGCTGATGAGGCATCCTTAAGTACTGAAATGGACTTCACATCATCAGGGTTGATATCATTCATATTTCCCGGAATACCATCAATAAGGATCAAGGCATTCGGTGTGGCACCAAAAGAACCCACTCCCCTGATTCTTATATTACCTCCGCTTTGACCAGGCCGTCCGGATCTTTGAATTACGGTTACTCCGGGCATCTGACCTGTTATGGCTTGAGAGAGTTGCTGAACAGGTCGGTTTTCAATGTTCTCAGCGCTAATTTGTGAAACCGAACCAATTACATTTACTTTCTTCTGGGTACCATACCCCACTACCACAACTTCTTCCAATGAGGACTGGTCTTCGGATAAGGTAATGGTCAGGCTCGTTTGGTTACCTACCGTGATGCGTTGAGATTGATAGCCAATAAAAGAGAAAAGCAGTACAGCACCCTCGGCTGCTTCAATGGAAAAATTACCATCAATGTCGGTAGCTGTGCCCGTGTTTGTACCTTCTACCAGGACCGTCGCTCCCGGGATGGGTTGCCCATTCTGATCTACAACTGTTCCGCTGATTTCTATAAAATCCAATGAAATGGTTACTTCCTGACTTTGGTTTGTGCTTTGAGAACCTCCCACATAAATGGAGTTATTGACCTGCCTGAACTTCAATCTGGAAGATTGGGCTACCTGTACCAGAATATCATTGACGGATTGTTTTCCCGGCTTTAATGTTACCGGCCCCCTGTCCTTAAGCAGGTCATCCGGAAAAATAAAAACATAGTCTGTTTTGGATTCAAGGTTTTGAAAAACTTCTTGTATACTCCAGTCCTTATCGGCCATGCGGAGAAATGTTTCGTCGATCGGTTTGATCTGGGCTTTGGAATCATTGGCCAGCAAGGTAGTCAAAAACAAACATTGCAGTACACAGCCATATAACAGGTTTTTGGATACCATTTTGATTAGGTATAGTATTTTTCTTTTCATAATTTTAGGTGTTTTATTGAATTGATTTCTTTAAAGCAGGCAGGGTAAAATGTTTCATTTGGCGATGGGAATTTTATCCTGCTTTTTGTTTTTATTTCATAGGCAATCAGAATTTTATGACTACATTTTTTTGATCGATCTGGTATTCGAACCCCAGGGAGAAACTCAAGCCTGTCAGTATGTCTTCCAGGCTTTCATTGTTGAAAAGGCCCGTAACTTTTCTGTTTTCAAATACTTTCGTTTCAAAACGAACCCCGTACCAGGTCTCTAACGATTGAAGAATTTCCCTGAGGGGTTTGCTTTGAAACCGGATCTTCCCTTCCTTCCATAGGGTCGTTACCAACGGATCAAATTTTTCTTTCGTTAAAGCATTAACACTGCCTTTCACAACAGAAGCCATCTCTCCAGGCACAAGAGAAAGAACCTGCTTTTCTTTGACTACATTGACGTTGCCCTCAGTAAGCGAAATTTTAACCTCTTCTTCTCTGGCATAGGCATTGAAAGCAGTACCCAAGGCGGTAGTCACCACAGCGCCTGTTTTTACCTTAAAAGGCTTGTATTTGTCGGGAGCAACCGAGAAAAAAGCTTCCCCTTCCAGTTCTATTTCCCTATTACTGCTGCCAAAATCTGAATAAAAAGTAATCGTAGAAAGCGAGTTCACGATAATCTCTGACTTATCCGGTAGCAGCAACCTTAATTTTTCTCCTGGTGCAGTGCTTTTCTGGATTTTAATTGGTGCGGACTCAGCGACTGTGGAAGGATCGTCATTTGAAAGCCCCAATTCATATAGAAAATAGCCGGAAAACAGCAGCAATAAAAAACTGGCAGCTATCCTGGCAAGCTTCCCAACTGAATGAGAAACCTGATTTACCCTGTCTTGTTTCAAGGTAGCCTTGTGGATTTGACCAAGGATCTCTTGCTGTCTTGAACGACTTACCTCTTCTGCCTTCTGGGAATCCCAATCCTCCTTAAGCATCCTGAAAAACTGTTTTTCTGAACCTGCCTGATCTAACCAATCTCTGATCTCCCTGTTTTCCCCGGGTGTGGTCTGGTTATTTAGAAATCTCTTGAGCTTTTCCTGATTCAAAATATTTTCTTGTTTTAAGCATTACACCTTGCCCGGACTTTTTACTTAAAAAAATGAAAAAAAAATGAAAAAAATTTTATTCTTACAGACCCTGGCAATTATTATTTGTGGCTTGCAGGCCTTATGGCAAGATTTCATATGGTTTTCCAAAAATGAGCATGTACCCTGTGTCACGTATTGATATATCCAACAATAAGGACAAAAAAATACAGAAGGCTGAATTTCAAATGTTTCAAATCGAAACCAAAAAGCGAACTCGTTTTCCCGAATTGGGTTAATACCGGTTCGATACTATTCAGGCTTTTGCCAGGGAGTCTTGCCTCCCTCCTGAATATGGGACCTCAACAAGGCATTTAGCTGTTGGTAAACTTCCCTATTTTTTTCGATTACATTACTTTCCTCTTTGGGATCCTCCCTGAGATTATAAAGCTCCATCGGCTGGTAAGGGTTGTTTTGGAGTAATTTCCAATCACCCAGTCTAAGGGCATGGTAAGCTTTTCCGCCATATCGGGTTCCTCCTTCTCTTCTGACAAAATAAAGTGGTCTTTCTTTTTCCTCCATTATTTGACCCATTAGGGTCGGTAAAAAACTTCTGCCATTAACCTCATGTTCCACCTTAACACCTGCTATATCCGCAAGGGTAGGAAAAATGTCCATGGACAGATTAACCTGTTCCGAAACAGACCCAGGCTCAATTACTCCAGGCCAGGAAATGACTGTGGGAACCCTTAGCCCTCCTTCATACATGCTCTGCTTTCCGTCCCTTATGGGGCCATTATTGGCAAGAGAGGGTAGGTGTCCTCCATTGTCGCTGGTAAAAATGATGAGGGTATTGTCATACTGGCCTGTTTCTTTCAGCGCCTCAACTACTTTTCCTATCCCATGGTCCATGTGTTCAATAAAGGCAACCAATTCGGCTCTAGTATCGTGAATGCCTGATTCTCTATCTTTTACTTTTTTTAACCACTCTTCCGGAGGCTGAACAGGAAAATGAGGGGCATTATAGGCCAAATAAAGAAAAAATGGATCTTTACTTTCCTTGCGTGACTTGATGTATTCCACAGACCATTGAGTAAACAGATCAGTTGCATGTCCCTCCGGATCAATAATTTCATCGTTGAGGCGCATGTAATTTCTCCCATGGCGGCTATGGGTCCAGTAATCGTCCATCATGTCCTCCAACCAGCCATGAAAATAGTCAAATCCATGTTCATTGGGAAGGTTGGGGCTTTCAAAACCTAAATTCCATTTCCCAATATGCGCCGTATGGTAACGGGCTCTTTTTAGCAAAGCTGGCATCAGCAGGGTGGCTGGATCCAAATATCCCCAGTTGTTATTTGGAATAGATCGAATCAATCCCGGCACCCCTACCTGGTCCGGATATCTGCCGGACATTAGCGCAGCTCTGGTCGGCGCACATACAGGGGAGTTGGCGTAGAAATAATCCATGCGCATGCCTTCGTCTCGGATAGCGTCTATATTAGGGGTACGGATGTCCTTTGTTCCATAATAGGATACATCGTGGTACCCTTGATCATCTGTGAATATGAGTAAAATATTTGGTTTATCTCTTTTAATGGCCACTTGGGCAAAAAGCCCCAAAGCGTTCAACAAAAGACAAGAAAACAAAAAGACAAAAAGGGTTAGGTGCTTCATTACTAATTTTTTACGACACTTAACTTATTGTTCCGCCAAGGAAAATTCTCACCAATCAGTGGCTTCCATTACAAGTTCATTGTGCAATTCCACCATTTTCCAATTCAATCAATATTTAACCCGCAAACAAAACTAAGATCAGTGGTCCACACAAGGAAGCCTTTTGCGTCAACTCTCCCTTTAAAAACTTGGTAGCCAGATAAATATGGTGTTCCACGGTTCTTTTGGAAAGACACAATTGGGCAGCGATTTCATCATGGGTCAATCCTTCGATTTTGCTTAAAATAAAAACTTTTTGCTGGGTTTTGGGAAGGTTATTGATAAGTGCCGTGGCAGTGTTTTCCAGTTCCTTATAAGTCAGTTTCTCAAATACATTTTCTGAACTGACGAAATAGCTCTCTGGCATTTCCTCTATGGTACAGTTTTTCTTTTGATTCCTAAGCTTATTGAGCAATTGATTTTTTACCGATTGAAACAAATAAGATTTGAAATTTTGGTTTTCGTTCAGGCTCTTTCTTTTTTCCCAAATTTTGATGAATATCACCTGCACTGTTTCTTCTGCCTCCATATCATCACTAAGGTACTTGTAGGCAAATCCGAGTAGCTTGGGCAGGTAGCGGTAATATAATTCATCAAAGGCCTTCATATCCCCTTGCCTCAGGGAACATACCAACTCCTTCTCACTTTTGTTAATCAGCAGTCTCAAAATCCGGGTTTAAGTTAATTGATGGCAAACACTTCAAATAAGCTAGATTTGAAAGATAGTTATTTTACCCAAGTCGGTTGTATAGGATTCAATTACAATAATCCAATTTATAAAAAATAAATGAATAAAATAATAACACGGCTAAAATCTACCGGCGGCAATTCCTGTTTTTTTAGGCGAGTCGGGTGCTGATGCAGAGCCCTTGATGCTCAGGATTGCCAAAAACACCCCTACTGACCCCATAAAATATATGTTCTTCATTATCGAAGTGATTTAAATCCATGATCATGGTCTGTAGCAGCTTTCCGCTCTTCAGTTTTTGCTGACAGGGTTGCTATTACCTCTTGGTATTCCTCCTCATCGATGACATTCCTGGTTTCTCCCGGATCAGACTGATGGTCATAAAGTTCTTTTTCTAAAACCTCACCAGTATTTAGTTTTACCCATTCCACATAGTTGAAGCGGCCATCTTTTACAGCATATCCCATGATGGTCTTATCGTAATTCCAACGATTTTGTGGCCAAATGGTAAACGCATACTCCTTTGATTCTGCTCGGTGTTCAGGATTATTCAAAATAGGAATTAAACTTTTTCCTTCAAGGTGGGATGGTTCTTCCATGCCGCACAATGCTGTCAGGGTAGGATAGATATCCAAAGCTTCTACCGGTATATCAACAACCTCTCCTTTTCTTCCACCCGGGACACTGAATATTAACGGAATTCGGGTGTCAATATCCATATTCGACCATTTGCACCAGTTGCCGTAATCACCCAATTTATAGCCATGGTCCCCCCATAGCACCACAATAGTATTTTCCCGCAAACCCAATTTATCAAGTTGGTCCAACAAATATCCTACCTGGGCATCTGCGTAAGAAACGCAAGCATAATAAGCCCTTCTCAAAATAAGTGTAGTCTCGTCGTCAATATCTTCGTACCTACTGGGCATACCATAGTAATTGCCCAGTTCACCAGCTAACCGCATGGTATATTTACCGGAGTTCCCGGGCATTTCTCTGATTTCAGGCATCGCAATGGATGCCTCAGGATACATATCCCAATATTTCGTGGGAGCAACAAAAGGCAGGTGAGGCTTGGAAAGGCCCACCGCCAAAAAGAATGGTTTGTCGGACTTTTCCAATTCTTCCAGCTTTCTCACTGCATTAAGGGTATTAATACCATCCTTATAAATGGTATCGCCCTTTCATAGGCAGGACCACGATGATGTGTCGTATTAAGGGATATTTGATTGATCGCTTCCTTGGTCACATAGCCCCTTCCTGTCCAGGATTTTTTGGGAATCATATAATCGGTTCCAAATTGCTTTTCATGGTCAATACCATGATGATAAATTTTTCCTGCTGCCGCGATATTATATCCGTTTTCTTTAAAAAACATATTCATGGTCAGTACATCGGGCATTAAATCCGCTACAGATTCCCCTGTATAAATACCCTGTTTCTCAGGTCTGATCCCTGACAGGATGGAGGCACGTGAAGCCATACATATGGCTTGTTGGACATGAGCCTCCGTAAACCGAACTCCCTCAGCAGCAAGTCTATCTATATTCGGTGACTTTATATGGCTGGCACCATAACAGTTCAGCTCTGTACGCAAGTCGTCAACTGATATAAAAAGCACATTGTACTTCTGCTTCCCTTCCTCCGCTTGCCTCTCGTTTGGACTACAGGAAAACAGCACGCCAATCGTCATTAAAATGCCAATGAAATACCTGGATCCAGATAGGGATGCTTCCACACCTTCGATAGCATTAGCCCGGGCTGCTAAATGTCTGGCAGAGGGGGTAAGATTTAAAATTCTCCTTATAAATCTGTGCATAATTCCTTTCATCGTTTGAACAATTTATGGACAGTTTATTTTAAAACAAAATACCGGTACCCCCGCTCCGGGATGGTGACTTTGAGTGGCAGGCTAAAATCCCGGCTTACAGCTACCGCCTGTGATTTTCCCCATTGGTCTTCCAAAACTACCTCATCATGCAAGCCCGTATAGTATACCGGAACCCGAATGGTCCGGGTAATCTCCTCGTTCAGGGGGTTGTAGAGCATGAGCAAGCCCTTTTGCTTTCCGGTTGGGTTTACATGCAATAACCCGTCCCAATCCCTGCCGTCCGGACGCCTTAGGTGGATGATGTCCGCATCCAACACTTCCCGGTGTTTTTTGTAAAAGCCTACCCACTTTTCGACCAGTGCTTTGGTTTCAGGCGCATCGTACAATTGCGGCCCCCGGTAGCAGGCTTGTACGCCCGCACCAAATAGGTTGGCCAGTCGCTGCTCGTAATGGGGCAGGTGTGCTTTTAGTGGTTCTATTGTGGCGGCTTCCCCTCCCCCATGGTATTGTACCAGGGGCACAAACATCCAGCCCATGGACGGTGTCTTGGTCCAGGTGCCATCGTATATATTTTGACGTTCGATAATTTCCTGCTGGGCCCTGGGCAGCGACCAATTCGTCTCCCGGTACCCCATCCCGGTTTTGTTGCTCCCTGCCAGAAAATAATAATCCGGTACATTCAGGTAAATCCCTTTGGAACGGGCCCACTGGTAAAATTCAGTAATCCGCCGGTATTGGTTCCATTGCGAATCGGCCAGTCCTTTGTGTCCAGGGTGATCAGTTGCCGCACACACATCGCCCGGATAAGAGCCGTCATGCTCCAGGATATCGAGTCCGGTTGTGCTGTATAGATGATAAAGGGTTTCAAAATAATCGTGTCCCCATTCACTTTCCAAACAGGGCGAATTGCCAAACCGGGGTGTCATTCCCTCTGGCATCACCACGTCACTACCACCGCCCACTTTACGACTGGCCAGCAGGGAATAACCGCCCAGGGCGATTCCCTTTGAATGGGCGTAGTCAGCCAGGCCCTTCATGCGGTCCAGGTTTTCCTTGCTGGTGTCTTCTGCATTAAACCCGCTTCCAAAGGTCATGATCACCATCTCAAATCCCACCTCGGCACTCTGTTCAATGGCTTTTTTCACCGCTTCTGTCTCGGCAGAACGAACATGCATCAGGATGGGGTTTTCGGTCACCCAGGGTGCCAGGGAACGCATCATTCGCCGGTGCTCAAGCCCTTTTCGTTCCCGATCCCAACTATCGTGCAGCAATTCCCATACCCGATATGAAGAAAAGGAAGCTCCCGGCTGCAGCTGCTGCTCCGGACCGTATTTGGGAGAAACTTCCAGCAAAACAGGCATGGTACGCTCGTAGTTCACTTGCGTTTTGTACAGGGGATCCGGTTTCCAGTCAATACTGGAACGCAAGACATTCTCGGAAGTCATGCCACCAAAATTATAATCGGTCTCAATTGTCATATTGGGAAGCATCCACTGCTCCCGGCTGTCGACGGTGCTTTCGGGTTCGGTGACCGCTAAAATTTCACTTGTAAACGAATTGACGGTTACCGGCTTTTCAGCGTTGTTTTCAAGGGTAATCCATTTGCTGAATACAGGTAGCCCATCGTACAATTCGTAATGAACGTTCACTGTAATATCCAAAAGGTAACGGTAGGATGCCAGGCCGGCAGCTTTTGCCGATGGAGAAATTTTTCCCAGCATGAAAAACGCTTCGACTTTGCTGCGCCCTAATCCTCCCTTTTCACTGTGGTCGCCGTTGTTGCCTGTTTCATCCATCTTGCCAATCCGGACTCCTTGTGGGGCTTCTTGCAGCGGTGTATCACCAATCAGCTGCCAGTTGCTTTTGTCATAGGACCAGGAGGCCAGCAGCCGGCCCTCTCTCAATTCCATCCGTAGCCAGACCGATTTCCCGCTTTCCAGGCCGGGCACGCGTTGTTCCTGCTGACCGTTGTAAAACCCGATCGCGTTATCGCCGGGACGAACGTTGAGTTTTATGACTTTGTCGGGAAACACCAGTCCAAGCCCGGGCCCCCAACTGCTACTCCGATCCGTACCCGGATCAAATTTCGCCAGAAAAACCCTGGCTTCCGAAGGTACCGGCCGCTCGGCATACACCGCCGTATTGGCCAAGGCCATGATTTCACCGGCTTTTCCTTCGTTGATAAAGGAATTTCGTTCATGGGCAGGTGATTCCACACGTTTCCAGTTTTCGTGCATGGTAGCGAAGGCGTCTCCGAACAGGGTTTCACGGCTTTCGTCTGCGATTGATCGTTCCGAGAGCACCTGTATTGCCTCCTCGTCCAATTGGTAGCTAAAAACAAGCTCCTTTCCCGGTGCGGGCCAGGGCATGTCTTTCGGCATCCATTCGGCTCGTTTTTTCCAGGCAAAACGGGCTTTGGTATTTTCCACAGTATGGCCCACCAGTTTGAAGGACCCCGGATTTGCCTGCATGGATGTGATCCATTCCGGCAGCAAATAATTGTGAATGGGTTGGCCGGTAAGTCCACCTACTTCGAACCGAATTCCGTCCAACTGAATTTCGGCTTCAGGGCGCACCGAGCGCAAAAAGGACTCCCCGGTTTGCAGGTGTTCCAGTCCGATGGTCGCCCCGTTGGGAGTAGTTGCAAAGTTGCGGCTCACCAGGCCGTTGCTCAGTACCAGGTGTCCTTTGTCGTTGGCCTGCACCCTGGCGGGCTGGTTGGACCGGTAGAGCAGCCAGTCATTGCCAGGAGACAATTGGTCATTTCTTACACCGGCGACGCCACTCTGTGCCAGGGTATTCAAGTGAATGGTAAGGAAAATGCAAATCAGAAGGTATACTTGTCTCATCGATAAGCGGTTAAATGCGTTTAAGCGTTCTTTCAGTTAAAATAGTTTCCCGGGCAAACCATCTCACGCTGACTACCTATCCTGATGTATCCCAATCCCACACTTAAAAGCTAATCGGTCCCAGTGGATCATCCAACGCCTGCTGCTGCATCGCCAGCAAGGTCAGTAACTGCTGCTTTATCCCCTGATACATCGGATCGGCCGAACGGTCCCTTAGTTCTGCCGGGTCTTTTTTCAGGTCAAATAACAAAATTTTATTCAATTTCGGGTAAAAAATCAATTTATATTGGTCTGTCCTTACCATGCGTTGAAGGTTGAGGTAGCAACTGTAGATGCTCGGATAGGCACTGGGCGCATCCTCCTGAATATAAGGCATCAGGCTGTTAAATACCGTGCTTTCCGGCTTGTCCACTCCTGCCAGATCCATTATGGTGGCACTTACATCCTGCAGGTAGACCTGTTGGTGAAATTGCTTGTTTTCTGGTATACCCGGTCCGGCAATGACCAAAGGAACCCTTACACTGTGATCGAACATGTTTTGCTTGCCCATCAAGCCATGATGGCCCACAGCCAATCCGTGATCTGAGGTAAAGATGATATAGGTGTTATCCATTTTTCCGCTTGCTTCCAGGGCCCCCAGTATTTTGCCGATCTGTGCATCCATATGGCTCACTATGGCATAATATTCCTGAATGTTTTTTCGCACCGAATAAGCAGTCCTCGGAAAGGGTGCCAGGGCTTCGTCCCGCAGGGATTCGCTCAAGCCTATGCTGTCTTTGAACGGGTACATGTCCATATGGCTGGGGGGCAAGGCAATGCTTTCCACCGGATACATATCAACGAATTCTTTTGGAGCCTGCCTGGGGTCATGGGGGGCATTGAAGGCCAGGTACATCATAAACGGGGATTCGCTTTTGGCAGCCTGATCCAAATAGCCCTGCGCATCATCTGCCAGCACTTCAGACCAATGTTTTCCTCCTTTCCAAAATCCTTCAAAGCTTTTGTCCCAGGGTTGCCAGGTGGTATCCGCCTTGCTTTTGGGACGATCGTAGCCTTCGGGGGTCTGATTGGGCATGCCCGGTCGTACATGCACCACGTTTTGAAAAATGCTTTCTGCATCGGCTTTTACATGCCATCTGCCCGTCATATAGGTTTCATAGCCGGCTTTTTCCAGCAATTGGGGCCAAAACCGGCCCTCATCAGCCATTTGCTGAAATTCACTTTCCTGCTCCCGGGCATCCCAGACCGAAAGGCCGCTGATCATCATGGCCCTGCTGGCTACGCAGACGGCCCCATTCCATGCCCCCATATTGTAGGCATGTGTAAAGGTGGATCCGGATTTGACCAGCCTGTCCAGATTGGGGGTTTGCACCTGCGGATTACCCAGGGCATGTACCAGGTTGTATCGCTGGTCATCCGAAAAGATAAAAAGGAAATTCGGTTTTTCATCACCGGCTTGTTGGGATCGAAGATGTCCGGAAAATAAAAGGGTAAGCCCCAGAAAGAGTATTTTGAGTTTTATCATTGGGTTATTTTTTAGAAGTTCTATTGGTAATCCTTTCCCTGGTTGCTTTCCTCACAGGAATTCAGCCATACGGCCAACTCCCTGGCCAAGCGGCTGGTAACTTGGGGATGAGCTTTGGAAACATCCTTCTTTTCCCCCGGATCATTGAACAAATCATATAAGGCGAAATTTTCTCCATTGTCAGCAGAGTACAATTTAAATTGGTTGTCCATAATGGCCTGCTGCTGCTGAAAATTAAAGGCGATATATCCTTCCCTTTTTTCAATGCTTCCCTGAATTAATGGAAAAATATTGATACCATCCAGCGGTTGCACCCCTTTTTTCACATCCTGCTCCAATATACCCAATAGGGTGGGAAATATATCGCTGGTGGAAACGGGTAAATTGGTTTTTTGCCCTTTCTCTATTTTTGCCGGCCACTCGATCAGGGCAGGCACCCGGATGCCTCCTTCGTACAGGCTTCGCTTTCTGCCCCGAAAGGGGCCTGCTGAGCCCTGGGTCCGGTTGATCTGTTCCGGACCTTCGGGTCCATTGTCGCTGCAAAAAAGAATAATGGTATTCTCTGCCAGTCCTTTCTCCAGAAGGAAATTCCTCAACCTACCGATTTGTTCGTCCATGGCGGTGATGCTGCCATAATAGTGTTGCTTGTCTTCAGAAAAATCAGCATACAAGCTACGGTAAGCGGACCCTGCCAACACGGGCAGGTGGGGTGTATGAAACCATATGACAGATAGAAAGGGTTTATTGGCGCCTGCCGCCTGGTCGATAAAAGGGATTACCCGGTCCATGATGACCCGGGAATCATCTCCTTCGAGGTTATCCGTAACCTTTTCATCTTCGCCAGACCAGTAATAGGTGCCGAAATGCTCTCCCGGTACCCGCTTTCCGATATCTCCCGCACTAGATACAGGCGTAACCATCGGGTCCCAGGTGGGGACTTTAGATTCGGTCGAAAAACAAACGTCAAAACCATTTTCCCAAGGCGGGGAATAATGGGCTGCTCCCCGGGGTCCTCCCCGATTAGCATCTTTTTCCGTCACTGTCAGGGTTCCTAAATGCCACTTGCCAAAATGTCCGGTGGTGTATCCCCTTCTTTTCACTACTTCGGCAATGGTCAGTTCCTCTGGTTTCATATGTCCGGTATTGGCATGGGTGATGCCGTACCTTTCCGGATGCCTGCCGGTAAGGAAACTTCCCCGGGTGGGTGAGCAAACGGCGGACGCAGCATAAAAACGGTTTAATACCAGACCATTCCGCGCTATTTTGTCCAGTTCCGGTGTCTGTATAAAGATATTTCCGTTGAAGCCCACATCTCCCCAACCCAGGTCATCAGCCATAATCAGGATGATGTTGGGGGGATCTGGGTTTTGGCCCAAAGAATAGGTGCCCATGAAACAAAAAAGCATGAAAGTAAAACTCATTATTCTTTTATTCATCACGTAATGGTTTTTTAAGCTTAGTCCATCGGAATTTATTCATTTTTAACATCAACGCTTTTTTTTTGCAACTATAAAAAACGAACATTCCATGCGGAATGCAAGTCCCTCAAATGCCTGAAGCCCAATTTTTCGCAACGTTAGCGGATGGAGATCATTTTTCGATTTCTGTTACAATATCCGCAAACTTCTTCGCCCGTTCACTTTCCATCCTGGCACATTTTTTCCATTCATCCGACCCATACACACCTGCCTTTGAATAGTCAAAGGGCTTGAAGCCAATTCTACGGACTACGGATTGGGATTTCAGCCGGTAATCGTGGTTCTCCGCGTCAACAAACCCCGGTTCGGCCAGCAGGGAATTTTTGTCTTTTTGTTTTTCCCAGTCAGCAAAGGACATGTTCTGGAAAAGTGGCTCCGATGTCCGGGTATCCCAATAGCAGTTATTATCCATCTTTACGTTGGCCTCCTTGAAATTTCCCAGCAACATCTCACCGCTATTGGTGTACACAATATTATGGGTGAATTCAAAAGATTGATGTTCCTCTACCCGGGTAAATTGCACCTGCCCCTTCAGGTTATAAGCGAAGATATTGTTCCGGATGATATTCTCTTTTCCATAGTGCTGATGAAAACCGGAATTTTTGCAGGCATATACCAGGTTGTTTTCCATGAGCACCTGGGTGGCACCCTCGTCGGTATATAGGCCCCAACCACCGTAGGTGTCTGAATAGATGTGGTGAATCACATTGTGGTGGACCCGGGTGCCGATGGCTTCGGACAGCACATAGACGCCCCCCATATCGGACAGCTCCCCCCAGCCCAAATGATGGATGTGATTGTAAGCAATTTCATTACCTGTGGCAGGGCTCTTAAAATTTCCTTCCGTCCACTCCGGATGGCCATTTTCATCAGGAATCTGAGTCACCACCCCGGTAGCAGCATAGCCCCACATCCACCCAACTGAAACGCCGGAATATCTAAAATCCGCAATCTCGTTATGGGAAACCTCATTGTTGCGGGAGTGAAAAATAATTACGCCCACTGCACTTGGAAACAAATGCCCTCCGTCCCTAATGATGCTGTTATGGACCAGATTATTTGCCGTGACATACCCTTCCTCTTTACGGAAAAGAAAATCGCCGATCTTCACACCGCCGGCCCCCAGGTCGTGCAAGTAACTATGCGTGATGCGGCTATTGGTACATCGCCGCCGAAACCAGATGCCATACAATCCGGTATGCGCCACTTCACAGTGGTCGAAAAAAATATTGTCTGCGTAATCCACCATGATGGTGGCATCCACCGTGGCCGCGGCCTGTAAGGGATCGTGCCCCTGCCTGGGCATACGGTAGCCCGCTACTTTGAAGTGGATGTTTTTAAAAGCTTTGTTTCTGACTGGATCCGATGGGTCTCCCTTGATGGTGATAAATTTATCCGTAAGAGGCACATGGGCAGAAATGGATGCAATCGACTCTCCTTCTCTGGGAATGTAATACACAAACCCATCCTCCTTCCAAAGCCATTCCCCGGGAGCATCCAACGCCGACTTTACGTTTTCAATTTTGAATTTGGTAACGGCATCCAGCTGATTCCAGGGCTGCATGCCCTTCCCCCTGATGAAAACCATGGAGGAATCTGCATCGAAATGGTCGATGAATTTGCGGGTGACGTCCCACTTATGGTAAAAGGAAATCACGGCCTGCTTTATGTCTTCAGGGCTTTCGTTCTTTAGCAAAGCTACGTCAGTGGGGTTTAGCCGCACCTTTTGTATGGCAAATTCCGGCAAACGACCATTGCCTTTGTCCAATACCGTTTCTTCAACGGCTTTTACCTGGAAAAAACCGGTGTTTGGCATCCTTGCCCGGGTGGCTCTTTTACCGTTAATAAAAAGCTGTTCTACGGGAATATTTCCCGAATAAGGCGGGGGAACGGCCGCTCGCCAAAGGTGATCATTCACCTTTTCCCAGTTCCTTACCGGAACGCCCCCATAAAAGGAGACCTGGTCCCCCATCCCCTCAAAAACAATCGGTGCAGCATCAGCAGAGGTCAGTTCCAGGGGAGCGTTCATGTAATAATCCCCCGGTGCAATTTTAACCCATACGGAATCCTTTGTACCCAACTTCCGGATAAAATCCCTGGCTCCGGTCAGGGAGGCCAGCGGTCTTTCCAGTGTGCCGGGATTGGTGTCCGCACCATGTGGTGCAACGTAAATTGTCCTCACTTCTGGTACTTCAGAGACCCAAAGTGTAAGGAGCAATGAAAATAGCCCGATCAAATTCATTTTTTCGACTCGTTTAGGTTTGTTTGAAAATCTAAATTTTACCCCATATTACCTAATTTTTAATCCATTTAAACCAAATCAGACGGCTCGAAGGTCCGCACCTTCAGACGCTAGCTTACCGCTTGCTCCAGCCATTCGACCATCACATCCTCCTGATTTTTCTGAAACAGGCATACATCGCCCAGGACCATGAATGCAAAGCCACCCTGCCTTCCCCAAGCCGTTTGCGCTTCGTTCTTTCCCTGCGGAGGTCCTCTGGATCGGCAAACTGATCGCATAGGGACGTATAGACCAGCACCTCGCGTGGGGCACTCAGGCGTATAAGATCCGGGTAGTCGTAAGGAATTTCTGATTCTCTTCCCTGATACAGCCCCAGCTTGGGCAACACCTGGTGCCATTGCCACAAATGCCGGATTCCTCCCGTTGACTTTTCGCCGGTATCGGTTCGCATGGGCGTAAAACCGCTAAACGAAGCCCCCCGGCAATTCGTTTGTCGAAGGACGTGGCATACAAACCAACCATTCCTCAGTAGGCAAACCTACAGATAAAAACCTTTGCAGGATCTGTTGCCGGAATTTTCTCCGTTGCCATCCCTTTGCCCGCTAATAGATCATCGACCACATCGCTGACATTCGATAATGCTGTCTCCCCCTCCCAAAAATGCGTGATTTTTTTTGCTTGTACGTAATCCCGTTCTACCCCAAAAGTTGGATCGCTGCCAACTTTATACCCCGTGTGTAGCATCAGATTCCGAAGGCCAACTATATTTATGCATTGGAATTGGACCAGACAAAAGCCCAGGCATATTCCAGAAAAAAGTTATTTACATTTTTTGGGGGATACTAAATTAAGTTCCTTTCTTCTTTAAATGTAGATTCTTCAGGGAAATTTACAATACGAAACCCTTTGTATATTTTGCAACAGTACCGGTTCTTTTTATTTCGCATGTAATAATTTTCAAAAAGCTGAAAATTCAGCTAGTACATGGAAAACCTGAATTTCTATAGAGACCCGTAACTTAAAATCGGAAAATCTATCTTTCTTTAATTTGGAATTGATTCAATATCCCTAGATTAAAGCCCAAAAAAGCTGAGTATGATGGCATTCCCACCATACTCAGCTTTTGCTTCAAAAATTTCCAAGAATCCTATTTAATACCCGTCATTTTGAACCAAACTAGTATTGTTATCAATCTCTCTTTGCGGAATTGGAAATAAAACATTATGGGATTTAAATACCCCTGAACCACTATCATAGCCTATCAAGTCTCCGCTGATAGAGGAATCAGTCCTTAACATGTCAAAATAACGGTTACCTTCATAAGCCAATTCCCAAGATCGTTCCTGAATAATGGCATTTCTAAAATATTCTTTAGTGGATTGATAGTTTTCTGTATTTTCCAGGTTAGGGAGCAGGGCCCGATTCCGCACCTGGTTGATGGCATTCAGTGCTTTTGAATTGGGTCCATTTACTTCATTTTCAGCTTCGGCTAGGATCAAAAGTGTTTCCGCAAACCTTATTTTAGGATAATTCATACTGGAACCCCCGACTATATCTACAGTAGGATCAAAATATTTGAAAATATGGGGTTCGAATTCCACGATTCCGGAACCATCAGCTGCCGGGTAACTTGTGTAGAAATTGGCTGTTTTCCGGTAATCATCATCGCTATAGGAATTATAAAACTCGATGTTGGGTAAAATCGCACCAAACTCCTCTGTATTGGCCTGAATACCCCGGTACCTGGGCAGAAACCATGCATGGAAGTTGCTTGAAATAATTGTTCTTTCAAATTGAATGGAAAAAATATGCTCGATTCCATTTTTACTTTCCACATCAAAGGCATCGGCGTAGTCATCAAATAACTGATAGGCCCCTGAATTTACAACTTCTTCTGCTTTGTTGGAGGCATCTTCCCAACGCTCTAAAGTCAGGTAAACTTTCGCCAATAAGGTAGATGCTGCCCCCTTTGTAGCCCTACCATTCTCAACTGCGATGGATCCCGCAACGGGAAGATGGGATTCTGCATTGATGAGGTCCTGGATAATCTGGTCATAGATGACAGAAACATCATTCCTGGTCAGGTTGACATTGCTAATATTTAATGTAGGTTCAAGGGTCAAGGGAACCGCTCCAAATAGACGCACCAAATCAAAATAGAAATAGGCCCTTAGGTAATAAGCCTCACTTAATATTCTTTTTTTGGCATTTTCATTCATTTCTATTTCTGGTACGTAGTGGAGTACAGAGTTGGCTGCATTAATTCCTTGATAGGAATATTGCCACCATAATCTTAAGTGTCTGATTGCCGGATCGTAAATATAGGCATCCAATCTGTCCTGATCCACTACGGATACGCCCGTGCCAGAATCAGCTTGATCAGAAGGCATCTCCAAGGTGAAAAACACACTTTCCCCGTAGGCTATACCCTGGTAAAACCTTGGCAAAATGGCATAAACAGCGTTGATGGCACTCAGCGCATCCTCCGCATTTCGATAATAGGCATTCGGACTGATAAATGTTTCCGGGTTTTCCTCAAGGAATTCCTGACAACCAACAAATATCTGGGTTAAGATCAGGAATAAAGTGATATATTTCAGGCTATAGTTTTTCATCATTTTAAATTTAATAGTGGATACCAGATTAAAGGCCAACACTTAAACCCAATGTAAATGTTCGGGGTGTGGGATAACTGCTGAATTCAATACCTTGCCCAAAATTCCCTCCATAGGTACTCACTTCAGGATCGTATCCACCGTAGTCACTGATTAAAAAGAAATTCTGGGCACTGGCGAATACCTTTAAAGTATTGATCCAATCCTTTCTTTGTAGGTTAAAATTGTATCCTAAAGAAATATTCCTGCCTCGGATAAATGACCCATCTTCCACATGGCGGGTCGAGAGCCTTAAATCACTGTTTTTTCTTACTCTGGCAATAGAGTTGCTAGGATTTTCAGGGGTCCACCGGTCCAATAAGGTGGCGTAACTATTTGCTTGAGTTTGTCGGTCCTCCAATACTATAGGGTTTAAATTCATGACATTATTGCCCTGAACTCCCTGGATTTCAATAATCAAATCAAAATTCTTGTAAATAAAAGAATTGATAAAACCAAAATTGTATTTAGGTGCAGTATTGCCGATAATAGATTGGTCTTGTGAGTCAATTACACCATCCTCATTTAGATCCAGATATTTGATGTCGCCGGGACGGGCATTGGGCTGGGCGCCATGTGTTAAGACTTCCTCCTCATTTTGAAAAATCCCCAACCTTGTCCAGCCCCATAATGATCCAATTGGCTGACCGACGCGGAGAATATTGGTTTGGGTTACAAACCCAGGACCTGGGAAAATATCATCTCCTTCAGGACCCAATTCCAATACCTTGTTGTCATTGAAAGAAATGTTGGCATCAGTAGTCCATTGAAAATCCCCATCAACATTTACCGAACTTATCATAAATTCAATACCTCTGTTTTCCACCCGGCCAATATTTCTAAATATCGATTCATACCCAGTTGTATAAGGTAAAGGAGCATTCAAAAGTAAATCATTCGTTTGCTTGTAATAAGCATCAATAGTCAGTGATAACCTATTGTTGACCAGCCCAATATCCAGCCCCACATTGCCCTGAGAAGTTTTTTCCCACCTCAAATCGGGATTGGGTATCCTTCCAGGACCTAATCCAATCGTACGCTGGCCGTCGATGATGTAAGTATAAGTAGCCAAACTTGAAATAGAATTAAAAACTCCAATTTCCTGATTTCCTGTAACCCCATAACTTGTCCTTAATTTGAGATCGGAAATGATTTCCTGCCCGTCCATAAAACCTTCATCTGAAATTCTCCATGCAAAAGCGCCGGAAGGAAAAAACCCATATTTATTACTTTCGCCGAATTTTGAGGACCCATCCACTCTTGCAGATATTGTAAACAGGTATTTCTTGTCCAAAATATAATTGATTCTCCCCAGATAAGAATTTAGAGCCCAATCAAAGGTATTGGAAGTAGGAGGCTGGGGAGTATCGCCAATCCCCAGGTTATTGAATTTAAAAAAATCATCATTTAATCCTCTAGTGGATGCTCCGAAATTTTCATGCCTGAACTGCTGCCAGGTGATACCCACCATGGCATTGATGTCATGCCTTCCACTTAATAATTTCTGATAACTGATAGTATTTTCGTTCTGCCAGGAAAGTTCCCTGACATTGGACCTTAAAGCCAGTCCCCGGGTATTTCTAGTCCGTCTTAAAGTTCTGGGGCTAAAATAATTCCTAGACTCATAATTGATGTCCGCACCTCCACTGATCCTAACTTTAAGGTCTTTGATCACTTCATATTCTAGAAAAAGGTTCCCCAAAGTCCTGGTGATGGTGAAATAATCCTCAATTTCGTTCAATATGGCAACTGGATTGTCAGTTCCTTCTCCTCCTGGATGGTCAGCACTGTTCGAATAAGTGCCGTCTTCGTATTTTACCGGAAGAAATGGAAACATTTCCAACATGGCCCTACTCGCATTTAACCCGCCGTTATCTGTGTCTATCCGTCTGTCCTTGGAATGATTGATCGTCAGACTTGTACCCAGAACCAATTTATCGGAAAGGTTATTGTCCAGATTAATCCGGATATTGGCTCTCTCCAGTTTAGAATTAAGCATGATTCCCTCTTCATCCAAATACCCAATTGAAATACCATATTTACTCTGTTCTGAGCCTCCGTAAGCACCTATTTGATGATTTTGACGAAAAGCGGTTCTGGTAGCTTCGTCTTGCCAATCGGTATCAAATTCCGGATTCTGGATCTGTTCCTGCGAAAACTGGGGGGTTAAGCCCGAATACAGGTAGGCTTCATTTTCCATCTGCATATATTGAGAGGCGTTCAGCATGGGGATTTTGCGGGCCATATTGGAAAATCCAAATTGACTATCATAGGTAATTTGGGGTTTTCCCGCCTTCCCTCTTTTTGTGCTGATCAACACCACCCCATTTGCACCCCTTGCACCATAGATAGATGTTGCTGAGGCGTCTTTTAGCACCTCAATGGATGCAATATCATTAGGATTGATAAACTGTAGACCCTCCACCCCGATTATGCCATCTACCACGTAAAGCGGTTCATTAGTGGCACTGATAGAGTTACTTCCCCTTATTCTAATCGAAAAATTTCCTCCTGGTGCGGCTGAATTATTCATAACCTGTACACCTGGAATCCTTCCCTGAAGCGCATCCGCCGCATTGGTCAACGGCCTGCTGTGAATCATTTCAGAATCTACTGAACCTACAGATCCTGTTAAATCAGATTTTTTAACTGTACCGTATCCAATAACCACCACTTCTTCCAGCGACGACTGATCCTCCAGTAGCGTGATGGAAAAGTCCGTTTGATTCCCAACCGTAATGCGTTGGGACTGGTACCCGATAAAGGAAATCAACAAAACCGAACCTTCCTCAGCATCCAGGCTGAATTTTCCATCGATGTCTGTAGCTGTACCTGTTGTGGTGCCTTCTACCAATACCGTGGCCCCAGGAATGGGATCCCCATTTTCATCAGTTACGGTTCCCCTTATTTGTACCGCTACTTTAGAAACCGACACGATCGGTTTCTCCTGGCCTTTCCGGTGCGCCTGTACATGGATATTATGGTTGATTTGCTTGAAATCCAATCCGGACTGCCGGGCGATCTCCACCAATACCTCATAGAGGCTTTGGTCCTTGTCCTCAACGGAAACAGGAGGCAAATTCCTTACTTCCCTTGTTAGATAAACAAAGGTGAAATCGGATACTCCTTCGATTCTCTTGAATGCATCCTTAACCGAGACTCCTTCCAGAGGCAGCCTGACCACCACCTCTTCTATGCTTTTTATCTGGGCATTGCCATTCGAGGCTGCTAAAAAGCCCATGGTCAAACACTGAAAGAGAAAAGCATAGGTAAATAATTTGCTCATGCGTATAACATGCCTAAGTATAAGATTTTTCATATCTTTACATGGTTTATTTTGGCTATTGTGTAAATGGTTGAATAAACGGGCATCGGGTACTGATTGGCGTCAAATGCCCCGATGTTTTACTACTTCCGAAGGTGTTACAGCACCTTCGGCTTTTTTTTATGTTAATCTGAATCAGTTTTCCATAGGCAGTGCGGTTTTGAGTTTCTATTTGAATGTTATGCTGACCTGGTCCTTTTCGATCCTGAAATCAAGCCCTGCCGTATAGCTCAGGCCTTCCAGGACATTTTCCAGCGTCTCATTATGGAACTTCCCGGAAAGGTGCATTCCGGGATTAGGCTGGTTTTGAAAGTGAAACCTGACCCCGTACCAGTTTTCCAGGGCCCTAATGGCTTCCGCCAAATTCGTATCGTCAAACAGGATGGTTTTTCTGGTCCAGGCCAGGATGGCATCCTCATCAAATTTAGTCCTGGAAACCACCTTTCTGTCGGGACTGATACTTATGGCCTCTTTTGGGGCCAACAAAATTTCTTCATTTTTTAAATTTGGCAGTGCAATGGATACCTTTCCAGTTACCAGGGAAATCAGTTGTTTTTCATCCTTATAGGCCATGATATTAAAGGAAGTACCCAAGGCAGTGGTATTGACCCCTCCTGCATTTACCGTAAAGGGCCGATCCGGGTCATGTGCAACTTCAAAAAAAGCTTCCCCCTGCAAAAAGACATCCCTAACCTCTTTGAATCTGTTCTCCTCATAGGATAAACTACTTCCGGCATTGAGCATAACCCTTGTACCATCGGCCAGGGAAATACTGGACTTTACACCGGGAGGGTTATTGAAAACAACCATTTTCACGGGTTGGGGCATCTCCACTGTTGGTTCAGGTAGCATATAACGGCTCCCAATAAAACCTAAACCCAGTGCTATCAGCAATATGGAGGCAATTCGCCAAAAATACCCAAACTGAAAAGAATTCTGAGCGCTACTGGGCTTCTCTTTTACAATCCCTTGCCTGATAGGCACTACTTTTGCGAATTGCTTTTGTTGGTCTTCTTTAGAAGTTTTAGTCTCTATTTTGTCCCAAATCTCCTTATATTCCTGATCCTGAAGTGGGTATTGGTTTGAAAACAACTCCAGAATAAGTTCTCTCGCCAGCTCCACATCCTTCACAGATGTGGGGTTATTGGACAAATATTGCTTCCAGGTCTTATTAAGTTCCGGATTTGAGTTTAATACCCATTTCCGGAACTCCGGGTTTAGCACAAGGCCTTTGACTGTATCATTGTAAATATCCATTTAGGCATGGTTTCATAGATAGGTGTCGGACAAACCAAAAATCTATCCTTTATTTTTTGATTATTTTCGAAAAAAACAATCTGCAACTGCTTTACACGCGTGGGAGTTCGATTTAAGAGCGTTCTTACGTTTAAATCGTCGTTAAAAGAACTAACTTTTAAAAAAAAGGCAGATACCAAGATGACAGTTGTTTTTATTTAAGGCATTTAAATTTTACCACATAGTGCAGATAGAAAACATGGTCTTTTAGGTTATTTAAAAATAAATACCAATTAACGAATTGATATTTTAAGATGTTACCGAAAAGATCCCCCCCTGACTCTGGTCAGGGCAGGCTCTGTCCTCCGCCGCGGCGGAGGGATTTGCCTATTTACCCATGAAGGATCTAAAACTGATTTATATATGGTATTACTTGTGAAAAAATTTAAAAAAAAGAAGAACTATATTTTAAATACGCAAAGCGTGCTGGCCCGACAAAAAACCGAGTCTGTCCAGACGGTAGTCAGTGGCCTGTCCCGATTTTTTTCGGGAGGGTGCGGGAGGAAGGATTTTTTTGTTCCCGATGAAAAATCTAGACCAAAAGTACAATAAAAATAGGTTAAAATACCAAATACAACCTTTAACTCATATTTATCCATTAATCAATGAGATGTTTATTTTCCCATATAATGCAAAAAACCTATCGTCATCCCGATTTCTGCGTTTTTTAAAATGTTAGGTCTACCGATGACGTGTTTATTAAATCACTGCAATTCAATGTGTTGAAAAAAACAATATCTTCCTGATTTGTGTAATTTCTAAATGCTAAGCCTACCTGTGACGTAATTGAATCAGTTCTTTTGATAAAGAAGAGACCTAAAAAACCTGTTAAATAAAGAAGAGATAAATTTTAATACGAAAAGAGCGCTGGCCCGACAAAAAACCGGGGGTGCGGGAGGATTGCGGGGGGAAGGATTTTTTTGTCTTGATTTTTTGGTACTTTTTTATCAAGAAAAAAGTACAATAGAAACAAGCTAAAATACAAAAAATAACCTTTAACTCATAATTATCCATTAAACAATGAGATGTTAATTTTCCCAGATAGTGCAAAAATCTATCGTCATCCCGATTTCTGCGTTTAAAAAAATGTTACGTCTACCGATGAAAGTTTTATTATTTAATTAGGTCGAATTCGCATTACAAGGAAAAACAAAGTAAGATAAGGAGGAAGTACAGTTTCTTTAAATTACATATGGCCTTCCAGCTCAGTGTATATACGGACTGAACATTGATCCCCATCAGCTTGGCTACCTGTTCATTAGGAAGGTTTTCGAAAAACACGTAGCGAATTACTTCCATCTGTCTGGGTGGAAGTTTGGAAAGGGCTTCTGACAATCTCCGGTTATTGGCTTCTTCCGGATGGATGTGGATGATCCCAGACTCCGCTTCATTTTGATAATAAAGCGAATTTGCACCCAGTTCCTGATCGTTGGCATGTCGCTTTTTTTCCCTGGCCAATTCCTTTTTGATTTTATTGGAAAGGGCCTTAAAAACATAAACTTTCACATTTTTGACGACTGCGCCGTTTCTCCTGTACCGCCAGACCTCGATGAAAAGTTCCTGTATACAATCCTTTACAAGGTTCCGGTCAGGGACGATGGAAAGACCAAAAGCCATCATTTCGCCGGCAAACAGGGCGTAAAGACCCTCTAAACCCGATTTATCATCCTGCTGAATCCGCCTCCAGCAATCCTTGCTTTCAGCAATAGTGCTATCATCAATATGCGAATGAGGTTGGCTCAATTTTGAGTTAATTTGGGTTTAGTATTCAATAATAAAAAAAAATTTCGCAAGAAGCCAATATTATTGGTGTTAAAGTTGTTAATCTAAAGAAGTGAACTACTTTTAATTAATTCTATGGAAAATAGAGACGATCGCCTGTAGTTCAAAATTGCTTAAACCTGAAAACATAATTTTTCTAGGAAGGGCAGCGACAGAAAAGGTGATCGTCTATCTGCACCGCTACCCTCCCTATCATTTCATTTTATGGTTATTCATCTGTTTATAATTTGTTTTAAGCAGTCAGATGCCCGCCCGGATGATGCCAGTCGGACGGGGTATCTCGCACCCTTTATAATTATCCTACTGTTTGAAGTCCCCGTCATGTTCGATTTCCTAAAAATTACCCTTTTTTCAATATTTTAAAAGCTTTAATCTCCGGTAATTCTAATTTACTGTTTTTCAGGATAACGGATCACTTCAACATCATTTTCCTGAATTGACCCGGGGGTACTTCTTCCATCGGTGATAAGTTTTTCCAGCAGTTCCTTCATCTGTTTTATCCGATCGGGTTCCTGGCTGGCCAGGTTTTGAGTTTCACTGGGGTCAGCAGCCAGGTTGTAGAGTTGCACGGGCAATTCGCTTTCTCCGGGTGTCCAGCCACCTGAGCCGGGACCTGCGATGTATTTCCAGTTCCCCTGGCGCAAGCCGGGTAGGCCAGTTATCGAAGTGCTCACTGCATTTTGACGTACCGCCTGATTGCCACCCTTTAGCAAAGGAAGCAGGCTGAAGCTATCTTCCCCTGCATTGTCAGGGATCTCGGCTCCTATGATCTCAGCAATAGTCGCCATTAGGTCTGCCTGATGAACCAACTGGTCACAGGAACTCCCGGCTTGCGCTTTTCCAGGCCACCTGACTATAAACGGGACACGGTGCCCGCCTTCCCAAACGTCCGATTTATATCCGCGAAAAGGTCCGCTGGGATAGTGGCCTTTCTCCTCCATGGCAGCAACAGGAGGGTGATTGCGATCCCATGGCCATCCTTTCATGCTCAGGTCATTGGCTTCATCCTGGCTGGTATTGCCCACATAGGGCGCACAACCGTTATCACTGGTGAAGACCAGCAGGGTATTTTCCAGTGCCCCGCTTTTCTCCAGGGCTTCGATTACCCTTCCGACAAGCGCATCGGTCTCCATCACCATATCCGCATAAAGTGACAGGTTGCTTTTGCCCAACCATTCATCATTTACGGAAAGTGGTGTATGAGGTGAGGTTAGCGACAAATAAAGCAAAAAGGGATGAGCAGATTTTGCCTCGCGCTCAATATAGGCCGTCGATCTGGCAGCCAAAGTAGGCAGAATATCTTCCAGTGCCCAAAGCTCCCTCGCCGGACCCTGAAGACTGGCCTGATTCCGCCCAAATAGCCGGGGTGCTCCGAACTCAGTGGGAATACCCACCGTCCTGTCATTTTCTATAAAACTAAAAGGGGGATGGTTGGGGACATCCGTGCCAAAGTATTCATCGAAACCGACAGCTGTCGGCCCACCTGGAATGGGTAGGGAAAAGACCTCTTGCCAGGCTTTGCGTTGATCCTCAGAGGCCTTAACATCTTTCTTCTCCGATCGGAATAAATGCATCTGATCATCCGGAATGGGCCAGTCCCAGCCCAAATGCCATTTACCAATACAGGCCGTTTGGTATTCATGCTGTTTTAGCAGGCTGGCTAAGGTTAGCCTTTCCTGGGTGATCAGTGGTTTTCCGTACAGCCCTACAATTCCCTTTTGCAGCCTACTGCGCCAGTGATACCGGCCAGTGAGCAGGGTATACCGCGAAGGCGAACAAACCCCTGATGAAGAATGAGCATCTGTAAAAGACATTCCCTCTGAAGCCAGTCGGTCTATATGTGGGGTGGGAATTTTCCCCCTCTCCGGATTATAGGATTGAACATCCCCATAACCCAGGTCATCGGCATAAATTATTACAATATTGGGGTATTGCTGTTGACTTAGGCTAACCCCAGTTACCCAGAAAAATGAAATGACACCTGTAATAAAACGTAAAGCAAATGGTCTATTCATAAAGCTGATTTATTTTCAAAGTAATTTAAAACATCCTTTTTTCTCGATTCAGGAGTAACCTCCAACCGGGCAATTTCTCCTCCTTTCAGACTGCATTCGATTAAGGTATTACCAGGGGCGTGCAATTTAAAATCTACATCCCAATCCTTGGGCCAGGCCGGGAACAATACAATCCGATCACCGATGGTCTGCATTAGCATTTCCTGTAGGCCAATCATACCACTGCCACCCCAGTTGTGATCTGGTACCCAGTCGTGACCAGGTCCCCAGAAAGTTGGGAACCGGCGGGGACTGTCCTGCAATTTACGGGTATTGTAGTCTGCAGACTCTTCGGTCATTCCCATTCGTGCAAATTGTATCCCGTCCTGATGCCAGCTTTGAATAGTGCCCTTGCGAAAATCAGGTGCCTCCTTATAAGCATTTTTAAAAAGTTGAATCTCATCATCTCCCAACTGAAACTGGTTGAAAGGAAAAAGGGGATAAAACTGGGGTAATTCCTGGTTGGATTCCCTGATCCAGCTTTCAGCAGGTTTAATGACAGAATGACCATCGATTTCACCGAAAGCATAGCCGGGAACCCGGTCCAGAAATTCACGATAGTACTTCTTTTTTTCGGAGGAGAAATATTTTTCTTCCAGTTCAAGAATGCTTTTTAAACATGCCTGAATTCCCGCAAGTAGATCGGTAGGATTTTTAGCCCCGCGGTACGATTCACAGGCAGTTGACGGATAAATCACCAGTTTTCCATTTTCATCTACCTGATTTCCGTTGCGCATTTTTTGACGAGCCTGGTAATGTTCGTCAAAAAAGATCAGCGATTGTTCAATAAATGGCAGGTATCTCCTGATGTCGGCACCTGTAAAACGGCTATACTCCAGGATCATATACGCGTGTTCAATTTGGGATTCCCAGTGATACGCAATCGAACCATTTGCCATTACGCCCTTCTCAACCGGATCATTGTAGGCGGTAGCCCCGTTTGCCTTGGGATCACCAAAGGGAATTTCTTCACCCCGAATGCGATAATTCTCGTCATTGTGCCATCCCCAGCCGTCACCAAAGGCCATTCCCGGAACACTTGTATATTCGCAATAAACAGCACCTTCATGACCAAAATGTTCTTTAACTCTCGCCCGCGCACCGGGTAATCCTTTCCGATACAACTCAAATTGGGATAAGATAGCATCAAAATCACCGGATTTAAGCATAGGCCAATACAACAGCCGCTGATTTTGCGCTGTAAAAACGGCACCGCCCCACTGTCGCCAGTCCGGATCGTAGGTTTTTTGTTCATCAACTAGGACCGGATCAAACGTCAAATTTCCGCCGTTAAATTTGGTTGGATATTCGCCAAATGCATTTCCGCCTAGCTGGTAGCGAAAGAGTTGGTAGTTTCTCCCCATTTGCCAGGCAGGATTTTCAGGGTCCGGGTTATCAGGTTGAATGAAAATAAAACTCCGGCCCCAGAAATTTCTCCACCAGAACGTCGTCTTTTCAAACGCAGTTTCCTGTTCATTTTTTGACCGGTCAACCGTTTTTTGAAGATTATCTTGCCAGACTTCAATCTCTTCAGCCTGTTCGATATGGGTTGCAATACAAATTTTATGTGTATTTTGAGCGGATTCGCTTTTAAGCTTCCACGAAGTGTAAGGTGTGCCTTGATAAACTCCCTCATTTTTCCCATTGAAAATTAAACCCTTGCCAAATAAAAATCCGCCAAAAGTCCGATTTTTCAGGTCATCATTTATTTCATTTGCATGAGCTTCAAGCTCCTGCATCTCGATATAAACCTCTGGAATATGCTTTAACGTAGGATTCCGGTGATAAAATAAAATACCGGTTTCCGATTCTTCAATGGTGTCTTTTACACGAATTACCTTTCCAGGAAAACCTTCAAGACCAAATGCCCCAAAACGTGCTTTCCCAAATTCCAGCTCCTTATCTTCTGTTCTCCAGCTTTCATAGGCAATATTAACTTCCGTTTTCTCTACCGATTCTATATCTACATGGACAACCGGGCTAAATACATCCACCCAAAGCTTAATTTTAATACCTTCCTTTTCCTTGTGTTTGGAATTTATTTCAATGTATCCATCTTCCAGTCGCAGGGTTTGCATAAAAGTATGCTCTTCAGAAAATGGATTCGGATTTAGCTGAATTCGAAATCGTCCTATTTTGAGGTATTCACCATTTTCACTCAGGCTGCCACTTCGTTGGACATAACACAGTAGGTCACCATTTTCAACCCATACGTTGCAGCCGATATCGCCCCCCACCAGCGGCATGGATTCAGAAGCGTTTTTGCTTTGTGTATTCCAGGTAATATTGAAATCATTCAATTTGGGAGAATTCAACACCCCTAAATCCTTGCGATGTGATTTTCCATAGGCTAGAACCGACGATGAAAGGCCGGAATAAGCCAAGCCTACTCCCACCATCCCCTTTGTGGAATGTTTTACAAATTCCCTGCGGTTTAACAGGTGTTTTTTCATGATGATGAATCAATAATTTACAATAAATGAAACATGGATGTATGTCAGCCAGTAATTACATATTTGCTGCCCTTTTCGGATTCAAAATCAACCACATGATCCGTTTCAACGGATGTATCCATAACTTTGGACTTATCTTTAATAATGGGAGAACCCGGATCTATAAAACGGAAAAGTGGATTGGGGTTGACGCCCGATGCCGGGAGTGGCTCAACTCCTTGAATTGTGACAGGCTGGTTGGTCCGAATCCTACAATAACCACCTAGTAGAGAATAAATCACCGCTTTTTTTACCTTTCCATCTTCCCATTCCAAATCCAATTCAAAGCCTCCACGGGTTTTTAACCCTTTTATTTTTCCTGATTGCCAGCTATCCGGCAAAGCTGGAAGCAAATGAATTTCACCATCATGACTTTGCACCAACATTTCGGCAATTCCTGCCGTAGCACCAAAATTTCCATCAATTTGGAACGGTGGATGGGCATCAAATAGATTGGGGTAGGATCCACTACCAGCGAAATCAGGATCATCTTCTTTGACCAAATGCAACAGGTTCGTAAGTAACTTCAATGCCTGATTTCCATTTCCAAGCCGGGCCCAGACATTTACCTTCCAGCCCATAGACCAGCCGGTGGCTTTGTCACCGCGAATTTCCATGACTTTTTTTACCGCAGCAACTAACTCAGGAGTGGTCCGTTCATTGATTTGGTTTCCGGGATGAATACCATATAAATGGGAAATATGTCTGTGCTGTGGATCCTGATCTTCAAAATCAAACTGCCATTCCTGAAGCTGCCCATACTTTCCAATTTGGTAGGGAAGCAGGTTTTCTAACTTATCCCCAATTTCATCCATCAGTGGCTCTTTTATCCCCAGTATAGAACATGCTTCAAGATACCTGGAAAATGATTCCCTGATAATCGCCATATCCATCGTTGGACCCGGACTTTGGGTAGACCTTTCACCATTCCCATATTTAAACGCCTGTTCCGGGGAATGCCCTACAGGCGTCACCCAGTAGCCGTCCTCATTACGTACCAGCCAATCTTTATAAAATAAAACCGTACCTCGAATGAGCGGAAATGCCTCTGTTTCTAAAAAACCTTTATCGCCCTGAAACAGGTATCTTTCCCAAAAATGGCTGGTTAACCAACCTCCTGCCATCGGCCAGAACGAGCAGGGACAGCTATCAACTGGTTCGGCCTGACGCCAAATGGACATATTGTGGTTGGCCAACCACCCTTGGTTTCCAAACATGGTCCTTGATGTGGATTCACCATTTATTGCCAGTTCCTTTATGGCGTCAAAAAACGGTTCGTGGCATTCTGAAAGGTTGGTCAGCTCTGCAGGCCAATAATTCATTTCGGCATTGATGTTCATCGTATAGGCACTCGCCCAGGGAGGAATTACCTTATCATTCCAAATTCCCTGCAGGTTCAACGGCTGGCCACCTGGCCGGGATCCGGCGATCATTAAATACCTGCCAAATTGAAAGTAGAGAGCAACTAATGAAGGGTCTTTCCCATTGGAAAACAGCCGGACCCGTTCGTCCGTTGTCATTTTAGATTGTTTGGACATTCTCCCAAGACTAAACTGTACCCGATCAAAAAGTGCTCTGTAATCCGATACATGGTCATCGTATAAATCAGTAAACCCTTTGTCTCCTAAGGATTTAAAATTCCCAAGAACCTGTTGAGTAGGGTCTTTCCCCTCAAGGGCCGGACTTTTATCAAATCCATTGTAACTGGTTCCTGTTGACAAGATGAAGAAAACCTCATCCGCATTATTTACCTGTATCTTTCCATTCTCGTAGCTGACCGTCCCCCCTTGGTGAATGGCTTGGACCCGGCTGTCAAAGGTCATGCCCAAACCATTGACGGCATCGCCGTACAGGATGGTTTCTGCACCGTTTAATAGATTACCGTTCTTATCAAAAATTTCAGGATACTTATACTGGTCCCCTATATTAACAACCTGCTCTATACTTCTTCTAAGGGCTATTCCTGGCACCTTGCCTTGCATTACCAAAAATTCATTATCTGTGAAATGCTTTTCTGTGGGCTGATGGGGGGTCGAAAAATGTAACTGGCAATTTACCTGTCCGGGCTGGCTTGCACTTATCTTGACTACAATTACCTTGTCGGGATAACTGGCAAAATATTCCCTGGTAAAGTGGGTTTTTCCAACATTATACGTTACCTGTGCGGTCCCTTTTGATAAATCCAGGCTACGTTGATAGTTAATTACTTCTGATTCCTCATGGGCGACTTCAATCCATAAATCGCCGAGAGGTTGATAACATTCCTGAGCCCTTCCCAACCAATTTTTTTGAATCAATTCCTGGGCTTCACTGTATTTCTCCTCCTCCATAAGTTGGCTGATTTCAGGAAAATCTTTGCGCACGTTGATGGCGTTAAAGGTGGCATGAGGATCTCCGGAATACAGGGTAGTTTCATTGAGTTGAAGGCGCTCCCGAAAGGGGTTACCAAAAATCATCGCTCCCATATATGCATTCCCAATAGGTATTGCCTCTGTCCAGGCTTTGGCTGGCGCATCATACCAAATGGACAGGTCCTGGTTTTCATCTATTGCTATTTCTTGGGCAAAGGAAGCTTGAACGAAGAAGAAACCAATTATCCAAACCACAAAAAAAGAGATGATTTTCATCATTTCATTTAATTAACTTTGTCCAAAATTCATCAATTAATAAAAATAATGATCAATGCACCCAGGAAAACTTACTTTTCAGCGATCCCGAAAATGCATTGATCACGTTGCCCTAACTTTTATTCCCCTAGAAATACCCTGGATTTTGAGTCAGTTCAGCCTCAGTATTCGTTTCAATTTCTCTAAAAGGAATTGGCCATAGATTTTGATGATCCAGAATATTATCACCGGTCATGCTATTATAGGTTTTGACTCTATCCACTAACAGATTCAATCTCATTAGCGTAAGCAACCTCAATTCTTCCCAGGCCAATTCCCTGGCCCGTTCGTCAAGAATGTAATCAATTGTCACCTCTGCAGGGGAAATGGGGTTGGCACTAGCCCGCTCCCTTACTGTATTGATATCAGCAGCCGCGCTTACCCCATCTCCCTTTCCCAGATAGGCTTCTGCCCGCAAAAGATAGGTTTCCGATAACCGAAATATATAATTATCTGTCATCATTCCATTTGATTGGTTATTTAGTAGCCCTGTTTCCGCGTCCAAGACAAATTCATCTGGGAAATTATTGATCGGAGCCACCTTGGCAAAAATAAGGTTCCACCATCTGTCGTAGGTATTGGGGAAATTGGCAATGGCTCCGCTTTCGATAATGTATTGCCCAAAATATTCGGAATTTGGATTGGTGGCCTTGATATCACGGATAATGTTATGGGATGAATTACGGATATCATTGTCAAAATCACTTTCCCAAACGGTTTGTCGCATATATTCTGTTGGTGCAAACCATCCGATTCCCCGTCCTCCGTACTGATCCATAGGTCCTGAAAAAAGACTTACTTCATTGGGATCAGTTAACTGCCAGTAAAGTGGAATAAGAAACCTTGGCCAGGTAGGGCTACTTCCTCCTCCCTCCACCAGGTATTCAAACTGGCTAACCCAGATACCTTCCTGGTTTCCACTGGATCTGTTTTGATTATCTCTTCTGAACAAATCCCAATATACGTCTCCTGGCTCGTCCATCCGTGATCCAAACCTTTCGGTCATCAGGGCAAAATTGGGGTTATCAATCACCCGGGAAGCTGCAGCTATGGCCTCATCCCAATTTTCCAAAATAATATATACTTCACTGAGCAAATGGTCTGCTACCGCATTGGAAATCCGGCCTTCCTCTGGGACTGCCGTTATTCCCGGAAGATTCTCAGCGGCAAATGTTAAATCAGCGATGCATTGCTGTAAAACTTCATCTCGGGTGGCCCTGGTAAAATCTCTTTTTGGTTCTTGCGTTTCTTCCAAAATGATCGGTACACCACCATACACAATACCTAAAACACGGTAAGCAAAGGCCCTGAAGAACATTGCTTCAGCTTTGTAGGCATTTCGTTGCTGAGCAGAGTTAAAAACCACATTTTCATCCTCTATCCTACCAATGATTACATTGGCATTAAATACAATTTCATAAAGGGAACTCCATAAGCCTTGTACTTGCGGAGTAACCGGGTTCAACTTATCACTGTAAGCATTAAGATCATGGGAGATATCGATCGCATCGTAAGCCATGTCGGTGGGATAAAACAAAGACCTGGAGTCACCATTATTTACCTGATAGAGTGAATTATGTACATTTTCATATAATCGGGCAATGGCTGAATTAAAATCACCCGGAGTGGAAAATGAATTCTCTGGGGAATAAAAATCCAATGGTTTCTCTTCCAACCACTCATTGCTACACGATGAGAAAATAAAGGTCAGGGCAGTTAATAGGATTATATAATTAATTTTCATAGCCGTTAAAATTAAAATTGAACATTTAAACCCAGCGTAAACGCTTTCATCACTGGCAATCCTGCCACCAGTCCAATCCCGGTTTCAGGATCCCAACCTTCCCATTTGGTTAAGGTTACCAGATTCTTTGCGCTTAAGTTTACCTTCAAATTGCTGATTTTCCATTTTTCCAGGATTCCTGGATCAAAATTATACGCCAATGAAATATCCTGAAGCCTGACAAAATTTCTTTGATCATAGGGCCTGCCAACAAAACTGGAGGGAAGATCCAACCTTCTATATTTGGCATTAGGATTCTCCGGCATCCAGTAATCAAAGGGCATGGCATTGGAATACGTAAGCTGATCCCGCTTAAACAATGCTCCGGAAGCATACGGACTTCCATCCCCATAATAAAAATCACTACCTCCCTGAATGGAGTTTACAAATACATACAAGGACAAATTTTTATAGCGCAAAGTATTGGCAAAACCCAACCTATAGGAGGGATCCCTGTATCCTAAAATTTTCCGATCATTAGGTGATATTGAACCATCTTCATCCACATCGTTCAGGCGATAGGTACCTGGGAAAAACCCCTGTGGAACTTCATCATCCAACTGCCACATTCCGATTACCTCATAATCGAATACAACATTTTGAGGCTCCCCAATAAAAAGCTGGTTGGTAACAATATCATCTTCCATTCCATCATTGTTATTGTCTACTCCCAAAATAGACTTAATTTGGTTTCTGTTTCTGGAGAAATTTAGGGTGGATTGCCAGGAAAAATCTCCCATTCTAACCAATTCCCCAGTTAGAGAAAATTCGATACCATGATTAAAAACTTCTCCGATATTTGTGGCAATATTTGAAAAACCAGTTGTTTGAGGAATCTGGATATTGTAAAGAATATCTTCGGTGTTATTGCTGTAATATTCTATATTTCCAAACAATCTGGAGTTCAACATATCAAAATCTACTCCTATATTAAGTCCGGTAGTAGTCTCCCAGGCCAAATTTGGATTTGCCATGGTGGTAATCCACTGTCCAATAGTTGCCGATCCCCCGTCGCCAAACACCCTGCTGGGGGCAGCGTTCATTCTTGCCTGGGTTTCATACCTTCCTACACCCCTCCTGGCAGTCTGCCCGTAAGAGGCCCTGACTTTGAGAAATTCTATCAGGCTGTTATCGAAAAAACCTTCTTCACTCACTACCCAACCAAATGCAACAGAAGGAAAGATCCCAAATTTATTATTGGCGCCAAAACCTGAAAAACCATCTCTTCTGACAGTTGCTGTGAAAAGGTATCGGTCCTTGTATCCATACAAAATTCTGCCCATATTATATAAACTCGACTCTTCCTCTCCGCCAGAGGTAATGATATTAAGAGAAGGGTCTCCGGCCTGTAATCTGTAAAAACCCAAGGTCGGATTGGAGAAATTCTGAGCAGACGCATTAGTAAAACTCGTCTGTATTTTTTCTACTCCATATAAAAATGTCAAGCTTAACCTATGGTCATCTGCAAAACGTTTCTCATAACTCAAGATATTATCGAGTATATAACTGTAATAATAATTGGAATTTTTGAATCCAGAACCAGTGAAGTTAGCACCCCAAGGGTTGAATTGATTATTAGTGTTATTCCTATAATTATGACCATAGTTTAAACGGTAATTGAAGCCTGGGAGGAATGGGAGTTTTACATCAAAATGAAAATTACCGAATAAATTCAACCTTTTATCACTATCATCTATTTGAGTCTGTAGGAACGGATTCAACCCGAGTCCTTCAGGCTGTAATTCATAATTTCCCTCACTATCGTATATGGGAGCGAATGGCTGTAAATGAAAAACGGTGCCGACCCCTGGAGAAACTCCGGAGTAATCACTAGAGGTCAAGAACGTTTCCATACCAAAGGTTAACCAATCCGTGATTTTGGTATCAAAATTAGCGGTGATATTGATCCTATTATACAGGTCATTTTTAATAAAACCTTTCTGATCCGTTATTCCTGCAGCAATAAAATAACCTGAATTCGCTGTTCGTCCCCGTATGCTTAGATCATGGGTGTGAATATGTCCGTCTCCGGTAAATAATCCCCACCAATCGTTATCCCTGTCATTCTGATATCCTTCCGAAATCTGTTGGGTCTTCAAATAAGGAGTCACAACAAAATCAGGATTGGGTTGCAGGTAATCAGGTGCCATTCTACTTTGCTCCCAGAAAACATCTGGTAAGAAGGCTTTGTTTTCAGCCGTATTTCTGGGTCTGATATTTTTAGTAGGAACCTGAAGGGTATATTGGCCGGAGTAGTTGATGATGGGTTTTCCTATTTCAACACCTTTTTTTGAGGTTAGGAGGATCACTCCATTTGCTGCTTGAGAACCATAGATAGCTGCGGCACTTCCATCTTTCAGCACTTCTACTGACTGGATTTGAGCGGGGTTGATATCGATAATATTACCCCTGTAGATAATGCCGTCGAGCACTATTAATGGGGCATTGTCTCCCGCACTGCTTGAAAGCGTATTTTGCCCCCTCACTTCAATCCGTGGATCTTGCCCGGATTGGGTGATGGCACCAACATTTAGCCCTGGGATCCTTCCTTGTAGGGATTGAAGCAAACTGACATTTGGTAGTTCATTTTGTTGTTCAATATCCACACTGGAGATGGCTCCTGTCAGGTCTCTTTTCCTTACTGCTCCATAGCCTACCACCACTACTTCTTCCAGGGACGATTGATCCTCCAGAAGCGTGATGGAAAAATCCGTTTGATTACCCACCATAATGCGCTGTGACTGGTACCCGATAAAAGAAATCAACAATACCGCCCCTTCTTCTGCCTCCAGGCTGAATTTGCCATCGATGTCCGTGGCCGTTCCCGTTGTGGTGCCTTCTACCAATACCGTAGCCCCGGGAATTGGTGCGCCGTTTACATCGGTGACCGTTCCGGTGACTGGTACCCAGTCCCAATCAACCATGGTCTGGACCTCAGGTTGCACGTTGGAAACCACATCAATGGTGTGGTTCATCTGCCGAAAACTCAGGCTTAACTGTTGACCGGCATCTTTTAGCCGGTCTTCAACCGTTCCAGTATCGTTCTTAAATTGGATGATTTGGGATTTATCCAATCCCTGATTCTCGTAGGCAAACTTAAAAGGGGTGTTTCTTTCTACTTCTTTAAAAAATTGCCGGACACTAAGTGCCTGCGCCGATAAATTGATATTTACCTCTTCTATGCGTTTGTATTGGCCCTTTGCTTGCATGATGCTGGCAAAATTGACCAGCAGCATTTGTAAAATTAAGCCATATAGAAAGCCTTTGGACAACATGAGGATTGCCGTTAGTAATTTATTTTTCATAATTTTGAGTGTTTATTGGAAATTAATTTCAATAGGCCTGGTCTATTGATGGCCCCATTCCCCAATGTGCACCATCTTTAGACCAGCTCAGGGCCGGTTGGTTTTGCCAACCGGCTTTTTTTATGGAGCATGTATGTATACCATCATTCTAAAATTTTAAGTAAACTACTTTTTCTTTTATACTGAATTGAAAGTGCTGTATATAGGCAATACTGCCCAATACCTCTTCGAGAGTCTGCTCCTTGTACTCTCCCGAAAACTGCCAGGATGCAGGTGTTTCATTTTTTAACATAAACTTTACCCCATACCAGTTTTCCAGAGTATGCAGCACCTCTTTTAAATTAGCACTTTCAAATCGAATCCAGCCCTCTTTCCAGGCCAGAACCAGATTTGGATCAAAACTTGCTACTTTTTGCCGTCCGGATGCGACCTCATGGTGCAGGGATTGACCCGGTTTCAACACTACGGGCTCAGTGGATGCCTTTTTTGACACCTTCACGCTTCCGGATACCAACGAAATATCGATAGTGGTCTGAAGCTGATTCCGAACATTAAAAGTTGTTCCCAAAACCGTAGTCAGCAATCCATTTGTTTCTACATAAAAGGGCCTCAAGCTATCTTTCTCCACTTCAAAATAGGCCTCCCCAATCAGTCGAACCCTCCTTTCTGAGGAGTCAAAAGGTTGGGGGAAATATAAACTGCTATTGGCATTAAGCCATATCCGGCTACCGTCTCCCAATGTCAGCTGCAGTTTTTCTCCGGGCATGGTTGTTTTTTCAATCCATACAGGATCAATTTCTACCAGATTAATTTCTGTTGGTTGTTTGGAAAGCCACCAACCCAACCCAAAACTAAGCAACAAAATGGCTGCAATCCGCTGAAATTGCCCGGCGCCTTTCCAGATGGGGAATCCCAGCCGGACTGAGCTATTTTTTTTAATCTTCTTCGGTCTCACCTTCTTATCATGCAATAGCTGCTGTAGGATTTCCTCACGGACTCCTTCAGCGGCCTTGGGTTCCGGGTAGCGGACGCGAAGCAGAATTTCCCTGGCTTTCTTTAATTCTCCTTTCTGCTCTGGATTGGCAGCCATCCACCTGGACCAATAAGCATCCAATTGCTCATTGGGTTGCTTCACCCAGGCTACAAATTCCTGGTTGGCTAAAAAATCCTCTTTGGTTTTCATGCAGTTTATTCTTCTCCTTTACTGTAAATGCAGCAATCCATCCAAACAACACCTAATAAATCTGAATTTTTTAATAAATATTGTTAGTAATTAAAAAATGTCCTGCCGCATTCCAAAAATATTAGACACAAAGACTGAGGAAGATAGTGACCAAGAGAGGGGACTGAGAGACTTAAGGACGAAAAGATGACGTGATGATTTGATGGGTTGATTTGGTCCTCACTGCGAGGGTAAGTATTGAGATAAAAGGGGATCGCAGGACTCGTCACACCCGCGGTAGTCTGTCGGAATATGTTCTGTACTACCATATTTATTACCATTCCACAAATTTATTGGGTGTCCGATTCGAATCAGATCGCTTTCTTGCGCTTGCAATGACGAAAACGGTAAATTTAAAAACGTAGCCCTCTGAGGTTCTTTTAGGCCTCTGTGAAAAAAAATGTCTTGCAATGCTAAACGAATTTATCGGTTTTAGAGATGATTTTAATGGACATGAGGTAGAGGACTATTACCGGAGGGTTTTCCGCAAAAAACCAAGTGCTTTATACATCAGGTTACGGGTGGTATGATCACTGTCCATTCCCATTAATTCCCGGATCTCAGCATAGGACAGGCCTTCATAAAAAAAATAATAGATGATCTCTTTTTTTCTGGGACTCAACCTGGAAATGGCCCGGTTCAGGGCGGTGACTTTTTCCAGATCCAACTGCTGATCGATCAAATGCTGCTCGGGAGACAAAACAAAATCAAAACCATGCTCACCCGGCAGGGGCTGTCTTCTGCCTTCCCAGCGACTTTGTTGCTGATATAGCTTCCTCTTCAGGCATTTCAGCAAATAAAACTTGATATGATCGGTAGAGCTCACTTTTTCCCGAAGCTTCTTGAGCTCAAAAAACACTTCCTGAATGCCATCTTTGGTTAGGGATTCGTCCAAACTGATTCGCATGCCATAAGCATACAAATGGTCAAAATACTGCTCATAGATCTGTATAAATGCCGCATCACTACCCTTACGGAATTGATCCCATAATACTGAATCCGGGGTTACTTTATTTGATGAAAATCCATTTTCAATAACAATGGCTTCCACATTGAGTTTGGAATGAATTGCGGTCATGATAGGGTTTATTGGTGCATTAGCCCTAAAAATAATGAAAAATCATGAAAAATCTAAAAAAATCCAAATATTATCAAATCTATTTTTTATCCCCTACTTTTACCAATGTATACCTATAACTTTTGTCAAATATTCGATCACTTTCAATAAAGTAATGGTCTACTTTTGTCATAGTTTGACTATAAAATTATTCGTCCATTTTTTTTTTGAATTTTTGACGGTTCAGGCAACAGAAAAAAAATAATCCCGTAAATAGGGCCCAGTAAAATCCAAACCTTGTAGGGTCCAAAGATCCCAATGGATTAACCATCATCATGGTAAACGACCCTAACAAACCCAAAATAAGAGATACTGTTTGTTATTTCCATCATTTGTTATGATCGCTTTAAGTCTTCTCAAAACTCCAACACATGCCTACCACTACCCACCAGCAGCCCGGTATAAGATCGGGCAGAATCTGTCCCCCGAACCAGATCGGATGCGCGTATTTGCTTGCCACTAAGCCGCAGGTTACCTGTCATTCCCACCGGCAAACGTATTTCAGCTTCTGAATTGCCAGGCACTTCTACTTCCCAGCGAATCGTTTCCCCTTGCTTTTTCCAATGTGACCGGATCCAGCCGTAGGGGGATTGATGCCCGGCCTCCACCCATTCCAAATCATTATCAAAGGAGGGCTGGATCAGTATCTTTTCAAATCCGGGATACTCTTCCATCGGACGTATGCCGGCCAGCCCCTTATAAAAATAGTCCCCGATGGTGCCAAACATGATGTGGTTGCGGCTTTGGGAACCATCCCAATTTTGATACAAGGTATTGGCATTCAATTCGTCCACCCAGTACCCCCAACCAGGAAAAGTACGCTTATTGGCCATTTCATACAATATCCTATCCTGCTTGTAATCCATCAAAACATGGAGAATGGACTTGGTACCCACTACTCCTGCATCGATATGCCCATCTTTTGCATCAATGGCTTGTAACAAACCTGCCAGAACAGCCGCTTCCTGATCCTTTTCTACCAGCCCAACAAACAAGGGAACAGCCTGAGCGGTCTGCCCACCGTGATCGTAGACACCACTTTGCAAATCGTAGTACTTGGCATGAAACGCCTCCCCGATCCTGTCGGCAAGATCGGCATAGGTTTGCTGGTCCTGCAGCTCCCCCGCAATCCCAGCCATTCTGGAAAGCATGACACTGAAATAATAAAAAAAGGAGGTTGCCAAAAAAGGTCCCTGAGTCTTGTTCTCCAACTGTTTGTGGTCGTCAATCCCGAAGTTCAACAAGTACCCGTCGGCATGTGCCCTGAGGTAATCCACATATTTTTTGAGTGCCGGATAGTAATTTCTGATTATGATAGAATCGCCTGTAAACCGATACAGCTGCCAAGGGACTTCCAGAAATGCTCCTTCCCACTGCGGCCCATAGCCGCGTTCCGGATCTTCGCTTCGATTATAGGTATACCCCCAGCCACTTGTGGGGATGATTCCGGGAAGATCTCCATTCGGCCGCTGTTCATCCACAAAGTCATCCATCCACTTCAGGTAAGCCCGTGTCAGGTCAAAATTATAGCAACCCGTTTCGGCCACCAATAGGGCATCCCCGGTCCAGCCCATCTTTTCCCGGTGCGGACAATCGGTAGGATAACCGTGGTAATTGCCCAAAAAAGACCATTGAAAATTTTCCTGCAGCTGATTGAACATGTCATTCGAACTTCTGAAATAACCCTTTTCGGCAAGATCCGTGTGGACCACATCGGCTTGTATATCCAATAATTCCACCTCGGGATCACTTCTTGTCACTTCCACATATTGAAATCCCTGGTAGGTAAAGATGGGATGCCAGGATTCCTCTCCACCGCCTTTCAGGTAATACCGGTCGGTCTGGGTATCCCCCGTCCAGATAAAGCGGCTGAGTTCTTCCACATCCAAGGTACTGTCGGGGTAAATGCGCTCTCCATACCGCATTTTGATACGGGATCCTGCCTGGCCATTGATCCGGATACGTGCCCAGCCGGTAAGGTTCTGACCAAAATCCAGCATGAGGGTGCTGTCATTGACCTCCCATTGTTTAATTGTTTTCAGGGATTGGATCATCCTGATGGGTGGCATCACCTGGGCGGATGGTTTGCCTTCCGGTCCGGAAATTTCTATGGCATGCTGCCAGGAGCCGTCGGCAAATCCAGGAGTTGCCCAACCCGGCATTTCTTTGCGGGCATCATAGCTTTCACCGTTGTGCACCCCGTCGAAAATGATGGGGCCGGATTGGGTAACCTTCCAGGTGGCATCGGTCTTGACCAGATGTTCCCTACCCTGCTGGTCGACGATTTCCAATTGTGCCATGACCGCTGGCGAAGCTCTCCAGGGGGCCTGATCAAAATCCCAGGCCTCACGGGTGTGTTGGTTGTACCAACCGTTTCCCAGGACAATCCCGATTGCATTGTCGCCGGACCTCAGCAAATCCGTGACATCGTGTACCAGGTACTTAACGCGCTTATCGTAGCGGGTTAAAGCCGGATCCAATTCATGATCCCCTACCTTCCGACCATTGAGTTGCACCTGATGATACCCCAACCCGGAAATGTAAAGTCTTGCCTGCTGAATGCCTTCGTTAATTTGAAACGTTTTGCGAAAATAGGGAGCAGGTAGTAAGGGTGGAACGCTATCCACCTCCGGTATGGAAGAAATCCAGGAGGCTTTCCAGCTGGAAGATTGGGTCAGTCCCATTTCAAACCAAGTATCTTTGCTGGAAGCAGGCTGGTTGTTCCGATCCCAAATGATTACCCTCCAGTAAACTCTTTGCCCGTCCTCAGGCATTTCCCCGGGGTAATTTACTCCCTGGGACTGGCTCGAAGAGACCTTCCCGGAATCCCAGATATCCGCCTTCCCGGACTCCAAATTATCCGGTTGGGAGGCTAGAAAAAGTTGATAAGCACGTTGTTTGAAACCAGCTTCCGCCTGGATTTGCCAGCCAAAAACCGGTCTTTCCTCCAAACCCAATGGCCGATCAATATGGCTGGTTTTGAGTGAAAGGACTTCAAATTTTTGTTTTGGATTGCAAGAAAAGCAAAGGGAAATGATAATAAAAAGAAGGGAATAACGGCGCTTCATTGCTTCGGGTTTTGGGTGGACATGATGTACCGGTGCTCTCCGGCAATGTGTACAAAAGGCTCGTATTTATTCATTCGCCACAGGGCTTCATCCGGCATTTTCCTGATTTTACCTCCTGCTACCTGCGATCCATCCAAATCCGGAATCCATTTCAGATTGGTGAAATAAACACCAAACCCGGGACTGTTTCCATCATTGATGTGCCAGGTACCCAGGTTAACTACCAGACGATCCAGCCCCGGTAGATCCAGGCCCAACGCCTGATAATCTTGCATCCAATTGAGTTGGGTACTTCGCCAGCGTTCATCCGGAGCAGGCAAGTGATAATGCCGGAGCGGAACGTCCGCACTATCGGAAAAACGGTCCGATAGCTGGCTGTACCCCTTACCCAGCCAATAGGCCATGTTCAAAAGCTTGATACTTCCCTGAAACCCCTCCAGCCAGACAAAGCCGCCGGTCCATGCATCTTGCAGCTTAACCGAATCTTTATCCAGGCAATAATCAAACTGCAACATTCCTGAATGGTTTTCTAAGGATATGGCCTGACAGAGATGGTTGATGGTCTGGGGAAGGCGGTCCTGACCCGGTATGTGGTATTTTCTTTTTTCGCTGCGCAGGTATAAGGTCTGATAACTCTGGAATCTTTTCACCTCCATGCGATTGGAGGGATGGTCATCTTCCCTGTACACAAATCTAGGATGCCAATGAGACAGCCCCTGAGCGAAATTTCCGTTTTTTATCTCTTCAGCAGCATCCAACTGCCATTTGTAGTTCAACCACAGCGGGTAGGCAGCTTCTGCAAAATCTGGCAATTGATCGGGAAAAGAATAAACTTCTTCAGTTACCGTCTTAAAATAGGGCCTTCCTTCCTTGCCATTGATGTCAAAAATCAATACGCCTTGTGAAGGGCCTCCATGAATTTCTTCTTCTCCAAAAGCCCTGGGACGGTAACCGGCCGCAGGCAGGTTGATCATTTTCATTCCCCTATAGCTTACCGCAGTTTTGAAAGAAGCTTTAATGGGAATATGTACATGTCCACTGAAAATAAACCTGACATTGCCGTGGGTAGCTAATCTGTCCAAAAGCATGCGCTTTACAGCCACAGATTCTGCGTAATTGATCAAAGGATCAATTCCTATGGGATGAGTGGGTACATGTTGGAAAAACAGGGTGGGTTTGTCTTTGTTTTGCTCCAGATCCTGCTCAAGCCAGTCAAAATAATGCGGGTGGGTTTCAAAGAAATTACTGCGCAAGGGATCGGGCCAGACAATAAAATGCCAGTCGCCTAAATCGAAACTATAAAGGAGCCATTCAAGGCCGTTTAGTTCTTTTTGGGCACTGAAATAATTGTTGAATTCATCCATTTGATACCCGGGTGAAAATTTGGCCTGGTAACGGGTTTCATGATTGCCTACGGCATAAAGGATGGGTGTTTGAATGTTTTTGAGATAAGCATGCATGGCCTCAAAATGGGACCTCTCTCCCTGATTGTCCACAATATCTCCCAAAACCAGAGAAAAGGCAGGTTTAGGGGTCAAATCATTTATCCTGTTGACGCTGTCTTCGATGAAAGCATTGTGGATTTTCATCCTTGTGGGATGGGCTTTTGGCGTGACCGGATCTCCTCCCTGGGGATCTGCCAGGATGACCAGGGAAAAAAGCCCGCTTTGTGGTGCAATTCCAATTTTCTGAGGGTTCAGGTTTCCAATTTCCTTATCCATCAGGTAATTACAGGTGACTTTTACTCCGTTATGCTGAAAGAACAGTTCTTCCGCTGCCAACAACTCTGCCAGTCTAAATTCACAAACCATCCCATTAAAAGCAAAAGAAAAAGGGGTAACAGGCTCAGGTGACTGAAGCCAAACTGCAAATACATGAGGAAAAGCCTTCCCCACCATAAACCCATAATTGCTGTTTTTTGGATCTATTTTTGCCTTCTTGTTGGCAAATGGATAGTCTTTTATTTTTCCGGAAATACCTTTGGGCAGTTTTAATTTCAACTGCACTTCCTGGGGTTCCAGCTTGTCCATTGCCAGCACTTCCAGGCGGATCATGAATTCACCTTTTTGACTCAATACATCAGCAAACTTATTGGTATTAGGGTAATGATATGGAGGCAAAAAAGGTGTTTTACCATGAATAGGACCCGATCCTGCCAGAAAAACGGAGGCCCCTGCCCCCATTTTTGTGATGAATGAGCGTCTTTTCATGCCCTTACCAATTCATGTCATAACCATGATCCATGGGATCGATGTTCCACTTGGTCAGCAGCCCCTTTGCCGCCCTAAGGTCGTAATGGCTGCGGTTAAACTCACCTACCATTCCTATCATGTCCAAAACAGCCATTTGTGTAGCGGCTGCCTCATCTTCTATGCTATCAATGGCATTCAGCGCATGAGTTCTGGCAAAAGAATTGGGGGTTTCCAGTACTTCGTACAAAGCCTGCAGCCCTTCCTCCTCAAAGCCCAACCGGTACATGGCTTCAGCCGCCACCACTTTGACATTGGGGGAGGAATCATTCAGGGCATTCCTGAGGGCTTCCTGAGCGTCGCCGGCATCTTCGCCTAGAATCAACATACCTGTCGCTCCCCAATACCGGATGGCCGCCTCTTCATCATCCAGCATCTCGGCAAGAAAAGGAATGTCTCCTTTTTGCGGATCTGAAGCCAGGTTTGCTCCATCTATCAAGGCATTGAGATCCAGGTCCGCTGTCCTCATATAATCGTAAGCCGTGGTGCCTTCAGTACGGTCAATTAACTCCGCCTCGGGGATAAAACCCGTGTCATTGATTTCAAGCATCCAGTCCTTGGTAGCAGAGCGCATCCTTTTCAGTACATCTTCGTATTGGGGATCATTCGCCAGATTGTTGACTTCCCAGGGATCATTTTCCGTATCATATAGCTCCTCTGCAGGCTTGGTATTCCAGAATTTGGATTGGATCTCATTGCATTCCCCTGCTTTGTAAGCCGCTTCCCAAGATTGGATGGAAGGGGCTCTCCACAAGTATTCCAAAAACTGCCCATACACCCGATATGGAATGTAATTCCGGATATACCGGTATTTATTGTCCCGGGCCGAACGACTCATGTCGTAGCGTTCATCCATCCTTCCGCGGAACATAAAGGCATATTCGGGATCGGCTGTTTTTTGTTCCCCCAAAAAGGCATTCCCCTGAAGGTATTCGGGTATTTCTTCTCCTATCAAACTCAACAGCGTAGGCACCAGGTCCACAAAACTGATCAGGCGGTTGATTTGGGATCCGGGATTTTCGGCAGGATAAAGGTGCTTGTATTTTTCAGGAATCCTGACAATGAAAGGGACACGGGTACCAGTCTCATACACATACCTTTTACTTCTTGCCAAAACTCCTCCATGATCCCCATAATAAAATACGATGGTATTTTCTGCTTCACCACTATCCTCGAGTTCCTGCAGTAACTCGCCGATTTTTTTGTCCATATCTTCGATTTTATCGTAATACTGCGCCCAATCGTGCCGCATTTCGGGCGTATCCGGATGATAGGGAGGTAAAGTGACATCTTCCGGACGGTGCCGCAATTCTTCGGAGGGAATAGATTTATGAATAGAACTTTCATGAGAAATGGTGGTATTGAAAACCGCAAAAAAGGGCTTGCCTTCGGGCCTGTTTTTATAATGCGCCTTATTACTGGATTCATCCCAGAAATCCTCATTTTGCTCAGGATTGATGTTATAATCCTCTTTGGAATTGTTGGTGCAATAATAGCCGGCCTCCCTCAGCATTCGGGGGTAGGGTTTTATTTTGTCTGATTTATCATAATAGCTCCGCATGTGTTGGTGTCCTCCTGAGGTAGCATAAATACCGGTAAGAATGGTATTTCTTGCGGGGGCACAAACCGGTACATTGGCATAGGCATGGGTATATAAAAACCCTTCAGCAGCCAGTGCATCCATATTGGGAGTAGTGGCAAACTCATCGCCATAACAGCCTGCAAAAGGGCTATTGTCTTCGCTGGTAATCCATAAAATATTGGGAGGGGGAAGCTCTTCCTGGGTGGAATTACAAGAAATTAATACAAACAGGCCAAATACAACAATCAGGTTTTTCATTTTGGGTGGGGTAAATATTTTTTTATTCAATTTCTAAAATGAGCCAAATAATTGAATTATTAATATATTAGATTTGAGCGACTTACATGGTCCTGCACTTTCAAAAAAGATTATTAGAACAGGGGCATTTTCGCAAATATTTTGAATTATTAATCATTGGTACCCACGTCACTGCCCCACCATTGATTACTCGGATCAAAATCCTTTGACAGGAATTCCATCCGCTGCTTTTCCAAAGCCGGCATTCGGACATTTCTAACCCTTTTCAGGTACTCTTGTTCCTTCGCCGGATCGTACATGGGGTCTTTTTCAGGATACAATGCCCCTACTTCATCCAAATAGGCAAAAAGCTGTTCACTCAACCTACCGGCCAATTCGGAGTTTTCGGCAGCCACATCATGGTTTTCCTCCATATCCTGATCCAGGTTGTACAATTCTTCCCGGCCATCTTCATAATAATGAATCAATTTCCATTCTCCCAGACGGATTATGGAAGAGGGCTCCCCGCCCTGATTGCCGTAATGTGGATAATGCCAGATAAGGGGTCTCTCCTCAATTGTTCCCCCGCTGAGCAGTGGCAAAAGACTGACCCCATCCGGGTGCTCCTCGGGCTTTAATTCCTCACCGATCAGTTCCAGCAAGGTGGGGTAAAAATCCGTTCCTGTCACCGGAGCATCAGAAGTCTTACCTGCATTGTCCAGAAAAGGCGTCTTGATAAAATAGGGCTCACGAATACCTCCCTCAAACTGATATCCTTTTCCTCCACGTAATGGAAGATTGGAAGTTGCAAAGGCATCTCCTGCAGATACTCCTCCATTGTCAGAAGTAAAAACTACAATCGTGTTTTCATCCAAACCCAGTTCATCAAGCGTTTGTAACACATGGCCGACAGCATCGTCCATGGTTTCCACCAATCCACCATAGACGGGATTGTCCTGCACCTGCCGGATCGGAAGAAAATGACCCATTTCAAATCCTGTTTCCGCTATGCCGGAGGCTTCGGCTTTATCCCTGTATTTGGACCATTTTTCTTTGGTAGTCTGAATGGGGGCGTGCACTGCATAAAAAGAAAGAAAAGCGAAAAAGGGTTTATCCTGCTCTTGTCGGATAAAATTGGCTGTTTCCCTGGCCAGGCGCATGGTCAGGCTTTCTCCATCGGGACCATTTTCCAGGTATGGATTATCCCAGGGAGCATAAAATCCTCCCATGGGACTGCCTTTGTCCCAGCCACCCTTATTGATATCAAAACCATGGTCTTCCGGCAAAGAACCCTCTCCTCCCAGGTGCCATTTTCCGGCAAAAAAAGTGGCATATCCTGCTGCTTTCATGGCTTCCGGTAGGGTGGTGTAATCCAGGTCCAGGTGGTCTTTGTTTTCTGGCGGCAGCAGTTTGTTAAACCTTCCTGCCGCTCTCCAGTCCTCTCCTGTTTTGGCACCTATCCAATCGGTAATTCCATGCCTTGCCGGAAATTTGCCGGACATCAGGCTGGCCCGGGAAGGGCTGCAAACCTGACAGGCGGCATAACCATTGGTGAAAATCATGCCCTCGTTGGCAATCCTATCGATATTTGGTGTCTCATAATAATCGCTGCCCATGCAGCTTAAATCGTGGTAACCCAGATCATCGGCCAGGATAAACAGGATATTGGGTTTTTGTTTTTCAGCTTGCTCCGCCTGCTCCTGCTGACAGGAGACCATCAGCAGGGCAGCAAACAGGGGCAACATATTTTTTAATGTCATGGATATTTAATTAATGATTATTAGTTCTGTCAGAAGGCAACAATTCATACAAATAAAACCCTAATGCTTCAATAATTAAAATTTTTTAAGGATTTCATTGCTTTCAACCAGAAGGTCGATCCCATATAATTCCCAGAGGGTTAACAAATTGAATCTTCTAAAAATCAAATTAGCGCCTGGGTTCAATTCACTTTACTTTTTAGGGAATAAAATGAATGAATTGTTTTACGTTATTTTGATAGTCATTTTTTCCCTCATTCATTGAATATACATCCGCTTTATTTCATAAAAGATCGAAAGAAAAACCCCGGCAAAAGAGGTGATTATCACCAATAATACCGGGATCTTTACAATAATTTGATTCAATAGGTCTGATATTTATTTTTTAATAACCGGCGTTTTGGTTCATGTTTTCGTTTTCGATCACCTCAATTTCTGGTAAAGGAAAATTGACATGGAAATCTTCGAATTCAAGATCGATTCTTTTGCTGTCGAAATCCCAGGTTTTCAAATCTATTTCTCCTGCCAAATGCCTCCTTCTCAAATCATACCACCGGTGACCTTCCTCACAGGCGAGTTCCATCCTTCTTTCTTTGAATATCCATTCCAATACAGTGCTTTCTGTTTCTCCGGTAAGCGTATAATCGGAGGGTACTGCTGACATTTCATTTTCTGCTGACATTCTCGCCCTTTCCCTGATTTGGTTCAAAAGGGCCACGGCTTCCGACAAATTACCGCCAGAGCGAACGGTAGCCTCAGCCTTCAATAGCAATATGTCTGCATACCTTAAAATCCTTGGATTGTTTCTGCTGGAACCGTTAGCTCCACCCGGATTGTTGGTCCAATTTCCATCTTTGATATACTTGACTACATTTGTAACCAACCCGGGTTCCGGATCAAAAATATAATTGATTCTGGGGTCTCCAGGTTCAAACTCATCCATCAATGTGGAGGTTGCAGAATATACGGTATTTCCCACCCAGGTTGGTCTTCTGACAAAATGCCCGTAGTAGGCACCAATATCACCCACCACTGCAAAGCTATCGTTATCCAAAAAAACATTGTTGATGCCAGCCTGATTATTGGCCTGAAATTCAAAAAGGGACTCCTCGTTGTTTTCCATGGCCGTATTGAAATTATCTCCATAATTGGAAGTCAAAGAAACGCCGGAGATGGCATCAAAATCCTGAATAGCACTGGTAAAATCAGCACTACTTCCAGTTACTGTACCTCTGAACACCAATGCTTTACCCCTAAGGCCCAAGGCTGAATTGCGGGTCACTCTTCCCTTATTGGCATCACCCCAGGCCTCGGGTAAAATTTGTGCTGCTTCCTCCAAATCCAGGATAGCCTGATCCAATAGTTCAGTACCTTGAGAATTGGGAGGGAAAGCATTCTCCAACGCTACTATTCTTTCCCTTACCAAAGGTGCTGTGCCATAGGTATTCCAAAGCTTGAAATACATCCAGGCCCTTAAAAACAACACCTCTCCACGATGATAATCCATCAGTTCGGGTTGATTTTCATAGGCAATCGATCCATTTTCTTCAATTTTTTGCATCAAAGTATTGGCACGGGCTATCAATTGGTAAGAAAATCTATAAAATGCATTTAATTGCCCGTTATTCCCATTGAGACCTGAGAAAAACTCGTGAGGGTGGTTGGCCTCGGTTGTCAGATCGTCACCTGGCAATTGCCAAATGGCTTGCAGAAAGTTGTTTGGCCCTCCACGGAAGGTGTAAAAAAACGTAAGCTTTTGGTAAGTACCCAGGACCGCTTGTGTCATTTGTTCTTCCGTCTGGAAAAAACCAGCCTCAGTATCTCCGATGGGATCTAATTCTATGGTTGAATCATCACAGGAAAGAAAGGCCACTCCCGTGATGATCAATAAACTGATGATATTTCTAATGTTTTTCATTTTGATTTCGGTTTTCATTAAAATCCAAGATTTACGCCCAAAATAAAAGTAGTGGGGGTGGTATCATTCTCTGGATCAAGCCCGGGAAAAGGACTGAATACGAGAAGGTTCTGCCCCATCAGATAGGCCCTGAGATTGCTCACCCCAAGCCTTGATAACAGGTTTCCCGAAACATTATAACCCAATTGAAAATTTTGGAATCTGAAAAATCCGGCATTGGCTACATGTCTGTCTGCAATTCTATTGTTTCCGGAAGGATCTTCGGTAATTGCCCTTGGAATCGTATTCGATGGATTATTCGGTGTCCAACGATCCAGGTAATCTACCAGGAAATTTCCTCCACCGGCACCTACACTTTGCAGGCCATTGGTGAAGATTCGCTGCATATCACCTAAACCCCTGAAGTCAATGCTAAAATCAAAGTTTTTGTAATTGAGTCCCAGGTTGATTCCATAATAATATCCAGGAATTGACTTTCCAATATAGGTTTGGTCAAAGGCGTCAATCCTACCATCGGGATTTGGGCTAAAAAAAGCATTTTCCCCATCTTCCTCACCAGGAGGTCCCTGAATATCCACAAATCGAATATCCCCGGGAGATTTTTGAGCCTGATATCCCGGATCTTCATTTTCTTCCAACCAGGATTCTACCTGTTCTTCGGTCTGAAAGATTCCATCAGTCCGGTAACCCCACAAAAAATTAATCGGTCTTCCTTCTTCTATTCGATTGGAATTTCCCCCGGAGGGTCTGCCCTGGTAAAGGTTGGAAACCCTGTTTCTTACGGTCGTGAGGTTGGCTCCTATTGAATAACTAATATCCCCAACCTTGTCCTGAAAATTTCCTTGAAGTTCAAAACCTCGATTATCCACATTTGCAAGATTGACTACTGGCTGAGAAAGTGCACCAATTACCTGTGGGATATTGATGGCCTGGAGGATTCCATCTGTGTATCGTTGGTAATATTCAACAGTAAGGGAGAGCCTGTTGCTCAATAACATGGCATCCAATCCTATATTGGTTGTCGTGACGGTCTCCCAACTCATATCTACAATAGGAAAGTCACCCAAGGCGGCGGCGGATTGTATAATCCCATCGCCGGCAGCACTTCCGCCTGAGCCCAGGGCATAGACCGGGTTGAAATTTACCAGGGACAAAAAGGCAAAATCCCGTGTTTCCTGATTACCTGTCTGACCCCATCCCACACGAAGTTTAAGGTCATCAATGAAACCCTGGTTCATAAAGTTTTCTGATGACAATCTCCAGGCAGCACCGAAACTGGGAAAAGTTCCCCATTTGTAGCCAGGACCAAATTTGGAAGTACCATCTCTTCTTACTGTAGCATCCAGGTAGTATTTGCTGGCGAAACTATAGCTTAGCCTTCCCATGTATCCTTGGAGACCAGAAGGAGAACGCTCATAAAGCACGGCTTTATTTTCCCTTGCCCATCCTTCTTCGATCCTGCGCTGGTCCCAACCTGGAAGTGGTGAATTCTGGTCAGACGCTAACTGGGTATTATTCCACTGTACCTGCTGGTCCATAGCATTAAGAATCAGATCTATCCGGTGTTCGCCAAAACTTTTATTGTATCCGATTAAAAATTCTTTTACAATATTAATATTCTCGTTGATTCTTCTTCGATAGGTATTTCCTTCTCCGGAATAGGGAGTCCCCTGGTTTGCCTCAAATATCCCTCTTCTCTGGTCAAAAAACCGCTGCTGTGTATTGGTAAATTGGTCAAAGCTAAACGTGCCCCGCAATCGAAGGCCATCGATGGGACTGGCTTCAGCATAAAACGATCCAATATTTCGTATCATGTCTCTTTGCACGGTATTCAAATCTGCTATGGCGAGAAAATTATTTCTGGTGGCACCGCCATACCCGTTACTTAAAAAAGAATCTCCTACAATCCGGCCCGGGGCGGCATATCCCCTAAATCCAGAAGGATCATACAAGGGCTGCCATGGAGCTGAAAAAGCGGTATTTAAGCCTGCCCCTGCATCCTCTGCTGTTTGAGAATAGACAAAACGAAAAGATTCACCAACTTTTAACCAGCTGGCTACCTGGTGATCAGAATTGACATAGGCTGAGTACCTGTTGAAGGTGCTGGTATACATGGCATTTTCCTGACCCGAAAACCCAGCCCCAACGGCATAATTGGACATCTCATTGCCTCCTGTAATGGATACATTGTGGTCTTGAATCACAGCGTTCTTTACCCGTGTTGCCTCCAGCCATTGATCGGTATAATAGGGGCTATTTCCCAGGTATTCTGGTGAACTGCTATCATAAAATTGGAAAAAATTAGGATCAGGTGAAGCTGCCGGATTATTGTTTAGGGCCTCCAGATATGTTTCAACGTAATCGTTGGTATTCATTACCTCCCAATCATTCCTGACATTTTGAACCCCATATCTGGAAGAAATGCTGACTTTGGGTTTTCCTTTTGCCCCCCTCTTGGTCGTAATTAAAATGACCCCATTGGAAGCCCGAACCCCATAAATGGCAGTGGCCGAAGCATCTTTTAATACTGATATGGATTCAATGTCATTGGGGTTGATAAGATTAAAAACATTGACATCTCCTCTTTGGTCCTGCGATCGTGCATCCCCAGATGCAGCCCCGCCCTCTACCAAAGGCACACCGTCAATTACATACAATGGGTCATTGTATCCCAGGGTACTTACTCCCCGAATCCGAATGGAAGGCCTTGCATTTGGGTCTGAACCGGGATTGGATACAAATACTCCTGCCATTTTTCCCTGCATCGCCAGCTCTGGTGTCATGCTTGCTGTTTTCGTGATTTCCTCAGAATCGATCTGCGAGATTGCACCGGTCAAATCTTTCTTCTCCCGGGTACCATAACCAATTACAACTACTTCCTCCAGAGAAGATTCGTCCTGAACCATTTGCACATCAATTGTGGTTTGATTTTCAATGGTAAAACTCTGGGATTGGTAACCGATAAAAGAAAAAACAATGGTTGCACCGTCCGGTACCGTTAATGAGTAAGTGCCATCCAGATCCGTAACGGTACCGGAAGAACTACCCTGTACTGATATCGTTGCTCCGGGCAGAGGATCTCCATTTTCATCGGTTACTTTTCCGGAAATGGTTACCTCATCCTCGTCTGTTTCATTTTCCTCTCCATCTATTATCCCTTCCGATGGGCCTGAAGAGTTTTCTCTTGGTGCTACATATATTGTACTGTTTAACCTTTTGAATTCAAAATCCGTAATTTGAGCCAAATGTTGAAGTACCTCTTTAACATTACTGTCTTGATAATTAAAAGTAATTCGCTGATTGTCCCTGGCTACTTTTTGGTTATAGGTAAAGCTAAAGACTGTCTTTTCTTCTATAACTTCTAAGATTTCCTTCAGACTCTGGGAATTCGCCCGGATACTTATCCCGACATCTTCCAGGTTTTGACTTTTGGTTGGTGTCGCCAAAATAAACTGCATTGCAAACACCTGAATCAGGAAGGCATACAATAACTTCTTTGATGCCATGATCAATAGTTTTAGTAAATTAATTTGCATAATTTTAAGTGCTTTAATTCTTTTGAGTTTGTTAATTTGATTGGAATTTGAGCCTGATCCGGCACTGTTGCCGCAGTGGCCGGATCATTTTTTGCTTATTTCATTTTTGTCATAGGCATGGGTTTTATTTGCATTGAACAATGTTAATCGATATGGTTTTTGTACGGATATCCGTCTGATAATCAAATTCAAGCAGGTGCTTCATTCCCCTCAAAATGGTCTCTATCCGTTCTCCCTCATAAGTTCCTGTTATCAGGCATTGGGGTCTTTTGCCAGAAAATGTGGTATGAATCTCTACCCCATAGGCCCTTTCCAGAATTTCAAACACTCTTTCCACCGGCTCTTCTTTAAAAGAGAGTTTCCTGGTATGCCAACCCAAAAAATACTCCGGGCTTACCTCAGCGATACGAATGGCTTTTCCATCCAATACTGCTTGTTGTCCGGGTTGAAGGAATGCCTGCTCCCGGGAAACCCTGTTGGCAACTTTTACCTTGCCACTGGCTACGGTGACTTCTGTAGCCTGATGGGTATTGATATTGAAGGATGTACCCAAAACTACAATTTCAGCATTGCCGGTTTGAACTATAAATGGCTTATCCGGATTTGGTGTAATGTCAAAAAATGCTTCTCCTTCAAGCCTGACCAATCTTTGCCCATTTAGAAAAGTCTCTGGAAACTCGAATTCACTGTTTTCATTTAACCTGATCTGACTGCCATCACTGAGCGTAATGGTGGATCGCATGCCTTCAAGGGTTTGCTTTACGGTCATTTCAGGTTGATCAACCGATGAAAATGCCATTTCCCAATAAATCCATGCCGTAAATCCCAACAAAATAAATACGGCGGCATACTTGCTGATACCTTGGATCCATGCCGTTTTTCTCAGTCGTCTGATCCTTCTTTCCTCCAAATGCTTCCAAACAGTCAATTTTGACTGCCTGATGGTGCCTTCATCAGGATACCTCCCCAATCTGGCCAGATTATCGAACAGCTGCCGCAGGGCAATCTGACTCTTTTTGCCAGTTTTTGCTTTTAACCAGGCTCCAAAATATCTTTTAATTCTCTTCGAATTCATTTCAGCTTTATCCCTTTTACTATCTAAGTACCCCAAGTGGGGTGGATCAGCTATCTGGATTAAAAAAAAAATCATTTTTTTTGAAATTATCAGAGCATATCGATGGAAATTAACAAAGAAATTTAAGCCAATGGATTGCAATTGGCAGACAAAATTTTTTATATTGAGTAAAAATTTTTACCAGCCCATGTCCACTGTCCATAAAGGCCTTACCATAACCGTTACCCTGGATGAGGAAAAAATACCTTATGTCAATGGCCTGCTTTTTGAGTATCGCAAAGATCTGAGTATATACCAGGAGAAATACCATAAATCCCTGCCCAGCACTTTTTTTATCAGTTGGCTGACATTGCCTGCTCAAACTTATGCCGGCAAAGAAAAACTTCCAGCCCGGATCATCCTGATGAGCAGTTACGTGGGAAGCAAATCCAGGCATTTACAGGAATTGGCTACCTTTCTTGGTCCACAGATCAAACAGGTATTCAGTCAAAGTCCGGAATATCCCAAAAATGACCTGGATAAACCTGGTTTGGTTTACTTTTTGAAACGAAAAAGCATTCCAAACACCTTCTATTCAGGTTTCAAATTTATCAGCACCACAGAAGTCGACAAGGAGAAAAAACTCAAGGCAGAAGTATGGAAATACGCACAGGGATTGGCAGATCAGGGAGATCCTTCCTCTCCGAAAGAAGTAAAAGAAAATATCGAAACGTTTGTTAAAAACCATCCCCAACTGGTCTGGGCAAGCAAAAAAATCCCCTATGCCCTTAGCAATAGGGTTCAAATGTTATGGCCATTGTCCCTGTTCGGGTTGCTGATGTTGACCTCTTTGGTTTCCATCGTCCTTTGTTTTTTTATTGATGCGCTGGTACTCAAAATTCTGGCCTGTATCCTTCCCTTATTTATCCTGGTAGTCGTTTTCCTGTTTTTGCTTTTGCGCCTCAACGAAAACATACCCCATGAACCCAGTCCGGAACTTTCTGATGAGAAAGTAAGGGAAATAGTTGCACAGGAAACCAATCCGGTAATCAATGAAATGACAGTGATCGCTCCATTGAAACGAGGGTGGATACGCCGGGTATTTCTGGCACTTACTTTAAAGCTAGTCGGATTGGTGTCCTATTTTGCTTATATCCCTACCGTACACACTGCAAGGTGGCTGCAAATGGACAAAGGAAAAAGATTGGTATTCATCGCCAACTTTGATAATCTTTCAGAAGCATATGCCCACGATTTTGTGGACAGTGAAAGGAGATCCATGAACATGGCCGTGATTTTCAGTCATGCCTTTGGTTTCCCAGCCACCCGTTGGCTGGTACACAAGCAATACAACCACCGGAGCAACTATATGAAAGGTGTAAGGGCCCATCAGAAAGTCACCCAATTCTGGTATACCTGCCAGCAGGATCTGAGTGTAGAAAATTTAAAAAGAAACCGGGCATTCAGAGCGGGACTGTATAAGGAGATGGATGATCCGGAGATCAAAGACTGGCTGTTAACCTTATAAAAATGACTATACTGGAAAAAGACGACATTCAGGGATTATTGATCAGGGGCCATGGCAATCTCAGTAGTGCCAGCTACTTATTGTATACCTTTACTGATCCAGCCAAAGCAAAATTTTTTTTACAAGAGATTATCCCAAAAGTCACCACGGCATCCGAAAAACCAGAAGAGCAGGCCCTGCAAATTGCCCTTACCTACGAGGGTTTGGCTTTTTTGAAACTTCCCCCTCCCCTTCTGAGCAGTTTCTGCAGGGAATTCAAAGAGGGAATGTCAGAAATACAGCGGCAATTTATCCTGGGCGACACCGGAGAAAATGCGCCCCAAAACTGGACCTGGGGAGAGAAAAACATACACCTTATGTTGATGGTCTTCGGAAAAGACCTGGAAAAACTGGAAAGCACATTATCCCAAATCAAGATTTTGACTGCATCTTTCCAGGTAGAGCTGTTGCATACCCTGCCTACCGGAATGCTGCATGCCCAGAAAGAACATTTTGGATTCCGCGATGACATATCCAGACCGATAATCAGAGAGTTATTGAAAGAAGTACCGGGTGATACCGCAGGCACTTTTCCCGCAGGGGAATTTATCATGGGATATAAAAACCTCTATGATGAATATGCACCCAGCCCGACTGTACCAGACGTTTTGGATAAAGAGGGCAAATTGCCATACCATCCTGATGATGCCACCCTTAAAGACCTGGGAAAAAACGGCACTTACCTTGTGTTCAGGCAAATGGAGCAAAAAGTACATGCTTTTTGGCAGTACATGCGGGCGCAAAGTAGTGATAAAGCTTCAGCCATTGCCCTGGCCAGTAAAATGGTGGGTAGGTGGCCTGACGGTTCTCCTTTGACCCTATGCCCAAATCAGCCGGATCCCAACCTTTCCGAAGCCAATGATTTTGGATTTTGGAATGAAGATAAGGCCGGATTGAAATGTCCCATCGGATCCCATATCCGGCGCACCAATCCCAGAGACCACCTGGTAACGGAAAACACCCAGAAGGATTCTACAGAAATGGCCGCCAAACACCGCATGATCAGAAAAGGCCGGCCCTATGGACCGCCGGTAACTCCCGAATTGAAACCTGAGGAAATGCTGGATAGTATGGAGGATGACCGGGAAAGGGGGCTTCATTTTATCTGCATGGTAACCGATATTCGCAGGCAATTTGAATTTGTCCAAAACAATTGGGTGAATTTTCACAAATTCGGAGGCCTGGAAAATGACGCAGACCCCATTATCGGCAACCATTACCAGGATGAGTCCAGAAAAACCAATGAATTCAGTATACCGAAATACCCGGTAAGAAGAAAACTGAACAATTTGCCAAATTTCACGATCATCAAGGGTGGTGCCTATTTCTTTTTTCCCGGCATCAGGGCCTTACAATACATGGCTAATTATGATTAATACCTATACACCAGGCGAAGAAAAAGACATACAGGAATTGATCCGGGTAATGAAGGATTACCTGAAGCAAGAGTACCCTGAAGGGAAAATACTCAGAAATTTTCATCCTAAAATGCATGGACTGCTGAAAGGGACCCTTACCATTCGTCAAGATATTCCGGAAGCCTTACAAGTCGGGCTCTTCAAAGAAGCCAGGCAATATGATGTCTGGATACGACTTTCGAATGCCCCTCCAAAAGTAAGGTCTGACAAGCCGGCATCCGGAAGGGGATTGGCCATAAAGGTATTGCAAGTGAAAGGGGAAATGATTGAGGAAGATCCTATAGGATGCTCTACCCAAAATTTTTTGATGACCACAAGCCCCATCCTTTCTACCTGGACCATTCGCTTGTACAAAAAAGCCATTAAAGCAGTACTTTTTGGCCTTTGGGAGCAGTTGCGATTTGCCATTAACCCCTCCCATTGGCGTAGTATTTACCTTACGCTTAAATATTCCGCCAAACACGATAACCTGCTCTCCCAGACCTATTTCTCTGGTGGTGCATTCAGACATGGGCCAGACCACTTCGTGAAATTTGTTTTAACACCCAACAATCCGGCATTGGGCTACACCCTGGCCGAACCCCGGTCGGAAAATTTTCTCAAAGAGCAACTTAAGGAAGATTGCCAGGAAAGGGAACATGCATTTACACTAAATGTACAGATTCACAAGGACGAAAAAGAACAACCCCTGGAAAACACTTCTAAAGTTTGGAAAGCCGGTTTGGTGCCGCTTGCCAGTCTGAACATTCCCAAACAGGATTTTGATACCGAAGAAAGAAGAGCCATGGGTGAAAAAATGGAATTTTCACCCTGGATTGGACTAGAAGACCACACACCCGTAGGAGGCATCAACCGGGCTAGAAGAAGGGTTTACAAAGAATTGGCAGCCTTTCGGAAATCCTTATGAAGTTTGTATCCGCTCAAGAAAGGCATTGCGGAAGGTGCTGCCACCGAAAAACTCCTGCTCTTTTTCCCAATCTTTGAACCTGGGAAAGGCTTTTTCCACCATTGGGCGGTGCCAGGGCTCCACGGAAAGTCCCCAATGGGGAACAGCTCCCAGAGCCAATAACTCCCGTTCCAAACGCATAAACAAAGGATAACTTCCGGTAACACCTTTGACACTGACCAACTCGATCATGCACATGTCTGATTGGTTCATCATGGATAAATGAGCGGGGCATTTTTTGACAAACCGCAAAGCAAATGGTGCAGCTAAAAGCTGATCATACCCCTGAGATTCTTCACAATTTTTTATGATCAAATCCACCGCTTCAAAAACTTTTTCCAAGGGAAAACCAAATTCTATGGCATAGCCATAAAATTTCAACTCGCCCAAGCCCTGATCCAGTACATTCCTGGCCAGGTCTTCAAACCCACCTCCAGCATCATCTTTGTGGTCAACGAGTCTTTTCAGGGAATTATTAGTCATTCTGGGAATAGAGAGATGGTTTTTATTAAACACCCAGGGAGAAAGCCTGCCCGAAATGGCAATACCGGAGATAAAGGTGGAAATATAATTTCTCTCTATGCCCGCATGGTGTTTCCCTGGCACTTCTTCACTGTAATTCCGGGTAGTTACCAGGCATTTTCTTTTTTTACCTTCCTCCCCTGGCGCTTCCTTATCGCAGTAAGGATTAATCAACACTTCAAAATGCCGGTGGCTATTGATATATTTGTACATCCCCTCCTGCATCATCTCTTCCCTGACATCATCCCAATTACGCATGATCCTTTCTTCGAAAAGCCTGTAGTCCGGCTGGGCTTCCAGTATCATGGAAAAAACAATGCCAACAGACCCTATACCCACCATAACGGCATTGAATTTTTCATCATCCTGAATCAATTTGATGTCATGCTTTTTAACCATCGCGTCCTTTTCAAACGCTTCCCTGTCGGTGATACCATCACTTGGTTCTACCCGGAAAACCCTGGCTCCTTTGCCCACTATGGTCATCGACTTTGCAAAAGCGGAAACCGGACCTATTCCTATTCCAGACCCATGTGTGGAAGTGGCGATAGCCCCTGAAATGGACTGAATGCTGGATCCTCCCTGGTTGATCAGGGCAAGTTTGTGATGGGTCAATGCCTGAATCAAATGCCTGATTTTTGTACCTCCTCCTGTTTCAAACAAATAATGGGTTTCCGTACTTTTTTTATTACCAAAGTTAACTTCTACCTCAAACCCATCGCGGAATTTTTCCCTGATCCATTCTTTGGCCGGCCTTTGGGTCATGTTCATGTCCTGGGTACAAACCATATAATCTTCGCATTGGGCCACAGCGGTCAGGGCATGCCCCGAACCTACAGCCCGAATCTTACGGCCATTTTTCTCGGCCAGCCTGACCAGTGAACAAACTTCTTCCAGGCCTGCGTAATCGTATAACTCACATTTAGGATCCTGTGGTGAGAAATTTTTATAGGCTCCATTGCCGGGAACAAAGAATTGCAGGGGTTCCGAAAAATGATTGCCGAACCAGTTGGCCCATTTCTGTCTTTTATTCTTTTCCTTTGGGTAAAAATCTTCCCTGGTCAACTCTTTATCCAGGGATAAAACTACCTTCTCATGGCTGTCCATAGTCCTGTTAAGTCGGTTTTCTATCAACCTGCGCACAAATCTGGGCCTTATCATGAAATTAATCACAGTCACCCATCGGTTTCTTTTGATCCTTGAACAGTGATCCGTGAGGGTATCATCCAGTATTTCAATGTGTTTGGGTACATTTTCCCGGTTAAAAATTACTTGAAACACCAATCTTGCAAGGACCCAGGAAACAATGGTATTCCCCTTTTTCCAGGATATAAATTTTGATAGGGCAGTCATGAAGTTAATCTTTTTAATTTCAATAAGTTATGAATATATGGTAAAAATTTGAAAAGAGAAATAATTGTTTGGTGATCTTTTTTCAGGCAAACCATTGAAAAATTCCTAAAAGGAACTTGCTTTTGTTTTGATAAAGGAATTGAATACCTTTGAACGAAGAAATGAATGCACGGGGTGCTGGAATTCAATCCGGCTGAGATCAAACCCGATACCTGATTTGGATAATGCCAACGTAGGGATGCCAGCCAGAATTCCATTTGTATTTTGTCGCTCCATTCCCTGGCCCATTCAGGTGAATGGAATTTTTGTTTAAAGACAACGACAATATGGAAATTGAAAAAACTGCAGGCGGACTGATTCCCCAAACCAAGCAAAACTGGCAAAACAGGCCGGAATGGTTTTTTAACCGCAAGCATACTGATACTTACGAGCTGTGGTATGAAGGCCGGTACAAAAGGGCAGAAATCTGGCAGAAAAAAGTCATGGAGCAACTGGTATCCAAAGACAGCCGGATCAAAACACTGCTGGAGTTCGGCTGTGGGACCACCCGTTTTACCCGCTGGTGGAAAGAAATTGGCATTGAGGCCTCCGGTGGAGATATCTCACCTTTGATGCTTTCCCAGGCCATCCATCTTTTTGAGGGAGACCTGGTGATGGCAGATTCGCATCACATGCCCTTCAAGGACCATTCTTTCGATGCTTTGGCTTTTATCACCACCTTTGAATATTACAAAGACCCGGTGAAGGTCATCCGGGAGGCAGCCAGGGTGGGGAAATATGGCATTGCCATGGGCATGATGAACCGGAACTCTCCCAAGGTATTGCGAAGAAGGGTACAGCAGCTCTTTGGGAAAAATCCCTTCTATGTGACAGCTACTTTTTACACACCTGAAAAACTGATTCAGCTCATACAGGAAGCTTTGAACGGAAGATCCTATTCCATTGAATGGTCCTGTACCGGATTGCCCAAATGGTTTCCTGTGCAACAGTGGAGCCTCCCATATGGGGACTTTTTTGGTTTATATGTTCAACTTCATGATGTGGAATAAAATGTCTGATCAACTGGGTAAAATAGATGAAACTTTGCTGGAAGAATTTATCACCTCTCATTGCGGTGCAAGCAGGAAAGAGGTCCTCGTAAAACCGGGCTTTGGCATCGACGTATCCCTGGTGGAATTGGCAGGAAAGCAGGTCATGGCATTAACCAGCGATCCCTTGTCCCTGGTTCCCACCCTTGGCTTGCAGGAATCAGCCTGGCTGTCCGTTCAATTGATGGCCAATGACATGGCCACCACGGGTTTTTCCCCTCAATACGGCCAATTTGTATTGAATTTACCAGCAAATTTTTCCAAAGAGGATTTTAAAATTTATTGGACGCATATTCACGATTATTGTGAGAAAATAGGCATGGCCATTACCGGCGGTCATACCGGATTTGTGGAAGGCCAGCATTCTACCATTGCTGGAGGGGGTACCTTTGTTAGCATCCTTCCCAAAGATCAGGCACTCACATCCAATATGGCCCGTTGCGGGGATGTGATCCTGGTAACCAAAACTGCCGCCCTGTCCTCAACGGCCATTCTTGCCATGAGCTTCCCCAAAACCGTCAGGGAGAAGTTGGGAAAGGAGGTCTACCTTGAAGCCTGTGAATCATTTTACCAGACTTCTTCTCTGGAGGAAGCTTTAACAGCCGTTGGCAACCCTGGGGAAAAAGCGGTTACTGCCATGCATGATGTAACTGAAGGAGGTATTTTAGGTGCCATCTATGAGCTGGCTGCTGCATCCGGATGTGGGGTATCCCTGGAGAAAAATCAGCTTCCTGTAGGCCGGGTCCAGCAAGCCATATGCAACATTTTTGACCTGGATCCATTAAAATGCATCGGGGCTGGCTCAATGATCATTTCCTGCGATAAGTCAAATGCCAGACGCATTCAGGAAAGGATATTGGACAAGGGAATTGCCTGTGCTCAGGTAGGGGAATTGACGGAGAAAGTGCAAGGAATGGTTTTGCGGCAGGAAAATGGAACAGCCAAAAAGCTTACCTACCAAAAAACAGACCCCTACTGGGCAGCTTTTTCGAATGCATTCAAACAGGGCTGGAAATGAAAAAGCTCAACCTTCAACCCCAAAGGGGAATTTACCTGATCATCGATCCCGCAGACAGACCGGAAAGCGAATGCTTTAGCATACTGGAAAAGCTATGTCGCTATCCAATCATTGCCCTTCAGATCTGGGACCATTTCAGGGAATCCCAGGGTAGGCTGAAGTTTATCCACAGGGTATGCCAGTTGGCCCAGCCCTGCCCTTTTCCTGTATTGATCAATAACCGTTGGGAATTGATAAAAGAAACAGGTGCGGATGGAGTGCATTTTGACACCCTACCAGAAAACCTGGATGGAATCAAAGAGGCACTGCCTGACAAATCCATTTTCGGTATCACCTGCAATAATGATCAAGAACTCATCGACAAAGCTGAAGAAAAAGGTTTTGACTATCTTTCCTTTTGTTCCCTGTTTCCTTCCCCAACCGCAAATAGCTGTGATCTTGTTTCCTTTGAAACCATACGGGAAACGGAAAAAAAAAGCAGGCTACCTCTCTTTCTGGCCGGAGGCATTGACCTGCATAACTTGTCCAGACTAAATGAGCTTTCCTATTCCGGTGTGGCAGTAATCTCAGGCATCATGCAGGCAGCAGATCCCTGCAAGGCCATGGAAGAATATTTAAATCAATTACAAACCAACTGATCCCATGAAGATAAATACCATAAAAAAATTGTGTTGCCCCTTTGACAAATCCGATTTGACCTTGACCAGAATTTCAGAAGATACTGAAGAAAGAATCATGGAAGGCTGGTTACATTGTGCTCAGTGCAAGCGGATCTATCCTATCGTAAAGGGTATTCCCATCATGAACCCGGATGCTTACAGGGAGTTTGAAATGGAAAAGCCGCTGTTTGAAAAATGGCAAAAACAACTCGGGGAAAAAGAGGTGAAAAATTTCAGGTTGGTGGAATAACACCTGGACCGATCGTTTAGAAAGTCAAAATCTAACTGATTTCCCTTTTCAAAAGTTACTCATTTTTAACTGCAAAGTGGAAATTACAGTCACAATCCTGACTTTAATAACATGCTTTGTTCTGGTCTTATTTATACCATCAGGTCAAAAATTTCAGCTGCAGCAAATTCCCTATATTCATGGGAAATTGGAATTTCACAGAATTGGCAGTTTCATAACTGGTATTACCCCAGGTTTGAACGATGGAATGATGTCCGTCCAGCCTGAAATTATATTTTCAAAGTAGAAATTTTCTACCATGGGCTACAGCTATTTAAATTAATTGAAATCAGGTTAAATTGCTGTGATTTTTTATATCCTTAATCAGCTTTGATTTTACACCTTTATGTAAAAATCCTTTAGCTAATTCTATTGAAATGGCTAAATTGGAAAAATTTTGCTTTTTAAAAAATCACCATGCGCATAAAAAGACCCAGGATTCGCCGGAAAATAATTTTTACCCTGGAAAGGCAACTGGTAAAAGGGGCCCATTTTCAGTTGTTGCTGGTAGCTGCACTGATTGGTTTGATCTCCATTATCGGGGGCATTCTGGTGATGCCATCGGGATCCCCAACAGCTACTTTCGGGGAGTCTGTCTGGTGGGCTTTTCTGAGGCTTACAGATCCGGGATACCTGGGTGAAGACGTGGGCAACTGGAGAAGGTTTATCTCAACCCTGATAACCGTGGCAGGGTATGTAATATTTCTTGGATCTTTGGTGGCCGTCATTACCACCTGGATGAACCGAAAAATCAGGCATTTAGAACAAGGACTTACACCTGTGACAGCCAATGACCACATCCTCATTTTAGGCTGGTCAAATCGAACCATACACATAGCCGCTGAAATTTTTCAATCTGTGGGTAGGATCAAACGGTTTTTGGAAAGATACGATGCTAAAAAGTTACAGTTGATTATTCTTTCAGAAGAAGTCAGCCCTTTTCAAATGCAGGAACTCAAAGACCATCCAATGATCGGAAGGCGGGCTCATGATATTGTTTTGCGTACCGGTCTGGCCATTGACCGGGAACACCTCCGAAGAGTGGATAGCTTAAATGCATCATGCATCATTATACCAAGTTTGGCCTATGGAAGAAAAGAACTCATCAATCCGGATATAGAAACCATCAAATGCCTGCTATCATTGAATGCAGAAGCCAACTCCCAAAACATCAAGAAGCTGCCGTATGTGGTGGCGGAAATTCAAGATGCAAATAAGGTTAATGCTGCCTATCGGTCTTATTCGGGGCCATTGGAAGTAGTCGGCAGCAATACCATTATCAGCCGGCTAATGGCTCAGAATATCCGACATCCGGGGCTTTCGGAAGTATACAATGAAATTCTCTCGCAGGTGGACGATAACAACCTGTTTTCGCAGGCCTTTCCTGAATTGGTGGGCCAACCGATAGGAAAATTGAAGAAGGTTTTTACCAAAGCCGTAGTCCTGGGAATAGTAAAAAAGGAGGGTGAGCATTTTACCCCTCAATTAAATTTGCCTGATGAAAAGGTCTTGGAAGAAGGAGACCTATTGGTTTTACTTGCCAGAAGTTCTTCGGATCTGATTTGGAGAAAGGACAGACTTTCGATTGAAACTGAAACTGTCCCATTTCTCGGCCAGCTGCCGGTGGACGAACTGGAAAATACCATACGCATATTGATTTTGGGATGGAATGAACATGTTCCTTCGCTTATCAGGGAATTGTGTACCTATGAGGAAGAAAAATATTTTATCCGTCTGGTGGCTTTGCGACCTGTTACCGAAAGGGAAAAGGACCTGGCATTTTTGGAAGAAGAAAACCTCAGGGTTTCGGTTGAGCATTTTGTTGCCGACTTTATCCGGGAATCCGAGATCAAAAAAACTGAAGCAGAAACTTTTGACCACATTCTCCTGGTCAGCAGCGACCGGATGGAAGAGGAAGAAGAAGCAGACGCAAGGACCATGGTAGGTTATGTTTTACTTGAGGAGGTTTTGGAGAAAGCACCCAAAAGACCTTCGGTTTTACTCGAATTGTCGGACCCCAGCAACGAATCCCTTGTCAAAAGCTTTCAAAGTGAAGTCATCATCAGCCCCATGGTATTAAGTCACCTTCTGGCAGGGATTGCCCTGCAAAGGGAACTCAACAGTATTTATAATGAACTTTTTACCGTTGGAGGTGCAGAAATAATATTCAGGGACCTTAACGAATACGGGGTTTCTTTTGGGAAATTACAGTTCCATGAGCTTGAGTCACTGGCCACTGCTCATGGAGAAACCGTGCTGGGAATTTATTTAAATCGGGCAGATGAAGCAGGAAACCATCTTTTACTCAACCCTTCAAAAGGTAAGAAAATAGACCTTTCCGATAAAGACAGGCTTGTGGTCCTCACCACTTTTTATTAAATGCAGGGCAGGTACGCGCTGTTGTATCTATCCTAATGAGAAGTTAAATGGCTTCAAAACAATAAAATACTACATCCATTAACATTTCATACCCCCATTGGTTACAAATGCATACCTTCTTACTAAAAGGAAAGGCATACCTTTGAATTAACAAAGTCAGGACATCTATTTATCTTGCCTGTTAAACCTAATTCAACTACCGGTCCTCTCATATACCGGTAGTTTTTTTATTTTCATCCTGGAAAATACTCTTATTAGCTTTTGCCTGCATAAAAAATAGAGCCGGAATAAAGTGTACTGCACAACATGTACCAAATGGATTGGTCCATGGTTTTCGCTTTGAGGAACACAGGGTTCTTACCATTTTAAAGGTAAGCGGGGCCGGCAGAGTTAATTTAGCCAATCATGCCTTGGCAAATTTCCAATTTCCTTTTCGAAAAAACCAAAGAGCAATCAGAGCATGGAGGGAATGGCAAAAGGCAATAGTGATAAAGATACCCTTGGTTTCCAGGCCATAAGTGATGGCCAAAAGGTAGGCGAGTGGGATTTCCAGCAACCAAAACACACCGATATTGATATATGCGGGCGTTCTGGTATCCCCCGCACCATTGAAAGCCTGCACCATCACCATGCCCACTGCATAAAATATATAACCCAAAACCGTGATTTTTAATCCTGAGGAAGCAATGGCCCTTACATCCTCCTGCAGCGCAAATACACCGGCAAGGGTATCTGCAAACAAAAGATAGATCAAGGTGACGGCTGCCAGAAAAATGAAATTATACCTGGCGGTCAGAAAGGTTGAAATTTCCGCCCTAAAGGCTTTACCGGCTCCCAGATTTTGACCTACGAGTGTAGCGGCAGCAGCCGAAAGTCCCCAGGCCGGCATCAGGCTGAACAAAAGTATGCGGAAAGCAATGGTATAGCCGGCCACTGCAGCACTCCCAAATTCCGAAGCTATTCTGGTAAGCACAATCCAGGCGGCAGAATCCACCAAAAACTGCCCCATTCCTCCAGCGGATATATGAATGATTTTCTTCAGGGTTTCCCAGCGGACTTTCAGGTTGGTACGGTTAATGACCAGACGGTGTTTGCCATTAAGCAAATGGTACACTTGGTACACCACGCCCAGACTCCGCCCCAGGGTGGTGGCCCAGGCTGCGCCTACCAGGCCAAAGCCTTCAAAAGAGCCTAAACCAAAAATCAATAGAGGGTCCAGAATAATATTCAAACCATTGGAAATCCAAAGTGCACGCATGGCCAGGTGGGGTGCTCCGGCACCCCGAAAAATCCCGTTGATCAGAAAAAGCAGCATAATGGCCGTATTGCCCAGGAAAATGATTTCCGTATAGGCCTTCCCCGTCTCCAGAACCTGCTCCTCTGCGCCCATCAGGGAGAGGATTTCCCCAGCGTAGAAATAACCACCTGCCCCCAAAAGCAGGGAAGCCAAGACCCCGACCAGGAGCAATTGAAAGGCAACCGTTCCTGCCCGCTGGAATTTTTTCTCCCCGAATCTTCTGGCCACCATGGCCGTACCTGCCATGCTGATGCCCACTCCCAGGGAATAAATGATGGTCAATACCGCTTCTGTCAGGCCTACGGTGGCAACGGCATGTTCACCCAGCCGGCCGACAAAAAATATATCGACAACGGCAAACAGGGACTCCATGATCATTTCCAGGATCATGGGCACCGCCAGCAGGATGATCCCCGATTTGATGGGAATCCGGGTATAATCCTGCTCATTCCCCCGGATAGATTCCGATAACAATTGCCAAAAAGGAGTACGCTTCTTCATCAGGAAAAATCAAAGCCTAAATATCGGAAAATTACAGGGATTATCGGCTTGTCCCAGGACAGGAAATTTCAGTAATTGGTTAGGTATACCTTTTCCAAAATTCAGACCTTTGGAAAAGGTCCAATAGGGTATAACTTTTCCAAAGTTTCAAACTTTGGGAAAGTTGAATTGGGAAAGTTGGATGAATGAATGCAGTTTTTCAGCAGCAAATATGTTTCAGGACCAGTGCAACTTTCCTTGAGAAACAGCCGCCAGATTGGCCATCCGGTAAAGCAATCGCGCCCCGACATTGGCGTCCCATTCATCCTTTTCGGTACCAGGAGCCACTTCCACCAGGTCAAATCCTATCAATTGCCTTCCGGTTTTTACCAGGTTTTTTACCAGGAATATCAGTTGCTGATAGTCCAGTCCCCCCGGCACGGGAGTGCCTGTATGGGGGCAAAGGGCCGGATTCAGGCCATCAATATCTATGCTCAGGTAAACCTTTTCGGGTAGATTTGCGACGATATCCTGGCATATGGATGCCCAAGATTTGCCTTCATACAAATCCGCTTTTAGCTGGCTATCGGAAAACAGCCGGATCCTTTCATCCGAATGGATGTAGGTCCATTCTTCTTCACACAAATCCCTGACCCCTACCTGTACCAGTTGCTTGACTTCTGGGATTTTAAGGACATTATGGGCGATGGAGGCATGAGAATAGTCAAAACCTTCATAGGAAACACGCAAATCCGCATGAGCATCTATTTGCAATATCCCAAATGAAGGATGCTTTGCAGCCAGAGCCCGGATAGCTCCCAACGGGGTACTGTGGTCCCCTCCGAGAAGGCCAAAAATTTTCCCCTTATCCAGGTAGGTCTTAGCCTGTTGATAAACCCATTCGTTCATTTCTTCACAAGCCTTGTTGATAATCCCGGGAACTGCGGCAAACCTTTCTCCCTGTATTTCTCCTGCCCCCTTCTCCAGCCATTGGATGTAATTGTCGGCAAGCAACCGGAATTTGTTGTTGTCTGCTTCCAGATTTTCATTAATGGGTAAAAGGGCAATTCCCATTTTCCAGGCATCTAAGATGTCTTCCTGAAAAAGATCAACCTGCACAGAAGCATCCAGAATGGCTTGCGGCCCCCTGGCCGTGCCCGCCTGATACGAGACCGTAACCTCCCAGGGAACGGGAAGGATGATCAGTTCACTGGTCTCTGGTGTAAAGGGAAGACCGAATAAATTTCCGGCTATTCCCATACCGTTGGGATCAAAATTTTGCACAAGGGTAATTTTATTATTGTTGGCCATGTTTGAAATCAAAATGTTAAACTAAAATTTATATTGTTGTGAATAAAGCTTTACTGAAGGATTTCTTCCAAAGTTCCGGTGTTTTTTGATAGCATGTCCCAGCCCAAATCCCTGAAATTCAGCCTGGCCATCATGCCGGGAGAAAACATCAGGTGATCCTCTCCTGTGAGGTAAGCGGCTATCATGCTGATGGCCGGATTGTGTCCCACCAGCAATACCTGATGGACTTCGGCAGGAAATCCATTGATAACGAAAAGCAACTCATCCCGGTCGGCACGGTAAATAAAGGGAACGGCAAGCCTGCTTACCGGCTCCAGGTGTTTGCCTAAAATTTCTGCTGTCAGTTGGCAACGCAGGGCGGGACTATATACCATCAACTGGCATTTCTGCCCATTAATGGCCAGCAAATTGCCCAGCCTATCTACTTGTTGTCTGCCTGCAGCTGTCAGGTCGCGGTCTGCATCCACAGCGGCAATATTTGGTGAAACTGCTTCTCCATGACGGGCGAGTAAAAGTTCCTTTACCATAAACCAAAATTGTTGTCTGAAATGAAAATTAAATATGTTGAAATTATGCCGGCAATAAAAATTGCTTTGGATGAATATTTGGAAGAGAATTATATGACATCTATTTTTAGGCCAAAATAAGGGGATAATTCCTGGTCCCTGGTATTTTTATATTTAAACAAGCAAACCATGCCAAAGAATTTAGTCATTGTCGAGTCTCCAGCAAAAGCCAAGACCATAGAAGGTTATCTGGGAAAGGACTTTAAGGTCACCTCCAGCTACGGGCATGTGCGGGACCTGCCCAAAGGGGAAAATGCCATCGACATCAAAAATAAATTCAAACCTACCTATGAAGTCAGCCCGGACAAAAAGGAAGTTATCCGGGAATTGAAAAAATTGGTGAAAGAGGCAGAGACCATCTTCCTGGCCAGTGACGATGACCGCGAGGGAGAGGCCATATCCTGGCACCTGAAGGAAGTGCTTGGTTTAAAAGATGAAAATACCAAAAGAATCGTATTCCGGGAAATCACCAAATCTGCCATAATTAAAGCCCTGGAATCTCCCAGGCAGATAGACCTGGACCTGGTCAATGCCCAGCAAGCCCGCCGTATTTTGGACCGGCTGGTGGGCTTTGAGCTGTCGCCTGTTTTGTGGAAAAAGATCAAAGCAGGCCTTTCTGCAGGAAGGGTACAATCCGTGGCAGTGCGCTTTATCGTGGATCGGGAAAGGGAAATCGAAAAATTCAAACCTACATCTTCTTTTAAAATCACCGCCCTTTTTGATGTGGAAGGCAAACAACTGCAGGCCGAATTGCCAAAGAAATTCGATACCAAGGAAGAAGCGGAAGCTTTTCTGAAAAATTGCCTGGAAGCCGATTTTTCCATCAAATCACTGGAAACCAAACCGGCGAAAAAAACACCGGCAGCTCCTTTCACCACCTCCACCCTGCAGCAGGAGGCCAGTAGAAAGCTTTATTTTTCAGTGGCCCAAACCATGAACATTGCCCAGAAACTCTATGAGTCCGGGAAGATCACCTATATGCGGACCGACAGTGTCAACCTGTCCGAAGATGCGCTGAAAAGTGCAGAAAATGAGATCAAGGGCGCTTATGGCAATGAATACCACCACAAGAGAAAATTCACTTCCAAATCTGAAGGCGCACAGGAAGCACACGAAGCCATCCGGCCCACGGACTTTTCGGTGACCGAAGCCGGCAAGGACCGGAATGAGCAACGGCTGTATGAACTGATATGGAAGCGGGCAATTGCATCTCAGATGGCCGATGCCCAACTGGAGAAAACGAATGTTTCTATTGCCATTTCCAATGCCGACCAAACCCTGAGTGCCAGTGGTGAGGTGATCAAATTTCAGGGATTCCTGAAAGTATACCTGGAGAGCACGGATGAGGAAGAGGAAGAAGAATCCACTGCCAAAGGTCTGCTCCCTCCCCTGACGGTGGGTCAGGAACTGGATTTGATAGAAATGAAAGGCAGGCAGTCCTTCACCCGCCCACCGGCCCGGTATACGGAAGCCTCCCTGGTAAAAAAACTGGAAGAAATGGGCATCGGACGCCCATCCACTTATGCCCCGACCATCTCCACCATTCAGAAACGAAACTATGTACTGAAGGAATCCAGAGAAGGAACACCCAGAAAATACACCGAAATGCTGATTCATGAGGGCAACTTTGAAGAAGCAGAAAAAACAGAAACCACGGGCACGGAGAAAAACAAACTCTTCCCTACCAATATTGCCATGGTGGTCAATGATTTTCTGGTGGAGCACTTCCCCAACGTGATCGATTTCTCCTTTACCGCCAAAGTGGAGAAAGAGTTTGACCATATCGCACATGGGGGACAGGCCTGGGAGGAAATGATCCAGAATTTTTATGGTGCCTTCCATACCAAAGTTGAGGAGACAGAAAACATCAAACGCACGGATGTCAACAGCTCCAAAGAGCTGGGAGTAGACCCCAAAACCGGCAAAAAGGTCATTGCCCGGCTGGGCAAATTCGGACCCCTGGTTCAAATCGGAGAACAGGAGGATGAGGAGAAGCAATTTGCCAGCCTGCGAAAAGGGCAGTTTATTGAAAGCATCACCCTGGAGGATGCCCTGGAACTCTTCAAACTGCCCCGTGATGTGGGGCAGTTTGAAGACAAGAAAATCGTGGCTGCCATAGGAAGGTTTGGCCCCTATATCCGCCATGACGGCAAATTTGTATCCCTGGGGAAGGAATATGATCCGCATTCCGTAAACGAGGAAGAGGCCATAGAATTGATCAAGGCCAAAAGGGAAGCCGATGCCAAAAAGCACATCAAATCCTTTGATGAGGATCCGGAGGTACAGGTACTGCTGGGCCGCTGGGGTCCCTACATCAAAAAAGGCCGCAACAACTATAAAATCCCCAAAGACAAGGAGGCAGAAGAACTCACCTTTGCCGAGATCACCGAGATCATAGAAAGCCAGGGCGATGCCAAAAAAGGCAAAGCCAAGCCGAAGAAAGCTGCTGCAGGGAAAAAGAAGACGAAAAAGTGATGTAGGGAGCTACAGGTAAATATTGTGGAAGAAGTGGAGCTGGCTATAGCCTCCCTTCTTCCACTTTATCACCAAAATGATGCAAAGGATTCATTTTTTAACGATCCACCACTTTCGCAAAATTGTGGGTTGCTCCTCTACTCTCAATACAAACCAGCACTGAAAAAAAACCAGCAAAGGCTATTGGAATGCTTTGCAACCTGCGTACATTCCTTGTATCAATCAGCTATTTGAATTATATTCACTAATCACCCTCTAGAAGGAGTTTCGATAGAAGCCCCCTCCCGGATGCATTTAAAATATTGGATAGATCCAGAAAAATTGGTCTGATTGAATCTGCGAACTATATGCATCCTCTTGTGTGAAAACGGAAAAACAAAAACACAATATTGGGGCTGGAAAACAATGGGCAAAGCAACAACGAATGAGGTACCATAGAAGATGGAATATCAATATTACATACCCAAGAAACTTGAAGGAATATCCACTTTGATTTGGGAACAAAAAACAGGCTGCCCAAAGCAATGGTTAATGCTTCCCGAATTTAATATTGACCTGATCTTTAACCTTGAAAAACCCTGGACAATCCATAGCGAATACTACAAGGGTAAGTCTTACAATCCAACCGAAAAATTTTGCTTTCTCTCAGGACTTCATACAAAGCCGCTTTATGTAGAATTTCAAAATTGTCACATGTTTGGAATCCGGCTGAATACCACAGCGGCAAGCCTGCTCTTTGGTGTTGACTGCAGCGAATTGAAAAATTGGTCTATAGATGGGGATTATGTCTTTGCAGGCAGGCTCAATTATATTCAAGATAAGGTATATAGCCTGCCAGACTTTTACAACAGGGCTAAATGGCTGGAAGAATTTATTTTTTCACTCCTAAGGCAACATTCAGACCTGAATACCGCAATGAAAATCTCCGCTTTGCTTGATGGACTTTGCAATAAAAAGTCAAGTGGCATCTCTTTCCGCATAGAAGATTATACCGGTTATTCGAGAATGCACACTTTGCGGATCTTTCAGAAATGGTTTGGCATTCCTCCAAGTGAAGCCCTTGCATTCAGACGTTTTGAAAAGGCAATAAATCTTATTCACAAGACTACCGATAGTCTTACGCAAATTGGCCTGGACTGTGGTTTTTATGACCAAAGTCATTTTATTCGCATTTTTAGGAAATTTGCCGAAATGCCCCCGAAACAATACCTCAAACGCAAAACCGAAGCAGTAGCCCAACTTCCCTACTGAGAAAAGCTTTAGTTACCTGTTACATTCATACAATTTTTTAACATTACGTTTATTTAATTTTGCCATAAAAGGTCAATTCTTATGAGCAAACTTAATACGATAGTGGTGTGCGGCGCTACGGGCAAGCAAGGCGGGGCGGTGCTAGACGCCCTGCTGGAAAGTGGAAAATGGAACCCGGTGGCCATTACAAGGGATATCAGGAGTCAAAAAGCAACCGAAATTAAAGGCAAAGGTGTGCCCTTGTTATTTGCTGACCTTGCAGATAAACCTTCATTGGTAAAAGCCTTCAAAGGTGCTTATGCGGTATATGGAGTTACCATGCCCGTGAACCCCAGAGGAAAATTGGACACTGAATATGAATGGAAACAAGGACAAAACATGGTTGATGCCTGTGTTGCCAATAACATACAGCACCTCGTTTTAAGCACTGTGCTATATATTGAAGAAGATCAGGAAAATAATTTGACTTATATTAAAAAGAAAGTAGCCATTGAAAACCTGGTTAAAGAGAAAAACATACCTTTTACTTTTCTATGCCCTGGCTCATTTATGGATGACTTTGGAGGAGAATATTTGCCAGTCAAAAAAAATATCATCAGGGGAATGGCTTCCAATGATACCAAAATACCGCATATAGCTTGTCGCGACATTGGAAAGTTTGCCGCAATGGCTTTCGAAGAACCTGGAAAGTTTGTGGGGCAGAAGCTGAACCTGATTGGCGATTTTATGTCGGGAAATGAACTGGCTGCCCTGGCTAGCAAATTATCAAATGGAAAGACAACTTACAAGCACAAACCTGTATCCATTGTGTTAATGTGGTTGTTTGCGAGAACATTCATTTCATTGAGAAGGCATTTTGAACGATGGGGACAAGCACCTTACCCTGATGAAATGCTTAGCGCAATAAAACAAACAAAAGAATTAAGGCCTGAAACACTGACCTTTGCGCAATACCTCAAATGGAAAGGTTGGGACAAGAGACTCTAAAACCGAAACCTAAAAAAGTTCTCAAAACGGACATTGTCATTATTAATATTTGGTTCAATTGCTCCCGGTTTTACAGGTAGTTTTTATTTTGAACCCGAAAAACTTATGGAAGGTTACGGATTTGTCTCTCCAAATTTTACACCTTATAAGAAAATGGGGATAATATCATTCTGGCCGGAAGAATTTATTCTTAACCGTTACAAATCAGGGAGAATTCAAGAAACAAGTCCTATGCCTTGAGGTGCATTTTCAAAAGTGAATTCAGCTGCATTGATTGCGATATTTCCATTTTTACAAGCCTTTAATCAAAAAGGAGAAACCTGGAAAGCGGTTGAAAATTTCCAGATATTTGGAATCGACCGGCTGTGAAGCAGGCTACCGAATTAATGCGCCATTTGTATTCCCCCCGTTGGAACCGCCAATTTTTTGACCTATATTCACTATTTCAGGCATTTCACAGCATAAAATGACCAAAATATGAGGGTAGATGTGTCCACAGAAATTATCATCAACAAGCCAATTGACCTGGTTTCAGACTATACCTCAAATCCAGACAATGCACCTGAATGGTACATAAATATCAAATCAGCTGTCTGGAAAACCTCTAAACCCCTGGCAATAGGTACTCAGGTTGCCTTTGTGGCCCACTTTTTAGGAAGAAAACTTGCATACACGTATGAATTTATTGAGATAAATCCCCCACAAAAATTGGTCATGCGGACAACAGAGGGACCCTTTCCAATGCAGACAACTTACACCTGGACCGCGATCGACGATAAGACAACAAAAATGACCCTGCGCAACCAGGGTAATCCAACGGGTTTTTCAAAAATTTTTGCTCCACTTATCGCAACAAAGATGAAGAAAGCCAATACAAAAGACTTGATAAACATCAAAAAAATACTTGAAAATAAATGAATTCAAATGAATAATATAACCAGGTCCCTTAAAATAGAGGTCCCCTCCGAAACAGCTTTTCGAAAGTTTGTCCATGAGTTGAATAAATGGTGGCCGAAGGCCTATACATGGTCACAGGAAAAATTAAGAGATATTAAAATCGATGGAAAAAAAGATGGACTTTGTACCGAAATCGGGCCATTCGGATTTCGGTGTGATTGGGGTCGGGTAACGGAAATTACCGAAAACAAATTGATAAAGCTAAAATGGCAAATAAGTCCTGATCGTGAACCCATCCCGAATCCTGAGAACGCAAGTGATTTGTATGTGAATTTTGTACAGGAAGGAAATGTAACCGTATTAAAGTTCGAGCACCTCAATTTTGAAAATCATGGAGAAGGTTCAGCTGATTACAAAAAAATTATGGATTCGAGATATGGTTGGGATCTTATACTTGAAAACTTTAAAAAATATTGCGAAAATACATAAATTTTAATTCATAAACCTGAGGATTACGAATCCAATGACTTGTGGTTTTCAGGCAAGGATATAACTGAAAGATAATTAATGTATCGCTGAAAAATAAATAGGTATGACTTTTTATCAAAAAGAAATTAGCCGGATTAAAAATATCTGCTATTCCAATAAAAGCCAAATTGACAGGGTAGTTGGGACCCGCCACTTTATTATTCACAATTTTGAAAAGGAATTAAACTTGAGTTTGCTATCCCGGGTACGGTGTACCTCAAAATTCCATTTGCTTCGCCTTTATAAATTGTATTATGGACAAACACCAAAACAATATCTTATTGAGAAAAGGCTTGAAGCAGCCAAGCAGTCACTAGGCAAGGGCCTCAGCATCACTGATACTTGCTATGAGATTGGTTTTGAAAGCCCCAGTTCATTTAGTACCTTATTCAAAGCCCGATTTGGACTTTCGCCAAAGGAATATCAAAAGAAAGCAACTTTCACAAAGTCAAATCACTCATAATTTGAGATTTTGGCCTCTCAAACAAAAAAAATATACAAAAATGAAAGTTAAAGTTATCGGAATTCCGGTACATGACCAGGAAAAAGCACTGAAGTTCTACACAGAAAAATTGGGCTTCTTAAAGAAAATTGATATTCCACTAAGTGAAGGAAACCGATGGTTGACTGTCGTGAGCAAAGATGAACAAGATGGGGCAGAAATCTTGTTAGAACCTTCTCCCAACCATTTTGAACCAGCCAAAGTCTATCAAAAGGCCCTATTTGATGCAGGAATACCCTACACACAGTTCAATTCCGAGGATGTTCAGCAAGAATATGACAGATTATCCAACCTCGGAGTGGAATTTAGCATGAAGCCAACAGAAATGGGTACTGTAAAGATTGCCGTATTTAACGACACCTGTGGAAACAATATCCAAATCGTGCAAATGCTATGATGAAATCGAGCCTGCCTACCGGACAGGCAGGCATGTCGCAAGTGACACAGGGAGGGATGATTATTCGATATGCGAGATTCCATATGGCCTTTAAAAAAACAATTTATAATCACATATGAAAAATAAGGAATATGTAAATGGTCAAAAAACGTTTGAGCAATCAGGCGAAAGGCTCACCTACTTTTATAAAGATGGCAAAGTAAAAGCCGAAGGTGCTTCCATAAATGGCCTTATGCAAGGTGAGTGGAAATTTTATAGAGAATCAGGACAACTGTGGCAGATTGGCAACTTCAGAGACAATGAAAAACACGGTAATTGGATTCGCTATGACAAGCTTGGCAATTTGGAATACGATAAGACTTTCATCAACGGCAAAATCAAGAAATGATTGGCACCATGTCCAAACCTGTCGACAGGGAAAGACCAGGTATATTTCAATACACCTACGCCCAGAGGGCAGGTCGGTAAAGCCTGATAATTTTGATTAATAATTGGTGTTGGATTAAGTTTGGGCTCGATTAAACAGGGATCTAAAACGCAGGTTAGTTAGTTTCGAAAGTAATCTTCCCAGAAACCGGAAAAACGCCAATACCAAGAAAACCTGACCACCTGGAAAATATGACAAAGCTGGACTGCGGGGATTGATTTTGTCCGCAGTTCAGCTTGCCATAATCATAGGTAAAGCCTATTCAGGTTTTTCCATCGGACTGTCATCTGCTGACAAGTCACCCACCACATATTGCATGCCATCCAGAAAAAACTGAAGCAATTCAGGATTGTCCATGCTCTGGGCATTGTGGGAGGGAGAGCTGTAGAATACCCGGCCTTTACCATGCTTTTTGATCCAGGCTACGTAGATGGTGTTGTTGCTGACTTCCGCCCTCTTGCCTTCCAATTTGTCTGCTTCAATATATAAGAGCGGTCGGAAGTTGTAATCAAAATAAGCATTCTTAAAAAAATAAGGCTCGTCCACGTGGGTAAAACCATTGCCACTGAAAGCCTGTACCATGGCATGATCTGGATCAACTTCCTTCAGGTGCATTTCCTGTTGCTTGGGGTGGTAGTCAAAGCTACCACCTACCATAGCACTGAATTTTTCGGAATTGTTTTGAACAGTGATGGCACCGTGCATGATCATCAAACCACCACCTTTGGCCACATAGTCCATTAAATTATTTTCGTATTTGGCAGACAATTCCGCAATTTTATTTTCATTCAGGCTGCTGTTCTGTTTCAGAAGGTCAGCAAAAAGATCCCTATCTGGTCCCGAAGGATTGGAGTTGTTCAGGATGACAGCGTCGTACTGCTTTAAATTTTTCGCATCAAAGCTATCGATATCCCTGGCTATGGTAATCTCGAAAGCACCTGTTTTCCTGGCCAGGATTTTCAGCATTTCGTTGTTGTGGGGAATGATCCAATGGTAAAACCCGGTATGTTGGGAAAAAACCATGATTTTTTTTACCGATGCCTCCACCCGGGTGTCGGATGGGGCCAGGGACTCTATTTTATCCAGCCATTCCTCGCTTACCGGGAAATCTTTCATGCTCTGTGCGAAAATACTGCCTGTAAAAAGGAAGAAAAGTAAGGTGTAGATTGTCTTTTTCATTGTAAATACCTGATAATTCATTGGTTATTTTGTTTGTAAATCTGTTAAATGGCGCGACTGATTTTGATTTTTTTCGAACTAACTCTTTCATTAAACGTAAAGGCCAGTTGCAAGCTTTATTTCGTTATTAGAATGCATTTGGAAGTGAAGATAGGCCAAAAAATTGATCGTACCAACGGTTGAATGCCTGTTCTGCCATTATTCTTTTTTGCCGGTTTAATACCTTTGACCATAGCAGGGCATTTAACCGGGATAGGCCGGAGTACATGACAGCACGATTTTTGCTGAAAAAATAGCACAAAAAGTGCCTGGATATATCCCTCCCTTTTTTGGCCCTCCACTCCAATTACGATCGATACGGAACATTCTGTTTTGAGCTCCTTTCGTTATTTCTAAGAGCGAGTTATCGGGCCTGCAAGCCGAAATAACGAACTTATTGAGGTTGGAAGCTATTGTAGTATTGTGCAGTAAATGGAAAAGCGTTGGATAATTGTAACAACCGATACTGATAAGCTGCGAAAGGAATCTGGCCTGGCTAAAAAGAGACCATGGCCTTAAAAATGACCTGACATACCAAAGGAGCATCAACCGAAAAGCTTTGAGAGTAGGTGAAAATGTGAAAAAAATCAAAAATGAAATTCAAAATCACCATCAACGAGTTAAAAACCGTGGAAGAATTGCCCAACTATTGGAACAACCAAGACTACATCTATTTATTGGAACAATTTGATTTTCCGGATGCCAAGACCATTAAGCCTGAAAATTTACTGGAAATGTTACACATGGCAATCACAGATTTTGAACCAAATGAAGCCGCAGCAATAGTATTGACTTATAAATTGTCCGACAGATTAAATGAAGGGCAGATTGCTCAAATTTCAAATGACATGTTGCAAGACAAGGTGAGTGAAGAATACCCGGAGATCGATCTACACTATGACCTATTTAATATCAATCAGTTGCTTTACAAGGCGTTCAATGGCAAATTTCCCAATGCAAAAGCAACGATTGTCGGATTTTCAATGGTTCCAGACGAAGATAAGGACAAAGAGGTAACCAAGGAGATGGTCTTAAAATCTTTCAATAATGGGATTTCAGACCGAAATCTTATCAAAAGACTGTTTACCCAACAATTGAGTACAGAAAAGGAATTTGCGGAAGCAGAAGCTGTTTTGTGGAAATTAGATGAAAAAGACCCAAATCATTTTACCTTGATCACTTCGGAATACTGGTTAAGTAAAGAAGACTTCGTAGCGCCAGAATTTGAAGGACTTTGCTTATTGCCGGAAGAGGATGAGAATGAAGGCAATTAACCAATTGTTCTATTTTTCCTTTATGCAGTCAACACTACCCAAATAAGGATGGACGACCTTTACCTGTACCGTACCTGATGTTTTTTATATGGTGAAAAGTAGCTATATAAAAATATGGATTTTGTAAAACAGACCCCTTCAATCAACTTTTTTCAGGTTAAAAAAAAAGCACTCAAATAAATGAAATAAAAAAAAATTGATAAATTGATTTTAAGATCAAGTATTTTGGCCCAACAAACACAAAACTATGATGCTATTTGTTAATAGCATTTACTGCAAAATGCTATGGGACTTAAATTGTACCTGATTCTAATTTATATCCTTTTGTCTTCCTGCCAAAAATCGGATCAAATCATCGAATCGGAAGTTTGCATTTATGGCAATTCCAGCGCCTCCATTCTCGCCGCCATACAGTTAAAAAAACGTGGTAGAGAAGTAGTCATCGTCAGCCCAGATAAATATATGGGCGGCATGACAATTGAAGGACTTGGCGGGTCGGACATAAACAATCACGCAGGCTTCAAAAACGATGCTGTGATTGGCGGACTAACCCTGGCATTTTACAAGGAAGTGGCCCGGCATTATGGGATTACCAACTTTGACTCGGCCCGAGCCCGGACTGGAACCTGGCGTTTTGAACCCCATGTGGCCAAGGGTATCTTTGATCGTTGGCTGGCTGAACTGGAAATCCCTGTCTACACCGAAACCAGGCTGCGCCTTTCACCGGATGCCGTAAAAAAGGAAAATGGTAAAATCGTATCCTTTGAAACCCTCAAGGGGAAAACCGTCCGGGCCGCCCTATTTATCGATGCTTCCTATGAAGGCGACCTGTTGCATTATGCGGGCGTATCAACTATTGTAGGCCGGGAACCTAACAGCCTGTATGGGGAAACAAAAAACGGGATTCGTGAAAACAATACCTACCGGAATTTTGAGGTAAAAGTTGATCCATACATCGAGCCTGGTAATCCGGAAAGCGGGCTGATCCATACCATTCAGGACGAAGCCCTGGGAGAAGCCGGTACAGGCGATCGGCGCATTCAGGCCTATTGTTTTCGGGCCTGCCTGACCAAAGAAGCCGCCAACAGGGTACCCTTTATCAGGCCGGAAAACTACAACCGGGACTGGTACGAGATTTACCTGCGCTACCTGGACGCAGGAGGTACGCTATATCAACCATCCTATTCCATTCCCAACAACAAAACGGATTTAGGTGCCTGGCATGACCTGTCGCATAACCTTTACGGCATGAACCACGAATACCCTGAAGGGGATTACAAAAAAAGACAGGAGATTTACCAATACCACCTGGACTTTACGCGGGGGCTTTTCTGGTTTCTGGCCAATGATCCGGAGGTGCCGGCAGAAGTCCGGCAGGAATGGAGGCAGTGGGGCACCACGAAAGATGAATTCACCGATAATGAAGGATGGCCCCGTATGCTGTACATACGGGACGGCAGAAGGATGCAGTCGGATTATGTGATTACAGAGCACCATACCCGAAAAGACAGTACTATTCTCATTGAGGATCCGGTAGCCATCGCCTTCTGGCCCCCGGATGTGCATCATGTGCGGCGCATCGTAAAAAATGGACAGGCCTATAATGAAGGGTTCGTTTTTGGCGGAGAAAACTGGAAACCATTTCCCATTTCTTACCAGAGCCTGGTCCCCAGGAAGTCCGAATGCACCAATCTCCTGACCCCCACCTGCCTTTCCTCCAGCCATATCGCCTATGGGGCCATCCGGTTAGAATGGACTTTTATGCTACTCGGAGAAGCCGTGGGAATGGCAGCGGATTTGTGTTTGGAAAAGAATATAGCCGTCCAGGATCTGCCCTATGCTGACTTAAAAATAAAATTGGAGGAAAACCGGCAAATCATTGAGATGCAACCAAACCAGTACTGAGGGTATCCGGTTTTAATAGATTACTACTTTTACCAGATTATTAAGTGGCTATCGTAATTATTTTAAAATAAAACCCAATAGCAGAAATTAAACATAAAACTGGTATCCAAACAAATGCACCACTGAAAGTTCAGTACTGGTCAGGTACCCATGCTTATCCCAGCCATCCACTCCCTTTCAGGACAGGAAGCCCGAATTTTGGAGAGTATCTTCTCCCCTTTTTCCCTCCTGAGAAACTACCATCAAACCGGAAGCTTTTCCTACGGTTTGCAATTATTTTCCTTTTAAACGATATTTACTTTATTGCTGCCGGGCTGGAAGCAGGTCTGCTTTTTCAATAACCCGTTTTCAATGCCCTTATCAAACCTAAAAGGAAACCAAATGAAACGCATTTCATTGCTGCTAACGGCACTATTGCTGGCCATCTTTGCCAATGGGCAGGCTCTCCCCTACCTGAAACTTTCTGAAAACCATCGTTACCTGGTAACAGAAGACAACCAGCCTTTTTTCTGGCTGGGGGATACTGCCTGGGAATTGATCCACCGACTGGATAAAGTAGAAATTGACCGGTACTTACAGGATAGGGCCGATAAGGGCTTTAACCTAATTCAAACCGTTATACTGGCAGAACTGGACGGCCTTAATACCCCCAATGCATACGGAGAAAAGCCCTTGATTGATAATAACCCTGAAAAGCTGAATGAAGCCTATTTTGAATTGGTAGATTATCTGGTAGAAAAAGCGGGCCAAATGGGATTGTATGTAGGTCTATTGCCTACCTGGGGGGATAAAATCAATAAAAAATGGGGGACCGGTCCGGAAATATTTACACCGGGAAACGCGGAGAAATACGGAGAATTGCTTGCAAAAAGGTACAAGGACCACAGCAACCTGGTATGGATCCTGGGAGGTGACCGGGCCATGGAAAATGATACGCATTACCAAATCATTCGCTCCATGGCAAAAGGCATACGCTCCTTTGACAAACAACACTTAATGAGCTTTCATCCGGTAGGCGGAAAAAAAGCTACTGACTTTTTTAGTGAGGATGATTGGCTGGATATGGACATGTTTCAGAGCGGCCATAGCAGAAAGGCACAAGACTATCAATATGTGTTGGAGGCCAGGGAATCCGGCCGGACAAGGCCTGTGATCAATGGCGAAGCGCGCTATGAGAATATTCCTGATCGGTTTTGGGAAGAAAAGCACTATGGATGGCTGGACGACGCTGATGTAAGGATCGCCGGCTATTGGAGCATGTTGTCAGGAGCCGCAGGATATACCTATGGGTGCAACGATGTCTGGCAAATGTATGACAGCAACCGAGCCCCCAATATCAATGCCCGGACAGGTTGGCAAGTAGCCCTCAGTCTTCCGGGTGCCTCCCAAATGGGATACATGAAATGTATTTTTGAAGCCCTGCCCTGGCAGCAACTTCAGTTGGATCAAAACCTTATTCTGGATGAAAACCCGGAGAACGAATCCTACATGCTTGCCTCAAAAACAGAAAAAGCTGATCTGATCCTTGCTTACACGCCAACAGGCGCTCCATTAACCATTGATTTGACAAAAATGAGCTCGGGTACCATTTCTGCCTGGTGGTTTAATCCCCGAAATGGAAAAATGGTATTTATCGGCGATTTTGACACAGGCAACTCCCAAAAATTCACCCCCTGGTCCCGAGGTTGGGGAAGTGATTATCTATTGCTGCTTGTGGACAAGAATAAAGCATTTGATTTTTCAGGTTTTAAAGAATAAATTCAATCCTGATAGGCACAGCTCTTCTTCCTTTTTGAAAGGAGAACATGAATGTTAATAAAAATAGCTTTGCAATCGTAAATACCCAACCTTTTAGCTAAGGAGAATTTTACTTCATCAAAACAACAAAGAAATTGACCTCACTCACCGAACCTTCATACAAAATCCCTTCCCAGACCAGGATAGGTCACATACATCTAAAAGTTGCAGATTTACAGCGCTCACTGGACTTCTATTGCGGTCTGCTGGGATTTGAATTGACCAGCACCTATGGAGAAGATGCCGCCTTTATCTCAGCTGGCGGATACCACCACCATATCGGATTAAATACCTGGTTCAGCAAAAATGGAGGTCCCCCACCTAAAAATAATGCAGGGCTTTTCCATACGGCCATCCTTTATCCGGAAAGAAAAGACCTTGCTGCCATTTTTCTTCGCCTCAGGGAAGCCGATTACCCTTTAACCGGAGCAGCAGACCATGGTGTATCCGAGGCCCTCTACCTGGACGACCCTGATAGTAATGGGGTGGAGTTATACTGCGACCGGCCCAGGGAAGAGTGGCCCCTTAAACCGGACGGTAGCCTGGAAATGTATACCAAAAGACTTGATTTGGAAGGATTACTCAAAGCGTTGAGATAAATCTTTTATTATACCTCTTTCCCAGATACCTTTCCTGACATTCATCAATACCTGATTCCGATGATTTGCCCGGTTTATGGTTTCACCTGATAGCACTTCCCTATTCAAGTCAAAATCAAAAACCATCATTTCAAACCAGTCTTTGGCCTGCTATTTGTGCCATTAAGCCCATGATACATATTCCACATTCAATAAAAAACGGTCTTTGGACAATGATAATTTCGATCATCTTCGTCCTGCCGGCAATAGCTCAGAAACAACCAGGTATCCCACAACCCAGAGGGCCTGTAGATCTTAGTGATACCTCAAACCTGGTGATTTTTATAATACTTCCAATTTTGGTGATCATCTTCTTTTTCTTCTGGAGAAAGGCCATGAAAAAAAGAAAAGCTGACGCCGAAGAGGAAGAAAATGAAAAAAAGCGCCGCCAATAGAAGGATTCAGTGCGAGCGCAGCTTTTCAATAAGTTCACTTTTGCGGAGTTTGCTAATTCCTGAAAGACCTATCTCCCGGGCCTTTTGATACAGTTCGTCTCTGATCCATTCTTCATAGGCCGGTGCCTTACCCCCTTTTTTTCCGGCTACATTATCCGGTGTATTCGCAATCCGGGCAGCTTTTTCCTTGCTATAGCCCTGATCCCTGAGGGCTTCATACTGATCCTCGTTTTTAATTTGGGGTCTTTCATTTTTACTCATGACAATTTTGTTTTGGGTTTAGGCATTGTCCCTTCTGAACCGATCACTTTCACTGCTCCACTCCTTATCCGCTTCCTTTGCGCGCATCAATTCATCTTTGGATTTTTCATCCGGCTCCTTTTTAGAAAGTTTTTTGGTAGTCTTTGGTCCACTTCCATCCTGTGCTTCCTTTTGCGCCTGGTCGAAACTGTTGTCTTCGAAATCTTCGGGTTTCTTGTTTTTCTTGTTTTGGGTCATCATTTCGTCAATTTTAAATTTTTCTTCCAAATAATGGTACCAAAACCATTCCAATCTGGATTTTCTGACTTTTTTTAAAGCAATATATTACCCTATGTCCCATTTTATTTGTTAATCCTTTTTCAAGGAAATATATTCACGTGTTGATATAAAAAAAAATTAAGTAATTATGAATCATAAAACAAAAAATTCCAGAAGGTCATTCCTCAAGGGAAGCCTTCTGGCCCTGGGAGGCATCAGCATAGTGCCAAGACATGTGCTGGGGAAGGGTCATCTGGCCCCCAGTGACCAACTTACCAAAGGTATTATTGGCGTAGGAGGAATGGGAAGAGGCCACTTCAATTATGCCGGCACGAAAACTGTGGCCATTTGCGACGTAGATACCCGGCATATAGGTATAGCCCAGGAAACGCTGGGAAAAGGAGTCAAGACCTTTTCAGATTACCGGGAGCTGATCCAATTGCCTGAAGTAGACATTGTCCATATCGCCACCCCACCTCACTGGCATGGCATCATGGCCGTAGATGCTGCCAGGGAAGGGAAAGACATCTGGTGTGAAAAACCCATGACCAGAACCATAGGTGAAGGAAAAAAAGTAGTAGAAGCCATCAAGCAACATGGCAATATTTTTCGGCTGAATACCTGGTTCCGCTTCGATTCCAATTTTTATGGCATGAATACGGAAGTCAAAAACATCAAAAAACTGGTAGACTCCGGCATGCTGGGCTGGCCTCTGAAAGTTACCGTTGGAAAGCTGACCGGATTTGATTGGAAATTTTATTGGGTGGGAAGAACCGGTCTGGATACCATGCCGGTACCCAAAGAACTGGACTATGACCGCTGGTTGGGACCCGCTCCCTTTAAACCCTATCATGAACACAGAACCCATGGCACCTTTAGGGGATACTGGGATTATGATGGTGGCGGATTGGGGGATATGGGCCAACATTATATGGACCCCATTCAGTATTTCCTTGGAAAGGATCAGACCAATCCCGTAAAGGTGGAGATCGATGCACCTCAGCAGCATCCGGATGCAGTAGGTACCTGGAGAAAGATCACCTACACCTATGCCGATGGATGCCAGATTATCCTGGATGGAGAGGGTACCACTGAGGCCCCTTACATTGAAGGACCAAATGGTAAGCTTTACAGGGGCTTTAAATCAGATATTCCCAACATGGAAAGAAAACTGGCACAATTTCCGGATCCCGACCCACAGGTGACAGACTTTGTGGATGCAGTTAAAAATAGAAAAAAATTCGCTTTGAATGAGCAAAATGGCCACCGCTCCTGTACCCTTGTAAATATGGGATTGGTTGCCTTGAGACTGGGTAGATCCCTTGATTTTGATCCTGAAAATCAACGCTTTATTAATGATGAGGGAGCCAACAGACTTATAGACCAACCCATGCGGGCACCTTATACCATTTGATCCAATCAACATTAAAAGAATCAATCCAGTAACATGCAAAAACAATCTATATATAAAACCACCCTGATATTTGCTTTGCTGCTTGGGCAGGTATTTTTCTTAAGGGCGCAAAATCAATTGGACGATGGCAGGACCACCGCTACCAAAATAGCAGATTTACTCAACCGCTTTCCTGCCTCAAACGCACAAGGCCTGGAAATTGCCATGCAGCAGATGGAAGAATTGGGACAAGAGGGGATCAGCCAGATGGCTTCCATGCTGAAACCAGGAACAAATAACGAGAAATTGGAATATGCCCTGGCAGGATTCGCTTTTTACGCCAGCAATCCCGAAAAGGAAAACCTGGCCAGAATGGCCGTTCAGGCATATGGGAAGGCACTCGATAAAGTAGCGGATCCTGAATCCAAACACTTCCTGCTGACGCAGTTCAAGTGGATAGCAAAAGAGGATGCCGTACCCTATGTGGAGCCTTACCTTCAGGATGAGCGCTTATCAGGCATTGCTTCCCGTGTCATGGCCAACATTGGCTCCAGTTCTGCGGAAAGGGCGCTAATCCTGGCTTTGGGAGCTTCTGAAAATGTGGCGCAACAACTCAATTATATTGAGGCTCTGGGAGATTTCGGGAGTAAGGAAGCTGTGCAAGAAATTTCCTCTTTTGCAGATTCCCCCAACCCATCGGTTAAGAAAGTTGCCCTATATGCCCTGGCCAATATTGCTGACCCAGGCAGTGCCAAACAATTTTATGCCGCAGCTGAAAGTTCGGGTTTCACCTATGACCCAAGCACTGCGGCTGCTCTTTACCTGAGGTATATCGACAATTTGGGCGAAAAGGGACAAGGCAAAACCGCCTTTAAGCTAGCTAAAAAGTTAAACAAAAAAACCAATACACAGGACCATTTCCATACCAAGGCAGGTGCTTTGGGTTTAATGGTTAAATTTAACCCGGAAAAGGCCGGAAAATGGCTTACTTCAGCAGCTCTGAACGAGCAATTCCGATACAGGGGAACAGCCCTGAAGCTCCTATCTGATGAAAGGCTTGTCACTAATCTGGAAGTCTGGGAGAAAACTTTGGAAAAGGGATCCCCAGAGGCAAAAGCCGCGATCATTCGTAGAATGGGCGAGGTAAAAAATGAAAAAATTGCCCGGACCATCGTTCCTTATCTGAAAAGTGAGGATGAAATGATCCGAATAGAGGCGATTGCCGCGGTAGTAGCCGCTGGTGAAAACCTGGCACTGGAAGACTTGCTTGACAGGCTGGAGCCGGCAGGAGAAGCAGAAACTGAAGCACTGGTATCAGCACTCAAAAGTATGAACGGTGATAATGTTACGGCAGCATTTGCCTCAAGAATTCCGGAGGCAAGTACTAATAACAAGATTTTACTTTTGGATTTATTGGCCTCAAGAGCCGCAGAGGAACAGATTGATGTAGTATTGAATGCTGCAAAAAACAGTGACCCTGCTGTGAAAGAAGCCGCAATGACTGCCTTATCGGCTATGGCCAGACCCCAAGACCTGGATCAATTGGTATCTTTGTTGAAGGCAGAATCAAATACCACAAACCTTGAAAGAATTCAGGAAGCCATCATTGTGGCAAATGCACAAAAAGAGGATCTGGTTTCACAAACCAGCTGGGCAATGGATTTACTTCCAGGTCTTGCTCCTGACAAGCAATTGTACCTGTACAAGGTATTGGCAAAAACCGGAGGGGAAATGGCCCTGGAAAAATTACAGGACATTTATGAAAATGGAAACAATCAGCAAAAACAGGCTATCGTTGCGGCTTTGAACCAGGCAGATGATGCCAATGCCACCGAAGCCCTGTTGCATATCGCCAGAAATGCACGGAACAGCAGCCTGAAAGAAGGTGCCCTGATGGGATATATCCGATTGATTCCGGTTGTAGACAGCCCCGGTGCGCAAAAAGTTTTGATGCTAAGAAACGCATTGGAGCTGGCTGAGGATAATGAAACCATTTTGGCAGCAATTGACCAAATCGGCAATTACCCAACCTTCCAGGCCTTGCTTGTAGCTGCTGATTACCAGGAAAAGGCAGCTTTTCAGCAAAGTGCCGCCAGAGCGGTTATGAAAATTGTTTTGAACAACGAAAATATCTTTGGAGATCAGGTAAGGGAGATTGTAGAGAAAACAAAAGCTGTCATCAGTGGACAGGACAGTCAATATTACAAGACGTCCCTACAGAAATACCTGGATGAAATGCCTGAAGGTAAGGGCTTTTATTCCCTGTTCAACGGAGAAAACCTGGATGGATGGAAAGGTGTATTCAGTAACCCGATAAAAAGGGCGGCCATGAGTGAAAGGGAATACAAGCGGGAACAGGAAAAAGCCAACGAGATGATGGAGAAAGGCTGGAAAGCAGAAGAAGGCCTACTGGTGTTCCTTGGAGAAGGTCAGAATATTGCAGCTACCAAGGACTATGGGGATTTTGAAATGTTTGTAGACTGGAAAATCACCGAAGAAGGTGATGCAGGCATCTACCTGAGAGGCACCCCACAGGTACAAATCTGGGATCCCGCCAGAACGGACGTAGGAGCCGAAGTGGGATCAGGCGGGCTGTATAACAACCAAGAACACCCAAGCAAACCACTTAAAGTTGCAGATAATCCAGTAGGCGAATGGAATACTTTCCACATCAAAATGCAGGGAGAAAATGTAACCGTTTATTTGAATGGGGAACTGGTGGTAGATGAAGTGCCCCTGGAAAATTACTGGGATAGGGACCAGACCATCTTTCCGGAAGGGCAGATTGAGCTGCAGGCTCACGGCACCTACGTGGCCTACCGGGATATTTACATCAGGGAATTGGTTGGTGCTCCGAGGTTTGAATTGAGTGAGGAAGAAAAAGCTGAAGGTTTTGAGGTCTTATTTGACGGTACTAACCTGGACAAATGGACCGGAAACAAAACCGACTATGTGGCTGAAAATGGTGTTTTGGCCATTTATCCGGGCAGAGGCGGACAAGGAAATCTCCTCACCGAAAAAGAATACGGGGATTTTGAATTCCGTTTTGCTTTCAAACTTACCCCCGGAGCCAATAATGGACTGGGGATCAGAGCCCCTTTGGAAGGAGATGCAGCTTATGCAGGGATGGAACTACAAATTCTGGATGATACGGCTGAAATTTACAGTGAGCTTAAGCCTTATCAATACCATGGATCTCTTTATGGGGTCGCGGCCGCTGAAAAGGGACATCAAAATCCAGTGGGAGAATGGAATTACCAGCGGGTAATTGTGAAAGGTGATCGGATTCAGGTCATCCTTAACGGGACCAAAACACTGGATGTGAACATTGCAGAAGCCAAAGAAAATGGTACCCTGGATGGCAGAGAACATCCGGGTCTATTCCGTGAAAAAGGCCATATTGGATTTTTAGGCCATGGAGATATCGTTTATTTTAAGGATATCCGGGTAAAAGAATTGTAATAGCCTAAATATTTTACGTACAAAAGGTTGCCCCACTATCTGAGGCAACCTTTTTTTATTTTTTACATATTTAATGATTTGATTTCCAGATTTCTCAGCACTTCATTTAATCCTGGCCAGTCAATGAAATCAAAAAACCATCTTCCCTGATCTAACAAAAGGGCATCCTACTGGTTTTACTGTTTTATAGCGCATGTTCAGGGCGTTAATGGTAAGGACCAAAGGAAGATCTGAATTTAAAAAGGGATCAATTTTTGTGTCTGGTTACTTTTGTTAGCGAATTGCAGCCTTGCAGGTACCGACTCCTGATTTAATCAACAAAATTTTATTCTAATGAAACAAATTTTATTCGTTCTTTCATTGCTTTCTTTGCCTGCCCTGGCGCAAGATCAATCCATTAGCTTTTCTCCCGAAAATAACCAAATCAACGGCGGACGCCCCCTTCCTTCTGAAGCGCCTTTTTACATACAAGGTAACGTTCCTGTTGGGATCAAACGGGTGGAACTTAAAATTTTTAAAAGCAAAAAAAATGAAAATCTGGCGGATTCCTATTCCTGGAAGGCTGCGTACGGTGATGATCCTCAAAATTATGAAGTGTTTGTCGCCTACCCCCTTCGAAGCAGCGAGAATTACACCTTGAGATTTTACTATTATAGCCAGGCTGATTCTAATGAAATGCTTGCCTTGCAAGATGCCCTACATACCAATCTTGAAGGCTATGTCAATGCCAATTTTATCGCCAATAAACGGGGCATCAGTGCCCTTACTAACCCCAAGGCCATGTTAATCCATCTGGACCAGGTGGTCCTACAGGGCATGCAAAACTATACCCACCCGCTGGAACAGGAATTCCAGGGCTTCAGCGATATGGTCAAAATCAAAATTGAACAGTTTCAGGAAGTGAAATTGAAAGGGGCAAGGTTTAATCTTTTGTCTAAAAATCCGGACCCGGACAACGAAGGGCAGGCCCAATACACTGCCCAATTGAAAAAGGAGCTGATAGACCTGCTTCATGCAGAGGTGGACCAGTATCTCCGGGCAAATCTGCTGATGTTGGTGGATATCCGGGAACTGGAAAATTATCCTACGGAGAAAAAGCCATTCTACCTTCCCCTCAATCTGGGGTATGCCGGAACCTACTTTAGTGGAGGGTTTAATAACCTGGATTATGGTACTTCTGCCTTTGCCGGTATTTCTGTACCACTTGGAAACAAGAGTTTTACGCGATTTTTAGGAAATGCTTCCGTTTCTACCGGAGTGTTTTTCTCCAATATGGAAGATAGCAACCAAACTGAAATCAGCGGGCCACTTGTAGGCCGACCGGTTTATGTGGGCTTGGGTTACCGGATATTCAGGATCCTGAGATTCAATGCAGGTACTGTACTGACCTCCTCTGATGTAGACGCCAATATAGAAAACATTACCCTTTACCCATTTATAGGTTTCAGTGTAGAGTTTAATCTTTGGTTGGGACTGAATAAATAGACATCGCATGAAAAACAGCTGCACAGTAATCCTGGTTCTAACCTTTCTTCTAATGGGTGTAGAAAGTCATGCACAGCTTTCGCCTTATCACTGGAGACTGGGATTGGGCATCGGTTATAGCCATTACCTCATGCCGAACCAAATAAAAAAAATTTCCGATATACCACAAATTTATGCCTTACCCCTTCCCTTTCATCCAGAGAGAAACTGGACCCTAAGCCTGGAAAAGCGATTGAGCCCCGGACTGGGTCTGGCATTCCTGGGCGGAGAATCAACCTTCGAAGGCACCAGCAGCTTTAGCAGCACCGGACATTTTGGTAACGGACAAGGCCGGGATTATCAGGCATCGGTAGTAAACCTGGGTTCATCCCTGGTATTTAGAGCCGACAATGGAAAAATAATAAGGGAAAATGCGAAACTGGCTCCATACCTGAGTCTGGGCGCAGGATGGCTTTACAGGAAGGGGAAAAGCCCTGAACCAAACACCTTCTCTTCCCTACTAGAAATCAATCCTAATGAAACGGTCAATTTTTCAACCAACCAACTGTATTGGACCGGCGGAATAGGGATCAGAGTAAAGGCCACCAACCAACTGGAATTATTCATCCAATCAGACATGCAGGGAAACCTTCATTTATTTGAAGATGCAGATCCAGGATCGGACATTTTAAAACGCAATGGCTATCAGGAAAACCCTGATGTCCCTCCTCTTGATTGGGTCTTCAATCACCGTATGGGATTGAAATTTAGCTTCATTCCGGCAAAATCAGCCTACCGGGCCAATGTGATCAGCCCCTCCTCTACTCCTCCTCAAAGCAGGGAAGAAAAAAGGAAGCCAAATCCGGACCCGAAAACTGATAAATCCACAGAAATCATTAAACGGGATACCTTGGAGCTCAGCCAGAATACTCCCCCTACCTCCTTTCCCAAAGGGAGCAGAGAAGGAGATGCAACCGAATCGGATCGGGAAGAACAGACAGTATCGGGGTATAATTACCCTGGTTGGGAGAGTTCAGAACCAGGCCTATCGATGTCGTCTGCTCCGCCTCCTGACTATCAGTACAGGGTGATCTACAGTAATCCCCCGCCAACAACCTACGACAGCTATACCGAAAGAGATTATCTGGGCTACCATCCGGACCAGATCCGTCCGACTTATAGGTCTACACAAAAATCATCCCCGCCAATTAATAATAAAAGGAGGTATTTGCCCATCCTGGCAGTTCCTTTTCTGGGCAGACCCGCTGCCCTACCCCTACCTGCGGATAGCTCCGGGATAAATAACCGGATGGCCTATACCTTTCCCAAAGTACAAGAAAGAAATTCATCCTCGGGGCTCAGACTGGATCCTCAGCGAGTAACCTGGAATTTTCACCCAAACAGCCCCTCTTGGGATTTAGCCGTCCCTGGTTTACCTGTTACCAGAGTACAAGAAAATGGAGCGGAAAAAACGCTTTCCTATGAATTACCTGTCAGCTATGCAGTGATTTATTTTGCGAAGGAGCAAAGTGAACTTTCGGAATTGGCCCTGGAAAAACTGGCATCTATTGCTGCCAGCCTACAGGAATATCCACAAGCCGTCGTTTCGATAAAAGGATTTGCGGATCATACCGGAAGTATCTCCTATAATATGGCATTGATCGAAAGACGTTCCGAGGCTGTAGCGGATGCTTTAAAAGAAAAAATGGGCATTGCGCCAGAAAAAATTCAGATCCAACCCGGAGCCCTGCTGGTTAGGGGCAGCTACAAAAGCCCAAGAAAAGAAGATCGTATGGTAGAAATACAAATCTTATTTTAACTTTGAAAAAAGAAATAAATAAGATTCATGGGTGAACAAGAAAAACAGAAGTTAGTGGTGCTGACCGGGGCTGGTATCTCTGCAGAAAGCGGCATTAAGACTTTTAGGGATGACAATGGCCTTTGGGAGGGTCATGATGTAATGGATGTAGCCACACCGGAAGGCTGGCAGAGAAACAGGGAGTTGGTACTGGATTTTTACAACCAAAGAAGAAAAGCCTGTCTGAAAGCCAAGCCCAACCAGGCCCACTTGAAGCTGGCGGCACTTGAAAGCAGCTATGAGGTGACCATCATCACCCAAAACGTGGATGATCTGCATGAAAAAGCGGGCTCTTCTCAGATCATTCATCTTCATGGGGAATTGTGCAAATCCCAAAGCAGCATAGACCCGGAAATCACCTATCCCATAGAGGGCTGGGAATTAAAACTCGGCGATAAATGTGAAAAAGGATCTCAATTGAGGCCTTTTGTGGTTTGGTTTGGCGAACCCGTCCCCAAAATGACAGCAGCCATTGCTGCAGTCCAACAGGCGGATGCCCTGGCTGTAATCGGAACCTCATTGCTTGTTTATCCTGCTGCCGGATTGATAGATTATGTGGCAGCAAACATCCCTAAATTCATCATTGACCCCAAAATACCCTCACTTTACCCCATGGAGAACCTGTTTCCCATAGAAGAAAAAGCCGGTACAGGAGTGATGAAAATGGAAAATCTTTTGAAATCATGGGACTTCAAAAACTAATCCCATATTTTTTTTACTTTTGAGCTTAAACACAACACCTTGAAAACAGCAATAAAAACGAACAGTCAGACGAGTTTAGGAATAATCCTCGGTAAAAGTATACTAAAATTAACCCTGGCAGGATTATTTATTGGCTTCCTTTATCCGCAAGATGGCTTGGTGGCTCTTTTTTTGGCAGCTTACATGGTCTATTCCCTGGTCAAAAAATGGAAAACAACTGCTGAGGACAGGTACATTTACCTGATTGGAACGATCCTCAGTGGCCTTTTAGGTGTTTGTTGCGAGCTATGGGGGATTTATTTTGGCTATTGGGAATACCATGATTTAGGTTCCGGAAGGGCTTTTCCCTACTGGCTCCCTTTTGCCTGGGCTTTGGCCTTTACCTTTATCTATCAACTTGAAAAAGAATTGTTTTTACTTACAGGAGTCAAACAGGTATCCGGCAAAATCATCATCACCCTGCTGGTAGCCATGATATTTCCTACCTATGGAGAAATCATAACCATTAATATGGGAGTCTGGACTTATACCTGGCCCTATCAGGTATTTGGCGTTCCACTGCTGGCCATCTTATTGCTGGTCATTTTCCATACAGGACTCAATTTTTTAATGGTGCTGTGTTGCCGGTATTTTGGATGGAAAAATGAGGTTTTTAATCCTTGAAAAATCTCATCTTTCCATCCTTTTGTTTACCTTACCACCGTCTCCAGAGTGGCCAGGTAGACCCATTTCTGATCCCTGGAGTTCAAGCCTGCCTCCACTTCTTGTTGTTGCTCTTCGGTGATTTCCATGTCTTCAAATTCCATGGAATTAAAAAATTGCAGGTAATCCGAATAAACATTCATGGTCATGTGCGTGGACTTGGCTTCACTTCCTGTTGGTAAGGCGGTCCTTAGAAAGCGCCAACTTTCCATCAGGTCGGCATTAATTTTTCTCTGGTGGTGGGGCAAAAAAACTTCTTGTTCTGCTCTTTCGTAATCCTGAAATTTACCTTCTACCGCCTTCATCAGGTCAAAGGAAGCAAGAATCCCTGGTTGAAATTCAAAATTATCGGCGGTGCTGGCTACCTGCACCATATAGTTTCTAACTGCCAGGTCCCGCATGTCCAGTGCATCCCTGATTTTTTGTCTGGCCTCTGCTGCACTCATATTTGGGAAAGCTTTGATGGCATCGGCTACCAACTGCTCCATATCGTTGCCATTCATCATTTTAACAGGATCACTGTAATAGGTTACCGTGACATACTGAAAATTTTCCCCTTCCAGATCTGAACCGGATTGCAAGGACCAAAGATCCCATCCATTGATGTGTCCTTCTTCTTTGGATACCTTGTGCACATTGGCCAAAAAATCCTTGTATTCCAAATAATCCAGCACCCTGTCTGGCTCAACCTTGATAAATTCAAGGACCACATACTGCTGTTCCTGTCCGTATAAATTGAAACAGGTGAATAAAGTGATAAACAATACTGTTAGCTGCTTTTTCATGACTTTGGTTATTTGGGTACAAAACCAATATACAAAGTTTAAAACAAAATAAATACCGTTAATCAGTTTTTTTTGCCAACAAGAATATTTGTATTGTAAAAATAAAACCCTGTACAATTACAATCATTGTACAGGGTAAATAAACCGGGATACTTTTTACTATTATTTTAATATTTGTTCGATTTCTCCAATTTCGGAATCTGAAAAATCTAACTTGTTCAAACTTTCTACATTATCCCTAAGCTGCTCCGGTTTACTTACGCCCACCAAAACAGAAGTGATCCGCTGGTCTTTCAATAGCCAGGCGATGGCCATTTGGGCCAGACTTTGACCCCTGTCCCTGGCCAGGCCATTCAGTTTCTCCACTTTGGCCAGCAATTCCGGAGTGATTTTTTCGGTATTCAGGTACCTGCCATCTTTAACCGCTCTTGAATCTTCAGGAAAACCATTCAGGTATTTATTGGTCAATAGGCCCTGCTCCAACGGGGAAAAGGCAATGGCCCCTATTCCTTCTGATTCCAGGGTATCCAACAGTCCATCCTCTACCCACCGGTCCATCATGCTATAGCGGGGTTGGTGAATCAAAAAAGGCGTTCCCAGTTCTTTTAATATCCGGGACGCCCTGGCCGTATCTTCAGCATTGTATTGGGAAATGCCCACGTAGAGTGCCTTACCCTGCCTGACCATCAGGTCCAGTGCCCCCATGGTTTCTTCCAAAGGTGTTTCGGGATCCGGCCGGTGATGATAAAAGATATCCACATAGTCCAAACCCATCCTTTTCAGGCTTTGATCCAGACTGGCCATCAGGTATTTTTTGGAACCGAAGTTGCCATAAGGTCCCGGCCACATGTCCCAGCCGGCTTTAGAGGAAATGATCAACTCATCTCTCAGGGATTTAAAGTCCTTCTCAAAAATCCTCCCAAAATTTTCTTCAGCAGATCCATAGGGTGGTCCATAGTTATTGGCCAGATCAAAGTGGGTAATACCCAGGTCAAAGGCGGTTCTCAGTATATTACGCCCATTCTTAAAATCATCGCTGTGACCGAAATTGTGCCATAAGCCCAAAGAAATCAGGGGCAAATCCAAACCACTTTTCCCACATCTTCTGAATTTCATCGATGAATACCTGCCGGGATCTGCTTGATACGGCAACAATGGGTCCTGATCGTTTATTTTCATAGGTTTCTATTGGTTATTTGAAATTAAAGGTACACTTTATTACCTGTAAAGGAAATTCAACCAGAGCTTAAATGAATGATATGATCCGTTGAAAATTTACCAATAAAAGATTGTAGTAATAGCCGGGTCTCAGCCACCCTTTTAACAGGCTTAAGGCAATCTACCACTTCCTGAACATGGTTGTAATCCAAGGCCAGGTCTACATAGCCGAATGCTGCCAGGAAACCTTCTTCAAATAACAACACGGCTTCTTCCTCCGCACTCCTTCCTTTGTCCTTGATCAAAAACCGCTCTCCCTCTTTGAAAGCATTGCCAAAAACCTTTTCAGCCCTTTGGTTATATGCCTCAGAGGGCTCTTTTCCACAGCAGGCGCCCTTGCATTTGCCAAATTGATAATCGTAACACGCTCCGGCGGTTTTCTGTATGCCGCTTAGCTTTGGGCAAAGATCAAAAGCTTCAATCTTATCTGACAGGTTCTTCCAGGCTTCTGCATGACTGGAAAAGGACATCAATGGTTTTACTCCGGAGACAATCTTATTGATCTGAAACCGTTTGAAGCCATCCTGATCCAAATATGCATATATTCCCCAGGAAACGGACCTCACCTTAAGAGAGCGGTTGTATTTGGGCCACAGCCTCTTGATTTCCATCGCCTCCAATAGCAGCGCCAGCAACTCACTTCCGGTTAATTCATAACTGACATCAAAAATTTCGGTTTTCAGGTTTATTTTAGATTTTCCTGTAAAATGACCCATAAACCTGCTCTTGATATTGATGGCCTTGCCCACATAAATCACCCTGCCATTTTTATCATGAAAATAATAAACACCCGTGGCTTGTGGCAATTGTTCGTATTGCTCACTACTGATATTTGGCGGTAAAGTAAGCGACTTGTTCCTGCCCTTTACCGATTGGCTGATCTCATGCTGCTGGTCTGCCTGAAGCAGCTGCCCAAAAAGAATGGCGGTGGCCCATGCATCCCCCAGTGCCCGGTGTCGGTCATTGACCTGAATGCCCCTTGATTCACAAAGCCTTCCCAGGCTGTAACTTTTTAATCCGGGAAAAATCTTCCGGCTAAGCCTGACGGTACACAGGCGTTTTGGTTTAAACACCTTATTGACCTGCTCAAATTCCCGTTTGACAAAATTAAAATCGAAGGACACATTGTGGGCGACAAAAATTTTTCCTTCCAGCAATTCGAGCAACTCATCCGCTATTTGCGCAAAAGTGGGTGCTCCTTCCAGCATCCCGGAGTCGATACCCGTCAACCCGGTAATAAATCCCGGAACAGCCCTACCAGGATTCAGCAACTTTTCATAATGCCCGGTTATCTTTTGGCCATCATGAAAAACTACAGCAATTTCTATGATTCTGTTGCTGGCGGAAAACCCACCTGTAGTTTCAATATCAACGATGGCATACATATTTTAGGAACTAAATAAAGGGATTGGCCGGGAAAATCAAAATGGAAAGTTTTAATTTCTTTCTTGAATTACTTCCTGCAAATGCTTAATATTACTTGATAACCACAAACTTATCAGGTATTGTCGATAATCAGCTGTTTGTTGAAATTTAACAAGTGAAATCCAGATGGTCTTTATCCATAAGGATCAATAGATTATAATCCTTAAAATCCGCAAACCTGTCAGGTTTATGGTATTCAACCAACAATAAAATTCGAGAGGAAGAAACCTGACAGGTTTTGACCCCTATTAATCAGGTGATTAAAGTGTTAGGTTGCGGATTATAGGTTTTAACTTTTAGTTTTTGGTTTGAAATTTGCTTGTTGTTTCGAACCCTCAAGCCTGTTAGTTAAACCAGCCCTTAATAAATTAATCTGATGAAAGAAAAAGCCGATACCTGGCAAATGGAACTGACCCAATTGACCTGGGAGTTTGAAAAACTACTCAATGATTTTGATTTGACCCGGTTGAACCAAAAGCCGGACCCTCACCAATGGAGTCCTATGGAAATTATCCATCACCTGGTTTTGGTCAATACTTCCTATTTCCCAACTTTTGATCAGCTTGCCAAAAACACCCACCAAAGCCCTATTTTGGGAAAAATCCCTTTTATTGGGAAAAAAATAGGCCAAATGATTTTAGATGCTAACAAAAAACCGCAAAAAATAAAGACATTCAAGACCTGGGAGCCATCGTCGGGTTCCACTTATAACAATGACCTTTTAGCGGCTTTTTTCAAGCAACAAGATGAACTTTCAGGCTACATTCAGGATCTGGATCATTTGCTGGACCAAAACCTCATGATCCGATCCCCGGCCAACGATTGGATCTTTTATTCCCTGGATGATGCTTTTGAAATAATAATAACCCACGAAAAAAGACACCTGAATCAACTCGAAAAAATCCTGAAATGAAATCTGAAAAAGAAAAGATGTTGGCGGGAGAATTATATCTTGCCTCCGATGAAACCCTTACCCGGGAAAGGCTTCATGCCCGGAGACTTTTGAAAGCCCTGAACGACAGTTTCCCCGATGAAATCCACAAAAGAAAGGAAATCATGGAGGAACTTTTTGGTAAAATCGGGAAAGATTTCGGTTTAGAGCCGCCTTTCTTCTGTGATTATGGGTACAATATCCGTGTAGGAGATCAGGTTTTTTTTAATTTCAATTGTGTGATACTGGATGTTACTCCTGTCAGCATAGGAGATCGTTGTCTGTTTGGCCCTAATGTCCATATTTATGCAGCCACTCATCCCCTGAACGCTGAAGTCCGGGGCAGCCTGCAGGAATTTGGGCAACCTGTCAAAATAGGAGACGACGTTTGGGTAGGAGGCGGTGCGATCATTTGTCCCGGAGTAAGCATAGGAGATCGCAGCATTATTGCAGCAGGGGCAGTGGTGACAAAAAGTATCCCTTCAGATGTGCTGGCGGGAGGAAACCCCGCCAGAATTATCAAATCCCTGGAAGAAGGCCCGAAGTTGGCCTAATCAGTGGTTTTTTTCATGGTTCTCGCGGATTACCCGCCTGAGAATCTTACCTACGTTGGATTTGGGAAGTTCATCGACGAAATAAATTTCCTTGGGCACCTTATAGCTGGTCAGGTTTTCCCTGCTGAAAGCTATCAGTTCTTCTGCAGTCAATGGAGCATCATTTTTAACCACATAGGCCACTACTTTTTCTGTAGATTTCTCATCGGGCAGGCCGATCACGCCTACCTCATTGACAGCATCGTGCGCAGCCAGGGCATCCTCTACTTCATTGGGGTAAACGTTGAAACCGGAGACCAGTATCATTTCCTTTTTCCGGTCAACTATCTGTAAAAAGCCATCCTCATCCTGTACGGCAATGTCTCCGGTTTTGAACCATTCCCCGTAAAAAGCATCCTTTGTCTCTTCGGGCCGCTGCCAATAACCAGGCATGACCTGCGGACCCTTGACACATAATTCACCCCTTTCACCCAAGGGCAATGATTTTCCTTCATCGTCCACAATCTTGACCTCTGTATTGGGTAAGGGTACACCTATGGTACCTAACCTTTCTGTGCCATCTATGGGATTACAGGAAACAACAGGGGAAGTCTCTGTCAGACCATAACCTTCGGCCAATGGCGTACCGGTAACTTGCTCCCAGCGCCTGGCAACCGATTTTTGTACGGCCATCCCCCCACCGACGGCAATCTTGAGGGAGCTAAAGTCCAATGCCCGGAAAGAAGCCTGATTGAGCAAACCGTTAAATAGCGTGTTTACACCGGTAAAGACACTGAAAGGATGTTTTTTAAGTTCCTTACAAAATGCCGGCATATCCCGGGGATTAGTGATCAACACATTGTGTGCACCAATTTTCATCATGGCCAGACAGTTGACTGTCAAAGCAAAAATATGGTATAGAGGCAAGGCGGTGATAACGGTTTCCTCCCGCTCTTTGAGTTTGGGTTTCATCCAGGCAGAAATCTGTTGCATGTTGGCCACTATATTACCGTGACTCAACATGGCTCCCTTTGAAACACCAGTTGTCCCACCTGTATATTGCAAAAAGGCCAGATCTTCCGATTTTAAAGTCGGTTTTTCGAGGGTCTTATTTTCTCCGGCGGCAAGCGCTTTGTTGAAGGTCCAGGCTCCGGGCAAGGAATAGGCCGGCACCATTTTCTTGATGTATTTGACCACCAGATTGACGATAGTCCCTTTTAGCCCTCCAAGGAGGTCTCCAATTTCAGTGGTGACGATATGCTTAATCCCCAGTTCCCCGCTGATTTTTTCCAGGTTATGGGCAAAATTTGCCAGAATGACGACCGTTTTGACACCGGCATCCGAATACTGGTGTTTCATCTCAGAAGAAGTATACAAGGGGTTGGTATTTACCACAATCAGCCCCGCCCTTAAAGCGCCAAACATGGCTACCGGATACTGCAGCAAATTGGGCATCTGAATCCCGATCCGATCCCCCTTTTCCATATGCAGTTCTTTTTGGAAAAAAGTCGCAAAATGCCTGGACAGCTCATCGAGCTCATTGAATGACATGGTCTTACCCATACATTCATAAGCTACCGCATCCCCATATTTCTGGATGCTTTCTTCAAACAAATCCACCACGCAACTGAATTCATCGGGATCTATGGTAGTGGGAACAGCTTTTGGGTAAAATTTAAACCATGGAAAGTCCTGCATATCTGTTTTTTTGAGGTTATTGAAATGGGCAATGGTACTAAGATATCCAATGTAATGCTTTTTTTAAAAAGATATTTCCAATAATATTGTTTTCCGGCCGATTTAAAGAAAATCTTTTCCTCCAGGTATAAGTCAAGGACTATGTTATTAACATGTTGGTTACTATACGATTTGTTTCCGTTCGTTTTAATTGAATATGCGTGCTAAATACAGTCCCGAGATGTTTAAATTCAGTTTATGATGCTAATCATCCAAAGATTTAAGGTAGCTATTTTCACCATATAATTGAACGCTTATGTACAGGTTTCTGGCCGGAGTTGTTACGGCAATATTGTTGTTCCTTATGGTCTTCTTTTTCCTCCGAAAACAGCAGGAAAAGGAAGAAATACAACTCAACACGGCATTGATTGAGCAGGAAATCAAGCAGGTGGGTAAGCTTATCGTGACAGAGGGCCATTTCTCCCAGATATTGAGCTATAAAAATACCCGAAGAAATTATTTTGATATTTTTTCCGCCAATAAAAAAGCCCTGGTGATCGTGAATGCAAAGGTCACCATTGGCTATGATCTCCGCCAGATCCGGACAGAAATTGATCCTGAGGCCCGGCAGGTTCGGATTACAAGTATACCTGAACCAGAAGTCAATATCTATCCAGACTTGCAGTACTACGATATCAGCCAGGATTATTTCAATAAATTCGATGCAGCGGATTACAACAAAATCAAGGGGAGGATCAATACTATTCTGGAGGAAAAAATCAATCAATCTGACCTGAAATCCGATGCCAGGGAACGATTACTTACGGAGTTATCCAGGATTTATATCCTTACCAAAACCATGGGCTGGAGTTTGCATTTTGAGGAAACCACCATCAATTCTCCCGAGGAGCTGCGGGGTTTGGAGTTTTGACCTTGTACCGGAATACATTGTCATTCCAATTTGTTTACGAAAGCAGGATTGCAAATCCTGGTTATCTATATTACACTCCGCTCCGCGGAATTTGTAATTCCGTGGTTCAGATACAGGGGATTTGCAATCCCCGAAACCCTCTCTGGGTGTAGTTGGCAACTACATCCCAGGTATCCGATTGGTTACGTATAGGAGGCATTTGTAATGCCGGAAACCAAAGACCAGCCGAAAAAAAATCGTTCTTTAAAATGCACCGGTTTAGCCATTATAAATGGCTTTTTACCAGTTCTTATCTGTTCATGACACCGAAAATAGCAGGGTGAAGTGGCATACTTCACCCAGTAGCCATTCATTTATCTGTGCTAATCTGAGTAATCTGTGGTGAACTCTCCGCTCCGCAGAATTTGTAATTCCGTGGTTCAGATACAGGGGATTTGCAATCCCCGAAACCCTCTCTGGGTGTAGTTGGCAACTACATCCCAGGTATCCGATGCGTTAGGCAAACGATGCATTTGCAATGCCGGAAATCAAAGACCGACCGCAACGAAAAGCGCGCTTTTAAAATGCATACGATAAGCCATTACAAATGGCCCTTTGGCGGGTTTTATTTGTTTATGATTCCGAAAATAACAGGATGAAGTAGCATACTTCACCCAGTACTGATCTTATTATCTGTGTTAATCTGAGTAATCTGTGGTGAACTCTCTCTGGGTGTGGTTGGCTGTCTCTGGGTGAGTTTGCAACTACATCCCAGCTATCCGATTGGTTACGTATACGAGGCATTTGCAATGCCGGAAACCAAAGAAAATAGTTCATTAAAACTCACTCGGCTTGCAATTACAAATGGCTTTTTGCCAGTTCTTATCTGTTCATGACACCGAAAATAGCAGGGTGAAGTGGCATACTTCACCCAGTAGCCATTCATTTATCTGTGTTAATCTGAGTAATCTGTGGTGCACTTTTTTAACCAACCTCAGCCCATCACTCCTCCATTCTCTTTACCGAAATACTCTCTCCCATAACGATACCTATCCCATTCGAGATATTGGAATAAACCTGCACCGGCTGGGCAAAAGGATCACCATCGTTCCACCATTGCAGGCCGTAGGTAGAATGAAACAGGTAATAATTCCTCGTCACCGCTTTCAGGGTAAATGACACTTCGCCATCCATTTCTTCAGTAAAATAGGAGCCATTGATAAACAAATCGATTTTCGCCTCAGCGCCATCAAATAATTTGTCATCAATCAACAACTCCCCATCCGTATTGAAATCTTTTTCATAACTTGGATTTTTAGGCTCTAGGTAAAGGGGATAATTTTCTTCGTAATATACCAAATTGCCCTCCTGATCGGTGTAAGTATATGTTCTGTAATAGTGCGCTGAAATTTCATAGTAGTTTTCCCCTGCAGGATCATCAAAAATCAATTGAATATCATCTCTTGAGGACCAGGAATCCACCTGTACCTGACCTTGATAAACGAGGTTTTTGATGGGAACGATAGTCGGAATAATTTCAGTGGCAGTGACCGGCTCATATCCCGCTACCAGCACTTCGATCTTGTATTCATTCCCCTCAGAAATCATGTGGTCAAGACTGATATACTCTCCGGTCGCTTCATCAAAACTGAGCGGGTAAGTTTCCCCCTGATGGATCAGCTTTACCTCAGCATCCCTGATGGGTTCAAACTCCCAATTGTTATCCAGAATGTGTTTGCTGTAGGTTACCCGCACTTTAGGAAAGGTATTGTTTGCCAGGCTGGAATTAACCGTAACCTGGGGCTTCTCAAACGGAATATCAATATCCACCGTGGTCTCACAGGAGGAATAGACAAAAACCACCCCAAGGATCATCAGGAATCGGGAAATATTTAATTTATTTGGAACGGCCATATATTAGAATTTAAAACTATAGGAAAAAGAAGGAATCACGGGAAAAAGGCTGTATTGCATCACTTTCCGGTTGCCCTGATTGTCACTGCCCAGGTCCATAAAGAATGGGTTCATGCGGTTGTATACATTATAAATGCCCAGGGTCCATTTTCTTTCCCCCCATCTCTTGGTTTTCCACCAGCTAAAACTCAAATCCAAACGGTGGTAATCCCTGTTTCTGAAATTATTTCTGCTTTCGTAATATTCCACATTGGGCCTGGAAAACCCTCCATACCTGCTTATCTCCAATCCCTCGTACCGCTGCGTCGGGAGAGAAACCGCATTGCCGGTACCATAGACCCAGGCCAGGGAAAAATCCTTGTTGTCCTTCCACTCATGGGTAAGGGCAAAACTCACATCATGCCTGCGGTCATACTTGTAAGGAAACCATTCCCCAAAATTAACCTCATCAAATCTCCTCTCCGTATTGGAAAGGGTATATCCCAACCATCCGGAAATCCTTCCTACTTTACGCTGAACCAGGAATTCCGCCCCATAGCTCCTTCCCTCTCCTACGGCTACCTTGTCCTGCCAATCCTCATCCAGGTTGAGGTAGGTGGCTCCATCCTTGTACTCAATCAGTCCATCCATGGTCTTGTAGTAAGCTTCCAGCGTTATTTCAAAGCCCTTGAAATTACGTACCCCACCCAAAGCTACCTGCATGGCTTCCTGGGGGCCGATATTTGGGGTGGCGGGCACCCACAAATCTGTTGGCAAGCCCAGTCCCGCATTGGTCAACAGGTGAATAAACTGGGTCATGGTCACAAAGGAAGCCTTCAAAGATGTACTGGAATTGACCAGGTATCGGGCAGCAATCCTGGGCTGCAGGCTATTGTAGTGTTGGTCTTCGGTAAGGAAACCGGAATAATGAAGCCCCAGGTTGGCCTTTAACCTGGAACTGAGATTGATATCATCCTCTGCATACAAGGCATACTCCATGGAGTTGAGTTCATCCGCACCCAAGCGCAGGTCATTTTCCGCTTCGGTGCTTTTGCTGGCATACACTCCCGGAGAAAATTTATGGAAAATCACATTGGTACCAAATCGGAAATAATGGTCTGGGTTGGGGATATAGTCGAAATCAGATTTGACTGCCCAATCCCGGATGCCTGAGAAATATCGATCTGAATAAAAATTGGTTTCGTTTACCCCGGCACCTGTGATTTTCTCCTCGTAATTACTGAAAAGGTCAAACTTATACCTGCTATGGGTAAAGGTGTGGTTACTGAACAAACGGCTGTTGATCACATTATTCCAGCGCAGTGCGGTGATAAAATTGCCCCATTTCAGGCCAAACTCTTCATCGTAATCCGTCCTTTCATTGTTATTGACATAGAAGTCCTTGTATTTGGAATACGCCTTGTCATCTCCGGAATAAACGCTCAGGTACAGCCTGTTTTTATCGTTGACAATATGGTTGATCTTGCCGTTCAGGTCATAAAAATAATAACCCACATTTTCATTGCCCGAGGTAGCGGCCTTGATGATGGGCCTGGCCAAAAGATCCAGGTAAGTCCTTCTGGCCGAAAATATAAAGGAAGTCTGGTCTTTTTTGATAGGGCCTTCCACGGTCACTTTGGAGGCTATCAATCCAATGGAGCCCTCTCCTTTGAATTCCTGCATATTGCCTTCCTTCATGCTCACGTCAATCACAGAAGACAATCTGCCTCCATACCTGGAAGGAAAGCCTCCCTTGATCAACTCCACATTGTTGATGGCATCGGCATTGAAGATAGAGAAGAAACCAAACAGGTGGGAGGCATTGTACACCGGCACTCCATCCAGCAGGATCAGGTTTTGGTCCGGCCCTCCACCCCTGACATACAGGCCGCTTCCCCCTTCGGTGCCCGACTGTACTCCGGGCAGCAGCTGCAATACTTTAAACACATCTACCTCTCCCATCAGGGCCGGCAATTCCTTGATCTGTTTGATGGGAACGTTAATGGAACTCATCCGGCTCACTTCCTGGATCTGGTCCATTTCCGAGGCAGAGACCACCACTTCCTGCAGGTTGCCATCTGGCATCAAGTCTACATTGATCACTGTATCTTTGATTGCCTTTATGCTGATATGCTGCGTTTGAAAGCCAACAAAACTAAAAAACAAATCCAGACTGTCACTGGAAGTCGTGTAGCTGTAGAAACCAAAGTGGTTGGCTACGGTACCTTTTTGCGAGATTTTATCATAAATATTCGCACCTATCAGGTGTTCGCCAGTACCTTCTTCTGTGATGGTGCCGCTTATAGTTATTTTCTGAGCCAGACCAGGTAGGTTCAAACCAAAAAGGAAAAGTATAAAAATTAAATTCTTCATGTGATCAACACCCTAAATTAACAAAACAATAACCTGAAAATTTTTGCAAATTTAATTGAATTAACTAAAATCAAATTAATCTTTGAAAATAATTAATTTTCCCCCACTCATCTACAGCAGGACACTTTCCTTCAATGAAATGCTTTACCGTTGACGGGCAAGTCACCCTTGGATCATTTTCGAATCCGTACCAGATGTAACCCCTCTCTATATTGGACGAAGGGAAAAGTTATTGTGCTACAAGACTTTCAATTTTTCAGTAAATAATATGGGTGCAGCATATCTTTACCGGAACATCGACGCTCACTTACCTTTTTGCATCCATTTGGCACTATTGAAACCTTTTCCTCAGGAAGAACACCGCACCGAAACCCAGGCCGGCGAGCAGCATCAACGCCAAGCCCTGCCCCGGATTTCCCAACAAAAAACTACCGGTGCCAAACAAAAAGGCATAAACGCCGGTAATACCTGCAGCAAAGGCCAATACCGCCGCCTGAAAGTCAAAATACCCAAAAGCAGCTGCCTGCTCCTCCTTTTCCTTCATCCATCCGTAAACCCTCTTCCATCCCGGACCAGGGGCATTTGTTTTGCGGACAAAGGCCTTCAACACCCCTCTATCCGTAGCAGGTGTCAGAAGTGCTACCAGGATCCAGCTGGCTGTGGTAATCAGGATACCTGTGATCAACTCCGCCGAATTGGATAGGGGAACAAAAAAATAATCGTGAATAAAAGCAAAATACAGGGCTATCAGAAAGGAAACGGCCATGGCCACAATCTCACTGAGGGCATTGATCCGCCACCAATACCACCTCAAGATATAAATCAATCCAGTACCTGCTCCAATCTGTAACAAAATACCAAAAGTCTGCAGAGCATTTTCCAACTGCAGGGCCACATAACCTCCCAATACCATGATCAGTACCGTAGAAAGCCGGCCTATAGCAATCAGGTGTTTTTGTGAAGCTGTGGGACGAATAAACCTCAGGTAAAAATCATTGACCACATAAGAAGAACCCAGGTTGAGCATGGTAGACAGGGTGGACATGTAGGCGGCCACCAAAGAAGTCACCACCAGGCCCATAATCCCCACAGGCATAAAGGACAGCATGGCCGGATAAGCCAGATCATCCTGAACTATCGAAGGATCGACAAGGGGAAAAGCCAACTGTAAGGCCTCCAAATCAGGGAAAACAATGATGCTGCACAAAGCCACAATGATCCAGGGCCAGGGCCTGATGGCATAATGGACAATAGTAAATAACATGACCGAAGAAAGGGCATTTTTCTCGTCCTTCGCAGCCAGCATCCGCTGCACGATAAAGCCGCCTCCTCCCGGCTCCGATCCAGGATACCAAACCGACCACCATTGGATAAACAGGGGGATCAAAAATGCCGCCAGGAATACATCCTTATTGGAAAAATCAGGTATAAAGTCCAGCTTTGGCATTACCATTTCATGATTGACCAAATTTTCCAAACCCCCGACTGCAGGATGATTGACCGCTACCCAGGCTGCGGCAATAGCTCCTCCCAAAGAAAGCATAAATTGTATAAAATCCGTAAACACCACTCCCCTTAGCCCTCCCAGGGAACTGTAAATTACCGTGACAAGGCCCGAAACCATCAGCGTGGCCATTGGGCTGATACCCAGCAATACCGTCCCGATTTTGATTGCAGCCAGGGATACTCCTGAAATGATGACGATATTAAAGAATACACCCAGGTAGATGGCACGGAATCCCCTGAGAAAAGAAGCTGCCTTTCCGCTGTACCTCAATTCATAAAATTCAATATCCGTCAAAACGCCCGACCGTTTCCAGAGTTTGGCAAAGAAAAATACGGTGAGCATGCCCGTCAGCAAAAAACTCCACCATACCCAGTTGCCTGAAATGCCATTCTTCCGGACAATATCGGTTACCAGATTAGGGGTATCCGTGGAAAAGGTGGTGGCCACCATGGAAGTACCCAAAACCCACCAGGGCAAGTTGCCTCCGGCTTTAAAAAACTCATTGATGTTTTTGGCGGACTTCCTGGAACTATACAAGCCTATCCCCAAAGAAAGGATGAAAAACGAAACCAGGATCAGCCAATCTACCCCTTGTAATAACATGATGGAAAGTTAAGGGTTAATGGTTAAAAAAATATCAGGAAGAACCATAAAACAACCATATTTGCTGATGTGCTGATTTGAAGATCTGCTGATTTGAAGATTTGAGGATGTGCCGATGTGGGGATATGCTGATGTACTGATGCTGGATGTGAGGATGATTTGATTTCCTTGGTATATTCCTTATTGGATTCCCTTTTCAAAACCATGAACGACATATAAAGGATTATAAGGTTTGGGTTAGAGCCATTAAAATAATCTGTAACAATCCGTGGACATCTGTGGTAAATTAATAATGCCCACTTATATGTTCTTATATCCCTTATATGGTTCACCTCTTTTTCGCCCTAATTCCTTCTTCGAGTTTAATTACTCGCTGGATTAACCCTTCTGCTGTTTTTTGATGGTAGCTGTCAAAAGTAATGCGGGAATGGCGTATATGAGTTGTAGGGTAAATTCCCTGATGGTGAAGCAGCCGTTTGAAAAAATGAATGGAAATCTCCAGGTGCTGATTGGAAAAAGCCAGGACCGGAAGGATGTTTTCGAAAAGCTCCACCGCCTCATTGGTTTTCCCTTGCGTCCAAAGTTGGAAAATCTCCGTATAGATCCAATGCATGCCAGTGGGCATAAAAGCATGAACTCCCCTTTCCAAACCTTCGATCAGCTGGGTTACAGCCCATCCCCCGCTGACATTCAAAAGCCCATTGGTCAAAGAAAGCATCCTGGAATATTTGTACCCGGCCGGAACGGTTTCGATCTTCAGGCATCGGAATGCCTCCACGCTGTCGAATAATTCGCAAATAAGGCTTTCAGGCAGCCCATAACCAGTGGCATCCCAATCCTGCAACATGATCATTTCTGCGTCGGTCGCGGCCAGTCGAAAAAAATCAGCTTTAAATTGCAACTCGTTTTGATAGGGGATTTGAAAAAGCACCTGCCTACAGCCCAGATCAATGTAAGATTTTAACAAGGATTTCGCTTTTACCAGGTCTGTTTCACCTGCACCGGCAATCACAGGAACGGCCTGATTGACTACTTCCAAAACGGTTTCTACCATTTTGATCCGTTCTGGATGGGAAAGAGCGTATACTTCTGCAGCCAAGGCAGGCAGCAGAAACCCGGCCACACCCGCATTCATTGCCTGCTGTACATTCTTTCTTAGGGCCACAAAATCAATGGTTCCATCGGTTTTGAAGGGCGTATTTAAAACCGTTACGATGCCAAAAAGCGGATACAGTGTTTTGTTCATGTTGTCCATATTTAAAAGCAGGAAATATAAGGTGTATTAGAGCTTTACATTATTTTTCCCAAGTTAAAGGTTAACGGTATGGAAATGAAGAAAATATCACGCCCCTACAGGGCTCAGGACGAGTCAAATTGCAGATAAATCTACCCTTACGCCTCTTATATGCCCTTCTATTCCTTATATGGTTCCTTTTTTTAAACCATATAAGGCATGTAAGGGAATATAAGGTTTGGGTTAGGTCCTGAAAAAAATCTGTGAAAATCTGTGTCCATCTGTGGTGAATAAAAAATGCCTCCCCTGATTATTCCCATCCTTATAGCTCTTATATGCCCTTATATGATTCACTCTATTCATAAAAACCCCTCCTCGAATTCACCCGCCAAATGATCATCGGTTCGTTTCATTTCCCGGAGAAGTTGGGCTTTCAAACCGTTGGCGATTTCCTGATAAGCAGGATCATCCATCAGGTTATTAAGTCCATCGGGGTCCTTTGAAAAATCATAGAGCTCTTCAGGAACCCGGTACTCGTACATCTTCAGGCGATCGGCCACGGCTTCATCCCTTGGTGCCGCTTCCACCATGGCGGAATAGGTCCTGCCGCTGGCAGCATCTCCACGGATTTTGTGCTCCCCATCGCTCCAGAAATTTACAATGTACCCATAGTCCCCCTCCTGTACGCAGCGCATGGAATAATCAATGCCCGCAAAAATCCGGTGAAATTCTGTAAATACCCGGGTCCTGCTTTTCTGGGTTTTGCCCTTTAATACAGGAAGAAAAGAGGATCCATCCATATCCGGCACTACCGGTAAGTGAAGTGCGTGAAGCACAGTAGGCATAAAATCTATTCCTGAAATAAAATGGGTACTGTCCACTTTTTCTTCAGGGACCACCCCCGGCCATCGTACAATCCAGGGGGTTTTGTTGCTGTTCAGGTAACAATTAGACTTGGCAAAGGGCAGTGCCATGCCATTATCACTGATAAACATGACCATGGTATTTTCTGCCATGCCGGAATCATCAAGCGCCTGCATCAAAGCGCCAACGGTCTGGTCCAGGCGGTAAACCGAGGTGTAATACTCCGCTATTTCCCGCCTGATCTCGGGCAGGTCTGGCAGAAATTCCGGCACCCTGACCTCCTCCGGGTGGATGGTTCGGGTAACAACCGGCAAGTCATCTCCCCACAACCTTTCTTCCTGCTCACTACCCGCAAAGGGTCGGTGGGGGTCATGGCTATTGGCCATTAGAAAAAAGGGCTTGTCTTCCTTTTTGGATTTGCTGAAAAATTCCATGGCATGCTGGTAATACAGATCCGGATCCCTGCCGATTCCAAGTCCCGAGGAAAGGTCTCCCTCCCGGATATAATAATCCCAATTGAATTTGTCGGTGGGCTTCAGGTGTATTTCCTTACCCAAAATCCCATTCAGGTACCCTGCTTTGGTAAGCTGTTCCTGCAGGGTAGGAACAGCCCTGTCTATGGGATTGAAGGCCAGTGCACCATTGGTATGGGGATACCTGCCTGTCATGATGGATTGGCGGGAGGGTTGGCAAACGGCGATATTCACAAATGCATTGGTAAAACGCATGCCCTCTCCGGCCAGCTTGTCCAGGTTTGGGGTAATGTCTGGTACCGTACAACCGTAAACTCCCACTGAATTGTAATTCAGGTCATCTGCTGTGATCAACAAAACGTTGGTTGGATTGTAATCCGTTTGTTTTTTTTCAACAGGGTCACCGCAGGAAAAAATCACCCAACTTAGTAATACAACCAAGGGAAAATTGATAGTTGATTTTTTAGGCATATTTGTAGATTTTTAATGTTTGATATATTTTACGAAATAAATCCCCCTTGCCCCCTTTTAAGGGGGATTTTGGTTTCGTTATCCTTTCAATGACCATTTCAGCCGAAATACTGTTTGGCCGAACCAAGGCCAAAGAACCAGTCCTAGTACCCTATTTCAGCAATTCTCCCTTGAAGCCTAAATTCTTCTTGACCACATGACCATTTTCTCTAACACACTTAAACCGAACTCAAGTAGCCAGAAATGACAATATCATTATAATCCATTAGCTGGAAATGCGAATGGTGTATTCGCCTTCTTCCAGTTCAAAATTGCCGCTTGCCAGACCTTTCACGTTTTCCGGATTAAAATCCCCCACTCTTTTCTCAATTGACAAATTTTGATCAATTCCCATCAACAAAGAGACTTTTGCCTTACTGCCATTGGGGATTTTTATTTCATAGGTGATGGACCCATCAAGCCCTTTTTTCCAATTAGATTTGATTTCACCATGGGGTGAATGGTAGTTGCTGGCCATGGAATCCAGCTCATCCGGCACGCTGGGTGCCAGTACAAATACCTTAAATCCGGGATTTTCGGGGTCCGGTCGGATTCCACCAAGCCAGCGATAAAACCACTCGGTCACCGTACCAAACATGGGATGACTATTGGTAAAGGTATTGTCACTTTCCTTCCAGGTTTCCCAAATGCTGGTCGCTCCTCTATCGATCATATGGCCCCAACCCGGATATTGGGTACTGTTTACGATAGCATAAACCTCATTGATTGAAGCATGCTTTGAGAGGGTTTCCAAAACGTATTTGGTCCCAAAAATACCCGTATTGAAATGGCCAGAAGGTCCGTTTTGAACTGCCTGCACCAGAGAATCCCTGGCAGCCTCCAGGTCCTCTTCAGGAATTATATCGTGGTAAAGCAAGGTAGCAAACAGGGTTTGCTTATTAATTTCTTCTGTTACCGGCTGCTCCCAAAAGGCCGCCCTGATCTGATTTTTCAGGTTTTCTGCCAATGCTCCGAAACGCTCCTCATTTTGCTTATCCCCCATCTTTGCGGCAAATGTTTTCATAATACGGGCACATTGCAGGTAATGTGTGGTACCGGTCAATTGTACCGGCACGGGCTCCAGGGACTCATGGTCACTCAGTCCACTTTCTGCCAGACCATCAGGATGGATCCTGGCCACTTTTTCCATCCATTGAAGGTTTCGCTCATACAACTCTTCCACCAGATCCGTATCATTGTAATACAAATACAGGTAATACTGGGTGATCAGGTAGGCTGATTCCCAGCTGATACCACAATATTTGATCCCGGCATAGGGAGCCGTATCCACAAAAGTTGAATCATTCATCGCATCCACCCAATCATATACCGTTTTTGTGTAAAATTCCTGCATGTCAAAATTGTAAATAAAGGATTCATTGGTAGCATTGAGGTCTCCCCCATAGCCAAATTTCTCCCTGACGGCACAGTCAGATTGCACACTTACCAAATTGGAAAGAAAGGTCCTTTTTACGGCATCCTGAATATCATTGAGCAGGGCATTGGAACTGGTAAAACTATTTTTGTCCGGAACGTCTGAATAGATGAACAAGCCCTGCACATCAGAGAGGGCGGGCTGCTCTTTCAAGCCGTCTATCTCCATGTAGCGGTAAGTTCTATAAACAAAATCCGGTGTAAAAAAGGCTTCTTTATTAGCTGAAACATAACTATCCGTTTGCCAGGCTATGGGAGGGGCACCCGGGCCTCCTATGCCCTCCCGCTTGATTTGCCCTACCACAGTGGTCATCGGATTCAATGTTCCATCGTCGTATATCCGTTCTCCAAACCTGAAGGTAATGGTATCCCCCGCATGTGGCGGAATTCTTATCCTGTAGGTCCCCGTAAAATTTACCCCCATGTCCACCATGTGTTTCCCATTGGAAAGGGTAGAAACGGCTTTGGGTTGGATTTCCTCCATGATCCTGACTGGAGGAAAAAAGGCGGGTTGTAGTTCGCCTCCCGGGCCTTCTCCCACCTGGGCAGCTTGCCAGGATGCATCTATAAAGCCGGGCCGATCCCATCCTTCCTTTTGCTTTCCCTGGTCGTACATGGCACCGATGTAAACACTGTTTTTCACAAGCGGGCCATAGCCGTAAGTCCAGGAAGCGTCCGTTTTTATTTCATTTGTTTCCCCGTTTGGATAATAGATTACAAGTCTGGCCGTAAAAGTAGGCTTGCCAACCGTAAGGTCTACCCGGGGGTTTCTCCTTCCCCATTTCCTCAAGGGTAGCGGATTATAAAACCCATTCCCCAGGATGACTCCCAGGCAATTATTTCCTTCCGTTAGTTGTGAGGTTAAGTCGTAGGTGGTATAGTAAATCCTCTTGCTATAATCGGTCCATGCGGGATCCAGAACGTTTTTCCCGATGGGCTGCCCATTCAGCGAAGCCTTGTAGTAGCCCGCTGCGGTAATGAACAGGCGGGCACTATCAATTTTTTCCGCCAGGGTAAATTCCCTGCGGAAAAGTGGTGCGGGGCGGGGCAAATAAAAAAGGGAGTCCTCCTCAGGCAGTTTTTCTGCTACCTGTATCCATTCAGCCGCAGAATCCTCGCAAAGTCCACAGTCCTGCATGTCTTTTTGGGATTCCTGACAGGATATCGCAAGGAAAGGCAACATGAACCAAGAACGGCCAATTGTTTTAGTTATCATCGATTGTATCTCCTTCATTGTTCTCTTTTTTTATCCTTCAGAATACTTTTTTTGGATGGGCAGTCCAGATGCAATAAGGGAATAAAGTTACAGTCTTTGCACGAGTTACTACTCAAGCATCTTAGCCAAAAAATATGATATGTTAACGATGACTACGCTGGGTTCAAGAATTTTCCTCAGCTGTCAATAAAATGCATATTTCGCGTAAAAACCTTGTAGTTATGTTTACGGTTTATGCCAGAAAGTATGCTTTCATGGGCAAGGGGTTAATTCCGAACAAGATAAACTTCAAAACAATCAGACCAATATTCTTGCACAACTCCCTCAGTATGCCGTTTCTGGTCAAAACAGCATGGCACATGCAGATGAAATCGAGCCTGCCTGAGGCAGACAGGCATGAGGAGAGTGTCACACATGGGGATGATCATCCATCATGCGAAGATTCCCGGTCCGACTGGCATCAACCGGGCGGGCACCCCGATAAACCGGGGCAAGTTATGATCATTAAAAATCAAATTATAAACAGATAAAATGCTTCATCGGCTTGTGTTTCTTGAAATGGGGTTCGGTACCTGCCTGTTCAACAACGCTTTTTGAAAATTTCCTTCCGGACCAGGGATAAAAGTTGGGCGATAGATAGGATGTCCGGACAAAAAATTATTCCTAACTTACTTTCGATTGCGATTCTTGGTAGAAACAACACCAGAGAAAAGAGGGGAGAGCTCCGAACAGCTTCCTATCTTTACTTTTGCCATTTTCTTTGATTGGATTATTTCTGGTCTTTTCGATCTTGAACGACATGATATCAAATGACTGAAATGAAAAAAAATACATTGTACAAGGATCTTTCCGAATTGTTGCCCATGACGTTTTTTAAAATGGCCAGGTCTTTTTTTTGGTTGAAGCGTACGGAAGATTTCAGAATAACATCCTTAATAGCCTGTTCTCTCCTCTTCTTAGTTGCTACTGTTGCAAGCGCACAGGATGCTGAGTATAGCACTAAAGAAGGCACGATCCGAAAGGCAAATGTTGGCGGTTACATGATTACTCAAAGGGAAAAGGTTGATGAATCATACAATGCAGGCTACTCCATGTATGCAGCGGCCTGGCCGTTATTAAGGGAATATCCAGGAAGGAGTTTTCAATCAGGCTTGTTTGGTACCTGGATGCACCCGCAGTATGACGGGCCCTTGCCGGTAGAAAAGTTGTATACGGATATTGAAGGAGGCCTGGGATGGTGGCGTGATACAGAGTATGCTACAACAACGCCTAAATTTATAATGGGCGGCGTGCAACTCAATTTTGCCGGATGGGCTAACGGTCCCGGGGCTGGTAGAGGAAGGGACTGGAGCGACCCGAAAGGGAAATACGGCGTAGCTCAACTGAGTCCATGGCTACTGTGGCCTCCGGATGGCCTGAACCTCAAACAAGGCACCAGTGGTGAGTTGTTTGGCAGTGGATACCTGCCTTTGCCACTCACAGAGCCAAAAACTACCACAGCAGGTGAAGCTGTTTCTACCGGCAATCAATGCTGGACCTTATTTCTAAACACCGGTAATTTTAAAGGCCCCGTGGCATTCTTCACCCCTTATTTCTGGACTCAGGCATCGGTTGAAGATCCCCGTCTGAATGGACTATTTTTAGATCAACGTCCCTCTGAACCTAATAAGGCTTTTCAAATGGAAACCCAGCATATTCACTCCTATGAAGCCACTGATTCCAACGGCCAAACGTATGCCCGTATGGCTCCGACGCAATATCCGGTAGGGCCAGATGGTAACTCGGATCTCCTTCACCGCCTGATGGTCTATAAAAAGGAGGCCCTTTGGGACGCTGTAGAAGCATGGTTTGCCGGAGGCGATCCTGTTGATGGTATAATAAACGTGGAGCATGCAACCATGCAAAAGTTTAACAAAGGTGTCAGATCAAACTGGAAGTTTTACGGAGAGCATATTCCCAAGAACAAACGTGCCTTAATGAATATTACTTCCTACATGGACGCAAATGTCACTGATTCGGCTACCTTACGGGTTCGCTGGGAAGGAGACCTGATTACAAAAAGAAAAACAAATGGCCATATCCTGATCACACTTCCCGAATACTATAAAATGGAGAACTCCAGCGAGGACGATATTGGGCAATGGGTGGCAGTGGCTCCGAAAGAAGTCCCTTCTGAAACCGGACTCCATGAGGTCAGCTTTAACAGGGCTGAAGATGACAGGTCCTCCCTTACCTATGTTACACCTGAGGAGGAAGAAAGCAGCTGGAAAAATCCGGGCCCGGCAGCAGGGCCTTTCAAGACGAAGCTGGGAGATGGCAGTACCCTTACCTATTATTGGTATAGATTTGCCGACCAACCTGCTTTGCTTAATGCCGACATGAGTAAAGCAGCACGTGAAGAAATGCAAAGAAGGGTAGAACTACTGCACAAGCATTGGAAAAAAGACCAGGAATACCTGCCTCCACCGTTGATAGGAGAGCTGGCTGATATCGATCCGGCTTTGATCGTCAGTCCACCGGCGGGTATGGAGGTAGGCTATGTGCCTATAGTCACCAGACAGGGATTGGAATAATCGGTCCATTCGAAACCAACACCCACCTTGAAATTACCGAAGGATTGGTAGATCGCCTGATCGAATTGGGTAAGCCATTTGATTACATGGCCTATCCCAATCGGAACAATGGTCTGAGTTAGGGTAAGGGTACTTCGTTACATTTGAGGCTTTATATGGTAATGTACTTGCTAAACCATTTACCTGCAGGGCCCCAATAAACTTCATTCAGACCAATTGGGTAGGGTACAATTTTTAAAAAAGCAGCTTGGGGAATTTGATCCGCCACATATTTCCAAACTGAATGCATATGAATTCAGGTAACGATACAATCAATAAACGCTACTCTTATTAGATAATGGAAAAACATCTGGCAAATATTCTGAGAATTGGTCTATTCGGGTCCATAATTAGCCTATTACTTTTCACAGCATTTAAGCCGAAAAGCCCTGCGCCTCTAAAAGTGTTTATTCTTGCAGGACAATCCAATATGGTAGGTCATGGGGAGCTTGAAAAGGGAGATCGGGGAAATCTTAACAACCTGGTTGAAAATGATGAAAAGGAAGAATACCAACATCTGGTAAATGAAAAAGGGGATTGGAAGGTACGGGAGGATGTATTTATTTACTTTAACCATCAGGAAAAAATTCATACGGGTGGATTGACAGTTGGCTACGGAGCCAATGAAAATACAATCGGCCCTGAATTGGAGTTTGGGAATGTTGTGGGGGATCATTTCGATGAAGATGTCTTGATTATTAAAACAGCCTGGGGTGGTAAAAGCCTTGCCGTTGATTTTTTCCCTCCCGGTGACCCTATGAATATAAAACCGCCTCTAGCTGCCGGAGATACCGGATACTTTTATGTTCAGATGATTTCAATAGTAAATGAAGTTTTAGGCCAATTGGAAGATCGTGTGCCCTCGTACAAAGGCCAGGGGTATGAAATTATGGGCTTTGGCTGGCATCAGGGATGGAATGACAGAATCAACCAGGAGGCCAATGATGCCTACCGGGAGAATATGATCCGGTTTATAAAGGAGGTTCGAAAAGACCTTGGCGTACCAAAACTTCCCTTTGTTATGGCTACGACAGGAATGTCAGGTTGGGATGAAACCCACCCAAGGGCTTTATCCTTGATGGAGGCCCAACTGGCCGTAGCCGATTTACCCGAATTTATGGGCAATGTGAAAGTTGTGGACACAAGAGATTTCTGGCGTGATGTTCATGACTCGCCGGCAAATCAGTCCTATCACTGGAACCGAAACGCCGAATCTTATTTTCTGATTGGGAAATCAATGGGTGAATCAATGATTGATATTCTTAAACCCTGTTTCATGATCAGGGCTGAAAACACATAAAATCAGGGCGATAGAAATGTGTAATTGCAAATTTCACCCAAGTGAACGTATTTTTTCTGTATCAAACTTTTTTGAATCGTATTTCTTGGTTAAAAGACAAGCAAATAGGCACTAGCAAACAACACCTTTACCATTTGTTTCGTATAAATAAACACCATATTTTTGTTAAAAGCCTTTATTTCAAGTTTCTTATCGTACCTTTTTATAACTTTCGGAGAATATAGTGTAGCTCAGCGTTATTACAAAACCATACAGGCTTTTGCCACTAAATAATTGAGGAATGAAATCGATCACTATTGATATTATCAACGAAAAGGCCATCCATCTTTTACAGGATTTAGAATTGCTTAAATTGATTCGAATAAGGAAAGAAAAGGCTGGTAAAAAAGATGCTACAGACTGGGGCCGATACAAGGGAGCCATGTCCAAACAACCTATCGGCGAGGTTGACCAACAACTAAATGAGTTACGCAGCGAATGGGAATAAAATACCTCTGGGATACCAACACAGCGATCTATTACCTTCAGCAGCAATTCCCACCTTCTGCTGAAGAATTCATTGACAGCACTTTATCCGATTCCACCCCTGCTATTTCTGCCATTACCGAAATTGAACTACTCTGTTGGAAAACTGCCACCGAAAAGGACTTGGAAATTCTTCATGATTTCATCAATGATGCCTTGGTCCTGGAACTGGAAAAGGATGTCAAACTCAAAACGGCTGAAATACGTAAAACTCACAAGATTAAACTCCCGGATGCCATCATTGCCGCTACTGCTTTAGTTCATAACCTGACCCTGATAACCAGAAACGAGAACGACTTCAAAAATATCGATGGACTTGAATTGGTCAATCCCCATGAAAAGTAAACGCCCCACCTATCATTTGCAATTTACAATTGGAAATGGACGGAATTGCCAAAAATCTACGGCTTTCAAACCATTTAATCCAGCGTATTTTCATGTGTTTATAATTGTCATTTAGTGGTCACATGGAATCTCGCAATTAAAATCATCCCTCTATGTGAGGTTCTCCTCATGCCTGTCTGCCTCAGGCAGGCTCGATTTCATCTGTTTATAGTTGTTTTTTAATGGTCATAACTTGCCCCGGTTTATCGGGGTGCCTGCCTTCGGTAGGCAGGCTCGATTTAATGATCTATAATCTGATAAGCCTATCCCCTAGCTAAAAATAGGTTATTCGCAAAGAAATCGCAAATGAAATAAAGGACTGTAATTTGTTAACGAGTGTTAGGCTAGCATATCTTTTCAAAACTATGCCAGACCGAGTTCGAAATTGCGAACTTTTGTTTACGAAGACGTTCCTTAGTAAGCTAGTTCAAATGGCCTAGAAGGGATTTCGACTTTGAAGGAGTTTAGAAATAGTAGGGTGTTGAGGTTTCTTCACCCAGTCAGGGAAAGTCGGGAATAAATAGGGTGTTAGGGATCCTATACCTAGTAAAGGTACTGGGGCAGCCCTGTGGGATGAGCTATTGCCATTTCTCAGGGTCTTCCCGAGTGCCTAATACGGCTAAAACTATTACGTACTTATCTTCTACAATAAAATGAATGGCATACGGAAAATGCTTTATCAGAGAAAATCGGGTAGTGTTGTACCTAATCTGATAATGAAGTGGGTTACTAGTGATCAAATCCAGCTTTTCTTCAACTTCATCCAAAAATCGCAATCCTAAATCTTGCTGCTTCTTCTCGTACCATTTTGCAGACTTTAAAATGTCTAGCTCAGCTTCTGGCTTGACAATAAGAGAATAATTCATAGCTGGCTTTTAATACGGGCTTTTACTTCATCCCAGCTTGACCCTGATGATTGATTAGCCTTATGTGCTGCTATTCTTTCATCTAATATTTTTTTATGTGTAGCACTCAGCTCATAATCATCTTCTTTCATGTCTGCCTGTACCATAGCATACATTAAGTTTATGAAGCGATCATCTGCTTTATTAATGTATTCGTGAAGTAATTCTCTGATTTGTGCTGCTCCCATGATTATTTCCTTTTCCACAAAATAACGATTATTTTACATTTTTAGGTTCATTTTAATGAATGATATTGATCCAGCGACTTTCTCAGGTTTTGCATCCTTACTCTTTTGTAGCGTTCTGTGTTGGTGATACATCCGAATGAGTGCACTTTATTGGTGTATACTTTAATCAACGGGCGGTATGATGCATCGAAGATTTTTACCCATGGCGACATGGTGTCTTCAAAAGCTGTTGAGGGATTTGTATTAAATTTGGAGGAGCTGTTTTCTGATTGCGTATGAGGAATAGGTGGTAAATGGGTTTGCGCTGGATGTGAATGATTACCTGATAAAGCCTGTTTCTTTTGAGCGGTTTAGAAAACCCATCGACAAGAAGGTTGACTATCTTTCTGCACAGGTGACCGGCGAAGAATTTGCTGACAAACCCAATTCCTTTTTTATCAAAACACCGTAATTGGATGCTGTTATCTGCTTTCGCTGGACTAGGGGAAAAATTTTAAGTTAGCTATCGGCAGGAATACCAAAAAATTGGTTTTTGAGATGTTATATAGCGGTTTGGAGCTTGGCGCAGTGGCGGTTTTCGGAGAACCTTCCTGTCCACCGAGACCAAATTTACTTAAAAGCAAAACGCTCGAATTTACCACTTTCCCCGCCATAAGTTATATACGCTGTTGGCAACAGGCTTTTTATTCAAAGTGTATTTTCATTCCTTCGTGAGTTGCTTTAAACCCTAAGTCCTCATAGAATTTAATCGCTTTCGGTCGTTTTTTGTCAGTCGTTAATTGTAGTAAATGAGCATTCCGTTCTTTTGCTCTATTTATAGCCCATTTAAGCATTGCTTTTCCAATTCCGTGTCCTCTTTGGTCTTTCTTTATTCTTACGGCTTCTATCTGCGCTCCAATTCCACCCCGATAAGCCAGATACTGTATAAAGGACAATTGTAAAGTTCCGATAATTTCAGCATTTTCGTTTTCAACAATAATTAGTTCTTGATTTCCGTCAGAACTTATTTTTTTTCAAAAGCGTTAAGGTATTCGGCTGGTAATGGTACCTGAAAATTTTCCCTGGTTTTTCCAACCTCATCATCAGCAATCATTTCCACAATTATTGAAATATCATTTTTTGTCGCTTTTCTAAATTTCATCTTTTTATTTAGTTTTTTCAGCTTGTTGCCAACAACCGGATACAGCTAAATTTTGAATCAAGTTGCGTGTATTTGGACCATGTCCGCCAGCCCACTCCCTGTTTTCATGGGTCAAATTAAGGATTTCGTATTTGGAATCAAGCGTGACCGGTTACTTTTTTTTGATATCAGGAAGCCTCTAGGGCTATCTGGTATCGATACCTATTGGTTACCCCGATAGTAAAAATCGATTCACAGGCCTTTTTTTCAAGGAAAGGTATTTTAGGTAAGGAATTCAGGCCAAGACCGAACCAAGACATTTCTGGCGTGACGGTGAAGACTCACCAATAAACCAGTCTTATCAATGAACAGGCTACATCAATACTTTGCCGCTTCACCCTTCAGGGGGATTGATTGTTGAATAAACTCCCGGAGATCATTGGTAGACGTTACCAAATCTTCCTCCCTCACATACATCATGTGACCACTTTCATACACGTTAAAATGTAAACGGTCTTTCATTTTACCGCTTGGATCAAGCTTCCACATGCCATTCATTTGTCTGAAATAATTGACCAACATATCGTAATATCCTGCTTGAAATAATACGTGTAGATGGGGGTTCTGCATCAGGGCATTGCGCAATTTCTCTCCGGTCCCATCCGTAAATCTATCCCAGGGCCATGGGAATACAGAGCCAGAAACATGGTATTGCAGGTCTGTTTTAAAGTTTAAATCATCTCGAAGATATGCATTAATTGCAGGAGTGAAGGCATTATCCCAGGCAGCTGACTCCGGTGGCGTACTTCCGGTAAAGGTATCGCCCCCATCCATTTTATCTATACCCTTATACCGTGCATCCGAAAGACCCAGGAAATATCCTTCATCCCTTAATAACTCTTTTCTGAAAGCTTTAGTGGGCACTGTCAGATTGTGGTCCAATATGAATTCCTTTTTGAGACCTGTGTACCGGGCTAATTTTTCCGCAACGGCTTGTTTCTGATCTTCATCAATAAATCCGCCTCTTTCGACTGCTGGTAAATATTCCTCTATGGCATACGTTTCAACTTCTGAGAGAACATCCGTAAGACTTTTTTTCTGTAAATCTTCAGGTAGCTTTTTATGATACCAGGCTACCGCAGCGTAGTTGGGCAACTGAAGCACTTCATTGCTTGCGATAGGAAGTTCCATTTTAGTCCCGGAAACAATAACTACTCCGTTAAGGTAAATCCCATGGTGGTCTTGCAGTTCAGCAGATAAGCCCGCTACGCGTGTTGCCGAATAACTCTCCCCAATCAGGTACTTTGGGGATCTCCAACGTTCTTGTCGTGATAAAAAATTATCAATCCAGTCAGCCAGGTAGGTAATGTCTTGATACACCCCAAAAAAATCTTCCCGCTTGCCATCATTTAATATGCGGGAAAAACCCGTGTTGACGGGATCAACATTTACGATGTCTGCCACATCTATAATGGAATGGGGATTGTCGACGACACCATAGGGTTGTATGGGATATCCCTCATCACTTATTTCCAGCCGTTTCGGACTTGTATAACCCAAATGCATCCACAACGATGCAGCTCCCGGCCCTCCATTGAATGAGAACGCAATGGGTCGATGCTCATCCTGATCCACATCACTTCGTTTGTAATAGGTATAAAACAACGCAGCATCAGGTGCTCCATCTTCACCGTATACCGGCTGAGTACCTACCGTAACCTGATAGGGTATTCTTTTCCCATTAACCGTTACTTCATTGGAAGAGACAAAGGAAGTATCGGCCGGTAATTTATTGTTTTGGGCATGCAAAGAAGTAAGGCAACCAATTAATAAAAGTAAAGGGAAGATTATTTGATGGAGAAATTTACTGGTTTTACTACACATAATAACGTATTTATTTAAGGGTTAAAGTTTTTACAATTTTTCCGGAGATGCCGTAAAGCCTTGCACAAAAGTTATTTATAGGCTTCAAGCGCATTTCGCATCGCCCTCAATAGTGGCCTGGAACTTAAAGGTTCACCTGTTGCTTGAATCATCCACAGATCGGGTGTAAGCTTACCGATTTTGCATGTTCGTATCATCTCCGTTGCAAAATCCTTTCCTTCGAACTGCTCTTCCAATTGCATGACGACAATATTACCAATAGGATAGCTGTGCAAATAGAGCGCCCCGGAAATGAAATGGTTATAGATGGCTAAGATAGGGACATCCCTTACACCGAAGATCTCTGCAAAATACTGGTTCCAGATATCCTTCGCAATAGCAATGGTTGCTGCCTTAAGCTCTTCAACAGTAGCATCCGGATGATCATACAGCCAATGCCACACCCTGATCTCGTGAAGCGCTTCCGATCCCATTTCACAAACAAACCAAAACGCGGCCAGGGCATTGTCCTGCTTTTCCCGGGCACTGTATTCCTCATTTATTCCTAAGGCAATCAAGTTGCGGTAAGCAATAAGATCTGCCATGGCTTCTGTATAAGGGCTGCCTGGGATGCCTTTCAATAAATAATAATCAGACATGTAGGTACCTACATTCTGCTGAATGGTATGGCCGATTTCATGCATCCCTACCCTGTAATTTTTGTAATCCAGGCCATCCTTTTCAAAACGGATACGCAAATGTGCTTTAGCGCCTTTCATTTGTGGCGCATTGGCATGTCCTCCGGAGGGAATTGGATCAACAACAACGTGATTGCCTAAAAATTCCGCTTCAAAATCCGGGAAACCAATCCTTTTGAGGATGTTGGGTAGATCTTGCTGAAATGCCATTGGGGTGGGATATTTTTCTTTGATCAGCTGATCCAGTTCATCCATTTTATAATTCGTATTGTCGCTGAAACCGGTGTACCAAATATCGAAGGGTTCTAACTTTCTGCCGATCTTTTTTTCAATCAAGGCCGCTACGGCTTTCTTTTCTGTAGCGCTTAAAACTGATTCCAGCAATGAAACAATTTTTTCTTCACTCAGCTGACCATTTTTAAAGGTTCGGGTCAAATACGTTGATCCTTCGGGATGGATGGCATCCTGTCGCATCTTGGATAACATGTTGTGATGCAACACTTTGTATCTATTATCGGGTTCAGCCTTAAAAGCTGTTTCGACAAGTTTTTCTCCCTCTTTCAGATAAACCTTATTGGCTATGGGTTCCCAATAATAAGCCGTTTCTCCTACCATGCATTCCGGTATGGTTTGATAGATGATATGCATCACTATGGTACTTATGACGCGCTGCTTTTCCAGAGGATTATCCCTGTAATAAAGCCCTTTGATTTCATCCCTTAGTCCATTGTGACTGTTTAACCGGGTTCCTTCAGGAAAAAGAACTTTAAGTTCGGGTGATAACACATGGTCCATTGATAGAATGTAGCGGGTGGTGTAATCACGAAGCTCATCAGGAATCGGCATGGGGTCGGGCTCCTTATCCGGATCGGACCTGAAATCAAATTTATCTCCCAATCTGACCATTGCCCACTTTTTTCGACTCCATTTAGCCCCAAATGCTTCCTTTTCTTCATTGGTATAATAGGGGAAATTGAGGGCGATGGCGAGGGCAAGTTTGCTTTTGAAAAAATCAATCGTAATTTTTGAATCGCTAAAAAACCTGTCGAGCTCGGTGATAGGTCGCGTCATGGTCACCAATGGGAAATCGAGTGCCAGAGAGAGTTCTCGTTGGTACCCATTGATGGCACTAAATTGTTGTTCAGCAATATCCAGCGCATTATCAAGCTCCGGACCGGAAGGGATAAACTGCTTCAGGCAAAACTCCTGAAATTCGGAACCACTACCATTTTCTTCAAACCAAAGATTAGAAAGGTGCCTGACACCACGAACGATGCGTTCTGAATTTTCATCTCCATATTTCGTTATCAGTTTCTCAGTAACCTGATTTACACCGTCCTGTAAACTGTCTTTGAAAATCTCCTGTCCGAAACTACTATGTGAGACAAAAACCAAGGAGATAATAACTAAGTAATAAATGTTTTTCATTTTGATATTTACAATTAGATTAAAGGCTTTTAAAAATCCTATTCAGGTTAAAATGATAACCATTACTTCCCTTTCACCTTTCCTACATATTCCGGATTGATTTCCCGGGGAATGGGCGCATCAATCTCCTCTTGCCACTTTATAAGATCATCAAGCAACTCATCCCGTTTATCAACCTGCACAGCTGCAAGGTTCGTTGTTTCGCCAATATCATCCGCAAGATTATACAATTCAACTGCATTGCTCTCTGCTAAATTTTTACGACCGCCGTCGAGTACCCACTCTTCGTGAAATTGCAATAACTTCCAATCCCCTTTCCTGATGACACTCACCGGCCTTGATCTGAAAAGCGTATCCCGTGACTCCTTTTTCATTCCCTCATAGGATTGCAGGTAGGCAGGAAAATGCCAAAAAAGAGCGTCCCGGTCCAGGGTTTTTTCTCCGTTTAGCAAGGGTACAAGACTCCGGCCGTCCAACACATAATCGGTTGGTTTTTCTACACCGGAAAGCTCCAGAAAAGTCGGGTAAAAATCAATCCCGATAACGGGCTCCTCGCATACTGTCCCCGCTTTTATTTTACCTGGCCAGTAAGCAAACATAGGTTCCCGAACACCTCCCTCATAATACATTCCTTTTCCCCCACGCAAAGGTTTTTGGCTCGTATAGGTTCCATGTCCTCCGTTGTCTGAAAAGAAGATCAGTAATGTATTTTCAATTAGTCCAAGATCCTCCAGTATCCCATTTATTCTGGCCACACTTTGATCGACACTTTCTATCATTGCGGCGTAGGTGGTATTATTGTGTTCCTGGGATCCCTCTTTTTGCTCGTATTTATGGATTAAGCTGTCTTTTGCCTGAATGGGGGTATGAACGGCATAATGGGCCAGATAGAGAAAAAAAGGATCCCCTGTTTTTTCCGGATTATTGTCCTGGATGAATGTCACCGCCTTTTCGGTCAAATGATCCGTAAGGTATTCTCCCCCATCATTGAAATGACCTTGAAATCCTGAGCCCGGGATGCCCAGATCAAAACCTTGCTTTTCGGGAGAATTACCTACATTCCATTTTCCTATGGCCGCAGACCGGTAACCTGCAGGTTTTAAGGCCTCTGCAATCATCACATGCTCAAGGGGCACCGTTCTGGAATTGGGTATGGGGATCAACCTCCTGTCCTTCGGATCTCCACGATCTGATCGGGCAACGGTGTAGACACCATGCCGGGGTGAATACTGACCACTGAGCAAACAGGCGCGGGTTGGGGCACAATTAGCCGCATTCGCATAGGCCTGGGTGAATACCATACCCTTTTTTGCCAATTGATCGATATGGGGTGTTTCGTAAAATTCCGAACCCATAAACCCTACATCTTTCCATCCCATATCATCAATAAAAATAAAAACAATATTAGGCTTTGCTTTATTCTCGCCTACCTTGTTAGAGGAAAAAGCTCCTGCTGCGAGCAGCAAAAGAATTAAAATAAAAGGATACAATGGTCTCATGGTATTTTTATTATATGCCCGCTCCTGTTTTTGATTTTTTTTGCCTACACACTTTTTCATTGTTCATCAATCCTTTAACCAGTTTTCCGGAAAATAAAGCCTCTGGATTCTTTCAATCTGCTTATTCGACTCCGCTGCGTATGCTTCATTCCATTCCGAATAAATAAAGGCCATGTCCCGCTCCAGGTCGTGACCATCGGATGAAGGATGGCCGTCTTTTGGAAACATTAGCTTTGCATGGGCCTTGGCCTCGGATTGTGTTTTGGGAAGGATGGATTTATAATGCTCCAATGTTTCAAAAATTTCCCTGGATGGAGATAATCCGGCTGCCTCCAGGCTGTCAGACAAGGCCTTGTTATTTTCAGGTGGCCTGCCCCAAAAATGAAGCAATGGGCGGAGGTCTGCCCCTGCTGCAGCTGACATGCGCAAAATCCGATCGTCGGTAGGATGGTGCGTTTTTTTAATGACAAGGCCCCGGTTATAATCCTCATTCACTTTCCTAAACATATCCCCCAGGGCATCCCATCCGAATAAGCGCACCACATCAACATATTTGCCATGTCCCCTGTGCTGGTAGGACATGCGGTCCCGGTTTAGTGGCCGGTTGTTTCTGAAGGGTTCCGTTACCATTAAATTGATTGCTGCCATGTCCAGGTCTACATCCAGTCGATTACTTATCGACCAGCCGAAGGCAGAATCCAGCTCCATTCCAAATCCATGATTGGCAACCGCCACATGCAGTAGGTTGACAATAGATTCTGTTTCATTTTCAAAAAACGAGGGAACGTGTGAATGTCCCATTTCGTGGAAAATGACCCAGGGCTGCTTTACTGGTGACTGCAGCATGATATGATTTCCTTTTCCGTCCGATTCTTCCGTAGGGTCATACCTAACGTTGATCTCCGGATATCCCGGGGCATGAACCCCTGCACGCATGATCGCATCTACCTGCCGAAACATAAAATGGGTACCCTGCGGCAATGGCTTGCCCAAGAGATCGGCAACGGCATCCATAGCCCTATCGTAATTGTCGAGCATGATCTTAGGATTATCATAATCATTAATCCAGTTTGTGGGCACCTGCATGAGAAATTTTTCGGTTTCAAAATCCGCCCAGGCACCCGGATAATGACGCTCGGTTTTTTTCCACTCCTCCAGGCTGGTTCTGTTTTCTTCTCTGGTCGAAAAATAGGGAGACCGCACGGCTCCGGTAATTTCCAATTCTACGATGCCGTCCTCATTTCCTTCCGGGACTTCAAAATAGATGTTCCCGCCAAGGGGAGAACCCACCGTGATGGTTTCGTCTACCACAGGATAGATGATCGTTGCCCTATCAAGTCTTGCTATTCTGTTCCGGTAGCGCAAATCCCAGAAATGCGTTCCAACCCGGATGGTATATCCTTTGTTTACCACTTCCGGAGGGACTTTAATTTTAACAATCGTACCTGGTGCTACGTAAGCTCCTGTAGGACGTCGGGAATAGGCATCCTGGTGAAAATAGATGGGCGTTCCCCAATTTGGCGCCTGTGATGCGTCTACCTTAACCCGGTAAACATTATCCGGATCCTTTGGTGGATTAACCTCTCCCGGAAAATACGCCGCCGACTTGAACATGGCTCCATGGTATACCTGAGGGAATTCTTCCAACTTTACAGCACTATAACTGCGGGTAATGGCGTCCATGATATAAAAAAGTGCGTAATGAATCTCCATACCGGGCTGTACCTCCCGAAGTAACATTATTTTTTCCCCTTGGATATCGAATAAGGGTCCGGCCGTCTCCTCGTAGGTACTTACCAGATCAAAAGCCTGCTCGATAATTTCCTTTTTGATGCCAATCGCTGAAATGTTGGCCTGAATAATGGCGTCCTGCTCCATTATCTGATCCGATGTAAGCACTGATTCCCCTGTCAAATACTTCTTCAGTTTTGAAAATGCTTGTTTAAGATTTGAGGAAGGGGTCTCCACATCCATTTCACTGATGGTTTGATACCATGCTTTTTCCACTTTTGCCGAACTCGGGCCTCCAAAAAACTGTCCCCGCGAAAAAACCAACGGTCCAACCTGATTGAACAGGTATTTGTAATTCCCATCGCTGCCAAAAGCAACATTGGTTGGCTCCACAAAATACTGTTCCGGTTCACATTCCAGGTAGCCTGCCGGCCCCTGAGCCAATGTACTTATGGCGATTGAAAAAATCGGAAGAATGAGTATCATGCCCTTTAGGGATCGTTGCGGGATAAGTAATTTAAATTTCATGTGGTTACTATTTGCTTTTCAAGGACTATAACTCGTCTATACTGAAAGTTCCCGACCTTCGAGGGCATCCTCCCTCTGTGGGAATAGCCCTCATCATACCCGGTTTTTAGAAAATTTCAGACCATTATTGGTTCGAATTACGAATAAGTTCAATCGCCTTCTCAGCAGCATTTTTTAAGGTATTGCGGGGCGACCTGACTTTTGCGGCTTCATTGAGAAATCTCAGGTGTGATGCATTGCCATTTGCCCCGATGGCCATAAGTGCCTCCGCTCTAACCAGGAAACTGTCATCCGTTTCGTAAATGCGCTTGAAATCACCTATCATAGAAGGGTCTTTTAGTTGTCCCAGGGCCTTTATAGCTGCAGCCCTTACTTTTGAATGGCTATCGCTGACAGCATCTAAGAAAACTTCTTTACTATTGCTTGCATGGAATTCAGACAAGTGCTGAACAGCCGCTTCCCTGAGGGCCCAGAAATTATCCCCCCTGGCAAGCTCAGTCCATTTCTGAATCGTTTTCGGAGAGCTGCTAAAGGCCTTAAGCTGATCAATAGCCCATAATCTGCCGGGTACATCATCGTTTTCAACCTGAAACAAAAGTTCATCCTCGGTTTTGATAAATGTCCATTCCTTGAGCAGGTGGTTGCCTTCATCAAAACGGACCATCATGGGCGCTTCATCGAGTTTGAATTCAAATTTTTCGATAGGATCCTTCAACCAGATCTTTTCAACCCGCTTTCCATCCTTATGGTAAAATCCGATATTAACGGGAATGGTGTAAATGGGCACATCCTCCCACTTATCCTGCGTTTGTTTTATTTCCAACCCAAGCGTCTTAGTGGATTCATCCCAGTTTTTGCTGACCTCAAATACGGCATGTCCCGGACGAAACAGAAACTGTTCGAAGAACAAATCCATGTTCAGGCCACTGACCTCTTTCACACATCGCATAAAATCCTGGGTGCTTACTGCCTGAAATTCGAATTGATGCAGAAACTGATTGATAACTCTGAAAAACGTGTCATCACCCAAAACAAACCGAAGCATGTGCAAGACATTGGCTCCCTTGGGATAGGCATGGCTGTCAAAATTCTGTCCCGGATTTTCATAACGGTTAAAGACAATGGGGCGCATATACCGGTTATTCGCTTCGCGCAGGTAGGCGTTCTTTTTCCGCAGCAGGTCATATGCCGCTTCATCCTCACCCCAATCAAATCGTTTATACAAGTAATCGGAATAGGTAGCAAAACTTTCATTGATCCAGTTATGCTCCCAGCTTCTGCATGTAACCAGGTCTCCCCACCACTGATGCGCAACCTCATGGGCGAGAATCCCTTCAAAAGAAAAGTCGATTGCTTCGGCTACAGTTGTTACGGCCCCTTCTCCAAGAAGGGTTGCCGATGTGGCTTCGGCTCCCCCACCCTGATGCGCAGAGACCACCTGATCATATTTTTCCCAGGGATAGGGATAGCCATATAGACTGGTAAAAAAATCAATCATATAAGGTGTCTTGGCAAATGATCTTTTTGCGTCCTTCTCATGTCTTTCATATACCCAATAATTTACAGGCAATGCGTCCAGAGAATCTTCGATGACCGTATAATTTGCAATGCTAAGATTTGTGAGATAGGTGGAGTGCGGCAGGCTTTGTTTCCAATGGTAAGTGTGTTTACCATTTTCCTGATTTTCCGTAATGCTCAGTAGCTTACCATTTGACAATACCTTGTAGGCACTGTCAACAGTAACAATCATTTCCTGTGTTACTTTGTCATGGGGATAGTCGTAACAGGGAATCCATTGCCTGGCTTTGTTGGGCCAGCAATCGGAAGAAACCTGCATGGGATTGGTTTCGGTTTCATCTATAAACTTCAGGCCTTCTACCTGCTGGGAGAGGTTGTACTTTATGGTAAAAGTCAGGGTGTCTGCGTAGGAATACCTGCGGGAGAGGTTAATATGGACTTTGTCTTCGCCCTGAGTAAAAGAAAGCGGAAAACCCTTGCTGTCAAGCACATCGCTTACAAGCAGTGATACCGCATCCAGGCTGACCCTGTTCAGATCACTTCTGAGCGGTGTGAGGGTAACCGTGTTTTGTCCCGTCAATTGCTTCCCCTCTATATCGATATCCAGCTTTATGCGGTAATGTAAGGCATCAAAATCCCTGTCCGGCTCGAAGGTCACGGGCCTTTGATAAACGTCAATCTGTTGGGCAAACAGTTCGTAATGAGCCAATAAGAGCATTAGAAAACCAAAAATATACTTCATGTTTCTTTGAATTAATTTAGGTTTCTTATTGATTATTTTTCATAAATGCCTCTATTTCAGCTACCGTCCGGGGCAGCCCTGCTGACAGGATTTCAAAGCCATCTTCGGTGATCACCACAGTGTCTTCGATCCGTATACCGGTTACCTCGTCCGCTTTTCCCATGATGTCGCAGGCAAAGACAAAACCGGGTTTCAACGGTTCTCCACGGTCAAAGTCAAGCATCCGGTCATGCACGGCCATGCCTATGCTATGGTTGAATCCGCCGTCCCGAATCCATAACTTGAACCGGGGATCGGTGGTGTCAAATCCCAATTTTTCAAGCTCTCCTTTAACGACCGCACCGATCTCTGTCAGAGAAATCCCCGGCCGGTAAAGACTCTGGCATATTTCCCTAACAAAAAGACCCAGCTCGTATATCTCCCGCTGCGTTTCGGAGAATTTTCCACTGGCCGGAAAGGTGGTTGAAACGTCTGACGCATAGTACCCCACATTGGCACCACCATCCAGGATGATAAAGTCTTCTTCCTGCAATGTGCGGTCATATTGCATGTAATGCCCGTAGGCATGGTTTTTATCCGACATGATAATGGTCCCGAACGCCAATCCTTTTGCCCCGCCGGACATACAAACCTGCTGAAAAAGGGCGGCCAATTTTACCTCTGCTACCCCCGGCCTGGTATTTTTTATGACCGCTTTGTGTGCTTCAACAGAAAGCTGGGCTGCCTGACGAAGCACATCAATTTCAGCTTTAGACTTGATCTTTCGCAGTTCCCAGATAAATGGCGTACAATTCACTACCTGGTTTTCAGGAAATCGCTGGTTTAAAACCTCCACGAATTGCATTTCTCGGGTAAGTCTGCCATCCCATTCATTCTCGGTTACGGAGCGTCTGAATTTGTTGTATTTTTCCATGGAATTTTCGCCTATATGTTCTTCCGGACTGAAGGGCGTATAAATTACCGTACTGCGCTTTAACCTGTCCTTTAGCGTTTCAGAAAAATCCTCATAGGGAAGATAGTTTTCAATTCCGGTAACTTTTTCAGGCTCCCTGACCAGGTCCAGCGGTATGTTTTCACCATCAGCATGCTGCTCACTGATGGTAAAAAATAGTGTACTTTCCCGTCTTTCACCATCCACGATAAGAATGGCATTGGGAATTTCAACCCCCGCAAAATACATCATGTTGTTGTATTGGCTGAAAGGTGTATCTCCCAAAGGTTCTGATGCACCCCGGATGATGGCAATGCCATCAGGAATACTATCCATGAGCTTCTGCCTGCGGTTGGCGTATTCATCTTTCTCAAAAATTAGCTGTGCATTTACCTCAATTACCGTGAAGCTAAGCAGCAGCGTTAGAAATAAAGCAGATTTTATCATTCCTGGATTATTGTTTTTATTTAATCAAAAGAAAAAAGGGAGCCATTTGATACCATTTTATCAGTTGGTTTGAGGCGGAGCCTGATTGCCATTATTCTCTAAAATTACAAGGTTTGCGCTGGTTAATCCTCAAGCATCTTAGCCAAAAAATGTGGTATGTTAACACTGACCGGGCTGAGCTAAAGCATCTTCGTTGCCTTTCATGAAGACTTAAATGTGATACTCGAAAAAAATTTCCCAAAGCAACAATGTGTTCAGAGTACTGTAAACCTGGGATTCGATGCTAAATGAAGTTTATTTTACTACGCGGCTTGTTATTTTCAAGCTTGCGGTTCGAAGGTGGGGCGTAAGACATTTTTTCCTGAAAATTTCACCATTCTGGCAGCTCGTTTGGGTTCAAAGACGATCCCAGGCGGAAAAATCCGACTGTCATCCCGGTCGTATTCCATCACATTCTCCACAAAAGAAAGGGTGCCGTCACTCATTTTGGGTACCGTCTGCTACTCGGAAGGCCTAAGGGCGTTTATGTATGGACCCAGTGTAGTTTTCAGGGTTGGCAAAGCACTAACGGAACCCAAGCCCTGTAGGGGCGAAATATATTTATTTAATACTCAGCGGATGCCCTTCCTCAAACAAAACCGGATATCTCTTTTTGATCATTTTCTGTTCTTCAGGGTAAAGTGCTTCTATTTCCATGGGCACATCCTGCGGTCGGGTACCCTTTTGGTTCAGGCGGTTCATCAGACTCCAGTTCCGGATCGGTTTGCCAGGTTCGGGATTACCAGGTTCCTGAGCTTTCAGATCATATCGGGTAAAATCGATCACTTTTTCAGGAGTTTGGGCAATCCAGTCCCTCAGCGTAGCCATCCTGAAATCTTTGTTCATGAACCAGCGGATCTCCAGTTCCGGTTCCGATCCGCAGATGCCGGAGCCCCGATGAACAAAGCGATAATCCAATTCATCATTGCTTTTGAAATGCTCCCGCCAAAGCATCCCGAATTCTCCATGCGTGATGGCCTTTGCATCCGGCCAGCGCCGGCGTATTTCACTGAGCCAGATATCAAGCCCTTCCATGCCATTTCTTCCCTGGTAGCCAGGCCAGAGCTTACGGGCTTCTACAAGACTCAGTTCCCAGATAGAGGTTACCCATGCGAAACCATTCAATTCGAATCCCTTGTCAAAGTGGCTGGCAGTGGTGGCAAGCATTTGTCTTACTCCTTGTTCTGTACCCAGCCGGATCACTGTTTCGATGGGGCCTACTCCCATCCGGCTACCACAATTGACGCCGTCTATGCGCCTGGCACCAGGATACCTGGCATTCAAAAAGTCTACCGTCCAGCCATCAAGGTTGACACAATCAATGAAATCCGCTTCTCCCTGAGCCGGCTTGTTGAAATGTTCGGTAGATGGATAATATGGGTACACAATGGATCCGTCTCCATCTCCATTGTCTACCGCATACTGGCTCCATATGGTGCCCTGGCTGACGTGTATGCCTTCTTCTTCTGACAGGTACCGGAGGTTATCGGCAGATAAAAAGCCACCGATCACGGCAAGGGGCCGGTATCCGTTGCCCACCATCTCAGAGACCATTTGCAAGCCTTCATGCAGGTCACGGTTAGTTTGCTCGCGGGAATTGTACATGGGTGAAAAGTAGGCACCAGGTATAAAGGTGATTTCATCTCCGTATTTTTTGTGGTAAGAGACGATGAGCTCCCTTAAGTCCTGATAATTCTGACGTTCGTCCTGAAGGGCAAGCCAACTGAAGGCCCAAGTCATTCTTGCTCCGGGCCAGGCTTTTTCGATGGCTTCCCGGAAGATGCGGGCCTCGCGGGGACTGTGCACGGCCGACTCATCCACACCATGAAATTCGGTACGGGTGGTTTCTATTTGGTTTACACGAACTACGGAAGCAAAAGTCAGGAACCGATTACCCATTAGTTCTTCTTCCTCCACCTCAGATTCGGAATAATCGGTGGGTCCATTGATTTTTGAAATAAAGTTTTCCGTCTGCCCGATCCCTGTTCCGTAAGTAAGCAGTATCAAGACCAAGCCACTAATTAGCGGGACAACGACGGACTGCATTTTTCTTTTTATGATGCTTCGATTCATTCGGTATGTTTACTTTTCAAATGACGGGTTTTAATCAACGTTTCGTTATGACTATGTTGCGGTAGGCTACGGGTCCATGGTCACCTTGTAGCATTAGGGGCCCCAAGGGTTCTTCTATTTCATCTAAGGAAGATGCGGTAGGCCCCGTTACCGCTGCATTTTCGTGTACGGTGATGCCATTAAGCTTCACCTTTTTAAACATCGCATGCTTTGTTTTTTCCCCATTGGCGTTAAACCGGGGGGCGTTAAATTCTATTTCCAGGTGCTGCCATTCCCCTGGTGCTTTGCAGGCATTTGTCAATGGAGCAATGCCTTCATAGGTTTTAGTACCATCGTATCTGGCATAGATACCTCCACAATCCCAGGAAACCGGGTTTTCTTTTCCCCAGCTATCAAAAATCTGGATTTCATACCTTCCCTGTAAATAAACTCCGGAATTGGATCCCTGAGATACCATAAATTCCAGTGTTAGATGAACATCTTGAAAATTTTCTTTGCTAATAAGATTGATGATCCGGCCAGCCTTTCCATTAACAAATACTCCCTCCCCTCTAAGGCTTGTTAATCGTTTAGCGTCTACCGAATTTAATTTTACCTCCCCACATTCAAACCATTCTCCTATTGGTGCTTCAAAATCATCCAAAGTCATTTTTTTTTTGCTGACTCAAGGCTTGGTTGAACATGAGTAGCGGCCATATGATAACTAAAAGAAATTGCTTCTTACTCATACTTAACTGGTTTCAATGATTGCTTGTCATGGTTGCAGCAGCTTAGCGCCAGTATTATTTTGTGGAGAAATAGGTTCATCAATGGTTCAATCCCTTACGATTCATGAAAATGAGCACAATCCCTGATCTAGTTGGGGAATAAACTGGAAAAATCAATCCAGGTCGCAGGTCGGAAGACCTTTGACCTGGATTGTTGAAATGATGGCTTTTCCGCTAGGTAGAAAAAGGCATGTTCTTACCAGCCCGGATTCTGGTCCAGGTTGGTATTTAACGTCAGTTCATTGGTGGGGAGGGGCATGAGGTAGTCTCGCTCCGGGTCAAATCCATATCCTCCATCCGGTCCACTTAACCTGTTCTGAAAGGGATCAAAGAATCCGTCGGCATTGACCGGAACATTAGATAAAGCCCTTAATTCGGGAGTAGCAAATGTGCCTACGAATCGTTCGCCCATCCAGTACTCATGTGCTCTCCAACGCATCAAATCATCAAACCGAAACCCTTCTGCAAACAATTCTACTACACGTTCTCTTCTGATTTCTTGTAAAACGTCGGTCAATGGATAACCGTAATCAGGCCAGTTGGGGTCGGAGGTGATGTTACCGATAGTAAGGTGTGGCATTCCCACCCTGTCTCTTAACTGATTGATGGTCATGTCAACATCCGCTTGTGTCAATGTACCCAATTCGGCTTTTGCTTCGGCATAAATCAACAATGCTTCGGCGTAGCGCATGAAAATATAATCCACATTTCCATTGTTAATGCCTTGTGCAGGATCTACCACAATGTGCCGGAATTTTTGTGACTCTATACCTGTACCACTATTGTCTACATCTGGATTTACATAAAGAAGTGTATCCGTTCCTTCTATCCTTCGGATATCACCCGGAACCATAAATGTCTGGGCAAGTCGTGGGTCCCGGTTCACTTCAAGGATATCTAAAGTTTCATCCCCAACAAAATTAGGGCTAACAGCTATGGGCAAGCCATCGTTGCTCAGATAAAATCTTGACGCATCGTAGGTATATCCATAACCATTTGGCCAATTCCACAATTGATTGCTAAAGCTATCTCCTACTGCCCTATCGAAATGTTGGTAAAAAATCACTTCCCGGTTGCCGGCATAGTCTACCTGGTTAAAGAGTTCAAAATAGACGCTGCTGCTATCTCCTGTTATGAGAGAGAAATTCCCATCATCCATGAGCTGCTTTGCTGCATCAGCGGCTTCCTGCAAATAGGCGGAACCATCGGTTTGTCCTTCAAAAACAGAGCCCTGATGGTATTTCTCCCAGGTACCTGCATAGAGTGCTGCTCTTGCTTTAAACAATAAGGCAATATCTTTACTCAAGCGGGTTCCTGGTGTTGCCAGTTGGTGGCTATGATCCATCAGGGAGATGGCCATATCAATATCACTTAGAATAAAATCAAAAACCTCTGTTCTGTTGGCACGGCTGCCATAAAGGATGTCCTCATCTTCAGCCGTAACCGGAACTGTAATGATTGGTAAAGCTCCAAAATCCTTAAACAAGTCAAAGTAAAACCATGCCCTGAAAAAATGTCCCTCACCAACATAATGGTCTCTCATGTTTCCACCTTCGGGAACACGATCAACATTAGCAAGAAAATAGTTGATGTTTCGGATATTTCCCCAATTCCAGCCACCTCCAGAGCCCGGAACATTTACAACACCGTCCATACGTTGTGTGAAAGTGCCTCCAAAAGCATTGAGCCCTTCTAAAGCAAAGTCAGTTCCTTCGTCCTTGGTCGGTGCCTTACCACCTCCGGAGGCCGGCCATCCCTGAAAGGAGTCATAAAACGAGTTAAGAAATAATTCCAGATCGGATTGACTGTTCCAGAATTCCGGATCGGATATCTGATCGAGGGGTGATCTCTCCAGAAAATCATCCTGACAGGAATACATTGTTATTCCCATAACCCCTATAAGTATATAAAATATTTTTTTCATGACGTTGTATTTTAGAAGTTAAGGTTTAAGCCTGCAGACATGGTCGTGCTCAATGGATAAGCATCACCAGCCCCGTACCATCTTCCGGCAAGTGCCTCCGGGTCAAAAAACATCAAATCGGTAAAGGTCAAAAGATTCTCACCGGACACAAAGATTCTGGCATTGGTCAGTAACACTTTTTCCGCAATTTTTTGAGGAAGTGAATACCCGATTTGCAGGTTTTTAAGCCTTAAATAGGCCGCATTTTGAATAAGGTGATCAGTGGGAGTTCCGTAATTTTTTGCATTTTCACCAAAAAACTGGGCATAGGGTCTGGGGAAATAGGCGTCTGGATTGGCACCCAAAGCACTAGTCTCATCACGCCAATAGTCCATATGATCCTCTAAGACATTATTGTGCATGGGTCCTGCGGCAGGCCCCCTGAATACGGAACTGTTTCCAAATGTCCAATCTCGTTTTGCCACTCCCTGGAAAAACACAGAAACATCAAAATTCTTATATTGTGCGTTCAAGTTAAAACCATAAGTGTATCGCGGTGTGGTATTTCCTATTATTTCAAGGTCTCCGGGATCTCCTACTGTATTGTTGCCTATATCAATTTTACCATCTCCATTCAGATCCTTATACCTGAAATCCCCCGTTCTCCACAAGCCGGAATAAATAAAGCTTTGGTCTACGCCTTCATTAATTTCAGCCTCTGTTTGAAAATGTCCGTCGTACCGGTATCCCCAAATCTCATTAAGGTCCTGTCCGGGGTAAAAAGTATTTAATAATCCGGTCGGATTATTATAGTCCACCACGGTGCTTCTGTAATCGGCCAATTGGCCTCTGATTTCATAGCGGAAATCCGGGCTTACCTGATTTTTCCAGGAAAGCTCAAGCTCCCATCCACGTGTTTTTATTTCTCCTTCGTTCCTTTTTGGCACTGTTGATCCCAATACAGCTGGAAGGGGCTGTCCTGGGCCTACAAGGTCTGAGGTCCTTGTTTCATATACACCAAAAGAAACGCCCAATCGATTATTCATTAAGGAGGCATCAATGCCCAAATCTAATGTGGATACAGTTTCCCATGATAAATTCACACTATTCAGATTGGGTGCACGAACGGTCCAGGCCCGTTGATTGCCAAATAGCCAGTTGTTGGTTTGATTAATCGGCATGGTGGGGATGAATAAATAATTGGCCACATCCTGATTACCCAATGTTCCGTAGGAGCCTCTTAATTTTAACAGGTCGAATAAACCAGATGATGACATGAAGTTCTCTTCCGAAAGAATCCATCCGGCCGATACCGATGGGAAAAATCCCCATCTTTCATCTTCTTCAAACCTGGATGATCCATCCGTCCTCATGTTTACTTCAAGCAGGTACTTTTCGTCAAAAATATAATTAAATCTGCCAAAAAAGCTTCTTGTAGACCAGTGTCCTATGCCGTCATTAACCAACTGATCCCCGACTGCGGTACTGATCGATGGAATGGCATCACTCAGTAAGAAGAAACTTCTTGCACCTAAATTACTAAAGGTATATTCCTCTTGTTGATAGCCTACCATCAATTGAAGGTCATGATTTCCCAATATCCTTGAGTAAGAGGAATAAATGTTTGGGGAGAGATAGGTATTTCTTCTCAGTTCATTGTGGTATTCTGTTGATTCCCGGTTTTGCGGTATAAACTCAACATCTCCACCGGCGAAATTAGTACCATCACCAGGTCTGACCCATGGATATTGTAACGAAGTCCTTGTGTCTTCAACCTGGGTGGACGTATAATTCAGCTGTACAGTCGTCACCCAACCCTCTATGGGTTTTATTTCTATTTTGGGTGAAAGGACCAGCTGGTTATCTGTGATTGTTTGCCGAACTCTTCTCCAGGCCTCCACATTGGTCTGTTGGGTCCAAATATCTGTCCCGGGATATTTGGCAGGTGTGCCAAATTTTATTTTCCCAATCCAGTTCATGTACCAGGCACGGCCAAAGTTTTGATTCCAGGGAAAATCTTCATTTTCAGATTTGTATTTTACAAAAAGATCAAGGTTCATCCAATCGGTGACCTTGGCCCCGATCTTGGCGTCCACATTAAATCGACTAAATGACTCATCACCAAATCTCAATAACCCCTCTTCATCATACATGCCGCCGGACAAATAATAATTCATGGTTTCGTTACCCCCAGAAATAGATAAGTTGTGTTTCACTCTGAAGGAGTTGTTCTTCATGATCAAATCTCTGATCCCATCATTCGCTACACCCATGGTACCGGTGTTCAATATGTCCCAATTATCGCCTGATGCATTGGGCAACATCCCGGGAGCACTTCCCGGATTGGCCAGATTCTGCTCCAAACGGGCTATGGCCTCTTCCGGATAAAATGGAGAAGCACCAAAATTGGTCCTTGCATCATTCAGTGCATGTGCCCAGGCAGTACCTCCCTGTAACTCCGGCCATATGGTAGGCGAACTAAACCCGGCATTCGTGGAATAGGAAATCCTAGATCCTTTACTTCCCTTTTTCGTGGTAATCAGGATAACCCCGTAAGCTGCCCTTGCCCCATAGATAGAAGTTGAGGCGGCATCCTTCAATACAGAAACCGATTCAATATCATTAGGGTCAATGTCGTTGATACCCATAGGAACCCCATCCACAAGGACAAAGGGTGCGGTGTTTCCTTCAAAGGATGCTAAACCACGGATGGTCATGGCCATATCCGCTCCAGGCTCTCCTCCTGCCGTATTCGGCTGAATGACCAGGTTACTTACCAGCCCCTGCATGGCCTGCTGCACGTTGGTTACCGGACGATTTGCCATGTCCTCGCCTCTTGCCGTAGACACCGCCCCGGTCAAATTGATCTTCTTTTTGGTACCGTAGCCAACAACGACGACTTCATTCAGGGAGGATAAATTGGCCTGCAGGGTGATATCTATTTGTGATTGGTTGCCAACAGCCACCTCCTGAGGTTCGAAACCTATAAAAGAAAAAATCAATGTGGCATTTTCGTCCACTTCAAGCGTATATTTCCCATCAATATCCGTTACCGTACCAAGGGTGGTACCGGCCACTGTAACGGATGCACCGGGCAGGGGATCGCCGCTATCATCTTTTACAGTTCCTGAAACCTGGATATCCGCTAAGAGCGCAGATAAATTTTCATCGAATTTACCGTAGGAGGCATTTCCAAGGGTAAGTTGAGATGCACCATTTTCTTTCCTGATAATATCACTGCCTGCGTCCGTTAAACCGAAAGAAGCCACCGGAAAGATAAATACCAGTGACAAACAATAAACTGCCCAGGCCCGTAAATTGGGGATGGTTCTTTGCTCAATCCGGTCATGTTCAAAACAGCGACCAAATCTTTCGCTTTCTATAGTATAATTTGTTTTCATAACAATATGTTTTATTGATGAGGATAAAGCTATTAAGATGGCTCTCTCCATGCATCCAATATCTTAACCATATTGTGTGGTATTTTGCCTTTTACCACAATAATGCTTGAATTATGAAATTAGTAAACTACCAGATTTTCAAAAAGATACCGGGTTTAGGTGCCTATTACATTACATTGTAAGCCTGTTTTTGTGTATATAATAAATAAGCATCAGGTGGGTGCTCAAACTTACACCTTTCTTTGCTAGAGCTAATCGAAAAGGTATTTGGGATTTTCTATTAAAAGCGCTTTTCGGACCTCCGGCCCGTACTGTTCGTACTGTCCAAGTGCCTTTCTTTCTGCCTGGGCCATTGCAAACAAGCGGTCCACGATTTCAAGGTGATCATCAGAGACATCCAAACTTTCCCCGGATCTTCTTTTAAGTTGTACAATTCAATATTTTCCGGAAAGCGGGTCAAATTATAGGTGCTCTTCATGATATTCTCCCGTTCTTGAGCAGAAAATCAGGATGATGTTTGGGGGGATTGGCTTTTTCCCGGGCAAGTGTTTTACTGGTACACAACTAGACAAGAATAGAAGATAGGAGTATAAATTTCATCCGTATCACAATACCTGGACTTTCGACTCCCCTTCTTTTCGGATGGCGGAAAGAAACATCCATACCGATGTATAGAGAATGATACACAAGACCACCCATTTGAGCATTAACAGGGGTAACGATTTGACAACAAAAGCGGCCAGAAACACGCCCATAATTCCGGCAATCGATAGCGAAAAGGAAACTTTCCTGTCATAGGCTCCTTTTTTGACAAACTGAGCCCCGCCAGCTGACATTAACATGGCAGTTGCAGTCATCATTATTGGAAAGGCGGTGAGCGGATGCATGCCAAGCGCATAGACCATCGCCATGCAGGGTGCATAAAACCCGACCCCTACGGTTTGGAGGGCACCAAAAATAAAGCTCATCCCAACTATAAGTGCCAGTTTCCAACCTGTCAATCCTATGGCCTCCCCACCTACGGGCATCAAATTTAAAAATCCAGCTATCATAATCAGGGCCACCGCCAACAGGCCGAAACCAAGTCCCATCTGTATACCGCGGCGTGACATCCTGGAAACAATATCCGCACCAAGCAATGCGCCCAAAGGTGCGGCTGTTGCCATGCTGACCAGGGTAATGGGGTCCACCTGAACTACTGTCATGAATATAAAGGCCTGCGTTACTGTAGGAATTGTATTTCCAACATTCATTGTACCGGGGATCAGCCGGTCATCGACAAGCTTAAAAAACTTAAAAATAGCGGTCTGCTGCGCAAAACTCCCAATCCCCAAGGTGTCGAAAAAATTGGTAACAAATCCGGTTGCTAAAAGACCTGACCATGGTTTGCCGGAAAACACCTTTCTATTTCTAAAAACATCCCTAATATAGTAGAACCCAAACGTTCCCGTCATGATCCCCAAAATTACTTTTAGAATGATACTCATAACCAATCGCTTTGGAAGGTAATGGCATGCCCAATTGATACCATTTTGTTATCGAACTTATTTATGGATAAAAGTATCAAGACCACCTGTGTTAATTATCCTGTTTTTTAACTAAAATGTGTTGTATGTTAACAAGGGATGCTTTTATAAATACCGGTGGAAATCGTTTCTTTCCGATTTTCTAAAAATCATAGTCTGCCGGAGCAAGTAGAAATGGTCGATAATTCCAAATCTGCTTCTAATGGAGGCCATTCGTCGAGGAAAGGTCGCCTGACTCGCCAAAGGCCGCCTTTCATTCCGATCGTGCCCATACCTGCATCTTCCCGCTTGCTCGGTTAGCCCATCGGTGATAGGGTACGTAGGTTAGGTCCAGGTATTCGTTTTTGGCGTTTGAAGCACAAGTTGTAAGGGCGACCACCCCTCCGAGAAGGTCGCTCTCAAACGCACTTTCCAGGGTTTTGTAATGGATACGGTGATTTTCCTTGTCCCGAAAATAGTCCGGATTGTCCACCTCTTCCATGCAATAAACGAGTGGCCCGCGGACCAACGCTACCTTGCCGTTTGTGTCTTCGATCTCCGGATGGCCGATCACAGCCCTCGCCTTCATGGGAAAAGAAAGGGTTACCCGATCTCCCGGCTGCCAGGTACGCTGGATTAGCAGGTAGCCATTGGTAAGGATAGCGTCCTTAAATGGCGCATCGTTCAAAGCGATCGAAGGATATATCCGGTCAAGAGCCAGTGTATCTGAGTAGTCTTACAAATCGCTGCCAGGAAGGAAATTTCCCCTGCTCCAACCCGGAATACGGATACGAAGCTCAAATAAAGCGGTTTATTTCGGTTTCACAAACAGGGATACGTTTCCCTCCCAGGGAAAAATACAGGCTATTCTACTGAATAACTTACAGTAAAATACCCACTATTATCAATTTCTACGTCATCATTGATACGCAAATGGAGAACTCCGGAAGCTGGTGCTGTGAAGGTTTTATTCCTACCGATATAAAACCACTCTCCGTCGTTACCGATTTTTCCAATCAGACAACCATGATTAAAACGTTGGTCCACGTTATTGTACCGAAAGCCATTTATTCCTTCCGGGTAACAATCCACGGAAAACACTCCCAACTTAATGGATCCCGAAGCTTCAATCTCGACAAGTTGACCTTCCCGAACCGAGATATCGGTGAAATTTGAAAAGGAATCAACTTTGATCGTATTCGTGCTAATCCGTTCTGCCATAATGGGCCAAATTGCATCGGTATTCTTTCGTACCTCAATGACCAATTCGCCGTCTTTATCAATTTCGTACTCGTACACAGTTTTGCCACTATCCACATATAAATCCCCCGCTTCGGCGTCTTCGTAGGGATTCATGCCAGACCGAAAGGTATTTCGGTAGTTTGAAACCAGCTCTAATTTGTACATCCGAATCATTTCTTTGGACGGATTTGGAATTTCTAATGAAACATTTGTAAACTTTGCTGCATTCTTCGCACCGTAAGCGGCTGCCCTTAAAGTAAAACCTCTACTATTTTCAAAAGTCTCAACAGCATAGGAAATATTGTTCATCCCCCTACGCATAAAACCTTTTCGTTCGACCAGGTTGACAAAATATTCGCCATCGCTGACAAAATACTCCCCATCATCGTTTATTAATTTGATATAGGCTTGGAGAATGGCCTGTAGTTCTTCAAAAGTGGGGAAATTTGACTCAAATTCAATCCGTAAGTCTCTTCTTAGCCTGTCCACTACGGCATTATTTTGTGAAATAACTCTTCTTTTTGCTTCCTCCTCTTTTCTGATTTGGTCTCTGCGTTCTTGCTCTGCCCGCTGTTTTGCGAGCTCACGCCTTTTTTCTTCCTCAATAATCTCCTGCTTCCGGGCTACTATTCTCTCATTTAGTGAAGCAATAAGACTATTTCCTGTATCGACGTGAGAAAGGTAGGTACTATTGATGGTTTCGAGCTGATTGACACTTTGTGCATTGTCGATTTCAAGACGTATTTCTCTTGCAATAGCTGTTAGCATCGAGCTTTTCTTGGCTTCAACTAGCATCTTTAACTCCTTAACCTCTTCGTAAGCAAGCAGATTCCCATATTTTTGCGTAAACAATTGATAAAACGTATTGATGGGACCAATCCCTTCTTTTCCAGATTCGATCGATGCCAATTTATTTTTTTCTTCAGGTAAAATTTGGTTGAAAATATCAGTAATTCTTGTAAATATGATATCGTTAGCCCTCCGTTGAGTTAGGGCATCGGCTTTGGCGTAAAGAAGCGCATTGGTACCGCTAAACGCATTTAACACGTTAACGGAATTCAAATCCGATTTCAAGGATTGTAGCTGCTGGGCTTTTGCTAGAAGGTCGATATTGGCTACTTTGGTTTCATTGGTCGAGATCAACAGGGATAAATCGCTAATTTCAGACGAAGGCAGCACGGAGTACTCCCTTTGTAAGTTTCCTTTCCAACTTTGAAGTTCATCAAAACCTATCGTTGGTGTGGCCTGGTTCAAGTCATTTCGGAGTACTTGTGCCTGCTGTCGTAGCTCTCGGATTTTCTCTTCCGGCACAAGAACCAAGGTATTGTTTAACTCTTTTTGACTAATCACATAATTGATTCCGGTAGTTGAATTAAAACTCTTTACCCATTTGTCACTTTGTGACAATTCAAACGTTTGCTTCCGTCTCGCCGCATATTTCGGAAAAAGTATTCCATTTACCATTGCTCCCGCAAGCAGACCTACACCTCCCCATATAGCTGCATTTTCGGCTTCTCTAAAAGTCTGACCGTCGTAGGTAAATTCGGTTTGGTATCCATAAGCCCCCCCGATGCTTAATCCGATTAGGGGTGCTATCCATTTTTTTCCTTTTGGCTTTTTGTAGGTCCATTCTGGATATACGCGTATGGCACTGTAGTTTAATTCATCGTGTTTTGTTACTGTGGCCTGGTAGGTGGTGCAGGAGGTTGCAAACAAGACCAGAATCAGGAGACCAGAGAATACCTTCATCAATTTCTATTTTGGTGGTTGAACGTTATCATTTATATCCGCTGGGACTCATTTTATTAATAGCTCTTCAAAAACCAATTTGCTTTAATATAAACAGCACGCTCCCAAATTGGCTCAATTCACCAGCCCAGCAAGTTTTTAATCATTTATTAAGTAAAAATTCTTTGGTTCCCTGTCCACCCTCCTCACTTGTGTGAATCTCATTTATTTAAGAAAAACCTGAATAAAAAGTACTTTGCTTAATAAAATTTTCTTCTAACTACGAAAAATAAAATTAATTTCCAAAAAATTAAATGAATTTAAATGGTATCATCCCTATCCTCTCTAATGCCGCCGCAGGTAATCACATACCACCGTTGTGACTTCGGCCACATTGAGGGATTCGGCACCACTTAAATTCGTAAAAGTCAACTTCTGATTTACTAGTTTTCCAAGTCGTAGGAGATTCTGTGGGCTTAGTTACCTGTCAGCAGAATTCATTCCGTCTGATCTGGGTTTGATAGTATGGGCAAACATTCCAGGAAATTCTCAAATATCGCCCCCCTCCCGAGGCTTTTCCAAAAACAAAAATCAAATGTATATCTTGAATTTTATCCATTTGGTAACCAGCAAGCTACCGGTTTCCCCAATCAACCACCCCTACCCGATTGGCCCATTCGCTGTACTTTCGAATCATGGCCGCTGTAATCTGGGGTCGTACCGTTGCCAAATCCTGCTGTTCCGTACGGTCAGCTTCTATGTCGTATAATTCCCATTCTGCCTCCGGACGGTTGGTTGCCACCAACTTCCATTTTCCATCCCTGAAACCACGGTTCCCTTCATGCTCCCATCCTATGGCATGGTGATCAAAAGTTTGATTTCGAAATACCGGCACCAGACTTTGCCCTTCCATGGGCTTGATCCTCTCCCCTTTGTATTCTTCCGGATAACTGGCACCAGACACTTCTACAATGGTAGGCATGATGTCGGTGATATGCCCCAGTTGACCTGAATTCCGTGAGGCTTGCTGTATACCTTCCGGCCAATAGGCAATCAACGGAGTGGAAATGCCCCCTTCATGGATATAGTGTTTGTAAAGCCTGAAAGGCGTATTGCTGGCATTTGCCCATTCGGAAGAATAACTCATATAGGTACTTTCCGGACCAGGCATCACAGTGACATCGTTGCCCCTGAGCAAGGGGCTGCCATCCCGCTGAAAGGCAGGGAAATGCAAGGACCTGGGCCAGTTATCTGTCAAAACCTCGTGACAAGCCCCGTTATCCTGCAAAAAGAATATCAAAGTATTGTCCAATTGGCCGGTTTCTTCCAATGCCTGTATGATGCTTCCAATTCCCTGATCCATCCGGTCTACCATGGCCGCATAGACTTCCATGCAAGCCGCCCACCATTCCTTGTCTCCGGTTTCTTCCCAGGAAAGATTATCCGGGTCCCGAACACTCAATTTCCATTCGGGATGAATCAAGCCCATGGCCTCCATCCTGGCCATTCGCTCTTCACGGATCTTATCCCAGCCCCTGTCATACTTGCCTTTGTATTTTTCAATGTCCTCGGTCAAAGCATGTAAAGGCCAGTGGGGTGCCGTATAGGCAATATAACCAAAAAAGGGCTTTTCATCCGGGTCCCCTTTTCCAAATTTTCTGATGAACTCCGAAGCATGTTCACTAATGGCATCTGTATAATAAAAGCCCTCCCCTGCATCTACCGGCATATTGTTTTTGGTCAGGGTAGCCGGATTGTAGTAACTGCCGGCACCATGGATGGTACCGAAAAATTCCTCAAAACCCCGCTGCAGCGGCCAATTATCCTTGGATGTACGTATTTTCTGATCCTCCGTCAACCAGGTCCTCCAAATATCCACATGCTTGGTCACATGCCATTTTCCAGACATAAAGGTTCGGTAGCCACTCTCTTTTAGCGTTTCGGCTATGGTCACACATTGTTTGTTCAGGTCTCCCCTGTAAGCAGGAACGCCCCGGTCGTTGGTCATTCCGCCTATACCTGCCTGGTGGGGATACATTCCAGTGAGTAAGGATGCGCGGGTGGGACAACACCTGGCTGCGTTGTAAAACTGAGTAAATTTTATCCCCCCTTCAGCCAGCATGTCCAGGTTTGGGGTGGCGATTTCTCCCCCAAAACTTCCCATATCGGAATAGCCCATATCGTCCGCCATGATGAGGAGTATATTCGGTCTTTTTTGAGCACATACTTCCGGAAAAAACCATAGATTAAATACAAGTAAAATAAAAGCAATTTGTTTCATGATAAATTGATTATGGTTTATGGAATGGGCCGTAGAAAGGAAAACCTGGTATTTTCGGAGCAATTTCCGTCTCACCGTAACCAAGATGGCCACGATGATAGCTGCCGTTTCTTGTTTTCATAGGGGCCTCCCTCCTGCGTTTTACTTATTGTCGAAATTTGGCATGGGAGAAGAAACATCTACCAATGTTCCATTTGGGTCTTTAAGCAATAATCTCCTTTGTCCGTAAAATGTGTCCGTCGGTTCACTTAGGATGTCAAGACCTTCCTCTATTGCCAGTTTAAATACCTGATCAGTATTTTCGACGACAAAGGTCAGATAAAATCCTTTCGGATTATTTTGGTAGCCTTCAGGGATCATTTCACTGGTTCGTTTAATAATTCCCAGTTCAAGTTGTTTATCTTTTGAAATCAGGTGCACAAACCAATCGTTATCATAATCCACATGAAAGTCGAACAGTTTGGTATAGAATTCTCTGCTCTCAGCCAAGTTGTCCGAGCAGATGTTTGTCATCGTCCTGTTAATTGTGTTCATCTTCGTCTTCTCTCTATTTTGCAGTGTACAACAATGAATGCTATGCGATCATCCTATTTTTAATGACCTTCAAACCAGGATTCCTCAAACTCAGTCTGGATCTTTTCCAACTCCTCCCTATATGCCGGATCATGGGTAAAATGAGTGGTCTCATAAGGATCCTTCCTCAGATCCATCAGCCGCTCTTCAAACCCGGCGGCATCATAGCGGATGTATTTCAGACCGTCATCCCGGATCACCGCCCTGCTGATCTCTCCTTCAATGCCCAGGGAGGTTCTCCAATCAATCTCCCTGCCCTCAAATAAGGGCCTTAAACTTCTCCCCCGGGGATCCGCTTCCGCTGTTATCCCGGCATAATCCGCCACTGTCGGCAAAAGGTCCAATCCCACGGAAACCAGATGTCGCACATCTACCTGACCGGCCGGTATTTTCCCTTTCCACATGGCGGTAAATGGCACTTTTACCGATTCCTCATACAATACGTTTTTGTGTTCCAGCTTATGAGATCCATCCATGTCCCCGTGTTCGCTGCTGAAAATAACCAGGGTTTCCTCCTCGGTTCCACTCTCTGTAAGCGCATCCAGGATTACCTGAACATGGGCATCGGCCATTTCTGTCAATCGGGCATAGGCCCAGCGGTGCATGCGCCACTGCTCTTCGGTATATTCTTCCCGGGCCCCAGTCCGAAACGAACGGGGATCACGTTTCAGAAACAACTCAATGGCTTTTGCCTCGTCTTCCTGGGGTTCAAAATTGGGAGGTAGAGGAGGACAATAGTGCTCAAAAAATTCCTCCCGACTTACGCCTTCCGGCATCTCCAGGGCTTTGTCAAGCAGCGTTAACTCCGTTTGAAAATTTCGTTGCAACTGCTGCAGGTAAGTGGAATCTGCAAAATCCCTTATGGCCATAAAGCAAATGTCATGCGGGTTGATCAGGGATACGGTCATAAAATAGGGGTTATCGTGATCTTCTCTGATGTAGTCGGCAGCCTTGCTTGCCAATTCCCCTCTTGCATCTTCTGTAAGCACCTCAAAGCCTGTCAGGTCCGGATCCACGAACGCCGGCAGGTGCTGTTTGCCCCCATACACCAAATCGTACCCTGCCTTTTTTAAGTATCCGGCTAAATTTTCATGGGATGCCTCCGGGCTGTTTGCTGGAATATCCATAGCGCCGGCATTATTTCTTACCTGATTGCCATTGGAGTCTTTGTAAAAGCCAGGGAACCTTCCCGTCATCAAACTTACCCGGGAGGGAGAACATACCGGATTGGTCACATAGGCACGGGTAAAGCGAATGCCATTGTTGGCAATATAATCCATGGCAGGGGTTTGCAGGTATTCATTGCCGGAACTGCTCATCATGCTTTCACTTTGCTGGTCTGTAAGGATAAATATAATATTAGGGCGGCTTGCTTGTTCCTTACAAGAAAAGAGAAACAACGTTCCGGCAAAGGCAACAACAAACAGTTTGATCGGAGTTTTCATGTGGATTTCTTGAATAAAGCTGAATAAAACAAAATTTACCGTTCAATCACAACTATTTTATGACAAGCCAATGATCATGGTTAATTTCCCTTTCTTTTATTGATTGCGTCCTCAGCATATTTTCTATACCATTCAATCGGGCAATGCTTCCTGAAATTTTTATAGTCCTTTTTTATTTGATTCGTATCTTCTATTTGCGCACGTGAAATGGCAAGTTCACTTAGTTTGTGGTTCCAGACATGATTGGCATCACGCATGGCAATTATCGTTTCGATGGGATCGGTTAACTTTTGTGGAAAACCCAAATCGGAAATTATATACTCAATTATTGGTTCATAATCCTTGTTAAAGGGTTTGTTGGCATCGGTCAAAACATCCAAGTATTCTTTTAAAATATTTAATTTCTCAAAGGAGGATGCTGTGGCCCTAAGGTTATTGAAGGCCATTTCGATCCAGTAAAAGGATTCTTTAAATTCCGAAAGCAAGCGATTGCACCGGATCAGTAGGCCTATTACCTGAAAATAAAGAGAAGGGTAGTGATGAGCTGATAAATTTTCGATTACTATTTTAAAATGTTCAATCGCCTGAGGGTAAACATCTGATTGCCAATAGCAGAAACCGAGTTGATGGTGAAGTTTTACAGCAAACACATCAGGATCCACGCTTGCTTTTATGGTCTCTGCGTAGCTGCTTACCAGATCGATTTGCTGTTGATAGTCCCCAACGGGGATTTTGTACAATTTGAATACAAGTTCTTTTGGTAAAAAATCGGTGGTTAACTGGTCTACGTTCATTGAATGAAGGTTAGTAATAAAGGCAGTGGCAGCATAATTCTTTTTGATGAATCAATTGCTTATTCCGGTTTTATCAAAAATGGTCATTTTTTTAATACCTATCAAATTGAACCAACTCCTAAGCTGTAAAATGATATAGACCTGGCAGATTTTCAAAAAACTGCCAGGTCTATGCCATTAATAGTAAACCAAAGTCCGCACACACTGAAAAACCGAATAGGGAAATATAAAACAGAAGACTGACCAATTAACCTAATTCAATCGAAATAAATCCATGTATTTTATGCTGTACCCATTCAGCCTTCGGCATGCCCGGAACCTTGGTTGTTCCTTTTCAGCTAACTAATGTTGTAATTTTTATTTATATCAAAACTTTATAAGAACATCCAATTAAATAATACCTGTCAAAATTACATGATCGGCTAAAAATTACAGTCCTATATTTTATCAAAAAGGTATGGTATTTTAGCCAGTTTAACCCGGAACTCCCAATGACAATCGTGCCAACGGCTAAGGTATCCGTCCTGCTCTTTAATGAATTACTAAAAAACCAACTTATCAATTCACCGCTCAGAAATAGGTTTCTGATTACGCCTTAAGTATCACAGAAAATTTCGTAATCTAAAAATAAAAAATATTTAATTTGTAAAACACTTGAATTTATGCCGGTAAATGGATTATTGTGTTCCAAAGTTGAAACAGAACTACCCTTGAGTAAAGTGCGGTACAAGTCCTGATTTTTTGAAAGCCAACATTTTTAACATCTTCCAATCCCCGTGTTCCGGAATAATTTCCGACAAGCTCTTCCTTCCAATGGGTGTAATTCTCCTTTTTAAACCCGGTTGTTTTTTTCTTATATTTAAACAAACTTTCCAGAAGATGAGAAAAAGAACCTTCCTGAAAAACCTTTTGGCACTGGGTGCTACGGCCAGCCCCGGCGTCAATTCCTTTGGCCAGCTCCTGTCCCGTTTTGAGCATATACCCCCCTCCCAACTTGCCTCCAACGAAGACTTCTGGGCGGGGATAAGGGCTGGATACAAGCTCAAACCCGATTATATCAACCTGGAAAACGGCTTTTATTGTTTTGTCCCGCAGGAAACCCTTGAAAATTTAATTGGGCATGTGCGGGAGGTAAATTACCAGGGATCATGGTACATGCGAAACGAGCGCAAGGGAAACAAAGCGGCCACCACTGCCCGTTTGGCGGAATTGGGCGGCTGTAGCCCCGAGGAGGTGGTCATCACCCGAAACGCCACCGAGTCCCTGGATTTGATCATTACCGGTATTCATTGGAAGGAAGGAGACGAGGCCGTTATGGCCGAGCAGGACTACGGCGCCATGTTGAATCAGTTCAAACTGGCCGCCAAACGGTACGGTGTGGTAAATAAGGTGGTATCCGTTCCGAACCTGCCCCAATCCGACGAAGAAATTGTGGAGCTCTATGCGGCTGCCATCACACCCAGGACACGGCTATTAATGATTTCGCACATGATCAACATCACCGGGCAGATCCTGCCGGTGCGGAAAATTTGTGACATGGCCCATAGCAAAGGGGTGCAGGTGTTGGTGGACGGGGCGCATGCCTTTGCCCATTTCCAGTTTAACCTACCCGATCTGAACTGCGACTATTACGGGACCAGCCTTCACAAATGGCTGAGCACGCCGCTTGGTGCGGGCCTCTTGTACGTAAAGAAAGGGAATGCGGAGCATGTCTGGCCCTTGCTTGCCGAAGGGGAGCGAGACCCCAACGACATTCACCGCCTGAACCATATTGGCACCTACCCGGCCTATACCGACCTGGCCATTAGCGATGCCATTGATTACCATCAGGCCATTGGGGGAAAAAGAAAAGAAGAACGTCTCCGGTATTTACAAACTTACTGGACCAGCCAAGTCAGGGATATCCCGGGGGTAATTATAAATACGCCCGAGGATCCTGCGCGACATTGCGGCATAGGAAATGTAGGCATTGATGGCCTGAAACCAGCTGATTTTGCGAAAATCCTGATGGAAAAATACAAGATTTTCACCGTTGCCATCGACGGTTCTAATGTCCATGGCTGTAGGATTAGTCCAAATCTCTATACGACGCTGGATGAGCTGGACGTACTGGTAAAAGCCTGTAAGGAGCTGGCAAAGGCTTAGGTAATTGCCCCGAACCCCTTCCAGGTAAAATGTAGGACCTGCCACAGGCGCAATACAGCACCCCCCTAGAGCGAGTATTTTTTAGGCAGTATTATTGCCCATTAAAAAAGGTAAAAGATCCCCTATAAACCCTTCCTATCACCTATTTTCCTTATCATTAGTCAAACTCAGGTTGGCATGATGGTCAAAGGAACTTTATTGATTTGTGATAAAAAGTGGATTTCTTAGTTCTATCATAAGTCTACTATTACCAGTGATAAGCCTGTTTTTTAAAAGCATCGAATAACTTTATACCAGATGAAGTGGTTGAACAAGGGCCTAATACCAATTTAACGCACAGAAATATATATGAAAGCTGAAAATAAAGAACAAAAAGAGCACCAACAGGATCTGGAGAAAAAATCGAATGAGGTAGAAGGCTCTAAAAAGTACACTGAAATCCTAAGCCGGGTCATTCATGAGGGAGAGGAAATATTTAAAATAAAAAAAAGAGCCATCTTTCTGAGTGCCTGCATTGCAGGGCTCGAAATAGGCTTTAGCTATTTATTAATCTGCACCTTATATTTTCTTTTGATTGGTAAATTGGATGAAAACCTGATTTACAAAATGTTTGCCCTTGTTTATCCCCTGGGATTTATCATGGTGATTCTGGGCAAATCAGTGCTTTATACCGAGCAAACCTCTGTTTTAGCACTGCCTGTATTAAACGGACAAAGAACTATTCTTGAATTATTGAGCATCTGGGGAGTAGTAATTATTGGAAACACAATGGGCGGGATTTTATTTATTTTTTTTATCGAAGGTTTAGCTTCCCAACTCCATCTTTTCGAAAATGACACCATGATTACCATCGGAACGCATATCCTGGACCATAGTTATTGGGTGCTTTTTTTAAGTGCGATCTTTGCAGGATGGTTAATGGGACTTTTGACCTGGTTATTGAACAGCACCACCGAAGCATTCACACGTATATTTTTAATAGTGATGATAACAGGCACCATCGGTTTCGTAGGCTTTCATCACAGCATTGTCGGAAACATAGAAGTTTTTGGTGCCTTCTTACATTCTCCATCTATTTCATTTTCAAATTATATCCTTTTCCTTCTCATTACCTTACTCGGCAACGGTGTTGGCGGATCTATTGTAGTTGCATTGTTTAAATACCGGATATTTGAATCACACTATGCTGCAAAAAAATAACCACAAAGCAGAATAAAGGGAACATCCATTTATTGACCGACCACCGTTTCAATAGAATTTGCCACCTCCTTTTTATATTTCGTCCGTTCTTCTTCCGAAATGTCTTCCAATAGATCAACTTTGCTTTCAAAATTGGTATAGAGAATATTAGAAGTAACCGCATTCAGTTTTGCTGTTGTTTGCTCTAAACTATCTGTTTTAAGGCCAACAAATCCCTTCATTTCATTAAGTAAAATGGTATTGATAAATTTCGGAGGTATGATTTCTTTAGATTCTCTTATTTTGAGACTTTCTATGAGTTGAGAAAATTTAGTATCAAATTTCGATAAACGCAAGATTTTGAAATATGGAATTCCACTTTTTCTAAATCTTCCTCAAGCTCTTCATCGTTATATCCAAAAACGGAAACATTATATTCTCCTAGTAATTCAATAAACGTTCTTTTGGATACTCCAACGCTTTCAGCAGCCTGTCCGGTACTTAATTTTCCATCTTTAAATAATTTGACTGCGATCAATGCGGCTTCCGAAAAAATAGTTGGGTGTAGAAAAATGCTACACCCTGCAGGGGGTATCTAAGAACATATTCCCACGCCTGACCCATCGGAAACTGGATTGCATCATTTCATAGTGGACTCTCAATTAACGTTTTGTCTGTTAAGGCTTAGGATTGGAAATCCGGTTCAGTCGTCCAGCTCCGGAGCGGTCCAGGGTTTGGTTCGTCCGGAGTACTCCGCCCGGGTTTTCGCGACCGTTTCGGGAGCTACTGCGGGTGATCCGTTACCAAATTCCTTGCGGATGTAGGTAAGGACATCTGCGATCTCCTGATCGCTCATTCCACCCATGGGAGGCATGGGAATGGACTGGGTTCCGGCACCGTATTGTTCTCCCGCTACGTCGAGGGGACCGGTAAGCCCATTGAGTACGATTTTGATGAGCTTTGTTTCCTCTCCTTTGACCCGCTTCGAGCCCAGCAGGGGTGGATACACCTTTGGTAGCCCCTTACCACCAGGCTGATGGCATGACAGGCAGGCCTTTTCGTACACGGCTTCGCCGCTTGAAACGATAGCCGGTCCCTGATCCAGCAGCTCGCGCAGAAAGTTTTCCTGAATCCTGGACGCTGGCCTAAGTTCTCCCTCCTGAAATGGAGTCTCCCAGAGCATCTGAAGGGATCGTGCACTCTGCCTCAAAGCGTACTGTAGAAAGGGGTCCATTTCATGTTCGAGTGCTGCAGTTACCACTTCGATCGCAGGGATCTCCCGCAGGTAGCTAGCGGCTATCACTGCCTCCAACCGGACCCGGGCGTGGGTATCATTAACCAGTTGCCTTAGCCGACCAAGGGCTCCACCTTCCAGCCGGGAGGCCCAGTCTCCCAGCACACGGGCACCATAGGCCCGAATCCGGAAATCCTTCGAGCGCAACAGGCGATCGAGCAACTCCGGTCGGACAGTTTCATGCGCCTGGTAGACCCCGATCAATTCGAGGAGAAACTGGTCTTTTCGATCTTGAAGTTCCAAAGCATCTGCTGCGGCCACAACCGTTTCTGTTGGCTGGTAGTAAAGTAATCGCTTCGCCTGGTAGCGCAACCAGCGCTCCTGAGAATCCAAAAGTTCTAGCAGTTGGCCCTCATCCATTACAGATAGATCGGGATAGTTAAAGGACGGCCTGGAGTCTGCTGTAATCCTCCAGATACGGCCATGTGACTTGTCCCGTTGTGGATCAGCATAGCTCGCCTGGTAGTGACCAATGATCGGGTTGAACCAATCGGCCACATACATAGCCCCATCAGGCCCCACAGAGACATCCACCGGGCGAAACGAGTTATCGGAGGAGCTGATCAATCGGGGAAGCTGTTTGGTAGCAAATCCGGAACCCGCATCTTCGAATTGGTGCAATTCCACCACAGACCCGAAGTATCCGGCGATCAGTGCCGCTCCTTGCAGCTCTTCGGGCATGGCTGATGTTCCAATGATTTCCAGAGAGGTTGTTTTAGGCGAGGTCTCAAACAGAGGACCTACATCATGATACTGCTCCGGATTGTTCTTCTCGTAGGCCGTATTCGGATCTTCTTTGTAGCGGGAGTTGTCTTGTTCCGGAAAAGGAACCAATCCGGGCACGGTCCAATAGCCTTCCGGGCGGTCTCCGGTCTTGTGAAAGACCTGGCCGTAGTCGTCAAAAGCGACGCCCCAGCAATTGGCGCCCGCCATTCCCCCTCCGAAGAAACTCTCCAATTTCAGGCGGCGTGGACGATATCGCCAAACCCCAGCCCGGTCCAGACGGGCAACTCCATGCGGGGTTTCCACCCGGGAAATGGCGTGCAGTCCCTGGGTGAACCACAGTGTCCCATCCGGTCCATGCGTAATACTATTTACCATTTGATGCGTATCGCCTACGCCGAAACCGGAGAATATTACCTCCCGCTCATCGGCCTTTTTGTCCCCGTCGGTGTCACGGAGATAGAGAATTCGATCGAAATCGCAGACGTAGACCCCATCTCCACCAGGTTCTATGCCTTGAACCATGCTCAGGTTTTCGGCAAACCGCCACGAACTATCTGCTACCCCGTCACGGTCATGATCTTCCAGGACCTGAATGTAATCCTTCGCAGGCATCCCGGCCAGCGTCTGTGGGTAGGAAGGTGAACAGGCCACATAGAGTCGTCCCTGCTCGTCCCATGCGAATTGCACGGGATTCACTACTCCTTCCAGCTCTGAAGCAAAAAGATTGACCGAATACCCTTCTGCGGTCGTGAACCCGGCCAGTTGTTCTTCTGGCGTCAAGGCATCGATCTCACTGTACACCACCGGAGCAACCGAGACTTTTGGTGCTTCGTTACCTGCTATCCGATCGTAAATGACGTCATCTGCTTTTTCCACTAGGGGCAACTGCTGCTCAAAAGCGACCTGCAGCGAGGGCTCAGCCCCCGCCCCCTGCCCATACATCTGATTCACGCGGTCTCCATAGACAAAGGACCAGTTTGCCGGCCGCCAAAAATCGAACCAAAGGCGGTTTTTCTGAACGATGGCCTGACGGACCGCATCCGAAGGTATTTCCTCGATTTCAACATCCAACTGCCTGGCAATTTCTGCGCTCACCCGGCGAAGCCCCTCCGGTGTCAGATGGATTCCATTCTCAGTGAGCCGATTCCCGGAACGCATCCTGGTCAGATCCACGAATAGCGCATTGCGTTGAGCTGCGATCTTTTCCATCGATTGCACATACAACTGAAGATCGTCATTCCTTTCCCTAAGATCGGGTGCATGGGAAGCAAGCGGTTTTTCAAAACGGATGGGTGACACCAGCACCAACTTATGGGTTCGGCGGGTAAATTGATCCAGCAACTGGTTGTAGGCTGCTTCGAAATCCGCCAGTCGGCCTGGTCCATCCAGTGCTTCCATCTGACCGAATTGGGCCAGGATCACCGTAGCGCCCACAGCATCCAATTGATCGCCCCAATCCCCGAAGTTCAGGTCACGCCATTGCTCATAGACCACATCTCCTTCCCAGGCCATCGAACGAAAGCGGGGCCGTTTCCTGGCAAAACCTGTCGCCAACAGCGACTCCAATTCACCCGACCTTTGCTCACGCACAAAGTTTTCCTGACCTACAAACACGACAACATCTTCTTCTTCCAACTGGAAGTTGCCCTCTTCGAAGGCAGGAACCGGCAACCGGTTCTGTAAGGTCCCGAAACGACTCAGGATAGCCCCATTGGGAGGAACGACGGTATCATCCAACTCCTCAATATGCAGGTTCCGGAAAGAGATTTCAGCCTTGCTGTCGCCATGGATCTGCAAGGCGATGTGTCCTTCCAGCGGAATATCTTCCTCCTGCTCCTGGTAGGTAATCGTCCTTTGACCGTTGAGAATGATCGTCACCTGCTTGCCACGGGCAATGACTTCGTATCGGTTCCATTGGCCCACCCGCTCAATCGAAGCAACGAAATCAGCGTCTGCTTCCGCCAGGAAACGTTTGCGCCGCGACTCATCATAGAGGTAGCCCGTATAGCCTGCGCCGATGTCTGCCTGGTAACCCGCCATCTCATTCGCCGGATTGGTGGTTCGCCGGCTGCGAAACTGCACGCCACCATTCACGAATCCTTCTGTGCCAACAAGGCGGTATTCGAGCCGCAGGTGAAAGTTTTTGTAGACCTTGTCCGTCGCCAGGAATTCGTTTTGCGGATTCCCCTTTAAACTGCCACCCGTAATGACGCCATCCTTGATCCGCCAAACTGATTCTGTGTGGGCATTCCAACCCCTGAATGACCGGCCGTCGAAAAATGTATCAGAAGGGATTTTGGACGGAGAACATGTCCACAGCAAGGATGCAAAGAAAACGAGCAGTAAGCACTCAACCGTCCGGTAAATAAACGGGCAATGGTTTAATGGAAAATTAACCCGCGCCTGACAGGTTAAAACGGTCATCCGGGATTTGGCGCTTTCGATAACAGGAATGCGCCGGGGTTGGCATTTTCTGCCGGATAAGCTATTATTTTTTGGCATTATACTGTCAGTTAACTGGATCCTTTGTACAAAGTGCTAATCATAAACCTTATCAAGCGCGTAACTTAGGTAGCTCCTTGCTGCTCGGTTAGAGGTATTTTGCAAAACCTTTAGGCTTAACCCAAACACGCCATCTTGATGTGACAATAAATAGAGTAGGTCTAACTATTACAAGTCTTCTTACTGATTTTTTCAAACTGATCAAATATAAGCGTATTGAAGGATTTCGAAGCACTTCACTATCCGCCTGCACCAAATTTTTATTGATGCAAAATACCTGACTTTAGCTCATGGCCCGTATTACGCTTACACAATCTTAGCGGTAGGTTTTGATTCTTTTTTATCACCAAGATTCATGTTTTAAAACACTTAACTTTTCTATCCAAGACCTATTTTTTTTTGACTACCATTTCGCCATTATTCGTAATATTTCCCTTATGGCCTGAAAAGGAATTCCCGCTAAATATAGGAAAATTACTAAAACCTTCAACTAGCGTTTTCATTTTCATTGGCCGGAAAGTTGCCAGGCCTTAGGTAAGATCGAAATGACTGTTTACAGTCTCTTTTATCTTTAGAAACGGAAAAAAGTCCTGGAAAATGATTGCGACAAAACTCCCGAACGGCTGCATTCAGACTAGCAGGGGACTCGCATATAAGGTTGGCACCATTTTTAAACCCTGGGATCATCCGGGGTAGCAAATCCATTTCTTGGGCTGGAAGGAATACGCCTTGTCTGGCTTTGATCTGCGGTCTGCTTTGAGCAGCCAGCCAATTTGTGTGAATGGTCTAAAGGCTATCCTTCATCCATTTTACAGGTATTTTTATTTAACTCTACTTGTATAGTATGATGGGCGAAATCATACTTATCTAAGGCCTCCAGAACCATTTCCCGCACTTCGTCTATTTGATTGTATGCTGTAATATTTTCCAGTACCAGATGGGTTGTGAGTACATGATTTTGGCCATCGAGAGACCAAACGTGCGTATGGTGGATGGATTGTACATGCTTTACGCTCTGCAACTTCCTTTTTACTTCCTCCAGATCAAGACCTACAGGAACCCCTTGCAGAAGTAAATAAACCGTGTCCCACAACCTCCGGCCAACTCCATATAGAATAAAAAGAGTAATGGCAATGGAAAGGGCGGGGTCTAAAAAATACCAGTCTTTAAACTGTAGAATGATCGAAACAATCAGCACAACCACCCATCCCAGAACATCTTCAAGCAAGTGCCAGCTAATCACCTTTTCATTGAGGGAAGTGGAACCTTTGGTACGCCAGGCAGCATATCCATTGGCGGCAACTCCGATGATGGCCAATACAAACATCCAGCCCGACTTTACTGCTTCGGGGTTCTGAAGGCGGCTTACCGCTTCAAGGATGATATAAACGGAACCGCCAATCAAAACCAATGCGTTCACCAGTGCACCGAGCAGTCGAAACCGGGCATAACCAAAGCTAAAGCGATTGGTGGCGCCTTTCCGGGAAGCCTTTTTTTCCAGATACCAGGCAAGGCCAAGCGAAAGGCTATCGCCCATATCATGTAGCGCATCAGACATTATGGCGATACTATTGGTTAAAATACCTCCGACTATCTCCAGGCAAGTAAAACTAATATTTATGAAGAAGGCGATCTTCAGATTTTTGGTGCCGCCCCCATGCTGATGTGAATGATCATGAGCCATAATTGCGCATTCCTGCTTTGGTGAAAATTTCGAGAATTTCTTTGTCGATTGGCAAGGGTTTTAAAGGTGGTACATTGGCCCCGCCTGTATTGCCAACCGGAATTCTACCCACAAAGGATTTCACTCCACCTACCAGCAGTCTCGGTATCTGCCCGATCACCTCTCGAAAGCTTTTGATTTTGATACCGAAAATCAGCATCTTCCAGTGGACATAAGTGTGTTGCCAGGGAAAAGCTTGTCCTAAAATATGGGCACGTTCCAAATGCTCCCATGCTTTTTGAAGATTACCATATTGAAGATTTTCCCGGTAATCGCTAATTTCCTTTTGGAAAAAGGGCTTCAGTTTTTGGGGCATCGAAGTGTTAATATTCATTTATCTCTCAGATTTGGACTATTGTCTTTTTAGGTCCTTTTTCTATTAATGATGGTGTCCCCCTTCTCCTTTTTTCATTTCCGCTATCAAATAGTAGGCATTGTTGAGGGCAAACTGTGCGTTCTCTGGTACTGCATCCAAAAATTTCACAGCCACCCAACCATTGCTTTTGGTTCCGGTGCTTACTCTCAGGGGTGTAAACATCCACTCTTCCCCTTCTTCTGTAGCCGTAAAAGTAAGGTAATCGTCACCTTCACGGGTGATCGCACTTTCTGGTAAAGCAAGCGAGGTTACGCTGTCGGTAAGTATCTCTCCGCGCACATACATACCGGGGATCAATTTACCCAACACATTCTCTATTTCGGCATGGACGTGAACGGCTTTAGGATCTTGCTCAAACTTTTTCCCCACAGAATAAATCTCAGCATAAAGCTCCTTACCGGGCATAGTCTCAACCGTAAATCGGACGCGTTGTCCTTCGTTCACTTTGTACACATCGTTCTCAAACACCATCAGGTCGGCATGGATGTTATCAATATTTACAATCTCAAACAGGTTTTTCTCTGGCTGGACGTACTGACCTGTTTTTACTTCCACCTTGGTGATAGATCCCTTAATCGGACTTAAAACCGGAATGCGGTTGTAAAAGTCGCCTTTCTGTATTTTTTCAGGAAGGATTCGCAACTGCCGAAGTTGTGCTTCATAACTCTTTACTGTGGCCTCTGCTGAACGATAATCAGCTGAAATTTGCTGAAAAGCCTTTCCGGAACCCACCTCTTCCTCATACAGCTTTTGCTGACGATTATACTCCTGTTCAAGAAATATTTTGCGGTTAAATGATTCCAGATAACTTCCCTGTAGTTCAATGATATTCGGGTGGGAAAGATAAGCCAGTACCTGTCCTTTCTGAACATCATCTCCTTCAATAACTTCGATGCTCGATATATTGGCACCTAAAATAGCGGTCACCGCTGCCTCATTTTTAGGTGGAACCTCAAGTTCTCCATTAGCTTCCACTATATTGGAGAGATTTTTTCGGGGAATCGCACCTACCTGCATATCCAGGGCTTTAAATTGCGCCAGGGAAAGATGAACGTTTTCGCTTTCGTTTTCATTGTGATCGTGCCCTTCTTCAAGCCCCTCCTTTTCCTCTACTTGATCCTGAGAATTAGATGACTTACTATTACAAGCCGCTACAAGAAAGGTAGTGCACAATACAATGATGATTTGATTTATTATGAATTTCATTTTTTTTTCTTTTTACAGGTTTGATGCATTGAGGTAATATTCCAATTGGAAACGGGCTTGCAGGTACTCTTGTAATGCTTCCCGCGCTTTTATTTCCACCTGCAGGCTTTCCTTCAGGTTTTGAATAAATGATACGTAATCAATATTTCCTTCCTCATAGGCTAAAATTGCCCCTTCACGCTGTTCACGGGCCAGGGGAAGCGCTTCCTGTTCATAGAACAGCCATGAAGCATGCCATTTTTCATAGTCCTGTAATAGTGAAAGGTATCCCGTCTTCAGTTCAAATTGAGTTTGCCTCAAATTTTGCTCAGCAATTTCCTGCCGGATACGGGAAGCCTGAGCCCGGCCTTGCTCCTTCATAAAAAATAACGGAATGGTGAGACCAACCTGGTATTGATAAAAACCACTATGCCCACTTATTTCCTGAATGCCATATTGTGCATTCAGTTTTGGAAGGAAGTCGGCATTAGCAGCTTTTCGTTCTGCATTAGCTACCTTCACCTGTTGCGTTGCCATACTGAGCCTAGGGTGTGAGCTGAGCGAATCAGGCGGCAGAATTTGGTTGGTCCAATTTTGGGGTAGGGAATCCACTACTGTAAACAGGGAGTCGCTAACCATCCAAAGGTTGAGCCTGTAGAGGGAGGTCTGATAATCAAACGCGGTCTGCTCTTTTTGCAGGGTCATTTGTTTCACCTGGTTCGAAGCCGCTAAAAAGGCGAGTTTAGAAGTTTCTTCTACCTCATATCTGAGCCTGACACCTCGAAGAAAATTCTGATAAATGGAATCAAGCCTTTGATATAGCTGGTAATTCTGCCGGGCAATCCATGCATTGGCATAAGCCTCTTTCACCTGTTGCTGCAATTCCAATTCGCTCAAGTTTAGTGCCGCTTCTGCAAGAGCCACCTGCCTATTTCGAACTTTTAGCTTTGGGGCAATGGCAAAGATGTCCATTTGTTGCTGCTGCACACCAATGGTGGTATAAACTCCCATTCCTTCGGCATCAATTTCCTCACCTGCGGAAAAAATTTGTGTTTTCCCCAAATCCCAGGCGGTTTTCTTCAATTCCTCCTGTTGCTCAACTTCCAGTTTGGCTGCCTGTAACTTGGGATAAGAGGAAAAAGCACGGCTCAGGGCTTCTTCCAAGGATATTTTGGGAAGTTCTTCAGCATTCTGAGCACTGACTGAAGTAGGCCCGAATACAGTGAAGCCTAGCATTACAACAACCGTGGCTATACCCGCACCGGAAGGTTTGAGAGATCTTTTTTCCGTCCAACGATATAGTATGGGCAAAATGAACAAAGTTAAAAGGGTAGAAGTAATCATTCCCCCAATCACCACTGTAGCCAGTGGTTGTTGTACTTCCGCACCTGCCGATACTGAAATGGCCATGGGCAAGAAGCCAAGAATATCTGTAAGAGCAGTAAGCAAAATGGGACGCACCCTTCGTTTTGCTCCTCTTCTGATTCTTTTATTTAAGTCCATTTCCCCTTCTTCTTTAAGTTCATTCCAGCCACTGATCAAAACCAATCCGTTTAATACCGCCACCCCAAACAGCACAATAAATCCAACACCTGCGGAAATACTAAAAGGCATATCCCTTAACCAAAGGGCGAATATTCCGCCAATGGCGGCAAGGGGAATAGCCATATATATCATAATGCTTTGTTTGAAGCTCTGAAGTGCGAAGAAGATGATAATAAAAATCAAGGCCATTGCCAGGGGAACTACAACCTGCAATCGGTTTGTAGCGCGTTCCAGGTTTTCAAAGGCACCTCCATAACGGATGTAGTAACCTGCAGGAAGATCCAGTTGATCCTTTAATTTTTGCTGGATTTCTTCTACGAGTGATTTTACATCACGACCACGCACATTCACTCCTACATAGGTCCTGCGATTGGTATTGTCGCGGCTGATCTGCATCGGCCCGGGTTCATAACTGACATTGGCTACTTCATTGAGTGGTATTTGAGCACCCGAAGGGGTGTTGACATAAAGATTTTTCAGGTCATCAATACTGCTCCTGTGAGCAGAATCGAGACGAACCACCAGGTCAAATCTTTTTTCACCTTCAAAGATCACCCCGGCTTTTCCGCCCGCAAAGGCAGATTGGATTACCTGATTAACATCATTGATATTCAGCCCATATTGAGCCAGGTCAGCCCGATTATATTTTACAGTCATTTGGGGCAAGCCGCTGGTTGCTTCAACACGCATATCGGCAACACCCTCCACTGTAGAAATGATTTTCCCCATTTCCCCGGCCTTATCCGCTAATACCTGCAAGTCTTCACCATAAAGTTTTATGGCAATATCCTCACGTACTCCAGTGAGTAGCTCATTAAAGCGCATTTCGATGGGTTGGGTAAACTCATAATTCACCCCAGGCACAATACTAATTGCTTCCTTAATCTTGGCGATTAATTCTTCTTTAGTCTCCGCTGATACCCATTGGTCTTTAGGTTTGAGGATGAGAATACAATCACCGAGATCCATTGGCATTGGGTCAGTAGGCACTTCAGATACTCCAAAACGAGACATCGCATGTTCCACTTCCGGGAACTCTTCCAGAATGATATTTTCAATGCGGGTAGAGGTTTTTATACTTTCAGAAAGTGAACTTCCAGGCTTCAATATAATGTGGAATGCGATATTACCCTCATCTAACTGCGGAATGAACTCGCCACCCATTCTGGAGAACGTAAATATAGCAAGGATCAATAGCACTACAGCCGAACCTATCACTAAGCCCGCTTTTCGAAGGGTGCTTCCCAAAGCCCGCTCATATTTTTCTTCCAGCCAAATTACAATGTAGTCTCCCCACGATTTTTTTTCTTCCGGCTTCACCCTAATAAAAAGTGAGGAAACCATCGGCACATAGGTAAGGCAAAGTATCATGGCACCGATCATGGCAAACATAAAGGTGAGCGCCATCGGTTGGAACATCTTTCCTTCTACCCCCTCAAGAAAGAGAATAGGCAGGAAAACGATCAAAATGATTAGCTGGCCGAAGAAGGCAGCGTTCATCATTTTGGAAGAAGCCTTAATGGTCGATTCATCACGTTCTTGCTGAGTAATACGCTTTTTACCTGTTCCCATCCTCTGCACCAGGAAGAACACAGTACCTTCTACAATTATCACGGCACCATCTACTATAATCCCGAAGTCAATGGCTCCGAGGCTCATAAGATTGGCCCATACACCAAGTACATGCATCAGAATAAAAGCAAAGAGCAATGCAAGAGGGATTGTAGAGGCTACAATTAAACCTCCGCGCCAGTTTCCGAGCAGAAACACAAGTACAAATATTACGATCAGAGCCCCTTCCAGCAGGTTGCTTGTTACTGTGCTGGTAGTTTTGCTGATCAGTTCGCTGCGATCGAGAAAAGGCTCAATGGTCACACCCTCCGGAAGCGACTCCTGGATGAGTGCTACACGCTCCTTAACATTTTCAATTACTTCATTAGAATTAGCTCCCTTCAACATGAGGGTCATGCCACCTACAGCTTCACCCTTTCCATCCTTGGTAAAGGCTCCGTAGCGCACAGCATTTCCAAACTGCACCTTAGCCACATCCTTAATACGGATCGGAATACCATCTACTGTTTTCACCACAATATGCTGCAAGTCCTCAAGACTTCTGGCAAGTCCTTCCCCACGGATAAAGTTTGCGTAGTGATCTTTTTCTATGTAGGCACCACCAGTGTTCTGGTTATTCAGCTGCAGGGCTTCAAATACATCGGTAATAGTCAGGTCAATCGCCCGAAGCTCATCGGGATCTACTGCCACCTCGTATTGCTTGATCTTTCCACCAAAGCCATTCACTTCCACAACGCCCGACACCATGGCCATTTGTCTGCGCACAATCCAATCCTGCATGGTACGTAAATCGGTAGCAGAATATTGACCTTCATAAGACTCATCTACCTGAAGGGTGTACTGGTAGATTTCTCCGAGACCGGTGGAAATTGGACCCATGGAAGGATCGCCAAAGCCTTCCGGTATTTCCCCTTCTATCTCCTGTAGTTTTTCGTTTACAAGCTGCCGTGGCAGATAGGTGCCCATATCGTCTTCAAAAACAATTGTGACTACAGATAGGCCAAAGCGCGAAACCGAACGAATCTCTGTTACTCCCGGCAGGTTGGACATAGCAACCTCCACCGGATAGGTTACAAATTGCTCGATGTCCTCTGTACCGAGATTAGGTGCCTGGGTGATTACCTGAACCTGATTGTTGGTAATATCCGGTACGGCATCAATAGGTACTTTGGTCATGCTCCAAATCCCTGCAACAATAAGAACCAGGGTGAGCAGACCGATAATGAACTTGTTCCTTACGGAAAAAGCAATGATTTTATCTATCATGAAATTAAGTCTAATTCAACAATAAAATGGTTGCTGAGGACGGGCGTCCTCTATATTTTGTTGAATTAAACCTGGGGAGGGTCTAGCAGCGAAGCCGGATATGAAGAGGAAGGAAGTTCTGAATAGCGGGATGAAAGTGGTGTGTGCATTTTTGGGGTCTCACTCAAAACAAAAATGACACTTATGGTAATACTGGTATGGCAACATTGGCAAGCACAAAAAGGAGCGCAAAGATCCTGCCCGGCATGGCGCTCGTGGGCAGAATGATCATATTCAGTCAGCATTTTCTGATGTACCTGTAACTCCACACAGTCAACGCCATCAGCACAAGGTACAAAAGATAGCGACAAGAAGTAAATAGATAATATGGCCAATAGGACCCTACGCACGGGTGCAAAATTAATAAAAAAGAGCATTTTTAAAAACCAGAACGAAATTAAGCTGGCGGAATTTTAGCAGGTTAATAGGTGTTTGGTAAAATTGAATGGATTCCGCAAACTTTGGCTTTCAGCTTTGGATCCACGGGGTTTGGGAGATGTTTGTAATTTGCGCAGGCAGTCCTGAATCCATTCGGGATCAATAAGGCGAAGCGGGGACCTTTTCTTTTTTTTTCGTAACCATTTGTCTTAGACTTTGTCCAGTTGCGCTGCCGATCAAGTCGTCTCGGTTTGGCAATTAAGTCGGACTGTGTCATTTTATGTCTGATTGATTTATTTAAATATTTATTTGACTTCTAAGATAAATCAGCTGTGTTTAAGTTGGTATTTTGTATCCTCATTCTAACCCTATGCCAGTTAGCTTCCGGTTTTAATGTACTCAATCGCTCTTTCCAAAATTGGATCTTTTCCTTCAGCCACATCATCAGGGGTCATTTGCACCCGGATATCCACCGGCACTCCAGCCTCAAAATTAAGGCCATTCACGGTGTAACCGATGGTGGAACTGTAATTGAAATACCAACCGTTGGGCAGTTCATATCCTGCTGGAACTCCAGAACCGCCTCCCGTATCATCTCCCATTAGGATTGCCCCTTCAATAGCTTTGATATAAGCTGAAAAGTACGAACCTGCACTGTACACTTTCCGATTGGTTAAGACGACCACCCTTCCTTCGAAATGCGGGGATTCGGTATTTGGATTTAAAAAGACCTCCTTTTGTGGTGAATAATCATTCGGGCCAGGGCCATTTTTCGTTTGGTAGGAATATATTTTCGTGCGTTCTTCAATCAACCGGGCGGCAATTTTCAATCCATTTTCAGGATTACCTCCTTCGTTATTTCTGATGTCGATGATGACTCCGGGCAAGCTTTTAAACCGCTCTACTACAAGGTCCAGCTCACTTTCCAGAATAGTTGAGGTAAAACTTCGGTAATGAATGTAGCCGACGCCGTTGATCTCCTGGTTGAGAAGATATCCTGTAATTCGATAATCCCCCAGATAATTACGCTCCAAAATGTCGAAACTATAGTTGGATGGAGCTTCCAGATAGGGTAAATAACGGCTGATGTCAAAAGGTGTCCTAAGATTTACATGACCATCCCTCAGGGTATTTAGCATCGCAGCCATTACATCATAAAGCATTGTCTCATTTTGCGCCTGAAGCGCGATGGGTCGGTAAACGTTTTTTACACTATCCCAGTCTATTTTTTTGTAATCAAAAAACGAATAGCGTTCATTCATAACCTGCCAAAGAATATCAAAATTTTCTGCATTGGTATTTTCTGGTGGTGAATCCAAAAGAATCTGCTCGCAGGAGAGACAAAATAGCATCGTTAATAAAGTCATTATTCCAGTCAGCTTTTTCATCTTGTTCGCATTAGAAAGTTGATGCCTAAAGTATGGGCAGCAGTTTGTACCAGGCTGGGGTTTTGGAAAGAATAATACTCCCAATTGTAGATCAACTGGATTTTATTGCCTCCATATATAGGAAACTCCACAAAATTATCGAATTGAAAACGGGGAAAATTTCCCACCCAACTTATGCTGGTATTATCAAACAACTGACTTTCAAAGCTCCTTTCCTGATCCAAAAACTCTGGCACACCAGCAAAAACCGGCCGGGTCATGAATCCAATTAGAGGGAGTTTAAAACCGATATTCCCCTTCATCTCCTTGCCAAAAAGTTGGAAATTACGGCGATAGCTAAGTTCAGCCTGGAAATTTCCACTGAAATCATAATTGATTGAGCTATTGTCCCAGCGTGCAGAAAAGCGGACATGGATCAGACTAGAAATGGAGGGACCAAACCACCAATTTCCCTTTTCAGACTCCCGGATCAAAAAAAGGGAACCGTAGCTGATTTCATTCCAATAGGAAGTAACTTTCGGCTGCTGGTACCGGCCCAAAGATTTTCCAAGTTCAAATTCCCGGGTCTTAAGCGAACCAATACTTCCTTCAAATTGGAAATGGCTTAGTTTTTGGGTTTTTCGGCGCTGATGATCAATCATGAAATAGACTGGCCCACCACTGTAGCGACTTCGGGTAATCAATTGATCCTGTACGGTTTGTGACCTAATCCCTACCGCCAGGCCCCAGTATCCTTCCTGCCCTTGCGCATTGCCCGATTGCCAGCAAAGAAAGATCACGAAAAGAATGGCAAGTTTTTTCAAGATGAAGTAATTTAGTTGACCTGAAAATGGTTTCTATAAATTGATAAATGATCCAATCCAAAGGAGGTGCGAAAGCTTACCCATTTCAAGTTCAAATGTATGGATTAATCCAAAAATAAAAATTAAATTATTGAAAAAGAGCACATTACTCCTCCCCTTTTTATTGCTCCCCAGCAAAAACTACGCAGTTTCGCGAAATGGCTGCATTCAGACGCGCAGGAGGCAGCCATATAGGCATGCCGCCATTTTCAAACCATGGGGTCAACCTGGGTTTTCAAAGTCCTTCTTTATCCACCGAGACAAAAGCTAATACGGAGACTGAATACAGTATAAAGCACCCCACTGCAAAATATTGTGTGTCGTGGCTTCGAGGTTTATGCCCCTATGTGTCCATTATATAAATCAGAAAGAGGAAAAATCAAGTCGTAATCGTTCCAGTTTAAATTTCCATCTGTCAATGAAAAATCAGAGAACTTATTTTCGTCAAAATATTTCTTAATCGAGGGATGAAGAGAATTTGATAAAAATGGCTTGAAATCAATAATATTCTCTTTTCCATCACTAAACCTTATTCGAATAGTATAGTCCGACAAATATTTTGCAGAATCAATTTTCAATTCATTAAATCCAGATTTTGAATCCTTATAATCAACAATTATTTTCATTTCAATCTTTTTGTAATTTTCTCAAACTCAACATCCTTATGATAAATAAAATAGCTAATCCATTTTTCCACTATCTTATCAGCAAATTTTTCAAGAAAAATCTTAAAATCTTTAAGGTCCTTTCCTTTCAGGGGACGGGCTCCTAAAATATTCGTAATCTTTATCTGCGAAATATCTCCATCTATGATATAGAATTCAGCTTTGCTTTCAAACTCACCTTTTTTTGCATGAACATGTATTGGTTCGTGCTCATTCGAGTAAAAGAATATCAGAATCCCTAAATATTCAAATATCTTTGGCATTATCCAATCTTGTTAATTCTTAACCATTCCAAATTTACAAAATCTCAATCTGAACTGAAAATCAATGTATCATTTAGGCCTCTCAGCATAAATCACTTCTATCAACTAACCGCAACCCTTGCACTTATTTCCCTTATGGCCCGATAGGTGCTTTACAAGAGACTAGGCGGGAAAATTATGCTATTCTGGTTGAAATTAATGCTTTTTGCAAATTAGTTGAAGTTTTTTTGTACTTTGGAAAGGTACTAAAGATAAGTCTCTTTAATTCCGGCAAGTTTAAACAATGAATTATAGTCAGCTAGTAGACGAGTTTCGTAAAATGGCATTTGGTTTCCGGGATAGTATGATCGCTATCCTTCCAAAACTAATCCTTGCCTTTGTTGTATTTGCAATAGGTTATTTGGTGGGGCGTCTCACTGAATGGGCGGTAAATCGTTTGTTGAATTACTTTAACAGCCTGATCAACGACAGGTTCAGAGACAAGCTTCATCACATCAACTTCGGCCCTTCAGCCACATTTATCAGCAAGACTTTCTTCTGGATTATTTTTGTTTTCTTTCTTATTCTCGGTACGGAAGTACTCGATTTATCGATTATTACCACCTGGCTGGGAAGCGTACTGACCTATGCGCCGAGCATTTTAGCCGCCATTTTAATTGTTTTTGTGGGGATCATTGCTGGCAAGATGGTGGGAAGATTGATTGCCTCCGCCACGACCCGGGTCGCCATTTCTTATGGCCATATCCTCGGAAATATAGTGCAGTACACTATTCTCATCACTTCCATCATTATTGCCGTTAATCAGATAGGTATAGATATTGCTTTCCTTACACAACTGATAAGCATCCTTTTAGCGGCTCTTCTGTTCGGTGCGGCACTGGCATTTGGCCTGGGCGCTAAAACATCGGTCAGCAATATTCTCGCTTCCTATTACATACATAAACTGTACAAAGAGGGAGATTATGTGAAGATCAGCGGTATAGAAGGCAGGATTATTAAGATCGGCAATACATCAGTTCTTTTGGAATCGGAAACCGGCCAGGTGACTATCCCTTCTAAAGAGTTTAATGAAGTAAAGTCTGTCTTGATCAAAAAAGAAAAGTAATGGGTACAGATGAAAAGATATTGGAGGCTTTTATTCATGAACACGGCCGGGCAGCCACGCAAATTCTCGAGAAGCTTGAGCCCGGAGAGGTGGCGAGCTTGTTACAGGAAATCTCCGTTGCTCTGGCAGCCAAAATTCTGGAGCCGATGTATGCCTACAAAGCTTCCCGAATTTTGGAAAACCTTGACCAAACCTGTGCTATCGAAATACTGGAAGATGTAGACTTGAAAACGGCTGAATTGATACTCAGACAGATGGAGGGGCCGCTCCGCGATTCACTATTGGAAGGTCTGGCACCGGAAGTTTCAGGTCCTCTGCGCCTGAAGCTGAAAAGCCCTGAAAACACGGTAGGCGCCTTGATGGATCCAATCTTATTTACCTTGCGGAAATCCGTCAAGGTGGGCAAAGCTTTGACCCTCTTAAAGGAGCACAAACGGCTCGCCTCACCTTATGTATTTGTAGTTAATAAGGACAAATCACTGCATGGGGTTGTAAATCTGCAAGACCTGCTGTCGGCCGATAGGGACGCCTCTCTTACTAATTTGGCGATTACTAATGTGCCTAAGCTCTACGATGATGTTCATTTTGAATCGGTCATAAACTACGATAGCTGGCTTTACTATTATGCCTTGCCGGTAACAGATCGCTCAGGTGTTCTCGTCGGCTCATTAAGGCTGGAAGCCATTCGCCGGGGAAGTATGAAAAGCGAAGAAGTGCCTGGTAAAGAAGCTATCAAGGCGGGTGCCGCACTGGGAGAGCTTTACCGTGTCGGATTAATGGGTTTTTTGGGGAGCTCGGGAGAATAAAATCCCAATATTCCATCAAAATAGGCTAAAATTTTTATCATGTCACAAATCTCTACCTCAGCTAAAGAAAATTTGATAAATGGCTTTTTCAGGCAATTTCCCGGAGATGCCGCTTCGGTGCTAAATGGCTTTTCCACTGAGGAAATCATTGATTATCTCAAAAGACAGGATCAAAACGTTTCCAAACAGGTGTTTGCCCGCCTGAATCCCGATATTGCCACAGAGGTCATTGATCTAATGGATAATCAATTGTTTGTTCACATTTTCTCCAACATCGATGCTTATTTGGGAGCGAGATTGCTTTCCCGTCTGGATAAGCAAACGGCTGAAGCCAAAACGGCTTTGTTATCCCCCGCATTGGCCCGCGAAATAAAAGAGCTGATGAGCTATCCGCTGGATTCTGCGGGTCATTTAATGAACCCCATGACAACTACTTTCCATCCAGGAAATACAGTGGAGGAGGTCCTGAAACGCCTGCGGGTACTGGGAGACCGCCAAATTGCCAATATTTATGTAATAGACGATGAAGGCACTTTTTTGGGCGTAGCGGCACTTCAAAGAATAGCCATTTCGGAGCCCAACGTGAAATTAAAGGATATCTTGCAAGCTCCTTTGGGCGTGATAAATGCCTTAGCACCCGTGGAAGATGTGGTGGAACTGCTGGAAGAAAAGAGAATTATTCATTTGCCGGTTATTGACATCAATAACAAGCTTCTGGGCGTAATTCGAAATGGCGACCTGGTAGCTGCCTCCAAGGAAGAGGCTACAGAAGACCTTCAAGCGATGTTTGGTGCGGGTAGAGAAGAACGAGCCCTGTCAAAAGTTTCCCTTGCGGTAAAGAACAGGCTACCCTGGCTACATATCAATCTCCTTACTGCATTTATGGCTTCCCTTGTTGTGGGATTTTTTGAAGACACCATAGCCAGAATCACGGTACTGGCGGTATTCTTACCGGTTGTGGCAGGGCAGTCGGGCAATACAGGTTCACAAGCCCTGGCCGTGACCATGCGGGGTTTGGCACTCAGAGAAATCAGGATAGCGCAATGGTTCAAGGTGGCGAGAAAGGAGATTATGGTAGGATTGATTAATGGGCTTGCCGTAGCCTTAACCACTTCTGTCATCGTTTATTTCTGGGCTTCCTCCTTCGGCCTGTCTGTGGTCATTGGCATCTCAATGGTGGTATCTATGGTCATTGCTGGATTTTCGGGAGCGGTCATCCCGATAATATTGAAGTCTCTGGGACAGGATCCCGCCACCTCCTCTTCCATCGTGCTGACCACGGTGACTGACATTTTCGGATTTTTAAGTTTTTTGGGTTTGGCCACGTTACTGGCAGATGTGCTTAACATTGTAGGATAAGGTTTCATATGTTTATAATTGTCTTTAAGTTGCCACATAGCCATGTCCCGATCCTAAATCGGGAGAATCTCGCATGCTTTATAATCATCCCACTGTGTGACGTTCTGAAATCACTTTATTTTAAGCAGTTAACTGAGCACAATATTTAATGCCAGTACAAACAACGTATCGTGAACATTGATTATCTAAACGAATTGGTCAAGCATTCCACTTTCCTTGCATTAGAGCTAAAACTCTCGCAGTTTCGGGAAGATCACATTTTACCAAAGTACCCAACACATCTGCTTTGGACTGGGGCGGATTTTTCAATCTTGATACCAGTTTTTCAAAGCTTCCAAATACAGCAATAGGATTAAGAGAAATAAGTTTAATGACGAATGCGTCCGGATGGATAACTTTGACGCTATCAATTTGAAAATTAGGCAATTTAAAATCCATTAGATTTGCTGTTACGAGATAATTGGCATTGGCTTCCATAGCCGCTGCAAGGACATGTCTATCATCAGAATCCTTTAGGGACAGTTGCTCTATCCGGGATTCATAGCCTTCAATTAGAGCATCAGGGAAGGCCTGATTCATCAAATAAATAGTCCTGTCAATTCGGCTTGGATCTAAGTCAGGTCTGTTTTTCAGGAGGTTTCTCTTCCACTCCTGATGAATTTCATTGCTCCAAAACGGTTTGAACAAATCATCTTCGGCCAAGCTCAACAACAAATCCCGGATAGGTGCCGGATAAAGTACATTGGCGTCAAGCAGTGCTGAAATCATGCTGTCCGATTAATAGCCTAAGCCCATTTCCTGTGCCTCCCTGGCCAATTTATCCAAAGTTTTTCTTCTGGTTTTCCGTAGCGTTATATCATATTTCCTGACATCTTCAAGTAATACCCTGCGGTGTGCACCGACTTTTTTATACGGAATTTTACCCGTTTCCAAAAGTTTGACCAAGTGAGGGCGAGAAACCATCAACAAGTCAGCCGCTTCCTGCGTGCTCATTTCCTTGGAAAAGGATGTGATTTGAACCGTTCTCCCATCGGCCATTTCATCCAGGACTTTTTCCAGAAGCAAAACAGCCTTTCTTGGGACTGAAATGGAATTCCCCTCCACCTGAAAAATCACCGGGGCTTGGGTTTTGGTGCCTGTGGTAATACTTTTCAAGGTACCTACAGCATCCTTAGCAAATTTTTGATCTTTTTCTGTTAATTTTTTTGGGATGGATATTACCATGATGAAGGAAATTATGTTGTTACTGTGAAGGTACTTAACGAAACAAACGAAAGCAAAGTTTGAATGAAAAGTCTTTGGACCTTTTCCAAATGGATATACCGGACTAAGCTGACCCCCCGATCCGGAAACTAAAACACATCGAAAAAGTACCCGCAAATCCGGCACATGCTGACCTTTTTTTTGAATATTCCGGAGCATACGGACCCCTTAAGGACACATCCCTCCGTTTTTCGATCCGGCTGTTCCAGATTTTTTTTTCTACGAACACATTGACGGTCGCCTAAATGTATTTTCATCTCAAATGCAAAGTTAACAGCTGGCCTGAACCCGTCATAACGTCCTGCTGCAGGCGCAACACAGGCCGCCCTCGACCGAACCTGTCCAACATGTTGGATGGCATTTAATTTAGTCAAATAGCAGTGGTCCTACTGCTTTTCCTAAAATCTTCCCTTAAATGAAGTAGGATACAAATGAATGAGAACCATGGATATTCAGGTTCCCGCATACCTTGCTCAAACGTCCTCCCAGCCACAAAATTATGTTTACAATTCACTTTACCAACTTGGCAAATTATCATTTATCGTGGTGGATAATAATGATCATTTGAAATTGGAAGGAGGTGCATAGCACTTTGATTTACGACAATAATTACAAATACTTCATGCCCACCAATTCTTCTGCTACTTCCCATAATCGTTTTGCCACATCTTTATTTTTTGCTAATGTAGTAGCTGAAGCTTTGCCCGGGTTTCCCTTGAACTCTTGAAATCCTGTAGGTCCGAAATAGTCACCACCCTCCGCATCACCAATGGCTGCTACAATGGTGGGTTTTGCACCTTCCTTTGGAGGATGCGTTAGCATAGGAGCGAGGGTGTATTTTAAAATAGTGTAGACTAACCTGGGCATATGCCTGGCTAACTCTGTAGTGGAAATACCAGGATGTGCTGCAGTGGAGATCGTTTGATTATGTCCCTGTTTATCTAACCTCCTTTGTAATTCAAAGGCAAATAGTAAACAAGCCAACTTTGACTGACCATACGCTGTTGATGCAGAATACTTTTTCTCACTTTGCAGGTCTTCAAAATTGATCTTGGCATTTTTATGCGCTATGGAGCTTAAGGTGACTATCCTGGAATCAGGCGTTTTTAAGATAGTATTCATTAATAAGCCCGTTAGAAGGAAATGCCCCAGATAATTGGCTTCAAGCTGTAACTCAAAGCCATCTTCTGTCTTGGTATAAGGTGGCATCATCACACCGGCATTATTAATCAAGACATCTAAGCGGTCATATTTTGATTGATACGATTTGGCAAATTTCCGCACAGAATTCAAATTGCTCAGGTCGATTTCCATAACTTCCAAATCCGCGTTTGGCACTTCTTCTTTTATGCTGTCTTTAGCGGCATTGGCTTTTTCCAAGTTCCGACAAGCCATGATCACTTTCGCCCCTTTTTTTGCCAATGTCAAGCTATTTTCATAACCTAAACCTGTATTTGCTCCTGTCACTATAAAGATGCGCCCGGCTTGTTCCTGTAGATTATTATCGTCCATGTTTTGTGGTTTTTTCCAAAGGTAAACAATCAATTTCCCCTACAGCCCAAATTGATTAAAATTTAGAAAGTAGCGGGTTGATGGCTTTATCAAAAAGTGAATGCACCTTAAAAACAATGGTGCAGTGCATCTCATATTCTATATTAGTGAATGTCAGCATGGCCGGAATGGCTTGATCAACATCACTGGAAAAAGGCCCAGGGAATCTTGAATATCCCCTGATTAGCGCCTGGAAGATGGGTTATATCAGGCGGATTCGGTCATTTCGCATGTTAACCATCTCAGTCCTTTTCGGAATGGTAAAAAATAAGTCGTCAATTACTATTTTGTGTTTCCTTCCGTTTTACGTTTCCATTTCGTCTTTTAATTAGCAGCTAATCCAGTAGCAATTAACTCAATTTATTCATTTAGTTTTCCTTCCACCTCATCTTTCAATGGTTTCAAATATTTTCTTACAATTGCCCAAATAATTGATGCGTCAATCGCATCATAAGCATGAATCAAGCGATTCCTGAATCCAACTATTTTCCTGGCATTTTCAAGGGTCGAATCGGGGAATAACTTATCGAACTTGTTAACGGCCTCACCAATGATGCCTAGTTGCCGCTCCACTGCACTTTGTGTTTTTGGATCAGCCGTATAATCATTATAATCGGAGATCGACGAAAGAAATTCCTCGATCAGTTCAATGGAATACAGCATATCAGATAAGTACTTTTTGCCCTGATCCGTCATATATCAAAACCTTTGTGGAGTCAATACTTTTGCGTAAAAAAGGATTTCTAACCGATGAATCTGTCAGCAGATCCACCTTGCTATGGAAAAAATCCTCAAACGTATCCCAAAGCGAAATTAATTTTTCTCCACGTTCGACCGGATTGTTAGCGTCAATCTCAACCAATAAATCTATATCACTTTTATCCGGATCGAAACGATCCGTAATCGATGACCCAAAAGCATAAAGGAATTTTACCTTGTGATCTGCGCACAGTTTTTCAAAAATCTCTTTCCGTTTTGCTATTTCATCTATCAATATCATATTTCGAATATACAACTTTTTAATTGATGATTCTACTTGGGTTTAATTGGCTTTTTATTGACGGAAAGTGTTTTATTTCCCTCATTAAACGACCCTTGAATCAAGGATTATGGTTATCGGGAATTTGAACTTGGTTTGGAGGTAGTCAGGGAGCTGCTCCAACATTCCAGTACTGTTCAAACCTTGGGGTATATAGGGGCGAGTGTAAGGAGTCCAAAAATCGGCGGGCTATTCAAATAGCCAACTCCTTGCTCAAAGGCCATACAGGTCCACTCAGGAAATAGCATTTTCACTTATTTCACTTGATTCGTTTATTTCGTTAGCGTATATTTATCAGATCAAATACAAGACAAATGGACACCATACAGAAAAGAACATCAGGAGACGATCAGAGAATAGCTTTACGCTCAATGACAAGGCTAAAAGAGGTTTTAAGCAAACTGCATGCTGCTTCTCCCGTCGTTAAGATAAAAATTCAGGAATCTGATGAGTCCATTACCATTCCCAAAAAGGCACTTTCTCTGCTCATGACGATTTTATCCAATATGTCAGAGGGAAAGTCAATTACCATCATTCCCACTGATTCTGAAGTGAGCACCCAGCAAGCAGCAGATATGCTGAATGTATCCAGGCCGCATTTGATTAAATTACTGGAAAACAATACCATTCCTTTCAAGAAAGTAGGGAGCCATCGAAGAGTCCTGTTACGGGATTTGGTCAGCTATGAGAAAAGCCTTCAAAGGACCAGAGAAGAGAAATTAAAATTTCTTTCAGCGCAAGCCCAGGAATTGAACCTTGGGTACGAATGATATATTCGTCCCACTTCATAGCTGTCCTTGACGCTTGTGTGCTTTACCCTGCTCCATTAAGGGACTTACTTCTCTCTTTCGCTGATTGTGGCCAGTATAAGCCTAAGTGGTCGGCCGAAATTCAAGAGGAATGGTCCCGAAACTTATTATTGAATCGCCCTGACCTGAAAAAGCAACAACTTCAATTGACAGTTGAATCCATGAATCTGGCGTTCCCGGATTCCAATGTAGAGAAGTACGGTTCTTTTATTTCCGGTATAATACTTCCTGATCCTGATGATCGTCATGTAATTGCGGCAGCCATTGGTTCAAAGGCAAATGTGATCGTCACGTTTAATCTAAAAGATTTTCCCGGATCCATAGAAGACGAATACGGTATTGAGATTCAACATCCCGATGACTTTTTAACGAATGTTTATGAGCTTCATCCGGTAAAAGCGAAGGAAGCCTTCCGGAAAATGGTCAAACGACTCAAGAACCCTCCCAAGACCTACACAGAAGTTCTTGATACCCTTTGAAAATTTGACCTTAAAGTAATCATTGAAAAATTAAAAGACGTGCGCTAAGGACTGCTGTGAAAGCAGAGGAAGAGCGGGAATCAGGTTCAACCCATTTCCTTCTAAATCACGTAGCCCACAATAGTAAAAGAACTGACTTTCCCCTCCTAACAGATCACTTGCAAAGTATCCGTTATTGAATACTTTTCTCGTTTTATCAGCTCTTAAATGCAGACCAACAAGTCAGACAGGTTCAGTCAAGGGCGGCATGTGTAGCGCCTGCGGCCATGCCGTTATGACGGGTTCTGGCTGGCTGTTACCTTTGCATGGGAGATGAAAAAACTATGCCACATCAGTGTTTACGGTTACATTTACTTTTCATGCTGGTACAGCAACCTTAAAAATCCCGGTCGATTCCATGGTTGGAAAATGACGGCTGGGCTTATATGCGAGCCGCCTGCGAGTCCGAATGGAGCCGTTGAAAAGATGGTTTAAATTCTCTATTTAATCACCAGGGAAGGCCTGATTCATCAAATAAATAGTCCTGTCAATTCGGATTGGATCTAAGTCAGGTCTGTTTTTCAGGAGGTTTCTCTTCTACTCCTGATGAATTTCATTGCTCCAAAACGGCTTGAGCAAATCATCTTCTTCCAAGCACAATAACAAATCCCGGATGTGTGCCGGATAAAGTACATTGGCGTCAAGCAATGCTCAAATCAAGCTGTACGATTAATAGCCTAAGCCTATTTCCTGCGCCTCCCTGGACAATTTATCCAAAGTTTTTTTTCTGATTTTCCGTAGTGTTATTTCATATTTCCTGACATCTTCCAGAAGTACCCTACGGTGTGCGCCGACTTTTCTATAGGGAATTTTACCCATTTCCAAAAGTTTGACCAAATGAGAGCGGGAAACCACCAACAATTCAGCCGCTTCCTGCGTGCTCATTTCCTTGGAAAAGGAGGTGATTTGAACCGTTCTCCCATCGGCCATTTCATCCAGCACTTTTTCCAGAAGCTAAACAGCCTTCCTTGGGACTGAAATGGAATTCCCCTCCACCTGAAAAATCACCGGGGCTTGGGTTTTGGTGCCTGTGGTGATACTTTTCAAGGTACCTCCAGCATACTTAGCAAATTTTTGATCTTTTTCTGCTATTTTTTATGGGATGGATATTGCCATGATAAAGGAAATTATGTTGTTACTGTGAAGTTACTCAACGAAACAAACGAAACCAAAATTGGAATGAAAAGTCTTTTCAAGAATTGAAACTTTAGAAAAGACTTGGGACAGGAAGTCAAATAAACTGGAGGATAAGAAAATCAGGAATGTCTTCTCGCTTTAACTATCTTACCTACAAAATAAAAAAGCCCCTCTACGGTCTGTAAAGAGGCTTTTAGTGGGCCCACCTGGGCTCGAACCAGGGACTTTCTGATTATGAGTCAGATACTCTAACCAACTGAGTTATAGGCCCGAATTGTAAAACGTTTTCAGCTATTTCTTTCAGAAACGCAATCACTGCGCTTACATCGCCATTTCGCCCGTTTTACCTTGCTTTTGGGACTGCAATGTTACATATTTGATTTTAATTTCACAACTTAAATCTCTATGAAAAAGCATCCGGAAATCCAACTTTTGATCTTTGATCTGGGAAACGTCATCTATGATATTGATTACCAACGGACTTTTGATAAGTTGTATGCCAAATTGCCCACCGAAAAGCATGCCATGGTCAAGGAGTTTATGGTCTCCCCCATCCATATGGACCTGGAAACGGGAACGATAGATGAAGCCGGATTTAGAAATGGCGTACGGGAATATTTCTCAGCGGATTGGGAAGATGACTGGATCGATGAGGTGTGGAACAGCCTGCTGGTGGATATCCCCCAGGAAAGGCTGGACCTGCTGCTCAAACTCAAAGAAAAGTACCCCTTGTACATGCTCAGCAATACCAATTCCATCCACTTTAAAATCGTGGAACAGGTTTTCAAACAAAAACTTCCTGCCGGTGCCTGGCCGCAACTTTTTGACCATCTGTTTTTAAGCCATGAAATGGGCCTGAGAAAACCAGGGGAAGCCATCTACCGGGAGGTAGTCAAGACCATAGGGGCCAAACCCGAATCCTGCCTGTTTTTTGATGACCTGAAAGCAAACCTTTTGGGTGCAGAAAAGGTTGGCATAAAAACCTTTCATATTGACCACCCTAAAGCCCTGATCAACTTTTTCGGTAATGTATAGCGCAAAGGATTATCTCAAGCATGGCATTTTATTTCTACTCACACTGATTGCCACCACCCTGGCCGGAGGGGAATGGCTCTACGGGAGAAGTGTGCTATCGGATGAAAGACCCCTTACCTGGGAGTATTTCTTCCTTTCCATGCAATTTTCCATCCCCTTTATCGGGATACTTTTGGTACACGAACTAGGCCACCTTTTCACCTCCCTCTACCATAAGGTAAGGTCTTCCCTGCCCTTTTTTATCCCTGCCTGGCTGGGGTTTATTGGTGCCCCTTCTATAGGTACCTTTGGTGCGGTAATACAAATGAAAAGCCTGGTCAGCAGCCGGAAGAAATTCTTTGATATCGGCGTTGCCGGGCCGCTGGCAGGTTTTGTGCTTGCACTGGCCGTGTTGACCTATGGCTTTACCAACCTGCCGGAGGCCTCCTACATTTATGAAATCCACCCAGAATATGCTGATCCGGGCTATGAACAGGAAGCGGATGAAAATGTAATGGATGTGCAATTGGGATATAACCTGTTATTCTGGCTGATGGAAAAGTCTCTGGCAGATCCAGAAAGAATGCCCAATATGGCGGAAGTTATCCACTACCCCTACCTCTTTGCCGGTTACCTGGCCCTTTTCTTTACGGCCTTAAATTTATTGCCCATAGGGCAGCTGGATGGGGGTCATGTGGTATTTGGCATACTTCCCAAACAGCACGAAAAATTATCCCTGATCGCCTATACCCTTTTTCTGTTTTTTGCCGGGCTTGGTGTGGTCAACCCCTTTGAGGATTTGAATTACCTGATGTTTGCCTTGCCGCTGTATGTCGGTTTTCTGTATATCTGTTTCAGAAAATCCCCCCTCTCCAATGTCAACAAATGGATCATGGCCCTGGGAATCGCGGCTGTTCAATACAGCCTGTCCGGCATTTATCCGGGCATAGAAGGCTACTCCGGCTGGCTCTTGTTTGCCTTTTTGGTGGGCAGGGTGCTCGGGATCAGGCATCCTGAGGTGCTGGACGGCAGACCATTGGACCAAAAAAGAAAAATCCTGGGATGGATAGCGATTGTGATTTTCATCCTCTGCTTTATCCCCAAACCCTTTGTAATTGAGTAATTCTTATACATTTGAAATCCTCGAAAAAATCCCTCCCGACTCTTCTGGTCGGGACAGGCTCTGCCCTCCGCCGCGGCGGAGGGATTTGTTTAAATTGGGATTCACTGCGGAATTCAGGCCATGTGATCGGGTTGGGGAATGGAAAGGCTTTTGATTTACGACCATGCCTACGCATAAGACTCCCCCTTACTAATGGAGCAAGGGGGATTTACTTACGTAACTATCAATAGATCAAAGTTTTAAATATTTGAAACCTACGAAAAAATCCCCCAGCCCCCTTAAAAAGGGGGATTTCATTTTCGTTGGGATTTCTAGGTACGATTCTACCTTTACAATTTGTTTCCGGACCTTATTCCAACCAATGCTGAAGCGTAGCTGCCCCGGACTATCTTGGAATGCGACCTTTTGAAATTTCAGTCTTCTTCTTCCAGCTCCCTGTAAGCCAAAATGCCTCCCAACACATTCCTGACTTTCGGAAAGCCTTTGCTCTCCAAAAACTGCTTGGCATTGCCACTTCTAGCACCGGAACGGCAGTGGATAATGATTTCTTCTTCTTTGTGGGCTTCTAATTCAGCCAGTTTGTGTGGCAGCTGGGCCAGGGGTATGAGCCATGCTCCGAGGTTATCATCTTCGTATTCGTAAACTTCCCTCACATCTATGAAAACAAATTTCTCCTTCTTTTCCAGACGTTCTTTCAGCTCGTCTACTTCTATATCTTCCATGCTTTAATTGACTATTATTCTTTTCGTGACCGGATGTCCGTTTTTCATCATTTTGATCAGGTACATCCCCTTTTGACTTCCCGTAAAATTAAGGATTTTACTGCTTTTTTCTCCCTCAACGGGGATTTTTATCTGCCTGCCCTGGAAATCAAATACCTCAATTTCGCTGACCTCTCCACTTATATAAAGCAGGTCCTGTACCGGATTGGGGTAAAGCCGCATATCGGTTGCTGTCTCTTCCGGGACCTCTACGGGCGGAGAAGGACTCAGGTGGGGCCGGATCATCAGGTTGCCAGCCACTTCTTCATTTTGTTGCCAGGAACCCAGCACATTAAAAAATATTTTATCTCCTGTGTCCCCACTCTTGTCCAATCCTACATGGATGTAATCATTCGAAAACTGGGTAAATCCAACATGAAATGTTTCCTGAACCATGATATTGGTATCTAAGGGAAAATAAGCAAAAGCGCTAAGTGCCGTATCCGGTGGAATAATCACCTCTTTTTGAAACAAAGGCGCATGATCCAGTGAATCCCAAACCATCAATTCAATGGCATTGCCTCTTTGGGAAAAGTTGGTAAAATTGATACTTACCCCGGAAATGTAGGCGGGATTCAAGGCCTCGTATTGCAGGGCCAGCATGCCTCCTCTCTGGTTGATGCCGGCCGCATAATCCGGTGAACCATTGTCATAGGCATAAAAATCCCTGAAAGGGATCACTATTCTGCTGGTATCATTGACCCTGAAGTCGACATTTTCATGGTACAGGGTATCCTGCCCGGTAATGCTTTGCACCAGATAGGTATCCCCCGCACTCAAGGTGGTCAGCACCTCAAGGTCAAAGGGATTGTCTGCCATGATATCCAGGGCTTCCGGCATGTTACTGCTGAATCCCCTTCGCTCCAAAGCCTGGGGAACAGGATTGAATGGCGTCCTCTGGTTTGGTGATGCGATCAGCCTTCCCGTAGCCGCATCCAGGAATTCTATGGTGTACTCCATGGCCCGAAAGCGGTTGTTCAGGTTTTTAAACTCTCCATCAACAGTACCGCTGAGCTGCTCAGGTACAAACTCAAAATGAGGTATGGCCTGGTATGGGGCAAAAGGACTGCCTGGCAACCTGGTCAGGGCCCTGTCTTCGGTGAAGGTGTCCGCTACATCCCTCCCGCTGTTTAAAAAAACATAATCAATGATCCAGGTATCAAAAGGTCCTGACAAGCGCCCGCTATGCGCAAATTTAAAACGAAAATTTTCATGATGGAAATCAGGGGGAACAGGCAGAATGACCTGTTCAAAGTTTTGACTGCCTGGCTCCTCTCCGCCTTGCTGCCTCCATGCTTCCTGCCAATTGTCCTCCCTATCCAAGAAATACAGCCCTAGTGCATCGTTATCATCAGGTAATTCTCCCTGACCACCTGCCTGCCAGAAAAAACTGATAAACAGGGAAGCAGCCGTTTCCTGATCCAAATCCGCTAAATTAAAGGGCATAGAAACCAGTTCATCCCCCTCTCCATTTTGCAAGCGGCTTTGGGAATAGGGGTTACCATTCTCATCTACCCCATCCAAAAACACCACTCCCAGTGATGGAGGATTGATACCTATGGTGAAAGAGCTTATCGCTCCCCGGCCTTCCCACTTGTTTTCCGATATCTGCCCAGAAGAAAAATCCTCCCAAAACGGGAGTTGTACATGTTCTTCATTTACCCGAAGATTGGAAATAGATGCTTTCTTTTTGTTCGGCGATTGAGGAGCCGGTAGTTGCCTGAATTGCCCATATCCGTTCTGATGAAAACAAAAGACGGAACACAGTAAAATGGTAATGACCGATAAGCCTCTTTTTGACATTAAAAGTTAATTTCTTCGGATAGTTCAGATACCCAGACATCCACCCGCTCTCCGGTTTTCATATCCAAACCTGCAGGCGGCAATTGTTTGACTACCGTTCCTTTTGGCACGGTGTCCGTTTCTACATAGTTGATATTACCCATGGTCAAACCGGAGCCCAAGATTAAAAATTCAGCCTCCACATCATCCATTCCGATAATGTTGGGCATTTCAAGGATTTGATTGCCCAGGCCATCACCTACCACCAGGTCAATCTGTGAGCCTTTTGGAATTTCAAATCCCTCTTTGATTTCTCTTCCCCTGTACTTTTGTTCTAAAACCGCATTCAGCCCAATATCCGGAACATACACGATATCCCCTCTTACCAGTCCGAAATTTTGCAAAATCTCCTGTGCATTTTTGAGCGGGGTATTGACCAGGTTGGGCATGCGGACCAGCGGTGCATTTTCAGCATTGAGGGTCACATAAATTTTTCTGTCTTGCTTTACTTTCGCCCCGGGTTTGGGATTTTGCTTCAATACCTCCAGGGGTTTGGCCTCGGCAACAAACCCACTGTCCGGTGTAATCTCCAAAACAAGACCTCTTTCATTCAGGTAGTTCCGGGCTTCCTCATGATCAAATCCCTCCAAATCTGGCACCGAAACCGATTCCCCGTGGTGGGTATAACCCGGTAAATAAATTTTGAAAAAAATCAATAAAATCGCAAATAAGACACCCAAAATAATCAACAAATGGATCCCGATTTTTTTCAGTCCTGTTTTTAAATCATTCATATTTTAACAAATGCAAAGCTCACGGATAAAAGGGCAACTGGTAAATGGAATTTTACTCCATCTAAAATTTACCGCAAATTACAGCTATATTTCCAGAAGGAGAATGACATGTCGTATTTTTTCTGTTTTAACGTCCATCCCCTAATTTTGGTATTACTGAATAATCAATTTTTTAGTAGTAAAAATGCGGCTCCCTGAAATTTCTACAATAAACAGGCCAGAACCCAGTAGATCTTTACTAAAAGAATAAGTTTGGTTCAGGGTGTTCGGGAAATCAACATCATAGGCCAAATTTCCCGTAGCACTGTAAAACCTGATCCTTACATCATCATAGTCTTCCAGGTTAAACGCGATATTGAAAATATCTGCTGTGGGATTCGGATAAACCAACAGTTCATCAATCTCAGGTTCTACCGGATTGGGATTGTCTGATAAAAACACTTCAATATCATCCAGATACAATACTGACTCCGGATCATCCACGCCATCTACTTTAAAATAGATCCTGACATTCTCTCTGCCGGCAAATTGATTCAGATTGATATAGGTTTTTTCGAATTGATTTTTGTTATCCGGGAAAAAGCCGGGAGGACCGGTTAGTTTTTCCAGCTCATTGCCCCTGCTTTCCCAAAGCTGCAACCCACTGTAACCTCCATTTGTACTTGCCCATACAGAAAATGAAGCATTGCTTTCAGGATCAAAGCCTATACCGGCCCAGTTAAAGAACATACTTGCACGTGAGGTCCCTTCCAGTGAAAATTCGGGAGAAGCCAGCCAATAGGAATTACCTGCCTGCATTCTTGTTAGTCTCAGCAGGTTACTTTCCCGGTTGATCTCGCCAATGAAATTCCAGGCGGACAAATTCTCCTCAGGGTTGATACTTACCCAGGATTCCAACTGATTGGTGTTGCTATCAAAATCAGCCCGCCAGGGGCTTCTGATCCTCGAACTGTCCAATCGGAAATAGAAATCCAGTTCATCGGCCTGTGGCTGATTCTGGTCAAAATTAGGATCTCTGAGGATAAAATTCAACCTGTTCAGCCCATACCGCAAAGCATTGTCATTGGGTACGGTAAGGTTGACAGATTCGCCAGCATTCAATTGCTCTTCAATGTTCAAAGTATCTAAAAGCAAAACATTACTGGACCTGATTATTCTAAACCGCTGAATATCCAGGTTTCCTTCATTGGTTAAACTTAATCTTTCCTGCTGTGGTAACCTGCTGACCACAGGCAAAGGATTTTCAATCCCGGTCAGGGAAAAATCGTATTTGAATATTTCTTCTTCCGCAATGGCGATATCCTTAATGAATAAATTATTTCCAAAACCATTGATGGAAACAAAGGCTATCCGAACATCCGGATTACCGGCATAGGGGGAAAGATTGAGAATTTCCTTTCTGAACTGATTTTGAGCATTGGGAAAAAACTCATTTTGGGTTACAGGTTGGGTGGCAAGGCTCTCCTCAGTTTTATTATAAGGGGCAGATAGCAAATCAAAGGTGTTGCCACAATCTGTAGAAATGGCTACCAAAAGATTTTCCTGCAGAATGGGATTATTGTAAGGCGCGTAAGCCATTTCGAAGGAAAGCTGTGGAGAAGGAATGTCAGTCAGATCGAATCTTGGACTAATCAGATAATCCAATTCCCCACTCCCATTGTAATTAAAACTATTGACATAAAACAAATCTTCCTGCTCGCCATCGATCAATCTGCTGATGCTTTGCCAGGTAACTGCATTATCCTCGTTGACAATATCCCAAGCCATATTCGCATCATGTCCGGGATAAACATAGGGCAGGTTATCTTCCTGAACAAAATCAGGCGAAGTTACCAGGCTGTTGTTAAAAGGATTCATATCCTGGGTTCCATTCACCTCCAGAATCTCCACTTCCAGTACATTTTCCCCGGCTTCAAACATGACCGGATCAAAAGTCAAAACTGCAGATTCTTCAGTGGCGAGTTCCACCTCAAAAAGCTGGTTATTTTGAATTTCCCCATTCAACACTACTGCTAACCTTACTTCAGAAATTCCCGATCTGCCTGTATTGATTACCCGTACCTGGGTATGGACTTCCAGGTCACAATTGAAACCCACCGGAGAAAGAAATTTTTCCAGGGCCAGATCCAGCTCCTGCATCTCAGGCTCCTGCAAAGCCCTGCTGGTCAAAAGGGAATTTCTCCTGGGACTAAATTCCAGGATCACGTTCATCCTTTCCACCTGACCTGCGGTGAACAAGCTCATGCATTGATCCGGCGTATAATCCATGTAATTTTCCACCATGTCCCTGGAACCACAAGATTCCCGAGGGGGAATATTTATCCGGCAGGAAGCATTTGGGGAATCTTGCAATGGGGTGTCTGCCACAAAATCATCCACCTCACAACCTCCATCTCCCCAGATGTGTCTTAAACCCAGAAAATGGCCCAACTCATGCGTTGCAGTCCTCCCTAAGGAAGTTTCTTCCACATTGCCTATACTGCCGAAATGGTAGGTATCTATGCCCACACCATCCAGATTCCGGAATGTGGGCGGATTGTCTAGCCCTTCCAATTCATCTGATACCGGAAAGCTGGCGTAACCCAATTGTATGTCAACCAGGGGAAGTACCCAGATATTCAGGTATTCCTCGGGAGTCCAGGATACCAAATCCGCTACCAATGCGGCATCCCGTGAACTGTACATGCTCTTGGGACCTTGCACCCGGTTGATTCCATTGGTCGGTAAACCGTCCGGTCTTTGTTTGGCCAAAACGAACTCAATGTCTGCACTGGCTGCAACCCCTAAAAACTCATCAGGGGTAATGGAAAAATTTTCATTTCTTTGTTGGAAATCCTCATTGAGAATTCGCATTTGATCGAGAACCTGCGCTTCGGAAATGTTGGCACCCTCACCTACGGGCTCTCCCTGGTGAATGATATGAACGACTACCGGAATTTGTCTGATCCCTTCATTAAGTATCCTTCTGCCGGAGTTTTGTTTTCTCAGCTGGGCTCTTTTGTCCTCAAACCAGCTTTCGAAATAGGTTTTTGACCCAAAGTACCCCAGCTGGCTGGCTTGCTTTTCTTCTAAAAATACAGCACCACACTGTTCGGTGTGCACATGCTGTGGCGTAGGATTAACCTGACTGTAGGAAAATGAGGAAATGCCTGTAAAAAAGAACAGCACCGGGACAAATAAACGTACCAGTGCTTGCTTGAAATTTACCATATGATTCAAAAAGATGGTTCAGGCAACTTCAACATTCACTGCTTCTACCCTATTGATTTCAGGGATTGCTTTTTTGATCGCTTCCTCCACACCTGCCTTAAGGGTCATGGTCGACATGGGACAGGAACTGCAAGTTCCTGTCAGTTCCAATTGCAATACCATATCTCCGGTAAGACCGATCACTTTGACATTCCCCCCATCTGCTTCCAAATATGGCCTGATGGTGTCCAGAGCCGTTTCGATTTTTTCTTTATATTGATCCAACATGTTTATACTTTTACCTGTACTACCTCTGTTTTAGTCATTTCGGCATTTCTGATGGCTACCTGCCTGGCAACATTCTCTGCAAACAAGGCAAAAGCTTCTGCAATTACTCCTTCTTTCAATACGGCCGGATAACCGCTATCACCACTCTCCCTAATCCCCTGTACCAGTGGAATCTCTCCCAGGAAGGGTGTCTTGTATTTCTCAGAAAGCTTTCTCCCGCCTCCCTGGCCAAAAATATAATATTTATTATCCGGCAACTCAGCAGGTGTAAAGTAAGCCATATTTTCCACAACTCCTAAAACAGGCACATTGATTTGTGCTTGCTTGAACATGGTCAATGCCTTTGTGGCATCCGCCAAAGCTACTTTTTGCGGGGTGGTTACGATAACTGCCCCGGTTACCGGCAGGGTTTGCACCATGGTCAGGTGAATATCAGAAGTTCCGGGAGGCAAGTCAATCAACAAATAATCCAGCTCCCCCCATTCTACATCTCCAATAAACTGCTTAAGGGCAGAACTGGCCATGGGACCTCTCCATACCACCGCGCTTTCTGCGGGAGTCAGGAATCCGATAGACATTAATTTAACGCCGTATTGTTCTATGGGTTGTATGATATTTTTACCATTTTCCTGTTTAACAGCGGGCTGCTCTCCTTCCACGTTGAACATGGTAGGTACCGAGGGGCCGAAAATATCCGCATCGATCAAGCCTACCTTGGCTCCTGACCGGGCCAAAGAAACCGCCAGGTTGGAAGCACAGGTACTCTTTCCCACTCCCCCTTTTCCGGAGGCTACCGCAATGATATTTTTCACTTCTGGCAAAAGTGGGGAATCGTTACGAATGGTCGTTACATTGGAAGTCATGGTGATCTCCATCTGAACATCCGGGCCAAAGGCTTTTTTCAGTGCCTCCTCACAGTTCATCCGGATCAATTCCTTTAAAGGACAGGCAGGGGTAGTCAAAACGACTTTAAACTTAATCGTTTGGTCTTCTCCAATTTGCAAATCCTGAATCATTCCCAAAGTGACCAGATCTTTTTTCAAATCCGGATCTTCAACGGTGGCAAGTGCCTTTAGTATTTTCTCCTTCGAAATATCCATTCCTACGCTTTAAATTTCCCTGCAATTTAGGCTTATTATGCCATTTAATAAAATTTCAACCGGCTTAAAGTAAAATCGTTCATTCCAACCATTCCAATTGTCAAATAGTTTATTCAATACAACGCAACAGGCTTTACCATGTTTCAGTGATTAAGCTTATCTTTGAGAGTTCAAGTAAAGTTATGGCCTTATCCCCTCAGACCACAGATAAAGTAAAGGAACGCGTAGATATCGAAGAGGTAGTCAACGATTATGTATCCTTAAAAAAGAAAGGACAAAACCTATGGGCCTGTTGTCCCTTTCATCAGGAGAAAACGCCCTCTTTTTCCGTATCACCTGCCAAGCAAATATATAAGTGCTTCGGATGCGGCAAGGCGGGGGATCCCATCCAATTTATCATGGATATCGAGGGGATAGGGTTTACCGAAGCCATCCGGCACCTGGCCCAGAAATATGGGATTGAAGTTGAGGAGGAAACCAGTCAGGACCCGGTCGATATTCAGGCTTACAATGAAAGGGAAAGCCTTTTTATTGCGGTGAATTTTGCCAAAGAGTTCTTTCAGCAAAACCTGAAAACAGAGGAAGGCCAATCCATCGGCCTGAGTTATTTTAAAGAAAGAGGTTTTGATCCCGTCACCATTGAAAAATTCGATTTGGGTTATGCCCTTGACAGCTGGGATCAATTGCTGGTTCAGGCCAAAAAATCGGGTTTTGAGGTGGAAAACCTGCTGAAAGCCGGGTTGGTTCTTGAGAGGGAAAACAATAAGGGCAATTATTACGACCGTTTTAGGGGAAGGGTCGTTTTTCCCATCCACAACCTGAGCGGAAAACCCATCGCATTTGGTGCCAGAATACTGACCCAGGATAAAAAACAGCCCAAATACATCAATTCTCCGGAAACGGCGATCTATCACAAGAGCGATGTGCTATATGGCATCTACCAAGCCAAAAAAGCCATCAGGCAGGAAGAAAACTGCTACCTGGTAGAAGGGTATACGGATGTGATTTCCATGCATATGGCAGGAATAGAAAATGTGGTGGCCTCCTCGGGTACTTCATTGACAGCTTCCCAGATCAAACTGATCAAACGGTTTTCCGATCAGGTTACCGTTCTGTACGATGGAGATGATGCCGGAATAAAGGCCTCCCTGAGGGGCATAGACATGCTTTTGGAGGGCGGGCTGAATGTGAAGGCTGTGGTTTTTCCTCCGGGAGAAGATCCCGACAGTTTTGCCAGAAAGTCCGGGAAAAGCGGTTTTCAAAATTTCCTGAAGACTGAGGAAAAAGATTTTATCCATTTTAAAATTGATCTATTCGCCAGTGAAGCGGCCAATGACCCCATAAAAAAAGCTGAGGCCATCCGGCAGGTGGTCCTGAGTATATCCAAAATCCCTGACCCCATCGTACGCTCGGTCTATGCCAAAGAATCGGCCAGGTTGTTGGCAATGGAAGAAGATATCCTTCTGACAGAGCTCAACCGGCAGATCCTGAAACAACAACAAAGACCTGGCGGCCAGGCAGAAGAAGCTCCCCCCGTGGAACAAATGCTGCCCACTTCGCCTGAGGAGGAGAAAGACAAGCTCCAGCCCAAAAATATCAAAGAAGAGCGGGAATTGATCCGCATTTTGATCAATTATGGGTTCGAAAAGGTATCAGAGGAAATGCATGTTTGCGAATACCTGCTGGAAGAAATCAAGGAACTGGAATTTGACACACCGGTTTTCCAAAAGCTTCTGTTGCATTATAAAAAAGCTCTTTTGCAGGGAATATTACCCAAGTTTGATTACTTCCTGGATACGCAGGACGGTGAACTCAAAAAGGAGGTGATCAACATGATTGCCCAGAGCAGGGAAATATCGCTCAATTGGGAGATCAAACACCAAATATTTACCAAAAAAGAATCGGATGATTTATCAGATACCTCCTACCGCATCTCATTGAAACTCAAAAGTGCCTATTTGAAAAAAATGAGATTGGAAGTTCAGGAAAAAATAAAAGAGGCCTCCGAATCCGAATTGAATGAACTCTTGCCGGTATACATGGAAATCAACCAGTTAAAAACAAAAATTGATCAGGAATTGGGCAATGTAATCCCTTCCAGGAATTAAACTAATATTTCGAAAAAACGGTTAAGCAAATAAATAATCGTAATTTTGCGACTTTATTGAATGAGATCAACAAATATAATGGAAGATACTTTTCACCTCAATACCATCGAAGAAGCCATAGAAGCCACCAGAAAAGGAGAAATCATTATCGTGGTGGACGATGAAGACCGTGAAAATGAAGGGGATTTTGTTTGCGCCGCTGAAAAAGTGACTCCGGAAATCATCAATTTCATGGCCACCCATGGCAGGGGACTGATATGTGCGCCGCTAATTGAGGACAGATGTGAAGAGCTGGGGCTTGAGTTGATGGTGGGTACCAATACGGCGGCTTTCGAAACACCTTTCACTGTATCTGTGGATCTTATAGGCCATGGCTGTACTACAGGGATTTCTGCCAGCGACCGGTCCAAAACCATCAAAGCCCTGATCGATCCGGAAATACGTCCGGAAGAACTGGGAAAGCCGGGACATATTTTCCCGTTGAAAGCCAAAAGAGGTGGGGTATTGAGGAGGACGGGCCATACAGAGGCCGCCATTGACCTTGCCCGCCTGGCGGGATTACAACCTGCAGGTGTGTTGGTTGAAATCATGAATGAAGATGGCACCATGGCCAGGTTACCGGATCTGGTGCAGGTGGCCAAAAGATTTGACCTTAAACTGATTTCCATCAAAGACCTGATTGCCTACAGGTTAAAAAACGAAAGCCTCATCAAGAGAGAAATTGGTGTGGATATGCCTACGGAATGGGGTAATTTTGACCTGATTGCTTACAGGCAAACCAATACGGATGAAATTCATATGGCCCTGATCAAAGGCAAATGGGAAGAGGGTGATACTGTGATGGTAAGGGTACATTCCTCCTGCATCACAGGGGATATTTTTGGCTCTTGCCGGTGTGATTGCGGGCCACAACTTCACCAGGCTATGAAAATGGTTGAAGCGCACGGTAAGGGGCTGGTGCTTTACATGAACCAGGAAGGCCGTGGCATTGGACTGATCAATAAACTGAAAGCCTATAAATTACAGGAAGAAGGTATGGACACGGTTCAGGCCAATCTTGCCCTGGGTTTTCCCATGGACAAAAGGGATTACGGGGTAGGTGCACAGATTCTTCGCGACCTGAATGTGACCAAAATCAAGTTGATCACCAATAATCCCACCAAAAGGATAGGTCTTTCCGGATATGGATTGGAAATAGTGGATACTGTCCCCCTGGAGATCAATTCCAATCCACATAACGAGAGATACCTTCAAACCAAAAGGGATAAAATGGGCCACCAAATCATGCGCAAGTAGCCTTCAGCCAATGTTTACCCCGGCATACTTCAACATAATCTGATAATTTTACGTATCAGGGGGTAGAAGCAAAAAGCAATTAAGTCATGAGAAAATACCTGTTTATCCTATCTTGTTTATTCATGCTTGTCACCGTTGCCGGGGCGCAGGAATTTCCTTCCCAGATTTGGCACGATGGAAAAGTATATCTAAGTTCAGGGGAAATACATGAAGGCAAGGTGAAATATGACCTGGAAGCCAATATTGTCCAGGTTCAGTCCAATACCGTAGAAACTTTCAGTTCTGCCTCTATCAGCCATTTTGAAATTTTCGATGAAATTTATGGTGGCATCAGAATTTTCTATAGCCTCCCCTATGCCTTGAACTCAGATTACAAAACACCCATATTTTTTGAATTGCTTACAGAAGGGCAGGAAATTACCTTGTTGTGCCGGGAATTTATTACCGTAGACAACAGGAATTTCAACACCATGGGTATGCGGGGCATGTACATGAATCCCATGTGGGGCATGCCCATGATGGGAAGAGGCTTTAACCGGCTTGATTTTGATTTTTATTTTCTTCAGGATCAAAAAATTTATAAATACAGCCAGAAAAAAAGAGAACTGCTCAATGATTTTATGGACGATAAGTCTTCAGAAATGAAACTTTACATGAGAAAAAACAGACTTTCTCATGATAAAAGGGGAGATTTGCTGAGGATTACCGCCTATTACAATCAAATAAAAAGAAATTCTTAATGTCAAAACCTTTAATTTTAGTATCCAATGATGACGGGATTACTTCCCGGGGAATCCGTGTACTGGTAGATGTAATGAAAAAATTGGGGGACGTGGTCGTGGTAGCACCCGACAGCCCCCAATCCGGTATGGGACATGCCATCACCATTGGAAATACCCTTCGCCTTTATGAGGAGGAGATTTTTCAAGACGTAAAAGCGTTTAAATCCAGCGGGACACCGGCTGACTGCGTAAAGCTGGCCAAACACTATGTATTGAAAGACAGGAGGCCAGACCTTATCGTTAGCGGAATCAATCATGGAAGCAACACCTCCATCAGTGTGTTGTACTCAGGCACCATGTCCGCTGCCATAGAAGGTGCCATAGAAGGCTATCCTTCCATAGGTTTCAGCCTTTGTGATTACAGTTCAGATGCAGATTTTTCCCATGTAGAGGCCCATGTGTACCAGATTGCCAAACAGGTATTGGAATTTGGAATTCCAAAGGGAGTGGCGCTCAATGTTAATTTTCCTCCCAAGAGAAATGAAGCCCTGAAAGGGATTAAAATTTGCAGGCAGGCCCGGGCCAAGTGGCAGGAGGATTTTGAGGAGAGATATGACCCCAATGGGAGGAAATATTTTTGGATGGCAGGTAATTTTGTCAATTTTGATAAAGGAGAAGACAATGATGAATGGGCCATTGCCAATAATTATGCTGCAGTGGTGCCTTGTCAGTTTGATATGACAGCACACCATGCCATCCCCCAAATCAATAATGATTGGGATTGGGAAAGTATCAAATCTGGTTTTTAATTCAGATTTATTCTCTTTTTAGTACAAAGGTGCTTTTACCTTTGGCTGGGATGGATTGGTATTCCAAGTTGATCCTGTAAATGGTATCGCCCCATTTCTGACCTATTCCTTTGTCTTCGGGCTCAGTAAGGGCTATTTTCTCAACGCTGGCCACCATGCTTTTGGCATCATAACTGAGTTCAAACGGAAGGATATTCCCCTGTGCATCTTCGAATGGAATAGACAATACACCGGGTTCCACTACTTTGGCGGGATAAATGGTCATGAGATGTTGCACCAGGCTGTTGGATTGGGTCAATTGAAAAGCATCATTTATCGTCACTTTTTTACCCCTATCCAGCTTTAAAACCCGCTCCCAGAATACTATCCCCGCATTTTCCGGATAAGCCTGCGCAATGTTCAGTGTCATGCCACTGCTGTTTTTCCCGGCTTCATGACTGACTTCCGTTGCCCGGTATTGACTCCCTGGCAATTGGGTAGTTTCATTGATGGTGGGCAGGTTGTGGTAATCCGAACGGTTGTACCAAATGCTGTAACGCTCCTCACTGAACGTTTTCCTGGTATAGGTGCCCCGGCCTACATCAATCAAAAGAGGTAAGCCATTGTAATACACTACATAATTGCCAATATCATTGTGGTTATGGCTCTCATCATTATGGCCTCCTTTGCCGGCAAGAAAAAAACCATCCGTGCTTCCCTCGCTGTCTCTGGCGACCATTACCTGTATATCAGGAAGCCAGACATCCTTGGGAAGCGGCAGCCCTTTTTCGGCTTTTTGGAATTCTTCCTGCATGAATACCTCAAAAAAGTTTCTGAAATAATGGAAGCGGGGTAGGGTAAAATCATTTTCCCTGCGGTAATAGGCTCCAAATTTCATCATGTCAGGATCCTGAATGGCTTTTCCATAGCGGTAAATCATGGAGGCAGCCATGGTAGGTTGGGGATCTGCATCTGCGAAATTCAGGAAATAATCTTCACTGATCTGAGCCCGGTAGATAAACTTCCCCATGTTTTTTACCTTTTCATCTTCATACACATACTGGAAGGCACCATTTGTGGCCAGGTCAAGCAGGGAAATATTGTCAAACAAGGAGGCTGCAGCAGCTCCCCAATAGCTGGGCCCTTCATCACAGCCACCATCCTCCGGATAGGGAGTCAGAAATTCATCCAAAACCTCCATGGCTTTGTAAACCTGAGCAGCTCGTTTTTCTTCATCGTCCGCCAGTAGCAGGGCAGTATTGATCCAGTTGGAACAAATCCAGGGATTCCAGTTATTGGGTGGTCTGCCATTGGCATTGGCAGCCATCCAGCCATGGTGCTGGTTCATCAAAGGTTCGAATATGCGGGTTTGCGTTTCATGGCGTATTCTTTTCCGGATTTGGGGAGAAATTTCATCAAACCTATCGCCAAAAAAATAATCGGCCCATGCCAGGTAAGTAGCTGTTTCAGCGGCAAATAAATCCACAAATGGCCGGGTTACATCCATCAATCCGGAATATTCTTTGGTCTTAGGAAGATGAGCAGGCACTCCCCAAAAAGATTCTTCGCAAATAGACCAGATTCCATTGATAATGGGATCTATAAACCTGCCTTCATTTTCGTAAAGTTCTGCCAAAATCATGGTGCCCAACATCCTGCGCTTTTCGAAGGTGATGGCCTGGTATTCGTCCCTGTCCCCTGTTCGGTCTATTAATAAAGATTTGGTAGCTGGTATATAAGGCCAATCGTAGTCCATGTTTTCATTGGCATACCTGAGGTACTCCTTCATCATTTCCTGATCGGCATTTTGCCAGGCTGCCCTGTCATCCAAAACAGGAAATGGTTTCCATTCATCCAAAGGGGTCAGTAATTGAAAAAGCTCTTCTTCGGAGTATTTTCCACTGATGAGGTTTTGGGCTGCTGCATTATAAACAGCGAAAAAAAACAGCAGCAAGAAAGTCAAATTTTTCTTTAGGCTCATTTAAATTTTGGGTTATTGTAAAAAACGGAATTTGAATGACCTTTTTTAAATTTCCATTGCCATGCTGCCTTATTTTAACAACTATGGTTTAAATTTTTCTCGGTAATCCTGTCAATGAGATCGGAGTCATTCCAAAGGTCAATTTACAAAAAAATTTATTCCGGGAAAGCATGCTGTGTGATAGAGATCACTTCTTACAGAATTAATTGCAGGTAATATTGTAATTATTAAAGAAGTAATCTTATGAAAAAATCTGCTCAATCTTTGCTTTTGTTGATCAAAGGGCTGTTGGGTCTGCTTTTGGTAATTTTTATGTTGAGTTTGTTTGTTCTTGCATTGGTGATCACTCAATTTGGAACAGATAGTACCGCCAAAGTACCTGTTGTGGCTGACGCAAAAAATGTCCCGCAACCAAGTGTAAAAAAAGACCAGGGCCTGATTTCCAGGGATGACCTCTGGCAAGCACCTGACTGGAATACTGTAACGGCCGAGCCCAATGCCAAACAAATTCAATATGGCAAAGAATTACTGGTACATACGGCGGAATACCTCGGTCCTGAAGGAAAAGTAAAAAAAATATCCAACGGACTGAACTGCCAAAACTGCCATCTGGAGGCAGGCACACTTCCCCTGGGAAATAACTTCGGGGCTGTTGCCTCCGGCTATCCCAAAATAAGGGCCCGATCAGGTCAAATGGAGGATATTCCAAAAAGAATCAATGATTGCTTTGAAAGAAGCCTCAATGGTAAGGCCCTGGAAAGGGACAGCGAAGAAATGAAAGCCATGGTTGCCTACATGCTTTGGCTGGGTAAGGCTGTTCCCAAAGGCACCCGGCCCCAAGGTAGCGGTATATATGCCGTTCCTCTGATGGAAAGGGCAGCGGATCCCATTTTGGGAAAAACCGTCTATGACCAACAATGCGCCAGTTGTCATGGTTCTGAAGGACAGGGGTTGGCCCAAGCCTCTGGTAAAGGGTATATTTATCCTCCACTCTGGGGCTCCAACAGCTACAATGACGGTGCCGGATTGTACCGGCTTTCCCGCTTTGCAGGGTTTGTCAAAGCCAATATGCCTTTAGGAGCCCGCTATGAACGGCCCTTGCTCAGTGATGAAGAAGCCTGGGATGTTGCTGCCTATGTCAACTCTATGGAAAGACCGTCGAAAGATAAATCTGTCGACTGGCCGGATATATCCAAAAAACCCATGGACCATCCTTTTGGACCATTTGCAGATCCTTATTCAGAGACACAGCATAAATATGGCCCGTTTCAACCCATATTGACTGCAAAAGCTGAAGTGAAATGAAAAAATTCCAGATTATCATTTATTTGTCTTTTCTTTGGCTTCCTCTGAGCGCCCAGCAAGATTCCACCGTCTGGAAAACAGCAATTGAATTGGGACTTCGCTCCTATTTTATGAGCACCAGCTACACGGGAGATTTTAAAAATGACCATGCCTGGGGTCAAATGGCAAAGGTAGAAACTAGCACAAGTCTTCCCTTTGGATTTAAAGTGAATGGGGAATACCTGGGCTTTCTACGGATTTTGAGTTCAGACCTTAGGGCATTGGACCCCCGCGTGCCAAACCTTAATCGTTATGAGGTGGGCCTTTTTGATGTGAATCATTTGGACCGCAGGCTGTTTGGGAAAATAGGCAAACTGAACCTGGCTTTCGAAAAGGGGAAATTCCAGGCTATTTTGGGCAGGATGGAAATCAACACGCCTTTCATCAACCAGCAGGATGGCAGGCTGAGTCCCACCTTTGTAGAAGGATTAAGGGTAGGATTACTACCCAACCCCAATGTACACATCAAGAGTAATCTGATATGGGCAGTCTCACCTCGATCTACCGGGAATTGGTTTGCCTTGGATGAAAGCATGGGCATGTACCCGGTAGGAAGGGATGAATTTGGTAATCCTTCCAGCTATTTTGGCAATACCAATGTTGATTTTATCCACGTTTTAGATATTGATTTCACCTTAAAAGACAATACCAATCTTCAGCTCAATCATACCTTTGTGGAAAATATTTACAGCAGCTTTCTGGCTCAATGGGACAAAAGCTGGAACATCCCTGATTCCAACCTTAAGGCAATTACAGGAATACAAGCCAGCATTCAACATGGGATTGGAAACGGGGGAAATGAGGAAGTTGATCTCCGGTACAAAAATCCGGAGGATTTCAATTGGATAGTGAGTGGAAGAATGGGCCTTCAGTCCAGGCGAAATCTATGGCACCTGAACTATACCAAAATTCAGGGAAAGGGACGCTACCTCAGCCCCAGGGAGTGGGGAAGAGATCCTTTCTATACCTTTATTCCCAGGGAAAGAAATGAAGGATTGGGACATGCAGATGCCATCAGTACCTACTTCCAGCATTCCCTGGCACAAAAACCGCTTCAAGTGTATACCTTTATGGGACTATATTTTCTTCCTGATGCGGCCGATGCCAGCCGTAATAAGTACGCTGTTCCCAGTTATGCCCAGCTCAATTTGGGCATGCGGTACAATTTGAAGGAATGGGTAGAGGGGCTTAACCTGCATTTGATATTAATGGGTAAAGCGGCATTAGATCAGCAAAACCTCAAACCGGCATGGGTTTACAATAAAGTCAACCTTTTTCATGTCAATACCATTCTAAATTATACTATTCCATGGAAATAACTTTGCACCGCTCCGCGGAATTTGTAATCCCCGGACGCACGCGAAAGCAGGATTACAAATCCTGTTTATCTGTCGTCCGACATTACAAATGTCGGACAGCGCAGCTCTGCGGAATTTGCAATTCCGTGGAACTGATGAGGGGGATTTGCAATCCCCACTTAAACTCGAAAAATAAAATTACCAAATCAGATATTGATTTTTAACTCCCTGAACAGTAAATTGATAGGGTTAAAACAACTGTTCATTTTAAATTTTTTACACATGCCCTCTTCATATACCATCAAAGACCAGGAAGCCCTTCATTTTGTAACCTTCACTGTTCACCAATGGGTAGATGTCTTTACAAGGAATGATTATGTTGAGATCATTATTGAAAGTATGAACTACTGCCAAAAAGCCAAAGGATTAAAGGTGCATGCCTGGGTTATCATGAGCAATCATTGTCACTTTATTTTGAGCAGTGCCAAGGAACCACTAAGTGATATCATCAGGGATTTCAAGAAATTCACGGCCAAAAAAATCGTTGAAGAGATTCAGAATAATGAAAGAGAAAGCAGAAAAAAGTGGCTTTTATGGTTATTCCAAAAAAATGGACAGATATGGTTTTGGGAAAAGGGATACCATGGGATCGAGATTTTCTCTCAAAAGTTATTCGCATCAAAAGTAAATTACATTCACTTCAACCCTGTAAAAGCCGGCATTGTTGAAAAAGAAGAAGAATACCTAAACAGCAGTTGTGGAGAATATTATGGTGTAAGAAAAAGTAAAATCATTCTGGCTACGGATTGAAAATACTATTTTAGTAGTAGGAACGTGCGCGAAAACAGGATTGCAAATCCTGTTTATCTATCGTCCGACATTGCAAATGTCGGACAGCACGGCAGCACCGCTCCGCGGAATTTGTAATTCCGTGGTACAGATGAGGGAGATTTGTAATCCCCGGACGCGCACGAAAGCAGGATTGCAAATCCTGTTTATCTATCGTCCGACATTACAAATGTCGGACAGCGCGGCAGCACGGCTATGCGGAATTTGCAATTCTGTGGTACAGATGACGGGGGATTTGTAATCCCCGAATGGTCACGAAAGCAGGATTGCAAATCCTGAGTATCTGCCGTCCGACATTGCAAATGTCGGACAGCGCGGCTAGGGTGGCTATTCCAGCTCCAACAGATAAAGCTGGCTTGGGCCGGGATGGGGTTCGGGATGGGGACGGTCCCTGTTTCGGGGCAGGGTCTCCCATTTAAGAAGGTATGTTTTGCCGTTTTCGGCATGGCCCATATCAGAAGCAGAACGGACCGCTAATCCAGGAAAATCACCTTCTGGTTCCAAACCTGAAATATACGTTTCGGGTTTCAGCACTTCTCCTATGGGATTCAGGTCCTTGTCCAGCAAAATGGTGCCCTCGCCATATTCCACATGATGGTATCCCAGTTCATAATTTCCATCCTCCCGCCTTTCAAAGGCTCCTACACGGACTTCAAAATCAATGCTTCCCCGACCTGAAAATTCCCAGCGGTAATTCCAATCGGTCACCTGCTTGTAAGTCCATTCTCCATCTTTGGCCCTGGCCACATAAAATTGAAGGTTGCCAGCTTCATCGTATTTGTGGTAAGCCATCAAAGCATGCTGATTTTCATCCAGGCAAAGTTTAGCGGCAAGGTTGATGATACCACCACCCGGAGGGATGGGGTCAACGATCACCGATTCCTGGTCAATGGTTACCGGAATGCTAACCGCCTGGCCGAAAGCATTGTACCAATTAATCATATCCGGACTTTTGATATAGGATAAATCATGGTTGGTTTCGCAGTCAGGCGTATCCCGCCATACCCAATACATGTGGTACCAATTATCTTCATGGAGGGACGGCTGGGAAGCATAGGCATTCATTTCCCCTTTTCCATCTGTTAAGGGTGCATCCAGAAGTCTGGACCATTTTCCCGATTCAGTGTCGTAAATATTATAAATTTCATTCCCATTACCGCTTCCCCCATCGCGGTAATGAAAAATCAATTCCCCTTCCCTGGTGGTCATGAATTTGGGATAGGTACAACGCTTCTCGTCCCTGCCTACCATTTCCATTTCCTGTTCCAGCGAGCTGATATCATTTGGTCTGCTGGATTTAAAATAGGTAATGGGATGCACATGCATGTTTCCCGATAGGTGGATATAGCCTTCCTTGTCTATACCAAAGGTAACGGAGTTGTGGCTGTCCCAATTGAGGATGGTGCTGGTACCTTCCCCTTCCTCCCTGTCAAATACAGGTAGGGTATACAACTCAAAGCTTGCTTCATCAAGGTTACGCTGGCCGACGGTCATGTGCCGGTCTTCGTTATAATAGGCAATGTATTGCCTGTCTCCATGGGTCATCAGGGAAAATCCCACGGGATGTCCTGACCAAACACGATCTATGGGTATGCTTTTTTGCAAGGCCTTTCCCTGATCTCTTTCATCAATGATGATGGGACCTTCTTCTTGACCCCCAGAACAGGAGAACAGTACATTGGATAACAGGGCAAGGCAGGCAAAAAGTAAGTTGGAATACTTCATCATCAAGTCATTTTTTTATTTGAGCAAACTACTTCCATTCTGCTAAATCATAACCAATGGCCAGAGCCATGGTCATTTCCGCCACGTCTAAAAAGTGACTTGGATTCCAATCACTAAAACCCGAAATATTTACCATTTCCCGCTCTGCCCTTTGGGCAAACCTGGACTCTCCGGTCAATCTGTAGGCATAGCTCAGGTGAAAAATCCTTCTCAATGCCTCCCTGGAAACAGAAAGCAACCTTCTGCCTATTTGTTTTCTTTCCAACAGGTCTTCACCAATGATTTGATCGGATTCCTGAACAATGGCCTGATGCAAGTCATTCCATCGCTGGTCATTCTCTATTAACCCTTTAATTTCAACTTCTCCCTCCTCCATCAACAAAATCCTGGGATGACTGGTAACCGGCAGTTCCTTTGGAACCAGCTGAGCCCTTACCGGTGAAAAGGCAAGCATCATTCCTAAAAGGAAAAATTTACAGGCCAGTAATTCGAATTTCATGTTTGTTATCGTTTGTTTTTAATTAAAACGCTCCGCGGAATTTGTAATTCCGTGGTGCAGATGAGGGGGATTTGTAATCCCCGGACGCACACGAAAGCAGGATTACAAATCCTGAGTATCTATCGTACGACATTACAAATGTCGCACAGCGCGGCTCCGCGGAATTTGTAATTCCGTGGTACAGATGAAGGGGATTTGTAATCCCCGGATGGACACGAAAGCAGGATTGCAAATCCTGTTTATCTGTCTTCCAACATTACAAATGTCGGACAGCAGGGCTCTGCGGAATTTGTAATTCCGTGGTGCAGATGAGGGGGATTTGTAATCCCCGAATGGACACGAAAGCAGGATTACAAATCCTGCTTATCTGTCGTCCGACATTGCAAATGTCGGACAGCACGGAAATGTCGCACAACACGTCTTTTTACATCTCTGAAAGCCTGACCTCAATTGTTCCTTCTCCGTTTTCCAGGGTCCAGGCCGGAATCCTGATTTCCAGGCGCTTCAACCCTTCGATCTGCCGGTCCAGTTCCAAGGGGGCCGGGTCCAGTGAGATCACGGATATCCTCAAGTCCGGGTGCGATAGGTTTTCCAGTTTTACGGATTTTCCGTCCTGTTTTAAAATGGCTCCTCCATCCACAATTTCCACTTCAGCCTGGGTCATCAGTTGCCAGGTGATGGATTTGGTATTCTCGTTGGTTTTGATCTGGTCTTCAATAATGATGGATTGATTGTCCGGTTTGATGAATTTCCTGGTGGCTGCGGTTAAATTATCTCCAAAGACTGCTCCCATATCAAAAGTAGCAGTTGGCTGAGGACCATCCTCAAAATTAGTAAGGCTTGCAAAGCCTTCATTGACGTGCAATTCATCATTTACGGTCAAGGTGCTGTGACCATAATTGTTTTTGGTCAACAGCGTCCAGCGTTCACAATCCTGGCACCTGCCCCAAAGGTCAAAACCAGTAATCTCAAGTTCGTTGTAGGATTGGTTTCCGGGATCAATGACCCACCTTACCCCATTCAATTCCCATATAAAAGAACCGGCATCCATATTGCCATGGCTGATGGTGGCTTTCCCCCCTTTACCCCCAAAATAATAACTGTTTGGACCTTCATTGCCATCCCTGAGGATAACGATGGGATTAGCACCATCTCCTTTCCAGGCCAGTGGCAATTCTTCCTTTTCCTCCGCCTCAAACTGCGATAGCCAAACCAGGCCGGCTCCGGCCAGGCGGTTGAGTTTGCCCATGTCCTCCACAGGCTGGGTGAATTTATCCTTTTCGATATACAATGGATTCCCTGTTTTGGTACCAAACCAGGCCATAATGATATCTCCACCGGTTCCATGTTTGTCCCCACAATCGGCATAGTTATAATACCAGCCCGATGGAGCAATACTCAATTTTCTGAATTTGGCACTTTCTTTAAAGGAAGGGTATTCGGCTATTCCAAAATCAGTTCCAAAGGCAGTTTCCAACATAGCAGAAGTCAGGACCGAAAAACTGGTACCATAACTCCAGTAGGTAGATCCTTCCGGGTAAACCCCATCCGGGCCGTATTCTGCCAGGGCATGGGGCATGCCCTCCAGCGAACGGGAAATGGTTTTGGCAGCTAACTCGGGGTCCTTTTCGGCAATCATAATGGAAGCAGCGATCATTCCTGCATTACAGACCTGGTTCCAATTGTTGGTACCGTCAATCCATCCACGATTGCCTTCCCAACTGGGCTTGATGCCCTTTTCAATCAGGGCTGTTTTTGCCATTTCTACTGTGGATTTGGGCAGGTCCTCTCCCACCCAGTCAATGGCCAGGGCCACGGCAGTAGACATTTCGGCCACATCCAGAAAATGAGAGGGGTTCCAGTCTGTGAAATTGCAGACGGCAATTAATTCTTCATTGATTTTTTCCAGCATCCTATCGTCTTTCTCCAACCGGTAGGCAATACCCAACACATTGACCCGGTGCAGCATGTCCCTGGAGGTACTCAGCAACCGGCGACCGATCATGTTCCTGGTCAGGGCAGGTTGTTCCATCACCTCCATGGCATTGGCTTTTATTGCCGCATAATAATTACCCACCACCTCATCATTCCGGATTTTTCTTTTGAGGTTCCTTTCCAGGGCCGGGCTGAGGCCCAGTTTGGGACTGGATTTCCGCAGGTTGCGCTTGATGTAGTTTACTGTAATTGGATTCTCCAGCTTGTGTCGATCCTGTTTAAATGGTGTATTGACATTATTTGTAGACGGTATTGCGGATAACTGTGCAGGTCCCACAAAAATCCCTGCAATCAGGAAGAGAAACAAGATTAATTTTGGGTTTTTCATGTTTTTTAAAGGTTATTCAATATTTCATGTTTTTTTTATTGTTTTTTTTCTGTTTCCTTAAATATAATCATTGTTTACATTTTTGACCCTCCTATACCTATCCACTCATGTAAAATAATTAAAAAACCTGCCCTTAAAAGGACAGGTTTTTTGAAAATTCATTTATTCTGAAATTCTTTATACCTTATGATTATTATTCCCATCCGGGATTTTGCTGTAGGTTGGGGTTCTGTGCCAAATCATCCAGTGGAATCGGCCATAAATAATCCTTACTTTCGTCAAAAACGGGGTCTGCCCAATCTGTATTTTTATACACATCGATATAGGTTTTTCCATTGTCAGGATCCACACTGGTTTGAATGATCGCATTCTCGTACCTGGCTTCGGCTTCTGCATTCCACTGTATACCCATATCCGGCTTCTCGAGTTTTTTGCCCTGCTTCCACCTCCTCAGATCATCATACCGGAATCCTTCCATAAACAATTCAATCCTTCTCTCTCTCCTGATTTCTACCAATAAAGGAGAAATTCCATCATTCGCATACCTAGGATCCATAGGAGGATTCATATCAAGGTGAGGCATGGCTACTCTGTCACGTAATAAATTGATACTCATGTCCAGGTCGGCTTGGGTGATCTCACCCAATTCTGCTTTTGCTTCCGCAAAATTCAACAAGGCCTCTGCAAAACGCAAAATGATAGCAGGAGTTTCGGCAGTATTATAAGCCTTTCCGATCATGTCATTTGCATTGTAATGCTTGATCTGGTGGTAACCTGTAGATGAAGTTCTGCCTCCCTGCTGACCTTGTATCCTAGGGTAATCCCTTCCGTCTGCGTTGTGGTACATGTAAAACTCAGAATCATCCGGGTGCAGAATGGTCTGCCTTAACCTGGGGTCCCTATTTTCAAAAACATCCTCTATGGAATCATCTCCCTGATAAAGTGGGGACAAGGTAATTGGCAAACCATCTTCACAAAGGTAGTCCTCAACAAAATTACGGGTGGCTCCTCCGGAATAGTTAAAATAACTCTGCACATGATTGGTCAATATCCCTAATTGGTACCGCCTCCAGACCATGACTTCGGGATTTCCGGAAACATCCAATACACGATGATAGGCATTATAGTCGTGAAGCGGATCACCAGTGGTGTATAGCATATAAGGACCATTGTCCATCAACTCTTTGGCTGCATCTGCTGCTTCCCTCAACCACATTTCGGGGTTTGAACCACCATGGTATTTTCTCCAGGTACCTTCAAAAAGGCATACCCTGGATTTTACCAAAAGCGCTGCCCATCGATTGAGCCTTCCCGGCTCATTGCCGTCTCCCCAGTCATCCGGAATATGGGTAGTCGCAAAATTCAGGTCTTCCAGCACATTGTCCATCACTTGTTCACGAGGCATCCTTTCTGCAAAAAGCTCTTCAGAATCCACATTTAGTTCCCTTTCTACCCAAGGGGCATCGCCAAACATTTTGACAATATGGTGATAAAACCAACCGCGAAATAGTCGGGCTTCTCCAACATATTTGTTGCGAACCTCATCAGAAATAGCTGCCTTGGGGTAATTTTCCAGTCCAATGTTAATGGCTCGGACAAAGTTCCACCCCCTATAGCCATACCATTGATTGGCTATCCCTGAGGAAGTGGTGGGGACAACCTGTCGGCCAGCCCTTACCTGTTGAAAAGGACGATGTCTTTCATGGTTTGGCGCCAGGTTGTCTGCAAAACCATCCACATGGTAATAACTGGCCAATTGGCTGTCAAACCCATCATCATGTCCCAGCATAATGGGAATATTCACATCGTCTTGGGACATGTGGTAAAAGGTATTGTTATACGTTGCCAGGTCATTTTCCGTATTCCAGAACGTTTCGTTACTGACCTGGTCCAAAGGAAGCCGTTCCAGGAATTCATCATTACAGGCCCCGAGCATCAAAAAACTCAGCAGTACAAGCCTGAAATATATTTTGTAATTTTTCATTATTTCTTGCTTTTAAATGTTTAGAAAGTAATCCTAGCACCTATGGTATAAATACGTTGCATCGGGTACTCTATAGCCCCTTCCCATATGGTTTCAGGATCCAATGGTGGTCTGATGGGAGAATATTCCCAAAGGTTCATGCCTGCAAAGTAAATATTCGCACTTTGGAAACCGATGGTTTCCATCCAGCTGTAGGGTAGGTTGTACCCTAAATTCACATTCTTCAAACGAATATAGCCGGCATTTTGCAGGAATCTGGTCTGCGGCTGAATGTTTTTCTTGTCATTGGTGGAGATATGGGGATGGGGAAAATAGGCATCCCTGTTGTCCTCAGACCAGGAATCTTCTATGAAATACCGTTCCACATGACCTGCATTGAATGGGAAAAACCAGGTCCAGTTTCCCGAAGTAGGCCAGTGGTCCCTGCTCCAAACTCCCTGGAAAAACAGGTTCAAGGTGAAGTTTCTCCATTGCAGGTTATTGTTGATACCGAAACTGTACCTAGGCGTGGAGTTGCCTATGATCCTCCTGTCGCCAGGATTTTCTAAAGTATTGTTCCCGGGTGTGATCTCACCATCGTTATTTAGATCTGCATACTGTATATCTCCCTCTCTCCAGTTGGCTCCCAGAAATGTTTGGTCCGGCGCGTTATCCACTTCCTCCTGGGTTTGAAAAATACCCACCGTTTCATAGCCCCAAATCTCATTTAGCATTTGGCCTTCATAATATTGGTTTCCTGAGGGAAGGGCTCCCGCTGGATTATCAAATCGGGTAATCTTAGCTTGCCAATCGGACAAGGCCAGGGTCACATCATAATTTAGATCTGATGACACCTGATTCCTGTAAGTCAATGCCATTTCCCATCCGTAAGTCCTCAAATCAGCCGCATTGGATTGGGGTGCACCTGTTCCCAAAATGGATGGATATCGCTGCGCCATCAACATGTCTTTGGTATCCCTGGTATATACATCAATGGAACCATCCAGCTTACCCCCGAACATGGTAAAGTCCAGCCCAATATTCTGAGAGATTACGGTTTCCCAGGTTAAGGTGGGACTCACGAGGCCTGCAGGAGAAACGTAAGGCGTACGTTGTCCAGCCGACATCATAAAGGGTGATTGTCCTATACCCATAGTTGGAATGTAAGGATACCATATAGGGTTATCGTTTTGATCCACCAATAATTGGTTACCTAATTGTCCATAGGAAGCCCTAATTTTCAACTCATCCAACCAGTTGGAAGATCCTGCCATCCAGTTTTCATTGCTAATCCTCCACCCTACTGATAAGGAAGGGAAAAAACCGAATCGGTCATCGGTCGGGAACCTTGATGTTCCATCATAACGGCCGTTAGATTCGATCAGGTACCGGTCATCAAAGATATAATTGACCCTGTAAAATGCGCCTCTCAGGCCCATGTGGTTTTGTCCACCAAAGGTTTGTTGCAAACCAATGGTCGCATTAAGGTCCTGGATCAATGGAGTAATCAGGGTGTTGTTTTGGGCCCTCACGTATTTATTTTGGCCCCATTCCTGATTATAACCCACCATGGTGTTCAGTTTGTGCTTTTCAGGTAAATCAAACACGTAATCTGCCACCGCATTGATTACATAATACTGATTCATGTCGTTGCGCTCATTGATAAAATCATTACCACTGAACCCATTACTGATCATGTCATTGGGATTCCTCAGGTCATTGTTGACAATTTCCACCTTGCTGGCCACATCCTGCCGTGTCCTGTTGTAGAAATTATAGGCAAAATTGGCCCTGACGGACAAGCCTTTTACCGGAGTAAGTTCTATTCCCTGATCCAACCAGATGTCGTTGGATCTCCACTGCGACCTGCCGCCATCCTCCAGGTAAGGCCAGAAATTGGTGCCACCAAAATACATGCCTATGTATTGCTCATATTGCCCCCTATCTCCCGCTTCCAGGTATTGGGGCAAATCAGGGAATTGAATGGGCATAATGGGGTTTACCCTTGCCAGTGAATTGATATTGACATCCCAGTTGTAGAAATACGGTTTGTCGCTTTTCTGGGTATTGACAATCACTTTTTCGGTCAGCTTCAACCAATCGGTAACCTGAAAATCACCTTTCATGAGCACATTGTACCTCTTGAAATTTTCATTGCGGTCAGAATTCAAATAGCCATCCTTACTCAAATGACCGAAGGATACAAAAAAGCTGGAAGTTTCAGACCCCCCAGAAATCGTCAGGTCATGCTGTTGGGTGGGGGCAAAATCGGTCATGATATTGTCCTGGTAATTGTTGAAACCATAAAACCTCAACGCTCCGTCGACAACTCGCCATTCGTTTTCGGGTATTGGATTTTCAGACCACCTTCTGGTTCCTTCCACCCAGTCCGGATCATAGGAAGGCACCCCATTGGTACGGATATTGGCAATGTTTCTGGCATTGACAAAATCATGGGGATCGGTGATAGGATCCATATTGAATATGGGCTTGGCCAGGGAAAACTGACTGTTAAGGCTCACATTTACTTTTCCTGCTTTACCACTTTTTGTGGTTACCAATATCACCCCAAAAGCTGCCCTGGCACCATATACCGCAGCCGCTGAGGCATCTTTCAACACAGAAACACTTTCTATATCGTTCGGATTGAGCTGGTTGAGATCCATGGGCACATTGTCCACAAGTACCAGTGGTTGACCTCCATTAATAGAAGTAAAACCTCTGATATTAAAAGAAGGGCTTTGAGAAGGATCACCATTTTGTGGCTCTATATTCAAGTTAGGAATTACTCCTTGCAACCCTTCAGCCACATTGGCTACAGGCCGGTTCACCAATCGGTCAGATCCGGCTACACCAACCGCTCCGGTCAGGTTAACTTTCTGCTGGGTACCATAACCGACCACCACCACTTCATCCAGCGCCTGTGCACTTTCTGTCAGGGTAATATCAATGGTGGACCTGTTATTTACTGGTACCGTCTGGCTTTCAAAGCCGATAAAGGAGAAAACCAGAGAAGCACCATCCGGAACGGTAATGGAATATTTTCCATCCAGATCCGTAGCGGTACCTGTAGATGTGCCGGGTACCGATACAGTGGCACCTGGAATGGGTTGACCATTTTCGTCGGTCACCGTTCCTGTGACGGTCACATCAAATGCATTTTGCAATTTCACCTCCTCCAGCACCTGATCGGAAGCCAGGGCGGGTAAGGCAGGTTCAATGTTTTTCAGATTCCTGTCCAGAACCGTCCCCTGGGCCATAAGCCCTCCGGAAACCAGACAAAACAGGATTGCCACCAGAGGTGATATCGGTTTCACCAGGCAGCAATAAAGTAAATTTCTTTTCATAATGGATTGTTGTTAATTGTTTGTTGATGATAGAGGTCAGTTTTTACCGATCTCGAGTTACTTTGACGGGATTATTTCTCCATAGGCTGTAATAATTTTGGATGAGCGGTTTATTTGAAATTTTTAATAAAGTTACTTTATATCGTTTTCATTTACCAGTGCAGATAATTCAGTATAATATTCTGTATTACTTCAAATTTTTAACTTTTTTAACTGATATCATGAGGTCTTTCTTAGAATTAGTCTTATTTTACGGGTTCATATTAAATATTTTAAAAACAAGAAAAAAATATTAGCTGACAAAAATCTCCAAAAATAAAAACTAAAAAGCTTTTTCATTGGGACATAATACAAAAAAAGGAAGCCTGGGCCCCCTCTTCATTTACTTGTTTCTTATAATAGAAATGTTTGTTATTTTAATAATCGGGGTTATGTACCAGCTCAGCATTTACATCTATCTCTCTCAGGGGAATCGGGAATAGCAAGTTCTTCTAGGCAAAGATACCGTTAAAGGCATTGGTAGTGCCTACAAAATCTTCGCAGGCACCGGGCAGGTAATTCCTGAGGTTTCTGGTTCTCAACATATCAAACCATTTGTTTATATAATATCCTCTAAATGTTTCCCCAATGTATCCGGTAAAATGGCAGAACCTATTAATAAACCCCTTCTTAAAAAACTGCCCTGTTTTCCCAGATTGAATATTTTCAAGGTAAATGAAAAATTCCAGACTTTTTTTTAAATGTACCATTGACATTTGAAAAAAAATAAGTAAACTTAAATGCAGGATAAAAGGCATGATCCTGGAAATAAAAATAACTTATTAGATTCAGCCTTTGAATTCTGGCCTTTTTCGATAAAAAACAGTATTGATTAGGTCAGCATAAAGCAGGAAATATTCATTCACCCAACTTAATAATAGATTATAGATGATTAAATATTCCAGTCAAACCAGGGTTTTGGTAGCCGTGGATTGTATAATTTTCGGGTTTGATGGTAAAGACTACAAATTGCTTATGGTTCAAAGAGGCTTTGCCCCTGAAAAGGAAAAGTGGAGCCTTATGGGCGGATTTTTACAGCCAAAGGAGACCCTGGATGAGGCGGCCAACAGGATTTTAAAACAGTTGACCGGTTTGGAACAGGTTTACCTGGAACAAATGCATACCTTTAGCCAACCTGACCGGGACCCTGTTGAAAGAGTAGTAGGCGTGGTTTATATGGCCTTGATCGACATAGAAAAGTACGAAAAGCAAATCAACGAAGATTTTCACGTACGTTGGTTTCTGATGAATGATTTGCCTCAATTAATATTTGATCATGAGGAAATGGTACAGATGGCACTTTGCAGACTTAGGTACAAAGCTTCCATGCACCCAATTCTCTTTGAGCTGCTTCCGGAAAAATTCACCTTGCCGCAACTTCAGGCCTTGTACGAGGGTCTATTTGACATGAAAATTGACAAGAGAAACTTTACCCGTAAATTATTATCCAGTAATATTCTGAAAAAGAAAAATGAAAAAGATAAATCCTCTTCCAAAAAAGGGGCTTATTTCTATTCCCTAAACCAGGAAACCTACAAGGACAACGGCCAACATATCCTTAACCTGATCCCCAAAAATGAAATGCCTGCCGCCACAGAATAAATAGACAGACAAGGCGATAAAAGTCAGGCGTTGCCCCAAACAGATCAAAAAATCAATCATGAATCGGCATGCAGCCTATTTGCGCGTCTATTGACCAACATACTCTCTATTGTCGACCAAACAGTTGAATGAGAGATATTATTTAAGTTGCCCCAAAAAACAAGTATTTCAGCAATTGAATAATCTATTTCACAACTCCGAAATATTACGAAAATCACCTTGGATAATCCGAATGTTCAGGCTTGCAATGACCATAGTAGCGTCCGCATTGTCAGGATCAACTGATCAGGCTATTCAATAAAACCCTGACTTCTTTGGGGTTTTTGATGTTGTAATTGGCCTGGGTATAGGTATATCCTACCCTTATGGTATAAGCACTTTTAGGCATGGCTTTAAAAGTGTCCTCATCTGTCCAATCGTCACCCAATGCCATTACAAAATCGTAATCCTCTCCACGCATCATGGCCAGCGCTGCCCTGCCCTTATTGATGTCCGGCCGCTTAATTTCCAATACCATGTTTCCCTCCAATACCTGAAGATTATGGCCCCGGGCCATGTATTTCAGGTGACTGAACAGCTCCCTCATCCTGAGGTCACCTAGTCCACTTTCCACTTTCCGGTAATGCCATACAAGCGAATGGTGCTTTTCTTCTATAAACGCACCGGGGGTTCGCAGCACGTAGTACTCCATGACTTTTCTGATATCGTCCTTCCAGCTATCGTCCACATCAGCATACAACACCCAGTCCTCTTTTTGGTCCTTCTTTTTAAGCCAGACACCATGCTCTGCGATCATGTCAACTTTTTGCCCCTTGAACCATTTGCCCAGGGTTTCTTTGTCGCGCCCGCTGATGATAACTACCTGACAGGACTCGGACAAGGTTTTTACCAGGGATTTTAATTCCTCATCCGGAAAAGCATCCTGGGGACGGCTTTTAAAACCCACAAGCGTACCATCATAATCCAGGAAAACTATAGGTCTGCTGGCAGATTTAAAAGCCTGTACCATCTGTTCCCTGATCTTATTGTCCATGGCCTTGGACTCCAGGTCGGTCTGTCTTTCCTTCACATGCTTGAGCCTGTCCATAAAAACCTTGACCCACTGGAAGATATCATATTTTTTCAGACTGGATTGCATGGAACTGATGCGCAATTCCTGCTCCTCCTCGTCCATGGACAAGGCCTCCACAATGGCATTTTTAACACCTTCCTGGTCATTTGGGTTTACCAGAATGGCATCTACCAATTCCTTGCTGGCACCCGCCATTTCTGAAAGGATCAATACGCCTTGCTTTTGGGATTTACTGGCCACAAACTCCTTGCATACCAAATTCATCCCATCCCTGAGGGGGGTAACCAAAGCAATGTCGGACATGGTATAGAAGGCACTCAGTTCATTGAAAGGAAAACTCCGGTAAAAATAATGGACCGGAACCCAGTTGAGGGTTGAAAATTTACTATTGATGCTACCTACCAGGGTATCTATCTCTTCTTTCAATGCCTGATACGACTTAACCCTATCCCTGGAAGGAACCACTACCATGATCATGGAAACCTTGCCATGGTATTCCGGATGGTCCTCCAAAAGCTGATCGAAGGCTTTGACCCGCTGAGGTATTCCTTTGGAATAATCCAGCCGATCGATGGTGATCAATAACTTTTGATCACCCAGCATTTCCTTGAATTTTTTTACGTGATTCAGTGTCTTTTTACTGGCTGCAGCACTGGCAAATTTGTCATAGTCAATCCCCATGGGGAAAGCATCCACATTGATCAGCCTATTGTCCGCCTGAATAAACCCGCTTTCATTGGAGTGGCCCAGGATACGCCCGACGGCACTGAGAAAGTGCCGCATGTCATCATAAGTATGGAACCCAATTAAATCTGAACCTACCATTCCTTCAAGCATCTCCTTTCGCCAGGGCAGCATGCGGATGATTTCATAGGAAGGAAAAGGAATATGCTGAAAAAAGGCAATGGTGGCTTTGGGAAGCTTATTTCTAAGCATCATGGGCAATAACAATAACTGGTAATCGTGCACCCAAATGGTATCGTCGTCATTGGCACTTTCCAAAATGGCATCACAAAACTTTTGATTTACCCGGCAATAGGCTTCCCAATAATCATTTTCATAATTGATATACTGGGTAAAATAGTGAAAAGCAGGCCAGATGGTTTCATTGCTGAAGCCTTCGTAATAAAGCTCCACATCGCTTTTGGTCAAAAAAACCGGAGCCATCTTTAATTTCCTCAATTCCTCAACGATTTCCATACGTTGATTTTCATCTGCCACGTCATTTCCCGGCCAGCCGATCCAGATATTTTCACCCTCTTTGTAAATCGACCCCAATCCGGTAGCTAGTCCTCCCGCACTGGGTTTGAATTCAAACTTTCCATTTTTATGCTGTAAACTAACGGGCAATCTGTTGGAAACTATGATGGTTTTTGACATATCCGGTTGTTGGTTAATGATAAAAAGAGTACACTGTAGGTTATATGTAGGTCTTAAAATTATTCTAATTTAGGTAAAAAGCATAGAAAAAAAACCAAAAATGGCTTTAGACTATTTCTATTCAACAATTTATTGAATTTAATAAATATGGTTTTTCGAAAACAATTTACCCAATAGATTGCCTGTCAAGGCACTTGACCCCCCTATCAAAAAACCCATTAGGGCAGTAATGCCGACCAGCAGTGAACTGTTGGATATGTCAAGTATTTGGGCAAATTTTTCGGGAAGAACCGAGCCGGAAACAGACCAGATCAGCAGGGGCATGATCAGCCAAACCAGGGCAACGCCCAGTGCCCCCGCAAAAAAGGCGAGAAAAGCAGGCCCTTTTACCCAAATGGCAAGCAACGCGATGACGATCATCAACATCCAATAGGGTAGATAAGGCCCAAGAATATAGGCTAAAATGGCATTGATCAAGAGGTGGAAAAAAAACTTCATTTCAGTCTGGATTAAAGATGGTTTTAAAAAGTACCCGGTCCAAATCAGATCGATTCCTCAAGTCTATGGATATATAGGCTCCACTTTCCCATTCATCTATCAGGTTGTCGTAAAATTTACTTCCCGGATTTCCTGATTGACCACCCGGATAAATCCCAAAGGCCTCGATTTCTGGACCCAATGCAACCACCATTCTCCAACCCGGCCCCCAGTCGGCACTGCTGGCATTTACAATATTTTTACCTCCCCCTACCAGTGCTTTCCTGCCAAAAGGCTTAAGGTTTGGGATAAGGTGGTCAATATGAGTACTTTTATATTCCGCCCATGTAAGAGAATCATTTGAATCCATATAGGTATCTATTTCCACTACCATATCCTCAAAACCCTTGTTTATCCAATGTCTGGCGGTTTCCTTTTCTGTGGTTAGCAAGTCATCGAACCAGATGCCAGTAGGTTCATTTTTCAATAATAGAGAGAGGGTATATTTGGAAGGATAAGCAATGGGCAGACCATTGTCCTGCCAGGATCCAAACAGTTTTTGTTGAAGGTGTCGCCACCAGGACTGAAAAAGGGCCGGTGCAGGCTCATTTGCTTCCGCAAAATAATCCCAATCTTCCAAAATCCTGATCCATTTACCAGCTGCTCCCGCTTGAGCAATGCTGTCTAAATTATCCAGCATATAGGGCAGATTTTCAGCGGCATGCAGGTCATAATTATCCAGTTGCAGCTTCATCATGTCCGCAATAGTGATCCCCTGCATTTCAGATAGCTGCTGATTGATTCTCCTGTTTCGGTAATATTCATATTGATCTGAAAATACATAATAGGGATAATTGGGGGAAACAGGATGTTGATTGGCAGAAGAAACAAATCCTTTCCCGGGATTGACCTCCTTTGCATGGTGTTCTACAGGGATATACCCCTGCCATTCGAATGCGGATTGACTGCCGTCCATCAGGTATTTTCCCTGTCCGGACCATTTGAGGGGGAATTTTCCCTGAACGGTCATTGCAATATCCCCATCAAGGGAGGCGAAAGCAAAATTTTGAGCAGGCGCGGCAAAATGAGAGATGGCTTCCAGGTACTCCTGGTAATTACCGGCCCGGTTTAATGCCAAAAAGGTACGCTGCTCATTGGAAGGAGCATGCGCTGTCCATTTCAGGGCAAAGTTAAGCGGTTTTCCTTCCAGCATAAAATTTTTGTCATAGACAACGGGACCGTAGTGGGTATAGACAACGGTATCAATAAAATCATTTTGGCCTTTTACCTTGATGGTATCCAATTGGAAAGTACTTTTTATCCACTGTCCATTGTAGAGGTATTCGGACCTGCTATCATCTTTAAAAGTTATTTTATACCAATCCCTTACATCCCGGTCTGCATTGGTAATGCCCCAGGCAATGTTTTCATTGAAACCGGAAATCACACCTAAAGCCCCTGGCAAACTTGCTCCCTTCACCGTATTTTGGGGCGTACTCAGCTGAATGGCATACCAAAGGGAAGGCAGATTGAGTGCCAAATGGGGATCGTTGGCCAATATCGGATAACCGCTTTCGGTTTTTTCTCCTGCCACTGCCCAATTATTGGACCCATAACCGGGCTCTTTCCCTGGGAAAACTTTCTCAAAAAACCCCGAATCGGGGTAGCTTACCTCAGGCATAATCACCTCTTCTGGCTCAAAGCCCCAGCTTTCCCTGGAAATCACCGGAACGATGCCTTCAGGGGTTTCCGGAAACAAATGTTCCATCCAGGAATCCCCAAAAAGATTCCTGGTATTGGTATAGGTGAAATCCTGATCCCCGGATAATATCTCCGCCATGTTCATCAAAAAAATCAGGGATTTATAGGGACTCCAGGGCTCAGGTCGATAATCCAGCAGCTTGTATTCGATTGGAAGTTGTCCTATTGAAAGTTGGCGAATATAGGCATTCACGCCATCGGCATAAGCCTGCATCATGGACAAGGTCTCCGGATCTTCCTCCTGCAAATGTTTTAATTTGTTCCGGGCACCAAAGCGAAGCCCTTTTCTTCTCATTTCCCTGTCCCTTGGCAAGGCCATCTCCCCAACAATCTCGGATAGCCTTCCCTCTGCCGCCAATACCTGAAACTCCATTTGCCAAAGCCTGTGGGCCGCGGTGACATAACCCTGGGTCATATAAAGATCCTTTTCAGATCCGGCAAAAATATGGGGAACCAACTGCTCATCAAAGATTACCTCAACAGGTTCTGAAAGCCCTTCCAGAAATAAGGATTCAGCAGGATTATGGTCTTCGCTGTAAGCATTTTGCCAGAACCCCTTAAACGGATCAAATATACTGGCCAAAGGGGGAAGACTAGCCAAATTAATGGACAGCCCCACCGCGACAAGAAGGGAAAAAGTCAATGAAAAAAAGAAGGCTATATATTTCATTCAATTGAGATGGGTAATACTAATTTTTCCCATTTTACTTCCAGACCATCAGGTACTATGGCAATGGAAAGCCATTCCTGATCTGTGTCCACCCATTCCGGATTTGCAGTAACCCTTAATACATCGTTTTCTTCCTTGTACTGAAAATGTCCATGTTCCAAATCCCACTCTGAATTGAAAATGAGGGTCCAGGGTTCATTTTCCCTGGGTATGGTAAAAAGAGAATATTTACCTGCTTTTAACGGTTTACCGGCTACCAAAACATCCTCCTCCAGGGTGACATAGGTTGCTTCATTTGCTCCTGTTCTCCACACCTCCCCATAAGGTACCAGATCACCCCAAATCTGCCTCCCTTTTATTCCAGGAGAACCATATTGAACCGAAATGCTTTTATCTCCGATATTACCTGAAATTGTTTTTAATGGACTTGCCCGCTCTTCTTCAGCTGCAACTTCCTCGGTATCTTCCTGTTCTGAAACGGAAGAATCCGAATTATTTCCGGAACAAGACCAATTGATGATGATCAATGAAAGGACGAAAATGCTATAAAAATTTCTGGCAATTCTGTGCATGGTCTTCAGATTTAAATTAAACCCTAATTTATATATTTTTTCTTACCCGCCCAGCTGCATTTCACATTATTAATCCATTAAATCTTTATTGGATGTGAAATTTTTTATTGATTCCCCTGATAACGCCTGCTTTTTTCAACGTTTTATATCAAAGCCCCGGGTCAGATTGCTCCCTTCGACTCCGCTCAGGGACCAATATTATACCATTGACGATTTCTTTCCTTACACCAGTGGGCGTTTTTTTGACTAGGGTAATCTTTTGAGAACATTACTTGCACCCGTGCCAGTCTGTTGGTACCCCTGCACCTCCGGCGTATTGAAGTGTAATTCATCTGTTTCCGGACATAGTCGCTTCGATAAAAATTGGTTTGCAGGACCAGTGGAGAAGGTAGGAATTGTTAAAACCCCCGGGAGAGTATTCAATTTTGGGATAATTTAGTAGAAATGGCCGCCAAAAAAAATATCTTTGTGCGCTAACGGTTCTTTTTTTTTAATTTGCAAAACACAGACAGCAAGCATATGCGTTTTATCATCATTTCAATCTTTTTTATTTCCGTTTTACTTTTTTTCAGCGTACATATTTCCCCTGAAAACTGGGATTATACAGGATTGTTGTCACTGTTAATACCCATTTTTGTTTTATTGAATCTTTTTTTGGTTGTTCTCCTATTATTTGGCAGGATTAAATTGATCATCTTCCCCATTTTAGCCCTAATTATAGGCTGGAAATTCTTTATAGTCACCATCCAATGGAATTTCCCGGATCAGGAGACCGAGGGTTTCTCCCTTCTGAGCTACAATGTCATGCTTTTTAACAATACCTGGGGACCTAACAAGGAAGAATTGATCCTGAACTCCATCCAATGGGCGAAAGAAAATCCCTCAGACATCAAATGCTTTCAGGAATTTTACCAGGATTTTACTACACCTTCAAGAAATGCGCTGAAGATTATCGGCAATGAAGGGGAATATGAACATGCCTTTATAGCCGTAGACGGAAACCCCAAAAAGAAATCTTATGGTATGGCCATTTTCAGCAGGTTCCCCATCATCCATAGTGGGAAGGTTTTTGACAATAAAAAAAACAATGGAGCCATGTTTGCCGATGTCATTATCCGAAAGGATACCATCCGAATTTACAATACCCATTTGGAATCCATGAATATCCGTGCGGCAGAACTGGATAACCTGGAAGGCATCAAAAGCCAATACCGAAGTACCATTAGAAAATTAAAACAGGGTATTCAAATGCGGGCAACTCAAACCGGGATACTTAGAGAACACATAAAAAACAGTCCCCACCCTGTGATTTTGGCAGGAGATTTTAATGACTTGCCCTATAGCTACACTTATTTCAGTCTAAGGGAAATTTTAGAAAATGGTTTCGAGCAAATGGGCAGGGGATTTGGCTTCACTTACAATAAAGTGTTATTTTTTTTGCGCATCGATAATATTTTTTTTAATGATGGTATAGATATTTTACAATTCAATACCCACAGGGAAGTGGATTATTCCGACCACTATCCTATTTCTGCAGTTTTTGCTTTTCCGGAAGAGCCCCAATAACTTTAGCGTTCAGGAGCTTTTTAATGGATAGCAACAATACCGGTAGCCAGAATAAATCTGCCAACAAGGCAAAAAACAAGGAAAGGCTAACCAAAAACCCGGCAAACCAGGGAATCTCCAGGTCACTGAACATCAAGACCAAAAAACCAGATGATAAGATAAAAGTAGTCAGGACAATGGCCTTGCCAGTGGTCATGAAAGTCAGGCGCATGGCATGATCCAATAAATTCCCCTTTGCCATTTGTAAGCGGAGGTTGGTCATAAAATGAATGCTGTCATCTACCGCTATACCGAAGGCGATCGCAAAAACAATTGATGTCGAAAGCTTGAAATCAATACCAAACCAATACATGCCCCCCCCTATCCATAGCAGTGGAACAATATTGGGCAGCAAGACCAGAAAAGCTATCCGCCAGGATTTGTAGAGCAGGCCGACAATAAAAACCACCAGGAAAAAAGCGAAACCCAAACCCTCAAAAACATTTTGGGTTACCTGTTCATGGCTTTTGTCTATCAAAAAGGAAGTACCGGTGATCCTTACCTGAAGCAGCTCTTTGTCTACGTTGTTCTCCACAAACCTGTTTAAATTTTGATGCAGGCGCTGCCCTTCAAAACTACCCAGATCCTCCATCCTGGCACTCATTCTTCCTGATTTAAGGTCTTCCGACCAGACACCCAAATCACGCCTTTCCATAAATTGATCACGGATGCGGTCCATGCCTTGATAGGCCAATTCGGACGGCAACCGAAAAGCTTTTGGGTTGCCCCCGTTTCTTGCTTTATTGATACTTTTGATCAGGGTGAGCGGAGAAAGCACATTATCAGTTTTGTAGTTTTCCTTGATAAATGCGGCTAACTTATCCATTTCACTGAGCACCTGGTAATCAAAAATAGTAAGGTCATCATTTTCAACGGATACAAAAATTTCCAACGGTTTGGAGCCGGAAAATCGTTCGTCAAAAAACCGAAAATCAGCCATTAATGGATGATCTTCAGGCAGATTGTCCAAAATATACCCGTCGGTTTTGACCTGGGACATGAAAATCCCCGCCAAAAGACTAATACTTACAAAAAGTACCGCAATCAGGCTTTTTTTGGCTAAAATCCATTGGTACAATTTCCCCATTGAATTTTCCCATCTTGCCTCCCATACCTTATTTTGAGAAGAGCCGAGTGGTGCAAACGTAAACAAGGCCACTGGCAAGAGGCTCATCAAGGATGTAAACATGAACAATACTCCCAAGCCCGTATAGAGGCCAAACCATTTTAAGCTATATACATCCGTGAAGTAGAGCGAAATGAATCCCAATGCAGTGGTAAGTGCTGTCAGGAAAATCGGCAAGGCCAATTCTCCAAAAACAAGGGCCACCGCCTTCTCCTTCGGTACATTTTTCCTGATCAACCCCTGATAATGACTCAAAATATGCACCATACCGCTCAGCCCAATTACCATCAATATAGGGGGTTGCATCACCAGCATGATATCCAGTTCACCTCCCGTTAGCAATAGAAAAGCGATGGTCCAAAAAATCCCAATTAAAATAATGATTAGCGGTAGCACTATCGCCCACCAAACCCGGTACAACAACCACAGCAAGAGGAGTACGCATATGATAGCCAGAAGAAAGAAAAAAGCGAACTCTTCTTGCAGCAAACTGACAAAAGCACCTTGTGCTTTTATTTTTCCAGCCGCTTTATAATCGGTTATCTCAGATTGCCTCAGCAATCCTTCTATAGCCATGTACAACCTGTCTCCCTCCTCCTTGGCGATACGTTGTTTGTTTTTGACCAAAAGCAGCAGGTAACGGGCATTTTCGTCCATGAGACTACCTTTCCAAAGATCATCTTCTGAAAGCCTTTGTGCAGTTTTTTTAAGGTTTTCGGAGGAAGACCAATCCAGGAGGAGCCGGAAATTCACCCCAAACGGGCCTATAAGGGCTTCTTCCTGGTCCAATAGGGAAACTACCTCCAAAACGCCTTCCAGCCCGCAGATCTCCTTTTTCAATTGAAGGGATTGCTCCAGAAAAAGGCTGTCATAAATATCAGGTTTATGACCTAATGCAATCAGGAGATAATCATTGTCATTTTCGAATTTTTCCCTGTATTCCCGATAAAAATCCAGGTCAGGATCATTCTCCTGGAAAAAGTTTTCAAAATCATAATTAAAAGTAAGACCCTGCCAGGTAAGTATAAAAAAAAGAGTGGTGAGCCCTGCAATTGCCAAACCTGAAAAAGCCTTGTTTTTATTCATTTAATAACCTGTAAACATGCCCATGAAAATAGTCACCTCCCAAAAGCAACTCAATTTCCTATGCGCTGGTTCAGATCGGGTCCCAGGTAATACCTAAAATCCACAAACCTGTCAGGTATTTGTTGATATTCAACCAACAACATAATTGAGTCAATGAAACCTGACAGGTTTTACCCTTTCTTAATCCGTTTTATATGGGATAATGATGCTTGTTCAGGATAATCATAAAAATGACTGAAAGTTTAATCAAAACAAAATCAAATTTCATCCAAAACAACCTGTGGGGGAAAACGGTTTGTCTGCTAGCTTTATTTGCTTTATTTTAGGGCCAAAACGAAACAAAAGATGAAAAAAACCACCTTCTTTTTTATTTGGACACTGATACTTACTGGCTTTGGTCCTTTATCCCATGCACAAAGCAACCGATGGCAGCAATCCATCAACTATCAAATAGAAGTGGATATGGATGTATCTTCCAATCGGTACCAGGGCAGGCAGACCATCGCCTATTCCAACCATTCTCCGGATACTTTGACCAAAGTTTTTTTTCACTTGTTTTACAATGCTTTTCAGCCCAACAGCATGATGGATGAACGGTCCAGGACCATCGCGGATCCTGACAGAAGGGTTGGTGATAGAATCGTAAATTTAGGACCTGAGGAAATCGGATATATGAGGGTAAAAAGTCTGCTCATGAATGGTAAAAAGGTAGTTATGGAAGAGGTAGGCACCGTGCTCGAAGTAACCTTACCCGAACCAATTCTTCCGAACAGCACGGCAATTTTCAACTCTGAGTTTGAGGCTCAGGTACCGCTGCAGGTAAGAAGGGCTGGCCGGGACAATGCCGAAGGGGTCAGGTATTCCATGGCACAATGGTATCCCAAGATGGCAAATTATGATGAGCAGGGATGGCATGCCAACCCTTACATAGGCAGGGAATTTTATGGTACCTGGGGCAATTTTGATGTTAAAATAACCATTGACAGGGAATATGTGCTGGGGGGGACCGGATACCTACAGAATGCTGATGAAATAGGGCATGGCTACCAGGAGGATGGAAAAAATACGAGCCCATCTAAAGCAGCCAAACTTACCTGGCACTTTTATGCACCGCAGGTACATGATTTCATGTGGGCTGCCGACCCTGATTTCACCCATGACAAAATAACCATGGAAAATGGCATCACCATACACCACCTGTATATCAAAAATTCCAAAACAGAAAACAATTGGTCCAAACTGAAAGAGTTTACACCCAGGGCGATGGAATATTTTAGTGAAAACTATGGCCAATACCCCTACCAGCAATTTTCGGTCATCCAGGGAGGTGACGGAGGAATGGAATACCCCATGTCTACGCTTATTACCGGTCAGAGGTCTCTCGGCAGCCTGGTGGGTGTAATGGTACATGAATTGGCCCACAGTTGGTTTCAAGGCGTTCTGGGCTCCAATGAATCTCTCTATCCCTGGATGGATGAAGGATTTACCACCTTTGCCAGTAACTGGTGCATGGCGGCTATTTTTACAGAAGAACCGTCCGGATTTCCACAAAGAGGTGCCTATGTGAGCTATGAAAGACTGGCAAAATCCGGATTGGAAGAGCCGATGGCCACGCATGCGGATCATTTTCATACCAATACAGCTTATGGTGCCGCCGCCTATTCCAAAGGAGCCCTCTTTTTATCCCAAATGGGCTATATCATAGGTGAAGATATCAGGGATCAGGCCATGTTGAGGTATTGGGAAGAGTGGAAATTCAAGCATCCCAATGCCAACGATATTACCAGGGTAATGGAAAAGGCAAGTGGTTTGGAACTCGATTGGTTCAAGGAATATTGGGTATATACCACCAAAACAATTGATTATGCGATAGCTGGGGTAGAAGAAACAAATGGCAAAACAAAAATAACCCTCCAAAGAAAGGGACTGATGCCCATGCCCATCGATTTATTGATCAAGTATGCGGATGGAAATCAGGAAAGCGTTTACCTGCCCCTGACCATTATGCGGGGTATAAAGGCCGAAGAAGAAGGTTTTGCGAAAAGAATCCTTACCCAAAGATGGCCCTGGACACATACGAATGCAGAAATCCTGCTCGATCAGCCCATTTCAGCGATCCAAAGCATCATTATAGACCCCTCACAAAGATTGGCAGATATCAATCGAGAAGACAATGAGTGGGTAAAAGAATAGATTCCAAAACTGAAGGCTGGGTCAAATTACCCGGCCTTTAGTTTTGCCTTTCGGAAAACCAGTTATTCTATCCGCAACTGGTATTGCAGGACAAAAGCGTTTCTTCTTGTGGTTTCGATCAGCTTACCTTCTCCTGAAAAATCAAAAACCGGCCTGTTCTGAAAGGCCAGGGTTATTTTTGAAGCCTGCCCATTCAACAAAAAATTAACCCCACCTTCAAAATAAGATACAGGATCGTCCAATCGCTGGTATTGTGAATATTGTCCTGAGATAAAAGGCTGGATTTTTTCCTTTCTCTCAGGAATTTTCCACAAAAATCCCCCCTGAAAATACACCGTGTGCCCGGTACCGATGGCAGGCCAGGAATTGCCTGATCCATTGAATGTCCCCTTTTCATTTACTCCCCTGCCCACATTGTTAAACCCTATCAACCGCAGGTAATCGGGACCAAAATCATAGTAAAAATAACCTGTATAAAAAGTCAATGCCTTATTCTTTGGTAAAGGCAATTCCCCAAAAAGATCAATCGCCATCAGGTTTATAAAAGTCGTTATTGTATCGGCTTTCGTATTGAGGTGCCACATGGCATCATTTTGCCTTTCAAAACCCATTCCCAAAGCTAAAAGCTTCCTTTCACCATCATAGGTTCCGGAATGAAAAGGAGAATGATTACTTTCCTTTTCAAAAAATTGGTGTTTCAGATAAAAAGCGGTTTGCATGCCTGGTTTAACATTGGCAAAAGTAGAAATTGCCGAAATCCCTGTATTTTCAACCGGAGCATAGGGCCTGCTGAATACCCACCTGTAATCCCATTTACCCACCTGCCCTTTAAGGTAGGCACTTAATTTCCGTAGAATATTATCGGTTTGATTGACGGTTGGTATCATGAATGGGGAAACATCCAGTGTCAACATTTTACTCGTTAGGGGTGCGGCATACCTGGAAGTACCATTCCAACCCGACTGCCCTCCTCCTACCGTAAGAAATTGGTGCAGGCGGTGATCTACATAAAAATCAAGAAGCCGGATTTCACCGGATCGCGCAGTCAGGTAATTGATGTTATTTTGCCCAAGGGTCATGGTAATGTTGGTTTTTTCCCTGATCCTGGCATAGGTCTGAAAACGAATCCTTCTTACAGAGATATCGAAAAAGGACGAGGAAGCCTGTCCATTGATCAAGGTGCCCGGATTATTCTCGTTCAGTCGCATCCAGAGCTGTCCTGTAAGCCTCAGTCCGGCATAGGAACTGCTGTCGGTTTCCAAATACACGCGCAAGGCTTGTTGTTGGGCCCCGGAAGCCATTGGAAAGCCTAATAAAAACAGAAAAAGTAAGAAAACACCGACAAAGATATTTTCAGACAGTTTATGGGATTCAAAAAAATGCATTTTATTGTTTTCCGTTACACAGGTTCATGCTTAAAATTAAGGAATTATACTTAATTTTAAACATGATATTGTGTAAAGTCCAAAGGAACAAGTTGAATCAAACCGAACTGCTGAATGTGTCTGATGGAGAAGCACTGAGCAAGCCAAATCCACCATGTACCTGACCCTATGAACAATCCCTGGATAAAATGGCTTGCCACTTTAGTGTGGTTTGCAGTTGTCGCTCAGTTTTTTCTCATTACAGGAAAATATTTGGTCAAAACCAAATCTTATTAATCTTGTATTTTCAGCCAGTTTAATTCCCTGTACTGACAATTCCATTATTTACCAGCATGCCCTCCCATTTATGTTTTTTTTATACCATCCAACCGTTTAAAAAACCAGTCAATGAAAAATAAATTGCCAAGTTTTGTTTAAAATTTTGGGAATTGATCATAATCCTGATTAAATTAAACCACCATTATAACCAAAACCAATACAGATATGAAGTTGATGATTTTACTATGCGGTCTTGCTTTTATTTCTATTCATGTACAGGCACAATCTGATTTGGAACTGGAGAAGCGTACAACGGATAAAGATTATCACTTCCAGGAATATGATGCCCTGCAATTTGAAGCAATTAATTCTGACATTTCTACCACTACTTTTCTGGCCAAAGATTTGCCCTATGAGAAATCTCCCAGTCCTCGGGCACCAATGGGGAACTACAAAGATTTTAAAATCATTAAAATAAAGCTACCGGTAGATATTGATCTGAATTCACTGGAAGTGGGTACTCTTCCCAAAAAGGACATCAAAGAATATTTGGTAAAAAGGGACATCAAACCCTAGGTTCAAACCTGTGCCAGATAAACGGGTAATCCGGTAGGATTTTTGACTGACCCGGCTATTTGTAAAGCCCGGTCAGCCATTTTTTATTGCATTTTCACCTGTTAACACCGGGGGATAATTTATTTATCGGCCATGCATAAAAATGCCCTCTCCCAATTTAGAATTAGAATGACCCGAATCATGGATTTGGAATTCTATTGCAAACCAATCCCCAGGCCTCAACAATAAATCAGCCATTGTATTGGGCTTGTCGACCTCAGCATTGCTTTGTGCTGCATCAGTCTCCAAACCTCCTAATTTTTTTAATTACAGCCTTTCCCGATACACGACAAGCGATTGCGAAACATGGTCCGGGATACTGGAATAAACCTTTTACCGATACACCCTGTACCATCCCGTTTTTCGCTTTTGAATATTGGATTTCCTGGTTAAATTGAAAAAAAATAGCCAAAAAAATGCAAAAGAACGAAGCTTATCCGAAAGTGCCTGGCAAACTAAAAAACTACCGCCTGACGCCCACAGGTATTTCAGGACAAACGGAGAACAGTATATTTCAGATTCAGGTTTATGCGGACAATACTTTCAGGATTCAGGTTAGTTTAAAAAAAACTTTTCAACCCAACCCCTATTCTGTGGTAGCCGAAGCGAATGAGAATGCATATTCTTTTGAGGATCAGGATAAATTCCTTTTTTTAAAAACCACCAAAATCCATTTGTCCGTCAGCAAGGAAAATTTTTCGCTTACTTTTAAAAATCCTTCAGGTCAGGTAATCAGCGAAGACGACCCCAATTATGGGATTCATTGGTTGGGTACAGAGGTCAGTAATTATAAAAAGCTACAGGAATGGGAAAAATTCATCGGCCTTGGCGAAAAAACAGGAGGTTTAAACAGATATGGGCAAACCTATACTCACTGGAACACAGACCATTTTGCCTATGGCACAGGGGATGATCCTTTATACCTTTCCATACCTTTTTTTATGGGGTTGCATCACGGGCTCAGTTATGGAATATTTTTTGACAACACCCACAAAACAACTTTTAATTTTGGTGCCGGGAACAACCGTTACGCTTACTATTCAGCAGAAGATGGGGATTTGGATTACTACTTTTTTCACGATCAAAACATTGCCGACATCATTACTGCCTTCTCTTATTTGACAGGAAAGCCGGAACTTCCCCAGAAATGGGCCCTGGGGTACCAGCAATGCCGGTATTCCTATTACCCTGACAAAGATGTGATTCGACTGGCACAAACCTTCAGGGATAAAGGCATCCCAGCAGATGTGATTTATCTGGACATACACCATATGGAGAAGTACAAGGTTTTTACCTTCGATGGAAATAATTTTCCCGACCCCTCATCCATGATCAGCTACCTCAAAAAATCAGGATTTAAGGTAGTAGTAATACTTGACCCGGGAATAAAAGTCGATGAAGACTATACTCCTTATCTGGAAGGAAAATCTAAAAACCTATTTTTAAAGTATCCGGATGGAGAGATTTACCAGGGTCAGGTATGGCCAGGCTGGTGCGCCTTCCCTGACTTTACGCTTGCCCAAACGAGAGATTGGTGGGCGGAAAAATTAAAATTTTATACTGATTTGGGGGTAGATGGGTTCTGGACAGATATGAACGAACCTGCCACCTGGGGCCAAACCATACCCAATTTGGTACAATTCGACTTTGAGGGTGTGGGGGGAAACCATAAAAAAAGCCGAAATGTGTATGGGCTTCAGATGGCGAGAAGCACCTCAGAGGGACAACAAAAGCAACACCCTGAATCCAGACCTTTTGTCCTGACCCGATCGGGATTTGCCGGAGTTCAGCGACATGCTGCGGTGTGGACAGGGGATAATGTATCTAATGATGAACACATGCTGGCCGGCATCAGACTGGTAAACAGTCTTGGATTAAGCGGCGTACCATTTTCCGGGTATGATATCGGTGGCTTTGTAGGAAACTGTTCACCGGAACTATTTGCCAGATGGATCAGTATTGCGGCATTTTGTCCCTTTTTCCGCGCCCATACCATGATCAACAGCCATGCTTCCGAGCCCTGGTCTTTTGGCGAGGAGGTAGAGGGCATTGCCAGAAATTATATCCGCTTGCGATACAAGTTGATGCCATTAATTTACACTGCGTTTTATCAATCCAGCCAAAACGGATTGCCTGTGGCAAAAAGTCTTGCCCTGGTTTATCCCTTTGATGACAAAGTATACCATGGAGCTTATGAAAACCAATACCTGTTTTGCGATTCCCTGTTGATAGCCCCGGTAGAAAGTTATAAAATCATCACCAAAATCTATCTGCCAGAGGGTGACTGGTACCATTTTTTCTCGGACAAAAAGACCAGGGGAGGTCAGGAAGTCTTCTGGGATTGCCCGCTTGATTACTTACCGGTATTTGTAGCAGCAGGTTCCATTCTGCTCATGCAATCTGCCATTCAATATGTTGATGACATGCATGATGGAAGATTAAAAATACATGTATATAAAGGAAAAGGCTTACAAAGCCAAGACCTGTATGAAGATGATGGAAAAAGCCGCCAATACCTGAACGGAAAATTCTCCAAAAGAACCATTCGGATGGACCATGACCATGGAGTCCTCACGATAGGAGCAGCAACAGGAGAATTTACAAGCTCCTTTAAGAAAACTAAAATTTACTTTCATGGCTTTTCTGAACAGGTTGCAATCGTCCGGGGTCAGGAGCAAAAAATGCAAGCTAACAACATCGCATTCCTGGATGAGATTTCGGAATTTGACCCTCTGCCTGTGGGAGAACATGCCTTTCAGATCTGTAAATCCGTTCCTGCAATAACAATTGACCTCGATACCCAAGAACAGCTGATACAACTCAGGTAAGCCGGATCGAAAACTTAATTACTATTGTAGTACTTCAGGGCATCGTCCATTTGCTCATTCAACTTGTCAATTCTCCTTTCTGGACCAGGGTGGGTTGAAAGAAATTCCGGAGGTCTTTCTCCACCAGATTGTTCATTCATCCTTTGCCAGAAAGCCGGCGCTTCCCTGGGATCAAACCCTGCCATGGCCATGAAAATAAGTCCCAATTGATCTGCTTCTAGTTCCTGATCCCTTGAGAATTTCAACATTCCCACCTGACCACCTACACCAACGGCTTGTAAAAAAATGGTTTGGGTTAAACTGGGGTTTTCTCCCATGGCCGCCTGAAGGCCTCCCATAAGACCATTGGCTACCATCCCCTGAGACATTCTTTCCCGGGCATGATTGGCTATGGCATGGGCTACTTCATGGCCCATTACTACTGCAATTCCGGTTTCATCCTGACAAATGGGCAATATTCCTGTGTAGAAAGCCACTTTCCCTCCTGGCATACACCAGGCGTTGACCTGATCACTTTCCAATAAATTAAACTCCCAGGCGAAACCTTCTGTAATTTCGGGGTGCCCATTCTCATCCAGGTATTTTTCTACTGCTTCGGCAATCCGCCTTCCCACATTGACTACCTGTTTGCCCTTTGTTGTATTCGTCAACACCTTGCTTTCTTCCAACACTTGTCCATACTGGTCATAAGATAAAGGCAATACCTCCGCATTGCTCACAATGCTCAATTGCCTTCTGCCACTTAAAGGCACTGTAGCACAGCTATAGACAATAAGCCCAAGAAAGATAAACGCAGCTATTTTTTTATACATAATTATCGAGTCTAATAAGTTTTGTTGGTTCAAAAAAGATGCCAGATTAATTGTTTTTTTTTTAAAAAACCAATGTTTAAATATTGGGTATCAATCAAAATTATTCACAAATATAAAACATCTTACCAGCCAAACAGTTTACTTATTTAAGAAATTTCTAATTTAAACAATACCCTTAAAAGCTTATGAAAAAGTACTATCAATTGTTGTTTTTAATGATAGGCATTGCAGGCACTATGTTTTTGCAATCCTGTGTAGACGAACAAAGTCCGGCAGATGCGCTGGAACTTTTAGGTAACAGCAGAACTTATCCCTTGAATCCGGTAGATGGTTCCGGGATCAGTGGAAATGTTGTTTTTGAAGAAGGTGAAGAAGGTTACACCAAAGTAACCATCAATTTGAGCGGTACGCCCAATGGTGGTGCCCATCCCGCCCACATTCATTTCAATTCAGCTGCTGAGGGTGGTGACATAGCCATTTCATTGGAACCTGTAAATGGATCCACTGGAACTAGTGTAACCCTGGTCAACCAACAAGATGATGGCACCTACATCAATTACGAAGCATTAAGCTCATTTGAAGGTTATGTAAACGTACATTTGGCTTATGGGCAATTGGAAACGGTGGTGGCTCAGGGAGATATCGGGGGGAATGCCCTGGATGGAAACTCCAAAAGCTACAACCTGCTTACCAAAGATGTGGACGGTATTAGCGGTACCATCTTATTTGAGAAAAGTGTAGGGGGTTTTACAGTGGCCACAATCAACCTTAACGGGACACCAGATGGTGGTTCTCATCCAGCTCACATTCACGCCAACTCGGCAGCAGAAGGAGGAGGCATTCTGGTTTCGTTTAATCCTGTAGACGGCACAACAGGGACAAGTCGCACCATTATCCGAAACAATGATGCCGGTCAGCCCATTACCTTTGAGGAAATCATCAGCATGGATGGCTATGTAAATGTCCACCTCAGTGCAAGCAATCTGGGTACCATTGTCGCCCAGGGGGATATTGGAAGCAATGAATTGACGGAAAACTTTAAAGAATACCCGCTTGGTGAACTGGCTGTTCCCGGCATCAGTGGTTCTATTATCTTCAAAGAAAGGTTGAACGGCTTTACATTGGCCAGCATTAAACTGGATAATACCCCTGAAGGGGGCATGCACCCGGCACATATTCATGCCAACTCCGCTGCTGAAGGTGGTGGGATTATTGTTTCTTTTAATCCTGTAAACGGTACCACCGGAACAAGTGAGACCACTATCCGGGAGCTCGACAACGGCCAGCCACTTACTTACAATCAAATCCTTGATCTGGATGGATATGTGAACGTACATCTTTCCATGAATCAGCTTTCCACCATAGTAGCCCAGGGGGATATTGGAGCAAACGAATTGACCGGAATGAGTTACAGTTATATGCTCAACGAAATGGCAGTACCAGGTATAGCCGGTTCTATAACTTTTGAAGAAAGGAAAAACGGGTTTTCCCTGGCCACCATCATGCTGAACAACACACCGGAAGGCGGCATGCATCCGGCACATATTCACGCCAATTCGGCTGCTGAAGGCGGAGGGATCATCGTTTCTTTCAATCCTGTTAATGGAACAACAGGGATGAGCAAAACTACAATAAGGGCCCTTGACAGTGGGGAGCCATTGACTTATGATGCCATCATGGATATGAATGGTTATGTCAATGTTCATTTGTCGATGAACCAGCTGAATGTCATTGTAGCGCAGGGGGACATCGGAGGTAATGAGTTGACAGGAATGTCTAAAATGTATCCTTTAAATGAGTTGGCTGTTCCTGGTATAGATGGATCTGTCACATTCGAGGAAAGGAAGAATGGCTTCTCGCTAGCCACCATCATGCTGAACAACACACCAGATGGAGGCGTACATCCGGCCCATATTCACGCCAATTCGGCTGCTGAAGGCGGGGGAATCATTGTCTCTTTCAATCCTGTAAACGGAACCACCGGAATGAGCAAAACCACGATAAGGGCTTTAGATGGTGGATCCGCATTAACTTATGAGGAGATTCTGGATATAGACGGATATGTGAATGTACACTTATCAATGGCCAACCTGGGAACGATAGTCGCTCAGGGAGATATCGGGGGAAATGAATTAACGGGAAATACCACCAGCTATGATTTGGATGAACTGGCAGTTCCGGGCATCAGCGGTACCATCACTTTCAGTGAAAGAAACAATGGATTTACACTTGCCACTATCAGTTTGATGAATACTCCGGATGGCGGCATCCATCCCGCACACATCCATGCCAATTCGGCTGCTGAGGGTGGTGGAATCATCGTCTCTTTTAATCCGGTAAATGGAAGCACGGGTATGAGCGTTACCAATATCAGGGCCTTGGATAATGGCTCGACACTAAGCTATTCGGATATTTTAACCATTGATGGTTATGTCAATGTTCACCTTTCCATGGATGCACTTGGAACAATCGTAAGTCAGGGGAATATCGGTAGTAATGCAGCTGTAACGATTTAAATTAAGATTCGACCAAACTCAATCTGAATTTTTTTCATTTAAAAATCCAGGTTGAGTTTTATATGTTATGGGTTTATTTTAGACAAAACCGCAGCCAAATTGGCTGCGGTTTTTTATATTTTTAATTGATTCATTGGATCATAATTAGAGAAATCCTATCTTAATGAGCAGCCGCCTTTCAAGTCCATAAGCCGATGAGCCCTTCCCAGCAAAGTTTTTACAAGTCAATTACTTCCTATCCCGCTTTTCTGTGGTACATGTTGGGGAACCTACCCTCAGTCGTTTTTTGGGGCAGTCGCTTACAAAAACTGAACCTAGAGGAATGCCATACCATCGTGCCCTTTAATTATAGGTCTAAAAACCCTTTTCGATCTATCTATTTTTCGGCTTTGTCAGGTACTGCGGAACTTGCATCGGGAATTCTTTGCATGCTGCATCTTTCCGGAAACACAACCATTTCCATGCTGATTACAGGTTTTAAGGCCGATTTTATCAAAAAGGCCAACCAGGCTGTCACCATGAAATGCCCCGCGGGGAAGAAAATATCGGATACAATTCAGAAATTAAAATATTCTGGAGATGTAGGTACAGTAACTGTGCCAGTAACCGGTTATCATCCGGATGGTGAAATCATTGCAACTTTTGAAATAACCTGGTCCTTCAAAAAGCGGTAAACCAACTTCTATTCATCATGCATTTTCCAGGGCATGTTGCTGGATCACCTGCACCAATTGGTGGGCAGGTACAACTCCAGATTGCCTCCATACCGGTTTGCCTTTATGAAATAGAATCAACGTGGGCACCCCCTTTACCTGATATTTACTCGCAGCCAGGGGGTTTTTGTCCACATCAATTTTAATTATTTTTGCCATACCACCCACTTTAGAAGCAGTTTCCTGAAGAATGGGTTGCATCATTTGGCATGGCCCGCACCAGGTAGCATAAAAATCCACCAGGACGGGCTGCTCGCCATTTATGAGATCAGAGAAATTTTTTCCACTTGCCATATTCCTTACTTTAAGTTCAGCACAAAATTAAAAAAATGATTCCGCTCAATCAGTAATAAAAATCACACTAACCAAAATCAGGCCAAAAGGGGTAAGTAACGTTCCTTGATCAATACCAAATGATGCTCCAGGTGACCAAAAATAATATGAACCAAGGCATGAAGAGACATGGGTTCTCCGCTGACCTTGCCAATAACATCCCATTGTTCCGGGGGTATTGTTCTGATAAATAGCCAAAACAGCTGACGGTTCAACAAGAAGGAAGATAAAAGCTCCTCCGTGTTCCCTTCATTGAAAGTTGCATTTTCCACGTAGCTGTTCTGGTCAAAGCCTGGAAAAGCTGCTGACTCCCCCCTACTGATACAAAGTGCCCTGAAATGCATTATTTTTTCTGTATCTACAATATGCCCCAAAACCTGGTTCCAAGACCACTTTCCGGTCTGGTAAGTTACTTGTCCCGAACCGGCTTTAATTTTCTGAAAGATTGAAACCATTTGATCTTCCTGTTCCCTGGAAAGAGCCTTTAGGTTTTTGCCAGCAACCAGGTCGATATACCTTTTATAAAATGGATTGTAAGTACCATCTGTCGGTAACTTCAGTCCCAAAATAGTCTCCATAATTTTGTTATTTTTGTATTTTAAATTCAAATATAAAAATTAGCTATGAATCCATTATTGGAAAATTTCAATACGCCATTCGAAACTGCACCTTTTCACCTGATAAATAATGAACATTTCCTGCCTGCCATTCAGGCTGCCATACAGATGGCTAGGGAAGACATCAAAACCATAAAGGAAAATTCCCAACCCGATTTTTTAAATACTATTGTTGCCCTGGAGAACTCAGGAGAGAAATTATCCAGAACTGCCTCCCTGTTTTTCAATCTCAATGCTGCCGAAACCAATGAGGAGATCCAGCGACTTGCCAAGGAAATATCGCCTTTGCTCTCGGCCCATAGCAATGATGTGTTATTGGACGAGAATTTATTTAAGCAGGTAAAAAAGGTCTATGACCAAAAGGATCAATTGGATCTGAGTACAGAAGAAAGTACTTTATTGGATAAAACCTATAAATCATTTATCAGAAATGGTTCTCTCCTGGATGAAGCAGGTAAAAAGAAACTTCGGGACATCGACCAGCAACTCTCGATGCTGGGATTGCAATTCGGGGAAAACGTATTGAAGGAAACCAATAATTATGAATTGATTATTTCTGAAGAAAAAGACCTTGCGGGCCTGCCCGAAGGAGTTGTGGAGGCAGCTTCACAGGCTGCGGAAGAAAAAGGGAAAAAGGGGAAATGGGTTTTTACCCTGGCCTTTCCCAGTTATATTCCTTTTATAACTTATGCCAGCAATAGAGATTTAAGGAAAAAACTTTTTATTGCCTACAACACCAAGGCCTGCAAAGGAGATCAGTTGGACAATAAGGAAATCATAAAGAAAATCATCCAATTAAAAAATCAAAGGGCCAAACTTTTGGGTTATGACAACTTTGCCTCTTTTGTATTGGAAGAAAGAATGGCCGCTGACGGTGCACAGGTCCTTTCATTTTTAAATGAACTTTTGGAAAAAGCCCGTCCCAAGGCCAAAGCAGAGATCGCTGAATTGGCGGACTTTGCCAGAAAAAAAGATGAATTGGATGATCTTCAAAAATGGGATGTCAGCTATTATGCCGAAAAATTAAAGATGGAGAAATACCAGGTAGATGATGAGTTGCTAAAACCCTATTTTGAATTGAACCGTACCATTGAAGGCGTTTTTGCCACGGCAAAAAAATTATACGGTATCTCATTTAAGGAAAATACCCATATCCCGGTATACCATCCTGAAGTGAAGGCCTACGAGGTCAAAGATGAACGAGGGAACCACCTGGCGGTATTGTATGCCGACTTTTTCCCCAGGCCAGGAAAAAGGAACGGAGCCTGGATGACCATTTACCGGGGACAAAAAAGATCTGGTAATAAAGAGCAAAGGCCGCACGTTTCCATTGTTTGTAATTTTACAAAACCCACCAAAACAAAACCCTCTTTATTGACTTTCAATGAGGTGACTACCCTATTTCATGAGTTTGGGCATGCCTTACATGGAATGCTGGCTGATGGTAATTTTGAATCTTTGTCGGGTACCAATGTATATTGGGATTTTGTAGAACTCCCCTCGCAAATATTTGAGAACTGGTGTTATGAAAAAGATTGTCTGGACCTATTCGCCAAACATTATCAGACGGGTGAACCAATACCTGAATTCCTTATTGAAAGAATAAAAAAAGCGGCCAATTTTCATCAGGGATACCAGACGGTAAGGCAGATCAGTTTAGGATTGTTGGATATGGCCTACCATACAGCCGACCCGAATAAAATTCAAGACGTTTTTGCTTTCGAAAAGGAAATCATGAAACCTACTGAATTGCTTGAACCGGTAGCAGGCACCATGATGAGTGCTTCCTTTTCCCATATTTTTCAGGGAGGTTATGCGGCCGGATACTACAGTTACAAATGGGCAGAAGTACTGGATGCCGATGCATTTGAATTATTTCTTGAAAAAGGAATTTTCGATAAAGAGACCGCCCATTCATTCCGGGATAATATATTGGCTATGGGAGGCAAAGAGCACCCGGATGTCTTATACAAAAAATTCAGGGGAAGATCGCCTAAACCCGATGCCCTGATTAAGAGAGCTGGTCTGTTGGTTTGATAATATAAAGGGGCACTGAATAAGTGCCCCTTTGAAAATTTATAACGGACCAAACTGACTTACTCCGTAAATTGTAAAAATAGGTAGGAAACAAAATGGAAAATATTTATCAAATGATGATAAAACCAATGATCAACAACCAGATTATTGCGGAAACCATTATTAGTACGGTAAATTGCTTATCTTTCATGACTTCAAAATTTAGATGAATACCACGGTATTAAGATACAAATAATAGGATATAAAACAAAATTTTATATATATAATAATTTTTATAACCTAATAAAAACCAAGTTATTTATTGTGAAAAACCCTACCTTACAGCAAAAAAATTGCTTCCAACGACAATAATTGTGATTTATTTTACCAATACCTCAATTTTTCATGAAGAAAAAAAAATTGAGATTTTAAAACAATCTGCTGTTGATCATGGTTTGTCTGCGAAAAATTGACTTAGTTCATGGTAGTGCTTTTGGTTTTTGGACATGTTATATGCTGTCCATTTTACTTTTTTTGACCGGGGATATTTTCTAACATGACAGTCTTTTACCTGGCAGTAATGACAACATGAATCGGGCAGACAAGGGTCTGCATGAACAAACACTTCTACATATCCTGGCAGCCCCTGCTCCAACACTTCTTCTACTTCATGGACTTCATCATGCACCTGTATCAAATCAAAATAATAAGGAAGGGTCAAATGCAAATCAATATGACTGTCACCGCCATATTGCTGAACGCGCATGTTGTGGATATCGATCCAATTCGATTTTCGGTTACGGTTCAGGATTTCCACCGTTTGGTTAATGGCTTCCGGATTGGACTCATCCATCAAACCCGCAACAGAGCGTCTAACCAAAAAATAACCATTGTAAATGATGTAAATGGCAAAAGCCATGGAAATGATATTATCCAGAAAAATCCAGCCGGAAAAATAAATGATACCAATTCCTGCTATCAATACAAAACTACTGATGGCATCGGTGGAAAGATGTCTCCCATCGGCCTCTAAGGTAATGCTATTGAGTAGTTTTCCCTTTTTTTGAAGCAAATAACCTAAAAATCCATTAACCAGCCCTGAAAAACCTACAAGTGCCATTCCCATCGGCAAATCCGTCAACTCCTGAGGGAAAATAAATCCAAGGATGGCCTGATAAATGATAAATATGCCTGCAATAATGATCAATGTCCCCTCAATTCCAGCACTGAAAAACTCTATTTTTCCATGCCCGTAGGGATGATTACTATCCTTGGGAAGAGCACTTAAATAAATACTGTATAGCGCAAAACAGGATGCCACTACATTGACAATGCTCTCCATGGCATCTGTCAATATGGCATTAGAACGGGTAATATAAAAAGAATAAAACTTGACGGCCAGCAGCAGCAAACTGATGGCCACGGACCAGATGATTAGACGCTTCTTTTCTGAATTCACATTTTTTGTACCTGATATTTAACCAAAATTACAGCTATTTGGGTATCCGAAAAATTTATAGCCCAATAAATGCCAAAGGATGTATAAAAAGCCTTAGGGGCTATGCCTGACATCCATTTTTGGACAAAAAATAAATTCACGGGAGATTCCAGTCTGCGATCCCCAGGAATGATAATTCAATAAAAAAACGATGATATGTTGGATTAAATGCTTACTTTCAAAAAGTAAAAAAAACATAAAACCCCAATTTCATTCAACATGTCTTTCAAAAAATTCCTTTTGGTATTAATTGTTATTTTTCAGGTAAATGCCAGCAGCAATGCCCAGACTACCAGCCAACAGCAATCACCCTTCCTAAGCGAAGGAAAGCCGGTGGATGCAGGCATGTCTGAAGAACGGTTGGATCGCATAGATAGGATGTTGGAAAAGGCCATATCTGATAATACCATTCCCGGAGCGGTGGCCTTGATAGCCAGAAATGGTAAAATTGTTTTTCATAAAGCCTATGGACAGGCCAATGCCCAAGGAAAAAAACTACAGAAAGACGCCATATTTCGTATTGCATCTCAATCCAAGGCCATCACGTCCACGGCGGTAATGATGCTTTGGGAGGAGGGTAAATTTCAATTGGATGATCCTATTTCCAAATACATTCCCGAATTTAAAAATCCCCAGGTATTGGCAAATTTTCGCTATGCGGATACTACTTATACTACCCGAGCCGCCAATAGGGAAATTACTATCAGGCATTTGCTAACCCATACCTCAGGGCTGGGCTATGGGGTGATCGACGGCGATGAAAGAATGGAAATGATTTACCATAAAGCCGGAACCACCGACCTGTTTACAACAGAAGATGTAAAAATCAAAGACGTGGTCATGAAACTGGCTAAACTACCCCTGCACCATAACCCGGGTGAAAAATACACCTATGGACTTGGATTGGATGTGCTGGGCTATTTTATCGAAATCATGTCCGGAATGACCTTTGAAGCATTTCTTGAAGAAAGGTTATTCGACCCTTTGGGCATGGATGATACCGGGTTTTATTTACCGGAGTCCAAAGCCGACCGCCTTGTGGCCATACAACATAAAGTAAATGAAAAATGGGAAGATTATCCCAATACTTTTTATGATGTAAATTACCCTGTAAAAGGTGCCAAAACATTCTTTTCAGGAGGGGCAGGCCTGTCAAGTACCGCTAAGGATTATGCAACCTTTCTTCAAATGTATCTCAATGGGGGTGAGTTAAATGGCAAAAGATTTTTAAGCAGGACGACTATTTCCACCATGATGGCAGACCAAACGCTGGATCTTTATGGGGGTGCGGATCAGCATTATGGCTTGGCTTTCGGCGTTTTGACCGAACGGGGCCAGGCTAAAGGAGGCTTGGGCAGTCCGGGTACATTTGTCTGGGGCGGTTATTTCAATACGCAATACTTTGCAGATCCACAGGAGCAAATCATTGGTATTATCATGAAACAAACCCAGGGCGGCACAGGAGACCAGACTGCCTGGAAATTCAAACAAATGGTAGGAGCTGCTGTGGATGATTGAATTGTGAGTAAATTTCATAGCAATAGTCTTAAAAACAATATTTTATATATTTTGATTTATAAGGCTACAATTTATCCTAAGAATAATTTAATTAAAAATTAATTACTGTTAATACTTAATTAATCCATATATAATCGTATTTTGTTTCCATTAATGTGACGGGTATACCTTCGGTTAAGAGTGAAAATATTCAGACCTCTATATGAAAGCACTAGTTTGTTTCCGGATCATTTATCTCCATTTGGTTTTTGCACTGCTTATCTTCTTTCCCCTTGTGTTAAGGGCACAGGACCCTGGCAAGCCGTCGGAGGAAAGCAAAATGGTGCTGGTACAAACCAAAGATGGCAATGAATACCTGGGGACAATCACCTCAGAGGATGAGATAAAAATCACTATTCGTACTCAAAATCTTGGTGACATCACCATCTTCCGATCCGATATTGTTCGGATAAGTGGTATGGACACTGGCAGGATGGTAAACGGGGAATTTTGGTTTTCCAATCCCCAGGCCACCCGATACTATTGGCTTCCCAATGGGTATGGATTGAAAAAAGGAGAATCCTATTACCAAAACGTATGGATCTTTTTCAATCAGGTTTCTACCGGAATCACGGATAATTTTTCTATTGGAGCCGGAATGGTGCCTCTTTTTCTTTTTGCAGGATCCCAAACACCGGTATGGATCACTCCCAAAGTTTCCATCCCAGTAGTGAAGGATAAATTCAACCTTGGAGCAGGAGCATTGGCCGGAACCGTTATTGGTACAGATGAGGGAGGGTTTGGCATGCTATACGGCCTGTCCACTTTCGGCTCCCGGGATAAAAACCTCACAATAGGATTGGGATGGGCCTTCGCCGGAGGGTCCATTGCCAATGCACCTACTGTTTCTGTTGCGGGGATGATCAGAACGGGCCCCCGTGGCTATTTTTTAACTGAAAACTATTTTATTTCCGCAGGTGGCGAAACTATCGGTTTAATGTCGGCTGGAGGAAGAAGGATCATCAAAAGGATCAGTCTGGATTATGGTTTATTTTTGCCGATAGCTCCTGGTTTAGAAACCATTATTGCTGTTCCCTGGTTGGGAATCACCCTGCCATTTGGTAAAAATTAAGTATAGTGCCCGGGGCCGGTTGGCTTTGGTCCCATACAGTCGATTAATGTGCCTTCATATTTCGCCTAAAACCTATTTTCGCTATCTTTGTGGGCTATGAGCGAAAAAAAATTTAAAAGATATACCGTTACTTCAGCTTTGCCTTATGCCAATGGCCCTCTTCATATTGGTCACCTGGCAGGGTGTTATATTCCTTCTGATATATATGTGCGCTACTTGCGGCTGCAAAACAGGGATGTGGCCTATGTCTGCGGGTCTGATGAACATGGTGTAGCCATTACCATCAAAGCGAAAAATGAAAACATCAGTCCTCAGGAGGTGGTAGACCGGTACCACGGCATCATGAAGGAGAGTTTTAAAAAATTCGGTATTAGTTTTGACCATTATTCCAGGACCTCCTCTGCCATTCACCATGAGACGGCCGGCCAGCTTTTCAGGGACCTGTATGATAAGGGAGAATTTGTAGAGAAAGAGACGGAACAGTATTATGATCAGGAGGCCGGACAGTTTTTGGCAGATAGGTACATTGAAGGGACCTGCCCCAACTGCGGGTACGAACAGGCTTATGGGGATCAATGCGAAAAATGTGGTTCCTCATTGAATCCAACAGACCTGATCAACCCAAAATCCAAACTTAGTGGCAATACCCCGGTACTTAAAATGACCCGGCATTGGTTTTTAGACCTGGGCAAGTACACCCCTTTTCTCAAGCAATGGATATTGAAAGACCATGCTCATGACTGGAAAAACAATGTTCTGGGACAATGCAGGAGTTGGCTGGAAGCCGGGGAGGGCCTGCAAGCCCGATCCATGACCCGGGACATGGATTGGGGAATCCCTGTGCCCCTGCCCGAAGCGAAAGGGAAGGTTTTGTATGTTTGGTTTGACGCTCCCATTGGGTATATATCCTCCACAAAAGAATGGGCCAAAGAAAAGGGCATAGCCTGGGAAACTTACTGGAAAGATCAGGAGACCAAGCTGGTTCATTTTATCGGTAAAGACAATATCGTCTTTCACTGTATCACCTTTCCTGCTATTCTCAAGACCCATGGGGATTTTATTCTGCCGGATAATGTTCCCGCCAATGAATTTTTAAATCTGGAGGGTCAGAAAATCTCTACTTCCAGAAATTGGGCGGTTTGGCTTCACGAATACCTGGAGGAGTTTCCCGGACAAGAAGACGTGCTCCGCTACGTACTTACTGCCAATGCTCCCGAAACCAAAGACAACGACTTCACCTGGAAGGATTTTCAGGCCAGAAATAACAATGAATTGGTAGCCATATATGGGAATTTTGTCAACCGGGCGGTAGTACTGACCCATAAATACTTTGAGGGAAAAGTGCCCGAAAATTCCGACCCCCAACCCATTGATGAAGAACTGCTATTGGCTTTGAAGTCCTATCCAGATAAGATTGCCCAATCTTTGGAACGATATCGGTTCAGGGAAGCTTTGGCACTTATGATGGACTTTGCCAGAACAGGCAATAAGTACCTGGCGGATACCGAACCGTGGAAAACCATTAAAAATGACCGGGAAAGAACCGGCACTATACTGAATATAGCCTTAAATATCGCAGCCAATTTATCCATTCTTTCAGCCCCCTTTTTGCCTTTTACAGCTGAAAAAATCAAGGAAATGTTGCATTTAAAAATATTCAAATGGGAAAATGCAGGCCAAATGGACCTGTTAAAGGCAGGTGAGGAAATAAAACCAGCCGCTTTACTCTTCAAAAAAGTGGAGGATAGCACAGTGGAGAAGCAGGTACAAAAACTTTTGGAGAGCAAACGCAAGAATGAGGAAGTACAGCGTGAAACAGTTCCCGTGAAACCTTTGATATCTTTTGATGATTTTACCAGGTTGGACCTGCGCATTGTTACCATATTAAAAGCCGAAAAGGTAAAGAAATCAAAAAAACTGTTGCAACTGACCGTGGATACCGGGCAAGGTCAAAAAACGGTATTAAGCGGTGTGGCAGAACAATTTGATCCCGGGTATCTCATTGGAAAACAGGTAACCATGCTGATCAACCTGGCCCCAAAAAAAATGGCTGGAATTGCATCCGAGGGAATGATCCTTATGGCGGAAGACGCCGGCGGAAAATATAAATTACTTACCCCACATGAAGCTACAAGTCCCGGGTCAACCATCAGTTGATCCGGAAGTAGCCGGGAGTTGTAAATTATTTTGCCAGTAAAAAACATTACAAGCTTCAATAAGTTATCACAGTATCATTTAAATGCCGTTGATTAATCATGAAATTCCCGATTGCTTTACTCCTTGTGTTTGCCATGAAGCTTGATCCTTCTCCCATCACCCTGGAGGATCTTCAGTGGAAACACCGGGTTTTGCTGGTTTTTCCAGGATCCGATCAAAACTCAGAACCAGGGCTGGAATGGACAGCCGATCTTGAAAAAGAATTGCTTGACCGTGATTTGGTTTATTTTCTTTTTGCGGATACCTTATCGGGCAATAATGATTACGTTTTTACCCCTACTTACCGGGAAAAATTAGAAAAGAAATACAGGGTGGGGTCGAAAGAAAATACTTATGTTCTGATTGGAAAGGACGGAGGAGTAAAATTGAAAAGAGAGCAACAAAAAATTGATTGGAATGAACTTTTCAAAACCATAGATGCCATGCCCATGCGGATTCGGGAAATGAGAGAATCCGGTCAAAATAAAGACCAATAGTTTTAGTAAATGTCTTTGTACCAACCCGTCAGACTGATCCGGGTGGCTTTTGTTGGCAATACTTCATGGTGAATTTCACCACTTAAAAAAACAACCAACCTTCCACCAATGGGAAAAATATCGGTATGCTCTTCTAATCCATTTGACCCTGTGAAATACAACCTCAATGCACCCCCTTCAGATTCATCCCAGGTATCATTCAGATAAAGGATTACTGAAACAATCCGGTAATTGACCGATTGAAACCTATCCAGGTGCCGAAGATAAAATGAGCCGGGCGGATACATGGCAAAATGGGCTTCAAAAGAGCGCAGCCCCAGAAAACACCGATGGTTTATGGCAATTCTTAATTGATCCAGTTCGTTCCAGTATATCTGTTGCAAGGGAGTCAATTGATTTTCATCGAGCCAAAGTACCTTATCACTTCTGATTTCTGGCTTGATGGCAAAAGTGTCACCATTGCCAACTCCCGCATGACGAAACTGCCCGTGATATAGTAACTCACGCTGCTCCTTTAAAAGTTGTATTCTGAATTCTTCAGAAATATATTCATCCATTACCGTCCAGCCTTTGGTATACAGCTCATCTGCCAGCAATTCATTCTTTTTTTTTGTTTTACCTTGCTTCATGGTTACAAATTTCGGCAAAAATTGTAAAACTCCGATGGATTTAATTTCATTTAAATTGGAAAAATCTTACTAATTGTCTGCCAAGAAAATGGAATTTTAGCATTTATCCCTTAATTTGATGAATTAGCATTAATTTTAAATCCACTTACAGGAAGAATACACCATGCATTTAAAATCAGATGACATCACCAGGCTTGAAATAGAATATGTTACGGGTGAAGTACCACCACCCTTCAGCCATGTTTTTAAGCTGAAAATGTCTTTTGGCAAAAATTTCGTTAACACACAATTCGATATCCAATATACCGGCAGAGAAAACTTAAGCCCTGAAGAGATTACCGACGAAGGTTTTACCATGGCTGATGACTATAGCTATAAAGGCGAAATCCCAAAACTTTGGGAGCAAATCATAAAAAAACTTTACTCGGCATCAAAGTGGTCAAACCAAAAGGCTTTGGGGGACAAAGGGGGTATTAAAATTTTGGCCAAGGACATTCATGGAAAGATCACCAGGGATATTCCCCTAAACCAGGATGAATGGTACCTCACTTGCCAGGATTTCATACAAGCCATCTACGAAATCAGTAAAAAAGAAGCTCCACTTTGCATCAGGTTTAAATCCATCCGACCTACACAGGAAATTAAAATCGAATTACTGTTTAAATTTTCCGTAAGGAAAGTGGAAGCCATGGTGAATGATCAGGTCCAAACCCTGGACTGGGAAAAAGGAAGGGAGTTAGCTTCCCTAATCTTTATTCCCGATTATGACTACGGATCAGCCATGGAAGAAGAACCTAAGCAAATTGGAGAATTCCTGGATTGTGGGGATGGACTTTGGCATAACTTCGAAAAAGGAATATTCAATTTAGACCAGGAGTATGATGCTAAAGGAAAAGTATTGATGGCATTCAAAGAATTAGCTGACTGATAAAGAAGGAAGTCAAAATTTAATTGCCTGTGATTTTTCGGATATCGGCTTTAATCTCCTGTATCATCTCCGCCAAATCTTCCAGGGAGAGCGGACTAGCTGAAGGCTCTGGAAAATCCGTACTGATATAAGCCCTGGCTTCCCAAATTTCCAAAATATCCTGCGCGGGAATATCATATGGTTTGTACCTGTCATTGTCGGACACCGCAAATAATTTTCCCCTTTCCTGGATATAATTGAATAACCTTTTATAAACGACACCCTCGCTTTTGGTAACCAAAACATATGTTTTGCCATTTTTAATTTCCAGACCACTTTCTACATAAGCCCCGATAATTAATGTTCCAGGCATCAGGGGAAGCATGCTGTCTCCGCTGATTTCGAATGCCCGGTAGGTTTTGTTTTTAGAAAGAAGGGGCAAACTGAAGTTGGGCAATTTTTCCATGTATTCAGGATCTGAAAAACCATTTAGATAGCCGGCAGATGCTTTTTGTCCGACCATACTTATCTGCTCCTCATCTTTTTTGTCCAAAGTAACTGTTAATATTTTTAGTTGATCTTTTTGCAGGTATTTACGACCCTTTTTTTTAATGTCCCAGAAAACCAATTCATCCATGGTGACATCAAAAATAGCAGTCATTACTTCCAATGCTGAAAGTTTTGGATCCGACCGGCCATCTTCATAGGCAGAAATCATACTTCTCTGCACGCCTAATTTTTCAGCAAGCTGAACCTGAGTAAGCCCGCAGCTTTTTCGCAAAAGTCTAATGTTTACAGCGAGGAAAGTCATGCAGAATACAAGAAAAATTGGTGGTCATCTTTCCATTCGTTTTTGAAGGTAAACCTGAGCAGATCCATTTTGGAATGGGACCTTTGGCTTAGCCTCTTTTTGATTTCATCTACGATTTCCTGGTCTGAATAGTCGCCTCCAACCAAAAGATAGCCATAACTCGGTTTAAGGGAATCAAGGACTTGAAATTTGACCTGAACATTTCCAGAGGGAAGTTTTTTTGTAGTGAAGTTTATTCTGAAGTAAGTTTCCATTTGAAGTATATGTTGATATTTATAACATTGTAAATATATAAATTGTTGATAACATAAACAATTTTGTTTTATTTTTCCTTACAATTAAAGGCTTCAAACAGGAGGGGGCAAAGGCATGCGCTAACGTAAAAATCATTAAACACTTCCCGTTAATTGCGAAAAACTCAAATCCAACAGGAAACGACAACCAACTTAACTGATAGGGTAAATATTAACCTATTTTTTAATTTTTTTATACACAAAATAATTTTAATGAATTAAAAACAGACCTATTTTTTATGTTTTTATTTTTTTTCATTCGAATTTGGTGTAAATTTAAACCAAAATATTAACCACTTTACACAAGTAGACTTATGAAAAATTTTAACAGAAGGGACTGGTTAAAAACCAGCGTTTTGGGTTTAGGTTCGTTACCGTTGATAACCGGAAACCTCTCAGCAAAAACCAATTCCATATCTACAAAGAACTGGAGCAGCGAAAGTATGTTGTGGGAAATGAATCCCATGTATAAAGATGTAAAAATGAAGGCCAGGCTTCTGGCCAATGAAAATCCATTTGGCCCCTCCTCCAGCGTTCAGAAAGCCATCGCCGAATCCATTAGCCTGGGAAACCGCTATGGACATGGAGATGCAGCATACCTGATAGACATGCTCGCAGAAAAAGAGGGCGTTAAACCCGAAAACATAATGCTCGGTCCAGGATCTACCGATATGTTGGAAAAAACTGCTATAGTATTGTGTCAAAAGGGAGGAAATGTCATTTCCGCTGACCCTTCGTACATGTCTTTGGTCAATACTGCCAAAGCAATGGGTGGAGATTGGAAGGCGGTTCCTTTAAAAGCTGATTATTCCCATGACCTGGATGCGATGGAAAGTGCCATCGATTCTGAGACCAGGCTACTATACGTGTGTAATCCCAATAACCCAATGGGTGCCATCACGGATCCTTCTGAATTGAAAACATTTTGTAAAAGCGCCTCCAAAAAGCGTCCCATTTTTGTAGATGAGGCTTACCTGGAATTTATGGAAAAGCCAGAAGATCACACCATGGTGGGATTGGTTCAGGCAGGTCATGATGTAATGGTAGCCAGAACATTTTCTAAAATTCACGGTATGGCAGGTCTTAGGGTAGGTTATTTGGTAGCCACTGAGGAGCGGATCAAGTCCATTACCAGCATGGTTAGAGGTACAATGGGACTATGCGTCACTTCTCTTAAAGGTGCCATTGCAAGCTTAAAAGATGAAAAATTCATTGCATCCTGCAGAAAATGGAACAAAGAATCAAAAGAATACACTTTAGATCAGGTGAAGTCTATGGGATTTGACCCCATTACTTCCCATACCAGCTTTATGATTTTTCCTATTCAGCAGGAAGGTAAAGCATTCGCAGGAAAAATGATGGACCAGGGTGTAGGCATACGGGTTTATTCTATCGCAGACTCACCTTGGTGCAGGGTCAGTATGGGTACCATGGACGAGATGAAATTGTTTGTGGATGCCTTAAAAACAGCCACCACCTGATTATTATTGATTGATTAGCAATAGCCCCCAAATAACCACCCACTTTACTCACTAACAAACTAATCAATTCCTATGAACTTAGCTGTCCAAAAGACGCTTTCCTTGCTATTGCTATTGGTTATCGGGTTTTTATTAAGGAAAAAACTAAAAGATCCTGCACAGCAAAAAGGTTTAAAAACCATAATCCTTACCGTCGCGCTACCTGCCATTATATTCGTTGCTTTGTTAAAGGCGGAAGTACAATGGGATTTACTGGCATTGCCTATTATGGCACTTGCCTTCAATTTCACACTATACTTTATATTAAAATTTTCATTGCCTTTATTTGGTTTAGAAAAAGATTCTCCGTCCTACAGAACCTATTTGTTGCTGTTTCCTTCATTGGCACCAGGTTTATCTTGCTTTCCTTTTCTGATAGAATATCTCGGAGACGATGCGCTGGCCTGGGGTGCATTGGCTGATATTGGAAACAAAATATTTGTTCTGGTTATAGCCTACATGATCGCCATGAGTTGGTACTTTAAAATCAACAATGACATCAAGGTGGGCAATGGGGAAAAAATTAAATCCCTGCTGCTGTCCCTGGTTAATGAGCCCATTAATATCGTGATTATACTTGCCTTGGTATTGATCAGCCTGGGAATTCATTTAGAACATCTTCCGGTATTTATGTCTACTGCCATCAGTACCCTAAGCAATCTGATGACTCCTTTGGTGTTGATTTTCATAGGAATCGCGGTGGTATTTAATTGGAAACAAATTAGAAAAATCGCCGGGTTATTAATGATCCGATCCGGGCTAACCTTCTTATTGAGTGGTACGATATTACTATTAGCTCCTCAATTATCCTATGCAGCAATTCTGGTTCTGGTAGTATTTCCACAAAGTGCCATAAGCTTCTGGCCATTTGCACATATGGCATCCGTTACTGCTCTGGAACAGGGCAATGATAAGAAAAGGAATAAAACATTTGATATGGAACTGGCAGTAAACATATTGGCTTGTTCTCTTCCATTTTCCACACTTATCATGTTGACGGTTTTTTCCTTTGGCGAATTGTTCGCTTCATCTACCACCCTTTTGTTGGTAGGGTTTGTATTGATAGGTTTAGGGATAATTAAACCGTTGTTGAAATGGTTTAACCTTATCGAATATGAGCCTGCATTGGAAAAAGAAACACACTCTTCATAAAAAAATAAACCACTAACAGTTAATTTTACAATGTGATCAGATTTACCTCTGTAAACGCAGAAAGCAGCTTTTCGGGTGAAAAGCTGCTTTTTTTATTAATAACCTGATTTTTAACGCTCGCAATCCCTCAAGATATGTTTCTTCCCTATATACAGTAAAAAAGCAGTCCCCTAAAAAAGAGGACTGCTTTATAAACAGAACCAATTATTGTTCAATAAGGCTACATCAAGAAACTTCAGCCCGATTTAGGATTTGTTTATAGTGGTACCGATGACTTTTTGAAAAGCCCCTGCAAACATTTCCAAATCCTCCATTTTACCCATACTGACCCGACAATAATCCTGACCGCCCACATTCATGCTTTTTATTCCTACCCCATTATCCAGCATTTTCTTTTTAAAATCTGCGTAATCCATGGCTATGGGAAATAAAATGAAATTGGTATGGGAGGGAAAATAATCATGACCTGTCTTTTCCAAAACATCATAAACAAATTTCTTACCCTCATTATTCATTTTAACAGAATATTTGATAAAATCATAATCCACCAAACTGGCTGTAGCAGCACTCATTGAAGGGCCGCTCAGGGTATTTCTGGGGCCTTCCTTGGCCAACTCTTTGATGACCTCCGGCTGAGCAATGCAATAACCTACTCGTAAACCAGCAAAGGCGTGTACTTTAGAAAATGTCCTGGCGACAATTACATTTGCTCCTTCTTTGATACAGGCTGTGGTGGTAGACCCTTTGGGATTCTCCATATAATCCCAGTAAGCTTCATCAACAAATACAGGCACTTTGGAGGAAACCGTATTACAAAAACCAATGATCTCTTCACCAGTCATTATTTTTCCTGTTGGATTATTTGGATTCACCAGATAGACCAAAGAAACGCCTGGTTTTACTTTATACTCCATGGTAGACAAATCGTGGTCGAAATTTTTGTCCAATGGAATTTTGATCCATTCAGAGCCCATCATTTCGGCAGACCTGATCAGGGATGTGTAGGTGGGGTCGGCGGATAAAACCTTACCCTTTGCTCCGCCATATACCCTGGCTGCAGCATGCAATAGCTCACTGGATCCGGCTCCAAGCAAAATATGATCTTCACTTACTCCTTCTTCTTTTGCAATCAATTCAATCAGGGTCTGCCTGTATTCTCTGGGGTAAAGGAAAGAATCATCAATAGCAGCTTTAAGTGCTTTCTTGGCCGAAGGGGATGGGCCGAAAGGATTTTCATTGGAGGTTAGCCTGGCATACCTGTCCTTTTTTGGAAGGTAAGAAGGTGCCAAAGAAGCAGCTGATCCGGAAGCCGCACCGGCATAACCCATTGACATGAGGCCCGCGGCCATTGTAAGACTTGATTTAAGCCAGTTTCTTCTGTTTAATTTTGTCATGATTGATTTGGTGTTAAGTGGTTAAAATTAATTGATGAGACTAAAATAAGAAAAAGGATGTTTTGTTCCGGGTTTTACCTGTCCTTTCCATATAGATATACAATACCAATATTTGAACAAGACTTTTACCAAAACAAAACATCCCTCACTTAAGGAACACTGTCCTACTTTTTGATGGTTTATTTTACACGCACATTATGGTATTGTCTGAAGGCAATATCATTGTAAGTACCTGCAAATTCCAATCTGATCTGCGTGCCAGAGCTTGGTGTTGCCACCCCTAGGGAAGTCCATGGATTTTCAAACATGATCTTACCTTGTGCATCGGTAGTTAAAGTACTTACTTCTTCCGTCTGATTGATGAAGACTGTTATTTCCAACCCGGAAACCGGGATAGAATCAATGCCTGCGGTCCGATCCAGAATTCCGCTTTTGTCAAGTTCATAAAAAGAACCAGCAACAGCAACACCGGTGCTGGCCTCAAATTCATTTCCTTCGAGGACCACCAAAACGGGAGAGGCGACATTAGGCGTGGCCAGTTCTACCGCATCTACGCAAGAAAATGCCGACACAACCAAACCCAGAAAGGCAATTTTATTTAATAAGTTTTTCATGATTTGTATTCAATTGATTATGAATGATTTTCATTTAGCTGAGTAAAATAAATGGGAGGGCTATTATTCCGCCCACCACAACCTGGTTCTCATATTATCTCCCCCACCCAGCATTTGTATTCCTTCTTCAAGATTGGTCATATTCAATGAATATTCAGAAGGTGGATACTCAATTCTTGTAGGCAGTACCCCATCGTTTACAAAAATAGCGTTGGGATCAGGTGTTGGCATTTGAGGAAAACCTGTTCTCCTGTATTCTGTCCAGGCCTCTATACCCTGACCAAACAAGGCAATCCACTTTTGTGTCATGATGGCTTCCTTATCTACATTTCCCAATCTGCTAATATAATCAGCCGGCATCTCCAAACCATGCTGTTCGAAGGAACCGCTGATGGCCATTTCCAGGTAATCCATGTGATCCCCTGCAATATCTCCTTCAAGAGCAGCTTCAGCCAGTATAAACATCAATTCCGAATACGTCATCAAAATACTTGGTGCTTCGGGATCAAGAAACTTCTGTCCTATGGTAGAGGCAGATATGGAAGATGCAGCCGCATCTGTTAATCCATTTGGCAATCCGGCAAAAGAACCGTCCGCCAACGGCAAGGCATAAACACTGATGCGATCATCATCCAACTCCAGCAATTTATCTACCAAGGTAGTGCTGATATTCCAGTCAGAACGAGTAGAAAAAACATCAAACATTTTATTTCTGCTTCCGATCACGTTGGCATGATTGAGCTGTGCATAGTCATCATTCCCTGTGAAGATAGGAAAGGTTTCAGGTGAGGATAGGATTTCCTGCATGATGGCCCTGGATTCTGCGGGCTTTTTGGCAGCCTGACGGTTGGCCAATTTGATCCTCAGGGAATTGGCAAACTTTTTCCAGCGTAAGATGTCCCCATCAAACATGATATCTCCATTTACGGCCGGACCTCCTATTGTCAGCTTTTCATTGGCCATTTTCAAATCTTCCAAAACACCGGCATAAATTTCCTCCATGGAATCATAATCCGGAGAATTGACAGGTTCATCTGCCGCCCCTTTTAAGGCATTGGAGTAAGGAATTGGTCCAAAGACATCTGTTAAATAAGAAAAGGTAAATGCTTTCATAACCAGGGCTATACCTTCGTAATTGCGGTTTTGAAATGCTCCACCTTCACCGGCCAATTCAATTACCTGTTCCAGATTTACCAAAGAACTGTTATACAAGTTATCCCAGGTCCCGGTGGAAACAGTAATGGGGATTTCATAGGTATCTCCCTCAGCATTGATATAAATGTTTCTTGCCAAATGCTGGATCCAGCACATGGCTGCATCGATATTCAATCTTTCAAAACGCGTACTATGCCCCCAGTATCTGTCTACGGATACCTGAATGGCATTAGGCAATAACAGGGCAGGAGAAATAGTAACTGGGTTGTTAGGATCTGTATTGATTTCTTCAAATTCCTCTGTACAGGAACCGACCAGAAGGAATAGGCCCAACATTAGGGTATATGGTATAAATTTTAATCTTTTCATCGTAATTTTCTTTACCAGGTTGGAAATCGCTTAAAAGGATACATTCAGGTTAAAGCCTATGTTTCTGGTAGAAGGCATTTCGCCATATCCAAAACCTTGGGCATTGCCACCTTTTCCATCAAATTCGGGATCCAGATGGGGATGGTTTCTGAATAGGATCGCAAGGTTTCTTCCCACTGCAGATAACCTGACACTTTGAAGAAAGGTATTGGATAGCAGGGATTGTGGCAGACTATAACCCAGAGACAATTCTCTCAGTTTGATAAAAGACCCGTCAAAAATCCCTGCTTCGTGATAGGTCCTGGGATTTTGGGCGTTCCAAAAGGGTTGGGCACCGACGATCACGTCATTGGTTACATAAACCGGGCTTTCATCCGTTCCAACGTTTTTCACACCTTGACCGATAACCCCTTCTTCTCTACCAATGGCAGTTTCTACATACTGCCCTGTTTTACGGGCCAGGCCGGTACCAACGTCAAACAGGTCTCCACCCATTCTTACATCTATCAATGAACCAAAAGTAAATCCTCTGTAGGAGAAAGTGTTTGACAAGCCACCAATCCAGTCCGGTTGAATGTTTCCGAGCTGAAAAGTACCGGCTTCAAGTTGTGGCAAACCATTGCTGTAAACAATCTCACCTTCCGGAGACCGCAGGTACCTTCTTCCATAGAGTGTTCCGTAAGGCTGTCCGATTCTGGCTTCTGAAGTCAAACTATTTTGACTACCCAGGGTGTAGTTTTCAAGACCTTCAGCCAATTCCACTACAAGATTCCGGTTTCTGGCAAAGTTTAATGCCATATCCCAGTTTAATCCTCCTGAATTTTGCAACAAAGACCCTGTCAACATTAATTCAATCCCCTGATTGGTAATTTCTCCGGCATTCAGAATCTGACTTTGATATCCGGATGCCCTTGATATGGCCACGGCAAGAATCTGGTTGGTGGTAGACTGGTGGTAGTAAGTAAAGTCCAAACCAATCCTTCCATTCAAAAACCTCATGTCCAAACCAATTTCCTGTCCTGTGGTAATTTCAGGTTTCAGGTTTCTATTGGCGATTTCATCAGCCGCTGCATATGCAGGTGTAGTGCCGGCCCAAAGGCCCTGAGAAGCAAAAACCTGATTTAATAAATAAGGATCTGCATCGTTTCCTACCTGCGCCAAACTGGCCCTCACTTTAGCGAAAGTAAGGAAGTTGCTTTGTACACTAAACAAATCTGTAAGCACAGCACTCAAAGCCACAGAAGGATAAAAGAAGGAATTGCCGTTTACGGGCAATGTACTGGACCAGTCATTTCTTCCCGTTACATCCAGGAATATGGAATTGAGGTAACCAAATTGAGCGGAACCAAAAACACTATTTACTACCTGCTTTCTGATCTCACTCGAGGGCACTACGGGACTGGCATAGTTGCCCAGGTTGTACAGGCCATCTATGGTCAATTCCCTGACATTTACTGCTGTCATTTGGTAATTATTGGTCCTGTTGATGGCCCCTCCCTGGAGGTTGAGCGAAAATCCGTTATCCAAAGTTTTGTTATAGGTCAGGATAATATCACTATTGGTTTCCTGACTGGTCATTTGGGTGTCTGTATAAGCTCCCAGAATTCGCACAAAATTTTTGGTTCTTTCAACACTTGTCACATCAGTTCTGCTATCGGTCCAGAAGTCAGTACCCGACCTGATCATTACCTTAAGGTCATCTGTAAAACTGTAGGTAGCCGCTATATTTCCAACCAGCCTATCTTTTTCGTTGGCATTAGGATAGCGGTCCTGAAGAAAATAAGGATTGGTAAAATATTCATGTTGCCAATTGGCGTAGGGATAGTCGTCACCAGGTCGGAAAGTTTCTCTTTGGATGTCATAATATTGTTCCCAGTTCTTCAGCTTATCATAGTCTGTATGTCTGTGCGCCCAAATAAAATCTTGACTTCCTGTGTATCTTCTGTTATCAGATCCCGATTTCACATATTCCGCACTGACAGTGAAGCTCAACTTATCGGTAAAGTTGTATCCCGCATTGAGCTTGAAGTTATTCCTGTAATAGTTGTTATTGTACATGATACTAGACTGGTCAAGTCTGCCCATTGACAACCTAAAATTACCGGATTCATTGGAACCTGCCACCGCAATGTTATGGGTCATACTCCTGCCCGTTTCCCAAAACTGCTGAAAATTATCAGGTTGAGGCAATAGAGGCTCTCTTCCCGGGGCACTGTACCAAAGGGGCACCTCGGTACCATCCATGGGCTGCCCCCAGCTTTCGTCCACTCCGGCTGTACCGCGAATCCCATCCGCATCAAAACCATTTCTTCCGTCCACATACCAGGTCCTGTACCCGATACCTCCACCATAAATATTTTGCAATCCTGGTTCTACCAATGGTCTGTCAAAAGTCATGTTGGTGTTGTATTCCACACCAATGCCTTTAGCACCTGAACCATCCTTAGTAGTAACCATGATCACACCGTTGGCTGCTCTGGATCCATAAAGAGCTGCCGCAGTAGCTCCTTTAAGAACGTTTATTTCCTTGATGTTATCAGGGTTGATCTCTGACAATCCACCGCCATATCTCCTGTCTGAAGACTGTTCCAATGGAACACCATCCAGCACCACCAATGGCTGGTTATTTCCTGCTACTGAAGAAGATCCCCTGATAACAATATGAGAGCTACTACCGGGCATGGAATTGCTATTGATCTGTACGCCGGCAATTCTGCCGGAAAGGTTGTTGGCTATATTCGGCTGGCGGGCATCTGCGATTTGGCTACCCTCTACCGCCTGTGTAGTGTAGCCTAACGCCTTCTTTTCCCGTTCCATTCCAAAGGCAGTAACAACTACCTCAGATAGAGCTGTTTCATCGGGTAAAAGAGAGATGGTCAATTCACTTTGATTTCCCACTTTTACCTCTTTTTTGTCGTAACCAATAAAAGAAACCTCCAGGAGGTTTTCGGTTCCTGACAGGGAAAGTGAAAACTCCCCGTTAATATCAGTCGCGGCTCCCTTGGTCGTTCCTTTCACCAATATGCTTGCTCCCGGAATAGGTTGCTTGTTTTCATCAATTACCTTTCCAGATACTGACCGCTCTTGTGCAAAGAGCGGATTAATCAATGTTGACCCGAATAGGATCATCAATCCAAGGAGGAGTTTGGTCATGCCATTACTCCTTTCCTTTGCGTGAGTAAATTTTTTAATCATGTTGTTAATGGTTAATAAGTTAAGATTATAACCGGATAAACACCGGCCGGCCCAAGCGGTTGATTTTGGGGAAGTCTGAAAAGGTTACTTTGGGGATAAAATTGTCTTTACAGGAAAAGATGGCTTAAATGGAACCCTAATTCCAACAATTCGAGATAAATATAAAACAGGAAACCGGATTAGAAAAATTTACCAAATTATTTTTCACAATAGTCAATAAAACGAAATATATAAATGATATTTGTTTTTGATATTTTATTATTTTTTTATTTAAATTTTATACATTTAATTATATGTTTTATTAAATATTTTAATGTTTTTTTAATATTTTTTAGTTGATTTAATTATTTTTATTTTTTGATTCTAAAAACAAATAATGGTTTATTTTAATCCATATTTTAATTTCAAAATACTTTTTTCAATTTTTATAGTTTATTTTAAACCTATATTTTTTTAATAAAACAATAAAAACTCATTTTTAAGGTATTTTTTTTACTGCAAAAAATTAATGGTTCTTATATAATTTTTTTTATTGTATAATTTATTATTTTAAATATTTTATTCTGTTTAAATCATCTTAACAGGGGCTTTCGTTAAAAAATCACATAATCAATTCATGATCACCGTTTTGGGTTCAATTTTTTGATAAAAAAAGCCCATGCTCAATTTATGAACATGGGCCTTTCAGGGCAGTTGCATTCACTTATTTACCGAATTTTTGCTTCAGTAAATTTAATTTCTCCGCCATACTTTCATTTTCTTCTTTCTTTTTTGTTTTGCGTTTTTTACCAGGGTTCTCTGATTTATTTTCCTGAGTAGCTTTCGCAAATGGATCTGATTTCATACTCAAACCAATCCGTTTTCTCAGCAAATCCACTTCCATAACGGTCACCTGAACTTTTTGAGTGACTGTAACCACTTCTTTTGGATCCTTTACAAATCGATCTGCAAGCTGACTTAAATGAACCAGGCCATCCTGATGGACGCCAATATCCACAAAGGCACCAAATTGCGTGATATTGGTCACAATTCCGGGCAATTCCATTCCCACTTTCAAGTCCTTCATTTCATTGATTCCCTCCTGAAACTGGAATATTTCAAACTGCTCCCTGGGGTCTCTCCCAGGCTTACCCAATTCCTCAAGAATATCCTGAAGGGTGGGAAGGCCTACTTGTTCATCCACATATTTTGACAATGGAATTTTTTGGACCAACTGATCATCTTTGATCAATTGCTCCACAGAAACGCCCATATCCTTGGCCATTTTTTCAATCAAATCATACCTTTCCGGATGGACAGCACTACTATCCAATGGATTGGCGCCATTTCTGATCCTCAAAAACCCCGCAGCCTGCTCATAGGCTTTATCTCCCAACCGGGGTACTTTTCTGATATCTTCCCTGCTTTTGAAGGGGCCGTGTTCATTTCTAAATGCCACAATATTTTGTGCGAGCGAGGGCCCAAGCCCGGATACATAGGTAAGCAATTGCCTGGATGCCGTGTTCACTTCCACCCCTACTCCATTTACACAACTCATTACGGTGTCATCCAAGGAGTTTTTCAGGGCAGTCTGGTCTACATCGTGTTGATATTGCCCTACGCCTATGGATTTGGCATCAATTTTTACCAATTCTGCCAGCGGGTCCATCAACCTTCTTCCTATGGAAACAGCTCCTCTTACGGTCAGATCATAATCAGGAAATTCTTCCCTGGCTACATCAGAAGCAGAATAGATGGAAGCCCCGCTTTCATTGACCATTACAATGAGTACTTCCGGTGGCAAACCAATATTTTTAAAAAACAGCTCCGTTTCCCTGCTCGCAGTACCGTTTCCAATGGCAATGGCCTCAATCTGGTGCCTTTCCACCAAATATTTTACCAATGCTCCTGACTCCATGGTCTTCTTTTGAGGTTCATTGGGATAAATGGTCTCATTTTGCAACAACTGCCCCTGAGGTCCCAGGCAAACCAATTTACATCCTGTTCGAAATCCGGGATCTATGGCCATTACGGACTTTTCACCCAATGGAGAAGCCAGTAGCAGTTGCCTCAGGTTTTCAGTGAATACCTTTATCGCAGCTTCGTCTGCCTTTTTCTTGGAATACAGCCTGACTTCGGTTTCCATAGACGGTTTTAATAACCGTTTGTACCCGTCCTTTATCGCCAAACTTACCTGCTCGGCACAGAGGTTATTGGCTTTTATAACCCTCTTCTCAATTACTTCCAGAGCTGCTGCCTCCGGTGGCCCTGTATCCAACATCAGAAAAAGCTCTTTCTCTCCCCTTCTCATGGCCAGGACCCTATGAGACGGAGCAGATTTGATGGGCTCTTCCCAGTCAAAATAATCTTTGTACTTCATGGCCTCCTGCTCCTTTCCGGGAATTACCCTGGAAGTAAATTTCCCTTCTTCAATAAACAGCTTTCGTAAATTTTTCCTTATTTCAGCATCTTCATTCACCCATTCGGCCATGATGTCCCTTGCTCCCTGTAAGGCTTCCTCAACGGTTTGCACACCCTTTTCTTCGTCCACAAAATCTTTGGCAATGGTTTCCGGCTGAAGGCGTTCCTGAGCAAATATCTGGTTGGCCAATGGCTCCAGGCCCTTTTCCCTGGCAATGGTACCTTTTGTCCTCCGTTTCGGCTTGTAGGGAAGGTAAATGTCCTCCAGTAAACTCATGGTTTCCGCCGCCAAAACCCTGGCCTCAAGATCCTCAGTCAATTTCCCCTGCTCCTCAATGGATTTGATAATGGCTTCCTTTCTTTTTTCCAAATCCCTTAGTTGTTGGAGCCGGTCCCGAATAGCGGCAACCTGCACCTCATCCAAACTTCCGGTAACTTCTTTTCTGTACCTGGAGATAAAGGGAATGGTGGCACCTTCATCCAATAATCCGGCAGTACTGACCACCTGATCATTTTTAACCCCCAACTCGCTGGCTATCTTTGAATAATGATTCACATCTGACATGAACAAAAATTATTTATTGCTGATTTTTTATAACTGGGCGCAATTTAAGTCTATTTTCTTGTGAAGCATGGAAAAAAACTGAAAATCCCACATGCGGTTTTTTCCGTTTCAAATGATATATTTGTAGCCTAGAAAAGACCAAGCCACAATGGAAAATAGCCAGGGAAAATTATACAATCTCGTTAATTTGGAAGAAATCAGTGGAGGGAGCGACGAGTTTATCATCGAAATGACAAAACTATTTATTGATCAGGCACAAAATACCATAAATGGGCTGAACGCTGCCTTTGATCAGAAAAATTTTACCGAAATCAAAAACCTGGCTCACCAAATAAAACCAAGCATTGATAATATTAAAATTGACATTTTAAGTCCGATCATCCGGGAAATCGAACACCTGGCAGAAAGGCAAGATCAACCAGAAAAACTTTCTCCTCTGATCATGGAAACCAACACCGTTTTGGAAACCGTGATTTCCCAACTTCAAACCGAACTGAAAGAAAGAGCAAAATAGCGATCAGGGATAAAAAGCCCGAATTCGCTTCCTTTCCATTCTGGCCTGAGCTTTTTTTCCTTGTCGGGCCAAAATGTCCGCCCGCAACACATGACAGTGTTTGGCAACATAGGAATCGGGAAAGGATCTTACGGAAAGTGTAAGCAGTTGGTAAGCACTATCCAGCTGGCTTTTTTCTCCGGATTCCATCAACGCTTTGCCTGCCTCATAATTGGCCTTCCATTGTAAGGCCTCAGGACGCATTCTTTCGGCCTCCTGAAAAACTTCAAATGGAGAAATTTCCAGCGGTGATTTTTTCTCCTGAATTTCGGGTACTGAACTTGAAAAAAAATCAATTATACCTTCGAAATACGCCCTGGCCTCCATCTCGTTGTAAATTGTTGACTTGAGTCTATTTTCTTCCCCTGGATGCGTGAAAAAAGAAGCCTCGGCAATAATGCCGGGAATACCATATGTTCCCCTCAATACACTCGCCCCGGATGTAGAGAAAATGGTATAATCCGAAACCAGGCTAAAAGGACCCTGACCATCAAACAAGTTTTTGCGCAATTGGTCCGCCACTTTCTGCCCCAGGACCACACTGGCACGATTTTCCACAGCACTGCCATGAAAATAAATGATAGGAAAATTTACGGTGGAATCAGCTGTGGCATTGTGGTGAATGGAAACAAACAGATCTGCCTTATTGTCTAGTGCCAATTTACTTCTATCATCCAATGAAACAAATGAATCATCCATACGGCTAAAGATCACATTGGCACCTGCCTTTTCAAGCATTTCACCCAGAAGAAGAGCAACCCGCAAATTGACCCACTCCTCTCTTTCCCCGGAAGGCCCTACGCGATAAGAATCAGTAGCTGCTGTTCCCCCATGACCGGGATCCAGGAGAATGGTTTTACCTTTTAACTGATCCGATGGACTTGAAATATTATTGTCCGAAAATGAACCAAGTGTTAACAAACAACCAGCAAGAATGGTAAACAAAAGAGCAGGGTTTAGGTATTTGCACATATATTTAGATCTAATGCCTGGTAAAATATCTTTCTTAGGGTTAATGGTTCGTGCAAAATTGACGTAAATCAAAAACCCAAAATCTGATTTTATTTTCAAAAATAAAAATCAAATTTTAAGGTAAGCAATCAAAAATTCTTCCGCATATTCTTTTCTGTTCCATAATTTAAGAATGGAACAAACCAAAAAAAAGCCGCCAATGTAACGTTGACGGCCTTGATTACAATAAATGTATTTTTCAGATCAGTTGATCTCTAACACTTCAATTTCTGCTGGCAATGCTTCTGGTAGCTGTACTACTTTCTTGATTTCATCTACTCCGGCATTGTCTGAAATTCCCAATGGACTGTCCGGGGGAATAAATGGTGCAATGACGATGGAAACGATTGAGGTCAGCTTGATCAGGATATTCATGGAGGGCCCTGAGGTATCTTTAAACGGATCTCCAACCGTATCTCCGGTAACGGAAGCCTTGTGCGGCTCTGAACCTTTGTAATACATTTCTCCATTAATTTCCACACCCTTTTCGAAAGATTTCTTTGCATTGTCCCAGGCACCTCCGGCATTGTTCTGAAAAATACCCATCAATACACCGGAGACGGTCACTCCTGCCAACATACCTCCCAAAACCTCATGTCCGAAAAGAAATCCAACGATAATGGGAGACAAAAGGGCAATGGCCCCTGGTGCCACCATCTCCCGGATGGAAGCCTTGGTAGAGATCTCCACACATTTTTCATAATCCGGCTTTTCGGTATAGTCCATTATGCCCGGCATCTCTTTGAATTGCCTCCTCACTTCATTTACCATGTCCATGGCTGCCCTTCCTACGGCTGCAATGGCCAGGGATGAAAAAATAAAGGGAATCATGGCCCCAACAAATAATCCGGACAAAACATCCGCTTTATAAATGTCTATGGTAGAAATGCCCGAAATACCCACGTAGGCTGCAAATAGTGCCAGGGCTGTCAAAGCTGCTGAAGCAATGGCAAAACCCTTTCCCGTAGCGGCTGTGGTATTTCCAACGGCATCCAGAATATCGGTTCTCTCCCTGACTTCCTTTGGAAGCCCGGACATTTCAGCAATTCCACCGGCGTTATCAGCAATGGGGCCAAAGGCATCTATGGCCAACTGCATGGCAGTGGTGGCCATCATGCCCGCTGCCGCTATGGCTACACCATATAGACCTGCAGCCATATAGGAAGAAAAAATCCCTCCGGCAAGGACCAAAATTGGCAAAACTGTAGATTGCATTCCTACCGCAAGTCCTCCGATAATATTGGTGGCATGGCCGGTTGAGGATTGTCTGATGATGGAATTCACCGGGCCTTTGCCCATGGCTGTATAATGTTCGGTAATGATGCTCATCAGGGCCCCAACGATCAAACCTATAAAAACAGCCCCAAAAACCCCCATTTTCGTAAATGCAATAGAATTTAACCTGGACATGACCAGATCACCTTCCGGCAACATATAATCAATTACAAAGAATGAAGCCGCAACAGTCAACAATATTGAAATCCAGTTTCCCCTGTTCAGGGCCGCCTGTACATTTCCTGTTTCGGAATTTATTTTAACGAAAAAGGTGCCTATTATGGAGAACACCAGTCCCAGCCCGGCTATTACCAGAGGCAGAAGGACCGGAGCAATTCCTCCAAAATTGTCATTACTTACAATTTCTCTTCCCAATACCATGGAGGCCAATATGGTGGCCACATAGGATCCAAATAAATCTGCTCCCATTCCGGCTACATCCCCTACATTATCACCCACATTATCTGCAATGGTAGCTGGATTTCTCACATCATCCTCAGGTATTCCAGCTTCAACTTTTCCCACCAAGTCAGCTCCCACATCGGCAGCTTTGGTGTAAATACCTCCACCTACCCGGGCAAAAAGAGCAATGGATTCCGCACCCAGGGAAAACCCTGCAAGTACTTCCAGGGCAGTCTCCATTTCATGTCCGTTAACATCGCCTCCTGAAGACAACACAAACATGTTGTAAAATATGATAAATAAACCACCCATGCCCAATACAGCAAGGCCTGCCACTCCCAAACCCATAACCGTACCCCCTGTAAAGGACACATTCAGTGCTTTGGCAAGGCTGGTTTTGGCTGCCTCTGTGGTTCTGACATTGGATTTGGTGGCAATCTTCATTCCCAGGTACCCGGCAAAAGCCGACAAAACTGCCCCTATGACGAAAGATACTGCGATTATTGGACTGGAATTTTCAAGTAGAGTCCCGGACCATCCCAAAATGATGGCGGCAATAACCACAAAATAAATCATTACCTTCCACTCTGCTTTCAGGAACGACATCGCTCCTTTGGCAATGTAACCTGCCAACTCCACCATACTTTGTTCACCCGTAGGCTGCCTTGTTACCCAGGCAGATTTTATGGCCATGACCACCAACCCAACAATACCCAAAAAAGGGACCAAATAGAGAAATAATTGTTCCATATCAGCTATCAAAGAAATATATAGATTTTTTAATTTCGACAAAGATATTATTATTCCCAATCCTTTCAAGAAAGAAACTGTAAAAGATGCTTTTGTAGGTTCCAAACATTCAATTTGAGGCTTTGGCCCTTAGAAACCCTGAATTTTTTAAAAATGTCACCGGAAATTTCAGGCTTTCCGTCAAAATCAATTCTCCTCCTCATGCGAGATACAGTGATGACAAGGATCTTATCCGGATTTTTACCATTGGTTCTTTTTCAATAAGGATTTGTCATTAATTTTAGGTTAATTAAGCTACAAACGCCAAACCCGGCCCATTTCTATGAAAAAATCAAATATGAGATCCTGTTTTTTCGGAGGTATCATTTTAATTATCAGTCTGATACCCATTTTTAGCAAGGCTCAATCCCCTGATACTTTGAAGCGCAAAGCTTTTTTAGAAGATCTCCGTGAATTAAACAGACCCCACCCGCGCCCTGAGCAGAGGGCCAGAAACGTTTTTGCTTCCTTTGAGCGGCTGAGCTATAAGGATAGCACCTGGGATGCCTGGCAAAAAAGGACCGGAGAATTGCCTCCTGATTTCGACTCCCTGCCTGATCTTCCTTTTCTCCCCGATCCACTTATCCTGGATGAAGGTGGTCGGCAGATCCCTGTTGAAACAATGGAACAGTGGCAGGCAAAAAGAGAATGGATACAAGAACAGGTGAAACTTTTACTTTCCGGAACCTTTCCCGATCCTCCGGAAAACTTCACATCAGAAATCTTATCCGAACACCAGGAAGGTGAAATCAAGGTTCAAACCGTCCTGCTGAAATTTGGAGACCATGAAAAAGCCAGGCTAACCCTCGAAGTATTTACCCCTTCCGGCGATGGACCACACCCGGTCTTTATGAGCCAGTGGAACCACAGGGGTTGGGTGCAGATAGCCGTAAGAAGGGGCTACATGGGAGTCATATATGCCGGGGCAGATGTTTTTGATGAGACCATTTCCTACCAGGAAGTGTACCCTGAGTACGATTGGTCTGCCTTGATGACCCGCGCATGGGGAGCACATAGAGCCGTCGATTACCTGTATACTTTGCCTCATGTGGATAAAGATAAAATTGCATTGACCGGGCATTCCAGGAATGCAAAATTATCCATTTTTGCCGCAGCCTTTGACCCAAGGATCACCGCCCTGATAAGCAGTAGCGGAGGTACGGGTGGAGAGATCCCCTACCGGTATACGGACGAAAGACATGAAAATGAATCAATCGATTACCTGAATTCGATCAGGCCTCAATGGTTTCATCCCCGCTTGCGGTTTTTTAACGGCAGGGAACACAAGCTGCCCATTGACCAAAACTCCCTGATGGCCTTGATTGCCCCCAATGCATTATTGCTGAGCTCTTCTATCAGGGAGGCCGGAGGTGGTGACCCCTGGGCCATCGAACAAAACTACAAGTCTCTGCGGCAGGTGTATGACTTTCTGGGACAACCAGATAAATTAGGGATCCGATTCAGGGATGGGAAACACGCCGTTGCGGCCAGGGATATAGAATCTTTTGTGGACTGGCTGGACATACAGTTTGGCCGATCGGACAAAAAATGGAACAATAAGAGGTATTACAGTTATGATTTTGATAGCTGGGAAAAGGGAAGAAAGCCACCAGGCTTACTCAACGAACAGCCAGTAGCATTATCTTCCTTAATGGACAACACGGCTACACTGGATCAATCCGGTCTGAATGCCTGGCAAGAAAAAGTCAGGGAAAGGATCCGGTGGACCCTTGGAAAGCAGCCTGAGGGAATCGCCGCCTCCCCTATTTCAAATTTGAGCAACAATACGGATTACCTGGACCTGTTACTCAATCGTCCGCAGGTATCCAACGGCATCAGGCGAAACATAGCCCCTTACAATGCTTTGGGAGATTACCAGCATGGTGCCATTTACCTTCCTTCGGATGATCAGGGGGAATTCAAACCAGAAAGTGGAAAAAAAATCCCTATGGTCATATACCTGCATAAGTATGTCAACACAGGGTTTGATACCGGAATGAACCATTTTATTGAAACTTGTTTGGCTAAGGGTATGGCTGTATTCACCATGGATCTGTTGGGATATGGCAGCCGCATTGAAGAAGGCTCCGGTTTTTATAACAGGTATCCGAATTGGTCAAAAATGGGTAAAATGGTCAAAGATACCCGTGATGCCATTCAGGCAGTGGGTCAACTGCCATTTGTAGATACCAACCAATTGTACCTGGCTGGCTATGCTTTGGGTGGTACCGTAGCCCTTTTTACTGCTGCTTTGGAGGAGCAGGTAGCCGGGGTAGCGGTTGCTTCTGCTTTTACCCCTTTGCGGGAGGCTGGTGCGCATATGGAGGGAATCAAAGCATATTCTCACCTTTATGGCCTGATCCCCAACTGGGGGTACTACACGGATCATCCCTCGGCGATACCGGTGGATTTCCCGGAAATACTGGCTACCATCCTTCCACGGCCGCTGATGGTCGTCAGTCCAGCTCAGGACCGGCATGCCGATTTGCCAGCCATTAGCAGAACCCTTCAAAATCTCAAAAAAATCACCCATCAAATGGGAGACAAACACAGCCCCTACCAGTATATACCCAAGGGATTTAACCGATTCGGAGAGACCTCCCAGGATAAAATGATAGACTGGATTCATCAGCATACCCAACAAACTCATGATTAAGTTATTGATTGATACAAAGTTTTTATTTCCTTCCCTTATTTGCCTGCTTTTTCTGCTGGTTTCAATTCCGGGGATGGGCCGGCAAAAAGAACTGGATAGTGGCCTGACGCTGGCAGTCTTTGATGTGGATGCTACTCCCCCAGTCGGAAGCTGGCTGGCTTATGACCCGATGCAAAACAGGGATGATTTAGGTCTCAGGGCAAAAGGAATTGTCATTTCAGGAAGCGGTCTTCCCATTGTACTCTGTGCTGTAGATTGGATTGGAATTGCCAATGAAAGTCAGGATGCTTTCAAAGCGACTTTGGCAAAGGCGGCTTCCACCATACCCTCGCGGGTAGCCGTCCATACGGTACACCAGCACGATGCGCCCATCAGTGATTGGGGAGCGGAAAAAATCCTGGTGGATGCAGGTTTAGCCCCATTTGCCTTTGATAGTTCCTTTGACCGGATTGTATTGAACAGGCTGGAAGCCGCCATACGCAGTGCTTTACCCAATGCCCAACCCCTGACCCATGTGGGTACAGGAAAAGCAATGGTAGAAAGGGTGGCTTCAAACCGCCGTATCAAAGGAACTGACGGGAAAATCGCATATTTTCGCAGCTCCTCTACCAAAGATCCCAAAATCCGGGATTTCCCTGAAGGCCTGATTGATCCGGAAGTTTCACTGATCAGCTTTTGGAATGAAGATCGGCCCCTGGCGGTCCTGAGTTATTATGCCGTCCATCCGCAGAGCTACTATCTCACCAAGGTAGCCAATCCCGACTTTCCGGGTATAGCCAGGTACATGCGCCAACTGGAGGTTCCTGAAGCCTTGCATGTACATTTCAACGGTGCCGGTGCCAATATTGCTGCAGGAAAATACAATGATGGCTCAAAAATCAACAGAGGTCTGTTGGCTGATCGGCTGGCCGCAGGGATGAAAAAGGCCTGGGAAAACACGAGAAAACAGGCATTGGCCCCTGCTGATATATTTTGGCAACAAGAACCCGTTTTACTGCCGGCAAATGAGGATATCCCGAATATTGAACAGGAAATGCACCGGCAGAACGCTCGCTGGCTGACCAATAACATGCAAAAATTAGCCTGGTACAAGCGGCAGGAATCGGGAAAAAAAATTGAGATTAGTGGCCTGACACTTGGAAATGCACGGATACTCCATCTACCTGGAGAACTATTTGTGGAGTACCAATTGGCAGCCAAGGCCGAAAGACCCGACTTATTTGTAGCCATGGCAGCTTATGGGGATTACGGACCATTTTATATTGGTACCGCTGCGGCCTATCAGGAAGGTGGTTATGAAATCGATGCCAGCCCGGTAACTTCGGAAGCCGAGCCAGTCATCATGGCTTCGATCAAAAAGATCCTGCATCAACCCATACCCAAGCGGGAAGCATCCAATTCCTACATTTTGCGGGAAGAAAGTGACACTCCTATCAGAAGCATTCATGAATGGAAAGAAAAAGAGAAAGTTTGGAAAAACAATATGGCCTCCATCATGGGAACCCTACCCTTCCGTGAAAGTCTGTCCATTCCTACCCTGACCTATACCGACTCCCTGGTGGAGAGCAGGTTTACCCGTTATCAGGTGAGTTTTCCGTCCGACCATAGAAATAATGTAACGGCCTACCTGTATGTTCCGCATCAAAGCAAAAACCGGCCAGCCATGTTGGTCCTTCACAGCACAGGCGAGGAGGGTAAAAGAATCGTAGATGGACAGGGTCCATTAGAAAACAGGGCTATAGCGAGAGAGCTGGCCGAAAAGGGTTACGTGGTGATGGCTCCTGATTATCCAAGCTTTGGGGAACAGAAAAACCATGACTTTTCACTGGATGGCTTTCCTTCAGGAACCTTGTTAGGGGTTTGGAATCACATGCGTTGTGTGGATGTTTTGAGCCAGATGGAGGCAGTAGACCCCAAACGCATAGGTGTGATCGGGCACTCTCTGGGAGGGCACAATGCGCTTTTTGCCGCAGCTCATGATACACGGATCAAGGTGGTGGTGAGCAGTTGCGGCTGGACTCCCTTTGAATTTTATGATATAGGAGAAGCGGGTACAAAAAATTATGGAGGACGGCTTGGGCCCTGGGCCCAGGAAAGATACATGCCAGCCATCAAAAATCAGCTTCCGGATGCCCATCTTCCGTTTGATTTTACAGATATTATCGCCTTGATTGCTCCCAGACCTGTGTTTACCAATGCCCCATTGCAGGATAGCAATTTTTCCGTGGAAGGGGTCAAAACCGGAATCCATTTACTCGCTCCTGTATACCAGTGGATGGGGTTTCCGGATCACCTGCAGGTGAGGTATCCGGATGCCGGACATGACTTTCCCACGAAAATAAGAAAGGAGGCTTATGCCTTTTTGGATGATTTTTTCGGTTTTAAGCCGACTAAAAAATTGGCCTTTGAGTGACAAAAGGTTCATATAAATCATGGAGTAATTAAAAAAATGATCCGTTAACGGAAAATAATTTTCATTTTAACGGATTTAAACCAATATTGGAAATCAATCAATAACACACATTATTTGACATGAAACTTTCCGCATCCTTCATTCTCTCCATGATATTGCTTTCAGGTCTACAATCCTGTAAAGAAGACAAATATGCCGGCCCCCTGAGCCCGGAGGCCTCCATGGCTACCTTTGATATACACGAAGGTTTCGAAGTACAACTCTTTGCCGCCGAGCCTCATATCAAGGATCCGGTGGATTTGGTATTTGATGAGCATGGAAGGGCCTTCGCCATAGAAATGCCTGACTACCCCTACAAGCCTGAAGAAGGTAAGGGAAGGGGAGTGATTAAACAACTGGTAGATGAAGACGGAGATGGGCAGATAGACACCTCCATTGTTTTTGCAGAAGGCATAGCAGATGCCACCAGTCTGATGCCCTGGAAGGGAGGCTTGCTGGTAACAGCTGCACCCTATATCTATTACATGAAAGATATGGATGAGGATGGAGCTGCGGACAGCAAAGAAATCATTTTTTCCGGTTTTTTTGAAAATAATTCTGAAGCCCAGATTACTAATTTGCGACTGGGCGTGGATAATTGGATCTATGCGGCCAATAACGGGCAAAGAAGTGAGGTAAGCTTCCAAAACAAAACTGAAAAAAAGCCAATAAACCTTCAGGGGATGGATTTTAGATTTCGACTGGACAAGGGCCAATTTGAAAAAGAGAGCGGCACCGCACAATTTGGGCAGACCTTCGATGACTGGGGCAATAAGGTTTTTACCCAAAACACTTTGCATGTGCAGCAGGCAGTTATTCCTGGAAGATACCTGGAACGCCACGGGCTTTTATCAAGCAAATCCGTAAATCAAAACATTTCCGACCATGATTTTGAAATGTTTCAAATGACTCCCCCGCCCTACTGGCGGGCAGAAAGGACCAAAAGAAGGAACAAACAATATCAGGAACAGGAATTGGACCGGGTAGAACATGCCGAGGACTATTTTACCGGGGCCTCAGGAGGTACGGTTTACAACGGAGGAGCCTTTCCTGACGAATTTTACGGAGACCTATTTACCGGAGATGTAGCAGGAAACCTGGTTCACAGAGACCAGTTGGTGCTGGATAAAAACGGACCATCCCTACTGGCCAGGCGCCATGCTGAAGAAACCACTAAGGAATTCCTGGCATCCACCGATCCCTGGTTCAGGCCGGTAGGTTTTACGGTAGGTCCTGATGGTTTTTTGTACCTGGTTGATTTTTACCGGCAACATATAGAAACCCCGGTTTCGATCCCGGATGATCTAAAAGCGGAAATGGACTTCATGAATGGAGAAAACCATGGGCGGATTTATCGCCTGGTACCAAAAGGCAGGGGTGTTGGAAAATGGGAATCCCCTGATTTTTCAAAAATGGACGCGGAAGCTCTTGTAGCTCAACTGGCCCATGACAATGGCTGGAACAGAACTACCGCTCAGCGCTTGATACTGGAAAATCCCAGCGCGGAGCAGGTGCCTTTTTTATTGGCATTGGCAAAAAAGGAAAACCCAAAAGCCCAGGTTCTCGCCCTTCATTTATTGCATTCCATGGATGCTTTACCTTCGGATTTGGTAGCATCCGCATTGGAAAGCGAGCACTGGGGGCTTGTTAAAAATGCTTTGGTATTGGCAGAGGACTTTCCCGGATTAAGGGAAGAGATATCGGAAAAAATAAACCATGAAAACCCAATGATTTCCATGCAGGCTGTTTTAAGCCTGGGAAATTATGAGGACAATGCAGTCATTGAAAAAATGGCGGGTGTATTGATGGAAAAGGGATCAAATAAATGGTTTCGAACAGCAATCCTTAGCTCCAATGCTGGCTCCGGACTTCAGATCCTTGCAGCATTGAAAGAGCAGCATGATTTTTTCGAAAGTTCTGAAGGTTGGAAAAATGATTACCTTAAAGAAGTGTCACATATATTGGGTGCAAAAGGGGAAGAAGGCGATATTAAGGATTTCATCGGATTATTGTCTTCTTTGGAAGGCGAAAATGTGGATCATTGGAAGGAAATAGCTTTGGATAACCTGAAAAAAGGTCTGGATCGATCAAAGGATATCCACTCTGAAAATTTGACAGCAATATTAAAAAAACTGGAAGAAGGGGAAAATTATGCAGCATTCCCCCTTCAGGAATTAATGACAGCTCTTTAAAAATCAACCCATGCAAAGAAGGAATTTTGTAAAGTATTTACTCGGTTCATTAACCCTGATTTTATCCAATTGTGCCAGCCCGAAAAAAGAATACCAACTCGAACAGGTTACTGATTGTGCAGACCTTACAGGCTTAAGCGAGGATGAACTGGAAAAAAGAAAAAGCCTGGGATATGAAGAAGAAACGCCGGTTTCTGACAATCGTTGTGACAATTGTCAGCTCTACCTGCCCCCTACGGAAAAAAGAAAATGTGGTGGATGCCAACTCTTTAAGGGTCCTGTAAAAGCCGGAGCTTACTGTACCTATTGGGCTCCTAGGGTGAACAATGCCTGAAATACAATCTAATTTTTTAATCGAACAAATACCTGTTCCTGATTGTTTTATCGGGTAAAGAAACATACTATGGACAACCCATTGGTACCAGTTAGCCTGGTAACAGGCTTTCTATTGATTTACGTTGTTGCTGTAGCAGTAAACCTGAATACCGCACTGATATTGTTTCTATTTTCCATTTCTCCGGTATTAATGATCTGGATGGTGGTAAAAGTATTGAAGGCTGCCTTTGAGTCTACCCATACCTTTGATGAAAAATGGTATGAGGACCAATAAGAGCATTCAAAAAACTTTGATTTGATGCAGTTAACTAGTTTTTTGAAGGATATTCTTTAACTTTAATTTTTACTGTTTACTTTCAAATGCACCTCATACCATGAAAAAATTAATTGTCCTTATTGATTTTTCACCCTATACGCCAACAATAATTAAGGTGGCTTATGAGTGGCAAAATTCGTACGGTGTTTCCCTCCAATTCATTAATCAAATCCCCGGTTTGGTTCCCACTCTGGCCAATTCTCCGGGTAAGGAACAAGTAATAGTTTTCGAAAAACAAGAAGCCGAAAAGAAGTTTTCGGTAGAATTGAAAAAATTAGCCCTGCCACGTGAAAAAGCTGAATTTTTGGCAATTGACAGTTCGATCATCCATTTTTTAGCAAAAGAAACAAGTTCAGATGACATACTTTTATTGGGATTAAAAGGAACTGGTTTTCTTAAAAAATTTTTAATCGGCAGTACGGCTACAAATATTATCAATCACCTCAACAGGCTTATTATTGCTTTACCAAAATCCATCGAGCAGGCTCTTCCAAAGAAACTTGCCCTGGCCAGTCACGTTAATTTTCCTTTTAATGAACCGGCACTTACCCATCTTCTTAACACAATAGGAAACTCAATAGGAGAAATAGAGCTACTTACCATCCTTTCAGAAACAGATGACAAAACTGAAAGCGAGGTATATTTGAATGCGCTTAAAGAAAAATTAGATGATAAATACCAATGTTTGGTGAAAATCTATGAGGGTACTGATGCTTTTAAAGTCATCAAAAACAGATACAGTGAGTATCCGGACGATTATCTTGTCCTTCAAAAAGGTTCCAGAACACTAAACGACAAACTATTCAGAAATTTTTTTATCAACGATTTGGTACACGAGGGGGCTACTCCTTTGATTATTCTCCCTTGTAAAGATGACTAAAACCACCAGAAATGGGATTCATTTTCTTGTAACCAACCAAATTATTGGTAAGGCAGGATTTGTTTCTACCCTTTAAAACCGTTTGAGAAAGGCTTTAAATTCTCTTATCCGGGTATCCCCATCAATCAACAAACATTCCAAACCTGCCATTTCCGCAAAATCTTCCATAACTTCAGTGGGCAAGTTCTGGCTAAAACCGGTATGGTGAGCACCTCCTGCCAGAATCCAGGCGGTAGCAGCGGTTTTAAAGTCTGGCTTAGGCCTCCACATACAGCGGGCCACCGGTAATTCAGGTAGATCCCTTGGGGGCATGATAGCTTCTACCTCATTAAGCACCAATCTGAATTTCGCCCCCAAATCTATAAGGGAAGCGTTAAGTGCATGTCCTCCCCCTGCGTTAAACACCAGCCTTACGGGGTCATCCTTACCCCCGATATCCAATGGATGTATTTCACATCGTACCGGCCCGGCTGCAAGGCTTTCATCCACTTCCAGCATATGGGCCCCCAGTACCAGTCCACCCTGCTCCTCCAAATCATAGGTGTAATCCTCCATAAAAGCATTACCTCCGGGCAATCCCTTACCCATTACCTTCATGGCCCTTACCAGGGCCATGGTCTTCCAATCTCCCTCTCCAGCGTACCCATATCCCTGAGCCATTAGCCGCTGAACCGCAATGCCAGGCAACTGCTTCATGCCATGCAAATCCTCAAAGGTATTGGTAAAACCTTTGAAGGATCCCTGTTCCAGAAACTGCTTCAATCCCAACTCTATTCTTGCAGCATCTCTCAGGGATTCCCTCCTGCTTCCCTGCTTCTTCATTTGTTCATCTACCAGGTACTGCTGCTCGTAGGTTTCAATCAAACGATCGACAGCTGCAGAAGAGATTTCCGCTATTTGGGACACCAAATCCCCTACCCCATGGGTATTGACAGAGAAACCGAATTGCATCTCTGCGGACACTTTATTTCCTTCAGTGACAGCCACCTGCCGCATATTATCTCCAAACCGAACAAATTGGGCGCCTTGCCAATCGGACCAGCCACAAGCCGCCCGACACCAATTATCGATCTCCACCTGAACCTGTAGCTCCTTCCAATGTCCTACCACTACTTTTCTGGGGATTTCCATCCGGGTACAGATAAATCCAAACTCCCGATCCCCATGAGCACTTTGGTTGAGGTTCATGAAATCCATGTCGATGGTATCCCAAGGCAAGTTTCGGTTATATTGGGTATGTAAATGTAAAAGAGGTTTTTGCAAAACCTTTAATCCATTGATCCACATCTTGGCAGGTGAAAAAGTGTGCATCCAGGTAATTACCCCTATGCAATTATCCTTCCCATTGGCTTGGGCAAGTACTTCATAAATAGCTACTGCTGAGGTAACAATGGGTTTATAAACAATATTGACAGCTATTTTTTCTGAAGCATGCAAAGCCGCTGCAATTTCTTTGGCATGCAATGCTACGGTATTCAGGGTCTCTTCACCATACAAATGCTGGCTACCGGTTATAAACCACACTTCGTACTCAGGGAAACTTTTCATGTTATTTTTTATTAATTGTCATAATTACACCTTATTTTCGGAAATAAAAAAATAAGGATGAAGAAAATTCATTGACCTGAAAAAAGGCGGTTCCCAATTTAATATTTTCTTTTTGATGCTCAATCCCTTAAAGCAATACCGTTCCACCAAAAGAAATATATTGCCAGGCTGTCCTTTTTTTGGATTTTGGGTAAAATTTTTAGTTATTCACTCAGTCTATCTGCTTTCAAAATGAATAAACTAGCCTGTTTAACGCTTATACTCTATTTTACCTTTTCTTTTGTCAACGCCCAAGCAGAGAAACGCTGCCAGATTTCGACGGCTTTTGGCTCCATAATTATTGAACTATATCCGGAAAAAGCTCCCGGAACAGTAACAAATTTTCTGAAGTATGTATCGAACGGCGCCTATGTAAATTCCAGTTTTTTTAGGGTATATACTCCTGAAAATGAATCTCAAAGGGACATTAAAATCCAGGTGATACAAGGGGGAAACGTTACTGAGGAACAACTATTACCTCCAATACCCATTGAAACCACCCGGACAACAGGGATATTGCATGAACATGGCACCATTTCCATGGCAAGGCTTGGGCCCGATTCAGCTCAAAGCAGCTTTTTTATTTGTCTGGGAGACCAACCGGAACTGGATTACGGTGGCAAGCGAAATCCGGACGGTCAAGGATTTGCTGCCTTTGGTAAGGTAGTTGAAGGAATAGATGTGGTGAAACAAATACAGGGATTGGAGAACAAAGAACAATACCTATTAGAGCCAGTCCTTATCCAGGAGATCAGGTTATTAAAGCAAATCCATTAACAAATGTGTTCTCAGGTTAAATACAGCATTTATGCCGTTCTGTTGATTTGTTTCCATGGCTATGGCGCATCTGAAGAGGGAAGGGCAAAATTGTTCATCAAAACCATCGGCTGGTCAGCAGAGGGATGGCCAGAAGTTGATCTTTGAAATTTAAGATTAAATTAAACATACAGGGCTAGCCCTGATTGAATAAAAAAACCAAACTTATGACAAGTAATTTTAAAGAATTGAAAAGGGAATGCTATGAGGCCAATATGGAACTGCCCCAACTTGGTTTAGTGGTTTATACTTTTGGCAATGTTAGTGCAGTTGACAGGGACAGGGCTGTTTTTGCGATTAAGCCAAGTGGATTGCCCTATGGTAATCTGAAGGCGGAGGATATTGTGATTGTAGATTATGATAATCGGGTGGTAGAAGGCAAAATGAGACCCTCTTCCGATACCAAAACCCATGCTTTTTTATATAAAAACTGGGTTGAAATCGGAGGCATATGTCACACCCATTCCACATTTGCGGTATCCTGGGCCCAGGCTCAAATGGATATTCCCATATTCGGCACCACCCATGCCGACCACAACACCAAAGATATACCCTGTGCCCCGCCCATGGCTGATGCACTAATTGCAGGGGATTACGAACACATGACCGGACAACAGATATTGGATTGTTTTTCCGAAAAGAAACTGTCTTACGAAGAGGTTGAAATGGTATTGATAGGAAATCATGGCCCCTTTACCTGGGGGAAAAATGCTTCCAAAGCTGTTTACAACAGCAGGGTTTTGGAGGAAATTGCCCACATGGCCTTTCTGACTTTACAAATCAATCCCAAAGCGCCCCGACTCAAGCCGGCATTGATCCAAAAGCACTATGACCGGAAGCATGGTAAAGGTGCTTATTATGGGCAGGAAAGCTGAAAAAAATAAAAACCTCCGGAGCAATGCCCCGGAGGTTTTAACACTTAAAAAACCACCAACCTTTAATTAAATCTTATTAATTGCTCTTGCGAGCAATAGAATTTAATTTGTCTGCCAATAAATACATTACCGGCACTATTACTAACGTCAAAAAGGTCGCAAAGGTTAACCCAAATATCACGGTCCATGCCATTGGCCCCCAGAAGTCTGCGTTGTCCCCTCCTATGTAAAATTTCGGATCAAATGAGGACAGCAGACCATAAAAATCGATATTCATCCCGAGGGCTAAAGGAATCAGCCCCAGAACGGTAGTGATGGCCGTCAGTAGTACCGGCCTCAACCTGATTTTACCTCCCTGAATGATGCTGTCCAGGAGATCCTCCTTAGATAAAAATCCATCTTCAGGGATATCAAGTTCCTCCCTTTTTCTCATCCTTACCAAATTCGTATAATCAATAAGTACAATGGCGTTGTTTACCACCACCCCCGCCAGTGAGATGATGCCAATCCCCGTCATGATGATCACAAAATCCATATTGAATGCCAACAATCCCAAAAAGACCCCTATGGTACTGAACACCACAGAAGCCATAATGATGAACGGGGTGGTCACCGAATTGAATTGAGCCACAATAATCAGGAAAATCAAGGATATGGAAATAAGCAATGCCCTGGTAAGGAATTCAGCAGATTTTGCCTGCTCCTCCTGCTCTCCGGTAAAACTCAAATCGATACCTTCCGGCACCTCAATATCCTGCATCAATTGCTTGATCTCATTATTAATTTCTGTGGCATTATATCCATCATTGACATTGGAAAATAAGGTAATCACCCTCTCCAGGTCTTTCCTTTTTACTGATCCATAAGTGGAACTGTATTCCAGACTGGCAACCGAAGAAATTGGAATTTCCTTTAGGTTACCAAATTTATCCCTGAAACTAATTTTCTTGTTCAATAAAGCGCCGATTTCATACCGGTACTCCTCTGCCAACCGCAATTGAATAGGGTAATCATCTTCTCCTTCTTTAAACTTGGAAACTTCCAATCCAAACAAAGCTGTCCTGAGTTCATTAGCGATGGTGGACGTGGACAAGCCAAACCTCCTGGCCTTTTCCCGGTCAATATCAATTATCAGTTCAGGGTTTCCCAGCTCCAGATCAGATTTTAATTCTTCTATGCCCTGAATACCGGATTCGTTGATTTGTTCCCGCACCTGACTCACAAAAGCGATCAATTGATCAAAGTTCTCTCCACTGATTTCAATATTGATTGGTTTTCCTACAGGCGGGCCATTTCTTTGCTTATCAACGGTTACCAGTACACCAGGATACCCTTCTGCCAGGTTCCTGATTTTCTCCATTACCTCATTGGTATTTACCCCATCCCTAAACTGATACTCCACAAATCCGATGGTAATTTTTGCCTTATGTGGGGTCTTTGCCTGGCTGGGACCCTCCAGCGGATCCCCCGTTCCTTCCCCGACTTGAGTAATGACAGACTCTATGATGTTATCATAGGGTTCCAAAAGTTCAAATAAATCGTCCTCCAATTGGTGGACAAAATCATTGGTAGCCTCAATATCCGTACCTATGGGCTTTTCCATATAAATACTCACCAATGCAGGCTGATTGTCAGGAAAAAAGAGAATCTTGGGTGCCCTTATATACAACAAGACCAGGGAAACTACCAGCAACAATACCGTTCCTCCAAAAAACAAATAGGGTTTAGATCCCTTCAAGGCAAAGTGAAGGGTATTCTCATACAGGTTTTCCAGCTTGACCAAAAATACATTTTGAAACCAGCGAATGGCTTTTCTTAAGGCAAAAACATTGAAAATCGTCAAAAGGGCCGCCAGAAACAACAGGTTGCCCAAAGCAATCCAGCTGGCAAAGTAGCACACTATTGCCATTGAGGTCAATACCGCAGCCACGATCATGGGTTTTTGCACCGGTTTCCTTTTGTCCACATCCTGAATCTTCATGTACAAAGCTGTGAGTACCGGATTAATGACAAGTGCAACAAAAAGGGAAGAGGACAAAACAATAATCAGGGTAATGGGCAGGTATTTCATAAACTCCCCGATAATATCATCCCAAAAGGCCAAAGGAAGAAATGCAGCCAGGGTTGTGGCAGTCGAGGTAATAATGGGCCATGCGACCTCTCCCACACCTTCTTTGGCTGCCCGTACGGCAGATTTCCCTTCCTGCATTAGTCGGTAAATGTTTTCTACTACCACAATCCCGTTATCCACCAACATGCCCAATGCCAGGATCAAAGAAAACAAGACCATCAAATTCAAGGTGACACCCAGAGAATTGAGTACCAAAAAGGAAATAAACATGGACAAGGGAATGGCAATACCTACAAACAAGGCATTCCTGAAGCCCAGAAAAAACATCAGCACCAGCACTACCAGGATCACTCCTGAGACTATGCTGTTTTCCAAATTGTCTACCTGTGAACGGGTAGCTTTAGACTGATCATTGGTGATGGTGACCTCCAGATCTTCGGGAAACCGATTGATTTTTACATCTTCTATCAGTTCTTTGATTTTGTCAGAAGCATCCAGTAGATTTTCCCCGCTTCTTTTGACCACATTGATGGTAACCACCGGAAGTTTATTGCTTCTGGCATAGCTTTCCCTCTCTTTATAAGTATCGCTCACGGAGGCCACATCCCTGAGGTATACGATTTTATTATTTTCCGTCTTTACGATAACGTCTTCCAATTGCATGGGGTCCGTAAATTCCCCCGCAATCCGCAAGGTTCTGCGGTAATCCCCTGAAAGGATATTGCCTCCGGAAATGGTAACATTTTCATCAGCCACCGCACTGGAAATATCCGAAAAGGTAACCCCGTTGGCTTCCATTTTATACAAATCGGCATTGATCTGTATTTCCCGCTCTATGGTTCCTCCCAGATCTGCACTGGAGATTTCCGACAGTTTTTCAATTTCATCCTCCAGATATTCTCCGTATTTTTTCAGTTCCTGCTCGGTATAGTTGCCTGAAATATTCACGTTCATGATCGGAAATTCCGAGGTATTGATTTCCAATACATCAGGATCCCTGTCCAGGTCCGTGGGCAGCTCACTTTTGGCTTTATCCACTGCATCCTTAACATCCTGTAAAGCCTTGGATATATCCACATTGGGATTGAATTCCACCACAATAGAGGAAAAATCCTGAATGGAAGTAGAACTCACATCTTTCAGGTTGTTGATGGATTTAAGTTCCTTTTCTATGGGCCTGGTGATCAGGTTTTCCATATCCACCGGAGAATTACCAGGATATGCCGTACCTACATAAACGGTAGGGATGACAATTTCCGGAAAACTTTCCTTGGGCATGGTCCGGTAGGCAAACATCCCCAGGAATGTAATGATTAAGGTAAGGATCACCACACTGGTCCGGTTGTCTACCGAAAGTGTGGAAATACCAAACTCCCTGATCAGGCCTTTTTTTGATTTGTTATCTGTATCCATAAATGCCTTATGATGCAATGTTTACATTAAAATTATCTCCAACTTCTCTGAATCCCTTGTCTACCAGTGTTTCCGTACCATCCAGGCCTTCCAGAATTTCTGTCTCACCCTTATACGTCATGCCCCTTTCGACATATTTTTTCCTGGCCATGCCCTCTTCCACCACAAAGACATAACTGCCTTTATTGTCCTGAAGAATCAAATAGGTAGGCACAATCACTGCCTCGGGGTTTTCATAATCCTGTATATTCAATACCGAAAGCATATTGGGTTTTACAAGCTCCATTTTGGGTAAAAACACCTCTACTTTGAAAGTCCGGTTGTCGGGATTAATGACGCTGCCGATTGCCGTCACCTTGGTCTTGAGGGATTTGTCGATGGATGGAAAGCGAATACTTACAGAGTCGCCCCGCTCCAGGATACCAATATACCTTTCGGAAATATCACCTTCTATAAAAAGGTCGTCCTCCCCTATCATGTTGACAATGGGGGAACCTGGTTGCACCAGCTCCCCTACCCTAATCAGCAACTCCTCCACTGTACCGTTAAACGGCGCCCTCACCGTTGTCCTGTCTCTCTGAAGTTCAAGTGAGGACAGGTTTTTTTCCAGTGTTTCCATGCGGTTTTTTGCTTCCAGGTATTGCATTTCAGTACCAATTTGCTGGTTCCAAAGTCGCTCCTGCTTTTCGAAAACCGTCCTGGCCAAATCCAACTGGGTTTGAATTTCAGCTATACTTCTCTCGACAGATTCGGCATCAATAGTGGCAATTACCTGTCCCTTTTTCACGGACATCCCTTCCCGGGTTACTATTTCCTCAATTCGCCCGGAAAGCTCTGCACTGATATTGACATTCTTTTTTGACAAAACCGAGCCGGTAACTTCTACATAATGCTCAAAATTTCCCCGCTCGGGCTGTGCCGTGGTAATTAAAACAGATTTCCGTTGATTTCTCCTGAATTCGGGATCCAGCCGGGAGATTTCTTCTTCCAGCTCCTGAATAGAGACCTTTAGTGCTGCTGCTTCTGATTTGTAGGCTTCCAGTTGGTCCTTTTTTTCGGCCAGCTCATCCTTAGGCTCGGAGCAGGCAACTACCCCAATCAGCAGGGCTAGTGTTAAAAACTTGATGGTATTTTTCATAAAATATTACGGTATCCTTTTTGATTATTTTAAAATTCCCAATGCTTTTTCCAAATCCACTTTTGCGATGAAGGCATCATACAAGGCAGAGAAATAATTGGTTTCTGCCTCCTTAAGGGCTGAATCCGCCTCTACTACTTCAAGGTTAGAACCAACTCCCTCCTGATATTTTATTTTAGCCATATCAAATACCTCCAGTGCCAAATCCCGATTTTCCCTTTGTACATCCAGTGCCTTAAGGCTATTGATCAGGTTTTGACGAGATTGAAATTTTTCTATTACAATATTTTGAAGCACAGACTCCTTCTGTACTTCAAGTTGCCTGAGCTGTACCCTATTTTGCTGAATTTTATACCTTTTTGTAAATCCATCAAAAATGGGAATCTGTAGCGTTACACCTATAACTGAGCCCGTAAACCAATCTCCGGACCACAGGTTTGAAAAGTTGCCCCCAAAGGCATTACGCTGGAAGGTATAATTGGCATCCAGACGGGGCATGTATTGAATCTGATTGTTTTTAAGATCCAGCGTAGCTAAGTCATAATTGGTATTGACCTGATCAATTTCCACTCTCTGCTCCCCTTCTTCCACCAGCAACCTTTCTGCATCCAGAAGGGACTCCAGCCCTGTAATCGTGTCCACAAGGGTGATTTCCTGACTTTGCGGCATTCCCATCTGGAACTTCAACAGCCGCATGCTTACCAAAGTCGCTGTTTTCGCCTTGTCTAATTCAGTTTGAATGTTGTTGTGCTGCACCTGAATCCGGCTAACATCAATCTTTTCTGCAAAACCCTCCTCATAGAGTATTTTTGTCTCTTTAAGAAGGGTATCAATACGGCTCAAATTGGCCTTTACCAGTGCCTCCCTTTCCCCGCTGACTAAAACCGAATAATACGCTTTCTTAACATTCTCGATAACTTCGAGTTCGGTTAACTTTCGGTCCACTTCAGCCAGTTGACGATACGTTTTAGCTGCCTTCAGTCCGATAAAATAAGAGCCGTTGAAAATCATCTGGGAAACAGTCGCTGTCAAACCGGCCGTAAACTCGGGAGAAAATTGAACGCCAATAAACTCACCTTCCTGAGCTTCAGGATCAAGAAACACCGCAGGAAATGGGGTTATGGGTACAACCAGATTTTTGGTTGCATTGAGGTTGGCATTAATTTGCGGCAGGCCTTCGGCGGTACGCTCTCCTACTAATCCCCTGGCAGCTTCAATTTCAAGCCTGGCATTTCTGGCCTCCGCATTATTTTCAAGGGCATACGACACACTTTCCTCCAGGGTAAAGGGAGTTTCCTGGGCCCTTGCTTCTGTAATCCAATAACCATTAAGGAAAATGATCAGTGATAAAATTGCAAGTTTAAAATTCATAAAATTAAGATTGGTGGATGGCTAACTTTTTATAATAATTGGATCTTCCCTGTTCAGTCAGGATCCCGTGAATAAAATGATCTAGTATTTGCAAGTGGTATTCCAGCAGACTGTATTTCCCACCGGGAACATTCCCGGAAAAGGCACTGGTAATCTGCTCCAATCGCATAAAAGCCAATATTTCTGAATTGATTTCCCTTCTGAAATCTCCGGACTGCTTACCTTTTTCAAGAACCTCTACTATACCTTTCCAGGCATGATCCCTTTTAAATTCCTCCAGTTTTTTCCAACATTTGGGATAAAAGCGTTGGATTTCATGCATCAATAAGGGGTTCATACTGGAAAACCGTTCCCTGAGATACCTGGTCATCCGCAATAAATGACCAATTACCCCTTCATCCTCCTCCATCATCTGATCAAAAGCACATTCATCCTCCTTAAGTGCTACTTCAAAAGAGGCATTAACCAATTCCTCTTTACTGGAAAATTCCTCGTAAAGGGTCTTTTTGGACATGCCCACCTGTCTGGCGATCTCATCCATGGTTACTGCCCTGATTCCAAAAACCAGAAACTGCTCCAATGCCACCTGAATTATTTTTTCTCTTGTTTCCAAATATCTATCTATAAACTTCCTGCCAAAAAACTCAGGAAACTTTCAAAAGGTTCAAAGTTTTTCCAAATTTATTGAATTATTTTTTATCCCCAACAAAATATGTACGCTTTAATCAGGCAACCCATACTTATCCCTCAAAACAAATGCACATATTCAAAAAAAATAAATCTTTCAGGCACACCAAAGCCCCCTTTCGCTAAATGAAGATTTGCCCAACTGTTCAATAACGAACATTATCCGTTTAGAAATTTTCGAAATCGAACATTTTCCTTTCAGGGGCAAAAGTTTGGGTTCTCTCAGCCCGGTAATTTATAAAAGCAATTTTGTACCTTTGTCCTTTCTAATTAGCTATTGATTATCCTATGAAAATTTTCTTTTTTCAATCTCCTGAAAAAACAATTTATGCCCTTGAAGCCCGCCAACTATTAAGTAAAGAGGCAGTAGAAAAATTAACCTGGCTTTTTGGCTCTGCCAGCTACCTGGACAAGAGCCGCATAGCCGGCGAATTTATCGGACCAAGAAAAGAAATGGTAAGCCCCTGGTCTACCAATGCCGTGGAGATATGCGAAAATATGGGGATCAATGGTGTCCTTAGAATAGAAGCTTTTTACCCATGGACAGACGGGGTATCCCTGGATCCAATGCTGCAAAGGTTGTATAAAGTATTGGACCAGGATTTATTCTCTATTGATAAAAAACCGGAACCCATCCTTTTTATAGCCGATATATCCGCTTACAACGAACAAGAAGGCCTTGCCCTCAGCAAAGAAGAGATCACTTACCTGGAAGGGATCAGTAAGAACATGGAAAGGCCGCTCACCGATAGCGAGGTTTTTGGCTTTAGTCAGGTGAATTCAGAGCATTGCCGGCACAAAATTTTCAACGGAACATTTATCATCGACGGACAGGAAAAGCCCATGTCGCTTTTCCAGTTGATTAAAAAAACAGCTTCGGCTAATCCAAACGGGATAGTATCGGCTTATAAGGACAATGTGGCCTTTGTAAAAGGGCCCGAGGCTTTCCAATTTGCGCCTGAAAATCAGGATACTGCCGGATACTTTGAAATCAAGCCCATTGACACCGTCCTCTCCCTGAAAGCTGAAACCCATAATTTTCCCACTACCGTAGAGCCCTTTAACGGAGCAGCTACAGGGTCCGGTGGGGAAATCAGAGATAGAATGGCGGGAGGCACCGCCTCCATACCTTTGGCGGGCACTGCTGTTTACATGACCTCCTATCCCAGAACCGCTCCCGACCGGCAATGGGAAAAAAACCTCACTGCCAGAAAATGGCTTTACCAAAGTCCTATGGACATCCTGATCAAGGCTTCCAATGGAGCCAGTGACTTTGGTAATAAATTTGGCCAACCATTGATTTGTGGAAGCCTGATGACTTTCGAACATCAGGAACTGGGCAAAAACTGGGGCTTTGACAAAGTGATCATGCTTGCAGGCGGCATAGGATTTACCAGAGCCCCCTACAGCCTGAAAAAATCACCTGAAAAAAATAACAGTATCGTTTTGATGGGGGGTGACAATTACCGTATCGGCATGGGGGGAAGTGCGGTTTCTTCACTCAATACCGGAGAGCTCAGCAATGCTCTTGAGCTGAATGCCATACAGCGCTCCAATCCTGAAATGCAGAAGCGGGTAGCCAATGTAATCCGGGCAATGGCAGAAAGTGACGACAACCCCATAATATCCATTCATGACCATGGAGCTGGAGGTCATTTGAATTGCCTTTCCGAACTGGTGGAAGAAACCGGTGGAACGATACACCTGGAAAAGCTTCCGGTAGGAGATCCTACCCTTTCCGCCAAAGAAATTATCGGAAACGAATCTCAGGAAAGGATGGGGCTGGTCCTGGAAAAAAGCAAATTGGAAAAAATCAGAAAAATTGCCTTGAGGGAAAGGGCTCCATTTTACGAAATCGGAGAGACTACCGGAGATTTGCATTTTAAATTTGAAAACAGCCAAACGGGTGAAAAACCGATAGACTGGAGCCTGAACCACATGTTTGGCTCTTCTCCAAAAACTGTTCTTGAAGACCAAAGAGCCAGCCAAAACTTTGCGGCCCCGGAATATGAGGTGGAAAAAATCGAAGAATACCTGAATCAGGTGCTCCAATTAGAAGCCGTGGCCTGCAAGGACTGGCTGACCAATAAAGTAGATCGATCGGTTACCGGAAGGGTAGCCAAACAACAGAGCACGGGTCCCCTGCAATTGCCCTTGAACAATGTAGCCGTAATGGCCATGGATTATTCCGGAAACAAGGGCATTGCGACCTCTATCGGCCATGCGCCTGTAGCTGCCCTGGCCAATCCGGAGGCAGGTTCCCGACTGGCCATTGCTGAAGCACTGACCAACCTGGTATGGGCTCCACTTAATGAAGGGTTGAAGGCAGTATCTTTGAGTGCCAACTGGATGTGGCCGGCAAAAAATCCAGGAGAAAATGACCGCTTGTACCGGGCGGTAGCTGCGGCCAGTGAGTTTGCCATTGCTTTGGGCATCAATATTCCCACGGGAAAGGATTCCCTTTCCATGGCTCAAAAATACCCGGATGGACAAACCGTGTTTTCCCCGGGCACTGTCATAATCTCTACTGTAGGCGAATGCGAAGATATCAGAAAAACCCTTTCTACTTCCATTAAGCCGATTTCGGGATCCAGTCTGCTTTATATCGACCTCGCCAAAGATAAGGCTAAATTGGGAGGGAGTTCCTTTGGTCAAATTCTGAATAAAATCGGTAATGAAACCCCGGATATCAAGGATCAGGCTTACTTTGCTGCCGCTTTTAATGTCCTGCAGGAACTGATACGTCAGGGGAAAATTTTAGCCGGTCACGACATTTCCTCTGGTGGCTTGATCACCGCCTTGCTGGAAATGTGTTTTCCCAATGAAAATACCGGATTAACCATACACCTGGAAAACCATCCGGAAAAGGATCCTGTCAAGGCATTGTTTGCAGAAAATCCGGGACTGCTTATCCAGGTTAATCCGGAAGCAGGAGTAGAAGGTTATTTGACAGAAAATGGAATAACTTACCTCCCCATTTCATCCATACAAACTTCCGGAAAAATTGAAATACCTGCTTTGGGCAAAAGCTGGGATATGGCCAGCCTCAGGGACACCTGGTACCGTTCTTCCTTCCTGCTGGACCAGGCACAATCAGGAGAGCAGCTGGCAAGGGAGCGTTTTGATCATTACAAAAGGCAGCCACTTCAATTCAATTTTCCGGAAAACTGGCAGGGAACCTACCGTTCCTTGAGTTTAGACCCACTTCGTAAGACAGCAAGCGGAACCAAAGCGGCCATCATCAGGGAAAAAGGAGTCAATGGAGACCGGGAAATGGCTTATGCCTTGTGGCTGGCCGGTTTTGATGTAAAAGACATCCATATGACCGACCTGATATCCGGAAGAGAAACCCTGGAAGATGTCAACATGATCGTTTTTGTAGGGGGATTTTCCAATTCTGATGTATTGGGCTCGGCAAAGGGCTGGGCAGGTGCCTTTCTGTACAATGAAAAAGCCAAAAAGGCATTGGATCATTTTTATGCCCGAAAGGACACTTTAAGCCTGGGGGTTTGTAATGGTTGTCAATTGATGGTAGCCTTGAATCTGCTGAACCCCGAACACCAACAAAAGACCAAAATGCTACACAATGACAGCCACAAATTTGAGTCAGGCTTTATTAATGTAACCATACCGGAAAACAAGTCGGTCATGCTGGGATCCCTTTCCGGACTGAGGTTGGGTGTATGGGTAGCGCATGGAGAAGGCAAATTTCAATTGCCCCAGGAAAAATCCACCTATCATATTGGAATGAATTATTCATACACTGCCTATCCAGGGAATCCCAATGGTTCAGATCATGCGGTGGCAGGACTGGCTTCAGCAGATGGCAGGCACCTGGCCATTATGCCCCATATAGAAAGGTCCCTTGCTCCCTGGAATTGGCCCTATTATCCTGAAGAATTATTACCTGGAGAAATTAGCCCCTGGCTGCTGGCTTTTGTGAATGCTAGGAAGTGGGTAGAGGTTAAAATGAAGCCTTAACAGGAATGGGCAAAAAAGCGCCATGAATATTGAAGTTTGGGCCAGTCATGAAATGTTAAAGAATGACTGCTTTTGTAATCATTTTAATTGGTTTTAATGTATAGGATAAATTTCCAGGGATTCAAACAGGCATCCCTTTGTGCCTGGTTTTGGAGGTGATTTTAACCGAGAGTGGTGAAATATCCTAATGGGCTTAGGTCATTCTCCAATTTCCATTAGTATAAACCTGGGTCTGTAAAAGTTTGGTGATGTTTCCACATCTGCAAAAAAACCGAAAGAATTGATGTTATAACTGATTAACAATTCTCCAGGTTTGGACAGGCTGGGATGGGCTTTTGCGTTATAGCTAATCAGTTGCTTTCCTTCACTCAAATCAGCTGAAGCATCCCAAATTGTAATTATTGGGCCAAAAGGACCTTCCGGGGAATGGGACAAACGCATCCCAACGGTGGAAGCTATACCATCCATCTGGAAAATCATGGCATACCTTCCATCTCCCAGCTGAGATACGCTCAATTCATTGGATGCCCTATCTGCAATGGAGGCAGCTTTTTTCATATCACCTTGCCAGTCAGCACCATCCCAAAATCTCCACAGGTGAAATTTTTCAATGTCACCGGGTTTCACCCTGCCTACCATCACCTCTTTTTTCTTTCCCCTAACCCCATAAATGTAAACATAGCCATCAGGACTATATGCTCCCGCATCTTTGGTGTTTACCATAATGCCAGCTCCAAAGGAACCCGTACTCTCCGGGGTCCCCTCAATATAAAAAGGAGTATCCAATTGGCGTTGACTTTTAAAAGGTGGCTTACTTCCTGAGGGAATAACGATCAGGGCGTTACCAACTTCCTTAAAATTAAATACCTCCTCACCTGTGGTGGTAACCCTATAGCCAAATAAATAAATGTCATTGTTCTTTTCCTGATTCACAAAACCATCCCCTAGCCAAAAGTATTCTCCTGGTTTGGAATTCGGAGTATTTGGTATAAAAAGTGACTGCGGCGCACTTTTCTCATTTTCAGCCCAATGGAAGGAAATATTGGATTTCTCAGGTTCCGGTCCCTCCATCCATGCAACTGAATTATTGATCATCACAAAGGGCGTATCCAGCTTCCCTTCAATTATTTCTCCAATCAGGCTATCACTGAATAACACTAAGGTTTCGGCAGTTGAATCAGGTTTAGCGGACTCTATGCCATTTAAGGGTATGGTGAAGATACCGTCCCCTCCAAACCAGCCCGATGTTCTTTTGAAAAGATCCGACCAGGACTCGGCTTCCCTCACAGTAAACTGAAGTTCTTTTAAAGAGGTGTTTTTTGATGCCAATCTTTTCTCATTGCCGTTCGAACATGAAAAGAAAAGTACCGAAATCAATAAAAGTAAATCGACGTTAAAATCGATAAATGCTGGTTTTTGTTTTTTCATATCGGTTTTCCATTTCGTTTGGGTTTCTCCAGGTAAAATGCCCTTATGCACCCCTTATCTCAATTCATCACCACTTCGTCTACCATGAGCCAGGCCTTGCTGCCGGCCGCTCCGTGCCAGGCGGGGAGTTTGTCCACCGGTTTTGCCAGTAGTTTGAGCTGCTTTACCGCTTTGGCAGAGAAGGGGATGTCCACCTGCCGGAGCAGGGAGGGGGCGTCCTTTTGCAATGGGGCCGGCCTGTAGGTGTCGGCGAGCTTCCATTCCTGGGCCTCGCTTTCCCTGGTCCACAGCTGCACCTCTCCCGGCGGAAAGAAGCGTGCACCGGGGTTTTGCCATAGGGAAAGTGCCAGCTTGCTGATGTCGGTGGGCTGATCAAACTC
>NZ_JAANYN010000030.1 GCF_011290685.1 Cyclobacterium plantarum
AATAAGTCCATAGACATTACCACCGACGGAGAGTCGGATACCAAATATACCAGCGCCAAAGCGGTAAAGGATTACGTAGATGCTTCTGCCTCCGGTAACCAGACCGCATTGAATGAAGAAATTGCCCGTGCCCTGGCTGCGGAGGGTGTATTGGAAGCAGCCATAGCAACAGAAACAAGCCGTGCGGAAGGAGCAGAGAGCCAGTTGTCCGCTGACCTGTCCAGTGAAAGCAGTGCTCGGCAGGCGGCCGATAACAGTTTAGAAACGGCCATAACCGCCGAAACTGACCGGGCAAAAGCAGCCGAAGCCGGGATTGTAGCCGATCTGAATACGGAATCCAGCGAAAGACAAGCAGTAGATACGGCACTGGAAACAGCTATTGCAGTAGAAACAAGCCGTGCGGAAGGAGCAGAGAACCAGTTGTCCGCTGACCTGTCCAGTGAAAGCAGCGCCAGACAGGCGGCCGATAACAGTTTAGAAACGGCCATTACCGCCGAAACTGACCGGGCTGAAGCAGCGGAGGCGACTCTTATTGCAGATCTAAGCACCGAAACGGCAGCCCGCGTATCCGGAGATGCCACCTTGGAAACTGCGCTAACCACTGAAACAGCCGAACGAAAATCGGCAGATATCACGCTTGCAACTTCCCTGGACACAGAAACCACCGAAAGAACCACAAGTGATGCGACTTTGGAAACCGCCATTACCGCCGAAACCGTCCGAGCCCAGACCGCAGAAGCCGAAAAGGAAGACCTTTCCAATAAGTCCACAGATATTACCACAGACGGGGCATCCGATATCAAATATACCAGCGCCAAAGCGGTAAAGGATTACGTGGACGCATCGGCTTCCGGTAACCAGACCGCCTTGAATGAAGAAATTGCCCGTGCCCAGGCTGCAGAAGGCGTACTGGACACAGCCATAGCAACAGAAACAAGCCGTGCGGAAGGAGCAGAGAACCAGTTGTCCGCTGACCTGTCCACGGAAAGCAGTGCTCGGCAGGCGGCCGATAACAGTTTAGAATCGGCCATAACCGCCGAAACTGACCGGGCA
>NZ_JAANYN010000031.1 GCF_011290685.1 Cyclobacterium plantarum
TTGAACAAGGCACTTTTTCAATAACTAAAAAGCAGGTATATTGACAGCGTAAGCAGAAAGTTATGGAAAAGCGGTTTAAGAGTTTGTCTTTGTTCGAGTTTCACGAGCGGTTTCCCGATGAGGAAAGCTGTGTGAAGTACCTGGCATCCCTGAAGTGGCAGGATGGCTATCAGTGCAAAAAGTGTGGCCACGGGCACTATTGCCAGGGTATTGAAAAGTATGACAGGCAGTGCACCAAATGTAGACGTCTGGAATCCCCGAAGTCCGGGACCCTGTTCCACCGGTGCAAGTTCCCCCTTTTGAAGGCGTTTTACATCGTCTACTACGTGTCTACCAGCAAAAGTGGGATCAGCAGTCCTGAACTTAGCAGGAAGCTGGAACTTAGGCAGAAGACCTGCTGGCTGTTCAAGCAGAAGGTGATGAGGGCGATGTCAAGCAGTGGAAACCACCCAATGGATGGTAAAGTGGACGTAGACGAGACCTATGTGGGTGGCCAGGACGAAAAGGCTGTGGGACGCAATGAAGGTAAGAAACAGATCATGGTGGTGGCCGTGGAGCGCAAAGGAAAGGGAGTTTCCCGCATCTATGGACGTGTAGTCGATACAGCTGCCCGTAAGCATTTAAAGCGTTTTATGATGGACCATATAGCTCCCGGTGCAGCGGTGAGAACTGACCGTTGGAGCGGCTATAGAGGTCTTGAAAGTGAATTTCCCAAGCTAATCAGGGAGAAATCAGAAAAGAAGGGAAAGAACTTCCCACAGCTACACAGAACTGTGATGCTATTCAAAGCCTGGCTGAGGGGTATCCACCATTCTGTAATCCATCTTCAGCCTTATATTGATGAATATACCTATCGCTTCAACAGGCATAAGATGAAGGAGGGAATCTTTGAAAACCTCATGAAAAGAATGGTAGAAAAACCACCATACCCTTACAAAGAATTTTATTTATCATACGCCTAGTTCAA
>NZ_JAANYN010000032.1 GCF_011290685.1 Cyclobacterium plantarum
CCCATGCTGGGTCGGTTGCCTACCTGGGCTCCTGTCTGAAAAAAGGTAAGGGCCGGGTCGTGGTTGATGGCCTCGGTGTGCATGGATTTTACGATGCACAGCTCATCTACTATTTTAGCGGTATAGGGAAACAGGTCGCTGACCCAGGCACCGGACTGGCCGTATTGGCTGAAGCCGTGATAGGAGCCCACCAGGGGAAAGGAGGACTGTCCGGCGGTCATGCCGGTGAGGCGCTGTCCTTTCCGGATGGAATCGGGCAGCTCTTCCCCTATCCGCTCGTTGAGCATGGGTTTGTAATCAAAGGATTCCAGCTGACTGGGCGCCCCGTTTTGAAACAGGTAAATCACCCTTTTGGCTTTGGGGGCAAAATGGGGCAGGCTGGCCATCAGTTTGTCGGTGTCCAGTTGGGATTTGCCGTCGAACAGGTCGGGGATAAGCAGTGAGCCCAGGGCCACACTTCCCAATCCCAGGCTCATTTTGGACAGAAACTTCCTTCTGTTTTCATTCAGTCCGCTTTCTAATCTTTCTTTTTCCATATCAGGTCTTGGTAATCGCTTCTTCTACATTGTAAATGGCCACCACTACCTGCATGAGGGCGGCGGTCTCGGGTTTATCGGCTTCCGGCCCCAGGGGGGATTCCCCTTTTTGGACCGTCTCCAGGATTTTTTCGGGTGCTTTCCGGAACCTTTTCAGTTCCTCCCGGTAATATTCCACCAGCAGGTGCAGCTCCTCTTCAGAAGGGGCCCGGCAAATGATCCGGGCAAAGGCTTCCTGAACGGCTTGCTCAGCGTCTTTATCCTCTCCTATGAGCCGGCTTGCCATTACCCTGGATGCTTCCAGCACCAGTGGGTCGTTCAGCATGGCCAGCGCCTGCAGCGGGGTGTTTGT
>NZ_JAANYN010000033.1 GCF_011290685.1 Cyclobacterium plantarum
GTAGAACCGGTAACTGGGGCTAAGTCGTAACAAGGTAGCCGTACCGGAAGGTGCGGCTGGAACACCTCCTTTCTGGATTCAGATTTTTTATTTACTGTCTTACCTGCTACTTCAATTTATTTCATTTTGGGGGCCTGTAGCTCAGGTGGTTAGAGCGCTACACTGATAATGTAGAGGTCCGTGGTTCGAGTCCACGCAGGCCCACATTTTAAAATTGTTTGATTTGTTGGCGTTTCAATCCTTTGACATATAAGCAGGTTTATTTAATGGATAAAATTTTTTAAATCAGCATGATCAACGGTGCAAGCCTTCGATAAAAGAAACCCAGGGGGATTAGCTCAGCTGTCTATAGCATCCCGACTTATGTCGGGAGTGTCAACGGGGCAAACCTTCGATAAAAAAATACCAGGGGGATTAGCTCAGCTGGCTAGAGCACCTGCCTTGCACGCAGGGGGTCAACGGTTCGAATCCGTTATCCTCCACTGAAATGGACGAGTCCAGAAGGGACCTTCCAATCGTCGGCTCAGCTGGCTAGAGCATCCCGACGCAGTCGGGAGGGTCAACGGTTCGAATCCCTGCCTGACGGCAGGCAGGCGTTATCCTCCACAAAAAAGGATGAGTTCACAAGGAACGCAAATCCATTTTATTATTCTTAAGGTGAATAATCACTTGCTTGCATCCGTTCATTATTGGACGAGTGAGGAGCAAAAAGTTCATTGACATGTTGAGCGGAAAATGCAATGTAGTACAAGACAGCGATGTTTTGTACGACGAAAAGAACCCTGTGTGTTTGCAAAAGGGCACATGGGGAGTTCAAGTGAACAAGGGCGTACGGGGGATGCCT
>NZ_JAANYN010000034.1 GCF_011290685.1 Cyclobacterium plantarum
GACAGACTCGGGCTGAAGCCAAACCTCCCCGCAGACAAAATGCACCTGCTCAAAAGGCTGAGCATAGACCTGACCGGTCTTCCTCCGGGCCTGGAGCTGATGCGGGAATACGCCGCCGATGAGTCCCCGCAGGCCACGGAAAAAATCATCGACCGCCTGCTGGAAAGCCCCGCTTTCGGCGAGCGCATGGCCGTGCTGTGGATGGACATATCCAGGTACTCGGACAGCTACGGCTATCAGGACGACAATATCCGTACCCAATGGCCCTACCGCGACTGGGTCATCCATGCCTTCAACAAAAACATGCCCTACGACCAGTTCATCACCTGGCAGCTGGCAGGCGACCTTTTGCCCGAACCGAGCAAGGAGCAGATATTGGCCACGGCATTTAACCGGAACCACAAATATACCGAGGAAGGCGGTGTGATTCCCGAGGAATACCGCGTGGAGTACAACGTGGACAAGACCAACACCTTCAGCAAGGCCATCCTGGGCATGACCGTGGAATGCGCCCAGTGCCATGACCACAAATACGACCCCATTTCCCAGGAAAACTACTTTCAGATGTACGCCTTTTTCAACAACACGCCGGAAAAAGGCTATGAAGGAGACGTGAGCATTTCCAAGCCCGCCAAACAGCCCATCATGTGGATCGAACACGATGACCTGGACGGCGTGCTCGACTTTGTCAACCACCGGGACAGCAGCAGGATCATGGTCTCGGTGATGGAGGACTTCAAAGACACCCTCAGACAGACCTATGTCCTGGACCGGGGGATGTACAACCAGCCCA
>NZ_JAANYN010000035.1 GCF_011290685.1 Cyclobacterium plantarum
TGGTCCCTGCCGTAATTTTCGGCCGAGAACCTTCCCTGGCAGTAATTGGTACGTCCAAACTCCCCGCCCCAGATGACCAGGGTCTCGTCCAGCAGCCCCCTTTGCTTGAGGTCTGTGATCAGGGCCGCCGAGGCCTGGTCGGTGTCCAGGGCCTGGCCCGCCATCTCGTTGGGCAGGTTGCCGTGCTGGTCCCAGCCCTGGTGGTAGAGCTGGACAAAGCGCACGCCGTTTTCGGAGAGCTTTCTGGCCAGCAGGCAATTGGCCGCATAGGTGCCGGGAACCAGGCATTCCGGCCCGTAAAGCTTCACGATACTGTCGGGCTCCCTGGTGACGTCGGTCACTTCGGGAACGGCCGTCTGCATGCGGTAGGCCATTTCGTATTGCTGGATCTTGGCGCTGATCTCCGGATCGCCGAAGGACTGGTAGTTCATCTGGTTCAGGGCGGATATTTTATCCAGCATGCGCCTCCTGTCTGCTTTGTTCATGCCTTCCGGATCATTGAGGTAGAGTACCGGGTCGTCTCCGCTGGAGAACTGAACGCCCTGGTGCACCGAATCCAGAAAACCATTGGTCCACAACTTGGAGTAGACGCCCTGTCCGTTGCCCTTGCCACGGGAGAGCAG
>NZ_JAANYN010000036.1 GCF_011290685.1 Cyclobacterium plantarum
TGTCCACGGAAAGCAGTGCTCGGCAGGCGGCCGATAACAGTTTAGAATCGGCCATAACCGCCGAAACTGACCGGGCAAAGGCAGCAGAAGCCGGGATTGTAGCCGATCTGAATACCGAATCCAGCGAAAGACTAGCAGCAGATACGGCACTGGAAACAGCTATTGCAGCAGAAACAACTCGTGCAGAAACAGCAGAGGCAACGATTATTGCTGATCTGATCACCGAAACAGAGGAAAGAAAGACAGCAGACTTCAGCTTAACAACTGCCCTGGAAAATGAAACATCCGAAAGAACCGCCAGTGATGCGACTTTAGAAACTGCCATTGCCACAGAAACCGTCCGAGCCCAGACTGCGGAAGCCGGAAAAGAGGACCTATCCAATAAGTCCACTGATATTACCACGGACGGGGAATCCGATATCAAATATACCAGCGCCAAAGCGGTAAAGGATTACGTGGACGCATCGGCTTCCGGTAGCCAGACCGCCTTGAATGAAGAAATTGCCCGTGCCCTGGCTGCAGAGGGGGTATTGGAAACAGCCATAGCAACAGAAACAAGCCGTGCGGAAGGAGCAGAGAACCAGTTGTCCGCTGACCTGTCCA
>NZ_JAANYN010000037.1 GCF_011290685.1 Cyclobacterium plantarum
GAGTTGAAGGCGGCCCTGCCGGGGACCGCCGTTGAGACCGGCACCCAGGTCAGTGGAGAGGTGTTGATGCTCAACCCCCCGGTGATCCGTTTTGACCGGGCCTTCTTCCGGGACCAGCTTACCGTAGCGCTCAGCCATCCCATAGCTGCCACCAGTATATTCTACACCCTGGACGGCTCGGAACCCGACAGCAGCAATTATGAGCTGTACGAGAAACCCCTGGTCATAGATAAAAACCTGACCGTCAAGGCCAGGGCCTTCGCCGAAGGTTGGATCGGCAGCGAAATGGCCGAGGCGGAATTCATCAGGGCCACCCTGGGCCCTTCCTCCTTTCAGATGAACTACCTGCCCGAAGACCGCTACAAAGGGGACGGGCAGGAAAGCCTCTTTGACCGGAAAAAAGCCATACCGGATGTCTGGAACCTGAACTGGCTGGGCTTTTTAAACAACCCCCTGGAGGTGGAAATGGAGTTTGATCAGCCCACCGACATCAGCAAGCTGGCACTTTCCCTATGGCAAAACCCCGGTGCACGCTTCTTTCCGCC
>NZ_JAANYN010000003.1:0-231249 GCF_011290685.1 Cyclobacterium plantarum
TAATTATTCAAATCCCTTTCATAATTAATCAGATTTATACATGGGCATCCCTAAATCGTCGGATTTCGTAGAATTTATTAATCGAACTCAGGTTAAAAAGGATCGTACTTTTATTTCCGGAAATTGTATGCGTTCCGGATTGCTGTCGGTTTATTATGGTCCGGTTTATGTTTTCTTTCATTATAAAATCCTGCTTCAAAATTTAATTTATGGAAAAGAAATTACGCATCAGGTGTTGGATTACCCTGGATGGGGAGAAATTTTTCGGTCCGGGTAGACTGCAACTCCTTACCCTGATCCAGTCCGAAGGGTCTCTTTCCAAAGCCGCCCAGCAAATGGGCATGTCCTACAAAAAAGCCTGGGACATGGTCAATGACCTCAACAGCCGGGGAAGCCAGCCCTATGTGATCCTGAAAAAAGGGGGTGAAAAAGGCGGGGGCGCAGAAATTACCGACCATGCAAAAAACCTTATATACAGGTTTGCGGCAGTGGAGAAAAAGCTGGAAAAAATAGCCGATGATGAAGCAGCCATCATGGATATGTTATAATCCATTCCAATAAGTTTGATTATTTTTCAATCATGGGAAGCAGCATTATTTAATCCCAACCTTTTTGCAATTACAGAAATCCGATATATATTTAGATATATAACGAATTTCGGCTTTATTTCATGTTAAAATGAACAAACCTCAATTTGCTCTTGCATTGGTTACCTTAATTTATTATTTAATTCCAGCAACTACATTGTTTGCCCAAAACCAAGGTATTGCAAAAATTCGATTGAGTGGGCAGCTTTCAAATCCAGGTGAACTAATGTTGGAAGATTTAATCCAAATGGGTCCGGAAGAGCTAATGGTAAAAGACAAAAATGGAAATACGGTAACTTACAAGGGTGTAAATTTATCCAAAGTACTTGAAAAGGCAGGCGCACCGACCGGTGACAGAATAAGAGGGGAAAATCTGGCCAAATATATTTTAATCCATGCCAAGGATGGATATCAGGCAGTGTTTTCTATTACTGAAGTGGATTCTTCTTTTTCGGACAAAATGGTCCTTTTGGCATTTCAACAGGATGGGAATCCGCTTCCACCGGGAATCGGCCCATTTCGCCTGGTGGTTCTCCATGAGAAAAAACAGGCGAGATGGGTAAGGGAGGTAATGGAAATTGAAATAAAAATGGCGCATGAATAACTTTAACCAAAAACAGGAACATGCATTCTTGTAAAAAATTGTTGGTATTTTTTGTTGGAGCCCTGATGGTTTTTCAGTGTGCTATGGCGCAAACAGAAAAGCCGGTTTTGGTAGCGGCTGCCTCGGACCTTAAATTTGCGCTGGATTCCATCATTACCGTTTTCTCTGAAACAAACCAGGTGATGGTCCGTCCGATTTACGGATCTTCGGGTAAATTGTACGAACAAATATCCAACCAGGCACCCTTCCATATTTTCATGTCTGCAGATGTGACGTACCCCAAATTGCTGGAAGAAAAAGCTTTAACATCCTCAGCAATTTACCTTTATGGCCTGGGCAGGCTGGTAGTCTGGAGCAGAAAAATGGATACGGCCCCCTTGGGCATAACTGCTTTTCAGCAAGCCGGGGTAAAAAAAATAGCCATAGCCAATCCCGACCATGCCCCATATGGGCAGCGTGCAGTAGAAGCATTGACTTACTACAAAATGTATGATTCCCTTTCCAGCCGGTTGGTACTGGGAGAAAATATTTCCCAGGCGGCACAATTTGTTTCCACCGGAGCAGCAGATGCAGGCATTATTGCCCTATCTTTGGCACTTTCACCTACTATGAAACGCTACCAAACCTCTTATTTTCTAATTCCTGAAGAAAGCCATCAGCCACTGCTGCAAGGTGCCGTGATGACCAGGCATGGGGCCAATAGTAAGGGAGCGGCCTCTTTTATGGCCTTTTTGAAAACCCAAACGGCCAAAAATATTCTTAACTATTTTGGATTTAACCAACCTGAAGGTTAATGGATTTTAGCCCCTTTATATTGACTTTGCGGCTGGCTTTGTTCACTACCTTAATTTTGTTTTTTTTGGGTATTCCACTAGCCTATTGGCTGGCCTATAGCAAATACCGGATAAAATACGCAGTAGAAGCCATTGTGAGTTTGCCTTTGGTATTGCCACCCACTGTTTTGGGTTTTTACCTGCTGCTGGCTTTTAGTCCGGAGAATGCGCTGGGAGCTTTTTTGGATGAATATGTGGACCTTCGCCTGGTATTTACTTTTCCTGGCTTGGTGTTGGCATCTGTTATCTACAGTTTGCCTTTTATGGTTCAGCCTTTGCGATCTGGTTTTGCTTCTATTCCAAAAGCCTGGCTGGATACGGCCCAGACCCTGGGTAAAGGCAGGTGGGTCACGCTTACCCGGGTTTTGCTACCGAATATGAGGAGTGCCCTATTGACAGCAGCCGTCTTGTCCTTTGCGCATACAGTAGGAGAGTTTGGTGTGGTTTTGATGGTGGGAGGCAATATTCCTGAGGAAACAAGGGTAATTTCTGTTGCCATATACAATGAGGTAGAAGCCATGAATTATGGCCAGGCCAATAGGTACAGTCTTCTGCTGATTGGATTTTCTTTTTTGGTATTACTGATCACTTACTGGGTCAATCACGATAAAAACAGGGTTTTGGGCTATGATTGAGTTGGATCTGGAAAAATCGCTGTTTGGTCCGGATGGAAAAATGGGCTTAAAGGTGTCCTGTCAAATCAAGCAGGGGGAACTGGTAGGACTTTATGGTCCCTCCGGCGCAGGGAAATCAAGTATCTTGCGGATGATTTCCGGTTTGATGAGGCCTGATGCAGGGAAGCTGCAGGTTTTTGGTAGGGCCTGGTTTGATCAGAGTCAAAAGATAAACCTCAAGCCTCAAAGGAGAAATATTGGGATGGTATTCCAGGAATACGCTCTTTTTCCCAATATGTCGGTTGAGGAAAACCTGCTATTTGCCCTGGATAAAGGACAGGCCCCGGCCATTGTTTCGGAAATGTTGGAAAGAGTGGGCCTGGAAAAGCTGGCCCAAAAAAGGCCCATGGTTTTATCAGGTGGTCAAAAACAGCGGGTTGCTCTGGCCAGGGCAATGGTCAGGAGGCCAAATATCCTTTTATTGGATGAACCGCTTTCTGCTTTAGATATGGATATGCGGGCCAATCTGCAGCAATACATTGTTCAATTTCACAAGGATTTTGCACTTACTACCCTTCTTGTCAGTCATGATGCCTCAGAAATCAGGCGAATGGCGCAAAGAGTTTTGGTATTGGAGAACGGGAAATTCAGCTTTGATGGGGAGCCCGGGATTTTCTTCGGGAATTAAACCGGATGATTATTCTGGTTATTTTTGTAGAAAAAGGATTCCGAAACACTTCTGAATAATCAGGTGACACCATCTTTTCATTGATCCAATGAAATGCTTTTTGTATTTTCAATATTAAATTCAACAGTAGCCGCTTTTCCCGTGAAGCGGTATATAATAATGTTCTGCGACAAGGAATGTTACCTAATGGCGCCTGCAGATGAATTTTAAGAAGTTCAGTCCAAATATCAGGGTTAATACTATGCAAGAAGTACAATCTCTATTGGAAATCATGAAAGAAAGGGCAGATGGCTGGAAAAATACCGGCGATCGGAGACATGTCTTTTTAGGTTGTTACAGCATGATGAGCAGCAACATGTATGCAGCAATTACCGGTGAGCAATTCATCAATGCCGATTGGGTTTCTCGTTTGTTGCTTCGGTTTTCCGAATATTATTTTGAAGCATTGGGGCACTATGATAACAATCCTGACATTTCTCCGGCAGTCTGGAGACAGGTTCACGATGCCAGTTTGAATCCGGAAATCAACACCACCCAAAACTTGTTATTGGGGGTTAATGCCCACATCAATTATGATTTGCCCCTGGCTTTATATGACTGCCTGGTAGAAACCTGGCAAAAGTTGCCCGAAACAGACAAGGATTCCCTGAAAAAAGACCACGAATTGGTGAATGAAATTATTGCCAATACCATTGATGCCGTACAAGACAGCATCATCAATCCCTCGTCTTGGAGCATGGCGGCCATTGATGTATTGATGGGCAGGCTGGACGAATGGCTTTTGTCCAAACTGATCAGTTCATGGCGAAATGAGGTTTGGGAGGTAAACCTGGAGCTGCTTTCCTCTCCATCAGAGAAGCAAAGGGAAAGCATTCGTAAGGCACAGGAAACCCTGGTCCTTAGAAGAGGCAATCAGTTTATTACCTTTTTGTAAGATGGATGTTTTCCCGTCTTACCTTGATTTCTTGCGGTTGGCGAAGAAAGCCTGCTTTTTTCTCTGCTTTTCTTTGTTGAATTCCTTCTTTTCCTGCGCTGTCATGGGCGAATCAGTTTGTGGATAGGGATTGTCTCTTACCTCATCGATCTTTTGGCGGATCAATTTCTCAATATCCCTGACATACCCATTTTCTTCCGGCTCACATAGTGAAATGGCTGTTCCAGACTCTCCTGCCCTGCCTGATCTGCCGATCCGGTGCACATAGGTCTCAGGATCCTCCGGGATATCATAGTTGATCACGTATTGTAGCTTGTCAATGTCAATGCCTCTGGCAGCAATGTCTGTAGCCACCAGGACACGGATGGTTCCATCCTTAAATTGTCCGAGCACTTTTTGTCTGTGGTTTTGGGCCTTGTTGCCGTGAATGGCAGCAGCACTGATGTTTTCGGCTTTCAGGTTTTTGGTGATTTTATCAGCACCATGCTTTGTCCTGGAAAAAAGCAGTACCTGATCCATTTTCCTGTCCTTCAATATATGCAGCAACAAGTCCTTCTTGGTGGATTTGTTGGTATAATAGACGTTTTGTTGCAATGTCTCTGCCGCTGAAGAAACCGGGCTGACCTCGATTTTAACTGGATCTGTAAGAATTTTGGAAGATAATTCTACGATGCTGTCAGGCATGGTGGCAGAAAAGAACAAAGACTGCCTTCTGGTCGGAAGCAGTTTCAGCAGCTTTTTGATGTCATTGATAAATCCCATATCCAACATCCGGTCAGCCTCATCCAGTACAAATATTTTGATCTGGTCGAGTTTGATATATCCCTGATAGATCAGGTCCAGTAGTCTTCCCGGAGTGGCTACCAAAATATCTACCCCTCTGTTCAGTTCATTGACCTGTGAGCCCTGTTTTACCCCACCAAAGATAACGGCATGTTTCAACTTGGTATGTTTGGCATAAAAAGCGATGTTTTCATCAATTTGGATGGCCAGCTCACGGGTAGGGGTTACGATAAGGGACTTGATGCTTACCCTGCCTTTTTCCTTTGAGCCGGAGTTGTGCAGCAGTTGAATGATGGGTAAGGCAAAAGCAGCTGTTTTTCCTGTTCCAGTCTGCGCACTTCCGAGTATATCCCTTTGGTTCAAAACTACCGGAATGGCCTTTTGCTGAATAGCTGTAGGCTCTTTGTAGTTTTTCTCTTCCAGTGCTTTTAATAAAGGGGGAATTATTTTAAGATCTTCGAATGTCATTATATTCTTAGTTTTATTGTGTTAAGAATATTGCTCTGTTACCGATATCCTTAAAAGATGCAAAGGTAAGTAAAATAAGATTAACAGGAGCATTATTAGACTTTCATGTGAAAAGCTTATTGGAGAAAAATGAGAATTGAAGTATCTTACCATACCCTAACATACCCACCATGAAAAATTTGTCCTTATTGGCAGCCCTATTAATTTTTGCCGATAATTTCTTTCAGGATATTCCATATGAGAGAAGAAAAATGGCTGTAAATCAGGCTTTTGATGAAGTTGGTTCGATTCTTTCTGTTGGGGAACTGGATCCCTTGAACCAATTAAGGGGAAGCTTTTTGCTCGAGGGAACGCATAAAGACATTCGTATATTCTTTACCCTGAATCCTCAGAAGGAAGCCTTTATTCAACGAATGAATGTGAGGGTGGTGGAGAAATAAGGGGCTTTGTCTTTTCATCAAATTAACTAAATAAAGATGAAATCCTATACAAGGATACTTTTTGAAGATTAAATCAAGTTTATGCCTATTTCAGATGGGGTGATTTCTGCCAACCTTTTTGATAACTCATTTTCAAATGGCATGACCTCACTTCCAAATAAAATATCTCCAGGTATTATAAAAACATTAAGATTCAGAATAATCTTCATTTTTTAGAACTTTCAGTATAGTATGAAGGTTTTTACTGGACACGTTTTGGCGGTATGAATAAAGAAAAACTTTTACTCTGGACACTGGCTGCGGTCAATTTTACCCATATTGTGGATTTCATGATATTAATGCCATTGGGTCCACAACTGATGCGGATATTTGAAATTTCTCCGAAGGAGTTTGGCCTGTTGGTGTCCTCATATACCTTTAGTGCCGGGGTAAGTAGTTTTCTCGGAGCTTTTATTTTGGATAAGTATGATCGCCGGACCATACTGATGTGGGTATTCCTTGGGTTCTTGCTGGGCACCATTGCTTGTGCCCTTTCACCAAATTACCCGTTTCTATTAACCGCCCGCATCCTGTCAGGCTTATTTGGCGGGTTGACCTCAGCCTTGATTTTTGCCATTGTGGGAGATGCCATTCCGGATAAAAGAAGGGGCCGGGCCATGGGAATGGTGATGGCTGCTTTTTCGGTAGCCTCGGTAGTTGGAGTACCGTTTGGGCTTTATATCGCCAGTATCTCCAACTGGCATGCCCCCTTTGTTTTTCTGTCAATTTTGGCGGTGATCATTCTGGTATTGATTTATAAATTTGTGCCCTCCATTACCAGCCACCTCGTTACGGGGAATTTGAGGCCTAGTCCGCTTCAGGTGATCCGAAGGGTTACAGGCAATGCCAATCAAATGAGGGCGATATCCTTGACAGTGATGATGATGCTGGGTCAATTTATGATCATTCCTTTTTTAAGCCCATTTATGGTGTCCAATGTTGGCTTTACGGAGCTTCAGCTCACCTTTATTTATATGGCAGGCGGATTTTTTACCGTCTTTACCTCGCCATGGGTGGGAAGGATGACAGATAAACATGGCAAGATCAGGGTATTTACCATCTTTATGAGCCTTAATGTATTGCCCATAGCCATTATCACCCACCTGGGAGAAACACCAATTTATTATGCCTTGATCGTCTCTACCATCTTTTTTGTAACCTCCAATGGACGCATGGTGCCCGCTGCTGCTTTGATAACGGGTACGGCAAAACCTGAAAACAGGGGAAGCTTTCTCAGTTTCAATTCGGCAGTACAGCAATTGAGTGCAGGTCTGGCCTCCTTTGTTGGAGGAATGGTATTGGTGGAAGGTGGAGATGGGAAATTGTATAACTTTGAAATGATCGGCTATGCCGCCATAATCATTAGCTTATTGTGTATTCCCTTGATACGGGGAATCAAAGTTGTGGATACCGGGACCATCGTGGAGGACCTGGAAGAAGCTGTGCCTGCTGAATAAGGCTGGGTCACTTTGGGATATGGTCATTTTAAAACCGTATTTTTACCGGTTTACAAACAAAATCAATTTGGAAATATGAGGAATGAATTGATCCCCAAAGCCCCCGATACCTACCAGGCTATTCTTGAGGCGACCAAAGATAAAGGTTTTAAAATGCCTTCAGATAAGTTGACCGGAAGCCTTCTCAGGACCCTTGCCGCCTCAAAACCCGGTGGAACATTTTTGGAAATGGGAACCGGTTCCGGTTTGGCCTCCTCCTGGATACTGGAAGGAATGGATGGAAAAGCCACTCTTACCACCTTTGACCATGATGAAACCTTATTGGACATTGCCCGGGAATATCTGGGAAAAGACCGGCGCCTGAAAATTGTACAGATGGACGGGGGAAAATGGGTGAATTCCAATAAAGGCCAAAAGTTTGATTTCATTTTTGCGGACACCTGGCATGGGAAATATTTATTATTAGAAGAAACCCTGTCCATGCTTCAAAAGGGAGGAATTTACATCATTGATGATATGTTGCCTCAACCTAACTGGCCTGAAGGACATGCCAAAAAGGCGGAAGAGCTGGTAAAATACCTGGAGAATCGAACCGACCTATGGCTGAGTAAACTGCATTGGTCTTCAGGAATAATCATAGCGACAAAGAGATGAATTACCATGACAAAAAATTCAAGCCGGTATCCAACAGCGAAAACGGCGAAACTTCCCAAGAGACCCTGTTTCATTATCAACAGGAAGGGAATATACTGACATCCCTTTATCAGGGAGGAAAAATCAAAAAGGGCCATCTTATTGGTCTGGTGGACGAAAATGGTCACATTGACATGCGGTACCATCAGGTCAATGTGAAGGGAGAACTGATGACGGGTGTCTGCCGTTCCCGACCGGAAATTATGGAAAACGGGAAAATCAGGTTGCACGAAGAATGGCAGTGGACATCCGGTGACCACAGTCGGGGGACATCAATGCTTGAAGAGGTTTAGCTCCTACCCGATAGGTAAAAATTTCTAATCGATAGGTATTCATTGACCTTGAAGTTTGTTTTGGAGAAATAAAATTCTCTGGACCTGGCAGTACATTAGGATCAATTGTATTAAATTGAAGAAATTTAACTTTAAAGCAATGTTACACACCATTCTTGGATCCTCAGGCAATATCGGAATGCAATTGGCAAAAGACCTGAGTAAGTATACCGATAATATCCGGCTGGTCAGCAGAAACCCCAAGCCCATTCATGGGGAGGAATCCTTGTTAAAGGCTGATTTGTTAGTGGGGAGCCAGGTAGATGCGGCTGTGGAAGGATCGGATACGGTCTACCTGGTTGCCGGAATTACTTACAAAACCCGGTTGTGGCAGGAGCAATGGCCGCTTATCATGGAAAACACGATCCAAGCCTGCCAGAGGTATGGGGCTAAATTGGTCTTTTTCGATAATATGTATTGTTATGATCCAGGCCATGTAGGGCACCTTACGGAAGAAACTCCGGTCAACCCCCAAAGTAATAAGGGCAAAGTCCGGGCAGAAATTGCGCAGATGATTATGGATGAGGTGGAATCAGGTACACTAAAAGCCATGATTGTGCGAGCCGCTGATTTTTATGGTCCCGATGCTAAACTCAGTATGCTGAATGAGTCTGTAATCAACCGGATGAAGGCCGGTAAAACAGCCCAGTGGTTGTATAGCAAAGAGCGAAAACATTCGTTCACCTATATTCCTGATGCTGCTTTTGCCACTGCCTTTTTGGCCCAACAAGAGGAAGCCTGGAACCAGGTATGGCACCTGCCTACTTCAGACCGCTACCCCACTGCACAGGAATGTGTGGATATACTGGCCAAAGAACTGGGCGTCCCTCCGAAATTACAGGTATTGCCGGGTTTTATGGTAAGTATTTTGGCGGTATTTATTCCATTGCTCAAAGAGATCAAAGAGCTCAGGTACCAATTGGATCAGGACTATTGTTTTGATTCCGGCAAAATTGAAAAGGCTTACGGATTAAAGGCCACGGATTTGGAAAAGGGACTGAAAAGTTGCGTTTAAATTTAACTCTTAGTCGATGTCAAAAACATAACTTTTCATGGTTTTGATTTTGGGATCTTTAAATCCGTTAAAGGTATAGATATCGCAAAAGGAGTAATTTTTCCCATCCGGCGTGATCATGCTGCCCTCCACTACAGCTTCTTTCCCATGTGTAATCAGGTGGCGGATTTCCAGTTTCATGGGCTGAGGAGAGGCCATTTCCTGAAGGCTTTTAGCAAACTGACCCTTACCTTTGATGATTTTGTCCCCCACAATGGTCCATTCGATATCTTCTGAGACAGCATCCAGTATGAATGCCACCTCACTGTTGGCAAAAGCCAGGTTTAATTTTCTCAGAAATTCTTTTTGTTTCGTTTCCATAGGCTATGTTCTTTTTTCTATGATGGATCATTGTCTGTAAGTTTTCGGCACGGGTCATTGTGCTATGGCTTTTTCCAGTAACCTGATATCAAGTTTCTTCATGGGCATAAAGGCAGCCATCAATTTACCCGCCTTTTCGGGATCTCTCATGCCTGCTGACAACATGCTGGGTACAACCTGCCAGGATACGCCATATTGGTCGTAGAGCCATCCACACTGCACCTCATCACCTTCCCCTTGGGTCAGTTTATCCCAGTAATAATCAATTTCCTCCTGTGTATCGCAGGTAATGATAAAGGAGACAGCAGGTGTAATGTCAAATTGGTGTGCCAGTGAACTCTCCATCATCATGAAGGTATTGGTGCCCAGGTAAAATTGCGCATGCTTGACCTTTCCGGTTTCATCCGGATCCAGCTCCTCGTACCTGGCTATTCCTTCCAGGGAAGCAGGTTGGAATATTTCCAAATAAAAATTTATAGCAGTCTCTACCTTTCCGAATTTTTGCCCGACAAACATCAGTGAGGGGACAAATTTTTGTTTTACATCTGAAAGTTTTCCCAGAGAGATCTGCCAGGAAAGCCCATACCGATCATTCAGCCAGCCATATTTTTCGCTCCAGGGGTATTGGTCATAGGGCATCAGAACACTGCCCCCTTCGGCCAAAGCTTTCCATACCTTATCCGCTTCTTCCGGCGTTTCGCAAGTGACGAAAAAGGAAATTCCCGGACTGTGATGATACATGGGTCCCCCGTTCAGGGCCAGAAATTCCTGTCCGTGAAGGGTAAAATTGACCGACAAGGCAGTGCCTTCAGGTTTTTTGTGGTATTCAGCAGCCTCCTTTCCATATCTGGAGATCGAGGTTATGGTTGCCTCACCAAAAACTGCCGCGTAGAAATTTACAGCTGATTCAGCTTCCTGCTCAAACCATAAGCAAGGAACAATAGGGCTTTTTAGTTGGTGCATGTTAAGAATATTTAGGTTGATGGGTTTTCATTTTCTGGTTTCTTTTCAAAATCCAGCATCCAGACTTTTCCAAAGCTATCCCGCACCACAGCAAAAAGGGAACCCCAAAAAGATTCCTTTAAATCATCGATAATTGTTCCATTTTCACTGAGCCTTTCATAAACTTTCCGGATATCATCCTCTGTATCAAAACTGATAGCGAGAGAAACTTCACTTCCTGATTTGAAACCATCAGGGGGAGTCATGTCGGTTGCCATAAAGAGGAAATTGTCTCCGGTTAAGCTGGCGTGAACAATGTGCCCTTCTTTCCCTTTGGGGCATTGTGAAGCCATGGGAGATTCCCCGAAGGTCTGGAATTGAAGATCTCCCCCAAAACAGGCTTTGTAAAAGGTCATGGCCTCCCGGCAATTTCCATTGAATCCAAGGTAAGGGTTTATCGTTTTCATTATTTTGGGTTTTCGAGAGTTCCTGTTATTTTCGAATTGATTACTACAAACTTAATACAATTAAAAGAATGATCAACTGTGTTAATCCGACAAAGTAACGGGTTGAATGCGACAGGATTATACCGTATCTTTAGGGCATGAAATAGCGCATGATGAGAACGCAACACACTGGGATGCCCCGATAGCTATTGGGGAAACCATGCGACCCGCCTGCCGTTAGGCAGGGATTCCATATGGCCGCTTAAAACAATTGAAATCATATGAAAAATGTGCATATTCTTGTCCCGGAAACGGCAGTGCCTGCTGCGATCGTTGATCCCCAGTACATGTTTACAGCCATCAATGGTTTTTTGACAGGAGCGGGCCAGGCTCCCTGTTTCAGAGTGCACTTGGTGGGGGCCAAACCCGAGATAAATCTCAGTAATGGCTTATTGCTTATCAGGCCTGATCGGTTGATGCGGGAAATAGAAAAATCAGATCTGATCATTATTCCGGCCATCAGCGGAGATATCAACCAGGCCATAGAAAAAAACAAGGACATGATTCAATGGATCACCGGGCAATACCAACGCGGAGCAGAAGTGGCCAGCTTGTGCATAGGAGCTTTTATTCTGGCCGCTACCGGACTTCTTAAAGGCAAAACCTGCTCCACACACTGGATGCATGCGCCAACGTTTCGGTCGATGTTTCCGGATGTGAATTTGGTAGATGACCGGGTCATCAGCGAGCAAAACGGCCTGTACTCCAGTGGAGGGGCCAATGCATACTGGAGTCTCTTGCTCTATTTGGTGGAAAAATACACCAGCCGGGAGATGGCAGTTTTGGCCTCCAAATATTTTTTGCTGGACATAGAGAAAAGCAGCCAACTGCCTTTTAGTATTTTCAAGGGGCAAAAAACGCACGAGGATGAGGTGATTCTGGCTGCTCAGGAATACCTGGAGAAATATTATGATCAGAAAATCACGGTAGAAGCTGTGGCAGAAAGGTTTGGACTGGGCCGGAGGACCCTGGAGCGGCGATTCAAACAGGCCACCAGCAATACGATCCTGGAATACATGCAGCGCATCAAAATTGAAGCAGCCAAAAAACAACTGGAATCAGGCAGAAAGACGGTGAGTGAGATCATGTATGATGTTGGATACAATGACCCCAAAGCTTTCCGGGAAGTCTTCAAAAAATACACCGATATGTCTCCTTTGGATTACAAGGTGAAATTTTCGGGGTAAAAAGAGTTTAATTTTTTCAAAAGGCGGATTCGCAATAGTGTCTTTTTTCATTTTGTTGCTGGATCAATAAATCTGTGTCCTAAAATGAATTTTGCATAAAAAAATTTGTAATTCAAATATTATAATAATATTTTTATACAGCATTTATCAAGCACGTTGATTACAGCGTAGGAATAATTATCCTTCTTTTAGTTTGGTGTATTGGAGTATTTCCGGTTTAAAATCCATATTGCCATTATGGCATTTTGAGTTTCATTTCTATAATTGAAAGACAATTAAATTATTTTAATATGAATAAATACTGGTTTTTAGTTCCTTTGTTTTTAATAGTTAGTGGCAGTTATGTGAAGGCAGGTATTTGGAGGGTAAACAACCAATTTGAGACAGACAAAACCCAACGCATTTTTTCCCAGCTGGCACCGCTAAACGATGATGCCGACGTTTTGCCGGGAGATACCATCCACCTGGAGGGATCGCCCGTTAGGTATAATAATTTCACCTGCACCAAAAGGTTAATCATCATAGGTCCCGGATATTTTCTAACCGAAAATCCGGAAACCCAGGCCCGGGCAGAAGAAGCGACTATTCCCAGCATTAGATTTAATCCCGGTTCCGAGGGTTCTCTGGTAATGGGAGTGGTGTTTGATTATACCAGCAGCAGCGGGATTTTTGTTGCTACCAACAATATCACCATTCAGCGTTGTTACATGAGGGGTGGGGTGACCATCACTGATCAGACCGGTATCCGCGTGTTTCAGAATTATATGCTTGGTGACGTTGGTGGCTATACTTCAAGTACCGTTTTCAGTGATGTAGTGGTCCGCAACAATCTCTTTATTGGAGGAACGTTTAATACGCGAAGCGGTAGCTTCTCGATTTGTGAAAACAATATCTTTACCGGAAATAATATCACGATTAGTGCTGCCTCCTTCCGTAACAATATTATTACAAATGCAAACGCCACTGTCACGATTACCTCGGGTAGTTTGCAAAATAACCTGGCAGCAGGCGGTCAGCTAGGAAATGAGAATGGAAATATGGCGATAGATGCCAACAGCGTTTTTGTGGAGGCTGGCAGTACGGACGGGCAATATCAATTGGCACAAAATTCACCGGCCAGAGCAGCCGGATTTGATGGTGTGGATGCCGGTGCATTTGGTGGCGGTTCCGGCTATCGCTTGTCCGGATTACCGCCGATTCCTCTGGTATATGATCTACGGGTGGATGACAGTGGTAATCTGGAGACCGGTGTGGGTATTCAGATCAAGGTAAAATCCAACCCCTAAGGGCATGTCAAAACGCTATTTGGCTTTATTTTTTAGCTTTTTGTATGCCTTGCTCGCTGATGCGCAAGAAATACAGCGGATGGAATATTTTTTCAATGCCGACCCTGGATTTGGAGCTGCCATTCCACTTGATATTACACAGGCCGACCGGATTTCGACCGCATTTACCTTGTCAACCAATGAATTGGAATCCGGTATGCATCAACTGTTTATCCGGGTGAGGGACGAACAAGGTAACTGGTCGATGACCAGCTCCCGGATTTTTTTTATCGATCCCATCCCCGCGGCAAACCTACATCTGCAAAGTCTGGAATATTTTATAGATGCCGACCCCGGTTTTGGGAATGGGACCCCCATAAATGTAGAAAACCAATCCACTATAGCGCTTGATCTTACCGGAGACTTATCGGATAGGAATTTGGATTTTGGTTTTCATCAGCTTTACATCAGAGCCCTGGACAATCAGGGAAGGTGGTCGCATACCACCAAACGTATTTTTTATCTTCAGCCGGGTACACCAGGCCTGGCCAGGATTACCCGATTGGAATATTATTTGACTTCCGGGGAATACGTTTCCGGGCTCCGGCAATATTTGATCCCTGAACCTGCCACCACGGTGGATTTGGATTTTCAGGCCGACCTTTCATTCCTTCCGTCTGAAAACAACCAGTACCAGATGTCCATTTACGCTGTAAATGAAAGCGGTGCACGTAGTCTGGTGGAAACAAGGCCTGTGAATATTTGCGACGGAGAGCCGGCGAAAGCCGGATTTGAATTTGCCATCGGTGAAGGACGGATAGACCTCAGCAATACCTCAACTTCAGCAGACACCTTTCAGTGGATCATCGGAGAGGAAATTGTTGAGGAAAAAGACCACTTTTTTGAATTTGAGGGGCCCGGAAGGTACCCCGTCTCTCTGGTGGCAGCCAATATTTGCAATCAGGACACACTTAGCCAGGTGATTGAGGTACCGGGCTTGCTGGATGTTTTTCCCAATACCGGTAGCATCCAACAAAAAGAAGCCAACCTGACCATCACAGGCTTTGGATTGGATTCCCTGCCGCAGGTAATGCTGGAAGACGAAGGAGGAAACACTTATTTTCCGGTCTCAATGGTCAGGGCAGATACGATGCGGCTGCGGGCTGTATTTGATTTTTCACAGATGCCGTTGGGCGCCTACACCGTGCAGGTCGCCAACGAATCCTCCGGGGACACCCTCAGTTTGGGCACATCTTTTACTTTGCTTGAAGGCGGGACCATTCCCTACGACCAATGGGTGGAGTTTGAACTGGCTCCTGACAGCACTTTTCGGGAATCCGTCCTGATTCCTGAATCTGAAAAGTTGCTGGTCACTATGAAAAAAGCCGATCGTATTGGATACTCAGGTACCTGGCGGGGAGAATTGTCGCTTTATTTGGGCGAGGAGCTGGTCGGAAAAGCCCAGGGCAGTCCGGATTTTGACCTTGAATTAAAAAAGCCCTTATCAACACTCTATTCAATAGAGGTTCCCAATATCACCTCCAGGCCAATTACCGGCAAGGTAAAGGTATCTTTTGCACCAGACTGGCTTCCTCTAAACGAATGGGCCACAGGAGAAATTCTAAGGCCCTACGGGTATGACTGGAAATATGTGGATATTGATGCTAATGTGGATACCTTGTTTTTTGAGACGGAGGGCTACGGATTATGGAGCACCATCGAGGTGTTTCAGGAAAGTCTATCCGAACCCATTGAATCCTGGTCATTCAGCAATATGGGAGCCGGCTATGCCATCAAGGGGCATATTTTATCCCCGGATGCCGGTAGATATTATATACGGTACAAGGATTCGGCAGTGTTGCAAAAAACCGAAAATGGAAACCAGGTAAGGGATTACCTGATTTATGCGGGAGTAAGTAGTGCCAAAGGAATTGATGTGGAAAATCGTTCTATTGAAGCCTTATCTCAATACGAAATGGGCAGGGGAAAGAACACTATTGAACTGTCAGGCCGTGGTTTCAGCGAACAGGATTCAATTGTTTTGATGAACATGGTGGATTCAACCTACTATGGCATGCATACGGTCTTCCAATCAGGTAACCGACTGGTAGCCCATCAGGATTTTGGCCAATTGCCAGCTGGGGAATATTTGCTGGGCATTTACGGAGCACCTATCCAATTTCATGAGCAACCCCTAATAATAAAGCAGGAGGTAAAGCAGGAAGTTAAAGTGGAATTGATTGCCAGGGATCAGTTTAGAATCGGACGCTACCAAAAATTTGTAGTACGACTCACCAATCTCGGAAATGTGGATAAAAACTTTCTTTCCCTGTTTGTTTCAGGTATTCCGGCAGCAGCTAAAATCCGTTTTGATTCCGAAATCAGCACCATTGACGAGAGCATCTATCCACGGGACTCTTTATCTCAATTCGAAATTATTGAAGAGGAAATGGTCGTTCCCCTGTTTGTAAATAATTTACCTGCTGGGGAATCAATAGATATAGAAATGAGTATTTATCTTTCAAAAATGCAGGATTTCGAATTGCAGGTAGCCGTGGATGAGCTATTTGAAGAAAAGCTGGATGCATTGTCAAACGAGGGGTTGGGAGAATACATCCAAATGGTTTATGAACTGGACTCGTTATTTGAAGTGGTAAACGAATTGGAATCTCAAAGCCCCAATACCCGGAGAAATGACCTTATCGCTGATGCCATCAAATCAAGTTATGGATTAATATTCGAAAAAATTAATGAATTGGCCAATTCTCCAATTTCAAAAGAATGTTCACAGGAACTTGGTAAGTCTTTTGGCACCTTACTGGCGATGTATACCAAAGAAAATCGGGATAAAATTATAAACCAGGTCAAAGACGGGGTAATGGATTTCTTTTTTGGTGGATGGGGGGATTGTATTTCCAAATCTACAAGTACCCTAAAAAACAATATTTGGGATCCGATTTCCAGAAACAGAGGAACTGGAATTTGGAATACCACAAAGAAGGTGTTTTTTCAACATGATCTGTATTCCAACATCTTCCATTCGGGTCTTAATTGTGCCAATGCGGTATTAACCACTCCCATCACCCCTTCTGGGTTGGCATTAAAATTAACAGGTAAAGCCATTGGAAAAGTCAGTACCAATGCTTTGTACAGGATGACGGTACGGAGGAAACAATTAGATGACAGGATAAAAGGACGTTTATTTGAGATTTCCATAGCTAAAGATTTAATGGATGCCGGTGAAAAATTTCAAAATAACGTATTCAATTCAATTGGATCAGGGTTCGAATCAGGAATTGGCATTGGATATGGTTGCCAGCAAGAGCTAAGTAACGCGTTAAAATTTATTCAAGGGATCTCTTCCGTCACCCCCGAAGACAAATACGGGCCTACCGGTTTTGACCAGGAGACCGATGGTGACCTGGCCAATAGAAAACGTTTTATTCCGCAAGGACAGCTTTTTGAATACAAGATCGATTACTGGAACAAAGAGGATGCGACTGCACCGGCGGCGGAAGTATTTATCCGCGATACCCTGGAAACCAATTTTGATATCGGCACAGTGAACTTTACCGAGATTGGTTTTCTGGGCTGGAAAGTGCCGATCGAAGGTGGACAGTATTTTAATGTCACTGTGGATATGCGGCCGGAAAAGGAATTGCTGGTGAATGTAGAAGGAACGGTAAATCCGGAAACTCGGGAAATTTATTGGGTGCACCGCTCTCTGGATCCGGAAACCATGGAGCTACCCGAGGATCCCACAGCGGGCTACCTCCCACCTATAGACTCGACCGGATACAATATCGGCTGGGTGATGTTTACCGTGGAAGGGTTGGATAGCCTGGGCCACAACAGTACCTTCCAAAATCAGGCGCATGTGAATTTTGATGGAGTAGGTCCCTGGGGACCGGCACCTCCGTATGGTCCTTACACCAATACCATCGATCAGGTAGCTCCGGAAAGTAATGTAATGGCCTTGCCGGTACGGTCGGGTCCGGAATTTACCGTTCAGTGGATCGGTTCTGATGAGGGAGGCGGAATCGGTACCTATGATATCTTTGTACGGGAAGACGCAGGTGATTTCGAGCCCTGGTTGATAGCTACCTCGCTGCAAGAGGCCGCCTTCACCGGAGACATGGGTCATACCTACGCCTTCTATAGTGTCGCTACCGATCACACCGGCAATCATGAAATAAAAACCGATACGACTGAAGCAGTTACTTACGTTCCGGAATTGCCTGGAATGACCCGCCTGGTTTCACCATTGGAATATGTGGTATCTGCAGATAAATTTATCTGGATGACCGCTGATGAAGCAGACTCCTATACGTTGCAAATCGCTGCTGATTCCTTATTTGAGGATATATTGATCGAAGAAACCCTTAGCGATACCACCATGACAACCGGACAAGTAGAAGCGAAGAAACCCTATTACTGGAGGGTGATGGCGTCGAATGTTTCCGGGGATGGGGATTGGACTGAAACGGGTATTTTCGAAGTAGATATGGTTACCAGCCTGGAATCGACTGATAGCCGCAATCCGGAAAATTATTCCTTCGGCAACCTGTATCCTAACCCATCAGAGGGAGTTATTTTCTTTAAGTTTGCCATTCCTGAAAGGATAAAGGTTCGAATCGAACTTTTTGGCGTCTCTGGAAGGTCCGAACGGGTATTGATTGACCGAGAACTGGGTGCGGGTAGCTACCAGTTGAGATCAGATCTTCGGATGGAAGCATCTGGTATGTATGTCATACAGATGCAGGCAGGAACTTTTACTCAAGCCTATCGCTTGATTATCAGCAAATAATTTGACAAAAAAAGCCGAATCATTTCCTGTAAGATCCGGCTAAACATGTTTTAATTTTAGTAATTCCTTTTGTTTACGCCAGGAATGATATCAACGAAACGCTGTAGGTAGTTAATCTATCTGGCTAATTTGAAAGCTAGTAATGCAACCTTTAATACCTGTAAATCCCGGCCAGACCCGTGTCCGTCGGCATATATTCAGGGGGCATGACCACAACCTTGCCGCCCATTTGCATTACCAGCTCACCCATATCATCCAGGAGGTCATCGACTTTGGGGTTGTCCATGTCCTTTTTCTGGGTATTACCCGTAACTAAGTTGGTGATACGCGCGGCAATGATGCGATCTGCTTCTAGGAGTAAAGTTCCAATCCTTCCTTCTACGGCGGCAACTGCCAATTCCTTATAATCATCCGTTCCTTTTCATGAAGCCCTGGCTTGGCAAAATTTTCCGGCCATGCGTTCTAGATTATGAAAATAAGAAGACTCCATTATGGACCAGGCTATTTCAGCCAGCTTTTCTTTGCTTACAGCCGTAGGATTTACCTGGATACCATCTGGCAACAAAGCCTCATTTTTATTTATATTTCAATTTGAAATGTGTTATTGGCAATGCCGTCCATTTACCTGAATTGTTCTCCTAAGGGATATAAAATTAAAAAACTTGAATTGACATTGGGGGCTGTTAATTTGTTAAATGAAAGTATAGTATGGATATCCAACATCAGACAAAATCAACAAAAGGTTCCTTCTTTATCGAAAGTGAAGGTCAGATAAGTGCCGAAATGACCTATTCCAGAGCAGGGGACAAATTGCTCATTATTGACCATACCGAAATCTCGGCATCACTCAGAGGTAAGGGAGTTGGTGAGGCTTTGGTTTTTAGGGCAGTGGAATTTGCCAGGGCCAATCAATTAAAAATATTGCCTCTTTGCCCTTTTGCAAAATCGGTTTTTGAAAAGAACCCGGAAATCAGGGATGTGCTCTCAAAGTAGGACTTTTTAGTTTGGATGGATTAGGAATGGCTACAATAACAGTGGCTGGTGAAATTTTTTATTTTCATCAATATATTTCTTCCGCTAGTCTCAAATAAATACCTGATTTTTGCGGGGAAATACCCTTTGGGGTAGGGCTAATATTTTATAAGTAAAATATATAATAAAAATATAATTTTTTATAATATATTTAATTTATTTAGCATTAAATTTGATATGTATATAAAATATATAACTATCATAATTTAAAACTACTATGAAAAAGCCCTTTAGTGCGCAAATATTTACTGTAACGATAATGGTCATGCTTGGCCTATTTTCCGGAATTAACTTTGCCTTTGCACAATCCAATAACCCAGGGCCAAAAATCGGCATAAAAGGTGGCCTTAATCTGTCACAGCTTTACGTCGATCAACCTAATGTAGAAAATGAAAGTATGAAAATGGGGATTCATTTTGGTTTATTCAGTAAAATTCCCATCAACAACTATGTAGCTTTACAACCAGAGGTCTTATACACCAATACGGGTTCAAAAGTATCCTATGGCGGATCGGATTTTGAAAATGTATTTGGAATTGAAACGGGAGAAATCAGGTTTAACCTGAATTATGTACAGGTTCCCGTTGCTTTGGCGGTGAATCTGGGCCCTTTAAATGTTCATGCCGGCCCTTATTTGGCTTATTTACTTTCTGCCAATGTAAAAGATTGGAAATCTTCAGAAACAAGCCCAACCCAGGTTAGGGAATTGGATACAAAAGACTTTAACAAAATAGACTATGGTTTAGTAATTGGAGCCGGGTTTGATATCAAGGCAGTAAATGTAGGCGCCAGGTACAATTATGGCCTGAGGAATGTGGGTAAGGAAGGCCTCGCCGGAAACCTGACGGATAATTCTAAAAATGCTGTTGTTCAGGTTTATCTGGGCTTTGGCTTTTAAAGGTATATTAATGATCACCACAAGCCTTGCTTCCGGAAAGAAGTAGGGTTTTTTTTGCCCAATTTCTTTGGGAAACTACTATTCTTTGTTTCAGGAAATTGTTTTTAACCCAACCATCAAAAGGTAAAATCTTAGTCAATAGGTTTTTTGGGCAGGGTAAAATGAAACTGACTTCCTTCTCCGGGTTGTGAGGTTGCCCAAATTGACCCACCATATTGATTTACTATTTTCTTGCAGGTAGCCAATCCCAAACCTGTTCCCTCAAAGGACTTTTTGCTGTGTAATCTTTTAAAGGGATTGAACAATAATTTAAGGTGTTCCGCTGCAATACCGATACCATTGTCTTCTACCGTAAAATGATACAGTCTGGCATCCTGCCGGAATTTAATTTGTATTCGGGGAGCCTTATTTTCCGGAATAAATTTGAGCCCATTGTTTATTAAATTTAAAAACAAGCGGTAAATATCATTTGGATTGGCATGAATCAACACATCCTGATCAGGAAGCAGCACCGTGGCGTTCGTCTTTTCTATCCGCTTTTGCAAGTCATTGACCACATTTTTCAAGATCTCAGCAGCGTGGAAAGTTTCCACTTTTTTCTTCTCCATCCCCGCCCTGGAGTAGTTCAGGATATCTTCAATCATGCGCTGCATACGGATTGAACCATCCATGGCAAAATGAATGTATTGTTGTGCTTTTTCATCCAGCTGATGGGCATATTTCCGTTTTAGCAATGAAGTAAATGCGGAGACCATGCGAAGCGGCTCCTGCAGGTCATGTGCAGTGATGGAGGCAAACTGTTCCAGTTCCTGGTTGCTATTTTCTAACAGCTGATTCAGCGCTTTAAGATCCTGTTCTGCCTTTTTTGCTGCGGTAATGTCTATGATGATGGCCACAAATGCAGGTTGTCCTTCATAGCGCATTTTCTGCAAATGGACTTCGACAGGGTAACGGGTTCCGTTTTTTCGTTCATGGACAGTCACGAATACCAACTTTTCTCTTTCATCATTCAGTAATGGCGCAACGAAGGACCTAAACTGTGGTTCATCAAATTCAGGTTTGATTTGATAGGGAGTCAGGCCTTTTAATTCCTGCAGGCTATAGCCCATATTGAGCAAGGCCCCCCTGTTCGCATAACAAAAACTCAGGCTTTTGGTGTCAAAAATATATATTTCATTCAGGCTGTTCTCCATGATATTGGCCATCTGCGATTTGACCGATATGGATTGCAACTCCTCTGTACGGTCATTTAAGATGGCCAACAGGCAGTTTCTTCCCTCAAATACCAATTCATGAACCATGAGTTCGCCCTGTATCAGTTCACCATTCTTCTTTTTCTGGACGATATTTTCCAGTTTGACCTCCTTTCTTGTCCCTTTGAGTTGTTGAATGGAATCAAAAAAGAAACCTATTTCTTCTTCCTGCATCAGGAGGCCCATTTTGCTTCCCAGCATTTCTTTTTTTCGGTAGCCAAATTTGTCCAATGTGGAGCGGTTGACCTCCATAATTTCCATGGTGTCCATGTCCAACAAAATCTTGGGCAGTGGACTATGGTCGAAAAGCATCCGGTAGTTGGCCTCCGACTCCTTCAATTTGATCTCCGCCTTTTTTCTATCCGTAATGGTTTTGGCAAAAAAGGCTGCTCCTGTGATTATTCCATCCCGAAAGATGGGATGGCCACTCAATTCTATCCACACCAGTAAACCGGTTTCCATTTTTTCCGGCCTGCAATATTCCTCAGTGAAGGATTCCCCGGAAAGGGCCCGCTCAAAAAAGCCCTTGAATTTCTGGTGCATGTCTTCCGGAATTTTTCCAGGAAAAAGGGCAGAGATGCCAGGGCGAAGTTTCTCTCCTATTATGGCTTCTATTTTTCTTGAAAATGCATCATTAAAGGTTATAAACTGGTAATTGGTGTCAATACTCCAGATATCATCAGAAGTGGTGTTGATCAAGGCTTCATTGTTCAGCCGTTCCTGAGCTCGTTGTTGTTCCATTTCCTTTTGGAGCCGGTAACTTTGCTGAATGACCTTTTGCTTTTTTCTACTCTCCAGCAGAGAAATGACCTGTGTTGCCAATAGCTTTAGGGACCGTACTTGCCCCTGAGAAAGCTGGGATGGACTTTGATCCAGCACGCATAGCGCTCCCAACTGGAATCCGTTGGGAGAAATCAATGGAAAACCAGCAAAAAACCGGTACCGGGTTTTTTCCGGTACCCCCAGCTGCCGGGAGGCTTCCTGCCGGACTTGAATATCTGATATTACTATGGGTTTGCCCGCCTTGTTTCCTGCATGTAGACAAGGTGGCCTGGTCTCTTCAAAATCTTTTATACCGAACCCGAAAACTGATTTATAAAACAGCCCATTACTTCCCAAAAAAGAGAGAGAGGAAACAGCTGCTCCGCTTACCTGTGATGCCAATTCCGTAATGGTATCAAACTCGGGTTCTGGTGAGGTATCAAGAATGTCGTAGGATTGCAATACCGCAAACCGCTTTTCCTCTTTGAGCTTATCAAAAGCCACTTTTTTCATGCCAAAAAATACAGTGAAAATTCAATAATTATTATTAAATTAAATAAGGACCAAAAACCAAACCATAATCATTCAATTTAGGATAAAATTTTTGAAAACCGAATGATCAAGACAAAATTAAATTTTCAGGTTTGGTATATAAATGCTGCGGGAAGACCAAAGAAAATGATGAAACCTTAAGGCTGTAGATAAAAACCTGAGTAGGGTTGATGTGCTTCTAAAATAGGGATTAAACCGTTATTGAGAGCCCTTTTTGATAGTTTTAGGTTGAAGGAAAGGCCATGGAAATCCCGTCTAGTCAGGCATTCCCTCGGCTTTCCCCCTATCAAGCGCCCTTTTCCAGGCATCTGGATGAGGGATTTTTCCTGAAATTACGCCGTTACAGGGGAAAATAGAAAAAATCCCTGACCAGTAGGTTCCAATTTCCTTGCCGGTCAGGGAGCGATTAACAACAAACAATCCTGAATTATTCTAATTAATTTTAAACTTAATTGGAACGCGCATCTTGACGGTTACTTCTTTCCCTTTCTGTTTGCCGGGTTCCCAGTCAGGTGAATTGCGGATCACTTCAAGAGCAGCCTGGTTCAGCCGGTCATCTACGCCTCTCAAAAGTTCTACATCCCTGACGACTCCTTCCTGATTGACCACAAAACTGGCATAAACGGTTCCTTCTACGCCCTCTTTTTTGGCGGATTCGGGATAGGTCAGGTTTTCCATCAGGTACTGGTTCCATCCTTCCATACCCCCATTTGGTACAGGCATATCCTCTACTACATCGAAAACATCTCCCTGCATCAGTCTTTCGGTGATTTTGTTGTCGTCTTTGTCGTTTTGCTCCATCATCTCTTCCTGGTATTCGCAGGCAAAAAGGACAAATAATACCCCAAATAGCGGGATGGACAAAGCATACTTGCTCCTGGCAAGCGATCTGGTTTTTGGTTGATTCATCATTTTAATTCTTTTTTTGATTTGAAATTGATTGAAATTATGGATAAGCGCACAGGTCTGTGTAGGCCTGAGTAATTTTAATAGCAATTGGGCATAAGTTTTTTTTGAATGATGGGCTATGATTTTCTCGTCTACCTGGTATTCATGTACCTCCCGCAAAGCTTTTTCAAACAGCCTTACAAAAGGATTGAACCAGAGTACGATTTTTAACAGTTGGACAAGTAGGATATCCCAACTGTGGAGCTGGTTGCCATGCGCAGCCTCATGGGCAATTATCCACTCCCGGTCTACTTCATTACCCCCTTTGGCCGGTAAGAAGATATACCGGAAAAAAGAAGCCGGTTGGAAATCCGGATGTTCCAGCAGGATGAAAGGCCCCCAGAAAGCCTGCCTGGCCTTGCTGATCTGCCTGTACAAAACAACCATTCCCCAAATCAACCGACAGAGAAAAAAGATAAGCCCTATAAGGTAAACCCCAAAAAGAAATTGGGGAAGTGAAATCCATTCCTGTTCTGTTGATAGAGTTTTCTGATCAGTAAATTCCAAAATGGGAAACTGAAAACCGTAACTTGCTGCCAGCTGGCTACCGGCCACATTAGCCGGAAATTCAATGGCTGGAAAAGCCAGGGAGGCGATAATTGCCAGCAGCAAAAATGCCCGGTTCCAGTCGAAAAATGTATTTCCATCCAGAAGCAGCCAATAAAAAAACCATAAGGCACCAAGGCTAAGGCTGGCTTCCCACAAATAGTTTAAAACCTGATTCATGATTTTTTCTCATTTTTAAAATTTTCAACCATCTTCTCCAATTCTTTTAATTCCTGATCGGAAAGCTTCTTCTCCTTTACCATAAAGGACAAAACATTTTGTGCTGAACCATCAAAATAGTTTTTTACCATTTGGTTAAAACTTTTGTTTCGGTACGCCTTTTTGCTGATCAGAGGAAAGTACTGATGGGTATTTCCATAAGTGATGTGATCCAGAAAACCCTTTTTTTCAAGTTGTTTGATGACGGATGCCAGGGTTGTGTAAGGAGGTTTGGGTTCAGGAAAACGCTTAAGGACTTCCCTGATGAGGGCCTTTTCCATTTCCCAGATAATGGCCATGACCTGCTCTTCGTTGTTGGTTAATTGTTCCATACAAGCAAGGTAAGAAAAGATTATTAGTTTTCCTACGAAAATATCGTATATATACGAAAAGTACGTAGATTCTGATTTGTTCTACATTCTCCTTTAGTACATGCTTAAAAAATCAGCACCCTATTGCCAATGATTTTACAATATTTTATTATATTGAAATTGTCATTTGAAAAACTAAATACTATGGAAAAGTTTACACTTGCCGTCAATGGAGAAACCCATGAAGTAACAGCTCCCGGAGACATGCCCCTGTTGTGGGTGATCAGGGACCTGCTCTCTCTTAAAGGGACCAAATTCGGTTGCGGACAGGCCCTCTGTGGTGCCTGCACCGTACATTTGGACGGGGTAGCCATCCGATCCTGTAGTTTGCCCATTTCCGAAGTGGGAGAACAAAAGCTTACCACCATAGAGGGCTTATCTGCCAATGGGGAGCATCCCCTTCAAAAAGCCTGGCAGGAACATGTCGTTCCTCAATGTGGCTATTGTCAGACGGGGCAAATCATGAATGCCGCTGCATTGCTTCAGAATAACCCCAGTCCTTCTGAAGCCGAAATAGAAACCGCAATGGCTGGCAACCTTTGTCGGTGTGGGACCTATAACCGCATTAAAACCGCCATACAGACCGCATCCAAATCCTGATTTCACGCTTTTCCAACATGCTCATGATACCAAAACTATCCTTCCTGCCTTTCAAAAAATTTACCAATAAGAGTGAAGTTTTCCGTCCTTCCAGGAGGGAATTCCTGAAGATAGGCTCACTGGCCACTGGCGGATTTATGTTGGGAGTCAACTTTCAGTGCTCAGGTCCCAAGGGTGAAACCCTGACTTTTGCTCCCAATGCTTACCTGAGCATCAATGGGGATAACCTGGTGACCATCATTGCCCATCGCTCCGAGATGGGTACCGGTATACGGACTTCGCTACCAATGATTGTTGCCGATGAGCTCGGAGCTGATTGGAAATCGGTTAAAATTGAGCAAGCCGTTGGTGATGAAGCGACCTACGGAGACCAAAACACCGATGGATCCTATTCTATACGCATGTTTTTCGAACCCATGAGAAGAGCGGGAGCAACGGCCAGGCACATGCTGATGGAAGCAGCGGGCAAAAAGTGGGATGTAGATCCCTCAGGCTGTGATACCCGGAATGGGCAAGTGATCCATGCAGCAAGTGGTCAGCAAGTTGATTTTTCAGACCTGCTTGACCTGCTGCAGGACATGGAAATTCCCGATCAGGAAACTTTGAAGCTTCGTAAACTCAGCGATTACAAACTAATTGGGAAGGATGTTCCCATATATGATGTAAAAGACATTGTCCATGGCAAGGCCCTCTTCGGTGCGGACATGGACCTGCCCGGCCAGCAAATAGCGGTGATTCAACGGAGTCCAGTAGTTGGAGCAAAAGTGATAAATTATGCTGAAGATAAAGCACTCGAAGTACCCGGAGTCAAGCAGGTGATAAAAATTTCGGGAAATGGTGCCCATCCGGGATTAAATAAGCCTCTGGAAGGCATTGCGGTGATAGCGGATAATACCTGGGCAGCCATAAAGGGAAGAGCCGCCCTGCAGGTAGAATGGGACCTTGGGGAGAACAAGGATTACCAATGCGCCGCCCAAATGGAAGACATGATCCGGGAAACACTGGGGGATGGAAAACTGAGAAGGGAGAAAGGTGATGTAAAAACAGCTTTAGGAAGCGCTGGAAAGGTCTTGGAAAAAACCTACCAGGCACCCTATTATGCCCATGCTACCATCGAACCACCCGCTGCACTGGCCCATTACAAGGAGGATGGCACCGTTGAAATCTGGGCCCCGACCCAGCACCCACAATGGGCCAGGGATTCAGTGGCAGAGGCATTGGAGCTGGATGCGGCCAATGTCAGGGTGAATGTGACCTTATTGGGCGGAGGTTTTGGCAGAAAATCAAAGCCGGATTATGTGGTGGAGGCGGCATTGCTATCCAGGGCCATCAAAAAACCCGTACGTGTGCAGTGGACCCGGGAAGATGATATCCACCATGATTTTTACCATTCCCATAGTGCCCAGCGAATAAAGGCAGGATTAGATGCACAGGGCAACTTGATAGCCTGGAATCACCACACAGTTTTTCCTGCTATCGGAGGTACCTCAAGTGCCGATGAATTGCACCCCTCCGATGGAGAAATGGGTTTGGGCTGTACGGATTTCCCCTACGATGTGGCGAATATCCGGATTGAATCTCATGAGGCCAAAGCACATACCCGTATTGGATGGCTTCGCTCAGTGAGCAATATACACCATGCTTTTGCCATCAGCAGCATGCTGGATGAAATAGCCGAGGTCCGGGGAATGGATCCAGTGGAACATATCCTGTCTCTTTTGGGAGAGGACCGGCAGCTTAGCTTCAATGAAGAAATGGAGGGTGAATATCCGAATTATGGAGAGGACATCACGGCCTATCCCTGGGATACCGCAAGGATGAAGAGGGTAATCGAAAGGGTCTCTGCAGAAGCCAATTGGTCAAAATCCATTCAGGATGGGAAAGCAATGGGCTTTGCGGCACATAAAAGTTTTTTGACTTATGTGGCTTGTATTGTAGAAGTATCCAGGGATGAAAATGGTAAAATCACCATTCCGGAGGTGCATTATGCAGTGGATTGTGGCATAGCGGTAAATACCGATCGCATTCGATCCCAATTCGAAGGAGGGGCGCAATTTGCCAGCAGCCTTGCGATGTCGTCGGCCATCAATTTTGAGAATGGGCAGGTCAAACAAAATAATTTTGACAGCTACCAAATCATTCGCATGCCTCAGGCACCCAAACAGATTTATACCCATATCATAGAAAGTCAGGAGAAACCTACCGGAGTGGGAGAACCACCGGTGCCTCCCTACATTCCAGCTTTGTGCAATGCATTGTACAAACTAAATGGAAAAAGGATTTATGAATTGCCGGTGAAGGAAGCTTTTGTTTGATAACCGATTGCTGCGAAGTCCTGTCAGCGGCGGTGGGTTATGGATGAAGTTTATTTGTTCAAACAGTTCCCCCAAAAAATAGATACGGAAAAGGAAAATCAGGGAATTGCTCATTTTGTTTGGAAGGGGTTCACACATCCAACTCGTAATAATTTACCATTAAACCCTGTTTATCAATACTCATTGTTCATTTAATTATAATGTACCTGAAAGTCAGGTTGATCCTTGGGGCCAGGACCTTTTTGGTAGGGGGTAGCCGATGCAGCCAGTGGTCTTGGGTACTGCCCTTCATGAGCAGCAAACTGCCATTTTCCAGATATAAAGAGACGGTTTCCTTGCTTTGTTTGTGTTTAAAGGCAAATTTTCGCTCCGCACCAAAACTCAGCGAAGCAATGGCACCATGCTTTTTCAAGTCTTTTTCCCCATCACTGTGCCAGGCCATCCCCTCCTCACCTGAATGATACAGGTTAAGCAAACAGGAATTAAAGACCTCACCCGTTCGTTTCTCAGTAATGGCCTTCAATTCCATAAGTTCCCGGGTCCAGGGAAGGGCCCTTTTGGTAATATTGGAGTAGGTATATTCAAACTCCCTGTCACCATACCAGGCCACTTTCCTTTTGGTGATCATTTTTTTTCCAAAAATCACCGCTTCATCATTTTTCCAGGCGATGGTTTCCCACAATGCCTTAAAATAGTGATCCGCCATTTTTTCAGCCATGATTTTTCCCCAGTAATGCACGGTTCCGTCCGTTGGCAATAAATTTTTAGATGGAGTGGCATTATTGTCAAACAGTTTCATGCCTCCAAAACGGTTTGAATTGGGCTTTTGTTTCCGAATAAAAATAGGAAACAGTAGCATGAAGGATTAAGAACAATCGGTTCAAAACGTTTTTAAAAGGATGAAGTATCTTCAGATGATAGGAATTATTGCAAAGATTCCTTAATTAAATCAGGGAAGAAATACTTTTTTGTCTATTTCAGCATCAAAATTCCTTATTTATTTTTTGGAATGATTATTCCAATAATATATATTTGGTGAAATCCACCAATCACTCAAGCATGGCAAGGGCAAAATCTTTTGATACATCTGAAGTCTTAGACAGGGCCATGGAATTGTTTTGGAAGAAAGGCTATCATGCCACTTCTGTTCAGGATTTGGTCAGTCACCTGGGAATTAACAGGGCAAGTTTGTATGATACTTTTAAAGGTAAGGAGGATTTGTTTTTAAATGCCTTTGAAAATTACCGGGAGAGTAACAAAGCAGCCATACTTGAAGCATTGTATTCCCAACCCAATGCCCGGGACGGAATCCGAAATTTATTTGAATGTGCCCTCAAAGAAAGGAAGGACCGCAAAGGCTGTTTCACCGTCAATTTAACAGCTGCCCTAATGCCGGAAGACAAGCATCTGCAGGAAATCCTCAGAGATAGCCAAAAAGTTTTCGAGAAAATTATTTTCGACTACCTGAAATCCGGTGAGGTAATGGGGGAGTTTCCAAAAGGAAAAGACCTGATGGCGATGGCTAATCTGCTTTATACACTGTATAACGGGGTTCAGGTCATCTCCAAAATAGAGGCGGCACCTTCCCGGCAAATGGCAGCAGTAGAACAGGTATTGCAGATTTTAGAAGTGGAATAAAAACACCAGGAAGAACCAATTCGAAACTAATTTTGTACCCAATTATTTCAAAAACTCATCCAATTTCTTTCTGAATAGCTGCCTCATACCAATTTCGGCACTACCCAATTCGGAAATGAAACCCCCTTCCATAAAAAATGTAGCGATTGTATTTTTCTCTTGATAACCAAAACGCTTCCATAATTGGTTTTCTTCAATAAACAAGCCATCCGGATCATGTATAAAGGGATAGGGAAACTCATATTCGGTCAGTCTCTGAATAATTTCACCCTTATCTTCTCTGGTAATTACAATAATCACTGGCATTTCCTTATCATATTCCTCTATGATGTCCATAAAGGGCATGGAAAATACATAAAGTTGTTTGGAAACCACCACCAATTTTTTTTCAGCTGAGAACCAGTCTGGATTAAAGGTAAGGCTGTCTGAAACCTGATAAGTCTTTAAATTCTCGGGAAAAATAATTTTATCTTCAGAAGGGCCGCAACCAGCGAAAACAAATAAGATACAAAGTAGCAAAAGTAGGGTATAGGTATGCATAAGTTTATATAGGTTCGTAAGTGAAAACAGCAAGGTGTTGTAAACAACTAGTCCGGGAATCTCAAAATTCTACGAATAACAAAACCGGGTTATCCCCTTCTTGAATTTTAGGGCTATTCTCCGGCAATTGATCTGTCTCAAGTATTAGGTAATCCGGCGTTTGCGCGATGAATACCAGAAGATCGTCCATTAAGCCTACAGGACTATAAAAAGCGGTTAGTTCTGTAGCCGAGATAATCCTTTTGCTTACTTCCCCGCTCGCTTTTTCTAAAATGACCTGGTGTTTATTCAACTCGCCATTTACCTGAACAGCCACTTCAAAAAAAGCTTTGTCTTCATTCTCCCAGTACTGCGAAATGGTGGCAAATCCCTGTTGGTTGAGCATTTCGAAACCCGCCATCCAGTCCATCTCAAAAAATCTTTCGGGAATGCTGTATTTTCCAAAATCAAATTGATATCGAGGCAGGAGACTGTCTGCCTGTACCATGTAGGTGTTGGGATTGTAAATTTCATGGAAGAAAACATGCTCACCAAGGGTATAAAAATTCTTCTCCCCAAAGGGTAAAATTTCATGGGTATTGGGTAACCATTCATTGATGGTTTCTCCCTTTTCATTGATTACCGCCAGCCTGTTTTTTACAAAGGGAAGATTGTAACTCCCGGAAGCCACATATTGATCTCCGGGCAAGGGAGCAAAAGAGGTTCCCATATAATCAATACTGATGGTTTCAAGCTGTTGACCTTCTTTATCCAGGCGGATAATTTCAGCCTGATCACCTTTTACACTAAGGATGTCCATCCCCTCGGGAGTCGGGATAAAATCATTGATGCCCCTTAGCATACCGGGTCCTTCACCGATTTCTACGAATTTGCCCAGGTATTTTCCATCAAGATCAAATTGGTGGACGGCATCTCTGGCACTTTCATCATAAATAAAAAAGGAGTTTTCTGAAAATTTTACCGTTAGGTGGTCTCCGATTAGATTTGCGGTATCGGTTTCCAAAGGAGTTATGGTTTCGATCGAGTAAGGTGTACTGATTTCCTTTATTTTTTCTAATTCAATCTGTGGTAATCCGTCTTTTTGTTCGATTGTCTTATTGCAAGCAACCAATAAAGAAATCCAAAGGATACATTGTAGTAGAAATCTAGCTTCCATGTGTTTATATTTTCTTCAAACTAGTAAATTAAAACCAGATTTCCAAGAGCAGCTAATTATCGAAAAAATTTTTTACCATAAAAAAGTAAACTAATTTTGGATGAATATGAGTCTTCCCTTTTTCCATAAAAGTCAGCTGTCCAAAATCAAATCTTTATTGGAGCCAAATTTGCTAAACAGGGGTTTTACGCTTTTCCGTGAGGGAAAAGTGGATTTTATCTACTTTGACCCAGCCAAGGAAATTTATTTTTTTGATGTAGCGGGCAATATGGAGCCTTTTTATTCAGTGAGTATAAGTTTGGAACAGCTTAACCGGAATGTACTAAGGGATGAAAAAGGCTTTGAAAAATTACCTGATAAACCGGAAGAAAGTCCCATAACCTGCGAGTGTGTTTATTTTATAGAAAATCATCAATGCAAACATGTGGCTGCAGCAATCTATTATCTGGCGTTGACCACTGGTGTGGATTATCAAAAATTCCCACCACCCTGGATGGAAAACCAGAAAACGCTGAAAGTAGAAAAGAAGGAACCTGAAGAAGAAGAATTATCTTTTCCCATTACCATCCCCTGTTCAGAAAAGGAGATTCCTCAATTGGGGGGAAAAATGGATATAACTCCTGGCAAATTCATTAATGAAAGATTATACAATACCGAATTGTTAGAGAACGGGATCACTTATTCAGTGGATATCAATGGGCAATTCCATTTTTTGAAAATTCATTATGACGGAAAACAAATCATCATCAACGGGGATTTCCAAAGAAAATACCTGGTTCGGACAGGACTGGAATGGCTGAAAAAAAGGTTCAGCCAGTCGGGGCTGGGAGACCTGTATTACCTAACTTCCGGGCAAAGGAAGACAGCTGCGGCAGACCAATTGAGGAAGTGGGGCCTTCTGGATCAGTTGGAAGATCCTATTAAAGCCTTTGGATTTGAGTTTTACGAAGGTCAGGTTGTCATGTTTCCTGCAGGACCCCTCCGCGGGCTTTACCACATTGATCGCCTTTCGAAGAAATTCATTGAAGAGGGAATACGGATGGCCGATCTTGCGGCATCGAACCAACTGATTCCCAATGTTAAAACCGATGAATTGGGCAAGTATAATCCCGGTTTTGCACTTGTCATAGACCATTATGATAATTTTCAGGGGATCCTTTCCTTCATGGCCAAGGGAAGTAAAAACAAGCCCTCGGATTTTTCCGTCAGATTTACAGCAATAGCCGATTCCTATGATCCAAGATTGGCCAAGAATTCAGGAATGGATGAAGCACTATTGGCCGCAGAAAAACTTAACCAGGCCATAATAAAAAAGAAAACGGATCAAATATTTTCACTTTTTGAAGATTTTCTAACTTCAATGGATGGCTATCACCTTTCGACTTATCAGGCTCCTGCCTATGAGTACCAAAAGGGTAAAATTCAAAAAAAGAACTTTGGAGCAGCACTGAGAATTCTTCCAGCCAGGCTTGGACTGAAGATCAGCAAAAAGGGGCTGATATATGAACTGCATCCGCTTATCAGCACTGATGAGGGCAAACTGGAGATGGAAAATGAAAAAAATGAATTGAGCCTTTTCGCTGCCTTTGCCCTGTACAAGCACCGCTGGTTGCTGACATTTCAGACAAAAGAAGCGTTGCTGACTTTAAAGGTGCTGCTCAATTATACGGTATTGCAATTTTTAGAAAAAGATGTGGATGAATATGTTCAGAAAATAATACTACCCCTGTCTAAAAATATTGAAATCATGGACGAATCCGGTCTTTTCAAGGAAGCCGATCATAGCCCATTACTACAGAAACAACTCTATATTTCTGAATTAACCGGCTTGGTGATTTTCCGACCCGCCCTGAAATATGGACCCAGGGCTTTTTCCAACCCACTAGAGGGGAACAGTATCATGGACCCCGAAACGAAAACACTGTATTTAAGGGATGAGGATGCCGAAGATGAATTCCTGGCTTTTTTGAAAGCCCTGCATCCTAATTTTGAGCGGGGCGGAAATCAGGGTTTCTTTCATTTGAACCACGATGCGTTTATGGAAAACCTGTGGTTTATGAAAGCATTTGAAACCTTAAAAGCCAATAAAGTTACCGTATTTGGCCTGGAAAACATCAAGATCAAAAAATATTCTCCTTTTCCACCGAAAGTTACCATGGAATTTGGCTCCACCCAGGACTGGTTTGAACTCAACGCACAGGTAGCTTTTGGCAATAACAAGGTGAAATTAAAAGACATCAAAAGTGCCCTGGACAAAAACCGGAACTATGTGGAATTGTCGGATGGCACCATAGGAATATTACCGGAAGAGTGGGTGCGTAAATTCAGCAGGCTGTTTCGGTCCGGAGAAACCGAAAAGGAGCAAATCAAAATCTCCAAAACCCAATTCAACCTGCTGGATGAGGTAGAGGAAATTCATGATTTTCCGGAAATACTTAAAGAGATTGAAGAGAAAAAGGAAAGGTTAAAGCAATTTTCCAGTATCAGGAATACCAAAATACCCCAAAAATTAAAGGCCGACTTAAGACCCTACCAACAGGTGGGATTGAATTGGCTGAATTTTCTTCAGGAATACGGCTGGGGCGGCATCCTGGCAGATGATATGGGCCTGGGCAAGACACTCCAACTCATCAGCCTGATTTGCAAAATGAGGGAGAAGCAAGGAACAAAAGTGCTGGTAGTGGCTCCTACTACCCTGTTATTCAATTGGAAGGACGAGTTGGAAAAATTTGCGCCACATCTGGATTATTTTATCCACCATGGTTCCCGATACGATAGCGTGGAAGCCCTACAGGGGCATGAGGTTTTACTCACCAGTTATGGACTGGTAATCAATGACCTGGAGCTTCTGAAACAAATTACTTTTGATATCATCATTGCCGACGAGTCTCAAGCCATCAAAAATACGCAGTCCCTTCGATATAAAGCCATCACCAAACTCAACGGTAAATTAAAAATAGCCCTGACAGGGACGCCCATAGAAAACGGATTGGCAGAGCTGTATGCACAAATGAATTTTGTAAATCCTGGCTTTTTCCAATCCTTTAAAGGCTTTAAAGACCATTACCTGGATCCACTGAAAAAGGGGAATACAGGTATTTTGGATGAGTTGCAGAAAAAAATCAAGCCCTTTGTCCTGAGAAGAACCAAGAAGGAGGTGCTAACAGAACTTCCAGATAAGACGGAAGAGTACCTTTATTGCGAGATGGATCCCGTACAACGCAAGGTGTATGATGCCTACAGAAATGAATTCCGGGATTATCTGATGAAGAAATTTGAAGAAGAAGGTGCCGGACAGTCCAAAATGTATGTTTTGGAAGGATTGACGAGGTTGAGGCAGATTTGTGATGCCACCCGCCTGGTAAACCATGCCGTGGGAAAAGATGCCTCGGCAAAGATTGACCTGCTGTTGGAACACATACTGGAGAAAACGGGCAATCATAAATTGCTGGTTTTTAGCCAGTTTGTTAAAATGCTTGATATTGTTCAGGAAAGACTTCAGGAAAACCATGTATCCTATACCTATCTAGATGGAAAAACCAGCCTAAAGGAAAGGGAATCAAGGGTGAACCAATTTCAACAAGACCCCTCAAAAAGGGTGTTTTTAATCAGTTTGAAAGCGGGAGGCACCGGCCTCAATCTAACTGCAGCCGATTATGTCTATATTCTGGACCCCTGGTGGAATCCGGCAGTAGAAAATCAGGCCATAGACCGATGCTACCGGATGGGGCAGGAAAAGCATGTCATCGCATACCGGATGATTTGCAAGGATACCGTTGAGGAGAAAATCATGAAATTGCAGGCGGCCAAAAGTAAAATGGCAAAAGAAGTCATTGTGGAAGGAGACAGTTTTTTGGGTACTCTGGATGGAGAAGGCATGTTATCCTTGTTTGATTAAACTTGATTTTCAGTTATATGGAGGTATTTTCCAAAAAAACCTATGAACTACCAAGGGCATTCCAATCAAAAAAACGCGGTAGCATTTCTGTTTTGGGATAAGCCAGGCTCAGATAATATTTTTCTTCCATTAAAAAGCTTTTTATCTGCCAACCCCTATGTTCAATGGGCTCTGGTAAAGAAATAGACCGGCTTCTATCCAGAAAGCAGTATTGATGGAGATGATCAGTCAAACCCCATCCCAAAGCCTTCAGAAAAGCTTCTTTCCGGGTCCAAATTTTAAAAAATGATGGGTAAGGGTAGGCTGATTTAGTAATAAAGTCAATTTCAGAAGGGTCAAAAAACTGCGTTACTACTTCCTGGTAATCAAAGGTTGCATTTATGGGCTCAATATCAATTCCTATGGTTGCTTTGCTCAGGGCAAAAACCACCCAATCACCAGCATGGCTGATGTTGAAATGGAAGTTATTGTAGGCCTCCAATATTGGTTTATTGTGCTTGTTGCGGCGAAACAATACGATTTTGGGATCTATGTTCAAGTAATGGCCTATCAGCCTCCGTAGAAATCCTCTCCCGATGGCATATCGGATTTTGTCTTCCCGGAGGTAAAACTTTTCTGCCTTTTCAACCTCTTCCTCATTCATCAATGCCATGATGGAATCCAGGTCTTGCCGGGGCATGTGGACCGGTGCCCGCCAGACGTGCAGAAAATTTGCAGGAAGCGCAGCAGTATGTTCATTCCATTCTGGGGCTCCTGGTTCATCGCAAAAAATATTGACCTGAAACATGGGTTAAATATAGCACCTATTCCTGATCATGGGAAGAATCAATATACCAAATAAGTTGCATATCCATAGGTACGTTTTGGTTGAGTTCGATTTGGAAAATAGCCAGGATTGATTCTAAAGCCATACTATGAATTAAGCAGAAAAAATGGAGGGCTAAAAAGCGGAACAAATCGCTATAAAATTGGTGTTTATCCCAATGATTTGGAATATAATTTTGAATCATTTATTTTTAATGTATCAATAAACTTAATAGATGTTTTTTACACTTTTTTATTAGCCATAAAATGAAAGAACTGGTGAATACTCATTTTGATCTGGGAGGAAAGAAGCTTTTGGTGGTAGAAGATGATCCCATATTTGGATTGATCATGAAATCAATTTTTAAAACCTGGAAAAACACCATTACAGATTTTGCTGTTAATGGTAAAGAAGCTTTGGAAAAATTGCTGCTCCCTGGATTTGATTTGATTTTGATGGACTTGCAAATGCCAGTCATGGATGGGTTCCAAACCATACTAACCATTCGGCAGGGACATTGCGGTATGGCGTACAGTAATATTCCTGCCATTGCCCTCACGGCTGATATTTCCGAAGAAGCCCGGCAAAAAGGCCTTTCAGCTGGCTTTAATGATTTTCTGGTGAAGCCCATGGACAGTGCAAGACTTTTTGCTACTATAGAACATCAAATTGTAGAAAACGCCCCGGCAACAGTTTACAGATGACGTATTCATTCCAATTTTTAAAGAAGAAACCCACCGAAAAAAATAAAACAAATCGAAGAGCTACATTTAGGTACGCAAAAAGCGCTGGTCCGACAAAAAACCGAGCCTGTCTCGATTTTTTTCGGGCGGGTACGGGAGGTATGTGGGGAGAAGGATCTGACACCAAGGGCAGGGAGATTGACGATACACTGGTTTTGAAATGGAAACCTATCAAAAAAAAGTAAAACCCAATTTCTTTGCATGCTATGCCTTATCTTCGTAAGGTGAAAAACCCAGTTCCGGAGGCGTATATAAGTTACGGAAACCATGAAAAAAAAAGCTGCATTAGCAGTGCTTGCAAACATGTCAATTAGCTACCAATCCTTGCGATTTCATGTCAATATCTTCCCATTACTAATCCAGGTTTGTCTTTTCTTCCTGATAGGAAGTGGTTGTACCAGTAGTTCCAATGAAAAGACAAGGGAAAATCAGGAAAAACAACCAAAAAAGAGCCATTTTCAAAAAAAGCCAGATCCTATCGACCAGCCGGCTGTTTCCCTGGCTAAAAGTTATTGCACAGGCTGCCACCAGTATCCTGATCCGGCACTTCTGGACAAGGAAACCTGGAAGACCATATTACCTAGAATGGGCCATTATTATGGAATATACGCTGATGATACCACCAGAGATTGGTTAATGGAAGGAGGCAGGGCTGGACAGATTGTAGCCAGAAACAATGTTTTTCCGGAGTCTCCTACCATAGACACTTTGGTTTTCAATAAAATAAGTGCCTACTTTTTGGAACAGGCTCCTGATAAACTGGATGGGCCCGTGGAAAATGATATCCGGATAGGATTGGAAGGATTTTCATTGAGGAGGCCGGATAGCCAGACCAGAAATCCCATGACATTGATGGTACATATCAGCGGTCCGAACCGGTTTTACATCAGTGATGTGGGGAGGTCTTCCCTTGCCATCATGAACAATGCCTTTCAGGTGCAAAAAACGGCTCCCAGTCCGGAGGGAACGGTCTGGATCCATGAAGGTGAGCGGTATGATTATGCCTTGGTAATCGGGACCTTTAATCCCACAGATATGGATTTGGGTTTTGTGATGCGCTTACCAGATGGTCCGGGTCAGCCCACTCCCATTATTGCACGAAACCTGCAACGCCCGGTGCACATGGATAGAGGGGATCTGGATGGGGATGGACTGGAAGACATGGTTATTTGTGAATACGGCAAACAAACAGGCAGCCTGGCCTGGTGGAAGCAAGATCAAAACGGGAATTACCTCAAACGGATTTTGCGCCAAAAACCAGGTGCCACGAAAGCCTATATCAGGGACCTGAACAACAATGGCAAGGAGGATATAATCGCCTTGTTTGGGCAGGGTGATGAAGGAATTTTCATCTATTATAATCAGGGAAATGGAAATTTTGTAGAAGAAAGCGTGCTGAGGTTTCCAGCCAGTTACGGATCCAGTTATTTCGAACTTTTTGATTTCAATGAGGACGGGCATATGGACATCATTTATACCAATGGTGACAATGCGGATTATGACCCTATCGCAAAACCCTATCACGGAATCAGGATATTTATCAATGACGGAAACAACCGGTTCAAGGAGGAGTTTTTCTATCCATTGAATGGCGCCTATAAGGCTGTTCCAGCCGATTTTGACCAGGATGGGGATGTGGATATTGCCGCTATTTCCTTTTTCCCCGATTACGAAAATGCACCTGAAAAAAGTTTTGTTTATCTGGAAAACCAGGGTTCCATGGATTTTGAGGCCGGTACTTTTCCGGCTGCGGCAGAAGGGCGCTGGATGGCCATGGACGTGGGAGATATGGATGGCGATGGTGATCTGGATATCCTGCTGGGGTCCATGGTTTTTGGAACAGATTATTCCGATTACTTTGATAAATGGGTGGAGGGTTCTTTACCCTTTCTCTGGTTGGAAAACGGACTCAGATAACTACTATAGTTTGCTTACCAACTCCACCAGCCGGTTAGAGTATCCCGATTCATTGTCATACCAGCCCACCACCTTGACCAGGTTTCCCATGGAAGAAGTTAATCCGGAATCCAGGATGCAAGAATGGGGATTGCCCACAATATCTATTGAAACAAGGGGGTCTTCTGCATATTCAATGATTCCTCTAAACCTGTTTTGGGAGGCTTCCAGAAAGGCCTGGTTAATGGATGCGGCACTGGTTTCCTGTTTTAACAATACTATCAAGTCGGTCAGTGAACCATCCGGGACCGGTACCCTCATGGCCGATGCTTCAATTTTTCCCTTAAGTTCTGGCAGTACGATCTCCATGGCTTCTGCAGCATGGGTGCTGGTCGGAATAATGGAATAAGCAGCTGCCCTGGCCCTGCGAAGATCCCTATGGGGAGCATCATGCAGGTTTTGGTCATTGGTATAGGAGTGAACAGTGGATACAAAGCCTTTGACTATCCCAAAGGCATCATCCAGCACTTTAACCATGGGTGCCAGACAATTGGTGGTACAGGAAGCATTGGATACTATGTCTTCATCACCTTTCAAAATGGCTTCATTTACCCCAAGCACCACCATGGGTACATCCGGGGATTTTGGTGGGGCGGTAATGATTACTTTTTTGGCACCTGCCCTAAGATGCATTTCGGCACCAGACCGATCGGTAAATTTTCCGGTAGATTCAAAAACTACATCTATATTCAGGTCTTTCCAGGGGATTAAAAGAGGGTTTTTTTCAGCAAAAATCCGAATCACCTTGTCTCCTATATGAATATTGCCCCCTTTTTCAACGATCCGTTGGCCGTATTTGCCGTGTATGGAGTCATATTGTAGCAAATGAGCAAGCGTTTTGGGGTCGGTAAGGTCGTTTACAGCTACCAATTCCAGGTCGGGGCTGTCCAATATCAACTTGATGGTCAAACGGCCGATTCTTCCACAGCCATTAACCGCTATTCGTTTTTTCTTCATGATTGAAATCTGCTTCGAAAATAGGAAAGAATTTGTCCAAAGACCATAAAAATTCTAAAAAAGGGTTGAATATTAACCCCGCTCTAAAGCAGATTATAACTTCGGATTCAATATAGCCTGGCCTGTGTCAGAAATGACAGGAAGTACAAAACAATCAGGCTGTCTGTAGACTCCCCTGGTATGGTAAAGCCGATATCAACACCTTTCCGGGTGATTCTGAGGTAAAACGAGGTAATCAAAGATTGCCCAATCCGGCCAATACGATGCCATAAACAAAATACCTTAATATTCTAAATAAGCTTAAAAACAGGTATTTCTTTGTTTCCAGCCCACCCATGCCACTCAATAAGGATATGGCAGAAAAAGGTAAAGGACTAATGGAGGCAACCACGACCAGGTAGCCCCCATATTTTTCAAAAAGACCTAAATATTTTTGTATTCGGGGAAACCGGAGCCCGCTGATCCACTTTTTATTTTTCACCCACTTGCCCAGATTGAAATTTACAAACCCAGCAGCATAAGAAATGACGGATAGGATTCCAATACTGATCAGATAGGGGCCTATTAGGGAGGTTTCCAGAGACCATAACATAAAAACTTCCGGGGGAATAATACCAAAAAGTATTTCTGACAAAACAAATATACCCATGACCAGAGCTGCATCATCATAAATGCCACCAAACCAGGAGTATCTTTCCTCCTCACTGCTAAATTGCCTCAATAGGAGAAAAAGTAACAGCAAAATGCCCAGATAGAAGAATCCTTTCAAGACATTGGAGACGAGAAATTTTCTCTTATCGTCATTGGTAAATTCACCCATCAGGATTATTACTTTTGGGGAAAATGGTCAACTATTATTTGTTGGGCTGATAGGCCTCTTCGTAGGGTGACCATATTTCATAAATGGGGTTGCCCGTAGAGCTTAAGCCACTGTGGTGCCATTCTCCATCAATCACTTCATAATCAAAATTCAGGGAGGCTCCTACTCTGCTGTCGTCCCTCGAAAAGAAGGTGATATGCTCTGTGTATTTTCCATCAACGGCTTCATAAGTTCCCCCTCCGGTACCACTAAATTCTTTGGTTTCAGAATTGAAAGCGATCCACTGGAACCTGCCCCCACTCAATATTTTTACTGTTCTCCTTGCTCCCGGAGTCATTTTTGATATTTCTCCATCTCTTTTTCTTCCGGTAATCACCCAGTTTCTGGTAAGCTCATCTTCTTTGGAAGATATTTTTTCCCATATTTCAATCAAGTCCTCACCTTTTATTTTTCCGGAAATGACCATTCGTTCATTGGCAAAATCCAGGGTGTAGGTATTGGTGGTGCCTACTTGCTCGGGATCCAGCGTCAAAAAATCCAACTTTTCATCATAAGAATTTCCATCCAATTTGTAGTTTCCACCCCCTGCCATAAGAAATTTATTACCTGCTATTTCTTTTGCGCCAACGGCAAAATAGCCGTCTTGATATATTTTAATAAATTCCCGGTCATTTACAGGGTCACCATTTTGATGGGTAAGTTTCCAGGCACCTTCCAGGTCCTGGGCATTTGCAAAAGTACCCAACGCAACAAGAAATAGAATAAGTAAAGTTTTCATAAGAAGGGTTTCATCTGTTTATAATTTGTTTTTAATAAGCCACATGACCGCCCGGCAGACGCCAGTAGGACGGGGAATCTTTGACGATTATAATAATCATTGCCCGGTGAGTTTAATGATGATTTTAATCGTGTCGATTCCATTGGATTTACTTTCAATTTAATTATTTAATTGCTTTTCGCAATAGATCTATTCAGGCAATATTCTGTTAAAGGAAATATGTTCTATGGAATACATTCAGTTGGCTGTTTGAACCTATTGCGCCCAATGCCATGATTTGGCTGGTTTTTTGTTGGAGAAGTGTCAAAATTACTGGCAACACATGCAAAAATTTAATCTGGTTTTATTTTTATTACTATTATTTTCTTGGGGTGAATCTTTTGGACAAAGCTATGGAAGTTCTTTAGGATTGCGTTTCGGCAATAACAATCAATACCGGACCATCGGGCTTTCTGTGCAGCAGCGCATTCAGAAAGGACTTACAGTAGAAGGCATATTGCAATCTGATTTTAATGTCAACAGCTCATTTCATGCCTTGCTTCAAAAACACCGCCCGATATTGAGCAAAAGGCTGAACTACTATTACGGGGCAGGAATCTCATTGGGTATAGGAGAAAGCCAGGAAAAAATACCGGAATCCATGCAGATTATTCAAACTTATGGCAATCCAATGTTGGGACTTGACCTGGTGGCAGGATTGGAGTTTACTGCTTTGGGTGTAAATTTTTCCGTAGATTACAAGCCCAACGTCAATATTGCCGGCAGACAACCCTGGTATAGTGGTCAGGTGGGTATTTCTGCCAGGTCCGTATTGGTCAAAGGGAAACAGCAGAAGAAAAATCGCCGGATCAAAGCAAGAGAGAAAAGAAAAAAGAATGGAACCGGATTCTTTCAAAGAATCATTCAACCCTTTAAAAATAACTGAATATGAAAAAATGGATATTTGTGCTGATGGCCAGCCTGTTAAGCCTGCATCATTCAATGGGACAGGACCCTGTAAAGATTGCAGTTGTCGGTCTTACCCACTCCCATGTTAATTGGATCCTGGGCAGGGAGGATAAAGGAGATATTGAAATTGTCGGAATCGTGGAGCCCAATACTGATCTGGCCGAGAGGTATTTGTCCCGCCATGACATAAGCATGGATTTGGTTTACAAGGATATGGAAAGCCTTTTTGAAAAGGTAAGGCCGGAAGCGGTAACTGCATTTGGTTCCATTTATGAACATTTGGAAGTCGTTCAGGCCTGTGCTCCGCTCGGGATACATGTGATGGTAGAGAAGCCTTTGGCGGTAAGTATGGAGCATGCAAAGAAAATGGAAGCCCTGGCCAGAGAGCACAATATTCATTTGCTTACCAATTATGAAACCACCTGGTATGCCAGCAACCATGAAGTTAAAGAGCGGGTGAAGGATAATTCAGCCATCGGACCATTGCGAAGAGTAGTGATCAATGATGGCCATGAAGGGCCGAAGGAAATTGGTGTGAATCAGGAGTTTTTGGATTGGCTCACAGATCCTGTTTTAAATGGCGGAGGCGCGGTGATAGACTTTGGCTGCTATGGTGCCAACCTGATGACCTGGCTGATGGACGGGCAAAAACCGGTTGCGGTAACTGCTGAACTCAAGCAAATCAAGCCCCATATTTATCCTAAAGTGGATGATGAAGCCACCATTTTATTGGACTACCCTACAACCCAGGGGGTCATTCAGGCTTCCTGGAATTGGCCTTTTAGCAGGAAGGACATGGAAGTATATGGTAGCACTGGCTATTTAATTGCCAAAAACAATACCCGATTGATCAGCAGGGGAACAGGTGAAAATCAGGAGAAAACAGAAATGTTATCCCAAAGGCCTTATCCTTATGATGATCCGTTTTCTTATTTGGCGGCAGTGGTCAGAGGCAAAGTAAAAGTCGGTGCCAGAGACCTTTCCTCCCTGGAAAACAACATGATAGTAGTGGAAATCCTGGATGCGGCAAAGGAAAGTGCGAAAAAAGGGGAGCGGGTATATTTGAAATAAACTTAGGGTTTACCAGTTATTTTATCTAAAAAATACCTCAGTCGGTAAGCATTTATCGCCATTTGCCCCAGCTGTTGACTCAATTTATAGTTGGCAATGGCACCTACCCCTGCTCCAATGATCGGAATCAGCTGGGCGAGTTTGGCCAGGTCCATGTAGTCCCTGTATTCCAGTTGGAAATTTCTCCAATCAAAATCATTCAGGTTATCCGGCAGAGCTTGGGCATGGTCTGTCCAGTTTTCCAGATCTGCAATGGTTTCATTCCTGGTTTTCTGGCTGGAAAAGGTTAATTTGAAAATATACAGGATAAACACCCGCTCCTTGTAATCTCGTACATTGTGACCATAAGCGGCTGCAATTTCAAAGAGCATTTTCATTTTGATGGCCAGAAAAGCGGGTAAATCCACAAAACCCAGCAATATACCTCCGGCACCGGTTAAGGCTCCTTCTACAGAAGCTGTTTTGGTATATAGCTTTATACTTTTCCGGGCTTTGTATTCCCTAAGGCTTAATCGATCGATGGGATAGGCCTTGGGGCCTATGTATTCATTTCCGCTCAAGACCCCTTTGACCATTTTCTCTATGGCGTAGGTGATGGCTTTATGGATTTTTTCAGGTATCAGGTTATTGATAGACCTTTGTGTTCCTTTGGTCATCCGGTTTAGTAAGGAGGGTTTTTTTTTGGTCTTTTGTAACCAGGTCATCAGGTCCCGGTAGGCCAGGTTTTCATATAGTTTTTCGGGATTGGATTCGGTTGTTGACATGGATCGCCGTGGTAGTTTGGTTTTATTGTTTCATAAAGTACCGCAATTCTATACATTCATTAGGGCTTTTTGAATGTTTTTGATTGTCCCTTTGGGATGCTCAGGCTTTTCCAGGGGCCTGTGGCCAGCATTTTCCCCAAATAGATCAATTGTCCTATATGGGAGGCATAATGGGCAAGTTGCCTGTTGATGGCATCAACAACGGTATGGGCCTCATTTCTTATAAAAACCTTTTTTTCAAAATCGGATTCGGTAAGGGATTCCAGCGCATCAAAAAGCACCTTCCATCCCTTTTCCCATACCTGCATCATCTCTTCCTTGTTTTTGATGTCATTTTCGAACTCACCATCGCGTTCCCGCCAGGGTTTTTCTCCATCTGTTGTCAAAAAATCAGTCCAGCGAGAATGCATGTTTCCCGAAAGGTGCTTGACGATGGTTGCCATGCTGTTACTGTCTTCGTTATATTGCCAAAAAAGCTTTTCTTCGGAGACTTGTTCCATGGCCTTTTCACCCAGGTTTTTATACGAATGCAAAAGGTCGAGGCTACTTTTCAAATAGTTGGAAGTGTGGTTCATGATTGATTAGGGTAAATCAGGTAGGGAAAATTTTAACAACACTTCAATTTACCTTTATAATTGAAAAAAAAAAAAGCAACCTGAACGGCTGCCTTTTTATTATTGGTTAATCTTTTGTTTAAAGGCCAAATTCCTTTTTAATGATGTCTACATGGTCTAGTTTTTCCCATGTAAAGAGTTCCACATCCAATGTAATGGAGGCCTTGTCGGGTGAGAAAAATGTTTTGGAAACCACTTCGCTCTCCCGGCCCATGTGCCCATAAGCAGCTGTTTCCTCATAAATAGGATTCCTGAGCCTCAGGCGGTTTTCAATGGCAAAAGGGCGCATATCAAACAATTTTTCTATTTTTCCGGCAATTTCTCCATCGGATAAATTCACCTTGGAGGTGCCATAGGTATGCACGTAAAGTCCCATGGGTTTGGCCACACCAATGGCATAAGACACCTGGACCAAAACTTCATCTGCTATTCCTGCAGCCACCATGTTTTTGGCAATATGCCGGGTAGCATAGGCTGCTGAGCGATCCACTTTGGAAGGATCTTTACCTGAAAAGGCTCCTCCACCATGCGCTCCTTTGCCACCATAGGTGTCTACTATAATTTTTCTTCCCGTAAGACCGGTATCACCATGAGGCCCACCAATGACAAATTTACCTGTTGGGTTGATATGGTAGGTGATTTCCTCGGTGAACAGCTTTTGAATGGAAGGGGGCAATTGGGCCTTAACCCTGGGAATAAGGATCTCAATGATATCTTTTTTAATCTTTTCCAGCATCTGACTTTCGGCTGCGAAATCATCGTGCTGGGTGGAAACCACGATGGTATTGATTTTTTCTGGAACATTGGTATCGCTGTACTGAATCGTCACCTGTGCCTTGGAGTCCGGTCTGAGGTATTTGATTTGGTCATTTTCCCTGCGCAGGACAGCCAATTCTTTTAAAAGCTTGTGTGACAGGTCCAATCCGAGTGGAATAAAACTCTCCGTCTCATTAATGGCATAGCCAAACATCATGCCCTGATCCCCGGCTCCCTGCTCTTCAGGATCACTTCGATCCACCCCCTGATTGATGTCTGGCGACTGTTCGTGAATGGCAGACAAAACTCCACAGGAACTGCCATCAAACATGTATTCACTTTTGGTATAGCCAATCCTGTTGATAACATCCCTTGCAATTTTTTGTACATCCAGATAGGTATTAGACTTGACCTCACCGGCCAGTATTACCTGACCTGTGGTAACCAAAGTTTCGCATGCCACTTTGGAATTGGGGTCAAAAGCCAAAAAATGGTCTATGATAGCATCTGATATCTGATCTGAAATTTTATCGGGGTGCCCTTCGGAAACCGATTCCGAAGTAAATAAATAAGACATACAAAGCGTTTTTAAAATTAAGCCGTAAAGCTACATCTAATGGCTAAAATTAAAAATTATTTTTTTACTTACCGCTGACTTAGTAGCTATATCGTCGATTAAAAATCAGGGGAGCGTAAAAGGAAAGCCCAAAAGACAGGTACATCATTCCTCCGAAAAACTGTACCCACTGAAATACATGGCCCATGCCATAGGTGCCCAGATTGGGGAAATAATAGGTGAGAATGAAAAATATATAACTTTCCCCAAATGAAAACAATACCAAAGTAGCCATCCAAAAATAAGGAAGGGAAAGCAAATTGGTGTCTTTGAATTTACTTTGAACCAAAATATCCTTGAAAAAAATAAGGCTATAGAACAGTACCAAACCATGCCCAATCAGGTAAGTGTAGGACTGGATATTGGTGAAAATGGATTGAAAATAAAGGCTGATAACCAGCCCAAGCAGTAAAAATACCGCAATGGTGGGCAGTACTTTTTTTTGCAGGTGACAACTGTATGGCAATTGGCTGTAAAGAAGGAGCATTACTGCAGGCCTGAGATAAACATATAAAATATTGTAAAGCAGGCAGTTTTCCTTTCCTGAAGCCAATGTATAGTTCCAGATGGCTTCAGAGAGCAATCCGGTTATTAATATTAACAATACAAGGGGATTGATTCTTTTATATTCTTTTTGACCAGATCCTATGATGAGGTAAATTCCAGAAAACAGAATCCCCAAAAGTAAGGCTATGAAATAAAAAGACAATTGCATCGATAGATTTTAAATTTGATGCAAGTTAAATCAGAGAGCTAAGTCAGGCAATACCCCGTTCAGGGTATTTATTTTGCATTTAAAACAAAATAAAAGCCAGTCCCCAGGGAACTGACTTTTATTTTCAGATAAATTGTGATGGATCAGGCTACTTTTTTCTTTGGTGCCGGTGTCGGGGTATCCGGGTCTTTGGTCAATTCCCGCTTCATCAGATCGACTACTACCGGAGTAGCGATGTAAATGGAAGAATAAGTACCAACCAAAACTCCGATCAATAAGGCGAAGGAAAATCCTCTCAACACCTCACCGCCAAAAATTAACAAGACCAATACCACTATAAGGGTGGTGGCAGAAGTAATCAAGGTCCTGCCCATGGTTTGGTTAATGGCATCATTGAACATTTTTACCAGCTTGCCGGTACCCCGGTTTTCAATGTTTTCCCTGATCCGGTCAAATACAATCACCGTATCGTTGATGGAATAACCGATTACCGTCAGCATGGCAGCTATAAATACCTGGTCGATTTCAAATGTGGCTCCAAAGGCACTTGCAATGGCAAAAGCTGCCACCACAAACAAGGAATCGTGTATCAAAGCCACGATGGACGCCAAAGAAAATTGCCATTTTCTAAACCTCAGCAGTATGTAGAGGAATATGGCTACCAATGAAAAAAACATGGCCTCCAGGGAAGAGTTTTTGATATCATCAGCAACCGTGGCACCCACTTTATTGGAACCGGTGATGGCAAAAGCCCCATCAGACATTTGCGTGGCATCCTCAATAAAGTTGAAACCGGTCACACTGGCAATACCCTCTTTAATTTTGTTTTCCACCTCCCTGTTGGCTTCCTCGTTGTCTTCATTGACAAGATAAGAGGTGGTTACCTTTAGAATATTGTTTGCCCCATAGGTTTTCACTTCCACAGATCCGGCAAATTCATTGTCCAGACCCACTTTTAGTTCAGAAGCAGGCACAGGTTCATTAAATTCCACGATGTAGTATCTTCCACCCGTAAAGTCCACTCCAAATTTTAAACCGGAAGTGAGCGCCAGTATCATACCTATGATAATTATGGAAGTTGAAATCAGGTAAGCTATTTTTCTTTTGCCCAGGAAATCTATATTGAGGTTGGACAATAAGTTCCTGGTGAAGGGGGTGGCAAAAGCGATGGTACTCTTTTCTCCTTTTTTGCTCATCCAGTACACAATTACCCGGGTAATAAATACAGCGGAGAAAAAGGAAGATGCAATACCGATCATTAACACAATCGCAAAACCTTTGACAGGTCCCTGACCTAGAGAGTACAATATAGCACCGGTAAGAAAAGTAGTGACATTGGAGTCAAGAATGGCACTAAATGCCTTATCATAACCACTGCTAATCGCCTGCAATATGCCTGCCCCGTTTCTCAATTCCTCCTTGATTCTTTCAAAAATCAGTACATTGGCATCAATGGACATACCGATGGTCAGTACAATACCTGCTATGCCTGGAAGCGTAAGTGCGGCACCCAATTGAGCCAGAATACCCAGTATAAAGAAGATGTTGAAGAGCAAGGCAGCAATGGCCACCAAACCGCCCTTGGAATAGTAGGCTACCATAAACAACACTACCAGGACCAAACCCGCAATCATGGAATTGATACCTTGATTTCTTGCCTCCACGCCCAGCGTGGGCCCGACTATCGCTTCTTCAACTATGTTGGTAGGCGCTGGTAGTGTACCGGATTTAAGAATATTTGCCAGATCCTTGGCTTCTTCCATGGTAAAATTACCCGTGATTTCCGATTGGCCTGAAGGAATTTCACCCTGTACCGTAGGAGCAGTATACACGTAATTGTCCAGGACCACCGCGATTCTGTTGCCTATGTTTTCTGCAGTCAGTCGTCGCCAGTTTCTGGCTCCTTCAGCATTCATTTGCATGCTAACGGCAGGCCTGGAAGTTTGATCCAGGGATTGCCTTGCATCTGTAATCACATCGCCTTCCAAAGGTGCCTGATCTGTTCCTCTCGGTGCTTTGATGGCATGCAATTCCAATAACTCCATTTCATCCTGGACCTGAGGTTTAACCGACCACATGAAGCGAATGTCTCTAGGCAACAAGGCCTGCACATCCTCCCTATTGAAAACACGATTGATAGTCATGGTGTCCCTCACTTCGTAAACAAGGCCATAATTGGCTTTCAATAGAGAAAAGAGAGGAGAAACATTGGTTCCCAAAGAGTCAGTTTCGGAGCCGCCTTCAGCCAGTTGCCTGGCCAGATCACTTTCCAAATCGGTGGTATCTGCCAGGGCATCAGTATCTGCATCGGTTGTATTTGTCTTTTGGCTCGCCGCCTCTTCCACCAAAAATGTATTGACTTGCTGTAAGGCATCGCCATATTGGTCTATTTCAGCTACTTCCCAAAATTGAAGTTTTGCCACTCCCTGTAACAGACTTCTTACCCGCTCTGCATTGTCTACACCAGGAAGTTCGATTTGAATCCTTCCGGTATTTTGGATCCGCTGAATATTGGGTTGCGAGGTACCAAAGCGGTCAATCCGCGTTCTTAGAATATTGAAAGAGCGGTCAATGGCATTTTCCACTTCATCATCGATGATATTGAGGATATCCGTATCAGAAGATTCCAATGAGATTCGGCCCCTGTTTGCCGCAGTGGCAAAAATGGTGTTCAGCTGCCGGTCACCGGCCAGTTCTTGCCATGCTTGATAAAAGAGATTGACAAACAGGTCATTTTCGGTTTTTGCCCGCTCTCTTGCCATTTCTACTGCCTGGTTAAACTCCGGGTCCTTACTTCCTCCGGCAAGGCCTTTTACAATCTCTACAGGAGACACCTCCAGGGTCACATGCATGCCTCCCTGTAAATCCAAGCCCAGCCCCAGCTCTGTGTTTTTTACTTCCTGATAGGTAAATGGAATGCCCAGAAAATTATACACGGGCTCTCTCCATACAGAGTCCAGATATGTTTGCCTTTTGTCAAAGTCTATATTGCCCGATTCGTCGGTTGCATAAGTAGTGGCTTTTTCCTGAACACTGTTGGATACCAGGGTAAAGGATAGATAGTACAGGCATAATCCCGTAATGACCACCGTTAAAAAAACGATAATACCTTTGTTTTTCATGGTTATTGATTAATTATTTGTTAACTAAGGAAAGATCTACGTACCCTTGGCTAATCCGCAGGATGTAGAAATAATGGAAAGAAAAAGATTTGCTTAGGGAGCATTAACCGAAATGATCTGCTCAAAAAGTATTTCAAATAAATGATTGTAAGATGGTTCTACGTCCAGGTAAAAATTTACTTTGGGGCTTTCAGCTCCGGCAATCTCATAAATAAAGTGGTAGGCATGGTCAAAAACAACCAAAACAAAGGGTACCACTGCATCAATGGCCGTATGGATGAAAGTTTGGTCCCCACTCTGAGAAGGCTCCTCTTCCTGAGCCCCATTCAGATCTAGTTGTATGTCAACACCGGAGGAATTTACATCAATATCTACCGCAAATTGAGAGGAAGAAACAAAGACACAAAAGAGCATGACCACTAGCAGTGTCAGCCTTTCACGTATCAACTTATTATGTTTCCAGTCATTTACCATGGGCCGCAAATATAAAAAAGAATTTTCAAAAAAGTGGTGTTATAGTAAATAAATTAAATGAACAAAACTATTGCTAATCAGTATTTTAGCAGAGAATGGACCTGAGTAAAACCACAAATAACCTGTTTTACCAGAAAAAGTTCCTGTCTTCTTAACCTGCCTACTTTATTTTTTCCCTTAAAAATATTTTAATTACCTCCAGTGCCCTTTCAAAACCATGGTTATTGGGGACGATCAGGTCAGCGTCATGTTTAAAGGGAGCAATGTACTTTTCGTAGGTAGGCATTACATGCCGCTCATACCGGTACAAAACATCATCCAGGTCATATCCCCGCTCCACTTTATCCCGGACGATCCTTCTCTTCAGTTTGATATGGTCTTTGGCATCAATATAAACCTTGAGATCCAGGAGGTTGGCAAGTTCCGGATAGTACAGTACAAAAATGCCCTCCACCACCACCACAGGTGCCGGGTTAAAGTTCAGTATTCTCGGTTTCTTATTGGGGTTATTAAAGGTATATTCCTGCCGGGTAATACTTTTTCCGCCCTGAATATCCCGGATATCTGAAGCATACTGTTCGAAATCAATGGAATGGGGGGTGTCAAAATTATGGATGCCCCTTTCATCCAGGGGCTGCAGGTTTCTTGGCTTGTAATAGTTGTCCTGGGAAATCAAACAGACCTGTTCAGGCTCAAAGGCATGGAGCAATTTATCCAGAAAGTGGGTTTTACCCGAGGCGCTTCCGCCGGTAATGCCTATGATATAAGGTTTATTCATCTGCTTATAAATATTTCATAATGCGCACTTGCTCTTCTGTTGGCAAACATTTTCGCTTTTCCGGGGCCCGGTTTAATCTGTATCAACCGGTAATTTGGATTCCAATTCCAGCTATGGTTAAGCATAATTTTTTGCTAAAAAGGCCGCCAGTTGCCTCACCGCTTTTCCCCTGTGGCTGATGGCATTTTTTTCGGGCATGCTCAATTCCGCAAAAGTTTTTTCATAACCATCAGGCTGAAATACCGGATCATAACCGAAACCCTTACTGCCGGATCGATGCCGGATGATTTTTCCTGTTGCTTTTCCCTCAAAGGAATAGGATTTTCCCTGAATAATCAGGGCAATGACCGTTCGAAAAGCCGCTTTTCGGTTTTCTTTTTGCTCCATTTTTTCCAGCAGCAGGGTAACATTTCTTTCATCGCTCCTGGGCTCACCTGCAAATCTTCCCGAATAAACACCCGGTGCCCCATCCAGGGCTTCCACTTCCAGGCCGGTATCATCTGCAAAACAGTCTACCCCAAAATGGTCTTTCACATACCGGGCTTTCTGAAAGGCATTGGCCTCAAGCGTATTACCAGTTTCAGGCAATTCTTCTAAGCACCCGATATCGGCCAATGAAACAATTTCGAATTGATCACCCAAAGCAGCCCTGATTTCTTCCAGCTTTTTGGGATTATTGGAGGCAAAGCAAATTTTCATAGGGTGAAATTAAAGGAGCTTTTTGAAAATCCCTCCATTGTTTGGTTTTTTTTGTCCGGGCAAAATACCTGGCATGGATTGGTAGGGAAAAGTAAGCAGGGAACTTTGCCTTCTTACGTAAGTTTTCCTGGATTGAAAAGCAAAAATTAATCCTCAACAGGGATCAGGGAGACCAGCTTCTCCAGTTGTGTTTGGTCAATCTGGTCAAAATCTGCCAGTTTATCGGAATCTATGTCCAATACCCCCATGACCTTTCCGGATTTCAGAAGGGGCACTACAATTTCTGAGCGGCTGGCAGCACTACAGGCAATGTGCCCTGGAAAAGCTTCCACATCAGGGATTAGCTGGGTTTGCTTCGTTTCCCATGCCTTGCCGCAGACGCCCTTACCATAACCTATCCGGGTACAGGCCAGCGGGCCCTGAAAAGGCCCCAGGACCAACTGCTCATTTTTTACCAGGTAAAATCCTACCCAAAAAAAACCAAAAACCTCCTTTAAAATAGCTGCCATGTTGGCCAGATTGGCAATCAGATCTGTCTCTCCTGAAAACAGGGCTTCTAACTGGGGGGCCAAAGCTTCGTATTTTTCGGTCTTGCCGGAATCGGATGGAACTACAATATTTTCACTCATGATTCATGTAAACTTCTAAAGTGTCAGTTTCTAAAGATTGGCGTATTTCGGGATAGCCCGGGATAACAGGAGCCGGAATACCCAGGCCAAATCGAAGGTTTCCGGTAAAAATCCTGGCTTCATCCCACAGTCCCTGCCGGATAAAGTCCTGCAACAAGGCAGCACCTCCTTCCACCAGCAGACTTTGCACCCTCTTCTGATGCAGGTCTTCCAAAAGAGCCTTGAGGTCAAAATGCGCATCCACCTGTATCCATTGAGTTAGCCCGGTGGTTTTATCTTGTCTTTGGTTGTATACAAGCGTCCTTTGGGTACCATCAAAGAGGTTTAGTGCCTGTGACAGTCTGAGATTTCTGTCGATCACCACTCGGATTGGATCTTTACCTGTCCAATCCCGGACATTCAGGCGGGGATTATCATAATGGGCGGTATGCGTGCCCACCATAATGGCATCCTCCTCTGCCCGCCAGCGGTGGACCAGCTGCCGGCTCAGGACCGAACTGATCCATTTGCTGTCGTAATTCGTCCTCGCAATAAACCTGTCCAGTGTTTGTGCCCATTTTAACAAGATGTAGGGTCGTTTTTTTTCCATCCTGGTAAAAAACCTGCGGTTTTGATGCCTTACTTTTTTTTCCAAAACACCTGTGACGACTTCAATTCCGGCATCCTGCAGCAAGGAAATTCCTTTTCCGGCTACCAAAGGGTTGGAATCCAATGCGCCGATGACCACTTTTTTTAACTGATGCCTGGCAATCAATTCGGCACAAGGGGGTGTTTTTCCATGGTGTGCACAGGGTTCTAAAGTAACATAGAGCGTTGATTCCTGTAGCAGATTTTGATCTTTTACAGCTTTGATGGCATTTGGTTCCGCATGGGCCTCTCCATACCGCTCGTGGTAGCCTTCCCCAATGATTTTATCCTGGTAAACAATCACGCAACCCACCATTGGATTGGGGCTGACCTGTCCTTCACCAAGAGAAGCAAGGTCGATTGCCCTTTGCATGTAGGCGGCATCATCTGGAATAGCCTGCGAAAAGAATTGGTTCCGGGAATCCATCAGGGTAATTGGGGTCTGAGTGTAATGGTTGGAACAGTCAGTAGGGTATCTGCTTGTACCGAAACGTTAAATGCGGTATCCTTGTAAATTTCAGGAGCATAAATAGTGATCTGATAGTCATTGGGAGGAATTCCCTGTAAATAAAATCCCCCATTGGATCCGGTAAGGGTTGTCAGGGTATCGGTATCACTGCGGACATAAACATGCGAATTGACATTTCTTGGTAATATGCTGCCGCGGATTACCGCAGTTACTCCGGACTCAAATGCCCGGATCCTGGGGTCCAGCTGGTAATTGCCCCCGCTGCTGCGGACCACCGAGCGTGCCAGGTCAAAATCAAGGTAAATATCGTATGAATTGCCGGGCAAGGCGTTTACATTGATGTCTATTTCTAATTTATTTTCAAAATCCGAATCCTTGTCCAGGTCAATTCGTATTTCATCCTGGATCAGGTACAATTCATTCCCCAGCAGAAGTCTGATTTTTGAAACCATGCCTGACTGTATTTCAGTTCTTCCTATCAATAACCTTTCCTCATTGACCAGATCACTTATCCGCACCATATTGCTTGCAGCCTGGTAGGGTAAGTGGATCCAACTGGCATTTTCAGCACTGCCCCTGCTACCAGCAGGCAATATTTCTACGCCCAGAACTTCTATCCAGACCTGTTCGAAATCTCCGGGGGCATCCACCAAAAGTATATTGACCAGGGAACGGTTTTCTGAAGCAGCATTATCACAAGCCATCAATAGTCCGGAAAGTATTGTTACTCCTAAAATCAAATGTGTTATTTTCCTCATCTCCATTACGATTGTCTTCCCATGCAGTAATCCTGAATTTTTCAAAAAGCACGCATTGCATTCCCCTTTATTCCTGCCATATCCTGCTATCCTCGGTGATATACCACCGCCCTTTTCCCGCTATGGTGGAGGGAGCAGAAATTTTAAACCTGCTTTCACTGACTTCAAAGGAAACATCTTTTAAGTCACTTTCGACACCCAGTTCGCTGCGATGCTTACTGTAATGCCCTGTGCTGGCAAAAAGTTTCCGCTGTGCCTCATAAAATTTTCTCAATTCGGCCTTTACTTTTTCGTCGGGATGTATCTGAAATGAAGCTGTACCTTCCCCAACTGTGATTTCTGAGAATTGCACATATCCCCAGCGTTCGGGAATATGCATGTTGATCGGGCCCATGGCAGACCAAACCCAGTTGTCTTCAGGATAGGTTTTGCCGGTTTCAGGATTTAGTTTCTTTTTATAGCCATTTCCTTCTGCTTCGATTTGCCATTGCACCCTGGAAAAATTTATTTTCCAGTGTTCACCCGGCTCAGGGGCTCTGTACCGGGGTCCTGACTGAGAAAGGCTTTTCCAGGGAATGGCCATTTCCAGGGCCCAAAATTGATCGGTATCTGAAGGATCATTTAAAGTACCTTCCAGATGCACGGCATATTGAAAATCGTTGATGTTCCAGCCGTTGATGGGTTTGCCGCCATTTTTGTAGGGACGCGTCATCAGAAGGTCCCAGAGGGTTCCCAATGCGTTGATTTCAATTTCGTAATAATGGTGAGTGTCCCCATCCGGGTCGATAAAAATTTCAATGTCATTTTCCTGGAAAATAACGGATTCCCTTTCAGTGTAGGTGGCCCAGAGATCGGACTCTTCCAAATGGAAGGCTATATAAAGGTTTTCTTTGTCCCACAACATTTTCATTCGGGTACGCTGTACTGGTTCTGGAAATTCCTTTCCCCGAATATCCAGAAATGGATCCGACCAGGGAGCTTTTTGCCAGGCCGATTCATCAAGCAGGCCATCCATGGTTAAATTTTCCTGAACCTGGTAGGCCAGGTAATTTCTGGGTTGGGGGATTTCCTGTGCCCCTGCCGACAGACAGGTTAAAGTGGAAAACAAATAAGCCGTAAATATTCTAATCATATAACGCTACTCTACATAAAGGGAAAACAAATATACAACAAGATGGGAAATGATATTTTCATTTTAAGACAATGCGTTTCCAAATAATATCATTTCGTCCATTTGACTTTATAAGCAAATATTCAGGAATGCTCTTGTATTAACATCTTTGAAATACAAAAGCAGGAGGAATGTTCATACCAGATTTTCCCCGTTGATCTTACCAAAGACAGGTATGCGTAATTTTACGCTTGCTTTCCCAAATAAAAAATAGTAAATATGTCTGGTTTTAAAGTATTTTAAATAGGTGAATAGATGCTTTAATGTAGGTATATTAAGTAGGAGAATTGGTAATGAACAGAGGTAAATTGAGTAAAAATTGGATAATGATTTTTCTTTTTTTTGGCAGCGCATTTTTTTCATGTAGTCAGGAAAATAAAACGGCTGGTAATACAGCCAAAATCAAAGAATTCCCGGTAATAAAGGTGGTGGCCAAAGATACCATTTTGCACAGGGATTATGTGGCAGATATCAAAGCCATCCAGAATGTGGAATTGAGGGCACGTGTTAAAGGTTTTCTCGAAACGGTGTTTGTGGATGAAGGAAAGCAGGTTAAAAAGGGACAAATCCTTTTCAAAACCAACGATCAGGAGTACAAGGCCGATCTGGCCAAGGCAAGGGCAAACCTGGAAAGTGCCAAAGCCGAGGCCAAAGTAATGGAGTTTGAGGTGGAGCGGCTTAAGATCATGGTGGATAACAATGTGATTTCGGAATCCGAATTGAACCTTACCCGTGCCAAATATGATGCTGTGATGGCCAAAATTGAAGAAGCGAAATCCGCAGAAGCCAATGCAGAGGTACAACTTTCTTACACAGAAATCAGAGCCCCATTTGATGGCATTACAGACAGGATACCCCTTAGAACAGGAAGCCTGATTGATGAAGGCAGTCTACTGACTACGGTATCCGATGTAAGTTCGGTACATGTTTATTTCAATGTTTCAGAGCGTGAATACCTGGAATACATCAAGGCCAAGGACGAAACGGCTGAAAACAATGTGGTAGAGTTGGTTTTAGCAGACGGATCGCCTTATCCATATAAAGGATTGATCGAAACCATGGAGGGTGAGTTTAATGCCAACACAGGTTCTATTGCTTTCAGGGCACGGTTTCCTAATCCCAACAAAATATTGAAGCATGGATCTACAGGTAAAATCATCCTGACCAACCGTGTTCGAAACGCCATCATCATACCCCAAAAGGCCGTATTCGAAATACAGGACAGAAGTTTTGTTTATGTGGTGGGTGATGACAATCAGGTGGAGATGAGAAGTTTTATTCCCAGGGCGAGGTTTTCTCACTATTACATTGTGGAATCCGGTCTGGAAGCAGGGGAAAGCCTTGTTTTTGAAGGCATACAAAACATCAAGAATGGTATGACCATTCAGCCGAAAATTGTTGCTTCTGAGGAAGAGGCAGATCAATCTATTCCGGAGGACAATGCAGTGGCCGAAGTAGTACAGACCCCATAAGAAAAATCCATCATGTTTAAATTATTTATAAAGCGGCCGGTTTTATCTCTGGTCATTTCCCTATTTTTTGTGCTATTGGGCTTGTTGTCCTTTTTCACGCTTCCTATAGAATTGTTTCCGGATATTGCTCCGCCCTCAGTGGCTGTAAGGACGAAATACCGAGGAGCCAATGCCGAAGTCGCAGCAAGAACGGTGGCAACCCCCTTGGAGAAAGTAATCAATGGGGTGCCGGGAATGACATACATGACCTCCGTAAGCAGTAATCGCGGTACGGTAATCATTAAAGTATATTTTGAAGCCGGTACCGATCCTGACCTGGCTGCTGTAGAAATTCAAAACCGAATCTCAACAGTAGTTAACGAGTTGCCTGAGGAGGCTATTAAAGCTGGCGTGACGGTCGAAAAACAGGTGGAGGGTTTGCTCATGTATATCAATGTAGCCAGTGAAGACCCTTCCCTGGATGAAGCATTTATTTATAATTTCACGGATCTTAATGTTTTGCAGGAACTCAGGCGGGTGGATGGAGTAGGTTTGGCTGAAATCATGAGCACAAAGGATTACTCCATGAGGATCTGGCTCAAACCGGACCGGATGACGGCCTACAAAGTTTCTACGGATGATGTCGTGGAGGCCATTAGAAATCAAAATGTGGAAGCCGCTCCAGGACAATTGGGTATCAGTTCTGGCAAGGACATGCAGATGCTGCAGTATGTGTTGAAATACAGCGGAAAATTTTTCGAACCCAAGCAATACGAAAATCTGGTTATCAGGGCAAATACGGATGGTTCGGTATTACGGCTCAAGGACATTGCAGAGGTTGAATTTGGTAATCTGAATTACGGGAGGATAGCTAAAATGGATGGTCGTCCTGCAGCCTCGGTAATGGTAATACAAAGGCCGGGTTCCAATGCAAGTGAAGTCATCGCCAATGTCAAAAAGAAAGTAGAGCAAATAAAAAACAATACTTTTCCGGCTGGAATGGATTATAAGATTTCTTATGATGTGTCCCGTTTTCTGGATGCCTCTATTCAGGAGGTTTTGGTCACCCTGGTGGAAGCATTTATTCTGGTTTTTATAGTCGTCTTTATTTTCCTGCAGGATTTTAGATCTACCCTGATCCCAACATTGGCTGTACCCGTAGCCCTCATTGGTTCCTTGTTTTTTATGCAATGGTTGGGATTTTCTATAAACCTGCTGACCTTGTTCGCTCTTGTGCTTGCGATCGGTATCGTGGTGGATAATGCCATTGTAGTGGTGGAAGCCGTCCACGCCAAGATGGAAAAGGAAGGTCTGGCGCCCAGGGCGGCCACCTTTGCCGCTATGAAAGAAATCAGTGGTGCCATAATTGCCATTACCATGGTAATGTCTGCCGTATTTATTCCGGTAGCTTTTATGTCTGGACCGGTTGGAATTTTCTACCGGCAGTTTTCTCTGACCCTGGCTTTTGCCATATTTATTTCAGGTATCAATGCACTTACCCTCACCCCGGCCTTATGTGCCATCCTTCTTCAAAACCATTATGGTCAGGAGAAAAAACGGACCGTTTTGCAGCGTTTCTTCGATTGGTTTAACCGTACCTACCATTTCTTCGAGGGCAAATACTACCAATACATTACCTATATAGTCCCCAGGCGAGGCATTACAACTTTTATTTTGGTGGGTTTTTTCGTGGCTACCTGGGGGATCAGTAAAATACTTCCTACCGGATTTATTCCCACGGAGGATCAAAGCATGGTGTATGTCAACGTGACCACTCCGGCAGGTGCTACCGTGGAAAGAACAGAAAAGGTGTTGGACGAATTGATTCAAAACCTGGAAGGCAATGAGGCTGTTGAATCTGTTTCCAGCCTGGCGGGTTATTCCCTAGGGAACGGGCTTTCAGGTGCATCTTACGGGATGGCCATGGTTAACCTGAAGTCCTGGGATGAAAGGAAAAATCTTCCCATCCAACAATCACTGGATGAATTCAGGGCTTTGACTGAAGGCATATCAGATGCCAAAATTGACTTCTTTTTGCCTCCTACCGTTTCTGGGTTTGGAAATTCCAGTGGGTTTCAAATGAAGGTTTTGGACCAGACAGGTACTGGAAACCTCGACCGTTTGGCTACCATCACCAACGAATTGATTGAAGAACTGGAAGCGGCACCGGAGATAAACAATGCCTTTACGGATTTTGATCCTACTTTCCCTCAGTTTCTGGTGAAAATTGACCAGGATATGGCTGCCAAGAATGGGGTAACCATAGCCAAAGCCATGAGTACCATGCAGGTTTTACTGGGGGGTATGTATGTATCTGACTTTGTGCGTTTTGAGCAGATGTACGATGTAATGCTGCAGGCAGGGCCTCAATACAGGGCTCGGCCGGAAGACGTGATGAATTTGCATGTCAAGAACAATGTGGGAGAAATGGTTCCGATTTCTTCTTTTCTTACCATGGAGAAAGCTTACGGTCCGGAACAGTTGACCCGTTTCAACATGTACAATTCCTCTACTGTTAAAGGAGCTGCAGCTCCGGGTTATAGTAGTGGAGATGTAATCGCTGCCATTGAAAGGATTGCCTCAGAAAAATTACCCCAGGGATATGGCCACGACTGGTATGGCATGTCCAGGGAAGAAGTGGGATCCGGTAATCAGGCCATCGTTATTTTCCTGATTTGCTTGCTGTTTGTTTACCTTATTTTGTCTGCCCAGTACGAAAGCTTTCTATTGCCTTTACCCGTGATTTTATCCCTCCCGATTGGGGTTTTTGGTGCATTCTTCGCATTATACGTTCTGGGCTTGCAAAACAATATCTACGCACAGGTGGCACTGATCATGTTGATCGGACTCCTGGGAAAGAACGCCATTTTGATTGTGGAATTTGCCATTCAGAAAAGGGATGCCGGACATGGCGTAATACAGGCAGCAGTAGAAGGTGCCGTGACAAGGCTCCGGCCCATTTTGATGACATCCTTTGCTTTTATTGCGGGCTTGCTTCCGCTCGCCATGGCCACCGGGGCAGGTGCTCTGGGCAACAGGTCCATTGGTACTGCCGCTGCAGGAGGGATGTTGATAGGTACCATTTTTGGATTGATCGTCATCCCCGGGCTTTACGTGATCTTTGCCCATTTTACCTTTAAAAAAATTAGTTCCGAGCCGGAACCTGTCTTTAAGGAAAAGGAGGCTCCAGTATCTTTTTCGAATAATTGAACGAAAAAATTCATGTTTTTACGTAACCAGTATTATTTGCGTCTTATTGCAGCAACCTGCGCCCTTTCTCTGGTATATGCCTGCAAAAGCATAGAGGTACCACAATTACCCGAAATGGAACCGTTGCCGGAAACTTTTCTGGACATAACAGATTCGTCCAGCATAGGTGATATCTCCTGGGAGGAATTTTTCAATGATCCCCATTTGGTTTATCTCATTGAAGAAGGTTTGGAAAACAACCTGGACCTGCTAACTGCCCTGGAACGGATTGAAATAGCCCGTACCCAATTTCGGATTAGCAAAGGCGCCATATATCCTACCATGGATGGCATCGTGCGGTACAGATCGGGTGATATCCGGCCCAATTTGCTGGGAGGAACCATAAATGGAGACAGGAATGTGGTCAATCGGCTCGAAAACAATTTTATTGGATTTCAAAGTACCTGGGAAATTGACGTTTGGGGCAAGCTAAGGGACAGAAAGGAAGCCGATTTTGAAGCGTTTCTGGCGACAGAAAAAGGAAGGCATCTCCTGGTTACCAATATTGTCGCCGAAATTGCCAAGTTGTATTATGAACTTTTGGGAATGGATATTGAGCTGGAGACCATAGAGCGGAACATAGAATTTCAGGAAATGGCCTTAGAGCTGATAAAGATCCAAAAAATGGCAGGCAGGGCCACAGAGTTGGCTGTTCAACAGTTTTCAGCCCAGCTACTTTCTACCAAAAGTCTGGCTTTTGAGAAACGGCAGGAAATCATTGAAACGGAAAATTACCTTAATTTCATGTTGGGCAGATTTCCGCAGCCCATTAGCAGGGCCTCTTCCCTTTTGGAAATCAAACTGCCCTACGGCATGGAGGTGGGTATTCCTTCCGACATGCTGCTCCGCAGACCGGATATACAACAAGCCGAACATGAACTCCGGGCGGCCAACTACAATGTAGAGGCTGCAAGAAAGGAATTTTTCCCTTCTTTTAGCTTTACGCCTTATGTGGGATTGAACGACCGGAGTCTACCCGCTGCCTTGAAAATGCCAGGAGGCCTTACCATTGGCTTGCTGGGAGGATTAACCGCACCCATATTTGCTCAAAACAGGATTCAGGCAGGGTTTGACAAGGCCATAGCTTCAAATAACATGGCCCTCTACAATTACCAGCAACGGATTTTGGATGGTTACCGGGAAGTGATGAACAAATTGCAGCGGATTGATAATCTGAGAAACGTGTATAGCCTTCGTGATGAGGAGACGGCTGTGCTGCTGAATGCCGTTTCGACATCCAATGAGTTGTTTAGGGGAGGATATGCCACCTACCTGGAGGTTATTACGGCCCAGTCCAGGGTTCTGGAAGCCGAATTGAGCAAAACCAATACGAGAATCCAGATGTTCCTGACGGTAGTGGACCTGTACCGGGCTTTGGGAGGAGGTTGGAATTAGGCTGGAAAATCTTTTTCCCCAGCCCTTCACTTTGTACTTTTGACACCAAATGATGAACTGGGAAAAATTACTATTGCCCGAAGGCTTACAATCGGCTGATGCTGACAAACAGCGGAGCCAATTTGAAAAGGATTATGACCGCATTATTTTTTCGGCACCCTTTCGAAACCTGCAAGACAAAACACAGGTTTTCCCTTTGCCCGAAGATGATTTTGTCCATACGCGGCTGACGCATAGCCTGGAAGTTTCCAGTGTAGGCCGTTCATTGGGAAAATCGGCCGGGAAGTTCCTGCTGGAAAAATACCCTGAGTTGGCAGCCAAAGAATTGCAACCATTTGATATTGGGGGGATAGTGGCAGCGGCAGCTTTGGCCCATGATATCGGCAATCCCCCTTTTGGGCATGCCGGAGAGGAAGCCATTTCAGATTTTTTCAGGTTTCACGCACAGGGGCAGTTGTGGAGGGACCAGTGCGATGAGAAGGAATGGGAAGACCTCACCCATTTCGAAGGAAATGCGCAGGGTTTTCGCATGTTGGTCGACAAAAAAAACGGCATTTTTATCTCCGCCCCAACACTGGCTGCTTTTACCAAATACCCCAGACCATCCTGGGCAAAAGCCGGCGGCCAAAATCGGCGTAGCCAAAAGAAATTTGGTTTCTTTACCAGCAATTTGGAGAATTATGCACAATTGGCAGAAAAGATGGGTATTTCCCAACTTTCCGAAGACTGCTGGCTTAGACACCCACTTGCTTTTCTGGTGGAAGCTGCAGACGATATTTGTTACAGTATCATAGATCTGGAAGATGGTTGCACCCTGGGATTGGTTTCTCAGGAGGAAACCATTTCCCTTTTGGCCAGCATTATCGGTGATAAATTTGACCCTGAAAAACTGGAAAAGTACGGCAGCAACAGGCAGAAACTGGCCATTATGCGGGCCATGGCCATCAACCAACTGATTCAGGAGACAACATTGGTTTTTGAGGACCTGGAGCCCCAATTATTGACCGGAGATTTTGACCAGGCCCTCACCGATATTATTCCCTCTGCGAAGGCCCTTACAGCTATTACCAGCCTTTCTGTAAAGCAAATTTACCGCTCCCAACCGGTACTGGAAAAAGAAGCCGCAGGTTATCAGGTATTGGAGGGACTTTTGGAAACATTCGCCGGAGCACTCCATGCCCATCATTTCCAGAAGGATAAATTTTCGGGTCACCACAGAAGCATCCTCAGACTATTGCCTTCCTCCTCAAGGCTGAGAGAAAAGCATGCGGCCAACGTCATAGTAAGGGAGCTTTTGGATTTTATTTCCGGAATGACAGACAAGTATGCCCTTTCACTATACCGTAGGGTCAAAGGGATTGCCCTACCAGGTCATTAGAAAACCCCGGATAAAATTCTCTGTGGAAAAACCTGTGGATAACTCCATCTAAAGCTGTTTAAACCCGCTATTTTTATATGTCAATGTGCTCTATTCTCCCCAGGTGGTTAGCACCAGTTTTCTGCGACCGCCATGATTTCGGAATTCGCCCAGATAAATTCCCTGCCAGGTGCCCAAATTAAGTTTTCCACCGGTTACAGGGATTTGAACCGATGAACCGAAAATACTTGATTTTAGGTGTGCAGGCATGTCATCAGGGCCTTCATAGGTGTGGATAAAATGTGAATAATCTTCCGGAACAAGGTCATCTACAAAGGTATCAAAATCCTTCCTGACAGTAGGGTCGGCATTCTCATTGATGGTCAACCCTGCAGAAGTATGTTTGATCCAGACTTGTAGCATTCCTGACTCTATATTTCGTAATTTGGGGAAGTTATCCACAATTTGTTCTGTGATCAGGTGAAAACCTCTTTCGAAGGGGGGCAAAACCATTTCTTTTTGAAATATTTTCATTGTTAATAGCTGCTTTTGATGGTTTCTCAAAGATAAAAAATTTAAGAATACCTATTATTTCTTTATATTTAAGGCTAAACCATTAAAACCACTGAAAAATGAAAAAATTTATATTATCCACCTTTATATTTGCCCTGATAGGAGCCATGCAATTTCCTCTTATGGGTCAGGAGATGACCCGGTTGTTGACGCTGGAGGATGCCCAAAGAATTTCTGATGCTGCAGAAGCCAGAGCCAAACAGGACAATTGGAATGTGGTCATAGCCGTACTCGATGCCGGAGGCCACCTGATTGCTCTTCGCCGGATGGACGGAACCCAGATTGGAAGCGTAGATGTGGGCATACAGAAAGCATCAACGGCATTGAAATTCAAACGCTCCACAAAGGTCTTTCAGGATGGCGTACAGGCGGGGAATGTGCACATCATGAGCCTGGAGGGTGTGGCAGCAGTGGAAGGAGGGCTTCCCATCAAATCCGGCGATCATGTGATTGGATCCATAGGAGTCAGTGGTGTAACCTCCGCCCAGGATGGCATCATCGCTGCAGCAGGATTGGCCGCATTTGAATAAATTTCATTGAAAGAAAGGATAAAATAGCCCGTACAGGCTGTTTTTTGTTTATGCAAAAAGAAAAAAAATTACCTTCTAAACTCCCTTACGTTGGAACCACCATTTTCACCGTGATGTCCAAACTGGCTAGTGATGAAGGGGCTTACAATTTATCCCAGGGATTTCCCAGCTTTGATTGTTCACCAAAATTGACCGAGCTGGTAAATCATTATGTAAAAAACGGATATAACCAATATGCCCCAATGAGCGGGGTTCCTGCTTTCAGAGAAAGCCTTGCCGAAAAAACCAGTCAGGTTTATGGAATCGATTATGACCCCGAGGCTGAGGTGACCATTACTTCGGGGGCTACCGAAGCGATTTTTTGTGCCGTAACGGCAGTGGTCTATCCGGGCGATGAAGTAATCGTTTTAGAACCTGCCTATGACAGTTATGTGCCAGCCATAGACCTGAATGGGGGAATTCCCATATATGTTGCCCTTGAAGCGCCTGATTTTAAGATAGACTGGGATGCAGTGAAAGCCAAAATAACGGATAAAACCAAAGCGATTATGATCAATACGCCTCATAATCCGGTGGGCACTGTTTTCAGCAAGGCAGATCTTGATTCCCTGGCCAATCTGGTAGAAAATACGGATATATATATCATCAGCGATGAGGTGTATGAACATATTGTTTTTGACGGGGAAATACACCATTCCATGATGACTCATCCGGTTTTGCAGGAGAGGACCTTTGTTTGTGGATCAGTAGGCAAAACGTACCATACCACGGGATGGAAGATTGGTTATTGCCTGGCACCAAAGGCACTTTCCAGGGAGTTCAGAAGAATTCATCAATACATTACCTTCAGCACAGTAACACCCATGCAGTATGCCCTGGCTGATTTTTTGAAATTACCGGAGCATTACCTGCATTTGGGTGAGTTTTATCAAAAAAAGAGAGATCGTTTCAATGAGGCATTGAAATCCTCACGTTTTACCTTTAGCCCCTCCAAAGGAAGTTTTTTCCAGGTCGTTTCCTACCGCAACATCACAGAGGAGTACGATTATGACCTGGCTATCAGGCTTACAAGGGAATCTAAAGTTGCTTCGGTACCCGTATCCGTATTTTATAAGGACAAGAAAGATGATAAATTATTAAGGTTTTGTTTTGCGAAAGATGATGACATTCTGGATAAAGCAGGGGAGATCCTTTCTAAACTTTAAAAGATTATAATTATGCTAAAATTAGGTTTTGTAAGTGCCATTTTACCAGAAAATAGTTTCGAAGAAGTCATTGATTTTGCCTCAAAAGAGCAGTTTTCCTGTGTGGAGATCATGTGTTGGCCCAAAGGAAAAGCCGAAAGACGCTATGCCGGAGTGAGCCATATCGATGTGGGATCTCTGGACGATGACGCGGTCCGGCATATCAGGAATTACCAAAGAGAAAAGGGAGTTTTTGTGTCAGGATTGGGCTATTACCCCAATCCTATGGAGCCAGATGATAAAAAAGCCCAGGCTGCGATTACCCATATCAAGGCAGTGATTGATGCTGCTGAAAAATTGGCTATTCCTGTTGTAAACACGTTCATAGGGAGGAACCCTTCTTTGAATATCGATGATAATTTAAAAATATTTGCGGAAAGATTTCCGGAAATAGTGGCCTACGCATCCAAAAGAGGGGTAAAAATAGGCATTGAAAATTGTCCTATGTTTTTTACCAATGATGAGTGGCCTGGAGGAAAAAACCTGGCCATCTCTCCTGCGGTTTGGGAAAAAATGTTCGACCTTATTCCGGACCCTAATTTTGGATTAAACTATGATCCTTCGCATTTGGTCTGGATGCAGATGGATCCTGTCCTGCCCCTTTATGAATTCAAAGATCGCTTACACCACATACACCTGAAGGACGTCAAAGTATACCAGGAGAAACTCAATAGAGTAGGTATTCTTGCGAATCCTTTGGAGTATCATTCCCCCAAAATCCCCGGACTGGGAGATGTGCCCTGGGGCAGGTTTTTTGCGGCACTTACCGACGTAGGCTATAGGGGCCCTTGTTGCATAGAGGTGGAGGATAAGGCATTTGAAAAATCCGAAGAGGATGTACGGATTGCCATACTGACTTCAAGAAACTACCTGAGACAATTTATTCCCTTTGATTGATCAGATGGTGAGCATATTGGGATTGGCATCTGCAATGGTTTCTTTGGTCCAGTTTTTTTCGTCTTTTTCCAATTTCTCCTTTTGGTCTTCCTGACCATTACCGGGATTAAGGATCAGGTGGATAAAAATGGGAAAATGATCGGAGGATATGGATGGGAGACGTTTGATTTTCTTAAGCTGAAAGTGTTTGGAGTGGAATATATGGTCCAGCGGCCAGCGAAGCAGGTTGTGGTCGGCATGAAAGGTATTGTAAAAGCCTCTGCCTTTCCTGGGGTCGAGCAGACCGCTGATTTTTTGAAACAAACGCGTGGTCCTGGACCAGGCCACATCATTCAGGTCTCCGAAAACCAATACCGGCAAGTCCGCCTCTTTTACATTTTTCCCCACGATGAGTAGTTCCGCGTCTCTGGGCACAGAAGTATCGCTTTCTGTTGGACTGGGAGGCTCCGGATGTACACAATGTATCTGGACTTTTTTTCCGGAAGGCAGGACCACTTCTGAATGAATGGAAGGGATATCATCTTTTACCAAATAATGGACTTTGGTGTTTTCCAGGGGCAGGTTGGAATACAGGTGCATGCCGTAAAGGTTGTCCAGAGGAATTTTCACCTGATGAGGAAAGTCTTTTTCAAGGGTTTCCAATTGTTTTTCCCACCATTTGTCGGATTCAAGGGTCAAAACAAGATTTGGCTGGTAAGACTTTACCAAATCGATTAACTTATTTGCCTGTCGGTTAGGTGTCAAAACATTGCTTACCAGCATTGAAATACCATTTTCCCTGTCAGTTCCCCGAAAGCGTTTGACTTCTTTTTTGGCAAGAATGGTATAGGGATATATTTTTTTTGCCTGGAAAATAAAGCTAATAATGACCAAGGCTAAAAGTGCCAGATTCCAGGCATGAAATTTTAATGGAGGAATAAAAAACAGGACCATGGCGATAAAAGCCAAACTTAAAAGTTGAATTCTGGGAAAATCAAATACCCTTATCCACCAGTTTCCCAATTTAATTTTGGAGGCGATTACAGCCAAAATACAAATAATGCTTAGGGTAATTCGGGCAATGTTAAGGGCCGTTTCCATTGAGATAAATGATTTAATCGGTTGTGAAGGCACTTAATTTTGTAATAATCTACAATATATGCGAAAGCAGCAGATTAATTTATAATTTTATCCGGGAAATCAATAAAATTAAGGTAATCATGAATTTTTTAAAGTCATTTTTCAGGCAAGAGTTTGAATCCAAAGGTTTGGACATGGCCAATGAGCCATTCATTCAGGCTTTGGAAATTGCCTTGTACACCCAAAAATCGCTATTTCTTACCGGCAGGGCAGGAACAGGGAAAACCACCTTTTTGCATACTTTAAGGAAATTAAATGCCACAAAAAATATGGCCGTTGTCGCTCCAACAGGAGTGGCGGCGATAAATGCGAGGGGGAAGACCATCCATAGTTTTTTCCAAATTAATCCCCGACAGTTATTTTTGCCAGGTGATCCAAGGTTGCAACCCAAAGCTAAAGGAACCAGGGAATCTATTTTTGATACCTTCAAGTATTCTGCCAGCAGAAGGAGAGTGATCAGAAGCCTGGATATTTTGGTGATTGATGAAATTTCCATGGTTAGGGTAGAAATATTGGATATCCTTGATCAGATTCTTCGGGTATTTCGTAAAAAAATGCACCTGCCTTTTGGAGGGGTTCAGCTAATATTGATTGGTGACCCTTTTCAGTTACCACCGGTGGTGCGGGATGGGGACTGGTCCATCCTTTCCAATCACTATGAAACCCGGTTTTTCTTTAGTTCTTATGCTTTCAGACAACTCAGTCCTTACCATATTGCCCTCCAAAAAATTTACAGGCAAAAAGATGGAACCTTCAAAGATCTTTTGAACAGGATCAGGGAAAGTCGCCATACCTATGAGGACATTCGTTTTCTAAATGATAGGGCAAAAGACTATCATTTTGACCTTTTAGACCGCGGTTATATTTTGTTGGGAACCCACAATAATTCCATATTACAAATCAACCAACAGAAACTGCAATTATTACAGACTCCTTCCAAAGATTATAAGGCCAGCATTGAAGATGATTTCCCTCCCGCTATGGCCCCTTTTGATCCCATTGACCTTACCTTGAAGGTGGGTGCTCAGGTGATTTTTATGCGCAACAATACCGAAAAGAATTATTACAATGGCATGATAGGAAAAGTAGTGGAGTTGGAAACCAACAAAATCACGGTTGAAGCAAACAATGGCGCTTTTTATGAGGTAGAGAGAGAGGTTTGGGAGAATGTTGATTTCCGCTATAATGAAAAGGAAGAGAAAGTGGACTCCGAGGTAATCGGAAAGTTCACTCAATTTCCCTTAAAACTAGCCTGGGCCATTACGGTACACAAGAGCCAGGGCCTGACATTTGACAAATGTATTGTAGACATAGGAAGGTCTTTTGAAGCAGGGCAGGTATATGTCGCACTCAGCCGTTGTACCGATTTGGAGGGCTTGGTTTTGAAATCTCCAATAGGGATGCAAAGTGTAAAGGTGAGCCAGGATAGTGTGAATTTCAGCCTGCAGCGGCATGAAGAAGCAGAGATTGAGGAGGAGTTAAAATTGCAAAGGGCTTTGGCATCCCTTCCTTATGCCATGGATGCGTATATTAAGGGAGATTTTGAAAAGGCAAAAGCCATTTTTGAAGCCGTACAAAAAATTCATGACATCACCGCTTATGCCAAATGGAAACAGTTTCTAGTGGTAAAGCCCTGGCTGGAGGAAAGACAGAAAAGACGCTAGTATCCATTCAAGCCTGAACCAACGGCCAATCCCGAGCGATTTTTTACTGTCTTTATCGATCAAGCTTGCCTTAACTAAGCTACCTCAATACCTGGCTCAAAATCCGGTACTCCCTGTTCAAGCCCTGGCATGATTGTAGGTGAATGCACATTGATTTTCAGTTGATTGGCTTATAATTTTTTTCATTTCTATTTGGAATACAATTTTTAAATATATAAATTTGTATTTAACAGCATCAAAAACGCTTTTCAATTATTTTTATTTTTAAAACAGGAGGGGCTTTGAGAGTAATTAAACAGCAAAAGGAATTTCCAATATGCGGGATTCTTATCACTTTGGGCATTTGGTTTAGTGCCATAGGAACGGGTTTTGCCCAATTGGCCTGTGAGGATTCTGTACCTGATAATTTCATGAAATACTGGGTTAGGCCTGCAGATAACTGGGATGGCTATGTTTTTCAAATATCTCCGGATTTCAATCCTCATGAAAATTGGGATTGGAATAAGAATTTTACGGGTAATTCTGGTGCTGATCCTACTTTCAAAGGATATTTACTCAGAGATAATAATCATTTTCTTTCCACTTCCGGGCTTAATTTTGATACCAGGTTTTCGGATTATAGTGTAGACGGGTTCAGCAGGGATAGCGATTTTTTTCCTACGGGAACTAGTCAGACAGTGGCCGGAGGCTGCGATACCCAACTATCCAATTTTGGAGTGATTTTAAGGAGTAAAAAGACGATTGATGAGCCTGGTATATATAAGGTACAGATAGGAAGTGATGACGGATCTTTTTTCAGAATGTTTGAAAATGGAAAAGCTTCTGATTTAACTGAGGACGTTAACGGAGACCCTGTCGAGCATAACAATTGGTTCAAAAATGGAAGTGATGGCCTTTATAACTACGTATACAACCAAAATATCAGAAATTATTACGTTCCCTTTGAAGGTGGAGAATCAATTTGGATGGATTTACACTATTATGAGAAGGCAGGAAATAACCGGTTGAGTTTTAGTTTTGAATTGTATTTTGGTCCGGGTGAGGTTGCCAATCCTGGAAATTCCGAAGGTATACGCTCTTATTGTGGCATTGCTCCCGATCCGGAACCATTCGAATCACTGGGACCCGCGGTTTTTGCTGAAGGCACAGATCCAGAATACCAATGGCAGTTTACCTCACTTCCCAATCCTGATGAAGGAGATTGGAACGATATTTCAGGTGCTACCGGCCTGACCTATGACGTACCTCGGTATGATGAAAATGACCCGGACAATAATTGGACAGGAACGCGGTACTATAGAAGAAAAGCGCAGAATACCGCAGTAGACATAGAAGGAAATACACTGGTCAATTCCTTTGCCTCAAATATTCTGGAAGTTAACATAAGTGTGATAGATGATTTGGACCAAAATGAATATGGCATCGACGAATGGATTGGCCACATTTATTCCGGAAAGAAAAATTTCGATCCGCAGGATTACCTAGGAAGAATGGTTGAAGAGGAAATCTTCAATCAGAATTTTGACTACAATGGTTTGTCCCCGGTAACCTTTAGTCCCGATTACGGTTGTCCTTTTCTTTCAGACAGGTTTTCGATCAGGTATAAAATGCGGTTGGGCGTGGAGCCAGGGACATTGAGTTTTAGTGTAAAAGTCGATGATGGATTTCGCTTAAGTGTAGATGGGGGAGTTACCTGGCTGGTTTCCGGACAATGGGAATCAGGTGGCAGTACTGCCAAAACCTATACAGCACAGTACGACGTTCCGGCAGGTGTTGAGACCTTGGATATAGTAATGGAGTATTATGAAGCGACAGGCGGTAATGCCATAAATTTTAATTATGACCTGGAAAGTTTGGTCCTGCCATTACAGTGGGGAGATTTTTCAGGACAAGCATGTGGGGAAAGGAATTGCCTGAATTGGACCACGGTTCAGGAGAAAAACACCAGTCATTTTGTGATAGAAAAATCCTTGAATGGGCACGAATGGGAAGCCTTGCCAACTACCGTTCCTGCTGCTGGTCAAAGCAATTCATTACTGGCCTATCAGGCCGAGGACGGTTCCGTGGCAGACAAACAAGTATTTTACAGACTCAGACAGGTGGATTTGGATGGAACATTTGTTTATTCTGATGTGATCAGAATAGAAAATCATTTTCTGAAAAAGAAGCCGCTACCTTTTCCAAATCCCACCATGGATTTCATACATTTTGATTCTGAGGCAAAAATTCTCAGAGTGAGGCTCAGCAGTCAGGATCAGCGGATCAATACAATAGCAAAAATAGAGCAAATTGGCGAAGGCAGGTACCGGATTGATATGAGAGATTATCCAAGTGCCCACTATTTGCTAATTCTTGAAACGGATAAAGAAAGAATAGCCCATAAAATAATGAAGCGCTGACCGGCAGAATCATGGAGGCGTAATCGGGGCCTTATTTTTCAATAACAATTTATCATTTCTAGGGTTGGGTTGGTATCTTTGCAAGTTATGGGGACAAAGCATACCGAGAATACAACCGAACTGGAAAAACTGGATCCAAAATCCTTTATTATCATTAAGAATGCCCGGGTAAACAATCTTAAAAACCTGAGCATTGCCATTCCCAGAAATAAGCTCGTGGTGGTTACCGGTTTATCTGGATCGGGAAAATCTTCCCTGGCCTTTGATACCTTATTTGCCGAAGGGCAGCGGATGTACGTAGAAAGCCTGAGTTCTTACGCCAGACAATTTTTAGGGCGCATGGAAAAGCCAGAGGTGGAATACATCAAAGGGGTTTCCCCAGCCATAGCCATTCAACAAAGTGTAAACACCAAAAATCCGAGATCCACTGTAGGCACTACTACCGAAGTGTATGATTACCTGAAACTCCTGTTCAGCAGGATTGGCAGAACCTATTCGCCTGTTAGCGGAGAGGAGGTTAAACACCATACTGTTACAGATGTGGTCGATTTTATCCACAGTTTTGGGGAGGGCGAAAAAGTCATGATCAGTTGTCCCCTGCATTTTAATGAAGGAAGAGATAAGGAGAAGGAATTGGAAATACTACTTCAAAAGGGCTATACCAGAATATTGATAGATGGACAAGCTTATTTTGTAGAAGATATTCTGGAAAGAAAGGATTTTCCCCAGGGAAGTTATGAGATCCTGATAGACAGGGTTTCAGTTATAATTGAAGACGAAGACAATCAATTCAGGATTGCAGATAGTGTTCAGACCGCATTCTTTGAGGGACACGGGGCCTGTACCATCGTGGTTCCCGAAAAAGCAAAAAGAACCTTTAGTGATAAGTTTGAATTGGATGGAATCAGGTTTGAATTGCCGTCTGTTAATTTTTTTAGCTTTAATAATCCATATGGTGCCTGCAGGACATGTGAAGGGTTTGGTTCTGTTTTGGGCATTGATCCCGATCTGGTAATTCCTGATAAAACCCTTTCTGTTTTTGAAGGTGCCATTGCACCCTGGAGAGGGGAAACTACCAAAAAGTGGCTGGAACCATTGTTGAAGAACGGCATTCGGTTTGATTTTCCCATTCACAGACCATTTGAAGATTTGAATGAGGAGGAAAAAGAGGTATTATGGACGGGTAATTCTTATTTTAAAGGTATCGATGACTTTTTTGCTTTTATAGAAAGCAAACTTCACAAAATTCAATACCGGGTAATGCTGTCCAGGTTCAGGGGCAGAACTACCTGTCCGGATTGCAAGGGAACTAGGATCAGGAGAGATGCTTCCTATGTAAAGATTGATGGCAAGTCCATTACCGACATGGTCTTGCTTCCTTTGGAAAAAGCTTTAACCTTTTTCCAAAACATCAACCTTACTCCCGCTGAGGAGAAAGTAGCACAAAGGTTATTAAAAGAAATCATTAACAGGCTGGAATACCTTGATCAGGTAGGTTTGGGATATCTTACCTTAAACAGACTTACAGCCTCCCTGTCCGGGGGAGAGTTTCAACGGATCAAGTTGGCCACCTCATTGGGAAGTGCTTTGGTGGGTTCCATGTATATTTTGGATGAGCCAAGCATAGGTCTCCACCCCAGAGATACCATGCGCCTGATAGAAGTGCTGAAAACCCTTCGGGATCTGGGAAATACGGTCATCGTAGTAGAACATGAGGAAAAAATAATCAGATCGGCCGATCAGGTGATTGATATAGGTCCGGATGCAGGCATTCATGGTGGGGAGCTTGTTTTTCAGGGTAGCCTTGAGGAATTGTTACGCGATGGCAAAACCTATACGGCCAAATATATTAATGGTCAGGAGTCTATAAGCCTGAAAAAGGAAAACCGGAAATGGGACAAATATATTTTGGTCAAAGGGGCAAAAGAAAATAATCTGAAAAACATTACCGTGAAAATTCCTCTCGGTGTGCTAACAGTTGTCACCGGTGTCAGTGGCTCGGGAAAATCCACCCTGGTCAAGAAAGTGCTCTACCCGGCCTTAGGTAAAATATTGGGGAGCGTATCGGATGAGTCAGGAAAACTGGAAAAGCTGGACGGAGATTACCGGCTGATAAATCGTGTGGAGTTTGTGGATCAAAACCCAATTGGCAAATCATCACGATCCAATCCGGTGACCTATGTAAAGGCCTATGATGGCATTCGGGCCTTATTTGCTGACCTACCCCTTTCGCGGCAAAGGGCTTATAAGCCAGCTTTTTTCAGCTTTAATGTAGATGGTGGCAGGTGTGAAGCCTGCCAGGGAGAAGGCACCCAAAAAATTGAAATGCAATTTATGGCCGATATTTACCTTACCTGTGAATCGTGTAAAGGGAAAAGATTTAAGAATGAAATCCTCGATGTCAGGTACAATGAAAAAAATATTGCTGATGTGTTGGCCATGACCATTGATGAAGCGATGGAGTTTTTTGTGGGCATCAATGGAGTTATCCAAAAGCTCAAGCCCCTTCAGGAGGTCGGTCTTGGATATATAGGCCTTGGACAATCCTCCAATACCCTCAGTGGAGGCGAAGCGCAACGTGTAAAATTAGCCTCATTTTTAGGTAAAAATGATACCCGGGCGAAGGATAATATTTTGTTTATTTTCGATGAGCCGACTACAGGACTTCATTTTCACGATATTAGAAAACTTTTGCATTCCATCAATGCCTTGATCGATCAGGGGCATACCGTACTTATAATCGAACACAACACGGAGGTGATCAGTGCAGCCGATTGGGTCATTGATCTTGGACCCGAAGGAGGAGAAAAAGGAGGAAAGGTAACCTTTGAGGGCATCCCTGAAGAATTAATTCACCAAAAAGGAAATTTTACAGGGGAATTCCTCAGGGAGTTGAAGAAAAACGGCTCTGCTTAGGGATTATATAGACCCTGAAATAGGGCTGGGCACCTGATCTAAAGTTCTTTTCTTATTATTGGATTTTTATCGGTGAAATGGCTTCAAGAATAAGCTATAATTTTAAAGATTCCGAGCACTTTACACATAAGGTTGCCGGTAAAACTCACAAATGGATCAGGTCCTGGTCCCCAAAAAACTGTGCTTTATAAAGATATTGCTTTGCGTTTATTAATATATAACTGATAGAAAATCACTTACTGGAACTGAACCGTAAATATTGGGTTATCGCCATCTTTATGATTGTGCTTTCAATTATTAAAAATTAACAGTAAATTCCCAACCTGATGTAAAGTCAGGGAAAAGTTTATAATAATCAATACAAGCAATTCTTTAATTTAGTTCATGTTTAAAACCTTAAAAGCAACGGGTGTCTTAGGGGCATCATGTTTGGCATTGCTATTATTCAGTGCTTATCAGTCAGAGCGAACTTTTGACCCTTATCAACAAAAAATTCCTGGCACTGGATTGTCATTTGATATGGTCCCAATACCTGAGGGTACTTTTAAAATGGGGAGTAATGGCGGAGAATCGGATGAGCAACCTGTATATGAAGTTGAGATAGCCCCTTTTTGGATGGCTTCACATGAAGTTACCTGGGATTTATTCGAATTGTTTTTGGATAAGGGATTTGAAGCATCGATCAGTGAAGGGCCCTTAAATCCGGAAGTGGATGGGTTGAGCAGACCTTCCATACCCTATCTGGACATGACTTTTGGGATGGGTAAGGAGAACAAACCAGCCATAGCCATGACCCAATATGGCGCAATTCAATTTTGCAGGTGGCTTTACCTCAAAACGGGTGAATTTTACCGGTTACCAACTGAGGCCGAATGGGAGTATGCTGCAAAGGCGGGATCAGAAACGAAGTATTTTTTCGGAGATGATCCTGGAGAACTTGAAAAGTATGCCTGGTATGCGGCCAATAGCGATGGCACCACGCATAAAGTAGGTCAGAAAGAACCGAACCCCTGGGGCTTGTATGATATTCTGGGAAATGTGAATGAGTGGACACAGGATCATTATCATGCAGATGCTTACCAAAAAAGGGGAAACAAATCAGTGAATCCCTCCTTTGAATCAGAGGAGCTATACCCCAAAGTTATACGTGGGGGCAGTTACAAAAGTGAGGCGGACATGTTGCGTAGCAGCAAGCGTTTTGCCAGCACGCCTGAATGGAAGCGGATTGATCCACAAATCCCCAAAAGCCAGTGGTGGTTTCCGGAAGCACCGTTTTTGGGAATGCGGGTGGTACGGCCGCTCAACCCTCCCAGCCCCGAAGAGATAGAAAAATATTACGGCACTACGCCGATGGAAGATTATTAATTACCTAACTCAAAATAATATGAAAATTATCAAGAATAACCAGAGAAGGGATTTCCTTAAAACTTCTGCCCTCATTACAGGTGGAGCAATGCTTAGTCCTTTTTCCCTTCCGGGAGCTTATGCTGCCGGTGAGGATGCCATTAAAATTGCCGTCATTGGATGTGGCGGCAGAGGAACAGGCGCTGTTTTTCAAGCCTTTGAAACGGGACACAATATCAAACTGGTGGCCATGGCAGATGCTTTTAAGGACCGACTGGACCAAAGTTACGAGCGCATCTTTAAAAAGTATGGCAAGGACAAGGTGGTCGTGCCCGAGGAGATGAAACTGGTTGGTTTTGATGGATACAAGAAAGCCATCGAGGCGGCAGATGTGGTCCTTATTGCCACTCCTCCCGGATTCCGCCCGGATCATTTTGAAGAGGCGGTAAGACAGGAAAAGCAAATATTCATGGAAAAGCCGGTTGCCACAGATGCAGTGGGCATACGCAGGGTATTGGCAGCTGCGGAAATAGCCAGGGAAAAGAAATTGAATGTGGTGGTCGGTTTGCAAAGGCATTACCAGGACAATTACATACAGACCATTGACCGTATCCATGATGGGGCTATAGGCGATATCATTGGAGGCCAGGTTTTCTGGAATGATGGCGGGGTCTGGGTAAGAGAGCGGCAACCCGGACAAACCGAGATGGAGTATCAGATGAGAAACTGGTATTATTTCAACTGGCTTTGTGGTGACCACATTACCGAACAGCATGTGCATAACATTGATGTGGCCAACTGGGTGAAGAATGGTTACCCTGTCAAAGCGGAAGGAACTGGCGGAAGAACGGTGCGCAGAGGCAAAGACCACGGAGAGATATTTGACCACCATGTGGTGCTATTTACCTACGAAGACGGCACCGTCATCCATAGCGAATGCCGTCATTTTCCCGGCGCCACCAACAGGGTCGACGAAGGGTTCCAGGGTACAAAGGGAAGAGCTTACATGAATGCCGGACATACCGGAAGATTGAGCGATTACAAAGGAAATAGCTTGTACGAGCATGATGGTGAAAACAACGCCAATCCCTATCAGGTAGAGCATGATAAATTATTTGCGGCCATTGTAAAAGGAGAATACAAATTTGCAGATGCCGAAAATGCGGCTAAAAGTACCATGACCTCCCTGCTGGGTAGAAATGCGACCTACTCCGGTAAGGTGATCACCTGGGATGAAGCCATCAATTCAGATATCAGCCTGATGCCGGAACGCCTTGCCTGGGATGCCATGCCAAAGGTGGTGCCCAATGAAGAAGGATATTATGCTTTTGCCGTACCAGGAAAAACCAAAGTAGTATAAGTTTTATGGAAAGAAGAAAATTTATCAGGAATGTTTCCCTGGGTACAGCAGCAGCTGGTTTTGCAGGAGTAAGTGGTATTCAGGCCGGACAGCCTTTACAGGTAAAGGCAGATGAAACCTTTAATCTCGACTATGCCCCTCACTTTGGGATGTTCAAACATCATGCTGGTGAGGATCTTTTGGATCAGATTACTTTCATGCATGAAAGGGGCTTCCGTAGCCTGGAAGACAATGGCATGATGAGAAGGACGCCGGAAATGCAGGAAAAAATTGCCAACCACATGTCCAGGCTGGGCATGACCATGGGTGTTTTTGTATTGGACAAAGGTGGAAACGGGGCCAACACCCTGGCAGCCGGCAATCAAGAGCATGTGGACATTTTCCTGGATGGCTGCAGAAGGGCCGTAGAGGTAGCCAAAAGGGTGAATGCCAAATGGACCACTGTCGTTCCGGGAGATTACCAGAGAGACTTACCATTGGACATACAGACTGCCAATGTCATAGAGGCACTGAGAAAAGGGGCTGAAATTCTTGAACCACATGGACTGACCATGGTATTGGAGCCCCTGAGTGATACCCCAAACCTGTTTTTGAGGTATTCTCCCCAAACTTACATGATCTGTAAAGGGGTCAATAGCCCGAGCTGCAAAATCCTTTATGACATATACCACCAGCAAAAAAATGAAGGGCATTTGATTACCTTAATGGACATGTGCTGGGAGGAAATCGCCTACATACAGATTGGCGATAACCCGGGAAGAAAGGAGCCGGGTACTGGAGAAATCAATTACCAGAATGTATTCAAATACATTTATGAGAAGGGGTTCAAAGGTGTTTGTGGTATGGAGCACGGAAATGCCAACCCTGGTATTGAAGGAGAAATGGCCGTGATTGAAGCCTATAGAAAAGCAGATAGTTTTCTTTGATAGGTTCAATTTTTAAAATACAAAAAGGGAAAGGCACCGATAGCCTTTCCCTCTTTTATTATTAGTGCAGGGGAAGCTTTAATCTAAAAAGCCTTTTCTTTTTAAGATGGTTTCCACAAATTTTATTTCGTTCGGGCTGTTGAAGATTTTAAAAGGCAAGTGAATAAACTGGGCCTTGGATAATACTAGAATATACGCATCTTTTTTTACCTGAGCATCCTTGACCATTTCCCATTTTATGGGCATTCCTTGTTTTGAATTGATTTTCATCATTACCTGCCGGCTGTCAATTTCGTAGGAAAGCTTTTCAAACATGACCTTATTTTGCTCCATCTGGGTCACTCCTGCAAACTGTATTACCCAGAAAAGCCAATAAAGGGCATATGCCAGCAATGCCATGCTGATCCACCACCAGGAGGCAATCCAAAAATAACCGCACGCAATTGCAACGGCAATAAGGGCTACCCACCATTGTTCTTTTAAAATATTTTTTAATCCCTGTTTGATATAGGTTCCGGTTTCGAGCTTATATTTTTTTGTTTTGACAATCATTATTCAGTTTTCATTTTGATGGGCAAATATCTTATCTAATCCTTTAGATAGCAAGTTTATTTTGTTTCCCTTGGGAATTTTATTTTTTTCTAACAAAGCTCCCAATCTTAAGGTTAACTTGTTGATTTATTAAAAATTATATTGTAATTTGATTCAAATCTTTCGGAATGATGAGTAGCCTGGTAATCGATTTAATATTGTGTGGAGTAGCCTACGTGGTCTTGATTTACTTTGTGGCTACCCTGACAAAAGCTAAAATTAAAAGAAATAGGAACAACAACGATGATGACGGTGATGGAGGAGTAGAAGACCTCACACCTCCTAAAATAGATTTGCCACCGGGTATCGTCTGGCCCGGGGAAGATCAGGACAAATCTAAAAAACCGGTAACCCTTTGATATTTTAACTGCAATTTTTACACGTCCCCTGTATCAATAAGCTCATTTCCTTGGGTAAATACCCTTTTGGAAGTTCAATTTTAGGTAAGGATATTTCTTCCAGGCAATTGGTGTTTCCACATATCTCACACTTAAAGTGAACATGCTCATGATCATGGTGCGGTTCTTCGGCACTATGATGGCATAGGGCATATTTTGCAGCACCAGTGTCATCGAGCACTTTGTGAATCAGGTCGTTCTCTAAAAAAGTCTTCAAGGTTCTGTATATGGTGACCCTGTCAAAGTTTTCTTTCAGGGCATCTTCCAGATCGGAATGGGATAAGGCCACCTGTCTTCCCAAAAATGTTTTTAAGACGTCTCTTCTACAACTGGTAACCCTTAAATTACTTTCCTTTAAAATATCAGCTGTATTAACTGCCATCACATCAGGTTTATTGCGATTAAATCAGGTCCATTTGCGGGCCAATTTCTTTGTTTAACTCTTTTTTTCAAAGAATAATTCCCGTTTCTTTTGATCAACAGCCCTGCTTGGACCTTTATCTCATTTTTTTCCATCCTCTAAATACAAGGAAACCGCCAATAATGGCTATTAACGTGGCTGTGGATGCTGCGATTACCTGACCATAAATCCAGAATCCTGCGGCAAATAGGGCAGCATATACCATGATCGAAGCAATCAACATAAGTCCGATTTCCATAGGCAGCTGACCTACTTCTTCTTTCTCATCCGGGTATTTGGCCAATAGTTTTTTCCAACCCCAGGAGGCAGGTCTAACTTTACGGTAGAAACTGAGGAGGACCTTATCGTCTTCTGGTTTTGTCAACAGGGTGACAGCTACCCAGGTAAGGGTGGTCAATGATACCCCAAATACCAGTTTAAGGTAAGCCATTTCATCAGGAATGGGCCAAAAGCCGAGTTTATTGTGAATGGATTCAAAATAAATGGCGACAATAAAGGAAACAATCATTGCCGAAATTTCCGTGTAAGCATTGATTCTCCACCAAAACCACCGAAGAATAAATATAAGTCCTGTTCCTGCTCCGATCTGTAGTAATATATTAAATGCTTCCAACGCATTGGAAAGTACAGTAGCCAATAATGCGGCCAATACCATTAAACCAACAGTGGAGATCCTTCCTACCGCTACCAATTCTTTATCGGAAGCCTGAGGCTTGATAAATCGGGAGTAAAAATCATTTACAACATAAGAAGAGCCCCAGTTAAGGTGAGTAGAAAGGGTAGACATCACTGCGGCAATCAAAGAAGCGAGTACAACGCCTGCCAGGCCAGAAGGCAAAAAGGTCAGCATGGCTGAATAGGCAAGGTCATCTCCTAATTTTCCTTCTTCAATGTTTGGAAAAGCTTCCTGCATGTCACTCAACTGCGGGAATAAAACCAGGGATGATAAGGCAATGATAATCCAGGGCCAGGGTCTTATGGCATAATGGGTGATGTTAAACAAAAGGGTTGCACCAATAGCATTCTTTTCATTTTTTGCAGATAACATTCTTTGGGCAATGTATCCCCCTCCCCCAGGCTCTGCGCCGGGGTACCAGGTGGCCCACCACTGTACAGCCAGCGGCATGATAAACAGGGGAATCAATAAATTCCAGTCACTGAAATCCGGAATAATATTTAATTTTCCAACCACATTGGGATGGGTAAGTAGATTGTTCAGACCACCGATTTCAGGTAGGCCTACCACATATATGGCGGCACCAAAAGCACCTGCCATGGCAAAGAAAAATTGAAAAAAATCAGTTAATAGTACACCTTTTAATCCTCCCAAAGAACTGTAAAAAACCGTAACTACCGAAACGATCAGCAGGGTTTCCCAGGAGCTTAATCCCAACATCACCCCGAAAATTTTTATGGCCGCAAGTGAAACAGTAGCCATGATTACTACATTGAAAAATACGCCCAGGTAGACTGCCCTGAATGCCCTGAGAAAGGCGGCTCCCTTTCCTCCATACCTCAGTTCATAAAATTCCAAATCGGTGGTAACTTCGGAGCGTCTCCATAATTTGGCATAAACAAACACCGTTAACATTCCCGTTAACAAAAAGGCCCACCATACCCAGTTTCCGGAAACACCGTTCTTTCGGACAATATCGGTGACTAAATTTGGCGTATCTGCGGAAAATGTGGTCGCTACCATGCTGACACCCAAAAGCCACCAGGGCATGTTTCTACCCGAAAGGAAAAATTCTTTTGCGTTTTTTCCCGCAGTTCTGGAGGCAATGACACCAATCAACAAGGAAACGACAAAAAATAGAACGATGATGACCCAATCGATAATCGAAATATGCATGGTTAAACTAGGTTAATATGTAATTTATATGTTGCCGGGTGTTTTCTTGAAAATATTCCTTTTAAGTTTTAGGAAAATTTTCCCAAATAAATAAAACATTTTTAATTATTTTAAATAATTCAGATAAAATTTGACCTGCAATATTTCCAGGTCCATTTCCGGAGATGCTTTTGTTCCCTGTTGGTAAATATAAAGCCTTTCAATTATATATATTTAAAAGTATTGTAATTTTACCATTCTCATCCCTTATTAAATTTGAATATAAAGATTAACCAACCATTTACATGATATGAAGGAAGGTATTTTGAATGCATTGAAAGGGACATATGGTCTGGCCTCGCAAACGATTAACGTAGAGAGGTTTGGTTCCGGGCATATCCACAAGACCTACCGTGTTTTTGCGGGCTCGGAATCCTATATATTACAGGCGTTTAATGATCTGGTATTTAAGTATCCCGAGCGGATTTCCGGTAACCAGCAGTATTTAATGGATTACTTTGATCCAAAGGATTTGCCCTTTTCCCTTCCTTTGCCCATAGTCAATGATAAAGGGCATTTTTTTACCGATCTGGGAGGGGAATTATACCGCCTATTTCCTTTTGTCAATGGTATTACAAAAGATGCCATAGAGCAGGCCGATCAGGCAGAAAGAGCCGCAGAGGCTTTCGCTTATTTTATTCTGGTGTTTTTGCAGGCGGATGCGAAAAAATTAGCCGACACCATTGTTCATTTTCATGACTTGAATAAACGTTTTGAGCAGTTTGATGCCGCGCTGAAGTCTCCAAAGATTCAGCCCGATGGCATTACCCTGAAAATGATTGCTTTTTACGATGAAATGAGAGCCTTGCAGGAAAAATACCAGGCTTACCGCCGGGAGCTTCCCCTGAGGGTGACCCATAATGATACGAAGATCAATAACCTGATTTTTGGTGAAGATATGCAAAAAGTAAATGCATTGATTGACCTGGACACCATCATGGCGGGTTACGTTTTTTATGACTTTGGGGATTTGGTACGGACGGTGGCTTGTACGCAGGATGAATCTTCTCTGGAATGGGATAGCATTCAGGTGGATATGAATAAGTATGAAGGGCTGTTAAAGGGGTTTTATGGAGTATTGGGAGGAAAGTTGTTGCCAGAGGAATTGGAATCCCTGCCATATGGAGGAGAAATGATGACATTGATCATGGGGCTTCGGTTTTTAACGGACCACCTCAATGGGAATGTGTATTATCAAGTGGATTATCCGGAGCAAAACCTTCACCGGGCCCAAAACCAGGCTGCCTTGCTCAGGGCATTGATAGGTAAAAGGGGGGAGATTGAGGCTCTGGAGGGTAAACTAAAACATAGATTATCTTTGTAAAAATGGGACAAAAGCTGTAAATCTTGACCGGATTTTTTGAAACCAAAATCGAATACCTGAAAGGAGTGGGCCCCCAAAAGGGAGCCTTACTGAATAAGGAGCTGGATATTTTCACTTTTGGTGAGATGTTGCAGCACTATCCTTTCAGGTATGAGGACAGGACAAAGTTTTATAAAATAAGGGAAATCAAACCGGAACTGCAGCAGGTGCAGGTTATCGGAAGGATAATCTCCGTGCAGGTTATAGGTGAGGGCAGGAAGAAAAGACTGGTGGCGCAATTTGCCGATGAAACAGGAATCATGGAGCTCACCTGGTTTAAGGGCATACAGTGGGTGAATAAGAAGCTGGTAAAAGGAGTGGCCCTGGTGGCTTTTGGCAAGCCCCAGCTTTTTGGCAGTCGATTCAGTATGGCACATCCCGAGCTTGAACCCCTGACAGGAAAGCAGGACAAAGGGCCATATTTTCAACCCGTTTATCACACAACGGAAAAGTTGAGAGCCAAATTTCTTGACAGTAGGGGAATTTCCCGGATTCTGGCCGGCTTGTTGCCCCTGGCTTTTTCTAAGATACCCGAAACGCTACCTTCAAGGCTTTGTGAGTCCATGCAACTGGTTTCAAAGCAAGTAGCCATACAGGAAATCCACTTTCCTTCCAGCCCCGGGAACCTCAGGAAGGCCAGTTATCGGTTGAAATTTGAAGAGTTTTTCTTTTTGCAGCTACGCTTATTGAAATTGAAGTTGGCAAGGACGGAGAAATTCAGGGGCAAGGTTCTGGGTCAGACCCAATTATTAACGCAATTTTACAAAGAACACCTGCCTTTTGAGCTTACAGGGGCACAAAAAAGGGTCATCAAAGAGATTTACGCCGACCTCAAGTCCGGATTGCAGATGAACCGCCTCATCCAGGGGGATGTAGGTTCCGGTAAAACCATCGTAGCCTTTATTTGCCTGTTGGTTGCCGTAGACTCAGGTTACCAGACCTGCCTTATGGCTCCTACTGAGATTTTAGCCAACCAGCATTACGAAGGTTTGAAGCCATTTACCGAACAGATGGGACTTAAAATTGCCTTACTGACTGGCTCAAGTACCAAAAAGCAACGAGAGGCCATTCACAAGGAGCTGGCATCAGGAACGCTTCACTTATTGATCGGGACACATGCTCTCTTGGAAGATGTGGTGGTTTTTCAACAATTGGGCCTTGCCATAATAGATGAACAACACCGTTTTGGAGTGGCCCAGCGGGCAAAATTATGGGCTAAAAACAAGGATTTTTATCCCCATGTACTGGTAATGACAGCCACACCTATTCCCAGGACGCTGGCCATGACCTTGTATGGAGACCTGGATATTTCAGTAATTGATGAATTGCCTGCAGGAAGGAAAGCCATTCAAACCGTGCACCGGTATGACAAAGACCGGCTAAAAGTTTTTGGGTTTCTTAAGAAGGAAATAGCCAAAGGCAGGCAGGTGTATATTGTTTATCCTTTGATTGAGGAATCTCTGAAAAGCGATTTGAAAAGCCTGATGGATGGGTATGAGAGCATTTGCAGGGCTTTCAATGGACTTCCCATCGGCATATTGCATGGGAATATGAAAGCTGCCGACAAGGACTTTGAGATGGCGCGGTTTGTAAAGGGGGAGACCAAAATTATGGTTGCTACCACCGTGATTGAGGTAGGTGTAAATGTACCCAATGCCTCGGTGATGGTGATTGAAAATGCGGAACGCTTCGGGCTTTCCCAGTTGCACCAGTTGAGGGGTAGAGTAGGTCGGGGATCTGACCAATCCTATTGTATCCTTATGAGCAAATACGAGTTGGGCAAGGACAGCAGGACCAGGTTGGAGACCATGGTCAGAACCAATAATGGTTTCGAAATTGCCGATGTTGATCTGCGTTTACGAGGGCCTGGAGACCTTTCCGGAACCCAGCAATCTGGAATAATGGATCTAAAATTGGCGGATTTGGGAAGGGATGGCGGAATATTGGTTCAGGCTAGGGCAGCAGCCAAGGCAATATTGGAAGCGGATCCCGGTCTTATCCAGCCTGAAAACCGGCCAATAGCGGATCAGGTATCCCGGCTCAGGAAAAATGAACTCAACTGGAGCAGGATTTCCTGAACTTATTATTGCAAAAGTAGTAAAATTTTAGGGGAAGGATTTAAATTGGTATGTTTATAGTGGTAAATGGATAAAGTACGGATAGATGATGAAGAAAAGTTTGATAATAGGTGGTTGTTTTCTTGGGATATGTCTGATCAGTTCTTGTGTACCCCAAAAGAAATACCATGCAGTGAATGTAAGGAATGCGGAAATGATGCGTTCTTTAAGAGACACGGAAAGCGATTTGGATAGCACCCGACAAAGCGTAGAAATGCTTCAAAAATCCATTGCCAACCTGAAAGATTCCCTGGCTAGGGAACAGCAGGAAAAGGCAGAATTGGCCTCCAGGCTGGAATCGGCCATGTCAGCCTCTTCTTCAGTTCGCCAGGAACTATCAGATAAAGAGCAAAGGCTGATGGAACAGCAGGAGAGACTGGATATGCTCCAACAGCTATTGGATGAGCAAAGGGCCATAATGGAAAATTTAAAAACAACCATGGACAAAGCCCTGGTGCAATATCAATCTGATGAACTACAGGTTTACGAGCAAGATGGTAAATTGTACGTTTCCATGCAGGACAAATTGCTCTTTCCTTCAGGAAGCGCCACTGTAAACAAAGATGGAAGAGAGGCATTGGGTAAATTGGCGGAAGTGTTGAACAATAGTCCTGATATTCAGGTCATGGTAGAAGGACATACAGACAATGTACCGATAAAGGGGAGATTTGAAGATAACTGGGCCCTGAGTACGGCAAGGGCATCAGCGATTGTGCGGATTCTGACAGATACGTATGATGTAATCCCGGAGAGGGTAATTGCTGCAGGCAGGAGTTATTATTATCCCAAGGCTTCCAATGATACGGAAGAGGGAAGGTCCATGAACAGGAGGACAGAAATCATCCTTACCCCACGATTGAATGAATTGTTTGAGTTGTTGCAATAATAGAAACGGATGGATTACAGGTATTATTTGGTATACAAGCCATACGGCACGCTAAGCCAATTCAGTGGAGAAGACCACACATTGGGTGAACTTGCGGATTTTCCTGATGATGTATATCCTGTAGGGCGTTTGGATAAGGACAGTGAGGGACTGCTATTGCTTACAAATGATAAATACCTTAATCACCGTTTACTGGATCCGATTTATGGCCATAAACGAACCTATTGGGTTCAGGTGGAAGGTGAAATAACGCCTGAGGCGGTCAAGGAACTGGAAGATGGGCTCAGGATTAACATCAATGGAAAAGACCATCAAACGGCTAAAGCAAAAGTTGGGGTTTTGGACAGGGCTGGATCGGTTTTGCCGGATAGGGATCCTCCCATTCGGTATAGAAAGAATATTCCTGAAACGTGGATTGCGCTGACTTTAAATGAGGGGAAAAACCGACAAGTCCGAAAGATGACAGCAGCTGTGGGCTTTCCGACACTCCGGCTTGTGCGATGGGCGATTGAGGGATTGACCCTGGAAGGTTTTCAGGTAGGGGAAGTTCAGAAAGTTGAGCAAGAGATTATATATGGATCTTTGGGCATTCCTGTACCGGAGGGCAGGATATTGACCGGGCACAGGCCCAAATTTCATAAAACAAAAAAGAAGAAAAGGTTCTGAATTGTTATAGACCGCGAATTATTCTAATTTAGGCTTCTATTTTGAACAGAGTTCTTAATTTTAGATAGAAAAAACACTATTGAAATAATTAGATTCCACTATGCATCAGGAGAAGATACAAGAAGTTATCAATGAAGTTAAAAAAGTCGTTGTCGGTCAGGACAAGATGGTGAACAGGTTACTGATAGGCTTATTTACCAATGGGCATATTTTATTGGAAGGTGTACCGGGCCTTGCCAAGACATTGACTGTTAATACCTTATCAAAGGTGCTTCATTTAGATTTCAAGAGGATACAGTTCACTCCTGATTTATTGCCTTCCGATTTGGTGGGCACCATGATCTATAACCAGCAAAATGCCAATTTTGAAGTAAAGAAAGGGCCGATTTTTTCCAATATAATCCTTGCAGATGAGGTAAACCGATCACCAGCCAAAGTGCAGTCTGCATTGCTGGAGGCCATGCAGGAAAAGCAGGTTACCATAGGCGAAACCACTTATACCCTGGACAAGCCATTTCTGGTCCTTGCCACTCAGAACCCAGTAGATCAGGAAGGAACCTATCCACTCCCTGAAGCCCAGGTAGACCGGTTTATGATGAAGGTGAATATCGATTACCCCTCAAAAATAGATGAATTGGAGGTTATGCGGCGAATGACAAATGCTCATTTTGCCTCTGAAGTTAATCCTATTCTGGATAAGGAGGATATTTTTTCTATTCGGAATGCCATCAACGATGTTCAGATTGCCGAAGCTTTGGAAAACTACATAATCGAGTTGGTTTTTTCGACCAGATTTCCAGAAAAGTATGGCATGCAGGAAGAGGCAAAATACATTCAGTTTGGAGCCTCGCCAAGGGCTTCAATCAACCTGAATCTTGGAGCAAAGGCGATCGCTTTCCTGGATGGCAGGGATTACGTGCTCCCCGAAGATATCAAGTCTATAGCGGAGGATGTTCTGAATCACCGGATTATCCTGAACTATGAGGCAGAAGCAGATAATGTAAGTACCAGGGATTTGATCCACAAAATCCTCGAAAAAATACCCTTGAATAAGACCATTGGCGCCCGATAGCTGATAGGGTCTGGACCTGTGGGGATTTGAATGGAAAAGTATAAGCTATATTGGTTGTTACAAATTTTCGGCTGGCTGAGTTTTGCCTTGGTCAACCTGTTCTTTGTATCCCTGGCAAGGGGAATAACTCCCATACAAATTGGTGCGTATTTTTCGCTGGCCATATTCTATTTCCTTTCTACCCATTTTTTCAGGTTTTTGATCAAAAACAAGAATTGGCTGGAATACCCGTTGACCAAATTGATCAGTCATGTATTGATTGCGGTTTTGGTGTTGAGCATATTAAACACATTTGCCCAGATCATTATTAACTGGATATTTGGCACCTTACACATGTTGGAGGATTTCAGGCCTCTGGTATTGCTTGCCAATCTGTTTACCAGTTTTCTTTATTATTCGCTCTGGTCCCTGATGTATTTTTTGTTTTATTTTTTGGATAACTATAACGCCAGCTTGAAATATCAGGCAAGAATCAATGAAATCAAATTGATTCATCTAAGAAATCAACTGAATCCTCATTTTATATTTAATGCATTAAATAGTGTCAGGGCCCTGGTGGATGAAAATCCCGCCAAGGCAAAATCTGCGATTACCCAATTATCCAATATCCTTAGGTATTCGCTTATCATGGATAAACACAAAACCATTCCGCTTTCTGAGGAAATGAATACCGTTAAGGATTACCTGAATTTGGAATCTATAAGGTTTGAGGAGCGGCTGAAGGTGATCTATGATATCGAGAAAGAAGCTCAGCAATACAGGATACCCCCCATGATGTTGCAGACAATTGTAGAAAATGGAATCAAACATGGTATTTCTAATTTGATCAGGGGGGGCTTGATTGAAATCAAATGTACGATTGGCTTACTGGACGATTTGTATATTTGGGTTCGGAATAGTGGGCACCTCAAGCAGGACGGCAACACAAAAAAAAAGGGAGAAGGTCATGGGATTTCCAACACCATACAGCGATTAAAATTGATATATGGAAACCGGGCCAGCTTTAAAATTTTCAACTATGGAGACGAATTTGTGGTGACAGAATTAAAAATTCCAAAACAAAGCCTTAATTTAGACTAAAATTAAAAGAAATATGCGTGTATTAGTAGTAGATGATGAACGATTGGCCAGGAAGGAACTCATTAACCTCTTGAATCAAAATCAGAATATTGAGGTTTTAGGAGAGGCTGCCAATGTGGATGATGCAAAGGAAAAGATTGAGTCATTGCAGCCGGATGTACTTTTTCTGGATATTCAAATGCCTGAAAAAACAGGTTTTGACCTGCTTGAGGAGTTGGATCATGTGCCTCTTGTCGTTTTTATCACTGCCTATGACGAGTTTGCACTACAGGCTTTTCAAGTCAATGCGCTTGATTACCTGCTGAAGCCCATTGAACCTGAAAGATTAACCGAGACGCTTAAAAAGCTGGAAAAAAAGCTGGAAGAACTCAAGAAGGAGGAAGAGACTTCCGAAGATACCCCCAAATCCAAACTTTCACTGAATGATCAGGTGTTTGTCAAAGATGGTGACAAGTGTTGGTTTGTGAAGCTTTCCAATGTGAGGCTTTTTGAATCAGACGGTAATTATATCAAAGTATACTTCGAAAACAACAAGCCGATGATTCATAAATCCCTTAATGCACTGGATGAGCGATTGGATGAAAAATCTTTTTTCAGGGCCAGCAGGAAACACATCATCAACCTGAGTTGGGTAGAGACCATAGAACCCTGGTTTAATGGAGGCCTGGTCGTTACTTTGAAAGGTGGTGAACGAATTGAAGTGAGCAGAAGACAGGCAGCCCGGTTTAAAGATTTGATGAGTTTATAGCAAAAGTTTTAGAAATCAACCAATATTAATGCAGTTTACTGGTAGTTCTTTGCTTTAGTTTGTATTTTAATTTGTAAATTAGTCGAAACAGCTTTTATTTAAATTTTTCCCTTAAATAATTAAACCATGAAAGAAGAAAGGATACTGATAGTAGAAGATGACATTAATATTTCCGAAAACATTGAGGAAATTTTACAACTTTTAGGTTATGTAAACATCGATATTGCCAATTCTGCTAACCAGGCTATCAAAGTGGTCAAGAAATACCGGCCAGACATGGTATTTATGGATATCAAACTGAAAGGCGATAAAGACGGTATTGAACTAGGGGAGATCATTCAACAGATGGTGGATGCGCCAATTGTTTATGTTACTTCCTACAGCGACCCTGCCATTATAGAAAGGGCAAAACGAACCCACCCGGCCGGTTTTATTGTAAAACCCTTTAACAGCAACGATATCCATGCCATGGTGGAGATCGTACTTTACAACCAAAGAACCAGACCGGCTTTGTCGGAGGGGGTGAGCACCAAGCTTGTAGAAAGCCCCTACCTGGTAGTGGATGCGGTTTATATCAAAGCGGACAATAGCTTTGAGCGAGTGGATTACGGAGATATTTATTATGTTGAGGCCAATGGCAACATGGTAACCATATTTACCAAAAACAGGAATTTTACCATCCGCAAATCCATGAAGGATATGGAAGAAAAATTACCTGCTAACCTGTTCCTTAGGGTACAAAAATCCTATATTGTGCAGCTGGGCCAGATAGAAAGTTTCAATACCAAAGAAATCAATCTCAAAACAGGTGATGTGGTGCAGGTTGGAAGGCAATACTACAATAGCTTTTTGGCAAAACTCAATACCATTACGGAGAGTTAATACCACACTGTTTTACAATAAGTCGTTTGCCAGATTTGCCAGTTCGGAACGTTCCCCTTTTTCCAATTTGATATGTGCATAAAGGGGATGCTTTCTGACCCTGTCAATGAGGTAAGAAAGCCCGTTGCTCTGGCTGTCCAGATAAGGGGTGTCTATTTGAAAGACATCTCCTGTAAAAATAATTTTAGTGTTTTCACCAGCCCGGCTGATGATGGTTTTTACCTCATGGGGGGTAAGGTTTTGGGCCTCGTCTACAATGAAGAAAATATTGGATAGCGACCGGCCACGAATATAGGCCAGGGGTTGTATGACCAATTTTTCCTGGTTGACCATTTCCGTTATTCGCTGATATTCCTTGTCACTTTCTTTATATTGATTTTGAATGAACTTCAGGTTATCCCATAGTGGCTCCATATAAGGATTAAGCTTGGACTTGATGTCCCCTGGCAAATACCCTATATCTTTGTTGCTGAGCGGAACAATGGGCCGGGCAAGAAATATTTGTTTAAAATTACTGCGTTGCTCCAATGCACCGGCCAGAGCCAAAAGCGTTTTGCCTGTTCCCGCTACCCCCTGAATGCTTACCAGCTTGATATTCGGATCCAAAATGGCATGCAGAGCAAAAGCCTGCTCGGCATTTTTTGGATTGATATTGTAGGCTTTGGTTTTGGAAATCTTGTGGAAACTGTTGTCTGATGCCTGGAAGAAAGCCAAAATGGAGGCACTATTTGAAACACCTTTCAAAATGAAATAAGTATTGTTTTGGGGAATATTTTTTTTGCTTCGTCCAAAGATAGCTTTTGCCTCCAGGGTACTGTGTTCGTACAGGTCATTGATCGTTTCCGGATTGATGTTTTCCAAGGTCTCCTTGCCTGTGTTTTCTATTTCTGAAATGTTTTTGATTTTTCCGGTTTCGTAATCCTCCGCCAGAATGTCAAGTGATTTCGCTTTTAGCCTGAGATTGATATCCTTACTGACCAAAATCACTTTTCTGTTTATTTCTGTTTGTTTCAGGCTTAAAGCAGCATTCAATATTTTGTGGTCATTCTTTTCCTCTCCAAAAATCTCGTTGGCATTCAAGGCATTCTCAGGGTTCATCATCACTTTAAAGGACCCTTTGTTTTTCCCGTTGAGGGCTGTCCAGTGCTGGATCATTTGGTCTTTTGACAGTTTGTCCAAAAGTCGGATAAAGCCCCTGGCTTCAAAATTTTTGGTGTCGTTCCCTTTCTTAAACTGATCCAATTCCTCAAGCACGGTAATTGGAATGACCACATCATGCTCTGCAAAGTTCATGATGGACTGGTGATCGTACAGGATGACAGAGGTGTCAAGAACAAAAATTTTTCTGGAAGGAGTAGCTGCTTTCTTCACCATAAAATCTGATTGAAGTTGAATGAGGCTTAATAATAATTATTTTAATCCATATTGCTTAATGAAATCCCCTAAATAAAAGTGGTGAACAATGAAGTTTTTTTTTTAAAAGCTAACTTGTTTAATCCCTGTATTTTACCTTTAGCCTCAAACAGGTATATTTTTGAAGGAAACCAAATCTCAAAAAAGGTGATATGCTATTCATTCCATATTTCCCAGGCAGCCTCAGCCTGTAGGTGAAGCATCTCTAATCCGTTTTTGGTTTTTGCCCCTCTCTTCTCAGCTTCCCGCATGAAGACTGTTGTTGTTGGGTTATATACCAGGTCATATACCCAATGGTTCTGGTTGATGGATGCAAGAGGTATATCGGCCATTTCCTCTGTTTTAGGAAAAGTACCCAGAGGCGTAGTATTGATAAGCAAAGGAAATTCTTTCATCAGTTCTGGGCTTTCCCGTAGCTTTTTATAGGAAAGCATATTATTTGAACCCTGTTGGGTATCCCTGGATACTTTCATGAAAGGGATGTTCAGGTCTTTTAAAGCCTGGGCTACGGCTTTTGATGCACCGCCCGTCCCAAGTATCAAGGCTGCAGGCCTATTAGGTCCCAACCAGTTTACCAGTGAGGTTTTAAAACCAAAATAATCGGTATTGAATCCTACCAGCTCTTCAGCTGAAATTTTGATACAATTAACCGCCCCAATGGCTTTGCATGCGGGACTCAATCTGTCGAGGAAAGGAATCACCTGTTCCTTGTATGGGATGGTTACATTCAGGCCAATGAGGGTTGGTTCCTTCACCAATACAGCAGGGAATGCCTGAATGTTGGGGATTTCATACAGTTCATATTGACATTCAGATTTGCCTTCCCGTTCAAATTTATCTGTAAAGTATTTTTTGGAAAACGAATGTGTCAGGGGAAATCCAATCAAACCAAATTTTTTCATTCTTTACTTATGCTTTGAGCCAGTCTTTCTATTCCCACTACCAATACGACCCCGATCAGAAAAGCGAGTATGGCAACTAAAAAGGCTGGTTCTTCCCCGGTTTCAGCAAGGTAAATATGGGGAAGAATGTTTTCAGTCAATAGCGGCTTTTGAATACCCATACTCGAAATTCGGTAAGTAAGTACTTTCTTCCAAGGCCAGATTTTATTGATGGAGCCAATCATAAAGCCGGACAAAAAAGAAAGGGTCAGCCCATGAAAGTTTTTTAAAAACCAGGAAATGACCCTGCTGAAAAGCAAAAGGCCGGTGACACATCCCAGGGCGAAGATGCCCAAAACCAGAAAATTACGGTCATTGACCGCCATTAGGATATATTCGTACTTGCCTAAAATTAACAGTAAAAAACTTCCCGAAATACCCGGCAAGATCATGGCGCAAATTGCAATGGCACCCGATATGAATGTCAGCCAAATATTATTAGGCAGAGAGATCATTGGTAGTTCTGTAATGAAATACGCAAGGACTATCCCAACAGGAAACATGAATATCGCCATGAGGCTCCAGCGCTTGATATCTCTGAGTATGATGATGGCACTGATCAGAATCAGTCCACAGAAAAAGGACCAAAGAGGAATAGGGAAATGTTCTATTAGAAAAGTTATGGCTTTTGAAAAAGCGAAAATGCTGGTAAATATTCCCAGAACCAGGGGAAATAAGAAGCTGCCGTTGATTTTTTTCCAGAATCCTAGAATATTAAACTGAATTAACAACTTTAGTGCTGCCAGGTCGAAAGAATTAATGCTTTCCAGTAACTCTTCATAAATTTTGGTAACCAAAGCAATAGAACCACCGGAAACCCCCGGCACGATATCCGCACTTCCCATGCCCATTCCCTTAAGGAATAAAATAATCCTCTCACCTATCCTATTCATTACCTGGCCTATTATTTACAGGATAAAATCAGTTTAATTTATTTGTTCAGGAAGAAATCAAAAGTATCTCCCCGGAGTCCCAGTCTCAGGGTTTCAAGGGGTATGATTTCATTTGGTGCAATGTTTCCCAAATTGACATTTGAGCCCAATAATTTGATAAACCAAACTTGCTGTTCTTTTTGAGGGGCCTCCCAAATGATCTTTTCTTCTGGCACCTGGGTAAGAATTTCTTCTACTAAACCTTGCCTTACTTCTCCGGAATCCCTGAATAGACCTACTGTCCCCCCTTCCCTGGACTCACCGATCACTTTCCAGGCACCTGCATTAAGTTCCTTTTGCATTTGATCGATCCATTTATAAGGAGGAATAATTTTAGCGGCATCTTTTGATCCTACTTCGGAGAGGACTGTAACCTCCTTGGCTAAAGTCTCTATATATTTGCATTTAATATCGTGATCCAAAGTAATCGATCCATCGGATACTTCTGCAAAAGTAAGTTGGTACTCGTTCAGCAAGTTAATATAATCTTCAAATTGATCGCGAATGACAAAAGCTTCAAAAAGAGTGCCCCCAAAATAAACAGGAATACCTGCTGCCCGGTAGATTTCAATTTTTTCTTTGAGTTTCTTGGTGACAAATGAGGTTGCCCATCCTAATTTCACAATATCTATAAAATCTCCGCTGGTTTCAATAAAATCCTCCACTTCCCGCAGACTCAATCCTTTATCCATGGCCATTGTAAATCCGGAATTTCTGGGCTTGGCTGTCCTCGAAGGGATGCTATTAAGCATGTAATTCATTCAATAAAATTTTGGTAAAATAGATTAATAGGAATCTTATCCTTTAAAATCTTCTCTATACTGATTGATAATTTTGTAAATTGCTTTCTGTTGTTCCAGTTCAGGCATCAGATCGAAAAGCAAAATGTGTTTTTCAAAGTCCAAAGTTAATGCATTTTCCAAAATTGAAAAGGCTTCTTTGTATTTACCGGTCTTAATCAGGTAAACCACCAGGCGGTAATACAGTTCTGCTTCTTCTGGTAACTCCTCCATACCTTCTTTTATCACGTCTTCCGCTTCTTCAAACCGGTTTTGGTCAAAATAGATCAGGGAGAGATTGATATAGGTTTCGATTATCCCTGGTTCCAGGTTGATGGCCTCTTCATAAGCTTCCGAACTGGCCTGAAGATTGCCCAGTTGGTACTCAGCGCCTGCAAGCCCGACCCAATAGTTGGCGTTTTCGGAAGTCAGTTTCAGGGCTTTTTTAAAATAATGGATCGCTTCGAAATACTTTTTCTTTTTGATCATGCACATTCCCAGGCCAAACCAGGCATCATCATACTCGGGATCCAGTTTGGCGGATTTTTTGAAATACTTGAAAGCCATATCAATTTGGTCAAGTTTTTCATAGGATGCAGCCAGGTAACAGCAATTCTCTGCATTGCTCCCTTCACAATTGATGGTATTCTGATAGGCCTCCAATGCTTTTTCATACTGGTTGGTATTCATCAGGGCATTTCCCAAATTGAAATAAGCCGAAGCAAAAGCATCATCTATCAAAAGGGCATAATCGTAAGCTTCAATGGCTGCTTCGAATTTGCCCAGTCTGTTATATACCACTCCCAAATTATACCAGGCATTGGCATTATAAGGATCCTGATCTATAAACTCCTGGTAAAATTTTAAAATTTCATCAAAAGAGCCTTCCTCCTCGGTCATCATGGCCAGCTGAAACAAGGCATCTTCATGATTGATTTTTAATTTAACCGCTTCTTTAAAACAGGAAATTGCCTCGCTGTCTTTTTTCTCTATGCGATAAAAGTTGCCCAATAAGTAATACACCTCCGCCTTGTCCTCTGCCAGGGGTAAAAAACCATTGAGCAATATAATTGCTTCTGCACTTTGGTCCAGAAGTGAGAGCGCATTGGCCATGGTCAAAACGATCTCTTCATTGTTTGGAGAGAGGTTGTTAAGGTTTTCAAGCATGTCCAGGCTTTCTTCCACTTCATCCATGAACAAAAGCGATTGGGCCATCAATAGTTTGATTTCCATGGAAAAAGGAAATTTTTGGAGTGCCAATTCACAGGTTTTGAAAGCCTTTTTGTACTGTAAATGGTCATGGTAATACCTGACTATGTCCTCCAATTCCTCCTCCCCAAAAAATATTTCCAGGTTTGATTTAAGCGAATTTTCAAACCTTTGTACCAATTCTTTTTCCTGATCCGAATGATTGTCAAAATCTCCTGTCATAGGTTTGATATAAATTTATTGCTTAAGATACCAAATATTTTCAATGCCGGTAATATTCCCCGCTTTAATTTATTATCCATTAATAGAAATTTTAATTCAGGTTTTATCCATTGCCCATTGTAAGGTGTCCCTTAACGGGGTAAAGGAAAAACCAGTAATGTTTTTTATTTTACCATTGTCATAGACTATTCTGGATTGAGCTGCCCGTATGGTTTGACGGCTGATGGGGATTTTGTTATTGCTAAATCTGTTCTGAAAGCTGGCCCAGCTGACCACCAAACTGGAAAGCCAATTGCTGAGAGGCTTTTGGGGCGCTTTTTTTCCGAATACAGCGGCCATCTCCCTGAAAAAGGTCTCATAAGAAAGACTCTCTTTGCTGATGATATAGCGTTCATTCCATTCTCCCCTATCTATCAGCTGAACCATGATATTTACTGCGTCTCTGATGTCAATATAGTTTACATTTCCAAGGGGGAAATACCTGTTTTCATCCAACACATAACGGTAAATCTGACTGCTACTTCTTTCATCTTCAACCTTCCCCAACAAAACTGATGGGTTAAACACCATAACCTGCAATCCTTCCTGAGCGCCTCTCCATACCTCAAGCTCAGCAAGGTGCTTGGATATGCCATAGGGTGTATTCATTTTAGAATTGACCCATTTTTTTTCTTCGTTTATAGGCGAGTCATTACCCTCCCTACCCAATGCTGCGACCGAACTGATAAATACCAATTTTGGTTTTTTCAGCGTTAACAATGCATTCACCAGACAGGCCGTAGCATAGGTGTTGGTTTTGAGCAAAGCCTCTTTTTTTGAATCGTCAAAGGATACCAATCCGGCAGAATGGATTACCAGATCCTGTTCGCTACAGGCCTCTGCCAGCATTTCCACGTCTGTGATTTCACCTTCGTACCAATTAATGTTTTCCGCAAGCCCACCCAATAAATGGGTAGAGCTACCAGGTCTTTTTATCCCCGATAACTGTGCTTCTCCGGCTAATTTTTTGGCCAGATAACTTCCCAAAAGCCCCGTAATGCCGGTGATTAATATTTTTTTCACTGGTTCATCAGGTTCCGGGCTTGGGTTTACAGGTTTTTGTTCCAAAGGTCCATGTCCTTTAATTTTTCGAAATATTTTTCACCGGGTAATCTTTCCAACGCATCCAGGTACTTTTCATTGTGGCAATCTGTGCCCACCAATTTGACCAGGCCCATATCGATGATCTTTTCAGCAAATTTCTTTACACCTTTGGAATAATAACCGGTCAGGGAAAGCAAATTTAATTGAAAAGGGATGTTCCGATCTGCCAAAGCCTCTAGCGTGTCGCTTTCCTGATGTAAATAGATATACCTCTCGGGATGGGCAAATACCGGTTGGTACCCTGCCATTTCGAGCCGGAAAAATGTCTCCAGTAGTATGTGGGGCTTACTCATAAATCCTGTTTCGAGGAGCAACATTTTATTTTCCCCGAAGAAAAGAAGTTGCTCGTTTTTTTCTACCTTCTCAAAAAAAATTTCATCCAGGTAATATTCTGCTGCTGCTTCCAGTTCAATGTTGATTCCGGCAGACGCAGTAGCTTTTTTTAGATCATTCAGCCCATCTGTGATGATTTCAGGGGTGTTTCTGAAAAACTCGCTCATGATATGAGGAGTAATGATAAGCTTTTTTAATCCAAAAGAGGCCAGCCTCCCGATCAAAACCAGCGATTCATCCATGGTTTGAGCCCCGTCATCAATTCCTGGTATCAGGTGGCTGTGCATGTCAGCCTGCATCCAGGCAAGATCCAGCTTTTGGCCATCGGCAGATTTTTGAAATTTGTTGAATATATCGAATATAGACATTAAAGTCCTCCTCTGCTTATTTCATGAAATTTTTTCAGATCGGGCCAGTTCTGATCCTTTTCTGACAGGAGCGGATCATCCACTCCCCAATCTATGTTTAACTGTTTATCATTCCAAATGATTCCACCTTCGCTCTCTTTATGGTAGAGGTTGGAGCATTTGTAGGTAAAGACGGCATCTTCCCAAACCGCAAAACCATGGGCAAAACCAGTGGGCACATAGAGCATGTTTTGTAACGATTCATCCAAAATCACGGTATGGGCCTTGCCGAAAGTAGGGGAATTTTTGCGTAAATCTACACACACATCCAGTACTTTTCCGGAAATCACACGCACCAACTTGGCCTGGGCATGGTGGCCGGTTTGGAAGTGCAATCCCCTGACGATCCCTGCCGTGGAATAAGATTGGTTATCCTGAACCCATTTGGTGTTCATGCCATGCGCTTCAAACAGGTCCTCCCTGTAGCTTTCCAAAAAATACCCCCTTGGATCTTTAAAAATTTTTGGATAGATTTCATATACATCGCTGATTGGCGTTTCCCTGATTTCCATGTTTACTGATTATTATGTCTAAAAACATTGCAATTTGGCAAATAAGTAGTGAAAATATATCAATTATAAACGAATTTTAACAAGATGTATCGCCTTGAAGTTATGGATCCCTTAGCGAAGGAAAACAAATGGCATCATTGACTTTACCAATGATTTTGAAATTGAATCTATTTTTGGGCTTTTACGTTATTATCCTTCTGGTAATGGATTAAAAGTTAGATGAATCACATTGAATGAGTAAATACAGTAGAAAACTTGCAAAATTAACAGATACGGCGCCCAAACAGGAAACGGCAGTTTTGGTAGCGCTGATTCACCAGCATGAGTCAGATGTATTGGTGCAGGAACATCTGGATGAGCTGGCCTTCCTGACAGAAACCCTGGGGGCGAAAGCCATACATCGTTTTACCCAGAAAATGGAAAAACCGGATGCAAGGACTTTTGTTGGTTCCGGAAAACTGGAAGAGATCAAATCCTATATTGAATATTTTGCCGTGGACATGGCTATTTTTGATAAAGATTTAAGCCCGTCTCAGGTTAAAATTCTGGAAAATGAGCTCAAAATAAAAGTATATGACAGGTCCATGCTTATCCTGGATATCTTTCTGAGCAGGGCTCAAACCGCCCAGGCAAAGACTCAGGTAGAACTGGCACGGTACCAATACCTGCTGCCAAGGCTGACCCGTATGTGGACGCACCTGGAAAGGCAAAGAGGTGGAACGGCAACCCGGGGTGGAGCCGGTGAAAAGGAGATCGAAACCGATAAAAGGGATATACGGCAAAAAATAGACCTGCTCAAAGGGAAACTCAAGAAAATTGAAAAACAGGGAAATACCCAAAGAAAAGGTAGAAAAGGTATCGTTAGGGTAGCACTGGTGGGATATACCAATGTCGGAAAAAGTACGCTCATGAACCTGTTGACCAAAGCAGATATCCTGGCAGAAAATAAATTATTTGCCACCGTAGATGCTACCGTAAGGAAGGTTGTATTGGAAAATATCCCCTTTCTGATTTCCGATACGGTAGGATTTATTCGCAAACTTCCTACCCATCTCATTGAATCTTTTAAATCAACCCTCGCAGAAATCAAGGAGGCAGATCTTTTGGTTCATGTAGTAGACCTATCCCATCCCGGGTATCAGGATCAGATTTCGGTAGTAAACCAGACTTTGAATGAAATGGGAGCCGGAGATAAACCTGTGATTATGGTCTTTAATAAAATAGATATCGCACCTAAAATGCCTTCAGAGGCTGAATTGATGCTGATGTCTGAACTTGAAGTAGAAAGTGCAAACTTTATTGATTTTGGAAAACTTGAGGAAAGCTATACCAGGAAATCTGCTATAAAACCTGTTTTTATGTCTGCAGGCAATGGTACCAATATTGACGAATTCAGGAAGGTGATCACGGCAGAGGTGAAAAAAATTCATCAGAAGATCTATCCCCATTATCTGGAAGACGAAGTTTTTGATTTAAGCAGTTTTGGGATGGAAGAATGATCAGTTGCCCCGGTTGGCCAATCTTTCTGATAATTGATTGATCGGTGAACCTGGTGCTTGATCCAAATGGTATTCAAACCCCTATGTTTGACCAACACCCATCCCCTGTCTTTTACCGACAGGGTGATGGGTTTTTTTAAGAATGAAAATATCACCTTCCGGGATAGTTCTGGGAAGAATAGGATTGAGATGAGTCAGAAACTTGCCATAGGACCGGATTTTGGCTACTATTAATCACTAACCGCTTGAATTGTCCCTGAGGATCAATTTCGGTAAGGTTAAAGTGAAAAAGTTCTGGCATTCACTTTGGTATCTGCATGCCATGGGCTTTACAGGATATAGCTTTTATATATACTTTCCAATACCTATTCGATGAAATTTATTGGTGCGGATTGAAATTTTGGATCAGCCATATCCGTAACTTTGCAAACAGTACATGGAAGAATAAAATAACTAATTCTGTCGTCTTTGTGAAAAAACAGGTAAAAAAAATATTTCATTGGGTCTTTTATTTTCTGTTTGGACTTTGTCTTTTCTCTATCCTTACTGTAATTTTCTATGCCAGTATTCCTGTTTTATTCACCCCTTTAATGGGCTTGCGGGCAATAGAGCAGGGTTTTGATGAAAATAGGGATTTCCGGTTAAAAAAGGACTGGGTCAACCTTGATGAGGTCTCACCTCATTTGTATCGGGCGGTAATTGCAGCCGAAGACCAAAAATTTTTGGAACATCAGGGATTTGACTGGGAGGCCATAGAAAAGGCTTTTGAGGGAAACCGTGCTGGTAAAAGGATTAAGGGGGGAAGTACCATTAGCAATCAAACGGCAAAAAATGTTTTTTTATGGCCTCAGCGGAATTGGCTAAGGAAAGGCCTGGAGGCCTATTTTACTTTTCTGATAGAATTTTTCTGGTCTAAGGAAAGGATTATGGAGGTTTACCTTAATGTCATTGAAATGGGCGATGGCATTTATGGGGCTGAAGCAGCAGCTCAATTTTATTTTGGTAAGGCAGCAGCCGATCTTAGCAGGCAGGAAGCAGCTTTGATAGCAGCCGTTTTGCCCAATCCGCTGCGGTGGCGCCCGGATCAACCTACCATCTATATCAGGGAAAGGCAGAAATGGATCCTCAGAAACATGAATAACCTGGGAGAATTGGAAATCAGCGAGAAAAATTAAGCCTTATTTTCTAATAAGATTACGGAGCCGGCTGGTGAATCTGGGACGATCTTCCATGACATTCAAATCATCTTCAGAAATTCTTTTCACACTCTCAATGGTGTAAAAGGCCTTTTCATTGCTCTCTTTTAGTTTACCAATGAAACCAGGCAAAAACTCTCTTTTAATAACAGTAAACATCAAAATCACCTTTCCATATCTGCCCTCAGCACCGACAGAGGTAAAACGGTATTCTTTATCTTTCATGTATTCTACCAACTCGGGCAAAGGTTCGGGAGTAATTATCCTGACAAGTACCCTCCCTAAGGCGAGCCTCTCCTCTATCACCATGCCCACATAGGTTCCCATGGCATACCCTCCCGCATAGGCAACATAAGACATGGGGTTGTTGATGTTTTGAAAAATCTGCCCAATGGCGAGCAGCCAGATAAGGGCTTCAAAGAAACCCAGAACGGGAGCCACCGTCTTTTTGCCGTTCAGGACGAACATGATTCTCAGGGTATTGATGGACACATCTACTACCCTGGCTAAAAATATAAATAAAGGCATGAGCAGATAATCGAAAATAGGCTGCGAAATGCCAAAGGACGCAAAGAATTCCTGCATGTATCTTAGGATCTGTTAGACTTCACAAAATTAATTAATCCTTGAGATTTATGGTCATAATCTGAAAATACTTGAAGAAGATCAGATGGTTCGGTTTTTACCCGCAAAGTACCCAAAGAACATAAAAAAGAAAGAAGCACCCAGCATCAGGTAAATCAATAGGTTCCAATCTTGCCATAGATCAAAGGCAATGCCAAACAGCATGGGACCAAAGGCTGCCAAAAAATATCCAGCAGATTGTGCCATTCCTGAAAGACCCGAAGTGTAAAGGTCATTCCTGGTCCGCAAGGCAATAAGGGTATAGGCCAGGCTGAGGCTGGCTCCCATGCCCAATCCAACCAGGCCTATTCCCATTACATTCAACCATATCTCATAAGAGAAGAGACTGCTGAAACCTAAAATATAAATGACACCAATCGCTACTGCCATTCCGGATTGCTGGCTGAACTTGATGGCAATGACCGGAGAAAGGAAGGTACCTATCAGCCCAACCACCTGCATCATGGAAGCTATCAGGCCTGCCTGTGCAGCACTTAGCCCTCTATCGATCATCATGTCGGGAAGCCAGGTGATGAGGGTAAAGAAAAGCAGCGACTGCACCCCCATGAACAAACTTACCTGCCAGGCCAAAATGGAGCGCCATACAGATGTTCCTGATTCCTGTTTTTGACCTGAGGGTTTGGGGCTTAATTTTAATTGTGGCCACCAGACTAGCAGGGCCAAAAAAAGAAAAACGGTCCAAAACAATAGGGAGCCTCTCCAACCTAGATTTTCGGCAAGGGGCACGCTGAGGGCCGTAGCTATGGCTGCCATTAAAGACATACCTGTACTGAACATGCCCATTACTTTCCCGGTTTTGGACGGCATCCTGGATTTCAGCAACGGAATCAGCAGTACATTGCAAATAACAATTCCAATGCCGGTAAGGGCAGTGCCCAGGTAAAGTGCAAACGGCCCGGCAGATACACGAAGTACCGAACCCGCTCCTAAAACCAGCAAACCTACAAAAATGGCTTTTGCCTTTCCCAAACGATTGCCTATAGCCGCTGAAAAAAGAGAAAAAGTGGCGAAAGTCAATAGGGGCAAAGTAGTAAGGAAGCCGGCCAGTCCGTTGGACAGATTCATGTCCTCCCTGATAAATGGTATCAGGGGACCTACGGCGGTAATGGAGGGGCGGAGATTAAAAGACACCAACAAAATGCCTAAAATCAGCCAGTTATTGCTGGATTTGTCTTTCACATGAATCATTAAAGCTGAGCTGCAGGTCGAAAAAAGAGGCTTATCCAGGTGCTTTCTCTTCCGTTAAAAAAGAAGCATCCTGGTATTGGCTGCGAATTTCAACAATTTCCTGCTTTTCTCCTATGATTGACAATTCATCTTTTGGGAAAGTTTTCATTGTCCAGGATTTCTGCCAGATGGGCCAGCATTCTCAGATATTGGCCGGAATGTTTCTTAAAACTGATTAAAAAATTCATATTTTTATTTACTTCTCCTATAAAAACCAAGGTAAGACCTGATTGGTTTTTATTTTCTCCATCAAATACAAAGTCTACTACCCAAGCAGGAAGAAAGCACTTTATTTTGTAACTCATTTTTATGTCTATAAATTTGTATTTCAAATAAATTATTATGTAATTTGAAATATTATTATTTCAACAGACAGCATATGAGGGCGGTGGTGATTTTTACTTTGATTTTTCTTTTGATCAGCAGTACCTGGTTGGATGCCAGACAAAATGCTTGCAGTGTCAACCAAATGGCTGTGCAACGGCAAATAGTGGACCTTGATCAAAATGGCAGCCTGGAAGGTTTTGCGGGTGATAGGGGACAGTTTACCCTGATGCAATACCACAGCAATGGGCAAAAACTTTGGGAGCTTCAACTTCCTAAAACATCGGCGAATTCCAAATTTGATCTGATTGCTTCCGCGGATGGCGGGGAGATTTTTGTGCTTGCCATAAGCCCGTCTTTAAAAGGACCGGGAACAGCGCTCATTCACCAGATCCGTAAAGGTAAGTTGATCCGGACCCTGGCTTTTGAAGACCAGCAAATACTGATGGGCGAATCACTGCATGCCGTATTTGCGGATAAAGCGTATCTGTATTTTTTGACCGCGGATCAGGATCCGGACAAATTCAGGATGGGTAAGGCCCCGAAAATGAGCTTTTTGCTCAACCGTTTCAGTACCAAGGATCTTTTCTTTGATCAGGTCAGGGTTGAACTTCCCCAAATTCCGGACAGCAGGTGGAATCCGCAATGGACTTTTGCCGGGCAGCTGGGTCAGGAAAAGTACATGGTTCTGAAAGATGCAGATTTGGCTTCAAATACACTCCATTGCGAGGTAATCAGTTTTGACCCTGATGGGCATTTAATGAGGAATTTTGAGTTGAATTATACTCCGGAAAAACAATCCATACGCCCTTCTTTCCATGTGGATGACAATGACCGCAATTTTGTCCTGGCAACGGACTACAATTACCTGGGCTATGCTTCCTTCGGTCCTGCTCCCTCCGTAAAGGCATACAGGATAGGTGCATTTTTTGGCTTTACACTTGATGAACAAACAGGGGCTTTTTATATAAGCGGGCTTTCGGGGGAAGAATCTTTTGGAAAAAATCCATTTCACTTTAAAGCTCAGAATTACAACGGGTTTTACCTGAGCAAATTCAATGCAAACGGAGACTTGCTCTGGGAAGCTGGTCATGTGGCAGACGGAAAACACCTCTCGGAGACTGATTTCAGGAAGCGCCAACGGCCGGTTCAAAAATATTCCGCTATTGAACTGATTGCAGCTACCCGCGAAGTCAATTATTCCATACGGGTAGGGGGCAACGATTTCAGTTTTTTGATGGATGACAAGGAAGGGGAGCTGATGGCGATCAACGGCATGCTGATTTCCGGTCAGGGAAAAGCATTGACTGAGGCAGGCAAATCACTTCCAGTTGCAGAAGAGGAGGGTCTTTTCCGGATGGTAACAAATCCTGCAAAGCAGGGGAAGGAACAAGCTCAGGCGGGCAGCAAACCTGTTCTCGCCTTTTAGGTTAATTTTGCTCAACCGGCTTTTTCCTCAATCCAAAGGACTTATCAGGAGAGGATTTCTTTGATCACATTTCCGTGCACATCGGTCAGCCTGAAGTTCCTGCCCTGGAATTCATAGGTCAATTGCTCATGGTCGAATCCCAGCCTTTCCAGAATGGTGGCTTGCAAGTCATGCACGTGGGTTCTCCCTTCAATACCGTAATAACCTATTTCATCAGTCTCTCCATGCACTTTTCCCTTTTTGATACCTGCTCCTGCCATCCACATGGTAAAGGCTTCCAGGTGGTGGTCTCTACCGTCAAAACCTACTCCTGTTCGCGCTTCCATCATAGGGGTACGCCCAAACTCTCCTCCCCAGACCACCAGGGTTTCTTCCAAAAGACCTCTTTGTTTCAGATCCTTTAGTAGGGCTGCAATGGGTTGATCAATGGCTTTGCAGGACCGGCGCATCCCATCTCCTACACCATTTCCGGCACCCACGCCATGGGTGTCCCAACGGTTATCAAACAATTGAATGAACCGCACGCCTTTTTCTACCAACCTTCTGGCCAGCAGGCAATTGTTGGCAAAGGAGGCTTTTCCCGGAGAAGTTCCATACATCTGATGGATGTAGTCCGGCTCATCATTGATATTCATGGTTTCCGGTACAGAAGTCTGCATGCGGAATGCCAGTTCATATTGGGAAATCCGGGTGAGTATTTCGGGATCCCCTGATTGTTGATACTCCATTTCATTGATCTTGTTGATGGCCGCTATGGATTTTTTCCGCAAAGGGGCATCTATGGAGTTTGGATTGGATAAAAAAAGTACCGGATCGCCCTCCGAGCGACACTGTACACCCTGATAAACGGTAGGTAAAAAGCCAGATCCCCAGGCACTTTTTCCGGCACTGATGGCACCACCACCGGAAGTCAATACCACATAGCCTGGCAAATCTTTATTTTCAGATCCCAAACCATAAACAGACCAGGCGCCGATGCTTGGTTTGCCAAGTCTTGGGCTACCGGTATGCATGAAAAGCTGTGCAGGGGCATGATTAAATTCATTGGTATGCATGGCCTTCAGCAAACTTACCTCATCCACCATTTGGGCAAATTCGGGCATGTAATCTGATACATAAGTTCCAGACTGTCCGTGTCTGTCAAAGTTAGCCTGAGGGCCAAGTAGTTTAGGAGTTCCTTTCAGGAAGGCAAATTCCTTCCCTTCCATGAGGGATTTGGGGGTATCTTTGCCATTCAGCTGCTGAAGGGTCGGTTTAAAGTCAAAAAGCTCCAGATGAGATGGCCCTCCCGCCATGTGCAGGAAGATGACACTTTTTGCTTTTGGGGCAAAATGGGGGCCTTTTCCTGCCAGGCCTGCTCCGGATTTAGCTCCGGGATGCTGTTCCCCGCATCCCATTATGGATCCGAGGGCCAATGCACCCAGTCCAGATGTACATTTTTTTAAGAAATGTCTCCTGCTGTTGTATTGTGCCTTGCGGATAAAAGCTTCTTCCCAAATGTTCATGTTATCTTCTGGTTATAAATTCATCTAAATTCAGCATGGCATTGCTCACCAAACGCATGGCGGCCAATTTTGGGTTTGCGTCCAGGTCTTTGCCTTCCTGCTCGTAATACGCCAAAGACTCCTGATAAAGCTGGTGTAAGACTTCCACCTTTTCCTGCTCAGGAGGTTTTGCTGTAACCAGCTGAAGGTTTTTTTCAATACCTGCTTTGATATCTTCCCCGCTTTCTTCCAAAATTCTCTTTGCCCAGGCACTGGCAGCCTCTACATATACAGGGTCATTCAATAAAACGAGGGATTGCAGCGGCGTGTTTGTCCTTACTCTTCTGGAGGTACATACTTCCCTGGATGGACTGTCGAAAGTCACCATGGAGGGGTAGGGATGTGTTCTTTTCCAATAGGTGTAAACTGCTCTCCGGTATTTGTCCTGGCCCTCGCTTTCAAACCAGAACCTTCCACCGAAACCGATGATATTTTCCGGTTGGTAAGGCATTACGCTAGGGCCGTAAAGTTCCCTGTTCAGCAAACCGCTGATAGCCAGTGCCTGATCCCGAATGGTTTCCGCCGGGAGCCGGGTCCGGGATCCCCTGGAAAGGTATTTGTTGTAAGGGTCCTTGGCTAATTTTTCATCGCTGCTGACCGAACTCTGACGGTAACTTGCCGACATCACGATCATTTTGATAAGGGATTTCATGGACCAGTTGTGGTCCTCTCTGAAGGTCACCGCCAACCAGTCCAGTAGCTCGGGATGGGTAGGAGCTATGCCCTGGCTGCCAAAATCTTCCATACTTTCCACAATGCCGAATCCAAATAGCTGTTCCCAGATGCGGTTTACCATTACCCTTGCCGTTAATGGGTTTTCTTCACTCACCAGCCAGGCGGCAAAATCCATCCTGTCCGGGTTTGACTCGTTAATGCTGCCCATGATTTCGGGAATACCAGCCCGAACTTCCTTACCTTCGGACCTCCAATCTCCGCGCTCAAAGACATGGGTCTTCCTGGATTTATTTGCTGGCAAATCACGTAAGATTGGCGTTTGAACTGCTTTTACAGCCAATAGCTCATCCAATTTTTGTTGCAAGGCTTGAGGATACTGGTCTTTTGCGGGAGCCTTTTCATGGTAATACAGCCAATCCACCCTTACCAGATCCTGGGCAAAAATCCGGTCTTTTTTAAAATAGTAATAAACATCTCTTTTACCCTTTACAGGGGTAATGGGTATTTTTAACGTATTCCATTTTGCGGGACGGTTACCGGGGAAGCCCTGACCAGTTACCTGAAAAGTTCCTTCTCCAATTTTGCTGCCCAGTATGGAATCCAGCCTTATTTCTACCCTGGCACCTGTAAGAGAGGCATAGCCCAGGGAAATGGCTTCCACCTCCGTCAGGTCTACCTGCTCAAACTTGATCCAGGAACTGTCCTGTACCTGCCATATCGAAGCCTGATCGTGGGCAACCAATTCGATGAAGCGGCTTTTGTCCTGAAACTCCTCTGCTTCCACCCTGCGGTGCCCCAGGGTATAAAGCAATTCCTGCTTTTGCTGATGCAGGAATTCATCAGAGACCTGGGCTAATTTATCTGCTGGTTCCAGCTGTTCATTTACCCAGGTAAGCAGCTTTTTGACCTTTTCCTTTTCGGCAGGTTCATAGGTAAAAACCTTGGGTTGTTCATTATAGAGGTCCTTGTCCTGCGTATTATTAAAAAAGGCCATGGATTTATAAAAATCCTCATGCCGGATGGGATCATAAGGGTGGCTGTGGCATTGCACACAGGCCATGGTGGTGCCCTGCCAGACTTCAAAAGTAGTGCCCACTCTTTCCATAGTGGCAGCAACCCTGAATTCCTCATCATTGGTGCCCCCTTCATCATTGGCCATGGTATTTCTGTGAAAAGCAGTGGCAAGCAGGTCCTTTTCCCTGGCTTGGGGCAATAGGTCCCCGGCGATCTGAGCAATGGTAAAAGTATCGTAGGGCATGTCCTTGTTAAAAGCCTCAATCAACCAGTCCCTGTATTTCCAAATTTCCCTGTGGAGGTCTTTTTCATATCCTTTGGAGTCCGCATACCTGGCCAGGTCCATCCAAAAGGAAGCCCATTTTTCACCGAAGTGGGGCGAATCGAGCAAACGGTCCACCGCAGTTTCATAGGCCTCGGGAGAGCTGTCATTTTTAAAAGCCTCATAGTCTTCTAGACTGGGAGGAATGCCGGTAACATCCAGGGCGAGTCTTCTCAGGAGGATTTCTTTGGAGGCTTCCGGATTGGGCGCAAGTTCCATTTCTTCCAGCTTGCCGAATATAAAATGATCGATTCCATTCTTTGCTTCCATACCCTTTGGAATGGAGGGAGGGGTAATATCATCATCAGGAGGGATGTAGGCCCAGTGTTTTTCCCAGACCGCACCCTGGTTGATCCATTTTTTAATCAGCTCTATTTCCTGATCGGACAAAGGTGCTTTACCCAGTGGCATGCGCATTTCCGGATCATGATGACTCAAGCGTTTTACCATCTCGGATGCGGAGGCGTCTCCCGGTACAATGGCCGGTTTACCGGATTCTGTGGGCATTTTTGCCTCAGATTCAAATAGCAATGAAAACCCTCCGGATTGCTTGACTCCACCGTGACAGGAGATGCACTTATTATTGACAATAGGACGTATGTCCCGGTTGTAACTTATCTTGTCGTCCTTTGGCCATGCCCAATAAATGGCCAAGGCAAAAAGGGGTAATACAAATATCAGGTTCCGGTTCTTCATTTAATCGGGCTTTCCTTAGATTCACAAAGTAGCAAATTATGCCATCATTGTCAAAACCCAATCCTGTACTGTGCTGTAGAGCAGGTATAAAACAGTTTGCTATTTAATGTTGTTTTATTTATATTTTGAGTTATAGACAGGATAGTACAGGCTAGTATTGTCCACCAATTTAATTATAATTGTAATGCTTTATTTCCAGTCGGTGAGGGCAGAACATCATTTTACGCTTATCCTGATCTGAAAAGTTGATTTGAAGCGAAAATAAAAAGTCTTGTAAGAAAGAAATGAATTTCATGAAATCGAGCACAATGGAGGCGACAAACAGAGGGTTGAGTACCGAATATGCGAGATTCCATGTGACCATTAAAGAACAAATTATTGACACATGAAACATAGAATAATGGCCATTATATGGCTGATAGCAGCTGTTTTGCTAATTACAATTCCGGGAGATGGATTGCTGGCTGCAGCACTTCAGGAACAGGCTGCAGAAAGCGAACCTTTCTGGTTATGGAAATTTTTGGGTCGATTGCATCCGCTGGCAGTTCACTTTCCGGTGAGTTTATTGTTGTTTGCGGCTGTTCTGGAACTATTTACGCTGAAAGATTTCAACCACAAGCTGAGGCCGGGTATTGATTTGCTGGTATGGGCAGGGGTAGCCGGAGCGGTGCTTGCCGCTGTACTTGGCTGGGTCCTGGCTACAGTGGAGGATTATGGGGGCAATACCCTGGATGTACATCAGTGGACAGGTATTACAACTGCATTCTTTGGTTTGTTGCTCATTTATTTTTTGAGAAAATCCGAAAACGGGAATAATCTGCAGGCAGTTAAGGCATTTCGTTCTCTGTTATTTATCTCAGCCATTGGGGTATCCGTGGCCGGTCACTTCGGTGCTTCTCTTACCCATGGGGAAGACTACCTTACCAGTACATTTCCCTGGAATGAGGATGACTATTCCCCCGAAGATCTTAATATTGATTTGGTAGCTTTTGGAGAAGAAGGTGAGCTCAGTGAACAGAAGCAGGTGGAGCTGGTGGGAAAAGTAAGGGCTGTTTTTGCCCATAATTGTTACAAATGCCACAGTGATGCCAAGATCAAGGGAGAATTAAGGCTGGATGAGCGGGAATATGTTTTTGAAGGAGGGGAATCCGGTCCTGTGATCGTTCCCGGAAATCCTGCTAAAAGCGACCTGGTAAGAAGGATCAAGCTGCCAAAGGACCATGAAGACGCCATGCCTTCCAAAGGTAAGGTGCTTTCAACCGATGAAATTGCCTTGATTTCTTTTTGGGTCGAAAGAGGTGCACCATGGCCAGATGCGGCCAGTGAGGTAAGTGAATACAGGGTAGCAGCACTGGAACCAAGAAGACCCAATGTACCCGCTCCAAGAAAAGGTATGAACCAGCCCATAGATATTTGGGTGGATGAATATTTTCAGGAACAGGACATTACATGGAAAGATCCGGTAGATGATAAGACTTATCTGAGAAGAATATATCTGGATATCATCGGGTTGCTACCAGACCCGGAGACCTACAAGGCTTTTCTGGAAGATTCCCGACCAAATAAAAGGGCTGCCTGGGTAGAAGAATTGCTCAACCGAAATGACGATTACGCCACCCATTGGATGACCTTCTGGAATGATGCTTTAAGAAACGATTAAACCGGTACGGGATACATTACCAAGGGCAGGTACGCTATTACCGATTGGCTATATACCTCTTTGAGAGAAAACAAGCCTTATGACCAGTTTGTCAAACAACTGCTTGATCCTGATGAAAAGTCCAAAGGATTTATTGAAGGTATTCGCTGGCGGGGAGATGTGAATGCCAGCCAGGTTACGGAAATGCAGGCAGCGCAAAATGTGGGGCAGGTGATCCTTGGCCTGAACCTAAAATGTGCATCTTGCCATGACAGTTTTATCAGTGATTGGAAATTGGAAGAGGCCTATGCCTTTGCCAATATATTTGCTGATACCACCCTTGAAGTAAGCCGCTGCGAAACCCCGATAGGAAAAAAGGCCAGCACAAAGATTTTATGGGAAGAATTGGGAGAAATTGACAGCACAGCAAGCAGGGACAAAAAACTGGAGCAACTGGCAGAATACCTCGTCCAACCTGCCAATGGCAGGATGTACAGGACTATTGTAAACCGGATATGGAAGCAAATGATGGGCAGAGGTTTGGTGGAACCTGCTGATGAGATGGACAATTTACCCTGGAGCCAGGATTTACTGGATTGGATGGCTACTGATTTTGAAGACAATGGTTATGATTTGAAAAACCTGATATACAAAATTGCCATATCAAAGGCTTACCAGCAACCTTCGATAGGTGTGGAAGATCCACAGTACCTGACAGATGATGATTTTGTATTCGAAGGAGTGGTGAGAAGGAGATTGACGGCTGAGCAATTTGCCGATGGTGTGAGTCAAAATATCCATCCGCTTTTTGAGATGGAGGCATTGAAATACAATCCCAATGAGTTGGCAGTATCGGAAGAGTCATCTATGCCTTTTGCCAGGGCATCACTGGTAGCCAATAATGACTTCCTGAAAGCACTGGGCCGACCAAACCGTGAGGTAGTATCGACCAGCAGGGACAGCCAGGCCAGCTTGCTACAAGCCCTGGAGCTTACCAACGGAGAAACCCTGAATGAGGCCTTAAAAGATGGTGCCATGAAGTGGAAAGAGAAATACAATGATGGTGACATTATTGTGCATGAAACCTATCGCCAACTTCTGGGAAGAGACCCCCATCAAAATGAATTCAATGTGGCCATGGAGGTTTTGGGAGAAGATCCCGAGCCCGCAGCCATTCAGGATTTATTTTGGGCAGTTTTGTTGTTGCCTGAATTTCAATTAATTTACTGATCAAAAGCAATTAGCGATGAATTATAACTGGAAAAGAAGGGATTTTCTAAAAAAAACAAGTGCAGCGAGCATAGCAGCCATGGCGGCAGGCATGCCCATGTCGGGCTTGCTTTCTTCATGTTCCACAAAGGAGAAAATAGAAAGTTCCGCTGATACGGTAATCCTGCTTTACATGGCGGGGGGCATGGCCCATACAGAGACTTTCGACCCAAAGAAATATACGCCATTCCGTAAAGGAATGGAATCGAAGGAGGTATTGAGTACCTTTCCATCCTTTCCTACAGCCCTAGATGGTATTGAATTTTCAGAAGGTTTGGAAAATATCGGGCAGATAATGGATCGGGGTACACTTATCCGATCCTATGTGGCTGCAGATTTGGGGCATATCCTGCATACCCGTCACCAATATCATTGGCACACTTGTTATGAACCGCCCCAATCAGTGGCCGTTCCGCATATGGGATCCTGGATGGCCAAGGAACTTGGCCCTGTTAATCCCGTTATTCCCCCCTTTATCAATATCGGACAAAGGTTTACTGTGGGTGAAGGAGAAGAGTTAAAGGCTTTCCACAGTGCGGGATTTTTAGGCAGTGAATATGGCCCTTTTCTGATACCCGACCCCACTTCCGGGCTGGATAGTGTGAGGCCGCCTGTGGGCATGTCCAATAAACGGTTTGAAGCCAGAAACCAATTGTATGAGCGCCTGGTTCAGGAAAGTGCCATGGGTGAGTTTGGCTCTGATTACCAAAAGGAATCGCTGAAGAGATCCATGGAGCAAGCCTACAGACTATTGAACTCCCCTGAGGCAAAAGCCTTTGACCTCAGCCAGGAGCCCAAAGAGAAATACGATATCTACAATACAGGTAAGTTTGGACTAGGTTGTCTGATGGCCAAAAGGCTGGTGGATCAGGGAGCACGTTTTATTAGTGTAACTTCAGAATATGAACCCTTTGTAGGCTGGGATACCCATGAGAATGGACATACCCGCCTGGTGGACATGAAAAAATTGATTGATGCCCCCATAGCCCAGCTGATCAAGGACCTGGATGAAAGTGGCCGTCTGGACCGTACCATGGTCATTGTGGCCAGTGAATTTAGCCGGGACATGCTTACAGAGGGCAGACCCGGAGCAAAGGTAAAGGACCAGGTGGTGGTACCCGATATTATCGATGACATGAAAAATTATGGCATGCACAGGCATTTTACGGACGGTTGTTCTGTATTGATGTTTGGTGGAGGCGTCAAAAGGGGACATGTGTATGGAAAGACAGCAGATGAGCGGCCATGTAAGAGCATTGAGAAACCCATAAAAATTGCTGCTTTGCACCAGACCATTTATCATGCACTGGGCATAGACCCTGAAACCAATTACGAGATTGAAAAGAGACCTTTCTATACCACTCCGGATGGAGAGGGAGAGGCAGAAATGGATTTACTGGCTTAATTTAAAAAAATGAAAAACAACTTAAACCCAAGAAGGGAATTTATCAGGAAAACCGGACTTACTGTATTGGCAGGTGCGGTGGTTCCCAATATCATCATCAACAAATCCTACGCCATGAAGAAAGAAACTATATTGGGACACGGATCTCACCGGTACCGGGTCATTGAAGGTTGGGGAAACCTGGACCCTTCCAAAAACCCCGTTAATGATTGCCACGAAATGGTTGAAGACGCAAAGGGCCGATTGATTTTGCTGACCAACGAAACCAAAAACAATGTCATCATTTATGACAAGTCCGGTAAATTACTTGAAACCTGGGGGACCAGTTACCCCGGTGCCCATGGCCTGACCATCAGTGATGAGGGAGGGGAGGAGTTTTTGTACATTGCCGACAATACCCGTAGTCAGGTTATCAAAACCGATCTGAAAGGGAATGAAATCATGGTGCTGGATTATCCCAAGGAAACCGGGAATTACGACTATCCCCGGCAGTTTGTGCCTACCGAAACGGCCATCAACCCGGCCAATGGAGACATTTACATCGTCGACGGTTATGGAAGGAATTACGTCACGCAGTATGATGCCAAAGGGAAACTGATCCGGCAATTTGGTGGTTCCGGGGAAACAGACGAAACATTCAACTGCTGTCATGGTATTCTGGTGGATACCCGAGACAAAGCCAATCCCACCTTGCTGATTACAGACCGGGGTCATATGCAGTACAAAAGGTTTACCCTTGACGGCAAATACATCAAAACCATACCCATGCCAGGCTCATTTGTCTGCAGGCCTGTTTTGAGAGGGCAAAATGTCTATGCCGCTGTATACCGCAGCACATCCCAATCCTACCCCAACTCCGGTTACATCACCGTATTGGATACCAATGACCAGGTAGTGTCGACACCCGGAGGAACGGCTCCTGAATATGTGAACGGAAAACTACAGGAGCAGCGAAAAGATCTGAGTTTCCAGGGCTTTATGCATCCACATGACGTTTGTGTGGACCGTGACGAAAACATTTACGTGCCTCAGTGGGCTTCTCAAAAAACCTATCCGGTGAAGTTGGAGCGGGTTTAATCATTATTGATAAATCGATTTATGGGGAATAATTTTTCGTATCATCAAAAATCCAGATCGGAAGTAGATTTTAATAAGCAGGAACCTGATTTAAGCCATGAAAATATTTGGGTGGCTTTTTTAAGTGGTAGCAATAAGGCCCTTGCTGATCTGTATAAATTGTACAGCAATAAACTTTTTGTTTATGGCAGACAGTTTACTCATTGTAATGAACAAATTTATGATACGATTCAAGACGTTTTCTTTTACCTGACAGAATCCCGTGAAAAGCTGTCAATGGCAAGATCCGTCAAACTTTATTTGTTCTCTGTCTTTAGGAGGATGTTATTAAAATCCATTGAAAAAGAACGACTGCTGGTTTCGGGAAATGCCTCGGAAATAGAAGGATTTCAAATTATTGTAGATGAGGCATTTTTCCCCGTGCATGCGCAATTGGACAACAGGCAAAGAAAAAGGATTGAAGTCGCCTGTAACCAATTACCTGCAAGGCAGAGGGAGATGTTGATATTGCGGTTTTTTGAAGGGATGAGTTACGAGGAAATTGCGGATATCATGGGGCTTGCCAATTCAAAAACGGTAAGAACCATGTTATACCGCTCTTATCATAAATTGTCAGAGATTTTAGCTCCCCATAAGCATGAATTGAGTGCTTTGGCAGCTGTTTTTAACACCTTCCAATACTAACAGTGAGTTTTTTTCAATTGGTTTTGCCCACACTTATTTTTTAGTAGTCTGGTTAAAAGATTCCATAAGTTCTATTCCTAAATAAGCCGCGCATAATTTTATGCAGTGGCTTTATTTTTTGGGTTTTTTGGCAAATTTAAATTGTTTGCCCTCGAGCAATTTACCTTTTGGTAATTTGGCTTATAGTGATGAGCAGCAATAATTAATTTGAAAAAAAATTATTTTTTTAGTGGTTGTTTGCCTTTTGATAGTCACTTTAGTTGTAGTGACGATAGACCTTATTCCGCAAACATGAAATTTGATCCAAAATCCGAGGCGGATTTTTTCGAGAACGAATATTTTATCCATTGGGTAATTTTCCCTGATAAGGAATCTTCCCGCTATTGGAAAAATTGGCGAAGCATGCACCCTGAGAAGCGGGCATTGATGGACAGGGCGGTGGAAACCCTTAAATCTTTTAGACTGAAAGTGGACACCAGCATGGATAATACCATTTCCGAAATCCTATTGGACAGGATCCTTATCCATCACCAAAATCAGAAAGGGAAGCCTTTCCGGCCCGAAAAACCCAAGGCATATATTAAGGTTAAGGACCGGACAATATGGGTTTTGGTTGCGGCCTGTCTGGCAGTTATAGTCACCTTCATATTACCCCATTTAGGACTCGAATTTATGGAAAATAGGGTCAAGGAGGACCCGGTGCAATGGATTACCAAATCCACCAAACCTGGAATTAAATCCATTTTTTACCTTCCCGACGGAAGTATGGTGAAACTAAATTCATCAAGTGAAATTACTTTTCCGGAAAGCTTTTCTGATTCTGTGCGACTGGTTAAACTCTCTGGACAGGGATATTTTGATGTGCAGCGGGATGAGGACTTGCCATTTATTGTCCAGGCTGAGGGTTTTCAGGTTCAAGTGCTTGGAACCTCCTTTGATATAAAATCCTATTCCAGAAATGAGGAGCATAATGTGGTGGTACTCACAGGAGAGGTAGCTGTTGAAACAGAGTTTGGCGACTATTTAAACGTACTTCCTACAGAAATGCTTCGCTTTAATGAGACTGATGGAAAAATTTTGAAAAAGAAGGTGGATCTCGAAAGGTATACCGGATGGAAGGACGGAATCATCATTTTTCAGGAAACTCCATATCAAGAAGTGTTTGAGATTTTGAGTGAATGGTATGGGGTGGAATTTTATTTAAGCAACGAAATAAACTGGAAAGGTACTTATAGTGGAAAGTATGAAAATGAATCGTTGAAAAATATCCTTCTGGGTATTTCTTATGCCAAAAATTTTGAATTCAAACTGAACCGAAAAAAAGTAAATATCTATAAACCCAAATGACTATGAAAAAGACCAAAGTTAACCAGATTATTAAGTTCACAAAGCATCAGTTCCGATTACTGGGATGGTGTTTTCTATTTGTTAGTAAACCCATAAATGTGAAATTATGAAAAAATTTGTACTCACCTATTTGAAATTCCTTTTGGTATTTGGTACCCTTATTTTTTCAGGGTCAGATCTGGGTGCCGAACAATATGCTTTCAGAGGAGATGCTGGCCAGGTCAATTTGAATGTGATGGAGACCAGGATTTCTATCCGGGCAGAGGCTGCACCAGTGCTGAAAGTCTTAAGGGAAATTGGTGCACAATCCGATGTATTCTTCGCATTTGAAGATCAACTGGCTGAGCAGATTCGTCCTTTGAATATTGATGTAAAGGATCAGAAACTCCAGTTTGTTTTAGAGGAATTATCGGCAAAATATGGGCTGAAATTCAAACAGGTAAACAAAACCATCCATGTTGCCATAGCCAATAATTTAAAGGATCAAAAACAAAAAATTGGAGGATTGCGGGAAAAAACCATTACGGGTAAAGTTGTCGCGGATGATGGAGAAGGTATCCCCGGTGCTAATATTCGCATTAAAGATACGACCATTGGCACAGTTACGGACCTGGAGGGCAACTATTCCATTACAGTTCCCAATGAAGAAGCTGTGTTAATCTTTTCTTTTATCGGTTTTGTTACCCAGGAAGAAGTAGTTGGCAACCGCAGCGTGATCAACATCAACCTATCTACAGATTTATCCTCCCTGGATGAGGTAGTAGTGGTTGGATTTGGCACCCAGAAAAAAGAAAGTATCGTTGGTGCCATGACCTCTATTAATCCTTCCGAATTGAGGATCCCTTCCAGTAACTTAACTACCTCCTTGGCTGGAAGAATTGCCGGTTTGGTTTCTTATCAAACAAGTGGTGAACCTGGGGCCGACAATGCGCAATTTTTTGTTCGGGGCGTTGCTTCTTTTAACGGTCAAAATGGCCCCTTAATTTTGATTGACGGCGTGGAACTTACTACAGACGACCTGGCAAGGCTTCAACCTGATGATATTGAAAGCTTTGCTGTCCTGAAAGATCCTACAACCACTGCTATTTATGGTGCCAGGGGGGCTAATGGGATAATTTTGGTGACCACCAAAACAGGAAAAGAGGGACCTGCAGTGGTCAACTTAAGAATAGAGAGTTCCCTCAGCCAGCCCATTGGTCTGGTAGATCTGGCAGATCCGGTGACCCACATGAGGTTACAGAATGAAGCCAACCGAACCAGGGGGGATTTTGCCACTTTTACGGAAGAACAGATCGCAGGAACCCTAAGGGGAGGAAATCCCAATATTTATCCTGCTACCGATTGGTACAAACAATTATTCAGGGATTATGCCAACACTTCCCGGGTAAATTTAAATGTCAGAGGCGGTGGCCAAAAGGTGAGGTATTATGTAGCAGGGTCATTTAATAAGGACAACGGCTTATTGCAGGTGAACAAAACCAATAATTTCACCAATGGCATTGATTTAAAACGGTACTTATTAAGGTCCAATATCAATATTGATTTGCATAAAAATACGGAAATGATCGTCCGGTTACATTCCACCATAGATGATTACCGAGGTCCCCTACAGGGAGGAAATGCAATTTATAATGCGGCCGTTCGTACCAGCCCGACTCGTTTTCCCGCCATTTATGAGCCGGATCCTACACTGGAAGGTGTACCTCATATCTTATTTGGAAATGGGCTGCCCCCTAGGGGTGAAGGAACGGCGAGCGGAGGAGATGATAGCACGGTCCCGGTTTGGTTTAACCCTTATGCAGAACTTCAACGGGGTTATCGGGATACCAGGCGACAATTATCTTTGGTTCAGTTTGAAATGAAACAGAATCTTAGCGGAATAATTCCAGGTCTGACAGCCCGGTTGCTTGCCAATTCCAATACTACTTCTTATTTCGAAAACCGTAGGGGATATACGCCATTCTTTTACAGAATGTCTACTTTTGACCCTTTTACAGAAGATTATCGTCTGGTAAGGACTGCTCAGGGTTCGGGAGATGAGTCTCTTTCGCTATTGGGTGGGCAGCGTACAAACAATTCCGTGTTTTATATGGAATCTGCCGTCAATTATAACCAAACTTTTGATAAGCATACAGTGGGAGGCCTTCTCGTTTTTGTGGCCAGAGAATACCTGGACGGTAATGCTAATACGGTGCAGCTCTCATTGCCCAGTAGAAATCTTGGCGTTTCCGGACGGTACAATTATGATTATGATAACCGGTATTTCGCAGAATTTAATTTCGGTTACAATGGTTCGGAGCGCTTTGCCAAAAACAACCGATTTGGCTTCTTCCCGTCTTTTGGTCTGGCTTGGCTGCTTTCCAATGAACCCTTCCTGAGTGGATTATCCCCAAGAGTTAGCCGGGTAAAACTTAGGGCCTCCTTTGGATGGGTCGGAAATGACCGTATAGGCGATGACCGGAATGACCGCTTTTTTTACCTATCAGAGGTAGACCTGAGCAGTAATCAGAACCAAGCTACTTTCGGAAGAGAACTGAATACTACCTTCCCGGGAGTAATCATCAGAAGATATGCCAACCCAATGGTGACCTGGGAAAAATCCAGAAAAGCCAACCTGGGTCTGGAACTTAACTTTTTAGATGATGCAATCCAATTCAGGGTGGATGCTTTCAATGAAATTCGAACCAGTATATTACAAGAACGGGCTGACATTCCTTCTACGCTGGGATTACAAGCCAATCTGAAGACCAATGTGGGAGAGGTTACCGCCAAAGGCATTGATGCCTCCCTGGATGTAAACCATTATATCAACAACAATTTTTGGATAACGGGAAGGGGTACCTTTACTTATGCTGACAATGAATTCCGTGTGTATGAAGAACCCAATTATGCCGCCGTCGGTGCTCCATGGAGGTCCAATGTCGGCAACAATGTGACCGTCTCGCAGGGCTATATAGCAGAACGGCTTTTTGTGGATGATGAAGAGGCAATGAATTCTCCGGCACAGTTTGGATCTCCTGGAATTGACTATGGCGGCGGTGATATAAAGTACAAAGACCTCAATGGCGACGGAGTGATTACCACACTTGATCAGGCTCCTATTGGTAAACCCCAAATACCCAGGGTCATTTATGGACTTGGGCTTTCGGCGGGGTACAAAAGGTTTGATATTAACTTCTTTTTTCAGGGATTGAGCGATGTTTCATTTTTTATCAATCCGGTTACCACCGGTCCATTTGTCAATTCCATTCAAGATGCAGGAATTAATGCCGTTACCGATGGGAGCGGGAATGGATTTGGCAATGGTATCTTAAGCGAAAATGGCATGCTTCAGGCTTATGCTGATAGCCATTGGTCGGAAGAAAACCGGGATATCTACGCATTGTGGCCCAGGTTGTCATCAAACGTGGTTCCCAATAACACGGTGAGAAGTACCTGGTGGTTACGGGATGGCTCCTTTTTAAGGCTTAAACAAGTGGAGGTAGGCTATAATTTGTTGAAAAATCCTGAAAATAAAATTGGCTTGACCAATCTTCGGCTTTATGCCACCGGGACCAATCTTTTTACCTGGAGTAAGTTTGACCTATGGGATCCGGAGTTGGGCGGCAATGGGCTGAATTATCCCTTGCAGAGGGTAATTAACTTGGGGATTCATATCGGATTTTAAAGAAAGAAATTATGAAGATTAAATTGATAAAATTTATTGTAAGTCTGAGCCTGGTTTTTTCAATGGGTTCCTGTGGCGATTTTATAGATGTGGTTCCTGATAACATTGCTGTGATCGAAGGGGCCTTTGAAACCCGGGAAAGTGCCTTGAGGTTTTTAGCGACTCTTTACAATTACCTGCCTCCTTATTCCAGTATAAATAATCCTGCCTTGGCCGCAGGTGATGAAATATCTGTGAATGATAATGTGTCCAGGAACTGGCAATCGAGAATTATTTCCAGAGGAGGGCAAAATGTCACCTCTCCAAGTCTGGGCTATTGGGGAAACACCGGAACGGTAAGTAACATGTTTATCGCATTGAGAGACTGTAATATTTTTCTGGATAATGTGGACAGACCATTTAACCTCACCGAGACGGAGAAGGTAAAATGGATCGCGGAAGCCAAATTTTTAAAGGCTTATTTTCATTTTTACCTGATGAGGATGTACGGTCCTATTCCCATTATCCGTGAAAATATCGAAGTCAGCAGTGGAGTGGAAGCTGTAAGGGTAAGAAGAAATTCCGTGGATGAAGTAACCGATTATATTGTGGAATTATTAGATGAAGCCATTCCGGATTTGCCTTTGATCATTGAGGATAGAGGACTTGAATTAGGAAGGATAACTGCCCCAGCAGCAGCTGCGATTAAGGCGAAAGTTTTGGTGACATCTGCCAGCCCACTTTTCAATGGCAATTCAGATTATAGTAACTTTCTTGACCATGAGGGAAATAACTTTATCAGTACCACTTTTGATGAAACCAAATGGGTGAGGGCTGCAGAGGCCTGCAAGGAAGCCATCGATCTAGCCCATGAAGCTGGGCATTTACTTTATCGTTTTGAAGGTGCACCATCAGATTGGTCTGATACCACAGTTGTAAAACTCAGTGTGCGCGGTAGTGTCACCGAAAGGTGGAATGATGAATTGATCTGGGGCAGTTCCGACAGCCCGGCTGGTGGAGAACTTCAAAGTTGGGCCCAGGCAAAAATAGCACCTGGCCTTACAGCAGAAAACCGGGAAAGCACCCAATCCTGGTGGTCACCACCCCTACAGATTGCCGAAATGTTTTACTCTGAAAATGGAGTGCCCATCGATGAAGATGTGAGTTACAATTATGCAGATCGCTATGAAGTAGCTGAGGCGGGTATTGCTCATAAACATTACGTTCAACCTGGGTTCAATACCGCCCGGTTGAATTTGAACCGGGAAATAAGGTTTTATGCTTCCCTGGGTTTTGACGGCGGTGTTTGGTTTGGCCATGGGGTAAACAGTGATGATAATGCATTGATTGTGGAAGGAAAAAGAGGAGAGAAAGCCGGAAGGTTGGATGCCAACAGATGGTCCCAAAGTGGATACTGGGCAAAAAAGCTGGTATACTACGAAAATGTTCAAGCCACTTCCGGATCAGGCTACACCAGCCGGGCTTACCCCTTTCCTATTGTTCGGTTGGCGGACTTATACCTGATGTATGCCGAAGCCCTCAACGAATCCTCAGGCCCGTCCAGCGCCTACGAATGGATTGACCTGGTAAGAGAAAGGGCAGGATTGCAAGGAGTACTGCAGTCCTGGAGTGAATTTTCCAATCAGCCGTCAAAACCCACCACTCAAGAAGGTTTTAGAGAAATCCTGCAGAATGAAAGGATGATCGAATTGGTTTTTGAAGGGCAAAGGTTTTGGGACCTTAGGCGCTGGAAAAGAGCTGCCGAGTTTTTAAACCGCGACATACAGGCCTGGAATGTAGAGGGTGAAACCACTGCTTCTTACTATAATGTAATCAATGTTGGAACTTATAAATTCTTGAATAGAGATTACCTATGGCCTATTGCAGAAGAAGATCTTATTGCCAATTCCAATCTCGTACAAAATCCTGGTTGGTGAGCTACATATAAAATAAGGAACTATGAAATTGAACAAATTTATTATTTGCACATTTATAGCAGTTTGCATGGTACTTTCTGCATGCGAAGAAGAGGAAAGGGGTCCTCTGACCAATGATGGTGTACCTCCCTCCCCGGTGACTGAAGTCACGGTAACCAACTTGCCAGGTGGCGCCAAAATCACTTACAGTGTTCCTGCCGATCAGGATGCACTGCTGGTTCAGGCCACCTATAAACTCGACAATGGGAAAATAGTGACTTCTAAATCTTCTATATTCAAAAACCATATTGTTGTAGAGGGACTAAGGGAAATAAAAGAACAGGTAGTGGAATTGGTGACAATAGACAGGAGCAACAATCAATCTGAACCGGTAAATGTCACCATTTTGCCAGAAACAGCCCCCATTGATAAATTGTATGCCAGTTTTGAACTGGATGAAGATTTTGGGGGAGTTAGGTTGAAATACAACAATGAAGACCAGATTGCAGCCGAATTACTATTGTATGCCGAAGATGAAAGTGGGAACCTGATTTACCAACAATCTACATTTATCAGTGATGACCAGAGAACACATCAAACCTTTAGGGGATTTCCACCTTTGTCAAAGAAATTTGGTGTATCAGCGATAGACCGTTGGGATAATTCCACTGAAATCATGGAAGCGGTAAAGACCCCTCTGGAAGAAGTAATACTGAATATTGAGAATTTCAGGGACGTGTTTTTAACCGGAGATGAGTCCGATGCCTTTGGATGGACAAAGTCAAATTTATGGAACGGGTCCATTGCAGGATCAGGATTCCATACAGCACAAGGACAGCCTGGCACAGTTGTCCCTCCTTATTCCGAAGGCTACCATATATTCACCCTGGACCTTGGGGTCCTTGCAAAACTCAGTCGGTTTAAATTCTGGCAAAGGCAGGATTCCTGGATTTTTACCCACGGCAATCCTAGGCACTTCGAAATCTGGGGAATTGATGAGCTTCCTGAAGACAATGGCGCGTCCCTGGAGGGGTGGACCAAAATGATAGAAAACGGAGAAGTGGTAAAACCATCGGGAGGACCCCTGGGCACAAACAGTGCAGAAGATGTGGCTCAAGCTGCAGATGGGGAGGAATTTGAGTTTCCCATCGACGCTCCGCCCGTTCGCTATATTCGGTTTGTAAACCTGGAATCCTGGTCAACAGGGAAATTTATGCATTTGATGGAGTTAAACTTTTGGGGACAAATAGAGGAATAAACATGAAAAATTTATCAGTTAGCAATATCCTGTTTTTGGTTTCCTTCTTTGCTCTTATTGTAATGTCCACGGCTTGTGAGACTACATTGGAAACTTATGATGAGTTCGTCAAAGAAGGTGAAACCGTTTACATCGGTGCCGCCGATACCGTATTTGTAGGTTCGGGATTCAATAAATTACGGTTCTGGGTGGCCATCAATGCTGATCCGAAGATAAAAAAGGGATTTCTGGAGAGTTCGAATGGTGAAATCAGTCATGAATTTGAAATTCAAAGAAATAAGCCCGGAAACGATACAATCAGCTTTGACCTTGACCTTCCCGAAGGAGAATATACATTCGGACTTTTCCTTATGGACGATGCCGGCAATAGCTCCGTCAGGAAGGAAGTTCCCGCCACCGTTTATGGAGAAAAATACAGGGAAAACCTGATCAACAGAACCGTGCAGAAAATTTCGGCTTATAAAGACCATGCGGTAGTGAGTTGGTCGGAAGCCGAGCCGAATACGCAGACTACCACCATCACCTATGAGGATCGTCAGGGTGTTTCACAATCAATTCACGTAGAAAATGAGAGCATGGAAACCATCCTTTCTGACTACAAAAGAGGAAGTGTGTTTTCTGTGACCAGTAGTTTCCTGCCCAATGCAAATGCCATTGAAAGTTTTCAGGCAAGCCCAATAGAAACGGAATTGCCCGAGCAGTATATGATCAACAAAGCCAATATCACGGCTTTAAAGTTGCCTTTTGATGCATCTGACGGTTGTTATGGAAGCAGCTACACCAGGCTAACTGATGGTTCGACTGCGGAATTCTGGCACAGTTGTGAGGATCCGGAGACAAATGCTGAAGACCTGTATCCCTGGGTTATGAGTTTTGATTTGGGGGATCCCGCCCTTATCAGCAAATTCAGGTTGGATGAAAGAGCGGGTTGCTGCGGGGAAAGAAGTCCGGCGGAATACCAAATTTGGGTAACAAATGATATTGATGGGGCTGCTACAGGCAATATTGACGAAATGTCTTTGGAAGATTGGGAAGAGGATGCCCAAGCCAAAGGCTGGACCAAGGCATTGGAAGTCACAGGAAACAGCCAACCAACATTTGAAGTAACCATTAGCAACCTGGCGTCCGAATATCAGTATGTGCGGCTAGTGGGGATTGCTTCTATAGGGGGCGGCCTGGCAGGAAATTTCAATGAATTTACCTTTTGGGGCAAATAGGCCAGCACTAATTTTAGCTTATGGGAATTTCAACCCCTTTTTGTTTCAGGTTAAGAACTTAAACAAAAAGGGGTTTTTAAAAGATAAAGTTGATAACCGAGTCCTGATTTCTTTTGGTAGCGAGTTGTTTATCAACCCACCTACTCTTCGACGGCACTACTATGTTACTGGTGCCATCAGGCTTGAGGGAGAAAAGATCGCTTTTGAGGCTGAACAGGTTCTTTTTATCGGATACGAAGCGGCCTGGGGAATCATGGAAGAGTTTACTGAAATGAAAATTAATTCCGAGGCCCAGCCCTTGCGCTCAACGGTTGATTACAGGGAGGAGGGGTCAAAATTGGCCCTTATTACGGCATGCAATGATGTAATATTATCTATGTGTGCACCCCATCCGGTATATTCATCAATAAGCTGAAATGTAATAACTGACCTTTTCAATGGTCATTTAATCAATTTCAATCCTTCCAGGGCTGATTTATCGTCAGGATTGTTCATCAGTACCTTTTGAAAAAGTACTGACGCCTCTCTTGTCTTCTGAAGATTTAATTTGTTCCAGGCCAGAAGAATCAAACCATCGTAATCAAAGGGGTATAGATTGACTACTTTTTCTAAGTATGGATCGGCTTTGTCATAGATACCCTGATTGTAATAAATCAGCCCCAACCTGTAGTTAACCAGGGAATTTTGAGGATCCGATTGCAGGATTTTCTAATATATCCCTATGATCTGATTCCAGTCTCCCTGCATGGATAAGGGTAAAACCAAACCCAATTTTGGTTCAATGGCATAAGGCTTCAAGTTGACTGCTTTTTGGTAATAATTCACGGATTCTTCGAGCTGCCCTGCCTGGAATTGGAGCCAACCCAGTCTCAAATTGATCTCATAGCCGTCTGATTGGTAGATAGCTTGTAACGCTTCTGCCGCTGCCTTGTAATTCCCAGTTTTTTCAAGCGCATAACTTTGCTTGAAAGCATTGATGACATTATCCTGCGCATGCACTTGTAAAGATAGCAAAAGCATAAAAGCCAGTAAGTAGCTTTTGATTAAGGGCCTTGAAGCTGCCAGGACGCCTTTCTTGCGGGGGAACGTTAGAATCTCCATGATGTAATTGCAGTAAGGGAATGTAATTGATAATTTTTTTGATTGAAAGTTTCTCCTGTAAAGGGGGTCTGAATAAACTGGCTTTGGTTCTTCAAGTAGGTATAATCCACGGTAAAGGACCATTTAGGTGTGGCTTGAAAGATAAAGCGTCCACCAAACCTTTGCTTGACCAAATCCATGCGGTTAAAGATGACCAACCCGTCTTTCATAAAGTAGTTCTCGATTTCCCCAAAGGTGCCATAGGCTTCCAACCAAAGCCATTCAGTCGCCTTCAATCCCAATTGTTGATCAATGACCAGCCTGTTATTATTGCTTCCGTCTATGAAGTCCTGGTTTTGATAAGAGGCTGTTGTAATGGTGTATAAATGGAGGTTGCCCAGGGGATAGGTGATCAGTTTAAAGTAAGTTTGATTTTGAATGAAATCGGAAATGTTTCCTCTATAATAGCTAGCTCCGAGGCTGATGTATTCAAATCGCTTGTAAACCGAGACAAAACCAACCCAATTATTAGTGTTGACGGTAGTAGCAACTGTGCGAATGGAAGGCCGGCCTGGAGATCCGGTCAATATCTCAGTCAATGTCTGGTAATTTGAATTGACATAATGTAAGCCTCCGGAAAGGGTAAGTCCTTTCGTAACCAGAAAGCTCATATGGCCGTAATATTGATGCAATTCCGATTGGAAATCATTCTCCAACTGCGACTCATTGGAAGCCTGGGTGTACCGGAGTTGATTCACTTGAAGGTTGGAATATCCGTGGTAGAAAGACCAACGTGGATCTATTTGATGCTGAAGGCCCAGGAAAAAATAATGATGCTGTTTTGGAATGAATTGAGTACCGTCTTTATCCAAGGGGATATTGGTAGTAAAATTGTCCAAAACACCCGTCTCAGTGATTCCCGTGTAGTTGTAAGCCAGATCCAAACCAGAAATGAAGTTTCGTTTTTCCGTTTTTGTTTTTGTCTTGAGTTCAAGCGAAAAATCCGCAGCCACCAAACTGGCTTCAGCCTGTCTGCCCGCCATCAAATACGAATAATACAGGTATTCGTTGACGTAAGCTTCGGAATCATTCATTTTTAAGGCTTTTTCAAAATGCCTGGCCGCCAGATGGAAATTTTGTTTTTCGTAATGAGCCAAGCCCAATCTGACCCTCAGGTAATAATAGTCTATACCAGATTTCAAGGCCTTTCGTCCTTCAGAAATCAATTCATCCCAGTTTTTTTGTTGGAATAAAACATAGGTGAGCCTGTCAGTTTCAGGCAGACTTTTTTGTTCCTGGGCATTTACAAAATTGGACCCGAATAGCACCAAAATAATGCTTATGCTGATAGTGATTCTATCCATGTCGTTTCTAGGATTGAATTTCCGGATTGAAAATGAAAACTTCTGATTCCGGTATTGTCGATAAGGAATTCAAAGGAATACGTGTCCAGTTTTCTGCCGAAAGAACTTTTGATGATTTCTCCTTTTAATTCAATAGGCTTGAGGGAAAGTCCGTTTCCTTTTTCAGGATAGCGAAGTCTGTATTCCCCCTCAGATATCTGAGAAAGGGAGCGATAAAATCTTGCAAGAAGATTTTCTTGGGATGGAAGACCATATTTATCGGAAAACTATCCCTCAACTCTAAGCCATTGGTAAAACCGAAACTGATTTTGTATGCAGCCAAATAAAATCGGTATAGGGTCGATCTTCGGTCTCCTTCAAAATGAGTAAAATGCAGCATGGCCTCATCCAGTTTGAAATAGGCCTTGGACCCACTCGGCTCGCACTCCAGATACCGGTTTAGTGAATAATCTTTTTTTACAGTCCAGGTGATTTGCTGTTCTTCCTTATTTTTAAACTTCAATTGCTCACCGATAACAAATGAAAATGCGTTTTTCAGTGCTGAATGCGGATTCAATGAGGACACCATCGCTCCCACAGGTGGAGTGGCTACCGACAACAAGGAGTCTTTATTCTGATAACGCATCCAAACATCCGAAATCGGGTAATCTATTGTTTTGGAACCGATATGGGGAGTAGACTGTAGCTGAAAATGCAAGTGTGGAAAGGGAGAGTTTCCAGAATTGCCCAATCGGGCAATGATGTCCCCCTTTTTGACTTTATCTCCTATTTGCGGGACAATACTTCCTTTTCGTAAATGACTTAATTGGCTGAATAAAAAATCCGAATGTCTTATGACAATGGTATTGCCCCAGTTTTTTTCCAGGTTTCTTTTCCCGATAGGGTTGTCGTCCACATCGTTCACCACGTTTTCTATCGTTCCGTAGGCAGGTGCAAGAAGGTTTTTGTCAAAGCAGTAATAATCAGCAGGATAGTCTCCTTCATCTTTAAAGGTTTTTCCTTCTTCGTCTTTGATTTCAAAATCCCAGGCATGCTTCCACTCATCTTTGTGGGTGTAGGATCCCTTATGGCCTTGGGTAATTGCCCATTCCCCGAAAAAGGGGAGGTAGATAGGAATAGGACTGTCCTTACCAAACCTGTCCATAAAGTTGCGATAGTTGTATAGATTTTTCTCTGGGGAATTCTGTTGCCAGAAAATGGTGCTTAGGCCTATGCGGTTGTCCATCCGAAACTTTAACCCATACAGGAAAGTCAGTACGGCCAGATTGAAAGGGAAGGAATGTACAGGTAGGTAAAAAAGGTTGAAGATTTCCTGTAGGGAAATACTCAGGACAGCAACTATCGGAATAATGATCAATAGACTGGCAAAAGAGCTTTTGTTGGGAATAATGAAAAATCCCCCCAGAGCGATTGCGGTAAGGAAATAATTGAAGCCTATAAAGCTATAGGAGATTCCCGTAAAAGGAACCCCTAACACCAAATAAAAGGCATAGGCTATGTAAAATCCCAATAGGGAAAGCGTGAAACCTATTCTGGAATATATCAGCAGGCCGATTGCCGCAAATACTCCGGCAAATATATTTTGCTGAAAGAATATGGCTCCTAAAGAGAGGAAATAGGTTTTTAGGGAAGAAGGAAAAGGAAATTGGTTCCACCATTCATACAGACTCACCAATTGATTGCCTCCCAGAAGATAAAGTTCATTCAGCACATAAATGCCTCTTTCATTCAGTCCGAGGGCTTCAAACTGTCTGGAAGCCAGGCGGAGCAGCCAAAACACCAGTATGAAAGGCAAACTAAGAAATGGAAGACCGTATTTTCCTAAGATGCCCTCAAAGGCCAGTGAAACAAAAAGCGTTAATACCCCTGAAATCAATATTAGAAACAAAAGCAGAGGACCTGGCTGGAAATAAATCGCCAGACCGACTCCTACCAGTAGGCTATTGAATCCATAGTACCCTTGACGGATAGGGTACTCACTTAGCCCGATGATATATCCGGTAAGCAGGGCTGCGGAAACGGAAAGCAAGCCATAAATTCCCACATAAAAGTCCACGAAAGTGAGCAGCAACAAGATGATTCCAAACCATTTGTTGTTCGAAAAAAACACCTGAGCATAACTGTTGACCAGGGCTTGTGGAAACCATTCCAGCTTCTTCATGGATCCGGGCCTTTTAGAGGTTAAAATTCTGGAGATGTTCCGGTGTTATTTCCTGTGAGTTAATAGTATCCAGGGTTTCGCCTTTTCTAACCAGATGAGCTTTGCCTTTCATATCCAGCATCACAATTTGGGGACGAAGGTTGATGAACTGCATCCACTGGGTGGTATTGTAGGCGCCTACACGCCTTACCACATAGTGATCGCCTTTTTTGAGCAAGGGAAACATGACGTTTCCCCGGATGACATCGATATTCATACAAAGAGGCCCATAAATGGTCGTATCCTCCATTTGGTCTGAAATGGGTTCGATGGGGCGGATATCGTGTTCGTACCAGAATGCCGTAAAGAGCAGGTTAACCCCTGTATCAATGATGGTTGCTCTTCGTCCGTCGGATAGTCTTTTGTTAGCCAATACAGTGCCTGCCAGGTAACCGGCATCGTCTATCAACGCCCGACCAGTTTCCAGTATGAGCATGGGTAGGTGATCTGGTTTGATTTCAGAACTCATCAAAGCAGAAGTGATGGCCTCTGCAAAATCATCAAAAGAAGGCGTAGTATCCGTACCAGGATAATAGGCTCCACGGACTGTATTTTTAGAAGCAAAACCCCCTCCTATATCTATATACTGGATGACATGACCGTGTTTTTTTTCCAGGCTAACAGCCAGTTGGGCAAGTTTTGACGCTGCAATTTTATAGGCTTCAGTCGTCATCATATAGGTACCGATATGGGTATGCAGCCCGATCAGGTCCAGATTTTTGCTGGCCTTGATCCTGTTCAGCGCATCCCAGGCCTCTCCATTTTCAAAATTGAAACCAAATCGGTCCCACTTTGGATAAACACCTACGTCCATGTTGATTCGGATGGCAACTTTTGGCCTCTCGTCCATTTCCCTGGATAGGTGGATGATCTCATAGAGTTCGTCAAAGTGATCGATATGAATCAGGGAACTGTTTTGAATGGCCTTTCTCAGGTCTTCTTTACTTTTATTGGGGCCATTAAAAATAATCGATTCGCCGGGAACGCCGTTGGCCGCCGCCTTGTCATATTCGAAACCAGAAACCACCTCTGCCCAGACGCCTTCCTGATGGAACGCCTTGCAAACAGCATTCAAGTAATTGGTCTTGTACGACCAGGCAAATTGCACATTGGGATACCGGGAACTAAAGGCCCTGTAGGCTTCCTTGTAGGTTTTTCTGATGCTGGATTCTGATAAAATGAATAAGGGTGAGCCATATTCATTGATCAGGGATTTGATGGAAAGCCCATCTATATGGGATAGCGGTTCCAGTTTTCTTGAAATACCGTGTTTGCTGGGAATACCAGCGCTGATTTTTTGAATTGTGGGTCTTTCAAATGGTAGCTTTTCCATGACGGTTTGGTTTTTTAGGGGTTACAGTTCACCTTTGGTGGACAGTTTTTCAAATTCGTCTAAGTCTGTAATCATGTCAAAGGAATACCGGATAAACATTTTTCCGGAAGCATACCCCTGAAAAGGTTTTACCTCTTCTCCCAACGCCAGCCGAACCAAAGCTTCGGGTAGATTTTGCCCGGCTGCAACAGCCAGGTAAACCCATGCAGGTAATCTGGGGTTGATTTCGATCAGGTATAATCCATTTTTGGCCGTGCGAATCAGTTCCAATTCCATGCCTCCCCTCCAATGGGTCTGGGAGATAATTTTATCTGTCAGGTCCAGCATGGTAGGGTCCTCCAAGGTAATTCCTCCCCATGCTTTCCCCTTGTCCGTGATATACGTTTTACGCATGGGTACGGCCCCAATGGTGTTTCCCTTGCCATCTCCCAACGCCACGACGTTGACTTCAGTGCCTTTGACAAATTCCTGAATAACGATAGGAAGTCCCCATTTGGAGGCGATTTTGTTGAAATACATTCCGAGCTGATCCAGATCATACGCCATGTATGCATCGTAGAACTTTCCTTTTACGACCACAGGAAATTCGAATTTTTCCTTATGCTGCAAAAAATCCTGCACACTGCTGATGGGTTCACTGTACGGTACGTTGACCCCGTACTTTTTCCCATACTCCGGAAGGTTGGATTTATGCCTTTCTTCAAATTGGTTGAGCGTGGGTAGAAAGGTAGTGATTCCGATTTCCCGAAGTGTTTTTTCAGACTTCATAAAGGTGAAAAGTTCCGAATCAAAATTGGGGATCAATACGTCTATTTGTTCTTTCTCTTGGATGTACTTCAAACGCTCTAGCAAAGGTTCTACTCCGTCGGAAGGATAAGGGACTTTGTAGGTTTTATCCACTAAATCATGCATGTAAGCACCAGGTTCCAGATTTTCATAGGCCAGTCCAATTATCCTTGGATTTAGTATTTTGGAATCTCGGATTCCACGGATGACAGGAATACCCGGTCCGGGGCTATCGATATTGTTGAGCCCGGATAGTGCAATTGTGAGCTTAGGCATCTGTTTCCACTTCTATTAGGTTAAATTGCTTGAGTGCAGCTACAAAATCATAGAAATACCTGTCGAACGTTTCCTGGTCCACCTCATATTTCGCTAGCAGTGCCTCCGACAAATCTTCGTAGGTTTGCCCATTTTTGATCAAATGAATGATTTCTAGTCCAAGGGGGTTTAAGGAGTAGGACTCTCCCGAAAGCGGATCAAAGACGAATCCCGATTCACTTATGGCGATATTTTTTCTGATTTTTGGCATGGTATTCGGCATAAAAGGAACCAAGGTGTTGCCGAAAAGTACATAATGTTTTGGGTAATTTTTATGACATTAGTCACACGTCCGAAAAGAATACCAACCGAACCTGGCGTTATCTTGTATCCGACCAGTATTGCGAGGTGATAACATGTATGCGGCTATATACCGTAGCACCTCGCAAACCTTTCCTAATTTGGGATACATTACCGTTTTGTATAATCAGGACTGGGTGGTTTCTACTCCGGGAGGTACCGCCCCTGAATATGTAACCGGTAACCTTCAGGAACAACGGAAAGGTATTAACATCCAGGTCTTTATGCATCCACATGGTGTCTGTGTAGACTGGGATGCAAACATCTACTTACCCCAGTGGGCTTCCCAAAAAACCTATCCGGTGAAGCTGGAGCGGGTTTAAATTTTTGTAAGAAGTTTCTTAGAGATTGAAAAAGGTCTGACGGTTCTAAACCGTCTGACCCTTTTTCATCTTTTAAGGGATTGGTATGACAGAGCAGCATTCAATCCCTTTTTTTATATCGGTAGGACGTAATGGTTATTGCTTTCGTATAGGCTAAAACTAAATTTTAAAAATTATGACCAAACACCATTTACATTTTTCCCTTTTTATGACGGTGCTATTGATCGCTGTCCAGGGCTGCACCGACTCCGGAGATGACTTTGACCATGCAGGACTTTACGGTTCCTGGGAAATGGTTGATTTTCACGAGGACCACCAATTGAACCAGGTCAATTCCCTGGTGCTAAACCGGGATGGGAGCTACCAAAAATCTATAACTTATCGTGATCCCGAGACGGATGCAATCGTTGGCTATTACCATTTTCAGGAGGGAAGTTTTACCCTTGAGGCCAAAACGATCGTTTTTGAGGCCGAACAAGATCTTTTTATCGGAAACGAAGCGACATGGGGAACCATGGATGACCTTATTGAAATGGAAATCAATGCCGATGCCCAACCTGTAATTTCTACTTTGGAATATAGGGAAGAGGGGTCAAAATTGGCCCTTATTACAGCATGCAATGATGTGTTACTTTCTATGTGTGCTCCGAATCCGGTGTATTCAAGGGTAACCACTTAGACCTGAATTAATGGAAGTGGGACAAATTATGAATTAGCCATCATTTTTAAAAACCTGTTAATCAATGAAAAATTTATTTTACTTTATGGCTTTGTTGCCAATCGGGAGCTTGTTCTTCTCCTGTGTATCCAATGTTCTGGAACACCAAAATGACTTCGAAATAAGTGAAAATGCGTGGATGGACTTTAAAAAATCGTCGGACAATTCCTATACCTATACAGTCGTTTTTGGAAGTTGGGTAGGTTTTTCCTGGGAAACCACCCTTACTGTAATCGATGGGTCCATTAGCAAAAGACATTTTAAGTATACAACATTACCAGAAGACCTGTCAGAGGCGATTCCAGAAGAAGAATTGGAATGGACTGAAAACGAAACCGAACTGGGCAGCCACCAAAACGGAGCCGAACCAATGACCCTGGACGAAGTATATACAAAAGCCCAACTAGAGTGGCTTGTGGAAAGAGAAAACGCTATAACCTATTTTGAGAGGGAGAATAACGGGATGATCTCTACCTGTGGTTATGTGGAAAATAATTGTGTCGATGATTGTTTTACCGGCATCAAAATAGCGCGAATTGAAGCCCTTTAAAGACTGGTATTTGCCAAAAAGAAAAAGTAGTTGCAAGCACAGTTAATCTCATTCCAAAAGCCAGGGGCCTGCTTCAATGCTGAAACAGGCCCTTGTATTTAAATTTTGCCCCGTTGATTGAATTTACTTTGGGTTTATGCGGGAAAATTCCTAGTTTTTGAGCATCTTATAGCTGCAATCCAAGCGGTTTCGGATTTTGCAGTTTTCTATAAACCCAGATACCATGAAATACCAGATATTTACCCTTTTTGTCTGCTTACTTTTGATCCTTCCAAAAGCCATAGCCCAGGAACTTGCTCCCCACGAGCGTGTTTTGATAACCAACAATACGGAAGCGACCGGGATAAGCACCAATGGAAAAGGGGAATTGGTGGTCAATGTGAACCCCGGGGACATGCGGGACTTTATGACGCAGGCCTATGTCCGCTACAGTGATTTTGGGGCGAAGGGTGACGGCAAAACCGACGACATTGATGCCATTGCTGCCAGCCATGCTGTAGCCAATCAACAAGGCCTGCAAGTGAAGGCAGATGATGGTTATACCTACTATATTAGCGGGAAATTGCGCACGGCGGTGATACAGACTGACACAGATTTCGGAACGGCCGAATTTATCATAGACGATACCGAAGTAGTGGACCGGACCAAACACGTGTTTTTGGTCAGTTCCACTCTTAAGCCTTTTAACCTGCAGGGAGTTACTTCACTGAAAAGGGACCAGGACAAAATAAAGGCAGATTTGCCCGGTCCCTGCCTGGTGACAGTGACCGATGCCAATGTCCGGCGCTATATACGGTACGGGCCGAACCAAAATGACGGTTCCCCGCAGACAGATATTTTTATTGTAGACAAGGATGGGAATGTGGATGCAGATGCACCCATTATATGGGACTTTGATCAGATTACCGAAATTACGGCCCTCCCCATGGACGAGGACCAACTCACCATCAGGGGAGGCAGGTTTACTACCATAGCCAACCAGGACGAATCCAGATACACGTATTACAGTCGTGGCATTGCCATCAGAAGATCCAATGTCCTGCTGGATGGCCTGGAGCACCGGGTTACCGGGGAGGGAGAGCAGGGTGCTCCCTATGGAGGTTTTCTTAATTTTCGGGATTGTGCCTATGTTACCGTAAAAAACACCGTATTGACCGGTCACAAAACCTATCGTACCATTGGCTCTGCGGGTGTGCCCGTCTCCATGGGAACCTATGACATATCCTTGAGCCGTTCCCTGAATGTCTCCTTCGAACATTGCAGCCAGACCAATGACATCAACGACCGCACCTACTGGGGCATTATGGGTTCTAATTTTTGCAAAAACCTGATTCTGGACCATTGTACCTTTTCCCGGTTTGACGCCCATATGGGAGTGGCCAATGCCACGGTCCGTAATTCCACTTTAGGCCACATGGGGATAAACGCCATCGGTACCGGCACCTTTTTGGTGGAAAATTCCACTTTGAACGGCAGGACCCTCATCAATTTGCGTTCTGATTATGGCAGCACCTGGGAGGGAGAATTTATTATCCGGGATTGCGTATTTATTCCGGCGGGCGGAGCTTCTGCCAGTGCCAGCCTTATAGGCGGCTCCAACTCCGGTCAACACGATTTCGGATATACGACCTATATGCCGGAGCGCATCGTAATTGAAAACCTGCACATAGACGATTCCAACCATCCTGAGGACTACCAGGGGCCAGCCATTTTTGGTAATTTCAACCCGGAAATGACGAGCGATTCTTATGTGGAAAAGTATCCCCATGTACGTACCAAAGAAGTGATTCTCGAAAATGTAACTATGGAAAGTGGCAAGGATCTTCGCGTTAGCGATAATCCGTATTTGTTTAAAGATGTGGAGATCCGGCGCATCGACTAGCCTGTTCGACTTTGTCAAGGGACAGAGAGACCTTTATGGTTCATCAGGAATAGCCATATTAGCCTTTGCCATCTGATCCTCCTTTATATGCGAAAATACCTATTGAAAACCCCAATTTATAAAGCGGTTGGCAATTGCCGATTCGGAAGAATAGAATCTAAGTGCCTCATTAATAGAATTCTTATTGTTCTCCCTTCGGCGAAGTAATCTGAACCGGATCATACATCTTATTGGGGATGCCTTGAGCTAAAGGTACAAGCCTACCTGTAGCCAGAAAGAGGAAACGGATCCTATTTTTCGAGTCGCTAATCGATTACGGTTATCAATCCCTTTTCCGTAACCAGCAGGTCTTCCCCCCTGGATTTATAGTGAATTACTACTGAGTAATTTCCATTCGGAACCTTTTGGTTATTGACAAAGCCATCCCATAGGCAGATAGAAGGCTGATTTGCCTGGAGGTTTTTGTCCTCACAATAGTAGATCAATTCTCCCCAGCGGTTTTGAATAAACACCGTTATTTCTGCGGTCAGGTTGTTGGGATAAACTACAAAGGGTCGTTGCGGATCTCCGGGGCGAATGGCGGTCGGATACCTTATAAGCGGATCGCAGGCATCTTCCACTTCAAAATCTACCATAAACTCACATCCCTGAGTATCCCGGACCCACAGGCTGTATGTTCCAGGTTGTTGGGGAGAAAACAGGGTGCTTGTGCTGAGTATTTGTCCATCCATAAGCCATTCTGCTTCCGTAAAGGACTCCCCGGCATCTATGGTTACCGCCATGTTTTTGGTAGCACAAAGGGAGTAAAGTGCCTGCAGCACTGGTGCTACGGAGACAGATTGCGTTACTTCCACCTGCTCTTTACCTACCATGCATCCTTTTCGGCTGGTTAACCTCACTTCGTACAAACCTTCCTGCTGGATGGTAAGTGTGGGGTTTTCGTCGTAATCTGAAAGGTGAACTGGTCCCTGGGATGAAATCAAAAACCATTGGATGCTCAAATCGGGGGCGTCCTCCTGCAAGCTGAGTGTCGTAAACACATCATCCCGGCAAAAGGGAGCCAGTACCAAATCAATGGATTCCGGCAGAGCGATGCTGGCAATAAATGATTTCTCCAGGGGGCATAGGATCCCGGAGGGATCGCTGGCGATCATACGGTAAGCGCCCGATTCGGTGAGACCAAATCCCCCTTCGTTGTTTTGAGTTACCCGGTCCCCACTCGGGTCGATGAGTTCGTACCTCAGGGCCGCAGGGGCCTCTGGAAAAAATGAATAGGGGTAGCATGCCTCAATAGTTTCAGGTACAGAAAAGTCTACAAAAGCTTTTTGGGCAACAGTATAGCGCCGGGTATTGTTCAGTGTATTGCCTTCCAGGTCAGTTAGTTCCAGGCTATATTCACCGTGTGGCACAGCTATTTTTACACGCGTTAGGTTTTCAAATGACCCTGAAAATTCCTGACCATCCACTTGCCGTATTAGTAGGTAGGTACCTGTCTGAGGGTAGAAGTCGGGAAATTGTATTTCTATCATTCCCGAGTTTTCCTCTTCCGATGAACAGCTTTCCGGATAGGAGGCGATTTCGTAATCAAGGAAACCATCGGGAAATATTACCGCTGGTACATCGACCTGAGCGCCGTCTGTGACATATTCTCCCTCTACCGTATATCCCCATGCATAGGCCTGATTTCGTACAAATCTTCGTTCGATGTCCTCCGGTTTGATGTGGTAGGTCGTCTTGAATGTCAGGGAGTCGCCGGCATTCAGGAAAGGGATTGACCAGGAATCCTGGGTCAGCTCATCTCGGACCCGGACGTTTACCAGGTCTAGTTTCCGGGGGTTGGTTACGACCAGGGTATACTGTATGGTATCATTCATCTTGGTGTACTTATCCACGCTCGCAGATTTTTCGATCTCAATAGTCGGTATAAAGCTACAATCAATCACCGTGATATAAACCGGCACACGTTCGCTTTCACATTCCACTTCACTGAATTGGCTGACGTAGACCCTATATAAACCTTCCCGAACAGGATCCACCTGGGGAATGCCGTCTAATGGCATGCTTTCCGGGTCATCATCCAGGTAATAATTTCGAGTATAGGCCTCGTTTTCACGAACAGGAAAAAATACTGGTTTTGAGAACTGACACACTTCCAGATCAAAAACCGAAGGCTGATGCGCCTTCGAGATGACGTTGACCCACAGAGGAACCCGGGCTCCGGTACAGGATCCGGTTAGCCCCTCTGCTACCCATAGCTGCGTCATGCCGCGGGTATAGGTGTCCACTTGAAATGCAGGAAGGGGGGAACCTCCTTCTTCCTGAGTAAAAAAATAAACCGACAATCCCTCCCGGATCGGTGAAATTAAGGTACTCAGATCAACAGGCGGATCACCCTCACAAAAATCGGGAAGTTGGGTGGGCCCTAACGTTGACCCACTTTCCTGACCGCTGCACTGGCTAGCCACAAATTCAGCCTGGCCCACTACCGGAATCTCTATGGGTCCAAACCTGGCTGCCGCTTCGCAGGCTTCCCCCATAAAGCCGGAGGCAAAGGGTACATTGGAATAGGCACTTTGTGAAATGCTTCCCGTACCTGAAAGCTGGCCATCGACCGAAAAGGTGGATTCACAATTGAAATTCGCCCATATAAAACAATCCGTAGTAACCATCAGGGTGAATTCCAGCAGCGCCAACACTTCCTCCGGATCTTCTGGCAGGGGAATCTCTCCGATTTCCCAGACAATGGATCCTGCTACACCCAATTCCGGGTCGAACCTGACAATACCATGGTCCGCCGGGAAGGTCTTCGCCTCCTTGAAGGTGGCAGTAAGGGGCAGTGGAATAGTAATGCGGTTGTTACCGGTAGCTTCCGTTCCGAAGTTCTTTAGGCTTAAGGTATAGGTAATTTCCTCTCCGGGTTGCAGGGAGGGAGTTTCCCCTGGAGGGACACCATTGACCTGTTTAATCTGATTAAACACCTGGATTTCAGGCACAAATGCTTCCACGGAGAAAGCAAATGCATAAATCGTGTATTGGTCCTGATTGGTGCCATAGCGAAACCTAAAAGTCGATTGATTATTGGCAATGATGGAATTATTGGGATTGGGGACCTCCCATTGAGCGATATCGGCGCCAGTATTGTGCAATAGCATCGGATTCCTCGGCGTTTCTTCCAGTTCAGCTTCCTGGTTTAGTACCGGTGTATAAATAGAAGAGTTGAAAAAGTTGGTCGTCGTGGTCAATGGATGACGCAGGTTGTGCCATTGATTGTCTTGATTCATGATTTGTAGGAAATCTCCCTTGATCTGTCGGTCGCCCTCCCCGGTCATTACTCCCAGCTTTAGCTTGACAGGTCCCTGGTCGATGGTTTCAAACCCCTTGATTTCAATTTCGCCGAATTGTTCCTCACCATCCATGGATCTAACATAGGAATAGCCATCAAAAATGCTGATATCCCGCCAATTCATTTTGGAATTTTGATAAACCACCGCCAGGCCCCAGTTGCCGAAAAAGCCGGTATCATTTCCCTTTTCATCTATGGTCGCCAGATCCGCCAGGGTGTACTCCCCCGGGCCAAAACCCTTAACCAGATCTGTTACATCTGCATAGCCGACGTAAATGTCCTCCATAGCATAATGAGGATACAAAATCCCATTACCCTGAGCAAAGATATCCAGGTACTCTGCCGCTCCCGGGCCCTTAAGCTTTACCTTTCGCTTATCAAAGCTTACCGTATGATCGTATTCCTCATAGTAGCTTCCTGAAGCAGTTAGTTTCACCCCCATATCCTCGTGCGCGTACTCCTCTGCCGGCTTCCCTATTGTTCGGCTTAGTGAATGGATCGAAAATGAAAAGCCCAGATCCGCTACAGTAATGGAATCGAAGCTGGCCGTAGCGGTATGCTCCGATCGGGAAATACTCAGGTTTTCTACCTCCTTCCAGTCGGTATCGCCAATCCGGTACTGCACGGTGGCTGCTGGGTCATTTGTAAACTGCAGTGTAAGTTGTGGGCCACTTTCGTTTAACAAGTAATACCTGGGAAAGATTTCCCCTGCCACATCCTCCCTCAGCTCGTAGCTCAGGTGGTAGGAACTGTAACGGATATCGTCCCCATAATAGGCGATTTGCTCTTCATTGTTGACTTCCGTGGGGACCTTAGCCGTTATCCGTTTCGTCCGGTCAAAGGTAAACCCCTGTCCGACTATCGATTTACCCGTCCAGTACAGACCGGCATATACGATTTCTGAGCAGGCAGGGTCCGCTCCGTTTTCCCGGGAAAACTGTAGCGTGGCAGTAGAGGAGTTGAAGGTTTCCGGATCGTCATCGACGTCAACAAATACCATCCTGTTCAATGAATTGTCTGAGGAAGAGGTGCTATAATTCTCTAAGGTTAGGTTTGTATTTCCGATCATGGTAAAATCCCCTTTTAGGCGGAAGACCTTTCCCTCCGGCGGATTGACCCCTACCCGATGCCTGAAGGGTACACGGTTATCGTTTTGGGCAAATGATAAAAAAGGAGCTACTGTCAACAGGCACAGCACACCGCAGCAGAAAAAGCGGACTTTCTCAAAAAATATCCGTTTAAGGCTTTTCATTGAAATCAGAAATAAAAATTTATGCCAAATAAAAAGTGTTAGAAAAGCACCAATTGCTCCTCAGACTAAAAACGCCGTCAATATATAAATAAATTTATTGGTATCTATCAGGGACGCCCACTTTTTTATTCGTTAGGAAGGTTTCCATGAGGACCTCAACGGAGGTGTTGAACCATTAGAAATGCGCTGCCTGCCCCCCCGGTCTGGCCCCTTCCCTACGCACCCCAGCCTTTCCAGCTCCATCAAATCGTCTGGTTATTTGTGTCCCGTATAATAAACGCCAAAAAATCCGGCCGCCCAGAATTTGCTATCACCTTCCTCAAATGAAATCAGGATATCCACTCTGGGTTTATCTGTTTGGGTAATTTTGCTTCCGAACACTTCTTTTGTCATTCCCAAATGGTGGAGAAATTTTCCGGGGCATACGGAACTGGATGACCAGGGAAGAAAGAATGGTCAATCCACCAATAAGTAAAAGGGCATATTCGATGCCGAATACATCTGCCGTTATTCCTGAAATTACGGCACCAAAGGCATAACCCAGGTCCCGCCAAAGCCTGAAAGTGCCGATGCTCTCCGCGCGCTGTTTCGGGCTGGTAACCTGAGCAATAGTGGAAAGGAATGTGGGATAAACCAGGGCTGTTCCCAGACCCAGAACAGCGGAAAGGGATGCAAGCATATAGAATTCATGGCTAACGGGAATCAGTAAAATGGCCAACCCCTGCAACAGCATGCCCCAAAAGAGCATGGCCTTTTTGGAATAATGGTCGGACATTTTACCGGTAAAAAGTTGCCCTATACCCCAAACGGTAGGGTAAATGGCTGTAATGATGCCTATGTTTTCATTGTTGTAATTGAGTGAGACCAGAATGATCGGCAGCAAGCCCCAGATCATGCCATCGTTCAGGTTGTTGATCAAACCTGCCTGGGCCACGGAACTCAAGGTTTTGTTTTTGAAGCTGGTTTCTATAAATACATTTTCCAACTGTGGGCTGGTATCAGTTGCGGTCTCCTTGTGCACAAATGCCCGGGTGTCCTTTACCCACAAGGCCGTCAGGATAAAACCTGCCAGGGAAATAAAGATACCCAGGTAAAAGGGATAGGGGGTAATGCCATATTGGTTGGCTACATAGCCTGTTAGGAAAGCCACAACCCCTACTGCAAAGTAGCCGGCAAATTCATTCAAGCCCATGGCCAGGCCCCGGTTTTTTTCTCTCACCAGGTCAATTTTCATGACCACCGTGCTGCTCCAGGTGAGTCCCTGACTTAGCCCCAAAAGTACATTGGCAAAAATCACCCAGTTCCAGCTGCCTGCATAGATCAGAATAAACGGTATGGGCATGGCCAGGACCCATCCAAACAAGAGCAGCTTTTTTCTCCCAAAGCGGTTGGCAAGCCGGCCTGTATAGTAATTGGCGATAGCCTTGGTAATGCCAAAAGCTGTGATAAAGGATAGGATGGCAGTTTTGGAAGCGATACCAAATTCAATCTCCGCAAACTGGGGAATGATGGTTCGTTCCATACCGATCATCCCACCTACAAAGGCGTTTACAATGACCAGAATAGTAAATTGTTTCCAGTTTTCTTTTAATCCGAGTTGGACGCTAGCGTTATTCATTTCCGGTATTTAAGTCCTGCAAAGTTCCCCAGGCTGCAAGACAAAAAAATTAACAAATGATAAAAAATCAATCTATTCCTGCCCGGATGCGGCTGAGGGAAACGGGTGTGATTCCCAGGTAGGAGGCGATGTACTTCAGGGGGATTTTTTGAACAAAATCGGTGGTGTCCAGCAGTTCAAGGTACCGTTCCTTTGCGGATTTAAATTGCAAGCTTTCGAGCCGCTTGACGGTATTCACGTATTCCCGTTCAAAAATGAGCCGAAACAACCTTTCCAAATCATGGTGTTGGTCGTATAAGTGAAAGAGCTTCTCTGAATCAATGGCCAGCATCCTGGTTGCATCAATGGCCTGGATGCCTTTTGAGGTAGGGTTGCCGGTAAACAGGCTTTCTGCCCTAACGATAAGGTCATTATCAAAGGCAAAATGTTCGGTAATGTCGGTGCCGTCTTTGTAGTAAAAGATACGTGCCCCTCCGGATTTTACAAAGTAAATTGTCCGGCATCTGCTGCCTATTGCCTGAATGATTTCGTTTTTGGAATAGGTTTTTTCCCTGATTATTTCCTGCAATGCCTGTTTTGCCTGGTCATTGACCCTGAAAATGGTATCAAAAAAATCGAATATACTCCACATTCCAGAATAATTTAAGTGTAAAATAAGATTTAAAATTTCCGGATCTCAAATTTTTGCTTAAAATTTTTCATGATAAAATGTTTTAGTTTTATAATAAATCGGATTTTAAGCAAAATGTCATCAAATAAAACCTGACAATTTCCAAACAAAAAAGATTTCGGAATTTGCAATTCCGTGGGTCAGATAAAGTGGATTTGCAATTCGGGATGGCTGGTCCCGACCTTCGGCAGCACCTCGCAAGGATAATATCCCATTTGTGTGTCGCCTGCCTCATGCTCGATTTTATCATTTTTTCTGATGACATTTTGTTCTCCTTTCGATGACTAAGTAAAGTTGTTCAAATTCGCATTAATTATGATAAAATTATTAACTGGTTTAAACGGGAAGTGGATGGGCTTATTTCTGGCCAGTCTTATAATGGTAAGTTGTGACTCTGAAGACATCGGACCCGAACCTCAGGGGGAGGTAACGGTCTCATCTCCTACCGTGGAACCGGACGGTAGCCTCTCTCTCAACGCTACAGCAACATTTGAGGCTGAGATTTCCGGACTCGATGGCAGTCCTACGCTGGTTTACGAATGGTCTCTGGGAGCAGGTAGAGGGACTTTGATGGTGGAGCAAGAAGAAAAAGGCCATCAAACCCGGACTTCTGCATCCACCATCACGGTAAGGGCCGACGATATTGGAAATGAGTCCCTTAGGGTAAAAGTATTGAATGAGGAAAACGATCAATTTTTGGGGGAGAATCATATTTCCTTCGAAATTACCGAGGCAGCCAGTTGTTTTTATGAACTAACCATTTTTTATAGAAATAATAACTGGGAAAATCCGGGAATGGCAGGCATCGGAATGGAATCGGGCAGTTTTAAAACCCTTGAGCTCTCCCCTCAGAATTGGCTGATGGACATTTCGCCGAATGGGCAGTGGTTTCTCCGGCAGGATTTCTCCGACCTGAGAAATTATACGATTTGGTTGGAAGCTTGTGATGGATCTGGTAGTAGACTTTTGGCAGAAGGTCCTCAGCTGGAAGGCGCCACCTTTGGTCCGACTGGAAAATACCTGTATTATTCCAAGCGGATAAGCTATCCGGAGCAAACTGAAGATCCCCGTGCAAGAGAATTGGTTAGGGTGGATATTGAAACAGTGGAAAAGGTTTTTATTTCCCAGTTTAGGGTCTTTTCCAGTGGACCCATGGTCTCGCCTGATGGCAAATGGATTGCCTTTAAACATTCCAGGTCAACATTTAATCCGAATGGAACCTATGCGGGGAGCATTACCCATTTTGCTGTCATGCCTGCAGAGGGTGGATCCCCTCGCTTTCTTGTCCCTGTTGAATCGAATGACCTGGCCGGCTACGCCTGGTCCCCGGATTCCGAACACCTGATTTTCAACTGGCACAAACAAAGTGGGAGTTCGGACACGCATACCAATGGGATTTACAGGATTGATCGCCAGGGTGGAAACCCTACCCTCATTTTCGCAGAGCCTGAAGGGAATGGGGCACCCATCTATTATGCCAATGGAACCCGGATTGCTTTCCATGGCCATCCTGCCGGTGAAAGCACCCAATTTGGTATATGGAGCATCGATGCCAACGGTGGCGGCCTGCAGCGCCTGAGCAATAATCAGTATAACGGATTTTTGCAGTTTATCTGGGAACCCTAAACAGGGGAGTAGACATATATATATACCATTGGAGAATATCCTCCGCATTACAAATTTCGAACAACAGAGCTCTGCGGAATGTGCAATTCTCTGGGACAGATAAAAGGGGATTTGAAATCCCCGGAAGTGAACGAAAGCAGGATTACAAATCCTGTTCATCTGTCGTCCGAGATAACAAATCTCGGACAGTGCATTACACCTCAGCAGGATTGCAAATCCTGATTATCCGGGTTCGGGATTGCAAATACCGAACAGCGGGAACTATAGTTTCGAAAGGTTCAGGTACCACAGGGATCGGAATTTGGAAATAATAGTATAATAAGTACGTGAACCTCATTCTATTTCTATTTTAAATTAAAATTCCGGTAATTCGTACCTATTAAACGATTTTCCATGACTAAGAAAAAAATCGCCCTGATCATGGGCGGCTATACGGGGGAGGCGGTGGTCTCCGAAAAAAGTGCCGCTATAGTGGCACAACACCTGGACAGGGACCGCTATGAGGTGCACAAAGTGCATATCTATCCGGGCAACTGGTACCTGGAAGATGAGAAGGGGGAAAAGTATCCGGTAGACCTGAACGGGTTTACAGTCATGAAAAATGGGCAAGAGCTTGCCTTCGATGGTATTTTTAACATCATACACGGCACTCCGGGAGAAGATGGTAAACTGGCCGGGTATTTTGATATGCTGGACATCCCCTATACTACCTGTGATGCGCTGACCTCCTCCATTACCATGAACAAGGGTTATACCAAGGCCATTCTATCGGGTATTGATGACCTGTACATGGCCAGGTCCATGCAGCTTTTTTCCAATCTTCCGGATAATGTCCCGATGGTCCTGGATCAACTCAGACTTCCCTATTTCGTCAAACCCAATAATGGCGGCAGCAGCATCGGCATGAGCAAGGTAAAAAAGGAGGAGGAACTGGAAGAAGCCTTGAAAAGAGCTTTCAAAGAAGACAAACAGGTGCTGGTGGAAGAATTTGTCACAGGCAGGGAGTTTTCTATCGGGATATACAAAACATCGGGGCAGGTTACCGTATTGCCGGCTACCGAAATAATCAGTTCCCGGGAGTTTTTTGATTTTGAAGCGAAATATATCCCCGGAGTATCGGAAGAGATCACCCCGGGAAGGATGGATGAAAGGGAAGTGGAAAGGGTAAAGCAGATTGCGGAAAAAGTGTACCTCAAACTCAATTGCAAGGGATCGGTAAGGATGGATTATTTTTTGGAAAAAGATACCGGAAAGTTTTATTTTATCGAGATCAATACCGTGCCAGGACAAACCGAAACCAGTTTGATATCCCAGCAAGTCAGGGCTATGGGGATGAGCCTGAAAGATTTTTATACCGACCTGATCGAAGAAATGTGGAGATGAAAAATTGAATCTAGTAACTGATGGACAAGGTCAGAATCAACAAGTATTTGAGTGAAGTAGGCTATTGTTCCCGCCGGGCCGCGGACAAGCTGATTGAGGCCGGTAGGGTGACCATCAATGGGCAGGTGCCGGAAATGGGCACTAAAATCAGTCCGGGGGATGAGGTCAGGGTAGATGGAGCATTGATTTCAACACCGAAAGAAGCGCATGTGTACATTGCTTTTAACAAACCGGTGGGCATCGTGTGCACCACAGATACGGAAGGAGAAAAGGACAATATCATTGATTATATCAATCATCCGAAAAGGATTTTTCACATAGGGAGACTGGACAAACCCAGTGAGGGACTCATCCTGCTCACCAGTGATGGAGATATCGTGAATAAGATTCTCAGGTCCAAAAACAACCATGAAAAAGAGTACCAGGTAAAAGTACGACAGCCCATTACGGTGGATTTTATCCGGCAAATGCGGGAGGGGGTTCCTATTTTGGATACGGTAACTAAGAAATGCAAAGTGGCGCAAACCGGGAAATTCACCTTCAGAATCATCCTTACCCAGGGCCTGAACCGGCAGATCCGAAGGATGTGTGATTTTCTGGGCTATGAGGTGGTTGCCCTGAAAAGGACAAGGATCATGCATATCCATCTTGACGTTCCTGTAGGCCAATGGAGAGATCTAAGCCCTAAAGAACTGGAGGAATTAAATGCCCTGGTGGCGGATTCTTCCAAAACCTTCGATTGAAAGGTAATTAGTTTATCATTGAGCTAGAAGGTTTATGCTATGGAAAACCGTAGGTTGCCTATCGGAAAATCCGAAGGCATATTAAGTTATTCCCACCTAGTAGTTGGTTTTTATCTTTAAGCAGAACCAATTTTGCATAAATTGGACTTAATGCAGATTTTTAACCCTAAATTCCCTTTCTTTTTGATTTATCTAAAAATAGCAGACGTTTTTTTTCTTCTGTTATCCTTATCCATTTAAACAGTCTTTCACCTGTTTTAACCACTGAAAATATGACAAAAACAAAGTTATTTTTAGAACCAAATTTAAGGAATTCACATTAATAGTTAATAAAAATTAATTATTATGTATTTTTTAAATCTTTTTGTTGAATTAATTTTAATTTTAGACCCTTTTATTTAACTTTGAAATATCAATCAAAGACAAACGGTCTTGACCTGGTAAAGAAGCTTGCTTCTGGCAACCGGGATAGTTGACACGATACTGTAGGATGATGAAACCTGCCTTCGGCAGGCAAGTAAAAAGTAATATTGCTTTTTCATTTTCATCTCCATACAAATTAAGATCACACACTGTAGGGTGATGAAACTGGCAGACATGCCCTCATGTCTCGGGGGTGGAGGTCACAGAAAAAAGCAAATAGCGAGCTCGTATTTTGCCTAACTGCTCCGTGGAGGTTCGACTCCTTCTCCTACAGCAGGTTATTTTGGGTTTATTGTTAATTGACTAAAGCTATGGAACAGTGTTTCATGGCTTTTTTCTTGCCCAATAAAACCAAAAGATTAGTCATATAGAACACCAAGAATGCGCAAATTGCTCAATGAATTTGGTGCTTCTCTAAATTTTTTTCAACCGGGTCCCTATTGTGCCTGGGGTGCCTGAGCCTGTCGAAGGCAGCTTGTCGGACTGAAAAAAATCAGCCTGTCGAAGCCAATCTCTTTCAAACCAGACCTTATGTGGCTGAGCTTGTCGAAGGTCAATTTCTTTCCATCTATATATTCTTAAGTCCCCTTTACGCCCAGTCTCTTATCAGAAAAAGTCTTTTTTCTAACAGCCTGTATATACCCTTTTCTATGTGATTACATTTTTTCGTAAAAGCGTTAAGGCTTTCTTTTTTGCATTCCAGAGCAAAAATTTTAAAAAGATTCGTAACTTAAAACCACCAATAATTGGTACAGGGCTTTGGGTAACTTGATTTTTGAATTCCATGCGATTAATTGTCATAATGCTCTTATTTATTCCAGCAATGACTCAGGGGCAGACGGTCTGCACTTTAGAGAGCAGGGATATTCTTGAAGCTTCCTTCAGTGAGCTTTCACAAACAGCCTATTCAAAAATGTCTATGAATGATTTGATTCTCCACATAGGCAGGCGATTTATGCATACACCCTACGTGGAGAAAACCCTGGAATTGCCAGGTGAAGAAAAATTAGTGATTGATTTGCTGGGCCTGGACTGCACCACGTTTTTGGAGACTGTTGTTACCCTGGCCAGGCTTGCCAAACAAGAGCGTCTGTCATTTGAGAATTATGAGCAGGAACTTGAATTTGTGAGGTACCGGGACGGTATCAGGAAGGACTATACTTCCCGATTGCATTATTTCTCAGACTGGATATATGAAAATCAGCTTAAGGGGATTTCAAAGGATATTACTGAGGATATAGGAGGCCGGTTTTATGAAAATACACCCTCCTTTATGTCAGCCAACCCCCGGTTTTATGCACAGTTGAGCAATCCTGAATTTTTGGTTCAGATAAAAGCTACCGAAGAAGAGATCAAATTGAGAAAATATTTTTTTGTTCCCAAGGAGGAATTGAGCAGACATGTGGATAAAATCAAGCCCGGAGATCTGATTGCCATCACCACAAGTATGAAAAACCTGGATATCGTGCATGTCGGTTTTGCCATTGAACAAAATGGGCACATTCATTTATTACATGCAGGAACCCGATCCGGGAAAGTAGAGATTTCTGATATACCTTTGACTGATTATTTGAATGGCAATAAATCTCAGTCGGGGATTATGGTGGGTAGGTTAGTCTCACCCTGAGTCCAGCCCTATTTGCGTATTATTATAGGTCTTCTTTTTTAAATTTCTTCAGGAGTTATACTTAACAAAAAAACAGTTCCAATTAGGTCATCGTCGGGGTGTAAACCTGGTATTTGGCCGAATGGACCAAAGTCGCCCGGCACTCACGGCAGTCCGCAGGAACAGGTAAAGGTCATTTCGATCTTGCTGTCATTTTTCGAAGAGCTTTTGCCCACGCTCCGGATCGGATGGCTTACCTGGCATACCGATGACGATTTTTTCACAAAAATACTTCGAGCTCAGGTTCGGAAACAAATAATACCACCAAACCCAAAAGGGAAATATTACCTGGTTCCGACTGTCAGTTTTAATATTTGCATCAGAATAATTCTTCCATAAATCTATATTACATATTATTTAATAAAAGACCGATATAATTAAAAATAACATAAAAATAAATAATTTTTATAATTTTATTTTTAATAGGTCAATCTTTTTATTACCTTTGACATATCAAACAAAGACAAACGGTCTTGATCTGGTAAAGAAGCTAGCTTCTGGTACCGGGATATTTGACACGATACTGTAGGATGATGAAACCTGCCTTCGGCAGGCAAGTAAAAAGTGATACAGCTTTTTCATTTTCATCTCTATACAAATTAAGATCACACAATGTAGGATGATGAAACTGGCAGACATGCCCTCCTGTCTCGGGGGTGGAGATCACAGGAAAAAGCAAATAGCGAGCTCGTATTTTGCCTAACTGCTCCGTGGAGGTTCGACTCCTTCTCCTACAGCAGGTTATTTTGGGTTTATTGTTAATTGACTAAAGCTATGGAACAGTGTTTCATGGCTTTTTTCTTGCACCAAAAAACTAATTTTTTGGTCACAGAGATCACGCAGAGGTCACAAAGAATTTTTATAAAGGGGTACGCATGGTCGCTTGCCCAGCTTGTCAATGGTTAAGGGTCAATCACCCTGTCCACTACTCAGCGAAAATGGATGTTACAAAAAACCAGAAATAGCTGTTGCTTCATGGCGTTGAAAAATAAAAATACCGGAAACGGAGGTTCCCGGTATTCAAAAATTCATTTTAATATGCCTTGAATAAGGCAAAAATCAATAAAAAATAAACAACTTTATCCATGGCTTAAAACCATCTCCCGATCAATGATGCTGTCAAAAATTTCAGGGTTTATCAAATCATTGATGCTTTGAATGATATGGTCAGGTCTGTAGGCAAACGCTTTAAGGTCTTCTTTTTTGGTGGAACCTGTCAGGGTCAATACGGTTTTAAATCCCATCTGCACTCCGCCCAAAATATCTGTTTCCATGGTATCCCCGATCATGATGGTATTGGCCGACCTGGTTTCCAGTTCGGCCTTGGCAATCCGCATCATCACAGGGCTTGGCTTGCCTGCGCTAAAGGCTTTTTTGCCGGTAGCCAGTTCGATCATCGATACAAATGCGCCACAACCAGAGCGAATGGAATCATTTGAACTTGGACAATAGGGGTCCAGGTTGGTAGCTATTAATTTGGAACCTCTCATGACCATGTTGATGGCTTTATCCACCGATTCCAGCATAATGGTTCTACCTTCCCCGATCACCACGTAATCGGGCTCATCATCCACAATGGAATAGCCGTTTTGGTGTAGGGCAGTAAGCAGTCCTCCCTCGCCGATCACATAGGCCGTTCCGTTAGGTTTTTGGGAGGCCAGGTATCTGGCCGTGGCGATGGCACAGGTGAATATATGTTTTTCCCCTACCTCAATACCCATCCGGCTTAATTTCGCTACCACATCCCTGCAGTTTCTTTGGCTGTTATTGGTAAGGAACAGGAATGGAAAATCCTCCCTGAGAAGTTTCGTTATAAATTCCTTTGCTCCGGGGATCAATTCACCTCCACGATAAATCACCCCATCCATATCGATCAAAAATCCTATATCTTTTTTCATTTCAAGTTCATTTTTAGTGAAACTCAAAATTACAATATAGGTAATTTTAATGCAAATTTATTATTTTATTTTTAACAAAAATAACATAAAATTAACATTTAATTATCAAAAACACCTTTATATTGAGAAAACTATTTTTGTTGGTGTCCTCGATTTTGGATTACCACCAAACAACAAAGTTCATACGTTCCTCTCCCGCTCAATCTTTTTCAATCCTTTTTAATCCTACGCCATCCTACCGCACTGCCCGGTTTTGTGCCGATCCCGCCAATTTTCGTAAAGAATGGAGAGCTTCGATTATTTTAGTTTTATATTGAGAAAGTCTAACTGCTCAAATCAGAAGTAAATTTTTCTCCATTTTTTTTGATCTTACCCCAATTTTTTTCCACAAATCCCACTACGCCCTTCGTTCCTCATCCGTCGCTGTGACTGAAACTCTTATGTCCCCATGTCAGATATTCGTCCTCGAATCCCCCACTCCCCAAATCTCACCATTCTTCTGTCTTTTAGTCTCCAACTCAAAAACCTTCGTGCCCTCCGTGGCTCTTTGCGTCCTTTGTGACTCAAAAGTCTTACCACCTCAGACCAAAAATCGTCCCCAATACTCCCCCTCTCTCCGTCACTTCGTCTCCACCGAAACAATCGTCCTCAAATCCTCCTCTACCTCAGTATCCCCGTCCCTTAGTCTATTATTCTCCAAGTCCCTCCGTCCCTCAATCCCCCATCCTTCTTTTCCACTCCGGATAGTCACTTTCCAGCAGCTCTTTTGCATAGGGCCCGAGATAGCTATAGCCCACCCGCCTTTCGTGTTCTATCTCGTGTAAGGCATACCGTACCACGCTGTCTCTGCCCACAAACATGGGGCGGTTGGTGCCAATTTCGTAAAACCTGGCCCACAAGGGTCCTGCAGTTTCGTCTTTCACCACGATTCTATCATATCCCCGGGGTAAAGTTTCATCTTCTTTCTGTACCAACTTTATTCCTTCCAGTTTCACTACTTCAAACCAGGCTATCGCACTTTCTATGGCTTGGACCACTTTCGGCTCAGGATTTTCTATGGCCATCAGGTACCTGACAATTCCCACACTTTCTGAGCCACTGATGGAGGGCAATTCATAGGCCCTGGCCTTCGCCGGGCTGAGGTCATCCTTATCATACTGGGCACACCAGGCAGTAAGGGTTCCATCTACTTTGATTTGGGTTCTCAAAATAATTTCCAGCCCTTTTTCAATGGCTTTTTGGGCCCGTTGTTTTCGATCCGCATCTACGAAATCATAGGTTTTCTTACCATCAGCCACATTCCTGAGCAGTTGCATGACTTGAATCATGGCCCCGTCATTAAAAGTAATGTGTTCATAATATCCCTCTCTGATGGGATAGTATTGAGGCCAGCCTCCATTTTCATACTGGGCATCCATCATGTAATCTAGGGCTTTAAAAACTGCCTGACTAAACCTGGGATCCTTGGTCTCACGGTAAGTTTTTGATAAAAATGCTATTTGAATAAAGCCAGCATCATTGTCAAGCGTTGCACCCATATTGGATGATTTATCCTTCCTGAGTCGACTTTTTTCTTCCTCACTGAGCTGCACGGACATGTCAATGTTTTTGTACCATCCACCAATGTCCTTTTGGTGCAGGAGCATGTTTTCAGCGATTCTTATCGCTTCTTCACTCTCATACCAGGTATCAGGTTGTTCATTGATTCTTTTCCAGGGCACTTTTTCTATGTTTTGGGCAAAAGTGCTCATGGCCTGGACCATAAAAAGCAACAATAAACTGATTTTTATGTAAAGATTATTTTTGGGTAAAGAATTCATGGAAATTTTGGTTTTCAATGGGGAAAGTTCCAGGTTCCGTCATACAACTACATCAGTAAAATAGCAGAAATAAAACGAGAAAACACAAATTATTAAAAGTAACTTTATCCAAGGTTATTGTGGTCCAATGCCATTGAGGAAAATAGTATTACGATATACAATGCTGCAGCTTCCACCAAGACCCTAAAAATAATGATGGGTTTCGTAGCTGTTGGAGGTCCGCTGTTGCTATTGTACAGTTATTTTGTCTACAGGACATTTTGGGGTAAGGTGGATTCGAATGCTGAAGGAAATTAGACCCTTGGGATCACCCATTGATTACTCCATTAAAAAGTTTACAATCAGGAGCATTTTTTATAGCCTATTAATTACATTTTATTCAATAAAATAAGTTGTATAATATAAATAATATATAAATTAATCATTTTTATTATTTTATTTTTATTAAACCAACTTCTTTATTACCTTTGGAATATCAAATAAAGATAAAAGGTCTTGATCTGGTAAAGAAGCTTGCTTCTGGCAACCGGAATATTTGACACGATACTGTAGGATGATGAAACCTGCCTTCGGCAGGCAAGTAAAAAGTAATATTGCTTTTTCATTTTCATCTCCATACAAATTAAGATCACACACTGTAGGGTGATGAAACTGGCAGACATGCCCTCCTGTCTCGGGGGTGGAGATCACAGGAAAAAGCAAATAGCGAGCTCGTATTTTGCCCAACTGCTCCGTGGAGGTTCGACTCCTTCTCCTACAGCAGGTTATTTTGGGTTTATTGTTAATTGACTAAAGCTATGGAACAGTGTTTCATGGCTTTTTTCTTGCCTAATAAAACCAAAAGATTAGTCATATAAAACACCAAGAATGCGCAAATTGCTCAATGAATTTGGTGCTTCTCTAAATTTTTTTCAACCGGGTCCCTATTGTGCCTGGGGTGCCTGAGCCTGTCGAAGGCAGCTTGTCGGACTGAAAAAAATCAGCCTAAAACGGCAGCTCGTCGAAGGCCAATCTCTTTTTCCTCCCCTCAAAATTCCCAGATCTCCCCGCCCATTCGTTCCGTAGTCTCTTCTTTATCAGTCCCGTAACCCATTTCCACAATTCACTATACAACACTTTTTCACCATAAAACTGGTATAGCAGGAGAAAAGAGAGTAACTTCTGAAGGGAATCAGTGATACACCGGTTGAGGAAATTTGAACAATGCTTTGGTAAATATAAAGTGAAAGGACATGATCAGTTAGGCTTCATTGACCATTCGAATTCAAGTATTGGTTGGTATTGTTTTACTCCTAACTGTTAAACAAGCAGCAGCCCAAAGGATTTATTCTGCTGATGCATATCGGTGCCGGTTCGGGCAGAATGGATAAATTCTATTTCCAAATCTCGTCATTTCTGACCTTGATACGGGAAATGGGTTATGACTGGGTGTCTCTGGAAGAACTTCTGAAACCTATTCCATGATATTTCTCATGTTTATTGCTGAGAAGTCTTTGTATATTCTTTTTATAAAGGCTTTACATTTAAGTCAATAAACCAAAGGGAAAAAGTTTAATAAAACATTCATGGTCATGGAGATAAAAGACAAGATTGCATTGATTACCGGAGGAGCTGGCGGAATAGGCCTGGCGACTGCCAGGTTGTTTTTGGAAGAAGGAGCCAAAGGAGTAGCCATAATAGATTACAGTAAGGATAATTTAAAGGAGGCAGAGAAGGTTCTCGGTACTGACAAACTGATGTACATACAGGCAGATGTCAGTCAGGCTGAGGAAGTAAAGAATTATACCAATAAGGTAAAAACAGAATGGGGAAGAATTGACATCTTGTTTCTGAATGCCGGCACGGAGGGAGTGGTAAAAACCATGGAGCATTATCCGGAAGAGACATTTGATCAGGTTATTGGGGTAAATGTAAAAGGGGTCTGGCTGGGTATGAAATATGCCTTTCCCATTATGAAAACAGACGGGGGAGGTTCCGTCATCATCACTTCCTCGGTTGCCGGATTGAGGGGTACGGCTCAGGTAAGTGCCTATGTGGCCAGCAAGCATGCCACTGTAGGTTTGATGCGTGTAGGTGCATTGGAAGGGGCCCCTGATAAGATCCGGGTAAATACCATACATCCCTCTCCTGTTGACAACCGCATGATGCGGTCTCTTGAAGAGGGCTTTGCGCCAGGAATGGGAGATACGGTAAAGGAAAATTTCACCAAAATGATTCCTCTGGGCAGGTATGCCTCCAATGAAGATATCGCAGATCTGGCATTGTTTCTGGCTTCTGACAAAAGTAAGTTTATAACCGGCGCTACCTATGTCATCGATGGCGGTTTTACGATCTGACTAACCGGAGTTCCCGGTATTGCTATTCCGGGGACTCCAGCTTGGTACCACATTTCCGGCAGTAGATGGCATCCGGGCTGTGCTTTTGCAGGGAACAGCCATGACAAATTTTAAATTGATGGCGATCTGACTTTTCACTTTTGTTTTTGGCATGGGTCAACTCTGAAGTGACTATTCCGGTGGGCACCGCAATAATGGCATAACCAAGCAGCATGATAATGGATGCCATAAACTGACCCAAATCGGTGTTGGGAGAAATATCTCCATAACCAACGGTGGTTAGTGTAACAATGGCCCAGTACATGGCCCTGGGAATAGAAGTATAGCCGTTTTCCGGACCTTCAATGATATACATGACTGAGCCCATAACCAACACGATAGTCAAAACCGATCCCACAAATATCTGGATTTTGGCCCGGCTGCTTTTCAGGGCGCTTATCAGAAGGGAAGCTTCTCTAAGGTATTCTGGTAATTTCAGAATCCTTAGAATTCTCAAAAACCGCAATGCCCTAACCACCATTAAGTACTGGCTTTGAACCAAAATTAAACTCAAGAAGGCAGGTAAAATAGCCAACAAGTCCACAATACCATAAAAACCAAAGATATACCCCGGCTTATCATTGCTCAGCCATATCCTCAATAAATACTCTACACTAAATACGATGGTAAAAAACCACTCCAGCCAATACAAAAATGTGCCATAGTTTTGATGGATATCCTGAACAGAATCCAGGATAACGACCAACACGCTTAAAAGAATTAAAGCCAAAAGAATTAAATCGAAATTTTTAGATGCGCTGTCGTCAGATTCATAAACAATATGCGCCAATCGTTTTTTTGAGGGGAGGAATGTCATCTGCAATCGAGATTTATTTCATTTTTTTACTGCTGATTATAAATTAAGCACACTTTTTGATTTATTGGAATGTAATAGCAGATTTAATTTTTTTTGCAAAACATCAAAATTAAATATACTTTACTATAGGACTAGTCAAATTCATTTTAAATTCAATATATTTGTATTTCGTAACCAAAAAAATGAATTATGAATATTTCACTGGGTAGCGAAATTTATTAAACCTATAAAACTTTACAAGGTTTTCTCTCCCCAATCCAGGGAAAAAAGCCTGAAAATAAAATTGCATTGAATTTGTCTGATGTACTGAAAACAGAATTTCATCTATCCTTTTCCAAAGGTAATCCAATTACCGTGATCGATTTGTTTCAGCAGCAGGTGAAATCAAATCCACGAAAAACGGCCATTGCCGATGGAAAGCGATTGATTTCTTACGAAGAGTTGGATGTTATATCCAACCGGATAGCTGTATTTTTGCAAAAGTCAATCGCAAGCGATCAGTGCATTGTACCGGTTTGTATGCAGCCTACCTTTGAATTGGTGGCTACCCTGCTTGGTGTATTGAAATCCGGACTGGCTTTTGTACCCCTTCACCCGGATTGGCCGGAAAACCGAAAGCGTGATATTGTGAAGCAGGTAGCTGCCAAATGGGTTCTTTCCGGTGAACCGGAAAACGATTTTGGTCAAACAAAACATAGGCAGTTTTCGGTATTATCCTGGAAACAATTTTCATCAGGGCAGATAGAAGTCAACGAATTTCCGGAGCCATTCCTTGCAGGAAACCTGGCCTATGTCATGTATACTTCAGGCAGTACCGGTGCTCCAAAAGGGGTAATGGTTGGTCATTCCCAACTTTATCATGCTACCCAAAAAAGAATCAATCACTATGGTTGCAGTCCGGAATTATTACTGATACCTGCTCCCAGTTTTGATGCGGCTCAGGCTGCCATATTCTGGTCATTGTGTACAGGTGGAAAGCTTACCATGGCCAAAAAGGCATCCCTTCAAGATGTCGAAATTATTCCTGCTCTGCTACGGGGTACAGACACCTTGCTATGTGTACCCTCTTATTACAGGTTCTTGCTGGAAGAAGGCTTAATGGCTGACCTGAATATGGAAAGGGTAATATTGGGAGGAGAAAGTTTGCCAAAGGAACTTGCCGATTCCCATTTTCACCATCAGCCCAAAGCGCAGCTTTTCAATGAATATGGACCAACGGAAACCACCATTTGGGCTACAGTGGCATCCATAAAGCCTGATGATAAAGTGATTTCGATTGGTAAGCCAATCCCCGGTGTAAGCTGTCATGTCCTTGGAGAGGATGGAAGAGAAGTTCCATCGGGAGGTATCGGTGAGCTCTTTATTGGTGGAGACCAGGTGGCAAACGGCTATTGGATAGATAAAAGCCTTACTTCTCAAAAATTTATTCCAGACCCCTATACTGATAAAAAAGGTGCAACATTGTATGCCACTGGGGATCTGGTCTGCCAGCTTCCGGATGGATGTTATTTGTTTGAGGGAAGAAAAGACAGACAGTTTAAATGGCAGGGTAACCGGATAGATCCTTCAGAAATAGAGCAGGCCTTTCTGGAAACAGGTGAAATCAAGGAAGTATTGGTGAGCCCCTTTACCCAGAATGATGGCATACCTGATCAAATTGCAGCTTTCGTAATTCCAAATGGTTTGTCTGACCTATCATTGTTGAGGGAAAAATTAAAAACAAAACTGCCTGCCTACCTGCTTCCTTCTAAAATCGAAACAGTAGCTGCTTTTCCCCTTACAGAAAATGGAAAAGTGGATCTGCCTGCATTGTTATCGGCACTCCGGCAGTCAGGCTCTTCATCAAATTTGCCGGTTTTTACTGATGTGCTGCAGGAAAGGCTGTACCAATCCTTTAGCCAGACTTTGGGACAAACTAATTTTGGCTTGTCTGAGAACTTTTTTGAAATGGGAGGCAACTCTCTGGCTGCCATGCGTCTGCTGTCAATTTTAAAAAACAAGCTGGATTTGACGGTTGACATAAAAGACATTTTTGATTTTCCCACTGTTTCGGGACTGTATCATCATATCAAGCATCAAGTGGGGAAAGAAAAGGTCAATTCCCTATCTGAGCTTAAAGCCGATTTACCCATGGTGTCTCCTGCCCAACAGTCACTTTGGCTAATTGATCACATGGAAGGATCAAAGGCTTATCATTTACCTGTTGCATACCAACTATCGGGAGACATCAATCCAGGGCTTTTGGAAAATGCCATCCGGGAGATTATCCGGAAACATCAGGTATTGAGAACCACCTTTCAGGGAATCGACCAGGTTTCATTTAAATCTGAACAGGAGTGGAATTTGACCCTGATCAATAAAACAGAAGAAATTTATTCCCGGGAACAATTTTTCAAAGCCTTTATCCCTTTTTCCAGACGGACCTTTGACCTTGCAGCCGATTTTATGATCAGAGCTCAATTGGTCAGCTTTCAAGATCAGGTACATGTGCTGGGGCTGGTTTTCCATCACATTGCTTTTGATGATTGGTCCATGAGAATCTTTCTCAGAGAGCTGTCTGAAAATTATAAATTTCTTGAAAAGGGTATTTTTCCTGATGCTTCTTCTGCTGTATTTACAGGCCATGCACAGTACCAGCAGGGTATCATGGAAAGCAGCCGAAGTAATGAGGGCTTGGATTATTGGCGGCAAAAATTGTCAGGCCTGGAAAAACTAAGACTACCACGGGATTTTCCTTTCAGGGAAAAAAATGGTCATGAGGCAGGAGTATTTCGTTTTACCTGGGATAAGGAACTCCTCAGACCTTTGGCCGGATTTGGAAAAAGCCATGATGCTACACCCTTCATGACCTTACTGGCAGTATTTAAGGTATTGCTTTACCGCTACAGTAATCAGACAGATATTTGTGTAGGCACCACAGTGGTGGATAGAAGTTTGCCCGGAACCGAAGGGACAATAGGATATTTTATCAATACTTTACCCCTTAGAGCTGCTTTGGACCCGAATTCCTCCTTTGAACAATTTTTGACGTCCATTAGGAATGAGGTGCTGTTTGCCTTAAAGTATGCCCATGTACCCTTTATTAAGCTTGTATCAAGCATTCCAGTATCTCAACAAAAGGACCATAAACCCTTTTTCGACCTGATGTTTGTCATGCATGAAGGGTCTGAGGACCCCAAAATGCCGGAATTTCCAGGGATCGTCTCCCAGCGGCTGAATGTTGATCCGGAAAGCTCAAAATTTGCCATTACCATTACCCTTGTTGAAGAAAATGGGGGGATAAAGGGACATGTTGAATTTGACAAGGCCATGTTTTTGCCTGAGACGATTCAAAGAATGGTGGCCCATTTTCAGGAGTTGGTCCTGCAGCTGCCAAAAGCCCCGGACAAGCCGGTTAAAAATTGCAATTTACTTTCAGCCAATGAATTGAACCAGCTTTCAGGAAGGGATACCTATCAGGAAGCCGCTTTCCATACGGCTTTTTTTGAGCGTTTTGAAAAGCAGGTTAATCTTCGTCCCAATGCTACAGCCATTAAAATTGAAGGGGAGGAAATCTCCTTTCAGAACCTTAATACTCGGGCATTGCAGGTTGCAGACCTGTTAATGGAAAGAGGAGTCAGGCAGGGTGAGTTAGTGGCCCTGTTGGTTCAGAGGGGATTGGATATGGTGGCTGGGATGCTGGGTATTTGGAAGGTGGGCGCAGCATATGTTCCGGTGGATCCAAATTACCCACAGGAAAGGATTAATTATATTTTAGCGGATAGTGCTGCCAGTTTTTTATTGACTGATACCCTTTCAGAAGGCAAGTCTAAGGATTCAGGAAAACAATTGATTGTCAACCTGGATAAGGAAAAGGTTTCGGAAGATTTTTCTGCCAGGTCTTATCCGGTAACCACTTTAGATAGGCTGGCCTATGTGATTTATACCTCAGGAAGTACCGGTAAGCCAAAGGGAGTGAGCTTGACACAGGCCAATCTGGCCGCATTCCTGGACTGGTGTGGCAGGGAGTTTTCCCTGGATGATTTTGAGGTAATATATGCGGTAACGTCCATGTGTTTTGACTTATCGGTTTTCGAATTGTTTTTCCCTTTGGCCTTTGGGAAGCCTGTCAGGATACTTCCCGATGCGCTGCATATTCCTGCATTCCTGGAAAGCGACAATAAGATTTTGATCAATACCGTTCCCAGTGTGGTGCAAAAACTGGTAGAGGCCAGGATGGACTTCAACCGGGTTGGCTTACTGAACATGGCAGGGGAGCCAGTACCAGCCAAACTTTTGGAAAAGCTTGATTGGAGAGGACTGGTAGTAAGAAACCTTTATGGTCCTACGGAGGATACTACCTATTCTACCTGTCAAATCCTTGCGCCAGGTGAACCGGTTTCAATAGGCAGACCCATTGCGGGTAGTTTTGCCTATATTTTAAATCAGGATTTGATGCCTTGCCCTATCGGTGTACCCGGGGAAATCTACCTTGGTGGGCATGGTGTAGCTGCAGGATACCTTAACCAACCAGGTTTTACGTCTGAGAAATTTATTCCTGATCCTTTTGGTTTGGAAGACAGCCCTCCCATTTATAAAACAGGAGATCTGGGTGCCTGGACAAAGGAGGGGAAAATTGATTTTCTTGGCAGACTGGATAATCAGGTCAAACTGAATGGTCACCGTATCGAGCTGGATGAAGTTTCTTTAGTGCTTCAATCCCTGAAAGGGGTAAAAAATGCTGTGGCTGTGTTACAAACCGGAAATACCGAAGAAAAACAGCTTGTAGGTTTTGTGGAGTCTCATGAAGAGTTGATTGAGAAGGATTTGTTGGTAGCCCTATCCGATCGTCTGCCCAGATACATGGTACCTTCCAGGGTACAAATTTTGGAAAAATTACCCCTGACCCCCAACGGGAAAATAGACCGGAAGGTGCTGGAGACTGTGAAAGTGAATCCAGGCTCCTTGGATCAAAGCAGACCTTTTGAAGCACCTTCAAGTGTTTTGGAGAATGATTTACTGGAAATATGGAAAAAAGTGCTCCAATTCGATGGTCTTGGAGTGAAGGATGATTTCTTTGACTATGGCGGAAATTCCTTATTGGCCGTCAGGCTTATTGGCCGAATCAAGGAATCTTTGGGTCTTGACATCAGCATCAGTGAGCTGTTCGGTCATCCTTCCGTAAGACAAATAAGTACTTTGATTGAGCGAAAGGGACTTAAGGAAGGGGAATCGGAACGCATTCCATCGCAAAAACCCAGGCCTGAATTTATTCCCTTGTCTTTTGGACAAGAAAGTCTGTGGCTGACGGATAAACTGGAAGGATCCGTACAGTACCATATTCCCATTCTGCTGAAAATCAAAGGAGCTGTATCTTCTGGTTTGCTAATGGACAGCATCCGAAGCATCATGGAACGTCACGAGATTCTCAGGACGGTAATTAAAGAAATGGATGAAGACACCTGGCAGGAGGTTATGCCTGTTTTGGGATGGGAGATGACCGTTGATCACCAGGCAGGAAACAGTGGAAATCTGGATTTGCAAATGGCAGAATTTCTGGATCGACCCTTTGACCTTGGAAACGATTTTATGCTTCGGGCCAGGCAATTTATTACTGGAGAAAATGAATGTCTGTTGATGGTGGTGGTGCACCACGTTGCCTTCGACGGCTGGTCCATTCCTTTATTTATCAAAGAACTTTTTGCCCTTTTAAAAGCAGATCTTTCTGGAGAGAGCCTGCTTTTACCCCACCTGAAAATACAATATGCAGACTATGCCCTGTGGCAAAGAAATAAGTTTACCAGAACGACATTAGAAAAAAAACTGGATTACTGGAAAGAGCATTTAAGGGGCGTCAAACCGATTAAACTTCAGGAGCCATTTAGTAAACCTGGAAGAAGAAACAATGTAGGAGAAACATTTGACTTCCGGATTGGGCTTGCCCAAAAGCGTGAAATGCTTGAATTGGGAAAAAAATTAGGGCTTTCCCCATTTATGATTTTACTGGCTGTCTTTAAATCCCTGCTGGAGAGACTGAGCGGTCAACAGGATATCTGTGTGGGCACAGCTTTGGGGGGTAGAAGAAAGGCTGAAATCGAGGCCCTTTTGGGCTATTTCGTAAATCCGCTTCCTATTCGTACCTGTTTGAATCCCGATAGTACGTTTACAGAAATACTTTTGCAGGTGAAGCAAAAAGCACTGGAAGCCCATGAACATCAAGATGTTCCATTTGAGAAAATAGTTGCCGCCACTGTACAATCACGGGAATTGGGTGTAAACCCATTGTTTCAGGTCATGTTTGTCATGGAGTACGGAAATGAGAATCAAAATTTTTCTGAAGGGTTATCCATGGAGGTCGTTCCTTTTCAACAGAATACTTCCAAGTTTGACCTGACCTTTTTGGTAAATGAAGACAAGAATGGCATCAATATAAGGATAGAGTATGCAAGGGCCTTGTTTGCAAAAAAATTTATAGAAAAACTTTCTCTTGATTATGCATGCATCCTTGATGCCCTTTTGGAGAACCCAGACCAAAAGCTAAAACATGTATTGACAGATCAGACCGCAAAAACTATTGGGGAGATAAATTATGGGAAGGATGGAATTGAAGGCCATTTCACCCCTGTGCATCGTTTGATTGAAAATACGGTAAGAAATCATGGAGCTAAGACGGCAGTGATTTTTGGTAACCAGCAGCTGAGCTTTGCTGAATTGAATAGTCAGGCCAATCAACTGGCTTTTTATTTATTGGAAAGGGGGCTGAAAAAGGGAGATATCGTAGGGTTGCTTTTGGAGAGGTCTCCTAAATTTTTCATAGGTATTTTGGCTGTTTTAAAAGCCGGAGGAGCTTATATGCCGCTGGATACTGATGAACCTGACTACAGAATCAACTACAAGCTAGAGGATTCATGCAGGTTTTATCTTTCTCAGGAGGGAGTGCACACTGCCTTGGAGACTTCGGTGGAAAAAATCCTTTGGCATGATTTCCTTGCCGTCAGGACTTCCTATTCCGGGGATAATCCGGAAATACAAATATTTCCTGACGACGCTGCTTATATCATTTATACATCGGGCACTACGGGAAAACCCAAAGGAGTGCGATTGGACCACTTAAATGTATACCATTTTATATCGGTAGTGAATGAGCAACCTGGCCTTTCTTCTTCCGATAGGGTGTTGGCTGTCAGTTCGGTATCTTTTGATATTGCAATATTGGAAACACTGCTTACCCTGGTGTATGGAGCGCAAACCTTTATGCTAGGCCAAATGGAGCGCAAAGAACCCGACCTTATCCTCGATAAGTTGGGCAAAGATCAAATTACTATCATGTTTGCTACCCCATCTCACTGGAAAATGCTGCTTGTGAATGGTTGGGATAAAAAATTTGAAGGACTTAAGATTATCAGTGGAGGGGAACCCCTTGAAAAAGCACTGGCAGATCGGTTATTGCCGCTTTGCAAGGAAGTATGGAATGTTTATGGCCCCACTGAAACCACAGTTTATTCCACGATTAAGCAGGTAAAGGATACCGACGAACAGGTTACTGTTGGGAAACCGGTATCAAATACCAAAATTCATATTTTGGATACCGAAAGAAATCCTGTCAGAAAGGGGTTAAGGGGAGAAATATACATTGAAGGCTATGGGGTAGGCAGGGGATATATCAATAGCCCTGAACTTACCAAAGAAAAGTTTATAGAAATCAATGGGGAGAAAGGCCAACGGCTCAGGTTATATAAAACCGGTGATTTGGGTACCATTAATCCTGCGGACGAACTGGAAATTTCTGGTAGAGTGGATCATCAGGTGAAAATACGGGGCTACAGGTTGGAGTTGGGTGAAGTAGAAAGTGCCGTTCGTGGGCTGGAAGGTATAGGAGATGCCATTGTTCATGTTAAAAGGGATTTAAATGAAGTGGCGTTTTTAGTTGCCTACATTATTCCGACTGCTGGTCCAGGCAAAAGGGAATTCGAATCAAAGCAGCTCAATCAAAGCCAGGTCAGGCAATGGAAAAATCAACTTAGCCTTAGGCTGGCTGATTATATGGTCCCAACGGATTTTGTTTTGATGGAAAGGTTTCCCCTTATGCAAAACGGGAAAGTCAACCGGAATGCTTTGCCCTATCCTGACAGGGTAGCTCACCCTTTTGTCTCTGTTCGGGAAGAAATGAGTCCGGAAGAACGGTTGGTTGCAGATATTTGGAAAAATGCCCTGGGACTAAACGTCATCAATAAGGGAGATAATTTTTTTGAAATTGGAGGTCATTCGCTTACTGCAGTTAGGGTAATGGTACAATTAGAAAAGGCATATGGGATCAAATTGCCATTATCCGTTCTTTTCAGATATCCTACAGTGCAGAAATTGTCTCAGGCTTTGAGGAGTGGTGTTTTAGGTGATAGTGAATGGAAAAGTCTGGTGGCTATCAAAACAACAGGTACTAAACCCCCCTTGTATATCATTCATGGAGGAGGATTGAATATTTTACCTTTTTATGCAGTAGCAAAAAAAATGGATCGGGATCAGCCGGTTTTTGGAATCCAGGCCAAAGGATTGGATGGAATAGAACAGCCGCTAAATACAGTTGAGGAGATCGCAACCCAATATTTGTCAGAAGTTTTGAAACAAAACCCTGATGGTCCATACTTTTTGGCAGGATATTCGTTAGGAGGAATTATAGCTTTTGAAATGGCAACCCAATTGATTAAAATGGGTAAGCATGTAGAAAAACTGGTCCTGTTTGATACCTATGCATTTCAAAGCGATCATAAAAAACCTGTCTGGAAGCGTACCATCAATAAAATCAGGCATTTTATTGGAAAAAGAATATTCGATATTGAATTACTGGTTCATCAACCATCCATATTTAAAAGGAAAAAGAAGGCATCATTTGAAAAGAAAATAAATAAAATTAATAAATGGTTTAACCCTGTGGATGAAGATCCTGAATCTTCTTTATTGAAAACTTATAAAAGAGTAGAATACGTTTATAAGGAAGCTTGTAAGGAATATGAAATCAAAAAATACCCCGGATCGGTCGAATTAATAAAGGCCAAAATAGCCGCTGGTTATCTGCCCGATAAAACCTGTTTTGGCTGGAAACCATTTGTTGGCAAGCTGAGGGTTTGGGAAGCAGAAGGTGAGCACATTACCATGCTGTCCACACCCAATGATGCCTCCTTTGCGAGGTTATTGCAACAGGTCATTGATACAGAATAAAAAATAAAACATAAAAACATTTCTATCTATTAATTAATTAAAAATGAAAAAACTAGCTATTTACCCCTTGTTCCTGCTCTTGCTGTTTGCAGCTTGTACCGTAGAAGAACCCACTCCTCCGCAAGAGCCGGAAGAACCGGAAAATCCCAGAGATCCGGATGTTGAAGTACCATTTATTGAAGGAACCAATATTATTTTTACCCCCCTGGATGAAGCGGAAGAAAGGCTTGGTACTTCGGATAGCTATACCCAGGTATTGAGTAAATTTGATCTGGCATCCAGGACACAAAATAAAGAAAGTACCGAAGAGGAGGATTACCTGACCTTCGCATCTCAGCAAGCGCAGGCATGGACTGAGGAAGAAAAGACAGTATTGGAAGAGCGAATTCTGGGAATCAAGGATAAAATTGAGGACATGGGACTTCAGTTGGAATTTCCTGAGGAAATCCTTCTAATTAAATCCAGCATGCTGGAAGAAGGCGGGGCGGTAAGTTATACCCGGGAAAATTACATTGTCGTCCGAGGGTTGGTCAATGAGAGTTTTCTGATTCACGAGCTGTTTCATATATTAACCCGGTTTAAGCCGGAGAAAAGGAACGCCCTATTCGAAACCATCAATTTTACCGAAAGTAACAGGATCACTTACCCGGAAGGGATCCGGGATTTTATCATCACCAATCCGGACGCACCGTTTCTGGAGCATACCATTACCTTGCAAATCGACGGGGAAAGCGAAGAGGTGGTGTTTATCCTGATCTCGGAAGAGGAATGGGACGGGGGCTCCTTCTTTACTTACCTGAAACAAAGATTGATGTTTGTTGAGGGTGCAGCCGATGATAAAAAAGCATCCCTGGTAGACAATATGCCTGTGCTTAAAAACTTTGCTGCGGCAACGGATCTGAAACAGAAAATCGGAGACAATACCGACTATAACCTTCATCCCGAGGAAATACTGGCAGAACATTTTGTAATGCTGTTACAAGAGCAGGAAGTCCCTGAACCTTCTTATCTGGAAGCCATGAAGATGGTATTGCAACAAGAATAGTAAATCAAACTAAAATTAATTAAAAAACACCCCTGAGTAGTGATCTGCTCAGGGGTGTCTTTTTTTTACCAGCCGCCTCCGCCGCCTCCGCCGCCGCCACCACCGGAGCTGCCGCCACCTCCACTACCGGATTTAGAACCCGGTGGGCTGGCTGAATTACTCAACGCAGAACCAAAGGTTTTTCCAAGATCGGAAGAAAATCCGGCCAGAGAACCTGCAGCAAAGGCGGTTCCGGTATACCAGGAAGGACGGTATCGACTTCGCATTTGCTTGTCATCGGAGGACAGGGAATCTATTTTGTTTTCAAAGGCTTTTCCCCAGGCTTCCCCCACATCCAATGCGATGGCAAAAGGAAGAAACTTTTCAAAAATTTCAGGTGTCAATCCAGGTGGATTAAAGGACTCCAATAACGGCTTTTCAGCGGCATTCAGGTACATTCTGAAACCTTCAATCTCATCCATTACTTTTCTACCTTTTTCCGTGGGAGCTTTCATCAGAAATGCAAAAATTACATTGACAAGTCCCAACATCAGCGCAACGAATAAAAAGCCAAACGAAAACCGGGCATCAAAGAAATAAATGGCAATAAAAGGGAAGGCCAGGATGAAAAGAAAGCTGAAGCCTTCACTGATAATGGTACTTATTTTCACATGACCGTAATCCAGGTAATGCATCACTGTCAGAAACACCTTTCTCAAGAACATGAGGAAAAAGAAACAAAAAAACAGACCCATAATCAGGAAAACATTCTCCGATTCCAGCGAATTATCCATGGTATATTTTACGCCTAATACCAAACTAATAATAGATATCAATATTCCTGGAACCAACCAGGCGTAGTTGTTTTTAAAATGAGTGCTATGGAACCGTTCGTACAAATCCTTTTGCAGTCCTTTCATCGCTGCTCCAATCTTTTTGTGTTCTTTCTGGTCCAGGCTGATCGTCTGGTTTCCCCCCGGGAATAAATTGGACATAATGCGCTGATATCCACTGTTTGTCGTCTCGGGGAAATCAATTTTCTCCAACACATACTTTTTTTTCTTTTCCTCTAAAATCTTTAACCAGCCATTGGTTGCCAGTGCCACTATGGCAGAAACATAGGCTTTTGTATCAAATCCCATTTTATAAAGGTACCTAACCCCTGCTGCGTCTAGCCCTTCAGGGACTTCAAAAATCGGGTAAATACCTCCTTTATGGGGGTCTTTGCCTACTCTGGTCCAGGCGTAAAAGTAATAGGCAAAAGCCAGCAACAATCCGATTAGCAAAGCAAAAATTCCTGCGTTTTCGCGCAAAAAATTTCTCGTTTTTTCAGCAGTACCTGGTGGCTCAATCAAACCTTTTTGCCAGGAAACGGCCAGGGTTAATGGCTCCCTGGAATTTAATGGTTCCGTTACCTCCACAAACAATTCCCTTTCGGATTCCTTTTTGATGTTGCAGGGACAATTTGTACTTCCGGAGGGGCCTGCATAGGCGGCATATTGGCCGATTACACCACCTGGAGGAAGAATGACTCTTGCAGTTGCCTCCAGAATCCTAAATTCCCAGTTGTCCCCAATGGCATTCCAGTAAAGTTCATCGAAGGTATCGAAAAACCCAATCTGCCGGTTGGTGGTGTATATAATGGTGTAATCATATATTCCAGGTTCAAGCAAAGTGTTCTCTTCTCCGATTCTTACCACTTCATAGTCACCCTGACGGATAATTTGGTAGGGTTCCCTTGTGCCATCCTTCCTGACTTCCAGCACATCGAAACCTACCCTTACCTGATTGTTGAAACGGTCCCTGTATCTTACAGGAAAACTTCGAAAAATCCCCCGCTGTATGGCATTTCCCGTACTTCTAACCTGGATTTCCTCTGTTACCTTTAAAGATCCATCCGGTTGGATTTCTATTTCACTGTGATATTTTAGTATTTCTTCCCGGTCCTGAGCGATTAACGGGGAAGTGCCAACCAAAATAACTGTGAAAATACAAAGTATAATGTGGCGCATATTAGTTTAAATTGATTTCTGGTACCATTCTGTCTGATTCATCCGTAAGTGCAAAGAAATCAAACTTCGCAAAACCAAAAAGTCTGGCAATCAGATTGGAAGGAAAAGATTCTATTTTGATGTTAAGTTCTCTGACTGTTCCATTATAATATCTTCTGGATTTTTGCAGGTAGTTTTCTATTTCCGAAAGTTGCTCCTGAAGCTTTAAAAAATTTTTATCTGCTTTTAAATCAGGATAAGCTTCGGCAATTACCATCAGCCGCTTTAGGGACCTGCCCAATTCGGAGGCAGTTTTGGCCTGATCGGGAACTGTCTGCCCGGCAATGCTTTGGTTACGGAGGGTGGTAATTTCCTCCAGAAGCTGCTTTTCATGGGTAGCATATCCTTTTACGGTAGTGACCAGATTGGGCACCAGGTCCGCCCTTCTCTTCAATTGAACATCAATTCCGCTCCACCCCTCGCGGGCGTTATTTCTCAGGCGAATGAGGCGGTTGTAAATAAAAATGACCTGGAAGATAAGAAGGCCAATGACCAAAAGGGTAACAATCATGACATCAAATGAAATTAATTGTAAATATAAAGAACCAAAATAACCATTTTATTCTGAAAGAAATCGCATCCTGTTTATGTCTTTTTATTTGTACAATTAATTTACAAATAAGGACCATTTAAACGGCTAATTTTTTTGTGGAAAAGCCAGGAGCCCAAAATTGGATTGCATATGGGCATATATTTGCCTTACGTTTCACGATTGAAATTACTATTTTTCAAGAACAAACTGGTGAATTATTTTTTAATAATGGATCAATTATACACAATAATGGTTAATTTTGACTTATACAGTATCACCTAAAAATATAAATCATAATGGATTTTAAAAAATTTGAAAGCCTTAAGCTGAATTACAAAAAGTTTATCACCGAAGCTGAAGAGGCCATCAATAAAGAAACAGCAAAGGATCAGACCAGGTCCGTTTGGTTTGACAGGGAAACCATAGAAAAATTATTGGCACAGACTGATCCAAAATCAGGGGGGATTAAAATTTTTCTGGGCATGTATGATAAGGATACCTTGTCAGAAAGAGAAGACCAGGATCGTGCCGAAGCGTATATTGGTAAATTAACCCTGGTGCTTACGGCATCAGACGATAATCAGGATCCCGATCAGGAAACCCTGATCATAAATGGGGGCAAGGTTTGCCCTCCGGATTGTTGATATTGCTTCCTGATATATTCCACCCATTCCCATGACACCGCTCTTATACTATTCCTTTATTGGTTTAGGACTGTCTTTTTCATTGGTTTTTTTCTATTTTAACCATAGATATGGTTTGGAAGAGAAAAAAACGCATCTACTTATTTTTTTTATTATTCTATACGTCATGGCCTTTGAGTTGTACGCCTTTTACCTTTTTAAACAGGAGCAAAGGAATGTATTGGTTTACAACCTTTTTTTCGTGATCGGGGAGACCTTATTGATTTTGGCTTACCTGAATTCCCTGATAGATCAGGTAAAGGTAAAACGGCTATTGTTGATTTTTATCTTCTTTTTTTTGACCTGCGCTACTATCAATTCTTTTTTTTTCCAAAACCCCACCTTGATGTTTCAGCATTACACACATCTTTTGGGAAGCATTGGTATTATTGTAGTTTGTTGTTACCTGTTGTACCGGGTCTTTTTGGTGGAAGGCTATTGGGATCAACCGCTGTTGAGTGTTCCCCATTTTTGGAATATTGCGGCCATCCTTCTTTTTTATTGCCCTAATTTCATTTATTTCGGTTCCATTAATATTTTATGGGATATTGATAAATGGTACCTTACGATACTTGCTTCCATGAACAGGATTTTTGCTGCCCTGCTTTATTTAATTTTTGGATTGTCCTTTTACTCTACTTTGATCTATAGGATGAGCAGGAATGGAAGATAGTGCGTTAAATACTTTCCTTGCCATTCTTACCGGAGTAGTATTAATGGTCATCATGGCAGTATTTATTATTACCATCGTGGTTATTCACCGACAGCGACAAGTTAAAAACCGGCACAAAATACAAATTCTGAAGGCAGACTATGAAAACACTATATTGAACGCGGAAAAAGAGATCCGTGAGCAAACCTTGTATCATGTGAGTCAGGAATTGCACGACAACATCGGACAGTTGTTGTCTCTCACGAAATTGGTTTTGAATAACCCGGATGGTTCAGGCCTTAGTGAAGGGAAGAAATTGATCAATCAAATCATAAGGGAGGTAAGGAGCTTGTCCAAATCCATCAACAGGGATTATATCAGGGATGTTGAATTTGAGCGTTTTCTCATGGAGGAGTTGGATAGGATCGAGAAAAGCGGTTATTGCGCTACGGCTTTCGAAAAATCCGGAAGTCCGGTCAACGTGATTGATGGAGACAAAAAGTTGGTATTGATACGAATGGTTCAGGAGTGTCTGAACAATGCCATAAAACATGCCTCTCCTACCTTGATTAGCATCAAACTTTCTATGGATGAAGAAAAGTTTTTATTGACCATAGAAGACGATGGGGTAGGTTTTGATGCCTCAAAGCCTTCCAATGGCTTAGGTATAAAGAACCTCAAATCCAGAATTCAGGCTATTGAAGGCCAGGTAGAAGTGAGGTCTGCCCCGCAAAAGGGAACACATATATGCATATCATTAGAAAAAAATATTTTGAGTAAACATGGTTAATAAAACCAGAATATTATTGGCAGATGATCACAAGCTTTTTGCGGCAGGTATTCAAAACCTGCTTTCCAGGGAGGCAGATTTTGAGATAGTAGGGGTATTCCACAACGGTAAAGAGGCACTGGAGGCCCTGGAAAATTCAAAGGTAGACCTCGTGATCACAGATATGAACATGCCTGGCACAAATGGCCTGGCGATTCTTCAGCACATCAAAAAGAAAAGGTGGAAAATCAAAACAATCGTACTCTCCATGTACGATGAAGAAGAAATTTTCCGGAAATGTATCAAACAGGGTGTGAATGCCTATATGCTGAAAAATGCAGATACTGACGAACTGATCTTTACTATCAGAGAGGTGATGGAAGACCGGTACCTGGCCAATTTTGACCACGTATTGAAGCAAGCTGAAGACGATGACTTTGAGCAATACGATCACTTCAAAATGGCCTTTAAACTTTCCAAAAGAGAAATTGAGATATTAAAGTGGATTGCAAAAGGTAAAACCAGTAAGGAGATTGCCGATGCACTTCACCTGAGCGTGTTTACAGTGGAGACACACCGGAAACACCTGCATCAAAAGCTCGAAGTATCTTCTATGGCAGAATTGGTCAAAAAGGCATTGGAGATGGGCCTGGGGTAGCTTAGGCCTTGAACCTGGCCAGGGGGGTAATCCCTGCTCTGGTACTTTGATTGACATCCACCAAAATTTCAGCATCAGTGGGTATAAAAACATCCACCCTGGACCCGAATTTGATGAACCCAAATTCATGCCCCTGTACCAAAGGGTCTCCTTCTGATACATACCATTTGATCCTCCTGGCCACAGCACCCGCAATTTGGCGCACCATTAGCTGAACGCCACTGGGGTGCTCAATTACCAGAGAAGTTCTCTCGTTGTCTGAACTTGATTTTGGGTGCCAGGCCACCAGAAATTTGCCGGGGTGGTACTTAAAATACTTAAGGATGCCCGTAATGGGAGACCTGTTGACATGTACATTGATCGGAGACATGAAAATGGATACCTGCAACCTTTCTTCATTAAGGAATTCATCCTCAAGGGTTTTTTCTATGGTAACGACTTTTCCATCAGCGGGAGCATAGATCAGCTGTGGATCATCAGGAAGGGGTATGGCAGGGTTTCGGAAGAATTGCAACACAGCAAGGTACAATATGATGCTGCCCAATAAAAACAGATTCAGAAACAAATCCATTTCAGGTATCAATTGATGCAGTCCTATATTGATGCCGGCAAGGACAATAAGCGTCCAGAACAAAAGTGATTTTCCTTCTTTATGAATGGTCATGGTAATAAAACGTTAATTCAAAAACAGGCTCCCTGGCTTCCCTTTAAAGCGGGAAACCGATAAGGTGGGCACATCTCCTTACAATATTAAAATTTTTTTAAGGAAATATTAAAATATTTTCAAGAATGCTACGATAAATGGGGTGGATAACAATAATCCATCAAAACGATCCATAAACCCTCCATGCCCGGGAAGGCCTTTTCCGGAATCCTTGATGGCAATGCTTCTTTTAAAGAGTGACTCTATCAGGTCGCCATAGGTGCCCGCAATGATAATGATGGTCATGATGCAAAACCATTGCCATTCCGGAAGAATAGTAAAATTTTTGGAAATAAAATACGTGACCACTATTGCAGTAAAAGCCCCACCTAGGCTACCTTCCCATGATTTTTTAGGAGAAACCCTCTCAAATAGTTTGGTTTTTCCGAATTTGGTGCCGGCAAAAAAAGCCCCGGAATCACTTGCCCAGAGGATAAAAAGCGAGCCAATTACAATTTCGTAATGAAATGTCTTGTCTACGGAAAATGCAGCAACGGTTAATAGGGAAAAGGGGATGGCCACATAGAATATACCCAAAATGGTATAGGCAATGCCGGTGAAGGGTTTTTTGTCAGATTTCCTGTAAAGTTTGATGAAAAAAATCATCGAAACCAGCGGAAATACAAGAAAGTAATAGGCAATGGGGATGATTTTCATTTCTTCCAGAAAAGTAAAGGTAAAAATCAAAAGCCCCACAAAGGTGCCAAAGCTTTTGAGTGGCAGCATTCCGTCCAATCCCGAAAGCTTATAAAATTCCATTTGGGTAAAACCAAGAATGATGGCAAATATGACAAAGTAAGACCATTCGCTGTAAAGGGCACTACTGATGATGGCAATGGCCCCAATCAGTGCGGTGATCACGCGTTGGGCGAGATTGCTGTAATTGCTGATACTAAAACGAGATCTCATGATCAATAATATTTATTGCCTTAACGGCATCTTCCGTGAATACCATCACTTCGATGTTACCATGAATCCTGTAAACCGGGTCTTTTTTATTTAAAATAACTGCTGCTATGCCTTTTTCTTCCAAAACTCCTTTCACGATCTCAGCTCTGATCGGAGAATCCGTTTCGAATACTTTATGCCACTTCCCCATAGGTTTCGGATTTCTGGAAGGTTAAAAACTTTTTCCAGCTGATTAGAAAAACAATCAATCCCAGGACTACATATTCCCAATAGAGGTTCGATGCATCTTCCATGTCGAACTCGATAAGGCTTAGTTTATTCAAATAGACCAGGATTAATGTAAATGTATTGTTTAGAATATGTGCCAGCATCGGGTAAATCAAAGTACCTGAATAAAGGTAAAGGTAACCAAATAATGCTCCTAACATGAGTCTGGGTAAAAATCCATAAAACTGAAAATGAATGGCTGAAAAAATGAATGCTGTGATCCAAACACCCAAATGAGCATTTCCGGTGTAATTATGTAATTTGGGCTGTATAATTCCTCTGAAAAGGTATTCCTCGCCCACACCTGCCAGTATGCCTATAACCAATATTCCCATTAATAATTCAGCGGTGGAATCAAAATCCGTCAGGAACTTGGTCAATTCCATGAGCTGGTCTTCCTTCTCCCTGAACATGGCTTCCAGTTCGCTCAAAGCCTCGGGAAATTCCACGTTCATGTTCAGATAGACCAAAAGTGAATTGAAGAGCACAAAGCCAAAAAGTAAGGGGAGTATTATCCATAATTTACCGGGCGCTGTCCTGGCAAATTGTTTTTTGATTTTTAGCGTCTTTTTATCCACCAACCGGATAAATAACCAGCCACCTAGCAGAAAAGCCAATCCCCCGCCCAGGCCCTGAATAAACAAAAATGCCATTCTGCTGTTGGGATGATCGAGTGTTGTAGCGAGCAGGCCGGGAAGTTCATCAAACGAAATGCCGAAGAATACCGGGATCAAACCTATGGCAATGGTCTGTAAAATTGCCAGCGTGCCAAAAACGATCAATACCAGTACGGTGATGGAAAGTAACCAATGTTGGTTTACGCTGTGGCCTGCTCGATGTTCATATATTTCCATATTCTCAGTAAATTTACATGAATTAGCGGGCACCACAAGGTACTTGCCCTATTAGCATTTAAATAAATTCAAGCCATATCGCCCAGAATATTGGCAATCTTATTGATATTCAAGGAAAAACAATCATTTTTGCAAAAAAATCCCAGGCGTGATAAAAATCGGAGATTTAAATCTGGGGGAATTTCCCCTTTTACTGGCCCCTATGGAAGATGTCAGTGATCCACCATTCAGGGCTGTATGCAAAAGCAACGGTGCGGACCTGATGTATACGGAGTTCATTAGTTCGGAGGGCTTGATACGTGATGCAGCAAAATCGGTACAAAAACTCGACGTTTACGATTACGAAAGACCCATAGGTATTCAGATCTTTGGCAATGAAATAAGCTCCATGAGGGAAGCGGCAAGTATTGTCGAAGCAGCGGGCCCTGACATCCTTGACATCAATTATGGTTGTCCCGTCAATAAAGTAGCCTGTAAAGGAGCTGGGGCAGGAATTCTGCTGGATATTGATAAGATGGTTTCCATGACCGCCGAAATCGTAAAGGCGGTCAATATTCCCGTCACCGTGAAGACAAGACTGGGTTGGGACGAAAACTCTATAAGGATAGAAGAGGTCACGGAAAGGCTACAGGATATTGGGATTCAGGCCATCAGCATACATGCCCGCACGCGCAAGCAAATGTACAAAGGGGAGGCGAATTGGAAATACCTGGCGGATGTCAAGAATAACCCCAGGATAAAAATTCCGGTTTTTGGAAACGGGGATATTGATAGCCCCGAAAAAGCCAGGATCTACAGGGATAAATACGGGGTGGATGGCATCATGATCGGCAGGGCGGCCATTGGCTATCCCTGGATATTTAACGAGATCAAACATTATTTTTCAACAGGAAATTTATTGGCTGGTCCGGACCTTGAAGAAAGGGTAGCTGTGGCCAAAAGACACCTGGATTTTTCTGTGGAATGGAAAGGAGAGAAACTGGGACTGCTTGAAATGAGAAGGCATTATACCAATTATTTCAGAGGGCTTCCTCACTTTAAACCTTACCGTACGGCACTGGTTACCACTGAAGATTACCCTGGCGTAGTTCAGATCCTTGATGAAGTGTCAAAGGTATTTGCGGGAGCCGAATTCTAAATCTGTTCATTTCTGATTTTACATTTTGTTTATTAAATGAAAATTTCTCCTGCCAATGTCTGAAGCCGACAAGTTTCAACAGCTCAAAAACTGGGGGATGTTGATTGTCCTGGCTTTGATTTGGGGGAGTTCCTTCATTTTGATCAAAAAAGCCCTTCTGGTTTTTTCAGCTGGTGAGGTGGGCGCTTTAAGGATCGTTACAGCAGGTACGGTTTTGCTTCCTTTGGCCATGCCGGTTTTAAAGCATCTGAACGGGCGGCAGATGGGGTACCTTCTGGTGATCGGTTTTGTGGGAAGTTTTATCCCTTCTTTTTTATTTGCTACTGCCCAGACCAACCTATCTTCTTCTCTGGCAGGGGTAATCAACGCACTCACCCCTCTGATGGTGGTGCTGGTGGGAGCCTTGTTTTTTCACGCCACCATTACCTGGAGGATCTCCCTGGGCTTGATCATTGCATTCCTGGGAGTAGGGGTATTGGTATTGGCCGGTTCCAACAGTGGATTTTCGTTTTTTTCAGACTTTAACTTTTACGGACTTTTCGTAGTTTGCGCTACGGTATGTTATGGGCTGAATGTAAATATCATCAAGTACCGCGTACCGGAGATCAAACCAAAAACGATTACAGCCATTTCTTTGATGATGGTTTTACCTCTGGCAGCTATTTATTTATTGGCTTATACCCGATTTTCATTTAAGCTCCTTCATGTGGATGGTGCCTGGACGGCAGCAGGCTATGTTACGGTCTTGGGGATTATCGGTACTGCCGCCGCATTGGTGCTTTTCAATACCATGGTCAAAATGGTGACGCCTGTTTTTGCCAGCTCGGTGACTTACCTGGTACCATTGGTGGCCATTTTCTGGGGTGTCTGGGATGGAGAAAAATTATTTCCATTGCATTATCTCGGGATCTTTGCCGTGATCATTGGAGTCTGGATTGGCAACCGTAAATCAAGGCTTTCAAAATAATTGTTCTTCTACGTTGAATTATTGCTATTTATTTGCCTAGTTTAAAGCTTGATTTTGATTACGCCATTAACATGTTTGACAACCTCTTAGATTTTGACATTGATGTAGCCCTGAGGAACAGGATCCTCCAGACCCTCCTGATCATTTTTATCATGTGGTTGATCAACAAAATTTCCGTGAGGCTGATCTACAGAGGGGATGCAGTGGAACTCAAACGGCAGTACCATTGGCGAAAGGTCATAGAATACACTTCTTTTATTGTTGGAATATTGATCATTGGCAATCTTTGGATCAATAATTTTCAATCCGTCACCACCTTCTTTGGCTTGCTATCAGCAGGAATAGCCATTGCCCTGAAGGATATTTTTGTCAATATTGCCGGATGGGCCTTTATCTACCTGAGAAAGCCATTTGATGTGGGCGACCGGATTCAAATCGGGAAAGTTCAGGGAGACGTGATAGACCTCAGGCTGTTTCAATTTTCCTTGCTGGAAATTGGCAATTGGGTGGATGCCGACCAAAGTACAGGGAGGGTTATCCATGTACCCAACGGCAAGGTTTTTATGGATGCACAGGCCAATTACTCCATCGGCTTCAATTATATCTGGAACGAACAAAATATCTACATCACCCTCAGGAGTGATTTCAAAAAGGCAAAGGCGATTTTATTGGAAATCCTAAATGAACACCTGAAAGAAGATTTGAAGCTGGCAGAGCGGGTGTTTAAAAAAGCCAAGCAGGATCACTTAATCGTTTACAAGCAGTTTACGCCAATGATTTTTACGAAGATTACCGAACGGGGCATTCAGCTTTCCATGCGCTATTTGTGCGATCCAAAAAAAAGAAGGATGTTTGAGCATGCCATTACGGAAAGCGTACTGGAACGACTGGATCCCGAAGACAATATCCGCATTGCCTACCCTACCTCCACCATCCTGCTCCATCAGGACAAGGTTCATCCGGAAACAAACCCTAGCAAGGGAAAATAATTTCGGCGAATATTTGGGACTGGAAAAGCATCCTTGAAATTAACAACCAAATCTCGAGTTGGATAAAAAAATTCAGTTAGTAGGTTAGGGGGTTTGTGAAAGAAGAGAAAACCGTTTCTACTGGTTCCTGCCATTTAGTTCTCCCACTTATGCTTTGGATCGAAAAAATTTTTTATAAATTTTTTATTTATTTTTTTTGTTTAAATCATTCTTTTTATATAATTTAATACTGTTGTTAACAATTTCGTATACTATTAAAGGTTTAAATCATCGTTTTTTGTATCGGTTCCGATTTAATCGGATTAACAGGTTTTTTGAAGTTTTGATGTTTTATTTAATTGTTGTTTACAATGAAAAATTCACGGATTTATTATATATCTATAATTATTTTGTCTCTTATATCATGTAATGATATAGGATCTGATCCTTCCCTGGAAAATCAATTCCAGGGAACATATACTCAGGAAATTGAACAAATGAAAGCCTTTTATAATACAGGGTTAGATTTGGCAATTGAACAGTTGGAAATAAGCGTTCCTGTAAAGCTTCAAAGTAATCATGATTTGGAGGAAAGATTACTCATGGGAATCCTGGATGGATTAAACAATGAAATTTTTTCTTTACCTAGCGATGGTTTTAACACTTATTCCTTCAGAATGAATGAATTGTTGAACCTAACAAATAGGCCAAATAATAGGCTTAAAAATATATTGTTAAGTGATGCAAACATTTTTAATGAAAGCCAGATAAAAATGACTGAACCTTTTTTTCAGAAATTACTTACAACAGAAAACCCCACTGACGCAAAAAGCGTCGCTAATTTATTTGAAAGGGAAATCATAGAATCTTCATTAAACTATGGCGAAAAGGTCTCATTGCTTTCACTTTCATCTGGAGCTATAGTTGTTTCGGATTTTATTCTTAATGACGGAATTGAAAAGATCAGGGATAAAATAAAGGACAGTATTGATAATGAAAACCAGGTTGCAGGTTGTTCAGTTAATATGAGAAATGTTTGGGGTGATGCAGTTGTTGGTTTTGCCGCAGGAGCGACCGCTGGTTGTTATGCAGGTGCAACCGCCGGGACTGTCGCATTTCCAGTTGTAGGTACTGTTACTGGATGCGTCAGCGCTGGGATGGTAAGTGGGGCAGGTGGTTTTATTTCTGGTGCTTCCTACAGCATTATTTCCGGTTTACTTTTATCTTGTTTTAGATAAAAATAAACATGGGTAAAAAAAAATTAAATGAAAAATCTAATTATGAATATTAACCAACCTAAAAAGACTAAAAAACGATTTATTATTGGCAGCATTGGAATGGCAATAATATTTATGGCCTTTGGTTCATATGGATCATTTAGCCCTCTTGAAGTCGGTTTTTATACTTCAATAGGAGCTGCAGTTCTTTGGTATTACCTGAGCTATTATGTTTTTAAATGGCTGCTTGATAAAGGTAAGGTCTAAATTATTATCGTATTTATTAAAAAAACGAATTTAGCAGTTTGATCGAAAAGGCAGGTTCAAAATTTGGACTTGCTTTTTGTTGCTATGTCCTTTCCTTCTATTTGTGTTTACTTTATTCCACCAGTAATTGTTAAATGCTTCAGGAAGGCAAGCTGAAAGCCAGCTTTTAACCCCATATTGAACCCGACCGGATTATGGAAAAAGGCCCGGTCAGCCTTGCCATCATTCATTCAGCTTTTTATAAATTTTCTTCATCATCAATTGCTTTACCAGGTCGCCAAAGATTTTATCTTCCAGGATTTTTTCAAAGATTTCCTGATTTTGATCCATGCGTCCAATGAGCTTGTCAATGAACTTATCGTTAAAAGCAAATTTGAACGTGTCCATTTTTTTTACTCTTGCCTGGGTCTGTAAGGTTTCATCTTCCATCAATTCCGATTCTATCTGGTCAAAAAATAGCTTGTCAGCTTCTTCAAAATTGGTCCCGAAGCGGTCATTGAGTACATTGATGATTTCGGAAAGCAAAGCTTCTTGCTCTTTGGTCCTTTTCAACCCTGCTTCTGTAGTGCCACTTAGGGCTCCTTCTTCCCCTTTTCCAATTCTATAGCACCTGGGAAGTACAAAAAAAGATAGCTTACCACCTGTACAACATTTTGCGTTACCTATAAAAAATCAGACACCTATATTCATTTTCTTGTGTTCGAACCAAGGGGACTCTGATTTACAGGTAGCTTTATTGTCAAATTTGATAATTAACGAAAATTTAAATGATAAGTGGGTGGTGTTTACTAATGAACCTGGATTGACGGTGGTCAATAGCCTTTCCTGAATTCTCTCAGATGCAATGCTGGGGACAGGGTTTTTTGTCTTGATATTTGATACCCAAAACCCTTATTTTTCCACTTTTGAAGGTATGGCTTTCTTTTTTACAATGTCATCAATGATGGCCCGGGCATGTACAATGGTATTTTCAATAAAAAATTCCCGGGTATTCAATCCCCCGCAAACAACCCCTGCCAAATACAAACCTGGCACATTGGACTCCTGGCTGCTGTCGTCATAGCAGGGCTGCCTTTTTTCATCCAGGCTCAATTCCACCCCCAATTGATCCAATAAGGCAAAGTTAGGCTTGTATCCGGTCATGGCAAGCACATAATCATTTTCGATGGTTATTTCACCTTCCGGTGTGTTCAGCACCACTTCCTTTTCCCTGATTTCCCTGATGGTGGTATTGTAATAGCCCTTGATCGATCCTTCCTTGATCCGGTTTTCTATGTCCGGTAAAACCCAGTATTTCACGGTTTGGTCAATTTGGGGTTTCATGACCACCATGGTCACCTCCGCACCTTTTCGCCAGGTTTCCAGAGCCACATCTACAGCCGAATTGCCACCACCGACCACTACTATTTTCTGCCCGATATAAGGCCAGGGTTCTTTATAATAATGGGTTACTTTTGGTAGTTCCTCCCCAGGAACATTCATGGTATTGGGCAAATCATAAAATCCTGTGGCCATGACCAGTTTTTCTGCCTGGTATTCACCTTTGGATGTTTTGACGGAAAAGCCAGTTCCTTTTTTCTCCAATAGAAGAACTTCCTCATATAGGCTGATTTTCAACTGGTAATGTTTGACTATCCTTCTGTAATACTCCAGTGCTTCAGGCCGGGTAGGTTTATTGGAGATGGACATGAAGGGTATATCTCCCATCTCCAACTTCTCGGAGGTGGAAAAAAAAGTCATATTGACAGGATAGTTAAAAATTGAATTGGTAAGTACCCCTTTTTCTACTATCAGGTAGTCCAGATTTTTCTTCTGGGCTTCTATGCCGCAGGCCAATCCTATAGGCCCGGCCCCAATAATCAACAATTCCAACTTTTTCATATGATTATTAACATGATTTTTGGATCATAGTTCCTGATTGTAGCTATTTTACCTGAATCGCAAATTCGTTAATTTCCCTTTGAGGTACGGTACGGATTTCTTTTATCTCTGCAGTTCCGTCCTGGTGCCAGAGTACAGCCGTGGTATTTACCGTTCCATAGTAGTCGTCTACCCGGATAAACTGGGCGGATACGGCCTTTTCCAATTCTTTGGATAACCCTGTTTCAGGAAGGTCTTTTTCAGAAGCAGGCATTTTGGATTGAAGCAAATCCAACAACGAATCAAGGCCGGGTTTTTTGTGGTCAAGCATGGTTTTCAACTGCTCTTTTGCCCGAATTACTTTTGGCCAGGGAGTATCCAGAAAGGCATTGGATATGGCATGTACCCCAGGTGCTATCCGTTGAATGCCTCCGCCGTAGTTTGAATAAACATACAATGCATCTCCTTCCCCCAGCAGCAGGTTAAATCCATTATAGTTTTCTCTGGCTTTTTCTACCTGCTTCAAATAGGACAATGGCGAAAGTTTGCCATCTAAAAAACCAGATACCAATTCCCCCCTGGATCTTTCCCGCGGCCTTTCCCTGGACATGTCCCGGAAATTGGTCAATGCGGCAAAACGCCCCTTCGGGTGGAAACCCAGCCAGGTACCCCCTTCTTTCAAATCCTTGCCCGCATAGATCCCATTTTCCCACTGGTGAAGGGATTGGGTAGGCCTTTGAAAGTATTCATCCCTGTTGGCCACCAATATCAGTTTGTAATCCGGATGCTGCAGCCAACTAAAAGTAATCAAACACATGTACAAATTAAACGAGAAGCATGCTACAGAAAAAACCAATAGTGAAAATTTTTAACAAATTTTAATACGACAAAAATCGTATAAAATTTTGACTTACGATTTTTGTCGTATATATTTGGTACGAAATCAATCGTATTGTAAGATGAAGGAAAAACCTACAGCGGCAGAATTGGAAGTATTGGCCATTATCTGGGATATGGGCGAAGCCAGTGTTCGGGAGGTGCACGAGAAATTGGCCCGGGATAAGGAAACCGGTTATACGACCACCTTGAAAATCATGCAAAACATGCATGGAAAAGGTTTACTCAGCCGGGATGATCAAAAAAGAAAACATGTTTACCGTGCTGTGGTGAGTCAGAAGGATACCCAGCAATCACTTGTGAAAAGTTTTATCAGCAAGACTTTTGGGGGATCAGCAAAAAAGCTGGTCATGCAGGCCCTTGGACAAAGTGATCCATCGAGGGAGGAAATCGAGGAGATCCGTGCGTTTTTGGATAAAATAGAAAACAAAGGCTCATGAAACTGGACTGGTTTTTTTCGAACTTACCGGAAGTACTAGGCTGGGCTTTGCTTCATTCCTTGTGGCAATTTCTTTTGCTGGCCGGTTTATACGCCCTGATATTGCGTATTCCGATATTCAGTATACCCCGATACCGCTACCTGGCAGGTTTTTCCGGCCTGATCCTGATGTTATTGTGTTTTCTGTCCACCGTCTGGTATGAATACCTGCAACTGGTGGCCGTATCTGCCATGCCTTCGGCTGTACCGACATACCTGGCCCTGCCTTCCGGATCGGCCGGGAAACAGCCCGAGTTGACAACTTTGGCTGTCGATTTTTTCCAAAAGGCGATTCCCTACCTGGTCAATGTCTGGTTTATTGGCGTGGTTTTTTATATGCTGCGCCTGTTGGGTAATTTTGTCAACTTGCAGCAAATCAAAAGGAGGTCTTCTGCAGATTTACCGGAATGGATTTCAGATAGTACCAGAACCTGTCTGGAAAAGATGGGAATTAAGCTTCCGGTCTCCGTAAGGAAGAGCGATGAAATAGAAGTTCCCCTGGTTTTCGGTATACTTAAACCCATGATACTGATCCCAGCCAGCTTGCTTGTCAGTATGCCATCTGGTCAACTGGAGGCCATATTGGCGCATGAGCTGGCCCATGTGCGCCGCCATGATTTTGCGCTCAACCTATTTCAGTCCTTTCTTGAAATGATCTTTTTCTACCACCCGGGCTTTTGGTGGATAAATGAGACAGTGAGGGAGTCCAGAGAGCAAGCTACTGATGATTTAGCGATAGCCTGTGGAGCAAAAGGCCCCGATCTGGCACATGCCCTGGCCCACCTCGTTAACAGGACCAGCATACAGGCCCCCCAACTGGCCATGGCCGCAAAAAAATCGGGTTTCCCCACCCTTCGCAGGATACAGAGAATGATGGGAATGAAACCGTCCTCAATAACCAACACACCATTGATTACTAAAACCATGATGATTACTAGTCTGCTAAGCTTTGTGCTATTGCTGGGAACGGCCCAACAGGACGATCTTCCCAGGGAAAATTGGCTGGAAACCCGGCTCAGTTACACCACAATTTATAAGGTTGATCAGGACATGCCCTTAACATTCCGCCTGGATATTGATTCTACAGACAGCCTGCCAGGCTCAGCGGCAAGGAACATTCAACTGGATGTGGATGTAGAGATTGACTCAATTGGTAATGTAGTAGACAAATTTGTATATACAGATAGCCTTCCAGATATGCCATCCCTGTCGATTCCCCCACCTCCGGTATTCCCATCCTTTCCCGCAGCACCTTTATTTCCTGATGCCGATCCCTTTATTTCCGACACCTTTATGGATGGGTTTGGAGACAGTATCCGTACTTATGCCTTAAAAATTGTTCAGTTCCATAGAGATTCTACTCCCGATGGCCTGGCTCAAAAGGAAAAATTTGAGCAAAAAATGCAGATATTTCAAGAGAAAATGGCTGAATCTCAAAAGGTTTTTCAGGAAAAGATGAAGGCTTGGGAAGCCGAATTTAGACCAAAGATGGAAGAGTTTGAAGCAAAAATGGATGCCTGGAGAAAGGAAAACGAGCCCAGAATGGAGGAATTTGAGGCCAAAATGGAGGCCTGGAGAAAAGCAAATGAACCCCGGATCGAAGCTTTTGAAGCCAGAATGAAGGAGTGGAGTAAAGAACAGGAAGCGAAGATGGAAATCATTGAAGAGAAAATAAGGGAACGAGAAAAAACGATAGAAAAGCGTCGGGAGCAATCTGAGCAAAACAGGTGAGGGCAATGAAAAACAAAAAACCACCCCGAACACATAGTGGTAAAGGGTGGTTTTAGCTGTAGGTGGCAAGTATATATTTCTGCCTTAACGCATTACCTATTCTGTCTATTATTCCGGTATCATTTCCATTGACATGATTGCCATATTGACGGATTCTTCCTCGTTTAAAGCAGCCGTCACAATGTAAAGATCCTGATATCCCAGATTGCCAGCATCTTTAAAAGACAGCTCAAAAGGATACTGTGCCATGCCTTCGGCCGGCTTTTTTCTGATGATTTCCTGTCCGATCAATTTGCCCTCGGGACCGCCGACCCGGGCTTCAACCGTGTAACCGAAATCAAAAGGATTTTGGGAACCTGCCAGGAAGGAAATACCTGAAATGCCATCCAAATCAATTTGTTTTAATGCAAAATGGCCTTTTGAGGTAGGTGCCAATAAAATTTGTTGTCCATTTACATCATAGGTATTGAATCCTTCAATTTCGTCCACATTCCCTAAATTGATTTTACTGTTTCTCAGGAATACCGAGGTAGAAGAACTCAGGGGTTTAATATTTTCAGCCCCGCGATCTGTATAACTGGCATTCAGTATCATTACGCCATTGGGGGCCATTTCTTTACCCAGTGCCGGCTCTATTACACCGCTAGCGGGAAGCGAAGCCGCCAGGCTCTCCAGATCTCCCAGTGATAACACCCAGGCAACGATTTTTCTCGCATCTCCTTCCTTGAGATCCGGGTTGGCAGGCATCATGGTCTCCCCCCAAACCCCAGAGCCACCTTTGAGGATCTTATTGACCAAATGATCCACAGCACCGGCATCTCCCTCATATTTTTTGGATACCGCTGTATAGGCCGGCCCTATGGAAGCGGCATCTACCTTGTGGCAGGTTTTACAGGTAAGTGATTCCATGATACTTTTGCCGGCCATGGCTTCTGACATGACCTGGTGACCCATGGAGGCTTCTGCCATATCAAAGCCGTCGATGTAATCTGCCGAAACATACAGGGAGGATAAGTCTTCCCCTGCTTTGGGATCGTCAGGATCGTTGACACTGACTTCATAGGCTACTATCTTACCTGGAAAATAGAAACTGCCGTTGCTGGTAAATTCAATACTGATTTCCGGAGCCACATTCCCTGCATATACATTAATCGTATTGCTATTGGCCGTTTCATTGTCCGGGTCGCTCACCTGAAGGGAAATGTCATAATCCCCAATGGCATTGTAGGTGTACGTCAACTCCGGTACTTCCGTAGTAATGGATTCTCCATTTCCCAAATCCCAGTTATAGGTCAGTGGGTCATTTTCCGGATCCATAACATCGGCTTTGAGACTTACCTCCAGGGGCAGGCTTCCGGAGGTCTTGTCGGAGGATAATCCTGCAATGACCGGAGCCCTGTTGCCAGGATTATAGTTGATTACTGACAGCGCAGCATCCGGATTGGCACTGAACCAGCCATTTCCATATTCCAGCAGGTACAACTTACCATCCGGACCAAGTTCAAGGTCGATCAGGGCATTGTGCCTGACACCCTCCATGAAGGGTTCCATTTTCAAATAATCCCCGTTTTCATCCATGGTAACCACTTTTATCCAGCCCCTGATCCATTCGTAGATGAATAGCTTTCCATCGTAATAATCCGGAAGACCCCCACCGTTTGGATAAAGATCGGAATAATAAACGGGACCTGCCATGGCATTTCTTCCGCCGGTCCCTACCTGCGGAAATGCTTCTGATTGGTCATAAGGATAATAGATAAAGGCCGGTTGGGCTGGAGGAAGCTCCCGCAAACCGGTATTGTTTTTGGATAGGTTTACCGGGGAAAGAGGGTCAAATTGTATACCTGGTTCACCAGTATTAAAATCATAGGCATTGTAGGGGTAGTTGTCTCCTACAAAGAATGGCCAACCAAAAAAGCCGGCTTTCTTGGCCTGATTGACCTCGTCATATCCCCTGGGGCCCCTTACTCCCAAGCTGTCTGCCCTTGCATCAGGCCCTACTTCACCCCAATACAGATAACCTGTTTTTTTGTCTACAGAGATTCGGTATGGGTTTCGGTTACCTTGAACATAAATTTCCGGTTTGGTTCCTTCCATCCCCTCGGGATAAAGATTTCCTTCAGGGATACTGTAGCTTCCATCTTCATTGACTTTGATCCGGATTATTTTTCCTCTCAGGTCATTGGTATTTCCGGAAGACCTGGCGGCATCGTACTGCTCAAATCCGGGCCTGTCGTCCAGGGGAGCATATCCCCTTAAGGTATGCTCCTGGTTTGGTTGATTAAATGGCGTTGAATTGTCGCCTGCCGATACGTAGAGCAAACCTTCACTGTCGAAGGCAATGGACCCGCCAGTATGGCAGCAAATATCCCGCTGGGAATAAAACTCCAGAATGACCTGTTCGGAATCCATTTTCCATTCGTCCTCTTCAAATTTAAACCTGGCTAGCCGGTTGACGGATTTGCCCGTGGGACTGTAGAAAACATATACCCAATGGTTATTTTCGAAGTCAGGATCTACCTGAATACCCATCAGGCCTTCCTCTGCATTTACCCTGGGCACATCTGTTTTCCAATAAACATCCAGGCTTGTCAATTGAGTGGTGGTGGAATCACCTGCTTTATAATGCAGGATTTCCCCTCTTCTTTGTGCAATCAAAATATCCAGATTGGGGAGAATGGCCATCTCAGTGGGTTCGGTAAATTCGCCCTTTACCATGGACACTTTTTCAAACCGATTGGCTTCGGGAACCCTCTTGCTAATGGCTTTTGAATAGTCAAGCTTCTTATTTGCTCCAATGGCGTACTTGATACCTTCAAGCAGGTGTTGCAGGTACAGTTCCTCTTCAAAGGAGGCCGATGTATGTCCTCCTCCGGTGTAAAAAGCCCTTCCACCATCATACTCATGGTACCAGGCAATGGGATGCTCGCCCATGTCTTCTCCTCCCTGATAACTGTCCTCATCCAGGGTCATCAATACCTGTACACTTTCATTGAAATCCTTGTAACTGTACCATTCATCGGTTCTGGTCCATTGGTCCGGTAAGAAAGAAGTACTGCTGTGGGACTTATCTACTACATCAATTAGCCCTTCCTGTACATTGGGATGTGGGTCATTGATGCCCGGATGATCAGAAAAATACCCTCCAGCCATTTTTCCATACCAGGCCCAATCATACTCAGTATCCGCTGCAGCATGGATGCCTACATAACCACCTCCAGCTTGTATGTACCTTTCAAAATCCGCTTCCTGGTAATGGTTAAGTACATCTCCAGTGGTACTAAGAAATATAACCGCACTGTATTGTTCCAGAATTTCTTCAGTAAACAATGCTGCATTGGTGGTGGTGTCTACCTGAAAACCATTTTCCACTCCTAATTTTAAAATTGCCTGAATACCATCCGGGATGGATTCATGGTAATAACCCGATGTTTTGGAGAAAACCAATACTTTTGGGTCTCCGGATCTGGTTGAACAGGCCCCTATAAAAAGCCCGGCAAACAAAAGGGCCATAAAGCCCTTTATCACGCGTTTGATATACATACTTTGTTTGATTTTTGCAGCAATATAAAGAATATCTTTTTTATGTAGCTTCCGTTTATCAATATTTTAGTTTAAATGCCCCTAAACCCCATTTTGATTACAAAAGCGTTCGAATTTCGGATGCTAATTCTTTGCCAGGAAAATGGGTAATTCTCTGATATGCCAAACCATTTAAACATCCACTCCAATTAGATTTTCAGCAAATACCCCTGGAACCTGAGTGGAAAGTTTTGCCTGTTTCAGGTACAACAAAGTCAAAAAAGAAACGATTAGCCATGCATTGCCAAATAAATGAAAAACAAATTCAGGGCTGTAGCGGATATTTTGTTCATCCACATGGCCATCTGGTGGCTGACATATTTTTGCGGATTTTTTTGGACCAGTAAAAACCAAAGCGAAAAATAGCCCACCACCGGCAACATGGCGAATAAAAAAGCCCAAATGGCTGAAGATAAATTCATACTCATAAAATACTGCACAAAGGCCAGGCCTCCCAGCAGGAACCAGATGGCTGCAAAACCAAAAGTACCTGTTATCCCAAGTTTGATGCTTAGGGTGATATCCCCTCTTTTAAGATCTTCCTCATGCTGGTATATCTGTGTTAGCGGATAGGATCCCAATAGAAGCACACTCGTAAGCATGGCCGGTATCCAGACCTCTTTTTGTGCCAACTCAGCTAAACCAGACCCTGAAAACCCCTCATAACACATCCCGAAAGTAAATGCCCCCTGAAAAAAGCCCGCAGTAAGCCAGCTGATGAAAGGGTATTTTTTTAGCCGGATAGCCGGATGACTGTAGGCCATGGACACCAAACCGTAAACCAATACCATGAATAAAAAAACAGGACCCAAAAGTGTGGACAACAAAAGGGCGAGGAAAAAGAATGTTTGGGAGAGATAATAAAGCCCTTTGGTTACCTTTTTGGGGTTTTTCAGCCCGCCAATGCTCTTTTCGTCCTTGTCAAAATAACTGTTGTAGCCATTGCTGGAGGGATATAGCAATAAATGAAGGATGACCCATACCCAAATGGCCCGGAAAGTATCCACTTCGGGAACAGTGGCCAATGCAAACAAAAATACGGGCATCAGGTAAAAAGAAAAGGGGATTCTTAAGTGTTCCCAACTGGATTTTTTAAACATAACTGGAAAGCTTGATAACTTTTCGCCAAGGCAACTGTTTTTTACTTATCTTGAAAATTACAATAAAATTCAGCTAAATTGAAATCCATGCAAAGCCATATCGTCAGTATTGGGCTGGCCAACCCGGGAAATCCCATTCCACAGGAAAACATCAGTCGTTTTATGCAAATGGCTCATGGACTGAATAGCAGTGAAAGCAGGAAACTAAGTTTTGTCTACCGCAAATCCGGAATCCGGCAACGTTACAGTGCTTTAAAGGATTTTAATCATGAAGATCCGGATAAGTTTAATTTTTTTCCCAACAACAATACCCTGGAGCCTTTTCCGGGGACAGCCAGCAGGATGAATGTTTTCCGGAAGGAGGCACCCCTTTTGGCAAACCTTGCCATTCAGCGCTGCCTGCTGAAAGCGGATGAATTGCCTGGAAATGTTACCCATCTGGTATTGGTTTCCTGCACCGGAATGTATGCCCCGGGTGTGGAAATGGACATTATTCAGGCAATGGGATTCAGCAATACCATAGAGAGGTATGCGATTCATTTTATGGGCTGCTATGCGGCGTTCAATGCGATTAAGTTGGCCGACAGGATATGCCGAAGCGAACCGGAAGCAAAGGTATTGCTGGTAGGTGTGGAACTTTGCACCATTCATTTTCAAAAAGACTACAATGAGGACAATGTAATTGCCAATGCTTTGTTTGGTGATGGGGCTGCAGCGGTGCTCATAAAAACTTCTGCCGGGGGCCTTGGCATCAAGCAATACCAAAGCAATATTTTGATAGAGGGGGAGTCAGAAATGGCCTGGTCCATTGGGGATTTTGGATTTGAAATGAAGCTCAGTAAGTACATACCAGAATTATTGAGCAATGGTATACAGGAGTTTAAGATCAATTTGGAGAAAAAGTTTGGCATTTCCCGGATCAGTCAGTTTGCCATTCATCCCGGCGGGAAACAAATTTTAAGAAAAATAGAAGCTGCCTTTGGTATTGGAGAAAAACAGAACTTTCATTCCCACCGGATTTTAGAGAAATTTGGAAACATGTCATCCGTCACCATTTTATTCGTCTTGGCTGCTATTCTGGAAGACCCTACCATTCAGGGGGAAATATTGGCCATGGGTTTTGGCCCGGGGCTAACATTGGAAACATTACTGGTAGAAAAATGATGGGTAAATTTTCACGAAGGAGTCAGGCCAAAGAATTAATGGACGATTTGCAATGCAATGGAATGGAATTGGAACAGACGCTTCGGGAACTGAAAACCATCAACAGGCTGCTGGGTGGCAACAGCGTTACCACCTCTGGTTTGGAACAACTGATCAGTGAAAGACCCCAGGAGCTTTATACCATTGCAGACCTGGGTTGTGGAGGAGGCGATATGGCCATGCTGATAAAAAAATGGTCCAGCGATAGGGGCTACTCCAGCCAGGTGATCGGGGTAGATGCCAACCCGCACATTATAAACCTTGCAAAGCAGCATGCAAGGGCGGCAGAGGTGGATGTTGACTTCAGGGTGGGCAATGTGTTTGATCCCGGATTTCTGAAGCAAAAAGCGGATATTTTGACATGTACCTTATTTACCCATCATTTTACAAATGAAGAACTCATCGAACTTTTAGCAAACTTCAAATCTGTGGGCAGGCTGGGATTGGTGATCAATGACTTGCACCGTCATTTCCTGGCTTATTATAGCATAATGGGCCTGACGGCATTGTTTTCAAGGTCTGGAATGGTAAAGAATGACGCCCCTCTTTCTGTGTTGAGGGCTTTTTCCAAATCGGACTGGGAAAAAATTCTAAAAGCTTCAGGAGTTGAAAAATTCCAAATTTCCTGGCATTGGGCCTTCAGGTGGCAGGTTATTTGCTGGTTCTGAGTAAATTTTCGTATTTTGAATCATTTAAACCAATAAATACAATAAATTATGGATATGGATACCATTGATTTTGCAGGCATGATGGAAAATGCACTGCCACTTATTTTACTTGCACTAAAAAGTATTTTGATCGCTGTAATTATCTATTTCATCGGTAAATGGGTAATTAATTTTACACTTAAGGCAATCGACAAAATATTCGTTAAATATGATGTAGATCCCTCCCTATCAAGTTTTTTAAGCAGCTTTTTAAAGGGATTACTTTATGTTTTGTTGATACTGGCGGTATTGTCCACCCTGGGGGTTGAAGTTACGGCCTTCATTGCCATTTTGGGTGCTGCAGGTTTGGCCATTGGTCTGGCCCTTCAAGGTTCATTGGCCAATTTTGCAGGAGGAATACTGATACTGATTTTTAAGCCTTTTAAAGTGGGAGATACCATTGAAGCACAGGGAACCTTAGGCTCAGTAGAAAACATTGCCATTCTTTATACCACAGTCAGGAATTTTGACAATAAAGTGGTAACTATTCCTAACGGAGCCCTGGCAAACAACAGTATTACCAATTTTTCTGTCAAGCCCACCCGCCGTGTGGAAATGGCTGTGGGTGTAGCTTATGGAACGGATTTAAAAAAGACCCGGCAGGTCATTTTGGATACCTTGAAAAAGGATGATCGGATCCATGAAGATCCTGCTCCTGCTGTTTATTTCACTAATTTTGGCGATAATTCACTGGACTTGTCAGTAAGGTGTTGGGCAGATGCAGATAATTTGTGGCCGGTATTTTGGGATAATATGGAATCTATTAAAGAGTCTCTGGAAGCGCACGACATAGAAGTGCCTTTTCCTCAGCGGGATGTGCATCACTTTTTTCCGGAAGGAAAGCCAGAAATTAAAGGGTAATCTTATCAAAAGGGTGAAAAAGCCGGAGCCTCCAACACTACCAAGTTAAAGAGGCTCCGGGCAAACCCTACATTAAAAAATAACCAACTACCAAAATTCAATCAACTTCTCATCCAACCGCACACGTAATTTATTTTCTAAAAAATAAAATCTTTACTCCGGATGATTTAATAAACATCCATCCCTGTCATAATTGATCAATATTTTTTCATTTTTATCGCTGATCAGTTGCATGCTTCCCTCGGAAGGTGCAGGTACACCAGATTCCATACATTCCTGCAGAAAAACGATTGATTTTACGATTTCAAAAGATGTTTTGGAATAATCGTCCGTTGACAATGTTCCTGATCCGGATAAGTAAATTCTAAAACCGGCATATTCTGTAGACAGCTGTAAATCTCTGATATACGACTGGTTTATGGTGAACTTTTGTCTGTTCGAATTGGTCAGCTGGAAATTTATGGCTTCAGAAGCAAATCTTAAGCTTCTGCTTTCTGTCTGATATCCTTTATTTTCCAATTTTCGCTGACCTTCCATTTGTTTCCCGTTTAAGGAAAAATTTTCAAATCCAATGGTCAATTGGCTACCTTTATGCAGGAAATTAGCGGTGTAGGAAATGGTAAGTATACCTTTTTTTTCCAAACCTCTATTGCTGACACAACCTTCGCCATAATCTACTGTTATCCTTTTGTTTTTTTCATCCCTGCTAATTCTGGTACCGGGGCAGCTTGATTCGTCCAGCAAAGGCATTATTTTTTGCTGGGTTAAATCCTGTTGCATTGCGGAAAGTACCAAAAGATCCACTTCCTCTATCAATCCCATCATTTCAGAAACCTCCATAGTGGGAATCATTGCTGATGTTGAATTCGGGCCCTCCTGTTCCGCTGAAATACAGGAAAAAAGAAAGAAAGGAAAGATTGCAACCAACCATTTCACCAAATATAGTTTTGGGTTTCCCATCTGTATCCTTCTGCTTAAGTCAATGATCGTTTGTTTGTAATCGAAAAGTAATACTGAATAAATTGTTAAACTAGTAAAAAACAAATTAATTAATTATAAAAATTAACAAAACATATATTTGATTTCAAAAAACAAAAAAATAGGTATACTTTCAAAAATCCACTTAAAAGTGTGTTTTCCAAATTAAAAAATGCAGCTTGAATTAATATTATTGGTTATTCCGATTTGTTGGTGCTATTTTTTGTTAATAATGTGTAATTTAATGTTTAAAAATTACTGTTATGGCTTTTCAGTATTTTTGACCTTTCAGTTTTACGTGAAATCATGAGGTCTGATTAGGGGTAAATGGCCAACGCATAAAAGCGACTAAGTCTTGTTTTTGAAGGCTTATCTGTAAGCCCAAAAATTAATTTTATCTTTGGCCCCTGATCCATGAACCAACAGCATACATGAATACTTCATTTGAGCTTACCGATCCGGACAAATCTCTGGAATTGGCCCGAAATAGAATACTACTACTTTCCATAGGCAGGTTGATTTTATTTTTTCTGATGGGAACAGTCCTGGTGGTGGGAATTGCTGAAGCCCATTGGACCGTTTTGTTTTTTATACCCTTGAGTATTCTTTTTGTTTGGCTTATCCTTCAATTTAATCACCAAAAAGATGTGGAAGGTTTTTATCTGGCAGTAAAGGAAATTGCCGACATGAAACAGAAACGGAAGGAGAGGGAATTGTCAGGCTTCGATTCCGGGTCCAAATTTATAGATCCGAGACATCCCTTTTCAAGTGATCTTGACCTCTTTGGTGAGCATTCCCTTTTTCAATTGATCAATCATACCGTAAGCAAAGGAGGAAGCAAGAAACTTGCTCAATGGATGAGATTTGCGCTGCCGCGGGAGGAGGCAGGGAGAAAACAGGAGGCTTTGATGGAATTGAGTAAAAAAGGAAAATTTCTTGTTGTCTTTGAAGCACTGGGAAAAGCTTTTCTGAAGCAGGAAAAATCCAAGGAACTGTTCTATCAATGGCTGAAAAGTCAGGTTACCTGGAGGCCTGTTTATCTCCTGCCAATGATCCTGGGACCGATTTCGGGATTACTGGTCTTGATTGGGGTCTTGTTTGGGTATATCCCTGCTGCCTACCTGAGTTTGTTTATTTTGATCGGACTGGGCGTATTGAGCCTGGTTTTCAAACCCCTGATGAAGGCCATGAAAGCCATGCCCAATGACAGTGACCTGAAGACTTTCCAGGCATGGGCTGGTTTGTTGGAGGAAGAGAGCTTTGACCATCCTTTGTTGCAAACCTATCAGGAGCCGGTAAAAAGTCATGGATTTTTTGCTTCCGAGGCTTTGAAACAACTGGAAAGCCTGACATTCTTGATTCAGAACAGAACCAATTTAATGTACCTGATTTTCAATGTGTTTTTCTGGACAGATTTTTATCTGCTTTACCGTCTGGCCAGTTGGAAAGAAAAGGTAGGAAAAAGCATGAAAGACTGGGAAGAAAATTTTGAGAATTGGGAAGCCCTGGTCTCTTTGGCTTCTTTTATACAAGAGGAGAAGCTGACCAACCCTGCCAGCTGGTCAAGGGAGAAAGTGTTGACCATGAAAGCGGTAAAACATCCTTTGATTAAACCAGAGACCTGTATTGCCAATGATTTTTCCCTAAATGAAAAGGAGCAAGTAGTCTTACTCACAGGGTCCAACATGTCCGGAAAGACTACATTCATGCGCACAGTGGGCATCAATTTGGTATTGGCTGGAATGGGCGTACCCCCTTTTGCGGAAACCTTTATATGCGGCCCTTTTCAATTGTATACCAGCATGAGAAATACGGATAGCCTGGGTGAAAGTGTGAGTTCTTTTTATGCCGAGCTGGCCAGGATCAAAGGATTACTGGATCATGCTGCCAATGGTACGCCCATATTTTACCTTTTGGATGAAATATTAAAAGGTACCAACACCTCGGATAGGATCACGGGTAGTGAGGCATTGATACGACAGCTGGCTCAAAGTGCATCCAAAGGCATCATTTCCACACATGACATAGAATTGAGCGAATTGGAAAACCGCATGCCTTCATTGGTCAACTATAGTTTTCACCATGATATTCAGCAGGACAAAATTGTTTTTGATTATACCATCAAACGAGGACCCTGCCCAAATTTTAACGCTCAAAAACTTATGGAACTAATGGGTATAAAGATCTATTGAAACAGGCGAAAAATAACCGGTTAATTTTTTTGGCATACATTTTGGTAATTTATGTATAAAATATATAAATTAATTTAACCAACACCACTATGAGTTCTTTATTATATTTGATTGCCATCATCCTTGTTATAGGGTGGATTTTTGGAGCATTTGTTTATAGCGTAGGTGGACTGATTCATATACTATTGGTCTTGGCAGTGATTGCGGTTTTGTTTCGCCTAATAGGTGGAAGATCTGTATAGCCGTATTCATAATATTTAAGTAAAGGCTGCCCAAATGGGCGGCTTTTTTTGTTTCCAATCGTATATTATACCTATTTTTGCTTTCAATAGATAGTAAACCAGCAATATCGTGCACATAAATTACCAGCAACAAACCTTAGGTATTTTGGGTGGAGGGCAATTGGGCAGGATGCTCATTCAATCCGGGATCAATTACAACCTGAACATTCATATTCTTGATCCTGATGCAAACGCTCCCTGTAAAAACCTATGCAACCATTTTGTTCAGGGAGATTTGAAGGACTACCAGACTGTTTATGACTTTGGAAAGGCATGTGATGTGGTTTCCATAGAAATTGAACACGTCAACACCCGGGCCCTTTATCAACTGGAGAAGGAAGGTAAAAATGTCTTTCCCCAGCCCCATATCATCGAAATGATTCAGGATAAAAGGAAACAAAAGCAATTTTACCTGGACCACGGTATTCCCACAGCCCCATTTTTGCTGACCGATGACAAAGAAGATGTGAGGCAACATGTGGAGTTTTTGCCTGCGGTGCATAAATTGGGGAAAGAGGGCTACGACGGTCGTGGCGTACAGCTCATCCGGGAGACCGCTGAACTGGACAAGGCCTTTGATGCGCCGGGTTTACTCGAAAAGTTTGTGGATTTTGACAAGGAGTTGGCTGTGATAGTCGCCAGAAATGAACAGGGAGAAGTAAAAACCTTCCCTTCTGTGGAATGTGCCTTCCATCCCGAACACAATTTGGTTGAATTTTTATTTTCACCGGCAACCATTTCTCCTGAAACAGACAATAAGGCGCAGGACCTGGCCATCGAGGTGATCGAGAAGTTGGGTATGGTAGGCTTGTTGGCAGTGGAAATGTTTGTTACCAAAAGCGGGGAAATTCTTGTCAACGAGATTGCCCCCCGCCCACACAATAGCGGGCACCACACCATAGAAGCAAATTTCACCTCTCAGTTTGAACAGCATCTTCGGGCGGTGATGGGCATGCCTTTGGGGCATACCGGTATTCGGAGTGCAGCAGCAATGGTCAATTTACTGGGTGAAGCCGGGTTTACAGGCGAAGTACTAGTGGAGGGATTGGATGAAGCGATTCAGGAAAAAGGGGTGTACCTGCATCTTTATGGAAAAAAACTGACCAAACCTTTTCGCAAAATGGGACATGTGACGGTGTTGGAAGAAGACATGAAAAAGCTGAGAGAGAAAGCTCAGCGAATAAAAGAATTAATTAAAATTAAAGCATGAGCGATATCAAGGTAGGCATTATCATGGGCAGCCAGTCGGATCTTCCAGTCATGGCAGAAGCAGCGAAATTTTTAGAGGAGATCGAAGTTGGTTACGAGCTAACGATCGTTTCGGCCCACAGAACACCGGATCGGATGATCGATTATGCCGGAAAGGCAAGGGAAAAAGGCATTAAGGTAATTATAGCCGGGGCAGGGGGAGCAGCCCATCTCCCGGGAATGGTGGCATCCCTGACCACCCTGCCAGTAATTGGGGTGCCTGTAAAGTCCTCCAATTCCATCGATGGCTGGGACAGTATTCTTTCAATTCTTCAGATGCCCTCCGGTATTCCGGTAGCCACAGTAGCACTGAATGGGGCAAAGAATGCCGGTATCCTGGCTGCTTCCATCGTAGGGGCTTTTGATGAGACGGTGGGAAATCGCATGGAAGCTTTCAAAAGGTCCATGAAGGCAAAGGTGGAAGACAGTGCAGAGGAAGTAGAACAAAAGGGCTGGAGGGAAATTTTGGGGGAATAGGTCGTATTTTATAGCCTTTATATTTCCATATATATTAGTGGTTTTTTTAGGGGAATTGAATTTTCACCATAGAAATGGGACAAAAGGGGAAATTTATCCGTCTTTTCTGTATAACTATAACAATACCTCCCATGAAATCTGCAATTGCGTATCCGATGCTAGCTTTTTTCCTTTTTCATATTGCCTGTACAGATTCGGAAGCCCCCATTCTCCCAGGGGCACTGACGGGTACCTGGATAGAACGATTTGACCTCGAAAACCAGGACAGTCAATTGTTACAAGAAGAGACCATTAATTTTTACGATAATGGTGCCTATGAGCACTGGATGGGTTATCGGGATCCAGAAACCAATGTGATGCTGGGTTACAGGCACTATGCAGAAGGTATTTACCTGCTGGAAGGGAGGCGTTTAATGATGCGGGAAAGCAAACGCCTGCTCCATGTTGGAGGCACTTTTTATGGGCAATTGGATCAACTTAGTCCTGTGAGTCCTTACGCTGAGACATCGGCTGACCTGAAATTAATTGAGAATGGAACCCGATTGGAAATGCATCTTTCTTGCAATCCGGTTTCTTCGGCCCGGTGCAATCCCAAAAAGACCTTTAACAAGCTGGGATATTTCCAATAACCTGAAATTGAATGAATTTATCAAAACCAGTATGGGTATAAAAAATTGAACAAAAGCCAGAAAACTCCTCCTGATTAATAATCCACTCCCATAATAAAACCCTCTTGGTGGGCATTTAAAATGCTGCTATTTTTATGGTCCTTTATTTCATTACTGCCAATCAATTTTGAAAGCTTATTTTGCTTTAATCACGAACTTTTTCTTCCCCTCTCAATGATCACTTCCTTGTTTTCCACAATCATGGCATGGTCCTCAGGATGCAGTTTTGGACCATACTTTTCAGCATAAACCCGCGTAAATGCTGCCCCATAAAACAAGATCAGGCAGGAGTAGGATACCCATAATAAAACCAGAACCACAGAGCCTGCCGCTCCATAAGTAGATCCGGGCTCTGCAATTCCAAAATAAAGGCTCAGCAGAATTTTACCCAGGTTAAAAAGAAAGGCCGTGATAAATCCTCCCAGCCAAACCGACTGCCAGCGGACTCTCATGTCGGGCATAAATTTAAAAATCAAAACAAACAAGCCTCCCAGGACACCTGTGGAAAACAAAAACTCCAATACATAAGCAATTTCCACGTATCCGGGTTCCCATAAACGAGCCAGGTAGGTACTGACCAAAGTCAGTGCGGTAGAAATTACAAAACTAATGATCAATAAAAAAGCAATGGCCATGACAAATGCCAAACTCAAAGCCCGGTCTTTGATAATTTTCCAGTATCCGGCTTTAGGATCAATTTTCACCCCCCAAATTTCATTCATAGATATCTGAAGCTGGTAAAATACGCCTGTAGCACCAAATACCAACACCGCAATTCCAAAAATGGTAGCAAATAAGGTCCTTCCATCTTTTTGAGTGTTCTCTATGATGGCAATTACTGCATAGGCTGCATCTGCACCTAAAGCTTCTGAAATTTCTCCTGTAATTTGCCCTTCAACGATCTCTTTTCCCCAGAAAGCTCCCACGGTATTGATAATGATGATCAGTAATCCCGGAAGAGACAATACAGCATAGTAGGCCACCACAGCCCCTAGTCTCCAGGGATTGTTGTCATTCCAGATCTTGGCCGCTTTCCAAAAAAGCCCGGGTAAATGGACGATCTTAAATATTCCAGGCTTTTTTAATTGGGCACTTTTTCTTCTTATCATTTCAAAAAAAATAAATGTTACCTGCTATTCAGGTAATATTTTCATTCAGCATTAATCATGCCCTTATTATCTAATATTCCGTTTATTCCAATTGTGAATCCGTCAAATTATCCAAGATAAATCATTTCTGATGCTTAATTTCTCCCCATTACCAACTCCATCCCAGGGTTGTTTGCCATATATAATCCACTGAACGGGAAGATTGAAATGGCTGATTGTCGTAATTCAAAGTCATGCCCGTCTTGATATAAAAATCCAATGGCATGTCATATTTGAGGTCCAACCTGTAATCAATTCTTACCCTGTCCTTTTCCGTTAGGCTTGGGTAAACAAAAATATTGCTAAGCAGGCTTACATCACCCATATCGAAAATATTCAATTCAGAGGCAACCCATGCTTCAGCACTCCTCCGGTCCATAGACTCTCCTGAAAAATTCTCATTATTGAATGCCAGACCGCCAAAAACCCTCCAGTAAAGGGTGTTGGATTTAAAAAAATCCCTTCCTGCCCCAAACAGTGTATTGAACCTCAAATCAAGGGCTTGCTCCGTATTGTACAAGTACTCTAACCTATTCAAGGCAAACCAATTCCGCCTTGGAAAATATATGGCCGTCAGGTTTCCGTCACCTCGGTTAATGTCTTCTATTTCATCTTGTGCAGTTACCAGTTTATTAAAAGCCGCATCAAAGGACCACTTTTGAGCAATGTAACCAAGATGGCTTCGGGCAGAGAATTGCCTTTGATTTCTGGCCCTGGTCAGGGTAAAGCCAAAATCCACACTTGCACTTAACCTGTCGAGAAATCCCCTGTTGACCGACTTGATGTACAAAATATCTGCTACAGGAAAAATATATTCATCTTTAGCTATAGAAATAATTTTCAAAAACCCTGTTTCCGGACTGCTGATTTTCCCGTAGATCCTATTGCTTGACTTGCTCGAGGTAATGAATAGTCTTTCAGAATAGATGGCCAGAATTTCTCCCCACTTCACCCTGAAATCTGATTTACTATAAGGTGTTTCGATTACCAAAACACCCCTTTCCATAGATTTGATTTCTCCAATCAGGTATTGGTTGTTTTTTACCAACAAAGAATCGCTTTGGGCATGGGTCCCTGTGACAGAAAACAACAGAAAAACAAAAAAGAGAAGTAGGGAACGGCTTATCATGTCATTTTTTTATGCATTAATTTTGGGCCTGGTTTTAGAGAAAGAGAAAGTTTGGTGGTTTTTGTAAGGATACCTGCGTTTATTTTATTTTTTCCAGTAAAATCATTTCAATAAGTCAAGCCAAACCCAAAAGGATAGAGGGTGTCCTTTTCAGGATATCCCGGAGCATCGGGAGCCTGATTGACAATTGCCTCCGGCTTATTGGCCAGGGCAAAGGGAAGCTTTCCCGCAGGCTTGAATTTTCCGGTCAGTATATCAAGCAGGGCAGCATCATTGACGCCAAAAGTAGCCAGAATTGCGCCTGCATTGAGAAAACCACAATTTTCATCCAGCACATAGGGCTGCCGGAAATCAATGGCCAAAACCGTATTTTCAGGACCAACCATATCCATAATACCTTTTATTTCAGTCAAAGAAGGGCTGATTTCCCAGGATGTGGATCCCTCCATAGCTGAAAATGACAGCAAATCGAGTTCTTCGGGAGCTGCACCTCCAAAGCGACGTCCGCTTTCTCTGCCGCTATTCGAAACATTTACCCGGATGATGGCATAGTCAATATCATCGCTGATTTGCACAACGCCGTCATTTTCATCCTGCTGATCACCTGAAACTGCCTTGATGGCTGCCCATGTTGGGTCAGCAAAGACTTCATGATTGACACCCATGGTATATACCACGAGTGAGTCACCTTTCTCAGGCATTGCCAGGGGCAAGTTCATTTTGTTTTGCAGCAGTACGATCGATTTTCTCTGGGCGATATCGGCTTTCCTTTGGTGTGCCGGATTCCCCAGCAGGTAAGCCGCCCGGTTGGGGTCCACGTAAGGATTTTCAAACAATCCCAATTCGAATTGTTCCCTTAATAACCTTTCTACAGAAAGATCCACCCTGCTTTCTGAAAGTTTCCCGGATTGAACCATGCCCAATAATTGTTTATTGTCGTTGAATCCGGAAAGCACATCTGTACCTGCCTCAATTGCAATGAGGATTTGCTCCTCTATGCTTTTGTCTTCCAGACCCCAGGCCCGATCACCAATGATGCCGGTATCAGAGTTGATATAACCTTTGAATCCAAGTCTATCCCTCAATAAATCCGTAAGGATTCCCTTTGAGAAGGCCATTCCTACATCGTTGGGCATGTAGGGTTGGCCTACAGGAATGCCATAATAGGCCATGATGGATGATGCGCCTGCCTCGATAGCCGCCTGAAAGGGTGCCAGGTGATAGTCAAAATTATCCGATGGATAGGCCTGGTTTTTCCCAAAATCGTAATGGGGATCTCCTCCTCCTTCCTGTGGACCTCCACCGGGAAAATGCTTGATGGTCAGGGCAACGCTATTGGCATTCAGGGATTCGCCCTGCAGGTTTTTGACCAATACCGAAATGATATTGGAGGCCAACTCACTGTCTTCGGTGAAGGTTTCATGCACCCTGTACCAGCGTGGTTCGGTAGACAGGTCAGCCATATAGCCATACATGCCACGCAGGCCAACGGCAGTCCATTCTTTGGCCATGATTTTGGCAAAGTCAGCAATCAATGCCATATCCCTTGTCGCTGCCAAACCACTTTCTTTGGGCCAGCCGGAAAAAGACCCGGAGGAAACATTTATTCCCGCCCTGGCATCAAAGTCCACATGGTTTCTGGCATTGGACTTAAAAACAACGGGTATGCCAAGCCGTGTATTTTCTGCCAGTTCCTGGATGGAATTGGTAAACTGCGCAGCCTCAAAGGGACTGATCTCCACACCACCAAAAGAGTTGCCTGCAGCGGATCGGTTTGGCTTTTCCTTTAGCGCATTCCTTAATACAAAGCGGGTCATTTTTTCATCTTCTATGAATTGGACTGCCTGTGCTGTCATTTCTCCGTATTCTCCTGCATTCAGCGTATTGATCAGCAGCATGCCCACCTTTTCTTCCAAGTTCATCAGGCCAAGCAGGTTTTCGATCCGCTTTTCCACCGGCAGGCGCCAATCCTCATAGCCATCCAGTTGCTTGTTTTTGTTGAGGTCTTTGAAACGTAATTGTCCTTCATGTAAAAGATTAACAGCCCGGGCTTCGATTGGGGGTTGGTGGGTATAGGTGCCCTGTGCATGACTGACATGGGTCACAAAGTATAAAAGGAAAAATCGGAAAAGGTAGGTCATGGTGAATTGTTAGGTTATCGACAAGGAGGAATTTTAAGATGAGTGTTGAAAATAATCAAGAAAATTGACGTTGTCAAAGCAAATCTTCCACATTTGTTCCCGATTAATAGATGGTTTCTCCAAATCGGTCAAAATGGGCTGCTCCGCATTTGATCTTTAATCGTTCTTGTACGTTTTTCAGGGTTTGTTTATCCATCAGCACGATATTGTTCCCAACTCCTTTTTCAGTGAGGCTTAAACTGTCTTGCGTTAAAGTGAAATCCAATTCACTACTGCTTAAAGGCTGCCCGTCAAGAAAGACAACAATGGGGTTGCTTGCTTTTGGTAATCTTGATGGGATCGAATTGGAGTTTCATAATTGCTTTAGTTTCCAAAGTTCTTTTGATTCGTTTCCGTCTTTTGTATTCAGTTGAATTTTGTCAGAATGGCTGCAAATAAAACGGATCCTGTCTTCCGGTAGATTGTTATGACTTGCTATGGCTCTTGTGGAACGCCATACCTCCGAATGTTTTGGTTTTGTGTTTTCTTCCAGCCATTTCAATACCCGTTTTGTATGGCAATATTTCAGGTATTTCTGGCGCGACAATTCAGCCAGCCAAATGACCAATCCTGCGATGGCACCGCCAACGGCACCGATTATTATTCCTTGCCAGATTTCAACCTTGTCCATTTTTCATGATTTTTGAGATAAACATTACTAAATTTTCCTCAATTATTTTGATGGTTTTCCTTTAGGTTTATCGAATTTCTTTATTTTTTCTCCGGCCTGTTATTTGATTTTCTTATTTAGAAATGTCCTGTTGGCAGAGAAACAGGACAGCCTATATAAGGATTACTTTCCATGCATTGAGGAAGAGTAATTAATAGGTATGAATTTTTTCGTACTATTTACCATCGCTCATTTTTAATCATCGGGCTGTAATTTTAACTCAATAAATTAAATTGGACGAGTAATTTATCTCCTTTCTTCCATTGTATCCAGCCTTTGCCAACCCTTTGAAACCCCCCATCCAGCAGAAAGACTTCTGCCCAGTCCTCTTTTATTTTAAAGGGCTTCATAAATTCGTAGGGGGTTCGGATAATTCCCGAAGCAGAAAACGGACGGGCCCTGACTTTTTCTTCCGAACCCGGGAGGAATTCTACAGAATTTACAGAGAGTAAAAAGTCAGGCCAATACACCACATTCCCAGCATATTTACTGATATAAGCAGTTTGCCCATTTTGGGCATTCACCACTATCTCCACCCATTCATCGCTGACACTGCTGATTTTGAAATAAAGCATGTCATAATCCAACTTCATGATATCCGGAACCAGCCAGGGGGGTGCTGTGGCGATTTCAAATTGCCGGTGTTGATTTTGCCGGAAAGTGATGCTGTCATATACTGCATGCTCTTGAATGGGTTTTTCTAAATTTGGCTCGCTGTAAAAATAAAGGACCTGGTTTTCATAAAAATCAGGCGAAAAAAAACCCATTCCGGTAATGGATTCCATATTTTGCGGGCTTAACTTTTTTTCCTCCTTAACGGTATTAAATGAAGTCAACATACTTGCCGGATCCGTTGTTTTGCTGGGCGCATTTGGTTTTTCCATTGGGGGAATGTCATTTTTTTCCTTTGATTTTTCCCTTTGTACATAGTTGTAATGGATGATACCATAGCCTGCAAGCAGAAGGGCGAACAAAACCCAGTTTAGAACAATTATTTTTTTGTGTACAATGCGGTAGGTCAAGAAAAAAGAGACCACAAAAGCGATCAAAGCAAAAATCACCCCCCAGCCCAATACTATGGCCCCACCGGCCAAACCCTGGCCCTTTCCCGCATCAATCCAACCTGCATACAACATTCCAATCAAAAAGAAGACAACAAGGGAAAGCAAGCTAAATAGCAGACTGGCGGGTTTGAATAGCTTTTTCATAATGATATTGGAGATTTGTTAAAGAATTAGTTTTTAATGATACAAGGAATGGCGGCATTCGGAAACTAGAGAAACCGTTTCGCCGGCACAATACTACTTCGGAGGTAAAATTGGATCTAAAGGACAGGCTTAAGGACATAATGTATTCTCATTGAGCAGTATACATTAAATATAATCAAAAAATACATAAATCTGTCAACTGCACCAGAACACTCCTAACTCACAGCAATTTGTTTGGGTTTTGCCTGTTTTTCCCTAATTGCTGAGCTAAAGTCTAAAAAAAGAGGATGAAAGAAGGTGCCACCATCCGGCAAAAAATAGAATTTCGAACCCCTGCCAAATCAAGGATTGGTCCATTAATGCCCATAAAGGACATTAAATATTTAGCAACTTATCTATTGATAATGGGTGCAAATCCTGCAATGGATTGACCAAAAAATCTACAGATTTGTTTTGGTCAATCCATGAGGAAAGCTCTTGTCGAATTTTTAAAAAGGCAAAATATCTCCTTCGCTGTCATCGCTAAAGGTGCTGACATCGGGCTGGTCATTTTTCTGGGTACCAGCTGCAGCTCCTCCTCCTCCTCCATTGTTATTTTCCTGACTGTTTACCCGCCAAACCTTCACATCTGTATACCATCTTCCATTGTATTCCCTGCTTTCCACTTCTATGCTGGCGGTGAGTTCGCTGCCTTCCTGTATATTAAACTGGTCAATTTTATCGCCCCAAACGGTAAGGCAGACTTTTTTTGGATACTGACCCGGGGTTTCCATGATATAATCCCTTTTTCGCCAGGTCCCATTCCTGCCATTGCCTGATTGCTCTTCTAGTGCCTGAATGATTTTTCCTGATATTTCCATGTTTGCTGGTTGATGATTGAAAAAACGAAGGTACTTAAAAGCGATTGGATTTTAAAACCTTCTCCTGTCCGAATAAACACAGTACGGGCTTGAAACCTGATTTTATGGCAGCTCCCTATCCCAGGTTCTTCACTGCATGATCCACTGCACGGGCAGCAAAAGCCATGTAGGTCAGAGAGGGGTTTTGCGTACTTGTGGAGGTCATACAGGCTCCATCCGTTACATATACATTGGGGCAGCTGTGGATCTGGTTCCACTCGTTCAGGACCGAGGTTTTGGGATCTTTTCCCATTCTCGCTCCTCCCATTTCGTGTATGTCCAAGCCGGGTGCCCGCTTGTCGTCGCGGGTGCGGATATTGGTAAAGCCCGCCGCCTCAAACATTTCGGTCATTTGTTCCAGGTAATCCTTGATCATCGCCTCATCATTGGCATCGTAATCCATGGATATTTTCAGCTGGGGAATTCCCCAGGCATCTTTAAGGTTGGGATCCAAACTAACCTGGCTTTCCTCCTTGGGAATGGTTTCTCCCATCATGTGTGATCCTACCCTCCATGGGCCATATTTTTCCCGGGTCATGGCTTTTTCCAGTTCATCACCAATTCCGGAGTAGTCATTGATCATGCTGCGGTTGGCACTGAAGCCTGCCGCATAGCCTCTGAGGAAATCAGTTTCCTGTTTGTAAACGTTTCTGAAGCGGGGGAAATAACCGGATGTAGGCCTTCTTCCTTCGGTAGTAAACTCCTTCAGCCCATCATATTCGCCTGAAATTCCTGCCCGATAGTTATGGAATGCCACGTATTTGCCGAGTACGCCGCTGTCATTGCCCAGACCATTGGGGAAGCGGTTTGATGTGGAGTTGAGCAATATCAGGTTGGTGTTCAGGGCACTGGCATTTACAAAGATGACATCAGCATAGTATTCGGTAGTCTCTTTGGTTTGTGCATCTATTACCCGTACCCCCGTCGCTTTTCCTTTATCCTCATCGTAAATGATGGAATGTACCACAGCGTGGTGTTGCATGCTCAGGTTACCCGTCTTGGCGGCCCAGGGCAAGGTAGAGGAATTGCTGCTAAAGTAGCCTCCAAAGGGACAGCCTCTTTGGCAAAGGGTGCGATTCTGGCAAAGTGCCCTTCCCTGCTTGGCATAAAACTCCTGGTTACCTGTAATGTGGGCACACCTGGCCACAATGATTTCCCTTTCCGGATAATTTTCCCGGAGGAAATCCTTAAAGTACTGCTCCCCCGCCGTGAGTTCAAAAGGAGGTAAAAACTCACCATCTGGCAAATTTGGTTTACCGTCCCTGTTACCAGAAACACCGATAAATTTTTCTACATGGCTGTACCAGGGAGCGATATCCTTATACCGGATAGGCCAGTCAACGGCAAAACCATCCCTGGCGGGGCCTTCAAAATCAAAATCGCTCCAACGCTGCACCTGCCGGGCCCAAAGCAGGGATTTTCCACCGGTTTGATAGCCCCTGATCCAGTCAAAAGGCTTTTCCTGGACATAGGGATGTTCGGTATCTTTGACAAAAAAATGCTGGGCATCTTCCCGGAACGCATAACAGCGACTGACTACCGGGTTTTCCTTTTTGACAGCCTCCGGGATATTGCCCCGGTGTTCAAATTCCCAGGGCATCATGTTGGTGGTGGGGTAATCCTGTACATGTTTTACTTCCCTTCCCCTTTCCAGTACCAGGGTTTTCAGCCCTTTTTCACAAAGCTCCTTGGCTGCCCAGCCTCCACTCATGCCGGATCCGATCACGATGGCATCATAGGTATTTTCTTGTTTGCTTTTTATATTCAAATTCGCCATGGCGTATGTTTCTTTTTATGCGTTTTCAATCTTTTTGCTTCCGAAAAAACGGGCGGGAACCAATTCATAAGGTTTGATCTCCTTCATAAAGTATTCCGAACTCAGGTAGCCCTGCAGTGCAAATTGTTTGGTGATGGCCAGAAACCTCCCCAGGAGGGCGGCATCAGACTCTGGAGCGGCTTCCAAGCTCATGGTCTCCCGGATCGCATCCGCTGCTTCATTCTGATCCATTTTTGAGAAGGCTTGGCCAAAATTTTGTTTAGTGAAATCATCCCATTGTTTCAAACCCAATACAAAGCTTTGCTGTTGGTTTTCTTTGAGACAATCATTGCACATGACAAGCACGAAATCCTGAAGTTGAATCTCTTCCGCCCTTTTCAAGGTAGTCCCGGGGAAAATGGTATTGGTGACCCTTGTCAACAGCGCTTTTTGGGAAGCGGTAATGTTTAGGTTTTGATAGGCTTGCAAAATGGCTTCCTCGCTGAAATCGCAGGATGGTATCATGATTACACCTCCTGTGAGGACCGCCAATTGCTTCATGGCTGATCTTCTATCCATCGTTATTGGTAGATTAATTGAAATTGTGTCGACAAGTTATTGATTTTTTGATTAAGCGCCACAGGTTTTTTTTATCGGTGGTGGATTAAAGCGAAAATGGGGTAATTTTGACATTCCATATAATCAATGTTAAAATCTAAAATTGATGCTTAGAACCGTAACCTTTATTCTTTTATTTTTATTGCCATGGATCATTCAGGCTCAGACCACGATCAAAGTTCTCGATGCCCAATCCCAGGAGCCTGTTCCTTTTGCCTCTCTGAGAGGAAATAACCAGCAAAATTATGTAGCTGATGGGGATGGAAGTATCAGCCTCAGCCTGGATAAACCTACAGAAATGCAATTGAGTCATGTGGCCTTTGAGAGCCGGCGGGTGTTGGTTCCTGTTTCCGGCCTGTTGACCGTTTCTTTGCAGCGGGCCGAGAATTCACTGACAGAGGTGGTGGTGAGTTCTTTTGATTCTGAAAGACCACTTTTAGAACAGGCCGCAGGGATTGCCAGGGTTAGTGAATCCGATTTGTATCGGTTCAATGAAACTTCTTTGGTCCATGCCTTTAATACCAAACCTGGTATCAGGGTAGAAGAAAGGGCTCCTGCCAGCTATAGGATCTCAATACGTGGAAGTTCCCTGCGTGCTCCTTTTGGTGTTAGAAATGTTAAGGTCTACTGGAATGGTATGCCTTTTACAGCAGCAGATGGAACCACCCCCCTCAACATGCTGGATCTCTCCAACATCCAGAATACGGAAATCATCAAGGGACCTGCCGGAAGCATTTATGGCGCAGGTAACGGGGGAGTGATCAGTTTCAGTAGTGATCAGGAGGTAACAGAAAATAAAATCAGTACAGATCTTTCTTTCGGCGATTTTGGCATGGTTCGGTACCGTATAGGAGTAGACCAGCAAATGGAAGAGGGTGGGATCAAAGTGGCCTACGTCAAACAAAAAGCAGATGGCTACCGCGATCATACCGCCATGGATAGAGAAGTACTTCAGCTGACCGGCCATTTCAAGCCATCTGATAAGCAAAGATTGACCACACAGTTGTTATATTCCGACCTTTATTACGAATTGCCGGGTGCGCTGACAGCGGCCCAGGTGGAAGAAAATCCCCGTCAGGCGAGACCCGGATCGGCTGCCCAAAATGCATCCATTGATCAGCAGTCCATGTATGGTATTTTGTCGCACGATTACCAATTCAACCCAAACTTCAGCAATAAAACTTCAATTTATATCAATACAGTAGATTTTGAAAATCCATTTAACCTGGATTATAAAAAGGAGACTCAGTTTAGCTATGGCGGCAGGTCCAGCTTTACCTATGATGCTACCTGGGGCCCTGTTCCAGTGAGACTTATTGGCGGGGGAGAGTACCAGTTTTCCAAAACTGCGGCCCAGAATTTTGGCAACAGGGGCGGACAGGCCGACACGGTCCGGTTTAGTGATGAATTGCTTACCACCACCGCATTCCTTTTTCAGCAGATAGAAGCAGAACTTTCAGACAGGTTTTTGATGACACTGGGCCTCAGCGAAAATTTTTCCAGGTTTGATATTGCCAGAAATATTGATGCGATCAATGGGATGCCTTCCACGGCCAGGCGCACCTTTGATCCGGTAATCGTTCCCAGGATCGCCTTATCCGCAAAATTAAACCCCACAGCCGCACTGCATGCCAGTATCAGTTCGGGATTTTCTCCCCCGACCATTGATGAGGTCAGGACCAACGAAGGCACCATTAACCTGAATTTGGAAGCAGAAAAGGGGATCAACTATGAGATAGGTTATCGCTCCAGCTTCAATCAGGGTAGGGTAAATGTAGATGCTTCTGCTTTTTATTTCAAACTGGATGAAACCATCACCACTTTTACCAACGAACAGGGAGTAGTCTTGTTTCGGAATGCAGGTGCTACCGATCAAAAGGGAATTGAAGTATTGGTGGATTATGCCCTGATTCGGAATCAATTGGCTTTTGTACAAGAACTGAAACTTACCCATACATTTGCAGGACATTATTTTACATTTGCAGATTTCGTACAGGGCGAAAATGACTATTCCGGAAATGACCTGACTGGAGTTGCCCCCCATACCCTGGTTAATCAGGTGGATCTGCGGACCAGGCCTGGGTTTTACCTTAATTTTACCCATCAATTTGTGGATGATATACCGCTCAATGATGCGAATACGGTCTATCAGGAGGCCTATCACCTGATGAATGCAAGGACCGGATGGAGGGGTAGCGCAAGTGCCAGGTTGGATGTAGAAGTTTTCGCCGGGGTGGAAAACCTATCGAATGCCAGTTACAGTCTGGGCAATGACCTGAATCCTTTTGGTGGCAGGTATTTTCAGCCTGCGGCGACAAGAAACTTTTATGGAGGAATAAAGGTTGGTTTAAAGTATTAGCATTTAGAATGATTATGAATAACAGACCCATATTTAATATAGAAGAAGTCAATAAAATCATCAGGAACAGGAGGTCACAGTTTGTGGCCCAGTTTAAGGAAAATGACCCTGTTGATGAGCACATCATTTTGGAAATGTTGGAAAATGCCAATTGGGCCCCAACGCACAAGCTGACAGAGCCCTGGAGATTTGTGGTTTTTTCCGGTGAAGGCTTGCACAAACTTGCTGAATTTCAATCGAACCTTTACAAAGAGCGAAGTGAGAAATCCGGTAAATTTATAGCCGCCACCTACAACAAGTTCAGGGAAAACCCCCTGAAGGCATCCCACATCATTGCCATTTGCATGAAGAAGGATTTGAGGGCCAACCTTCCTGAAATGGAAGAAGTAGCGGCCGTGTCGATGGCAGTTCAAAACATGTACCTGACTGCAAGTGCCCATGGTCTGGCGGCTTATTGGGGTACTGGTGGTCCCACTTTCTGGCCCGAAGCCAAACCTTTTTTTGGCCTGGCAGAGGAAGACATGCTGATGGGGTTTTTCTATGTGGCCAAGCCCGCTTCCGACCGCTGGCCTGAGGGCAGACGAAATCCAATTTCTGAAAAAGTAACCTGGATTAGGGAAAAATGAGGTTCCTGGAAAAATATGGCCCTAAGCCTGCAAGGAGCATCTGTTGGTTTTTCATGGTCATTTTGCTGTTCAGTGCCTGTGGTGAAGATTTTATTCCCAAACCCAAAGGGTATAATCGGATAGACCTTCCCGACCATGAGTTTGAGTCATTGGATATGGATCTTCCCTATTCTTTTGAGCATTCCAGGCACCTGCAAATCGAACCTGACTCCTTTAATTTGGCAGAAAAAAATTGGATAAACCTGCATTATACTTCTCTTAATGCCAGAGTACACCTTACTTATAAAGCCATAGAAGGAAAAAAGGAAAAACTCAAATCGTACCTCGACGATGCCCTTAACTTGACTTTCAAACATCAGATAAAAGCTTATGGTATTGATGAAGGGATAGTCAGAACTCCTACAGGGTATACTGGTTTGGTCGCCGAACTAAGCGGTGAAGTACCTACCCAATTTCAGTTTTTTGTAACTGACTCTACCCAGCACTTTCTGCGTGGAGCCTTGTATTTCAGGACAGCCGTAAAAAATGATTCCCTCGCACCAATCATCGAATACATCAAAAAGGATATGATGCACCTGATAAATACTGTTGAATTTGATTGATTGTGCCAGATTAATTGTTTACCTTACAAGGAATTGTGTCCATAGGCCTATCTAGGTTTATTTTCACCCAGCCCCACCTCTGTACTTTCCATACACTCACAATCACCCGATTACAATTTAAATAATAATATATGGCAACGCCAAAATTTTCCAAGTCTACCATTTCCTTTCATCAGGACCTGAAAAAAAGGGTTGGAGACTACTTCATAAACAAGAAATTACCCCGCTCTGGAAACAGTCCACTTTACTTAAAAGCAGGGGTCATGGTTTTGTCGTTTATCTTTTTATATGTCCATCTGGTTTTCTTTACACCCCATTGGGCCATTGCCTTGGTGGAATGTTTGGTTTTAGGCGCTTTGACGGCTTTTATTGGTTTCAATGTCATGCATGATGGCGCCCATGGCAGCTTCAGTGATAAAGCCTGGATTAATAAAATGGCTGGCATTTCCATCAATTTTCTTGGTGCAAATGTGTTCATGTGGAAAACCAAACACAATGTGGTACACCATTCTTATACCAATGTGGAAGGGGTGGATGATGATCTGAATGCCGGGTCTTTTTTAAGGCTTTCGCCGAGTCAGAAGAAATTCAAAATTCACCGTTTCCAGCATTATTATTTCCCCTTAACTTATGCATTATTGTATTTGTATTGGGTATTTTTTACCGATTATAAAAAATATGTGACCAGAAAAGTGGGCATGGTTCCTATTCAGAAGATGAAACTTTCTGACCACATTAGCTTCTGGAGCTTTAAAGCCATTCATTTGATATTATTTGTAGCTATTCCTGTGTACATGATGGGGTGGAGTCAGTGGATAGTTGGGTTTTTGGTCTACAGTTTATTTGCCGGTCTTTTACTGACCATGGTTTTTCAATTGGCGCATAGCCTGGAAGAAACTGCCTTTCCTGTACCCTCTCCGGCTACCAATAGCCTGGAAGACGAATGGATGATCCATCAAATCCGTACCACAGCCAATTTTGCTACGGGATATAAATTGTTGACCTGGTTTTTGGGAGGCCTCAATTATCAGGTGGAGCACCACCTTTTTCCCAAAATTTCACATATCCATTACCCGGCAATCAGCAAAATCATCAAGCAGGCCTGTAAGGATTATAACATCAATTATCTGGAGCATGAGAAACTCCGATGGGCCTTTTTGTCTCATTTCAGACACTTGAGGGTTCTGGGTAAAGCCTAACTTCTCCTGGCAGGCTTGCCAATTCCATTATTACCGCTTACATTTGTCAATAGATCATTAGGGGTGCCCCAATATCACGGGCTGAGATCATACCCATATTACCTGATCCGGGTAGTGCCGGCGAAGGGAAATGAGAAATAGCTAATCGTACGTAATGCTATTGGGTAAACAACTAAAAGAAGGAATACCCCTTTATTCCTTTCATGTTTAACCGAAGAAAACAATTTAAGTTATGTTTCGAATGTACCTGGCAGCCGTTTTTCTGTTGCTAAGCCATTGGGCCCAGGCCCAAGACCATATTGAAGGGGTAATAGTTGATGCCGATAATGGCATGCCCCTTCCTGGTGCCAATGTTTATATCGAAGAAATAGAAAAGGGTACTGTCGCTGACAGGGAAGGGCAATTTAGTCTGGAGGGTTTGAATAAAGAGAATTACACCTTAAGGGTAACTTTTGTAGGGTACCAGACCCACAGACTTACTGTCCCGGTTTCTTCCGGAAAATCGCTTCTCATCCGCCTGATTCCCCAGACCCTGACCACCGAGGAATTTATCGTGACAGGTACCCGGGCATCGGCCACCACTCCTACTACCTTCCAGATGATAGACAAAGAAGCACTGTCAAAAAACAACCTCGGCCAGGATTTGCCTTTGCTGCTCAATTATACCCCTTCCATTGTAACCCATTCAGATGCCGGAGCCGGTGTGGGATATACAGGTTTGCGGATCCGGGGCACTGACCAGACCAGAATCAATGTTACCGTGAATGGTATTCCCCTAAACGATGCAGAATCTCATGGTGTGTTCTGGGTCAATATGCCCGATTTTGCCTCTTCCGTAGAAAACATACAGATTCAAAGAGGAGTGGGTACCTCTACCAATGGTGCGGCTACTTTTGGTGCCAGCCTCAATATCCAAACCGATACCAAAAAGGAGGAAGCCTATGCAGAAACAGACCACTCCTTTGGCTCCTTCAATACCAGAAAGCATACGGTCAAGGCAGGTTCAGGCCTGATCAACGATAGATGGGCTGTGGATGCAAGGCTTTCCAGAATTTCTTCCGATGGGTATATAGACCGTGCATTTTCCGATCTGAAGTCTTATTTCGTTTCGGGAGGATATTTTGGCGATGACCATGTATTCAAGGTCAATGTTTTCTCCGGATCGGAACAAACCTATCAGGCATGGAATGGTGTGCCCGAAAACCTGCTTAAGAGCAACCGCACCTACAATGGTTATACCTATGAAAATGAAACGGATAATTACCAGCAAGACCATTACCAATTCATTTACGCGGGGAATTGGGGAAGCAACATGAAAGCCAACTTTGCGCTGCACTACACTCAGGGCCAGGGATACTACGAACAGTTCAGACCTGACGACAACCTGCCAGATAATTATGGGATTGAGCCCATATCCATTGGCAATGAGCTGATCAACAGTACCGATATCATTCGTAGAAGATGGCTGGACAATGATTTTTATGGAGCCGTTTTTTCGCTCAACTACGTTTCCACTGATGGCAAGTTGGATGCCATTGTGGGTGGGGGAGCCAACCGGTATGATGGGGACCATTTTGGCGAAATCATCTGGATGGGAGTCACTGGTGGTACCAACATCAGAGACAGGTATTATGACAATGTAGCGGTAAAAGATGACCGTAACCTGTATCTGAAAACTACCTACGAAGTACAAGACAGGCTGTACCTGTTTGCAGACCTTCAATGGCGGAATATTTATTACCGCTTTAACGGGATAAACAGTGATCTCAGGGATATCTCTGGTAGCCAGGATTATAACTTCTTCAATCCCAAATTGGGGATATCCTATGAAACAGGAAATGGGAAAACCCTTTATGCTTCCTATGCAGTGGCCAATCGTGAGCCAGTACGTGCGGATTTTACGGATTCCCCCTTGACTGAAATCCCCAGACCGGAAAAATTGAATAATGTGGAGGCAGGACTCAGGGTAAATAAGACCAGGTATCAGTACAGTGCCAACCTTTATTATATGGGTTACAAGGATCAGCTGGTACTTACAGGTCAGCTAAATGATGTTGGGGCATATATCCGTGAAAATGTGGCTAGTAGCTACAGGGCCGGTATAGAGCTGGATGCCGCAGTGGTGGTGGCGCCCCGATGGACCCTTGGTGGAAACATTGCCCTGAGCAGAAACAAGATCGATTCCTTTACAGAATACAATGACGTATATGATGAAAATTGGGGTTTCGCAGGTCAGGAAAGCACCACCTATTCGGACACGGATATTGCCTTTTCCCCTGGCCTGGTGAGTAGTGCTATCATCGATTTCAGGCCTCTGGAAAATATGGAAATCAGTCTGCTTAACAAATATGTGGGCCGGCAGTACCTGGACAATACACAAAAAGAAGACAGAAGTCTTGACCCTTTCTGGACCACTGACCTCAGGCTGTCCTATAACTGGTCCCCCGGATGGGTTAGGGAATTGAATTTCTCATTAAAGGTGAACAATGTTTTCAATGAATTGTACGAACCAAATGGGTATACTTTTAGCTATTTTGTACCAAATGAAGGGGCCAATGGCAGGGAACTGGTAACTGAAAACTACTATTATCCCATGGCGGGCACCAATTTTCTGGGCGGTGTTTCCATCCGGTTTTGATAATCCCAGGTAGGATTGATTTTTCCAACCCCAAAAGGCAAAAGGTTACCTTTTGGGGTTTCTTTTTACCGGATAGGGTTTCCGTGGGTTTGGCGAATTAGTCTTTTGGAAAGAAAAGAGGAGTTTTTCAGCAGACCAACAGCGAGGGAAGATACCACAGGGGCACCGAAAAGTTTTTGAACATTCCTGCCCAATCTTAGACGGGACTGGAAAAAAGCTTTCCAATTTTTTTGATAGGATTGCTGAATGTCTGCTAATTTATTGTGCTTCAGGAAGGCATCTGCAGCCAGTTTGCCCGTGTGTATGGCTATGGCCATACCATTACCACAAAGTGGGGTAATCATGCCTGCGGCATCTCCAAGCATCAGGATGTTGTTTTCTACCGGAGCTTTGGTCGCAAAGCTGATTTCATTGATGACTTCAGGCCTGTCCCATAAAAAATGAGCTTTTTTAAATATTTCCCGGATATGGGGATTGGCAAATAAATGTTTTTCTTCCATGGCCCCTATACTGCCCGTAGCCTTGAGTTGTTCCCTGCTGCCCAGGTAGCAAAGGTTAAAACGGCCATTTTCAATCTTATTGATCCCCAGATAACCCCCATTGTAATTGTGAAGGGCTACTATATGGTCTTCCTGATCGGCTATTTCTATATGGTATTTGACCCCGATGTACGGACTTCTTTGCTGGACAAAATCTCTGTTGAGTTGCTTGTCAATTCTTGACCTTTTTCCATATGCTCCCAGTACAAAGGCTGCGGGAAGTGATGACCCTTCACTGGTTTCCACCATGAAGTGTTGTTTTTCAGGTAAGAATTGAATAGCTGTTACCTGGGTTTTTTGGAGAAATTTTACCCCTTCCCCCAGACATTTTTGGTAGAAATGGTTGTCGAGAATATACCTGCTGATGCCAAAGCCACCCAGTTCCAAAGGGAAGTCTGCTTGATCACCATTTACTGCACTTAACCTGAAATGATTGATGCTGGCTGGATAATGCTCGAATGGAAATAACCCCTCTTTGACCAAAAAATCCTTTACTTCATTGGAAACGTACTCCCCACAGACCCGGTGGAAGGGATAAGCCTTTTTTTCAATTACCAACACACTCCTGCCCTGCCTGGCCAAAAGATAGGCAGCAGTAAGACCTGATAAACCTCCTCCTACGATTATAATGTGGTTTTCAAACATGTTCGAAGATCTAACCATTATCTATCCTTATGGTTTAAGGTATTCGGATTTATTTCTGGTAAAAATTTAGTATTGGTTTCAATTTAAAACTTTAATTTCGGCATTCAATTAAATCAAATTATAATGAAGAAACATATCCCGAATTTCAGGATCTCCTTTTTTTTGTTGATTTGTGCAGCCCTGGGCTTAAACCTTATTTTAGCAGATCAGGCCCAGGCACAATGGATTTTTAAGAAAAAGGACAAAAAGGAAGCCGAAAAAGAGGAGGAAAAGCCTAAAACGAAAGATGGTTTAAAGCCATACAGTGATGTCATTACTGATAAGGCCATTTCAAAAAGTGGTCTTTTTATCGTTCATAATGTAGAAGGTAAATACTATTATGAAATTCCGGAAGATTTGCTGGGAAGGGAGATGTTGATGGTTACTACTATCGCCAAAACGGCCACGGGAATCGGCTATGGAGGTGAAAGGACCAATACCCAAATGTTGCGCTGGGACAAAAACGACAAGAACATTTTACTCAAGGTGGTTTCCTATTCCAACACCGCCGCTGACTCCCTGCCGATTTATGATGCAGTTAGGAATTCCAACCTGGAACCCATTCTTTATCGCTTTGATGTGGAGGCAAGGGGTAAGGATGACAAAGGTTGGGTAATTGAAGTAACCGATCTTTTTTCGAAGGATGTTCAGGCACTGGGCTTGCAAAATAGCCGTCGGAAGCAGTATAAAGTATCCAGACTGGATACAGACCGGACCTACCTGGAACGAATAAGTACCTATCCCACCAATATAGAGGCAAGATATGTGCTTACTTATGCTGCTTCCGAGCCTCCTTCCAATGCCAGCACGGGATTGATAACCGTAGAAATGAACAGCAGTATGGTATTGTTGCCGGAGGAGCCCATGATGCAGCGTTTGGCAGACCGACGGGTAGGCTGGTTCAGCACAGGGGTTACAGATTATGGATTAGATGCCCAAAAGGCGAGAAAAAGGACCTATCTGGATCGTTGGCGGCTTGAGGTAAAGGAGGAAGACCTGGAGAAATTCAAAGCCGGTGAATTGGTTGAACCCAAAAAGCAAATTGTCTATTACATTGATCCAGCCACTCCCCGAAAATGGGTACCCTATCTCAAGGCAGGAGTTGAGGATTGGAATGTGGCTTTTGAAGAAGCAGGATTTAAAAATGCCATTGTAGCCAAAGATGCCCCTAGTAAGGAGGAAGATCCGGATTGGCATCCTGAAGATGCCCGGTACTCGGTAATCCGGTACTTTGCCTCAGACATACAAAATGCCTATGGTCCACATGTATCAGATCCCCGTTCTGGTGAAATCATTGAATCGGATATAGGCTGGTACCACAATGTGATGAACCTGCTGCGCAACTGGTTTTTTGTTCAGACGGCTGCCATCAATCCGGAGGCAAGAGGTACAGAATTTAAGGATGAGGTGATGGGCCGCCTGATCCGTTTTGTATCGGCACATGAGGTCGGACATACGCTCGGATTGCCCCATAATTTTGCTTCTTCCTTTGCTTATCCGGTAGATTCCCTGCGCTCGGCAACGTTTACGGCCGAATATGGAACCGCCCCATCCATCATGGATTATGCCCGTTTCAATTATATTGCTCAGCCAGAGGATGAGGGGGTGCATTTGTACCCCGAAGTAGGCCCTTATGATAAATTTGCAGTAGGCTGGGGTTACAGGCCTATTCCCGAAGCCAATACGCCTGAAGAGGAGCAGGCTATTCTGGACCAGTGGATTGTAGAGAAAAAGGGTGATCCTGTTTTTAGATATGGCAGGCAGGGCAATGCCTATGATCCCAGTACCCAAAGTGAGGACCTGGGCGATAATGCCATGAAAGCTTCGGAATATGGGATCAAAAACCTGAAAAGGATACTGCCAAACCTGATCGAATGGACTGCCGATGAAGACAAGCCATTTAAGGATTACAGTGATTTGGAAGAATTATATGGTCAGGTATTGGGGCAATTCAACCGGTATATGGGTCATGTAAAGACCAATATAGGAGGCGTATATGAAATCTATAAAGCTGCCGCACAGGATGAGCCGGTATATACCCATGTAAATAAGACTACCCAAAAGGAGGCCATGGCTTTTTTGAACAGGGAATTGTTTGCCAGCCAGGATTGGCTCAGCGATACTGCCATTACCAGTAGAATTGAAGATTTCGGGCTGCTGGACCGCATCAGAAAGTTGCAGGTAAACACCCTGAATGCTGTTCTGGAATGGGGTAGATTGGGCCGTGTGATGGAGAATGAGGCCATCAACGGTCAGGAGGCCTATGGCCTGCTGGAGCTAATGGAGGATCTGAGAAAAGGAATATGGTCGGAATTACCTGGTGGAAAATCCATTGACGTAAGCCGCAGGAGTTTGCAACGGGCCCATATTGAAAGACTGCAGGTATTGCTTACCGATGATGCCAGCGGGAGATCTGCCGCATCCCTGAATGCTTCCCAGTCGGATATCCGCCCGGCGGCAAGGGCAAGCCTCAAAACCCTACAAGGTCAGCTTGAACAGGCCATTCCCAGGACTTCCGACAGGATGAGCAAGATTCACCTGGAAGACAGCCTGGAAAGGATCAAAGGCATTTTGGATCCTGAATGAAAATCCTTGTTAAAGTAAACTTCAACCAATAACCCTGGCTTGTTATTTATGAGCTGGGGTTATTCTTCCCTGGTGGTACAGGTTTTCAGCCCAAATAAGGTATACAAGGGACAAAAACTAACCAGGCTGGTCAGCAGGAATATGGCGGCAACCACGATTAAAACTATACCCAGGGTAGCAGTTACGGCTCCTGTATAATACAAGTAAATGGCCACCAGTGCAATGATGGTTCTGACAATCCTATCGGTAGTACCCATGTTCTTTTTCATGATGATGTGTTTAAGTGAATAATTAACTTTACCAGGCCATAAATAATGGAAAGACAAAGGAGGCAGACCAGAATTAACCTGAGCAATTTTTTCATTAACTAAATTTACCTATTCATACCATGGTAAAAGGTGACAAGGGTCACATTTGGGAATAAGATCCACTTATTTTTCATTGGGATGGTCTTTAAAGCTGGTGTCGATGACAATGTCCTCTTCTAAAGTCCTGTGTACCGGACATTTATTGGCAATTTCCAAAAGTCTTTTTCGCTGGGCTTAGTCCACATCTCCGGTTATTTCAAGGCTTTGGGTAAAACGACTGACCCTGGCTTTTTTATCATCCACATGATCGCTTTCCTCCCTGTGTACTGCTATTGCTCCTGCAAGGATGGCATTTTTCCAATTAATCTGCCGTATAACTAATGAATTTTTTAATAAGTTTTCAGTTTTAATTCAAAGGAGCGGCTTCAGGAAAATCTATTGGAATCTTGGTGACATTAGGCAGCATGTTGGTAATGGCTTTTTCGCCAATGGCCACTATGCTATCCACCAGTTTTTCCTTGTAATATCCTGCTTCAAAGAAATTTTCCAGAACTTTGTCGTCTATTTTTCCGACATTTTCCATGACCGATTTGGCCAACTTGGTGAATTAATACATAGAAAAAGTCACTCGCCAGAAGTTGTTTTCAGGCTGGAAACAAAACGGATGATTTCGTCCACAATGGATTCGTGTTCCGTAAACGGGATTAGGTGCCCTTTATTTTCGAAGGTTTTTATTTCCAGCCATTTATTGGGGATATTATTTTCGGAGAAGGCTACGTTGCCATAGGGTACCAGTCCATCGGCATCTCCATGGATATGGAGCACCGGTATGCGAATTCGTCCCCAATCTGCGATAAACGTTTTGAGTTCATCTTCGTGGCTATATTTTTCATCTGCAGCCACCCGTATAGAACGAGGGGTAAGCCAGCGCGTGCTTTTATAAAGTGCCAGCTTGCCGAACCATAGGTACTTTTCCTGCTTCGGGTCTATTGCTGGGGCGATCATTATGGTACCTTTCAGCCAATCCGGATTTTGTATGGCCATATACCCGGCAATGGTACCGCCAAAAGAATGGCCTATGGTAACCACATTCGAATCTATCCCAGAATAGCGAAGTATATGCTGGATGGTGCTGAATTGGATGGGTATAGGTTGATAATCGCCGTAAGAAGAGTAGCCGTAACCGGGCCGGTCTACAATCAGGATGGAATAAGCCTCGCGCAAACGCTCATTTTTCAGGTAGGGCAAAAATGAGGAGGAAGAGCCTGGTGCCCCATGGATAAAAAGCAACAGCGGAACTTCGGCTTTTTCATTTTTATACAATAGCCACCTAAGCGTACCGGTAGGATCGTAGTGAATTTTATAGGGTAAGCCTGCTTTAGCCATGGTGTGATTTAGGGAATGGTCACTTTCACGGAATGAAAAACATCCGGTACATATTCCTAACAAGAATACTATTATACCTATCCCAGCAGTGTTTTTCTTTCTCATGCAAATGTTTTTGTAATGGATAACGAAGTTTATCTTGCCGCAGTTTTGGGTTTGCGGTAATCCCAATTGGATTTTAATCAAAAGTTCAGTTTATTGCATGGCTACAAAAAGGATGATATATGGTAGTTCGATTGATGGTACTGCTACTGATTATGGCTGGAACGAATCTACATGCACAGGAATATTTTGAAAAACAGTATGCCGGAGTCTGGCAACGAAACCTAAGCTATTCGAAAGCCGTGGCGGAAGCCATGCCGGAAGTGAACTACGATTTCAGACCAGCAGAGGGTGCCATGTCGTTTCAGGAGCAATGGCTTCACGTGGCAGATAATATCAGCATGCTGACTTCACGCATTACCGGTGATCGTAAAAATTTTTACCGTAAAGATGATGCTACCGGCTTCAATAAAGCAGATGTATTGGCAATTCTGGATCAGGCCAATGCCCATGTGCTGGATTTGATACGAAATGCCTCCGGTTCCTTGTTAAACGAGGAAATTGAATTCGGGGGCGTTTCAATGACCAAGGAAAATATTTTTTACCTGCTGCGTGATCACCAGGCCCATCACCGCGCCCAATGCCTGGTATACCTTCGAATGAAGGGGGTATCGGCACCCGGCTATGTTGGCTGGTAGATGTCCCGCTAAAAGATGTCAATAGGGTAATATTTTGCTGTTTTTGGGAAATTATTGCCTGGAAACCTGTGTTATCAACCCATGAATGCATCCTTTCCACGGTTAATTTGTTTTATTATCTGGACTTTTTTTGCAGTTCCAGCAATTTCGCAAAGCCTGCCGTTTAAAACCTTGCTGAAGACCACCTATGACAAGGATTTTCCCCTGGTCTATCCCGAGCAGAAAGATTTGCTGGAGGAGGCGGTGATTTTGGATACCCGTGAACGGGAGGAATATACCGTTAGCCACCTTGAATCAGCCCAATGGGTAGGGTACGAAACTTTTTCGATGGACGCGGTGTCCGAAATTTCAAAGGACGAGACCATTGTGGTTTATTGCTCCATTGGGGCCCGAAGTCAGGAAATTGGCAAAAAACTGAAGGCGGCCGGATACCAACATGTATACAATTTGTATGGAGGGATCTTTCACTGGGTCAACGAGGAGAATCCGGTTTTTACACCCGACACTATTCAGACCGATCGGGTGCATACCTACAATAAAATGTGGGGTCTGTGGCTGGAGAGGGGAAAAAAGGTGTATTGAATTTTTGCTGTCATAATCCATAGCATATCGCTCAGTTGCCGCCGAATAAGAAAATATTCCTTAACGAATATCTTACAAATCAAACATGAAATCGAGCCTGCCCGAGGCAGACAGGCATGACGCAAGCGACACTCGGAGGGATGATTAACCAACATGCGAGATCCCTGTCCGACTGGCATCATCCTGGCGGGCATATGACCGCTGAAAACACAATTGTAAACATATGAAATCCGTCATTCTAATCGTCTTTTTCTTGTTTAACATCTCCTGTGGTCATTCCCAGCTGGGAGGTGAAAATACCGAACCGCCCTCCCATGACCTGTTTGATGCCTTGCTGCAGCAACATGTAGACGAGGAAGGGATGGTGGATTACAAGGGGTTTATCAGGGATGAGGAGAACTTAGACAAGTATCTTCGGCTGCTTAGTGAGCGTCCCCCGGATCGTAGCCTCTGGTCAGAAGAAGAGCAACTCGCTTATTGGATCAATGCCTACAACGCCTTTACCATCAAGTTGGTCATCGATCACTATCCGGTAGAAAGCATTAAGGATATAGGTCCTTCCTTAAAAATCCCTTTGGTAAACACCGTCTGGCACCTGGAGTTTTTTGAAATTGGCGGAAAGCCATCCAGTCTCGATGAAATTGAGCATAAAATTCTGAGGAAGGAGTTTGAAGAACCGAGGATTCACTTTGCCATCAATTGTGCGTCCGTATCCTGCCCCAAGCTTTTAAACCGCGCTTTTACCGCAGATAAACTGGAAGTTCAATTGAAGAAGGTTACCAAGGAATTTATCAACGATCCCAACCAGAATGACCTGGAAAGGAATGAAATATCCAGTATATTTTCCTGGTTTAAGGAGGATTTTACCAGAAATGGCAGCTTGATAGCATTTATCAACCGCTACGCAAATAGTCCCCTGGACCCCAATACCAAAATCAGTTTTAAGGACTACGACTGGAGTTTGAATGAATAGATTCCCCGACCTTTGGGGTTTTCCAAACCCCGAAGGTCTGATTCGAAGCGTAGACGTAAAAACCTTCAGGGTCCCAAAGGTTGAAGTCATCCTGACCTTTGGGGTTTTCCCAACCCCGAAGGTCTGACTCGAAGCGAAGACGAAAAAAACCTTCGGGGTCCCAAAGACCCCAAAGGTTAAAGTCATCCTGACCTTTGGGGTTTTTCCAACCCCGAAGGTCTGACTCGAAGCGAAGACGAAAAAACCTTCGGGGTCCCAAAGACCCCAAAGGTTAAAGTCATCCTGACCTTTGAGGTTTTCCAAACCCCGATTGGGCTGCAGCATGAGCTGTTGTCCATCGATAGCAAATTTTAAAGGTACAGCTCCAAAATTCCAAAAGAACTTGAGGTGGTTCTCCGTATCTTTTAGCGTTTTTTCAAATTCATTTCCATCTGCCAAATGAAAACTTCCTTCCAGGGACTCCAGGTTAAAGTATTTATGCATTTTCAGCTGTCATTGGCCATGCGAAATTTGATGGTAGATGGGGCCACCCCAAAATCAGGACATATAAGTTCAGGCAATCCCTGTTCTAAAAGACCGATTTTTATCAGGGCCTGGTGGTGAATGCTATGTTCCAGACAATAGGCCAATTCTCTCTGGAAAGAAGAGGGAATGCTACAAGTTTCCGATTCATCTACTGTATAATTTGCCAGCAGTGCCGTATTTCCCAGGATTTTTTGGGTTTCCAGGTAGTCAATGATCCGGTCAATGGCCTTAATGGCCTCCAAGGGGTGTTTCTCCAAAGCAGGATCTCTTTTCCGCGCATCGAAATTTACCGGAGAATTTTCGGTAAAGGCGCTGGTAATACAAGTATAAAACTCAATGATATGTCGGATATGCTGCCCAATGGTAGCTCCTGACAAATAAGTGGAGGGGTATTGATATTGGTCCTCATTTAGGCTTCTCAGTAAGGCGGAAATACTTTTGAGATTTTCCTGACATTCAACTTGCATGGATTTAGGGGTTAAAGGTTACTTTTACATGGGTATTGGCCAATTCATGGTAGCCCATTACGGCTACTTCTGTAATATTTGGATTCCAGAAGGTTCCACCTTCCATTTTTAAATAAATATGTCTGATTTTCATTCGCTTATCATTTATTTTCCCAAAAACGCCGTAATTTCCTGAAGCATCTTTTTTCAGTGTAAAAACCTTTTTATCATAGGAAACGAATTTGAAGTTCACCTTATCTTCCTCCTGTTGTATGATGTCTAAACCATAACCGAATTTCTTCTTGATCCAGTTTACTGGCACCAGCCCACCCGATTTTTCGTTGTCCAGCCATTTTAGGCTGATCGGCTCACCTTTTTTAGGCAGCCCATTTTCGTTCAGATGAAGAAAGTAGACAATTTGGTCCTCGTTCAGGCTTCGTTCTATGGTAAAAAGAACCTGTTGACCCATTGATGAATACCAGTGGATAAACAGCAAAGTAAATAGCCAGGAAAACCGTATCAACATATTCATTTTTTCTTTCCATTCTATTAGTCGGATAGTTCGGCTCATCCTGACAAAATCATGAACAAATTTTGCCGGTTTTAAGCCATTGATACGTTTAGATTGTTTTCCGGGAAGTTTCTATTTCTAAAAATAAAAAATTAAATATTAAAATCTTTTAAAATAGGGTATCATAAAATATATAATGGGCAATATATCTTTTACTTATATTAAGAACAGCATGGGGATGTATGAAAAATAATTGTTCTCGTTTTAATAAATAGGTCCACAGCCTGAAATGAAGAATAGTTTCAACAGCATTGCCCCCCATTTTCCTGCATGGGTGGGCAATTTACAGTACCGTAGCTACAAAACACACAACAGTCACCTTTCTTGGGTTTTAACACCTTACCGCAGGATTCACAGGCATAAAAATACTGGCAAGCATCAATAGGCATTGTTTCTTCTTTTTGGTGTCCGCAGTTTGGACATGTGAGGGTTGATTTTAGTTTTGCTTCCATTCTCTGAAATTTTTTAACGCCATTTCAAATGTAGCAGGTAAAAAACCTTCCTGCCGGTTTCCTTTGCTGATCAGGAAAATAATTTTCCAATGCCTGAACAATGTATTGATGGCATCTAAGTACTTGCCTTTCGGGTCATAAATATGTGCTGGTTCAGCATTTACACCGTTCACCTCCAAAATTTTGATACCATGGCCCTTGAGGAAATCTTCCAGCGAGGGTGCCTTGAGATCAAAGCGCCCATAATGGAAATGGGGGAGATGGTAGCTCAAGGCATCAAAAAAATACAGCAGTTCCTGGTTGGCAAATTGGTTGCCATTAGAAAATTCGGTCCCTCTGTTATGGTTGCCTATGGGTTCCAGTAATTTTTTTGTACCTGAGGGTAATATTTCCTGAGGGTTTACATCTTCTCTTTTCAACAATTTGTTGGCCACCAGCCGCGCCCTGGGAATTTGCTGTATCAGTTCCTTTAGTGTCGATTTACCATCTCCGGTGACTGAGAGGAAGGTTTTCAACACAATAGAGGGAATTTTTCCGGAATGTTTATCCGGGAATCGATAGTAAAAAAGGCCGGCTTCAAAAGGGTCTGAGATGTATTCCTGGATTAAAAAATCTGTTGGGCTATCCTCCATGTATTTTTTTAGCTGGGAAAGATTTTTCAGCAGGGCAACGCCCTTTCCTCTTTCCCCCCTGTCTGGTTTGGCGATGATAGGAAAGTCCAGATCAAGCGTCTGTAATTTGGCGCGTATCAGGGGTAGCCTGGATCCGGATTTTACGAATAGGGTCGTAGGTTTTAGTTCAACAGGAAGGTGCTTCAGTTGTTTGTATTTGCTGCAATTGTAGAGTCCGCCCTTTTCCATATCAGGATTGGCTGTGGTAAAGAAAAATAGGCTCCTGGCTTTTAAGGATAGCCAAAGGTAGTAGAAAAATAACGGAAAATAGACGATCCAGGTGGGCCAAAATTCCCAGTGTAGAAGTTTGGTGATAAAGTTTGTTAGTTTGGGCATCAGAGAAAGTTAAAAAGATTCCGCGAAATAAATGTAAAAGCCGTTGGAATCCGGAGTGAAACTATAATCAAAGCGGACATTGGTCCGGTCGTTTTTGCTGATCCTGAACCTTAGCCCCCCGCCTGCAGCCAGGTGGATGTCCTTTACCAAATCATTGCTTACATTGGAATAAACCCGGCCGGCGGAGGCAAAGGCCACTATCCCAAACCTTCCGATGATGTGCTGGCGAAACTCAGACTGTAAGATCATCAGGTGTCTGTCCCGGAACCTTCCCTGATAATAGCCTCTGTGCAGAAAGGGGCCTCCCAGGGTGGGCAATACCCGGTAAGGAACCTGACCCATCGAAAATTGGGCAACAAACTGGTTGGCCCAGGTGGAATTTTCGCTTAGTTTCCAATAATCCCGTATATCCAGGCTGGCCAATCCAAAATAGATGGGTTCCTGGTCCGATTGGCCAAACCCAAATGTGGGCGTAAACTCCAGAAAACTTCCTTCAGAAGGCGAGAGGATATGATCTCTCCTGTCCCACATAAAAGAAGGCCCAAGGCTTAGGTAATTATAACCCCTCCTGCCATTTGTGATGTTTATATCATCAAATAGGGGTTCATTTTCTGGAAACTCTGGCTGCAGCCACTGCCCTTGCAGGGAAATGCCCATATAGGTATCGTTTTCCAATTTCAAATAACTTTTACTGTTTATGGTAAATGCCGAAAATTCATACAATGCCTGGTTTTTTTCCATCAATTCCACTTAATTTTCTACATACAGATCCAAATACACATCGTCAGACATGACCCAACTACTGCCACCTACCCCAAAATCCCGGCGGTCCAACTGGCCAGAGATGGTAAAAGCAGTTTTTCCTCCCGATTCCGAAATGTTTACTTCCAAATCAATGGGTAGTGTTTTCCCTTTGATAGTTAAGTCACCTTTAACTTTTAGTTTATTTGAGCCTGAAGTATTTACACTTGTGGATTGGAAGCTGATGGTTGGATACTTTTCCACGTGAAAGTATTCTTCTTGTTTCAGGTGGTTGTCACGCTTGTTAATCCCTGTGTTGATGGAGCTAACGGCTATTTCTGCAGAAAAGCGACTGTTTGAAGGCTGATTATTATCATAGTCAACTTGGGTGGTGAAGGATTCGAACACACCTTCTACATTTAGTCCCAGATTCCTTATGTTAAATTTGATATGCGATTCTTCCTGAGTTCCTTCCCATATTGCATGGCTGTCTCCGGGTTGAGGACTGAGGGTCCAAAACCAAAGTACTACTAAGAATGATATTTTCATGGTAATTAGGTTTAAATGGAGTTAGTGATTAGTTAAAGGGGTTGTAGGAGACAGCAAGAAAAACAAGTACGGGCTTGTACCTGAATCGATCGTTGGCGTTGGTAAGTTCCTGGTTGGTGGTGTATTCGGTAAAGGTCATGTCCATGCCTCCCCTGAGCCAGGTTTTTTCTGATAGGGCATAAGCGACGTAAAATTCCGATTTTAGCTGCCCGAGGTCTCTATCCCCAACCAAAAGGAGGTTAAAGGAACTGGGACTGGCTTTCACCATTTCGGGGTATTGTCCGGTATTTTCCGAAGAAATAAACCGGCCATCACTGGTACTGCCAAAACCCAATCCAATGGCATCAATATTAAATCCAATCTTAAATTTCGAACTGAGTTGATATTGCAGGTTTATCAATGCACTTAAGCCAAGGGTATGGGGATTACTGATCAGCAGGGTATCGATGGTGGCCTCATCCCCCGTAAGGTCTGCCGGTGCGGTAATGTAATTCAGTTCACTACCGGTAAATCCGGAGAATCGCAGACCATATCCCAGTCGAAATTTGTTGGAGGAGAACATGCCGTGGCTTTGGTTCCAGGACAAGGCGTAAGAAAAACTGCTGTTTTCTCCCATACCAAGTGCAAGATCAAAATTGGCCTCTTTTTTTGGTATAGTAGCATCCTGTGCCTTCACACAGTTGACAGCTAATAGGAAAGCAGTGAGAAACAGGTAAAATTTCAATAGATTTTTCATGAGTTATTTTTCAAAGTTTTTGTGTTGAATTTCTTTAATAAAAACATATGCAATGGCGATAAAGCCTATCCCGGTCAAAGCTGGAGGAATCATAAAATTCCCAATGCCCATGACAATCATTGCCAGGCCGAGAACAATCAATACGATAGCAACTATTTTTTTTCATGATTTTGATATTTTAGTTTGTCTTTTATTATCTGTATTCTGGATTTGGATGATCTTTCACCTCTCTGGAATCCCAGGTTGTTCGCTGGTTTCCGTAAGCTGGAATACCTTGTTTTTTCAGCATTTGGGCCAGGTGCATCAGGTTCCAGGTCATAAAAGTGGTATTACGATTGGTGAAGTCGTTTTCAGGTCCGCCGGATCCCTTATCCAGGTACGAGGGCCCGGGCCCGGCCTCGCCGATCCATCCGGCATCGGCTTGCGGAGGAATGGTATACCCTAGGTGCTGGAGTGAGTAGAGGACATTCATTGCGCAATGCTTGACACCATCTTCATTTCCGGTCACCAGGCAACCACCCACTTTTCCATAGTAGGCATACTGTCCTTTTTCATTCATTTCTTCCGAAAACCCATATAGCCTTTCAATGGCCATGGAGGCAACAGATGATTTTTCTCCCAACCAAATTGGTGTGCCCAGGACCAAAATATCCGCTTCCATTACCTTTTGCTGAATGGGAGGCCAATCATCCACCTCCCAGCCCTTGTTGGTCATGTCGGGATAGACCCCAAAAGCAATCCGGCGATCCACCGGCCGGATTATTTCTGTCCGAATCCCATTGGCTTCCATGATGGCCTGACTCATTCGAATCAACCCTTCGGTATGGGATTGCTCCGGAGATTTTTTTAAGGTGCAGTTGAGAAAAATGGCACTTAACCCCGAAAAATCATAGGGGCTGTCCTGATTAAGTTGTTGTTGAAAGGTATTCAGTTTCATGTTTGATTGATTCAAGGGACCATCCTGAAACTGAGAAAAAATTTAAAAGGGTGACCGTTAAAAAGGCAACGGTCTGTTCACTAAATTTCCATCAGCCAGGATAATTGTTGGTTATCTTAATTGCTGATAGAATAGTCGGAAAACCAGGTGTTTCCTGACAAAAAATTTTAATCTTCTTTTATTTTTTCAATAATCCGTTCTTTCGTTTTAGGAGGCAGTAGGTCTCCGGTAGCTCCTTCCGAGTTGATCCATTTGGAAAGGGCCTTCTCAATGGTTTTACTTTGGTGCCGGTACAGGTTACACACCACACACATCTTTACATGCACGTAGAGCCTGCATTTTTCTTTAAAGGTAAGCGGGAATACCGATTGTTTCTCAATCAGACAAGTAGCCTCTTTACAGGAAAGAAACAGTTTGGTCATGATTTTTTCTAGATTCATAGGAAAGGGATCAGTTAGCGCCGAACCAATTGACTTCGAGGCATTTTTTCAGCAGCAGTTTGGCTCTGTGTAACACCTGCCAATAATTAGTCTTGCTGATCTCCAGTTCCTGACAGATTTCAAGTGTTTCTTTATCAAAAATGTATTTGGAGATTACCGCCAGCCGCCATCTGGGAGGGAGATCCTCCATGCAGACGTTCATCACATCATTAAAGGCAGGGTCGTCCAATAAGTGCGTATCGTTCGACCAGGCATCTTCCAGGCCATTGGCTTTCCAGTTTCCATGGGCATTAAAAAGTGTTTCGGTAAATTGAAATGCCTGATCATCCAAATGCACGGTTTTTTTGGCAGACTTCCGGTAGTGGTCGATGATTTTATTGTTTAAAATCTTCAGCAGCCAGGTTTTGGCACTGCTCTTTTCTTTGAATCCTTCAAAGTTTTTTACAGCAGCCAGAAAAACTTCCTGAACCAGGTCCTCCGCTACCTCACGGTTGCCTGTTTTATGATAGGCCCAACTGTATAGATAGTCACCATGGGCGTCCACCCATCCACTGACTACCGCATGTTTGGATACTTCCCTGGGATTTTTTTCCATAAATAAACGATAGGTAACGGAATTCGCTATGAATTACCCAATTAAATATAAAATTCCCCACTAATCAATTTTTTTTACCTTTTAATTCTTTTATCAACCGCATAAAATAGACTTATGCAAAAGCTATCTCCGTAGTAAATTCGGTATTTCGGAAAACGACATTGAGGTAATCGGTTTAAAAGTAAAACTGATTTAAAAAAAGCAGCTTTTTCTGATGATTTCACAGTATTTTCTTATTTTAGAAAAACAAACCTAATAACGAATTTGATGGATACCAAAAAAAGATATACCGATCAGGTGGCTGTGATCACTGGCGCAGCCGATGGAATAGGTAAGGCAATTGCAGCGCGCATGGCTGCAGAGGGAGCCAGCCTTGCGCTATGGGACATTAAGGAAACCCGGTTGAAAGCCCTGGAAAGCGAATGGCGGGCAAAAGGGATTCCGGTAAAAGCCACCATCGTAGACATTACCGAAGAAGCTTCGGTAGAAAAAGCTTTTAGGGAAACAGTCGAACACTTTGGTCGTCTGGATATTTTGGTCAATTCCGCAGGCATTGTTGGTCCTACCCAGACCAAAATCACCGATTATCCTACGGCAGCTTTTGATGAAATCTATCGTGTCAATCTAAAGGGGTCTTTTTTAACCAGCAAGTATGCCCTGACCTGGATGGAAAAAAGTGGTAAAGGCCGGATATTATTGATTGCCTCCATTGCCGGAAAAGAAGGAAACCCGAACATGGTCGGGTATTCGGCTACCAAGGCAGGCGTGATTGGTCTGGTAAAAGCGCTGGGGAAGGAGTATGCTACCACGGGCATCACGGTGAATGGTTTGGCACCGGCAGTGATCAGGACCCCCATGAATGCCGATACCGCTCCGGAACAATTGGAATACATGGCCTCCAAAATCCCCATGCACCGCCTGGGTACGGTGGAAGAAGCTGCCGCCATTGCCTGCTGGATATGTTCGGATGAAGCCAGTTTTACCACAGGTTTCATCTTTGATTTATCCGGGGGAAGGGCTACCTATTGAAAGCGAGGGACTGCATAAAATCCTTGATTATGCTTTGGGATTCAACTTGTTTTTCAAACATGCCCATATGCCCGCAATCCGGCAACTGGTGAAAGGCTGTAACTGCCTGCTGGTGTTTCAGGCTGGCTTCCAGGGGCACAGCAGGGTCCTGCTCACCACAGATCATGAGTTTGTTGCCTTTAAACTGTGCCAATGTAGCCATATGGTCGGCCCGGTTTTTCATGGCCATGGTATAGCCGATCAGACTTTCCTTGCTGTTTTGGCTACCCCTTCGGATCAACGCTTCAATCTCTGCCTGGCAGGTTTCCCGGTTTTTCGCTGCAAACAAGGGGGCCACAAAGGACTGAATAAAGGTAGGAGCTCCATGTTTTTCGATAAACTCAGCGGTCTTGTCTCTGTTTACTCTTTTTTCCGGACTGTCTGCAAAGGCTGTAGAATGGAAGAAACCAAGGGCTTTTGGTTTTGCAGCTGTTTTGGCTGCCATCTCCAGGGCTATATAGCCTCCCAGCGAATGCCCGATCAGGCTGGCATTTTCGATTCCATGTAAACGGAGCCAATCCGCCAAAACCAGTGCTGCATCTTGTAGCGAAAATTCCTGTTTGAGGGCTGAACTTTCTCCAATACCCGGTAGATCAGGGCACCATATTTCACATGCATCACTAATTGCAGGCACAAATTCCTGCCACATTTCCTTGGTTTCACCAAAACCCGGCAACAAAACCAGCGGCTTTCCTTTACCTGTTTTCCAAAACGCTATATCAGGCATATTTCATCAGTAGGTTCAATAATTTACGGTCCAGTTTTTCTCCATTCCAATCTTCGTATTCCACATCCTCCCTGCCAGAGTTTAATACCCCAAAAGTACCCGAAAACTCCCACAGACCAAAACCAATCCCATGGGCATGTTGGATATCTAGTATGTCTTCAAACCAGGACAAGAATACATCGTGGGGGGTTTTGTTGTAGCAGCCCAATTCCCCGCAATGTACACCCACGCCCTTTTCGAGCAAGGCGACCCAGGGAGCATAGTGTTTCTCCAGGTCTTCTCTGCTGTAATATTTCTCATTGTGCATGCCGGGCCAAACCGGCTCTTTCAGGTTATCCGGATCTTTGTACACCCAGGAGGCCTTGTGGTGGGAAATGTGCATGGGGAAATAACCCCGGCAACTCTGGTGCAGGTCAAGGTCCGCCAGTTCGGGCACCGCCATGCCCCCGCCCCCGTTTCCATCGGCAATGACCAGGCGGTTTTTTTTGACCGATTTGATGGTATTCAGCGCTGCCTGAGCCACTTTCCGGTATTCTTCTATCGGTACCGGCCCTCCGGGAGAGTGCTGATCGTTTGGATTTTCCCGTTTAAAGGGCTCATTGACCAGGTCAAAACTTAGCTTTTTGGAAGAGATATTTTTATATCGCCTGGACCACATTTCCCAGTGGGCACAGAAAGCATCCAGTGCTTTGGCGTCTTCCCAGAGATTGTAGGGTTCTTGAAACCCGGCATTGATGCAGAAGCCCGGTGCCCGGTGCAGGTTCAGGCTGACATGCAGCTTTTGTTGGTGGCACTTATCGATCAGCGTATCAATTTCTTCCAGCCTGCTTTCGTCAAATTGCATCACCTCTTCGGGAGTAATGGGCTTGCTGCGGTCAAAATCCAGGTAACTGGGATAGGAAATCGGAATGCGGACAAAGTCAAAACCCCAGTCGGCCATCCATTTGAAATAGTCGTCTTTGCTTTTGCGTCCCTTATCCGGATCCGGATTAAAAAAATCCAGCAAATTAAAGCCCCGCCAGCGCGGCAATTGGTTTTTGGCTGCTGCGAAGCTGCTCTGCTGAAGGGAGAGTCCTATACCTGCGGTGAGGAGGGTGGACTTTTTGAGAAAATCTCTTCTGGAATTGGATGGGAACGACATGGGCTTAACAGGTTATTTGGTTTGTATTCGGCATTGAATTACCAGGAGCCAAAATAAAAAATAAATGCCAAAAAACCAGTGGTCCTTTTTATTGGATGTCTAATCTTCATGAATTTCCAGGACGTAAAAGAATTAACCACATAGCGCACATAGGACACATAGTTTTTTTCAGCAAAACCAAGAATTTGCTGGGGGGTCATCATTCTGATGAAAGCACCCTATGTGAACTATTGTGACTATGTGGTTTAAAAAACACCATAAAGATCCCTCGAATAGATGTCTAATCTTCCTGAATTTCCAGGACGCAAAAGAATTAACCACATAGCGCACATAGGCCACATAGCTTATTGCGGCGAAAGCAGAATTTGCAGAGGGGTCCTAATTCTGATGAAAGCCCCCTATGTGAACTATGTAACTATGTGGTTAAAAAAATACCATGGAGATACCTCAAAGAGATGTCCGATCTTCATGAATTACCAGCACCCGAACTGGGTGTTTGTTACTACATCCCAGGTGTCTGATTGGTTACGGAAACGAGGCATTTGAAATGCCGGAAACCAAAGAACAAGCCTAAAAAAATAGGTTTTAAAATGCACCCGATTAGCCATTACAAATGGCTTGTTGGCGGGTCTTTTCTGTTTTTGACTCCGAAAATAGTTGAGTGATTAGCATACTTCACCCAGTACTGGTAAATATTCTTTTCATCATTGTTGGGTTTTACTGATTGTTTTGTTAATTAAAACTACCACTTATTGGGGTTGGAAAAGCATGGATTTTTCAGAATCATAGTAGAGTGTCAACCCTTTTGGTGATAGAGCGAACGAAAAAACATCGTTCAAGGAAGCTATATAATAGCCACCATCAAATAGCT
>NZ_JAANYN010000003.1:231340-579075 GCF_011290685.1 Cyclobacterium plantarum
GAAAAACCATGCCTACCAAAACCATCCATCTATTTTTAAAAACTACTACTTTCTTCATTATAATCAAATTTTAATTGCTACTCCATCCGGTTAAAAAAAGAAAGGATTAAAAACACTACTAAACATACAGGTTTTATTTTTAATTTCCTAATCCTTTTGTCTTTTCCTTTTAAGACGAAAAAAGACTGCAAAACGCTAAAGGGATGAGATGGCATGGGACCAAAGCTGTTATTCATTTATGGCAATGGCGTGTTCAGTATGAAGATAAATAAACCACATAGCCCACATAGGACACATAGTTTATTGCGGCCAAAGCAGCATTTGCTAATTCTAAGGGAAGCCCTCTATGTGAACGATGCCACTATGTGGTTAAATAAATACTGTAGATTCATCGAAGGGATGTCCATTATCTATAAATTTCCAGCACCCTCTCAGGGTGAGTTGGCAACTACATCCCAGGTGTCTGATTGGTTACGGAAATGATCCATTGGTAATGCCGGAAACCAAAGACAAACCCTAAAAAGTCCGTTTCTTAAAATGCACCCGATTAGCCATTACAAATGGCTTGTTGGCGGGTATTTTCTGTTTATGATTCCGAAAATAGTTGAGTGATTAGCATACTTCACCCAGTACTGGCTATTTCCTATTGAAGATGTTTTAGTATTGATTTATTAGCTGACAGCCTGTTTCAATAAATTTAAATGATCGGAAAATCCCCCTTTGTCCCCCTTTGGAAAGGGGGAATTGTGTACGTTCGAATAGGTGGTAATCAAGAGGTTGCAATTCTGGTGGATTTGCCCAAATCTTGTTATCTTTACTACTCGTTTTCGATTCGCAACGCAGATTATGGAAAAGCCAGAAGATAAAGTTAAAGAACCGTTTTCCGCCTATGGACGCTATTCCTATGCGGATTACCTTTCCTGGCAGCTGGATGAGATGGTGGAGCTGATCCGCGGAAAGGTATTCCGGCAGGCGGCTGCTCCTCGTAGAATCCATCAGGGGCTTACGGTAGCCTTGGTAACGAGAATTCACGGATTTTTAAAAGGAGGAAGCTGTAAGGTGTATACCGCCCCCTTTGATGTGCGCCTTCCGGTTTCTTCCAGAAAGCATACCGACATCGATACCGTGGTACAACCGGACCTCTGTGTGGTATGCGACCCGGAGAAGTTGGACGAGCTGGGCTGCGTAGGTGCTCCGGACCTGATTGTTGAGATTCTCTCTCCGGGAAACAATAAGAAAGAGTTGCAATTGAAATATGAAGTGTACGAAGCCTCGGGTGTAAAGGAATATTGGGTCATTCATCCCGACGAACGCACCTTGCTGATCTATACCCTGGAATCCGGAAAATACCGACCCTCCCGGTTATTTACCTTGGGAGACGAAGTGAAGTCTCAGGTTTTTTCGGGTTTTGTCCTGGATCTGGATGAAGTTTTTGGGGAGTTGTAGGCTTAGGCTTTCAGCGATGCGTCTTTGAATATTGATTGGCGTAAATAAAAAGAATTGTGTTATCATTACAGCCTATGAGCCTGATCCCAAATTGTGGGATGAAAATTTTAGAAAGAAAAACTAATAGCTATGGAATGCTCATTATGTAAAAATGGCACCACCGAAAAGGGTTATGTAACAGTGACGCTGGAAAAAGGTGAAACCATCGTGTTGATTAAAAGCGTGCCTGCAGAAGTTTGCACCAATTGTGGGCATTACTATCTTTCCGAGAAAACGACACAATTAGTTTTGGACAAAGGAAAGGAAGCTTACAGCAAAGGTACCGAACTGGAAGTAGTGAAACTTCAAGTGGCCTGACTGGAAGTAGGTGAGTTGAAGCGATTATGAGGTTGAAACACAACAAATAGGATTAACCAATTACTTCAAATCACATTTCCGGTAAATCCTGCCCGACCTTCAGTACTTGAACTTTTCCGAAACGGTCGTTCCGACCATTTCTTTTGCAGCGGCCACAATCCCATCCGGATCGAATCCACATTCCCGGTGCAATTCTATCTGTTCGCCGTGTTCGATAACTTCATCCGGTATTCCCAGTCTTTTAACCCTGGATTGGTAATTGTGATCTACCATCCATTCCAGAATGGCACTGCCAAATCCTCCCATCAGACAGCCATCCTCAATGGTAATGACCTTATCAAATTTATTAAAAATTTCATGAAGCATGGATTCGTCCAATGGCTTTACAAATCGCATGTCGTAATGGGCCAGATCGATGCCTTTATTTTGGAGTTTTTCTGCAGCTTCCACTGCATAATTCCCCACATGACCAATGCTTAAAATGGCCAGGTCCTTTCCTTCTCTGATAATACGTCCCTGCCCGGTAGGAATTTTTCTTAACGGTTTTCTCCAATCGGGCATTACGCCCTGTCCCCTGGGATAACGAAGGGCATAAGGTCCTGAATGTTCCGAAGCCGAAAACATCAGGTTCCGCAATTCTTCCTCATTCATGGGCGCACTTACTACCAGATTGGGAAGACAACGGAAAAAAGCCAGGTCATAGGCACCATGGTGAGTGGGACCATCCGCACCAGCAAATCCCGCTCTGTCCAGACAGAATACTACGGGTAAATCCTGCAGGCAAACATCATGGATCACCTGATCGTAAGCCCGCTGCATAAAAGTACTGTAGATATTGCAAAAAGGCGTGAGACCCTGGGTGGCCAGACCGGCAGAAAAGGTCACGGCATGCTGTTCGGCGATACCGACATCAAAGGACCTATCCGGATACGCTTGCATCATCAGGTTCATGGATGAACCAGAAGGCATGGCCGGGGTAACACCAACTATTTTTTCATTTTGTTCGGCCAGTTCCACCAGGGTATGGCCAAATACCTCCTGATATTTCGGGGCTTGGGGCCTGGTGGGGATTTTTTTGGAAATTTCCCCGGTGATTTTGTCAAATTTTCCGGGTGCATGCCACTTGGTCTGGTCTTTTTCAGCAGGAGCAAAACCCTTTCCTTTCACGGTAATGCAATGCAGAATTTTTGGCCCGGGAATGTCTTTCAGGTCGTTTAAAATTTCTACCAGGTGGTTGACATCGTGTCCATCTACCGGTCCGAAATACCTTAAATTCAGTGATTCAAAGAGATTGCTTTGTTTGAGCAAGGCGGACTTGATGGCCCCTTCTACCTTAGAAACCACATCCTGAGCACTAAAACCAAATTTACTGATTTTGCCCAACAGGCTCCACACCTCATCTTTTACTTTGTTGTAGGTATGGGATGTGGTAATATCGGTGAGATAATCCTTTAGAGCACCCACATTGGGGTCGATGGACATGCAGTTGTCATTGAGGATAATCAACAGATTGGTATCTGAAACCCCTGCATGGTTCATGGCTTCAAAAGCCATACCCCCGGTCATGGCTCCATCACCGATCACTGCCACATGCTGCCGGTGACTTTCGTCTTTGTATTTGGAAGCCATAGCCATGCCCAATGCAGCAGAAATAGAGGTACTTGAGTGACCTACTCCGAATGCATCATAAGGGCTTTCTTTTCTTTTGGGAAAACCCGACAAGCCTTTGTAAAGTCTATTGGTATAAAATTGCTCCCTGCGACCGGTAAGTATTTTATGTCCATAGGCCTGATGCCCTACATCCCACACCAGCTGGTCATCAGGGGTGTTGAGTACATAATGCAATGCAACCGTCAATTCCACCACTCCCAAACCAGCGCCGAAGTGTCCACCATAGATGGACACATGGTCAATAATGAATTGCCTTAATTCATCACAGATTTGAACCAATTGGTCTTTATGGAAGTTTTTTAGGTCGTCCGGATATTGGATTTCCCTGAGTAATTTTCCAGGTTCTATTTGCATATGCAGCGTTTCTTTATAAAAATTAATAACCCCCCGTCTCTGTATAATGTTTAATAATACCAATAATTATTCAAGACCCCATGGTTTTAAGGAAATTATTCGGATGCCTATTGATTTAAAAAGATAAGTAATATCTTTGATCGCAACAGGAAATGCAAAAATAACAAAAAATAATCGTATCCAGTGAGTTTTGAAATCAAATTACCCTTATTTGAAGGACCATTTGACCTGATGCTTTTCTTTATAGAAAGGGATGAGCTGGATATTTATGATATTCCCATCTCCAAAATCACGAATGATTTTCTGGATTATATCCATAAGTTGGAGAAAATGGAGATTGAAATAGCCAGTGAGTTCATCCTTTTTGCGGCCACTTTGATGAAAATCAAATCCAAAATGCTTTTGCCCAGACCAGAGTTAAATGAAGAGGGAGAAGAAATAGATCCACGTGAGGAACTGATCAGGCATTTATTGGAATACAAAAAATATAAGTCTGTGATCGCCGAGCTCTCAGAAATGGAGAAAGACAGGATGGGTAAATTCGCCAGGGGAAATGTGATGGATGAGTTAAAGCAGGTATCAAAAGTCGATAATGTTGATGCCGAATTGCAGGACCTGGACCTGTACAGCCTCCTTAAAGTGTACCAAAAGGTCATGACCAAATTCGCTCACAGAAGCGATGATACCAAACATACGGTCATTCAATATCCGTATACCATCGAACAACAAAAGTCCCTGATCCTTGACAGACTCAATGAAAAGCCGAGGATCCCTTTTTCGGATTTTATCGTTTATAATCCGGATAAGATTTTTGTCATTTATACTTTTTTAGCCATTTTAGAATTGCTTCAGCTTGCCCTTGTGACCATAAAGATAGGTGAAGGTTTCAATAATTTTTGGGTTGAAAAGCTTGCATCCATACCAGTAGAAAACACATGAAAATAGACAATAGGGAAGTTTTTAAAACCTTAAACCCCAATAAGGTTTGGGTTCCTGTATTGATCGGGATTGCGATTGTACTTGTAATGTTCTACATGGACCCAACTGTCAATGTGCAAACGCTCAGGGGGGTTTTTGATGCTTCGGCCTGGTCCCTGCTTTTGGCTGTGGTATTTATATTTCTGCGGGATGCAGGCTATGTTTTCAGGATCAGGGAAGTGACGGACAAGCACCTTACCTGGAACAGGGCCATCTTTGTCATTGTCCTGTGGGAATTTGCCTCTGCAGTCACCCCCTCTATTGTAGGCGGTACAGCAGTGGCGGTATTTATTTTGAATAAAGAAGGGATACCTCTCGGAAAGGCTTTGGCCTTTACCATGTTAACAGCCATTTTGGACAACCTGTTTTTTGTGTTGGGAGCTCCAATTATTCTGTTTTTTGCCCAGGGCTATATTTTTCCAGATAGCAGGGTTTTGGAAATGCGCCTGGGAAACAGCCTTGAATACCTCTTTTGGGTGAGCTACTCCTTGTACACTTTGTATTCTTTGCTAATGGCACTGGCCTTGTTTTACCGGCCCAGGGTTTTCAAATGGCTGCTGTTAAAACTTTTTTCCATCAGGTGGCTTAAGAAATGGAAATACCAGGCAAATATTTATGGGGATCAAATCATACAGGCAAGCAAGGAATTCAGGGGTAAAAACCTGAAATACTGGCTGGTAATTATTTTCACCACCATTTTCATCTGGTCTGCCAGGTATTTTATGCTGAATGCCCTGATTTCGGCCTACTCCAGCATCAGTATTTTCGAACATGTAGTCATCTTTGCCCGTCAGATCATCATGTGGATTGTAATGATGATCAGTCCTACGCCGGGAAGTAGCGGGACGGCAGAGTTTTTCTTCGCGCAGTTTTTTAATGAATTCCTCACGGGTTATACCTTTGTTACCAGCATACTCTGGCGCATGTTCTCGTATTATCCTTACCTGCTTTTGGGAGCCATTTTTCTGCCGCGCTGGATCAGGCAGGTCTTTTTCAAGAAGAAAGATAAAACTGATAACAAGTCCGTTGATTAATGAATGATCCGGTTTTATACAGCATCCAAAATCAAGACCCAGTCGTGACCTTTTCCTCCTGAACTGGGCGGTACAAAAGTATTACTGGGAGCCTTGCTAATAATTCCGGCATCTATCTGGTTTCCGGTCCTGGGATCGTACCAGGTGACCTTTAGTAGTCTGGAATTTAGTGGTTTGCAGTTCACTGCCTTGCTTTGACCGGTAGGGAAGTAAACCATGGCATAACTTCCTTCACTGTCTCTGGTTGCAATGACAAAATCTGTATTATCTTCCTGATTAGCGGGTATCATTTCCGGCGCCGGAATCCTTGTCAGAAATGGCCTGCTCAGCATAAGGTTTTTGAGATGTTTCATTTGATTGGCCATGGGTAAGTCCAGTGCCACTTTCCATGGCCTAAGGGGTCCATTGATCCCTTCCCTGTCTGTGGTGTACATTTGCCATACGTCATGGCATCCGTAGGTCTGTCCAAATGCACCTGCAAACACATTCCAATACATGATCCTTCGGATATCTTCCGGAAGGCTGTATCCCAGTTCTTTGGCATTGAAGCAATTGGGATGATCTTCATACAATGGCTCACCATCCAGGGTAGGCTTGACAGGCTGTAAGTTGTAATCGTAGCTAATTTTTTGGTAAGTAGGTTGGTTGGCGCAGTGACCAGTCTGGTGCATGTTGAAATCCAGCCATTCGTCATTGTGAAACCAATTACTGGATCCACCGGGTCCAGCGGGTTGGGGGTGGAAAGTCATCAATGCTTTGTCCTGCCCCCCGGTTCCCTCGACAATACCCGCCGCCAGGGCTCTCCAAATGGCTACGTCCGAAGTTCCTTCCCTGGGGTTTCGGTCCCCACCAATGACCCAAATGATGTTGGACTGGTCTTTGTAGCGGTTGCCTATCCATTTGCCAAAAGATCTGGCATTTTCTTCCGTAAACACTTCCGGCCCCTTTCCCCAGGAATGGGTAAAAACCTTATCTCCCCAGGTTGGTAGCAGGGCAATGTAGATACCCTCGGCAGCTGCCATTTCTACCACCTTATCCACATGCGAAAAATAGGCCGGGTTGGGTTGCCTGGGATCCAGACCAATGAGGGGTGTTTCTCCGTATGGGTTAGGGCTTTGGAGACCATCAATCTCGGCGAGTGCCACTGCCTGTACCACATTAAAGCCTTGTTCGGCGCGTTTTTTAAGGTAGAAAGCGGCTTCCTCCCGGTCACAGCGGTGGAAAAGTTCCCAGGCGGTATCAGCCATCCAAAAAAATGGCTCACAATCTTCAGTAATCATAAATCTTTGATTTTCAGAAATCCTGAGTCGGGGAAGGCCTTCCTGACCGTAGGTGAAAGCAAGGGAGAAAAGGAACAAAAACAGGAATAAAAAGGATTTTGGGCTCATGTTCATGGGGAATGGCTGAACATGCAATATAGGAAAAATCAAAAAACAGCAGGAAAATCCGGCTGTGCTTTTGGAAAAATGTTAAAAGTTCATAAAATTTCCCCCAACTCTTTTGTGCTTAAGGGCTGGGGGAAACTGGGATCAGCTTACCTGCTCAAAGGCATTGAAAAAGAAACTGCCTTCTATGGATGCATTTTCATCTGAGTCTGAACCATGAACCGCATTGGCCTCAATGGATGTGGCATAAAGTTTTCGAATGGTACCTTCTGCTGCATTCTCCGGGTTGGTAGCACCGATCAACTCCCTGAAATCTGCCACTGCATTATCTTTTTCCAGGATGGCAGCAATGATAGGGCCTGAGGACATGTATTGGCATAAATCGGAATAAAATGGCCTTTCCTGGTGCACTTTGTAAAATTCTCCGGCAAGTTCTTTATTAAGCCTGGTTGCCTTAAGGGAAATAATTTTGAAACCCGCCTCTTCAATCATTTTCAATATTGCGCCTGCGTTTCCTGCTCCGAAAGCATCAGGCTTGATCATGGTAAATGTTCTATTGGTAGCCATAAATTGTTTGTTTTGTTTGTTAAGGCCACAAAATTAATCCTTTTCAATGAAAGACCGAAGGTAATGGGGCATTTCTGAAAAAACTGCACGCAGCTGGAAAAATTGCCATTGGGAATTTCAGAAAATTATACAGAACTTTGTCGTCCGTGTTTTTAAAATACGGTATTCAAATAATACACATGCAGGAATTAGATCTATTTAAAGAACAGATTTCATCAGCTTCATCCAAAAAGATCATCATCACCACCCATCATAAACCTGACGCAGATGCCCTGGGGTCCTCATTGGCGCTGGCCGGCTATCTGAAAAAGAAAAACCATCAGGTAACCGTGGTGAGCCCATCCGACTATCCTTCGTTTTTACATTGGATGAAAGGGAATGATGAAGTAGTGAATTTTGAGGATCCTGAAAAGGAAAAGGAAGCCAGGAAATTGATCGCCGACGCGGAGATCATCTTTTGTCTGGATTTCTCCAACCTTGGAAGATTGCAGGGAATGGAACAGGCAGTAAGGGAGTCCAAAGCCTTTATGGTCAATATTGACCACCATCAGGATCCGGAGGAATTTGCAGATTTCAGCTTTTGCAGTTCCAAGGCAGCGGCCACCTGCGAGTTATTGTACGACTTGATTGTAAAAGTGGGAGATAGGGAATTGATCGATAAGGATATTGCAGAGTGCCTTTACTCCGGTATTATGACGGATACCGGAGGATTCAGACATCCCAATACCACCAAGAATGTACATTTGGTAACGGCAGAACTGATAGAACTGGGGGCGGACAATTCCAAAATTGCAAGGCTTATTTATGATACCAATTCCGTCAATCGACTTAAGTTCTTAGGTTTTGCATTGACCAGAAGGTTAACCATATTGCCGGAATTAAGCACAGCCTATTTTGGAATAAGCAAAAAGGACCTTAGGAAATACCAATCTCAGACCGGCGATACAGAGGGGCTGGTTAATTATGCACTTTCCCTCGATGGAATAAAAATTGCTGCCCTGTTTACTGAAAGAAAAGACGGGGTGAAAATTTCATTTCGCTCTTCTGAAGAAGTAGCAGTCAATAAATTTGCGGCTTCCTTTTTTGAAGGGGGAGGTCATAAAAATGCCTCGGGTGGGATCTCTAAGCTTTCTTTGGAGGATACCATTCAGCGATTCGAAAAATTAGTAAAAGAAAACAAACATATCCTATTTAATCAATTAGCATTAGTCGATGAAAAAAATCAATAATTTAGTTTTAGGAGTTCTTCTGGTAAGCTCTGGTTTGCTTTTTTCCTGTGAAAAAACCCAGACAACATCCGATGGTATTGAATACAAATACATCAATCAGGGGGATCAGGAGACCAAGGACGGAGAATTCGTGGTCTATCACTTTACAGCCAAAACCGGCAGTGATTCCTTGTTTATTTCCAGCTATGATCAGCCGGTACCTCCTTATTTACAGCATTTGGATTCTGCGGAAGCAAAGACAGGTATAGATGAAATATTTCTAAACCTGAACAACGGAGACAGCATTGTCATCACATCCACTGCAGAAAAAATATTTCTTGAAAATGTGCCCCCATTCCTGGAGAATGATGAGACCGTGACCATTAGTATTGGTGTGCTTAACGTGCTTGAAGAAGAGGTGTTTGAAGATTACTTCAATGACCTGGTGGCCGAACAGCAAAAAAAGCAATCCGAACAGGCTGGTGTTCAGTTGGATGAAGATGTGCAGACCATAGAATCTTATATTCAGGAAAATAATTTGGATGCAAGCAAGACAGCATCGGGGCTTTATTACGTCATAGAAGAAGAAGGTTCAGGAGCTCAGGTAGAGCAGGGAGATAAAATCTCTGTGAACTACACGGGTTATGTGCTGGATGGTACCGTATTCGATACCAGCATAGAGAGCAAAGCCAAAGAGGCCAATACCTATGATGAAAACAGACCCTATGAGCCTTTCACCTTTGATGTAGGACAGGGAATGGTCATTCCGGGATGGGATGAAGGACTTCAATTGTTGAAAGAAGGAGCAAAAGCTAAGTTTTTGATCCCTTCACCTTTAGCCTATGGTCCCAGTCAGCGAGGTGCCGTTATAGTGCCTAATTCTATATTGATATTTGATGTAGAAGTAACTGATGTAGAAAAGCAATAGCCCGTTTTTGGGTTATTGAAGCGCATATAAATAGTAACTACCATGAAAAAAAGTGCTTTAACCTGGGGCATGCTGCCTGCAGTTGTATTGATGGCTTCCTGTATTTCCGAGGAAGAAAATGTCGATGTGGTTTTCGAGCAGGATCTGCAGAAAATCGAGGAATATATCCAGACTGTGGAGACGGAGTACATGCGGAGGGAAACGGTAGGTGATACAGGTATTGAGCTTTTATTCACTGAGGTAGTAGAGGAGGGGGAATTGCCTGATGGCAGGGATACCTTGTCGGTAGATTATACTGGTATGCTTCTGGATGGTACCGTATTCGATAGCTCCCTGGAGCAGGTGGCCCAGGACAATGATGTCTTCAATCCCGATAGAACTTACGAGCCGTATGAAATTATTTTGGGTGTTTCCAATGTAATCAATGGTTGGCACTGGTCTTTATCCCGTATGAAGGAGGGTGAAAAGGCCATTGCCCTGATTCCTTCCGCTTATGCGTATGGCAGCCAGGCTAACGGACCTATTCCTGCCAATTCAGTACTGGTGTTTGAACTGGACCTGGTAGAGGTTAGACCTTACCAACCTTAAACCAACAGAGATGAGATTTTACCGTAGCATTTACATTTTTTTAGTGGCTGCACTGGCCGTTTCCTGCGACAATCAGATGGGGGGCTTTGGAGGTCCAGTGTACGATAGGGAAGGTAACCTGGCCATAGACCGGGAAATCATTGCGGAATATTTGGAAACCGCTCCCTTTGACAGTCTTTACCGCATTCACGACCCATCAGGTGTAGTCATCATTGTAGAAGAAGAGGGAGAGGGCTCCCGGCCAACTTCAGGCAATGTGGTCTATACCAACTACACCGGATACCTATTGGATGGGACGGTTTTTGATTCGAATCTGGAGGATGTTGCCCGGGAAAACAATATCTATGATGAAGATAGAAATTATGATATTTTTTCTTTCTTTATTGATTTACCGGCTTCCCAGGGCGGAGCTATACAAGGATTCAGTATGGGATTTAAGCGCCTGAGAAGCGGTGCAAAGGCTACCATAATCATTCCCTCGCCTTATGGCTATCAGGACAATGAAAACGTCATCCGGGTACCTGCAAATTCCGTGTTGGTATTTGATGTGGAGTTTTTGGGACTGGATTAAAAAAATAAGCAGAGATAAAAAAACCTCCTGAATTCAATTCAGGAGGTTTTTTTTTTATTTAATTTTTGACACTGTAATTTGGTGCCTCCCGGGTAATGCTGATGTCATGCGGGTGAGACTCCCTTACACCTGCAGCGGTTACTTTTACGAATTTTCCGTTTTCTTTGAGGTCCTCAATGGTAGCTGTACCGCAATAGCCCATACCGGCCTGAAGTCCTCCGATCAATTGGTACAATACTTCAGAAACCAGACCTTTGAATGCTACCCGGCCCACAATTCCTTCGGGCACAAGTTTTTTAATATTGTCCTCTGCATCCTGAAAATAACGGTCTTTAGATCCGGATTCCATTGCTTCTATAGATCCCATTCCCCTGTAGGACTTGAATTTTCTACCTTCAAAAATGATGATTTCTCCGGGAGCTTCTTCAGTTCCCGCCAAAATAGACCCGATCATCACCGAACTGGCACCCGCCGCAAGGGCCTTGACGATATCACCTGAATAACGGATCCCTCCATCTGCGATCACAGGAACACCTCTGTCTTTCAAAACCCTGGCAGTTTCCATAACAGCAGACAATTGTGGCATACCCACTCCGGCAATCACTCGTGTGGTACAAATGCTTCCTGGTCCTACACCCACTTTAACAGCATCAGCACCTGCATCAGCTAAGGCTGTCGCTGCCTCGGCAGTGGCAATATTCCCTACTATTACTTCCAGATCAGGGAAGTTGGCCTTGATTTTTTTACAAGTATCGATTACCCCTTTGGAGTGGCCATGAGCGGTATCAATGGAAACCACATCAACCCCAGCGACTTTTAGGGCTTCCACTCTTTCTACAATATCCGAGGTAACACCTACTGCAGCACCTACCCTCAGCCTTCCAAACTCATCTTTGCAGGCATTGGGTTTGTCCTTCCTTTTCAGAATATCTTTATAAGTTATCAGGCCGGTTAATTTGTATTCTTCATCAACGATGGGTAATTTTTCTATTTTGTATTCCTGAAGGATCTCTTCTGCCTGCTCCAGGCTGATGCCTGCTTTGGCAGTAAAAAGGTTGTCCTTGGTCATGATTTCCCTTACCGGTCTTTCCATGTCCTTGATAAATCTTAAATCCCTGTTGGTGATGATGCCTTTCAGGAAACGTGCTTCATCCACTACCGGAATACCGCCTATATTGAATTCCCTCATGATGGCCTCGGCATCTTTTACCTTGGCATTGATATCCAATGTGATCGGGTCCAAAATCATCCCGCTTTGGGATCTTTTTACCTTGCGGACCTGGGCGGCCTGCTTTTCTATGGACATGTTTTTGTGGATGAAACCCAATCCTCCCTCCAAGGCAATAGCAATAGCCAACTCGGCTTCTGTGACCGTATCCATAGCAGAAGAAACCAGGGGAATCTGCAGCCGGATTTTGCGCGTAAGTTGAGTAGCAGTGCTTGTATTTCGGGGAAGTACCTCAGAATAACCGGGTACCAAAAGCACATCATCATAGGTGAGTGCTTCGAAGAGAAATTTATTTGTGTCTGGAATCATGGCAAATGGTTAGTAACCCTATTTGCCCGTCAAAGGTACGATGTTTTTCACATGCAAATCAATGATTTAACGAAAAAAAATTACAGCCTACTTCCTGAATTCTTCTAATCAAAGGAATATTCTTTGGATGATAGGGGGAGCGTCATTTCTCAAAAATCTTTCTGGCGATCAGTCGCGAGATGGCCTGCATACCCTGGTTGTTCGGATGTCGGGATACACTCTCATTGGCGTATTCTCCCAATGCCATGTACTTTTGTTTCGTTCCCAGATGTGAAATTTCCACGACCTGCCAATCCATTTGGGAAGCAGCATGATACAATTGCGCATTGACCGGGGGGTTAGGCCAAAAGGTGCTGGTCAAAATTACCCTGGTTTGGTCGGTGCAAAGGTACCCGGCAAAATCCCGCAAGCTTTGTGAGAAATTCCAACCTTCAACCTTTTCGAGAGGTACATTTTCTCCCAATCTGATTACCAAAAGATCAGCTTGAAAGGCTTGCAGTTGTTCGTATTGGGTGAAATCTATGGTGGAAAACTGCCTTTCAAAAGGAAAAACATTTTCCCGAATCATTTGCAAACCAGGTAGGTGAAGTTGCAGGCTATCCTGAAGCAGGGAAAAGTAGTCTTTATCAGCAGCACTGGCAGCCATTCCCCAATCGGCATTCCAGCCAATACTTGCATCCGGAGGATGATAGGTTATGCTGTTTCCTATGACGAGGATTTTTTGGATTTTTCGGGGTTGGTTTTCCCCCGGTTGACAGGAGAAAATAAGACCGATTAACCCAAGACATAAACTTAATTTCCTCACTCCTGATTTCATGTGTCTATAATTGTCTTTAAGTGGCCATAACTTGCCCCGATAAATCGGGGTGGAATCTCGCATGGTTGATAATCATTCCTCCGTGTGCCGCTTGCGTCATGCCTGTCTGCCTCGGGCAGGCTCGATTTCATGCTTTTTTTATCATTTTGGCAATGTAAAATCCATCAAAGCCACTTTCATGGGAAAGGACTTGAGTTTCCTCCAGGAGTTCAAAGGATTTACCTGCCGGACTGCTTAGAAATGCGGCTACTTGTAAATGGTTCTCAGAGGGTAAAATGCTGCAAGTGGCATAAACCAAAATACCTCCGGGCTTAAGCATGGAAGGATATTGAGCAAGGATATCCCGCTGTATACCCTGGACTTTGGTGATGGATTCAGGACTTAGTTTCCATTTGGTATCCGGATTTCTTTTGAGCACCCCCAATCCGGAACAAGGGACATCCAGTAACAGGCGGTCAGCACTGGCATGCAATCTTTTGATGGTTTTACTGCTCTCTATGGGTTTGGTTTCAATAATGGAAATACCGGCTCTTCTAGCCCTTAATTTGGTGTTTTTCAGCTTCCATGCTTCCAGGTCCATAGAAAGGATTCTGCCTTTGTTTTCCATTAAAGCAGCCAAATGCAGGGATTTTCCCCCGGCACCTGCGCAGGCATCAATGACCCGCATACCGGGTTGCACATCCAGGGCAGCAGCTACCATTTGCGAGGAGGCATCCTGTACCTCAAACAGGCCCTCTTTAAACAATGGGGTTCTAAATACATTCTTCCTCCTTTGCAATACCAAGGCATCAGGATAGCCCTTGATAGCATGCGTGGAAATATCCAGTTCTTCCAGTTGTGCCTTGAGTTGTGACTTATTGGTTTTAATGGTATTAACCCGTAAAACTACTTCGGCTTCCTGGTTGAGGCTGGCCAGCTCCTCCTCCCATTTATCTGCCAATTGCTCCGTACCCAGCTGATCCAGCCAATCGGGGATGGATTGCAATAGGGCCCTTTGGGTGATTTTTTCCTTTTTGCTATTGATTTTCTGCTTGTCAATTCCTTTGAATTCTTTCCAATCAGGTAGTGTCCTCTCCTGTAGTGTCCAGAAGGTGCCAAACCACTTGTAATAATCGGCTCCCGGGCTCAGGTACTGAATGAGACGTTTCCAGCGAACGATCTCATAAACACTCTCTGCAATGAAGGCCCTGTCTCTGGCTCCCCATTTCGGATTGGATTTCAGCACCCGCTCAATGACCTTATCAGCATATTGGTTCTTGTCAAAAATGTCCTCCAGGGCTTTGACTACCCCATTCACCGTGTTCGGGAAAAGCTTCATAAATCTCTTTCTTTTAAAATGCAAATATAGGTAAATAAAAATGCAGGAAAGGCGAAGCTGGTTTTTGCCTGGGAAGGAAAAGGCAGATATTTGGCAGGATTTTGGTACTTTTGCCATTATGGGAGAAAAAAAATGCCCCCATTGCGGGAAATGGTCCGATTGGAACCAAAATTTAACAGACACCTGCCAGCATTGCGGCCATACCCTTGGAGGGGCAGACTTGGAATTTCAGGAAAAAAGGGCAGCTCAGATAAAAGCGAATGAAGAACAGTGGATCTTTTACATCAGGGAAACCGACAGTGAATTTGTAAAAGGAGTGAAAAAGGCAGGTAATTTCTTTTATACTATTTATATTTCCATTATTACTTTTATTGCCTGGCTGATTGCCGCTTTGCCCGGATAATGTCCATCCTTAAAAACCCATACTTCCTATTACCGGCCTTGCTTTTCTGGGTAAATCAATACCTGGAGCGAATTCAGGCCATTTTCATTCCTTATCTATATAGTTATTTTGATGACCTAATGGCCATGCCGGTGGTCTTGGGGACGACACTTCAAATATACCGCTGGATCCACCCTTTAAAAAATGGCTTTGTTTTCACCCCTGTACAGGTAATGGTAGGCTTGGTTTACTTCAGCATCTTGTTTGAAGGACTGCTGCCAATCTGGTCTTCCACCTATACCAGGGATTTTTGGGATGTGGGATGTTACCTTATAGGTACTGTTTATTTCTATTTTTTGATCAACAGAAATCGAGCATGACGAGAATCTCACACAGTGGGATGATTATTAATCATGCTAAGATTCCCCGTCCGACTGGCGTCAGCCGGGCGGGCATCTGACCATTTAAAGACAATTATAAACATATGAAAAGTAAACTGATTAATTTTGCTGGCACATGGGCATACCACTGAGAGATGTTTACAAGCAGTACTGTACCGCACTAAGCGGCAGTTATCCGGTTGAAGAAGCAAGAAACCTGGTTTATTGGCTTTTTGAAGCTTTTCTGGAATGTGAAAGAAAGGACCTTTTACTGGATAGGGAATTGCCCTTTATTCCCCGGGAAATGGAAGCGGCACTGGATAAATTAAAAGCAGGCATGCCCATACAATATGTGCTTGGAAAAGCTCCTTTTTATGGAAGGACCTTTCTGATGAGCCCGGCTGTTTTGGTGCCCAGAAATGAAACGGAGGAACTGGTGCACCTTATTCTGGCCAACCATTCAGGAAAGCTAAAAGTGTTGGACTTGGGCACAGGTTCTGGTTGCATCGCCATTACCCTGGACCTGGAGTGGTCGGAATCGCAGGTGCAGGCTTTGGATATCAGCCCGGATGCCATCGAAATGGCCCGGCGTAATGCAGCAGCAATGGATGCTTCGGTCAGCTTTTTCCATGCGGATATGTTGGAGACCGAATTGCCCTTGGAAATGGTAGATATCATGGTAAGCAATCCACCCTATGTACTTGAGCTGGAAAAAGGGGGCATGCATCAGAATGTACTGGCTCATGAACCTCATTCGGCCCTTTTTGTGCCCGACCATGACCCCCTGAAGTTTTACAGGGCCATTGTCCGGCATGCCCGCCAATACCTAAATCCCGGTGGATACCTGTATGTTGAAATCAATGAAGCTTACGGAAAGGAAGTGTCAGATTTGATGTCAGGGACTGGTATGGAAGAAGTCCGGGTTTATCAAGATTTGATGGGTAAGGACCGGGTAGTATGGGGAAGAAAACCGAGTTGCTTAAATGCTGGTTCCCATCCAAAATAATTGCTCACTTTTAAATCCATGCAAACCTTCTGCTACATGTAAATGGTCAACGGATTTCAGGAGTATCCAGGTGGTACAGTTCCGGGTTTCGTGCCTGATCTTCTGCCCCTCCTCACCAAGCAACTGAATTTTTGACCTGGGAAGCCATTTTTGGATCAATCCTTTATTTGCAGGGCTATACCTGAGCTCATTCTTGAAAAATACGATGTCCAGGAAAGGTAAAAAAGGGGTTAATTTATCTGCATCAAAAGGATCAAAAGCCAGGATATTGACGGCATGATGACCGGATTGGACAAGGTATTCTAAACCAGCCTCCATATACCTGCTCTCGCCGGCGGTCACAAACTTCACTGGAAATTGTTCTTCCGAAAGCACATCGTTTTCCTTTTGAAAATCTGTGTCCGCCAAAATAATATCCACTTTTATTCCCAGAGACAACATTTTGAACACCGTTTCCTGACTAACGATTATTGTGGGTACCCATTCCAACAGAGAATGAAGCGTAGCTAAATCCCATCCCTCCAGTGTCAGTATCAATAGAGCGGGTTCCTGTTGTTCTTTTACAAAATGATGAGAGGACATGTTTTTTTTATCAAATAAGAAATTTAAGGGAATATAAGCCGCAGATTTCTTTTTGCTGCTTTTTCGAGAACATTATTTATCCCATCAGATTTCAGGGAATTTATCAGCATGCTCAGGATAATAGGATATTTTTTATAATTTTGGTTGCATAAGTTTTGCAGGAAGCCCCAAAGGCAAGTATGCCGCATTCGTAAAATCCACCTAAAAGAAAACAGCTATGCCGATTTCCCAACCGATTAATTTCACCAAATGGATTGAAGAAAACAGACATCTGTTAAAACCACCCGTTGGGAACCAGCAGATGTACCTGAAAAACGAAGACTTTATCGTCATGGTGGTTGGAGGTCCCAATGCCAGAAAAGATTACCATTATAACGAAGGGGAAGAATTTTTTTACCAGGTAGAAGGAGACATCACCCTGAAAGTGGTGGATGAAGGGCAAATGAAAGACATTACCATCAAAGAGGGGGATGTGTTTTTATTGCCGCCCAGAACCCCTCATAGTCCCAGAAGACCTGCCAACACGGTGGGTTTGGTCATTGAAAGATACCGAAAGCCCGGAGAAAAGGATGGTTTTTTGTGGTTTTGTGAAAACTGTGGACATAAATTGTATGAAGAATATCAGGCCATCACGGACATAGTCAATCAACTTCCCCCTATCATGGACCGGTTTTGGGCCAATCCTGAGCATACCACCTGTGAGCAATGTGGAACAGTAATGAGCAAATAACCCCTCCCTAAACACCCTGTTTTCTTCTTGAATAGCCATTTCTTGTCCTACCATTTATGGATGTTTCACCTTATGTTTTTAGTCTGGATTTTGCCAGGGAGATGGATGAAAAAGATCCACTAAGGCAATTTCGGGAAAAGTTTTATATCCCCGAGAAAAATGCCAAGCCTGTTATTTACTTCTGTGGGAATTCCCTGGGACTGCAACCGAAAACAGTTGCGGCACATATCAATAAGGATTTAAAAAAATGGGCCGATAAGGGTGTGGATGGACATTTCGAGGGTACTGTACCCTGGGTGGATGCCCGCAAGCCTTCCAAGCCTATTCTGGCCAATTTATTGGGCGCACTTCCGGAGGAGGTTGTAGCCATGAATAGCCTGAGTGTCAACCTTCACCTCTTACTGGTTTCCTTTTACCGGCCTGAGGGGAAGCGATTTAAAATCCTTACAGAAGCCGGGGCCTTCCCTTCAGACCAATATATTTTGGCCTCACAGGTAGCCTACCATGGGTACCATCCGGATGAGGCCATCATAGAAATGAGCCCAAGACCGGGTGAGCATTTGCTCAGGACAAATGATATTCTTGAAAAAATCCGGGAACACCGGGATGAGCTTGCATTGGTGATGATGTCTGGAGTGCAATATTATACCGGCCAGTTTTTTGATATGGAAGCCATCGGCAAGGAAGCCTCCTCTCATGAAATTAAGGTGGGTTTTGATTTGGCCCATGCCATTGGTAATGTGCCGCTGGCCATGCATGACTGGGGAGTGGATTTTGCCACCTGGTGCAGCTACAAGTACCTCAACTCCGGACCCGGCAATGTTTCGGGAATTTTTGTCCACCAAAAACATGGAAAGGACAAAAATATACCCCGTTTTGCAGGTTGGTGGGGACATGATGAGGGGAAACGCTTTTTGATGGAAAAAACCTTTGATCCCATGCCCGGGGCAGATGGCTGGTTGTTGAGCAATGACCCTGTTTTAGGCCTGGCAGCGCATCAGGCATCACTGGATATTTTTGCTGAAGCAGGCATGGAAAAAATACGCACCAAGTCTGAACTATTGACCGGGTATTTGGAGTTTGTTATTCGTGAAACAATTGGTGGGCCAGAAGAGTTTCTATTGATAACTCCTTCAAAACCAAATGAAAGGGGCTGTCAGCTTTCTTTGTCTATTCATAAAGCGGGCAAAGAAATATTTGACTCCTGGACGGCAAAAGGGCTGGTAGCCGATTGGAGAAACCCCAATGTGATCAGACTCGCCCCCACACCTTTGTACAACAGTTTTCAGGATGTTTTTGCCTTCGGTAAAATGGTGCAATCATCCATGAAGGAGGGACAGTAGAATCAGAGACCCCCAAAACCTATTGAATCAATGAAGAAAGAAAAAATAAACTTACTGGGAGCAGGATTGATCGGTTCCCTTTTGGCCATTTACCTTAGAAAAAGAGGGTTGGATGTAGCCATTTATGAAAAAAGACAAGATTGGCGACAGGTAGATACCTCAGGAGAAGGCCGTTCCATCAACATGGCTTTAAGTTATCGTGGTTGGAAAGCACTAGAAAGAGCCGGTATTAAGGACAAGGTCATACCTTATACGCAACCCATGTATGGCAGGAGGATTCATGATGAGCATGGCGACACCTTTTTCCAGCCCTATGGAAAGGAAAATCAGGCCATTTACTCCATAAGCAGGAATGCTTTCAATAAAATACTCCTGGATGAAGCAGAGGAGCAGGGTGCATCCATTTATTTTCAACATAAGGTAGAGCATGTCAATGTGGCCAAAAGGGAAGTTACCTTTAGCCTGGCTGATGGTTCTTCCAAAAATATAGCCGCAGAGGTGTTGATCGGATCTGATGGTGCTTATTCAGCCCTTAGAAATGCCTTTCAAAGCCAGCTGCGTTTTAATTTTAACCAACAATATGTATCACATGGCTACAAGGAACTGAGCATTCCCACTACTCCGGAGGGTGATTTTGCGATGGATCCGAATGCCTTACATATATGGCCAAGGGGAAAATTCATGCTGATAGCACTTCCCAACCTGGATAAGTCCTTTACCTGTACGCTTTTTTTACCCTTTGAAGGGTATAAGGTCAGTTTTGAAAACATCCATGATGAGCAGGATGTAGAGCAGGTTTTCAAAACGCATTTCAATGATGCATATAATTTGATGCCTACTTTGCTGCAGGACTTCAAGCGGAATCCCACAGCAGCCTTGATCAATACGGAATGTTATCCGTGGACAGATAACAATACCTTGCTGATAGGAGACGCAGCACATGCCATGGTGCCATTTTACGGGCAGGGCATGAACTGTGGTTTTGAAGATTGCTCCATTTTAGATGGATTGGTGGGCAAATATGGCACCTCTTCCTGGGACTTGGTTTTCGGAAAATTCCAAAAGGGCCGGAAACCGGATACCGATGCCATCTGTCAGTTGGCCATGGATAATTTTGTGGAGATGAGCGATAATGTAGCCGATCCCAAATTTCTGATCAGGAAGAAAATTGAAGCCAGGTTACATGAACTTTTCCCTGAGGAATGGGTGCCGCTGTACAGCATGGTGACATTCTCAGAAATGAAATATTCCGAAGCTTATGCCATTGGAAAGCTTCAGGAGAAAGTAATGGACCGGGTGATGAGTGATCCGCTGATTACCCAAAATTGGGATAGTTTGGATTATGAAGAAATCCTGCATCAGGTAGTCGTAGCTGGAGCGGTTTAAATCACAGATCGGTTTTGAAGCGCTGGTTAAATCCTCTGATGCCCTGAAGACCTCCTGTGTGAATGAGTAGAATCCGGGTGCCTTTGTGAAAAGCATCATTCCTTATCAGATCCATTAGACCGTATAGCATTTTACCTGTATATAATGGTTCGAGTGGAAGCCCGCAAGTCTCTTTAATTTCTTTTATGAACGCGATCAGTTCAGGTTTGAATTTGCCATACCCGCCAAAATGGTAAGTGGTATGGATGTCCCAGGAACAAGAAGGGTTGATCTGCTGATCCTCCAAAAGCTTGCTGATTTCCTGATGGATAAATGCTCCCTTTAAAGCCGAAAAGCCCAACACCTGCTGGTTTGTGGAGGCACTTGCCAGCAAACCGGCAAAAGTTCCCCCGGTTCCTATTGGAACAGCCACTACGTCCATTAACTTATCTTCTGGATCCAGTATTTCCCGGCTGCCTTTGATGGCGAGGGCATTGGTGCCTCCTTCCGGAATAATATAAACCTCGCCGAATTTTAACCTGAGCTGTTCCAATACTAATGGAGATTGTTTCCCCCGATAGTCTGTCCGGGGCATGGGATACAGTTGCATGCCTTGATTTTCGGCGTCAGACAGAGTGGGATTGAGAGGTCTTGGGATTTCGCCCCTGATCAGACCGATGGATTGCAGGCCATTTTGTGCAGCTGAAATAGCGGTTGCATGGATATGGTTTGAAAAAGCACCACCAAAAGTCAGGATTTTGGCATATCCTCTTTCCTTCGCTGCCCGAATGTTGTGCAGCAACTTGTAATGTTTGTTTCCCTGTATCAGCGGATGCAAAAGGTCCAGCCTTTTAACGACAACCTGTATTTGTTTTTCCCCGAGCAGAGGCAGTTGAAGGGTTTGGTAAAAGGGCAATAAATGCTTTTTCAAAGTAAATTATCCAATTATTTGATAACAACATAAATCCGCAGTACCTGCTGCCCAGGTGCTGAAGCTTTTAGAGAAAAAACCTTCAGGTTTTACTCATTTGACTTAAACCCGGTCTATATTACAGGGCTTGGGATCAGACTGCAATGGAATTTCTCTTGCATATTTCGGGTGTAACCAGCAGCTGATGATTATCAGCAACTGAAAGGTTTGTGGATTTTAATGATAAAATACCGATTGTTTTTGATCAAATCCTAATTTTGTACCATGACTAAATCCATAGACGAGGAATTACCGGAAGAGGAATCCTATTTTGAACGCATCGAATTGTTTGTTGATCCGGGGCAGCGTCCCTTGCGCATAGACAAGTTCATTACCGATAAAGTAGCCAATGCTTCCCGAAACAAAGTGCAACAACGCATCACAGATGGGGAGGTGAAAGTAAATGGCCTTTCTGTAAAATCCAATTACAAGACCAAGGCAGGGGATCTGATCAGTTTTGTCATGGAAAGGAGCAGAAAGGATCCGGATGTGATTCCCGAGCCCATTCCTTTGGATATCCGGTATGAAGATGAGCACCTGTTGGTGGTATGTAAACCCGCAGGAATGGTAGTGCACCCCGCTCATGGAAACTGGACCGGAACCCTGGTAAATGGATTGGCTTATTATTTCAAAAGTCTGCCTGAATTGCCCGGAAATTCAGGTCGCCCCGGGCTGGTACACCGCATAGATAAAGATACTTCCGGGCTTTTGGTGGTGGCCAAATCCGAAAAGGCAATGACTCATCTTGCCAAGCAGTTTTTTGACCACAGCATACAGCGCAGTTATCTGGCCCTGGTATGGGGAGAGATGAAAGAAGAAGAGGGAACCATTGATGTGCCCATTGGTAGGGGACTAAAGGACAGAAAGGTAATGCAGGTATATCCCGATGGGGAGACAGGTAAATCAGCCGTCACCCATTGGAAATTGATACAAAGGCTGAGGTACGTCAGTTTGATTGAATGCACATTGGAAACCGGAAGAACACATCAAATCAGGGTTCATATGAAATACCTGGGACATCCATTGTTTAATGATCCGGTGTATGGAGGGGACAAAATCAGAAAGGGAACGCAGTTTTCCAAGTATAAAACCTTTGTACAAAATTGTTTTGAACTTTTGCCGAGGCAGGCCTTGCATGCCAAATCCCTGGGATTTATCCATCCTGTTTCCGGAAAAGAGATGTTTTTTGACAGTGAAATCCCTGCAGATATGGAATCTGTTATTCAGAAATGGAAAAACTATGTTCAATATCAAAAATAAGAGATTATTAAATTGTTAATTAAAATAATAAAAACAAGTTGCTTTTTGCCAAAAATGAATTAAATACCTTAATTAATTTTTAAATTTATAAAAAAACACATTTTTATATAAAAAAATTTCTTCAAATGGAGGAATTCATTACATTTGAAGCATCAATATAATATTTGGTTTCTGTTTTAAACCAACCATTATTTTATTGGTACTAATTGTAGGATGTTGAAATTGGCAGACAAGCCCTCCTGTCTCGGGGGTGGAGGATCCAGATTTATCTGGTGTACTGGATAAAGCACACATCGAGCTCAATGTGTTGCCTAACGGCTCCGTGGAGGTTCGAATCCTTCTCCTACAGCAAAAGTTTTCCACCGGAAATTATTTTACCGAATAATTTCCGGTTTTTTTATGCCCAAATCCTGATGCAACTTTTCTTTTGTTGGTCATTATTGAATAATATCCACTTTATTTTGTATTCTTGAACTGGCAAATGGGTGAAGATAATTTAAATACAAGACAGCAAAGTAACAGGCGAAAGCGATGGCTGAAGGTATTTGGGATCATTGTTTTCTTGTTGTTGGCCCTGCAGGCGGGACTCTATTTTGGGAGCGACTGGCTTTTCAGGGAATACATCAAACAGCAGGTAGAAAAAGCCTCAGCTGGGAAATACGGAGTAGACTTTGACAAGGTATATGTATCTCTCTTTCAGGTAGGTGTTTTCGTTGAGGGATTTACCCTTTATCCTATCGATCCGGAGGTTTTTGACCGGGAAAGGATACCTTATTACCAAATATCACTTGAAAACCTGGATATATTGGGTGTGGGCTATTCCCGGAATAGCGGCAGTTTAAGCATAGGTGTGCTTCGCCTGAGCTCACCTGTGGTACAAGCCCGACAACAGGCTGAACTACCGGAAAATGAGGATGAAAGTCCGCTTCAGCTATTGGAAGCTGAAATTCAAAAATCTTTGGGCACCAAGATTCAGGAAATTTTTATACGTGATTTTTATGTGGACCAGGCCAATTTATTGATAGAAAATTTTATCAGCCAAAAATCCATATCAGCCTCCAATACCAATTTGTATGTAAAAAACATCCACCTAAGTAAGGAAAAAAGCGAATTGACTCCATTCGGAATTGAAGGTTTTGAATTGGATTTTGACAACTTTGATATTGTTTTGGCAGATAGCATCCATAGGGTAGCAGCCCAAAAAGTGTCCATCTCTTCATTGGAAAAACGAATCGAGGCCGAAATGCTTCAGGTGGTGCCGGATCTGGAGAAACCGGCTGATGTATATTACGAAATTTCATTGGACCATTTAGAGCTGGCCGATGCAGACATCATGGAGATGTTTCAGACGGCGGAAGTAAATGTGGGGGACCTGAATCTTGATGCGCCTGACTTTGTGCTTTACACCGACAGGTCCACCCTGGAAAGTGAAAGAAGGACCACTGATCTATATGAACTTATCCGGGAGGTATTGACATCCATTTCGATCCAGCACCTTACCATCAATCATGGACAATTTCTTCAGAGAGGGGTTGCTTCCCCCAATAAGAACCGAATAGAAGCCGAAGACATTCGGTTTTCAATGGAGGATGTTTATATAGGACAGGATGAAGCATTGCGCGAAAACAGTTTTTTTTACGCTGAGGATGCCAGCCTGGAAATCAAAAAAGCAAGGATAGCCCTGGCAGACGAAATTCATTGGGTATCGGGCCAGGATATCTATCTTTCCTCATTTGAAGACCGGGTGACCATCAATAACGTGGAATTAATGCCCATTGTTGATGAGGACAGCCTTTCAGATATTTCCCTGTTTGAAATCAAAGTACCCCAATTGGCTTTTGCCAATGCCAATCTCAGGAAAATTTATAATGAAAAGATCATTGATATTGGGGAGTTGATGATCAGGGCGCCCGACGTGGTCATAAAAGATATTTTGGGCAATGCTTCACGGGATAAAGCCCCTGTATCTATGACAGCCCTCTCACAGCTTACCCGGGGTTTTTTGAAAGCCATATACATCCAAAAACTGGAAATGGAAGAAGGCAGTCTGGTCCTGGACAATCACCTCAGGGTGCGGCAGGACAGCCTTTCCTTCGGCAGGATAGACTTTGTCCTTGAAAATTTCCAATTGGATGAGCAACAGCAAACAGATTCTTCCTCCAGAATTTTCCTCGCAGACAACCTTCGTTTGGAGATCAGTGATTATGCCTTGAAATTATCAGATAACCTGCACCTGTTTGCCGCAGACAAGATACTGATAGATACCAATGATGAGTTACTTTTGATCAATGGCTTCCGGCTCAAGCCTCATTCGCCGGAGGACATAATGCCTGTTTTGGAAAGGTATGACAAGACCACTGTCCTGGACATTGAGATACCGGAGTTTTTGGCCACGGGAGTGGATATCAATCAGGCTTATTTTGATGAACGTTTGTTTATCAACCATATCGATATCCCAAGCCCAATCATACGCTGGTCCAAATATATTCCCAGTGATGAAGCCCAACAGGCCCAGCTGGAGCGGGGAGATATTTTAAATCTTATTTCAAACTATTTCAGGGAGGTGGGCATTGATTCGTTGAGCATAGCCGAGGGGACTTTTGTTTACGAAAATTTTGCCAATGAAACGTTCAGGACCTTTGCAGAGAATGATATAGCGGTAAAAATCAGGAATTTTTACCTGGATGAAAACATAGATCCAACTGAAAACCGCACCCTATTCGCAGAGGAGGTAGATGTTAATTTGAACAATTATTTGTTTAATATAGCCAACGGGAAATACAACATAGTGGCGGAGCGAATAGCCTTTAATTCGGCCAGAGAAGAGATCAATACCTTCAATGTCCGCTTAATGCCAAACAGCTATTTGGATTCAAAAGTGAGTATTGAGGCTGTTATTCCCGAGCTCAGTTTTAGCGGTGTGGATCTGGAAGCCTTTCTTTTTGACAATACCCTTTCCTTATCCCAACTCCGGCTTTCAGATGCCGCAGTGAAGCTCTCCATTAACCGGGAGTTTGGGGATGAAGCGGAAGAAGAAAATTCCAGAAGCCGTAATTTGCCCAATACAATTGAGGTGATCAGGATAGATTCCATACTTACCTCAAATGCCTCTTTTAATGTAGCCTATTATCAGGAGGGGAAAGATTTGGATTTGATCAAAACAGGCATAAACATTGCCATCGCTGATTTTCTTCTTGATTCTGCCAGACTTGCAGAAGGGGACATTGCCAGTTTCTTTTCCAATATGAGCCTGGGGGTCGACGATTTTTCCCTGGCTTTAAAGGACAGTATACATTCCATTAATTTCTCCAATATAGAACTTGATTCCAGGGATGAAGAAATCATTCTGGAGAACCTTAGTGTGGTTCCCCGAAATTTTACTGGTATCAAAGGCATTCCAATCCTGAAAGCCAGGGTGCCCAAAGTTTCAATAAGCACCCGGTCACTGAAAAGCTTTCAAAAAACCGGCGAGTTGGATGTTTCTTTAATGGAGCTGACCGATCCGGAAGTCAGTCTCTACCTGGATGGTAAGGAAAATATGACCCGGCTCAAGCCTGGTGAGAAAAAAGATGAAACTGGACAAAATGTGCTGGAAAACCTGTTGGTGAGAAATTTTAAACTCACCGGAGGCAAACTTTCCTGGATGAATAAAGCCGATACCACCAAGCTCACAGCATTGAATAACCTGAGTTTGATCCTCAGCGACCTTAATTTTGACTTTACTCAAAATCAAACCATTAACACAGCATTTTTTTTCAACAAGGATTTCCAGTTGGAATTAAAAGACTACAGCCTGGAATTACCGGATAGCCTCAACCAACTGGATATTGGTCAGGTGTTGATTTCAGAAAATAAGCTCGTGTTGAATGATGTACGCTTTTTTCCGAAAGTAGGCCGCTACGCCTATGCCAGAAAGGTGGGCGAGCAGACAGATGTGGCAGAAGTTTATGTTCCCAGGCTGGTTATCGATGGTTTGGAAGCTGGGAAATTTATCGCCGAAGAAAAGTTGGTAGCCCGGTCCATGACACTTTTTGCTCCCTATGCAGAGGTTTTTAGGGACAAAAGGGTAACAGAGGATACCACGGTGGTAAAACCCATGCCTCAGCAATTGATGGAAGCAGCAGGAATGGTACTGGACCTGGATACCCTTATCGTCAAAGATGGCCGCCTCAGGTACAGGGAGTTTCCCGAGAAGGGTATGGTGCCAGGAGAAATAAGCTTTACAAAGATGAATGCCCAAATGTATCCCTTCAGGCTGGGAGCATTTGGGGAAGAAAGAGACAAGGCTTTTATCAATGCATCATTTGAGATCAACCAGGCGGCCCAACTGGCAGTTGATGTTTCCATGACTTTTAAGGAACCTTATCCCCTTCAAGTCAAGGCCAGCGTAAATTCCTTTGAGCTTCCGGTGATCAATTCCATCTTAGAATCCAACGCTTTTGTTACCGTTGAGAGAGGAGTCATCAAAGGTGGAGATTGGCATTTTATTGCGGATCAGAACAAGGCCATAGGTGAAATGACATTGAAATACAACGATTTGAAAGTACGGCTTCTTGAAGAGCGCACCCTCAGGGAAGCGGGGGGGCGAAAAGGCATACTTACTTTCGTTATCAATGCCCTGGCCATGCGAAAAAATAATCCACGTCCCATTTTTAACCGGTTGGTGTCCTCGCCTATCTATATGGAGCGCATGACTCACAAATTCATTTTTAATTACATGTGGAAGGCTACCTTTTCAGGTTTGATGGGAAGTTCGGGCTTGATGCAACCCAAAATTCCCAGAAAAGAAGAGGAGGAAGCTCAAATCCAGGGGCAAGAATAATTTTTACCTGATTTAAAAGGTAGGTCACCTCAATATTTTATTTTAGATTTGTGGTCTTAAAAAGACCAAATTGCGCATGCAAAGCGAAAAAATAGATCAGATCAAAGCGGAAATTGCAGCAGCCAATGCAGAAAATCGGGAAGAGCTGGAAGCATACCGGATGCGCTTTATCAGTAAAAAAAGTGTGGTGGGTGCTCTTTTTGCTGAAATGAGGCATATTCCCAACGAAGATAAGAAAGCCTACGGACAGCAGGTCAATGAAGTCAAACAACTGGCAGAAGAAAAATTTCAGGCCCTGATCCAACAAATCGACAATGGGGGACAAAAAAAGGCCAACCAGGGCATTGACCTGACCCTCCCCCCCACTTCCTGGCCTGTTGGGGGTATTCATCCCCTTACTGCCACCCGGCAGCGGATTGTTGAAATATTTGAAAGAATTGGTTTCAATCTTTCGGAGGGACCGGAAATCGAAGATGACTGGCATAATTTTACTGCCCTGAATTTTCCTGAAAATCACCCCGCACGGGAAATGCAGGATACCTTCTTTATTGAGAAAAATCCTGATATTGCCCTGAGGACGCACACTTCCTCGGTGCAAGTAAGGGTCATGGAAAATGAAAAGCCCCCCATACGGACCCTTTCTCCGGGACGGGTCTTCAGGAATGAGGCCATTTCTGCCAGGGCGCATTGTATCTTTCACCAGGTGGAAGGCCTTTATGTGGATGAGAATGTCAGTTTTGCCAATCTGAAGCAAACCCTGTATCACTTTGCCAAAGAAATGTTTGGTAAGCATACCCAGGTCAGGTTCAGGCCCTCCTTTTTTCCATTTACGGAGCCCAGTGCGGAAATTGACATTTCCTGTCAGCTTTGTGGAGGCAAAGGATGCAATATCTGTAAAGGTACCGGCTGGGTGGAAATCGGCGGATCTGGTATGGTAGACCCCAATGTGCTGGAAAATTGCGGCATAGATTCGGAAAAATATACCGGTTTTGCCTTTGGAATGGGTATAGAGCGCATTGCCATGCTCAAATACCAGATCAATGACCTCAGGTTGTTTACAGAAAACGATATCCGCTTCCTTCAGCAGTTTAGGGGCTTTCTCTAAGCTAAAAACAAGGTTTCAATGGATCAAGGCAGGCTTATCTGGTAAAGGGGCAGCCATATTTAACAGAAGGTTTGGACATAAGGATTATGAAATCATTATTTTTGCCGCTCAAGAGAAAATTACAAAGCCAATGGAAGGCCCTGCGTTTCCAGCTAAGTGCGTCCAATAACCCGGCTTTTGTGGGTTTCTACAAGTATTTTTACAATCCTGGCAAAGGTAGCCTGAGTGAATTTCTCAGCAGCTATTCCTTGTCCAAAAGATCTGGTTTTACGGTTATACAGATAGGGGCCAACGATGGCATCACACATGATCCCATTCATAAATTTATCAAAAGGGACCGATGGAAAGGCGTTTTGCTGGAGCCCCAGCCAGACGTGTACCACCAATTCCTGAAAAAGATCTATGCTAAAAATGAAGGCATAAAAACGGTTTGTGCCGCCATAGGTGAGAAAGATGGCACCCAACCTATTTTTAAAATCGGATTTTCCAATATGCGCTGGGCGACCGGACTGACTTCCTTTTCCAGGGAAAAAATTGAACAGGCCTTTGAGGAGGGTATTGTCGCTACCAATTGCGAAAAATTCGGCATTGAGATCCCGGAAGATAAAAACAAATGGATCAGTCAGGAAGAGGTGGAGGTAATTGCTCCGGATACCCTGATACAGCGTTATGGGCTTGATCACATAGACCTGCTGCAAATCGATGCTGAGGGCTATGACCTGGAGGTGATCCGCATATTTGATATACCCAAAAGCCAGCCGGAGGCAGTGGTATTTGAAAACGTGGGTTTAAAAGAGGCGGATTATGCTGCCTGCCTTTCCCTTTTGCAGGATAATGGCTACGGCACCCGGAAATTCGGCCCGAATACGCTGGCATTGAAACGATCCAATCCGCTATTTTCCCAATTTTTTGAGCGATGAAAAATCCATTGGTTTCTGTAGTCATCCCCTGCTACAACCAGGGGAAATACCTAACGGAAACCGTGCAATCGGTATTGGCCTCCAGGTATCGCCCCCTTGAAGTGCTGATCGTCAATGATGGTTCTACGGATGATTCCCTGGAAATTGCCCTGCACCTGAAGGAAAAGCATGAAGAACTTACTGTCATTGAGCAGGTCAACGGTGGAGTGGCCAAAGCCAGAAATACGGGTATTAAGGCAGCCAAAGGAGAAATCATCCTGCCTTTGGATGGCGATGATAAGATTTCTGCGGACTACATTGGGGCCGCAGTGGGGCTGCTAGGGGATCGGCCAGAGGTGAAAGTCGTCTATTGCAAGGCGGTAAAATTTTCCGAAGCAGGGCAAAAACCCTGGAAATTAAAACCCTTCAGCCTTCGGGCCCTGGCCAGGGACAACATGATTTTTGTGGCAGCCCTGTTCCGGAAAGCAGATGCAATAGCGGTAGGAGGCTTTTCTGAAGACATGCACATGGGCCGGGAGGATTGGGAATTTTGGATCAAAATGCTCAAAAATGGAGGGGAGGTAGTTCAGCTTCCTTTTGTTGGATTTTATTACCGGATGACGCCGGATAGCAAGCGGAAAAAGACGGGAACCGGCCGAAAAAAGCGGGAGCGGATTGATTATTTGAATAGAAAGCACGCCGATTTTTTTCAGCAGCAGCTGAACGGCCCCCTGCGGTTTCAGCGCAGCTGGTCCAGGGTTTACAATACTTTGTTGGGGTGGATGGGGAAAATTTGAAACCCAAACTGTCCCCCAAAACACAAAAACCCCGAATACAGCTTGTATAAGGGGTTTTTTGTAGCCTCGACAGGAATCGAACCTGTATCTAAAGTTTAGGAAACTTCTATTCTATCCGTTGAACTACGAGGCCAAATTACTATTACTCCAAAGATTTCAAAAATTCTTTACCAATGCCAGATTTTAAGTATTTTTCTTTTTCTCGGGCTTTCTGCCTAGTTTCTGCTATCTCAGTATAAATTAAAATCCAAGGTCTAAAGCCTTTTGTGGATTTTGTTTTTCCTGCATTATGTTCCTTAAGCCTTTTTTCCATGTCACTCGTGAAACCCACATAGATACGTCCATCAAAAAGGCTTTTCAGCGCATAAACTGTGTAGGATTCTGTCATAATTTCAGGAAACTTCCCTGCCTGCCGGCAGGCAGGTATTCTATCCGTTGAACTACGAGGCCAAATTACTATAACTCCAAAGATTTCAAAAATTCTTTACCAATGCCAGATTTTAAGTATTTTTCTTTTTCTCGGGCTTTCTGCCTAGTTTCTGCTATCTCAGTATAAATTAAAATCCAAGGTCTAAAGCCTTTTGTGGATTTTGTTTTTCCTGCATTATGTTCCTTAAGCCTTTTTTCCATGTCACTCGTGAAACCCACATAGATGCGTCCATCAAAAAGGCTTTTCAGCGCATAAACTGTGTAGGATTCTGTCATAATTTCAGGAAACTTCCCTGCCTGCCGGCAGGCAGGTATTCTATCCGTTGAACTACGAGGCCAAATTACTATAACTCCAAAGATTTCAAAAATTCTTTACCAATGCCAGATTTTAAGTATTTTTCTTTTTCTCGGGCTTTCTGCCTAGTTTCTGCTATCTCAGTATAAATTAAAATCCAAGGTCTAAAGCCTTTTGCGGATTTTGTTTTTCCTGCATTATGTTCCTTAAGCCTTTTTTCCATGTCACTCGTGAAATCCACATAGATACGTCCATCAAAAAGGCTTTTCAGCGCATAAACTGTGTAGGATTCTGTCATAATTTCAGGAAACTTCCCTGCCTGCCGGCAGGCAGGTATTCTATCCGTTGAACTACGAGGCCATGCTTTTTTGAAAGGCTAATTTATTGAAAAACAGCCCTTAAGGTTTTATTTAAGCCAAAATCAGGGGCTTATCCCCCGAAAAACACCGCAATTTAAACCATTATTTTACTATTTCACAAATAAAAGATGGGCTTATTGTTCTTTTTGATTTTAATGCCTTATCTTTGCAGTCCAAAAATTAAGGATGGACGGGTTCCATCAATTCACTAAAAGTCAATATAATATGGCAGTAAAAATCAGATTAGCACGTAGGGGCCGGAAAAAAATGGCCATCTATGATGTAGTAGTAGCTGATGCAAGGGCTCCACGAGATGGACGCTTTATTGAAAAGATCGGGTCTTATAACCCCAATACTGACCCCGCATCCATTAACATCAACAATGACCGTGCGTTAAAATGGTTGATGAATGGAGCACAACCCACAGATACGGTGAAAGCCATGCTTTCCTACCGTGGTGTGATGTTGAAAAAACACCTGCAAATCGGTGTGGTTAAGGGTGCGATCACCCAGGAACAGGCGGATGAAAAATTCCAGGCCTGGTTAGAAAACAAGGAGAAGACTATCGCCAGCAAAGTGGATAAAATCCAATCTGCAAAAGACAGTGTCAAAAAGGCTGCATTGGAAGCGGAAGCTGCCAAGAACCAGGCCAGACTTGATGCCATCAAGAAACGAGAGGACGATGCTGCCGCCGCGGTTGCCGCTGCTGAAGCGGAAGCCAAGGCTGCTGAAGCACCTAAGGAAGAAGCAAAACCTGCCGAGGCTGCTGAGGAAGAGGCTCCAAAGGAAGAAGCTCCTGAAGCAGAAGCAAAACCTGCTGAAGCAGCTACAGAAGAAGCTCCTAAAAAGGAAGAAGCCGCTAAAAGCGAAGCTAAAGCTGCTGATACCCCTAAGGAAGAAACTCCCGCAGCTGATAAGTCTGCTGATTCAGAAGACAAAAAAGATTAAATTTACCTTCAGCCATGAACAAAGACAATTGTTTTCAATTGGGCCATATCGCCAAGGTTCATGGTTTGCACGGGGAGTTGTTGCTGGTGTTGGATGTGGATTTTCCGGAAGACTATGAGGATTTAAATCATGTTTTCGTCGAAAAGTCCAACCGTTTGGTACCTTTCATTCTGGAACACATGGTACCCCAGCCCAATAACAAGTTCCTGGCAAAATTTGAAGAGTTTGACCATGTAGATCAGGTCAAGCCCATGGTGGGAGCGGCACTTTTCCTTCCCCTTTCGGCTCTACCGGAACTCAAGGAAGACCAATATTATTTTCATGAACTGGTAGGCTTTACCGTAATAGATGAAAATATGGGCGAATTGGGAGAGGTAAAGGTCATTTATGACCTGGATACCCAGGATCTGATAGGAATGGAATACAAGGAAAAAGAAGTGCTTATCCCCATTCAGGAAGGTATTTTGCAAAAAGTAGATAAGGCAGAGAAAAAAGTTTTCTGCCGTTTGCCGGAAGGCTTGCTTGACATTTACCTGGAAGATTGATATGCGTATTGATATCATTACCGTATTGCCCGGACTTCTGGAAGGTCCCTTCTCCCACTCTATTTTGAAAAGAGCGGAGGATAAGGGCCTGGCTGAAGTGAGGCTTCATGACTTGCGAAAGTATGGTATCGGTAAGCAGAGAAACGTAGACGATTATGCTTTTGGCGGTGGAGCAGGAATGGTGATGATGATCGAACCCATTATCAATTGCATGACCGACTTGAAAAGCCAACGGCAATACGATGAGGTCATTTACATGACACCGGACGGAGACTCTTTCAACCAGTCCATGGCCAATAAACTGTCTCTGAAAAAAAACCTGATCATCCTTTGTGGTCACTATAAAGGAGTAGATGAGCGGGTAAGAGAGCATTTGATCACCAGAGAAATCAGTATTGGTGACTTTGTGCTTTCCGGAGGAGAGTTGGCTGCAGCGGTGGTGACAGACGCCATCATCCGTTTGCTTCCGGGCGTGTTGAACGATGAAACTTCTGCACTGACAGATTCCTTTCAGGATGGGCTCCTGGCTCCTCCTGTTTACACCAGACCGGCCGATTTTGATGGCTGGAAGGTACCTGAGGTTTTGCTGTCAGGGCATGCGGCAAATATTGAATCATGGAGATTTGAACAATCGGTTCGCCGGACCAGAGAAAGAAGGCCAGATTTAATTGCTGGAGGTATTTCGGCTGAAAAAGGCGATAATATAGAAGAACGAAACGATAATTAAGACAATCAAGGATATCCCCCGGGTATCCATATCAGCGAGAAGCAAAATAGTAAAGCAATGAGCGAACTACTTAAATTCGTAGAACAGGATTACAAAGACGCAAGATCGAAATTCCCTGCTTTCAAAGCCGGCGATACCGTCAATGTTCACGTGAAAATTACTGAGGGTGCCAAAGAGCGTATTCAGCAGTTTCAGGGAACCGTAATCCAAAGGAAAAATGTCAATACCAATGGGGAGACATTTACGGTAAGAAAAATATCCAACGGGATTGGTGTGGAAAGAATAATTCCCATCATTTCTCCCAGTCTGGAGAAGATCGAAGTGCTCCGTGAGGGCAAGGTGAGGAGAGCAAGACTTTTCTACCTGAGAGGAAGACAAGGCAAATCTGCCAAGATCAAAGAAAAAATCAGGGTGAAGAAATAAGCTTCAACTCACATTTACATTACATAAAAAAGGGCCACATGGCCCTTTTTTGTTTCCACCAATTTATTTCTTCACGCCGAACGGAGAGCGTCTTCTTTGGTTTATAAGTTTCACTTTTAATTCTTTATTTTTTAAAAATCGACATTATTTACTTTTCATTTAGTTTTATACCATTATATTATTTTATTTAAACAGGATAGTGCAGGATAGTATTTCAGGAGAATTTGGGTTTATTTAGAATCACGATTCAATTTTAACTAAACTCAAAAAACAATGAAAAAATGTTACTATTCTGCCCTCAGGGGGTCTGGAATTGCAGTAATGGCTTTTCTGATGTTGATGACCTTTCAAGGCTATGCCCAACAGGCTGGGCAGATTACAGGAAAGGTCGTAGCAGCAGAAGATGCTGAGCCGCTGCCGGGGGTTTCCATCCTTGTAAAAGGGACTACCCGCGGTACGGTTACCAATATGGATGGGGATTTTGCCATACAGGCATCCTCAGGGGAAACACTCACCATAAGTTTTATCGGCTTTGAAACCAAAGAAGTAGCTGTTACCGGTGGCCAAACCAACTATGAAATCAGCATGGAAGCCGCTATAGGTGACCTGGGAGAGGTCGTGGTCGTAGGCTATGGCTCTCAAAGAAAAGCAGACATTACTTCTGCAGTTTCGGTAATCAATATGGAGAACATTGGGGATGTGCCCACTACCAATGTTTCTCGTTTGCTTCAAGGACAGGCCGCAGGTGTGCAGGTCAGACAACCAACCGGCAGACCGGGTCAGGAAATGGAAGTTACCATCCGGGGTATAGGTTCCCTGGGCGCCGGTAGCCAGCCGCTTTATGTAGTGGATGGGTTTCCGATAGGAACTTCCCTGGGACAGAACCTGAATCCTGCCGACATCGAAAGTATGACCGTTCTGAAAGATGCAGCCTCTACAGCAATTTACGGAGCCAGGGGCTCCAACGGCGTAATCCTGATCACCACCAAATCCGCTAAAGAAGGAACCGTTAACCTGGATTTTGTGGTCAACCACGGTATTCAGAATGTGCCGGACGGCAGAAGAACACGCATGATGAACGGGCCAGAGTTTGCGCAGTTCAAGCACGATAGTTTTGTGGACAGAATTCGTTATTTCGAACAGCGGGAGCCCGCATTGGAAGAAATTCCTTTGGAATTCAGGTTTCCGGAGCAAACCACCATATCTACTGACTGGTTTGAGGAGATCATGAATCAAAACGCCCGCTTTCAAAATTACAATGCCACCTTATCTGCTGGTAAGGGAGATATCCGCTCCCTGGTTTCCGTAGGCTATATCAATCAGGAGGGTGCCGTAATTGAGACCGGCTTTGAGAGATTTAACGTCAGGGCAAATATCGATGGAAAGATCAATGACTTTATCAGCATGGGTTGGAACATTGCCGCCTCCCATTCCAGGGAGGATTATGCTTCCACTGAAGGAAGAGATGCCCTGATAGGAAGGGCATTGTGGGCAGATCCCAGGAACCCCGTTTACAATGAGGACGGAAGTTTCAATGATTTTATCGGCGGTACGCATGGAGTATTCGGTACAGCCAATGTGGTACAGGAACTGCATGAAATGGAAAGGACCCTGAATGAAAACAACCTTTTGACCAATGGCTACCTGGAATTTTCGTTTCTTAAAGATTTCAAATTCAGGACATCGGTCAATGCCATTCTTGAAAATACGGATCAGAAGGAATTCAGGCCATCGACCTTGGCCGGAACCGGTTTTAACCAGGCACCTCCCAGAGAGGCCACTTTGTACCAGAGAAGAAATGAAGTGCTGAATATCTCCGCAGACCAATTGCTTTCCTACAGTAAAATCTTGGGCAGCCATAGGGTGGACGGTTTGCTGGGATTTTCAGCTCAGGAAGAAACCTACAAATTCCTTCAGGGGAATGGAAACGAGTTTGCCAACGACCAGGTGCGGTACCTGAGTGCAGCTATCCGGCAGGTATCCAGTTCAGGTGAGGCAGATTGGAGCCTACTGGCTTATTTTGCCAGGGTGAATTATTCCTTTAATGACAAGTACCTCCTATCCGCATCTTACAGGAGAGAGGGCAGTTCCAGGTTTGGTGCCAATAACAAATGGGGGGACTTTCCCGCTTTTTCTGCAGGATGGAGAATTTCCGAAGAATCCTTTATGCCTCAGACCAACTGGATTACCGATCTGAAATTAAGGGCCAGTTTTGGGATAACAGGTAACAATGCCATTGGAAATTATTCCAGTTTATCCAATATGAGGCTTTCCAATTACGTTCTGGGCGGTACCATTGCCAATGGACAGGTGCTGTCCAATTTTGCCAATGCCAACCTGGGATGGGAACAATCCCAGCAAACGGATATAGGTCTGGATCTGGCCATGTTTGACAACCGCTTGATTTTTACCGCTGAGTATTACAACCGCTTGACAGACAACATGCTGTTATCGGTAGAAATGCCGGTGATCTCCGGCTTCACCCAGTCGCTGGATAATGTGGGTCAGGTGCAAAACAGGGGGTTGGAATTGGCCCTGGATTACAGGACCCGAATCAGCCAGCTAAACCTGCGGAGCAATCTGAACCTGACCATTAACAGGAATAAAGTCCTTGAAATCAGGGGCGAAAATGACGAGATCTGGTCTGGTGGTTTTTATAGTACTTACAATGTTTCCAAAGTGGGTCGTCCCCTGGCCATGCTGCATGGATTCCGCATGGAGGGTATTTTTAATACGGAGGATGAAATCGAAGCCTGGCCCACTCAGGATGGTGCCATCCCGGGAACCTACAAATATTTTGATGCCAATGGAGATGGAGAGATATCATATGACCAACAGGACATGATAGAGATCGGCAACCCACACCCTGCCTACATTCTGGGCTTTACCCTTGGCGGAGATTATAAGAGCTTTGACTTTAACTTCATGTTTACAGGTGCCTTCGACTATGATGTATTCCGTAACATTGAGGCTACTACCATGAACATGGACGGGGTGTTTAACATCCTGCAGTCTGGAGTAAACCGCTGGAGATCAGCGGAAAATCCGGGAGATGGACGTGGTGCCACCACCAATACCTGGAAATGGCAGCGTGAATCCAATTCCCGCTATGTTTATGATGCGACGCATGTGTGGCTGAGAAACATTACCCTGGGCTACACCGTCCCTAAAAATCCGGTGATTCCCAATGCCAGGGTGTTTTTCAGTGCGGAAAACCCCTTCCTTTTCACCGATTTTCCAGGAACAAACCCGGAAATCAATCGTAGAGGGGGAATCAATATAGGGGTAGATGATGAAGCCTATCCAATGCCCAGAACCTTTACCTTGGGTGCGACCATCAGATTCTAAACATTAAACTACCGAAGAGATGAAAATAAACACGCAAATAAAATTGTTTTGTCTGGGATCATTGCTTGCATTTTCAGCATGCGATGAAGAGTTTCTGAACAAAACTGACCCCACCGTTTTGGTAGCTGATAATTTCTATCAAACCGAGACGCAGGTTATTCAGGCAGTCAATGGAGTATATGGACAATTGCGTCCGCTCCATTTAAACCAATGGCAATACACGGAATTTATTTCCGACAATACTACCTTGCATTTTAACCCTGGAAACAGGGGACAGGGACCTGCCCTGGAAGCATTGGAGTTTTGGCAATACAATCCGGCCACTCCCAATATTACCAACCTGTACAACAGTACCTATGGGGTGATGGTAAATGTGAATACAGCTTTGCAGAAACTTCCCGAATCCAATGCCAGCGAGGCCATCAAGACCCGTTCGGAAGGAGAATTGAAATTTATCCGGGCCTATCTGTATTTCCACCTGGTACAGCACTTTGGAGATGTGATTGTCATCACCGAACCTGTGAGTTCACCTGCAGAAGCATTTGAATATGAAAGGCAACCCGTAGAGACCGTTTACCAGCAGATTCTTTCGGATTTGAATGATGCCGTCAATGCCTTGCCTGAAAGCTATGAGGATGAAGTGGGTCGGGTGACCAAAGGGGCGGCTTTGAGCCTTTTGGGAAAAGTACATTTGACCCGCAAAGAGTATGGTCCTGCTATACAGGCACTGAATCAGGTTACCTCGCTGGGATATGATTTGTTGACGGATTATGCAGCTGTATTCGACCCGCAAAACAAAAATCACCAGGAATCCATTTGGGATATTCAATACCAGGGAGAAAATCAGTTTGGAGTTAATAGTAATTTTATTTATACATTCGCTCCAAGGGAGTCTTTTGGAGCAGTGATTGATTTTCCGGGTCAGGAAGGCGGAGGCTGGAATACCCCAAGCAATGACATCATTGCAGCTTATGAAGAAGGAGACTTGCGGAAAGAAGTATCCCTGAAAGAAGGATATACCAATCTGGATGGAGATTATGTTGGGGTTCCTTTTATCAATAAGTTTAACCATCCCCATTCTATCAGAGGGGTGACCAATGACAACTGGCCGGTTATCCGGTATGCAGATGTTTTGTTAATGCTGGCAGAAGCTATCAATGAGACGGATGGTCCCACAGGAACAGCCTTCGGTTACCTGAATGATGTCCGGGAAAGGGCAGGTCTGGATCCATTGAGTGGATTGGGACAGGATGCCTTCCGCCAGGCTGTAATGCAGGAGAGAAGAATCGAACTGGCCTTTGAAAACCACCGTTGGTTTGATCTGAAAAGGACCATGGATACACAACAACTGGTAAGTTTTCTGAATGATTATGGATTAAGGGAACGTGCCGACCCCACTACTTCAAGAGAGGGTATTCCATTTTCCAATGGGGATTTTATCTTTGAGGCCCATGAAATTTTGTTTCCTATCCCTCAGGACCAAATAAGGATCAATTCGGATTTGGTGCAAAATCCGGGATATTAAAAATAATAATATGATTATTATCACCGGAAAGCAGGGTATATAGTCTTGTTTTCCGGTGATATTACTTTTTTCTTTTTTCAATTTTCAGTATTATATTTTAGAATGGGGAGCAATCGAACAGAAAGTTCTTTTGATTGGTGCAAAGACCATTTCTGTCAGAATTAAATTTCATTTTTTATTAAATCTTGTGCTAATAATACCAGTTTGATCATTTTTCCAAAATGACAATTGGCTTTTTCTATTCAGCACAGTACAGGATGGCTGTTATTAAAATATATGATTAATTTAGGGATATTTTCACAGGTAAAGCTGTGAAGGTGGTTAAATAAATCCATGTAAATTAACCTAAATATTATGAAAAAAGATTGTTACCCAATTTTGGATAGCAGGCGCCTGATTGCATTCATGGCGGCCATGCTATTGACTTTTGCTTCCTATGCGCAGAGCACCGTATCCGGTGTGGTGCGCTCTGAGGGAGACAATGAAACATTGCCGGGAGTTTCTGTACTGGTTAAAGGTACTACCCGGGGGACGGTTACAGACCTGGATGGAAGGTTTCAGGTAGAGGCATCATCCGGAGAAGTTCTTTCTGTGAGCTACATTGGTTACACCACGCAAGAAGTACCGGTACAAGGTGGACAGACCGAGTATGAGATTGTGCTGGCTTCTTCCATGAGTGACTTGACGGAAGTAGTGGTTGTGGGTTATGGTAGCCAGTTAAAAAAGGAAATCACGGGATCGGTACAAACCATCCAGGGAGATGACCTGATGGACATACCAGCTACGCAAATGGCGCAGAAGCTGCAGGGACAGCTTGCCGGAGTGCAGATTAACCAGACCACGGGTAAGCCCGGTCAGGGCATGAACGTCCGGATCAGGGGTCAGTTATCTGTTTCTGCAGGAAGTGACCCACTATACGTAGTAGATGGATTTCCTATTACGGGAGATATTGCTACCCTGAATCCCGATGAAATTCAGGACATTACCATTTTGAAAGATGCGGCGTCTACCTCCTTGTATGGATCACGTGCAGCAAACGGTGTGGTTTTGATTACTACCAAAAGAGGAAAAGCGGGCCAATCTTCGGTATCCTTAAACGTATACACCGGATTACAAAATGTCCCCCATTATAACCGGCTGGAAATGATGGATGCAGTGGAATTCGCCCAATTCAAGAAGGAGTATTTTGAAGATGCAGGTCGTCCGGTACCGGAAATGTTCCAGAATCCTTCCCAGTATGAAGGACAAACGCAGGATTGGTATGATGCATTATTGGAAACAGCGCCAATAACAAACTACAACCTGACGATCAATTCCAATACCGATAAAATGCGAACTTCAGTGGTGGCAGGCTATTTTGATCAGGAAGGCGTGGTATTGAATACCGATTACGAGCGATTTTCATTGCGATTAAACACTGATTACACGGCATCAGATAAGCTGACCATGGGTTTTAACCTGGCTCCGACATATGTGCGAGACAACACACCCAGAACAGATGGATCCAGAGGTACCGGTATTTTGTTCAATGCACTTCATACCTGGCCTAATATGCCCATCTACGACGATGAGGGAGAATTGACTTATTTTAACCGTTTTCCAAGCGAGACGGGAAATATATTTGCTTATCCCAATTATGTAAGGTCAGCTCTGGAAATTACAAATGAGACCAAACAAACCAATTTGCTGTCCAATGCCTATGTGTCATACCAGCCAATAGAAGGTCTCGAAATCAAATCCACCATTAACGCGGAAATCAGAAACAGCAAGTATTTGTATTTCAATCCCTCTACTGCTACTCCAGGTATGAATGTCGCCATCCCTACGGTGGCTTCCTCCGTTCGTGATAACCGGGAAATATTCAGTTGGTTGAATGAAAATACGGTAACGTATACCAAATCTATCAACGATCACAATTTCCAGTTGCTGGGAGGTTTTACCAATCAGAAATTCCGATTGGACCGTACACAGGTGGCTGCCAATACCTATGCGGATGACCGCCTGCCTACTGTACAGGGTGCGATCAATATCAATAGAGGAAGCACCATATCGGATGTGCAGGAATGGGCTTTGACTTCCTTTCTTAGCCGGTTGACCTACAACTATCAGGGTAAATACCTGCTGACAGCAGCCATCAGGGCGGATGGTTCTTCCCGATTTGGATCTGAAAACCGTTGGGGTGTATTCCCTTCTGTTTCTGCCGGTTGGGTCATGTCAGATGAAGGTTTTTTGAATACCAGTGATAAGGTTTCCTTTGCCAAAATCAGGGGTAGTTTCGGGGTCACCGGAAACAACAACATCGGTAACTATACCCAATATGCTTTGGTTAACAACACCGTAAACCATGTTTTCAACAATTCGGTAGTACCCGGGGCTGCGGTCACTTCCCTGCAAAACCCCTTCCTGGGATGGGAAACCACCCAGCAGTTTGACATAGGGTTGGACTTGGGTCTGTTTGAAGATCGTATCCAGTTTGTTTACGATTTCTATACCAAAAATACCACCAACCTGTTGTACAATGTGCAGATTCCACAGGAAGCCGGATTTGGTAGTTTCACAGATAATATAGGCGAGATTAAATTCTGGGGCCATGAATTTGCCATTACTTCGCGAAATACCCAGGGAAAACTGGTTTGGACCACGAATGCCAATATCTCCTTTAACCGAAATCAGGTAATGGATCTTGCTGAAGGCATTGACCGGGTTTACGGTACCTTCCACATTACGCAGGTAGGACAGCCATTCGGTCAATTCTATGGATTGCGGAAACTAGGCAATTACATGAATGAGGAAGATTTGAACAGTTCTCCTCAGGTACCTGGCCGGTCTACCGTTGGTTCTATTAAATTGGAAGACATCAACGGTGATGGTATCATTACCATAGGTGGCGATAACGATGACCGAACCATTATTGGGAATCCTTTTCCTGATTTCACCTACGGCATCACCAATAATTTCCGATATGGAAAATGGGACCTGAACATCATCGGTTCGGGGTCACATGGTCATCAATTGTACATGAGGCATCTCTATAGTACAGCCAACCTGGACGGGGTTTTCAATATGGTACAAAAAGCAACCGAACGTTTCCGTTCACCAGAAGATCCGGGTGAGGGAATATTCGGAACCACCGTGGGTGGTGGAAATGTGACTGGTATCGAAAGAGACTGGGCCAACAGCAACTTTGTATGGGATGCTTCTTTCTTCACCATTAAGAACATTACACTAGGGTACAATATTGGAGCAATTTCGAACGTGGTTAAGTCTGCCAGACTCTATGCCTCGGTTCAGAACGTGTATATTTTTACTCCTTATTGGGGAGGACCAAACCCTGAAGTTAGCCAGCAAGATAATGGAAATGGCGATGGAGGAAACCTGAGTCCTGGCATTGACCTAACTGGTTATCCTGTACCAAGGACCTTTACGGTAGGCGCTAACATAACCTTCTAAAGAAGCTTCTCATCTAAAATTGATCAAAAAATGAAAAAAATACATATCATATTAGCGTTTTTGGGGATCATGCTGTCAAGTTGCGAGGAGTTCCTGACCATAGCACCCGAAACTGCGCTGAGTTCGGCTACCTTCTACAGGACGGAGTCCGACTTTGAACAAGCGGTAAATGCAGCTTATGCGCCAATGAGAACCATTGCCAACGACCGTTCCTGGTTATTGTGCGAAATGCGTTCGGACAATACTATTTATGCACGTAACATTAACTTTGGTGCTACCGAGCAGCAGGAAGACCTGTCAGATCATGCCTTGCCTGAAGCGCAGGGAATCACTTCCAATACGCATGTATTGAACCAATACAGGCAAGATTACCTGATCATTGCCAGAACCAATCAGATATTGTCTCAAATCGACGATGTAGAGTTTGACCAGACGGCAAAGGATAACCTGAAAGGTCAGACACTTTTCCTGCGGGGCTATGCCTATTACGAATTGGCCCGGTATTTCGGAAGCGTGCCTTTGCACCTGACTCCGGTGACCAGCCGGGAGGAAGCTGCCTTGCCCTTGACTCCCGAAGCCGAGATTTACACGCATTTGATAGGTGACATTCAGTCCGCTATCAATTTGTTGCCGGTACGATCTCAGCAGGGTGTAGGCAGGGCCTCCAAAGGAGCTGCCCAGATGTTACTCGCAGATGTGTTTATCACCCAGAAGCGTTGGGCTGAAGCAGAAACATTGCTGAAGGCGATTGTCAGCAGCGGAGAGTATGAATTGATAGAAAATTACGAAGACGTATTTTCTGAAAGTGTCGGCAATAAAAACAACGCAGAATCGCTATTTGAAGTGCAGTTTCTGGAAGGACCTGAAGGTTTGAACAGCAGCTTTCTGTATAGCTTTATGCCCCGGCCCATTTCTCCTCAGGAGTTGACGCCCATCACTGGGACTTCCAATGCACAACCCCTTGATGGTGAAGGAAATAACATTCCTACTCCGGATATTATCGCTGCCTACGAAGAAGGGGATTTGAGAGAGGATGCTTCTATAGCTTACGTAGAAATTGCAGGTAGTGACCGTGCGGACAAGGTATATCCCTATATTAAGAAGTATGCCAAGCACCATGACTTGCATGGCAATCACGGCATGAACTGGCCGATTTACCGCTACGCAGAGACATTGCTTTTTCTGGCAGAAGCACTGAACGAGCAGGGCAAGACTGAGGAGGCTGCAGGTTACCTGAATCAGGTAAGAGACCGTGCAGGATTGGAGGATACCGATGCCTCTGGGCAAGCCGACATGAGAGAAGCCATCTTTAAGGAAAGAAGGGTGGAACTGGCCTTTGAAAACAAAAGGTGGTTTGACATCACCCGTGCAGACAGGGTGCAGGAAATCATTGGAGATTTCGGACAAAGGGCTTTGGCCAATCCACAGGACTATTATTATCCTGCAGGAGCCACTTTCCGTTCCAATGCCTTTACCAATATCACCAAATATTATGCCTTGCCGGCTGCAGAAGCGGAGATCACTCCTCATTTCTGATCCAACAGGTAGCATGAAAATAACGGTATAACCCAGCCTTTAACCTACAGCGGAGAGCATACAGGCTTTCCGCTGTTTTTGGTTAATTGTGATCAAAGGTGTAATTTTCCTATTACTGGCTTTAATTAACGAGGTAATTGGGTTAATTTTAAGCAGGTTTCTTTACATTTAATAAATAAAGAATCGCCAATTAATGACAAACATATGTATTATAAAAATTCAATGAAAAACTGGCTGATGGCTGCCTTTCTCCTGGTAATCGCAGGGGCATGTGGTGAAGGCGGCAGTGGAGAACAGAAAGATGTGGATCCCAAAGTAGCCAAGTTAAAGTTACCTTCTGGTTTTGAGGCAGAACACCTTTACAGCCCGGGAGAACATGAACAAGGTTCCTGGGTGGGCATGACCTTCGATGATAAGGACAGGCTGTTGACTGTAGACCAATATGGCGCCATCTACCGGCTCGAGGTACCTGCAATCGGTTCAGATTCGCTGACTCCGAAGGTGGAAAAACTCATAATCGGAGAGAATGGTGATGGCAAAATTGGAATGGGCTACGCTCAAGGTTTACTTTATGCCTTTAATAGCCTATATGTGATGGTAAATAACCGGGCAAATGAAGAATTTGACAAAGAAACCGGTCTTTACCGCTTGCAGGATACCAATGGAGACGATCAATTTGATAAAATCACCACCATTAAGGAATTTACAGGCAGTCCGGGAGAACATGGGCCCCATAGTATGGTGGTCTCCCCCGATGGTCAATCAATTTATATCGTTGTAGGAAATCACATTGATGTACCTGAAATGGATCATTACCGGATTCCAAGGGTTTGGGCAGATGACAACCTGATCCCTGAAATCAAAGACCCCCGTGGCCATGCCAATAACAGAGGCGCACCGGGAGGCTGGGTAGCCAAAATTGACCCCGAAGGAAAAGAATGGGAATTGATCAGTGTAGGCTATAGAAATCCATTTGATATTGCTTTCAATGAAATAGGAGATCTTTTCACCTACGATTCGGACATGGAATGGGATTTTGGAATGCCCTGGTACCGTCCTACCCGGATCAATCATGTAACAAGCGGAAGTGAATATGGATGGAGAACCGGTAACAAAAAGTGGTCCCCGGACTACACCGATAACCTTCCTGCTATTCTGAATATTGGTCAGGGCTCACCTACCAATGTGTTTTACGGTACCAATGCAAAATTTCCGGCAGACTATAGAAATGCATTGTATGCATTTGACTGGAGTTTTGGCATCATGTACAAAATTAATTTGGAGCCTGATGGTGGATCCTATAAAGCTACCGGTGAAGAGTTCATTTCCGGATCCCCGCTTCCATTAACTGATGGAGTCATTGGTCCCGATGGGGCATTGTATTTCATGACAGGGGGAAGAAGATTGGAATCGGATCTGTACCGTGTGCATTATACCGGAGATTTAAGTGCTGATGGTAACGGTGGATTAAGTGAAGCTGATTTGCCGGAAGAACATCAAATCCGAAGAAGTCTGGAAGCGTATCATGTTGGTCCCAATCCTGAGGCCATCGATTTTGCCTGGCCTTATTTAAAGCATGAAGACAGATTTGTTCAGTATGCTGCCAGAATTGCCGTAGAACACCAGCCCCTTTCTGAATGGCAAAACAAAGCATTGAGTGAAAGCGACCCAAGGACCCTGACCCAAGCCATGATTGCCATGGCCAGGCATGGAAGTGCCTCTCAAAGAAATGCCATGCTGCAAGCTTTGATGGGAATTGATTATGGTTCTCTGAATGAGGAAGATCAAATGAACTTATCCAGAGCGATAGAAGTAGTGATAGACCGTCACGGTAACCCCACAGGTGCAGTAAGAGATCAGTTGATCGGCTACCTGGATGAACATTTCCCAGCCCAGAGCAATCGCCTGAACAGGGTACTTGGAAAAGTATTGGTGGCATTGGAGGCTCCGTCGGCTGTGCCGCAGTTACTAAGCCTGCTTGAAAGTGCAGAGGACGATCCGAATTTCCAGAAAACATTAACGGCTTCTTCCGATTTGATCATGAGAAACCCTCAGTATGGATTGGATATTGCCAACATGTTGGCCAACGTGCCTCCTGCACAGCAAACCTATTACGCTACCGTATTGGGAGGAGCAAAAGCCGGCTGGGATGAGGCATCTTACGAGAAATATTTCAACTGGACACACAATGCCTTCCAATATAAGGGAGGAAGAAGTTACGTGGGCTTCATTGACCGGGCAAGAAAAATGGCACTGAACACCGTTCCTCAAAGTGAATTTGACCGTTACGATGAGCTTTCCGGTGGCAAACTGCTCACCGGTTCTGGTAACGATATTGCCGCTTCGGAAGTACAGCCGGAAGGCCCCGGAAGGAGATGGACTGTTGAGGAAGCGGCACCAATGGTAGCCGACCTGGGCAACCGTGACCTGGAAAAGGGCAAGGCCATGTATGGAGCAGCGCTTTGCAGTTCTTGTCATGCCATTGGAGGTGAAGGTGGAGCCGTAGGCCCCGACCTGACCCAGTTGGGTAACCGTTTTACTCCTAAGGACATTTTGGAAGCCACGCTTGATCCAAGTGCTGTCATTTCGGATCAATACGCAGCCATGGTTTTTGTTATGGGTGACAAATCCTCTGTAGTGGGCAGGCTGATCCGTGAAGATGACGATACCTATTATGTTTCTCAAAATCCTTTTGCTCCTGAAGTGATCAAAGAAGTTCCTAAAGATCAGGTGACCAGTATCAAGGAGTCCGAAGTGTCTGTAATGATGCCAGGTTTGGTAAATCGGTTAAACGAAGAAGAATTGAAAGATTTGATGGCATATTTGGTGTCGGGAGGAGATCCCAACCATGAAGTGTACCAATAAAGTTTTCACAATAACTTAGTATTTCAGGCCAGACAGTATATGTTTGGCCTGAAAAATTTAAACCAAACCAGTACTAAAATGAAGCAATTTTCTCAAATAACCTTTATGGCTGTTATCTCCACACTGGTCTTTGCCTGTGGATCTGGCCAACAAAACGATTCTGAAACTGATAGCGTGGCAGAAGCCGTGCAGGCTCAGGATGACAATGACGGATTTGTACAGATTTTTGACGGAAGTACCTTGAACGGTTGGGATGGAGATCCTACCTATTGGCGGGTAGAAGATGGCGCACTGATAGGTGAGATTACCGAAGAGACGACTCTGGAAAGGAATCACTTCATCATCTGGCAGGGGGGGCAACCGGCTGATTTTGAGTTCAAGGCCGAATTTAAAATAACAGAAGCCGGCAACTCAGGTGTGAATTACCGCAGCGATCTGGTGGAGGGCCTTGATCATGCCTTGAAAGGATATCAGGCAGATATTGATGGCAAGAACAATTATACCGGTCAGAATTATGAAGAAAGGAAAAGGACTACCTTGGCCTATATCGGACAAAAAACGAAAATCAATCCACAGGAAAAAGAAGGTGACCTGAGAGCCAATGTGGAGAGAAATGCCTGGCTGGGTTTGGAGGTAACAGAAGAACTGGGTGATCGTGAAGAGATGAGAAAGGTGGTCAAGTCCAATGACTGGAATGAAATCCACATTATCGCTAAGGGGAACAGGTTGCAGCATTACATCAATGGCACCCTTATGAGTGATGTGACGGATGAAGATCCTGCCAACCGGACCATGAAGGGATACCTGGGCATGCAGGTCCATGTAGGACCACCCATGCAGGTTGAATACCGGAATATCTTCCTTAAGGAGCTTTGAAGACAGGCGGTTGCAATGCTGTACATTTTTTCGGGAGCAAACCCGAAAGAACAGGATAGTTGGCAGCGTTGGAATTGTTAAATTGTATCGATAAAAAACATTTTATGCGTACAGGTAACCAACCATGGGAAGGAAAAGTAGGCAATGTCCAGCAAATCGGGGGAATTGAAACGGCTGTTTTGGATAACGGATCGGGCAAAGGTGTTCGCATAGCCTGGATCGATACCGGAGCCGGCCTTCGTTACAAACTTGTGCTAGACCGGGCCATGGATATTTCCGCTGCCTCATTTGGGCCACATGGCTTGTCCTGGATCAGCCAGGTGGGTATTACTCCTCCTTCACCCTTCACTGCTGAGGGACTGGATTGGTTAAGTACCTTTGGAGGTGGTCTACTCACTACTTGTGGACTGAGTCACGTAGGTGGTCCTGAAGCCGATGAAACGGGTAAAAGGGGCCTTCACGGTAAGGTTTCCAATCAAGCGGCTGAAATTGTAAGCATCAGGCAACCAGATTTGTGGACGGGTGATTTGGACATGCACATATCCGGGATCATACGGGAAAGCAGCGTTTTTGGGCCGCATTTGGTTTTGAAAAGAACCATCTCAGGAACCCTGGGCAAACCCTTTTTGAAAATTACAGATGAGGTCACCAATACCTCTAATGTTGCATCCCCACACATGCTGCTATATCATGTCAATTTTGGATGGCCACTGGTCGATGAAGGGAGTCGTATTGTTTGGAAAGGCAAATGGACGTCCAGAGATAGGGACCCCAAAAACAGGATATTTTATCCGGAAAATGATTTTAAGGACTGTCCTGCCCCCTTAAAAGAACATGCAGGGTTTGGGGAGGATGTGGCCTTTATTGAGCCTGAAGCTGAAGTGGATGGGCTATGCAGGGCTGGCATCTATAATCCGGCATTGGGTTTTGCCATGCGCATGGGTTTCGATAAAAAACAACTGCCCTGGTTGATCAATTGGCAGCACTGGGGGGAAAACGAGTACGTGACTGCCCTGGAACCTGGAACCAACCCGCCCATTGGTCAGGCAAAAGCAAGGGAAGAGGGCACATTGATCATGCTCAAACCCGGAGAAAGTCGGCAATATGAGTTGATTTTTGATATTTTAACCGAGCAGGAAGAAATTGCATCATTTGTAAAAAATAATTAATTAGCATCAGTAACCATAAATCAAATTAGAACCTATGAGTTTGGCAAAAAAAGCATTAGAAGAGGGAGAAGGCATATTGCGTTTGGCTCCTACCTGGGTGCCCCGGTCTTTTTGTGTTCCCGGAAGAAGGATAAAATTACACCCGGATGATTATTATGTATTGGGAGGAGAAAGGGGAGGTATTGATGAACGTTGGTTTTCTTCCACCACTCCTGCTGAAAACGGCCCGCTTACCGGAAAGCATGAGGGCTTGAGTAAAGTGGTAGTCGGGGCTGCAGGAAAGGAAGAGCAACTCCTTTTGAAAGATGTCATTGATGAATTGAAAGCGGAAATAATAGGAGACCGGCTTTGGAACGAATATAAAAGCTGGCCCATGTATTCCAAATTTTTTGACAATATGGGGCCTTTACCCCACCACATCCATCACAATGATGAACATGCTGCCAAGATAGGGATGAAAGGAAAACCGGAGGCCTATTATTTTCCTCCTCAGTTGAATAACCATGGAGGTGATTTCCCTTATACCTTTTTCGGTATTGCCCCGGGTACCACCAAAGAGCAAATCAAGGAATGTCTGATGAATTTCACTAAAGGGGATAATAAAATAACCAGTTTTTCTCAGGCATTTAAGCTGGATCCGGGCACTGGTTGGGATGTACCTCCAGGGATGTTACATGCTCCAGGCAGCATGTGTACCTATGAGCCACAAAAGGCTTCTGATGTCTTTGCCATGTACCAATCTTTGGTAAATGAGGCCATTATTCCGGAAGAGTTGTTGTGGAAAGGGACTCCGAAAGATAGAATTGGCGATTATGACCAGCTGATGGAAGTTATTGACTGGGACCTCAATGTAGACCCAAACATCCTGGAGACCCGGTTCATGGCCCCTGTTCCCGTAAAAGAGACTTCTGCCATGGAGGCAGAAGGTTTTGTAGAGAATTGGATTTGCTACCGTTCAGATGCTTTTAGTGCCAAAGAGCTGACTGTGATGCCGGGGCAGACTGTGACAATAAAAGACAATGCAGCCTATGGCATGATCATGATGCAGGGCCATGGCACCATGGGCGTCTGGGATGTAGAGACCCCAGCCCTGATCCGCTATGGTCAATTGACCCATGACGAGTATTTTGTAACCGAAAAGGCAGCCAGGGAAGGAGTGAAAATCAGCAACCATTCCAAAACTGACCCGATCGTGATGCTCAAGCATTTTGGGCCGGGTAATCCTGATCTTAAACTATAAGTTTATCCTTAACAATAGGGTCAGAATCCTGTATTATACTGGGATTCTTTCAGTTATTTATTAAATTGAAAAGGATTTTTGGAGGAAGGCCTTCTGTTTTAGCTGGGCATTTTCTCTTTTTCAAAACTTAATTTTAATTTTAATTAATTATTCATAGTAAAAAAAATAATATTATGTCCCAAAATAATTTTCCAAAGTTACATAATGCCACCTGGCCTGGAATTGTAGGAAAAGGGCCCGATTCCGAACCCATCATTTCTTTTGATGAGATGCTGGAAAATACTGCAAAAGCAGAAGTAGACGGCGTGAAGTTTGACGGGGTGGACATAGGTCTTTTTGACCCTCACATCGATCTGGAAATGGACGATGACGGCGTGAAAAAGCTTGTGGAGAAGGTGTCTTCCTATAACCTTGAAATAGGCTCAGTGGTGGCACCGATTTGGGGAGGCCCTATTCTGGGTTCCAAAGAAGACCGTGCCACCTATCTGGATTTACTCGAAAAATCCTGCAAGTTGGCTTCCAAGCTGAGGGAGGCAGGTATCAGACCCAACGGTATAGTCAGGGTGGATACTGCAAGTAGTCCTGAGCAATGGGCCAAAGATCCCAAAGGCAGTCAGAAAATCATCGTGGAGACTTTTAAAGAGGCCTGCAAGATTGCCGAGAATTACGGAGAAAAATTGGCAGCAGAAGGGGAAATTTGCTGGGGAGGCATGCACAGCTGGAAAACCATGCTGGAAACCCTGGAATCTGTAGATAGCCCTTATCTGGGTTTTCAGGCCGATATGGCCCATACCTTGTTGTATACACTGGGCTATAATTACCCTGAACACAGAATTCTTCCTGAGGGATATGATTGGAAAGATAAATCTGTTTGGAAAGCAGCCTTGAAAGAGATGACCGACGCCTTGCGTCCCTGGACCATTGATTTTCACGTGGCTCAAAATGATGCGACCGTATTTGGTTCCGGTTCGCACGATAAAACAGGCAGGCATTGCCTGGCCAATGACCCTAATGGGAAATTGGATATTGCTGAGGATGCGGGATATTGGCTGCGTGATGAGAAAGGTAATCTTACCAAGGCCTTCAATCACATCTGCTGGGATGGTTGTATGTTTCCAAATGCCGTGATGAGTAAGCAGGATACCTGGAATAATATTCTGGCTGCCCTGATTCAGGTTCGTGAAGCACATGGCTGGAAAGCCTAAGTCCTTTATTTCGGAATGAATCTTTATTTTCCAACAAAAAAACTCAAACATGTCAGAAAAGAAGAAAATTAGAATAGGAATGATAGGTACGGGTCTGATGGGAAGGATCCACACCAACGGATACAAGCGATTGGGGGATTTTTTCCCTGAGTACGAATATCGACCTGTTTTGCAGGTTGCCTGCTCCAGAAGAGAGGATAAGATCAAAGCATTTGCCGAACAGTGGGGATATGCTTCCTATGAGACGGATTGGAAAAAGGTAATTGAGCGGGACGATGTGGATGCAGTGGATATCTGTACACCCAATGACACCCATGCTGAAATTGCCATTGCGGCTGCAAAAGCCGGTAAAATGATATTGTGTGAAAAGCCTTTGGCAAGGACACTGGACGAAGCCAAGGCCATGGTGGAGGCCATAGAAAAAGCTGGCGTAAGAAATACTGTATGGTACAATTACCGCAGGGTGCCTGCGGTTACTTTGGCCAAGCAGGTGATTGACTCAGGAAAGCTGGGAAAAATATTTCATTACAGGGCCAATTTCCTTCAGGATTGGACCATAAGTCCGGATTTGCCACAAGGCGGCGATGCCCTGTGGAGGCTGGATGCAGATGCGGCAGGCTCCGGTGTAACAGGAGATTTGCTGGCCCACTGTATCGATACTGCCATGTGGCTTAATGGGGGGATCAAAGATGTGTCTGGAATGACTGAAACCTTCATCAAGGAAAGGGTTCATCAGGGAAGCGGTGAAAAGAAAAAGGTAAGCATCGATGACGCCTGCTCTTTTCATTGTCATTTTGATAATGGCTCCTTGGGCTTGTTTGAGGCAACCCGCTATGCAAGAGGCCATAAAGCACTGTATACTTTTGAGATCAATGGAGAGCATGCTTCAATCAGATGGGACCTGCATGATCTGAACCGATTGGAATATTTTGATCACGGGGATGAGTCTGTGGTCCGGGGCTGGCGTTCCATCCATGTGACAGACCATGACCAACCTTACATGGGCAGGTGGTGGATTCCGGGGACTTGTATTGGCTATGAGCATTCCTTCATCCATCAAGTGTCTGATTTCTTTAAAAGCCTGGAAAGCAATGATCCTTGCCCACCCACTTTTAAGGATGCCTATGAAACCCAGAAAGTCTGCCAGGCTGTTTTGGATTCTGCAGCTTCCAGAAGCTGGAAGGATACCGGTGTGGATTGGTAACACCCGGGAACATGCAATTGACGTAAATTTAATCCGGGTCATAAATGGCCCGGATTTTTTGCCTTTTGCCCCTTGACTTTCTCCCGGTGTCAAAACAATGTTGGAAAGAAGAAATTTGGGTTTTGAGAAGGATTGGGAGACAGTAGTGTTAGGCTAAGATACCCCGAAAGAAAGATCAGATTGCCTGTAAGTTCAGGCTTGGCTTAACACTGGAATCTATTGAAAATATGATTATTCTCATGATCAACTGAAGGAAATATAATAAGTGTTATATTTACAGAGAATTAAAATGAACGGTTTATGATGCTGCTCGCTACCATCAGACAATTTTTAATTAAAGTGCTATCTCAGTCTGCTCCCAGAGAGTCAATGAACTGGTTGGATGAGCAGGTAGTTAAGGTCACAGGTGCCAAAGGGAACATGAAGTTATTTCTGGCATTCAGTCAGGCGTCCAGGTATTTCTCCAAAGAAACTTTAGCGCTGGATGAGTCAGATCAAGCTACTGCCAGGGAAATCAGATCCGGGTTTCAGCCATCTTTCTGGACTACATTGCAAACGGCCAGAACCATTCTGGTACTGGAGGCAGTATCAGAAAAAAATGATGATTGGATACCGACTTTGGACAAATTGTTTGAATCGGCAGATATGCACGAATTGGAAGCGCTTTACGCAGCCCTGCCCTTATATCCATTTCCGGAAAAACTTAAAAAGAGGGCTTCGGAGGGTCTCAGGACAAATATCACTTCTGTATTTGATGCCATTGCCCTTAACAATCCTTATCCTGCAGAATTTTTGGACGAGCCTGCGTGGAATCAATTGGTACTGAAAGCCATTTTCATGCAACGCCCCCTGTATAGAATAACGGGGGCAGATGCGAGAGCCAATGTCAACCTGGCAAAGACTTTGGTGGATTATGTGCACGAACGCTGGTCAGCCGGGAGGAATGTAATGCCTGAATTGTGGCGTTTTCTTTCCCCCTTTGCAGACATGGAAATATTGGGGATGTTTGAAAAAGTACTAAAGGAAGGAAGTAAACTGGAAAAGGAAGCGGTAACTTTGGCCTGTTTTCATTCAGAGCATGCCGGATGCAAAGAACTATTGGACCGGTACCCCGATTATTTGGCCGCCATCAGGGAAGGTAGCCTGTACTGGGCAGCAGTAGGTGAATCCTACGATTTGGAAAGGTGATATTCATCTGGATATTACCGTTTCCCATAAAATTGTTCCGTTCATTTGTTATTGTTATGAATTGCATATAAAAAAGTTTAGGTTAGCAGGTAAAATTGAATCATTATGATGTATATCGATCCACACATACATGTAACCTCCAGGACAACTGATGACTATGAAGCCATGCAGAAAGCAGGCATAGTAGCTGTGATAGAACCGGCTTTCTGGCTGGGTCAGCCGAGGACGAAAGTGGGTAGTTTTCAGGATTATTTCAGCAGTCTGGTAGGTTGGGAAAGATTCAGGGCCAAGCAGTTCGGTATTGTACACTACTGTACCATTGGCTTGAATTCAAAAGAAGCGAACAATGAGGCTCTTGCGGAAGAAGTTATGGAACTCCTGCCCTTATATGTGGGAAAAGAAGGCGTGGTGGCCATCGGTGAGATCGGATATGATGATCAGACGGCCGCAGAAGACAGGTTTTACCGGTTACAGTTGGAGTTGGCCAAGGATGTGGACTTGCCGGTAATGATCCATACGCCCCACAGGGACAAGAAGAAAGGAACTGTCCGCAGTATGGATGTAAGTGAAGAGCATGGATTGGATCCAAAAATGGTCATCGTTGACCACAATAATGAAGAAACCGTCAGGGAAGTGCTGGACAGGGGATACTGGGCGGCATTTACTATTTACCCGCATACCAAAATGGGAAGCGAACGAATGGTAGACATTGTAAAGCAGTACGGACCGGAAAGAATTATTGTAGACAGTGCCGCTGATTGGGGCATAAGTGACCCATTGGCAGTGCCCAAAACGGCCGCATTAATGAAAGAAAGAGGCATTCCTGAAGAGCACATACAGCTGACCTGTTACGGAAATGCCTTGAAGGCTTATGGTCAAAGCGGGCAAATGGAGGAAAAAGACTGGTTGGAAAAGGAACCCATTGACCAAACTAAAAAACATGGCGGGAATACCGTTTTACGGGGAGGGCAAAAGCCAAGAGTGGATAATGATTCCTCTAACATTATAGAGAATTAGCCAGTTGATGTCCAATATCATTGCCCACATCAGGCTCACCAGGCCTGCCAATATTATAACGGCCATTGCCGATATTTTAGCTGGAGCCGCTATTTCGGGTGGATTGATTTTTTATAGTAATGCTGTAGACTGGGGCAGCATTGGCTGGCTGGTGCTGTCTACCATCGGTCTTTACGGAGGGGGAGTGGCTTTCAATGATGTATTTGATGCGGAACTGGACAAGGTGGAGCGTCCCGAGCGTCCCATTCCCAGTGGGAAAGCCAGTGTCAAAAGTGCAGCAGCAATGGCCTTTTTGCTGCTTCTAATTGGCGTTTGGGCGGCTTGGCAGGTCAGCCTGCATGCTGCTTTTCTGGCCTTTTCGGTAGCTGTTTTGGCAGTAGTTTACGATGCCTGGGGCAAACATCAATCTTTTCTGGGGCCCATTAACATGGGACTTTGCAGGGCCGGAAACCTGCTATTGGGCATGAGTTTGGTTCAGGGCGCCTGGAAAGAATTTTGGTTTATTGCTTTAATCCCCTTACTGTATGTTGCCGCCATTACTATGGTGAGCCGCGGAGAGGTTCACGGAAAAAACACCAGCGCCCTGAAAGGAGGAGCATTCATATACGGAAGTATCATTTTGTTTATTTTTGTTGTGGCTTATTTGTACAACGATCATTGGTGGGAAAGTTTGCCGTTTTTGGTCTTATTGGCTGCTTTTATTTTTCCTCCATTGCTTAAAGCATTACAACATCAGGAGCCGGCCTTGATTGGGAAATCCGTAAAAGCTGCTGTTTTGTCGCTAATTATTGTCAACGCCACTTTGGCCGCTGCCTTTGCAGGATGGTTGGTGGCATTAGTCATCCTGTTATTGTTGCCCATTTCCCTTCTGATGGCAAAGGCATTTGCGGTCACTTAATGAACCAAAACAGGGTTTTATTACTTATCTATAATGAAATGTAAAGTTCTCTTGAACTGTCAAAATAAAAATGAAAAAATTGGCAAATAAAACAATTGAGCAGGCTTTTAACGTTCCTTTCCAGTATCAGGTATTTTTTACTAAAGGTTTGTTTTCAAAGGGAAATCAGCTTTTTGCAGAGCTGGTAAAAGGAGATAAGGTCCCCAAAGTCTTCTTCGTTTTGGATGAAGGTATGGCCCGGCATCACCCCAACCTGATAACAGCGATTGAGGAATATGCTCAGGCGAATAACGATGCCTTTACATTAAGCGCCGCACCCTTAGTGGTACCCGGAGGAGAGCAGGTAAAAAATGAGCAGCAATATTTTCAGGAAGTATTAAAGGCAACCCATACCTATGGCATCGACAGGCATTCCTATGTAGTCGGAATAGGAGGTGGAGCTTTGTTGGACATGGTGGGATTTGCTGCAGCCATAGCCCACAGAGGGATCAGGCATATCCGCATTCCTACCACGGTATTGTCTCAGAACGACTCGGGCGTGGGTGTGAAAAATGGCATCAATGCCTATGGAAAGAAAAACTACCTGGGTACATTTGCCCCTCCTTTTGCTGTGATCAATGACGCAGACTTCTTGCAGACTTTAGAGGAAAGAGATTGGCGCTCCGGGATTTCAGAAGCCCTGAAGGTTGCCTTGATCAAGGATGCATCCTTTTTTGTTTGGATAGAACAGCAGGCTGTGGACTTGATGGATAAAAGCCATTCCTCCATGGCAGAACTGATCTATCGCTGTGCGCAAATGCACCTGGATCATATTGCTTCCGGAGATCCTTTTGAAACAGGCTCATCCAGGCCTTTGGATTTCGGGCACTGGGCAGCACATAAATTAGAACACCTGACAGACTATAAAATCCGGCATGGAGAGGCAGTGGCTGTAGGTATCGCCCTGGACACTACCTATTCTTTCCTTGCCGGGATGCTTTCTGAAAATGAGCTGAACAGGGTATTGGACCTCATCATCAAGTTGGGATTTGATTTGTATGTACCTGAATTGTCAGGAGAGGCCCTTTTAAAAGGGTTGAATGAGTTTCGTGAGCACCTGGGAGGGGAGTTGACCATCATGCTGCTGGATAAAATTGGAAGTGGCGTGGAGGTACATCAGATGGACCCGGCATTAATTTTCAAGGCAGTGGAAAAACTAAATCAATTACAAATGGACTATCAAAAAGCCTGATTGGTTTTTTAATTTTAATCAAGGAAATACCTGACCATGCAAATTTCAGATTACCACCTTACTTATTGCACCAATATTCATCCTGGAGAAAGCTGGGAAGCTACCTTCGAAAATTTAAAGTCTTATGTGCCCAAAATCAAAGATGGGCTTTCTATAGAAAAGCGCTTTGCCATAGGCTTGAGGTTATCAGATGAAGCCAGCAGGGAACTGCTGGAAAACAATGAATTACAGGCGTTCAAGTCCTGGTTAAAGGCAAACAATTGTTATGTGTTTACCTTAAATGGTTTTCCCTATGGTGGTTTTCACAGGCAGGTGGTCAAAGATGAAGTGCATCAACCGGACTGGACCACCCAGGCACGAAAAGAGTATACCCTCCGACTTTTCGATATTCTTTCCGTATTAATGCCAGGGGATATGGATGCCGGAATTTCCACTTCACCATTGAGCTACAAACACTGGCACAGTACTGAAACTGCCAGGAATGAAATCATAGGCAAATCCTGCACCCAAATCCTGGAGGTGGTGGATTACCTCTACAGCATCAAATTGAGTAGAAAGCAAATCCTTCATCTGGACATAGAACCAGAGCCGGATGGGATGATTGAAAATGCTTCCGGGGTCCATGAGTTTTTTGAAAAATGGCTGATTCCACAAGGCATACCTATGCTGACAGCCAAATATGGTGTTTCCCCAAAGGAGGCCATGGACATCATTAAAGACCATGTCAGGGTTTGTTATGATGTGTGCCATTTTGCTGTGGCCTATGAGGACCATCGTACAGTATTGGAAAATTTTAAAAAGGAAGGGATCAAAATAGGCAAATTCCAACTTAGTGCTGCGCTGAAAATGGACATACCAGAGAAAATCAGTCAAAGAAGGCTGGTTGAAAAGGCATTATTGCCTTTTGTTGAATCCACTTACCTGCATCAGGTAATCGGTAGATCAGAAGGAGATGGGCTAAAGGCCTATCCCGACCTTCCAGATGCCTTATTGGCTTTGGCCGAGACACATGACCGGGAGTGGCGCATCCATTTCCATGTACCCGTATTTTTGGCCAGTTATGGCACCTTGCAATCTACCCAGGAGGATATTTTATCAGTCCTGGATTTGAACAGCCAAAATCATTATTCAAGCCAATTGGAGGTGGAGACCTATACCTGGGAAGTACTGCCCGAGGACATCCATTTATCCCTGGACCAGTCTATTGTCAGAGAGCTGGATTGGGCGAAAATTCACATCAAATGAAAAAAACAGTTGTACTTAATATCGTCGCTCTTTCAGCCAGAGTTCTTGGGGAACACACTCCCTTCTTGAACGAATGGATAGGAAAGCGGAAGCAATCTGCCATCAAACCGGTTCTGCCTGCTGTCACTTGTTCCTCTCAGTCCGTTTATTTGACGGGTAGATGGCCTGAGGAGAACGGGATCGTGGGGAATGGTTGGTATTTTAAGGATGAATGTGAAATTAAGTTCTGGAGGCAATCCAATCATTTGGTGCAAGCGCCGAAGATATGGGACGCTTTAAAAACAGCCGATCCCAACTTCACCTGTGCAAATATGTTCTGGTGGTACAACATGTATTCTTCGGTGGATTATGCCGTTACCCCAAGGCCTTTGTATCCTTCAGATGGGAGAAAGCTACCCGATATACACAGTCAGCCTATGGATTTGAGGGACAGGTTACAAAATGAACTGGGCCAATTTCCTCTTTTTTCCTTTTGGGGACCTAATGCCAATATTGCCTCCTCCAAATGGATAGCTGAGGCCTCCATGAAAGTGGATGAATGGCATGACCCTACCCTAACCTTTATTTACCTGCCTCACCTGGATTATGGCTTGCAGAAATTTGGGATAGACTTTGACCATATTGGCAAGGAATTGGAAGAAATTGATGCTTTGTGCCAGCGGCTGATCAATTATTATGAAGACCAGGGAGCCGAGATCATTTTGCTTTCCGAATATGCCATTACCTCAGTAAACCAACCCGTTCATATCAACAGGGCCTTGAGAAAGGCCGGTTATATACAAGTGAAAAATGAACTGGGACTGGAAACCCTTGATGCCGGTACCAGCAAAGCATTTGCCGTGTCAGATCACCAGATAGCACATGTTTACCTCAATGACCCGGCAGAAAAGGAAGCAGTAAAGAAATTGGTGGAAGGGCTTCCGGGAGTAGAAAAGGTCCTGGATAATGAAGGTAAGCAGGCCTATCATTTGAACCATGACAGGGCCGGGGATTTGGTGGCTGTTGCAGATAAGGATTCCTGGTTTACTTATTATTATTGGTTGGACGACCAAAAGGCACCCGACTACGCCCGTACAGTGGATATCCACAGAAAGCCGGGATATGATCCGGTTGAAATGTTTGCCAATCCTGAGATCAGGTTTTTAAAGGCCAAATTGGGATGGACCCTGTTGAAGAAAAAACTGGGATTCAGGTATTTGATGGATGTGATTCCCCTGGATGCATCCTTGGTAAAAGGTTCCCATGGCAGGATCAGCGAAAGTGAGCTGGACTGGCCCGTATTGGTTACTTCCGGTAAGTCAGGGGAGCGTTTGGAAGAGGTTGACCCAACAGCTGTTTTCTCGATGATTTATGATCAGGTAATGGAAAAATGAGTTTTCACAACTGTTTTTATGCTTAAAATTCTTAACTTAATAAAATGATGAGCAAAGCTTGGAAAAGGTTTTTCGGTATCTGTTCGGTGCTTTTTTTGTTGTTTGCCTATTGGCAGATAAACGATCCTGATCCGGAATGCTGGGTTCCGGTTTATTTGATTGCGTCTATTACAGCCGGTTTTGCTTTTTTTGGTAAATTCAATGTAAATATTTCGGTAATTTTCACCTTTGCCTACCTCATCGCTGCAGTTTTCTTTTGGCCGGAAAACATCTTTTCCTGGATAGGTCAGGAATGGGAACAAAAAGACCTTTCCATGAAAACCCAGGGCATGGAAATCAACAGGGAATTTTTTGGGCTTGTAGTGGCGGCAGTGGTATTTGCTTTAGTGGCCATTGTTGGCAGAAATAAGCGCATAGTAGAAAGTCAGAATAAACCTAACGGTAACTCAACCATTGAATAATTTTAAAGGTTTTAACCAAAACCTTGTACACCTGTCAACTTAATTTAGGATGAAAAAATATGATGTAACAGGCATAGGAAATGCGCTTGTAGATATTGAATTTGAAGTGAGTGATACTTTTTTAGAACAAAACGGCATTGAAAAGGGAGTGATGACGCTTGTAGATGAGGAGCGGCAAAGTGCCCTGATGGCCACGATCAACACCAGGACCTCAAAACTACAATGTGGTGGATCAGCTGCCAACACCATCATTGCACTGAGCCAATTTGGAGGCAGGGCTTACTACTGCTGCAAGGTAGCCCAGGATGAACTGGGCAGGTTTTTTATGGACGATCTACGTGAGTCGGGTGTCAGTCATAACCTGGACCCCTTTGAGCTCGAAAAGGGAATTACGGGAAAGTGTTTGGTGATGGTAACTGCGGATGCAGAACGGACCATGAACACTTTTTTAGGGATCACCCAAACTTTTTCCAATGCTCAATTGAATCTGGAAGCCATTAAAGATTCCAAATACCTGTATATCGAGGGATATTTGATTACCTCTCCCGATGCCAGGGCTGCCATGATGCAAGCCAAAAAAACAGCGCAGGAAAATGGAGTCAAAGTGGCCCTTACCTTTTCAGACCCTGCTATGGTAAAATATTTTGGAGAAGGTTTCAAGGAAGTGATTGGCAAAGGAGTTGATTTGCTTTTTGCCAATGAAGAAGAGGCCATGATCTATACAGGCAAGGATAACTTGTCCGAAGCAAGGGAGGCCATGAAAAAGCTGGCAAAACATTTTGTCATCACACAGGGAAAAAACGGTGCCATGATTTATGACGGAGATACCTTTATAGACATCGAACCTTATCCCACTGTAGCAGTGGACAGCAATGGTGCAGGAGACATGTTTGCAGGAGCCTTTCTTTACGGTATCACCAATGGCCACTCCTATGCTTCCAGCGGTAAATTGGCCAGCATGGCTTCCTCCAAAATTGTCAGCCAATTCGGTCCCCGCCTTGCCTGGGACGAGGCCGGCGAAATTCTGGATCGGCTAAGTCCGAATCAGACATAGGAATTAGTAAGATGTATGAGCCAACAGGTATTTACTGGTAGTCTTGTTTCTGTTATGTTCTCAAAAAAGTTGTTATTGTAGTCATTAATAGATAAATTGATTGGCATATTCGTAAACCCAAACCATTTTATCATGACAAATCAAGTAAATTCAAAAAGTTCATTTAGATATGGCCTGCTATTGCTGGCCATAGGCTGTTTCGTTTTCTTTCAGGTCGATGCTTTTGAAAAAGAAGGGGATGGAGAAGAAATAAGTGTTAGCGGAGAGGTTTTGGATCTTTCCTGCTTTATGGCAAGTGGTGCCAAAGGTGAAGGACATAAAGGCTGCGCAGAAAAATGCATGGCCAATGGCATGCCTATAGGTTTGCTTGGGTCCGATGGCAAAGTCTACCTCCTGGTAGAAGACCACAAGAATGCCAACCCGTATCAATCATTAAAGGAACTCGCTGCTGCAAATGTGGAAGTAACAGGTAATTATTTTGTCAGAAACGGCATGCCTGGTATCGTGATTAAGAAGGTATCTGAAAAGAGCTGATTTGGCAAAAACAATTGTATGAGAGTTCAGGGGCGGGAATATTTCCGCCCCTCTTTTATTCCCCGTACACCACATGTGTAAAGGTATAATCGGTGCGTACCAGACTGTCCTTTTTCGACGGTAGGTATTGTAAATGAAAGACCACGCGGTTTAGGTCCAACGCATCATTGATAACTACCTGATAGGCTTGTTCACCGATTTTGGTGAGGACAAAATCAGGGTATTCGGGAAAAGCAAATTCGATTTTTCCACTATAGTCCAATGGAAACAGGGCTTTTAAGTAGAATTTGTCCTCAAAAAGGAATGCATCCTGTATCTGTGGATAAAATTTATTGTAAATCCTTTTCCTGTTAACCAATAGGCCTTCAAATAAGGTTATTTTGTCTTTTAGGTGTTTTTGTCTGGTACTGTCCCCACTGTTGGTTTCCTGCCAGCCATCTTCAATTGTTGGGACGTTTTTTGTAGAACTTACATCGGTTTTTTCAGACCCGGTTGATACCTTCTCCTCCTTTTCATTTTTATGGCCTGTGGAGCAGGCAATAAAAGCAGGCAATAAAAAAATAGATGCTATTTTAATAAGAAAACTAATCATTCTTTTTTCCATGCCCGGGTCATTTCTTTTTTTCCGGGAGGGCCGGGAACCTCATCCAGCTCCATTTCCATTTTTAACAGATTTTTTTTGAGATGTCCTGCGGCACAGTAAGTGACAAATACGCCTTTTGGATTCATGCTTTCATGTATTTTTTTCAGCTGGATATCCTCCCACAATTCAGGTTGTTTTCTGGGAGAAAAAGCATCAAAATAGACGATATCGGAGGGATACAGCTTTACATCCTGTAAGCTGACTTTTTCTTTCTTGATATTGAAATAATCGGATATCGGCTTGCCGGAATCCCATTCCATTTGATGTAACCGCTTAAAATATCCATTGTAATGCGTCAGGGTTTCATCCATCCGGGTAAAATTGAGTGCATTGTAAATCTCAGCTGGTAGGGGAAAAGGCTCTATGGTATGGTAGAGAACGGGTACCTGATTTTGTTCTGCCCAAATAAGGGTCAGCCAGGCGTTTAGTCCTGTCCCAAAGCCTACTTCAAAAATACGGATGGGAAATTTTCCGCGGTTTCTTGCATACCATGCTTCCAGCCCGTAAAGTAGGAACACATGGATGGACTCCCTGTAGGCTCCATGAGAGGAGTGGTAGCTTTCATTAATTTCGGGTAGATATACAGAATGCGAGCCGTCTTCTGTGGTAATGATTTTGGGTGCTTTGTCAGTCATTGTTCTTTAATTAAGGATGGATCAATGCCACACAATAGGCGGAGACCCCTTCTTCCCTGCCTACAAACCCAAGCCTTTCAGTCGTGGTGGCTTTGATGGATATCTGGCTTTCTGAAACATTCATGACTTCGGCCAAACAGGCTTTCATTTCCGGGATATAAGGATTGATTTTGGGTAATTGGAGACAAAGTGTAACATCCAGGTTTCCCAGTTGATACCCGTTTTTTTTCAGCAAGTCCATGACCTGTTTCAATAACAATTTGCTGTCTATACCCTTGTATTGGGGGTCCTGGTCAGAAAAGTGATATCCAATATCTCTTAGATTGGCGGCACCAAGGAGGGCATCACATATCACATGAATCACCACATCAGCATCAGAATGCCCTGTAGCCCCTTTTTCATGCGATACTTGTATACCCCCCAACCAAAAAGCAGCTCCATCTTTTAGCTGATGGACATCATATCCGAATCCTACACGGAAAGCACTCATAGCTCAAGTTATTATAATTTCACATTTATTCATAGTGTCAGGTCAAAGCTACTCCTGGCATTTGTAATAAACCACAGCGGCGGAATTATCATTGAGGTAGGTCTTGGCGGCCTCTTGAATTTTTTCTCCTGAAATCCCCATTTTTTTGTCATACTCCTCATTGATCAGGAAAGGATTTCCCAAATAGGCATAATACGCCAGCCGCATAGCCCTTCCCAATAAAGATACAGATTCATAGGTTTTCATGGCCTCAGTCTGGTTTTTGATTTTTTGCAATACCTGATCCGGGATGCCTTTACGTTTGAAATCATCCAAAACTTTTTCCAGCGCCATTTCACCCTGCTCCGCCGATACCCCATTTTCCAGTTTTCCGGTAACAACCAACAATCCCGGATCAATGTTTCCCAGGACATAGGCCTGACAACTGGCAAAAACAGAACCACCCTTTACCAGTTTTTGCTCCAGTACTGCTGACCTGCCGAAACTCAAAGCATCTGTTATGAGGTCGCATGACAAGTAGCCATCCTGTAACCTTCCCGGAATGCGGTACACTTTATACAAGGCCTCAGTGGGTACCTTTCCAAAGACTTCCTTGCTCTTTTTTCTCTGCTGCAGGGGCTCTGAGATCGGGGCAACCACAGACTGTTTTCCTGTGGGGATCTCCCCAAACCAATGTTCCACCCGCTCACGCACCGCTTCAAATTTCACCTTTCCAGCGATGCAAAGAACAGCATTGTCTGGGGTATAGTGATTTTGATAAAATGCAAGCAGGTCATTTTTTTCAAATTGCTCAATATCTTCAATTTTTTCTCCAATGGTCGGCCAGCGGTAGGCATGTTGTTCATAGGCCAGGCTGCGCAGGTGGTGCATGGCATTTCCGTAGGGTTGGTTCAGGTACCTTTGCTTAAACTCTTCAATGACCACCTGTTTTTGGGTATTGATATGCTTGTCTTTCAGACTCAGGTGCAGCATGCGGTCGGATTCCAGCCACAAAGCAGTTTCCAGATTGACTGCGGGTAACGTGATGTAATAGTTGGTGATGTCCGTATTGGTGAAGGCATTACTTGAACCACCTACCCTTTCCAGCGCACTGTCAAATGCCGGAATATTTTGAGACCCTGCAAACATAAGGTGCTCAAAATAATGGGCAAGTCCGGTTTTGCCCATCTTTTCATTTCTGGAACCTACCTTGTACAGCAGGTTGACAACCGCCATTTCAGAGGAGGGGTCTTCATGAACCAGTACCTGCAGGCCATTGTCTAAAACAAATTCCTTATAGTCGATCATAATATGGGGTCAAAAGTAATCAATTCCCCTCCCCTTTTCCTATACAATTAGATAGATTCTCCCTTATAACCGGATTTTTCAAGGGCCTTTTTTATGGTTTCAGTATCCACGTTACCCTGAACGGTGAGGATTCGATCCGGGGACTTTAAGTCCACTTCCCAGTGTTCAGCCGGTAGGCTGTCCATGGCTGGTTTGATGGTAGCCACACAAGCGGCACATTTGACGTTGGTTTTTAGTTTGATTGAATTTTCCATAATCTATTTATTGTGTTTGGTGTTTAAATTTTAATCTCAGGCTGTTGCTTACTACCGATACCGAACTCAAAGCCATGGCCGCACCAGCGATCATCGGATTGAGGAGAAATCCTGAAAAGGGATACAACAGGCCAGCTGCCAGGGGAATGCCGATAATATTGTAAACAAAAGCCCAGAAAAGGTTTTGCCTGATAGTATTTACGGTATCCTTGCTTAAATGTAGGAGTTTTGGGATGTCCATCAAGCTGGAATGCATGAGTGTGGCTTTTGCGGTTTCCATGGCAATATCTGTACCTGTACCCATGGCAATGCCCAGGTCTGCCAAAACCAGTGCCTCACTGTCATTAATACCATCCCCCGCCATTGCAACGACATGGCCCTGACTTTTAAGTTCCTGTATGTATTTACCTTTATCCTCAGGGAGCATGCCACTTTTAAACTTTTTAATGCCCACAGCACTTGCGACAGCTGCAGCAGTTTTTTCCTGGTCTCCGGTTAGCATATGTACCGTAATTCCCATCTTCTGAATGGCGGCAATGGCCTTTTGAGATTCTTCCTTGATCTGATCAGCTATTGCAACAATTCCTACCAGGTTATTGTCTACCGCCATATAAACCACAATATCCCCCATCTCCAACATTTGTTCTCCGTTCTGAATCAAGGACTTGTCCTTGGCTATACCGGCTGATGTCAGCCATTTTAAGGTTCCGATCCGGTAAATTTTACCTTCATGAACTGCCTGGACTCCCTTTCCTGTGGCGGATTGAAAATTCGTTAAAGGCAATTGGGTTTTTGGGGATTGGAAGTGTTGGGCGATGGCAGCTGCCAGGGGGTGCTCACTTTTGGATTCCAGGGCTTGAAAAATCGGTTGATGCTTATTTTCCTCCCCTCCATTGCCCCAAATTACTTTATTTACTTTGGGTGTACCCCTGGTAATGGTTCCTGTTTTGTCTAGTATCAGTACATCTGTCTTTTTGCCGGTTTCCAGGCTTTCGGCATCTTTGATCAGAATGCCCATGGAAGCCGCTTTGCCAATACCTACCATGATAGCCGTAGGTGTTGCCAGGCCCAAGGCACAGGGACAGGCAATGACCAGCACCGTAATGGCCGAAAGCATACCCCGAAGTGCGGCATCATCTATGCCACTAAAAGTCCAGACAAGAAAGGTAATGAGCGCCACTACCAAAACCGTAGGTACAAAAACAGCAGTAACTTTATCTACCATTTTCTGTATCGGCGCTTTGCTTCCCTGAGCTTGTTTCACCCTCGAAATGATCGAAGCCAAAAGGGTGTCGGCGGCAGTTTTTGTTATTTTAAACTGCAAACTCCCCTTTTGATTGATGGTGCCGGCAAAAACAGCTTCTCCATCATGCTTTGCTACGGGAATGGGTTCTCCGGTAAGCATGCTTTCATCCACAAAGGATTCTCCCCCCGTTACCAGGCCATCCAATGGGATTTTCTGCCCGGGTTTTACCAACACGATTTCTCCCATTCCTGCATCGCTTACCGGGGATAATATTTCTTTTCCATCTTTGATCAGGATCAATTCTTTGGGTTGTAAACCGATCAATTTTTTTAAAGCTTCGGAGGTACCCGCTTTGGCACCGGATTCGAGCAGACGCCCCAATAAGATGAAAAAAACGATAACTGCAGCCGTCTCAAAATAAACATGAGGTTCCAGCCCGCGGTTTTCCAGCCATTGGGGAAAGAAAGTGTTGAATGTGCTGTAAATGTAGGCTATTCCTGTGCTGAGAGCCACCAGGGTGTCCATATTGGCCTTTTTGGCCTTACTTTGCTTATAGGCATTGATGAAAAACGATTTTCCAAAAACGAATAGTACCGGCGTAGTCAGGGCCCACATGATCCAATTGCCGTAGGGCAGGCTCATCCAAAACATGCCGATGATAAAAACAGGGAAGGCAAGGATTCCCGCTGCTATGGTGTTTTTTCGGAGTTGCTTGTGAGCCATTTTTTGCAGTTCTTCCGCATGCTCCTTTTCCTGAAGCTCTATCAACAATTCATAGCCAATGTCCTGAACGTTTTTCCTAGCCTGGGATAGATCGGCACTGTCTTCATCCAGGACAAGGGTAGCTGCCTGGGTAGCGTAATTGACTGTGGCGGATTTTATTCCAGGACTTTGCTTTAGTGTGGACTCAATACTTAGTGCGCAGGCCGCACAGCTCATGCCCGATACGGGTACTTCTATGGTTTTCATCTTTGTGCTATCAGCTGGATTTAAGCCCAAAATTACATGGAATTGACAGGTACCTGTTATATAATTTTTAAAAAAATGTACAGGTCGGTTTCTGATAAATCGATAAAAATGTTGAACTTTAGCCTTATTATTCAGGTTTTCGATCACTGAAAACTTTTAGAATAAAAGCTTAAATCTCTCTTTCCATGTTAAAATCTACGGTAGACCCGGCCTGTACCGGTTTGTTTTCAACTTTATTTTTAGACTACATTCAAAATAAAAAAGAGTTAAAGCAATTTTATCAGGAGTTCCCCGAGCTGAAGCATTTTAAAAAGACATTAGCAGATAAGACTTTTGATCCCGAAAGAAGGGAAATCCTGGTGAGGGTTTTGAAAGAACAGTACACTGGCTTTGAAGCATCCCAGGTGAGCAGCAATATCGATAAGCTGAAGCAACCCAATACCTATACCGTGACCACCGGACACCAGCTGAACCTGATGACCGGCCCGGCCTTTTTTATTTATAAGATCGTTTCTACCCTTTTACTGGCAAGAAAGCTCCAAGAGAGCTACCCGGAATTCCATTTTGTTCCTGTATATTGGATGGCCAGTGAAGATCATGATTTTGAGGAAATAAACCATTTTCATTTTGATGGGAAGGATTATCGCTGGGAATCAGAACAGCAGGGGCCTGTAGGTGAGTTCATTCTGGACAAGTCTATCAGGGACTTGATCCAACAATGGGATTTTTTGCCTGATTTTTTTAAGCAAGCCTATACCAATAGCCAATTCCTGAAAGAGGCGGTCAGAAAATACGTGCACCACTTATTTGCCGACCAGGGTTTGGTGATTTTGGATGCCAACGATACAGCGTTCAAAAGATCATTCCTGCCTATTATTAAGGATGATCTGTTTTCCCAAACGGCCAATGATTTGGTCAATGAACGCAACGCTGAATTGGAAGACGCAGGTTACAAAACACAGATATTTCCCAGGGAGATCAATTTTTTTTACATGGAACCGGGCAGAAGGGAGCGCTTGATTTATCAGGATGGCATTTTCAGTACTCATGATGGCAAAAATAAATGGACTGAAAAAGAAATGAGGCAATTGTTGGAAGATAGCCCGGAAAAATTCAGCCCCAACGTCGTCATGCGGCCCTTATATCAGGAAGTCATTTTGCCAAATCTGGCTTACCTGGGAGGACCGGCAGAAGTAGCTTACTGGTTTCAATTGAAAGGAGTTTTTGATCACTATAAGGTTGATTTCCCCTTTCTTCTTCCCAGGAATTTTGCTTTGATCATTCCGAAGGAAGTCCAGCGAAAAATAAAAAAATTGGATCTCAAAGCTGAGGATCTTTTTCTATCCCTGGATAAGTTGAGAATTGACTATGTTTACAGGCATGCAGAAGCCGATTTGAGCTTGTTGCCCGAAAAGGAACAACTGGAGAAGCTGTTTTTGTCTATGGAGGAAAAAGCAGTCAGTTTGGACCCTACACTGGTAAATGCAGTGCGGGCAGCACTGATCAGAAGTGAAAAAATCATCGATCAGTTGGGGGTTAAATTCAGAAAAGCTTCCGAACGAAAGCAAGGGGATGCCATCAGGCAGATTTTTGAAATCAAAGATGCTTTATTTCCACTGGGCACCCTTCAGGAAAGGAAGGTGAATTTTCTTGAATTTTACCTGGGGGACAATCATTTTATTGACAAGCTTTACAAAACATTTGATCCTTTGGATTTTAATTTTATAATTTTGCAGGAGGATGGAAGTGAAGAAAGCGCTAAGGAAGGCTTTTAAGGCCAATAGAGAAGCATTGGGAGAAAAGGAGCGGGAATGGCGCTCTCAAAAAATCACCATTCAGGCCGTGTCTTTTTTGAGCAATTTTCCGGAAGTGCAGCATGTGCATTTGTTTTTACCGATCAAAAGGCTGTATGAAATCAATACGGTATTATTATTGCATAGGCTTTTTGATAAAGGGTACCAGGTGTATGGCTCCATAACGGACAGGTCGGCGCAAAGACTTGAAACGGTACGGTTTTCCACCAATACATTTTTCCGGGAAGATGAAATGGGCATACCGGTCCCTGAGCATCCTGAATATGTAAATGAGGAGTTGATAGATTTGGTATTTGTCCCTCTTTTAGGGGTGGATGATAAAGGAAACAGAATTGGATATGGCCTGGGTTTTTATGACCGGTTCTTTTTGAATCTAAGGAAGGAAGTGTTGAAGGTCGGATTATCCTATTTCAGGCCCGAAGTCAGTTTGCCCAAAGATCCGCACGATATACCGCTAAATGCTTGCATATTTCCAGATGGTTATGAAATTTTTAATCAATAGTTCTCTAAATGATAGTTTTATGGTAAAAAAATCAATGATTGCAGTTTTTACCCTCCTTATCGGATTGTCTCTGATGAATGAGGGCAAGGCCCAGACCTATGCTACAGGTGTTGGCCTAAGGGCAGGCGTCAGCAATGGGTTGACGGTAAAGCATTTTATCCAAAGCGATGTTGCCCTGGAAGGCATCCTTCACACCCGCTGGAGAGGCCTGGTCATTACCGGCTTATACGAGGTGCACAAAAACATCCGTGAAGTAAGGGGTTTGCGTTGGTTTTATGGTGGTGGAGCACACATTGGCAGTTGGAATAGTGGCAACCCCCCTCCGCCATGGGCGGATTCTGGTTACAGAGGTTCCACGATTGTAGGAATTGATGGGATCATTGGTCTGGACTATAAGTTTGACGATGCGCCGATCAATTTATCCCTGGATTGGAAGCCCGCATTCAATATTATCAACGGAGGAGGTTTCTGGGGAGATGAGGTGGCTTTGTCCATACGGTTTACATTTTAAAATCATAAAAAAACCGCTGAAGAATATTCAGCGGTTTTTTTATGATTTCTTTATTCCTGTGGGACCAATTTGATCAACAAACCAGTGCCCTCGGTGACAGCATAAATAAACCCCTCCGGGCTTTGTGCCACATGCCTTACCCGGCCAATGTCCTGCAACAATTTTTCCTCACCTGCATAGGTATCTCCATTCAGTTCAACCCTGGCAATATGCTGGCTTTTTAAGGCACCCACCAAAAAGTTTCCTTTCCACTCTGGATACCTGTCGGAGGTGACGATCATGGAACCGCAAGGCGCAATGGAAGGCCTCCAGAAATGAATGGGCTGCTCCATACCTGCTTTCACGGTGTCTTCTGTAATGATACTGTCGTCATAATCTATCCCATAGGTGATTTCAGGCCAGCCGTAATTGTTGCCTTTTTCAAGGATGTTGATCTCGTCTCCCCCTTTGGGCCCATGTTCAATTCCAAAAATCCGGTCATTGGCACTGTCATATACCAGTCCCTGAGGGTTTCTGTTGCCATAGGTCCAGATAGAAGCCACAGCATCCGTTTCATTTACAAATGGATTGTCTTCAGGAATCCGGCCATCATCATGTATGCGATGAATTTTTCCATGTGAATTTTTCAAGGTCTGGGCATTTTCAGGATTGCTTCCTCTTTCACCATTACTGAAGTAAAGGTAATTGTCCTTATCAAAAATAATTCTGCTCCCAAAGTGTCTACCCCCTTCTACAGCAGGAGCGGTAATGATGAGATCCTCTTTGTCTACCAGTGAATTGCCCTGAACCCTGGCTCTCATGATGGCTGTGGCGCCCCCACCTTCCACCGGCTTGGCATAGGAAATGTAAATCCAACCGTTATCTGCATGTTCAGGATGAGTTTGAATGTCTAGCAAACCAGCCTGGTTTACCTCATGTACTGCCGGCACTCCTGTTAATTTTTCTCCGGTATACTGATCTCCTTTGAATACAAGGATCTCCCCTTTTCTTTCCGTGATCAGCATGGTACCATCAGAAAGCCAGGTCATTCCCCATGGGTTTTCCAATTCCTCGTAAAGGGTATCTACCTTGAAGGTGAGTTTCTCCGAGCTGATAGCAAAAGGATCGGGAGCTGCCTTTTTTTCTTCCCCTGATTGACAGGCAGCCAACATGGAAACGGTAATTAAAATTAAGAGTGTCTTACCTATTGGATTTCTTTTCATTATTATTTGTTTTTGAAAAGGCGAATATACTTAATGATCAGTAATTTGTTCTGTTTTTTCGTCGAAGTTAAAAGCCAAAAGATGGGGAAAAGTTATTGTGATTTGCCTTTTACCCGGCTTTTCTAAACTAAGTGCCCTCCCCATTGTTTTTCAGGACAGACAAAACACACAAAAAGTAGTTTTAACATCAAAATTTTTGTTATGAATTTTTAATGATATAAAATATTGTAGTTTAAATAAATAAAAAAATTTTGTATTATTAAATTTGAATAATAATTAGTTTTATATTTTAGAGAGTTGTTATTTTTTATACTTTTATGTCTGAAAACCAACGTATACCATAACATTAAACCTTACAAAATCTCAATTGACCTACTCAAAAGTAGTGTTCATCGAAAATTCTAATTCGACTTGATAATATTTCTGAATTTAGAGGTATCAAAGAACAGCAGCAATTGAAAATTTTAAGCAATAAGCTATTTAAAAAGACAAAAATGAAAAACAGCGAAAATTTTACCGGGATAAGGTTGATTATTTTTTTAGGATTGTCAATGGGCATTTTGGTGTCCTGTGTTGATCAACCCATAGAAGGGCCTGTAGGAACAGGTAATTCCCAAGACATTGAGCATCTTCAAGCTTCCAGTTTTTTTGATTGGAAGACGACAGAACAGGTGACCGTATTGGTAAAGGGATTGTCAGCGGATATAGATATTAGCCGGACCCTTACCTTTGAAACCGAAAACGGCAATGAGTTTTATGCCGGGGTACAGCAGATGGGAGCAGATTTTGAGATGACTTTTGATTTGCCTGCTAATGTTAAGGAAGTCACCATGATATATGGTGCCATTGAAAAAAAGGAAGAGATTACCAATAAACAGGTTTCTTTTGACTTCATTATTGACAGGGGTAATGATGACATTGAACCCTAAAGCAGGAATTTGATTCCTCTATGAGATTGTTTTAAATATTTTTAAAAATTCAGATCATGAAAAAAACAGCAATATTAATTTATATAATGGGTTTGATTGCCCTCCCTTCATTGGCCCAGGAAAATACAGTAGAAATAGATGCAGAGTGGGGAGATAGGGATGAGTATTTCGCAGCCTGCTGGGGCATGGGAGCTGTAACTACAAGTGATAACGGTGGCACCCTGATTTCCGGGGATTACAGTTTAAGAACCAATCAGGTAACCAATGAGTCCAATACCGCTACCTGGATTAAATCCCCCTGGCTGACACTTGAAGCAGGAAATATTACTTTTAAAACCAGGCTTGACGGCAATGCCGGAGGCAACAGAAGTATCTTGATGCAGGTAATATCATTCGATGCCGAAAATGAAAGCACCGGAGAAGGCGATGTAGAAAAATTCGACTCTTTTGATTTTCCTAATCCCATTAACAAGCAAACGGAAATTCATGAAGTGACGGTAAAAGTTCCTGAGAAATATATCGGTGAAACGGTCAAGGTCTTTATCAGTTTTGTAGGGTCCGGAGGTAGTGCGAGAATAGGCCTGGATGAGCTGGTGATTCCAGGAAAATACGCTTCAGACCCTTCTGAAAGTTGTTTGCCGGTAAGTCAAAAAAAGGATACCGATGGAGATGGAGTTGCCGATGAGGAGGAAGTATATCCTGAAGATAAATACAAGGCTTTCAATAATTATTTTCCCGGGCCCGATTTTGGAACCCTGATGTTTGAAGACTTGTGGCCGGCAAGGGGAGATTATGATTTTAATGATCTGGTAGTGGATTACAGGATCAATAGAATTACGGATGCAAAAGGACATGTGGTAGAGGTTGTTGTGGAGCTTTTGACCAGGGCAGCCGGAGCCGGGTTCAGCAATGGGTTTGGTATTGAGTTTACCGGTTTGTCTCCCGAAAAGGTCATAAAAGTAGTTGGTACCAAAACCAAATCAGAAACCATCCATAAGTTTGCAGAAAATGGTTTGGAAGCGGACAATGAATTTGCGACCATCATTCCTTTTGATGATGTGGACCTGGTACTGACACATCCCGGGCAAGGGGCATTGGGAATCAACACAGATCCTAAATTTGGTTTTCAGGAAGTAAAATTGCAAACCATCGTAATCACGCTTAAAGAAGAAGGTGAGACCCAAGGAGCAGGCCCTACCCGCCTTGCAGATTTGGGAATGGAAAATTTCAATCCATTTTTAATAGTCAATCAGAAAAGAGGAATTGAAGTGCACTTGCCGGGCAAGAAGCCCACAAAGCATGTGGATGAATCCATTTTTGGCACCAAAGAGGACGGCAGTACCAATGGTTCTGACAGCTATTACCGAAATAAAGAAAACGGCTTGCCCTGGGCAATGAATGTGCCTGTAAGCATTCCTTACATGATCAATAAAGTTCCTATTACCAAAGGATATACCCGCTTCTTCGATTGGGTGGTATCCGGAGGAGAGTCTCATACGGATTGGTATCAGGATGGAAGGGAGAACCGGAATGATCAGTACATGCTAAATGCACAATTAGAGGAAAATATTGTTCTTGTTCCGACAAGGCCCCGGGGAAGGGTTCCGAGGTAATGCGCTAAATTATTTTAGAATAAAGGTCAGGTATCTCAAAGGATTACCTGATCTTTATTTCTAATTTATCTGAGATACTGGCTAATTGTGGTGCCATTTCTCAGAAGAGATTGAAATCGTTTTTTGTTGTTTAGTGATAAAAGAACTATTTTAGCACTACGATTATTTATTTTGTTTATAGATTAGGAATAACAGCAGGTTTTTAATAGAATTTTCATGGGATATTTAACTTTGGGCAGACAGCCTGTTTTTTTTAACAGGTTTCTGCCGATGATGACAATGGCTATTTTTATTGTTTTTTTCAGCCATGCTCAGGTTGTCAGGGTCACCGGGGAGGAAAACAATATCGAGATCCAGCAGGTAAACTACCTGATCGAAGGTGAGGAATTGATTCAAACTTCTCCGGAAGGCAACCAAAATCCCAGTCCGGAAGATGTGCCTGTTATAATAAGTGGGATTCAAATTGAAGGGGATAAGGTCATTTTTGCAACCACCAGAAACCCATCAGTGGCAAATCCCAACCCTGCTATTGGAAGCAATGAAATAAGACCAGATGCCATTCAAATCGTTCGATCCGACAATGCCATTATTTCACACAGGGATCCGGAATTTTTTAGTAACCTGGAAGCTGTAGTTTCGACCCCTGATATCCGGTCCTATTGGGATATCAATTCTCAACCCTCTATTCCCAGGGGCGATCAATTTGTGGATTTGATCTACAGCGACCCGGTAGTGACATCCGGTTTTCTGCTGTACACAGAGCGGAATGGGAATTCTCCAACAGATTTCATCGCTCTTGGCAGGGATGGAGAGCCAATTGAAGGTGCCAATACTATTGAGGTAAGGGGTTATCAATGGACAACAGGCATTCACCATGTGAGCAATGTCCCGGATCAAAATCAGGAGATGGTCTTGTTCTCCCCATCGCTATTTGGGTCTAATGAGCCTATCTTTGGCATTCGTATTATTGCGGTTAATGAACCGGATGGCAAACTGGTATTCTTTGTCAATGCCATTTCGGCCACTCCTGATTTGGCAGAACGCGTAAATAGCGAGCTGGGAGGGGATGCCGTTCTGAATATTTATGACAATGATGAATTGAATGGAGCTGCACTAAACCCCATTGATGTACAAATGGAGGTTTTGGAAGACTTTCCCTCGGGTACTGCTGTTTTAAATCCCGATGGCACGGTGGATGTTCCTCCCAATACACCACCCGGCGTTTATACCCTAATCTATGAAATAAGCACGGGCAGCGAATCGGACCAGGCAGAGGTGACGATTGAAGTCATAGAATATAAGCCTGAGGCATTTGACGATGCCGCTGAACTGGAAAATAGTTTTGCGCAGGACAGTTTGTTGAATGTGCTGGACAATGATATGTTGAATGGCCTTCCGGCATTGATTGAAAATGTAAATCTCAGTACCCTGAGTAATGAGGCTCCGGGTTTTATCATACTCACGGAAGATGGGTCAATAGATATTTCAGAAGGCATTCCTTCCGGATCCTATACCCTGGTGTATCAGATTTGTGATGCGGCAGATCCGGGCAAATGTGACCAGGCCGAAGTCAGTATCAGTGTGGCCCCAACCCTTTTGATTGCGGTAGACGACAATTTTGGAAACGTGAACCTCAATCGTGGAGGGGTAATTGGTGATGTGATCGCCAATGACCTTTTGAACGGTGAACCCATAGAGGAGGGAAGAGTGGTTGTTGAATTATTGGATGCGGACGGGTTGACTGGTCTCAGTCTGACTGCTGCAGGAGAGTTATCTATTCCTGAAGGCCTGCCCAATGGAAACTATGAATTGCTGTATGAATTGAAGGAGACCATTAATCCGGGCAATTCAGACCAGGGTACCATTATTTTTTCCCTGCTTGATATACAGTTGGAAGCCAATGACGATGCGGCAGTGACTAACCAAAATCAACCTGTTACTATCAATTTGCTGGAAAATGATTTTATCAATACCGGCGAATTGCTGGTTGAAACCCTGGTGATTACAACAGATCCGGTTAATGGCAGTATCGTTCAGAATGCTGATGGTTCGGTCAGCTATACCCCGGATGTCAACTTTTCCGGCTCGGATAGTTTCATGTACGAAATTTGTGAGAATACCGACCGGCAATTTTGTGACCAGGCTATGGTTAGCATTACCGTGAGGCCTATTCAACTGGAAGTTTCTAAAACTCCCGACGTTACAGAAGCGTCCATTGGAGGGATTGTGACCTATACCATTCAATTGACCAATAACTCTGACTTTGACCTGGAAAATGTTCAGGTAACAGATATACTTCCTGAAGGTTTGATGTTTTTATCGGCAGTTCCTGAACCAACAGAAAATAACCTTTGGGTAATTGAAAGCATAGCTTCGGGAGAGGCTTTCAATATCGATTTGGAAGTCATGGGTTCTAGCTTGGGTGAAGTGGTGAATATTGCTGAAATCAACGTAGGTGATTATGAAGATGTGACTCAAGCCGTACCTGTATCCATATTGGCCCGGCCAGTGGATATCAGTATCCTAAAAACTTCTTTTGGAATAGCTATTTACCAGGGGAATGAATTTGAGTATGAGATCAGGGTAACCAATAACGGAGATGGTCCGGGTGAAGGGATTACGGTTCTGGATGAATTGCCTTCAGATCTGGCATACCTCGGTTTTACGGGAGATGCAGATCCGGCAGTCTCAGGTAACACCATTAGCTGGACGATTTCCAGTATTGGAGCAGGTGAAGAAAAAGTTTATCGGATCAGGGTTCAGGCCACAAGCACTGGTACCATCACCAATAGGGTAACACTTCAGGTGCCGGAAAACCAGGAGAATGTTTCCCTTATTCAGGAATCTACCGATACCAATCAGGTTAATACATTCTTTATTCCCAATGTGATTACGCCAGGTACCCTGGACGGAAAGAATGATACATTCGAAATAAGGGGAATTGAAAGGTTTGCACAGAGCTCCCTGACCATTTTGAACAGGAATGGTGACCATGTATTTGCTTCCGAGAATTACCAAAATGATTGGGCTGCGCAGGGTTTAAATGCAGGTTCCTACTACTATGTATTGATCATTACAGACAGTATGGGAGATGTCCAAACCTATAAGGGATGGGTTCAGGTAGTAAAGTAATTATTTTGTGTTAATCGGGATCGTTTAAATTGGAGATCAATGAAAAATATTTTTAGAGTTTTTGGATTTTTGCTGGTGTTGAATGGCCTGGGATTTGGCTTAACAGAAGCCCAACAATTGCCTCAATTCAGTCAGTACATGTTCAATGGATTGCATATCAACCCTGCTTATGCAGGCTACAAGGGTGAGCATTACATTCAATCCACCTATCGAAGTCAGTGGGCAGGATTACCGGGAGCCCCTACTACCTTTACGGTAACCGCTGACCTGAGTGCCAATGAGGGTTTGATGGGCTTTGGTGCTTCCATTCTTGCTGATGAGCAGGGCCCGGCCAAAACCAGTTCCGGTTTACTCACCTATGCCTACAGGATTCAAACAGGATCCGCTTCTTTTTTGGGATTTGGAATCAGTGGGGGTGTTACCGAATATGCCATTGATGGTTCCATGTTTAATCCCAATGATTTTGACGACGGAGAAATTCCAGAAGGCAGAATCAACTTATTTACCCCAAATTTAAATACAGGAGTATTTTTCCACAGTCCGGATTTTTACGCTGGTTTTAGTGCATATAACCTGATTGGGCGGAAATCACTCGAGGATGAGGCCGTAGCCCTCGCCTACCACAATGTGCATTATTACCTCACAGCAGGGGGATTGCTGCCCTTATCCGAACAGGTGCAGTTCAAACCTTCCTTTCTGCTAAGAAATGGTGGTAGTGGCCCGAGCAACCTGGATTTAAATGGTATGTTTTTGTTTATGGACAGGATCTGGGCCGGAGCATCTTACCGTACCAACCTTAAAATAGGACAAAACGATTTGCCCGATGGTTTGTCCTCAAGAAATGCCGTGGCACTGATCCTTGAATTGTTCGCAACGGAAAAACTCAGGTTGGGTTATGCCTATGATGTGCAGACCAATGCTTTCAGTGGCTTAAGGAACAATTCACATGAAATTTCCCTTGGCTACTATATTTCTCCAAGAAAAGTGAATATGAACAACCCTAGATGGTTCTGAATATGAAGAAGATTTTTATTTATTTTATTCCGGTGTTTTTGTTTGGCCTGCTTTCAGGCAGCGCCACTGCCCAAAGTGGATTGTTGCGCTATGCTGACAGGAAGCTTGCAGAGGAAAACTATTTTGAAGCTGGCCAGGGATATGCCAATGCCTATGCCAAAAACCCTTCTTTTCAGGCAGCAAAAGGTGCTGCAATGGCTTTTGATGTATTAAGAGATTATCCCAAAGCTTACAACTGGTGGGAAAAGGCGGTCACTTTTGCGGAAGCGGACGACAAGGATTGGTTACAATATATTGCTGCTGCCAACAGGGCTGGTGAAAAGGATGCTGTTTTTATGGCATTGGACTCCCTGGACGAGGAGCAGAATGGTGCCATCAGAAACCTTCAATTGGATTCTTTAAAATATTGGTATGGTTCAGAAGGAAATGCCGGGCTCAAAAGACTGGACCGGATCAACAGTTCAAGTACCGAATTTGGTTGGGTAAAGGACCAGCAGGGAAGGATATATTTTACCTCAGACAGAGGGGGTGAATCTGACCGGGAGAAAAAAGCTTTGCGGATTGACAAGAGCTATAAATACTACAACAAATCCTCAGATTGGACAGGAAGGGATTTTTTAAGTATTTACCGCATGGATACCGCTGGAACGGTAACTCCCTTTGAGGTTCCGGTTCCCGGGGTATTTCATGCCTCAGATCCCTACGTTTTGCAAGAGCAGGATATTATTTTTTATACAGTCACCAGGGATATCAGGCGGTCCAAAAATTATGAAGTCCACTCGGAGCTGTATTTCAGCAGGCTGGATGCGGCAGGCAAGCCCGTTGACTTTAAAGGCCTGCCAATTAATGCTCCCCTGGAATACAGTATAAAAAGTCCTTTTGTTGACGAAAGCAATAAAAGATTATACTTTTCTTCAGATATGTCAGGTGGTCATGGAGGCTTTGATTTGTACTACATGACTTATGGAGAAAATTTTGAATTTCAGGAGCCAGTTAATCTGGGACCTGTAATTAATTCTGCCGGCAACGAAATAGATCCCTTTATTCAGGATGGAAAATTTTATTTTGCCTCGGATGGGCATCCCGGGCTTGGGGGACTGGATATTTTTACTTCCGACAGGAACAACGACACCTTTGCCGGAGTAAAAAACATGGGGTTACCTTACAATTCACCGCAGGATGACTTTGGGTTTTTCGAAACGGCAGAAAACAGGGTTTTGATTTCCTCAAACCGACCAGAAAGCAGCGGATGGGATGATATTTTTGAATTGGAATCTTTGTATAAGGATTTCCAGGCATTGGTTTTAGCTTGTGATGGAGAAAAGGTATCAGGTGCCTTAGAGGTTTCCTTAACGGAGGGCAATGATAAAATCAACATAGGTATTGATCAAATTGGGGATGGCATGCTGGAGGCTGAAATGGCTCCCGAACAAGACCATGAAATCCAGATCAAAAAGCAGGGTTATTTTGCTATTCAGGACAAGGATTTGAGTACCAGGGGACTGGCATCAGGGAGCCTGGAGAAGACCTATCAATTGGTTCGAATCCCTTATAACACGGCTGTGTATGTGGACCTGGTCTATTACAACCTGGATGAATCTGTCATAAGGACTGATGCTCAGGCATCCTTAGATAAAGTGGCAGAGTTGTTGAAATATTATTCCTTTTTAAATATTGTAGTTAGGTCTCATACTGATGCCAGGGCAAGTGAAGCATACAATGAAGCACTCAGTGAGAAAAGAGCAGACGCAGTAAGGGATTATTTGGGAAAATTCGGAGTGGCCAGATCCAGGATTGAAGCAGAATGGCTGGGAGAAACTGAATTGGCCAATGATTGTGGAGATGGGAATCCCTGTCCTGAAGATCTGCACCAATTAAACAGGAGGACCGAATTGCTGCTGCTGGCATTCCCGGAAGAAGGAAGGGCTTATACCATGCCCCCTGAATTGCAAGGTGTGGATTTATGCGATATCAGCAACATTCAATTGCCTGAAGAGTTGCCTACCATTTATTTTGGTTTTGATCAGGCGGAGCTTGATGTTGCCGACATGATGGCCCTGGAAAGAGTGGCATTGATGTTGAAAAACATGATCAACAGGAGATTGGCCATAATGGGACATACAGACAACAGGGGATCAGCCGAGTACAACGAAGCCTTGTCTAAAGAGAGGGCTTTGGTAGTAAAAAATTACCTGGAAGGCAAAGGCATTGCTTCCGATCGGTTGGTGTATGAGTTTTTTGGAAAAACAAAACCGGTGAACGATTGCGATGAACAGCCCTGCAGTCCTGAGATGCACCAACTAAACCGCCGAACGGAGCTGATCCTGCCCAGCATTCCCACGCCAAAGAAAAATTGGTCCAGGAAAGAAGGTCAGTAATTGATCCATAAAAAAGGAGCTTTTAAAGCTCCTTTTTTTTTGAGTTTTTTTAGCCAAAAAGGTTTTCATTAATTCCAGGCAAATTTGTTGTTGTTAATACCACTGAAAGAGTTCTGAATCCCATTTTTTCCAACTGCTAAAGCTTTTATACCTGTAACCTGTTTGGGTTTGTTTTTCACTTTTTTTAAAGCCCTCAACTACTTTTGATTTTTTTGCAGCCCTTTGCATTAAATACGAAGTTCGTTAATTTAACCATTTTCCCCATTTTAAGGACTTACACATCTTTTAACCTGTACTGAAAGATGCATTTATATTCTTCATGTAAGTATCGGTAGTGCTGAAGAAAATCAGTTAACAGATTATGGTTCACAGCTTTTACCCCCTACGAGCTGTTTCGTTTCCAGAACGTCTGGTCTTTTTTGTTAGTCCAAACCTTCCTGTTTTCCGGGTCAGGCTAAAGCAGAACTTAATACCAATCCCGAATTATCAAATTTGATTTGGAAATCATCAACCAGAAAAGTAAAGAGCGACAGTCTTGACAGACTCAGTGATTGTCAAAGAATTTGAATGAATGGGGAATGCTTTTTGAACGACTGATAAAGTTTAAATAGTTTTATAAAAAATTTGATAGATGAAAGAATTGATAGTAAAAAACACAATGAGTTTTGGATAAGGAATAAAATTACAGTTAAAGTAAAAGATTAGAAATAAGAAATGGATTATATTTATAATTAAGAACACAATAAAAAAAAGGCTATTGTAGTTTAAAAAATACCCTAATAATAAGTTTAAAGATGAAAATTAATAAAAAGAGGTAAAAAAAATAACCTAAAAAATTATAAATAGATCCATTTTGGAATAAATAGGCCCAATAAATATCCACTATAAAGTAAATATTAAAAAAAATCTATAAAAATAAAAATTAAATAAAATAAGTTTTAAATTAAATAATAAGTAAAAAAAAATAGGTTAAAATTAAATAAAATAATATAAAATTGTATATAAAAGCTATACTATAACAAATAATTACCTTTTAGTTTAAAAAAATAATAGATGGTTTATTTTTTTGTTTTCTTTCCTGCGTATATCTTTGATCAAGAAGGACTTAGCAGCTGTCGAAATTTAAAGATTTAATTTGACTCAGACATTATAGTATTATTGTTTTTGTAGTCTGATTATATCGCCTTCTTATCGCCCAATTTTAGCCCCCCCAGAGTAATCTGTTCAAGCTTGAACGCAGGATTTCCTGTGGTACTTCCGGTATATTCCGAAAGTGCAGTTTTATCACACATTAACCACTAACAAATTATGAAAAATTTTACTAACTCAAAGGAACGACGTTCCTGGGGAATAAGACCATTTATGGGGATGGTCGTTCTCATCGCCTGTTTCGCATTTCATTCGCTTCATGCGCAGGACAAGACTGTAACTGGAAAAGTTATTGACGAAAATGAAGAATCCATTCCGGGTGCCAGTGTGCTGGTCAAGGGTACAACAAAAGGTGTCGCTACAGACATCAATGGTGAATTCTCTTTGAATTTATCGGAATCAGAAAATGAATTGGAGGTATCCTTTATTGGCTACGATCAAAAGGTAGTCAAAGTAGGGAACCAAAGCAACCTGACAGTATCTTTATCCTCTGAAGAAACGGCTTTATCCGAGGTGGTGGTTACCGCCTTGGGTGTAAAGCGAGATGAACGGGCGTTAGGATACACCGTTCAGCAAGTGGACACCAGAGGCCTGGATGAGGCCAAAGAGACCAACATCGTAAACTCCCTTACGGGAAAAATTGCGGGCGTCCAAATTTCCAATTCTTCGGGAAACATAGGGGGTTCATCCCGTATCACCATCAGGGGAATTAACTCTATTTCTGGTAATAACCAACCATTATTTGTGGTGGATGGTACTCCTATTGACAACTCCAATTACAATTCTGACGATCAGGTTTCTGGAAATGGGGGTAGAGATTATGGCAATGCCGCTCAAGACATTAACCCTGATGATATAGCGTCTATTTCAGTCCTCAAAGGACCCAGTGCATCGGCTCTATATGGATCCAGAGCCTCTAATGGTGTTATTTTGATCACTACAAAATCTGGTGAAAACACGAAAGGAATAGGTGTTAGTGTCAATTCATCCACCATGTTTAGCAACGTATTTTTGTTGCCAGAAATGCAGAATGAGTATGGGGGTGGTTTTGCCCTCACCTTCGATGAGGCGGTAGATCCACTGGATGGCCAGACGTATAAGGTGGTCAACACCAATGCGAATAACAGCTGGGGACCCAGGTTTGATGGTACTTTGGTAAGGCATTGGGACAGCATGTACCCGGGAGAACCCAATTATGGGGAAGTACGCCCATGGGTGGCAACACCCAATAACGTTAGGGACTTCTTCGAAACCGGGGTGACCCTTTCAAACAATGTTTCCATTAGCGGTGGGGATGATAAGAGCTCTTTCAGGCTTTCTTACACCAATTTGGACCAGACCGGGACTATGCCCAATAGTTCGCTGAACCGAAACACCATTGCTGTAAGTGCCAATACACAGCTTTCTGATAAGTTTTCAGCGGGTGCTAAAATCAACTACATTCGGACGGAGGCTATAGGAAGACCAGCAACGGGAGATTGGTCTCCGGAGCGGCCGGTAAATGTGTTGACTTACTGGTATGCCTGGACACAGCGGCAGATTGATCCTGCAAGAATGAGAGATTATAAATCAGACAGGTATTACCACATGACCTGGAATACCCAGGGTTTGGGACGTCATTTGGAACAAAGTTATAACAACAATCCATACTTCACCCTGTATGAAAGTTATAATAATGATTTGAAAGACAGGGTTTTTGGTAATATCAATATTTCTTACCAGATCCTGCCGGAATTATCTTTGACGCTATATGCCAGGACAGATTTTTATAATGATGTAAGAGAGGACAGGGCCTCAATAGGGGGTTATCTTCAAAACGCTTACGAAAAAGACCTCTACAATTTTAGAGAAGATAACCTGGAATTGCTGGGTCAGTACAATACAGAATTTGGGGATGATTTTAGTTTGGGGGTTACTTTCGGTGGAAACATTCGGAAAAATACCTTTAAAAATAACTATACAAGAACCCAGGGTGGTTTAAGTGTGCCAAATTTTTACAATTTGATGGCATCCCTTCAGCGTCCTGAGATAAGAGACTTTACTTCTGAAAGGGAAGTTCACAGTATCTACGCCAGTGGAAACATTGGGTATAAAGACTACCTCTTTTTCGAGGCTTCTTTGCGAAATGACTGGTCTTCCACTTTGCCTGTGAATAACAATTCTTATTTGTATCCAGCAGTATCCAGCAGTTTTGTTTTTTCCAATTTGATGACCGGTGCTGATTTCTTCTCATTTGGAAAAATGAGAATTGGTTGGGCACAGGTGGGAAATGATACTGATCCGTATCGTTTGATCAATACCTATGCTAATGGAGATCCCTATGGAAACACCTCTGTATTTACTGTAGATGATGTTTTGAAAAACAGTAACCTGAAACCCGAGATTGTTTCCAATCTGGAGGCTGGTCTGGATTTGAGGTTTTTGGAAAACAGAATCGGTTTGGATTTTACCGTATATAAAGTAAATACTTTTGATCAAATTTTAGCACTTCCGGTCTCCTCTACCACAGGTTTTCAATCTCTTATAGTCAATGCGGGAGAAATGGAGAATAAAGGCATTGAAGTCATGCTTAGCGGTACTCCGGTAGAAACAAGTAATTTTTCCTGGGACGTTAATTTTAATATTGCCAGGAATAGGAATAAGGTGCTGGAACTGGCCGAGGGGCAGGACAATTTTGAACTTGGATCAAGGGAAACAAATTCGATCAATGCAACCGTAGGACAGCCCTACGGCACCATTATCACGCCAAATGTAATCTACCATGAAGAGACTGGTAAACCAATTGTCGGAAGTAATGGGTTTTATTTGCGTAACCCTGGTGAAGTAGTAGGAAATATTATGCCTGATTTAACGGGCGGACTATCCAATACCTTTACCTACCGGGGAATTAGTTTAAGTGCTTTGATTGATTTTCAGTCTGGAGGGAGCTTTTGGTCAGAAACCGTACAAAATGGCATAGCTAATGGGCAGTTTATTGAATCTGTGGGCGACAATGACAGAGGGGTTCCCATGAGAAACCCCGTTGCCGAAGGAGGAGGAATCAGAGGAGATGCCGTTTTTGAAAATGGAGAACCTAATACGGTTTATTTAGAAGCACAGAATTATTTAAAGCAATATTATAATTTGGATGGATTGCATGTTTACGATGCCTCCTACATCAAGTTACGTGAGATCAGGCTGGGTTACAGCCTACCTGCCAGAATGTTAAGCAATTTATTTGTTAGAGGAGTCAGACTTTCTGTTTTTTCCAGGAACGTGGCATTGCTCCACAGTAATGTGCCTCATATTGATCCCTCAGAAATTGCTTATGGGTCAAGTAATGTTCAAGGATTAGAAGGTGCTTCTCTGCCTGCGCCAAGGGTGGTTGGTTTTAATATCAACCTCAAGCTGTAAAATCCATAGTAAATATTACACAGTGATTGAGGCTAAAATCTCTTACAACTAATGTTTAAAATCAAAGAGTTATCAAAATGAAAAATAACATAAATAAAAGTTTGATTATGCTGGCAACAGGCTTTTTGCTTCTCTTGTCGGCTTGTACGGAAGGCTTTGAAGATTTAAATATTGATCCAAATCAGCCTTTGGAAGTGCCAACTTCAAGTCTATTGACTGGTGCACAACGGGAGTTGGTTGCAAATATATTCGGGAATCATAGTCAGCTTGATGGAATTGGTCTACCGGGTATGATTTACGCTCAGCAAATGGCTAGTTTGAGGGGTGGGGCCACCGATACATATGCGACCGTAGAGGCAGATTTTTCCGCTTTTTACACCAGTGGACTCAGGGATTTGGAGGAAATCATTCTTCTGAACACCAATCCGGAAACCATGGTCAATGCAGCCCTTTCAGGACCAAATCAAAATCAAATTGCTGTAGCCCGAATTCTTAAAGCATGGGCCTATCAAAATATAACGGATGTATGGGGGGATATTCCCTATGAAGAGGCACTCCAGGGGAATAATTTTCCGCTTCCTGCCTACACTACCCAGGAGTTCATTTATATGGATTTGCTCAAGGAACTTTCTGAAGCAGCTGAAATGATTGATATTGCAGGGGGGGGTATAGCCGGAGATATCATTTTTGATGGTAACATGGACAAATGGTACAGGTTTGCGAATAGCCTGAGGATGAGGGTTGCCCTTCGCTTGTCCAATGTCGCCCCGGAAGTAGCTGAAAATCACATTTCCGAAGCGTTTACAGCAGGACCAATGGTTTCGGTAGACGACAATGCTTACTACAAATTTTTAGAATCCCAGCCAAACAACAATCCATGGTTTTTCCGATTTGAATTAAGTGTCCCCAACTACGGTGTAGGTAGCACTTTGGTGGATATGCTCAAATCATTAAATGATCCAAGGCTTGAAAAGTATGCAGATGTTGCTTTCAATCAGGATTTGGGAGGAGGATATATCGGGCAGCCTGTGGGGCTTGACGTAGCTTCTGGAAGTGCTATAAGTGACTTTGCAGTATCCTGGCCAAATGCTGAAAATATCCTACAACCCACCTCAACTTTTACCATCATGTCTTATGCCGAGGTAAATTTCATTTTGGCTGAAGCGGCTGAAAGGGGTTGGATTTCTGGCAATGCCTCGGATTATTACAATTCGGCAATTTCGGCTTCTATGGAACAATGGGGTATTTCGGATCCCTCAGCTATAGAAAGTTATTTGTCTCAGGATGATGTAAGGTATGACAGTACAGATCCATTCAAGTCAATTGGAAATCAGAAGTGGATATCTCTTTACATGCAGGGTGTGCAGTCCTGGAGTGAATGGCGCAGATTACAATATCCAGAGCTGGATGTTGCTAAAGATGCAGTCATTGAGGCGATCCCGAGACGAAGGGGCTATCCGCCAAGTGAAATCAATTTGAATAAATCAAACTATGAGGAGGCCCTGGCCAGACAAGGTTCGGATGATCTGCTAACCAGGGTATGGTGGGACAGACAATAAAGAACATTTGAACTAAAAAATAGTGTTATGATTTTCAAAAAGAAAAATAGCAGAAGAGATTTCATAAGTTCATCTTTCATGTTGTTTGGTAAGGGGGGGCTTGGCCTGATGGCTCCCCCTGTTTTTAGCGCAGCCAACAGCATCAATTCCTCCCATTTCTATCAATCCAAATACCATTCACAAGACGTTAAGTCTGCCTCTGTTGTGCAGATGGCGCAAATGATCAGGGATAAAGAAATTTCCTCCGTGGAATTGGTTAACATCATGTACAGTCGGATAGAGGAGGTAAATCCCCAGATCAACGCAGTGGTTTTGACTTGTAAAGAAAGGGCCCTTATGGAAGCTCAAAAGGCTGATGAGATGCTGGGGAAAGGTGATTTGATGGGCGCTCTACATGGAGTACCCATGACCATCAAGGACTCTCTGGATACAGCGGGAGTACTCAGTACAGGGGGTACTTTGGGCCGAAAAGATCATATCCCTTCGCAAGATGCCACCATAGTGGCCAGACTTCGTTCTCAGGGAGCCATTCTTTTGGGTAAAACCAACACTCCAGAATTTACCTTGTCAGGTACTACCGCTAATTTGATATATGGTATGACAAGCAATCCATATAAAGAAGGGTATAGTCCCGGAGGAAGCAGTGGTGGGGCAGCCGCTATTGTTGCCACTGGTGGTTCACCATTTGATATTGGGTCAGATTTTGGCGGGAGCATCAGAGGACCAGCTCATTTCAATGGTATTGCCGGAATGAAACCTACTACCGGATTGGTACCGCGTACCGGCCATATTGTTGATTACGGAGGACTATTTGATGCCTATCAGGTACTTGGGCCTATGGCCAGATATGTGGAGGACTTGAAACTCATCCTTCCAATCATCATGGGACCGGATCAAATAGATGCAGCCATTCACCCGGTTCCCTGGACAGATCCTGACACCGTCCAAATAAAAGATTTGAAATATGCCTGGTTTGTGGCGCATGGAAGCACGAAGGATTGCTCAATGGAAACTGTAGCAGCCATTACCCGAGCTGTGGCATCCTTGGAAACTGCTGGTATTCAAGTTAAAGAAGATGCACCGATTAAGGATTTCCAGGAAGCTGAAGAAGTTCGTTATCAGCTATCTAGTGCTGATGGCAGAGCTTGGGTCGGTAGGCTCACAGAAAAATATGGAACCAAACAAACGCATCCCCTTCTGAGGTTGCCTGATCCATCGACTGCTATTCCTTCAGTCGATTTTACCGAGATGGTGGAAAAATTAGATGCTTGCAGAAGTAAGTTATTACAATGGATGCATAACTATGACATTGTCATTTGTCCTGTCCATTTTGATGGTGCAGCGCCAAATCCTACGGTGTTCGAAAGATCCTCAAGGTCTGCGGATGACTATGGATACATGGGAATTTTTAATCTCACGGGTTGGCCTGCTGCAGTTGTAAGAGCAGGAACGAGTAAAGAAGGTTTGCCAATAGGCGTTCAGATAGTGGGACAGCCTTTTCAGGATCACAAGGTATTGGCCGTTGCCCAGTTTTTGGAAAAAGAGCTGGGAGGCTGGCAGGCACCTCCAATTTAATCTTGATATGATAATTGACCACTTAACAACTAAATAAATGAACAACCTGAAAAAACAATTATTAAAAAAAGATATTAAGGGAAATACCAGAAGGGCTTTCATTGCCAGGTTTTCGGCTGGTGCTTTAGTGACGGCATGCTTGCCATACATTGCCAATGGGAGTGATAAACGTTTGCTTATCAGGGAATTTGATCCTGCTGCAGAACCTGCTGAGATTCATTATAAATCTGTGACCTCCATAGCTGAAATGATTCGCAAAAAAGAAGTGTCAGCATTGGAAGTGGTTCAGGCACATATTGATAGAATCGATGACATAAATTACCAGCTGAATGCAGTGGTAATGGAATGCTTCGACAGAGCTCTTGAAGAAGCAAAAAGGGCAGATCAATTCATGGCGAAAGGAAGTTCCACTGGTTTGTTACATGGTGTACCCATGACGATCAAAGACTCTTTTATGACTAAAGGAGTGGTGAGCACTGGTGGCACTATTGGTAAAATGAACCATGTCCCTGAGGAAGACGCGACAGTTGTAGCCCGGGTGAGAGAAGCAGGAGGCATATTATTGGGCAAAACCAATACTCCGGAGTTCACGCTCATTGGAGGTGTTTTGGGAGTCAACTCTACCAATAACATCATCTATGGCATCAGTAAAAACCCTTATGATTTTAACAAAAGTACATCTGGAAGTAGCGGAGGTGCCGGCGCCATAGTGGCATCTGGTGGAGCTTCATTTGATGTGGGTACTGATTGGGGAGGAAGTGTGAGAGGGCCTTCCTGTACCAATGGAATAGCTGGTTTAAAGCCAACATCGGTTAGGTTGCCCCGTACTGGACATATTGTAGATTATGGTGGGCTTTTTGATCCCTGGCAGCAGCCCGGACCCATGGCCAGATATGTGAAGGACCTGGATTTACTTACCCCTATCATGGCTAGCCCTGATTTTAGAGATGCGGCAGTTGTGCCTATGCCCTGGCCGGACTATAAAGAAGTAGATTTAGGTAAACTAAAAGTGGCATTTTTTCCAGAAAACGGAATAGCCAATACAGACCTGGCTACCATTGAAACAGTTAAAATAGCGGCAAAATGGATGGATGAGGTAGCTATGGAAGTCAAAGAGGATTGTCCCAAAGACCTACTGGTTGAGTTGGGAACCATCAGGCGGGAATTGATAATCGGGGATGGCTGGCAATGGCTTAAAAGAGCTACCGAGCGGGCAGGCTCTAAGACTTATGGAGCCTCTCTGAGAGAAAGACTTGCAGAACAGGGGAATGTAATTAGCACGGCTGAATACACCAAGCTATTGGAAATGCAGGATGCCAACAGGAGCAAAATGCTCCAATGGTTTGCCCAATATGATGTGATCATTTGCCCCGCAACTAATTCTGCAGCCGGAGACATTAATAGTGGATTTAATGAATCATCAAGGTATATGGATAATCCCGGGGAGAGTTACACCAAGCCTTTTAACACCTGTGGATGGCCTGGAGCAGTGGTCAGGTGTGGACAAAATAAAGATGGCTTGCCTATAGGCGTGCAGGTAGTGGCTCAGCCCTGGAGAGAGGATGTGGCCCTGGCAGTAGCCAGTTACCTTGAGTTAAAGTCAGGTGGTTGGAAAAAGCCTCCCATCTAAATAATTTCATTTCAAAAATACTTCTACTGATAATTGAAATTACCACAGCATTTTAATCAAACCTAATGGATCACCATCAATAAGTTGAAACAGGAAGGTGTAAAAATAATTATTCCAACCAATACTAATCCAAAACCAAATGAAAAAGCAAACCACCAACAACCGAAGGAAATTTATTACAACGCTGGGAATGGGATCCCTGGGCTCAATGTTGCCTGCCTATGGTCAGCTGCTTCCGGAGGGAGTAGTGCTACCTCAGCAACAATTTGTTTCCTTGGATGAAACAGATGAACTTTTATACATGTCAGCTACAAAAGTGGCTGAAATGATCAGGAATAAAGAAATAAGCAGCCAGGAAGTTGTGGAGAGCTGTCTGGCAAGAATAGATGAGGTTAATCCCCAAATCAATGCCGTCGTACAGCTAGCCCGGGAACGAGCGCTTTTGGAAGCCAAGGCGGCAGATGAAGCGGTTATGGCAGGCAAAACATTGGGTCTGCTCCATGGTGTGCCTATGACGATAAAAGATTCGTTTGACACGGCTGGAATTATTTCAACTGCCGGTACCTTGGGGCGCAAGGATTATATGCCAGGCAAAGACGCTACGGTAGTTGCCAGACTGCGGGAGGAGGGGGCCATATTGCTGGGCAAGACCAATACCCCCGAATTCACCATGTCATATCTTACCTCTAATCTTATATACGGTCAAACACTAAATCCTTACGACCTCACCCGTCACCCATCAGGGAGCAGTGGCGGAGCAGCTGCTATTCTTGCATCTGGCGGTTCTTATTTTGACATAGGAACAGATTCCGGTGGTAGTGTACGGGCTCCTGCCCACGTCTGTGGTTTGGCCAGTATCAAGCCTACCAGCGGAAGGATACCTCAGACAGGCCATTTACCTGGTTATGGTGATCGCTATGGTTGTTATCAACAACCAGGTCCAATGGCCAGGAGAGTGGAAGATTTGTATTTGTTGTTATCCATACTTTCAGGTCCTGATCAAATGGATGCGAGCATAAGCCCGGTGCCACTTTATGACCCTGCCGAGGTGGATTTTTCAAAACTGAGAATAGCTTATTACACTACAAACGATGTGGCAGAGCCTATTCCTGAAATCAAAAAAATGGTGGTTGATTGCGCCAACCAACTCAGACCATCGGTTAGCAGCGTAGACGAAGCAAGACCACCTGTTCTTCAAGAACTTTCCGAGAAAAGGAGTGAGCTAAACAGCGCAGATGGTAAAGCTCACATCAAGCGACTTATTAAGGCTTGCGGTACTACCGTAATTTCACCCAATCTCAATATTTCTGGTGAAGTAGTTTCTGGCTCACAATACACCAAACTGGTGGAGGAGATAGATGCCCTTAAAAGTAAAATGCTTCATTTTATGGATGACTTTGATATACTGCTTTGTCCGGTTACCTCCACAGCAGCCATGAAATTGGATGCCGAAAGAATACCGGGCCACTGGTATACATCAGAATATAATGCCACCGGATGGCCAGCCGCGGTGGTACGTGCAGGCACTTCAAATGAGGGTTTACCGCTTGGAATACAAATTGTCGGAAAGCCCTGGACGGAAGATAAAGTGCTGGCGGTAGCTGCTGATTTGGAGCGGAAATTTGGAGGGTACTCCAAGCCAGAAAATATATAATAACATTACTTTACTGATGGGTCTGAATAGCCGTATTGCCAATTCGATTTTATAAATCAACCCGATCAATCCACAGGTTAATACAGGAATTTGATCATTCCGTTTATCAACCAGAGGATGAGTGGAACATCTTATTTTATGCGCAATTCGGCATTTGTACTTAAAAAAAAGTAAAGGTGAATTTTCAAGATCTACTTCATTAGAATTCAATAGATTATAAAATATTAAAAACGTCACCAAATGAAAAAGAATATATTAAAGCAAGCCGGAAGTATTCAGTCAAGGAGAAAATTTTTGTCATTGATTGGTGCTGGCAGCGCCACGGCAATGACTTTTTCAACTTCTAACCTAACGGCCGCCAGCTTAAAGCCCTCTTCTACTCAATATCTTGCTTCAAAAGACAAGACAGATGATTTAATCTATATGTCAGCGGTAAAGCTTTCAGAGATGATCAGGACCAAAAAAGTTTCATCAGTGGAACTGACACAAGCCTATATCGATCGCATTGAAGATGTTAATTATCACCTCAATGCAGTAGTGATGCAGTGTTTTGACCGGGCCATGGATGAAGCCAAAGCAGCCGACGCCGCATTAAAGAAAAAACAATTAATGGGGCCACTCCACGGTGTTCCCATGACCCTTAAAGACTCTTTCGAAGCTGAGGGTGTAATCAGTACAGGTGGCACACTTGGCAGAATCGATTACGTTGGTAAAAAAGATGCTACTGTGCTCGCCAGAATGAGAAACAATGGGGCCATATTGATAGGAAAAACCAATACACCGGAATTTACCCTTGCAGGAGGTGGTATGCGAGGGGTACGTACCACGGGTAATATTATTTACGGACTTAGTAAAAACCCGTACGACCTTACAAGAGGTACATCTGGAAGTAGCGGAGGAGCGGGTTCTATTGTAGCTGCAGGCGGCTCGGGTTTTGACATTGGAACAGACTGGGGAGGTAGTGTTAGGTTGCCTTCCAGCACAAATGGAATAGCCGGACTCAAACCTACAAGCGTGAGATGTCCCCGCACCGGTCATATTGTAGATTATGGAGGAGTATTTGATTCCTGGCAACAGCCTGGCCCTATGGCTCGCAGGGTCGAAGACCTGATTATGCTTACGCCACTGATGAGTGGTCCGGACGGTATGGACGCAGCTGTAGTACCCATGCCCTGGCCCGATCCTGCGCTAATTGATATCAAAAAGCTTAAAGTCGCCTTTTATCCCTCCAACCTTATTGCGGATACTGCGGAGGAGACCCAAAATACCATCAGGCAAGCAGCCAAATGGATGGAAGAAGCTGGAGCAGAAGTCAACGAGGATATGCCATTGGAAATTTTTACCGAGCTTGGTGAAATCAGAAGAGAGTTGGTTGCCGGAGATGGTTGGGCATTTCTTAAAAGGGCTGGTGATTTGCATGGAAGCAAAACCCTTAGTGAATCCATTCAAAATAGACTAGACAATGGAAATCCAATCTCAGCAGATCGCTATTCGGAACTTTTAACGCTTCAGGATAAAAATAGATCAAGGATGCTTCAGTGGTTTCAAAAATATGATGTGATTCTTTGTCCTACTACTGCCACTCCAGCAGAAGAGATCGACCAGGGTATTGGCAGTGAATGGACCAGTAGCAAACCTGGGGCAAGCTACTGTGGACCTTACAATACGACAGGATGGCCTGTAACCGTGGTAAGGGCAGATTCAAACGGGGCTTTACCCGTAGGAGTACAATGTGTGGCTCATCCGTGGAGAGAGGATGTTTCATTGGCAGTTGCCCAATATCTCGAAAGCAGATCCGGAGGCTGGAGAAAACCAATGATTTAAAAGCTTTTCTGTCCAGGCTTATCAAAATAAAAATCGGCTGAAATACCACTTAAAAAAAATCGACCATAGTTCTTTCCTGGGGAAAAGAATTATTCCACTAGGAATAGGATGATGCTATTACCGGTTTGACCTAAGGGGCTTCAGGCCTTTTGATAAATTTCATTTACCCGACAAGCAAATAAAAAATAATATCATATGGAAATTAAAAAGAATTCAAGAAGAGGGTTTTTAGAAAAATCGCTCTACGGTGGTGCTCTTGCCCTTACCGGATTACCAGGTATGGTACTGGGCAAAGACCTTGCAGACTCACCAGTTAAAAATGGTGTCAATACCTTAAAGAAAATCAAACCGGATAAGGTCCTTCGTTCATTTCCTGAAAATATGGTCTGGGGTTATTTTGGGGCTGATGTTCCGGCGAAAATCTCCGTAAAAGAAGGTGAAATCGTAGAGATCCATTCGATTAGTACCTCTGGAGTTTCGAGGGAAGACCCGGAAGCTTTTTTCAAAGAAAATAACCTGCCTTTAGATGACCATGCAAAAGAGCTTATTGATATCATAAATAATGTCCCCCCAGAGCCCTCCGGAATTAGGGGGCATATGCTCACCGGGCCTGTTTATATTGAAGGCGCAATGCCCGGTGATAGTATTGAGATCCGCATTCATGATGTACGGCTGAGAAGTGACTATGGGGTAAATCACGTAAGGCCTGGCAGCAGAGATGATGTTCCCTTGGAAATCAAAAACCAGGAAAGCTTTGTTTATAAATACAATAAAAAAAGAACCAGTGCAGAATTTCTTCCCGGGGTAGAAATTCCATTGAAACCGTTTATGGGAGTAATGGCGCTTTCGCCTCCACCTGAAACGGGACGCGTAAGCTCTATTCCACCCGATTTTTTTGGAGGCAACCTGGATTTGAAGCATTTGGTCAAAGGCACCTCACTCACCTTGCCGGTGTCTGTAGAAGGCGGACTTTTCACTACCGGAGATGCTCATGGAGCACAAGGAAATGGAGAGGTGAGTGGTACGGCCATAGAAACGTCTATGATATTGGTGGCCGAGTTCATTATTCACAAAAAGTCCATCCAGATGCCTGTAGCCGAAACGCCGGATCATTTCATTGTTTTTGGGCTAAACCCTGATTTGGACGAGGCAATGAAGCAGGCACTTCAGCAATCCGTAGTCTTCATTCATGAAAAACTCGGCTTCACCTATGAGGAAGCAATGTCAATATCCAGTACCGCAGTTGATTTCGAGGTTACGCAAGTCGTTGATCGCACTGAGGGAGTACACGGAATGATACCTAAGTCCATCTTCACCAACAAAAAATTTGATTATTGGTACTCCTCTTAAAACGCACTTATAATATGACAACCACCAACCAATTTCCGATTTCACCTAAATTCGTTTTCTTTCTTCTTTTGGTGTTTTCTTTCAAGGTAGGCAATGCCCAGGAAAAGCCTCGTATAGCTATTTTTTCAGGCCCTACTGCAACGATTCAAAATAGTCATCCACTAATCACCAGTAATAAAGCCAGAGAGCAGAACGAACTATCATTATTGACAAACGATGAGGGCGAAACGATGCCTTTTGATCGATTGTACTATCAAAAGATAGCAGCTCCCGTAACCTTATACATTGAGATGTTTACCGCCCATCCCCTGGAAAGCGACGTCAAGGAATTGTATGGGGAGCCTGACGGCTATGTTGATGAAAATGGGAAATTCCGGAAAACCAGGAAATCTCCCTCGGACAAACCCGTCTTAAAGGTTGAATTAAGGCCAGAAGATGGTCTATACCCCTTGCCGTACATGGCAGTTCAGGCCGACGGCAAACCCTGGGATGCCACGGCTGCGTATCCAGGAGCACCGTTTTCAGCGTCCAGACAAACATTCTACCCCAATGCCTCCAGAATTTTCGAAGAGATTGAGCGAAACGGCGGTAATATTTATGGGGTTGCCGACTATGACTTCTACAGACCGGCTCCGGCAGGGGGATATACCAAAGGTTTGCCAGCTGAAGATCGAACCGATACTGGTGATGGGGATATTCCACCTGAAACGTTGGGTAAGGACTTTTTCACTTATGGCCCCTACGGTGCCTCTCAAAACCGGATGCAATTGGCAAAAGCTACCAACATGGTGCAGGAGGTAATGGCTTCAGGTGAGTACGATGGCTCTATCTGGCTTGAGGGAAGCCCCAGTATTGAAAATACTTCCTATTGGATGGGTTTACTTATCGATTCGAAAGCCCCACTGGTATTTAATGCTGCGCAACGGATGCGTGGACTGGTGAGTGCCGATGGAGATCAGAACATTATCGACGGTATCAATTACATTTCTTCCGGAGTATGGGCGGATGAAAACGGGATAACCCGGGTCGGTTCAGTGATGATCCAGGATCAAATAATATTTTCTTCCCGGGAAGTACAAAAGGGAGATGCAAGGCCAGGAGGATATGTGACCACAGGAGGTTATGGCGGTATTATAGGATCCATGGGCTATGGACCTAAATTGACATTTCTTCCTTTGAGGAAGCATACTCACCTTTCGGAAGTAAACTTCACTAGAATTCCCAAAACTGTTCCAGGTATATCGGTTTCAGAAGCAGGTTCCATTGCAAATGTTGAGGTTGCGGTAAAAGATGCCGGGGGCAAGCTGATTCCTGAGTCCATGCCGATGGTTTCGATCTTCAAAAGTGCCCGTTGGAAAACGGAAGATGATGGCAGTGATGACCCCTCTGGTGAAATAGATATTCTTGCCAGAATAAACGACAATCTAAAAAAATATCCGCTAGCTGGTTTTGTTGGAGAGGGAATGGCCCCTTATGGCTCCATGATAGCACCAATGGATGCAGCCTTAGAATTAGCTGCACTGCATGGATATCCAGTACTTAAAGCAGCTAGAGGTAATGCAGATGGGTTTATGAATACTGATCCCGATAATTTGTTTATCGAGGGCCACAATACCACATCCACCAAAGGCAGAGTCCTTTTAATGGCTTGTATCCTTCGATATGGAACTTATCCACCTGCAAAGGATCCGTTAAATCCAACGGCGAAAGAATTGGAGGCCATCAAAGCCAAGATCAAATTGTATCAGGAAGTTTTTCACACCCACTAAGAAGATAATGCTACTTACAAAAAAGACAATACAGATTTCATTGATTGGAATGCTGGTTCTGAATGCTTGTGCTTCACAGGAAGAAAAATCTGCTGATTTTCCTCTTGTAGAGGCCACAATAGCCGGTATTCATGAAGCTATGGAAAATGGAGGTCTTACCGCAGCATATTTGGTCCAGGGATATCTGGACAGAATTGAAGCTTACGATAAACAAGGGCCCTCTATCAACTCCATCATTATAATCAATCCTGAGGCAATGGCTACAGCAAGGTACCTGGACAGTATCTACGCCGAAAGTGGAATGGTAGGTCCTCTACATGGTATTCCCATCATCGTCAAAGATAACTACGACTATTTTGGAATGCCTACCAGTAATGGTACACTGGCTCTCAAGGATTCTTATCCTCCGGATGATGCATTTCAAATCAAAAAATTAAGGGAGGCTGGTGCCATCATCATAGCCAAGTCAAATTTGGCCGAATTTGCTTCTAGTGGGGAGTTTTCGGTGAGTTCAGTGTTGCCTGGATATTCACGTAATCCCTATGATACCCGTAGAACAACTGCAGGATCCAGTGGTGGTACCGCTGCCTCCATAGCTGCAAGTCTGGCAGTCGTGGGTTTGGGGACGGATACCGGCAGTTCTATTAGAGGTCCTTCGGCGCATCAGGCATTGGTTGGGATAAGGTCCACTATGGGGTTAACCAGCAGAGATGGAATAGTTCCACTTGCCCTTACCAATGATGTGGGCGGTCCAATGGCCAGAACCGTAGAAGATGCAGTAAGGGTATTCAACGTCATTGCGGGATATGACGAAGCTGATCCCGTCACAGAGGCCAGTATAGTATCCAGGGAGGAATCCTATATCTCCTTTCTTGATCCTGATGCCCTAAAGGGAAAAAGAATTGGTGTGCTGCATCAACTCTTCCCCGAAAACGATTCTGATAGCAGTGTTTATGCGCTTATGTTGAAGGCCCTGGAAGATTTAAACCAGGGAGGTGCTATTTTAATCGATAGTGTGAAGATTGATGATCTAGACTCTTTAAATGAGTCGGGCACCCGTATCCGCCAGCTCAAACGAGACTATAATGCCTATCTTGCCAGCCTGGGGGATAGTTCCAGGTTTAAAACGCTCCAGGATATCATTGATTCTGAGGAATACCATCCCTATTTGGAAAAGAGGTTACTTGATGCACAGGGGGATGTGGATGTACCGGAAGACCATCCCGATTGGGATAAAAATATGGCACTAAGACAAACCCTTCGGGATCGGATTTTGGCAGTTATGGACAGTTTAAATCTGGATGCACTTATATATCCTTCTTTCACTTATCCTCCCAGGTTGATTGGAGATCTCAATGGTCCCAGGGGGGATACCAGTGGCAAACTTTCGCCACCAACTGGATTTCCGGCTATTGCAGTACCTATGGGATATTCCTATGATAAATATCCGGCAGGGTTTCAACTTCTGGGTAGGCCATATAGCGAAGGATTGCTTTTTGGTATCGCGTATGGTTATGAGCAGCAAACCAACCACCGTAGAGCACCTGAGGGTTTCGATGAATTAACTTCAAAGTAAGATACCTTACTTCTGGATTGCTTAAAAAATAATATATATCAAAAAAACCAGCCCAAATTTCTTGGGCTGGTTTTGTGGTTTTAGCATTTTAAAGAGTTGTGAATTTTCTTTTTCTACTCCTCATTCGGATTTTGTGGATTCGGTGGCCTTACATCCAAGACCAGGGTGCCAAAGCCCGGTAAATTGGTGTAATATTGGGCATACCGTCCGGTAAAACGCCCATCCAGAGAAGGATTATAATTGTAATATTGTCCATATTCGGAAAAGGTTTCTCCCTCACTTGTGGTGATTTCATAGGTAATCCGAAATTCATCTCTGGAAATACCTGATGCCATAATGGTGGCGGGGGTCTCCCCGAAATAGGCATAGGCTTCTTCCCCGGTCATGGTAATGGTGGAAGGAAAGTCGGTATAGGTTCCCAAAGAAACCTGGCCGGAGCCCCTGCTAAGAAATAATTCGATGGAAGAAGCAGTGTGTACGTCAAAACCTTCGTAGCTGAGGTCAAAGGATACCTCAGAACTGGCCAGATCATTGATGTTAAACCAGTATTTTCCAGGCGCAATGCTGGCCCTGGCAATGATGCCCACTTCATAATCGGGCTCCTTGATGGAATCTTCTTCGATGCAACCGGTAAACAATAGGACAAGGGTTGCGGATAGTATTAAGGTATATGATTTAATATTCATTTTGCTTTGAATTTTAGTGGATAGACAATCAGGGCTGGCTCCAGAATACCGGCTCAAATGGATCTGGGGAATAATCGGATAGGGCAGGGTTGGTTTCCAGCTCAGAAACGGGTATAATAAACCTTTGCGGATAGGGAGGATTTCCCATTACCGGAGAGGTCTCTGCAAAATCCGGAAAGCCTGTGCGCCTGTAATTGTTATAGGCTTCTATTCCGTTGCCCCAAAGGGCCAACTGATATTCCGTTATAATGATATTCAGCTTTTCCGACTCGGTTTCTGCTGCCTCGTATTGGGCGGATACATCTGCAATATATGCTGCTATGGCCTCATCTGTCATTTCATAGTCACTTCCCGAGATGGCTGGCATTTCTGTTGCACCAAAATTCCTTACTTTTTCCATGGACTGCGTAATCCCTTCTCTTAACAGGGTCAGGGGATCCCCTTCAACCGAGGTGGTCAGGGCCATCTCCGCATGCAAAAACTTGATCATAAAAGAGGTAAGCATGGGGAAAATCCCTCGCCCACTACCATCAGAAGCGGATACAGTTTTGGGTTGATCTGTATCCACAAGGCCGGCTATGGGATACACACCAAAAGTTGCGATAAGGGCTCCTTCATTGGAAAAAGCCGAAGGATCACCTGCATCTCGTCCCAGGTAACCGTTTCCAATTAAGCCGATAGGACAACCTCCCCCCGCACAAGTAACCACGGATCCTCCCCCATCACCGGGTACCTGACGGAAAATGTAATACCTCAATCTGGGATCCTGCACATTCCGGTAAGAAACCCTTTGCCCGGTTACCGCACTGATGGTGCCATCATTCAACAGGTTTGCCATGGTCCAGTTGTCCATCCAATAGGCAGTAGCCTGGTTGTAATGGTTTACATGAAGGGGATGCCGGTTTTGGTTTGGGGTTTGCTCAGATCCATACTTCAATTGAAAATCATCTGCCAATCCGTTAATCAATTCACTATTCAGCATCTGGGTAAATCCTTGCACTGAATTTATGGAGTTTTCTTTTCTGGTTTGGGCATACATTTTCAATTTTAGGGAATTACCCATTTTGATCCATTTATCTTTGTCGCCTCCATAAATCATATCTCCCTGAATCATTTCTGAAGACGCATTGAGTTCCTGTATGGCCTGATCTACCTGCAGGAAAAGATCTGCGTAAATTTCCTCTCCCTGATCTATTTCCGGAAAGGTAATTTCTGGGTTCAAGGCCTCAAAATAGGGCACGTCACCATATAGATCTACCAATAAACTGAAAGTATAGGCTTTCAGCAGCCGGGCGATTCCCTTATACCCGGACTCATCCTCCTGGGCACCATCCAAAATGGCCTGCAGGTTAGCCAAAGGTCTGGAGTACAGGTTCACCCATGAATTGCTGTAAGTGCCCTGGTTTTGTTCGTAGTTCCTGATTGCAGTGGTATACCACATCCTGCTGAAGGAACCTGCATTGGTATTGGGATCATCCAGAAGGTTGGACACAAGTGATACCTGGGCAAAGGCCAGCGTGTTTGGCAAGGCCAGTTGAGTGGATGTATTGGGGTCCTGATTGATGTCCAGCAGATCCTCACTGCAGGAATTCAGCAGCAGGCTGCTACCAATTATCAGGGAAAGGACGATATTGTATTTAAAATTTAATTTCAACATTTTCAGGGAATTTTAAAAGGTGAAGGATAAGTTCATGCTGTATCTCCGTGCCGAGGGAACACCAATAAAGTCAATACCTCTCAGGCCTGGGAATGAACTGGTCTCAGGGTCAAGATTTAAGCCCTCATGCATATTGGGGGTGATAAACCACAGGTTTCTTCCGGATACGCCCACCCTGGCTGTGCCAAAGGGAGTTTTTTCCAGCCATCTGGATGGGAAGTTATAATTTAGGGCTACTTCCCTTAATCGGAGAACGGTGGCATCAAAGGTGTGAAATTCCTCTGCAGCATTCCATCCAAAGCCTCCCCTGTCGTACCACCAGTTGAAATTGGTGATGTTGATTTTATTTCTGATTTTATTTCCGTTGGCATCTACCGCTGCCTGGTAATTGCCATTTTCATCCCTGACCAGACTGCCATCCTCGTTTCTTGCCGCTATGTAACCAGGCATTATTCTGGAAACCATACGGTCACCGGAGTCATGGGTCAGGCCCCTACCTACGATCTCCCGGTTGGATTTGGAGTAAAGATCTCCTCCCTGTACCCAATCCAGTACCACAGCTAAGGACAAACCTTTGTAAGAGAAATCATTGGTGATGCCTACCACAAAGTCGGGATTCGGATCTCCGATGATCTGTGGTTCCGGGTTGTCTAAGTATTTGCCGTATGTAGTTCCGGGAAGACCATCGATCAGCAAATTACCTTCAGCGTCCCGGATGGCTTTTCTCCCGATCAAAACACCAAAGGGTTGACCATTACGGTGGGCAATCTGGACAATCTCGCTGCTACCTGCATTGCTGGTCAACACGATTTGGTCTACCCCTTCCTGTAGTTCAAGTACCTCATTTCTGTTTCGGGTAAAGGCAGTAAAAATATTCCAGTTTAACCCATTGGGTCTTTCCAGAACTTTCAGGTTAAGGCCGATTTCTATCCCCCTGTTCCTTACTTTACCGATATTGACCACCTGTGTTGCGGATCCGCTTGAGGGGGGCACATCGATGGCGGTGATACCGTTTTCTGTGGTTCTGTTGTAATACGTAAGGTCCAGGCCTATGCGTTGTTTCAGGAAAAGGAGTTCGGCACCCACTTCTGTTTCTGTAGTAAGTTCAGGTTTCAAAATGGGATTTCCCCGGTTACTGTTGATTGCAGAGCCGTTAATGGTTCCAAATTGATTGTTGAATGGAAACTGGGTGGCTCCTCCGGACCCGTTTACTGGTTGGTTCAAAAGAAAATTATTGGTGGTCAGGTAGGGATCTGCATCATTACCCACCTGCCCGACTCCTGCCCGGATTTTGGCATAATCCAGAAAGTTGCTATTCAGCGACAGGGCATCACTTAAAATGATGGATGTGCTGATTCCGGGATAGAAGTAGCTCCTGCTGTCTTCCGGTAGAGTGGAAGACCAGTCATTTCTGGCTGTCACATTAACAAACGCCCACTCCTGATAGGCCAGGGAAATATCCGTGAACAAACCTGCAAAACGCCTTCTGACAAACCGGTCTTCAATGATAAATTGTGACGATGTATTGGAAAAGGACTGGATTCCCCTTTCAATGATTCCATTTCCGCCAAACTGGCTGGTGGTATTGGTTCTTTGGTTGATATTCCAGCCGGTTATGGTGCGCAAATAGAAACCATCATTCAGGGCCTTATTGATATTGATCAGTAAGTTTCCATCCAATTCTGCATTGTAATAGGTGGAGCGGCGCATGAAGCCGGATTGTTCTATGGCGGATCCGAAGCCACCGGGCTCCATCATGAAAAACCTCCTATCCGTGTAGGCATTGAATCCCAGTTGATAACCAATATTCATCCAATCGGTAATATCGTATCCTAGCTTGATATTGCCGAAATACCGATCCACATTGCTTTCATTCATTGAATTGTCGGCTACCCAATAGGGGTTGTTCGCAGTTCGGTAATACATGGCTCCTCCATCTTCGTCTCTTTGATAAGGATAGCCATCCAAATCAAAACTGGTTGGTGCCCACAAGACTAACTGCGAAGCCGACTGGTTGAATCCTCCGAAATTCCCACTACCCAGGGCTGGGTTAGTTTGTACCGTGCTGACGTAATTCAGTCCTGCACTCAATTTCAACCCGTTGTCCAATGTTGCATTTCCGCCTACATTGGCAGATATCCTGTTCACAGATGAATTGGGAATGATACCCGTGTTATCCATCCATGATAAACCTGCGGAGAGATTTGTTTTCTCTCCTCCGGATTGAACCGAAATGGCATGTTCCTGTAATTTGCCGTTGTTGAAAAAATTACGGTATTTGTCGGTAAATGGCTGGTAAAGTACATTGTCTCCTCTGGTAGCTACGTTTTGGTAAGAAGGAGAGTTTAAATATGGTCCCAGTGCAGGGTTGGTATAAGGGTGGGGGACCGAATCATAGGCCGTGTAGGGTGCTCCGAAAGAACCAAAATAATTCTCAATATAGACATTTCCATTACCCCCTTGTCCATACTCATTTTGGTAATCAGGAAGTTTGGCAACCTCTTCTATGCCAAAAGAAGTACTGTAATTTACTTCCATGCCTTTTTTGGAAGCACCGCTACCGCTTTTGGTAGTGATAATGACAACTCCGTTTTGAGCTCTGGACCCATACAAAGCTGCCGCCGCAGCACCCTTCAAGACGGTCATGGAGGCTACGTTATTGGGGTCGATATCAAATGCCCGGTTGGCAACGCTGTTTCCACCCTGGTCCGTATAGCCCTGAGTTGAATTGTCAAAAGGAATTCCATCCACTACAAAAAGAGGTTGGTTGTTACCGGTCAGGGAGGAACTACCCCTTATGGTGATATTGGTATTTCCCCCGGTGACTCCGCCGGAACCCTGGATCAACACACCTGCCACTTTTCCGCTTAGTGCACGGATTACATCAGGTTCTGATCTTTGGGTAATTTCGTCGGAGTCCACTTCCGAAACCGCATAACCTAAAGCTTTCTTTTCCCGCTCTATTCCTATGGCGGTTACGACCACTTCATTCAGCGCATTTACATTTGGGGACATTGATAAATCAATGACAGACCTGCCACCGATGTTGATTTCACTGGTAGCCATTCCGATAAAGGAGAAGACCAGGGTTCCGTTTCCCTGTGGTACGTCTAAAGCGTACTTTCCGTCCAAATCAGTAACGGTACCGATATTGGCACCTTTGACCAATATGCTAACCCCGGGGATTGGGGCATTGTCTTCTGCGGAAACCACCGTTCCGCTAATCTCCTGGGTCTGTGCAAAAGAAAATTGCACAAAAAGACCCAATAATAAAATTATTGGTAAATTCTTTCTCATGTTTTAGTTGTTAGTGGAAATTGAAATTTACCTAATGTTAAAAAATATCAATCATATTAGGATGCAATCTGAAGCAAATGAATGAATAATGGTTATAAATATATGATAAACAGGTATTTACAAATTTAGCCATTAAATAGCCTTTCAATACATGCTAAATGTCATTATCAGCTTTACTGCCCGAATAAAAAATTATGATTATTAATTTTTGAAGATTAATAGAATGAAAATGATAAAAAAATAAAATAAAAAAGAATAATCCTGTACGCACCCCCATGTTGTCGCCTGGGAAACCTTTGTTTTTTAGGAAGTAGAAAAACCCATCCAACAGCTTAAATTATGGTTAGAATAAAATAGATGTTAAGTCAATATTTACGAAATAATTATAAAAAATGGGGTTGAATTCAAAAATTAGCAATAATGGAATTTAATTCAATAAAAAACGTAAAAATAATGTCACATGATAATGAAAAAGTTAAAAATAAGGCTTCTCCAATAATTAACTCAAAAATGGTTGAAGATAGCATTATTATAAAAAAGTGGTCTTAAATTAGACCACTTTTAATTAATCATCCAAGCTTGTGAGTAATTCCACGTTTTCTGAATAAGAGACGCTATCCAGCTGTGCCAATTTTTCCATTTTCACCTTTTCAAATGCTGTCAGGTTTTCCTTCGCAATAGGTTCGGCGGGGGGGATGTCCTCTCTTAGCCAATCAACTTGTTTGCCGTGCTTCCAGAATCTGAAACAAAGGTGAGGTCCGGTGGCCAGTCCGGTGCTTCCCACATATCCGATTACCTGTCCTTGTTTCACCCGGGTGCCTCTTTTGATGCCTTTGCCGATTTTTGACATGTGCAGGTATTGGGTAGAGTAGGTGCCGTTGTGTTTGATTTTAACATAATTGCCGTTGCCTCCGCTATAGCCAGCTTCCAACACGGTGCCATCACCCACGGATCGGATCTCTGTACCTCTTGGAGCAGCATAATCTGTACCCAGATGAGCCTTGTACCTTTTTTGTACCGGGTGAAAACGGCTTAAACTATACCTGGAACTGATTCTGGTAAACTTCAGCGGATCCCTGAGAAATGCTTTTTTCAAACTATTGCCTTCCTGATCAAAATATGAAACAATCCCGTTTTGCTCAAAAGGTATGGCATGGTATCCCTGTCCCATATGTTCGAAATAAGCAGCCTCAATATCCTCTATGCCTACTGTTTGGTTTTCCACCAACTGTTCCTTGAATACTACTTTGAATTTATCCCCTTTTTGGAGTCGCTGAAAATCAACTACCCAACCGTACAAATCCGCAAACTGGTCAATTAAATCAGGGGTAAGGCCCAGGCCGACCATGTTGACATACAGTGAAGAAGTGATGGTGCCACCGATTTCCCTGTCCTTGATCTCCATTGGCTTACTTTCCTTGTAAATTTCTGGTTGATCCAGTTTGAAAACTACGAATTCGGTTTGATTGGGCTCATAAATAAAAAACTGGGCTTTTAAAGAATCTTTAGGAGTGAGCACCGTGTATTTTTTGTTGAAAGCAATCTTTCGCACATCAAAAATCTCGGATGATTTTTTGGCAATTTCATCGATGATTTGATAAGGCACATTGAAAGGTGCCAATATAGCGGACAAGGTTTGATTTCTTTTGACTATCCCTTCTGTAATATCCAGTTCATCCACGTTGATGCCATAAAGTAAATTCTCTTCAACGGGAATAACCTCTTCAACAATTGCCAGCTCGGGCTCTTCTTTTTCTACTGGTGAATTTTCTTTCCTTTCAACTACCCAAAATACCATCCCGATAATCAAGAGGATTCCACTGTATGTCCAAAATTTTTTCATAAAATCAAGTTTAAATAATAAATGTTATGCAAAATAAGTCAATTTTCCAGATAAATTACAATTGAAATTTACTTTTCTTCCTAAAGATACGCTTTTTGGATAAACATACATGAAGCATGTGCATGTTTCAACGGATAAAAAGTCCTGTCTATTGCTTTATCTTCAAGCTAAAATAGCAATCTCTCTTTTGAATGATTATCTTTGGCGATTAATTGCAAACAAACATTAAATTTTATGCATAGAACACATACTTGTGGAGAGCTGCGTCTGGAGGATTTAAATAAAACAGTAACCCTGGCCGGATGGGTCCAAAGGGTAAGAAATAAAGGGGGGCTTGTTTGGGTAGATTTGAGAGATAGGTATGGCATCACCCAATTGATATTTGAAGAGGGGGAAGTGGCTGCTCCCTTGCTCAAAGAGGCGGGTTCACTAGGCAGGGAGTTTGTGGTGCAGGCAGAAGGTACTGTAATTGAACGTACAGCCAAGAATGACAGGATCCCAACAGGAGATATAGAGATACGGGTTAATGGTTTGAAAGTATTGAATAAGGCAAAGGTGCCTCCTTTTATTATCGAAGACGATACAGATGGTGGGGAAGATTTGCGGATGAAGTACAGGTATTTGGATTTGAGGAGAAATGTGATCCGCGAAAAATTGCACCTGAGGCATAAAATGATGCAGGAAACCCGGAAATACATGGATGCAAAGAACTTCATGGAGGTGGAAACACCTGTATTGATCAAATCTACGCCTGAAGGTGCCCGGGACTTCGTAGTGCCCAGCAGGATTCATTCCGGTGAATTTTATGCCCTGCCACAATCACCACAAACTTTCAAGCAACTGTTGATGGTCAGTGGTTTTGACCGTTATTTTCAGATTGTCAAATGTTTCAGGGATGAAGATCTCAGGGCAGACCGCCAACCTGAATTTACACAGATAGATTGTGAGATGTCCTTTGTGGAGCAGGAGGATATTTTGGAAATTTTTGAAGGAATGATCAGGCATTTGTTTCGGGAAGTAAAAGGAGTGGAATTGGAAGAAGTTCCCCGCATGACCTATGCGGATGCGATGAGGCTGTATGGCAACGATAAACCTGATGTAAGATTCGGCATGCCCTTTTTTGAATTGACGGATCTGGCACAGGGAAAAGGATTCAATGTTTTTGACAATGCCGAATTGGTGGTGGGCATTTGTGCCACTGGTGCTGCTGGATACACCAGAAAACAAATTGACGCCTTAACGGATTGGGTAAAAAGACCTCAGATTGGTGCCAGGGGTTTGGTATATGTAAAGTGCAATGAAGATGGTACTTTTAAATCCTCGGTGGATAAATTTTATACCCAGGAGGACCTGAAAGCCTGGGCGGATAAAGCAGGGGCCGCAGCAGGGGACTTGATTTTGGTTTTGTCCGGAGAGCTGAATGCTACCAGGAAACAACTTTCCGAACTCCGGCTGAAGATGGGAGAAGACCTGGGTTTGAGAGACAGATTCACCTACAAGCCACTTTGGGTATTGGATTTTCCACTGCTGGAGTGGGATGAAGAAACTGCCAGGTTTCATGCCATGCACCATCCTTTTACCTCCCCGAAAAAGGAGGACATTCCCTTGCTGGATGCCGATCCCGGAAAAGTTAGGGCCAATGCATACGACCTGGTAATCAACGGAGTAGAAATAGGCGGAGGCTCTATTCGTATCCACGATAAGGCAACCCAACAACTAATGTTCAGACATTTGGGCTTTACCGAAGCTGAAGCTCAGTCCCAATTTGGTTTTCTGATGGAGGCCTTTGAATATGGAGCACCGCCTCATGGTGGTATTGCCTTTGGTTTTGACAGGCTCTGCGCCATATTTGGAGGTAGTGATTCTATCAGGGATTACATCGCTTTTCCAAAAAATAATGCAGGAAGAGATGTAATGATCAATTCCCCAAGCCCGGTTTCCGAAAGCCAACTGGAAGAGCTGTCCATAGCCATCAGGGAGAAGAAAGAACTGTAAATAAAAACTTATTAAGCATTAGGAATCCTAATTGCCTGTCGGGACTACAGGAAAAGCTGAAACTTCAGCAAAATCAGTCCCTGGGCTTCCCGATTTCAAGATCGGGAAGCTTAGGGACTGATTGTAAAACAGTTTTACTTCGTAATACCTGTGCGCGGTGGCGCAGTTAGGCGATGCATATTTCATTTAACCTACCTGGAAGGTCATTTAAATTGTAGCAAATGGCTTCTGATGCCCATGACAATTAATAGTTGGGCGAGGACATATGATCCCATGATCAATATTTTCCCATCAGGTATAGGGAAAAAAAACTTGTCCATGGCCTGAAGGCCGTTGGATATAAAAAAGAGGGAAGCCCCCAAAAACACTTGCCAAAAACTGGAATTATTGGTTCTGCCATATCTTTCTCTGGCAATGGTAAGCATCATGACTATGGCCAATAGATAAATCACCACAGGAATTTTCAAATCAAAAAGTTGTTTTTGTATCAAAAAGTAGACAAAGGCTGCAAGAATGTAGATGGGCAAGTTGTATAAAAACATTTTGATGAAATTTACTTTCAACGGATTGAAAGTATGGTTTTGGGTAAGCTTAAATGCAACAATATAGCAGATGTGTGTCATAAAAAAAGCTCCTAAACCATACAGGAATAAATGTGGGTATAAAAGTAAAATATCGCCTACAATGGATGAAAATAAGGCCACAGCCACACTTATTCTTAAAAGACTTCCTTTGATAAGTTTCGTAGAATAAAGGAAATAGCCCAGCAGGGCCGCCACTATCAATGGTTTGGAAAATATCCTGTAATTGGGCACTGCATGGATGATCAAAGCCATGTCTGCCAAAGCAGATAGTAAGAATAGATACAACCAGACAATTCCTTTTTTGTACATTTTATTCGTTTTCGATGGGGATTTTTTTTGAATCCATAAGATAAAGACTTTAACAGTAAAAATTCAAATCAATGATTGGTTGCATGATTTTTTTTGCCCTGCCAATTTTAAGAAAATCTTTCCGGGAATGAATTTGACAAATAAGGGAAGACAGATCATGAAAAAAGCGGATTTAGAACATTTGTAGCGTGTTTTTTTAAATCTCAGTATAAAAAGACTTTTTAAGGATGTATTTGTAGCCCTTTAAAAAATTTACTTCTAATTTCTAAAATTAAGAATTTGTTAACTATTTTTACGGTATAAATTGAAAACATAACAATTCGTCAAAAAAATAGTCTCCATATAGGCTTACCTTTGTACCTGCCCAGATAACCTTATACCTAAATTAAAGTTATTTAATTCTACCAATTAATTGTTAAAAATGAGGCAAATACTACAAAAATTTCTATTGGTTACCCTGTTATTCGTATTTGCGGTGGGAGCTGTCCAATCGCAGGTGACAACGAGTTTCCTTCAGGGTATCGTCACTGACGGAGAGGGCGAAACGCTTCCCGGAGCAAATGTTGTAGCGGTGCATGAGCCATCAGGTACCCGCTACGGAACAGTTACAAATATTGAGGGCAGGTTTACTTTACCTAACCTACGAACCGGCGGACCCTATTCCGTTCAAATTAGTTTTGTGGGTTTCAGGTCTCAGTCTTATACGGACATCACCTTGAGATTAGGTGAGCCTTATGCCCTGAATGTTGTCCTTATGGACGAAAGTGCAGATCTGTCAGAGGTGGTGGTTACAGCCATAAGGTCCAGTGATTTCAGTTCTTCCCGGACTGGTGCAGCTACCAATATAAGTAATGAACAGGTTAACTCGCTTCCGACCATCCAAAGAAGTTTAACTGACTTTACCCGGCTGACTCCCCAATCCAATGGGAACAGTTTTGCAGGTAGAGATGGCAGGTATAACAATGTTCAGATAGATGGAGCGAATTTCAATAATGGATTTGGTCTTAGTGATGGGTTGCTTCCCGGTGGGAGGTCCCAACCCATTTCCCTGGATGCCATTGAAGAAATTACGGTAAATATTGCTCCGTTTGACGTGAGACAAAGTGGATTTACCGGAGCAGGGGTGAATGCGATCACCCGAAGTGGTACCAATACATTCAAAGGCTCGGCATTCGGGTTTTTCAGGAACCAGGATTTTAATGGCAGGAGAGTTGGTGATCTCGAATTAGATGAACAAGACCAGGCTTCCACCCGCATTCTTGGTTTTCGACTTGGGGGACCAATTATTGAAAACAAGCTTTTCTTTTTTGTAAATGCCGAGCAAACCAGAAATGAAGGAACCAACCCCAATGCGGTCAATTTGTGGAGGCCTTCTCAAGATGGGATAGCTGTTCCGGATCAAAATATTTCCAGAACCAGGGAATCGGATTTGATTGCTGTAAGACAGCATTTGATTGACCAATGGGGTTACGATCCGGGAAGGTACCAGGGTTATGCCAATGATGCCGGAGATGAGAGCCTTTCCTTATTTGCCAGATTGGATTGGAATATCAACGATAAACATAAATTATCCGCCAGGTTCAGTAATGTACGTGGTAGCAGATCCTCATTGGTCAATGGATCCTCTGGCCCCAGACCCAGGTCGGCTACCAACAGGGTCAGTGACCAGTCCATTGCTTTTGAATCCACTCAGTATGGATTTGACGATATAGTAGATTCCTATGCAGTCGAATTGAGCAGTTACTTTTCACCAAGGCTATCCAATCAGTTTATCGGATCCTATTCAAAAATTCAGACCACCCGATCTTCATTCAGTGACAGGGTGTTTCCTACAATTGATATCTGGTCTGGTGTAGGGACCAATCCGAATACCGGCTTACCAGACGGTGGAAGCAATTATATCACTGCAGGTTATGATCCCTTCACCTTTGGCAATGATGTTATTAACAATAATTTCAATTTTGTCAATAACCTTACCTACATCGCTGGAAAACACGAAATTACGGCTGGTGCAGCATTTGAATCCCAAAATTTTGGCAACCAGTTTTTGAGGATCGGCGCATCTTATTATAGGTATGCATCCGTTGAGGATTTTTTGAGTACCGGGACTCCCAATGAAGTTTCTCCCATAATGTTCGGTATAACGTACCCTTATGAAGGTGCAGACACTTATGGTGGTATTACCTTGGGAACTGGAGGGCTTTACATTCAGGATAAAATAAATGTCAACCAGAAACTGGATTTGACGGTTGGATTGCGGGGAGAACTACCTTTATTTTTAAACGATCTGACTACCAATCCCGAGATAGATGCGTTGGAATTCCGGTCTATAGATGGAGGGAGTAAAAATTATACTTCCGGGGAGTGGCCCAAGTCCAGGCTTAACCTCAGCCCTAGAGTGGGCTTCAATTACGATATTACAGGAGATGGCATGCTCAAGCTCCGCGGTGGTACGGGTATATTTTTTGGAAACATCCCATTTGTTTGGTTTACCAATATGCCTTCTGGAGCAGGTGGATACCAAAACAATGTGGAACCCAATGGCTATGACCAGGTAGAAGGCTGGATCGATGGTATCACCTTTAATCCCGACCAATATTATTGGCCAAACAATCCTCCTGCCGGAGCAGAGGATGTGTTTCTGACCAGTGCTGAAGGCGGAGTGCCTGGTACTATTGCCCTGGTGGATGACGAATTCAAAATGCCAAGTGTTTGGAGAACCAGTCTTGGCCTGGATTATGAAATGCCAACCTTGCCCATTACCCTGACAACAGATTTGATGTATACCAGAGACGTGAATGCGGTTTACCAGTTTCTTGCCAATAGGGCTGAAGCAACTGAGTTCATGAACAATGGTAACGACAACAGGGAATTTTACCCTGATGGTGCTCCCCGGTTCAACCCTGCTGTAGGTGCCAATAATGTATTTATCCTTTCCAATACGGAAGAAAAGGGAAATATTTTCAACGCCACCTTTAGTGCGAATGTAAATGCGGGAAATGGGTTCTTTGGTTCCCTTGCATATACCTATACCTATGCAGATGAAGTGTCCAGTAATCCAGGGTCTTCCGCAAATTCTGCCTTTGCAGGACCAAATATCAATAATCCGAATCAGCAGTTGTTGTACCCTTCATTTTTCGCGGTGCCACACAGGGTTGTAGGTAGTTTGTCATACCAGTTTACTTACTTGAACCATGCATCCACTACCTTGTCCTTGTTCTACAGTGGTTCTCACCAGGGTAGATTTAGTTACAGGTACCTGAATGATATCAATAACGATGGCATCAATTCTGATTTATTATATGTTCCTGCCAACAATAACGAAATAAATTTCACGGATATCGTCGACGATAACGGAGTTGTCCAATTTACTGCGGCAGAGCAGTTGGCAGCTTTCAATCAATACGTGGATAATGATTCCCACTTAAGCTCAAAAAGAGGAGACTACGCTGATAGGAATGCCAACCTACTTCCCTGGCTCAGCAGGATGGACGTTCGTATACTTCAGGATTTGTTTACAGATTTGGGGAATAGGAAAAACACCCTTCAAATCAGTTTGGATGTGTTGAACGTGGGAAATTTATTGAATTCTGATTGGGGGCTGGCCAAGACGCTCAATAATGCCCAGAATTTGTTGGTTCCTGTTGATGTGCAACAAGATGGTCCTTCTACTTTTAGGATGAATACGGTTACTGAAAATGGAGAAACCATCCTGCCCACCACTCCCTTCAGAAACATCACCACTACAAGTACTACCTGGAGCATGCAGGTAGGATTGAGATACATATTCTAATTATAGAAATCGAACTACTAAAGCCATCCTTTCCCGAAGGGTGGCTTTTTTTTATTGCGCTAAAAAAATGCATATGATTGATGATTTTTATTTTAATTTTAAAAAATCAGGTTTCAAATCAACCAGAAATCTCTTTTTTTTATCATGAATATGCCATTGGTGGCTGGGTATCACCTTTTATATTTTATTGTTTCCTTTCTTTAAAAAACATGATTTATTTTGTTACAAATGGATTTAAAACCCGGACGTATTTGTTTATTTGTAAGTCAAAAAGAACTTTTTAAAATTAAATTAAAAAACATTTCAAGTGAAAGCCACTTATTTAATATAGCGATCCGGAATTGCTGGATTTTGGGAATTATTTACGTATTGAGACAGGAATGAAAAAACAGACCAAAATTATTTTGATACTTATCATCGTGTTGGTGATAAGTGTTATATTTTTTTACCCCAGGATGGATATTTTAACTGGTGGGGAGGAAAAAGCCACCACTTCACAAAATGGGGGAGCCCAACCCAGTTTGCCCGTGAATGTGGTGGAACTCAAACAAGAAAAGTTAGAAAATAACCTCAACATCACAGGCTCTTTGATTCCAAATGAAATTGTTACCCTAAGGCCCGAAGTAGCCGGATTGGTGGAAAAAGTTGCTTTCGATGAAGGTCAGTTTGTGAGAAAAGGAACACCATTGCTCTACCTCAATGATGAGGAATTGGATGCCCAGCGGGAAAGACTGACTTTTACCAAAAAATTGTACGAGAGCCAGGAGAACAGACAAAAGGAATTGTTGGCCAGAGAAGCCATCAGTCAGGAAGAATACGACATAGTCCTAAATCAATACAATACCAATCTTGCCGACCTGAGGCTGATAGAGGCACAACTTGACAAAATGGTCATTCGTGCGCCATTTGATGGGGAACTGGGATTCAGGCAGGTTTCCGAAGGAAGTGTTATCGGTACTTCTGATGTTATTGCCAGTATAGTTAATGTTGACCCCATTAAGATCGAATTTTCTATTCCGGAAAGGTACGCAAATGAAATCAAAGAAGGTTCTATCATTCATTTTAGAGCAAATAACAGCATTGAGGAGGCAGAAGGAAAGGTTTATGCGATTGAGCCCAATGTGGATGCGGCCACCAGAACCCTTAAAATAAGGGCAATGAGTCCGAATAAGGAAAAGAAATTTTTGCCAGGAATGTTTGTAAGGGTAAGGTTGGTGCTAAACGAAATAGACAATGCCATACTGATCCCTTCGGAATCCCTGATCCCCGAACTAGAGGGATACAAGGTATATGTAGCCAAAGAAGGAAAAATAGAATCCAGAAAGGTGACAATTGGTCAACGTTCGGACACCAGGGTTCAAATCATAGATGGTCTGGCTCCGGGAGAGCTGGTTTTAACTACCGGAGTATTGCAAGCCCGGGAAGGTATGCCTGTAAACGTCAACCAAATTAATTGATCATTCATGTCCAGTTTATCCACCATCAGTATCCGAAGGCCGGTATTGTCCATAGTAATGTCCCTGACCATCATGATCTTCGGGATCATCGGGATATCTTTTCTGGGCATAAGGGAATTCCCAAGCGTGGACCCTCCGGTGGTCAATGTCAGAACCACTTATGTAGGTGCGAATGCAGATGTAATAGAAGCACAGATAACCGAACCCCTTGAAGAAGGGATCAACGGCATATCGGGAATCAAATCCCTGACGTCCATCTCTAACGATGGGGGTAGCAGTATTACAGTGGAATTTGAAGTTGGGGCTGATATGGAGGCTGCAGCCAATGATGTCAGGGACAGGGTGTCCAGGGCTCAGCGGAACCTTCCCATAGATGCTGAACCTCCCATAGTTACCAAACAAGATGCCGATACCCAGCCCATAGTTTTTCTTAACGTTCAAAGTGAACAGCGCAGTCTGCTCGATTTATCCGATATTGCCACGAATATTTTTAAGGAGCGGCTTCAAACCATAGACGGTGTAAGTGAGATCCGGATTTGGGGAGAAAAAGAGTATGCCATCAGGTTGAGAATGGATCCCTTGAGGATGGCATCTTATGGTATTACTCCCCTCGATGTGCTTACAAGGGTGCAAAGTGAAAATGTAGAACTGCCTACAGGGAGCATTGAAGGACAATCCATAGAACTTTCTGTCAGGACCAGAAGCAGGATGAGTACTCCGGATGAATTCAACAGGCTCATCATAAAGGAAGAGTCCAACAATGTGGTCCGGTTTCAGGACATTGGCAATGCTGAACTTGCTCCATTAAACGAGAAAACGGTATTGAAAAGAGATGGTGTCCCCATGGTAGGGGTGGCGCTGGTTCCGCTGCCAGGCTCCAATAGCATCGAAATTATGGATGAATTTTACCGGAGGTTGGATTTTATTCAAAAGGATTTGCCGCCGGATATTGAGTTGGGAATAGGTTTTGATACGACCAAATATATCAGAAGTTCCATCAGTGAGGTACAGGAAACCATTCTGCTTGCGTTTGTCCTGGTGGTCTTGATCATCTTCCTCTTTTTGCGGGATTGGAGAACTACTTTTATCCCTGTGCTTACCATTCCCATCAGTTTGATCGGGGTTTTCTTTATCATGTACTTTGCCGGCTTTTCCATCAATGTACTTACTTTGCTGGGCATAGTTTTGTCCATTGGATTGGTGGTGGATGATGCCATTGTGGTATTGGAAAACATTTATACCAAAATAGAAGGGGGAGAAGATCCAGACAAGGCTGCTGAAAAGGGAGCTGAAGAAATTTTTTTCGCGGTGATTGCTACCACGGTGGCATTGGCAGCGGTATTCTTGCCAGTAATATTCCTTACGGGCACCACAGGTAGGTTATTCAGAGAATTTGGCGTGGTAGTAGCCGGGGCTGTAATCATTTCCTCATTTGTGGCACTTACCATGACTCCCATGCTCAGTTCCAAATTGCTGAAAAAAAGGGAAAAGAAAAATTGGCTCTACACCAAAACCGAACCTTTCTTTTTATGGTTGAATGACCTGTATGCTGGGGCCTTATCCAGTTTTATGAAAGTAAAATGGGTTTCATTTGTTCTATTGGCCATTATGGGCATGGGCACCTATTACCTGTTCAATGACATTCCATCCGAATTGGCACCTCTTGAGGACAGGGGACAAATTAGAATAAACCTGGCAGGACCTGAAGGAGCAACCTTTGGTTATATGGATAGGGTCATAGACGAAATGACCGAGGATCTGATGAAACTGGTACCCGATGCGGAAAGAGCCGGGTTGATTTCTGTAACTTCCCCTGGTTTTGGCAGTGCCAGTACCAATTCAGGTTTCGTGAGGGTGATTCTCAAAGATGCTTCAGAAAGGGAGAGGTCACAGCAAATGATTTTTGATGATGTTTCTGAATACCTGAAAACCAAAACAGCGGTCAGGGCATTTGGAGCCCAGGAACCTTCTATAGGGGACAGGAGAGCCGGATTACCCATTCAATATGTTATTCAGGCACAGACACTGGAAAAATTGAAGGAAATAATACCTGTCTTTATGGAAAGGGTAGGTCAAAATCCTGCCTTTAGTTTTTCGGATGTCAACCTGAAATTCACCAAGCCTGAAATTGAAGTAGAGATTGACAGAGAAAAAGCGCGAAATATTGGTGTTTCGGTTCAGGAAATAGCCAGAACCCTTCAGTTGAGTTATTCCGGACAGCGATTTGATTATTTTATCATGAATGGAAAACAATATCAGGTGGTTGGGGAAATGCGATTAGAGGACAGAAATGAACCCATTAACCTGAGAATGCTTTATGTGAGGGGAGAGGATGGTCAGTTGGTCCAAATGGATAATCTGGTCCGAATCTCTGAAAGGAGTACACCGCCACAACTTTACAGGTTCAATCGTTTTGTAAGTGCTACCGTGCAGGCTCAGTTGGCGGCAGGAGAAACAGTGGGTACAGGTCTGGAAGAAATGGACAAAATAGCAGCCGAAGTTTTGGATGAAACCTATTCTACTGATGTGGCAGGGTTGTCCAAGGAATACCGGGACAGCTCGAGTAGTTTGGTTTTTGCCTTCATTTTTGCATTGGTATTGATTTATCTGGTACTTTCAGCACAGTTTGAAAGCTTTATGGATCCCCTTACCATAATGTTTACGGTTCCTTTGGCCATATTCGGGGCATTATTTTCTCTGTGGTTGTTTGATTTTACACTCAATGTTTTCAGCCAGATCGGAATCATCATGCTCATAGGTTTGGTCACGAAAAACGGTATTCTGATAGTTGAGTTTGCCAACCAGAGGAAAGCCACCGGGATGAGTATTTCCGAAGCTATTGAAGGCGCTGCCGCAGCCCGTTTCAGGCCGATTCTGATGACCAGCTTATCTACAATCCTGGGTATACTGCCCATTGCCCTGGCTTTGGGAGCCGGGTCCGAGGGAAGGGTGCCCATGGGTGTGGCCGTTATCGGAGGCCTGCTTTTGGCTACCATCCTCACGCTGTTTGTCATCCCTGGAATTTATTCTTATTTGACATCTAAAAAAGGCAGATTGACAAGAGTCTAATTATGAAGAAATTTTTATTATTACACGTATTGATTGTCTTTTCTTTCCCCCTTTTTGCGCAGGAAGAGGAAATATTGACTTTTCAAAAAGCGGTTGAAATTGGATTGGAGAATAACCTGGATGTTAAAATAGCTACCAATCAGGTCCTTTTGACGGAAAATGACCGAAAATTAGGCACCAGCCTATTGATGCCTACCATTGACCTAAACAATACCAGGGGTTATCGCAGAGAAGATACTGAGCAGGCATTCGTCAGTGATCCGGAAAATCCCAGGATCATTCCAGGTGCGCAGACAAGAACGAATAATTACAGCCTCGTGGCCATTTATGGCTTTAGTGCCGATGCTGTGGTAGCTTTGCAAAGGTTAGGGAAACTGACAGAGGTCAGTGAGCTTGAAGCCAAAGTGGTCATTGAAAATACAGTAGCGGCGATAGCTACTGCCTATTACAGATTGGTCCTGGAGCAACAGCGGTATGATGTGTTGAACAATACACTGGAGCTGTCTGATGAAAGGTTGGAAATTGCAAAAGCGCAATATGAATTTGGCAGGGCCTCCAAACGAGATTTTTTAGCGGCTCAGGTGGATTACAATGCAGACCTTACCGCTCTGGTAACCCAGGAACAGGTTATTCAAAATTCAAGAGTCAATCTCAATGAATTGCTGGCACTGGGCCTGGACGATAATTTCGCAGTAAGGGATACCATTATCATAGAAGAAAACCTCTCCATGGAGGAGCTGCGGGAAAATGCCTACAGCCAGAACAAGATGTTTTTGGTGACACAACGCATGGAAAATGTAGCCTACCTTCAACTCAAGGAATTGAGGGCACAGCGACTTCCAACGATTACGCTTAATGGTTCTTACAATGACAATACCCTCAACTCGGATGCAGGATTCCTTTTAAGTAACCAGCAACAGGGAATTAATCTTGGTGCCACAATCAGTTTGAACCTATTTAGCGGACTTTCCCTTAACCGCCAAATCCAAGGGGCCAAAATTCAAATCAACAACCAGCGGCATTTGATGGAGCAGTATGAAAACCAAATGCAGGCTGATTTACAGCGGACCTACAATACCTATCAAAACAGCAAACGCTTGTTGGAAATAGAACGCAAGAATTATGAAGTGGCTGTAGAAAACGCTGATATAGCCCTGGACAGGTTTCGCCTGGGTATTGCCAATTACCTGGAGTTTAGGGATGCCCAGGTAAACCGCCTGCAGGCAGAAAGCAGATTGATAGAATCCTTGTATACCATTAAGGAAAACGAAATAGAATTGATGAGGATTTCAGGAAAAATATATTTCCCGCAGGATATATAAAACATTATTTTCCCTAAATGGGAAATCTGTAGAAGCCCGGTAGATAATACCGGGCTTTTTTGGTTAATTGAGGATAATGGGCTATAATTGATTTGACCAACGCCCCAACAGGGAGCTATAAAGTATGAGAAAGACTTGGTTTTTTTTTCTTCAGATCATTTTTTTGCTGCCATTTTTGGATGCATGCCAGTCAGCAGATGTAGAAGAATCAAAGCCTGATTTTTGGGAGTTTCCGGCAGAGCTTGATTTTGATGCCATCCAGAACAGGGGATTTATCAGGGCCATCGTGGATAATTCTTCCGCCAGCTATTACATCTATCGGGGAAGAACAATGGGCTACGAGTTTGAGCTGCTAAGAAACCTTGCCAATAGACTGGGAGTAGGTTTGCGCTTGATTGTCAGGCATGATATAGAGGATGCCTTCAGGTTATTAAACGAAGGAAAGGCCGATATTGTGGCCATTAATTTTGAGGTAAATGAGGAAAGGAAAAAATATGCCGCTTTTACCCAACCTGTTGGCAGGATGAAAACAGTGGTCGTTCAAAGAAAAGACAGGACCCATATTGATAGCCTTGCTGAACTGGACCAGAAGAAGATCTATATCAAGAAAGGAACGATATACAAGGACCGTCTGCTTTCTCTTCAGGATTCCCTGAAGTTGAACTTTACTTTGGAAGAAGAAAATACCGGCCTGGAGAATCTAATCAATAAAGTGGTACAAGAAGAAATTGATTATACGGTTGTGGATGATGATGTGGCTCTGGTCAATGCGACTTATTATGACAATCTTGATGTTAGCCTTATGGTTAGTCAGGCAAACCCGGTTTCATGGGCAGTAAGAAAAAATGCTCCTGATTTACTAAACCGGATCGATGAGTGGATTGCCCGGATAGACCGGACCGGATATAAAGCCATCCTCTATCACAAGTATTTTTTGAACAAGAAAAACAGTTATTACCGTACCTCTTCTGCCTTTTCTTCCGTTTCGGGCGGGAGAATTTCCAAATACGATGAAATCATAAAGGATGGTGCGGATCAGCTTGGCTGGGATTGGCGCTTGCTTGCTGCGCTGGTTTACAAAGAAAGCCGTTTCAATAATTCAGCCGTTTCCTATGCCGGTGCCGTAGGTTTGCTTCAACTGATGCCCGTCACCTTACAAAGGTTCGGTGTCAATGATCCCAATAACCCCAATGAGAGCTTAAGGGGTGGTGTAAGTTACCTCAAATACCTGGATGGATTCTGGATGGAAAGGGTACCGGACAACACCGAAAGGATTAAATTTATTCTTGCCTCCTACAATGTAGGGCACGGGCATGTGCAGGATGCCTGGAGACTGGCTTATAAATACGGAAAAGATACCCGCCGATGGCAAAATGTTGCCTATTACCTGGAAAGGAAATCCCAACCCGAAATTTACAGAGATCCCTGGGTAAAAAGTGGCTATGCCAAAGGGCATGTCACGGTAAGGTATGTTCGGGAGGTGTATGGTTTGTATGAGTCTTACAAGGTATTGGTGGAATCTTAGGCTTTGGGAATCAGGTCGCACATGATCCTGGCAGAAAGCAGACACAAGGGTATCCCCCCTCCTGGGTGCACACTTCCCCCACAGAAATAAAGTCCTTTTATACTTGAAGAAAAATTGGCATGCCGCAAAAATGCAGCGTACCTGTTGTTTGAACTGTTCCCATAAAGTGCCCCATTTGCAGAAGACGTTTTAGACTCTATGGTAATGGGATCGAGTATTTCTTCTACCGCAATCAGGGGTTCAATATCTGTATGGAGCGTGCGGTTGATTTTATGGATGATGGACGCTCTGGCCCTGGCCTTTAACAGTTCCCAGTTTTGCCCCTGGTTATTGGGTACATTGATCATGGTAAACCAATTCATGCAGTTTTCCGGGGCATCGTCTTTTTTATGAACTGAAGTGATGTTGATGTAAACGGTAGGATCTTCAGAAATGCTTTTTTTGTGGAAAATATGGTCAAATTCCCCTGCATAATCTTCACTAAACAAGATATTGTGGAGGTCCAGTTCAGGAAATTCTTTCCTGATTCCCCAGTAAAATATCAATGCAGAACTGGATTTGGGCTGTTGCAAAAACCTGGTTGGCTGATCCTGGTCTTTGAGAATGGTCTTATAGGCGTTTACCATATCCATATTATTGACTACCAGGTCTGAAGCCTGAAACCTGCCCTGAACCACCACGCCTTTGGTCACTTGCTTTTCAACCACAATTTTATCCACAGGTTTGTTAAATGAAAAACTTACTCCCAGATCAGTGGCAAGCGTATACAGGCTTTGGGTGATGGCATGCATTCCTTTTTCAGGAAAATAGGCTCCCCTATTAAATTCAAGATGGGGAATGATGTTCAGGGTAGCGGGTGTTTGGTAGGGATTGGAGCCATTGTAGGTGGCATATCTGTTAAAAAGTTGCACCAGCTTTTCATTGTCAAAATGATTTTTGTTGGCCTGGTTCATGGTATTGAACAAGCCCAATTTGCCCAATCTCAGGTAAGCCTTTAAGGCTTTTTTGTTTATCCAGGTGCTCCACTTGTGCAGGGACCTGTGCATGAAAAGCGGAGCGAGGTAATTGTAAATGTATGCGGATTTGTCAAGTGCCTTTTTGATATTTTCAGGGTTTTCCCCCAAGTTTATTTGTACTTCATTTGCAAACGCCTCCCTGTCGGCAAAAGTCCGGAGACGGGTGCCATCCTCCCAAAAATAATGGCAATTCACTTCTAGCCGCTTATAGTGAAAATGGTCTCGGGCAGTTTTACCTGAAAGAGCGAACAGTTCATCTACCTGTTCGGGTAAGGTGAAAAGGGATGGGCCCATATCAAAGCGATAGCCCTGGATCGAAATTTCAGAAAGCTTCCCTCCCGGGTAGGCATTGGACTCAAAAACCTGTACCTGATACCCCTTATTGGCCAGCCTGATACTTGCTGCCAGTCCTGCAATTCCCGAGCCGACTACAATTGCTTTTTTTCCCATATTTGTAAAACTAAAAGGAAATGGAAGAGTTCAGGTTAAATCAGGGATTCCGTTTTCCATTCCTTGAATGCCTGTGATAGGGTGTTCTGAAATACTTCAGCTTCCTGAGCACCGCTAACGGCATATTTCCTGTCAAAAACAAAAAATGGAACTCCTTTAATCCCCAATTGCCGGGCTTCCAGGATATCCTTTTTTACCTCAGCAGCATATTGGTCTCCGGCCAGTATTTTATCCGCTTCTTTCAATCCGATTTCTTCCGACAAATGAATCAGGGTCTCTTTGTCATCAATATTTTCCTCCTCGGTAAAATAGGCTTTTAAAAATCGCTCCTTCGCCTGTTGCTGAAGGTTCTGGCCCCTGGCATGATGCAACAACCTGTGGGCCTGAAAGGTGTTGGCAACAATGGCTTTTTCCAATTGATAATCCAACCCGACAGCAGTTGCCTGCCTTGCGACATGTGCGTTCATTTCCCCGACCTGCTCCAGGGTCATGCCTTTTTCCCTGGCCAAAAAATCGTTGACGGACCTATCAGGATCGGTTTGCATGTCGGGCATTAACTGGAAACTCCTGTAAATTATCTGCAGTTCATCAGACAGCTCAAAAGTCTGCAAGGCTTTTTCAAATTTACGTTTGCCTATGTAGCAAAAGGGGCAAACAATATCACTCCAAATTTCTATTTGCATGTCAGTACTTAATTTTAGGGCGAATAACATCGAACCGCGAATCCACAGAACAAACAATTGATAGGCGGGCTTCGGTTCAGTCTATGCGGATTATTTAAGAAACCATAAAAGGGTAATAGTAACTTGTGGAGTACAGGTTTTGATATTTTAGCCACAGATTTTCACGAAATGGAGGTACAAATCACCTTCAGCAAGGTTTTTGATATAAAATACACTAACTTGATCAACCGAATAGCATTTTATTTCCATATAATATTGATGTAGTATGACAGAGATCATTACCACCATTAAAAAATTGATAGAAGTAAGGTTTAAAATCTTAAAATCTGAAATCCTGGATGAGATTAGTAGCATTGCCGCGAGGGTAGGCATCTTATTGCTAATGGTTTTGGCGGGGTCTTTTATCCTGTTGTTTGGCAGTATATCGCTTGCTTTTTATTTTAGCGAACTTCATGGAAGCACTTCCGTGGGGTTTTTATTATTGACGGGAATTTACTTTTTGTTATTCATCATCTTATACCTGGTAAGGAATGCCAATTTTGTTCAAAAAGGGCTTAAAAATTCACTTTCCCGGTACGTGTTTTTATTCAAGAGTAAAAAAGATTGATCATGGATGAAGCATTAAAAAGACAATCTGAGGAATTGGAACAAACCCTTCAGAAACAGCTGGAGTTGTTGAAGCAGGATTCCAGGGTGTATATCAAAGTAGGAGGTATAGCCTTGTTGGGAGGGTTATTGGCTGTGGGTACCACCAGGTTATTTTCCGGGAGCGGCAAAAAAACGCAGGCGATAAAAAGGAGCAAAGGAAAACAAAAAAAGAAATTCAGCATACTGCGAAATATCAGAAACAGGTTTTTTTGGATGGCCCTTGATTATGGTAAGTCAAGGCTTTTGGAGCAGTTGGTAGCAAAAGCTAGTGAAGAGAATGAACAAGGGAAGTGAACTGAGAGACCTTCTTCTCCAAAGAAAAAAGGAAGGGTCCAAAAGCCTGGCCCTTTTGATAGATCCTGAAAAAATGGATCAACAAACTTCTTTCGATGAACTGATCCAAAGTTCTTCTGACTTTGCCATCGACTTTTTCTTTGTGGGTGGAAGTCTGGTAAACCGGGATAAACTGACCGCCTGTCTTCAACGGATAAAAAGACTTGCTGCTGGAAGCGTTCCCATCATCCTTTTTCCGGGAAGCGCCATGCAGCTTTCAGAAGAGGCAGATGGTATTTTATTTCTATCCCTTATATCCGGTAGAAATCCGGAATTGCTGATAGGACAACATGTACTTGCAGCGCCAAGTTTGGCCAAAAGTGCTTTGGAGATCATCCCTACGGGATACATGCTGGTCAATGGGGGAAATGCGACCAGTGTGGAATATATCAGTCAAACCATCCCGATTCCCCATGACAAACCCGATTTGGCAGTGGCCACTGCGCTGGCCGGAAAATACCTTGGCTTATCGGTGTTTTATTTGGATGCCGGGAGTGGGGCAGAGCTACCGGTTTCTTCTGAAATGATCCATGCAGTAAATCGACATACAGGGTACCCATTGATTGTAGGGGGAGGGATTAATTCTTTGGCCAGGGCAAAGCAGGCCTGGAAGGCTGGTGCTGATGTGCTGGTCATTGGCAATGGGGCAGAAAAAAACCCCAGCCTGATAGCCGAGGTCCTTCACTATGCCAAATGTTATAATGCCTCACTGAACGTTAATTAAAGATTCTCTTCTTCTCATTTTACCGGCAGGTAGTCCATACATCATTTTAAATCTTCTGCAAAAGTAGGCTGTATCTTTATAACCTACTTCCTTGCCTATATCGCGGATACTTTTTTTAGTGGTTCTGAGTAATTCTACGGCAGCTTCCATCCTTTGGTATTCGATATAATCCTGTGGGTTGATCCCTGTAAGCATTTTGAAATACTGGCCAACATAGTCTTCCGAGACATTGGCCACTTTTGCAAGAACCTTGTTAGACAGGTCTCCCCCAATGTTCTTTTTAATGTAATTAAACATGTCAATAAGCCTGGGATCTTTGAAGTAGGTACTATTGGTGGACAATTCCTCAACAAAAAGCCTGTTTTTTAAGATATGCCTGACAAGTTCTACTACCAGTAGTTCGGTATATAACTTGATCACCCTTTCCTTACCTGGGGTAGCTTGTTCGGATTCTTTTACCACATCTTCAATGATAGATGCGATCCTGTCATTGAAACGAATTACAAATGCGGGAATCCCGAGAGAATTAAAAAAATTAACCACATCGAAAACCTTTGCTTCAAAGGAAAGTGAGGTGATGCAGTCATTTTCCTCATTTTTAATGTCTTTAAAACTTATGGTTTGGAGGTACTTCTTTTTGTTCTCCAAAAAACTTTCATTGTTTGTTTCGTTCCTTTTGGTGACCGTACCAAAAGAAACCTTCGTAGACCTGGCAGCAGGAATAAAAAGTATTTCTCCCTCATTTACAGACTCTTGGTCCTCTCCAAAATTTAAAGAACCCCTGTGAAGAAGGATGGCTGTGTTTTCAGAATCTGAATAATCGGTGATGGTAACGGGCCGTTCTATTTTAAAGTTGTTTCCTTTAACGTACCTAACTCCAACCGACTCGATCACCTTATTGTAATATTCCATGATTAGTGCCTTTAGGTTTACTTAAGCAAAAGTATATTATTTTTTTGATTTGTTAGGACAATTATAGATAAAAAATTAGAATAAACTAAATTTCGATATGAAAATTAATATATTTTTTTAAAAATCCATAGCTTATGCAATTATCTTAAAAGGCTTCGGGATATAACTATTTTTTGAATCTCTGAAGTGCCTTCATAAATCTGCGTGATTTTGGCATCACGCATCATGCGTTCTACATGGTATTCCCTAACATAACCATAACCCCCATGGATCTGTACCGCCTCTGTTGTGGTTTCCATGGCAACTTTTGAGGCATACAATTTGGCCATGGCACTGAGTTTGGAATAATCTTTACCCATATCTTTGGTTTTTGCAGCTTTCATGCAAATCAGTCTTGCTATTTCAATTTCCATATCCATATCAGCCAGTTTGAACTGGATGGCCTGATGTTCTGAGATGGGTTTTCCAAAGGTGTATCTTTCCCTGGCGTATTGCAATGACCTTTCAAAGGCCCCTGAAGCGAGTCCCAAAGCTTGAGCCGCTATGCCGATCCTACCTCCGTTCAGGGTCTCCATGGCAAATTTAAACCCAAATCCCAGGTCCCCTATCCGGTTTTCTTTGGGTATTTTTACATCCGAGAACATCAGTGAATGAGTGTCTGATGCCCTTATACCCATTTTATCCTCTTTTTTGCCAATTTCAAAGCCAGGCCAGCCTTTCTCCACGATAAAAACAGAAATACCATGATGGCCTTTTGTGCTGTCCGTTTGGGCAATTACCAGGTAAATGTCTGCGGTATTCCCGTTGGTTATCCAATTTTTGGTACCATTGAGCAAATAATGGTCTCCCATGTGAGTGGCAGTGGTCTTCTGAGAGGTGGCATCTGATCCGGCTTCTGGTTCTGATAATGCAAAAGCTCCCAATGATTTTCCGGAGGCCAGCGGTATTAAATATTGTTGTTTTTGCTGGTCATTGCCGTATTTTTCCAAGCCCCAGCAAACCAGGGAATTGTTGACAGACATGATGACAGCAGCAGAGGCATCGATTTTGGAAATTTCCTCCATGGCCAAAACATAAGAAATGGTATCCATGCCCCCTCCTCCGTATTCCGGACTGCTCATCATGCCCAAAAACCCCATTTCTCCCATTTGGAGAATAAGCTCCTTCGGGAAGGTTGCTGCAATGTCTCTTTCAATGACACCAGGTAACAATTGGGTACTGGCAAAATCTCTGGCAGCTTCCCGGACAGCCAGTTGCTCTTGGGTATATTCGAAATCCATGTCTGGTCAGTTAAAAGTCAAAACCTGAATAATATACGCTAAAAAATAAAAAAGGGGCAATTTATGCCCCTTTAATTCATATATTTTCGAATTGGGTTATTCTCTGCCACCAAAGAAAATAAAGAAATAATACGCCAAAGTGGCCATGGAAGCAATTGCTGCCACCACATAGGTCATCGCGGCCCATTTCAATGCATCTTTTGACATGCCATATTCCTCAGGGGTGACAATATTACGTTCCTGCACCCAGGCGAGAGCTCTTTTACTGGCATCAAATTCAACGGGTAAGGTTACCAGACTAAAAAGGGTCAGCATACTGTAGGCCCCTACGACGACGACTCCCACTGCCTCATAAGGAAGCCCGAACAGGGCAATTCCTCCAAATAAAGAGGCAATCAGCACAAAATTCAGAATTTTACCACTGACGTTTTGAATTGGCACCAGGGTAGACCTCAATTGAAGCCAAGTGTAGGACCGGGCGTGTTGTACCGCATGTCCGCACTCATGAGCTGATACGGCTGTTGCCGCAGCATTTCGGCCATAGTAGACATCAGGACTAAGATTTACCGTTTTGTTCATCGGATTGTAATGGTCAGACAACTGGCCTTCCACGCAGTTAACTCTTACATTATGGATACCATGATCTGCCAACATCAATTCTGCGATTTCTTTTCCGGAAAGATTGGCCTTTAAGGCGGTCTGAGAATATTTCCTGAATTTATTCTTGAGCTTATTGCTCACCACATAACCAATGATCCCAAATACAACTACAATTAATATGATTCCCATTTTCTTTTTATAATTATTTTTTGCTACATAAACGAACCATCAATGCTGAAGGTTGCTTTCTTTTTTACTGGCTAAAAGAAGCAAACTTAGCCCTCCCAAAGCCATTATGGTCAGCATTTGTGAGGCATGAACGATCATTGCAAATATCTTGCCCTGCTCTTCAGATATGCCATAAAACAAGAGTATAAATGCCACCATGGCGTGGAAAGTTCCTATACCACCCTGTACCGGAGCCACCATGCCTATACTCCCCATTACCAATACCATTAATACCGAAGATGCTGATAAAGAGCTTGTTGAAGGAATTGCTTGTGCGATCCAATACATCATGAAAAAATATATTATCCAGATCAATACAGAGACGGCCCAAAATCCGAACTGTTTTTTCATTTGAAAGACCGTTTCCAGACCACTGACAAATTGTCGTAAAAACTGCCTCACCTTCCCTACCCATCCGGAATGCCTGTACCTGCGGAATGTTAAGTAAACAAGTCCCACTCCCCCTGCCATAATAACCAGGCCTATGGAGAAATAATTATTCATGAAGGCTGTCAATGCGGGCACAGAAACCAGCAAGCCGAAAATTTCCAGAAATATACCTCCTTGAAATAGGAAAGCCAGGGCAATCATCAGGAACATAAAGACCATGTCTATGCTTCTCTCCAAAACGACGGTGCCAAACAATTTTCCAATTTTGATAGGGTAGGTCTTATTTACTGCTCCACACCTGGCCAATTCTCCTGCCCTGGGGATTAGCAAGTTCATGAGGTAACCAAACATTAAAGCCCAAAAAACATTGCTTGTGCTGACAGGGATTTTTTCACCGGTTTCAATAAGGATTTTCCACCTCCATGCACGCAACCAGTAACCCAGAATGCCTACCAATACCGAGGAAGTCAATAGAAGCAAATCCGTGTTTCTAAGAGCACTCAGGATGGTATCCTTATCAATGTCCCGGTACAAATAATAAAAGATGAATACCGCAATAAGCAGGGACACGGTTACCTGAATTCCCTGTTTTATATTTTTGCTCAAATCAATTGATTTTGATCGTCCGGAAATATGACGATGGGATTGTAGCCTTTGGCTTCTTCAAAATCCATGGATGCATAGGAAATGATGATCACAACATCACCCACCTGAGCTTTTCTGGCAGCGGGGCCGTTCAGGCAGACCTGTCCGCTACCTCTTTCCCCTTTAATGACATAGGTTTCCAATCTTTCGCCATTATTGATATTGACAACCTGTACTTTTTCATTGGGAATGATATTGGCAGCATCCATAAGGTCTTCGTCTATGGTGATACTTCCCACATAATGAAGTTCTGCCTGGGTGATTTTTACCCGATGTATCTTTGATTTTAAGAGTTGGATGTGCATGGCAATTTCTGTTGAGCTATTCGCCTATAACAAGATTGTCTATCAGGCGGATATTTTCTATGTTGGCGGCAATACATATAGCAAAGGGCGTTCCGTTTACCGGCTTGTACGTCAAAGAGAACCTTTTTAACTCCACCAACTCCAGGTATTCCGGCTGTATGGCTGCAGGCAAAAGCTCTTCTTCAATAACTTTCTTCCGTATGCTAAACCAATCTCCTCCATTTAAAAGTTCAGTCTTACACTTTTGAAGTGCCTGGTAAAGTTTAGGTGCCAGCGTACGGCCGTTTTCAGAGAGCCTCAGGTTTCTGGAGGATAAGGCCAGTCCATCCTCCTCACGGACGGTGGGGATCATTTCAATGCTGGTATCTATTGACAAGTCTTTTGTTAGCCTGCGAATAATGGATACCTGCTGCAGGTCTTTTTGGCCAAAAAAGGCAACATCTGGTTGAAGTATGTGAAATAGCTTAGCCACTACAATTGCCACCCCGTTAAAATGCCCTGGTCTGAACCTTCCCTCCATAACCTGCTCCATGGGCCCAAAATCAAATTCAGTGGTAATGGCTTCCGGGTACAATTCTTTTTCGTCGGGAACAAACACCAGGTCAGTACCTTCCCTGGAAAGAATTTCCAGATCAGCAGATAAAGTACGCGGATATTTTAACAGGTCTTCCGGGTTATTGAACTGAATGGGGTTGACAAAGATTGAAACCACAGTAATGTCTGAAACCTTTCTGGAACTACGGATCAACTCAATATGACCTCTGTGCAGTGCTCCCATTGTGGGTACCAATCCAATAGACTTGCCCTGGCTCTTCAAATGCTTAATTTGTTGCCTTACAGCGGGTATGGTTTCAAATTTTTCCAAAGGCTTCCTTGAGATGGTGTAGCAAAATAGGTGCAAAAGTATATTATTTTGATTAAAAACAATGGGAATTCCTTATTTTTTTTGTAATTTTGTAGTCCCGTTATATCCCTTAACAAAACACACTAGATATGTCTAAACTTCGTATCCTTTACGTAGCAAGTGAAATCAATCCATTTCTTCAAACCTCAGAGGTCGCCAATTTTGTAAGGGCACTGCCTCAGGCCATGCAGGAGAAGGGAATGGAAATCCGTATCCTGGTACCAAGATTCGGTTTGATCAATGAAAGAAAGAACAGGTTGCATGAGGTAGTAAGGCTTTCCGGAATCAATATTTCAGTGGGAGAGGAAGAAAAACCCCTGATCATCAAGGTGGCCTCTATCCCCAATGCGAAGCTTCAGGTTTATTTCATAGATAATGAAGACTATTTTCAAAGGAAGAGCGTTTTCTTTGACAAGCAGGATAAGTTTTACGAAGACAATGACGAAAGGGCGATATTCTTTTGCAAAGGTGTATTGGAAACCGTAAAAAAATTGGGTTGGGCACCGGATGTAGTGCACTGCAATGACTGGATGACCAGCCTGATTCCGTTGTATCTAAAAACAACCTACAAGAATGAACCCCTTTTTAAGGAAACAAAATCTGTGTTTGCCATTTATAATAACGGATTTAGTCATAAATTTGGGGACGATTTATTTGAAAAAATCAAAATGGTAGATATTGACGATAAACTGCTTGCTCCGTTAAAATCCAAAGATTATGAGGGCTTCCTTAAACTTGGGATGGAGTATGCAGATGTAGTCGTCAAGGGTGAGGATATTTCTGAAAGCCTGACTACCATGATTAAGGAAACATCTAAAGACAAACAGTTTGAAATTAATAGTGAAGAAGAAGGTCAGCTTTTTGAAAGTTATTACAACATCTACACCGACCTGGCAGGCTAAGATTTTCGGGATATTATTATCCGTCATTTTATTCACCGGTGCCTGTTCCGATCCTTCAGAGATAGGTTTGGTACTGGATCCGGACTCTAATCAGATAGGGGTTTTCTACGAAGAAATACCCCTTTCTTCTTATTTGGTGCTGGCAGATTCTTTCAATACCACCAGCCAGGGAAGGATGGTGGTAGGTGGGGACCAAAGCGATCTGTTTGGGACCACGCAATCCATTGGTTACAGCAGGCTCTCCTTCAATCCAAACGGGATCCCTCCCGAGGAAGAGGCGATTTTCGATTCTGCGATTTTTACCATGAATGTGGTAGACCTTATAGGAGAGAATTTTGACGAGGAAAAAACTTTCAGTGTTCACCGGCTGACCGAACCGATTCTGGATACCGCCTATTATAATTTTAGCCGGTTGGAATTTGAAGAAGAGGCCAACATAGCATCTGGCTCCTTTTTATTGGAACCGGATACAGCCAACCTTTTAAGGATGCAGGTTAATCCGGAACTTTCTGCTGATTTTTTCAATAAGCTTAAATCAGATGATCCGGTATTTGACAATATTTTTGCCTTCCGGGATTATTTCCCGGGTATCGTGATCACCGGAGAGCCAGAACAGAACACCTCGCTTTCACTGGCAACGGGTAGTGGTACAGGTATGACGCTTTATTATCATTATGATGGAGATACGGTGTCCACGGCCTATCCCATCAATACCATTCAGTCCCGGCATTTTACAGGGGTGATCAGTGAAAGGCAGGGATCAGGGATTGATGCTGTAGCTGAAAGAGGAGAAGCATATGAAGTGACCGGGGATCTGCTAGGTGTAAAAGCCGGTCTGGGATTAATGGCGAAATTAGACATGAGTCCACTACATGACTTTCTGGACACCCTGGAGAATATTACCTTTAATCAGATCATGCTGGAGGTAGGTCCGATAGAAACCTATCCGGAATTTAAGGCACCTTACAACGCATTGGTGATGTATTTTGCTACAGCAGACAATAAAATCTATCGCCGCTTTGATGGAGCAGAAGTAGCTATACAGGCTGAAGGTGGCAGTCATACCGGGTTGGATCAGCAAGGAAACGTCGTGCCCACAACGAATAACCAGACAGGTTTGGCTTTTAATACTGAAAACAGAGTTTATGCCAACCAAATCACCTCTTACGTGAATGCCTTGTACCGCTCCGGATTGGTCAGAACAGACTTGTTCCTATATCCCAATACCCCAAGTACAGAAAGGGCTCCGGTAACCGCTGATGCCTTTAAAAGATCACTCAGGGAATTTGTAGTCGATAAAAACAATATCAAATTAAAAATATACTATACCAAAATCAGGTAACAATTGGGCATCAATGGGTTTTGCCGAAAAGTAAAGCAGCCCATTGGTTGTTGCTTTTTTTGTCCTTGTAAAGCAGCCCGCATTTTTCGGCTTCCTTTCTGATGTCGGCAATATCAGATTCATAAAAGCCACTTAATACCAGGTATCCCTCTTTGTCCAGGACCTGGGCGTAAGTGGCCATTTCATCCAATAATACATTTTTATTGATATTGGCTAGTACCAGGTCATAATACCTTTCTTTATTTACGGTTCGGACATTTCCCTTTTGCATGGTGATGTTTTGCAAGCCGTTGATTTCAAAATTTTCATTGCCGTTGGCCACACTCCAGTCGTCAATGTCAAATGCAGTGACCGTTTCCGCACCAAGTTTTTTGGCCATAATGGCCAGAATACCCGTGCCTGAGCCAGCATCCATCACCTTTTTATTTTGGTGGTCAAGTGACAATTGCCAGGTCAACATCAGGTAGGTAGTGGCATGGTGTCCCGTTCCGAAAGACATTTTTGGATTGATAATGATCTCATGGGCAAAGGCCGCTTCTTTGGATGGATGGAAAGTAGCTCTCACATAAACTTTGTCCATCACCGTTATTGGGTCATAGTGCTTTTCCCATGCTTCATTCCAATTGACCTTTGGCAATATCCCTTCACGGATCTGAATGCTGGCCGGGCCTGTGTACCGGGCTAGCAGCTCTTTCCACTCGTTTTTATCCAGGTCCCCAGGGAGGATATAGGCATCAAATCCTTCTTCAGTTTCCAAAAATGAATCAAAACCAATTCCGGCCATTTCTGCCATTAGAATTTCTCTGTAGGCTTCTTTGCAGGTAATTTTGAATTCCAGGTATTCCATTTGAATGGCTTTTGATCGGTTTTAATACAAGTATGCCTGGTCTAATTTAGTCCGGGCATACTTTTAGTACCTGTTTTAGAATGATTTGACAATGTCTACAAAATCCCTTGACTTCAGGGATGCTCCGCCTATCAATCCGCCGTCAACATCTGGCTTGGAGAAGATCTCTTTGGCATTGTCTGGTTTACAACTTCCCCCATAAAGGATGGAAATTTCATTGGCTACGGATTCTCCGTATTTACTTGCCAGGTGTTTGCGAATGGCAGCATGCATCTCCTGTGCCTGCTCTGCCGAAGCAGTTTTTCCGGTTCCAATGGCCCAAATGGGCTCATAGGCTATGACAATGTTTTTGATCTCATCCTCGGAGAAGCCAAATAAACTTTCGGTAAGCTGATTTTTTACATAGGACTCATGTGTATTGGCTTCCCTTATTTCTAAAGGTTCACCGCAACAGAAAATGGGGACCAGCTTATTGGCAAGTGCCTGTTTGGTTTTTTCAGTCAGCAAAGCATTGGTTTCCTGAAAATACTCCCGTCTTTCGCTATGGCCGATGATAACATAACCTGCTCCAAATGAAGCCAGCATTTCGGCTGAGATTTCACCGGTAAAAGCTCCGGAGGCTTTATCGGAACAATTTTGGCCTCCCAAATGTATATTTTTAACACCCGATATCAATTTATTGACCCCATGAAGATGAACAAATGGAGGATTCAAAACAACGGTTACATCCATTGAGGGCTCATCCCTGATCATATTTACAATCTCAGAAGTAAGCTTTTGACCCTCTTCCTGAACACAATTCATTTTCCAGTTTCCGGCAACAATTTTTTTTCGCATGATATATTAGTTAAGATTTATATATTTGGTCAGGATTATCCCGTTCATTTACCAAAGGTTAAAATTACGTAAAATGTCAGTTCCAGAAAAAGAAAATTCGGATCCAGGTACAAAAAAGAAGCTGGGTTATTCCACTGCCCTAAAAAAAATATCTTCGTTTTGTGCCTACCAGGAGCGTAGTCTTTTTGAAGTAAGGGGTAAATTGGAAGATTGGGGTTTGCATGCAGAGGAGGTTGAGAAGTTGATATCCCGTTTGGTGGAACAGGATTTTCTCAACGAAAAAAGGTTTGTGGATAGTTTTGTCAAAGGGAGGTTTGGGTTAAAGAAATGGGGAAAGGTAAGGATACGGCAGGAATTGAAAATGCGGCAAATACCCAATGAAATGATTCTGGAAGCTCTTGGAGCACTGGATGATGGGGAATATGAAGAAACATTAAATTTCCTTGCGGAAAGAAAGTGGAAATTGACCAAAGAGTCCGACTTGTATAAAAAGAAAGCCAAGGTATCCCGTTTTTTGTTATTCAGGGGCTTCGAACCGGATCTGATTAAGGAAGTGGTGGACAGACTGGCTACGGCTTAGGGATAAACCGGTCTTCCGATTCCTGTGGAATGACATCTATGACATTGGCCAATACCAATTTGACCAGTGTCCTGGAGGCGATATAAATGGGGATTTTCGCCATGGACATGTATTCTTTCAAGGTAATGTGCGATCGGACGGCCAGTTCTTTCATCAGCAATTCTTCCTTTTTGCCGTATTTGAAGATGATATCCTCCTGTCTTTGTTTTCGCTTCATGATTTCCCACATTTCCCTGCTGGCCTGTATGCTTTTATCGGCTACCCTGATATACGCCTTCTTTCGTTTATCATCCCATATGAAATGCGGACCTGACTTACTTTTTTGAATTTCATATACCGCAACGCCCTTTTTCGGGTTGAGGTGCACGACATGTTTTTTTATTTGTATGGAAGGTAAGATCAAATCCTGAATGGCCTTGTCCATGGCATAAACCTCTTCTTCAATATAGCGCTGACCACTTACAGTGCCATCATCATCCACTCCAATGAGCAGGTGTCCACCATCCGTATTGGCCATGGCCACGATTTCCTTAACGATTTTTTCCGGGTGGGCTGCTTTTTTTTTGAATTCCACATGCAAACCTTCTCCTTTTCTGGCTATTTTCCCAATTTCCTGAATTGTCATTGCCTTTCATTTTATTAAAACCGCCAGCGTTATTCTTGCCCCAAGTGTTTGGTTTTGTACATAATAATCTGCCATTCCTTCCAACCGCATCCGGTAAGTAAAATTGTAGGTATATCCGGCTCCCAGGCCTAAGTCAGCGTTGTTGCCCACCAGGGCCCGGGCACGAATGAATGCCGCCTCCAAAGGATAAAACCTCAGACCACCTGTAATTTGGTTGGGCCCTTCTGTATTGTATTCATATCCGCCCGAAAAGGACAAGTGGTGCAGGTGAAAATAATTGATTTCGGCACCAATTTGAGCTTTTTGGAATATTCCCCTGACATCAGACCTGATAAGATCCATTCCCCCACTGATTAAAAAACTACCGGCAGCCTGCTGGGCATGCCCTTTTGTGATTCCGCCGAGTAGCAGCAATAAACATAGGGTTGGAATCAGTTTTTTTTTCATGATGTGCCCCCGTTTAAAGTTTCCAGTCTTTTTTTAAGCCCCATCCATTCGTCCCTGAGCCGGGCAGCCTCCATAAAATTCAATTCTTTGGCGGCGGCCTCCATCCTCTTTTGGGTTTGTTTGATCAGCTTCTCCAATTTATCCTTGCTTAGGTACTGAATGATGGGATCTGCCGCCACATCCACTTCCTCAGGGTTATTTTCCACATATATTTTAGCGTTTCTTTTGCTGTCGGCCACCTTGGTCTGCCCCATGATCCTGTCGTGGGATTTGATGACCGTTTTGGGGGTGATGCCATGTGTTTCGTTGTATTCTTTTTGCCGGGCTCTTCGCCGATTGGTTTCATCTATGGCCAGCTGCATGCTATCGGTGGTTTTATCGGCATACATGACCACTTTGCCATTTTCGTTTCTGGCGGCGCGCCCTATGGTCTGAACCAGACTTCTTTCGTTTCTGAGGAAACCTTCCTTATCCGCATCAAGGATGGCTACCAGGGCTACCTCGGGAAGATCCAAACCCTCCCGCAGCAAATTCACGCCCACGAGTACATCAAAAATACCCAATCTCAGCTCCCGCAAAATTTCCACCCGGTCAAGGGGTTTTACTTCTGAGTGAATGTACCTGGATTTGACCCCTACCTTGGCCAGGTATTTGTCCAATTCCTCAGCCATTCGCTTGGTAAGAGTGGTGACCAATACCCTGAAGCCATTTTTAATGGTTTGGTCAATTTCCTCCAAAAGGTCATCTATTTGATTGCCACTGGGCCTGACTTCGATCACCGGGTCCAGTAGACCTGTGGGCCGGATGATCTGTTCCACCACCACCCCTTCGGATTTGGTTAGCTCATAGTCTGCAGGGGTTGCACTGACATAAATGACCTGATTGGTCAGTGACTCAAATTCATCAAATTTCAAAGGCCGGTTATCCAAAGCTGAAGGTAATCTAAAACCATAATCCACCAGGTTCATTTTCCTTGACCTGTCTCCACCCCACATGGCCCTTACCTGGGGCAGGGTGACATGACTTTCATCAATGACCAGCAGGAAATCATCGGGGAAATAATCCAAAAGACAAAAGGGTCTGGTGCCGGGTTGCCTGCGGTCAAAGTACCTGGAGTAATTCTCCACACCGGAGCAATACCCCAACTCGCGAATCATTTCGAGATCAAATTCAGTCCGCTCTTTCAGCCTTTTTGCTTCCATCAATTTCATGTCTTTTTCAAAAAAACTAAGTTGTGAAACAAGGTCATCCTGAATTTCATGAATAGCGGTATCGATCACGTCCCTTCCTGTAACGAATAAATTGGCAGGAAATATGGTGATAATTTTCTCATCTGAAATTTTTTTGCCACTTGCAGGATCTACCCGCTGAATGGCTTCAATTTCATCTCCCCAGAAAAAAAGCCGGTAGGCAAAATCCCCATAGGCCACAAATATATCCACGGTGTCACCCTTTACCCTGAAGGTGCCCCGGGTAAAATCACCCGTAGCCCGGCTGTATAGTACTTCCACCAGTTTGAATAAAAGCTGATTTCTGGGAATCCGGTCACCCTCCTGGATTTTGATGACATTTTTACCAAATTCCTCCGGGTTTCCTATACCGTAAATGCAGGAAACCGAAGCCACCACAATCACGTCCCTTCTGCCTGAAAGGAGTGCAGAAGTGGCGGAAAGGCGCAACTTTTCTATTTCTTCATTAATAGATAAATCTTTTTCAATGTAGGTGCCACTGGTAGGAATAAAGGCCTCCGGCTGATAGTAGTCGTAATAGCTGATAAAATACTCCACTGCATTTTCCGGGAAAAATTGTTTGAATTCTCCGTAAAGTTGGGCAGCCAATGTTTTGTTGTGGCTCAGGACCAATGTAGGCTTCTGTACCTCCTGGATTACATTGGCAATGGTAAACGTTTTGCCGGAACCTGTTACACCCAGTAGTACCTGCGCCGGTTCCCCGGAATTTACCCCCGATACCAGATTTTTGATGGCGGTAGGTTGGTCTCCTGTAGGTTCGTAATCCGAAATGATATTAAAATCCATATAATTTTAATTTACTTAGATACAACGCCCATAAGGCAGGGAATAGTTTTCGGAATCAGGTACTTTTACCCAAACGATTGAATATGTTGAGGTTATAATACAAGAAATTGGTGCGTATAATAATGATGAGCAATAGGGGAAGAATACTGGGATGAAAAGATTGGAAATTTAAAATCCAGATTACCAAAGCAAGATCGGCAAGGATCATGGCCCCCAACAACAGTTTTCTTACCAAGGCCTGTTGGGAATTGAGGGCTAATTTTAGGGCAAGATAAAGGTGCAGGGGAAAGGCCCAGAAAATATTCCAGTTATTTTTGGTCTGAGAATGCTCTGTGAAAAACCAAAGAAAAACCAACAGTAGTCCCAACAAGCCCAAAACCGTAAACAGGCCAATGTCAAAGCCCAAATAAAGCCTTTTCCTTTTAAAGCCCAGAAAGGTGAGCAATACTGTGGCGATGGCCAGGGCCCAAAAAACCATATAGGGGTTGAAAACACTCCAGTTTTGTGAGCCATCTTCCGGAAATTCGTAAACGGTGTTGTTTTGGCTGACCAGGGGCCTTTCCGGACCATCCCCGATGATGCTGGCACTTTCAAAGGCAGCCTCCAGATAATCCGGCAGAAACATTTTCTCTGTTTCATCGGCCTTCCGGTCGATTACAGCCCCCAGGGCCAGGTCAATTCCCAAATCTGACCAGGGAAGGGGGTAAACATATTCATCAATGAGATTTCGAAAACTTTTTTCAGGCCCTTCCGCTTTAAGATTCCACTTTAGGGAGGAACCCAGAACGGTTTCCATCATTTCCCTTATTCTGGTCGAACAGTTGTCAAAGAAAAAGTCGTACCGGTACTTTCGGTTTTCAGGTCTGTAATTTTCCTGCAAAAAGGCAACTATTGCTTTAGCCTGATTATTGGAGAGATTCAGTTCCTGTTCCCTGACGTTGCGTTTGAAATAATTGTATTCATAAAGGAATTGCTCTGTGGTGGTAAGTGACAATTGGTAATCCAGGGTCCTGCGTACAAACTTGACATAGAAAAAGGGTGTATTGAAATCAAATGTGCCGTAATTGAAAACCAGATCTTGTCCTGAATCCAGTTCCCGTATTCGGATGGCACTGTGTCCAAAGGTAGAATACAGTTCATCTCCTGGGTCACAGGTGATCAGGCTGATTTTATATTGCTGTGCCTGGGAGGGTATCGCAGATACCAGGAGCAAAAAAAGCCCCATGCTCATCATACAGGTTTTTAAGCAGGTAATGGGAGAAAAAGCGAGTTGCATAGGTGTATATCAGGTAAAACCATTTCGACAGGCCAAATTTACTGGTTTAATTCCGTTTTCCGGTAAGGGTTTAAGTAAATCCTGTTTGGTTACTTTTACGTGAAAATATTGGTTTGAAACAAAAAAAATGAATTTTACATAAAAATATACGGATTACATACTTTGAATTAAATTGAGAAATAATTATTTTTATCATCTATTCATTTTTATTATGGATATTTTTTATAAAAAAAATTCCCTCAAAGACCTTCACTGGCTTTTATTGGCCAGGATGGTAGCTGTATTTGGCTTGTTGTTGGTTTCAGTGCTTTCAGCAGAAGCGCAGATTCCCTTATCAACAATGAGCTATAAATCCAATCTGCCTGAAGATGGCGTTGGTGACTGGGATGATCCTGACAGCTGGCTGGTTTATGATGGCACGGGCTGGGTGGCTGCTGCCATTTCACCCAATAGGGAGCACGATGTTTTTATAATTAAAAAAAATGAAATCAGACTAAACGGAAATGAAGAAGTCAATAACCTTTATTTATTTGGAGCTGCTGATGCAGGGAAAAAATTGAATCTTCAAAATTTCGATCTGGATATATACGGGAGTCTTCACAGTTTTGAAATGGATGAAAATGACTTCATATTATTTGGTAGTGCCTGGTTAGGAGACGATTGGATTTACCCTGAGCAGGGCAGAATTGTTTTCAAAGGCGATTCAAGAATTGTTGTGGATAGGAATTCCTGGAGTGGGCAAAACCTGGCGAGCAGGTATTCCGTGGTATTTGATCCAAATCCGGGTCAGGAACTCGTCGTAAACGCCGTGTTTAAAGCAAGCAGTTTTTTGATAAAGAGTGGAACGGTAAGACAAACTGTTAATACCGAAGGAACTCCTGCCTCATCCACTTTTTCATTCACAACCGACGATGTATTTGGGACAGGCGATTTCGGGGAATTTCGAATTGCATCAGGAGCAACGCTTATTTCAGAAACTACCCGTGAGTTTGATCAATTGATTAGAAGGTCAGATACCAAACCCGCAAGCTCTTTTATCCTGGAGGAGGGGGCTAACCTGCTGCTGTTGGGAGAGGAACCCCTCATCGATGCGGTCAATGTGGTATTGGATGGAAATGTTTATTATAAAGGTGACGGGGCATCACAGGAGTTTTTACAATCCTCCATGGCCGACTCCCAATCCGACTTCCTGTACCAGAACCTTTATTTCGAGGGACTGGCAACCAAAAATCTTCCGGAGGAGCTTTCAGTCCAGGGGGATATGGAATATCTTTTCGGTGGGCAGGTCAATGGGCTTGGCACCGAACTGCAACTGACGGGAAGCATGGATCAGGAATTGAATATACCAGGATTGGAATTGTCCGGACTGTTAGTAGATAAAGCATCGGGCACAGTGAATGTAAGACATAGGTTGACCATTTTTGATACCTTCAGCCAGGTGGCTGGAACGGTAAATTTTCATGACCAGGATTTGACCCTTGATTTTGGGGCTACAGGTAATTACAGTTACTCAGGAGGAAATTGGCTCAATCTTGGGCAATTGCATTACGGAAACCTGCCCTCGATTTTGGATGCCACAAATGCTACTTTTCCCATTTTTGATACGGTTTTTGATGCGCCAAGACATTTGATGCTGGAAGGAAATTTATCCAGCACCGGTCAGACTATCGAAATCAGTTTTACAGAAGCTCCCGGTGTGACTTACGATCCTGAATTCTCGGATGATGGGGAAGTGGTTGTGTATCATTTAAACAGCTTTTTTCAGCTGAATGGGATCGGAGCTGATACCGATCAGCTAAGTGCCTGGATACTTGCCGAGGATCTGGCGGTACAGGATATCAATCACCTTCGGATAGTGGGGGCAGGTGAGCAAGCCATTGGAAATCACGTACCCGCGTCACTGAAAGGAGGCATGCTTTGGGCCGGCAGGGTTTTTGACTTTGATGAGGCCCAAAGTAGTTTTCTTACTATTGGAAGCATCAGTGAATTAAGCGTATTGCCGGTTGAATGGTTGGATTTTGAGGCCACTTTGCTAGGAGACAGGGTGAGGCTTACCTGGAAGAGTACAGCTGAAAGTTTGATTGATTACACCATCTCAAGAACCAATGGGGAAAAACCTGAATTTTTCCCTATCGGTAATATTCAGGAAAGCCGATACGGAATTACAATCACATTCGAAGACCTTTCTTTTCCCGAAGATAAGCCATATTGGTACTATCAGGTTTTGGCAAAAGAGGGCCAGGCTGAAGCCAGTTATAGCCCGGTGCTTAGGGTTTCCAACCCCTTTTATTCCAGACAAAATCCCAAAATATATCCTAACCCCTATCACTCAGGTTCTGTTCAAATCAATTTTGGCAATTGGAATTCAGGGGACATTACCAGTATGAAGATATGGGACATGAAAGGAGTCAATTACCAAAGCCCTGATTTTCAACAAAATTTTAATCCGCTTATTTTAGAGCAACATTTAAAATTGCTCCCAGCGGGAAACTATTTGATTCAACTGCAAGGTTCAGGCAAAGCTCATACCTTTAAATGGCAAAAGTACAACCAATAAAATTTGTATTTCAAATGCAAGGAAATCAATTACAAAATAATAATCCGTATATTTTTAAATACATTGTTTAAATTCTATTTTATTTCTATTTTTACTATTCAGATTAGGGAAAATTTTTTTTACTGAATCGGAGAATTAAGGTGTAGCGGAGGGGATTTTTATTGCCATGTATGTACCAAGACAAATAATGACCAGGTGGAAATTTTTCCGGTTATTGCTATTTCCGATGTTCTTTCTAGGTGCCTTTTCCCTGAGTGCCCAGGTACAGATTACCGGGACTCAAAATAATATTGCCATTGAAGAAGTTCGCCTCCGTGTATCCGGCAGCCTGCATGTGCAAACCACAGATCCCGCCTCCCGGAACAATCCTGCACCCAACACAGATCCGGTAATCATTGAGACGATTTTGCTGCAAAATGGCACCGAGATTTTTGCTACCACCAGGACCCCGGAGGTCAGGAATTTACACCCCTATATTGGCAGCAATTCCATAGCGGTAGATGTAGTCGGCGTGGCAAAATACGATGGAGCCACAATAAGTCACAGAAGTACAGACTTTCCATCCGCCATAGAAGAGGTGGTTTCGACACCGGATCTGAGATCTTACTGGGATATTGGTGGAGGATCCATTCCATCTGGCGAAACTTTCATGGATATCGTGTATCCGGAGCAGGTTCCCAAATCAGGGTACCTGGTGGTTTCGGAAAGAGATGGCAATTCCAAATTCAATTTTCAGGCCTTGGATGAAAACGGAGAACCTATCCCGGGGGCCGAGACGCTAGAGCTTAGGGGCTATGAATGGAATACCCAGGTGGTCAATCAAGGCAACTATCCGGGACAACCACAGCACCTGGTGGTTATTTCACCTGAACTTTTTGACACCAACCAGTCCATTTTTGGATTCAGAGTGATCAACATAGACGGAGCAGATGGAAAAATTGTCTTTTTCCGAAATTCCATACAAGTCCATCCCGATGAGGTTGAGCCGGTTTTCCCGGGGGATACAGCTGTAGTCAATGTATTGCAAAATGATGAATTGATGGAACAGCAGGCCACTGTATCCAATGTCAGTGTACATACCAACACCGGGGTGCCTGGAGATTTTGTAGTATTGAGAGCAGATGGATTTGTGGATGTGGATCCTGATGCGCCGGCAGGAACTTATATTATCTCTTATAGTATTTGCGAAATCGGGAATGATACCAATTGTGATTCGGGCACAGTTACCATAGAAGTCATGTCAGCGTTGCCAGTGGTCTGGTTGGACTTTATGGCCACCGAAGTTGAGGATGGGAATTTGGTTGTCTGGAAAACTTCCAGGGAGGAAAATAACAAGGAATATCAGGTTTGGAGATCAAGTAACCCTTTGGCAGGTTTTGAAATGGTTGGTGAAGTTGGAGCAATAGGAGAAAGTACAGCACCCCTTCAATATACTTTTAAAGATACCCGCCTATATCCTTCGGGTAATCTGTACTACAAAATCGTACAAGTTGATTTGGATGGTAAAAAATCCAGTACCTCAGTATTTAGGCTGGGGCAGAAAGCGGGCAAAGCCCGACAATTTCATGTGTATCCCAATCCCCATTACAATGGTCCTGTGAATGTGGAATTTGATTCCGGGTTACAGCACAGAAAGGTGAGCATGAGTATTCAAAATCATTTGGGCCATGTACTTTTTGCCAGGGAAGGAACGGGACAAATCATTTCCCGACAATTTCGCTTACAATTGGGAAGTATGCCATCCGGATTTTATATTCTGGTACTCAGGTCTGAGAAAGAAGTAAGCATGTTAAGGTGGGTAAAATCATAATTGATTTAAATTAATTCCCAGGTTTTTCAAGACCAAATAGGCATTTAGCGGAATATGCTGTAATTTTTGGATTCATTTTGAATTCATGATGACTTTTATATTTGTTGCCCTCAGTATTCTATTGCTGGTTTTGATGATCGTTTGGATTAAGGTGGAGCCTTTTATCGCCTTTTTGATTACTTCCATCATTGCCGGATTATTTTTGGGAATTCCCATGGAAACCATAGCCACTTCCATTCAAGACGGCATAGGGGACCTGATGGGGGCCCTGGTAATCGTCATTACTTTAGGGGCCATGTTGGGTAAAATTGTGGCTGACAGCGGGGCTGCCCAACGGATAGCCCTTTTTCTCATGAATCAATTCGGCGAGCGGAGGGTACACTGGGCCATAGCTTTAACCGCTTTTATTGTTGGTATACCCTTGTTTTTCAATGTGGGTTTTGTATTACTCGTACCTCTTGTTTTCTCTGTCTCCTACCAATATAAAATTCCGGCCATGGCAATAGGCATTCCCATGTTGGCGGCTCTTTCTGTAACCCATGGTTTATTACCACCTCATCCGGGACCGGTTGCTTTAGTGGCACAGTTTAACGCAGATATGGGAACCACACTGATTTATGGTTTTATCCTGGCAATACCCATGGTGATTTTAGCGGGTCCGCTTTTGGGAAAATGGCCTTATTTTCAAACCATGAAGGTGAAGCCTCTGGAAGTTTTTAGTGCCAAACCCAAGCCGGTTGAAGAACTGCCGGGTTTGTTAAACAGTCTTTTCACGGCTTTGCTTCCCGTATTTTTGCTCATTACTTTATCTCTGGTTAAATTAAACGTTGCCGAAGAAAGCTGGGGTTTCGGTTTTATGGTATTTGTTGGTAATCCGAATGTGGTTATGTTGGTTTCCCTAATCTGGGCCACTTTTAGCCTGGGGGTAATTAAGGGAGTTAAGATCACCAAAATCATGGAGGGGTATTCTGGAGCCGTGAAGGATATTGCGTTGATCCTGTTGATCATTGCCGGAGCCGGAGCGTATAAGGAAATTTTGGTGGATAGCGGGGTAAGCAGTCAGATAGGAACTTCCCTGGAAGTTTTACCCGTAAATCCTTTATTGCTGGGTTGGTTGATTGCTGCGGTTATCCGGGTATCTGTTGGATCGGCCACGGTGGCTGCATTGACAGCTGCCGGCATAATCGCCCCTCTGGTTACTTCCGGGCAGTCAGATCCTGAGTTAATGGTATTGGCCATTGGAAGTGGAAGCCTGATATTCTCCCATGTAAATGATGGAGGTTTTTGGTTGGTCAAGGAATATTTTAATTTGAGTATCAAGCAGACTTTTTTATCCTGGACTTTGTTGGAAACAATTGTTTCCATGCTGGGATTAGCAGGAGTTTTGATAATAGATTTGTTTGTTTCATAATTTTCATAAAAGATTTAAGATATGTCAGCAGAAGGAAAGTTAAAAGAAATGGGATTGGTTTTACCGCCTGCTCCGCCTCCCGGGGGCGTTTACCGGCCTGTAATCATTACTGGTAATTTACTCTACCTTTCAGGACATGGGCCTGTTCGTGAAGACGGTAGCCTTATCAAAGGAAAGGTAGGAATAGACCTGGATAAGGATCAGGGTAAGGACGCAGCCAGACAGGTGGCACTGACCATGCTGTCTACCCTGCAGGCCCAGCTGGGTAGTATCAATAAAGTAAAGCGGGTAATCAAGGTATTGGGAATGGTCAACAGTAGCTTGGATTTTGAGGAGCATCCTTACGTCATCAATGGCTGTTCGGAACTTTTCAGGGATATCTGGGGCGAGGAAAATGGCATTGGATCCAGGAGTGCTGTGGGTTTTGGTTCCCTGCCAGGAAATATTGCGGTTGAAATTGAAGCTACCTTTGAATTAAATCAATAAATCCCATGAGCGAAAAATGGTACGCACTCAATCATCCTGAAAACATTGATAGTCCGGCCCTTTTGGTATATCAGGACAGGGCCCGGGAGAATATACAAAGAGCCATTGATGTGGTAGGTTCTCCCGATCGCTTGAGGCCACATGTAAAAACAAATAAATCCATAGAAGCCTGCCGGATGATGATGGAGGCTGGAATAAAAGCCTTCAAAGGAGCTACAATAGCGGAAATTGAGATGTTAACCCTGGCAGGTGCCCGGGATATACTATTGGCCTATCAGCCAGTAGGGCCAAAAATTGACAGGTTTTTAAATCTGGTAAAAAGTCATCCGGATATCCAATTCCATTGTTTGACAGACAATGAACAGGCAGCTAAGGCAATCGATTTAAAAGCCCGGGAAAAGGGGCTGGAAGTGTCGGTTTACATTGACCTGAATGTGGGAACTAACCGAACCGGGGTAAGTCCGGGTGAAAAGGCGGAAATGCTTTTTAAGGCCATTAGGCTCCTGAAAGGTTTGCGCATTACAGGATTTCACCTTTATGACGGGCATTTGAGAAATCCCGTATTCGATATTCGAAAAAAGGAATGCGATGCAGGTTTTGAACCCATATCCTCTATGCGGAAGCGTTTGGAGGAAGATCATGGTCTTTCATTGGAAATCATTGCAGGGGGTACCACTACTTTTCCTATACATGCGAAAAGAGAAAGGGTGACCTGTGGTCCGGGAACCTTCATTTACTGGGACGATGGCTATGCGGCAACCCTTCCGGAACAGGACTTTTTGTTTGCGGCTCTTCTGATCAGCAGGGTGGTTTCTTTTCCGGCTGAAAACCTGATCTGCGTGGATCTTGGGCATAAGGCCATCGCTTCTGAAAACCCGCTGGATAAAAGGATCCGATTTATCAATGCCAATGATCTGACAGCGGTGAGCCAAAGTGAGGAGCACCTTGTTTTACAGGCTTCTCCGGAGCATGATTATCAGATTGGGGATGTATTTTATGGTGTTCCTTATCACATCTGTCCCACAGTCGCCTTGCATCAGGAAGCTGTGGTTATCCGGGATGGTGATGTAGTGGGCAGGTGGAAGACCATTTCCCGGGACCGGAAAATTTCAATTTAATGTTTTCAATCAAGTAAAGAAACGATTCATGTTTACAATAGATGCCCACCTTGACCTCAGTATGAATGCGCTGGAGTGGAACAGGGATTTGACGCTTTCTGTCAGGGAAATCAATGCCAGGGAGAAAGGATTAACAGATAAACCTGACAGGGGAAATGCCACGGTTTCATTGCCTGCTTTGAGGGAGGCAAGCATTGGGATGGTAGTGGCTACCCAAATTGCCCGGTATGTGGCTCCCGGCAATCCTTTACCAGGATGGCATAGTCCGGAGCAGGCATGGGCCCAGACGCAGGGGCAATTGGCCTGGTATGAAGCCATGCAAGAAAAGGGGGAGATGGTTCAGATCAGGGATAGGGAAAGCCTGGAGGCTCACATAAGTCTTTGGCAAAATGGGGAGTCTCAGGAAAAAAAGCCCATTGGCTACATGCTATCTTTAGAAGGGGCTGATTCCATCATCAATGTGAGCTACCTGGAAAAATCCTATGAAAAAGGTTTGAGAGCCCTGGGGCCTGCGCATTATGGTCCCGGCAGGTATGCCCAGGGTACAGATGCCTCCGGGCCTCTGGGGCCTAAAGGGAGGGACTTGCTAAAGGAAATGGAACGCTTGAATATTATATTAGACGCTACCCATTTGTGTGATGAAAGTTTTTGGGAAGCATTGGATCATTTTAATGGGCCCGTTTGGGCGAGTCACAATAATTGCAGGGCCCTGGTTAATCACAACAGGCAATTTAGCGATGAGCAATTGAAGGAATTGATCAATAGGGGTGCGGTGATTGGAGGTGCTTTAGATGCCTGGATGATGGTACCCAATTGGATAAAAGGTGTATCCATGCCCAGAGAAATGAATTGCGATCTGGAAAAGGTAATCGACCATATGGACCATATTTGTCAAATTGCCGGTAATGCCAGGCATATTGGCATTGGTACGGACCTGGATGGAGCCTATGGCAGGGAGCAAAGTCCCTACGATCTGGAAACCATTGCGGATATAGGCCGCATTCCGGGAATGCTTGAAAAACGGGGCTATAACGAAGAAGATATTCGTTTGGTGATGCATGGTAACTGGCTAAGATTCCTCAGAAAGGCCTGGTCAGCATAGTTTGTTAACAAAATGGAATTAAAATTAAACAAAAAATATAAATAGAGAGAAAGTCATAACAAGCAAAAAACCCCTTTTAAAACATTTAAAAGGGGTTTTTTAGTGTTCAGTCTCAGTTGTAGAGCTTTATTGTTTAATAAAAAAATAAAAAAACTACACAAAATGTTTGTTTTATTGTTTAACAAATATTAGCTTTGATTAAACAAAAAACACAAACCATGACGACACTTGAATTTAGCTATTCCTTAAATAAGTTAAGTAAAACTTTGAAGCCTTTTGCCTTGAAATTAACCAGAGACATGGATGATGCCAATGATCTTTTACAAGATACCATGGTCAAGGCTTTTACAAACAAAGACAAGTTTGCAGAAGGCACCAATCTTAAAGCATGGTTGTATACCATCATGAAAAATACCTTTATTACCAATTATCAACGGATGGTGCGCAGGGGTACTTTTGTAGATACTTCCGATAATTTACACTTTATCAATTCGGGATCAGTAGTCATTGAAAATGATGCGTTTGGTGAATTTGCCATGAAAGACATCACAAGAGCCATAGATAATCTGGATAGTGTGTATAAAACACCATTTATGATGCATTATAAGGGTTTTAAATATCATGAGATCGCTGAGAAATTGGATATTCCGATAGGAACGGTAAAAAACAGAATTCATATTGCACGTAAACTATTAAAAGACGAACTTCAGGTGTACATTACCAAAAATTAAAAAATGATACATCGCAAAGTTGTAGTTATTGGTTCGGGTTTTGCCGGATTATCTACAGCCACTCACCTGGCAGCTGAAGGCCAGGAAGTACTGTTATTGGAAAAAAACAACACCCTTGGTGGAAGGGCGAGAATGTTCGAGGCCGAGGGTTTTACTTTTGATATGGGGCCTAGTTGGTATTGGATGCCGGATGTATTTGACAGGTATTTCAATAAATTTGGCAAAAAGACCAGCGACTATTATGACCTTATAAGGCTAGACCCCTCTTATGCCGTGATTTTTGGTAAAGACGACTTCATGGATATTCCGGCCAATCTTGATGAATTGAAAAAATTGTTTGAAGGCCTGGAGCCGGGATCTGGTAAGCGGCTGGATGATTTTTTAAATCAGGCAGCTTATAAATACCAGAAGGGAATCCATGATTTGGTGCATCGCCCCAGTCTTTCATTGATGGAATTTGCAGATTTCTCTTTGTTAAAGGATCTTTTCAAAATGGATATTTTCCAATCCATGTCCAGGCATATCAGAAAATATTTTTCCCATGATAAAATCATCAGGTTAATGGAGTTTCCGGTGTTGTTCCTTGGAGAAACAGCTCAAAGGATTCCGGCTTTATACAGCCTCATGAATTATGCGGACATAGCTTTAGGAACCTGGTATCCAATGGGTGGCATGCATAAAATTATTGAAGGAATGGTGTCCTTAGCCGAGGAAAAGGGAGTTCAAATACGCACCAATGCAGAAGTAAGTCAGATTGTTGGCAGTGAGAGAGAAGCAAAGTATCTAGTATTATCCAATGGTGAGATCATTAACTTTGATTTTTTAATTGCCGGCGCAGACTACCAACATGTCGATAAAAGCCTTTTGCCACCTAAATACAGTAATTACTCCGATGATTATTGGGACAAACAAACTTTGGCTCCCTCATCATTGCTTTTTTATCTGGGTATCAATAAAAAGTTGAAAAATCTTCGCCACCATAATCTCTTCTTTGATGAACCTTTGGGGCCTCACGCCGATGCCATCTACAGAAATCCCAAATGGCCGGAAAAACCTTTGTTTTACGTTTCAGCACCCTCTCAGACAGATCCTGCAGTTGCTCCTGAAGGAATGGAAAACCTTTTTATCCTGATCCCTCTGGCACCCGGACTGGAAGATGAAGCCTCGATAAGAGAGCACTATTTTGACAAGGTAATGGACAGGTTGGAAAAACTCACTGAGCAGTCTGTCAGAGACCATATTGTCTACAAAAAATCTTATGCGCATAGCGATTTTAAGAAAGACTACCATGCATTTAAAGGGAATGCCTATGGTTTGGCCAACACCCTCATGCAGACGGCAATTTTAAAGCCCTCTTTAAAAAATAAAAAGCTTAAAAATTTATTTTACACAGGGCAGCTGACTGTCCCTGGCCCTGGTGTACCCCCCTCCTTGATATCAGGGGAGGTAGTAGCCAATGAAGTCATGAAGTCCATAAAAAAAATCTAAATAATTTCCATAAATTGAGCATGTTATGATTGATCAACAAAAACTTTTTGATGACACTGCGCTGGAATGTAGCAAAATAATAACCCAAAGGTATAGTACTTCCTTTACCCTGGGAATAAGGACCTTGCATCAAAAGTTTCACATGCCTATTTATGCCATTTATGGTTTTGTGCGCTATGCAGATGAAATTGTTGATACATTTCATGACAAAGACAAGCAGGGATTACTGAAAGCTTTTACCCAAGACACCTACAAAGCCATAGAAGAAGGAATAAGTTTGAATCCCGTACTCCATGCCTTTCAGCTTATCGTCAATCGATATCATATTGAACGTGCTTTGATTGCCGCATTTTTGAAAAGTATGGAGATGGACCTCGACTTTACCACGTATAACGACTCCAGGTACAAGGAGTATATTTACGGCAGTGCAGAGGTGGTGGGTTTGATGTGTCTAAAGGTTTTTTGTGAAGGAGATGAAAAGGAATACGATAGACTAAAGCATGCAGCTTGCAAACTTGGTTCTGCTTTTCAAAAAGTTAATTTCTTAAGAGACTTGAAAAGCGATTATGAAGACAGGGGCAGGGTTTATTTTCCTGGTGTGGATTTCAGGACATTCGACCAGACCATAAAATCCGAGATCGAAGCGGATATTGAGCAGGATTTTGAAGAGGCACTGATAGGTATACGGCAATTGCCCAAAGGAGCCATGTTTGGAGTCAAAATTGCTTACCTGTATTACCGGAAGTTATTTCAGAAAATCAAAAACCTTTCACCTGAAATCATCACTCAAAAGCGCATTAGAATTCCAAATTCCAGGAAAATGATGCTTCTTGCAGGCACCTATTTGGGTTACAAAACAGGGTTAGGATAAATGAAAGAGGAATATTACTATTTGGGATTAATGGTTTTCACCATTTTGTATCCGCTGAGTCAATCCTTTGAACACAGAATCAAATACTATAAAAAATGGCCTGCTCTGTGGCCTGCTACTCTCTTTACCGCATTGGTTTATATTGTTTGGGACCACTGGTTTACAGTGCAGGGGGTTTGGTGGTTCAATGAGCGTTATATTTTAGGCATTTATCTTTTTGATTTACCTGTTGAAGAGATTTCTTTTTTCTTTATAGTCCCGTTTGCCTGCATTTTCATTTACGAAGTATTGATTTATTTCTTTCCCAAAGACTGGTTGCAACCATTGGGGAGGCCCATGGTTTACATACTTGTACCGGCACTGCTTATTCTGGGCTTGATATCCTGGGATAAATTGTACACTGCCTTCAATTTTATTTTCACATCCCTGATTCTATTGATTCATTTTCTTATCTTTAAAGATAAGCTGCTGGGGAGATTTCTGTTCGGATATCTGATTACATTGATACCATTCATGCTGGTGAATGGAGTTCTTACCGGATCCTGGTTGGATGAACCGATTGTAGGATATAATAATGAGGAGAATTTAGGCATCAGGCTAGGAACTGTCCCTATAGAGGATAGTGTTTATCTGTTGGGAATGTTGCTATTGAATATCAGTATTTATGAAAAGTTACTCAATCGGAAAACATTTGATCAAAAGCCTGGTTTATAGTTTATGTTAAATTTGGATGTACATATTGACCAACATTCCGGTTTCTGTTTTGGCGTGGTTTATGCCATAGAAATGGCCGAGGAGATTTTAGACGACGAAGGTCACTTGTATTGTCTGGGGGATATTGTGCACAATGATGAAGAGGTAAAAAGACTGACACAAAAAGGACTGATCATCATTGACCATGAATCACTCAAGACGCTTAATAACGAGAAAGTTCTAATCAGGGCCCATGGAGAGCCACCTTCCACCTATGAATTGGCAATAAAAAATAATCTCACACTGGTAGATGCAAGCTGTCCGGTAGTATTAAAATTGCAGAATAGAATAAAAAATTCTTACGATAAAGAAGAAAACATTTACATCTACGGCAAACATGGCCATGCCGAAGTCATTGGTTTAATGGGGCAAACCAGAAATAAAGCGATAGTTTTCCAGGATATTAGTGAACTGGATATTCCCTCCCTCCCCAAAAACATTACGCTTTACAGCCAAACTACGAAAAGTACGGACAAGTTTTATGAGATTAATGAAATCCTAAAGGAAAACGGCATTACCGTAAATTCCAACGATACGATTTGTAGGCAGGTCTCAAATCGGGACAAGGAATTAAGGGAATTTGCCTCTAAATTTGACCATATAATTTTTGTAAGTGGTACTAAATCCTCCAATGGTAAGGTCCTGTTCAATGTATGTAAAGAAAAAAATCCTCAAACTTATTTCGTATCCAGTCCGGAGGAAGTTAATCCGGACTGGTTTTCCGAGGGACAGAGTGTAGGTATTTGCGGAGCGACCTCCACCCCTATGTGGTTAATGGAAAGAGTGCAGGACAGGTTAAGAGATTTTTGAATGATTTAAATTTCTAATTTGTTCCTTATCAATGATGGATGTTTACCAAAAACAAAGGTTAGGAAATAATATTGATCCGAAAGGATTGCTTATAGCCACGGCTATAATTTTGTTATGGGTTTCTTCTCTTGTTTTTTTACTTTATTTCCCTGTTGATTTTAAAAATCCTGTAGTTTATTTAGGTGTATTACTGCAAACCCACCTGTACACCGGCTTGTTCATCACTGCCCATGATGCCATGCATGGAGTGGTTTCCACCAACAGAAAATTGAATCATGCCATTGGCTGGTTGGCTGCCATTTTGTTTTCTTACAATTTCTATTGGAGGTTATTTCCCAACCACCACAAACACCACAGGCATGTGGCCACGGATGAAGACCCGGACTTCCATGCCTCAAACCGGTTTCTGCCCTGGTATTTCAGTTTTATTTCTAATTATGTTAACATCTGGCAAATCCTCTTAATGGCAGGTACGTATAATCTGCTTAAATTATTTTTTCCCGTTTCGAATTTGGTCTTATTCTGGATGGTACCAGCAGTACTCTCTACCTTGCAGCTATTTTATTTTGGCACTTATCTGCCACACAAGGGAACTCACGATAACAAACATCATTCAGGCACAATGACAACAAACCATGTTTGGGCTTTTTTGTCCTGTTATTTTTTTGGTTATCACTTTGAGCACCATGAAGCGCCAAATACTCCCTGGTGGAGACTGTGGAGAACAAAAAGGAATTTATAGCGATAAAATTACCGTTTATTGACAAACATTTTTGCTTCATTTTGATTATGCTTAATAAAAATACTATTTCATGAGAAATTATTTATTGTTGCTGGTCTTATTTTTTGGGATCCACTGGGCACAGGCCCAGGACGGAGTTATTCAGGGAAAAATCACCAACCCTATTAACAACAACCCCATTCCCTTTGCCAATGTGATCGTACAGGGACTGGAAACGGGGGCGGTTTCCGATGAGGAAGGTAATTACTCCATTACTGGAATCGAGCCTGGTCTTTATAATGTCAAGGCATCTTTTGTAGGATTTAAATCAAAAACTTTTTACGAGGTCCAAGTAGGTAGGGCCAGGCCTGTGCAGTTGGATTTTGAACTTGAAGAAGATGCCTCCAATCTGGAAGAGGTGGTTGTCGATTCTGAATTTTCCAGGTCAGAGGAAACGCCATTGTCTGCAAGGAAACTAAATGCGAATGAGATAGAACGCTATCCGGGTGGGAATAGGGATATCAGTAGGGTGATTCAGTCATTACCCGGAGTAGCAAGTACTGCCAGTTTTAGAAATGATATCATCATCAGAGGAGGGGCTCCCAGCGAGAACAAATTTTTTATCGATGAAATCGAGGTGCCAGTCATCAATCACTTTGCTACTCAAGGCTCCTCAGGGGGGCCTGTGGGTATTTTGAATGTAAACCTGATAAAAAATGTAGAGGTGATCAGCGGTGGCTTTCCCGCTAACAGGATGAATTCCCTGAGTTCCTTTTTTGAATTTCAATTAAAAGATGGTCGGCGAGATAAGATGTTTACCCAGGTTACGGTGGGAGCCAGCGAATTGACCCTATCCAATGAAGGTCCGATAGGAGAGCATACTACTTATATTTTTTCTGCCAGGAGGTCTTATTTACAGGGTCTTTTTCGGCTGCTGGGGCTTCCTTTTTTACCCACTTTTAATGACTTTACTTTCAAAACCAAAACAAAGATCAATGATAAGACAGAGCTGACAGTTCTCGGAGTGGGAGCGATTGATCAGTTCTCACTGAATTTTGATGTACCGGATGAGGAAAATACAACCGAAAGGGAAAACAGGCTTTACCTTTTGGATAATCTCCCCATTTCCACCCAATGGAATTATGCCACCGGAGTGAAATTAAAGCGGTTTCGGGACAACGGATTCTGGACATTTGTACTAAGCAGGAATATGTTAAATAACAGGTCCTATAAGTACTCCCAAAATGATGATTCCCGGGAAGAAAACCTGTTGTTTGACTACCTCTCTCAGGAAAGTGAGAATAAATTCCGTGCCGAAAACAGTATTTTTAAAGATGGTTTAACTTTTCAATATGGCGTGAATTATGAGTTTAGCCGATACCTGATAGAAAATTTTGACCGGCAGGTTTTGGTTGATGACGGACAGGAATTAAATATTTCATCCATTTCGCTTTTCAATAGTTATGGGGCATTTGCCATGGCAAGTAAAAAATATTTGGATGACCGATTGTTGGTCAATGCGGGTCTGCGCATGGACGGAAGCGATTTTGGGAAAACAGCCAGTAATCCTTTGAACCAACTAAGCCCCAGGTTTTCTACCAATTATCAACTGAACGAAAACCTTTTCTGGAACGCCAATGCGGGTATTTACTACCAAAAACCCCCCTATACCGTCCTGGGTTTTCAAAATAATGAAGGGGCTTTCATCAATCAGGAAAATGATGTTCGCTTTATCCGGGCTACCCATTTAATTTCAGGTTTTGAATGGCAGTTTCCTGCAAAAAACAGAAAAGTCTCTGCGGAAGTTTTTTATAAAAAATATGGTAATTATCCCAGTTCCATCAGGAACGGGATAGCATTGTCAAATTTGGGTGCGGATTTTGGCGTAATCGGAAATGAACCGGTGAATTCTGATGCAGAGGGTAGGGCTTATGGTTTGGAATTATTGGCCCAACAACGGCTGTTTAATGATTTTTATGGCATTGCTGCGCTGACTTTGGTGAGGAGTGAGTTTACCAATCCAAATACAGGTTATCTGCCATCTTCCTGGGATAACAGGTTTATAGTAAGCCTTACGGCAGGAAAGCGATTGCCCAAGGATTGGGAAATTGGTGGTAGATGGAGATTTTTGGGAGGCACACCTTATACCCCTTATGATTTTCAGGCTTCTTCTTTGAGAAGCAATTGGGATTTATTTAATAGAGGACGATTTGATTTTACCCGTATCAATGCCGAGCGACTCAAAAGTTTTCACCAGTTGGATCTTCGGGTAGACAAAAAGTACTTTTTTGATAAATGGAGTTTAAATTGGTATTTTGATATACAGAATGCCTATAATTTTCAAGCCGAACAGCAGGCTGATCTGGTGCCGCAGCGGAATGACCAGGATGAATTGGTGGTAGACCCGGAAGATCCGAGTCGCTACCTTTTGCGCGAAGTTCCTAATCCGGCCGGTACAGTTTTACCAACAATTGGTCTGATTGTGGAATTTTAAACCTACAATGTAGTATCTTCGGGCCTTGATGAAGAAATTTTACCTCTTTATTTTGGCCTGGATTCCTTTCTTTATTGTGCCTGTCGCCTCTCAGGATATACCAGGTTCAGACAGCCTTCAGGTTAAAACCAATACAGTAGACAAGCTTTTTGGTTTGGCTGACAGGGTGGTAGAGGCTTTGAGTACTGATACCTGGACTTTTATTCCGGCATTGACCTATTCCCCCGAAACCAGTCTTGGCCTAGGTGGGAGGGCATTGAAGATTTTTCGTACCAGCCGGGGGGAATTGACTGATACCAGGCCGTCTTCCCTACCCCTGACTTTGCTATATACCCTAAATCACCAATTGATTATCACAGGCGAATTGGAACTTTGGATGAATGAAAACAAGTCATTTTTAAATAGCAGGATAGCTTTTTCAGATTATCCCTTTCAATTTTCCGGTATAGGGAATGAAATTACATCAGCTGAATATTATGCTACCAGATATTTTTATTTTCATCTCTACTATGAAAAAATGCTTGGAAAAGGAATTTATCTTGGGCCCAGGTATGAATTTAGGGTTGATGACATTTATGATAAAACACCGGGGGGATTGCTGGAAGCAGGAAATATACCCGGAAGTAATGGGCAGCGGTTGTCGGGTTTGGGCCTGGCCTTGAATATTGACAGAAGGGATAATATTTTTCAGCCGGGCAGTGGCGTATATCACCAGATTTCATGGATGAAGTTTCATTCTTTTTTTGGCAGTAATTTTGATTTTAGCCAATGGATTTTAGATTTCAGGAAATATTGGCCCATCAAAGAGAGGCAGGTACTTGTGGGCCAAGCCAGATTTAGTTTTACGCAGGGGAGGGCTCCCTTTCAACATCTTTCTTTGATAGGCGGAAGTGACCTGATGCGGGGGTATTTTGAAGGCAGGTACCGGGACAAGCATGCGATGGTTTACCAGTTGGAATGGAGGTTTCCGGTCTACCAAAAGCTTAAAATGGTTGGATTCGGAAGCATTGGTCAAGTAGGGCGCAGTCTGAAAGAATTTGGTGTTAATCCCAACCTGAGATTTGCAGGTGGGGTAGGTTTTAGGTACAGACTGAATGACGAAGGGCTTCATTTGAGAATTGATTTTGCATATGGGGACCAGGCTGCTTTTTATTTTGGACTTAATGAAGTGATCTGAATTGTTAGTTTGTAATTTACCGAGGTAATCATGGATATAAATGCACTAAACAAACTGTTTGGAAACGTGGATATTTATTTATTGGATCAATTGCTGAAGGGCCGGTTCAATAAGGAAATGATCATTCTGGATTCCGGTTGCGGGGAAGGAAGAAATACACATTACTTTATTCAGCAGGGGTATAAAATCCTCGGTACTGACAGGAATCCTACGGCCATTAATATGGCAAGAATTACCGCAAAAACCCTGGATCCCACCTTTGATCCTGAGCGTTTTCAGGTAGCCAATGTGGAGGAGCTTCCTTTCCATGATGGTGCTATAAATGCCATTATAAGCAGTGCGGTGATGCATTTTGCCGATGACTTGGCACATTTTATGAGCATGATGCAGGAACAGATGCGTGTGCTGGCGCAAGGAGGATTGTTTTGGTTAAGAATGTGTACCGATGCAGGGGGCTGTTTTTCACAGGGCACAGAAGTGCAACAAAAACAACAGCTTCCTGACGGAACAGAGCGTTTTATTCTCACAGAAGACTTGACCCGTACCATCATGCAACAATTCGGGTTGATACCATTAGAACCAATGAAATCTGTATTGGTACACGGACAAAGGGCTATGGGGGTCTTTATGTTCCAAAAGGATTAACACCAATAAATATGTGGGAATTTATGGTGATACAAATGGACTTACAATACGCCCTTGAACTGATCGGCACCTATTTTTTTGCCATTTCCGGTGCGCTGGCTGTTCAGGATAGGGAACACGATTTGTTTGGAGCAGGATTTACCGGTTTTATTACTGCTATCGGAGGAGGCAGTCTAAGGGATATTTTGTTAGGAGCTTATCCCTTGGTGTGGATTGGGAATGTGAATTTTTTATATGCCATCTTTGCCGGGCTGATCACTACTTTTCTTTTCTCATCGGTAGTGGGCAGACTCAGAAAAACGTTTTTTTTATTCGATACTCTTGGTATTGCTTTTTTTACCATTTTAGGGGTGGAAAAATCTTTGCTTTTAGGTTTCAGGCCAGAAGTAGCAGCGATCATGGGCATGTTCAGTGCAGTTATGGGAGGGGTAATCAGGGATACCCTGACCAACGTGATGCCTATTTTATTCAGGAAAGAGGTATATGCCTCTGCCTGTTTGGCTGGAGCAGTATTGTATTTGGGGCTGGATTATTTTGGTCTGGGAAGAAACATCAATTTATTATCCTCCATCGCCCTGATCATTTTGATCAGACTCATTGCTGTAAGATTCAAACTTAGCTTACCTACCCTGAAATAAAAAGTAGAAGGATAAAATGACAATCGGCAGGGGTAAATTTTAATCAAATAGGGTATATCTTTAAAGGCACAATCAAATTTAATTAATTTTATGCAAATCAATATTTTTCAAAGTAGTAAAGCACTTCACCAGGCTATAGCAAACAAGATTATCCAATCGGTAAAAACCAAACCAGGCAGCGTATTGGGTTTGTCTACCGGTAGTTCTCCAGTGGAAACCTACACCTTACTTGGCCGGGACCACAAAGAAAATGGGACAGATTACCACAGGATAGTGACATTTAATCTGGATGAATATGTAGGATTGAAAGGAAGTCACCAACAAAGCTATCGCTACTTCATGAATATCCATTTGTTTAACCAGCTCAATATTCCCCTGGAGCAGACACATGTGCCGATAGGTGTTGGAGATTTGGAATCCAATTGTGAGGAATATGAGCGCCAAATCCAGGCTGCAGGCGGGATTGATTTGCAATTGTTGGGTATAGGAATCAATGGACATATTGGTTTCAATGAGCCGGGAACTTCATTTGAAAGCAGCACTCATGTGGCACCGCTTTTAAAGGAGACCATTGAAGCCAATGGCCGTTTTTTTGAAACAACAGAAGAAGTACCCACAAAAGCAGTGACAATGGGAATTAAAACCATCATGGAGACCAGGGAAATAATTCTTTTGGCCTATGGCAGCCATAAGGCAGCAGCCGTCAGGGACATGGTGAATGGGCCGGTTACGGAGGCGGTTCCTGCCAGCATACTCCAAAAGCATGCGCATGTAACGTTGTATTTGGATGAGGAAGCTGCGGCCTTGTTGCAATAGTTGAATAGGAGGAAGGGGGAAAGGTGTCTAGTCCGTATGGTTGGGCTGGTTCATGATCAGGTTACGGAGGTGAATTTTAAAAACTGTACCTTTTCCTACCTCACTTTCAATTTGGATTTTACCATCATTGGCCCGGATTTGCTCTCTGACAAGGTATAGGCCTAATCCCTTTCCTTCCACATGGTTATGAAACCTTTGGTAAAGACCAAAAATACGATCCCCATACCTTTCCAGATCAAGCCCGATGCCATTGTCCTCAAACCTGATCACACAATAATTTTTCTCTTTATAGGTAGAAATCCAAACTTCCGGAGGCCTGTCAGGATGCCTGTATTTTACAGCATTGGTCATAAAATTCATGAAAAAATTTTCTAGATGGGCATAGACATAATTCATTACTTCCAAACCGGAAAAATCCTTGTGAATCTTTATCCCTGATTCTTTCAACTGGTTAAAAAGGCTTTTCTCTACATTGTTGAGAAGCATTTTGAAATCTATCGGCTCTACTTTCGGGATTTTTTGTTTTTTGATGGAAACCACTTCGATCAGATCTTGCAGGGTTGCGTCCAGAAGATTGGTGGATATTTTTAAATTTTCCAAAACTTCCTTGTTTTCGGGGTCCGCAGGATCTTCTTCATTAAACAGATCTATCAAAAGAGAAATGTTAACTATTGGAGCCCGTAAATTATGAGATACGATATAGGCAAAGCGCAGCAGTTCTTCATTGTGCGATTTTAAATCTTTGATCAGCTTTTCCCTTTCAGCTTCCAGTTTTTTAGCTTCGGTGATGTTTTGTTTTACCAAAAGAATCCGGTCTGTCACCTGCGAATGATTCATCAATGGAACACCAATTTTTAAAAATCTTTGTTGATTGGCTTCTATTTCGTAGGAAACTGTTTTCCCCTGTAAGATTTTTTCCAGATTTTTTTTGGTGATGGCTAAATTTTCGCCGGAGTACTGATCCAGATGATTGGTTCCAAACAGTTTTTTTGGATCTGTATTGGACAGTCTGTACTCCTCCCCATCAGTAAATATATAATTAAAAGATTTGTCGAGTACGTCTATAGTGCCCCTGGGGAAATTTTCCGCAATACTTCTGTACAGTTGCTCGGATGCGATCAATTTCTTTTCCGAATGCGTTCTGTCGGTAATATCATCGACAAATACCACATAGGAAACTTTGTTTTTCCTTCCGTATTTGATTCGGGTAAAGGATATCTTGAGCTCCTTGAAGTCCTCCTCGCCATGTGGAAGTAAGTAGTATGCTGTACTTTTTTTTGATTTAGAGAATTGGGTGATAACCTCTTGCAAACTATGTTTTTTACCATCTTTGATCAACACGGTTTCCATCAGATTATCCTTTTTTTTCAGATTAAAAACCGGCAGTGTCTTGTTGTTGATCAGCGTGGTCTCAAATTGATGATTGACTGCAAAAATGGCATATGCTGTGCCATTTAGGATGGCATCATGCATGAAGTTGGTTTCTTGTAAGGTGGATTCAAATCGGTATTGAAGCAATTCTTTACCTATCCAGTCACCCAATATGCGAAATAATTCCTTGTAAAGGTTTGTGTTTAATAATGGTTTATCATGTAGGAAACAAAGGGTGCCAATTTTGATATTTTTTTTGTCTAATAAGTCTAACCGTATCAGAGATGAAATACCATTTTTTTCCAAAAATGAAGTGAAGATGGGTAAGTCCAGGTCACGGATGTCTTTGATCAACAGGCTGGATTGAGGGTATGGTTTGTAGAGTTCTTCATTGATGAATTTTGTCCATTTTTCCGAAGTGTTTTTTAACTTTTTACCAGATTTTCTTACAGAAATTAACTCATAAGAATGATTTACTGGGTTAAGATTGGCGATCATGCCATAGGTAAAACCCAATCTTTTAAAGATCAACTGATTGATTTCATCAAATAGAGTGGAACCCTTAAAAAGGGTGGAAATTTCAGATACCTCCTGTAATGTTTTCTGGATAAATTCCTTATCAGAAAGATTTTGAAGTAATCCATCTTTTTCTTTGAGGTGTTTCTGGGCTTGTCTTATATCTGAAACATCATTAAGAATGCCTACCAGTATGGTTTTTTTTGAGGGGATATTATAAAAAACCTTCAAACTGTTTTTCAGGTGCAGGTATTCTCCATTTTTCTTTTTGACCTGGTAGGTAAATGTATAGGCATCTTTTTCATAGTGGTCGGTGAAGAGAAAGTCTTTGACCTTGTTTCTGTCATCAGGGTGAATGATCTCCAGCCAATCCCAGACGGAAAACCTTTTGAACCTGGGTTCCTGATACCCAAGCAACTCATTAATGGCTCCAGACCAAATCATTTCCCGGTCTTCTTTCAGGTATTCAAAATAAATGATACCCAAAAAGCTGTTGCTCAGGTAATTTGATTCTTCTTCAATGAGATTTGGGACCCTGGGCCTTTTGGGATCCTTTTTTAAGGTAAGTAAATGGTAGCCATTTTCCAGGACATTGACATCAAGTTTTAAAATACCAAGATCCAATTTCAGGCCTTCTAAATGACCTTCACAAAGTTGTTTTAGTTTGCCGGTATCTGATATGCTGTATTTTTCATACAGGTACCTGCAAAAAGCCTCCAAATTTTCGGGAAAATATCCTGAAGGATTCTTGAAATCAGTGAAAATCCTTTTTGTTTCGGCATGGACTATCCAGGACGAATGAATCTGCGAAGGTCGAATAGGATTGATCATGGCATTGACCAGATAGGTGCCGTCTGGCTGGGCCATGGTAAAACCTTCTATTCTCACCCAGTTAAAAGTAGATTGGTTCAGGAAAAAGGGAACTTCCAAATTCTCCCCGCACCCCATAAAATCATAAATGGTTTCAAATACAGGATTTTTGGTCGTTGGGAAAATTTGATTAAAAAAATCTGATTGGTAAAATTTCAACGGATCACTGAAAATTCTGAAGAAACCTTTCGATACGTAAAGGGTCTCAAAATTCTCATCACCTGTTTTCTTAAAAGTGAGTAATAAATTGTTAAAAATCTTATCAGGCATCTAGAGCTTTGAATGGATTACTACTGATCTATAAACAAATATCTTAAATATTTAAGAAAATTTATATTAAAACCGCAAAATAGATCTGATTATCAAAATTTTATATAGGAAGTTCATTAAATAATATGTATGAATAAAAAATTACAATTGTTTTTCGAGTAAAAAGGTAATATTATGTATGGTGCTCTCATTTTGGTCTGATGGATTGGTCCGCAAAAGTTCCAGGGAAATGACTTTGCCTTCCTCCGATCTTAATAGTTCAGTGATCTCTGAAAGTTCCCAGAAGACGGCTGGTATTTTATTGATGGTAATGATTTCATCAAACATTTTTACGCCCTGACGATCTGCCGGAGAATCTTCCCTAACCTGGCTGATGTAAAATCTTTTGTCTTCGGCAGAGTAAACCCTCACCATTAGACCGCTCATATCGTACTTGAATTCGTCGCCGAATTTTGCTCCTTTTTTATAAAGCATTCTTTCGCGGGGATAATCCATGATGATTTTCATTCGGTTAAGAATGTCCGAGCCCAGACTACCTTCTCTCCCTGTTTCAATAATTACCTCCGAAAATTCATTTTCTTCCGGATAGGAGGTGATGACATTTCTAAACCTTAAACCCTCAATATTAACTCTTTTAACCCTGCCTACAAATCCGAACAAATCTCCTCCTAAAGAACGGCCGAGGTCACTCTCCAGGTTCTTTTCCGGGAGGACAATGTTTTCGTTGGTTTCCATATTCAGGAGTAAACCATGATTGGCTCCTGTGTCAATGAGCAATTTGGCTGCTAAGTCAGGCCCGCTTAATTGCCTGATAGTAGTTTCAATGTAGGGTTTGTTGCCCTGCAGTTCAATCTCCATTTTTCTATACCCGAAAGGGCGCCATTTCAATGCAGACCTTCTGTAAAAAACTACGGTACTGTTATCGTAATCAATTTTAACGGGGTTATTTTTGAAAAATTCATGACCGATTACGCCGTAGACAGGGACTCCGATTACCTTTTCCAGCTCAAGAAAATCTTCATCCAACACCAGAATGGCCTGAAATATTCCTTCCACCGGCCCCAAATCAAAATGGTTGTTGGGTGATACAGAGGCACTCAAAACGGTTTTTCCATCCGCGCCAACCAAATTGAGTTTCCGGGTATACTGCATCTGCATTTTATCAGCCAGGGTTTTGCTAAAGAAAATATTCGATTTCACTCCCGTGTCAAATAAAAAATTGACTTCCTCCCCCCCGTTTATGGAAACAGGCATTATGATCAGGCTGTTGGAGTCAACAAAGGGCAATTTGACTTTTCTTTTCTCCTCTTTCATGTAGAAGCCGGGGACCTGGCCTTTCAGGGAAAAAGCAAAGAAAAATAAAAACAAAAATACAAATGGTCTTTTGATGCTTGGGTGCATAGATGCTTGATTCGAATTGGCAGGTTTAATATATAAAATATATTTCAGTACTAAGACCTTAACCCCTTTTCTTTGCTGAAGTTTGGATTTTTAGTGAAGTTATTTAGAAAGAATGAAAATAACTCTTCTGGTCTGTTCTTGGAATGTCATTGGGTTTGATAAATCTAAAAAATACCTCATCTTTAATATTTAGAATGATATAACCATGGCAGATAAGTCAATTGTTGAAAAAGCAAAAAAAATATTTGAAAATTACCTTGTTCGACAAGGAAGCCGTAAAACCCCGGAAAGATTTTCCGTCATAGATGAATTGTATGCACTGCCACAAGACGAGCATATTGACGTAGAAGGGTTATTTTTAAAAATGAGGAATGGCGGTTATTCTATCAGTAGGGCCACCATCTACAATACGCTTGATCTGCTGGTGGAATGTGGCCTTGCTGTCAAACATCAATTTAAGGACAAGGTAGCCTTATACGAGCAAGCCCTTACCTACAAACATCACGACCATTATGTTTGCAACCAATGCAGGAAAATAAAGGAGTTTTCTGATCAAAGAATCAACCTGATCAAGGAAGCCATGGGAAAGGAATTTTCTTCCCATATTACCAGCCATTCTTTGGTATTGTATGGTGACTGCGAGATTCCTGAATGTGAGAATTTACAGGTAATCTGAGCGCCATTTTTTATTTGGCTTTAATTTACTTTCTGGAAAACACCCTTTTGTATATAGGCTTTCGCATGGCAAACTGAAGATAAAGAGCAGGATACAGAAGTATGTCCAAAATGAAATGATGGCTCTTGTAGCTTATTTCATCCCTAATAATCGAATGATGATCATCTAATTTGATAATACTGTGTTTGTGCCGCCAGGACTTGAGAAAAAAAGGAAGTCTTGTTCCCTCATCAATGAAAAAGAACGCTTTATCATCCGTCTTGTCCGCTATTATTTCACTCGTCCAAACTTGTTTGAACAACAAAAAATCTAACTCCAGGCTTACCAGATCTCCTTTGGATGAACCATCAAACCTTAATAATTTTACCGGAGGAAAAGGAGGGTTCAGTGCTTGAAACAAGTCCTTATTAAAACCCTCCTTTACCTGCAGGTAGGATTGATTGACTTTGGTAGATAGATTGATTTTCATCCGGGATTATCCCTTTATTGCATTTGTTTCAGGTACTGAAAAAGGTCACTGTCAGAAGAGATAACCAGACTGGTTTTTTCATCTAAAGAATTTTCAAGGGCCTCCAGGGACCTTAAAAATTTATACAAAGCGACAGATTGCTGATTTTTGTTGTAGGCAGAGGCATATATTGCTGTAGCTTCTGCATCTGCCCTACCCCTGATTTCCTCGGCCTCCCTTTTGGCTTCAGACTGAATTTGTGCCAAATCCCTCTCTTTATCACCTTGTATTTTTCTTGCCTCACCCTGGCCCTCAGACCTGAATTGGTCTGCGATCCGGTTCCTTTCACTGATCATTCTGTCGTAGACCCTATCCCTAACTTCATCTACATAATTCATTCTTTTGAAGCGGAAATCCAGGATTCGAACACCCAGATCTGAGGTTCTTTCATTGGCCTTTTGCAATACGATTTCTTCAATGGCTTCTCTTCCTACTTCTATGTCTTCCAGTACTTCCAGCTCTTCCATAAAATCCTCTGTCACTTCTGGGTCCCTGTTGGTAGAACGCACGATATCCAGCAAGTCATGGCTGGCAATGGCATTTCGGGTTTCCCCATCCAGAATATCATCCAGTCTTGATTGGGCGGATCTTTCGTCCCGCAGCCTGATGAAAAACTGAAGGGGATCGGTAATCTCCCAACGGGCGTAGGTATCGACAAAAATAAATTTCTTATCCCTGGTAGGGACCTGGTTTTTATCACCATCCCACTCCAGATAGCGCTTGTCAAAAAACTGCACTTTTTGGATAAAAGGGACTACAAAATTAACACCAGGATCTGTCCTGGGCTCACCAACAGGTTTACCAAATTGGGTCACAATGGCTTGCTCTGTTTCATCCAGAATAAAAACGCTTTGTCCCACCAGGATCAAGGCTACTACTACAGCTATTATATAAATTACTTTACTTTTTTTCATGGGAAACTATTTTTATTATCAGGTTAAAAAAATAAACTTATGGGGCTGGATTCACACTGCTTTTATTCAGGTTAAGCAGTGGTAAAACATTACTGCCTTGCTCATCGGTGATGATTTTGTTACCAATTTTGGGTAGCACCTTCTCAAGGGTTTCCAGATAGAGCCTTTGTTTGGTCACTTGAGGCGCCATAACATAAGCGGCAAAGACCGAATTAAAGCGTTCTGCTTCTCCTCTGGCCCCATTGACCCTGTTCAAGGCATAAGCTTCCGCCAATTGGATGGTTTCCTCAGCTTCCCCTCTTGCTCTTGGGATCACCCGGTTATAATCTGCTTCGGCTTGATTGATTAATGTTTCACGCTCTTGTTGAGCCTCATTCACTGCGTTGAAACTAGGTTTTACGGGCTCTGGTGGATTGACATCTTGCAATACTACCTGGTCTATCCGAATGCCATTTTCGTATTCATCACACAATTCTTGTAACAATACTTCCACACTGGTGGCAATTTCCTGCCTGCCAACTGTCAAAACTTCATTAACAGTTCGGTCACCTACGATTTTTCTCATGGCGGCCTCTGACATGTCATTCAGTGTTTTCTCAGCATTGCGGACCTTGAACAGGTAATTGTAAGAATCTACTATCCGATATTGGACCACCCATTCCACGTCGGTTAGGTTTAAGTCACCTGTAAGCATCATGCTTTCGTCTCCGTAACCTGATTTAACATATTCAGATTGTGTTCCGGCACTACTTGTCCTAAATCCGAACTCTTGTTTGAGTTGCCGTTGAACAGGGATTTTATACATGGTTTCTGCAAATGGGATGATGAAATTCAATCCAGGCATAACGGTTCGGTTATACTCTCCCAGTTGGATGACCACACCCTCCTCTTCCGGACCAACGGTCCTTATTGTAGAAAATATTAAAATGATAGCGACTACTATTAGGATAATCCTGGATAAATACTTTTTGATCCAATCCGGATTAATATTGATTTCAAATTGATTGTCTGACATAAAATACTGTATTTTTCGGCAATTTACGATTTATTGACTGAATAGCATCAGTTAATTGTTATCATTTGGGAGTTCAGTAATAGCTGTCTTTAAAACATCCAAAGGAATAAAATAAACAATACCAACCATACCGCATCCATAAACTTCCAATACACAGAAAATAGTCCCAGTTTCATTTCTTCGTAGGGATTGGACAAAAGAATCAGCGTGCTAACCGGATCTTTTTCTGACTTTTTTAAATGAATCAATAGCACCAAAGCATAAATCAGGGCTCCTGCAAGGTGAAACAAGTGTATGCCACTGAGCAGGTACAGGAAACTACCAGATGGAAGTCCCCTGAAATCTATTCCCATACCGGAAAGCTCGCGCCATCCGGTAAACTGTAAGGTTGAAAAAAGCAGGCCAAGCAGTAAAGTTACAAACAGGTAAATTTTTGTTTTTTCAATGTTATTGCTGTTAAAGTAGGGAAGTATCCTTCCGGAAGTAAAACTGCTGACGATGATCACCATACTGCTGATGATAAACGATTTTGGAATAGCAAACTGATCATACCTTCCTGCCTCCGGTTGAGAAAGCACAAAGGCCGTCATCAGAAATAAAAAAATCAATCCGCTGCCAAACATGCCCAAATACATAATGGTCCTGTAGGGATGCAGGTTTTCAATTTTTTCGAACCAATGGGATTTTTCCTCTCTTTGCATAAACGTATATTGGAAACATAACAAATTCAAATTTTGTTGGTTCTTTCCAGGATTTGTTTTGTTTTCCAATCGACCCTTTCCCGATTTTGAAGGAAATGGCCATTTTATACAAGGGAAATTAATAAATTGCGGCAATCATTTTAAGACCATTAAAAAAAAACAGTTGGATAGGCGGGCATTTTTGTCTCTATACGAGGAAGATCCCTTTGTCAGTAACCTGGCATTGGCAATTAAATCAGGAAAGCATTCAAGACTGCAGGTAAAAGGGCTATCAGGCAGCATGGATATGATTTTAATCCAGGCCATGACAAAATTGGTCGGAGGTTTTCATGTAATCATTGGTTATGACAAGGAGGATGCAGCTTATTTGGGAAGTGATTGGCAGGCTTTGACAGGTGAAGCACCCTATCTTTTTCCGGCAAGTTATAAAAAACCCTATCACCATGAAGACATTGAAAATGCCAATGTGTTGATGCGGGCGGAAATTCTGAACAAGCTTTCCGGATCTCCAACAGAAGGTAAGTTGCTGATCAGCTCTCCGGAAGCCATCTATGAAAAGGTAGTCAACAAGAAAAGTCTGAAAGAACACACCTTTACGGTAGAAGTAGGTGAAAAGGTAGACCTATCCTTTGTGGAAGAGCTTTTGCATACCTATGGCTTCGAAAAGTCCGATTTCGTTTACGAAGCAGGCCAGTTTGCCATTAGGGGAGGTATTATTGATATTTTTTCTTATGCCAATGACATGCCATACCGTCTTGAACTTTTTGGCAAAGAGATTGAGAGTATCAGACCTTTTGATCCGGAGACGCAATTGTCTACAGGGAAAATAGCCAAAATTAGCATTATCCCCAATATTCAAACCAAAATGAAGAAGGAATTCAGGCAGCCTGTCATGGATTTTTTTCCTCCGGACACCTACTTGTGGATAAAGGATTACAAACATTGCCTGGGTGTATTGGAAAGCCTGTTTGACAAAGCAAAAGGTTACTTTCAGGATTCAGGGGATGGAGATAATGCAGGGAATGGTCTGTTAATGAGCCCTGAAAAGTTATTTTTGGCTGCAGACGAATTTGAAAAAGGGATTGCTGCCTTCACTCAGTTGGCTTTTGGTCATAGGTTTGAGTGGAAAGGCGTGCCTGAATTTAAATTTCAGGGTAAGCCCCAGCCTTCTTTCAATAAGCATTTTGATTTACTTGTCCAGAACCTGAATGAGAATGCAACAAAAGGCCTAAGTAATATCATTTGTTCCGAAAGTGAAAAGCAAATCGGCCGTTTGTTGAATATTTTTTCTGAACTGGATCCCACTTTACGTATCCAAACTTTACCTTTAAGCTTGCGGGAGGGCTTTATTGACGATTCTTTAAAATTGGCCTGCTATACCGATCACCAGATTTTTGAAAGATTTCACAGGTACAAAACCAGCAAAGCCTCTTCTAAATCCAAAGCGCTTACCCTGAAAGAAATAAAGAGTTTGCACCCCGGGGATTTTATCGTGCACGTGGATTATGGCATTGGGCGATTTGCAGGTCTGGAAAAGGTGGAGGTCAATGGGAAATTACAGGAAGCCATTAGGTTGGTATTCCGGGATGATGATCTGCTGTATGTAAACATCCATGCTTTACATAAAATTTCTAAATACAGCAGCCAGGAGGGCACTATGCCCAGCATGTCCAAATTGGGGTCGCCGGAATGGGAGAATAAAAAAACCCGGGTAAAGAAAAAAGTAAAAGATATCGCCAAGGACCTGATCAAGCTATATTCCAAACGAAAATCGGCTCCCGGGCATCAGTTTTCCACGGACAGTGTCCTGCAAATCGAGCTTGAGAGCTCTTTTATCTATGAGGATACCCCCGATCAGGCAACAGCCACTTCTGATGTCAAGGTGGATATGGAAAAACCATACCCTATGGACAGGTTGGTATGCGGTGATGTGGGTTTTGGGAAGACCGAAGTGGCCGTCCGGGCTGTTTTTAAGGCTGTAAATGATCGCAAGCAGGTGGCTGTTTTGGTGCCAACCACCATATTGGCCATGCAGCATTACCAAACATTTAAAGAACGGCTGGCAGATTTTCCGGTTGAAATCGAGTATATCAACAGGTTTCGCTCAGCCAAAGACACCAAAGAAATCATTAAACGGGTGGCTTCAGGCGAAATCGACATATTGATAGGAACCCACAGAATTGTAAATAAAGATATCAAATTCAAGGACCTGGGGCTGTTGGTCATTGATGAGGAGCAAAAATTTGGGGTGAAGGTTAAAGACCAACTCAAACAACTTCGCGTGAATGTTGATGTGCTTACCCTAACGGCGACACCCATTCCAAGAACGCTTCATTTCTCCCTGATGGGGGCCAGGGACCTTTCCGTAATCGCCACACCACCTCCAAACAGGCAACCGGTGACCACAGAGATTTACACATTCAGGGAAGATATCATCCGGGATGCAGTGGCAAACGAGCTTAGCCGGGGAGGGCAGGTGTTTTTTGTTCATAACAGGGTGGGAGAAATTGATTCCATTGCTAACCTGATTTTGAGGTTGGTTCCTGATGCAAAGGTGGTTGGAGCACACGGGCAGATGGACGGGAAAAAACTAGAGAAAATCATGGTTGACTTTATCGAAGGATCCTATGATGTGCTGGTTTCCACAAATATCATTGAGTCGGGCCTGGATATTCCCAATGCCAACACCATAATAATTAACAGAGCGCATATGTTTGGCATGAGCGATCTGCACCAGATGAGGGGCCGGGTGGGCAGAAGCAACAAAAAGGCCTATTGTTTCCTGCTTACACCTCCCACAGCTACGCTGAGCACAGAGTCAAGAAAGCGCTTGCAAGCCCTTGAGGAATTCTCTGATCTGGGGGATGGATTTAAGGTGGCCATGAGGGACCTGGATATCAGAGGTGCAGGTAATTTACTGGGAGCAGAACAAAGTGGGTTTATTACGGATCTTGGATTTGAAATGTACCATAAAATCCTGGATGAAGCCGTTCATGAGCTAAAACAAACAGAATTTTCGGCTCTTTTTGAGGTGGATCTAAAAGAAAAAACGGCTCCTTTGGTACAAGATTGCGTAATTGAAACCGACATGGAATTGCTTATTCCAGAAAGTTACGTTAGTAATATTTCAGAGCGGTTGAGCCTTTATTCCAAATTGGACAATATAAAAGAAGAAAACGAACTCGAAGGTTTTAAGGAAGAAATCAGAGACCGCTTTGGCCCTATTCCCGATCGGGTCCAGGCATTGTTTGAAACAGTAGAGCTTCGCTGGATGGCTGAAAACCTGGGCTTTGAAAAGCTCGTGTTAAAAAATGAACAAATGAAATGTTATTTCGTTTCTTCCAAAAATGATGGATATTTCAATTCTGCGGTATTCAAGGCAATTATTAACTTTATTCAGGTCAAAGGCAGGTATTGTAAAATAAAAGAAACCAAAGACCGTTTATTATTGGTAATCAAAGGAGTGGACAGCATTCCTGCCGGCAAAAAATGGCTTTCGGATATGCTCGCTCAATAAGTGGCGGTTTGTGTCAAAAGTACTTATGTCCTTAAGGTTAAGGAGTTTGTCGGGAAGGTAATGATTATTAATTCAATCAAAATTGAAATATTTTGAAATTTTTTATGAAGCAAATAAGTACAATGGCATGAAAATTAATGTATTATTTCACAGATATCGGCCAAAATTGACTTTTGGGCTTTTCTGGGGAGAAGAAAGTTTATTGGTATAATGTATTATTGATCATATATTAGCGTTTTAATAGGGCAAAACCAAAAAGTTGTCACATGAGATTGGGGAACAAAAAATTTCAAATTAGTTTTTTTGCTGCAGTAGCCATTTTAGCGCTGCTGGTTACTTCCTGTGGGAATAAATCCGGGAGAAGAACAGCCAGTGATCCTGGAGGGGTAAGTGCTTCGACAGGGGCACGTTACAGTTTTGATGAGGAGGATTCTACTTCATTTCAGGTTTTCAGGCTACCCAGTGAGGTGGTAGGACCCAGATTGGTGTTTATTCAGGGAGGAAGGGCCGTACTGGGTTCTCAGGAGCAGGATATCATGGGCTTTCGGGACAATGTGGAACGAACCGTTACCATCGCTTCTTTTTACATGGATGAGACCGAAGTCACCAACGTGGATTACAAAGAGTTCTTGTTCAACATGGCCAAGCGTGACGGAGTCAGTGCAGATTCCATTCAAAAACTGGAACCTAATGAAGATGTATGGGATGGTACAATGTCTTACAATGATGTGTATGCCACCTATTATTTCCGATACCCTGGTTTTAATTTCTATCCGGTAGCAGGTGTGAGTTGGACACAAGCCAATGCCTACAGTGAATGGCGGACCGCTTATGTAAACGAATTGGAAAGGCAAAAAAATGAATTGGATTCAACCCTTACAAAAGACCAGCTAATCGAAAGAGGTTCCGTATTTCCTGACTACAGGCTTCCAAATGAGGCAGAATGGGAGTTTGCTGCCAAGGCAATGATTGGAACCCAATACATGGATGAAAACCAGGAAAACGGCCGGATCTATCCCTGGGATGGTCGTGGACCCAGAAACCCCTACAATATCAAGAGGAAATCACGTCAGGGAGATTTTCTGGCTAACTTTAAGCGGGGCAGGGGTGACTATGCCGGTATTCCTGGTAGCGTCTCCAATGATGGAGAAATTATCCCTACCAATGTATATGATTTTCCAGCAAATGATTTCGGATTGTACAATATGGCGGGAAATATGAACGAGTGGGTTCAGGATGTTTACCGTCCGCTTTCCTTTCAGGATTTTGACGATTTGAACCCTTTGCGGAAAGATGGGGTCTATGATGAAGAAAATACCTACAACACCACTTTGATAGACGATAATTATCGGGTGTACAAAGGAGGGTCCTGGAGGGATGTTGCCTACTGGCTGGCACCCGGAACAAGGAGATTTATGCATCAGGATTCCGCCTCCAACCACATTGGATTCAGGTGTGCCATGATTGCGGTAGGTGGTAAAGACAGGTAAAATTTTAACGAAATAGCTGATAAGAAATGAAAAAGGGTGATTCACCCTTTTTTTTATGCCGTGTTTTTCCCTGTTGATATTTAGAAAAAAGCCTTTTGAAAAGCAATTGGGGATATTGGCTGATTTTGCTATAAAATCCTGAATTTAATCTTATTTTTGTAGGCATAATTTATTTAAACTTAGGGATTTGTATGAAGCGGGCTTTATTTTTAGTTTTTCTTGGGCTTTTCCTGTACCAGGAGGGATATGGCCAAAGTTGGAGAAGGGTAGGCGATTGGGGAAATAATTATGCTGCCATCCAATGGGTAGATGAGCAGGTAGGATTTATAGCCGGTGAGAATATCCTGTTGAAATCCATTGATGGTGGTTTGAGCTGGATTGAGCTAAAATCACCAAGCCGGGGACTCATTGTGGATTTTTCTTTTTTCGATGACAGACAAGGGCTGTTGCTTGGAGAAGGAGGAGAGATTTATCGTACGGATGATGGAGGCCTTAACTGGACAAGTTACACGCACCCTGAAAATATTCTTTGGAAAAAAATCCGGCACCTCGACAATGACCTGATAGTAGTGGCTGGGGAAGCAGGAAATATCATCCGGTCCTCAGACGGGGGCATCACCTGGCAATCTGGCAATAAGGTAAGCCCCGCTGATATCAATGATTTTCATTTTGTAAACGATACCCTTGGCTTTGCGGTCACATCCGAAGCTTCATTGCTAAAGACAGTCAATGCAGGGATGGACTGGGTGGAAAATCCTACAGGATTCGATGTTTCGCTAAATGGGGTGCATTTTACCAGCGATTCTATTGGTTATGCAGTTGGAGATTTGGGAGCAATCATTAAAACCGTGGATGCAGGCCTGAATTGGCAATTTATCAACAGTGGCATAGACACTGACCTTAGGGATGTTGTTTTCCATCCTTCCTTTCCTTTAATTGGACTGGTTACAGGCGGGAATGGGACCATCCTTAGAACTGATAATGGCGGCCTGACCTTTCTGGCTGCCAATTCCCGTACGAATCAGGACGTCAGTTCACTAGCTTTCAGACCTGGGACCAATAATGTGCTGGCAGTGGCTTCAAGTGGCTTTTTAATTTCTTCTAACAATTCGGGTGCGAATTGGGCTATTCGTCTATCGGGCAGGGCCAATGATTACACTTCTATTCAGTTTACTACAGACCTGCGGGGCTACCTCATTGGAGAAAGGGGATTAATTTTACTTACTGGTAATGGAGGCAATTCCTTTGTAGATCGTTCCAGGCCAATTTCTCTCTCCTTCAATGCGCTGTATTTTGTTTCGAATGGTGCTGGTTTTGTGTCCGGGGTCAATGGAAATATAATCAACACCACAAATTCAGGAGCCAATTGGACAACCCTGAATCCGGGAACGAACAGGGATATTAATGGCTTGTATTTTTTTGATTTCAACCGGGGTTTTGCAGTAGGCGAAAGGGGTTTGATCAGCAAAACAGAAAACCGGGGAGTCAACTGGCAGACTGTTCCTGTTGGATGGAATGAGACGGATTTTCATGACATCCTTTTCTTCAATGAAAGTGATGGACTGGTGATAGGTGATAGAGGGCATGTCCTTTTATCCTCCGACGGAGGGGGTGAATGGCAGCAAATTAACCTGACTAGTACAGCAAAACTAAATGCCATATCCCTATTGGATGAAGAGACAGCCATTATTGTAGGCGAGTCGGGGAATGCTTTTAAAACAACCGATAAAGGGCAATCATGGAGCAGGATTCAGACTGCTCATGAGAAAAATTTCACCGATGTGGCTTTTTTGGACGAGTCCGTAGGGTTTATTACTGGTTATGAAGGATTGATCTTGAGGACATTTGATGCAGGTGCTACCTGGGAAAGGTTGCCTACAGGGACTTTTCAGAACTTTACCGGAGTGAGTTTCGGGGACCTGAATGTGGGCTACGCCGCAGGCGAGAACGGTATCTTTTACCAGTATACCTGCCAGGTTCCTCAGGATGTTGCGACCATATTTGGCGAAGGCAATATTTGCCTGAGCCAGCAAATTTATACCATCCAGGATTTGGAGGAAGAAGGAACTACCTATGAATGGAGGGTTGATGGAGGGACCATTATTGAAGGGCAGGGAAGTACCAGAATAGTAGTGAGATGGGATGATCCCGGAAGGAATGCCGTCCTGGTGAGAGGTCAAAACAATTGCGGAAACGGAAATACTACTGCCATGGAGGTGGTGGTTTCAGAAGAGCCTGATCAAACAACTGATATTCAAGGCGAAGGAGTGGTCTGTGTCAATACCCTGGAAGAATACCATGTGGATTCCATACCAGGAACGGAATATTTCTGGGAGGCAACCGGAGGTGTGGTCAGATCCGGTCAGGGAACCGCTCGGATTACCCTTGAATGGACCAATTTGAGCGATCAATCCATTTCCGTTTCTACCACCAATCCCTGTGGACAGGGACCCACAACCCAGAAACCCATTCGGGTGATTACCATTCCGGATCAGCCTTCACCAATAGAGGGACCGGATAGGGTTGGTTTTCAGGAAGCGGATTATGAAGTGGAAGCATTGCAGGATATCAATTATCAATGGACCATTGGGGAAGGTGGCGAAATCATAAGCGGACAAGGTACAGGCAGCATCAGGGTAAACTGGACCAATGAAGGCGACCATGAGCTGGTGGTAACCCCAATGAATGCCTGCAACCAGGGACCCAGCCAGGCACTTTCTGTGAATGTGAACCTAATTACGGCTCTTCCGGAGGAAAAGGGGCCTTTCCATATTGGGGTTTTTCCGAGCCCTTCTTTTGGAGACATAAACATCACCATTGAGGGATTACCCTCCCTGACCTATCTGGGTATTTTCAATACGCTGGGACAAAAAATCATGGATATTCCCACCCGGGAAGGGCAATTTGTCTACCCGGTTACCAATTTACCAAAAGGCCTTCATGTGTTGGTTTTTCGGACCAGAAATGCGGAATATAAAAGAAAAATCCTGGTGTTTTAATCATTTGCCCCACCCTCTTTCATTTTTGCTGCATTTTCAGCAAATCGCAAGGCACTGATAAAGTCTTCAATGTTTCCTTCCATTACTTCAGACAGGTTATAGACAGTTTTGTTGATCCTGTGGTCTGTGACCCGGCTTTGGGGGTAATTGTAAGTGCGTATTTTATCTGACCTGTCTCCGCTGCCCACCATGGATTTCCTTTGGGCGCCTACCGTTTCATTGTGTTTGGCCAGTTCGATTTCATAAATCCTGGACCGCAGTACTTTCAGGGCTTTTTCAAAGTTTTTGATTTGGGATTTTTGATCCTGACAGGTCACCACCAACCCGGTAGGTTCATGGGTGAGCCTTACGGCCGAATAGGTGGTGTTTACCGATTGGCCGCCTGGACCTGAGGAACAATAGGTGTCTTTACGGACATCGTTCATGTCAATTTGCACGTCAACTTCCTCCATTTCCGGCAGTACAGCGACCGTGGCAGCTGAGGTATGTACCCTGCCCTGGGTCTCCGTAGCAGGTACGCGTTGCACGCGGTGAACCCCGGATTCATATTTCAACATCCCGTACACATCAGCTCCGGAAACGGAGCTGATAATTTCCTTATATCCCCCGGAGGTACCAAAAGTAAGGTCCAATACCGTCAGGTTCCAGTTTTGCTTTTCACAAAACTTTTCATACATCCTGAAAAGATCCCCTGCAAAAATAGCTGCCTCATCTCCCCCGGTACCACTACGGATTTCCAGAATGCAGTCCTTCGAATCATTCGGGTCTTTGGGAATCAGCATTTTTTTCAACTCCTCTTCTATTACCTCCTTTCGGTTTTTCAGCTCTTCCCATTCTATCTTGGCCATTTCCCTGAATTCAGGATCTTTTTCCTTTTCCAAAAGTGATTTGGTGCTGCTGAGGTTATCCAGAATCAACCGGTATTCATCGTAAACCTTTACCACCTTTTCCAGGTCTTTGTATTCCTTGGAAAGTTTGGTATACTTGCCCATGTCAGACATGGCATCAGGCTGAATGATCAGTTGAGCTACTTCTTCGAATCTTTCTTTTATGGCTTCCAGTTTGTCCTGCATGGCATCGTTTTATTTGGAAGGCAAAATTAAACAATATTGTTGACGAAATCCCGACAAATGCCAGATTATGGTATCCGGAGCAGACAGGTAAAGAAGGGTTGATTATGGTCAGCTTTTGAACTTTTTTCAAGTTTAGTCATTATCTTTAAATAAAGAATCTGATGTTAAAGCAAATGAAAAATACAAAGTGGATAAGGCTCCTGTTTGTCCCCTTGCTGTTACTGGCCTCCTGTGGTGACAATAAAAAAATTGATCGGGATGTGGTGGATCAGGTAAACAAGGCCAATGAAGTAAAAAAAGTTACGGAGTCTGAAATTACGGATTATGCCATGAAATGGGGCGATGAGATCAGTCAGGAAGCCCAGGTAGAGCTCATAGGTGCCTTGCAGAAGGCCATTGAAGACAAAGGAGTCCCGGGAGCCATAGATTTTTGTCACCTGGAAGCTTTGCCCATTACCAAAAAAGTTGCTGACAAACATGCAGTCAACATACGGAGGGTGTCTGTAAAAAACAGAAATCCGGAAAATAGTCCAACTGACATGGAAAAGAGCCTGCTGGATGCCTACGCCTACAACGTTGAAAATGAAATAGATAACCGTCCCAATATCCAGAAAACAGAGAATGGCGAAGTGTTGTTATATACCAAAGCCATCACCATACCAGGCGGACTTTGCCTCAACTGTCACGGGGAGCCGGGTAAAGAAGTCAGTGATGCCACCTTTGAAAAAATCAAATCACTTTACCCTGCGGATAAAGCTCTTGGTTATAAAGTGGGCGAACTACGAGGCATGTGGAGCATTTCATTGCCCAAAAAAGAGGTGGTGAAGAATATGTAGGGGCAGATTATTTTCTGCTCAAAGCAGCATTAAGGCGTTTACTTTTATATTTGCACTGAAAATTAAGTCAATTAAGAGGGAGCATGTCTTGCTTTCATGCATTACTAAATTATTTATGAAGAAATTATACGCAATCTTCGGCTTTATGCTGTTGCAGTTCCAAATTTTGGCGCAAACACAAAGTCCTGCTGAATTTTTAGGCTATGAACTGGGAGACAGGTTTACCCCCCACCACAAGGTGGTCGCCTATTATCAACATGTAGCTGCTACCAATGACAATGTATTATTGAAGGAATATGGGAAAACCAATGAGTTGCGCCCCCTGATGGTTGCCTTTGTTTCCTCTAAACAAAATATCGAACAACTGGAAACCATCCGTACGGATAACCTGAAGAGGGCCGGCCTGATGGAAGGAAGTCCGGAACTTTCCATTCCCGTGCATTGGATGAGCTACAATGTGCATGGCAATGAAGCGGTTTCTTCAGAAGCCACCATGATGACACTTTTTTCCCTTGTGGATCCCGAAAATGACTCATCCCGGGAATGGCTGGCCAATACTTTGGTGGTATTGGACCCCTGTGTCAATCCTGACGGGCAAGAGAGGTATGTCAACTGGTATCAGCAAAAAATGAATCAGGTACTTCAGCCTGACCTGCAATCCATCGAGCACAGAGAACCCTGGCCAGGTGGAAGACCCAACCACTACCTTTTTGACCTGAACCGGGACTGGGCCTGGCAGACACAAGTCGAAACGCAGCAAAGGCTGGCCTTATACAATGAGTGGCTTCCACAGGTTCATTTGGATTTTCACGAGCAGGGAATCAATTCCCCTTATTATTTTGCTCCTGCAGCAGAACCCCTGCACGTACAGTTGACGGACTTCCAGCACGAATACCAGGAAATTTTTGGCAGAAATACGGCTGGGTATTTTGATGAACAGGACTGGTTTTATTTTACCAAAGAAAGGTTTGATCTGCTTTATCCCAGTTATGGGGACACTTACCCCATGTACAATGGAGCCATTGGTATGACCATAGAGCAGGGTGGCTCAGGCAGGGCCGGTATTGGCGGCTATGATGCCCAGGGAGATACCATTAGCCTGAAAGACAGGATCATACACCACCATACCACCGGTATTTCTGCCATTGAGACTACTTCATCCATTGCCGGTAGGGTTTTGGAGGCCTATGAACAATATTTCGCCGAAAGCAGTACCAGCCCATCCGGTACTTACAAAAGCTATGTCATCAAGGGAAGCAACCCGCCGGACAAGGTCAGGGCCCTGCTGGACCTGCTGGACAAAAATGGTATCCGTTATGGTTGGAGTGGAAAAAGCGAAAATTTGAACGGATTTTCCTACCAAACCGGTGAGTCCGGTCGACAGTCATTGGCCGAGAATGACATTGTCATCAATGCCTTTCAACCCAAGTCAGTTTTGACCCAGGTATTATTTGAACCGGAACCGGTTTTGAACGACAGCATCACCTATGACATCACTTCCTGGGCACTTCCGTATGCCTTTGGTTTGAATGCCTTTGCGCTGGAAGGCCGCCTGGACGCGGAGCAGGATTATTTGAAACCTGATTTCGAGCCCAACAGGCCCGATAAGGAAACCCTCGCCTACATTGCTCCCTGGAACGCCACCCAACATGTCAAATACCTTGCTGCCCTACTGCAGGAAGGTATTCGCGTAAGATACAACGAGTATCCCTTCGAAGTAGGAGGAAACAGTTATCCCGCGGGTTCGCTTATCATTACCCGGGGTGGAAATGCCTACATCCCGGACTTTCATCAAAAAGTAACTGACTTGGCCAACTCCTTTGAAATAAAACTGGGTAAAACCCAAACAGGCTATATGGACAGCGGGAAAGATTTCGGGTCTTCCCATGTACGTATCATTCAGAAACCTGCCATCGCTCTTGTGGGAGGAGAGGGTGTATCATCACTGAATTTTGGAGAGGTTTGGCATTTTCTGGATAGCGAGTTAAAATACCCTGTCGTCATACTTGAATCAGATCAATTGAATGGGGCTGTATTACAGGATTACGATGTACTGATCCTGCCCTCGGGAAATTACAAAGAGGAATTACATCCCGTTTTGACTGAATGGGTAGCAGCAGGTGGAAAGCTCCTTGCCATGGAAGATGCTTTGGATTTGTTTGCTGACCGGGAGGAAGGTTTATTACAGACTTATGCCAGTGAAGCGGAAAAAGAAACGTTCGAGAGCATGATAGCCAAAGGTTCTGAAGGGGATAAAACGGCACCTTTTCTGGAAAAAGAACGGCTGGAGATTTCGAATTACGCGGCCGGTGCCATATATGAAGTGCAAATGGATAGCACGCATCCCCTGGGATATGGCAGTGAAGGGGAGTTTTATACCCTGAAAAATAATTCCAACCGCTATGCTTTAATGGAGGACGGCATCAATGCCGGTTACATTGCCGGACAGGAAAGCCATCGTACAGGTTTTATTGGTTACAAAATCAAACCTTTAATGGCCAATTCTTTGGTCTTCGGCGTTGAACCCATGGGAAGGGGGCAGCTGATGTATATGGTGGACAATCCCATGTTCCGGAGTTTCTGGGAGGCTGGTAAGTTGATTTTTGCCAATGCTTTATTTTTGTCCGACAATTGATTAAAAAAAACAGCCATGGTTTAGCCTTTATGGCTGTTTTTATTTAGGTATTTGCCTATCTTTCTTAGAAAATACCTGACCTGCCATGAGCGACTTTATCCTTAATCAGACCGACACCTTTCGTTGCCCCTGGTGTCTGGGATTCGAGAAATACATTCAATACCATGATGAGGAATGGGGCGTGCCGGTATACAGTGACCGCAAGCATTTTGAGTTTCTGGTGCTGGAAAGTGCCCAGGCGGGATTGAGCTGGGCTACCATCCTGAAAAAGAGGGAGGGATATATGCGGGCCTTCAAGGATTTTGACTACCGGAAAGTAGCTGATTTTACCGAAGAAGAGGTAGAAAAACTGATTGGGAATCCGGACATTGTAAGAAACCGGTTAAAGATCCATGCTGCGGTTAATAATGCCCGAAAATTTATCGAAATACAGGAACACTACGGAACATTTACCGACTATATCTGGGGTTTTGTAGATGGGAAACCCCTGCAAAATGAATGGAAAAGCATGGCAATGGTTCCGGCGGCTACCGAACTCTCCAATCAAATAGCCCGTGACCTGAAGCAAAAAGGATTTAAATTTCTCGGTAGTACCATTATTTATTCACATTTGCAGGCCACCGGTATCGTAAATGATCACCTGGAACAATGCTTCCGCAACCAGGAAGTGAAGCGCATGGCCAGGTATTAAATCCATGAAATGATGAAAAGAATCCACTTCTATTACTTTTGTTTCTGGGTTTTAGGGTTTTTGCTGGTCGAAAATTTACCGGCACAAACCTATTTTCCAGGGAAAAATTCCTGGGAGAAAAAGGATCCTGCTGCCCTCGGGGTAAACCCCGGACGCTTGCAGGAGGCCATAGACCTGGCCATCAGGGAAGAAACTGAAGCTGATCCGAATCTAAAAATAGCCCATTACCTCAGCGGTTTTGGCAGGGAGCCTTTTGGTTACCCCATTGGCCCCATGAAAGAAAGAGGTCCGGCTACCGGGCTAATCATATACAAAGGGTATCTGATTGGGCAATGGGGAGATCCCGGCAGGGTAGACCTGACATTCAGTGTGGCCAAAAGTTTCCTGTCCACCCTGGTGGGGCTTGCTGTGGATGAGGGTCTGATCCAAAGTGAAAAAGATCTGGTGCATTCCTATATGGCGCCAATTATCCTCTACGATCCTAACCTGGCCCACCGAAATAAATCCGATCACCTGGTGGAAGAAGACGTATTTGACTTATTCGGAACGCCACATAACCGGAAGATCACCTGGGAGCATTTGCTTCGGCAAACCTCTGACTGGGAAGGAACCCTATGGGGCAAGCCAGACTGGGCAGACCGGCCCCGGGGAGATAGTGATACCTGGCTGGGTAGAGAGCGAAATGAACCCGGATCTGTCTATACCTACAACGATACCCGGGTGAACGTACTTGCACTGGCAGCCATGAATGTTTGGAGAAAGCCACTTCCGCTGGTACTGAAGGAAAAAATAATGGATAAAATTGGTGCCAGTCCTACCTGGAGATGGACGGGGTACGAGAATTCCTTCGTTATTATTGACGGACAAATCATGCAGTCTGTAAGTGGAGGCTCCCACTGGGGCGGAGGAATGATGATCAATGCCTATGACCAGGCAAGGTTTGGTTACCTGACCCTGCATAGGGGAGCGTGGAATGGAGAGCAACTGATTTCCAGCGAATGGATTGCAAAATCCCTTACTCCGGGTCCCGCACAGGAGAATTATGGATTCATGAATTATTTTCTCAATACACGGCAGCGGGAAATTCCTTCAGCCCCCGAATCCGCTTTTTTCCATTTGGGAGCGGGAACCAATATGGTGTATGTGGATGAGGAACATGAACTCGTAATAGTAAGCCGATGGATCAAAAATGCCGCCAAAGCCGAACTGGTAAAGCATGTATTGGAAAGTCTGCCGGATTAAACGCTCCAGTTTTCCGCAGAGACCAGGGGTATTGGGTACTCCTTTCCCAGCCTGATCCTGCCTTTTTCCAACTTTTCCTTTGATAATTGGAAAGGAATATGGACTTCAAAACCCTTCAAGGCGTTCAGCTCAGGAACCCATCGCTTGATATATTCCCCGTGTGGATCATACTTCTTAGCCTGCAAAAGGATATTGAAATAGCGGTCCTGCCGTGGATCATTTCCCACCCCTGCGATGTACATCCAATTGCCCCAGTTGCTACAAGGATCGTAGTCGATGAGCTGCTGCTCGAAATAAGCAGCTCCCCAGCGCCAATCGATTTCCAGGTCATTCACCAGAAAGCTGGCGACCAGCTGCCGGCCCCGGTTGGACATGAAACCGGTTTGGTTGAGTTCCCGCATATTAGCATCGATAAAGGGAATACCGGTTTTGCCGGCTGCCCATTTTGAAAAAGCGACTTTGTCTTCTTTCCAATAGCCTGGCTTGTCCTGAATGCCCCCAATCTGAAAGATGCGGCTGCCATGCTTTTTGGCCATAAAGCGAAAGAAATCCCTCCAGATCAATTCGAAAATTAGCCAGTAGGTGGATTGATTTTTGGTTCTTTCTGTTTCATAGCGTTTGACTTCCCGGTAAACTTGTCTTGGAGAAAGGGCTCCCATAGCCAGCCAGGGAGAGAATTTGCTGGAATAATCAGCCCCCATTAAACCATTTCGTGTTGCTTTATAACTGGCAAGACTGTCTGTCTGCCAGAAATAATGGTTCATTCGTTGCAAGGCAGGGCCGGATCCACCCTGGAAAAACATGTCGCCTTTGTGGATCTGAGCTTCAATCTGTAAACCCGGTTCGACTATTTCCGGCCATGAATTCAGATGTCCCTCTGGTATTTGGGCAAAACGAACGGGTTCAGGAATCTTAACCAGCGGGCGGATCGGAGATAGTTTCTCACATTCTTTTCTAAACCTGGTAAATACTTCGGGCATCTGAGATACCGGGAATGGCAGGTCGTCAATATGGAACAGGGTACCTTGCCAGTAGCTTTCTGTGGCAATACCCTTGCTCCAGGCGGTTTTTTCCATGGCCTGCTCCACCCTTATTTCTTCTGTAGTGACTTCCTGGGAGAAGCAGATCACACCTGCCCCGGCTTTTTGTGCCAGGGTGGGTATCTCTTCTTCAGGTTTGCCATGAAGGAGCAGCAAGGTACCTCCTTTTTTCATGATTTGATCTTGCAGGTCCTGAACGGTTTCGGAAAGGAACCTGGCGCGGAAGGGACCGGTTTTTTTTAAACCAAAATCCCCCGGTCCAAATTGCCGGGGATCCAGGCAATAAACAGGTAAAACGCTCCTGGCAAGTTCCGTTGCTTTTTTAATGGTGAGATTGTCTTCCCATCTCAGGTCATTTCTCAGCCAGACTAGTGCTTTTTCATGTCGCATACGGTAACCAAACTCCCTGTTCAGGCAAAGTGTTTTTTACTAAAATATGGTTTTGGCGGTTGATTTGCCTGCTTTGGTTATTGTATGGAAACAGGCTTTTAGTTTGGCATTTTGCTGTAAAGCGGAATGGTCAGGGCAAGAGAGGGTATATGGCTGGGAATGCCCACGGCATACTTTGGAGTATTGGTAGGTAAAGGTTTAAAGCTCATTAGCGCTGCCCTTTTTTTATTTTTACCAGCGCTAATGAATACCGGAATACTTCCTATAGCGGCGATTCCGCCAACAACAGCCATGGCTACACCAATTCCTGTCGCCTGTTCCTCCGCATCGGAAGCGCCGAAAAGAATGAAGTTTTCAGAAAACAGGGTACTTCCTGCAGCGACCATGGCAAGCCCTCCGCCTGCCATGATATAGCCTGTAGTCTTTTGTCTGCGGCTTTTTTCGAGATAATCTTTTTTGCTCATTTCCTGGGCACCTGCATTGATTTGGCTGCCCATTAGGAAGGTTAATATCAATACAACAGTAATTTCACGTGTTTTCATGGACATTTGGATTTAGGTAGAATTTTTAGGGTTCGCTTCTGCAATTCCAGTAAATTTACTAGCATTAGAACAAAAAAAACATGCCTTAAAAACATGATTACAAGTGATTTATATCAGTATTTTGGGTGCTGCGGAAAGGGTAGGATATTTTGGTTCAGGGAAGAAAAATATTATTTTTTCAATTGCCCACTGCTTCAGCTGTGAGCAATATAGGTCCAGTTTGTAATATTGGCATTAGCCAAACTTCGTTATCCGGAAGGAAGGTATTTTTTTCAAAATTTCCCCAAATCTCTCCCCAATATTGGCTAAAGCCTGGGTAGCGGGCATTATCAATAGGATGGGGCTAAAGCCGCCATCCTATTGAAGGGGACAGGTCAAAGATTATTGATAAAAAATAATAGACAGGACCGTACTGATCAATTGCCTCCTGCTTCAGCCGGAGGCAATTATTTGGATTATTTATATCATTGGCTTTAGCCAAAATTTTTCCCGGAGGGCCCTTGTGCCCCAAAACTTCCCCAATTTTGGCTAAAGCCGGGGTCCATGAAATCTCATTCTAGGGATGGGGCTAAAGCCGCCATCCTATTGAAAGGAGACAGGTCATTGGTTATGGGTTAAAAATAGAAAACCGGACGCCTATTACTCATTTGCCCACTGCTTTAGCTGTGGGTAAAAAAGAGGCAATACACATAATGGCTTTAGCCAAACACTTACACCATTTAAGGTATTATTTCAAAATTTCCCCTCAATTTTGGCTAAAACCGGGGTTTATGAAATCTCATTTTAGAGAATGAGCTAAAGCCACATTCCTATTGAGAAAAGAATAGCAATCAATTATCACTCAATTGACCACTGCTTTAGCCCAATCCTTTCACTGAGAAGCTCTCAGACAATAACTTATTTAACAACTTTCGCATTATACCCGGTAAAGAATTTCCTTTTAGGGGAGAATATGAGATTAAAAAAGATTAACCGAACCATCTGATTTCATGATGGATAGATTGGGTACTACATCTTCAAATGCCTATATGCTGGTGTGGAGGAACGAATTATTATTACTAAGCCCCTCATTTCACTTCATTTATTCCAGATTTGGGCAGTTTAATAATTCTCTTTTAATTCATAATAAATTTAAATATAAACAGAATAAATTAAGTTTAATTTATAAATTTTTATTTTTCAATAAATATAACTTTTCTAGATTTGCCTAATCTCAAAAATGATTTGTATCATTATATAAACTACGTAAAAATAGGTATATATGTCTAAATTTCAATTTTTTATATGACTAATTCAATCATTGAAAAAATAAAAAAAAACAAAAATTAGTCTAATTGTTAATATTTTATTATTATGGATTTTGTTTCTTTATTATAAGAACCTGATAGTTTATGTTTAATTTCAATTAACCTAATCCCAAACTAATGAAACAACCCAGACTAAAACAATTAAGGTCGATAATAAAATTATTTTCAGTTGTTATTATTATCCAATGCGTTGCAATTGACCGCATTTATGCGGAAAGTAGAAAAAGTAAGGAAAATCATTTTGAGAAAGTGTTCACGCATGTTTCACTGTTTCCGCGAAATCTATATAGTAAAGTGGATGTCATCGAGTCTGATTTGGTATTTAATTCAGAGACAATGGTAGATGTAACCGTTTCAGGCGTAGTGACCGACCAGGAAGGACAACCGATTCCAGGCGTGACAGTTTCGATTCCCGGTACTGGGATCGGAACGGCCACAGATTTGGATGGGAAATATTCAATCACGGTTCCGGAAGGATCAACTTTGGTTTTTTCTTTCATCGGGTTCGAATCTCAGAGTATTGAAATAAATAACCAAACAGAAATTAACGTCTCATTGTCGGAAGATATCGCTTCCCTGGATGAGGTAGTTGTAGTAGGTTATGGATCCGTTAATCGGGAAAATCTTACCAGTGCCGTGAGCTCATTAAATGAAGAGGATTTTGTTGCGGGCACTGTTTCACCGTTGATGGCCATTCAAGGAAAGGTTCCTGGATTAAGTATTCAATCTACCAACGGTGCCGATCCCAATTCCGGAGTGTCTATCCAGTTAAGAGGGGTCAATTCAGTGAATGCCTCACAAGGACCTTTAATTGTTATTGATGGGGTGCCAGGCGGGGATATTAATACTGTTGTTAAGGAAGATATCGCCTCCATTGAAGTATTGCGTGATGCTTCCGGTGCCGCTATTTACGGTACTAGGGCCTCCGGAGGGGTTATTCTTATTACCACCAAGTCTGCTATTGCTGGAGAGTTATCTGTTAGTTATACCGGAGAATTGTTTGCTGAAACCGTGCGAAGATATAACGAGCCTTTGGGAAGGGATAGGTTCCTCGAACAAGGGTTGGGAGACGATTTAGGACACAATACGGATTGGTTCGACGAGGTAACCAACGATGTTCCCATCAGTTACCGAAATGTAATCAGCTTAAGTGGTGGTGTGGAAGATGCGAAAATTCGCGCTACCATAAGTAATCGGAGTGCCAAAGGCCTGGCAATTGGGGCACAGCGAGATGAAATCCAGGCAAGGATAAATACAGATTTTAACCTGTTCGATGGATTTTTAAGAATAACCAATAACCTTTCCTATAGTGAGAGACAATCTGAATTTTCAAATAATGACATTTTCAGGATGGCTTTGCAGCTTAACCCGACCGAAACACCCTATGATCCCACAGAGGCGCACGGGCTGAATGTCTGGACCGGAGGTTATGACTGGTATAATCCGGTAGCCGATATTCGATTAAGGACCGATCAGCGAAAATATTCTTACCTCCTGAATACCACTACTTTTCTGTTTAATCTTTCCGATAATGTTTCCCTTACCGCTCGTTATTCGATGAATAATGACGACAACTATGGCACCTATTGGAGATCCGCCCAGCATAAAACGTCATTAGATGAAGGAGTGGCTGGATATGCCAGCCACAGTTACGGGGAATCAAAGGACAATACGTTTGAGACATTTCTTACTTATGACCAGATCTTTGACTTACATACCCTTAATGCTGTAGGAGGCTATAGTTTTCAAGAATTTAACGGACAAGGATTTTCTGCAAATAATTCGGATTTCGCTGTAGATGGCATAGAAGAACATGACTTGGGAACTGGTAGATTTTTAGCCGAGGGAAGGGCTGGTCTAGGCTCTTATAAAAACCCCCGAGTCAGGTTGATGGCATTTTTTGGAAGGGTGAACTATAGCTTTGACAACAGGTACCTGATCACAGCCAGCTTGAGACGTGAGGGTTCATCGAAATTCGCCAAAGGCAATAGGTGGGGAAATTTTCCGGCCCTTTCTATAGGGTGGAACATCCACAATGAACCCTTTATGCAATGGCAGACTTGGTTTACCAATCTAAAATTTCGAGCTGGTTATGGTGAAACCGGCAATGAAGGTTTCGCACCTGGTGTAGCTACCAGAATGTACGGTCCGGATACCTGGTGGTTGATGAATGGCGAGTGGAGAAGGACTTATGGAGTTTCTCATAACCAGAATACTGATTTAAAGTGGGAAACCAAGAAAGAATACAATATCGGTATTGACTTTGCCATTTTGGATGGAAATTTATCTGGTAGGTTCGATGTTTTTCAACGAGACGTGGATGATTTGATTTATGATATCTCTGTTCCGCAACCACCGGCTATTCACGATAAAACGACCATGAATGTAGGGGTCTTACGAAATACAGGCTGGGAAGCAGAACTTACTTGGAATGCTGTTGATAATACCAATTTCCAGTATGTAACTACATTAATCGGATCGGCCTATAAAAGTGAACTCGTTAGTCTTTGGGGTAATCAGACATTTTGGGATCGAAAGGGTTTTCCTGCACCGGGGAGTCCGGGAAATGCTGTCAGACTGTTCCCGGGAGAGCCCATCGGTCGATTCTTTGTCTGGGAACATGCTGGATTTACCGAGACAGGAGATTGGATGTTGAGAGGAAGCGATGGAGAGGTGTTTGACGTTACTGAAAGAACCAAAACCAATGAAGATAAAAAATTTATCGGAAATGCCATCCCGAAGTTAATCTTGGCCTGGAATAACCAATTTAATTTTGGAAATTTTGACGTAAATGCTTATTTCCGCGGCTGGTCAGGCCATGATATTTTTAATATGCCTAATTTTTACTATGGAATACCACTGGAATCAAGAAATGTCCTGGTAGAAAATTTTGAAGAACAAAGACATATCACCGGAGAAAAAGAGTTGAGCAATTACTGGATTGAGGATGGTGATTTTTTGAAGCTGGATGTGCTTTCTCTGGGATATACATTTAATTTTCAAGGAGACAGAGGAAACAGGCATGTAAAAGGTCTGCGCGTATATGCAACAGGGCAAAATTTATTTGTGCTTACCAATTATTCAGGCCTAAACCCCGAAGTAAATATCAATGGCCTGGATCCCGGGTTTGAAGAGAGAGCCACCTATCCACAAACCCGAACTTTTATGTTAGGTGTTCAAGCTAATTTCTAAAAGAAAAAAATAAGACTATGAAATTGATAAAATATATAATTATTCTATTTAGCGTCATTGCAACAAGTTGTTCTCTGGATGAAGTATGGTATGACAGGGTGGTGCCCCAAACCTTTTTCAAAACGGAGGGGGATGTTTTATCAGCGCTATACCGGCCTTTTACCCATGCAAGATGGTATCTTACCGGAGATCGCTGGATAGCACAGGAATTTTCTGCAGACCAATTTGCACGATCAACAAAAGGAAGGCATTGGTATGACGGAGGTCGTTATGCCCGATACCAACACCATGAATGGACGCCGGACGAGTCCCAATTGTTTGGAACCTGGAGAGGAACCCTGCAAGGAGTGGCATTAGGGTTAGATGTTAAACAGGATTTGGGTCGCCTGGATTACGCAAGCCTTGCGCTATCAGAAGAAGATAAAGCCGCACATCTAGGCCAATTGGATGCCTTGATTGCATTTTTCTATTTGAGAGGACTTGATTTTTTTGGGGGGCTACCCATATTTACCAGCCTGGATCAGGAAGATGTGCCCAGAAGTACCGATAGGGAAACATTCAATCATATCGAAGCACTGTTACAACAGGCCTTGATTGATTTGGCAGTAAAGGAACCAGACGCACCTCAGGAAGGAGCAATTACAAAAGGAGCTGCTGCTGTAATGTTGGCGAGATTGTATTTTAATGCGGAAGCCTACATCGGTGAACCCATGTATGATGAGGCAGCCAGGATCTCTGAGGGAATTATTGCCAATGAATATGGGACTTACAGCCTGGATCTGGACTGGAAAGGACCCCACGACTTCGAAAATCACCTATCTCCGGAGATTATATGGTCGATACCTTCTGAATTCAATCGCCTGGAATACACACACTACGGGCACATGTACCATTATAATTCCCGGGTTTACTTTGATGTGGACTTAGGTTCTAATAATGGCACGCACTTACAGCCATCAAGAAAACCAGATGGAACTTTGTATACAGAGGAGTTTAAATTGGGATCGCCCTACGAAAAGTTTGAGGATACGGATCTTAGGAAGAAGCCTTTCAGGTATTTGGGTTCGGGTAATTATGAAGGCATGTTTTTGGTAGGTCCGCAGGTTTCTCCCATAGATGGTGAGCAGGTAATAGGCAATGAGGAGTATAATGGCCAACCCCTTGTATTTGTCGACCAGGTCGGAAGGTTTTCAGAACTGGGGTCAACCTTTGAAACTATTGATGAGTTGCCTTCTAATATCGGTGCAGGTGAGGAAAATACCGGTGTAAGAATTGTGAAAATCCCAGTGCCCTCTAGTCAAGACCTTAATTTGAGGTGGGCTGCTGATCATCCTGTTTTTAGATTGGCAGAAGTATATCTGATGTTAGCTGAGTGTCGTCTAAGAATGGGGGAAGCCTCTGCCGCAGCAGAGTTGATAAATGAAGTGCGACAAAGAGCTTTTGAGGGCGGCGTTGACCCGAATCCGGCTACGGCCGAAAACCTGGACCTTTACCGTATAGCCGATGAATGGGGAATTGAGTTTTTAGGGGAAGGTAGAAGAAGGACCGATCTGATAAGGTTGGGCTTTTTCACTACCGAAAGGTGGTGGGATCACACCCCCTCTAATTCGGATCATTTGAACCGGTTTCCCGTGCCTACAGAGGCATTATCGGCAAGTAATGTTTTGGAGCAAAATCCCGGGTATTAATATTTTAATGCTTACTTAAGGAGCATCTGGTAAAGGTTTTCTTAGTGGAATTGTATAAATCCGGCCCCGGGTTGTATTTCCGGGAGCCGGATTTATTTTTCTTTTCAAAAATGAAAAGGGTTTTTTGTGTATTATGGTGAAAGGGTTATTCCTTTCCAAATTTTAACTTATATAACTCCGGTTTTTCATTGTTATACGTGACTAACGCATAGTGTTCATTGTCAAAGTTGATGATAGCTAAGTCTCTAACTGCCTTTTGGGTGAAGTTTAAACCCAACTGGTCTCCGTCTAATATTTTTCCTCCAGCAGTAATGATATTTCCTGAAAGACTTCCATATCGTCCATGATAGGGGGTTACCCCAAAATAATTACCCCCAGCCAAAACTTCTTCCTTACCGTCACCATTAAAGTCATATTTTAAAAAGGAGGTCAGTGGTGCTACCTGTAATGATGTTTCAAAGGCTTCAAAAGTATAACCATCACCGGAATTGAGTAGGTAACCTGATGCCAGATTATGGACTGTCAAAAGAGAAGCATTTTCCAGCTGCGCTTCGTCAAATATTTCCTCCACAGGTTTGCCGGCAAAATCCGAGTAAGCAGTGAACTTTCTCCTAATAACGCTCATTTGGCTGCCCAGCTCATCCAGGCCTGCAACCGTATAATACTTTCCGTTTTTTTCGTAAGCCACTATGGTTTCGGTGCGCCCATTATCATCAAAATCCGAATAATACATTTTTAATGGACTATTTTGAGTTGCTTTAAATTTTGTGTTTAACCCCCAATTCCCCAGCAGGAAATCCATATTACCGTCCCCATTAATGTCAAATGGAATGATCGTTTGCCAAAGACCATTTAGATTTTGATCTATTAGATCATTGGTAATATCCTTTAAAACACCATTTTGATTGCGAAGAAACCGCGGACTCATCCATTCCCCCACCACGATTAGGTCCTCCCAACCATCCCCGTCAAAATCTGTCCAAAGGGCGTCTGTTACCATTCCGATATGCTCCAGGTCTTTGTTTTCGATGATGTCAAAGCTGTCTTTTTTATTTATTAGAAGATAAGATCTGGGAAGTTTTCCAAAATCATTTGCAACTGCTGCCCCTCCAATAAAAAGGTCTATGTTGCCATCTTTGTCATAATCCTGTGCTTTTACTACTGATCCATTTTCAAAATAGGAAGGCAGCGTACGCTTACTAAATCCAGCCTTGCTATTGATGTATAGCCGATCCCTCAAAGTCTCATTTTTGTCCGTAAACTCTCCACCTGCAGAGACAATGAACAAATCATTTCTCCCGTCATTATTCAAGTCTTCTATGGTAGCCGATACATCTTCATAAATAGAATCATTGCCGATGGCTTCTACGTGGTTTTCGACAAAACGGTCAGGCGTTTGAAGGAAAATACGGGCTGGCTGGCCGGTAGCGCCTCCAAAGAATATATCTTCACGACCATCTCCATCCAGGTCTTTGACGACAACAGCAGGACCTTTGTCAGATATTTTGTAGGGGATGAGTCTCTGGCGGTTGAAATCTATAAACCTGTTTTCCTGGTGTTCATAATCTAATCCGGGTAACGGCGCTACTTTTCGAAACCATGTCTCGGGCTTGGGGAAAAGTCGCGAATAATCCAGTTTTTTGCGATCTTCTTGAGGTTTTAATTTCACGGTTTGATTTACTGCGATCTCATACTTCATCTCGAATGTATTATCCGGCCAGATCACAAGTAGAGAATCTATTTGCTGGAGACTTCCATACCCAAAATGAATCAATGGCTCAGAGGAGGATTGAAAGCCTCTTGTAGTATACAATTGCTTTAACTGCATTTTTCCTTGATGCCAGGATATTACCTTCGTGCCGATTCCAAACGTATTGGGAGCGGTGAAATTTACTTTAATTTTTAAATAGGCAGAATTTTCTTTTAAATTGTTTAGATATAATGTGGCCGGCTCATTGAGGTTATTGGTTACCAAATCCAGGTCTCCGTCATTGTCCAAATCTGCCCATGCGGCACCGTTGGAGATATTTGGTGTATCTGAAATCCATTTACCGGATTTGTCTGAAAACCGAAGATCTTCCCTTCCTTCAAAAATATAGTTTTTCACTTTTCCAGGAGGCATTTTTTTCAGTGCCTCCTGATCGAAAACACTGGAAGAATTAAATTTTCGTTCTATTTCCTCACTGGAAATATAATTGATGTAGTCATGATCATTGGGTCGTCGAGCTATACCGGTGGATATAAATAAATCCTGCTTACCATCCAAATCAAAATCAGCGATTAGCGGGCTCCAGCTCCAATCGGTTGCTGCTACATTACCAAATAAGGCAATTTCCTGAAAATATTCACCGGAACGGTTGATTTGCAACATGTTACGGGCGTATTGGGGATGATATTTTAGGCGTTCGATTTTCAGGTCATGTGTGTAAATCGGATCATCACTCATAGATGATTTAAGCACCTTTTCATCTTCAGGAAGCATGTCGAGGGTGAGAATATCCACAAAGCCGTCATGGTTGATGTCTGAGGCATCATTACCCATTGAAAATCTGCTTACCTGGCTGAATTTTTCCTTAAGTTGTTCAGAAAAGGTGCCGTCTCCGTTGTTGATGTAATAATAGTCGTCTTCATGAAAATCGTTGCTAATATAGAGATCAGTATATCCGTCATTATTAAAATCGGAAGTTGCCAATCCTAAACCATAGCCATTGGCACCACCATAAATTCCGGCTTCCTGGCTTACGTCTACGAATATTCCGCCCTCATTTTTCAGTAATTTATCTCCACTTTCATCGATTCGGTCATTCCTTATTTCCGAGGGACCATACGAATTAACAGTATGTACCGAATGGTTTAATAGGTACATATCCAAGTCTCCGTCGTTATCGTAGTCAAAAAAGGCAGCCATTGTGGAATAATTTTGGAAATCCAGGCCATATTTCTTTCCTTCCTGGGCAAATGTAAGGTCTCCATTGTTAATAAACAGTTCATTTTTGCCTTGCAAGCCGTGAATTCCTACTACGGCGCATACATAAATATCAAGATGGCCGTCTCCGTTCACATCTGCCATGCTAACACCGGTATTCCAGTCAGAAGTACCGGCAACTCCAGCCTTTTCCGTGATGTCCTCAAATTCCATATCCCCTTTATTTAGAAACAGTTTATTTGGGACTTGATTTCCGGTGAAATAAATGTCTTGGAGGCCGTCATTGTTAATATCACCAATGGCTACACCTCCACCATTATAAAAATAGAGGTAATACAGAATGCTAATATTAGGAGTCTCCGATAATTTATTAGTGAAATCTAATTTTGAAACCTGAGGTGTGAATAGGTAGTCTGTATCCTTTTCCTCAGAGCATCCTAAAAATGTAAAAAATAATAGTGCAACCGCAAGGTGTCTCATTTTTCTTTGTTTTGATTCAAAATCACTAATTTAGTAATTTGAATCAAACTGAATAGATTTGTCACTCTATTTTTCTAACTAAAACAGATGAGTTTGCAGATCTCTTGTTGTCTGTGCTTTTTTCAGATTGTATTTTTATAGCATATCCTTGAACAGTTATAATGGCTGGGTTACCAAATCAACAGACCCTTTTTCATGCCAATCCAACTTTAATATGTCTTCCTGAAAACCAAAAATCAAGTGAAATTTTATGTAAATGTCACTACGATTAGAGAGTTAATTTTTCCGATCACCCTCCCCAATTTTGGCTAAAGCCGGGGTCCATGAAATCTCATTTTAGAGAATGGGCTAAAGCCACATTCCTATTGAGGGATGTTTGCCATTGATTTATAGGTTTTAATTTTAGGATCAATTCGCTTTTATCAATTGCCTCCTGCTTCAGCTGGAGGCAATTAATTGGGTTATCAGCATCATTGGCTTTAGCCAAAATTTTTCCCGGAAGGCCCTTGTGCCCCAAAACCTCCCCAATTTTGGCTAAAGCCGGGGTCCATGAAATCTCATTCTAGGGATGGGGCTAAAGCCGCCATCCTATTGAGGAAAGAATGCCAATCAATTATTACTCAATTGCCCACTGCTTCAGCTGTGGGCAATAAAGAGGCACTGCACCTATTGGCTTTAGCCAAATCCTATATCGGTAAGGTATTAGTTTCCGAATTTCCCAAATCCTTCCCCAGTTTTGGCTGAAGCCGGGATTTATTAACTCTCATTCTAAGGATGGGGCTAAAGCCGCGATCCTATTGAAAGGAGACAGGTCATTGATAATGGGTTAAAAATAGAAAACCGGACTCCTATTACTCAATTGCCCACTGCTTCAGCTGTGGGTTATAAAGGGGTACTGCACCTATTGGCTTTAGCCAAATCCTATATCGATAAGGTATTAATTTCCAAATTTCCCCAAATCTCTCCCCAATTTTGTCTAAAGCCGGGAGGTTGGGAAAACGATCTATATGGTATGAGGCTATATCCTTTTGAGGTGAGATTGTTTTTTTTTTATTGTATGTATTTATCCTTTAGTTTCATCATTACAATAACAGGGTTGTCCTCAGGCTCAATTTTTCCAACACCGGGGATTTCTATGGTTTTGCCTTCATTGCTGTGCCAGGGTAGGACAATATCTACCAGGTAATTTTCGTGCAAAACCTCATGGTTAACAGCATAATAATAAGAACTTAGGTAGACCTTTTCCGGATAATTGGTTAAATCATTTATGATATCCTTTGTATGGAAGGTCTGATTGGTTTTTTTGAAGTGAAAATGATGGTGCAATTGGTTTCTACCGGCCGTTTTGAAATAGTAAGTAAACGCCGAAATATTCGAATCGTAAATATTTAGGACCGGGAAAGATGCCAGACCCTTCGTTTGATCACCTGCATACAAATATTCCTGTTGTTCTTTGGTGCTTTTTAGTCCTATGGAATGGTCTATACCATAATTACCGAAATCAACTGTCAAAATCGGAAGCGCTTCCATATTTAAAAGCTGGTAAAAAGTGTTGTTATACAATAGCGAAATAAAAATTTCTCCCTGCTTGTTGGTGGTAAAACTTTCGGAATTTGGGGAAAACGTCGATCCTTCGGTTATTATATGCTTATCAAAAAGCGAATGTTGAAGTTTTCCTCCCTTCACAACTAATATGTCTGCATTGGTAATTTTGCTTCCTATGGTATTTTCCTGCTGCTGTGCGGAAAAATAGTAAATATCGTTATCCTTTTCTTTTCTCATCGTATTGGCAAATGGAAGGGATATCTCCTGTTCATTCAAATATTCAAAGGTTATGTTTTCGTATTGAATAATGCGTGATTTCTCCCCTCTGTAATCAAACACTTCAATGTATTCCTCCTCCTCATCCACTAAAACCTGATACAATATGCCGTATTCATCGGGACCTGATCCGTGCTTACTGAGTTTGGAAAGAAATTTGCCTTTCTTATTAAATACAAAAACGGCCTTTAAATCTCTGTCAATTGCGTAAATATACTTATTCTTGATAATGATCTCCCGTGTACGCACCATCATGCTATTTTCATTGGTCTCAAGAGGAATATAAGTTACCGAATCCACCAATGCTGACAAGAGAATGGACTGATCTGCCTCAGGGGGATTTATGGTCAAAACATTATCTGCTAATGGCTCTTTCTCCCCGCATCCTGTCCAGAAAAAGAGAGGCATAACGATGAGTATTAAATGAAGGAAACTTTTCATTGGAAAAATATTTGAGAAAAATCAGATCATATTTAGAGAGTCAATCTTATAGTATTGAGAAGTAATTTTAGTTAATTATTCTCCCCGAAGTCAAATATTAGATGAATGAATGCTTTTGGCTACCCTAAGTAATCTCCATAGGTTTCAATTTAATTCTGTTTTATCTTAAATCCAACTTTATCAGACTAAGTTCTTTGCCAATAAATGCCGCTGCTTGCAAAATTTGGTTTTCCTCCTCTATGGCAATGGACCTTACCAGATGATCCAAAGTGAGTTTTTTGACGGGATTACCCTTTCAGTCGAATACATATGCGATAGCCTATTTTTGGCTAAAGCCAGGAAAAATTGTATTTAATTCTATGGAATGGGCTAAAGCCGCATTCCTATTGAGGGATGTTAGCCATTGATTTTTTGGTTTTTATTTTAGGATCAATTCTCTTTTATCAATTGCCTCCTGCTTCAGCTGGAGGCAATTAATTGGGTTATTAGCATCATTGGCTTTTGAAATCCGATTAATAGGATGGAGCTATATCCTATTGAGGGAAAAATCTTCCTAACGCTCAAACCTTATATTCGCAATGTGGGTAATTTTGCATTTTTTGTATTCAATCCTCCCCCAATATCGTCGGCTTGCTTTGGGCTTTGGATTGCTTGATCCGGTAGTTTAGGGTCAGGTTGATTTGCCTTCTTCTGGGCAGGATATCCCCTTCAGTCAGGAAGCCCGGACCTTCAAATATATACCGGTTTCTGCGGGAATTGAACACATCCATTACATTTAGAATGAGCGTTCCGCGGCCCTTCATGATGTCCTTGCTGGCGGAAATGTCCAGGTAGGCAATGGCTTTTTGTACCCCCTGGGCCACCCTTCTGCGACCCTCATAATTTCCCCGGAGCTGCAGGTCCAGTCCGTTTTGCAGAGTGAAGCGGGAAGTAAGCCGGGTAAACCAGGAATAGGTGTCGGCCGTGTAAGTGTCCAGTATATTGCTGCCGTCGATTTTGGCATAGAAAAAGTTAAAATTGGCATCCAGCTTCCACCATTCTACCGGGTAGTAGTCCGTGGTGAATTCAAAGCCCATGGACTGCTCTCCCAATAAATTATAAGGAAGGGTGGTGGAATTGCCCTCTTCATCCACACTGCGGATGCGCTCGATTTTGTCTTCGGTATCCCGGTAATACAGGGTGGAGAAAACAGAGCCTTTGTCCATGTATTTGATGTGGCCCAGTTCGAAAGCGTCCGTGTATTCCGGATTCAGGTCCGGGTTGCCGCTAAAGAAATTCCGGGCATCGGAAAAGGTCATAAAGGGGCTGAGGTCATTGTAGACCGGTCTTCGGATCCTGCGACTGTAACTGACCTGCAGGGCATCGTCCGGGCTGATATTGTAGGTCAGATGGGCGGAAGGGAACAGGTTGGCATAATCCCGGGGATTGACCTCATTGGTTTTTACCAGGGTGGTACTCACATCGGTGTATTCTGCTCGTAAACCTCCCTGATAAGAAAATTTATTGCTCTTATTGCCCAGGATGGCGTAGGCAGCATGGATGTTTTCGTCATAAAGGAAAATATCGTCCAAACCAGGAAGAGGAACCATATTTCCAGACTCAGCGCGTTCACTGACGATAAAATCATTCTCCATATTCCGGATACTGCTGCGTATCCCGGTTTCGAAATTGCCTTCGCTGCCGACAGGTTTGGTATAGTCCAGTTGGAGGAGCCATTGCCTGTCAAATTCATCGTTAACGGAAGTTTGATACAGGGATCCACCTGGAATGGGCGTTCCATTTGGGAAATAGGCATCCTGGGTGTACACCTGATCGGAATTTTCCCAATAATCCAGGTAAGTAATGGCTGTACTGAGTACATGGCCTTTCTGTTCAAAGCTTCGTTTATAGGTCAGGTTGAATTCTGAATTGGGTTCTTTCTCATCTTCATCCTGAGTCCTCAGGGTGTAACTGTCCAGAATGGGAGCTTCTGCAGAGGGGTAATCGTTATACCGGATATTGGTCAGGCGTCTGGCATCACTCCTTCTCCAAAGATAGGAACCGGTAAGGATGCTGTTTTCGTTGAAAAAATAGTCCAGCCCTGCTCTGATATTGTTGTTGAGACCGTTCACCGTACCCGTGGTGGTCTGGTGAGAGTAAAAGCTGGTATCTGCATTGCTGACTTCCTGTCGGATGGTGCCTTCCCTGGGCACCCGGCGGTAAGCCACGCCATAATTGACGAACCAGTTGATTTTCTTATGTCTGTAATTCAGGTTGGCTGCCAGCCCAAAATTGTGGGGGTTTCCCGCAATTCCCTCAAAGGAGGCATTGAACCCCTGATTGTTTTCTTTTTTGAGGATGATGTTGATCACACCGGCCATGCCTTCCGCCTCATAGCGCGCAGAAGGGTTGGTGATGACTTCAACCGTTTCGATCATACTGGCAGGTAGTTGTTGCAGACCACTGCTGCCTTTGAAGCTTACCAGGCCGGAAGGTTTGCCATCTACCAGGATCCGTACATTGCTGGATCCCCTCAGGCTTACCCCGCCTTCCGGATCAACGTTGATGGACGGCAGATTCATCAGGATATCGGAGGCAGTTCCTCCTGCATTGGCCAGGTCCTTGCCCACATTAAAGATCCGTTTGTCCAGGGAAAGTTCCATCAGCGTTTTTTCACCCTGCACCACCACTTCATCCAGGTTTTCGGTATCGGCTTCCAATTCCAAGCGGCCTAAATCCACCCTTCGGTTTTCCCTGTTGATAATCAGGTCATTGATTTCCAGGGGCAGGTAACCCATAAATTCTACAAGCACATCAAACTCCCCTTGCGGCAGATTCAGGTCAAAGGTGCCATCCTCTGCTGTAATCCCTCCGTTAACCAGTGTTTTTTCTGTGCTTTCGGATTCGAACACACTGATGGTGGCGAAGCCAAGCGGCGCATTGCCATCCTGGTCAATGACAATTCCCCGAATACCTCCAAAATTATCAGATTGGGCAAATAGGGAGCTGCTAATTAGAAAAAATAAAACTATTGCGGGCTGGTAAATTTTTTTCATGAGTATGCTTTTCATTTTCTGGGTAACTGCAAAGATAGAAATACAATAGGTAGGAAAGTTGAATTTTTACAGGAAAGCCGAAAGAAGTGTATCAAAGGGGTTTATTTTTTGATTAAACAATTGGATCCGGACATGCGATTCGGTCTTCCAGAAGAAGGAGTTTATTATGGCGGTTTTTCACTAGCAGCCCGAGTTGCCTAAAATAACAGTTCTAAATGTAGACAAGACCCGGTCTATTTGTGTTCCTACTGGAACATGCAGACATTAGACGAATCCAGTAAACTGATTATTTAACCGGGTACACCAGTAATTCATTAATCAATTGGCCGAGGAAACAAACTTAATTTCCAATCTATTTATGCGCTTTCAATTTTTTTTTTAAAACGTAGCTTATTCGGCGTATCGATGATTGATTTGTCCTGATAATTGACTGATATAGCCCATTGGCCCCTGCGCCTTTGAACTTACCTTAGCGGTGACAGTTTAGGCAGGAGTGAGTTGAGATTTGATCGTAAATCATTTCCGGCCTGAATGCAGTTTTAAGTTATGAATAAAGGCTTAAATTACCGGCAAATCCAAAATATCCTATCAATACAGATGAGAGCTTTACTTCTGACATGCTGGCTGGCTGCCTACGTAAGTCCTTCTGCTTTTCCCTTTCAGGGAAATAATGCAGAGGAATTTACCATAGATGTATTGAACGTACGCCGAGGTTTGCTTAGTAATTATGTAACGAAGGTGGTCAGCGACCAATACAATTTTAAATATTTTGCCACAGAAGGAGGAATCACGAAGTTTGACGGATATGATTTTTCAGAGTACAAGCCGGGTCTGGCTTTTCCGGGACTGGAAAATGAAAATATAGAAACCCTTTTTAAGGATAAGGAACATAAAATCTGGATCGGAACGAAAGGAGGAGGACTTTCCAAACTTGATCCTCAAAAAAACAGTATTCAATCCTTTAGCCAGCAGTTTCTAGCCTATTCGGATAAGCCGCTACGTGTGATAGCAATAAATCAATCGAAGGATGGTAGCATTTGGATCGGAACCTGGAGCAATGGGGTTTTTGTCCTGGACCCCGAGTCAGAAAAAGTGGTGGAGCACTTTTCTTTCCTTCAGCCGGTCTACAATATTATAGCAGATCAATTTTGGAATGTATGGTTTGTTAGCGGCAATCAGCTGATGAAGTATGATCCTTCCGAGCAGCGACTGTTACGATTCCAGGCAGGCATGATACCTTATAACCTGGTAGAAGATCCTTTGAGGCAAAAGATCTGGCTCATTGGGAATTCACAGCGAAAAGTCAACCTGCATGCTTTTGACCTGGAACGGCAGCAAATAGAAAAATTTGATATCGGCATCAAGGCCAATTATGTGAAAAGCATGGCCTTAGATCCTCTGGGCAGACTATGGATAGGTAGCTGGGGTGATGGATTGTTTATCAGCGATAGCAACGTGGCGAATTTCAAGAAAGTAAATACCAACCCCCACAGCACCCTAGAGGAAAACATCAACTATTCGATCATTTTAAGTATAGATATTGATGAGAATGGAATCGCCTGGCTCGGAACTTCGCATGGGGGGGCTTTGATTCTTTACCCAAATAAAGGCTTTGATTTTTCTACCATTACTGCCCAAGAGGGGATTATTGACCGAAATGTGACGGCCTATCTGATTTCGAAGGCCGGTGTTACCTACAAAGGAACGCTTACTGAGGGCTTGTTTTCAAACCGCGGCAAATCTGGCTTTCAGCTAGTGGAGCGCGTCAATAAGTCAAAAGTTTATACCTTATACGAATGGGAGGATTATTTATTTGTCGGAACTGGACTGGGAATGTATATCGCCAAAGATGGAGATTTCACCAAAGCGGAGCGTTTTTTCCCCTCCCAAAAGATCACGACAATCCTGGTGGATTCACAAGAACGACTATGGGTCGGAACGCAGCAGTCGGGCCTAAAAATGGTTGATTTTAACACCTATGCGGATTTTTCATCCTGGACTATTTTCGAGGAGAATAAGCAAGCCTATCCCTTGGAGAATAACCGAATCAGTCAAATCAAGGAAGATAAAAATAGTAGGATTTGGCTGGGTACTTATTCGGGAATCAATCGCTATGATGAGACTAGTCAAAACTTCACCACTCATGCTGAGCTCCTGGGTGGGCAATTGGATCCGAGTATTATCAACGATTTATTCCTTAGCGATGAAAAAATGTACCTGGGTACTCCCAATGGTTTGGCCTCAATAAGGATTAAAAACGAAGAGCTGATCCTGGAAGATTTTTTTGAAAAGAGTAAAGGCCTGATGAATGATTTTATCTGCGCGGTAGAAGAGGATAAGTCTGGAAATCTCTGGCTGAGTACGACCACTACGGTAACCAAATTTGATCCACAATCCAAAAATTTCATCAATTATGACCGGGAGGACGGTGTGTTGATAAACTCTTTCCACAGTGGGGCCTCCTTTCAGGAAAAATCCGGAAAGATTTATTTCGGAGGCTCAAATGGGTTGGTTGGTTTTCAGCCCGAAGCCATCAGTGAAGAATTTAATGTACCCGAGGTGGTTCTCACCAAATTGACGGTCAATAATCAGGTATTACACGTCGGAGACGGGGTGGATGGGGAGACTATCCTGGAAAATTCCATTCAGAATACTAAAAAAGTCAATTTAAATTATTCCCAAAATCACCTTTCCCTTACGTTCGCTGTAAATGATTTTTTTGGTCCGGATAATGTTTCCTATGCCTATCAACTTAAGGGAATGAACGAGGAGTGGGTGTATCTGGGTACGTTGAATCAAATCAGTTTTACGGGCCTTCCCTGGGGAGATTATGAGCTGCTGATACGTGCCAGTCGAAATAATCAGGACTGGAGTCCGGTGCGATCTCTTTTGATTTCTATCCAGGCGCCACCCTGGTTGACCTGGTACGCGTTTATACTTTACGCGCTATTGGCATCCGGAATTTTGCTGCTGATTCGTTACATATCCCTCCGGCAGGCCAAACTTCGCGCAGAGCTACAAATCATTCAGATTGAGAAGGACAAGGAGCACGAACTCAATGAAGCCAAAATCACTTTTTTTACCAATATTTCCCATGAATTCAGAACGCCGCTGACGTTAATTCTCAGCCCGGTTACGGAACTCTTAGAGCATTTCGATTTTAAGGAATCTGCGAGAGAAAAGCTTCTCCTGGTGGAGTCCAATGCCCGGCGTATGCTGAGATTGATCAATCAGCTTCTTGATTTCCGAAAAGCAGAGCATGGGCTATTGAATTTGAAATTGGGTTATTCGGACTTCGTGGGGTTTGCCAGGGAAGTATACCTGAGTTTTCAGAGTTTGGCAGCTCAAAAGAAAATTGACTATCACTTTGAGTCCAATATGGACAAGGTTGCGCTGGAATTCGACAGGGACCAAATGGAAATTGTCCTCTGCAATATCCTTTCGAATGCTTTTAAATACACCGGCCAAAATGGACTAATTACATTTTCCGTTTTGGTAGAATCAGGGGTTATGCAGGTAAAGGTAAAGGACTCTGGAATCGGGATGAGCGAGGAGGATGCGGCTAACGTATTTGATCGATTTTATCAGGTACAAAACGCAGATACTTCCAAACTAGTTGGCAGTGGAATCGGATTGGCTTTTTCTAAGGACATCATCGATCTGCACGAAGGAGAAATCCGAATCCGGAGCGAACAAGGAAAAGGCACTGAGGTGCTTTTTAGCCTTCCGCTGCATGTAGAAGAAGAAACGGCCATGGATCTATTTGAGGATGAAGGGTGGGACCTGGTCACTGATTTCGAAATAAACAACCAAAGCGATCTAAAAATCGAAGAAAACCAAAAATCTGCAACCATCCTGATAGCGGACGATCATGAGGATATTCGAAAATACCTCCGGGGATTACTTGAAGATGAATACCACATTCTGGAAGCAGATGATGGATTGGCGGCGTGGGAACTGATCAATCAAGAAATCCCGGACGTGATCATTAGTGATGTGATGATGCCTCGGATGGATGGTATCAAACTTTGCCAGGAGGTCAAAAAGCAAATTACTACCTCTCATATCCCTGTTATTTTATTAACAGCCAGAACCTCCGTTACCTACGAAATGGAAGGGTTGAAAACGGGAGCGGAAGATTATATCACCAAGCCCTTCAACCCAAAAATTGTCAAGACCAGAGTGACTAATATTCTGGAAAATCGCAACAAACTTAGGGAGTACTTCCTGAATAGGGTGCGCTTTGAACCCGATAACCGGGCTGCACTTGAGTCTGATTTGGATGCACAGTTTATTGAAAAAGCCATTCAATTGGTTAATCAAAATCTTCAAAACACTGATTTCGGGATAGACATGATGGTTGATGAATTGTATATGAGTCAATCCACCCTATTTAGAAAGATTAAATCACTAACCGGACTTTCGATCACTGCTTTCATTCGCTCAGTTAGACTAAAAAAGGCAGCTCAGGTTATTTTGCACAGCCACATGAAATTGAGCCAGGTGGCCTTTGAAGTAGGTTTTAATGATTACAAGTACTTCAAAAAATCCTTTCAGCAGCAATTCAATTGTCTGCCGTCCGCTTACAAACAAAAGATTGTGGAGAAAGCCAAAGAAGCTTGATTTTTTCGCTGTTGCCAGAAAAAACGTGATTTCCCTCATAAAATGGGCAAAAGCGCCAATGTAATCAATAGAACCCCTCATTTTTAGTCAGATTGGCGTATTTGACCTCCCGTTTGCTCGATTCATACCCTTTGAATAGTGTAGGTTTACTCAAATTTGTATCCGTGAAATTATCAATAACTCAAAATCTTCCTTCTATGGAAAATGAAAAAAGCAAAGGAAATCTATCCGCCAGGATGAACAGAGAATTCCTTTCATACAAAAAGGCCTTCGTACTGGGACTCCTGCTGTGCTGTACGCTATCTACGGCTTGGTCCTTTCAGGCTGTTGAAGTCCAGGGACAGGTGACAGCAGCAGATGGGGAAGCACTTCCTGGAGTAGTCGTGTTAGAGAAAGACACAAACAATGGAGTAGTTACAGATTTGGATGGGAACTATACGATACCGGTAGCTTCTCCCGAATCAGTTCTCGTTTTTAGCTTAATCGGCTTCAGCAAACAAGAGGTGGTCGTAGGTAATCAATCCACTATTGATATAATGCTTTCCGAATCCGAGGCCCTGCTCGATGAGGTAGTCGTAGTCGGTTATGGGGAGCAAAAGAAACTCAACCTCACCGGTGCGGTAGAGACCTTGAAGTTTGACGATGCTGTCAATACGCCTGTTACCAATAGCGCACAGCTGATGTACGGTAAATTCTCCGGAGTTCAATTGACCCAGTCAACCGGATTACCAGGAGCGGATGGTTCATCCATTGTCATTCGGGGCATCGGTACCTTCGGAGGAGCCAACCCACTCGTTGTCATTGACAATATTCAATACGATGGATTAGCAGAGTTTAATAATTTGGCCCCATCCGATATCGAAAGCATTTCCGTATTGAAAGATGCCTCCGCCTCCGCAATATACGGTGCAAGAGGTGCCAACGGAGTCCTGGTCGTCACGACAAAAAAAGGAACCAAAGGTAAGTTTTCGGTTGATTACAATTCCTTTACCGGTTTTCAGCGCGTAACCGTAGTTCCTGAGTATCTGGATGGGGTTGATTACGCTACACTCTTAAATGAGCGTACCCTAAACGTAAATGGACCCGATGCACCAGTACGCTATTCACAGGAAGATATTGCGGCGATTCGCTCTGGAAGCAATCCTGATCAGTTTTCCAATACCAATTGGGCACAAGTTGCCCTTCGGGACGCACCGATCCAAAATCACTATTTGTCAGCATCAGGAGGTACGGATCGCATGACTTACAGGCTTTCTCTTGGGTATCTTAATCAGGAAGCCGTGGTGCAGGGGAAGTTCAAATCAGATCGAGTTAATTTAGGAATCAATCTCAACGTTAAACCAAACGATTGGTTGACCATTACCAACGTCACCAACGCTTACTGGTCCAGATTTATGGGGCCTAGTGGAGGGGCTGGCGCAATTACGGGTGAGACCGGAATTATTAATCAGTTTCAGCGCTCTACTCCGACCGTCCCGGTCTATTATCAAAATGGTGAGTTTGGAATTGTAGACGGGGCCTATGAAAACGTCAATTTTTCATTTCCTATTAATAATGTTTTGCTAACCGGTACTCAGGGTGATTATTCCCGGGACAACATCAATATCAGTGAGCGAATTGGTTTGACGGCTAAACTTGCTGAAGGGCTTTTCTTTGAGACGAGTGGAAGTGCGATCATCAATTTTACCAATATTTCCAATTTCAATCCCCGTTTAACGACACGAGACTGGGAAGGTAATGTGGTCAACCAAAATGATTTGAATTCACTTTCTAATAATTTGGATTTCAACTATCGATTATTGAATGAAAATATTTTGCGCTACAATACCAGTATCCTGGGTAAGCATAATTTAGGCTTCTTGTTGGGGCATTCCGTGATTTACGATAAAGTCGATGGCTTCAACGGATCATTGCAGGGTTTTCCATCGGACGCCATACAGGAATTTAACGGCGGCGGGGTATTGAATCCATCCGTCGGCGGTGGAGCATCTGAGGAGGCCTGGCAGTCATTTTTTGCCCGGGTAAATTACAATTACCTGGAAAAATACCTCTTCGAGGCCAATGTACGGAGAGATGGGTCCTCTAAGTTCGGAGCCAATAACCGATATGGTACCTTTCCTTCACTTTCAGCTGGATGGAATATCGCCCGGGAATCTTTCCTTGAAAATTCGGGCTTCCTTTCTGACTTGAAAATCCGCGCTAGCTGGGGCTTGAGTGGAAATGACCGAATCGGGAATTACATTTTCGAGCAGACCTACAATACAGGACTGGATTATCATTTGGGACAGGATGTGATTGTTCCAGCAGTGGCATTGACTTCCCTGGCCAACCCCTTTATTACCTGGGAGACGATAGAGCAGTTTAATATTGGAATGGATGTGGCGTTGCTTAGCAACCGACTGGATGTGACCGCAGATTATTTTAAGCGAATCAGCTCTGATATTCTGTATACCAATTTTCCAATTCCAAATTCTATAGGGGTAACCAATTTGGCTGCACAAAATGCAGCGGGAATGGAGAATAGCGGACTGGAGATGACTGTGAATTATCGTCAGAATATGGGTAAACTCACTATGAACCTAAGTGCCAATGTAACCAGAATGGCAGATAATGAGGTGACTGATTTGGGGCCTGGTGGTGAAGAGACCATTTCAGGACAGACCATCATCCGAATAGGAGTCCCGTTCAATGCGTATTATGGCTATGAGGTGATGGGAGTATTTCAAACTGAAGAAGAGGTAGATGCTGCTCCTCAGCAGTTTGGGAATAACCAAACTTCTCCAGGTGACCTTCGATATGCGGATTTGTCCGGACCTGAAGGGAAGGCGGATGGAGTGATTGATGCCTTTGATCGGACGGTGATCGGAAATCCTTTCCCTAAGTGGATTTATGGACTCAATGCCAACTTCCAAATGGCAGGTTTTGACTTGAGCTTCGTTTTCCAAGGGGTGGGGGGAATAGACCGTATCCTGGACGGTAATGGGCAACAGCCGATGCCAGGTGATCGTAATAATGCGCTTTCCTACTGGATCAATCGATGGACTCCGGAGAATCCTTCCGAGACACTCCCAAGATTGGGGGGTGTAAATAATACCGTGACCTCTACTTTTTATGTCCAAGACATGTCCTATCTGAGACTTAGAAATACCGAACTGGGATACACGCTCCCTGGCGATCTTTCTCGTCTTGCCTTGATGAATCAGGCTAGGATCTTTATCAGTGGACAAAACCTACTCACTTTCACTAAGGTCGAAAATTTTGATCCTGAAAGGCAGCGGGGCGGTAATACCGATCTCACCACGCCGCTCTATAAGGTTTTTTCTGCAGGTGTTAACATTAAATTCTAAGACTCATGAAAAAGTTAACCTATATCTATACACTAATCGCGCTTTTTTCATTCTCCTGTTCGGAGGATTATTTAGAGCGGGGTTCTTTGACTCAATTGGCGGAAGGTAACTTCTGGCAAAATGAACAGGATGCACTTTTGGGCATCAATGGGATCTATGAGGTACTGCAGGACAGAGTGCTGTACAGCGGTAACCTGAATGGAATTGCAGGACTGCCCCAGCACGATAGCTTTGCTGACAATTCCTTTAATAATTACAAGTTTGAAGGTCCGGGAAACTTTGTGGAGGGCAGAGCGGATCCTTCTTATGGCTTTTTCAATTCCTTTTGGACCGCGCTTTATAGAGGGATCGGAAGGGCAAATAATGCCCTGGTAAACATCAGAAACATTCCAAATGAAAATATTAATCAAGCCAATAAAGAGGCTTTGATCGGGCAGGTGCGTTTTCTCAGAGCGTTGTTTTACTTTCATTTAGCAGTGTATTTTGAAGATGTTCCTTTGATTGAGGAGTTTCAGACGCTGGAAGAATCCTATGTACCCAAGAATAACTATTCAGAAATCCAGACTTTTATCAATCAAGAATTGAGAGACGCTGCTGAAGTGCTTCCGGAAAGTTATCCCGAAACACAGTTTGGTTATGCCACCAAAGGAGCTGCATTGAGTCTTTTAACTCGATTTGAGTTGTATAATAAAAACTATGAAGAAGTAGTGCGTTTGACTTCGGAGATCATGGGTTTAGGTTATTCCCTTCATCCGGATTATGGGCAGTTGTTTACTGAAAATGCCGAGCAATCTCCTGAGATTGTTTTTTCGGTACGCTTCATCCAGGATCAATCCAATAATGGAGAGACGTTCTCGTCCACTTACCTGGGAATTCCTAAAGTAAATGTGCAACCCATGCCAAATATGGTGGATGCCTATTTGGCAACTGATGGATTGCCGATTTCAGAATCACCCTTGTATGATCCAACGGATCGAAGGGCTAATCGGGATCCCCGCCTAGGTCATTCAGTCTATTTCGAGGGAGATATTTTCTTACTTTATCTCAATCGCCCGTTTAGAGGAAATACGGCTACTCGTTTTGGATTGAAAAAGTACGTTCGCAACGATGTATCGGCTGAAGGAATCAATCCGGGGGCGCCGGGTGGACAGGATTTCTATGTGATCCGATATGCAGATGTTTTGCTGATGAGAGCCGAGGCTTTGGCAGAAACGGGCCAGTTAGCTGAAGTGTATGATTTGCTCGATCAGATCAGAATACGGGCAGGAATGCCAACTGTCACTGAAGTAAATGGGACTGGTTTAACTCCTGGCGAATTACTGGATTTGGTGAAACTGGAAAGAAGAGTGGAGCTGGCCTTCGAAGGGCTTCGATTCTTCGATGTGAAGCGCTGGGCTGAGGTAGAGGAAGCCTACGCCCGGGCTGCGGCAGATCCGGTCGGTCCTTACAATCCTGAATACAGAGGCAGGAGATCAGAGGTGTTTGCTTTGCCACTTTCTGAATTAGATGCCAATCCAAATTTGGTCCAAAATCCCCTTTGGAATTAAAAATATAGGGTTTATCATCATAGATGGATTCACCGCTCCTGTCTTTTGACAGGAGTGGTGTATTAATTCTCACAATGAAGAAAATTAGCTTTATTATTCTCCTTTCGGTTTTTTTCCTCGGTTCCGGTAAAGGACAGACTTCTCGGCCTAATATTGTCGTCATTCTGACCGATGATCAAGGCTATGCGGATGTGGGTTTCAATGGGAGTACCGAAATACCTACGCCCCATATTGACCGTATCGCAAAAAACGGGACGGTCTTCACCAATGGTTATGTATCCTTTGCCGTCTGTGGCCCCAGTAGGGCAGGATTGATTACAGGTCGGTATCAGGATCGCTTTGGGTTCTCCCGAAATCCGCTGATGGCGCCCAGTGATTCCACGATGGGGATTCCCCAGTCTGAAGAAACCTTGGCAGAATTATTAAAAAAAGCCGGATATAAGTCTGGAGTTATAGGCAAGTGGCATCTGGGTGCACATACAAGCCAACGACCCAATCAGCGGGGCTTCGACGAATTTTATGGCTTTCTATCGGGTGGCCATCGTTATTTTCCTGAGGAATATACACTCCAGGATTTAAGCCAGGTCAACTCTCAATACGATGCCTATCGAACCAAATTGCTCAAAAATTCAGCGCGGGTGGAGGAAACCGAGTATTTAACAGACGCTCTTTCCCGCGAAGCGGTGAATTTTGTAATAAAAAACCAACAGTCTCCTTTCTTTCTGTATTTGGCTTACAATGCCCCGCATGCCCCCATGCAGGCTACCCAAAAGTACCTGGACCGATTTCCGAATATTCAGAATAAAAAACGCCGGACTTATGCAGCCATGGTTTCCGCTGTGGACGATGGTGTGGGAAATTTATTGGATAAAATCGAGGAGCTGCGATTGAATGAAAACACCCTCATCTTTTTCCTTTCCGATAATGGAGGTCCGACCAAAGACAATGCATCGAGTAATGCACCGCTTCGAGGCTTTAAGGGAGATTTCTTTGAAGGAGGTATTCGAGTGCCTTTTGCCGTGCAATGGAAGGGCAAAATTCCTGCGGGTGTGACGTATGACCACCCGGTAATCTCACTGGATATCGTTGCCACTGCAGCCGAATTGGCAGGGGTCAACCCACAAAACGAGCTGGATGGAGTCAATTTGATTCCTTTCCTTACTGAAGTGCGAAGCGATAGACCACACCAGGCACTATACTGGAGAAATTACGATGCCCAGCGATTTGCAGTAAGAGTATCCGATGAGAAACTGATTACAATGCCCGATCGGATTTTCCAGTTTAACCTTAAGAAGGACCTGAGTGAGAAAATGAACTTGCATCAGGAAAAGTCACCTGCTACCCAACGACTAAAGGCTTTGATAGAGGGCTGGAATAGTCAATTGGAAATCCCGCGTTTTTTGGGCTTGAGGCAGGAAGCGGAATATTCGCGCCTAAATCCAGATCGATTTAAATAAATAAAATAGAACTCTTAATTAATTACAGTGTCAAAAATTAATTGTAACAAGCTACTCCTTTTTGGTTTTTTCCTGACAGTAAGTTTGTCTTTCAAGCTTTTAGGGGCGGATTACTATTTCCACCCACGTACCGGCTTGGATGCTAATAATGGTTTGTCGCCGTCCCAGGCATTTCAGAGCCTTGCCAAAATCGATGATTTAAATCTCAATCCAGGTGACCGGATTTTTTTGGCTGCGGGAGAAGTGTTTTCTGGAAGTCTTATTATTCAGAACTTTCGCGGGACCCCGGATCAACCATTAATTATTGAACCCTTTGGGACCGGGAAGATGGCTAAAATCGATGCAGCAGGGCAGGAAGCCGGTGTATTGATAGAGAATGCAAGCTTTGTGAAAGTCAAAAAGTTGCACATTCAAGCAAATGGGCCTGGCGATACATCCGGAGACATACCCATGCGGGTGGGGGTCTTGATTCGTAGTACCAGGCCCGGCGTTATTACGTCGAATATCCAATTGGAAGGGCTGGAAATAGAGGAGGTGTTTTATGAATCTGCGGGCTATCAGCGCGGGGCGGCAGAGGTAAAAACGGCAAATGGAACCCAAAAATACGGCTGGGGCATCCGATTAATCGCAAACGGAGAAAATCAACAGATAGAGCAGGTGGATATCAAAGACTGTAAAATCCGGAACCTGGCCCATACGGGCATCAAGCTCACCGGAAACAATCAACAATCCATTCGGAATGTTTCCATCACGGGAAACCTGGTCGAAAAAGTGGGTGGACCGGGTATTCAGATGTCCGGCGTTAAATTTGTATATGTGGCTGAGAATCTCGTGAGTCACTCGGGAAGTGCCGATGATAGCCGAAAATGGGGCAGAGGCAGTGGGCTTTGGACTTGGGGAAGCTCTATGGTGATGATTGAAAAAAACCAATTTCTATACGCCAATGGACCGGGCGATTCTGCGGGTGCCCATATTGATTTCAACTGTGATAATATAATTCTGCAGTACAATCTAAGCGCATACAATGCAGGGGGTTTTTGTGAGATTCTGGGGAATAATTACAACTGCGCCTATCGATACAATGTCAGCATCAATGACGGTCATCGGATAAAAGGTGAAAATGGGGCTTTCCAGGAGGGTAAAACCCTTTGGCTCAGTGGCTATCAAGGCAGCAAGAAGCCCAGAAAAGGTCCGGTCAATTCTTATATCTACAATAACACCATTTATTTGAAAAAGGATATCGTATCCAAAATCGCCATTGACAACCGCTCCAAAGGGGTTTTGATTGCTAATAATATTTTTCATATCGAGGGAGAAAGCCGACTCGTGGCCGGAGATCAGTATAAATCCGATGATGAAATGGCTGGGGGCCTGGAGGAGGTGTTATTTAAAAATAATCTGTTTCTCCATCCAGATAATTGGCCCAAACAAGCCCTGATACAACCGGAAAATTCCCGATACGGGAATATGGAATTTACCAATCCGGGAGGCATGTCGCTGGAAGATTACATCCCTCAAAAAGTAGATTTACTTAGAGGAATTCCAATTCCTTTTTTGCCCTCAGACCAATTTGGATTGATCAATGGATTGAACTTAGAATACGATATTTTAGGGAATCTCCTTGGCGCAAATCCGGGTATAGGAGCCATTAAACCGATTGAAAAGCCATGATGAAGATGCGAATGATCATTCAGGTCCGCTGCATTTTAGAGATGGGATTAGGGCGCTTCGGTATTCAAAATGATTACCACTTCTTTTTTCGAGAAAAGAGGATACAGCTATTCCCTACAGGAATCGATAGACTTCGGAGAATCCCGTTGATGGAAAATACGTTTTCCTCCCAGCGGAATTTGACGAGACCTACCCCATCATCCCGCGGCAGCCTCTCCTTGATACATCCATCTATCTTTTAACAGATTCTGAAAAAAATATTTTAAAATCAAAACCTGAAAAATCCATGAAAATAACCCATATTTCCTCACTTGCATGTTTACTTTTGGGGGTACTTTTTTTAAGCTGTGGGCAGGCAAAACCCAATATTGTCTTCATCTACCTCGATGATCTGGGTTACGGGGATGTGAGTGCTTACGAAGCAGGCAGTTTAGAAACGCCCAATATGGATCGCCTGGTCAATGGCGGCGTGAAGTTTACCAATGGTTATGCTTCCTCCGCCACTTGTTCCCCAAGCCGCTATGCGATTTTGACCGGAACCTATCCCTGGCGAAATGAGAATGCCAAAATTCTTCCCGGAACAGCTCCCTTGTTAATAGATGCAGCTCAGTATACGTTGCCAAGAATGCTTCAGGATCATGGCTATACGACAGGAATTGTAGGCAAATGGCACCTGGGCCTGGGCTCAGGTGATGTCAACTGGAATGAGGAAATCAGCCCTGGACCTAATCAGGTAGGTTTTGATTATTCGTATATTTTGGCCGCTACACAGGACCGCGTGCCGACCGTATATATCGAAGATGGACAGGTAGTCAACCTGGATCCCAATGATCCCATTGAAGTAAGTTATGAGGAAAATTTTCCAGGGGAGCCCACAGCCATCGACAATCCAGAACTAGTGGAAATGAAATGGCATCATGGCCATAATAACAGCATCATTAATGGTGTACCGCGGATTGGATTTATGAAAGGAGGAGATGCAGCCAAGTGGAGCGATGTGGATATGGCGGATCACTTTTTGGAAAAAGCACAGCGCTTTGTCAGGGAAAATGCGACCCTTGACCAGCCTTTCTTTTTGTATTACGCCCTTCAACAGCCCCATGTACCAAGAACACCCCATCCGAGATTTGAAGGAAAATCCGGTATGGGGCCTCGTGGGGATGTGATTTTAGAAGCTGATTGGGTCATTGGGGAATTTATGAAGACCCTGGAAGAATCTGAGATTTTGGAGCATTCGCTGATCGTATTTTCCAGCGATAATGGTCCCGTTTTGAATGATGGTTATTATGATAAGGCAGTAGAGAAGTTGGGGGATCATACTCCCACAGGTCCGCTGCGCGGCGGAAAATACAGCTTGTTTGAAGCCGGCACCCGAGTTCCTTTTGCGACTTATTGGAAAGGGAGCATCGATCCGGGAGTGTCAGACGCCCTGGTAACTCAGATTGATTTGATGGCCTCGATAGGAGCGCTGATCGGAGCGGAGGCAAAGGCTCCGGACAGTCAGAATTTATGGGAGACCTTTATGGGGAAAAGCCAAAAAGAACGCTCGGAATTTATTTTGGAAGCCACCACAAAAACTGCCCTTCGGGAAGGAGATTGGGTGATGATTCCGCCTTATCCCGGACCGGCTGTTCAGCATCAGGTGAATATCGAATTGGGCAATGCGGAGGAATACCAGTTATATCATTTGGAGGAAGATATAGGCCAGCAGCATAATTTAGCCAAGCGTAATCCTGAAAAGTTGCGGGAGATGATTAAAAAATTTGAAGAAATACGTGGCACATCCGGTAGTCGGATTCAACCACTAGAGTTGAAATGAAAAGTTTTTCAGCTGTAAATGGTACCGTAACAGTATCTACCTTGGGTTAACTGTTTTAAGAATGCAGGTATTTGGTTTAATCTGTCTCATAAAATTGATGGATGATACCAATAAGAACCGGTCCATTCCAATGGATGATGGCATGTGCTATTTCTTTAGGCTCTAAGTGCCATTTTTTTATTTAGGAAGAAAAAAGTAGATTAGTCGGGTTAATTGTCTTTTATTCTATTCCTGTGAATTTACCCTTTATGAACTTTCGGTATTACCATTACCTTTTTCTATGCGCTATTTCCTGGTCTTGTTCTTCCGGGGAGCCGAAATTGGAAGAACAAATTCCCATGGACCAGGTGGCACTGGGAAGTGGAGAAAATTTATTTGATACCCACTGCAGCAGCTGCCATGGATTTGAGCAGGACGGGATTGGTCCCCACCTGGGTGGTATCACCCGGGAACAGCCACTAGATTGGCTCCGCAGCTTTATCAAAAACCCCACTGATGTAATCGAAAGCGGGGATGAGCGGGCCAAAGCTGTTTTTGAGCGATACAATACCTACATGCCTGCATTCGGACACCTGGAGGAGCAGGAAATCGACGCAATTATTGCCTACATGCACCAGTATCCGGCCCCGGCGGAGGTGGAAGGTTCTCGAGCTGATTCCATTTCAAACCCCATTTCTGAAGCCATTCCCCTCTCTGATCTCGTGGTAGAACTGGAATGGATCAGCACCATCCCTGCCTCTGCCGAAAACAAATCCAGGACCCGAATTGCCAAAATGGACTATCATCCGGTAACAGGCGACTTGTTCATCATGGATCTGCGTGGCAAAATGTACCGTATGGAAGGCAAAGACACGGAAGTTTATCTGGACATGGAGCTGGAAATGCCCGAATTTATCAACGAACCCGGCCTGGCTACCGGTTTTGGTAGTTTTGCCTTTCATCCGGATTTTGGCAATAATGGCCTGCTGTATACCAGTCATACTGAAAAGCCGGGGACCGCTCCCGCAGAATTTTCTTACGGGGACAGCATCAAATCTACGCTGCAATGGGTGGTGACAGAATGGAAAACGGCACAGCCCCTGGAGGTGCCCTTTGAGGCAGAAAGTCGGGAGCTCTTCCGGATCGACATGGTGACGGGCATTCACGGCATGCAGGAGTTGACCTTCAATCCCCTTGCTCAAAAGGGAGAATCCGATTACGGCCTGCTGTATATTGGCATTGGGGACGGCGGAAGTGTAGGCGCAGGCCATGCCTGGGTTCCTCACGGGGCAGGCCAGGCATGGGGGTCTATCTTCCGTATCGATCCTTCCGGAACCAACAGCAGCAACGGGAACTATGGTATTCCCCCAGGCAATCCCTTTGTTAACGGGGAGGGAGCAGTCCCTGAAATTTATGCCCATGGTTTTCGCAATGCTCACCGGATTACCTGGACCGCTGATGGGAAAATGCTGGCCACCAATATCGGCCAGGGACAGATTGAATCCCTGTACATTGTACAGCCCGGAGATGATTACGGTTGGCCTGTCCGGGAGGGACCTTTCGTGATCGAACCTGAAATGGATCTGAACCAGGTTTTTCCCTTGCCCGAAAATGATGCTGAGCTGGGCTATACTTACCCGGTAGCTATGTATGACCATGATGAAGGCAATGCCATCTCCGGAGGCTATGAATACCAGGGGTCTGAAATTCCCGAATTGCAGGGCAAATACCTGTTTGGCGACATAGTTCATGGAAGACTGTTTTATGTGGAAACAGCGGATTTAGAGCGCGGTAGCCTGGCGCCGGTTTATGAATGGAAAGTGAGCTTTGAGGGAAACTCCATACCCCTTTCTGAACTCTCAGGAAGTAATCGGGTGGATTTGCGGCTGGCAAGGGACAAGGAAGGAGAAATGTACCTTTTTACCAAAGCTGATGGAAAGGTGTACCGCATGACAGGAACCAGATAAGCAAAGTAATGCAACAAATGGATCGGAGAAAATTAATAAAAAAAATGGGATTATTGGGAGCCCTGGCAGCTTTGAATCCGGTATTTGGGTATTCCAACAAAAGGCTTCCCACCCTCTCCATTGGTGCATGTGACTGGTCCATCGGAAAGACCTCCGATCCGGAAGCCTTTGCCCTGGCCAGGGAAATCGGATTGGATGGGGTACAGGTAAGCCTGGGGACTGCACAAAACGACATGCATTTGCGGCAAGCTTCCGTGCAGGAAGCCTATATGAAAGCCTCCCGGAATTCAGGAGTAGCCATTGCCAGCCTCGCCATTGGCGAATTGAACCGGGTGCCCTATAAATCGGCTCCGGAAACAGCCGCTTGGGTTTCAGACGCCATTGATGTGGCCGGCGTTTTGGGATGCCAGGTGATTTTGTTGGCCTTTTTTGGAGAGGGGGATTTGAGGGGAGATGAAAAGGGCAAAGCAGAAGTAATCCGAAGATTGAAAAAAGTAGCTCCGAAAGCAGAAAAAATGAATGTTTTCCTGGCCATTGAATCCTGGCTTTCTGCCGAAGAGCATCTGGAAATCATTCAGGCTGTAGGTTCCAGCCATGTGAAGGTGTATTATGATGTGGCCAATGCCACGGAAATGGGCTACGATATCTTCCGGGAAATGGAGTTGCTGGGGACTGATCACATATGTGAAATCCATTTTAAGGAAAATGGTAACCTGTTGGGGCAGGGCAAGGTCGACTTTAACCGGGTGAAATCTACCCTGGAAAAAATCGGCTATGGCAAATGGATCATCATGGAAGGAGCTCTTCCCAAGGATGCTGCCATATTACCTGCCTACCAACAAAATCTGCAATTTGTCAGGCAACTTATTCAAAACTAGCTTATGAAACCGAGCAGGAAGAGAACGCCACACAGTGGGATGCCCAGAGGGTCCAGATCACTATCGGGGGGAACATGCGAGATTCCAACTGACCATTAAAAATCAAATTATAAACAGATGAAAACATCCCGGATCTTGGCCTTTTCCATTTTACTCGCCACACTTTCTTGTGGAGAAAAGTCCGGAAATGATGCGCCATTATTGTTTGTGCCGGACGACCTGGAGGTTAGTTTGTGGGCCAGCAGCCCCATCTTTTACAATCCCACCAACATGGATGTTGACGCCAAAGGCAGGGTATGGCTTACCGAAGCGGTCAATTACAGGGACTTCCGCAATGCGGATGGGCACCTGGTACGGGAAGCAGGAGACCGGATCATGATCCTGGAGGACCGGGACAGGGATGGAAAGGCTGACACTTCCCAGGTGTTTGTACAGGACGAGGACCTGCGCAGCCCCCTGGGCATAGCCGTGATCGGTAACCAGGTAGTGGTATCCTGCTCTCCCAATGTCATCATCTATACCGATACCGATGGAGATGACCTGCCTGACAAAAAAGAAGTTTTTTTAACCGGGTTCGGTGGTAGGGACCACGATCATGGCCTGCATGCAGGCCAACTGGGACCCGATGGCAAGTGGTATTTCATCACCGGAAATGCCGGGCCTCATCAGGTAAGGGACAAAGGTGGCTGGACCCTGCGTTCCGGCAGCGTGTACAACGAATACACACCCTACAGTAAGGAAAATCTACCTTCCCAGGTAAGCGATGATGGTCAGGTATATACCGGCGGGCTGATCGTCCGGGTAAATCCCGATGGCAGCGGCATGGAAGTGATGGCCCATAATTTCCGCAATGCCTACGAGGTATTTGTGGATTCCTTTGGCAATATGTGGCAAAGCGACAACGACGACCAGACCGCTTCCTGTCGCACTACCTGGCTGATGGAAGGCAGCAATGCCGGTTTTTTCAGCGAAGAGGGAGACCGCACCTGGCAAGCGGACCGCAGGCCGGGTCAGACCATAGCAGAAGCGCACTGGCACCAGGATGACCCTGGCGTTTTACCTGTGGGTGATATCTACGGTGCCGGTTCTCCCACAGGAATGCTGCGTATTGAAGGAGATGAGTTGGGAGAAGCCTATCGGGGCCTGTTACTCAGTGCTGATGCGGGTAGAAACATCATTTTTGGCTATCATCCCAGGCCTAAGGGGGCCGGATACTCCCTGGCCGACAGACAAAATTTTATCGCTTCTGTAGATGTGGATAATGAAGGTTACATCTGGCATCAGGTAGAAGCGGATACCAGCAAATGGTTTCGCCCCAGTGATGTGACCCTCGGAACGGATGGTTCCCTTTTTGTGGCCGATTGGTACGATCCCATCGTGGGCGGGCACCAGATGCGGGACAAGGAGGGCCAGGGCAAAATCTACCGGATCACCAAAAAAGGGAAGGACTATACCCAACCTGCAATCGATTTCGCCACCGTATCAGGTCAGGTAGAGGCATTGCGCAACCCTGCTGTCCACATACGCGCCCGGGCAGCGCAACTCCTGCAAGCGCAGGGCTCCCCGGTCATTCCCGAACTGGAATCCCTTTTGGATGACAACAACCCTTTTTACAGGGCAAGAGCCATTTGGCTGCTGGCAGGAATGGCTGAGCCGGGATTGGAAAAGGTACTGCCCTTGCTGCAGGATGATGATCCGGAATTGGTCCTTACCACCATCCGGGCCCTGGCTGCCTTCGCCCCGGAAAGCTTGCTTCAGGAGGCGGAGGCACTGATTGGCCAGGCAGCTCCTCTGGTGAACCGGGAACTTGCGATTCTCTTGCGGAAAACTGATTTTGAAGAGACAGCACATCTTTATACTGCCCTGATCGAAGCTTATGATGGAACGGATCCCTGGTACCGGAATGCCCTTGGAATCGCACTCAGGGAAAGGGCCAATGAGGTGTTTCAAAGTCAATGGGGAAAGTTGGATCCTCTGGATTGGAGTCCCGGGCAGGCTTCGCTGATCTGGGAGCTCCATCCCGAAGCAGCTATTCCGGCACTGAAGGTTCGGTTGGAAAGCGAGGCCCTGAACGAGGAAAAAAGGAGACAGGCACTGGAAACACTGGCTTTTATCCCCCATCAGGAGGCGGTGGAAGCATTCCTGGGGCTGACAGAGGGAAAAGGCATATTAGCCGAACAAGCCAGCTGGTGGTTGCAATTTAGAAAATACAACGATTGGCAGGCTTTTCTAACAGATTGGGAGCCGCCAGTGGACAATATGCCGGTTGGTCAACCGGAACTCCGGGCAGCGCTGGAAATGCTGAGCGATAGTCTGGCAAACGCCGATCAGCAGCAGGAAGCCCTGAGCCGTCTTTCTGAAAGTTCCGAAGGGAGGTTACAGCTGGCTTTGTTGGCCGTAAAGGGGAATTTCCCTGATTCCCTGCAAAGACAGCTCCCGGAAGAATGGGACATGGAAGGCAGGCCAGCCGTTAAGCGCTTGTTGGAACATTTTTTTGGTACCTCACAGGATTTCCTGGAGGGGGAAGTAAACGAACTTAAGGGGGATGCAGCAAAGGGAAAGGTACTGGCCACACAAAACTGTCTGACTTGCCACCGGATCGGTGATTCAGGCAATGAAATTGGTCCCAACCTTAGCGGAATCCGGCAAAAAATGGATGCCCCTACTCTGGTGAATGCCATTGTACAGCCCGATGCCGCCATTGGATTTGGATCGGAAGCCTGGTTGGTTCGGTTGAAAAACGAGGCCGTTCTTTACGGCCTATTGCAGTCCAATGGTCCGGTGGTGACGGTGTTGAGTAGTCAGGGACAACGCTATGTGATCCCGGCATCCGAGGTAGCCGAAAAACGCCAGATACCCATTAGCCTGATGCCCAAACCGGAAGAAATGGGACTTACCGCTCAGGATATTGCCCATATCCGGACCTACCTGATGCAGGGAGATTTGTAAAAATCTTGTACGCTATGGGTTTTTGCTTAATTTTGCGCCCATGGCAAAATCAGCACAACCTCAGGAAAGCAATCTGCTTAAAGATATTATCGCCCATGCCAAGGAGTATGGGTTTGTGTACCCCTCATCGGAAATTTACGACGGCTTGCAGGCAGTCTACGATTACGGTCCATATGGGGTAGAACTGAAAAATAACCTCAAGCGCTTGTGGTGGGAATCCATGACTCGTCTAAATGACAATATTGTAGGCCTGGATTCGGCCATTTTCATGCATCCCACCACCTGGAAAGCTTCGGGGCACGTGGATAGCTTTAATGATCCCATGGTGGACAACAAAGACAGTAAAAAACGCTATCGTGCCGATGTGCTGATTGAGGAAAAAGCTGCCCAATACGAGCAGGCAGGAGAAGTGGAGCGGGCAAAGGAACTACTGGCAGCAATGGGCAAGTTGCTGGATGCTGAGGACTTTGCTGCCCTGAGAGACCTGATGATCAATGAGGGCATAACCTGTCCGCTGAGCGGCACGGCCAACTGGACCGAAATCCGTCAGTTTAACCTGATGTTTTCCACCCAGGTAGGATCAGTGTCAGAGGACTCCTCTACCATCTACCTGCGACCTGAGACGGCACAGGGTATATTTGTTAATTTTTTGAATGTTCAAAAGACTGCTCGTATGAAAGTTCCTTTCGGCATCGCCCAGATTGGAAAGGCTTTTCGGAATGAAATCGTGGCAAGGCAGTTTATTTTCCGCATGCGGGAGTTTGAGCAAATGGAAATGCAATATTTTGTCCGTCCCGGTACAGAGATGGAATGGTACAGGCACTGGGCAGATACCAGGGTGAAATGGCACAAGGCGCTGGGGATTCCGGAGGAGAAAATTCGCCGACACGATCACGATAAATTGGCTCATTATGCCAATGCCGCACTGGATATAGAGTACCAGTTTCCTTTTGGTTTTAAGGAAGTGGAGGGCATTCATTCCCGTACCGATTTTGACCTGAAGGCCCATCAGGATTACAGCAAAAAGAAGCAGCAGTACTTCGATCCCGAAGTGAATCAGAATTACATACCTTATGTGATCGAAACCTCTATCGGTGCGGACCGATTGTTTCTGATGGCATTGTGTAATGCTTACGTGGAAGAGAATTCAGGGGATAAGATTCGGACGTACCTGAAGTTCCACCCGGCACTTGCGCCGGTCAAGGCGGCAATCCTGCCGTTGACTAAAAAAGACGGATTACCTGAAAAAGGAAAGGCCATATTTGAACAGTTGAAGTATGATTTCAACATTATATACGAAGAGGCTGCTTCTATCGGTAAGCGTTACGCCCGGCAGGATTTGATTGGTACTCCATTCTGCATTGCGGTAGATCATCAGACACTGGAAGACGATACCGTCACCATCCGTCATCGGGACAGTACGGAGCAGGAGCGGGTCGCGATTGCTGATCTGCATGGTAGGTTGGCCGCTGCCTGTAGTTTTCGTACGGTGTTTGAGAAGATATGATGTTTACCTCCCCGCCCACTCGCTGTAACGAAAGGGGGTTGCGTTTACTTTAGCGGCGTCATCGGTAGCAAAGCAGAAGATCAAATCACGGCTTTACGGATTACAGGTATTGCTGTAAAAAACGATCGATATAATACTGACAATATTCGTTTACCTCCTGCGCCATATCCATAGTGTGGGGCCAGCCTTTTAGTCGGTGGTATTCATTTGGAACGCCTGCCTGCTGCAACCAACGCTGGAGGGAATCTGACTGACTGACCGGTACCAGGGAGTCGATGGTTCCCTGAAAAATGAGCGTTGGAGGATCGTCGGGCGAAATGAAGGTACTTGGCGAAGCCAATCGGTACATTTCGGAATCCTGCTCGTAGCTAGTGCCCATAAAGCTTTGCACCTGTTCGGTGGAAATAGCATATGTGGTGGTCAGATCGACGGGACCGTAAAAATCCACTATCACCTTCACAGCGCTGTCCACACCCTGAATGCAATCCTGATTAAATAAAGGTTCTTCGCCGCCGTAGCCAAGCAATAGGGAAAGATGGCCTCCTGCGGAGCCTCCGATCAAAGCCAAACGATCCGGATCTATGACGTACTCCGCCGCATGTTGTTTGATCCATTTTATGCCACAATTGACGTCCTGCGCTGCTGCCGGGAACTTTGCAACGCCAGAAAGTCTGTAGGAAAGGGTAGCGGTAACGTAGCCTTTTTCTGCGTAATCGATCAGGTAGGGTAGGTAATCCTGACGCTTGCCCTTTTTCCAGGCACCGCCGTGCACAAAAATCAGGGTGGGGGCTGGCTCCTTCAAGCCTTTTTTCCGGAAGATATCGAGCTGCAATTCCAGCCCATCGATGGTTTTGTAGGTAATATCCCTAAAGGCGTCTATATGTTCGGGAACCGTAGGTTCGGATTCAATCAAATCCAACATGCCCAATCCATAGGCGATATTCATCAAGGTTTCATTCAGATATCCCTTTGGTGCCTTTAATGGACGGTTCGGGTCGGTGGATGCGGTTTGGCAGGCACCTGCAAAGCAGCAGGCAAGGAGGACAAGCATGATATTTCTCATGCAGGTAATTTACTCTATTCGGACTATTTCTCCAAAAGCCGAGGGGATGTGAAAATCGGGTGTCTTACTTTTTGGTCGTTGCCAGGAAAACCAGGTAACCGCATTTTCCCCTTCAGGTTTAAAGTCGGCCCGGAAGATCCCAATATAAAAAGGGAATGAGATCCCCAGTTCGCCGAGTTCGGTTAGGGAGATTTTACCTTCAGCAAGGTAGCCGTTGTCGGTGATTCTGGTAGCCAGTTCTTTGCTGGAAAAATCCCAGGTTTTGTCGAAATTGCGGTAGAAAGAGGCGGAATAATCAAGCGTATTTCCATTTGGGTCGATCTCAATGCAGTAATATTTTGTCAAGGTAGTATCGTTGGAGAAAAACAGCTCCACCCGATCCTCCTGTTCTACGGATGTCTCGTCTTGAAAGGCTACCGTTGTCAGGGAATTGTCCCTTTCCTCAAAGGAAAAATTGAAATGGTTTGGGGAAACAAAAGCCCTGAAAAGTGTTTTGTCGTGGTCCTCTTCTCCTGGCCAGGGGGAAATCAGGCTTTCCAGCACCTGGGAATGCGCCCATACCCCTTCGTCTATTCGAGCATCCACTTGTATTTCCTGAACCAGGGATGGCAGGCTGAGTCGGGCGGGATCCGATTCTCCACATGCAAAAGAAAGCGAAGCAAATGTGTAAACCAACAGGTATCGCTCAAAACGCGTGAACATTTCAAGATGCCGTTTTTGTTTATGGAGTGCTTCTCTCATCTTATTTTTCGTTTGTGAATGGTCCTTCCTACTGCCGGATTTAAGTGGTTTCGGATCTGTTTCTGTCTGGGTTATTGCTTTTTCCACACCTGACTTTGTTCCGTTATCGGCACATCCCAAGTTTGGGCAGGGTTTGGGGTGTATTTTGGGTCGCTGTCCTTTTCCGGAAAGGTAGGAATGATTTCTCGGAGCTGGTGGAAATGCCGCATTCTTTCTTCGGTATGCAGGCTGTCGAGTAGATTGGTCGTTTCCATCGGGTCGGCAAGTAAATCGATAAATTTTTCAGGTTCCTGTTTCGAATTGATGTACAACTTGTACTGTTTGTTTCGTACGACACGATCGCGAAACATGTATTGATTTTCCACGCCGTTTTCCGTAAGCGCGGCATTGTTTCCGCCTCCCATGGCTAAAATCCAGTTTCGCTGGGAAGATTGGTCCCCGTGGATCAAGACATCACGAAAGGAGAAGCCATCGATCTCAAATCGCTCATTTTCCGAATCCCTTTGTTTTTTTTCCGGAATTCCTGCCAGTTCCAGGCAGGTAGGAAAAATATCCGTAAAGTCAATCAGCGCATCTGAAACCCTATTGGCCGAAATTTTTTCGGGCCAGCTCACCAGGAAAGGTACATTGATGCCGGATTCGATGGTTTTTGCTTTTCCCCCTGGTACGGAAAACCCATTTCGATGTCCAGTAATTGCTCCAGTGGTGCCATTGTCCGTTGTCCAGATAATGAGGGTGTTGTCTTGCACTCCCGCATCTTCCAGCGCCTTAACAAGGTCACCTGTAATCCGATCGCTATAGGCTACCATGGCTTTGTGTCTACCCAGGTCGTCCACTTCCTTGCTATCGGGTGGATTGACGAAGGGAGTATGGGTCAGGACCATGGGGTAGTAAATAAACATGGGTTTTTCTTTGTTTTCCTGGATAAAATCAATGATGAATCGCTTGAATACATCGGGGCCAAATTCGCCGTTATGGGTGCTGCTGCCTTCTTTTGTGTACAGGTAGGGGTTCTGGTACCTATTGGCACTTGCTGCTACTCCTGATTCGTAGCCCGTCCATATGCAATAGGCGTCAAACCCGTTTTTGGTGAGGGCGTCGGGTTCCACGCGGAAATCATCGATTTGCCACTTGCCGGCGATACAGGTCGTGTAGCCCGCATTTTTCATTTCCCTTCCAAGAGAGGGATAACGCTTTTCGTCGAAATGGGCTCCTCCGCCCCAGCGCGGAACGTCCCAGTGATTTACCCATCCGTGCCTATAGGGATACTGACCCGTCAACAAGCTGACCCTTGTGGGCGTGCACTGGGGCATGGCATAGGCGTTGGTAAAGGTGATGCCACTTCTGGCCAGGGCATCGATGGCCGGCGTGGAAATATCCGCCGCACCATAATGGCTGACCCATTCCTTGCCCAGATCATCGACCAGGATTATCAGTAGATTTGGCCGGGAGGGGAGCGATATTACCGGCTTTGCTTGCCAGCAACCGGACAATACGATCAGTAATGCAATACAAATAGTTTTTATCATGTTTGATATAGCAGGTCTTTATTTAGGCTATTGCGGTTATTTCACCCGGTATTATTCGTTAATGATACATTTGAATATTTCACATATATAGGATATTTAATTGGTAGATAAGGAGTTTTTCTGAAGTTTAAATGTAGGGTTGATCTGGTAGTTGATGGTATGATTTATTTTAACCAATAGCAATCGAATGCTGCGCTAAATCTGTTATCTCGGAATTTCAGATTACATGGCCTAAGTTGTTCCATTTTAGATTTGCCACGCTCTCGGAAAAGCAACTTCAAGTGTTCTTAGTTAAGAACGAAAAAAGATGATAAAGAAAACAAATAGAATCGGGAATTATTGAAAGCGAACCGTGATGGTTTCATCGATGCCCAACCTACTAAAATTTTATCACCCGGATTAACAGAACGCTGGAAGGCATCCTCTCTCAGCGGTAAGCTTCCCTTTAGGTTCAAGATGCGTCGGTTGGCTTCAATTACCACGGTGGTATCGATCTTCCGTGCATGTTCGTATTTTTCAATTGCCGCGATAACTGCCAGGCGTTCCTGCCAGCTCTCGCCACAAGTTCTGCTCATTCTTAAGTAAATATCCCCCAAGAGTAGGCAGGTTTTGCCAAAGTTGCCTGCCAATTCAGCAGCCTGCCGGGCATTGTTGTGAGCCTGCTCGAAAAGTCCCAATTCCTTGTATTGGATGGAAGCGATCTGAAAAGAATGCATTCCTTTTCTAAAGCCATCCGTTTCCCCATCCATAGCGACTTTCAAGAGACGAATAGCTTCATGATAGTTGCCGTCGTTCATTGCGCTATCCACCTCGCTGCTTGATAGGGGCTCTCGTTCAGCCTCTTGTTCGATGGCTGCTTGTAGCACATCGTATTGCGCCTGAATCATCTTTATCGTCAGGTCAGATTCCAAACAGCCCAGTGTCCTAAGATGCTCCAGAATGTAGCCAACGATCTCGATGGTATTGGTAGTATACAGTTGCTTGAGTTCGTCTGTAAAATATTCGCTGGCAGAAAAAGAAATTCTTACCTTATAGACAGGCGTTTTGGGCCTGTGTCTCGAGTGTTGGCCTGGCTCATCGCTTTGGCTGGCTTTATACTTCGTAAGTGGATTTAATGAAACTTCTGTTGACGAGGGAACAGAAGATATCGTCAAAACTGGGTACTGTGGAAATGTTGCCGATCCAAGAAATACAAATAGAAACAATGCAAGGTATTTTATGGCAAGGAAAAACAGGCTGTATTCCACTTAACTAACGGATGCTAATAAATGTCGTTATTTCTGGTAAATAAAGCAATCTCTTTTGCAAAAGAAAATATAGGATTTACTAGGCAAATCCCCCTTTCTCTTGTGGTTTAAGCAAGTGAATGGATGTGATTTTTTCGCACATGTCCGGGAATTGCAAATCTCCTTTATCTGTCCACGGGATTGCAAACCCCAAGGAGCTGCGCTGTTTGCCATATAGATAAGCAGGATTAGGCATCCTGATTACGCACATACTAAACCACCACAACCCCCAGTGCCGTAGGCACGACCGATATGGGTTTAAACCATAAGCTGCTGATAGACCGAAAGGAGAGATCCGTACCTACGGCACTTAAGCTTCAGGGACCGGCCTGTACCCATGGGCTGAACCCCATGGTTACCAGATTGCCCGCTCCTAACGGAGCTTTTCACCAATGGGCAAAAGGATTCACCAGGGATTCACATAGATTTTTTTTGGCAGATGAAAATGGAATTTGTCGTTGGTGGCAAAGTACAAATTCGGTTGTAAAAACTGTAAATCAAAAAAGTAAACAAAAAACCCAGATTGAACGAAATCCCCCTTTTTAAGGGGTTAAGGGGTATTTTTTCGGCAAGGTCTTAAAATATCAATTCCTTCTCGTACTACGTTTTTCGATCGAGTATTAGCTGAATGGTGTCCGCTAAGTGTTTCCTGTTCTCCGGAGAAAATAGCTCCGTATGGGTGCCTTCTACCTCATGAATGGTCAACTTTTTGACGAGAGGCTTCCATCCCAGGTACCTGAGGTCATGAAAATAATTGGTAGGAATTTTTGCCCGCAGCAAATGCACCTCTCCATCATAATAGGTCGGTTGATAGCGGTACATGGCTTCACGGTGCCTGCGTTTCAGGTCCTGCAAGGTCTGCTCAAGTGGACTCAGACCGGTATTTTCTGATTTTTTGAAAATGGACAGTAAAACGCTCTTTTTTCGCTCCCAGGAAGCTTTCTTTTTATTCAATAGAAGCTTTGGATGATGTGCCAAAAGTGAACAATCAAACCAAATCTTCTGGAATTTAAATTCCAACCTATCAAAAAAGGAATCTGGGTTTGAAGGGAAAACATAGGTATCAAGGAGGATTAGGGCCACTATCTTTTTTCCAGATCGCCGCCATTGTTTTGCCATTTCAAAGGCGATAATGCCACCCAGGGAATAGCCTGCCAATATATATGGACCCTGATGGGCTTTACCTTCAATTTCCGCAATGTAATGTGCCGCCATGGCTTCAATACTCTCCAAGGGTTGCTCCTTACCGTCCAGACCATTTGCCTGTAGCCCAAAGACCGGTTGGTTGGGATCCAGTTTTTTAGTGAGTTCATAAAATGGCATTACATGCAATCCGGCGCCATGCACCATAAAAAGGGGTGTTTTACTGCCTTCAGGCTTTATGGGTACCAAACTTTCCCAATGTTGCTTTTCCGTCACCTGAGACTGCATGGCCATGGAAAGATCCTTCAAAACAGGGTGCTTGAAAAATAGTGCCAGCGGAAGTTTGATACCGAACCGGCTTTCAAGTGCTGCCATTACCTGAACTGCTGCCAGAGAATGTCCACCGATTTCAAAGAAATTGTCTGTGGGGTTTACCCGAGGCAGGTGCAGTACTTTTTGCCAGGTATTCGCAATGGCCGAATCTATGGGATTGCCTGGGCTTTCCGGATCAATATGTGGATTTGTTTCCAATCCTATTTCTGCAATTGCGGCCAGTTGCCGCCTATCCAGTTTACCGCTGGAGGTCAAAGGGAACTTCTGCAGGTACCAATACCTATCGGGTACCATATAAGCCGGCAAATGTGCTCCCAGCTTCTTTTTCCAGGAAGAGCTAACCGTTTCAGAAACTTCCATTACGTTCAATCCCAATACCTGTTGCCATTTGTTATGAGCAAAGGTCTCTGCTGTTCCGTTAATAAAACCGAAGAGCATTCCATTTCCAGCTTCAGGTTGAAGGTAAATGACGGTTACCTCCTTTAGTTTTGCTTCATTTTTCAATACCCGTTCTATTTCTTCCAATTCAACCCGGTGACCGCGGATTTTTACCTGCTGGTCGATTCTACCCAGGACGGCATATTCGCCTTCTGCCAGAGATTTTCCCAGGTCCCCGGTTTTATACATGGTATGCTCTCCGGAGGAGTCAAATGGATCTTTCAAAAACCTTTTTTTACTTAACTCCGGCTGGTGGAGGTACCCTTTGGCTACCCCTGCCCCGGAGATGTAAACTTCTCCTTCCTGGCCCTCCGGAACCGGGAGTCCATGTTCGTTGAGGATATAGATTTTCGTATTGGCAATTGGCTTCCCTACCGAAATCTCTTTGTCACTAGCATTTATTTCCTTAATCGTGGAAAAAACCGTAGTCTCTGTAGGACCGTAAATATTCCAAAGGGTCTTGCAGCGAAGCAATAATTTTTGGGCAAGTTCCAGGGAGAGCGCTTCTCCCCCACTGATAATCCGCAGGTTTTCGAAACGCTTTTCCCATCCGATTTCCAGCAGCATTTTCCAATGGGTTGGCGTTGCGAAAACAGTAGTAATTTCAAATTTTTCGAAGGCCAACAGTACTTCCCTGGGATCTTTCCGCTGCCTTTCGTCCAGTACGTAACATTGGGCACCATAAACGTAAGGAAGCAGAGTTTCCAGTATGGCAATATCGAAAGATACAGAGCTGACAGCCAGAAATCGGTCATCACGGTGAATGCCCGGTGAATCGGATACGGCGGTCAGGAAATGGTGCAGGTTGGCATGGGAAATAACCACACCCTTTGGTTTTCCGGTAGAGCCTGAAGTGTATATAATATAAGCCGAATCCTCTGCACGGGTTTGAAGCCCGGGCTCAGAGAGGGGAAGGTGTTCTTTAGCAGCAGTAAACGTATCCCATTCAAGCAGTTTCCCTTTCAGAGCCACACCCTTGCGAAATGGCTTTCCGGAAATGGTCAGTTGGCAGCTATCCTGCAGCATGTAAAGGATTCTTTTTTCTGGAAGTCCTGTGTCTACAGGAAGGTAGGCTGCGCCGGTTTTTAGGGTTCCCAAAATGGCGATGATCATCTCAATCGAGCGGTCCATCAGGATACCTACCACCTTTCCGGGTCCCATGCCTTTTTCGATGAGAAAATGGGCCAGTTGATTGGCAGATTGATTTAAATCATGGTAGGATAAAGCCTGCTCGTTGCAAACTACCGCAATTTTTTCAGGATCCCTTTCGGCGGCTTGGCTGATCTGCTTGTGTACAGGGATAAAATCCGATGACAAAAAGGGAGGAAGGGCTGCCGATTCGGACAACTGAGGATTAGCCTCAGGAAGGATCAGGGAGCCAATGTTCTGCTCAGGGTCCCCTGATATCCTTTCGAGTATTTGCCGGTATTCGGTAACAAATTGACCCGGTTGATCTTCGCCAAACTTATTGGTTTTGCAGGTGATTTTGCCTTTCAGAGCTTGTCCGGTAGTAGTGAAAATCAGACTGAGGTCATACTTGGCTTTGATCTGCAGGCTGTCAAGTGCAGTGAGTTCCAGCTGTTCTCCCCAATGATATGCTTCATGCGCTACCGGACTGTCTTCCTGCAAGGAGCACATCACCTGAAACAGTGGATTTTGCCCGATAATTCTTTCTGTGTTGGTAGCTGCTACGATTTTCTCAAAAGGCAGGTCCTGGTTTTCAAAGGCTTCCATGCAATTGGTTTTTACCTGATCCAGGAAATCGGTGAATTTCATCCCTTTTCTGATAAAAGACCTGATGGGTAAGGGGTTGATAAAATAGCCCAGGGCCTTTTCCAAATCCGGGTGCTGTCTCCCGGAGGTAGGTGTGCCTACACAAAGCGTTTCCCGCTCAAAAAAGCGGTGCAGCCAGACCTTAAAAGCTGCCAATAAAGTCATGTATAGGGTGACTCCCTGCTGATTGCTCATTTGTTGCAATCGATTTTTCAGATTTTCCGGAAGGACGAAGGAAAGCTCAGTACCAGCATTATCCGTATTTTGGCCGCTGTATTCTCCTTCTCTATTCATGAGAGGTGTTATTCCCCTTAGTTTTGATGTCCAATACTCAAGCTGCGGTTGCAGCGTCTTTTCGGTAAGGTATTTCCGCTGCCAAAGGGCAAAATCCCGGTATTGAACCGGTGGGCTCAGGACACATTTTTCTCCTTTACACGCTGCTTTGTAAAAATCTGCCAGTTCTTCCAGGAATAAAGGAAGCGACCAGCCGTCAAAAGCAATATGGTGAAAGGTGATTACCAGAACAGCTTCCATAGGACCAGCCGTTAACAGCCCGGCGCGTAACATATAATCCCTGCTCAAATCAAATGGCGCAGTGTTCATCGATTGGATCTGCGCATGTAAATCTTCATCAGAGATGGGTGAGCTTTTCGCCAATTTCCAATTTCCAGGGTCCATCACCTGCTGATAAGGTTTGCCATCCTTCTGTCGTATGACGGTACGCAGCACCTCGTGCCGGAGAAGCATTTGTTTCAGCGCCTTTTCCAAAGCCACCGGATCAATAGCTCCTTTCAACCTGAGAACAAGGGGAATATGGTACTGGTCCGAACCTTCAAGCAGGTCAATGACCCATAAACTTTCCTGGCTGTAGGAGAGAGGGACTTCTCCGATTTGCTTTGCCTCAGTTGTTTTGATGGGAGGTAAAGCCTTTTTCTGGCCATTTGACCTGATGATTTCTGCCATCCCGGAGATGGTAGGCGCTGAAAACAAATCACCAAGACCAATGGCCGCATTCATTTCCCTGCGCACTGCAGCGAGCAATTTTATGCCCAAAATGGAATGTCCTCCTGCTACGAAAAAATCGGTTGTCGTACTGACTTCATCCATGTTTAAAATCCTTTTCCAAATTCCACATAGGGCCAGTTCTACCGGATCAGCAGGTGGCCTGGATTCCTTAATTTCCGGAGGTAAACCCATTTCAGACAGTTTATTTCTGTCTATTTTTTTATTTGCGGTCAATGGGAGGGCAGAGAGAAACCGCCAATTTCCTGGAACCATGTACCGGGGAACCACCTTTTCCAGGCTACCGGATACGTGTTCCTTTTTCACCGGATCAGACAGCAATGACAGGCTTTTCTCAGCCACCACATGGGCTAGCAACCGGGCTGTTCCATTTTGAGTTTTGCTCAAGGTGACTGCGGCGACTTTTACTTCCGCAAGACCATTTAGCGCAGCTTCAATTTCTTCCAATTCAATGCGGAATCCGTTAATTTTTACTTGTTGGTCGCGTCTTCCTGAAAAAGAAATCTTTCCATCAGGAAGCCATTTGGCCAGGTCACCTGATCGGTACATCCGTGCGCCTGGTTTTTTTGAAAAGGGATCTGGTAAAAATCTGGTGCAGGTCAATTTTGGCTGATTAAAGTAGCCTTGGGCAACGCCTTCTCCACCAATAAAAACCTCCCCTTGCAGACCAATGGGAACCGGAGCACCACTGTTATCTAAAATGTAAATGCTGGAGTGGGCATTTGGCCGGCCGATGGTCACCTTCTGATCTTCCCGGTCCAATTTTTCCACTGTCGCCCAGACTGTGGCTTCTGTTGGGCCATACTCATTGTATAGATCCACATGGGGCAGGAGATTATAATGAAGGGCAACCAGAGATTCGTTCAGGCTTTCTCCCGCAACGGTCACCCTCTTTACAGGTGCATTTGCCAATAGGTTTTCTTCCAGTAAAAACCGGTAAAATGAAGGTACACAGAGGAGGGTTTCAGTTTTGTTGAGATGTAGACTGAGCTCCTCCGTGCGGTACAAATCTGCCGATGGGCAAAGCAGCAAGGTTCCACCAGCTGCCAAAGTTCCGAAAATGACCGCTACTGAGGAATCAAAAGCAAAGGAAGGAACCAGTAATGAATTTCCGATCTCCGGATAACAGGTAATTCTACTTAAGGTAGATGTTGCCAATGCCTGGTGACTGACAGATACTCCTTTGGGCGAACCTGTGGAACCGGAGGTAAAAATGACATAAGCAGGCAATTTCGGATCTATTTGAAGCGATAAAGCCCCTGCAGATTCCAGATAAATTTGATCCATTTCACGGTCCGTCAACACCAGAGAGGTTGCTTGCTCAAAAAAGTGTAGGTGGACTGATTGACAGATCACCAGACTGGGGTGGACTGCTTCTGCCAGCAATTTGATGCGTTCTTCCGGGTACGCTGGATCAATAGGTACATAGGCCGCACCGGCTTTTAGTATACCCAGGAGGCTAATGACCATTTCTTCGGAACGGGGCAGACATACCGGTACCTTATCCCCGGTTTTCACACCCTTTCGCCGTAGGTATCGTGCCATTTGTTCACTCTTTGCCTCCAGGGCCTGATAACTGATCTTTTCTTCGCCAAATTCCAGTGCTGTAGCCGCAGGCTTGGCGAATCTTTGGTTTGCTATCATGGTCAACACGCTGTGGACGGGTATTTGTCGGTTTTTTTCCGTGTTTGGTGACTTGCTAAACTGTAGTATGATCTGCTCCTTTTCGGCTTTGTCCATCAGCGGTAGCTGATCAATAGGTAATTCTGGCGCATGGGTAATTTCATGTACCAGTTGCTGGTAGTGTCTAATAAATCGCGAGATGGTATGTTGTGTGTAAAGTTGTGACTTAAATTCCACTTTTCCCTCTAGTCCTGAGCGGCACTCCCGCAATTCAAAAGTCAGGTCAAAGGTGGAAGTCCCATGGTCGGGATGCTGTTGGTTGACTTCGCAACCTTCAAGTTCCAGGGATTGTGTTAAGGCATCCTGATAGACGAACATTTGCTGAAACAAGGGATGCATGCCTTTTATTCGGGCTATTTCCAGGGACTCAACCAGCTTTTCAAAAGGAGTTTCCTGATGTTCAAATAACTCCAGGGCATTGTTTTTCACTTCCTCAAGCACTTTTGTAAAGGAATGATTACCATGGATTGTAGAGCGGAGCGGAAGGGTGCGTACAAAATACCCGACTAAGGGCTGGAGGTTTTCCTGCTCCCTGCCTGATATAGCAGTACCAATACAAATGTCATTTTGCCCGGAGTACCGGTACAAAAGCACCTTAAATATAGCCAGCAGCGTCATGAACATTGTAGCGTTTCGCTCCCGGGCTATTCTTTTTACCGAATTATAAAGATCCTTGTCCAGGCTAAATCGGAGCGTTTTGCCCTCCTGCTTTTCCATCCTGGACCTTGAAAAATCCAATGGAAGATGCAAGGGAGAAACACCTGCCAACTTTTTGTTCCAGTATTCCAGACCTGGCTTTATTGCATTTTGCCTTGCAAGGCTACGCTGCCATTGGGTATAGTCGGCATATTGGACTTGCAATGCAGGTAATTTTATGGCATCTTTTTTCAGAGACTGCTTGTAGCCTTCGCTAAGCTCTTTTTTGATGATAGCCATGGACCAGGCGTCCGAGACCATATGGTGCATGGCAAGGACCAGCAGGTGATGGCCTTCACTTACAGTGATTAAGGATGCCCTGAACATTCCTTCGGAACTGAAATCAAAAGGCTTGCGAATAATGCGGATTATCTTTTCTGTTACTTTAGGATCTGAAGACCCACTATAACGAGCCTCTCCGTTTTCCCTTGTCATCCGCCATTTGGACAGTTTTCCGGGAACCTGTACCGCAGTTCCATCTTCGTTTATGGCAATGCGGCTTATCAGAATCTGGTGCCTCATTACCAGGCTTTTTAGGGCGTTTTCCAGTATATTTGGCTGCAAATCTCCTTTGATCTGGAATACCTGAGACAGGTGGTATGCCTCACTTCCTTCCAGCTGATGCAGCAACCACAAACCTTCCTGTCCATAAGAAAGCGGAAAATTATGCTGTAGATTTTGAAATCTTTCCAGTTTAATGGTCTCGTTTTCCTGGCGTTTATCTACAAGTCTGGCGAGGTATTTTATTGTGGGATGATAAAACACCTCTTTTACTGAGATTTCCTTTTTCCACTCCTGCCTGATGGCAGCTGTCAAGCGCATAGCCAACAGGGAGTTTCCCCCCATTTCAAAAATGTTATCCCCAATGCTGATTCCCTTGATACCGCTTAGATTTTCCCAGATCCGGAGTAACTTTTTTTCTAATGGATATAGGGCTACCAGCTGCTCTTTGGAGGGCTTAAACTGTGTTACCGGATCAGGAAGGGATTTTTTATCCAGTTTTCCATTGATGGTGAGGGGAAATTTATCCAGGCTATGCCAAAGTGTGGGCACCAAATGCTGCGGCAAGGAACTTTTCAGAAACTCAGTCAATTTGGACGGAGAAAGTGCTCCATTCGGAATAACATAAGCAACAATATGCTCCTGACCGTTTTCGGTGGAATATGCAGTCACCTGCGCCTGCCGGACCGATTCGTGCTTTTCCAGTTCCGTTTCTATTTCCCCAGGTTCAATGCGGAATCCCCTTACTTTAATTTGGTTATCCGTCCGGCCCAGGTATTCAAGTTGAGCATCTTTAGACCAACGGACCAGATCGCCCGTGCGGTAACATTTTTTTTCCGTTTCACTAAATGGATTTGAAATGAACCTTTCACTGGTCAATTGAGGCATATTCAGGTAGCCTCGCGCCAGGCCGTCCCCGGCGATTAACAATTCACCTGTTTCTCCTTCACCCATCAAATTCAGGTTTTCTCCCACAATGTAAACTTGTGTATTTGAGAAAGGCCTGCCTATTGGGATTTTTTCATATTTCTCAGCCAAATCTACCTTGAAAATACACTTTCCTATGGTTGCTTCTGTGGGGCCGTAATGATTGTAAACGCTGCCTTGGTATTTTGCCTGGTGTAAGGCTTTATGTATGGCCAGCGGGAAGGGTTCTCCACCAAACAACATCACTGTTCTAGCCAGCGGAAGGTAATGATCCCGGAGGTAGCTAAGCCATAGAGAGGGAACCACCTTTACACAATCGATTTCATGATCATTAAAATAGTTCGCAAGGACGTTTCCATTTTTGACTGCCTTATCAGCGATAATATGTAGGGCAGCACCAAGGATAAATGCGCTGTGCAACAGGGAATGCCCGGCATCGAATACCAGCGGAGACATTAGGGCAAAGGACCGGCAATTCGAAAATCCGGCAGCCTCAATGATGCCAAAACAGTGATCCAGTAAAGCCCGGTGTTCTATCATGACGCCCTTGGGTTTGCCCGAAGATCCGGAAGTATAAATCACATAAGCCAATTGCTCCGGAACTGGCCTGGTCTCTCTATTCCATTCAGGCAAGTTGGTTGTGGGCAATCCATCGATTTCAATTGCATGCAGTCCGGGCTTTTGAGGTAATTTTCCTGTACTATCCCTGCTGAACAACAATATCCTGGCTTCGGTATCCTCAAGGATATATTGGATTCTCGATTCCGGATAGGAGGGATCAATAGGTACATACGCCCCACCAGCCTTTAGGATGGAGACTATTCCAATTACCGATTCCAGTGACCGGTTTATTAGCACCGGTACCAGGGATTCACTTTTCACGCCCCTTTCCTGCAGCAGGTAGGCCAGCTTATTGGCCCTTGCATTAAGGGCCCCGAAAGTAATTTGCCTTTCCCCATCCACTACAGCAAGGGCCTCCGGATTTTTTTCGGCCTGCTGCTCAAATAGGTCAACTATGGTTTGGCGGTCCGGATACAAGACCACTGATTCGTGCACATGGGCCTTCTTCGTTTGAACTTTATTTTTTCCTTTCCCCTTGTTTTGGCTTTCCCGGGCAATGGTACTTTGTCGCGGCAGAGGATGCCACCCGGTCAGGTTGTAATTGTTGGATGTACTCATATTAAAAATTGAATGGTGTTGTTGGGTAAATATTTTTGCAGGCGTTCCAATGACTTTATTTCCTCCTATCGTTACCGGCAGATCGCCAAACAGGGCTGGATTCCTCAAACCGCATCACTGTTTAATACAGGTATTGAAGCACAAGGAATTACCTTCGAAAATACCGAAAGCTGCATGACTTTAGGCATATACGAGCTATTCTGTGCAATTGGATCATTTACAGATTGAAGGCCCAGGAATCGATAAAAGATTAGTTACAGAAAAAATTTGCGATTATTTTAAACCGGAGGTTGTAACGAGTGCCCTTTTATGTCAGGGTAAAAATCCAAAAGTGCTGGTTTTGAAAATAGTGAGATTGCAATTTTTTGGATAGAAAAACTATTCTCTAAAGACAATTTACTATATCGGCAAGTTTCTGAGAGGTAATTGGTTTAAAAATGAAATCAGAACTTCTTTGGTGGCTTTTGCTCTGAACACATCGTCCGGAGAATTGGTAGAGGAGCAGGTTTTTGATATTTTTACGGTATTGTTTCTACATTCACAAAAAAAATTAGTTTTTTTAGCTTTAGAAATAAATAAAACTAATAAGTATACACCTGTTGTTCGCTCAAAACTAAAAAACATGCCATTGAAATTAAAAAATACAATTCTCCCCAAGTTTTGGTTGTTACTGTTTTTGTATGCTTGTTCATCTCAGTCAAACAAGGAGGTTGAGATTTCTCCATCAATTACTGGTGAATCGGGAAAACCTGTGATCATGGCCTATTATGTGCCCGAGCGGGATTATAAGCCAGAGGAGATACCCGTCGAAAAGCTTACCCATATTATTTACTCCTTTACCCATGTGATTGAGGGGGAGATGAAATTCAGAAACCCTGAGGAAGCAGGTCCAAAGCTCCAGGCTTTGGTGAAGCAAAAGGAGCGCAATCCCGAGCTCAAGGTAATGATTGCCTGTGGAGGCTGGGGTGCGGATGGATTTTCAGATATGGCGCTAACTGAGGAGAGCCGTGCCAAATTTATCCAAAGTGCTTCGGAATTCATCGAATCTTATGAGCTCGACGGTATGGATATGGATTGGGAATATCCGGGAATATCTGGTGCCGGCACCAAGGCCCGTGAAGCAGATACCCAAAATTTCACCGCACTGATGAAGGGTTTGAGGGAGATGCTGGACAGCTTCGATACGCCTAAACTGCTGACCTTCGCTTCGGCGGGTTGGAAGCGATACTACGAGCACATAGAGCTGAACCAGGTAATGAAATATGCCGATTGTACCAATGTAATGACTTATGATCAGGTATCCGGAGTTTCCGAATATACCGGGCACCATACCCCTCTTGGAGATGTGAGCAGTAGGGATATTGAAGGTACGCCATTTCATGCATATTTGGATAGCCTGTACCAGAAGGGATCCAATTTAGATCCCCATCCAAGATCTGCAGAAAAAATCGTGGACTTCCTGATTGAAGAAGGTGTTGATCCTGGTCAAATAGTCATTGGAAGTGCGTTCTACGGCAGGGTTTGGAAGGGCGTTCCTCCTGAAAACAACGGCCTTTACCAGCTCAGTGGCGGTATCCATATTGGCTGGATGGCTTATCAGCAAATCCGTGAAAAGTATGAACCGGACAGTAGCTTTCAGCGCTATTGGGACGAGATGGCCAAAGCACCCTATATGTACAATGCCACAGACAGCCTGATGGTTTCCTATGACGATACCGTTTCTGTGAGTGCAAAAACGAAATATGCCCGGGAGAAAGGGCTGGGTGGCATCATGTTTTGGGAACTGGGCAATGATACCAAGGAAGAAGGAAGTTTGCTGGATGCGATTTTTAAAGCGGCACAGGAGTAGTGTGGATGCTATAAAAAAGTGACGACAAGTCCCGTCATTGCGAGAATTAACTTTTTAAAAAACGCAGAAATCGGGATGACGATATGTTTTTCGCATTATATGGGAATATAAACTTCTCATTCTTTAATAGATAATGGCGAGTTAAAGGCTATTTATGGTAATTTAGCTTGTTTCTATTGTACTTTTTCTCCCGATTCGCTGTGCTGCTCGGGACAGGCTTTGATGAAAAAGTACCAAACCCGCCTCCCGGAGGGCAGGAAATCAAGACAAAAAAATCCTTCCTCCCACAAACCTGCCGCACCCCCGGTTTTTTGTCGGGCCTGCGCTCTTTGCATATTTAATATATAGGTCTTCTTTACTATAAAATTTCTTCAGGGGTAAAATTTTAAGACAACAGTTTTAAATACATCATCGGTAGAACTAACATTTTAAAAAAAAAACGCTGAAATCGGGATGACATTATACAGCACCCCGATGGGGTTCAATTTTTGTAACCCCGGGTAAGCCGACGCAGGAGGTGCAGCCCGGGGTGTAGATGAGTTGGCATTTGTAGGGCATTAGCCGCCAGTAAGCTCAACAGTGAAACAAGCTTTTCGCTAATGCCAGCGGCCCCTCTCCCGTGATTTTTAAAATCTGTCATCCGTAGCCCCTGGCATACCTGGAGGGACAATTTTTTCCTAAGGACCCTTTCCATCAGTACCGTTCATTTAAGGCAAAGTTGTTATTTATCATAAAATTTATTTATGGGTTTCATACGAAATCTAAATAAAAACTTATGGATTTTTTTTCAAAACTTTGCAGCGGAAAAAAAATAGATACACATGTCAGAAAATTTACTTTCACTAATCGTCCTGCTCTCTCCGCTGGTATTTGTTGCTACAGCCGTAGCCTCCTGGTTTCAGCCTGGATGCAGACCAAAAAAAATCATCACGCTTAGCAAAGTCGCAACCCTGATAAGTCTGTTAATTGTGGGCTTTGGCAGTTTTTTAGTTGGCAGGAGGGGGTTAATAGAATCTACTTTGTGGGGAATGGAAGGTATTGGATTTAGCATTCGACTGGATTCGCTTAGCCTGATCATGTTGGGGATGATTGCCTTGCTGGGCTTTGTTATCGTAAAATTCAGTTGTAACTACCTGGATGGTGACCCCAAACAAGGGGCCTTTATGGGAAAGCTGGCGGCGACCATCGCTTCGGTGCAATTGCTTGTGCTATCAGGAAACATTGGCCTGCTCTTTTTTTCCTGGGTTTTGACCAGTATATCCCTGCACCGGTTGTTGGTATTCTATCCCGAAAGACCGGGAGCTCAAATTGCCGCCAAAAAGAAGTTCATCCTGGCCAGACTTGGAGATGCGGCTGTGTTGCTGGCCATAGGTTTACTTTACAACACATTTGGCACAGGTAACCTGGAAATCATGTTTACTGCCATCAAAAATGATTTTTCTTCCGGTAACGGTTCAATGGCCCTGGAGCTTTCCGCTTTGTTTCTGGCCCTGGCTGCTGTTTTAAAATCAGCTCAATTTCCTACCCATGGCTGGTTGATCGAAGTGATGGAAACGCCTACTCCGGTATCGGCCCTATTGCATGCGGGACTGTTAAATGCAGGGCCGTTCCTGATTATTCGGATGGCCTGGGTGATGGATGCTTCTACAGTAGCACCTATTCTTTTGTTGGTACTTGGAGGGCTTACCGCCCTGTTTGCTTCCGTGGCTTATCTCACCCAAACTTCTATAAAAACAGCATTGGGCTACTCCAGTGTTGGGCATATGGGTTTTAGTTTGATGGTTTGTGGGCTGGGAGTATATCCGGCGGCCATGTTGCACCTGGTCGCACACTCCTTTTACAAAGCCCATGCATTTCTATCATCAGGAAGCACGATCGATGTGATAAGGGCCATGAAGGTGCTGGATGAAACCCGGACAATAAGTCCCCTGAAGGTAGTTTTGGGCATATTACTTTCCTTGCTGTTGTTCACTGGCTTTGCCTGGCTTTGGGGGATTGATCCCCTAAATGAACTGCCCTTGATGTTCGTAGGAGCCGTCATCGTTATGGGCCTGTCACGTTTATTTGCAGCAGCTTTTGCCCGAAAATGGAATGCAAGATTGATGAGCCGTGCGGGCCTGTTGGCCATATTGGTCATCCTGTCCTTCTTTACCCTAGAAGCTGGAACGGACTTCCTGCTGGGTATGCAGGTACCGGATATCCGCATCCCGGCTTTGGTGAACATACTGCTCTCCGGTTTGTTATTGCTTGGTTTTTTCTTGGTCGTTTTGGTGCAAATCTTAGCTCCGCAATTGTCCCATAAGCCACATTACCAATCACTCGCCATTCATGTTCGGAATGGCTTTTATGCCAACGCCTGGTTTGACAGGCTGATCGGTGCTACACAGCTTTTATCTCCCCATGACAGGCAGCTTTCAGGTCTTCGATAGTGCAATGATCGCCACCGGTGCCATAAATCCAGTCCATTAACAATTTGCCCAGACCAATTAAGGATTCAAAACAAACTGAATGAAAGAAAATGGAAGAACAAGTTTTAACACGATCCAAGAAAGATAAAAAAATCTCCCTTTCAAAACACATGCAGCAGGCTTGCAAAAAAATTGCGCCAGTTTGGCCGCTGGAGAGTTTTGTAACTGTTAACCCCTACCTGGGGCTTACCGACAGGCATTTTGACTCCGTGGCAGAGCAATTGGCTGCAGTGGGAGGTATTCAAATGACCTTGCCGGTTTCTTTTTACCTCAAAAAAATCCATGAAGGCAAAATTACCCATAAGGACCTGCGTGCCGCTATTGATAAAAAATCTTCTTTTAAAGTTGATGTAGCTACCTTTATCAGTCAATTGGAAAAAGGGGCCGATGTAAAACCAGGAGGTCCTGCCATTGCCACACTTACAGATGTTGCCACCGGGTTTACGAACCAAGACTGGAACCGGTTTTTTACGGCCAGAATTTCCACTTGGGCTGCTTCTTATTTTGATACCGGCCAGGCCCTTTGGAAAACAGCCAATCAGCATTCCGGCGTTTTCGAAGCCTGGAAGGCCGAAGCAACCGTTGATCTTACCTTCGAGATATCCGGCCTTAAAAACTTTCGAAAATACGTAAGGTCCTTTTCCGAAGAGCCTTTGAAAGCGGCTGGGCAAGCTATGGATATTTTGGCTTTATCAGAGGAAGATCTACCCAATTACCTGCACCGCCTGCTGCTCCGGGTGGGCGGCTGGTCGGCTTATGCGGCCCGACTGGATTGGGACAATGAATTATATGGTAAGAAAGGGGGCGCATTAACAGCCTTTCTTGCAGTGCTCATTTGCGCTGAAGCCAGCTTGTACCAATGCCTGAGCCATCCGGACCTTGATTTGATGTGGATAAATGCAAAAAAGGGCCTTTCCGAAGCAGGTGAAAATAAAGAAATCAACAAAGACTTGTCAGAAAAGCTTGTCTTACAGGAAGCATTTGAGATGTCCGTTCAGCGGGAACTCATAGCTAAATTTCAGGTCGCAAAAACGAGCCAGGCCAGGAAACCAGCAAGACCGCTTGCTCAGGCTATATTTTGCATTGATGTACGGTCAGAAGTTTTTCGTCGAAACCTGGAACAGGTCAATACCAACATAGAGACCCTTGGTTTTGCCGGATTTTTTGCTTTTCCCATTCGCTTTATACCCCTTGCCCACGAAAAGGGAGAGGCACAATGTCCGGTATTAATTCCTACCGGGCCTACTATTCTGGAAGAATTTGCTGCCAAAAGCCGGAACCAGAGGGCTTACAAAAACCGCATCTTCCATCATCAGGTCTCTCAGGTTTGGAAATCTTTCAAATCAGGGGCGGTAAGCTGCTTTAGTTTTGTGAGTCCGGTGGGATTGTCTTACCTGCCAAAATTGTTTACCGATTCCTTTGGATTGACCCGGCCAGTTCCAAACCCTGATCAGATAGGGTTGAGCGGAAAAATGTTAACGCAAAAGGGTGTCAGCCTGGATGAGAGCACCCACCAGGGCGAAAAGGTAGGGATTCCTTTGGAAGAACAGGTTAAAATGGCAAAAAATGCCCTGAATGCCATGTCGATCACTGAAAATTTCGCCCGATTTGTGTTGATTGTGGGACACGGTGCTACCAGCGTAAATAACCCCCATGCCACCGGCCTTGATTGCGGTGCCTGTGGCGGAAGATCCGGGGAGCCCAATGCCAAAGTAGCTGCAGCAGTGCTTAATAACATTGCCGTCCGGAAACATTTAAAGAAAGAAAATATCTTTATCCCTGAGGACACGGTGTTTTTGGCTTGTCTTCACGATACGACCACAGATGAAATCAGCATATTCAACGGGCAGGAGGTCTCACCTGCTTATGCCGAAGAGTTTAAGGAATTGAAAAGTTCACTGGCAAAAGCCGGAACCGCCGCACGTGCGGAGAGAGCCTTGCGAATGGCCATAGTGACAAAACAGGATAAAGAGATCCTAGCCCGGAGTAAGGATTGGTCACAGGTTCGTCCCGAGTGGGGTTTAGCGGGCTGCAACACCTTTGTGGTGGCTCCCCGTGAGCGAACCAAAAACCTGAACTTTGGGGGGCTATCCTTCCTGCATTCCTACGACTGGCGGAAGGACCAGGATTTTGCTATCCTTGAACTGATCATGACCGCGCCAATGGTTGTGACGAGTTGGATCAATCTGCAGTATTACGGATCAACCGTTGACAACAAAAATTTTGGTTCGGGCAACAAAACATTACATAACGTTACCTCCGGACTGGGGGTATTGGAAGGATACTCAGGTGACCTAAGGGTGGGCTTGCCCATGCAGTCGTTGCATGATGGGGAGAACTACCAGCATGAACCGGTACGGTTGAATGTGATCATTGAAGCACCAATCGATGCCATGAATGCCATTTTGGAAAAACATCCCTCCGTAAAAGATCTGTGTGACAATGGATGGATACACTTATTGGCCCTAAATGAGGATGGCAAGGTGGCTTACCGGTATGGGGGAGGTCTGAATTGGGATCTGGTTTGATGCGCACCTGTTTGCATTAGGTGTATCAGATGGATTCCTTTTCCCAAAAAACCCTGCTCACACCTGTTGTAAAGCAAGTAATCCGGCAATTGTAACATAGGAGTTCGGGTTAAAAACATACGTAGAAACAGGCTATATGGTCACTTCAAACCGTAATATGAGTGCAATTTGGTGTGAAAGTTTCGTTTTACCGTGGGGTCCCACGTACATACCTGCCCTAAGATTCAACCGATGTAGGGTTTGTTAACTAGCCGAAAATCAACATGATAAAAAACCACATCGTCTTCCCGATTTCTGCGTTTAAAAAAAGTTAATTCTCGCAGTGACGGTACTGACCCTCATCGATAGCGCCACTGGTCCCTGACCAGACTTTTGGCCCTCTCTCTCCGGAAGGTCAAATTAAAACAGCAAATCTATATCATTTGACGAAAGGCCTACTCCATCATTTTAAATCGAAAATCAAATCCTTAATTTTATGAAATGACTTTTTTCCTTCGTCAAGAATGGCTGTGTTTATTTCTGAGTCTTTACGATCATCCAATTCCTTATTGATTTCCGCATAGCTGATAGTCGGATTAATTTTCATCCGACCTTTATCCACCAAATACCTGTCAACGCAAAGTGTTTCTGCCTGATAGATAGATATGGCCGGAATACCCAAAACTGCCAATTCTCTGGTCATGGATCCACCTGCCCCTATAAAAAGTAAGCAGTTAGAAAGGATGTCTTTTAACTTTAATGGTTTTACAGCTACGGAGACCTGATTGAATTTTTCCTGTTTATAGTGGGCCCTTTGATTGGGGTCTCTTGGAAGAATGATTACCTTATGTTTTGTTGCGATTTTTAGTATTGTTTGATCGAAAAAATTTAATGGCCCACTATAATATTGGGCAGACCAGGGTTCTGGTCTGAAATAAATGGTCGTTTTCTTCCCTGGAATTAGTTGAATTAAATCCGGATCCTGCGACAAGTAAATGGCTTCCTTTACACTTGGGTAAAAGGAGACCTTTGATTTCAAAGGCCATTTTTTTACAAAACCCTCATTGCTAAGGGGAAGGGGTAGGATAACCTTTGAAGCAAAGTAGAAGCCGAATAAATTTCCCCGGGCGTGTTCATTGTCATTGGTGTATAAGCAGGGAATACCCAAAATTCGGGCCACTATGGGCTGATAAAAACTACTTTGGCTTGCTGCTACATCCGGTTTGTGCTTGATGATAAAGGAATACAGTAGATAAATCCTTTTTGGGAAAAAAAGCAATTTTTGAAAAAAGCCCTTTCCTACCTTTTTCCCAATCAGCTGGTATTCCAATCCGTTTAATTTTAAGAGTTCAAGGGTGTTTCCCGAATCCCTGCAGGTCAACAGCAATTCGTGATTATCCATTTGAAACGCTCTAATAAAGGGTACCCAAAAAGAAACCTGGGGGGTATTTATGAAGTCAATCCAAATTTTCATTAGAAAATAATTAAATTTCTACAATGTTTTTGAAAAATTTCCTCTTGAGACATACCTGAGGATTTTAGCTTTTTTCAAGCCAATAATAGATGCTTAACAACAAAAACAGTTGTTTTTCCATATTGTATCCCTTTTTGTGAAGTTCGAGGGTTCTATTGATTTCTAAACGATCAAAAAATGAGGCGAATTTGGTATTTGACTGTGTCAGTAAATCTCCAATTGTTCCGATATCATTTCTAAACCATTCGTTGGTTGGGGATTTAAAATCTTTTTTGGGTCGATTGATTATATTCCCGGGCAGTATTTTTTCTGCATTTTTTTTATGAGCTATTTTCCCTTTGAAGAGATTGACTTTATAGGATAAAGGTAACGATTCAATAAAGGATACCAATTCGGTATCCAAAATAGGCACTCTTGTTTCCAGGGCAAAATGCATGGAAATTTTATCAGTATAATTTAAGAGGTCGTCTGCTAAATTCATCCTTGCATCAATTTTCATCATTCTAAATGCAGAATGGGGTAAATTCTTCGCTTTATAAAGGTCATAATTGTATTGGATGGCTTCTAGGGATCGGTTGTCGCTTTTCCCGATTAATTTTTCTATCTGTGTATAGGGGAAAATTGAATAGGCTTCATCAAAGCGTTCAATATCATTCCTTATTGGCAAAGCTTGAGTTGCTCTTCGTATTTTTTCACTTTTGATAGGTAAATTATTTACCAATGAACAAAATGGATCCAATACAAAGTTTGGTAATTTTTGTCTCAGCAATTCTTCCTTATACCTGAAATACCCGCCCAGTGGTTCATCTGCCCCTTGACCTGTTAAAACCACCTTAACATGCTCTGATGCCAGTTTTGATAAACAATAAAATGGAATTGTGGATGTCGTAGCCGTGGGCTCTTCTGTAATTTCCACACATTGAGCAAATAAATCGTGATAATCATTATTGCTAATTTTTACAATATGGTGTTCGAGATTTAATAGCCTGGCAGTTTCTTGCGCATCCGAAATTTCATCCGATGCATATTTTCCATCATAACCTACTGTAAATGCCTTGGTTTGCCGCGAGCCATTTTTGGCTGCAATGGACGCAACCATTGCCGAATCCACACCCCCACTCAGCATGATGCCTATTTCTACATCGGACATCAATTGCCTTTTCACTGAAGCTGAAAATAGTTCGTTATATTGATCAACAGCATCATCAAAACTGCCTGAAAATAATTTGGAATCATTAATGGTTAGTGCCTGCTCATTGGGATTTATTCGTTCCTTTGATAAATCCACTTCGATAAAATGGCCAGGTCTTACCTTGTATATGTTTTTATATAATGTATAGGGAGATGGCACATAGCGTAATCTCAATAGTGTGGATAAACTATTACTGTCTATGGAAATATTTTTTATTATTGATTTGATCGGTCTTAGTTCTGAAGAGAACAGAAACCCATCAGAGGTTGAACTGTAATACAAAGGTTTTACTCCGAAAAAGTCTCTTGCAATAAGTAGTTTTTGTTGTAAAAGATCTACAAATGCAAAAGCAAAGATTCCGTTAAACTTTTCGGCAGCCTTAATCCCATTTTCTTTAAGTGCATAAAGAATTGTCTCCGTGTCAGAATGTCCTCTAAACTGTTGTTGATTCAGTGTTTTTCGGATCTCTTCATGATTGTAGATCTCCCCATTGAAAATTAAGGTATAATTTCCACAATCCGAGCTCATTGGCTGATGGCCAGCAGGTGAAAGGTCCACGATTGATAATCGCCTATGACCCAACCATAGGCGGTGCATCTGTCCAGGAATTGAAATAAGTCCTGAATCATCCGGCCCCCGGTGTTTTATTAAGTCAAGTTGTTCCTCTGACAATTTTATGTCTATCGATCCTAGTATTCCACACATGCTATTTTTTTTATTTTTTTCAGCTTCGCCTGTTCAATCCTACCAATTCAACAGGAATCGTAAAAAACATTAGTTAACCAAAGATAATAATTTAGTCATTTTTTTAACGCGATACGGAATTTTTCCTCCAAGAGGGGAATAAGTTGGTAATTACAGGTTCTTTTTGAATTTACTCAAGAGACAAAATTTTGACGTTTAACAAATAACTCTATTTGAAAAGCATAAAAATAGTTATTAAAGTGCTAATGTATGAAATTTAACGATAAATATAAAAACAAAAGAAATATAAAGATGGAAATTTAAATAGTAATTAAAATCGGCAAACCGCACAGCCTGAGTTGGACCTGTTTTCGAGATAAGTGGGTCATTATTAGTATTGACAAAAGTTCGACCTAATTTGATAATAAATAGGTCATCGTTAGGATGATTGACTAAGGAGCTATGACAGGTATAGGTACTTCCGGAGATCCTGGTAAATTTATGGATAAATCATCAACATATATAATGCTGGTGCTTGGAAAGGTTTTGTCGGCGTAGGCATTGATACTGTACATATTTACATCCGCTTCAGGTCTTAAGGTATTTCTAAATCCGGTATCCATGATCAACAAGTCATCCTGCCAAACCAAAATCCTACCCTTCTCGCCCCGGTCTTGAATAATCCGTATCTGGACCTTGACCCATTTATTTAGGGGTAGATCAATTCCCGGGGCTGCCTCCCAAAATACATCAGACTGTCCCCCCCAAAACTTTTGTAATTCTGACAAGCTCAAATAATTGGCACCAGCAGTTCCCGGATCACCTCTCACCTTCAAACCCAACACAAAATGGGGTGAATTTATTTGATCTGGCCCTGAATCGGGGCCTCCGGGGGCATATTTCACAGCTTTTGTTTGCACCAGATTGAACCAATCATTATTCGGGTCCAAATCGATCCTATGCGGGAAAAAAAAATATTGCGTAAAAATCAGATCGGTGTGGTTTTCTAATTCCTTCCAGCGGTAATTCCTTGTACCATGCCCCCCGTCATTTTTGGTATTAATGGACATTTTCAGGGAGTATTTTCCGGTTCTAGCCTGCTCCCTACTCACATGGCTATTACCGGTGCCCGAATTGAATTCTCCGCCTCCTTCATCTGCATGCCATTCGGCCAGGCTTCCTCCTTCATGCCCGGCAGTCCACAGCTCCTTTCCTAGCGTGATTTTTGGAAACTCTTCCTGAATATCAAAGGCACATGCTTTGATTGCTGTTCCTAAAATAAAATAGGAAAACAGCGAAATTACGAACAAAATGTTCGTTTTATCGGGTACGAAAAACTTTAAACAAAAGCTTTTATTTGGTGCCATAGGTCTTGCCGGTTTATTTTAAGTACGGCTTGATGCGACCCGGAAGCTCCCCGGGTCAGAACGAATAAATACAAGGGCAATACAGGAAAGCTTGTGAAATTTTGCCCGCAACAGGCTGGAGGCAGGCCCCGGGAAATAGGCTACCGCAAGCGTCTGACTAAAATTAAATAATTTTAACTGAATTTGTTGAAAAACCTGTTTAATTATTTTAAATTTGTAAAAATGTATTTCAAATAAATAAAAATGATTTACATTTATTTGACGCGTTGTGACCATTGTGACTTTTTGTCAAATCAAAAAATAATTCAATTGGATTTCATTTTAGCTTCCTTTCTATAAAAAGAGGGCAACACGTAAATGAAATCCTGGAAATAACAGTAGCTAATAAGGAATGATTATATGATCTTCTTATAATGGGAAAGCGGTTATCAGTATATGCTTTAAATGGCTTTTATGCTGTCTCGTCAGAGGGGAAAATTTTTAAGTGGTATTAGCTGATTTTTAACAGCCTATGGAACGTTCATCTAAATTAAAACTTTTAATAGTAAATAAAGATCAATTTGGGTACCATGTTGATCCTTACAAATACAGTGTTTATTTAAAAGAAGATTTCGAGATCACCCACTTATCCTGGGATTATGGTCTGCATAAAATCCATCAGAATGGGATTGAAGTAAAGTATATTTCCAGAAGGGGATTTAAGCTATTAAGGTACTTTCGGTTTTTAAGGGCTATCCACAATGAAATCAGAAACCATGCCTATGAACTGGTTTTTATGATTTATTTCCCGGGTTGTTCCCTTATTCGAAGGCTCCATCCAACCAGGACATTTAATGTAGATATCCGGTCCCGCACCGTTACCAATAGCCCGCTTAGAAATCGAATGCGGGATCTATTGCTGGTAAATGAGTGCAAAACTTTCAGGCATATCAGTATCATTAGCCAAAGCCTTTCCCATAATTTGGGATTTAAGAATACGCACTACCTGCCTTTGGGAGGGGAGTGCTTTTCTGGTGAAAACACCCAAAAGGATGGCCTTTATTTGTTGTATGTTGGCTCATTGGACAACAGGGATATCATGATTTTTGTAAAGGGCTTTCATCGGTTTTATTTGGACTTGATGAGCGACCCGGACGCCAAACCCATCCATTTTACCATTGTGGGAAGCGGCTCCGGAGGTGAACAGGAGGAAATATGGGCCTATATTCAAAAGAACCAACTTCAGGATGTCATTTCCATGGAGGGCTTCGTTCATAATGACCTGTTGCACCATTATTTTAAAAAAAGTAATATAGGTGTTTCATTTATTCCAATTACTGACTACTACCAGGACCAACCTCCGACAAAAACCTATGAATACCTGCTTTCGGGACTGGCAGTTATCGCTACTGCTACCAACGAAAATATCAAAACCATCAATGAAAAAAACGGGGTCTTGATTCAAGACAAACCAGAAGCTGTTTTATCCGGGCTTCAGGTTCTCGCAAATAGAATGGAGAGCTATCAACCTGAAGCAATCAGAAAGGAAATGGAAAACCACCTATGGATACGAATTGCTCAGGATAACCTTAAACCCTACCTGATGAAATTGGCATTGTACAGGGTTAAAAAAAGTCAGGTTCTCCCAATCCCTTTAACCTAATCATCAAATCATGAAAATCCTGGTTGTTACCAATATGTACCCTACTCCAAACTATCCTACATTTGGGATTTTTATCAAGGAGCAAATTGAAGATGTTCAGAAGGAAATGGATCTGGATGCGGATATTTATTTAATTGATGGAACCCATCGTGGTAAGTTGGAATACCTGAAATCTATTTTCACCATTCCTTTTAAATTGGCCAGCAAAAATTACGATGCGGTGCATATCCATTATGGGATATCCGGGATATTTTTGTTGTTTTTCAAACCAAAAATTAAAAAATACATGACCTTACATGGATGTGATATCCAAAGTTGGGGCTCCAACTCCTGGCATGTTTGGATAACAAAAAAAATCCTCCGAAAAGTTGATTTGGTATATGTTCAAAACCAGAAAATGAAAAAGGTGGTTGAAAATTTCAATTCTAATGTTGAAATAGTGCCATGTGGCATCAATCCATCATTTTTTGCTCCTCCCTTAAACTTTTCAAAAAGGCGAAAGGAAGAATTTTTAATCGTGTTTCCTGGCAGTCCAAAGATAGAGGTGAAAAATTTCCCGCTTTTTTTGGAGGTAATGGATTCCCTAAAAAAACTAGGCGTCAAAAATATCAAATACCAATGTCTGGAGAAAATGAGCAGAGAACAGGTGAGAGATACCATGTTAAATTCGGATTGCCTGTTGATGACTTCTATCTCTGAAGGCTCACCCCAGGTAATCAAAGAAGCCCTGTATTGCGATCTTCCTATCGTGTCAGTACCAGTGGGGGATGTGCATGAAATGCTTTCCGGAATTCCAAATTGTAAAGTGGCCTCCTCCCATAATGAAGATGAATTGGCCCTATTGGTAAAATCAACTTTATTCGGGGATTATGCGCCTATCAGAGAAACTTTTTTGAAAAAAATTCAATATACCAGTCACCATGTAGCGAAAAGGTTGGCACACTGGTATTCTGAGCTAACGGCAAAGGACAGCACCCTCAATTTGAAAACAAAAGACAAGACGCTCGCCGGGTAAATGAACCCCGGAAGTGTACTTCGGAAGGTCTTAAACTGGATTCGAATTAAGATGGGCAATAAAAATCAATTGAATCGTCACTGCGAGACTTAACTTTTTTTAAACGCAGAAATCGGGATGACGATTGGTATTTTGCAATAAACGGGATATAAGGTTATTGTTGGTTTTATCAGGATTAGATCTTAACATCATCTGGTAAACCTCTTATTCTCTGTACTTTTTCCTTGATGAAAAAGTACCAAACCCGCCTCCCGGAGGGCAGGAAATCAAGACAAAAAAATCCTTCCTCCCACAAGCCTCCTGCGCACCCCGGTTTTTTGTCGGGCCAGCGCTCTTTGCGTAATTAAATTTATCTCTTCTTTATTTAACAGATTTTTTAGGGTTTCTTCTTTACCAAAAATAGCTGATTCAATTTCTTCACCGGTATGCTAAGCATTTAGAAAATACACCAAACAGGATGATAGTGTTGATTCTTTAATACATTGATTTACAGTTTTTTAATATACTCGTCATCGGTAGGGTGCAGAGGGGAATAAAAAGGAATCGAAAATAGCCATGCACCCGCGGCAGTCTGAGGGGGTATGTGGACGACCTTTCGATCCTATTCCCATTTCCCGATGGATTTATGCCGCCGCTCCGAATCAGATCGCTTTTTAGGCTGAGCCTGCCGAAGCCCGCTGTGCTCGCGATGACGGTATGTGTACCGATGATGTATTTTATAATATGTTGAATTTTAAATAGATATAAATAAATACCCTCATCCCGATTTCTGTGTTTAAAGAATGTTAATTTTCGGAATGATGGTTTTTTAACGAAATTCAATAGAACTCAGGTTCTTAAATGCCTAAGAGGTATTGAAGAGAAATAAATCAGGCCGGGGGTATTACCAATAAAATCATTAAAAAATAAAGGTGACCCGATATCAGGTCACCTTTAAAACAATTAAATAAAGAAATTAAGGTTAGTTTTTCAGATCGAATCGGTCCAGGTTCATGACCTTATTCCAGGCGGCAACAAAGTCCCGTACAAATTTTTGCTTGCCGTCACTGCAGCCATACACTTCAGCGATGGCCCTCAACTCTGAATTGGAACCAAAGATAAGGTCTACACGGGTGCCGGTCCATTTGAGGGCTCCGGTTTTGCGGTCCCTGCCTTCAAATACCTTGTCCGAGTCGTCTACCGCTTTCCAGCTCGTTCCCATATCCAGTAAGTTAATAAAGAAATCATTGGAAAGAACGCCTGGCTTTGTAGTGAAAACTCCGTGGCTGGATCCGTCAAAGTTAGTATTCAACACCCGCATGCCACCCACAAGGGCGGTCATCTCCGGTGCAGTCAGCGTCATCAACTGTGAACGGTCCACCAGCATTTCCTCTGCAGCTACCTGGTGCAGGGAAGCCTGGTAATTTCTGAAGCCATCTGCTGCAGGTTCCAGAATGGAAAAGGATTCTACATCGGTCTGTTCCTGAGAAGCATCCGTTCTTCCGGGGCTAAATGGAACTTCTACCTCATGTCCGGCAGCTTTGGCGGCCTGCTCTATTCCAGCACAGCCTGCCAGTACTATAAGGTCCGCCAGGGAAACCTTTTTGTTGCCTGACTGGGAACCGTTGAAGGTTTCCTGTATGCTTTGCAGTTTATCCAGTACTTTGCTCAACTGACCCGGGTTGTTAACTTCCCAGTCTTTTTGAGGGGCAAGCCGGATTCGGGCACCATTGGCCCCCCCTCTTTTGTCTGATCCACGGAAAGTGGAGGCAGAAGCCCAGGCGGTTCCTGCCAGTTCTGAAACGGTAAGCCCGGTATCCAGAATTTTCTTTTTCAGTCCGGCAATATCCTTACTGTCTATCAATTCGTGATCCACTGCGGGCACAGGATCCTGCCAAATAAGGTCTTCCTGCGGTACTTCAGGTCCCAGGTAGCGCGCCTTCGGCCCCATGTCCCGGTGGGTCAGTTTAAACCAGGCCTTGGCAAAGGCATCGGCAAACTCATCCGGGTTTTCATAAAAGTGCCTGGATACCTTTTCGTATTCCGGATCCATTCTAAGTGCCAGGTCAGTAGTCAGCATAAAGGGGGCATGACTTTTTGAAGGATCGTGTGGGTCAGGCACAGTACCTGCACCCGCCCCATCTTTTGGTCGCCATTGATTGGCACCAGCGGGGCTTTTAAATAACTCCCATTCGTAGCCAAACAGGTTTTCAAAGAAATTATTGCTCCACTTGGTGGGAGTGGTGGTCCAGGCTCCCTCCAATCCACTGGTAATGGTATTGTTACCGTTACCTGATCCAAGGGTGGTTTTCCAACCCAGCCCCATCTCCTCTATACCGGCCGCAGCAGGTTCCGGACCAACATATTGGGTGGGGTCTCCCGCCCCGTGGGTTTTACCGAAAGTGTGCCCACCGGCGATCAGGGCAACGGTTTCGTAATCATTCATGGCCATTCGGCCAAAGGTTTCACGGATGTCACGCGCTGCGGCTACCGGATCCGGCTTGCCATTGGGGCCTTCGGGGTTAACATATATCAGACCCATTTGTACCGCCCCCAGCGGGTTTTCCAGTTCCCGGTCTCCCGTATATCTTTTGTCTCCCAGCCATTCGGCTTCTGAACCCCAGTATACATCTTCCTCTGGTTCCCATATATCTTCTCGTCCACCGGCAAAACCAAAAGTTTCAAGTCCCATAGATTCCAGCGCAACATTGCCTGCAAGAATCATCAGGTCTGCCCAGGAAAGTTTTTTTCCATATTTTTCCTTTACAGGCCAAAGCAACAAACGGGCCTTATCCAGGTTGGCGTTATCCGGCCAGCTATTCAAAGGGGCGAAGCGTTGACTGCCCGTTCCTCCGCCTCCCCGGCCGTCAGAAATACGGTAAGTACCCGCACTGTGCCAGGCCATCCGTATAATAAAGGGACCATAATGACCATAATCCGCAGGCCACCAGTCCTGGGAGGTAGTCAGTACTTCTTCCAGATCCTTTTTTACCTCAGCCAGATCCAGTGACTTGAAAGCAGCTGCATAGTCAAAGTCTTCTCCCATAGGATTGGACATGGATGAATGTTGTCTGAGTATGTTTAACTTCAACTGATTGGGCCACCAATCGCGGTTTCTTGTTCCACCACCGGCACTTTGTTTCAATGCTCCTCCATGGAAGGGGCATTTTGCCATACTATCATTGAAGTCTGATAGCTTTGCATTTGGGTTTGTGTTTTTTTCCATAACTAAGAATCGATTTATTTTTGAGCTTTAGGTTCTACAATGTACCAATTTTTTTATGCATGTAAATTTTTTTTCGATAGAAAAAATCTATGGGACTTATCTGTTCTCTATGATTGGATTTAGTATGCTATTTTGGAGGCCTTGAGACGGTAATTTGCCGGGATGCCTTGTTGAAGCTGAATAGGTGACCCTGAAACGGGCTGAGAAAACTCCTCGGTAATAATGTGCATAGCAATCAACCGTGTCCAAATCCCCCTTACCAAGGGGGTGGGGGGATTTTTATGAAAATGGAAAATCGATGCCTTTTGTTCTTCAGGAAATCGGGGCATTTATGGATGATTGGGAAGATAAAAATGGTGTTTCAGGGGCAGGTTTTTGAAAATTATTGGGCTAAAAAATAAAGTCCTCGTTAGAATCCCCCTAGCCCTCCGCCGCGGCGGAGGGATTTGCTGAAATGACTCGTCTAAGGCTGAATTGGAACCATCGCAACAGGCTGAGATAGCTCTCCGGTCAAATAAGTGCTACCTAAAATCGACCTCGGGTTACAAGACAAAAAAAAAGCGGCTGTTCTCAGTGAACAGCCACTTTTGCTTTTTACTAAAAAGCAACAATGCTTAACTTCCGCACATTTCGCAATCATCGGGATTGTCAAGCGAACAGGCTATGGCATCCTGTTGTTGTTTTTTCGGATCCGGCTCAGCAGCAGTTGACGCTGGTATTTTATCCAATTGGGATTTATCCACGGTAAACTGAATGGCACTGCTGGCAGCTTTCGAACGCAGGTAATAAATGCCTGTTTTCAATCCTTTTTTCCAGGCATAAAAATGCATGGAAGTCAATTTCCCAAAATTGGGCTCTTGCAAGAACAGGTTCATGCTTTGAGACTGACAAATATAGGCTCCGCGATCAGCAGCCATATCAATGATCACTTTTTGTGAGATTTCCCATACAGTTTTGTAGAGATCTTTCAGGTTTTGTGGAATTTCCGGAATTTGCTGTACCGAACCATTTGCTGCGATCAACCTGTTTTTCATGTTATCATTCCATAACCCCAAGCGGATCAGGTCTTTCATCAAATGCTTGTTGACCACCACAAATTCCCCCGAAAGCGTCCTTCGGGTATAGATGTTTGAAGTATAAGGTTCAAAGCATTCATTGTTTCCCAATATCTGAGAAGTAGAGGCTGTAGGCATTGGAGCCAGCAAAAGTGAATTGCGGATACCATATTTGTTCACTTTTTGTTTCAGCTCCTGCCAGTTCCATCGCCCTGATTTTGGGTTTACACCCCACAAATCGAACTGGAAAAAGCCCTGAGAAACCGGAGAACCTTCATAGGTTTCATAGGTGCCATTCAGTTTGGCCAGTTCCATGGATGTTTCCATGGCTGCAAAATACATGGTTTCGAAAATGTCTTCATTCAATCCTTTGGCTTCATCCGAATCAAAAGGCATGCGCAGCAGGATAAAGGCATCAGCCAGGCCCTGAACGCCCAAACCTACGGGCCTGTGTCTGAAGTTTGATTTTCTGGCTTCAGGTACCGGGTAGTAGTTGACATCAATTACCTTATTCAGGTTTCGGGTCACTACTTTGGTTATTTCATATAGCTTCTGATGGTCAAAATATTTTTTGCCGTCTTTTGCCGTTACCACGAATTTAGGCAGGGCAATAGAGGCCAGGTTGCACACCGCCACCTCATCTGGAGAGGTGTATTCCATGATTTCCGTACACAGATTGGAGGATTTGATGGTGCCCAGGTTTTTTTGGTTGGATTTCCCATTGGCCGCATCCTTATATAAAATGTAGGGGGTGCCGGTTTCTATCTGCGACTCCAGGATTTCAAACCACAATTCCTGAGCTTTCAGCGTTTCTCTGGCCCTGCCTTCTTTCTCGTATTTCTCGTACAGCTTTTCAAATTCGTCTCCATGGCAGTCTGCCAGGCCGGGGGCTTCATGGGGACAAAACAAGGACCATTCTTCATTTGCCTCAACACGTTTCATAAATAGATCTGAAACCCAAACCGCATAGAAAAGATCCCTCGCTCTAAGTTCATCTTTTCCATGGTTCTTTTTCAAATCCAGAAAGTCTTTGATATCGGCATGCCAGGGTTCAAGGTAAATGGCAAAACTGCCTTTCCTTTTTCCGCCTCCCTGGTCCACATACCTTGCTGTCATGTCAAAATTTCGCAACATGGGTACGATTCCATTGGAGACGCCATTCGTACCACGAATGTATGAGCCCTTGGCCCTCACATTGTGTATAGAGAGACCTATTCCTCCTGCGGATTGAGATATTTTGGCACACTGCTTAAGCGTGTCGTAGATGCCATCTATGCTGTCATCCTTCATGGTCAAAAGGAAGCAGGATGACAATTGTGGTTTTGGTGTCCCTGCATTAAAAAGGGTGGGAGTGGCATGGGTAAACCATTTCTGCGATAACAGGTGGTAGGTTTCGATGGCCGCATCTATATCCTCTTTGTGTATACCTATGGATACCCGCATCAGCATGTGCTGTGGACGTTCCACTACTTTTCCATCCAGTTTGATCAGGTAACTTCTTTCCAGAGTTTTGAATCCAAAAAAGTCATAATCAAAGTCCCTGCTGTAGTCGATTACCTCGTCCAGCTTGGCTGCATGCTTTTTGACTATGCCGTATACATCAGGTGCTATCAGTGCTGCATTTTCATCTGTTTTGGGATTGATGTATGTATACAGTCTTTTCATGGTATTGGAAAAGGACTGGCTGGTTGTTTTGTGCAGGTTTGAAATGGCAATTCTTGCCGCTAAAATAGCATATTCCGGATGCTTTACTGTCAGGGAAGCACATACCTCCGCCGCCAGGTTATCCAGTTCAGTGGTGGTCACCCCATCATACAAGCCGTCAATTACTTTTTTGGCGACTTCTATGGGTTGGATGTACCGGGCATCCAGCCCATAACAAAGGTTTTCGATTCTTGTGGTGATTTTGTCAAATCTGACAGATTCTCTTCTGCCATCTCTTTTGATTACTAACATACGTATTAGTTATTAAGGTGGTTAAAAAATGTTTAAAAGTCCTCTTCTACCGAAAATTTCCCTGAACCGTTGGAAGCATCTTTATTTTTCATTACGCCTGCTTTCTGATAATCCCCAACCCTTTTCTCAAAGAAATTGGTCTTTCCTTGAAGGGATATCATGTCCATGAAATCAAATGGATTGGTACTGTTCCAAACCTTGGCACAGCCCAATTCCTGCAGCAATCTATCCGCTACAAACTCAATATATTGACACATCAATGTGGCGTTCATTCCGATCAGTCTTACCGGTAACGCATCTGTGACAAATTCTTTTTCTATTTCTACGGCATCTTTGATGATTCCCGTAACAGTTTCTTCAGGTAACTTGTTGATTACATGATCTGTATACAAGTGACAGGCAAAATCGCAATGCAGGCCTTCATCTCGTGAGATCAACTCATTGGAAAAAGTCAATCCAGGCATCAGCCCCCTTTTCTTCAACCAGAAAATAGAACAGAATGAACCGGAAAAGAAAATACCCTCCACTGCCGCAAAGGCAATAAGCCGTTCTTGAAAATTCCCGTTGTCAATCCACCGCAATGCCCATTCCGCTTTTTTCTTGACACAGTCCAGGTGCTCTATGGCATTGAGCAAACGCTCCCGTTCTGCCGCGTTTTTGATATAGGTATCAATCAGCAGGCTGTAGGTTTCGCTATGGATATTTTCCATGGCAATCTGGAATCCATAGAAGAATTTGGCCTCAGTATACTGTACTTCTGAGACAAAATGTTCCGCCAGGTTTTCATTGACGATGCCATCACTGGCAGCAAAGAAAGCCAACACGTGAGAAATAAAATGCCTTTCTCCATCACTTAAGTTTTTCCAGTCATTTAGATCCTGTCCCAGATCAATCTCTTCTGCTGTCCAAAAACTCGCTTCGGCCTTCTTGTAATATTCCCAAATGTCGTCGTGCTGAATAGGGAATAAAACAAATCGGCTGTTGTCTCCCTGCTCTAAAATAGGTTCTGGCTTCATTATTTTTATTGGTTTAATCTTTTGAAATATATCTTTTAGTGAACGGCTTTTAAACCTTCATAGATGGCCATACTAGCTTGAGTTTGGTTTTGATAACAAAACCTTAACAAATATGGCCAAGAAAATTGGAAAAGAAAAGCCGAAAATGATGTTAAAATTCAAAAAGTTGACCTAAAGTCAATACATTATAAATAATTAGTAATAAGTGTAATAAGGCATTTAATATAATTTAATACTTTAACTAATATTCGCTCTATATGGGGATAGAACTTTTTTCAAAATATTTCAAAATGTTGAAAACAGGTGAAATTTGAACCAAAAATTGACCAATGGTCAATAAACAAAAAAATGGTTTGCCCAATATGTTGGAGATCAATCGATTGAGCGCTTCCTGGTAATTTGAATGAATAAAAATTGAATATGGCTGCATAAAAGATGTATTTGGTGGTATCAAGAAGATGATCAGTGGCATGTGATCGCTGGAAAGTCAATTAATAATTCACTTTTATTTTAAGTATTTCTGTATTTTTCTTATATTTGCACCTCATTTTGATAATTGAAATATATCAAACCATTATGTACGCAATAGTTAACATTTCCGGTAAGCAGTTCAAAGTAACAAAAGATCAACACATTTTTGCACCAAAAATGCAAGGTGAAGTTGACGCTTCCGTAGAATTCGATCAGGTGCTGTTGGCAGATGACAACGGTACAGTATCGGTAGGCGCTCCTTTACTCGATGGGGCAAAGGTATCAGGAAAAATTCTTGATCATGTAAAAGGCGACAAGGTGATTGTCTTCAAGAAAAAAAGAAGAAAAGGTTACAAGAAGAAGAACGGTCACAGACAGCAGTTTACCAAAGTTTTGATTGAAGATATAGTATTGTAAGCTTCCGCAAGGAAACACTAAAATAAATTAAGTTATGGCACATAAAAAAGGTGTAGGTAGTTCCAGAAACGGTAGAGAGTCTGAAAGCAAAAGACTTGGTGTAAAAAAATTCGGTGGTGAATCAGTGATTGCCGGAAACATAATAGTGAGGCAAAGAGGCACAAAGCATCATCCGGGAGATAATGTAGGACTAGGTAAAGACCATACCATCTTTGCTTTGGTACCCGGAAAAGTAGCTTTCAGGAAAAAACACGATGGTAGATCTTACGTAAGCGTTTTACCTGCCGAAGCATAATATTTTTCCATAGGGAAATGAAAAGGCCTTTATTATTTAAAGGCCTTTTTGTGTTGTGCCTGTGGATAGACTTTATTCAATAATATTTTAACTGTCCTTAAAAAGATATCTCCCCGATGATCGGGAGAAAGTTGTTTGATTTATGAATTATACAGAAAATTATAAAGGGATAAAGGTGGATGTACAATCTGTACACCTGGATCTCAATGAAGGTATACAAGGGGAGATCAGGTCTTCCATTGACAAATTATCAAAGTTTACCTCAAATATCAATGCCGTTGATGTCTACTTCAAAAATGAAGGGTCAGGAGGGACAGCAGTCAGCGTAGTAGGGATGCGTGTTGGGATCCCCGGACCGGATGTTTTTGCAGAGGAGAAAGGAGAACATTGGGTTCCATTACTGAAGGACGTAGTCGATAAACTGGTCAGACAACTTAAAAAAGTCAAATAAGTGACTTTTCAAAAAGCTTCAGTTTTTAAAATAGACTGAAGCTTTTTATTTCCTCCCAAAAATAGATGGCATTCTGAGGGGATATGAGCAGTATGACGGCAATCCCAAAAACGGCACCAAATAAATGGGCATCATGGTTAATGTTGTCATCCCCAATCTTTCCCTTATAGTAGGCATATCCCAAAAATAGTATTCCCAATATAAAGCCAGGAAGACAAAATATGCCGAAAATACAGATATCGGAAAGCGGCATGAGGACAATACTGGCAAAAACGGTGGCTGAGGTTCCTCCTGAGGCCCCCAGGGCATGATAAGAAGGATTGTCTTTTTCCTTTCGATAAGTGGGAATATCTGCAATGACAATCGCAAGCAGATAAAAGGCAACAAAGGCCAGGGCTCCCATGCCTTGCCCAAACGTGTACATCAGGTACTGCTCCACTACACTCCCGAAGAAGTAAAACGTGAACATATTGAACAGCAGGTGGGTCCCGTCTTTATGGATAAATCCGGATAGCAGAAATCTCCCATATTCCCCATTTCGGCTGATGACATAGGGGGTAAACAGACTTCGTTCCATGAAGTCTGGATTTTTCCAGGCATAATAAGACGCCAGAGAAGTAAGGATAATGGTGATAAGTGTAAGGCTTAGTTCCATAGTTTTTTAATTCTCCCTCGTAGCCAGTTTGTGGGTGAGGCTCCAAAGGATTTTCAGGCCTTCCGGTCTTTGCACCTTTATTGTGGCCAGTTGGTTAAATCCCTTTTCAAAAAAATCAGCCATAAGGGACATTGTTTTTTCCCTGATTTCCAGCCGGTCATATATCGCCTTTACCCCAATTATTTTTTCCGCCGGGTCAAATTCTTTTGCTGTAAGCCAATGTTCCAGCTCCTTTTTATCTTCACCTTTTGCAAGTTCCATCGCTTTGATCAGGAGGTAGGTTTTTTTATTGGCCAAAATATCACCACCCACCTGCTTGCCAAACTTTTCTTTATCTGCATAAACGTCCAGAAGGTCGTCTTTCAATTGGAAGCCAATTCCGATATTTACGCCAAAATCATACAAATGAATGGCATCTGATTCGCTTGCTCCTGCCAGAGTAGCCCCCAATTGAAGGGAAAATCCAAGGAGCACGGCGGTCTTTAACCGGATCATGTTGAGGTATTCTTGCTCCGCTACCAGGCTCAGGCTTTCGAAGTTCATGTCCAGTTGCTGACCTTCACATACTTCTGCCGCCGTTTTACTGAATAATTTCAGGCAATTCCTGAGCTTATCCGGCTCCACTTCCAGAAGCATTTCATAGGCTTTGACCAGCATGACATCCCCTGAAAGAATGGCCGTGTTGTCATCCCATTTTTCGTGCACCGTTGGCCTGCCCCTGCGGATTGGGGCATTGTCCATGATGTCATCATGCATGAGTGTGAAATTATGAAAAACTTCAACAGAGGAGGCAGGAGTAAGTATTTTTTGGTAACCTTCCTTAAATAAGCCATAGGATAAAAGCGCTAACAGTGGCCTGATTCTTTTTCCACCCAGCTGCATCAAATAGCTGATGGGCTCGTAAAGTTCCGTTGGTTCACCTTCAAAATTAAGCTGGAGGATATGCTTTTCAAGGGTATCCCTGATTTCCTCCAATTCTTTTTCATTTATCATCGTTTGCAAATTCCAAATCTATGGTTCTTCGGTCAATATCCGTACGTGTAACCCTGACTTTGACCTTGTCTCCAAGGGTGATCATCTTTTTGTTTTTAGACCCAATCAGCCGCATGTTTTTTTCATCAAAATCGTAGTAATCGTCAGTCATGTCCTGCAGCCGGACCATTCCTTCGCATTTGGTCTCGGTGATTTCTACAAAAACGCCCCATTCCGTAACTCCGGTAACTATTCCTTCATAGTCTTTCACTTCAGCCAACTTCATGTATTCCACTTGCTTGTACTTGATGCTGGCTCTTTCGGCATCCGATGCCCTCTTTTCTCTTTCAGAGGAATGCAGGCATTTTTCTTCCCAGGCCTGATTTTCGGGAGGTTTACCTCCATCCAGGTAGTGCTGCAGGAGCCGGTGGACCATCAGGTCCGGATACCTTCTGATTGGGGAAGTAAAATGGGTGTAATGTGGAAAGGCAAGCCCAAAATGTAATTTGGGTTCGGTAGTGTACTTGGCTTTGGCCATGCTCCTGATGGCCAGCTGCTCCAGTACATTCTGCTCAGGCTTACCGGCAATCTCATCCATCAGTTTGTTTAAGCTGTTGGAAACCTTTTTTTCATCGCTTATCTGTAAATCATGTCCGAATTTTCTGGCAAAATTGGCAAAGGTAGTGAGTTTTTCCAGGTCTGGATAATCGTGGGTTCGGTAGACAAAGGTACTTTTTCCCTTATTTTTATCATATATAAACTGCGCCACTGTCTTGTTGGCCAAAAGCATGAATTCTTCTATCAGCTTGTGCACATCCTTGCGCTCCTTAATGATAAGGCCTACAGGTGTTCCTTTTTCATCCAATCGGAATTTAACCTCAACGGTCTCAAAATTAATCGCACCTTTTTTGAACCTTTCCTTTCTCAGCTTATGGGCCAGATCATTAAGTTTTACCAGTTCGGAGGCAAACTCCCCCTTGCCCTGATCCATGTTTTCCTGGGCATCTTCATAGGAAAACCTGCGGTCAGAATGAATGGCGGTTCTTCCTATCCAGAAATTTTTGACCTGGGCCTGCTCATCCATTTCAAAAACACATGAAAAAGTCAGCTTGTCTTCCTTTGGCCGGAGTGAACACAATCCATTGCTCAATCTTTCAGGCAGCATGGGTATGGTACGGTCTACCAAATAAACGGAGGTAGCCCTGTCATAGGCCTCTTTTTCCATAATGGTTTTGGGTTTCACATAATGACTCACGTCCGCAATGTGTACGCCGATCTCCATATTTCCATTGTCCAGGTAACGGAAAGAAATGGCATCATCGAAATCTTTGGCATCTGCTGGATCTATGGTAAAGGTGCTGATATCTCTGAAATCCTTCCTGTTTTTCAATTCTGAGGAGGGAATGTTTTCTGAGATGGTCTCTGCTTCGGCAATGGCATCTTCCGGATATTCAAAAGGCAGACCAAATTCGGCCATGATGGAGTGTATTTCCACTTCATGATCCCCTGCTTCTCCCAATACCCGTATGATTGTACCAATAGGGCTTTTGTCCCCTTCCTTCCAGCCGGTAAGCTTGACCACGACTTTCTGATTGTGTTGTGCTCCGGCCAGATCTGATTTTTTCACGAAAATGTCGTGGTGCATTTTTTTAAAATCAGGCACGACAAAGGCAAACCTGGGGGAGATTTCCACCCGGCCTACAAATTCGTCCCTGCTGCGTTCTATGATTTCAAGTACTTTGCCTTCTCGTTTTCCACCTCTACCTTTTTGCGGCAAAACCATTACCCGTACCTTGTCCCCATCCAGTGCCGTTTTAAGATGGGCCTCCTTAACCATGATATCGTCTTCCTTCTTTTCCTTGTCTTCGGGGATAATAAAAGCAAAACGGGCATTTACGTAATCCACTTCTCCTACGATGAAATCGGGATCGGCAGCAGAGGAGTACAGGTTTCTCGGGTTTTTTGATATGTTGCCTTCTGCCATGAGCTCCTGAAGGGCATCCGACAATAAGCTTTTTGTAGCAGCATCTCTGAGAGATAGCTTTTTGATAAGTTGTTTTTCAGCAAACTCTTCTCCGAAATTGCTGTCAAAAAATTGCGTCAACTGGTATTTCAACCGTGACAAATCTGAGGTTTTACCCCCTTTATTTTTGAATCCTGATTTTTTTCTTCCTGAATTTCTTCCCATAAAAATTTATTAATACATTAAAGGTAAACATATTTATTTGAAATTAATTCAGCTGCTTCTAAGCACCTGCTTCATCCAGGTTGATGATTTCAAATTCCAAATCTCCCGGAAGCCCCTGATAGGCAAGATATATCCTTGCGGTTACTTCCACATCCCGCAGACAATATTTCCGGATATTGTCCAGGCCATTTTCTTTGTAATATACCGAATTCACCATGCTCCCGTCGATGCCCTCTTTAGAACTCGGAATATCAAATACCGAAGCCAGTAAATCAAGTCTTGTGTAATGTTTGTAGTCCCCGAATTTCCAGAGCTCCAGGGTGTCCAGATGCCTGATTTCCCAGGGTCTCTTGCCTGCCAGTTGTAAAACGTCAGGAAGGGGGATCCTGTTTATCAGCATCCTCCGGCAAAGGTAGGGTATGTCAAATTCCTTGCCATTGTGGGCACAAATGACCCATTGTTTTTTGCAAAGTAATTCACGGAATTCCAATAGTGTGCCGTGTTCTGATTCTCCATAGAATGACTTTGTGCGGTATTGAAGCAGATCATCTTCCCTGAGATAGGTGAAATATCCCACGCCTATACAAATGATTTTGCCGAATTCAGCATATATTCCGGCCTTCTCAAAGTACAATTCCGAAGGGCTGCCATCTTCTCCCTGCTGCTGGATTTGCTGGGATTTTTTGCGCCATTCTTCCTGCATTCGGGGGGATAGTTCTTCCAGTGTTTCTGCCCCGGAGATGGTCTCCAGGTCCAAAAAAAGAATATCGTTCAGTTGTTCAAAAAAATTGGCCATAGACAAGAGTTCTATATTTTGGCAAATTCAATTTGCTACATCATTAAGGATGGCTGGGCTGTTTAGCCCTTACAAAGATAAACTTTTTATCAAAAAATTAATCCAGAATGCCTTGAAAGGCTGACAATTCAATGACTTTTTTCCGGGGAAAAAAGGTTTTCTACGAAGTCCATACCAAAAAGCCTTGCCAGGTGCACTTTGACTTTATTTTTTACTTCGGCCTCATCTACCGGATGTCCCAATTCCAGGTGCATGGAGGTGACGGCTTTGTCACTGATGCCGCAGGGGACGATATGATTAAAATAGGCAATGTCTGTATTCAGGTTAAATGCAAAACCATGCATGGTCACCCAGCGACTTGATTTAACGCCCAATGCACATATTTTTCTTGGATTATCCTGCCGGATATGGTCTATCCAAACGCCGGTAAGCCCCTCAATTCTCCCGGCTTCAATGTCGTATTCCTCCAGGGTGGCAATGACTGCCTCTTCCAGAAACCTGAGGTATTTGTGAATGTCTGTAAAGAAGTTATCCAGGTCCAACACAGGATACCCGACCAGTTGCCCGGGGCCATGATAGGTGATGTCTCCTCCCCGGTTTATGGGATAATAGCTTGCTCCAACCTTTTTTAAACCGGCCTCATCCAGTAAAAGATTTTCCGGTTTGCCGCTTTTTCCCAGGGTGTATACATGCGGGTGCTCTACAAAAAGCAGGTAGTTTTGGGTGATTTGTTGAGAAGAAACCGTCAGGTTTCGGTTGTTGATTTTAATGGCGATGGTGTCGGCAAAAAGCTGCTCCTGCATGTCCCAGGTTTCCCGGTAATCTTTTCTTCCTAAATCTTTAAAGTATACTTTTTTATTGATAAATTGATTCACTTTATCTTTTTGTTTTTTCAAATATAGTCAAATAAAGAGAATGGCTGAACACAATGACCTGGGAAGAGAGGCGGAACAGCTTGCCAAAAGTTGGCTTGAAACCAAGGGGTATACCTTTGTAGAAGCGAATTACCGGTACAAACACGCTGAAATAGACCTGATCATGACCCATAAAGGGATTATGGTTTTTGTAGAGGTCAAGTTTCGAAGTGGAACTGGATACGGCTATGCGGAGGAATTTGTTGATTACAGAAAAAGGCAATTGATCATCCGGGCGGCAGACCATTATATTTTTGCTAAGGACTGGCACCATGACATCCGTTTTGATATTGTAGGGGTTTACAGGGATAGGCATGGACACATTGCCTTCAGGCATTTTGAAGATGCCTTTTATTGATCAATTGTTGCGGTAAATCAAATTTCCTTCCCTATCCCATTCTGCCCGGATATAGGGTTTGTATCCATTGGTGAATGCTTCTGACTGGTATTGTATTTCTCGTTTTTTAACAGTTTTATCCTTATCGGTGGACCAATATTCCGTCCACAATCCTACCTTCTCGCCAAAGCTGTATTCACCTGTGACCGCCACCTGCCCATCAGGATAGAAATGGTAAAAATTTCCTTCTTCCAAATCATATTCTATCGGCGTGAGTTTTTCAATTTTTCTTTCTCCCCTGTTGTAATAGGTAATTCTTGAATCCTTGGGCCACCCTTCATCATAATGCCGCTTGTCCTGCAAAATATTTTTCCCGTCGAAGGTCATCCATCGACCATGTTTGGTGCCGTAATAGTACATGCCTGTCTCCACTACCTGTTCACCTATTCGCCTTTCATAGGGCCCGTGCAGCAAGTATCCTTTGGAAGCAATGAAACCGGAGTTTTTAATGGCTTTGTTTTTGGAATCATACCAGTAAATATCCCGGATATAGGGGTCAGGCTCCCTTTTGCTGAAGGTAAAATGAAATACCTGATAGGTGACCTGATCCCTGAAACTTGTTTTTATCAGTGTTTTTTTCGTTTTTTCACCGAAGTAGACGTTCTTCTTTCGTTTTTTCTTTTTGGATTTTTTTTCTTCCTTTAAGTCATCTTCCGCATCGGAAAAAAGCAATACCGGCGTGGAAGATGGTAAAAGGCGATTGCTGACAACACCCGATGAGTCAGGATCGCTGGCATTTTCCTCTTCCTGTCCATGAGCCCGCATGGTGACAGCTAACAGAAGAACGACCAGCAAATAGGCTAACTTATTCATAACAATTTAAAAACGTTTTTACCCAAATTTTATTATTAAAAGATCCCTTTCTGAAGCAAATGTAAATTTACTGTAATCGATTACACAAGTCTTCAAAATTGTCCAAAGATTTAGGAAAGATTGGCATTATGGTTAATTTTGCAAACTAAAAAAAGCGAGGGGAAGTCCCCAGCCTTTTTTTTATATTTTGATACAAATAAATTTATACATTTCTGATTGTCAAACAAAAAAGACCATACATGAATTCCATCCTATCTGATCGCATCAACAATATGGAAGAGTCAGCAACGCTGGCCATGGCAAAAACTGCCAGAGAATTGAAAAGCCAGGGAATCGATATCATTGGCCTGAGTCTGGGAGAACCGGATTTCAAAACCCCAAAACATATTCAGGAGGCTGCAAAGGCAGCTATAGACGAAGGAAAGTATTTTTCTTATCCACCCGTGGCCGGGTATCAGGACCTCAGGGAAGCCATTGCCAAAAAATTAAGGGAACAAAATAAAATAACGCAGGCAAAAGCCGAAAACATTGTGGTCTCCACAGGTGCCAAACACTCGATTGCCAATGTTTTTATGTGCCTGATCAATGAAGGGGATGAAGTGGTGATTTTTTCACCTTACTGGGTGTCCTATTCTGAGATTATCAAATTGGCAGGAGGAGTGCCGGTGCTGATTGAAGGCAATCTGGAAAATAATTTTAAAGCTACCGCCGCACAACTGAAAGCGGCCATTACTGATAAAACCAAGGCGGTCATTTATTCCTCTCCCTGTAATCCATCCGGATCAGTTTTTAGCAAGCAGGAATTAGAAGCCATTGCTGAAGTGGTCAAATCAAAAGAGGACCTGATCGTTATTGCGGACGAAATTTATGAGCTGATCAACTTTACAGGACAACATGCAAGCATAGCTTCCTTTCCGGGTATGTTTGAGCGTACCATAACGGTCAATGGTTTCTCCAAAGGTTATGCCATGACAGGCTGGCGGGTAGGTTACATCTGTGCGCCTCTGCCCATTGCCAAGGCTTGTGAAAAGATTCAGGGGCAATTTACCTCCGGCGGTACAGGTATTGCCCAAAGGGCGGCATTGGCCGGACTTACCGGAGATCAGAAACCCTCCGAAGAGATGGCAGCAGCCTACCTGAAAAGAAGAGACCTGGTTTTGCAATTGCTTAGGGAGATACCGGGTATCAAAACCCATGTCCCTGAAGGAGCATTCTATTTCTTCCCTGATGTTTCTGCTTTTTTTGGGAAATCTGCCGGAGATTTTAAAATTCAAACCGCCGATGATTTTTGCCTGTACCTCTTGAACGAAGCCCATGTTTCGTTGGTAACAGGGGCCGCCTTTGGAGCACCTGATTCCGTAAGGCTTTCTTATGCCGCTTCTGAGGATGAACTGAAGGAAGCCCTGAAAAGGGTGAAAACCGCATTGGAAAAAGTGAAATAAAATAAGCATCAGGCCCTGGATCATCCCGGGGCCTTTTTTTAAGATGAAATCGACACGATTAAAATCAACATAAAACACACAGGGCAATGATTATTTTAATCGTCAAAGATTCCAAAGCCTGGCCCGACTAATCGGGGTGGTCATTGAAAATAAAATTATAATCCTATGAAAATGCAGGCAATTGTAGTTACCCCGGTGAAAGATGCCTTGTCCGCCACCCTGGAGACCATCGAGGCCATTCAAAATGCCAAAGGCAACTTTCACTATTGGGTTTTCAATGATTATTCTACTGCTAAAACCAGAATGGCCCTGGAAAAGGCACAAAAAAAAATGGGTTTTCAGTTGGTGCACCTGGAAGAGCTCACCAAAAATCCCTCTCCCAATTACAAAACAGTACTGCAATTGTCGCAAAAAAATGCATTGGAGGCAGGATTGCCTCTGATCATTGTGGAATCTGATGTAAAAGTTCAGAAAGATACTTTGGATAGGCTGATCACTTTTGCGCAATCCAATCCTAAGTCGGGGCTGGTAGGAGCCATTACCCATGACGGGGAGGGAAAGGTTAATTTCCCCTACCTGAAATTTAATAGGTATAAAAACCAGGCTGCGGTGAAGACAGACAGGAGTTTGAGTTTTTGTTGTACCCTCATCAGCAGACCCTTTCTGGAAAAATATGATTTCAGTAACCTGGACAAAAGCAAAGACTGGTACGATACGCATATCAGTTATAAATCCCTGGAAATGGGATTTGAAAACCATGTACTCATGGACCTGCCGGTTTGGCACAGGCCCCACGGCAGCAGACCATGGAAACAATTGAAATACAAAAATCCCATTTTGTACTATTTTAAAAAATGGTTTTCAGGGAAGGATAAAATCTGAAAATCCCCTTTTTGTTTTTGTTTTGGTAAAAAGTCGATAAGTCCGCATGGAAATTTTTTGCTTTTTTCCGGCTTTTGAAAGGATAATTTTTCACTAAAGTTCCGGCTGAATTATAAATATTTACATATAAATATTTCAATAAAAAATTAATTTTAATCTGCTTTTGAATAATGGGTCAGTCTGATCTGATTTGTAGGGAAATAGCCCGCCATAAATTTCGGCTAGATAAATATATTTACAAATTCGACTTTGAAAAAGTGAAATTATTAAAAAAAATACATAAAAAATTTAATTTATTAATGGGTTTTATTTGGATTCCCTCTAAATACCGATTGGGCTTCCGGGGGAAAAGGCTAATTTTTCTTTTCCCGTAAAAGCAGAATCACTTTTTGCAAGGAATCTGGGAATGAGGTCCATTGTGATTATTTCTTTATAATATCGAAAAATACAAAGAATTATTTTTTGTTTTATTGCGACAAAAATGATTACCTTTGTTATGGGTGATTAAGCAACTTTTTGTACTTATCTTTTTCTTATATTTAAAAAGGAGGTTATTTCGAAATGATTTTTACTAACCTCCCTTTTCCTTTGGAACCTCTCCTTATTGCAAGCCCGTTAAGACAATACAGTTCTATGTAAACCATCTTTAACGCACATGCATGAAAATTCTTTTGGCAGTAGTTTCTTTGGCTTTCTTTTCTTCTCTACCTGTTTCTGCTCAATCCGATCCCGATAGCACTGCCTACTACCTGTCCTATCCCGAAAAACTTACAGGCAGGTTTTATTTTTCAAGAAAATACACAGGGATGGGCCTGGAAAAGGGGGAGAAGAAGTTATGGTACATGCCCAATTCCACGCTCAATATGGGTGCTGGTCTGACTTATCAGAACCTGACCTTGAATCTGGCTACCGGATTTGGTTTTTTAAATCCGGATAGGGGCAGGGGAGATTCAAAATACCTGGATCTGCAGGCCCATGCCTACCCTAAAAATCTGGTAATCGATTTTTTTGGGCAGTTTTACAACGGTTATTTTTTAAAACGGCCCCAGAATCAATTTGGCACTGAAGGTCCTTTAGTATTTCCCGATATGAAAATGAGGAAAGTGGGTGCGTCGGTGCAATATTTGTTCAATGGCGATAAATTTTCTTATCGGGCTGCTTTCCTTCAAAATGAATGGCAGCAAAAATCAGCCGGGTCATTTTTGCTTGGATTTGAAGTATATGGCGGCCAGGCCCTAAACCAAAATGGCCTCCTTCCTCCTGATGAACGGGCGGAGCTTTTCGATCAAATCAAATTTTTTGAATTTGGACCTAATTTGGGCTATGCCTATTCCCTTATCATTAAGAAGCATTTTTTCATTACCCTTTCAGCTACATCCAGTTTGTCATTGGGGCGTACCAGTATGCAATTTGAACCTGATGGGCAAAGAAGCAGTTGGGGTATACGGCCCAATTATTTTTTAAGGGGGTTTACGGGATACAATTCCGAAAAGTGGTCTGTTAATGTCAATTATGTCTACAACCAGGTCAATCTTTCGCCGGTAGCCGGATATAAAGTAAATGCAGGTACCGGCAATTACCGGGTCAACTTCATTTATCGTTTTAGTCCCGGTCCTAGGCTTTCCCGCAGGCTGGAATGGATCGATGCCCTAAAGGCCAGTCTGCTTGGAAGGTAGTTTTCGTTGAGAATTTATCTTTTGGACAGTTTAATGGATGTGTTTTTTAAACTTAAAATTCCAAAGAAGCTCACTGTTATTTTTTTTTAACAGTACAGACATATTTTCATAATGCTTGTTCCTATAATAATTTTTGGGTTTTTGTTCAACCTGCAATAAAAAAGTAGGTATAGAGTGGTATGTTTTTGATACTTACAGTATTACAGGTAATTTAGGTTTAAAACTATAAAGGTAAACTTATGGAGCTACATTTTACAACTATTAGATTAAGGCAGGTGTTTGTTTTGCTCCTGCTCATCGTCATGACCGGGAACATGACAGCCATGGCTCAAAGTAGACAGGTTACCGGAAAGGTTACCTCCTCTGAAGATGGCCTGGGTATTCCAGGGGTAAATGTTTTGATTCAGGGAAGCCAGACAGGAACAGCTACCGATATCAATGGAGATTATGCCATTCAGGTACCCGGAGACAATACCGTTTTGGTATTTTCCTATATAGGTTTCCAGGCGGTATCGGAAGAGGTGGGCAACAGATCTGTAATTGACCTTGAAATGAACCCGGACGCTTCTGATTTGGGCGAGGTGGTGGTTACCGCCCTGGGAATTAAACGAGAAGAAATTTCATTGGGGTATTCCATAGAAAGGGTAGCTGGTGAGGAAATGACCCGGGTGGCCCAGGAAAGTTTTCTGAACGCCATGTCGGGAAAGGTGGCAGGAGCTACAATCAGTACTACCGGAGGTACAGGCTCCTCCGTCAGCATGGTAATCAGGGGTGCTACTTCACTGAGTTCGGACAACCAACCTCTGTTTGTAGTGGATGGAGTACCCATTGCCAATACCCTTAACAATGTATCCTCGGTTGGATCAGAAAACAGGGTGGATTACGGAAATGCCATATCGGGATTAAATCCGGATGATATCGCCAATGTTACCATCCTGAAAGGGCCCAGTGCAGCCGCATTATATGGATCCAGGGCTGGTAATGGCGTGGTTTTGATCACCACCAAAACTGGTCAGGTGGACCGGCTTACCGTGAATGTCACCTCGAATACCGTATTCGATGTACCTTTCAAATACCTGAAATGGCACAGCAAGTTTGGCTCGGGTCAATTTTCAGCCATACCGCCAGACATCAGCGGTACCCCACTATCCAACCCCTTTGGCCAATTGGTCCAGGAAAATGTAAATGCTGCTTTTGGAGCTGAACTGGATAAAGGGTATGAAGCAGTACAGTGGAACAGTCCAGTGGATGAAAATGGAAACAGAATTCCAATTCCCCTGGTTTCCTACCCCAATAATGTCCGGAATTTTATGCAGACGGGGATTACCACATCCAATGGTTTTTCCATTTCCAACAGCAACAATTCCATGAATTACAGGATATCCTACTCCAACATGCAGAACAGGGGAATCATCCCCAATTCAGATCTTTTCAGAAACACCCTCAATATCAACTCGACCATGAAAGTCAGTGATGAATTTTCGGTCAGCACGAATATAGATGTGAGCAGGAACAATTCGGACAACCGGCCGGCCGGAGAACGGGGAACAAACCCCTTGCAATGGGCCTATGAAACCTCCCCGCATGTCAATATTCTTGACTTGAAAGATTATTGGCTACCTGGACAGGAAGGGTTGGAGCAGAAAACGGTCGATGCGGACCAACCTACCCGTGTGACCAATAATCCTTATTTTCTCGCCAATGAAGTCAATAATAGCTTTACCAGGGACCGGGTTTTTGGTAATATCAAGGCAGATTGGCAAATCTCCCCTTCTGTAAGTTTCTTTGCCCGGTATGCCCTGGACCTGTATAATGAGACCAGAGAAAGTAAGATTGCAAGAAGCTACAGTGAAGAACCGCAGGGTGCCTACGGAATAACGGAATTGCATGGCATGGAGACCAATGCGGATTTCCTGCTTACTTACAACGAGGACATCAACGATTTTGGGATAACACTTTCCGCTGGCGGAAACATGAGGTACCAAAATGGAAGCAGCCTTTTTGCCGGTACCACTCCGGGAGGTGGATTGATTACCCCGGGGGTTTATACCATTCAAAACATCTCCCCGGACAATATCCAGTATAACAATTCCAGGTTTGAACGGGGAATCAACAGCCTCTATAGCCTGGCCAATTTGGGGTTTAAAGATATGATTTACCTGGATTTGACGGGAAGGGCGGATTGGTCCAGTACCCTGCCAGAAGCCGAACCTTATTTCTATCCTTCAGCTTCTTTGAGTCTTTTGCTCAATAACATGATTGATATGCCCAGGCAGTTCAGCATGGTAAAGTTGAGGGGCGGATATGCTTCCGTGGGAAACGATGCCAATCCCTACCAGCTGATCGCAGCACTTTCCAATGCAGGAAACTGGGGCAATTTACCCAGGCTGTCCCTGCCTGGTACCTTGCTGAACCCTTCTCTGAAACCTGAGATTGCAACCTCCTATGAGGCAGGGTTGGACTTGAATTTGTTGGATAACCGTGTACGTTTTAGCGGGACCTATTATATAATGGAAAACAGGAACCAGATTTTCAGCACTGGACTTCCACCTTCAACCGGCTACACTTCCAAAAATATCAATGCGGGATTATTGCAAAGCAAAGGGATCGAGCTTACGCTTGGAGCTGATCTGGTAAAGAACCAAAACTGGAACCTTACCACCAGCTTCAACCTGACCAGAAACAGGACCAGGATTCTGGAATTGGCAGATGACCTGCCCTACTACACGCTCTGGACAGATGCCAGGGGAGGTGCATGGACCTATGTAGGAGAAGAAATTGGTGATATTTACGATGCACAGGTGGTCACGGTGGAAGATCCGGAGTCTCCTTATTTTGGATTCCCCATATTGAATCAAACCGGAAAATGGCAGGATGTGGATGCGGTAAACAGCAGAAATAAAATTGGTAATTTCAATCCCAAATTTATCATGGGCATGCAAACCTCCTTGTCCTACCGGAATTTTCACCTTAACCTGACTTTTGACTGGAGAAATGGAGGAGACTTTGTTTCCCAAACCTATCGCTTTGGGGAGGAACACGGCAGATCGCAGATCTTTCTGGATAAATTGATCAACCCGGGGGAAATGGAAGGTCAGGAATTAAAGGATTACCTGCTTGCAAATAAGGAATCTATGATTCTCATCAATGGAAACAATTTTCCATTGGTAGGAGGCCCTACACCGGAATACAATGGTTACCCCTTTACTTTCGGCCCTTTTACCCTGCCTTATGGCGGGGTGTTTATTCCGGGAGTATATGCCACGGCTTTTGATGCTGATGGCAATCCCACGGAGTTTGCAGAAAATCTGGGAGAGAATATCGGGCAACCCGGAGGGACCATTACCCTGCCCTATGCCGGAAGTACCGCATGGAGCTTTGCCAGGGCCTTTTTGTACGATGCTTCTTTTGTGAAACTCAGAGAGGTGTCATTCGGATATGATGTACCTATCAGGCTGGCCAATAGGCTGAAGATGCAAAACCTCAATTTCTCTGTTTACAGCAGAAATATCATTTTATGGACAGCCGCCAAGATCAATGTTGACCCTGAAATGGCTTTTCAACCTCAGGGAGGCGTTCAGGCGGGAAGCCAGTTCAAACAGGGGATAGAAAGGTGGAATGTGATGCCCTGGGTGATGCCAATTGGTTTCAAGGTGAATGCCACTTTTTAGGAAATCTTGTGTTACTTAAAACAGACTTGAAATGAAAAGAAATATAAAAATCATCGCCCTGATCAGTACAATAGCTTTTGGTGTTTTCTCCTGTCAGGAGGACCTGATAGACATGAATGTGAATCCCAATGGTGCCAATCCAGAAACGGCAAACCCAAACCTGGTACTTTCCACGGTGTTGACAGAGGCAGGTAAAACCATTGTCAACCTGGGTTATCAGGATATTGCAGGGGTCATGCAGCATACCCAGAAGGATGGTTGGTCCGGTGGACACAACTTGTATGAATGGAACAGGAACAACAGTTGGGCTGGTTACTATGGTATCCTGAGAAACAACCAGTTTGTTAATGAGCGGGCAGTGGAACTGGACCAGGAGTTGCAGCAGGGGGTCACACTGGTGATGAAGTCCATGATGTTTGGGCTGATCACTGATTTGTGGGGGGATGCTCCCTATACCCAGGCCTTAAGGGGTGCTGAGGGCACGCCGGAAGCCACCTTTCCTGCCTTTGATACCCAGGAAAATATATACAGAGGGGTCATCCAGGATTTGGAAACGGCCAATCAGTTGCTTTCAAAACCACTGGCAGAATACAACAGTACGATAGAAGGAGCCGATGTTTACTTCAATGGGGATCCCTCCAAATGGCGAAAAATGGCCAATTCCTTAAAATTGAGGTATTATATGCGTGTGTCGGAAAAGCTTCCTGATTTTGCAAAAGAGGGCATTGAAACCCTATTGGCAAACCCGGAGCAATACCCCATCATCACTGATCCGGAAGACGATGCCACCATGCCTTTTGCTGATAACTCAAGCAGTACCAGCTGGCCCAACAACACCAGGTTTGATGCCAATGAAAGCAACTACCGCCGCATAAAGATGTGTCAAACCCTGGTAGAAGCCATGCGTTCCAAAAATGACCCCAGATTGGGAGTCTGGGCCAACAGGGTACAAATTCCTCTGGTGGTGGACGAAAATTTACCTCCGGGAACTGATAGAATAGAAAACAACCAAAGATTGCTTTCCCCCGATGTATTGGAAGAGCGAAATGTGGACCTGGAGGATATCAGCCAGAATTCCGATTATGTGGGCATTCCACCGGCCATACCGGGGCCACAAGTATATAACCTGAGCCCTGATGCCAACCAGGCGGCCTTCAACCCTCACGTTTCCTGGCTGAATGATATTTACCGGGAACCCAATGGTCCTTTGTTAAGGGCCAGGTTGATATCCGCATCGGAAGTAAACTTTATACTGGCGGAAGCGGCCTTGAAAGGCTGGTCCGTAGGCAATACTGCTGAAAATTACTATCAGGCTGCGATCATGGCTTCATTTGCCACCTGGGGCCTGTCAGATCAGGCTGCAGCATATTTGCAGGAAGAAGAAGTCCGGTTTGAGGGTAGCCTGGAACAACTAATGGAACAAAAGTGGATCGCCTCCTGGACGGCGGCAGCTGAATCCTGGTTTGACTACAGAAGGACCGGTTTCCCACAGCTTCAGGCGGGACCATTTGCCATTCGGGCGGCGCTTCCCGTTCGCTTTTACTACATGATCGACGAGAGAAACCTGAACCCCGAAGAAACAGAAGCGGCCATGGCCAGGCTGGAAACTACCAATTTTTCCGAGGTAGATGGTGAAAATAGTGCCTGGTCCAAACCCTGGGTCATACAAGGGACAGGGAAGCCCTGGTAAAGCAAAACTGATATAGAATGCCAGATGCGATCCAGGGTATCTGGCATTTTTCTTCAGGGGCTGTTTGACTTTTCAGGGAGCATTGATTTTGATTTGAAAACATTTCACTAAATTGTAGCGGTTTTTATTTCGCTTGTATATGCATGTACGTAAGTTATTGACTGTTATCATATTATCAGGGTTTTTCAGTTTACTTTTTTCCTGTACAAAAAATGTATCCCTCACCCGATTGGTACCTGCTGAGATCAATGTGCCCAATCATGTGCAACGGCTCCTGATTGTGGACAGAACACAACCGGAAAGCCAGGGAGTAGCCATTATCGAGGGGATTTTAACCGGAGAAGCTCCTTTCGAGGTAAAGAACGCCATAGATGCTACCTTGGCCACCATACAGCAGGAACTCAACACCTCTCCCAGGTATGAGGTGATCCGGGCCAGGGAGCGTTTGAAGGGCGGACTTTTTGCACAGACCTTCCCGCAGCCCCTGAGTTGGGAGCAAATAGAAACCCTTTGCCGAAACTATGAGGCAGATGGGGTTTTGACTTTGGAAAAATTCAGTTCGGATTTTGTGGTGACCGAAAAAAAGGTGACTATCAAAAAGGAAGTGGGAAGTGGCAATGATGCCAGAACAATAGAGGTGCCCGGCATCCAGGCTGAAGGAGTAGCTTCTGTGCAGGTTGGGTTCAGGCTCTATGATCCCCAGAACAGAAATATCGTGGATCAGGGTGACTTTGGAAAGACCAACCTCTGGTCGGCTGAAGCAGAGACCAAAACCCAGGCCCTGGCTTTGTTGATTGATAAAGTACAAGCCACCAGGTACGTGGGGCAGCTGGCTGGAGCGGCCTATGCCAGAAGGGTGGCACCGATGTATTTGAACATCAACCGTTCCTTCTATGCCAAATCCAAGAAAAACCCAGCCCTGGGCGTAGGCGCAAGATATGCTGAAGTCAATGAATGGGAAAATGCCATCCAAGCCTGGGAGGAAGGATTGTCCCTGCCATCCGATGCCAAAACTTCCGGGAAACTGTGTTACAATGTGGCTTTGGGCCATGAGGTCCTGGGAGATCTGCTCAGTGCCAAAGATTGGGCAGGAAAAGCCTATACCCTTTATGGATTTAAAGGAGGGCGAACCTATGCCAGGGAACTCGACCAGAGGATGCTGGAAGAGGAAATGGTCCGGCAGCAACTGGCACCTGCCGTTGAATGACACCTTAGTTCAATACCTTTTTTTAGGAAAAAGTAAATGGTCCAAGGCCCATTTGCCACTTCCCCTTATGATCAGAAAAATGCTGCCCAGCAACATGGCCCAATCCGTACGGCTGCCATGCATCATGGCCCAAAAGCCCTCATCCGCTAAAACCTGGGTTTTCGTGGTTGAAATGGCGACGAGCATGATGATCAATGTGGGGATGGCTGCCAATCTGGTAAGCAGGCCCAGAAGGATCAAAAGCCCGCAAAATACTTCAAACCCACCCACAAAATAGCCCAGAAATTCCGGTTCGGGAAGTCCGATTTTTGCAAACCTCCCAGCACCCCGAATTGCTGGAAAAAGGAACTTTTGGATGCCTTCCGAGAGGAATACCATACCTACCATCAATCGGATAAGGAAAGTAGATTTTTCATGGGTGGGTGACAGTAATTTTTGTTTCCAGTTCATTATAAAGGGTTTCTATTTCATGCTTCTTTTAAGAAGCTGGGCATTTGCAGCCACAATGACGGTACTCAGGCTCATAAAAACAGCTCCTATTGCAGGGCTAATGATCAATCCCGGAATAAAACCGGTGGCCAGGGGCAGGGCAATGGCATTGTATCCGGTAGCCCATATCAGGTTCTGGATCATCTTTTGGTAAGTAGCTCTGCCGAAAAGAACCAGTTTGGCGATGTCTTTGGGGTTGCTGTTGACCAGGATGATGTCGGCCGTTTCTGCTGCCACATCGGTTCCGGAACCCACCGCTATCCCTACATCGGCCTGGGCCAGTGCCGGGGCATCATTGACCCCGTCCCCGGTCATGGCCACAAAGTAGCCATCCTTTTGCAATTTTTTTACAATGTCCACCTTTGCATCCGGCAACACCCCACTGTAGTAACCGTCCAGTTCCAATGCTTCACTGACTGCTTTGGCGGTTTTTTCATTGTCCCCGGTAGCCATAAACATTTTCATCCCCTTTTCCCTAAGGGTTTTGATGGCTGCATAGCTGTCTTCCCTGATTTTGTCCGAAAGGGCCACGAATCCGACAAGGTCTTCTCCCCTGAGCACAAATACAATGGTTTCGGCCTCATTCCCCTGGCTTTTTTCTGGAATAGAAATGTTGTTTTCCTCCAGATATCCCGGGCTCACCACTTTCCACAATTCACCATCAATTTTACCTTGTATTCCTTTTCCCGTAAGGGCTTCAAAGGCTTTGACAGTAAGGAGACCAAGTTCCTTTTCTTTGGCTTTTTTTACAATGCCCATGGCTATGGGATGTTCGGACTCCTGTTCCAGGGAGGCCGTGTGAGCAAGCAGCTCTTTTTTATCCAAATCATCAGATAAACTTTCATACCGGGAAACACCGAAGTTGCCCTCAGTCAGGGTTCCGGTTTTGTCAAAAACCATGGCCGTAATTTTTCTTGCATTTTCAAAGGCGGTCCGGTTTCGGATCAACAAGCCTTTTCCTGCGGAAACTGAGGTGGATATGGCTACAACCAATGGTATGGCAAGCCCCAGGGCATGGGGACAGGAAATTACCATTACAGTCACCATCCGCTCCAGGGCAAAATCCCAGGGTTTGCCTAAACTGATCCATACCAGCAGGGTGATGGTTCCGGCACCCAAAGCGATAAACGTCAGCCAGCGAGCAGCCAAATTGGCCAGGTTTTGGGTTTTGGATTTTGCTTCCTGGGCTTCTTTCACCAGGCCAATTACCTTGTTAAGGTAACTTTCTTCACCTGTCTTTTCAACTTTCACTTTAAGGGAATGGTTGCCATTGACCGCACCACCGATGACCTCATCCCCTTTGGCTTTGCTCACCGGCTTGCTTTCACCTGAAATCATACTTTCATCCAGGTGACTTTCCCCTTCCACTATAATACCATCTGCAGGGATTTTTTCACTCGCTTTTACCAGGATCACATCCCCTTTTTTCAATGCTGAAACCTTTACTTCTTTCACCTGCTCTCCTTCCAGCAGGTGCGCTTCCGCAGGCATCATTTTTACCAGCAGTTCCAGGGACCTGGAGGCACCCATTACGGATTTCATTTCGATCCAATGCCCCAGTAGCATGACCACAATCAGCGTGGCCAGCTCCCAGAAAAAGTCCATTCCTTCCAATCCAAAGACTACGGCAGAACTGTAGGCATAAGCCACGGTAATGGCCACGGCGATCAGGGTCATCATCCCCGGATTTTTTTCCTTGAGTTCATCTGCCAGACCTTTGAGAAAGGGCCACCCTCCATAAAAAAACAAGATGGAAGCAAGGCCAAATAAAAGGTACTTATCCCCATTAAATGTCAGTTCAAATCCAAACCACTGCTGGATCATTTCAGAAAGGGCCAGGATGGGAACGGTTAATACCAGGGAGACCCAAAACCGCTTTTTAAAATCCTGTATCATCACCGCATGGTGATCATGGTGGGAATGATTTTCATGACCGGAACCATGGTTCTTGTGCTGAGAATGTTTGTCATGACCTGATTCATGCTGATCATGGAGTTGTTTATGTTCTTCTTTTTCTTTCATGATTTCTCTGGGTTTTTATACGTATTGATATGGGGAAACCGGTGGGCGCTTTTAGTGATTATGCCCCGCCATATCCCGGGAGCCGGAATCGCTTTTATCTTGCATTACCGCCTCTCCTTTTTGATAGGTCTCCCTTACTTCTCCACAGCGGAGCATGCTTTCTCCAAAATAGGGATTGAATATTTCCTCCTTTTCACTCAACCAATAAGCACCTTCATCACCAAAGGCCATGGGGCAATACTGTCGGTAGACTTTGTCCTTTTCAAGGCCAAAGGATTCCGTGATTTCCAGCATGCTTTCCGATAGCCACATGAATTGCTTTCTGACCGATTCAATGTTTTCCGCTTCCTGCATGCCCTGAAGGGCTTCTTCTATTTCTTTTTTCAATTCCATCCATTGGTCGTGTGCGGCTCCTTCCACCAGGGACATGTCCACCTTATTCAATGCAGCTGTTACCTGTTTGCCGGCCTCCCGCGCTCCTGGGGCGTCATCCGCAACCAATTCATTTTTCAGGTCAAAATAGGCCTCTGCTAATGCTGTCAATTGTTTGCGAAAGTCCTGGGAAACCTCCATGGTTTTGGATTCAGGACGTGACATCATGCTGTAATTTCCGGCGAGCTGGGCAGCTGCATCTATGGCAAATACCCCGTTGGTTACAATTTCTTCACCTGCCTTCAGACCTTCTAGCACCGGGTACACGTCTCCTACACGGGAACCAACGGTTACTTCCCGCATTTCATAGGCAGGGTATTCCGCATTTGGAACCTTGACATATACTACCGACCGCCTGCCAGACCAGAGCAGGGCGGTCCTTGGGATAGGGACACTGGCCTGATCCCCCTGCCCGCTTGTTGTAATTTTTGCATTGACAAACATTTCCGGCCTGAGCAGGCCCTTTGCATTATTGGCTACTGCCCGGATTTTAACGGTCCTGGTTTGGGGATCGAGGATAGGGTCTATGTAGGCTACTTTTGCTTCAAATACCTCGCCGGGAATCCCTGCAACGGTGAAGGAGAGGGCATTCCCTTTGCTGATAGCGGATAAATCCGTTTCGTAGGCATCCAGCATGATCCAGACACTGCTCAGGTCCACGACTTCAAAAAGTACGGAGCCAGTACCTATATAGTCTCCCACAGCAACATTCCTTTGGCTGACAATGCCGGTCTGTTCGGCCAGTACTTCGAAATGCTCCAATATTTCTTCCTGATTTTCAATATTCCTGATTTGTTCATTCGTTAATTTCCACAGCCTTAACTTTTCTTTGGCAGCAGCATATATTTCCGGGAAATCAGCCTTACTGGCAGCGGCTTCCTTGAGTTCCCGCTGGGCATTGACCAGTTCCGGTGAATAAACAGTGGCGAGTTTTTCTCCCCGACTGATCGCCTGCCCGGTAAAATTGATGAATAATTTTTCTATTCTTCCCGGGAATTTGGCCGTGATGGAGGAGATATTGCCTTCATCGGGCTTCACTTTTCCGCTGAGCAGCAATTCACCTTTGGAAAACCCTTCTTTTACCCTGGACGTGGCGATATTGGCCAGGGCCACAGCATTGTTGCTCATTTCGAAAACCATCGGATCATTGGATGAACCGGCACTTTTGGATGCTGCAGGAATCAGGTCCATGCCACAAATGGGGCACTGCCCCGGTTCGGGTTGCCTTACCTGTGGGTGCATGGAGCAGGTCCAGGTTTCGCTGTGCTGATGGTCTGATGATTCGACGGTTTGATGGTCTGATGATCCAATGGTTTCATGGTTTGATGGTTTGATGATCCAACCTAAGAATCCACCGATTAATAATGTGCCTATCAGAATGGTCAAATTTGACCGATTGATCCTATTCATGATTTCATATTTTTGATGTTGGAGGCAATGATCTTGGAAAGGATTTTTTTCAGAGATAATACTTCTGGTAATAGTGATTCAGGATCAGGATAACTTTTACTTCTCAGGCATAACATTAACCAATATTCAGTCTCATCTGCTTCTTTCATGGCAATAATGCATTTTGCAACAAAATCTTTGCGGCTGTGTGCATTTTGTGCTTCCCTGATGTTGGAACCTATGGAAGTACCGCTTTTTAATAATTGCCGGGCAATAACATACTTTCTTTTTTCTTCAAGAATCTCTGTATACTCTATGATTTTCAATGCAAAATCAAAACTTAGCTCTAAAATTTCATTTCGTTTTTCCATGATTACTTTCTTTTAATTAATAATAAATTTTGAATTATTATATTATCTAATCTAATCATTACGCCATTAAAACATTACATTACCAAATCACCAAATCACCACATCATCATATCATCAAATAATCAGATCATCAAATCCCCGCCAGGTTTTCGAGTTGGGCCAGGCTATTGTTTTTGTCCACAATCGCCATGATGCGCTTCAGCTGGTAGTCCAGCAACTGCTGTTGTACTTTCAGCAGGTCCTCAAAGGCTTTTCCATCACTGGCATAGGCGGTCATGAGTAAATCCAGGGTCTGTTGCGCCAGTTTGGTTTGTTTCTGGTACAGATCTACCCTCCGATTGGCATCATCCCAATCCCTGAGTGCATTGCGCCACTGGGTAGAAAGTTGATTGACTGTATTTTCCATTCGCTGTAAGCTGGCTTGCTGATTGAGTGCAGCTGCTTTTTCCATGGATTTGAATTTTTTCCTGTAAATGGGCAGGGTGATTTTAAACATGGGCATGACCATGTTGTTGCCGCCCATGTTCATGCCGTTTTCTGTTCTCGGACTAAAAGCCATATAGTTGACCCCCGCTCCCATCATGGGTCTGCCTTCCAGCTCTGCCATCTTTTTCTGGGAGGCATAGGCTGCACCCTCAGCATCCAGCATTCTCAGACGAGGGTTGAATGTTTTGATGCTGTCCAGCAATTCCAGTCGGTTCATGGGTAAGGGTTCATCAGGTAGCTTGTCGGGGATGGCCAGGGTCTCCTCAGGATTCCGGTTCAAAAGCGCATTAAATTCAGCAACCAAAGCTTCCTGCGTATCTTCTAAAAGGGAGATGGTATTTTCCAATTCATTCATTTCCATCCGGATCCGCAATACATCCTCCATTCCCTGATTGGACGAGGCGTTTGACCGATTCATCTCCCTGTTGCTGCTTTGGTACCTGACCAATGCCAATCTTTCGTATTTTTCCAGGATATTGAGGTGCGCCTTGCTGATTTTTATTTCTTCATTTAAGCGAGAGAGTTCGTACCAGGCCACTTTTACCTGGAATAGCAGCTCATTTTTTACCATTCTGAAAGCTTCATACCTGGCCCGGGCCATTTTACTGGCTTCATCTTTTCGGATGCCCAGGCTGCCAAACCAGGGAAACATTTGCATGAGTTGCAGATCGGCATGTTGGTTTCCCATAAAACGTTCCATTGGTCGTACAAAAAGACCCAGGCTCAATTCAGGATCAGGTAAAGTACCAGCTTGCGGAATCCGCTCCAGAGCCGCCAGGTAATCACTGAAATAGGCCTGAATTTCGGGATTGTTTTCAGTGGCAGTCAGAAGATGGTCATCCAGCGTCTGGGCCTGGATAATAGAGGTTGGAAATTGGAGGATAGAAAGCACAACCAATAACATCCAACTAAGCAAGTGGACCCGGGAAGCCATACCCCTCCAATAGCTAACTTCCAACTTCCAACTTCCGACTTCCCGTATCCAAATTTTGCCTTCCGCCCTACGACTTCCAGCTTCCGACTTTTCTAAATATTGCTTTTCCATTCTTTATGCAAGTTTGTGATCATCTTTCCAATTAAGCATCCAGATATACCTCAGCATCACGTTTCACTTTACGCTCCGCCCACCAGCTATACATTACCGGTACCAGAAAAAGGGTGACCAGGGCGATGACCATTCCTCCAAAAGCCGGTATGGCCATGGGGATCATGATGTCGGAACCCCTTCCGGATGAAGTCAGTATGGGCAAGAGGGCTAAAATGGTGGTGGAAGTGGTCATCAGGCAGGGTAGTATTCTTTTTTGCCCTGCTGCCAATACGGCATTTCTTACTTCTTTCCTGTTTTTAGGGCGGTTCTTTTCAAAACTCTGGCCCAGGTAGGTGGCCATCACCACCCCGTCATCCGTGGCAATACCAAACAAGGCAATAAAGCCCACCCAAACGGCCACGCTCAGGTTATAGGTTTTCATCTGGAATAAATTCCGCATTTCGGTACCCATCACAGAGAAATCCATAAACCAGCTTTGACCATACAACCAGAGCATCAGAAAGCCCCCGGCAAAGGCCATGGCAATACCCAGGAAAACAAAAAGAGTAGTCGAGGCCGATCGGAACTGGAAGTACAGGATGAGAAATATGACAATCAGGGAGAGAGGTACCACTACGGCCAGCCTTTTTTCTGCCCTTACCTGATTTTCATAATTCCCTGAAAATTCGTAGCGTATACCGGAAGGAACGGTCAGCTCTCCGGATTCGATTTTTTCTTTCAGGTAGCGTTGGGCATCTTCTACCACGGTTACTTCGGCAAAGCCCGGCATTTTATCCAGGAGTACATAGCCTACCAGAAAGCTGTCTTCAGACTTGATCATGTCCGGGCCGGGCCGGTAGGTAATGGCTGCCAATTGGCCCAGGGGAATAAACTCTCCACCCGGCATTGGGACCAACATGTTTTCTATACTGGCAGGGTCATCCCGGTATTCCCTGGCATAGCGCACGCGGATGGGAAAGCGTTCCCTTCCTTCCACCGTGGTACTGACGGACATGCCTCCGATAGCTGTTTCCACAAAATCCTGCACATCCCGGATGTTCAAACCATAGCGGCTTATTTTATCCCTGTCGATGTCTATTTCCAAATAGGGCTTGCCTACGATGCGGTCCGCAAATACCGCCTGCTCCTTGACGGAGGGGACCTCTTTCAGGTATTTTTCCAATTCAAAGCCAAAGGCTTCAATGGATTTCAGGTCCGGACCAAACACCTTGATGCCCATGGGCGCCCGCATACCGGTTTGCAACATGACCAAACGGGTTTCTATGGGTTGTAACTTTGGCGAGGAGGTCACTCCCGGCAGGTTGACCAGTCCGATGATTTCATTCCAGATGTCATCCGGACTTTTGATATGCTCCCGCCACTGCCGGAAATAATTCCCTCCGGGATCCGGGACCAATTGTTCCCTGCTGATTTTCTCAGGCTCATTGGATGCCGGATCATAGCTTTCTCCGTTTGCCAGCAGGAAATGCCCATCCTCATTGACTTTAAACCTGAGCTTGTTCCCATCCATATCCGATGCATATTCACTTTTGTAATGAATGGTGTTTTCAAACATGGACATGGGTGCAGGGTCAATGGCCGTTTCAGCCCTTCCTGCTTTGCCCACCACCAGGTCTACCTCCGGGATGGCATACACCAGCATGTCCAGTTTTTGCAGGATTTCCCTGTTGGCTTCCACTCCCGAATGAGGCATGGAGGTAGGCATCAAAAGAAAGGAACCTTCGTCCAGAGAGGGCATGAACTCCTCACCCAAGCCAGGAAAGGTTTGGGAGAGGGCAGTCCAGGCGCCATTGTTTTTTAAATCCCATCCCACTTTTTCGGTAGCCTGGGGAACAAAGGAAAAAACCCGCGCGAAGCCTAACCAAATGTTAAGTCCGAGGAGGATGATCACAGCCGGAATTATTAAAAACACCCCTTTGTGATCAAGGGTCCAAAGCAACATTTTGGAATAATTCCTGTAGAAAGCAATAAAAATCCCCAGGACCATGCCTATGATCACCACAATGAAAAGAAAATTGACCAGCAGGCTGTTGGCAACACCCAAAGGCACCCATTCCATGGCCAGCAACCAGGCCACAGCTACAACCGTAAAGCCTACTTTCATGCGGTTGCGGTTTGGTTCCATCCTTTCGGGAAAATATTGCAGGGAGAGGTTGATCAGGCCAAAACCTATGAGTATAATGCCGGCCCAGGTCCAGACAGTTAGGGAAATGATTATTCCTGATACCAACAGGATGTAATTCCAGATCAAGCCTGTTCGCTTAGTACTTTTCCTGATGGAAAATATCCAATGGGAAAAGGTAGGCATGATGATCAGGGTAAATATGACCGCTGCTATCAGGGCAAAGGTTTTGGTATAAGCCAGTGGGCCAAAGAGTTTGCCCTCGGCAGCCTGAAGGGTGAATACAGGCAGAAAGCTGATAATGGTGGTGCTGACAGCTGTCAAAATAGCAGAAGCTACTTCCGTAGTGGCTTCAAAGATGATTTTGATCCTGGGTTTGTCGGCTGGCGCCTCTTCCAGATGGCGGAGGATATTTTCATTCAGGATAATCCCCAAATCCACCATGGTGCCAATGGCAATGGCAATGCCCGAAAGGGCCACGATATTGGCATCTACCCCAAAGTACTTCATAAAAATAAAGCACATCAGTACTGCCAGCGGCAAAAGGGAGGAAATCAATAATGAAGCACGTAAATTAAACACCATTACCATGATCACGATGATGGTGATCAATACCTGAAGGCTGATGGCCTGGTAGAGGGTGCCCAGGGTTTCATAGATTAGGCCTGTTCTATCATAGAAGGGAACAATACTCACTTTGGAGACCCTGCCGTCTTCCAGGGTTTTGCTGGGTAAGCCTCCTGATAGTTGTTCAATTTCTTCCTTTACGGCATCAATGACGGCCAGTGGATTTTCTCCATAGCGGGCAATGACCACTCCGCCAACGGCTTCAGCACCTGCCTTGTCCAGGATGCCTCCCATATTCCTGGGTTGTGGACCTATATTTACCCTGGCTACATCTTTGACCAAAAGGGGTACATTGTCGGTTACCTTTACTACGGCACGGTCCAGGTCATTGAGTTCTTCCACATAACCAAGTCCCCTGACAAAGTAATCTACCTTGTTGATCTCAATGGTATTGGCCCCCACATCTATATTGCTGTTTCTGATGGCTTCCACCACATTCATCAGGCTGACCCCGTGGGCTTTTAAGGCAACAGGATCCACGTCGATTTGGTATTCCTGGATATATCCACCTACAGAAGCCACTTCTGCAACGCCAGGTACACTGCTTAAGGCATAGCGTACATAATAATCCTGGATGGAGCGCAATTCATGCAGGTCCCATCCTCCGGCAGGCTCACCATCCTGGTCCCTTCCCTCCAGCGTGTACCAAAATACCTGTCCCAAAGCAGTGGCATCCGGCCCAAGCCTTGGCTGAACATCATCAGGAAGCAATCCTGCGGGTAGGGAGCTGAGTTTTTCCAAAACCCTGGATCGGCTCCAGTAAAATTCCACGTCCTCATCAAAAATGATGTAGATGCTGGAAAAACCAAAAGCCGAGCTACTTCGGACACTGTTTACACCCGGCAGCCCCAAAAGAGCAGAAGTGAGGGGATAGGTAATCTGGTCTTCCACATCCTGTGGTGACCTTCCCATCCATTCGGTAAAAACAATTTGCTGGTTTTCACCAATATCGGGTATAGCATCCACCGGTACCGGATCCCGGGGGATAAAATCCAGTTCCCAATTAAATGGGGCAGTAGCGATACCCCAGGTGACAATGAGCAACAATAGCAGTACAGTGACCAGCTTGTTCTCTAAAAAGAATTTGATGATTCGATTGAGCATTTTTCAATAATTTGATGATGGAAAGCAAATACCGGGGCAAGCCCTGTGTGGATAGGGCATAGGCATTGACCTGCAGACAGCTTAGCATGGATCTACCATGGTGTCTACCGAAAGCATCAAATTATTATATCAAAAAGGATTGAATGAGCACAGGTATATCCTGTCGGATCAGGGGAGGCGCATAGTGTTGATGGGGTACTACATCCGGCTGAAAAGTATTGACAGTGAAATAGGCTACAAGCAGGTAAAGCACTGCAGACATCTCCGGCTGGGGCTGCTTAAAAATGGATGCTTTGGTCAGCTCATCCTGACCCTGAACGACAAGTTGTTCATTTTCACAGCAATCTTCCTTGCTGCTTTCATTTGTATCATCATGGCAGGATTTGGCGTGCATCTTGCAGGCTTCCACTTCCTTGAATAGGGACACTTTCTCAATTTCACCCATGCACAAGTGCCTGTTCAAGGTAAAGCTCATCGAGCTGAGCAGTACGATCAGGGAAAGAAAAAGCGTCGCTATTTTTTTAAAGGCCTTCATGCTGTAATTAAACGCATTACAAAGTTACAATATTTTTCTGATTATTGACCAAAAGCAGGTTTTATGGTGGAAAGCCCTTTAAGGCTGCGTGTACAAAAGTAAATAATTCACTTTCAAAGGTTTTATATAATTTTTATCAATATTTATAACTTGAGATGGTTTGCGCTAGCAGGGGTTTACTCGTTTACTTCATAACAGACTTTTTTGACTCGTATCAGGTGAGTTTGAAAAACACAAATTATCTATTTGTTTAAGAAACCAGGATTGCAAATCCTTTTCATCGGGAGTTCGACATTGCAAATGTCGAACAGCCATGCTCCTCGGAATTTGTAATTCCGTGGTTCAGATAAGGGGGATTTGTAATCCCTAAAACTGTCCGACACCCTCTCTGGGTTTGCAACTACATCCCTTTTATCCGATGAGTAACGTAGACGAGGCATTTGTAATGCCGGAAACCAAAGACCAACCATAAAGAAAATCGATCTTTCAAACGCTCCCGTTATGCCATTACAAATGGCTTTTTGGCGGATCTTACTTGTTTATGATTCCGAAAATAACGAGGTGAAATGGCATACTTCACCCAGCACTGATCTTTTTATGGCAAAAAAAACTATTTTTAAAGGGGGATTTTGTATTTCTGAGGTTGACAGGAGCGTTTCTGGTTTGTATTTTCCTATGGGCAGGTTGTTTTAAAAGGTTAACACAAATCCTCAGTACCATTGATTTTTCAGGGAGAGGAAGTATTCCATTTTATAAGTCCTTGTCTCGAAACATCCGAAAGGAAAAAGCTACCGGAATGAAAGCCCAGGCCAGCATGATGAGCAGGCTAGCGATAAGTCCCCACCATTCGCTGAAAAACTGCTGGAATATTGCCCCACTGTAACCCATCAGTGCAGCGGCTTCGGTCTGCATGAGCACCATGATTCTGCCCAGGTCCACAGGATTGAGAAAAGTAATGTAAAGCACCACTTTTTCAATGGGGTAATCACTAAAATTGTACATCATCAAAAGTACCAAGCCATCGAAAATCAGTACAAAATAGACCCAAAGGAACAAGGCAAAACCCATTCCTCTGGCCTTGTCCCTCACCCATACGGCTACAAGAAGGGCAAGGCCAATGAAAATTCCGCTCAGCAACAGGGCAACGCCCGATAGTACCAGGGATACCCAGTGAGGATGCATCAGCCATAAAGGCAATCCCAAACCTGCCACTATGGCCAGGCCGAGGGAAACCAACAGGCCCAAATAAAAGCTTCCTATGATACTGCCTCGCTTTAGCGGTTGTGCCATCAGAAGGACCATGAATTCATACATATTGTAATAATAAATGGTAGAAAAAATCACCGTGATCATGGGCACCAGCATCAGTGTAAGGTTTAATACGCCCAGAATGGCTTTATCTCCCTGTCCCTGCAGTAAAAAAAAGCCAATGGTGGCCAGTAGCAGAAAAAACGCATAAAGCAAAATGATCCAGTTTTTGATCAGGTCTGAAATAATAAATTTCGCAATTTTAAACATGGTTTTTTTCCTGTTTTAATACCTGGGCAATGATCCGGTTCAACCGGTTTTCTGCCGTCTCGGCCCTGAGTTGTTCCAAAGGCTTAAAGAATTTTACTTCTCCTTCCATCAGATAGCAGACATGGGTAATGATGTCGTCCAGGTCATTCAAAATATGTGAACTGATCAATATCAGGCGGTCGTTTCCCAGGGATTTCTGTAGCTTCTCTTTAAGGATTTCATTGGCAATGGGGTCCAGGCCCGCCGTGGGCTCATCCAATACCAATACCTTAGGGTCAAAAAGGAAAGCCAGGGCGGCACTCACTTTTTGTTTCATGCCCCCGGACAGAATTTCCAATCGTTTGGATCCCATTTGTTCTATTTCGAAAGCATGATAAAGGTCCAGGTCTCTCTGCTTTTCATCCTTCCGCAACTTCTTCATCATGTGGAAGAGCTGGCTGACGGTCATGTTGGCAGGAAAACGGCTCATTTGTGGCATGTATCCTATATGCCGCCGGTATTGGCTTTGACCGGTTATTGGCTTGCCATCAAAGGTGACTTCTCCCTTTTGAGGTAAAACCATTCCCAGGATGATCTTGATCAGGGTGGATTTACCAGAGCCGTTTGGGCCGATTAAGCCAATGGCCTGGTTTTGTCCATAGTCCAGGAAAATGTCTTTCAGGACTGGGATCCTGCCAAAGGATTTGTAAATATGGTCTAGTTTAATCATAGGTATATGGCTTTATTCGGGGACGCTCATCAGACAGGTGCTCGGGAATGATTTCAGGAAACATCCGTTCGGCCATGTCCAATGCATCGACCAGAAAACTGTGCAGGAGCATGTTGGCAGCCGGGATTTTGTCCGTGATCAGGGCAAAGAGGTTGACCGGTCGATGGGGAAAATCACCTATTCCGTCCTTATTCAAGTCATAACCCTTGTATTGTGCCCAGTAGTTTCCTTCAAAATGATTCAAGTTGGATCGTGAATTGGTCAGCACCTCAAAAGTGTTTCCGATGAAATTATTGGACAGGATTTCATTGTCAATACAGTTTCCCTTGATGTCCATGGCTTTCCCATTATTGATGAAATCATTTTTTTCAATTTTTATCCTATTGGCTCCTTCGGCGTATACGCCTATTGTATTGCGAATAAAGGTGTTTTGGACCATGAGGCCATCGCTGATTTCCTTAAGCAAAATGCCATAGGAAGAACCACCCCAATTCTCTTCAAAGGTGTTTTTTATCATTCTGATCTGCTTGCTGAACATCACAGCCACGCCTGCTCCATTTCTCCGGAAGATGTTTTTTTCATAAGTATCGTAATTGGAGAACATAAAATGCAGACCATAGCGCATATTGTCCTGGCTGGTGTTGCCCCGGATCAGGCTTTGATCGACAAACTCAAAATAAATCCCGTCCCGGTGTTGGCTCAGGTGATTGTTGATTACTTCCATTTGGCTACCTTTCCAGATATGGATGGCATTGCCTGCATTCATTTCATCATAGGCTTCTCCCCGAATGGTATTATTCAGTACCCTGCAGCGGGAGGCATTTTGCAGGTAAATTCCAAAAAAGGTGTTGAGTAGCAAATTGTTGTCGATGATGACATTCCTTGCTTCAACCACCCTTATGGCTGCCCTGTCCTTCAAATGGCTTACACCTATGTTCTGAAGGGTCAATCCCTGAATCAGAACCTGATCCGCCTTTACAATGAAGATTTCATCGCCCCCCTGGCTATCGATCACCGGCTTATTTACCCCTATGATTGCCATGGGTTTGTTGATTTCCATTTGGTTTTCCAGGTAAGTGCCTTCGTGTACGAAAATGGTGTCCCCTTTACCTGCCAGGGCAATGGCCTCCTTAATGGTATCCAACTGCGTTCCTTTTCTTACATGCAAGGAACCTGCTTCAAGGCCGAAGTGAAGCACTGAAACCAATGGTACCAGAAAAAGGAAGTATAAGCGTATTCTCATTTTCCCGGATTGAATGAGGAAAGTTGATTTTGCAGCGTTTTCCAGGTCAGGGATTCAATGGTGCCGGAGGGCTTATCCCCAAACCCTGCCAGATGGGCTCCCATAGGGCTTTGGTATTGCTCCGAAATGATAAAATTGAGCTGTTGAACGGCAATCAATTTGCCTGGCTCATCATAGGCAATGCCTAAAATGTGGGCAAAATCATGTTCCTCATTTTCTTTCTTGTAAGGTATTAGGCATTCCATGGCATCAAATTTATATACTTTTCCCTTGGTGGTTACCAGTTCTCCTCCGAACCTGGGGTCTGATATGGTCATTTTGCAATAGCTGCATTGGTCCTTTCCAAATGCAATGGGTTCAGGATCTGTGCTGCAAGCCGAGAGTAAAACCGGTATTAGCAGCAGGATAAAGGCCATGTGGATATCTACGATTGAATTGGTATGCATCATTTACCGGACTTTTGAAGCTATTTTTCTTTACCAAATTTACTTTTTATAAATGCCAGTCCTCCTAAAAGCGTTGCCAAACCCAAAAACAGCCCACCCCAATGGGGATAGGATTGTACCTTAAAGTTTAGCAAATCCTTTTTTCCCAATAAAGGAGGCATATAGGTCATGCCTTCCACTTTGATGGGTGCTTTGGGATCCAGGTTATGACCATAATCATAGAGCCAGAGGTAAAAATCGTAAAGCCCCAAAATCCCCAATAGTAGCAGGATGATGGTCCAGCTTAAGAATCCCGCACTTTTATTAATCCAGGCAAAGATCAGCCCCAGGGTGATCATGAGGTAATTGATCAGGGGGAAGTATTTCAATTCCGGAATGGAATCCGGATGAATGGCCTGCATCCCAATATAGTGGTTCAGGATATTGATGTTCTGGATGATGTTCTTGTCAGTTCCGGAGACTTTATTGATCCAGATGTGCAATTGTAATCCTCCCGGGAATTGAGCTGCATCCAGGCGTATTTGCCATAAAGGGAAAAAGAACAATGCTGCCAGACTGACTACCGCCAGAAGCATTAGGATTTTGGGACTGGGTAATTTTTTCATAGAGAAACAGTTTTTCTGGCCTGAAGGCTGAATTTAGAAAAGGCTGCTGCCAGGGTGTTGTACCGGCAGCAGCCTGAAAATTACTTTGATGCCCGGGTTTTGGCCTGCTCATAGAAGGAATTTGCCGCTTCCTGGTTTTCTCTTAATTCTTCGTTCAGCCCCCATTTTAGCGGAACATTGGAGCCCTCGGCGGAAACCCTTGCATATCCCGACATCTCCTGGTGCAGGGCGGAACAGAAGTCGGTGCAGTAGAAGGCAAAAACCCCTGGTTTTTTAGGTTCCCAAAGCAAGGTCCTGGTTTGCCCGGGCATGACCAGGAGCTCAGCATTGGTAGCTCCCTGCATGGCAAAACCATGGGGCACATCCCAGTCCTGCTCTAAATTGGTGAGGTGAAAAAACACTTTATCTCCCACCTTGATCCCTTCTATATTGTCCGGGGCCAGGTGACTTCTCATGGCGGTCATGTAAACGTGTACTTCATCACCTTCACGTTCCACCCTGGACCGTCCTTCACCCATGGTGGCATAAGGATGGGTGTTGTCTTCTATGGGATAGAATTTTTTGGAGTTGGACATGAGCTTTTCGGCTTCTATGGCCTGGGCATAATGAGGCTCCGCCTTGGTGGGAAAATCCAGAATCAATTTCATTTTCTCTCCGCTGATGTCAAAAAGCTGGGCAGAGTGCATCATTTCCGGGCCGGTAGGCAAAAACCGGTCTTTGGTGATTTTATTCATGGCTACCAGGTATTTGCCATTGGGCTTTCGGGTTTCTCCTCCAGGGATCACCAGGTGGCCGGGAGAATAAAAGGTGGATTGACGGTCCAGGATTTCCTTGGATTCCACATCCCATTTTACCACTTCGGAAGAGATGAAAAATGTGGTATAGGCATTTCCTCTTCCGTCAAATTCCGTATGGAGGGGACCTAGCCCTGGTTTCTGAACGATGCCATGGAGTCCTGCTTCATAATTGATGATGGGAATGCCGTCAAATTCACCGTCAAAATTTTCCTCCTCTATGGCTTGCATTATCTGGCTGAAGGAATAGACAGACATGTCAGCAGAGAGCTTTCCGTTTCCGACAATATATTCTCCGGTGGGATCTATATCACATCCGTGTGGTGACTTGGGTACCGGGATAAAATAGACCATGTCCGGGCATTCTTTTGGATCAAGGATTTTTGTAGTGGTCCTTTCCTCAGAATTGACAATCCCGGATCCTTCGTCCATCAGGTTGTGGTAATAGGAGGTTTCTCTTTCCGTAAACTTACCGGCGGCCAGGTATTCTTCTGCTTTTTTCCAGTTAACAATGGCCATCAGGTCCTTGTCCATTTGGGAGGCATTTACTTCCAGCAGGGAATGGGCCTGCTCAGAATTGTAGGTGGTCAGAAAGCTCCAGCCGTGAGATACCGCTTTGCCGTTTCTGGCCAGGTCATAATTGAATCCGGGCATCTCAATCTGAAAGGCCAGATCCATATGGCCATGCTCCTGGTCTAAAGATACGTAATTGATCAGGCCCTTGAAGTTTTCCTTGTAGGTATCAATGGGTACATCTTCCTGGGGAATGGGTACACTAAACCGGGTGCCCGAAACCAGGTATTCTGAGTTTTCTGTGATAAAGGGAGAACAGTGCAGTCCGGCTACATCAGGAATTTCCAGTATTTCTACGGTCTCGAAAGTGGTGAGGTCCACCCGCGCAATCCTGGGCGTATTGTTACCGTTCACGAACAGCCACCTGCCATCAAACTCTCCGTTTTGCTGGGAAAGCTCGATATGGTGGGAGTCATCCCAGGGAACAAACCCGTAGGAAGTATTGAACATGTTTTTGGTTTCTTCACTGTAACCATACCCATTTTCCGGATATTGGGAGAAAACAGGGATTTCTTTAAACAGTCTTCCGGAGGGCAGGCCGTAAACGGTAATTTGTCCACTATAGCCACCGGATAGAAAGGCATAAAACTCATCGTATTCGCCAGGTGGAACATAAGCCTGTTGGGCTGCATCGCCATGAATGAGCTGACTGGAATCCTTGTTATTGCAGGCTACCATACCGATCAGGAGAACCGGCATTAAGCGCAAAAGTGCATTTTTGTTAAGTATCATCGTTATATGGGTTTAATGTTTAATCAGGAATTGGCCTGGTCTTTATTGCCGGTTTTTTCTACATCATTATTGCGGAAGAATTCCAGAATATTTCTGGCATCCCCTACAGAAACATTCTGATTCGGCATCCTGGTAAGACACTCTTCGAGCATGGCCCTGGCTGCAGGGTCTTCGTCCAGCATGACATCTACATTGGTAATCATGTTCATGATCCATTCAGGCTTTCTGCGGTTTGTAACCCCCTGAAAACCCGGCCCAACTACACGTTGATCTGTCAACTTATGGCAGGCGGAACATTTCATGTCATAAATGGCCTTTCCCATTTTTACCATGTCCTCATCTAGCTCTTCCTCCAGATTAACTTCTTCGATCTCGCCTATACCTTTTCCTTCAGCAATGGATTCGGGGACTTCAGGTGCTGTATCAGGAGCTGAGGATGAGGTAGTTTCCTCATTGTTTCCCGAACCACAGGAATAAAAAAACAAGGCGGCAACAGCCATTTTGATTAGGGTTAGATTTTTCATAGGTCATTTTCATTTAGTTGTAGATATTAAATTCTGTTTTAATAAGCTTCTTTTCTTTGCTAATGGCCTTGCTTTGAAAGATAAAAAGGATAATTGACAGGGGTAAGAAGGCCGATGAAACAAACAATAGTTCGTGGTAAAAGGGCAATTGCCCCCAGTGCATCCAGTAAAATAAACCCTGGGAAAACAACAAGATCTCTGTCAATAGAAAGCCAGAGATAAATAAGATGGAGATCATTAGAAACTGAAATGTTGCAGCCCTGAAAAATCCCAACTGGGTGAAAAAATAGATCAGAAATGCAGAAACAAAACCCAAGACCGTAAGGTGAATAAATCCCATCATCAACGGTCGTATGGTAGTGGCAGAAACGGCCGCTTCGGGAAAAATCACCATACTTTGTATGCCTATTTTTGCTATCCAGGAAATCAGCCCAAATCGGAAAAGGAGGCTTTGTCTGGCGGAGAATTGTTTAAGCTGAAGGCCGATTCCCTGCTGCCATATTTTTAAAAATAATCCTATACCAATCAGTTGAAGGATGATGCCCAGGTTGTTGAGCCACCAGTATGATTTGTTACCATAGGCCCAGAATAAAACCAGGCCGAAGGTCAAAACCGTTGCAGTGATAAATAAATAGTAAAACCAGGAGAATGCCTGCTTGCTAATTTTCCATTGCTGCTTGAGTAGGGCATCCAGTAGTAAGGCAAGGATGGCAAAAGTAAACCAGCCATGGAACTGGAAATGAAGGTAAAATTGTATGGCCACCTGGTACAATGCGGTGTTTCTGCCACCCGAAACGGCCAGAGGACCTAATACCCACACCCCAAGAGTAGAAAGAATCAAAAACACCAGGGCAGCATAAAACAGCTTTTTGACCGACGGGTTTGGGATTCGCTGGTCTCTCCAAATCCTATAACAAAACACATAACTGGCCAGAATATGCATGGTGGAAAAACTGATCGATATGGCTGCATAACCTTGTAGCGGAAAACTGATCATCATACCTATCACAGAGATTTGTGTAATCCAGAATAATACTGGATAGGCTTTGGATTTTGGTAAAGGAACAAAGCGGTGGCAAAAAAGCGCAAAAATACCCATGTATACCCAGCCCAACATGGCCAGATGGGAATGGGCATGCAGCAGATTCCTGTATTCCATCCAATCTATCTCCCAGACAAAGGCGGCCCGGAGAACAAGACCAAAGAGAGCAGCAATCAAAAAATTTGAAAAAGACAATAAAATCCAGAACTTTTTCATTCGATAAGGATTTATATTATACCCTAACAATGTAACATTTTACTTTTAAATGTACAAGTACGGTAATTTTTGGCTGATGAAATTTGTAAAAGTGGGGATATTACGGATGTACTGCTAATAGGTTGTCTTCGATAAGCCCTGGATTCTTAGGCAATAATGCCAGCCATATGCAGAAAGGAATGAGGACATTGATTTAAAGAGGGATGGTTAAAAGGCACCTACCTGTCGGCGCAAGCAGGTGCGGGATTTTTCCGAGTCGTGGTAACGATAAGAAATGACCTCTCAGAATAATTATCCTAGGAAACAGGGATTTTTTTACCTGAATGCTGCTCTTTTTCTTCCATTTCAATGGCCTTTGGGAAGAGAATATTGTTTTCCAGGTGAATGTGCTGGTGCAAATCGGTTTTGAATTCATCCAGCAGGGCAAACGTAACCCGGTAGGTACTGCAGGCGTCTGCCGGAGGGGTGAAATCACCGGTAAGTGCAGCTATTTTCTCAAAACGCTCTCCTTCATTTTCGTGCTCATCCATCATCATGCTGATGGGATTTTTCACTGTGCCAAAATGAGGTTTTGACTTTTCCGCTGCCGGACTTTCCTGGTCCTTTAACATCTTCCTCACATAAGGAAACAAAACAAATTCTTCCTTTTTCATGTGGGCGGTCAGCTCACCAGCACTTTGTTTGAAAAGTTCGGTGATTTCGAAGAGTTCCGGGTGGGCCTGCCCATGGACTTTGCACAGTTTGTCCAGGTATTGCTGTAAGAGGGGTATTCGGTCTTCCACATAGCGGTGGTGCTTTTTTTCAATGTAATCCGCCAGCAGGTCCAGTGGCCAAAAGATGAAATCCTGTATGCCTTCCGTGGAGGAATTCAGCATTTTATTTACAGCAGCCCACACGGTCTTGCTGTTGATTTTTTGCTTTTCGCAGGCTTCTTCAACGGACCTGTTTCCCTTGCAGCAGAAATCAATGCCAAAAGATTCAAACACCGTAGCCAGGCGATAATCCTTTGCCACCAAAGCGCCAATTGTTTCTTGTTTTGTAGTTTCCATATTGATCATAGGTTAAGAATTATAAACGATAATCAGACCTGGTACTCCTTTAATAACGTTTCAGGTTTACCGGTTTTTGTCTTAATGTGAAGCAAAGGTAGGACAAAAATAATAAAAGACAAAATAGTCCTTTATTATTTTTGCGATTTTTTCTTAGTTCAATGAAAGCTGTTGTGGCCCAAATTCTTCAAAAAAGATGGCGTTTTCATGGATACCAATCGACAGCAAATCCCGGAATTGCTTTTCAATGAACCCTGCCGGGCCACAAATGTAGCATCGTGCGTTGGAGGGTATTTTATAACCGGGGAGGCTGTCCAATGCTACCGGGCCTTGCAAAATGCCATTTATTCGATCCTTTGCTGTTACCTGATCAAAAAAGACATATTGTTCCATATTTGGCTTTTCCGCATTTATTTCGTGGATTTTATTTTTAAAGGCATGCACTTCCTGGCTCCTGCATCCATGAATCCAGGTAATGGCTTGTTCCTGGTCTTTTTCAATGGCAGTTTGCAGCATGCTGATCAATGGTGTGACGCCAACCCCTCCACTGATCAGGACCAGCGGGTTTTTGCATTCCTCGTTCAAAGTAAAATTGCCAGATGGGGCGGTGAGTTCAACGATATCCCCTACATCTACAAAATCGTGCAGTCTGTTACTGATCATTCCACTCGTGTTGGGTTGGGGACCCTGTTCCCTTTTCACCGAAATTCTGTAATAATTTTCGTCGGGGATACTTGAAATGCTGTATTGCCTGGACTGGTTAAGACCCGGGTCGGGCAGAAAGACCTTTAAACTTATGAATTGACCCGGAAGGTGGGGAAGTACTTTTCCTTTATCCGATGGGTACAGGTAAAAGGAGGTGATTTCTGACGACTCCTCCACTTTTTTGGCCACTTGAAAAGGCCGCCAACCGGTCCAGCCTCCTGGTTCGTTGGTCAGTTTCTGGTACCTGTCAGCTTCTAAACCTATCATTAGTTCCGCCAACTGGTAATAGGCCGCTTCCCAAGCATCGATAATATCGGCAGTAGCACTATCTCCCAAAACTTCCTTAATAGCGGCCAGTAGGTGATTGCCTACAATGGGATAATGTTCCGGACGGATATCCAGGCTAACGTGCTTGTGTCCTATCCGGTGCAAATCCGGCAAGAGAACTTCGGGATTGGCAATGTGTTGGGCATAAGCCAAAAGGGCCATGGCCAGGGCTTGCTGTTGTTTTCCATTCTTTTGGTTGCCCATATTGAACATGTTCTTTAATTCCGGGTGGTGCTGAAACATCCTTTTATAAAAATGGCTGGTCAGTACAAGTCCATGTTCTTTCAAAATGGGTGCTGTTGCAGCAATAATTTGTTGTTGATTTTTGTTGATCATTTACTCAATGAATTAGGGTTAGAAATATTTTGACCTGACACCACTTGGTTGGTATCTCTTCCGAAAGGGGCAAAGGTAGCCATTAAGATAAAAAGATAAAAATACCCTTTAATATTCTTTTTCGAATCACTCTGAGTACTTGCATTGATTATACTTCCAAAATGGGGTTGGGGACAATTTCCCGAAGGTAACCGTATCGAATTAGTCCGATTACGAAATTTTTTTTTACCAGGATATGAAAAAAAACGGCTAACTGCTTATAAGGCAGTTAACCGCTTTATTGAATAGGATCAATCCTCCAGACAGGATTTTTCGTGATTGCACTCAGGACTTCAGTAATTTCAATCGAATTTCCCTGGCGGCCTCCACCATCACTTTGAGTGCGGCCTCCGTTTCCTCCCATTTTCTGGTTTTTAAACCACAATCCGGGTTGACCCAAAGTTGTTCTGATGGAATGACTTTTTCGGCCTTTTCAATCAGATCGACCATTTCTTTTTTTGAAGGAACCCTTGGCGCATGAATATCATAGACGCCCGGCCCAATTTCATTGGGGTAGTTGAAATCTGCAAAGGCATCCAACAGTTTCATTTGGGAACGGGAACATTCAATGGTGATCACATCCGCATCCATGGCGACTATGCTTTCCATGATGTCATTGAATTCGGAGTAGCACATGTGGGTGTGGATTTGGGTATCGTCCTGTACCCCGGAGCTGGAGATACGGAAAGCTTGTACTGCCCAATCCAGGTAAGCCTTCCAGTTACTTTTTTTCAACGGAAGTCCTTCCCGGATGGCAGGTTCATCTATTTGGATGATCTTAATGCCTGCCCTTTCCAGATCCATTACTTCTTCCCTAATGGCCAGAGCAATCTGCTTACAGGTTTCGGAACGGGGCTGATCATTCCGTACAAAGGACCATTGCAGGATGGTGACCGGTCCGGTGAGCATTCCCTTTACCCATTTTCTGGTCAATGACTGGGCATAGCTGGACCAGAATACGGTCATGGGAGCCGGACGGGAAATATCTCCATAAATTATGGGTGGCTTCACACAGCGGCTGCCATAGCTTTGAACCCAACCATTTTGGGTAAAGGCAAATCCATTCAGTTGTTCCCCAAAATATTCTACCATGTCATTCCTTTCAAATTCCCCATGTACCAGCAAGTCCAGGCCAATGTCTTCCTGCTTTCGAATGGCTGCTGCTATTGCCTGTTTTACCAGCTCCTGGTATTCCATTTCCCCGATTTCTCCTTTCTTTCGTTTGGCCCGCCAATTCCTGACCTCCTGGGTCTGAGGGAATGAGCCTATAGTGGTGGTGGGGAATAAGGGGAAATTTAAAGTGGCTTGCTGTAAAATTTTTCTTGCTGGATGCTCGCTGCGACTACTGGCATCCGTATTCCCGATGGCCCTGGTCTTTTTCCTGACTTCCTGATTTTGGATCAGCGTAGAAGTCTGCCTGTTATGGATTGTAATTTGGTTATCAAGGAGCAGCTGCAGATTCGATGGTTTTTCCGGATGTATAACTAGCTGCTTCAAGACGCTCACTTCCCCTATTTTTTGTCTGGCAAAAGCCATCCAGGCTTTGATTTCCGGAAGGAGCTGTTGCTCATTTTTTTCTTCTTCCAGGTCATGGGGAACATGCAGCAGGGAGGAGGAAGGGGCGATCATGATGCGGTTTCTACCTATTTTTCGGACCGCCTTTTGAATGATTTCCAATGAGGATTGAAAATCATTTTTCCAGATATTCCTGCCATCAATCAGGCCCAGAGAAAGGGTCAGGTTTTCTGGCAGTTGATCCAATGCCTCCTCTAATTGTTTCGGACAGCGTACCATGTCCAGGTGCAAGGCACAAATGGGTAAAGATAAGGCTAACGGCAGGTTTTCTTCCAGTCCACCAAAATAAGTGGCAACCAATATTTTCAGGTGAGGAAATGCCTTTCTGATCTTTGCATAAACCCATGGATACATTTCCCTGGCTTTTTGGGTTAAGTCCATGGTAAGAAATGGCTCGTCAAATTGGACCCATTCTGCCCCCGAGGCATCCAACTCGGCTAGAATTTCCAGATATACGGGCAATAGTTGATCTATCAGGTTCAACCTGTCAAAACCAGGTTCCTTTTCTTTTCCCAATAAAAGATAGGAGAGTGGACCAATGATGACTGGTTTTGTTTTGATTCCATCCTGTTCGGCCACCAAAAATTCATTGGTGATTTTGGACGAAAAAAGACGGAATTTCTGGTTTTTGGTGAATTCAGGGACAATATAGTGATAGTTGCTGTCAAACCATTTGGTCATTTCCATGGCAGTAAGGTCTAGCCCGTCATTTTGGTATCCCCTGGCCATGGCAAAATACAGGTCCAGATCTGTATTTTTCTTGTCGAGTATTACATCGTGGTACCGTTCCGGAATGGCTCCTAATGCCAGGGACATGTCAAGTACCTGGTCGTAAAAAGAAAAATCATTGGATGGAATCAGGTCTATTCCGGCCTCCTGTTGCGTTCTCCAGTTTTTGATCCGGATGTTCCATCCGGTCCGGACCAGTTCTTCCTGGGTGATTTCGCCTGACCAATACTTTTCACAGGCTTTTTTGAGTTCTCTTTTGGCACCTATGCGCGGGTAGCCAAGATTGTGCGTTTGCATGTTCTTTTAACTTTTAAAAGATTAAAATTGAGTTAAAAGCCCTTTTGCTTTATTTCACAACGCCTTGAAAAATCGAAGAAGGTGGAGAAATTTAAATGCAAAAGTATGGACACACCAATCCCGATCAGAAATAGTTGTCTTCCTTAATATTGCACCTAACATGACACCCTGCTTCAAATCGCGAAAGCATTGTCAATCCTGTCTGACGGTAAACAGGGCGGAACAGGCAGGTCTCCTGACTTGTAACATTTTTACCATCCTTCCCAGCCCGCTGAATGCGGGACAGTGGATATTCTCGGGTAAAAACCTTTGGCGTTACTTACAGTTGCGCGACAGTTCGTGATTTGCACACGATTCCCTATTCATTTACCATTAAGTAAAACCTGTTCCGGTTGCTAAGAAATAAAAAAGAACTTATTTAAAAACAAATGTAGAACCTTAAAAGCTTTTTTCCATCAATCATTTGCAAAAGATCATCAAGAACCGCCAGGTAATTGTAAAAAATAATTATACTAACCTGAACTTACAACTCTCCAAACACCTCGTCCAGGTCCAATTCAAACCACGGAAGTGCCTGAGACACCACCCGATCACCGAAGGTAAATAATCGGGAGGGGCGGTATTTTCCGGTTTCCAGGGTATAGATCAGCAGGGTACGTTCGTCGGGATGAACCACCAGTATTCCTTCACGCCGGAGGCTTCGTACACCTCATATTTCAATTGTACTTCTTTTTTATTATTTCCCGGAGAGAGGATCTCCACGATCAGGTCCGGGGCACCCACACAGCCCAGCTCGTCCAGCTTTTCCGGATTGCAGACCACACAGAGGTCTGGCTGCACCAAGGTATCGACATCTTCATGCTTTCATTTGCTCCAACCCATTTACTTCCAATCAGGCTACTTGAAGCTTCACCACTTCCAGTTCGGTACCTTTCTCATAGGCTTCCTTTCCTTTATCCAAGACCAGTTGTGTCGTTTCAGCGGAAAGGTAGTAATGCCCACAATTGGTACAAACTTCTGCAGGCACATTTTTAATCAACACAATGGTTTCACCTTTTTCCAGTGTCACGGTTACATAACCTTTTTCGGTGGTACCGTTTTTACATAAGGAGCATTCCAATTTGGTCTTCATTTTAAAATTTCCATCCCACAATTTGGGGTCAGGTTCATTGGCTGTAATGACTACACACTCGTTTTTATTTACACCAATAACCAGGTGAATGGGCCTTTTCGAAATGTGTCCCAATAGCAAACAGTTGGGAAATGGCTTATCATCCGGGTAATCTTGGATGATTTCCCCAAAATCGACAATCATTCGAGTATTTTCAACGGAAATATCTCGCTTGAACATTTGATTTATGGCATGATCGCTGAAAATCAAATTTTCGCAATGAATGTCATTTGGATTCATCCTTGATTAAAATTTACGCCATTTGCCGATGTAGCGAAGCGTCTTCGGTTAGGCCTCAGCCGATAATAACAAATATATTGATATTTTCTACCCAAAAAATACTGTGATTCGATAATTTCGAAATTGAAAGGTTGCTTATCGCTATGACCTCAGTAAGGTCGAGCTAGCGGGAAGGAAGAAGGGGGGCAATCCATTTGAACTGACTTCTCTCTGGACACAATTTTTTTCGAAGCTGACAATAATCAGAGGGGCAAAGCTGAAAACCCAAGCTTACAACGCCCCAAAAACCTTTCCCGGATCAGCTTGACCATTTCGTCCAGCTGCCAGGAAAGGTAGTCCGCATTGGAATAATGGCCGTATCCGGAAAGGGTTTTTTGGACGTTATTTTGGGGCTTTTCCATATTTTGGGCAAACCGAAAGTAATTAATAAAGATAACAAGATTTGGGCAAATCGGCCAGGGCTACAAAGCTGATAATCCAGACCCGGCAATATAACCACCGACCAGCAGGTTTGGTCCCAGGACTACTTGTAAATGTAGCGTTTTGCAGGTCTTTTTCGTCTTTAAAGGAGGGCACGAAAGGATTAGGACGGCAAAAATTTATATTATATATTTAGGTATAATTTAACCGGAGTTGGTTTTTAATAATAAATGATCAGAATGGAGGTGTCACAGTTTTTTTTTAACAAGTGGATGCTGCTAGTGGGGATTGTCCTCACATTTCATTCCTGTGTTAATCGGGAAGATGAACCTCCTAAAATTGAGATACCTGTCGATACCTATTGGATGTATTCAAGCAATTGTTTGAGGGAGAATTTTGAAAAGAATTTTTTGAATCAGCAAACCCTCCGGATCACAGACAAAAAAGGTTTTGAGGTGCTGGTTTCCTGTTCTGTGGAACTTCCTGAGATAGATTTTAATGAATTTTTCCTTTCGGTTACCAGGATTGAAACCATGAAATATCCAAATTTTAGGGATCAGGGCTTGTATTTAGAAAATGAAACTGAACTTGTATATAAAATAAACATTGATCTTTCTGACTTTAATAGTATAGGTATTATTTATTGTTTCGGTGTTATTCCCATTGATTTTTCTCAAGATGAGATCAGGGTCCAGGTTATCGAACATTAGACTTTTCAAGATCAAGCCAAATGCAGTTTTTACAGGCAATTGGTTGATTTGGGTAGGAATGGTATTTCTTATTCCGATTCTTGGCGGATGCCAGGACAATGATGAAACACCCGTTTTTCAGGCCGAAGGGTACCTGATTGGGCACCACCCCTGCGTTCGCGATGCTACAGTAACAACGAGTAAAGGAGAAGGCAAAGGCTACCTGGTGGCAACTATTGGTGCCAACCCCGATACCTTGATGTTGTTTGGGGTACCAACCGACATGTTTGATGTTCCATTGGAATGGCACAGTTTTCTGCCAGACGAGAGTCGTGATATGTTCAAAATGAGATTTTCCTATCAGAAATCGCAGGAAAACATTGGTTCACGATACCATTGTTTTGGTTATTTTCCAGGGCGTATATTGCGCTATCTGGATTCAGAATATATAGTCTTGAAGGCAGAAAAAATCCATTGAGCTCGGATCGAAGACCTGAATAGGTCACCTGTAAGGATGAATTTTTGCTACAGGGTGGATCAGCTTGAAATGAATTGCCTATTTCGGATTAAACACCTCATTAATCTCAGCAATGGAAATCCCCAATAATTGCCGGGCGATTTCATCTAGTGTGCCTTCCTCTCCGGTAAAGTGGTATACATGGTGGAAATGCGCCATGCTTTCTCTTGGAGAAAGAAAGGCAGCGGGAGAAACACTCTCTAATTCGTAAAACGGCCCCATCTGGCTTCCATCCGCCAAAGGGCCATCATTATAAGCGTTGACGGCATCTCCTTTGAAAGGATCGGCTTCGGTGTTCCATTCCTGATTGAGGTAGGGCAGTTCAGAAGCGATATTGAAGGTAGTAATGGTTAATACCTTGTGAAGCGGATCGTAGCTGCCGGCCATGGGAAGGGCTCTTTCGGGAGAGACACCTACTTTTCCTCTGCTTTGGCCATCTGCCTTCAGGAACAGGTGGTTGTTGGTGATGGTTATTCTTTCCTCCGGAATCGTTCCGAAATAGTTGGTGGTGAGGCCTGCTTTTGTTTCGTTTGGTTGGAGAGGTAGCACAATGGTGGTTTCCGGGCTGGGTTTGAACATGTCCAAGACCCAGATGCAGGGAGCTCCGGTTTCTCGGGTCCATGGAAAGTCTCCTGTATTTTGAATGGAATTGATGGTTTCGTACCCTACCATCTTGATGGAGGAGACATCGGCGGTCAATTCGGTGTTTGCTAAAATTCCTTCCTCTTCCAGAAGTGTAATGATCCGTTGTATTTTTAATGAAAACTCCGTTCCCTGATAGTTGGTAATTGACGTGGATTTGGTCATGGAGACTTTCCTGGAGCTCGCCTCGATTTTTTCCCAGGCTTCGTGGTCGATGGCTGCAGGGGTATGCCAGTTTTCAAATTCCATTTTTTCTCCTGGTTCAAAGAACAAAGAGAAGGTATTTCCTTCCGGTCCCAGCCACAGGCGGCTTTCGCCTCCATAGGCATTCATGTGCTCGTCCAGGGGGCCTTCAAATGCTTCATGGTTTATCCAGCCAAAGCTCTCTCCCTGATCACCTGTTGCAGTGGAGGTGAACACCTTGCCCTGGTATTTGGGGGATACCAGGACTTTGGCCTGTTTGTCTTCCGTACTCAGCTCGATAAGTTGCGGATCGTATTTTTCCAAAAACGTTTTATCCTGCAAATAATTAGTGGGGACCTCTGGGGGAATCTGATTTTCTTTTTGGCGTTCTGAACAAGAATGAATACCGATAAAAATGCTGATAAAGGCAAAAGCAAGGAGGAATTTGTTCATTTCGGACAGATTATTAGGTGTTTTGAAAGCAATTATACCAAAAAACCCAGATGGTGCAATAGGATTCGTAATGATTCCTTTGGGTAGCATAAGGTCTATTGCCTATGCTGAGTTTAAGATTTTAAGTAAATTTGAATATACAAATCGAAAATACAAATAGCTGAATTGACAGGTCTGTCTGATACAGATTGAAAGTTTTAAATGCTGTATATTTACATAAAAGATTTGCACCATGGTGGACTACAAACAAATTATAACCATTGAACCGGGTAAGCGGGGAGGTAAACCATGCATACGGGGAATGCGGATTACTGTAAGTGATATTTTAGGTTGGATGGCTTCAGGAATGACGGTTCAAGATATCCTAGCCGATTTTGACGAATTGACTGAAGAAGATATTTATGCAGCATTAAGTTTTGCCGCTGATAGGGAAAATAAGGTCTATAAAATCGCTATATGAAGTTTTTGTTTGATCAGAATATTTCTCACAAAATATTAAAATTTATCCCCAATCAATTTTCTGCCTCAAGCACTATCAAAAAGGAAGGTTTACTCAATGCTACTGACCGTGAAATTTGGGAATTTGCAAAGCAAAATGGCTATATTATTGTCACTAATGATTCTGATTTCAATGATTTAAATTTGTTATTTGGATTTCCTCCAAAAATTATTTGGATCCGAACAGGTAATCTTGCTACACAGGACCTGGCTGATCTACTGATAGCAAATGCGGAGGAGATCATTAAATTCAATGAAGATGAAGACTATGGTTGTTTTGAAATAGTGAGAATGAAATAAAAATAGTAAGCTTAAAGGTACTGTTTTCCCGATTAAAGATCGGGCTTATTTCTTAGGGGATCTGGTGTATAATTGAAAAAGGTAGTAACTGCGAAATGCTTCATTTTTTTGGTAGTTACTTACAATAAAAGGCAAAAAGTTAAAAATCTGAGTTTACAACTCCCCAAACACCTCATCCAGATCCAAAACAAACCCCGGAAGTGCCTGGGACCTTATCCGATCACCAAAAGTAAATAGCCGGGAGGGGCGGTATTTCCCGGCTTCCAGGGTATAGATCAGCAAAGTACGCTCGTCGGGATGTACCACCCAGTATTCCTTCACACCGGAGGTTTCGTACACTTCGTATTTCAGTTGAATCTCTATCTTGTTATTTCCCGGAGAGAGGATCTCCACGATCAGGTCCGGGGCACCCACACAGCCCAGCTCATCCAGCTTATTCGGGTCACAAACCACGCAAAGATCCGGCTGCACGACGGTGTCAATATCCTCGTGTCGCCTTGATGCTAAGGGAAGCCGCACATCGAAGGGTGCCGGATATACTTTGCAAGTTTTTTCTTTCAAAAATTCATAAAACCTGTTGGCCAATATCATGGAGACTTCTTGGTGAATCCGCCTGGGGGCGGCGGCCGCCTGTCGGAATACCTTTCCCCGAATCAGCTCCACCATCTCATCCAACTGCCAGGTGAGGTAATCGGCATAAGAATAGTTTCCATACCCGGCAATGGGTTCATTGACTTTATCTTGGGGCTTTTCCATAGTTGCTATACCAATTAAGAACTATTTCTAAAGATAACAAGATTTGGGCAAATCCGCCAGGGTTAAAACAAGGATAAGGTATTCCGGTATAGGCATTTGGTCATGGCCTTCCCTATCCGTCGTTATTCAGGATTTTTTCGTCTTAAAAGAAGAGGAGAGAATAATAAGGATAGTAAAAATAAAAACTACATTTTTAAATGTGTTTTTAATCCTTTCTTTTTACAAGGAGGAGGTTGACAATGTAATTTTGACTATCATGAAGAGAATAGTAGTTTTTAAAAGAAAATGGATCGTTTTTTTTATTATGATTCACTCTACGCTAATTGTGACCAGTTGTGTTGAAGACATGACTATATCTCCTCTTGAGACAGAATTCCAACTGCTTGATGCTTCAGATAATCTCACTATTTCATTTAAAGAAGGTGAGGATTTTGTATTTGACTATCGAATAGTCAATTCCGGAAACATAGATGTTTCATGGGAAGGCGCAAATGATGGATCAATCCCCCTATTTCCTGTATTTAAGATTTTAAATAAAAATGATAAATCCTTAGTAGGTTCGGTGTATGATCCAAAATTAATCCGTTTTGATTTAGACCTGGGCCGAACCCTTACACCCGGTGAGGATGTTGTTATTAGGGTTATATGGTTAGGAAATTTGGAAAAAACCGAAGTTACATGGGGAGGTCATTGTTAGGGGACGTCAAATTAATTTTTTATTTCACATAACATAACATTATCTTTAACTAAATATCGCAACAACCATGGCAAGATTATTCCTGATTACCGGCTTTATTTGGTTATTAATAAGCTGTCAATCCAATCCAGAGGAGGTTCTCGGGCTGGCAAAGCAAAAAATGGAAGATAATGCATATATCTCCTACAGCTATTTTTCCCTTTGGCCAGACATGATAGGGGAAAATGACACCATTGCAGGTACCTCCCAATTTAAAAGAAATAAAAATACCTATTTTGATTATGATTTTATAAGCCAACGGGATAAATATGACCTCATCTATGTTGGAGATGAATACAAGCAAATCCTTCACGGGGATAGTGTGGTTATTGTGTATACAACAAAAGACATCGAAAAGGAGTCTATTCGAATGAATGAGCTGATGGTAACAAATTATTCTCCTATGATGCTTTTGAAAGCAGGGGAATGGAGGTATAGAAGTGACACAGCCATTTTAGACAAACAGCTTTTGGATTTTTTTAAAGTGGAAACGGATACTGTAATAAAAGACATCAATATTTATACCGAAAACCATCTTTTTATAAATCCTCATTCAGCTTTGGTGGAGCGTTACGAAAGGAGGCTTTATCACAATGGTAAAGAAAAACAGTTTATAATCTATACCTTTTCTGATTATGATTTCCATAACGATCCTTTGGAACTCACTTATTCCTATCCCAGCCATTATGTGTCTAAAATGGCCACCGAAAAGGAAAAGCTGCATCGTTTAGAAGCAGGTCTGCCTGCTCCTGAATTTGAGTTAATGGATATGGAAGGGCGAAACATCAACCTATCAGATCTCAGGGGGCAAAAAGTGCTGATTAATTTTTCTATGATCAATTGTGGTTGGTGTAAAGTTGCCCTCGACAATTTCAATGACGAAGAATTTGAATTCGCTGAGGGGATTACCGCTTTGTATATTAATCCTGTGGACAGTAAGGAGGATATGGCAAAATACCTGAAGAAATTCACTGTTCCTTTTCCTGTTATCCCCGAAGCCAAATCGGTCGGCAAATCTTATGGAGTAAGCGGATACCCGACTTTCTACCTGATAAATGAAAAAGGAGTAATTGAAAATGTTATTTCCGGATACCAAGAGGATTTTATTAATAGTTTAAGAAGGTAATTATTGCAGCAACTCTTTTTCCTGACCTGAAATTTACCTCTGTTTTGTATCTGTCCTATAAACCAATATTTCAAAAATGATAAGCTAATTTTTTTATTAATATTACAATAATATTATAATTTTTTTTCAATATCTTTATTTTGGATTAGTATTGCCTGTCTTTTTTTATCAGGAACTGGTGTAATCCCAAGAAAATTAAGCCACTAAGGCATAGCTAAGTTGTGATGAAGTAGATAATAGCAAAGAACCTGTTGATTTTAAAGCGGCTCCACCGAGTTACGGATAATTCATAGTATTATCTGGGTTTAATCATAAAATGACTTAATTATGTTTCTAAATCAATTTTTACTGACCAGATCTCCTAATTTTAAAGAAAAATGGAACCAATTAAATTGGAAAAAGGAATCTATTGGAAATGGGGAATTTACCCTTTTTTGCCATCCAAACATCAACGTAGTTAAAAACTCCACGGGGAATCCCAATTTATTTTTAATTGGGTCTCTATATGATTGGGAATTCCCTGAATTAACTGACCAAGAAATCATCGACGAATTATCAAAAGGTTCGGCGTCAACATTGTTTGATAGAGTTTCAAAATATACCGGAGAGTTTATCATTATTTTTTCTTCGGAAGATTCATTAATTATTTTTCATGATGCGACTGGTCAAAGAGAAATCTATTATGATTTATCGTTTGATAATGTTGCCTCACAAGTTTCCTTGCTTGCCCAGGGAATTGAATTGATTCCTCATGACAATAAACATGCGATTGAATTTTATAATTCAGAGGTATTTAAGAAACGAAAGCTTCTTATTGGTGATTCAACACATGTTAAGAATGTTAAACATTTAAATTGTAACCATTTTATTGATCTAAAAAGAGGAAAGGTTACAAGATTTTATCCCAATAAAAATTTGCCTGAAAGGTCTTTGAATGATGCAGGGAGGATAGCAGCGACCATGATTAAAGGCTATTTAAAAGCAATCTTTAATAGACACCAAAAAATTGCCTTGGCAGTTACCGGAGGCTATGACAGTAGAATATTATTTTTGGCAAGTTTAGAGATTCCTGAAGAAAAATGCACCTATTACGTCTTAAAGAGGTTAAACATGCCAGATAACCATCATGATATTGTCCTATCCGGTAAATTAACTCGTGCTTACGGTAAAAAAATCGTCATTTTAGATGCTTCTAAAATTCCAAAAATGGAGGATATATCAGATGTGAAAAAAAGCCTGGATTTTCCTCCAAATGAAGTATTAGAAGATGTTTTTAAGGGCCAAGTGTACATCAATGGGAATGTCTTTGAAATTGCAAGAAGCGTATTTGGATATGCAAAAAATGTTACTGCTGAGGATTTGGCTTTTATTACGGGGAATGGGAAATTAAAATTCCCTACGTTAATTTATAAGGAATGGATAAAGAATACCTCGGAGTTTAAAAAGTTAGGTTATGATTTTATGGATTTCCTGTATTGGGAAGATCGGATGGGAATTTGGCTTAGCAAGAGTCGGACCGAACAATTGGCATTAAATAAAATTATTAAATCTCCATATAATTCAAGACAACTTATTGACATTTTACTTTCTGTTAATAAAAAGCATAGAGGTTTGCACCATAATGCATTACAGAAAAAAATTATTGCCATTCTGTCAGAGAATAATAAGGAGGTAACAAAATTACCTATTAATCCTACCCGATCAGCAAAGTTTTTTATAATATTATTCAAAATGAATTTATACAATACATTCAGGTATATTTGTTTAAAGTTAAGATTGCTAGGTGAATTCTAGAAATAAATATAATTTTAATCAATAAGTATTTTTAATTCCGGATTTGACGACAGGGGAAAAATTACGCTTTAATGGGTGAATCGTAGTATTGCGAACCCAAATAGATAGAATTATGCAATGGGTTTGTAGTGCCGGTTCGGACTTCATGCTGGATAGGCTGTGATTACATGAACCAGTCTGTTTGGAGATTGAGTTACAGGTGATTTTCATTTTTGCGTAAAAATCCCTCCCCACTCTGGTCGGGACAGGCTCTGCCTTCCGCCGCGGCGGAGAGATTTGCCTATTTACCGATGACGGTTTAATTATAAAATAGGTCGAACTCACGTTTGTAATCAACGTTGACGCCCTGTGTAAAATCCTGAGAAAAATGTTGTTCTTGCCAAAGGCTAAAAAATTAAACCCGGTGCAATTTATACGGATACACCCCATCTGCGTTCCACTGGCAAACATACAGGTTTTTGTCCCGGTCCAGGCAGACATCGTGACAATGCCGGAATACCGGTTGTTCCTGTAGCATGAGTGTCAATTTTCCGTTTTCATACTGAGGCTCCGTACCTCCCGGATTGGAGACCACCCGGTTTTCCTGGTCAAGAATGGTCACAAAGCCCCTGTTCAGTTGCATGTTATAATTGCCCTCCGTCATGCCAAAGCAGACACCTGAATAGATGTTTTCTCCATCCACTATCGGCCGGCTGACAAAGGCTCCCGGCAGGTAGTATTCTTCTATGTACTCCCCGTCAAGTGTAAACCGTTTGAAGGAATTCTTGATGCGCGCAGTACAAAGCAGGGTAGGGTTGGCGGCATCCCTGTAGTCCAGGGCTACCCCATGGGCCTGCTTGAATTTGTTGGGTTGCAGGAAGCTGTCCCCGCCAAACTTTCTAATGAATTGACCTTCGGCATCGTATTGTAAAATAAACTGCGATCCGTAGCCGTCTGCCACATAAATATCCCCATTGGGCCCTATGGCGGTCTCGGTCGGCCGGTAAGCTGATGTTTCATCGTAAGCCCCCAGTTCGGCAGGATGTTCCAATTCCACTAGGATTTTTCCTTCCAGGCTGCACTTGACCACCCTGCCCAAACCCGGATCGGTGATATACAGGTATTCTGCATCTCCCTCATCATGAATGCTCAGGCCATGAGCACCCGGGAAGGAGAGGGTCCAGGAGTCCAGTAGCTTTCCTGATGTATCATAAATAATGACATTGTTCTGGGGGTGATCGGTCAGCATCAGAAGCCTTCCGGTTTTGTCCATCACCATCTCATGGCAGTTTTTAACGGGGTGCTTTTGGGGATCCAGGTCACCCCATCCTTTCTCTACCCGGTACCTGAAATCCCCATGACCCAGGATTTCTTCCTCCAGCTTTGGGGCAGTTGGTTTGATGTAAAAAGCAGATAAGCCGGAGACGGACAGAGCCCCTCCGGTTAAAACCGTATTTTTCAGGAATTTTCTTCTTTGGTTCATTTTAATTGCCCATTTTGGATTTTCTCAAGCCAAAAGGTCTTTTACCACCTGCCCATGTACATCGGTCAGCCGGAAGCGCCTGCCCTGGTGCTTGAAGGTGAGTTTCTCATGGTCTACGCCTAACAGGTGCAGCAGGGTGGCCTGGAAATCATGCACGTGCACGGGGTTTCTGGCCACGTTATAGCTGAATTCATCTGTTTCCCCATAGACCATGCCTTTTTTTACCCCGGCTCCGGCCATCCACATGGTGAAGCAGCCCGGATGGTGGTCACGACCGTAATTGTCGGCCGTCAGCCTGCCTTGTGAAAAGCTGGTGCGTCCAAACTCGCCACCCCAGACCACCAGGGTATCCTCCAGGAGCCCCCTTTGTTTGAGATCCTGGATAAGCCCGGCCGTAGCCTGATCGGTGCTGAGTGCCTGCCTTTTGATGCCTGCCGGTAAACTGCCGTGCTGGTCCCAGCCCATGTGGTATAGCTGGATAAACTTTACGTCCCGTTCGGCCAGCCTCCTGGCCTGAAGGCAATTGGAAGCATAGGTGCCCGGGATTCGGGCATCTTCTCCGTACAATTCGTAGATGTAATCCGGTTCATTGGAGGTATCCACTGCATCCGGAACGGAGTTCTGCATTTTATAGGCCATTTCGTACTGGCTGATTTTGGATTGGATTTCCGGGTCTTCCCATAGATCATATTGCCTTTCGTTCAACTTTTTGATATGATCCAAAGCCCTCCTGCGGTCATGGTCGTGGACTCCATGCGGATTGTTCAGGTACAGAACCGGGTCTTTGCCTGAGCGGAATTGTATGCCCTGATGGTGGGAGGGAAGAAAGCCATTGCTCCAGGCATTGGAATTCAGGGGTTGGGACCCTGAGCTTTTGGAAAGCAAGACCACAAAATTGGGCAGGTTTTCGTTGTCACTGCCGAGTCCGTAACTCAGCCAGGAACCGATGGAGGGCCTGCCGCTCAGTTGGGAGCCTGTTTGCATGAACATGACGGCAGGTTCGTGGTTGATGGCATCGGTGATCATGGATTTGACGATGCAGAGCTCGTCCACCACCTGTGCGGTATAGGGAAACAAATCGCTAACCCAGGCGCCGGATTGTCCGTATTGCTTGAAATCATAGATGGACTTCACCAGGGGAAAGGTGGATTGATCGGCCACCATGCCCGAATTGCGCTGGGTGCCCTGTACCGATGGGGGGATTTCTTTCCCGTGCCATTTGGCCAGGGAGGGCTTGTAATCAAAGGTTTCTATCTGAGAGGGCCCCCCGGATTGGAAAAGGTAGATCACCCGTTTTGCTTTGGCCGGAAAATGGGTGCCATTCAATATGCCGCCCAGTCCCGGATCGCCCAGGCTTCCTCCCCAGGCCCCCGTTTGCCCCAAAATACCGGACAGGGCGATAGACCCAAATCCAAGGGAAGCTTTTTTCAAAAAGCCCCGACGGCTTTCTCCGAATAGTTTATGTTCATTTTCATTCATGACTTGCGTTATCTTATGGTGTATCCATCGGTGGTGTTCATGATGCCGTTGATCACAGTGGCCAGTGCGGCTACCTGAACAGGATCCAGAGATGGGTCAGTAGCATGGCTCCCTGTACTGAGATAGGCCAGGGTTTCTGCTTTATTTTTGGCAAACCTTTCCCTTTCTTCCCGGTGAAACTCCCTGATGATTTGTAGTTCTTGTTCATCCGGCTGTCTTCCGGTGCTCAGTTGGAAAGCATTTACCAATTGATTGTCGGGAGGGTAGTTGCTGATGAGCTTCTCTGCCGTTACCCTGGCAGCCTCCACGAATTGAGGATCGTTCAGCAGGACCAGTGCCTGTAAGGGCGTGCTGGTCTCCGTTCTGCGCACCTTGCATTCCGCCCGGTCTCCCACATCGAAGATCATCATGGATGGTGGTCCGGAGGTTCTTTTCCAGATGGTATATAAACTTCTCCGATAAAGCCCTTCACCAGGTTCCTGCTGATAGCGGTAGCGCCAGGATTTGGTGCTGATTTCATCCCATAGCCCTTCCGGCTGGTAGGGATAGGTACTTTCCCCTCCGATTTTGGGGACCAAAAGTCCACTTATGGCCAGGGCATTGTCACGGATCATCTCGGCGGTCATGCGAAAGCTGGGGCCCCGGGCCAATAATTCGTTGTCCGGATCTTTCTCCTGCAATTCGGGACGGGTTTTGGAAGATTGCTGGTAAGTGGCAGACATCACAATCAGTTTATGCATCTTTTTGATATCCCATCCTGATTCCCGAAAATTGATGGCGAGCCAATCCAGTAGCTCAGGGTGTGTGGGCATGCTGCCCTGGTTGCCAAAATCATCCGGGGTTTTTACCAGGCCATTTCCGAAATGCATTTGCCAAATGCGGTTGACAAAAACCCGTGAAGGAAGCGGATTTTCAGGAGCAAATAGCCATTTGGCCAACCCAAGTCGATTTTGGGGCAGGTCCTGGTCATAGGGAAGTACAGCCTTGGGGATGTCCGGAAAAACCTCTTCGGTAGGCGCACTGTAGAGGCCCCGGTCAAGGATATAAGTAGGCCTGGGTTCTGGCAGGTCTCCCATGACCATTATCTCCGGGATATCGGTAGTATTTTCGGCCCTTCGTTTTCTCAACTGGAGTAGCTCCGACTTCAATTGCCTGGATTCAGCATTTTGTGTTTGGAAAAAATGTTGCTGCAGGATTTCATTGTTTCTTCCTTCCCCCGGCTTGTCGATTACATCCCGGGCCTTTTTGGGGTCCGCTGCATGCAGGATTTCCAGCCCGGTCAAGGCCCTGTCATAGATTTTCAGCTCATCGAGACCTCCATTAAGAAAGGTTTTCATCTTGTCCCTCACCCCGAGTACAAATCCCCGGAAGCCATAGGTGTGTATATCCGGTTCAAATAAAATGGATTTGTAGATATGATCTGCTTCTACGGTTACCGGCACTTTTTTTCCGTCTACATACAGGCCAATGCCTGCCGCTTTGCCCATCCCATCATAAGTAATGCTGATATCAGACCATTTTTTTACAGGGATTGGCTCCTTGCTTTTCACCTGCAGGGCATTGCTGGGCCAGCTGAAGGCCATGATAAAATTCAGCTTGTTGTCTTCCAGGAACAAGGAGTAACCTTTTAAACCCAGCCGGATGTCCTCGCAATGGGTAAACAAAACCGCTTCCTTGTACAAGGTGTCCGGGTAAACGGAGAGGGATACCGTAAAGGGGTCTGTCTGGTCAAACCAGCCCACTTTATCCGGAAGGGAGAGCGTGGTAAAATCGTTGATGAAAACGCCATTGGCACCTTCCCGGATATCTGGCTCCCTGATTATGGCAGGAGCTGTTTGGGGAACCAGTCCGGGACTTTTGAAAACTTTTTGATTGGCCTCTGGTCGCAAATTGTCAAAATCATAGGCCACCTGCAGTCCCTTCTTTAGCCCCTGCTGAATGGAGGCGGCATTGCTCTCCGGTCCTGCCAGCCAGGTTTCCAGGTCTTTGCTGCTTTTGTTTTCCAATTCGCGAAGCCTGGACTGCCCGGTTTGAAGTTCATTGTCAATATAGTTCAGTATATTGTCCTGCTCCTCGCTGGTCAATAGCAAGGAAGGACCCGGCACCTGGCCTGGGCCATAAACGGCGGTACCTATTTCATTGGTACTGTTAAAAAAGGCAGAAAATTCATAATACTCCTTCTGGCTGATGGGGTCATATTTATGGTCGTGGCAACGGGCGCACTCCATACTCAGGCCGAGGATGGCTTTTCCAACGGTGTTGGTGCGGTCTGCCACATATTCGGCACGGTACTCTTCAAATACGATTCCGGCCTCCGAATTTCTTTTATGAAGTCTGTTGAAAGCTGTGGCCAGAATGCTTTCCTGACTTGGATTTTCAATCAGGTCCCCGGCCAATTGCCAGGTCACGAATTGGTCATAGGGCATGTTTTGGTTGAAGGCTTCGATTACCCAATCGCGGTAGGGACTGAAATCCCGGTGCTTGTCATCCAGGTAGCCGTCCGAATCTGCATAGCGGGCCACATCCATCCAATCTGCCGCCATGCGCTCCCCGTAGGCTGGAGAAGCCAGTAACCTGTCCACCAGTTTTTCATAGGCATTGGAGGAATTGTCTGCCACAAAACGTTCGATTTCTTCCAGGGAAGGGGGCAAACCAGTCAGGTCAAAACTAAGTCTGCGGATAAGGATTTCCTTAGCAGCCTTTTCAGAAGGCGGGAGACCTGATTTCTGCAGGCTGGATCCCACAAAATGATCAATCTCATTGTTCGCCCATTCTTTGTTTTCCACTTCGGGGATTTTCGGACTTGCCGGAGGAATAAATGACCAGTGGGGTTTGTATTCCGCTCCCTGTTCGATCCATTTGGTGAGGATGGCTTTTTCTTCCGTGCTTAGGCTTAAATTGGACTCTGGTGGGGGCATGACCAATTCCTTGTCCCCGGAAAAGATGCGATCGACGAGTTTGCTTTTTCCTGGTTTTCCCGGTACAATGGCATAGTGTCCAGAATTGCTCTTCAGGCTGGCTAAGGCAAATTCTTCTATATCCAGCCTGAGGTCTGCTTCCTGATTGGCAGCATCCGGACCGTGACAGGCAAAACACTTGTCTGAAAGGATGGGCTTGACATGATAATTGAAGTCAATGGCTTCAGGTAGATCAGAGTAGGCCTCTTGTATTGCTTCCGGTCTTTCCCAACCGCAACTTATCCAGCCTATGGATAAACCGATAATGGGCAAAAGATTTCTGAATGCAATACGGCTCATGTAATTTGGGTTTATAAACAAGGTTTTTGTCTTTTGGACTATCTCCAAATATAATTGGAAATTTGCCCAATTACCAAGGAGAAAAACCGTTTTGTTAACTGTTAAAGTTATTGATTATCTTTAAGAAAAAAAAGAAATTACGGGATGGAGAAGGCTGTTTTTCTGGAGCTTACGGAGAAGATCATCAAGAGTAAGGGTTTTGGGCGATCCACTACCTATGCCAATTTACTGCGGTTTCTGGTTCGTAGTTCCCTGGATGAGGATGCGCCCAAAGAGACGATTATTGCGGCCGAAGTGTTTGGTAAGCCGGACTTTGATCCTTCGGAAAGTACCCTCATACGGGTATACGTGTACAAATTGCGGGAAAAGTTGCGCAATTATTACGCTGGGGAGGGTAGCGGGGATCCGTACCGGCTGCGCATACCCAAGGGGAGCTACGGGATCGTGTTTGAAAAGGCGAAGCACCAATCCGGAATTTTGCGGCTCCTTCAGCAGAAAACCGTTCGGCTCGGCCTGATGGGTGGGACCCTTGCCTGCCTGTTACTGCTGGCCTGGTTTCAGCTAGGGCGAGGCGAGGACGGCTCTCTAAGGGAAAGTATCTGGTCGGATTTGGTCAGCAATGGTTTTCCGACGGCGGTATTTTTGGGGGACCTGTTTATCTATCTGGAGGAGGACAGTCTCGCCGGGATGAGCCGAACCATCCGGGATCCCGACATCAACGGACTGTCCGATTTTGCCTCCTTTCGGAAGGATGATCACCGGGAGGGTGTGCAAACCACCGCCTTGTCCTATGGCCTGCTTGTTCGGGGAAGCTTGCAGTGGATCAAGGACCTCACCCGCCTATTTGACGCGGCCGGGCATTTCTTTTCCATCCGGACCATTTCCCGCTTCAATCCCAAAGAATTGCAGGACCAGAATTTTGTGGTAGTGGGGATGATCAAAACATTGGGTTTGTTCACGGATTATTTCAATTACTCCCGGTTTGCCTATGACGAGGCCGGGGAAGCATTGATTCTGGAAAAGGGGGATGCTGCCGAAAGGCAGGTTTTTACTCCAACTGGTGATCCGGATGGCTACCATACGGATTACGGCTTTATGGCCAAATTTCCCGGTCCAAACCAAAATACCGTTTACCTTTTCTGTGGTCTTTGGGATACCGGAGCCACGCAGAGCCTTAAAAACTTCACGGATACCTCTCTCCGGCAAGCTATCGAAAGTGAAATAGCCGGGCAATTGGGGGAGGTACCACGCTATTTTGAAGTACTTTTTGAAGTTTCCGGCATTGACCGCACGGAGCTTAGCACAAAGCTGATCCATGTATTTCCGCTGGAGGAACCTGCCACTTTTTGGGTAGACCCAGGGGGCGACACCCTAAACCGTTGAGGTCTTTGAGACCTCGATACCTGTAACCTTTGAGGTCTTTGGGACCTCGAAGGTTTTTTGCGTGTACGTTCTTAGGAAAGACCTTCGGGGTTGGGAAAACCCCAAAGGTCAGGATTCTTCTATAACCGTTGAGGTCTTCGAGACCTCGACGGTTTTTTTCGCGTACGCTCTTAGGAGAGACCTTCGGGGTTGGAAAAACCCCAAAGGTCAATGTCTATAACCGTTGAGGTCTTTGAGACCTCAACGGTTTTTTCGGGCAAGTTCCGCAAAAAGACCTTTGGGGTTGGAAAAACCCCAAAGGTCAGGGGAAGCTTTGGATAAACTGATTTTTATTCTATATTTGTAGAGTAGTATCTAAAACAATAGAATATGAACCTTTCAAATGCTGAAGAGCAACTTATGAATTTGATTTGGGAAAAAGGAAGGGCTTTTATGAAAGACATACTGGCCTCCTATCCAGAGCCCAAGCCGGCAAATACAACGGTGGCTACCCTGCTCAAAAGATTGCAGGAAAAAGGGGCCATCCGTTTTGAGTTATACGGCAACTCCCGCGCCTATTTCCCCGTGGTGGACAAGAATGACTATTTCTCCAGAAAAGTAAACACCATGATCAAAAAATTCTTTAATGATTCTCCGGCCCAGTTTGCTTCCTTTTTTACCAAAGAGACGGAATTGGACACAAAGGAACTGGAGGATCTGAAAAAAATTATTGAAGAACAATTAAAATCCCAGAAGCGATGACTGCATTTATCTTAAAGGCTACGATTGCTTTGCTTGTCTTTTATGCTTTTTATCGACTCTTTTTGGTGAAGGAGCGCATGTTTGGCTTCAACCGTTTTTTCCTGATTTTTGCGCTCTGTTTTTCCCTGATGGTGCCCTTTCTTCAGGTACCCTTAAGCTTTCAAATCGGGGAAGATTTATTTCCAGAAAAGGTGCCTGCTGCATTCAGCAGTGAAATAAGTTCAGAAAACGATACATTCCCAACGCAAAGAGGGCTACAGGATGAAGTGGAAGCTTCCCTTATTGCACAATCGGATACTGTTGTCCCCTGGAATACCCTGTTAATGGGGATTTATTTGTCTGGCCTTTTCTTTTTTTTAGTCCGGTTTATTATTCAGTTGGTACAGCTGATGCGAATGATTCGGAATAATCTAACCCTGAAAGCAAATGATTGTACCTACGTATTATTGAAGGAAAATACCCTGCCTTTTACCTTTTTACATTTTCTATTTGTCGAAAAAGCATCCTTCCAGGATAAGACCATAGAAAAAGAGATTTTATTTCATGAATTGACCCATATTCGGCAGCGGCACAGTTGGGACATATTGTTTTTGGAGGTGCTAAAAGTTGTCTTTTGGTTTAACCCGGTTTTCCTGCTTTACAAAAATGCGATGCAGTTGAATCATGAATTTCTGGCAGATGAAGCCGTAATTGGCAGATTCCGCAACAAAGCTGCCTACCAGTGGCTTTTATTCCATAAAATTTCAGGAAAAGAGCCTGCTTTATCGATCAGAAGTCCTTTCAACTTCTCCTCTACCCGAAGCAGGTTAATCATGATGGGCCAATCCAGTTCAAAACTGAAGACCAGGCTACTTAAATCACTTAGCCTGTTTATGACAGGTTTTCTGATGGTTTTTTTGTCCTCCGGCCAATCTTATGATTCGGCCACGATTTATGCTGAAAATGACTATGAGCAAATTCTGGCAGGAGCATTAAGGGAGGGGAATCCTTTTGAGTTGGAATTGAACAAACTGGACCTTACCGCCCTTCGAACAGCCTACCTGGAGCTGAATGAGATCGAAAAATCGGAAAGTACGTCATTTCCCTTTTTTGATGATTTGGCATTTGAGAAATTGCTGGCCTTGCAGCAAGCCTATCCGGAGGTGAAAACAAGTATTCTTTATGAAAGCCCCCCTGCTAAAAAAGAAATTGAAAAGGATGTTTTTGAACGATGGATAAAAACCAGGAATATCTCATTCACCATTGATGACAGGGAAATTGAAAAAGCTGAAATAGAAAACTATCAGCCTGCTGATTTTGCGCGATTTACCGTACGGGAAACCGAAGCGGGAGGATTGTTCAAGAAACCTAGCTACAGTGTTAGCTTAATGACCCATGACTATTATGATGATAAATATGTTAAACCGGGGAAAAAAATAGAAGGCATTCAAGCCGATTATTCCAATGGAGCTAATGTAGAGGTTCCATATTGGCAACAAAACACCGAAACAAAGGATGGTAAAACATCCAAAAGCTTCCCTGAAAACTATGAAGCATCCATCTTTCACCAGTTGAGGGTTATTGATCCTGTCCAATTGTATAAGGAAATCAAAAAGCCAATCAAATATGATCCGTCAAAAAGTTTTTCAATTGCAATATTCGCCGGGGAGGGAAAACCGCTGTTGTTTATGAAATTGCCCACCATTTAATCATGCGATCCAAATGGTATGGCCTATAGGGTGCTTTGATAAATGAAGAATTTGAAACCAAAGGTCAGGATTCTACTATAACCGTTGAGGTCTTTGAGACCTCGACGGTTTTAACGTCCGGGCTTCGGGAAAGACCTTCGGGGTATTTGAAAACCCCAAAGGTCGCGGTCCTGATTTAACCTTTGGGGTCTTTGGGACCCCGAAGGTTTTTTACGTTCTCGTTTCGGGAAAGACCTTCGGGGTATTTGAAAACCCCAAAAGTCGCAGTCCTGATTTAACCTTTGAGGTCTTTGAGACCTCGAAGGTTTTTTACGTTCTCGTTTCGGGAAAGACTGACCTTTCAACCTTTATCAGCCCGAAGATTTTCGATTCTCTTATTCCAATGTCAGTTCTTCAGCAATGTAAAAATCAGTATTTGAGTTATGACTTATCTTAAACCCATCTAAGCCCCCAAACCAGTCTAATACCAATTCTCTGTTTAGCTTGGACTGACTTTTAGATAAATAACTTTTATACGAAGAGTACTTCCAATCTAAGGGATCCTTGGTTAATTTATGTTTTACCGGGTTTTGATGAATGTAAATAACTATTCCGGTTAAATAATCATCGGAATCAATTTGTTTGCGTTTAAATTTCCTTTGAAATAATGCGCCATTTCTTCCCAGTGCCTTATTAATACTTTTGGAATAAGAATTCAGGAAATCTGAAAATGCTTTGACAATTAGTCCATTTGTAGTGTTTTCTTTGGCCTTTACTAAAAAATGAAAATGATTGGGAATAAGACAGAATGCCAATGTTTCCAACTTATCATTGAGATAATGATGGTATTTTTCAAGGAAATAGGCGTAATTCTCTTCCCTCGGAAATAACTTTTCATTTCCAATTGCCTTATTGTATAAATGATAAATACCCCCAACCTCAAAAATATCCATCATAATTTGAAAAGTTTAGTGGAATGAAAATACAAATTTTCCAATAAAACTAAAAGAAATACAGGATTGCGGAAACCCCAAAGGTCGCGGTCCTGATTTATAACCGTTGAGGTCTTTAAGACCTCGACGGTTTTATCGTCCTGGTTTCGGGAAAGACCTTCGGGGTATTTGAAAACCCCAAAGGTCGCGGTCCTGATTTAACCTTTGGGGTCTTTGGGACCCCGAAGGTTTTAACGACCGAGCTACGGTAGAGACCTTCGGGGTTATGGAAACCCCAAAGGTCGCGGTCTTGATTTAACCTTTGGAGTCTTTGGGACCCCGAAGGTTTTAACGTCCGGGCTTCGGAAAAGACCTTCGGGGTTATGGAAACCCCAAAGGTCGCGTTGCTGATTTAACCTTTGGGGTCTTTGGGACCCCGAAGGTTTTAACGTCCGGGCTTCGGAAAAGACCTTCGGGGTTGGGAAAACCCCAAAGGTCAATGCCTATCCATATTCTCCTTACCAGGAAATATCCATCCGGACAAAGCCCATTTCATCCTCCAGATTTTCGAAGAGCCATAGCTTGCCGTCTTTGGCAAAATGAAAAGGAGGATATGTGTTCATTGTGGTAAGTTGCCCTTCACTAAGCGGATTGAAATCCTTGTCCAAAACGGTCAGGTAGACATTTGCTCCACTGATTTCCCGCATAAAACTCCCTTCAGGAATGGGCTGTGAGTCGTCAAACTCCATCCGGAAAGCCAAACGATAATACACCTGCTTTTTTTCGTCCCAAACCGGAGCGGCAAAGTTGATGTCAGATTGGATTTTCTCGTGAATGACCCGCATTTCGTTTTGACTACTGACCTCTGCCGGGAAATCTCCGCTCTTTTCCGGAGGGAGGACTTCACTGGTATAGCTCACCAGGCGGAATTCTTCCGCCTCTGGATCCAGTACATAAAGCTCATGTCCTACCCCGGTTCCAAAAATAAGCTTCCCATTCTCTACCGTCCCAAACCGACGGGTGCCCAGGCCCATTCTCATTTCCCCGTCATTGAGCATAATTTCAAATTTGGACGCTTTCTCAATTTCAGGCGCAGCAAAGCTGGTCACCCGGTTTTCTTCCCGATCAATGAGTACCAGTTTTGCCGTTTTCTTTTCCCAGTTGGTCACCATTCCAGCAAAGTGCTGCCCTTCATCACCGATACTCAACGGTACCTGAATGTAATCGCCTTCTTCGAATTCCCCGGAATCCTCACCCAATTTGCCCAGATCAAACTGCTCCAGTTTTTTACCCTGATCGTTCACAATATTGTCCTGCCCGTAGCTGCAAAATAAAAACCGATCCTCGCCAATCATCTCCAGGTTGCGGAAGTTGGCTCCCAGTCCGTTCGGCCCCTCTTTATCCAAGGTGATTTTGCGGACGAATTTTAACTCGTCCAGATCAATCTTTTCGATGCTGAATTCCTGATAATTGAAGTTATAGAGGTATTTTTTATCCGGAGTCAGCTTGGCATGGTACAACTGAGAATTTAGAAATAGGATTTCCTCTCCCGGGTGGACCATCACCGTATCCAGTTGGACGTCAAATTCCTGGCCAGATCCGGATTCATTGCCAGAAGATTGGCAGGAAGCGAGGACCAGAAACAGGCCCAAAATGATGGAGTTTTTCATCGGCAGTTTAATTTTAGACTAAAAAATTAGCCGATAAATTTTAAATTTCCTAAGAAATTAAAAGAATTTTTAATCATCCCCGGACTTTTTAGTAAAAGTAAGCAGCAGCTTGTTGCCCTCATCCCTTAACTCCAGCCTATCCCCCTCCAGCCGGTAATACCGTACCTGTTCCAGGTAGGCGAAAAAGTAATTTTCTGCCTGCATCTCGTCCTGACAGTATTTTTGGGTCCTGCCAATCTTTCCAAGCTCCAGCTGGTTTTCGGTTTTTAGTTCGTATACACCGAAAAAATTATTGCAGCCGCCAAAACCATGCAGGCGGTTGCTTTCTTCCTCCAGAAAAACAAAGATCTCTCCCGGAGTCCAGTCTTCTTCCGGAAATTTCTCCATGTTTGTTAGCATCCAATTGCTGTTGAGTAAAGGATGGGCTGTTTTGGCAACTACTTTTTTTAACACGTAGGAATTTGCCAGGTCTCCGGTTATTCTTTTACCTTCCCCGTCCAGGTGAAAAAGCTGGTTTTCGCCCACCAGGTATTGATTCGGTGCGTTGTCCATACCGGATAAGGCGATAATATTGCCCTCAGGATTCCATTCAAAACGGCCTTCCTGCCGGAATTCCTCCTCACTTTCTCCCATATAACGAGTCACTTTCAGGTATTTTCCTTCCCGGTCAAGCCGGATGGAAGTGGCGATGCCCTCACAATCGGCGCAGGGGAGGATGCCCTCATAGGTGCCTTCCCAATCAAGGGCATTTCTACTGGTATCTCCGGCAGGTAGGGATTGCTGTGTTTTACAGCTGCTCAGAATACAGCTAATGCAAAAAACTGCAACTACAGAAAGAAATGTTTTCATGAATCAGAGTAAGTTCAATGATGGTCTTTTTTGACTATAAACGGTACCTTTAAGACAAGGTTGGTATAGCTCCCCATAGTTTCGTGCAGAAGATCAGTTTATTTTTCCAATCCCTCAGTCTTGCAGACCAGGTCCCACAAGGCAATGCCAATTGTGACAGAGATGTTGAGGGAATGCTTGGTACCCAGCTGGGGGATTTCCAGCACATGATCTGCTGCCAGCACCACATCCTCATGTACACCAAAGACCTCATTCCCAAAAACAAGGGCATATGGCTGGCCGGGCTTTGGCTGAAAGCGGTTTAAGGGAATGCTATGGGATGCCTGCTCCAGCACGCAAACCTGGTAGCCTTCGTGGTGGAGTTCCCTGATCAGCTCAATGGTGTTTTCGCGGTATTCCCAGGCCACGGATTCGGTAGCACCCAGGGCCGTTTTGTGAATGTCCCGGTGCGGTGGGGTACCAGTGATGCCACAGAGGAATATTTTCTCGACCAGGAAGGCATCTCCAGTGCGGAAAGCAGCACCAACATTGTTCAGGCTGCGTACATTGTCCAAAACCAATACAATTGGGTTTTTATCGGCTTTTTTAAATGCCTCAACAGATAAGCGGTTGAGCTCATCTAAACTAAGTTTTTTCATATTCGGACAGGGTTTAAAGATGTAAAGATAAGTGCTGGCTGAAAAATTAGAAAGCCCTTATTTTTTACCTTATTTTTGTTTATCCTAAGGAAGCGGTAAATTCAGGATTTATTTTACAAAACACAATGCTCACATGGCTAAACCGGCAGTGAAAGAAACCCCTCTGATGAAACAGTACAATGCCATCAAGGCAAAACATCCCGGAGCGATATTGCTTTTCAGGGTAGGGGACTTTTATGAAACTTTTGGAGAAGATGCCATCAAGGCCAGCAAAATCCTGGATATTGTGCTGACCAAAAGGGCCAACGGGTCTGCTTCGCATATCGAACTGGCGGGATTTCCCCATCATTCCCTGGACGCCTACTTGCCCAAATTGGTGCGGGCTGGAAACAGGGTGGCCATTTGCGACCAACTGGAAGATCCCAGGGAGGTAAAAGGTATTGTCAAAAGGGGTGTCACGGAACTGGTCACTCCCGGACTTGCCTACAATGACAATGTACTGGATAAGAGAAGGAATAATTTTTTGGCCAGCATTCATTTTGAGGGAGAGCAACTTGGAATCGCTTTCCTGGATCTCTCTACCGGGGAGTTCATGTGTGCACAGGGCAACCAATCCTATATAGAAAAACTGCTGCAAAGTTTTAACCCCTCTGAAGTGATCCACTCCAAGGCTTCGCGGGCTGCCGCAGGGGCTTTGCTGAAAAATGATTTCACCACTTTTCATTGTGAGGATTGGGTGTATCAACAGGAATATACTTACGAGAAACTGGTCAATCATTTCGGTACCAATAACCTGAAGGGGTATGGCATAGAAAATATGGTATTGGGCACCATTGCGGCAGGTGCCGTTTTGTATTACCTGGAAGAAACCGAGCACAAGGAAGTCAGGCATATTGCGGCTATATCCAGGATAGCGGAGGAGAAATATGTCTGGCTGGATAAATTCACCATCCGCAATCTGGAATTGATTTTTTCCCAACAGGAAGGGGGGATTCCCCTCATCCAGATTCTGGATAGGACCCAGACGCCTATGGGTAGCAGAATGATGAAAAAATGGCTGGTGCTTCCTTTAAAGGAGAAAGAACCCATCGTCGAAAGACAAAAATCGGTTGATTTTTTTTATCAGGAAGCGGAACTGAGGGAGGAATTGTTTTCCCATCTCAAGCATGTAGGGGACCTGGAAAGGCTGATTTCCAAAGTGGCGGTGGGCAGGATCAATCCCCGGGAAATGAACCAGCTGAAAAAGGCCCTTAAAAGTACCCTTCCCATCAAGGACCTGCTTGGTAAGCAAAAACATGGCTCCCTGAAGAAGCTTGCAGACCAGCTGAATACCTGTGCTTACCTGCTGGAGAAAATTGAAAAGGAATTGATGGATGATGCCCCCATGCTGACCCATCAGGGGGGCATTATCAAAAATGGGGTAGACCCGGACCTGGATGAATACCGCAAACTGGCCAATTCCGGTAAGGATTACCTGGTGCAGATCCAGCAAAGAGAGGTGCAACGGACAGGGATCAGCTCCCTGAAAGTGGCCTTCAATAAGGTTTTTGGTTATTACCTGGAGGTAAGCAATACCCACAAGGACAAGGTTCCGGCAGAGTGGATCCGCAAGCAGACCCTGGTCAATGCCGAGCGATACATTACCGAGGAACTGAAAACCTATGAAGAAAAAATCCTGCATGCGGAGGAGCGGCTGGTGGCATTGGAGCAAAAGTATTTCCAGTTGCTGGTACAGGATGCAGGGGATTATGTGACGCAGATCCAGCAAAATGCCCGGGTGCTGGCGGCCCTCGACTGCTTATTGAGTTTTGCCGAAGTAGCTGCGGAAAACAACTACTGTGCCCCCAAGATTACCGGCTCCGAATCGATAGAAATCAGAGATGGCCGTCATCCGGTTATCGAAAAGCAGCTGGCCATAGGAGAGGAATATGTGCCGAATGACATTTACCTGGATAATTCTTCCCAACAGGTCATTATCATCACGGGACCCAATATGGCGGGTAAATCTGCGTTGTTGCGGCAGACAGCCCTGATAGTCCTGATGGCGCAAATGGGAAGTTTTGTGCCCGCCTCTTTTGCGCGCATAGGCATGGTGGATAAGGTTTTTACCCGGGTAGGCGCTTCCGATAACCTGTCCAAGGGAGAATCTACCTTTATGGTGGAGATGACAGAGACGGCGAGTATTTTGAACAACCTTTCCGATCGCAGTCTGGTGCTGATGGATGAAATCGGAAGGGGTACTTCTACCTATGACGGTATTTCCATTGCCTGGTCGATTGTGGAATACCTGCATAACCACCCCAGGTGCAAGGCCAAAACCCTCTTTGCCACCCATTATCACGAATTGAACCAACTGGCGACGGATTTTCCGAAGGTAAAGAATTTCAATGTTTCGGTAAAAGAGGTAGGCAACAAGGTCATCTTTATGCGCAAGTTGGAAAAAGGGGGGAGTGAGCACAGTTTTGGCATTCATGTGGCCCAGATGGCCGGCATGCCCAATCCGGTAGTGTTGCGGGCGGCGGAGATCATGAAGTACCTGGAAAAGGACAAGCAGTTGCAGCAGCATCAGGAAAAGATGAAAGACATGCCCAAAAACAATTATCAATTGAGTCTTTTTGAGATTGACCCCAAGTTTAAGGAAGCCAGGGATTTGCTGGAATCCCTGGATATCAATACCATTTCTCCGGTAGAGGCCTTGCTGAAACTGAATGAGGTCAAGAAAATTTTGGAATAGGCTAGTGGTTTTAGGCTCAGGGGGCTAGGTTTTATGGCGTAAAAATTTCCTGTGGATTATTGGAGAATAGAAATTATAGCGTAAATTTGCACTCACAAATACGGTAAGAAAAGACTTTTCGTGTTTTATATCATGATCAGCGAAAGTAGCTCAGCTGGTAGAGCACGACCTTGCCAAGGTCGGGGTCGCGAGTTCGAATCTCGTCTTTCGCTCCAAGAAAAGCCCTGAATCAGGGCTTTCTTATTTAGGGGGTGTTTGGTAAAGGTAAAATCCTGGATTTTACCTAACTTTGGACTTTCTATACATGCCGGGATGGTGGAATAGGTAGACACGCAAGACTTAAAATCTTGTGGCCATTAGGCCGTGCGGGTTCGATTCCCGCTCCTGGTACATTGAAAATCAGCCAGTTAGAGCTTCTCCTTAACGAGAAGCTTTTTTATTTTTTACTGTGGGTTTAGCCTAGGTACCGGCCCCACTTCCAGTGGTTGAAAATGGATGCTGTTTAATAACTTCGGTGTTATTTAGGATCAACCGGATCTTTAAGGGCATGTTGCTCAATTTCGGAATTCAATTCTGCTCCCAGGAGAATAATAAAAGTGCTGATAAAAAGCCAGAGCATCAGAAAAACAACGGCTGAAATGGAGCCATAAATTTCACCTAAATTCCAGAAATTGCGGATGTAAAATGAAAATCCCCAGGAAGCCAAAAGCCACAAAAGGCTGGCTAATACGGCACCTGGAATGACCCACTTGAACTCAGGCCGCTTCCTTCCCGGTCCAAATCTGTAAATCAGGCCAATACTACCCACCAGAATAAGCCCCATGATCAACCACCGCAGCCAACTGATAAGGCTTTCAATATTATCCGGTAAACCTATTTGTTCCACTATTGAGGGAAATGCCACGATCAGGGCAGCACTTAGAATGATTAAAATGATGGCCCCAAAGGTAAATAATAAAGTAAGCGCATTGTGTTTGATGATCCCCCGATTACTTTTGGTTTCATAGGCGATGTTTATTCCCCTGAACAATGATTTTGTCCCAATATTGGCAATCCAGATACCCAGCAGAATTCCGAAAATGGTACCCCATCCCAGGGAATCTCCCGTGGGCTTGATAAACTGATCCACCCGGTATTGGAGGATTTCATGTGTCTGCTCTGGCATCATCGAACTGATTTTAGATACCTGCTCCTCGATTTGCTGCGGATCCATGACGAAACCATAAATGGATATCAGGGCCATAATTGCGGGGAAAATGGCCAAAAAGCCAAAAAATCCTACACCGGCCGAAACAATGACTACATTGTTTTCACCAATCTGGTCTTTTACGTTTATCAGTATGGTCTTCCATTCGGAGAATGGTATTTCAGAAATGGATTGAACCTTTTTGTCCTTACTCTCTTTGGGCATGTGGTTTTGCGTTCTATAGGGTTTAAGAAGGCCCCATTGGAAAATGGAGCTGCATCATACGAAATCATTTCTCAATATAAGGTAATTTACTATGAATTGAACCAAAGTCCCCCTCCCTACTTCCCAAGTGGGGAGGGGGACTTCAAACTGACAAGCACGAAGTTCGGAACCCGAACGTTGCGGTTCGGAAGTCCCCTCTTAAGGTTCGGAAGGTCTGATTTTGACCCAAAAACCGAGACTTTCCAGTCAAAATAGAAAAACCCTGACAGGTTGACCGAAGCTTTTCGAATTTTCGGCTTGAAGAGGGTACTTCGTAACTGGGGGGTAGTACTTCGGAACCCGGCCTGTCAGGTTCTGAACCGCAAGCTTGCGGTTCGGAAGTGGGTCAATGCAGCTAAAAGGCGGAATAGGATGCCATTTTGGCGGCTGATCCGGGTAAAAAGGTGGATGTTTGCGGTTAAAAAACGGATCGTTTCAGTTCGGAACCGTAGTATTGAAGTTCGGAAATGCATCTTTGGAGTCTGAAGCCGAAATACGGAATTACTTGCCTCTTTTGGATTTTATCCAAACTCCCAAAAAGGATGACGCTTAAACTATAGTGCAGCAATTCTCTACTAACCTCCCGGTTTCCTTCCCTGTGAACGGTTAGGAATTTCCGAACCGTTGAATTTTATACCAGCTCACCTTTGATATGATCCCTAACGGGATTCGGCTTGGAGACTGCGGGTCCTTCCGGAGCCCTAGACTTATGACCGGATTTTATTGGAAGTACAAAATAGAATCTTTACCGGGATTTAGGCTTTATCCAAGATGAAGTTTTCTGCTGGTCCTTTATTTTAATCGTCCAATCTTAGTTTATATATCTGATAATCCAATTGCTCGCCTGTTTTTATTGATTTTAATCATAGTAGTATCATGATGTTCCTCTTTTTTAAATCGAAGCGTACCAAATTTATAATTTCGGCCAAAACTCACTTGTATTTTGTCGTAGGTGGCAGCAAACAGTTCATTGTTCATCGAAGAATCCATATAAAATGCCTCATCCAATAGCGAAGACGAGATTATATTTAATTCCTTATTCTGACTATGGATAACAACAAGACAAAAAGCATCTTGTGCTTTTTTGGTCATGTTTTTTGTTTTAGGCCAACCAGATTCTTTTAAAAAATTTAATACAATATTTTCATTCATTTTCTCTATTAAAAAATATTTTTGTTTTGATCGATTGACTAGATTGAAACCCTTCTGAGTGCTATCTCTATAAACTTGATCCCAATAATATATTTCCTCAAGGGCCTGCTGAACCGAATCTGAATTATTAGTTGTAAGGGCTTTAATAATGTTTTTTTCTATTTTTTTGACCTCACCTTGTAAGATATGTTCAGGCTTCAGCAATGAATTTGAGAAAGTACCCACTAAAGTATTAGGTTTTGCACCATTAGACGCATTTTTAGGATTATTACATGAACTTATAAGTATTATTAAAATCAATAAAATTCTAGTCATATAACATAGTAAAAAAGGCTTGCAGATAACTTATGTATCCCCCATCAACCTCCCTTTTCGGTTAACCATTGTAAACAAACACCATCTCCACCCCGGCAAAAACCCATCACAGCACGATATTCACAATCTTGCCGGGGACCACGATGACTTTTTTGGGTGTTTTGCCGGCTATCCATTTTTGCAGGTCCTCGTGCTCCAGAGCAGCAGCTTCGATTTCGGGCCTGGAAAGGCTCAGTGACAGCTTGATCTTTGCCCGCATTTTGCCATTGATGGAAACGGGGTATTCATGACTGTCCTCGGTAAGGTATTGCTCTTCCGCCTGCGGATAATGCTCATGTATGATGGATTGGGCATGCCCCAGCTTCTCCCAAAGCTCTTCCGCTATATGGGGCGCATAAGGGGAAAGGATGACCAACAGGGGCTCCAAAACTTCCCTTTGCTTGCACTTGAGTGCAGACAGCTCATTGACACAGATCATAAAGGAAGAAACAGACGTATTGAAGGCATGGCGTTCTACATCTTCCTCCACTTTTTGAATGGTTTTGTGAAGGGCTTTCAAAGCTTCTTTGGAGGCCTTCTCCTCAGTCACCTGCCAATTTCCGTTCTGGTCGTGGAAAAGCCGCCACAATTTCTTCAAAAATTTGAAAACCCCATCTATCCCATTGGTATTCCAGGGCTTAAACTGTTCCAGCGGGCCCAAAAACATTTCGTACAGGCGCAGGGTATCCGCCCCATAGCTCTCGATCACATCATCCGGATTGACCACATTGTATTTGGATTTGGACATTTTCTCCACTTCGGCACCACAGACATACTTGCCATCCTCCAGCAGAAATGCAGCGTCAGCCAGATCAGGTCGCCATTGTTTGAATGCCTCCAGGTCCAAATGATCGTTATGGACGATATTGACATCCACATGCATGGGGATCACTTCATGGTCCCCGATCAATCCATGGCTGATAAAGGTATTGCTGCCTTTTTTCCGGTACACAAAATTTGACCTGCCCTGAATCATGCCCTGGTTGATCATTTTCTGGAATGGCTCGGCTATGGGCACCAGGCCACGGTCATAGAGAAACTTGGTCCAGAACCTGGAATACAACAAATGCCCGGTAGCATGCTCTGCGCCACCAATATACAGGTCCACTGCTCCCCAATAATCTGCCGCCTCGGGGCTGACAAAAACGTCTTGGTTTTTGGCATCCATGTACCTGAAAAAATACCAACTCGACCCGGCCCAGCCCGGCATGGTGCTCATTTCCAGAGGAAAAGACCCCTCTGAAGTGGTGTAAGTCCAGTCTCTGGCTCTTCCCAGCGGTGGCGCCCCATCCTCGGTGGGCAGGTACTTGTCCACCTCAGGCAACCTGAGGGGCAAATCCTTTTCAGCTATCAGGTAGGGCAATCCTTCTTTAAAATACACGGGCAAGGGTTCCCCCCAGTACCGCTGCCGGGTAAAGATGGCATCCCTCATTTTATATTGGATCTTGCCCTTTCCTATTCCTTTTTCTTCCAGAAAGGCGATGGCCTTGTCCATGGCCGCCTGCATTTCCAAACCACTGATAAATCCGGAATTCATAATCGTGCCTCCCTTACCGGGAAAAGAACCATCTTCCATGCTCCCTTCTATCACCTGTCTGATTTCCAGACCGAAGTGGTTGGCAAAATTATAATCCCGCTCATCATGTGCGGGCACGGCCATCACGGCACCGGTACCATATCCGGCCAACACATAGTCTGCTATCCAGATGGGGATTTGTTCCCCGTTAAAAGGGTTGGTCGCATAGCTCCCGGTAAATGCACCCGAAATGGTCTTCACATCGGCCATCCTGTCCCTTTCGGAACGGTTCTTGGCCTGGGCCACGTAGGATTCGGCAACTTCCCGCTGCTCATCAGTAATCAATTGTCCTACCAACTCATGTTCCGGTGCCAAAGCCAGGTAGGTTACCCCATAAATGGTATCTATTCTTGTGGTAAATACTTTGATTTTATCTGTATGTCCTTCAATATCGAAGACCATTTCTGCGCCAACAGACCTTCCAATCCAATTCCGCTGCATCTCCTTGACCGGCTCCGGCCATTCCAGCTTGTCCAGGCCTTTGAGTAGTCGCTCTGCATAGGCAGTGATCCGCATGCTCCACTGCATCATGCGCTTCCTTTCTACCGGATGGCCTCCTCTTTCGGAATAGCCGTCCTTGACTTCATCATTAGAAAGCACGGTACCCAGGGCCGCACACCAGTTGACCGTGGTCTCTGCCAGGAAAGTCAGCCGGTACTGCAATAATATTTCCTGTTGTTGTGCTTCCGAAAAGCCCTGCCAGTCCGCCTGGCTGAAAGAAGTCGGGTTTTCATCGCAAACGGCGCGAACTCCCTGACTACCTTCTTTTTCAAAAATCGAAACCAGGTGACTGATGGGCATTGCTTTATCCGCATCCAGATCATAATAGCTGTCAAAAAGCTGCATGAAAATCCACTGGGTCCAGCGGTAGTAATCCGGTTCAGAGGTCCTTACCTCCTTTTCCCAATCAAATGCGAAACCAATATTTTTCAGTTGCTCCGTATATCTCGCGATGTTTTTTTCGGTGGTAATGGCCGGATGCTGCCCTGTCTGAATCGCATATTGCTCTGCTGGAAGTCCGAAGGAATCGTAACCCATGGGATGCAAAACATTAAAGCCCTTCAACCTTTTGTACCGGGTGACGATATCGGAAGCAATATATCCCAGTGGATGCCCTACATGAAGACCTGCTCCTGAGGGATAGGGAAACATGTCCAAAGAATAAAATTTTGGTTTATCGGTATCAACTTTGGCATTAAAAAGCCTGGATTGCTCCCAGCGGCCCTGCCATTTTTTCTCAATGGCACGAAAATTATAATCAGACATTTGCTGTATTGGTCTATTTGTAAGTTAGATTCAGCTTCAAAATTATAAAAAATATCGGTATTCACTTTAGATCGTGGTCTTAACCACAGAAATATCGCCAAAAGCAAAGTGATTCAATTTTACCTGCTGACTTAGCAATGCCTGAATAAGGGGAATTGGGTTTTGAGATAAGACATTAGATGGATATCTAAAACTCCTTGTTAGGAAAAAATCGCTAAAAAGTCGCAGTAGATCAGCAATAGCTTCAGGCTTGAATTGAACCTATCTACCAGAACCTGAACCCCCTTCCCCGGTGTCTGAAAATCCAGTTGTCCCAGATATCCTGAGAGAAGTAAATTTCAGCCCCAAAATTCAAGGTGAAATATCCATCATACCTTGCCTCGGGCTCATCCAACCGCGGGTCGCCACTACCTCTGCGTGGAGCTCCCCTGCTGTTTCTGATCAGTTCAACATTAGGCTCCCCATTGGGCAGCAGGTACCTGGGTTGTCTCACGGACAGCCTGAGCCTGTCGGGATTTTCCCCGGAAACATAATCAGCAATTAACTCCTCATAATATCCGGAAATATTGTAAGTGCTGATATCGTCCAGGTAATCGGAAAGGGTAAACCGGTAATTTCCCTCGATGAAAAAATCCATGTACACATTTACTTTGTATTTCAGTCCCAAACCCATGGGAAAAACCATTACCCTATTTGCATAGAGTTCATTCTCCGTTCTCAAAGGCCTCAAATCGACCCAATTCTCCCGGTAAAGGGTCCGTGGATTATTGGTACTTGCTCCTACTCCAAAAAACACATAGGGATTGATGAATTCACGGGTGATGTTGTAAACTTTTACCGGCTTATAATAGTATTCAACCAAAAATGCTGCTTCCCAGTTTCTGCTTCTAAAATTTAAATCTCTCGGAATACGGCCACTTCTTGGATCTGCTTTGACATCCTGACCTGATATCTGGTAATAAGTAAGGTCTACCCTGGCTTTAAGGTTGGTACCGAATGTGTACCTGGCACTCATAGCAGCATTATAATCAGGCTGTATCCCTTCACTATACTGCCATAAAGCATACAAATCTCCGAAATATTGGGAAGGTCCTGCTTGCAGGGAGAATGACCAGGGTTCTTCAAACCTGAACCTATACATGCTTTGGGCCAGTATCTCTGTTGAAAGAAACAGCAAAAAAAATACTGCAAACAAAAAGAATTTATGCATAAAAAACTTCACCTATATCCCACCCATGTAACCCCTTGGGTTTTAAAGCCTAAATATAAAATAAAAGGCAATAATAAAAAAAATTAGGAAGGAGTAAATTTCTCCAGGCCGGATCGAATGTGAAGATCTCTCTGAGGAAAAGGAATTTCTACCTTTTCCTCACCAAACCTTTTGAAGATCTCATAATACAACTGGCTTTTTAATACTTTGGGTTTATTGATATATTGAGAGGTCCAAACCCTGAGGTTAAAATCAATGCTACTGTCGTTATATTGCTCAAACAGCACATCAGGTTCCGGGAATTTAAGCACCCCCTCATTGGCATTGACCACCTCAAGTAGAATTCTTTTGATCTTTGCCGGGTCTTCCCGGTAGGAAACGCCCACGGGGATATTGAACCGGATATTCCTGTCATTGTGCGACCAGTTGATCACCGCATTGTCGATAAATTGGCTGTTGGGTACAATAATGGAAATATTATCGTTTGTCAGTACCATGGTGGACCTGGCGGAGATTTTGATCACATCCCCGTAAACATCATCGACTTCTATCCGGTCACCTACCTTGATGGGCCTCTCAAAGAGGATGATCAGGCCACTGATAAAATTATTCGTGATATTCTGCAGTCCAAAGCCAATCCCTACCCCTATGGCTCCCGCCAAAATGCCTAGGGCACTCAGGTCCACATTGCTGTTTTGGAGGATGGTCACCAAGCCAAAAATGATCAGTACATATTTAAATATAGTGGCAATAGATTGCCTGACGCCAACTTCCAGTTTGTAGCGTGTCAGCACTTTGTTGGCCAAAAATTTTCTGGCCAATTCGGCAATAAAAAAAAGTAAAAAAATTGCCACGACGAGACTGATAAACAAACCCAGGGTTAATTTGGTCTCCCCCAGCATCAAAAGTTTCAGGTTCAACAGATCGTTGAAATGCCCTAAAAAGGCCTCGAAATCGCCATTTTTTATATCTTCAATTATTTCCTTCATTTTTCTCAGGCTGCAGTTTTAGGGGTTTTGTCCGCAAGCAGGTATTTGACGATTTCCAATATATGTATTTTTTTTGACAGTCATTAAAGGACCTTTCATTACATTCGATCCTTAAAACCACAGTCCTCTCGCTTTGTTCAAATGTTGAAAAAAGACCGATAAATTCTGGTGGGTATTCATCATTAGCCATCAATTTAGGTAAATTTGTAATTAATTTTACGTTATGAGTAAACAAAAAGAAGAACTCGAACACCGACTCAAACTCAGGAATATCAAACATTCCGATTTCAATGATATCCGTGGAATCATGGTTTCCGCCTACAAAACCCAGGGAATGACCTGGACCAAGGAGGAATTCAAGAACCAACTGAATGCTTTTCCGGAAGGGCAGATTTGTCTGGAAGACAATGGAAAAGTGGTCGCTGTGGCCCTGAGTCTGATTGTCGATTATGCCAAATATGGAGACAACCACACCTATGACCAGATCACCGGCTACGGCAAATTTGATACCCATGATGAAGAAGGGGATACCCTATACGGTACAGATGTATTTGTAGACAAGGAGTACAGGGGGCTTCGATTGGGCAGAAGGCTATATGATGCCAGGAAGGAGCTTTGCGAAAACCTGAACCTCAGGTCAATTATTGCGGGAGGCAGGATACCGGGCTACAACAAATATGCTGACCAGATGTCTCCCAGGAAATACATTGAATTGGTCAAGAACAAGGAAATATTTGACCCCGTGCTTTCCTTTCAGCTGGCCAATGAATTTCATGTGAGAAAGGTAATCACCAAATACCTTCCGGAAGACACCGACTCCAGGGCATATGCCACCTTGTTGGAATGGATCAACATCTATTACGAGAAGGAGGAAAAACTAATCGGTAATAAAAAGACCATCGTCCGGCTTGGATTGGTCCAATGGAAAATGAGGCGTTTCAATGATGTGGATGATCTGATGCAGCAGGTGGAGTTTTTTGTCGATACGGTATCGGATTATAAGTCTGATTTCTGTTTGTTCCCGGAGTTTTTCAATGCGCCGCTGCTTGCTGAATTTAACAAAATGGATGCTTCTGAAGCCATCAGAAATTTGGCGGAGTACACAGAAGAGATTGTAAACCGCATGCGGGATCTGGCCCTTTCCTACAATGTGAACATCATCGCCGGAAGTATGCCCGAATATGATGGAAAAAAATTGCGTAATGTGAGTTATTTGTGCAGAAGGGATGGCACCATGGACAAACAATATAAGTTGCACATTACTCCTGATGAACAATCCTACTGGGGCCTGCAGGGAGGAAACGGGATCAAGGTTTTTGATACGGATGCAGGTAAAGTGGGGATTTTGATTTGTTATGACATTGAATTCCCTGAATTGAGCCGCATTTTGGCCGAAAAGGAAATGGACATCCTCTTCGTTCCCTTTTGGACAGATACAAAAAATGCCTACCTTAGGGTAAGTACCTGTGCCAAATCCAGGGCGATAGAAAACGAATGTTATGTGGCCATTACCGGTTCCGTAGGTAATTTGCCAAGGGTGGAAAACATGGATATTCAACATTCACAAGCGGCCATCTATTCCCCCTCAGACTTTTCATTTCCTCACGATGCCATCATCGCAGAGGCCTCACTCAATACGGAGACCACCATTGTGGCTGACGTTGACCTGGATTTGCTGACCAAGTTGCGAAAAGCAGGTAGTGTGAGGAACCTGGCCCAAAGAAGATTGGATCTTTATTCCATTCAGTGGAAAAACAAAAGATAATGGATCATTTCAAGCACATTCCCGGAACCCTGCTTCAAAAAGCAATGCTGATCAAGCTTCTGGTATCGGATCTGGACGGTGTCCTGACTGATGGGGGAATCATTCTGGATGACAATGGAATGGAATATAAAAAATTTCAGGTAAAAGACGGGCAGATCATTGCTTACCTGAAATTGTCCGGAATTCAAACCGGCATCCTTTCAGGCAGGAATGTGAAGGTATCGCAGGTTCGATGTGAACAAATGAAGGTGGATTTTCATTTTCACGGTGTCCGGGACAAATGGGCTACCTTGAAAGAAATAATAGAAAAAAAGGGCATTTCTACTTCTGAAGTAGCCTATATAGGGGATGACCTCATTGACCTGGAATTGCTCGGCAAAGTAGGCTTGTCGGCCGCACCTGCTGATGCCATGGCCTACATCCGGGACAAGGTGGATTACGTTACCCTTACAAAAGGAGGAAAAGGTGCCTTCCGGGAATTGGCAGATATTATCCTATATGCTCAGGGGGGACTGAAGATCAGTATATAAATCCCCATCAACTCATTTAAAAACATCGCAATGATAGTAAGTCCTTACCGCATGTCGATAAGAGAAGACCTCCAGCTGGGAGGAGGGGAGCCGGTGCTTTTTTCCGGGCCCTGCGCCGTTGAGAGCCTTGATATATGTTTGGAAATCGGTGAGCAGGTCAAGGCTTTTGCCCAAAAAAACGGCTTTGGTTTTGTATTCAAGGCTTCCTTCGACAAGGCCAACCGTACCTCCGGAGGATCCTTCAGGGGGATTGGTTTTGATCGCTCTTTGGAGGTATTACAAACTGTTGGCAATACTTTAAAGGTACCGTTGGTTACCGATGTGCATGAAAGCTATCAGCTGGAAGCTGTGGCCGAAGTAGTAGATGTGATTCAGATCCCCGCCTTTTTATGCCGGCAAACCGATTTGTTACTGGCAGCAGGAAAAACAGGAAAGGCCATAAAGATAAAAAGAGGGCAATTCATGGCTCCTGAAGACATGCAGTATGCTGTAGACAAAATCCGCTCCACCGGCAACCAGCAGGTTTGCCTTACCGAGAGGGGTTTTTCTTTGGGGTACCACAACCTGGTGGTCGATATGCGGGCTTTACCCATCATGAGACAATTTGCACCGGTGGTTTTTGATGTGACCCACAGTGTGCAACAGCCTGGAGGCAATCAGGGCAGCAGTGGTGGACAAAGACAAATGGCCCCTTACCTGGCAAGGGCAGCAGGAGCTGCAGGGGTTGATGGTTTTTTTATTGAAACCCATCCTGATCCCTCCAAAGCTTTGAGCGACGGTCCAAATATGGTCCCTTTGGCTGAAATGGATGGCTTTCTGGCCATGCTGAAAAAGGCATGGGATCTGGGGAGGGAATTTCAAAACTACCAGTTAACATGAGTATTCCATTTCACCATTTATTTAATATCCCGGGCACGCTCTTTTTCCTGATTTTTTTTCCTTTTTCAGCATTTAGCGAAGTATCCTATCAAGATACGCCAATGGAAATAAGAGCATTATTAGAAGGAGATGAATCCCAAGTCAGCATGGAATTTCAGGCCGGCAGGATTTACTCCAGGTCTTATCTCCTTACCTTTTATTCGGAAAGGGCATTTTTGCCCGGCTGGCTGGAGGAATCAAAACCTTCCTGCGAAGCACTGGAATTAAGACTGCTCATCCAGCAGTCTAAGTTTGATGGGCTGGTGCCGGCAGATTATCACCTGGAACAGCTTAATTTTTTGTTTGAAAGATCCCTGTCCGATGAAATCCTCACAGAAAAAGAGCTTGCCAAGATGGATATCTTACTCAGTGATGCGTTTATGCTGTTGGCCAAACATTTGTACCAGGGGAAAGTGCATCCCGAACACCTGGAGGGCATCTGGGATATCCAATCCAAAGAAGATGATCCCAGGCTGCTTGAAAAACTAAACCTGGCTCTGGCAAAGCAAAATGTCCGTCAACAGCTTTTTAGTCTTCATCCAAAGTTTCCAATTTACCAGAGGATGAGACAGTCTTTAAAAAAGTACTACGAGATGGAACAAGCCTCTACGGGCCTAAATTGGAAAAATCCGGTTCCCGAAGAACCACTTGAACCGGGACAAGCTGCTACCCAGATTCCTGCTATCAGGGATATTCTGATCTTTTGGAAAGATCTGGAAAACTATGCGCAGGGTGTGGGGGAAATTGAAGTTTACGACAGTCTCATGATGGAAGGGGTGAAGCGATTTCAGCTGCGAAACGGACTTCTCCCGGATGGGAAACTTGGAAAAGCAACCATTGAAGCATTAAACCAAGACCCAAAGGCTTTGATAGATAAGGCAATGGTAAATATGGAAAGGCTTAGATGGCTTCCCGATACTACACTTCAGGAATTTGTGCTTGTAAACATCGCCAACTATTCCATGGATTATATCCGGGAAAGGGACACCTTATTACACTCCAATGCGATTGTGGGGCAATCCTATAGAAAGACTCCTGTATTCAATGCAGAAATGTCCTACCTTGTCTTTAGTCCAACATGGACGGTACCACCTACCATTCTAAAAAATGACGTTATTCCGGCAGTAAAAAAAGACATTGGTTATTTGGCCGTCAAAAGGATGAAAATCCTGGATTTTTCCGGTAGGGAGATTGACCCGAAAGCCATCAACTGGTCCGGTATCAGTCGCAATAATTTCCCCTACATGGTGCGGCAGACACCCGGAAGGCATAATGCTTTGGGATTGGTGAAATTCATGTTTCCCAATAAATACAACGTTTACATTCACGATACACCATCCAGAGAATTGTTTTTCAGGGCAGACAGGGCCTTAAGCTCAGGTTGTATCCGTATTCAGAAACCCTTTGAACTGGCCCAACTGTTGCTTTCCGACCAACCGTTATGGAATGAAGAAAGGATAAGAAATGCCATGGAAAGCGGTAAAGAACAAACGGTAACCTTAAAAAAGAAAATACCCGTAATCATCCTGTACCTTACTTTTTGGTCAGATGGGGCGTTCAGGGAAAACATTAGAAGGGATATCTATTCCAGAGACGGTGAATTGTTAAAACTACTGCAATTACCCCTGATTCACGAAAACTGATTTTTCTTTATAGGAACGTTGATCAGCATGGATAAACAGACAGCTTTTTTCCTTAATCAATGCAATTATTTCTTCATAGTGCTCCGTTGGAAGTGCCGGACAGCCCAAACTCCTGCCTAATCGGCCATAATTTTTCAAAAATGAAGGCTCTGCATAATCTGCAGCATGAATCACTATTGCCCTGGATCTGGCCTGATCATTGATCCCCCTTTCGAGCCCGTCGAGCCGCAGGGACGCTCCGTGTTTGCCTATGTACGTTTCGCCTGTTAAATAAAAACCCAAACTGCTCATATGGCTTTCCGGTGTATTGGAAAATTTTTCGGCTTTGACCAGGCCTGAGTTTCTCCCGTGTGACACCAGAGAGGTATGTTGCAATGTTTGACTTTTCATATCGATGACCCAAAGTCTCTTCTGGGTAGAGGGAAGGTCAAAATCAATTACGGTTAAAGGTTTGCCTTCTTTTATCAGGCCTTGTTCCTGCATGCGCTGGTATCCCCTCAAAGCCAGTTCCAAAACCTCCTTTCTTAATAATACCGACTCTTGTTGAATATTTCGCCAGATTAAATCAGTTAGCACGGACAACTTATCTGAATGGTTTGCGGCCATTGTCCGGATATTTCTATGTTCATGAATAGATAACCTGCCATCTCCGAAGGAAAGCACCGGACTGGCTAGAAAAAGAAGTATAATAATAAGCCTGTTTACCATATTAAGGATGATTAAAGAAAAGGATCTTAAGGTCACAGGGATACTTTGAATTCTCCCCTGATCCAATTAACAACATCTTAACCATAAAAATATTATTTTCAGTTCAATTTTTTATCTATTTGAAGGCTTTAAATTGAAACAATTTTGAACCCATTGCCCTAAAACTGTTGTTGTTTGCGTTGGAAATCATTTGACAAAAATACGAACTGACAATATTTTACTTTAAATGAAATCTTCTGGGAAAGAAGGAGTTATTATTTTTGTTGAATTAATTTTTCCTTTTATTAAACAAAATTAAGGATATAGCTGTTAAAAATCCTATGAAAGTTGCCGTCTACAGAAAAGCTCATTTTAATGCCGCACACCGTTTGCACAATCCCAACTGGACAGCAGAAAAAAACAGGGAAGTTTTTGGAAAGTGTAATAATGATAATTATCATGGACACAACTATGACCTTATTGTAAAGCTTGAGGGTCCTATTGATCCCAATACAGGTTATGTCTACGACATGAAGCTGTTAAAGGATCTGATAAAGCAGTATGTTAGCGATAGATTTGATCACAAAAACCTAAATTTAGATACAGATGAATTTAAAACCCTTAACCCAACTGCAGAAAACATTGCTGTGGTTATTTGGAATATTTTGAGAGAAAAAATTGAAAAAAAATACGACTTAACAGTTCGATTATATGAAACAGAAAGAAACTTTGTTGAATTCAGCGGGAATTGATCTCAATATAGAGGAATTGGGCGATGAGCATGTGGCATTTTCACATGATACGCCATTGCGGGGAGATGCCTTTGAGATGGATGATGAGCTTAAAATGGAATTGATAGAAAAACATTTTAAGGAAATCATGTATGTACTGGGCCTGGATTTAACCGATGATAGCCTTAAAGGCACACCCAAGCGGGTAGCAAAAATGTTTGTTAAAGAGGTTTTTAGTGGTCTTGATCCAAAAAATAAACCGGAGGCCAAACTTTTTGAGAATAAATTTCGGTACAAGGAAATGTTGGTAGAGAAAGACATTACCTTCTATTCCCACTGTGAGCACCATTTCGTGCCTATTTTCGGTAAAGCACATGTCGCCTATGTTTCCAATGGTCATGTAATCGGCTTGTCCAAAATAAACCGTATTGTTCAGTATTTTGCCAAAAGGCCTCAGGTACAGGAGAGACTGACTGTACAGATCGGCAATGAGCTCAGGGAAGCACTTGGTACAGAAGATGTAGCCGTAATCCTGGATGCGGATCACATGTGTGTTTCCAGCAGAGGTGTTAAAGACAACAGCAGTAGTACAGTGACTTCTTTTTATAGCGGAATATTTGAGAAAGAGGATCAAAAAAGAAATGAATTTCTCAAATATCTGGAATTGCCCAGGTAGCTGAAAATTTAATAAATCAAAAGCTTCATTATATATCAGTTATCTCCCGTCAGTGGCTTTGACGGGAGATTTTTTTTATTCCAAGGCAGCATTAAATTTTGGTTTAATACCTAAAAGAAGCAAACAATTTAAAGTTTAATGGATTGTATTAGTAAAATATAATGAAAATGGAGCATAGAAATATTGTGATTATTGGGGGAAACAGTGGCATAGGTGGAAAAGTGAAAGAGCTATTGGAAAAAGAGGGTGCAAACGTGTTTGCCTTCTCCAAATCAAAAACCGGATCCGGAAATTTGGATATCACTTCAGGTTTCAAAGAAATAGAAGGCATACCCGAGGAAGTGCATGGGTTGGTATATTGTCCTGGAACGATTAACCTTAAGCCATTTCACCGTATTTCACTTTCTGATTTTCAAAAAGACCTTGAAATAAATTATTTAGGGGTTGTAAAAGTATTGCAGGCATTGCAAAAGCCATTGAAAAAATCAGGCAACGCTTCGGTTGTATTATTCAGTACCGTTGCAGTACAAACGGGGATGGGATTTCATAGCTCCATTGCTGGAGCCAAGGGTGCAGTTGAAGGGCTGAGCCGGTCCCTGGCCGCCGAATGGGCCAATGCTGGTATCAGGGTAAATACCATCGCCCCATCCCTTACAGATACTCCTCTGGCGGAAGCTTTATTGTCCAGTCCTGAAAAGAAGGAGGCTGCAGGCAGAAGGCACCCCCTTGGAAGACATGGAAATGTCAATGATATGGCAGAGGCGGTGGTTTTTTTATTGTCAGAAAAATCATCATGGACCACAGGCCAGGTTTTAAAAATAGACGGAGGCTTATCCAGCGTTAGATAAAATTTCATTATCTTACAACATTTAGGTTGAACAAAGTGTAGATGAAAAAGGGTATTGTCCCTAAAATAAATTTAAGAGTAATATGAGGACTCCACCTGAATCATATTTGATTTTTAAGGCAGAGCTTAAAAAAGCGCAAATAGAGAAAGAACGGCTTAGAAGAGCTTATGAAGAAAAATTGCTGGAAATGAATCTGGAACTTTCTCGTTTGAAAGAACAGATAGAAGCGCAGCAGGAGCTGATGAAAACCACCATAAACTATGCTATAAAGCTGGAAGAGGATCTGGATAATTTTAAGGAGGAGGTAGAAAATGAAAAAAAGCAAAGGAAAAACTCTTTTCACTAAATCTATTATTCACTTATTCCGTAAAATTAGGGGTAATTGCTTTTAAACCTGCTAAAAATGAATGACACCTTGAATAAATCGGCGATGAAAAACTTTGACCTATCTTTTGAAGGAAGATACGCCAGGGTTTTGGTCAATGAAATCAGCGGAACTATCGTTTGCGAACTTCTGGTCGATTATGTACCCATTGAAGATTTCAAAGAAACTTTCCACAAAATATCAGCCATTATAAGAAAAGGAAAATTTCATAAATTTATTTTTGACAAGAGAGCACTCAGGGCTTTTCATCAACCCAGCATGGAATGGTATTTCCTTGATTGGAAAAAAGAAATGTATGCTGAAGGCATTACGGTACACCGTAAAATCCTGCCCCCGGAAAAATGGTTTGAAAAAATGGTGATGATTGCCAAGAAAGAGATACTTGAAAAAAATCCGGGAAACATTATTGACAACCTGGATATTAAATATTGTGATTCACTGGAGGAAGCCATTGTTACCTGATGAAGCATTTTACCCTACAGGACATCCTTGATGCTGAACAAGGATTCCGAAGAGATTTTATAAACTGTCTTAGTGGTTATAAAAGCCTGAATCTTATTGGCACTATTAATCAGGAAACCAAGGTGACCAATCTTGCCCCTTTTAGTCAGGTTTTTCATATTGGAGCGAATCCCCCTTTGGTAGGTGTTTTGTTCAGGCCTCATTCGGTAGAGCGACATACTTTGGAAAATATTCGTCAAAACAAATGCTTTACCTTAAATCATGTAATGGCATCTTTTTATAAAGCTGCGCATCAATGCAGCGCCCGGTGGAAAATTTCCGAATTTGAGGCAACAGGGTTAAAAGAGGAATATAAAGATGACTTTAAGGCTCCCTATGTGTCAGATAGTCCGCTCAAAATTGGTTGTAGTCTGGCAGATCAAATCACCCTGTCTATCAATGAAACTGTTTTGATTATTGGAAAGATTGAACATGTTTATGTTGAAGAAAAGGCATTGGGTGAAGATGGTTTTATTGATCTGGACAAGTTAGGTACGGTTACTTCCTCAGGGATCGATGCCTATCATGTAGGGAAAAGGCTGGGCAGATTGGCCTATGCCAAACCTGATAAGCCCGTAAAGGAAATATGACCCTGAAGCCGGCAGCCGTACTGGTTTTGTTGGTATTAGTGGAAGAAATAGCACTTTTTTGTCTTTTAAAAATAAGCCAGGCAGAGGTTAACCAGCTTTACAAACTTAGATTCCTATTTTCTACTAGCTTCAACTGCTGAATATTTCATAACAACAGGAATTGACCTTGAATGGAGATATTAAAAAGACGGAAAAGCTATTTGCAAGAAAAAAAAGATTGTTTGGATTTCCATCTGGGAGAATTTCATTAAAGCCAGTTTCATTTTTGCTGAAAAAACTCGTCCGGGAGTATTGGGTTTAAGTTTTAACGAAGAAATTAAATCTACTTTTTCAAGCACAAAGCCAACAGGCAAACTGATTCCACTGATGGTTGATATAAAAGATGAAGAATCCTTTGAAGGCTTTAAAACTCTGCTCAACTATAAAAAGAACCTTCGATAAAATTTCAACCTGATGAAAGAAGAACTAATGGATAAAATAAGATTGGCATTGCAAAATAATGCCGGTATTAAAACACGGAATGATGCGAGTCGTTTTTTTAAAAAAGGAGAGAAAGCTTTAGTCTATGGAGCTAAAACTGCCGAAGTCACCAAAATAGCAAAGGAATTAAACAAACAGATAAAGACGTATTCCAAACAACATGTTTTTGATATTTGCGAAGAGCTATGGAAATCCGGGTATCTTGAAGAAGCGATAATTGCTTGCAAGTTTACTGAGTCTTTAAAGAAACAATACGAAACCGCTGACTTTGAATTTTTTAAACGTTTGGTGAATAAATATGTAAACAATTGGGCAGATTGCGATACACTTTGTAACCATACCATAGGAACATTTATAATGATGTATCCCGAATATCTTAACGAATTAAAGAAATGGGCAAAATCAAATAATCGATGGACAAAAAGAGCTTCTGCCGTAAGCCTGATTATACCTGCAAGAAAGGGATTGTTTCTGAAAGAAATATTTGAAATTGCAGACATTTTACTTTTAGATAAAGACGATATGGTGCAAAAAGGTTACGGTTGGATGTTGAAAGCTGCAAGTGAAAGTAACCAAAAGGAAGTTTTTGATTATGTGGTATCAAAAAAAGAGGTAATGCCACGGATAGCACTTCGTTACGCCATTGAAAAAATGCCGAAAGAATTAAAAGCCGAAGCAATGAAAAAATGAGAGACTGCCTATAATCGAGGATGGCCGCAGGCCATAACCATAAGCCTGCGGAGCACCCCTCACTCGACCAAACGTAGGTAAGGGCCTTACCGATGAATCGGTACAGACTGTATCTCCCTGCATGTTCGGCTCATCGCTAAAATCATCCGCCGCGGCGAATGATTTCTTAACGCTTGGGCCTGCTTAAGATGAGGCTGCACCAATAGGGGACTCCCCGTCGAATTTGTAGGTAGTCCAGCGTTCAGTCCTTTGGTTGAAACATACGATTTCAAGCAATATTTTCCAAATGAGATTTTTGGATATTTTACATTTATTATTGTTGCCGCTAGGTATTCGGTTGGCGATTACTTCTGTATCAGAGTGGCCTTTGTAGTTCATATATATTAAAACTTGTCAGAAACTATATTATTTCAATCCTCCACAAACTCCAGCATATCCCCCGGCTGACAATCGAAGGCCTTGCGGATCGCTTCCAAGGTGGTAAATCGGACGGCTTTTGCCTTACCGGTCTTAAGGATGGAAAGATTGGATAGGGGATATCCACCTTTTCGGAGAGTTCGTTCAGGGATATTTTCCGTTTTGCCATCATGACATCTAAATTTTCGACAATGGACATGGTTATACAGTAAGGTCGTTATCGGTTTGGATTGATGAATGGGTTTAAATGCTTTGCATAAATGTCTTTGTAGAAGGCAAAAGCCAAGGAGATAGAAATAAGTTTCTAGTTGGTAATTTGTCAAAATTGTGATAGTTTAGCGATATGATGAAGGGTAAATGGACGTTTTTTGGATTGGTTGTAGGACTTGGATATTTGGGATTCCCGGGTCTTGTGGAAGCGCAGGAAAGAAAAATCATCCCCCTGGACGCGCATTTTTTGCCCATAGCATCCGGCGATGAAGATCAAAAATACAGCAAAATAGTCACCGTTTCCCCGGAGGGGGAATTGGTAGAAAAAACCTATGACCTTAATTACGCTTTAGTCTCTGCGAAAAAATCGATGTTTGAAGCGTCTGAGCCTCTAGAGCCGGTCTGGGAAGAAGAGAAACATTATGCCTCGGATGGCACCTTGAAGTATACGCAGTTCAAGTATCGGAAAGATAATGCCAACTATACCAAAGTATTTGTTGGGGACAAACCGGTGCTCGACCTGGTTTGCGATAGCTCACTAAACTGCGAAGGCTTCTTTATAGCCCCCGACGGAGAAGAGGAAGCCGTGGATAGGGATATTTTTAAGCCTGGTTTACCTGACATGAAGGCCTGGAACGAATTCCTGGGCAAGAACCTGTCCTATCCCCAATCTGCCAGAAATAACCGGGCAGAAGGGGAAATCTGGCTTGGTCTGAAAATCGATGAGCGGGGGGAATTGATGGATAGCTTCGTGGTAAACCGCGCTTCCTCAGATCCCAGCCTGGTCAAAGAAGTGGAACGGGTACTGGAACGATACGCCGGGGGTTTCCTGCCTGCCCGTGATCTTCAAGGCAGTCCCACCACTGCATGGATGTATCTTCCGATTCGATTTCGATTGGGGTAGGTATCACTTTTCCCAAGCTCGGACATACCTACTTGATGGAACAACCGCAGGGAAGAATAAATTTTCAAGAAAGTCAGGTTGTTCTCTGTTAGTAAATCGCATCCTGCGATGAAGAGACATTTGATAAGGCTTCAAATGCTGAATACGGTGTAAAACGCCTAATCCAGGAAATAACGGTGTTGACCGCAGGCTTTCCGGATTCCTACGATTCGTTCATCAAATAAATGCCGGAATAATTGGCGAAGGAACTTCACTTTGGAAATTGGATGAATGGAAAGCGGATGATGAATCCGATAATTGCAGTGAATAGGGCTTGATTTCTTATCCGAATTCCTTAATTTGACCAGCGAAATCAGGAGATGAGTTGTGGACATAGTACATATACACGCAACTGCCCTTTCAAGACATAGCTATATACAGATGTTGTGTGCCATGCGAAAAAGCCAACCGCACATTTAGGCACATTTGCTTGCCCCAACGCACGTGCGACCACTTCACAAGCAAAAGAGCCTAAATTTTCCCAACGCTTGAGAATTTTATATTTAAGTATTTGCTTAAATAAGTAATAAATGTAACTTTGTTTTATGGAAAATAATTCTTGCATAAGACAACAAGCTGATATTAAACAGATAAATCGTTGTAAAGAGACAGTTTCGGAATTAAACGAATCGTTCGACTATTTAGCAAACAGACTTTCATTAGTTGGAAATAGCGTTCGGCTGAAAATACTTTACTTACTCTTTGAGGAAAAAAGACTTTGCGTTTGTGATTTAAGCGATATTCTTGGTATGAACATTTCTGCAATCTCTCAACATTTGAGAAAAATGAAAGACCGAAATTTAATAGAAACGGAAAGAGAAGCTCAAACAATATTTTACTCATTGACAGCGGAATACGAAAAAATGTTAAATCCGTTCTTTGAGATACTTGATAAAAACAAAATCTTGGAAACGATATGAAAAGTGAAAACAAATTAATTGGTGCAGGTTTGTTAACCGCGATTACAGCTTCATTATGTTGTATTACACCAGTTTTGGCTCTAATCGCAGGAACGAGCGGAATTGCTTCAACATTTTCTTGGATAGAACCTTTTAGACCTTATTTAATCGGACTGACAATTTTAGTTCTCGGTTTTGCTTGGTATCAAAAACTAAAACCTCGTAAAGAAATTGACTGTGAATGCGAAACGGACGAAAAACCAAAATTTATTCAATCAAAGAAATTTTTAGGAATTGTAACTGTATTTGCAATTGTGATGTTGGCTTTCCCATACTATTCAGGAATTTTTTACCCAAATACAGAAAAACAAGTAATCGTAGTTGACAAATCGGACATTAAAACAACGGAATTTAAAATCAGCGGAATGACTTGTGTGAGTTGTGAAGAACACGTCAATCACGAAGTAAATAAACTCAACGGAATTGTAAACTCAAAAGCGTCCTACGAAAATGGAAATGCAATCGTTGAATTTGACAAAACCAAAACCAATGAAAAGGAAATCGAGAAAGCAATTAACTCAACAGGGTATAAAGTAACCGATAAAAAAGAAAACAAATGGAAGTCCAATTAAAATCAGAAATTACTTGTCCAAACTGCGGACATAAAAAAGTGGAGGATATGCCAACTGATGCTTGTCAATTTTTTTACGAGTGTGAGAATTGTAAAACAGTTTTGAAACCTAATAAAGGGGATTGCTGTGTCTATTGTAGTTATGGTTCTGTAAAATGTCCTTCAATTCAAGAGAAAGAAAGTTGTTGCTAATAAATCAACTACAGAAAAACCAAAAGAGCCTGAATTTCCCCTCGTTCGATAGAAAACTAAAAATATTTGAAAATAAACTTGGAGACCACCCCCTGACCAGTCGCACCTTTGTACCGTAGTTAATATTAATCATTAAAAACGTAAAACAATGAAAAGACAAATTGAAGTATTTACAGCCGGGTGTCCGGTATGTGAACCAACTGTAAAAACAGTAAAAGAAATGGCTTGCGACTCTTGTGAAGTAACCGTTTACGACCTTGTTAAACAATGTGACGACAAAGTCTGCGTAGACAAAATGAAAGAGTATAACATTACTTCTCTACCAGCGGTTGCAGTTAACGGGAAATTACTTGCTTGTTGTCAGAACAGAGGAGTAAGTAAGGAAGAATTAGCAGCAGCAGGTATTGGTAAAGCCATTTAATTTATTAACCCATTACCACCCAACTTGCAAATAATGGAGGTTGGGTGGTTTTTAACTTAATTAATATGTTGCCAAGAGATTTGACAAAAGACCTTAAAGACCGACTAAATAGCATTAAAGGTCAGGTTGTAGGAGTAATAAAAATGCTTGACGAAAGCAATGACCCTGCCCAAATATTAAATCAGTTTAAAGCGGTTAACAAAGGTTTTGAAAAAACTCAGCAGCTTCTTTTAGATGAAGTATTCAGGAAAACTTTGGCAATGAAAATTTCGGAGGCATTGGAAGCCTGTCCGGGTAATTGTGGACAAGAAGAACGAATAGCAATTATTAAAAACCAATTTCCTGATTTAGGACTTTACGAACTAACAGACAAAATGCAGGAGATTGATAAGATTTATGAATTTTTACTCAATAAAAAGGAAAGTATGAAAGAAATATCATTGACCATTGACAACATGGTTTGTCAGGGTTGTGCGGAAAAAATATCCGATATTTTAAAGGAAACAAAAGGTGTGGAAGACGTAAATACGAAGGCTATGAAAAAATTAGTGAACATTAAATTTAGCCCCACTGAAACGAATGAAAAAGAACTCATAGCCACATTGACAAAAGCAGGATATCAACCAAAAGAGGAATTATGAGCATAAGAAAATCATTTGCCTTTTTTTTGATTCTACAATCATTTCTTCTTGCTTGTTCAGGTAATACTTCTCAAAACAACCAAACAAGCTTAAATGAAGGAAAGGCAAAATCAATTGAAATGCCTATTGAAGGTATGAGTTGTATGTCCTGTGTTGCAAATGTTAAAAAGACTTTATCCAGTATGGATGGAGTTAAAGAAGTTAATGTTAGTCTCAAAGATAAAAATGCACGGGTTAAGTATGATGCTCTAATTGTTACAGAGGAACAGTTAATAGAAGCAATAAATAAATTGGGCTATCAGGTAGGTAAACCAAAAGAGTTGGCAGAATGAGTTTGGAGCATTTTTTAAACCAATTTTCGTCTACATTTCAAGAAGGTTCAATTTTCAGTTTAGGGCTTGCTTTGTTGGCAGGCGTAATTTCAAGTGGGGTTTGCCCTTGCACTCTGCCTGTCGGACTTGGATTTGCAGGTTATGTTGGAAGTAATGAAGTGCGGGAATCCAAAACAGGTTTTTCCATTACCTTCTCCTTTTTTTTAGGCATTATTCTATGTCTGACAATTTTAGGGGCAATAGCAGGCTATGTAGGAGCATTTCTGACTGAAACATTCGGAAAATATTGGGCTATCGTAATGGGCAGCGTATCACTTATCGCAGCAGGTATTGCTTTTTATGGACCTTATTTACGTGTGCGTCAACTTGAGACTCTTCGCAGACCAGGAATAGGTGGATCTTTTGTTTATGGTTTCATTTTTAGTTTAGGAACTTCGGCAGCCCCATTACTATTATTATTATCAGTAGCAGCAGCCAAAGCAAGCATTCTATACGGATTAGTTTTAGCCTTTATGTTTGGTATTGGAAGAGGCTTGCCTTTTTTAATAGTCGGACTTTTTGCAAGTACTGTTTCAAAACTTGCGAAATTAACTTGGTTACGTAAAAGTATTCAGATTATAAGTGGATTAGCATTACTGTATTTAAGTTTCTATTTTTTCAAACTTTTTAGTTACTATATTTAAACAAAACTTGGCGAAAGTCTGCCAACCCTTCACACCCATACACATTGGCAAGTCGCTAATCCAGACACACAAGCCAAAACTTGCCAAAGAGTATGGCTGCCCGACACACGGAAAAAAGAAAGCACGGGCACACAACAATGTGTATAAGCAATAGCGGGTGGAGTAGTAATTTGAAGGTTCTCGCATTTAACCTATTTTTGTAGTGGCGGACAGTAATCGCTCCGAAATCCGCTACTGCTCATACACGGAACGTTGTGCAACATTAAATAAAGAACTAAAGAATTTTATTTCGGCAGGAAACTAATTGAAAGAACTGATTGCAAAAAGAATTATATGAGCGTATTGAGATATTTTAATGAAATTGCAGAAGGAGCACTAGTTCGATTCATTTTAAATGAAGATGAGAGACAAGACTTTTTAGACAGCTTACCTGAGGATTTTTGTATTAATTATATCAGCAAAAATGATTTGGAAAAACAAGCAAAAGCAAATGATCTCTCAATACGTAACTTTTTCGATCAATTTAAAATTCCTGAAATCCCAGAATATGCTAATGTACGTTCAGGAGATTTTGGAGAAATGTTATGTTTTATTTTATTGAACTAGGCGTATGATAAATAAAATTCTTTGTAAGGGTATGGTGGTTTTTCTACCATTCTTTTCATGAGGTTTT
>NZ_JAANYN010000004.1 GCF_011290685.1 Cyclobacterium plantarum
TAATTATTCAAATCCCTTTCATAATTAATCAGATTTATACATGGGCATCCCTAAATCGTCGGATTTCGTAGAATTTAATAATCGAACTCAGGTATTTAGGATGCCGGGTGGAATTGATTGGCTGACCCGGATTTAGAAATTGGAATACGTTTTTCCATTTCACTAACCGTTGACGGTTATGGACGTAGAGATTTTATCAAGGATTCAATTCGCATTTACGATCGCGTTCCATTACATCTACCCGCCCCTTAGTATTGGCCTGGGACTGATCATGGTGATCATGGAGTCCTTGTATTTGAAAACGGGAAATAAAGAATATGAAATCCTGGCCAAATTCTGGACCCGGATTTTTGCCCTGACTTTCGGCATTGGCGTGGCGACCGGAATTGTAATGGAATTTGAGTTTGGGACCAACTGGGCCACTTATTCCCGCTATGTAGGCGATGTATTTGGAAGTGCACTGGCGGCAGAAGGCATTTTTGCTTTTGCCCTGGAAAGCGGTTTTCTGGGGGTGTTGCTGTTTGGCTGGAACAGGGTAAAGCCCTGGGTGCACTGGGTAGCCACCATGGGCGTCTTTTTAGGGTCTATGTTTTCAGCGGTTTGGATCGTTATTGCCAATAGTTGGCAGCAAACCCCAGCCGGTTTCCATGTGGTGGGAGAGGGGATGGAAGCCAGGGCTGAGATCACCGATTTCTGGGAAATGGTATTTAACCCTTCCAGTATGGACCGGTTGATTCATACCTGGCAGGGTGCCTTTCTGGCTGGAGCGTTTCTGGTTTTAAGTGTGCATGCCTATTACTTACGCAAAGGCCGCTTTGTGGATATCTCCAAAAAAGCGTTCCACATCGCCCTGGTCGTAGCTACCATTTTTTCCCTGTCTCAATTGGTTTCCGGTCACAGTTCGGCAAACGGCGTGGCAGTGAATCAGCCTGCTAAATTGGCGGCATTTGAAGGACATTTTGAAGCGGACGCTCCAGGAGACATGTATTTGTTTGGATGGGTAGACAAAGAATCGCAACAGGTATGGGGAATAAAGGTGCCCGGAGGGCTTTCATTTCTTTTGGATTACCGCTTTGATACACCGGTTACCGGCCTCAATGCCTTCCCGGAAGAAGACAGGCCCTCCCAGATCAACGCCGTTTTCCAGTTCTACCACATCATGGTATCCATAGGAATGTTTTTGATTGCACTGACTTTATTTGCCTGCTACAAGTGGATCAGGGGTGACTTGTTTGAAAGTAAAGGCCTGCTCTGGGTTTTTTCCTTTTCGGTGATCCTGCCCCAGATAGCCAATCAGGTAGGTTGGTTTGCGGCAGAAATGGGCCGGCAACCCTGGGTGGTATATGGCCTATTGCGTACCAGCGATGCGCTGAGTAAATCGGTGACGGAAAATCAGGTGCTCTTTTCCTTGATCATGTTTTTCTTTATCTATAGCCTGTTGTTGCTCTTATTTTTATATTTATTGAATAAAAAGATCAAGCACGGGCCCTATGGAGAACAGGAAGACGATGACCTTCCGTTTCAAAGGGAAGTGGCCCAATCATTTTCAAAACCTAACTAAGATCAGATGGAAACATTAGCCGGTATCGATTATCCCACACTTTGGTTTCTGGTGGTAGGAGGCTTGTTTTCGGGATATGCCATTCTGGATGGATTTGATTTTGGAGCAGGAGCCTGGCATTTGTTTTTTAAAAAGGAAAAAAGCAGACGCCTGGCACTGAATGCCATTGGGCCGGTATGGGATGGCAATGAGGTTTGGCTGGTTATTGGTGGAGGAGCCCTTTTTGCCGGATTTCCGGTAATGTATGCTACCTTGCTTTCCGGCATGTACATTCCCTTTATGCTGTTTTTGATGTTCATCATTTTTCGGGCCGTGTCCATTGAATTTCGCGGCAAAGAGGAAATGGCCTGGTGGCGAAAAATGTGGGACATCTCTTATTCCGTATCCAGCTTCATTTTACCTTTTTTGCTGGGCATCGTGCTGGGAAATGTGTTGCTGGGCTTGCCCATAGGAGAGAATTTTGAATACGAGGGTGCTGGTTTTTTTACCTTCCTGAATCCATTTGCACTGATGGTAGGTATTTCTACACTGGCGCTGATGATGAGCCATGGCGCCATCTACCTGCTATTGAAAACAGAAGGTAGGATGTACGCCAAACTTACCGTTTTACTAAAAAAGGGCATGATTTTCTTTATGGTGAGCTTTGGTATCACCTCCCTGTATACGCTGATTTTTATTCCGCATCTTTCAGATACCTTCAGAAATCAACCCGTTTTATTTATTGTTCCACTCCTGGTGTTTTTGAGCATAGCCAATGTACCCCGCTTGTCGAGTAAAAAGAAATACGGGCAGGCTTTCTTTTTTTCTTCCCTGACGATTAGTTTGTTGCTGGTGTTGGTAGCGATCGAATTGTATCCCAACCTGCTGGTGTCTACCCTGGATCCCAAATATAACATCACCGTCTATAATGCCGCTGCTTCGGACAAGTCTCTGGGCATCATGCTGACCTTTGCAGCTATAGGTACCCCGCTGGTAATTGGGTATACGACCTTTGTCTACCTCACCTTTCGCGGCAAGGTCAAGATCGATGAGATGAGTTATTGAAGGCAATTTTCCGGATGATTTGAGCGGTAGGCCTTTGCCTTTTAGTTGGATTCCTGTATATTTCCTAATGAACCAGTAAACCCAAAAACCATGAAGATAACGTCCCGCCTCCGCAAAATCAGTTTTTCTGCTCTTTTCTTTCTTTTTCTTCTCCCAGCAATTGGTCAAGACCTGGATGTCAAAGACCAGGCCTTTCTGGATCTGGTAGCCGAGGACGTGGAGGTAAAGAAATTGGCAGATGGCTTTCGGTTTACCGAGGGGCCCGTCTGGAACAAGGAGGAAGGTCATTTGCTGTTTAGCGATATTCCCGCCAATACCATCTATCGTTGGAGTCCCGGAGAGCCGGTGAACGTCTTTCGGGAGCCAAGCAATAACTCCAATGGCCTCACCTACGATGCAGCAGGGAACTTGCTGATGGCCGAGCACAGCGGCAGAAAGATTGCCCGGCTCAGTTCGGACGGAGATTATGAGGCAGTAGTAACGGAATACAAAGGTACATCGCTCAACAGCCCGAATGATTTGATTGTACACAGCAATGGAGCCATCTATTTTACTGACCCCCCTTATGGACTCCCATCCGGTGCTACGGATACCCTTGGGTACAATGGAGTATACCGCTTTTACAAGGGAAAGTTGACACTGATTGCAGATGACCTGTTTCGACCCAACGGGCTGGCCCTGTCACCGGATGAGCGAACACTTTACGTAGCCAATTCCGATCAACCCAAAAAGTACATGCAGTACCCGGTCAGCAAGGGTGGTAAAGTGGGCAAGGGAATTTTGTTTTTCAACGCTTCGGGCCTTGAGGGAACGGGAAATCCGGACGGCATCAAGGTGGACCAAAAGGGAAATATTTTTGCTACCGGACCCGGAGGAGTACTTGTTTTTGCCCCGAACGGCCGGCATTTGGGTACCATCCGCTTTCCGGAAACGCCTTCCAATCTGGCCTTTGGGGGTGCGGATGGGAAAACGCTTTTTGTAACCGCCAGGACTGGCCTGTATGCGGTGGAATTAAAGGTGGCCGGAAAGGAGTAAACCATGAAAGCCAATAGGAGAAAGTTTATCAAGCGTTCTGCCCTGGCTGCGGTAGCGGGGATGACAGCCTTTTCTACCAGATCTACTGGCAAGGCGTTGGAAGCATTGCACTGGCAGGAGGAAGCCCTGGACCGGGTGTTGACCGAACCGGTATTACGACTGGAAGAACTGAAGGACCCGGTCTGGATTGAGACGGTAGAATTGCTGCGCAAGGGAGATAACTTTATCTGTCGCGTTCGCTCCAAATCGGGTGCCGAGGGACTGTCGGTAAGCAATAACATGCAGATGAAGCACCTGTACCCCATTTTTGTCAACCGCATTCAGCCCTTTTTTATCGGCAAGGATGCCCGGGACTGGGAAAAGCTTTTGGAAGAGGTGTATGTGTACCAGAGCAATTACAAACTGCAAAATCTGGCCTTCTGGGTGCCCTTGGCTACGCTGGAGTTTGCCGTTCTGGATTTGTTGGGAAAATTGGCTGGCAAAAGCATGGGCGCTCTGCTGGCGGAAACCATTTACCATCCGGAGATTGCCGTCTACCAGGCCAATAATTACCGGGGAAAATCGGCGGAGGAATCCATTGACCTGATTGAAAAGCATGTGCGGGAAACCGAGGCCCGGGCTCTGAAATTCAAGGTGGGTGGCCGGATGAGTCACAACAGGGATTTTCCGCCAGGCAGGACAGAAGCGCTAATTCCTCTGGTCAGGGAACGTTTCGGTTCGGAGATAGTGATTTATGCCGATTCCAACGGTTCCTATACCCCTGAGGAGGCCATACGCATTGGTAAACTCATGGAAGAATATGCCTATGATTTTTACGAGGAGCCCGTGCCGTTTGACTGGTATGAAGAAACCCGGGAAGTCACCAAAGCGATAACGATTCCGGTAGCCGGTGGGGAGCAGGAACCCAGCATGCATGGTTTTCGCTGGCTGATCAAGGAGGATGCCCTGGATATCGTGCAGCCAGATATTTTTTATTTTGGGGGCATGGTGCGTTCCATGAAAGTAGCGAAGATGGCCGCGCTGAAAGGAAAACCCTGTACCCCGCACATTTCCGGTTCGGGCCTGGGCTACCTGTACATGATGCATTTTGTGTCGGCCGTTGCCAATGCCGGACCCTTTCATGAATTCAAGGGGTTTAACAATGAAATTCCCCTGGATAGTCCTACCTCCAGCCTTAGCAGTGAGGGCGGTAAAGTCACCGTTCCTACGGGCCCGGGCCTGGGCGTTACCCTGGATCCGGAATTTGTGGCAGCGCACCGGGTGGTAACCGGGTAATCCGGTAGGTCTGCCGGGAAAAAAGTAAAGCAAGGTTTTAGTCACTATTTAGAACAATCAACGCTAATCCATAAAACATGAACAAATACCTATTGAATGGCAAATTGACCGCAAAGCCCGGGCATCAGGAAGCCCTTGCAGCGATTTTACTGCAAGCGTCCGAATTGGTGGCTACCGCTAAAGGATGCAGGCTATATGTAATCGGTCAAAATCCGGACGACCCCCATTCCGTGTACATTACCGAAATCTGGGACAGCAAAGCCGACCACGACCAATCCCTGAAAGTGGAGGGAGTACGGGAGCTGATCAGCCAGGCCATGCCCTTACTGGACGGTCCGCCAGCCAAAGGGCAGGAGCTGGAGCTTCTTGGCGGTGCGGGGATCTAAGCTGGCATGGGAAAAACCGGTTTGTTTTTTTGCTTCAATCTCCGAAATGCTTAATTTATTGAACGAAACCAAGGAATGCGCTGGGTTACATATTCCGTATACATGCAACTCTCCTTCCAAGGCATAGCTTAATACAGGTGTTATGGGCAATTCGTTGCAACCGATTAACTCGGTTCCGCTATAGGAGTTGAAGAGACTAGCTTTATTGAGATTATCCGGTTGAGTTGTCAAGTCATATAGCGGGTTCCATAGTTTTTGGATTAAGATGGATAAGGTACATGATATAGAATTTATAGTTGAATATTAAATTAGATGGAAAAAAACCAAACCCACATAGTATTTGGACACCAAGAACAACTAAAATGCAATATAGAACTTAGGCCATATATTGGGAAAATAGTTTCTCTGAAGGATTATCTACAAATAGGGCCATTATATAATCTACATGAATTTGAAGGAAAATATCATAGGCAGGAATGGTTTAATACCAATTTTACATCTATGATTGAAGTATGTCATACCTACCAATGGCAGCAAGATATATTGAAAATTGAATATTTAAAACATACTTTAACTCCCAGTAGCATTTTATACATATGGTCTGGTAATTTTATTACTGATATTCTTGGAACTGCAAGATTACTTTATGAATTACGAAATATAAACATACGTATAGAAATGACAGACTTTAATAATATCCAATTGCCACATCGAAATGGAAAGCAATGGACGCCGAGTCATCTGACAGTCGTTCACTCTGAAGATTGTGGTACTGTAGCGAAATCTTTTTATCCATTAGATTTAAAGAAGCGAAAATATTGGCAAGATCTATGGATTTCACTTGTGAAACAAAAGGGTACATTGCGAATTTTAGACGGCAAAGATAACTTTATTACAAAGGACGAAAATTATTTTGATCATTACTTGAAAGCTTATATGTCTACGGAATTTCAAAACCCAATTCGTATAGTTGGGCATGTACTAGTTGATACAGGATTTGCAGTTAGTGATCACTTCTTTTTTTGGAGGTTCAGAGAAATGGTGCAATCACATGAAGCGGAAGCAGAAGGAAACATACATGACATTAGAGAGTATCTTATTAGATTGCCCAAGAAAGCTGAATAAAAAATAAGTAACTTCCTAAAATTTAATATATCAAATATCATTGGGGAGATACTTTTTTATGTCTTATGTAAAGCCGTCAAATAAGGCATTGTTTTGAATTCCCAAGTCTGAGGTAGAAGCATTCCCCAGGCACCTTTGGTGACTGATGAACACTGGGATGAGCTAATCAGGCTGGCAATGGAAGATATATAAAACGTTTGAAACCTTTTTTTTACATTGACTATTCATTAAAAAGGTAGAAAAGACATAGACGAAATTGACTAAAGCGATTCTAAAGTGAAGAAAAATTACAGCCCATACACTGTGTAGTATCCATGCCTGCTGAAGCGGTGACCGAAAGTTTGCTATTTTTACTATCTTTGATGCTAGAGGAAAGAGAAGTGCTTATAAATCCGGCACGGCTACTACACTAAGCGTTACAGGGAAGTTGAAGAAGAACCAAGTAGAATGGAAATCAGTTTTATAATGTAATTTCATATATTTATTAAAATTTAGACTATGACACATGCAGAACGCCATATCATTGAAACTTATTCTGAGCTTTTTGAAAGCTTGAGTTCTGTAAGCAAATTAGAGTTGCTGGAACGGCTCGCAAAATCTATTAGGAAAGGAAGAAAGTCTAATGAAAAGGATTTTTTTAGTTCTTTCGGAGGATTTGTTTCAGAAAAGCCAGCCGAAGAAATCATAAAAGATATTAGGGAAAGCAGGAAATTCAGATCAAAAGACTTGAAAATTTAAAATATGCAATATTTGCTTGACACAAGTACATGTGTATTTTTTTTAAGAGGGGAACTCCATCTAGACGAAATCATCAAGGAAAAAGGTCTTGAGAATTGTTTCATCTCTGAAATAACAGTTTTTGAACTGAAATACGGAGCAGAAAATAGCGATGATCCCAAAAAATCTCACATAGCGGTTGATAAATTTGTTAAGGGACTAACCATCATTCCAATTTTTGGGATAGTAGACCAGTATGCAAATATCAAAGTCTTGCTTCGAAAAAAAGGAACACCTATGCATGATGAATTTGACTTGATAATTGGTGTTACTGCACAAGCAAATGAAATTATTTTAGTAACCGACAACATTAAAGACTTCCGGCATATTGAAAACCTAAAACTAGAAAACTGGGCTGAAAGAAAATAACTTCCCTGTAATTAGAGGTATTATAGGGAATGGTTTTCCCCTTTTGTTTTTATGGTGCCGGGAGATTTTAAAAGTAGCAGTTTTTAAGTTGATCGTTGGTTTGGGTCTCCTTTTTCAGTAGAAAGGTATAGCGTTAATCCTAAATAAGTGGCATGAGTACTTTAACAGATAAAAAAATCAATAGAGCCAAAAAAGTCTGGTTTACGGAAGAAATGCTTTATGTCTTATTGGAAGATGGAAGAGAAATCGGTGCTCCAATTGAATGGTTTCCCAAACTTCGGCAAGCGTCAAAAGAACAGTTAACTAATTGGAGGTTAAACGGAGGAGGAATTGGAATTCACTGGGAAAGCCTAGATGAAGATCTCTCAGTTAATGGATTATTAAATTAAACCAAAATAATTGAGCCTGTTCCTAATATACAAGCATTCTGACTCGGCTTTAAAGGGTAAGTGCGTTGTAGGTATTTCTTAACCGGACCCCTGAGGTTTTTAAAGCCTCGGCGGTCTTTCATTTTTTGGCAAATAAGCGCAGGGCCCAATCCGGGTTGATCCGGTACAGGTCATCCATTTTGCCATTTCCACCCTCCGTAACCAGCCATATTTTGTCGGCTATTTTCGTCCCTGTAGTTGAGTTATAGGTTAGAAAAGGTCAAAAACAGGATGCTTTTGGGTGGCATCACGAACTCTCCGGCCTGCACATTCTTGCCCTGAATTCCAGGGTTTTTCGGATCTTTGTTTTTTTAAGCTGGAAAGCGGGTGGTTTCAGGCTGTACTTTTTGCAGTGGGAAAAAATGCGTTCCACTATCGAGAGGTTTATTGACCAGAAACCAAGCGCAAGGGCTGCAAATCATAGTTGGAACAGGTTTTAAGAATGCATGTTACCAACATCGTTTCATGAATCACCTTGATTCAATATAAAAGATAGCGGCTTGGTTGTTTATTTGGGAAAGAGTATAATCAGCCTTTCGCTCCAGTCAAAATTTTGGAAGTTCCTGACCTACCCAAGATCCTGGACAAAAAATAAATTTTTGCCATTGATGGATATACAGGTTTTCCAAGATCCACACATTCTTTATGTGAGAAAGGAACCGTTCAGGCTTGATTTTTGCGCCGAAATAGTTAATTCGATCATCGGATTTGGAAGTTGAGAAGATGGTGGGTGCCTTATTCTCCCACCTCAGCTTCCGGAATAAATTTTTATATGAATTTTGCAAAGGATAATAGGAAATGGCTGATGACAAAATGAATTTTAATGCTACCTGGGCAATGGCAGTCGGAGGTATGGTTGGAGGCGGGATATTTTCAGTTTTGGGTGTTATTATTCAGTCTGCAGGAGAATGGGCCTGGTTGAGTTTCGTAATTGCAGGTCTTATTGCATTAGTATCCGCCCATAGTTACAACCAACTCTCTATCAAATATGGTGAAGGTGGTGGTGCGTTCACATTCTTAAGGAAAATCAATCATCAAGGATTTGCAGGTAGTCTCTCCTGGATTTTAATTTTAGGCTACATCTTAACACTTTCTGTGTATGCTTTCACTTTTGGACATTATGTGGCGCACATTTTTGAATTAGGTTCCTGGCTGCCCAGAGTATTGGGCGTTGCAATCATTGCCTTACTTACATTTATTAACTTAAAGGGAGTAAGCAATACTTCGACATTTGAAATCATCACAGTTTATGGCAAATTACTCGTTTTGTTGGGGCTCGCAGTCTATGGATTAGCAGAATGGATGCCAGAACAATTAACCAAAGGGGTTAGTCCAAAACCTTGGCACGCAGCTATTATGGGAGCAGGTACGATTTTTATGGCTTATGAGGGTTTTCAGCTTTTATCCTATGATTATAATGATTTAAAAAATCCGGACAAAACACTCCCCAAAGCTACTATATGGTCAGTTCTAACAGTAATTTTCATTTACGTATTAGTAACCCTCGGAACCACCATGATTGTGGGTGCAGATACAATCATTGAAAAAAAGGAAGTCGCACTATCCATCGCCGGAAAAATGGCTATGGGGACGATTGGACTCGTCATTGTTACCATCGCTGCAGCATTTTCAACAGGTTCAGCAATAAATGCTACGTTATTCTCAACAGCAAGATTAATGGAAAATGTAGCTGAGAAAAAAGATTTGCCACACTTATTTGTTAAGGAGAATGACGAAAACATTCCTTACTATGCCATACTCATAATAGCAGCATTGGCCTCAGCCCTCGCTATCATTGGAAGTCTTAGTAGTTTGGTTGATGCAGCAAGTATTATTTTTCTGTTCACATTTGGAACCGTGAATTTCATTGCTTTTCATCAACAAGCCAAATATAAATGGATTTGTTTCACAGGGTCAATACTTTGCGGGCTTGCAATTGTAGCGGATATTATTGAGAAAATTGAAAAAATTCCTTTTTCTTTAATAGGGCTAATAGTAATTTCTGTTTCTTTATTTGTATTCAGGCCTTATATTTTGAAGAAGATTAAGTAAGGGTTTATGGCAGGTTGCATAGGAAAAGAGAGACACTAAATCCAACAGTTAGATAACCTTGTAATCTTAAATTCTGCGATCATGTCAGAAGAAACCCAGGATAATGAATGGCCAGAACCTAAATTTAACTTTACCGTTACATTCGATGCTCAGGAAAATATAGCGGTGTTTCAAGAAATTGCCTGCTTAGATATGGAAAATCAACGGATGGAATTTCGATCCCGGCAATTTTCAATGATCAAAATGCCTGGAAGAGTAGGGTACGGGGCGGTAACGCTCAAAAAGGGCGTTCTTCGTAAGGATAATGATTTCTTTACCTGGTTTGATGCCATAAAAATGAATACAATCAAGCTAGAAACGGTAGTCATTCAATTGATAGATGAGCAAGGTAGCCCAACCATGACCTGGCGTCTGCTGGATGTAGGCCCACAAAAATTGCTGGTAATGATTTAAAATCCGATGGAAATGAGGTTTCGGTAGAAACTTTGGAGTTGGCGCATGAAGGAATTACGATTGTAAATAAATAGCAACCTTTACTTGCTATAGTCTTGCCAGGTTTGTTCTATCAATGGGAGCCAACTAATAAATGAAACGCAGGAAAGAACAATGGCGGTAGTTGCAATTGCTTCGATCTTTACCCATTCGGATGTTCGAAATTTTGAGGTGAAAGGATTTGCATTCATCTATTCCACCTTCCGGTCCCTAAATGGCATTTGAAATCCGTGAAAATGATCGGTTTTCACAACCCTCCGGCTTAACTTTACGTCAAATACCTGCATTGTTTTTTAAAACATCCATATTTGAACTATGAAAAAAATATTAATTCCCATTGGAATCATTCTCCTGATTGGCATATTTGTGTACAGCAAAGCTGTAGGCGTGTACAATACCTTTGTGCAAACCGAAGAAACCGTCAACGGCCAATGGGCTGAAGTGGAAACCCAATACCAGCGCCGGGCCGACCTGATCCCCAATTTGGTGAATACAGTAAAGGGTTATGCCGATTTTGAACAAGAAACCCTGACAGGAGTAATCGAAGCGAGGGCAAAGGCAACTTCCATCAATTTGCAGGCAGATGACCTTACCCCTGAAAATATCGCACGATTCCAGGAAGCACAAGACCAACTGAGCGGATCGCTCAGCAGACTGCTTGTGGCAGTGGAAAGATATCCTGACCTGAAAGCCAATCAGAATTTTCTGGAATTGCAAGCGCAACTCGAAGGCACGGAAAACAGGATTGCTGTAGCTAGAAGAAACTTCAACCAATCTGTTCAGGGCTACAATGCCAATCTCAGAACCTTTCCTAATAATGTTTTTGCCGGTTGGTACGGATTTGAGACCAAGGGCTATTTCGAAGCCGCAGCAGGTGCTGAAAATGCCCCAACGGTAGAATTTTAAATAAAAATCTCATGGCCGAAAAATTATTCAGTACTGCAGACCGGGCCATAATTACGGAGGCTATCCGGAATGCAGAAAAGGAAACTTCCGGAGAAATCCAGGTGCACATCGAAAGCCATTGCAAAGGAGATGTACTCGACCGGGCGGCACAGGTGTTTGAAAAACTCAAGATGCACAAAACCAAGTACCGCAACGCAGTGCTTTTCTATCTTGCTGCAGAAGACCATAAATTTGCCATCCTGGGAGATGCCGGCATAAATCAGGTGGTTCCTGAACATTTCTGGGAAAATATCAAGGAGGAAATGGTGATTCATTTCAAAAACCGGGCATTTACCGAGGGGCTTAGAAAAGGCATAGAAATGTCCGGCCAGCAGCTTCAGCAACATTTTCCTTACGACCAAAAAGGAGACATCAACGAACTACCCAACGATATATCCTTCGAATAGAACATTATGATCAAAAGACAGCTTTTCACTTTATTACTTTTAGCATCCCTTTCACTTTCCGGCTGGGCGCAGGGAGATTTTCCCGAAAAACCAAACCCTCCCCGCCTGGTAAATGATTTTTCGGAAACCCTTTCAGACCAGGAGGTGAGGCAGCTGGAAAGTAAGCTTTTGGCCTACAATGACAGCACCTCTTCGCAGGTCAGTATCGTAATGATCAATTCCGTAGGGCCCTATGCGATCAGTGATTATGCGTTTCAATTGGGAGACAAATGGGGGATAGGCAGAAAAGACAAGGACAATGGCATCCTGATCCTTGCGGCCATGAAAGACAGGAAAGTGTTTATTGCAACTGGATATGGCATGGAAGGAGCGATTCCGGATGCCCTGGCCAAGCGGATAGTCGAACAGCTTATTGTGCCCAACTTCCGGAAGGAAGACTACTTTACAGGCCTGGACCAGGCCACGGACATGATCTTTAAGCTGGCTTCAGGTGAGTATGATGCCGAGCAGTTAAGCTCATCAGACCGGCCAGGGGGCCTGTTGCCATTTTTATTGATTTTCGCCATCGGCTTTGTGATTTTGAGCCTGATCAAAAACCGAAAAGACAACAACAACCACATGGGTGGAAAACGTGGTGGTGTGGATTTCTTCACTACCATGATGCTTGCCAGTATGCTTGGAGGCAACCGCGGTAAGTTTGGCGACTTCTCCTCAGGAAGCGGCGGCTTTGGCGGCGGTGGAGGAGGATCCTTCGGTGGATTCGGAGGCGGTAGCTTTGGCGGTGGAGGTGCAGGCGGAAGCTGGTAGCTTTTGCAACATCACTCAGCTGGATTTTATTGCCCAGTTTTCAAATAGCTATACGGTAAAATGTGATAATCCCTTTGATATATTCTTCTGACTAGGGTTAGGTACCTATCCATAAATTTCCCCATCTACTTAGGAAAGGATTAGCAACCTGAATTCGTACGAACTTTTTTAGAACTCAGTTCCCGGTTTGGATCATCCTTAACAACAACAACCGGTCCTTTCCTGCAAAATCAGATCAGCTTCCTGATTATCAACAGGAATCACCTTGAAAAAAATACAATAAAAAATTGCGAAACTGAATAGTTGCGTATATATTTGCAACCATGTAGTTTCAAGATTCATTTAACAATTTTCATGAGGAAATTAAAATTACAAGTGCAGCTAACCGTTGACGGATTTATTTCAGGAGAGAAGGGAGAAATGGATTGGATGACAATAAATTGGTCTGATGACTTAAAAAGCTATGTCGACGGATTGTTACAACCTGTTGATGCCATTTTACTTGGCAGGCATTTAGCAGAGGGTTTTATTCCTCATTGGGAAGCCGTTGCTAATGACCAGGAGAACCCTGAGCGGGAAGCAGGGATTAAGTTTTCGGAAACACATAAAATTGTCTTCAGCAAAACATTGACAAAATCTAAATGGGAAAACACAGTCGTAGAGAATGGGGATTTTGTGGAAGCGATTAAGGCACTTAAACAGCAAGCCGGCAATGAAATGATTGTATATGGCGGGGGCAAATTCGTTTCATTTTTGATCAAAGAAAAATTGATTGATGAAATGTATTTATTCGTAAATCCGGCGATCATTGGCAAAGGGATGTCAATTTTCAAGGAAGCAGAAGCAAGGCAAAAGTTGAATTTGCTCGCTTCCCGGCAATTTGCCTGTGGAATAGTTGTCCTGGTATATCAGACCGGTTAATCATGCGAAGAGATGTGTTTCAAGCGATAGCGGACCCAACACGCCGGGCAATAATCATGCTTTTGACAGTGGGTGCTTTGACTCCCAATGCGATAGCAGAACATTTTGACAGCAGCAGACAGGCAGTTTCAAAACATTTAAGAATCCTTGCCGAATGTGATATTGTTAGGCAGGAGCAACAAGGCAGGGAAATTCATTATCACCTCAATGTCGAAAAAATGGCAGCAGTAGAAGACTGGCTTAAGCAATTCAAGCAATTGATTGGCCAAAGATTCAACCAGCTGGATGAGGTGTTGGAGCAAATAAAATTAAAGAAAAAATGAGCAAATCGATTTTATTCAATTTCGAGGTTGACAAACCAAATCAACAGATCCATGTCACAAGATCATTCCATGCACCTGTCGATCTGGTTTGGTCCGCCTGGACGAAAGCAGAAATTCTTGACCAATGGTGGGCACCCAAGCCATGGATTGCCAAAACGAAATCTATGGATTTTAAAGAGGGGGGGCATTGGCTTTATGCAATGGTAAGCCCGGAAAATGAAGAACACTGGGGGAGAGTCGATTACCTCAGTATTGAACATCAAAAATCATTTTCTGCTTTCGATGGTTTTTGTGATTCAGCAGGTAAAATAGATACGACGCTTCCACGAAATAAATGGGAAAATAATTTTGAGCAATATGGCGAACAGACCCTTGTCAATATTCGGTTGACATTCGATTCTTTGGAGGACCTTGAAAAAATAATTGAAATGGGTTTCAAAGAAGGTTTCACGGCTGGTCTCCAAAATTTAGACCAGTATATTGCCTCTCAAATCAGCTTACGCTAAAAATTATACAAATAAACCCTAAAAAAAGATGAAATCGAGCATGTCGCAAGCGACACACGGAGGAATGATTATCCAACATGCGAGATTCCATGTGGCAACTTAGAGAAAATTACAAACACATGAAACAAAAAGCGTACAATGTAATTGCTATCCTCTTTGGACTATTATTAATGAACGGAGGATTGAACAAATTTTTCAATTATGTGCCGGTGCCTGAAGGCTTGCCAGAAGCCCTGGTCAAAGATAATTTGGCCCTTATAGAAATCGAATGGCTAATGCCGCTGATAGGATTTGCAGAGGTTTTGGGAGGACTCCTAATTTTCTTCCCAAAAACAAGAGCGTTGGGAGCTTTGGTGGTATTTCCGGTAATGGTGGGTATCCTGCTTACGCACATTTTTGTGGCACCAGAAGGGCTTGTAATAGCACTAATAATTTGGGCAATTCTTCTTTGGATAATATTTGAAAACCGGAGCAAATACCTCAATTTATTAAAGTAAATTTTCTTTTTCACCATTGTATATTAAATAATTGATTTAAAAAATGTAATTTAATCAACATAATCCTTTTGAAATTCCCTATTTTGGTCATGCGTACCTATTGGAAGACTGATTGTTTACAATAAATATCCATAGACACCAAAGTTGACCTATCCAAGGGAATCAGCATGCTGGGCTAAAACAGATAAAATTCAGATAATAAACTTTTATAAAATGATTTTGCGAAAAAAAATCCTTTACTTCTCTCTGACCTTGCTGGCCAGCTTTGGATTTATTCCTGAATCCCAAACCTGTACCCGTGTGGTGTACAAGGGTCCCAACAACACCGTTCTCACGGGAAGGACCATGGATTTTTCTTTGGAAATTCCGGCCAATCAGTGGATTTTTCCCCGTGGCATGAAGCGGAGTGGGGAAGTGGGTAAAAACTCCATCGAATGGGTGTCCAAATACGGCAGCCTTGCGGTTAGTTCCTGGGACATTTCCACCACCGATGGCATGAACGAGAAGGGACTTGTGGCCAATATGCTCTGGCTGGTGGAGTCTACTTATCCTACCTTCAATAAGGAAGGAGACACAAAGGGACTGGCCATTTCCCTTTGGGCACAGTATGTTTTAGATAACTTCGCTACTGTAGCAGAGGCTGTAGCAGAAATGAGGGATGCCGACTTTGCCATCGTTTCGGATTTTATTCCGGGCACGGATAAATTCACTACAGTACACCTGTCTATTTCCGATGCCACAGGCGACAGTGCCATATTGGAATACATTGCGGGAAAACTGGTCATCCACCATGATGCTTCCTATCAGCTAATGACCAATGATCCTCCCTACGAGCAGCAAATGGCCATTGGCAAGTATTGGGAAAACATTCCAGGCAAGACGTTTTTGCCGGGATCGGTGACTTCCTCCGACCGTTTTGTTCGTGCCTCGTTCTTTCTCAATTCAATCCCTCAGACGGATAATACCCGCGTAGCGGTGGCCAGTGTTTTTAGTGTAATCCGGAACGTTTCTGTACCTTATGGTTTTGAAATAGAGGGTTATCCGAATCTGTCCACTACACGCTGGCGGATGGTAGCCGATCAGAAAAACCTGGTCTACTATTTCGAAACAGCCTTGACGCCAAATGCCTTTTGGGTGGATCTGAAAAAAATCGATTTCAGCGAAAAGGCTCCGGTACGCAAACTGGATTTATCCAATAACCAGACCTACTCGGGAGAGACTTCAGATTACTTTAAAAAATCAGCACCTTTCCGCTTTATCGGATTGTAACAGTGCCAGGCAATCTAATTTTCTGTTTACCACATTGGGCACTTGGTTTTTTGTTACCCAACCCGGTCCCGATTTAGGTTCAGCTGTAATATTTCAGCGTGAATCCCTTTTGTAAACTTTTCAACTGTACGGTTAAAAATATCAAATTAAATGCCGCAATATACCTGAAGTATAAATCTATAATAGGCTATCCCAATATGGTTTTTGGAATGTGATTTGCACTAATTGTTACCGAAAGCCCAAGAGATGGTGCTTAAAACAATTCATTTTACATTGTTTTAAATAAGAACAAAAAAACTTAGCAAACATGTCAAGCCCGGAACACAAAAAATTAATTTGGGACCTTATCAAAGATATAAAAGTAGGTATGCTCGTCACACAAGACGAAAATGAAGACGGAGTTATGCGGGCTCGTCCAATGAGTCTCGTACAGGATGCGTATGACGGGAGCTTATTTTTTTATACACCGAAAAGTGATGCCAAAGCCTTTGAAATTGAGCAGGACAGGGATATCTGTCTGACCTTTAGCAACCCGAAAGACAATGTATATGTTTCCCTTTCTGGTAAAGCCAAAATTTCTGAAGATCAGAATTTAATCGATCGGTATTGGAATCCATGGGTAGCTGCCTGGTTTAAAAACGGGAAAAAAGACCCCGACCTGGGAATGCTTGTGGTAAAAATTAACAAAGGCGAGCACTGGGATTCAAAAAACAACAAGCTGGTCCAGCTTTTTGAGATTGCCAAATCAAGCCTGATAAAGTCGGAAACCCCCAATTTGGGTGAGAATGAAAAATTTGGAACGGAATAGCAATAGGATACTTACAGGTATAACAAAGCCTTTGGAATGATTTCCTGAGGCTTTTTTGTTCCACAAAAGCGGTATTGGAAATTTTCTGCCCTATGAGGGTAAATGATCAATTTTTTTATCCATTCTTTCAATCCTGTATAATACCGTCCATTCATATTTTGAATATTACCGGCCGTTGGTTACTTTCAACCGGGTGTAACCTTAATGGTTTTTTTACAAAAAAATTACGCTTCATCCTTGGTAGGATTTGTTGACTCTGGCGTATTATTTATTGGGGTGCACATTGGTGAGGACTTCCTTAGCCAAGAACACTGAAACACGATTTAAATACCAACGAAATTACTTTTACCTCATGGAAAATAAACTCACCATTTGGCTTTTGTGCATGATTTCGGCAACACTGCTGTCTTGCTCAGCCGAAGACCAAAAAACCCTGGACTTTTCAGAGGCTATCATTCTGATTTCGCCCCAAATCACCTCACCCTTGAAGGAAACCGCCGGAACTATTCTTGTAGAAGAAATCGAAAAACGCACCGGAACTTCGTTGAAAGTGAACCGTGAATGGGATTCAAATACCCGCATTGCCCTCGTCCTGGCTTCAGGTACCAGCCTCTTTGGAAAAGCCATTCCGTTCCGGAAGGGCTCCGGTGCTCCGGAACGGCAAAAAGAAGGTTACCGGATCTTTCATGAATCCAGCGAGGCCGGGAACACCCTGTGGGTGATAGGCGCAGATGCCCGAGGAATCTTTTATGGGATTGGCAAACTGCTGCGAACGGCCCGACTGAGCAAGGGAAAAATCAATTTGGATGCAGGCTTTGAATTTTCTGAATCCCCTCAATATGCGCTTCGCGGCCACCAGTTTGGTTACCGGAATACCGCCAACTCCTGGGATGCCTGGACAGTGGGGCAATTTGACCAGCATTTCAGGGAACAGGTGCTCTTTGGGGCCAATGCGTTTGAAAACATTCCCTTTCAGAAAGTGAATTCCAGCCCGCATTTCAAGGTGGACCCGCAAGTCATGGAAGTGGAGTTGAGCAAAATATGTGAAAAATACGGTGCTGATTATTGGGTTTGGACGCCGGCACCCCGGGACCTCAGCGAGCCAGGGGCATATCAGGAGGGCCTGGAGAAACAGAAAGACTTTTACGCCCGTTGTCCGCGATTAAATGCGGTATTTGTTCCGGGAGGAGACCCGGGCGAAAACCACCCTTCCGATCTGATACCTTACCTGGAGGATCTGTCAAAGATTCTGAAAGAATACCATCCGGAAGCGGGCATTTGGGTTTCTTTGCAGGGTTTTAACAAAGAGAAGGTAAGCTATTTTTTTGATTACCTGGAGAAGCATAGCCCAGATTGGCTGAAAGGGGTGGTATATGGCCCCAGCAGTCCGCCAATAGCCCTTGAAAGGGAACTTTTGCCGGAAAAATACATGCACAGGTTTTATCCCGATATTACCCATACCGTTCGCTGTCACTATCCCGTGGAAAACTGGGATCAGGCCTTTGCCCTGACCCTGGGAAGGGAACCCTGCAACCCCCAGCCAGAGATGTACAAACGGCTTTTTCAAAGGGACAGCCCCCATACTGATGGTTTTATTACGTATTCCGATGGTACCCATGACGATGTAAACAAAGTCATATGGAGCCAATTGGGATGGGATCCGGGGAAAGACCCTGCCACCATCCTTGCGGAATATACCCGTTTTTTCTTTGGTGCTGAGGTAGGAGAGGAGGCCGCCAGGGGAATATTCGCCTTGGAAGAAAATTGGGATGGTCCCATTTTGGAGAATCCAGCTATTGAAAAAACCCTGGCTTTGTGGAAGAGGCTTGAAGTTGCTTACCCCCAGCTGTCCGGCAATTGGCGCTGGCAGCAATTGCTGATGCGGGCCTATTACGATGCCTATATACGGGACCGGCTGGCCTTCGAAAAAAGCCTGGAGGCTGAAGCCTACGAAATCCTGGCCCAGGCAGATTCCATTGGAGCTGATCAGGCCATGTTCGAGGCCCTGCAACAACTGCAAAAAGCAGATACAGAGCCCGTTTCTCAGGACCTGAAGGAAAAGGTGCTCACTTACGGAGAAATGCTTTTCCAGAGCGTTGGGGCGCAAACCAGTGTGGAAAAGTACCGGGCAAGTGGTGCAGAAAGGGGTGCGATTTTGGATTTTATCGATTACCCGCTCAACAACCGTTGGTGGCTGGAAGACGAATTTGATAAAATACGCAATTTTGAATCTGAAGCGGAAAAATTGGCCCGGTTGGACTTTATCCGAACCTATGAATACCCGGGAGAAGGGAGCTTTTACGACAATATCTCAAGTGCAGATGCCCGGCACGTAACCTCCAAAACCGATGATGCCATCGGCTTTTTATGGGAAAACAACGGGACCAGCCGTAAGCGGCTTTCTACCCAGCTCTTTCAGTTTACGCCCACCCTGGACTACGATGAGTTGGATCCTGAATCCGATTACCTGATCCGCGTATCAGGCTTTGGTGAGGCCCTTTTGCGGGCCAATGGACAACGGCTTACACCTACCAGGTACGAGAAGGGCTATGAGGAATTTAAGGAATTCCCACTTCCAAGGGAGCTGATCAGCGAAGGCAAACTAAAAATAAGTTTTGACAAACCCGATGAGGAGCACCTGAACTGGCGGCAGCAGTCACGGGTAACGGACGTTTGGGTGATCAAACAATAAATGGTAAGTGAACCATTTCAGATGTGGTAATCGATTTTTTCACGGATCGAGATCCATTTGCGAATCCGGCAAGTGAAATTTTTGATTTAAATGAACGAGGTAAGTTTCAGCTTTTCATTTCAGGGGTTAGTATTAATAACATTTATTACATTGTAAGGAAATACCTGGACCACAAAAGAGCCATACTCATAATTGAGGAACTCACAGCAATGATTCAAATAGCAGGAACAACCCGTATTGAAATCGTTCAAGCATTAAAAAATAATTTTAAGGATTTTGAAGATTCAATTCAATACTCCACTGCTTTGACAATAGAGGGAATAGAGGCGATACTTACCCGCAATGTAAAAGATTATTCAAAGGCGGAAATCGCAGTATTTACTCCGGGAAATTATTTAAAGTCAAGAGAAAGCTAATACAGACTGTCTGCTATGCTTCTATCGTTGATTGTCGGGCAGCCCATTCATAAACTGAGAGGTAATTAAAATCGTCGTATTTATGTTTGAAGCATCCGTTGTTGCAAGATGATGTAACGATATGGAAATATAACTAGAAGATGAACCTGGTAAAAGACATTCCCGAACTTATAAATGCTGGCGTGATTTCTCCCGAAACAGCAGGCAAAATCCGGGATTATTATGGGGAAAAAGGAGGACAGTCAACCAATCGGCTATTCGTCGTTTTTGGGATATTAGGTGCCATATTGGTGGGACTTGGAATTATCTTATTACTGGCGCACAACTGGGATGAATTTTCACGAACCGCAAAAACATGTTGGGCCTTTCTTCCACTGCTCATTGGACAGGTACTGTGTGGATTCGTGTTAATTAAAAAACCAGAAAGTGTCGCCTGGAGAGAAAGCGGTACTGCTTTTTTGTTTTTTGCTGTTGGAGCAAGCATTTCGCTCGTTAGTCAAATATACCACATGCCGGGAGATTTGGGCTTATTCCTGCTCACCTGGATGCTGCTTTGCCTCCCATTGATATATGTGATGAAATCTTCCATCGCTTCATTACTTTACCTGATAGGAATTACCTGCTATGCGGCTGAGACGAGCTATTGGACATACCCTGCAACCGAATCTTATTCCTACTGGATACTACTACTGACCATCCTTCCTCATTATAACCTGTTGAGCAAGACAAATCCCGAAAGTAATTTCATGGTTTTCCACAATTGGATCATTCCGCTTTCTGTGGTAATTGCGCTGGGGACTGTTGCAGGCCAAACAGATGAACTTATGGTCCCTGCCTATTTCAGCCTTTTTGGGTTAATTTATTTAATAGGGGAATTGGATTTTTTTACCCGGCAAAGGCCGGCAAACAATGGGTACAAGGTGTTGGGTTTGGTTGGGACCATTGTAATGCTGCTAACATTTAGTTTTGATTGGTTCTGGGAGCACTTGAGGAAAGAAGATTTTCCATGGAATGAAGTATTCACATCACCTGAATTTCTGGCAGCTTTTCTACTCACCCTATCAGGAATTGGCCTCCTTGTAATTAACCTGAAAAACAGCTCCCTGACGGACATTAAGCCAATAGGGGTAGTTTTTTTGTTGTTCATTGTCATTTTCATTATTGGGCTATCTTCCTCCCTGTCAGTAGTGCTGGTCAATATACTTGTTTTTGCAATTGGTATGTTAACCATCAGAGATGGTGCCAGGCGGAACAACTTGGGGATTTTGAACCTGGGTTTGCTAATTATTGCTGCTTTGGTGGTTTGTAGGTTCTTTGATACAAATTTAAGCTTTATCATAAGAGGGGGCTTATTTGTGTCCGTTGGCATTGGCTTTATGGCAACAAATTACTGGATGCTTAAAAAGAGAAATCCAAATGGCTAACAAAAAGAAAACATTGCCTGTATTTGTTTTACTTGCCCTCTTGCAGCTTTATGTGCCGGCCAAAATGATACTTGACAGGGAAGACATATTGCATTCAGGGAAGGAATATAAATTCAAAACCCAGCCAATTGATCCCAATGACCCATTTAGGGGGAAATTCATAGCGCTTTATTACGAAGAAGCGGTGGTTGAGATTCAAAGCGAAGCGGATTGGCTGCCTGGCGAAAGGATTTTTGTAATTCTGACAACAGACAAGGACGGTTTTGCAAAAGCCCATGGTCTTTCGAAGGAATACCCGGCTGACAATCAGGATTTTTTGAAGGCCAGGGTGGGCTGGGTCACGGATAATGGGACGAACATGCTAACTATTGAATACCCATTCGACAGGTATTACATGGAAGAATCTAAGGCGTATGATGCTGAATTGGCCTACCTCGAATCACAAGTGGACTCAACCCAGACAGCCTATGCGGTAGTTGGAATCAAAGAGGGAGAGGCTGTTTTAAAAGAAGTATTGATCAATGAAGTCCCTATAGAGGAAATTGTATTAAATAAGCGGAAAAATCAAAAATAGTCTTTTACTGGCACTCGACTTCCTTTTGGCAGGGCGTTGGATTGTGGTCTAAATTCAATAATTAATTTTTAGCAAATTAATCAAGGGAAGATCAAAATGGTATCTACTTTACAATGTACAATCAATCCCCCAATGGCAAACCGGTAATTTTATCAGGACTTTTGCTTGGATCCAAAAGCATTTTTGATATTTATATTATAAGGAAATGGTTGAATATCACCTTTTTGGGAAATTTTATTTAGTTTTGGATTATTCAATATTTATTTTTGACGCATAATTATGGATACTAATCAACTAATGGAAATTCAAAATTACTTTGCCAATAAGCAGAGGGATTGTCTTATTCAAAAAGCCGCCTACGAAAAATGGTTAAATGTAGTTACCCCATTCAGGTGGTTTGCCATAATTATCGGGGTGGTTTTGCCTGCCTTTTTGGGCGTAACTATTTTTGTGGATAGTGGATGGGTAAATCCAGATAATTGGAAGATAATTTGTTCTACGATATTGTTACTTTCTTCCATTGTTTCAGGTTTACATACCGGCCTTCAATTTGACAGTCACCAACAGGAGTGTATAAGGTTGAGCAAGCAATATGAATCACTGGCGCATAAATTTGAACTTGCGCGTATTGCCGACAATGAAGAAATATATTCCCAAAAAAAGAACCTGAGTGAGAAATATACAGACTTAATAGAAAACACCCTCACTACACCGGCGAATTGGTGTCTGAGGCGTGCAAAAAAAGAGGCGGCACTGTAAAACTATATATCAATTTTCAGTAACGACAAAAACAAACCTTTAGATAATTCGGCAATATTTTTATCCGTTGAAGTTTCGGATGTTGACAATTTAAATGAAAGAGCCAAAAGCCAAAAAATTGAACTTGTGTACCCTGATTACAAACGAAAATTGGGGAGTCATACGCTTTTTTGTAAAGGACCCCAATGGAATAACAATTAATTTATTAACCCATACTTAATAAAAAATTGCATCAATATGAAACCTAAAAAAATTTGGGCAAATCTTGGAGTAAAAGACATCGATAGGACACAAGAATTTTACCTGTCGTTAGGATTTAAGTTAAATGGCAATCCTACAGAAAACCTTGTGAGCTTCCTGTTTGGTAGTGGTGATTTTGTAATTCACTTTTTTGAAAAGGAAAAATTAAAAACAAGTCTGGAAGGGGAAATATCTGATTTGAGTCAAGGAAATGAGATTATGTTTTCCCTTTCAGCTGAAAGTAAGAATGAATTTGACACTTGGATAACCGAAATAGAAAGAGCAGGTGGAACTATTCTATTTAACTCTAACAAAGACAGGAAAGAATTTTACGATAAAAATGGATTTTACGTGTGCGTTTTCACCGATCCAGACGGTCACAAATTCAATCTGCTTTACAGCGACAATATGTAGAAGTAATAAAAAGTCAATTGCCAATAGCCAAGCATGCTGACGGTTTGAAATGCAGGAGAACCGGGAAAAATAACCTTTTCAGCCGATCTATTTAATAATCCCGAACGAATAAAGTTTCTAAAACCAGGAGATATATCATCCTAAATCCTTAATTTAAGTTCCCAAATAATGTCATGTTCCTTATACATGCCAATCCTCCTCCAAAAGGTAGCTGAATATATGCCATGACTTTCTTATCTCCGTATTATACTTGTGAAGATTTTTCAATCAAATATCGACAAATACAGCAAATCAATACACTATTTAGAGAAAGTATTGCAAAGGCTTTCTTTTTCTAGGGCAATATTTTTTGTGAGCTCTCTTGTTGTTATTACCATTCTTGCAAATGCACGGTTATTGATGTCAGTATGGATTGCTGTTCCTATTGGTATAATTGGATTTGTATTTTTACTCCTCCGTTATAACAGGGTAAAAAATCTTAAGGTAACCAGTACTTCTTTAAAGAAAATCAATGAAGATGAGCTCTTAAAACTTGAAAACAACTTGGAAAGCTTCCCTACCGGAGGCTCCTATCAGATAGAAGGACATGCATATGTTACAGATTTGGATGTTTTTGGGTCCCATTCACTATTCCAGGGAGATTTTGAGTACAGCGGTATTTAGGTCTACGTTTCTGATTAATCGAACTAAGTTTATTTCTTATGCCCTTAAACAATGCCGAAACACAAGTCCTGCGCCAACACCTGATCGAGTCACTGAGCGGTGTGAAAGCCCATATTACTTTCGATCAGGTTGTGGTCGATTTTCCCTTGGATGCCATCAATAGAAAGGTGGCTGGAATTCCCCATTCCCCCTGGGACCTGGTGGAACACATGCGCCTCGCTCAGCGGGATATCATCGACTTTATTCAAAATCCCAACTACCGGGAAATGAAATGGCCGGATGACTATTGGCCAAATGCTGAAACGGATACTAAAACCTGGAATGAATCCATTGTAGGTTTTATGGCTGACCGCAACACATTGATCCGATTGATTGAGGACAATTCAATCAACCTATTTGCCCCGATTGCCCATGTTCCGGATTATACGATATTTCGGGAGATCATCATCATGGCCAATCACCATTCCTACCACACCGGTCAATTACTTTACCACAAAAGGGTTTTTAAAAGTTAGCTTAAATAAGGAAAATCAAGCATATTTCCACACCTGATATTTACCTGCTTAATGGTTAAAATGGGTAACTTGGCCTGCACTTAACCTTAAACTAATGGAAAAAATTAAAAAACCTGGGGTATACATTGTAGAGGAAAACGCTTTCCCCTCTTCAGTGGTGGAAGTTGCAACAGCAATTCCTGCATTTATAGGGTATACTGAAAAAATTCCGGCTGCGGGTGCAGACGGCCTCCTCCGGATCAGCTCGTTAAGGGAATTTGAGCGGTGGTTTGGTGGTCCGGCAGACTATCGGTTTCGAATGCGTAAAGCTACTGGGGAAGGGGAGAAATCCCGAAGTGAAGCGGACAAAAAAGAGGAAAGGGGTGAAAAGCTAGCTAAGTTTGATATGCACCTGGACCTGATAGGTGACAAGGAAGCCTATTCTGTGAGTCGGGTCGGAACCGTCTTCAGGCTGTATGAAGCTATGCGATTCTTTTTTCAGAATGGTGGGGGAGCTTGCTATATCATTTCTGTGGGTGATTATAAGGATCAGATTAGGGAAGAAAGGCTCGCAGACGGACTCCGTAGGCTGGAAAATGAACCTGAACCCACCCTGGTACTGCTTCCCGATGCCGTATCTCTGGATACAGCCGAGGCATTTTATAGCCTGTGCCGAAAGGTAATCGCCCATTGCGGGCAGATGGGCAACCGGATGGCCATTTTGGATGTGTATCAAGGCTACAAAGCCTTTCAAAATCCTGCGGGCGGGAAGTCCGTAGTGGATCGGTTCAGGGAAGGGGTAGGAACCGAATCACTAAGTTATGCAGCGGCCTATTATCCCTGGTTGGAAACAACGATTGTGCAGGAATCAGAATTGTCATTTCAAAATCTGACGGATGATAGCCTGGCACTGCTGGTTGAAATGATCAGTGGAGAACTTGCGCTAACCGATCATCCCGAAAATGAATCAAAAGGCGAAGCCGTTCGAAAGGAGCGGGTTTTATCCCTGGTAAAACAACTTCCCGATTATACATCAGCTGTCGTGAATAGCTGGGACGATGCCCCGGATACTTCCGGCAAATTATCTCCCGCTAACCTGCACCGCACGCTTTTGGCGATGAGTCAGTCGTATAAAGCATTAATGGGATTTCTGCAAAAATACCTGAATCAACTGCCACCTGCGGCCGCAATGGCCGGGTTGTACACGTTGGTGGATTCCACGAGTGGGGTTTGGAAAGCCCCCGCCAATCTTTCCTTGAATTCCGTCATTGCTCCATCTGTACCCATTTCCACAGAAGAGCAGGAATACCTCAATACCCCCTTGGACGGAAAAGCGGTCAATGCCATACGCTCCTTTCTGGGAGAAGGCGTGCTGGTATGGGGGGCGCGCACATTGGATGGAAACAGCAACGACTGGCGTTACATTCCTGTGCGTCGGACGGTGATTGTGCTCGAACAGTCGATGGTGTTAGCCGTCAAAGCCTACACCTTTGAACCCAATCAGGCTGCTACCTGGATTACTGTCAAATCCATGGTGGAAAATTACCTGACACAGCAGTGGAAAATGGGAGCTTTGGCCGGAGCCAGCTCATCGGACGCTTTCTCGGTACGGGTGGGCTTGGAAGAAACGATGACAGTTGAGGATATTTCAAAAGGGATCATGCGGGTAAGGGTTTTGGTCGCTGTGATCCGACCAGCTGAATTTATTGAAATCACCTTTGAGCAAGCCATGCAAAAGGCTTAAAGGATCCTGATGGCTGGATTGAAGCAAACTGGAGCCCGTTCCATCTAAAAAGGCTACTTGAAAGCAAGCTTGGCCAAAACACCACCCAGAGGGTTGATGATAGCGCATGTGAACGATAGTAAATGACAATAGAAATTGAGAACAGATTGGAAATATCGCTTGGTGCTTGCTTTTCAAATGGGAGTATTATACACCCTTGCAATTTGGGCAATGGACTATTTTTCCGAAGCGCAAGAGATGGATTCGCTGCAAAGTTTATTGTTCAGGGGGCTGTTTTTCGGTATTACTTTTAGTCTGGTATTTCCTTACCTTTTTAATGGATTAGCTGGAAAAGTATTCGCCAAAATGGGTACAAACATTAATCCGATGCTGGAGGTAATGGAAAAAATTGAAAAGGAGGCACCCGCTACCTTATTTAAAAGGCTGGAAGGTGTTGGAGGAAAGCTGTTTTTGACAAATAAAAGAGTTATTTTTAAGTCTCACCAATTGAATATCCAACGGGGACAAACGGATATAGACTTCACATCGATCATCGGGATCGAAAAGAGAATGGTGAATAAATGGGGAAATGCGCGTCTCGTTATCCGGACGAAAGCCGGTAAGGAATATCAATTGGTCGTTTATGAGCCAGAGCTTTGGAAGAAGGAAATATATGAAAGAATAACCTTGCAGTAAAAAGCAGCTGGTTGGAATTTTAAGCATTTCTTAAGATTCATTTAATGGATACTTAAGCGGGTAAAATCGATATTTGGTAGATGAGAATTTTGATAGTTGAAGACGAGCAGGGAATTGCGGCTTTTCTCAAGCAAGGATTAGAGGAAGAGTCTTTTGCAGTGGATGTGGCCGATGAGGGTAAATCGGGCCTTAGGTTGGCTTTATCAGGAGAATACGATATCCTTTTGTTAGACTGGATGCTCCCGGGATTAAGCGGGATTGAAATTTGCAGGCAGTTTAGGAAAGAATTTCCAACCACTCCTGTCATTTTCCTTACCGCCAAGGACACGCTTGACGAAACCTTATTTGGTTTGCAGTCTGGGGCAAATGATTACATTAAAAAGCCCTTTCATTTTGAAGAAATTTTGGAGCGAATCAAAGTGCAATTAAGGCCAAAGATGGGGGAGCACTCTCTTTTTACCTTGGGAATCATTACGTTAAATACGGAAACCCATCAGGTTTTTAAAGGAAAGGAAGAAATTAATCTCACCCAGAAGGAATTTGCATTATTGGAATACCTCATCCGCAACAAAGGCAAAGTATGCCGAAGAAGCCGCATTATCGAAAGTGTGTGGGATATCCACTTCGAATACAATTCGGGTGTTATCGACGTATACATCAACGCATTGCGAAAGAAACTTTCATTATCCGATGAAGAAAATTACATTCAGACCATCCGTGGTGTAGGTTACATCGCAAAAGAAATATGAACCTAAGCTTCAAAAATAGAATAGCCCTGCATTATATGGTGGCGACAGCCATCATCATGGCAGTTGTTTTTGGCACCATCTTTTTGATTGTCAAGAGCACAGTAATACAAAACCTGGACAATGACTTATCCTATGAAGCAGAAAAACATCTGAACGAAATAGAATTCGTTGAGGATAGCATTCAATTTATCAATAAGGAAGAATGGCGAGAGCGTGAGCATACAGAGACCCAGGTAAACCCAGTATTTATTCAGTTGAATGACAAACAGGGATTGGTAATGGATAGATCTCCCAACCTGAAGCAAGATTTTTTAATTTTTAAGGGGGACACGGATGGAGGGCATTATAATGCCGAACTCACGGATAAACTGATAAGGCAAGTTCAATTGCCAATAAAAGATAAAGGCGAAACTAGAGGATATATTATTGCGGCCATTTCCTCCGAATCTGCCTTTTCTGTCATTACAAGATTAAGAAATGTATTATTAGCTTCCTATTTCGTGATTTTGATAGGCTTGTATTATGTATCCCGATTTTTAGCTGGAAGAAGTATGAGTCCTATTCAGGAAATGACACGTACCATCACCCATATCACTCAAAACAACCTGAATGAAAGAGTAACATTGCCTAAAAATCAGGATGAAATTTTCTTCCTTTCTTCCAGCTTCAATGACTTACTGAAGCGTATTGAAAAGGCCATTGAAAAGGAAAAGCAATTTACTTCGGATGCATCTCATGAACTCAGGACCCCACTTGCCACCTTGCGGGGTACCCTGGAGGTGCTGATCAGGAAGCCAAGATCCCAACAGGAGTACGAAGAAAAGATACTTTACAGTCTTGAAGAAATAGACCGAATGACGGCCACCTTGGAGCAACTCCTGATGTTGGCCCGCTTAGAAACATCTGCAGGAAGCAAAAAGGATTCCTTTATCCCTATTTCAACGCTCCTTGAAGAATCTATATCGCGGTTTAAAAACCTGATCAAAGAGAAAAAATTGAAAATAAACCTAAGCATCAATCAATCCGAAAAAGCACTTTTGCCTCATTTCTACAGCAATATCATCGTGGACAATATCCTTAACAATGCTATTAAATATTCGAATAATGGGGGGACGATAAGTATCGGTGTGGATTATGTCGGCGGTCGAATCATCTGTAATGTTACGGATGAAGGAATCGGAATTAAAGAGGAGGATTTAAACAATATTTACGACAGTTTCTATCGATCTGATGCCTTAAATCACAGGCAAATTCAGGGAAATGGTCTGGGACTGGCTATAGCAAAGAAATGTGCCAATGCCATTCAAGCTGAATTGAATGTTAGCAGCACCTACGGTCAGGGCACCAATGTGATGATTACTTTTTAACTTAATTTGTCTGGATGAAATCGACAGGATTAAAATCATCATTAAACACACAGGGCAATGATTATTTTAATTGTCAAAGATTCCATAGCCTGCCCCGACTAATCGGGGTGACCATTAGGAAACAATTATAGACACATGAAAGAATAAATCCGTGGAAATCCAAAAAAACTACCTTCTCTGTCACCGTAAATGGATCGCATGATGAGAAATCCGAAAAACAATTACCTGGACAATCACTACATTCATAGAAGTAACTGGCTTAGGGCAGCTGTCTTGGCTGCTAATGATGGTATCTTGTCAACTGCAAGTCTTGCAATCGGCGTAGCTGCAGCAAGTGATTTGAGGGATCCGATTATTATTTATATGGATTCGCGCTCCTTTTTCTAATACTACTAGGTGTATTGGCAGCGAAGGCTGGAGGGTCCAATATCACCAAAGCCATTATTAGAATTACTTTTTGGGGCACGGTGGCCATGGGTATTTCCGCTTTAGTTGGCTACTTCCTGGGAGAAGGACTAAAATAAATACCATTCTTAAGCCAATCTTAAGAAAGTCTTGAGAAAGGCTTTAGGACTGGTCGGCTACATTTGGTAAGTAATACCAAATGCAGCCCATCAATGTTAGAGAAGATCATACAATACAGTATTCACCACAAACTGATCGTGCTTTTATTCTCAGCCGGAGTGATCGCTTTTGGAATTTATTCCCTTACTGAGATTCCCATTGGAGCTGTTCCGGATGTCACCAACAATCAGGTGCAAATCATCACCACGTCGCGAAATTTGGCTACTGAAGACGTGGAGAAATTCCTTACCTATCCGGTAGAGTTGGAAATGGCCAACCTGCCCAATGTGAAAGAAATAAGATCCATTTCTAAGTTTGGGCTCTCCGTGGTAACGGTGGTTTTTGATGATAAAATTGGCACCTATCTTCCCCGACAACTCATCGCTGAAAAAATAAAGGCAGCCGAAGATAAAATTCCTGCCGGATTTGGAAAACCTTTCATGGGGCCTATCACCACTGGCCTGGGTGAGATTTATCAGTATGTCATTGAGGTGGATTCGGCACATCGTGACCGGTATTCATTAGCGGATATGCGTACCATACAAGATTGGGTGGTCAGGCGTCGACTTTCCGGCATACCGGGAGTGGTAGAGGTAAATACCTGGGGCGGTCATCTCAAACAGTACGAAGTGGCGCTCAATCCGGAAAAACTCCGGAGTTTGAATATCTCTATTTCCCAGGCCTTTTCGGCATTGGAAAAAAACAATAGCGTGGCCGGAGGGGGCTACATTGAAAAAACCAACCAAACTTATTTTATCAGAGGGGAAGGCATGGTAAGCTCCCTGGAAGATATAGAAAACATCGTGGTTGAAAACCGAAAAGGTACCCCCGTTTTTATTAAAGACGTCGCGACCGTAGGTTTTGGACATGCCACCCGATTTGGTGCCATAACGGGCAATGGAGAAGGAGAAAAAGTGTTGGGGCAAGTGATGATGCTCAAAGGAGCCAACTCAAAAGCAACCATAGAGGCAGTAAAAGAAAGAGTTGCCGAGATATCGGCTGCCCTACCTCAGGGTATCCGTATCAATCCCTTTTTGGAGCGAAGTGAGCTTATCGGTAAAACTACCTTTACTATAGCCGAAAATCTGATTTTAGGTTGTTTAATCGTGATTTTTGTCGTGGTGCTGCTGCTTGGCAATATACGGTCCGGCCTGGTGGTAGCATCCGTCATTCCAATGTGTTTGCTTTTTGCTTTATCCCTCATGTATATCTTCGGAGTGGATGCCAACCTGATGAGTCTGGGAGCCATTGACTTTGGAATTATCATAGATGGTGCGGTGATTATAGTAGAATTCATAGCCTACAAAATAACGGCAGAGAGGTCCACATTGATGGCATTGCCCAAAGGAGAAAAACAAAATTACATAGATAAAATTACCCATCATGGTGCCAGCAAAATGATGCACTCTGCTGTATTTGGTCAGCTTATTATCATCATTGTGTTCATTCCCATTCTCTCGTTGGTGGGCGTGGAAGGAAAAATGTTCAGGCCAATGGCCATGGTATTTTCGTTTGCATTGATTGGAGCGATGATCATGTGTTTTACTTACGTACCCGTAATGGCTTCTTTGTTTATTAAGCCATCTGACCCTGACAAAAAAACAATTTCCTCCCGCCTCATCACTTTTTTGGAAAACAAGTACAGACCAACCATGGCCTGGGCACTTCGGGAGAAAAAAATCGTTTTGAGCTTATCAGCTGCCTTGATGATTGTAGTTGGCATTCTCTTTAGTCGCATGGGAGGTGAATTTGTACCTACACTGGACGAAGGTGATTTTGTTATCCAACCCGTACTTAAAACAGGCACTTCCTTAACCAATACGATTAAAGCCACTACCCGTATGGAAAAGATCCTTTTGCAATTTCCTGAGGTAAAGCAGGTTGTGAGTAGGATTGGAGCGGCCGAAGTACCCACGGACCCCATGTCTATGGAAGAAAGTGATGTTATAATCAAACTGATTCCAAAAGGCGAATGGGTTTCAGCCGAAAGCAAGGACCAGTTAGCTAATAAATTTAAGGAAGCACTTTCAGCCGAAATCCCAGGGGTGGACTTTGAGTTTACCCAACCTATCGAAATGCGCTTCAATGAATTGATCACCGGAGTGCGTGCCGATTTGGCCATTAAAATTTTTGGTGAGGACCTGGACATTCTTTACAACAAGGCCCTGGAGGTGGAAAAGGCCATTCAACATATCGAAGGTGCAGCCGATATTATCGTCGAGAAAGTGGCGGGTCTCCCACAGATGTCGGTGAATTATAACCGGCAAATGATTGCAAAATATGGGATGAATGTGAATGAACTCAACAGCATCATCACCATGGGTTTTGCCGGGAAAGCTGCCGGAACCGTATTTGAAGGTGAAAAGCAATTTGATTTAGTGGTTCGTTTTGATCAGGAACACCACCGGGATTTGGAGGATATTGAAATGGCGACCGTCCAGCTACCAAATGGAAACCAGGTTCCTCTCAGTGAATTTGCAACTGTCAGTTATACCACGGGGCCAGCTAAAATTTCGAGAGACGATACGAAACGGAGGATTGTGGTTGGGGTAAACGTACGGGGCCGGGATTTAGAATCGGTGGTGAAAGACGTGCAGCAGGTCATCAATAGCAAGATTGATTTACCAATTGGCTACACGGTGGAATATGGAGGTCAGTTTGAAAACCTGAGAACTGCCAGAGACCGTTTAATGGTGGCAGTACCCATAGCCCTTATTTTAATATTTATCCTTCTCTATTTTGCCTTTAATTCGGTGAAAGAAGCCCTTATAATTTACAGTGCCATTCCCATGTCAGCCGTGGGTGGGGTCATCCTGTTGTACATTAGGGATATGCCATTCAGTATTTCAGCAGGGGTTGGATTTATCGCACTCTTTGGGATCGCTGTACTGAATGGGATCGTCCTGATTGAAGAGTTTAAAGACCTAAAGGCGCAGGGCATCCAGGACATCAACAGACGGATTTTGATGGGTACCAGGAACCGGTTACGACCGGTACTACTCACGGCATCGGCCGCAGCATTGGGTTTTTTGCCCATGGCCATTTCCACTTCCGCCGGAGCAGAGGTGCAAAGGCCCTTGGCTACCGTAGTGGTAGGAGGACTAATATCAGCAACCGCACTTACCTTGGTGGTATTACCCGTTCTTTACGCTTTGTTTGATAGGAAAGGGCATTTTCCAAAAGTAAAGTCAACAGTACAAGGCATGGTGATCTTGCTTTTTCTAGGCCTTCCTGCATTTGGATACGGTCAGGGTGAAAAAATTTCGGCCAATCAGGCAGTGGAAATTGCCTTAGAAAATAATAGGGGTTTACAAGCATCTTATCAACGGGTAGAGCAAAGTAAGCAATTGTTGGGAAGTGCCATTGACATTGGTAAAACGGAGTTTTATTATAATAAAGATGAGAACAATATAGCCCCCAATGATTTGGCGCTCAATGTTTGGGGAATTAGTCAATCAATAAAATTCCCCACTGTTTACGGTTCACAGCGGAATGTGATGAAAGGTGAAATCCAATTGGCTACTGACCAAAATGCCATGGATAACTATCTGGTAACCAAGGAGGTGTTGAAAGCCTACCACGAAATCGTCTATTGGCAGGAGATGCTTACTAATTTCAGCTACCTGGATAGTCTGTACAATACCTTTGAGCATGCTGCTAATAGGAAATTTGAGCAAGGAGAGTCCAATTACCTGGAGAAATTAACCGCTGAGACTAAAAGTAAGGAAATTTCTATCCAGCTACGGCAGATTCAGGAGAGCCGCCAAAAAGCGCGCATTAGGTTGAACAAATGGCTTCAATCAAGCTCGGAATACACGGCCATCAGTCAATCACTTACCCGGTTGGAATTAAAACCGATGGATACACTAAGCCATCCTGCACTTCAATACTATTCGGATGCTTTAACACTTGCCGACAGAAAAATTAATCTGGAAAAACAGCAACTGCTGCCAGATTTGAAAGCTTCTGTTTTCAGGGGTATCAATAGCGGAACAGGGATTCAAACCTATCCAGGCTTTCAGGTAGGTATTGGGATACCATTATGGTTTGGTGCACAAAAGTCTAAAATAGACGCTGCTAAAACGGGGGCTTCCATTCTGGAATCCCAATCCGAAAATTATAAAATGCAGCTGATTTCGCAATATCGGTCGCTTCGTTCAGACTTGAGAAAATATGAAGAGGGGATCAACTATTACCACATGTCAGGGAAAAAGCTTTCCGAAGAAACCCTTATCCATGCCACAAAAGCCTTTCAAAACGGTGAAATTGATTTTCTCCAGTACGTCCAATTGCTGGAAAATGCAACAACGATTGAAACAAACTATTTGAGCACCCTTTTTCAGTACAACATGACAGTACTGGAAGCGAACTACTTAATGAATTAATATGAACTTCGCATACCTAAAAACCAGAAGTAATCACCCTATAAACCGGCCTGCCTTTGGCTTCTGGATCATTTCGGTTATCGTTGGGCTTTCTTCCTGTTCTTCCAGTTCGGATCCGGAAGTGGCTTCCAATGTTGCCCAGGAATCGTCTGGGGTGGAAACTTATGAGATTTCTACAACTCAATTTCAGTCCTCCAACATGACTTTGGGAACCATGGAAAAGGTGCCCTTCCATGAAGTGGTAAAAGCCAAAGGCATGATTGATGTACCGCCCGAAAACCGTGCCGCGGTAAGCAGTTATTTTGGTGGGACGGTGAAAGAAATCCGTTTATTGCCAGGCCAAAGTGTGAAAAAAGGGCAAGAGCTTTTCGTTCTCGAAAATCCGGATTATGTACAGATTCAACAGGATTTTCTGGAAGCAAAGGGGCAATTGGCCTATCTCCAATCGGACTATGAGCGACAGAAAAACCTGGTTCAGGACAGTATCAGTTCTCAAAAGAAATTTCTTAAAGCTGAATCTGACTACACGGTTACGAGAGCCAGAGTAGCATCTTTAGGCAAAAAATTGGCGCTTATGAACATCGATCCCAGTACCTTCACCATAGAAAACATCCGCACCAGCCTTTCTGTACGATCTCCTATAAGTGGGTATGTGACGGAAGTGGCCATTTCAAAGGGGGCTTTCCTGACTCCATCACAAATGGCCGTTACCATAGTCAATACAGACCACGTTCACCTGGAAATGAACGTGTTTGAGAAGGACCTGGCAAAAATAAGTGTTGGACAACCCATTCGTTTCAGGATTCAGGAAGACAATAGTAAAGAATATGAAGCATTCATTTACTTAATCAGTAAAACCATTGACCCGGAAGAAAGGACTTTGGGGATTCATGGGCATTTAGTGGACGAAAAACTTGCGGAAAGATTCAATCCCGGTATGTATGTCGAAGCGGTTATTTATACTACCTCAGAAGAAAAATGGGCATTGCCCAAAGATGCGTTGGTTGAAATCGAGGGATACTTTTATGTTTTAACACTTCAAAATAGTCCGGAAACAGGCTATACGCTAATTAAAAGGGAAGTCAAAACTGGCCTTTCCAATAGTAGCCATGTTGAAATCTTAGATTCCCCGGGTCTGGATGAAACCACCAAATTCCTTCTTAACGGAACATTTAATCTTATTAAAGAATAGTGATGTGTAAAGGATATTTTCACTTAGGTAAATGACTATGAAAACCAGGAATTATTTAGTTGGCCTATTGCTAATATTAGCTCGGGTATCAACAGTGAGTGCACAGGAATGGCAATTAGACCTGAAAGATGCCCAAAAATTGGCCCTTGAAACTGACCGAAAGATCGTTTTGGTTTTTTCGGGTTCGGACTGGTGTGCACCTTGCATCAAGTTGGATAAGGAGATATGGCAATCAGCCGATTTTCAGACTTATGCCAAGGAAAACTATGTCATGTTGCGCGCGGATTTTCCCCGGAAAAAGACCAATCAATTATCAGAAGCACAGGCAATCAAGAATGGGGAATTAGCCGAAAAGTACAACCCTAATGGCTATTTCCCACTGGTAGTAGTATTGGATAAAAAGGCTGGAGTATTGGGGAAAACGGGCTATAAAAAAATGAGCCCTAAGGAGTATATCAGCCATTTAAACAGTTTTAATCCCTAAGGAATGGGACGGTTGTTTTTAATTACCCTGTTCGCATCCATGGTTCAGGTAACCAGTGCCCAGCAGGTTTTTCACCGAACGACCCTATTAATGGGAAGTCGCTTTGACTTAACTGTAGTAGCAGCTAATGAGGAAGAAGCTGAAGTATTTCTGGACACTGCTATTGCTGAAATCACCCGGATTGAACGGCTAATATCCTCTTGGGACCCAAATTCTCAAACCTCGGCAATCAATGCAAACGCAGGAATTAAACCTATTAAAGTAAACAAAGAATTGTTTGATTTAATAACCCGGTCCATTGCCGTATCTGAACTCACGGATGGGGCTTTTGACATCAGTTATGCTTCCATGGACCGAATTTGGAAGTTTGATGGCAGTATGATTCAAATGCCTACTGCCGAAGAGGTGAAGGCGTCGGTAGAAATGGTTGGGTTTGAGAAAATTATCCTTGATTCTGGAAAGCAAACTGTTTTTCTCAGTCAAAAGGGAATGAAAATAGGCTTTGGTGCTATTGGCAAAGGCTACGCGGCAGATAAAGCCAAACAACTATTGATGGGTAAAGGAGCGATTGCCGGGATTATCAATGCTTCCGGTGACATGAATACCTGGGGTAAAAAGCCCGATGGTAGCGATTGGAAGGTAGCCATTACCAATCCGATGAACAAGAACATTGCCTTTGCTGAATTGCCACTCAAACAGGGGGCAGTAGTCACTAGCGGCGATTACGAAAAGTTTGTGGAATTTGACAAGGTACGGTATTCCCATATCATCAATCCCCAAACCGGATATCCGGCCACCGGTATTATCAGTGTGACGGTCTTTGCACCCAGTGCCGAACTGACAGATGCACTGGCCACTTCTGTTTTCGTCATGGGAAAAGAGGTTGGCATTGACCGGATCAATCAGTTGCCCAACGTAGCCTGCATCATCATAGACGATCAGGGGAATATTCACAAATCAGAACATATTAAAATCAATGAAGAATAAAATCCTTTTTGTCTCTATAGTATTGCTTGGCATGAATGCTTGCATAGCAGTAAAATCATATGAAAAAGTAAATATCAATGATCCGGACATGGAATTGGTTGATCGAAAGTCGAGAAAATTTGAAACCAGTTTTCAGGTCTATCGGGAGGGCGCGTCTGGCGCTAACGGGGGAAAATCCGGAGGTGGCTGTGGGTGTAATTGAACGGCTTTTTATTACGAAATCGAGCCTGCTTATGGCATGAGGAGAACGTCACATTCGGAGATAATTATAAAGCAGGGGAGAATCTCATGAGAGTTGGGACAGGCTATCCCGACCTTTGGTACGGGACAAGTTATGACCGCTGAAGAAAAATTTAAAAAAATGAAAATAGTTGGGTTCCTTCTTCTTTGTATGCTTCCATTTTTGGCCCTGGCGCAAAATGATAAAGACAGTACTTCTGTTTTTAAGAAACGCGTTCTTGAAAGCGTTGAAATGGATATACTTACCAGCTTCTACGCGCAGGACGGAAAAAATGCAGCAGTAACGGGCGGCATCGGCACTGAAGAACTCACGGACCTGGCAACAGACATCCATATTTCAATTCCACTTAATGATGATGATGTGTTGCGAATAAACGGTACCGTTTCTGCCTACACCTCTGCATCGTCTAGTAACCTGAATCCCTTTTCAGGGGCTTCCAGAGGCCAAGACGAGGATGATGACGAGGACGACGATGACCATGAAGATAAGGGAATGGAAAACGGTGAAAACACGGGTACTCCCTGGGCTGCTTCATCCGGTGCTTCAAGAAAAGACACCTGGGCAGCTGTTAACGCTAGTTACAGTTATTCTTCTGAGGACAGAAATTCCATTTATTCAGCAAATTTGAATTTTGCAAATGAATACGATTATACTTCATTTGGTGCAGGAGTAGGATTTGTTCGCCTATTCAACCAAAAAAATTCCGAATTAAGTCTGAATACCGCCATTTACTTAGATACCTGGCGACCAGAATATCCAACAGAAATAAAGACCTATATAAAGGAAAATGGAGACTTAAATGCTGATTTTTTTGAAGGAGTAACTATTTTAAACGAAAATGGTACGGCAATAAATAAATTTTCCGTTGATGCCTGGAGGCCTTTTAAAACCAGCCTGGTTGAAAACAATAAACGAAATACCTATACTTTTTCCATAGGTTTTTTACAAATCTTGAGTAAAACGACGCAGTTTTCAGTTTTTTCGGACATCACCTATCAAACCGGGTGGTTGTCCAATCCAATGCAGCGCGTCTATTTTGCCGATAAGGATAATTTTTATATCGGAAACGCCGAGAGTATTCCGTTTTATACCGAGCCAAAAAATAAAGATGTTTTTCAATTGGCAGATGACATTGAGAGGCTTCCTGATACGCGTTTTAAATTACCGATAGGAGTAAGGATTAATCAGTATGTGAATGAATTCCTGGTATTAAGAAGTTATTATCGTTATTACCTGGATGATTGGGGCATTCGGTCACATACTATTAATTTGGAATTGGCAATTAAACTTGGACAGAATTTCTCCTTCTATCCAAGTTATCGCTTTTATAATCAGACTGCGGCTACCTACTTCGCTCCTTTTGAAAAGTTAGTTTCCAGCAATGCTTACTATACATCTGATTTTGACCTTTCAACGTACAATGCCAATCAGGTTGGGTTCGGTATGAAATACACAGATATTTTTACATCAGCTCATCTGTGGAAATTCGGTTTAAAGGGACTTACTATTGATTACAGTAATTATGCGCGCAACACGGGTTTGAAAGCAGCTATAGTATCTCTTGGGGCTAGTTTTGTACTGACAGATTAAACGTTTACCATTAGTAGCTATTGAAATTCAGAAAATCGATTTTCAAACAGGCTATCATCGAATTGAAAAACAGGATTTTTTAGCACCTTGGAGGACGAGTATTATTTAAACCTAATATGCATTAGAATGATTAAAAGGTGGATTTAGATACTAAATTTGGAAGAACTTCCCAGCGGCCATCATCGGTGCTTTTTTAAGAGGCATCACGGTTTTAAAAACATTTGTAAAAAACCTTTTTAAAAAAGGAGTATCCCCTGTCATATAAAACTAACTTTTAGACACTAAAGGATAAGAATGAAAAAACGGCAACTGGAAAACCTCCTTAAAGAATTTCACCAAGAAGCTTACCACTGGTCAAGACAGTGCTGCTCATTTGATGAAGATCTGGCCAAGGATGTGTTGCAACAGGTTTATTTGAAAATTCTCGAAGGGAAAGCCATCTATAAAGAAAAGTCCCAAATCAAAACCTGGCTGTTTTCTGTAATACGGTTTACTGCTTTGGAATGGAAAAAGAAGGTGAAAAACACCTATTCACTAGAAGCGGAATTTGATGTGGCAGAAACAGAGCAAGAAATCGATACTGCTTCACATGAAGAATTGATCGAAAAGCTGACAGAAAGACAAAGGGAGGTTTTACTATTGGTTTTCTATCACAATCTTACCTTGGAAAAAGCCGCTGAGATCATGGAAATCAGTATCGGTTCAGTCAGGACTCATTATGACAGAGGAAAAAGAAATCTCAAAGCGCTTATCTTAAAAAAGACACTGCATGAAAACAATAGATAATTCCGAAGACCAGGACCTGCAGGATTTCTTTAGCGAAATGAAAGCAAAGGATTCGGCAATTGAGGCTCCCCAATTTCCAAAAATCAGGAAATTTAAATCATGGAGTTTGATTCCCATAGGAATTGCGGCTTCATTGATTTTAATGGCTTGGTTTTACACTAGAGATAAACCCATTCAAACCTTGGATCACGACCTGATCATCATTACCCTGGAAGAAGGACAAAACAATGAGCTTCAGTTTAAAATTGAATCCACTACCGAATTGGAATCCTGGGATTCCCCGACTTCTTCCCTTTTGACTGATTTCTAACAAAATTTGACCTATATGAAAAAGCTATTGATAATTGGGCTAATACTATGCTCAGGTGCCCTCAATGCACAGGATATATTTCAGGAAAACCTGTATTCTTCCAACCTCGTATTGCAGAACAGTTTTGCCATTTCCCTTACTGACCAACAGTTAGAAAAAATCAAAAAAATACACAACCAAAGTTCCAAAGAATTCTTTAAAAGCAAGTTGGAGCTGGATGTAGCTTCTGCCAAGTTAAAGAAAATGTTGAGCGAAACCAATCCCGATCCTGAGGCAGTCTCCAGGCAATTGGATATAGTATTAAACCTGGAAAATAATTTAAAGAAAAGGAAGTTATCCACTTTGGTTGCCATTAAAAATGAACTCAGCGAAACCCAGCAAAAGGAGCTTTCGGAACTGAAAGGTGTCAGTGATATTGATAAATATGATTTTTCCGATAAGCCACTGACTGTTGGGCCATTGGATATTGTGAATGGTGCTGAAAGCAAATCAGTTGGTGATGCCACCAGAAGTCCAAACGTAAAATTGAGCGTTTCAGGAGATTTGGAGAACAGTCCGTTGGTGTTAATTTCAACAATTGACGGAATGGTTCAGGTAGAAGATATGAATAAAATAAATCCGGAGGAGATTTCAGGTGTGTCGGTCCTGAAAGACAAATGGGCGACCGATAAATATGGTGAAAAAGCGAAATACGGAGTGGTAATTATCACCTTAAAAAAAGACATGCAGGAGTAATTTGAGAAGTAGAACATTATAGACCTTTGGGTATTTGCCGCTTCCATTTCGCACACCTCAAATATGCCATGCTGGATGGAGATACGAACGAAGGTTTGGACCCTATCCAATCCCAGGAATCACTTGATAAAGTCCACAAGGACAAAAAGAGTAAAGTGGATCATATAAGCGGGTTGTAAATGAAGCCAAAGCGCATCATATTTTTTCGCTATGCTGATCGTTAAAATTAGCTGAGTAAAATAGCCCCCAACTATAAATTTTTAATACCTGGTAAGGAAAGTGATTTAAATCTCTTTGATTCCTGTAATTCTTATTACAAATATATTAAAACCAAAAAAAAATTATTGAATAGTGCTACATCGATTTAATAGGAATGGTTAATTTTCTCCTTAAAACAGAAGAGATATGACATTCCAGCGTAAGAAAATAATTGAAAATTACGTCCATGCCTATAACCATTTTGACATTGAAGGAATGGTTCAAAACATGGATGAAAACATCATATTCGAAAATATCACCGATGGAAAAGTAGACCTGAGGACCGAAGGATTAAAGCAATTTGTCCAACAGGCAACAGCAGCCAAAGCATATTTTGAATGCAGAAATCAACAAATAGAGACCTGGGATTTTTTGGAAGCAACGGTAAAAATTTCTATAAGCTATAAAGCGATTTTAGCTATCGACCTGCCAAACGGAATGAAAGCAGGAGACAGCCTGGAAATGAGGGGAACATCCATATTCGCATTTGCCGATGGTAAAATTATACGATTAACAGATAAAAGTTAAGTCATCCTAAATCCGGGATTTCAGCCAATGGCAAATGCTGGAGCAAGCATTTTTCCCCTGTCCGCTAAAAGTGCTCCCGGAAGCCGTTTGAATAAACATGATGATCGCCTGTCACCTTTGTTTGATTCAACCGAAAGCTGTCTTTCCTTTTTCGGAAAATTATTGCTAAGTTTCCACTTTAACCTTTCCTATAATATTCAATCATGCAAAACTCCACATGTTTAGGCCTTTTTCTGGCCATTGGGCTTTATTCCTGTTCTTCGGGATCGGGGGATAAATCCCTGCAGGATGAGGCATCTCAAACTACCAAACCAAATATCATCTACATCCTGGCCGATGACCTGGGCTACGGGGATTTGGGATTTACCGGGCAGGAGTACATGGAAACCCCTAATCTGGACAGACTTGCCGAAGAAGGAATGTTCTTTACCCAGCACTACTCGGGATCTACCGTTTGCGCTCCCTCCAGAAGCACTTTGGTTTCCGGCTTGCATACCGGTCATGCCCCGGTAAGGGGGAATTACGAAATCCAACCGGAAGGGCAATACCCATTGCCGGATTCCGTTTTTACAGTTTTTGAATCGCTAAAAGACGCTGGCTACACCACCGGAGCCTTTGGTAAATGGGGCCTGGGATATCCAGGTTCGGAAGGAGATCCAAACAATCAGGGAGTAGATATTTTTTATGGGTACAATTGCCAGCGTATGGGACACAATTACTATCCCTATCACCTTTGGCACAATCAGGACTCGGTGGTGCTGGAAGAAAACGCCGGTAAAAACCTGGGGCTTTATGCGCCCAACCTGATCCACGAACAGACCTTAAAATTTATTGAGGACAACCAAAACAATCCCTTTTTTCTATATGTACCCAGCATCATTCCCCATGCAGAATTGATTGCTCCAGAGGAACAGATGGAAAAACATCTCGGACGGTATGAAGAAACACCCTATAAGGGCGTGGACGAAGGACCTACCTATAAAATAGGAGGTTATATGTCACAAGAAAACCCCAGGGCAGCTTTTGTGGCCATGGTCGAACTGCTGGACAGGCAGGTAGGAGAGATCCTGGAAAAACTGGATCAGCTGGGCCTGAGAGAAAATACCCTGGTGGTATTCACCTCGGATAACGGACCTCATAAGGAAGGAGGAGCGGATCCCGATTTTTTCAATAGCAATGGCCCATACCGGGGTTACAAGCGGGATCTTTATGAAGGAGGCATCCGTGTACCCATGATTGCCAACTGGCCCGGGAAAATAGCGCCGGGTAGCAGCGATCATCCTTCTTCTTTTTGGGATATGTATGCCACAATCGGGGACCTTACCGGAGCAGCAGTACCTGACAATACCGATGGTGTTTCGTTTGCTCCTACGCTTTTGGGAAAACCAGGGAAGCAAACCAAACACGAGTACCTCTATTGGGAGTTTATCGAACAGGGGGGAAAACAAGCCATACGAAAAGGTGATTGGAAAGCCATACGGCTCAACCTGAATAAAGATCCGAATCCTCCCATTGAATTGTACAACCTGGCCGAAGATCCCGGAGAACAAAACAACCTTGCCGCTCAGCATCCGGAGCGGGTAAAAGAACTGAAAGCATTAATGGAGTCCAGCCACCGACCCAATCCGGTTTTTAAATTGTACGCGTCGGAAATTGCCGCAGAATGAAAAAATTCCTGGCTTCATCATCCGAAGGTCGGCTTGGGTTCCAGAACTTTGAAAACTTTTGATAGCCTTTATTGGGCCCCTGAAGTATTCTTTCTGACCCTTATAGTGGCCAAATCCAAAGGATCAGGGGTACTCCCAAAGCCAGAATCAGGAAGGTTAAAGGTAATCCTGGCTTCATGTAGTCTGAAAACCGATATCCTCCGGGGCCCATAACCAATGTATTGGATTGGTGACCAATGGGCGTTAGGAAAGAGGAGGATGCACCAACTGCTATACTCATCAAAAAGGGATCAGCTGAAAGCTCCATGCTATAGGCGATCTGCAGACCAATAGGAGCCATCAATACTACCGTAGCGGCATTATTGATCAAAGCGGAAAGTAACATGGTGGTCAGCATAATGACCACCAACATTGACCAGGCAGGGAAGGTGTCCGAATATACCAACATCAGTTTTGTTACTGAACCGGCAGCTCCGCTGGTCTCAAAAGCCTCCCCAACCGGAATCATGGCACCCAGTAGAACAATGACAGGCCAATCAATACTGTTGTAAAAATCCTTTAAAGGTAGGATTTTGGTAAATACCATGGACATTGCCGCTAAAGTAAATGCTATTTCCACTGGTAACCAACCTCCCACTGCCGCACCGATCGCCAGTACAAATATGCCGATGGCCAAAAAAGTTTTTTTTGGTTTTCCTATGTCCAGACTTCTGCTGGCCAAAGGCAGACATTTCATTTCTTCGAGTGTTTCAGACAAACTCTGCTCTCTCATTTGCAGCATCAATACGTCACCTGAACGGAAAACCTCATGATCTATTCTTTTGATGATGGTTCTGTCTCCCCGGGATAATGCCAGCAAATTTACATCATATCTGGATCGCATGTGTAGGTTGGCAGCCGTTTGGCCTACTAAAGGGGAATCTGCTTGAATGATCCCCTCTGTGATGGTGATTTCCGTCTTTTCTTTGACTGAATCTATAAAATCTTCATGCCCAACCATGTCAAGTTTGGCGCTGCTGATCAATTCTTTCAGGTCTTCGGTACTGGATTCCAGGATAAGGATATCATCCTCCTTAAACATGTGGTAGGGTCCGGGAGCATGGATCCTTTCTTTCTTACGGACGATTCCCAGAACCTTGATATCAAAGTCTTTATTGTTTGTAAGTTGATGAATGTTTTTACTGACTAAATCAGAATCGGCAGTGACCCTAACTTCTGTGATATAGTTTTTTATCTGGAATAAGTCCTCACCGGATTGTTTCGACCTCCTGGTAGGGAGCAATCGCCAGCCCACCAATGATATAAAAATAACTCCGGCAACAGCCAGGCTAGCACCTACGGGTGCAAAATCAAACATATCGAATGCTGGTCCTCCGTTGGTGGACCGGAAAGCGGCAATTATAATGTTGGGAGGGGTTCCGATAAGGGTGGTCATTCCACCAAGCAAGGAGGAAAAAGCAATGGGCATCAATACCAGAGAAGGCGGATAATCATTTTTTCTGGCTATTTGAATCGCCACAGGCATGAATATTGCCAAGGCACCCACATTGTTCATGAAACCTGATAATAGAGCCACAATTCCGGACATGGATGCCACCTGAAGGGTCATATTGCTACCTACGCGGTCCATTACCCGCACTATGAGGTTGACTATTCCGGAATTTTCCAAACTTTTACTGACAATTAAAACCGCCGCTACAGTGACCACCGCAGGATGACCAAAACCAAGAAATGCCTTCTCAAAAGGAATTAAACCAAGTATGGCCAGGATGATCAGGGCAAGTAGTGCCACCAGATCATACCTTAATTTACCCCAAATAAAAAAGATCAGGGAAAGGCCCAGAACGGCAAATACAATAATTTCCTCCATAAATTAGAATTACATGGCTATGGGCGCTGAAAGGCATGAATCGGGTATGTTAAAGGCATTGACCAGGGGCACAGCATCTTTTCGTATTTCCCAGCAAAGTTGATTGACCATCTTTCTAATGGCCTTTGTTTTCACGCCTTCCATATAGCCTTGTTCCAGATACCAACCCTTGTGTTGTTCCATTTGGTATAAGGCGAATAGGTCACAAAGTTTTTTCAGCACTTTTTTAATCTCGGGGTCGCTTTCGCTGGTTATTTTTTCCTGGAATTTTTCAAGCACGACCCTTTCAATAAAGGCCTCCCCAAGGGTAAGCAAATGGTGCTGGGATACATTGACTGCATCAAAGGGATCCATTCCTTCATCCATGAGCCTTTTCAGCCTTTTTGCAGCCGAATCCAGAATGCTGCTTTCCCGGTATTCGAAAGCACTAAGGTGGAAGTCAGGATCCAAGAGGTGCTGTTCATCGGTATTCCGGATAATCAGCGGATTTTTTTCCGTGATACTAGTCTTTGTTTTTGCGGCAACATAATTGATGATCGTAAAAATATTCATGTTCTCAAATTGCTCCTTGTAGGCACTCAAACGGCTTTTGGCCACCAACTGCAGCAATACAGTGTTGTCTCCCTCGAAGGTGGTATAGATGTCAGTATCATTTTTTAAAGCATCGATCCGGTTCTCCGACAAGTATCCCTTCCCTCCGCAGGCTTCCCGGCATTCCTGCAAGGTGGCGGTATTGTGCCAGGTCACATAAGCCTTCATTCCTGCAGCCAGAGCCTCGATTTCCTGCATTTCCTCCTCTTTGCGCCCTAAAAACCTGGCCGTAACGTACTCCAGGGCAAAATGACAGGCATAGGTTTTGGCCAATAAGGGAATTAGTCTGCGCTGGTGCATGCGGTAATTGAGAATGGGTATTTCCTCCCCTCCCTCAGGACCAAATTGCCGGCGTTTGTCCCCGTACCTGACAGCAATGGTCAGGCCCGTTTTTGAAGCAGCGTTTGCCGATCTGGGTATGCCTATTCTTCCGCCCACAAGGGTGCCAAGCATGGTGAAAAAACGTTTGTTATCCCCTGCGATGGAGCTTTGAAATTTACCATGTTCGTCTACGGAAGAAAACCGGTCCAGCATGTTTTCCTTTGGTATGACCACTTGATTAAAGGAAATCAACCCATTGTCTACCCCGTTGAGGCCCATTTTTCTGCCACAATCCTCAATATCAATTCCCGGGAGAATATTTCCTTGCTGGTCTCTAAGGGGTACTACAAAGGTGCTGACGCCATAATCTTTACCACCGATAATCAACTTGGCAAAAACCGTTGCCATTCTGCCATGCATGGCTGCATTGCCGATATACTCTTTCCGTGCATTAATATGTGGTGTATGAATTGTGAATGTCCGGGCTTCATGGTCATAGACAGCTGTTGTTTCAATGCCTTTAACATTGGATCCGTGGTTTGTTTCCGTCATGGCAAAACATCCGGGAAGTTCAAGCTTGCCTATGCTGCTGAGGTACCGATCGTGGTGTCTTTTGGTTCCCAGGGACAGGATGCTCATGCCCCAAAGCCCAAATTGAACTCCAAATTTGATCACCATGCTCAAATCCCTGTAGCTAAGCGTCTCCATTACCGTAAAATAGCCCTCCATGTCATCTTTACCACCGTAGGCTTCCGGAAATCCTATGGCACCGTATCCCTCATCAGCCAAAATCTTACACCAGTTCAATACCTGATTTCTGTATTTTTCTAAATCATCAGGTTGGACATAATCAAATTCTTTTGTGGCAATAAAGGCTTTCAATTCATCGATAAGTGGCTTTCTGTTTCCATCCAAAATGGAAGTCAGTTTCCCTACATCAAACCCTTGTTGGGTTTGGTAGCTGGTGGAAATATTATGGTGTTCCGATTTAAAAATAAGGGCTGCGGATTTACCGACTATGCCCAGCTGTTTTTCCAAGGTTGCCAACTCGCTTTTCACCTTTTCCAAAGGAAAAGTATGTGCTTCCTCAGGGGCATCTTTTGAAAGCAAATCCATGCCAATAGATGAAAGATCCGGATAGGTCTTGTTTTCCTGCACCGCTCCTTTGATGGTTTGCCACCATGATTCCAACTCCTCCCGGTCAGGTGGTGATTGAGGGCTTAATTTTTCTTTCAGGTAATTCCGGTCCGCATCACTGAGCCAATCAATTTCTTTTAAAAATCGCCTTAAAGCTGTCAGTTCCTGATCGCTGATAAGGGTGTCAGACCATACCACGTATAATATAGGTAACAATAAAAGACTACCTGGACTGGGTTGAGAGAGGGTTTGTTGCATGCCTTTGGTTTTGGTTTTTATTATTCTTAAAAAGATAAGAAAATAATTCTAAGCAATTCAAATATCTTACCAAAAGTTAAACCTGGATTGTGTTTTAGTTATTCCGTATTGGGAAAGGTTGAAATTGCAATAAAAACAGGGGGTTTGGAAGCTCCGCCAAAAATCTGCACCAAGAGATTTATTTTGTCTTGGGCTCAGGCTACAATCCTTGTACGCTCTTGTATAGAATCCCTTTTGCATACTTCGGGTTGAAAGTTCGAAATTGAAGGAAGGTAATTCAAACTCCTAATTCATGAGGAATGAATTCAAAATTAATCGATCTTATCCCATTCCTCTGTATTCTCCACATTCAGGGTGTCGGAATTGAAGGTGGGATCCAGTCCTTTTTTCCTTTGTTCCATGTAGTCCCTCAAAGCTGCCATGGCAGGCTTTCTCAATAGAAAAATAGCGATAATGTTCAACCAGGCCATCATGCCCACACCGATATCACCCAGGGTCCAGGCCAGGGCCGCTGTACGAATGGTGCCGTAAAAGGTGGCAACCAAAATCAGTGCCCTCAGTAAGAACAGGGGCCACTTTTGATTGTTGTCTCTTTGTAAAAAACTCAGATTGGTCTCTGCAATATAGTAATAAGCCATGATGGTGGTAAAGGCAAAAAATGCCAGGGCAATGGCAATAAAGCCTGGCCCCAGATTAGGAAAATGTTCACTAATAGCAAATTGTGTGAATTCAGGACCAATCGGTACACCGGGCAAATTTTCAACAAGGAAGCCGCCCTCGGGATTGATCACATTGTATTGTCCCGTAAAGAGAATCATGAAAGCGGTGGCAGTACAGATAAACAGGGTGTCCACATAAACAGAAAAAGCCTGAACCAGGCCCTGCTTGACAGGGTGGCTTACCTCTGCGGCTGCGGCTGCATGTGGGGCTGTTCCCTGACCGGCCTCATTGCTGTAAATCCCTCTTTTGATTCCCCAGGAAATGGCCATGCCAAATATTCCTCCAAAAGTAGCATCCATATTAAATGCCGAAGAAATGATCAGTTTGATTACCCCTGGAATTTCTGTAAAGTTAAGTGCCATAATGATCACAGCCATCAGGATATAAGCGGCGGCCATAAAGGGTACAACGATCTGGGCTACTTTTCCTATTCTTTTAACACCTCCGAAAATGATCAGGGCCAGAAAAAAACAAATTACCAATCCCGTTACCCATACCGGAATTTGGAAAGCATTTTCCACGCTCAGGGCTATGCTGTTGCTTTGAACCCCAGGCAGGAAAAATGCAGTGCTGAGAATGGTGGCAAAAGCAAAAAGCATGGCATACCATCTGATGCCAAGGCCTTTTTCGATGTAGAACGCCGGACCTCCCCGGTATTGGCCTCCCTTGATTTCCTTGAACATCTGACCGAGTGTGGCCTCAATGAAGGCTGAAGCACTACCCAGGAATGCGATGATCCACATCCAGAAAATAGCTCCCGGACCTCCCATGGCAATCGCAGTGGCCACTCCGGCAATGTTTCCGGTGCCTACTCTTCCGGAGATGGCGATGGCAAAGGCCTGAAAGGAACTAACCCCTTTTTCAGAAGACTCCCCCCCAAACAAAAGCTTGATCATTTCCCGGAAATACCTGATTTGAAGAAATTTGGTAATAATGGAAAAATATACTCCGGCAGCCAAACAAAGGACAATCAGTGCATTGCTCCAGATGATATCGTTGATGGCATAAATAATAGGCTCCATGTAAAGTTTTGGCTAAGGTCAAGTCAATTTCTGATCACAAAGAAAACCAAATTATGCTTAATTCTCATTTTGACCTCAAAAATTATCTGATAATTTAAAAAAATGGCAACTTTTTTGAAAATAGTCTTTTCCGCAAAGCATTATTTGAAATAGTGTTTGCTTATCTATGGGCACAGTATAGAGATCCATTTTTTTTATTGTAAGCATGCTCTTTTTTGTCACTTTTTTTAAACCCGGGCGAAACTGTAAAAATCATTACATTTGTGCAGGATTTATGGTGAAATGATAGGAATCCCTACGGAAAAACAACATGAAGGAATTAGGAAAAATCAACCAACTGCCCATCAACCGGTTTACGGACAATGGTGCCTATTTAATGTTAAGCGACCAAACGGAAGTATTGATTCCCAAACGCTATTTAGGTGGTACTGAAAAAGAAGGGGATATTCTTGAAGTTTTTGTCTACACCGATAGCGAAGACAGACCGGTGGCCGTTACGGATAGGCCCCTGGCATTATTAGATCAGTTTGCGGTTTTGGAAGTCAAGGAGGTAACAGGTATTGGCGCTTTCCTGGATTGGGGTCTGGAAAAAGATTTGCTGCTTCCCAACTCAGAAATGCACCAAAAAGTCAGCAAAGGCGATAAAGTACTGGTCATGGTCTGTATAGACCACAAAACCAACCGATTGCTGGGAGTGAGTAAATACGAAGATTTTATTTTGTCTGATACCAGTATTTTTGAAGTGGGCCAGGAAGTGGATGCCCTGGTATTTGACAAAACGGATTTGGGGTTTAAGGCGCTGATCAACGGGTTTTATGAGGGATTAATTTATGGCAATGAAACCTTTAAGCCCCTTGAGGCTGGTGATAAAGTAAGGGCTTTTGTAAAGAAAGTCCGGGAAGATGGTAAGATTGATTTGCAATTGACACCAATAGGCAGACAAAAATTTGAAGAAGGAGCAGCCGCCATTCTGGAAATTCTGGAGAAAAATGCCTTTTTACCATTGAATGATAAATCCAAACCGGAGGTCATTCAGGAAACACTGGCTATGAGCAAGAAGCAATTCAAGCAATGTATAGGCCAGTTGTACAAGAAGAAAAAAATCATTATCAAAGAAGATGGCATATATTTGGTCTAGGTCAGAATATCCGTTTTATTTATTCCTTTATCGGGTTAAATAGCGAAATTAGAAGAAAAACCTATATTTTTACCAAACCTACCAATTTGGTAATAGATGAAATTCCCCTCGGGAAGAATATGATACCTTTAAATTGAAAAAATTATAATGGATAAGAAAACGGAAAATTTTTTAGGAATTGATGTAGGAGGTACCCATGTAAAAATAGGACTGGTCAATACCAAAGGAAACATCATTCAATTTGCTAAGGAAGAAACAGCTTCACTAAGAAAGCACCCCCAAGGGTTTAATTTGGGATTTGTGGAAACCGTAGGGAAATACCTGAAAAAATATCCTGAGGTAAGGCATGTCGGAATTGGTCTTCCCGGATTGGTCAGCAAGGACCGCACCACCACCCTTGAAATTCCTGCCATTGGAGAATTAAATGGTTTCAACCTGAAAGGAGCTTTATTGGAAAAATTTCCAGACATCATCTTTCATTTGGAAAATGATGCCAGTGCTGCAGCAGTTGGTGAATTGCATTTTGGCACAGGCGATAACTCTGATAGTTACTTATTCATTACTTTGGGTACCGGTATAGGAAGTGCTCTTATCATTGATGGAGAGGTTTTTAAGGGCGTAAGGGGAAATGCCATGGAAATGGGGCACATGTTGTCGAGAGGAAATAGCCGCCTCGAACCCCTGATAGGCCGGAACGGTATCCTGAATATCGCAAAGCGCATGCTGGATGCTTTTCCCAATGATGCGGGAGAATTATCCCAAGTGGAATTGGGCATGCATGTACTGGTAGCTGCAGCCAACAAGGGCAATGGAGTTGCTCTGAAAACTTTTGCTGAGGTGGGAGAAATCATGGGAGAAGCCATCGTGTCCACCATCCGGATCCTTGACGTAAATGAAATTTATTTCGGAGGAGGAATTTCCGCAGCACTTCCCTTCATCCTTCCCAGTATGGAAAAATGCATTCATAAATATTTAAGTCCTTACTATCTCTCTGATTTGAAGATGCAGCGTGCGACATTGGAAAATGATGCCGGGACCCTTGGAGCAGCAGCTTTGTGTTTTATGGATTAAGCGAGGTAATGGTCACTTCACTCACTTTGCTAATGGCATTTAGGCGAAAAAGAACCTTCAGGGGTTCTTTTTCTGGTTTTACCCCACATTTGTCTGAGGGTTCAAGAAAATAGATAAAAAAACTTTGGCTTTTATCCACTAGCTCAACTCTGTCTGGTCGGCCAAAAGTCTTGATGATTTCCTGATTGTAACTAGCCAGAAAGGTGTTTTTTATCCGTTGCAATTCTTCAACATCTTTTATCCTTAACCCAAGACACCCGTTCCTGTCTTTTTTCCAGGCTTCCAGATCCATATTTCCTGCATCCAGTTTGCTTGTGCAGGAGGAAAGGTAAATTGTGTATAAAAAAGTAAAAATTAAAAAGGAACAGGGGTATTTCATAGTTGATTTTTTTCCAAAGCCGTTGATGCATTCTGAACGCCAAAAGTAAGCAGATAGTTTGGGATTTTTTTTCAGAACTAGCAAAAGGTGCACCACAGATATACCCAGATTAGCACAGATTTTTTACAATGGTTCCTTGTAGTGTAGCCATTTTCGGGGTAAAGTATACGGGTTCGTGACTATGGCAGGCTTATGTAGATGGTTGACCCTTTACCATGGGCTAAATTTCACGACTACTATATCGGTCGACTTAGTATCCCTCAAAGGGTAAACAGATGCTAAGCCAAAAATGTCAACTTTCAACAATGAAAATTCATAATGTCCTTTTAAGAGGGGAATCTTTGGAGGTCCTGAGGCTGATGTTATAAAAAGCACCAGGCCAATGGGTGTTTCAATCCTGAACCATAAAGCTTAATCCCGTTGTGAACCAAATCTCCCTTTGCAAAGAGCGTGAGGCCTGTCCTGACCAAAGTCAGGAGGAGATTCCTGTTATAAGTCTATAGGTTGAGAGGCAGGAAGATGGTATTCCTTCCCCTGATAATTCAGGATTACTTCCCTGTCTGCTTCTGCCCGGATCACTTTGTTGTTTTCCAGCTGAAGCACAAATTGGCAGCTGGTATTGAAGCTTACATCGGCTACGCCATCTCCATCCAGATCCATTTCCTTGCCTTCACCTCCGGCCGCAGTGAGCCCGATATAGGATTTTTCCCCAATTTCTGCCAAGGCCGTGGAAAAGCCACCTTCAGTCCAGGAAAAGGAGGCCAGCAAATCTTTCGCATCGGGATTTTCTGGGGATTTGGGATAAACCATCAGGTCTACTGAAGGTTCCTCGCTTTCAAACCTTACCGGCTTAAGCCAGCCATAGGTGCTTCGGATGGCCTCCGCATCGGAATGGATCTGTGCCTCCTTGTTCAGGCTGATAAAATACTGCCGGTCTCCATCCTGCTCGAATCCGGTATAAACCATCTTTTCGTTCACTCCGGTTTGGAGCGGTCTTCCGTCATTTTCCAGAAGGGGTACGGTCAGGCCGTAGGGTAAGGATTGAGGACTGCTCAGACGACTTACGACCAGATCAGGAGTGACGGTAAAATGTTGTTTGAAATAAGGGCCACCCCTGCCGGTGACATAGGAATAATGCAAGGTGAATTTAACCAACAGGGGATGAACAAAGTGTATTTCGGGTATGGCCTGATAATTGGCCGCCAGATCAGCGATCCTAACCCAATGGTCCCTTTCCACCCATTCCGGTCCGAATGTCACCCCGCTTAATCTCCTGTAAGTGTCCAGGGTATCTCCACTGCCCGTTTTCATCATGTAGCGGGTACCGGCTTTCAGGTCATGCTCCCCATCTGAAGGCCCCAGTCTGGCATCCCATCCCGATTTGCTAAACCTGATTACTCCTAAAGGGGTCCAGCTCAGGTTATACTTGGGAATGCTCGCACCACGCAGGTTGGCCACCACCTGCAGCCCCCCCGCATTGGCAAAGAAGGCTCCAAATTTATCGTCTGTTTCCAGGGCATAACCTCCAATTTCAGTTGGAGCCGGTTCTTCTGAAATATCCGATTGCCTGCTCAACCAGGCCTCAGAAAGATGCTGGATCGTGGCTCCTGTATAGTTTCCCCATTGACTTGCAGGTTGGTAGCCTACCCTCAATCCCGGTTCAAAATGATTTTTGGTGATATAAAAAGACCCTTCCCAGGGTTGATCAGTTCTTTGCCACCTCAAAATACTGTTGAAAGCCAGATTGGCTGCCCGTCTGTATTGGCCTGCCAACAGGCTATCCCCTTCACGCAGCGCATCTTCTGCCAGGCTTTCGAAAGCCAACTGGTACAGCACATCGTTGAAGATATGGTTATCCGTCCGGCCGTTGGCGGGTGCCTGCCCATCCGGGGCCTGGAGCAGCAGGCTGGTATGTGTACCTCTCCGGATAGCAGATTTCATTTCTCCGGCAGACGGACCATCATAGCCTTCCATTACCAGACCAATCAGATTGCCCCGGCCTACCGCCTCCACAGCCAGGGATTGGGGGTCACTGCTCCAATCCTGGTATAAATTCCACTTGTCACTCATTATCCTTACACGCTGAGAAAGCTCATGCCAGGCTGTTTCGATAAAATCTACTGCCTGATCTCTATCGACCAAACCCAATTTTACACGGCTCCATTCCCCTTTCATGGCATAGGTCCTCCAGTTATTGATCCTCCCATCAAAGTTCTGCATGACCACAGCCAGTGGTGTCTTCATGCGATCTTCCCATAATTGGTATTTATCGGAAGAAATATGGGGTCGGTAAAGCTCCAGGGCATGGGCCAAAGGGCTGATAAAGAATTCTCCATGCTCATCGGGAATGGACTTTGTTCCCGCAGCAAAATTGCCGGTGCTGTGCTCCATGGCAAGGATGCCTGCTTCTTTTAAACCTTCTCCTCTTCCTGCTTTCAGCAATACCCCAACCGCAAAAGCAAAATAGGGGGTGGCATATTGGTGCTCCCTATTCAGGTAAGGGTCGATTATGGCCCCTGATGCATCCTGGTGTCGGGCTACAACCTGACAGGTGGCTGCAATGGCATCTAAAAAGGCAGATTTATCTTGAAGGGAGGCCTGCCAGGGTTTTGCCGTCAGGTGAAAGGGTAGTTCGGGAAGCCTTGTTTCCTGGGCATAAATCTCAGTCAGACTAAAGCAAAAAAGAGAGAACAAAAAGACAACTTTATACCAAAGATATTTTTTCATGGCTTGATTTTTTTCAGGATTTGTTTTTTAAAATTGAAATTGGATGACCTCACTTTTACCTTGATACTTAACGCTGAGACGCATGTTTCTGGCTCCCGGGCGGGATCCATTCAAAATTTCAACTTGTACTTCCGGCTTTTCCATTTGGTACGGAATCAGGCTGGTGATGAACCTTTTATTGCTTTTTGTTTTCTCCATCTGGAATGAAAAAGCGGGCCGGGGTTCTTTTTTTGTGTAAACAAAAGAAACCTGACCTTTCGCCTCTGCGAGTGAAAGTCCATCCTGGGAAAGGGCTTGGATAGCAAGGTTATAGCCCTGCTCAAAATTCGTATTGGCAGACAGGGTAGTGCGACTCATATCAGCTGGTCCCGGTGCCAATTGAAAATTGAGGTCCAATTGGCCTGTGGCTTTTCCTATAGCCTCATCGATAAGGATAAAAAATGACTTATTGACGAATATTACGGCCCTGCGGTGAGCCAGTTCGGGATAACTCTGGTTTTCTACTACCAGAATATCGTGTTTTTCACCCGGTTGCCAAAGTAATAATTGGGGAGCGTATGCGGCATTTGCACCATCCAGTGTAAGTGTTTGATGGACTTTTGTTTGCCGGAACCAGGACCGGTTATCAGGATCTCCACTGTAAATAAAGCTTCCTGAATCGGGGGTAAGGTTGCGTCCCCCGGCATACAGTTCAAAGGTGCCATTATCGGGTTGGCTGTGGCCGCCGCCATCAGGCCCACACTTTAAAACCATACAAATGGCTTCCTTATCCCAACTGCTTCGCATGGAATACAGGCCACTTTCCCGAAAAGCAAAAGCGGTTGCATCAGGTTTTTCGCCTTGTTGACCTTCGCTGGCTACATACAGAATGTCAGGACGATCGAATAATTCGGCCCATTCCTTCAGCCGGTCGTAATATTGACCTGGCTTTCCGGTCCAGGCATCTCCAAATTGGGGCGTGGTACCGTCCGGGAAGGCAAGTTTCATGGGGACCTCAAACATTTTTTCTATTAACCGGAGGTAATCATCAGAAAATAGGTGGCCAAGATTATTCATTTTGGCCATTTCATAACTGCGTAAAAACCAGCGGATACTGCCCATATGGTAACCGAAAGCCAACTCCCTTTGGAGGCCATCAGGATACACCTGGTTTTCGATTTCCTGGTTGAATCTGTTTACTGCTTCTTGTAACCAAAGCTCTGATGCTTTAAATTCTGGAAAGCTCATGGCAATAAAAGCCAGGCCTTCTGCCTCCATCAGCGCCCAATTGCTGCCTGCAGAGTATTTGCTCATGAGGTAATCGGCATGTTCGTGGACAGCAAGCATAAAGCTTACCAGCGCTTCGGGGGTAAAGGAAGGGGAGTCCAGGAAATACTGGAAAAGGTTGGTCCACCTGTGGCCACGGATACCCGCTTCGATGGACCTCCAGGCAAATTGATGTGCTTCATCCCTTGGGTTTTTTTCTACCCAATCCATCATTTGAAGGACCCATTCTCTGGCATACTTTTCCTCACCTGTATGCCAATAGGCCTTTGCCATGGCTTCCCAAAAGCTCATGCGGTTCAATTGCCAAACCCATTCGTTATCACTTACGGGCCGGCTTGCCCAATCAATGTCTTCCCCCACAAAAAAGGAGGGATAGGCAGGCTGCCCCACCATAATATGGGCCAGGGCATTGTTGGCGGTTTCCATCTCCTTTTCACTGGCTTTGAATTCCGGCTCTTTCATTTGTTGTCTGTCAACAGGGTGTTTCACTCGGTCTCTTTCTCTGTAATACTGTAGCATTTGCCGGGTGGCTACCAATGGATTGCCGGTACTATCAGGATGTTTTACCCGGATTCCCTCATCAAATTTCATTAGGGGATAAAGCTGTTGAAATTTTTGGTGGAAAGCCCGGGTGGATTTTCCATAGACCTCATCGGATTTATTGTCTAAGGATAAGTTATATCCTATGGTTCCCTGATTTTCATCTGAATTGCGGATGCCTTCACCTCCATTATTTCTGCTCGTATTATTTTTTACCTCAAATTCATTTGTACCTGCCATCCAATGGTCCAGAAACAAGCCATGATGATCATTTCCTTCAAGGAGGTTGTTCTCCACCAAGAGGTTTTTGGTCTCTGTGACATGAATACCATGAAGTTTGTTTCTGGCGGCTTCATTTCCACTAAGCGTAACATTCAGCCCAAAAGAAAGGTGGATGCCGGTACCCCAGGGAGAATTACTAAACCTTCCATCGGTAACTTGAACATTTTCTACCCTTGTCAGGTGAAGGTTATGGTGCAGTCCCTTTCCGGGAACTACATTGGAACCATTGTCGCTGAAATCACATTGGATAAGCTTTACATCTTTGGCTCCACGGATGGAAACGCCATGCTTGGTAAAGTTCCTTACCGTGACATGAGCTAATTGGATGTTTTGCATTTGCCCTTCTTTTTCTGCCGAAAAAACCAAACCTTCCCGTCTTAAAGCCGACTGCCGGGCCCTTTTCCTCCGGCCCTGGTTGGGGTCAGTCCCGGGATCTACCGATTCAGCTCCTTCCAACACCAAATGCCGGATGACTACATTGTTTATCTCCGGGTCTTTGTTGCCCATGGTCAATCCCGATTTGCCCTTTTCAAGGATCAATATGGTAGCTTCCCCCAGGCCTTCCAAATGGGTTTCCCCGGGGATAAGTAATGTTGATTCCAATGGGTAGACACCTGCTTGTAAAAAAACTTTTCTTCCTGTGCCGGCCACTTGATCCAAAGCCTTCTGAATGGATTCTCCGGGGCTGACAACCAGGTCCTGCTCCTTGATATTTTGGTCCGGATTTTTCATCGCTCCGGTAAGCGTACGGGCATTTTCCAGCGGATCATTGAAGCTTGTATGTATCGCGGAGGAGGATGGAGCCCTCTGGGATATCAGGAAATACCAGGAAGTAGATGGCCGGGTTTTCTCAATAGCTTTACCGGAATAGGGCATCTCCATCTTTTTGATACTGGTGTAATGCTGGTAAACGGACTCGTAAATATCTCTGAACTCCCCCCTTCCTCTGGAAGAAATGGATCCATATACTGGTACATCCTCTCCCAGCATGTACTTTGACGTATATTCAAAGCCCAGGGCTAGCCTTCGGTCTGCCACCTGATAAAAATCCATGCCCTGGGTCCATGCTACCTGTGCCGCCTTGGCCAATTCGCCCAGGCCCAGTTGCACATGGGGCCAGTCTCTGGTGGATTCCTGGATCTGACCTGTAGGGTAAATGTATTTGGTTATGCCGCCGTTGTTAGGACCCCAGTAAAAGCGTTCGGCTGCCCGCTGAAAAATATCAGGTCTGTCGGTGAAGATGCCTATGCAAAGCATGGTATGGATCATGGCAGCATCCCAATTGCCATTGGCTTCTGTAAAAAAATCGCGGATATAAGGATAATAAACGGTCAGCATCAGCTGTTCAAATGCTTTGATGTCTTCCTCATGCCAGTCCTCATAGGAATACCTGAGTATTTCAGCGGCGTTCAGAAAATGCTGTCCGGTCAATGCAGCAATCAACTTGGCGTCATTGTCATCAAAGTCCCACAACTTTTCTGACCAGGCAGCGAGTATGGAAATGGCTTGCTCTGCATGCGCTTTATCCCCGGAAATGTACCAAAGCAAAGCATGTCTGTAAGCTTCAATAGCACTGGCTGACAATTCGCGATGGCCCTGACCCTGCCTGCCATAAGATCCTCTTACCACATGCGTAAAGGCTTCTGCTTCAAAATCCAGGGAAGTCTCTTCTTGCAAGCGTTGGTAGGCAGCCACCCACTGCTGTTCTCCCGAATTTATTTTGTCCTTCATGTGGTCCAGATCGGCTTGGCTTTGGAGCATACCCGGGTGGACAAATTGCCGCGGAAATACCAGGGGAGGCTCTTCAAGGCTGTTTTGGGAAAACAAGGGTATGGCGTGAAGGAACAGAAAAAATATAAACTGTGCGGTTTTTATTTTCATCTATGGGTTTGGGTTTATTGGCAGATCAAAAGCCTAAAATAAACAGTTCAGCTTAGAATTGCTAAAAAAGCCATTACTGTTTGGTATACCCGCAAATCAGGAAATTCCAATCAGAAATTGTCAAGAATTAACAGGGTATAGAAAGAGAGAATTCCTGATTTGAAACAATAAAAAATATCAATGAATAGTCAATAGACCCCCAAATTCAAAGTTGAACGGGCAGTTTTACCCTTCTCTGTGATTCCTTCCGCAACCACCTGATATAAACTACTTCCATCAGAAGTATAAAAGCTTACAGTGGCTTTACCCGCTTCATCCGTTTTGACACTTGGATTCCAATAAAGGGTACTTCTGCTATCCCGGCCATCAGCTACCTGGTTCCCACCATATTTGGGTGAATAGAACTGCCTGGATTTGCTGAAACCACCTATTGGTCCTTATATTGTTGGATTTTTTTGAACATATCTCCGAAAATTCGGTCCCGGTTTAGGTAGGTGGCCACCCTGTAGAGGTGCCGGGTATGGTCAAAACTGTAGGTAAGCCGATCGGTGAGAATTGGACTGCTCCTGATTTCCGTACTAAACCAGCCAGGATCAATGACATAGCCAATGGCAGAAATATCCCATATTACCTTGGACCAGCCAAATCCATCAGCGGGTTGGTATTCGTTAAAAATTTCCACCAGGTAATCGCCTATAGCACCCTGACCACTCAGGTAAGTTTCTACTTCGGCAACGGTAGTCAGTAAATGGGAAGTGACCGGTTGGGTAGGAATCTGAATCAAGGGCACCCCGGAGTCAAAAAGTACCTGGGAAGCGATGGGGTCCTGCATCAGGTTAAATTCGGTGGCAGTTTTCCAATTGAGCCCCTTTCCGCCCAACCAGACTACTACAATTTTATGAATGATTTCAGGTTCCATCAGGATGGCAGAGGACACATTGGTAGGTGCTCCTAAAGTTAGCACGTACAGTGGTCCATCTGCTTGCATGGCTCTTTCCACCAGGTCTTTGGCAGCGGGACTTTCAAGGGGCTTTTCCGGGCTTTCCAAAAACGCCTCCGAACCCCGATAAACAAAATCATTACGTTCCATTCCCAATTTGTCCAGAAGGCGTTCAATTTCTTCAAAGCTTTTTTCCATACCGTCTTTTGGGCTAACAGAACGATTGTTCAGATAAGGTGCTGCATAAATGGCAGATACGTTTATGGCTTCCGGGGATAGCAGGGCATAGACTACTGCAAATTGATCATCAATCTCGTTATAGGTATCCGTGTCTATCACTACTTCCACCTTACCTTCCGGGGCTTGCAATTGATTCAACCGAAATGCTTCCGGTAAAGTAGGGTAATCTTGAGAAAAACTGGGAGAAAGTGGTAAAAGCACAAGGAGACATAGCAACAGGAACTGACCAGAATTCTGGAAAAAATGGAAGAAAGTTTGCCGGGAGATTTTCATAAATGGATAGAGTGGATTTGGATTTCTTTTTTTAAATACCTAAAAGGTAAAAACAACCTGGTTACAATGCAACTTAATATTATGGAAAATGAACCTGAACTTTTTGAGAATTAAGCATTAAAGCCTTTTTTATCATTTCAATTTGATGGCATCTTTTGTTATATTCCCGTTCCAAAATATCCTTTGATGAAAAAATTACTGAAGCCCGGCCTGGTACTTTTTCTTTATTCGCTGTTTTATCCTGGTTTTTCCCAGGTAGAAATGGATTCCATTAAATCGGTACCTTACCACTCGCCTGCTCCGCCTCCGGAATGGGCCTTGCTGCAAAGGCAATTAATGGATGCGCTCTATCCGGCAGCCATGGAATTCGTAAAAAAATACACCCATCCGGATGGAACCTTGATATGGAGGGATGAATGGCCCGGAATGGACGGATCGGATGATGGCTATGAAAGTTTTTACAATTTCCCCCTGTATTATGCCCTGGGAGGCCCTGATGAAATAGATCCTCTTTCAAGAAAACTATGGGAAGGGGTAACCCGGCAATTCACCGAATATGGTCAGATCGTAGATGAATTTGATGCCGGCTACGATTGGATGCATCACGGGGAGGCATACACCAATTTTTACTTTTTTGGTTTGGCGGATCCCACAGATAAGAAAATGAGGCAAAGAGCCTTGAAATTTGCTGAAATGTATTTTGACGACGGTACGGAAAACTCCAATTTTGACAGTGATCTCAAAATCATCCGTTCCCCCCTTAATGGCAGTTTGGGGCCCAGAATGGTTAATACTGCGGAAGACTGGGTGACCCATAGACCCATTCTATCCAACTACCCGCTGCCTTACGATGATATCCCAAATGTCAGCTCTGGTAAAGACTGGAACAATGACGAGAAATTTGCCTATATCCTGGAAGCTTTGAACGAACGGATGATGAAAGGGGATGTTCCCCTGAACCTGGCATCCACGAGTTTGATGTTGAATGCCTTCATGTATACCGGAGAGGAAAAATACAAGGACTGGGTACTTGATTATGTAAAAGCCTGGATGGGCAGGGTGGAAAAAAATGGAGGCATTATTCCGGACAATGTGGGCTTATCCGGTGAGATTGGCGAGCACATGGATGGCAATTGGTGGGGTGGTTATTATGGTTGGAAATGGCCACATGGGGTAAGGAATAAATTGGAGGCCACTACCATAGGTGCTTCCAATGCCTACCTGATATCAGGAAATGACAGTTACTTGGAATTGCCCAACTCCGTTATTGATGCCATTAGCAGGGAGGCAAGGGTAGAAAATGGGAAAAAGCTTTTGCCCCACCGTTATGACCAAAGGGGCTGGTACGATTACAGGCCCTTGCAGGCCATGTATCCCACACATATCTGGTACATGTCCAGAAAAAAGAAAGATTGGGAAAGGGTAAAGGAGCTGTTGGATCCCGAAGAAATGAAGCAGCTGAAATACGTTAAAGGAAAGGGAGAGGAGCGAAACACGGCAACCTGGATGGGTTATTTAGAAGGAAATGTTCCAGATTATCCGGTAGACATCTTAAAGGCTACCTATCAGGAAATGCAAGATCGACTGGGAAAAATAAGAAATGACACATCCACCCCTGATCAACAGGATGTGCACCATTGGCTGAACCTCAATCCGGTTATATTGGAGGGCCTGGTTCAAACCATGCTGGGTGCGCCCAACCATATTTATCATGGAGGCTTGTTGCATACCTCGGTCCGGTATTTTGATCCTGAAAGGCAAAGATCCGGCATCCCCCCCAATATGGCTGCCCTTGTAGAGCAAATAACAAGGGCAGGAGTATCACTTACTTTGGTTAACCTTCATCCCACGGAAACGAGAAAGGTAATTGTCCAGGCTGGTATGTTTGGAGAACACCAGATCCATAGAGTAAATCAAATCGAAAAATATCCTTACCAGTTCGATACCGTAGACCATAAATTCTTCCAGGCAGAAATAAGCCCCGGATCAGTAGTGAAGCTGGAAATAGAAATGTCCCGATTTAAAAATCCTCCCAGTTATGCTTTCCCCTGGCATGGTGAGGAGATTCCCATTTACGAAAAAGAATATGAATAATGATTGATCCCGGAAATCGGTTGAGTTTTGGTTTGATTGTAAACCTGTTACTCTTTTCTGCTTCATCGGTGTGGTCTCAGGAAACCACTCCCGTGCCATATGCTACTGCCCGGGAAGGGATGGTTTTTAAAATTTATCAGTTTTCCCCGGAAAACATGCCTCAGATTGATGGCAAAGCAGGTGATTGGGAAAGGGTACCCGATTCCTACACTTATGGCACTTCTTACCTAAAAGATACGGAAGATGGGCATGGGGCTGAGATTGACACTACCGACATCAATGTTCGGGTGAAAGTAGGATGGGTCAGTGGTTTGAACCGGTTATATTTTTTATATGAGGCCTATGACGATTTTTGGGATTTCGAACGGTTTAATCCCAAAGGATATTTAAATGACATTTTCGAAATTGTGGTAGACGGAGACATGTCCGGCGGGCCTTTTATTTATAATCCGCTCCTTCCGGAGGCCAGAAAATGGGGAAATCATCCGGTACATATCCAAAACCATTTGGCATTCAGTGGCTATCATGCCCAAAATTACCATATTTTTACTCCTCCGGTTAACGGCAGCTGGACCTTGATTTGGGGAGCCCAACCCTGGATTGCTGCTTTCCCTTTTGCACATCATGCTTATGATTTTGATTTGGAACATGGGGCCTCAGGAAAATTAACGCTGGAATTTTGGATTACCCCCTTTGACCAGGCACCATTCGAAGGACCGGATCATGCCCTGGTATCTCAGCTTTATGAAAACAAGGTAATCGGTTTATCCTGGTCGGTATTGGATTTTGATGGAGGAGAGAGGGATGGCCATTTCAATTTATCGCACGACACAAGAATGGTATCAGACGCCTCCTACCTGTGTGCGTTCAGGTTGATGCCCCTGGAAAAAGACCAAAAACCGCAAATAAAGGCTGATTGGTCTTTTGGTTTGATGGAGCATAAAGACAGAACGGTAGCTTTCAGGGATGAATCCCTTGGAGCGGTTGAAGCATGGTACTGGGATTTTGGAAACGGTGCTTATTCCACGGAGCAGCACCCCGTGTATCAATACCCGGAATCCGGAGTACATTATAATGTTACTTTAGAAGTATCCGGTCCGGCTGGAAAAGACAAGAAAACCCGTTTTTGGGAGGTAATGGTCCCCTGAAACAATACATGTTCAGGTCGAATTGGCCGGCGATTTGAAATCTACGGCCTGATTGAGTACCAACTTTTAAAAACTTTTTCCTAAGTTTAACCTTATGAATAAATTTGAGGATAAAGAGTTAAGGTGGGGTGTACTTGGCGTTGGGGATGTATGCGAGAAAAAGAGTGCTCCAGCCATGCAGAAGGTAAAGGGCTCCAAACTAGTGGCCGTCATGCGTAGAAACGGCGATAAGGCAGCTGATTATGCAAAAAGGCATGGTGTTCCCAAATGGTATGATGATGCAGATAAACTGATCAATGATCCTGAAGTCAATGCCATTTACATTGCCACTCCTCCAAATGCGCATCTGGAGCTGGCCCAAAAAGCGGCTGCTGCAGGAAAGCCTGTTTATGTGGAAAAACCCATGGCAAGGACCTATAAGGAATGCCTTCAGATGATTGAGGCCTGTGAAAATGCACAGGTGCCACTTTTTGTGGCCTATTACAGAAGGACTTTGCCCAACTTTTTGAAAGTAAAATCCCTGGTGGATGAAGGAGCAATAGGGGTACCCAGGTATGTGGGGATTACGATAAATCAGCCCAGGCATCCTGATGTAAAACAGGACCCAAAAGATAACTGGCGCATTCATCCTGATGTGGCCGGTGGAGGTTACTTTTATGATTTGGGTTCCCACCAGTTGGACTTTCTGGATTTTCTTTTTGGCCCCATTGAGGAGGTAAACGGACAGGCTTTGAATCAGGCAGGCGATTATCCCGCAGAAGATATTGTTTTGGGCAACTTCAAATTCAAAAACGGGGTATTGGGAACGGGAAGTTGGTGCTTTACAACAGGCGAATCCTCCAAAAAGGATGAAATAAAAATTATTGGATCAGCAGGAGAAATAAGCTTTCCCTGTTTTTGGGGGACGAATGTCAGCTTGCGAAGAGACGGGGAAGTGGAGCAGGTATTTGAATTTGAAATGCCTGAGCATATCCAGTATTATTTGATCAAAAGCATAGTCGATGAGCTTTTGGGCAAGCAGGATATTTGTCCCAGCAGGGGAAAGTCTGCAGCAAGAACCAACTGGGTGATGGAGGAAATGATCAGCAATTTTAAAAATCAAAAGCATACATAAGATGAGTCAGAACAAACCATTGGGATTTGGAATTATTGGGACAGGCGCCATAGCCGGGATGCATGCTGCAGCTATAGAAGCCTGCAAAGATAGTCATTTGGTTGCGGTGTGCAGTTCCAGTGCAGAAAGAGCCAAATTGGCTGCTGAAAAATTCAAGGTTCCGGCAGACCACGAACTGAACGCATTTTTAGCCCGCAAAGAAATTGAAGTGGTGTGTATTTGTACCCATAGTGGGCAGCATCTGGAACCTGCCCTTGCTGCAGCAAAAGCGGGCAAACACATCTTGTTGGAAAAACCCATAGAGGTGAGTCTGGACCGGGCTGACCAATTGATCCAGGCATGCGAGGAAGCTGGAGTGAAATTGGGTGTGATTTTTCAAAACAGGTTAAAGCCGGGTTACCTGAAACTAAAAGAGGCTGTCCGGGCAGGAAAAATAGGGAGATTACTTTTAGGGACCGCTGCCATCAATTGGTACCGGGATCCGGCTTATTATTCAACAAGCAGTTGGAAAGGAACGAAAGAGGGTGATGGGGGTGCTGCACTGATCAATCAGGGTGTTCATACCATTGATTTGTTGCTGGACATCATGGGAGACGCCGAAACGGTTTATGGGCAAGTAAAAACCATGGTCCATCGAATCGAAGGGGAGGACCTGGGTGCGGCGCTTGTCAATTTCAAAAATGGTGCTTTGGGAACCATAACGGGAGGAACATCCCTTTATCCCGGAAATCCGGAGCGCCTTGAGATTTATGGGGATAAAGGAAACATCATCCTGGAAGCGGGGAAAATTGTCACCTGGAATGTAAAGGGAGAAGAAGGAAATCAAAAAGATGGCGGCAATCCGGGCGGGAGCGGGGCTTCAGACCCAATGGCCATTGATTTTAAATTGCACCAGGGCCAGGTAGAAGACATGGTGGCAGCCATCAATGATGATCGCCATCCTATGGTGACAGGAAAAGATGCAAGAAGATCACTTGCCTTGATATTGGGAATTTACGATTCCTCCAGCACCAATAGGCCATTCAATTTGGTTTGAAATGTTAATAAATAAAAAAGGATATTTGTTTTTTATTATATTGCACTGTTTTATAAGAATAGGGCAATTTTTTTCCAATTAGAGCTGATGTTTGTAATTAAAAATTAGTTTACCACCTGTGAAGGAAGCTTAACCAAACTTGTTTTTTATATTTATGTGAAATTGACAAAATCAAAAAGGTTAGAATTCGTTTTTAAAATAATTCCGAGAGGATTTTACTTGGCGACAACAAAAAAATATTTTGCATAAAAAACAAACCCAAAGTTCAGTCGATTCTTGAAGTAATGGAAGGGTCATAAAGTCTTTCGGTATTTTTATGTTTTTCTACTAGATCTTTATTATTTTGAAAATGATATACATCTGCTTTTACACTTGAAAAATCAAATGTCTTTTTCCAGAAAAGTTTTGGGTTTATTGGCGGTTGCATAAGGGAAGAGTAAATTCATAATGAATTTTTATTTGCTATGGAAAGAAAGAGTAATTTAGGAAGCTGGCTTTCATTAAAAGATTTTAAACTTTTAGACACACTTCCTGAAAAGGAATACAATGATGTGGTTGCCATAGCTTCTCAGATTTGCCAAACTCCGATTTCCCTGATCACCTTTTTGGATTCAGACCGGCAGTTTTTCAAAGCCCATCACGGATTGGAATTGACTGAAACACCACTGGACCAGTCCATATGCCTGCATGCGGTGAAAAGTAAAGAGGACATATTTATTGTTACGGATGCCCGAAAAGATCCCCGGTTCAGGGATAATCCTCTGGTCAAAGGGGAACCACATATCGTTTTTTATGCAGGAGTACCCTTAATCACACCAAATGGGAATTCCCTGGGTGCTTTGTGTGTAATAGATACCAAGCCCAGAAAGATCAATGGCAACCAAAAGGCTTCCCTCTCCGCCCTGGCCGATCAGGTCATCAAATTGGTAGAATTGAGGAAGAATCATTGGGAATTGGAGAAAACCAGAGAAATCCTGCAGGAAGAAAAGAACAGGCTCAATAATATCATTGAGGCCACCAGGGTGGGTACTTTTGAGTGGAATGTGAAGACCAATGAAGTCAAAATTAACAACAGGTGGGCGGAAATTGTGGGGTATACTTTGGAAGAATTGCAGCCGGTCAACATGGACACCTGGTACAAGTTGGTACATCCTGAGGACCTGGCCCATTCGGACGCCGCACTGAAAGATTGCTTTGACAGAAAAACCGAATTTTATGATATTGAGATCCGGATGATCCATAAAGCCGGCCACGAAGTCTGGATCAATGACCGGGGAAGGGTAGTGAAGTGGTCGGAAGATGGGAAACCATTACTCATGTCCGGAACACATACGGACATTACCGAAAGAAAAAATACCGAAATACAATTCAAAACCCTGAACGACAACATTCCTGGTGTCGTGTACCGGTACAAGCTTTATCCAGATGGAAGCGATGAATTGCAATTGGTAAGCAATGGGGCAAATCTGTTGTGGGGAATACCTCCGATAAGGGCCATGGAAAATAACCAAGAGGTATGGGCCAGGTATCATAAAGAAGACCTTATGGAGCATAAGGCATCGATTAAGGAATCAGCTAAAAACCTGTCATTCTGGACTCATGAATGGCGTTACCATCATCCTGATGGGTCTGAACGTTGGCATAAGGGTACCGGAATGCCCAAGAGAATGGAGGATGGCAGTACGGTTTGGGATGCTGTTATTTTGGATATTACTGAAAAGAAAAGGGCTCAGATCAAACTGGATGATACCTTGGTTTCCCTAAATGAAAGGATCAAAGAGCAACATTGCCTGTATCAAATAACCAGATCTTGCAACCAGGAACAAGATATTGACCGGTTGTTGAGTAGAACGGCTGAAGTCCTACCTTCAGGATGGCAGTATCCCGAACGGACGGGAGCCCAAATCGAATATGGGGGGAAAATATTTGAAAGCCCAGGTTTTGAAGCCTCAAAGGACCTTATTCAACAACATTTTAACACCAAAGAAGGCAATCCGCTGCATATTACCATAACTTTTAAACCTTCCCCACAATTCAAAATGAAGGAAAATTCTTTTTTAAGGGAGGAGCGGCAATTATTGGAAACCATTACGCATAATTTAGTTACAGCGATTGATCAGAAGGAAGCCAGCAGGCAATTAAAGCAATCGAACAGTAAAATTGCGGATCTGATCCAGACCATAGACGGAATAGTTTGGGAAGCTGATGTGGAAACCCTGGAATTCAACTTTATCAGCCAACAGGTCGAAACCATTTTAGGTTATAGCCCCGAGGAGTGGAAGTCAGACCCGGAATTTTGGCAAAAACACATCCATCCCGATGACAGGTTTCATGCCTTAAACTATTGTGCAACCCAAACCAAGGCAGGGAGGGACCACAGTTTTGAATACCGGATGAAGGCGGCGGATGGTAGGGATGTCTGGATCAATGATCTGGTAACTCTGGTCAAGGAAAATGGAAAGCCGGTGGCCTTAAGAGGTTTAATGGTGGATATTACCCATAAAAAACAGGTCGAAAAAGAATTGGCTTTAAGTGAAAAGCGGTTCAGGGCACTGGTTCAGGAGGGATCAGATTTGACTGCTATTTTGAATCTTGATGGGGAATATTTATATGTAAGTCCCAATTTCCAATCGATTGTTGGCTTTTCGGAAAAGGAACTAATTGGCAGAAGGGCCAGCGAATTTTTCCATCCGGATGATTTGGGAAGAATTGAGCTGGAATACCAGAATATGGCAAAAAGGAAAAGGATCAAATCGTCCCCTTTTCGTTTTAAAATCAAGGGTGGCGGCTGGTGCTGGCTCCAGAGTGTGGCTACGAATCTGGTGGAGGATGAGGCAGTCCAGGGTGTGGTAATCAACAGCGTGGAAATTACACGTTTGATGGAGACCCAGGAGAAGCTGAAAACCAGTGAGGCCCGGTATCGGGGCTTTTATGAGTCTCAGACCAATTTTGTGATCCGAACCGATCTGGAGGGGAATTATTCCTATGTCAATAAAAAATTTATTGAAGATTTTGGATGGATATACCCTGATGGTAAAATCATCGGCAAGAGCTGCATGCCCTCCATTTGTGATTATGATCATCAGCGGGTGATAGCGGTGGTGGAAAAATGCATAGACAAGCCGGAAGAAGTATTCAAGATTGAAATAGATAAGCCCAAAAAAGGCGGTGGTACAGTCACTACACTTTGGGATTTTATCTGCATGGTGGATGGTCAGGGAAATCCTTCTGAAATCCAGTGCATGGGTATTGATATCAGTGAGCGGGTGGCTTTTGAAAGGGCCCTTAAGAAAAGCAATGAACGGTATGAGTTGGTGAACAGAGCCACCAATGATGCCATTTACGACTGGGATGTGATCAATGATCGCTTTGAATGGGGGGATGGTTTTTACAGGATATTTGGTTTTGAAAGAGGAGAAGAAATAGCCACAATTGCCGATTGGGCCGGATTTATGCATCCCATTGATGCTGAGAACAATAAAGAAGAATGGGAACAGTTTTTAGCTAATCCAGATCAAAACCGTTGGTACAAAGAGTTTCGTTTTTGCCATAAAAACGGTACTTATATCTATACCGAAGAGATAGGGTACATGATTAGGAATGATGAGGGCAAACCCTTACGCATGATAGGCGTATTACGGGATGTATCCGAAATAAAGAAAGTTTCCCTTCAGCAGGAATTAGAGCATGAAATTTCCGGATTTTTCAAAACTGAAGCCAACCTAACAGAAACCCTTGGAAAGGTTCTGGAATACCTTAGCCAATATGGAGCCATGGTAGGTGCGGAAATCTGGTGGGCAGGTATCAAAGGCAAACAGGTAAATCTGGTACAAAGATATTGGAAAACTGAAAGGCTTTTCCAATTAGCAGGGAGCAAAGAAAGTTTTCTATATGGAGAGGGACTTCCAGGCCTCGTCTGGAAGAACGGAAAACCCCAGGTTTTTGAAGATTTGTCAGCGGTGCAGGGGTTTTACCGCAAAAGTTTGCTTAGTAAGGGTAAACTGAAAACAGCTGTTGGCATACCGCTCCTCCAGAAAGAAGAAGTGATGGGTGTATTGTTGTTTTTTGCAGAGGATAGGGACAATGATATTTTGACCAATAGCCACCTGTTTCAATCCCTAGGGGCATTTTTGGGAGCCGAGATATTGAGGAAGCAGCAGGAAGACGAAATGATGTTGCTGTTCGAAAGTGCTCCGGAAATCCTGGCCATTACGGCTCCTGATGGTTATTTTGTTAAGGTCAATCCTGCTTTTTGTAAATTATTGGGCTATTCTCCGGAAGAATTGGTCTCCAGACCATTTATGGATTTCATACATCCGGAGGACATTGCGAAAACCAAAAATGAATTGCCGGAAATGTTTGCAAGAGAACAAAAGGCACGCAATTTTGTGAACCGCTACCTGACCAAATCAGGAGCAATCCGGTGGATTTCCTGGAACTCTTCAGAACCTTTTGGTGAAGAAGGGCTGGTTTTTTCTTATGGGTACGATATCACCGGGATGAAGGATTTACAAAACCTTCTGGATAATGCTACCCAACTGGCGAGGGTGGGCAGCTGGGAAATTGATGTTCTGAATAATGAACTTTATTTATCTAAAATAAGCAGGGAAATTTACGGAATTGGGGAGCATGAACATCTTGATGTAGCTTCTGCAATAGGCTTTTACAGGGAAGACGTAAGGGAATTTGTGGCTCAAACGGTCAAAAAGGGCATTGAGTCGGGTACTGGCTGGGATTATGAATTGCCGCTGATAGATGCTTCGGGAAATGAGTGTTGGGTAAGAAGTATCGGGGAGGCCGAGTTCAGAGAGGGTGAATGTATCCGGCTTTACGGTAGTTTTCAGGATATCCATAACCGCAAAATGCTGGAACAGCAATTGGAAAGAAGAAATGAGTTGCTTTCTGCCATTACGAAAGTTATTGGTACATTTTTACAATCAGAGGATTGGTACCAGGCCCTGGATAAGGTGTTTGCGATTGCAGGAAGCGTGGTCCATGTGGATAGGGTGTATTACTTCGAAAATCATTTAGATCCGGAGAGTGGAAAGAAATTATGTAGTCAGCGCTTTGAGTGGACAGGTGATCGTGTAGATCCGCAGATTGACAATCCAATTTTGCAGAATATCGATGTAGGGGAATTTTCGGAAATTTTTGTACCATTGGAAAAAGGGCAAACCTACCAGGTCATCACTTCTGAGCTGCCTGATGGGACAAGGTTTAAGGAGGTTTTGCAAGAGCAGGGAAACAAATCCTGTTTGGTCCTGCCCATCATGATGGACAAGAAGTTTTTTGGTTTTATTGGTTTTGACGATTGTACCACGGAGCGGGAATGGACTGATAGTGAAATCTCCTTTTTGCAGAATATCAGTTCCAATTTATCTGCTGCCATTCAGCGAAGGAATAGCCAGCTGTCCCTTCAAAAGGCCTATGATGAGAAAAACACCTTATTAGAAAGCATAGGAGAAGCATTTTTCTCCCTAGACAAAGATTGGAGAGTAATGTACTGGAATAAAAATGCTGAAAAATTACTGGGCATTAAAAGGAAAGAAATATTGGGTTTAAGTTTGTGGGCGAAGTTTCCCTCTACTGGTGAAACGAGATTTTACGATCAATATGTCAATGCCATCAAGAATCAGCGTCCGATAACTTTTGAAGAATATTATCCCCCTTTAAATCTATGGTTGGAGGTAAATGCCAGTCCATCAGAAGAAGGTATCAGCGTCTTTTTCCGTGATGTTACAGAAAGAAAGCAGGCTGCAGAACAGATCAGGCAGTCCAATGAGCGATTCGAAAAAATCTCCGAGGCCACCAATGATGCCATTTGGGATTTCGATGTAGAAAACAGCCGATTAATTTGGGGAAAGGGGTTCAGTACCTTGTTTGGCTATGATTTGGAAAAAATCAAGCCCGATTTTGATTTTTTGTTTAGTTTGATTCATCCAGAAGACAGGGATAGGGTGGGACGCAAAATAAGTGAATACATGCAAAGTACCTCCCTGACCAACTGGTTTGAAGAATACCGTTTTCTGATGGCGGATGGATATTATGCATTTGTGATGGATCGGGCGGTTTTTATTAGAAATAAGGAGGGCAAGGTAAGCCGCGTGGTGGGTGCCATGACGGATATCTCCTACCGCAAAGAATATGAAGAGTCTCTGCAGGCCCTGAACCAGCAACTCGAACAACGGGCCAAAGAATTGGAGGTTTCCAATAAGGAATTGGAGCAGTTTGCCTACGTGGCCTCACATGATTTGCAGGAACCGCTCCGGATGGTAAGCAGCTTTATTGGGCTGTTGGAAAGGAAGTATGGAAATGTGCTGGATGAAAAGGCCCATCAATATATTAATTTTGCCGTTGGAGGTGCAAAGCGCATGCGTCAGATCATTCTCGATTTGTTGGAATATTCCAGGGTGGGAAAAAATGAAGAAGGGTTGAAAATCATCCAGCTGGATGATATTTTGGACGAAGTATGCCTGCTTCACCGAAAAGCGATTTCTGAAAAGAAGGCCAGGATCGAATACCATAAATTACCCGTCTTGATTACCTTCAAGTCCCCCATGACTCAATTGTTTAGTAATTTGGTTGGAAATGCCCTGAGGTACAGTTCACCTGATGTCCCTCCTTTGATCAATATTTCCGCAAAATCTGAAAATGATAGCTGGCTGTTTTCCGTATCGGATAATGGGATAGGAATCGACCCCCAATTCCATGAAAAAATATTTATCATTTTCCAAAGCCTGCACAACAAAGAAAAGTATGGGGGTACCGGAATGGGACTGGCCATTGTGAAAAAAATCATTGAAAACCTCGGTGGGAAAATTTGGGTCGAGTCGGAAGAAGGGAAGGGGAGTACTTTTTATTTTACTTTGCCAAAAGTAGAAAATAACCATGAGGAAAAGGTTTAGAGAGTTTAGCCCCCTGCATTTAGGTGGATTGGTATTTTTGTTTTTAAGCTTGCTTGTACTCTTACTTTCCAGGTGGGTATATACCATAGAAAGATCCAACGAAATACTGCTGGTGAAGGAAGAAGCCTCCAAGGTCCAGAACCTGCTGGCTATTTCTCTGGCCAACAGCGTTAGTTCTACTGAACTGTTAGCTTTTTTGGTGGAGAAGGACTTGATAGAGAGTGATTTTGAGTCATTAAGCCGAAAGGTATTGAGCCAGAACCCTACGCTGGATGCACTTCAACTGGTAGAAGCTGAAACCATCATCAAGACATATCCCCTTGAGGGAAATGAAGCAGTAATTGGATTTAATATTTTTGAGGATAAGATTCACCGACAAGCTGCTGAGAAAGCGATTGAAAGAAAAAAATTATATTTTGAAGGCCCATTTGAACTTAGGCAAGGCGGAATGGGTATGGTGGGTAGGTTACCTTTATTTAAAGAAGGTCTTTTTTGGGGATTTGCTGCCGTGATCATCCGATTGGAGACACTCAGAAAATCTTTGCAACTTGAACCTGACGGTCAAAGTCAAAATTATATTTACCAATTGGCCAAAATAGATGGTGAAGCTGCCTATCCCTTATTTGATTTTGATCAGGAACCGGATTTTGAAACGGGAGTTGTGCACAAAGCCTTCTTTGAAGAAGGAGATTGGTATCTTTTTGTAAAGCTAATGTATCCAACCTATCTGAGAAACACTTTTTTATTTTCGGTTTTTGGTCTGGTTTTCGCCGGTATGATGGGGCTGTTTGTATATCAGAAGACTATTGAACCCGTAAAACTTAAGAAGCTTGTAGCAGAGAAAATCAAAGAGCAGCAAAACCTGAATCAGGTGCTGGAAAAAAAGGCTCATGATTTGGCCCTGTCCAATCAGGAGTTGGAACAATTTGCCTATGTTGCATCTCATGACCTTCAAGAGCCATTAAGGATGATCAGTGGGTTTATTAACTTACTAGGTCGCAGGTATGGGGAGCAATTGGATGCGAAAGGATTGCAATATATCCATTTTGCTGTGGATGGTGCCAATAGAATGAAGCAGATTATATTGGACTTGCTTACCTATTCAAGGGTTGGAAGGGGGGCTGAGGAGGTTTCTTCGATTCATTTGGAATCCATTCTTAAGGAAGTACTGCATCTTTACCGAAAGCAGATTCAAGCGCGTAAGGCAGAAATCGTTTATCAAGATTTGAATGAAGTGAAAGGAGAGCGGTATTTGCTTGTCCAATTGTTTCAAAATCTTGTTGGAAATGCCTTGAAGTATAGTAAAAAGGATGCGTCTCCAACCATAGAGATAAAAATGGATTCCCGGGAAAATGAATGGTTGGTTTCTGTTGCTGATAATGGAATCGGCATCGATAAGTCCTACCATGATAAAATATTTCTGATTTTTAACAGGCTGCATTCCAATTCAGCCTACGAAGGTACAGGGATCGGGCTTGCCATAGTCAAAAAAACAGTGGAACATATGGGTGGAAGAATCTGGCTGACTTCAGAAATTGGTTTGGGCACTACTTTTTACTTTACACTACCCAAATAAAAAAGCCACTGAAGAAAACTTTCCTTCAGCGGCTTATTAGATTTTATTAACAATCAAACAGTTGGCAATTGAAAGCCTTCCCGGTAGGTCTTGCTCACAAATTGGTTGGCTGGTTCGAAATTGGTTATTTTCATGTTTTTACCATCCCAGAGCAATTTGATATCTCTTGCCGGATAGTCGTAACCATTACCATTTGGCTTTTCTACCCTGTAATCATAGCTTCTGATCGCCAGGTTGCCCATCAAGACCGATTCTGTCAAAGGACCTGCAATGGAAAAGGGAGAACTGAGTTCCTGGTATTCCTTGGAGCCATGACCTGCAATACAAGCATTGACCCATTGGGCATAATGGCCGCCAATAGCACCCTCAACTCTAGGGAGGGTTGGGGCCACATTAACGCTTTCATTGATGGAAGTAGGCAGCAATTTGGGGTCTATACCATAAGTGGAACACATCATTTTACCCCTGGTACCTTCAATGATGACACCGTTTCCGCCATCTCCCATTTGTTCATTTGGCCCTAATTCCTCCGGTCTGCTGGGTTTGATGCCACCATCCATCCAATGGAACTCCAAATCCTCACCTCCCGGCTTCTTGAATCTCAGGGTGATGTGAGAGGATGGCGGGCAACTTTTTGGGAAATAACCCTGGGTGAATTCGCCTGTATATACTGATCCTACGCTACATTCCGCCTCTGTGGGATAGCCCAGATCTAAAGTCCGGAAAGCAGGTTCCATGATGTGGCAGGCCATGTCACCCAACGCACCGGTTCCGAACTCCCACCAGCCTCTCCAATTGAAGGGATGCAGGTTTTCCACGTAACCTTTTTCTTCTGCAGTACCTAACCACAGATCCCAATCCAGGTTTTTTGGGGCTTTTTTTCCTGATTCACCTGGCCATGGAACACCCTGAGGCCAAACCGGTCTGTTGGTCCAGCATTGTACCTTAGTGGCTTCACCGATCAATCCGGCTGCATACCACTCACGCATTTGCCGTACGCCATCTCCTGAAGAACCCTGGTTTCCCATTTGGGTGACGAGTTTGTATTTTTCAGCTGCTTCAGTAAGCATCCTGGCCTCCTGAATGGTATGGGTAAGGGGCTTCTGCACATACACATGCTTGCCCATTTTCATGGCAGTAAGGGCCTGTACGGCATGGTTGTGGTCCGGGGTAGATACGGAAACAGCATCAATATTATTACCTTCTTTTTCCAGCATCTCCCGGAAATCCTTGTAAAACTTAGCTTTGGGGTAAGCTTCTATACTACGGGAAGCCCTTTCAGGGTCTACATCGCATAAAGCAACGATATCTGCATTTCCACTTTCATAAAAACTCCTGATATCACTGTATCCCTTTCCTCCGGCACCTATTCCTGCTATCCGGAGTTTGTCACTGGGAGCCTTAAATCCCGGTCCTCCAAGTACATGGCGGGGTACAATGTAAAATCCGGCAACTGCTGTCGCGGATGTTTTAAGAAAATTCCTCCTGGAACTACCTTCCTCGGGCGTGTTGTTTTTCTTCATTTTAAGTCTTCTTATTAATTGATCGGCCTAAAATAAAAATAATTGATGAAACATTTCAGGAATTATCGGTTTAATACAGGTCATGCTCATTTTGGTACATGAAAGGTTATATCATCTTACCCGCACTTCCGAAAACGCTTCTGGTTTTGTTGTCAAACAGCGACTTGCTAAAATTGAATGAACCTGAATTCAATTTGCTTTTACAAAATAAAGCAAATTGCAGGTGCCAAACCTTTTTGGAGCAAAATTGAATTTCCCTGGTAAGGCGAGCCATCTAAGCATCAACCCAAAACTCATTTCCGAAAACTCGCCGTTTGCAAAGTGGGAATAATATGTTCTGGATTTTTACTTGTTAAAGTTTCAAAATGCTTTATTTGGCCTTGTTTTTAGGATTTGAAAACTTGATTTCTTCTGGATCTGGAAGGCGGTAGTCCTTCATGATCTCCGGATGTTCGGAAAAGCAAACAGGAGAAGCATTTTCTATCCGATCGCCAGAGTCTTTATTATTTGATGAATTTTTCTCACCCATGGTTAACCTGCTTTTTTTTTAAATAAAGTCATTAAGTTATTGACTTTATCGGAAATGGTGGCCGGGTCTTTTTCCACAATAGCCATTGCCAAAGCACCCAAGCCGCCAATCAGATCAAAAGCAACCTGGATCTGCTTGAGTGAAGTAATGGTTTCTTTGATCTCCAGATTGATCACTTTTAGTTGAACAAGGGCTTCCGAAGTTTCTTTTTCCACAATAAGGGTGGAAAGCAATTTCATTTCCCGGGCCGAATCCATAAGTACACGGGCATTCTTCCCCATTTCTATAAATGTATCCTGGCTGATTTCCTGTTGGCTTATTTTTTCAAAGCGGAAATCATTGAATTTTTTGGCTATTTCTAAAAAGTCATCCGCCAATTCACTTAAAAATGTGCTATCCAATCTTTCTTTCATTGCTTCAGTTGCTCAAGTGCATAATGTAAATCATTTAATCTGTTGGTCATTGAACGTACTCCGTCCTCAAAAAAATCACCATTTAACTTCATGCCTGATAAGGCCCGATGCTGTGATGAAAGGGTTTCCAGAATGCGGATCAGTACCAGCGTTTTTTCCCTAATTCTGGTTCCTTGATCCAGCAACTGATAATACTTTTCAGTAACCACTTCTTTTTCCATTGAATTTAAACCCGGATCGATTACCTGAGTCTTGTAATACATGTACCAGCTTTCTTCCTGTATTTCAAGCATACCCAATAGGTTTTCTTTTAAAATAAATAGCAGCTTTTCACTGATCAACATGATGTGAGGATCAGCTTCATGCATGTATTGGGTTACTTTATTTCTTCTGTATTTTCCTGCAACAGCATTCAAACCAATTTCTGAAAGCTTTTGGTAGGCATTCAACTGTTCTGGTTCAAGTTGGTTCCAATTGGCTCCTTCCAACACAGCTGCTGTTCCATCCAGCTGGTATCTTATCAGCTCTCCTGAGGATAAACGGTGTAATCCATCATAATAATCTGTCAAAGCATGGTACAAATCTCTCACAAGCGTATCCGCACGCTCATATTCCGAACAGCTGCAATTGATACTTCTCTCGATTTCATACTGACTAATTTTGGTAAACCGACAATCGTCCAGGCAACTTTTCGTAAAACTATAATCCAACTCATAGAATTGTTGCAATCCCTTTAATGCCTCCTCGGAAAATAGTTGGATGGGCTTCAAACTGGTACAGGCCAAGAACGGACAGATCAGCAGGCAAAGGGCCCATCCTTTCATCATTTGCATGCGATAAAGATACCTAAATTTCCTGTATTTTGATATATACTAAACGGATAAGGATTGCTTTTGAAATCATATGCCTGGGTATAATTATTGGTGAAAGGCTGTCTCAACCCTTTCCTAAGGGCTTTGTACGAGTAAAATGTCGCTTTGAAAGAATTTATGGGAGGCTGGAATCAATTGTATTTTAAAAGGGCAATAGGATGATTTTTTGACTTGTCAACCTGATTGCGAAGTTTCCAGTGGATTGCAATATTATTTGTTTATTTTTTGGTGCGCGGAGATCCCGATGAGAATGACCAACCCGGGTGGGGACCTGCGAATGCAGGTGATCCTATTTCAGCGTTCATGGTATTAGGTCCGGATTTACATCATATGAAGGCTAAAAATAATGACCGGTACTTTTTTCCGGAAAGTCAATACAGAAATGAAAAGTAGTCTCCAGACAGGGATTTGGTTTTATTTCTGGCAAAGATACCTTTTCAATACTCCATCTTCGGTAATTTCCCCGATGAGGGAAAAGCCCTGTTTGGCAATTAGGCCCTTCATGATCCAGTCGTAAGTGGAGTATTCCTCTTTAAAGTGAATGAGGGTGTCTTCTCTTAAAAAGTCTCCACCCCGCTCAGCTTGCCGGTCAATAAAGCCCTGTATAGCTTCATCCCCATGAACATCAGGAATTACTATATCGTAAATGTAGAGTCTTCCTCCAGGTTTAAGGACCTGGTAGATTTTTTCTAAAGCCTTTGCCTTCCAGTAATCCGGCAAATGATGCAAGGAAAGGGAACTCATCACGGCGTCCAGACTCCCATCAGGTAATTTCAGATTCAAATATCCGCTGTGTTGAAATTCAATATTGGTAACCAATTGCGCTTTTGCTTTCTTTTTGGCAAGATCAAGCATAGGCTCCGAAATATCCATGGCATAAAGTTTTTTACATTTTTTTGCGAAATAAATGGAGAAGTTTCCTGTCCCACAACCAATGTCCGCCCATTGGCAGTTTTTATTGGGTTCCAGCCAATCATCAATCAGTTGGTATTCCTCATTGATGTTCCTGAAATCATCATGGGAAGGGTCATAAACGTTTACCTCTTCCAATGAAGCATAATCCTTTCCTGTTTGTTGGAATTCCTGGTATAGCCAATTTTTTGCGATCTCTGCCATGGGTCTATTGAATTATTGGTGGGGTAAAGAATAAATCCCCTCAAAATAATAATTTTATGGTGTTTTTAAATCAAACTGGAGAGTTAAATATCCTTTGACTTTAGCCCATTCCTTTTGAAGTGGTATTCCTGAATAATTTTTCGGCCCTATTTTACAAAAAAGATTTTCCTTCATCAATTGCCCAATAGCTGTAGGTAATAAGGAGTCTGTCGGCCTCATTGGCTTTTGTCAACCCCTTAATCCATAAACCTCTGAAATTAAAATTATTCAGGAATAGACTAATGCACCATTCCTTTTAAAGTAGCTAATGTAATTGATCTATTTGGTATTTTAGAAACAGGATTTTGGTTTATCAATTGCCTAATAGCTGTAGGCATTAAAGTGCCTGTCGGCCTCATTGGCTTTAGCCAAACCCTATATCCATAACCGGTCAGAACCAGTCAAATGGGGAAGATAAAATATGGGGTTGTTTTTGGTAGTTGATTTGTAAAAATGCCGGAGTTATGTCAAATTTGGCCTTTACCAAAAGGGGAGGTGAAAGTATTAAAAAAATATGAAGGCTATAAAAAGGATTGCCATTGTAGGAATAGGAGGGGTAGGCGGATTTATTGGAGCTAAACTCCTCCTAAGTTCTAATGCTTTGCCTGTTCAGGTTACTTTTTTCGCCAGGAATGATGCCTATAAAAATATCCGGAAACAGGGCTTGATTTTTGAATCCGGGGGAAAAATGGATATGGTCCATCCACAGCATTTGTATAATAGGTCCAAAGGAGCATATGATGTGGTCATTATCGCCACAAAATCCTATTCCCTTGAATTGGCTACCAAAGCATATGCGGATATTATGGACAAGCAAACCTTGGTGGTACCCTTACAAAACATGGTCAATGCGGCTGAGCTGGTTAAGGGTGTTGCCCCGGAAGCTAATGTTTTGGATGCTTGTATATACTTGATTTCCAATTTAATTAAACCGGGTCACGTCAAACACCTTGGTGGGCCTGGAAAAATAATCACCTCTATCCCTGAAGGCAGTAACCATAAATGGTTCTACGAGTATATGAACCAGGCAGGCATCCCGATGGAGGGGAGGGCTGATGCTTTGCACCAAATCTGGAAGAAGTATTTGTTCATTTCCACCCTGGGCACTATTACAGCTGCGCATGACCTTAGCTTTGGGGAGGTGATAAAAGATCCAAAGATGACCCATATTTGGATACAGTTGATGGAAGAATTGGCACTATTGGCCCAATCGGAAGGATTTGCCCTTGGTGCAGCGGATATCGACCATTTCCTGGGCTTTATCCGGGATTTTCCTGAGGCTTCCAAATCCTCCTTTCAGTTGGATATTGACATTGGCAGTAAGGGTGAAAAGGAATTTTTGGTGGATTTTGTTATTCAGAGATCACTGGAGAGAGGCCTTGAACCACTAACCTATATCGATTTAGATAATTTAATCAATCGGAGGTTAGGAATTGATGTATAGGTGTTTTGGGATTCAGGTGGCCGGAAATTTCTTTTTTTTGTACCAGCTGATCATGCAAAATAGCATAAACATGTACCAGGTCGATGCCATTTCCAGAAGGTGGTCCAACCAATCCGGGTCTTCGGATTTGAAAATTATGTAGAACTGAAGGCAGATGATAATTATTGCTGAGGCAAGGAAAGTGAAGCGTACGAAATCGAGCAATGTTGATAGGCCTTGTAAATTGTTGTGGCTTGACATGTTGTATTTATTTGATGATACACCAAAGGTAAAATGCCAAAAGATGCTGAAAATTGACGTATGTTAATTAAAATCAAACCAATAAACCAATTACGAACCCTCATAACAATGGCCTATCCAATCTCTACATAGATCCTGGAAAGGTATCCAAGAATCAATTATCCACAAATGGATCTATCCAGGTTTATTATTTGCCCATCTGTTTTAGTTTAAGCACAGAATTAACCATATTGAGTTATTGCAGTACCCAAAACCCTATTGAATGAAACCAGGAACTAAAAATAAGCATCGAGCAAATGATTCGACGTATGATGGCAGGCATGGATAATCAAAACATTGAACAACAACTAAACCAGGCCAGAAATGTGCTTTCAGCCTACCTGCCTATGGAGGACAAGCATTGGGAGGTGTTTAAGCAGGGTTTTCGGATCAGAAAATACCAAAAAGGAGACTTTATATTAAAAGAAGGCCAAACTGAAAACTATCTGTCCATTTTGCTTTCGGGCATCACCCGGCATTATGTTTTGGTCCGTGGCGAAGAAATCAGTTTTGACTTTTCCTTTCAGTATGAATTCAATTGCTCCTATTCCAGCTTTATTCAACAATCCCCCGGCATGTTTTATATCCATGCCCTGGATGACTGTGTGCTGGCTTCCCTGCATTACGATTTTTTGCAACAACTTTATGAACAATTTCCTATCAGTAACAAATTCGGAAGGACTGCGGTGGAGCAGTATTATTTATGGCGAGAAAGAAGGGAATTGTCTTTATTGACAGAATCAGCAAAAGACCGGTATACCCGTCTTTTGGAAAAATACCCGGTATACCTGGAACGCGTGCCCTTAAAATACCTGGCATCTTACCTAAACATCAAACCTGAATCCCTGAGCCGGATCCGAAATGAATTGAGTAAAAAATAAGGTGAAATGGATAGAAATTCATTTTTATTTATTAAAAGTGTTTAAATTTTAATTAAAAAAACACAATGTCCTAATTTTTTTTTCATTTCGAGGGGTATATTTGGGGCGAAATGATTAACTCGATGTGCGCACTCATACTTATTTAAGATCACTATTGTTTTTGGGGTCTATCCTAATTTTTGGCTGTGGGGGAGGGGCAGACCAACAGGTTTATGATATGGTTATCAGGAATGGTTGGATTCATGATTGAGCTGGAAGGATCATCCGTAAACCTTTGGCGGATATAAAATAAAAAAGCCATCCCTAAATTAAGGATGGCTCCAATGATTCATTTAATTTTCATCAAAATTGAATCAGGGTTTGGAAATTTCAAAATTCACCTGTTTTCCTTTGATGGTGTTGGTATTCATGACACTTATCACATGAGTCACATCCTTTTTGGGGATATCAACAAAGGAAAAACTATCATAAATATCTATTTCACCTATATTTTTCCCTGATACTCCTGTTTCGCCTGCTATCGCGCCAACAATATCATTGGGTCGGATACGGTCCTTTTTGCCAAGATTAAGGAATAAGCGTGCCATATTAGGCTCTCTTTCTTTTTTGTTTTTTCTACCTCCTCTGTCGCTGGAACGGGGACTTCTGCTGCTTCGGTCTCTTTCTGAACGTTCCCTTCTTGGTCTGCGGTCGTCTTTTCCCGAACTTCTGTCCCTTTCAGGGGTAAAATTCATTTCTTTAAATTTATCCACAGCCTCACCCAGCTGAAGCTTTACCAACCCAATAGCTACCTGCTCAAGGGTCAATCCCTCAGCCAAAAGGTTCCCTATAGCTTCTTCATAAACCTGATTTTCATCTGGCTTGGCAAGTTGCCTGTGGATGTCCTTGATCAGTTGGTCCTTCTTCATTTGAATCAATTGATCCACAGAAGGTGGGGCAGCCTTGTCAATTGAGGTTTTTATAAACCTTTCAAGATCATCGATTTTGCGGGAATCTCTTCTTCCCGACACAAAACTAATGGCAGTACCTGTTTTACCGGCTCTTCCTGTTCGTCCTATACGGTGCACATAATTTTCTTCATCCAAAGGTAGGTCAAAATTAAAAACAGCTTCTACATTTTCAACATCGATCCCTCTTGCAGCTACGTCTGTGGCTACCAATACGGAACAATGTCCTTTTCTGAATTTATTCATCACCTTGGTCCTTTGTGCCTGGGAGAGGTCTCCATGCAATGCTTCAGCAGGCACACCTTTGGCGTTAAGTTCTTCAGTAACCTCATCAGTAACCCTTTTGGTATTACAGAAAATAACACTCAGTTTGTACTGGTGAAGGTTGATCAACCTGCTGATCAGATCAGTTTTCAATCCGGAACGAACTTCATAATAAAACTGTGATATGTTTTCTACCGTGAGTTCCTTCCGGAGTACCTTGATGATTTCGGGATCCGTCTGGTATTTCCGGGTTAGCTCCAGTATGGGTTTGGGCATGGTAGCGGAGAAAAATACGGTTTGCCTTTCCTCGGGCATTGAGCTCAGGATGGTTTCTATATCCTCCCGAAAACCCATATCCAGCATTTCATCTGCTTCATCCAGCACGATTACACTTACCTGGCTGAGGTTCAATGTACCTCTGCTCATGTGATCCATGATTCGGCCTGGTGTACCCACCACAATCTGAACTCCTTTTTTCAGGCTTCGGATTTGTCGGTCGATAGGTTCACCACCATAAATACAGGTTGAAGAGATTTTTTTCTTGTATTTGGAAAGTTTGACGATCTCACCCTCTACCTGTACCGCCAGTTCCCTGGTTGGGCAAAGTATAAGTGCCTGAGGTTTATTCAGGGAGTCATCTATACCATCAATGATAGGGATACCAAATGCCGCTGTTTTCCCTGTTCCGGTTTGTGCCTGTCCGATGACATCAGCACCTTGAAGCAATAGAGGGATGGTCTGCGATTGAATAGGGGAAGGTTGGGTATAGCCCATATCTTCCACTGCCCTTAGGATTTCTTCTGAAATCCCAAGGTCTGAAAATAATAATTCTTTTTCCATGAAATGTTCCTTACTTCTCAAAGCCACGGTATTCCTAAATATCCCAGTGTCGATCAACAATAAGGAACCCCACGGCGTAGGAGAAAAATTTTATCTAATTATAAAGTGCAAAATTATAAAAAAATATTCTGATAAACAATTATTTGCTGCTAAAATTTAAAACATATCCCTATAAAGCACCGTAAATTATTAATTATATTCTGAATAAAAAAAGGGCCGCAAAGCCCTTTTTTTAATTTGTGTATTGTTTTCTTAACCGATTAGCGCTTGTCCATGGCGACATAGGGTCTTTCTGTAGATCCTACATAAACCTGACGGGGTCTTCCGATAGGTTCGTTGTTTTCCCTCATTTCTTTCCATTGAGCAATCCATCCTGGGAGCCTTCCCAGAGCAAACATGACGGTAAACATATCGGTAGGAATTCCCAAAGCCCTGTAAATGATACCAGAATAGAAATCTACATTGGGGTACAATTTTCTATCCACAAAATAAGGGTCATTTAATGCTGCCGTTTCCAGTTCTTTTGCGATTTCCAGAACGGGATCGGAGATGCCCAGCTTACTCAATACATCATCAGCTGCTTTTTTGATGATTCGGGCTCTTGGATCAAAGTTTTTATAAACCCTGTGACCAAATCCCATCAAGCGGAATGGGTCATTTTTATCTTTTGCTTTTTCCAGGTATTTTTTAGAATCCCCTCCATCTGCTTTTATGGATTCCAGCATTTCGATCACTGATTGGTTGGCACCTCCATGTAAGGGACCCCAAAGTGCATTGATTCCTGCGGAAATAGAGGCATAGATGCTGGCCTGAGAAGAGCCTACAATTCTTACGGTGGAAGTGGAACAATTTTGTTCATGATCTGCGTGTAAGATTAGCAATTGATCCAAAGCTTTGGAAATTACCGGGTCTATTTCATATTTCTCGGAGGGTAGGGCAAACATCATTTTCATAAAATTGCCACAATAATCCAGGTTATTGTCTGGATAATTTACTGGATGCCCCATTTTATTTTTATAGGCCCATGCGGCAAAGGTGGGCATTTTAGCCATTAGCCTGACAATGCTCAGTTGAATCTCTTCATCTGTATTATTGGGATCCAAAGAGTTGGGGTAAAAGGCAGTAAGGGAACAAATCAGTGATGACAACACACCCATGGGGTGGGCAACGGAAGGGAACCCGTCAAGAATTTTTTTAATATCCTCATGAACAAGCGTATGCTTGGTGATTCTGTTTGAAAAAGTTTCATACTGAGATGCAGTAGGTAATTCCCCATTGATCAACAAATAGGAAACTTCCAGAAAGTTGGAATTTTCGGCCAGGTCTTCAATATTGTAACCCCTGTATCTTAGGATACCCTGCTCTCCATCTAAAAATGTTATGGCACTTTTGGTCGATCCGGTATTTTTATATCCAGGATCGATGGTGATCATACCAGATTGCCCCCGAAGTTTGGCAATGTCTACAGCCTGTTCATTTTCAGTACCTTCAATAACGGGGAGTTCATATTCTTTTCCTTTAAAGGAGAGTTTAGCATTATCGGACATATTGATTTAATTAAATGTATTTTAAAATTCCAAATCTGATCAATTCAAAATAATATTTGGATCAAATTTAATAAAAATTGATCAATTTCTTTGCAATTATTGTTTGAATCCGTTTAAAAACGCATTAAAGAATAAGCAATTTACCTGTTAAATATTAATTAAGCGGCTGTAATACGGATAGATGAGGGAATTTAAGAAAATTACCTCAATTGCTGGCCTAAAGCCATAAATCATGTATAGTTTGATCAAACATTTTACAGCTTAATGTTAAAAAAAAAGCCCTTAAGGGCTTTTACTTAACAAAAGTGTTCAAATACCTCGATTAAATGGTCTCCGATCATCTGGGCATTTCTCCCTTCAATATGGTGTCTTTCTATAAAATGAACCAGATCCCCATCTTTAAAAAGAGCCATGGCGGGGGAGGATGGTGGATATGGCATTACCAATTCCCTGAATTTGGCTACAGCATCTGTGTCATTCCCGGCAAATACGGTTGCCAGTGTCGACGGTTTCTTGGACGATTTATCCAATGCATACCTCACTCCTGGCCTGGCAGCTCCTGCAGCACATCCGCAAACGGAATTTACCACTACAAAGGTTGTTCCTTTATGTTCTTTGAGGTGATCTTCAACATCTTGTGAAGTCCTGAATTCTTTAAAGCCTACATCTGTAAGTTCCGCACGCATGGGTGCAATCAATTCTTCTGGATACATATTTTTTAATTTTATTTTATTACAAGAAACCTAATTCCAATTTGGCTACTTCCGACATCATGTCCTGGGAGTAGGGTGGATCAAAAGTCAATTCAACTTCAACATTATTAACCCCTTCGATTTCCGAAACCCTGGCTTTTACCTCTGAAGGTATGGATTCAGCCGCCGGACAATTCGGAGAGGTCAATGTCATGAGGATGTATACATTATTGACCGGATAAACGGTGATTTCATAAATCAAACCCAATTCATAAACATCCACCGGAATTTCAGGGTCATAAACGTCCTTTATGGCATTGACAACCTTTCGTTTGATTTCCTCTTGTTGGTCTGAATTTTCCATGTCTGTTTTTATGCTGTCTTTATGCATCAATTTTTGATTGGTAAGCAAGTGCAAACATTTTCATTTGCTTGATCATGGCAGCAAGTCCATTCGATCTCTGGGATCCTATGATATTGCCCATGCCTATTCTTTCGATAAAATAGAGATCAGCATTCATTATTTCTTTTGCTTTTCTCCCGGAGAGAACCCTGATCAGTAAACTAATCAGCCCTTTTGTGATGGCTGTATTCGAATCTGCAAGAAATTGAATTTTCCCGTCCTGCAAATTTGTGATCAGCCATACCTTTGATTGGCAACCTTTGATAATATTATCTTCCTTCCTTTCTGTTTCGGGGAAGTCTGGAAGTTGGTCTCCCAATTCCATGATGTAATAGATGGTAGATTCTTTGTCATCACCCAAGATTTCAAACTCTCCGATGATTTCATCCTGTATGGCATTGATATCTTCCATTAATTTTTTCTTTTGGCTATTCTAACCAGACTATTGTACAGCCGGTCAATTTCTTCAACGGTATTGTAAACAGCAAAAGATGCCCTAACAGTTCCTTCGATACCATACCAATCCATCAATGGTTGGGTACAGTGATGCCCTGTCCGCACTGCTATTCCAGAGGCATCCAGCATCATGCCCACATCAAAAGGATGGGTATTTTTAATGTTAAAACTCATGACGCTCACCTTTTCATCGGCAGTGCCAATAGGTTCAAATCCTTTTATAGTGGCACATTTATCGAACGCATAAGCCAATAGTTGGGATTCATGTGCATGGATTTTATCCTTGCCACAATCTTTAATGAAAGTGAGGGCCTGATCGAAAGCAATTACATCTGCAATATTTGGTGTTCCTGCCTCAAACTTATAAGGGATGTCGTTGTAGGTGGTATTTTCAAACCTAACTTCTTTAATCATTTCCCCTCCCCCCTGATAGGGTGGCATTTTTTCAAGCAATTCCCGCTTTCCATATAAAACACCTACACCTGTTGGTCCATACAATTTGTGGGCGGAAAAAGCGAGGAAGTCACAATCCAAATCCTGCACATCAACGGGCAAATGAGCGGTGCTTTGTGCCCCATCAACCAAGAATTTTGCACCATATTCATGGGCCAGCCGGATCATATCTTTAATCGGGTTCACCGTGCCCAGTGCATTTGAGGCATGCACAACGGCTACCAATTTGGTTTTTGGGGACAATAATTTTTTGTAAGCCTCAAAATCCAATTCTCCATTTTTAAAAATGGGAATAACCCTTAATACGGCTTTGTTATTCTCGCAGAGCATTTGCCAGGGAACAATATTGGAGTGGTGTTCCATGGTAGAAATAATGATTTCATCGCCTTCCTGAATAAATTTTCGGCCATATGTATTGGCCACCAGATTGATGCTCTCCGTGGTGCCTTTGGTAAAGATTACCTCTTCAGAGGAAGGGGCGTTGATAAATTCCCTGATTTGATTCCTGGTGCTTTCGAAATGCTCTGTGGCCCGGGAGGCCAGGGTATGTGCCCCTCTGTGTATGTTGGAATTGTCTTTTTCATAATAAGCCTTCAGGGCATCGATCACCTGTACAGGTTTCTGAGTAGTGGCAGCATTATCAAAATATGCCAAAGGTTTCCCATTGACTTTCTGATGAAGCACCGGGAAGTCCTCACGGATCTTGTTTACATCGATTTTTTTTCGGCTATCAATAACTTCCACCAAGTCGCTCATGCACTAATTTTTCACAATATTTTTTAAAAGGCGCTACGCTGATCTTATCCAGCACTTCGCCCGCAAAAGCATATAACAACAAAGCTCTTGCTGATTCCTTGCCTATGCCCCTTGCCCTCAAATAGAACAAGGCTTCTTCATCCAACTGACCAGTGGTACAACCATGGGAGCACTTTACATCATCTGCCCAAATTTCAAGCTGGGGCTTGGTGTTAACGGTAGCATCTTCGGATAGAAGAATATTGTTGTTTTGTTGAAAGGCATTTGTCTTTTGGGCGATTTGCCTGACAAATATTTTCCCGTTAAAAACACCTCTGGAATGATCTGTCAATATACCCTTATAAAGCTCATTTGACTGGCAATGTGGTTGGGTATGGTCCACATTGGTATGATTATCTACATGTGTCTTTCCATTTAACAGGTATAGACCATACATGTTACCTTCACAATTGCTGGCATTCAGGTTTAGGCTCAAATTGTTTCGGATCATTCCTGCCTCAAGGCTCATTACAACCGAAGTAAGGTTGGCGTCCCGATGAACGTTTGCTCCGGTATTGTGTACTTCAAGGGTATGTTTGTGTCCATCCTGGAGTTTATAATGCCGGATATGGGCATTTTGAGCAACATCCCATTCTGAAACGGAATTGACGAAAACTGTTTCCTCATTTAAATAAATGCTCAGTTCTATTATGGTTGCCTGGGAATTTTTTCCGGCTTTGATAAAAACCCTGGGATGAATGCAGGATCCATTTTCATCTGCCTTTACATAATTGATCAATAGCAGTGGCTTTTTTATCACGCTACCCTCAGGAATGTTTATCTTAATTCCTTGAGTAAAAGACAGGCTGTTCAAAGCACTGAAGGGATCTTTTTCGCTTTTTTCTATTTTCCCGATTTCCTTTACCTCAGATGGGTCCAGGTCAGTAAAATAATCAACGTCGAACAAACCATCTGCTGCATCTGAAAGATTGAAGTCCGGAATGCCATTGTTAAAGATAATCCGGTACCCGTCGATTGATTGTATAAGCTCCTGCTGTGTCTCCACCTTTTCAAGCCCAGAAATCGGGGATGGGGCATTGGGATTTTCTATGGTGTCAGCGATTTTTTTGCTGATGTTGGTATATTTGTATTCCTCAGATTTGGCAACAGGAAATCCAGCTTTCTCCAAAACCAGCCTGGATTCAGCCTTTAAATCTGAAAAAGCGGGCAAATCGGTTTTTACCGATTCTGATTTGAGAAACAGATCTAATAATTTATGGTCTTTTTTGAGGGACAATGTCATGTTGAAAATTAAAATCTTGTAATAGTTTAGACAGCAGTACCAGAGACCTCGTCCTTGATCCAGTCGTAACCTTTTTCTTCAAGCTCCAGGGCCAATTCTTTGGTACCCGATTTTACTATTTGCCCATTAAAAAGGACATGCACATAGTCAGGAACTATATAATCGAGAAGACGCTGGTAGTGAGTGACAACGATGGTTGCATTGTCTTTGGACTTTAACTGGTTTACTCCATGGGCTACCACCTTCAATGCATCAATATCCAATCCGGAATCCGTTTCATCCAGGATAGAAAGAGTGGGTTCCAGAACTGCCATTTGAAAAATTTCGTTTTTCTTTTTTTCACCTCCCGAAAACCCTTCATTCAAGGCCCGGCTAAGCAGTTTCTGATCAATCTCCACCAGCTTCATTTTTTCCTTCATAAGTGAAAGAAATTTTACAGCGTCCAGAGGCTCCTGACCCCTGTACTCCCTCACTTGATTTACGGCCGTGCGCAGAAAGTTAGTTGAGCTAACCCCGGGAATTTCCACGGGATATTGGAAAGCCAGAAATACGCCTTCTCTGGCCCTGTCTTCCGGACTCAGCTCCAACAAGTCTTTTCCCTTGAAGGTCACTTCTCCTGCGGTTACTTCATACTCCTCGCGACCAGCAAGTACAGAGGCAAGGGTTGATTTCCCGGAGCCATTGGGTCCCATGATGGCATGAACCTCTCCTGGCTTTATTTCCAAATTGATACCATTAAGTATGGCTGTGCCTTCTACTGAGGCATGTAAATTTTTTACTGATAACATTTTATTCTTGTTTTTTTATCCTACACTTCCTTCCAGAGTAAGTGCGAGTAGTTTTTGAGCTTCCACTGCAAATTCCATGGGCAATTGATTCAATACCTCTTTGGCATAACCGTTAACGATCAAAGCCACAGCATCTTCAGAGTCTATACCCCTCTGATTACAATAAAAGATCTGATCCTCACCGATTTTTGAAGTAGTTGCTTCATGTTCTACCTGAGCCGTGGAATTATGGATATCTATATAGGGGAAGGTGTGGGCGCCACAATTATTTCCCATGAGAAGCGAATCGCATTGGGAGAAGTTTCTTGCATTAACAGCCCTTTTCATAATTTGGACCTGACCCCTGTAGGAGTTTTGGGATTTTCCTGCAGAAATTCCCTTGGAAACTATTCTTGATTTAGTGTTTTTTCCTATATGAATCATTTTTGTTCCCGTATCCGCCTGTTGATAATTGTTGGTAACCGCTACGGAATAGAACTCACCTATGGAATGATCCCCTTTCAGAATACAAGAGGGATATTTCCAGGTTACTGCTGAACCCGTCTCCACCTGTGTCCAGGAGATTTTAGCATGATCTCCAGCACAAATGCCTCTTTTTGTCACAAAATTATAAATCCCACCTTTACCATTTTTGTCACCGGGAAACCAATTTTGAACGGTTGAATATTTTACCTCGGCATTTTCTGCAGCGTAAATCTCCACTACAGCTGCGTGCAATTGATTTTCGTCTCGTTGAGGAGCTGTACATCCCTCCAGATAGGAGACATATGATTTGTCCTCAGCAATGATTAGGGTTCTTTCAAACTGCCCTGTATTGGCTGCATTGATTCTGAAATAGGTAGACAATTCCATTGGACAGCGGACCCCTTTGGGAATGTAGCAAAAAGAACCATCTGAAAATACGGCCGAATTGAGCGCAGCAAAGTAATTGTCAGTAGCCGGAACCACTGAACCCAGGTATTTTTTGACCAATTCAGGATGTTCCTTTACAGCCTCACTGAAAGAACAAAAAATGACACCCAATTTAGATAAAGTATCTTTAAAAGTTGTACCAACCGATACGGAGTCCAGAACGGCATCTACCGCTATTCCCTGCAACCTTTTTTGTTCATTCAAAGAAATACCCAGCCTTTCATATATTTTAAGCAGCTCAGGATCAACTTCGTCAATGTTCTTGGGCTTGCTTTTTTGCTTTGGGGCTGAATAATACCTTAATTTTTGATAATCAATTTTAGGATAAGACACATTGGGCCAGGTTGGCTCTTTCATTTTCTCCCAATGTCTGAATGCTTTTAATCTCCAATCCAATAACCATTGCGGCTCTTCTTTTTTGGAAGAAATCCACCTGATGGTGTCTTCATTTAAACCCACCGGAGCCTCATCGGCTTCATAATTTACTGACCAGCCGTGTTCATATTCCTTTGAGGTAAATTCTTCTAAAATTTGATTGTCTTTGCTCATAAAAAGAGTTATTTAGACTAATTATATTTTGATGGACAAATATACAACATTAATCTATTTTTTATTGTTCGAAATGCCAGCAAATTAAAGTAAAAATTTACATTTTTTGTATGTAAATGATTAAAAATGAATAAATTATGTATATGTCAAAACGCCAAAATATCGAGTCACCGTAATTGAAAAGTGATATTAATTATTCCTAAAAACAAATAAATTTTTTATTTAGATTTAATCTTAATAATTAACTATTGTTTTATTTTTTACCCTCCAAAAGTTGAATCGGCCTGTTGATACTTTCTTCAAGTACGATTAGTGTTTCCGTACGGTCTATCCCATCCACCAATTGGATCTTGTTGAGAACATCTCGCAAATGGTTGGTGTCTTTGCAAATGATTTTGGCGAAAATACTGTAGTTTCCAGTGGTGTAGTACGCATTGATCACTTCTGCTATTTCTTTCAATCTTTCGATAACATTATCGTAAAGAGAACTTTTTTCCAGGTAGATACCTAAAAACGCAGAGATATCATAACCCAGTTTTGAGAAATCGATGTTAAGGGTTGCGCTTTTGACAATCCCCAAATCCTCTAATTTTCTCATCCGGACATGTACTGTACCCGATGAAACAAATACCTTTTTTGCAATTTCTGTAAAAGGTGTTTTGGCATCTTCGTTAAGCAAGGAAATGATTTTAAGGTCGATATTATCAATATCTAAAATTTTGTCCATTATTCTTAGAGTTAATTGTTAAATTGAAAATAAAGATCTGTTTTAATTATTGAATTGTCAAAGAATTTGCAAGCTTTTTTCTATTTTGTATAATTTCGGCAATTTGCTCATCAAATAGGCTTAATTTTAAAATGCATGAAAATAAACGTTTTGGCTGTTCCGTTTAAAAAATTAAACTTTCTTTGCTGCCTGGATTGTATTATTTTAGGTTTAAAATTAAATTTCTTTTGAAATAAAACCAGCTTTTTTAATCAAAATAACGGGTAGCATATTTATTCCGATAAACACTTAAATAAAATTAATAAAAATGATTCCTATGACTTCATTCAAGACCAAACCATTCTATTGTCTGTTCTTTATAACCTTTTTTTCAATTATGCATGTGGGATTTGGCCAGGACAGCAAGAGGCCCTTGGAGCACAGGGATTATGATGTCTGGGAATCTATCTCCCGAAGTATTATTTCAAATGATGGAAAATGGGTGGGAGTGGAAATAAGCCTTCAAGAAGCTGATGGCAGGGGTAGGTTGATCCCTTCTTCCTCTTCTTCCAATACATTTGAAATTCCCCGGCTGAAACAAATGGAATTTTCTGAAGACAGCCGCTGGGCGATAGGGCTTCTTTCTCCCGAAAAGGATTCCCTTCGGAAAATGAAACTTCTAAGGATTGAAAAAGATAAATTTCCAAAGGACACCTTGTTGTTGGTTGATCTTAAAAAATTGGAATTAAGGAAAATTCCTCACGTAGAGAATTACAAGACGCCATCAAAGAATAAAACATGGTACGCATACGAGGTCTCCCATGAAATGATTGAGTCGGAAAATAATGATGCGGAGAAGGAAAAGGAAGATGAAAAAAAATTCAATTTGCATATCGAAAGCTTTGATGGTTCCTCATCCAGATACATCGAAAATGTTTCCGCCTATGGTTTTGCAACTAATGGTACCAAACTATTTTATGTGCAAAATTTTGCGGAAGATGAAAATATGTACCTTCATCTCAAGCTTTTGAACCTGAAAACAGAACAGGAATTTACATTATCCGACAGTTTGAAGCAATATAAAAACATGGTTTTTTCGGAAGATGCCGCTCAATTTGCCTTTTTGGGAAGCAGGCAGGCTCCTTCGGATAAAAATGCGTCCTTCGATGTATTTTACAGTGAAAGTGATACGGGGCTGAAAATGGTAGTCCCTAACACAGATTGGAAAAAAGGAGATATAAGTGAACATTATCCATTGAAATTTTCCGAAGACGGAAAGCGCTTATTTTTTGGCTGGCAAAAAAAAACCAGGGAATACACCTATGAATCGGATACTACAATTCTGGATGAAGAAAGAGTAAGTCTTGACATTTGGGGATGGCAGGATGAAGAAATACAGCCCATGCAGCTTAAAAAACTGGAAGAAAAGAATAAGGAGAGTTTTGCCGCTGTTTACCTTGTTGATGCCGGACATGTTGTTTCTCTTGCCAATGCTGAAATCGGAAATTTGCATTTCAACTGGGACAAAACAGGAGATTGGGCGATTGCTCTGGATGACAGTCCCTACAGGAGAAATTACAGTTGGGATATTCAGATTGGAAAAGACCTGCGTCGGGTATCCATGGAGACTGGCAAAGCTGAATTATTGGAAAAGGAAATCATTGGTAACCCCAGAATCTCTCCCTCCGGAAAATATGCTTTTTGGTACAGTAATCCGGACAGTGCCTGGGTGGCTTATGGCCTGGAAAATAGGGAAAAGGTTTTCCTGACTGCAGGATTAGAGGATGTTTTCTACGATGATTTACACGATAGCCCTTCGTTGCCTGGTAGCAATGGTCATGGAGGATGGTCGGCAAATGATCAGTATTTTTTGGTTTATGGAAAATTTGATATATGGATGGTAGATCCAAAAGGAGTGGAACCACCCATTAACCTCAGCAATGGGCATGGTGAGGAAAATCAAATCCAATACCGGCTGCTGGACCTGGATCCCGATAAGCATTATGTGGACCTTGGGGAAGATTTGTTCCTCAGCGGTATGGATATGGAAACAATGGACAGTGGTTTTTTCCTGGCCGATCCCAGGGGAAAAAATTCACCTGAAAAACTGATTTATGGTCATGCAGCCCATTATGGATTAAAAAAGGCCAAAGACCTGAACCAATTTATTTACCAAAAATCAACATTTCAAGAATCTCCTGATATGTACCTGGCAGGTGAAAAGTTCAAGAAAAGCAAGCAACTGACCCATATCAATACCCAGCAAAAAAATATCCTGTGGGGAGATGTGGAATTGGTTGAATACCGGGTGAATGATGGAAACATGATGAATGGGTTACTTTTCAAACCAGAAGATTTCGACCCGGATAAAAAATATCCCATGATGGTATACTTTTACGAAAGAAGCTCCACTTCCCTTCACCGATACCGTTCTCCAGCACCTTCGGCTTCGGTCATCAATATCCCGTTTTTTGTAAGTAATGGCTACCTGGTGTTCGTCCCGGACATACAGTATAAGATAGGATTACCTGGTCCGAGTGCCTATGATTGTGTGGTACCCGGAGTGCAGACCATGCTGGCAAAGGGTTTTGTGGATCCGGCAAACATCGGTATCCAGGGCCAGAGTTGGGGAGGATATCAGGTAGCTTATATCATTACAAAAACAAATATGTTTAAAGCGGCCGGTGCAGGAGCTCCTGTGGCCAATATGACCTCGGCCTACGGCGGTATAAGATGGGGCACCGGTATGAGCCGCATGTTTCAATATGAGCAAACCCAGTCCAGAATTGGAGGGACGCTCTGGGAGAAACCCATGCAGTATCTCGAAAACTCCCCGATTTTTTATGCCGACAGGATCCAAACGCCTACTCTGATCATGCACAATGATGCTGATGGGGCTGTTCCCTGGTACCAGGGTATAGAATTTTTCATGGGTTTAAAACGTAACAATGTGCCTTCCTGGCTGCTGGTTTACAACGATGAAGACCATAATTTAAAGGAAAGGAAAAATAAAAAAGATTTGAGCATTCGCTTGTCACAGTTCTTTGACCACTACCTGAAGGGATCCCCTGCACCTTTATGGATGGAAGAAGGGATTCCGGCTGTAGAAAAAGGGAAAACCCTGAAATATGAATTAATCAGTGAGTAGTTGCTTTTGGAAAAACCAAATGATTTCTTTCACATGAGAATCAAATTTGCGAGGAGCTGTCCTTTAACCTTTTTTTGACATTGATTCCAATATATAAGGTCAATAACGGACCCGGGATTTTTGTACAATGGTCAGGCCCCTTAATTCGTGAAAGACTGTTTTTTCAAAAACTCAGTGCCTCCTTTTAGATGAATCCCTGATGATCAGTGCAGATCTAAGTGTAATGGTATTTGTTTTTTGAAGGATTTCCTGATTTTCATCATCCAGGTGGTTGATCAGGTTTTTCATGGCCACTTCTCCCATATGATAACTTGGATAATTTATGGTGGATATGTTGGGTTCCACCATGCGGGAAATCAAATCATTATTGAATCCCACAATAGCCAAATCTTCAGGAACCTTAATGCCTCTTTTCTTTAAAGCTATCAGGCAGCTGGCGGCGCTGGTGTCGTTAGAAACCAACAGCCCGTCCGGCCTGGGATTCAGCTTTAATATTTTTTCTACGATGCGTTCTCCTGAATCCTCGTCCAGCTCGTTGGTAAATACATTGTCTGCATTGAAGACGAAGCCGTGATCCATCAGGGCGTATTTATACCCTTTCAAGCGATCTGCATAAACATTGATTTGCAAGTTGCCCAATACATGGACGATTCTTTTACAACCTTCTTTGATAAGGTGCGCCGTTGCATCGTAAATGGCTTGGGTATTGTTAATGACGACACCCGTACAATGGTTGTTTTCCGGAACCCGGTCAAAAAACAAAACAGGAATATCTTTTTGAAAAAACGGTTGAAAATGTTCAATATTATCAGTGGTTCCGGCTTTTGAAACAAGCAGGCCATCAACACGGCTGTTGAACATTATTTTTGTATTGGAAATCTCTTTTTCCAGGGATTCCATGGATTGACTGATAATCAGGTTATACCCGGCTTGAGTCGCAATTTTTTCCATTCCGGCCAGAACGGAAGATTGAAAAGCACTGTTGAGCCTGGGCACAATAACCCCAATGCTTTTTGACCTTCTTTTACGAAGACTGGAGGCAAAAATATTGGATTGATAACCCATATTTTTTGCCGCATGGAGAATTTTATTCCTGGTAACTTCCTTCACTCTCGGGTGATTGCTCAATGCCCGGCTTACGGTAGTAGGAGACAAACCTACATCTGCTGCAATATCATAAATGGTGATTTCTTTTTTCATCAATTCACTTTAGTCCTTAGAGCAATTAATAATAGATATAATTTTAGAAGTATGCAACCGATTTCAATACATTTAATATTTGGAATAAATTATTTAAACCTAAAATTCAGCTTAAAAAAGAATAAAACACCTAATATTAACAAAATTCAAATTCAATTCCTGACCTTTCGGTTGATTTTTGGAGGAGAACTTTCCTTTTATTTGGCAGGAGTTTAACCATATTTTTTTTGACCAGAGCAATTAACATTAATAAATGGTTAATTGGAGGCATAAAATTATATGAAATCGGTTGTAACAAATTAAATATATTGATATGTTTACGTTTGTTAGAAAATGAAAAATCTCATTCCATTAAATATATGAATAAATTTAAACAGCCCATTGTTCTATTCCTATTTATTTCGTTTCCAATTATGGGCATGGCTCAAAAAATCGCCACCCTGGAAATAGAACTGCCTGCTGTGTCTACTTTTGCTTATCCGGTGTCCATTCCCCTAGATCCTATTACACACCTATCGGATTCTATGTTGACGCTGATGGAGGTAGCAGGTGAAGACCGTCGGGAGGTCCCCTTTCAGATTGATCACATTCAGGGCAGGACCCTTTACTGGTTGGTGAAGCCCATGAAGAGTGGGGAGAGAAAAAGGTCTTTTGAGATCCATAAGAAACAAAATACCCTGGATAGTGGCAGCTTGAGCATAGATCAAACCGATAAAGCCTTGATCATTAAAAAGAGCGGAAAGGATTTGTGGCAATACAATCATGCCATCGCCTACCCACCCGAAGGCGCTGACCCGGCTTATGCCCGTAGTGGTTTTGTTCATCCCATGTGGTCACCCACCGGTAAGTCACTGACCAGGATCCAACCACCAGACCATTACCATCATTATGGCCTTTGGAATCCCTGGACAAGAGCTGAATTTAAGGGAGAGACCATTGATTTCTGGAACCTAAAGGAGAAACAAGGGACGGTGCGGTTTGCCAATTTCGTTAGCAGGACAGAGGGAGCGGTTTTTGCCGGCTATAAGGTTTTGCATGAACACCTGGTGTTACAAAACAGGACTGAACCGGAGATAGCCATGAGAGAGGTTCAGGGAACCAGAATTTTTGCCCTGGATGAAGAGGAGGATTACTACCTGGCTGATATAAGTATACTGCTTAATCCTGCCACTGATCACCCTGTTATTTTGAAGGAATACCGGTATGGAAGCCTTGGATGGAGGGCTACGGAAAAATGGGACAGAACCAATAGCGAAGTGATCACTTCCGAAGGTTTGGATAGAAAGTCTGCCGATGGCAGCCTGGCAAGGTGGTGCATCGTACAGGGAGAAATCGATGAGGATTATGCGGCAGTGGTGATGATGTCTTACCCGGCCAATTATAACCATCCCGAACCCTTACGGATATGGCCGGAAGATATTTATGACCGGGGAGACATGTATGCCAATTTTGCACCAACCAAAAATATGGATTGGGATCTTCATCCCGGAAAAACGTATTTGCTGACTTACAGGTTTTTGGTTTCTTCCAAAAAAATAAGTCCGGAAGAAGCAGAAGCTGCCTGGCAGCAATTTGCACATGAACCCAAAATCACCATTCATAAAGAGTAAAAAAGTCTGGGGTTTCCAGATTATGATTTGGTCAAAAAGTAGGATCAAATATAAATCAAAAGTCAAAAAAAGCAATCAATAAACAGGATAACCAAAACGTGTGTTTCCATGAAAAAAGAAAAACAATCCAATCTTTCCAGAAGAAATTTTATGAAGTCCAGTACCAAAGGAGCATTGGCAGCTTCCCTGGCCGTTACAGGATTTCCAACTATTGTGCCGGCATCCGTTTTCGGAAAAAATGCTCCCAGTAATAAGATCAATATAGGTCAGGTAGGTTTTGGCCGGATAGCGATGACACATGATTTGCCTGAGACCATGAAAAATGACATTGCCAGGGTAATCGCTGTGGCTGACGTTGACCGGGATCGTGCGGGACAGGGCAAAAACTGGATAGAAAAATATTATGCAGACAAAACCGGCAACAACAATTACGTTGATGTAAAAGTCTTTGAAGATTACAAAGAAATGATCAACCACAAAGATGTGGATGCGGTCATTATAAGTACTCCTGATCACTGGCATGCTCAGCCAGCGATGGAGGCTGCCCTGGCGGGTAAAGACATTTACCTCCAAAAGCCCACTTCGCTAACCATTGAGGAAGGCAGAATGATGAGCGATACCATCCACAGGACCGGTGCCATTTTCCAGATAGGTAGCCAGCAGCGCTCCATGAATCCATGGCCACAGTTTAAAAGAGCTTGTGAACTGGTAAGAAACGGAAGGATAGGTAAAATAGAGAGGATTTTAGTTGGATTGCCCGGAGATCCGGCAGGCGGAAACCCGGTTGAAATGCCGGTTCCGGCTAACCTGAATTATGACATGTGGCTGGGTTCTACGCCCTGGGTACCTTATACCTTAGACAGGGTGCATTCACAGTCTGATATCCGATCCAGGCCAGGATGGCTCAGGTGCGAGCAGTTTGGTGCCGGAATGATCACCGGATGGGGAGCCCATCATCTGGACATCGCCCATTGGGGTATGGGTAAGGAGTATTCAGGTCCTGTAGAGCTTGAGGCTACAGCTTCTTTCCCTACCGAAGGGCTTTGGACTGTACACGGAGATTTTAAAGTAACGGCCAAGTACGACAATGATGTGATCATGGAAGTCAGTGGGGACTATCCCAATGGGGTAAGGTTTGAAGGTACCGAGGGCTGGATCTTCGTCGCCCGGGGCAACGTTGGGGTAACGGATAGTGATCCGGTACCCGGAGGGAAAGCCAGCGAGGCATTTAAAGCCAGCGATCAGAAAATACTTACTTCAGAAATTGGACCGGAAGAGATTCACCTTTATGCCAGTGAAGAACAGCACAAAAACTGGCTGGATTGTATTGTTTCCAGAGAACAAACCATTGCACCAGTGGAGGTGGCCCATCGTTCTTGTAGTGCCTGTCTGCTGTCCCATATCGCCATGAAACTGCCCAGGAAATTGTATTGGGACCCTGTCCGGGAAAAATTCAAAAATGACGATGAGGCAAACGCCATGCTTTCTCGTCCCAACAGGCATCCTTATGGTACGCAATACGTTCTTTAAATATTAAATACTAACAAAGATAAAAAACAAGTATGTCTTTGATTCAAAGCTGGCGCTGGTTTGGGCCGAATGATCCTGTTTCCTTGCAGGATATTCGCCAGGCCGGCGCCTCTGATGTGGTGTCTGCCCTGCATCATATTCCACACGGGGAAGTCTGGCCTCTGGATGAAATTCTGGAAAGAAAAAAAATAATTGAAGCAGCCGGACTGGTTTGGTCCGTAGTAGAATCTGTCCCGGTGCATGAATCCATAAAAACCAGGGCAAAGGATTGTGAGCAATACCTGGAAAATTACCGAAAAACATTGGATCACCTGGCACAGGCAGGAATAGGTCTGGTTTGCTACAATTTTATGCCGGTGTTGGATTGGACAAGAACCGATCTTGCCAGAGAACTTCCATCCGGAGCCAAAGCCTTGTCTTTCGATTGGGCAGATCTGGCTGCTTTTGACCTGTTTGTCTTAAAAAGAAATAGAGTCGAGGCAGAATATCCCACTTCCCTCCTGGAAAAGGCGCAGCAAAGTTGGATCGCTATGTCTCCTGAAAGGAAGCAGGAACTGTCCGACATTATCCTTATGGGAGTGCCTACGGAGAAAAGCATGACCTTAGAAGGGCTTACCGCCAGTATTTCCTTATACCAGACCATTGGAAAGGCGGGCTTGCGTGAAAACCTACTTTACTTTTTACGAAGTATACAAAGTACCTGTGAAAAAGGCGGTATTACCATGACCCTGCACCCCGATGACCCACCCTATTCCATTTTGGGTTTGCCCCGTATTGCTACCGGATTGGAAGACCTGAAATTTATTACCGAATCCATCAAGGATTCGTTCAATGGAATTTGTCTTTGCACAGGATCACTCGGCGCGGGAAAAGAAAATGATTTGCCTGCGATTACTGCAGCCATGGCCGATCGCATTCATTTCGTTCATTTGAGGAATGTCAAAAAGGATTCCCTGGGCAATTTCCATGAATCAGACCACCTGGATGGAGATGTGGACATGTATCGCGTCATGAAAATTTTGGTAAGCACAAACCGAAAGAGAGATAAACCTATTCCATTTCGACCCGATCATGGGCATCAAATGCTGGATGATTTGCAAAAACAAACTATTCCGGGTTATTCGGGTATTGGCAGGCTGAAAGGTCTGGCCGAATTGAGGGGGCTGGAATTGGCTTTGGAAAAGTACCTTTAAAAAAGCCAAATTCCCAACGGCGCCATCTGAAATGATTTACAAATTAATATTTTACACTTTTCTTCTTGTGCTAAGTACTGGTGCATTGCTGGCACAAAGTATCGAAATGCCAGATAAAGGATTTTGCGCCCATAGAGGTGCCATGGCCACACATCCTGAAAATACCATTCCCGCTTTTCTGGAAGCCTTACGAGTGGGAGCCCATATGATCGAGCTGGACGTGCAGTTTAGTAGGGACTCGGCATTGGTGCTGATGCATGATGCTACGGTAGATCGCACCACCAACGGAACTGGAGCCGTAGCTGACTTGACCTTGTCCGAACTAAGAAATCTGGATGCTGGGAGTTGGAAGGACAGTCGATTTGCCGGTACCCAAATCCCATTACTGGAGGAAGTGCTGCAGCTCATGCCCAGGAATATCTGGTTAAACATTCACATAAGAGGGGGACAATCCCTGGGATATAGCGTTGCCCGCCTGCTTGAAGAAAAGGGCAGGACTCATCAGGCATTCCTTGCCGTACAGGAACAATCGCGTCTTGGTGCCCGAAAGGCATCAGAGTCGATATTGATCTGTAATATGGAAAGGTTAAGCGGAGGTATGGATTATGTAGCTGCTACGATAAATATGGGAGCAAATTTCATTCAGCTCAGGGGAGAGATCTTTCCTGAGTTCAAGGATTATGTTCGGATGTTACATGAAAAAGGAATCAAAGTAAATTACTTTGGTTCCGATGATGTGGGAGTTTTCAAGACTCTTTTTGATTGGGGAGTAGATTTCCCCCTTGTAAACGACATTGCCGCAGCAATGGAGCAGGCCGAAAAATTTGGAATAAAGAGAATAAAACCTATCTATTGATTGAAGGCAATTTTAGTTTATGTAAAACATTTGAATTTTTTCGGGAAAGATCACAGCATTCAGTAGATAGATGGACATATCTACAAGATGCCAATCGGGCAATGGGGGATTTTTCCGGAATCCAGATATGAATATGTCTGATGGATTTTCCACAGATAACCTGCTTTTTTGATCCAAAATTAATTACGGCAATTCCGGTAATGGGTTTAATTCCTATTTTTGCGGTCAACCATTTTCATCAACCATGATCCGATCCCTTTTATCTTTACAGCTGTTTGTACTTTGTTTTATTTTTTCATGGACCTGTCAGCCCCTCAAAGCGCAGGATACCTTATCTTCAGACAGCTTACAGGCAATGATCGATGCACCTACCCAGTTTACTCAGGTGCCCTATTTTACTTTTGGGAAAGGACTTGGGCTAATTTCACCAGACAGTGTTTTTGCCTTGAATATTCGGTTTAGGATTCAAAACAGGGCGGTTTTTAATTTTAATGATGGCGACCCAGCAAATATTGAAGGGAAAGTGCGGCGACTCAGGCTTCGCTTTGACGGCTTTGTTTACCATCCCAGGGTAACCTATGTGATTCAGCTATCCTTCACTCCTGAAGACATGGACTGGGAAAGAACCCAATTTCCAAATATCCTCAGGGATGCCATGATTTTTTACAAGGTCAATAAAAACCTTACTTTGGGACTGGGACAGACCAAGCTTCCTGGAAACCGTCAAAGAGTAAACAGCTCAGGAGATTTACAATTTGTGGACCGTAGCATCGTCAACGCTACGCTCAATGTGGACAGGGACTTCGGAATCCAGGCGAAATATGCCCGCCAATTGAAAAATAAATTTCATTATGTGCTTTTGGGAGCGATCAGTACCGGGAAGGGAAGGAATTTTTTCCAGGAAGTTTCGGAGTTATCTTATACGGGAAGAATTGAACTGTTGCCCTTCGGCCTTTTCGAAGCCTTTGGGGATTACTTTGAGGGTGATTTGATGCGTGAGAAAACGCCTAAATTATCCATTGGGATGACTCTGAATCAAAATTACAATACCCTAAGGACGGGCGGTCAAATCGGAGTTTTATTGTATCAACCTACTGATATGACTACCTATATGAGTGATTGGTTGTTTAAATACAGGGGCTTTGCCTTCGCCAGTGAATTTTTGTACCGTACCTCTGAAAATCCGCTGACCTTCAATGATGAAAATGATGTAAGGTATGTTTACAATGGCCTGGGCCAAAATTTTCAGGCCAGTTATCTCTTGCCCAATGACCTGGAGTTTGCCGGAAGATACACCCGCCTGAATCCAAGAGGGCAGGTCAGGCTTTATGAACCCGATTTACAGCACATTACAGTTGGACTTACAAGATACCTTCGGGGTCACAGATTAAAGCTCCAGAGCGATTTTACCTATGAGTTATTAGGAACTTACGGTGAAAGGCCAAACCCTGCAAGGAATAATTTCATTTGGCGGTTTCAGGTGGAATTAGGTATTTAAAATCCCGATTTACGGCTTAGGGTACATCTTACTGGTAACCTTTGCTTCACTGCATTTCCCGGTATTATCGGCCATTCAGGAGGGGGATCCTTTTTTGCGCTACAAAAACTTTTGGGATTTGAAGAAAATGGTGATGATCCGTTATTTTTAAACTTTACCATTTTTTGATTCGCAAAAAAACTCTAAATTGATGTTCTTTGACAAGCATGTCCCCAACCAAAATAACCGATAAAGCCCTATGTGAGGCCTTGTGTCAGCAAGACAGAAAAGCCTTTGATACCATTTACGAAAGGTATTGGAAGCGATTATATAGGTATGCCTTCAAGATTCTGGAAGACCAGTTGGCTTGCGAAGATATTGTTCAGGAAGTTTTTTTAAGTTTATGGGAAAGCGCCCAAAGTAAAGAAATAGTTCATCTGGAGGCTTATTTGTTCCGGGCAGTCAAATTTCAGGTGTTGAATATGATCCGGAACCTGAAGCAAACATCAGATTTGGAAACTATTTTTTTACATCTTCCCGACCAACTTGGAGCAGATCATTTTGTGAAATATGAAGAGGTAGATAATATATTGAAAAGGAGTGTTCATGCGCTTCCTGAAAAGTGCAAAGAGGTATTTCGGTTGAGTCGGGATGCAGAATTGTCCAACCAGGAAATCGCCATGCTGATGAATATCTCAGTGAGAACGGTGGAAGCCCATTTATATAAAGCGTTAAAATCCATTAAAAAAAATCTTGGCCAAATATATGTATGGTTGTGTCTGATTTCGGATGGTCTTATTTTACTTATATTTTGAATTAATTAATATTTATACCATTTAATTCTTTTTATATCTTTTCTGTCTTAGCTAAAATTGGCTGTTTCTCCATTTTATATTTTTTTTTTCGCCTTGCATGTAAGTGTTTTCCAGATTAAGGGTACTTTCCTTTAGAAGCTATATGATATGGAGAAAAGAGAATTCCTCAGGCTGCTTAGAAAAAGAAACAAGGGTGAGCTGGATCAAATAGAAGAAGCAAAACTGCTCCGAATTATGGACCAGCTTCAGCACCGGGAGTTGGACTGGGAAATGGAAACTCGCGAAGAAACAGAAATCAAATACAGAATAAAATCGGCAATCTATGAACGCCTTAATACCCGAAATGCTTCCCCACATTTCGGTTGGGGAAAAATAAAATGGGCTGCATCACTTTTGTTATTTATGGGCCTGGCCTTCCTGATCTACCAGGTGCAGGATACCAAACCTGGCATTGAATGGGAGGAAAGGACCACCAATGAACGGCAAAAGGCTACCATCACGCTTCCGGATGGCAGCATAGCCTATTTAAATACCAATACCACCCTGAGATTTCCCAAAAGATTTATCAATGGAAAGAGGGAAGTCGAGCTGCTTGGTGAGGCTTTTTTTCAGGTGGTAAAACAGAATGGAGCATCCTTTGGAGTGAATAGCCAGGGGATAAAAACGGTAGTGTTAGGAACGGCATTTAATGTCAGGGCACATCAGGATTCGGCAGTAAGGGTGGCGGTGCAAAGTGGAAAGGTAGCTGTTTTTCATCAGGATTCGGACATTAAGGAGCCTGGGCTGGAGCTACTCCCCAGGCAAATGGCCACAGCCAATCCTGATGTCGAAAGCTTTATTGTGGAGGAAATGGATTCAGATTCCTTTCTGGATTGGAAAGCAAAATCCATATCCTTTGATATGGAACCCTTTGATGAAGTGATACAGCGGCTTGCTTCCATATACAATTACAAGGTCGAGTTGGTAGGAAAGGGAATGGATCAATGTCAGATCAAGGCGACCTATGCCAATGGGAACTTGTTTGCCGTATTGTACGGACTGAAAAATCTGGCGGAATTTGAAGTGGAAAACACCGGTGAAAGGGCACTGAAAATAACCTATAAAAAATGTAAAATTTAAAAATTAACAGCCTATGTGATAAGCGCAAATTACATTCAAAAAAATCCGGAACTGCTGCAACAGTCCCGGACCGGAATTGGTGGTGAAACCACCTTGTTTAACAATAAACAATTAAAATTATGAAAAATAATTTACTAAGGCTAATTGTGCTTTACTCCAAACAAACCTTAAAGTATTTTCTGTTACAATTACTTGTTATTCAGGTAATTATGGCAGAAACAGGTTCCAGTCAGAGCATGGAGGACTATCATGTCCAATTACAAAGCAAAAACCAGAAACTGGTCAACGTGTTGGCAGATCTGGAGCGGCAGACCGATTTTGTGTTTGCCTACAACCAGGAGGTGGAAAGGGACAGGTCCCGAATTACCCTCAATTTATCTACAGACCTTAAAACCATGCTTAAAAAAATCACCGAACAGGTCGATTATGATTTCAAGCGGGTAAACGAACAGATTTATGTGGTAAAGAGTGAGGTTAGGATGGTATCTTCTGAGACAAGCCGAATGCGGGTTGATAACAGAAAATGGCTGGATATCGAAATATCCGGAACAGTAACTGACCAAAATGGCGATCCCATTCCAGGTGCAACGATCTCCATTCCGGGGACATCTGTTGGGACCGTTACCGACCTGAATGGAAATTACAGATTAAATGTACCTGACGGAGCTACGGTAGTGTTTTCTTTCATTGGTTACCAATCGAAGCGCATTGAAATTGGTGATCAAAGTATATTAAATGTAATTTTGATGCCCGATGTTACCTCGCTCGAGGAAATTGTGGTGGTTGGTTACGGCACCCAGGAGAAAAAGGACATTACCGGGTCGGTTGCATCCGTGAAAAGCGATGACTTCAACAAAGGTATTATGAACTCCCCTGGACAGCTTTTGCAGGGCAAAGTAGCTGGTGTCAATGTAACTTCTTCCAGCGGCGCCCCCGGCAGTGGGCAGCGGATCGTCATCCGCGGACAGGGTAGCATCAGGCAGGGTACCGGCCCCTTGTTTGTAGTTGACGGTTTTCCCCTGGGACTTGCGGGTACGGGAGGTGCAGACAGTCCTTTGAATTTTTTAAATCCTGAAGATATCGAGTCGATCGACGTGTTGAAAGACGCTTCCGCAACTGCCATATATGGTGCCCGTGGTGCCAATGGTGTCGTAATTATCACCACAAAGAAAGGCTCGGCAGGTGTCTCTAAAGTTTCCGTGAATAGCAATTTCGGTGTATCCAACATGGCGAGAGAGATACCCGTCTTTTCTGCGGACGAGTTTCGTCAACAGGTCAATGCAGTGGAAGGTATATTGGAAGATAGGGGTGGCAATACCTATTGGCAGGATGAACTGACGCGGACTGCGTTTACCAACGACCATAACATGGTTTTTCAGGGAGGAAGCCAGAATTTTAATTATCGGGCATCGCTCGGGTATCTCGATCAGCAGGGTATTGTCCTCAATACCGGGTTCAAAAGATACAGCGGAAGGATCGGGGCCACACAAAAATTATGGGATGGTCGGTTAAGTATAGATTTCAATCTTGGTTCAAGCATTGAAAAAGGTGAAAATGCACCACAAGGTCGCCTGGTTTCTGAAATGCTGGAATTCAACCCCACCTATCCCGCTCGCGACGCCAATGGCGATCCGGTTAGATATCCGGACCTGATGAATCCGCTATATACCGCAGAATTGTATACGAACTTCAGAGAAACGAGGCGCACGCTTTTAAGTATTTCACCTTCCCTTGAAATAATGGAAGGTCTGGTGTACAAAGTAAATTTAGGATATGACACCCGATCAAGTGCTTCTGATAATCAAAACATGCCCAACATGGACCCATTTGAAGAAGGGCGTTTGGAGCAGGGGTTCTCAGATGGTGAAAACACACTGATCGAAAATTATTTGACCTACAATTTCGGTATTGGAACCGACCATGGCTTTACCGTAATGGCCGGACACTCCTACCAAAGAATCTACAACAGGTCGAGATTCTGGAGCGTGGATCTTTTCAGCGACAATGGTATAGAACCACGCTATAATCCCGGTCTTGGGCAGCGGTTGAACCTGGTGGACAACCCCCCGGGTGGATCGGCCAATATCAATGAGCTGCAGTCGTTTTTCGGAAGAGCCAATTACGATTTCCGGGACAAATACATGGTTACGGCAACAATTCGTGCAGATGGATCCTCCAAATTCGGGGCGAACAATAAGTACGGGACATTCCCCTCATTTGCAGCCGGTTGGCGATTGTCCGAGGAGGCATTTTTGCAGTCGTCACCGTTTAGCGAGTTGAAACTCCGGGTTGGTTGGGGGCAGACCGGTAATCAGGAAATTCCCAACAAGATCACGAAGGCATCGTACACTACGCGGATATCGAACCAGGATAGCTACCCCCTGGGTGGGCAGGAGCCACCCTACACAGCCGGAACGGCCTTTGTTCGACTGGCAAATCCCGACCTGCAGTGGGAGGTTTCTACGCAAACGAATGTGGGCGTTGATTTTGAGTTGTTCGAAGGCGCACTCTCAGGAACAGTAGATTATTTCAATAAGGTCTCCAATAATATCTTATTAGAAGTGAAGCCACCAGACCCAATTCAGCCTGCCACGGATTACTGGACCAATGTCGAGGATATGCGGATAATCAACAAGGGTCTGGAGATTGCACTGAATTATCAAAAACGCACTGAGGGTGGATTAACTTACAGCATTGGGGGTAATGCTACGTTCATCAACAATGAGGTGCAGGACTCGCCCTTCACGATCGTAACAACAGGTAGTGCGGAGGGATCGGGACTTACAGGTGCCACAATAAACGGTTTGATCAATGGTCATCCGATCGGTACTTTTTACATGCAAAGGTTCATTGGTATAGGCTCGGATGGCTTATCGATATTTGAGGATTCTGAAGACGGCGGGCGAATGGTTGTAGGCAGCGCCTTGCCGGATATGACCTATAATTTCTTCCTGAATTTCAATTACAAGAATTTTGACCTCGGCATGAATTTCAACGGCGTATCAGGCAATATGGTTTACAACAATACGGCGATGAATAAATTCTACAAGGCAAAATTAGCTAACTCCCTCAATACGACCGATAAAGCTGTGGAGTTTCCCGAAGAGAGTACCATCAATTCTTCGTCCGTTTCTACAAGGTATCTGGAAAATGGTTCCTTCTTTCGCCTGAACAATATGACCTTGGGGTACAATTTCAATACCGATGCCCTCGGTATCGCAAGTTGGGCGAAAGAATTGCGCTTATCGTTGACTGGACAGAATCTATTCCTCATCACAGAATACACGGGGTTTGATCCGGAAGTGAATCAGGATCGCTCGGTGGATGGGATTCAGTCGGCCGGGATCGACCTGAACGGTTATCCGCGGGCCAGGACATTTGTTATGTCGCTCAACGTATCTTTTTAATTAACCAAAAGTGAATAGTACCATGAAAAATACTATAAAACTAATCGTATTTACAATTGCGGTGTTAATTGGCAGTTGTACGGACCTTCAGGAGCAGATCCTGGATGAATCTCTAAGTGGTGGGGGGCAGGAAAGTGATCTCGTGCGAGGGGTTGTAGCGCCGGCCTACGGTATGTTGCCGGAGTTCTACAGGCATACAAGGTATTTTGCCGTGCAGGAAATAACCACCGATGAGGCGATCTTGCCGTATCGTGGTGGAAGGGACTGGGGCGACAACGGCATCTACCTCGAATTGCACCAGCATACCTGGGGTCCTGTACACAGCAATATCCAGCAATGCTGGGATTACCTCACCGTGATGATTTCCAGGACGGTCACGGCAATCAACATACTGACGCCCCTGGTGGAATCCGACCCTGAAGCCAGGGTGTTCCTCGCGGAGGTAAGAGCCCTCAGGGCTTTTTACAATATGATTGTTCTCGATCTTTGGGGCATCACATTCAAGAAGGATGATGCAGGGGCACTGTCTGAAATTCTCCGTGGAAACGATGCGGTAGAATATATCCGGACTGAATTTGAATCAGTTGTACCAGATCTGAGAACAGATGTTGGCCCCGGAAGACTCACCAAGGGCGGTGTGTATGGCTTGTTGGCCCGCTTGCATCTGAATGCTGCGGTGTGGCGCGATCCGTATGCTGCCAGCTTTAACTTCACTGAAGCTGATATGATTAAGGTTATTGATTACAGTAACATGGTCATTAACGATGGCCAATACAGCCTGTCCGCGGAGTTCTTCGCCAATTTTAATAATGATAATCATGACAATCCGGAGCTGGTATTTGCAGTCGATCAGCGACCGGATCTGAATGGACACAACCGGATGTCCTATTTCTCCATGTCGGACAATTTTTACGGTAATCCGCTGTTTCCGAGAGGCAATGGTACAGATGGGCCGGGAATAACGCCTGACTGGTACCAGTCCTGGGAGCAGGCCTACGGCGATACGGATCCTGCCGAGGCTGATGCCCGGTTCTATTGGGAAAGAATGGTCATCCCGGCCGATTCTGCCATCGCCGCGGACGATTTTGAGGTCAATCGCGGTATTTATCGTGGATTACAATATGGATTGCAAAATACGGGAAGAAGGTTGCCATTCATCCAGACAGCTGATGGCAGGTACAAGATAGGGCCGTTGCGCGATTGGCGGCGCGCGGAAGAAAATGCTTTTGTAGATTTTACCGAGGAGATCAACTTCACTGCGGAGGGCAGCGACTATAATACCGGTTTCAGGGTTGAAAAATATCAGTGGAGCAAGTCTTCAGATGATGGCCGAAACAAAGGAGAAGCCGACCTGGTGATCCTGCGTCTGGCCGATTGCTACCTGATGCGCGCCGAAGCTAAACTGCGTATGGGCGATACAGGTGGAGCCTTGTCGGATGTCAACCTGGTGCGGGCTTCCCGGACCGCTAGACCTTCAGTTACGCCGCCACCCCTCACATCGATGGACCTGGATCTCCTTTTCCGCGAGCGTGGCTTTGAATTTTACTGGGAGCATCAGCGGCGTACGGATATGATCCGTTTCGGTAAGTATGAAGATACCTGGACCGAGAAAACGGACAGCGACGTACAGAAGCGGATATTCCCGATTCCGCAGTCTGCAATCGACGGCGCTTCAGCAGCCGAAGGATACCTGGTGCAGAACCCAGGCTACTAAGAAAGCAAGATCCCATGGGATAGACCACAAACAAAAAGGCAGACGGATTACCGTCTGCCTTTTTGTTTGCCCTGTATGCAAACCTATCCGGCAGCTCGAGAGAAAGCTGCGCCAGCTGACCGAAACCTAGGCTATACGAAGCCAATGCGTTGCTGGCAATGGCAGGATGTGAATGAAGGCTTAGTAAATTCCATGAACACAACGAGAGTGAATCAATTATGACAGACAGTCGGGGTAGTTCGAACCAAATATGAAAAGCTGTCTACAAGACGGAATCATATCTCCCTCGCTGACCAACAGTTATCTTGGCAGGTTTGACCAATATATGAAGAGCTTAGGTATACGAATTGTCTGGCATGCTGACGACATGCTGCTGTTTGTTCCTTTAGAAAGAGCGATGTGGCGAGGTATACGGCAATAGCCACAACCTATCTCAAAGAATAGCTTTTGCCCTAAGCCAGAAGAAAACCCGATTGACAAGTATGTACAGGGTGATAACGCCCGTATAAACGGTTCTGGGAGAGGGGTAAAGATAAAAATTTAAATTATTTATCTTTAACAAAATCGATTGACTTTACCGATCGACTTCGGCAAGGCAAAAGAAATTTATTATTTCTTGCAATAGTAATTATAGGGATTTTGGCGTAAATAAGATAGATATCAACAATCAAATACCTGGAAATTATGGCGGAAAACAGACGCTCATTTTTAACAAAAATCGGTTGGCTGACGGGCGGTTTGATCACACCTGTAAATACGATCCGGGCCAGAGCCCCTTTCAAATTGGGGAATTACCGGGTATATTTCACCAATGGATTTAAAGTAATGGAAGTTTCCCAAAATGAAGCCATCATTTGGACCCGATTATGCGCCAATGAACAACCCAATCCACTCATCCATCCGAAAGAAAAGCACAAAAGTCAGAATAACGAATACCCCATTGATTTTAATGAACAAATGCCAGTCAGGGAAATGGATGGTGGAGTGACCGGTTCACCCGGATGGGTACGGGCAATTGTGGAAAACCAGAGAGACAAGCAGGTGTCTGACTGGCAACAGGCAAGTGGTGAAGGGGATTTTACGGTCAGTTTTCCCTTTACAGGTTTGGAACCCGCTACCGAATATAAGGTGAGATTGGAAGGTAAAGCAGAAAAAGGTAAAGTCACGGCCCACCAATCCGGATCCTTTAGGACTGCAGGAAGTGAAGCTAGTCCTTCGGAACTTTTGCTCACCACCTCCACCTGCCAGTACTTCTGGAATCATGATGACAAAGACCGGGGCTTTAAAACCTATGATGCCATGCGTCAATTAAAACCTGATTTTTTTATTCATACCGGAGATTATGTGTACTACGACCGTATCGGTCCCATGGTGGATAACCTGGAAAAGGCCCGGCACAAATGGCATGCGATGGATGGCTGGCCGTCTTTAAAGGAATTTTATCAGCATGTACCCATTTATATGCTAAAGGATGATCATGACCTGTTAAAAGATGATGTGTTTCCGGATTCCAATCCTTTGGGGGAGTTTACTTTAGAGCAGGGGCTTCAAGTATGGCGGGAAAATGTACCTTTAAAAGGTAAACCGTACCGAACCTTCAGGTGGGGTAAGGATTTACAGGTTTGGTTGGTGGAAGGCAGAGAATTTCGGAGTCCCAGGGAAATCATTGCAGGAGGTGGTAGAACTATTTGGGGGGATGAGCAGAAGCAGTGGTTTACAAGTACCATGAAAGCGTCTGATGCCAGCTTTAAAATACTATTTTCGCCTACACCAGTGGTAGGGCCCGATAGAGAGAAAAAAATGGACAACCATGCCAATCAGTTGTTCAGCGAGGAAGGAAATTGGTTGCGGCAGTTTTTGGCGGAAATGAATGGAGTCTTTGTGGTCAATGGGGACAGGCATTGGCAGTATTTTTCGATAGATCAGGAGACCGGACTGAGGGAATTTGGTGCAGGGCCTGTATCTGATGCACAGTCAGGGGGATGGGCACAGGAGGACAAACGACCCGAACACCAATTTTTGAGGGTAAAGGGAGGATTTTTAGGCATTAAGGTTTTCCGTCAAAATGATATTCCAAAAATTGATTTCAGACATTATGATGTAAATGGTAATGAAATGCATCAGGAAGAATTTGAAGCATAGGGATTAATACATTTGAACCTGATCAGGATCCTTGTTAAAAGAAACCAGAAAAAACAGCATCAGCAATTTCTTTGGATCAAGGCAAAAACCTCAAGCCAAGAGGATGGCCAGATTCGAATTTACGTCATTTGTTATATTTTAACTTTACCAAGCGTAATGAATACCAGACATTTAAAAACCCAAAAGACCTTGATCAGAAAAACCATTTTAACAATAGACCTGTGCTTCACCTGGTTCCTGTTATTGCTCTTGTCCTTTCCATCTCTTGCACAGAATTTTGGAGAACAAGGACATCCCATGAATAAAAGTACGGATAGCAGGGAAATATTGAAATATTGGAAAACCACTCCCGATGCAGATCAAGCACTGTATGAATCGGCCTATCAAATTTTGTCATCCAACAAATATGGTTCCTATGCCGATTTACTGGCCTCCAATTCATTTAAAAACCTGGTGCAACAGCAGGGGCGTAAACTCCTGGCAGGCCCTATGCTGGGCCAGATTAAAGCCGAAAAGGCAGCTGTATGGGTTAGAACTTTGGAGCCTTCGAAGGTCGAAGTAGAAATAAAGCATGGAGAGGAAAGATTCATCTTTGGCCCCGTATATGCTACTTTTGAAACGGATTTATCTGCCGTAATAAAAGTTGATGGTTTGAAGCCTTCTTCCAGGTACCCCTACAAAATCATTGTCAATGGTGAAGTTATTCCTTCGGATGTTGAACAAGTGATCACAACCCTACCAGAATTGGGCAATAGTGAAGAAGTAAAAATTGCTTTTGGCTCCTGCCCCCATCGTTGGGGTTTGGGCAATCACAAATTATTGGAACAAATCAGGGATAGGGGAAACCATGCCATGTTATTGTTGGGAGATATTGCGGTACAGGACCGAAATGATCATCTGGGTTTGCACCGGGCCGACTACCTGCTCAGAGATTTTTTACCGGCTTGGCAGGACTTTGCTTCAAAAGTTCCTGTTTATGCTTCCTGGGATGATCATGATTATTTCGACAATGACAAAGCAGGAATACCTGAAGGTTATTCTGATATAGACCGGGATGGAGTAAGGAAAGTATTTCAACATTCCTGGGTAAACTCTTCCTATGGAGAGGAATCCAAAAGTCAGGGGATCTTTACCCGGGAAAGAATTGGCCCTTTTGATATTATCATGACGGATAACCGGTTTTACAGGACAGGTCAAAAAGGATCATTTTTGGGTAAAAGTCAGATGGACTGGTTGAAGGAGCAATTATTGGACTGTAAAGGACCTTTTATCATCCTATCCTGTGGTACCATGTGGAGCGATTATGTGTCCAATGGCAAAGATTCCTGGGGCGTTAATGATCCCGATGGAAGAGAGGAGATTTTTGACTTTATTGAAGATAATGGTATTAGCGGGGTGCTGCTCATTTCAGGAGATAGGCACGGAGCTCGTGGGTTTACTATTCCCAGAAAATCCGATTTTGGATTTTTTGAATTTGAGGCCGCAAGTTTAGGAGCAAGAGTTGGTCCTCCGGCCAAAAATCCGAGCTGGAATACCCAGTTGTATGGCATTGATGGAGAGTTTGCCTTTGGGGAATTTACTTTTCTTCCTTCCAGTGAAGATCCAGCTGTTGTATTCCGCCTGGTAGGGGAAGATGGTGGCCATATATTTCAAAGAACCATCAAAAAAAGTGAATTGACACCATGATCAGTTTATAGATATTTAAATGAAAATGCTTAAATAATTTGCTTTTTAAGTTAAAATAGAGAACTTCAAGCGGATAAACCCAAATATCATAGCATGCAAATTGTTCCTAAGTTAAATACACTACCTCAGGAAACCAGTCCTGAAGAGCTTTGGCTCGGGCTGAAATCCGGAGATAAGCATGCTTTTGAACAACTATATAGAAAGTATGTCAAGGTGCTTTTTCAACTAGGCACCTCCATAACAGGGGATGCGGAATTCGTGGAGGATTGCATTCAAGAGCTTTTTATTGACCTGTGGAAGTATAAGAATAATATCAAACCTACAGACAATGTAAAGTTGTATTTGTTCAGGTCGCTCTCTAATCGAATAAACAAAGAGAAAAAGAAGGCGTTTAAGGGGAACGAAAAGCAGAGGCAAGCTGCAGCAAACTTTCCCAGTCGGCTTGAGAGCGTAGAAGTAAAAATTGTAAATGCGCAACGGGAAGAAGCCGTACAAAAGAAGTTAGCTAGCATCTTGAAAAAACTTCCCATTCGGCAAAATGAAGTTATTCAGTATTTGTTTTTTGAGAATCTTTCTTATGAGGAGACTTCCAAATTGATGGGTATCAACCTTCGGTCGGTTTACACATTAGCTTGGAAAGCACTCTCCACACTTAGAAAGTCCATTATATCAGTAGCGGCTTACCTGATCACCCTACCTCTTTGGTGAATTAGACGTTGGAATTATTTTTTTCTCATAGGTTGATCCCTGATGGCCATAAAAAATTTAATGAATCTAATATTCAACAGCTTTAATCCGTTTCTGGTTTGTTCTGTTTAGATCGGTTTACATCCCGATAACCCCTATTCCAGAAAATATCAAAAATAGATGGTGTTAGAAGTTTCCTTTCAGATGAATTGTTGTTTAACTCATCGTTAAAAAATAAATTTTTATTCTTTTCGGAGGATAACTTCTGGTGTTTCCGGGCTTAAGATAAGTGAAAGGTTTCTTTTATGAGTAAGACCGAATACACAGTTGAAGATTTTATGCTGGACCCAGAGTTTAAAAAATGGGTCCTGGCACCCGACGAGGAAACCAGAGCCTACTGGGAAGTTTTTTTGGAAAAACACCCGGAAAAATATGAAAACATGAAGTTGGCCCGGAGGGCGCTGATAAATTTATCGAGAAACCTTGGTGAAATTAGTGAATCACGCATAGAGGGCATATGGACCGAAATAGATACGTTCATTAATGAACCAGAAAAAGAGCAGGCGGAAAGAAGGACCGTCTCTATAAGTTCGGAAAGTACCCTTAGGCGATTTGCAGACAGACAAACAAGAACAGGTTATAAGGCCAGCTATCAGTTTTATCGGGTGGCCGGTATACTTGTTTTCGCATTTTCACTGGGGATTTTATGCAATTTTCTACTTGAATATCCTGAAGAAGAATTTGTGGAAGTCCCACTGGTTTATGAAGAGCATTCAGTCCCTCCGGGTGTAAAGTCAACGCTTAGGCTACAGGATGGCTCCAGGGTGATTCTCAATTCGGGAAGTACGTTGCGGTACGTTAAGAATTTTGAAGCGGACAAGCGGGAGCTGTTTTTAATTGGCGAGGCTTTTTTTGAAGTGGCCAAAGATAGCTTGAGACCCTTTGTCGTAAAGACAGGACCGGTTTCTACCAAAGCCTTAGGCACTTCCTTTAATATCACCGCGTATCACGATGAGCCACTTGATGTGGCCTTGCTCACTGGAAAGGTGAACGTGGCGTTGGGTTTTGAGAAATCTCAGGAAATTATCCTAAAGCCGGGCGAGGGATTGAATGTTAGCATAGGTGAGCAGGCCCATAGTAAGCACCAGATAGAGGAGGAGAAGGTATTGGCATGGACCAGAAAGACCATTCTTTTTGAACAGACGCCCATAGGGGAAGCCATTAGGGTGTTGGAAAACTGGTACGGAGTTCAAATAGAGGTACTTAATCGTCCCGAAAGAGGCGTACTCCTATCAGGGAAATTTGTAGATCAGACGCTTGAAGGCGTACTGGAAGGATTGAGTTATTCTGCCCGGTTTAGATTCAAGTTGGATGAGGACCGGGTCACTTTAAAATTTGATATGTCATCTTAAAGTTCAAACTGCCTATGTAAAAAGTCTTTTCCAAATAAAAAGAGCCACGGATGTTGCTGCATCCGTGGCATGTTACCCGATTACAGAGACGGCAATCCCTGAGTCGGCAAATGTTTGCTTAACCAATTGGCATCGCCTAAACAAACCAATCAAAGATATGAAAAAATCCATACTTAAGCATGTAACACACATGACCAAGTTATTCTCCATTGCGTTTCTCTTCCAGTGCCTTACCATGAGTTTTCTCATGGCATGGAATGGAAATGCCCAAGTCAAAAATATTGAAGAAGTAACAGTGTCCCTCTTCCTGGAAGATGTGAAAATTGAGCATATTTTTCGGGAACTTGAAAATAACACTGGATACAATTTTGTGTTTACCAACAAAGAGCTTAGAGATATTCCTAACGTAGGGGTTAGGTCGAACAACAGCTCGCTTTATGATGTGTTGTTGAGCCTGGCAAATCAAACCAACCTTACTTTTAAGCAGGTAGACTATAATATTCATGTAAAGAAAACAAAAAAAATTGCCGCTGTATCAAAAGAAGTGTACGCAGCTGACATTAATGTTTCAGGTACAGTTACAGATAATAATGGTGAGCCACTTCCGGGGGCTAGTATTACTGTCAGGGGAACCAGCACAGGGACTGTAACAGACCTTGACGGTAATTTTTCAATTGATGTTGCGGAAGGGTCCATATTGGTATTTTCGTACATCGGATATACCTCCCAATCCGTCGAGATTACCACACAAAGCACGATTAATATTTCTCTGGCAGAGGACCAGTCTTCCCTGGATGAAGTTGTGGTATTGGGATATGGCTCAGTTCAGAAAACTGATTTAACAGGTTCTGTTTCGAAAGTAGAGGCCAAGGACCTTGCTAATTTACCAGCTCCAAGAGTAGATCAATTGCTCCAGGGAAGAGCTGCTGGGGTAAATGTAACTTCTGTGAGTGGCAGTCCGGGTGCCCAGGCCTCGATACGCATCCGTGGAGGAAATTCGGTGCAAGGTGACAACGAACCCCTTTATGTAATAGATGGCTTTATAGCGGGTACCAATTTCAATTTGAATAACATTAATGTCAACGACATCGAATCCATAGATATATTAAAAGACGGGTCGGCTATTTCGTTATACGGAACACGAGGTGCCAACGGCGTTATTTTGATAACTACCAAAACTGGTAAAGGCGTTGCTGGTGGTAAACCGACAGTATCATTGAACGCCTATACCGGATTCCAGAACCTAGCACGAAAAATTGACTTCTTAGATGGCCCTGAGCGTGCCGCATACGGATTTGAGTATGCTGAATTCAGTGGAGAAGCCAACCCATTTGTAGACGAAAGCTTGATTGGTAACACCGATTGGCAGGAACAGATCACCAGAACAGCTCCGATTAACAATTTGGATTTATCGGTACGGGGCAATTCAGAAAGGGTAAATTATTTTATTTCTGGAAATTACATGAATCAGCGGGGGATAATTAGAGAGTCTGGAATTGAAAGATACAGTTTTAGAGCAAATCTGGATTTCAAGCTGACAGATAACCTGACATTGGGAACAAGGATCAATACATCTTTCGTAAAAAATGACAACGATTTGGTGAGTCTCTGGGAGGCCAGGCGAGCATTGACTACTTTTCCGGTTTTCAAAGAAGACGGAACACTGTGGGATGAAGATTACGTACAAGGGGGGCCCTTCGACAATCCGGAAGCTTTGCTTAGGATGCAAAGCAACCAAACCATGATCAATAATTTACTCGGAAATTTTTACATCGAATACAAGCCTATTGAATCAATTACCATTCGGTCTACCATCGGTCCGCAATTAAACTGGCGAAAACAAAATGTCTTTGAATCTGGCAGTGTACCATCAAGGGCTGCTGCTCAGAGGGGCGGTTTCGGTAGGATCACGAATAGTTTCAATAATCAGATCTTACAGGAGAATACAATTACTTTCGACAAGCAGTTGTCTGCAAACCATAGGATTAATGTTTTGGGTGGATTTACCTGGCAAACTTCTGCAACAGAGGGATTTACTGCCCAAACGGATGGTTTGCCCAATGACGGTGTTTCCTTTGATGTATTACAATTAGGAAATCCTGAAACCTTCAGGATCACTTCAAATTACAACGATCCCTTCCAGATTGTGTCCTGGATCGGACGAACCAATTATACAATTTCTGACAAATATCTTTTTACCTTGGCGGGGAGAGTGGATGGTTCATCCAGATTTTCGGGAGCAAATAATCAATATGCTTTTTTCCCATCTGGGGCCTTTGCATGGAGATTAGGAGATGAAGAATTTATCCGGAATCTCAATGTCTTTGACGAATTAAAATTGCGGACAAGCTTTGGAAGATCTGGAAGTCAAGCTATTGACTCCTACAGCACATTAGCTGTGTTAAACCCTGGCACAGTAATATTTAATGGAAACCAGGGTATTGGCGTAAGACGAGACAGGCCCGCCAACCCGGATCTGAGGTGGGAGACAACCTCCCAATTCGATATTGGCCTCGAAGCAGGTTTCTTTGATAATCGATTGAGTCTGGAAATTGATTATTATTACAAAAAAACCGTTGACCTACTTTTAAATAGAGAGATTCCCCGTCAAACCGGGTTTAGCCAACGGCTTGAAAATATTGGTTCCTTACAAAATCAGGGTATTGAACTGATGATCAGGTCCGTAAATATGGATAGGAATGACTTCAGGTGGTCTACGGATTTTACGATATCCGGGAATAGAAGCCGGGTCCTGGATTTGGGGGGAGTAAATGAGATCAATATTCATTTCCTTGATCAGGGTGGTCAGGCCGCAAAATTAATTGTCGGTGAACCTGTCGGTGTATTTACTGGTCTTGAATATCTGGGAACATGGCAAAGTCAGGAGGAACTAGACCAGTTTAGGTATAGTGGGTTAAGAGCTGTGGTTGGCGGCCCCAGATTTAAGGATACTAACGGAGACGGCTTTATCAGTTTCAATGATGACTTTGAAATTATTGGAAATCCGGAGCCGCTGTTCTTTGGTGGAATCAATAATAGTATACAGTGGAAGAATTTCTCCCTGGATATTTTTCTTCAAGGTACATTCGGAAATGATGTCTACAATGAGTTTGCGCAAAGAGGCTTTTTTGGAAGAAGTGACCAAAATATCTACGGAATGGCAAGAGACCGATGGACTGTAGATGATCCCCACCCCTACATTCCAAGGGCAGGTGGAACAGTCAGTATTTCTGATATCCCTTCAAACAGTGAGTTGGTGGAAAGTGGGTCTCATTTGAGGCTGAGGAATGTTATGCTTAACTATACTGTGCCATTGAAAAATAATAAATTCATAAAAAATCTAAATGTTTATGCGAGTGGTGCAAATATCTTTCTGATTTCTAATTTCAGAGGTTACGATCCGGAAGCAAGCAGAATTGGTCCGCAATCTGGTAATACCTATGGAAGCGTGGTAAGGGGTATTATTCGGGCCGAATACCCAAATGCCAGAACCCTAACTTTCGGATTGAATGCAAACTTCTAAAACCTTATTGATCATGAAAATATTAAATTATAAAAATTTTTGCTTGTTAATTTTGTCAGTGCTGTCTCTCGGCTGTGAAAGTTTCCTGGAGGAGGAAGTTCGTGGTATTATCGACCCAAGCACGTTTTACCAATCAGATGAAGAGGCAGTATTAGCAGTCAACGGAATCTATCTGAATTTGAGGCAAAATGGATTTTATGGCAATTGGCAAGGTATCCATACCTTCACTCAATTGGGAGCAGATGTATTGGAGTCCAGCCGTCAATTTGGAGGTAATGAACCCATGCAGAATTATACCCTGACCCAAAGTAACTATTCAAATGCCCGGCAATTATGGCAGTTGATATACAGGATGATTGGGGATGCCAATTCGGTAATTACTAATATTGAGAACAGCCCAAATATTAGTGCTGCTGTCAAGAATCAATCCATAGGCGAAGCTTTATACCTAAGAAGTTATGGGTACTATCATCTCAGTAATTTATGGGGTGATGTACCCTATTATGATGAAGAAATACCCATTGCAGATGCCGCCAACCTAGGTAGGACTCCTGTCAATGAAATCAGAAGTAATCTCATCAGCGATTTGACGAGAATAGAAACAGAAAATTTGCTTCCGGAGACCTATGGAGAAAGTGATTTTGGGCGACCCACGGTATGGGCGGCCAAAACTCTGCTTGCCAAGATTTACCTATGGCAAGAGGATTGGACAAATGCCAGAGAAGAGTGCTTAAGCATTATCAATAATTCCCCTCATCAATTACTAGCCAATTACGGAGATGTCTTTGATGTGAATAATCCTTTCAATGAGGAAATTATATGGGCCATTGATTTTCAAAAAGATGTGCCTGGAAATGCACAGGACCGTACGGACGGGTTTAATCCCCGATTAAGGGATGAGCCCAAAAATCCCGCAGATAGAGGCCCGCTATCCGAGGCTTTGGCAGCTAGAAATGAGGAATTCAACGGATACGGTCTAACGGTCCCCATATTAAGTTTTATCAACGAATTTCCTGAAAATGATCTAAGAAGGCCACACAATATCCTAAGTGAGTATCTCGGGTTTGAGTTGACATTCCAATACCTGACGAAATTCACCAATTTTGATTTTGTCAATTCTCCGAGAGGTAACCATGGTGAAGCTACATTGGTGTTCAGATTGGCGGATGTTTACCTTATGCTTGCAGAAGCGGAAAATGAATTGAATGGTCCTGATAATGCCTATCAGTATATTAATGCGGTTAGGGAAAGGGCCTATGATCCGGCACAACCGTATAGCGGTTTAACCCAGCAAGAATTAAGGAGTGCTATCCGTACGGAACGAAAGTGGGAGCTGGCAGGTGAAGGGCATCGTCGGTATGACTTGATCCGATGGGGTATTCTTTTAGAGACAGTAAAAAATTCAGTTTACCGAACCTATGACCCTGGTAGCAATATTCAGCCTCACCATGTCAAACTTCCCATTCCAGAGGAGGAGATCATCTTAAATCCAGCCCTCCTGGATTCTGATCCCACTAATAATGGTTATGGGAATTAGGAATATCATAACGCCTACGTGTTTACTATGTTACTGTCTTATATTGCTGGTAACACCAATATTGAGTGCTGGTGTAAATCCACAAAAACCCAATATCATCCTGATCAATGTAGATGACCTGGGGTGGAAAGACCTGGGGTTTATGGGCAGTGCCTATTACGAAACCCCTAATATAGACAGATTGGCAGGGCAGGGCATGGTTTTTTACCAGGCCTATGCCGCTGCTGCCAATTGTGCTCCTAGTCGAGCCTGCATGATGAGTGGTAGGAATACCCCCAGTCATGGTGTCTACACCGTAGATAATTCGGAAAGGGGAAATTCAAAAACGCGTAAAATCATACCTACACCAAACCGCGATTTTCTTCCCGACTCCCTGTATACCCTGGCCGCAATGCTTAAGGATAATGGCTATACAAATGGTACTTTCGGAAAATGGCACATCAACGAAGATCCCCTGCAGCATGGCTTTCACGTAAATGTGGGAGGAAGCCATCGTGGCAACCCGGGGAGCGGTGGCTACTTCAGTCCCTACAAGATTGACTTTATCGAAAATGGACCAGACGGAGAATACCTGACCGACAGATTGACCGAAGAAGCCATTCACTTTGTAAGAGCAAATAAGGAAAAACCCTTTTTTTTGTACCTGCCTTTCTACTCCGTGCACACACCCATTATGGGTAAACCGGAGTTGATTGAAACCTTTGCCGGAAAGCAGGGAACAAAAGGGCAGGATCGGCCAGATTATGCTGCCATGGTGGCCTCGGTGGATCAGAATGTAGGTAAGTTGATGGCCGTTGTGGATGAGCTAAATCTGGCAGACAATACGCTGGTGATTTTCACCTCTGATAATGGAGGCATAAGAGATATTTCTTATCAAACTCCCTTGAGGGCAGGAAAAGGATCCTACTATGAGGGGGGGATCCGTGTCCCCTTGGTGATGCGCTGGCCAGGTAACATTCAGGCCGGAAGTAAAACGGATTTTCCGGTGACGAACCTGGACTTTTTTCCAACCCTAAAAAGTATCATCAGCGCGGAAGTACCAGCTGCTGAACAACTGGAAGGAATTGACCTTAACCCCGTTTTCCGCAAGCAACCTATGGCGGAGCGAGCAATATATTGGCATTTTCCCATATACTTGCAAGCCTATAATCCAAAAGAAGATGGGGGCAGGGATCCTTTGTTCAGGACGCGGCCGGGATCTGTCATCAGGAAAGGTAAATGGAAGCTCCATCATTATTTCGAAGATGGGGATTACGAACTCTATAATCTGGAGGAAGATCCCGGGGAAAAACACAACCTGGCCCAAAGTCAGGTAGAAATCAGAAACCAAATGATTGATTTGCTCGAGTCCTGGAGGCTGGAAGTCAATGCACCTGTTCCGGGTCAGGCAAATCCACTTTATGATAAAGCATTTGAAATGAATCTCATAAAACAAAAACTGAATGAAAAGTAAACTGATAGTACTTTCCCTCCTGGTATTGGGTAGCCTGATTCTGCCTAACCGCATTTTCGGGTCCAGCCAGGCAGATAAAAAACCAAATATCATTTTTATCCTTACCGATGATTTGGGATATGGCGATCTGGGTGTATTGTACCAGAACCAACGCAAAGCTGAAGGGAAGCCCTTTCATAGCACACCAAACCTGGATAAGGTGGCCGCCGAGGGGATGATTTTGACCCGCCATTATGTGCCTGCACCGGTATGTGCACCATCCAGGGCAACATTATTGCTTGGCTTGCATCAGGGCCATGCCGAGGTCCGGAACAATCAATTTGACAAAGCCCTCCCAGCCAACCATAACCTGGCCACCGTTCTTAAAGAAGCAGGATATGCCACAGCATTAATAGGTAAATATGGACTGCAGGGATTAGAAGGAGATAGTCCTTCCACCTGGGAAGCATACCCTACCAAAAGAGGGTTTGATTATTTTTTTGGTTATGTGCGGCACAGAGATGGCCATAATCACTATCCCGCCCATGATGTGGCCAATAGGGGGCCTATGGAATTATACGATGGGAATGAAGAGATTTCAGCCCATTTAAAGGGGTGCTATACCACCGACCTTTTTACAGCAAAGGCAAAAAAATACATACAAGACCATAAAAAAAGTGATCCCGAGCAACCGTTTTTTATGTACCTGGCCTACGATACTCCACATGCGGGCCTGGAAATCCCCGGTATGCCTTATCCCTCAGGGGGAGGTATAGATGGCGGAGTGCAATTGATAGGCGAAAAAGGAAATTACATCAATACAGCCCGGGGTGAGGTGAATAGTTTTATACATCCAGACTACCGAAATGATGACTGGCCAGAGGTACAGCGGCGCTTTGCCAGTATGGTTCGCCGGATTGATAATGCTATCGGAGACCTTGTTCACTTGTTGCAGGATTTGGAAATTGACGAGGAAACCCTGATCGTGTTTACTTCCGATAATGGTCCTCATCATGAGTCTTACGGTTACGGAGATTATGATCCCGTTTTTTTTGAAAGTTTTGGAAATCTGGATGGCACTAAAAGAGATACCTGGGAAGGTGGTATTCGTGTACCGACCCTGGTCAGATGGCCGGGCAAAATTCCGGAAGGGAAAAGAAATGATTCCCCTTCCGGATTTCATGACTGGTTGCCAACATTTGCGGAAATCAGTGGATTGCCGGCGCCGGCAAATACCGATGGAAGGTCACTTTGGCCCATCCTTTCCGGAAATGAGAGCGAGCATGATGGAAAGGTGTACATTGAGTACCAGGTAAACAATAACACGAAAAGCTACGAATCATTCCTTGAATCCAAAAGGGGGAAAAAGCGGGGCGAAATGCAGGTGCTGTATCTGGATGGGTACAAAGGTATCCGGTACAATATTTTATCGCATCAGGACGATTTCAGCATTTTTGATACCAAAAACGACCCGGGAGAAACCCGGGACCTTGCCGGAACAAATGGGGAATTTGTAAAGCTCCAAAAAGAAATGAAAAACACCGTTTTGCGCTGGAGAAGGTACAATGCGTCTGCTGAAAGGCCCTATGACGGAGAGCCGATTCCCGCCCTGGTACCTGAAGGGAAGCTGACAGCAGGGGTAAAACTGTCCAAATACAAAATTGATTCTCCCTGGGTCCCTTTTATTCACAGGGGATTGGATCCATCGAAAGAGACGATGGTTTTATCCGGGATTGAAGCCATTCAAGGAGAAAAAGAAAACAACGTCTTGGTTTATGAGGGATTTTTAAAAGTGGAGAATAGCGGGGAATATGAATTTAGCTATCAAACCAACCAGGGCTTGGTGATGCATATCCATGAAGCCCTACTAATAGACGATGACCACCCCAATTTGGCCAAAGGGAAAGGTATGACCAAAGTAGTTCTGGAAAAAGGATTTCATCCGGTTAAATTGGTTACAAAAATTGTTGATTTTAGCGAAAAGCCGGAGCTGGAACTTAAATGGTCTGGAACAGGTATTCAAAATGAATATTTACCTGTTTTTTATCAGGATTAAAAGACAAAATGTTTTATATTTCGTGTATCCTGAAAAGTCAATTCAACTCAAAAACCACCTATTCATGAAGTTAATTCTCTTAAATAAAAACTGTAAGCGCATAACAGTTTCATTTTTTTTCTTTTTTATCTCAGTCTGTGTTGCTTTCGGACAATCAGAAAAGCCCAATATCATATACATCTTGTCTGATGACCAATCCTGGACCGATTACGGGTTTATGGGACACCCGCACATAGAGACACCTCGCATCGATGAACTTGCAGCCGAGGGGCTCACCTTCACCCGTGGGTATGTGACTGCCCCCCTTTGCAGCCCTTCTTTGGCTTCTATTATTACCGGACTGTATCCCCATCAACATGGAATTACCGGAAATGATCCGGAATTTACATTCGAAAAACCACGCTACCAAACCGATTGGCAAACGGCACGCTCGAGGCTTTACAAAGACTACCTGGATGAATTTCAAAAGCATCCCACCGTCCCTCAGCTGTTACAAAAACTGGGTTATGTTTCCTTTCAGTCTGGAAAATGGTGGGGTGGACACTGGAAGGAAGGAGGATTTACCGATGGTATGACACATGGCGATCCCAAAAGGGGAGGCAGACACGGTGATGAGGGTTTGAAGATAGGAAGAGAAGGGATGACACCCATATTCGATTTTATGGATCAGGCCATTGCGGATAAAGACCCGTTTTTTATCTGGTATGCCCCTTTTCTGCCACATTCCCCTCATACGCCGCCGGATTCTCTTTTGCAAAAATACCTGCCCAAAGCCCCTACCCAGGCAGTGGCCGCCTATTGGGCCATGTGTGAATGGCTGGACATTACCGTGGGACAACTTCTTGATAAGGTGGAAGAGGAAGGCTTGACCGACAATACACTGGTAGTCTTCGTTACCGACAACGGCTGGATTCAGGATCCTGAGCGCCCCAACCGGTATGCTCCCGGGTCCAAGCAAGATCCACAGGATATGGGTATTCGTACACCCATTATTTACAAATGGCCCGGAAAAATCACCCCCCGTATGGATACCCAAAACTTGACAAGCAGCATCGATATGGCAGTGACCACCCTGGAGGCGGTTGGCCTGGACCCGCTTCCAAACATGCAGGGCATCAATGTGTTGGATAAAAAGGCCTTATCCAAAAGAAAACAGATTTACAGTATGGACTTCTCCCATGATATGGTGGCAGTGGAAAAGCCGGAGCAAACCCTGGAAAGCCGAATGGTGATCAGTGGTTCCTGGAAGCTGATAGATCCGGGTGCCGCAAATGGCGACAATCAGGAAGTGCTTCTCTATGATATTTTGAAAGACCCCATGGAAACGAAGAATCTGGCCGATTCCCATCCAAAGGTGGTTAAAAAGCTGTTGGCAAGCCTTGATAAATGGTGGCCCGGTGGTTCAGGTCCCAATTAGAAAGGGTAAAAATTAGCCAAATAAATCAAAAAGGCAGGAGGTTTTTCCTGCCTTTTTGATTGTTGGATGGATTTTTGTTCCTGATTATACCTGTTCACCAAAAGATAAAATTATGAAAAGGCTATTTGGCATTTTTACATACACCATGACCTTACTATTTTTCTTGTTGGTTCAATTTCGGTATGTAATGGCCCAGGTAGGAGAAGCGTCAGGAGACGAATACCCCTTAAACCCTTCTCCTTTTAGGTTCATCGTTTATATTATTCTTTCATTTATCGTCATTGCCGTGGTTTTTAAATTACTTTACAAACCAAAGAATAAAAGCAATCACTGATAAGTCAGTAGCCTTTACTGGTCAGGATAAAAACTATAATGACTTGAACAACTTAAGTAAATTTAAAATTCAAAAGAAATATAAAGGAAATCTGATCCCTCCGTTGAAACTGACGGAAGTTGGAATTTCTGAAATTACCGCCCGGTTGCCAGCCTGGTTGGCTGGGAGGTTCAATTTTGCTTCTGCGAACAGGTAGCCGAACAGCAGATCGACTTCACCTCCCAAACCTATATTGATATTATAACTGGAGTAGCTGGCTGCAAATCCATCCGCATGTCTGGGCTTATAATTTTCCTGATCATAATGCGAAAAGTGAGTGCGGGTTGGAGCCCTCAAATAGCCCATTTCAGCCAGGCCATACAGTCCCCCTATGGCCTCATAGTCACCCATTAGGTAATATTTTGCGCCAATGACAAACTGTTGAAGAGAAATTTGTTCAACGGCATCAATTCGAATTTCCCTCGGGCTTATTTCTTCGTTGGTACGGTATCCGTAAACATAGGTGTCGTGATTGGAGGGCAGATAATGATTGTAACCCAGGTAGGCCACCATATTTTCTTCCAGAGCATAGGAAAGTTTCATACCTCCTCCCATGTTGTTGATATCCGTTCCTCCTCCGACCATGATGTATGAACCATGGGCACCAAAGCTGAACCCTTCAAGATTGATTTGGCTAAAGGCCGGGCTAGCCGAAATGATAAAAAGGTAAGTCAAGCTGTTTTTGATAAAATTTTTCATTTTTTACCGATTAAATAGTTAAGAATAAGAAAAAAGACAAAGCCAATAATTTTTCAGGTTGGCGGTTTAAGCTGATTCATAAAATATTGTTTTAAAAATTTAACCTTAAACAATTCAAACAATCCAATATCCACTTATTTGAAAACACTAAGTTAGTTATATTTATTTTAAAACCAAAAAAATGTATTTCAAATAATTAAAAAAGTATTTAAAAATTTAATAAGCCAATAGGATACATTTTCAGGTACTTCTTGCTTTGAGCCAAGCCTTAGTGTCTGGTTTATCCAGAAAGGACCAACCCTGTCCGGCAGTTGAAATCAGAGGTTTAAACCCCCGGGTTGTAGATAAATACTTACCCTTCCCTTCCTGAAAAACTACATCTTTCCCACCTATTAACGAAATACCCCATTAATAGAATAAAAATTTAATTGTATACAATTTTTCGTATTTTTAAGATAGTATTTATTGAAAAAAACAATTTTCTATATAATATTACCTAAACCAACATGATTAGATTTGTATATTTATTTGTAATATTTTTATTTTCAGTTCAAGCTGTGTTAGCTCAGACTACCATTAGAGGGAAGGTGCAGGACAAGGATAGCAAGGAAACCCTACCCGGAGCTTACGTCTTTATAAAAAGTGCAGCAGGGGATACGCTAAGCAATACGTTTACCGATGATAGGGGGCGCTTTGAATTTAGCAGGCCTTCCGCAAATACCATTCAGATCAGTATCAGTTTTGTGGGATATGAGGATCTTGAAAAAACCATTGAGAATGTATCAGGAAGTAATCTGGGCACATTTGAATTGGTAGAGGAAGGAAGTCTGCTGGAAACCTACGAAATTGAAGGTCAGGCCATATCTGGTGAGATGAAGGGAGATACGGTTTCAATGAATGCTTCATCTTTTAAAACCAGATCGCAGGCAAGTGCAGGGGAACTCATCCGGAAAATGCCTGGAGTGATCATGCAGGGCGGGACAGTAGAAGTTCAAGGCGAGACTGTTGGGAGAGTGTTGGTCGATGGAGAACCCTTTTTTGGTGATGATCCAGCCATGGCTTTACAGAACTTACCTGTGGAAATCATAGATCGGATTGAATTTTTGGACCAACTGAGTGACCAGGCCCAATTGACCGGTTTTGATGATGGAGAGACCATTAAAACCATCAATATCATCACAAAAAAAGAAAAAAGAGGTGGCAAATTTGGGCGAATGTTTGCCGGATATGGAACAGATGACAATTACCTTGTCGGAGGAAGCGTAAATTTTTTCAGTGAAGCCCAACGCATAACCGCCCTCGGCTTAAGCAACAACATCAACCAGCAGAATTTTTCTGCAGATGACCTTTCCGGTGCCTTTGGCGGAAGTGATAACCGACGAGGAGGTAGGGGAAGAGGAGGTAACCCGCTTACCACCAGAGAAAGACCTGGCATTACGCATACCAATGCCATCGGGCTGAATTTCACAGATAAGTTTGATGAGGGGAGAGCTAAAATTACCGGAAGTTATTTTTTTAATGAAAGCCAGAATTTCCTGAATCGAAATTCCTCCCGGGAATACATCCTTCCAAGCGACAGTTTGCAACTTTATGATGAAATCCGAAATAGTGAAAACAATAGCCAAAATCACCGCCTTGACCTTAGGTTAGATTATGACATATCTGAGAAGCATGCCATCATCTGGCGTCCACGGGTCCGATATGAAAAAGAAAGTACCTATAGTTTGCTTTCAGCGCAGAATTTATTTAACCCTGCAACTCCTATAAATGAGACCGAAAACACCACTTCAGGCAACAATGAGTCGTTCCAATTTTCCAGTGATTTCACCTACCGGTACAAGTTTGATAAAGAAGGTCGTACACTTTCTGCGCAAATAGAAACGCGAACTAATAACTCCAATCAGGATTCCAGATTGGTATCCACTAACCGGGACTTTCAAACCGGCAACCGGGATAGTTTAATTCAGAATTCGCTGGGCCAATCCAATTCGCTGAACTATGAACTTGAACTTGAGTATACAGAGCCCATCGGCGAACATTCGCAATTAAGGCTAGAATATGAAGTAGGGAATGATATAGGAAATACCTTACAGGAAGTATCACAGCGTGAAATGGAATCTACTCGTTTTGTATTGGACTCTACGCTGACAAATGAGTTTGAGAACACCTACATGCAGCATGAAGCTGGCTTGGGGTACAGCTATAACAAAGATAAGATTCGGATATATTCATCTTTGGATTATCAGGTATCCGTACTGGATAGCGATCGGCTCTTTCCAGGATTTGAAAATACAAAGCGTACCTTCGGTAATATAGTGCCTCGGATGGTATTTGTCTACGATCCCAATGAAAATACCAATATCCGTATCTACTATCGTGGGGACACCGATGCCCCATCGGTAAGGCAACTCCAGGATGTAATTGACAATAGTAACCCTATCCAAATTTCAACAGGTAACCCGAATCTGGATCAGGAATACGAGCACAGAATGTCTACACGAATCCGGAAAATCAATCCGGAAACCAATAAGTCCTTTTTCATGTATTTGGGAGGTAGCATGACCAGTGACTACCTGGGTAATGCCACTTATATCGCCAGCCGGGACACCTTGATACAGGGTGATGTATTGCTGAGGCAGGGCGGACAATTGAACAGACCTGAAAACCTGGACAATTACTGGGATTTAAGAAGCTATTTTTCTTTTGGCTTCCCTTTAAATTTTATGCAGAGTAACCTGAATTTGAGCGCCAGGGCGGGGATCAGTAACCGGCCGGGTTTAATCAATGACCAAACCAATTACAACAGAAACATGTATGTAGGTCCGGGAATAGGTATCAGCAGTAATTTGGGAGAACATTTGGATTTCAATTTGTCCACAAGGGGAAATTACAATATCGTACGCAGTAGTTTACAAGAAAATCTGGATAACAATTATTACACCCAAAGCACCCGCCTGGACTTGTACTGGAATTTTGCAGGGGGCTTCTTTGTCAGTACCAATGTGAACAATCAATGGTACCAGGGCCTGGGTGAGGATTTTGACCAGTCCGTTTGGTTAATGAATGCTGATCTGGGATACAGATTTCCGCCAACCGAGAAATTTGAGTTGAAAATGACCGTATTTGATTTATTGAATCAAAATACAAGCATAGACCGGAATGTGACCGATGTGTATATCGAAGATGAGCGAACCCAGGTGGTGCAACAGTTTTTTATGCTTACATTGACATATAATCTCAGGAGCTTTGGGGGAACAGGATCTAGGTCCGGGGGAATGGCAAATTAAGTATGGGCTTAATTACATGTTCTTTCACCTCCTATCCATAAAAAATATCTGGCCAAATTTGCTTTCACAATGCTGGCTAAATCCAGACCTGCGGGTTTGGGCAGTAGCAAACAATAATTATTTTCAAATTTAAACCCTATAAACGATGAACATTACACTTGCACAAGCTGAAAAAGTTATAGCGGCAGCCAAAAAGGAAGCGGCTGCTATTGAGACCAAAATGGATATCTGTGTAGTAGATACAGGTGCCAACCTCACTGCATTTGCACGTATGGACGGAGCCTGGTTAGGATCGGTTGATATCAGTATCAAAAAGGCAAAAACAGCGGTTTTCTTTACTATGGATACGGATCAGCTAAGCCCATTGGTTCAGCCCGGAGCTCCTTTATACAATATAGAACACTCCAATCAAGGCTTGATTACCTTTCCTGGAGGCGTGGTTTTGAGAAATGCTGAGGGTACTATCGTAGGAGCTATTGGCGTTTCAGGAAGTTCTGTAGAAGATGACCATCAAGTGGCAAAGGCAGGAGCCGGAGCACTTTAACGTCAAGATACAACCGTAAACTTAAATAAATTATTATTGCCTTCAGTAGGCTGCCATAAAAAGTTCCTGCTGAAGGCATTTTTTTGTTGCCGGGTATTGTGGAATTCCTGGCAAGAATGCTGGAATGAGATTCCGGTAGGCTGATAAAATGACTCCAAATTAATTTCTCACTACAAACCGGAATCATCTTTTTACGATTTACTCAAAAAATCAGTTCTTTCTCTTTTGCAGGCCTTTTGCGTTGCGCTGAAATAAATATACTTAAAACAATTCACAGTATTTGGGAATTCAAGGTTCATTTATAAATTTAGTTATTTTTTAAAATAATTATATTTTTTCTAAAGGTTATAAGATTAAAAAAAGAATTCCTATATTAATCCACAGAAAAATCACCCAAAAAAATGCGGTCTTCCAAGAGTAAAAATGACTTCATTTTGATTTGATTGATATGCCAAATTTATCCCCTAACAAGGTGTTATAGCCTGATCAATAAGTCATTATATCTATTTGTCAAATTAAATATAACAACAAACCCATGAAAAAAATTACTCCATTTAACTATGTTATGGTTGTCATCCTGGGGTTCTTCATGTTTACAACTTTGCTTACGCATGCCAATCCCGAGAGGTCGGTTCAACCAGAAGAATCACAATTATTCATCACTATCACCGGAACGGTGGTGGATACAGATGGCTTGCCGGTCCCTGGCGCAACGGTGGTTATAGAAGGGTCTACTACCGGTACAGTGACGGACATTGAGGGCAGGTTTTCCATTGAGGCCGATGAGGGAGACGTTCTTCAGATCTCATTTATTGGCTACCAATCCCAGCGGATAACCATTGCCAATCAATCCAATCTGGATATTGTACTACAGGAGGACCAATCCGATTTGGAAGAGGTGGTAGTCGTAGGTTACGGTACCCAGCGAAAAAGTGACCTCACAGGTGCGATTTCCTCGGTGACCAGTAAAGACCTGCAGGAAACTCCCGCTGGTAATTTTCTGGAACAATCCCAGGGAAGGCTGGCAGGAGTGGATATCGTCCGTGCCAACGGCTCCCCCGGGGCCCCGGTACAGATCCGAATCAGGGGCAATCGATCCATAAATGCCTCCAATGATCCCTTATATGTCATTGATGGTATTCCCACCAGTGCCAACATCAGTGATTTCAATCCCAATGATATTGAATCCATGGAAGTATTGAAAGATGCCAGTGCGGTGGCCATTTATGGTTCACGGGGAGCCAACGGTGTCGTTTTGATCACCACCAAAAGGGGCAAAACAGGAAAAGCGGTCATCAGCTATGATGGCTATTATGGGGTCAAGCAACCCATTCAGGATCTCAACCTAATGGATGGCAGGCAATTTGCTGCATATTCCCGTATTGCCAGAGGATATGACGGGGATGATTCCAGTTTTGATAGTAATTTTTTGGCCCCGCTGGAAATCCAAAACCTGCAGGCAGGCAGATTTACTAACTGGCTGGATTTGGCGATCCAGTCTGGAAGTCAGCAGGACCACCAGGTGTCTGTAAGCGGTGGCACTGATAAGATCAATTATTATGTTTCCGGATCTTTTTTCAATGAAGATGGCTACATTCCGGGAACCAATTTTGAGCGGACTGCAGTGAGGGTCAACCTGGAGTCACAATTGACGGACAAACTTCGGTTAGGGCTGAGTGGTACGGTAAGTATCAGTGAAAGAAACCAGATGTCCAATGCGCCCTACAACAATTCCCTGGGCTATTCTCCCCTGGTGGGGCCAACAGACGAAGAAGGTAATTTTCTGGCCTTTCCCAATCCCCGGGAAGGATTGCTGGCCAACCCATTGCTCAATTACCAGCCTTATCAATATGTGGATGAAACCCGCAGGCACCGGATATTCGCCAATATTTTCGCCGAATACCAGTTCAATGACCATTTGAAACTGCGGGTAAATTACGGACCTGACTTTAACCTTGCAAGAAGAGGAAGGTATACCGGCTTACTGGAGGGGAATATTAATCAGGGATCCGTAGAAAACGCCATGGACTTTGCCTATACGCAGGAAAACATTCTCTCCTATGACCGAACGTTTGGGAAGCACGCTTTGAATTTGGTAGGGCTATTTTCCATCCAGGCCAGCCGGTTTGAAGAATCATCTCTTTCAGGACAGGATATTCCCATTGAGAAGTCCCTGTTTTACGATTTGGGCAGCTCATCTACTATCACCGGGATTGGTAGTTCCCTGGGAGACTGGGGATTGATGTCCTATATGGGCCGGGCCAATTACCGTTTTGATGATAAGTTTTTGTTTACCCTTACGGGTCGTGCAGACGGATCTTCCCGATTGGCGGAAGGAAATAAATGGGCATTTTTTCCTGCATTCTCCGCTGGCTATATTCTCACGGAAGAGGAATTTTTGCAAGGAGGTAATGTTTCTTTTCTCAAGCTTCGTGCTGGCTATGGTGAGGTGGGCAATACAGCCATTGATCCATTTCAGACTTTGGGTGGATTGGAGCGAACTACTTATATTTTTGGATCAAATGCTGGATTTGGATATGGTAACAACCTGATTCCCAATCCTGATTTGAGATGGGAAATATCAAAAACAGTGAATGTAGGTCTTGATTATGGATTTCTTGATGACCGGATCAATGGTTCATTAGAATATTATGTAACCAACACCAGCGACTTACTGTTAAACCGCCTGTTGCCCATTACATCCGGCTACAATTCGGTATTGCAAAATATTGGAAGTACCCGAAACTCTGGTTGGGAATTGTCAACCAATGCCAATCTGCTCAACCGTCCAAGTGGCTTCAGGTGGGATATCAATATGAACGTATTTTCCAACAGGGAGCAAATTATTGAGTTGTTTGATGGTCAAAGTGATGATGTGGGCAACCAATGGTTTATCGGAGAGCCTGTCAATGTGTTCTACAGCTTTGAGCAAGGTGGTATCTGGCAATCTGATGAAGCAGACCTGGCAGCAGATTTTGGTCAGGAGCCTGGCGACATCCGGATCAATGACGTAAATGGCAGAGATGCAGACGGGGAACTGACCAAAGAACCTGATGGCAACATCAATGCGGATGACCGAAAGGTATTGGGCTCTACTGTCCCCAGTTGGTCAGGAGGCCTGACAAACAGGATATCTTTTAAAGGCTTCGATCTTTCCATACTGGTACATGCCAGAATGGGTCAAATGCTGAGGAGTGATTACCACAACCTGGGCGGCAACAACTGGCAGGGAAGGTACAATTCCATCAATCTGGATTATTGGACTCCCAACAATCCAACCAATGCCATTCCGATGCCCAATGCAGGGGATGCGCCCCTGTATTCGGATGCAGTGCGTTACTTTGACGGATCCTATATCAAGATCCGGAATATTGCACTGGGATATAATTTTAACCCGGATTGGATCAGTAAATTGGGTTTGAGCTCCGCCAGGATTTACTCAACGGTTAACAATGCGTTTATTTTTTCACCTTATTCAACGGTGGATCCTGAAACGTCAAATGGCATCGTTGGAGGAGGAAGTCCGCTCACCACGGCTACGTACATTTTTGGTTTGAATCTGAAATTTTAAATTGTCGATACCATGAAAAATATATTTAGAATATTTGGGATAGCGTTTTTGCTTGGGCTTAGCGCCTGTGAGGAGATTTTGGTAGAGGACCCGGTTAGTTTGGCAACAGCTGAGGGCTATTATCTCACTCCCGGTGGAATTGAAGATGGACTAAAAGCCTCCTATACAACTTTAAGGAGTTTTTACGGTCAGCAGAATGGCTTTTTCCTGACGGTAACCGGTACGGATATTTTTACCAATGGATTTGGTGGGATCGCCAATAACCCGCATATCAATAATTACTCTCCAAATTTCCTGGGCACCAGTGGCACGGTCACCAATATATGGAACAACCTTTATGTAGGAGTAAATCAATGCAACACGGTAGTAAACAGGGTTGAGGATGTCACCGGTATTTCTAATCAGAGGAAGGCAGAAATAGAAGCGGAAGCACGGTTTCTACGGGGATTGTACTATTTCCACCTGGTACAGCAGTGGGGAGATGTGCATTTTTCTCTTGAGGAAACTTCAGGGGTACAGACGGAGGCAAATCGTACTCCCGAAAATACCATTTATGAAACTGGTATTCTTCCGGACCTTGAATTTGCAGTGGCCAACTTACCCGAAAGTGCATCCGAACCTGGTAGGGCCTATAAGGCTGCGGCAGAGGGATTGCTGGCAAGGGTGCAATTGACCCGGGGTAATTGGGCAGAAGCAGAACAGCTGGCCGCCAATGTGATCAATAATTACGATTTTGAATTGGTGACCCCTTATATTGATTTGTGGGATATCAATAATGAAGACAATAGCGAGTTTATCTGGACTGTTCAATTTACTGATGACCCCTTGCTCAATGGACCAGGGAATTCAGGACACTTGTATTTTATTTTCGATTATACCTTTAATCCCGCCATGGTCAGGGATACAGAAAATGGACGGCCTTTTCAACGGTTTCTACCCACCAATTACTTGTTTAGCCTGTACGACCGGGAAATGGATGCACGCTGGAATGGTTCTTTTAAGACCGTTTGGTACGCCAATATCTCCGGAGAGATCAATGGCCAACAGGTAAATCCCGGTGATACAGCCATCCATATCGTTATGGAACCGGTACCCGATGAGGTCAAACAGGCAGCACCCTACTGGATCATTGACTATAAGGGCAATTGGATAGGAAATGTAAGTGCCTATCAGGAAATCGGAACCAATCAACGCAGAAATTATCCTTCTCTTTTGAAATTTCTCGATCCGCTGCGGCCCAGTATCAATGAAACTGCCGGAAGAAGAGATTTTCCCGTGATGAGGCTGGCAGAAATGTACCTGATTGCCTGTGAAGCTGCCTGGAGGCAGAATGACAACGCGGCAGCAGCCGAATACATCAATGTTTTACGTACACGTGCGGCCTTGCCGGGCATGGAAGAGGAAATGCAAGTCAGTCCGGGAGAGATTGACCTGGATTTTATCCTGGAAGAAAGGGCCAGGGAATTGATTGGAGAAAAGCACAGATGGTATGACCTGAAGCGAACCGGAACCCTGTTGGAAAGGGTAAGGCAACACAATCTGGATGCAGCTCCCAATATCCAGGAAATGCACCTGGTAAGGCCTATTCCCCAGACACAAATTGACCGGGTAAGCAATCCGGGAGAATTTCCGCAAAATCCCGGTTATTGATAATCAATTAAAAATGGAGGACCCCGGCACAGTATCCGGGGCCTCTTCATTTTAGATTGTATGAGATGTCAATATTGAAGCAAGGGCTAATTACAAAATACCTTTACAACCAATCATCTCCACAAATTTCAATGAAAAGAAATCCAATAGGTTTATTTTTTGGTTTTCTGGTCCTGGCATGGAGCTGTCAACCAAAAAGTGAAACCAAAGAAGATAACAGACCTAATATTGTCATTATCATGGCTACCTGTCTGGAATTAGGCAATACAGCGTATCCGGAACGCTATCAGGGAAACCAACTCAAACCGATGAGAGGAAAGAGTCTTGTACCTGTTTTTAAAGGTGAGCGAATGGAGCAAAACCGGGAATTGTATTGGGAGCACTTTGGCCACCAGGCCATGCGGAAAGGAAAGTGGAAAATCATTTCCAAAGCACCGGAATTTGACTGGGAATTATTTGATCTGGCTGAAGACCCAACTGAACTCAACGAAATTGGCAAACAAAACCCAAAAATACTTGAGGAAATGGTCAAGGATTACACTTTTTGGGCGGAAGAGGTAGGTGTCAGGTATTGATATTCAAAGCTAAAAGGTAAATAATGAAGTAGGCTTTGAATGATCATCATCAATAAATGAAATCATCATATTAGAAAATAGCCCAAATGACCTACTTCCTTAAGGATATGTTTTTCAGAATCATCAGTGAAAGTTAAATCCACAGATTCCTTGTTAATTTGCAAGACGGATCTAATTCAAAATATTTGAATTAAAAGAATGACAATCAAAACGAAAATCTTATTGATGTATAAAAAGAGCGTAGGGCTGACAAAAAACCGGGGGCGCGGCAGGATGGCGGGGAGAAGGATTTTTTTGTCTTGAATTTCCTGCCCTCCGGGAGGCGGGTTTGTTTCTTTTTGTTTCAAGACAAAAAGAATGAGGAAAAAAGGGCCAATTTACAAGACTAAGTGATAATCTATTGACCAGCAAAAAACCAAATATTTAACAAAATAGTTCTTGATTAATTACCATGAATAAGATCAGGTATTAATTAGACAAGTGAATTACTATTGTCCAGGTCAGAAAGGAATTTTGGCTTCATTTGAAATTAAATGGCTGTAATTTTTTTAATTGCTAGACAATAGAAATCAAATATTGCAAAAGTTTGGTTTGGCCAATTAAGCTATAAACCATACAGGTCAGGGAATTTTTGTTTAAATTTAACCATCGACACCAGCAAATCAGGTATACGCCCGGACAAAGAATACTATGGGATGACCTTACGCTTCATCTAAGGAAACACTTAAATCCTATCGGATCTTGGTTGAAGCTGTCATATGATCCGATTTTCTGAGTAAGTCATAATAACACCCATAAAAAACCAAATTACCCATGAACCAAGCGAACAGGAGAAACTTTTTCAGGAAATCTGGATTGAGTCTATTATCCCTGATAGCCATTCCGAAAATAATCGCCCGACCCATTCACCAGTTACTCGAACTGATTTCAAAGACCAATGCAGGTGTTTATTTCACCAATGGGTTCAAAATTGCTGAAGTGGGTAAGGAATCCGCCATGTTGTGGACCCGGCTTTGCGGGCAGGAATTTCCGCAGCCGGTACGCCATCAGCGGCAGGAAAAAGTATTCCGTCATCCCATAGATTTTGATGAAGAACAGCCGGTTTCAGAAATGGATGGAGCGGTCTCGGGATGCCCAGGCCTGGTGAGGGCAAAGGTTTCCACCAAAAGTGGCCGGTCAGTTTACAATTCTTCCTGGCAGGCTGCAAAGGCGGCTGATGATTTTACAGTAAAAATTCCCGTAAAGGGCCTTCAGCCAAATACAGCCTATCAGGTAGAATGGGAGGCGAAGGCAGTAGACAATAATACGATCAGGAAAGAAATCGGTAGTTTCAAAACACCTCCTTCCGATACAGAACCAGCTCCTGTATTTTTCACCACCTCCACTTGCCAGTATTTCTGGAGTTTTGATGATGAGCGAAGGGGATTTCAGACGTACGATAGCATGCGACGTCTGGAGCCAGATTTTTTTATACATACAGGAGATTATATCTATTATGATAAGCCCGGACCCCTGGCCAAAAATCTGGAGAAAGCCAGGCACAAATGGCATGCCATGGATGGCTGGTTGTCCCTTAGGGATTTTTACAAGGAGGTTCCGGTATATATGGTCAAGGATGACCACGATTTGCTCAAAGATGACATGTACCGGGGAAAAGGGCCTTATGGTGATCTTACCTTTGATGATGGACTGAAACTTTGGTATGAAAATGTGCCCATTGAAGGAAAGCCTTACCGGACGCTTCGTTGGGGCAAAGACTTGCAGGTATGGCTGGTAGAAGGAAGGGAATACCGCTCTGAAAACACCCTGGAAGATGGTCCGGAGAAGACCATTTGGGGAGATGAGCAGAAAGAATGGTTTCAGGAAAGTGTGGAAGCCTCAGATGCCACTTTTAAAATCCTTTTTACCGCCACTCCGGTAGTGGGACCCGACCGGGAAAATAAAACAGACAACCATGCCAATGAAAGTTTTCGGCACGAGGGCGAGTGGTTGAGGAATTTTCTTTCAGGACAGCCCAACATGTATGTGGTCAATGGGGACAGGCATTGGCAATACGTTTCGCAGGACAAGGAAACCGGCCTCATGGAATTTGGTTCGGGTCCGGTAAGTGACTGCCATTCCCAAGGCTGGAAGGAAGGAGATGTACGGCCGGAGCACCGGTTTCTACGGCTGAAGGGGGGCTTTTTAAGCATTCGTGTTCATCGCAATGCCCAAACACCGGAAATTTTATTTGAGCACAGGGATGTATTGGGAAAGGTCGTGAATGAGGAGCGGTTTGAAGGGTAATTACGGAAAATTCTAAAATCCTGGATGAAGTTTTACCTGGTGCTGGAAAATATGATAAATTTTTGCTTAATTTAATTCTGTTAGTAAGGACATGGATTAAATGACAAATCATTCCAAACGTAAAGAATCTGAAATAGTGCTCCTGATCCGGCAGGGAGACCAATCCGCCTTTGAAGAACTTTATCGGCGGTACGTGGATAAAATGTTGGGTTTTGCTGATGCTTTTATTGGGAATCCGGATGAAGCGGAGGAAGTTGTACAAATCATTTTTGTTAATATTTGGGAAAAAAGGCAACAATTGGATCCGGCAAAGAGTATTGCTGCCTATCTTTTCAGATCGGTAAAGAATGAGATTTTGAATCGCCTCCGCAACATCAAAAGGCACTGTGACCTTTCAGCCATTCCTGCCGAATCTCAAATGGATCAGCAAGACACGCTCCAAAGGATATGCTTCCAGGAAAGCAAGCTACAGGCGATGAACAGGATTGGCGAAATGCCGGAAGTTCAACAGCGGGTATTCATGCTCAGCAGGGTAGAGGGATTGTCCAATAAGGAAATTGCGAATAAATTAAAACTTTCTATCAGGACCATAGAACACCATCTTTATTTGGGAAAAAAGTTTTTTAATAGTAAAAATTTAGATAGATCTATTTTTTTCTTCATATTAACATATATAATTTGGTAATATTGGGTTTCTTACCCTTTTTTTAGTTGGGGTTTTGGTTCTTTTCTGAAATTCCTTTAAGTATAAATTTCGAAACTGGTGTATTCTTATTAAAGGACGAATACATTGGATAAATCTATCATTAGAAGATATATAGCCGGGCGGGCAAATCCTTCCGAAATAAAGCAGGTACAAGCCTGGCTGGAACAACCAGGCTCTGACCATCAAATGGAAGAAATGCTCGAGGAGGTCTGGTACCAAAAGAAACATGCCCCAAGAGACGTGGAACGCAATGAGCGCCTCCTGGCTAAAATTAATTCCAGGATCCAAAAAAACAAGCAGCCTGCCTTTCAGCATGAATCTATTTTTAACCTGGCATTGATTCGATCAGCGGCTGCCTGGATTTTACTTATAGGGCTTGCATTTTTGGGCTTTCAGGTAATGAATGAGCATCAAGGCCATCCTGAAGAAATGAATAGTACGGTCCAATGGATAGAAAGAAGTGTTTTGCCAGGACAGAAATTGGCATTGGAGCTGCCTGACGCAAGTAAAATTTGTGTAAATGCCAACTCGAAAATTCGTTTTCCCGAAAAATTTGCCCGGGATTCAAGGGAAGTGTTTCTGGAAGGGGAGGCCTTTTTTGAAGTAAGCCACGATTCAAACCGCCCTTTCAGGGTACATTCAGGTGAATTGACCACTGAAGTATTGGGTACAAAATTCAATATTAGATCCCAGGGAAAAAATACTGATGTGGCTCTTTTGGAAGGTAAAGTCAGTGTTAAAATCAATAAAGAGAAAGAGGGGATCCTGGTATTGGACCCAGGCCAACTGGCAGCATACAGACAGGGAAATCCGGAAAAACTCCAACTGGCCACGATTGAAAGCCAGGATCCTTTTTTATGGAAGGACGGATTGATACATTTTAAAAATGAAAATATGAAAAACATAATGGAGTCCCTTGAAAATTGGTATGGGGTATCCATTAAGACCCGGGGTCACCTGGATTTAGACAGGACTGTATCAGGTACTTTTACCAACGATAATCTAGATAATTTGCTTACAGGTCTGGGTTTTACCCTGGACTTCACCCATGAATTAGAAAATAATGTTGTCACCATTTATTCCCAATAGCCTATGATAAAATAATGCAGGATAAACCTTTCCATCGCCAAATGTCCTGGTTTACCCTGCCTGCTCTTATGTGTATAAACAATAAAAACGATTAAAATTATGAAAAGAAACATACTTTACCTAATAAAGATGGTATCACGTCAACTCCTGTATGGATTGGTGCTTCAGTCTTTGTTTTTGACCACTTTGCTGGCCAATGATACCGAAGCTCAAATCAAACCCATCGATGAAACATTTATACGGATTAACAAGGCAGATTGGCCCCTTGGAGATATCATTAAGGAACTCGAGGACCAAACTGATTTCCATGTTATTTTTGCTGATGATTTATTTGATGCTGCGTCCACATTAAAATTGCAAACTGGCAATCAATCCGTTTATAATGTACTTGCAGCGGTGGCTAAAGTTACCCGCCTTAAATTCAAGCAGGTAAACAAAACCATTTATGTTGGATCGATGAAAGATGAAGAAGAAATAAGTGATCCGGCCCATGACTTGTATGACCCGGTGAAAGGAGTCGTAAAGGATGTAAATGGAGAACCCATTCCCGGAGCAACAGTGGTGATTGAGGGAATGTCCACCGGAACCGTTACCGACATAGATGGTTCCTTTCAATTGGATGTTCCTGATGGTGCTGTGATCCTGATTTCTTTTATTGGTTACCAATCCCAGCGCATTACCCCTGGAAACCAAACCCAATTGGAAATTACCCTGGAAGAAGACCAAAAGTCATTGGATGAAGTGGTAGTGGTGGGATATGGTGTTCAGGAAAAGTTATCCGTTACCAATTCCCTTGCAGCTGTTTCCGGAGAGGTATTGGAAAGAAGACCGGTTGCGGACTTTCAACAATCCCTGCAGGGCTTTGCACCGGGCGTGACCGTGGTTGATCAGGGCGGAAGACCGGGCAATAACAATGTAAACATCCGGATCAGGGGAATTACCACGCTGGGAAACAATAATCCGCTGATAATAGTAGATGGAATCGAACAAAGGATCAACGATATCAATCCCAACGATATTGAATCAGTGACGGTCCTGAAGGATGCTTCCTCAGCTGCTATCTACGGTTCAAGGGCAGCAAATGGGGTTATTCTGGTAACTACCAAAAGGGGTAAGGCCGGTAAAATCAACGTATCTTACGATGGCTATTACGCCCTTCAAGACGTGACCAACCGTCCCGAACACATGGATGTAGGTAGTTACCTCAGGTTGGAAAATGTGGCACATGCCAATGCCGGAAGGCCGATTCCCTATACTGATGCCTACATTCAGGAATACGTTGCCAATGCCCCAAGTCCTGAATATCCTTTGCCATACCCCTATTTCAGAAGAGATCATTTGGGCATGTTAGATGTGGCTCCACAGCAAAACCATACCCTTGCTGTAAGTGGGGGAAGTGAAGAATTTAATGGTCGGTTTAGTCTCAGGCACCAGGAAATTGAAGGTATCGCTCCTAACTTTAGTGACGAACTGAATGAATTCCGGATGAACCTGGACTTTAAAGCATCGGAGAAAATCAGGTTTTCTGGTGATTTGAACTACCGGACTAAAAACTCTATACAGCCTGCAGGTCTATCTGCCTCCGGTGATGGGGAATCAAGGGTCTTTCAATATATTCTTCATGCCAGTAAATTCTCCTGGCCGCGCTATGAAACAGGAGAGTATGGCCTGGGGCCGCAGGTAAACAACCCCCTTATTTTTGCAGAGCTAACCGGAGAAAGCAGGACAATCAACGACTATCTAACAGGAAGTATCAAATTTGATTATGAGATCTTACCAGGGCTTAACTTTTCCACCCAATATGCCCTGAGAAATGACAACCGTCAAATTAAAACATTTTCCGATCGGTACTACAATAGGGACCCCCTAAACGGACGGGTTGCCCAAAGACAAATTAACCGGTTGACTGAATTCAGAAGTTATCTGAATGAATACACCCTTAACACTTTGCTGAATTATACCAAAACGATTGAAAGTCATACGTTTACGGGATTGCTGGGGTATTCTACCATTCAGAATCAATCCAATCAAATGAGTGGCTTCCGGCAGGAATTCTATAACAATGACGTTCAATCGCTCAGTCAAGGTTCGAACGAAAACCGGGACGCCAATGGATTTGATGCCGAATGGGGCTTGAGATCTTACTTTGCCCGTTTTAACTATAACTTCAGCAACAAATATTTTCTTGAACTCAATGGCAGGTATGACGGATCGTCGAGATTTAGTGCAGATAATCGCTACAGTTTCTTTCCCTCTTTCTCGGCAGGATGGAGGCTATCCGAAGAAAATTTCTGGCTGGACCTGAAGGAGACCGTAAACGAATTTAAGTTAAGGGGATCCAGGGGAGCAACAGGAAACCAGGCAGTAGGTCTATATACCTATTTTGAGACATTGAGTGCCATTAATTACTCCTTCAATGAGTCGCCGGTGCAAGGCTTTGCCCAGTCCAACCTGGCCAATCAAAACCTTACCTGGGAAACTACCTACCAAACCAATATTGGTTTTGATATGGGGCTTTTTGATGACAGGCTGTCTGTAACTTTCGATTATTACAATAAACTTACAGATGGGATACTGTTGCAATTACCCATACCTGCCCTAATAGGCCTTGGTGCGCCGGTTCAAAATGCGGGCAAGGTTAAAAATGAAGGTTATGAAATCGGACTAAACCTGCGGGGAGGGCAAAAGCTTACTTATGACCTGGGCCTTAATTTCAGCGACAATACCAATGAAGTGCTGGACCTGGTTAACTCCGGTCCCTATATTTCTGGAGGTACCACGGCTCCTCGTTTTATCATCGAAGAAGGATTACCCATCAATTCCCATTGGGGATACCTTACTGATGGGGTGTTCCAAACCCAGGAAGAAGCAGATAATTACCCAAATTTGCGTCCAAATACAGCTCCCGGAGATGTCAAATACCTGGATATGAACGATGATGGCATCATCAATGAGGAAGACCACCAATACCTCGGTTTGTCTTTCCCAAGGTTTGATTTTGGAATGAACGGAAATTTCACCTACGGAAACTTCGATTTATTTCTTCAATTTCAAGGGGCCTCAGGACATAAAACCAGATTGGATGGTGCATTTCAGCAAATTGCTACTTATGAGACCTTTACCCACGCCATTTACACAGACAATTATTGGACACCTGAGAATCCCAATGCAGAGTTTCCGCGTCCCATCAAGGGAGATCCCAGAAACTTTCAAACTTCCGATACACAACTGATAGATGCCTCCTACCTGCGTCTGAAGAATATTGTACTTGGGTATAGTTTGCCTGCTGTCATAATAGATAGACTTGCGGTTGAGAGAATCCGGTTATATGTAGGGGCAACCAATCTGTTGACTTTTTCTGAACTAAACCGCTGGGATCTGGACCCGGAAATTCCTTCCGGAAGAGGACAATATTACCCTCAGGTAAGCATGTATTCATTAGGTGCCAATGTTCGATTCTAAAAATAAGACAACGATGAAAAAATTAAGTAATATAAAAATATGGATTTCCATTTTGACTATCCCTTGGATGGCTTGCCAACCTGATTTGCTGGAAACCATACCCAACGATAGAATTTCAAAAGAAATATTCTGGCAAACATTAGGTGATGCCGAATTTGCAGCCAATGCGGTGTATCCTACGCTGGACGGAACCGGTATATTCTCCTATGATGGGTTGACCGATCATTTACTGACCAACCACCCATTCAATGCCAATGTAGAACTTCAGCGAGGATTCGGTACCATAGCCTCAGGAAGGTATTTTAATGAATGGCAGGATGCTTATCAAGCGATACGAAGAGCCAATGATTTTATGGATAACATAGATCAGGTAGCCGAAGATGATCAGGATGCCATCAATAGACTAAAGGGCGAGGTAATGACACTTCGTGCGTATCATTATATCAAATTGGCAATGCTTTTTGGGGATGTTCCTTTAATTACCACAGGGCTTGATATAGAGACAGGAAGATCAGTCACCCGAGATCCGGTAAATGAAATCTGGGATTTTGTCTCTACTGAATTAAATCAGGCTGCCGACTGGCTTCCCTACCAGAATGGTAGCAGAATTGGAAAGGGAGCTGCTTTGGGTCTTCGGGCCAGGGCCATGCTCTATGCAGGCAGGTATGCCGAGGCTGCTTCTACGGCCAAAACCATTATGGATAGTCAGGAGTATGCCTTGTATCCGGATTATTTCGAAATGTTTCAATACGAAGGAGAAAACAACCAGGAAGTTATTTTGGCCAGAGAATTTGCTGCAGATGTCAATTCACATAACATTTATGCCACTGCAGCACCCTGGAGTCAGATACCAGGTAGTACAGGTAGCCTTTACGTTCCCACCCAGAGCATGATCGACCTATATCCCATGGCGAATGGCCTTCCGATCACTGATCCTCAAAGCGGATACGACCCACAGCAACCAATGGAAAACAGAGACCCCAGATTGTACCAATCAGTCTTCATTTCTGAACGCACTCCTCTTCCTGATGGTGGCATTTATGGTTCTACCCCCGGGACGGATGGATCTGATGCGGTACAGATAACGGTTTATTCTACTGCCACCGGGTACAATATCCGGAAATACGTAGACGAAGAAGATTATACCAACCCTTCTAATTCCGGGTTAAACATTATCCTGATGCGCTATGCAGAGATATTGCTGACCTACGCAGAAGCAAAGATCGAGCTTGGAGAAATCGACCAGACTGTCTATGATGCCATTAATGAAGTGAGGCAGCGTGAAAGTGTGAATCTACCCCCGGTTACCACCGAAATGGCGCCCACTGCCAATGAATTGAGAGCGTTTGTCCGGGCTGAAAGATCAGTGGAACTGGCCTTTGAAGGTTTTCGCTTGTTTGATATCCGCAGGTGGCAGCTGGCAGAACAAGTTATGCCGGGTGTGCCTATGGGACGCTTTTATGAAGAAGATGATGAATGGAAGCAAATCCGGCTTGACGGCTTTGACAGGTCCTTTGATCCAGCCAGGGATTACCTGTGGCCCATTCCCCAGCGGGAACGGGAGTTAAATACCAATTTGACACAGAATGCAGGCTATTGATAAAAAAATCCCTCCGGTTTTTTTCGGGGGGATTTTTTGTCTTTTTTGTACTTCATTATTCCTAAAAAACTAACCCATGAACAAAAAGCATTTACTTCTCGGATTGTTGCTGATTGGCTGGATTTCCAGCTTTGCCCAGTCCGGCGAAAAACCCAATATTTTGTTTATCATTTCCGATGACCTTACTACTACCGCTGTTTCTTCCTATGAAAATAGTGCCGGTTATACGCCCAATATTGACCGATTGGCCAGTGAAGGTACCCGGTTTACACAGGCCTACTGTCAGTATCCTGTCTGTGGTCCTTCCAGGGCTTCCATGATGTCGGGCTACTACCCGCATGCCACCGGGACTTTTGGCTATGTCAGTGGGAGAGAAAATATCGGGCCTGATAAAAAAATGTGGCCCCAACTTTTTAAGGAAAAAGGATGGCACACCGCCCGTGTGAGTAAAATCTTCCATATGGGAGTGCCTGGTGATATCGAAAAGGGCTCGAACGGTACGGATGACGAAGCTTCCTGGAACGAAAGGTACAACAGTCAGGGACCGGAATGGACGGCCGAAGGAGCGGCGGAACTGGTTCAAAACAACCCCTATGGTTTATTGCCCAGAAAGGGTGGAAATGTGATGACCATTGTCAAAGCAGATGGAGATGACCTGGTGCATTCCGATGGGAAGACCGCTCAAAAAGCGTCCGAGCTGATCCGAAAATTCAAGGATGAGCCTTTCTTTCTGGCCGTAGGCCTGGTGAGGCCTCATGTGCCTTTCGTCGCTCCTAAAAATTACTTTGACCGCTATCCTTATGAGCAAGTAGTATTGCCACCTAAGGTGCTGGGAGATTGGGATGATATTCCGGAAAAAGGTATCAACTATGTCACCACGCTGAATGCTAAAATGACGGAAGAGCAACAGAAAAAGGCGATTGGAGCCTATTATGCCTCTGTTTCTTATATGGATGCGCAGGTCGGTAAAATATTGCAAACCCTGGAGGAAGAGGGACTGGATGACAATACCATAGTGGTCTTCACATCAGACCATGGGTTTCACCTGGGCGAACACGATTTCTGGATGAAAGTCAGTTTGAAGGAAGAATCCTCCAGGGTGCCTTTGATCGTGAAAGTTCCGGGAATGCAAGCACAGGTTTCTGATTCTTTTGTCGAATTGATTGATTTGTATCCTACCATCGCCGAACTAACGGGAATCAAACCGGTAGATGAGATCCAGGGTATCAGTTTTGCCCCAATATTGGAAGATCCAACCCATCAAACCAGAGACTTTGCTTTCTCGGTCAACGTTTGGAGGGGAACCCATACTTTTCTGATACGAAATGAGAAATGGGCCTTTATCCAATACGGAGAGAATGGTGAGGAAGGGATGGAATTGTTTGATATGGAAATAGATCCCAAACAATACACCAACCTGGCTCATTTTCCGGCTTATCAGCACAGGGTAGAAGAGATGCAGGAAATCCTCCGGCAAAAGCTTCAGGAACTTCGGGAAAACGATCTTCCGGAAAAAGGTTAATAAAAACATGAAATGGAATTTGTTAAATGATAGATTACCTGTAATTTATGTGGAGTTGACTCAATGGTTTTTTTGTCACATCTTGGTCCCTTAAATATGCCGGGACCAGCCGAAAAAGAACCGCTATCTGACCTGAATAAAAATGAGATGTTAGGATTTTATAAACCAAAAAAAAGAATATTCCGCATGCTATTCGGGTTGATGTCACCTTTGGTATTGCTGCCTGGCTGCATAGTAGCTGCGTCGTCGGAAAGCATTGGCGCCACCGCGGACCCGCCACCAAATATACTGATTATCACGGTAGACAACGTTGGGTACGGAGATCTCAAACCCTTTAACAATTCCTCTCCCATACTTACGCCAAACCTCGATAAGCTGGCCGATCAGGGTGCCAGGTTGAAGAATTTCTACACGGCTTCTCCCACCTGTACCGCCTCACGTGCAGCCTTGTTAACCGGAAGGATTCCTCAGCGCAACAAACTCCATGAACAACTGGTAGGTCTGGAAGGCAATTATGGGATAGGCCTCCCACAGTCGGAAATCATTTTACCTCAGGTGGTGAAAAAAAGCCCTCATGGATATGCTACTGCGGCATTTGGAAAATGGAATATTGGCTTTGCACCTGGATCCAGGCCTACTGAAAGGGGCTTTGATGAGTTTCTTGGGATTGCTTCAGGAAATGCCGATCATTTCACGCATGTATATGCAGGCAGAAAGGATTTGTACCACAATACCACAGCCGTCAACCGGCATGGGGAATACAGTACGGATTTATTTGCTGATGCAGCCATTGACTATATCCGGGAAAAATCTTCCCAGGAAACTCCCTGGATGGTTTATCTTCCCTTTGATGCGCCTCACCATCCGGGAGACAGGAACATTGATCCCGGAGAGCCAAATATTTGGAAGGCTCCAGACTATGCCTTTGATGCCTATGGTCTGAGTCCGGATGAAAAAGACCCCAAAAAGAGATTCAATGCTGTAGTTACTGCCATTGATAGGGCCATCGGCAGGTTAATGGAGAGTTTGGATGAATTGGGCATTGCCGACAATACTTTTGTTTTCTTCTATTCAGACAACGGCGCTTTTTATCCCTATCTGGATATTCAGTCCAACGCCCCCTTCAATGGGGCCGGCGTTACGCTATGGGAGGGAGGCATTCATGTGCCAGCCATAGCCAGGTGGCCCGGTAAAATCAAGGCCAATTCCACCATAAGCACCCGGCTTTGGTCCCCGGATCTTTTTGTAGCTGTGGCAAATCTGGCAGGTGCGGAATTGCCACAGGATAGGTTTATTGATGGTAAAAACCCCCTTCCGGTGCTAACAGGAGAAACTATTCATTCTCCCCATGCCTCCCTGTTTTTTAAATACCAGTCTCATGCGGCTCTTATTTGGGGAGAGTATAAAATTTTAAGGGAGAAGCCTGAAGATCCATGGATGTTGTTTAATCTCCGTGAAGATCCGGCAGAAAAGGTTAATTTGGCCGAATCACAACCCGCTTTGGTGCGGAAAATGGCAGAGCCTCATCGGTTGATCGAAGCGGAGATCAACAGCTATTTGGAAAGAGAAGAAAAGAAACTTAATTTTCAATCCCAGATTAAATAACCATTTGATGAAAAAAATCACCCAAAACCCGCTCTATTTATATTTTATTTTGCTCTTGTCAGTGCTGATTTCCTGCCAGCAAAGGAGCCAGGAACAAACCAATCCTGCCTTGCCCAATGTGGTCCTACTTTTGGGGGATGATCATGGCTGGGATGAGACGGGTTATAATGGTCACCCTTACCTGCAGACACCCGTGCTGGATGAGATGGCTGCTGCCGGCCTGAGAATGAATCGCTTTTATTCTGCTTCCCCGGTTTGCTCCCCCACACGTGGAAGTATCATTACTGGCAGACACCCCAACCGGTATGGTACATTCACTCCGGGATATTCCATCCGGCCGGAAGAAATCAGCATTGCCAGTCTGATGAAGGATGCCGGTTATACCACAGCGCACTATGGAAAATGGCACCTGGGGCCGGTAAAAACCGGTTCACCTACCAATCCGGCAGCTCTTGGTTTTGAAGAATACATCTCCCATGACAATTTTTTTGAAATGGATCCTCCGCTTTCGGTCAATGGCGCAGAGCCGGTAATATTTGAGGGAGAAAGTTCTGAGATTCTGGTCCGTGAAGCCCAAAAATTCATGGATAAGGCCATGGAGAAAAACGAACCTTTCTTTGTGGTGATCTGGTATGGATCTCCTCACGAACCCTACAGTGGAACGCCTGAGGACCTGGCTTTGTATGAGGATCTGCCGGAAAATTTTGGAGACCGCATGGTCAACCTCACCTCTAATGAAACCGGGTCCAGGGTAGAGCGCCTGCAACGGAACGTTTTACAAGAGCGGTTTGCGGAAATCACAGCCATGGACAGATCCATCGGACAGTTAAGAGATTACCTGGAAGAAAAGGGGCAAAGAAGCAATACCCTGCTTTGGTATTTTGGAGACAATGGCACTCCTCAGGAAGCCAATGCTACCGTGCCTTTCCGTGGGCAAAAAGGAGATGTGTATGAGGGAGGTATACGGGTTCCTGCGGTTTTAGAATGGCCGGCCAAAATCAAACAACCCATAGTAAGTGATGCCAATGCCGTTTCCTCTGATGTAATGCCCACATTGTTGGATATTATTGGAGCAGATTTGCCTGAGCTGCCCATTGATGGTATCAGTTTGTTGCCCATGATGGAAAACAGGATGCCTCAAAGGCCAGCACCCATTGCATTCTGGAATGGTCGGCCAAGAAATGCTGGTGAAGGACTGGAAGATTATATCGATCCGGAGCTTCAAAAGGGAACGACTCCATTGGTTAAATTGATGGGGGGTATCGCAACTAGAAATTTTAAAAACTTCCACCAAACGGATATTCGGGAAGAAGATTTTTCTGGCCCAAGAGCTTTGTTGGACAACCAATACAAGTTGGTGATTCACGGGGGAACGGGAGAGGATGCCAAAAGGGAATTGTTTGATATCCGCTCCGATCCTGCTGAAGAAAAGAATTTGATTGACACCCAGGCAGAAATTGCCGGAAATATGGAGGACCAACTGAGAAGCTGGCAACAATCAGTATTGGAAAGCCTGACCGAATCTGATTACCAGTGATACATCAACGCTTGGGAAATTCCGCTTTTGTTTCTCCCGGGTCTTTGGTGTGGGAAATTATTTTGGATTTCCCATCGACAGTTATCCGATAGGTCCCATAAAAAGCAGGAACAGCATAATGTCCGGTATTATCAGTGAAGCCACTGTTTTCAGTCCACCAGGTATTGAAAATCAACTCCTGATAGGCTTCAGCAGCCGGTTTGGCTTTCCAATCCCGGGTATAAAGGGAAGAGGAGGGAATCCAATTGACACCTTCCCAGAATCCCCACATCAGGATTCCTTCTACTGCCGGGTGCGCAAAACAAATGCGGTAATAATCCACCAATTCCCTGGCATTTTGGGCCTCCTCTTCAGAAGTCATGGCGAGTTGGCTGTCTTTATAAAATTTGGAACGCTGACCAGGCATGTTAAACTCCGTGATCCGAATAGGCAGGCCAAATTGGGCCAGTGAGTCCAGGCTGGCTTTCAGGGCCAATCTGTCGAAGGTGCTACCATGCAGGTGGCCTTGTACCCCAATACCAGCAATGGGCACGCCTTGCGCCAGCAGCTTCCTGATTTGAGCCATATAATCTCCCAGTCGGTTTCCCGTGAGGATATCATAATCGTTGAGGTACATTTTGGCATCAGGATCTCCTTCCAATACCCATTCCACCATTTTTGCTGTAATATCCGGCCCCAGCCGGTCTTCGTAATAATTGCCATGAATCATCTCATTGTTCAGGTCGTATTCCACAAAGCGACCTTTGTAACGGCTGGCGATGGAAATGGCCCTGTCTCTGATCGTGGCTTCCAGCTCGGCATCGCTCAGCTCCTTCACCCAGGGCTGTACAAACTTGTCTATTCCCCAGAACAAATTATGTCCCCGCAGGGGAATATCGTTTTCTTCCGTCCATTGCAGGATTCCTTCCACTGTTTGGTGGTTTACCTTTCCTTTTTCTGCTTCCATATTGGCCCATTTGAGGGCGTTTTCAGTGACGGCGCTATTGAAGTTTTCCAGGAAACGGGCTTTATATTGGCGAAGGTCTTCCGGATCCATGCTTCCCGATCCCAGCCCATTGGCGATGGCCGCCCCAAACCAGAATTCATGGGAAAGCTGCTTTACCGAAACTTCTGCCCCCGGACTGGATTCGATGATGAGTTGACCTTTTCGGTACTGCTCAATATCCTGCTCAATGGATTGGGCAGTAAGGTTTAGGCTGGACACAAGGAAAAAGAAACATACAGCTATTCGGATCATGGTGGATTGGGTTTATAGGTTTGATTTCTGGACGGAATTTACGGATTTTTTAAAACAGGTAAAAGTTCATAACCTGTCCGGTCTTATCAGGAAGGCATTAACTTTGCCAAAGTTTACAACTTTGGCAAAGTTAGTAGAAAGACTTGTGCTTTGAGGACTCCGCTTTTCCGATAAAGGTTGAATTTCTTAAAAATGAGATTGCTCAAATTGAAGAAACAAAATAAAAGGATGCTGAAGTGGTAATTGCCAAAAAAATGGTTTTTCAATTGGATTTGGTCAAAAATTCATTCTTAAATTCTTAAATTTTAACAAAAAAAAGTAGTTTCAATAGTTCAAGCTTTCCCAAAGTTTCAAAACTTTGGGAAAGCTAATTTGCAAACAACAATGGAACCGGGCCAATCCTACCATATCTTTAACCACGCAAACGGAGCGGAAAACCTTTTCAGAGACAAGGAGAATTACCGGTTTTTTTTACAACAGTATAATAAATACCTCGAAAAAGTAGTAGATACTTATGCCTATTGTTTAATGCCGAATCATTTTCATTTTCTAGTTGGTGTCCGTGAAGACCTGTCAGGTTTCCAAAACCTGACAGGTCTTGACCTTACGAATACCTTAAATCTTCTCTACATCCCATCAATTTGTTCTTTCACAAATTCAATATAGGCTTTTTTCTTAAAATCAAACCAATCCTGACGGTATTCCGAATCGTCGATCAGCATCTTAAAGTGCTGAAAAGGTTTTCGCTTTGACAATTCCTGTAATATTTCTTCCCTGAAAACAGCATCATCCAATGAGAAGGCAAATTTTTCCATTACCTGATAGGCCTCCCGGGATTCCATTTTTTCAAACCGGTCATAATTGGTCCAGTCTGCTTCGATTTTTTCCATAAGGTCCTCCCAGGGTTCGGGATCGAAAAAGGGATCATCCGGGTCAGGATGGGATTCGATGGTTCCTGTCGACCGGTGATAGAAGCACAGCATCCCACAGTCCAGTAAATCGGCTATTTCTTCGATCTGCTTTTCGTTAGGTTTCTTGTTTTCCATACCCTAAAAATAATAAAACTATTGAAACGGTGCATTTAACTTTTCCAAAGTTCTAAAACTTTGGAAAAGTTATTCAACAACCGCTTGCTTTGGGAAAAGTAAACAAGTATTTTGGATGTGCTATTTTCACATCTTTTCAAAAACTATAAGACCCGGATAATGCTTCCCAAATTACATCTGATCCTGTTGATTTTACTGATTTCTCCTGGTATTTCCGGTAAAGCCCAAAATCAGACAAAACCAAATATTGTTTACATTCTGGCAGATGATATGGGTATTGGTGATGCATCCTGCTACAATCCCGAATCCCGTATCCATACAATAAACCTGGACAAATTGGCTGAAAACGGCCTGAGGTTTACGGATGCCCACACCAGTGCGGCAGTATGTACCCCAACGCGCTACGGTATCCTGACGGGGCGTTACAATTGGAGGTCTACATTAAAAAATGGGGTTTTGGGCGGGTATTCTGCTCCCCTAATCTCAACGGATCGCCTGACAGTCGGTAAATACCTGCAAAACTCCGGATACCATACGGCATTTGTTGGTAAATGGCATCTGGGATGGGACTGGTCTTTCAAACGGGAATATGAAAACATCGATAATCTGAACCGGATCCTGGAAGTGGACTACAGCCAGCCGATTAAAAACGGCCCCAATCAGGTTGGTTTTTCCTATGCTTATGGGTTTAGCAGCTCCCTGGACATTCCACCTTATGTGTACATTGAAAATGACCGGGTAACAGCCCTTCCGGACAGGAGGACTGTCAATGTGGATGAAAAAGGCTTTTGGAGAGACGGCCCAACGGGTGCGGATTTCGAACATGTGCAAGTCTTGCCACACCTGACCGACAAAGCGGTGGATTATATCCGTCGGCAATCTGCTACTTCAGATCCCTTTTTTCTCTATTTTGCGCTTCCGGCACCGCATACGCCCATTTTACCGACGACGGAGTTTATGGGCAAAAGCAATACCAATATGTACGGGGACTTTATGCTGCAGGTAGATGATGTGGTGGGCCGCATTGCAGAAGCTTTGGAAGAGCAAGGGATATTGGACAATACCCTGTTTATTTTTACCTCAGATAATGGCTGCTCACCAAGAGCGGATTACCCGGAATTGGAGCGTGTAGGCCATGATCCCAGTGGGGGATTTCGTGGGCACAAGGCCGATATTTACGAAGGTGGACACCGGGTGCCCTTTATCGTTCACTGGCCTGATAGGGTCTCCCCGGGCCAAACTTCCGGACAGCTGATCTGTACCACTGATTTGATGGCCACGGTGGCTGAAATGCTGAATAGACGGCTGCCAGATAATGCCGGTGAGGATAGTTTTAGCTTTTTCCCCTTGCTGGCGCAGCCCAATGCAAAAGCAGCAAGACCTTCCATCGTCCACCACTCCATTGAAGGTCGCTTTGCACTCCGCAGGGACCAATGGAAACTGATCTTTTGGCCCGGCTCCGGCGGGTGGACCGAGCCTCTTAGCAGAGATGGATTGGAGGGCTTGCCGGACTGGCAGTTGTTTGATCTTTCCGCAGATCCATCCGAGCAAAATAACCTGGTGGAAGCATATCCGGGACGCGTAAAGGAGATGAAAGAAGAAATGATCCGACTGATCAAAAATGGCCGGAGCACTCCCGGTCCCGTTCAAAAAAATGATGGTCCGGAGGTTTGGGCCCAGGTGGGGTGGGCTTATGAATGAGCCATAGGCTGGCAGAAAAAAGTAGATAGAAAAAGTTCTGTTTACACAGGTATCTGGATTATCATTTGAAGCCTCTTTTCAAAAATGGATTTATAGAAATTTTAATTAAATCCATTTTTTGCCAATTATACATGATGTTATACCAATAATAATATACCCGGAAAAATATTGATTTAGGTTTGCGAAATTAAATACCATATGGATGCTGTTGACATATCGTTCTCCTGATGAACCCGATACTATTTATTTTCAGGATAGAAAATGAAAATTCCCGATCCAAAGCTCATATAGCTATTTAAAAAGATACATTATGCGATTCCAAAAAATTCTCCCCCTTTCTGAAATATGGTGTTACCGTAAACAGGCTTTCTTTCTTGTTTTGGGATTCATTTATTCGTTTGCTTTGAATGGAAGTACGCCAATGCTAGCCCATGATCCGGATCCAGTTCAAAATGAGATTCGGATTGTCCGGCAAGTCCCTGTCCCCATGCGAGATGGTACTGTACTGTATGCTGATATATATCGTCCTGCAAACCCAGGTAAATACCCGGTGATCGTCACCCGTACACCTTATGGATTACAGCGGGATAACGTTCATCATGAGCGGATGATAAAATTTGCCCAGCGTGGGTACATCGGTATTGTTCAGGATGTGAGGGGACGGTACGAAAGCGAAGGTAAATGGGATCCTTTTCGGGACGAAGCGAATGACGGACACGATACCATTGAATGGATTGCTGAACAAGATTTTTCCAATGGCAAAATAGCCATGCAGGGCGGTTCTTACCTGGGGCATAACCAATGGGCTGCGGCCAGTCAGGGTCCCCCCAGCCTGGATGCTATTTTCCCTTCGGTCGCCTCTACCAACCTATATGCCAACTGGATCACCATGGGGGGCGCTTTTCGCCTTAGCTTTAACTATGGTTGGGGTGTGGTGCGCATGCCAAACCGCATCATGTTGCCTCAATACTGGCACACAGCAAGTTATACTCCGGAGGAATTAAGGTATGAAAACATTTTGATGCACCTCCCGCTTAAAAATGGAGACCTGGAGAGTGCGGGATATAAAGTGCAACATTACCGTGACTGGCTTGAGCATGAAAGTTACGATGAGTACTGGCAATCTATTAGTGATGAAGAACGCTTTGATAAGGTGATGGTCCCTGCTTACAATACCGGCGGTTGGTTTGATATTTTCCTGATGGGCACCCTGAATGGATATACGGGCATGAAAAACCATGGAGGAACGGCAGCTGCCCGTGAGGGTACAAAATTGTTGGTGGGACCCTGGGGGCATGGACCCGGTACCAAATTCGGTGATTTGGAGTTCGGGGAGCATGCTTTCATAGATTTGTTTGAAGAGGAACTTAGGTATTATGATTTTCACCTGAAGGGAATAGCTAATGGACTGGATGAAGAAAAGCCAGTTAAGATTTTTTATATGGGGGAAAATACCTGGAGGGAGGAGGAGGACTGGCCAATCCCCGGAACGCAATACAAAGCACTTTATCTGACAGGCAATGGTCCGGCAAACACCTTACGCGGGGAAGGGAAGCTCACTTTTGAAAAGCCTGAAACAAGTGCTTCGGATACCTACCTGTACGATCCCAACCATCCGGTAATAACTTATGGAGGGAACAATTGTTGTGGAACTCCTACCACCACAGGGCCCAAAGATCAGCGGGTAATTGAACGCAGAAACGATGTCCTGGTATACACTTCGGATTATCTAACAGAACCAGTTGCTGTTGCAGGTCCGGTTAAAATGAAGCTGCATGCGGCAACCGATGGGCCCGATACAGATTGGATGATCAAGCTGGTCGATGTGTACCCGGATGGAAGTGCCTATCCGGTATCTGAAGGAATTCTCAGGGCCCGCTTCAAAGATGGTCTGGACAAAATAAACCTCCTGAAACCCAATCAGGTCTACGAATTCGACATTGAAATGATGGGTACGGCAAATGTCTTTCAACCGGGACACCGCATCCGCATCGATATCACTTCCAGTAATTTTCCCCAATTTGACCGGAACCCGAATACCGGGAAGCCTTTGGGCAGCGATGCGGAGGTACGCATTGCCAGCCAAACCATCCACCATGGTGGAACCCGACCAAGTCACGTTATTTTACCCATTGTTCGGGGATTTTAATCCGGGAATCCTGATTATGCAATTAAATTAATTGAAGGCTATTTCTTTAATTGGGGGAGGTTTGCCGGCAGCATGGACTGCTTAGCTAGCACAAATGCGACAAGTGCAATGGCAAAACGAAACCAAATACATATTCCTGGTTAAACCAGTACAGAAAAGAAGGGTTTTCTTTACCTTTGTACCTTAATCACGAAGATACCAATTCCCTTGAACGATTTATTGCTGATCACGCCTCCGTTTACCCAGCTTAACACACCTTACCCGGGTACGGCTTACCTAAAGGGATTTTTGAATACCAGAAACATTTCCTCTTTTCAAATGGATCTGGGGATTGAAGTCATTCTTGCCATCTTTTCGAAGAATGGCCTGAAAGGAATTTTTTCCCAGGCAAAGAAAGAAAAAACAATTGATTCAGAAAATGCGGAGAGAATTTTTGCCTTAAGGGAGCATTATCTCCACACCATCGATGGGGTGATTCGCTTTCTTCAGGGCAAGGCACCAACCTTTGCCAGGCAACTTTGTACGGAAAATTTTCTACCCAGAGCATCCCGTTTTGAACAACTGGATGATTTGGATGAAGCTTTTGGTCATATGGGCATGCAGGATCGGGCCAAACATCTGGCCACTTTGTATCTGGAAGATCTTTCTGATTTTATCATCGAATGTATTGATCCCTATTTTGGCTTTAGCCGGTACGCAGAGCGCCTGGGAAAAAGTGCCAACAGTTTTGATGAGCTTTACCTGAATTTACAACAGAAGCCAACTTATATAGATCAGATTTCATTGGCCATACTGGATCAGAGAATCCGCCAATTCCAGCCAAAAATGATTTGCTTTTCTGTCCCTTTTCCAGGTAATCTCTACAGTGCCCTTCGTTGTGGGGCACATATAAAAGCTCATTTCAAGGAAATTAAAATAGCCATGGGTGGTGGGTTTCCCAACACGGAACTGCGGTCCCTGACAGATACCAGGGTTTTTGAATTTGTAGATTTTATATCTCTGGATGATGGAGAAAAGCCCATCGAATTGTTGGTAGAACATGTCCTACATCCAATCGGATCAACAAGAAATACCGGTAGGCTGAAAAGAACCTTTGTGCTGGATCAGGGGAAGGTATTTTACAATAACCTGTCTGATGAAAAAGATTACCGGCAGTCTGAGCTCGGTACCCCGGATTATTCGGACCTCTTTCTGGATCAATACATTTCGGTCATCGAAATTGCCAATCCCATGCACAGCTTATGGACTGATGGCAGGTGGAACAAGCTCACCATGGCACATGGCTGCTATTGGGGGAAATGCACCTTTTGCGATATTTCCCTGGATTACATCAAAATCTATGAACCCATCGCAGCCAATATCCTGGTGGACCGTATGGAGCAACTCATGCAGCAAACCGGAGACAATGGTTTTCATTTTGTGGATGAGGCAGCCCCACCCGCACTGATGCGGGCGGTTGCTCTTGAAATCATGAAGCGAAAATTGACTGTTACCTGGTGGACCAATATTCGTTTTGAGAAAAGTTTCAGCAGAGATCTTTGTTTGCTACTGAAAGCATCCGGTTGTATTGCTGTTTCGGGCGGCCTGGAAGTGGCTTCCGACAGGCTTTTAAAGTTAATTGACAAAGGAGTTACGGTAGCTCAGGTGGCGCAGGTGACACGTAATTTTACAGAAGCCGGAATCATGGTTCACGCCTACCTGATGTATGGGTATCCCACCCAGACGGTGCAGGAAACCATTGACAGCCTGGAAATGGTAAGGCAGCTTTTTGAGTCCGGAGTACTGCAATCCGGATTTTGGCATCAATTTGCCATGACAGCCCATAGTCCGGTGGGTTTACATCCCGAAGCATTCCAGGTAATACCGGATAAAAAGGCGATAAGCTTTGCCAATAACGATATTGCATTTGAAGACGAATCGGGTATTGATCATCAAATTTTCAGTCAGGGATTAAAAACTTCGCTCTACAATTACATGCATGGGGTAGGTTTTGATTTCCCACTGCAGGATTGGTTTGATTTTGAGATTCCCTCTCCCGGTATTGAAGCGCATTACATCGCCGATTGCCTGGAGGCAGAAGATAACTTCCCCCAGAAACAAACTGCCAAAATGGTATGGTTGGGTAATCCCCCTGAAATCAAAAAAACAAACAGGAAAAGGGAACGACAAACCTTTCTGGAATTGACCTTCCACAGTCCTTCCGCTATCATCGATTTTACCCTGGAGGAAAGTCAGGGTAGGTGGCTGGTAGCTATACTTGAAAAACTGGCCCGGGAAAGTAAATTGTTGAGCTTTGCTCAGTTTAAGGAGAGTTTTGAAGAGAGGGGAGGCCTCTTCGAGCGATTCTGGACGGCAGAATTTCATGCCGATATGAGGGAATGCGGCCTGCTGATGGTTTAGTGAGTTTTAATTTGGGTAGCCCGGGATTAGATTTTTTACCGGCGGTGTTTTACAGGAAGTAAAATTTGGTATATTCAACATTTAATTTAAACCCAAAACCAAACCAAAATTAATGGATAGGAGATCTTTTATCCGTAAAAATGGCCAATTCACACTTTTGGCACCATTGATACCGTTCTCATTGGACGGCTTTTCCGGGTTTTCCAGGGAAGCGCAAAAACCAGAATGGCTGAAAGAAATGATCGCCAACAATGACAAGGCAGTAAAAAGGATATCCGAGAGATATGTAAACCAGCCTTCTTCCCCTTATTACGGAGCTGTACTTGATGCTCAGGACATGCCCTCTCCCCATGCGGCCACAAGCTTCCTTAAAACAGGTATTTGTTCCCTGATAAGTACTGAATCTCAATTTCATAATGATAGGGATCTGGTGGAGAAGTTGGGTCGTACGGCGGGTTTTTTACTGAATTTGCAGCATGCCGATGGAACAATAGATTTGCTTTCCACCAATTTCCATTCCACTCCCGATACCGGGTTTATTGTGAAATGGCTGTCTCCGGTTTGGCGGCTATTGGATAAAAGTACCGTTTCTGAAAAAAAAGAAATCCTGAAACCCCTGTATCAGTTTTTGATACAGGCAGGTGAGGCGTTAAAAGTAGGAGGGATTCACACCCCCAACCACCGCTGGGTGGTATGTGCCGCCCTGGCAGAATTGTACAAAATCAAAAAGGACCCGGGATACCTGCAAAGGGCCGAAAGATGGCTCATGGAGGGAATTGACATGGATTCCGACGGACAATATGAGGAGAAAAGCAGTTACATCTATTCCTCGCTCAGCAATAGGGTATTGATCAGTATTGCCAGGGGCTTTGATAAACCGGAACTTCTGGACCATGTGCGGAAAAATCTGGAAATGAATTTTTATTACCTGCACCCAAATGGGGAAATTGTAACGGAGGCCTCAGGCAGGCAGGACAACTCCATTATTGGTACCCTGGAAAATTATTATTATCCCTACAGGTACCTGGCATTGAAAGACGATAATGGTCAGTTTGCTGCTGCATGCAGATTAATTGAGGATACGGCATTTGAGAAAACCACTGGTTTCCTGTATTATTTTCTGGAAGACCCGGAACTCTGGAAGGATTTACCGGCTACAGATCCATTGCCGGTTGATTATGCCAGGACCTTTGAAAATTCCAAGCTTACCAGGATCAGGAGAGGGGCCTATGATGCCTCTATTCTGGCGGGAAGCACTGTTTTTTTTACCTTTCACAAAAAGCAGGTGGCCTTGCAGGGAATCAGGTTTGCCAGTGCTTTTTTTGGAAAGGGTCAATTTTCTGCTGATTCATTTAGGGAAGAAAATGGCAAATATGTATTGACGAGTTATTTGGAAGGACCCTATTACCAACCTTTTCCAAAAGATAAAATACCCGGAGATGGAGTCTGGTCCAAAATGCCCCGCTCTGAAAGACCGCAATCAGAAGTTCAGCAATTGAGCAGTAAAGTCATCATCAGTGAAGTCGATGGGGGATTTTTGCTTGATATAGCTATTCAGGGAACCGACCATGTACCCGTGGCCGTGGAATTGATTTTCAGACCTGGAGGTACCTTTGTGGGTACAGTCCCACATGAGCAGTTGGAAGATGTGGTCTATTTAAAGGAAGGTAAAGGAAAATATTCTTCAGGTGAATCGACTATTCACTTTGGTCCTGGAATTCACGAACACCGTTGGGTGCAGATAAGGGGGGCTCTGCCGAAAATGGATGCCCCTACCGCCTTCCTCACCGGGTTTACTCCATTTCATCATCAAATTCGAATTTCTTAGTATGCTGTTATTAAATAAAACCTTCCAGTTTGTTGCTATTTTTTGTACCCTCTTTGCGGATCTTTCCAGAGGTTTAGCGGCTGGTGAAGTTAATGAAATCGTTTCAATAAAAAGGGAGGGACCCAATATCGTGTTTTTGATTTCTGAGGACAATTCGAAGCATTTTATGAAGGTTTTTGCATCCGGAGGAGTGAACAGTCCTCATATTCAGAAGATGGCAGCCAATGGCCTGGCCTATCAGCATGCCTTTTCAAATTCCCCTGTTTGTTCCGTGGCCAGAAGCACCTTGATTACAGGTACGCTGACTACCCGAACAGGCATGCACCTGCACCGTAAAATTAAAGTGGCACCCATGCCGGAAGGACTGGAAATGTTTCCAGCCTATCTGCGCAAGGCAGGCTATTATACCACCAACAATGCCAAGAAAGATTACAATGCTGAAGAAGGTGCCGGGGTATGGGATGCCTCTTCCAATACAGCCTCCTGGAAAAACCGGCCTGAACCCGGCCAGCCATTTTTCCATCAGGAGACTTTTACGGAATCCCATGAAAGCCGCCTGCATTTTCCGGAAGAACTAATGAGGACTTACCAGCCAAAGGATCATCCCGATCAGGTGAAGTTGATGCCGCAATTTCCGGATACCCCATTATTTCGGTTTACCACGGCTTATCACAGAGATAAAATCAGGGAAATAGATGATTGGGTGGGCCGGAAAATCAATGAACTGGAGCAGGAAGGTTTGCTGGAAGATACCTTTGTTTTTTATTTTGGTGACCATGGAGGTGTATTGCCGGGTAGTAAGGGGTATTTGTTTGAAACAGGCTTGAATGTGCCATTGGTGGTCAGGATTCCGGAAAACTGGAAGCACTTGGTGCCCTATAATAAAGGAGATCGGCCTGAAGCCTTTGTGAGTTTTATTGATTTTGCTCCTACCGTGCTCCATCTGGCGGGATTGGACATTCCTGAACCCATGGATGGCAAACCCTTTCTGGGAAATGGATTAAGGCGAAATCGATTGGAATCTAGCGATGAGGCATATGGTCATGCCGATCGCTTTGATGAGAAATACGAAATGGTCCGATCGGTTCGCCAAGGGAAATGGAAATATATCCGCAGTTTCCAGCCTTTTTACCCGGATGGGTTGCAAAATAACTACCGCTATAAAATGCTGGCATTTGCTGAATGGAAGCAATTGTTTGAGAACGGAGAATTAGGTGCTATTCAAAGTGCTTTTTTTGAACCAAAGCCGGCGGAGCGATTGTATAATCTGGAAAATGACCCTTTTGAAACCAACAATCTGGCTGCTGATCCGCAAAGGAAAAAGGTACTTGTAGCATTGAGGGAAAAGTTAAATAACTGGTTGTTGGATAACAATGATTTGGGATTTTTACCTGAAAATGTCTTTGTAAATGAGGCCCTTCACAATCCGGTGGCTTACGGCAAAGGTTTCCATCAGGATTTGAAAAGGATAATTGAGATCAATGATTGGGCTTTGCAAGCCTGGAATAAGGTAAGGGGGAATTTGCTTAAAACCCTTCGAGAGGGTTCCGCATTGGAAAAGTACTGGGCTTACCAGGTAGCTGCAACTCATGGAAGAAATGCCAAACAAGACTATGCTGCGTTTCCGGATTGGAAAGAAGAAGAAAATGCCATGGTCCAATTGAGGGCCATTGAATTGATGGGGATTCTGGAAGTAGAGAATCCCATTCCTTCGCTTATGGCCTGGATGCAAAAAGAGGAGGATCCGGTAGCCATTTTGATTGGAATGAATTCACTGGTATATTTCAATGATCACAGCAAATATAAAGGTTTGGCCGTACCAGATAAATTAAAATTAAAAAACACCAATGCAGAGGTAAAGCGCAGGTTGGATTATCTGAATGGAACCTGGTGATACCTCTATTTCATGGCGTATTGATCAAAAATTAAACTGATCTGTAGGCCGTTTTGTCTAACTTGATTAAATTGAAAGTAAAATATAATTACTAATGAAGAAGCACCAAAGAATAAGCCTTTTTTCTGTTGCGGTTATCGCAGCTACTTTTCTGTTTTCCTGTTCCAATTCCTCCGATAGTGAAAAAACGGGGGATGAGGAGCTTGCAGCAGAAATGGCCTCCTGCCACGATAATGTTCCTGACAGGTTTTCAACCGACAAAAGTGCAGCAACAAATGATATCCCCGAAAGGGAAGCACCGGTTACCCACGATGGAATGATCTGGATCGAGGGTGGGGAATTTACCAGAGGAGCTACAGACGAGAGGGGTAGAAAGGATGAGTTGCCTGCCCATAAGGTAAAGGTGGATGGTTTTTGGATGGACGAAACGGAAGTTACGAATGCGCAATTTGCTGCATTTGTAGATGCAACGGGATACGTGACTATAGCAGAGAAAAAGCCTGACTGGGAAGAAATTAAAAAGCAATTGCCTCCCGGTACGCCCAAACCACCTGATGAGGTTTTAGTGGCTGCATCTTTAACTTTTAATTCTCCGGACAGGCCTGTTTCAATAAACAATGCTGCGCAATGGTGGGAGTGGACTCCCGGAGCCAGCTGGAAGCAGCCACAGGGGCCGGGCAGTAGCATTGAAGGAAAGGAGGATTATCCCGTGGTGCATATTGCCTGGGATGATGCCGTTGCCTACGCAAAATGGGCTGGAAAACGTTTGCCAACTGAAGCAGAATGGGAATTTGCTGCGCGTGGTGGCCTGAATGAAAAATCCTTTCCCTGGGGAGATGACCCGGTTGAAAAAAGTGGTTTTATGGCCAATATCTGGCAGGGAGAGTTTCCCGTTACCGATAAAGGAGAGGATGGTTTCCAGGGCCTGGCACCTGTGAAGTCTTTCGAGCCCAACCCATATGGACTGTATGATATGGCAGGCAATGTTTGGGAGTGGACCAACGATTGGTACCGGGAAGATTATTATTCGAGATTGCAGGAAGAAGTAGCTGTAAATCCCCAGGGACCAAAAGATAGTTATGATCCCCAGGAACCTACTGTTCCCAAGAAAATCGTAAAAGGGGGCTCTTTTCTTTGCAATGTATCCTATTGTGAAGGGTACAGGGTAAGTGCAAAAATGAAGTCTTCTCCGGATACAGGCCTGGAGCACACTGGTTTCCGTTGTGTTTCCTCCAACTAATCGAAATCCAACCAGGATGTTAATAAAAAAAAACCTGAACAAGTTTCTATTATTTCTTTTTATACTGCCCCTGGCCTGCCAGACCCGGGAGGAAGAACCCAAAAGGCCCAATATCCTTTTCGCCATTGCAGATGATTTGTCCTATCCGCATATGGGTGCATACGGTACAGATTGGATCAATACTCCTGGTTTTGACAGGGTTGCCAATGACGGTTTGTTGTTTACCAGGGCCTATACGCCCAATGCCAAATGCTCTCCTTCCAGATCGATTATCCTAACAGGAAGGAATTCCTGGCAATTGGAAGAAGCAGCCAACCATGTGCCTTTTTTCCCTTCCAAATTTTTATCTCATGTAGAGGTATTGGGAGAGAATGGTTATTTCACGGGATTTACCGGCAAAGGGTGGGCACCCGGGAATGCAGGAGAAAGAAATGGTGAGCCCAGAAGGCTTACCGGACCCAGGTTTAGTGATCTGGTATTGGATCCACCTACTGATCAAATAAGCCGGGTAGATTATGCGGGCAATTTTAAAACGTTTCTCGATGAGAAACCGGAGGAGGAACCCTTTTACTTTTGGTATGGATCCACTGAGCCTCACAGGGCTTATGAATTTGGTTCAGGCGTGGCCCTGGGAGGTAAGTCATTGGACATGATTGATCAGGTTCCCGCATTCTGGCCAGATAATGATTCGGTGAGAAATGATTTATTGGATTATGCCTTTGAAACGGAATATTTTGACAGGCACCTGATGGACATGTTGGAAGAATTGGAAAGAAGAGGTGAATTGGACAATACCCTGGTCATTGTAACGGCAGATAATGGCATGCCCTTTCCACGGGTAAAGGGACAGGCCTATGAGCTTTCCAACCACTTGCCCCTGGCCATTATGTGGGGCAGGGGCATTCAGAATCCCGGCAGGATAATCGATGATTTTGTCAATTTTACGGATTTTTCACCAACTTTCCTGGAATTGGCCGAAATTCACCCGGACAGTTCGGGCATGGCAATCATGAGTGGCAAAAGCCTGGTTTCTATTTTTAATACCGATGCATCAGGTAAAACGGACCCTTCCAGAAGCAGGGTATTGATAGGAAAAGAGCGCCATGATATCGGAAGACCTGATGATCAGGGTTATCCCATCAGGGGAATTGTGACGGAGGAATACACCTATATTCAAAACTTTGAAACCAACCGCTGGCCGGCAGGAAATCCGGAAACAGGCTATCTCAATACGGACGGTAGTCCCACAAAGACGGTAATCCTTAATCAAAGAAGGGTGGAAGGAGAGGAGCATTTTTGGAACCTGTCTTTTGGAAAAAGAGCAGCTGAAGAATTGTACGACAGGCAGAAGGATCCTTTATGCCTGAATAACCTGGCCCTGCACCCTGAATACCAAAACATAAAAGACAACCTGGCCGAGCAGATGGTGAATCAATTAAAGGAGCAGGATGACCCACGCATGTTTGGCAATGGCGACATATTTGATGATTATGAATATGCCCAGGAAAGCCAAAGGGATTTTTACACCAGATTTATGGAGGGCGAATCCTTTAATACCGGCTGGGTCAACGATTCGGACTACGAAAAAGATTTTGAGGAATGAAGCAGCTATATCTATTGGTATTTATTTCCCTGCTTGGCCATGCCTTTTCTGTTGCATGGGCACAAGACCCAAGACCCAATATCATCATGATCATAGCGGATGATATTGGCTATGAAGACCTGGGGGCAACAGGAAATTCTCAGGTCAAATCTCCCAATATTGACAGGATGGCAGAAGAGGGATTGATGTTTTCCAATTTTTACCTGACCACCAGCTCCTGCAGTCCCAGCCGCTGCAGCATCATCTCCGGAAGGTACCCGCACAATGCCGGTGCAGCTGAATTGCATACGCCTCTACCGGAATCTATCCTTACTTTTCCTGAATTATTGCAAGAGGCCGGATACTTTACGGGCCAATCTGGAAAATGGCACATGGGCCCTGCCCCGAGGAGAGGTTTTGATATCATTTATGATAAGGGTCCGCAAATAGGGGATGGTGGAGAAGCACAATGGGTTCCATTGCTGCAGGAAAGACCTAAAGGTAAGCCTTTCTTTCTTTGGTTGGCTTCACTGGATGCCCACCGGCCCTGGGGAACGAATGACTTTTCCGGCACTCATGACAAAAGCAGTGTTGATGTACCCAGACATTTGGTAAATGCCGAAGCTACCAGAGCAGATCTGGCCCAATATTACGATGAAATTACCCGTTTTGACGATTTTATCGGAAAGGTGGAAAAAGAACTGGAGGAACAAGGGGTTTTGGAACATACCGTTATTGTAATACTATCAGACAATGGCAGGCCTTTTCCCCGAAGCAAGACCAGGCTAATAGATTCCGGGATCAAATCGCCTTTGATCATCAAATGGCCCAAAGGTATACCTAAAGTAGGACAGGTTTCGGAAAGCTTGGTCAGTAGCATCGATCTGGCACCCACCTTTCTGGATTTGGCGGGAGTAGCGATAGGAGATAATTTTCAGGGAAAAAGTTTCTTACCCCTTTTGCAAAATCCCGGCTTACCTTTCAGGAACTATGTATTTGCCGAACATAACTGGCATGACCATGAAGCCCATGAAAGGATGGTCAGAAGCAAAGATTTCCTGTTTATACGAAACAACCGGCCTCAATCCAGTAATCCCGGTCCTGCAGATTCCAATGCCAGCGATGCTTTTGCAGACTTGAAGCGGCAAAGGGATGAAGGTATGCTCAATCCGGTTCAGGCAGATGTTTTTGCTTCTCCCAGACCGCATGAAGAACTTTACTTCCTCAGGGAAGATCCGGGACTATGGCTAAACAGGGCAGCCACAGCAGAGGCTGAATTTGCATTGGATCATTTAAGAAGGGTGCTGGATCAATGGGTTGAGGAAACAGATGATTCCCTGCCACAAAATCTTACCGCAGACTGGTATAACAAAGAAACAGGTAAAGCACTTGATATTGAAAGGAGTAGGGGAACCATGCCAGGCGGTGATAAGGCCCTGAATACAACAGAGAAGGGGCCTTTCTGATTCCGAAAAGTATATTAGTGTTGATTTTCAAATAATGATGTTTAGAAGCTGTCATCTTTTTACCGTAGCCTTACTGGGCCTGGCCCTGTCCGCTTGTCAGCCCCAAGGCAGGGAAACTCCCGAGCGGCCCAGGGATCCCTGGGCCTTTCGGTCAGTTTTGGATAGAAAACCCCGAATGCTTAGCCTTGCACTGGATTCAGCTTGTTACGCCGCCTATGATTTGTCCACAGGGCAGCTTTATAAGGTTTGGAAAGGGGGGATTTTGATGGAAGGAACAGTATTTACAAACAAAAAAAACATACAGCCCAGCAGTTGGGGAACCGCTTATTATGAAGAAAACGAATTGCCGGGGAAATGGGTCATTTCGAAAAATGGACAGGAAATTCCATTTGACCTGCAATACAAAAGCTATTTGCTTCTGGACAATAAAATCACCCTCAATCTTGAATTTTTGCTCAAAGATGGAAGCCGGATTTCCCTGCAGGAAAGCCCCGAATTTAAGCGGGATGCTAGCGGTAAACCCGGTTTTGAAAGATCTTTCCGTTTGAATGGTCAGTCCCCTGCTGTCTCCATTGAGTTGGTCAGTGAAAACGGACTGAAGCGGCATGTTATCCAGGATGGAAGCAATATTACAGATTATTTTGAAGCGTTACCGGTCCAGAAACCGCCGGCAGTTGGAGATAGTTATGATCATTTAGGCATTTTATGGATGGAGAATAGCGACTGTTATACCTGCCATGAGGAATACAATGCCATGGTAGGGCCTTCATTTGAGCAAATTGCTTCCCAATATTCCAAAGGCAAGGAGGCCTACGCTTTGCTTACCAAAAAAATACAAGAGGGTGGAGTAGGTGTCTGGGGGGATACCCCTATGAACCCACATCCCGACCTGGCCGAAAAGGAGATAAAAACCATTTTGGATTATATTTTCACTTTCAAACCAAAGGAACCCGTTGAGGAACAGCAGCTTCAGGTAGGACAAGTCGGTTCTTCAAAAGCAGAGGAAGAGAGGCTTAACCCGGGGCATGGTGCGCCTTTGGAGGGGGTACATCCAAGCTATGATTTAACTACACTACATGGTGAAAACTTTCAACCCAGAGTTGGGGGCTTGGCTTTTTTACCGGATGGCGGCTTATTGGTAAGCACCTGGGATTCGATAGGAGGACTTTACCTGATTGATGGGGTTTTGGAGGATGATCCAGCTGCGGTATCCGTCAAACGGATAGCCGAGGGTCTGGCGGAGCCACTTGGTTTGGAAGTAGTTGATGGAGAGATATTTGTCCTGCAAAAGCATGAATTGACCCAATTGATTGATCATAACGGCGATGCCATCATTGATGAATACCGGGTGATTTGTGATTCCTGGGGGGTGACAGATGACTTCCATGAATTTGCATTCGGGTTGGTGCATAAGGATAATCACTTTTACATCACCTTGTCCATGGCCATGCGCCTGATGGCCAACGAAAGGCAGTTACCCGACAGGGGCAGGACATTGAAAATTAGCAGGGATGGCAGCTACGAACAGGTGGATTATGGCTTGAGAACGCCAAATGGGATAGGTCTTGGAATGGATGCGGAACTTTTTGTAACGGACAATCAGGGTCAGTGGCTGCCTGCCAACAAGCTGTTGCATGTTCAAAAAGGAGCCTATAACGGCATGGCCTGGGGACTTTCGGCAGCAGCCGAAAAAGATCCGCCTACCATGGCGCCTCCTGCGATTTGGCTGCCCGATAAGGAAATCGGAAATTCCCCTTCGGAGCCTATTTTGATGAAAGATGGACCTTATAAAGGCCAGATGCTGCATGGGGATGTGACACACGGAGGAATCAAGCGGGATTTTCTGGAGAAAATAAACGGACAATACCAGGGAGCCGTATTCAGGTTTTCCCAGGGATTCACTGCAGGGGTGAACCGATTGGTATGGGGACCAGACGGTGCATTGTATGTAGGAGAAGTAGGTATGGTAGGAGGCTGGAGTTGGAAAGAAAACCAGTTCGGGCTGGAAAAAATCAAATTTAATGGTAAAAGTACTTTTGAAATGTTGGCAATAAGGGCCAAGCCCGATGGTTTTGAGATTGAATTCACAAGTCCCGTAGCCCTGAACAACTTCAATAGAGAGATGATACATTTGGAGCAGTGGAGGTATGAACCTACAGCATCCTATGGAGGGCCAAAGCTTGATCAGGTAGAATTGATCCCCGATAAAATGGAATGGTCTTCCGATAGAAAGAAACTTTATCTGAGTATTCCAGGTCTAAAGCCGCAACATGTCATTTATTTCAAGCTTGCTGAAGCATTGAAAAGCAGTGAAGGTGAGTCATTATGGTCCTCAGAATCCTGGTATACGCTTAACCAAATCCCCAAAAACCCATGAAATTGAACAACAATCAAGAATGGAGCAGACGTACATTTTTAAGCCGGTCCGGTTTAGCCCTGGCCGCCGGAAGTCTGGGCATTTCTCCCTTCATAAGTCTGGGAAAACCTGATAAAAATTTTAAAATGAAGAAAGCGATTAAAGTTACCCATACTGATTCTAACTTTGAAAGAGAACCTTTATACCCTTATCGATTTAAAGGTAGTGCCATCACAGAGGCATGGCAGACCGTGGCACTGATGCGGTCTGAGAGCGGGATGGAGAAGATTGGTATAGGTACTCAGGGGACTTTGTGGTCTGACAAGGCTGTATTTCAGTCCCATTCCACTACGGGAGGGAATGCCCTGATGTACGCCATGACTGAAAGAGCCTTGCAGATTATTAAAGGAAATAGTTTTGTGGACCCTGTGACCTTATTGGATGATATATTTCCCGAAGTATATGCATATGGGAAAAAAATAACAAATAATCCCGATCTGAAAAAAACCTTTGCATTAAATGCATTGGTACCTGTGGACAATGCTGCCTGGCTACTTTTTGGCGCCGAAAATGGATTAAAAACCTTTGATGAGATGATTCCTGATGCCTATAAGCCAGGATTATCCCACAAACATGACAAGGTGGCCAGTATTCCTTCTTTTAGTGTGGGTGCATCTATCAAAGACATACAGGCAGCAGCGGATCGGGGCCACTTTATCATGAAACTGAAGACAGGAGCGGCAGGAACCCAGAAGGAAATGCTTGCCAAGGATATTGAATTTTTGTCGGCCGTACATAAAACCCTGGGCCATCTTAAAACACCCTATACCAAAAACGGAAAAATACCCTATTATTTTGATGTGAATGAGCGCTACGAAAAGAAGGAAACCCTGGAAAGGTTCTTGGACCATGCTAAAAAAATTGATGCATTTGAACAAATAGCGGTTATCGAAGAGCCTTTTGGAGAGGATAATCCTACTTATGTAGGGGATCTTGGTGTACGCATTGCTGCCGATGAAAGTGCTCATACGGTGGAGGATGCCCTGCAAAGGATTGAACAGGGGTATTCGGCCATTGCGGTTAAGGCCATTGCCAAAACAATGAGCATGACGATGAAAATTGTGCAGGCAGCCTATGAGAAGCAGGTTCCTTGTTTCTGTGCCGACCTTACTGTTAATCCCATTTTGGTAGATTGGAACAAAAACGTGGCTGCCCGTCTGGCTCCTTTTCCTGACATGAACCTGGGTCTTCAGGAAACAAACGGACATCAATACTATAAAAACTGGGATCAAATGCTTGGCTATCATCCGATGTCAAATGCATCCTGGGTACAAACCAAAGATGGTGTGTACCCTACAGGTCCCGAATTTTACCAAAAAAGTGGTGGAATTCTGGCGAGTAGTCCCCATTATCAAAAAATGTTTGAGATTTGATTTTAGTTCTTTACCCACTTTTAAGGTTATGAAAGTATTTAGCAAAGCCATTAACTTCCGGTTAATGGCTTTTTTTATTAACATATAAATATTTTTTATAACATAAAATGGATTTGGAGAAATTTCCGGAAAATATTAGCGCAATTAATTTTTAAATCCTTTTACTTGTTTTACATTTGAAAAAATGTATTTTAAATATATAAATATGCATGTCAAATAATTACTTTCTTTCAATTGCCCTTTCAGCATGTTAAATTGTATTTATTGCTCTTTTTAAGTTAAAGATATTAAAGCTAAATGGTTTAAAGTGAAAATATTATTGGTAGATGATGATCCCATTGTTATCTTGTTGCAGAAGAAACTGATGGAAAAGGCCGGGATAAGCCATGAGGTGACCTCTTTCAACAATGGAGAGGATCTTGTAGGTTTTCTTGCGGAGAATGCATTACCTGATGAAGATTATCTTATGTTTCTAGACATCAATATGCCTGGTTTATCAGGATGGGATGTTTTGGACACTTTAGATGCCATGAACCTTTCTCAAAGAATAGAGGTGATCATCATTACTTCTTCCATTGAGGCTGCAGACAAGCGCAAAGCTAATAAATATAAACGAGTGGTTGATTTTTGGGTAAAACCATTCAGTATTCAGGATTTTAGTCAATTTAAAGAAAAATTCAAATTATAGGTTTGGCCGGCAATTTATGGTTCAACTGAACTGATATTATTATCCAACAATTTATTTATTTTTGTGCTTCACTGAAAAAATATCTCATGAAGCGACATACCCAATTTATCCTTTCCAACTTATTTTTTATTTTGTTTTCTTTTGGGCAACCATCGGTTGCTCAGGAGAAATTCCCCACTGTTGATGGGTACAAAGGTATTTGGTTTACTCTGGGTCAATTTTCCACATATGGAGACAAATACTCAGGCGGCCTGGGTACTTACACTGCAAAGCATATTCCCCTGGCCATCCATGCGCCGGAGGTCAACCGGACTTTTTTTGTATACGGGGGCACCAGGTCTGAAAGTGAGAAACACCTTTTGTGTATGATAGGCATGTTTGATCATGAAACAGGAATGGTGAGCAAACCTGTGATCGTTCATGATAAAATGGGGGTGGATGATCCCCATGACAACCCCAGCCTGTCACTAGATAGTGAGGGTCATATATGGGTTTTTGTAAGCGGTAGAGGGAGAAAAAGGATGGGTTTTAAATACAAAAGCAAGGAACCCTACAAAATTGATGCTTTTGATCTGATTTCCGAGGAAGAAATGACCTATCCTCAACCCAAATATATTCCAGAAATGGGGTTTCTCAATTTATTCACCAAATATACGGGCATAAGGGAGCTGTATTTTGAAACAAGTGCCTATGGAATGAATTGGTCTACTGATCAAAAGTTGGTAGCCATTAAAAGAAATGGGGACGACAATAGCGGGCATTATCAGATTAGTGGTCAAAGCGGTAATAAAATTGGTTTTTTCTGCAATTGGCATCCCAATGGAAATGTAGACCTCAGAACCAATCTATATTACTTTCAAACCACTGATTTTGGAGAAACATGGACTGATGTGCAAGGAAACAAAGTATCAATTCCGGTAGTGAATTTGACTTCCTCCGGGCTGGTAAAGGAGTATTTCAGCCAAAAAAGGAATGTGTATTTAAAGGATGTGAATTTTGATTCTGAAGGTAATCCTATTGCTTTGTATGTGGAAGGAATAGGGCATCAACCCGGTCCTGAAAATGGAAGCAGGAAGTGGCATGTGGTTCATTGGAACGGCAATTCATGGGAAGACCATGTCATTACCGAATCGGATCAAAACTATGATATGGGAAGTCTTTGGGTGGCAGGAGATGACTGGATGGTAATTGGTCCAACGACTGACAGCCCGCAGGATTGGGGAGCCGGTGGAGAGGTAGAAATGTGGAAAAGCAATGATGGAGGAGCCAATTGGGATAAGGCAAAAACTTTAACCAGAGGGAGCCAAAGAAACCATAACTACATCAGAAAAGTAGTTGATGGTCAGGATCCTTTTTATTATTTCTGGGCGGATGGAAATCCAAATGAATTCAGTAAAAGCCAACTTTATTTTGGCAACAGTGCAGGCCAGGTCTGGGTACTTCCTTACGAAATGGAAAAAGAGCAGGTAAAACCCAGGAGATGGCGCTCAGGTTGGTTCAGCAGTTGGTTTTAAGCAAGGAAAAAACAATTTTGAACTTTACCTTTCAGGATTAGTTGAAACTGGGAACTGATTTTTGACCTTATGGGGTTAATTTAGAAAGGTAATGTGACATGTATATCCTGTTTCGTTTGAGTAGAGTACCTTTCCTGATCAAATTGTTTCATGTGATGGCTTTTTTGCTGCTGTCTGAGTCTGGATTTGGGCAGCGCATTTCAGGAGAAGCAACATTAGCCATAGATGACAACTGGAATGAGAGAATATATGCCATAGACCAGCTTGAATTTTTTGAAGATACATCCGATACCCTGGTATTTGGAGACATCATCAAAAAGGAGTTCCAGCAATATTTTAAAATCGATGCAAATTTCAGTAAAAATGATTTCAATACCAGTCATACTTATTGGGTAAAACTTTCTATAGCCAATAACCCAGATAGCGACAAAAAGTGGTTGCTGGAATTTTACGATCAAAGTATAGATAAGATAGAAGCTTATTTTCCGGATGAAAACGGAATGTATCAACGGCGATTAATGGGGGACGACCTCCCCTTTAACAACCGACTTTTCTACCATAAAAATTTTCAGCACGAAATCCCTAACCAGTTGGATAGAATTGAGAATTTTTACTTTAAGATCAATTCCACACAGAAGGCCGATATCCGCATTGCGGTTCGCTCACTTCACCGGTTTATTCATTATGCCCTTAGTGAATATTTTCTCTATGGTTTGTTTTATGGCATGATTCTCATTATTGCCTTTTACAATTTCCTTATTTTTCTGGCCGTAAGGGAAATGAAATATATCTATTATATTTTATACTTGCTGAGCGTGGGATTTTATGCCATGAGTTTGGATGGCATAGGTTTCCAATATTTTTGGCCGCAATTGCCAGAATTGAACTTTTTTGTGAATGGCGTATTTAGTTTTTTTATTGTTTTTTGGGCTGTCTTGTTTACTATCCGCTTTTTAAACACCCGTAGAAGGGCTAAAACCTTTCATTATTTGCTTTGGTTTTCTTTGTTTTTCAAATCCATGATTTTCATGGCAGGACTGTTGATTGATAAATCCTATTTTGAAATTTCCTTTTTTGATCTGATTCCTTTCTTACTGATATTTTCTACAGGTATTTATTTGTTATCCAGGAATTTTCAGGCAGCGCGATTTTTTGTGATGGCCTATGGTGTTTTGTTTACTGGAGTATTGATAAAAGTCCTGGCAAGCTATGCCATAATACCACACCATATCATCGTTTACTATAGCCTTCATTTTGCTTTTCTGGTTGAGATGGTCTTGTTGTCTTTTGCTCTGGGAGACAGGATCCGAATCATGAAAGAAATACGGGATAAAGCATTAAAGCGTTCCTTGAATCAATACAAGGAAAATATAGCTTTGAAGGAGAGAGTAAACCTGGAGTTGGAAACAAAGGTAAAAGACAGAACTACCGAATTGGAGGAAAAAAACCGTTTACTCGAACATTATAACCAGCAATTGCAGGATAAGGATAAGGAGATCAAAAGAATAAATGCCTTACTCGACAAAGATAATTGGAAGTTAAAAAGTTCAATCAGGGATTCTTACAAGGCACGAATTTCTCAACAATCCCTTTCCCGGGAAGAATTTGCCAATATTTTTCCGGATCAATCGGCCTGTTACCGGTATTTGGAGGATCTCAAATGGGGAAAAGGTTTTTCATGCAGGCAATGCGGCAAAACCAAATTTGGAAAAGGCCCAAAATGGTTTTCACGGAGATGCACCCATTGCGGACACATTGATTCCGCAACAGCTGGTACGATTTTTCATGGAATTAAATTCCCTCTTGAAAAAGCCTTTTATATTCTTTATGCTTCCCTGGAGGTGAAGGACAAGATGACCCTTGATGAATTGTCAGAAGTTTTGGATTTAGGCCGGAATACAATTTGGGCTTTTCGGAAAAAGGTAAATCAAAGAATGCAAGCAGCTGAAGAGGGTAGTTTGAAATGGGAGGAACTGATTCTTTTGCAACCCTTGTCTACCTGATTTTTTAATTATAATATCTTTAATTAAATTTTTTGGCCTCCAATAGCGAAGTATATAAAAGTTTGATAAATTCCTTGGATGTTTATTTTTAAAAATCCTGTTTAAAGCAAAATAACAATGATTCTTATGTTATTAAACTGGAAAAAGCCAGGAGAATTTTTCGATTTTTAGAGCCCAGATTTCCAACATTTCTTATTGGAATTCAGATGTTTTTAAGTCTTTAGATTACCTTTTCGGAGGAAATACCAATAGTCAGATTTCCTATTAAATTATTAAATACTACCTAACTTAACTGATGTATGAAAATTCCTTTTACTTACAGCAAGGGATATTTTAAACCCAAAATTCCAGCAAAATTGGGATGGAGCCTGGGCTTTTTTCTGTGGATGATAAGCCTGGCTGGCTCAAGTGCCATCGCTCAACAAATTTCTGTATCTGGAAATATTACTGATCCGACAGGAGAATCGGTTCCGGGAGTGAATATTCTCGAAAAAAATACCAGCAACGGAACCGTATCCGACATGGACGGTAATTATGAATTAACGGTCAGCTCCTCCGAGGCGATACTGGTGTTTTCTTTTATAGGTTTTGAAACCCAGGAAGTGAATGTCAATGGCAGGAGCCAGATTAATGTGGTGTTTTCTGAAGACTCGCAAAATCTCGAGGAGGTGGTAGTAGTTGGGTACGGTACCCAAAGGGAAAAGGACCTTACTTCTGCCATTACCACTGTAAAATCTGATGATATCATCAAAACGCCCAATTCTCAAGCCATGCAGGCGCTTCAAGGCCGTGTGGCTGGTGTACAAATCGTCAGTAACGGGGCACCCGGTGCTTCTCCTACCGTCCGTGTGAGAGGTGTTGGTTCTTTCGAAGGTGGAGCGGCTCCCCTTTATGTGGTAGATGGCATGTTTTTCGATAATATTGATTTTCTGAATCCAAACGATATTGAAACCATATCCGTCTTAAAAGATGCATCTGCATCCGCCATTTACGGGGTAAGGGCTGCAAACGGTGTAGTGGTCATAGAAACCAAGTCCGGTAGTTACAATCAGGAGCCGGAAATTGTTTATGATGGTTATTATGGGGTACAAAACCCACAAAATATTTTAAAAATGGCCAATACCCAACAGTTTGTCGGGTACATCAATGAGACAGGATCGGCTCCGGATATTGCTTTTGTTCAAAATGCCATTCAGCGGTATGGCAGAAGCCGCATTGATCCCAGTTTGCCGGATGTGAACACAGATTGGTATGCTGAAATGATGCAGCCAGCTACCATCCAGAACCACACCCTATCTATCAATGGAGGGAGTGAAAGGACCCGATACTCCGTGGGAGGTAGTTACTTTGATCAACAGGGTCTGATGAAAGATACCCGTAACAGCTATAAGCGGATGAATTTCAGGGTAAAATTGGATGCCGATCTCAAGGATTGGATTAGTGTAGGCGGTAACCTGAATGTCAGTACAGGAGAGCAGTACAATGGGGATAATGGGGCCTGGTTCCGGTCTTATTTTGCAGTACCCATCATTCCGGTGTATGATGAGCAAAATGAAAATGCCCAGCCCTATCAACTCTCCAATGCCCAGCAAATCGGATACAGGGGCAATCAAAATCCATTTTACAGCCTTTTATATTCCGACAACAAAAACAAGATTGCGAAAATACTGGGTAACTTTTATGCCGAATTGGAAATTATTCCCAATAACCTGACCTTCAAAACGTCTTATAATTACAACCTGGAATCGGTAACCAGCAGGAACGTTGGCTTTGCCTATAACGATGGGGTAACTGAGCGGCAATCGTCCATCAACAGGAGAACCTTCAACCGTTATGATCAGATTTGGGATAATTTCCTTACCTACCAAAACAATTTTGACAGACATAACCTGACGGTCGTTTTGGGACAATCTTACAGGAGCGAAACCAATGAAGCTTTGTTTGCCAGGGGGGAAAATATCAATCCTAATCCGGACAGGGACCAGGAACAGTTCTGGTACCTGAATAATGCGACTGATTTTGACCTCAATGGTATTGGCGATGGAGGATCACGTTTGTTCTTTCAGTCTTATTTTTCCCGTGTGGCCTATAATTACGATGACCGTTACCTTTTGTATGGTACCTTTCGGCGAGATGGTAACAATAAATTCCAAAACAAATGGGGTAATTTTGCCACTATTGGTGCAGGATGGGTGCTTACTGAAGAAGCCTTCTTTAATGTAGATGCGATTAATTTCTTAAAACTTCGCGGATCATGGGGTGAATTGGGTAATGATGGTATCAGCCCTTCCGTAGGTGCCCCGGTGCTGGTGGAAAACAATGCTGCCATTGATGGGGTATTGGTGATTGGACGGCGTCTGGATCCAACCTTTGATTTGATAGAGCAGTGGGAAACAACGGTAGAAAGAAATTTCGGTCTGAATGCCCGCATGTTCAGGGAAAGGCTTTCTATAGAAGCGGACTATTTTATCAGAGATACACGAAACCTTGCGGTGAGCATCATCCCTCCGGTAATCCGTGCCAGTGAAAGGAGAAGTGTGGGTGAAATCCGGAATCAGGGGCTGGAAGTGGCGGCCAATTGGGAGGATAACCTGACTACCAATTTTTCCTATTATTTTGGCGGAAATTTTGGAACACTTAAAAACACCGTTCTAGGTCTGGGTGGGGCAGAAGGCCTGGATGCAGGTTCAGCAGAGTTCAGACAAAGGTCCATTATTGGTCAGCCCTATCAGGCTTTCTTCGGATATGAGACGGATGGGGTTTTCCAATCTCAGGAGCAAATAAATGCTTACGGTTACACCCAGGAATTCATCAACGACAATGACCTGCAGCCTGGCGATTTGATTTTCAGGGATCAAAACGGAGACGGTATGGTCAATGACCAGGATCGGGTGGTACTGGGCTCTTTTTTGCCCAGTCTGACTTATGGCTTTAATGCAGGGTTCCGTTATAGAAACCTGGATTTTTCAGCCCTCTTTCAAGGGCAATCCGGCTATAAAATCCTAAACCGGAAACGGGGAGAAATCATTTTCACCAATGATACCAACTTGGATGCCGAACTTGCCAATAACCTTTGGAGAGGAGAGGGTACATCCAATCGTTACCCCTCCGCTGCAGGCTTGCGTAAGGGTTGGAACCAAAATCTGAGCGATTATTTTGTGGAAGACGGTTCCTATTTCAGAATTCAAAATGTAAGGCTTTCTTATACCCTTGCAGACAAAGAGGTTTTCGGCACTACAATGCCTGAGACCAGATTCACCCTTACTGCAGAGCGACCCTTAACGATGTTTAATTACAACGGTTTTAATCCCGAAGTGGCAAATGGTATTGACCGGCAGGTATACCCTATCCCGGCCATCTATACCGTTGGTCTGAACATTAAACTTTAAATGAAGATGAAGATGAATATCTATAAATATATTTCCGTGCTGTTTCTGGTCTTTTCAGCAATCCTCATGGGACCGGCTTGTACTGATGTGTTGGATGAGCCATTAGAAAATGAATTTATTGCTGAAGATACTGATTATAATCAATCTGAAAACATGGTATTGCTTTTGTACGGCGCTTATGGCGAATTGTACAGTTTGCAATGGGAAACTTTTCCCTTAATAAGTGTTCGGGGCGATGACGTTAATGCGGCTGGGGACCAGTTTCCTCTTACAGAAACGGACGAGTTTCGGTATGACAGGAATTTTTGGATGTACAATTCCACCTGGCTCAATTTGTATTCTGATCTCCTGTACTGGCATGGTGCCATGGAAGAAATCGAAAAGTACCGGGAGGCCGGTGCCAATGAAGCCAATGCGAGGCAATACATTGCAGAAATCAGGGTCATGAGAGCTTTTGAATTAATGTATCTGGCCAAACTTTGGGGATCAGTGCTTATACCCAATGCGTCCGAGCCCAGCCATTTGTTTAATGTGGAGTTGTCCGATTATCAAACCGTAATGCAACACATTTCCATGGAAATGGATGCGGCTATCCCGGATTTGCCAAGTGTTCGTCCCAACCAAAGGTCTGATGTAAGGGGAGGAGTGACCCGCTACACGGCATTGGCTGTCAAGGCAAGGGCCAATATGGAGCTGCACAACCACACTGCAGTGGTGGCTGCCACAGAGGAAATCATCGGGAGTGATTTATTTACCCTGGAACCGGATTTTTATCAGCTTTTTAAAATTTCCGGAAAGCTGAATGATGAAAATTTGCTGGAGTTGCAATATTCTGATTTTGGTCAGGCCAGCGGAACACGTACCCGCTACCTCTGGGATTTTTTCGGCCCCGCCAGCTGGACACCTGCCGTTTCTGGAGCAGGGGGAGGTTGGGGGTTTTTCGAACCCTCCAATAAATACGTAAAGTTTATGCTGGACAGAAATGAACAGGAGCGTCTTACCACTTCTGTATTATTTACCCCAGACGGAATAGCTGAAATTCAATCCGATGCTGCCTATGAGAATTTACCGGATTGGGTTTCCAATGTAAGTCCCGACGGAGATGTGTTTAACAATCATCCCCGGTATCAATTCCTGAGCGGTAAGCATTACCTTCCTTCCACCCAGTTGACCCCCGGAAGGTTTACTTATGGGGAAAACAAGAATTTCACCTGCATCCGGTATGCTGAAATACTGCTATTGCATGCAGAAGCTCTGGTCAATGGAGCCAGTAGTCAGGTCTTGTCAGCAGAAGAAGCTGTAAATCTGGTAAGGGCCAGGGCTGGGTTGAATAACCTTACCTCCGTGGATCTGGATGCCGTATTGGAAGAAAAATATGCTGAATTTGCCATGGAATGGGGAATAAGGTATTTTGACCTGATCAGGTATGACCGCACTTCAGAACTGAATTATGGCGGCAGGACCTTTAGCGAAGGAGATCGGTATCTGCCATACCCGCTGGAGCAACAAGACATCTTACCGCAAATACGGGAGGCAGCAAATGAAGAATGATTTGAAACATAAAATATATTCCAAGATGTTAAATAAATGGATCAGCCTGCTGGCAATTGTGGTGTTTTGCCTTAGTGCCTGTACAGATGGCTATATTGACGATATTGAATTTGTTGAACCGGGAGCAGACAGTGAATCTCCCGAAATTACTTTAAACTACCCAACGGATGGTACCCAGATTCGGGTTACAGAAGATGTTACTTCCATTGAGATCGATCTTGAAGTTGTAGACGATATTGAAATCGAATGGGTGGCGGTTGAACTTGATGGACAGGAGATTGCAAGGTTTGAGGACTTTAAGGATTACAGGCGGTTTCTGGGTTCCTTTGAATACGATAACCTGACAAATGGAGAACACCAGTTGGATGTCATTGCCAGGGATCTTTCCGGGAAGGAAACCAGTACTTCGGTGGTATTTGAAAAAATCGAGCCTTACCAGCCCATTTATGAAGGCGAAGTTTTCTATTTGCCTTTTGATGGTGATTATACTGAATTGGTGCAGATCCAGAATGCCAATGTATCCGGGTCACCGGGATTTACAGATGGCATATCCGGTAGGGCATATTCCGGTAGTCCGGACGCATACCTGACTTATGAGGGGGGAAATCTTCACTCTGAAGAGTTCAGTGCCGTTTTTTGGTATAAATTGGATGGAACGCCTGATCGGGCTGGTCTTTTGGTTATGGGCCCTCCAGACGAAGCCAACCCAACCGCCATGAATAACCGGACTTCCGGATTCAGGCTTTTCAGGGAAAATGCCGGTGGTATGCAGCGGTTTAAATTGAATGTAGGCAATGGGTCGGGTGAAAACTGGTTCGATGGAGGAGCGGCGGCAGATATTGACCCGTCTTCAGATACCTGGAATCACATCGCCTTTACCATTTCTTCTGACCAATGTACGGTTTACATCAATGGGGAAGTGGTCAGCCAGGGGAGCTTTCCGGGAATAGACTGGTCTGGTTGCGATATCCTTTCGGTAGCCTCAGGCGCACCCCGCTTTGCCGGTTGGGGCCATTTGTCTACCTCAAGCCAATTGGATGAATTAAGGATTTTTAACCGGGCTATCAGTCAGTCTGAAATACAATCCATAATGATGGAAGAGAAAAATTGAAATAATTGACTCAAATGTTACAGCAGAAGGAATTCCTTCTGCTGTATTTTTTTCAAGAGTTGAGCGTGAAGGGAACTTCACATAAAGGGATGAGTATTAAGAATGCGGGATTTTCCCGGGATTTGGAAGCCTTCGGTACAGGGTAAATTGTGTCTTTTAAAAAGCAAATTGTAAACACATGAAATCGAGCATGACGAGAACGTCACATTGTGGGATGATTAGTAATCATGCGAAGATTCCACCCCGATAAATCGGGGCAGGTTATGACCATTTAAAGACAATTATAAACAGATGAGGTCTCGGATTCTCTTATTTTTATCTTCATTAATCTTTTGGTCTTGCCAACCGGAAGAGACGGCCTTTCCGGTTTTGGAATTGACCAACATAACCATTGGTGAAATGGAAATTCAAGGCATAGAACCCTTGACCGGTATCCCCGTTGATCAGGCCATTCATTTACATTTTACTATTCCCCTGGCCTTAAAATCCGTTCCCGAAAACCTGGAATTAACGGATATGGATTCAGGAAAAGAAGTCCCTTTCAATACCAATTTTCTGGACGGATCGCAGACCATCAGGCTGCTTCCGGTAGGCTTGCTGAAAGCGGGAACCACCTACAAGCTGGAAATTCATCCAGGATTAACCGGTGTGAATGGACAAGTATATGCAGGCAAGGAGCTTGTATTTACCACTCTTTTTGGAGCTGTTTCGGTACAGTCATTTGTCCTGCAGGGCGCAGATCATCTTGGTGGCAGGAATTGGGTTGGGGCAGCGCTTGATTTTCAACTTGACCTGCATTTTTCCGGTAAAGTAGTTTTGAAGGAAGAATACATTCAACTTGAAGAAAAAGAAGAGGGACAGCTTCCTGTACAGGTAATTCATGTCAAAGATTCTCTTCATTACCAAATCCGGTCCCCGGAACCCTTGAAGGACTTGAGACAATTTACCTTTTCCCTTTCTGAAGATCAGCACCCGGACACTGGGATTGATGTGGAAGGATTCGAACTCACTTTTTATACTGAGCCGGCAGCTGAACCAAAATTTCCCGTGTTGGATGAAAATGCGCTGTTGGATAAAGTTCAATCTCAGACCTTCAGGTATTTTTGGGATTTTGCGCATCCGGTAAGCGGCATGGCAAGGGAAAGAAGTAGCTCAGGAGACCTTGTTACCACTGGTGGTTCCGGATTCGGCATCATGGCCCTCATGGTAGGGATGGAAAGGGGCTTTATCAGTAGGGAACAAGGAGTGAGCAGGTTGTCAAAAATACTTGATTTTCTTCAGGGAGCAGATCGTTTTCATGGTGTCTGGCCCCATTGGATGAATGGCAATACAGGAAAAACCATTCCTTTCAGCACACTGGACAACGGAGGGGATCTGGTAGAAACGGCTTTATTGATGCAAGGGTTATTAACCATTAGCAGTTACCTTGATGGCAGCAGGATTGAAGAAAAGTTGCTGCAGGATCAAATTACCCAACTTTGGGAGGAGGTTGAATGGGATTGGTACACCAGGGGAGGTCAGAACCGGTTATTCTGGCATTGGTCACCTGATCAGGAATGGGCCATGGATCTGCCCGTTTCTGGTTACAACGAAGCTTTGATCGTATATATTTTAGCAGCGGCTTCTCCCACCCACCCCATTGAGGCTGAAGTTTATCATGAAGGTTGGGCCAGAAATGGAACCATCCAAAATGGGCAGTCTTACAATGGTTTCATCCTTCCCCTTGGACAGGAAAGGGGAGGTCCCCTGTTTTTTGCCCACTATTCTTTTTTGGGGTTGGATCCCAGGAATTTGGTTGACAGGTATGCAGGTTATTGGGAGCAGAACCGCATGCATAGCCTGATCAATAGGGCGCATTGTATCCAAAATCCTCAATCCTATGTGGGTTACGGTGCCGAATCCTGGGGATTGACTGCAAGTGATAATCCAGAAGGATATGCAGCGCATTCACCTACCCGGGACCTGGGTGTGATCACTCCAACGGCAGCCTTATCCTCTATGCCCTATACACCCCGGGAATCCATGGAAGCCCTGAAATATTTCTATTACCGGTTAGGGGACAGACTTTGGGGAGAAATGGGCTTTTTGGATGCATTTGACCTAACCAAACAATGGTTTGCTACGGATTACCTGGCCATCGATCAGGGGCCTATTGTATTAATGATTGAAAATTACCGGACAGGTTTACTTTGGAATCATTTTATGCAAAATAAAGATATCCAATCCGGCCTGGAAAAATTAGATTTTACTTATGAATAGCACTAAACCCAAAATCATGAAATTATTTCCCTATTGCACGATTGTTATGCTGTTGCTTGCCGGGTATTCCTGTAAGCAAAAATCGGTTTCCCCCAACGGGATTGAATCCAATGCCTATGACCGGCATGTGGAATTGAGTTGGAATCCCGTTGAGCTGGCGGATAAATATGAGATTTATGTTCGAAAAGAAGATGGTGATTACTCCAAAAGAGCCGAGGTAACAGATACGCTTTACCTGGATTTTGTGAATGATCTGGGAAAAAACCTGGGTTTGCAGTATAAAATCGAAGCTGTGCTGGGAGAAGAATCCCGGATGATCGGGGAAGTGGCCGTAGAAACACGGACCATGACTGAAGAGGAATTGCTGGACATGGTTCAATACTATACATTTCGGTATTTTTGGGAGGGCGCTGAACCAAATTCGGGAATGGCCAGGGAAAGAATTCATGTGGATGGGGTATACCCTCAAGACGACCAAAATATAGTGACCGCAGGAGGGACTGGTTTTGGACTCTTCGCCTTGCTTGCCGGTTTGGAAAGGGAATGGATCAGCCCCGATGAAGGCCTGGCCCGTTTTGAAAAGATAGTGGACTTTTTGGCGAATGCAGATCGGTTTCATGGTATTTGGTCCCATTGGATCAATGGAGAAACCGGCAAAGTCAAACCCTTTGGTCAGGATGATGATGGGGCGGATCTGGTCGAGTCGGCCTTTTTGATGCAAGGCTTACTTGCAGTAAGGGAATATTACAAGCAAGGAAATGAAAGGGAAAAAGCCCTGGCTGACAAAATAGACGTTTTGTGGAAAGAAATGCAATGGGACTGGCATACACAGGGTGGACAGGAGGTGCTTTATTGGCATTGGTCTCCGAATTTTGGATGGCAAAAAGACTTTGCTATCAGGGGGTATGATGAGTGCCTGATCACTTATGTTTTAGCAGCATCTTCGCCAACGCATGCTGTATCAGAGCAGGTATACCACCAGGGCTGGGCTCGGGGGGGAGCCATTCAAAACGAAAGCGAGGCATTTGGTTATTCCCTCCCTCTTTTACACAATGGGTCCCCTGATTACGGAGGGCCCTTGTTTTGGGCACACTATTCTTACCTGGGATTGAATCCAAAAGGACTAAAAGACAGGTATGCGGATTATTGGGAGCATAACCGCAACCATAGCCTGATCAACCGGCAGTGGTGTATGGAGAATGAAGCAGGGTTTAAAGGCTATGGTTCAGATTTATGGGGGCTTACTGCCAGTTATTCTACCATAGGGTATTCAGCCCACAGGCCGGGTAACGATATCGGAGTCATTTCGCCCACAGCGGCACTTTCATCCATTCCCTATACACCAAAAGAAAGCATGGAAGTCCTCAAAAACCTCTATTACAATTACGGGGAGAAAACTTTTGGCCGGTATGGGTTTTACGATGCCCTGAGCCCGGAAGAAGATTGGTACCCCAAACGGTACCTTGCCATTGATCAGGGACCCATCGTTGCCATGATAGAAAACTACCGGTCCGGTTTGGGCTGGAAATTATTTATGCAGGCTCCGGAAATTCAGGAAGGATTAAAAAAATTAGGCTTTTCCATTTCCGAATGAATCTTGATAATGCCTCGTAATGTAAAAAATTTGGAATGGATGAAGGATAGGGAAGAAATTGTATAGTATATTCCATCAAATTTGACATTGTCCTGTTGATGCCTACTAGCAAACCCACTTATCTGACATCCCTGCTGGCCTGCCTGGTTTTTTTATTTATGGCTTTCAGTTTTCCCCTGGGATTCAAAATATGGATTAAGGAAGCAGCAAATTTTACTTTATATTATTTCGGAACCTACTATCTCTACCTGGGCCTGCTTATGGTTTTGGTATTGTTGGGTATTGCGGTATCCCCATTGGGAAAAACAAAATTGGGAGAGGGGCCGGTGGCTTATGGCTGGTTTTCCTGGGTAGCCATGCTCTACAGTACCGGAATGGGTGCCGGTTTGATGTTGCGTGCGATTCAGGAACCTGTATTTTATTATACCCAAGCCCCCAGGGCATCTGAACTTTCACCCGAAATATTTGCTCTCGAATACACCTTTTTCCATTGGGGACTTACACCCTGGGCTTTTTATGGCATGTTTGGGCTGATCATAGGATACCTGGTGTATGGGAGGGGGAGATTGATGCTTAGTTCCTCTGTTCTGCATGGCAAATACCACAAACCCTGGTTGATTGTTCCCATAGATGTGATCACCATTATCAGTACCTTGTTTGGTGTGGTAGGTGCTGTGGGATTGGGTAGCAGGCAATTGCTGGCCGGATTCAGGCAGCTTTTCGGAATGCTGGAAGTCAATTACACCAACAATGCTTATGTGGTAGTCTTTCTAGGCTCCTTAGCTACGCTTTCTGCTTTTACAGGTTTAAGCAATGGTATCCGCAATTTATCCAGGTTTAATATTGCACTGGCTTTGTTTTTACTATTTTTCACCTGGTTGGCAGGAGATATTTTAAGTATTTTTGGTAATTTTTCTGCAGCATCTTTAAGCTATATCAAAGATTTTTTACCCATGAGCATCAATTTTGGCTCCATGAAAGTAGGCCAGGACTTTTTGATGGACTGGACATTTTTTTATTGGGCGTTTTGGCTATCCTGGGCTCCCTTTACAGGTGTTTTTATTGCCAGGATTTCTAAAGGCCGCACTTTTCGTGAATTTATTTTTGGTGTGCTGCTCGTACCCAGCCTGGGTACCTTCTTTTGGTTTACGGTTTTCGGATCTCAGGCTTTTGAGTTGATAGGCCATCCGGAGCTTTATGAAGGCCAGTTTGATTCTTTATATGGTTCCATTTTTGTTTTCTTTGACAGCCTTCCACTGGCAGGGCTGATCAAAATGATGGGTCTGATCCTGGTGTTTACTTTTCTTATCACCTCCATAGATTCAGCCATTTTTGTCCTGGGGATGTTTGCTGACAATGGGAATATGGAACCCAGGAGGAGAAATCTGCTGGCCTGGGGGTTGATTTTGGTCCTGTTTACCGTGGCCACGATTTTTGTGGGGAAAGAACAACTTTTGGAATCCATAAGTCAATTGCTGGTATTGATGGCCTTGCCATTTAGTTGGGTTTACCTGCTGATGATCAGTAGTTTTCTTTTTATCTTGTACCAAAAGAAATAAACATGTTATTCCAGGGAAACAAATGTATGGGACTGTTGGTGGCTTTGAGCTTATTTTTGGCTTGTATCACCTGCAACACTGCCAAAAAAACTGAGAATTTTGCCAATTTTGAAGAAAGCAAACATCGTGGAGTATGTTGGGTGGGCAGCAGGAATCCATTGCAGGGAGGAGAGATGGAGAATTTAACAGCTACCGGAGTCAGCCACATTTCCCAAACCCCTTTTGGCTGGCAGCGCCATACATCGGAGCCGTCGATCAGGTGGGAAACCCATTCAGAAAAGATCTGGTGGGGGGAAAGCAGCAAAGGCCTGGTGGCTACCATTGATACGGCCCAAAGCCAGGGCCTGATCAGTATTTTAAAACCCCACATTTGGGTGCGTGGATCCTGGCCCGGAGAAATCGCCATGACAACGGAAACCGATTGGCAAATCTGGTTTGACAATTACAAATCATTCATTTTGTATTATGCCAACCTTGCTGAGCAGAGAAAGCTTCCCTTATTTTGTGTAGGAACAGAATTGGAAAAAACCAGTCACCGGGAAAACGATTGGCGGGAAATCATAGCTGCGGTAAAGGAGGTATACGGTGGAAAGTTAACCTATGCGGCAAATTTCACAGAGTATGAATACGTAAAATTTTGGGATGCGCTGGACTACATTGGTGTTCAGGCCTATTTTCCCCTGGCTACTGGTGAAAATCCAACTTTGGATCAACTTTTACAGGGATGGAAAAGAATAATACCTGATCTGGAAAAGGTGAATCTGCTTTACCAAAAACCCATTTTATTCACCGAGTTGGGTTATTGTAATACTAATGATGCGGCTGATGCTCCATGGGTGTGGCCAAATGAAAGGAAAAACGCCATTTTATCCGAAGAAATGCAAGCGCGCTGTTATACTGCTTTTTTTGAATCTGTATGGCACCAACCCTGGTTTCAGGGGGTTTATTTCTGGAAATGGTATCCGGAATCCAGAAACCGCAGCCCTGATTTTACCCCCCAACATAAAATGGCACAAAAGGTGATGCAAACGTATTTTACCTTTCAAACACCTGAAATCGGGCATGACGTAGCCGTCAAACAATAGGATGATAGTAAATCATGCGAAATTCTCCCGATTAAGAATTATTTCCATTCTCCATTGAGCAATTTTATCAGGGGAGAAGTATTTCTATTCCGGTAGCCATGTATTCCCGCAATTACAAATAAAAGGCCTGCCAGTAAAACAGATAAAATACCCACATTTGGCAAGGCTTCCCATTGTTTCACTCCTACGGCAGCAAAACCCCAAACACCCACCAAAGCTGCTTCTCTCATGTTTCTCCGAAAAGTCAACCAGATATATATCGAACTGGCCACGATTAAAATCAAAGCAGCCCAGACCTCGTCGGCCAGAATGCCCGGCAATAAACCACTGCTTTTTATTCCCACCGAAATATTCAATACCGTGGCCAATACAATCCATCCGGTATAAATACAGACCGGCCACCAAACCCAAAAAATAATTTGCAGCGGGGCATCATATAGCTCTAGCCGAAGGCGAATGACCAGGCGGACCAATGCATACAGCAAAAGGGAAATGAGTAGTGTAGAAAGGAATATATACTCGGAAGTCCATGCCCAAACCCACAAGGCATTGCAAACATTGGCCAGCCCCAGCCAAAGGCCGGTGGGCAAAATGGAAACAGCATGACGTCCTTTAAAATGGGTGTACCACTGGTAAAGTACAAAGGCAATCAAGCCAAGGTATATCAATGCCCAAATGGAAAAAGCATAGGAAGCCGGCGTGAGGATAGTAGGGTACAGGCCACTGATTTCTCCTACGCTGTTACCGAAAAATTCCCCGGTTCCACCCAGGTAATTGATCAACAATGTGAAGATCAGTGTTACACTGTTGATTATTAATAAACTAAATGGTTTCATTGTTAGGTTGTTTACGGTAATTTTTTCACTCTCAGCTCAACAGTTCTGATTTTTTTATGGCCCTGTAGGTTCTTTTTCTTAATACGGGAAGGCTCCTGGCATAATATCCTCCCATCAACAATACCCCCATACTTCCAATCAGTAAGGTAAAGGGGGCTCCAATCCAATCGGTAAGCATGCCTATTAGGAAGCTTCCCAAAGAAAGCGCACCCATAAATAACATGATATAAAAACTCAACACCCTTCCCCGTTTTTCCTCTGGTGCAATGGTTTGCAATAAAGTATTGGACCCGGTGAAAATGATTACCCTACCCAAGCCTGTGGTCACCAGGGCCAACAATGATATCTACAATATAGTGCTGAATGAAAAAACAGCCAAACCCAAACCAAAGATAACTGTCCCCAATAGAATAAGCTTGTCCAATCCTACTACATTGTTTCTGGCTCCAACAAAAAAAGCACCTAATAACGAACCAATACCTACAGCACTGGTCATGTAGCCAAAGATTACAGCATCTCCCAGAAAAACCTCTGCTGCAACCACGGGCAGGATTACCATATAAGAAACCCCGATTAGGGTTACCCCAGCAACAAATAGGATCAGGAAACGTATGTGTTTCGTTTTGATGGCAAAGGCAGCACCTTCCTGGAATTCCTTCCCGAATTTTTTTCGGGGATTTTTTTTACCGGAAGGCTGGTAGCGGATAAATGTAAAAATCACTACAACGGCCACACTGGCTCCGGCATATAAAAGAAAGCAATATCCTTCCCCAATGATGGGAATGAGTATTCCTGCAAGTGCAGGCCCCACAATTCTGGCGGTATTGAACAGCGACGAATTCAGGGCAATGGCATTAGTCAGGTAGGTTTTATTTTCTACCAGATCATTGACAAACGCATGCCTTGATGGCATTTCCATACCACTCACCAGTCCAAATACTATTTCCAAAATTAATAAGGTTTGAAAATTTATGGTGTTACTGATGGTGAGTATGGCCAATATTATGGCGTTGATTGCAATGATGGATTGACAGACCATCAAAAGGCGGTGCTTGTTGTATCTATCCGCCAATACCCCTGCCACAGTAGATAGCAAAAAGGCCGAAATTTCCCTGGAGAAAGAAACCAAACCCAAAAGCAAAGCAGAACCTGTCAGCCGATATACCAACCAGCCAACCGCTACTTGTTTCATCATGTTGCCCAGATTGGAAAAGGCTTGTCCGGTGAAGAAAAAACGGTAATTGGCAGATGACAGGGATTTAAAAATTAGCATGGCTAGAAACCTGTTGTTAAAATGAAGCCCTTTTGATCAACTAAATGAATCAATTGTTAATTCAGGCAGGCTGAAATAACAATTGATTTTTATGGCTTTTGGTTTCATTGTTCTGCCAAATGGGATGATTTTTTAACAAAATTTTCCCATTCACCAAAAACGTCTTCTTTCATTACCCTCGGAAATTTCACCTGGCCACCTTTCTTTTTTTGTTTTTCATTGTACGCAATAAAGGTTGCCGCGGGAATTATTTTGGCTTCGATGGATTTTAAAGCCTTGTTTCTTGCCACTTTATAATTTTTGTTTTTTTCCTGAAGGTTTTGATCCAGAAAGGCTGTTATTTCTTCTTCATCGGCCTCACCGGAATCTTTTCCCAGATACCATCGATGCATGTATTCGCCATTCTCCCGGACTGCGCTTACGGTGTATTCAGGTATCGCGATGTTGAATTTTTCCTGGACTGCCTCTATGGCCTGGTCCATTTGATGTACACTCAGTTGGCTGCCTACCACATTCAGAAAGAATTTGGTTCTTCCCGTAATTTTTATCTCAGCTTTTTCTTTGTTGGTAAAGGAGACCGTATCTCCGATCATGTATCTCCAGGCACCGGCTACCGTTGAAATGACCAATATATAATCCTTGTTTTCTTCTACTTCTGCTATGGTCAATGCTTTCGCATCAGGATGAATGCCACCGGATTCAGTCATGTTTTCCGGTTCGAATGGAACAAATTCAAAGAATACGCCATTATCCAGAACAAGTGCCATTGCATCCGTGTCTGGTCTTCCCTGGAAGGCCAAAAAACCTTCTGACGCCAGGTAGGTGTCAATATAAATCAAGGGGTGAGCAAGATTTTTTTCAAAACTCTTTCTATGGGGCTCAAATGCTACACCTCCGGGGGTATAGACCGCCAAATTGGGCCATATATCATGGATGTTATCCACGCCATGATAAGCAATGACCCTTTTCATCATCAGCTCTATCCATGAAGGAATGCCAGAAATGCTACCAATGTCCCAGTCCCTGGCCTGTTCTGCTATTTTCTCTATTCTTTCATCCCAATCTTCAATGGCAGAAATTTCCGGTCCGGGTTTGTAGAAATTATTGAACCAAAAAGGAATCTGACTAGCACTAATGCCACTAATCTCTCCTTCCAGAAATCCATTATTTTCTTTCAGCTCCGTGGAGCTGCCAAGCATCATGATTTGCCTTTCAAAAAAGTCTGAGGGAAGGTCATACTTGGATAGGGTCATGATCTGCTGTATCCCTGTTTTTCTTATGGCATCCAACATGTCATCTGTGACAGGAATGTACTTACTGTTGCTTGTCGTTCCGGAGCTTACAGCAAAGAAACGGTTGATCCCGGGCCAGGTAATATCGTCGTGGCCTTCCCTTATTTTTTTCCACCACAAATCATAAATGGCATCATAATCATGATAGGGGACTTTTTGCTGATAGGAGGACACTGTATCCTTTGACTTATGTATTTTTTTGAAACCATGGTATTTTCCAAAAGAAGTGTCTTTGGCATGATCCAGTAATTCCTGTAATACTTTTAATTGTTTCTCGGCGGGTTTGGACTCGGTGTTTAGTTTTTCACCTAAATCAATTGCCTTTTTTATGAGTTCACCAATTACGGGCATGTGTTGCGAAATAAAGTTTTGAATTAATTGTTTCCACTTTAACTGTACAATTATCAGACCACTTTGTTTTGCTTGTAATTCCTTGAAAATATGGCTTTTGGTAAAAATTTAATTGCAGGACTGCTTATATTTTTTTATATTTTCAATGGAATTAAAGAACAAGCAAATGCAATATTTAAATCAGTATTATAAAAGCAGCCCCTTATTGACCTCGCTGTTTACACTTATCGCGGCTGTATTGTTACCTATTGTGGTTCATCTGGCTCCTCCGGTTCAGGGCACTCCCATAGGTGCCATCTTGTTACCCATGTTTTATGTACCACTAATCGCCTTGATACTCTTAGGCAAAACACCTGCATTGGCTGCTGCTGCCCTTTCCCCTGCTTTAAATTTTCTGATTTCTGGTAATGAGCAGTGGTCGTTAATGTTATTGTTGACCATTGAACTGATTGTTTTTACCCTTTCACTGGCCTATCTAAAGCATAAACTGGGCAATGGCTGGTCTGTTCTTCCTTCCATATTGCTGGCCAAAGTGATAGGAGCAACAGGTATTTTTTGGCTTAATTTTTTGCCATTGACTCCTGTAGATTACTTTTCCAATTCCTTGTATACCGGACTGCCGGGAATTATTATTTTATTTATCCTGGGTTTTACGGTGCCAGGTATTGGTGAAAAATCCGGCAAAAACTAGCTAAAAGAAAATACATGCGGGATAAAATTGATATTACCTTCGATGCCATCAGTGAAGCTTTGTATGCTTTTGATTTTCCGGAAATTGATCTGGTTTTGGGAATAGGGAGAGGAGGTGTTTATCCTGCTTGCATGATTTCACATCAGCTGGGTGTGGCCATGAAAATCATCCGGGTAAGCCACAGGAATGATCTCAATGAGCCCATGCAGGATTCCCCGAAAATTATGGATGATATCAAATGGGATTTTTTCAGTTATCCAAGGATTCTTATTGTGGATGATGTGGCAGTAACCGGCAAGACCCTGGCACTGGTAAAAGAGAAATTGATTGATAATGAGGTGCATACTTTTGTCTTGAAAGGAACTGCAGATATGGTTTTGTTTCCAAAAGTGAAATCCTGTGTCAACTGGCCATGGAATAACGCGGGGAAAGAATGATGAATCGACCTATATATGGGATAATACTTTGGTTCTTTGCGCTTAGCGGACCTTTGTATGGTCAGGATACTGATACCTTGGGCCTGGACCAGGTAGTGGTTACTGGTACCCGCATGGCTCGATCAGCTGCACAGGTTTCATCCAGTATATCTGTTGTCGACAAGAATCAAATCAGGGAATCCGGGCAAATCAATGTGCTTCAGGCCTTGGTGCCACATGTTCCGGGTTTGTTGCTGAACGACCGTTCTTTGCTGGGCTTTGGAGTAGGTCCGGGTTCTGGGGGAAACATTTCCATCAGGGGCATCAGTGGTACCCCAAACAACAGAATCCTTGTTTTGATAGATGGGCAACCTCAATTTATGGGTATATTTTCCCATCCGATTGCCGATGCTTACCACAGTTCCGACATTGAAAGGGTAGAGGTGATTCGTGGAGCGGCCTCAGTCTTATACGGGAGCAATGCCATGGGAGGAGCCATTAACTTAATTACAGATAAAGGTGAAAAGCAGGGTTGGTCTGGCAACATCGGGGCAAACCTAGGTAGTTTTGGCACCCAAGCCTATACCGGGAAACTAAATTATGAGAAAGGGAAATGGCAGTCCCTGATTTCAGTGAACCGCAGTAAAACCAAAGGATATAGAGAGGATGCCAATGATGGTTTTGAAAATAATGCACTTTTTTACAAACTGAATTTTCAGGTGAAAGATGAAATTCGCCTGGCTGCTGATTTCCAGTTATCTGATGCCACTTATTTTCATCCCGGAACCCTGGAGGGACCATTATCTGACGACCGAAGAGATTATTTGCGAGGAAGAGTTTCACTGGGACTTGTAAACCAGGGGGACAAAGTTTCAGGGGCAGCCCTTTTTTACCATAATTTTGGTGAGCACCAATTTAAAAGCGGATTCGAGTCAACTGATACCAATCAGGGATTTAATATTTATCAAAATCTCCAATTGATCCCCGGTCAGACCATTACGGTTGGAGTAGATCACAGTCGGTTTGGGGGAAGGGCGGTCAATGAAACCCTACCTCCGCCGGCAGCCGTTGGCCTGGATGTTTCCCATAGGATTAACCAAACCGACATATACTTACAAATGCAGCAGACTTTATGGGAAAAGGCGCATGTAAACCTGGGAGTCAGGGAAATCAACAATTCCCAATTTGGGAAGTCAACTATCCCCGGTTTTGGTTTAACCTATGCGTTAAGCGAGAAGAATCTGCTTAAAATGTCCTCTTCCAAGGCTTTTAGAAGTCCTTCGGTGGTAGACTTGTACTTGTTTCCTCCTGCCAATGAGGAACTGAATCCAGAAACGATGTGGAACCATGAAATGGGCTTGACCCATGTTATGACTGGACACCAATTGGAAATGGAGCTGGTGGTTTATTATACCAAGGGAGACAATCTGATTCAGTTGGATCCTTCAACTGCCCCTCCGAGTAACAGAAATATCGGCGCCTTTCGGAACCGTGGCCTGGAAACTCAGGTTCGGTATAATCCTAGTAAAAAATTTCATTTGGTGTTCAATTATAATTTTCTCGATGTATCGGACAATGTTTTGTTCGCTCCAAAACATCACCTTAACATGCAGGTCACTAAAAAATTCGGGGATTTTTCAATTGCTCCTTTTGTGCAACAAATTTTTGGGTTGAACAATAGCCCGGAATTGGAGGACAATACAATTGATTACACGCTTTTGAATATCAACCTGGGCTATCAGTTATTGGAAGAGTTGAAATGTTATGTGTTGGCCAAAAACCTTTTTGATACTGTTTATCAATTGGAAAATGGCTATCCCATGCCAGGGATAAATGTGACCGCAGGAATTAATGTTGAATTTTAACCCAAAGAAAAATGAATACCGGAAATGACAAAAAAAGGCGCTCCTTCTTAAAATCACTTGCAGGTCTGACCGCAGGTATTATGTTGCCCATGCATTTTTCAGACTTGCATGGGGCTGACATATCTGAGCAAACCAAAATGGGGAAATTTATTTTGAAGGATAAATGGGGGGATTTACTTCCGCAGCGAAAATTTGGAAGTACTGGTGAGGCCGTGACCATGCTTGGATTGGGAGGTGCCCATATCGCAAGAATGTCGGAATTGGAAGCTGAGAAAACGATTGAAACGGCAATTGCAGGGGGAATAAGGTTTTTTGATAATGCGGAGTCTTATGGAAACGGTACCGGAGAACGTAGATATGGGCAGTTCCTGACACCCAAATACAGGGATGTCGCTTTTATTCAAAGCAAAACCACCGCCAGGAATGGCAGTACAGCTGAAGCCCATCTGGATGGTACCCTGAAACGCATGAAAACGGATTATCTGGACCTGTGGTTGATTCATGCCGTGACCAGCCCGGGTGATGTGGATGGAAGGATACAAAACGGAGTGTTGGATGTGGTTAGGAAGGCTCAGGAGAGCGGAAAGGTGAGGTACGTGGGCTTCTCTGGGCATTCTGATTACAATGCCCACCTCCGGATGTTAGACAGTACTGATCTGCTTCAGGCATGTCAAATGCCAATTAACGCATTTGATCCGAATTATAAGAGTTTCATTACGAATGTGATGCCCAAACTGGTAGAAAAGAAAATGGCACCCATGGCCATGAAGACGCTTGCCAATGGTGGTTTTTTTGGAGGAACTTCCCATTTCAACCATGGTGACAAACCAAAAATCATCCCCAATGCCTTAACAGTAGCAGAAGCCGTTTATTTTTCCTGGTCATTGCCAATTAGTGTGTTGATCACTGGTGCCGATAATGCAGAAATGCTTGAGGAAAAAATTGGACTTGCCAGGAATTTCAAAGCCTTTGATACCGCTACCAGGAACAAATTGGTAGAAAAGGTTGCTGGTTTTGACGGTAATTTGGTCGAATATTACAAGGTTTAATTGATCCAAAGATGGGGGAGGTCTCTTCAAGATCCAGAGGGTGTTTCTGATACCATGCCGGGTCACGAATTCGGGTTCCATAAGTGTAAAAAGCAATAAATTGATATACAAGGATAGTTAAATAAATAAAAACTCTGGTCAAAAAACAATATACCGGTTGACAGGAAATGAGCAAAGTATCCTGTTAACGTGAGTTCGGGTTAAGAATGTCCTTAAAAATCAGCCAGTTTGATTTCTACTGCCACACCGAACCTGATGACCCCGAGGGACACATTAGTCAGATGCAAAGAATTGCCCTCAAAAATAATCCTTAGCTGATCGGTTTCTTGCTTTGGTTGATTTAGTTCAGATCAAAAATAATACAAATTTTCTTTCCGGAATGCTTTTGTGTGAAGCGGCAAGTTTTTTCAACTAATCAAAAGCAAAATTTCAATGATAAATTAAATTTTTATAAATTTGACCATTGAAAATTTTGGATAAACGATTCGAAATCCCTGTTTTACCAATTATAAATCGTTCAATTTTGAAAGATTATCAGGGGCATTTCAATATTAATCAATCTTTTATAACGAAAGAATAGACAACTACATTATGAAAAAAATCAAAGTAGGTATCAATGGATTTGGTAGAATTGGAAGACTTGTTTTCAGGGCTGCTCAGGAAAGAGATGATATTCAGATTGTTGGTATCAATGACCTGATCGATGTTGATTACATCGCCTATATGCTGAAATATGACTCTACCCATGGACAATTCAAGGGTGATATAGCCGTAGAAAATGGTAAATTGGTGGTCAATGGGAATGCTATCCGCGTGACTTCTGAAAGAAACCCTTCTGATTTGAAATGGTCGGATGTGGGAGCTGAAATCGTAGTGGAATCCACCGGTTTGTTTCTTACCAAGGAAAGTGCCAAGGGGCATATCGATGCCGGTGCCAAAAAGGTAGTAATGTCTGCCCCATCCAAAGATGACACGCCTATGTTTGTCATGGGGGTTAACGAATCTTCTTACACTTCAGACATGACATTTGTATCCAACGCATCTTGTACTACCAATTGCCTGGCTCCATTGGCAAAGGTTGTCAATGACAATTGGGGAATAGAAGAGGGCTTGATGACTACAGTACATGCGACAACTGCCACGCAGAAAACAGTAGACGGACCCTCAGCCAAAGATTGGAGAGGCGGAAGAGGTGCTGGTCAAAACATCATTCCCTCCTCAACAGGGGCTGCAAAGGCTGTTGGAAAGGTTATTCCGGAATTGAATGGAAAATTGACCGGAATGGCATTCAGAGTACCTACTCCCGATGTATCTGTAGTAGATTTGACCGTCAGGCTTTCAAAAGGAGCAACTTACGAAGAGATTTGCGCCAAAATGAAAGAGTCAGCTGAAGGAGATTTAAAAGGTATCCTTGGATACACTGAAGAAGCAGTTGTTTCCAATGATTTTATTGGTGATGCCCGTACCTCTATTTTTGATGCCGGGGCTGGTATTCAGCTTAGTGATAAGTTTGTAAAACTGGTGGCCTGGTATGACAACGAATGGGGCTATTCCAACAAAGTTGTGGACCTGGTGAGTTATATCGCCAATAAATAAAATTAACTATCCATATTTGAAAATAGGGTTGGAATTTATTTCAACCCTATTTTTTTCGCCCCTTTTCATAACTCATGATCCATTCTTCCAAAGATATTTTTTCCAACAACTGTCCAATGAGCTCATAAGGAATGATATCAGGCTGCCGGAACCTGATACAACTTTTTCCCATGTCCAGTTTTCTGCTACTGTGTTTGGGATACTCATCTTTGAACCAGCTCAGTAGGGCCTCATTGGTATACAATCCGAGGTGGTAAAGGGCAATATAATTTTTCTGATTGGCCAGGTTTAGAAAGGGTAAGGGCAATTTCGGGTCGACATGATACCCCTTGGGGTATTTGTCCAGTGGAACCACATAGCCAATCATCCCATAACTGATAGTTTCTTCAAAACCTTCAGGAAGATGATTTATGATTGTATTTCTCAATTTGGTAAAGGCATTTTTCCTGCTTTCAGGTACGGATTCCAGGTATGCGGCAATGTTGTCAGGAGCTTTAGACATGGTCTCTGGATTAAATTACGGATTAGATTTTTCTATCAATTTCATGGATGTGTCATTTTAATGAAGTCCCGAGCTCTTTCAGGATATTCAGGGTTTCGCGGTGTAAAATGGGAGCCGTTTCCGGACCCAGGGAATTGATTTCCCCATATGGGGCTTTTTCCCTGCCATAGGTAAATGGAGGATTTTCATCCCATTGACTTTTTGGGACAATATAGCCAATCATGTCATTCGACATACCACTGAAAAACCGGTACTTCCCTGGCATTTGGCTTCTGATAGCCGGGACTTCTACCGGATCTATCCCAAAATCACCGCCATCTGGCGATTCCACTCCTCCATTTAAAATTTCCGGATACAGCTCTCCAGGAACGTGGACAAATGAGGCAGGACCAATTGTCCAGGCATTGACCTCAGACCTGACCTTTCCCCATTCGACAAAGCCCCGATCGAATACACCTACAAAAGCAGCCAGCCTGAATAACTTGTTTGCCATGGGTAATTTAACAGTTTTTGCCCTCAGGTCAATACTTCCTTCAGAAATACTGTCCATTCCAAGTTTCATGGTTTCAAATGAAATTTTAGCCAATGATTTTCCTTGTGCATCAATCTTTTGAATGGATGCTTCGCTGATCTGCTCTCCGGTAATAGGATCTGTTACCGGGTCATTTGGGCGGGTAGTCATTAAACCACCCAAAGCGCCATTCAAAAAAATTGCAATGCCTCCTAATCCCTGATGAACCAAGGAATCTTTTAAATGTATGCCTTCCTCCATGTAATGTCGCCAATAATGAGGGAAATCAGCACTGATCAGGGTATTACCGGCCCATAAGGTTTCTGGGTGATTGCCCCAATTTAACAGCATTCCCAGGGTTTTGCCTGTTTCCAATTCCTGTACCTGCATGATTCGTATTGCAGCATCATAGATCATTGGTTCTCTGCTGTCTCCAACCAAATGTGCTGCGTCCCGTTCATTAACGGCAAATTTAACCTTTGCCGGTTTAAGGCTTTTATAGGCAGCAAGCACGGATTTCTCTATCCCATCAAAAACCAGTTGCTGATAACTCTTATTCACCCCTCGTGTAAATGGGCCAGGCCCCCACATACCCATCATATCAGGTGAAGAGTGAACATGGGTGCTGCTGATGATGAGGTGATCCAAATCAGTCATTTCCAGTAGTTTTTTCCTTAAACTGATGACCTCATCATTTCCAAAGCCAATCATATCAATGACGCAAAGACCTAATTTTGTTTTGCCATCATCCAAAACCATGCTCCTCGCCCACAATGGATCGTTGATACCGCTTGCAGGTTTATTTTGGTGAAATCCTGCCATCCAAATCGGGTCAAATTTCCCATTTGCGTTGAGATCCTGGTATTGATCCCCGTCTGCCTCATTGAACCGGGCATCTCCATTGGCATCCGTCCAGGTATCAAAATCCACGGGGCTGATATCTATTTTGGCAAATCCGGCCTGTAGTCCGGAAGCCTGTTCATTTTTAATGCTAAGATCCAGCCAATAACCTTTATGGCGATCCCTGAACTGATAGGAGCCGTAAATAAAAATCAACAGTAGGCCAAATGCCAAAAAGAACAGGGTGTATTTTATCCAGGTTTTCATTAATAAAATTTATACATAATACGACCTCTTTTCCAAAAGGACCACCAAATGAATGTCAGTAAGTGAAATTGAAATTTTATTTATTCCGTTTTCTGACAAATCTTCAAAATTTTTTATTTTCTTTTCAATTCACTAATATGGGAAAATTATTGGTTAAAATACCAATTTAACCAGTCCTGGCGCAGGTCATTAAAATTCTTTTCAGAAGTTTTGTTTCCAGCAAAGAAAGGCTAAAATAGTGGATAGAGACAGCCAATAAACTCGCAATATTTCGTGATGGTTTTAACTATTCAATAATCTATCAAGGTTTATGGCTGCAAAATAAATCATTTAGAATTGCCAACCTATGCCAAAAATTCATCATGCAAAGATTTGGGGGAACCCTTATATTTGGATTAACTCAAAAGAATCAACGATGATAAATAGAAGAGATTTCGTTAAATCCGGTTTACTGCTAAGCTTTTCCATGGGTTTTGCCCCTAGATGGATTTCCTCACCATTGTATAATAAGCCTGTGCCAATTACCGAAGGTCCACAGGGGCATTGGTTCGGTTATTATGACAAATGGCAAATCGATCCAACTGGTCGCTTTGCTTTGGGATGCCGCGTTGGATTTGAGGGACGGTCCCCTAAAGAAACAGATAAACTGGAAATTGGATTGATTGATTTGGAAAATGACAATTACTGGAAGAAGATTGGAGAATCAGGGGCCTGGAGCTGGCAGCAATCCTGCATGTTGCAATGGATTCCCGGTTCATCAGAAGAGGTAATCTGGAATGATTTTGAAAATGGGCAATATGTAAGCCGGATTTATGATGTTCGCAATGAAACTACCCGTATACTGCCCAGGCCGATATATACACTTGCTCCGAACGGAGACTATGCGGTAGGAACTGCCTTCAACAGGATCCAAAACCTGCGCCCGGGCTATGGCTATGCAGCTGTTACAGATCCTTTCCAATCCGTTAAGGCACCGGATGAAATAGGCCTGTACACCATGAATTTAAAAACGGGGCGCATAAAAAATTTATTGAGTTTGGCAGATTTGGCAGCAATACCTCATTTGGGCAAAGATGTTTCTGACAATTGGCATTGGTTCAATCACCTTTTGGTAAGCCCTGATTCCAAACGCATATTGTTCCTTCACCGATGGCGGCCGGAAATTCTGGAGAATCAAGTCATGGCAAGGACAGGATTTATTACCCGTATGATTACCGTGGATACCCGGGGGAAAGACCTTTATGTGGCTGACCCTTCTGGAAATTCCTCCCATTTTGTATGGAGGGATCCAAAGCACATTTTTGTATGGACCCGTCCCATAGGAAAGCAGGCAGGGTTTTGGTTAATTAAAGACAAGACAGAAGATATGGAGTTAATAGGTAAGGAGGCCATGGACAGAAACGGGCACAACACCTATGTGCCTCATACCAATGAAGAATGGGTATTGAATGATACCTATCCGGACAAAGACAGAAATATTACCTTGTACCTGTACCATATTCCAAGCGATCAAAAGGTTGTTTTGGGCAAATTTCATTCTCCGGAGCAATTTGTAGGTGAGTGGCGTTGTGACCTGCATCCACGTTGTGATCAACAGGGGAGAAGGGTGTTTTTTGATTCCACCCATGAAGGCAGCCGGCAGATGTACTACCTGGATATTTCAGATATAGTTGGTACCTGATGGTTCAACCCGGACCATACAATTGGTTTCTTGGAAACCAGTTTCGAATATCTGAAAAGGGCGGAATTGCATGAAAATCTGGAAGCTTGGAGATGGAGGCAAATCCGCTATGGTGAATTTGAAAACTACTACAAAGTGTCTGATTTCAAGCAATTTTGGGTTTTCTCAATGACTGCTTTTTCCTACTCCTTCCATCAGGCCCCTGATATAGCCTATGGCATATAATGTTCCAATGGTACTGTAGCCAGGTTTTTCATTGCTGTCACCTGCCATTGTGGGCACATGATCAGGCCGAATGGGTCCCCTGAATTTGAGGTCTTTCAGGGCCTGCATGGCAGCAAACATATCTGTTTTCCCCTCATCATGGAAGGTCTCTTCAAAGTTATTCTTATCCCCTTTCACATCCCTGAAATGGACAAAATGGATGGCTTCATTTTGACCAAAATACCGAATGGCTGAAGGTATGTCTACCTCATTATCTTTATCCCCCATTGAAGCAAAACTTCCCTGACAAAAAGTAATACCATTGAAGAAACTGGGGTACATGTCCAACAACCTTTTGAAGGCATCTACTGAAGTCATTATTCTGGGAATTCCCTGAATATGGGATATGGGAGGATCATCAGGGTGAAGTGCCAATTTTATTCTATATTTTTCTGCTTCCGGTATTACGGCATCTAAAAAGTATTGGAGATTGTCCCACATCCGTTCATGACTCAATTCGCCATAATCACTGATCAAGGGTTTATCTTTAATATCTTCTATATCAAAAGCACTTACCAGAGCACCGCCTCTTCCTTTTCTTTCCATATCGGTTCTGGCCCAACTGATTACAGGCATCCAATTGTAGCAGATGGTATCTATTCCTTCCAAAGACAGGTTTTTCATTAAAGTGATGAAATTGGAAATTTCTTCATCCCTTCCCTCTAGTCCTAATTTTGTCCTGGTCCCCAAAGAAGGGGGACCTTCGATAACGGTCAAGGTGAGCCCTTCCTTTTTCCATGCTTCCTTTACTCCCCGAATTACTTTCCTGGACCAAGGCTTTTGACTGTTTAGACCTGCCATATTCGGATTAATTCCTCCTACTGCACCCATTACATCCATTTGTCTGGCCAGAGCTGTTTTCCATTCCTCAATCCCCCAGAAATATGCCAGACAGAGTTGCATGCCCAGGTCTCTAAGGTAAGCGGCTGACCGGACAGCACCGGGAAGGTGAAGATCCATAGGACCGGCAAGGCCTATTCCTGCAAGACCACCAGCCTTTTTCAAAAACGATCTTCTGTTTTTACTCATTGGCTAATCCATAAAGACGGCTCGCAAAATCCATGTATTGCTCCCAATCATAGGGAGTAAGGTTGTGTTTTCCTTCACGAATGTGATGTCCGGCATAAGGTAAATGAACAGGGGATTCCACTTCTGGAAGATCTGCTGGTAAATTGCCATTCATCTGGAAGATTTCCCGATGCACTCTTGTGCCAAGGACCAGGGAAAGATATTCCCCCTTGGGGTCTGCCCACTGGTCTTCGGAAGCACTCGCTACATATACTGCTCTGGGAGCAATGGAGGCAATTAGCAGGTGCTGATCAAGAGGCAGAAGGTCTTCCTGATCATTGTATTGGTCAAAATTGTCCGTAAACCAATAGGGGAAATTGGTATTGATACGCCTGACGGTTTCCCCAAACCTTCGTCTGGACAGGGCAGCCCCACCACAACCTGAATTATTGGAAATGGTAATGGCCCAGCGGGTATCCTGCGCTCCGGTCCAGAGAGATGCTTTCCCACCCCTGGAATGACCTACCACAGCACCTTTTTTAGCATCAATTTGTGGATCAGTCTCAAAGTAGTCCATGGCCCTCATGGCTCCCCAGGCCCAGGCACCAAGACCCCTCATGCCATTTTTCATTTCAAGTTGTTCGGGGTACAAAGTTTGAAGGATGTCTTCCTTGAAGGTGTCGTTGTTGTCATCCGAGACATCCTTTACATGAAAAGTAGCAGCTGCAAATCCCCTTTCAACAATATCCTCAGCAGGCCAAAAGCCCATTTTCACTTTTCGGGTAGGATCAATATTCTCCGGATCACGGTGGTTGATCAATAGAAATACTGGTGCAGGTTTAGTCGCACTTTTTGGAATAAAAAGAATCAGCCTCATTGAAATTGAGCCTCCATTGCGCCCTACCCGGATGTCAATTTCTTTCAAATGGGCATTACCGTCCATGGCCTCTTTGTCTTCAGAAACAAGGTTGAAACTGAGTTCGTCCATACTTCCGGGAACTTGACCGTAAACATTGTCCTCAAACAAGCGCAATATCTCAACCCTTCTTTGGTGTTCCCAATCCTTAATAGTGGAAACCACTTCTCCTTGTTGTGAAACGAATGGATCTGGTAGGGGATAGTCCGGAACCAGAGATTCGTCGTAATTGAATTCGTCCTGGGCACGGGTATGTAAAAAAGAAAAAAACAGGAGGCTCAAAACAATAAGCGATTTATTAGGCATGGTTATTTGATTGTTGGATTTATATAAATGCAATATAAAAAAACCTGCCAAAATGCAGGAAAGTATATCCCATATTTTAGCAGGCCTTACTAAAACTGGCTTATGATTACATTACTTTTTGGTAGTGATGATAATTACTCCATTTTTAGCTTTTTCACCGTATAAATTGACTTGATTACTTTTTAAAACCGAAATGGATTCGATGTCTATAGGTTTTGTTTGGGTCAGGAGTTGATTATCTGTTTGAACTTCTCCATCAAGAATATACAAGGGCTGTTTGGAGGAGTCAAATAGTTCTGAATTAATTTGTTCAGCATAATGGATTTTATTCATGCCATTTTCCCGAAGGGCTTTCTGTACTTCTTGTATAGTTCCCATTTTCACTCCGTCGAAAGCATATAGTTCAACTTCCACCTTTTCAGGGTTCCATTGATGATGCCTGGTCAGACTAGCGATACCTTTCGAAAGTCCGATGTTTAGCGGTAGGGTAATCCCATTAAAATTGATGTAATTTTTATTAATGATTTTCAGGGGTAGTTTTTGGGTCAAAGGGGGAAGTTCCGGTTTAAATCTGTTTTTTTCGCTATCTGCGTAAGCATTGACGGTTATTTCTTCTCCATACTTATTTTTTTGGGAGGGAGGGAGGCCATATTCTTCACCCCGAAGCTGAAAAGTTACCGGCAAAAGTATAAGGTATTCATTTTTAGCCTTAACAGGCTCCAATGCAGGGATATCTTTCAGCACCTCAAGCAATTCCTTCTCAGCGGCAGCGGATGGACTTTCCAGGATTTGGTAATGAATTACCTTTCCCGTCATATTTGTTCTCAATTGGACCAAAACGGTGCCAATATGATCGTTTTTATTATCACTAAACGGAAATTTAAGCTTTCTCACCAGGTAACCCCTAGCTGCATCACCTAATGCGATGGCCCCTGATTTCAGATCGTTGGTATCTTTTGCAGCAAAGGAAAAATTAGCAAAAGCAAAATTGGCAGAAGGCGAATTAACTTTATCGTCCCGGGTTGCTGCTGCTTGCTGTCTTTTTACAGGTTCAGGTGTAGTTTGCTTGCGATCTGTAGCAGAACTGATATTGGGGTTTGAGGATACATAAAGCTTGGTATGGACCACTACAGCCACAGCCTGTCCATTATGTTGGCCTGAATTCCATTGGGGGGCATGCGGGCTTTTCATGGCATCCAGTAATTGTTGATCTACCAGCCCATTTAAACTTTTCTTAATGACGGGGTAATTGATTTTACCATCCCCGTCAATAATGAACTCCAGCTCTACGGGGTCAGATGCGGCAATGAATTCACCTTGTGGTAAGTGAACCTGATTTTGCAGATAGCTGTACCAGTTTCCCCAGCCCTTCGATGGTTCAGGTTTTTTTTCCACCTTGTCGAATGGAAGCACATTTGCATACTGTTTTACCAAGGTCGAGTTGTTGCGCAAGGATTCGATTAATTGTAGAATTCTTAAGTAGTCGTTTTCATTTTGTATTCCCGAAAATTCATAGGAAAGTTCTCCCAATTGTGCCACTAGCCGTTGATTTTCCAGCATGCCGATGCTTTCATAATGAACCGGATTTTTGAGGTTTTTGACCTTTATACCAACCTGAATGGAGTCCTGCGCAGCCAATATCTGATTCTTTAAAAAATACGTAGGCTGGGTCTTGAACTGATTGAGCATGGTGATTCCCTTTTCTGTTTTCATGGACACCAGGCCAAAGAGCATAAGCATCAATGGGAATAGCATGAGTAACTTAAACCACTTTATCTTATGAGGCCTTTTCATCATTACGATCCTTTTTAATGTGGTAGAGCGAATAAAATAATTACCAATGGGCAGTTCAATCCCCTTGAAAGCCATTTTTACGAGCAATCTGGGGTAAGATTCTCTATTGACCGTTTCTTTTAAAACATATGCATCTGCTTGATATTCATGTAAATCTATCAGGGAAAACCGCATTAGATGTATCATGGGGTTAAACCAAAACAGGATGCTAAGAAACTGGTAATACAGTACATCGTAAGTATGCTTTTGTTTCACATGTTCCAGTTCGTGTTGGATGATCTGAGTTTTTTCATTCTCAGTCAGGTCTTCATTTTCATCCCAAAAGATCTTATCAAAAAAGGAAAATACGGGAGCCATACCAAAGGTAGGCACCTTGAAATAATTTTCTTTTAAAATATACCTGGTCTGGTACCAGCCTCTTTCTAAAATTTGGCGTAACTGAAAATATTGCCACAATAGCTTGGTAAATAAAATCATCACTATTGCCATATAACCCAATAAAAGATAATCTGTTATTTCCCACAACAATGGTAGCTTGCTTCCGGTAACAGTTATTTCTGGAAGCCCAAAAGTACCGACAACTTCCTGGCTCTCATCGGTTTGTATTGCTTTTAGAAAAGCCGTGTTTTCAAGAGAAATATTTGGTTTTTCAAAAGGCACCTGGATTTTTACCAAAGGAAAAGCCAAGGCCAAAACTGGAGTTACCAACAAGTATATCCTATTCAATAAAAATGTCTTTTCATTTTTCAAAAAGACCCAGTACAACCCATAAAAAAAAGCCAGGCAAAAAGTACTTTGCCAGATGTAATTGATCAGATGTGCCATATTTTTTAATTTAAACGGTTGATTTGGTGAATGAGCCTCTTTTTAAAATAAGTACGAATCAGGGTATTTTGATGGGCGTCCAGATACAGGAGATTGTATACAATCAATCCCTTTCGTTTTTGTTTTACAAGATTCTAGTTTCAATTAATAAATGGATTAAATCAGTTCCTTTGACTTGTCCTTTGAGTGAAATGCAATACAAAATAAACTTAACCATTTAGTTTTTGAATTCCAAACTAATCATCTTCTTCTTTTAAAAATTTTTTAACTGAAGAAATCGAGCATGACGTAGTCGTCACACACTGGGATGACTAACAACCATGCGAGATTCCATAGCCTGCCGCGACAAATCGGGGTGGCCATTAAAGAACAAATTATAGACACATGAAATCGAGCATGACGAAAACGTCACACAGTGGGATGAATATCATAGCGAGATTCCCCGTCCGACTGGCGTCATCCGGGCGGGCATCTGACAGCTAAAAATCAAATTATAAACAGATGAAAGGAAACCACCTTTTCCTGAGTAAGTAGTATTGGTCCACCGGATTTTATTAATCTGGTTTTATATTTATTTTCAATGAATATTTTTTACTACAGATAATGGAAAGCCTACAGCTTTATATTGAAACCATATGTAAAACTATCTCCGTATTCCAATAACATAATTTATAAAAAGCAAAAGATGAAGTTAAGTAAAGCTAATTTTGGTATAGTATTTGTTAATTATATATAAATTGTTGTTATCTTACACGGTTATAAACTTTATTTATCAAATAAATCTTAATTTAATATTTTATGTCAATTCAGGAGTTTTTAAGCAAGCATGCAGACCTTCCAAAAACAGACAGTGTGGTCTATATGGAAGATGCTGATGGAACGGTATTTCATTCTATAGATGAAGCGCATAAAAAAGGAAAACACCCTTTTGTAACCAAAAATGTAAAAGATACCGCACTGGCAGATCTTGGTGAATTAGGCATTCACTCCAAAGCCGAAGCATCCAAATTCATAGCCCTTGTTCAGTTTATATATGGAGTGGATGTTAAGAGCGATAAACCCACGGGGAGAGGAAGAAGAACTTACTCTAATCAGGAAAAGTCAAATATTCTTGCCGCCTGGAAAAAAGCTGAAGCCGAGGGTAAATCCAAAGCAGAATTCAGTAAGGAGACAGGAGTGACCTACCAGACCTTGTTTAAGTGGATCAAGGAATCTTAAAGTCATTTAATGATTCCGAAGGGTGGTTGACTTGATTTTTGTTGTAAACCCTTTAAATAGTAGAATGAAAAAAGCCCCCTGCTGTAAAGCAGGGGGCTTTTTGTACACCCGGAAGGATTCGAACCCTCAACCCTCGGAGCCGAAATCCGATATTCTATCCAGTTGAACTACGGGTGCCTGCCGACAATTATGCCGCAATATTAGTAAAATTAATTCAGGCTTTCAGTACATTTTGTACTTTTTCTGCCGCTTCTTTCAGGGTAATTGCAGAAGTAACCTTCAAACCAGACTCATCGATGATTTTGGCTCCCTCTTCCGCATTGGTTCCTTGTAATCTGACGATAATTGGAACTTGAATATCCCCTATGGATTTATAAGCTTCTACCACACCAGTAGCAATTCTATCACACCTTACGATTCCGCCAAATACATTGATAAGAATGGCTTTTACTTTTGGGTCTTTTAAAATGATTCTAAAACCTGCTTCAACGGTTTGTGCATTGGCTCCTCCACCTACATCAAGGAAATTAGCAGGTTCCCCACCTGATAGTTTGATCATGTCCATGGTAGCCATGGCCAAACCTGCACCATTTACCATACAGCCCACATTACCATCTAATTTCACGTAATTCAAGCCAGACTCTCCTGCTTCTACTTCCAGTGGATCTTCTTCATCAAGATCCCTCATTTCAGCAAGCTTTTTGTTTCTGAAAAGTGCGTTGTCGTCCAGATTAACTTTAGCATCTACAGCAAGAATCTGATCATCCGAGGTTTTTAAAACCGGATTTATCTCAAATTGTGAGGCATCTGTAGCATCATATGCTGCATATAAGGCCATGATAAATTTAACCATTTCCTTAAAAGCATTGCCTGTAAGTCCCAATTGAAAAGCAACTTTTCTTGCCTGGTAAGGTTGAATTCCCATAGAAGGATCTACCCATTCCTTTATGATTTTTTCAGGATTGTGTTCAGCTACTTCTTCAATATCCACCCCACCTTCGGTGGAAGCCATAATGACATTGCTGCCTGTGGCCCTGTCCAATAAGATGGAGAGATAATATTCTTTTGGTTCAAATTCTCCCGGGTAATATACATCCTGTGCTACCAGTAATTTTTTAACGAATTTACCCTCCTCCCCGGTTTGTATGGTTACCAATGTACCATTCAAAATATTTTTGGCTTTTTCTGGAACTTCTTCAAGAGATTTTGCTAAAACCACTCCACGTGAGCCGGTCTCTTTTATTTCTCCTTTACCCCTGCCACCAGCATGGATTTGTGCTTTTAGAACATACCAGGAAGTTCCTGTTGCTTCATTCAGTTTTTTAGCAGCTTCAACAGCAGCTTCAGGGCTATCGGCAACAATACCTTCCTGAATTTTAACTCCGTAAGATTTTAAAACTTCCTTTGCTTGATATTCGTGTATATTCATCCTGGTCAAAATTTTTGCCCGAAGTTAATGTCAATTGTCCGATAATTCAAGATTTAGAGATTGCTTTTTAGTGTTTCATGTAATCTTTACCTTTTTCGGGTTTGGTTTCTAAAGCTTATTGCTTTAAAAACCAGCGGAATAACTGATTAATAACGGCTAAACCCCACAATTTATCTTATTTTTTAAAATTTTGATTAATTTTACAACAAACCTTTGTTTAGGTTTACACTTTAATTTTGACTGCTATATATGTTAACTGCTCAATCTCTTCAAAAATATTATGGGGAATTACATGTGCTCAAAGGAGTAGATGTTACTATTCAGAAGAGTGAGATTGTATCTATAGTCGGCGCTTCGGGGGCCGGAAAAAGTACACTGCTTCACATTTTAGGAACGCTGGACAAAGCTGATTCAGGATCATTGGAAGTAGATGGATTTGATATTTTGAAGTTGAATGGGGACAAATTAGCGGCCTTCAGAAATGACCGTGTTGGTTTTATCTTTCAATTTCATAATTTATTACCGGAGTTTACGGCAGAAGAAAATATTTGGATTCCAGGGCTTATTGGCAAAAAACATGAATCCTTCCTCAGGAAAAGAACGCAGGAGCTGGCATCATTATTGGGTATTTCTTCCAGGCTTTCACATAAACCCGCCGAGCTTTCTGGTGGGGAACAGCAGCGAGTTGCTGTGGCCAGGGCCCTGGTAAATAATCCCGATATGATTTTCGCTGACGAACCCAGTGGAAACCTCGATACCCAGAATGCACAGGCATTACATGAGCTTTTTTTCAAATTAAGGGACGAGTTTGGTCAGTCTTTCATCATTGTAACCCATAATCAAAGTCTCGCAGGAATGTCAGATAGGATGCTGACAATGAAAGATGGAAGAATTATCACCTGAATGACAGGTTCCTTTGGTATCTTTGATGAAGGTGGGGCAGGGAATCAAAAATTAATAATTAACTTTGGGTCTTTAAAAATGCACTTTATGGTATTAGAATTTGAAAAACCTATAGCTGATCTGGAGCACAAGATTCAAGAAATGATTCATTTGGCTAAAGGAAAAAACATTGATTTATCCGCAGATATACAATCTCTGGAAGAAAAACTTCAGGTGTTAAAAAAGGAAACATTTTATAACCTTACCAGGTGGCAAAGGGTGCAACTCTCCCGACACGGTGACCGGCCATATGCCCTGGATTATATTTATGAAATGACCAATGATTTTATCGAGTTGTTTGGGGACCGCACGGTAAAAGATGACAAGGCAATGATTGGTGGCTTGGGTGACATCAACGGTAGGACAGTCATGTTTATCGGCCAGCAGAAAGGAAGGAATACCAAGCAAAGGCAAGAAAGAAATTTTGGGATGGCCAATCCTGAAGGCTACCGAAAAGCCCTCCGATTAATGAAATTGGCAGAAAAATTCAATAAGCCTATCATTACCCTGATTGATACTCCAGGGGCATTTCCTGGAATTGAGGCTGAAGAGAGGGGACAAGGAGAAGCCATTGCCAAAAACCTTAGGGAGATGTTTAAGTTGAAGGTTCCTGTTATTTGTATCATCATTGGTGAAGGAGCCTCTGGAGGTGCATTGGGAATAGCTATAGGAGACAAGGTATACATGTTGGAAAACACCTGGTATTCTGTCATTTCTCCGGAATCTTGTTCTTCCATTTTATGGAGGAGCTGGGACTATAAAGAACAAGCAGCAGAGGCCTTGAAACTCACAGGGCCAGACATGCAGGAAAACGGACTCATTGATGCCATCATAGAAGAACCTTTAGGCGGGGCACACAGAAACATGCAGGATATGGCCGTTAGAATAAAAAATCAGATAATCGCTGCGCTGTCTGAGTTGGATAAAATGAAACCAGAAAAGCGAATCGAAAAGCGCATTGATAAATTTTGTGCCATGGGAATCGTAAATGAATAATTTTGGTGGAAGAATCCTCCCACTGTGGGATTATATAGAGGGACATATACCACTTGATTTTGGAGAACAAAAATAAAATAGGTGTCGTGCTCTCCGGTGGAGGAGTACGAGGAATTGCTCATTTAGGTGTATTGCAAGCCTTCAATGAAGTGGATATTTATCCCGACTATTTGTCAGGAAGTAGTGCAGGTGCCATTGCGGCTGTAATGTATGCTTATGGGCATAAGCCGGCGGATATTCTAGACATTATCATCCAAACCAATTATTTCAAATTTTTCAGGCCTTCCATCAGTTTTAAGGCTTTGTTGAAAATGGATCTTCTGGAAGGCTTATTTGCAAAATACCTGCCTATTGATAATTTTTCAGCTTTAAAAACACCCGCATTTATTGCTGCTACCAATATTCAAAACAGCCAAACAGTTTTTTTCTCAGAGGGGCCACTCATAAAAAGACTGATGGCATCCTCCTGTATTCCAGGTATGTTTGAGCCAATATTGATTGAAGAGGGCTTGTTTGTAGATGGGGGGGTGTTGAATAACCTGCCTGTAGAACCTTTATTGGATAAATGCCACACCATAATAGGGATCAATTGTAACAATTTACCCATACTTCAAAACATCAGTCATATCAAGGGGCTTATTGAGAGGACTGTCATCATGTCGATGAATTACAATGTCTACAGTAGAAAAAGTATGTGTGATTATTTCATAGATCCACCTGGTTTGGCCAGATATGGAGTATTGGAAATCAAAAAGGCAAAAGAAATCTATGCAGCCGGGCTCAATGCCGGCAGACAGTTTCTTGAACAAAACCCTCAATTATCAGGTCTAAAAAATGAGGACTACCATCCTACAAAACAATGAAGTTACTTGCAAAATTTATATTTTGGATTTCAGGCTGGAAAATTTCGGGTGAATGGCCCGATGGAGTAAAGAAAGCTGTTTTGATCGCTATTCCCCATACCAGTAACTGGGATTTACTTTATGCGAGGTCTGCTTTTTTTCTAATGGACGTACCCGTTAGGTTTACCATCAAAAAAGAGGTAATGGTGGGTCCTCTGGGTTGGTTGATCAAATCATTAGGAGGGATTTCAATTGACCGCAAAAGAATGCCCGGAAGGAGGAAACAGACCTATACGGAGGCCATGATCCAGATGTTAAAGGAGAGAGAGGAATTGGTGGTAATGGTGACTCCCGAAGGAACCAGAAGTTATGCTCCCCGTTGGAAGACCGGCTTTTACCATATTGCTTCAGGTGCGGATGTGCCCATAGTAGTTGGTTTTTTAGATTATAAAAGAAAGCTGGCAGGCATTGGACCTGTGGTCAGGCCAAATGGTAAAATGGAAGAGCAAATGGAAGAAATGAAGGCATTTGGAAGAACCATTACCGGCAAGCATCCGGAGCAGGGAATTCGCTAAAGTTTTATTATTCAAATTGATTTGCCATTTAAGGTATGATTTTTGGTGATTTTCACTGAATTCCTTTTATGCAATTTGTTTGAATAATGATAAAGAGTAGAATTAAAAGTTTAAAGCGGTTTTCTTTTTTTGAAATCATCATCGATAGTGTCAAGGAATTTGGCAAAAGTGATTCGGTCACTTTTGCCGCTTCAACCGCTTTTTACACCATTTTTTCCTTGCCAGCCCTGTTGATCATCGTATTGAATATTGCCTCGGTACTTTACAGTGCAGATACCGTCAAGGATGAGCTACTCGCCCAGGTTTCCGGTTTGATTGGGGAAGAAAGTGCCCAGACTTTGGATGATGTCATGAAAAATGTTTCTATTAGTGGGCAAAAAGTTTATACCCGGATTTTGGGGATAGGGATCTTAATATTCTCTGCAACCACCGTTTTTGTTAGCCTTCAAAACAGCATTAATCATATTTGGCACATTAAATCAAAACCTGAGCGTGGCTTTTTAAAGTTCGTGATTAACCGCTTGCTAAGTTTTTCTATGGTAGCTTCTATAGGTTTCCTACTATTGGTGTCATTGCTGGCAGATGCCCTGATCGTAATATTCCTGAATTATTTTTCTGAAGTTTTTGATACGGGTACTTTAAAATTGGCGTCAGTAATTAATTTTTTTGTTACACAGTCAATTCTTGTATTGATTTTTGGTCTAATGTACAAAATCCTTCCGGATGCAGTCGTAAAATGGAGAGATGTCTGGTTGGGTGCTTTTGTTACCATGGCCTTGTTTGGACTGGGCAAATACCTGATAGGCCTCTATATGGGTAATGCAGATGTGGGAAGTTATTATGGTACTGCAGGTTCTCTGGTAGTGGTCTTGATTTGGGTTTATTATTCTGTACTTATTTTTCTTTTTGGTGCCCAATTGACCTATTTTATTGCTGAAAATGTAGGGGGGCAAATTGTTCCCATCAAACAGGCGGTAAGAATTAGGGTAGTAGAAGAAAATGGAGAAGATGAAGAATGTGAAAACGATGCCAATCCAAAGTAATCAGGCATTAAAACCACCGTCTACCGTAAAAACAGCGCCTGTAGTATAGCCTGAGGCCTGAGAAGCCAGAAACAAAGCCATCGATCCGATTTCCTCTTCCTCACCTATGCGTTTTAGTGGAAGATCGGCTAAGAATTTTTCTCTGATAGTTTCATCGGACCACAATACTTCAGAAAATTTGGTTTTGATCAAGCCTGGACAGATAGCATTCACCCTGATATCGTAGGTCCCCCATTCTTTGGCAAAAACCTTGGTCAGCGAAATCAGCGCTGCCTTGCTGATACTATACAATCCAAGGCCTTTTTCAGGTGATAAACCACTTATTGAACTGATATTGATAATTGATGCGGCCGAGGATTGCCTTAAAAACGGTAAACTCAATTTGGAAAGTTCGTAGGGTGCCTTTACGTTCACGTCAAGGACCTTGTCAAACAAATTTAAATCTGTTTCCTCAATAGGCCCGAAAATCGGATTGGTCGCAGCATTATTAACCAGTATATCAATTTGGCCATATTTTTCTATGGTTTGATTAATCAGGTTTTGCCTGTCATCCGGATATCCAATGTTATTGGCTATACCAAAAACCTCATAACCTTTTTCCCTTAATTTATGTGTGGCTTCATCCAATCTATCCTGATTTCTACTATTGATCACCACTTTTGCCCCCGCTGCAGCAAAAAAATGGGCTATAGAAAAACCTATACCCCGACTTGCGCCTGTAACAATAGCTACTTTATCCTGTAAAGAAAATAATGAACTTAAATCCATAAGAAATGACTATCTAAAGAGAGGAAATTATAAAGCCAATTTAAGTGATTAATACCAATAAATATCCATTATTGAAACAAATAATTGATGAATCAACAATATTTAAAAGATATTAGCCGTGATGTCTCAGAATCAAAATTATTCTTTATTTTCACGCTTTTTCTGGGATTCAGGATTGTCTTCCATGTTTGAAACTTCCTTCCCTAAAACTTCTTTGGAGGAAATTTCCTGACTGGCATCAACTTTACCTTTTTTTCTGTTAAATATTCGCTTAAATATTAAGAAAAGGGCCAATATTATGGCCAATACAAATAGTGCTCCTATCAATAAATCCATGAGATGCTTTTTAAGTTTTTATTAACTATAGGTACAAGAAAGGTGCCTAACCCTTCGGTACTATGGTTTTATTTCAAAAAAACCATTTGCATGCCGTATTGTTTTCAAAACTAAAATAACTTGCCCTGCACCGGTGGGCTTTTATAGGGGTTATCACTGCCTTTCAGAATTTCAAAGAACAATTTTAAAAATCCATTTTTCCAGCTTTCTGAATTGATCCTGATATCGGAGGGTTCTAGCCGGATAGAGCCACTTAGCTGACAATAGCCAATCATCATGCTCCATAGCGTGTAAAATGTGCTTTCTGCCTGAAGATCAGGTCCTATGCTTCCATCTTTGATCCCTTGAGAGATGGCTTTGATCCCTAATTTTGCCAGGTCATGATGGCTTTGTAGCAACTTATTAAAATACTGACTATCCAAAAGCAGGGGATTAACCTTTTCCTTGTCCAGATGGTATTGATTCAGCGTAGATAAAAAATACAACAAGGCATCATGGTACACTTTTTTTTCCTGAGCAAAAGTAAAGTAGCCCTCCACCAAATCTGTCATCACGTCCAGGCCTGTTTTTTCCTTGGCCTTTCCGAAGGATTTAAAAATCATATCCTTTAATTCATCTATACCTTTCCTGGTGATGGCCATGTATAAGTCTTCCTTACTTTTAAAATAAAAATAGACCAGACCCTTGCTTATTTTGGCCCTTTTAGCCACATCCTCTACTTTGGTGCCGTGAAAACCTTTCTGTCCAAATAATTGGAAAGCTGCCTCAAGGATTTTTTTTTCTTTTTGTTGTCTTTCGTAAACCCCCATATTTATTTGGGTTTTGTTGAACTTTAGTTAAGATACCCGGAGGTAAATGAATTTAAGACTGAACCGTGATGAGGTAGTAATTTTTTTTCCCTTTCTGCACCAGTAGGTATTTTCCCTGAAGCAAAGGTACTTGAATGGATTCCTGGGGATCAGCAACCTTTGTTTTATTGATTGAAAGGCCTCCTCCCTGTATAAGCTTCCTGGCTTCCCCTTTCGAACTGAAAATGGTTTTATCGAAACAAAGAAGTTCCAATACATTTTCTATGGAATCGAAAGTTTTCCTGTCTATTTTCATTACCGGTACCCCGTCAAATACCTGCAAAAACGTTCTTTCATCCAATTTGGAAAGATCTTCCAGAGAAGAATTTCCAAAAAGAATCCCGGATGCTTTTAATGCCATTTGGTATTCATCCTCTCCATGAACCATACAAGTGATTTCCTGAGCAATAGTCTTCTGTAAAAGCCGCTGATGGGGAGCTTCAGCATGTTTTTTTTCCAGTGTTTCAATGGCCAATTTATCCAGAGTAGTGAAAATCCGAATATAGCGTGTTGCATCTTCATCAGAGACATTCAACCAGAATTGATAAAAAGCATAAGGAGAGGTTTTTTCCGGATCCAGCCACACATTGCCTCCTTCGGATTTACCGAATTTGCTGCCATCTGCCTTGGTAATCAAGGGCACGGTTAGTGCAAAGGCTTCTCCACCTGCTTTCTTTCTGATCAGTTCTGTTCCTGTGACAATGTTTCCCCATTGATCTGATCCCCCAAGCTGAATGCTGCAGTCATTGTGCTTCCACAAATGGTAAAAATCATAACCCTGAATCAATTGATAGGTAAATTCAGTGAATGAAAGACCATTTCCTTCCTCCAGTCTTCTTTTTACTGAATCTTTCGCCATCATGTAATTGACAGTAATGTGTTTGCCTACATCCCGGATGAATTCCAGAAAAGAAAATTGAGCCATCCAGTCATAATTGTTGACCAAAATGGCTTTGTTTTCACTTGATGCATCGAAGTCTAAAAATTTTTCCAGTTGCTTCCTGATGCCGGCGATGTTTTGGTCAAGAGTAGCTTTATCCAGCAGGCTTCTTTCGGTAGATTTAAAAGAGGGATCTCCGATCATTCCGGTAGCCCCACCTATAAGGGCCATTGGCTGGTTTCCTGAGCGCTGAAAATGAACCAGGGTCATTACACCTACCATATGACCGATATGGAGAGAATCAGCTGTGGGGTCAAAACCCAGATAGGCTGCAGCCCTTCCTTTTCTCAAATGTTCCTCTATACCCGGGGTCATGTCCTGTAGCATTCCCCGCCACTTTAGCTCTGCTATAAAATCATTCATGTTGTAGGCTTTTTAAATGCGTCCGCAAATATAAGGCATCCGGGGAAATTGAAGGAATGAATAGGGTTTATTATGGCTGAATTTCGCATTCATCCATTTTTAATAATTCCAATTGGCATTTCCGGGAGGACAAGGCAAAAGCGTATCCCTCAAAGATTTCTTTTTCAGATCAGTAAAATAGATGGAAATTTCATGGGAGACATGGGCCGGATTGCTGAACCTATTCAACATGTAATCATAGCTATATGCCATGGTGATACCGCTTGGCAGGTTAAATCCCAGAACGGCATTGATCGAATTTTGGTCTGGCAAATCATTGAATCGGGTAATGTTTCTAAATCCCAAACCTCCGATGAAATTTTCTACCTGCAACTGTGGAATCAATTCTATTTGTTGAAAAGTGCCTTGTCTTTTGTAATTGAAGGATACCGAAAACACCTTTCTAATGGGATAGGTTTTGAACATCCTGTTGTCCAGGTTTTTGACATATCCTCCATGTACACCCCATTTAATGGGGAGATTATTGCCAATGCCATTATCTAAAAAGCCAATATTTGGCCTGGTGACATGGTGGCTGCTGATCCCCAACCAAAAGTCCGGAACCTGAAGCAATGCCCCAAATGAAAGGTCCGGATACCAATTGCTGTCTTCTCCCGGAAGCCTGTCAATAGTAGTGGGATTGACGGTACGGTTTAACAAATCAATCTGGTCACCAAAAACCAACTCCTCTAGTGTTAGGCTTCGGTTTACAACACCAAATTGTCCACCAAACCGTAAGAAGCTTTCATCTCCCAATTTTAACCTGTAGGAAATGTATCCAGCAATATCTGCAGACCTTATGCTTAAAAAAGATTCTGTAAACTGTGAGGCAGACAGCCCTATACCCACATTGGATTTGTCCAGGTAGGTGTCGAAGTAAAATCCTGCTGCATTAAAATCATAACCCAAACCCGGCCATTGTTTGCGGTAATTTAGCCCTACTCTGCTGGTTTCCATGGCGCCGGCGAAGGCCGGACTCAGGTTTAGGGGAGCAGCATAAAACTGGGTGAAATGAAAATCCTGCCCCAGGGCTTTATTCCAGCCTGTAATCAGGCAGAGACATGCTATTCCTATGGTCCATACGTTTTTCATTTCAAAAGCATCAATGCACCGGTGTCCGAAAATTCCCTCCCATCGGTGGTAGTAAAATTCAATTTGTAAACATAATTCCCGGGTGTGGATTGTTGTCCCCGATAGCTGCCATCCCATCCCCTGGAATCTATTTCTTCGGTATGGAAAAGTATTTCACCCCATTTGTTCATGATGGTAAAAGAAATCTCTTCAATATAAAGGAATTTGGGAAAGAAATAATCATTGATCCCATCCCCGTTAGGGCTGAACACATTCGGGACCTTCAGAAAGTAATCCAATATTTCAATTTCAAATGTTGTTGTAGAGCTACAATTCCAGAAATCATAGGCAGTCAAATTAACTTCATATATGCCCGCTTCCTGATACCGATGTATGGGACTATCTTCAAGACTGTTGTTCCCGTCACCAAAATCCCAGTAATAGCTGTCGATATTTCCACTGCTGTTGTTGATAAATTGCACATCAAAGTTGACAAGGTCTTCTCCATAGCTGTCAAAAGAGGCTGAAATATAATCTCCATCCACCAAAACCTGGCTATTTTCAACATCAAAACTTTTGTTTTGGGTGCAGCCATAGCCATCTGTAACCGTGACTGCATAAGTTCCGGGTTCATCGGTATTCATGCGGTAACCCTCATCAAACACTTCACCATTGCTCCATTCAATAGTGTAGGGTGCTACTCCGCCGGCTACATTGATTTCGAATGTTTCACTGATCCCCCGGGGTTCGCATTCAATGGAGGTAGTGGATACCATATCTATAGTAATTGGAGTGGGTCTGTTTACCCTGAAAGTTTGACTGACAAAACATCCGGATTGGTCTGTAATATCTACGGAATAGGTTCCATTGGTTAATCCTGAAATTCCCGCAGTGTTGGCTCCATTGCTCCATTCGTAGTTGTAGGGAGGGGTGCCCCCTGAAACTATCAGGTTGATTGCTCCACTTTGACCATCTTCACAGGATAGGGCATCCTGGATTTGCTCCACTACCACCAAAATATCAGGCTCCACAATGTTGAATGACCGTTGAATGGTACAACCTTTTGCATCTTCCAGTAGTACGCTGTATGTTCCTGGTCCAAGGTTATAGATAGCCGATTGCTCAGGGCCATGATCCCATATGGCCCTTACAGGAGCCTCCCCTCCTTCCAGGTTGAGCAAAATGCTCCCATCCGCAGCCCCATTGCAAGATATTTGATTTACTTCCGGGGATACATCAAAAACCGGTACATCCTCAATGGTTGTTTCCCTTACCAGCCTGCAGCCGTTTGCATCGGTTACCGTAACCTGATAAAAGCCAGGACCTATCCCCGAAAATTCTGTTTGTGTGGAGCCAATGTTCCAACTGACCTGGTAGGGGGCTTCACCCCCGGTTATGTCAACAGAAAGGTTGGCATCATTGGCGTTGAAACAGGATACAGGGGTTTGGTTGAGTGTGGCTTCAAGGGCAGCGTCCGGCTGGAGAATCTGAATTTCGGGTAAGATGCCTATACAACCATTGGCATCTGTGACGCTAAGGGAGTAGTTGCCAGCAGGAATATTTTCCAGGTTTTGAGAGCTCATGTCAATTGCTGCACCATCTCGTGACCAATCAAACACATAGGTATCAGTTACCCCTCCCGTTACTGCTACAGCAATGCTCCCGGTGGCTTCTCCAAAGCAAAGCACATCTTCCGTTTCCAGCAAAGTTACTTCCAGCAAATCCGGCTCATTGACAGGAAAGCTTTCCCTTGCCTCACATCCATTTTCATCAACCAGCAGCACTTCATAAATTCCCGGAGATAATCCGGATATTTCGGTGGCAGCGGAAGTGAAATTGTTGGGACCTGTCCACGAAATGGTGAAATTCTCGGTGCCACCGGTAGCAGCTAGAGAAATACGTCCATCATTCGCTCCAAAACAACTGATCTCAAAACCATTGATACTACTGATTGTAGCATTCAAATCAAGTGGCTCAGGGGAAAGTATCTCCAATTCATCAGAATTGACTGCGCAGCCATTTTCATCGGTAACAGTAAGCTGGTAAGTGCCTGGGCTTAAATTAGAAATTCTGAGTTGATCTGATGAAAAGCCCTCAGGCCCGGTCCACTCAAATGTATAATTTCCAGACCCTCCGGCTACCGTAACTTCAATGAAGCCATCAGCAGCACCAAAACAACTGATATTAAAACCGTTAAAGGAGGACAATTCAGTGGATTCAATCTGTACACCTTCATCTGGCTGACTGATAAGCAGCCCAGTCAATTCCTGAAAACACCCATTGGCATCCGTAACCCGCACGGTGTAGTTGCCCGCTGGTAGGTTGTCAACTATCCAGTTGATGTCCGTGGTTGGCGCTGTTTCACGGCTGATACTTCCATCTTGATTTTCCAGACTAAACAGGTAGGGGCCAGCTGAAGGTCCGCTAAGGCTAACCCCTAATCTTCCCGTTTCCTGTCCAAAACAGGCAACATTTTCTTTTTCATCGACCAATTCAACTATTTGCAGACTCTCAGGTTCAGTAAGGTTGTAACTGCTATTTATCTGGCAGCCGTTTTGGTCGGAAATCAACACCTCATACACACCGGTAACCAGGTTTTCCAGGGAGGTATCATTGGAAGTAAAGCCATCCGGGCCTGTCCAATTAACGTTTATTGGTTCATTTCCACCTGAAATGAGCAGATGGATAAAACCCTCATTTCCACCATTACATTGGATGCCAAAACCATTGAAATCTGAGACTTCATCGGTTAAACTCAAGGCTTCAGGTTCTGTAATCCCAAAGGTCTCTGTCAAAGAACATCCTGATTCGTCAGATACAGTCAATTCATAATTTCCCGGTGCCAAATCAGAAAGGGTATTGCTTGCAGAGGTAAAACCATCCGGACCAGACCAGGATAAAGCCACTGCACCTTGTGCACCTTCTACCTCAAACGATATAAAACCATCGTTGGCTCCGTTACAAGAGATTTCAAAACCGTTGTAATCAGAAACCGATACATTGGTTAATTCAAGACCATTTTCCGGTTGCACTATGGGAATGTCTTCGATGATTTTGCTACAGCCGTTAGAATCAGTGACCCGAACCCAATAATTTCCAGCAACCAGGTTGGCCAGATCCAGCCTATCCGACACAAAATCATTAATGGTCCTAAGGGGCACAGTTTCGCCCATTTCACCAAGCTGTATTTCATAGGGTGGAACCGAAAGACTGGTTAATGCTATTGCAATGGCTCCGGTATCATCCCCAAAGCAAGTGATATTTACCCTTTCGTCTGGAATCTCTTCGATGATCAATTCCACCGGTTCTTCCAGCAAATAACTGGATTCAAGTATACATCCATTCGAATCTGTAATGGTCAGTTCATAAGACCCGGGGCTTAAATTTTCTATGATTGGATCCGTGAAGCTGAATCCGTCAGGCCCTGCCCAACTAAAGGTAAACGCACCTGTGCCGCCAGCTGGATCAGGATTGATACTGCCATCTGCACTGCCAGTACAACTGATCTCGAAACCATTGTAATTCGGGATGACTTCGTTTAGGGTGATGGGGGTAGGAGCGATAAGTTCTACTGATCCGATAGTTGCGGTACAATTGTTCTCATCGGTAACGATGAATTGATACTGTCCCGGAGCCAAATCAAAAATATCCTTTTCAGTGGATTCAAAGCCATCCGGTCCGGTCCAGAGGTAGTCCAGTGCACCTTCTCCGCCGGTAATTTCCAATTCAATGCTCCCATCATTCTGACCGGGACAGGAGATCTGAAATCCATTATAGTCAGAAATGACCGGCTCTTCAATTATTAATCCCGTATCGGGTTGATCGATAAGGATGTCGTTGATTTCAAAAGTACAGCCCTTGGCATCCGTGACCACCAAACGGTAATTACCTGCGGGCAGGTCTGAAATGAATACTTCGCCGAATCCAAGAGAAACTATTGGATCCTCTTTAATTCCTTCTGAAGCACCGTCCCTAAATGCCTCAAAAAAATAAGGTCCAGTAGTGGGTCCATCTACTTCCAATACAATCAAGCCTGTTTCTTCCCCAAAACACTGCACGTCTACCCTAAGGTCTGCCCGCTCAATCATGGATAAAGGGTCAGGTTCTTCTATGGTGAAATTTTCTGCGATCATACAGCCATTGGCATCGGTCAGTAAAACTGCATAATCCCCCGCTTCCAGACCTTGCCGCTGCATGGCATCATCACCTGCCTGCGCCGTCAATTCATTCAAACCGGTCGGATCCGGTACGGTAAGGTCAGCAAAATTCCCCTCATACCAGGCTATGGTATAGGCTTCAGTACCTCCCGTTGGAGCAATAGTGACAATGCCATCGCCGGCTCCATTGCAGGAAATAGGATTAAAATTAGCATTTAACTCGAGGGGATCAGGTCCTTCTACAATAAAAGTGGGGGTAACAATAGTACATAGCAAGGGAGCTGCATCCGGGATTTCAAACCGGCGCACACTTTCTTGGATTACAGCATAATAACTCCCTTCTGGTAAGTTGGAAAGGGTGCTTTCCATACCAAGGATTTCACCGTCCTTTTCAATTGGGATATTGGATTCGGTACCAATTTTGTCACCGGATAAAGCGAACCAGTGGATTGAATAATTCCTCGCTGTTTCAAAGGGACTGCCCTCAAAGGGTTGAGACCAGCCTCCGCTAATGGAAAGGACTATTTCTCCATCATTAGCCCCAAAACAGGATAAGTTTTGAATACTTTCCTCTACAATTATGGGTTCAGGTAATACAATTTCAAATTCCTCAGTACCACTACAACCAAGCCTATCAATCACTTCCATCGTGAACTTTCCGTTTCCTATATTATCAGAATTAATAACCAAATAATCAGTTGTAAGACTGACTATATTATAAGTGTCCGATACGATGTTATCTTCCTCATCATAAATTATAAATGATGTTAAAGGTACTTCAGCATTATAAAAAATAAATTCTACAACTCCTCCGGGATCTTCTGCACATAATGGACCGGATACATTAATGTCAAAATTTATAGAATAAGGCTCGCCTAGTGGACCAATCTGCTTGGTGAAAACTCTACCCAAATTGTCCTCAACTATAATATCATAATTCGCTATTCTACTTAGATCCAATTCTTCAAAATCAAAACTAGCTGAGGCTGTTCCCTGACCAGGAAAAGAACTTGTGAAAATTTGTTCTTGAATAATATTCCCATCCAAATCTAATAAGGTAAAATTAACAGGAAATGACTGTGAAGGAATTCCAGGGAAAGGTTGATATGCCTTAACTTCTAAAGTAACTATACCCATGCAGGGCTTTTCATCATATCTGGTGTGGGTCAGGGGAGGGATGACCAGTATCCTTAGTTCATAATCGTCGAAATCACCCGATACGTCCGATACCCTCACATTTACCAGGATTTCTTCTCCGGCAGCACTCCATTCTTTATCGTATTCTATAGTCCGGTTAATGGTGTTTCCTGTTCGATTGTATCCTGGTCCTTCTAAAACCTGTAGAGATAAATCTCCAGGATCCCCATCATAATCAATGGTAAGCATGTCCAGGGTGATTACCAGGCCTTCATCATAAAAGATTTTTACTTCCTCCTGACCTGTAACGGTAATGGGCAAAAACAACATCCAATCTTTACCCTGAGTTTGCAGCAAAACAGTGCTGGTCAAAACTACGACCAGTGTTGTGTATAACAAAAATTTTAATCTAGCTCTTTGATAAAAAATCAAACTTTTATACAAAAAATTCACGACAAAAAATAGTTTTAATTATCTAAAATACAAAATATTGATTATAACATGAATTGACGCAATAAAATTAAGCAATAGATTTTATAAATCGATAATACCTTTAGTTTTTTATTAAAGGGTTTAGAATATAGGCCAGCAGATCCCTTACCTGCTCTTCCTGAAGTTCTTCAAACAACCTTTCCGGCATTACAGACCTTTGACTCAACTTGATGTTTCGGATATCAGTATCTGATATAAATTCACCTTTCCCACCCAAAGGAGGTACCAGATATTTGATCCCCCCCTCATCTTTTACCAGCTTTCCCACTACAGTTCTTCCATCCTTAAGGGTAAGTTCCATGGTCTCATAGCCTTCCCGTATATCTGCATTGGGATTTATGGTATGCAATAACCAGTAATCTAGGTTTGTACGGTCGTAACCGCCTAAATCAGGACCAATATCGCCTCCCCCTTCTCCCAGCCGATGACAGCTGCCGCATTTGTTGACAAACAGTTGTTTGCCGGCCACCGCGTTTCCATTGTCCCTGGAAACAGTTTCTTTCCAGTGCTTGATGCTTTCATTTATTTGCGCAGCGTCCAGAGGCTTACTTTCAGGCCAGATTTGGGCTGCCTTACCCTTTATGGCATCGGTTTCTAATGCATAGAAATTTCTTATCAACTGGTAAGGAACATCTTCTTTATGAATTACTTTAGTTTCTGTGATTTCATGGAAAAAGGCATTTGCCCATTCGGGGCGACTGGAAAACAAACGGATAGCTTCCTCCCTGACATAGCTGTCCCCCCTGATACCCGGATAGATGGCCGCCATCTCTTTCCCGATTTCAGCCTGATTAAAATTCTTCAGGCTGTGTATTGCTGCCTGTTTTAAAGCACTGGGATTGTCTCCTGATTTTATCAAATCCAATAAAACAGGTACAGTTTCCGGGGCTTTTATTTCTCCAAAAAGTGAAATGAGATTTAGTCTGTGTTTCAGAGATTGGTTTTCGTCACGAACCAATTGTAGTGCATCCGGAAGATGATCAAAATCGCCGGTTTTCAATTCCAGTTGGAAGGGCGTATTCTCCTTTTCTTTTGCGGCAATTTCTTCCAAAAGCCTGGGAGGGACCGTGCTCAGATCCCTTCCTACCATCCCTTCATAGAATCCATTCACAAGGACCTGATCAAAGGATTCATTGGGAGATTTTGCCAGGAAACCGGCAGCTGCCTCATAGTGATTTCCCATAACCAGGCGCTGCACCATGCGTCCTGCCAGGTGGCTTTTGATGATGGGGTTTTGCCAGTTGGCCGGATTATCCCACCATGCTAAAACTGCGGAAAGATTTTTCGTAACCTGGGATTCCATTGCCCACCATATCAAAAGGGGGATATCCGGATCGTTTGGATCCAATTTAAGGAGTAGTAGGGCTTCCAAAGCGGGAAGTGCCTGTTTTGTGGGTATTCTTTTGATGGTGGAAGCGAACTGGCTGATCACTTCCGGAGAGGAACGCTTGGTGGCCAATTGGAGAAAAGTGGGAAAAACGTCATCGGGGATTGATTTCTGGTCCCCCAACAGCCTGATGGTCCACATTTGGACTTGGGGATCAGGGTGTTGCAGGGCTTGCCTTACAAAATCCCCTGTAAAGCCATTGGACAGATGAATGGCCCACAATGCTTCCAAAGCATCCTGGGGATCTTCAGAATTGAATAAAGGCAGCAATTCGGGCAGGGCATTTTTGTCTTTCCGGTCTGCAAATTGCCTTAAGGCCTGTTGCCGGAACCACTTATTTGGATGTTGCAACCAGGTGACCAGCTCTGAAAAATTTGCTTTGCTAAAATCAAAGGAAGCCATGTTTAGGGCGTGATCAAATGGCTTGATTCGGTATATTCTCCCGCTATTTTTATGCCAGGTATCTCTGGGGTCCACATGCGAAAGCCTGCTGTCATACCAATCGGCGATGTACACTGCTCCGTCAGGACCTGTCTTGATGTCAACAGGTCTGAACCATTTGTCTGCTGTTTCGACCAGGAAGCCTATATCCTTATTGGAAAATGAGGATCCATTTTCTTGGAGTTCTGTCAATTGTATGTAATTGTGCAAGGGGTTAAGGGCCATCATTTTGTTTTGGTATTTTGGCGGCAATAGAGCTGCTTCATACATCATGACAGCATGCGTAAACCTTTTATTTTCACCGGCCAAAGGCATATTTGGTAAATGTCCAAAAGCAAACGGGTTGGTAAGGGCACCATGTTTGCCCCAACTTTTCACGTAATAGGCTCCTTGTTTGTAGTAGGGGCCTCTTCCGTAACCATTGGATCCTGAAAAAATACGTCCCTTGCGGTCAAATTCCAGATAAAAGGGATTGTTTCCACCTCCTTCGGCAAAAAGCTCAAATTCTTGTTTTTCCGGCTGGTACCTCCAAATAGCCTGACCCTTAAATTCCACCGGTTCACTATTTTTGGATTGGATCCTGGAAGAGGTAGTGCTTCCCTGTACGCCATAAAGCCATCCATCCGGACCCCAGTGGAGGCTATTGGCGACGGCATGGGTATCCTGAAGGCCAAAGCCCTCCAGATGTACCTCAGGATCAGCATCCGGCAGACCATCCCCATTGGGGTCCGGAAAAGCCAAAAGATAAGGAGGGTTCATTACCCAAATTTTGCTTCGGCCCAGGGCTACTGCCGTGGCAATATTTAAACCGCTGATGGCATCAAATGACTTGTCATAAGTACCATCTCCATTGCTGTCTTCAAATACGCTGATTTTATCTGCACCATTTGCTCCCTCTGGCGGGGCTTCTGGCTGCTTGTCAAAACTGACGCGGGTATGGTTATCTATAGACGTAATTTTTAATCCTTCAGGATAGGGGTATTGGTGATACTGCACCACCCAAAGCCTTCCCCGGTGGTCAAAACTCATGTGGATGGGCTGGACGATATCAGGTTCGCTCAATACCAGCTCTAACTCAAGATCTCCGGGTAACTGAAAAGCCCTCACTGCCTCGGCAGGATCAGTAGGAGCCGAATTGGGATCGGTAAGGTCACCTCTGCCTTCAAAATTTTCCATGTATCGTGCCACATCCTCGTTGGCAGCAATAGGGTGCGCAAATTTTTTTTCCTGGCAACCCTGATGAATCAGGGAAATTCCCAATAGAAATATTAAGGCAGGAAAGCCATTTTCAGGCAGGAAAAAGGATGTAAAGCTAATCATTTGAAGTATAGGGTAATGCCAGGTTGTAAAATGCCATTATTCGCATGAAATTATCGATTTTAGAGGAGCCTTCGATACTTTTCTCCATAATTTTTGATATTTTCGCTTAATTTCTTTTTAAAAAGACCATTTTTGAAATTACAATTGACTCAAAAATAATTGAACCCATGAAAAAAACCATATCCTTTTGGTTTCTGACATTCCTCATTTATTCATCAGCCATTGGTCAGGAAAGCCAATGGCAACCTGTTAAAGATAAAATTCTTACGCCCTGGGCTCAAGATTTGGATCCGGAGGATCCACTTCCTGAGTATCCCCGTCCGCAAATGAAACGGGATTCCTGGCAAAATTTAAACGGTTTGTGGGACTATGCCATAGTGGACAGAGGTACTCCCATGCCCAACTCATTTGATGGGGAAATTCTGGTTCCATTTGCCATTGAATCCGCATTATCCGGGGTGGGGAATAGGGTAGGAAAGGACAATGAACTTTGGTATTTCAAGGACATAGAAATACCCCGGGCTACCAGAAAGGATAAAATATTGCTTCATTTTGGTGCTGTTGATTGGGAAGCTGAGGTTTTTGTCAACGGACAACCAGTAGGGCAGCACCAGGGGGGCTACGACCCTTTCTTTTTTGAGATCCAGGAAGCATTGAAATCAGGAAAAACCCAATCACTGGCCATCAGAGTATGGGATCCAACGGATGAGGGACCTCAACCCAGGGGCAAGCAGGTTAACGATCCAAGAGGAATTTGGTATACGCCGGTGACCGGCATCTGGCAAACAGTATGGCTTGAAGCTGTTCCTGAACAATACATATCCGAAATCAAAAACACACCTGATCTGGACAATAAACAAATAAAAGTTAGGCCTGATATCACTCATTTCAAAAAAGGGCAAAAAATAACCGTTAAATTGTTGGCTGAAGGGGAGCTTGTCGGTGAAACAACAGTGAATAATCAGGAAGAAGCCTTGTTTACCCTTTCCAGTCCCCAGGTTTGGAGCCCTGATAATCCTTTTCTTTATGATGTAGAGGTCACCTTAATGGAAGGCCGGAAGGAAATTGATCAGGTGACTGGATATACAGCTTTGCGGAAAATCAGCATGGAGCGGGATGCTAAAGGCATTCAGCGGATGTTGTTGAATAATGAATTCCTTTTTCAATACGGCCCCCTCGACCAGGGTTGGTGGCCAGATGGACTGTATACGGCACCCACGGATGAGGCTTTACTATTTGATATTCAAAAAACCAGGGACATGGGTTTTAATATGATCCGGAAACATGTCAAAGTAGAACCGGCCAGGTGGTATTACCATTGTGATCAGATGGGTATGCTTGTCTGGCAGGATATGCCCAGTGGAGACATGGGCAACCGATGGGAATCCAGGCCAGGGGTACTCGGTAAAGGTACAGAAAAGCAGAGAACACCGGAATCAGAAGCCATCTTCAGGAAGGAGTGGAAAGCCATTATGGATGCCAATTATAATTTTCCTTCTATCGTGGTTTGGGTACCATTTAATGAAGCCTGGGGACAGTTCAATACTGAAGAAATCGTCAAATGGACCGTAAGACAGGATCCTACCCGTCTGGTGGATGGGGCAAGTGGAGGAAATTATACCAAGGCAGGCCAGATTATGGATATGCACAATTATCCTGACCCGGTGATGCCTGACCCATCCATTTGGGGTAAGGACCAGATCATTGTTTTGGGGGAATATGGAGGGCTTGGCCTGCCTGTAGAGGGACATACCTGGCAGGAAAAAGATAACTGGGGATACCAAAGTTTTAAAAACAAATCCGAACTTCAGGACAGGTACAGCCAATTGATCAAGGATTTAAAACCCCTTATCTTCCAAGGTTTATCTTCAGCTATTTATACCCAGACTACAGATGTGGAGGTAGAAGTGAACGGTTTAATGACTTACGACAGAAAGGTGGTTAAATTTGAGCCATCATTCTTAAAAAATAAACATGCCGAATTATATTCCATTAAAATCCCCATGAAATGAAATCAACAATAATAAGTTCTTTGGTACTATCAGGCCTTTTGCTGGCCTGTGGATCGGGAGACACACAACAATCTGAAGAAAATCAGGAAACTCAATCTTTAACAGCAATGGATAAATCAAAATTTGAAAAAACCATCGATGGAAAACCCGTCAAATTGTACCGGCTCACCAATAAAAATGGTATGGAAATGACGGTTACCAATTTTGGTGCGCGGGTGGTAGAGCTTTTTGCTCCTGATAGAAATGGCAATTTTGAGGATGTGGTGCTGGGATATGATAATCTGGAAGATTACATCAACCATCCCGGGTCCTATTATGGAGCTCCGATCGGACGGTATGGCAACCGCATTGCGGATGCTGAATTTACACTGGATGGTGAGATCTATGAACTGGAGGCAAATAACGGTCCCAATAACCTGCATGGTTGGCCGGGGGGATACCATATTGTGGTTTGGGATGTAATTGAAGCCACGGATCAGAAACTGGCCATGAAATACGTTTCGGCAGATGGGCATGGAGGCTTTCCGGGAGAGCTGACCATATATATGAATTACTTTCTGACCGATGAAAATGAATTTAAAATCACCTATGAGGCTACTACCAATAAGCCTACTATCGTGAACCTCACCCACCACTCTTTCTTTAACCTGAATGGGCATGGTGAAGGGGATGTCCGCAATCACATGTTGGAATTAAATGCAGATAAATTTACTCCGGTCAATGAGGTATTGATACCCTTAGGGGAATTGCGGCCGGTGGAAGGTACTCCCATGGACTTTACATCAGCCCATTTAATTGGAGAAAGGATTGATGCTGACTATGAACAATTGCAAAAAGGGGGTGGATACGACCACAATTGGGTAATCAACAGGGAAGAAGGTAACAGGGGTACCAAACTGGTTGCCACCGTTTGGGTACCTGAAAATGGCCGAAAAATGGAAGTATTTACCGATCAGCCTGGTATTCAGGTGTATACGGGGAATTTTATGGATGGAACATCTCCTTCAAAAGGGGACAAAACCTATGGCAAACGGGGAGCTATTTGTCTGGAAACCCAACATTTTCCGGATTCTCCCAATCAGCCTCAGTTTCCTTCAGTAACCTTGAGACCCGGTGAAACTTACGCCCATGAATGTGTGTATAAGTTTTCTGTAACTGAGTAAGTGATGTTAAAACTCAACCATTTCCTTATTCCGGCCCTCCTGGTAATGGCGGCATGTTCGACCGAAAAATCCGGTAGCAAAAGCCATCTGGAAAATAGTGATCCCGATTCCATTGGAAACTATCTGCCCTTGACTATTGATGTGGCGGATAAGGCATTGGAAGAAATCATCCATTCTTCAGCCAAAGCTACTATCATTGGAAGTGGTTTTTCCTGGACTGAAGGTCCCTTGTGGCTGGAAGAGGAGGAAATGCTTTTATTTTCTGAAATACCCGCCAATAAAATTCATTATTGGAAGGAGGGAGGAGAATCCAAAGTTTACCTGGAACCTGCTGGTTTTACCGGAACTGTCTCCCGTGGAGGGGAATTGGGATCCAATGGACTCTTGCTGGATCCTGCTGGTAAACTTGTTCTTTGTCAGCATGGGGACAGGCGGCTCGCCAGAATGCTAGCACCCTTGTCTGATCCGGAACCCAATTTTGAAACAATCGTGAGTGAATATGAAGGAAAACCATTTAACAGTCCCAATGATGCGGTTTATGACAGGGAAGGGAACCTTTATTTTACAGATCCGCCATATGGTTTGGAATTCAATATGGAGGATCCGGCAAAATCTATTCCTTTTCAGGGGGTATACCGTTTCAGCCGTGATGGTACCCTGGACCTGCTTTTGGATAGCCTCAGCAGACCAAATGGTCTTGCCTTTTTACCCGGTGAAAAAGAGTTGATTATAGCTAATTCCGATCCGAAAAAACCTTATTGGTACATTTATAGCCTGGATAATGGTGGTACCTTATCCAATGGCCGAATTTATCAGGATGCCAGTCAGCTGGTGCAGGGAGAACCTGGACTTCCGGATGGCTTAAAGATAAGGAGCGATGGAGTCGTTTTTGCCACTGGACCCGGTGGAATATGGGTTTTCAATCCTTCCGGGAAATTTTTGGGAAGGTTGAAGGTGGGAGAATTGGTATCCAATGTAGCCTTAAATAAAGAAGAGGATGTTTTGTTTGTGACAGCTGACAGCTTTGTGGTGATGATACCCTTGCTTTGACAAGAGGGAAGTTTGCCGGAAGCTTTTACCCAGTGAATTTGAGCATAGGTATTATTTCTTTCAGCCTATTCTTGATCTTGTCAGGAAAAGGTTTTTTACCCATAAAGATATCAGTCAACAATTCGCAGCCTTTTTGACCATATTTCTGAATCAGCAGATTTCTCAGGGAGGGTTGGGTATAAAAGACCCAGCCCATGATAGCCGACGTTTTCAACTCAGGTAAAAGTTTTTCCTCCAGTTTTTTCTGGTAAGCCAGGTTGGCGATTTGAACATGCTCAAAATTCTCGGCGATTGCTGAAGCTACCAATTCTCCTGAATACAGGGCATTAGATATCCCTTCTGCAGTCAGAGGGTCTGCAAAACCGGCAGCATCACCTGCAAGAAAAACCGGGCCTTTTGAAAACCCTTCCTTGCGGGGACTAATTGGAATTTGAAAACCGTGGGCGGAAGCGGATAATATTTCCTTTATACCTAATTTTTCCAGGTAATCCTGGTATAAAGCTTTCAGATTTATTTTTTGCTTTTTCAGGCAACCAACTCCAATGGACAAATGATTCTCTTTTGGAAAACACCAGGCATATCCATGTGGAACTGCATCCACGTCAAATCTCACCTTTTTGGACAACCTTTCGAAGTCCGCCTTGCCTACAGTGACTTCATATTCCAAAGCCGGGATAAGCTTTCTGCTTTCCCCCCAGCCTGCCATTTTTGCCGTAGGACTTAGTGCACCATCTGCAGCTATCAGGTAGCGGCATTGAATGTTACCGGCTGAAGTTTGCAGGATAAGACCATTTTCTACTGGAACTAACCCATTTAATTGGGTTTTATCCATAATTTGCGCACCCTTTTCCCTTGCTTGATCCACCAGCAACGCATCAAATCCGTCCCTCATCACCATGCTGATAATAGGTTCGGTTCTTTTGGTAGAGAAATAATGTGTGGAATTTTCGAAATATACTTCAAGCTCATGGAATTCCCTTTGTATCAAAGAGGAGATGTCAAAAGGCAGGCGGTTTCTGCCACGAAATACCAGTCCGCCACCACAGGTTTTATAACGGGGCAGCATTTCCTTTTCGATGATCAATACTTTCATATTCCGGGAAGCGGCTATGTAGGCAGCCATGGCTCCAGCCGGACCCCCGCCAATGATGGCTATATCAAATGAATTCATGCATTTAAAAATTAAATATCGTCAGGTTCTCTTTCAGGAATATAGGGGCCGGATAAAATGATTTTGGTGACAGGTGAATTGGCTTCATAATCGATTTTCATTTTGTCTTGATCTGTTTCATTTATATTCAGACAGGCATTATAAAAAACCTTATTAAATCCCAGCCACAATGAGCCCTTAATTATAGAAACAGAGGCTTCCCAGGATAGCAGCCTGATATTTTCTGCTATAGCTCCCTCTGTTTTAGTATAAAGACTTAGAAAAATGGCCAATTCCTTCCTTTTTTGTTCGAAAATAAGAGGTAGCGCATTTTTAAATTCCTTTTCCGAAATTGGTTCTTCCCAACTTAAAACCCAATTTTCCTGCATGCTTAAAATTATTTATAAATTTTCCCTACCTGTTTATTCAGGTATAAACCCAATAGTCCATTTGTGAATAATCCATGTATTCATACGTGAAACCTAAGGAGATTTAAAAATAATTAATTAAATTGATTTCTTTCAGCATTGATTTAAAAAGTCAACCCCCAAACATTCATGCATACCCACGGCCTTTGCTTCATTTTCATTTATTTTTTATTACCCATTCCTCCTGAAAATTGCTGTAATATAGTATGCTAATTCAAAAATTCTTTGGTCGCAATTCAATAATAATAAATCTATAACCTTTAAAATTAACCATAAAGAATGAAACCAATTGTTCAAATCAGTCTGGATTTAACCAATATTGATGAAGCTCTGGAAACTGCAGCACTGGCCATGCGTGCCGGTGTGGACTGGTTGGAGGCAGGGACACCATTGATCCTTGCCGAAGGCTTGCACGGCGTGCGCAAGTTGAGAGAAGCTTTTCCAGACACCCCTATAGTTGCAGACCTGAAAACCATGGATGGAGGGTATCTGGAAGCAGAAATGATGGCCAGGGCCGGAGCAACCCATGTAGTTGTGATGGCAAGAGCCCATGAGGAGACCATCAAATGTGTGGTACAGGCAGGTAAAGACCATGGTATAAAAGTAATGGGGGATAATTTGGGCTGTCCGGATATGGTTCAGGGGGCCAGATTTCTGGAGGACCTGGGCTGCGATTTTATTGTTCACCACATTGGGTATGATGAAAGGAGAGGGATCGCTGCACAGGGAAAACGCATGCCCAGCCCACTGGACCAACTGAAGGAAATTGTTGACGCAGTAAGTATTCCAGTACAGGCTGTTGGTGGATTGAGTTTGGAGCAAGCCATCTCTACACCTGGCTTTGGAGCTCCATTAGTGGTACTTGGGGCACCATTGACCATTGATGCGGATGCCTTTAAAACTGCCGATGGAGACCTGGAAGCTTCTCTCAGAAAAATCTGTGCGGCTGTGCATGCACATGGGGATGTGGCTATTAAACAGAAATAACTTTTAAAAAAACCTTATATCAATGAAATCAGCAGCTGTAGTTAATTATGCGGAGACCAAAGGTTCCGTGGAAGTGAGAGAAATTGAAAAGCCGGAGATAAGCAATGGGGAAGTTTTGCTGGAAGTGGCCAATGTCGGTGTTTGTGGCAGTGATCTGCACCAATGGACAGCTGATCATAGCTGGCCGGTAAATTATCCTGTAGTTCTTGGGCACGAGTTTGGGGGAAAAATTTTGGAAGTTGGACCCGGGGTGGATGGATGGAATACCGGGGATCGTGTGGTAAGTGAAACCGCAGCCGTGATCGACCCCATGAACCCCATGAGCAGGGTAGGACTGTATAATTTGGACCCCACCCGAAAGGGCTTTGGATATGGAGTTAATGGGGCCATGACCCGGTATGTGAAAGTTCCGGCACGTTGCCTTCACCATGTTCCGGACCAGGTTCCATTTGAAGAGGCTTGTTTGACAGAGCCTTGTTGCGTGGCTTACAATGCCGTGGTCATGAATTCAGCCATCAAGCCTGGTGATCGGGTACTGGTGATAGGTCCGGGAACCATAGGAATGCTATGTGCTGTAATGGCGAAACTTAACGGGGCAGAAGTAGCGGTTCTTGGACTGGAAGCAGACAAAGGCAGATTGGAAATTGCCAAAGGATATGGCTGCGAGGGGATCATTGGAGATGCCACAGATTGGGCTAAATCCAGGGATGGTCTGGGAGCAGATCTGATAGTAGATGCCGCTGGTGCCAGTGCCACCCTGAAAATTGCCATGAATCTGGTAAGACCCAATGGGCAAATCACAAAAGTAGGCTGGGGCCCCCAACCCTGTAACTTTTCTTTGGACCCTATAGTGCAGAAGAATGTCCGGCTCCAGGGAAGTTTTAGCCATAACTGGCCCATATGGGAAAAGGTAATTGGCATGATGGGTTCTGGTATGTTGGATGTAAAACCCATAATCGGAGGCATCTGGCCGGTAACTTCCTGGTTGGAGGCCTTTGAAAAAATGCACCACGGTGAAGTGGTAAAAAGTGTACTCAAACCGGTTTAAAAATGAGATTGAAAGGAAAAGTTATCATCGTAACCGGCAGTACTACCGGAATAGGAAAGGCTATTGCCATTCGTTGTGCCCAGGAAGGTGCAAAAGTTGTAGTTCATGGTTTGGAAAAAGACTGGGGAGAGGCAGTGGTCCATACCATCGGAAAACATCAGGCGGTTTTACATGTGGAGGACCTCCAGGAAGAGGGCTGCGCGGACAGGCTGATAGGTCTGGCCAAAAAAACTTTTGGAAGACTGGACGCTGTGGTAAACAATGCCGCCTGGGTGGTGTCTTCTGATTTTCAGTCCGTTGATAAATCCTTTTTACAAAAGGTTCTGACCATCAATTCCATTGCTCCTTTTTTACTGATCAAAGCAGCCTTACCTGATTTGGAAAGCAATAAAGGCAATGTGCTTAACATTGGTTCTGTCAATGCCTGGAGTGGGGAACCCAATTTATTGGCCTACAGCATGTCAAAGGGAGCATTGATGACCATGACCAGAAATCTTGGAGATAGCCTGTTTCGGGACCATGGGGTCAGGGTCAATCAGATCAACCCGGGATGGGTGTTGACAGAAACGGAGAAAGAAAGAAAGAAAGGTCACGGTCTTTCCGATAATTGGTACGAGAGTTTACCCGGAATGTATGCCCCAGCCGGAAGGATCATTGCCCCGGAAGAAATAGCTGCGGGAGCCGTTTTCTGGCTATCAGATGAATGCGGCCCTGTCAGTGGTCAGGTAATGGAATTGGAGCAGTATCCCCTGATAGGAAGGAATGCACCAAAAGATACAAGTACAATCAAATAAACAAACGAAAAATATATGCCCAAATTAGCAGCATTCCCAAAAGCCTATATGCAGGCCCTGTGTAAGGATGGTACCATGAAAGTTGAGGAATGGATCCGCCTGGCAGCCAAACTGGACATTGATGGCCTGGAGTGGTATGCAGGTTTTCTGGAAATGGAGGATCAATCCAATTGGCCGAAATTCAGGAAAATGGTGGAAGATACAGGTAAAGTGATACCTATGATGTGTTGTTCCCCTGATTTTACACATCCTGACCGGGAATTCCGGGAAAATGAAATCCAAAAACAAAAAAACTGGATTGACATGACCCATACTCTTGGCGGCAGTTATTGCAGGGTACTTTCGGGGCAAAAAAGGCCGGAACTGAGCATCAATGAGGGTGTTAAACTTGCTTCTGAATCTATCATGGCCTGTATTCCTTATGCAGAGGAGAGGGGAATTACTCTGATTCTGGAAAACCACTACAAAGATGACTTCTGGGAGTATCCGGAATTTGCCCAGAAAATGGATGTTTTTTGTCAACTTGTAGACAGCATCCAGCATCCCAACTTTGGTGTAAATTACGATCCCAGTAATACCTTTTTGGCAGGAGAAGACCCCTTGGAATTGCTGGCAAAAGTCTCCCACAGGGTGGTAAGCATGCATGCCAGTGACCGGTACCTCAAATACGGCACCATAGAAGACCTTCAAAAAGAAGAAGGAGGTGCTGTTGGCTATGCCAAAAGGTTGAGTCACGGAGAAATCGGAAAAGGATTGAATGATTATGATGCCATATTCACAGAATTGAAAAGTGTTGGATTTGATGGATGGATCAGTATAGAAGATGGGGTGGATGGAATGGATCAACTGGAAAGAAGTGTTTTATTTCTAAAGAATAAAATAGCCAGATATTGGCCTTGATCAATGGTTTCTTTTCATTTCAGACCAATTTTAGTACTTTGAGAAACGGCTAAATGGGACATTAAGCATGCTAAAATGGGTTTCAATAGCCAGATATTATTCAAGCCAGGCACTGGCATGTTTGTCTTGCCTGGGCCTGATAATCAGGAAGAAAGCAACCCGTTTTGTAAAGATTAAATTGAAGTAATTATGAAAGCAGATTTGTTAGTTGATGCCCAATGTATCCTGGCGGAAAGTCCCACCTGGCATAAAGGGCAACAATGTTATATGTGGGTGGATATAGAAAAGGGTCATTTGTACAAGTTTGATCCAGTAAAAAAAGACAGTAAAAAATGGGAATTCCCCCATCGGCTTTCATTAGTAGTGCCTGGCCAAAACAGGAAATTGGTGCTGGCATTGGATGCCAAACTGGCCAGATTTGATCCTGAAACTTCCGATTTGAGCTGGCTTGCTGAAGTGGAGGAAGAACGACCGGAAAACCGATTCAATGATGGCTCCTGTGATGCAAAAGGCAGATTATGGGCTGGAACAATGAGCACCAAATTTACCCAAAATGCAGGTGCATTGTATTGCATGGACCTGGATCTTAAGGTGAAGAAAAAAATCGATTTGGTGACCATTTCGAATGGAATTTGTTGGTCACTGGATCAGAAGACCATGTATTACATCGACAGCCCCACCCGGAAAATCCAGGCATTTGATTTCGATATAGAAACAGGATTTATTAGTTTTAAGGAGATTGCGGTGAGTATTCCGGAAGAAATGGGCACACCCGATGGCATGTGTATGGACCAAAACGGTAAGTTATGGGTAGCGCATTATGGTGGATTTGGTGTATACCAATGGGATCCCAAAACAGGGATGCAATTGGACAAGATAGATGTTGCCGCGCCACATGTTACCTCATGTGCCTTTGTAGGACCTGAGAATAATGAATTGCTAATTACCACGGCAAGGGAAAACTTGTCTGACGATATGATTCAGAAATACCCACAGAGTGGAGGCGTGTTTTTATGCAAGATGCCGGTAAGGGGGGCAGAGGTTTTTGAAGCAGGCTTTTAGTCTTTAGTGGTATTTGGTTTAATATTACGGCACACCATTAGCCTAAATTATATCATTTCATGTTATTTTATCTTATCCAGGCAAAAACCAGCCTTCCCTGTACCGGTGCCGGATATATTCCTGAATGGCCTCTTCTGCATTCAGATCAACAAATTGACTGTTAAACCGAGGTTTGCCGTTTACCCGGGTGAATCCGTCTGATTGCTTTACCCTGAGCTGGTCCTCGGGGGTGATATTGGTAAATCGCATATTCGTCCCATCCCATGCGAGGGTTTTGTGCAAGCTTTGCAGTCTGATGGCCAAAACACCTAAAAGCACCATTTCGTTGAATGGTCCTGAATAGGCAAAATTGGCTGTGGATTCGGTCCGGTTTTCAGGAGCTTCTTTACAGGCCCGAATCCAATCCTGTTCATGTGGACCGTCTTTGTAGCCTTTGGCAGAGGGAATCCTCCGGAGCCAGGGAGTTACTTTTGGTTCTCTGCCCGATAGCAATCTTCTACCAACACCTCCGGACCCACAATACAAGGTATCTTTACTACCGACAAATATGCAGCCTCCCAGTCCATCTGCCATGAGGTCAATGCCCTCAGGTAAACCTTCCGGTCGGTAGGGGAGTAATCCTCCGTCATACCAGTACACATCCACTTCCGGTAAATTTACTTTTTCCAATGGTTTTCTTTCTGCAAAATGAAACTTGACTTGTTCGGATTGGGGAGCACTTTCTGTATTTATGGGAGAAGAAGTACCTTCAATCTCCGTAGGGTAACCCAAATTCAGGGCTGCATAGACCGGATCCAGTACATGGCAGGCCATGTCACCAAAAGCTCCGGTTCCAAAATCCCACCAACCTCTCCAGTTCCATGGTGTGTATATCTCATGGTATGGCCGATAAGGTGCTGGCCCAAGGAACAGGTCCCAATTCAGGGTTTTGGGAATAGACATTTTTGTTTGCGGCCTTTCCAAACCCTGTGGCCAAATGGGCCTGTCGGTCCAGGCATGCACCTCTCTGACCTCTCCAATTTCACCATTTTGTATCCATTCTATCACCTCTTTGGCATCAATTCCTGAATTGCCCTGATTGCCCATTTGGGTAGCCACCTTGTGTTCACTGGCAAGTTTGGTAAGCAACCTGGATTCATAAATGGAATGGGTAAGTGGTTTTTGGCAATACACATGTTTGTCCAGTTGTAATGCCGTAGCTGCAATCAGCGCATGGGTATGGTCCGGGGTTGCTATCATCACAGCATCTATATCCTTTCCCACGGTATCAAACATTTCCCTCCAGTCTTGAAACTTATGGGCTTTAGGGAAATCCTCAAAACAAGGCTTTGCATAATCCCAGTCCACATCACACAGTGCCACCACGTTTTCTGATTTCATGGCATTCAGATTGGGTCTTCCCTTTCCGCCAACCCCTATTCCGGCGATGTTGAGTTTATCGCTGGGAGGAACATGACCCAATCCACTCACCACATGGGAAGGTACGATGTAAATTCCGGTTGCACCCAGAATACTCTTTTTCATGAAATTTCTTCTGTTTTTATTCTCCATTTGGGGATATTGGTTATTGCTCCTTTGTTAATTAAACATATTATCAAGTGTGTTGCTGATCAATCAAGGACCACTTTCACACATTCTACCCAATGTTTGGCTTTGCGACCTGTGAAATGTTCGATCTGGTGTCGGCAGCTAAAACCGCAAGCGGCCAGAGTAGCATCAGAAGGGGATTGTGTTATTGCCGGAAATAGAATTTCCTGGCCTATTTTCTCTGATAATTCATAATGCTCCTTTTCATAGCCAAAAGATCCGGCCATTCCACAGCATCCGGAAGGGATTTCTGAATAGGATTCCGGATCAAGCAATGTTTTTTTCATGGCTTGCGTACCGTAAAGTGCTTTTTGGTGGCAGTGTCCGTGCACCCACAATTGATCAGATTTAGCCTTCAGTTTTATAGGTAGGTTTCCCTTGTCCATTTCCCTGGCCAGAAAAAGGTCAATCATCATCACCTGTTTTTTCAATTTTTTCACCAGAATGTCATCCTCCAGCAAATCTGGAAAATCATCGTTTAAAGCGGAAGCACAACTGGGCTCACAAAGGACAATATCCAGGCCCTGATCCATATATTTCAGTAACCCATTCAGGGTGCTCATACCCTCTTTCTTTGCTTCCCGTAGAAAGCCATGAGAGATTTTGGGTCGCTGGCAGCAGCCTACGTTGGCCAGAATTACTTCAAAGCCACAATCATTCAGTAATTTTAAAGCCGCCTTTCCCACAGCGGGTTCATGGAAATTCAAATAGGTGTCTGCAAATAACACCACTTTCTTATCGGACTTGAAATGGTTATTCTTTTCAAACCATTTGTAAAAAGGTTCAGGGGCATAAGCCGGAAGCATTCGTCTCTGGTCAATACCGGCAATTTTGTCCAGCCCTTTTCTGAAAAGGGAGGAAGCCTGTATGACATTGACCAGGCCCGCCAGAAAACCTGAAAATTTTCTGGCCATCATGGGTGCATTTTTAATCATTTTATCCCTTAACCCTGCTCCATTCTTGTCAAAATAGATTTGCATGACATCACTTTTCATTTTTGCCATGTCTACATTGCTGGGACACTCGGATTTGCAGGCTTTGCAACTCAGACAAAGGGATAAGGTTTCCTGCAGCCTTTCGCTAGCCAGCCCTTTTTCATCCAATTGACCAGACATGGCCATCCTCAGGGCATTGGCTCTTCCCCGGGTGGAATGTTCTTCTTCCCGGGTAGCTTTAAAACTGGGGCACATGGTACCTCCCAGTAATTTTCTGCATTCGCCCACACCTGTACACATGTGTACCGATTCCTGAAAGCTTTGCTCGGTCTTGTAAAGAAAGGAAGTTGCTACTTTCTGATCTTTATAGGCGGCTCCATACCTTAAATTATGTTCTATGGTTTGGGCTTTGACAATCTTTCCCGGGTTCATCAGGTTTTCAGGATCAAATAATTGTTTCACCTGAACAAAAGCCTGATAAATTCCGGTGCCAAAAAAACGCTCATTGAATGCACTCCTTACCAAGCCATCTCCATGCTCTCCGCTCCAGGAGCCACCATATTCCATGACCAGATTGAAAGTGTCTTCCGCAATGGCCTTTAATCTGTTGATATCGGCTTCCTGCCTTAAATCCAGAATAGGACGTACATGGATGACACCAACACTGACATGGGCGTACATGGCTACATCCGTCTCGTGCTTTTTGCAAATTTGAAGGGTACGGTCAATGTATTCTTTCAGGTGTACGGTAGGAATACCGGCATCTTCAATAAATGGGAGGGGTTTCTTTTTCCCCTTGATCCCCAGCATCAAACCCAGCCCTTTTTTCCTGACTACCCAGACATCCTCATATTCCGGTCCTTGTGGAAACAGGGGATAAGCATAGCCCAATCCCTGCTCCTGTAAATCTTTGACCATGGCAGTGGGCCTTTCCATCACCTCTGCCAAACTTTCCCCGTAAAATTCCACTATCAAAATGGCATCGGGATTTCCAGAGATAAAGTGGCAATGCCTGCTGGTGGTAAGATTTTCCCGGCTTAGATCCACCACAATTTTATCCAGAATTTCAACAGCCGATGGCTTGTATTTGAGAATGGGAGTGACGGCCCCTACTGCATCCAGTACAGCTGTAAAATGAACTACACAGACAGATTTAAATTTAGGTAGAGGTTCCAGGTTTAGGGTTAATTCCAGTGTAGTTGCCAGGGTTCCTTCACTCCCTGTGATCAGCTTTGCCAGATTCCATTCATCCGTATTCACAAACTCATCCAGATTGTATCCTCCTACCCGGCGCATTACCTTGGGAAATTTCTCCCTGATTAAGGTTTTATTTTGTTCAATGATTTGCTTGAATTCCCTGTATATTTCTCCCTCCCTTGAAGGTTGGGATGCAATTTGCTGATAAGTTTCAGGGTCAGTTTTTTTCAAATGCAAAAGGGTGCCATCGGAGAGTAGCACTTTAGCTGCGATGATATGGTCTACCGTTTTGCCATAAATGATACTCTTGGTTCCGGAAGAATTGTTGCCTACCATGCCTCCTACATTGGCCCGGCTGGAAGTGGCAGGATCTACAGGGAAATGCAAGCCCATCGGTGCCAACTCTTCGTTCAGCACATCCCTGACCTTTCCCGGTTGAACCCTTACCCACTTTTCTTCCTGATTGATTTCCAGGGTTTGGTCCATGTATTTGGAAAAATCCAGAATGATGGATTGTCCTACCGTTTGTCCTGCCAGGCTGGTGCCTCCTCCTCTTGGTAAAATAGTAAGCTTTTTATCACTTGCCCAGGATACTGTCTTAATTACATCATTTTCGTCTTTGGGAAGGACCACTGCCAATGGCAGGATCTGGTAGATGCTCGCATCTGTGGCATACATGGCCAGGCTACCGGCGTCTGTCAATACTTCTCCCTGTAATTGGGCTGCCAGAAAAGATAGATCCGGCCTGGTTTTTTGTTTGGGTACTTGCATGAAAGGTTTATTGTCAATTTATCCAAAGATATTATTTTTTGGGGATTGATAACAAATGCAAATATTTTTATCCATACTCATTTGCCTTTTGATATAAAAATTGTTTGAACTTGAAAAGACATATTGTATTTTGGGACTTATTCAGCAAAATACAGGGTATTTGACACCCACAAACGATATCAAAACCATGAATAGTAAAAAAGATAACCGCCGCGGATTTTTAAAATCAACCGGAACTGCAGTTATAGGTAGTTCCTTATTGCCCTTTGGATTAAGTATCCCGCATGCTCAGGCAGCACGCAGGGAACCACTGAAAGTTGGATTGATTGGTTGTGGGGGGCGCGGTACAGGAGCAGCTGCCCAGGCACTGAAAGCAGATAAAGACGCCGTTTTGACTTGCATGGGAGATATTTTTTCCGATTATCTGGACGAGTCTTTCCAATCCCTGAAGAAAATCAATCCGGACCAGGTTAAAGTGGATGGGGCCCATAAATTTGTGGGTTTTGATGCTTATCAAAAAGTATTGGATGCGGGAGTAGATGTGGTGATTTTGACCACGCCTCCGGCTTTTCGTCCTGCCCACTTCAAAGCTGCTGTAGATGCCGGCAAACATGTCTTCTGTGAAAAACCTGTAGCCGTGGATGCGCCGGGGGTCAGGAGCGTTTTGGAAACTGCCAAAAAAGCAAAAGAAAAAGGGCTCTCCGTGGTGTCGGGATTTACCTTTCGGTATGACTTTCCCAAAAGGGCTTTGTTTAGCCGGATCCTGGATGGCGAAATTGGGGATGTGACTACGGTATTTACTGCCAGAAACGGCGGAGGACTTTGGTACAAACCCAGGCAGGATAACTGGACGGAGATGGAATACCAATTGAGAAACTGGTATTATTATGACTGGTTGTCCGGGGACTATATCGTAGAAATGATGGTACACAGTTTGGACATGATGTCTTGGGCACTGGGAGACAGGCTACCCATTCGTGCCACGGGAACAGGCGGAAGACAATCCCGGACAGAAGAGCAATGGGGAAACATTTATGACCATTTTGCTATCGAATACGAGTATGAAAACAATATCAAGGGAGTTCATTTCAGCAGGCAGCAAAAAGGTTGTTCCAATACCAACAAAGTGGACATTGCAGGTACAGAGGGATTTGCTTCGGTAGACATTGGAAAAAGGGTGCATGCCACCATGGGTGCCAATCGATGGGATTATGACGGTGAATTCAATAATCCCTATGAGACCCAGCACGAAGAGCTTTTTGCCTCCATCCGTGCAGGGCAACCCATGAATGAAGGGGAATTGATGGCCAACAGTACCATGCTCGCTGTTCTTGGACGCATGGTGGGCTATAGTGGGCAGAGCATTACCTGGGAAGAGGCCATGAAAAGCGAAAATAAACTCGGACCGGCTGCAGATGATTACCGCTGGGATCTGGTAGTGGATGTCCCTCCGGCTGCGGTACCAGGAGTAACCAAGGTAGTTTAAAAAATAACCAAAACATAGATCTGTATTTTATGAGGATTGCCCAAAATTTAAGTGCCCTGCTGTTATTTTATTATTTTTCTTTGGCAGGTGTAGTTGCCCAGGATTATTTATTCGACTTTGGAAAGGAGCAAGATCTGAATGCCTTGATCCAGGGGAAAAGTGAGGAAGAAAATCCCATGAAATGGTATGATGTCAATACTGGTGAAGATACCTGGAGATTTGAAGGCAATGAGCTCGTTTGTGAAGGCTTGCCCATCGGTGTCATCCGATCTGAAAAGCAATATGAAAATTTCATCATGTATGTGGAATGGAAGCACATGGAAGCCGGGGGCAATTCAGGCACATTTGTCTGGTCCAGTGCTGCACCTGGTGAAAACCGACTTCCGGATGGGGTTGAAGTACAAATGCTGGAACTGGATTGGGTAAACCAAAATAAAAAGGAAAATGGAGAATTACCCCCAATTGCCTATGTGCATGGGGAGCTTTTCGGTGTAGGAGGAGTGGAGACTATTCCCGATAATCCCAGAGGCACAAGAAGTAAATCCATAGAAAACCGCTGTTTAGGAAAGGGTGAATGGAATACTTACTTGGTTGTATGTGTGGATGGGGTCATTAAGTTGTCCGTCAATGGGAAATTTGTCAATGGTATCCGGCAATCAAGTCAGAAAAAGGGCTATATCTGCCTGGAGTCAGAAGGAGCACCCATACATTTTAGGAATTTGACTGTGACCCCATTACCTCCGGGAGTTACTTCGGCAGAGCAGATTGCTCCCTTATTGTCTAATCCATAAACCAGACCCTAAAAATGGCAAAAGATTTATCTGAATTTCATAAACTGCTGACGGATCTTTTCGAATGGCCAAAAAGTCAGGAGGAATGGGAGCAATACAGGCTTTCTCCGGAGCAGGTTAAATTCTTTAAAGAAAATGGGTATTTGTCTCACATCAAACTGTTGGAAACCTGGCAGGTAGATAAATTGAATGAAGAATTAGAAGCATTGACTGACCCTGAACACCCAGGGAACGAACTTTTTTATGAATTTAAATCCAATGAATCCACGGATCCCAACACAGTGTTGTTTCATTCACTGGGACACTGGCGCATTAAGGATGGTTTTCACGATATTTTATGGAACCCGGCTTTTGTGATGGCCGCCAGCCAGCTGCTTGAAGACAAATCCGTCAGGTTTTGGCATGACCAGTTGTTTTGTAAACCGGCCAGGCATGGCGGAGTAGTGGCCTGGCACCAGGATTACTCTTATTGGACCCGGTCCGTTCCCATGCAGCACCTCACCTGTTGGGTGGGCTTGGATGATGCGGATACCCAAAATGGCTGCATGCATTATGTACCTGGAAGCCACCGCTGGGGCTTGCTGGATAAACCTGAACTGGCGGGGGACATGGATGGTATAATGGATTACCTCAATGAAGCCCAAAAGAAAGAATTTCAACCTGTACCTATAGAAATGAAAAGAGGTTATGGTACTTTCCACCATCCACTTTTGGTCCATGGTTCCTACGAAAATAAATCTGAAAGATCGAGAAGGGCCTTTGTTCTGAATGTTTTTGCCGACGGTACCCAATCCAATACCCATGAAGAATTACTGGCAGGTGTGCCTGTTTTTTCTCCCGGAGAACAACTGAAAGGTCAGTTTTTCCCGATTTTAATTGATAGGACAAAAGAATATCCTAAGGCTTAAACTGAATATGGGAATTCACCTGAAACGAAACAAGCCTATATGGTTTTGGTTTGTTGTATTGGTTTTAATTTTTGCGCTGTGGGGAAGTCTTCATTTTTGGAAACCTCAACAGGAAAGTTTGGAGGGGTTTACTGTTCCGGAAGGATTTGTAGTTGAAGAAGCTACCCTGCCTGGTTTGGTAAAATACCCCATGTTTGCCGTTTTTGATGACCAGGGAAAACTTTTCGTGATGGAATCAAGTGGGGATACGGAAAGTACAGGCAGTATTCTGGCAAATCCAGACTTTCAAATTTTGCTTCTCGAAGACACAGATGCGGATGGTATTTTTGATCATAAGACCATATATGCGGATAGTTTGCCCTTTCCTATGGGCGCCGTTTATCTGGATGGAAGCCTCATTGTAACCGCTTCGCCAGATTTGGTGAAGTTTACGGATAATAATGGAGATGGTGTTGCAGATGAAAAGGAAGTACTTTTATCCGGCTGGACCCTTAACCACAACGCAGCCATTCTGAGTGGGCCATTTATGGGGCCTGATGGATGGTTATACATGGCGGATGCCAGAAGGGGTTATGACATATTAAGTAAGGAGTTTGTTCATTTTAAGGGGAAAGGGGCAAGGATCTGGCGCTGTTTGCCCAATGGCAGTCAACTGCAGCAATTTGCCGGAGGTGGATTTGACAATGCCATTGAGCTGGCATTCACCCCTTCAGGTGAAGTTCTGGGTACCATGACTTATTTTACAGATCCGAAGGGAGGTTTCAGGGATGCCTTAATGCACTGGGTTGAAGGCGGAGTTTATCCAAAATCCCATCGGGTAATTCAGGAAGACAACCTGGTCAGGACCGGTGAATTAATGCCTGTCATGCATCAGATGGCCCGGGTTTCTCCCTCTGGTTTGATGAGGTATCAGAGTTCCTTCTGGGGGACTGATTTTGAAGGTGACCTTTTTCATGCAGAGTTTAATACCGGAAGGATTGTACAGACCAATTTGACAGTTCAGGGTGCCAGTTTTGATACCGAAAGTTATCATTTTCTTACTTCCCAGCGATCAGATTTCCACCCTACCGATGTTTTGCAGGAGCCGGACGGTAACCTCCTGCTCCTGAATACTGGTGGCTGGTTTATAGCAGGTTGTCCCTTGAGCAGAACAGCAAAGCCTGAGGTAGCTGGTGGAATCTTCAGGGTCAAAAATTTGTCTGATAAAGTCATAGCAGATGACCTTTGGGGAAAAAATATCCCCTGGGAAGACCTGAACATGGGACAATTGGCGGGGCTATTGGAAGACCCCAGAATCAGAGTTGCAGAAAAAGCAGGAGAACAAATGCTCAGGGAACCATTGATGGCCATTCCCTATCTGATTAAAATGATGGAAGAACATCCAGAAGAGCAGGTTCGGGCAAAGGCCGTTTTTTTATTGTTCAGGACCCAAAACCCCAGAGCATGGAATCAAATTATAAAGGGATTAGATGATGATAGTGAACTGGTAAAAACTGCCGCAGCAAGGGTTTTGGGTATGGCAGAAGTGAACACTGCTGTGGAAGAACTGCTGGCTGTTTTGACCAATAACCCTACTTTACCCCTGGCCAGGCAGCTGGCTACCGCCCTTGGGCAAATTGGGTCTCCCATGGCTACAATGCCCCTGCTGGATGCCATGGAGAGTTTTCCTTCTGACCGTTATTTCGAGCATGCGGCTATTTATGCCTTAATAGAGATGAAGAATGAGGAACAGCTTTTAGCTATTTTAAAGGCTAAGGGGTTCAATAAGGCCGCTTTGATAGCTTTGGACCAAAAGGGATCTGAAAAATTGGTAGAAAAGGACATTGCCCCTTACCTGATTTCAAAGGACAGCGTGGAAAAGCATACCGCAGGTTGGATTTTAAAAAATCACCCTGAATGGGAACAATCCTTTCTTACTTATCTGAATGCATGCCTGGAAAGTGGGAGTTGTAAGGAATCGACCATGATGGAGTTATGGCCTGTTTTTGTCAACAAACTATCCGTACAGGGCTTTCTGACAAATCAAATGAAGGGCGAGGATAAAGAAAAAAAGCTACTGTTAATCAACCTGCTTCAGACCCATCCTCCAAAGGATTTTACCCAGGCATTACAGGAAAGCCTGATCCGATCAATGAGTAATGGTGAAAATGGGATCAAAGAAGCAATTGTTAAGCTTATAGCAAGCATGGGTATACCTGATTTTAACCAGGAGTTGCTTTATTTGGCGCAATCGGATAGCCTGGATACTGCGCTAAGATTAAAAGCTTATCAATCCCTGATTGGTAATGGGCAGGAAGTAAGCGAAGCAGAATTTCGATGGATAGCCCTGCAATTTTTGGCCAGTGATCATCAGCCAACAAAGCATTTATCTGCCAGCTTAATCAGAAACCTGAATGTGACTGCATCAAGATTAGAATGGATCATGAGTGAAATTCTTCCGCAGGTTTCGGATTCAAACATATACTACCTGTTGGAGAGCCTCCCTGAAATTACTAGCCCGGAACTTTTGTATGTCCTGGAGGAAAACTTGCTTGGAAGAAAGGCAATTTGGGACAAGCTTTCTATAAGCCTGGTAAAGGATATATTTCAAGGCAATGATAAAGTTTTGCTGGACAGTTTGACCCGACATCAGGAAGGGAGGCTAGCACATTTGGAAGGCCTTTCAATGGAATTACTACCTGGGGATGTAGAACGTGGCAGAGAAATATTCTTTGGTAAAGGGACCTGCGGCAGTTGCCACGCTGTGGCTGAAACCGGAGGGGTTTTTGGTCCAGACCTTACGAATATTGGAGAAATCCGAAACAGACATGATATTTTAGAAGCCATTCTTTATCCAAATGCCAGTTTTGCAAGAGAGTACGAAACAATGTCTGTAAAGACAAAAAACCAGAATTACATTGGCATTATCCAAGGATTTGAGGATGGCAGGTATGCATTGGCTGTGGGGCCGGAAACCGTTGTGAAAATTGATGAAAATGAAATTAGTGAGATAGTTTCTTCCAGTCAGTCCCTAATGCCGGCTGGACTGGAAGAAGTGCTTGATCGTCAGGAATTAAGCGATTTAATGGTATATTTGGAATCTTTACCGGATGGCTTACAACACTCCGAATAATGAAAGCGGCTACTACTGCATTCAAACTTTCTTACCAATGATTGTTTCAATTTGATTCCAGGAGGCTTGTAAAGGGTTAAAAAGAATACTTTTTAACCCGGACGAAAGAATTGACCTGAAGTTCCTTTGGTTAAGATAAAATTTTATAAATTGGACTGAATCTATAAAAGACAAACCTGAAATACAAAAATTATCAAGCATGACCCGAAAAACAATAAAAATACTAGTAGTCGGCTGTGGCAATATGGGAGCATCCCATGCCCTGGCTTATCACCAACTTGATGGTTATGAGATTGTAGGCCTGGTATCGGGAGGGAAAACAAAGGAAATTCTTAATGAAAAACTAGGGGGAGGCTATGCCCTGTATGATGATTATTACAAAGCCATGGATGCTACCCATCCTGATGCAGTAAGCATTTCTACCTATCCGGATACACATGAAACTTTTGCTATTGATGCATTTGAGAGAGGATGTCATGTATTCGTGGAAAAGCCGCTGGCCGATACTGTAGAAGGAGCCATAAGGGTGGTCAATGCTGCCAGGAAAAATAATAAAAAGCTGGTAGTAGGTTACATTTTGAGGCACCATCCTTCCTGGGAGAAATTTATTGAGATGAGTCAAAAGCTGGGCAAGCCCCTGGTCATGCGCATGAATTTGAACCAGCAAAGTGAAGGTAAGATGTGGACACTGCACCGGAACCTGATGAAAAGTCTTAGTCCCATAGTGGATTGTGGAGTGCATTACATTGATGTCATGTGTCAAATGACCCGGTCGAAACCCATTCAGGTATATGCAATTGGAGCAAGATTAACGGAAGAAATTCCAGCTGGTAATTACAATTATGGTAACCTGCAGATCAGGTTTGAAGATGGGTCCGTGGGTTGGTATGAAGCCGGATGGGGACCAATGGTCAGTGAAACGGCATTTTTTATCAAAGATGTTTTTGGGCCTGCCGGCTCCGTATCCATTGTTGCCAAAGAAGCCGGAGGAAGTGGGAAATCTGACAGTATCGAATCCCATACCAAAACAGAGTCTTTATTGTTTCACCGCTCTGAACTGGACAAAAATGAAAAATTTGCACATGATGATAAATGGATTGACCTAAAGGACGAGCCGGACCACAACGCATTGTGTAAACGCGAACAGGAATATTTTCTCCAATCCATTCATGAGGATACGGATTTGAGTAACCATATGGAAGATGCCGTCAATAGTCTCAGAATAGCCTTTGCATGTGATGAATCTGTCAGAACTGGAAAAGTGGTAACCTTGTAATTCGGGGTTTCCTGCTGATTTTCCAATTATCTTATTTTTTTCAAGTATGCTTTTATAAATAAAAGATATGTCAAAAGAGTTTAAACCTGATAATTTTCAGGTAGGCATCATTGGTCTTGGTCTGATGGGTAGTAGTATTGCTGCCTGTATGTTGATGGCAGGGCACCCGGTGGTGGGCGTGGAACTACTGTCTGATGCCCTCGAATCCGGTGCCCAGAGGGTTAGAAATCATTTCAAACTGGCAGTTGAAAAGGGCTTGATTCAGGGTAAAGCGGAGAATTATCTTAAAAACTTTTCTGTCTCAGGAGATTTAGAAGCCTTAAAAAACAGCCAGCTCGTTATTGAATCCATTAAAGAGGATAAGCAATTAAAAACGGAAATCTTTCAAAAACTGGATGGTATTGTGGGCCAAGACACGCTCATAACTACCAATACCTCAGCCATTCCGATCACAGCATTGCAACAGTTTGTCAGTAATCCCGGTAGGTTTTTCGGTTTACACTGGATGGAACCTGCCTACACTACTCGTTTTCTGGAAGTGATATGTGGTGAAAATAGTGATCCGGAAAAAGCACAATTTCTTTATGACCTGGGCGAGTTATGGCAAAAGGAAACGGTTTTGGTTAAAAAAGATCTTCCGGGATTTATTGCCAACAGGTTGATGTATGCCATGTATCGGGAGGCCATGCACCTGGTAGACGGCGATTTTGCTACCGTGGAAGATGTGGATAGGGCATGCAGAAATGTAGCCGGATATTTTCTGCCCATGATGGGTGTTTTTCGCTGGATGGACTTTACCGGTATAGGGAGTTACAGGGAAGTAATGAAAGACTTGTTCCCTACGCTAAACAATGATGCGGCTCCGGGTAAGGTGATCAATGAGATTGTAGATGCCGGAGGTAAAGGCATCTTCAACGGGCATGGATTTTATGAATATACTCCTGAGGAAAGGAAAATCTGGCAGGAACTTTATAACGAGTTTTCCTATGAAATCAGAGAGCTTACCCTGAAATATCCGGCAGATATTATCCAAAAAAAGCTGGAGGAGAAAAAGGCCTTACAAGCTTCAGGACTACCAAAAGGAAATCAGGATAAGAAAGATTAATGTAAGGCAGGCTTGATGGGCAGGTTTCTTACTACCCCGCCTTCGAATTCCATCATTTCTTGCAAACGGTCGTAAACGATTTTTTCATCAAAATATTCCAGTGCCAGTTCTACATAAATGTTCCCATGTTTGGCTTCTGAGGTCCATAGATTTTTGTAGAATTTCTTTAAGTCTTCATCTTCCTGAGCTTCAGAGATCATTCTGAACCTTTCACAACCCCTGCATTCTACTATTGATCCCAGAAGCATGCGTGATAGAAACCTGCTTTCGGGTGTTCCCCCATGAGTTAATGGCATCAATTGCCGGATGTAGGGATCCTCTTTCATTTCTTTATTCAAGGCCACTTTTCTTTGCTGCATGAGTTCAAATACCTGTTGGAAATGCTCCAGTTCCTCTATGGCCGTCTCGATCATGTCCGGAATGATTTTTTCCCGGTCAGGGTATTTCGCGATCAATGAAGTTGCCATAGCGGAAGCTTTTCTTTCGCAATCCGCATGGTCCTGAAGAAAGGCATTAAAATCGCCCATGACGGCATCCAGCCAGGCCTGGGAGGAGGAAACGGTAAGGTCTATGGAATATTTCATATTGGGAAAATGGAAATTTTGCGATCAAAGAAAACAAATGTAGTATTTCTTTTTCATTTTTGTAGTCCCTGAACTATACCCAACCCGACAAAATCCATGCAGGAAATAATCCAAACCTACACCCAGAGATTTCAGGTAAAACCACCCTTTTTCCAGGATGTACCTGCTATGGACCTGTGCCTGATAGTCGTCATACCCTCCTTTAATGAACCAGATATTCGTGATACCTTAAACTCTTTGCACCAATGTAAACGCCCGAAGGGCACCGTAGAAGTCATCATTGTAATCAATGCTGCTGCCACGTCAAGTCAATCTGTTCTGGAGGCAAATCAAAAAACAGTAGACCAAATAGAATCCTGGAAAGACCAGCACAAGCAGGGAGTTTTACAGATCAAAGTCATACGAGAGGAAAAGCTTGCAGCCAATAAAGCAGGAGCAGGATGGGCGAGGAAAATAGGCATGGATGAGGCCCTGAGGCGTTGGGGAATGCTGGGAAAGGATGGGCCTATTCTGTGTTTGGATGCCGACTGTGAAGTTTCTCCTGATTATTTTCAGGCTGCCCAAAGAGGTTTCAGTGATCCGGCCATCAAATTGGCCCATTTCCAATTTGACCATCCTTATCGACTGGAAACTGACCAACAGTTACAGTTGGGAATCATTCAATATGAACTTCATCTCCGCTGTTATATTCAGGGATTGAAATGGGCCGGGTATCCCTTTGCCTGCCACACAGTGGGTTCCTGTATGGCCGTAAAAGCATCTGCTTATGCCAGGTCGGGGGGCATGAATAGGAGAAAGGCAGGAGAGGATTTTTACTTTATGCACAAGCTACTTCCTGTAAATGGGTTTACCTACTTGTCAGGTACGGTTTATCCCTCCTGTCGGATATCCGACCGGGTACCCTTTGGGACAGGCCGAGCTCAACTGGAATATTTGGCAGCTTCAAATCCGGAAAAAGTTACCTATCATCCTGATATTTATCGCTGTATGAGATCATTTTTTATTCAGGTTCCTTTATTTTATTCGCAAAAGGCCGAAGAGTTAGACCTACCCAATCCCATCCATGAGTTTTTGAAAGAAGTGAATTTTGAAAGTCAGGTTGAAGAAATAAGGAGACAATCCAGTAGTAAAGCCGCCTTTTTCAAAAGATTTTGGCAATGGATGGATGGCTTCATGGTACTCAAGCTGACGCATTATCTCAGAGACAGGTATTTCCCCAATTTACCCGTTAAAACTGCGGGCAAAGAACTGCTATTTCTTCTTTCAGGACATCCCCAAAAAAGTGAATTAACAGATTTACTGGAAGGCTTCAGAGCGCTGGACAGTTTTCACTTTTCCAGTGGGTAAATCAGCAAGGAAACCTGCTGGTTTTCTTCCAAATCAATCTCAAGCCCTTCTAACAACTCCTTACCCGTATAGGTTTGCCTGGTTTCTCCTGAAGGGAAGTTTACCTGGTATTTTTTATCCGGGGAAATGGTAAACCATTCAGGGAATTGATTGATTCTGGGATAGTCCAAAGGCAATCGGAAAATCTCTTGGTGTCTGGGTACATCAAAATTGATTTTACCTTTCCAGGGTTCCTCAGTTAACAGGGTAATAAGTAACCCATTTTCTTTTGGAATGGCACCCATATATAATTGCCTGGACCATGGCCTGGCGGTCAGGCCCTGGCTTTTCCAGAGACAATACATCAGCGTGGTCCTGGCAAAGTTCCCATCTCCATGCCAACCCTCAATGATTCCATTTCCCTGATATGCTGTGGTCCCACTTCTGTGAGCAGAATCCTGGAGGGACCACATGTGTTGGGTTTGGGTATCGATCCAATTGGCAGTTGCACTGCTTTTTTCCCGATTATATAGGTTGAGGGCAGATTCAATAGCATCTGCATATCCATCCGCACTGCCTCTTTCCCAATCATAATATTCGTATTGATCCAAATTGGCCAATGCTGTCAAAACTGCATTTCTGTAAGCCTCATGTTGGTCCAACAAATAAACCCCATAATAGGCATTGAGGGTATATCCAAAGGTATCTGCAATACCTTCATCCAGGATTTCTCCGGTTTGGGGGTTTACTTGATTATAAAAAAGGCCGTGGCCATTGGTGCCTACTTCCAATATGCGATCCAACATACGGTATATGGCATCCTGATAAGCTGATTTCTTATCTTTTGCAGCAAAAGCAGTAGTAATGTACAATTCACATAAACCTGAAACAATCTCGCATCCATGATCCCGGAGGCGTAACACTTCAAAGTCATCTGTAGGGTGCTGCTCACCCAGCAAATAATAATCACCAAGACGGATGGCCCAATCAAGGTATTTTTTTTCTCCAGTCATCCAGTAGACCCGGGAAAGAACCTGTAACAATTCCCCGTTTACTTCCACATTCAAGGAGGGGAGTAACCCATATGGTGATTCATATTCGGCATGCTTCCAAATGTCATCCACCAGCTCGATCATCCTTTCTGACCAGGCCGTTTGCCCAATGTATTCTGTCAGAGGCAATAATCCGTCTTTTACATATTCTGATGCCCCAAATATGATTTCATCTTTGTTCAGGATTTCTTGTTCAAATCCTTGTTTTGAAAAAGAGTAAGTGTCGGGTAGCTGGTCCAGTCTATTGGTTAGATTTTTTTCCTTTTCAAGGATTAGCATCATTTTACCCTGGTACAGGTTGCTGTCCAAAATGGCTGCTGTCAATACCATAAATGGATAATTGTCTGCCGCTGCATCTTTAGCATTCCAAATGTCTTTGCTATCACCCAGGTTCCGGGGTATAAGACCGGTTTCAGGATCAGCATGTTTGAGCCAATCATCAACAAATTTCAAGGAACGGCTATACCCTTCATGTGCCAGATATCCATTCTCCATGGCCTGAGACACTTCTTCTTCTGTAGGGGAAGGAATTTTCTCTTTACAAGCACTCATACACATACCTACAGCAAGGATGATGAGGAATAACAATTGATGGAGTGAAGTTGAATCTAAATCATTTTTCATTTTATGGGCTATTGAAGGACCAAACCTTCTTCAAAGGAGGCCCTGATAATTTGATGTGGAGACGTTTGGCTTACAAAATAGGTGCCCGTGAAATCTTCTTCATAGCTTTCGGCAAATAAAGGGTTGTTCAAGCCATTGAATTGAACTTTAAGTTTATATGCCGCCTGGCCCTGGTAGGTCAGGCTTTCCTGAACCTCAACGGAGGCATGTATGTAAACAGGTTTGATAAGAAGCCTTTCCTGATTTGAATCCTGTCCAATATTCAGTACCATTTTAGGGCTTACATCAAAAAAAGCCATATCAGTTTTATACCCATCTTCCAGGGGAAGTTGGCTCAGCGTACCATAAAATTGATAAATATCAAACAAGCCTGAATTGGGTACCATTGATTTTTGCAGTCCCTGTGATTCATTTGAGGCAGTAATGGCGATGCTGTCGTCTTCATAGGCTATTGATATGGCTGTGTTATGGAAATCAAAAGACCTGGATTCCGGAAATTCATTTTCGTTTTTCAGAATTAATTCAACAGGAAGTAATTCCAGCCCCTCAGTATTCATAGAAGGGCTAAAATCTCCAGATCCTGAAGAAAGGGCATATTTTTCCGCCTCCCGAAAACCACTAATGGTAGAGACTAAAAATGGCTCAAAATTGTCTGAGATCTTTGCCTCTGTTTTTAGATTGTTGTTTTCAAATAATTGTAAAATCCCGGTCTTGAGTTTTACCGTATCGCTGGTTTCATCAAAAGATTTAAATATTTCCATAAAACCAGCATTTATTTGCTCTACTTGCTTGTAGGTGAGTCTCTCTGCAAATGCTGGCTGTTCATCAAGATTTCCGGGAGGTTTATACCTGACAGCGATCTTTTTCAAACCGCCACTCCCGTTTTCTTCCTGAAAATCAATATTCCAAATGGGTAAGTTTTCGAATGAAAAAGTAAAGTTTTTTTCCCAGGGTACTTGACCCAATGACACAGGTAAACTCAAATTCACCAATTGTTCAAAAGTTGGTGAATTACCTTCAAAAGCATTATTCGTCAAAGGTAAAAGGGTAGGGGAGGGTTTGGGATCAATCAATATTGACTGGCTATGGTAGTTTGCGACCGGAATCAATTCATCGAGATTCAATAAATCCATGTCAAATGGGTTGATATTAAAAAATGATTTGGTTACCAGGTTTTCCGGTTTTAATGCATATTTGTTAATGGTCAGGTTTTCCTCAGGCATTCCGTCAATTTTATAAATATAAAAAACATCCTGCCGGTTGTCCCCCTCATTGACAGTAAATATTCCAGGTTGTCCCCGATAATCAGGAATTATAAATTCGAAACTTTGGTTCAAGACAGTACCTTCAGCCAATCCGGAACCTTTTAAAACTTTGGAGGTGGGTATATAACTAATTTCTCCTGATGAAATAGGAATGGCTCCATCTCTGGTGAAAATTTGACCGTCAAGATCATTTATCAATGGCATTGGAATATCCTGCTGATCGATATTCAAGTGAATTACCAGTTGTATTCCTGAAGTTTGAGCAAAGGAAATATTTCCCTTCACACTTACTTTATTATTAGTTGTTTCGTAAGTGAACCCTTCATTTGATTCCGCAGAGGAAAAGTTTCCGTCTTTCAATAAAGGAATACAAGGGGTAGGGTAAAAACTTTTCCTGTCAATGGTTCCTGCCCAGTTTTCATCGGAATTCAACGGTTTTTTAAGCACCAATTCATTCCAACGGATGATGGGGGTTGATAGCGATGTCAATATATCCGGTAATAAAATATATATCCGCTCTTTTCCCCCTGGAAAAACCCTGACTTGATTAAGAGGAATCTTAACTGTTTTTTCAGGAGAAATTATTTCCACATAGTTGGCAGGCATACCACTGGTAATGAACGACTCCGGGCATGGCTGTGTATTACCGGCAGCATATAGCATTAAATGAAATACCAAAGTAAGCGTTAAGGTTAATGCGTATTTTTCAGGCATAACTATCTGTTTTATTTAAACCACCATCCAAAACACCTTAATTTAGCATAATTTGATCAAATAAAAAATCATTGGGGATTTGGTCCAAAAAGGGTTAAAAACAAATTCTTCTTAAGGATTCTCTTCCATCAATTATTTTAGGTGATTTTTATTGGTGCAGCCACAAATTGACACATACTTTTTCACTTTTATTGCATCCAAAATGGAAAATCCTTAGTATTATCTGTTTTATGAAAAAGAAATGAAGACTTCCCAAAACCCAGGAATCACCATGGGTTTATTAGTTTATAGAGAGGTCAGCCAGGTGTCAATGTGTTCATTAAAAGTGTGGCAGTCTTCCCGGTCAGCGGCGATGAAACTATTGTCATCAAGAGCTCCCAATACTATATCTCTTTCCTCAAGATCATTGTAGACCATGTTTCTGAATTTGTTGTCATAGTCCTTTTTTCTGGATACCAGGGTTTGTTCAGACAGCCAAGACCTAAAGGATTTAGCTGAAACGAGTAATTTTTTCAGGTGATCAATGGTAAAATCTTTGGATCCATCATAATTAAGAAACAATGAAAAGGCATGTAGGGTCTTTAGTTTCCCATATTCCTGTCCCAGTTTTTGATAGGATTTGTGCAATTTTGACCAGCTGCTGATTTCTCCTTTCTTTATTGCGGACACAAGTTTATCCAGATCGGTTTGCTGGATCATTTGTCCACCCATGTTTACCCATGTTTCGGGAGCTCTGCTTTTGGATAATAAAGCCAAAATATCGCTGAAATTTGGGTATTGCCCTTGGTTCCTGTATTCAAGCAGGCAATGGACGGGATAATATTGAAGCAGTTTGCTGTAGATCCTATAGGCACTCGTTACTTTGATAATCCGCACCTTTCTGCTGCTGTTTTCCCATCCCTTGGCAAAAATATTTAGCCGATCAACCACTGGATCTTCCGTGATCAATAATTCTCTTCCTTTTTTTCGAATCGATTCATTGGTAGGCGCTTTATCTGGTGGATATTGCCTGAAATAAGATTGCCCGCACAAATCCTCAAGTATAGAAATACCAAGTAGCACTTCCATCATGCTGTCGGGGCCTAAAAAATGAAACTCCAATTTTTGTATTTGGTCGATCCGCTTGTCCCGATCTTTGTATTTCCATGCGTTTCTTGCCAGCGCATACATGTTATATTGAAACCAGTAGGCAGGCATTACAATCAATTCATCCCTGTGCACATCATTGCTCATCAGTGAAAATGGCAGGGGAATGTCCATTTCTGCCGGGTAATCTCCCTTGGTGATCAGATTGAAAGTCGCAAATCGCGAATTGTGCTTCAGGCTGACACACAATCCCGGCCAAAATCCTCTTCCTGCGATAAGTTCCCCATCAGCTCCTCTGGAGTTATGGTTAGAACCCACTGTCGCCCCCGCAGCCATGTTGCTTTGGCCCTGAATCAATGCCGCACAAAGGAAGGAATTATTGTGGTGTTGCTCATGGGCCGGAAAAATCAGCGAATTCAATACTTCACAACAGGAAATGGTGGCATTGGAGCCCAGGTAACTGTTGATCAAACGAGCGCCGTACTTCAATTGAGAGTGGGAGGCCATTAAAAACCTGACGGCCTTAACACCATAAAAGACCGTGCAGCCTTCGCTGACAATACCGTTTACCAATTCGCAGCCCTCGCCAATTTGGGTACCAGAATCGGGAGTGGAGTGGATGGTCAGGTTTTTCAGTTTGTTGGCTCCTTTGATATAGGCATCAGAACCAATCCACACATCTTTGATAATCAGTGTGTTTTTGATAATACAGCGGTCTCCCACTTTTCCATAATACCCCCTTTTATGGTCAAAGGCTTTTTGGGTAAAGGCAAGAAATTGATTTTGCAATTCCAAGTCTGCACGGTACCTGGACCAAAGCCAGGCATCCCCAGGCAACATTCCACTGAAGGGGGCCACTCTTCTGCCTCCGTTTTCATTACAAAGCTCCAGCCATATCCTGACATCTTCTGATTCACCCTCCTTTACGATACCATTACCAAATTTGGCATGGCTTGTTGTTGCCATTTCATTGACATTCACCAAAACCACTTCATTGCCGAGGATATAATGCGAAAGGTAGCGGACATTATCAATGACAACATTATCCCCGATATCACAGCTGATGATATTGCTGTTGTAAATACCAACTGGCATCCGGAGGTTATGGTATTCCAGGAAACATGGTTCCAATTTCCCAATTCGGACAAGGCCAAAGAATTTACAATTCTTTACCAGATCGGGGTTAAATGCATCAGCAACCAGAATTTTGTTCCAATCATCCGATTGGTTTCGGTTTCGGACCAGTAATTCAATTTCCTGGGCGTTGAGGTTTCTAAAGTTGGTTTCTGATCTGTTTTGCCTGTTTCTTAAATAGTATTCGTCTTTTCCTTTCGGTAAGAATCGTTGATCAATAAACTGATAGCCTAAGGCGGATAGGGGATGCCGGGTAATTTTATTCATGGCTGCATTTCCGATTTAAGTTATTCAACAGTGACGGATTTGGCCAGGTTTCTGGGTTTATCCACATCCAGGCCTTTGGCCAAACCGGTGTAATAGGCCAATAATTGCAAGGGGACTACACTCAATAGGGGGGCCAGGATTTCATCAGCAGCAGGTACAGCTATGGTTTCATCAGCTATCTCATGGAATATCGTGTCATTTTCGGTGATGATGGCCAAAACTTTACCTTTTCTGGCTTTTATTTCCTGCGCATTGCTGACCAGTTTTTCATGGTAGGCATCTTTAGTGGCAACAAATACGATGGGAAGGCCTTCCTCTACCAATGCTATCGGACCGTGTTTCATTTCCGCGGCAGGATAGCCTTCGGCATGGATATAGCTGATTTCCTTTAGCTTTAATGCCCCCTCCAATGCGATGGGGAAATTGTAACCCCTGCCTAGAAAAAGAAAATCTCTGGCATCTTTGTATTTTTCTGCCAGGATTTTTATTTCATCAGCCTTTCTCAGTACCTCATTAATTTTTTCCGGAATTAAAGCCAATTCATTGATCAAATGAAGGTACCGTTCTTTGGTTATCGCACTCTTGGCAAAGCCCAATTTCATGGCGATGAGATACAGCACTGTCAACTGGGCTGTAAAAGCTTTAGTGGATGCTACGCCGATTTCCGGTCCGGCATGTGTGTAGGCACCTGCCTGAGAAAGTCTCGCAATACTTGATCCTACCACGTTTACCACCCCAAAAATAAAAGCTCCTTGTTTTTTTGCATTTTCAAGTGCAACCAGGGTATCGGCAGTTTCCCCACTTTGAGAAATGGCAATGATTACGTCCCCTGGGTGTATCACCGGGTTTCGGTACCTGAATTCCGAAGCATATTCGACTTCAACGGGGATTCTGCAAAGCTCCTCAAAAACATACTCTGCCAAAAGCCCTGCATGCCAGGAAGTGCCGCAACCCACCAGAATAATCCGTTTGGCCTCCTTCAACAGGTCCAGGTGCTTGTCTATTCCTCCCATTCTAATGGTTCCGGCTTTGGGGTCTAATCTTCCCCGAAGACAATCAAATACAGCGGTAGGCTGCTCGAATATTTCTTTTAACATGAAATGGTCATAGCCCCCTTTTTCAATGGCCGCCAATTCCATGTCCAGTTTGGTAATAAAGGGAGTAATGCGCTCGTTTCCTGGATTTTTCAATATAAGTTCATCCGGTTTTACGATGGCCATTTCATAGTCATTTATATAGACGACCTCCTTGGTGTACTCGATAATAGGAGAAGCATCAGAGGCTAAGAAATGCTCATTTTTGCCAATTCCGATCACCAAGGGACTGCCCTTTCTTGCAGCAATCAAGGTATCTGGGTGGTCCTGGTCGAGCAAAATAATTACATAGGCACCTACAATGCGCTTTAAGGCAATCCTAACAGCTTCTTCCAGGTTTTTTGCATCATGTTTGTAGATGTCCTCTATAAAATGCAGTAGTACCTCGGTATCGGTATCACTTTCAAAAACATAGCCCTTACTGATCAGTTCTTTTTTAATAGGGGCAAAATTTTCAATGATCCCGTTATGTACCATTGCCAGCTTACCTGAAGAAGAACGGTGAGGGTGCGCATTTCTGTCTGAAGGCTCCCCATGTGTTGCCCATCGGGTATGTCCTATACCTGCCTGCGCATGAAGGTTTTTTCCTACCAGGGAAGCTTCAAGTTCGGCGACCTTTCCCTTCTTTTTATAAATTTCCAATTTTTTATCCAGTAGTGCTACTCCGGCACTATCATAACCCCGGTATTCCAGTCTCTGAAGACCTTTTAGAATGATTGGATAAGCTTCTCGGGAACCAATGTATGCAACGATACCACACATATGAAAATATCAAAATATTATTTTATAAAAGTATTTCGGTGTATGTAATTGCGAAATTTAATAAATAAAAAGTAACAAATACAAATGCATGATTTGTCGACCTTATTTAAAAAAAATAGAAAAGTAATGGAGAAAAAACTAATTTTTATGGTTTGGATAAAAGTTAATTTAAAAGTTTAAGAATTTAAGTCGTCGAATCTCTAAAATTGATCTTGCAGAGTAAATTGATGATTTTCCTTTAAGAATCACTGGAGGCATGCTGAAAGTATTTATTATTATTATATTAAAAATATTTTACCTATTTCCCGATAAAAAGGGGTTTACCCAATTTCTATAGAGCTGCTGCAATTCCTCTAATTTTGCAGGATTTTTTTCGGAAAGGTTATTTGCCTCTGTTACATCGAAATCAAGGTTCACCAAATAGAGTTTATCGGATTCATCAAAGCTTAGTTTTCCTGTAGGATCATGTGGGTTGCCCAATAATTTCCATGGGCCTTTTCTTACCGCCCAGGAATGATTTTCATTATCCGGGAACCCAGTCGCCCAATACATAATTTCATGGGGACTGGAAAGCTCCTGATTCAAAATAAGGGGCAATAAATTTTTTCCATCAATCTGTTCTTCGTTTTCCAGGGGGATTTGGACCATTTCTGCCAATGTTGGCAACCAATCCACACTATTTGCCCACTGTTCACGGATTACATTTTGCGGTAGCTTGGCAGGATAACTGATGATCGCCGGAACGCGGATTCCTCCTTCCAACATGCTGAACTTGGCTCCATTAAAAACCCCTGAATCTCCGCCGCCAAAAAAGGCCCTTTCTTCTACACTGTGTCCATGATCAGACTGGAAAACAATAATGGTGTTTTCCAATTTCCCGGAAGCGGCCAGATACGCATACACTTCACCAACCAGCCCATCAATGGTAGAAACGAAAGCAGCATACTCCTTCCGGGGACTTTCCAGTCCTGAATATTCCTCCAGCCATTTGGGATCACCCTGATAAGGATAATGGGGCATATTGATCGTCCAAAATGCAAAAAATGGTTTTGGGTCTTTTTGTTTTATGAAACCTAATAATTCGGAAACCATCAGGTCTCCAAAAAACTGTCCGGGTCTGTAGATTTCCTTTTCGTTTTGGTAAAGATCGTGCAAATTGGGTCCATTCCAATAAAAGAAGTGTGAGAAATTGTCGATGCAACCCCTCTGATGGCCGAAAAAATAATCAAAACCTTGCCCATTGGGAAGCTTTTCAGGAGTATGTCCCAAATGCCATTTTCCGATAAGGCCGGTTCGGTAGCCATTTTTTTTAAATACCTCTGCCATGGTGATTTCGGATGTTGGCAGCCCTGAGCGCCCTTCCGGATCCCGATGCGGAGGGGCAACATTTCCAAAAAGTCCGGCATTAAAATTGTATTTACCGGTTAACAAAGATGCCCGTGAAGGGGAACAAACGGGTGCTCCCGCGTAAAATTGAGTGAATTTTACTCCTTTTTCCGCAATTAAATCCAAATTTGGTGTTTGTATATCTGTAGCACCATAACTTCCCAAATCCTTATATCCCTGATCATCCGTTAAAATTACCAGCACATTTGGCTTATCCTGGGCATGTAGATTGTTCGAAAGGGTTACGATTAGAACGAAAAAAGTAAAAATTACCTGCATCATTTGGTGTCCTGCTTTTATTGTATTGTGTGATTTTAACATTTGGAAGAAATAGATTTTTTTGTAAATATTTTTAATTTGGGTAATGCAAACCAATTGATTAATCTTACTACCAGATTTGAAACAGAATGAGGGTATTGCTTCCTTGGAATAATGATTAATACTGACTTAAAGGTTATTAGCTTCCCGGATATCTGTCCTAACATTGCCTGTTAGGATATTTTCATTTGATTTCAAGTTTTGAACTATTGAACCTGTAGCCGAAATTTAAATATAAGCTTTTTATAAAAAAGAAATCACTGGCAGAAAATAAAATTTTGGGTATGCGAGGAATGGAGTCCCGGTCTATTACCACATTTGGTAAGCCTTTGATTTTGAATTTCCCGCAAGTCCCTTGTGAATATTGGTGAAGGTCTGGAAATTCTACCTGATTAAATATGGGCTTTTCCTCTTTTTATTTTAAATTTTAACCCAATTGTGTATTTAATAATATTAGCTCAATGAAAATAAGGTCTATTTGTTACACGTTTGTTCTATTGGTAAGTCCCTTATTCGCTTCGTTTGGACAGGAGCATTTGAATTGGTTCAACCCACTTAAATCTGGGAATGCAAATATCGTTCACGGGCAGGGGGAGGGAGCGACAGCTTTTTCCAGATTACCTGAATCAATGGAGGATGAGGTTAGGGGAGCAGTTTGGGGGCTTTCCAGGCACTCAGCCGGCCTTAAATTGAAATTTACCACCGATGCGAAAAAAATCACCATCAGGTATACCGTTTCCCGAGCTCATGGTATGCCCCATATGCCAGCAACTGGCGTTAGTGGTTTGGATTTGTATACTAAATCCGATGCAGGCCAATGGATTTGGGTAAAAGGAAACTATTCTTTTGCCGACACCATTAAATATGAATTTCCAATTGTAGCTGATTTCAAGGGCAACAGAAATTTTGATCTCTATTTGCCCTTGTATAACGAGGTTTTATTTTTGGAAATTGGTCTTCCTGATGATGCTGAATTTGACTTTATTTTGGATGACCCAACTGAATTGCCCCTGGTGGTTTATGGTACTTCCATAGCACAGGGAGCCTGCGCATCCAGACCAGGTATGGCCTGGACAGCTATTTTGGAAAGGAATCTAAACCTTCCCCTTATCAATTTGGGTTTTTCGGGAAATGGTCAATTGGAAGATCCATTGATAACCTATTTGGGTAAAATAGAAAGCAGCATCTATGTATTGGATTGCTTGCCGAATTTGGTGCGTGATTCCTTTGATGAAAAGGTAGTAAAAGAGAGAATTGTTTCTGCTGTAAATTATCTAAAGGAAAAAAGACCCGATACTCCCATCCTTTTGGTCGAACATGCAGGCTACACCGATGAACTGATTAATAAAGATAGGGAAGAAGCCTATCAACTTAGAAATCTTTGGTCGAGACAAGCCTACGAACAGTTGATGGACGGAGGTGTCGAAGGGCTTTATTATTTGAGCAGGGATGGAATTGGATTGAGCATGGATGCTACTGTGGATGGAACTCATCCGTCTGATCTGGGAATGGACCAATATGCAAGGGGATACACTGCCCTGATTAAAGAAATTTTAAACAAGTAATGTCAGAAAAAAAATCACAATAATTCCAATGTGCCCATTTCAATTACTATTAAAAAAGAGATCCCTTTAAGGTTCGAGGTTTAAAATTTTCAGGGCATTACCTCGGTAAACCTTTTCCAATACATCTGTGGGAAGGTCATATCCGTTCATGGCCCATTGGTAGGAGGAAATGTTTCTGTCATAGAAATGCTCATCTGCTGTCTCCAGAATTCTTAGTGTAGTACGGTACATTTCTTCGCTGATCCCCATATCGGTGCCGTACACCAACCGATCTGCAAATTGGGTATAAAACTTTTTTACCGTTCTTGGAATAGTTGCTGTTTCGGCATACCGCGCACTGTTATCAGCATACAGATTGGGATACTTGTCAAAAAGATTGCCAAGGATACCCAAATCATAGCTGCTATTGGCGTAATGGCAGGCAATAAATGTCGTTTTCGGGTTTTGGGCAATTGCTTCTTCTAAAATAGCGATCATTCCTCCATGATCAACGATCCCTTTTTGGTCATCAAGCCGCCATTTGAATGCATTCATCAACCCATCATTTCTGGCATCCATTGGCTGGTACATCCAAATTGGCTCAGCCACGTGAATACTTACAGGCATGCCCAGTTCCGCACATTTTTCCAGCAAGGGTTTCATTTTCGGATCGTTGATGTGCATGCCAAAAGCTTTGGTTGGTTTGGAATAAAACAAGCCTTTACCTTTATCTCCCAATTCCCCGACGCCTTTTGCCCCGACCGAAAAGCACCTTTCAAGTTCTTTTATAGCAGCATCCCCAAAATCGTCTTCTTCAAACCCTGAATAATCGAAGCCACAATAGAGTATAAAACGATCAGGATATTTGTTGTAAACAGCTACAAGTGAGTCAAATGCAGCACCCGTCTGATAACTCTGGATAATCGTTTTTTCTATGCCTACCTTGTCCATGATTGTTACCCATTCATCCAATGCTGCTTCTGATTTAGCATAGGGGTGGGCATGCATATCTATGACAGGAAAAGCAGCCTTTTCGACAGCGGGACCATTGCTTTGGTAAAGGGATTCAGGTTTGTAATCCTTCAATAGTAGGGAATTCACATTTTCTTCCGCAGATACTTCTTTTTCCGGGGTTTGTACTTCTTCATTGCATCCGGTGCAGACCAGAAAACAGAAGATCAAAATAGGAAGGAGAAAGGAATGGCGGGTTACTATTAGGATGCTTTGCATTATCAAGATGCTGTTTATTGGTCAAAGACTGGAATGTTTTCGGAAATCAGGGAATTAAGAATAAGAAAATTACAGAAATATTTTAAATTAATCTCTTTACCATTCATAATATTTTTATAAAATACTGTTTGAAGCAGGTTATTGAAAAGCTATCTTTGACAATCATCTTTCCATATATTTGATCATAAAAGCATTTATTTATCTTGAATATGGCTTCAAGCCCAAAATTAATTGACCAAAGGCTTGGTTCTCTGGATGCTTACAGGGGGATTACCATGTTTCTTTTGGTGGCGGAATCCGCGTTGATATACCGTGCCTTACTTGACCTGTTTTCTGAAGGGAGCCTGGGGTTTCTGTTTTTTCTCCAGTTTACCCACCATCCCTGGAACGGGCTTCGGTTTTGGGACTTGATTCAGCCTTTTTTCATGTTTATAGTTGGGGTGGCCATGCCCTTTTCTTTAAATAAGAGATTGTCCAAACAAGGGGATAGAAGCAAGGTGACCCGCCATATAGTAAAACGTTGCCTGCTATTGTTTTTATTTGGGACAGGTTTGCATTGCGTTTATGCGGATGCCATGGTTTTTGAGCTTTGGAATGTACTTACCCAACTGTCTTTCACCATACTACTGACGTATTTTTTGATCCGGCAGCCATTTAAAATTCAACTGGCCATTTCCATAGGGCTGTTGGTATTGACGGAGATCATGTACCGCTTATATGATCCGGCTTCACCTTTTGTGAAAGGAGAAAATTTTGGATCTTTTACAGACCTTCTCCTGATGGGGAAGTTAAGTGGAGGTGGTTGGGTGGCCATCAATTGCATTCCTACTGCCGCTCATACCCTATGGGGGGCGATGTGCGGTAATGCTTTATTGTTACATCAATCTTCTTCCAAAAAAATAATCAAATATTTTGTTTTGGCAGGCATGTCGGCATTGCTTATTGGATACGGTTTGGACTGGACGGGCATCACGCCAATCATTAAGAGGATAAGTACCAGTGCCTTTGTATTTGCTTCCGGAGGCTGGGCCATTTTGGCCCTGGCGTTTTTTTATTGGCTGATTGATGTAAAAAAAGTTAAAGGTTGGACATTCTTTTTTGTAATTGTAGGCATGAACCCGATATTTATTTACCTGTTTGCCCAGATTTTGGGACATGACTGGTTGACCGGTTTTGTAAGAATTTTCAATTATGGGATTTTGGGTGCAATTGGCTTGCAGGAAAATGTATTGGAATTAATTAACGCCGTATTTACATTGGCAATCATGTGGTACCTTTGCTATTTTCTATATAGAAAAAAGCTGTTTTTTAAAATTTAGAATAATGCCTGACAAAAAAACATGCAATTGAAACGATTAACAATTAAACTGAATAAATATGAGTAATAAAAGAAGAGAGTTTTTAAAACTATCCGGCCTTGCCGGAATAGGGATGATGGGAACTGGTTTTACAGGACTTTCCCGGGAAGAACAGGAAAAAGTGCTTGTTCAAAGTAAAAAACAATATGTCCAAAGGTTCAATATGTCAGGTTTTTCAGCCCCCAAACTGGATGTAGTTAGGGTAGGGGTTATTGGTCTGGGAATGAGAGGGCCTGGGGCTGTTAATCGCTTGAGTAAAATTCAGGGAGTTGAGATCAAAGCTTTGTGTGACTTAAGGCCAGAAATGGTGGATAAGGTGATGAAAAGTCTGGAGGGAACTTCGCACAAGCCGGAGACCTATAGCGGATCTACCTTTGCCTGGAAGAAAATGGTGGACAGGGATGATCTGGACCTCATATACATTGCCACACCCTGGGAATGGCATACTCCTATGGCGGTATATGCAATGGAAGCAGGCAAACATGCCGTTTCTGAGGTACCCATTGCGATTTCCCTTGAAGAATGCTGGCAATTGGTGGAAACGTCTGAGCGGACCAAAAAGCACTGCATGCAATTGGAAAACTGTTGCTATGATTTTTTTGAGCTAATGACTTTAAACATGGCCAGAGATGGGTTTTTTGGTGATATCATCCATGGAGAAGGAGCCTATATACACGACCTATTGGATTTGAATTTTCAAAAGGATACCGGCTATCAGGACATGTGGAGGTTGAAGGAAAACTACCGTAATGGTAATATTTACCCCACTCATGGTTTAGGTCCCGTATGTCAAATCATGAATATCAATCGGGGAGACCAAATGGATTACCTGACATCCTTATCCAGCAATGATTTTCACATGAAAGCCCGTGCGGAGCAATTGGCGGCAGAGGATAATTTCTTTGCATCTTTTGCGACCAAGAATTTTCGGGGAAACATGAATACCACATTGGTCAAAACCAAAAAGGGTAAATCCATAATGATTCAGCATGATGTCAGTTCTCCCAGGCCCTATTCCAGAATCCACCTTATAAGTGGCACTAAAGGAATGGCCAGAAAATGGCCTGTACCGGGTATTTCTACTGGTCATGGCTGGATGAAGGATGAGGAAGTAAAAGAACTGGAAGAAAAATACACTCCGGAAATCGTCAAAAAAGTGGGAGAAATGGCCAAAAAAATCGGCGGTCATGGCGGTATGGATTTTATGATGGACTGGCGATTGATTGACTGCCTTCGAAACGGCCTGCCATTGGATCAGGATGTTTACGATGCAGCACTCTGGAGTTCCATTACCCCATTGAGCGAGTGGTCGGTGGCCAACCGATCCAATTCAATCGATATTCCGGACTTTACGGCAGGAGCATGGGAAACAAACGAACCGGTGGAACTTACCCTTAAGGGGGGCGGCACCACAGGTGTGAATGCCTGATTGGAATAAAAAAGGCGGCAGGGGTCTAACTCCCTGCCGCCTTTTTTAATCTACATACAAAACCAAACCTTTCAGGTAGGAAGTCTCCTGATGAAATACATTTACAGGGTGATCTGCCCCTTGGGACACCTGATGCAGGATTTGGGTATTTCTTCCTGATTCCAGCGCTGCAGCTGTTACCGTATGGTGAAACAATTCCCGGTCAATTACCTGAGAGCAGGAAAAAGTAAACAGTATACCTCCGGGCTTTATTTTTTTCAGTGCCAGGGCATTCAATCTTTTGTAAGCTTGTACCGCATTGTGGCGGGAGCGCCTGTTTTTGGCAAAAGCAGGCGGGTCAAGTATAATTACTTCATAGGAGTCATCGATAGTCTGAAGGTATTTAAGTACATCTGCAGTAATAGAGGGATTATTAATGGGATCAAACCCGTTGATTTCAAGGTTCCTTTGGCAAAGGGCAATGGCCTCTGAAGATATATCAACGGAGGTGACCCTGCTTGCCCCTGCTCCCATAGCATACACAGAAAACCCGCCAGAATAACAAAAAGTATTGAGTACTACTTTTCCCCGGCAATAGGTCTGGAGCAAATTCCGGTTGTCCCTTTGATCCAGAAAAAAGCCTGTTTTCTGGCCCTTTTCCATGTTGATTTCAAATTGAAAATCATTTTCCACTATCCGGTTATCCGGATTTTCACCAAAGACCCATCCATCGGCCTGATCAGTTTGGCCATGCATTGCCGAAGAACTTTTGTTATAAATGGATTTGAGTTCTTTCCCTAAAACCCTTTTCAAGGCAGTTGATATGTTGTCCAGTTCTTTGATAATTCCCGGGTGGTGACCCTGAATGACCAGGTTTCCGTTGTAATTGTCAATGATTAACCCCGGCATGCGGTCTCCCTCCCCGTGTACCAACCGGTAGGCATTGGTCTTTTTGTTCCCATAGGAAAAAATCTCCTTTCTTAATTTGTATGCAACTGAAATTTTTTCCATCCAGAAGTCTTCTGAAATATCCCTGTCGGTAAAGGTTATCATTCGAACCATAATGGAGCCTGGTGAATAAAAACCAATGCCCAAAACCTGCTTTTTGTGATCCAGGACCTTCACCAGGTTTCCTTCCTCCAGATCCAGGGTTTTTTTTTCGATGGCACCTGAAAAAATCCAGTGATGCTTTCGTTTTATGGAGATCTCTTTTCCCTTTTTCAGGGTGACTTCAGGGTAGTTCATTATAGGAGCCTTATTGTTTTAAGTAATTTTTCAGGATAGTATGTTATCAGGTGGTCTGGGATAAAGGTTGGAACCGATAATCATGCCCATTATGCTAACGGCGAGGGCTGTCAGATGATGCGGAACGGGTATAGGAATAAATTCAAAAATGGTCTCGGAGCCAAACCAGGTGGCAAAAAGAGCCGAGGCACTTAAATATAGCGGGAGTTGTTTGCCGGCCAGCATGAAGGCCCCGGAACTCTTGACAAAGCGGGAAGACCATGCGCCTAAAGCCATGGTTACCAATAAGTAACAAACGATCGCAGTGGGCAGCAAGTAATGGTTATTAATGGTACATCTTATCCCTCAGGGCTTTAATTTCCGGATCTTCCAGGTAGGATTCGTAATCCATTCGCCTGTCAATGGTGCCCTTGGGTGTAAATTCGATAATCCGGTTGGCAACAGACTGTACGAAAGCATGATCAAAGGAAGAAAACAACAAAGTTCCCGTGAAATCAATCATGGCATTGTTAAGTGCATGAATGGATTCCAGATCCAGGTGATTGGTAGGCTCATCCAAAACCAGAAAGTTGGGGTTCTGGAGCATCATCCGGGAAACCATACACCTTACTTTTTCTCCCCCGGAAAGCACGGATGCTTTTTTCAGAGACTCTTCACCTGTGAAAAGCATTCTGCCCAGGAAAGTTCTTACATAAGCCTCCTCCTGATTTTCGCTGTATTGACTTAACCAGTCAATCAGTTTTAGGTCCGAGTCGAAAAAAGAAGAATTATCATTGGGCATGTAAGCTTTATTAATGGTAACCCCCCATTTAAAACTTCCGGATTGAACAGGAATTTCTTCCATGATGGTTTGGAAAAACTTGGTAACAGCCTGTTTGGTCCTGGAGAGAAAGGCGATTTTGTCCCCTTTATCCACCATCAGGTTTACATCCTTGAAAAAGACCCTCTCTTCGTTTTTCAATTCCAATTGATCGGTAAGCAGTAGCTGGTCTCCGGCCTCCCTTTCGGGTTTAAAAATAATGCCCGGGTATTTGCGGGTGGATGGCTTGATTTCATCCACATTGAGCTTTTCCAGCATTTTTTTCCTGGCAGTCGCTTGTTTGGATTTGGCAACATTTGCGGAAAAGCGCTCAATGAAAGACTGAAGCTCTTTTCGCTTTTCTTCCGCCTTCTTGTTCTGATCCGCTTTTTGTTTTGCGGCCAGTTGGGAAGATTCATACCAAAAAGAATAATTTCCGGAATATATGTTGATTTTACCGAAATCTATATCCACAATATGCGTGGCCACCTGGTCTAAAAAATGCCGGTCATGGGAAACCACAATGACCAGGTTTTTAAAATTGATTAAGAAATCCTCCAGCCAGCCAATGGTTTCGGCGTCAAGATCGTTTGTGGGTTCGTCCAGAATCAGGATATCCGGATTTCCGAATAAAGCCTGTGCCAGTAGCACCCTTACTTTCTGATCCCCGGATAAGTCTTTCATTAATTTCCCGTGGAGATTTTCACTCACCCCCAATCCTGAAAGAAGTGCTGCTGCGTCACTTTCGGCATTCCACCCGTCCATTTCTGCGAAATCAGCTTCCAGGGTAGCTGCTTTGTTACCATCTTCCTCCGTAAAATCCTCTTTCATGTAAATGGCATCTTTTTCCGTCATGATGTCAAAAAGCTTTTTATGCCCCATGATCACCGTTCGCAAAACTTCCTCCTCCTGAAAGGCAAAGTGGTCCTGCGAAAGGACGGCCATTCTTTGCCCGGGTGTAATATTGACGATGCCGGTAGTGCTGTCAATTTCTCCGGTAAGGATCTTTAAAAATGTAGATTTTCCTGCGCCATTGGCACCGATGACCCCATAGCAATTACCTGGGGTGAACTTTAGGTTTACATCTTCGAACAGTGTTCTTTTGCCGAATTTGAGGGATAAATTATCTACTGAAATCATTGTCTTTGCCTACTGAAATTTTAACAAAGCGCAAAGTTAAAAAAATAATCCAGCATCACCTATTTTCCCTTGCTCCAGAAAGGCCGCGCAGCTTGTTTTTTCCTCCAGTTGTACAATTCCCCTGTAGCTGAAAAGTGAAAAAGCAGGACCATCCCAGCCACCAATATACAGCCTGCCATCAACAAGACCATAGGCATGGCCGTACCATTGTGAAAAAGGCTCACCATGGCGGTAACCAGACCTCCTATAGCCATGCGCATAAAACCCATCATGGCCGAAGCACTCCCTGCATTTTTAGAGAAGGGAGCCAGTGAAATGGCTGCTGCATTGGGAACACTCAGCCCATGACCGGTCAGGAAGATAAACATGATACCGATCAATACCCAAACATTAAACGCTGCTGTCCACACACCGATAATGATGATCAGGCCAATGACCAATTGGTAAGAAAGGGCTGTAATAACGATGGTACGGTTGCTGAAGTGATTCAACAGGATGTGGTTCAGTTGGGTAGCACCAATCATGGCAATGGATAGAAAAGCAAAAAGCCAACCATATTCTGTAGCGGTTAACCCATAAATATTGATAAACACATCAGAAGAACCGGCTATGTAGGCGAAGGGTGCTGCTCCGGCAATTCCACCGACAAGTATATAGGTTAGAAATTGCTTGTTTTTAAGAACTTCAATATACTTTTTAAAAACCTGAACCGGCCGGAGAGAGAGATTCAGGTCCGGCTCTGCGCCGTCGGGAAGTTGCCATTTGCAGGAGATAATGATGCCGGTACATATAATGGCCAACAAAATAAATAGCCAGTTCCAATGGAAATGAGCCGCAATATACCCACCCAGGGTAGGTGCTATCATAGGAGAAACGGCAATCACCAACGTCAGCATCGCTAAGGTTTGGGCAATTTTATTCACTGGGAATAAATCCCGAACCAGTGCTTGTGCTGCCACCATTCCCACACAACCGCCAATGGCTTGAACGAATCGCATGATGATAAGCCCCTCAAAGGAGGATACAAAAGCACATCCTATGGATGCCAGGACGTAAATCCAAAGCCCTGCATAGAGCGGCTTTTTTCTTCCAAACCGATCCAATAATGGGCCATAAAACAACTGTCCGATGGCGATACCTATCAGATAGCTAGTTAGCGATAGTTGAATGTTGGAAATACTGGTATGCAGGTTTTTAGCAATTGCCGGAAATGCAGGCAGATACATGTCCACTGAGAAAGGACTGATGGTACTTAATGCCCCCAAAATCAATACAAGGATAAAATAATTTTTTTGTTCTTTCATAGCAAAATACAAAAATACGTATTTAAGGGTTAAAAAGGGGATTTTGATTCTTTAGTAAATAAATTAGATAGTTGAATCGGTAAAAATGTATTTCAAATAAAATAAAACGTTTTTTAAGATTGATTTTTTTAGATTAAATGTTTAATATTGTGAGAACAAAACAGCATTAAACTTTTAAATATTATTAAAAAATAGTTTTTGTAATTTATTATTTTGAAACCTATGGTATCAGCAGCAAAAAATTCTTTACGAATTGTTTCATTTATCCTATTTATTTGGTTTACCTATCAAAATCATTTGTTTGCTCAAAACGTAAGTTTTAATCAAACTTCATTAAATTTTAATGATTTTGATAATATTAACCAGGGAACCTCTCTTCAATTCGGACCTGATGAGCGGCTTTATGTTTCTCAACTCAAAGGAGAAATCAAAATCTATTCGGTTTTAAAAGAGGGAGCCAACCAATATGATGTGGTTGGTGAAGAACTGCTCCTGGGGGTAAAGAATATTCCCAATTATGACGATACCGGTTTATTGGCTTATGATAATCGGGGAAATCGACAAATTACAGGTCTTACGGTAGTAGGGACTGCAGAAAATCCGGTAATTTATGTAAGTTCCAGTGATCCCAAATGGGGGGGGCCAAGCGGAGACAAATTGCTTGATACCAATTCAGGAATCATTACCAAAATTAGCTGGACTGGCGAGAGCTGGGAGGTGGTAGATTTAGTAAGAGGTTTGCCGCGTTCGGAGGAGAACCACTCCACCAATGGATTGGAATTTACGATCATTAATGATAAACCCTACCTTTTGGTAGCCAGTGGCGGGCTAACCAATGCCGGCGCTCCATCAAAAAACTTTACTTACATTACTGAATATGCGCTTTCTGCAGCTATTTTAAGTATTGACCTGGAAGCCATAGAAGCTTTACCCACCAAAACTGACAGCCACTCCGGCAGGTCATTTAAGTACGATATCCCCACCCTGGATGATCCCAGTAGGGAAAATGTCAATGGAATTTATAATCCGAATGATCCAAATTATGATGGAATTGATGTAAATGATCCTTTTGGTGGGAATGACGGTTTGAATATGGGAATGGTGACCGAAAATGGCCCAGTTCAGATTTTTTCTCCTGGATACAGAAACTCGTATGATTTGGTGGTGACTGAAGACAGGAAGTTATTTGTCACCGACAATGGGGCCAATATCAATTGGGGCGGATTGCCTCTGGGCGAGGGTAATGCGTCGATGATTAACAATAATTATGACCCAGGTGAACCAGGTTCCAGCCCGCTAAACCCTTCATCAGCCGGGGAGTTTGTGGACAATCAGGATCATTTGTTGTTGGTTACCCCGAATTTAGATGCCTATGTTCCCGGGTCCTATTATGGGGGGCATCCCACTCCAGTCAGGGCCAATCCTGGTCAGGCTTATATTGAAGGGGAGCCTTTTCCTTATGCTCCCGGAGGAGCCGGTTTGTACACCAAATTTATTGGAGATAATAATAATTATGCCAATGTAACTCCAATTTTTACCCCTTCAGACAATTTCAGAACGCAGATTCTTGAACCTATAGCTCCTGGTCAACCTGGCTTTGATGCTTATGCTGCCAATAGTCTTCCCGCAAACTGGCCCCCGGTTCCATTAAGCAGGGCAAACCCAGCTGAGGCAGATTTTATTGCGCCTACTTTAGCCAACAGTAATGGGCCTCAACCAAATATTGTTACTGTTTTCCCGAACAACTCAAATGGGATAGCAGAATATAAAGCAACTAATTTCGATGGGGCATTGAAAGGATCTCTGGTTGTTGGTAAAAATGGAGGGACACTTCATCTGGTTCACTTAAATGGAGATGGATCTTTAAGAGAGGTAGAATTCAGTAAATGGAACCTCAATGGAGGAAATGCCCTGGGGATCACTACTAATGGAGACAATGAAATTTTTCCAGGCACTGTTTGGGTGGCGACTTTTGATAACCGGATCATGGTATTGACTCCGGAAGATGACGTTTTTTGTATACCTGTGGATGATCCGGATTTCGATCCGGCAGCTGATTATGATCATGATGGTTATACCAATCAGGATGAGATAGATAACGGAACGGATTATTGTTCAGGAGGATCAGCTCCGGATGATTATGACAAAGATTTCATTTCCAATCTAAATGACGAAGATGATGATGGAGATGGTATACTGGATAAAGATGATTCTTTTCAAATCGGTTATCCCAGTGACCTTCCATTGGAAAATCAGTTGTTTACCAATCAATCAGATGCATCAGGCCAGGAATTTGGTTATTTGGGATTGGGTCTGACCGGATTAATGAACAATGGGGATGATAACCCAAATTGGCTGAATTGGCTGGATAAGGGAAATGAAAGTCCCGGAGATCCGGATATCTATGGTGGTACCGCAGGGGCCATTCAAATTTCCATGACAGGTGGTACGGCAGATGGCCTGGCCAATAATCAGGATAAGGGTTTCCAATTGGGCATTAATGCCGGAACTGAAACCGGAAATTTCATCATTTCATCCGGTATCATTGGCTTATCCTCTCCCGGACAACTTTATGACTTCGATGGAGAGGGTGAAATAGGCATTCAGATAGGAGATGGTACCCAAAGCAATTTTATAAAACTGGTTTTCACCAAAGAGGGTATTTATGCAGCTCAGGAAATTGATGATGTGGAGGATACCAGTCCGCTTTATCAGGAAATTCCGGAGTTGGAAAGGCCAGGTGCGAACACCTTAATTGAATTGGCCTTCGAGGTAAATCCTTACACCGGTACGGTAGAACCGAAATATAAATACGACAATCAACCATACATTTCTCTGGGTATCATGGAGACCGGAGGTACCATCAAAGAAGCCATTCAAAATATTGATGTTCCTTTGGCAATAGGTATTTATGGTTCCTCTCATGACATGGAGAAGAGTTTTGTAGGGGTTTGGAATTATTTCAAAATTAGTGGAGAAGTTCCTTATACGATAAGAGAATTAAGGGATATCAGCAGGTTGTTGGGGGATCCGGATGTTTTTACTGATCTGAATGAATATTTTGATGATGATGATGGGGTGAATAACCTGACTTATACTATCGCTGAAAATACCAATCCTGTGATTGGGGCTGAAATAGAAGATAATGTATTGAGGTTGATCATTCCCAATGATGAGGTTAGTACAGATGTAACGGTGAGAGCTACCGATGAAAACGGTTATTTTGTAGAACAATCTTTTAATGTCCTGGTGGAGCAGGATTTTGAAATTTTGATGAGAATAAATGCTGGTGGTCCTACTATCAATATTGAAGAAGATTTGCCAGTTTGGTTATCCAATAATTTATCGGGTCCGGAAGAAACTGAATTGTTCGCTGTATCAGGTGGAAAGGTTTCTACCAATTCTTTTTCTGCATCCAACCGACACGTTTCCATTCCGGAATATATTTCTGACGAGGAGTATGAACAATTATTCAACAAGGAAAGGTACAGCCCAGATGCCAGTATGGATTATACAATTCCTTTGCCTGATGGGGAGTATTTGGTCAACATTTATATGGGTAACGGCTTTGAGGGTACTTCAACCCTTTTAAAAAGGTATTTTGATATTCAGATTGAAGGGGAGCTTGTTGAATCTTCTTTGGATTTAATAGAAAGGTTTGGCCATAAGATAGGAGGCATGGAACAGTACCAGGTGAGTGTAGCTGACGGGGAATTGAACATTGCCTTCCTGAAGCAGAAAGAAAATCCCCTGTTGAATGCCATAGAAATTATAGGGAAACCCATTCAGATTCCTATTGAGTATGAAAGGGTCGAAGATCAGATTAATTTCATAAATTATGAACTGGATGGAAGCATGTTTGTGGTGGCCTCGGGTGGTAATGGTAACCTCAACTATTCGGCTGAAGGATTGCCTCCAGGTATTTATTTGGAGCCTACCAATGGCACCATATATGGTACCATAGAAGAAGGAGCATTGGCCAATAGTCCTCACAGGGTAAGGATTACGATTGATGATGAGGATGAAATCCACTCTGACGCGGTTTCATTTAATTTCACATGGACCATCAGCCCTGAATTGTCTGAGCAGAAGTGGACATTAAAGGAGGAAAGCACTGATTATTCAGGCAGACATGAAAATAGCTTTGTTCAGGCAGGTGACAAATTCTACCTGATGGGAGGCAGGGAAAGTTCCAGGACCATTGATATTTATGATTATGCAAAAGACGAATGGCGTTCCTTGTCCAATATCAATCCCCACAGTTTCAATCATTTTCAGGCATTGGCATACAATGGATTGATTTGGGTAGTAGGTGCATTCCAGACAAATGATTTTCCTAATGAAATTCCTGCTAGCCATATCTGGATGTTTGACCCTGTCAATGAAGAATGGATTCAGGGCCCTGAAATCCCTGAAGAAAGGAGAAGGGGTTCAGCTGGACTGGTAGAACACAGGGGTAAATTTTATCTGGTAGGCGGCAATACACAAGGCCATGATGGTGGATATGTAAGCTATTTTGACAGTTTTGATCCCGAAACCGGAGAGTGGACTGTTTTGGCTGATGCTCCAAGGGCCAGGGATCACTTTTTTGCGACCAAGCTGGGAAGCAGGATGTACGTGATTTCCGGAAGACAATCGGGAGGTCCTGAAGGTACTTTTGCCCCGGTATTACCGGAGGTGGATGTGTATGATTTTAATTCTCAAACCTGGAGCACCTTACCGGCAGGATTAAACCTGCCTACTCCGAGGGCCGGAGCCATTGTAAACAACTACCTGGATAAACTGATCGTGGCAGGTGGAGAAGTGCCAGGCATTTCGGAAGCTCTTGCCACCACTGAGATGTTTGATCCTTTAAAACAATCCTGGGAAACCCTGGATTCCATGAATTTTGCCCGGCACGGTACTCAGGGTATTGTTTCAGGAAAGGGATTGTTTGTGCTTGGAGGTTCACCAAACAGGGGAGGAGGAAACCAGAAGAACATGGAATATTTTGGTTTTGATCAACCCAATGGAGAACCATTGACTGCGGGAGAATTGGTTTATGAAGACTCCATAATATTTAGAAAAGGCCAACCAAAAGAACTTTCCGTATCACTGGAAGGCGGTAATACAGGATTATGGGTTAAATCAGTTATACTAACAGGTCCAAATGCAGAAGATTTCATCATCCTGGATGGAGAATTACCTGAAAACGTTTTTTGGAAACCTGGCCATCAATTCAATCTGTTGCTGGATTATGAGGGAGAGGCTTTGGAAGGAAATGCGGAACTCGTGATAAATTGGGGGAAAAGTGGTCAAACGATAATCCCTATTGAGGGAGATGGGGATTTTGAGGAAGTATCCCTGTATTTCAATTCCGGTACATTTGATGATGTGGTTTTTGATGGCAAAACTTATTTGGGGGATCATTACCTTACAGATATACATAATGGAGGTAGTGTGTATAAAAATACAAATATTGAAGCCCCTGCCCTTTATCAAACAGAACGGTTCTCAAGTGAGCTAAGCTATGAGATTCAATTGCCTAACGGAATTTATACAGTGACCACCCATCATACTGAAACCTGGTTTGGACAACCAGGAGGAGGAGTTGAAGCGGCTGGAAAAAGGGTTTACGATATTTATCTTGAAACACAGAAGGTAAAAGCCAATTTCGATTTATTTTTGGAAAATGGCAACCAGCCCATGGCTCTTGTTTTTGAGGATATTGAGGTAACTGATGGAAAGTTAAATCTTGATTTGATAGCAATAAACAATAACGCGACCATATCTGGCCTATCCATTGTCAATCAAGGCGAACTGGGAGCCTTTCCTATTGCAAATATTTCTACATCAGCCAATTCGGGTATAGGCCCACTTGAGGTAGAATTTTCAAATGATGCTTCCAGTCCACAAGAATTTACCTTTTTCTGGGACTTCGGTGATGGCAATTTTTCTTCTGAGGAAAATCCCATTCATGTTTTTGAAACTGAAGGAGAATATTTGGTCAGTCTCACTGTTTATAATTCCGAGGGTGATTCGGCGAATGATCAGGTCTTGGTCACCGTTAATTCCCCGGATGCATTTGAAATGCATGTTAATAGTGGTAGTAACAATTTGGTAAGTCTGGAAGGAATTGATTTTGTAGGAGAAAGTAGTTCGGCAGCCAGTTATACCACTTCAAATACCTCATCAAACAGCTCAGGAGCCTATTCGGCCTTGTATTATACAGAAAGGTATGGTAAAGATTTTTCATATGTAATTCCGGTAGAAAATGGAGTGTATACGATAAATACTTTTCATAATGAACTGTGGTTTGGCAGGGGTGGTCCAGCAAGTAAGGCCGGACAAAGGGTTTATGATATTTTGATCGAAGGAGAGGTAGTTAGAAACGACTTTGATTTGTTTGTCGAAAATGAAAATCAACCAGTACGTCTGACTCACGAAAACATTTCTGTTACCGATGGAGAATTGGAAATACGGCTTATTTCAAGTGTAAACAATGGTTCTATTGCCGGTTTTTCTATCATTGCCGAGAATATTACATCTACTTTGCCAGAAGCGATCATTGAAACGGATATTCAGGAAGGTCCTTTCCCGTTAACGGTCAATTTTTCGGGTAGCAGTTCATCCGGAAATGGGGCCTTGACTTATAATTGGGATTTTGGTGATGGAACAGGTTCTACTGAAATGGATCCCAGTCATGAATATGTAACCGCAGGGGAGTATACAGCAGTATTAACCGTCACGGATGAAGAGGGAAATCTGGCAACAGATCAAACGATTATTGCTGTAAATGACCCTGCAAATCAAACTGACTTCTCACTTCAAGTTAATTCGGGAACTAATAACACTGTAAATTATTTAGGAAATGAATTTATGGGAGAATCCTCCTCAGGAGTTGCCTTTTCCAGTTCATCTACTTTTAGCAATAGCAGTGCAGGGTCCCCGGAATTATTTCTGACTGAAAGGTTTGCAAGGAATTTCACCTATACCGTTTCAGTTGAGAATGGGGTTTATACCGTAAAAACCTATCATAATGAATTGTGGTTTGGAAAAAATGGACCAGATGATGCTCCTGGACAGCGAGTGTATGATATAATAATTGAGGGTGAAATTGTAAAAGATGATTTTGATCTTTTTGTTGAAAATGGAAACGAGCCAGTTGAATTGATTTTTGAAGATATCGAGGTCAAGGATGGAGTTTTGGATATCAACCTATCAGCCACAAGTAATAATGCAAGTATATCAGGTTTTTCAATCCAATCTAACGCAGGTGGGGTTCTTTCGCCAACTTCCATCCTTACTGCATCCCAGACAGAAGGTTTTGCGCCTTTTGAAGTTTTATTTGACGGATCTGCTTCTTCGGGAGAAGGTGAACTTACCTATTCCTGGGATTTTGGAGATGGAAATATTAGTCAGGAAATAAGTCCTGTACACGTTTATGCCGACCCGGGCACCTATGAGGCTTCATTAACAATAATGAATGAAAGTGGGCTTACAGACGTTTCTACGATTGAAATAAGCGTGTTGGATGAATCAGAACCCTCGTGGACATTAAGTTTAAACACAGGGTCTTCTAAAAACACTTCTTACCTTGGAATGGATTTTGTCGGGGACAATGCATTTCCTGAGTATTACAATAGCACCAGCACCTTTATCAGTAGTGGTAGCAGCGAGCCGGTGATTTTCAGGACTGAAAGGTATGACAGCTTCTTACAATATGAAATTCCAGTAGAAAATGGCACCTACAGGGTGAAAACTTATCATACCGAACCCTGGTTTGGTAAAGCCGGTCCGGAAGGGAGTGCAGGAAGCAGGGTGTTTGATATTTATGTTGAGGAGGAACTGGTGAAAGATGACTTTGACATCTTTCTGGAAAGCAACAACCAGGCTACGGAATTGTTATTTGAAAACATTGAAGTTACAGATGGCACCATGAACATTGATTTTCTGGCTTCAGTAAATAATTCCAATGTATCCGGTATTGTTTTGGAAAAGATGCTATCTAAAAAAGGGGACATTGCATCATCTTCCAGAATTGTAACTGAAGGTACGATGGAAGGCTCGGGTAACATCCAGGAATTTCCGGATGTAATACTCTATCCTAACCCAGCCAGTCAGGAAGCATTTGTTAGACTAGAGGGTGATTTGGCCCTTGATTGGATAAGTATCTACACCATGTCTGGGCAACAGGTATTTATTCAAGATGTAAGAGATAATGATCAGTCTGAATATATGATACCAGTTGACAAGCTTGAACAGGGAGTTTACCTGTTGAGGTTGATTGCAAAAAATGGGGCTCAACTTCAGCTACGACTGATTGTGAAAAAATAGGGATATTAAAAATAGGTACAAAGAAAAAAACCTGGTCAAAAGACCAGGTTTTTTTATTCACTTTAACCACTAACAACCACAAATAAAGTCTATCCTCCTTGCGGAGAAATCAACTATATTTGTTGTAGTCCGTACGGGAATCGAACCCGTGTTTCATCCGTGAAAGGGATACGTCCTAACCCCTAGACGAACGGACCTTAAGCATAAAAAAAATGTAGTCCGTACGGGAATCGAACCCGTGTTTCATCCGTGAAAGGGATGCGTCCTAACCCCTAGACGAACGGACCATTTGATTAAGAATATGCTCTTTTCTCAAAGGTGATGCAAATATAGGGCCTTTCGATAACAAACCAAAACCCACCAAAAAATATTCCCTAAAGAATATCCAAACCTTTGAAAATTAGTCAATAAAATTAATTTAGTTGAGAAAAGTGCGATTGAACAAACTTTTTGTTCTCAATTTCTGTTTCCCTACAAAGTCTATAGAATAATTTAAATTTAAATAAAGTTATGTCATTAAGATTAGGAGATACCGCACCAAACTTTACCGCCGATTCTACAGCAGGTAAAATCAATTTTCATGAATATTTGGGTGATAGTTGGGGGATATTGTTTTCCCATCCGGCGGATTACACGCCGGTCTGTACTACAGAACTTGGAGCCGCAGCCAAATTAAAGGATGAATTTGACAAGAGAAACGTTAAAATGCTGGCGCTAAGTGTTGATGGTCTGGAAAGCCATAAATCCTGGATCAATGATATCAATGAAACCCAGCATACTACGGTAAATTTCCCTATCATTGCAGATGAGGATAGAAAAGTATCCGGATTGTACGATATGATTCATCCGAATTCAAATGAAAATTTTACTGTTCGTTCTGTTTTTATTATTGGAAATGATAAAAAAATCAAACTGATCATCACATATCCGGCCAGCACCGGTAGAAACTTTGATGAACTTTTGAGGGTAATTGATTCATTGCAATTGACGGCAAACTATTCTGTGGCCACCCCGGCCAACTGGAAACATGGAGAAGATGTAGTAATCGCTCCCGCTATTAAGAATGAAGACATTCCGGCTAAATTTCCCAAAGGGCATAAGGAAATCAAACCTTATCTCAGGACAACACCACAGCCAAATTTATAGTAGACAGTAACCAACTTGGTAAAAAGGGTGATATTTATCACCCTTTTGTTTTTATTGACTGCTACAAGACTTGATCAGGCTTTTTTTCACCAATTCGACTTTTTAAACCCTTTTTTTTATCGATATTTGGTTTTTACCATAAGGAATATCATATTTATCGCTTTAGTGCATTTTTATATTTATAGCCTAGTCTTTAAGGAAGTATGATTAATAGTATTATTAAAGGGTCCGGAAAATACTTACCGAACATTAAAATCCCCAATGATTATTTTTTGACCAGAAAATTTTATGACAGCGATGGTCAGCCTTTGGTGAAATCCAATAAAGATATCGTTGCCACCCTTCAAAAAATAACCGAAATAAGGGAAAGACGATATCTTGAAGATAACCTAATGACTTCGGATATGGCCTATTTTGCTGCCAAAGAGGCGCTGGATTCCTCAGGGATAGATGCTGAGTCTTTGGACTACATCATAGTAGCACATAATTTTGGAGATATTTTGCCAGATAACAAAAGAGTGGATATTTGTCCAACGATTGCCGCAAGGGTAAAGCATAAGTTGGCAATTAAAAACCCGTATACAGTTGCTTATGATTTACCTTTTGGATGTCCTGGATGGGTGCAGGGGATGATTCAGGCCAATTATTATATCAAATCAGGTGATGCAAAACGAATCATGGTGATAGGGGCGGAGAATTTATCCAGGATTTCGGACCCGCATGATATGGACAGCATGATTTTTTCTGATGGGGCAGGAGCTGTGATCCTGGAAGCCTTAGAGCAGAAAGAACCTGTGGGGATTATCAATCACCTGACCAGATCGGATACCCTGGAACATGCTCATTTATTGACCATGGGGGCATCTTACAACAAGGACTACCCTGACAGCACCTTGTTTTTAAAAATGAATGGAAGGAAATTGTATGAATATGCCATTAAAACCGTTCCAACTACCCTTAAAACTTGTATCGATCGCTCAGGCATACCATTGGAAAGGATTAAAAAAGTATTGATCCACCAGGCTAATGCTAAAATGGACCATAATATTTTGGACAGGTTGTTTCATTTGTATGGGGATGCACCGGCTCCGGCAGGGTTGATGCCCATGAGTATTCAGGAGTTGGGAAATAATTCGGTAGCTACGGTTCCTATTTTATATGACATGGTCGCCAAAAGCAGTATGGAAGGGCACGCATTCCTGACTGGAGAATATGCCCTATTTGCCTCCGTAGGAGCAGGCATGAATATCAATGCTTTTGTCTATAGGCATCCTTAAGAAAAAATATATGTAGATATTATGAATAAGATCGATTCACATCAGCATTTCTGGAAGTATGATGTTAATAAATTTTCCTGGATCAGTGATGACATGCCGGTGTTAAAAGAGGACTTTCTTCCTGAGAAGTTTCAAACAATACTGGCAGCAAACGGAATAGAAGGGACCGTTGCTGTGCAAGCTTTGCAAAATCCTGAGGAAACACAATTCCTGCTGGATTTAGCCGAAAAATTCCCTTTTATTTTAGGGGTAGTCGGCTGGGTGGACCTTAATTCAGATCAATTGTCTGCTACCTTGCATGCCTATGCACCATTTTCCAAATTAAAGGGATTCAGGCACCTGCTTCAGGATGAAGCAGATCCGGAATATATACTTAGACCTGCCTTTCAACGTGGTTTGGCAGAAGTTTTTGAGGCTGGTTACAGTTATGACCTGCTGGTATTTCCCCACCAACTGGATGGTGTCATCCAGACGGTGAGCAATTTTCCTGAGGGAAACTTTGTATTGGACCATCTTGCCAAACCTTCCATAAGAAAAGGTGAAATCCAGGAATGGGGACAAAGGATAAGGGACCTGTCAAGCCATCCGCGGGTGTATTGCAAGCTTTCCGGTATGGTTACAGAGGCCGATTGGCAAGAGTGGAAAGCAACTGATTTTTTCCCTTACCTGGACCTGGTGATGGAGTCTTTTGGGGAGGACAGGCTTATGTTTGGATCTGACTGGCCAGTTTGTAATTTAGCAGCCAATTACGATCAGGTTAGCAGCATATTGGAAAAGTACCTGGAAGGCCAGCCACATAGGGTGCAAAATAAAATATGGGCTGAAAATGCCAGACACTTTTACAGACTTTAGCACAAAAGAATCTATTTGAACCCGAGCATCATGCAATTCACGAATCAAGGGATGATTTCTACAGAAGCGATACCTTCGCAAAGGTCAGGAACCTTTGGTATGGGGCTTCTTATGGCCTTTTAAAAACAAATTATTAATACATGAAACGCTATTGTTTGGCACTGGACCTGGTAGATGACCCAGAAATCATTGAGCAATATAAACTGCACCACCAAAAGGTACCCGGTCTGATTGAGAAAAGCATTCGGGAAGCAGGCATAAAAGTCATGGAAATTTACCTGACAGGAAACCGCTTGTTTATGATTATGGAAGTAAATGATGACTTTTCCTTTGAGAAGAAGGGAAAAATGGATGCTGCAAACGAAGGTGTTCAGAAATGGGAACAAATGATGGACCAGTTACAAAAAGCATTGCCCTGGGCTAAACCAGGAGAAAAATGGGTACTGATGGATAAGATTTTTTCGTTAAAAAAATAAATATTCTCAAGGTTAGGGATAGGAAAGTGGATACCATAAAAAAAGGCTGCCCGTTTTTGGGACAGCCTTTTAAAATGTTAAATCACATATTTTTAACCTCACTGACCAGGCCATTGAGTACTTTTTTGGCATCCCCGAAAAGCATGCGTGTTTTGGCATCAAAGAATAGGGCATTTTGTATGCCAGCATAGCCTGAACTCATACTTCTTTTGATAACAATCACATTTGTGGCGCGATTGACTTCCAATATGGGCATCCCATAGATTGGACTGGAAGGATCATCATTGGCTGCCGGATTGACCACATCATTGGCTCCAATCACCATTACCACATCGGTGTTGGGAAGCTGTTCGTTCATGTCATCCATTTCAATCAGCTTGTCATAGGATACATCCGATTCTGCCAGCAATACATTCATATGACCAGGCATTCTCCCTGCTACAGGGTGAATGCCGTAGGTTACTTCAACACCTTTCTCTTCCAGTATTTTTTCCAGGTCATGCACAGCATGTTGGGCCTGCGCTACAGCAAGACCATATCCGGGTACTACGACTACCCGCTTGGCATAAGCCAGAAGAATGGCCGTATCATAGGTATTGATTTCTTTGGCTACCTGATCTCCTGATTGACCCGGGGCTGCAGCTCCTGAAGCGGTCCCAAAGGAAGTGAAAAGGATATTGGAAACGGACCGGTTCATGGCCTTGGCCATTAATAGGGTCAATAACAAACCTGCAGAGCCGACCAATATACCACCCATAAGCATTACCTTATTGTCATACAATAAACCAGTAGTTGCTGCGGTAACTCCTGTAAGGGCATTGAGCAGAGAGATAACCACTGGCATATCGGCTCCACCTATCGGATAGACGAACAATAATCCATATATCAATGAAAGGAAAATGAGCAGGTACACCAGAATGGGCTGAGGTTCACCGGAATTCAGCACATAAATGGCCAGCCCAACTGCTGCGGCAAGTACCAGAAAGCCCAAAATTTTATTGATTCGGATATCCTTGATTACTCCCTGTAACTTGCCCATGGCGATCATGGATCCCGAAAATGAAACCGAACCTATGACCAGACTGGCCATCAATACGGATCCTTTCCCTATATCATCGACTGGTAAGTCTCCATATTCTACCAGGCCAATCAGGGCTGCGGCAGCTCCTCCCATACCGTTAAAGAAGGAAACCAATTGGGGCATGGCTGTCATTTGCACCGTCTTTGCAGAATACAAACCTCCGATGGTGCCCAGGGCCATGGCAATAATAATGAGGATAAGGTTATCCAGTCCCGGGGTTAAAAATGAAGCGATTATTGCCAATAGCATACCCGAAAGTGCAATGCCATTTCCTCTTCTCGCCGAATCAGGGTGGCTCATCATTTTAATACCTAAAATAAAAAGTACCACCGCTACCAAATAGCAAATATCTATTATTTGTAAAATCATCATTTTATTTTTTACCGGGTTTCTTCTTAAACATTTCCAACATTCGATTGGTAACAGCAAAGCCACCAACCACATTTAACGTAGCAAGTAAAACTGCTAAAAACCCCAGGGACAGGGCCAGGTAATTCGCTGGATCTGTTTTACCCAAAACGATAATTGAGCCAACGATTACCACTCCGGATAAGGCATTTGACCCGGACATCAATGGGGTATGCAAAACGGTAGGTACTTTGGAGATGACTTCTATCCCCACAAAAATGGCCAGGATAAAAACATAAAACTCTTGTTGATTGCTTGAAATATATTCTATAATTGCTTCCATGATTACTTTAATAAGGGTTCATATACAATTGCACCATCATGTGTGATACAGGTTCCTTTGATGATTTCATCCTCGAAATTCAAATTCAACTTATCGTCCTTTAGCAGGAGTTTGAGTAAATTCTGAACATTTTTGCTGTACATTTTACTCGCATCCTCTGGCATGGAGGCGGGTAAGGAAGAATTACCAATAATTGTGACTCCTTCTACGCTTACGATTTCGTTATTCACCGATCCCTCACAATTTCCGCCATTTGCAGCGGCCAAATCCACTACTACCGCTCCAGATTTCATTTTCTCTAACATGGCATGCGTAACCAATACAGGAGCCTTTCTTCCTGGTATTAAAGCTGTAGTAATCACTACATCAGATTTAACGATGGATTTCTCAAGCATTTCAGACTGTTTTTGCTTGTATTCTTCTGATTGCTCTACGGCATATCCCCCTGCGGATTTGTCTTCCACCGCTCCGGGTACCTCAACAAATTTCCCTCCCAAGCTTTCTACCTGCTCTTTCACAGAAGGTCGTGTGTCAAAGGCTTCCACCACAGCCCCCAATCGTTTGGCGGTAGCGATGGCTTGTAAACCGGCCACACCTGCACCAATGACCAGTACCTTTGCAGGTGCAATGGTACCGGCAGCAGTCATCAACATGGGGAAAAACCTGGGTAAATTGGCTGCGGCCAGTAATACGGCTTTGTATCCTGATACCGTACTCATTGAAGAAAGAACATCCATGCTTTGGGCACGGGTGATTCTGGGTATGGAATCCATGCTAAACAAGGTTACACCTGTTTTGGCCAGTGTCTGCATCAATTCCCTGGCAACCAAAGGCTGGTATACCCCAATTAAAAATTTCCCTTTACTGAGCAGTTGATGTTCTTCAGCGGCTATTGGGCTGATTTGAAAAACCATTTCTGCATCTTTGAAAACTTCAGTTCTTTCTTTGACCTCAGCACCTGCTTCTGAATAAACTTCATCTGAAAGGAATGCCGTCGATCCGGCACCCTTTTCAATCAGAATTTTGTTGCCGGCAGCTGTGAATACCTTAACGGCTTCCGGATGAAGTGATACCCGCGTTTCCGGTGAAGGTTCTTTTAATATTCCTAAAATCATAATGGTGGTTTATAGATAGATTTTAATCTTCGAAATCAAGTGGTGAATGAATTGCCTGCGGTTAGTGGTTAATATAGACAATTAAATATGGCACTGCAAAAAAAGCACTTTTTTACGGATTTTACAGTATTGTCTATTAAAAATTCGAGATTTAAAGGGTAATACCATTTTTTTAATTAAATTTCAAAACATAAATAAAAAAACAATCTATTGACAAAAAAAGGCGGTGACACTTTCCTTTCAACCGACTTAAAAATGCATTAAATATGGTACGATTGACTTTATCGACTATTCTTAGTTGTATGTTTATTTTTTCTGCTTTGGCGCAAACTCAAAATGAGGAACAAGCACTGCCATATATCGACTACTGGCCCATTATTTTATTACCTGTTTTTGTAATCGTATTGTACAGGGTTTGGAAAAAACGTCGGAAGTAATTTGAATATTCGACTTATATTCGTGAACGATTTCAACCCAATATGCCAGATTCATTATTTGCTGAGGTATAGATTGTGTCAATTAATAAACCCAAAAAACCATGAGAGCCTACAAGAAACTGCTTTTTTTGACCTTTATTTCCCTGGTTTTCCAATCCGTTTCCGCGCAGGAAGCAAATCGAATGGTGTTGGCTGACGAAATCAGGCAGTCCATAGAAAATCTTATGATCAACAAATGGTACCCTTCAGCATATGATAAAGAGTTTGGAGGCTATATCAGTAGCTTTGAATATGATTTTTCTCCTTCAGAGAATCAAAATAAAATGATTGTATCCCAAGCCAGACATTTATGGACCTTGTCCAAACTCATGGAAAGGTATCCCGATACCAGGCATTATGAGGAAGGAGCCAAGTTGGGATTGGGATTTTTATTGGATAAATTCTGGGATCAGGAATATGGTGGGTTTCATACCCTGTTGGATAGAGCGGGTAATGTCCTGGAAAACAATCAAGGGGCAAAGACGGCATACGGAAATGCTTTTGGAATTTATGGATTGGCTGCCTTTTATCATGCCAGTGGAGACCCATCAGCACTGGAATTGGCAAAAAAGGCCTTTAACTGGTTGGAAGAAAATAGCTATGACCCAAAATATGGCGGGTACTTTCAATCTTTGGCCAGAGACGGCACACCACTTAAAAGAGAGCAGCAGACGCCTTCGACGACTACAACAGGGTATAAAGATCAGAATAGTTCCATTCACTTACTCGAAGCTTTTACCGAGCTGTATCAGGTATGGAAGGACCCGCTTTTAAAAAAAAGGACCGGCGAACTTTTGGAAATCATCAGAGATAGAATCGTTCAGGAGGAAGGTTACCTTCAGTTATTCCTGGAGGCAGACTGGACACCGGTTAGCTTTCGGGATCAAGGCCGGGAATCAATCAAAACGCACCATAACATCGATCATGTTTCCTATGGTCATGATGTGGAAACTGCTTATTTGATGATGGAAGCCTCCCATGTTTTGGGTTTGACCGATGATTATAAAACATGGGAGATTGGTAAAAAGATGGTGGATCATGCTTTGAAATATGGGTGGGATGAGCAGTCAGGGGGATTTTATGATGGAGGGTACTATTTTCCCGGAGATGATACGCCTGAAATTGTAAAGTATACCAAAAATTGGTGGGCACAGGCGGAAGGACTCAACACCCTTTTGATTATGGCAGACTTGTACCCGGATGACCCCATGAATTACTTTGGGAAATTTAAACAACAATGGGACTATATTCAGCAAAACCTGATCGACCATGAATATGGAGGTTGGTTCTCCGGAGGAATAGATAAACAGCCGGAGTTGAAAAAAGGCCAGAAAGGACACATTTGGAAAACCGCCTACCATAATTACAGGTCGTTAAATAATTGTGACTTAAAACTTCGTGATCCTTCTCATCTGGCACTTACCATTAAAAGTAGTGAATAAGAATTGCAAGGAAATATAAGCGCCTTTATAAAAATTCGATTTTTCACTCCTGATCTTTTGCTTATATTGACGGGCAAAAATATAGTAAACAGGTTATTTTTCGTTTTAAAAAATAAACAAATACCCAATTTATATCCCATGTATCCAATAAATATATGCTTCCGAAAGGAGTTATCTTCAGTAGCAATCGGAAGCTTGTTTTTTTTCTTTTCCTGCAGCCCCTCTCAAGAAGACCTTAAAATCAGGCAAATTGATGCTGAAAATGCAAAAAGTATGGCTAGTCAAATCGAAAGTTTGGTTCAGCCAGAACTCGAGGAAGGATTAGAGATTTCCCTTTGGGCATCCGATTCATTGGTCTACGATCCTATTTCGATAGATTTTGATGATAAGGGAAATCTTTATTACAGCAGGACCAACAGGCAAAAAAATTCAGAATTTGATATACGGGGACACCAGGACTGGGAAATCAGGTCAATATCCCTTCAAACTGTCGAAGATAAAAGGGCATTTTTAAGAGCAGAGCTATCTGAAGAAAACAGTGAAAAAAACCAGTGGCTGGCTGATGTAAACGGGGATGGTATCAGGGATTGGAGGGACATGACAGTTGAAAAAGAGCATATCTACCGACTGCAGGATACGGATGGTGATGGACTGGCAGATCAATCCCAACTGGTATTTGAGGATCTTCACGAAGAAGTAACGGACGTTGCAGGAGCAGTGATGAAACATGGGGACGAGCTGTTCGTAGGTGCCGGTCCTGATATGTGGCGGATAAAAGAAGACGAAAAAACAGGCATTGCCAAATCAAAAACTTCTATTTCTCATGGCTATGGGGTACATATTGGATTTGGCGGGCATGGCATGTCAGGTTTGGAGATAGGGCCTGATGGCAGGGTGTATTGGGGGATTGGTGATATTGGGTTTCATGGAGAGGACCAGGAAGGAAATATCCACAAATACCCCAATCGTGGTGTCATTGCCCGGTCAAATCCCGATGGGAGTGATTTTGAGATTTTTGCCATGGGAGTGAGAAATACCCATGAATTTGTTTTTGATGATTATGGTAATTTGATATCCGTAGACAATGATGGGGACCACCAGGGCGAAAGTGAAAGATTGGTATACCTGGTAGACGGGTCGGATACAGGCTGGAGGATCAACTGGCAATTTGGGAAATACAGAGATCCGAAGAATAACGGATACAAAGTTTGGATGGATGAGGGCATGTATTTGCCCAGACACGAAGGGCAGGCAGCCTATTTTTTACCTCCCATCGTCAATTATGTAAATGGACCTACCGGTATGGTTCACAATCCGGGTACTGCCTTGGGTGAGTCCTGGAAAAACACATTTTTTGTTGCCTCTTTTGTTGGTAATCCGGCAAGATCTGGCATACATGCCTTTACTTTAGAACCCAATGGAGCTGGGTTTGCCTTAAAGGAAACAAAAAAAATCATGGGGGGCATTTTGGCAACAGGTTTGGACTTTGGTCCTGATGGGAGCCTTTATTTTTCGGATTGGATAGATGGCTGGGGTACCAAGGACTACGGACGGGTTTGGAAATTGGATGATACTTCAGGAAAAAAAGAACAGATTAGAAAGGAAACAGCCGGGTTGATAAAAGCTGATTTTGCAAAAAAATCACTGGAGGAATTGGAAAACCTGTTGGCACATGAGGATAAAAGGGTCCGGCAGAAAGCACAATTTGAATTGGCTGAAAGAGGTAAGGAAGGCCTGGAAGCATTTACGAATGGGTTGTCAGCAGAAACCAGTCAATTGGCCAGGATTCATAGTATTTGGGGAATTGCTCAGATAGCCAGAAACGATAACCCGGATGCAGCAGCAGTTTTGGTCCCTTACCTGAAGGACAATGATCCGGAAATCAGGGCACAGGCAAGCAGATGGCTTGGAGACATTCGGTATGCCAATGCAGGACAACAACTAATCCCATTGCTGAAAGATAGCTATCCAAGAGCAAGATTTTATGCTGCCGAGGCATTGGGAAGAATAGCTTTCAAGGACGCTGTATTTCCTATTATCGATATGCTTGAAGACAACAATGAAGAAGATGTGTATCTGAGGCATGCGGGGAGCCTTGCATTGGCAAGAATTGGTGATGCTCAATCCGTAATTGGGCTAAATGATCATCCCTCAAAAGCGGTAAGGATTGCGGCTGTTGTCGCTCTCAGAAGAATGAAAGATCCGGGAGTTGCTGTATTTCTTCAGGATGCTGATGAATATATTGTTGCAGAAGCTGCGAGAGCCATCAATGACGATTTTTCTATTGAAGGGGCATTGCCCCAACTGGCCGAAATTTTAAATAGAAATGGTCTCAGCTCAGAACCATTGCTCAGGAGGGCCATCAATGCTAACCTTAGAGTCGGTACCAATGCGGCCTTGGATAATTTGGTAAAGTATGTGTCTACCGAAAGCGCCCCTGTTCTCATGCGTATCGAAGCCATGGAAACCCTTTCAACCTGGGACGAACCATCCGTATTGGACAGGGTGGATGGAAGATTTAGGGGTCCGGTTAGCCGCGACCCTTCTGTTCTTAAAAGATTGACCTCAGAGGTTTTTATGGATTTGATCGATCACAGTAACGGAGACCTGCGTTTGGCTGCAGTGAAGGCCGTGGGAAAAATAAATTTATCCGAGGCGTCTGAAAACCTCCTGGTAAGATTAAAGTCAGATGACAATGATGATGTTCGCGAGGCGGCTCTGCGTTCTTTGGGAAGTATGGAATGGGAAAATCTGGATTTGGCTTTGGAACTGGCTTCCAAAGATAAATCAAAAAATGTCAGGGTGGCCAGTCTTGATCTGATGGGAAATATGGATTTTTCGGGAGAATTATTGGCTGATTTGCTGACTGGGGTAATTGAAAGACAGACCATTGAGGAAAAACAGGCTGCCGTGTTGACATTGGCACAAGTTGACGAAGAACATGCGCTTCCCGTTTTCAACAATCTGCTGAATCAATTAGAGAAAGGAAGTATTTCTCCCGGGATGGAATTGGAACTGCTTGAAGCATTGGAGGAACTGGGCAACGAAGGCCTTTTGGAACGGTATCGGGAGATTAATTCCTCTTTGAATGCCGATGATTTATTGGCATCCTACAGCGGCAGTCTGTATGGAGGGGATACCAGGTCCGGCAGAAGAATCTTTTTTCAACACCAGACCGGACAGTGTATCCGCTGTCATGCCTATAATGATTTTGGAGGTAATGCAGGCCCCAGGTTAAATGGAATTGGTAGGAGGCTTGACAGGGAGCAACTGCTGGAAGCTTTGATCGATCCCAGCAAGCGTGTGGCACCAGGTTACGGGCTGGTTACCCTTAAATTGAACAATAGTGAAACCGTTTCTGGAATATTGCTAGGCGAAAATGAGGAAGCGGTTACCTTAAAAATAGGTAACGATCCGGAAACAAAAATTTTGAAATCTGATATTTCCGAAAGAACCAATGCCATGTCTTCCATGCCTGATATGAAGGGCCTTTTAAGTAGAAGAGAGATAAGGGATTTGGTCAGCTTTTTGGCGACTTTGACAGATGACTATTAAATTGTTTCAAATCACCAGTTTAAGTAAAGAAAAACCTCAACAGGAAAGCCAAAAAATTTGTTATTAAAATATGATTAATAAAGTTGATTTAATGCATAAACCCAAATTCCTTTCCAGCCCTACTTTTCTTGGTTTGGTATTGCTTGCCTTTATTGGCTGTACAACCAATTCAACGCCACCTGAAATCAAGCAAATGAGTAAGGAAGAAGTCGATCAACAGGCCGCTGCGATCAAAAATTTGGTTAAGCCTCAATTTCATGAAGACCTTGAATTGGATCTTTGGGCAGTGGATTCACTGATAGCAGACCCCATATCCATGCAAATAGATGGTCAGGGGCGAGTTTTTTATTCCAAAACCAACAGAAGAAAAATTTCGGAATTTGATATCAGAAGTCACCAGGACTGGGAAATTGCTTCTCTTAAACTCCAAAACGTATCAGATCGGAGGGCTTTTCTCCATGAGGAATTGTCTCCTGAGTACAGTGATAGAAATGAATGGTTGCCTGATATCAATGGAGATGGCTCTCATGATTGGAAGGATTTAACGGTAGAAAAAGAAAATGTATTTAGGGTCGAAGACACAGATAGTGACGGAAGGGCAGACCGGTCTCAATTGGTAGTAAGCGATTTTAATGAGGAGGTTTCTGATGTTGCGGGTGCTGTCTTGTATCATGATGATGCACTTTTTGTGGGAGTGGCCCCCGACCTTTGGCGCCTGAAAGACACCAATGGGGATGGCACAATGGACAAAAAAGAGTCTTTAATTCATGGTTTTGGTGTTCACATTGGTTTTGGTGGACACAATATGTCCGGACTAAAAGTCGGACCAGAAGGAAAAATATACTGGGGGATAGGCGATATAGGATTCAATGGAGTGGACAAGGAGGGAAACAAACATGAATATCCAAATTGTGGCGTAATTGCCAGGGCCAATCCCGATGGAAGTGATTTTGAAATATTTGCTTATGGCGTCAGAAACACGCATGAATTTGCTTTTGACGAATTAGGCAACCTGATAAGCGTGGACAATGATGGGGACCACAGGGGAGAAAGGGAAAGAATAGTCTATCTGGTGGAAGGGTCTGACACAGGTTGGCGGATCAATTGGCAATTTGGAAAATACCGCGACCCCAAAAACAACGAATACAAAGTCTGGATGGATGAAAAAATGCATTTGCCCAGATCAGATGAACAGGCAGCCTATTTTATTCCCACAATAGCGAATTATGTAAACGGCCCTACTGGTATGCTTTACAATCCCGGTACAGCCCTTGGAGATCAGTGGAAAAACAAATTTTTTGTAGCTGAGTTTGCTGGAAATCCTGCCCGGTCCGGCATACATGCATTTAGTCTTAAACCCAGCGGTGCAGGTTTTGAGCTGGAAGAAACCGAACAAATATTGCAAGGCGTATTGGCCACTGGAATGGACTTTTCACCGGATGGATCTTTGTATTTTTCTGACTGGATTGACGGCTGGGTCAATAAAGGTTATGGAAGGATTTGGAAATTGAAGGACAATACGGCCAGTCCGGGTGTAAGAGAATTAACGGAAAAACATTTGGCTGCAGATTATGGCTCATTATCAGTCAAGGATTTGGGTGATATTTTGGGATTTGAGGATCAACGCGTGCGGCAAAAGGCACAATTTGAGTTGGCAAAAAGAGGGGCTGACGGACTTGAGGTATTCAGCGAAAAGCTAGCAGAAAGTAAAGACAGGTTGGCCAGAATACATGCTATTTGGGGGATTACTCAGATGTCACGAAGGGAGAGAGAAAATGCAGCGATGTTGATCCCATATCTCAGGGATAGCGATGATGAAATCCGTGCCCAGGCTGCCAAATGGTTAGGTGACTTGCGGTATGCCGAGGCTGGAAATGAGGTTTTGCCTTTGCTTGAGGATGGACAGCCCAGGGTGAGGTTTTTTGCGGCAGAGGCTTTGGGAAGAATGGGCTTCGTTGATGGTTTTGATGGCCTGGTGAAGTTATTGATGGAAAACGACAATGAAGATGTGTATATCAGGCATGCTGCAAGTCTTGCATTATCGAGATTAGGCAGGCCGGAATCCATAATAAAGCTTTCGGATCACCATTCAAACGCAGTTAGATTGGCAGCAGTTATAGCATTGAGGAGGCTTAGACATGAAGGAATAATTGTTTTTCTGGAGGATGAAAGTGAATACATTGTAGCAGAGGCTGCCAGGGCCATCAACGATGATTTCTCTATCCCGGAAGCCCTTCCTTCCCTTGGAAACCTGTTGGTATCAAAGGACTTTGTCTCTGAACCAATAGTGAGAAGAGCTATTAACGCCAATTTGCGCTGGGGATCAGATGAAGCATTGAACAATTTGCTGACTTACATCAATCAAGCAGATGCTCCTGAATCCATGAGAATTGAAGCTCTTGAAGCGCTCAGCACCTGGGCAGCTCCTTCTGTTTTGGACAGGGTAGATGGATGGTATAGGGGTGAGATCACCAGGGATTTGGCCAAACTTCAGGCAAGCAGTTCGGAGTTGCTTATCCAGTTGACCAAAAATGGCAGTGACCGAATTCGCCAAGCTACTGTTAAAGCTTTGGGAACTTTAAATATTAAAGGAGCCAATGATAGGTTGTTGGCTGTACTTCAAACAGATGCCTCGGCAGATGTTAGGGAGGAAAGCATAAAAGCACTTGCGAAAATTGATCAGGCTCCTGTAGGTGAAGCAGTAAAAATAGCACTTTCAGATAATGAAAAAAATGTAAGGGTGGCTGGCTTGGATTTAATGGAACAATTGGACATTGCCGGGGAAACCAAGGCTACGCTATTGGAAGAAGTCATCCAAAAACGAACGGTAGAGGAAAAACAAGCCGCTGTTAAAACCCTGGCCAAATTGGATACTGAAAGTGCATATCCTGTTTTTGAAAATTTACTTGGACAATTGGAAACAGGTACTTTATCTCCTGCCATCGAACTGGAGTTTTATGAAGCCATGGATGGGATGGATAACAAAGACCTTCTGGAGCGTTATGAAAAAATCAAGCAAGATATGTCGGAGGATGATGTTTTGGCCAGTTATAGTGGAAGCATGTATGGTGGGGATGAATCACGGGGCCGAAGGATATTCTTTCAGCATGCTACAGGCCAGTGTATCAAATGCCATGCTTATGATGATTTTGGTGGAAATGCCGGACCAAAACTCAATGGAATAGGAAAGAAGCTTAACCGACAGGAAATATTGGAAGCATTGATTGATCCCAGTAAGAGACTGGCACCAGGATTTGGGGTAGTGACCCTGGAACTTGATACGGATAAAAAACTAGCTGGCATAAAAGTAGCTGAAAATGAAATGAGCATCACCCTGAAAATGGGAAACCAACCGGACACTCTTATTAACAAATCAGATATAGTAGAAAGGAGAGATGCCCCCTCAAGCATGCCCGATATGAAGCAATTTCTATCCCGGAGAGAAATAAGAGACCTGGTAAGTTTTCTCGCCACATTAAAGGAACCATACATATAATTTTTATAATTTTGCGTCAATGATGCAAGTTGCCAGGAATTCAAGGTTTTTGAAAGGTTTTTGGATTTTCATGGCCCTTTACCTGCTCAATTGCAGCGTAGATGCGGGTGATGAAAACCCAAATTACCTACCGGAGGATTTATCCATCAATGACCAGGAAAGTATAATTGAAATTGTCCTGGAAATAGGTTTGGGAATAGAAGATGCCATACCCGAAAGTGAGGATGCTGATGGTGACCGGGAGACTACACACAAAAAGAAGCTTAAAAGTGATATCCATCTTTTTATCGCGAGTAAAATCAACGATTTCAGGTTTTTGGAAGTGTTGACCAATAAATATACAACCGGTCAATCAGTGCTTATTTCATCTGTATTTTTTAGGGTCCCTTCACCACCTCCCCGGTATTTTTGCTGATTTTCTTTTTATAATCTCCTGTTTTGATAGGGTAGGAGTCGTTTTTTATTACCTCAAAAATTGTAGAAATTTATGATAATTCGATTGGCTGTCATCAGTTATGTACTGTTTGGCCTTCACCTTCATGGTGTTGCGCAAACAGAAGGGGATATCCCCAAAATAGAATTGGATAGTATGTACCTGTCCGATGTGGAAAAAAAAGATAGTCCGGCAAAAGTATTGCACGCCGAACCATTGTATATTGATTTGATCCGGGATCTGGGAGCAAGAAAAGGAGAAAAGGAATGGAATATTGGACTCGGATTGACCGATAAGGAAAGATTTGATGAATATCTGGCATTGGTGGAGTATGAGTGGGCACCTGTTGACAGGTTGGGCCTGGAGATAGAGCTTCCTTTTTCATTTCACTATCCCATCAATGGAAATGAAAACGCACCCGGAAACCGACTGAACAGTATAAAACTTGCCGGACAATACTCCTTTTTTGTATCCGAAAAGTACAAAACCTCTATGGCTTTTGGCTATATCCATGAATTCGAGATGAACCAGTTCTCAGAAATCAGGCAAAACCGTGTCTTTTCAGGAAATGCTTACAATCCTTTTTTTATTGCTGCAAAACGGTGGGCGACAAATTACCATACCCTGATTTATGCAGGCCCTTTTATTCGGAATCATTTTGGACAAAGCGGGGTAGACATTTCCTGGCAAGTCAATTCTAACTTTCATTACATGATCAGCGGAACAAGAAATTTTATTGGCGTTGAATTTAATAAAGCATTGGAAAACGGAAAGTTTGAAATGGTCATAAGGCCTCAGATGAGGTTAGGAATTGCAGAAAATCTTTTGATAGGGATTGTGACGGGAGTACCGGTAAGTAGGGAAAATGAGAGATTTAGTTCTTTCTTAAGGTTAATTTATGAACCGGGACATTAAGGCCCGGTTTTTTTCCCACTTAAATAAAATTTGGGCATAAACTTATTTTTTCCCTGATCATTCAGGTAAAGAAGCTTAATTTTGTTGAAAAATGTACTTTGATGTACGGATTTTACTAATTGATCTCTTTTGGAATTATACGTTTGGTGCTCATGACGAAATTTACAGTTTGTTCCCTTTTATTTTTAACTTTATTGTTTTCTTTAGATGTTAATGCTCAAAAAGGAAATACCTCAGCACAGAAAAATGACAGTGGTGAATTAAAATATCATTTGAATGAAGATGGTAGCCATTACGTAAAAGCCACCTTTCTCAATCAAATATGGGTGAGGAATACCTGGAACAATCCCGGAACTACAGTAGATGGGTATCTTGAAAATCAGACATTCGATATAGGACTTCGCCGGACCAGAATTCAGCTATTTGGTAAAATTGCTGATAAAATATTTTTTTATACCCAGTTTGGTAACAATAACCTTACTTATTTGGGAGAAAGAAAGCAAGGATTATTTTTTCATGATGCTTTAGGTGAATTGGAAGTAATTGGAAATAAGCTTTCCGTGGGAACAGGTCTTACAGGCTGGAATGGGGTATCCAGGTATGCGTCCCCGTCAATAGGTTCAATTCTATCCTTGGATGCCCCTTTGTACCAGCAGACCACCAATGATGCCACAGACCAGTTTTTAAGAAAATATTCGCTGTATTTTAAAGGAAAACTGAACCGCCTGGATTACCGCATGGCCATTAGTAAACCTATGGCGGTGAGCCAATCAGGCGTACAGCCAGACAATCCCGCAGAAAATGCGCTCTTTGCTGCTTCACCCGCAAGTTTGCAATGGCACGGGTATTATATGTATCAGTTTCAGGATCTGGAATCAAACCTAACGCCTTACAATGCCGGCTCTTACCTGGGAAAGAAAAGTGTATTTAATATCGGGGCAGGGTTTCTTTTTCAGAATGATGCCATGTGGTTTCTTAATGGTCCCAATGACGCTCTGGAATATGGTAACCTCTCGCTTTTTTCAATGGATGTGTTTTATGATCAACCCCTTGATTCAAATAAAGGCACTGCCATCACCGCATATGGGGCTTTCCAGGCAAGTGATTATGGCAGGAACTATGTCAGAAATGTAGGAGTGATGAATCCCACCAATGGTACTGTGGGTGCAGGCATTTTTAATGGAGCAGGGAATAACTTTCCCATGATGGGAACTGGAAGTACTTTTTATGGGCAAATTGGCTACCTGATGGAAAGAAACCTTTTGGGTACATGGGGTACGCTACAGCCTTTTCTAACCAGCCAACTTTCGGACTTTGACGGATTGGATGATTCCATGCTCATGTATGAATATGGGTTCAATTGGCTGATCAGGGGAAACCAAACCAAATTATCTATGCATTACCAAAGTCGCCCGGTTTTTATGGAAGGTACTTCGGGAACATTTCAATCTGACAGGAAAGGCATGCTTGTCGTGCAGTTTCAAATTGCTATCTAAAAATACAGATTCGTAAAACTACCAGGATGGCTTTTCATCCTCATGGATTGGCCCCTCCTTTAGTTTTAGGTGGGCCGGATTTTGCCTGGAAATTACTGCTTTCACTTCGGAAATGATTGAAAGGGCAATTTCCTCGGGACTTTCAGCCCCTAAGTTCAGTCCCATTGGACCAAAAACCACTTTGTGATTTTCTTCATTTAGATGGATACCTGAATTGGAGAGATTTTCGATTAATTTTTGTAATTTCTTTTTTGGTCCTAAAACCCCCAAATAAGGAAATCGGTAAGGGTACAAACCTTTCATGATCTCCAGGTCATAATTGAAATTATGGGACATCAAAACCACTGCAGTTTGTTTATCGGGTTTGAGCTTCGGAAGGATTTCAGCAGCTTTTCCTGATATTATTTGATCCACCAACGGGAAACGATTTTTTGTGGCATGATCTGACCTTCCATCTGCCAAATCCATTTCCCAACCCAATACGGAGGACAATTGGGTCAAAGGTTGAACATCATTTCCAGCTCCAATAATGATCAATTTGATCGCCGCAGGAACAAATTCCACAAATGCATGCAGGTTTTCAGCACCATGAAGGGGCAAAATCACGGATTTCTCCAGGGAAAAAACCTCTTTGGATTTTTCCATCGAATAAATTTGGCCCAACTCATTGAGGATCGAGAAGTTGGCGTTACTGGCAAAACGTCGGTCCTTAAAAAGCAAACAGGTGCCAACCTGCGTTGATCTTTTGTTTTTTACATCAAAAATGGTAACCAGTACTTTGTCTTCCCTATCTTCAATGCATTGTCTGAGTAAAGCTATGGGGTTATTTTCTTGCTCCTCATCAATGGGTTCCATCAAAATATGAATGATCCCATTACAGCCCAGGCCTATGCCAAATTTGGCATCGTCCTCATCCGTAGTGTCATAGGTCACCAACATGGACTTTTTTTTGAAAATTACAAGCTGTGCTTTTTTAAGGGCATCTCCTTCCAGACAACCTCCGGAAATCGCACCTGTTAATTGCCCGTTTTCAGTGACCAGCATTCTTGCTCCAGGTCTTCTGTAAGAGGAACCGTCCACCTGGACTACAGTCGCCAGGGCTATTTTCTCTCCGGATTGGCGGGCAAGGTCAAAAGCTTTAATAATTTCTTTTGTCTCCTTCATGGTACTTGGATATCAATTAAACCAGGGCTGGGTAAGAAATGTTAGGGGATAACTCGTACCTGTTTGAAAGGTTTCCAGGTGGGCTGGCAGAGAAATAAATCCATCGGCCGCTGCAAGATGAACAAGGTCTCCGGACCCTGAATTGCTGACCGGCACGGCCAGGATTTTTTCTTTTTCGGCCACCACTTTCACCAAAAGATGGTAAGTGACGGGCCTTTTAAATGAGACATCCTCGGTCAGTGTGGCAAAGAGACTATTTCTCTGTTTTCCCAAATGGGTCAGGAGCCAGGCCTTAAAATAAAGATGGAAACAGATGAGGGTAGAAGCTGGATTTCCAGGAAATCCGAAAACAAAAGTATTTTTCCTTCTCCCGAAAAGAAATGGCTTTCCTGGTTTTTGGGCCACACCATGCACCAGTTTTTTAACTCCCAAATCCTCCAGCACTTCAGGAAGGAAATCGTATTTGCCTTTTGAAACCGCTCCCGAAAACAGCAGTATATCATTTTTATGTAGCAATTTTTCCAAAGCAGCTTTTAATAGCTTTTTATCATCATCAATATGTAAGGTTTGCGCTTCAATTCCAAGGGATTTCAAGGCTGCCTGAAGCATGTAAACATTGGATTTTCTGATTTGATGGGGCAAGGGATTGTCAGTGATATCCACCAATTCATTGCCTGTGGAGCAAATCGTGATCGTAGGTGGCTTGACGACTTTTACATTTGATACGCCTACTGTCGCCATCACACCGATGGTGCCTGCCTGTATAAAAATGCCTTTTTTAAGCAAAACATCACCTTTACCCGCATCGGTCCCTTTTAAATGAACATTTTGGTTTTCGGTAAAATCTGAATGCAGTAAGTTGGCCACATTGTCAATTATTTTGACCTGCTCGTAGGGTATGACACAATTGGTGTTTTCAGGTAAAATCGCTCCGGTCATGACTTCAAGGCAATTCTCCGGATCCAGGAGCCTGCCCTGTGCATCACCGGCTGCCTGAATGCCTTCAATGGGAAATAGGGCTTTTTTAAGCAGTTGAGTGCTGTGAATGGCAATACCATCCATGGTTACCCGATGAAAGGGAGGAGCATCTCTATCTGCTTTAATATCTTCAGCCAGTATGCGGTTCAGGGAGTTCATTAATGGGACCGTTTCAGTTCTCACCGGGAGTTCATTCTCCAGTACCTTTTGCAATGCTTCCGCTACACTGTTCATGCTTATCGGATTTTTTTGTTTAATGGGACCAAAATAGGATTTTTGATTCAGTTTAGCCACCAAGAAATGACATGGATTTTTTAGGGGTTTTGGCATTCAATTCCTCTGCATCAAACCCATCTTTCTCTTTTTTGGCTACCGCGTCCCGTATTTCAGTTTTTATTGATGCCTCATTAGCGCCACTTCTAAGAACATCTCTTAAATTGGTGACTGCTGGTCCGTAAAGGCAGGTTCTTAATTCTCCGGTAGCAGAAAGCCTGATTCTGTTGCAGGTGCCACAAAAAGTTCTGCTGAAAGCAGGTATGATACCGAAAGTACCTTGATAACCGGGAATTTGATAATTGACGGAAGTGCTGTTTTTTCCATCTTGCACCTTTTGGATTGCCGTGAAGTGGCTGGATATATAATCATAAAGTGCCAGGTGATTCCATTCAGGCACTTCAAATTTCCCTGTGCCATTGAATGGCATTTCTTCCAAAAACCTGACGGATAAAGGGTAATGGGCAGTCAATTTTACAAAGGGAATGATGTCGGCTATGTTTTTATTACCATCTACCACGCAATTTAATTTGACCTCGAAGCCTAGTTTTAAAAGGTTGAGAATACAAGCAAAAACCTCATCAAACTTGTCTCTTCTTGTTATTTCAAAAAACCTTTGTTTGTCCAGTGCATCCAGGGAGATATTTATTTTGTGAATGCCCAAACGATGCAGCTCTTGAATTTGTTTTTCACTGATGGAGCCATTGCTGGTAAGGGTGATTTCCTTTAAAGTACGGTGCCTGGTCAATGTGCTTAAAAAATCCATGATTCCCTTCCTCACAAATGGCTCTCCTCCGGTAATTCTGATTTTTTCCACGCCCAGATTAACAAATATACCGGTGAGGTAGTCCAGTTCTTCGTAGGTCAGTAAATCCTTCCTTTGTACAAAATCAATACCTTCCTCAGGCATACAGTAGTAGCACCTGAAATTGCACCGGTCTGTAACCGATAATCTCAGATAATCCAACTTTCTTCCGTACCGGTCAACCAATTCATTTTTCATAGGCATTCAATCGTCAATTCTGCACATGTTTTATGGATGGGCATTTACCCAAACCGTATGGTCCGTAAAGTATTCCTTTTTCCAGATGGGTACAGATTTTTTAAGCTCATCAATAAGAAATTTACAAGCTTTAAACGCATCATCCCGATGGGCACAAGCCACACCTATGACTACCACAGGATCTCCTATCTGTTTATTTCCCAGTGCGTGAATCATCAATAACTTTTTGACTGGCCACTGCTCTATTGCTTTGTTGGCCAATCGATCCATTTGATGAAGGGCCATAGGTTCATATCCTTCAAATTCCAGTTTAATAACCGATTTACCATGGGCATGGTTTCTTACACAACCGATGAATAAATCAATTCCTCCTGCCTCAGGGTGTTGAAGCCATGCATAGACTTCATTAAGGTTGATATCACTGAGAATTTCAATTTTTTTCATTTCAGCCACCACTTACAGGGGGAATCAAGGCAATTTCCTGCTGATCACTTAGCCGCAGGTCGTCATTGGCGTACTCCTGATCTACGGCAATGGCAAAACTGTTAAGATTTCCCATCTGCGGGTATTTTTTCAGGATCCATTTTTTTAAATCCAATACAGTATTGATCTGATTATCTTTTGATAAATCAAGGATTTTTTGGCCTGTAATTTCTTTCGATATACCGAATAGCAGTACTTCCATAATTGCTTTTAAAGCTTGTTTTTTGCAAAGGTACAATTTACACAATTGCATTTGATTTAACACGAATTTGAGTAGGATAATGACAGGTTTTTGAAATTGGGCGGAGGCGTAATTTCTTAAAATAAGCAACAATTAAGCCAATGATAAGCCTGTACTTTTTTTGATAAGTTAAAAAAAATTATAATTTATTAATAAAGTATTTTTTAAAATTAATATTTAACTATAAATCTTTTGATGTCAAAATTATTTTTTAAATGTGTCTTTAATTATAAATTTAATTTGTATTACGCTGATTAAAATAAAATTTAAGAATCATAAAATAATCTTTTTTTATAAATATTAAATGGAATAAAATATTGTGTTTAATGCTAAAAATACATTAATTGTAAGACTAAAATGTTTGAATAACCGATGATAGCAAACAATACATATTCGGTTCCCGAGCTTGTTGCTTTATTGAGGGCTGGAGACCCTAATGCTTTTCAGCAACTCTATGAAAAATTTTCTTCCAAAATCCTTAGTACCTGTAAAAAAATGTATCTGCCACATGAGGATGCAGAGGAAGTGGTTCAGGAGGTTTTTTTAAAAGTTTGGGAAAAAAGGGAGGGATTGGACAGTTCCTTGTCTTTTAACGCTTACCTTTTTACCATTATGCGTTGCTCCATTTTTAAAAGGTCCCGAAAAAATGCTATGGACGTTGCTTATAAAACATACCAGCTGAACAATGGCACTGGTGCAAGTTGCTATACGGAGGAAGCATTGGACTTTGAAGAATTGAAAGTTTTTTCTGAAAGGATCATTGATGCACTTCCCAAAGGTCAACAGAAAATATTTAGATTGAAGTTCACCGAAAATCTCACAGCTGATGAAATTGCAAGTAGGCTTCATCTTTCGAAGAGAACGGTAGAAAACCAGCTTTATAAGGCCAATAAAAAGCTAAAGCAAGAATTTATATCCAATGACCTGATACCCTATGATTTGGTTGTTTTGTTTTTGATTTTTTAATTTAATCACCTTTATTTTTAATATTTTATAAAATAAATAATTTTCATTAAAATATATGGAAAAGTTATTATTCATGTGAGTAAATGACCTGACTTATGGATATATACCATATAACCTAAGGGGTCAAGATGAAGGATTTCATTCAAAAGTGGAAAAAATTTCATGAAGGCAAGCTTTCCAAAAGCGAAGCAGCATCATTTCTGGCATATTTGACTAGTCCCGAAGGGAAGAGTGATTTTCAACAAATGCTGAAAATGATTTGGGAGGCTGAAAATAAGGCTGATCAAGCGAATTTGACGCCTTCTCCAAATCACCCTGTTCTTAAAGTTTCAAGCCGGCAAAAAAAAACCGGGGGCCTAAGTCAGCAAAATAACAGGAAAATTCGGCATTTATTCACCTGGATCCGGTATACTGCTTGTATAGTAGCCATTTTAATGATAGCCAAGGAATGGGGAATTTTCAAAAATTGGCCACAAGGACAAGAGGATCCACCGCCGGTAAAGGAGACTGCCTGGATCAACAAATCAAACCCAAAAGGAGTCAAGTCCAAGATTTTATTACCGGACAGTTCATGGGTATTTTTAAATGCAGCCAGCAGGATCAGGTATACAAGGGACTTTACTAACAACCGACAGGTTATTTTAACTGGTGAGGCATTTTTTGATGTAAAAAAGAAAGCTGGATTACCATTCTTCGTTCAGGCTGGACAAGTTACAGCCACCGTCTTGGGAACCTCATTTAATATCAATACCGAATATCAGGAATCCATAGAAATAGCTTTGGCTACAGGAAAGATCCGAATCCTGAATGAACAAACTGGAAAAGATCTTTTGCTTAGCCCTGGAAAGGCCGGTAAGATATCCAAAAGCACACAGTCCATGGAAATAATAGATGTAGATCCGGACAAAGTATCTCTCTGGAAGGAAGGAATTCTCCACTTTGAAAAAGAGCCATTTCAGCTAGTAATAGAAAAATTGGAGAACTGGTATGGGGTCAGCATATCGGTTGAGGGAGAGCTTCCAAATGACCTTTGTACCGGAACATTTCAAAAGAAAGCTTACCTGAGTGATGTGCTTAAGGTATTAGGCCATGCATTACAATTTGATTATGACTTAAATGGAAAAAATGTAGCCATCTATCCTTTGTCATCAGGCTGAATTGCCTGAATACTTTACTTAAAATTTTAACCATTTCCCAAAATCCCATGAAACATGTTTTATTAAAACCAATTGAAAATCTGAAAGTCAGGATACTGGCTTTAGTAATCCTGTGCATGCTGGTTTTTCATACCGGTTATGCCCTTGACAGCGCAAAAAGCATTGAAGATGTGTTCATTGAAATGGATATCATGCAGGGTAGCTTGCAGGATATTTTAGAACACATTGAAAGTAAAACCGATTACCGTTTTTTCTATACGGAAAAGGGACTCAATGACCATGAAATCATTCATTTGGACCTGACCAAAGGAAGTGTTGCAGATATATTAAAGGAATTGGCAGGAGAAAAAGGACTTTATTTCAAGCAGGTGAACAATACCATCAGTGTCCGTTTTCTTACCGATAATCCCAATGAAGAAGTGATGGAGATCGGAATGGAACAAGCAGATATTGAAGTATCTGGCAAGGTCCTGGACGAAACCGGTGAGCCTTTACCGGGAGTAGCCGTATCTGTGGCAGGCACTACCATCGGCACCATTACCAATATTGATGGGGAATTTTCACTCACAGCACCTGAAGATGGTGTTTTACTGTTCTCCTATATAGGTTTTGCCACCCAACAGGTCAATATCAATTCCCGGTCAAATATCAATATTACCCTGAAAGAAGATATTGCAGGTTTGGAAGAAGTGGTGGTAACGGCATTAGGTATAAAAAGGGAGGCAAAAAGTCTTGGATATGCCACTTCAACGGTGGAATCTGAAGAGATGACCATCAACAGAACACCGAATTTCATGAATTCCCTTCAAGGCAAAGTTGCAGGGGTAAACATCACTCCTATGGGTTCTGGACCACAAGGAAGCAGCAAAGTGCGGATCAGGGGGGTGTCTTCTTTTGGAGGTAACAATTCCCCATTGATTGTGGTGAACGGGGTGCCCATAGATAATACCAATTTCGGGGTTAGTGGTGATGTATCTGAGGTAGGTAGCAACCGAAAATCAGATAGCGGTGATGGATTGAGTAGTATCAACCCCGATGACATCACTTCCATGACGGTCCTCAAGGGAGCAGCTGCTTCTGCCCTTTATGGGGCAAGGGCCAAGGACGGTGTCATCATGATCACCACCAGGAACAGGGCTACCGGATCCGGAATCCAGGTAGAACTGAATTCAAACTTTACAACAGATACCCCATTTGATTTTACTGATTACCAATACGAATATGGTCAGGGGGAGGGAGGAATAAGACCCAATTCTCCCAGACCGGTTTCTGGTGTATGGAGTTTCGGAGAAAAATTCGAGCCGGGAATGACCCAGATTTTATTTGATGGGATAGAAGTTCCTTATGAACCTCAACCCAACAAAGTAAGGGATTATTACCGGAATGGATCCACTTTTTCCAATACCATAACACTCTCTTCCGGAGGGGAAAATGGTGGATTTAGTCTTTCTGTAGCCAATATGGACAGCAAGGCCATTCTTCCAGGTTCTAATTATAACCGAAAAACCATAAACCTGGGTTTTACCCAAAACATCAAGAAACTGACTGTTTCAGGAAATATAAATTATTCCAAGGAAGACCGTATTAATCCTCCGAATATCGCCGAGCAGGACTTCAGCCCGGTGGTCATCTATACACTGGCTACTTCCATGCCAATGGATCTGTTGGAAGAATATGCTTTTGATGAGAATGGGGATGAATTTCCCTATTCCCGTTTTACCAACCGGACCAATCCCTATTTTGCATTGTCGCGATTTGAAAATAATGTTCGTGACAGGATTTATGGTAACATTACTGCCAGGTATGAATTTACAGACTGGCTGTATTTGCAGGGACGGTTTGGGCAGGATTTTTTCTCAAGGGACTCAGAGTATAATCTCCCCACTGGTTCCCAAAGACAGTCCTCGCCTCCCCCGGGTTTTGTAAATGGCCAATATGTACAAGACTTAAGGCGTTTCAGGGAAGTAAATGCAGATTTCCTACTTGGCATAAACCGTACTTTTGGGGATTTTGGATTACTGGTGAACCTGGGAGGCAACCAGATGTACAGAAGGTTGGATGTAAATACCCTGTTAGGGGAAAATTTTTATACCCGTGGCCTGTACACTATAGGCAATTCCAGTAAAATCACCACAGATTATTCCATCTCAGAAAGGCAGGTAAATTCTTTGTACGCCAGTACTGAATTGTCTTACCGAGGCTATTTATACCTGAACGGAACTGTAAGAAACGACTGGTTTTCTACGCTCTCTCCGGCCAACAGAAGTATACTCTACCCCTCCATCACAGGTAGTTTTGTTTTTTCTCAGGCCTTTGCCAATTTACCCAATTGGATTTCTTTTGGCAAAATCAGGGTAGCTTATGCTGAAGTGGGTAGCGATACGGACGTTCAACCTTATGCCAACAACCTTTTTTACAACATCAACCAGCAGCAATTTCCAAATTCAAATGGTATCGCCCAGCCGGTAGGGGCCATTAGTGGATCCGTGGTTCCTAATGATAACCTTAGGCCAATGAGGGTTACTGAAAAGGAAATCGGCCTTGAAATGACTTTATTTGATAATCTCCGGTTTGAAGTTTCCTATTATGATAAACTTTCATCTGATCAGATCCTGCAAGCCCAGATTTCAGATGGGTCTGGGTTCCTGGATCAATTAATCAATGTGGGGGAAAGCCGAAATCAAGGAGTTGAAATGTTTGCAGCTATTTCTCCGGTTACCACCAATAATTTCAACTGGAATTTCAGCGCCAACGCTTCTTACAACCAATCTGAGGTGCTGAGTTTGGGAGATGATGTGGAAGGTAGTTTTATTACCGTTGGTATTGCTGAGTTTCATGGTGAGGTAAGGCAGGAGGTGGGTAAACCCATGGCCCAACTTTATGGATGGGGATACCTCAGAGATGACCAGGGGCGACAAATATTTGACCCAAATAACGGCCGGCCCCTTCGTTCCAACCAGCAATTGAATTTTGGAACAGCAATTCCTATTTGGGTAGGGGGCTTTACCAATGGTTTCACCTACAAAAACCTGAATTTTTCATTTTTGATTGACTACAAGTTGGGTCATAAGATGATTTCAGGTACCCATACCAATGCTTATAGACATGGCTTGGATAAGGCTACCCTGGTTGGCAGGGAGCAGGGGTTCGTTGTGGGAGATGGTGTCAATCCTAATGGAGAAATCAATACAGCCCAGTCTCCGGTACAAACCTACTATGAAACGATTCGCTCAGGAAGGATGTCTGAGCAATCTGTATTCAATGCGGGTTCCTGGCAATTGAGGCAATTAACATTGGGGTACGATTTTACATCTCTTCTGCCTGAAAACAAATTCATAAGGGGGTTGCGTCTGAATCTGGTATCAAACAATGTGGCCGTTATCAAGAAATGGGTACCGCATATCCATCCCGATCAAAACGGAATCATATCCGACAACAATGCGGGTCTGGAGGCTACTGGATTGCCGGTCACCAGAAGCACGGGATTCAATCTCAATGTTAAATTCTAAGCAATCCTTGCTTCAAAGAACCATTGATATTTACAAAAAACAACAACTGAAATGAAAAAGTCAAAAATAATATATCTGATTAAAGGGCTGCTTATAGTCCTCTTTATGGGCTCCTGTGATGAAGGTTTTGATGAAATGAATACCAATCCGGTGCGTCTTACCTCCATTGATCCAACATTTCAATTGAATCAAGCCATTATTTCCAGTTCTCCTGGATACAACAACCTGACCTATGAAACAACCATTGTCAAGCAGATGATTACTCCCTTTCAGGGGGTGGGAACAGGTGGAAATCTTAACCAGGATAACCGATCTGCTACTCAGGGAAATTGGCAAACCGGCTACAGGACAATCGTGAAAAATTTAATAGATGGCCTTGAAAGTCTGGGAAATGCCCCTGAAAGAACAAATCTCAACAGTATCATCCGGATTTGGAAGGCCCATGCGTTCATGATGCTTACCGATACCTATGGTGACATTCCTTATTCTGAAGCAGGTCTGGGCTATATTGCGGGAAACGTATTCCCAAAATACGATTCCCAGGAAGCTATTTACACCAATATTCTGAATGATCTGGAAATGGCCGTTCAGGGCCTTGATGAAAGCAAGGACCCCATTAACCAGGAAATACTATACAGCGGCAATATTGAGCAGTGGAAAAGGCTGGGCAATTCCCTGTTGTTGCGTGCGGCCATGCGTCTGGTTAAGGTAAATCCAACTGTAGCTTCCCAATATGCCCTAAAGGCCGTAAATGGGGGATTAATGCAATCCAACGATGATAATGCGGTAGTACGGCACAATGCCGATTACCGTAACAATGTAGGGACAAATTTAAATGGGGGACAGGCACCCTTTTATTACCTGGATGAAGATTTTGTCAACTTTCTACAAAGCAATAACGATCCAAGATTGGAATCCATTGCCGTAAGGTATGTTGGGGCGCTGAGTGGGGGGGAGCAAGTGGAAGCCAATGCAAACAGGTCACCAGAGGTTCAAATTGGAATGCCTCAGGGGTATGACAATACGACCATTATACCGGTGGCAGAAGCTGCCGGGTTGGCCAGTCTGTTTAGTTATAGTCAATTGGACCGTACCCGACTGGGGAATCCCGAAGCGCCGAATTTTCTGGTTACTTATTCCCAGACCCTTTTGCTTCATGCTGAAGCAGCCGCCAGAGGTTGGGTGCCGGGAGATGCTGAACAGCTCTATCATGATGGTATCCGGGCGCATATGGAGCAAATGGCACTTTGGCCCAATGATACCGAAATAGCTCCCGAAGCGATTGATGCCTATATCGAAAATCATCCTTTGGAAACAGGCAATGAGCTGGAATTGATCAATACACAGTATTGGGTTTCCTCTTTTCTTATCGGACCAGAAACCTGGGCAAACTTCAGGAGAAGCGGGTATCCGTTGGTAAATCCCAATCCTTATCCGGGAAGCGATTTACAAAACGAGGATTTCATCCGAAGATTGACCTATCCTGATTCGGAACTTACAGTGAATAAAGAAAATGTAGACGAGGCGACCAGTCGCATGGGGCCGGATGTATTGGATACGCGGGTTTGGTGGGATGTAAAGTAGGTTTTTATGTATATAATTCTAACTTTAGTACTTTCTTCCAAATAACCAACCTATTATATTGAATGAAGCAAATTAAAAAACGATTAAAATCCGGAGAAACCCTGATAGGCTGCTGGCTTAATCTGGGTAGTTCAATAACAGCAGAAATTGTGGGGCTATCGGGATTCGATTGGGTATTGATAGACCTGGAGCATGGTGCAGGAGAACCAAAAGACCTGTTGCACCAGCTTCAGGCTTTGCAGCATACCCCGGCAGCAGCCATTGTCAGGGTAGAAAGTTACCAAAAAGAACGCATTCACCGCGTATTGGACCTGGGCGCAGAAGGGGTCATGTGTCCCCGGATTAATTCTGCCATGGAAGCCAAAACAGCCGTCCGAGGCATGCATTACCCACCAAAAGGTATCAGGGGAGTGGCCAAAATGGTACGGGCTACTGGCTTTGGTAAGGATTTCAATCAGTATAAATCCAGTACCTGGGAAAATCTTTTGGGAGTTATCCAAATAGAAACCCTTGAAGCGCTGGAGGAACTGGATCAAATAGCCGCAACTCCCGGCGTTGATGCCTTGTTCATAGGACCAGCCGATTTGACAGTTGCGCTGGGAATAGACGGAGACCTGAACCACCCCCTGTTTCTGGAGGCAGTAGACCGAATAGTTAAAGCGGCAAAAAATGCTTCCAAAGCTGTGGGAATTTTGATCTTTGATCCTTCGGATTTCGGAAAGTATCAGGACATGGGTATTCAATTGATAGCCTGTGGGTCAGATGCTACCTTTGTTGCCTCAGGGGCCCGGGACTTGCAAAGCAAGCTAAGTCAATTCAAAAAACCAGGAAAATGATACAGGACCCCTTTTTTATTTTATTGGTAGGGATGTTGATTGTGGTAGGGGGGATTTTAGCAGGCAAGTTAAATCCCTTTATTGCTTTGCTTCTTGCGGCATTGGTGGTGGCATGGATGACTCCCGCTGCGGCAATTGTAGAATTTGCCCTCAGCAAAGGCCAATCTGATGCCAATGCCATAGCCCTGGCAACCACACCTATTGGAGAAAGGATAGCAGGAGCATTTGGGAGCACGGTTGGGAAAATTGGTATCCTGATAGCCATGGCGGCGATTATTGGGAAATCCATGCTGATGAGTGGGGCAGCAGAACGGATTGTACGTTCCATTCTTGGATTGACCGGGGAAAAAAATGCCCCTTTGGCATTTCTGAGTGGTAGTTTTTTTCTTGGGATTCCAGTTTTTTTTGATACCGTTTTCTACCTCATGATCCCCCTGGCCAAGGCAATGGCAATGCGCCTTAAGGAAAGTTATCTTTTACTGGTACTTTGTATTACAGCGGGGGCAGCCATGGCCAATTCCCTTGTGCCCCCTACACCGGGCCCTTTGTTTTTGATTGCAGAAATGAACATTCCTATTGGCATGATGATGGTCGGGGGATTTTTGGTTGGCCTGGTTACCACAGCCGCTGGATATCTCTTTGCTGTATGGACCAATAAAAGAAACCAAATCCCTTTAAGGGATTCATTGGATGCCCCCTTGAAAGAAATTCAATCCCTGGCAGATAAAGACAGTACCCAACTGCCATCTCTGGGATTTTCTTTATCCCCCATATTGGTCCCGCTTTTATTGATTACCGGAAGTGCTACCATCAGCACTTTTTGGGATCAGGCAGCAGGAGGTACGGTAGGGGTGATTTTTGATGGGATTCATTTCCTGGGGGAGAAAAATATGGCTTTAATTCTGGGGGCTTTGGCCGCTTTGCTCACATTGTTTTTACAGCAGGATAAGGAAAGAGCTGGTATGAAGGGAGCGGTTCAGGCTGCCCTGACCAGTGGAGGGGTAATTATTTTGATTACAGCGGCAGGTGGTGCATTTGGCGCCATGCTTCAGCAAACCGGGATAAGTATCCGGATAGAATCAATGACCGAGGGCTTTCAGATAGCCCTGATACCCCTGGCCTTCTTTATCACGGCCATTGTCAGAACAGCCCAGGGCTCAGCCACCGTAGCCATGATAACAGCTTCCGGCATATTGTCGGGAATGTCCACCGCAGGATTGGAGTACCATCAGCTGTACCTTGGCCTTTCCATTGCCTGTGGGTCCAAGCTGATCCCCTGGATGAATGACAGTGGTTTCTGGATCGTATGTAAAATGAGCAACCTTACGGAAAAAGAAGCATTAAAGACCTTTTCACCATTATTGACAATCATGGGAATAGTTGGGTTGATTACCATTTTGGTGGCTGCCAAACTTTTCCCATTGGTATAAAAAACAGATAAACCCATAGACTTATGAAACATTTCCTGAAAGATCTGCACAGAAGAAAATTTGTTAAGTTATTTGCCTCAGGAACAGCCGGGGCATTCGCCGCCGCTTCGGCTGCTTTTGGAACAGAGAATAGTCCTGAACGGGGGACTGGCAAAGCAACAGCCAAAAAAAAGGAGGTATTGATGAAAGTTGGTTGTCAATCGGGGGGCACCTCGGAAGAGAACCTGGCTTTCAAAGCCCGCCACGGGGTATTCAATATGGATGGCGGCATGCCAAAATTCATTGAAGGAAAGGGTTGGGATCTTGAAGATTCCCTTCGGAAAAGGGATGCCTGTGAAGAGTATGGTATCAGTCTGGACGCTTACCACCTGCCTTTGTCTTCAGCAGGAATTGACAGGGTGATTATTCCCCACATCATGATGGGAAAAAGTCCAGAAAGAGACCATGAAATAGAAATGGTTCAGCAGATGATTGAGGTTGCAGCCAAAACAGGGGTTAAACTTCTGAATTACAACACCACCATCCTGCCGGTTTTACGCACTGGAAGAACGATTGATCCTGCCAGGGGAAATGCCTCCTATAGCACATGGAATTACGAGGAGGCATTGAACCGCGAACAGCAGCTTACCAAAGCAGGAAGGGCAGATGCGGATGAAGTTTTCGAAAGAATTACTTATCTTTTGGACAGAATTCTGCCGGTGGCTGAAGAATACCAGGTCAAATTAGGGAATCACATCGCGGATCCACCGGTACCAGATGCATACAATGGTATCATGCGGTGGAACAGCCCCGAGGTTTTTGAGGGTATCAAACGTTTTGCCCAGCTATATGATAGCCCATATCATGGATTTAATTTCTGCATAGGTTCCATAGCAGAAGGTCTTCGGGATCCTAAAAATGAGATTTTCCCTATTATTGATTGGGTGGGTAAACGAAAACAGATTTTCAATATTCATTTGAGGAATATTAAGGGGCGCTACAATAATTTTCAGGAAGTCTATCCGGATAATGGGGAAATGAATTTCTTTCATGTTATCCGGGCTTTGCGGGATGTGGAATTTGATGGTATGGTAATGCCCGACCATGTGCCACAACACGACGCCGAAGGAGCCGGTTTACAAGCTTTTGCTTTCGCTTATGGCCATATCATCGGTCTCCTTCAAGCCGTAAAAGATGAAGCCTGATACCAGCTGATCTTAGAATTTTCAATATGTATTATAAATAAAATTTTAATTGTTATGACGAAAGTAGGATTTATAGGTTTGGGAATCATGGGAAAACCCATGGCTATCAATTTAATGAATGCAGGACATGAGCTAATTGTGCTGAAAACAAACAAGGCAGCAGGAGACTTGACCCATAAGGGTGCCACTGCATTTTCCACCTGTAAAGAAGTAGCTGAAAATGCAGAAATTATCATTACCATGCTGCCGGATTCTCCGGAAGTAAATGAAGTGGTTTTTGCTGATCAGGGGGTATTGGCAGGTATTAAATCCAAAAGCATTTTTGTAGACATGTCTACCATTGCGCCTTCCACAGCAAGGGAAGTAGCTGAGGCCATGAAAAAAAAGGGAGTTGAAGCCTTGGATGCACCTGTTTCCGGAGGACAAGTTGGAGCTGAGTCAGGAAACCTTTCCATTATGGTAGGTGGAAGCCAGGAAGCCTATGAAAAGGTAAAACCATTATTTGAAATAATGGGAAAAAGTGCTGTTTTGATAGGCGATGCCGGAGCGGGGCAGATGACCAAGGCTTGTAACCAGATGATTGTGGGAATGACCATACAGGCAGTGGCTGAATCATTTACTCTGGCTAAAAAGGCGGGTGTAAACCTGGAAAAGATGAGAGAAGCGCTTTTGGGAGGCTTTGCCCAAAGCAGGATTCTGGATCTCCATGGGCAACGGATAATAGACCGTAATTTTGATCCCGGCTTTAAAATTAAATTGCACCGCAAGGACATGAATATTGCATTAATGGCTGGAAAGGAATTTAAAGTACCTCTATATGGGTCAGCTTTGGTAGCCAGTCATATGGATGCGGTGCTGGCAGCTGGATTGGATGAAAAAGACCACAGTGCCCTGGCTTTATTGATGGAAAAGCTCAGTGGTCTTGAGGAATAATTTAGTCCCTACCAGCCCAATTTTATTTTACCTATGAAACAAGTTCATTCAGCAAAAGGGCCCTTGATCCGGGAAATCCGTATCACCCCTATTGCCATTACAGATCCTCCATTGCTTAATGCTGCAGGATTACATGCACCATATGCCTTACGTACCATTGTAGAATTGGAAACAGAAGACGGTATTGTGGGTATCAGTGAAATTCCCGGCAATGAGGCTATTGATGCGGCCTTACGGGAAGCTTCCTCAATTATTATCGGCAAAGATGTCTATCAATTGGGTAAAATTCAACAAGAGCTGGAGGCCTGGTTTGGTAAGGACTCCAGTTTTGATCGGGGTGATGCGCCTTGGGATCAAAGAAAACTGGTCCATATATTTTCAGCATTGGAGGTGGCATGTCTGGATATCATAGGCAAAATTGTTAACCGGCCTGTAGTTGATTTGCTGGGAGGAAAGATGAGGGATGCAGTCCCCTTTGCGGCTTATCTTTTTTTTAAATATGAGGGGGCAGGAGGTAAACTGGGCTTTGCTAAGAATACTTCCGCTACCGGCTGGGATGCTGCAAGGCAGGAGAAAGCCATAGATCCGGAAGGGATTGTTGTACAGGCACGGGCCATGTGTAAAGCCTATGGTTTTCAATCCATTAAATTAAAGGGAGGGGCTTTTGAACCAGAACTGGAAGTGGCCAGTATGCAGGCCCTTTTCCAGGAATTTGGTGGGGGAGTTCCACTGAGATTTGATCCAAATGCCATTTGGAAACCGGAAACCGCCCTGAAATATGGTAAAATCATGGAGCCGATTTTGGAGTACCTGGAAGATCCGGTAAGGGGGCAGGAAAACATGGCCTGGTTGCGAAAAATGATCCGCACCCCACTGGCCACCAACATGTGTACTACTTCATTTGATGAAATCCCTTCGGGTATTGCTTTGGGATCCGAGGACATTATTCTGAGTGACCACCATTTCTGGGGTGGCTTGAGGGCTTCCATGGAATTATCCAGGCTATGTGACACCTTTGGCCGACACCTTTCCATGCATTCCAACAGTCATCTGGGAATTTCCCTGGCAGCCATGGTCCACCTGGGAGCAGCGCTTCCCCAACTTCCCTACGCCCTGGATACCCATTACCCCTGGCAGTCGGAAGAAATCATCGAAGGAGGTGCCATGAAATTCCAGGATGGTGCTGTGGCTGTGCCATCCGGACCGGGACTGGGTGTTGAATTGGATCGTGATGCTCTTGCAAAACTCCATCAGCAATACCTGGATAGCGGCCTTAAAAAGAGGGACGATGAAATTGAAATGAAAAAAGTGCATCCAGATTGGACTTTTCAAAAGACCAGATGGTAATAGAATACTTTCAATAGTCCACAATTTGTATTCTTAATAGAACAAAAGACCTGTTTTTAGGAAAATAGTTAAAAAAAACAACATGAAGCAAATCGGTATCATTTTTCAGCAATTTGTTTTCTCAGCGTTCCTTTTCCTTGTGGTTAATCCGCTGAACGCCCAACAAATTACCAAAGAGGAAATGCTTTTCCTCACCCCCCTCTGGGAAGGGGAACGATTTGAAGACGGCAGGCCAAAAGTCCCGGATGATATCATTCAGCGCATGAAGGAGGTAACCCACGACGAGGCCTGGGCGGTCATGAAAAATGAAGGATACAAGTACCAATATGCGGAAGGTTGGGAAACCATCCATCCGGATAGTATACTGGTGGGCAGGGCGGTCACGGCTACCTTTATGCCAGGCAGGCCGGATATACACGATGCCATCGATAAAAGGGGTAAGGCAGCAGGAAAAAAAGGACAGAATTCCTGGCCCGTAGATGTATTGGTTCAGGGCGATGTTTATGTGGCTGACCAGTTTGGGGCTCATATAGACGGCCCTACGATCGGCGACAATGTGGGAAATGCCATATTTGCCCGTTCGGGAAACGGGATTGTTTACGACGGTGCTATCAGGGATATTGTGGGATTGCGAGAAATAGAAGGATTTACCTCCTTTTTTACCAGTTATCATCCCTCTCACCATAACCAAAGAGGGAATTTAAATACCATGCTTATTGGGATCAACCAGCCCACCAAAATACGGCAAGCGACCGTGATGGCAGGAGATGTTGTCCTGGGAAGGGATGGGGCCGTTTCGTTTATTCCTCCTCACCTGGCAGAAAAGGTTGTCGTCACCTCAGAAATTGTAAGGCTCAGGGACATGTTTGGACACGAAAGGCTTCGGGCAGGGGTTTATTCAGCTGGACAGATCGATACCCGCTGGTCTGATGAAATAGAAAAGGATTTCTCCGGCTGGCTGAATGAACACATCGATGAATTGCCGGTACCCAGGGAGCAGGTTCAGGAAATTCTAAAAAACCGTACCTGGTAAAGCTGATTCAGCAAATCAAATCTATTTTCTTTTTTTACCTAAAGGTTTAACAAATAGGTATGAAGAATGAATAAACCTCAAAATACACCATTATGCAAAACAAATTGAACAGAAGGTCCTTTCTTTCCAAGACTACTTTGGCTGGGATTACAGGGGCCGCCTTTCTTTCCAATTATGGTTCCGGCCTTTCTGCGGCAGTGGAAAGGATGCCATCAGCTTCCAATCCCTCTGACCTGAAAATCACAGATGTCAAATGTGGCTACGTAAGGGGGGCTGTTTATGTAAAAGTATATACCAACCAGGATGTTTGGGGCTGCGGGGAGGCTGTGGATGCCATTCATGGTACTTATCACCTGGTCAAAAGATTGGGCAATCAAATCAGGGGACAAAACCCATTAAACCCCAATAGACTTGCCGAGCAGTTGAGAAAAGGGGCATTTTTTGGTGGGGCCCAATCAGGTGTTTTCGTTGCCGTATTGACAGCCATAGAAACAGCCCTTTGGGACATTACCGGAAAAGTATATAATGTACCAGTGTACCAGTTATTGGGCGGAAAATTTCGGGACAAAGTCAGGGTTTACTGTGATACAGCCCTATATACAGCAACAAACCCCAGCCCCTCGGACTATGCGGAAGCGGCCAGAGGTGCGGTGGACCGGGGGTACACTGCTGTTAAATTTGATGTGGACGACGGGCGGGATCCAAATAAATATGACCGCTTCAACTGGACAGCCAGCCCTCCTGAGATTGAAAGGATGTATAATGCCATTGCTGCGGTCAGGGAAGAAGTTGGGCCTGATATAGATATTTGTGTGGACATGCATGGCAGGTATGACTTTATTACCGGGGTTAAGATGGCCCAAAAGTATGAAGATCTTGACCTGATGTGGCTGGAAGAACCTTTACCTGCAGACAATCCTGACCTTTACCAAAAGCTAACCAGAGAAACCTCAACGCCTATTTGTACCGGTGAAAACATCTACCTGGCCTATGGATTTGTCAATTTGTTGAACCAGGGCGGGGCAGACATTATCATGCCGGATATTCAGAAAGCCGGAGGATTGGGCGAAGCCCAGCGAATAGCCAATTTGGCCAATCTGTATTACGTTCCTTTCAGTCCCCATATGGTAGCATCCTTTTTAGGAGCGATGGCCTCTTGTCACGTTTGTGCATCTGTACCCAATTTTCAGATTATGGAATGGCAAATATATATGGATACCGACCAGATGTGGCAGGATATTGTCAGCTATGATGGTCCCAGAACCCAGGATGGATTTATCAGCCTTTCAGAGAAACCAGGTATAGGGGTGGAGATCAACGAGGAGGGGATGAAGAAATATGCCGTGAAGGGGATACCCTTTTTTGAATAAGCCTATCAATTAACCAAACCCAGATACCATGAAACCTTATCACAATCCCAAATTCAATGACTTGTTCAAATTACCCGGAAAAAGCAAAGACAAAATAGAAAAGAAGTCTGAATTGCATCCGAAGCCGGTGCCTTCAAGGAGGGAATTTATGCAGAAAGCAGGACTAGGTGGCCTGACTTTAGGAGCCTTTATGTTCCAGCCAATAGAAGAAACGCTGGCCCACAGTACACAAAAGGTAAACAGAAATTCAAGCCCCTCCGAGCTGAGGATTACCGATCTCCGTATTGCTGAAGTGGCAGGTGCCCCCATGCGCTGCCCCATCATCAGAATTGATACCAACCAGGGAATTTATGGTTTGGGTGAAGTCAGGGATGGAGCCAGTGCCAGGTATGCCCTCGTATTAAAAAGCCGCTTATTGGGGGAAAACCCCTGTCAGATTGAAAGAATATTTAAAAGGATCAAATTGTTTGGCAACCACGCCCGGCAGGCTGGAGGTGTTTGTGCTGTGGAAATGGCCCTTTGGGATTTGGCAGGGAAAGCCTATAATATCCCGGTTTATCAAATGTTGGGCGGGAAGTACAGGGATGAGATTCGGCTTTATTCCGATACTACCCAATCAAAAGACCCGGAGGTTTTTGCGGATCGCCTAAAGGCAAGAATGGATCTGGGCTATACCTTTCTCAAAATGGATTTTGGGGTACAAATGGTCCGGGACAATGAGGGTTCTGTGGTCAATACCAAAGCATTTGATAAAGGGAATAAATGGACATCTGAATATGGTAGCTACAGTAGAACCGCCCATCCTTTTACCGGCGTGCAGCTTACCGACAAAGGTGTGGCAGAGATGGTAGAATATGTGGCGGCGGTAAGAAGAAAGGTGGGATATGATATACCTCTGGCAGCAGATCATTTTGGCCATTTTGATTATAAGGAATGCATCCGCTTGGGAGAAGCATTGGAGCCCTATCGCCTGGCCTGGCTGGAAGACATGGTGCCCTGGTTTTATACGGAAAAATGGAAGCAAATCACTGATGCCATCAAGACACCTACCTTGACAGGAGAGGATATCTTTTTAAAAGAAGAATTCATAAAATTGATAGATGCCAGGGCCATTGACATGATACAACCGGATTTGGCATCTTCGGGAGGTATCCTGGAAACCAAAAAAATAGGCGATTATGCTGAAGAGCAGGGAATTCCCATGGCCATGCATTTTGCAGGCACTCCGGTCTCATTTATGGCCAATATCCATTGTGCGGCAGCTACTGAGAATTTTATTTCCCTGGAGCACCACTCCGTTGATATTCCCTGGTGGGAAGACATGGTAAAAAATATACCCAAGCCCTTGGTTGTAAATGGGTTTGCCAAGGTTCCCGAAGGCCCGGGACTAGGAGTTGAGTTGAATGAAGAGGTAATCAAGCAGCACCTGGTAGAAGGTACATCCTATTTTGCTCCTACTGAGGAGTGGAATACTGACCGCTCCAATGACAGGTGGTGGAGTTGAAATTCCCGAACCCTATGGAGAGAATCTGTAACCACTTGGATAAAAGCATGGGATATGGGTTGCTTTATTAGGTTCTTTTCAAGAAATTGACGAAAAAAACTATTTAAACCTAAAATGATGATTAGAATAACGCTGGTATCTTTTGTTTTGTGTCTCACTTTTACCGGATTGGGATTTTCCCAACAGATTTCCCCAACTCCGGATCAGATCAGGGCCCTTACTTCATCCTGGGATGGGGAAAGATTCCCTGATGGGCGTCCAAAAATCCCGGATGATCTACTGGAAAGACTCAAGGGGATTTCTATGGAGGAGGCCTGGGGCATCTTGCGGAATAATGGTTACAACAACCAATTCGAAAATGACTGGATTATCTTAAAAGAAGACGAAGTATTGACTGGAAGGGCTGTAACGGCCCAATACATGCCATTCAGGGAAGATGTTAATGAGTTGGTTAAAGAGATTGGTAAAGAAGAAAACAGGGCCCAATCCGGGGGAACAAATTCCTGGCCAATAGATGTATTGGTAGATGGCGACGTTTATGTTGCGGATGGATACGGAAAAATCGTGGATGGTACCCTGATAGGTGACAACCTCGGTAACGCCATTTATGCCAATTCTGGCAATGGGGTAATTTTCAACGGTTCGGTAAGGGATATGGCAGGTCTTAGTAAAATTGACGGGTTCAATGCCTGGATCAAAGGTCATGATCCTTCTTATATTCAGGAAATGATGCTGACCACCATTAATTATCCCATCCGAATGGGCAGGGCAACTGTTTTGCCCGGAGATGCGGTTTTGGCCAATAAATGGGGTGTGATTTTTATCCCGGCTTATCTGGTCGCAGACCTGGTCATCAATGCGGAATTTACGGCCCTTAGGGACCAATTCGGCCATCAGCGACTCAGGGAGCAAAAGTATACCGCCGGTGAAATAGACAGTCGCTGGAGTGATGCCATCAAAGAGGATTTTTTGAATTGGCTTAACGACAAGCAGGACCTGCCCATGAGCAGGGAGGAGTTGGATGCCTATCTTAAAGAACGCAATTGGTAATCCGTAAAAATCCCTTTCGGCTCCGGTTGAAAGGGATTTAATTTTTTATTCAAACCAATCATTTGTTTGATAGGGTCTTTGGTATTATATTAATGCTCACCGTTATGAATGATAAACCCAAATTAATGAAAACCTTTAAGCCCTTTTGTGCTGTTGTCGTATTTTTTCTTTTTTTCCTGAGCGCATTTTTCTCACCGGCTTATCCGCAAACGAACGGCGAAGACCAATCAGTCGCGGGTAAAAGGTATTTATATGTAGCTGTACCCGGAATAAGAAATTACCTGGGATATGGTGGTCACGGATTGCTGGTTTTTGACATGGACAATGAGCACAAATTTGTAAAAAGAATACCTACCAGAGGTTTCAAAGCAGATGGAACTCCCTCCAATGTGAAAGGGATAGATATCAGCATTCCACTGAACAGTATTTTTATCAGCACCCTTGAGGGTCTGCAAAGGATAGACCTAGAAACCGAAGAGTTGGTTTGGGAAAGGCAATATGAGGGTGGGGCAGACCGCATGTCCATCTCACCCGATGGGCTGACCATGTACATGCCCTCTCTTGAAAAAGACTTTTGGAATGTGGTGGATTGCGAGACGGGTGATTTGATTACTACAATCAAAGTGGTACAAAGAGCCCATAATACCATCTATGGGCCATCAGGAAGGCAGGTTTATATGGCCGATATTGCTTCCCCCTTATTGCATGTGGCAGAAACAGAAAACCATACAGTGGCTAAAAAAATAGGGCCCTTTTCCAATGGTATCCGACCTTTTACCATCAATAGCGATGAAAGTCTTGTATTTGTTAATGTGAATGATTTGTTGGGTTTTGAGGTGGGCGACCTAAAGTCCGGGAAAAAATTGGCACAGGTGGTGGTGGAGGGCTGGGACAAGGGTCCTGTCAGAAGACACGGCAACCCCAGTCACGGCATAGGGTTGACACCAGACGAGGAGGAAATATGGATCAGCGATGGTCACAACATGCGCCTGCATGTTTTCAGTGCAAAACCTCCCTATCAACAATTGACGACGATCCCCCTTCAAGACATGCCAGGCTGGGTTACCTTTAGTCTGGATGGTAAGTACGCCTATCCTTCCAGTGGAGAGGTAATTGATGTGAAAACAAGGTCCATTCTCTATACGCTCCAGGATGAATTTTACAATTACGTTGCCAGTGAAAAAATGATTGAAGTGCACCTGGAAAACAAAAAGGCCATAGCTGCCGGAGACCAGTTTGGTTTAGGCAGAAAATAAAAAAGATTTTTCTGTTGCAACAAACATAAATTTTAAAGCCATTCGTAAAAATATCCTTAGATCATTTAAACCTCAATTGTGTAACCTATGAGTGAAAAAAGTATCATTATCCGCAATAATTTATATCAGGAATATCAGGATGTCTATACCGATGAGGTATTGTCTGCCCTGGAAATAATGGCACCTTTTAATGCGGAGGTGAAAAAGTTAATGGAAGTCCGTTTGCGCAGGAGGCAGGAACGAAGGCAAAAGCAAAAGCGGATTGATTTTTTAGACCCTTCTACCAATATCCCCGGTACTTCAATCAAAGTGGAAGATGCAAGAAGCGGGAAATTTGAAGGAACGCCCATACCCAAAGACCTGCAAAGGCAGTGGGTTCAGGGTACAGGGCCGGGTGCCAAACCCAACGCCCCTTTGGAAAGCAGTATACGAAATGTAGCCTATGCGCTGTTGTCAGGGGCCGACGGTTGGATGTTTGATGGTGAAGATGCTTTGGGTCAAACGGGTACCATGTCGCTGGATAATCAAAGAAACCTAAAGTTGGCCATTCATCGGGAACCCGTTTTTTTAACTGTGGCTGAACAGGTGGCAGCACAAATGAACAGCTGGTCCAAAGGATTTTTTGGAGAGGAGAAGATCCGGGAATATAAATCACAGTTGGATTTTACTACCGTGATTTTTAGGGCCAGGGGCCTCCATCTGGATGACAGACACCTGCGCATGAAAGATGGCGCTTCTTTTTCTGCCTCTATTGCAGATCTTGCGCTATATGTGACCAATAATTATCAGGCGCTCAGGGAAAAAGGTTCGTCTATCGTGCTTTACCTGCCAAAGATCCAGACAGCTGAAGAAGCGGCTTTATGGAACAAGATCATATCCCATCTGGAAAAACACCTTGGATTGGAAGAAGGAGAGGTAAAGGTTTATGTTTTGGTGGAACAACTTGAGGCAACTTATCAGCTGATGGAAATCAGGGCAGCCCTGGGCAAACATTTTGTTGGATACAATACCGGCAGGTGGGATTATATCAATAGCGTATCCGATGCCATGGCCTGGGATCCTTCCTTTATCAACCCAAATATAGAATCCATAGGAATGACCTATGGTTACATGAGAAATTACGAAGACCGGGTAAGAAGGGCAGTCAATACGGCTGATAAGCTTGGGAATTTCGCCCTTTGGCAAGGAGGAATGGAGCCTAATATACCGGTGGGCTCAGAAGAAGGCGTGAGCAACAGTATGAATAAAGCCATTTCAGGAGCAGAGAGAGAGCAGCGGGAGGGAGCAAGTGGCAAATGGGTAGCGCATTGGAAAATGGTTCACATTATTCGCCCGGTATGGGAAAAGAAAGGTGAAGCCAATCAATTGGGAAGAAAATTTCCACCGTTGACTTATTCTGCCGAGGATGCAGCTGGCTTGATACTACTAGAAAAAGCACCAAGGACCATCAGAGGAGCCAGAAACCTGTTGAGTGTTGGTTTGCAATATGGCAATGCCTTTGGGCAGGGCATGCAGGCTGCAGCTCTGAAACCTGCTGATTTCTTTGGAGATGATGATGTCCTTTACCTGATGGAAGATATGGCTACAGGAGAAATCCGTTTAAGTATTCTTTGGGAATGGCTTCACAAAGGCGCTGAAATAACGGAAGATGATTCCGAAACAGGCTTGGTCCAAGGGGATACTTTTACTGAAAAAGTATTCGATAAATTACTTAAAGAGGAATATGATAAGCTGCTGAACGCCAATAACAAAGATGTGTACAATGCATCTAAAGATACAACCCTTCCAATTGCAAGGAAAATCGTTGACGTGTACGTCAAAGAGGACATTAAAATTCCCTGGTTTATCGATTTATTGAATATCAATTTGAATAATACTGATTTGAAAATTGCGGAAGATAGGATAAACCTTTATGTGAAGAAATTGAAAGAAAAGGGAGAGCGGGTCACTGAAAATCTGGATTTTACCCTGTAAGTCTTGCCGGAATGCCATGTCGATAAACCTGCTGTTTTTACTTGCTCTTTTCCCCATTTTACTTGCCGCAATTATGTTGGTAGGTTTCCGGCTGTCTGCCAGGATCACCATGCCGGTAACTTTTGTGCTGACGTCGGTTCTGGCCTATATCTTTTGGGAGATGTCATTGCTGACCATTGTGGCTGCCACCATACAAGGTTTTTTCATCACCTTTGATATTTTGTATATTGTATTTGCAGCGATACTGCTACTCAATTTATTGAAATATTCCGGTGGGGTGGATACCATCCGGAATGGTTTTCAGGGAATTAGTGCAGACAGGAGGGTACAGGTGATCATCATTGTTTGGCTTTTTGGGTCATTCATCGAAGGCGCAGCTGGCTTCGGTACCCCTGCGGCAATTGTTGCCCCCTTACTGGTGGCCCTGGGCTTTCCGGCCCTGGCTGCGGTGGTTTTGGGAATGATGGTGCAAAGTACAGCGGTAACATTCGGGGCCGTAGGTACGCCTATATTGGTAGGGATAAGGGGTGGTCTGGAAAGTCCCGAATTGACTTCCAGACTAGATTTACTCGGTTGGGAATTTTCAGAAGTGTTGCTCAAAGTCACCGCCAACGCGGCCATTATTCATGCAGTTGTGGGAACTCTGATGCCATTTTTGATGGTATTGATGCTTTGCCGGTTTTTTGGAAAAAACAGATCATGGAGGGAAGGTCTCCAAATTTTTCCCTTCGCCTTGTTTGCTGGCTTTTGCTTTACATTGCCTTATTTGATAACAGGAATTTACCTTGGGCCAGAATTCCCTTCATTGATTGGCTCCTTGGTTGGTTTGGCTTTAGTGGTCACAGCGGCTAAAATTGGCTTTTTGGTTCCGCGGAAGGTTTGGGGTTTGGAAGCTTCCGATGCCTGGCCACCTGCATGGAAAGGTACCTTAAATATCCCTGCTGCCGGCTCCAAGAATTCGGTTGCCAGGGTAACTTTGATTAAGGCCTGGATGCCATATGTTTTTCTGGCCATTTTATTGGTCATCAGCCGATTACCCCAATTGCCCGTTAAAGCCTGGCTTACTGGTATATCATTTGGTCTGGAAGGTATTTTGGGCACCAACATTTCAGGCAGCAGTACCCCCTTTTATTTGCCAGGGACCATCCTTTTATTGGTTTGTTGCATGACCTATTTTCTCCATCAGATGAAGGGTGCTTCGGTGAAGCTTGCTTTAAGAGATAGCGGTTTGATGATCCTGAAGGCAGGAGCTGTACTGCTATTTGCCGTGGCCATGGTGAGGGTATACATCAATTCCGGAGAAAATGATTCAGGCTTGGTAGCCATGCCAATTTTAATGGCTGAATGGACGGCAGGAAAGGTAGGGATGATTTATCCTTTTTTTGCCCCCATGATTGGAGCTTTAGGTGCATTTATAGCCGGAAGCAATACTGTCAGCAATCTGATGTTCAGTCTTTTTCAGTATGGTGTTGCCGACAAGTTGGGAATGGCCCCCACCTGGATCCTGGCCTTGCAAGCCGTGGGAGCAGCCGCAGGTAACATGATCGCTATCCATAACGTGGTGGCTGCTTCAGCTACGGTGGGTTTGTTGGGCAAAGAGGGGAGTGTACTGAGGAAAACTGTTTTACCTACCCTTTATTATTTGATTTTTACAGGATTGATAGGGATGCTTCTAATTGGTCTGATAGGAGTGGTGGATCGCTTTTTGATCAATGTTTAGTAAAATTATCATCTTTTTAATTGATAAAATTGATTATCATGTTCTAATGTGATATATTTAATTATCGTTTAATAACAGGATATTATAATGATTGCAATCATAACCGGAGACATCAAGGATTCCAGGATGGTACCAGCAGAAAAATGGATGGGGCTGCTAAAGGCTGAGTTGGGGATTTGGGGCAAAACAGGAGAGGACTGGGACATCTACCGGGGAGACAGCTTTCAATTGAAATTGCAGGATCCTGCGGATCTGCTGCAGGTTGCTATCAGCATGAAGGCAAGGATCAAATCAATAGCTCCCTTGGATATCAGGATGGGTATCGGTTTGGGAGATGAAAATTTCAGGTCAAAACGCCTTCTGGAAAACAACGGAACAGCCTATATACATTCTGGGGAAGCATTTGAGAACCTGTCAAAAAGCAACCAGGCTTTGCTGATAAAAAGTCCCTTTGATGTATTTGATCAGGAAATTAACCTAATGTTGAAATTAGCGCTGACAGTAATGGATGAATGGACAGAAAATTCAGCCAGGACGGTTTACCTGGTCATGAAGCACCCCGAAAAAACACAGCGGGAACTTGGGGAGATGGAGGGAATCAGCCAGCATGCCATAAGTGCCAGGTTAACCAGAGCCAGGTTTGATGCAATCAGTGCTTTGTTGGATTATTTTCCCCGTAAATTGGAAATGTACTTGTCATGATCATTTTAATTAAGCTCATATTGGCCCATTTATTAGGAGATTTTGTTTTTCAACCCAGGAAGTGGGTAGCAGCTAAGGAAAGGAAAAAGATGGGTGCTTATCAACTGTACCTGCATTTGCTGGTACATGGCTTGTTACTGATGCTTCTGGTAGCCGATATTGATTTTTGGCCCTATGCTTTGGGAATCACAATGGCCCATGGGCTCATTGACCTGATAAAATTATATGCTCAAAATGAGCAAAGCAGGCGGTATTGGTTTTTTATCGACCAATCCGGCCATTTTCTTACTTTACTTGTCGCAGTATGGTACTATGACCATTCCCTGTTTGACTGGATTTTTCAGCTCAGGGACAAGCATTGGCTGGCAGCCACAATTTTTGTGTTTTTATCTTTACCTTCATCCGTGATCATCAAGACCATTATTTCCAGATGGAACCCGCTGCCGGATGATCATTCCGCTTCGCTGGATAAAGCAGGCCAATATATAGGTATACTGGAGCGCTGGTTTGTATTTGTATTTATCATGGCGGGAAGATGGGAGGCCATAGGGTTTTTGGTAGCCGCAAAATCAGTTTTTAGATTTGGAGATCTCCGGCAGTCAAAGGATAGAAAATTGACGGAGTATATTTTGATTGGAACTTTATTGAGTTTTGGATTGGCTATTTTAAGTGGCTGGATGTACGATCAATTTTGAACGTAAAAGAATGGATCTATAAATCCCCTTTTTGGAACCATAAAAGAATCTTTTTTTACTGTTGATGGAATGAGCAGGCGAGAAGCAAATAAAATTTCCCAGGCTGCCTCTGCCATAGCCTGTTAAAAACCTTGTAACCAATTGATTTTAAGTAGGCTAAATTGGATAAATCCCTTTTAAGTCTTTGGCAAATGCAAAATAGTTGGTATAAAATAATCTATACAATTGATTATGTTTTTCAAAATTAAAAAAATGTTTTGTTCATTTTAAAGGTAAAAAATATCGTAAAATATTATATTTACCATTTTTTATCTGTTACCTTTAAATCATCAAACAGCAATAAGATAAAAGAATATTTGAGATTTAGGCATCCGTTTTTTTAAACCCGGCCCCAAGGTCTGGAAAAAGGAAAAATGGACAAAGTGTAAAAGCTTTGAAGGAATTTTGGTTAGTTGGTTATTTTTTAATGTAGGGTTTGTCCGGGGTTTCATGAAAATTGAAACTCCGGCCTTTTTGTTTATAGGGCTTTACAGGAATCGACTGACTTACCTGGATTGAATTTACTTTCAAAACATATCCTTAAAATCCAGCCCTGTAATGGCCTACCATCAAGGCATCAATTATTTTGGCAACTTCTGTGGGAGGTGTTTTGGGCATGAGGTACTGCTGCTGCCCGTTTTTATCCGTTTTCCACCCATTGCTGCCATCATCATGAACTATTGCCATTCCTTTGGGGCTTAGCTCCCAATAGCTGTCTGGTGAGATGAGGTACAGCAATATAGATTGGTCCCAACTTTGCCTGCCCGAAAAGTCATTGTACAATTCGTAACCCATATAGACGGGGCTATCCGATTTCAGGGATTTTTTAAGATAGTCTCCTCCGGTAATGATTTCATTGCCGATTTCCCATCCGGAATAGATCACCCTGCCCGGCCATTGCTCCGCTGTGATTTGGGTGGATTCCGGGTCAGGCCTGTAGAAATTGGCTTCTTTGCCCACTGGGAATTGTCCGCCCATACAGGCCCATAGTTTTACTTTTTTTCGGATCAGTTCAAGACCTGAGAGTTTACTGATATCATCAGGAGCAGACTGGATCAAATGCTTCAGATTGGTCAAATGACCTATGGTGACAATGGTTACACTGCTGTCTGCTTCTTTTGCCAGGAGTTTACGGTATAGCCGGGTTGCATCTTCCGCATCGGCATACTTGTTTAGCCGCTTTGGAAAGGAATGGCTAATCGACCTGGTGTATTTGGAGAATTCTCTCAATGCAATTCCTTTTTCTACTCCTATGGGAATCTCAGGCCTTTCGAAATAATGGTTGATGGCATCGGCACAAAGTGGAGCATGAAGATCATCACTGGTAACAATGATGCCCAATATTTCTACCCGTTCATGATCTTCAAGGGTATGCAACATGGCCATTGCCCCCACATCATCTACATCCGAATCGAGATCAGTGTCCAGGATGACCTTTTCGGTTTGGGCAAAAGTCAATTCACAGCAAATCAGGCAAAGCCAGGAAAGGAGTAAATTTTTCATTAGCCTATTTTTCTTTGACCTTTCCATGAGTCAGGTAAGATACCAATACAATGGATAACAAGCTGGTCAACATGGCAAAGGTTCGGAAGGGAAACTGTATGCCAGCAACAGGATCATTCATTGGGTAGGGTAGGAAGGGTTCTATACCGAAAATGGGTTCTCCACCGCCAAACCTCAAAATCAAGCCTACCAGAATTCCTGCAATGGCACCATATTGATTGCTTTTTTTGAAATAAAGCGCCAATACCAATTGGGGAAACAGTACCACATAGACCAGGTCGGCACAGAGGTACCAAAGCTCATACACACTTTGAAGCGTCAGGGCCAGCCAGGTGGAAACGGCCCCAATTACCAAAATAGCCAAACGGATGGTTAGTTTTATTTGCTTGTCGGTACAGGCAGGTTTGATGAGTGGGCGGTATAGATTCCAGGTAAACATGGAGGCGGCAGATAATATAGAGGAATCCACAGATGACATTACCGCCGCCGCAACTGCTCCCAGTCCAAGGGCTGCGATCAAAGGAGGTGTCATTTCCAGTAGTACATAGGGAAGGACCATGGTGGCTTCGGGAGCTGTTCCCAGGGTGCTTGTGCTCCAATCAAAACCAACACCCGCTACTCCGATAAATATGGCAGGTATGGCCATCAGGGCGCAACAAATCCCACCAAATATGGAAAGCCTCACAGCGGATTTATCGGAATTGGATGACAATACGCGTTGGAAATAAACCTGCCAGGGTATGCCTCCCATGACCAGCAACAAGGCAAAGTCCAGCCAAACCCATATCCCGTTTCCCCAATCCGGATCATTGCCAGTGAAGGCATTTAAGGATGGAAATAAGGTAAAGCCATTGGCTATGTTTTGATCATAAAGCACCATGGCCTGCTCTAATCCGCCGATTTTATCCAGAGCAAAAGGTATGCTGATGCCCAGACCAATGATAATAAATGCGAGTTGCACTACATCGGTATAGGCTACAGACCACAGGCCTCCCAGCATGGTATAGCCCACCGCAATACTCGCCGATACCAGAATGGCAGTTTCCAGATCCAGGCCAAATATAGTGGCGAAAGTAATTCCCAGGGCAGCCAATATAGCAGCACTCCAGAAAATTTCCCCTATCAAAGCGGGGATGAAAAGAACAGCGGCGGTCTTTTTGCCATATTTGTTTTCAAAGACATCGATAAAGGTGGTGAAACCAAAGCTTCTGATTTTTTTGGCAAAAAACAAACCGCCCAAAATCAAACTCAGTGCATATCCCCAGGGAGCCTGGGCCCAGACCAGCCCCCGGGCACTGTCATATACTGCCTCGCTGGTGCCGATGATATAGCCGCCACCTACCCAGGTAGCTGTCATGGTAAAAATCCCTATCCATGCGGGCATCCGCCTGCCTGCCAGTAACATGCCTTGCGAGCTTTGATCTCCCGATTCTTTTCTACTGGCATAATATCCAGTAAGCAGAATGATCAGGTAAAAGAAAAGGGTTACGAAAATGCCTAGCGTCCTGGTATCGATGATATTGTAGTTTTACTTCCCAAACCAATTTATGGGCTGGGGGTTAAAATTTTGGTAAATGTGTTTGATTTCCTGAAACTCTTCCAGGCCAGTATGGCCCAGTTCTCTTCCAAGACCGGATTGTTTGTATCCTCCCCATGGCGCCTGGGTGAAGTACACGTTGAAATCATTGACCCATACAGTGCCAAAACGCAGGGCTTTGGATACCCGATCGATGCGTTCGGGATCTCTGGACCAAAAACCTCCGGACAAGCCATAAATGGTATTGTTGGATTTTTCAATGGCTTCTTCTTCCGTCTCAAATTTTTCCACATGTACTACAGGTCCGAAAACTTCCTCTTGTACAATGCGCATGTCTTCCTCGCATCCGACCAATAGGGTAGGTGCATAAAAAAAACCTTCTCTTAGACCCGGATCCTCCGGTCTTTCTCCCCCAACGAGCAGTTTGGCACCTTCCTGAACCGCAGTTTGAACATGATTTTCGACTTTTTGCAATTGGTCAGCGGAGATCAAAGGGCCCATTTGGGTCTTTTCATCCATACCATTTCCCAATCGGATATTTCGGATTCTTTGCTCCAATAAGGAGACTACCTGGTCATGGATACCGGAAGCAACTAGCAGCCTGGTGCCGGCAGAACAAATTTGTCCGGCATGGAAGAAAACACCGTTGAGGATAAAATCTATGGCTGTTTGCCAGTCGCCATCCTCAAAAAGGATATGCGGATTTTTGCCTCCCAGTTCCAGAGCTACTTTTTTGACGTTTCCGGCAGCGGCCTGCATGATCTTCTTGCCAGTCAGCACCCCACCCGTAAAGGAGATCATGTCTACGGAATGATTTTCTGCCAGTTCTGCACCTACTGAATGACCCGGACCCAGTACGGTATTGATCACCCCAGGGGGAAAACCGACCTGCAATGCCAATCTGGTCCATTCAATGGTAGTCAGAGGAGTTATTTCGCTGGGTTTGATGACCAGCGTACATCCTGCTGCCAGTGCCGGAGCAATTTTCCAGGCGGCTTGCAATAAAGGGTAATTCCAGGGGCAGATCATCCCTACTACGCCTACCGGCTCCCTCTCCAGACGGCTTTGCGTATTTGGGTTGGGGCTGGCTATTACCTCTCCGGCCTGCTTATCGGCCAGTCCGCCGTAATACCTGAAAATCCCCGCAATATCATCCATGTCCCACAGGCTTTCGGTGTAGGTTTTTCCCGTATTCAGGGTTTCCAGTTCTGCCAGCTTTTCTTTATGGGCCTCAATGAGGTTTCCCAACTCATAAATCATTTTACCACGTTCTGTGGCAGATATTTTTGACCACTCTCCCTGGTAAAATGCATTTTGGGCACTTTTTATAGCAGCTTTGGCATCTTCCCGGTCACCTTCCGTCACATGAGCAATGACTTTTTGGTCAAAGGGATTTTGGATGGACCTTTGGGCTCCGCTTTTTGCCGGCACCCATTGGCCATTGATGAATTGATGAAGTAAATCCATTAATGGGTAAACTGATTTTTTTCCACCTTAGGTGAATGTTTGTAATAAGGAACCTCTTGTGGTGCTTCGGGGGTATTTCCCAGCAAAATGTCAGCAGCTTTCTCTGCAATCATGATCACCGGTGCATAAATGTTGCCATTGGTAATATGGGGCATGACAGAAGCATCCACCACACTCAGATTAGAAACACCATGAACCTTTAGCTGGCTATCTACTACAGACATATCATCATAACCCATTTTACAGGTACAACTGGGGTGGTAGGCACTTTCCCCCTCTCTGGCAACAAAGTCCAGAATTTTCTGATCGGTGTCAACACCATCACCAGGTGAAATTTCCTTTCCTCTCAAGGTATCAAAAGCAGGTTGGTTGATCAGTTTGCGCGTACAGCGTATGGCTTCTATCCATTCTTTTCTTTCCTGATCGGTGGACAGGTAATTGAAAAGAATACTGGGGTATTCCGAAGGATCATCGGACTTTATTTTCACATGTCCCCTGACATCGGTGTTCATAGGCCCTACATGCAACTGGAAGCCATGTCCTTCATTGGGAGCCGAACCATCATAACGGATGGCAATGGGTAAAAAGTGATATTGCAGGTTGGGGTAGGCCACCTCATCATTGCCTCTGATAAATCCACCGGCTTCGAAATGGTTGCTGGCTCCAACGCCCGTTTTATTGAAAAGCCATTCCAGACCGATTTTGGGTTGGTTGTAAAATTTCAGGGAAGGGTAGAGGCTAACCGGCTTTTTAGCTGCCCATTGCACATAAACCTCCAGGTGATCCTGAAGGTTTTCTCCTACTCCTTTGAGATCGGCTACTACAGGAATGCCTAATTTTGTCAATTCTTCCCCGTTACCAATCCCGGAGAGTTGCAATACCTGAGGGGAATTGATGGCTCCCCCACAACAAATGATTTGACCGCCATGTGCGGTATGCATTTTTCCTCCCTTGGAAAAGGTCACACCAATTGCTTTATTACCATCAAACAGGATTTTAGAAACATTTGATTTCAAACTGATGGTCAGGTTTTTGCGATCCATTACAGGGTGCACATATGCCCGCGCAGCGTTCCAGCGCCTACCCTTATATATAGTGGCATCAAATTTCCCGAATCCTTCCTGCTGGTAACCATTTACATCCTCGGTCAATGGGTAGCCTGCCTCCTGCACAGATTTAAAGAATGCATCAAAAAGGGGATTATCGCATTTTGGCGTGGTAAGGTGCAATGGGCCGCCTTCACCCCGGTAACTATCCCCCCCGATCAGCCGATTTTCCATGCGTTTAAAATAAGGGAGGCAATGGGCATAGCTCCAGGCCTCTAACCCTTCGTCTTGCGCCCACTTTTCATAATCAAGGGCATTGCCTCGAATATAAATCATGCCATTGATACAACTTGATCCGCCCAGCACTTTTCCCCTTGGCTGGTAGATCCTTCTATTGTGCATGTATGGCTCGGGGTCCGATTCGTATCCCCAATTGTAAAAATTATTACTCAAGGGGTAGGTAAGTGCTGCAGGCATGTGGATCCTGAAATCCCAGCCATGGTCCAGCCTTCCTGCTTCAATAACGAGTACTTTGTTTTTAGGATCTTTGCTCAATCTATTGGCCAACACACTTCCGGCAGAGCCGCCGCCAATGATGATAAAATCATACTTATCGTTCGGCATTATTTAAAATTTGTAACTGGTAACAAGTTTTGGAATTTTTTCGGATATTCCTTTTTCTTAGTTGATGAAAACGGGTAATTTATACGAATGCTGTTTAAATCTAAATTTTAGGAACGATTTTCACAATGCCTTTGCCCTCTATGCCCGCATAAATATAACCGTCCGGTCCCTGTACTACATTTCGGACCCTCCCCATGCCATCAATGACTTTTTCTCTTTTGGTTACCTCCCCGCCTTCCAGAGTAAGTTTTTCCAGATAGGCAAAACTCAGGGAACCCACTAAGAGGTCTCCTTTCCAGGCTGGATACCTATCTCCTGTTACCAGGGCAAAACCACTTGGAGCAATGGAAGGAACCCAATAATAGAGGGGTTGCTCCATTCCGGGTTTGGCGGTATCCTCCGTCAGGATGGTTCCGTTGTAATTGATGCCATAAGATATTTCCGGCCAGCCATAATTGGCTCCTTTTTTTACCACATTGATTTCATCACCCCCTCTTGGGCCATGTTCATGTACCCAAATTTCACCTGTTTCCGGGTGCAGGATCATTCCCTGAGGATTTCTGTGACCATAAGAATAAATGGCTTTTTTTGCAGCCGCATCATTGACAAAGGGATTATCTTCAGGTATACTTCCATCATCCTTCAAACGATATACCTTGCCACCATCTCGCGTAATGTCTTGTGGGTTTTCCTGGTGATTGCCCCTCTCCCCAATAGAATAGAACATGTAACCGTCCTTGTCGAATACAATTCTGGATCCATAATGCTGCCCGGCTTCGGTATTTGGGGTAGCTTTATATAAGACCTCAAGATTGGTCAATTGATTTCCTTGTAATTTTGCCCTGCTGATGGCCGTATGCGCACCATCACCTGGTCCCTCTTCTGAGGAATAAGACATGTAAATCCACCCGTTGCTGGAATAATCCGGATGAAGGGTAATATCCAAAAGGCCACCCTGACCTTTGGCCCTTACTTCCGGTACCCCTTTTATCATGGTTTTTTCACCATTTTTAAAGTGGATCAGTTCACCGGACCTTTCGGTAATCAACATGCTGCCATCCGGTAAAAAAGCCAAACCCCAAGGCAGTTTCAAATCACCTACAACTGTTTCGATGTCATAATTGCTCCATTCTGGCTCGGTAACTTCAGGGCCATTGGGAGGAGTCTGGCCCATACAGGCCACATATAGAAAAGTCATTATCACTGCAAGAAATGTCGATTTCATAAGGTTCGGTATAAATGGAAAGAAATAAATGATGTTGACAAATAAAGTTCTAATTTACGCCTAAAATCCCTCCAAAACAAGTTTTAAGCCAATAGTTCGGCTTGTAAGCGCTGAATTCGGTCTTCTATTTTTTCAGAACTCAGGCTGTTTCTGCTAAGCCTGTCCACCATAATAGGAAAGGCAAAAGGACTTATCCTCACGGTATTAAGCAGCAGAATTTTTTGTTGGTTGATCCGCTGAATAACTTTCTCCAGCCTGCTTTTTTCCATTTGTATGTTTAGCACTTCACTTCTTGCCTGAGCCAGTAGCAGATTATCCGGATCATAGGTTTCAAATACGCCATACAAAATACCTGAACTGGCCTGTAAGTGCCTGGTTTGGATTCCTTTTCCGGGAAACCCCTGAAATACCAAGCCTGCAACGGCTGCAATTTCCCGAAATCGCCGGCGCGCCATTTCACTTTCATTGATACTGGAAAATACATCCTCCATCAAATTCTCAGGAGAAAACAGGTCAGTTTCAAGAGCGTCCCCGATGGGTATAGGACTATCGGAGAGCAATTCAAATCCATAATCATTCATGGCAATACTGATACTGATCGGATGGCTTACGCTTATTCGGTAGGCCACCAATGCCGCAAGTACCTCATGGACAAACCTGCCTTCAAATGGAAAGATAAATACATGGTATCCTTCCCTGCTTTTGCAGGTTTCAATCAAAAGAGATTTCTTGTCGGGGATTTTGGACAAAGATTGCTGTAGCTGTAATATGGGTTTTATGGTCCGGAGTTCAATGGCACTCAATTGATTGTTTGCTGCTTTGTCGAGTTCATCCCGAATAAGTGCTGCCAATCTGGATGACAGGGGCATCCTTCCCCCCATCCACCTGGGGATGGTACCGGTTTTCTTTTTGGATTTCCTTACCTGGGCCTTCATTTCTTTGATATTTACGAATTCAAGGCTTCGGCCTGCAAACCAAAATACATCTCCCGTTTTGAGCTTGCTAATGAAACTTTCTTCCACAGAACCTATGTAACCGCCCGTCATGTATTTCACCTGAATCATGGGGTCACTGACAATGGTTCCCATCGAAAGACGGTGCCTCATGGCTATTTTTTTATTGGTTACCTTGTGTAAGCCGTCGGAAAGAATCTCAACTTTTGAAAATTCCTCATAGCTACCCAGGGCTTTTCCTCCTATGGTGACAAATTCCAACAGCCAGGCAAATTTTTCAGTACTCAACCCTTCATAAGCATGTGCTTTTTTGATCACCGGGAAAATTTTTTCCGGTAAGAAACCTTCACCGACTGCGAGGGTGACCAAAAACTGGATCAACACATCATAGCAATCTTCCAATGGTACCTGTTCTTCAAATTGGCCGGCTTCGATGGCATGCCTCAAGGCACTGGCTTCAATCAATTCAAGGGAGTGGGTAGGCACGAAATAGATGCTGCTTCTGGCTCCGGGACGGTGACCTGCCCTTCCTGCTCTTTGCACAAAGCGGGTTACTCCCTTTGGACCGCCTACCTGTATGACGGTATCCACTGGACGAAAATCTACCCCCAGATCCAGACTGCTGGTGCAGACCACAAGTTTGAGCTTTTTTTCATGCAAGGCATTTTCTACCCAGGCCCTGACTCCCGGGTCCAGTGAGCCATGGTGCATGGCAATAATTCCTGCCCATTCCGGTTTGGCCTCCAAAATTTTCTGGTACCAGATTTCAGTTTGGGAACGGGTATTGGTAAAAAGCAGTACGCTTTGGCTGGACGCAATGATAGGAAGGATCTTAGACAATAATTTTACCCCCAAATGCCCGGCCCAGGGATATTTTTCTACTTCATCCGGAAGGATGGATTTTACCCGGATATCCTTTTTTATTGAAGACCGGACAATGAGTATTGGGGCGGATTTCCCCAATAAAACCTCATGTGCCTGAGTAAGGTTACCAATTGTTGCTGAAATGCCCCATACCTTCAACGGTTCATGTGCCAGCGTGCGGACATGTTGTAGGGCCAATTGCACCTGAACTCCCCTTTTATTGGCGAGCAATTCATGCCATTCATCCACGACAAGCGTCTGCAAATCCTTAAAAATTTGGTGATTGTCCTTCTGGGCAAAAAGTAAATGAAGGCTTTCAGGTGTGGTCACCAGACATTCCGGCATGGACCTTTTCTGTTTTTGCCTCTCAGCAGTACTGGTATCGCCGTTTCTAACCCCAATCTGCCAGGGAATGCCCATTTCTTCACAAACCTGTTTCATGGCCTGCTGTATGTCCTGTGCCAGCGCCCTGAGTGGTGTAATCCAAATCAGCAGCAGACCATTTTTTTTTGGTTTATTCCATGTTTTTGGGTGTTTACGAACGTATTCCATCAATACCGGAATAAATAGGGCCATGGTTTTTCCAGATCCTGTAGGAGCATTTAGCAGGCCACTTTTTCCTTCCAGATATTGCTTCCAACATTCTTTTTGGAAATCAAAAGGCTCCCAGCCCTTGCTGGTAAACCACTCTTCTGCCCATCTATTTTCCATACTTCTCCAAAAGTAGTTGTAAATCTTCCAGAGTATTGGCCTCCTCAATGGGCTTGTCTTTTCTCCATCGGTGAATTCTTGGAAATCTCAATGCAATTCCTGATTTGTGTCGTGGGCTTTCCTGGATCCCTTCAAACGCTATTTCGAAAACCAATTCAGGTTTCACGGTTCTCACAGGGCCAAACCGCTCTTTGGTGTTTTTTTTCACAAATGAGTCCACGGTTTTCATTTCCTTATCGGTAAGTCCGGAATAAGCCTTGGCAAAGGGAATGAGTTCTTTTCCTTTCCATACGGCCAGGGTATAATCTGAGTAAAGATCTGCCCTCCTTCCATGGCCCTTTTGCGCATAAATCATCACCCCATCTATGGTTAAAGGGTCGATTTTCCATTTCCACCAGCTTCCTCTTATCCTGCCCGTTTCATAAGGAGAATTGATATGCTTCAACATCAAGCCTTCTGCTTTGACCTCCCGCGACTGTTCCCGAAAACCGGCCAGCTCCTCCCAGGTTTCAGATGCTATAAGTTTTGAGATTTCTAATTTTTCGGAAGGCCAGTCCGCAACTAGTTTTTCCAATTGTTTCCTTCTGGTTTTCAAAGGCCAATGCCTGATGTCCTCCCCCTGCCACTCCAGCAGGTCATAGGATATAAAGCTCAAAGGGGCCTTTTTCATCAGGCTGCTGTTCACCTGCTTTCGTCCTATCCTGGTTTGTAACAGGGCAAAGGGCAGGGGTTTACCATTTTCAAAGGGTAGTATTTCCCCATCAAGAACGGTGCCCTCAGGTAAATTTTCTGCCATGACTTTCAATTCGGGAAATTTATCGGTAAGCAATTCTTCCCCTCTGGACCAGATGTAAATTTCTCCTTTGCGGTTTATGACCTGGCCACGGATACCATCCCATTTCCATTCTACCTGCCATTCCGCTCTGTTGCCCGGTAACTCATTGGTTTGGTCCAGGGGATGGGCAAGGAAAAAAGGGTAGGGGCGGGACAGGTTATCAGAAAGATCAGGTTCCAATAGCATGGCATTGAAGTCTGCCGTCCAGGGATCCCATTTTCCCATGATGCGGTGGGCCACTTCTGTCTTTTCCAGGCCATAGGTATTCGCCAGAGCACGGGTAATCAGATTTTGGCTAACACCAATGCGAAAACCGCCTGTGATCAATTTATTGAAAACAAGCCTTTCCTCTTTGGTCAATCCCCCCCAGGCCTTCAGAATGGCAGATTTTTTAGCTGTTTCTTCTTTATCCTTGATCGACGCCAGGAAGCCTATCCAGTAATGTAGGGGCTGGTCAGCGCTTTTTTTGGCTATGGGTAACAATAAAGCGATTGTTTCAGCCAGGTCGCCCACAGTTTGATAGGATTCCTCAAAAAGCCAGGGAGAAATTCCAGCAAGCTCGCAACACCATTCCCTCAATTGTCTGGTATTTACCGTCCTTTTGGGCCTCTTGTGTGTAAACAGAGCGAGCGTCCACAGCTTGTCCAAATCAGAAGCCACCGAAAAATAGTTTTCCAGGAGTTTGAGTTTATCTCTTGTTTTGTTGGTTTGGTCGAGCTGACTGAATAAAATTGAAAATCTTTTCATTAATTTGGATGATATTCGTCAGAAAAGGCAATAAAATCTTATTATTGATAAACCAAAAAAGGCACCTATTCGTTTAGAAATGGATGAATACTCAGTTAGGTCATGAGGTCAAACATGCGGGGAATGTCACGCAAAAAGATGATTATTAAGCAACTAACTGTCTGAAGACAGATACAAGTTTATAATTCCATCAATAAAAAGGGCAATGGCCGCTAAAATAATTATTAAAAATATGAAAATTAATTTTCTATTTGCGTTGGTGTTGCTGGGATTTATTTCCTGCCAACCTGAAGAAAACCTGGTAAATGATGTAGGTCCTTCTTATGACCTTTATCAATCCAGTGATTTTAATTTTGAGGGAAAAGCTACCTTTCAGGTTCTTGCAAACGGAGAGGTGGAACTGCTAGTCCAACTTTTTGGGGATAAATCCAATGATCCGTATTTCTATACAGGTCACCTTCATTTTGGGAGTTTTGATCAGGGTGATGCGCCAATCGCACATGCCTTGAACCCCATTGACAGCAGAACACTGGAAAGCAGGACTGTTCTCGGAAAACTATCCAATGGAAAGGAGTTTGATTTGGAGGCCATAAATGATTTTGACGGACACATAAAAGTACACCTGGCAGACCAGGGCCCGGATTACAATATCATTCTGGTAAGTGGAAATATCGGCAGGAATGATAATTCCAGGGAAGCCTTTAATGCAGAGCAATTAACGCTTTGCTCTCCTTATTTTCCTGCTGAATCATTTTAATAAGCATTAATTCGGTGTTCTGATTTCCGGCTTTGTATAAGACATACTCCCCACTTTTTACATGGGCTCAGCTATATAAGCCCATCAATTCAAGATTTTGGGTGTAGATATGATTTTTTAGGAATTCCTTAGGCACGCGTTTACATTTTGTTTACTCACATTCTTATTTGGTCGCAGCTCATCCTGGACCTGTTTCCTTTGCAGTCCATAAAGGGGTAAACAGGAAAGAGAAATTTTTACAAACTGAAGAGAAAAAACTTTTTTGGAATTATTTTTCTTCTTCCCAAACATTTTTGTTCAACTCTAGTTCTGTAATTATTAAACAAAATGAATTATGAAAATATCCTTCAAATACCTGGCTATAATTCTTTTTTTCTTTCTGATAAGTCAGAATGGAAATTCGCTTGCTTTTGACAATGAAGCTAAGGACGCTATTTTGTCAGGTATGGGAAATTTTTCCTGGACAGACAATTTTTTTACTGAAAAAAACTACCTGAACCAATTGCTTGAACTACCACACACAAAAATTATTGTTGAATGATAATTATTATTTAACAAACAATATTAACTAGGCCAATAACTATAATAAAGAAAGCGCATCCCCATGGGTGCGCTTTCTAGTTTCATTCCGGAAGAAATCGAGCATGACGAGAAAGTCACACACTGAGATGATTATTAAGCATGCGGGGTTCCTTGTCTGCTGACAGGACGGCATCTGACCGATTATTACACAAATTAAAAGCCGATGAAATCGAGCATGTCGGAGGCGACACACACTGGGACGACTAACAACCATGCGAGATTCCATAGCCTGCCCCGACAAATCGGGGTGGCCATTAAAGAACAAATTATAGACACATGAAATCGATATGATTAAAATCATCATTAAACACACAGGGCAATGATTATTTTAATCGTCAAAGATTCCCAGTCCGACTGGCGTCAGCCGGGCGGGCATCTGACCATTAAAAATCAAATTATAAACAGATGAAATGAAAAACCTTCAATCAATTATTCTACATGGATGGTAAAAATTTCTTCTGTTGTATTGCCATTGCTGTCTTCTGCTCTAATGATCAAATCCAAATGATCTTCACCTGCAGGAACAATTATGGCATCATCTCCTGTCAATATTTTGCTCAGGTCCAACATTTCATTGTGTGGCAAATCCGGTCCGTTTCCTTCGTCTAACCAAGCAGAACTTCCCCACATCTTGTCGTAGAAATCTCCTTCAGCAACCCGGTGGTTGTGCCCATCATGATCATCTCCATCTTCATCATGACTTTCTTCAGCCATCCTTATCCAGAGAAATGTGATAGGAGCACTCAATTCATGGTCTGTTTTGGCGACAGATCCCTGAACCTCCAGAGGCGTTCCAGCTTCTGCTTCCAGTTCACCTTCATGAAGGTTTGAAATGGAAATGGCAGGGGCATAGGGTGTTCTTATCTGGATGGTTGCAATATAGCTACTGGCATCATCATAACCTGTCTGGTTTCCAAAAATATCTGTTGCTTCGATGCCGACATCATAGGATCCGGCAATTACAGGACCGCTTAAAGTTGAATTGGATCCAGCCCAATAAATATCGGTCTCGGAAGCATTGATATTGATTCGGGTACTGCCTTCAGGAAACCTGAAGGCAGGATTTTCTGCTGTTGGACTGAAGATATTGTTGATGTCCAGGCGTACAAAATTATTATTTATCCTGCCATGACTATGGCCATCAAAGTTGGCATGTGCATTCACCCTTACCTGGCCAATACCGGAAGGATCTTCAACGGAAAACCTAATATTCATGTGATCTGAGTTTACCCCATAAACCTCCCCATTTTCTGGTTCTATATGATCACTACCTTCCGCATGGTCAATAACAGGTGCAGACAGGTCGTTGGGTTGTTCTTCTGTCGGTTCACAAGCAGGCAGAAAAGCAAATGCAAGGCCCAAAACTAAGTACGTTGGTTTGTTAAATTTCATGTTAATCATTATGGATATGAGTTAAATTATTGCAGAACTATTACTTGTACAATATGATTGCAAATGCATTAATGTTGCAATTATAAAATAAATCAGGCAAACTTCCTAAAATTGAAAACAATAAATTAGGCTTATTTAATAGAAAAAGGGATTTTCAGGTTGATGTTGATATTTTTTCCCTGTTCAGGAAGGTTGAGCAACCTGTATCTGCTGAGGTGGTTGTAGTAAAATGTATCCAGGAGGTTTTGACCACTGATTTGAAGTTTCCAATCTTGCTTACCGACAGGGATCTCCCAACCCAGACCAGCCTCCAGCAGGCCGTAACCATCTGTGATGCGTTCATTTCTATCTACTCTTTCCTGAGTTGCCACCTGCCTGTATTCCAGGTATATATATCCATTTTTAAAAAAGCGTGAAAAACCGGCTGGTACGGTCCATTCCAAACCTGAAATCAAGCTTGCTGGAGGGGTCAGGGGCAGAGGAAGTCCACTATCCAGATTGTAGTTGTAAACGTACTCAGCTGCCATTGTAGCCTTGAATGATTTGAAAAGAACCCATTGCAACTTTAATTCAGCGCCAGAAAAAAAGGCATTGTTTTGCCGGTATTCCCAAAGGGTGCCGGCAGCTGGTAAAGTGGAAAACCGGCCGGTAGGGGCAAGGTAGATATAACCATCAAAATAGGAGATAAAAGGACTAAACCCTACCAGAAAATTTTCTTTGGAGTAGGTATAATTCAAGTCAGCCTGAAAACTCCGTTCGCTATTCAGATTGGCATCTCCCACTTCATGTCGGAAATTCCCATGATGTACACCATTGGTAGCCAATTCTATGGGAGTAGGGATGCGGTAACTGCTTCCCAGATTTAGCTTGAAATTGTTTTTTTCATCAATAATCCAGGATAATCCCGTTGAGCCACTGAGGTTTAAGAAATTTCGGTTGATGTCGGGATTACGTTGGGTGGTTTCTCCTGTTGGATTAAGGGAATTGTCATAAACGGGTTGATAGTGGGCCTGGATATCGTGCATGGCTCCATCCAAACGTAGACCTGCGTTGACGATAAAGTTTTCTTTCCAACGGTATTCATGGAAATAAAACAGGCCGGAACTCAGGGATTGAAAATCTGGAAGTAGGAATTCGAAACCCCCGAAGTGATTTTCCATCCATGAAGATTGGAAACCTATGATGGATTGATGGTCCTGGTTGATGTGATAGTTGAACCTGACATTGGCGGTATAGGTATCCAAAAACAGGGCCAGGGCAAGATTTCCTTCTGGTGTGGGGCCGACACCATGAATATGTGGCAAGGATTCTTCAAGCCTGTTGTTTCTTTGATAGCCCAGGTCAATTTCCAACCAGTTTTTATTCAATTGTATATTGGTATTGGAGATGACCTTCAAGTGCATATTGTCCTGTCTGGGATACTCAATATTGCTATAGGAGCCATTGTGCCGGAGGTTGTAACTGTTTGGAATACCTACAGCCCCTGTAAATATTCCCGCTGTTTGGTTAAATTGACTAATGGTTAAGGTGGATTTACCCCAATCTTTTCTCAAACCGGCCATGAAGGAAAAATGTCTTTCTTTTCCTGCCGTATTTTTTAGTCGGTTGTCATAGACAGGTAATTCAAATCCGGCATAAACAAATCGATCCGCAGGCACCCGGTAATCCTGAAAATCCTGTAGGGTAACCCGAGCCTTGAAAACAAAATCATTTTCATTCCCTTCCACCATGGCAGAATGGCTGCGCATGTTGTTATTTGTTCGGTAACTGTTGATCAAATGCCCCTGAATGGTACCTTCTTCCGGAAGTGGAGCTGGAGAAATATTAATTACCCCGGACATGCCATCTGATCCATATATCAAAGAGGCAGGCCCTTTGACAATTTCCACCCTATCTACATCAAAAGGGTCGATTTCTAGACCATGGTCAGCCCCCCATTGCTGTCCTTCCTGTTTGATCCCCCGGTCATTGACCATGATCCGGTTGAAACTCATGCCGCGGATGACGGGTTTACTGATTCCCACTCCGGTATTGATGGTGCTGATGCCGGGAAGTTTCTCCAATGCATTGGAGAAAGTGCCTGAATTGTTTTTCTCAATAAAATCGCGGTCCACAACTTCGATGGTTTGGGATTGCTCTATGGGTCCGTTCTTAAAGGGGTTGGCTTCTATTGTAAGGGATTGCAAGGTAATGGCAGTTTCTACCATAGTAAAATTGAGTTCCAAATCTTCTGATTCCAAATTAATGGTTTTGGTCAGTGATTTGTACCCAATATGGGTAATGTGCAAGTGGTAACTCCCAGGATTTAGTCCTTTTATACTAAATGTGCCATCCAAAGATGCTGCAGTCCCTTTTCCTAATTCATGTACCAGAATACTTGCGGGCAAGGGCTCACCTGATTCATCTACTACCTTTCCTTTTACAGTATAGGTTTGCTTCTCTTGAGCAAATACTAAAATAATGGGGAATAGAAATAGACAAAAACAGAATAGAAAGAAATTTTTCACAAATCTGAAGGATGATTTAAACCGAAATTCGGTTACAAAGGTATCCTTAAATATCTATTCTTGCAACAATATGGCAGGGGAAGACCAGTTGCCTCCTATTTAGTTTTGAGTCTGTCAAGAAGATGTTCGAGGCCATTGAGTCTGATTTCATACATGGTTTCCAACCAAATGCCCAATTTTCCTTCTGGAAATCCTTTTCTTTTAAACCAGATCAGGTAATGCTCAGGGATATCACAAATCAATTTGTTTTTATATTTCCCAAAAGGCATTTTCTTGGATACCAGGTCCAGGAGGATATTTTGATCCATAAGTTATTAATTCAACCAGGCATTCCAGGGGATCCTGCTCAGAATAAGAATGAAAGCAATTCCATAAAACATGTAAATGCTTCTAAAGCGGCTTCTACTTTCTGTTAGTTTTTTGGCCCTGCTGTAGCCAATGGTGATCAGGGCTACTGCCAAAATATTAATTAAAGGATGCTCCAAGGCATATAGGCGGCTCAAGCTATCTCCCATGGCATCCCCACTCAGATTTGAAAACCCCAAAGGGCTTAAAAAATACAAGACAATGCCTATTAATAATTGTATATGTGCCAGGATCATTCCTATCAATCCAAATTTACGGTCTTTTTCCCCAAATTCCTTTCCGCTCAAAGCTCCAAAAAGTGCTAAAATAAAACTGAAGATAATTCCTGCCAGTACGAGGTATGCCAGATAGGAATGTAGGTGTTGGAATCCGGTGGTCATATTTTTAATGGTTTTCTTTTACAAAAGTCTAAATAAAGAAAAAAAAACCAGTCCACCATTAAAAAAGCAGGTCTTTATGTCAAAATTATTTACTTCTACACTCAATTTGGTGTAGGTTAACTGGGATCGTTCCAATGGAAGGCCATATAAGCTCTTCTCCCATTTTATATACTATCTTGGAATTATCTTTCATCTTTCTTTGGTTTGATTTTTTGCAAATGTATTTTTTGGTAATTTTAAAAATTATTTTTCCAATTTCCCCAAAAGCCTTTTTATAAATTTGCACAAATCAAAGCTGCGATGAATTATTGGAATTTTGTATTGGAAAACAGGAAGCTTTTGGCATTCGGGCTATTGATGACCTGTTTATCTGGCTATGGTCAAACCTATCTTTTGGCATTGTATGTGCCTTATCTGATAGAGGAATTTTCGCTCCAAAATGCACAGATCAGTGTTTACTATATGGTAGCAACCATTGGAAGTGCCTTTCTTTTGCCGCAGGTTGGAAAATACATAGATCAAATAAACCTTAAAAAATATACCCTATTGGCTACACTGGTCTTTTTAATGGCCCTGGTTCTGATGAGTGTAAATCCCTATTGGTACCTGCTTCCGGTAGCTTTTTTTGGCTTGCGAATTGCCGGGCAGGGACTTTTTAGTCATATTGCCATTACCAGCATGTCCAAGTATTTTTTAAAGGGCAGGGGCAAGGCCATAAGTTTGGCTTCCCTGGGGCATCCCTTTGGTCAGGCCATTTTGCCCATTTTAGTGGTGGCATTAATCAATATTTTCGGATGGAGAGAATCCCTAATGGTAAACGCGGCTATAGTGGTATTAGTGGTGCCCATATACCTGTATTTTTTTATTGATGAAAAAAGTCTTGTGGTCCATGAAGAAACCCCAGCTAGTGAGAAGGATGGTCCAAAAAAGGAAGTTTCGCAATGGGAAATCCTCAAATCCGGTTCTTTTTGGTTGCTCGCTCCAAACCTGTTTGTGCTTTCCTTTACCGTTACAGGCCTGTTTTTTTATCAGTTTGCCATTGCTGATTTTAAGGGATGGACACTGGAATGGATGGCTGTGGGACTTACCTTCTATGCCATAGCCGGCTCCATGGCTATTTTGTTTGCAGGCCCCCTGATTGATAAGTATTCAGCAAGAAAATTTTTCCCATTTTATTTGATTCCCTTTCTCTTTGCCATCCTATTTATTTGGTTGTTCAGTGATCAGTTGGTCATTTTTCCTTACATGATTTTGATGGGTGCCTCAGCAGGATTTGGCAATGCCATTATGTCTGCCCTTCAGGTGGAATTATTTGGTGCCACTTTTATTGGAAAGGTTAGAAGTATTTTTGCGTCTATTATGGTGCTTAGCTCAGCTGTGGGACCAGCTGTATACGGTGTGGTTGTAGATGCAGGGTTTAGCTTTGATGTGATTTTTATTGGCTCCACCTTATTGATGTTATTGGTTATTATTCAGTCATTTAGGATTATACCTGACTTTACCTATGCCAAGATGAAATATAAATTTAAAAAACGACACAGGAGGTTTGACTTTTTCAATATATTCAATTTAAAGCATTGAGCTTACCCTGTTTAGGCAGAAGAGTTTTAAAGAAAAAATTTACCCTGCTGCAAGCGGATTAACCCGATGAATTTTTGTGTTCTATCCCAATGAATTTATATTTGCAATAACAAAAAAATAGCCATGCAAACATTTGTAGCTCTCCTGATATTTACTTGCTGTTATGGTCTACTTTTTCTTTCCATGTTTCCGGTAAGGCAGTTCAAAAAATTCAACAAGATTACCCAATCTGCAAAAAATACGATCTATAAACAATATGACCTGACCTGGCCTTATTTTCTTTCCTTTTTAGGAGGGTATATTGTGGCCTCTTTTATGGTTTATCTTATTCAGGATTCATTGTAGCTGTTGTTTATTGCCAGAGCTTCTCTTCCGCCTGGATGGCTTTTGAAAAGTCAATACCCGATACCTTCATCTTCTTCTTGATTTCTTCCAAACAGAGGTTGCCAATACTACCCTCATGGGTGTGTTTTACTTTGGTTCCCGGAGCGAACTTGTCTTTTTCTATATCCATTCCGACTTTTTTGTAGGCATCCCTGAAGGGCATTCCTTCCAGAACCAACCGGTTCACTTCTTCAACACTAAACAAATAGGCGTAAAAATCATTGTCCAGCAGATGCTTTTTAACCTTTATGTTTTCCAACATCAAACGGGCGATTTTCAGACTGTCATTTAACTGCTCAAAAGCAGGAAAAATCGTTTCTTTTAACAATTGCAAGTCCCGGTGGTACCCTGTACTCAGGTTGGTTAACAACATCATGATATTTTGAGGGTAGGCTTGGATCTGGTTGGTTTTAGCCCTGATTAGCTCAAATACATCCGGATTTTTCTTGTGGGGCATGATACTGGAACCTGTGGTCAGTTCATCCGGAAAATGGATAAAACCAAAGTGCTGGTTCATATACATGATGGCATCTGTAGCCAGGCGGTTTAAAGTACCGGCTGTACCAGCAAGCGCGAAGGACAGGAATTTTTCAGTCTTTCCCCGGCTATTCTGGGCATTGATCACATTGTAATGCATGTCTGCGAAGCCCAGTAATTCAGTAGTCATGGTTCGGTTTAACGGAAAGGAGGAGCCATATCCCGCTGCTGAACCCAAGGGATTGCGATTCACCAAAGCATAGGCCGATTGCCAAAGATGCATGTCCTCTGCCAATCCTTCAGCCAGGGAACCAAACCAAAGTCCAAAAGAGGAGGGCATGGCCAACTGGGTGTGCGTGTAGCCAGGCATCAGATCATCTTTGTGCTTTTCGGCAAGATTCACCAATAAGTCAAATAGTTTTTGGGTTTCCTCCACGGTTTGCTGGATAGCATACCGGTAATAAAGCTTCAAATCCACCAAAACCTGGTCGTTTCTAGACCTTCCACTATGGAGTTTTTTACCTACATCGCCATACCGTTCTGTAAGTAAAAATTCTACCTGGCTGTGCACATCCTCCACCCCTGGAGCAATGGTAAATATACCTTTTCGTATTTCTTCCCGGATTTCTTTGAGCCCTTTTATCAGTACCTGCAGTTCTTGTTCGGTCAATAGACCTATTGAAGCTAACATATGGGCATGTGCCATTGATCCGCTCACATCAAAAGGAGCCAAAATAAGATCAAACTCCGGATCCCTTCCTATGGTAAAGGTTTCAACTTCTTTTTTGCTGGTTTTGTCTTTTTGCCAAAGTTTCATTTTTTGGGTTGATTTAGTATGGAAAAATAGGTTTCCAACAGGTTGATGTAAATGGAAATGCCCTGGTTTATTTCTTCAATATAGATGAATTCATCAGGACTGTGTGATCTGGCAGAGTCTCCAGGACCGATTTTTACCGAAGGGTAGGGGATCAGGGCCTGATCTGATAAGGTTGGACTTCCGAAGGTTTCCAACTGCAAAGATTTACCTGCCCTAACCATGGGGTGGTGTTCGTCAATATGAGAAGAGTTAAGCCGTAGCGACCGGGGGTGAAGTTCGGCTTTTAACTCCTGTTGAAGTTCCTTCAAAGCTTCTTCCAGACTGTAGGCGTCTGTTACCCGCACATCCAGGGTATAGGTGCATTGGTCTGGAACCACATTGTGTTGAGATCCTGCATGAATAATGGTGGCAGAAACCTTATTGGGTCCCAGAAAGGGGGAGACTTTTTTAAATTTAAAGCCCTTTATGGCAATTAAATCATCCAAGGCCTCATAGATGGCATTAACCCCTTCTTCCCTGGCAGCATGACCTGCTTTGCCCTTCACGGTAGCATCTACAACCATTAGACCCTTTTCGGCCACTGCCATTTTCATCCCTGTTGGCTCGCCTACTATGGCACAGGCCATTTCAGGGAGCTCGGGAATCAGGGATTCCATTCCTCCCTTGCCGCTGATTTCTTCTTCTGCCGAAGCCACGAACAACAAGTTAACAGGCAGTGGTCTGCCGAGGAAATAAATAAAAGTAGCCAATAAACTCACCAGACATCCCCCGGCATCATTGGACCCCAGTCCAAACAACTTTCCCTCTTTTGTGATAGGATTATAGGGGTCGATGGTATATCCCTGATTGGGTTTGACGGTATCATGATGAGAATTGAGCATGACAGTGGGAAGAGACGAGTCATAATCCCTATGGAATGCCCAGATATTATTGCCTTTTCGATGGGTGTCAACAGTCTTTTCTTTTAAAAAAGCCTGAAGTATATCAGCAGTTTTGTCTTCAGATTTACTCAAAGAAGGTATCCTGATAAGTTCTTTTAGTAAGTGTAAGGCCTCTTTTTTTACATTTTCTAAATTTTCCAAGCCAGCTAGTTATTTATAAGGGGGAGTGTTTTAATACAAATCGTATTTTAATGATTCTATGATAGTGCCTGCATTTTTACCCCTGGAGGCCAAAAGTAAGTTTTCCGGCAAACCCATCCAAACATGATTCACTCCTTTATTAATGGCGTTAAAGGCATTTTCCAATTTGGGAATCATTCCCGAATGAATGATTTTATCCTTTATCAATTCTTTATAAATATCCTCATTGATCAGAGGAATCAGAGAGGCTTCATTTTCAGGATCCATGAGTACTCCCGTCTTGTCAAAACAAAAATAAAGTTTTACCCGATGCATTTTGGCCAGTGCAGTAGCAATTTCCGAGGCAATGGTATCCGCATTGGTATTGAGCAACTGCCCCTTTCTGTCGTGGGTAATGGCGCAGAATACAGGGGCAATGTTTTGCTTCAGTAGAGATTCCAATAGGGTTGTATTGACACTTTCCACATCTCCTACAAATCCAAAATCTACTTCCTTTACAGGTCTTTTTACCGATTTGATGGCATTGCCGTCCGCCCCGGTAAGTCCGATGGCATTCTGTCCAAATGCTTGCAGCTGAGCCACCAGGTTTTTATTGATCAGGCCGGCATACACCATGGTCACTACATCTAGCGTATCCTTATCCGTGACTCTTCTTCCAAGATGCATTTTCGGTGCTATTCCCAGAGATTTTCCTATTCTGCTGGCCATCACACCACCTCCGTGAACAAGTATTTTGGTCCCGGGAAATTTGGCGAATAGTTTAAGAAAATGGTTGGATTTATCAGGATGATCTATGACGTTACCCCCTATTTTGATTACACTAATGTCCATTGGTTAATTTGTTTCAGATCATTGCGTCAATTACAGCCTGGGCAGCAAAAATCCTGTTTTTTGCCTGAGTTTGGACCAGACTGCGGTTTCCATCCAATATTTCATCACTGAGTTCTAAATTTCTTCTGACAGGAAGACAATGCATTATTTTGGCCTGTTGGTTATTGGCTAATTTACTTTCTTTGAGCAACCAGTTTTCGTCTACTTTAAGAATTTTTCCATAAGGATTGAATGCACTCCAGTTTTTCACATATACAAAATCTGCATCTTCCAGAGCCTTTTTTTGATTGTATTCAATGGTAGCTCCCTGGGTAAATTGTTCATCAAGTTCATAACCCACAGGATGGGTAATGGTGAGGTCATGCCCACATCCCAATGCCCATTCAGAAAATGAATTGGCAACGGCATGGGGGATGGATTTGATATGGGGGGCCCAGGTAAGAACCACTTTCGGCTTTCTTTTTTCCTGAAAACTTTCCCTGATACTAACCATGTCAGCCAGGCTTTGTAGCGGATGCCTGATGGCACTTTCCAGGCTGATCACAGGAATACCTGAATATTTGATAAACTGATTGATAGTGAAATCTTCTGTATCTTCTTCTTTGTTTGTCAAGGTGGGAAAAGCCCGAATGGCCAGCATGTCAAAATATCCGCCCAGGACAGCAGCGGCATCCTTGATGTGTTCCACTTTGTTTTTATTCATCAGTACCCCGTCCTGCATTTCCAGGGCCCATGTCTCTTTGTCCATGTTTAATACGAAGCTATCCACTCCAAGATTGGTAGCGGCCAATTGGGTGCTGACCCTGGTTCGCAAACTTGGGTTTAAAAAAATCAATCCTAGTCGCTTTCCCTGACCTTTTGTATTGTTTTTTAGGGGATTAGCCTTAAACTCCAGGGCCTTTTCGATCAATGTTTCGGCGATGGTTTTGTTTTCAAATTGGGTGAATCTATTCATTTTGTTAAACGGTCTCTTTCTGGTTGATGGTTGATTCCAGACTATTGATAAATAATTGCAACTCTTCCTGTTGAATACCAAGTGGGGGTAGCAGGCGAATGGTATGTTTTCCGGCGGCACTACCGGTAAATATGGCATGCTTCACCATAAGCTCAGAACGGTAGGCAGCAGCCTCTTGTTTCAAATCAAAGCCAATCATCAAACCTTTTCCTCTCACGCTGGTAATTTCAGACGAGACCCTGGTCAATGCCTCGATCAGTGAACTTCCCTGTGAAGCTGCGTTTTCCATAAGGTTTTCAGACTCCATGACTTCAAGTACAGCCAACCCTGCCGCACAGGCGAGTTGGTTGCCGCCAAAGGTCGTTCCCAACATCCCATATTTTGCCTGAATATCAGGATGGATCAGAACCCCGCCTATGGGGAAACCGTTGCCCATGCCCTTGGCCATGGTGATTAAATCAGGCTCCAGACCTTCTGTCCATTGGTGGGCAAAAAATTTACCTGTCCGGCCATGTCCAGCCTGTACCTCATCCAAAATCAATTTGGCACCGTATTGTCTGGCCAACCTGGCCAAACCTGTCAAAAAATCCGATTCGGCCACCTGAATTCCATTTACCCCTTGTATGGCCTCAACAATAATCGCCGCAATATCTTTGCTTTTGAGTTGCTTTTCTACTCCGGCTAAATCACCGGACCTTTCGAAATACACCTGGTGGCCAGCATTGAAAGGAGACATAATATTTGGGTTGTCGGTAACGGCTACAGCTCCGGAAGTTCGACCATGAAAAGCACCTTTAATAGCAATCACACCTGATTTTCCTGTGGCAAAAGAGGCCAATTTGAGTGCGTTTTCATTTGCTTCTGCGCCGGAGTTACACAAGAATAGCTGGTAATCAGGCAGTCCGGATAATTTACCTAATTTTCCTGCGAGATCTTTTTGAATCGGAATATTTACCGAATTGGAATAAAAGGCAATTTTTCCCAATTGTTCGTTTATCCGGGAGACAAAATGAGGATGGCTGTGTCCAATAGAAATCACCGCATGGCCACCATACAAGTCCAGGTATTTCCGGCCTTCCCGGTCCCAAATATAAACCCCTTCCGCCTTTTCGGGCGTCACATTCATCAACGGGTAGACATCAAATAATTGCATTTTTTTGTATAAGTTTAAGTGGGGGATAAGAGCCTTTCCGCTCTATTTACTATGGCCGTAAATCATTAAAATGCAACGCTTTTTAATTGCAAGCCTGCTTTTTCCTCCAATCCAAAGGCAAGGTTCATGTTTTGCACTGCCTGACCAGAGGCCCCTTTCAATAAGTTATCAATAGCTGCATAGGCCACTAGTTGACCAGCTTCCTTTTTAAGATGCACCAGGCATTTATTGGTGTTGACTACCTGCTTGAGGTCGATATCATTTTTACTGACATGGGTATAGGCAGCATTCTGATAAAAATCCCCGTAAACCTGATAAGCCTCCTCCAAAGAGCCTTCAAATGGAAAATAGGCTGTTACCCAAATTCCTCTGGTGAAATTTCCCCTGTAGGGTACAAACAGCACCTGCTGATCAAAACCTGTATTCAGCTTGCCAAAAGTCTGATTGATTTCTTTGAGGTGCTGGTGGGTAAAAAGCTTATAGACCGATACGTTTTGGTTTCTGTGACTGAAATGCGTGGTTGCACTTAAGCTTTTCCCGGCCCCGGTGCTGCCGGTAATTCCCGATACATGCAGGTTGTCCTGAACCCATCCCTGTTTAATGGCCGGAGCCACTGCCAATTGTATGCATGTGGCAAAGCATCCCGGGTTGGCGATTTTTAAAGCCTGCTGAATTTGATCTTTATTGGTTTCAGGCAAGCCGTATACAAAACCGTTTGACTCATCCCTGAAATCCGTACTCAGGTCGATAATCACGGTCTTTTCAGCAAAGGATTGTTTTTCCAGAAATGGTCTTGCTTCTCCATGAGGCAAACAAAGAAAAACCAGGTCCAGGTTTTTGCTGTCAACCTGGTCTGTGAATACAAGAGAGGCATCACCGATCAGATCCGGGTGGACCTCCTCCAGTTTTTTGCCTTTTTGGCTGTTGCTGTGAATCCAGACAAGTTCAACTTGAGGATGGTGCACCAATAGCCTTACCAATTCACCGCCTGTATACCCGGCCGCACCTACAATTCCCGTTCTAATGGTCTTCATGAGCATGATTTTGATTAACCTGATGAAAAATAGCTGTCTGGTTGCCAAATATTTTGGTGAACCCCTTGACATCCTCTGCGGTATAACCTTTGTTCATTTCCCCATAACTCCCAAATTTGGAGGACATCAGGTCATGTTTGGAGTGGATACCAATCATACTGAAGCGGTAGGGGTGCAGCTGAATTTTGACTTCCCCGCTAACGTAGCTTTGGGTGCTGGCCATAAAACTTTCCAGATTGCGCATGACCGGATCCAGGTAATGACCCTCATGGAGGTGGTTGCCATAGAATTCTGCAAGCTGATTTTTCCAGTACCCCTGCCATTTGGTAAGGGTATGTTTTTCCAATAACTGGTGGGCTTTGATGATGAGCATGGGTGCGGCGGCTTCAAAGCCAACCCTTCCCTTGATTCCAATGATGGTATCCCCCACATGGATGTCCCTGCCTATACCAAAAGGTCCTGCTATTTCCTGAACCTTTAAAATGGCTTCTACAGGATGGCTGAACAATTGCCCGTTAACCCGCGTTATTTCTCCTTTTTCAAATCCAATGCTGATGGTCTCGGGATCAGTTTTGCTCACCTGCGTAGGATAAGCTTCCTCTGGCAAGGCCTGATCGGATGAAAGGGTTTCTTTTCCTCCTACTGAGGTGCCCCAGATGCCCTTATTAATGGAATAAGCAGCTTTTTCAAAATTCATGCTTACTCCGTGCTTCTTCAGGAAGTTTATTTCTTCTTCCCTGCTAAGTTTGAGATCTCTTATAGGAGTAATGATTTCCACATCCGGGAGGATGGTTTGGAAAATCATGTCAAAGCGCACCTGGTCATTACCTGCACCCGTACTTCCGTGTGCGATACAATTGGCTCCAATACTTTTTGCATGTTCGGCCAGGGCCTTGGCCTGCAAAATTCGCTCTGCACTTACAGAAAGGGGGTAGGTTTGGTTTTTCAATACATTACCGAAAATCAAGTATTTAATGACCTCATCATAATACGTTCTGGTCACATCCAGAACTTTAAATGAAGCTACACCTAATTTTTCGGCCCTTTCCCCGATGCCTTTTAATTCTTCCTTTTCAAAGCCTCCGGTATTTACCAATACAGCGTGCACCTCGTACCCTTTTTCCTTAGTTAAATGGATGGCACAAAATGTAGTATCCAAACCTCCACTGTATGCTAAAACTACTTTTTTCATATGTTTATAATTGTTCTTTAAAGATCATAACTTTTCAAAAACCAAAGGTCGCCACCCTTCGGGAGTATCTCGCACGTTTTAGTATCATCCCTATGTGTGCCTTTCTAGTCATGCTCGATTTCCTGTGATTGATTGCCTTTTAGATGATTGTTGAGATCCAATAATAGCCTAAGAAGACTGGTTTACTTTATCTTTGACTTTTGCCAGCGCATTTTTCCCCTTGGCAATATTAAGAAACATGGCCCGTTTGATCTTGATCAATCGCTCAAAAAGACTGAGATTCTTATTAAATTGAGCCGAAAGTTTCTTTTGTTCCGCTTTTTTTACGCTTTTTGGCTCATAAAGCATGGCTGTACAAAGGCAATTGGATCTGTTTTTACTTGTAAGGATAGGATAATTTACACAGCTTTGACAGCCTTTCCAGAAATCGTCATCTGTAGTAAGGTCCGAATAGCTGACGGGATAATATCCGAGTTCTGAGTTGATTTTCATAACAGCAGCCCCTGTGGTGAGGCCAAATATTTTGGCATCAGGATACTTCTTTCTGCTGAGTTTGAATACCTCTCTTTTTATTTCCCTGGCCAATCCGTGTTTTCTGAATTCAGGTGACACGATTAATCCGGAGTTGGCTACAAATTTCCCATGACCCCAGGCCTCAATATAGCAGAATCCTGCCCACTGGCCGGAAGCAGTAAGGGCAATGACCGCCTTGCCTTCTTTCATTTTCGTTTTGATGTACTCAGGAGACCGTTTGGCTATTCCTGTACCCCTTGCCTGAGCTGAAAGTTCCATTTCTTCAGTGATGGTTTCAGCATATTGGCAATGTTCTTCGCCGGCAGGTTTAATGATAAATTTTTGATTGGCCATTGTATCAATTGTTTGGACTCATGGTTATCATAATTACAATAATTACGCGTGCCCTTGAGCCCTTAGAAAGATGGTTTGATTGTTAATAAATATGGTCGATAAATACGTATCTCCGTAGGATACATTAAAAATTAAATAGGGACTATGCCCTAAATACTGCCCTGAGGGTTTTTTTCGAAAACAATATCGGATACCCAAAAAGATTGTTATGGGCAAGGTAGGGATTGTAGTTTATGTGTGCTTCTTTTTTCATCGTAAACCATACAAATATTTATTTTTTTAATGAAAAATACAAATGTTGGTACACAATAATTTGCAATCTGCTTTTTTTGGTATTCCATTTTTTGAGATGTCTGGCTTTTCCGCTTTACCCAATTCCAAGTTATATCCGAAAACTGACAAAATAAAATGCTTTATTTTGATTATTTTAAGATAGGAATTAAATAAAATAGGAAATTTTTTTTATTTTTCTATTATAATTGACTTTAGCCTGTTTTTTGTTGTAAAAGAAAACGAACCAAAAAACTATATAAAAATGGCAAAATGTTTCGCACTAATGGGTTGGAGTTTGCCCGTAATAGAAAGTATGCAAAAACTCAACAAACCTTATGTTGTAGTATCCTACCCGGATTTTGAAGGCTATGCCAAAGAACACAATATTCCTTTCGTTTCTTATCAATTTGATGAATGGAGCGATTCTTCCAATTCTTTGGACCTGAAGGCTAAGTTGGATGAATTTGGTGCTGATGTTGCCGTACCTCTTTTTGAGGAAACTGTAGAATGGGCGGGAGCTTTAAATTCTCTTTACAGAGACGACCCAAGGGTGCTAAACAGGGCCTTTTTGTTTAGAAATAAGGCCATGATGAAGCGAAAAGCACTAATTGGTGGACTTCGTGTAGGGTTGTTTGAAGAAGTTTATAGTAAAGAAGGCGTTTTGAATTTCATGGAAAGGCTAAACCAGGCCAACCTTCAGATAGATGGGGAAGAAGATAGCTGGGTACATATAAAACCTTTTGCATCAGCTGGAACAGTAGGTCACCGTTTGCTGCGATCCAAACAGGATGTTGAAAACAAATGTGTTGACGAAGATTTCCCCTGCCTTGCCGAGAGTCATCTTCCGGGAAAAGAGTTTTCCTGTGAGGCGTTTATTCACGGGGGTAAAATCAGATTTTTAAATATCACAGAATATGTAAAACTGGGTTACAGCAATTTTATTCCTGAAGGCAATTACCTGCATACCAAAAGGGATAAAATAATGAAAGAAATGCAAAAGCTGGTGGATATTTTTGGTATTCAGTATGGAATGATCCATCCGGAATGGTTTCTGACCGAAAATGATGAGATCAGCTTTGGTGAAACTGCCTGCAGAATTCCCGGTGGCCATATATTGGAACTTTGTGGTAAGGCCTATGGTTTTGATGCCCTGGCCGCTTTTGTCCTTTGTCACGATCCGGATTTAACGGAAGAGGATTTAGCAGAAATTTTACCACCTTTGGATGCCAGGCCTAAGGAATTTTATGGAAATGTAATGATTTATCCCCATAAAAATCAGATCTCCAAACTGATTATACCGGAGGAGTTAAAAGAAGAGTCTTATTTTCTGGACCATAATTTGATACCTCCCATGACCACACAAAAAATCAGCGACAGAGAGGGGTTTGGAAATCATTTCGGAACTGTTAATTTTAAGGGAGAAGATCCGGACAGGATGACGGAACTATTACTCCACTATGAAAATGTGGATTTTTATCATTAATCAGTAATAATTAATAGGTAGTATTTGATAATCTGGTGATTAATTTCGTCATTATGTAAATCAGGTAGAAAAAATATTGACAGCTAAGTTTGTCAATATTTTTTCTTTTCACAATTATAAATATTTTAAGTGTTAAACCATTCATGCAAAATCAGGAGATAGTAGAGAGAAGCCAGGAGCTTTTTGAGGAGTTATTCAAAGAATACAAAGAAGCTACAGCGCTGACCAGTAACCAAAAAGCTCAGAAAATCATGGGGCAATTGGATACCTGGTGTGATAGTGAGGAAGGAATATCCAGGATTTACGAAAATATTCCAAAATTGGTGAGTGCAGGCATTTTAAAAGATTCACCCTGGGAGCATCCGGGAAAATTGGTTCCTGCTTTGGTCAATGGCACTTATAAAAGTGGACACCCCAATTCCACCATTGAATTGCTCAGTGAGCTTAGGATGCTGGCCATTGCGAAAGGTAAAATGAAATCGGAAGAAGTTAGTGCCACCGAAGCCGAAAATTTTGTTCAGGAGGTAATCGTTTACAATCTGGAATTTGTTTTCAATGAGCCTCAGGAAGAAACCCGGTTGGTAATGAGTGGGCATGAGTTGAAAAAAGTGCATTCTCTATTTCTCTTTTTATCCAATAGTGTCAAACTTTCGAAAGTCAAATCAAAGCTTGCGGAGGAATTGAAATTGATCTGTGAGCAACGTCCGGTGGTTACAGAGAAACAACGAAGGATCATCGCCTTGGTGAAAGAAAAAATTGAATTGGACCCCAATGACCCTGCAGATGAAGATTTGTTGGCATTTCAAAGGAGCATTTACCGACCTACCGAAAGAACAACTGGCAAAACTTTTCAGAAATACCGGCAGGATTTGGATAAACTAACCATTGAAGAACTTGAGTTTGAAGCGAAGGAAATGGGAAAAGTGATGTTGCAATTTGGCCTGGTTAGTCAATACCATGCGGTCTTATTGCTTCATCTTGTCAGAAAAGAATTGTATGAACTGGTACCTCCATGTTTTGCTTTAAGTGCGGCAGGTGAAGCCAGGTATCACGAATACAGGGATTTTGTGAGTTTTTTAATTGTCCAGGTAATTGATCCCTTCAATGCACAATGCTTATATGGGCTTGCCAAAATGCTTGAAAACGGAGTATTGGCCAGAGAAGCTGTACGTTCGGGCTTATTTAACCTTTCCAAGATAATCATTCATCCGGAGGTAGTCAAAAGAATCTTGAAATCTACCAGGACACCACACGAAAAAGTAACGCCCAAGCAATACCTTATCGGGGCACTTTTCAGGATATTGGGTCAGCCACTTGGCGTAGGTCAAGGTAATAATCCTACCTGTCAGAGTGCCAGGGGTATCAGCATGTGGAGTCAACATGCACCGGCCAAATTGATCCATATGGTGCAAACAGCAGCGGAATATGATGACCTATCCTTCAGGTTTGAAGGGCAGGAAGTGAAATATTCTCAAACGCAACCGGGATTGGTACAGGTTCTGGACCATCATCTGGATGCCGTGTCCGTCACCTTGGTTCCCATGCTTGACAGGATTTATAACGACATGATGTTGAGGGCTTCTGGAAGAGGAGAGGATCCGCACAAGTGGGTCAACCCAGCCCTGTATGGCCAATGGATTCAGATTGGCTTTGCCTCAGCATACGATTATCTGTACAATGCCATCATTGATTTTGATGGATTTGTCAGGGTATTCTATTCCATGTTTCATCCAAAATACAACGGAGGTCACAGGATGGTGTATCCAAATCCGGTCGGAATTTTCGTTACCACCGCAAAAGGCGATATGTTGGGCTTTCATGCTGTTTCTTTGCTCCGCATAGATAAAGACAATAATGGTGAATTGCGGGCATATTTTCTCAATCCGAATAATGAAGGCCGGCAAGATTGGGGGCAGGACATCAAACCTTCTGTTTATGGAAAAGGTGAAATTCACGGTGAATCTTCACTTCCGTTTCACCAATTTGCCGCCAGGACTTATGCCTTTCACTACAATAACCTTGAAGCAGCGGGTATGATGAACAATGTGCCCGCAAAAGAAGTTGAAAAAGTAAAAAAACTGGCAAAAGAAAGTTGGGGAAAATCTTATACCTGGTTAGAAACCAAAAGAAAATGGTAAGACACTCATCAAGAATAGAATTAAAACAATCTGCTTATAAAAGTAATATCAATTTTATCAGGAAGAAGATAGGCGAAAAGCCTATCCTCTCTTCTGTTGTTAAGGCCAATGCCTACGGACACGGGATTGAATCTTTCGTGCCTATGGCAGAAAAGTGCGGTATCAATCACTTTTGTGTGGCCTCCTCATTCGAAGCCGAACAAGTTTTGCGGGTTTGCAAAAAGGAGAGTCATGTGGTGATTATGGGTATCATCTATCAAGAGGATATACCATGGGCTATAGAGAATGATATTGGCTTTTTTGTATACAATTATGACAGGTTACCGGTAGCCCTTGAGGCAGCCAAAAAGGTAGGCAAACCTGCCAGAGTACATGTAGAAGTAGAAACAGGAGCCAACAGGACTGGAATGCATGAGAAAGAATTTCCAAAAGCTTTGACATTTTTGAAAAAAAATACGGAATGTATTTACTTTGAAGGTCTTTGTACTCATTTTGGAGGAGCGGAAAGTATTGCCAACCAGTTCAAAATTGACATGCAGCACAAGCGGTATAAAGCAGCCCTTAAAATATGTAAGGAAAAGAATATTCTTCCAGAATTACGCCACATTGCTTGCTCTGCAGCGGCCCTTGCCATGAAGGATACTGTTTATGATATGGTACGCATAGGAGTGGCACAGTATGGTTTCTGGCCAAGCCCTGATGTATATTTTGCCCATCTCCATGAAACCAACAAAAAATCCGACACTTCGCTTAAGCGGATTTTTAGCTGGAAAACCGATGTAATGGATATCAGAAAGGTGGATCAGGGAGAGTTTATTGGATACGGAACGGCTTTTCAAGCCACACAGCCCATGACAGTTGCCGTTTTACCATTGGGATATTCCAATGGATATCCCCGGGCTTTGTCCAATAGGGGGCAGGTGTTGATAAAAGGCAAAAAGGCTCCGATAGTTGGCCTGATCAATATGAACTTGTTTATGGTGGATATCACCCATATTCCAGAAGTAAAGGTAGGAGACGAAGTGGTGTTGATTGGAAGACAAAATAATAGTGTCATAAATGTTTCCAGTTTTACCAATGTCACTCAGTTGCTTAACAATGAAATGCTTAGCCGACTTCCTGCAGCCATACCAAGAACAGTGGTGAGGTAATGGATACAATCATATTAAATGTGGGTTTTTACCGAATCAATGTAAACAACTTTTCCGGTTCATCTGTAGTGATAAAGTCTACCTTCTGGTCCAGCAGCCAACGCATGTCCTCTTCCTTATTTACCGTCCAGGAATTTACGGTAAGGCCCAGTGATTGTGCTTCCTGAATCCAATGGGGATTTTCTTTCAGTTTATTGATATTATAATCAAAACCAAAAAATCCATCTTTTTTTAGATCGGCAGGAGTTTTGTCTCCGGTCAGGTAGGCCACATTGGCATTGGGATCCATTTCCAGTACTTTTAAACCAATGTCATAGTCAAAAGTAATATAATCAACCCATTTCTCAGCCCCTAATTTTTTTACCAATTCCACAGATTTAGCGGCAAGTCGCTGCCCTCTCTCTTTGGATATCCCGGAAGGTTTAATTTCAAAGATCAGCCTGGTTTTATGTTGCATCATGCCATGTTTGATGTAGGCTTCGACAGTAGGTATTTTCTCTCCATTGGGCAGGGGGAATTCCAGCAATTGTGCATAGGTCACTTCTTCGATCTTCATGCCGTCATGATCAGCATCATGATTGGCCACCAGCACCCCATCGGCAGTCATCCATACATCAAATTCTGATCCTTCACATCCCAGATCTATGGCTTCCTGTAATGAGGCCAGTGAATTTTGGGGATGGGAATTGGCCTTCCAGGCACCTCTGTGGGCGATGACCTTGTTTTTTAGAAATTCCATATTTTGAGCTTTACAAAATAAAATACCAGTACAAATAAAACATACCGTAAATAAAGTTTTGTAGATCATGTCAGTTTATCAGTTTAAAAGAATGGATCGCTGCAATATTCGAAAAGAAAAATAAAACCACAAGACAATCGGGTGAAATAACCATTAAATAATAAATCACCCGGAAAATTTTATTCCCAAATACCTTTCGGTACGATTTCCAGCACATGGCCAAAAGGATCTTCAAAATAAATGCTGTTCTGATTATTTCCCCAGTCCTGGGTATGGGTAATGGCAATGCCCTTCTTGATCAGCAGGTCTTTTGTTTTCTGGAAGTCTCCGGGCAGCACTTCAAATGCAAGGTGCTGCTTGCCATAGGCAAAATGTGGGGGTAATGTGGATTCTTCTTTGGTGACCTCAGGCAAAAAACAAAGCAAAACACTTTTGCCGCATCTGAAAAAAACATGTCTTTTCTCCACTATTGAAATCAAGGGCATTTCCAGTAATCCCTGGTAAAATTCAACTGCCTTTTGAAGGTCGTCAATATACAAGCAGGTTTCTTTAATACCGGTGTAGGGAATCATGCTATTCAGGTCCTAATGGAATGGTTGTTTTCCAAATAAAAAGATTGTAAGATGTATTGAAGTTGTTCGTATTCTATCAGGAAGGCATCATGTCCATAAAGGGAACTGATCTCCCGGTAGGTTCCCTTGGGTACATGAAGACTGATAAACCGGGACTCTACGAAGGTAAACAACAGGTCCGTATCAATCCCAATGGAGAGTACCTTGCATTGGATTTTGGCCAAAGCCGCTGCAGTCCCCCCTCTGGCTCTTCCCAGGTCATGGCTATCCATGGCTTTGGATAGTGTCCAGTATGAGAGGGCATTGAACCGGTTTGCCAATTTCATACCCTGATAGCGCAGGTAACTGCTGATTTTGAAGTTATCCCTTTTTTCCTCGGTTTCACTTTGATGCTGAATAAATGTCTGTGGATGCCTGTAGCTGAGCATGCCTATGGCCCTGGCTGTTTCCAAACCTTTTTTTCCCGCTTTAGCATCCATGCTGCCCCAGGTTTGGTCAGATTCAATGGCCATCCTCTGTGTTTCATTAAAACCGATGATCCAGGGAGATGCTTTGGCATTTGAAGCGATGATAATGGCGTTATTTAGCCTTTCTTTCAAAGTATAGGCCCATTCCAGGGCTACCTGACCACCTAATGATCCTCCAATCACCGTATCAATTTGATCCAGGCCCAGGTGAAGCCTCAACTTATCCATGGAAGCAGCGATATCCCGGGTAGTAAGGTTTGGGAAATCGTAATAATAGGGTTTCCCTGTTCCGGGATTAACACTCAGGGGCTGCGTTGACCCATAACAGGACCCCAGGAAGTTGGCGCAAATGATGAAATGACGGGAAGGATCATAGAATTTATCCTCACCGATCAAGCCGGCCCACCATTCCTGAGGGTTGGCATCACCTGTAAGGGCATGCAAGACCCAGACAACATTGTCTTTTTTGTCATTAAGTTGTCCCTGGGTAGTAAAGCTCAACTGGAATTCGGGCAATATTTCTCCTGATTCCAAATGGAGGGCTTCCTTGCAATAGAAAATCTCTTGGGTCATTTCAATAGACAAATGCGGCGATTGGAGGTTCATTTTAACAACTATATTTTATCAAATGCAGCACTTAGGTCTGCTTTCAGGTCATCTAAGTGCTCTATACCACAAGAAATTCTCAACATGGTAGGCGTCACTCCCGCGGCCAGCTGAGCTTCATCTGAAAGTTGCTGGTGGGTGGTAGCCGCTGGCTGAATGATCAGCGTTTTGGCATCTCCGACATTGGCCAAATGGGAAATCAATTCCAGATTGTTGATAAAGCCAGAGGCGGTTTCTTTTTCCCCTTTCAATTCAAAACTCAAAACTCCTCCATATCCATTTGGGAGGTATTTTTTTGCCAATTCATGGTATGGACTGGAGGGCAGCCCCGGGTAATTTACTTTCTTGACCTTGGGGTGTTTCTCCAACCATTGCGCAAGGGCCAGTGCATTGTCTACAGTCCGCTGTACTCTTAAAGAAAGGGTCTCCAGGCCCTGGATTAGCAGGAAGGAATTGAAAGGGCTGGGTGCCGGACCAAAGTCCCTAAGTCCTTCCACCCTTGCACGGATGGCAAAGGCCACATTGGGCATGCCCAGGGGGTTGTCATAGCCAAAGGTTTCCCAGAAATTAAGGCCATGGTAGCCCTCAGAAGGCTCGGAGAACTGAGGGAATTTTCCATTTCCCCAATTGTAATTTCCACCATCTACGATGATCCCCCCAATGGATGTGCCATGGCCGCCAATCCATTTGGTGGCAGAAGATGTGACAATATTCGCACCATGCTTAATGGGCTGGCAGAGATATCCGCCTGCTCCAAAGGTATTGTCGACTACCAGCGGAATGTCATATTTTTTGGCCAAAGCAGCAACCGCTTCAAAATCCGGAACATTGAACTCCGGGTTGCCAATGGTTTCAACATATATGGCTTTGGTGGTACTGTCAATTTTTGCTTCCAGGTCAGCCGCTTTGTCGGATTTCGCAAATCTGGCTTCAATCCCTATCCTTTTAAAGGATACCTTGAATTGATTGTAGGTACCTCCATATAAAAAGGGAGAAGTAACGAAATTATCACCTACTGTAAGGAAGTTATTCAAAGCCAAAAACTGAGCTGCCTGCCCAGATGCAGTAGCCACAGCAGCAACCCCGCCCTCTAAAGCTGCCATTCTTTTTTCGAATACATCTGTGGTAGGATTCATAATCCTGGTATAGATATTTCCAAATTCCTTTAAGGCAAAGAGATTGGCCCCATGATCTGCTGAATTGAAAACATAAGACGTGGTCTGGTAAATGGGCACTGCCCTTGAATTGGTCGTTGGATCGGCTTCCTGACCGGCATGAATCTGTAATGTTTCGAAACGATAATCTTTTGACATGTTTGTTGTGTTTTAGGTTTATTTTTTTGATTACATAGCTATAAATATACTAAATGCATCAGGTAATTGCCTTAAGCCGGAAGCAAAGGCATGAGATGCTCACCTGAGCACTAGAATCGCAGTGAATACCTGGGAAGAAATTTTTGGAATTTTTATCCTTGAATAAATATAAAATTGAACTCATTCTATAGAATTTATATTTCCAAATGAAACTGTTTTCATCTGGCAGGAATTGGCACCTTGGATTTTCCAGGTTGCCAGAGGGTCACCGAGCCTGTCTCTTACCTCTTCTATATAAATCCTTTGTACCGTAAAAAGTAAAAGGATGCTGCAAAATAAGCTTAGATTGGTATATTTTCCAATAGATCCCTGCGATTTTTTCTTTTATTGAAACAAAATCACAGGAATTCAGTGAGATAAATTGATGGTAAAGTATCTATACCTTATGCTGACAAGCCTGATTTGGCTTTTTTTAAACATGGAAGCCTTTTCTCAGGGGCTTTCCCGAATTGGACTGGATGGGCAAAGGGCTTGGATCATTCCGCACTCAGCGGAGTTGGTTCCTATATCTCAAAGCCATCCGCAGGGATTTCAATTCAATTGGGAATATCTTCCAATGAATAAAACTGCCTGGGAGAATTGCAATTGTTTCTATTACTGGGGTGGCACCATTGGTTATACCAATTTTAATCATCCCACAGTTTTGGGAAATGCCTATTTTTTATCCGGATATTTTGAACCCATTTTATGGAGGCGAAAAGATTGGCAAATCAGCCTAAGGGGAGCTATGGGCGTCACCCACCTAACCCGGGTTTTTGATGCCAACACCAATCCCCAAAACACCTTCTTTAGCAGTCCAATAAGCTTTTTATTATCTGTAAGCCCCAAGGTGAACTTCCAGCTGAATGAAAATTGGTCGGTAAATGCCGGCTTCAACTATAACCATATATCCAATGGCGGCCAGCGGCAACCCAACCGAGGTATGAATTTTCCGGGTTTTGGACTTGGCCTAACTTATTGGCTTTCAGCTGATGATTTTCCAGAGTTTGAAAAACCCCCATTTGAATCCCGCAGCTATTTTATTCTGGAAGGTTTTGGCACTTTCAGGGATAACCCCGCTGGTTCTGGAAGACTTCCTGCAATTGGTATTACAGCCGATCTGATGTATGGAATTTCCCGGATCAATAATCTCGGTATAGGACTGGAAAGTACCTGGGATCAGTCACTACGCAGCTCCGGGCAGGGATTCGGTTTTCTTCCGGCCCTATTTATTTCCCATCACCTGACTTTTGGGAAAATGGATTTTAGCCAACGCATGGCCTATTATCTCAGCAAGCCTGATGGATATCAGGAAGGCAAGCTGTTTTACCAGCGGTATTCTTTATCTTATCAGTTTGAGACCGGGTTTCGATTTGGGGCAGACATGAAAGTTCATGGCCATGTCGCTGAAAACATCGGTTTCAGGGCAGGATGGTTGTTTTAAAACGAATGTGTTTACCGTACAAAGTGAATTCCAACCAAAAAAATTTTTGAAATTTGATCCGATTCAGATCTTTAATAACTTTCATCCGTTATACAAATGGGTTTTACCATACATCATAAAAAATTCGACAATTGTTAGTATCCATCTTATGAAAATACATCTTAAACATTATTTTTATACCCTGTTTATGGGTATCTTCTTTTTTGTCGGCACGTCCTTTGGATTTGTCGTGGAAAGTGACAGTATCAAAACACCGGATAACTGGTTTTTACTTGATCCATTGGAAGATGGATTTATGGGAACCGGTGCAGAAAAAGCTTATGACCTGATCTTAAAAAATAAATCACCCAAACAGACGGTAGTAGTTGCAGTGATTGATTCCGGAATTGATCTGGAGCATGAGGACCTGGAAGGAAAAATCTGGGTAAATAAAGGAGAAATCCCTGGAAATGGTATTGATGACGATGGGAATGGTTACGTGGACGATGTAAACGGGTGGAATTTCATCGGTGGACCTGATGGAAGCCATGTGGATGCAGATTCTCATGAATTGACCCGTGAATTCGTCAGGCTAAAGGCAAAATACGGAGAAATGGAGCAGGATGAGGTAAAAAGAAGAGACAGGGAAGAATTTGCCTACTGGAATCGGGTGAAAGCCAATTTTGAGGAGAGCCAGAAAGAAGCTGAAATGAACTTTAACATGTATTCCAATATGATGAAGGGCTTTTCCGGGATGGCAGAATTGCTCAAAGAGAAATTTGAATTGGATAATTTTCGAAAAGCTGACCTGAAAGATTTTGACACCTCGGACGAGAAAGTAGCAACTGCAGTGGACATGATGAATCAATTGTTTTCCATGGTAAACATGCAGGATCCTGGAATCAATGAAATTCTGGGAATGTTAGAAGAGGCAGTTGAACATTATAAAGTTCAAGCCGAATATGCTTACAATACTGATTTTGATCCAAGGGATATAGTCGGTGATGACCCCGATGATTATAAGGAAAAATATTATGGCAACAATGACCCCACAGGTCCAGACCCATCACATGGTACACATGTGGCCGGTATCATAGCAGCCAACAGAGGCAATAACATTGGTGTGGATGGGATAGCTGAGCATGTGTTGATCATGCCTATTAGAGCAGTGCCCAATGGGGACGAAAGAGATAAAGACATCGCCAATGCCATCCGTTATGCTGTGGACAATGGTGCCCATATCATCAACATGAGTTTTGGTAAATCTTATTCTCCCGGGAAAAAACAGGTAGATAAATCAGTAAAATATGCTGCCAGAAAAGGAGTATTGCTGATCCATGCGGCCGGCAACAGTTCCAAAGAGATCAATCCCGATAATAATTTTCCCAACCGCTGGTATGAGAGGAGAGGAGAATCCAACTCCTGGTTGGAAGTAGGAGCCTCATCTTCCCTGGATGGGGAGAACCTGCCTGCCGATTTTTCTAATTTCAGTAAGAAACGGGTTGATTTGTTCGCTCCGGGTGTGGATATTTATTCTACCGTTCCCGGTTCTGAATACAAATCCAACAGCGGCACAAGCATGGCTGCTCCCACAGTTTCCGGAGTGGCTGCCTTATTGCTGGCCTATTATCCGGATTTGAAAGCCAAAGAAGTCAGGTCAATATTAAGAAGTTCAGTTTACAAACCTGAAATAGTGGAAGTAAACCTCCCCGGAGAAGAAAAGACCACTCGCTTTGATGAGCTCAGTGATACGGGAGGTTTGGTCAATGCTTATCAGGCTGTTCAAATGGCAGAAAGCATGGAGAAGTAATAAACCTATTCTTCAATAAATGAAATCCTATCCCACCTATTTGGATCACAACGCCACCACTCCCTGCCACCCTACGGTGCTGGAAGCAATGATGCCCTATTTTGGGACTCATTTTGGCAATGCATCCAGTAGTCACCATCCATACGGATGGATGGCAGAGGAAGCTGTGGAAATGGCCAGGGAGCAGGTTGCCGAATTGATAGGTGCTCAGGCAAAAGAAATTGTATTTACGAGTGGAGCAACAGAAGCCATTAACCTGGCCATCAGGGGTGTGGCATGGGCAAATAAAGCCAAAGGAAACCACCTTATTACCCTAGAGACCGAACATAGTGCCGTTCTGGATACCATGAAATCACTTTCAAAGCAGGGTTTTGAGATCAGCTATTTGCCGGTGAATGAGGACGGTTTGGTATCTCAGGAATTGCTGAAAAAAACTTTCAGAAAAACCACCATATTGCTTGCTGCCATGTTTGCCAATAATGAAACCGGGCTCGTGTTACCTGTTGGTGAAATGGCCGCTATGGCCAAACAGAATGAGGTGCTTTTTTTTACGGACGGGGTGCAGGCTGTAGGTAAAATTCCAGTGGACGTCAGGGAGGCAGGCATTGACCTGATGGCCTTGTCCGCGCATAAAATGTATGGTCCCAAGGGAGTGGGCGCTTTGTATCTGCGAAAGTCTCAGCCACATATTGCACTGGAACCACAGATAACAGGAGGAGGGCAGGAGACCGGAAGAAGGAGTGGTACCCTTAACGTCCCGGGCATTGTAGGTTTGGGAAAAGCTGCGGAGTTGGCCTTGAATGAATTTCAGGAAGATGCACTCCGCCTTTCTGCTTTGAGGGATGAATTGGAAGAAGGACTGCTGCAAATTTCGGGGTCCGAAGTCAATGGGTCCAGGAAAAACAGGCTGCCACATGTAAGCAATATTTCTTTTAAAGGCATTCCCGGCAAGCCTTTTCTGCTCCGGATTAACAAGGGCCTTGCAGTGAGTTCAGGTGCAGCCTGTAGCAGTATTACCGACAAACCTTCGCACGTGCTTACTTCAATGGGTTTGGATGCTGAAACAGCAATGGCTACTTTGCGGTTTTCCCTGGGAAAATCTACCAACAGTGAAGACATTGCGCATGCCATTGATTGGGTTAGAGAAGTGCACAGGGATTTGAAGCAATCATCAGTGTCCTATAGTTAATGAAATAGCCATGTCAGAAAAAAACTTTTCCCATCTGGATAAAAAAACCGGAAATCCCAATATGGTGGATGTGGGAGAAAAACAACCCAGCCAAAGAACAGCCAGGGCTTCCTGCCGGGTGGTTTTGGGAGAAGAAATCATGCGGGAGCTGACAGCATCAGCTGACCTGATGACCAAAAAAGGCCCTGTTTTTCAAACGGCCATTATTGCCGGTACCATGGGTGCCAAACAAACTTCCAACCTGATTCCACTTTGTCATCCAATCGGATTGGATGATTGTAAGGTAAGCATTGATGTGTACAATGAATCAGAAGTAATCGTTCAATGTAGTGTGAGTGTATTTGGCAAGACTGGGGTGGAAATGGAAGCCATGACCGGTGTTTCCGTGGCAGCGCTGACCATTTATGATATGTGCAAAGGTTTCTCGCATGACATTAGGGTTAAAGAGATCAGATTAGAAGAAAAAACGGGAGGAAAACGTGATTTCAAAAGATAAACATCAAAAACATGCCAAGCTTGCCAAAGCGCAATTTGGAGATTTTGGCAGGCTTGAGCTGGGATTTTTAGGAACTTCCTGTAAGCTGATACAGGAAATGGCAAGGGATATTATCCATAAGCTTTCCCTTGATTTTGGTTTGGCTTATGTAGATGCGGACCATCAGGAGGGAGACCAGTTATTGGCCGGAGCAGGAGATCCCGATAGTCTGATGCAATATCCCGAGTTCATGGAAATGAGGGACAAAATTGTTTTCAAAAGATTGGACATGCGGTTGGAAGAAACCTCTGTTTTTGAGCAAAGAGAATGGCTCAACAGACAGGATTTGGTGTTGATCAATGCCAACCATTTCAAGGCTACTCACCAGGTACTGGTCATAGATCCCAAAAAACCTTTGGATAAAAAATTATCCAAATTAACCCAGGTAAGCCTTATTCTTTTGAAAGAGGGAGTAAGTGAAATACCTGAAGTGGTTAGGGAGCATTTGCCTAATTGGAAAGAAATTCCCGTTTTTGGAATCCAGGAGACAGATAGATTGGCAGGATTTGTAAAGGATTTTATCATTAATAACAGGCCAAAAGTAAACGGCCTGGTATTGGTGGGTGGTAAAAGTACCAGAATGGGCAGGGACAAATACAAGCTGGCCTATCATGGCAAAAGTCAAAAGGACTACATGATGGATTTACTTGCCCCTTTTTGTGATGCTGTTTACCTTTCCTGTAATCCGGACCAGGCTGGAGAATTTCAAAATTCCTATCCTCTGGTAACGGATACGGTTTTACATTTGGGTCCTTTTGGAGGATTGCTTTCGGCTTTTATGAAAGATCCCGATAAAGCATGGCTCACAGTGGCTTGTGATCTGCCTTTTTTGTCCGAAAAAACCATTCAATATTTGATAGCGCACAGAAATCCGTCCAAATTGGCCACCGCATTTTTGGATCCGAAAGGGGAATTTCCTGAGCCATTGGTTACGCTTTGGGAACCACGTGCCTACCCGGTAATGTACCGATTTTTAAGTCAGGGATACAGTTGTCCGCGTAAGGTGCTGATCAATTCGGCTATTGAATTACTTGAGGCACCGGATACTTCAGAGTTTCAAAACATCAATTACCCCGAAGATCACGAAGCGGCCATGACGGTACTGAAAAGTAAAAACCCCAAAATCTAGTCCTGTATTTCATTGACCCCAAAGCCAAAAATTTCAGGTATATTTGTGCCATGATAGATTTTAACCAGACAGGTAGATTGGTAATTACCTGTTATGATAGAAATGCCCCTTTTTTGGAATCGGAATTAATTGAGTTGGGTTTTGAACCTGAGGGAGTTTACCGAACGCATGTGGAATTAAAGGGCAGTTTGTATGATTGCCTTTTTTTAAACATGCACCTGAGAACGGCAAGTCATGTCTTATACGAAATTGATAGTTTTCCCCTGGACCACATTTCAAACCTGTATCCTATTGTAAAAGAGCTTCCTTGGGAAGATTATATTGATCCTGATGGATATTTTTCTGTAATCAGCAATGTACGGCATGAATCGGTGGATAATCCACTATTTGTCAATGTTAAAATCAAAGATGCCATTGCAGACCGGTTCCGGGAAAAATTTGGAGTCAGGCCTGATTCCGGCTCTGTACTCAATGAAGCTGTATTTCAGTTTTTCTGGAAAGGGGATGAAGCCAGCTTGTATATCAACACCAGTGGAGATACCCTGATCAAGCACGGATACCGGAAAATTCCCGGCACAGCGCCCATGATGGAGTCCCTGGCGGCGGCAACGCTGATTGCCTCTGGTTGGGACAGGAAAAGTCCCTTTATTAATCCTATGTGTGGAGCAGGTACCGTTGTCATAGAGGCAGTCATGATGGCTACGGATCGGTTTCCAGGTTTGTTCAGGGATGATTATGCGATGATGTATATCAAGGGCTATGATGCCGGGGTCTATTATGATTTAAAAAAGAAATTGCAGGCCAAAATCAAGGACAGGCCGGAATTGGTATTCATTGCCTCTGATATCAGCGAACGGGCGATTAATGCCAGCAGAGCCAATGCAAAGGCAGCAGGAGTGGAAGATTTAATTCAGTTTGAAACCTGTGATTTCAGAGATGCCAGCATACCAGAAACAGATAAGGGATCCTTGTTTTTTAATCCGGAATATGGAGAAAGGCTTGGCGAGGAAGAAAGCCTGGAAACGACTTACCGGGAGATTGGTGATTTTATGAAACAGCGCTGTGCAGGTTATACCGGTCTGGTGTTTACCGGAAACCTGGATTTGGGCAAAAGAATAGGATTAAAGCCGAAGCGTAGGATCCCCTTTTACAATGGGACCATAGATTGCCGGCTTCTGGTATTTGAGTTGTACAAAGGTAGCAGGCAGCCGGGAAAGGCTTCTTCCGTTGATGTCCCGAAATAATGGAAAATTAGAAGAGGTAAAAGGGTTAGGATTTTCAATGACTTTTAGAGTATCAAAGTACATTCGATATTTCTCTATTCGGAATAAACAGGAAACATGCATAAACCCTGTCTGTTAGGGTCTTATAGTATGTCCTGCGCACAAAATCATTCCCTGCGCTTCTCAGCAGAAAGATGGGGAATGGTTTTCTTGCATTTTCAGCACTTGCTGATAATTTTACCCTTTTTTTAAACCTTTACTTATACCCTGAATAACTTTGGTAAGTTGTTGCAAAGCTGCTTCGTATTTTTGATCCCATTGTTCCAAATTTGCTGTTGATTGATTGGAAATTTCAAATTGAATAGCAGGTAATATCCAGGAAGCATAGCCACTGAAGGGATCATTGGATGCATAAAGCGACTTGTACCAACTCCCAAAAGGCATGCCCTCCTCCAGGATAAAACTTTTTTCAAGGCTGATTAGGGCCTTGTTTACGGAGGATATTTCCTTTGAGCTCAAGGCATCTTTTTCCAATGCCTGGTTTACGAGGCTGTCCATTTCTTCAGCTGCTGCTTTAAGCTCTTCCAGCATTTTTAGGCTTGCTGTAAACCCTAGAAAATCCTCATCGTATTTTTGAATTTCTGTAGTGACAGTTGCCAGATGCTGACTCAGGTCTTCTGCGTATCGCGGTACCTGGTAGGGGATGATAGGTGCATTGGCCAGTCTCAGGGCCATGATACCAGCCCATTGGGCAACGGTTCCACCCATTTGGAACCCGGGATCGGCAAATTTTTCGTAAAAATAGAAATCATCGTAGTTGGTATGGTACAAGGTCGGGCCCCCTGCTCCTCCGCTAAGCGAAGGGATTCCAACATGCATGTAAAAAGCAATGTGGTCTGAACCGCCGCCCAGGTTTCCAATGGAGGGGGTTGGATTGTCTTTTGCCCAGAATTCAAAAACTGTTTCATCTGAGTAAGGGTAGTCCACTTTTTTGGCCGCCTCCGTCATGGTTTTTTTCAGACTTGGTGCGGCTGCTCCACCGATGTTTTTCCCTGAAACTCCGCCATCAAAATTCAAATAAGCAACCGCTTTCGCACCCAATTCATCCTTCAACTCCTCCACCCATTCGGTGGAACCGATGACACCATGTTCTTCACCGTCCCAGTGGGCAATAAGGATGGAGCGCTTGGGTTTTTTTCCCTGCTCTGCGAGCTTGCCCAGTGCCTGGCTTAGGGTAAGAAGCATGGAAGTACCACTATTTGGGTCTGTGGCCCCAAATGCCCATGCATCGTAATGGCAGCCGAGAATGACCCATTCATCCGGATAGGTACTGCCTTTAAGGGTACCCACCACGTTATTGATCCGAACGAAATCTATGGGCTGCTCTACCTTTACCCTTACGGTGAGCTTTGGTCCGCCTTCCACCCGGTAAGTGAAGGGCAAGCCACCCTGCCAGGCTGCCGGTACCGGTGTTCCCTGCATTTGGCTCAGGATTTTCTCTGCTGAGGCATAGGGGATAGGGGTAACGGGAATACTGTGCAATTGGGTCTCTTCCGGGTCTAGTCTGGCGATACGCTTTTTACCATCCAGTGGCAGGGCAGGTTCGAAGGGAGTCAGGGGGTCTCCTGTAAAGCTTTCGGTCAACAAGGAGCCCCGTTGTATGGCACTTTCATTGTAATAGGGACCTTCGGGAAACACCAGGCCCTTGGTAAAACCATTGTCTTTTGGGTCAGTATAGATCAATAAACCGGCAGCACCATGAGCTGCTGCGAATTTGGCCTTAAACCCCCTGAAATTCCCACCATACCTGGCAATTACGATTTTTCCGCTCAAATCAACCCCTAACGTCTCTAATTCCTCAAAATCCGCTTTGGTTCCATAATTGGCATAAACTACTTCCCCGCTTACATCTCCTGAACCCGAGAAGGCATTCCAACCCTTTTTTAAACCGGAATGTTCGCTAAAAGCATCGGCTTCCTGAATATCTTCCATTTGGTTCAGGGGCTGCCGTTTAGGGGTAATGATTTCTACCAACGAAATCCCGGGATCCTTAGGCATGTAAACATCATATGGATATTTCCGGCTATCCCATCCTGCTTCTTGCATTACGGTCAGCAGGTAATCTCCCACTGCATTATTTTCCGGGCTGCCTGCAATGTGTGGATGTTTGGTGATGGTTTGCAAGTGTTTTTTAAAGCTTGAAAAATCTACTGTTTCCAAAAAGAGCTCTTCTAATGCCTCTTGTTTTTCGGATTCTTCCCTGGAAAACCCGTCTAATTTGTTTTGACAAAAACCAAAGCCAGCCAGGAGCAAAAAGGTACAAGCCAGGAAATACTTTTTCATTATTGTTTGATTTTATTGTAGGACTTGATCGACGGAAAGGATGTGTTCGCTGGGTTTATTGCGAATCCTCTTGGTTCGAAGGTAGCGGTTTAATTCATAGGCATCATAATTTTCATCATCGGGATCAAAACTGCTGATCCTCACCCGCCCTCTGGAATGAATAAATTGATTGTCTCCAATCCACATGCCCACATGTACCACTCTTTCTTTACTTTCTGCTGTGGCCGGGACACCAAAAAACAGCAAGTCACCCACCTCCAGGTTTTCCCAGTTTTTGTCCGAATCCACCAACTCCCCTTCATTTATTTGTTGGGATGCGTCTCTGGGTATCACCATGCCATTCAGGAAATAGATGGTTTTGGTAAAGCCGCTACAATCCATGCCCTTGGGGGATGTTCCTCCCCAGAGATAGGGTGACCCCATCATTAACCGGGCTGTCTGGATCAGGGATTGATCATCTGTACTGCGGCTGTTTTTCCACCTTTCATAGGGGACCGCCTTTTCCAGGGAAATGAATCCTCTACGGTTGTCTGGCAAGGCTACACTATAGCCAGTCTGAGAAATTTCGATCAACTCCAGCACATTACCTGCAGTAATATCGCTGACGATGTCCGAAGTGCTTTCGTCTGCATAGATATTCGCAATCATTTCGGTAACGACTACTTTATCTTTTTCCATCCATAGGTTCAGCGATTCCTGATTTAGCCTGACAATGGCAGCAGCATCTACCCAGGAAAGGTAACCGTCTGGCGTTTGTACAAGGTACCAACTCCCGGAGGCTTTTAATACATTCAATGGAGTGCCCATAAGAGCCTGCGTGGCCAATTCTGCTGAATGCCTGGGCTCGCTCCGAATATTGGCTACCGAATTGGTTACCAATGCCATGTTTAAATCTCCCAGCGCAGGATCCGGTAAAAGCTTTACACTATCTGTATAAGAAATACCCTCTGTGTTCAATTTCTCCAATAATTCCTGATGGGCTTCTTTAACGTTGGTTTCTCCGATCAAAACGCCATCTTTCCAGCTAACGTCGAAAAGAGCAACTCTTTTATCCGGAGCGTAGTTGCTTTGTATGTCCTCCAGCATCTCCCTGGCAAGGGTTTCTTCCCCGTTATTTTTACAAGCTGTAATCCAAAATAAAAGTAGTATGCAGAAATAGAATGTTTGTTTCATGAATAACAATTAAATTTTCACCCTAATGTATGAAGAAAGTACTAATTCAGGAAAATTAGGCTTTATTCTGCAGGTTTCATTTCTCTATCCAGAAATTCCTGATATAACCGGATATGTCGGTTGGTCATTGGTATGCGGTATCCATTGATAAAAACCTGTTCCACCTGGGTTTTAGGCTCGAAGGGATCTCCATCAGCTATGAACAAGGTGGCATTTTTACCTACTTCAAGGGATCCCAGCCTATCGTCTACTTTGAATATTTCAGCAGCATTTATGGTAATGGACTTGAGCGCGGCTTCCACTCCCAGTCCATATGCTGCCGCAAAGCCGGCATGGAAAGGAAGGTTCCGGACATTTTCCGTATCCTGTGTTCTTAAAGCCAGCTTGACGCCTGCTTTGTGCAGTGCGGCTGCATTGGTGTAGGCCACATCATACTTGTCAGAAGCCCTGGTGGGTAGGGTAAGTACCGGACCTGTAATCACCGGAATTTTAGACGCTGCCAGTTTTTCTGCCACTTTCCAACCTTCTGCTACCCCTGTCAAAACCACCTCCAGGTTCTTCTCTTTCACCCATTCGAGTGCAGCAATGATGTCTTTAGCGGCATTGACCTCAATGAACAGCGGTAATTCCTTTTTCAGTACCCTGGAAAGTTGTTCCATTTCGGGATAGTAATTCAGTTGCCCGCCTTTTTCCTTGATGGAAAGGTAGTTGGCTGCTTTTTTCCAAATCTCATCAATTTCATCACGTTTTTTTTGAGCTTCTTTTTGAATGGTCTCTTCCGATCTGCTATCATAATCCCCGGATTTGGCGGCAGAAGGAAAATTCATGATCACGGCCCTAAAACCGGCATCCATTTGATCCGGGGTATAGCCATTAAGCTGAATCAGGGCAGCCGTTCCGGGAAAGTACCCGCCTCTCGGCTGGGTCAATACCGTAGTAACGCCACTGACCCGGGTAACGGGTATGGCTACTGCATTGGGATTGACTGCCGTGAGGGCCTGCATTTGAGGCGTCAGTTTGCCCAATTCCATAAAATCCTGTGTTTCCGGAAGGGAGTTGACCTCTACCAGTCCCAGGCTGGTACCGCTATCAATAAAACCGGGATAGACAGATTTACCACTACAGTCAACAAGGGTATAATTTTGAGGAGCTAAGTTTTGACCGATGGCAGCTATCTTTCCATCTTTAATCAACAAGTCTGTATCCTCCAAAATGCCTTGTGTAACGGTAACTACCCTGGCATTTTGCAATAGAAAGTCTGCTTTATACGGTTTGACCACTTCCCCATCAATCTGGGCAAAAAGATCAGCTTTGAAAAGGCAGATAATAAATAATAAAGAAAATATGATTTTTTTCATCATCGGTCAATAGAATGATTGCTTAGTGACTGTGGCCGAAAAGATTTCTGCCAAATCCTGTAAAATAGAAATCCACATCCCGCATACAGTTGTGGTGTTCTGTATGGAGAAAAATGGGTTCCAGAGTTTCTTCCGGGTTTACCTTTATTCGCTGGTCTGAGGCATCTTTTTCCCTGTCGAAGTATTTGACACCATCTACCCAGGTCATTTGCGGTATGGCATATATGGACAAGGGATGCATGTCAAACAGGACCAGATCTGCTTGCTTGCCCTCTTCTATGGAACCTACCAGCTTGTCGATACCCAGTTGTTTGGCCGGGTTGATGGTAATCAAAGCCAGGGCTTCATCATCTGTGAGTCCTCCATACCTTTGGGTTTTCGCTGCCTCATGATAGAGATGGCGGATCAGTTCATCAGAATCGGAATTGATGGAAGTGACCACTCCGTTTTTGGTAAGAATGGCTGCATTGTAAGCGGTAGAATAATAAACTTCGAATTTATAAGCCCACCAATCTGCAAAAACGGACGCACCCATGGTATATTTGGCCAACTCAGGAGCCACTTTGAATCCTTCATTCACATGAGAAAATACAATCTTGTCAATTCCATATTCCTGACAAACCTTGATCAGCATGTAAATTTCGTCGGCCCGGTAGGAATGGCAATGGATGATGATTTCACCTTCCAGAATATCCACCAGGGTTTCTAATCTTGAATTGTAAACAGGAGGAATTTGTTGTTTTTCTTTCCCCTTATCAGAAGCGTTCCAGTCTTCCCAGTCGGCTTTATACTGTAAAGCTTCTTCAAACCCATTTCTAATCACAGCCTCCACGCCCATTCTGGACCGGGGTTGCAGATTTTTACCTCTCCCATGTACCCGGATAGGATTTTCCCCAAGGGCAAACTTGATGGTTCTGGGGGCCTCTTTCATGATCAATTGGTCAGGATCCCTCGTACCATAGCGGTGCTTCAGGGTGATGTTTTGCCCCCCAATGGCATTGGCAGATCCATGCATGGCATGGGAAACGGTGGTGCCTCCTGCAAGTGCCCTGTAAATTCCCACATCAAAAGGATCGATCACATCTTCCATTTTAACTTCGGCTGTAATTGGGCTGCTGGCTTCATTGATGACCTCCAATGCAAGATGGGAATGGGCATCAATAATCCCCGGCATCAGGAATTGGCCGCTGGCATCTATTACAGGCACACCTTTGGGTTCTTTAAGGCCCGAGCCGATTTTGCTGATGATACCATTTTCCACAAGTACATCGGTATGCTCCAAAAGACCATTGGTGATTGTGATAACATGTGCGTTTTTAATAAACACATTTCCTTTGCTGATCTCCTGAGCCTGGCTAACCACAATAAACCAGAAGGTACTGATAACGGATAGTATTAGCTTTGTTTGCATTATTTTATTTCCGGTTTTTCCAGTTTTTTAGCCTTTACTTGATAATTTCCATATCCTTTAATTTCCATGTTTCCTGAAAATTTCTCTCCAGTCACTTCTCCCGAAACCTTTACCTCCAATGCGTTTTCTCCTACTTCGACGGAAAAGGTAAATGCAAGGGATTTCTCAGTAATTACTGCATTTTTAATGGGGGAGGTTTTGACACCCTCAGTCTGGGGATCATCATAGGAAACGGTCCCAGACCAGTTATTGTCTTCCTTAGTAAATTTCCATTTTCCTTTGGATTTCCTACCCTCCGTTTCCGCTTCATATTCCCATACACTAGCTCCATCCTTTATTTTTTGTGCTTTCTCTGAATAATCAAAGAGATAGCCATCACTGATCACCATGACAACCTTGGCTTCCTCAGAGAAAAGGGTATCCGACATCAGTACCATATTGGCCATTTTTCCTTCCGAAAGGGTCCCTGCGATAGCTGAAATTTGTAAAATTTCTGCGGGATTCACGGTCAAAGCCGCCAGTGCGCCTTCTTCGGATAAGCCGTTTGCTATCATGAGCCTGATATTTTTTATGAAGTCTGTCCTGGAAAGGTGCTTGGTGGTAAAGCCAAAAGGAATTCCTGCTTTTTCATATTCCCCTGCCAGCGATAGCGATTTAAGATAAGCATTTTTTGTGCGCTCCATCCTTTTTTCAAAATCGGGACCTTTTTCTCCTTCTGTCGGATCAGAGAATTTATCATCTGGCAAATCCAGGGTGAGCACGGCACTTGTCTTTTTTTCTTTGAGGATGGGAAGCAGGGCATCACCTTCATTGATGCCTGTGATTATCAAGTCGAAATTGTTTTCTTCCTGCATTTTTAATGCCCTTCTGATATCCAATTCGCTTGAGCTTTCAATAAGTACCGGGATTTCTCTATTGATGACAGGGATCAGGGCATCCAGTACCGGGTTACTTTCCCTGCGTCTGAGGGATGATTGCTCGCTGTACATCTCGCCATGTGTTTCATAAAGCCTGGCATTTTGCAATAAATCTCTCCATTTTGCCATTACCCCTAAATCTGTATTGGGATAAACACCGCCCACCGTACTGAATTTAAAATAAAGGGATTGGTTATCGGAAAGGATATTGTTTCGGCTTTCATGGCCATAAATAACCAATGCAGAATTGCCCGGAAGCATTCCTTTTCCTTTGGGTAGTTTTTGGGCGATGGTAAAGCCCAGTTTTCGCCACTCCTGATCGTGAGGGTTTTTTTCCTGGTAATGGTCAACAGCTGAAAAATGAGGGTGGATGCCAGCAATTTCGGGCAATGGCTCGGAGGGATCAAAATCATCCGGTTTTTCCGGGATCGTGGGTTCCACCATACCGGTTTTGTTGGCCACATCGATAAATCCCGGGTACACCAACAATGAATCTCCTTTGATTTCCTGTGCTTCTGCGGGAATATCGATATTTTTTCCCAGTGCTTTGATTATTCCATTTTCAAATAATAGCTGTTGCCCGGTCAATATTTTTCCGGGAGAAGGGATTAAAGTGGTGTTTGAAATATAGTACGTTCCTGTAATCCTTCTATCGCCATTTCGGTCACTTTGCCCAAACAACAAAGCCGGGAACAAAAAACACAAATAAATAAAAGAAATTGAACTTAATAGGTTGTTGGCTCTCATTTCTGGAATTTTTCTATCCAATCAAAAATCAAAATAAAGGATAAAGAATGGAAAAAATAAATTTATTTTTTAAATGTCTGGAATCAATACAGGAATGGTTAACGTTTCTCCGTCCATTTTTTTGAGTATGATTTTTTCCTTTTTTGAAATAAAAATGATTTTATGACTTTGATTTTAGTAACTTTGAAATTTATAATCTATGCGGATTTACAGAAAATTCCGCTTTGAGTATCAAAAGATAGTTTAATCCAGTTAACCAATGAATAAAAGTTCGCTTTTTAAAGAGTTGTTTGTAAATATAAAAACTACCGGTGCAGTAACCTTTAGTTCCAGGTCTTTGGTAAATAAAATGTTGTCTTTTGCAGACTTTAAAGGAGCAAAAGTAATTGTAGAACTCGGAGGCGGAGATGGCAGTATTACCAAGGGAATCATTGACCGCATGGATAAGGATGCCATATTGTATGTATTTGAAATCAGTGAACATTTTTGTCGCAACCTGGACAGAAGATATGGCTCTAAAAATGTTAAAATCATCTGTGATTCGGCAGAAAATATGGACAAGCATTTGAATGGGGATCTTGTTGACCTGTTTTTGTCCTCATTGCCTTTTAGTCTTATCCCAAAGGAATCCAGGACCGCCATTTACGAAAAAAGCAGTGTGATGCTGAAGCCCAGTGGTTTTTTTATTCAAATCTGCTATTCCTATTTGCTAAGGTTTCAATTTGCTTCCTATTTTAGCAATATAAAAACAGCCTTTACACTAAAAAACTTTCCCCCGGCCTTTATCATAATTTGTAATTCCTGAGGCCTAAAATTCGTTCATTTTTTCTAAATTGCTCTCAATGAAAGGAGCAGATTTTAAGGGTAGGGGAACCGGCAGACAACCGGCCAATATTTATCAAAAGTCCAAACTGGTGTTGGATCATGTGGAAGGAATAGATATTCCCGAATATGAAGAAAACCCTTCAACCCAATTTTTTCCCGTTAGCAGCAAAACGGCACTGAGTTTCAATGACAGCCCTGACCTGCCTTTGAATTATAGTGTAAATCCCTATCAGGGCTGTGAGCATGGCTGTATCTACTGCTATGCCCGAAACAGTCACCAGTACTGGGGTTTTGATGCCGGTTTGGGTTTTGAAAGCAACATATTGGTGAAAAAAGACATTGTCAGTCAATTGAAGCGGGAATTCGAGCAAAAGGGCTATGAACCACATCCCATTATGCTTTCAGGTAATACGGATTGCTATCAGCCTGCTGAAAGAAAATTTAAATTGACAAGACAAATACTGGAATTGTGCCTGGCCTTTCGGCACCCGGTTAGTGTCATCACAAAGAATAGCCTGATTGATAGGGATATTGACATCCTTAAGGAGCTTGCTTCGCACAAGCTTGTACATGTTTATTTTTCCATAAACCATTTGGACCCGGGCCTGAAGCTATTATTGGAGCCACGTACGGCTACAGCCAGGCTCAAATTAAAACTGATCCAAAAATTTTCAGCTGAAAACATACCCTGTGGCATCATGGTTGCACCGATCATTCCGGGTATCAACAGTGAAGATGTGACTAAAATCATCGAAGCTGCTGGCAAAGCCGGAGCAAAAAAGGCTGGATATACTGTTGTCCGGCTTAATGGACAGATCAAGGATTTATTTGAGGGTTGGTTGGAAACGCATTTTCCGGATAGAAAAGACAAAGTGATGCACCAAATTGAACAGCTACATGGGGGAAAGGCAAATGATTCCGCTTGGGGAAGAAGGATAAAGGGCGAAGGGCCATTGTCCCAAACCATTGCTGGTCTTTTCAAGCTTGCAGTGCACAAATATATTGATCCAAATGGTCGGATGCCGGAATATGACATGAGTCATTTTAAAGGCAATGGCCAAATGAAACTCTTTTGATATGGATTATTTAAAACAGGGTATACTGGTTTTGGCAACGATGGAAATGGCCAAAAGGAGAAGGGGCAGTTCCTTCTGCCCCTCAGATGTGGTCCGCTGGCTTTATCCCAATGATTGGCGACATTTTATGGAGGAAGAGATGGAAGCGGCCATTTGGCTTTTTAATCAGAATTTACTTGAAATTCGTCAGGATGGTAATTTGATCGATCAAAACTATTTGCCTGAAGCGCCTGTTAGGCTAAACATAAAATAATATATAATTTATGCAGGAATTACCTAAAACCACTATTAAAATACCAGAAAAGAAAGCTGTGGCCACTTTTGGAACAGGCTGTTTCTGGTGCACAGAGGCTGTATTTCAAAAATTGAAAGGTGTTGATGTAGTTCAGTCCGGATTTTCGGGAGGGCACATTGAAAACCCTTCTTATAAGGATGTTGTAACGGGTACCACCGGTCATGCCGAAGTGGTGCATTTGATTTTTGATCCGGGGCAGATTGGTTTTTCTGATTTACTGGAAGTTTTTTGGTCAAGCCATGATCCCACAACGCTGAACAGGCAGGGTGCTGATGTGGGGCCTCAATACAGGTCAGCCATATTCTACCACTCCCCTGAGCAAGAGCAGGAGGCCACCCAAATGAAAGCTGCCATGGAGAAAGAAAAAGTTTTTGACGGTCGTATCGTGACCGAAATTACTCCATTTTCCAACTTTTATCCGGCAGAAGATTACCATACCAATTATTTTGAATTGAACGGAAGCCAGCCCTATTGTCAGTTTGTGATCCGACCTAAGGTGGAAAAGTTTAAGAAGAAATTCAGCGAAAAATTGAAGTAAAAAACCTGCTTCAATTTTTTTAATTTAAATTTTTCTACTCAACAGAATTATATTTTGTAATTTTGTCAAATTTTTAATAACGCAAAAACATGAAACGAACCAAAGCACAGGAATCCAGGTCTGCCATAGAACGTTTGTATATCACCATGAGGCATTTATTCATGCGTGGCAACTACAAACCAACGGGAGTTTCAGGGGAGTCTCTGGTTCAGGCCCTGCTCACCCTTAGCCCGGAAATTTATGGGCTGGTAAATGATCCTGAAAAGCTGGAGCTTGAGGGTTTGCTTTACGTCATGGAAAGATTGCCACAGGGTATCGAGGAGTGTCGTTACATCCGGTTGATCAGCAAAGAGGGCTATGAAGATTCCGGTTTCCAGGTATTGGTTCCTTCAAAAAGAAAAAGAAATTGTTACCGGGTGGACGATGAACAGATGTATGTGGAGATGACCCGGGGCAAAAGCGATATTTATGATATACTGACCCATCTTACCTTTCTCTATATCGAATCTGAAAAGATCCGTACCAACAGTACCGACCCAAAAGGCCGTATCAACCTCAACTGGAAAAAATTGAAGGAGATTGTGGATAAAGAAAATAGGGGGGAAGAGTTCAACAGGGAGGCCGCTTGTTCCTACCTGACTCACCTTACCGGAAGGACTTTTGAGGAATGTATTGCCGCCGTACAAAAGTTTGAAAGTTCACATAACAGCAACAGCCTTTTTTCCATTATTTATCATATGGGCAGGCTCTCCATGGAAGAGTCTCTGGAAGGAAATGACCGGGAAATTTCCTTTTCTGCCACCCTGAGGGAAAGGGTAGGGCACCATGTGTATGGAGAAGCCTGGGCAAATGCCATCAAGACTGTTTTGGATGAACAAAACCTCCTGGAGCGACCCATCCATGTGATCAGTGCAAACCTGCACAGTGTGGTGAATACCATTTACGGCCACCAGGCATTGGGATTGAAAGATTACGAAGCCATCGAAGACATGGCTATGAAAATCAGTGTCAATAGCAAAGGCAATAAAGGAAAGGAAATCCTGGATTATGCCCGGAAAAACGGCTTGATACAGGTGGTAGATACTTCGGGTACCAATATTGGGGTGCAGGTAATCGATACTGGAAAAATGAGTTCATCTAACCTATTGCCCGGTGTCAAACTGGAGGAGTCTGATAAGAAAAGACCTGTTTTGGTGGTGATGGATTATGCTTTTGGCGAACAAGCCTATGAATGCTTTGATGAACTTTTGAAGCCCTATGAGGTAGGCCAGCAAAAAGTACCCTTAAACATCATTTCTACTGCTATAATGGGAAAAGCAGGTATTTTGGAAGGCAAAAAAGGAGATATCATGATACCCAACGCCCATGTATTTGAGGGGACTGCGGACAATTATCCATTTAAAAATGAGTTAGATGCAGCAGACTTCGAGGGCTTTGGATTGAATGTTTACCAGGGCCCCATGATTACAGTTTTAGGTACTTCCCTGCAGAACAAAGAGGTTCTGGGCTATTTTATGGAGTCTTCCTGGAAAGCCATCGGACTGGAAATGGAGGGGGCTCATTACCAGAAGGCCATTCAATCTGCCAGCAAAATCAGGAACAGTATTCGCAAAAGTGTGAAGGTCATGTATGCTTATTATGCTTCGGATAATCCGCTTGAAACGGGCAGTACACTGGCCTCTGGTGCCCTGGGTATGGAAGGTGTAAGGCCTACCTACCTGATTACCTATAAAATTTTGGAACAAATAGGGAAAGCCTGGTAGCCATCCATTAGGATTTACCTTATTCTTTGTTTTCTTTTAGTCCTTCTTTGATCGAAGAAGCGTCCCAGGCATGGTCATTCAAACTGAAGCGACGGTGCAATTCAGACTTCAAAAGGTCCTCCTGCATAGAAATGGTTCGCCGAATGGTTGAAATGTATGCATTTTTATCATCCTTAACTTTAACCAATTCTTTGAGCGAATCTTCGTCGTAATTAATGAAATTTTGTGCCAGGCGGTGAACGGTGAACGCCCGAAATCCAAGTTTGATCAAAACATCCCTACCCATTCGTACGGCACTTTCCAAATGTTGCCTGTAAATATGCGCTACGTCCAGTTCAATCATTTCGTAAGCATCGGCCCTGTTTTGAGCCCTCATCATAAGCTCAAGATGCGGAAAGTGTTTCTTGAGTAGCCGTACCAGCCTCAGATTGGTTTCCGGATCTTCAATTGCAGAAATAAAAATGCTGGCATCCTTTGCTCCGGCCATTTCAAGTAAGTCTAGTCTGGTGACATCGCCATAGTACACTTCAAATCCCATTTTTCTCAACAAATCAACCCGGTCCGAATCAAAGTCCAGAATGGTTGCCTGGATTCCATTGGCTCTTAGAAAGCGACCTACAGTACTTCCGTAATGCGAAAACCCGGCTAAAATAACTTTATTTTTTTCATGCATGTAATCTTGTTCCCTGGACGCCTTTTCCCGGGTGCCAATCCGCGGAAGAATCCATTTTTCACGAATCAGTAAAAGTATAGGTGTGCATGCCATGCTAAGGGCCGTTATGGCCATCAGAAACTCGGTGGTAGAAGGAGGGATGATGGATAGTTGGGTAGCAAATGAAAAGGTTACGAAGGCAAATTCCCCAACCTGGCTCAAACCCAGGGAAAAGGTTAAGTTTTGATCTGTGCCCATTTTATTGTACTTGCCGATACCAAATAGTAGTATGCTTTTCAATAGCAAGACAGACAACGTGGCGGCAACTAAAAGCAAGAAATTTTCGCGAATCAACCCAAAGTTTATAGAGGCCCCGACGGCAATAAAAAATAATCCCAGCAACAATCCTTTGAAAGGTTCCAGGTCACTCTCCAATTCATGTTTAAATTCCGAATTTGCCAGAACCACCCCTCCGAGAAAAGCCCCTAAGGCCGGACTGAGGCCGACAAATTCCATTAAAAAGGCGATTCCAACAATTATCAATAATGCAGAGCCAACAAATAATTCCCGCAGCCTGGTCTTTGCAATGAGTCTCAGCAAAGGTACAAGCAAGTATTTGCCAGCGATTATGATAAAGATTACAGCTCCAAACACGAATAACGTTTGGACCAACGCAGAAAATTGAGAAATGGGGCTATGAAGCGCCTCCTCTGAAACCATTGCTCCACTTGCTGCCAGCAGAGGAAGGAGTGCAAGAATCGGGATGACGACAATATCCTGCATCAACAATACGGCAAATGAGTTCTGCCCGGCGGTACTATTCAATTGGTTTTTTTCTCCCAGAGATTGTAAAACAATGGCTGTGGACGAAAGTGCCAGCGAGCAACTGATTGCAAGCGCCTGCCTCCAATCTTGCCCCAGTGCGAGTAAAACTACGAAAAAAAGGAATGTAGTCAGCAATACCTGAGAAAGTCCCACCCTGCTGATCATTTTTCGCATGCTCCAAAGTTTTGCTGGTTCAAGTTCCAGTCCAATCAGAAAAAGCATCATTACCACACCAAACTCCGCAAAGTGAAGGATATCTTCACCTTCTTCTCCTATGAAGCCGAGTACAAAGGGGCCTATGAGCATACCCGCTAGTAAATAGCCCAATACCGAGCCCATTCCCAATTTTTTTGCAATTGGAACACAAACGATGGCTGCAGACAGGTAAATCATAGCCTGAAATAGAAATCCGTTTTCCATATGATTAAGGATTTTACTGGTTGAGTTTTGGAAATTGGTGCAAACCGGAAAAATCGCGGTTTTGAGTAAGAAATTCAAGAAGGGATTTAAACAAACCTGTTTCCTGCTTTAGTTTTTGTGCAGCCAGCTCATGTGATCCGCCGATATGAAAAGGCGGTAAATAGTTCATTCCACACAAGGTAGCGGTCTGTTTGAAGGGCAGCAAAAATTGGGTTAGGCCATGACCGCGCTTTCCATTAGCAGAATAGGCGGCATCATTTCCTCCTGTACTAATTGCGCTAAAAGCAGTTTTCCCCTTTAGATAGGTCCCGCGAGGACCATAAGCCCAATTGAATTCCAAAACCAGGTCGATCCATTGTTTCAGGAGTGGGGGGGAAGAATACCAGTAAACAGGGTGCAACCACACAAGGACATCCGCCAAAAGAAGTAATTCCTGTTCTTCCTGCACCTGTACATTAAAATCGGGATACAGCTCATACAAATCACGTATGGTTACGTTAGGCATGTCCTGAATTTCGTCTACCATTCCTTTCATTATCCTGGAATGCTCAAATTTGGGATGGGCCATTATGACCAGAATATTTTTCATACCAAGGGGTAATTTTGCTAGTGGGGAAAAGTTTAGTACGCTACATTGTTAAGCCAATAATTCTTCAAAATTAAATAAATTAATCTATTATTATTTCCTCCTTTTTTTCTTTCTTGATGCTGCCAGTTGTGTATAACGCTCCTCGGCAGGCCGCAGATCCAGTGACTGTTACCTACTCTCTATGCTATAGAACACGATGTGCTTCTTTACCCTTCTAACAGATTCAGGCCATCTACTGCAGGACCAATTCCTGGAATGCCAGAAAATTGCAGTCAATAAGAATTCAAAATTTGATCAATTTGATTATTTAAGGTAGAATGATAGACCTTCACCAAATAAAAGCCATATTATCAGTAAGTCTATCAATAAATCCTCGATTAGAAATGACTTTAACCTGTATTTTACGACCCAAACGACTCATTTATACAAAAAAATATCTCAGCATAAACTTATTAACACCCACCAAATCTTCACGCTTCTCCCATAAATTGCATGATCCAAATATAATTTTTCATCTAACTAATTTAATGGGTTTAGGAGAGCCTTATTAAAAGTAAATACTGTTTTTTCCACTTAATAAATTTAAATTCCTGTTAGGATTTTCGATTTATTTATTTGAAATTTGGGAGTGACAGTATATTTATTTTGACCTGTCTATAATGACAGGTATTTGGATTTGGTTTAAGGTGATTTTCTTTGTGCATGTCTGCAAATTGCTTTTAAATACAATCTTTTCTTCTGTAACCTTTTGTTATTTCTGAAACAGGACCAACTTTAAAACAAAAGGAAGCTTCGTTAAATTCTTTTAGTTGGAGTGAATAATGGTTTTTGAGGTTTTTCAAATTTTAAGCGAGCAGGTAAATGCCTATTTTCAGGAAATAGGCCTGGAGGATTCTCAATTGGTCATTGACAACATCGCACTGGCAGAGGGTTCTTCAGATGCAGCTGATGCCATGCGGGACAAGGTGGTGCTCAGCCTGGTAAATCTGCATGAAGAGGGGACCATGAAAAACCAACCCAACCACCATGTTAGAAACGATCAGATACAATACCGCAACAGGGTCATTCACCTGCACTTGTTTCTCTTGTTTTCTGCCAACAGAAATGCCTATGGCAAATCCCTGAAGGATTTATCGGCCATCATTTCATTTTTCCAGGGAAAGAAATTGTTTACTCAGGGGAACACGGTTTTTGACCGGGACCTTGATACCATGCAACAAGTGGGGAATTTTCGCTTTACCATGGAGCTGTATACGCCTACTTTCGAAGAGCTTAATTTTATCTGGGGCACCCTGGGAGGAAAACAGCTTCCCTCGGTCTTGTACCAGCTGAACCTCCTTCCTTTGGAAAGAGAGTTGGATCAGGCAGCAGGTCCTTTGATACAAAGTGTACATTCAGATGTTAAAAACAAACCCTGATCATGTTCACTACTCACTATACCACCCTTTTTTCCATAAATATCCTGCACGGGTATCACCTCAATAACGGGGAAGAAAACTACCTGGATCTGAATGTGGCAAATCAGGAAAAAATGATGGCCGGATACGATTGGAACCAATTTCTCAAATTAAGTCCAACGAGGGAAACCCAAAGGCAGTTCCGGCGATTTCAACTCCTAAGTAAAAATACCAACAAAAGCCTGCGGGTAATGGTGCGCACACTGGAGGTCGATTCACAGGATAGTTTTATTCCATTGGATCAGGAACTTACCCTGGCTTTCCTGATTAGCTACAGGGATCCTTATTTCGAGAATTATACCGATATGAATTTTCTATCGGGTGAAAAAATGTTTTTCAGCAATTTTCATCCTGCCCCCTTGGAAGGCTTGGACTTTCAGCCCATATCTATGGAAGCTACCGAAGAATATTTTTCCGACAGCTTTCTCCTTTCAGCAGTAAACTTTGAACTGTTACTGGATGCTTACCGCATAAAAGAAGCAGGTAAGGATACCGCAGGTCTTATTCTCATCCGGATGCAGGGGGAAACTGGTAATCTCAATGTGATCAATGTAAACAATACCCTTAAAATAAATCCCACGGTCTTTAAAATGCATTTTGCCAATCGAAGCACGTATTGGCGATATTATCAGGCATCCAGTGATACCGGTGCCGAGACCAACCAGCCTAAGCCCTTAACCAAAAATGGATTTGTGCAGCTGTCCACAGAGACGGATTTTGATACAGATCCGGCAGCAATCAGCCATTTGCGGTTCCCCAATCCCGGGGTAAAACACATTCAATCAGATGGAATCAATTACTATTCAGAAATTAATATTTAACAGGATGAATCATGGCAGCAAATTACAGAACACCAGGTGTCTACATTGAGGAGATTTCAAAATTCCCCCCGTCCGTAGCACAGGTAGAAACCGCAATTCCGGCCTTTATTGGCTACACGGAAAAAGCAAGGGAGAAGGAGGCAGATACCACCGAAACCCTTTTGAACCAGCCTAAACGTATCGTTTCCCTTTTGGAATATGAAACGTTCTTTGGAGGACCTGACCCTGAAATTGGAATAAAAGTGCAGATTTCAGAGACGGAAGGAGATAAATCGGTATTGGTGGAAGGGCCGGACCCCGAGGACAAGTCGCCCTTTCTGATGTATTATTCCATGCAGGCCTATTTTGCCAATGGAGGCGGGCCCTGTTTTATCATTTCGGTCGGTATTTACGAAGAAGCGGATCCCGCTTCCCCGGTTACCATGGCGGCACTTAACCTGGGCTTGCAGGAATTGGAAAAAGAGGATGAACCGACTTTGATCTTGTTTCCGGATGCCATATCCCTGCCGGAACCAAGTCAGTATTATTCTGTCTATAACAATGCCCTGGCACTCTGCCGGAAAATGAGGGACCGGTTTACCATCATCGACACCTATACCAATATCATGGAAACGGAGATTTCTTTGGATACAGGAGTTAGGGAATTGATTACCGGGGATCTGGAAGAGAAAAAATATGGGGCCGTTTATTACCCTTATGTGGAAACCATTCTCAATTACAGTTATGATCCGGAACAAACGGAGATTTCCCATATGATTACCGATGCTTCACCTGTTTCGGATATCATGGAGGAAATAGATGAAATTTTAGTGGAGGCCGAAGGTATCATGACCGATTTGCCGGGTGAAATTACTGCTTTTACCGATGCCAATACAGCCATTCAGGCCGGATCGGATGGAGATGCGGTTACCAATAAGGCCACCGTTGGTGATCCCCTTCAGGACATCATTGATGCCTTGAATGAATTTTCAAGTCTGATGGCCGAAGTAGTAGATGATACCAATAATGTGGCTGCACTGGCCCAGCCAACAGATGAAGCCCTGGCAACAGCAGCCACAGAGGCAGCCAATGCACTGAATGATGAATTGGAAGAGGGTGCTGACCTGCCTGCATTTATTGCAGGGCTTCAGGGCCATTTGGATATTCTAAACCAGGATGTGGATGGAACGGCTGTAAAACAGGCCTCGGGTGATGCGAATACCAGCATTACTTCGACCGATGTAAATGCCCTGCTACAAGGGATCCTTGATTTGATCGATCCTCCTATTTTGGATGCCCTGCTGGATATTGAAGAGCTGGATATGGAATCCGAAGGGGCTTTACATGACCTGGCCCTCAGTGAAGTGGAGGATATAGACAGCAGCACCTATAATAAAATAAAAAATGAAATCAATCGGCTCAGGGTAATATTGCCTCCTTCCCCGCTTATCGCCGGAGTTTATGCCCGGGTGGATGCCAACAATGGGGTTTGGAAAGCACCCGCCAATGTTTCATTGAAATATGTGGTCAAGCCAACGGTAAAAATCACCAACGAAATGCAGGACAGGTTGAATGTGGACACTACTGCCGGGAAGTCCATCAATGCCATCCGATCCTTTACGGGTAAAGGCACCTTGGTTTGGGGAGCGAGAACATTAGCCGGTAACGACAATGAATGGCGTTATGTGCCGGTCAGGAGATTTTTCAATATGGTGGAAGAATCCGTAAAAAAAGCTACGGAACAATTTGTATTTGAAGCCAATGATGCCAACACCTGGGTGAAGGTCAGGGCCATGATAGAGAATTTTCTGGTACAACAATGGAGGGCCGGAGCATTGCCCGGGGCCAAGCCGGAACATGCCTTTTACGTAAGAGTGGGCCTGGGGCAGACCATGACCGCCATGGATATTCTGGAAGGCCGGATGAATGTGGAGATTGGCATGGCCGTCGTGAGGCCGGCAGAATTTATCATTCTGAAGTTCTCTCATAAAATGCAGGAATCCTGATTTATACAATGAACCATTTAAATGTAACAAACCATGAGTTACCCATTATCTAAGTTTCACTTTCAAGTAGAGTGGGCTGGAACAAATATCGGTTTTACAGAAGTTTCCGGTCTGGATGTAGAGACCGAAGTCATTGAGTACAGACACGGGGCAAGTCCTGAATATAGCAAAACCAAAATGCCAGGCATGCAAAAATTCAGCAACATTACCCTGAAAAGAGGGACTTTCGCCAGCGACAATGAGTTTTATGCCTGGTGGAATTCGGTTCAGCTCAATCAAATCGAAAGGAGGGACATTACCATTTCCCTGCTGAATGAGGAACACGAGCCCGTGGTGGTCTGGAAGGTAAAAAATGCATGGCCCACAAAAGTACAGTCAACCGACCTGAAAGCAGATGGCAATGAGGTGGCCATAGAAAGCATGGAATTGGTTCATGAAGGACTCAGCATCCAAAACGACTAATTTATGGCCTATGCATATCCTCCGGTTGGCTTTCATTTTTCTGTCAGCTTTTCGGGCTTAGACGGGGAGGAGAATGACACCCATTTTCAGTCTGTTTCCGGATTGACGGTGGACATGGATACAGAGGAGTTTGCCGAAGGTGGCGAAAACAGGTTCAAGCACAAGTTTCCGGTAAAAACCAAATATGCCAACCTGGTCCTGAAAAGAGGCTTGATGGTGGGGTCCGAATTGATCAGTTGGTGCAGAGATGCCCTTGAGAATTTTGAGTTTGCTCCCAAAGACCTTACCGTGCAACTGTTGAATGAGGAACATGAGCCTTTGATGACCTGGAATGTGGTGCATGCCTTTCCGGTGAAATGGGCTGTGGATGATTTTAATGCACAGGAGAGCAAGCTGGTGATCGAAACCCTTGAGTTTTCCTACCAGTATTTTAAAACCATTGAATGATGCCTATAGAAATCAAAGAGTTGCACATTAAAATTCATGTGGACGATCCCGGAAAGAAAAAAAATGGGAATGTTACGGGAAAAGAGGAATTGGTAGCCCAGTGTGTGGAACAGGTCATGGAAATCCTGAGGCTTCAAAATGAAAGATAAATGAGCGAAGGTAAATTGGAGAAATTGAAATTGGTGGCTTACAGTGACCCTGAGTTTAACGAAAAGGTGGCTGATGGAGAATTTACGACCCTGCTGAATCCTGAGAAATACATTTATCAATATAAAATAGATCAAAATGAGGACCAGGCTCCGGGTACCAGTGCCGCTCCAACCAGGTTCAACAAGAAGCTTCCCGAAGAACTGGATTTAGAATTCCTTTTCGACCGCACTGGAGTGGTTCCGGGAAAGGAAGCTACCGAAGATGGCGTGATTGATGATATCGAACACTTCAAAAAAGTAATCCTGGATTACAATGGCGATCAGCACAAACCCAATTATGTGATGATTTCCTGGGGCAGCCTGCTTTTCAAGGGATGTCTGACCGAGATGACTTTGGAGTTCAAGCTATTTAGGGCAGATGGTACACCCCTCAGGGCTTTGGCAAAAGCCAAATTCAAAGGTTTTGTTGAAGATAACCTGCGTGCCGCCAAAGAAAACAACAGTTCGCCGGACCTGACCCATTTCAGGGTCGTAAAGGCGGGTGAAAATCTTTCTTTGATGTCGCAAAGGATATACGGAGATCCAAAATATTACCTGGAAGTAGCCAGAGTTAATAAGCTGATCAATTTCAGAAGCCTCAAACCCGGGCAGGTACTCTATTTTCCACCTCTACAAAAACAAGCCAATGCCCAATAACAATGTGATACAAACCAGTAGAAGTTCAGATTTAGTCACTTTTGATTTGATTATTGAAGGAGACACCTTACCGGATACTGTCCATGTGCAAAGTATTGTTGTCCAAAAGGAAATCAATCGGATTCCCTATGCAAAAATAAGTATTGTAGATGGAGATGTTTCACTTAGTGACTTTCCTTTAAGCAATGAGGATACCTTTATTCCCGGAAATGAAATAGAAGTTTTGGCAGGATACCATTCGGACAACGAATCCATCTTCAAAGGGATAATCGTCAACCATAAACTCAGGGTCAGGGATGGCAGGCAGGAATTGGTAATTGAGTGCAGGGACAAAGCCTATAAAATGCACGTTAACCGCAGTTCGGGATATTTCTATGATCAAAAGGACAGTGATCTGATGGAGCAATTGATTTCCCGAAATGGATTGGAGGCTGAAGTAGCCGCCACCAATTTTACCCATCCCGAATTGACCCAATACCAGTGTACAGATTGGGATTTTCTGGTAACAAGGGCTCAGGCCAATGGAAGGATTGTTTTGGTAGAAGGGGGAAAGGTACTGGTCACCGAGCCCGATTTAGCACAGGATAGCCTGGAGACGGTTACTTTTGGCGCCAATATACTGGAATTTGATGCAGAAATAGATGCCAGGAATCAGGTGGAAAGTGTGTCTACACAAGCCTGGAATTCGGCAGACCAGGTAATGGAAAAAATTGAAGCCAATGATCCAGGAATAAGTCTAAATGGCAACCTTTCTCCTTCAAACCTGGCAGATCGCATGGGTTTGGGTCCAATTGAACTCCGAAATGGAGGAAGAATTGCCGAAGTAAGTCTTCAGGACTGGGCGGATTCAAAGTGGCTAATACAGCAATTATCCAAAATCAGAGGCAGGGTCAAATTTCAGGGGATTCCGCAAGCAGCGCCAGGTAAATTAATTGATCTCAGCGGGGTAGGTAATAGATTCTCTGGTAAGGCTTTTGTATCAGGTGTCATGCATCAGTTGGCGGCGGGAAATTGGCTGGTAGATGTGCAATTCGGAATGGATCCTGAATGGTTTTCGGAAAAATTCCCAATTCATGCCCAACCTGCCTCAGGTCTGTTTGGAGCAGTTAAAGGCCTGCAGATCGGAAAGGTGTCCCAACTACAGGACGACCCCGAGGGAGAGGACAGGATAATGGTGACCTTACCCGTTATTAATGGAGAAGAACAAGGGATTTGGTGTCGGTTGGCCTGTTTGGATGCCGGCAATGAAAGAGGCATAGTATTCCGTCCTGAAATTGAAGACGAGGTAATCGTTGGATTTATCAATGAAGACCCCAATCAGGCAGTTGTTTTGGGCTCCCTTCACAGCAGTAAAAATCCGGCTCCCATAGCCCTTGCAGATGATAACCATCAAAAGGGCTATGTGTCACGTGAAGGGATAAAGATTCTGTTTGATGATGAAAAGGCAGCGGTCACTATTGAAACGCCAAAGGGAAAAAAGTTTTCCCTGGATGATGATGCTGACCAGATGGAGATGAGCGATGACCACGGTAATACAGTAATCCTCAATGCCGATGGCATTGAAGTGGAAAGTGCGGGTGACCTGATCCTGAAGTGCAGTGGTGACCTGAGTTTGGAGGGTACCAATGTTAAGGTCAGGGCCCAGGCAGAATTTACCGCTGAGGGATCGGCCGGGTCTACGGTTTCCAGTAGTGCGACTACTACCATTAAAGGATCTTTGATACAAATAAATTAATATAAAATGGGAATGCCAGCAGCAAGAATTACAGACATGCACATTTGCCCCATGGTCAATCCCGGAGGGGTTCCGCATGTAGGTGGGCCAGTAATGCCCCCTGGTGAGCCAACGGTATTAATTGGAGGAATGCCTGCTGCGAGGGTAGGAGATATGGCCACCTGTTCCGGACCACCGGATAGCATTGTGGCCGGTTCTGCTACTGTAATGATTGGTGGCATGCCTGCAGCAAGAATGGGAGACAGCACCTCACATGGAGGGTCCATTGTGGCGGGTTTAGCAACTGTTCTGATTGGATAAAAAAACAGGTGAACATGGAAGATGAAATGGAATTTTTAGGTACGGGATGGAGCTTTCCTCCTGCCTTCAATGATAAGTCCGAATCGGTAGAAATGAGTTTCGGGGTCACAGATATTCAGGAAAGCCTTTGGATTCTTTTGTCCACCCGGCTTGGGGAGCGGGTAATGCAACCCAAATATGGCTGCCAGTTGGATGAATTGCAGTTCAGCCCCCTGAACCGGACCACTATTACTTATGTGTCTGAATTGATCCGTACTGCCATCTTGTACCATGAACCGCGTATTGAAGTGGAAAAAATTGACATCACAGAAGAAGAAATGGTCGAAGGTAAGGTATTGATCCATTTAACCTACATGGTACGAGGTACCAATTCCAGGTTCAACCTGGTCTATCCCTATTACCTCAATGAAGGAAATGCCAACTAAAACACATGCAACCGGAAAACCTGCACATATTGAAATTATTATGGAGGAAGGGCAGCTCACAAGCTGATAGAAATCTTTCAGCACTTGATCCTGACAATATAGAGTTGATGGGTCTGGAAGTGGAAGATTGGTTGCTTTTTGCCCATAATTTTGCCCGGTTTTTGCCTTATTTTCCTAAAATCAGTTCCCCTGTAATCCACAAAGACTGGCAACTATTTTTCAAGGAGTTAATCGATATACAGGAGCTGCCAGAAAAGGGTTCCACCGCTTACCGGGATTTACAAAAGTCCATAGCATCCAAATTAGAGGCTTTCTCCGCCTCTGCTGATTTGGCCCCCCATATGACCCTACTAGTTGCTTTTCTTGAACTTTTGGGCTATTCAAAGGACCACATAAATGGAATTACCAAAAGGCACCTTGATTTTTATTATTCCACTGTTTTGAATATCCCCAGAAAAGCACCCCAGGCTGATGAAACCTTCCTGCTGATTGAAGCATCCAAAAGCCCTGCGGTTTTCCTTCCTGAAGGGGAGCTTTTCGATGCAGGGAAGGACGAAAAAGGAATTGCCAGGTATTATAGCAGTACCCGGGGATTTTCTCCCAATCTGGCCCAGGTGGCCCACTTGAAAAACAGATGGGTAGACGAGGCTGGCAAGAAAATAAGGATCAGTCAGGTGGCGAATTCTCTTGATGGCAGAGGCGAACCTTTCAAATCGGAAACTTCGGGATGGTGGCCATTTGGACATCAGCTGGGTACAGCGGATTTTCCGGAATTGGCCCCGGCCACCTTCGGTTTTGGTCTTGCTTTTCCTTCCCTGCGAGCCGCTGCCACAGCGGACAGATATTTTAAATTTGAGTTTGAATTCACAAAAAAATTGGCTTTTTCCGGTGAAGCCAGTGATATCCCTGAAATTTTAACCGCTCATCTGAGTGGGGAAAAAGGGTGGATCACTTTGACCCCATCCAATCATCCTGAAGTCGGGCTCAGCTGTTCGGTTACCGAAAACCAATTGGGTATCGTTATTCATCTGGGGAAAGAACAGCCCTCTCTGGTCTCGCAGGATGAAAAAATTCATGGCCAAATCGTAGGGGAGGGCTCCCCCATCATTTGGTTTGATTTGACTGTCGGAATCCCAAAAACCTTTAAATGGATCAAAGCACTGGGAGAATCACCGGTCAAAAAGGTCAAGGTCAAATCTAAATACAAAGGTATTCAGCAACCTGTTTTGGAGTCCGATCTGGGTATACTCAATCCATCCAAACCCTTTCAGCCTTTTGGCAGTGTTCCCAAAAAAGGCAGCAGCTTTTATATTAAATATCCGGAATGGGATTACAAGCAACCAAAAAGCATTTCTATAAAAGGAAAATGGTCCAACACGCCGGATAAATCCACAGAAAAACCTCCCCAACATTTTAAGCATTGGTATTTTGGATACCGTGATTTAGGGGAGAACTATTTAAGCAAAGACAATTATTTTTCCCAACATTTCAAACCGGTAACAACCTTGGCCGAACCCATTAAAATGTTTTTGTTGCAGCCCACTGGGTTAAAAGCTCCCTTGTTGGACAAAAAGATCAAGGTAAATGACGATCCGGAAAATTTAATTGTCGATGGGGATGATTATTTTAAAGCCAGTATTTCTTTAGGTGATGGAAACAACTGGACCAATTACACCGGCTCCAAAGCACTTTTCGAGGAGAATTCGGGCAATTACAGTACTTCAATAGCCATCTCCCCAAAACCTGGTAAAACAGAGATCGATGCCAGGGGAGGGGTTAAAATTTCCCTCTTACAGTCTTTTCTGCATGAACTTTACCCAAGGTTGTATGCTTTGGCCATGGCCAGTGACCAGCCTGAAACGCCCATCCCCAACGAACCCTATACCCCACTTATGGAAAGTCTGGAAGTGGATTTTGATTGTGAAGTAACTTATGATTTAACTACTAATTCAGCACAAGATTTACAATTGTTTCTTAGGGATGATTTTGGCTACCTGGAGGAGCAAAAAACGAAAAAAGAGGGCATTGCTCATGTAAAGGAAAAGCAACCTTATCTACTGTCTTTCCCAGGCTCGGGAGGAGAACTTTTTGTGGGGATTGAAAATCTGGAAAAGAACCAGCAACTGTCCCTATTATTTCAGGTGCTGGAAGGAAGTGAAAACCCCCAGCATGCGGATTTTTCCGAAGAAAATACCCTTTCCTGGGCAGTCCTGGTGGATAATTACTGGAAACCTCTGAGCAAGGATCAGATCGTTTCCAATCAAACGGAAAACCTGCTTCAATCCGGAATTATCGTTTTGAATTTACCTCAGGAAGCACTTGAAAGTCAAACCAGAATGCCCGGCGAATTTACCTGGATCAGGCTTAAATCAATGGCTCCCTATGATGCGACCAGCCGGGTATTGGGCGTTTTTGCGCAGGCGGTAAAAGTGAAATTTCAGGACCGGGGAAATGAACTCAAACATCTTCAGGATGGCTTGCCTGCCGGTACTATCGGTAAAATGGCAGAACGAAAAGCGGGAGTCAAGGCCGTAAGTCAACCCTATAATACATTTGGGGGGAAAGCCCCGGAGACTGATAAAAAATTCTATACCAGGGTCAGCGAACGCCTGAGACATAAAAACCGGGCTGTTTCCCTATGGGATTATGAACACCTGGTGCTCCAGGAATTCCCGGAAGTTTACAAGGTGAAATGTTTGAACCATACCTGTGAAAAATCTCACCTTTCGCCAGGGCAGGTAACGCTGATCACCGTGCCCGACACGGTGAATAAAAACGTATACGATTTGTTTCAACCAACGCTTAGCGCGTCCAAATTAAATCAGATCAAAGTTTTCCTGGAAGCAAAAATATCCCCTCAGGTGAAACTCACTGTAATGAATCCTCTGTATGAGGAAATTAGCATCAAGGTGGTGGTGAGTTTTAAGTCAGGACTGGACAAAGCCTATTATTCCAACTTTATGGAAGAAGACATTATTCATCATTTGGCACCCTGGACTGCTGAAAACAGGCAGGCCATTGATTTCAGCAATCATTTCAACTTTAGCGGTTTGATTTACTTTATTGAGAAGTTGGATTATGTGGACTTTATACAGCAACTCAGGGTATTTAAAGATGGAATAGAAACTTCAAAAGAAATATTACCCAAAAGCCCCAGGCATATTTTGGTATCTGCCAAATCACACGATATCATTTTGTACGGATCCAATTGATTTGACCAATGATGAATTCCAAAACATATGGCCCTATTTCTAAAGATGTCCACAGCAAGGATGATCTGGATTTTCAATTTCTAAGGAAGGAGGGAATTTCGAGGATTCAAAAGCTGGGTTCCGGCCTATGGACTGACTATAATGCCCATGATCCGGGGGTTACCATTTTGGAGGTTTTGTGTTATGCCATCACAGATTTGGGATACCGGCTTTCTTTACCTGTGCAGGATTTACTTTTTGAGGGGGATAAGAAGAGTTTTCTGAAGGATCATTTTCACCTGGGTCCGGATGTTCTGCCTTGTAAAGCCTTAACCGAACTGGATTACAGAATGCTTTTCATCGATTTGAAGGGAGTTCGCAATTGTTGGCTTGAACCTTATCAGCAGACCCTTTATGCAGATTGCAAAAACCTTAAAATGTCCTACCATCCGGAGGTTTTGGAGGGGATAGCGTCCAAAGACAGTCGTTCTTTTGACCTTAAGGGGCTGCACCGCATCCTGGTAGATGTAGAGGAGGAAGTGTCGGTGGAATCGGTTAAGAATAGAATCAGGAAAAGCTATCATGAAAACAGGAATTTATGTGAGGATCTGGTAGAAGTTGTGGCTGTAGATGAGCATCCGATTCAGGTTTGTGCCATAATTGAGCTGGAATCGGAGGCAGATGAGGAGTGGATTGCAGCCTCCATTGACCAGGGCATCAGGCAATATTTTTCTCCGGATATCCGGTTTTATTCCTTTAGTGAAATGCTTGAAAAGGGATATACTACAGATCAGATATTTGAAGGACCTGCCTTGAAACATGGGTTTTTGGATCCCAAGGAGGTAAAGCAAGCTTCCCTTAGAAAAGAAATCCGGCAATCTGATATTATTCAATTGATCATGGACCTGGAGGGGGTTACGGCCATCAAGGAGATCAGGATCAACCACTGTGAGCAAGAAAATGAAGATGGAGGATGGGTCATCCCAGTGGATCCCGGAAAAAAACCTGTGCTTTGCGACAAAAGTAAATTCAACTTTTTTAAAGGTTTATTGCCGGTAAATGTGAATCAAGAACGGGTGGCCAATTACAAGGAGGTATTGAGAAAGGAACAATACGATTTGCAATATGGGGTGAAGGAAAAGGGTTATTCTTTACCAGAACCCTACAGTTATCCATTGGGAGAATATGCAAGTATCCGCAATGACTTTCCGGAAGTATATGGGGTGGGTCCCATTGGATTGCCCGAAACGGTTGACCCGGCGCGGAAAAGAAAGGCCAATCAACTGAAGGCTTATTTGTCCTTCTTTGACCAGGTATTGGTCAGTTATTTCCAACACCTGTCTCAGGTAAAATCCTTATTATCAGTTTTTACAACCTCTGAAAAAACTTATTTCACCAGAGCGGTGACAGATATTGGAGACCATAATGAATTTTTGGTAGAGGGGTATACAACCGGGGACCTGAATGAGGAATTATTTGCTGCCTTCGATGAAGCCAATGCAAGGAACCAGAAAATCAAGGATCATCTTCTGGCCAGGTTTGCAGAGAAATTCAGTGACTATGCTTTTTTAATGAAAAAGATCTATGGAACGGGTATTGACCAGCAAGTGCTGGATACCAAGTCCTTTTTTTTAAAAGAGTATGGAAAAATAAGTGTAGAAAGGTCCACGGCCATGAATTATTACCAGCAACCTTTAAACCGTATCTGGGACAGCGACAATACTTCTGGATTCGAAAAAAGAGTGGCCTTATTGGCTGGGATAAGAAATTTTATGCGGAAAAACCTGGCCAGATCCTTCGTCGAGATTTATCCACTTACTAATGCTCAGGGCGACAAGGTGTACCGCTGGAGGATCTATGACCATAACAGAAGCATTTTATTGACGGCAACTGAAGAATACCCTAGCCGAACTGCTGCCCATAAAGAAATTTACCTGGTAATTCAATTGGTGAAAGGTTTTTCCAGGGAAGAAATCAGTGCTTTTTTTGATGGGTTAGAAGAAATTCCGGAGACTCCGTTTTCTCTGGGCTGTTTTCGCATCACACAGTCTCCATCGGGAAGGTTTTCTTTCAGCATCATTGATCCGTCCATTACTGACACTGATGACCCGGACTATATTATCGCCAGCCAATACAGGTATTATGCCTTTCAGAACTTTCCACAGGCAATCCTTTCATTTAAAGATTTTATGGATCGTGAATTTGATGATGAAGGCTTATTTTTGGTAGAAAACATCTTGTTGAGGCCCAATATCGATGAGGAAGATGACACAAATAACACCTTTTTACCCTTTTGTAAAGAAGATTGTCAGGTAGGAAATTGCCTGGATCCCTATTCTTTCAGGGTAACGATGGTTTTACCTGGAAATACCTTTCGTTTTGCGGATAGGGATTTCAGGGATTTTTTGGAAAACCTGATCAGGGAGGAGTTACCGGCCCACATCCTGGCAAAAATATGTTGGATTGGAAGAGCCAATACCGGAGATCTAGACCAGGAAGACCAGCTGTCACTCTTTGAAGAGGCCTACCTGGAATTTTTAAAGGGTTTAAGCCAGGGAACATATGAAAATCACGGACAATTTATAAAAATACTTTCCGAATTGCGCTCCATTTATCCCACAGGCACATTGTATAATTGTGAAGAAGAGAATGAAAGCAATGCATTGCGGGATAGCATCATATTAGGAAGAACAAATTTAGGTACCATTTAATCCCAACGGCCATGTCAAACAAACTTAGTTCCGTCATCTACCAATACAGACACTATAAGGCTGATCAGGTGCTTACCCATACCCAGCTAAACGAGACCATAGCCTATTTTGAAGATCAGGACCGGCTCACACGTATGGCCCTGTTCGGTGTAGGCATCCTCCATGGCCTGCAAATCGAGTTGGACGAGTCTTCCGAAACGACCCAGCTTATCATTCGTCAGGGGGTGGGAATTACAACCGATGGTGATTTAATTTTGCTGCATCAGGCCCTAACCGAAACCCAACCCAAAGAGAAAAATATTGGCATAGATCAGCTCATATTTACCCATTTCAGGGAATATGAAGATGCGAATGCCAGGTATAGCCCATATTTTTTTCCTGAAGAAGGACAGGTACCTCTGTGGGAAATGTGTCAGGAAAACGATGAAAATGCCCAGTCATTGGATAGTCTTCCTGACTGGCAGGACAAAATCCTGCTGGCCTACCTGGAGTGCTACCCCAAACCCCAGGATATATGTGGGGATATAAATTGTGACAATCAGGGAGAAGAACAGGTTACCCGGTTGAGAATTTTGATGATGAACGAAGGTGATGTGGAACAGCTTGTCAGTCATGATCCTCTTTTCCTAAGAAAAAGACAAATCGACAATGCCGTTTCTGCCCTTTCTCCGCTTCAATTGCTGAAAGTAGTGCATCAGGAAAGTAATACGTCTTCCCAATTGCAGATAGATCGCCTTTACAGAGATGCTATACTGGATGGAAACACCATTGCAGACCTTAAATCAGGAATCCAGACTATTCTAAACGAATTTGAATTTCTTTTTGAGGATAGTGTTTTAATAACTGCCTTAAGGGAGGATCTGGATACTTTATTGGATGCGGTATTCAATTTTGAACAGGACGCTGCTTATCAATACAATCAGTATCGCTATCTTTTGGCTAAAGATTTGGTAGGAACTTACAATGAATTATTGGCTGAATTGAAAATCTTTAACTCCTGGCCAAATCCTGATATAGCTGCATTTCCCAAGCACCTGCTTTTTGGAAAAATTAGCGATGCGTCCTTCCGGCATGCTTTTTTTCCTTCCCCATCCCTGGGCTCAGGAACCGAACAGCTGGAATTGATCAATTCTCTTTTGAAAAAAACCTATTACCTTCTCGTTTCCTTTGGAATCAGCGGAGGGGAAGGGCTGAGAATCATTCCCAATGGGAACTCATCTTCCAATAGCCGTTTTCCTTCCATTCCATTTTTCTATCAAAACAACCAGGGCCTCACTGCCCATTGGCGATTTAAGGGTAATCCATTGATTTTCAGATATGATATTGGAAGTAACCCTTTATTGATGGAATACAGCGGACTGGATTCGTATTGGATAGGAGGGCATTTAGGAGCAGATGGAGAACAAACCTATCAGTCGCTGCTGTCGATGGTGAAGCAGTTTGGATTGGAGTTTAAAGTATATCATTTTGATTTGTCGGCTACAGATGGGAAGTTAAAGAAGTTTTTGCAATCCCATCCTTCTAGTATAAGTATGGGAGGAGTGGCCAAATCGGGAACCTATATCCTGTTGAGTTATCAAAACCAGGTATTTGGGGACTTGTCTCTTTCCTACCGGGTGGTGGATGAGATCAGGCAGTCGGACCATTCGCACGTCAGGGTAGCTGCTTGTTCCTATCCCTGGATCAGTACCCTCAAATACCTGAATAATTTGTCCAGGAGTCTGAAGGGAAGTCGCAGAAATTCCGGAGTACAACCCGAATCTTACCTTTTGGTGATCAGGGATTACGAGATCAACGGGCAGCCGATGATCAGTGGACCTGTAACTTTGGCCATTCCTTTGGAGAATATATTTAATCGGAGGATGCATGCCATTACTGAAAGCCTTAATGAGCGTTTTCCAAAGGGATTGGTGTTTGATTATGATGAATCTTTAAAGAGGTTTCTAATCACGAGACCATATGATGATGAATTTACAGTAAGTTTTGCAGATACCACCCTGAATATCAACAGCCCTGTCTATACCTATACCCAGGACGGAATGGAGAAAACCGATCAGACCTTCAGGCTGGATGCCATTCGTTGTGAGGAGAAAAGATTGTACAGAGAATCTACCTATATGCAGTTGCAGAATGAATTTGCCCCTACCAATAAAGATGACGATTATGGGGCATACAAGGGAAAGTGGCAGGAATGGTATTCGCTTATTGAACGACTCAAAACAGACGCAAGATTTACCGGAACCAATAACCCTCCCCGAATCCCCCAAAGTTATGAAGACCTGCCCGCCTCCCTGAGAAGGATCATCGGGCCGATTAGAAATGAATTGACAGGGTCAGGAGTTTCTCATCAACTTTACCTGACCGGTGATTGGATGAATGGAAGCTGGGCCAGTATAGAAATGATTGATGACTACAAAAACACAACCAATACAAATGACTTGATTTTCCGGTTTTTGAATCTAAGGTCTAAATTACACGAGAAAGAACAAGCCACAAAGGCCTCCCTTTTTGTAGTATTGACCAATGAATCCAATAGAGCCGAAATAGAAAACCTTATGGAACCCTGGACTGATAAGGCAGATATATATATCGAAGGGCCTCAGGTAAGAGGGAGAAGAAGAATTATTGATGGTATTACTGAAAAATTAAGGTTATGAAAAGGGACCAATCATACAAATTCCGGATGATGATTGGTCCCTCATGGGCTTCTTTCCTAGTTCCACAGACTTTAATCTCTAATCCAGTAACTCAACGACTCAACAGTGATGTAAACAACACAGAAAGTGCGCGATTTCCAGACATTTTGACTTCCAGACTGATTCCTATTCCATACTTATTGCCAGTAAAATAACGCTTAGTCTTACCGACTTTGCTGAAATAAAGATAAAGAATAATTGGCTACGAATCAAAATATTATGAGTAAAAATAAAACTCATAGCATACAAAAAGTTCAGGTGGATATTTTCACTTCTTCCATGGATACAGGTAAGTTGATGGAAAGGGACATGAGGTCATTTATCCGGGAGAGGATCTTCCCCTTGATCGAGCAATATCTGGATGAACTGGAAAGTAAACTGGATAATCGTTCTCTTCAAATACCGCTTTTGTCTCTGGAAATTGGTTTTGCCAAAAATGATTTCCCGACCATAGCCGACCTGGAAGTTCAAATTAATGCTCAAATGTATGAAGTAATGGAAAAAGCACCGGCTATTTCTTACCAAAAGGATTCTTTTCGGCTGTCCAAAAAAGCAAACGGGCAATTGAGGAATAATTTACCAGTAGAAAATTTCTCAGGGGAAAATGAAACAGAAAAGGTCCTGCTTTTGGAAAATGAAAACAAGGATTTTCAGGCTTGGATATATTTTTTGGAAAAAGGTGAGCTGCCCTGGTGGTATCCTGAAGTTCAGGCAAGAATCAATTTTCAGTTCAAAACTTTGAAGCCCTTTTTGGAAAATGACTTAAATAGAAATGCTTTATGGCAAAAAATAGCTTCTAATCGGGTGTTTTTTGATCGGCTGCTGTCACAATATTCGGGTGAAGAGATAAAGCAGTTGTTATGGTTTATTTTAAACGATAAAATTCCAATGAGTCGGTTAGATTTTGAGCGTATCAACAAGAAAATATCCAGCAATGAGCAGGAAGTTTTTTTTCAAATCCTTATCGGGATAAGCCATTACCAGGAAGGTAAAGCTTCTTATGAAGTACCCTTCAGTAAGGCACTGACAGCAAATGGTATCCCTATAAAGTTTTTTGCTTCAATTAACGCAGTGGTTCAAGATACCCTAAGAAAATCTGAATTACCCATTTGGGAAAGTTTTTTTGATGAATTTAAAAATATTATCGAAAGCCAAAAGGGTCATCAAGGCGGTGATGGTTCAGAAGCACAGCATGTAATGATTGAATCTTCGGACAGGAGTCAAAAGAATGATGGAGAAAGCCATTACCTTGAACATGCGGGGTTGGTCTTAATACATCCATTTCTGAAGGCATTTTTTAGTGATTGTGGGTTTTTGGATCAGGGTGGTAAACTTATTGAACCTGAGCTTGCCGTCCATAGCCTTTATTACCTGGCCAGCAGACAGGTTGCTCCATTTGATTTTGAATTGGTTTTTGAAAAATACCTCTGTGGATTGGACATTCATCAACCCATACCCAGGGATATAAAATTAAGTAGGGGCATCCGGGAAAAAGCGGCTATGTTATTGGAATCTTTGTTGGAAAATTGGAGTAAACTGAAAAATACAGGTGCAGAGACAGTTCGCAATGAATTTTTGACCCGCAGTGGGAAGCTGGTTTTAGAAGACCATCAGGACCGTTTATTTATTGAGCGGAAAGCCCAGGATGTTTTGTTGGATGGATTACCCTGGAACCTGTCCATTATTAAATTACCCTGGAGGAAAAAATTGTTATTGGTGGAATGGTAAACAAAACAAGAAATGAAAAGGCAGTCAGTCAGAAGGTCTACGGTAGGTATAATTAATCCTGTTTTCCAAAATAAAAAAGGAAACAGTTTCTTTAGGGCTAATGCAGAGCGCACAATGCCTGCTACTGATAAGGAGGGAATGTTTATTCAGAAGCAGTCTGCTGATAATGAAATGGAGGACTCCATGCAAATGGCTCCTGAGGATGAAAATGAAGTGCAATTGATGTCAGAGTCCGGGGAAGAAGAGCAGGTTCAAACAAAAGGGGAAGAAGAAGAGGTCCAAGCCAAAGAGCAAAAGGAACAGGCAATGGCCAAAGGAGAGGAGGATGAAGTTCAGACGAAAGGGGAAGAGGAAGAGGTCCTGGCCAAAGAGGAGGAGGAACAGATTCAGATGAAGGAAGAAGAGGAGCAGATTCAAACCAAAACTGCAGGGGCAGGAGGCAGGCAGGAACAAGCGGAATTGATGGAGCCGCTTTTACACCGAAGAAAAGGTGCCGGCAACCCTTTGGAGGGTAAGAGCAGAAAGCTGATGGAACAGGGTTTTGGAGCGGATTTTAGCCAGATTAGGATTCATACAGACGCTGAGTCTCACCGTATGAATCAATCCATCCACGCTCAGGCCTTTACCTATGGCAACGATATATTTTTCAAAAAAGACAAATACAGGCCGGAGAGTCGGGAAGGGAGACATTTGCTTGCCCACGAGCTCACCCATACCATTCAGCAAAAGGGCAAAAAGCCAAAAACCATTCAGGGACATTGGAGCAAAAATGAAACCTACCATCCTTTGGATAAAAAAGGTATACGGGTTGCGGTAAAATTAGAATTTGCAGGAGCTGTTTGGAACAAAAGCAGCAACACTGCCCTCGACACTACAGGTCTTGCCGCTGCCGCGGAAAAACAGGTTTCCAATAGTTTCCGGGGAAAAATCAAAAAGCGTGTATTGGGTATTGATATCCTTTATGACGTAACCACAACAGCTTCCATAAGGGTGATTTCCAAGTTGACTGATTTGAATTTTGGGTCCGAACACCTGCTGGTAGTATTGGACGATTCCCATCCCAAAGTTAAAGGCACATATGGTCGGGGACCCTTTTACGGCACCATTGTATACCTGAATGAAAAACACATTGGTCCGATGATTTCCGGGGCTGACGAAAACACCATCCCTCATGAAGTAGGCCACACTGCCGGATTGAAACACCTGATGGAAAAAGGGGAAGAATCAGGTGTGTTGGGGAAAATGATAAAGGACTTGCATCACCAGGCCAACAAAGACAATATCATGTGGAGAGGGGGCGGTCACCCCAGTTATTCCGGGGCTGATGCAGACGCCAACCTCACCCAAACCAATACGCAACAATTGGAAGAGGTACATCAAAACATTCAAAATAAAAAGATCAATCAACTGGATCTGTTTAGTTTGGTGGATTTATATGCCTTAGAAAAGTAGATATCCATAGTCGACTCATGAAAGCTTTTACAAGAAAATCCGGCAATAAAAATAAGAGCACCCCGGGAAATACCGGAACTGATTTTTTTCAGGCCAAACTTCAGGTGGGTCAGCCGGGTGATCAGTATGAGCAGGAAGCTGATGCCATGGCCGATCAGGTGATACAGATGAATGCGGCCGATCAAGGTGCATGGGCCATAAAACAGGATGAAACAGAAGATAATGTTCAAAAATCTCCCATTCCTGAAAAAGAAATTCAGGCTCAACCACTGGCACAGTCGGTGACTCCGGTATTCCTTTCTGAGTCAGAGGATAAACCGCTCCAGGAAAAGGAAGAAGAGGAGGAAATGCTTCAAAAACAGGAGGGGGAAGAAGAGATTCAGGCAGCGCTCGAACCAAATGAAAGCAAGGAGGCAGAAGATGGAGGAGAAGGGTCTATTCAGATGAAGTCGGAGCAGGCTCCCGAAGTTTCTTCTGTTTTGGAAAGTCAATTGAAACAACCATCAGGGGGATCAGGAATGGACGGTGCCACCAGGTCAGACATGGAAGGTAGTTTCGGGGCGGATTTCAGTCAGGTCAAAATACATACCGGTCCCCAGGCCGTGCAAATGAGCCGGGATCTGGGAGCACAGGCCTTTACCCATGGCAGTGATATTTACTTCAATGAAGGAAAATACAATCCATCTGCTGTGTCGGGTAAACATTTACTGGCCCATGAGCTGACCCATACACTGCAACAGGGAAGTAGTACTGCCATACAGGGAAGAATGGTGCAAAAAGAGGGAGATGAGGAAGAAGGGATTTCACCTCCAGAGGGAATAACTCCGATTGAGGATGCTCAAAATTACTTTAGTTTTCAAGATAGAGAAGGAGTTGTTTCTACCTTTCAAGATGGAACTACAAAAAATTTTAAAGTTGGCAAAATAAAATTGAGTGAATTTAAAGGTAGAAATGAGAGTTTATTCAATCCTCCATTTGAGGTTCCAAGGGGTAGGAGTACTAATCAGGTTGAAAATTGGAAGAATGAACTCAGGACAGGAATTTCCCAGGAAATCAATAATAAGATTGCTTCAGCCACGAATATTGGTGGTTTTAATCAAGCGTCATCTGAAGAAAGCAGACATTATTTTTTTAAAGGAAAAACCAATCCTGAATACATTGTTTTTGGTACCCAGGAACAGCTTTTGGAGCTTGGTTTAGTTCCTACCTGGGACAGAGATTTAGCTCCTGCAACCTTTCAGGTGGATCATATTGTAGAACATCAATTGGGAGGAGAGGACAATAAGACAAATTATGAGCTTTTGGAAGCATCGGCAAATGGTAGTTCAGGATCCAGCATTGCCTGGGAAATGAACAAAAAAATGTTGGCCGTTTATAATGTTTTGGATTCAGCGTTTTATCAGGATTCAAATAGGAGTTTTACGCCAAATCTACCTTCCAGACCACCAAGACAAAATCAATACGTAAACTTGTTCCTTGACCAAGGTTATACTATTTCCTTTGAAAGCAGAGATTTTACACTTCCTAATAATTCAGGCAACCCAAACCAATATTGGGAGTTTTCTGAAGTTCAAAGTAAAGATCATTTAAATAAGCTTGAGCCAATGTCTGCAGAAGAAATTGAGGCTTTGGGAAATGAATCTGATCCATCGTTATTTATGGCTCCAACCGGAGGTAGCAGACTTGACATTCCTCCAGAAGGCCAATATCCAAAGATCAATTGGCTGAACAGGTTAGATTTGAAAAGTCCACCTGACTTTGTAAACAAAACTTTGCAAGTTGATGCATATAAATCTTCCGATATCGGCAAAAAGGAGGTTACTGCATCCTATAATGACATGACTTGGTTCCTGGACAAAGTTGAGGGAACATATATATTCTATGTCAATAAGGATAGAACCCTTCAAAATGCAGTATCAGGCACAGGTGGTGTGTTTCAAAGCTTGCGACTTCCGGGATTGAGTCCAATCCAAATAGACCAGCTGGAACTTACTGAGAATGGGTTTTATGGTATAGGGAAGGTTCTTCCGACCGTGCCTTTGATTGCTGATGCAGATATTGATATAGTAATTGATGGTGACGGGGTTAGGCTAAGAAAATTGTTTTCTGCTGAAGAGTTTTCAATGCCAGCACCTTTCCGAATATCAGAGACTACATTAGAGATTTTTTTTGGAACCCAAGGCTTGGGCATTACAGGTCAAACTAACTTTGGAATCGATCAGGTTGGTGAAGGCCATATCAGTGCTACAGCCTCTACCTCCGGTGGCTTTGAATTGGAAGGCGCTTTTAATTTTGACTCGGAGCTTTTCGATCCGGCAGAAATCAATGTGGAATACAAGGAAAATACCTGGACCATCGGTGGGGAAATAGGTATACCGGAGGGCAAAGTCAGGGGGGTGAAAAGTGCTACCATTACTGCTACCTACAGTGAAAATAATTTTGCGGCCACCGGCGAGGCCGAATTGGATATACCCGGCATAGAGCGGGGAAACATGGAGATTCAATACGGGGAAGCAGGTTTTTCCATCGGTGGAAATTTTGATCTCAGCAGTGATATTCCCGGAATTACCGGTGGTAATGTAGAAGCCCGGGTCTCCAAAGCGGAAGGCGCAGAAAATTACGATGTATTCGTTTCGGGAACCGCACAGCCCGATATTCCAGGCATAAGCACTTCCTTGTCGGTTACCTACGAAAACGGAGCCCTGACCATTGAAGGGTCTGCTGCTTACAGCCGGGGCATGCTCAGCGGGCGAATAGAAGTAGGTGCCACCAACCGGGCTATAGGGGAGGATGGTCAACCTATGGGTGAGCCTGACGAAAACATGCGGGTCTATGGGGGAGGAGAGTTAACCCTTCAGCTCACCCCCTGGCTGGCAGCCACTGCCGGTGTCCGGCTGTTGCCCAATGGAGAAATTGAAGTAAATGCCAGGTTGGCGGCTGACAGTTATGAAGTCTTCCGAAGAAGGGAAATGAACAGAAACCTGTTTAGGGTACCTACCATTGAAATCCCCTTATTTGCCATTCCGTTAGGCCCAAGAAGCATTGGCCTGGTAGCTCAAATCGGGGGAGGGCTAGACTTTACTGCTGGATTTGGTCCCGGGGAACTGCGCAACCTTTCCGCAGAAATCACCTATAATCCGGAAAGAGAAGAAGAAACCACGGTCGCCGGTCATGGGGAATTTGCCATTCCTGCAGATGCGGGGCTTACTTTGCGGGGAGATCTGGGTCTGGGGGTCAGTGTGGCCATTGCCAGTCTTTCCGGAGGAATCGAACTTACGGGCACCCTGGGACTGGAAGGAGAGGCACTGGCAGAAGTAGATGTCAACTGGAGTCCTCAAACCGGTTTGGCCCTGGATGCGAGCGGAAGGATTACCGTAAACCCAAAATTCATATTTGAAATCAACGCATTTGCCAGAGCCAGTTTGGGAGTTGGCTTTCTTTCCATATCAGAAACCTGGCGGCACAACCTGGCTGCCTACGAGTGGGGGCCGGGGATACAATTTGGGATTGTATTTCCTGTGCACTACAGGGAAGGTGAACCATTTGACATGTCATTTGATGATATTGAAGTGATTTATCCGGACCTGGACGTAATCGATATGGCAAAAGGCCTGGCATCCGACATAAAAAATGATTTATTTGCTTAAATTGGGGATATGGAAAAAGAAAAAGCCATAGCACTCAACAACGAGGGAGCCAAACACTTTTTAAACCGGGCATTCGACAGTGCCATATCTTGTTATACAAAAGCCCTGGAACTTGATCCCACCAATAGCTCTATTTTAAATAACCTGGGACTTTACCATCACCAACAGAAAGCGTACAAAAAGGCCTTGGAATTTTTCGAAAAAGCCATTGAGATTGATTCAAAGCCGACTTACCTGGTCAATAGTGGAAACGCCCTGGCCATGATGGGAGTATATCCTCAGGCCCGTGAAAAGTATCTTGAGGCACTGAAGCAAGACCCCGATCACCATAGTGCCAGGGTTAGTTTGGCACAACTTGCGGCGCATACCGGGGACCATGAGTCAGCCATAGAAACCTGGGAAAAAATATTGGCCAGCAATCATGATACGGCTTATGTAATCCAATTGGCCAAAGCCTACATCAACGTCAAAAAGTGGGAAAAAGCATTGCAGCGGCTGCATAGTATTCCGGCCAAAGAGGGAAATGCACTGGCCTGGTTTATGATCGGTCAGTGTGAATTTCAGCTAAAAAACCATGGCTTGGCAGAAAAAGCTTTTAAAATGGCTTTGGCTGATGATCCGGACCATTCAGAAATCAGGCAGCACCTGGCGGTCAATTACCTGGCTATGGGAGAATGGGAAAAAGGCATTAAGCACCTATCGACGATACTTCGTCTTGAGCCCCAAAATTATCAGGTAATGACAGAGTTGGCGGTGGTCTATTTGGGTAGGGGCGATCAAAAAATGGCCTGGGATTGGCTGGATAGGGCCTTGCAGCTGAAACCTGATTTTAGCAAAGCCCTTCACTATAAAAAAATATTGGACCAATCTCAGTCGCAACAATGATTGTTTTTTTCTTTCCTTGTTTATCTGGTAAATACTTACAGATTATGAAACAATTGATGGATTTTTTACGCCTGGTGATCAGGAGCCGGCTCGACCATGAATTGGGAAAAACGGAAACCCTTGAAAAACCCCAAATGGAGCTTCATTTTGATCCGGAGGAGTTTTTGGGCAAGACGATCAAAGATCTGGACATCAAAAACCGGGACCTTTTGTTGTTGGCACTGGCCATTGCACCTCATATGGATCCGGGATTATTGGGAAAAACTATCCAATCCTATTATCCGGAAGGAGCTGATTTTCCGGAATTTGGAGGTTGTAAAAGCAAGCATCACAGAGGCATCATCCCTACCGGAGAAACCTTGCTGTACCTACTGGCAGGAACAGATCCGGTCACCAGGAAAAAACACCTGCCAGTTTTTCAGGAATCCATCCTGTTCAGGAAAAACCACCTTTATTTGGGAGAAACCTTACCAGAAGAACCCTTTTATGCCGGAACGATCTGTCTGGAGCAGGAGTTTGCCGATAAGCTCCTTTTGGAAGTTGTCCGTCCGCCAAAACCCAGTACGGGTTTCCCTGCTGAATTAATCGAAACAGCACTGGAATGGGAAGACCTGGTTTTGTCAGACAAGACTTTATCCCAAATCAAGGCGCTGGAAAACTGGTTGACTTACAATGAGGAATTGATGGAAAGCTGGAGGTTGAGGAAAAAGGTCAAACCAGGTTACAGGGTGATGTTTTTTGGTCCCCCTGGCACAGGCAAGACGCTGACAGCCGGCTTACTGGGAAAATATACGGGAAAGGAAGTATATCGCATAGATCTTTCCCTTATGGTTTCCAAATACATTGGGGAAACAGAAAAAAACCTTTCCCGCTTGTTTGAGAAAGCTTCGGGCAAAAATTGGATCCTGTTTTTTGATGAAGCGGATGCACTTTTTGGAAAGCGCACCAATGTGCGGGATGCCCATGATAAATATGCCAATCAGGAGGTTGCCTACCTGCTGCAACGCATAGAGTCTCATCCTGGGTTGGTGATTTTGGCATCAAACTTTAAAAGCAATCTGGATACGGCATTTACCAGAAGGTTTCAGTCTATCATTGATTTTGAAGCACCGGGAAGTAGAGAAAGGTTATTGTTATGGGAGAAAAACCTGCCCGAAAGCATGGCTTTGAAAAATACCCTCGATATAAAAGATCTGGCCAAAAAGTATCCTTTAACGGGAGCCAATATCGTCAATATTGTACAGCAGGTGGGGTTGAGAACACTGGCCGCCGGAGATGACTCCATCAGAGAGGATGTTTTATTGCAATGCATCCGAAATGAAATACAGAAAGAAGGTAAAATTCATTAAAATAACCAATAATTGGTTTATATTTAATGGTTTAAAATAAAAATTTTGTATGAAAGAGAAAATCAAGCTTGCCCAGCAACTCCTGGCCGAAAAAGGCCACTATCAGGGAGGTATTGATGGAATTTTTGGTCCCAATACCCTTGGTGCCATTCATAAGGTTCCGGGAATTGATCACGGACTTCCCAATTCCCGTAAAATTACCATGCTGATCCAAATGGGAGCCAAAGAAAAAGGGTTTGATGCAGGTGCCATTGACGGGATGTGGGGGCCTCAGACCCAATTTGGCTTTGAAGAATTGGCTTTTCTGATGGAGCATGGGCGGAAAAGAGGTTCCTGGAGACCTGAGGAAATGCCTGCTGCCAATCGATGGCCCAGACAAAACTCCCCTGAATTCCATGAATTTTATGGGCAGCGGGGGCAAAATCTGGTAAGCATTGATGTTCCCTACGAACTCAAAATTGCCTGGGATCTGCGGTATAGGGCCAGAAAAATCACCTGCCACAGAAAAGTTGCTGAAAGTTTATTGACCGTTCTGGAAAATGTGCTTCAGGTTTATGGAGAAAACGACATACAGGCCCTACACTTAAATCATTTTGGCGGCTGCTATAACAACAGGCTTATGCGGGGAGGGACCCAATGGTCAACCCATTCCTGGGGAATGGCAGTGGACTTTGATCCGGATAGAAACCGCTTGACATGGGGAAGGGACAAGGCAGCATTTGCGCATCCCAGATATGATGAATGGTGGCGTTGCTGGGAGGAAGAAGGTTGGGTCAGCCTGGGCCGAAGAAGAAACTTCGACTGGATGCACATTCAGGCGGCCGAGGTATAGGTTTTGACCAAATAGATATTTCACGGTTAAAGTCTAATCGTGGGTTTTGATGAAACCCATTACCAACCAATCCCATAATCCTCTCCATGGTTGCTGGCTCCGCCCCACAGGGTACCATGCTTCCAGTCAAACCAAATTGCAGTTATGGGGCCGGAGGTGCGCTCCCGAAAATCCATTTTATAGCCCCTGTTTTGCAGGTCTCTTCTGACCCAGGATGGTGTTTCCGATTGTAAAGTCAATGCTCCCGGTTTAATTTCATGGTTACCAAATGCCGCCTGCATTTGGTAGCTGTTGATATTTGGAGCTTCCACCGCCTGCTGTACGTTCATGTCAAACTCTACCATATTGAGGAAAAACTGTAAGAGGTTTTGGTCCTGGGTATCTCCTCCTTGTACAGCAAAAGCCATTAAGGGCTTGCCATCCTTCAAGGCGAGCGAAGGTGTAAGCGTTACCCTTGGCCTTTTGCCAGGAGCCACTACATTGAATGGATTGACCTCCTCATCCAGCACGAAACTCTGCATGCGCTGACTTAAGCCAATTCCGGTATTGCCTGCAATTACCGCCGGAATCCAACCTCCACTTGGGGTAATGGAAACCACCCAACCTTCTTTATCAGCTGCAACAATAGAAGTAGTACCTGCGGTAAAGTCTTGCAGGAAACTGTCACTAACCTTCGCATCGGCATTTTCACTGTACTCAAAATAATTCTTACTGTAATGTTCCAATTGGCTTTTAAAGGGATTTTCTTCACCCTGGAAGGGGTAGGGGTCCCCGGGATTTGCCCATGGGTCATTGTTGTTTTTGTCGATCAATTTTGCCCTTTCAGAAGCGTACTCTTTAGATAGCAATCCCTTCATTGGACTCTTTGGGGAAAAATCCGGGTCGCCATAGTAGAAGTCACGATCTGCAAAAGCCAGGTTCATGGCCTGGTACAGGGTATGGATATAATTGGCAGAGTTAAATCCCATACCTTTCAGATCAAAGTTCTCCAAAATATTTAAGGATTGCAGCAAAGCCGGACCCTGGGTCCACTCCTGAAGCTTGTAAACATCTATCCCTTTGTAATTGGTATGAAGGGGGCTTTCAATTTTAACCTTCCAGCTGGCAAGGTCCTCCATTTGGATCAGGCCTCCCTGTTCCTGTATACTCCTGGTCAATTCCTCCGCAATGTCACCCTTGTAAAACCGGTCATAGGCTTCCTGCATGGCTTCTTCCCTGGATTTTCCTGAAGACAGGGCCTCAGTTTCCGTATCTACCAGCTTTTGCAGGGTAGCCAGTAAATCGTGTTGCTCGAAAATCTCCCCGGCATAGGGTGCTTCCCGCTCTTTTCCCAAATGAGGTAAGAAAACCTTTTTGGCATAGGGCCATTCCTTGATCATTTCCTTATCTCTCTCAATGGCATTGGCGGTTTGGGCTTCTATGGGATAACCATTTGCCATCTCCATAGCTGGAGCCAGCACTTCCTTCAGGCTTAATTTACCGTATTTGGAAAGCATGGTGATCAAACCACCGGGAGTTCCGGGAGTGACTGCAGCCAGGGGGCCGTAACTAGGCGGAAATTTCAAACCTTGTTTTTTGTAAAATTCAGCCGTGGCACCAGTAGGTGCTACACCCAAAGCATTGATGGCTATGACTTCCCCGGTATGGGGATTGTAAATCAGCGCCTGGGTTTCTCCTCCCCAGCTCAATACATCCCACATGGTGCAGGTTGCAGCCAACATGGCACAGGCCGCATCAACGGCATTGCCCCCTTGCTGAAAAATCATAGCCCCTGCGGTTGCACCCAGGGGTTTACCCGTAATGGCCATCCAATGCTTCCCGTGCAGTACGGGTTTTTGTGTCTGTTGACCCAGAATTTCCTGCGAAATGACAGCTGTCAGCACCAAAGTGGAAAAAAAATACAGTATTAGCCCACTAAATTTTTGTATTACCATTTTCATGTTCTAATTTTAAAGGATAAAGAAATTTATGCAATTAATTTTTATGGATGAAATATTTCTTTATGCAATGGCAATTTTTTATGTAACGGCTGGTCTCATGCATTTTGTGAAGCCGAAGTTATATATCAGTATCATTCCTCCTTACATCCCGCAACCCAAATTGGTTAACAGGTTGGTGGGATTTATTGAAGTGGTATTGGGATTGGGCCTGGTTTATGAACCCACCCGAGCTTTAGCTGCCTACGGCATCATCCTATTGTTGATTGCAGTATTTCCGGCCAACCTGTACATGTACCAACGAAAGAACAAAGGGCTTCCAAGATGGTTGTTGTTTTTAAGACTTCCCTTGCAGTTATTACTGATTGGCTGGGCATATATTTACACTTAAACTGAAAAAAAATTGACCTTTAGTGAATTTAATTTTGTTGCCGAACTCCAGGAGGGCTTAGATGCCATGGGTTTTGAAAAACCCACACCCATTCAGGAACAAGCCATCCCTTTGATTTTAGCAGGCAAAGACCTGATTGCAACTGCACAGACTGGTACCGGTAAGACCGCTGCTTTTATTCTGCCTGTTCTAAACCAGATCAGTCAAAGCCAGAAAAAAGGGGTAAAGGTATTGATCATAGCCCCCACCAGAGAGTTGGCCATACAGATTGATCAACAAATACAGGGCCTGGCCTATTTCTTGGGAATCAGTTCTATTCCTATTTATGGGGGTGGGGATGGTAATACCTGGGAGCAACAGCGGAAAGCCCTTGAAATGGGGGCCGAGATCGTGGTGGCAACACCAGGAAGATTGATCGCTTTGCTTGCCGGTGGAAAGGTGAAATTTGACGCTTTGGAAAACCTGATCCTGGATGAGGCAGACAGGATGTTGGACATGGGTTTTTCGGATGACATCCTGACCATTATTCAGCACCTCCCCAAAAAGAGGCAGACATTATTGTTTTCTGCAACCATGCCTCCCAAGATCAGGAAGTTTTCCCAGCAAATCCTCCACGAACCCGAGCAGATATCCATAGCTTTAGGCAAAACAGCCAAAGGTGTAAGCCAATATGTTTACCATGTTTATGATGGACAGAAAGAAGCCCTGGTCAACCATATACTCAAATCTCAGGATTTCCAGGCAGTTATTATATTCTGCTCCACCAAGGACAAGGTGAAATCCCTGTTTAAGACCTTAAAAAAACAGTTTCAGGTTGAAGCTTTTCATGCTGATCTGGATCAATCCGAAAGGGAAAAAATCATGTCCGCCTTCAAAAACAAATCTTTGAAGATTTTGGTGGCTACCGATATTTTATCCAGGGGGATAGATGTGGAGGACATTGAAATGGTTGTGAATTTTGATACCCCTAATGATCCGGAAGATTATGTGCACCGGGTAGGAAGAACGGCGCGCGCGGAGAAGAAGGGGAAGGCCGTTACCTTTGTCAATGAAAAGGACAGGTACAAATACCGAAATATTGAGAATCTTATTGGCCTGGAAATTGAGGTAGTTTCCAATCCGGATGAAATCGGTCCTGGACCAGATTTAAAAGCCGCCCATTCAGGGAAGTCCCATAGTAAAAGTGCTGGCGGGGGAAACCCAAAAGGCAAAAAAAATAAGATTAAAGGCAAACCCCGTGGCAATCACAATGCCAAGCCCAGACAACATGCTGGAAAGGGAGAAAAGCAAGCTTCTTCGGAAAACGCTCAGGATAACAAATTCAGGAAACGAAGAAACATAAAGGATGATTGAGGTTTTAAACCTTAAATGAAATTTGAAATGAATGACAAAAGCATATATATCATCGGAGCGGGAATTTCCGGGCTGGTAGCAGCCATTGAGCTGGAAAAGGCAGGATATTATCCGGTTATCCTGGAAGCAAGTGACAGGATAGGTGGCAGGATTAAAACCGAAGAGGTTGATGGCTATTTGCTGGATCAGGGTTTTCAGGTCATGCTTACTGCTTATCCGGAATTGAGCCGGTACCTTGACCTGGAAAAGTTGAATCTGAAAAAATTCAAGCCTGGTGCAGTTATTTTTAAACCAGGAGCTACTTATGCGGTGCATGACCCTTTGAGGAATCCACTTAAGCTTTTTGCTATGGCTTTTTCAAAGGTGGGTACCATTTGGGATAAGTACAAAATGTATGCCCTGACCCAGGACCTGAAAGAAAAACCCCTGGATGCCATATTTTCGGAACCGCAGACAAGCACACAGGAATACCTGAAAAATTTCGGTTTTTCGGATAAAATCATTCAAAATTTCTTTGCCCCTTTCTTCAGGGGAATTTTCCTGGAAACATCCCTTTCCACTTCTTCCCGAATGTTTGAATTTGTTTTTAAGATGTTTGCTGAAGGGCAGGCTGCCATTCCTGAAAAGGGGATGGGTCAATTGAGCCAGCAACTCTTTGAAAAATTGGAGCATACGCAAATTCGATACAATACGGGGGTTGTACGTGTGGAAAAGAATAAAATCATTCTGGAAGATGAAAATACCATTACAGCTGATGATATCATCATTGCAATCCCTCCCGGAAAATTAATAGGTCATGAAGAAACTGCCTTTCATGAAGTTACCAATATTTATTACACCTTACAGCAATCCTTTATAGGAAAAGCGATGATAGGCCTTGTACCGGATGATAAATTTCTGGTCAATAACCTGGTGTTTTTGACAGATGTGAGTCCCGGATATGCCAGTGATGGCAGGGCACTCTTGTCGGTATCCGTCATAAAGGATATCAAGGGAATCGAAAACCCGGAGCAATTGATTGCATTGGAATTGGAAGCTCTTACAGGGATCAATGCTACCTATTTCCAGCACGTGAAAACCTATACCATTTCCAATGCATTACCAGTAATCAAAGATGCCAAACACTGGATTCCCAGGCAACATACCAAACTGTATGACCATGTTTACCTTGCCGGAGACCATTTGTTAAACGGGTCAATCAATGCTGCCATGACTTCAGGCAGACTGGCGGCAGAAGCAGTAATTACTGGAGAGTAGTGACTCCTTCTTTTTTTGCCGGGTACAGCGTAGAGGTAATTTTTTAAAATCATTAACCTTTGTTTCTGGCTTTACTGGACGCTAAATCCTTGCCTGGAAGGTATACAAGTCATAGTATCTTCCTTCAGAAGCGATGAGTTCTTCGTGCCTTCCTCTCTCCACTATTTTACCCTTTTCAATTACCAAAATCTGGTCGGCCTGGCGTATGGTGCTCAACCTGTGGGCTATAACGAAGGTAGTTCTCCCTCTCATCAAACGTTTAAGACTGGTTTGTATGTAGTTTTCGCTTTCAGCATCCAAATTACTCGTCGCCTCATCCAATATTAAAATCCGGGGATCTGCCAATATGGCACGGGCTATGGCCAGACGCTGTCGTTGTCCTCCGGAAAGTTTGATGCCTCTTTCACCGATGACGGTTTCCAGCCCCTTTTCAAACTGATCTGTAAATTGATTCACATAGGCAGATTCCACGGCTTCCTGCAATGCCGCCTCACTGGCATCGGGTCGGGGAAAAAGGATGTTTTCCCGGATGGTTCCTTCAAAAAGAAAATCATCCTGCAGTACTACACCCAACTGGCTCCTGTAAGAATTCAGATCAACCTGGCTGAGATCTTGCCCATCGATGGTAACCAGTCCGGCCGTTGGATTCAAAAAGGAGGCGACCATACCGGAAATGGTGGTTTTTCCTGAACCGGAACTCCCTACCAATGCGGTAACGGATCCCGGCCTGGCTTCAAAGTCAATGCCCTTGATGACTTCATTGCCGGCTTCGTATCCAAAATGAACGTTCTGGAAAACCACCGATCCTTCAATTTCCGGCAATCGGATATTTCTTTTTGCAGGATCGGCTTCAACTGGTAAGTTCATGAGTTCCTCTGTGCGATCCAATCCTGCAAAAGCCTCTGTTAACTGGCTGCCTATATTACTCATTTGAAGGATAGGAGCGATCATAAAACCCAATAGCAGCGTGAAGGCCAGAAAATCTCCAAAGGTCAATTGTTCTTCCATGATCATGTAGCCGCCAATACCCATGATGCCGGCAGATGCCAGTCCCAGTAAAAAGGTAGCTGCGCTGGTAACAAAACTTGTTGCGGTGAGGCTGCTTTTTACATTCAGAAAAAGCCGGTGAACTCCCGCCTCGAAAATCCTGGTTTCCTGTTTTTCTGCATTAAAGCCCTTGATAACGCGAATACCACCCAGGGTTTCGGTAAGCCTTCCGGTAACTTCTGCATTGATTTTACCCCTTTCGCGAAAAATAGGCCTGATTCTACTAAAAGCTTTCAAAGATATAAAACCGAATATAGCCACTGGTACCAAAACGTATAGCGTCATGGTGGGGCTGATATAAATCAAAAGTACCAGGCTTATGATCGAGGTCAAAACACCACCTACCATTTGTGCCAGGCCTGTTCCCACCAGGTTTCTAACCCCTTCCACATCCGTCATTACCCTGGAAACCAGTTCACCTGTTTTTGCATTGTCAAAAAAACGGATAGGCAAACGAATAATATGGGCCTGTACCTGTGACCTGAGTTTGGCAATGAGGTTCTGTGCCTCCACACTTAATATCTGGGTAAGGGCATAGGACGTAACTGCCTGTAGTGTTACGGCTACGCCGACTGCCAGAAGCAACCATTTCAGTAAATCAAAATCATTGGAAGGAATGACTTCATCCACCAGGTATTTGCTTGCATAAGGAAGGACCAGGCCAGAAAGTCTGCTGATAATGATCAAAACAAGACCAATAAATACATACTTTCTTCTGGGCCAGATAATGGTTTTGAATACGTTCTTTAAACTGACGTTACCGGTTGTTTTTTTCATTAATAGGGAGTTTAACAGGGATCGAATTTAACAATATATTGGTTACAGTCAGCACTTATGTTCATTTTGCTGGCGCCCATTTTGTATAAATCCATTTTAAAATCTTTAAGAGGCCGCCATTGACAACAATTGCGAGAATATAGGTAAGGGAATTGGGTTTAGAAATGTCTAGGTAATTACCTGAAAAAAGCAGCGCACTTTATTGGGTATGGAATTAGTTAAAATGGATTATAAAGTTGAGCATATCGACGAAGATTCCCATTGTCTACAGCGAAAGAAAAAGGGCAAGGGATATAGTTATTAGACGGTAATGATGAAAAAATTACCAACACAAAGCAAATCAGGCGGATCAAAAGCCGTGTCATTCCCCCCCATGTGGACAGAGTTATGCATATGTAAATATCAGGACGGGCATATCCAGGCCACCGGGAGGGATCTTAAGGGGAGAAATCAATACATTTACCATTCAGAATGGGAACGGCAAAGGCAGGAAGAAAAATTTGCACGTATGCAGGAATTTGCAGGGGCTATTAAGTGCATCCTATACTTTTGCAAAAAATTGAAGCAAAAGAAATTCCACTAAAAAATCCTATCAAAAAGAGTAAATCTCCTTTTGTGCTGACAGCCGGCGAAAAGTTGCTAATGAAATTATTGGAAAACTAATTCAGTAATTGGATCAAATAGGGGATAAGAAACGCATGTTTGCTGGTATAAAAAGTTATTTTTTAAATATAAAATTAAAATTTGGCAGGGTGTTTGTCAATTTTTTATGACATTCCAATTTCATTTTCCTGCCATTCCAATGGACTAGGGAAAATGGTTTCAGTATGTTTGTTTTACCTGCCGAAAAAAGCGTCTGGATTTCCATAACAGTGTTTAAAAGGCATTTTTTTTTAACTCCACCATGTTTTAATAAACTTAAACCAAAGTTCTGATGAAAAACCCTAAAAACCAGCACAATCCAAAACTTAAAGATTTGGAGAAAAATACGTTAAAAAATGATAAGGAGGCCATGACCACTGATCAGGGTCTTAAAATCAATGATGATCAAAATAGCCTTAAGGCTGGAGATAGAGGATCTTCTCTTCTTGAAGATTTTATTTTAAGAGAAAAAATCACCCATTTTGATCATGAACGAATTCCTGAACGAATTGTACATGCCAGAGGGTCCGGTGCCCACGGAGTATTTAAACTGCATACTTCACTGGATAAATATACGAAGGCAAAGATATTTACCGAGGTGGGTAAGGAGACGCCGGTCTTCACCCGATTTTCCACGGTAGCAGGATCGAAAGGCAGTACTGATCTGGCCAGAGATGTACGGGGATTTGCTGTGAAATTTTACACCGAAGAGGGAACCTATGATCTGGTGGGGAATAATATGCCCGTTTTTTTTATACAGGATGCCATGAAATTCCCCGATCTGGTGCATGCCGTCAAGCCGGAACCTCATAACGAAGTGCCGCAAGCTGCCTCAGCACACGATACTTTTTGGGATTTTATTTCATTGATGCCAGAGTCCCTTCATATGATCATGTGGGCCATGAGTGACCGTGCCATTCCGCGAAGTTTGCGGATGATGGAGGGCTTTGGAGTCCATACCTTCAGGTTTATCAACGATAATAATGAGTCTACTTTCGTCAAGTTTCACTGGAAACCAAAGTTAGGGATGCACTCGGTGGTATGGGATGAAGCCCAAAAAATATCAGGAAAGGATAGTGATTTTCACAAAAAAGACCTTTGGAATGCCATCGAGGAAGGTGATTTTCCGGAGTGGGACCTTGGAGTACAGCTGATACCTGAGGAGGATGAACATAAATTTGACTTTGACCTGCTGGATGCGACAAAATTGGTTCCTGAGTCTGAGGTGCCAGTACAGCTAGTGGGCACCATGACCCTGAACCGTAACCCGTCAAACTTTTTTGCCGAAACCGAGCAGGTTGCATTTCATCCGGGACACCTTGTTCCGGGAATTGATTTCACCAATGACCCTTTATTACAGGGCAGGTTGTTCAGTTATACCGATACCCAACTCAGCCGACTTGGAAGCCCAAATTTCCACGAGATTCCGATCAACAGATCCATCAATCCTGTCAGAAATAACCAAAGGGATGGCCACATGCGGCAGCAAATCAACGAAGGAGCGTCCAGTTATCATCCGAATTCCATTGCAGATGGATGTCCATTCCAGGCGATGATGAAGGATGGTGGATTTCACAGTCATGAGGAGCGCATAGACGGACACAAGGTACGTACCCGAAGCAGGTCATTTATGGACCACTTTAGTCAGGCAAAACTTTTCTTTAACAGCCAGACCAAAACCGAGCAGCAGCACATTATCAATGCACTGCAATTTGAGCTATCGAAAGTTTCCAGGCCTCATATCAGAGAAAATATGGTGAATCAATTGACCAATATAAACATGGATATGGCCAAATCGGTAGCCCAGGCTCTTGGCGTACCTGTCCCAAAGAAACCTGCTGAGCCCCTTAATGAAGGAAAACCGGCTGATGCTGACAAAGGCCATTATACTCCTATTGTGAAGGAGCCACAAACACAATCGGATGATGCGCTAAGCATTATTAAAAACCTTAAGAATGCGACAAAAACAAGGAAGATAGCGTTTTTGACACTGGGAAAACACGACGGCAAGCAATTGGGTGACTTGAACCAAAAACTGAAAAAAGCCGGAGCAAAGTTACAGGTTGTTTCTACCGGGCTCGGAACGCTCAAGTCCGATTCGGGAGAAGAGGTTGAAATTGCAGCCACCTTGTTTAACTCGGATGCGGTACTTTTTGATGCGCTGGTAATAGCCGGAGGAGATAAAAATGGAACTGCATTGTTGTCTAAAGGAAAAGCGAAGGAATTTGTCACGGACACCTTTAATCATTGCAAACCAATACTGATCCTCTCGGATGCATCGGCATTCATAGATGAACTTGGATTGCCCTGCTGCAAAGGTGCAGCGAAAAGTGCTTCAGAATTATTTATCGATACATCGATTGATGGTTTCCTGAAGTCGCTTTCCAAACACCGGCATTGGGAAAGAGAAGAGCTGATCTAGGATAAATTGAACCGTGGTTTTATTCACGGTTTTTTTTATATTCACTACCTAAAAAAATCTTAAAAAATCAAAAAATGAACCATATTGCCATTATCGGAGGGGGGGCGTGCGGGGTAGCAGTATTTGTGGATCTTTTTCACCAAATAGGCCTATCCGGCAAACCGCAAGCTTTTTCTATTCATTGGTATGAAGAAGATGAGCAATTTGGAAAAGGATTGGCATTCGGTACCGACCAGCCTGGGCATATATTGAATACACAGGCAGACCTAATGGGGATATTTCCTGAGGAGCCGGATCATTTTGCCAAATGGCTGGATGAAAATGGAGGAAAGTCAAACAAGGCTGTTAAAGGTGGAGGAAAACTGGAAGACAGCTATACCTCCCGAAATTTTTATGGGAATTACCTGCGTGAACAGATGCAAGTGTACCTTCGGCATGCCCAAAATTTAGGATTGTCTGTAGTGCAGTATAAGCAGCGGGCAGAAAAAATTGACTTTGAAGCAGGTAAGTACAGGATTACAACCAATGAAGGAATAATGGCCCACTTGGCAGATAAGGTAATACTGGCAGTAGGCACGCCAAAACCGAATAAATTCAGTGAGCTTAGATCCAATAAGAATTATATAGATTTCCCCTGGCCATCTAATAGGATTTTAAAAAAATACAGGGAGCACCGGAATATTGGGATCCTGGGTAGCAGTCTGAGTGCCATAGATACGGTGATTACGCTACTAGATAACGATTATGCCGGACAGATTTACCTTTTTTCTCCGGATGGCCTGATGCCAAAAGTACAACCAGTAGAAAATAAAAATGTAGAAAGAAAATTCCTCACATTATCAAATCTCAATCGCTGGAAAAGAGAAAGGATGCAGCCCATCCCCGTTAAGCTCCTGTTTCGTTGGTTTTTACAGGAATTGGAAGTAATAACCGGAAATCCTGTACGAGCAAAATCTCTAAACAGGGTAGGATTACCAGCAGATCAGTTATTGGACAAGGATATTGAATGGGCTGAGAAACGAGGGGATCCCGTGGTTAATTTGGCATATTCGCTCAGGCATGAAGCTTCTGCCCTTTGGGATGCTTTATCAGTGGAAGAAAAAATCAAATTTAAAAAGTGGCTGGGACCCCATTGGGCAATCAATCGACACGGAATGCCACTTCATAATGCTTACAAATTAAAAAGAGCCTTTGATATGGGTAAGTTGAAGGTTATTCCTTTTTTTGAAAACCTGGAAGAGGATAGGGGAGAAGGGGCCAATTTTATAATGAAAACGGTCAGTGGAGCAAGTTATGAAGTAGGATTATTAATCAATGCCACTGGTAGTCCCGGGGCATTGGATCAAATGGGTAATGCCCTCATCACCTATTTATTGGAAAAAAAATTGATAAGAAGTCATCCGGTGGGGGGTGCTGTGGTCAATCCCAGGACCATGCAATTATTTTCTCCCGCCGGAGGCAATGGTATCTTTGCGGTTGGCCATTTGGTTAATGGGATGCTGATGGACGTTAATGCCGTTTGGTTTAATGTGAAAACCGTAAGAAACCTGACTCAGGAAATATTATTTAGAATTTTGGATGGAAATAACGATTGAGCTTTACAAATCCTTGTTTCCTTTCCTGCTATGCCTGCTGATCGGCTATTTGGGAATAAAGAAATTGGACATCAATAAGAATTGGCTTACGTATCCACTGGTCTATTTTTTCATGCCCTTTCTGGTGATTTATCACATTTTGAGTGCAGATGCAGAAATATTGGTTTTTCTTTCTGTCATTTCCTTTACGATGGCCTCTCTGATGGTTATTCCTGCTATTCTTACCTACCGCAAACTTGGTAAAAATGAATACCTGATCAAAAGTTCTTTCTCATTTTTTAATGTGGCCTTTTTCGGTATTCCTACCTTCGCCGCAATCTATGGTCCGGAAAGCATAAGCAGCCTGATCTGCATTTACGTGGGCACGGCTTTATTTGGAGACCTGATTGGATTCTATCAGGTAGCCAGACCAAAATTTGGAAGGGCTGAAGCTTTTTTCAAAGTTTTAAAAACACCCTTTATCTATGCATTTGCTTTGGCCATTGGCTTAAAAGTGTTTGGTGCTTCAAATCCCGACTATTTGGATTTCCCGGCAGATGTGACTGGAAACCTGGTCTCAGCTGCCGGTATGCTGATCATAGGGTTTAATTTGAAAGAAGTATCCATAAAATCATTTCAATGGAAAACCATATCCTGGATCCTGGGAATCCGAATGATCAGTGCAATAGTTATTATTGCGGTCCTGTTAGGGTTAGAATATTTTTGTTTTGATGTTCTGGAAAGCAAAGACCGTCAAATGCTGGGCATGGTATCATTATTTCCGATTGCAGCCAATGTGACGGTCTTTGCAAGTTTATTTCAACACAATGAAAGAGCATCTGCTCTATTGATACTATTTTCCATGGTCCTTTCCCTCATTGCCATCCCCATCTTCGCTGCTTTGTTAATAGCCTGAAGCAGCATCCATGCCCCTGGGATCCGCGCCACCTTCCATAATTCCGTCCTCCAACACCAATATGGCATCTACCCTTCCAATGCCATTTCTTTCACTCAGTTCGTGTCCCTTATTGCGAAGGCTTTCCAGAATATTTTCCCTTTCAAAATCCTTTTCAAAACTGATTTGATCAGGTTTCCACTGACTGTGAAACCGTTTTTCATTGATGGCTTCCTGCATACCCATCCCAAATTCAATAACATTCACAACCACCTGAAAGACCGAAGTGGGAATGGTGGATCCTCCAGGAGTACCTACCACCATAAATAATTCATTGTTTTTTTCGATGATAGTGGGTGTCATGGAGCTTAACATTCTCTTTTCCGGTTCAATTTTATTGGCCTCACCACCCAAAACACCAAACATATTTGGGAATCCTGGTTTGATGGAAAAATCATCCATCTCATTGTTGAGTAGAAAACCGGCGCCATCTACCATGACTTTGGATCCCATTCCACCATTGAGCGTTGTGGTGCAGGAAACCGCATTGCCTTCTTTGTCCACAATGGAAAAATGAGTGGTTTCCTCACTCATGGATAATATTTTGCCCTCCATGATCAGGTCCGAAGGCGTAGCTTTTTGAGGATCAAAATTACTAAACCTTTGCGAAAGGTAGCTGTCATCCAAAAGTTCATCCACAGGTACGGGATAGAAATCCGAATCGGCCATAAAAGCCGCCCTATCCGCAAAAATTCTTCTTTCCATTTCAGTCTTCAAATGCAGGTATTCAGCATAGGATTCACCCTGATTGGAAACCTGATCGTTTTCCATGATTCCCAGCATTTGCAATATAATCAAACCGCCACTGCTGGGAGGTCCCATGGTAATAATATTAAAATCTTTATAACTTCCCGTCAATGGCTCCCTCCAGGTACTTTCATATTTTTCCAGATCTTCCAGACTGATGATTCCACCGCCTCTTTCCATTTCAGCGATAATGTAATCTGCGACTTCTCCACTGTAAAACCCGGCTCTCCCTTTGTCTCTGATAAGTTTCAGGGTATTGGCCAATTGCACCTGTTTAAATACATCTCCTGCTTTCCAGGCTTTACCAGTAAATTGAATAGGATCCACGGAGGAATATTTTTTCAAATTTTCTGAAGCTCTTGTAAAATAGGCAGCTTCATTTTCACTGAGTGCAAACCCTTCTTCAGCCAGCCTGATGGCAGGGTTGATCAATTTAGCCCATTCCATTGAGCCCAATTTTTCATGTGCTTTCACCATTCCATCTACAGAACCCGGAACACCTGAAGCCAAATGACCATTTTGGCTTTTTTCAGGCAAGGCATCACCATTTTCATCAATATACATGTCCCTGCTGGCGGCCAAAGGAGCTTTTTCCCTGTAATCCAGGGAATGGTATTGCCCCTCGGATTCGCGGATCACCATAAATCCTCCTCCGCCAATGTTTCCTGCCTGTGGATAGACTACTGCCAATGCCATTTGAACCGCAATGGCCGCATCGACTGCATTTCCGCCTTCCTGTATGATATCCTTACCTACCTTGGAAGCCAGAGGGTGAGCAGATACTACAATGGCATTTTCTGCCAAAAGACCAATGGCTTTTTCTTTAGGTTGGCAGGAATATCCTAAGACCAATAGGAAAAGTACAACGCAGCGATTTTCTTTACAGAAATAATTTTTCATTTTTATAAGTTAGTGGTTGTGGTTGAACCGCGGGAAAAAGCTTTATCCCACAATGATTTTTTTAAAAGGATATTTTGGGTGAAAATCAGGCCTAAATTATAAAAATCAAACTAAATATTTTCAAAATAACCTTATTTTCTCACTTAAAATTTGAAAAAGGATTTACTGATTTATTTTTTTTAAAAAAGAATGGAGGTCTTCCTCCAACTCATGGAGAATTAGCAGCAGCTCATCATAATATATCGGAAATTGACCCCTGATGTCTAATTCGATGGTTTCTATTAATCCATTAATACCCGAAGCACCCAAAAAGCCAAAAACTGGCTTGGACTTATGAAATTTTTGTTTGATGGCTTCAATTTCACCCAGATCATACAAAGGCATTAAATTCTTTAGATCCTGTATGTTTAAATCAATTACCAATTCAATTATTTCATAAATCAGTTCAATGTCCTGATCAAAATAATGATAGATCATATCCGGTTTGATCTGTTTATACATAAAAGGTGAAGTCTAAACTAACAGGTGATGTTTTGAGAAATTCATTGTTTGATTACTACTGCAATTTAACGCAATAATAAGGCCCAAAGGATGTAAATTGAAAATAAATAAAGATTAAATTTACTCATATTTACTAAAAAATGAACAGCTATAGCATAGTAAATTGATAATAAAGGCGTTGTTAGCCTTTTGTTCGTTCAAAAATATGTTTACAAGAAGGAACTATTTAAAATGACAGTGGTTAATTTTGAGTAAATGTAAGCCGTTCTGAAAATGAATAGAAATAAGTGGATATTCCTTATTTTTGGCATGCTGTTTTTACTGGCCATGCTTTTGATTGGATTAGATATGTCTTCCAAAACTACCTTTCCAGGATCAAAACCTAATTTGAAGGAAAGAATTGAGCAAAACCAGCCTTAGTCCTGCACAGTTTTTGTGTTTCAATGATCTAATTGTCTATGTACCAACAAAAAGTTTCTCAAATCATTCAGTCACTTGATATGCTGGAAGTTTCCTGTGAACTTGATTTTAAATTGCCTGTTAATGAATCACTCTTAACCGGAAAAGGGGAAAAATTACTTTTAGACGCTTATGGTGATCTCAATGGGAAGGGTGCCATGCCTACTTTAAAAAATTTAAAAATTCCAATAAAAGTAGGAAAAAATGTATTGCTTTATGACGATTCCAAACATTTTAACAGGTATAGGTTAGCCACTTTAAAGTCATCGCTTTACCAGGTCTTTAATTTCCCCTGGCACGCGGGGTATTTGAGAATGTGTCGGGCTCATGAAAGGGAATGTCTGCTTTCCGGTTTACAAGATAGGGTGTGGAAAGGTCCTCCCTTAGCGTCAAGCTGCTTTGGGCCTGCTGAGGAAGCCGGTGATTTATCAGGAAACGGGGCATCAGGTTGGAAGTTAAATGCTTACAATGACTTGCAATATGACCTGATTTCACGCTTGCATGGCTACAGATTGATGAGGATTCCCGCCTATGAAAACCTGATGATCGGAGGTCAGCTTCAAAGAGTGGATAAACTTTTGCTACATCCGGGTCCCGATTTGCTAAAAACCATCGGTACCTGGTTGCTTAGGAAAATGTCCTGATTATGTAAACAGCCCAAAAAGTTCACGGTCTATTTTGCCCACGATCTCAGAAAAATGCCCTCTATTATCCACAAAATTCATTTCGTTTACATCGATCACCAATAGTTTTCCTTGCTTGTAGCCAGATATCCAGTTTTGATAATGGTCATTCAAACTTTTCAGATAGGAGATTTGGATGGTTTTTTCATATTGCCTGCCCCTTTTCTCTATTTGATCTACCAACTTGGGAATATCTGCTTTCAGATAAATCAATAAGTCAGGGGGACTGACAAACATTTCCATAGAATGATACAATTCAAGATAGTTATTATAATCCCTGCTGGATATTAATTTGGTCTCATGGAGGTTTGCAGCAAATATATGGGCATCTTCGTAGATGGTTCTATCCTGAATGGTTGAATTTGGACTATTTTGAATTCTCCTTACCTGATTGAATCGGCTGTGGAGGAAATGTACCTGCAAATGAAACGACCATTTGCGCATGTTGTCATAAAAATCAACCAGGTATGGATTTTCTTCCACGGATTCAAACTCAGCCTGCCAGCCATAATGTACTGCTAATTTTTTCACCAAGGTGGTTTTTCCACTACCAATGTTTCCTGATACGGCGATATGCATAATTTGTAAAACTTAATGGTTGTTGAAATAATATGCGACCTGCTTCTGTTTTGTTCCAGATTGATATTCGTAAAAACCTGCTCCGCTTTTCTTTCCACGGTATCCTGCGTTCACCAGGTTAACCAAAAGGGGACAAGGTGCATATTTGTTGGATCCCATACCCTCCTGAAGAACTTTAAGGATGGCCAAACATACATCCAAACCTATTAAATCTGCAAGTTCTAATGGCCCCATGGGGTGGGCCATGCCCAAATGCATGACCTGGTCTATTTCCTCCACTCCAGCCACTCCTTCATGCAGGCTGAAAATAGCCTCATTGATCATGGGCATCAAAATCCTGTTTGCGATAAAACCCGGGTAATCCTTAACCATAACCGGGCTTTTTCCCAAAGATGCTGTCACTTTCAAAATGGCATTTACTGTCTCCCGGGAAGTATTGATTCCCGATATGACTTCTACAAGTTTCATTACCGGTACGGGATTCATAAAATGCATTCCGATGACCTTATCCGGCCTTTTGGTAAAAGCAGCAAGTTTGCCTATAGAAATAGACGAGGTATTGCTGGACAGGATGCATGTTTTGGGGCAAAATTTATCCAATTGCTGAAAGATCTTTGCCTTGGCATCAAACTCTTCAATTACGGCTTCTACTACCAGGTCCGCCGACTCAACGCCTTTTTTTAAATCACCTTCCGGTTGAATGTTTCTAACTGTTTCTTTAACTTTCTGATAGTCAATAAGACCTTTTACCTGTTGCCTTTTCAGGTTCATTTCTATGGATTCCATGGCGTTTTTCAGTGGTTCTTTGTCCTTGTCAATCAGTTGAACCTCAAATCCTTGCTGAGCAAAAGTGTGGGCGATACCACTTCCCATGGTTCCTGCACCTATTACGGATACTTTTTTCATTAAATTTAATTTTGCCGTTTTACAAATGGGTTATTTATTCAATTTCTTAGAAATTATGCGTCTTGGGGATTTTATTTTAAGCTTAATTGATCAAGCGATAAATTTAAATCAAATAAATTTCTATTTTTGGTGAGATCAGTTGATCGCAATTATTTTCTTCTAATAGCACCTTCATTTCTTTTGGAATAGTCTCTTTTATCAATTAAAAGTAAAATTAGCATGAATCATACCAGCCCCGTCCAGGACAGCCAATTAAAAAAGACTTTAGGACCATTTATGTTGTGGGGGTTGGGAGTGGGATATGTCATTTCAGGGAATTATTTTGGATGGAATCTGGGACTTGCTGAGGGAGGTACATGGGGAGCCGCAATTGCCATTTTTTTTATCATCATCATGTATATCACCTTTACCTTCAGCTATACGGAAATGGCCTGTGCCATTCCAAAAGCCGGTGGGGCGTTTTCTTATGCAGAGAGGGGTTTGGGAAAGCATTTGGGGTTTCTGGCCGGAATGTCCCAAAATATAGAATTCATTTTTGCTCCCCCGGCCATAGCTTCCGCCATCGGGGCATATTTCGGGATTTTTTTTCCGGAGTGGAATATTTTATACATAGGGATAGCGGCTTACCTGATTTTTACCGGTTTAAATGTGGTTGGTTTAGAGGTAGCTGCGACATTTGAACTTTTTATTACCATTGTGGCTGTGTTGGGATTATTGTTTTTTGCCGGCGTTACGCTGCCTGAATTCAAGTTTGAAAACTTACAAATACAAGGCTTTCATCAGGGCTATGCCGGAATCGTTGCTGCGATTCCATTTGCCATCTGGTTTTTTCTGGCCATAGAAGGGGTAGCCAATGTGGCAGAAGAAACGATAAATCCACAGAAAAACATTTTAAAAGGCTTTGGTTTTGCTTTGCTTACCCTGGTAATTCTCTGCATTTTGACTTTTGCGTCTGCGGTTGGAGTTGGTGGATGGGAGGCCATTGTATACCCAGATGATTCAGGAATAGCCTCAGACTCTCCCTTGCCCCTGGCTATGAGCATGGTGGTAGGAGAAGGACATTGGAATTATCAAATCTTAACCTTCATTGCGCTATTCGGCCTGGTGGCCTCTTTTAATGGGATCATTTTGGCAGCTGGCCGAACCACCTTTGAGTTTGGAAGAGTGGGGTATGCCCCCCCGGCTATTGGCAAGGTGAACAAACGATTTAAGACTCCGGGCAATGCCTTGCTGTTTAACATGCTCATTGGGATCATTGCTTTGCTTACAGGCAAGACGGGTGAAATCATCACCATCGCTGTATTTGGTGCTTTGGGCCTTTACATCTTATCGATGATTGCCTGTTTAAAACTTAGAAAAAACGAACCTGATCTGTATAGGCCTTTTAAAGTTCCTTTTTACCCGCTTTTCCCTGTGGTAGCCCTGATTATTGCAAGTATTTCAATGATTGCGATGGTAATTTACAATTTTAACCTGGCCTTGATATTTTTCGCCATGCTCCTGGGTTCCTACCTGTTTTTCAAATTATTTATTCACAAAGCCTGACAGCACATGAAAACTACAAAAGAAGGTCTTATTGAAGAATTGAAAGCCAAATCCTGTAACAAGATTAAATTGGCCATAGTGGATATTGATGGGGTTTTGAGGGGAAAGGTAGTATCCCTGGACAAATTTATTTCCATGCTGGATGGGGGCTTGGGCTTTTGTGCTGTGGTGTTTGGCTGGGATATGGAGGACAAATCTTATGATAATGTTTCCGTCACAGGTTGGCATACCGGCTATCCGGATTTTCAGGCCCGGATAGATTTGTCTACCCAAAGACAAATCCCCTGGGATCAGGACATGCCATTTTTTCTGGCTGATTTTGAAAAGGACAAGGATCAGGGAGCCTTGGTTTGCCCGAGGTCATTATTAAAACGGATCAAACAAAAAGCACTGGATGCCGGATTTATGCCTCAATTCTCTCAGGAATTTGAATGGTTTAACTTTGAAGTTACCCCGGAAGCTTTTGGAAATGAGAAACCGGATCTGGCCAAACCCATGACACCGGGAATGTTTGGTTATTCCATTCTAAGGGCCTCTCTGAAAAGCGAATATTTCAATGACTTGTTTGAACTCTGCCATAGGTTTGAAATTCCTTTGGAAGGTTTACATACCGAAACAGGCCCTGGCGTGTACGAAGCGGCGATTCAATACAGCGAAATTCTCCTGGCAGCAGACCGGGCAGTTTTGTTTAAAACCAGCGTAAAGGAAATTGCCTACAGGCATGGATTGATGGCTACCTTCATGGCCAAGTGGTCTGAGACACTTCCGGGAAACGGAGGGCATGTGCACCAAAGCCTTTGGGACAAAAACCTTGAAAATAACCTTTTCTATGAGCCAGAGGGTAAATGGCAGATGAGCAAAGTGATGGAACAGTATATTGCTGGTCAACTGCACTGTCTGCCCTATATGCTTCCCATGTTTGCGCCCACCATAAATAGCTACAAAAGGCTGGTGGAAGGAGCCTGGGCACCAACAACCCTTACATGGGCGAGAGATAACAGGACTACAGCCCTGAGGGTGCTGTCTGGTGGAAAAAAATCTACCCGGCTGGAAACCAGGGTAATTGGCTCGGATGTCAACCCTTATCTGGCCATGGCCGCCTGTCTGGCAGCCGGATTATATGGGATTGAGCAGCAGTTGGAATTGAATAAAACAGCGACTGTCGGTAATGGATACAAAGACTATTCCAATGGAACCATACCCACTTCCCTTAAAGAAGCCAGCAGCCTCATGAAAAATTCCGATTTGGCCAATGACCTTTTTGGAGAAGCTTTTGTCCAGCATTTCTGTAAAACCAGGGAATGGGAGTGCAGGGAATTTGATGCTAAAGTTACCGATTGGGAAAGAAAAAGATATTTTGAAATCATCTGATTTTTACAAAAAACACCCCTATTTATTACCGTACAAAAAATGAATATACAAGATAAATTCAACTTTAATTTCCCCACCCAGATCCGATTTGGAGTAGGGGTCATTTCGGAGCTTGCTGAATACCTGAAAGCCCATCATCTAAGCCGTCCTCTTTTGGTTACCGATCCTTTGGTAAAAGAACTGGATTTTTTTAAAAAAATAACCGCTGATCTCTCTCGCGTTGGTATTGCTGTAGAGGTATTTTCGGATGTACATAAAAATCCCGTAAAATCAGATGTACATAAGGGAAAAGAACAGTATCAATCTACACAGAGAGATGCTATTGTAGGGATTGGGGGAGGAGTGGCACTGGATGTTTCCCGGGCCATTGCCTTAAGTATCAACCACCACAGGGATTTGTTTGATTATGATGATTTGATCGGAGGCGATCAATACGTTACTGAGCCAATCCCCCATTTTATCACTGTTCCTACTACAGCCGGCACCGGAAGTGAGGTAGGCAGAAGTGCCATCATTTCTGAGGATGAAAGCAAGAAGAAAAGGATACTCTTCGCCCCTTCATTGATGGCAAAAATGGTTTTTGCCGATCCAAAGTTGACCTTGGATTTGCCTCCTTTTGTGACAGCGGCCACAGGCATGGACGCGCTTACCCACAATATTGAAGCTTATTTGTCAAAAAATTGGCACCCGATGTGTAGTGGAATTGCCTTAGAGGGGATTCAATTGATTGGAGAATCTTTGGAAAAGGCTACTTTGCAACCTGATCTGCTTTCCAGAAGTAAAATGCTGATGGCTTCTATGATGGGGGCCATAGCCTTCCAGAAAGGTCTCGGAATTGTTCACAGCCTTGCCCATCCCTTGTCCAGTTTACTGGACACCCACCATGGTCTGGCAAATGCGGTAAATTTACCATATGGTCTTGATTTCAATTATGAAGGCAGCGAAGAAAGGTTTGATCAAATGGCTCTTAAGTTAGGTTTTAACAAAGGAGAAGGGCATCAATTAAACGGTTTTATCAAAGAATTGAATGTGAAATTAGGCTTACCGACCCATCTTTCCGGGATAGGTGTTAATAAATCCCATATTCCCACCCTTTCTGCTTTGGCGATTGCTGACTTTTGTCACCCAAATAATCCTAAGCCTGTTAGCCAAAAGGATTTTGAAACTATTTATCTTACAGCACTTTAATTTATGTTGAAAATAGGCATCAGTTCCTGCTTTATGTATCCGGATCCATCCAGGCTTGTATTTGGACCAAAAAATCTTGCCTATGTGGAATCAGATATGTTCAGGTACGTAGCACAGGAGGGGGTTCTTCCGGTCTTGATTCCTGATCTTCCGTTTGATAAGTTGGTAGAAATACTTACGGAATTGGATGGATTTGTGTTTCAGGGTGGGACAGACCTTTCCCCTCAAACCTATGGAGAGGAACCCATACAGGCAGGAAAATGGCTAGGTGACCCTTATCGGGACAAGTATGAAATGGCTATAATGGATTTTGCAGTCCGTCAAAAGAAACCTGTCCTTGCCATTTGCCGGGGGATCCAATTATTGAATGTGTATTTTGGAGGGACCCTCTATCAGGATATTGCCACCCAGGTACCCCAGTCCATTATTCACAGGAATGCAGCAAAGTACGATAGCCTGACTCATCAGATCACCTTTGCAAAAAATGAAACCCTTGACATAATATATAAAGGCATCGAAAACCGAATGGTAAACTCAGTTCACCATCAGGGAATCAAAACACTGGGAAAAGGTTTGAAAATTCTTGCAAGGTGTTCCGAGGATGGTATGATTGAAGCTGTAGAAGCCAATATGGCCCCGAATAGAAACATCATTGGGGTTCAATGGCATCCTGAGTTTTCAGTCGGAAAAGGAAAACCCTTGCTTGACCCTTTAAAATTATATGCTTACTTTATAGAAAAAGTAAAAAACCAATAAATAATGGACATCATTAACCCTGCCACAGGTCAGCTTGTAGAATCATTGCCCGTAGACAATGCGGAAAGTGTCAATGAAAAAATAAAAAGATTACAATCAGGTCAGTCTAAATGGGCCAAAGTTCCCCTGGAAGAAAGGATTTCCATAATTAGTCGTTTTGGTAATCTGGTCAGGGAAAACCTGGAAGAACTGTCCCTGCTGCTCAGCCGGGAAACCGGAAAACCCCTTCAGCAAGCGAAAAATGAAATTACAGGAGCACATAACCGAATAGTTCATATAGAGACGGCGGCTGCCAAATGGTTGTCTCAGGAAATGGTGACAGCAGATGGTCCGACCAGGGAGCTAATTGTCTATGAACCCCTGGGGGTTATAGCCAACATATCAGCTTGGAATTTTCCCTACAATGTGGGTTATAATGTTTTTTTATATGCCCTGGTAGCAGGAAATGCAGTAGCCTACAAGCCCTCTGAATATGCCAGCCTGACCGGTTTAAAGTTTAGAGAACTGCTTTGGAAAGCAGGCGTACCAGAAAATGCTTTTGAATGTTTTATTGGTGGGCCTGCTGTTGGAGAAATGCTTTTGGAAGCAGATTTGGATGGCTACTTTTTTACCGGATCTTACAGAACCGGAAAATATATTGCAAAGAAAGTGGCAGAAAAACTGGTACCTGTACAATTGGAGCTTGGAGGCAAAGATCCCTTATACGTAATGGATGATGTACTTGATGTCAAACAGGCTGCCCTCAATGCGGCTGAGGGAGCATTTTACAACAATGGACAAAGCTGTTGTGCGGTGGAGAGGATTTACGTGCATGAGCGCATTTTCGATGAATTTGTAGCTGCTTTTGTGACTGAAGTGGAGGCATATCCCATTGGTGACCCTTTAGATCCAAAAACTTTTATAGGCCCCCTTACCAGAAAGGATCAATTGGATATCATTTTGGATCAAATTCAGGATGCAATCCGGCAGGGTGCCCGCTTAGAGACGGGGGGTAGGCGTTGGGGAGAAAAGGGGTTCTACCTGCGGCCAACAGTATTGACAGGGGTGAATCACAAAATGGCTGTCATGAAAGAAGAGTCTTTTGGTCCAGTTATTGGCATTCAATCCGTTGCAAACGATGAAGAAGCCCTCACCTTAATGAAAGATACCGATTACGGTTTGACAGCCGCGGTTTTTTCAGCAAATGAGAAAAGGGCAAAAAATATTTTGGAGCAGCTTCCCACAGGTACGGCCTATTGGAACTGCTGCGATAGGGTAAGTCCGAATTTGCCCTGGACAGGAAGAAAAAATTCTGGATTGGGGGTCACTTTGTCACATTTGGGAATAAGGGCCTTTACCCACCCCAAAGCCTATCATTTAAGAGATTGAATCCAAATGTCGCGTATGTGGTCTTTCCTTTAATTTTATATTAAATTTTTAACTTTTTATTTATAATTAAATAAAGACGGACAGATAGTTAGAAATTTTTTTATTTATCATTTTTGTATAAATATTTATTTTAATTTTAAATATTAATTATATTTAGAATTAAAGATTTGTATTTCCTTTCTTAAGAGGTTTTTATAAAGAATTTACCTGCTTTATCAGAATTTCCTGATTGGTTATTAAATCTTTGCTGAAATCCTATTAACCTACCGCTTAGTGAAAGGAAGTATTGATTATTATATCTTTCTTTGATTATTTTTTCTTTTATAAACCAATATCTTAAACGTACATTACTATGATGAAATCAGTACCTTATGTTAGAGGGCAATTTTCCCGTGCATTAAAATGTATGGGAATACTGTCTTTGCTATTGCTTTTGGTCAATAGCCAAGCTTTATGGGCCCAATCCAGAACCGTGCAGGGCCTGGTTACGGAAAGCTCCAATGGGGAGCCGGTGTTAGGTGCCTCTGTGTTGATACAGGGTACCACCCGGGGCACCGTTACAGATCTGGATGGCAGGTATGAACTGGAAGTACCCTCGAATGAAGCCATACTCGTGTTCTCCTACATTGGTTTTCAATCTAAGGAGTTGGTCGTGGGAAACCGGTCTACCATTGATGTGGTATTGGAATACTCCTCCGAAGAATTGAGTGAGGTGGTCGTTACCGCATTGGGTGTGGAAAGAGAGACCAAAGCACTGGGTTATTCCGTACAGGCGGTGGACGGAGATCGTTTTACCGAGGCCAGGGAAACGAATGTGATGAACTCTCTTAGTGGAAGAGTGGCCGGTGTACAAATCACCAATTCTTCCAGTGGTATTGGAGGGTCCTCCAGGGTTACCATCAGGGGTGAATCATCCTTGAATATCAATGCCAACCAGCCCCTGTTTGTGGTCGATGGTGTTCCGATCAGCAACAATATTGTGGGTTCATCCGGTTCCGGTAACCAGGAAGTGGATTATGGGAATCCGGCCGGAGAAATCAATCCGGATGACATCGCATCCATGAGCATTTTGAAGGGCCCTGCTGCTGCAGCCCTTTATGGCTCCAGAGCAGCCAACGGTGCCATTTTGATCACTACAAAATCCGGAAAAAACAAAAAGGGTCTGGGAGTTAGCATCAATTCCAATACAACTTTCGATACCCCCCTGGTACTTCCTGATTGGCAAGACAAGTACGGACAGGGAAATAACGGTTTATTTTCTTTTGTCAATGGGGCAGGGGCAGGTATTGCGGATGGCGTAGATGAAAGTTGGGGACCTGAAATGGACCAGGGAACTACTATTCCTCAGTTTGACTCTCCCAGGAGTGTAGCAGGGTTTAGAGGTGGAGATTTGAATGCACCTGAAGGCAGTACCATCACGCCAACTCCATGGGTATCGCAACCCAATAACATCAAAGACTTTTTTCAAACAGGGGTAACCTTATCCAATAATGTTTCCATCGCCTCCGGCAATGAGAAATCTAATTTCCGGTTTTCCTGGACCAACCTTGACCAAAAAGGAACGATACCCAATACGGATCTGAAAAGAAACACGCTTGCCTTTAACGGTACAAGTAATATCACGGATCGTCTGACCATTACCACGGCCATCAACTACCAGAAAACCAATAGTGGAAACCGTCCCAGCATCAGTTATGGAACGGAGAGCCTGATGTACCTGTGGATTTGGTACGGCAGACAAATCAACACAGGAAACCTTAGAAATTATTGGATGCCAGGCCTTGAGGGCAGGCAGCAGTTCAATTACAACTACAATTACCACGATAATCCCTATTTCAACGTTTATGAAAATACCAACGGGCAATCCAAAGACAGGGTATTCGGGAATGTGGTGGCCAATTACAAAATCCTGGATAAATTAAACCTGATGGTCAGGACTGGTTTAGATCAGTATAATGACCTGAGGGACCGAAAAAGAGCCTTCAGTACCATGAGGTTTCCTCTGGGAAGTTACCGGGAAGATGCGGTATACTTCAGCGAGAGGAATACGGATTTTTTGTTGACCTATTCTGAAACAGAAAATGTGAAATGGTCTTACTCGCTATCATTGGGAGGCAATCAAATGGTTCAGGAAAACAGGTTTACCCGTACCATGGCCCCTCAATTGCTGATCCCGGGAATCTATAATTTCACCAATACTGCAGTTAACCTTCAGGTAGACCACATGGTATCTGAAAAAAGGATCAATTCCATTTATGGTTTCAGCCAGATAGGTTACAATAATATCTTATTTTTGGACATTACAGGCAGAAATGACTGGTCCAGTACCCTTCCGGTAGGAAACAACAGCTATTTTTATCCATCTGCCACCATGAGCGGTATCATTTCAGATATGGTTACTTTACCGGAAGCAGTCTCTTTTTTCAAAGTCAGGGCGGCCTATGCCGAGGTGGGAAATGACACCAATCCGTATAGCCTCACGAATGTTTTCAATCCGGCAACAGCCTGGGGATCCATTCAAAGTAAAACCGAATCCAACCGACTGGCCAATGCCTCATTAAAGCCAGAGAGGACCGGATCCTTTGAAATTGGGGCGGATCTCAGGCTTTTGAAGGGAAGGTTAGGGCTGGACTTCACCTATTATGACAACCGGACCAGAAATCAGATCATTCCCATAGAACTTGACATTTCCACAGGATACGCCAGCAGGATTATCAATGCCGGAGAAATACAAAACAATGGGGTTGAATTGGTTTTGTCAGGTAGTCCGATTCAGAAAGTCAATGGTTTGAAATGGAATGTCATGGCCAATTTCACCAGAAACAGAAGTAAGGTGCTGGAGCTGACAGATGATCTGGATACCTACTCCATGGTGGGTAGAAATGGAGCGACCATTCAGGCCAGGATTGGCGAAAGAATGGGGAATATCTACGGAAGGGGCTTTGCCAGAGTGACCGATACCAATAGCCCCTATTTTGGCCAGATTATTCACAATACCTCAGGAACCCCTTTGACTGCCACAGAATTGGTATTTCAGGGAAATTATAATCCTGATTGGATGCTGGGAATACAAAATAATTTCAATTATAAAAGATTGTCTTTCGGGTTTCTGTTTGACATCAGGTATGGGGGCATTGTTGTGTCCAGAACAAAAACCATTGGCAGCACGTCAGGGCAGCTGGAGGAGACATTGTTGGGCAGGGAAAATGGCTATGATTTATCGATAGAGGGAAATGGCATCATTAGCCCCGGTGTAATTCAGACATCGGACGGAAGTTACGTACCCAATGAAATGAAAATTAGTTCAAGGGATTGGCACAACAGGTATTACGAGCGAAGCAATGTGGAAGCCGCCAAGTACGATGCCTCTTTTGTGAAATTAAGGGAAATCACCCTGGGATACAATTTGCCCGGTGCTGCCATGAGTAAATTGCCCTTCCAGGAAGCCCGCTTTTCACTTGTTGCCAGGAACCTGGCGCTATGGACTGAAAACCCGCATTTTGATCCGGAAACCATGTCAATGAGCGGCGGAACACTCATACCTGGAGTAGAGGATATGGCCTTCCCGTCCACCAGAAGTATAGGTTTTAATTTGAACCTTAAATTTTAATTTAAAAAATAAGATCAATATGAAATTGAGCATGGAGCGAGCAACTAAGAAGGAGACAACTATAAAACCTGCGAAATCTCCTGTTTACCGAAAGGCAGACAATGGTCTTTAATCACAAAATATACACTTATGAAATCGACATATAAATATTTATTCAGCGCCCTCTCATTATTGCTGTTTATGGGGCTAGTCAGTTGCGATAAGGATTTTGAAGAAGTTAACCGAAATCCCAATAGTCCGGAGACGGTTTCCTCTTCTCTTTTATTGCCCAACATTATCAGAAACACGGCTGCCGAAATCATTGGAAAAGGCTGGGGCATAGGAAACGTGGTCATGCAATACACTGCAAAAATTCAGTTTACCAACGAAGACCGGTACAACTGGGGACCTGAAGGCAATCCTTACAGTGTTTTTTATAATACCCTGCGGGATGTGAACAACATGGTAATCATTTCCGGAGAATTGGGAGAGAACAATTACGTAGGTGCAGCTCTTGTTATGAAGTCTCTGATGTATGCCTTTATGACGGATGCCTACGGAGACCTGCCTTATTCCGAAGCCATAGGTGCTAAGGAAGGGATCAATTACCCAAGATTTGACCGGCAAGATGTCATTTATGATGGGATATTGGCTGATTTGGAACGGGCCAATCAGCTGTTGGGTAGCTCTTCCGAGGGGATAGAAGGAGATATTCTTTTTCAAGGTGATGTTATGAAATGGAGAAAATTAGCGAATTCTTTGCGGCTAAGGGCTTTGATGCGGCTTTCTGACAGGGAAGACCCTTCTGCGGCCATGCAGGCCATTGTCAGTAATCCGGGTCAATTTCCCTTATTTGAAAACAATGCGGATAACGCGGCCTTGCAATACCTTCAGGATGTACCCAATCAACATTACCTGTATACCACCAGGTCTGGCTCCTTTGATGAATACCGTTTAAGTACCACAATTGAAGGGTATTTAAAAGATATGGAAGACCCTAGATTGTTTGCTTACTTTCAACCTACAAATGACAGCGGTGCAGGTCTTATTGGCGGACCGGAAGATTATGCAGGAGTACCCAATGGCCTGGCCGATGAGAATGCTTATGGCTATTCTCCCTCTGGTGATCCCAATAAGGGGGGATCGAATTTTATTTCCAGGGTTGGATTACTGTTTTCCTGTCTGACCTGTTCGGAATTTGCTTCCCCAGTAGGTTTTCAAACCATATTGATGGGATATCCGGAGTTGCAGTTTATTTTGGCAGAGGCAAGGGAAAAAGGGTACATCTCGGTAGGAGATGCCGGCACGTATTATGAAAACGGAATGCGGGCATCATTCGATTATTACGAAGAGCGCTTAAGAGTCGCCAACCTCAATGTTCTGGCAGATGCGGTACAGCCCTCACCGGTATATTTTTCTCAGAATCAGGTAATTTATGAAGGTAGCCAGGAAGAAAAATTGAGAAAAATTGGTACCCAAAAATGGCTAGCCCTGTTTTTCAACGGTCTTGAAGGCTGGTTTGATTGGAGAAGGACCGGGATTCCTGAAATACAACCTGGACCTGCGGCATTTATCGATTCTGTTCCGGTGAGGTTCATGTACCCTAGTAGCATACAGGCTTTAAATCGGGATAATTATGATGATGCCATCGGTGTCCAGGGTGCAGACAGAATTACTACCCGTGTTTGGTGGGATGTAGAATAAGCTTAAAAGCATGAGCCTAAGGGAAGATTGTTTATTTTCCCTTAGGTTTGATTATTAAAAACCTGGCAATTTCCCAAGCTTAAGATCTTGCCATTTCAATTACAATCACTATGAATGAAAACAGACGAGATTTTTTAAAAAAGGCAGCCATTTTTACCGGAGGGGCAGGCCTTTGGGGAACCTTGCCTTCTACCATTCAGAAGGCTATGGCCATTAACCCAGAAATGGGCACATCCTATTTGGATGCAGAACATGTGGTGATATTGATGCAGGAAAACCGATCATTCGACCATTGCTTTGGAAAGTTAAAAGGGGTAAGGGGATATAATGATCCCAGGGCGATCCGGCTTCCGGATAAGAACCTCGTATGGCTACAGAAAGATAATCAGGGCCAGACTTTTGCCCCTTTCCGATTAAACATCAAAGATACTAAATCGACATGGATGAGTTCCATTCCCCATTCCTGGGAAAATCAGGTAGATGCCAGAAATGGCGGAAAGTATGACGGCTGGATAGAGGCCAAAAGGCCTGGAAGAAAGGAATTCAGTCATGTTCCCATGACCATGGGTTTTTATGACCGTGAGGATCTTCCTTTTTATTATGCTTTTGCCGATGCATTTACCGTTTGCGACCAGCATTTTTGTGCCGCACTCACTGGCACCACAACCAATAGAAACTACCTTTGGGCGGGTAAATCTGTAGGTGAGCCTGATGAGAAACCTTTGGTGAGAAACGGGGAACATACCTATGGAAAGGAAGTGGATTGGAAAACTTTTCCAGACCTCTTGCAGGACAATGGCATTTCCTGGAAAGTCTATCAGAATGAAGTAAGTGTAAATACCTTGCTTGAAGGAGAAGATGAATCCTGGCTGGCCAATTTCACAGACAATAATCTGGAATGGTTCAAGCAGTTTGGGGTACGTTATACCCCTGGCCATTATGAATACCTCCTGCATCAGAAAAAGCATCTTCCGGAAGAAATAGCCAATTTGGAAACATCGCTCGGGAAAGCTTTGGATGCAGACAAAGAAGAACTTCAAAAGTTTTTGGATCGGAAAAAAGTGGCATTGCTTCAGGTGGAAAAAGCCATTGCTCAATTTAATCCTGAAACATTTGCCAGGCTTAGCCCAAGGGAGCAAGAAATGCACCAAAGGGCCTTTACCACTAATATCAATGATCCTCATTACCACCAAACTGAAAGTTTGAGGTTTAAAGATGGAGATCAGGATCGAGAGACGAAGATTCCAAAAGGAGATATTTTTCACGAATTCAGAAAGGATGTGGACAGAGGGGAATTACCTACAGTTTCCTATTTGGTGGCGCCAAAAAATTTCTCTGATCATCCCAGTGCGCCCTGGTACGGTGCCTGGTATGTATCCGAAGCCTTGGATATCTTAACCAAAGACCCTGAGGTCTGGAAAAAAACCATTTTTATCCTTAACTACGATGAAAATGATGGATATTTTGATCATGTTCCCCCTTTTGTGCCTCCAAAGCCCGGAGATGATTCCAGCGGCAGCATGTCAAAGGACTTAGATGCCAGAGGAGAATTTGTAACATTGGAGCAAGAACTGAATTATCCCGGGATTCAGCCTGAGGATGCCAGAGAAAGCCCCGTTGGTTTGGGGTACCGGGTACCTTTGATTGTGGCTTCACCCTGGAGTAGGGGAGGTTGGGTGAACTCTGAAGTTTGTGATATCTCTTCAACCATTCTATTCCTGGAAAAGTTTTTATCCCATAAAAAAGGTAAACTGATTCGTGAAGACAATATCAGCTCTTGGAGACGAAATATTTGCGGTGACCTAACCTCGGTATTCCGACCCTACAATGGTGAAAAAACTGATCTTCCGGATTTGGTAAATCTGGAAAGCCATGTAAAAGCAATTTTCAATGCAGGTTTTAAGGATTTGCCCGATAATTTCAAGGCCCTTGAGGAGGAAGAAATTAGACAAATAAACCAAAACCCTTTAGACTCGCCATGGGTTCCAAGACAAGAGGAGGGTACCAAGCCTTCCAATGCTTTGGCCTATGAACTTTATGTGGATGGCAATGTGGATCCCGAGGGAAGGGGTATTACTATTAATTTTCAGGCATCAAACCGAAGGTTTGGAAAGAAAGCGCTTGGAGCTCCATTCCTGGTTTATGCTCCCGGTCATTATACGGATAGTTTAACCGGTCAAATAACCCACTTCAAGACATGGTCCTTTGCCGTAAAAGCAGGAGATCAGGTGTCTTATAACTGGCCAATTCAGGCCTTTAAGGGAAATCAATATCATTTATTGGTTTATGGACCCAATGGCTTTTTCAGAGAGTTTAAAGGAAATAAAGAGACAACAGGACTGACTACCGAGACATTTTACAAAACCGAAGATGGGCTATCGCAAAAGGGCCATTTTCTGTTAGAACTTGAGAATCGTTCCGGAAGACCTATATCACTTATTTTATCGGATAATGCCTACAATCAGGGAAATAAATTCATCTCAATAAATTCCGGTAAGAAAAAACCGGTAAAAATCTCTACTACCTCCAGTTATGGATGGTATGATTTCAGCCTAAAAATGGCAGAAAACGATTCCTATTTGAAACGATATTGTGGCAGGTTGGAGTTTGGAAGTCACAGCAGGTCAGATCCATATATGGCAGGAGAAGGATCGATTAAGTTAACCTAATTTCCTTTTTTGGATTAATTTTCCAGGGGGCTTTTCATATGGAAAAGCTCCCTGGTTTTTTTTATGTCTATCCGCTATTCTGGTTTTGAACCCGGATTAAATTTAAAATTATTGGATTTTGATTTAATTTTCACCTGATTTTCCTAATTTCAAAAATAAAATACAAAGACATTAGTTTTTATAAATAAGATGACTTTGGATAAACCCAAAAATACGCATGGTTTAATGGAAAGATTTTTAAGTTGTGACTGGGGTACCAGTTCCTTCAGGCTGCGTCTGGTGAATCAAAATGATGCCAGCATTTTGGGTGAATACAGTTCAGAAGATGGCGTCCAGACAATCAATGCTTCCTATCTGCAAGATGCCCCCACCCTGGATAGGAGTAATTATTTCTATAGATTTTTAGAAAAAGGCATAAAAGGCTTTTCCAAACAGTTAAATTTCAATCTGGAAGGATTATTGGTAGTTTGTTCAGGCATGGCTTCTTCCAGCATTGGGCTAATGGAATTGCCCTATTCGAATTTGCCCTTTGATGTTGGAGGGAAATCCATGAACCTGCATTTTTTTAAAGCGGATGCTTCCTTTAAACATCCAGTACTTTTACTTTCCGGAGTTCAGGCAGATGAGGATGTGATGCGTGGGGAAGAAACCCAGCTGATCGGTGTTATCAGACAATTGAAGGATTTTAAGGGAAGTGGAATTTTTATCTTTCCCGGAACGCATTCCAAACATTTGTTTGTAGCCAATCAGAAAATAATGGATTTTCGAACCTTTATGACAGGTGAGGCTTTTCATTTGATGTCCTTCTCCAGTATACTTTCGAAAAGCGTTTCAAAAAATTCCTCCAGGACACCTGAAATGGAAAAAGCTTTTGAAAAAGGAGTATTGGATGGTGGAAGCGGTAATTTGCTGGCGGCACTTTTTAAAGTAAGGACGAAAGAGTTGTTTGGCAAATACAACAAATTCGAGAATTATCATTATTTGAGTGGTTTGTTGATTGGAAACGAACTTGGTATTTTAGGAGATGAAATCCGGAGACCTGTGTATCTTTGTTCGGATAGTAAGCTTCACTGGAGTTATTCAAAAGCAATGGAGGTAATGGGAATTCCCTCAACTGTCCTTTCACCTGAAATGGTGGAAAAGGCTGTTGTCTATGGACAAATAGAAATATTAAATCAAATAGGTAAACATGAGAAAAACATTTTCCTGGGAAGCTTTTGAAAAAGCACCGATTATAGCCATATTCCGAAACCTCGATAGTGATGACTTGATGCAGGTTGCCTCATGTTTTCAGGCGGCAGGGCTTTCTACCATGGAAATTACATTAAATTCTGTCAATGCAACTGCGGATATTTCGCGTTTGGTTGAGGCTTTTGGAGATGTGTTAAATATTGGTGCAGGGACCATTTGCGACTTGAATGACATGCATGAGGCATTGGATGCCGGGGCTCAATTTATTGTAACACCGATTTCAGATATTGACGTTATAAATTTCTGCGTAGCCCAGAAAATCCCGGTTTTCCCTGGCGCCTTTACCCCAACTGAAATTTACAAGTCCTGGCAGATGGGGGCTACCATGGTAAAGGTTTTTCCGGCAGGACCTATGGGTCCCGGATATATCAAAGATATACAGGCTCCCTTAAATGAAATCAAACTATTGCCAACCGGAGGTATCAATGAAGACAACATTCAGGAATATTTTGAAGCTGGAGCCAGAGCCGTAGGAGTTGGAAGTGCATTGGTCCCCAAAAATTTTCTGCAAAAGCAAGATTGGGAGGGTCTGACCAGGCACCTGAAATCTTTTTTCGCAGCCTATCAAAAATTTGCAGATAGCCCGAAAGGTTAAAAATATTACCCAGTAATCTTTTATTAAACCCAAGACCCTAAATATCCATGGATCCGACCATTTACCTTTTAACAATCACTATTTTATCAATTTTACTTTTGTTGGTTTTGGTGATGAAATTGAAAGTACATGCTTTCATTTCCTTGCTTTTGGCCAGTTGCTTTGTCGGGTTAGCGGCAGGTATGCCTTTTATGGAATTGATTGGTAGTCTTCAAAAGGGAATGGGAGATATTTTGGGCTTTATTACCATTGTGGTAGGGCTGGGTGCTATTTTGGGAAAGTTGCTTGAAGTATCAGGAGGGGCCCAGACCATGGCACATTACCTCATCCGAGGATTTGGGGAAAAGCGAACTTCCTGGGCATTGATGCTTACAGGTTTTATCGTATCCATACCCGTATTTTTGGATGTAGGCTTTATCATATTGATTCCCCTGGTCTATGCACTGGCACACAAAGCCGGAAAATCCTTGTTACATTTTGCTGTTCCACTTCTGGCAGGAATGGCAGTTACCCATGCATTTATCCCCCCGACACCAGGGCCGGTAGCTGTGGCAGAAATTATCAACGCTCCGCTGGGATGGATGATCTTATTTGGGGTATTGGTTGGATTGCCATGTGCGATCTTGGCCGGTCCGGTCTTTGGAGGTTACATTTCGAAGAAAATATTTGTGCCGGTTCCACAGCACATTGAATTCAAGGATGAAAAGGAAAGTGTCGCCTCTAAAGCTGATTTTTTCATGATCGCTTTTATCATCATATTGCCTTTGTTCCTGATTTTAATTGCCACCTCCTCCGATATGCTTTTGGACATGGGGTATTTTGATCCGGAAAACACCTTGGTTGAATTGGCTCAGTTTGTTGGTCATCCATTTATTGCACTTACCTTTGCCACCCTTATTGCTTCCTATTTTTTGGGCTTTAGAAAGGGGTTTAAAGCCAAACAATTATTGGAATTTTCAGACAAAGCCCTGGCTCCTGCAGGTTTGATCATTGTCATTACCGGTGCAGGTGGAATGTTTAAGGAGATACTGGTACAAAGTGGTGCAGGAGAGGCTTTGGCAGAGGTATTCATCGCTTATAATGTGGCTCCAATCGTTATGGCTTATTTGATTGCCGTGATCATTCGGGTTATTCAGGGATCCGCCACCGTGGCCATGGTGACGGCAGCAGGTATGGTTGCTCCCATTATTATGGATATGGATATTTCAGATCCCCAGAAAGCATTGATAGGCATTGCCATAGCAGCAGGTTCCTGTATCCTTTCTCATGTCAATGATAGTGGTTTTTGGTTGGTGAAAAAATATTTAGATATTTCAGAAAAGGAAACCCTTCAGTCCTGGACAGTTTTGGAAACGATCATATCACTTACTGGTTTTGTTTTGGTATTGATCGTATCTTTGATGATAGCCTGATAATGATTTAGTGAAAATAAATGTAACCCGGCAAATGAAAATTTATAGAACCACCCAAGGGATTGTTATAGAAAATGCCCATAAGTTATATACTTTAAAAAATGAAAATTGGGATACTTTTATCAATGATGATCAACTGCTGCAAAAAATGGAAGCGGCCATCATTGATGCTGATCCCTCTGAAGAGGCCCATGAATGGATATCCAATGGTTTGCTTCCTCCTGTAGAGAATCAGGAAGTCTGGGCCAGCGGTGTAACCTACTACAGAAGTAAACTGGGCAGGCAGGAGGAATCCAAAGACAGCGGTGGGGGCACATTTTATGAGAAGGTTTATCAGGCAGAACGTCCGGAGTTATTTATGAAAGCTACCGGGCCAAGAGTAAAAGGGCATTTGCAAAATGTGCGGATTAGAAAGGATTCTACCTGGGACGTACCAGAACCTGAACTTACCCTGATGGTATCATCTTCAGGAAAAATCATCGGTTATACCATAGGCAATGACATGAGCTCAAGGAGTATAGAGGGAGAGAATCCTTTGTACCTTCCCCAGGCCAAAATTTATGATGGATGTGCCGCATTGGGGCCTTGCATTTTTGTCACAGATAGCCCTCTCCCGGCAACTTCAGAAATTAAACTGGAAATCATTCGGGAAAGTAACCTGGTTTTTAGTGATGCCATTTCCATTGACCAAATAAAAAGGGATCTCAATCAGTTGGTGGAGTTTCTTTTCAGAGAATACTCCTTTCCCAAAGGTGCTTTTCTGATGACAGGTACGGGGATCGTTCCTGACCAAAGCTTCACCCTTAAGTCCGGAGATGTGATAAAAATTCATATAGATATGATCGGTACATTGATCAATACAGTGGATTAGTTACCATTTGTTTCAAAATCTCTTTAATAAGGTAAACCTTTGCTACTTCGTAGGTTAAATCCTTTTTATTTCACCGGATCCACTTGCCCTAGGTTGGGCACCAAAATTTTAAACCGTCTGGCCATAACCAAGTCAATTATTTTACTTAATTTTGAATCCCATAAGAATATAAACAAAATTTCATATAAGCGTTCTTATGGGTTTATCTGCTAAACACATCTTTATTACAGGAGGAGTCACTTCTTCTCTCGGCAAAGGTATTATTGCTGCCTCCCTTGCCAAACTTTTGCAATCCAGAGGGATTTCCGTAACCATTCAAAAGTTTGATCCATACCTGAACATAGATCCGGGTACCCTGAATCCCTATGAACACGGTGAGTGTTATGTCACAGAGGATGGAGCCGAGACGGATCTGGATTTAGGCCACTACGAAAGGTTCCTGAATGCAACCACCTCCCAGGATAATAATGTAACTACCGGCAGGATTTATAATAATGTAATCACAAAAGAAAGAAAAGGGGAATTCCTGGGTAAAACGGTACAGGTGGTACCCCATATAACGGATGAAATAAAAAATAATTTCTATAAGCTGGGTCGTGATGGAAAGTATGATGTCATCATTACGGAAATCGGAGGTTGTGTAGGAGACATCGAATCCCTGCCTTTTGTAGAAGCAGTAAGACAGGCTCGCTGGGACCTGGGGCCGAATAATATTCTGGTGATTCACCTGACACTGATTCCATACCTCTCTGCAGCAAAGGAATTGAAAACCAAACCAACGCAACATTCTGTTAAACAATTGTTGGAAGCAGGAGTGCAACCGGATATTTTGGTTTGCAGGACAGAACACCATCTTCCTTCGGACGTAAAAAAGAAAATTGCCCTTTTTTGTAACGTTCAGTTGAATTGTGTCATTGAAGCCATGGATGCGACATCCATATATGATGTACCCTTGCTGATGAAAAAGGAACGTTTGGATGAAAGGGTCATGAGCAAACTGAAGATTTCTTCCAAATCCAATACCGAATTGGAACAGTGGAAGGATTTTTTGGGCAGGCTTAAAAACCCTACTATGGAAGTGGATGTGGCATTGATAGGAAAATATGTTTCCCTCCCCGATGCCTATAAATCGATTATTGAATCCTTTATCCATGCAGGAACATCGCTGGAGTGTAAGGTTAATCTTCATTTGATCTCTTCTGAAGAGGTAAATAAAGACAACGTGGATAAAAAGCTTCAAGATATGGATGGTGTGCTGGTAGCTCCCGGATTTGGAATCAGGGGCTTGGCAGGTAAATTAGATGCGGTCAAATTTGCCCGGATAAATCAAATCCCTTATTTCGGGATTTGTCTTGGAATGCAGATAGCAGTGATTGAGTTTGCCAATAATGTTTTGGGATTGGCCGAAGCAAGTTCCACTGAAATTAAACCGGATTGTAAAGATCCGGTGATATTTCTAATGGAAGGGCAAAAAGACATTACCCAGATGGGTGGAACCATGCGGTTGGGCTCATATCCATGTGAATTGGTGAAGGGAAGCCGGGCTTTCACAGCTTATGGCAAGCAAAAGATTACTGAACGACACCGGCACAGGTATGAGTTTAACAACAAATACCTGAAAGAATTTGAGAAGCACGGTATGATTGCCTCCGGTAAGAATCCTGATAAAGGATTGGTAGAAATTGTGGAAATCAAAGACCATCCATGGTTCGTGGGTACCCAGTTTCACCCTGAGTATAAAAGTACCGTTTTGAATCCTCATCCCTTGTTTGTTCGGTTTATCAAAGCGATGATCGATAAAAAGCAAAATAAATCATAAAAAAAATAAGCAGTTCAAGGTGTAAAGGCCTATTAAATAAACGATTATATCATGGATAAAAATCAAGCGACAGGACTAATTCTTTTCGCAGCGGTAATATTGGTTTACTCACTTTTTTTTGCGAGCGACCCTGTACCGGTTACCGAACCCCAGCCCTCTAAATCCACCCAGGTTCAGTCCAAAGAAGCTGATGAGGATGACTTTACTGAATTTGAAGCGGATGATCAAACGGATAGTATTAAGAGCAAAGAAAATCTTCAAAAGTTTGGAGAATTTTCAAGCCTTACCAGTGGAGTGGAAGAATCCATTACTTTAGAAAATGAGAATATTAAGGTAACTTTTTCCAATAAAGGTGGAGAAATTCAACAGGTAGAGGTTAAAGGATTTAAGACTTTTGATCAGCAGCCATTGATATTGTTTGACCAGAAATCGGGAGACCTTGAATATGAGATCAATACCAGACAGGGAAAAATCGGCTTGAATGAACTCTTTTTCGAGGTTAGAGAATCTACCACAGAAGTAGAAGGTGTGGAGATCAATCAATTGATTTTTACCGCCAGGGTTGGATCCGGTAGTTTGGAGAGAATTTATGGCTTGCCTGCAAGTGGATATGAAATGAGTCACCTTGTACAGGGCAAAGGATTGAATGCCATGGTTTCGGACGATATCCTGACCATGAATTGGCGCAGCGAGCTAAAGAAGCTTGAAGAAGACATGGAAGAGTCGCGCAGGAAAACGTATATGAATTATTACACCCTTGCGGAAGATTACGACTACCTGACAACAGGAGATTCAGAAGATGCCCAGCAAATAGGGGAGCCCTTGAAATGGGTAGCCTTTAAGCAGCGGTTTTTTACAGCAGGCATTATAGCTGAAAATCAGTTTAACAACGGAAACCTGGCCCAGGAAACCCCATTGGATGCTTCCTCGGTGAAGAACATGTATGCAACTCTTTCTTTGCCCATGAATGAGGAAGTGGTCTACTATTTTGGACCGAACAATTATAAAATCCTCAAACAAGTCACCCCTGAGTTTGACAATAATGTGGACATGGGCTATGTTTTTGTAAGTTGGGTAAACAAATACATTATTGTCAACCTTTTCCACTGGCTGGAGAAATTTTTTGATAATTATGGGGTAATCATCATCCTGATTGTTTTTATCATTAAGCTGTTTCTTTTGCCATTGACTTACAAGTCCTATATAGGAATGGCCAAAATGAGGGTTATAAAACCTGAAATTGACGAATTGAAGGAGAAATACGGGGATGATCAGACCAAAATGCAGCAAGAGCAAATGAAACTCTTTTCACAGCTTGGCGTCAGTCCCATAAGTGGTTGCCTTCCCATGGTTCTGCAAATGCCTTTTTTGCTCGCCATGTTCTTCTTCTTTCCGAATTCCATAGAATTGAGGCAGGAATCTTTCCTTTGGGCCCATGACCTTTCTACTTACGATTCGATTTTGAACCTGCCTTTTACCATTCCGTTTTATGGGTCTCATGTCAGTCTTTTTACCCTGTTAATGACGCTTTCACAGATAGCGTACACACATTTTAACAATCAGCTGACAACAGCCCAAGGCCCCATGAAAAACATCGGTTACATCATGCCGGTAGTTTTCATGTTTGTGTTGAACTCTTTCCCGGCGGCTTTGAGTTTCTACTATTTCGTTTCCAATATGGTCACCTTTGGACAGCAGGCATTGATCAAGCAATTTGTAGATGATAGCAAAATCAGAGAAAAAGTTGAAGAGAGCAAAGCTAAAAATGCCAATAAGAAAAAATCCAAGTTTCAAATGAGGATTGAGCAAGCCATGAAGGCAGCAGAAAATAAAAAGACCGAACCTAAAAAAAGAAAAGGCAAGCAAAAGTAAGCTGTTTTGCTTCGAGAATCAGGGCTTGATTGGTTTCAAATGGGTTTAATTGTCTGAAAGCGGCGGTACCTTGTACCGCACAGCAGGTCAGGAAAACCTGAGCAGAAGCTGATTTTGATGAATCACAGCAGTTTGGATAATCAAATATTTCTGTGACGCTTGTTTTAGGCTTGATTTCATGCCTCCTTTGGAGTCCTTTTCATCTTCATAAATCGGCTGTGATTGGGTAATTACAGGTCACCTAAGCGACTTATCAATAATTATTCATGAGTTTTCCACGAATTGATGTGGAAAAGTAGCTGTCCATAGTTCCGATTTAAATGATATATTTGTAAAGCCATGAGGAAAAGGAAAATCAAATTTATATGATTGAACTCAAGTATTTTGGTCATTCAAGCTTTATGACCAGGATTAAAGGAATTGAAATATTATTTGATCCATTTATTTCACCCAATTCACTGGCTTCGGCTATCAATGTAGATGAAATAAATCCGGAATATATTTTAATTACCCATGGACATGAAGACCACGTGGCTGATGTGGAAAGGATTGCAAAAAACAGTTCTGCCATGTTGGTATCCAATTTTGAAATCATTACCTGGTTTCAGGAAAAGGGAATTAAAAACGTGCATCCCATGAATCATGGGGGAAGTAAGGCTTTTGATTTTGGAATTGTAAAATATGTGAATGCCATTCACAGCAGTACCATGCCGGATGGGTCCAGTGGTGGAAATCCGGGAGGATTTGTCATTTCCTCCGACCAGGGAAATTTTTATTTTGCCGGGGATACCGCTCTTACCTATGACATGAAATTAATTGCAGATTCATTTGACATAGATTTTGCTGTATTGCCTGTAGGAGATAACTTTACGATGGACATTAAGGATGCCATCAAGGCAGCGGATTTTGTCGGTACGGATAAAATCATAGGAATGCACTATGACACCTTTCCATACATCAGGATCAATAAATCAGAGGCAAAACAATTGGCTGAAAAAGCCGGTAAAAAATTGTTCTTGCCTGAAATAGGGGAAAGTATTACGCTATAAGAAATAATGGGAAAAGTAATTGCTATTGCCAATCAAAAAGGAGGAGTGGGTAAAACCACTACGGCCATGAATCTGGCGGCCAGTTTGGCTGTTTTGGAATACAAGACGCTGGTGATCGATGCAGATCCCCAGGCCAATACTACTTCTGGATTAGGGTATGATCCTAAAAGCATTGATACCAGCATTTATGAGTGTATGGTTAATGAAAATGAAATCGAGGAGATTATCATTTCAACCGAAATTGACCACCTGGACCTTGTTCCTTCCCATATTGATTTGGTAGGAGCAGAAGTCGAAATGGTTAACCTGGAAAACAGGGAAGAAAAAATGAGAGCTGTTATCAGTAAAGTCAGGGAACGATATGATTTTATCATCATTGATTGCTCACCCTCCCTGGGCTTGATCACAATCAATGCCTTAACAGCAGCCAATTCGGTGATAATACCTGTTCAATGCGAATACTTTGCATTGGAAGGCCTGGGCAAGCTATTGAATACCATCAAGATCATTCAGACCAGACTCAATCAGGATCTGGAGATAGAAGGCATTCTCCTTACAATGTATGATGTCCGGTTAAGGCTTTCCAACCAGGTGGTAGATGAGGTTAAAATGCATTTTAAAAACATGACCTTTGAAACCATTATTCCAAGAAATGTAAAATTAAGTGAATCCCCAAGTTTTGGTATGCCGGTTGTGGCTTTTGACGCCACCGGAAAAGGTGCGGTGGCCTACCTGAACCTGGCCAATGAAATAGCTACTAAAAATGGAATGGCTAAGGTTAATTGAATATAATACAAAAAATGGCTGTCAGTAAAACTAACAAGAAAAGAGGGGCATTGGGAAAAGGTTTGGGTGCTTTGTTGCAGGATTCTCCCCAAAAAGGGGAGAGTGGAGAAAACCATCCCATAGCTGGTATTTTCGAAATTCCCCTGGGACAGATACAGGTAAACCCGTTTCAACCCAGAACTCATTTTGATAAAACCGCACTAGAGGAATTGGCGGAATCCATTACCGTTCAGGGCATCATTCAACCCATTACGGTTAGGAAGCTGGCAGAAAATGAATACCAGCTTATATCCGGAGAAAGAAGGTACCAGGCTTCAAAAATGGCAGGTTTGGATAAAATTCCTGCTTACGTCCGGCTGGCCAATGACCAGCAAATGCTGGAAATGGCACTGATTGAAAATATCCAGAGGGAAAATTTAAACGCCCTGGAAATTGCCCATTCCTACCAGAGGCTTTTATCTGAGTGTGACCTGAAGCAAGAGCAGCTGGGAGACAGGGTCGGTAAAAACCGGACTACTGTAAACAATTACCTCAGGTTGTTGAAATTGCCACCTGATATTCAGGCGGGAATCAGGGACCAAAAGATTAGCATGGGTCATGCCAGAGCCCTGATCAATATTGAAGATGTGGATAAACAACTTTCCATTTTCAAGAGAATGATCACCGAGGAGCTTAGTGTAAGGAAAGTAGAAGCCCTTGTAAAAGATTTGAGTGAAGGCAAGGAAAAAAAGGAAGTTGCATCCAAGTCCAACACTGATCCGGTAAAAAAATACGAGATCAACAAACTGCAACAGAAACTTGCTTCCCATTTTGGCACCAAGGTCTCCTTAAAGGCAGATCAGAAGGATAAAGGTGAAATAAAAATTCCTTTCCACTCCACCAGCGATCTGAACAGAATTTTGGAAATTCTCGATTTGATCTAAGTGAAATGTCTGTTCAATCATCCGCAAATAAAGTCATGTGGTAAAAATTTCTTTGCCTGTTGCCTGCTATTTGCTTTTTGTGTCCTGCTGGAACAAAACGTGAAGGCCCAGGAACAAGATACCTTGCTGATAGAACAAGATACTTTACAGTCGGAGGCCCCTTTAAATGTTAAAGATCCTAAAAAAGCGCTGTTTTTGTCATTGATTTTGCCTGGTGCAGGGCAGGTTTATAATGAGAAAGTCTGGAAATTACCTTTACTTTACGGTGGAGTAACCACCGCTGTGTATTTTTTGGGATTCAATAACAGAAGGTACCAGGAATTTTTGGTTGCTTTGGATATTGTAAGAGAAGGAACAGAACCCAGCCCGTTTCCCAATTTAAATGAGGATGGAATCATAAGAAATGTAAATTACTGGAGAAGGAACAGGGATGCCATGTACATGGTATTTGGAGCCATCTACGCATTAGGAGCAGTAGATGCATTTGTAGATGCCCACCTCTCCAGTTTTGATATCAGTGAAGATTTGAGTTTGAAATTTGAACCCTCAATAGAGCCAGTGCTCGCCAATGGCAGCAGTATTGGGGTTTCTGTAAAATTTAGTTTTTAAATGAACATATTGATTTTAGGCTATGGCAAAATGGGTAAAATAATCTCCCAGTTAGCCATGAACAGAGGCCACCAAATTGTGGCAAAAATAAACATTGAAAATGTGTCTGATCTGGAAAACCTGGATAGGGACAAGGTAGATGTGGCCATTGAATTCAGTCAGCCGGATGCAGCCGTAGGGAACATAAAATGGTGTTTGGAAAATGATGTCCCGGTAGTGGTGGGGACTACCGGTTGGTTAGACCACAAAGATGAGGTAAGTAAGTGGTGTAAAGAAAAAAACGGATCACTTTTTTACGCATCTAATTTTAGCATTGGGGTCAATATATTTTTCAAGGTCAATGCGTTTTTGGCCAGGTTAATGCAAGACCAAAATGCATACCAGGCATCGGTAGAAGAAGTTCACCATACGGAGAAAAGGGATGCCCCAAGCGGAACGGCCATTACACTGGCTGAAGGTTTGATTCAAAACAACAACAGGTACAGGGATTGGAAATTACGGGACGAAGAAGAACCCTTAGCGGAAGGCACACTACCCATTGTATCAAAGCGCATCGATCCTGCACCGGGTACCCACATCGTACAATATGTTTCAAAAGTAGATGATATCACCATACAGCACGAGGCCCACAGCAGAGAGGGCTTCGCGTTAGGCGCAGTAATGGTTGCTGAATGGTTGCCCGGCAAAAAGGGTGTTTTATCAATGAACGATTTTTTGGACTTTTAACTATAAGAAAATGAGTCAGGAAAAAAAGAAAAAATCAGCTGCCAGAGAGTGGGTAGATGCCTTGTTATTTGCTGTTATTGCAGCAAGCCTTATCCGTTGGTTACTTTTAGAACCATTTACCATTCCTACAGCTTCCATGGAAAAATCTTTACTGGTTGGGGATTTTCTGTTTGTTAGTAAAATGCATTATGGAACCAGGGTGCCCAAGACCATCCTTCAGGTACCATTGACACACCAAAAAATTTGGGGTACAGAGATACCTTCCTATTCTGAAGCGGTTCAACTTCCCTATTACCGGCTTCCGGGTTTTACTTCTATCAAAAGGAATGATGTAGTGGTTTTTAACTATCCCGAAGAATTTCAATATCCTGTAGATTTGAAAACCAATTATATCAAAAGGGCCGTGGCAGTTCCGGGCGATGTCATTGAAATCAGGGAAGCCAGGATTTTCATAAACGGTGAGCCCGCTGAGACACCGGAAGAAATGCAATTCTCTTATGATGTCATGACCAATCGGCCATTGAATGCAGAGTTTTTTGACCGTTATGGAATTAATCCGGACAGTTATTTTCCCTTTCAGGATAACTCAGGCTATTTTATTTTTGCAACGGATGAAATGGTTTCCGAATTGGAAAAATCCCCAGCTATTGCTTCCGTTACGAAAAGGTTAAACCGACCAGGACAGGGCGATCCCAATATTTTCCCGGATGGGGCCTACTATAACTGGAACAAAGATAATTTTGGTCCTTTGGAAATCCCTGCAGAAGGTCAGACCATTACATTGAATGAAGACAATGTTAGACGATATGGGTATACCATAGAGAAGTTTGAAGGACATGAAGATATCAATATTGATGGAAATGAGCTCTTTATCGATGGAGAAAAACAGGAAAGTTATACTTTTCAGCAAAATTACTATTTCATGATGGGAGATAACCGCCACGATTCCCTGGATTCCCGCTTTTGGGGCTTTGTTCCTGAGGATCATGTAGTAGGAAAGGCCTGGTTTTTATGGCTTTCCCTGGAAAAACACAAATCCATGTTTAATAAAATCAGGTGGAGCCGCTTCTTTAAATCCATCGAGTAATCCTACCACAGTGACAAAACACAGCCCTTTGGTTTTTGGCCAAAGGGCTGTGTTTTTACCAATTGATAGGTTGTTGACCATTTTTGATCAGGTAGTCATTGGTCTTGCTAAAATGCTGGCAACCAAAAAATCCCCTGTGTGCGGAAAGCGGGCTGGGGTGAGGGGCATGTAGTTTGAGATGTTTGGTGTCCGAAATCATTCCTGCTTTTTTTTGGGCATAAGCACCCCATAACATGAATACCAAATGCGCTTTATTTTGCGCCAGTTTTTTGACAACGGCATCAGTAAAATTCTCCCAGCCCTTCTGTTGATGACTTCCTGCTTTATGGGCTTCCACTGTTAAGGTGGCATTGAGTAGCAATACACCTTGTTTTGCCCATTTTTCCAAATTGCCATGTGATGGCAGAGGAATGTCTAAGTCATTTTTAAGCTCTTTGAAAATATTAAGCAAAGAGGGTGGGAAGGAGACACCTTCCGGAACGGAAAAAGATAAACCATGTGCCTGTCCCGGCCCGTGGTAGGGATCCTGACCCAGGATGATGACCTTGACCTGATCCACCGGGCACAAGTCAAAGGCCCTGAAAATATGTTCACCTTTAGGGTAAATGGTATTGGTCTGGTACGCAGTTTTTACAAAAGTCACCAATTCTTTAAAATAAGGATTTGAAAATTCCTCTTCCAGCAGTTGTTTCCAACTATTTTCAATTTTGACGTTCATTTATATGTTTTATCTTGGTATATTTGTTTTGGCAATTCAAATTTCGAATAAGTTTTGGTATTTAAAAACAGCATGGTAACCGCAATTACTGAAGGTGTAAAGGTAAGCGTAGAAGCTAATTACCAAAAGGGTTTTTCCAATCCCGGTCAGCACCATTTTGTTTTTACTTATAAAGTGACCATTGAAAATCACAGTAATTTTACCTTGCAATTATTGAATAGGAGATGGGAAGTGTACGATGCCGCATCCGAGGTAAAGATTATTGAGGGCGAGGGAGTGGTAGGACAGCAACCAGTACTGGAGCCTGGTGCCACACATGCTTACATTTCCGGATGTAACCTCAAGTCGGGAATGGGTAAAATGATGGGGCAGTATACCATGGAAAAGCAGGTAGATGGGAAGCTCTTGACTGTGGCCATTCCGGAATTTCAACTCATTGCCACCGTTTTTGATAATTGAAATACCAAATATGTTTTTCCATTTTTGGGAATATATTCTTTATTTTCTAAAAAAAGAAAACAGCCATAGCATCCATTCCCCTTTCATTTTTTACTTGTACCAAAACTTGAAAACCTACCTTAGACAAAACCGGAAGGGGGATACTTCCATTGAATCCATAAGGTATGGCTATCTACATTCAAACCTCAAGGTCAAAAGTACTGATTTAGGTGCCGGTTCCAGGTGGTTTGGAAAGGGAAAAAGATCCGTGTCGAAGATCATGAGAAGAATTGGTACACCTCTTAAATTTTCGTTGATTTACAGTTTTCTATGCAAACAAACCCCGGCAGCGATTGTATTGGACCTGGGGACTTCTCTGGGCGTAAACACAGCCTATTTGGGCCGGCAGGTCAGAGGGAAACTTTATAGCTTTGAAGGGGACCCGGAATTATTGGCTTTAGCTGGAAAGCACCTCAGCCAATTTCCACAGCTGCAATTGATAGAAGGGGATTTGGACCTTACCTTGCCGGAAGTTTTGAAAGACTTGTCTTCGGTCGATTTTGTTTTGATGGATGCCAACCACCAATATGAGCCTACCCTTACTTATTTCGATGCCATTTTACCCAAATTGCATGACAAAAGTATTGTGGTAATTGCGGACATCCATTGGTCCGGAGAAATGAAAATGGCCTGGGAAAAAATAAAAACACGACCAGAAATTGGATCTACGATTGATTTTTTTGACTGTGGGGTATTGTTTTTCCAGCCTGCCACATTTAAAAGTCATTTTGTATTGGAAATATAAATGTTTTATGATTTTACATTTTGACTACTCCCTACAATTCATAAATTTGTTTGGGCTTCCATACGTAAATTTAAATAAGGACTTGTTTATTGAATTGGTCTGATAATTGAGGCATGATTTGTTTGGAGTTTGAAAGCAGGTTTTATAATCGAAACTCAAAGAGATAAATAAGGATTAAAATTTAAATAATTGATTTCCAATTGCTATGACAAAAGAGGAGCTGCCTGAGAATAATCAAAATGGTACGGAAAAAGGAAAAAATATTCTGATCATCGTCCTGATCATTTTGGTATTGCTTAGTGGTTGGAGGCTTTGGAATGACCACAGGGAAAAATCTCAAAAGAATGAAGAAATATTGATTCTAACCGAGGAAAACAGTGATCTGAATATCCGCCTGGATTCCATGACCTATCAGATGGATTTAAGAATTCAGGAAATCGAAAAACTCGGTGGAAATGTGGATTCCCTGCTGCAGATCAGAGAGCAATTGGTCAGGGAAAGACAAAGGGAAAGGAGCAGGTCAGCAGCAGAAATAGAACAATTAAATTCCAGAATAGATGCTTATGGCAAGATGTTGAGTGAAAAAGATGCTGACATCATCAGGTTAAGGGAACAAAACGTACAGCTTTTTACAGAAAATGAGGAGTTGAAAACCGATAAGGCGGAGGTTGAGGAAGAAGTAGTCAAACTCAACATTGAAAAGGAAGAACTGGAGGAAAAAGTTACTATAGCATCAAAACTAAAGGCTGAGAATATTATTGTTTCGGCGGTGAATTCCAGAGGCAGGGAAAGGGAAGACGAATTCAGAAACAGACAACTGACCAAGTTAAAGGTTTCATTCAATATTGCGGAAAATTCAGTGGCACCTGAAGGTATCCGGGATGTTTATGTACAGGTGCTCGCCCCAAATGGGCAGGTTATATTTGATATTGCCAAAGGCTCGGGAACTTTTGAATTGAATGGGAAGGAGGAATTTTATACCTCAAAGCAGGATTTTTTATTCAATAATACCCGTCAACAGTTGACTTATTATTATGAAAAAGGTTCCGAATACGACAAGGGAATCTATGCCGTAAAGGTTTTCTCCGAAGGATCGGAAATAGGGAAAGGTACTTTTGAGATAAAATAAACCCTTTTATTTTTGTTTATCTGTCTATATACCTTAATTTTGCAAACTGTTTTAAAATAATAATAAAAATTTAAAAGAATGTTCCAAAAAAATTATGAAACGGTATTCATCCTTACTCCCGTTTTGTCTGAAGTTCAGATGAAGGATACCGTAGACAAGTATGTAGGCTTGTTAAAAGAATTGGGAGCAGAAATTGTTAATGTGGAGAACTGGGGGCTTAAGAAATTGGCCTATACCATTCAGAAGAAAACCACAGGGTTTTATGTGATGGTTGAATACACAGCAGATCCTACGGCTATCAAGAAATTTGAACTTGGTTTCAGGAGAGACGAAACCGTTTTACGCTTTCTGACCACTGTCATGGACAAGCATGGCATCAAGTACGCAGAGAGAAGAAGAAAAGGTGAATTCAATAAAAAATCTGAAGCTAAGGAGGAGCCAGCAAAATGACATTAAAAAACGAACCAATCAACAGAGAGCAAAACAGGAAAAAATACTGTAGATTTAAGAAATTAGGTATCAAGTATATTGATTACAAAGATCCTAACTTTTTGTTGAAATTTGTAAATGAACAGGGTAAGATCCTTCCCAGAAGACTTACAGGCAATTCCGCAAAATTCCAGAGGAAGGTCGCTCAGGCTATTAAAAAAGCCAGGCATTTGGCCTTATTGCCTTACGTAGCAGATGGCTTGAAATAAGGTCAACTGTATCCTTCACCTAATTAAATTATTACAATAATGGATGTTATCTTAAAAACAGATATAAAAGGACTTGGGTATAAGAATGACCTGGTGGATGTAAAACCTGGTTATGGACGTAATTACCTTATCCCACAAGGATTTGCGGTTTTGGCTACCACTTCCAATAGAAAAATATTGGATGAAAATATCAAACAAGCAGCCCATAAAGCTGAAAAAATCAAGACCGAAGCCGAAAATATCGCAGCGAAACTGGAAAAAATCACCCTGGAAATAAAAGCCAAAATTGGCGATTCAGGTAAAATTTTTGGAAAAGTTACCACTTTACAGCTTTCTGACGCATTAGCCGAAAAAGGTATCGAAATAGATAGAAAAAAGATTTCGATCAACCAACCGGTTTCTACTGCAGGCGAATATGAAGCAGAGGTTGACCTTCATAGGGAAGTCAAAACCAATGTTAAATTTGAAGTTGTGGCAGAATAAATCCAGACTTCATTCAACGAATAAACTAAAAAAGCCAGGTTTTTCCTGGCTTTTTTAGTTTAAAGATTTTTTTCGGATCAGGTATAAGTTTGATTTACAACTTATTACATATTGGGTAGGGCTGAAATTACCAGAAAATCTGGCAATTTGGATATTCCACGTCCATTTTGAAGTTTAAAACTTCAAGGATTGATTTTGTGGAGGGATCAGCATGCAATACTTTTGACCAGCGTCATCAAATTCCCAGTGCCTGGTTTGGGTTTAATGCGGTCAAGGTGTTTTTCTTTTTAATGAACTTTTCTACCTGCCTGTGTTTGTTTAATTTGCTGTTAATTAAAAGAAAAATGAAAAGTTTCAGAACCGAATTTGGTATTCTTCCCAGTCCGAAATGTATCAACCATGAGGGTAAACTCCTTACGGTAGGTTCCTGCTTTTCGGAGGTGATTGGCGAAAAGTTACACCTGCATAAATTTCGTGTTCTTGTAAATCCATTTGGGATACTGTTTAATCCCATTTCTATTTTTAAATTACTTTTGCTGGCACTTGAGAAGCAAAGCCCAGAAGGCAACCTATACCTGACCCGGCATGATAAACATTACCATTTTCAATTTCATTCCAGAATCAGTGCAGATCATAAGGTTGATCTTAAAGACTTGCTTGATCATACGCTTCAGCAGGTAAATGACTGTATCAGAACAAGTAGCCACCTAATGGTTACCTTGGGCACAGCATTCGTTTTCCGGCATTTGCCTTCCAATAGCATTGTGGCCAATTGCCACAAGCAGCCAGCAAAAGATTTTAGAAAGGAACTTTTAACATTCGAGGAAATGATCCTTGTATTTGAAAGTTTTTATCAAGAGCTAAAAAGGCATAACCCCGGGATTCAAATTGTGCTCACAGTAAGCCCTGTACGGCATATCAAAGATGGAATACCTCAAAATCAGGTTAGTAAAGGTCTGCTGAGAGTGTTTTGCGACTTGATGGAAAAGCGCTACGAAGATGTCTATTATTTCCCTGCCTATGAACTTCAAATGGACGATCTCAGGGATTATAGGTTTTATAAAGATGACCTGATTCATCCCAATGCTACCGCAGAAAATTATATTTGGGAGAAGTTTAAAGATGCATTTTTTGAACAGCCTACTATTGATATATTGCATGCCCTGGATCAGGTTCAAAAAAACCTAAACCACAGGCCATTTGAACCCTTATCTGAGAGCCATTTTGAATTTTTAAAGCACCTGCTGCAAAAGATGGAACGCATGCCGGCCGGTCTGGATTTTTCGGAAGAGAAAAAAGGCATAATGGAACAAATAAAGCAAATTGAGGACTTTAGGCAAACAGAAAAATCTAATTCAGGAAATGAAAGCGAATAAATTAATCAATAGCAAAAGTCTGTATTTATTACAACATGCCCATAATCCTGTTGATTGGTATCCATGGGGAGATGAGGCCTTGCAAAAAGCCAAAAAGCAGCAAAAACCCTTGCTGGTAAGCATAGGCTATTCTGCTTGTCATTGGTGCCATGTAATGGAAAAGGAATCTTTTGAAAATCAGGAAGTGGCTGATTTGATGAACAAGGATTTCGTCTGTATTAAAATTGACAGGGAGGAACGCCCTGATCTGGATAACATTTACATGGAAGCCGTACAGGTGATGGGTTTACAGGGCGGTTGGCCCTTGAATGTATTTTTAATGCCTGATCAAAAACCTTTTTATGGTGGCACCTATTTCCCAAAAGACCAATGGATGAAAGTGTTATCCGGCATATCCACTGCATTCGTCAAGCAATATAAAGCGCTGAATGAAAGTGCTCTTGGGTTTGGCAATAGCCTTAACAGGTCATTGACGGAAAAATATGGACTCCAATCCAATGATTCGCCATTTTTGGCAAATGAAATCATTACAATTGCCAGGGAATTGATGGAGGGATTTGATCCACAATGGGGAGGAATGAGTCGGGTACCCAAATTCCCCATGCCTGCTATCTGGAGCTTTCTATTGGACATGGCCATTTTGAACCAGGATAAAGAACTGGGTAAAAAAGTTTGCTTCACCCTGGAAAAAATCGGAAGGGGAGGGATCTATGACCAGCTTACTGGTGGATTTTGCAGGTATAGTGTAGATGGTGAATGGTTTGCACCTCACTTTGAAAAAATGCTTTATGACAACGGACAACTCCTTAGCCTGTATGCCAAAGCTTTTCAATACAGCCAGAATGGGTATTTTAAAGAAAAAGTAGTAGAAACAATTCATTGGCTCGAAAATGAGATGTTGGATTCTGCAGGTGCTTTCTATGCTGCCCTGGATGCGGATAGTGAAGGCAAAGAGGGGAAGTTTTATACCTGGACATTTGAAGAACTTCAAACCTTGCTAAAGGATGATTTTGATTGGTTTGCCAGTCTGTATGGCATCAAAAAAAATGGAAATTGGGAATCGGGAGAAAATATCCTTTTTCAGCAAAAGAATTATTTCGAAATGGCAGAATCTATGGGATTATCAGAAGCCGATTTCCAACAAAAACTGAAGGTAACCAAGAGAAAATTAATTGAATACAGGAATCAGAGAGAAAGGCCGGGACTGGATGATAAAATCATTAGCGGCTGGAATGGCTGGGTCATTGATGGATTAAGCCAGGCATTCCTTGCACTGGGAAACGTTACCTATAAAAATCTAGCCAATTCAGCGGGCGAATTCATTTGGCAGCGGATGGTGAAAGGAGGGGAGTTGTTTAGGAATTTTAAAGGTGGAGAAGCGTATACTTCTGCATTTTTGGAAGATTATGCCGCAGTCATTAAAGCTTATATTTCTTTATATACCATCACCTTTGATCCCAAATGGTTATACAGGGCGGAACAGTTGCTGGAAAGGGTGCTGGAAAGGTTTCTGGATAAATCAGACAGCTTGTTTTATTTTAATGACCCTGCAGTTGAGCAATTGATAGCGGACAAAAAAGAGGTTTTTGACAATGTCATTCCTGCCTCTAATTCTGTGATGGCCCGGAATTTACATCAATTGGGTTTGTATTTTTACAGGGATAAATACCTCAACCAGGCTGAAAAAATGATACAACTTATCCAGGATTTACTCCGGAAAGAACCGTCCTTTTTGGCCAATTGGGCCAATTTTTACCTGGAAAAAACTACCCCTACTGCGGAAATTGCCGTGACAGGCCCCGGAGCAGAGGAAAAAGCTTTGGCCTTCCTGGCTGGCTACCGGCCTAATTTGGTCATTTCAGCATCCTCGGGTGATTCAAAATTGCCCTTATTGCAAGACAAACCCATGATAAAATCTTTGTTTTATGTGTGTTTCAATAAATCCTGCAAACAGCCCGTGGAAGAGGTAGCGGATGCCCTGAATCAATTGCCTTACTTAAGCTGACCGTTAAACTCTTTTTGCTTTGGAAGATCTTTTCGCCAATCAATATCCTGCTGCCAATTCTAAAAACCTCTATGCGGATATCATATTACCTGTACCGATTCCTAAATGGTTTACCTACAGCGTAGGACTGGACATACAGGATCAAATTGGCATTGGTTATCGGGTTATGGTCCAGTTTGGCAAGAAAAAGATATTGACTGGCATTGTGGCCAAGGTTCATCAAAAAGCACCTGATGTTTATCAGCCCAAACCCATATTGGATTTACTGGATGATTTTCCAGTGGTCAATGCCTTACAAATTAAATTCTGGAGTTGGATGTCATCCTATTATTGTTGCCATATAGGAGAAGTCATGAATGCCGCTCTTCCCAGTGGATTGAAACTTTCTACTGAGAGTAAGGTGCAGGTGCATCCCGACTTTGATTTCGATAATCCTGGCTTTCCTATGGATGACCGGGAAATATTGCTGTTAGAAACCTTGAGCAAGCATGATGAAATGAATGTGGAACAGTTTGACCAGTTATTGCCTGGCAAAACAAGCCATAAAATCATCAAAAGCTTATTGGGTAAGGGGGCCATTTTGGTCTATGAATCTGTAAGGGAAAAGTACAGTCCAAAAACCGAACAGCGGGTAAGGCTTACTTCAAAGTATATAAAGAAGGAGGGCTTACTGGAAAGCCTTTTTGAAGACCTTAAGGGTAAAGAAAAACAGGAAGCAGTCCTTCTGAAATACCTGCAGCAGGTTTCCGTTTTTCAAAAGCCGGAAGCGAATGCCAAAGGCCTGGAAAAAAAGGTATTAACAGATCACGGGTGTTCTCCAAGTTCCATTGATACCCTGGTTAAAAAGGGAGTGCTGGAATCTTTTAAAGTGCTGGTCAGCCGTTTTGAAGTCCCATCGGTGTCGGATCATGGGATTGAGCTTTCTCCTGTTCAGGGGGAGGCACTGCAGCAAATCCACGCGCAGTTTGAGGAAAAAAATACCATACTGTTACAAGGAATAACAGGTTCAGGTAAAACGGAAATCTATGCGCAATTGATCCAGGATGTGCTTCAAAGCGGTTCACAGGTTTTGCTGCTATTACCGGAAATAGCCCTGACGACTCATCTGGTACACCGTTTGCAAAAAATTTTCGGAGATAAGATGGGTGTCTTTCATTCCAAATATTCTGATAATGAAAGGGTTGAAGTATGGCAGGGAGTACTTAAGGGAAAATATAATTTTATCATTGGTGTAAGGTCTTCCTTATTCCTTCCCTTTGACAGTCTGGGCCTGGTCATTGTAGACGAGGAGCATGAAAGTTCATACAAGCAGTTTGACCCGGCCCCACGATTTCAGGCCAGGGATGCGGCCATAATGTTGTCCTGGATGCATCAGGCCAAGACCCTTTTGGGTACGGCCACTCCATCCTTTGAATCTTATTATAATGCCCAAAATGGTAAATATGGATATGTTAAAATAGATAAACGATATGGCAATGCCGAACTTCCCCATTTTTTTCTCGCCGATATTCTTCAGGACAAGAAAAAAAACTTACTGAAACTGGATTTTACCCGCTTGCTGAGAGAAAAAATTCAGACCACTTTGAACCGGCAGGAGCAGGTACTCATCTTTCAGAACAGGAGAGGTTATGCTCCCTATATTTCCTGTGACGAATGTGGATGGATACCGGAATGTGAGCATTGTGATGTAAGCCTCACCTATCACCAATATCAGGATGAGTTGAGGTGCCATTATTGTGGATTCAAGGAAAAAGTCCCGATTTCCTGCCATGCCTGTGGCAGCCAGAAGATAACAACCGTGGGAACTGGCACCGAAAGGATAGAAGAAAGTCTGAGCTTGTTATTTCCCGAGGCAAGGATTGCCAGAATGGATCTGGATACTACCCGGAGCAAATATGGGTATCAGAGAATTTTGGAGGAGTTTTCTGCTGGAAATGTGGATATACTCGTAGGCACTCAAATGATTACCAAAGGACTTGACTTTGACAAGGTTTCATTGGTGGGAATCGTGGATGCGGACCGGATTCTTTTTTACCCGGATTTCAGGGCAGGGGAACGGGCTTTCCAGCAAATTACCCAGGTAGCAGGCAGGTCGGGTAGAAGAGATAAAACCGGTGATGTGATCATTCAAACAAGAAGGCCTGATCAATTGATATTCAGACAGATAATTGCTGGAAATTACAATGACTTTTACCGGTTGGAAATGGCGGAAAGGAAACAATTTTTTTATCCTCCTTTTGTGAAAAATATTAAAATCATTACCAAGCATAAGGATTTTAAAACCGCAGAAACTGCAGCCAAATTCCTCAAAAATTTATTGATGGATATAGCGGCAAAAAAGATCATTTTGGGCCCTGAAAAATCCCTGATTGGTAAAATTAAAAACCTCTACCTGTTTGAAATATGGATCAAACTGGACAGATCTGGAAAGGTACAGCAATTTTTTAAGCAACAGCTCATGGATAGAATCGCAGAGCTTCAGGCAGATAAAAGGTTTCGAATGGTCCGTTTTTTGGTAGATGTAGATCCCTATTGAATTCCGGAATAAATGGATGCAGTCAATTACTCGTTACCATTCCAAATATCGTGGGTCGTTTTCCAGCTACCGTCGGCCTGCCTTTCCAGAATATTCAAATATTTGGAAGTTGAATGGAGGGTATCCCCCGTAGATTTTTCGTAAAGGGTGACTTTAGCAAAGCCTCTTCCATAAGCCAGGTTACCATCTACTTTCACCTGCTCATACCCGCTTTCCAATTCGGTATGGTACCGGTCAAATATTTCCTGGTAGTATGCCTCTACGGCTTGTGGTCCAATCTTTGTTTCAGTGGCAGGCGCCATTAAAAAAGCTCCTTCTGTGAAATAACTGGCTATGGTCACCGCGTCTCCCGAATTAAAAGCATCGGCCCGGGCCTTGCTCATTGCGGTAATGGCTGCAATATCTTCCTCCACATTCCCATCGCTAATTTGGGGAGTAAAGAAAAGGTATAAACCAATGAATGCAATGAGGATGACAATGATTATAGGGAATAGAATTTTCATGCCTAAGGTTTTTAAAAAGCAAAGGTAAGTTTTTTACTGTTTACAGAAAATTAACTGGTAAGAACTCCCGGGAATAATGTTGAAAATACTCTTTTTTTTGTATTTATTAATCATGATATTTTGTTAAATTAACAGAATCAAAAATAATTGTGATGAATCGGTATTTTGAGACAATAGAATTTGATGCTTTGGATGGATTTAAATGTGATTTAAGGCGTCTGAAATCTGATAAGGCCACCAATGGGCCTGTCCTACTGGTTCATGGGGCTGGAGTAAGCAGTAATATTTTTAATCCACCTTCAGAAAACAATATCATCCATCAACTCGCTGCTGAAGGATACGATGTTTGGCTGGAAAACTGGAGGGGTAGCATCAACCTGGAACCCAATGAGTGGGATTTAGACCAGGTCGCCCGAAACGATCATCCGGCTGCGGTGAAGAAAATTGTCGAGATCACTGGTGCCAGGGAAATTAAAGCGATCATACATTGCCAGGGAAGTACCAGTTTTATGATCTCAGCCGTAATGGGCCTTCTTCCTGAGGTAAAACTGATAATAAGTAATGCCGTTTCCCTTCATCCCGTAGTACCATTTTTCTCCAAATTTAAACTGAATGTTTTGATGCCTGTGGTCAGCCGGTTTTTTAATTACCTGGACCCACAATGGGGTTTGTATCCACCAGATTTGAAATCAAAAATCATTTTGAATTTGGTCAAAGCAACCCATTGGGAGAATGATACAAAGGTAGGTAAGATGGTAAGCTTTACCTATGGTTCCGGATTTCCCGCACTTTGGGAGCTCGAAAATTTAGATGAAAAAACCAAATCCTGGATACAGTATGAGTTTGCCCACGTGCCGCTTTCTTTCTTCAGGCATATAAAAGAATGTATTCAATATGGAGCATTGAAAAAATTGAATGATAAAAATAATGATTATGTAACTGGTCCACCAAAGACACAGGCCAGGTTTGTATTGTTTGGGGGAAAAAAAAACAAGTGTTTTTTGCCTGAAAGTCAGGAGAAAACCTTCCAATATCTGGAACAATTTAAGCCTGGATTTCATAAATTATACCTCTTAGAGGGGTATAGTCATTTGGATGTTTTCTTCGGTAAAAATGCACATGTAGATGTGTTCCCTAAAATGATTAGTGAATTGGAACAGGGTTAAAAATTGATTATGCCTCCAAAAAGAATCAAGCGATATAAAGGTAGATATGCTCTTGTAGATGGTATTCCGTACCAAATGCCCGTTAGTTCTTCAGAATCCCCTGCATTGATGGCTGGTTTTTCCTGCGATTGGGAAAAAGCCAATGCTTTATTGCCAGGGAATGAAATCCATGCCATGAAATTGCCCAATGGACGGGCAGCGCTGTTGATTACGGTCATCAATTATCTGCAAACAAGTATTGGAAAATACATTGAATACAGCATCGCCATTGCCTGTACACATGGTGCAAAGCCAGCTCCCAGATTTTTGAATGCCTTATTGCTGGGTCATTATGGTACAGGACAATATATCCTGGATTTACCGGTGAGCAGTGAGATTTCGGTTAAAGGAGGAAAAGGGATTTGGGGCATGCCCAAGCATCAGGCCAATCTGGACTTTATAGAAACTTCCGATACGGTAAGCAGTCAATATGAAAAGGATGGACAATTTGCCTTTAGAATAGAAATTGAAAAACCAAAATCCCCTTCCATCAAATTGAAAGTTGGCGCAACCAACTATTGCAGGTTCAGAAACATGCTCATGGCTTCTTACATTTATTTTGAAAGCAAAGCCGGTATCAATTTATTTGGCAAGGCCAGAGGAAGCCTCTTTATCGGTGATCATCCCAATGTGGCCAAATTGAGGGATTTGGGAATCAATCCCGATCCGTTTTTCACTACATACATGCCAAAAACCAATGGCATCCTGGATGATCATTTTCAGTGCTGGTTCATGACATATGAAGCCCCACCTGATGCGATGCCAGAAGGCCTGGAAACCGTTTATCCCCTGGGACATGGAGAGGAATGGTTAACACCACCTGCTTTTACGGATTACGAGAAATTTCGCATATAACACCTAAACCTTTCAAAACGCTATGGATTCGGTAAAAAAAACATTTATAGATATCAGCAATGCCTATATATTTTTCTGCGCCTCCATGTATTTGGGCATGTTCTGGTCGCTGCATTTTTTTTGGTTTCCAAATTATCCCAAAACCTTAACTCTGGAAAATTACTACAATGCCATAATCCCCCAGACCGACCTGGCTACCAATTTTTTCTTTATCACCATACCCATTATGGCTGCAGCACTGGTAGTCATGTTGGTAACAGAATGGAAAACAGGCCTGCGATGGGTTCCCTTATCCTGGATTCCCGGTCTCCTGATACCCGTGATTGTGCAGCAGCGGTACATAGAAGATATCAACAACCAATTTAAAGCAGGATTACAGGATGAAGCTACACTTCAGGTATTATTGGAGGAGTGGATGTGGCTCAACGATATAAGATGGGTCATTTTGACCATCATGTGGGGTATCACGATGTACTTTTTTATCGCAAAGGCCAAACCTAACTATCGAATTAAAGACCATGGATAATCAGGAAAAAGTTTTCGGTATATCTCCACGCTATGTGGAACTGTTGGTGGTTTTGATAGCTTTTATCACCCTGATATCAGGGCTAATTCAGCTGCTTTCCCCATCTACGGTATTGGGCCTGATTGGCAGGTCCGATCCCACTGCGGAATCCGCTCACTTTTTTGCCATTGTGGGTATGTTCATGGCATTGTTTGGCGGGATGGTTTTGCATGCTGTTTATAGTGCGGTTACGAACAAACAAGTGATGCTCTGGACAGCCTTTCAGAAGTTTGGGGCATTCATCGCTGTATCCGTTGGTGTGTTTCAGGGATTATTTTCCATCCTGGCCATGTCCGTGGCTTTATTTGATTTATTCTCCGGAGTTGTATTTTTGATGTATTTAAAAGTACTGAACTCATGGGAAAATTGAGCTATAAAATCATTAGGCAGAATTATCCTGATTCCGGTATATTAAAGACAATGGTGTTTTATTATCGGTTCATATGTTGATTGAGAAAAACGATACCGAACATAAAAACCGAAAAGCCCTGGTACTTGCAGGAGGAGGTATAAGGGTGGCTTATCAGGTAGGAATACTTAAGGCCATGGAAGAGAATGGACTTACCTTTAATCTTGTGGATGGAACATCGGGAGGTATATTTAATGCTGCCATGCTGGCATCCGGCCATGCAGTGGACAAAATGATTGACAAGTGGAAAAGTTTGCCCATTAAATATTTTGCCTCCCTGGCCAGGTTCAGTGATTACCTGACCCCATGGAAATTAAAGGGTTTAGGAGATGCAGACAATATACAAAGAAAAGTGCTGCCTCATTTTGAGGTTGAGGTGGATCGCATTAATAAACTGGATTTACCCATTTCTTTTTCTTTGTGCAATTTTTCCAACAAAACGGTACAGGCCATACCGGCAAGAGAGGTCAAAGAAAAACATTTGTTGGCGGGAGTTTCCCTGCCCATTTTAATGCCCGCCTTACAGGTGGGAAAGGACTGGTTTATAGATGCTGTTTGGGTCAAAGATGCCAATTTGATGGAGGCTGTCAGAAGGGGTGCGGAGGAAATATGGTTGATTTGGGGAATAGGTAATTACCCTAGTTATTTTTCTGGTGCCTTGCACCAATACGTGCATTCCATTGAAATGAGTGCCAACGGAGCACTATGGGAAGAATTTGAACAAATCAAGTTGATCAACAGAGCCATCGAAAAGGGGTATAGCGAATTTGGACAGCAGCAAAAGATTAAGGTTTTTATTATCAAACCCAATTTTCCACTTCCCCTTGATCCCGAACTTTTTTTAAGGAAAATAACCAGCAGGGATTTGATCAATATGGGATACCAGGATGCCAAAAGATATTTATTGACAAACCAGAATACCGGTGAAAAATTGGACAAGCAGGCTACCCAAACCAGAGATGCTGGTGATTACCTGGCTATCCGGCTTCAATATACAGGTAATCTGTTATTTAAAGACAAGTTGGAAAAAGTTAAATATTATGTTCTGCTGCGCTTTTCTGTTTTAGAGTCCCTGGAGCAATTGGAGGTATATTCCAGTGTCTATTTAGGATATTACAATAAAGAATTTTTGGGAGGCAAGCATGAGGTTAGCGTAAAATCTCTGGGAGCCTTTTTTAACCTTGAGACCACAAGTACCCTGACCATTGAAGGTAGGGAATATACCATGATTGCCAATATTCATTGTAAGGGACCCTGGTATTGTTTGGCAGGATTGGATTTTAAGACTGCAGAAATCATTTTATACCCCAGGCATGAAGCAGATCCAAAAGTCCTTATGGAAGGAAGGTTATATCAATCCTTAGGCTCTAGGCTGAATGCTGGCTGGAATGCGCTTGCCAAAAAGAAAAATGGGGCGAGGGGTGGAATAAGGTTTAAATTTAATTTGATAAAAAATATGTTACAGCATGAAGTTTGATAAAAAACCAATGGTCAATTGGTATGATCCAAAACAATTGGCTTTTACCGCGGTGAAGACCGTTTTGTCCTCAGTTTTTGGGAACTTTGCTGACAGGAGGGAATTGCAGGCTGCTTTGGATAAGGAAACCAAATTTTTTGACTATTCCCACAAAGAGGAGCTTTGGGTAGATTTCATTTCTGATCTCGGAGATGGTTTTAACCCCACCTATACTTTGGCGGAGCTTTTATCACGAGAAGTCCTTACTTTGAGGGGGAAACCCATTAAGCGAGGGGATGTGCTGATAATGGGCGGAGACGAAGTTTATCCTACTCCAGAAAAAATTGAATATGATAACAGGCTTCGGGGTCCATTTCAGGCCGCTTTTCCCAAGAAGGAGGGAGATATGGACCGGCCTGATTTATTTGCCATTCCCGGCAATCACGACTGGTACGATGGCTTGACCAATTTCCTAAGGCTATTTTCACAAAAGAGATCACTGGGAAACTGGCAAACCCGGCAGAGCAGATCTTACTTCGCTTTAAAATTACCCCATGACTACTGGATCATTGCAATTGATGTACAACTGAATGCTGATATAGACTACCCACAGATATGCTATTTTAAAGAAATTGCAGAGAAACATTTTAATGAAAGAAGTAAAATCATTTTATGTACCTCCGAACCTTCCTGGGTTTATAAATCTTTTGATTCGAAAAGCGAATCCTTTGACCGATTACAGTTTTTTATTAACAGGGTATTATTCGGAAAAGGGGAAAAAGGGTATGAAGAAAAAAATAAAACCATACAGATAAAAGCCATTTTAACTGGGGATCTGCACCATTATGCCCGCTATGAACCCAAGGAAAGCCCGGACGGAACCTGCCAATTGATCACTGCAGGGGGAGGGGGTGCTTTTATGCACCCAACTCATACACTGAAGCAGCAAATCTCAGGACTAGATGGGGAGACGGCTGAATTGAAAAAGGTTTTTCCGTCAAAAGAAGCCTCGGTAAGTCTGAGTTTCCTTAATTTGTTATTCCCTTATTTCAGTCTTACCATGCTCTTTTTCTTTGGATTATTCCATGTGTTTACCTCCTGGATCCTACAAACCAAACTGGATGCCGGAGTCTCTTTGATGGAGAAATTGAGTAAACTGGATGTTTTTGGCGGTCAGGTTGTTGATTTCTTCTATGCGATAATCCAGGGATTAAGTCACCTTCCAGGTGCCTTGTTTCTAAATCTGCTGCTTTTTATTGGGATAGTTCTTTTTTCAGATGTAAAATCCGGAGCTAAAAACTGGAATTATCTGGCCGGACTGGTTCATGGACTGCTACACTTGATCAATTTTTATTTTCTTCTTTGGCTATTTTCCAGGATCAACCTTTTTCAGCTGGGTTTAGGAATAAATGACCCACAGCAAATATTCCTGTTTGTTGTTGAAATGGTGCTTGTCGGTGGGATTATTAGTTCAGTTTTATTTGGCCTGTACCTGACCTTTAGTGTAGTGGTATTGAAGAATCACATTACTGAAGCTTCTTCATCTTATCGCTGGGAGGGTTATAAAAATTTCCTTAGAATTTCAGTTTCTCAGGAAGGACTCACCATTTTTCCTGTAGGTTTGAAAAACGTACCATCGAACTGGGAAAATGTAGGAACAGAGGAAGAGCCCCGGTTTGAAGGAGGGGATATACATTATGAGTTAATTGAGGATCCAATATTTATAAAAAATGAAAAGATTAGCTAAACCATTGACTTCGATCAAGCCGAGCTATGACTATGTGGTCATAGGTTCCGGTTATGGCGGCAGTATTGCTGCTTCAAGAATGTCGCGATGCGGGCAATCTGTCTGCCTTTTGGAAAAAGGAAAAGAATTTTTACCAGGAGAGTTTCCTCAAACCTTATTTCAAGCCTCCAACGAGATGAATTTCGTAGGAGGGAAGTCCGTCGATCTGGAAAAGAATGGCTTGTATGAGTTTACCATGGGTAATGGTATCAACGTATTCAAAGGCTGTGGCCTGGGGGGCACATCTTTGGTAAATGCCAATGTGTCCATTGAACCGGAATCCAGAGTAATGGAAGACCCCGCCTGGCCTGTGGCCTTGAGGGAAGATCTGGATTCATTTAAATGGGGCATAAAGCAAGCCTGGGAAATGTTAAAGCCAAATCCCTACCCAGAGAATAAAAACGGATATCCAAAACTGGAAAAAACTGCTGCCATGAGGAAATCTGCAGCCCACATGTCTGCCCCTTTCCGGCTTTTGGATATCAATGTGAATTTTGAAGACAAAATCAATCATGTCGGAATAAAACAAGCAAAATGTACCAATTGTGGGGATTGTGTGACCGGTTGCAATATTGGCGCTAAAAACACCACGGCGATGAATTATTTGCCGGATGCCTTTAACCATGGAGCAGAAATTTTTACCGAAATCAATGTCAGGTATATCAAAAGGAACAAGGATATTTGGCAGGTATATTACCACCCGATCGGAATTGGAAGGGACAATTTCGATGCCCCTTTGATGTTTGTTCAAGCCAAAAATGTAATCCTGGGCGCAGGTTCTCTGGGTTCAACAGAAATCCTTCTCAGGTCAGCAAAAATGGGATTAGTGGTTTCCAGAAAACTGGGTGAAAGATTTACCGGGAATGGGGATGTTTTAGGGTTTGGATACAACAATGAACACCGCATCAATGGCATTGGTTTGGGAAAGAAAGGCACTGACAGCATCGCCAATGTGGGTCCCTGCATTACAAGTGTGATAGATTTGAGGGAAAGGGAAGAGCTGGATGCGGGCATGACCCTGGAGGAAGGAACCATTCCGGGCCCCATCCGTGGGCTCATGCCAAAGGCACTCTTCGCTTTTGCCAGACTGGCCGGTAGGGATACCGATCGGGGTATCAAGGATTACCTAAAGGAAAAATGGCGAGAGATTCGGAGCCTGTTTTTGGGTCCTTTTCATGGTGCCCTGGCAAGGACACAGGTTTATTTGGTGATGACCCATGACGATGGGAATGGAGTACTTAAAATGGATGAGGCGGACAAATTGAACATCAGCTGGCAGGGAGTAGGGAAGCAGGATATTTTTAGAAAGGTAAATGGAGAAATGTACAGTGCTACTGAGGCTCTTGGTGGAACTAAAATACCCAATCCCACCTGGAATAAAATGATGAACTATGATTTGGTGACGGTGCATCCCCTGGGAGGATGTGGCATGGCAGACCAGGCCGCTTTGGGGGTAGTAGATCACAAGGGACAGGTTTTTGCAGGGCAAGAGGGAAACATGCTACATGAAGGATTATATGTCATGGATGGCGCCGTAATTCCCAGGCCAGTAGGTACCAACCCTTTACTCACCATAAGTGCTTTGGCCGAAAGGAGTTGTAAGCTAATTGCTGATGAAAAGGGTTATCAGCTGAATTACGAATTTTCAAATGCTACTGATATTCAGGATGGCCCTACTCCGCTGGAAACAGGAGTACAGTTTACCGAATCAATGAAAGGGTTTATTGGTATGGGAGAGACAGGGGATTATGAAGCGGGATTTATCAAGGGGAAGAAGGAAAATACCAGCTTTGAATTTACCCTGACCATACAGACAGAAGACATCCGGGAATTTGTGGAAAGTGAAAACCATCCCGGAAAAATGCTGGGCACCATGATGGCACCTGCCATCTCCCAGGAACCGCTGAGTGCTTACAATGGGGTTTTCAATTTATTTATCACCGATGAAAACAATGATTCAAGAAAAAAAATGAATTATACGGCTGAGTTGATCAGCAAAGAAGGAAAGTCTTATTATTTTGAAGGTTATAAAGATATTTATAATGACAGCGTGGTGGATGCCTGGAAAGACACCACAACCCTGTTTATTTCAGTTTATGAAGGAAAGGATTCCAAAGGCCAATTGCTGGGGAAGGGAAAACTGGTCATAAAGGTTGCTGATTTGTTGCGACAACTGAGAACAGTCAAAGCCATACATCCCAAAAGTAAAAGCGATGGGCTATCCGCCATTGCTACTTTCGGGAAATTCTTTGCAGGAAATGTCTTTGAAACCTATCTGGGGTTGAAATAAGATAAGTAAAAAATACCTACTGGAATTTCTCTATTAAGCTGGATTTACTTTCCCATCTTTCTGAAAACCATGACTTTGTTTTGGTTAAAAAATCCCTGTTGTGATAGGCACTGTGACTTGAATTCAAACGGTTTAGGAATTGTTCCAACTTTTCGTTCTGGTCATGGGTTAGTTTGGAAGAGGAAATGGAATTATTCAGGTCAGCAGGAAAATCATCGGAAGATTTAAAAAGAACCAGGCTGTCCATAGCTATTTGATTCCATTCAGTTAATGCGTTATCGGAAAAGAAAGCCGGGTAGGTAATTTGATCCAGGGGTATGTTGATTTTAAGCAGCTCGTCACCTTTCCTGTTATCGATCAGCCAAAATCCATTCGGGTTGGTGGGCAGACTTTTTATGGTATCCGTTTGCCCGACGCTTTCGATGGTACTTTTTTGGGTTATCCATTCTTCGAATTTCTCCGGATCATATTTAACAGGGCTCATCAGGAAATACAGGCTATCCCGTAAGTCAGTTTTGGGCTGGAAATATTCAAAAACAACTCCATCCTGGTGAAAAGAAACATTTTTGATTCGATTTGGGTTTTTAATCCTGCTTTTCCAATCCTCCAGCGAGGTAGAGTCTACCATAAAGGAACCAATAGGTATATTGTCCTGGTGTAATTGGTATAACCCCTCGCTAAATTGGGAATTAAACCAAAGGCTGTCGTTTTTTGCCCAAATTTGTAAAGGGCGCTTATCAGTCATATGGTGGGTGGCCTGGGTTTTTATTTCCATCCATTCTGCTTGATCGATCAATGAGTCTTTGGTAATCCTGTACCAGAAGGTGGAGTAATAATGATAGGGCAAGGTCTGGGCTTCAAATTCCAATTGTTGCAATTGCCCTACCATTTGAATAAGGGTATTCCATTTATTTTCTGCCAGATTCCTGTTGTTATAGCGGTCATCAGTGGCAATCCTCAATGAATCAATGCTGATCAATTCTAATTTCAGGTTATTTTCAAAATGTTCAGCTTCTTCGTAACTGATGTACCGGTCATTTTTAATTTCATTGGTTAATTGTATGATTTTATCATGGTGAAAAATGACCTTTTTAACTTCTTTTCCGGTCAGCATGGAAAATAGCCGGCTGAGTGTTGCCCCACCGTTTTTTTCAGCCTGATCGATGATGCCGGCATTGAAGGCATTGGTTTTTAGTTTTTGTACCGCATATATTTTTACTTTTCTACTGTCTTTGAAATCCACCTTACCATTATATGTCAGAATGTCAAAACCGGGAATTCCTTTTTCAGGAATGAACCAGGGATTGATATCGGAGTTGAGGATTTGAGGAGCAAGGCCAAAAAAATGCAACTCCCCAACTTCTTCATTGAAATGATACATGCTTTGGTCCAAGCCTGTAAAATCAAAACCTGCCTTTACGGTTCCCCTGCCTATCATGGCCAGTTTCTTTCTGGACTCCCTGCGGGAAAGGGAGGATAGTCTGTTTGCAAAATAATCAGTGACAAATCTATCAGCTTGCCACCAATCGTTTTCAGGACTTTCATACCAATCCATGAGCATTTGCCTGGTTTGTTTATCGCTGAGCGTGGAGCCGGAGCTGCTCGTGCCGGCTTGCATGCCCATGTAATTGAGCAGCTCATTATACAATGCCATTTGACTGGTATTTTCCCATTCTTCCAGAAAATACAGCTTTTCAATGATGTTTTTTTCACTAACGGGATCTACCAGCAACCTTTTTCGTTCCCGGCGCCTGAGGCTATTGTCCTCATCTCCTATGGATAAGCGATTTTCAACCGATAGGGTGTGAAAGTTGCGCAGAGTTTGGACTGCTGTCTCTATTTCCTGATGAAGAAATTCTCCCTGATTCCGGATGTCCTCTTCCTCCAACAAGTTGATTTGTGCTTCATCAATGGATGCCAATACCTCCCCATAATACTCTGCGGTAATCAATTCACCGATTTCCCGGATATCAGAAACAATATTTGCCGTAGGCTGGAGCTCTGGCCTTCCTCCGAAAATATGCAATGGGTTCCACCAAATAACAAGCACAATCAGTGCTCCTACCAAAAGGAGCTCCAAAATAAACCGGCCGCTCTTGAGAATTTGACCAATCATGGGTTCATCAGGTTTTCCGGGCTGTTTACTTGCCTTATTAGAAGCGAATCATTTTCAAACTGGATGTATATTTCTTCAAAGTCAAAGCTTTTTAGCACCATTTGGATGAGTTTTCGGGCATGGTCCTGACTGGTAGAGACCAGGCCCATATAGGGCAGGTTATCCCTGATGTCCATTTCTGCCATCCTAAAGAAGGTTTCCTGGTCTTCCAGGTTGATTTCATTGAGAAATCGTTCAGGATTGGAAATCAGGCTATCCTCAACAAAATCTTCGGGTGGGTAAGAAAAGTTAAGTACTTCAATGGGTGGTAATTTCAAGGTTATTTTCTTTCCCTGTATGTCGATGTCCTCTTCAGTGATTTTATCAAGGTTGATTCCGGTTTTTATTTTTGCACGTGAATAGGCCAGAAAGGAGGCTTCGCTGATGGGGATAAACAAGATATTTTTAGATTTCTTTCCAAAAACTACTTTGTCCACCACGAATTCGGATACGACCAAATCACTTGCCTGTTGAATTTTCCCTATGACCATGCCCCTTTCATCCTTTTCACAAGCAACAAAAGAAATGATTAGCATGCCTACAAGCACTATCCGCGTGAAAACCAATTTCATGTCAACCATGTCCCCTCTTTTTTGAATTTTTCGTAGTGGTTTTTCATTTTTATATGGTACTGATTGACTTTATAGCCACTACCATTGTATCCATATGCAAAAGACTCCCAATCATAATTGTCTTGCTCTTTCTCGGATATATAGTCTATCAATGCCTTTCCGCGGACTTTTTTGGATTTTATAAATTCCAGGAAATCCAAAAAATGAACATATTCAGATTCATGTTGCTGGGCCTCAAACTCCACCACGTTTTTGTATTTCCTGGCCTTAATATGATGTTCCATGTTTTCTCCCAGAATCTGAAACAATCCCCAGGAGGTAGCATATACAGCAGCTTTGGGATCAATGCTTTTGGCCTCTTCAAGACGTTCATATTCTTTTGCACCCACCCGGTAATGCTTTCTGGTCCACTTTTCATAGATAATGTGTTCTTTGCCAACACTAAGGGCTTTGGGGTCCTTTCCAAATTTTTCCAACCAATACCAAAATTTATGTCCTTCAAAAAGGATTTTGGCCCTTCCGTCATTCAAATGACCCCTTCCTGCCGATTCTACAGCGACTATGGCTTTGATTACCGGCAGACTGATTTTTATTTTATCCCGCTGTTCCAATTCATCCAGGGCCTGCAGGATATCCATATCACTTAAAATTTTACTATTAACATTGTCTTTGATTTGCACATATTCTTCCCTTTGCAGGATTTCTTCAGGCTGATTGTCGAAAGCCGTTGAAAGTGACCTGCGCTGATCATCTAATTCACTTTCTGAATCAGGGGCTTTGCTGGCAAAATCAGCATCCTCCATAGCAAAGAGGCTATTGTCCATGTCCAAACCGCTCAAAGGATGAGAGGGAACATCGCTAGAGGCGGTGGTAGCAGTACCGGCAGATTTATTTTGACTGCTTTGGTTTTCATCAGGTCTGGCCCTGCTTACCCACCTGTTTTGTAAATATTTAAGAGATTTATCTCCAAAATAAAAGGCAATCATCATCAAAAATGCCGTTTCAAAGAATTCAAATTGCTGGCTGAGTAGGGCAGCATCAACCCCGGTATACTGGGTGCCGAAACTTACGATCAGTAAGGCCATTCCTCCCATCAACAAAGTAAATGCGATCATTCCCCTCACCGTTCCGGGAGGAAGCCCAAAGGTTTGGCTGCGGTAGGGATTGTGTTCGGGCATGGACATTTCGGAAGCTTTTACCGGCATACCCTGACTGTACCGGTCTTTGGCCTCGTAAATTCGCTGCCAATCCTGATCAGTCAGACCATAATTGATATTGTAATGGTAAACAGACCACATGAAGTATATCAGGAAAAGCGCTATCCATACCACAGAAGTGGCCAATCCAACAGCCTGAAAGAGATTGTCATACTCCACATAGACAAAAAAGGCACCAAGGATTCCAAAAACTACCAACACGGTAGATAGGATGACGGTACCTTTGAAAAAAAAGGTATGGTAAGGATTGTAATTTGGGTTTCGGTCCTTTGATTTAGGACCGAAGTACCTGGCCAATAAACCATAAATAAATATCAGCGCTGTCACAACTACCAGTCCGGAGGCTAGCAATTGGTTGGTTGTTTCCATGCCAGGAACGATAAACACCAGTACGGCCAGCATGATCAGGAAAATTGACCCAATATGGATGTACAAATATCTTCTTTCTGAGAAAACCTTTTTCTTTTCTTCTGGGCTTGTGCTATTTTTTTTATCCGTTTCCATAATTACTGTCAATGTCTGTTGAAGTGTTTCTCAGGTTTGAGGAATAGCTTGTGATGTAGTAGATTTAATGTAGGCTTTTTTTATCCAATCTTCATTTAAAATCCGGATACTAAGCGGCGTATTGCTGCTTACTCTTGGATAAATGGATTGATAAAACCGTTCGTAAGCCTTTTGCGAATGAGTGACCATTTTTTCCGCCGAAGCTGCGTTGACTCCGTCTGCCAATAAAATACAGCCCCGTGTATCCTGGTGGGTATTGCCAATGTGAATATATACCAGGTCATAATTGGGGATATTTTGGATTTCTATATGGTATTCAAACCAGGGAAACCGATTTCTGTATCTTTGGGTTAGCTCGGTCAGGTTTGGGTTAAAGGACAAGGGATACCTGCCTTCAGGAATCCGCGTATTGCCGGAAATTTTCTCATCCCTATGGGTATCTTCCAAGGTATAGGCAAAAAAACGCCCATCGACATACAACAATCCCAGCGTGGTTTTCCCGTCATCCGTGTACCTCAATACAGTAAGGTCTGTTTGGGATAAACTTTCTTCTTCCCCCTGAATTTTATTGAACAAACTTTCCAGATGGGCCAAATCCGGTTCCTTATTCCCCAATTGCGTTAGGGGGACTTTATCGGAACTTTCCTTTCCCTTATCCGGGGATTCGGAAAAAGGCGACTTCTTAAACAGATTTTTAATAGAATCGGCTCCTTTATTCAGGAAATAAATAATGTAACCAATAAACCCAACCAGCCACATCCATATATTTTCTATGACCTGAGGGTTATAAATAAAGAAAGCAACGGTTAAAATTACCAAAGCCAACAAAAGAAGTCCGGCAAACCTTTTCATTTAACATTCTGATAGTAATGCGGCAAAAGAAAAATAATGTTGGTTTAATAGGATTCAAAATTTAATTATTAAAAACAGAAGTTCAAAAAAATAATTTGGCTTTTTTCTAAAAATAAAATGGTTGCTGATATTTGGCGGTAATGATGGAGCTATAATGTAGTAAATTAGATCAATTATAGATAACCGTTTTTTTCACTTCATTTTGTATCATTTCATTATTTTCCATTAAATTTTCTCCAATTTTTATTAATTTCCAATTAAATTTAAAACTGTATCAGGATTTAATTGTCTAACAATTAATGATTTCCAAAAGTATTGCCCTTAATCCTAAAATATTACCATCAATAAAGCAATCAATTGAATTACAGTTAAAAAGGTTTAATTCAAAAATTAACAATAGAAATTTAAGAAATGGCTAACTACAAACTTCAAATCAACGGAAAAAGCTACGAGGTCGATGTCGATGAAGACACGCCTTTATTGTGGGTACTCCGGGACAACCTGGGCCTGGTCGGAACAAAATACTCCTGTGGTATTGCCCAGTGCGGTGCCTGTACGGTTCACATCAATGACGAGGCAGTAAGGTCATGCGTTTTGCCTGTTTCTGCCGTGAAAAATGACAAAGTGACTACGATAGAAGGTTTATCCGAAAACGGGGACCACCCTGTGCAAAAGGCCTGGGAAGAAGTGGATGTGGCTCAGTGTGGCTACTGCCAGGCCGGGCAGATCATGACCGCTGCCGCTTTTCTTAAAAAGAATCCTTCACCCAGTGATGAGGAAATTGTGGATGGTTTGAATGCCAATATTTGCAGGTGCGGTACCTACCACAGAATCAAGGAAGCAGTTAAGTTGGCATCAGCTAAAACCAAATAACCATGGAAAAAGAATTGAAAACAAATAGAAGAGATTTCTTAAAGATTTTTGCCACCGCAGGAGGAGGACTATTGATCGGTTTTAACTGGACTGGTTGTGATTCCCCTAAAATGAAGGTGGTCAGTGATGAGGAAGTGTTAAACAGTGCCTTAAATTTCAACAGCTACTTATCCATTTCCCCCACAGACCATGTGGTAATCTTTTCTCCAAATCCGGAGTTGGGACAAAATATCAAGACTTCATTTCCCATGATAGTAGCGGAAGAACTGGATGTTGACTGGTCTAAGGTAAGGGTGCAACAAGCTTTTCTGGACACTGAAAAATATGACAGACAGGTGACTGGCGGCTCTGGTGCCATGCCCCATTCCTGGGAGAGATTGAGAACTGCAGGAGCAACTGCCCGACAAATGTTAATGGAGGCCGCCGCCAAACGACTGGGGGTTTCCGTCTCGGATTTGAAGACCGAAAATGGGCATGTAATCCATGGATCGAAAAAATTAACCTATGGGGAACTGGCAAATGAGGCTGCGCTTATTCCTGTGCCTGAAAATGTCAAGCTAAAAAATACCAATGATTTTAAAATCATCGGGACGCCGGTTAAAAATGTAGACAACAAGGCCATGTTTACCGGGCAGCCATTGTACGGTCTGGACATTTACAGGGAGGGGATGGTCCATGCCATGATTCAGCGTCCTCCTTTTGGCATGAAGCTGAAATCTGTAGATGCCGAAGCCGCCAAAAAAGTCAAAGGTGTTAAAGATGTACTTACCTTTAAAAATAACGTGGCCATTGTTGGTGATTCCACCTGGCCTTTGATGAAAGCCAGGAAGCAGTTAAAAGTGCAATATGAACCCATTGACGGTAAACTTGAATCCACCGCATTTCACAATCAGGTTTTTGATGAAATGTTAAATACCGGAAAAGGAGATATCAAGCGTCAGGATGGGGATGTGAATAAAGCTTTCAGTTCTGCTGCGAAAGTGGTTAAGAGTGAATATCAATGTCCTTTCTTATCCCATAGTCCGATGGAACCCATGAACTTTTTCGCCCATGTGAAAGCTGATGGAGTAGAATTGGTAGGTCCTACACAGACACCAGACAGGGCAAGAAATGCAGCAGCTGAGATCTGCGGTGTTTCACCGGACAAGGTGACGGTGGAGATGACCCGTTTGGGGGGCGGTTTTGGTAGGAGACTTCGGGCTGACTTTGTGGAAGAGGCTGTGGAATTGTCCAAAATGCTCAATGCACCGGTGAAATTGACCTGGTCCAGGGAAGATGACATTACGGGAGGAGCCTACCGGCCTGCAGTAAAATACAGGTTTGAAGCAGCCCTGGATAGAGATAATAAGCTGATCGGTTACAAATTGAGAGGTGTAGGTATCAATGCGGGCAATTGTACCCGGGAAAACAACTTTCCTTCAGGCTCAGTTGATAACCTTTTGATAGAATCTCTGGAATACAAGTCTCCCATCACCACCAACGCATGGAGAGCACCCATCACCAATTTCCTGGCTTTTGCCGAACAGTCCTTTCTGGATGAGGTTGCTGAGGCCGCAGGAAAAGATCCTGTTGCATTTAGGCTAGAGTTACTGGATAGGGCCAAATCCAATCCTGTAGGTGAGATACATTACGATATAGACCGGATGAGGAAAGTGGTGGAAACAGTCGCAGAGAAATCTGGATGGGGCAAAAAACAAGGTGTTTCCCAGGGTATTAGCGTATATTTTTCCCATAGATCTTATGTTGGTCAGGTGGCGGAAGCCAGAATGGTCAACGGAGCACCTGTTTTGGATAAAATCTATGCCGTAACCGATTGTGGTATCGTGGTAAACCCAACCGGAGCTGACCAACAGGTAAGAGGAGGAATGGTGGATGGTATGGGACATGCCATGTTTACCAACATGACCTTCACAGATGGTATTTCAGATCAGAAAAACTTTGATTCTTACCGGCTGATCAAAATGAAGGAGATTCCTGAGATAGAAACCCATTTCATCGATAATGGAATAGACCCTACTGGTTTGGGAGAACCGGCTTTACCTCCTACAGGAGGGGCAATCGCCAATGCCATTTACAAGGCCTCTGGTAAAAGAGTTAGAAACCAGCCTTTTATGGAACAGGAGGAAATGAAGAATGTGAAACTGGCTGATCCGGCTTAAAATCAATTCAAATGAAAAAGCGGTGAAAACATTAATTTTCGCCGCTTTTTTTTATTAACGCATCGGTAAACCCGAATTTCTGGCATCACTTACCTCTAAAACCTCGGTGACCACATATTCACTGGCCCCTCTCCAGGGGATAGGGTTCAGGTACTCCTTGTACCTGAGTTCTACAAATTTCCCTCCAGATCTTTCCAGAATTAAGGAAACCGAATCCCCTTCAGCGGCACTGAAACGAAATTCATTGCTTTGAAGAGCTCCGGGATTGGGACTTTGAAAACCATCCTGAACCAGACGGCCCTCCCAGGTCTTGAAAATAAATCCCTTCTTCTCAAAATAATTGAGATTGCCGGCCTTTACGCCTTCAGCAAATACAAAATAATACCTCCACCAAAAAACACCGGCAAGGACAATGACCAACACAACAATAGCAGGGCCAATAAATTTTTTCATAAACTTAAAATTGAATTATAAATATAAGAATAAATCTCAATTTTTGTATATTCAGACTTTAAAGGATAAAACCCCAAACCATGAGCACTACATTAATCATCATTATTGTTGCCGTCCTAATCGGTATTTTCGTTGTTTCACTTTACAATAAGCTGGTTGCTTATAAAAATAACAGGGAAAATGCCTTTGCTGACATAGATGTGCAATTAAAACAAAGGCATGACCTGATTCCTCAATTGGTAAGCAGTGTAAAAGGATATATGGAGCACGAAGCAGGTGTTCTGACAAGGGTTACAGAGGCTAGGTCCAGGGCAATGAAAGCTTCTACCATAGATGGTAAAATTGCTGCCGAGCAGGAATTAGGTGCTGCCCTGCAGGGTTTACAGATTCAGGTTGAAGCCTATCCGGATCTGAAGGCAAACACCAATTTTTTACAACTCCAAAATGAAATATCCGATGTAGAAAATAAACTGGCCGCTGCAAGGAGGTATTTTAATTCTGCCACCAAAGAATACAATGTGGCCGTACAAAGTTTTCCATCCAACGTCATTGCCGGCATGTTTGGATTTCATACCGAAACCATGTTTGATGTAGGAAATGCCGAACGGGAAAGATTGGACCAGGCACCAGAAATTAAATTTTAGTTTACCGAATGGCAACTTATATCGGGATTCAAACCCAAATCAGGAGAAATAACTTTCGGTCTGTTCTGCTTTTGTTGGGTTTTCCCTTGTTAATATTAGCCGCTGTATATGCCTTTCTTTATTTTACCCTTCCTCCGGAAAATTCCAGTGCGTCGATCAATGGGATTTTCCTGGACACCATTCCGGGGGTATTGATAGCTGTGGCCATTTGGTTTGTGATTGCCTTTTTCTTTCATACCAAAATGATCAGTGGAGCGGCAGGGTCCAGACCCCTGGAGAGGAAGGAAAATATGCGCGTGTACAATTTGGTAGAAAACCTTTGCATCAGCAAGGGCATGCGTATGCCTAAGGTAAATATTATAGAGGACCAGGCACTAAATGCCTTTGCAAGTGGGATCAACGAAAAAACCTATACCGTAACCTTGACCAGGGGCATTATTGACAAGCTCAACGACGAAGAATTGGAAGGAGTAATTGCTCATGAATTGATGCATATCCGCAATAAGGATGTGAGGCTGTTGATCATTTCCATCATTTTTGTGGGAATCTTTTCTTTTATTGCTCAGATTCTCTTCCGAAGCATGTTGTACGGTGCAGGCCGCAGAAGGGGTAAAAATGATAATCGGGCCATGTTAATAGCCATGGTGATTGCTTTCATCGCTTTCCTGTTAAGCATGTTGTTTCGCTTTGCGATTTCCAGGAAAAGGGAATACATGGCCGATAGTGGTGCTGCAGAGATGACCAAAAAACCCTGGGCACTAGCGGCAGCATTAAAGAAAATCTCCGGGAATTACCGGGTTCAATCGGTTAAAAGTGATGATGTTGCCGAGTTGTTTATTGAAAACCGACCGGATAAATCATCCGGTATTTTATCAGCTATTACCGGCTTGTTTGCAACTCATCCGCCCATAGAAAAGAGAATTCAGTTTTTGGAACAAATTTAAGAGCATTAATAGGAAACAATAGTCAGCATTAAATGCAAATGGAAAATGGATTTTATTGATTATTACAGCCTACTGGAAGTACCCAAAACGGCCAGTCAGGAAGAAATAAAAAAAGCGTATAGAAAGCTGGCCAGGAAGTATCATCCTGATCTTAATCCTGACGATAAGGAAGCGCAAAAAAAATTTCAAGCCCTCAATGAGGCCAACGAGGTATTGAGTGATCCCGAAAAAAGAAAGAAATACGACCAATTTGGGAAGGAGTGGAAACATGCGGATGCTTTTCAGCAGGGGGGAGCCCATCAGGGCCAGAGAAGAGGCAGGTCACAGCAACAATACAGTGCAGAGGATTTTGAACAGGCATTTGGACAGGGGGGATTTTCTGACTTTTTCGAATCACTGTTTGGAGCGGGTAGTAGCAGGTTAGGCTCCCGGGTCAGGTTTAAAGGTCAGGACTTGCATGCCAGCCTGGAATTACCTCTCCGGGATGTTTTTAAGTCAGATAAACGTACACTGGACATCAATGGAAAGAAAATAAGGTTAACCATTCAGGCCGGTGTAGAGGATGGGCAAACCATTAAAATAAAAGGCCATGGGGGAGAAGGAGTGAATGGTGGCCCCAGAGGAGACCTTTACATTACTTTTAACATTTTGCCGGATCCCATCTATAAAAGAGAAGGCAAGGATCTGTTTAAAACAGAAAAACTGGATTTGTATACGGCTATCCTGGGCGGTGAAACCATCGTTGAAACGTTGACCGGGAAGGTTAAATTGAAAATTCCTCCCGGCACCCAAAATGGTACCAAGGTAAAATTAAAGGGAAAAGGATTTCCGAAATATAAAGATGAGGGGGTTTTTGGAGATTTATTTTTAACTTATCAAATCGATATTCCAAAAAACCTCAGTGAAGAAGAAAAACGACTGTTTACCCAACTGGCTAAAATGAAAAAACCATGATTAACCCAGATGAATCCTATATTCCCATTGACTTATTTTGTGAAAACTGTGGGGTGGAAATTTCATTCGTACACCAACTTTCCGAGTATGGTTTGTGTGAAATCGTTATTTTGGAAGAGAAAAGCTATATTCTTACGGATCAGGTAGCTGAATTGGAAAGATTATCCCGGCTTCATTATGAAATGGAAATCAATATAGAGGGCCTCCATGCCATTGTCCACTTACAGGAAAAAATCAAAAACTTACAGGAAGAAGTGGCTATCCTCAATAGGAAACTGTACAGGCACCAATAAATAAGGGAAAAAGTAGGTCGTACCAGGCTCGAACTGGTGACCTCTGCCCTGTCAAGGCAGCGCTCTGAACCAACTGAGCTAACGACCTGGTTCTTGCCTGCAATATTACAGGATTAAGGTGGAATAGGCAACATTAAGATTCCAAAATTATCAAATACCGTTAAAAATGCGAGGGGCTGAGTATTCCACCTATCAGGTACGGTTGTATTCCCGGAGTTTTCTTTAAGTATTTATCATTCCACCAAAGCCCAAAATTGGAAAGCAGCAGTGGTGAATCCGTTATGGGAATCTTTTCAATATAAGATGTTCTATTTATGAGTTAGTGCAAGCTAATGGATCCACCCAGACAATCTCCCGGTTTGAAATTTCCACCTTACAAACCCTGCCTGTGGTTGGGATTTCCTAAGGTTTCGAAAATCAAATCAGCATTGAGGAGATGGCTGGTATGCTGACGTCTATTTAGCCGGGGTTTTGAGATTTTAAAATTTCAAACAGATTTAAACTATTATTTACTGTATACCAGGTTATTTTAAACCGCTTTTTGAATAACTGTCGGTTTACCTTAAAACAATTACTTAAATATTTACCACTAAATTTAATTCAATCTTCCTGAATAGAATTTAAATAAATTGAATTTAGGTCAAATTTAAGCACTTTTGCGACAAGTACAAATCGATATCAGGTAGCAACCTCTGAGCGTCAATGGCCAATTATTTTTTTCTTGCCTAAGGGACTTTGAAAAAATCAACCGATGGGTCCCGTTTATTGACCAATAAAAGACCAAATAAACCACTCAGTAATAATGAAAATTTAAAGTTATTATAATCATATTTTAATCTTTATAATTACTTTCTTCTTAATTCAAAAACAACAATATTTTTCATTAAATTATTGTTCGTCCAAATAAAATACCATACATTTAATGGTAAAAACTTAAAATACTCTTAATTAACTACTATTTCAATTAATAGTTTTATAGTACCTTGAATCAGGTTATTCTCCTAATTTAATTTCTGTTAAGCATTGAATGGAGGTTGAATTGCAATTGGTGTCTCGTTCCGAAAAAAATGAATCAAACAAAAAATAATTCAGAATTATTCATCCTCATTGCCGAAGGAAATAAAAAAGCCTTTGATGATTTTTTTGAACTTTATTATAAAAAACTGGTCAACTTCTCAAAATTTATGTTAGAGGATAAAGGCATGTCTGAAGATGTTGTTTCAGAGGTATTAACCAATTTATTAATTGATAAAGAGCGGGTTTTCAGGATGAAAAATTTTGAAGCCTATCTTTATACCGCTGTTAAGAATAAATCTCTCACAAAGATTGATAAACACAGAAGGGAATTAAGGATTGAGTGTGGTGATGAGGATAAAAATCATTTTATTTATTCCATTACCCCCCATCAATTGTTGGAAGAACAGGAATTGAATCATCTAATTCAATCACTGGTAGATAATCTGCCTAGAAAGAGGAAAATGGTATTTCAATTGATTAAAGATGATGAGTTGACCTACCGACAGGTTGGCGAGATTATGGAAATTTCAGAGCGGACCGTGGAAGTGCATTTAAAGCTTGCCATCAGGAGTTTTAGAGAAAAAATTAGTCTTTATCTTGATAGAAAGATGGAGAATAAAAAACATTCCAAAATATCTTAGTGTAGAAAATTCCTGAATATTTTTAACCTCATGTAGTCTGGTACCAACCAGTAAGTTCAAAAGAACCAGGTTATTTTCCTCATTGTAACTTTGAAACCTTATATTCTAACAAAAAATTATTTATGTTAGTGTGATTTCGATTTATTATTACGGTTCCTGCCTTCACTTCAAAAATTTATTTTTATTTTGGTAAATATTACGGGTTTTTCCATTTTCATTGGTCATATCAATACAAAGAATAATTTCATGGCTTTTCAGATTCAACATTTGAATTCTCAAAGGGAGGTCAATTAGATTGATATTGGATAAAGGGAATAATTTTCAATTATATCGGGCTGATTTCGTTTCTAATTGTTTTGAATTGAAATTGGCAATTAATTATACGGCTATGTTTAAACGAATTTATGGTTTTGGTTTTATTATCACAGCCCTGGCCTTTCAGGCATGTGATAAACAAGAGACCGCCGTGATTGGAAATTACTCTAACCAACTGCCGGATGAGGTTAGCTATAACTTTCATGTCAGACCTATACTATCGGACAACTGTTTTGCCTGTCATGGACCTGATGCCAATAAGAGGGAAGCTAATTTAAGGCTGGATATCGAAGAAGAAGCCTTTAGGTCTCTGGAAAAAACACCCGATGCCCATGCCCTTGTGCCTGGAAATCCCCTTGCTTCTGAAGTATATAATCGAGTGGTTTCTGATGATCCATCAATAAAAATGCCTCCACCTGATTCCAATTTAAAGCTTTCAGATTTTGAGATCAGCATGATCAAAAAATGGATCAGCCAGGGAGCGGAATATGAACCGCATTGGTCTTTTTTACCTCCTGAGAAAGTTAAAATCCCTAAGGTAAATCACAATGATTGGGCTAATAACGAGATCGATTATTTCATCCTTAAAAAGCTGGAGGAAAAAGGTTTTAAACCCAATGAAGAAGCGGACAAGGAAAGCTTATTAAAAAGACTGAGTTTTGATTTGACTGGTTTGCCTCCAACTTTGGAAATGATGGATGATTTTTTGGAAGACCAAAGTGAGGACGCATATTCGAATTGGGTAGACCGATTGCTTTCCAGCCAGGCTTATGGGGAAAAAATGGCGGTTTATTGGATGGATATCGCAAGGTTTGCGGATTCCCATGGCTTTCAGGATGACAGTTATAGAAGCCAATGGCCATGGAGAGACTGGGTGATTCATGCTTTTAATGAAAACATGCCTTATGATCAATTCATTACCTGGCAACTGGCTGGAGACTTACTTCCCGATCCAACGAAAGAGCAGTTATTGGCTACGGGATTTAACCGAAACCATAAAATTACCGAAGAAGGGGGAATAGTGGATGAAGAATATAGGGTCATGTACGTTACTGATAGAACCAATACCTTCGGGAAAGCACTGATCGGAATCACCATGGAATGTGCAGGCTGCCACGATCATAAATATGATCCGGTTTCCCAAAAGGAATATTATCAGCTCTATTCATTTTTTAATAATATTAGGGAGAAAGGTATTGAGTCCGTCGTGGGAGGACCTGAGACATATGCGAAACGCCCATTTATGGAGATTACAGATGAAGATGTTAATGCTATACTTGGATTTATAAACAAACCGGATACCAGCCAATTGATCGTATCCATCATGGGGGAATTAGATTCTGCCCGTACGTCCTACGTGCTGGAGCGAGGGTCTTATGAAGCGCATGGGGAAACAGTGACGCCAGGCACGCCCGAATCAATATTGGCTTTTAATCCGGAATTTGAACGAAACAGATTAGGGTTGGCCAAATGGTTATTTGATCAAAAAAACCCCTTAACGGCCAGGGTATTTGTCAATCAAATATGGCAGGAAATTTTTGGAAAGGGCATTGTGGCCACCCCAGGTGATTTTGGAATGCAGGGGGAACTTCCCAGTCATCCCGAGTTATTGGATTGGTTGGCCTTGGATTTTATGGAAAACGGTTGGGACATCAAGCGTCTGGTTAGGCAGATGGTAACTTCCGCTACCTATAAACAATCTGCCGTAATTGATGATGAAAAAATGGAACATGATCCTGAAAATATTTTCCTTAGCCGTGCACCACGATATAGGTTAAAGGCAGAATTTGTTCGTGATTTGATTTTGTCAAGCAGTGGTCTATTAGATGCTACCCTGGGAGGACCAAGTGTAAAACCCTATCAGCCTTCCGGGCTGTGGGAGGGAGCTACATCTGGCAGGGGTATCTTATCGGTGTACAAACAGGATCATGGTAAGGACCTTTACCGAAGAGGGCTGTACAATTTTATCAAGCGGACAGTACCTCCTCCCGCCATGACGCTTTTTGATGCCAGCAACCGCGACCAATGCGAAGTGGAGAGGTTGATTACCAATACTCCGTTACAGGCATTGGTAATGTTAAATGATCCAACCATGTTGGAGGCATCCAGAGTATTGGCCGGGAAATTACTAAAGGAAAATACGACGGCGGAGCAGAACATTATGAAAGCCTTTCGAATGATTGTTTGCAGGTTCCCGGAACAACGGGAAATGGAGGTATTGATAAAATACCATCGCGGACAATTGAACACCATGTTAAATGAAAATGCGAAAGCTTTGTTAAATGTGGGAGAGTATCCCTTTGAAGAGGATTTAGACCCCGTGGAATGGGCCTCGCTAATGCAGGTTATTTCCACCATTTATAATTTAGAAGAGACCATTTCCAAAACTTGATATGGATAAAAATATAATTGAGCACCACCTGAATTTGAACCGGAGAAAATTCCTGTCTACAATGAGTTTGGGGCTGGGGAGTGTAGCTTTGGGATCATTATTGATGCCTGACCTGTTTAAAGGAAATGGTCAAATGGAAGGAGAACTTGCTGCAGCCATACCGGATTTTGCCCCTAAGGCAAAACGAGTAATTTATCTTTTTCAGAATGGGGCTCCCTCTCAATTGGAATCCTTTGACTACAAACCGAAATTAAAAGAAATGGTGGGTCAGGATTTGCCGGAATCGATAAGGGGTGGTCAGCGGCTAACAGGCATGACTGCCAACCAGTCTTCATTTCCTTTAGTAGGGTCATTTTCAGGATTTAATCAGTACGGAGAATCCGGAGCATGGATCAGTGATTTGTTTCCCTATACCTCAAAAATTGTCGATGATATTTGTATTGTGAGGTCCTTGCATACCGAAGCCATCAACCACGACCCCGCCCTGACTTTTTTTCAAACAGGGGCACAGCAGGGAAACCGACCCAGTATGGGTGCCTGGCTGAGTTACGGACTGGGCAGCGAAAACAAAAACCTTCCCGCTTTTACCGTTTTGCTTTCCCGGGGAATTGGGAACGGCCAGGGTGTTTATTCTAAATTGTGGACCAATGGATTTTTGGATTCGGTACATCAGGGCGTACAGTTCAGCAGCGGGGAAGACCCGGTATTGTACCTTCGTGACCCAAAAGGAATGAGCAGGGTGGAACGACGAAAAATATTGGATAATCTGGCTGAGCTAAATCATATGTCCTATGAAAAGTTTGGAGACCCGGAAATAAGTGCTAAGATCCAGCAATATGAAATGGCCTACCGGATGCAAACTACCGTGCCGGACATTATGGACCTTTCCAAGGAACCGGATAGCGTAATCAAGCTGTACGGGCCGGATTGTCTGGTACCCGGAACTTATGCTGCCAATTGCCTATTGGCAAGAAAGCTTTCTGAAAGTGGGGTTAGGTTTGTACAACTTTATCATCAGGGATGGGATCAGCACGGCAACCTGCCCTATGAAATTACCCGCCAGGCCAAGGATGTTGACCAAGCTTCTGCAGCATTGGTGACAGACCTTAAGCAGCGGGGTCTGCTGGACGAAACCTTGGTCATATGGGGTGGAGAATTTGGCAGGACCAACTATAGTCAGGGAAAACTGACCAAAGACAACTATGGTAGGGATCACCATCCCAGGTGCTTTAGCATTTGGATGGCTGGCGGGGGTATCAAGCCTGGAACAGTCTATGGCGAAACGGACGAATTGGGGTACAATGTCATTAAGAACCCAGTCCATGTTCATGACTTCCAGGCAACGGTACTCAATCAACTTGGACTCGATCACGAAAAGCTGATTTACAAGCATTTGGGTAGAAGGTTTAGGCTTACTGATGTATCTGGGAAAGTTGTTAAAGACATATTGGTATAACCGGCAATGGCAAATCTCCCAGACGATATGAAAAACAAATACCGGACTATTGCAGAAAGGCTTCTTTTGGGTTTGAATATCCTGCTGCTTTATTTTTTATTGCTGGAAAAGTTTATTGAAATTCCCTATTGGCTACAACCTCTGGGAAGATTGCATCCCATGATACTCCATTTTCCGATTGCCTTGTTACTCTTATCGATGGGGTTGGAATTTTTCAGGTTCCGAAAGGAATTCAGCAAAGAAAAGTTTTACCAGGAATTCCTCAGGTATTTGCTCCTTTTTTCTGTGTTAACCGCAGCTTTAGCCGCTGTGATGGGTTTATTTCTATCACTGGAAGAAGGATATGATGGTGCCGTTTTAACCTGGCATAAGTGGTTGGGTGCTGGGATCGTTTTCTTTGCCAGCGTTCTATATTTTGCCAGAGATAAGACCTGGTATCAGGAAAAAATAGCTAAAATATCGGCCTCTTCTTTGATTGTCATCACGCTGATGGCAGGCCACTACGGTGCATCCCTGACACATGGGGAAGACTTTATCTACATGCCCCTTATTGCAGGGAGGGAAGTGGTTGTTCCTATTGAGGAAGCAATCGTTTTTGATCACCTGGTAATGCCTGTATTAGAAAAAAAATGTAATTCTTGCCATAATCAGAGTAAAGCCAAGGGTGAATTGATCATGACAGATAAAGTTTCTTTATTAAAAGGAGGAAAAACAGGTAAACTATTCGATAATGAATCTCTGGAGGAGAGTTTAATGCTACACAGGCTTTCCCTGCCAATGGAAGATGAGGAACACATGCCTCCCACAGGAAAACCACAGCTTTCACAGGAAGAAAAATTGCTTCTGGAGCTATGGGTTAAAAATAATTATGATTTTGAAATGAAGGTATTGGCCTTGCCTGCCGGAGATTCTCTTCGTCTTGTTGCAACGAATGTGTTAAACCCTTCGGGAAAAAGAAAGACGTATGAATTTGATATGCCTGATGAAAAAACACTGGAAACACTTAACAACGAATACCGGGTAATCAGACCTTTAAGTAAAGAATCACCTGCTTTGGATGTAACCATTTATAATCCAAAATCTTACACCAGTCAAACATTATTGGAGCTGGAACCAATAAAAGAACAAATTGTATCACTCAGTCTTAACAGAATTCCGGTAAAAGATGAGGACCTGACCATAGTCAATCAATTTACCAATCTGGAAAGATTAAATTTAAATTTTACCGATATTACCGGAAATGGACTTCAGACATTGAATTCTTTGAAAAATATTGAGCACCTGGCCATCTCGGGTACATCAGTGGCATTAAATGATTTAAAACCCTACCTGAGTAGCTTAAAACGCCTGCAAACCGTATCTGTCTGGAATACAGAAATCGACGTGGACGATCTGGAACTTCTTAGAGATGAATTTAAAAACATTCAAATAGTTGCCGGTAGGGAAGGGCTTGAGGAGGAAAAGATCAAATTAAATGTTCCCATACTTAAAAATCAAACCAATATCTTTAGGGATTCTGTCGCTTTGGAAATAGACCATCCAATAGAAGATGTCACTGTAAGGTATACATTGGATGGAACTGAGCCTGATAGCCTTACTTCACCCGTCTTTGAGGAGGGAAAAGTGTGGTTAGACCGTACCACGTTGGTCAATGCAAAAGCATTTAAAGAAGGTTGGTTTGGAAGTACCAACACTACCTTTTCCGTTTATAAAAATAAATACCCGCCTGATTCGGTCAATTTGTTGTCCCGCTTAAACAGGGTTCATCCTGCAAATGGCCACGCTACCTTTTTTGATGGAGACTTTGGCGGGTTCAATGCCAATAGTCCGGCCTGGGCCAACAACTGGGCCGGTTTCTCCAATGAGGATATGGAATTGTTTTTGACTTACAACCAGGAGATTGAAGTAGCTTCTGTCTCTTTCAATGTTCTGGTGGAGCCGGAAACGATTATTTTTCCTCCCTCTCAAATTGAGATTTGGGGTGGGAAAAGTAAAGATGATTTGAAATTAATGGGTAGGATGACCCCTGAATTACCAACGGAAGAGCGAAAACCATATATTCAATTGATATCTACAACAATTAAACCGACCAAAGTAAATTGTCTGCTGGTCATCGGTAGGACCCTGAAAGAAATTCCTTCATGGCATCGGAATAAAGGGCGTGGCGCATTATTGTTGGTTGACGAAATGTTTATTAATTGAGTAGGAATGATTCTTTGATACCAGGATCTTTGTCATCAGATCCATTTAACCTATTTTGCCGGATTCAACTATTATTAACTGGAAACCTGTGATGCAAATAGGGGAGGGACACTTCTTTATTTCGGTTTTGTTGGTTTCCTACAGTAAGTGTACCCAATTATCATTGGATTAGTGGTCTGGCTAAAGAAACAGTGTAACCCTTTATTAACCGTGATATTTTAATCGGACTCGAAATATCCTGGCTCGGAATTTTCTATACAAAGGAATTGCAATCCTAAATGAATAAGTTTAAACTTTTCAAACGAAAATTTTTTGTTTGGGTAAATTTTTAAAATTCCAATTTCTATCATTTATAAATTTAATTTAACCAATATTAATACTAGAAATATAAAGAAATAAGAGTTTTTTTTCTTTTGTGCTTACGGGTATTAGCTGCCTTCCTGGTTATACAGTCATAAAGCGCATTCATGGGGAGTTTTCAGCAGGATATTGACCATTTAATTTTATTGTACCTTAAAGGGGAGGCTACTCAAGAGCAAATTGCTGCCTTGAAATATTGGATCGCTGCTTCTGAAGAGAATAAATTGATATTTAAATCTATTCAAAAAATCTGGGAGAGTGAAACATCCTCGAATGCCATAAAACTCAGTGCCAGGAGAGAAGAAATATGGGCAGCCGCAAGTCGAAAAAAAACTTCCCTTCAAAGGAAGGGATCCCCTGCAAAATCAGTCTTGTGGGCAGCTGTTCTCACATTTTTTCTTATTTTTTCTGCCATCGCCTTTTATTATAGGGCAAATGATGAACCTCCATTGGAAAAAACTATAAGCTGGCTCAAAAAGGAAAATCCAGCAGGACAGCGTTCTACCCATTTACTGCCTGATGGTACAAGAGTTTGGTTAAATGCGATGAGTAGCCTGGAATATCCGGAAGTTTTTTCAGATAGCATAAGAAGGGTAAAAATTACCGGGGAGGCATATTTTGACGTAGCCAGCAATCCAATTAAACCATTTATTGCTGAAGTGCAGGGTATACATGTGGAAGCTTTGGGTACCGCATTTAATGTTAAAAATTTTTCGAATGAATCTACACGAGCTGTTTCACTATTGGAGGGTAGGGTTAGGGTATCAGGTTTTGAAAAAGACCAAAGTTATATTTTAGACCCTGGATATGAAATTTTAATGGAAAAAAACAGGGTCGATTTTCATGTACAAACAATAGATTTTGATGCTTCTTTTGGTTGGAAAGAGGGCATTCTAATGTTTAATGGGGATGACTTTGTCACTTTCAAACGATCTATTGAAAGATGGTTTGGTGTGACGATGAAGGTGACCGGCGATCCTCCCACCGACTGGAATATCAGAGCCAAATATTACAATGAAAGCCTTAAAAATATCCTGCGAGATATCAGTTTTAATAAAAACCTTGATTTTGAAATGGTTAATAAAGACTTGATTTTAAAATTTTAGGCATTCTGATGGATTAATTGTTTAACGAAAATAATAAAAAACGAAAATGATGATAAATGAACCCGAACTTAGATTAGCCTTAAATACTATTTAATTTCTTCACTAAACCCATAATAACATGAAAAAACGATACAAAGGCTTCTTTAGTAAGTCTACAACCTCCTCCCTTTTTGGAATAATTTTCCAGCTGTTGCTGGTCAATTTTACCATTGCTCATGGTGCAGATGCCCAAAAGGCAATAAAAATTCAGAAAGTATTTATTGAGTCAGCCTACACAAATGCTACTTTAAAAGAAGTTTTTGAAGACATTGAGTCAAAAACTGACTTTGTTTTTACGTTTGACATTAAAGATGATTTTTTGGATGAAAAATTTAGCAAACCTCCGAAGAAGGAAAGTGTAGAAACGATTCTCAGAGAGATTTCCAGTCAATCAAGATTGGCTTTCCGGCAAACCAATAATAACATCAGTGTAAAGGAATCCACCAGAAAGGCAAAAATAATTGAAGCCACTGTGTCACCTGCGCAAATTGAGATAACCGGTAAAATCACTTCCTTAGCAGACAAGCAAGGATTACCGGGGGTCACAATACTGGTTAAGGGTACCAACCTCGGGACGATTACAGACATAGACGGAAATTATTCTCTGGTGGCGCCCGATGAAAATGGAACATTGATTTTTTCTTTCCTGGGTTATGAAACCAGGGAAGAACCGATTAACGGTAGAAGTGTCATTAATATCGAACTGTCTGAAGATGCCAAAGGACTAGAAGAGTTTGTTGTTATCGGTTATGGCATCCAAAAGGAGCGTGAGGTTACAGGATCTATTGCAAGTGTTGAAGCAGACCAATTGGAAGACCAGCCTGTAGGTCAATTCGTGCAAAAGTTGCAGGGAAGAATGGCTGGTGTCCAGATCAGTCAGGCCTCTGGAACGCCGGGAGGGGGCATGGCCGTAAGAATAAGGGGAGCAGCCTCAATCAATGCTGGAAATAATCCATTGTATGTTGTCGATGGTTTTCCTATTGTTGGAGACATCAATACTATCAATCCTAACGAAATAGAAAGTTTTTCAGTTTTAAAAGGAGCCTCTGCCTCTGCACTCTATGGTTCCAGGGCCGCCAATGGTGTAGTTTTAATTACTACAAAAAGAGCAAAGCCCGGCCAGACATCCGTCCAGTTAAGTGTTATCCAGGGAATGACACAGGTTCCGCAAAGGGGGAGGGCAGATTTAATGAATGCCCGGGAGTTTCTGGAAGACAGGAAAGCCATTTATGAGGATAAAATCCGCTATGAAGGCTTTACAGGTGGAATACCTGAATTGTACCAAAATCCCGAGGCCTACGATGGACCGGATACAGATTGGTACGATGAGTTATTACAATCCGGTAAACAAAACAGTTACAACGTTTCTTTTCTGGCCAATAAGGATAATTTCAGTTCCGCCACCACGCTTGGCTTTTTTGATGAAAAAGGTGTAGTACTTAATACCGGATTTCAGCGTTTTTCCCTGCGGACAAACAACGAATACAAAATAAACGATAACATTAGAGTTGGACTAAACTTAGCGCCCACCCACCAGTTAAGCCGAAACCAGGCTACGGACGGATTTTACAGCATTCTTTATTCCGCCATCATTACACCTCCGATATTTTCACCAGATGATGTAGATGAGAATGGCAACCAAAGGGTAAGCTTTACCGGGCCCGGCCTGTTTACCTTTCCAAACTGGAAAAAAACCATGTTGGAAACCTATGACCGGTCGGCTACCAACCGCTTACTGTCCAATGCCTATTTTGAAGCAGACATTCACAATGATTTCTTCTTCAAAAGTTCTGTTTCCGTGGATTTGGGAAATGCTAAAAGAAGGGTATTTAATCCATCTACTGCGGGCGGCATTTTCTCTCCTCCACCGAAACTCGCCACTGGCTCATACAGTACTTATGATTATAGCTCCTGGTTAACAGAAAATACCCTAAACTACACCAAAAATATAGGTAGTCACTTCATTGATGCACTGGTAGGTTATTCTGCCCAAAAATATCATCAGGAAAACAATGTATTGACAGGGACCAGCTATCCGGACGATGAAGTACCCTGGATAGATGCTGCTGCGATCAGGTATGGTAACAGCAACATGTCTGAGTGGTCTTTACTTTCTATGTTTAGCAGGTTAAATTATAACTACATGGGAAAATACCTGCTTTCCCTGTCGGTAAGGAGAGACGGTTCCTCCAGATTTGGTTCAGAAAACAGATGGGGAACCTTCCCTTCCGTTTCTGCAGGATGGATTATTTCTGACGAATCTTTTATGGCTGACTTTTCAAGTATTAGTTACCTGAAAGTCAGGGGTGAATATGGCCATGCGGGTAATTTTAACATAGGTAACTATAGCCAGTTTGGAAATATATCTTCTACCAATTATGTCTTTGGAGGGGCCTTAGCACAAGGAAGGAGTCCGGTATCCATAGGTAATCCATTTCTTACCTGGGAGACTACAGTTGGTATTGACTTAGGGGTTGATGTAGGTCTTTTTGATGATAAAATTTCTTTGGTTTTCGATTATTACGATAAGCGAACGACCAATATGCTCTACCAGGTCGATATTCCCTACGGTACTGGTTACCCAAATATTCAGGATAATATTGGTGAATTCCATTTCTGGGGTTACGAGTTTGGCGTTAATGCCAGAGTACTGGAGAGCAGTGAGTTCAGGTGGAATGCAGATTTTAACATTTCGTTTAACAGAAACAAAGTGATTCAGTTGGGAACCAATAATACGCCACTTGGCGGATTAGGTAATTATTCTTCTACCATTTGGAAAACAGAAGTAGGGAAGCCTATCGGTCAGTTTTACGGCTATATCTTTGATGGTATCTATATGACGCAGGAGGAATTTGATTCGCAACCTAAACACGTAACATCCGCAGTAGGAACGATCAGGTACAAGGATATCAATGAAGATGGTGTAATCGATGTGGATGACAAAACCTATATTGGCAATCCTAATCCTAAATTCTTTTATGGGTTCAATAACAACTTTTATTTCAAAAACTTCGACATGAACGTGGTCATTGCCGGTTCTTATGGAGGTAAAATGTATTACTCTTTGGCGGAATGGTCAGAAACCCTCGAGGGAATATTTAATGTAGAACGGTACATGAAAGACCGGTGGAGATCTTTGGAAGAGCCTGGTGATGGCATCATTGGCCGTTCCTTGTCAGGTACGACAGAATTTCCCCGTAATGTGCAGGACCGGCTCGCCCTGGATGCTTCCCATTTGACCTTTAAAAATATTACCCTTGGCTACTCCCTCCCCGAGTTCAGTAAAAGTGTCAGCTCGGCAAGAATATTCTTAAGTCTCCAAAATGCATTTGTCATTACTCCTTACAAAGGAGCAAACCCTGAATCAAGTTGGCAGGGTCTTAATGGGCTTCAGGAAGGTGTGGACATTAGTCCTTACCCTATTCCAAGAACGTATGCCTTAGGAGTAAATTTGAACTTTTAAACAAACCCAACGAGATTATGAAAAAGATAGCAACAATACTTGCCATACTGATAATGAGCTCCTGTTCAGAAGATTTTCTGAACCTGGTGCCTGAGAGTTCTATTACCTCAGGAAATTTCTATAAAACAGAAGATCATTTTAATCAGGCCCTGGTGGGAGCCTATGCTTCATTGAGGGGTGCCAAAGGCTCTATCGCCTCCTGGACAATGGGAGAAATGAGATCGGATAACACCCACCTGGAATTCAATATTACCAACCGTGGGCCTGCCTATATAGAAAGAGAATATACGGATTTTTTCATGGATGATGTAAACAGTGGTCTGGTGGCTAACAAATACAATTCCGATTATATTGGAATTGCGCGGACCAACGAGATTTTAGATCAGGTTGAAGAAGCTCCTTTGAGTCAGGAAAAAATCGATCAAATATATGGAGAAGCCAGCTTTTTGAGAGCCTTGTTGTATTTTGATCTGGTGAGGTATTTTGGGGGAGTGCCACTGTATTTAACAGCTGTAAAAGGCGCAGGTGATGCCTACCTTCCAAGAGCTTCTGTAAACGAAGTTTATCAGGCAATAATTCAGGATTTAGAAAATGCTGCTAATCGTCTGGATCCGGTTTCCTTCCCCCAAAATGGAAGAGCAAATGAAGGTGCAGCCAGAATGGTGCTTGCAGATGTTTACCTGACCATTAAAGACTATCCGAAAGCAGAATCAGAACTTTCAAAGGTGATCCAAATGGGATATTCTTTGCTGGACAATTATGGGGAAGTGTTCGAATTAAGCAACAAAAACAGTATCGAATCCATTTTCGAAATACAATATCAACAAGGAAACCAGGGACAAAATAGTGATTTCCTCTATCCGTTTATACCGCTTTCTGCAGATGTAAGTCTAATTACCGGCATCAGCTCTCAAAACCTTCAGGGAGGGGGCTGGAATACGCCTACGTTTGAAATGATAGCGGCCTATGAGGCTGGAGACGAAAGATTGCCTGCTTCCATCGGTATTGTAGAAGGTACTGGTCAGATCGGTAACATGTTTATCGATGAGTTAAAATCTCCTGTAGACTATGTACCAACTCCGGGGAAAAGGACCTATCCATTCATAAAGAAATACCAGAATCCCCATGCATTGGAACGGAATACGGATGACAACTTTCCTATTTACCGCTTTTCAGAGGCTTTGTTATCTATGGCCGAGGCACTCAATGAGCAAGGAAAATCAGCAGATGCATTGCCCTTTCTCAATCAGGTAAGAGAAAGAGCAGGTTTAGATCCGGTTACCGAAACCAACCAGCAGCTGCTCCGGGAAATTATCGAACGTGAAACCAGAGTGGAACTGGCATTTGAAAATAAAAGATGGTTTGATCTGTTGCGCACGGATAGGGCTATTGATGTTATGAATGCCAATGGGGTATACCTTAAGGAATTTTATGCCGGAGAATCATATTTACCTGCAATGAGTTATAATGTTACAACCGAACGGCTTTTGTTTCCTATACCACTTAGAGAAATAAGAATTGGGAATTTGGAACAGAATCCTGGCTATTGATACCCGATAAGTAGTATTCAATAACCGGATAAGCCCAAAATTTATAAGGAACAGCAGGCAATTTGAAAGCTGCTTGCCTGACAAATAAACCTTTAAAAAAAGTTAATTTTGAAGTGCCTGCTGTTCTTATTATATTAACAATAATGCTCTCAATCTGTAATTACGTGATTTTACATGCCCATATGATAGAGAGAAGAGTAGTAATACCAATGAGAATGATTAAATTATTCAGCACTATTCGTACTGTATTCTTCATGATGTTCTCCCTGTACTTTGCAGGCTGTACTTCAAATGAAGGTGAAATAGGGATTTCAGAAAAGTTTCCCGATAAGGTCAGCTATAATTTCCATATCAGGCCCATTCTTTCTGACAACTGTTTTGCCTGTCATGGACCGGATTCCGATGCAAGGGAAGCCGGATTAAGGTTAGACATAGAAAGTGAAGCATTCAAAGCCCTTTCAGAAAATCCAGGGGCTTTTGCCCTGGTGCCTGGCAAACCGCATCAATCAGAAGTCTTTTTGCGTGTAAACTCGAGCGATGAAAGTCAGGTGATGCCTCCTCCGGAGTCCAACCTCAAATTGACAAACAGGGAAATAGAGCTCATCAAAACCTGGATAAAAGATGGGGCGGTATATGAAAAACACTGGGCTTTTCAAGCCCCTCAATACATTGCAGCCCCTGAGGTAGAAGACAAAAATTGGCCTGTTAATGAGATAGATCATTTTATATTAAAGCAACAGGAAGATATCGGATTGCATCCCAACCAGCCGGCTTCAAAAGAAAATATGCTGAAGAGATTAAGTTTTGACCTGACCGGATTGCCACCAAATCTGGATTTGATGGATCGGTTTAGTGAAAATGATAATCCTGAGGCATATGAAGAGATGGTTGATTACCTGCTGTCCCAGCCTTCCTACGGAGAACGAATGGCTGTTTATTGGATGGATGTATCCAGGTATGCCGACTCGTATGGCTATCAATTGGATAACTTCCGAACCCAGTGGCCCTGGCGGGATTGGGTAATCCATGCCTTTAATGAAAATTTGTCTTTTGAGGATTTTATTACCTGGCAACTGGCTGGTGATCTTCTGGAGAACCCCACCAAAGAGCAGATTTTAGCCACGGGGTTTAATAGGAACCATAAAATTACCGAAGAAGGGGCTGTAGATGAAGAAGAATACAGGATCACCTATGTGACAGACAGGACCAATACCGTTGGCAAAGCACTCATAGGCATTACCTTTGAATGTGCGGCTTGTCACGACCACAAGTTCGATCCCATCTCCCAAAAGGATTATTATGAGATGTTTTCATTTTTTAATAATATCGATGAGTTGAGGACTTCTACTGCTCCAATAGATCCATTGGTAGGCACTCCGGAGTCCTATGCAAAGAAACCATATATTGAGATTACCGATGAGGATGCCGAAGGGATTCTTTCTTTTGTCAACAAACAGGATACCAGCAAACTGATTGTTTCGGTAATGGGTGAGCTGGATACCCTTAGAAACAATTACGTGTTGGAAAGAGGCGTTTTTAATGCATACGGAAGAGAAGTATTTCCAGCAACTCCTGAATCAATTCTAAATTTTGATCCAAAATATCCAAAAAACAGGCTTGGATTAGCCAAATGGTTGTTTGATGAGCGCAACCCACTGACTGCGCGGGTTTTTGTGAACAAGATCTGGAAGGAATTTTTTGGAAGAGGAATAGTCAATACGACCAGTGATTTTGGTATGCAGGGAGAATTGCCCAGTCATCCGGAATTGTTGGATTGGCTGGCCATTGATTTTATGGAAAATGGATGGGACATCAAACGGCTTATCAAACAAATGGTGATGTCTGCCACCTACAGGCAGTCGGTGGCGATAGATGAAAAGGAAAGGCAGAAAGATCCTGAAAACAGGTATTACACCAGAGCCTCTCGCCACCATTTGAAGGCAGAATTTATTCGTAACATGGTCCTTGCGAGTAGCGGACTTCTGGTTCCGGAGATAGGAGGGCGGAGTGTGAAACCTTACCAGCCTGACGGTTTGTGGGAGGCCGCGACAGCAGGGGGCTCCACCCTGGCTGAATATACCCAGGACCATGGAGATAACCTGTACCGGAGAGGCTTGTATACATTTGTGAAAAGGACAGTGCCACCACCCTCCATGCTCATCTTTGACGCCAGCAACAGGGACCAGTGTGAGACAGAGCGATCCTTTACAAATACCCCTTTGCAGGCTTTGGTCATGCTCAATGACCCAACAGTCCTTGAGGCCTCAAGGGTACTGGCAGCCCGTTTGCTCAGTGAAAACTCCACCCAAACAGAAAAAATTACCAAGGCTTTTCGCTTGATTCTATGCAGGAAACCGAAACCAAAAGAAGTAGAACTGCTGCTAAACTATCTTAGGGACAAGCTGGAAAGCATCGCAATGGAGGACGCAGAAGCATTGGCTTCAATAGGCGAATATCCGGTGGACGAAAATGCGGATAAAGTAGCCGTAGCAGCCTTAATGCAGGTAATCTCCACCATGTATAACATGGAAGAAGCCATCACCAGATCTTAGATTTATGGAAAAAGAACTATTAGAATACGGATTGAACAGAAACAGGAGAAGGTTTTTATCCAAATTGAGCCTTGGAATCGGGAGCGTGGCTTTAGGTTCCCTGCTAATGCCGGATCTTTTTAATCGGTCACGATCAATTGAAGACCTGGAATCAGGTGTACCCGGTTTACCGGATTTCGCACCTAAAGCAAAGCGCGTCATCTATCTTTTCCAAAACGGTGCCCCCTCGCAATTGGAGTCTTTTGACTACAAGCCCAAGCTTAGGGAAATGCAGGGGCAGGATTTACCCGCTTCTATCAGAGATGGACAAAGGCTGACAGGTTTTACGGCAAATCAGGCTTCCCTACCTTTGGTAGGGTCTTTCGTGGATTTCAAACAGTATGGCGAATCAAGGGCCTGGGTAAGTGATCTTTTTCCAAAAACAGCCAAAATCGTCGATGATATCTGCATCATCAAATCCATGCATACAGAGGCAATCAACCATGATCCGGCATTAACTTTCTTTCAAACCGGAGCCCAACAAGGCAACAGACCCAGCATGGGATCCTGGTTGAGCTATGGCCTGGGAAGTGAAAATCAAAACCTTCCTTCCTTTACTGTACTGATATCCAGGGGGGAAGGCAATAGCCAGGGGGTGTATTCCAAGCTCTGGTCCAACGGCTTTTTGGATTCCATTCATCAGGGCGTTCAGTTCAGTAGTGGAGAAGATCCGGTTTTATACCTCAATGATCCCAAAGGTTTAAACCGGTTTGACAGGCGACAGATGCTGGATAAGCTGGCCCAATTGAACCAGTGGTCTTATGAGGAAATTCATGATCCGGAGATCAATACCAAAATTCAACAATATGAAATGGCTTACCGCATGCAAACCACGGTGCCTGATGTGTTGGATATTTCCAAAGAACCTCAAAGTATTATAGACCTTTACGGGGAAGATTGTAAAAAGCCAGGAACCTTTGCGGCGAACTGCCTGCTGGCAAGAAAACTTTCTGAAGAAGGTGTTCGGTTTGTGCAATTGTACCACCAGGGCTGGGACCAGCATGTCAATTTGCCCAAAGAAATAACGGGTCAGGCCATGGATGTAGATCAGGCTTCGGCAGCTTTAGTTACAGATCTCAAACAAAGGGGTTTGCTTGACGAAACACTTGTGGTATGGGGTGGAGAATTTGGGCGAACCAACTTCAGCCAGGGTGAATTGACCAAAGACAACTACGGGCGAGACCACCACCCCAGGTGCTTTAGCATCTGGATGGCAGGCGGCGGTATCAAGCCGGGAATCGTCTATGGAGAAACAGATGAATTTGGCTACAATATCACCAAAAATCCGGTGCACGTGCATGACTTTCAGGCCACCCTTTTGCATCAGTTGGGACTGGACCATGAAAAATTAATCTACAAACACCTGGGCAGAAGATTCCGTCTCACCGATGTGGCGGGAAATGTTGTAAAGGATATCATTGCCTGATTTTGAAGGTTTCTGCGGCATCCTGGCGGGATTAACGTACCTAGAAATCCGACTATAAACGAAATTGACCTTTACCGAAATCCCCCTTTCTCAAAGGGGGCAAAGCCTGCCCTGATTTTTCAGGGGGGAATTTGTCCTCAATCCGTATGTTTTTTGGCAAATAAATCTAACCAAATGTAAAAACAAAGTTAAATTGACTTAGGATTACTGGGCGAATAAAGTGCAGGGTGCACTTTATGGAATGTTGTGGTGCATTGGGGTCAACGCAGAACATGAACGAACTTTCACAATACATAAAGTATAGAATCGAACGAATAAAGAAGACTGATGGGTTGATAACATTGTCATTTTTTGTAGTAGGTGTGAGCGTAGCAACCTGGAAATATGGATTCGAACCAACAGCCTTAACGGTCTTGATATTTTTCTCAGGATTGGTCTTTGCCGAATTTTTATCGAGCCCTAAATTTTACCTTTCTCAAAACAAGAAAAGATCAGCTATGGAAAAGGGAGGATAATATTTACTCTTATTCTTTTAATGATAGTCGTAATTACTCATCTTTTCCTTAGGGATAGGTTTGTCACTATTTATTCGCTGGGACATCGACAGTAGCTCAGCTGATGTTGATCTTGATACTTTCATGCTACATGTTTGGTTGTCCAAATATGATTACACAACAAAAAAGTCCTTATTTAAAAAATTAAAAGGCACTATTAAACCAAAAAATTCAAAAGAATTTCTAAATGGTTTGGTGAAGGATTCAGAGACTTATATTTCAATATTTGATTCAGAATTAAGGAAATGGTCAAAAAACGAAGCTGAATTAAGAGATTCTATTGAGGCACTTTCAAATTTTGGAGTAACACAACAAACTCCAATGGTACTTTCAATAATGAGAGACTATAATGCTCAAAATTTAAAATACAAATATACCAGAGAAGGTCTTAATTCGATAGAAAAATTCCATTACGTTTTCACGGCAATAACTTCACAACGTTCTTCAGGAGGGATTGCTTCAATGTACTCTACATTTGCTCGAAAACTTACTGCATGCAAATCTGACCAAGACCAATTAGCCGTGATTAGGGAGTTACAATTGAAAATGAAGGGAAAGCTTCCTACTTACGATGAGTTTTTAGCCAACTTTAAAAATTTAAAGTACACTAATAAATTTACAAAACATAAAAAAACTATTCAATATACTTTGAAGCAAATTGACAAATATTTTAATGGTAATGGCGTGCCAATTGACTATGAATTGATGACTATCGAACATATTCTTGCCCAAAATCCAAATTCAAAAGCGCCAAATCATGATTCCTTTGTAGGCCGGATAGGAAATTTGGTATATATCGACAATAAAACTAATGGGGGATTGGAAAACAAGAATTTTGAAGCAAAAAAACCAATTTTGTTAAATGCTTCAATTTATATAGATAATATTTTAAATGATGCCAATGAATGGAATGAAAACGAGATAAATGAGAGAACCGAAAAATTAGCCGAATTGGCATTTAATCATGTTTTTAAAATCTGACTTTAAATTAATGGCAGTTGGTAACATTGTATAAGAGCAATGGCGGGTGAGGTTGTAAGTTAAAGGTATGTGCATTTAAATACCTTTAGTGGTCGCTGACAGGTAATCGCCTTGAAATCCGAAACTGCTCTATACTTGACCGTTAGCTCACATTAGACAAAGAAATGGAAAAGAAATATCAATTTTTTATAAGCTCTACATATGTTGACTTAGTAGAGGAACGGAAAGAAGTAATTCAAGCACTTCTAGAACTTGACTGCACCTGTCGGTATGGAACTCTTTCCTGCTGCTAATGAAGATCAATGGACACTTATCAAAGAGCTTATTGATTCTTGTGACTACTATCTCCTGATTGTTGGCGGTAGATACGGTTCTTTAAATAGTGACGGAATCAGCTATACTCAAATGGAGTATCAATATGCAGTTAGTAAAGGAATCCCAGTCATATCTTTTACTCCTGCAAATCCAGAAGAAATTCCTGTTGGAAAAACAGATAAAGACCCTGAGAAATTAAAGAAGCTGACTGCATTTTTAGACTTAGTGCAACAAAAAATGTGCAAGAGTTTTCAAAACCCACAAGACCTTGGTTCAGTAGCAAGTAGGAGTATAATAAAATTGATTAAGAAGCACCCTGCTATTGGTTGGATTAGAGCTAATAATCTAACTAGCGAAGATAGTAGTAAAGAAATATTAGACTTGAGAAAACAAGTAGATGAATTAAAAAACCGACTTTATAAGCAAAAGAATTTTGCACCCCCAGGCTCCGAAGGGCTTGAACAAGGGGAAGATATATTTGAATTAAAATATCATTATACGGAAAAGGCTTGGGAGTCAATGGTTAAGGCAAACGATGGAAGCATAGAATTCACTTGGGATGAGATCTTTAGCATACTTTCACCTTTGATGGTTGATGAAGCATCTGAACCAAGATTGAGAGATGAAATTGTGAAAGTAATTCGAGAGCAGATTAAGGATAAAAAAGACCATAGACCTGCAAATGTTGAAATAAATGGAACCGATTTTCAAACAATAAAAGTTCAAATGATAGCTCTTGGACTTATAGAGAAAAGTGATAAAAAGAGGAGCATTAATGACACTGAAGTTTATTGGAAAATAACTCCATTTGGAGAGAGCAAAATGATGAGCCTTAAAGCTTTAAAAAGGAAAAACCTCACCTAATCGAGCCCGACCTGAGCCAAATGGCTCAGGTTGAGTCTCTCGCACCACCAAGCGTACGGGTCTTCCCGAAGCTTCCCTGCATCCCGGCTCGTCACTAAAATGACCCAAAGGGGTCATTTCTTAACGCTCCGCCCCAATTCACTGGATTGTGGGTTGCACCCGCCTGAATGAACGGGTTTGGCTGGTTTTGAGGTAGTAGCAAAGCATGGACACCTAACCCTTTCTCCTCAGACGGGACGAAGCGATCTTCCTAATCAGAATTGGGCTGTAAGAACCGACAAAATTCATTACTTTTGCAGGAAAAGTAAGCCTGTTTGAAAAAAGCGTTTTCCATATTGATGGTAACGGCATTAATGCTACCCCACCTGACAAGGGTTGGAATCCTGGTTGACTTTAAAATCAACCAGGACTTTATTGCAAAAGTGCTGTGTATCAATAGAGAAATACCCAAGTCCGACTGCCATGGGCAATGCTATTTGTAGGAACAACTGAAAAAGACGGAAGACCAGGAAGAAAAACCAGCACCTACCAACAAAAAACAGCAAATAGAAACATCGTACTATTAGAAATTGCCTTACCCTTATTCGTTTTAAGTGTTGCTATCTTATTTCTGATCAGCAAGTTGAAACAAAAATTATATTTACAGCCTTAGTGACCAATCGAGCGGATGGCCGCAGGCAAAAGACCTGTGGAACCGCTTTTACGTTTTGTCTCGATAATCGGGTGCACTAAGCGTATTTATCTTCCCGAATCGGGACACGCAATATCTCCCCGAATGTCCGGCTCATCGATAGGATGATCTCGATTCCTTTCCTTATTTACTTTTACAATAGTTTTATTTTCTGTCAGGTTTGAATTATTGTAGAGAAATCACTAGGTTTAGAAGGAATATATATTATTAAACAACATTCTTCAAAACGTATTTGAAATGAATAATGTACTAATTACTGGAGAATTCTATGACCAAAAATCCTTTTTTAGTTTAGGTGGGGCCGCAACTGCAGTCTGGATCTTCACCAATGTAATTGGCAATGTATTTGAACTGGATCTTGTAAATAATTATAAGTGGTTGGGACTTTTCCTTTCAATATTCATTGCATTTTTGGGCTCGTATAAAATCAAAAAAATTGATGTGGTTAGTGGGACTCTAACGATATTTAATGGGTTTTTAATATTTGTAGCTGCATCCGGAATAAATGCTATTAATCATGGAGTTACCGGGAATTCAAATATTAATGAGCAATCAGCAACATTATTAAAGTTTCTAGATAAAGAAATATGGTGGAAACCTACGGAGATGACACAAGAAATTATCATGCTTCAAGCTCAAAAAGACTCGATTATTAATCAAAATAATGTTAAAATAAAATATTTATTGGATTCATGTTCCCGAAATTATAAAAATGTTAATCAAAGTATAAATAAAGATTCGATTGATTTTAATGCAAGCAAAATTAAATCTCTCGAAAAAGAAGTTGCAGAACTAAGGAAATCAAAAAGAGAATTGGATTCCTATAATAACCAAAAAGAAATTCCTGAAGTAGCGAAAGTGGATACTAGTGAATTTTTAAGTAATGCTAGGGAAGATTTAATAAATCAGATTATAAATTTCCAAAATTCAAAGATTGAATTAGAAAAAAATGTTAACATGTATTTAGATGCTGGCACTTTAAATCCAGGAAGTCAAATTCAGGCACTCAGGGAAATGAATATTAAAATTCTTTCACTTAAATCAGGTTTGGATAAGTCGGATAAAGAAATTCAAAGAATCTTAGATAAGTTAAATTATTGAGGATTTTTCGATTGGCCTGAGGTTTGCAATCTTAGTTCTGGTATATCGAGCCCACCCGATGAGCCAAATTGCTCAAGTTGAAGTGCTCTCACCACTCGACGTAAGGGTCTTCCTGATTAATTCGAGCAAGCTGGGTTAGTCCTACATTGCGGTTCATACTGCTCCGCCCCAGTTCACTGGATGGTGGGTTGCGCCTGCCTGATTGGGATATTCGGGAAGGATTTGAGGTGAAAGAAAGCCCTTTTATTTTTTCAATTTGATCAGGACAATTGTCGGATTTAATTCAAGTCCAGATTCATCCGTCTCCCTTTTGATATAAAAATAGTCCCCATCTCCAAAAGAATTTAGAACATAAGATTTTCCATCTTCTGCTGTAATGCCGTTTTTTAAGTCGTACCCTACATTCTTTGACATATCATAGACCAACATGGATATTTGATTATTTGAAGCAAGATATGTAATGAAATAGAAATTACCATTGCTTGTAATTTCCAAAATATTAATTATTTTTTTTTCATCAAAAATGGATAAATCAAATTTTCTGTAAGGTTCCAGTTTATTATTTTTGAGATGGTAAAGGGTATCTCTGTAAAAATCTTCATTCATAATAGGCGCAAAATATACAAAGAGCCTATCTTCAATCGAACTTATGTATTGTTGATAAGTATAAGAGCCCATTATATGGTTACCAGGAAGTTGAATCTTCTTTACAAGAACTGAATCTGTCACTTTCAGATTTTTATCAAGCTGATAACCCATTATTGTTAGTAGATTGCCGTTATTTTTGGATTGTATATATCCTCCATGAGATAGCACCCAAATACCATTGTCCGTCGCATTCACGTAGAAGGGGTAAGGAAAATGTTTAGAACCAAGCAGCTCGCCTTCTTCGCCGTACTTTAATATGGCCTGGTTAAAATGGGCAGCAACGAGTAAACTTTCACCATTAATATCGTAACTGATCCCCCTTGCACCCAGATATTCCCCTGGACCCTCGCCTTGCCTTGCCACTACACCTTCATAGGTACCATCCATTCGAAATTTAATAATCCGATCCCTATCCTTAATATAAATATGCCTATCAGACTTAGTAATAGCACCAACGTATTGGACCAGTAAATCATCACGCGTTTCCAAAGGAATTTCTTCGATAGATACGGCTATTTCAGAAAGCATCAATTCTTCACCCGCTACTTTTATTCCTTCAATAGAAGTAACTCTCCCTGAGTTGGACGTACAAGAAAAGGTTAAAATAAGTACAATTGTTGAGAGAATATATTGATTGGATTTTTTCATATTTAATTTAGGCTTTTATTAAATAAACATTGCAAAAACAGAAAATGCCATGGTTTTCTGTTAAAAGGTTTGAAAATCAAAAAACTAACTATACTCACATCACTTTGACTGCCAATAAAATTACCGAAATTTTCTATCTTTTTGACGAATGCTGCATTGAATTTGACAAATCCGTCGCAAAACAACCTCAGAGAAATAAACCTAAAATCGAAACGGTAAATGAGGAACTGAAAAGAAATTTGCCTTACGGTAGTCAAGTGTGCCAAATTGAGCATTCCAGGCATCGCTCCTTCAATAATTTCATTTCTAACTTGATAACAGGCTTGATTGCTTATATTATTTCAGTATTATTCCTTTTAGCCAAATTTTAGGAATTACCTGGTAGGTATTGAGTATTAATCCGTTGTTTAGGTAATTTTGACTAAAACCGAAATGTTGGGATGTCCTCAAAAGGAATGGGCTATTGAGGGCAATCATATGGGTCCTGAAATTTTATAATCAATTGCCTACTGCTTTAGCTGTAGGCAATTAGGATATTCAAGCATCCTTGGCTTTAGCCCAATCTTCCTAATAGGCTACTTGGTTATGCCAGGATCCTTGGTCATATCATTAATCCTTAAATTGCTCAAATCCATATTTGACAATAAACTCATCTTATTCCTTCTGGAACGTTTTTTTTAGGTGATTCAGGCAAAGGTGCCCTACAAAATAAATGTTATCATGAAGCTTGCCTCATATGCGAAATTGTTAATTTGAAGGCTCAAAGAAAAGGGGAGGAGTTGGTGGAGATGATGCTTATTAGATCACCAATAAGGTATTCACTTTATGCTTCGATACCCGTCTGAACGCAAAGCCGGAGAAGGTTTTGGCACATTTTAAGAGGTCCAGGTAAATACGAATCAACTTTTTAAATTTAGAAAAATCACGTAATATTGTATCCAAATGAATACAAAAAATTAGATGTATTTTATTGAAAAGACTATTGAATTTGACAAGTGGTTAAGAAAGTTAAAGGATTTAAGGGCAAAAGCGAAGATTTTGTTTAGAATCCAAAAACTTGAAAATGATGAACATTTTGGGGATTGGAAGCCAGTAGGAGACGGAATTAATGAATTGAGGATAAACTATGCAAAGGGGTACAGAGTATACTTCAAGGAAAAAGATGGGAAAATAATTATCCTTCTTGTCGGTGGAGAAAAATCAACTCAACAAAAGGACATCGAAAAAGCAAAAGAAATTTGGTTACGTATTAAAAAGTAAAAAATGGAAACATCAAAATTCGATATAGCAGATTATCTGGACAGCAAGGAAATGATTGCCGAGTACCTGAATACAGTTTTAGATGAGGGCGATAGTGATGACGTTATTGAAGCACTAGGCCACATTGCAAAATCAATTGGCATGTCAAAAATAGCGGAAGAAACAGGAATGAGCAGACCAAGTTTATACAAAGCATTATCAAGTGGTGCAAAGCCTCAATTTGAAACCATAATGAAAGTATTAAAATCTGTGGGTGGGCAAATAAAAATAAATCCAATATCCAGGTAAAAATAAAAACGATGCCACAATCGAATAGCCTTACCTGGGCTAATTAGCTCAGGTTCAGGTTTTCAAAGTACCAATGGAACAGGTATCGTGGCTTCCCCTCATCCCGGCTAGTCGCTAAAACGAAACGTCGCGGTTCACCGGATTGTAACTTGCGCCCGAGAGAATGACATATTATCAAAACTGCATCAATCCGGAAGGCTAAATACAAACACCGCCCCCTCAGGGTGGGGTTTTAGTTTTGAGCCTCCTACAGAGATGGCCAGGTACTGCTTGCCGTTCACCGCGTATACACTGGGCGTGGCATGTCCTTCAGCAGGCAACTGATATTCCCAGAGTACTTGTCCATTGTCTTTGTCAAAAGCCCGGATTTTGGCATCAGCAGTAGCGGCAATAAACAGCAGCCCTCCGGCGGTTACGACCGGGCCCCCGTAATTTTCGGTCCCGGTTACCGGGACTCCGCGCTCGGTCAGCTCTTCGTGTTCGCCCAGCGGCACCTTCCATTTGATTGTGCCGGTATTCAGGTCGACCGCATTGAGTGTTCCCCAGGGCGGCTTGATGGCGGGATATCCTTCCTCATCGTTCCAGCGTTGGAAACCGCGGAAGACGTAGGGCGGCCCTTGCTTATCCCGGTCGATTTCTGAGCTAACAACCGGTTCTTCATCAAAGAGGAATGATACGATGGCGTCCAGACGCCCTTGCGAAACCTGATCAAAAGCGGGCATACGTCCGCCTCCCTTTTTCATTACCTGCATTACCGTTTCCCTGCCTAATCGGCTGGACACATCCTCGAGGGAAGGGAAGCCGCCGGCAGGATTGCCTTTGCGATCCGTTCCATGACAGGAGGCGCAATGGATCAGGTATTGCTTTTCGCCGTTAGGCAATGCGCTGCCATCTGCCTTTTTCGTGGGTACCAACTGGTAAAACCAGGGAATCTCATTTACGTTCGCATACAGGATTCCCTCAGGGTCTGCTGCAGCGCCACCCCATTCCATGCCGCCATCGTATCCCGGAAACATGATCGTTTGCTCCGTACTCGGGGGAGGGTAGGCCCCGTAATTTCCAGATTGATTGAATACCTCTTTGCTCATTTGCTGCGCTCTGGGAGAAATGGTCGAAAAGTCCTCGGCTGTATATTCCTGCCGCATCAATGGCGGCGGCGCTGTTGGAAAAGGTTGCGTTGGCCAGGTTTGAATTTCGTCGATTTTAGTGGCTGCTTGTGATCGTTCTTCAATCGGCCAAAGCGGTTCTCCGGTAAGCCTGTCGAACACAAACAAAAGCCCCATTTTTGTACCTACAGCAACAATATCCACCTTATTACCTTCGTGTTCTACCGTCAGTAAGGTCGGTGCCTGGGGGATGTCCATATCCCAAAGATCGTGATGCACGAGTTGCTGGTGCCAAAGTCGTTTTCCGGTATTCGCATCGAGCGCAATGAGTGAGTTGGCAAATAAATTTTCTCCATACCGGCCGCCTCCATAAAAATCAGGACCGGCCGTCTCGGTGGATACATAGACTATGCCGCGTGGTATATCGATCGCAAGGCCTGACCAGTCAGATGCCCCTCCTGTTCTTTCCAAATAGTTTTCCGGCCAGGTATCAGATCCAAATTCTCCCGGTCGGGGCAAGCTGTGAAAAATCCACTTCCGCTTTCCGGTACGAATGTCAAATGCACGTATTGCACCAGGAACATCTTCCCCTACATTGGCTCCAATGATAAATAGGTCCTTGTAAATCTGCCCAGGGGTATTGAGCGTTACATTCGGTTTCCCCGAAACGTCCATCCCCTCACCCAGGTGTATGGATCCATTTTCGCCAAAAGAAGGAATGAGTGCACCAGATTTGGCATTCAATGCAAAAAGCCGGTTTCCTTTCATGGTGAGTATGCGCCCAACTTCACCATCATGCCAATACATCAGCCCCCGTTGATCCCCATCCGCAAGCGATTCGTGAATATCCGAAGGATCAAATGTCCAGTGTTCTTTACCTGTTGCCCCATCCAGCGCCACAACCCGGCTGTGTGGCGTAGCTGTGTATAGCCAACCGTCCACAATAAGGTTATTCGTCTGATAATTGGCAGCCTCACCGGTACCATACGTCCATGCCAGTTCTAATTGTGCCACATTACTTCTATTTATTTGATCCAGCGCAGAGTACTGATTGCCGCTGGGGTGACCCAGATACGTTGCCCAGTCAGCCCCGGCACCTTCCGGTTTGGTTTTTTGCGTACAGGCAGTCCCGAAATAAGCCAGGAAACAAAGGATAATAAGGTAGTATGTTGAAAAATGGAGGTGGTTTTTCATAGGGTACCGGGTTAGTATAGGGTGCATGTATTGTTATTGTAAATTCGGCTTAATTTAATCATAAAACTGTTATTCCCAGAATTAACTTTTTTTAAACGCAGAAATCGTGATGACGATAGGTTTTTTGCATTATATGGGAATATAAAATTCTCATTTTTTATGGATAATGGTGAGTCATAGGCTGTTTATGGTATTTTAGCTTGTTTCTATTGTACTTTTTGTCCCGATTTTTCATCGGGAACAAAAAAATCCTTCTCCCCACAAGCCTCCTGCGCACCTCCTGAGAAAATTCAGGACAGGCCGGTTTTTGTCGGGCCAGCGCGCTTTTCTTATTAAAATTTATCTCTTCTTTATCTAACAGATTTTTTAGGGTTTCTTCTTTATAAAAGCAACTGATTCAATTACTTCACAGGTAGGCTTAACATTTAGAAATTACACAAATCAGGATGATATTGTTTGTTTTTCAACACATTGATTTACAGGTATTTAACAAATACGTCATCGGTAGGTTATGAAAGGGTTTCTGTAATGGAAGCCATGTAAAATGGGAATGCCATACTATAGCCCTACAAACAACGGTTCGCAGTCGACACAGAGACAAAAATTATGGTGAATTGTCCTACTGGAAAATATTCAATAACACGGAACTACTGATTATAACTTTTCGTATATTTAAATTGGATTGAAAATTAAAAACATGGCAAGAAAATCAAATCACGTTATTCCATCTAAAGATCATGGTTGGTCAGTTAGAAAATCTGGAGCTGCTAGAGCATTGAGAAGCTTTGATACCAAAGAAGAAGCGGTAAAATATGGAAAAACCATCAGTCGTGGTGAAAAAACCGAGTTGTATATCCATAAGAAAGATGGTACTGTACAAAATCGGAATTCTTATGTAAACGAGCCTTTTTCGCCTATTGATAAAAACGGTAAATGAGGGAAAAGGATTTCGAAAAAAACATCTTTATAAATTGCCCTTTCGATAAGGATTATTTGCCGTTGTTTAGGCCACTTATTTTTACTGTTGTCAATTTTAATTTCAATCCACGAATTACACTTGAAAAGTCTGACTCAGGAAAGCCAAGACTTGAAAAATTATTAGAATTAATAAAGGAGTCCAAATACAGTATACACGATTTATCCCGATTACAATCTAGCAAGTCGAAAGAATTCTATCGGCTAAATATGCCCTTTGAACTTGGTTTGGACTACGGGTCTCGAAATTATAGTGTAGATTTATCAGAAAAAGAGTTCCTGATTCTTGAAACAAAGCCTTACGATTATATGAAGGCTATTTCAGACATCAATGGACTTGATATAAAAAATCATAACGACGAACCTGAAAAAATAGTTGAGTGCTTGTGGGCTTGGTTTATTGAGACGGTAGGCCTTACCAAAGTGGGAAGCCCCCTGAAAATTTGGTATGATTTTACTGATTTCAATACCTTGCTGTTTGAAGATAAATTTTCTGGTTACTATCCAAAATATGGCGAATCTAAGGCAGAAAAAATGGCAAAAGTTGAAATTGAAAAAATGCCGATCCCCGAATATATCCGTGAAATAAAGAATTACATGAAATCATCGCGATAATCTGCTGATGCCCCCGGCAGAATATGCTATGATGGAGTGTCTCATACAATCTATCCCAAACACCAGGACCATCGTACCCAGAAAACAAGAGGCAGGCTATACATGTCTTGCCTGCCCCGAACACTGGCTCTTCGCAAAAGTAGTTTGCCGCAGGAAGTCCAAGTTTTACACCCTTAACAAATTCACCTGATCTCCTATCAGAAATTAACCGGAGAAGGACGCCATTTTTTTTTGTCAAATCACTACTCAATCCCCATATAAAGTTTTTGAAACAGATTCATATTTATCCCCCGTTACCCAAAGCGGCTGATTGGGATCATTGGCAATTTTTTCCGCTGCAAGAATAAAGGATTTCCAATACTTGAGGGCATAGTCCAGGTCAAAATTATCGACCTGATCGGTAACCTGATGGTAATGGGCCGCCACATCCTGATCGAAAGCGGTAAAACCCAGGCTGAAGGTAGGAGCGGGGATGCCCTTTTTGGCAAAATTCACATTGTCTGAGCGATCGTATAGCCCTTGTTCAGGTGCCGGATCGGAAAGGGCATTTAGACCAAATGCTTCTGCAGCTTCCGATATATGATGATCCGCAGAAGTTCTTCCCAAACCAATGACCGTTACCAGACTGGTATCGTTGTATCCGGCATTGTCAATATTTAGGTTAAAAATGATAGTTGACAGGTCTAATGGCGGATTATCGGCAAAATACCCCGACCCCAGCAACCCTTTTTCCTCTGCCGTCCAGGCACACAAAAGTACCGACCTTTTGGGTGGATGCTCGCCAAAATAGTCAGCTGCCTGTATCAAAGCAGCCGTTCCCACTGCATTGTCTCTGGCACCATTATAAATGGAATCTCCCTCCGCATTGGCTGTTCCTATCCCCAAATGGTCATAATGAGCAGATAACATGATATACTCCTCGTTTAGTTTTTCATCTGTTCCCGGGATAAAGGCCACCACATTCTTTCCGGTGATCTTTTTGTTGATTTTACCGCTGACCTGAATTTTCATGGTATTGGCACCTGCATTCATGGCATTGATTATTTCGCTGCTCAGGTCCTTCATCCACAAATAGGGAAAAGCCTTGTCCCCATCCGGGTTGGTGTCCAGACCCATTTGAGGTTTATTCAGGTAATTTACCAAAAGACTCCAGGGAGTGGTGGGCACATTGTACATTTCGATCAATCCCAGTGCCCCTTTTTCTTGCGCTAGTGCTGTCTTTTCCCTGCCTGCGGCAAAAAGTTCGGCCGGAGATAGTCTGTCAGGAGCACCCACCCGGACTACTACCCATTTACCGGCCACGTCCTTGCCTTCATAGTCCTCTTCCAGTCCATAGCCGGCCACTACCAGTTCAAATTCACCGGAAATGTCCTGGCCTCCCAGTACCAGGAGTTCATCTCCATGGTTTAATGTGTCCTGATTCCAATGGATTTCTCCAATTTCCGGAGGGCTGGAGTACATGAAAGGAACATGCTGGTAATACCGGTTTAAGCCCTCTACGGGCCGGGCACCGTATTTCTCAAATTGATTGGCAATGTAAAGCGCTGCAATATCTATTTCAGGCCTGGCGGGATCCCTTCCCATTAACTCATCAGCGGCCAAAAACTTAAAATGAGACAGGGCTTCGGCCTGCTGAATGGTTTGGTCAATGGCTTCTTTCTGGGCCTTTGAGGGGATGGATACAAAGCCGAGAAGGAATGTACAGTAAATTAGAAAATGTCTGTTCTTCATTTATATTAATTTTTTATTTCACACATAAATTTATTCCAAAGAAACTAGTAAACAAATGAATCCGAGCTAAGGCCCAAAACTTTGGCGGTTTGTATAAAATGTTCAGGAGGATTGGCAGCGATCTTTACCAGCACTTGGTTGGAAGGATGCACAAATTCCATTTTCCAGGCATGAAGCATCATCTGGCTCCTTTTATAGTGCTGCTTGATGAATTTGTTTTGTTTATTGTCCCCATGGGTTGTATCACCTATTACATAATGCCTGATGTGGGCAAAATGTCTCCTGATCTGGTGCATCCTTCCGGTATGGGGGTACACTTTTACCAGAGAGTACCTGCTTGAGCTATACCTGTTAGATGAAGCATAGGGTATCTCTGTTTTTGCCATGGTCCAGTATTCCGTCAAAGCCGGCTGAAGATCCTTTTCCAGATCTTTGGCCAGGGGCTGCTCAATAAAGCCATGTTCATCCGGCATAAATCCCCGGACGATGCTCAGGTAATATTTTTTTATCGAGCTGCCGGCAAACTGCGGCTGCAGTCTGGAGGCGGCCGGCGCATTTTTGGCAAAAAGCAGGATACCCGAGGTCGGCCGGTCTATCCGGTGCAAGGGATAAACCTTGAAGCCCATTTGCTGGCTCAGTATTTGGACAGCAAACAAGGCTTCAGGGTCTCTTTCCAATGGGGTTTTGTGCACCAAAACCCCCACCGGCTTGTTGATGGCCAGGTAATTTTCATCTTCATAAAGAATGGGGAGTTGTGTCATGTCAGGAAATGGTACCTGATCCTATGGCCTCATCGTCTTCGTACCAGGCGACAAACTGTCCCGCTGCAATTCCCCTTTGGGCTTTTTCGAAAAGCACATACAATCCCTCCGCTTTCATCAGCAAAGTGGCATTTGAAAGTGGTTGCCGGTACCGGATTCTGGCCTGGTATTGGGCAGTTTCTCCCACTTCAAGCCTTTTATCCGGTCTTATCCAGTGGACTTCGGCTGATTTTACGAAGAGTCCATTGCGAAGTAATCCCGGATGTTCTTCCCCCAATCCGGTATATATGATGTTTTCCCGGGTATCTGTGGCAATTACAAATAAGGGTTTTCCCGTACCTCCTACATTCAGGCCTTTCCTTTGACCTACCGTGAAATAATGGGCTCCATTGTGTTCACCTACGATTTCACCATCACTTTCTCGGTAGGTATAAGCCATGCAGCTTTCCTCCAAAACCTCCTGATCAATATCTTCTGGAGCAAAGCCTGCAGGTATGCCTTTGTTCTCATAGATCGGAGATGATGCAGGTATGGCTATTATTTTCCCTTTTACGGGTTTCAGTTGCTGCTGCAAAAATTCCGGCAATCTAACTTTCCCGATAAAACAAAGCCCTTGGCTGTCTTTTTTATCGGCAGTTACCAGATGCAGCTCCCTTGCAATTTCCCTCACTTCGGCTTTTTGCAGATGCCCGATTGGGAAAAGGGCTTTAGACAGTTGGTCCTGGTTTAATTGACATAGAAAATAGCTTTGGTCCTTATTGCGGTCTGCTCCGGCAAGTAAGCGGTAGGTATTCTTGCCATTGATTTCCAATACCTCCTTTTGACAGTAGTGCCCCGTGGCAACGAAATCTGCTTTGAGTTTCATGGCTGCCTTTAAAAAAATATCAAACTTAATTTCCCGGTTGCAAAGGATATCAGGATTGGGAGTTCTTCCTTCCTTATATTCCGAAAACATGTAATCGACAATTCTGACCCTATATTCCTCGCTCAGGTCGATGGCCTGAAAAGGAATACCAAGTTTCTGGGCTACCAGCATGGCATCGGTGCTGTCCTCTACCCAGGGGCATTCATTGGATATGGTCACTGTTTCATCGTGCCAGTTTTTCATGAACAGTCCGATTACTTCATACCCTTGCTCTTTTAGCAGGTAGGCTGCCACGGAACTGTCTACTCCTCCGGAAAGTCCTACTACCACTCTTTTTTTGTCCTGATGCATAGCCAAATTATCCCTGATCAAAATATTTTTAATAACAGTATATCTGTAAGATATGGTTCAGTTTTTCAAAATTAGCATTTATAACCTTTGTTCCGGCTGAATTTTATTAATTTCGTATATGATTGTAATCGTTTACGGTGTTACCGGTTGCGGTAAATCTACCATTGGTGTAGCACTTGCCAATACCCTGAAACTTCCTTTTTATGACGGGGACCATTTCCATCCTGCCTCCAATAAGAAAAAAATGAATGCGGGAATTCCATTGACCGATGAGGACCGCATTCCCTGGCTTGAAAATTTGGCCAACAATATACTCGATTGGAATAAAAAAGGGGGGGCAGTCCTGGCCTGTTCAGCTTTAAATGAAAAGTACAGGAAAATTCTGAAGGTTGTCCCCGACATGCATTGGGTATTGTTGGACGGCAGCAAATCCCTGATCAAATCCAGGTTGGGAAAAAGGGTAGGGCACTTTATGAATCCGGCTTTATTGGATTCACAATTGGCTACCCTGGAAAAGCCCGATTATGGTTGGAGGATTTCCATCGATAAAAAGCCGGAAAAAATAGTTACTGAAATACTAAAAAAGATCAATACCTTGGAAAATATGTCTGAATTCGGGATCATAGGAATGGGTGTAATGGGGAAAAGCCTGGCCCTGAATCTTGCTGATACAAACACCGGGATTTCTATCTATAATCGACACTTAGCAGGTAAGGAAGAAAAAATTGCCGAAAAAGTGCTGGAGGAAAACCCAGGCTACGAAAATATGAAGGCCTTTGACCAATTGGTGCCTTTTCTGGAATCTTTGACTTCTCCCAAAAAAATCATGCTGATGATTCCGGCAGGAACGGCAGTGGACATGCAGGTGGAGGAGCTATTGCCCTACCTGGAGGCCGGTGATGTACTGATAGATGGTGGAAATTCCTTTTACAAGGATACCACAAAAAGAGCGGCCTACCTGAAAGAGAAGGAAATATTGTTCTTAGGAGCGGGGGTCTCAGGTGGGGAGGAAGGAGCCAGGAAAGGACCGGCAATTATGCCAGGGGGCAGTAAAGAAGGGTATGATCTGGTTGCTCCATTTTTGGAAAAAATCGCAGCAAAGGATTACCGGGGCAAACCCTGCCTGACCTACGTAGGGCCTGAAGGTGCCGGGCATTTTGTGAAAATGGTGCACAACAGCATAGAGTATGGAGAAATGCAGGTCATCGCTGAGGTCTATTACCTGATGCGGTATTACCTGGATTTGGCCCCGGATAGGATAGCTGCTATCTTCGAGACCTGGATGGAAGGTGATCTGTCCAATTACCTGCTTGAAATTACAATCGACATCCTCAGAAAAGAAGAAGATGGGGGATTGTTGCTGGATAAAATCCTGGATCAGGCAGCTCAAAAAGGCACTGGTGGCTGGTCAGTCAATACGGCTTTGGAATATGGCGTGCCATACAGTGGATTGACGGAGGCAGTAATGGCAAGGAATATCTCTTCCAGGAAGGCCTTTCGAATGATTGCATCAGGCATGTATGGATCAGAGAAATTGACTGGAATAGAGGAAGAAGAAGCCTTTTTGGACAAGTTGCAGAAAGCCTATCAGGCAGCCAGAATCATCAACCATGAAACCGGCTTTTCGCTGATGCTGGAGGTATCAGAAAAAAATAAATGGGAGCTGAATTTTTCAGAAATTGCACGGATATGGACCAATGGCTGTATCATCCGTTCTTTTCTTATGGAGGAATTGGTGGGTATATTTAAGGAGAGCAGCAGGTTGATTTTACACGACGAAGCCGTCAGGGCATTGAAAGGGTACCAAAATGATCTTTCTTATGTCGTTGGTCAGGCGCTGCAGCATGGTTTTGCCGTACCCGTTTTATCCAGTTCCATCAATTATTTCCTGTCTTGCATTACGGGTTATTCTGCTGCCAATTTGATCCAGGCCCAAAGAGATTATTTTGGTGCCCACACCTATCAGCGAACAGACAGGGATCCTGGGGAATCATTTCATACCCAATGGAAGAAGTAGCCTTAAAAGCAAGGATTTGCTAACTTTCATTATGTGGAAATATTAAAGAATTGCTTTCATGATTTTTTTCTCCACCAGTATGAGAAACCAAATAACAATAGCAAGGGTAGGCATGATGACCATTAAAATTGGGCTTACTTCCAAATGAGGGAGGTTGGGAAAACTGGGAATCTGGATATTTCCCCATAAGTGTAAGCCTATATTTTCTACCATGGATAGGCCAATAACCAATACTCCCATTAGAATACCGATTATTCCCCATAGCAAGAGGGAAGGCATGGTGGCAGGGTAGAGCTTTACCTCTTTTTGAGACTGTATTCTTTGTAGAATGGACTCGGACAAATCCTTTTCCAAAGGCGGTATTTCCTCGTAATATTGTCTAAAATCCTTGTCTTCGATCTTCATAAATTCCAAACCTCCTCATTAAGTATTTGATGCATTATCGTTTCAATTTTTTTTCTTGCCCGGTGTAATTTCACCTTCACATTATTAGGTGGAATACCCATGATGACTGCAATTTCACCCAGTTGTTGTTCATGAAGGTAAAACAAGGTCAGGATCAATTGGTCTTCGGTATTCAGTTTTTCAAGGGCAAAGCCGATGAATTTCTTTCGGTCTTTCCATTCCATGATCTCCCATGAATCATTTTCTGAACCAGGCATTTGAAGTTGTTTTTCTGACCAGCTTTGGATCCTTACCGGATCTCTTGCCATTTTGGCCAGGCGGTTTAGGGCCAGGTTATGAGAAATTCTATACAGCCAGGTAGAGAATTTGCTCTCTCCTTTGAAAGTATCCAATACTTTATGCACCTTGACAAATACATCCTGGGTAATCTCTTCTGCCTCTTCCCTGTTTTTTAGGATCCGGAAGGCAATCTGAAATACATAATTCTGATAATGTAAAATGAGAGGGCTTAAGGCCCGGGCATCCCCAATGTGGATGGCCATTTGAATGGTTTTAATTTTTTCATGGTTGAATTCCCCTGTCATTGATCGTTTAGACAAGGAGGCTTCCATTCAGGTTACATTTATTCTAAAGAATTTTTTTTACATATAAATCTGCACCAGCTGTAACCTTACCTTGGGATACTTTGTCAAAGCAGATAAATAACGATGAATTATTCTCATTTACTAAATTAAAAAAAATATGGAAGTTTCAATTGTTTTCATTTCGTTTTTCGCCACCGCATTCGGTATTTGGTTTTATTACCTTAAAACCAGAAATAGCGAACGGCTGGCATTGATCTCTTCAGGAGCAGAAGCCTCTCTGTTTTATTCAAGGAAGAAATCAAGAAATTACAGCATATATATTGTCATTATCCTTGGTTTCGTATTTTTCGCCATTGGTTTGGGTATAATATCGGGCTATGCCTTGGAAAACTATATGATAGAGATTTCGAAGGCCTCAAACCCAGACCGTTTTAACAGAGATTTCCCTCAGGCATATTTTACCTCCATTTTTATTTTTATTGGAGCCGCCTTGATCATCAGCTTTTTTGTAGTTAGAAAGTTAATTCGAAAGGATGATGAGTTGACAAGATTGGAAATGCGGGGTAGCACAGAATAATGTTATTCTGATCATTTTTCATGATGCCTCTCCAAACCCTGGTAAAACAACTGGAAAGTTTTATCTCTGTCAATAACCAGGCAGGGAAGGAGCTTTCCATTTTTCCTTTTGATCTAAGTTCGACTGAATTTCGTTAAAAATCCGTCATTCCAAGACCTAAATTTTTAAAAAAAGTCAGAAATCGGGATGACAGTATCTTATACAGCACCCCGGTGGGGTGCAATATTGGTAACCTCAGGTAAGCCGATGTAGGAGGTGCAACCCGGGGTGTTGACGAGTTATTTGTAGCGCATTAGCCGCCGGCAAGCTCAGTAGTGAAACCAGCTTATCGCTAATGCCAGCGGCCCCTCACCCCAGATTTTTAAAATCTGTCATCGGTAAATAACTGGAATGTTTTATCTCCGTTGATATACGGGGAACTTCTTTGAAGGTAAAACCATTGCACAAGGGTCTAACTAGAAATTCAATTTTCTGAGAAATGTCAATATTTCATAAAATCAAGGTACAGTTTTTAAATCAGGAATTGTCCTTTCAGGCTGCCCGAAGCAGCGGACCGGGAGGACAAAATGTGAATAAGGTGAATTCAAAAATTATATTGAGATTCAATATTCCTGATTCACAGCTATTGGATGAAAGTGAAAAGGACCTATTGATGAAAAAATGGGCCCATAAATTGGACAATGCCGGCGATCTGATTATCCAGTCCCAGGAAAAAAGATCACAGGTTCAAAATAAAACCATTGCCATCCGTAAATTCTATGAGATGCTTAATGCAGCTTTTCAAAAGAGGAAGCTGCGAAAAGCTACCCGACCCGGAAAGGGAGCCATTGAAAAAAGGCTAAAAGCCAAAAAAATTCAGGCGGATAAAAAGAAGTACCGGCGAAAGGATTGGTGATTTATTCAAAGAAACTGAACCTTATTCAAGTTTGTTAAATGCTGGTTTTTTTCCACAGAGAACGTATAGACAAACTTTTTGCACAGCACTTCCTGATTTGGAATATTTGCTTACTGTGAATCTGCTACAATTAATTTCCCCACATTGCTTCATTCAGGCATCCAGCAGTTGGTTCCAGCCATAGGTATCTGGGTTGATGCCTTTTCTTATGGATGACAGTTTATTTTTCAGGCGGTACATACCGGCATCGGGTTCCAGGTAAGTGTTGTAGGCTTTTCCCTGGAAGCTAATGGTTTCTATGGGTGAAATTACAGCGGCAGTTCCAGCACCAAAAGCTTCCACACGCTCTCCATTTTCAATCCGCCGGGTAATTTCTTCTATGGCAACTGGCCTTTCTTCCACCGTAAAACCTTCCTCTCCGGCCAATTTCAGTAGAGAATCACGGGTAATTCCATCCAGTATACTGTCGCTTAGTGATGGTGTAAGCAGCGTTTTGCCATTGAGCAGGAATAAAATATTCATGGTCCCGGATTCCTCAATATATTTTTTCTCCTGAGCATCCAGCCAGATGATCTGGTCGAAACCTTCTTTTTTCGCATTGATTTGGGGTAGCAGGGCGGCCCCATAATTACCTCCATTTTTTGCCGCACCGGCTCCGCCTCTGGCAGAGCGGATATATTCTGTCTCTACCTTTACCTTAAGCGGTTTATTATAATAGGCCCGCATGGGGGATAACACTACCATGAATAAATATTCCTGTGAAGCATCTACACCCAATTTATTTTCAGTAGCGATAACAAATGGGCGGATATATAGGGAATAATCCGGATCATCAATTACCCAATCCGATTCCATTTTAAGCAGTTCCAAAATACCATCCATGAAAAGGCTGCGGGGCAGGGGAGGCATTGCCATTCTTTCAAGGGAACGGTTCATTCTTTTCCAATGGCTTTCCATTCGGAAAATATTTATTTTGCCGTCTGTCATTCGAAAGGCTTTCAGGCCTTCAAAAACTGTCTGTCCATAATGGAAGCACATGGCCAATGGAGATAAGGATACGGATTGTACCGGTGCAATGCGGTAATCCGACCATTCCCCTTGTTTAAAGGCGGCCATAAGCATTCTGTCTGTAGATTGAACCCCAAAAGTGAAGTTTTCAAAATCAAAATCGGGTTTTCGGGTTTCAGTTTGGTTCATGATCTGTCTTAATCTTAATAATTGGTTAATCTTCTATTTTTTTTGCCTGATTAATGTGGGCCAAATGATGTTTTCCGTGCCACTCATACAGCAAGGCACTGACATTCAAAGGTATGAATTTGCTTTGCTCCGGATGAAAAAAGCTACGTTTCCATTGTTCCTGACTCATGTTCTGCATCAAGCAAACCCATTTTTCATGAATCCCTGCCACTATTTGAACGGATCTTTCAATTCCAAGTTTACTATCTGCAAGATCTGCCCAAAGGTTTTCTTGATAGGGCTTAATTACAGGGTTTTCTTCCGTTAAAGCCAATTTAAAACGAATGAAAGCATTCATGTGACTATCGGCCAGGTGATGGACCAACTGCCGAATGGTCCATCCTGCCGGCCTGTATTTCCTATCAAGCATATCCTCCGGCAAATGGGATGCAGCCATTTGTAGTTCCTTCGGAAAATGTTCAATATGCTGGATGGCTTGTTTCACTATGTCAGTCGCTACAGTTTCAGGGACCTGAAATCTTCCTATGGGATATTTTAAAACTTCCAAATTCATAAACAATGCTTCTGGAGTAAGTGAATTGTGCTTTAATCCGGTAAATCAGATTCAAATAACAAATTAACAAAGGAATAATGATTGGTTACAGATACAATTTATTTAATTTTGAAGGGTACAGTTAAATAGGCAAATAATGACGTTGTATCAGGAGTTAGCGACAAATTTTGAACGGCTTATTCAAAAAGGCAGTTTGAAAGTAGGGGATAAGATGCCTTCCATTCGTACCGTGAGCAAGGAGTATGGGGTAAGTATAAATACCGTAATTCAGGCCTATTTGGTATTGGAAAGCAGGTCCTGTATAGTATCCAGGCCGCAAGCGGGGTTTTTTGTTTGTGAAAAGGTGGATCTTCGCTTACCTGTTCCCCAGGCCAGCAATCCCAGTAACAATCCAAAAGAACAGGCGGATGACGGCTTGATCGGCAAGGTTTTCAGAAATTTTGTCAATAAGGAAATCACTCAACTGTCTCTTAGTGTACCAGACGAATCCTTTTTCCCGGTAGCCAGATTGAATAAATGCCTCCATAAGGCCAGTCAAACCCTATCTTCCGGAGGAACGGGATATGATGATATACAAGGGAATTTTCTGTTGCGAAAAAATGTGGCAAAGTGGTCCTTTACCTGGGCAGGAAATTTGGGGATTGATGACCTGGTGAGCACTTCGGGTGCCATGCATGCCATTTCCCTGGCATTTATGGCATTGACCAAACCGGGGGACAGGATTGCCGTAGAAAGCCCGGTATATTTTGGTATCCTTCAGTTGGCCAAAAACATGGGACTAAAGGTGATCGAACTCCCTACCCATCCTGTCACCGGGGTTGATCCCGATGATGTTAAAGCCCGTATAGGTGAAATTGATATCTGTCTATTGGTCAGTAATTTCAACAATCCACTGGGCAGTTGCATGCCTGAAGAAAACAAGAAAGCCATGGTAAAGCTACTGGGCAAACATGGGATTCCCTTAATTGAGAATGATTTGTATGGGGATGTTTATTTTGGACCAAACCGACCCAAACCTTGCAAGGCTTTTGACGAGGAAGGTATGGTATTGTGGTGTGGCTCCGTTTCCAAAACCCTTGCACCGGGTTACCGGGTAGGATGGATGGCACCCGGTAAGTACCTAAAGGATATCTTAAAGTTGAAGCTTTTTCATTCTGTATCGGGCACCACATTGACACAGGAAGCCATTGGCCATTTTTTGGAGACTGGCCGCTATGAAAAGCACCTGGCACAAATGCGGAAAAAGCTCTATGCCAATTCCCTTCAATTTATCCGGGCAATTAGTGACTATTTTCCTCAGGGAACCAAGGTAAGCCGACCTCTGGGGGGATTTGTCTTATGGGTTGAATTGGAAAAAGGAAAGGATACCGGTAAATTTTTTGATCAGGCTCTTTCCCAGGGAATCAGCATTGCACCGGGCAGGATGTTTACACTCCAAAACCAGTTTTACCACTGCATGCGTTTGAATTACGGACTGCCCTGGTCCGATGGTCTGGATCTACAATTAAAGCGTTTGGGTCAAATGTTGAAACAATAACCTGATTTGGACCAAATTCTGTACGAATTATTGGGTTAAAATTCCTTTTCCCCGAATTCGCTTTTGATAAAGCGGGATTTATTGCGGGAAGGATTGAGGGTGTAACTGAGGTTTAAGATCACCATGTCCACTTCCAGCACATAATTCGTGGTGGTATAAAACTCATCTTCCCTCCAGGTACTGATCCGTTGTTCATTGGTATCCAACAGGCCCATGTCCATATTCAGCCACTGCAGGCTGGCACTAAGGCGGTCGTTCATAAATGTCTTTTTCAATACCAGATTTGGGGATAAGAAATCCGAATCTTCACCTTGTGCAGTAATGCGCCTGGAAAGGTAGTTTACCGACCATTGGGCACTAAATGTAGGGGAGAAATCAAAACTTGTATTGGCATTGATGGAGTAAACCCAGGCTGCATTGTTAATGGGTCTGTTGTCAAAACTGCCTTGAATCCTGTACCTGTACAGGTTACCACCGGCAAAAACCTTCCATTTGCTGCTGGGGTTAAGTTCCAACCCCAATTCCATTCCTATGGATCTTCCATTGCCCACATTGGAATAAATCCGATTCAAAATGGTGTCATTGTAAACCGTATTCACCCTGTTGACAAGGTTTTTCACGTGGCGGTAATAGGCAGTGGCGTAGAGGCTGTTTTCTCCAAAATCCCGCACCAAACCGGTCTCAACCAGGTCAATAAATTCCGGAAGCAAAGTTGGGTCTCCCTGTTCCAGTGTTTCGGAATGCTCCCTTTCGGGAAATGGATTCATTTTAAAGGTAGTAGTGCGTTCTACTCTTCGACTGTAGGCTCCTTTCAATCTTGTTTCCTCGTCCAATGTGTATTGAAAACTTGCCGTGGGGTAGGGCAGGAAAAAATCATACTGGTAGGTGGTATCTACTGTATTGGCCTTATCCTGCAGCAATAATTCCCTGTCCATATATTCCATCCGCAAGCCTATGGAATAATCCCAGCTGTCTTTTTGTCCGGACAATTGGCCATACCCAGAATGAATAACCCGGGTCAATTCCACATTGGAAGAAAATTCCGGAACCAATTCAAATACTCCCGTTGCATTGTTCTTTCGCTCGTAAACAAAATCTCCCTGATGATCCAGGTTGCGGAACTGGTATCCGGCTTCCAGAATTCCCAAGTCTGTTGGCTTTGACTGATAGTCTACCTGCCAGCGTATGCCATACAATGGATTGTCATTTGTATTGTATTCGTCCTGATACACCAGATTGGTATTGGGGTAACCCAGGTTTCTATTGGTAGTAGGGCCGCCCAGCAGGGTATATTCATACAAAAAGGAACTGGAGATACTGGACTTATTGGCAAAGATATGGGCGTAATCAAGGCTTCCCAAAGCAAAATCACTGCTCCTGATGCGCAGGTTTTCGTTGTAATATTGCATGGTGTAGAGTCGTTCCCCTCCTATGCTGGTATGGTTGTCGAAATAGACAATATCGGCGGTTCTATCCTTGCTCCTTATACCTCCATAAAACCCGAGGCTAAACTCGTTGTTGGCATCTGGCGTATAAGCCACAGTAAACCGTCCGGAATAAGCTTCTTCATCGAATCCCCTTTCTCCATCAGAAGGAAAGCGGGTGGTGGTGTCTCCCCGGATGGTGTAAACGTCACCTTCCCTTCGGCCGTTTACATCATTCCTTAGGTAGCTGGCACCCAGGGATAGGTTCCAATCGCCTTTCCGGTGATTGAGTGTAAAATCAGCTCCATATCGTTGTGGTTTTTCTTTGTTATCGTAATCCTGTAAGCTGGGTGCCCCAATTCTGGTATTGAACTGTATAAAAGTACCATCAGTGGCTCCTTTTTCCGTTGTGATGTTGATGATGCCGGCTTTTCCTTCCGGATCGTATTTTGCGGAGGGCGCAGTTACCACTTCTATATTCTTGATGGCATTGGCAGGCAATTGGCCCAGGATAACCGAAGGGTCGGACTGAAGGGGTTTTCCATTGATCATGATCACAAAACCCGTGGATCCCCTGACGGACAACTCTCCCTCTGCATTGATGCTTACCGAGGGTAGGTTCCTAATGAGGTCAATGGCGTTTCCACCCTGGCCCGACATAAATTCTCCGGATTCGAATACCTGCCGGTCTATCTGATGCATGGTGGTAAACCTTGATCCCGAAACTTCAACCATTTCCAGCAGTTGCTCGTTGGGTGCCAATTCAACCATTCCCAGATCCAGCGACTGCCCTCTGGTAAATGTAAGGTCCTCTTTGGTAAAGGAGTTATAACCCATAAATTGAATAAGCAGATAATACTCACCGGGTTTGATGCCGCTTAGTTCAAATTTTCCATCAGGTTCACTTACAGCTCCTGATACCAGGCTGGAATCAGAAGCGGAGTACAGGCCCACACTCCCGTATTCAATAGGCGTGTTTTCATTTGCATCCACAAGTGTTCCATGAATAGAATTTTGTGCAAAAATGGGGTAAAAGAGGATAAGTTGGAAAAGGCAGATTAAAAGAAACTTCATCAAGACTGTATTTTATTTGCAAAGTAAGTCTTGAATCCTTGTATTTTGATGGTATATTTTTGACAATAATGGTAAATTCTTACTTTAAAGTTTTGCTCTGTATTCTGTTGGGGTCAGCGTGGTTTGGGATTTAAAAAATTTGATAAAATTGGAGGCATCGGAAAAATTTAACTGGTAGGCCACTTCAGCTACCGGAATTCCCGTATGACTGAGCAAATTTTTGGATTCAATGAGCAGTCTTTCACGGATTAAATCTATGGCATTGGCTCCCGTTGCCGTTCGGCAGATCTGGTTTAATTTACGGATACTGACATGCATGGCTTCTGCATAATTTTCCGCTGTTTTCATGTGCAGGTAATTTTCCTGTACCAATTTCTTAAACCGGACAAATTCATCCAATACATTGGGATGAATGGAATGCGCTGGTAGGGGAATATGTAGGGTTTTTAAAATGAGGGTGTTCAAATGCGCTGCTAATAGGTCTGAAGCGACTTCATTTTTGTAATCAGCATAAAAAACTTCCAACAAATGGAATATGGATGAATTTTCTTCGGGTAGTTGGAACGTCTCTTTTAAAATGTAAAGGCTGGAAAGTGCTTTGGGATATGCAGCCAGGACTTCTTCTTTGAAAAGGACAACATATCCCTCCGGGATTCTTGAAAAATCCCAACAGTGTACCTGGCCCAGACTCAGGTAGTATCCCATAGGCGGTTGTACTTCATGAACCAGGTCTCCAACAGTATGTTGTCCGGAACCTTTAGACAGGTAGATCAGTTCGTGGTATCCTTCGTGCCGGTGCGGTTTGGTGGGTTTGATCACCGGTTTCATTTTGGAAACCTTTAGGATCAGACCCTGTTCTATTTTATTTTTGGTGTGGATACTATCGGCCTGCGCTGTCATTTAACTAGATCAAATTCCTGGAAATAGGGTATAAAACTAATCTGAAAATGCAATTTAACAGGTAGTCCTTAAAATTTAATCCTTATTTTTATAAAAGGTAATCTTTGGTTTAAAGACTTATGCGAGATGGCTTTTTATTTTACCAATAGTTTTAATTTATTTTAACACCATACATTTTTCTAAGGGCTTGGTTTCAATTCGCGGTTTTCCTACTTTTGCACCCGAATGAACGTTCGATCAATAAAGTGAAAGAATCTATGGGAATTTCAGAAAAGAAAAGGGCCATATACGAAAGCATGCTGGACCTGGTAGAAGCCTATGGATTTCATGGGGCCTCCATGAGCCTTCTTGCAAAAGAAGCAAAGGTAGCCGCAGGTACCATTTACCATTATTTCAGCAGTAAAGATGAGTTATTAAAAGAACTCTATATCTATTGCAAAGAGCAGGTAGAAGATTGGGTCCTGGCTGAATTGGATGAACGGCAGCCTTACAAGGAAAGGTTTTATAAAAGATGGCTTAGCCTGTATGAATTCTACACAGCTCATCCAAAGGTATTGGTGTTTTTTGAACAGTACATCAATTCACCTTACAACCAGGAAAGGAGTCCTCACCATTTTAGAGGAGGTTTTTTTCAATTTCTTAAAGAAGGTGTCGATGAAGGTTATCTAAAAGAGGCCAAGCCGGAGCTATACGTGGCCCTTTATATGGGAAGTGTGATCCTGGCGGCGAAAATAAAAATTTTCGGGTCCATTTCATTTGACATGGAAGACAGGAAACTCCTGGTCACCAAACTTTGGACGACTCTTGCCGCAGGCTAATCAGATCCCTGTAATCATTTAAAATTTGTAAATATCCCCCGTTTATGAAAAACCATATTTTTGTTTACCTAATTGGTATTTTAGTTTTCTATCAATCTTGTTCAGAAGGCAAGAGTGAAAATTCCAAACCTAACCCGGTACCATCGTTTCCGGTATTTGAAATACCCTTAAAGACAGTGACTGGATATGAAAGCTATCCTGTCAGCATAGAAGGAATGGTGAGCAGTGCGGTCAGGGCCAAAGTAGCAGGATACATCACAGAGGTGTTGGTGGATGAAGGGCAAGCAGTGAAGAAGAACCAAACGCTTTTTAAACTGGAAACCCAGGCATTGAATGAGGATGCGGATGCTGCAAAAGCCAATGCAGCTGCTGCACAAGTGGAAGTGGATAAGCTCAAACCACTGGTACAAAAGGGCATCATCGGAAATATCCAACTTGAAACGGCAAAAGCCCGACTGGCCCAGGCCCAGGCAGCTTATAACAGTATTGCGGCTAATATTGACTACGCGACCATAAAAAGTCCGGTGGAAGGTTATGTGGGAGCCATACCTTTTCGTCAGGGCGCATTGGTAAGTCCCTCAGACCCTACACCCTTAACGACAGTTTCCCAGGTGGAAAATATGTTTGCTTTCTTTTCTATGAATGAAAAGGAATACCTGAACATGCTTCAGGTGACAAAGGGAGAAACATTGGACGAGAAGTTGGAACATATGCCGGAAGTGGAGCTCGAGTTGGTGAACGGAAAAATTTATGATCATAAAGGAAAAATTAAAACAGTTACCGGGCAGGTAAACCCAACAACCGGAACAGTAAATTTCCGGGCAACTTTTCCCAATCCCAACCGCCTTTTGGCCCATGGTAACAGTGGTATGATCCGGATTCCAAAAGTTTATGAAAACCTTCCTGTGATTACGGAAATCTCAACTTATGAGCAACAAGGTAAAACCTATGTTTATCGCGTAGGAAATGATTCCATAGTACACAGGGAACTCATTAAAGTCCTGGCCAGAGTGGATCAGCTGCTGGTAGTGGAAGATGGTGTAAAATCAGGGGATCGCATTGTATATGAAGGAGCCGGAAAACTACGTGATCAGACCAGGATTAAACCTGAAATAGTGGGTTTTGACAGTTTGGCACAAAAATTAAAAATAGCATTTAAGTAAATCGTTATGTTAAAGCAATTTATTGATAAACCGGTCCTTTCTACTGTAGTATCCATTTTGATTGTGATATTGGGTGTGCTGGGGCTTTTGGCTTTGCCGGTTAGTCAATATCCGGATATTGCCCCACCTACCGTAAGCATCAGGACAAACTTTCCGGGAGCCAATGCCGAGACAGTATTGGAAAGTGTGATCATTCCCATAGAAGAGCAAGTCAATGGCGTAGAAGATATGGATTATATCACCTCTACCGCCAGCAATGACGGTACAGCCAATATTCAGGTATTTTTTAACCAGGGTGTGGATCCCGATATAGCAGCCGTGAATGTGCAGAACAGGGTGGCCAGAGCCAATCCACTATTGCCCAGGGAAGTAGTACAAGCCGGGGTCATCACCCAAAAACAGCAAACCAGTTCCCTGATGTTTTTCACCTTGGTTTCGGATAATCCCGAATATGACGCTACTTTCATCCAAAATTACTTAAACATCAATGTGATACCAGCGCTTAAAAGGATTGAAGGGGTAGGGGATGTGACCGTTTTTGGTGCCAAGAATTATGCCATGCGTATATGGCTACAGCCTGAAAAACTGGCTGCTTATGATTTAATGCCTGCAGATGTCACTGCTGCTATAAATGAACAAAGCCTGGAAGCAGCCGCCGGCTCCCTGGGACAAAACAATGCCGAATCCTTTGAATATGTGATCAAATACGGTGGCCGTTATAAAAATGAAAGTCAGTACGAAGACATTGTCATTAAGGCCCTGGGAAATGGACAGTTTCTCCGCTTAAGTGATGTAGCAAAAATCGAAATGGATGCGGAAGCCTATTCTGTCATGTCCTTCACCAATGGTAATCCGGGTGTAAGTATGGCCGTGTACCAAACGCCCGGATCCAATGCCCAGGAAATCATCAATAACGTCAAGGCCTCCCTAAGTGAAATGGAACCACGTTTTCCATCAGGTCTTTCTCTATTTATCAATTTCGATACCAATGATTTTCTAAATGCCTCCATTGCAAAAGTAGTGATTACCCTGGTAGAGGCATTTTTGCTGGTTTTCCTGGTTGTATTTATATTCCTTCAGCATTTCAGATCCACGCTTATTCCGGCCATTTCTGTGCCGGTTTCCATTATAGGCACCTTCTTTTTCCTCAATTTGTTCGGGTATTCCATCAACCTTCTGACGCTTTTCGCACTCGTTTTAGCCATAGGTATCGTGGTGGATGATGCGATCGTGGTGGTAGAGGCGGTACATGCCAAAATGGAGGAAGGCGCTAAAAGTGCCCGCAAAGCTACTCACAAAGCCATGGAAGAAATTACCGGTGCAATCATTTCCATTACCCTGGTCATGGGAGCGGTTTTTATTCCGGTTACCTTTATAACCGGGCCCACCGGCGTTTTCTACGAACAGTTTGGGGTAACTTTGATTGTGGCCATTGGTATTTCTGCCATCAACGCACTGACTTTAAGTCCGGCCCTCTGTGCCATTTTCCTCAAACCTCATCAGCAAAAACCTGATAGGAAGATGAGTTTTCTCAAGAGGTTTTTCAATGGATTTAACCAGGCCTTTGAGGTGACCACCACCAAATATGTCCGCTCCCTGAAATTCCTTTTCAGACATAAGTGGATTACAGGGCTGGTGATTTTAGGTGCAATAGCTGCCATATTCTGGGCTGCCCAAAATACACCAACCGGATTTGTCCCCGATGAGGACCGGGGAATGATATTTGCCAATATAGAATTGCCTGAAGGTGCTTCCCTGGACAGGACCGTATCCACTACTGATGAGCTCATGGAAGGGTTGGATCAAATCCCGGGAGTAATGGGCGGCTCAATGGTCAATGGCTTCAGCCTGATCTCAGGTGCAGGAAGTAATTTTGGATTGGGTATAATCAAGCTCGATCCCTGGGAGAAAAGGGAGGAAGATTCTTTGTCTTCAGGGGCTATTATTGCCAAGATGTTTGGTGTAGCAGCAAAAATTCCAGGAGCGGAAATCCTGTTTTTCTCACCGCCCAGTATTCCCGGTTTTGGGGTTTCTTCAGGATTTGAACTCAAATTTCTCGACCAGACAGGAGGAAGTTTTGAGGATTTGGACGAACAGGCCAATGCCTACATGGCCAGTTTGATGGAAAGGCCGGAAATCCAGTTTGCCCAAAGTGCTTTCAGCACAAGTTATCCCCAGTATGAACTGGAATTGAATATTCCTAAGATAAAAGAAGCGGGGATCAATGTGAGCCATGTTTTGGGTACCCTACAGGGATATATCGGAAGCCAATATGCTGCGGATTTCTCCAGATTTGGCAAACAATACAGGGTATACATTCAGGCTTTGCCGGAGGACAGGGCTGAAAAAAAAGACCTGAACTCCCTGTTTGTAAGAAACGCCAATGGGGAAATGGCTCCGATTACGGAATTTATTGAGTTGAACAGGTCCTACGGACCACAGGCAGTTACGCGCTTTAACCTGTTCAATTCTGTTTCGATCAACGGTTCGGCAGCCCCGGGTTATTCCTCCGGAGATGCCATCAAAGCTGTTCAGGAAGTCAATGCCACTTCCCTGCCCAATAATTTTATGGTGGATTATTCCGGATTGACCCGGGAGGAAATCGATGCAAGCAACCAGACAGTCCTGATCATTTTGCTCAGTGTACTTTTCGTATATTTTATCCTTGCAGCCCAATATGAAAGTTACCTGATCCCATTAGCGGTCTTGTTTTCCCTCCCTGTTGGGGTGATGGGTGCTTACCTTACTACCTATTTTGCCGGATTGGAAGCCAATATTTATTTCCAGATTGCCCTGGTTATGCTTTTGGGTTTGCTGGCCAAAAACGCCATTCTGATTGTGGAATTTGCCATGCAGCGGAGGGCAGCTGGGTTGACAATCACAGAAGCGGCCTTTGAAGGCGCCAGGGTAAGGTTAAGGCCGATATTGATGACCTCCTTTGCTTTTATTATAGGACTCTTGCCCCTGGTTTTTGCCGGAGGAATTGGAGCTGCCGGAAACCGCTCTATCGGAACAGGTGCTGTTGGGGGGCTGTTGGTAGGCACTCTTATTGGAGTCTTTGTTATTCCCTTGCTTTATATTTTGTTTCAATGGCTTCAGGAAAAAATCTCTTCCAAAAAAGAAATTGAAGATCCCGTAAATGCCTAATATTCATGTCATATAAAAATTTTCTTTACCTTCCTTTAGTATTCCTGATGCTGCCATCTTGCTTCGTCGCAAAAGATTACCAACAATCGAAGGAGCTTGTCGATGAAGCCTATTTCAGAACGGACCTTTTGCCTGCAGATAGCCTGAGTATGGCTGAATATTCCTGGAGAGAAATCTTTACTGACCCAAAGCTGGTCACCCATATAGAAACTGGTCTGCAATACAATATCGATGTGCGCATCGCCCTGCAACAGATTCTGGCTGCTCAGGCATATTTCAGGCAGGGAAAGTTAGGTCAATTGCCGACTGTCAATGCCAATGCGCAGCTAAACCACCAGGAATTGTCCCGAAATTCGCAGTTTGGGTCTTTTTTTGATGGCGGGATCACCCAATATGAGGTTTCCGCTGGCTTATCCTGGGAAGCTGACATTTGGGGGAAAATCCGTAGCCAAAGAAGGGCTTTTGAAGCGGAATACCTTCAATCAGTGGCAGCCCATCAAGCAGTGAAGACGCAGTTGATCAATGATATCGCTAGCCTGTATTTTCGGCTTCAGGCCCTGGATGAACAGCTCGAAGTGACCAATTCTACCATTACAAACCGTGAGCAGGCCCTGGAAACCACCAAGGCATTGAAGGTTTCAGGGATTGTGACGGAAGTAGGTGTGAAACAGACTGAAGCACAACTGCATACGGCCAGGGCATTGAGGGTGGATATAAACAGGGACATCAAACTTACTGAAAATACGCTATCGGTACTTTTGGGCCTTGATCCCAAGGATATTGAAAGGAATAAATGGACAGATCAGGGTTTTCAAGAAACCATATCCATTGGCTTTCCTGTTCAATTATTGCGCAACAGGCCTGATGTGATGGCCGCAGAATGGAATCTGGTAAATGCTTTTGAAATGAGCAATGTTGCCAAAAGCAATTTGTATCCGTCTCTCACCCTTTCGGCTACCAGCGGACTCCAAAGCCTGGAATTGGACCAGCTGTTCAGTCTGAACTCCGTTTTTGCCAATGTAATTGCCGGCCTTAGCCAACCTATATTCAATGGCCGGGCGTTAAAAACCCAGTATGAAGTCGCCCTTTCTCAGCAGGAACAGGCTTACCTGAATTTCCGACAATCCCTGTTAAATGCAGAAAAAGAAGTTTCAGATGCCTTGTATGCTTATCAGGCTTCCCGCGAAAAGATGGGCATTATCCAGCAGGAATTTGAAGCTTATTCCGTGGCCATTGACTATTCAGAGGAATTGCTTGACAATGGCATAGGAAATTACCTGGAGGTTATTACCGCAAGGGAAAATGCACTGAATTCTGAAATTGGATTAATCAATGCCAAAAATGCACAGATGGAGGCTTTGGCCAATCTTTACAGGGCTTTGGGAGGAGGCTGGAAATGAAACTTACCTGAAGCCGCAATCTTTTTCACCAAAAAGGAATCCTCCAGCTTTGCGGCTCGAATTGAGGCTTAAACCAAATCCTCATATCCTGATTTGATTACCGTAGAGAGCATTTTGAACTGTTCATTGGCATTAAAATGATGGAAGGAATGTGCCGGGATGATGATGCCCTCTCCCAGAGCAAGCTTGTAAATTTTTTTATCGATCAAAATCTCAGCTGCACCATCTATGATTTGCACATAGGTATCGAAAGGCGATGATTTTTCTTCTATTTCTTCTCCGGCATCCAGTGAAGAAACCGTCACATTTCCGGTTATTTTTTTCAGGATTGTTTTGCTTACAATCGAACTCGGAAGGTACTCAATGATTTGCACGATAACATGAGCTTTGGATTTTTCCAATTCCCTGTCTTCCCTGATGATACCATCATTATTTATATCTGTCATTATTAGTTGATTTAAGCAAATCTAAATGTACATCAATTCGATAGATAAAGTATTATAGCTTATTGGTATTTAGTTATATAAATTATAGATCATCCAGGTTGATTTCTCTCCTCCTTTTCATGGCTTTAAAATAAGAGGGGGTAAGTCCTGTTATTTTTTTGAATTGGTTGGAAAGGTGGGCCACGCTGCTGTAATTTAAAAGGTTGGCAATTTGAGATAAATTGAGCTCATCATAGAGCAAAAGTTCCTTTACCCTTTCGATTTTATGGATGATGATGTATTGCTGTATGGTGATTCCCGTTACCTCCGAAAAAATATTGGACAAATAGGTGTAATCATAACCGACTTTTTCGCTGATATAATCGGAATAATTGACTTTTGGTACCTCATCTGTATAATGAACCATCTCCACGATCAGACTTTTTATCTTGTTGATCAATATGGTTTTTTTATCATCCAGTAGTTCCAAACCTGATTTCCGCAGGTTTTTTTGCAATTGATCGTGTTGATCGACTGTGAGTGGTTCAAACAATTCCACCTCTCCCAATTGTATATTTGCGAACCTGATTTTCAGTTTTTTCAGCTCCTCCTTTACCATCATTTTACAGCGGAGGCTTACCATAAACTTGATATGAATTTGGGGCAGGGACATCTTATCATCAATATACTGCATATTTTAGCTAGTTGCTAATTTTGGTTCAGGAATCTGCTTTCTCATTTTTGGGTCCAATTTCATTGTAATTTGTACTTCGAAAAAGCAGGAATCGTTAACATAAATTTACCTGAAAGAGCTGTATTTATATCTCAAATATTTAATTCTCCTCGAACAAATGGCTTCCATTATTTAATTTTTCTTTACATATCTTACTGGCTGTAATAAATATTTAATCAGCTGCTTTCTAATCATTCACTTTGATAACTACCCAAGAAAATATAATCATTCCTGTCGGATAGGATTATTGTGGGATTTATATAAAACAGATTCAAAATCATATAATATATTGGTATCAATTTGTACTACCTTAAACCTTCCGAACTTTATATTGAAAACAAACTTTAACGGCTTATGAAAATTGAAAATTTCAGCACACTGGGCAACAAGACCAATGGCATTAAAGCCAAAAAGACAGATATGGAAAGGCTGGTTCTTGAAAACCAGCGATTATTGGAGGAATTAAGTGGTTTACAGCAAATAAACAGGGAGTATAAATCCATCATTTACCATGCTTCTCATGATTTAAAAGGTCCCCTAAACAACATTGTATCGCTAGTCAACCTGATGATCGAAGCCAAAGACCTTGAAGAAATTGATTCGCTTTCCAAACCGGTCCTGAGGTCAATAAGTAAATTTAAAACCTCATTAAATGAGCTTATTTTAATTAAGAAAAATGAAAATGAACCGGAAAAGAATGGAATAGTGAATATTAAAACAGTACTTAATGAAGTAATTGAGAGTATAAATGGTCAAATCATGGAATCCGGCGCGGTTTTGACGAAAGCTTTGCAGATTACACAGGTGCATTTCCCCAGAAAGAATTTAAGGAGTATTTTATTCAACCTTATTTCCAATGCCATTAAATACAAATCAGCCGATAGAATTCCTACCATTCATGTGAGTTCATTCCGGCAGGGTGAATTTGTGGTCATTGCCGTATTGGATAATGGTACGGGCATTCGCAAGGAAAATATGGATAAGCTTTTTACAAAATTCGGGACCCTTCATGATGAAAGCTATCCGGGTGAAAGTCTGGGCATAGGCCTATTTCTGGTAAAGAAATTACTTGAAGAATCCGGAGGGAAAATTGAAGTGGAAAGCGAATGGGCAAAAGGTTCTGTTTTCAACGCCTATCTGAATCAGAAATAATGCCTGACCTGGATAAAGGAAATTTAATTGAAAATGACCATCACGGAATATATCCCTAGAAAGTCGGGAATTTTTCAAAGATTTTAGCCCCTCCGGTTTTTCGAAATCCGGGGGGCTTGATTTTTTTATAGAATTAATAATGGAAAGCTAACTTTAAAATACTTTGTGGTGGATTTCTGGTAAAATTCTTTAATGCTAGAATCGTTTTTGTCCACTGAACTCCATTGCCTCCCCTTTGCCAAAGCCATAACTGATGCCAAAAGTGATGAAACGCCCCCTCAACCTGTAGTCGTACTGACTAAAATTATTCTGGACGGTCCGGTTTTCGAAAACACGGGAAGCAAAAGCATCCCTTACGCTAAGATTCAAAATCGTCTTGCCTTTCATAATTTTCTTTCGCAGCCCGATATCCGCAAGGGCATAGCCACTGATGGTTCGCTGAAAAGTCTGGTATTTGGATTGGTAATTCCCGATCAGTTCGAGGGTGAAATCTGCCGGCAGGTTAAACTTGGATGTAAGGCGGGCTGACCATTGGTCTGCGGTGAAATCAAAAGGACTGGCCTCGAAGGTACCTTCCCGGTTGAAATAGTTGTAATTGAAGTCACCATTCAATGACAACCAGTCATTGGGTGTGTATTTTCCATTCAATTCGATTCCGGTTGCTTTATTGGTGCCAATATTCATGGGCATGGTGATGGCAACATTGTCCTCAAAGGTAGTTACGTTTTCCACTGTCTGGGTGATGTAGCGGTGATACACGGAACTGCTTAAAGAAAACAACTCCAGGTCCAGAATTCCGGTAATTTCATAACTATCTGTCAGTTCTGGCAGCAGGTCGGGATTACCGGTTCGGATGCTGAAATTGTTCCGGATATTGTAAAATGGATTCAGGTCAAACAAGCGTGGTCTGGAGATCCTTCTGGAGTAGCCTCCTTGAAGAGAGAAATTATCAGCCAGCTTGTAGGAGCTGTGCAGGGTAGGGAACAGGTTTGTGAAATTTTGCTGGTTATCCTGATCGGTTTGCTCCAGCAGCGTTTTTAAATCGGTATTTTCTACCCTTAATCCTAGTTTTAGCCCATACTTTTCACCTTCATAGGCAGCGGTGCTGTAGATTCCCAAAACCTTTTGGGTATAGAAAAAAGTATTGGTCCTTTCGGGAATATCCTGCCATACTCCATTTTCCAGAGTCCGGATCGCAAAATCATTATTGACATCCGTGATCAGGTACTGCCCTCCCGTTTCAAAGGTGATCTCCTCTGTCAGTGGTTGGGTATAATCGGCCTTGAAGGTATATTCTGCCTGGCCAAAATCCGTATCCGTCTGCTGCCGGTCCTGCAGGGCTGTTTCCCCAAACGAGGGCAGGTTGTTAAAAGTTGACATTTGGTCCTTGGCAAAAGAACTTCCCAAAGCACTAATGAGCAGGTAGTGGTCGTCTTTATCAGAAAAATCACTCTTGTATTGAAGCTCGTATTGCCATTTGGGGTTGGTGGCTTCTGTTGCCTCTTTCCTTGTCCAGCCAGCTACCGGGCCTGAAGACCTGTTTTCCGAGGTGAAATTTCCGATAGAATATTCGGTTTCCAATTCGTAGGCAAAATTACCGGTAAGCGAAAGCACTTTTCTTTCGTTGATATGGTAATCTGTACCCAATATCAAATTAAAAAAAGTTTCATTCTTTTCTCCATCTCCTACATTTCGGATATAGGATTGATCGTTGAAATTGCTGTTGATGCTTTCAAATGTTTCCGGAAAGGTACGGTGACCCACACCCAATTGGCTGAAAAGATTGAATTTTTCGGTTCGCTTATTCAGGCTAAAACCCAGGCTATGGTTATTGGGAACACCTGTATTGAGCGTAAGAGAACCATTTACCCCTTTTTTCTCTTCTTTTTTGATGACGATATTGATGATTCCGGAAGTACCTTCCGCATCGTATTTTGCAGAGGGATTGGTAATCACTTCTACCCGGTCTATCATATCGGCCGTGATGGTTCCCAGGGCATTTCCACCATCACTTGCGAGTACAGATGGCTTGCCATTGATCAGGATTTGTACACCACCGGTTCCCCGCAGTTGGATCTGTCCTTCGATATTCACTGTAACAGAAGGGACATTGTTCAATACTTCCAGGGCACTGGCACCAGTACTGCTCAGGTCTTGTCCCACATTAAAAACCCTTTTATCCAATTGAAATTCTGTGGTAGACCTTTCTCCCCGGATGATCACCTCATCCATTAATTCGCTGTCCTCTGAAAGAAGAATAGTACCCAGATCCAGGCGGTTGTTTACCAATTCGTAATCACTTATTTTTTGTGTCAGGAAACCGATAAAGCTGATTTCAAGTGTGAAGGTGGCATCCTGGCTTATCAATAGCAGGCTTCCATCCGCTTCGGAAGTGGTTCCGGCCAGCATTTGCCCGGTTTCAGCATCCAAAAGTTTAACGGTAGCAAATTCGATGGGAGCCTGGCTATTGGCTTCCACCACCCTGCCACTGATTTCAATATTTTGTGCCTGTAGTATGCCCAGACCCAGTCCTATACATAAAATGACGGAAAGTATTTTTTTCATGACCCAATAATTGTTACTTGATGATGTAAAGCTGATCAGAAAATCACCAATTTGAAAAAAGAATCGGTAAACGACGGGTATAATCGGTCAAACAGCAATCCAATTCTTTATTGTCGTTTAACCGGCTAAATAGGTTGTTCACCCGATAGCAACTGGAATTTTACAATGTATGTGTAACTTTACCCCATGCGCAGTACCTTTTTACAGCATCATCCGGCAAAAGGAGAATTTTTATTCCAATGTATTCTCCATGCTTTGGTATTTAGTTTTTATACCATTGACAGGCATCACCCGGATGTATTGTATACCTTTGAATTCTATCACTTTCTGTTTTTCCTGAATTACACCTGGGCGAACTTGTTGATCAGCTATGTATTTCTGCCCAGGTATTTTTATCCCAAAAAATACCTTCAGTTTACTTTTGCAACTGTTTTATTGGTTGCATTGGTTATTTTGATAGAAGAATCCGTATTGGAGCGCTGGTTTTTTCCGGATTCCAGAGGCACCAATTTTCCGGGTGTAATTTTCAGTTTGGGCCAGGTGTTGCCCATTCTGGCCATTCTTTCCGGGTTTAAATTTGCCTGGGATGCCTTGCTCAAGCAGCGGCAGTTGGATGAATTAAAAGCTATGGTCAGGGAAAGTGAACTCGCTTTTTTAAAATCGCAGATCAATCCACATTTTTTATTCAATAACCTGAATAACCTGTATGCCTATTCAGTTGAAGGCTCTCCCAAGACCCCGGAAATTATTCTGGAATTGAGTGCTGTACTGAGGTACATGTTGTACGAATGCAGGGAAGCATCCGTGCCTTTGTCAAAGGAAATCGAACACCTCCGAAATTTCAGCCAGTTATACGAATTGCAGATAGAAGATAGGGGAGAGGTATCCTTTCAGACCGGGAATATTCCTCCCGGCTTTCACATTGCCCCCCTGATTTTGACGGTCTTTATTGAGAATGCCTTTAAACACAGTCAGTCCGGGCAATCAGAAAAAATTGTTATCAAGATTCATTTGGAAGTGGACAATAATGGGTTGCTGAAGTTTAGCTGCCATAATAATTACATTTTGGGACCAGAAAGAAAGAGTACCCCAAAGGGTATTGGGCTTGAAAATGTACGTAAAAGATTGAATTTATTGTACCCTGACAGCCATAAACTCACCATTAAGCAGTTGGATACTGAATACCGGGCCACTTTAACCCTACAGCTTCGAAAGCCTTGAAATCGAGGATGACAGGGATGTCACACAGTGGGATGATAGTAAAGCATTCGAGATGCTCCCGAAAGTCAGGACAGGTTATGACATTTTAAAAACAAATAATAAACAGATGAATTGCATCATTGTAGAAGACCAGCCCCCTGCCCAACGGATCTTAAAAAAGTATCTGGAGGAGTTGGGCTCCTGTACGCTCGCAGGCACCTTTAATGATCCTTTAAAAGCCCTTGCCTTTTTGCAGCAGGAGCCAGTTGATTTGTTGTTTCTGGATATACACCTGCCAAAAATTTCAGGAATTGAGCTGTTGAAGAGTTTACCTTATAAACCCAAGGTGATTTTAACCACAGCTTTTCCGGAATATGCCCTTGAAAGTTATGAGTTGGATGTGGTGGATTACCTGTTGAAACCTTTTTCCTTCCAACGTTTTGTCAAAGCCGTAGGCAAGGTCCCCTTGCAGGAATATTCTCAGGATTCCAGCGTTTATGATGTAAAAAAAGAATGTTTCATCAAAGTAGGATACGACCATGTAAGGATTGCATTTGAGGATATATTATACTTGATGGCTGATGGGGATTATTGTGAAATTATCCTGTGGGAAAAGAAATACCTTTCAGCTGAACCGCTGAAAAATTGGTTGGAAATCCTGGATGAAAATTTTTTTATTCGGGTGCATAAATCTTTCATTGTAAATAGCTCAAAAATCAATAAGGTAACCGGCAACCAGATTTATCTGGAAAATGGAAAGAGAATACCCTTGGGAAGGGCGTATAAAGAAGGCTTTGCGCAGCGATTTTTAAACTAATTCAAGGGAATTTTGGATCAAAAACGAAAGTTGAACCCTGCGAAAATCGGGGCATTGTAAAGTGTCCATTGGTGAAATCCCAGCCTTTAGGGTATATCCGTTTTTAAACCCTGTACCCTATTATTAAATAAAAATCAAGTACTATTGACCATCAATGGTTTAAAATCAATGGGTTGTTGGTTCTTTATTTACAAGTGGATCATGGCCTGTGGCTAAACCCTCAAACTTCTCCATATCCGGTCCCGTTTCCGACTTTTTGGGGTATATGATCAGGATGTTATTTTCAGGAATCAGACTCTCCATTTTTTCAGGAATATTTTCCATCATGGGGTGGTAGGAAGGGGATCCCTTTCTGGCAGCAATCAGGACTACCAACTCATCCACCCCCAATGATTGGGATTGGTTTTTGAAATATTCCCAATTAGTGATTGTATGGTTCGTTAATCTTGCGCCTACCTTATTGGACTGGCTTAAAAATCCCAATGCCTCAAGGGTAGATCCGGTGGAAAAAAACTCGATTTCTGCACTCAATTCTTCGGCAAGCCTGGCCAATTTCATAAACCACTGGGTAAACCCAAATTCTCTTTCTGCCCATTCGGGAACAAATACAGAAATGCTCCGGTGCAGGAGTAGCGGGCTTTCCAAATGGCAAATAAATATAGTTCTATCCGTATTGGCCACTATGGCATCCATTTTCTGACCAAAAATCTTTTGGATCAATCCGGATTTTCTGGGCCATCCAAGAACGATCGTATCTGCCATTATTTCCCTGGATACCCGTGAAATACCACTTGCTGGATTAAGGTCTAAAGTAGTGATGATATTTACCTCCGTATCGAAAGCCGCCGCCTGGGTAACAAAGTCTTCAAGCTTTTTCCTTGCCTTTAGGAGGTTACTCTCCGCCTCTTCATTGTTTGAAACAACAGAGAGAATTGAAATGGGCTTTAACGATTTTTTGTCTTTGATAAAAATGGTGAATTCAAGGAGTTTTTCAATATTCTCAACATTGGCAAAGGGCAATAATAGGGTTTCCTGCTTCTCAATTTGAAGTTTCAGTAAATCAGAATTATCATTCTCTGTTGCAATTATTAGCTTTCTTGCAGCCCTCTCAGTAACCAAAGAAGACACGAGGCAGGTAATTAGAATTAGAACAATCGTTCCATTTAATATGTTTTCATCTAAAATTTCCGCCCTGTATCCAACCAAAATTACAGCCAATGTTGCAGCAGCATGACCCGAGCTCAAACCAAAAATCAACTGCCTTTGGCTTGGGCTATACTTCAAAATCCATTGGGTAAACCAGGCGGCAACCCATTTACCAAATAGTGCGACCAGGGAAAGAGTTCCGGCGATGATCAATGCCATTGGGCCGCTAAAAATCACCGAAATATCCACCAGCATCCCCACGCTAATTAAAAAGAAAGGAATAAAAAGGGAATTGCCAATAAATTCAATTCGGTTCATTAAGGCAGAAGAATGAGGAATCAATTTATTTAAGCCCAATCCAGCCAAAAAAGCACCAATAATCGGCTCTACCCCGGCTATTTCTGCTAGAAATGCCGCTAAAAATACCATGGACAATACAAAAATATAATGGGAGTGCTTTTCGCTTTCCAACTTTTTGAAAAACCATTTGGCTATTTTTGGCATCAGGACGAGTACAATGGTAGAAAAAATACCAAGAGAAATGCCCAGTTTCATCCAAAACCCCGAATCTAAGGTTCCCTCGCTTTTTCCTACGATAACAGCCAATATGATCAAAACAGCCGTATCAGTCAGGATGGTGCCGCCAACAGTAATGGCTACTGCTCTGTTTTTGGCTACCCCCAATGCACTTACAATAGGATAGGCAACCATGGTATGTGTAGCAAACATACTTGCAGTAAGAAAACTGGCATTAAAATCATACCCGAGGACATAATAACATACCGGAAAACCTATTCCTAAAGGAAAAGCAAACGTAAATAAACCAAAAAGTAGGCTACCATTTCGGTTGGATTTGAATTCCTTGAGATCCAATTCTATTCCGGCAATAAACATGATATAGAGTAGCCCGATAGTAGAAAATAATTCAATGGCCGAATTTTTTTCCAGCAAATTCAGTCCAAAGGGCCCCACCAATACGCCAGCCAGAATTAAACCAATAATTCCCGGGACATTAAATCGCCTTAAAAGTATGGGAGACAGAAGTATGATAAACAGGATTAAAGAAAATACCAGAATAGGGTTTGCCAGCGGCAAGGCAAATTCGTGTGAAAGGTGTTCCCAAAACTTTTCCATTTACCTAAAGGATGATTTTATGCAAAATAGCAAAATATATATAATTTATTTTTATATTAGAAGATAGGGTGATGAGAAATAAATGTAACCCCAAACTTTCCCAAAGTTTAGAACTTTGGAAAAGTTAAGCCCGGATTTCCAAATCGATCGCAACCAAAATCCCCCTTTTGAAGGGGTAAGGGGGATTATTTCGATAACATTTAAATATCAATTCGTTATTTGTTACTTATTATACCGAGGCTGGGCATTGCTATCACAGCGAAAATTTGCTTTTTTAAAAAATGCAGAAATAGGGATGACGATAGTTTTTTTACATTATATGGGAATATAAACTTCTCATTGTTTAATTGATGATGGTGAGTTAAAGGCTGTTTATGGTATTTTATCCTGTTTATATTGTACTTTTTCCTTGATGAAAAAGTACCAAAAAATCAAGACAAAAAAATCCTTCCTCCCACAAGCCTCCTGCGCACCCCGGTTTTTTGTCGGGC
>NZ_JAANYN010000005.1 GCF_011290685.1 Cyclobacterium plantarum
TCCCAAAAAAGCCCGGAATCAAATATGAAACTGCTCAAACTAATCAAATTGCCATATATTAAAATCGAACTCAGGTTGGTAAATTATGCGTCTGGTTCATGTTTTTGTGGTTTTTCTTAAAGGTAGGTAACCTTTTATCAACCGCATTGTTTGAAAAAGGAATGAAGCATTTCATCACAAATCGAGTTACAATACTTTAATGAAAAAGGGCATCATTTTCTAGATGATATACTATTGGGAATTTGTTAAGCATTTAAATTAAACTCAGGCCATTAGTATAATTTTTTACGCTGTCTCTAAAAAATGAACTACCAAAGCGTTTATCTCTGATTCCATTTCACATGTTGTCTAGCTGTCTATCCACGATCTACCCTTGTCTTAAGGTAATTTGGGGTGATTTGCTATTCGGGTTTAAGATATATTTCTCAGGCTTGGAAATGGATACTGTGTCCTTTTGCGGAATATCCCAGCCTGCAGCGCTGCTCATGAGGAAGGCAGTAACACCCTCAATTTCTTCAATTCTTTTCATTCACCCAGTTTATTCATGACGGTTAGTTTTACACTATTCTTTCTCCTCATAGACACAGGAATCCATTTAGCACAGTAGCCTACTTTTGATGTAATTGATTTGACCATTGTGAATTGTCCGTTTTGGTTGGACTCATCTTCGCAGACCTAGAACCAATTGCAGTTGTTAAGAGGAATAGTTATTCAAAGGAATACTTGCCGGTTTAAAGTTTATCCCCAAGTCTTTTAGTGCCAAATCGGAACTGTAAACGATTTGAGGCTTGCCTAAAGGAGCTTGATTATTCAGCATTAAACTAATATCTGAAACCCTATAACTTTCGCTTGACAAAAGGTAGTTTTTCCCATGGATGTTTTCGGTTGAAGCCGCTTTGTAAATGGCATCAGCAACATCTTCTACATCTACCAATGCCCACAATACATCCATGTCATAGATCATTTGGATGAATGGGTTTGGGGCGATTTTATTCTTAAACAAAAATTGAATACCCGTTGAAGTGGAATCCTCCCTGTTTGACAATGATTTTCCCATGACACCCACAGGCGAAACAGAAGTGATTTCAAAATTTAGCTTGGGGTGGTCAGAAATGAATTTATCAACGGTTTGATTAGCAATGAACTTTGCCTGGGCATAAGGAATACCTTCGTCGCTCATAAATGGTGTATCAAATTCAGTGATTTGATCACTTTCAGTTTTTCCCGTAGGTAAAAATGGAAAGTTTGTATTGTAGGCTGCCACGGATGCAATAAATACGACTTTTTCAATTCCGGGAGTTTTTAGAACTGCTTCAAGAAAGTTTTCCGTTCCTTTGATGGTCGGATCAAACAATTCTTTCTGAAGGTCTTTCACATCCAATTGAAAGGGTGTTCCTCCGTGAATTACGATTTCACAGTCTTTCAAAAAATCAAGCAACTCTGATTTGTTTTCAACATCAAGTTGTGCAATTTCCAAATTTCCAGCCTTTTCGAGACTGAGCAAATGTTGGTACTTTTCTTTTTTGGAAAGGTCTGTTGTAGATACTTTTACCTGGTATCCTTCATTCAAAAACTTTTGGGTGTTATAGCTTCCTATAAAGCCTGAACCCCCGATGATGCCTACTTTTTTCATGGGTTTATGTTTTGTTTTTTAAAGGTCCCCCCGATTAGTCGGGGCAGGCTATGGAATCTTTGACGATTAAAATAATCATTGCCCTGCGTGTTTAATGATGATTTTAATCGTGTCGATTTCATAATTGTTTAATTAGGTTTTACGTCTGTTCTATTTTCGACTTTTCTGATTATGTTACTGTCAGTTCAGTTGGTTTTAATTCTCGGTGGCTGTTGTATATTTTTCATCTAGAATTCAGAGAAGAACTAGAATTCTTGTAAGTAAAAAAACCGTATTAGCTATCATGGACTCAAGCAATACTAATCCATTGCTTTGGTAGAATACATGATCAATGGAATAAAGCAAGCCTCAAGATGTTGGCTTTGTAGCAGCATTTACCAAATCCCAGAATTCTTCCCGGTTGTTGGTGCGGGGAAATGCTGTTGTGGGGGCCTCTACGTTTAAAAATGCGCACAAAGGTTCCCATCCTTCCTGTACCTGATATACCAGTAGTTGTTCGGGTGGGATCAAAGCCTTCACTGCTTTATTATGTGCTCCGTATCTTTCTGCCAGGCCCTCAAAATCAAGACCCATTGGAAAACCTGATTTTTCAATCACCTTCACCACCATATTGAGCCATTCCTGAACGGGAGCGGGTGTGTTTTTCCGGTCGGTAAGCAATTTGTAGATCGTAGAACCAAAGCTTTCTGCCCACGATTCTTTGCTGCGGTGTGTTAAAATAAACTTAGCATTCGGATACCTTGCAAACAGCTCTTTGTAAAAGGCAGCCGTAGGCCAATCAACGGCGCTTTGCATACCTTCATAAACAGCGGCAAAATTAGTCGGGTGATTCAATGCTTCATTCCAAAGGGGTAGTTGGACGGGCATGTTTTGCGCCACCCGCTCCATGTGGTGGCAAGGACCCAGTTGCAGTGCCTCAAGTGCTGTTTTCAATGAATAGGTGCCGGTTCTTCCCAGACCTAATCCAATAACTTTTAATTCCATAAATAATCTTTTTGTTTACTAACTGCCTACAATAAATCGTTTTTCGGCGTACCCTTTTTTGAAAATTGTTCCAATGATAGGATAGTTGAATCCACTAGTTTTTCAATACAATTCGGAAACGTGCCTTTCCTGATTCCAGATGTTCCAAAGCTTCATTTACCTTTGACATGGGGAATTCTTCTGTAATCGGATAAATGCCATGTCTAACACAGAATTCCAACATGGTTCGTGTCAGGGCCGGGCTTCCAAGAGGGCTACCTGCGACAGATTTTTCTCCCATAATCAGGGAAAATGCAGGTATGGCCATCGGTTCCAAAACCGCTCCTACATTGTGAAATTTTCCTTTTGGGGCTAAAGCGGTCAAATAGGCATTCCAATCTAAGGTGACATTGGTCGTGTTAAGAATGAAACTCAAACTTCCCGCAATTTTGGCCAGTTCCTCTGGATTTGTGGAATCCACAACCTGCGTGGCCCCCATTTCCAGGATGGACTTCTTTTTATCAGGGTTGGAGCTAAAAGCAATTACTTCACAACCCCATTTGTTCAGGAATTTGAGTGCCATATGGCCCAGGCCTCCAATGCCAATGACGCCAACTTTATCCGTTGCTTTGACTCCGGCTATAATGATAGGGTTAAACACGGTAATGCCACCACAAAGCAAGGGTCCGGCTTTGTCCAAGTCGATACCCTCAGGCAAGGGAATAGCCCAGGACCAATGACTTCGCACATGGTCTGCAAAACCACCATGTCGGCCACCAATAGTGAACTCGGCTGTACTGCATAGGTGATGGGAGCCATTCATACACTCATGACAGGACATGCAGGAACCAGAAAACCAACCCACACCGACCTTGTCCCCGACTTTTACATTCTTGACAGCTTTACCTGCCGCGATTACTTCACCAATGATTTCATGCCCGGGGACAATGGGATAGGCAGTCATGCCCCAGTCATTATTCATCATACTAAGATCTGAGTGGCAAATGCCACAGTTGATTACCCGGATATCGACTTGTTCAGCACCTGGTTCTTCTAATTCGTAGGAAAAAGGCGTTAATTTTTCATGGGGGCCATTGGCGGCATAAGCGGATACGTTCATAGTTTTGATTTGGTTTAAAGTGGGGGTAATATCGAATGGGTGTAAATTAAATTTTTGGATTTTAACCTTTATGATGCTTTTCTTTTTACTTAGTTAAGGCATCATTTAATTTTTTCGTATCCACATATTGTTGAAAACCAACCACTTTCCCATCCTTAAGTGTCCAGAAATGCGCCACTTGCGCATCATAACTGTTGCCATTATTGCGTTTGGCATCATAGCGTAAGGTGGCCAACACTTTATCATTGAACATCTCGTGCAGCTCGATATCCTTCAAGTTAAAATATTCATGTTCCTCACCAATGCGGGCAAAAACACCATTCAATACCGCTTCCGGTCCTTTGTATGGATTGCCATCTGCATAGGCATTGCCTTCAGCCTCATTCCAAATGATATTGGAATCCATCATTTCCAAAACTGTCGGGATATCGCCTACGGCAAAAGCTTTGTAAAGTCCTTCTATTACAGCCCTATTTTTGGTGACATTTTTTAAATCATCTTTATGTGTTTTCATAAAATTCTTTCTGTTTTAATTTGTTAAGTTACTTTATAACATTTCCAAAGTTCAAAACTTTGGAAAAGTAAGTTATTATGGTTTATGTACTTCCATTTCGATTTCAATTAAGAATTCCGGCATGGAAATATCCGTAGGCTATGGGTCTCAATCAGAAGTATTCTGGTTTTCTGATTTCATAGGAATCGTTTATTTGAATCGTATATTTTTTGATTTTGGGAAAATCAATGATGGACTAAGGTCTGGCTATCAGTAATAAAGCACATTAAAACTTACCCTTTTAATTTTTGAAATGAAAGCCATCAAGGACGAGGCCACCCCTTTTTTGTCCCATTGTATCGATTTATTTTCTTTTGATCAATTGGTCACTCTTTTCTGTTCCTCTTGGGAGCCTACTTTTCTGTCCCTGGTTCCTTTGATCTTACTGTTTCCAAACTTGTAGGTGTAGGTAGCCATGAACACTCTTTTTTCAAACTTGAGCCTGCCCGAAAATTCTAAATCAGCACCATCAAATGATCTCCACCTGAGTTGACTGGTTTCGAGTATGTCGTTGCAGGATAACCTTAACACCCCTGCTTTTTGGAAGTCCTTTTGGATTCCCAGATTGAGAAAGCCCCGCGAAAGTACCTTGTAATATCCCATGATACTGGGAGACATATAATACCCCATCAACTCAATGGTATATTTTTTGGGAAGTGTAAAGGTATTGGTCAGCACTACCTGAATACCTTTCTGATCTACATCATAAGCCTCTCCATTCAGTTCTGAATTGACTTTCTGATAATTTGCCGTGAAGTTGTTTTGGGTTTCCCACCAGGAAGTTATTTTCAAGGGGAAAGCGACAATCATGGATACCGTCTGCCTTTGGTCGATATTTTCTGTTTTAAGGAATACGGTGTTGGTCTCTTCATTTAGGGTAGGTTGAAATTGTGCAATTACATCTTTATCCATACTATGCTGCACCGAGAAAATCCAACTTTTGTAGGAATAATCTGTTTTGAGGGTATTGGTATAGGTAGGGAGGATGTTTTCATTGCCGGCGAAGAAGGTAAAAGGGTCAGAAAAAAACACAAAAGGTGCCATTTCATTGAAGGTGGGACGGGTAATTCTGCGTCCATAAGACAGCTGTACCAGGTTGTCAGTATTGATTTTTCTGGATAAATATGCCGTTGGAAAGAAATCCCCGTAGTGTCTGTCAACGATTTTTTCTCCTGAAACGGTCGTCAGGTTGGTTTTGGTGTTCTCGTACCTTAACCCGGCATTTAAGGTCGTTTTTTCATCAAATTCAATTTTTGCTGTGGAAAAAGCTGCCAATATATCTTCTTCGAGAAAGCCATCATTGGTGAAGTTTGGATCAATCAGCCAATCTGATCCAAGTTTCTCTTCGAAGAGAACAGTATTGGTAAATTCTGAAAAAGTGCCCCGGACACCTGATTCTACGGCTACTGATTCCCCTATTTTCATGGAGTGGTTAAGATCTGTCACCCAAAGCTCAATGGGTGTATCTTTGGTTATTCTGAATTCTTCTGAACCGATCAAATCATTGGATTCATCATAATTCATAATGGTATACCAGGATGGATTTGAATTCCTATAAGTGAGATAATCCACATTTGTGCTGATGACCTGCCCGTTTTGAAAGGTATGCTGAAGATTGATATTGCCCATGATATGACTCCATTTATTAACTTCTACCGTTGTCATTCTAAAAAGGGTATCCGGGGAGATGGAATAATTGGATTTTGTGACATTGGGTGCGGTCATATCCCAACGGTTAGTATAGCCACTGACCAAGCCACTGAAGATGGTGTTTGTACTTAATTTGTAGTCAAAACCTGCCTGGTAATTGATGGACTTTCTGGTGGAAAACCGGTCGGTGTTTGTATCAATACTAATGTCTTCAAATCCGTTGTTGTTGCCCCTAAATTGTTCCCATTCCTGAACCTGATCTACATAAGTCGTGGACAAAAGACCAAACCAACTGAATTTTGGCCCTTGATGGTTGAGGTTGACGCTCATATTGCCGTTGTAGCCAGATCCATAGCCTTGGCCGAGTGTAAGGGAACCGTTGGTGCCGATCATATCATTGTCTTTTTTCATCACAATATTGATAAACCCCGCATCTCCGTCCGCATCATAGTTGGCTGGGGGGACGGTGATGATTTCGATCTTTTCTACATCACTGGAGTTGAGACCGGCCAGCATCTGAAAAGCCGCCTCCAGGGGCATTCGGAACCGTTGGCCGTTCATCAGTATAACCACGCCGTTTTTCCCTAAAACGGAAAGCGAATTACCCTGTCTGTTCACCATTACCCCGGGAGACCTGTCCAGCACATCGATGACAGACAAACCCGCAGCAGAAACGCTGTTCGCCACATTGACCACCATTTTCCCCTGTTCCAACTCAAATAGTGGCCGGGTGGCCGTTACTGTCACTTCATCCAGGTTATGGTCCTCTTCTTTCAATAAGATAGCCGCCAACTCATTTTTTTCAGTTCCCAAGAAAGGGAACAGAGGGGAATAGCTTTTAGCATATCCCATGATCGTCACTTCTATAAAGTATTGCCCCTTTGGAATATCCGAAAAAATATAGTTGCCGGATGCATCGGAAATAGCCCCTTTGATCAGGGAGGAGTCCGGTTCGTTCCTGAGCAATACACTGGCATAGGATATCCCTTTTGACTGGGAATCAAACACTTTTCCCTGGATCGTTCCTTGAGAAAAAACGCCAGAAGCCAATAAACAAAGCAGTACGGCAATTAATGGGGCCTTCATTAGGTTATAATAAAATTTTTAGTGGGTTACTTTTTTTCAGCTTCAACTCTTCAAGACAAGCCAAAAAATGCCTCTTGATCGGGGAAATAAATCTCCTTGGCGATCTTAGATCACCAAAAGAAATATGACATTACGAAGTGGGTGATTTACTCAATTAGCAGGAGGAGTTACCTTAAAACCCTGCGTTTCTAGAATATTGAGCATGTCATACCAATACCGAATGTGAGTTATTTTACCCTTTACCACTGTGGCGGCTGTATGATATGGCACTGCTATTGTTTTCCCATTTGCCTTGTTTGTAAGCGTGTTTATCCCCCATGACAGGATCCATTCGCCCTCATTCCAGTTATTGGTAACCTTGATCGGCAGATAAAGCTCTTGCGAAAGGCTGTGCCTGTAGGTATTGGTGCTTGCAGTGTAATATTCTTTGTGCTGAGTTACAGTAAGGGAGTCCAAGCCTCCGCCCAAACCATAAATCATGGCTCCTGCTTCGAATTGGGCGTTCATTGTGGCCACATCACCTTCCTGAAGTGCTTTCGTGTAGGTCTGGACTACTTCCATCGCTTTTGCTGCATTCTGAAATTCGAGCGTAGCTTCCTGTGCCATTGAAACAAGTGTTGTCAGCAACAGCAGGAATAGAGCTGCCAAAATTGTTTTGAAATTTTTCATTAGGATTGGGTTTGATTATTTAGAAAAGGAAAGTTTTATCGGGTGTCATGTCAACGCGTGAATGATGGTTAAGGCGGTAGTAGGTTTTGAGTCAGGTCAAGGCACAAAAAACGGGCATAGCCATAACTATTTGCGGCTTTTTGTAACGCTGAGATGGCTCAAAAGACGCACTGGATTAACTTGTAGGTCTAGGCTTGATATGACACTGGTAGACGTTAAAAGTAAATAGATTACCAGTGATCGGAAAGTAGGTCAGGACGAAAGGATGGGTTTACTGTCCGGAGTCCATGGAGTTCTTTTCCGAGCAGGATTTGAAGCATGGGCCCTAAGCCCCATTTGGAAAAATAAACATCCACACACCAAAAAGCGGGGGAAAGTATGGCCGCTTCGCCCGTCAAATATCAAGGAGAACTTTACCTATTTTGCAGCATCCAATAGTATTCCCTCGCGAAAAGCATTTTTGCTGCAGATGTTTGTGCCATCAGACAGTCGAGTTTGGAAAATCTTCGGATCTTCAATTCCAGCCTTGGATTTTCGGAATCGGCAAAATGCGCATTTGCCCCCATCCCTATCCTTATTAACGTCCAACCATTGGCTGCATCAAAAAACTTATAGATTTAATATTCTATTTTGAGTAAAATTTTATAAACATAAAATAAATAATTTTATATTCTGTTTACTAAACAATGTGCCATCTATTTTTTTTAAAAAATCCAATTTTGGACGAATGGAATTTGAAACTGTATTAATTACCTTAATTTTTTTCCCGATGATTATTTTTAATGGTAAAGAAAAAAGTAGTTCCCTCACCGACTTTGGAATCCACCCAGATCGTTCCTCCGTGCAGTTCCACAATTTTCTTGCTGACTGAAAGCCCTATTCCATTGCTGTCTTTGCTGGGGTTCAAGGATTTAAATATTTTAAAAATTTGCTCATACTGGTCCTCTGGAATTCCCATACCATTGTCTCTGACCTGGAAACTAACTGTCTGCGGATCGCTATTCTGACAGGAAATCAATATTTCCGGAGGGGAGCCGCCCCTGTATTTAATGGCATTGCTGATCAGGTTAGTGACCAATCGCTTGAAAAGAATTGGATACACCTGGATCTCGTCTACCTGTAGATTCACCTGGATGCTACCAGCCAATTCTTCCAAATCGCTGTCAAACTGCCTGGTAATTTCTTTCATCAAGCTGGGCAGATTGACAAATTCTAATTCCTCCTGGGACCTGCCGGTTCTGGAATATTCCAGCAGGTTATCAATCATTCTGTTTAATTCTCCTGCAGAGGAGAAAATGATATCAAAATAATGGTCTCTTTTCTTTAAATCTAATGTTTCTCCCTTTTTCCTGATCAGATCCAGGAGGCCCCGGATGTTTCGAACAGGAGTCTTCAGGTCATGAGAAGCCACATAAGCAAATTCCTCTAATGCCGTGTTGACTTCTTCCAATTTATTGTTTTGCTCTTTTATTTTTAGGTTCAGCTTATGGATCTCCTCAAATTGGTCCTTTTGGTGGGTGACATCTGTCTGAATGGAAAAAAATCCGATAAATTGTTTTTCGTAATCGTACATGGGTTCGGCCTGAATCCGAACTACATATTTGTTTCCAAATTTTGAATAATTGATCAATTCCACATCAAATGGCTGTGTTTTTTTGATGGCATCGGACATGATTCTGATGATATCGGAATCACTTTCCTCGCCCTGAAGTAACCGCCCCGGGATCATTCCAATTGTTTCGGCGGCCTCATAGCCTGTCATGTTTTCGAAGGCCTGGTTGGCAAAGGTAATCCGGCCAGCTGGATCGGTGATCAGGACGGCATTGCTTGTCTGCTCGGCAATAAGGGCCAATTTGTATTTTTCAATATCATCAAGCATCCTTTGGTGAATGTCACGGGTGGTGACCAGGATTCTTGATTTTTCGGGATTGGCCTGATGCAGTTGTTTAAAGTTAGATTCCATCCACCTGAAATTTCCCTTTGCAGTTTTGAATTTAAAATGAATCAAACCGGGATCTTTGTGCTTGCTGAGGTCAGCAATGGCTTTTTTCCAGCGAGCCTGATGAATGGCATCGGACACCTGATCGAGAAAATTCAGTTCATACATTTTCTCAAGGCTGAATCCGGTGATGTCAAAGCCTGATGGAGAGCAATATTCTACCTTTCCCTCAGGTGAAATAATGGTTACCAGATCCCTAAGGTTGTTGGTGATGAGTTCGAAAATTTCATTTTGGCTGTGGTGTTTTTGTTTTAGCGCCAGCAGACTTTGATCGGAAATTTCCAGCGCCCTTTCCATACGGCTGCTCTGGGAGATGTCCACAAACACCAACACAACCCCCTGTATTTCCTTTTTAGGAGTTTTGAATGGTGATATTTTGAGCAAATATTCTTTTTCATTAATGTCTTTCACCTGTACCTGAAAGGGGACCAGGCTGGTAAAGACCTCTTCGATCCGGTCCAGGAAATCATCCAATTGTACTTTTCCCCTAAAATGGCTGATGTTCCGGCCAATATCATGGGGCATCAGGTTCATGATCTTTTTGATTTCCGGGGTGAATTTGCGGATATTTAGATGGGAGTCCAGAAAAAGTAGGGCAATCTCTGTGTTTTGAATCAGGTTGTTGAGGTCATTGTTGGCTTCTGAGAGTTCCAGGTTTTTTTGCTGGTATTCTGCATTTACCGTATAAAGTTCCTCATTGACAGATTCCAATTCTTCATTGGAGCTTTGAAGTTCTTCATTTGCCGCCTGCAATTCCTCATTGCTGGATTCCAGTTCCTCTATTGTGGTTTGAAGCGTTTCCCTATTGACCCGGAGTTCCCGTTCCAGAATAGTGATTTTCTCCATAGATGCCGTGCCCATGTCTATTTTTACGGTTTCGGATTGGGCTGTGGCGGTGTTTTCGGGTTCGAAAGTTATAAAAAGATGGACAGTGTTATCAATAAGGTCCGTTTTATGGACGGTGACTTTGATTGATTCCTGATCTTTGAAGTATTCACTAAGGTCCTTGGTTACGGCTACATTATTCAGGGTAATGGGTTTGCCGGAATGAATTACTTTATTGGCTACCACCTCCAATGGTACTGCAAGTGATTCAGGAAGCATTTTCATTACGTTGGAGCTGATTTCACCCGCAGGCAGCCGCAACCATCGGTTGGCATTTCCAGTGGTGTGGAGCAGATTAAAATATTCATCCGTCACAATGGAATCCGGTACGTAGGCCTGAATAAGGGCATTTTGGATTTCATTCATCAATTTATTCCTCCCCGGAGCTGGGCCATTCCCAGAAGTGCTCCCCTGTTGGTCCTGGCCATAGGTAGCGGCTGTCTTTGCTTTGGGAGAGCGGATTTGCTGGATAAATTTCTTGTTTTCCCGGTTAATGAAAATTTTGTTCTTTTTATCAAATTCGATGAATTCTTCAGCGGATTTGCCCAATGATTCACTGGATCCCAAAAACAAAAATCCCTGGTTTTTCAGGGCATATTGGAAGATGGAAAAAAGTTGTTGCTGTATCGTATCGTTGAGGTAAATCAGGAAATTCCTGCAACAGATCAGGTCAATTTTATTGAATGGGGGGTCTTGAATAACATTGTGAGCTGAAAAAACGATCATCTCCCGGATTTCTTTTGAAATAGTGTAACCGGACCTATGGGGGATGAAATAGGTACTGAGGTACTCAGGGGGTATTTCTGCACCGATATTTTCAGGGAAAATTCGATTGGCAGCCAATTTAATGGCTTCTTTATCCAAATCAGTAGCAAATATACTGACATCGTACTGCAGGCGGTGCATGCGGAGGTAATCTTTTATCAGAATGGCTATGGAGTAGGCTTCCTCTCCTGTGGAGCAGGCAGTCACCCAAATCCGGATGAATTTGTTGTCTTTATTGGCTTCAACCAACTGGGGAACAACCTTGTTTTTGAGTGCTTCAAAAGCCTCATCATCTCTAAAAAACCGCGTCACTCCAATCAATAGCTCCTTAGACAATAAATGAGCCTCAGTAGAATTATTTTCCAAATAATCAAGGTAGTCTTCCATAGCTGAAAAACCTAAAAGGCTCATTCTCCGGCCAATTCTTCTGGACACGGTTGTATATTTGTATCCTGTAAAATCCACATGGATTTGATCCAAAACACTTTTCAAAATTTCTGAAATCACATTCTTGCTATTGCTGGATTCCAGTTTCTTGCCGCTCAACTCAATCCTGTTTAAAAAATAAGCTTCCAATTCCTGGTGCATTTGCTCCACGGTGCAGACTTTATCTACGGCGCCTGTGTTGATGGCATTTTTGGGCATTCCGTCAAATCTCGCTGTTTCGGGCAGCTGTGTCAACACAAGCCCTCCCTTTTCCTTGACATGCTTGATTCCCTCCGATCCATCACTTCCTGTACCGGAAAGCACAATGGCACAGGAATTTTCATGTTGGTGCACTGCCAGAGAATAAAAAAAACTACTGATTGGAAAGCTCAGCCTTCGGTCTTCCTTTTCGCTTAAGGAAAATTTCCCATCCAACAGCTCTATAAATTTTTTGGGTGGATTAAGGTAGATTGTCCCTTTTTCTACCGGCATTTGGTGTTGGATGATTTTGATGGGTAGATCCGTATGCCTTGCGAGCAATTCATCCATTAAGCTCTTGTGGTTTGGGGCCAGGTGCTGTATCAAAACATAGGCAAAGGATGAATCGGTTTTGGCATTTTCAAAAAAAATTTCCAAAGGCTCTAAACCTCCTGCTGAAGCTCCGATGGCGACAATAGGGAAATCAACTTTCATTTTCAGGTGGAATTTTTAGATAATAGAATAATACAGTAGCCGGGCGAATTTTTTAAAGTTACACAATAAAAGTTGACATCTCCAGGATTGTGCTTTTCCTTCCTTCCCCGTTTTGGATTTAAGCTTTTGATCTCCCGTTTGGATTTTTATTTTTTGGTATGGAGAAATAAAAAGTGGATCCCTCCCCGGGGAAGGAGTCCAGCCAAATTTCTCCTCCCCAGGATTCTATATGTTTTTTGGCAATGGACAGGCCAATGCCGGTGCCTGAATATTTTTCCCTGTTGTGCAATCGCTGGAAGATAATGAATATCTTTTCAAAAAATTTAGGGTCTATGCCTATTCCATTGTCTTTGATTCCTATTTTCCAAAAATCATGCAATTCTTCTGCGGAAAGTTCAATTTGAGGATTGCGATCTTCAAATGAATATTTGATGGCATTGTCCAATAAACAATGAAATGTCTGTGTAAGTGGCACTTTATAGGAATGTACTACAGGAAGCCTTCTTGCGTTTAATTTGACGGATTTCTCAGTAATGATCCTTTTTCTTAAAAGTCCGTAGTCGGTTATTATTTTGTTCAGGTCTACTTTTTCTAAAGTATCCATCAATTTTCCAGCCCTGGAATATTCCAAAAGATCCAATATAATCTGTCTCATCCGGCTGGCTCCATCAGTGGCGAAGTGAATGTATTGATGCCCCTTTTCATCAAGTCGATCACCATATTTTCGTTTCAATTGATCCATGAAACTGGAAATCATTCGTAAAGGCTCTTGCAAATCGTGGGATGCGATGAAGGCAAATTGTTCCAGTTGTTCATTGGTGAGTTCAAGTTGGTGCGCATATTCTTTCAGGGATTTGTTGAGTTCAACAAGTTGTTGTTCAAAATGCTTGCGTTCCGAAATGTCGGTCATGGCACCCACCATTCGAATGGCTTTTCCCTGTTCGTTTCTGATCACTATCCCCCTGTCGATGACATCTGAAAAGGTTCCATCACTTTTTTCAAAACGGTACTCTGAGGACCAGTTGTATTGATTAGGTCTGTCGAGTATCTCCTCTTTACTTTTCATGACACCTTCCTTGTCATGCGGATGAATGTGCTTTGACCAGGAATCGAGTGAAGCAGTGGAATTGTAAATTCGGTATCCGAATAACTTTTCGAAGCCACTGCCCCAATACAACGTACGGGCTTGAATATTCCAGTCCCAAATCGCATCATTGGTGGCTTCTGTTACTTTTTCAAAGCGTTCATTGGCTTCCTGCAGTCGGATATCAGCTTCTTTCCTCAAGGTTACATCTTTGAAATAAATGGACAATCCCTCTTTTGAGGGATAGGCAGCTATCTCAAACCATTTCTGCAATGTAGGATAGTATTCTTCAAAGTTGACGGTTTCCCCTGTTTCCATTGCCTGCTGATATTGCCGGTAAAAGTCGGAATCTATGGCATCCGCATAGGCCTCCCACAAATTTTTTCCGAGGATATCCTTTCTTTTGCGTCCAAGGAAATTTTCAGCTTCCTTATTCCAATAAGTCACCATCCAATCTTTGTTTACGCTGAAAAATGCATCGCCAATGCTCTCAAGGATGTTGTTTTTTTCCTGGTAGGCTTTTTCAAGTTTTACTGCCGCCTGTTTACGCTCATCTATATTCTTGAAATAGGCGGAAAGTCCATCCCCGGAGGGGTAGGCATTCACTTCATACCATTTGCTGTCTCCGGGGAAATGGTATTCAAAGGATTCCGGTTTTCCTGTGGCCACTACCCGGTGGTAAATTTCATCCAGGGGAGTGTTTATGGCTGCAGGGAAAACCTGCCAAATATTTTTCCCGACTACATCCAAGGCTTGTTTTTGCAGCAGATTTTCCGCTTCCCGGTTGAAATAGGTGAATTTCCAGTCACCATCTACTGCATAAAAGGCATCCGAAATACTTCCCAAAATCTCTTGAATTTGAAATTCCAGCGATTTGGAGGAATGGATATCCTGATAACTGCCATATATTTTGACACATTTCCCCTGAACAAATTCGCACTTACCTATGCATCGTACCCATTTTTCTTTTCCTGAAGCGGTGATGATGAGCAGTTCCTCGTCAAAGTCCTTACCTTCCTTTATCAGGAGATCCACTGCTTGTTGTATGCGCAGTTTGCTTTTTTCGGTATAGAATTCAAACCCACCGGTTAGGGATGGGTTGTAATTTTCGTCCACCTCCAGGATTTGCCTGGTCATTGGTGACCAATACATCGCGTCTCCTTCCTGGTTGATCAGGTCCAATTCCCAACTGCCTATCCGGGCCATTTCGGTAGCCTGTTCCAGAAGTTCTTCGTTTTTTGCCTCCTGGCTAATATCAAGTATCAGGGAGTTAAAAGTGACGGATCCATCAGGTAAAAAATAAGGTGAGCCAAAACCTAAATGAGATTTAACTTCTCCTTCAGGCATAACGTATCTCCACTTAGCCGTCCATTTGGTTTTTGTTTTTACAGCGTCCATGATGCTTTCCTGCACCTCCTCGAAATTACCTCCGGCTTTGATTTGATTCCATACCAATGCGTTGTTTTGTATGACTGCCTCCGGACTAAAACCCCAAAGCTGCAGGGATCCTTTGGAAACATATTTTAAGGCATCTGTTCCATCGGGATACAGGCGGTATTGGAATACCACACCGGGTAAATTATCAGCAAGTGATTGCAGGCGTACTTCAGTTTCTTTTCGTCCGTGAATATCCTGAAAGCTCCCATAAATCCGATGGCATTTATCATTGATCATCTCTGCATTCCCTATCACCCTTACCCATCTTTCCTGCTGTTTGGCTGTCACCAAAATGGCTTCAAAATCAAAAGGAATACCTTCGGATATGCATTGCTCTACTTTTTCATTTACAATCCCGAGATAATCCTCCCGGTAAAAGTTGATAGCTTTGTACAGATCTGGAACAAATGTTTCAGGATCCGTTTCGTGAAGCTCGTGTACCATATCTGACCAGTACAGTTTATTTTCTGTAAAATCGATTTCCCAACTTCCGATTCTGGCCAGTTTTGAAGTGTGCCGGTTCAACTCCTGGAGTTTATTTCGTTCGGTTATATCCTCGCATATGGCCACAGTACTGATGGGTTTGCCCAATTCGTCCCTGATGAATGCCACGTGAATGCGGACCCAAATAACTGTACCGTCCTTTTTAATATAACGCTTTTCATTTCTGTATTCCTCTTCTCCCCGGGCTGCCCTGCTGAATACTTCCCAATCTTTTTCTCTGTCATCGGGGTGGGTCAGCTCTAAAAAACTCATCTGGAGGAGCTCATCAGTTTGATAACCCGTAACGGACTCATAATAGGAGTTGACCAGAACTATTTTGCCATTTGAAGGATCAACTTGTGCAATTCCCAACGAGGCAATTTCAAAGATGGTCCTGAATCTGCCCTCACTTTCCCGGACTGCCTCCTCGGCTAATTTACGTTCGGTTATGTTTTGGGTAAGAATGGCTATGTCCTCACCCATAGGTACAATCACGAGCCGCAGCCATGTAGGTTTAGCAATAATCTCCCCCACATAGACTTCTTCCAAAATCGTGGAATCCCCTGTATTGGCTACATGGATAAATGATTCCAATAATGCTGTGTTCCTATGTGATGGTAATAGGTCTAATAGCTTCCTGCCTACCACATCATTCGGGTTCGTTCCGTTAATATTTGCAATTGCCTGATTTTCAAAAATCCAGGTAAAGTCAACCACCTCCCCATTATTATTGCGTAAAGGATGCAATATTGTAAATCCATCGGGAGAGATTTCCTGAGTGATTCTAAAGCGTTTCTCGCTTTCGCTCAGCTTTTTACTGGTCTCGATCAGCCGGAGCTCCAATTCTTTTTGATTGGTGATATCCTGTACCGTGCCTTCAAATGCTTTGCGTTTTCCGTTTTCACCCTGCTCCAACCGGCCGAGTTCATGTACCCAACGGATAGTTCCATCGGGCAAAAGAATACGATGGATAAAATCATATTCTTTTTCACCATTGAATGCGGAGCGTTGCTCCTCTTTGAATTTTTCCCGATCGTCTGGATGGATGGTTTGGAAAAACTTATCGACATCCGGTTTAAAGTCCTCTTTTTTTCGTCCCCATATTTTATATACTTCATCCGACCAAATCAGTGTGTTCGCACCCACTTCTGAGTGCCAGTATCCCAACTTGGCGATGCTTGAAACCGCTTTCAATTTCTGTTCAGCTTCCTTTAGCTGTTTAAACTGCTTTTCCTCCTCAGTCACATCCCTGCATACTACCATCATGCTTGCTGTGCCCAAATAATCCACTTTGTGGCCATTGATATCCATACGGATGAGTTCACCGTTCTTTTTTTTGTGGGTGAAAATCCCGAAATAAACATTGCCCTCCTGCTTTTCTATACCTGAATGAGCGGAAATCAATTTTGGAATATCCTGACTGGGGCGAAGCTCTTTTAATGTAAGTTGTAGAAATTCCTTCTCTGTATAGGCATAATGATGTATTGCGGCCTGATTTACATCCAGGATTTGAAATGTTTCCAAATCATAAACCCATGAAGGTATTGGGTTGAAGTAAAAAAAAGTGCTGTAGTCGGGTTTGGGCTTGTTCATTTTTCATTGATTTCCGGAAAGTCCAAAAGCTGTCATTAATGGTTTTGATCAAAAAGGGCATTCTATTTCATAAAAAGCACGGATACAGGTAAAAGTATAAATAGAAACAGGGCATAAATGGATAAGGTAATGATGGTAAATATACCCATAAACTTAAATAGCGATTTTAGATTTTCAAATCCTGAAGTAAGGGATTGTTCGTCATTTCCCGTAATCCCCAGTTTAATTTGCCTGGAAAACCTGTGCAAATAATTGATGGGAAAATAATAGACAACTGCGATCACTAAATAAATTAACCCTACACCTCTCAGGTTAAGGTTATTGTCCATTACCGGATTAAAAAAGGAAAATCCTATCAAGACCACCACTGCCATAAGGATGATTAGCCCAATGCCCACATAACCTACTATTGCCAGGAATTTGCCCCATTTACTGGTTTCTAAAAGGTAATTTTTTATCTCAAAAGGAATGGGGGACGAATTGGCCGGTTCATTATCTTCCATGGTATTTGATTTTTGGTTGAAGTTTTTTGTCATAAGATGATATCATAAGTTTTAGTACATCCACCAATTGATTTGGGATACAAAACGTCTAATACCATAATGAATATAAGTCAAAATGTTGACTGCTCCAATGGATTATATCCTTAAATGTAATCCCTAGGTTGAAATTTCTGATTTCTATTTGGCAAGGGAGTATTTTTTACCTGACCAAATGATAAAGCCGGTGATTGGAAGAGAGGCCGCAACCAAAGCCGCAAAAAAAACCAGCATCCTACCAGGAAGCCCCAGAATACTTCCAAAATGGATGTCATAAACCATGCCGTTAATTTTTTGGAAGGAACTCCTCTCACTGGATAAACCGTTTAAAAAATGACCCTCGATTTGTTCTCCGGTGTACTGGTCATGGTAATAATGGTCGATCGCATTTATCCCTTTTTTTGGCTCAATTACGGAGAGGTGGATGGGGTCGTCTTTTTCATGAGGTATACTGATCCTCACCTCAGATTCGGAAAAGGTTTTATGGTACTCGGCTATCAGTCGATTCAAAACGTCATCGTTTACAGCTAATTGCCCGGTATCCGGAAGTTCTGAATGCGGGCTTTCCCAGTTCATTTTATTTTCGCCACTTAGCTGCTTTATCGTTTCTCTTACGGTACTGAAACCCCAATAAATACCGGTTATAATCGCAAAAATCAGTATCCAGGTGGCATAAAATCCAAGGACAGTATGCAGGTCACGATTCTTTCTTTTGGGGGAACCGTACCAGTTGATGCGGAAATTACTTTTACCGGGCCAACCCCTGATTGGCCACCAGATCACCAGGCCGGAAATGAGCAGGGGTAGCGCCAATAAAGTCACCCAATGCACGATTTCTCTTCCTACATTACCCAATAGCAAATTCCTGTGAAGTTTTTTTATACTATTGAGCCAGCCCTTATTCATGTCTTGCAAATGAATAAGTTCTGCGGTATAGGGATTGAGTTGTGCCAGGTAATAGGTGCCGGGAGCATACAATAATACTTCAATACTGCTTTCCGGGTCCCGGTATAGGGCTGTTCGAAAATCTCCTTCGGGAAAGTTTTTTTGCAGGGTATTTCTTACTTGAGAAATAGAAACAAAGGGACTGTCCTTTGCATCCACGTCTTGCTTGTAGGCAATACGGCTCAGCTCTGGTTCCCAACTGTATAATGCTCCGGATAAGGAGATGATAGTAAACAACAGCCCGATACTTAGCCCAAGGAACAGGTGGATTTTGGTCAGGAACTTTCGGAAGGACATGTACTTAAATGGTATTCGTTTAATGGCAAATCAAGGGTGAACGGATAGCCCTAATTCCACTTCAAATTATCGGCAGCCGGTGCGATCAATCAATGGGCGTCAATACGATATTCCGGTAGCTGACCTTTCCATGATCTCCCTGTAAATATATGGGCCCCGCTGCGAGCACATCGGCACTCATGGCTCCACCGGTGGGTCCCCAGGCGGGCTCATTATCGATAATTTTTTTACCATTTAACACCACCGTTACGTGACGATCTACCAGGGTGATGTCCATGGATTGCCATTCTCCTGCAGGTTTTTCTGCAGCCATGCTGGGTGTAATGCGACTGTACAGCGCCCCCATATTGTGCGAATCAAGCGGTTTGCCATAGGAATCAACCACCTGGATTTCATAAATACCTCTTAAGTAGACCCCGCTGTTATTTCCTTCTGGTACGTTTACCTCCAGGGTCAGATTGAAGTCTTTGAATTCTTGCTGGGTACGAATATTCCCATAGGAAATGTGTGCCCCATTTTCTGGTTGTACGGGATCATTTACCATTGTGCCGTTTTTCACTGCAAAACCATTTTTCTGGTTGGGATTCATTAATACCCAACCACTCATGTCCTTACCGTTAAATAAAGCAATGGGTTGTCCGTAAGTGACTTTAGACAGCTCTGGTTTTTCAGGCATGGGAGGCATCCTGCTACCGGTAAAATTCGATTGGTATTCACCATTCCTTCCCGGTCCTGTCATCGTTCCTTTCAGGGACTCTCCGGTTTTCTTAATTCGGAGCGTATGGGTAAGGGTATGGCTTCTTTCCTCACTTTTACGTGAGAAGCTGGTTCTTGTGACTACCAGTGTATTATCGTCAGCCAGGTAAACATTCGCCACAGGCAAAACACTCCCTCCAATCCACAAAAGTTCGGCATCGAGATACCCCTTATCTTCGTTGACATGCAACCAACCAACACCTCCGCCTTCGATTTCAAGACCCCACATGCCAATAAAGGGGTTATCCAGCTGGTGGTTGTTAGAAAAGGCGTTTCCAAAGCTGCAAATTAGGATAAACAGCGATAAGATAGGGCAGATAGGATGTTTCATTGTCTTATAAATGAGTAGTTTCTTTTGTTTTGCTCCCAAGCCAGGGATGAAAACCGAATGTACTAATAATTTTAAATTAATGCCTCATTTTTCCTAGCTATCGCATGTTTGTTAGTAGTCTTCTTTTGGCATTAATTGAATCAAATAGATTTTATATTGTCAAAATTAGCTGTAGCTTTATCAAATTACGCCTGAAAAACACCTATAAAATAGAATGAGTATGAAAATATTTGTTGCCAGTCTTCCTTTTGAAATTGATGATTCCGAGTTGAAGGGTTTTTTTGAACCCTTTGGAGAAGTAAGCTCCGCAAAAGTGATAGTTGACAAAGCCACCGGCAGAAGCAGGGGCTTCGGCTTTGTAGACATGCCAGACGAAGGAATGGCAAAAGCGGCGATAGCCCAACTGGATGGAGCTGATGTTGATGGACGTACAATAGTGGTAAAAGAATCAGAAAAGCAGTAGTACTTTCCCTTTGCCCAATGTTTTCCTTGCTGATTGGAATATGCAGGCTTGATCTTTTTTATTTTTCCTTTCATTTCTTCTGACTGGCTTCCAACAGGCCTGCTTGCTTTTTTTACCGTTTTCCTATTTTTTGTTTGGCTACTATACCCGACCCGGTTGACTTGTCCTATTTGGGATGTTGGTGCTGGATATCTTTTATCAAGGGTTAAATTCCCCGAATGAATAAGCTGGAATTACAATAGCCTTTCGTATATTTCCGCTTCAAAAGCTCAAAAAAACCAATTCAATGAAAAATTCAAGAAATTCGTATCTGACAGCTACATTAACCATTTTGCTGATTTTTTCGGCATTTTACCAATCCCGAGCCCAGATTCAGGCCCCGGCTCCAAGTCCAGCCAGTTTTGTATCTCAGCAAGTGGGTTTTACAAAAATCAGCATAGACTATTCTTCCCCAGGGGTAAAGGGGAGGACAGTATTTGGAGAACTTGTTCCTTTTGGTGTGCCATGGAGGGCTGGTGCCAATGCTCCTACAACCATTGAATTCAGCACTGCAGTAAGCATTGGAGGAAAGACGCTCAACGCTGGGAAATACTCCGTTTTCATTACACCTGCGCAGTCTGGTGACTGGACCATTCACCTCAACAGTAAAGGTAATGCCATCTATGCATACATGCAGGGTGAAAATGTAGATGCTGCTGCATTGGCGAAGGATGATGCTGTTGCTATCAAAGTAAGCCCTGAAATGATGGAAGATGCACACGAAAGACTTTCTTACACCATATCAGCAGCAGACAATAAGGTGGCCAGGGTAATATTTTCATGGGAAAAGACAAAACTATCATTCATGGTAGATACGCAAGTGGACCAAAAAATGGAGGGTTTCAAAGCCGCATTCAATTAACCTGGGGTTTCATTATATTCGTTGAGACAACGGGATTCCAGAATTACCGGAAGATGTATGAAAGAAACCTCCCTGTGGAGGTTTCTTTAGTTTCAGGGAGGCCCAAAAGGATTCTGGGTTTCAGCTGTCTGCAAAGTCTCTATTTGGTTTAAGAATCTGGCTTTACCTTTCCTTGTTCAGAAAAATAGAGCAGGAGAGTTGAAGTTTTATAGCGGATTTTTTAAATCGATTGAATTGGGAAGTGGAAAAGTTGCGCATTTACGGCTTGCTACAAAACATGACAAGCAAATTTTAAACTGCTTTTAATTTTGATATGACAACACCCACTTCACTTTTTTCAAACGCTTGTATTATTTTGAGAAAAAGCCTTATTGTCCTCAAAATGATTCAGGGCAATCTCGGATGCGATCTCAAAAAGTAGTGCGTCTGTAGATGTAAGCAAACAAGCCTACCCTGCTGTTGTTTTCGATGCTCTTTTCTATGATCCGATCGAGTTCCTTGAGCACATCTTGAATTGTAGTTGTTTCTGGCATAGGGTTACATGTATTACTACTAAGAAATAAATCAGGCTGGCTGAAAGATCGCTAACCAAGCGTGAAAACAGTGTATTCAATTGCAATCCGCCCATAAGTAAAACTATTTTTACACCAATGCGCATCTTTTTAACGGGGGATATCCAACCGGTGGGCGGTCCAAAGCGTAAAATAACCAGAAACGGGCCGACCTTTTATCTGTTTATAATTTTATTCGGCGTAGACCCAATTGATAAAGATAGGATCAAACCTGTCAGGCTTCATCTCCCCAACGATTTTTGTTGACTGAATTTCAACAAAAGCCCGACAGGTTTTCGGGTTTTAATGATACATTTTTTATTTACCGTCACCTTCGAAATTTTTCCGGGAAGGAATCTCATGAGGCTGGATTGGATTTATGACGGCACTGTTTTTGAAAACAAAAAATGTTTTTTTAGGGAAAACCATCTTAAAGGGAGAGATACATGGGGGGAGTGGTACCGCCCTTATTTTTTCAGGTATTTTACAGTCAAAATTCAGGGAGAAAATTGTTCAAATAATGCTTATATTGGGAATTCAACTGCTGCGGTCTTTCAACGGAGGTTTCCTAAAATACATCCTTAAAATTTCCAGGGTCTTACCCTGGGAGCGTATTTACTTTTGCCCAGGTATCAATTTGCGGAATAGAAAATGAATTTAACTATAGAAAACATACTGTTAGTTGGCTCAATATTACTTTTTATTAGTATAGTAGTAGGCAAAACGTCCTATAAATTTGGTGTCCCGACATTATTGTTGTTTTTAGCGATTGGGATGTTAGCAGGTTCTGACGGAATTGGTGGTATCCGTTTTGATGACCCAAAAGCGGCTCAATTTATAGGCGTTGTCTCACTAAATTTTATATTATTTTCTGGGGGGCTGGACACCAGTTGGACTTCCGTTAGGCCGATTTTAAGAGAAGGAATAGTTTTGTCCACATTGGGTGTATTTCTTACAGCCGTATCCCTTGGCACATTCGTTTGGTTTGTAACAGACTTTACGATTTATGAAAGTTTGTTATTGGGATCTATAGTTTCATCTACAGATGCAGCAGCCGTATTTTCAATTTTACGATCAAAAAGCCTGGCACTGAAAACTAATCTGCGCCCCACCTTAGAATTGGAAAGTGGAAGTAACGACCCCATGGCATATGTAATGACGATTGCATTTTTAACCTTGGTGATCAACCAGGACCTAAGCATTGTTTCCATCATTCCCATGTTTTTTCAACAAATGATTGTAGGAGGCATTGCGGGGTTTGCTTTTGGAAGAATTAGCAAATTCATTATTAATAAAATTGACTTGGACTTTGAAGGTCTTTATCCTGTTTTGGTGATAGCATTGATGTTTATTACGTTTTCTGCTACAGATTTTGTAGGAGGGAATGGGTTTTTAGCTATTTACATTTGTGCGGTTTACCTGGGTAATCAAGACCTCATCCACAAGAAAACGATTTTCAGAATGTATGATGGGTTAGCTTGGTTAATGCAAATCGTACTTTTCCTTACATTAGGCTTACTTGTTTTTCCTTCTCAAATTATTCCTTATTTCGGCATAGGAATGCTAATTTCATTTTTCCTTATTCTCGTTGCCCGACCCGTTAGCGTATTTCTGAGTTTGATTTTCTTCAAAATGAAATTGAGACGAAGATTTTACATTTCGTGGGTTGGATTGAGGGGGGCTGTTCCGATCGTTTTTGCCACCTATCCTCTTCTGGCAGGGATTGAAAATGCGAATATGATTTTCAACATTGTTTTTTTTATTTCCGTAACATCAGTACTTATCCAGGGAACAACGTTATCATTGTTTGCTAAATGGCTTAAAGTGGCTCTCCCAGAAAAGGCCAAAAAGATTACTGAAGTAGATCAACTGATCTTAGACCTCCCAAAATCATCCTTGCAGGAATTTGAAATTAAGCCTGATTATTATGCAGTAAATAAAAGAATTGTTGATTTAAATTTTCCAAAATCGGCATTTATTGTGATGATTAAAAGATCAGAAGAATATATACGGCCAGGTGGCTCAACGGAATTAGAAGCAAATGATATATTGATGGTACTTGCTGACAACCAAAGTGATTTCACTAAAGTGCAAGATTGTTTATTCAATCACGATAGAGAAACAAAACCCTAAACCAATGAAAAAGCGATTTATTATACTTATTGACTTTTCAATTTATTCGAATAACCTGATCCGGTATGCTTGTGAATGGGGTAAACAAGTAGACGCTGAACTGCTCCTGGTACATCAAACCATTGTTTTAGCACCTTCTCTTTCGGACAAGGAAAGCCGAAATCAAATTGCTCAACACACTAACAATGAATCTCTTCGGAAATTGAAATCCTTAGCGAAGGAATTGATTTCCCCCTCGATTAAAGTATCCTATTCAGTTTCGGAGAAAAATTTACTACTTACCTTAAACAACCTTATAGAGGAACCCTTTGATAATTTGATTTTTTCAGGGATCAAAGGAACAGGAATGCTAAAAAGAATATTTCTTGGTAGCGTAGCTCTTGAAATTATTGATAAAACAAAAAACATTATTGTAGCCATTCCTCAGGAAATTTCTACTTTTTCACACACAAAAATTTTTGTGGCAGTCACTGAAAAATACCCCTTGAATATTCAGGAATTAAACAGGCTTTTGAATTTTATTGACAAGGAAAACACAAACCTTACCTTTTTCTATTTGGCTAAACCCAACGAAAAAACGAAGGATATGGAAAAAAAGCTAAGAGGGTTAGAAGAATTATTTGCCGACAAGTTTGTTACAAATTTCGAAATTTATGAAGGAAGTAATCCTTTTGAAGATATTAAGCAAGTGATAAACAATAGAATTGATGAAATGCTGATCGTTCAAAAAGGCTCCCGTCTATTGACTGACCAACTTTTTAGAAGGTTTCTAATCAATGAGTTGGTTTATGAAGGACAAACGCCGTTAATTGTTTTACCCTGAAATCTGAAATTATGACCGACCCGACTTTACAGTTGTATTTGCCCTCTTTTATGGTTGTGGCTACCTGTTTGATTATTTTTTGGAATCAGTTCCGAAAATTTAAGCCCTTTACCGTGATAGCAGGGACAAAAGAAAGAATTTTTCAGTACAATCGAATGAAGCGTGTGAGTTTGATTTTTTGGATTATTTTTTCAATTTTTGGGATAATGACGATTATATACTCCGTTGTTCCTGATTTATATTTTGTATTCCTACCCCTTGATAAGTTTCATCATCCATCAATAAACCTTATGGGCTTACTGATCATGCTGCTGGCAATTGTTTGGATTTTCATTGCGCAAATTAATATTGACAAGGAACTTTACAAGTTTTCGCGCGACATAGAAAGTTTATCAGCGATGGAACTATTGCATTACTCAGAGAGAATGTTGCTTTCAGGAATGTTGGTTCTGTTTATAGGCTTTTTTACAACCATTACAAACATCATCGGTTTACTACTCATAGCATTTGGGGCCTTCGCTTATATTAGCATGTTTGGTACCAAATCACGGCATGAACAATATTGATCCAGGGAATGAAAAGATCAATTATGGAATTGCAGATACGGCCTCATTCCAGATCCGATCGTGAACCAGCACTATGCCCGTATACTATGGAGGAGTTAAAGGGGTTCAAAATTGTTTTTTGATACAAAGCCCTCGTCATCGATTGAATAGCCGTCAGGGGGCCCCCCTTCCCAGGTCAACTGAGGTAACATGTTGCGCAATACGTTTCGGTGTTCTTCAATGACCTGGGTATGGGCTTTTCTATAAGCAATGTTTTCCCATTCATCCGGGTCATTTTCGTGATCGTAAAGTTCTTCAAGGTTGATTTCCGGATAGTAGATATACCGGTACCTCATGCTTCTTACTGCATGACCGCTGACCCCGGGCTTTTGGGCATTGCCAAATTTGTAACTGGTAATAACCGGCGATGTCTCAGCTCCAGGATCCTTGAGTTGAGGGAGCAGGCTATTGCCATCCAGATGTGGGAGAAGGTCAAATCCACTGAGGTCGACCAGAGTGGGATACAGGTCCATCAAACTCACCGGTTGATCGCAATGTGCCCCTCCCAGCTCCATTCCAGGGACAGCTATGAGCAAGGGTACCCGTGTGGACCGTTCCCAAAGCGTGAATTTTTCAATATTATCCTTCTCTCCCATGTGCATGCCATGGTCGGACCATAAAACAACTATCGTGTTATCAGCATGTTCGGATTTTTCCAGTGCATCCAGCAATCTTCCCACCATGGCATCGGAGAAGGTGATGGAGGCGGCGTAGGATTGGATGATTTTTTCCCATTGCTTGTTGTCCAGCACCCATTCCATGATCCAACGACGACCATGGTCAAAAGCATCCTCAAGGTCATCCTTTTTACGTTCCGGCAAAACAATGTTTTCCAGGGGATACATGTCAAAATATTTTTGAGGAACTTCCCAGGGGTCATGTGGTTTCCACATGCCTGCAGCCAGGAAAAAGGGTTTCTCGTGATCCTGACCAAGTTGGTAACTTACCCAATCTGCCACATGGTAATCGGCCATTTTTTCGTCCGGAACAGGAATGGCTCCCCATGTCCACCATCCATCGGCACCGCCGCCGGGTCTGTTTTCGTTGTCCACCTCCTCGGGATAAATGACGTCTTTGGGGGCACGGATTTGGAAGGGATGGGAAATATACGGACTGGGATAGTAAAAATCCCAGTTAGCCGGTTCTACCTGGCTGGTAGGAGCCCAGGGTGGTGCCTGGCTGTGATAAATTTTGCCTGCGCCCAGTGTTTTATAGCCGTTTTTTTTGAAAAATTGCTCCAGGGTTGGTACCTCTTTTAATGCATCAAATTCCCTCCATTTTGGCCCATCTCCCCAGTACACGTTTTGCGTTCCGGAACGGGCATGATGTATACCTGTAAGTATCGCTGCCCTTGTTGGTGCACAGGCAGGGGCCGGAGTATGGGCATTGGTGAATACCATGGATGATGCAGCCAGACGATCGATATTGGGTGTATGGATTTTCATCCCGGCATGTCCCGATAAAAATCCGGCCCAGTCATTCATGTCATCCACAGCTATGAATAAAATATTTGGTTTCCCTTCTGTATTTTTTTGTGGAGCCTTGCAGTTATTGAATAGCAGCAGCGATGTGGCTGCCAAAAAGGGTAAGCAGTTTCGATAGAGCTTTCTCATGGTTGTTTTCTTCGTTTGCTCATTCACCCAATGTATCATTATCGATAAGTGTCAGTACGCAAGGGAAGGACAGTTCTGCATCTCCCTTTGGTGAAAGCGTATTGTAAATTGCCGAAAGGGATCTTTTAAATGTCTTTTCGGCAATGATTTCACCCTGGTATTTCACGGTGATGGGGGCGTCCAAATCCAACATGTCATCGTTGATGTAAATTTTCAGTATGCTGCTGTAATTGGAAAGGACGTTTATCTCATTCCGCGACCTGCTGTATGTTGCAATAACTTCCCCGCCAGTTTCAATTAAATCTTCCGGAACACCCAGCCAATAAAAATCCGGGTGATGTCTGTCATCTTGTTTCCAGACAATTTTTTCTGGAATGGGATTGCGTTTGTGGGTTGACATCCAGGATAATGCGGCTGCATCTTCCAATTCCATCCAATGGCCCTTTCCTTCATGAAGTACTACCTGGTGGACATAGGTACCAGGGGCATTGTTTTCCAGGCTGTCCAGCATGGTTTTCCATTCCTTAGCTTTAAGATTTCTGTCATAAGCAGCATCCAATGCACCCATGTGTAGCGCAAAAGGTGTGTTTTTCAGGCTCAGGGGTGAGGTTTCATTGGGGTGTCCGGCCATCATGGATGCTGCCGCCCATCTGTCTGCCATTCGGGGTGCCAGTTGAAAGACACCATCACCGCCTGCAGAATACCCCAGTAAATAAACTTTATTGGGGTTAACATTTTCCAATGCCACAGAAAGCCGGATTAGGAGGGTGAAAAAATCATCAATGTGATTTTCATGCCATAAATTCCAGGTATTGGTAGGGGCTCTGGGTGCCAGGTAGATGCCCTCCAGGCTACTCATGGCCTGATCGTACAGGTGCTTTTGATTTTCGTACTGTTGGTCGTTGTTTTCAGGCCGGGTATTGCCTCCACCGTGCAGTGATATAAACAAACTTCTACCGGCTGTTGGCTCCTCGCCAAATTTCTGGTAAAAGAAAGGCATTTTCATTCCCTTGTAACTTATTTCACGAGACGCCCACTGTTGCCCATAGTCCTTAATGAGTTGGCGCTGCTTGTCCTCAAAAAGAATGGTTGTGAAATTTTCTGCTTCATTCTTTGTCAAAGGCCTTTTTGAGAATTCAAGATTTCCCAAGGGCTCCCTTTCGGAAACTGGTTTAGCCAACCAATTTTCCAGGCCTTTACGAATTTCATCAGAAGTTGCTTCACTCCCACTGCAACCGAATAGTGTAGATGCAATAACTATTGTAAGGATAGGGATAAGCTTCATTCAAAAGTTTTGATTAGTGGTTGAGTAATAAGTAAAATTAAAAGTAGGCCAAAAGACCCAATTATTCAAAGTTTCCCTGTCGTTTTTTGTCAATTCTTGTTAACGTAAAAGTAGCGGATGGTGCAGGCCTTGCCAGTACTTTTTTCGTCTTTGGTGCTTGCAATTCGGATTTCCAATAAATGCTTTTTTTCGGGTAATTCAGAGGCCAGGGTATAATACCAGGGCAGGTGTAGTCCCGCACTCCACCTGGTGAAAAGCCGTAGTGTTTTCCATTCTTTTTTGTCGATTCGGTATTCGATATCTCCTGCGTCTTTGCCGGCCGCAACGGCAATACCCACTGCAGATCCATTAAACTTAAATTTCATTGTGCTGCCGGGTATATCGCTCCGCAACATGGGTACATTTACGTAGTTGGGCCGGGTACCGGAGCCGTCTTCAGGATTCCATGATGGATCGATGTGCCATCCCTTGTCGAATTTGGCAGCCTCAACATCTACTAAACTCCCCCTGTCGTATGAATAGGTGTCGATTTTCTCGGGGAGTATGCGGGAGGATACCTTATTATCGGCATCAAGGGGACTTGAAAACGCATTGGAAAGAAAGTGGTTGATGGAGTTGGCATAAATACCCTGACCGAAAGGGGATGGGTGAAGGTCCCTGAAATCGTCTTCCCAGGTAAATTCCCCATTTGCTATCCTATCGGCAACTTCTTTTGCCAGGTTGATCGTTGGGATGTGATAATGCTCAGCTACTTTTGTGTGATTTGCAATCACTTCTGGCTCTATTCCTTTGGAATAGCTTTCTATTTTATCAGGGTCTGCAAAATGCATGATTACAATCGCTGCATCCGGGTTGGCCATTAAGGTATGCCGTACAATTCCTTCCATGGCCCGGATTTGCTCCAGGGAGGTTCTTCCATTTGATGCGTCATTGACGGCCCCTTCTTCGAAAAGTAAATCTATTTTTCCTTTTGATAGTACATCCCGCACAAGCCTGAAGGCGGCCGGGGTGGTACCCATGGAAGGAATTCCCGCCTCGATAAATTCGAATTCAGTTTCCGGAAAACGCTTTTGGAGGTAGAGAGAAACACTGTCCCGCCATCCTGGATTATGGGTGATCGAGCCACCCAAAAATGCTACTTTCCCCTTTTTATCCCGTTCAAACTTGATTTGAGCATTTTTAAGGCCGTCCCGCTTGGTGTGGTAATTGGCAGCATCTAGCGGAAGGTGCTCAAGTGCGTGGCAGGTTAAAAAATCGGCCACGGTTTTCGGAGTTTCAATGGTGAAATGATGTCCTTCTAGTGCTTGTTCTCCCCGGGTACAGGTAACCACATGAACATTACCACCCAGATCAATGTATTTTGTAATTAAGGGCAAGGTATTTTCAGCTACCGAATCTCCCTCACTTTGCGCAAACCCGTCTTGTAGTGCAAAGCTCAATAGTAATAACAGGATTACCCCTAAGTGTTTATTCATTATCTTTATTTTCATTGGTAACTAACGCTATTACATTAATTGGTGCAGGCAATTCGCAAAATGGAGGGACAGAATTGGCTAAAAATATGCCTCTTTCTGTTCAAACTAGCGGGGAATCACATGAAATCAAGCATGACGAGAAAGTCACAAAGGGGGATGATTATCTCTGCCAGATTCTCCCGAAGCTCTTGACGGGCTAATTCTATTTTTACAAACCTATTTCAATGCGTCCCATTCTTCTTTTGTTGCCGCACTTTTTTGATATTCCATCATCATTTTCCAGGTACCTTCTTTTACCAATAGCCCATCAAAATGGATGTAATAGCCATTCTTTTCTCCGTCCAATTCATAGGAATAGTAAAAGATACCGCTTTCAAATGCAGTGCTGGGATCACCCAGCCGTTTGTTGAATTTGAATGCTACTGAAGATTTCCTTTGTCCCGACCTGGTATCAACAAAATCTTTTTTCCATCCTGCAAGGGCCGTGGCAATGGGATAGGCTTTGTTGCTAATACCTGAAACCAGGGTTGCTTTCTCATGAAAAGTACCTGCGTAACCTTCAAAATCTCCTTCTTCAATCGTGCGTGAAACTTCTTTCCAGAACTCGTTTAGTTCGGCCAATCGATCATTATCCCTGCTGTCATTATTTTGCTAATACCCTTTAAGAGAACAAAGAAAAAGAAGGGCAAGTAGGTAGGTTTTTATATTCATAATTGATATAGCATTAAACTTGTTACCGAATCATTTGAAGCATTTCCAAATTTTATTTCAGGGAAGTGGAACAGTAAGGCCAAATTGCAACTTGCACTTTATTTACCATGTAACACTCCTTCAATCTAGTATTTCTTTTATATTTTTGAAAGATTTTTTTTGCAAGGGGGATAAATTGCTATTCGCTTCAGAACCCCTTACCGGAAACCATCTGCCAGAGCAACCCTACTTCGCTTGGGGATTTACATTTTATAGATCAAACGTTCGATTTGAGAAGTTTTGCTTTCAATGCCCCATCCACAAAAAGTAACAAACCTTTTCCCAGGTTATATGTTGTGCTGTTCCTATCCCAAATTGTTTAAGCAGAAACCAATATAATCCGATACGTACCGCGGGTCCCTCATTCGTATATTATGATGCGCGGCCGGACAATTTATCGTATTGTTTTTCCCGACCAGGGAGCCTTGGGTAAGAATTCGGTTATCACAAAACCATCCTCCGTATGTTTTATGTGTTTCCGATAGGTCCACCACCGGAAGGAATACGTTTCTTCAATATCTTTATCCGGAACTTCGATAAGTGGGATATGCTCTGCCAGGAATAAAAAGGCCGAATCATTGGGGACATGCTGAATATAAAGCTCATTGTCCATCTGATTGAAGTTTTCGATATAGTGTCGAAAATGACTACTACCTATTGGATCAGCGACTTTGTGATTCATGTTTCCTGCTGGAATCAACGTCAGAACATACTTAATAACAAAGGCAAACAGTAATGTAGCTGTAAAATTTATCATGGTTCCGGCAAGAAAAAAACCAGCATTATCATTTATGTCTTTTTGTCTTGCTAAATTTTTTGCTACGAAAATTAACGCAAGCCCTGTCACCTCGCCGGCCAATACAAATGTTATTATTATTATGTTCTCACATTTACCAATTATATAACCATCTCTAATAATCCTCTCATCCTTTTGATCTACATTTCCATCATTATCTACATCAATCTTTTCTTTTCCTTTTAGAATTATTCTTTTTATCAACAAGTTCGTAGCAATAAACGTTATGAAATATCCGATAACTATTACTACTCCTTGAGTCAAGGTGCTGTTTGCCCTAATGAATGGTAGTATCGATTCCATGTAGTATTTGTGTCAGGTTATTTTCAGCTTCCCGGACCAATTTGATTTTGGATGCGTTTAAAATCTTCGAAATGTACTGCTGTGAAACCTCCAACTTTTCGGCAAGATCCTTTTGCGTAATAGGTAAGCCCTGATGCTTATAAACTGCCCATTCTATTTCGCTCCAGTCATTGCGAATGGATAAGATTAGATTAAGGATAGTGTTAACAGTAAGGGTCTTTAATTCATTTTGTAGATCAGACAAGAAAAAAGAAGCGCTTTTTTTTAAATTGTCCAACAGACCTTGACTTTTCCAAAGCGCAGGCCCTTCTAAATTTAGAAAATTTTTTGTTTCCAATCCAAAAGAAATTTCATCTTCAATCAATACTACTCGCGATTTATGGTATTTATGGTGTTCTTGAATTGCTAATAGAATGTCAATTGCAGATTCTACACTATTGCAAATACCTCCAAAGCTATCTCCGGAATATATTGTGATGGGAATTTTTATCGATGAATGGAATTCATTGTTAATTTTTTTAATCAATTGGTGAAAATACTTCCATTCTTCAGGGTTAAAGCGCTTTCGTGATTTAATCACATCCCCGATAAGGACTATTTCTGTACGTTTCATACAACAAATATAGTTGTAAAATTAAATACTTCCAAATAGGTTGTAAAATAAATATACTTCTATTGTAGTAGTATGGGCCTGCAGTATAGGGTCTGCTCAATGCGATTTTAAGTACCAATTGCTCCGATTTCATATATGCTCCTATGTTTGATTTGATACGTTGGCCAGTACCGTAAAATTCACCTGGTAAATTCCGTATTGGGGCTTATTCCTTTTTTAAACATGATGGCAAGCAGCAACATTGCCAGTGGGGCCGTGATTCCCCAGGGCAAAACGAGTAGCAGTAGTTTTTCGGAAAAGGTAGGATAGAAGTACACGAAGGCAATTAATGGTGTCACCAGTGCATGGGCTAAGAAGGAAATCCGAACCCATTTTTGGATACCTGTTTTACCAAAAACAGGGACAGCAAACAATGTAGCCAAGCCCATACAGATGTAACCAATGGCGTCATAATTCCAAAACATGGAATGGGGCGTTTGACTAAGAATTTTTATTTCATCTTCTGCTCCTTCAAGTGTCATGGGAATAACTGTAGCCAGTTGAACGACATAGTTGGCCGTAACAAAGACGACATAGATAACCGTGAAGATAAGGGCAGCATGACTCCATATTTTTTTAGCTATTGGCGTTGCATGGTACAGGGCAAGCATTTCAAACAAAAAAGGGATAACGATGGCAAGGGAAAATCCATAGATCAAAATCTCATCATAAGGATAAGAAAGGAGCCTTAAGAGCTGTAAGGTCTGTACCAATACAAAGGCAACACTGGAACCAAAGGCAATAATTCCTGCCCAAAAACCTATTTTATTTACTGTCTGGTCCATAACTATAATTGAGTGTAAGCGCAGTCTAAATGGGCAGAGAGCCAATCCCCCTTATACATCGGAGATGGGTTCTCGATAGGATGCTGGTTGGTTTTTTTAACCACAGTACTTTAGAATACCTTCACGATTCCTATGCCAAGAGAGATATAGTTGAGATCTGTGCCAAATGTCGATCCATTGAGCCTGACATCCCGTGAAAGGGCGCGATACCTAAGGCCAGGTTGTGCACGCCATTTTTCGCTGATCGGAATGGATACCCCTGCTTCGACCTGCCAACCAAACCCGTGTCCTGAATCGGCAATGATATCCCCATCACTGTTTTCAAGTTCGATATGATTTGCTAATCCACCTGCTCGAAGCAGCAGGCTCAGGTTAGAGGTGGAGATGGGGTGGATAAACTGAAGACCGTAGGTATATCCCGTTTCTTCAAAATCGGTATTGGCGCCTGCAAAAGATTGATCAGCGCCGAATCGGTTCCAGCTCCACCCTCCATAAACGCTAAGGTGAGGCAAAAAGCTATAAGCTAAAGACCCTTCAAAGCCATAGCCTGTTTTTAAATCTGCATCACCCAATTTTTGGGTTGGCAAATTTACTCCGGGACGAAATTCTAAACTCCAACGATCCTGAGCTTGTACTACCATTGAGGATAGCAACAGCGTTATTGCCAACGCTCCAACAAAGAGGTTGTGAGCCGCTGAGAAATTTGTTAATGTTTTCATGGTTTGTCATGCTCTGTTTGACAGTTCAAAGCATGGCAAAGAAACGTAATATATTAATAATAATAACTGACCTTGGTCATTTAGTTACATGATTTAAAACACTCATTATTAGTTATTTAAATAGTTTATGGGGATCCGAAATATAAACCTGGTTCCTTCTTCCTCGTTGCTTTTTACTTTGACCTCCCCGCCGTGGGCATGGGCTACTTCTTTTACAAAAGCCAATCCGATACCCCAGCCCCGGCTGCCATCTTCAATTTTGTAATAGCGATTAAAAATATGCTCCATTTCAGCTGCTGGTATGGTTCTGCCCTGGTTGATTACCGAAATCGCCAACTCATCGTTTTTTGCAGAACAATGCACCTCTATGGGTGCATTTGCACCGTGTTTGATGGCATTGTTCATCAGGTTATTGAACGCCCGGCGAAACAAACCAATATCCAAGGCCGCTTCCAGGTCTGAATTTGCGCATTGAATATCAATTCGATTCCGGTAAGCCAGTTTGTATACAGCTACTTCGTTCTCTATCTCTTCCATGATCTTCACCAGTTCTTTGCGTACAGGGAGTTTTTCTGTAGGGTTTACTTCACTTACATCCAGAAAGTTTTTAATAAGTGACTCCGCCTGTTCAGTACAGGTCTTCAGCATTTTTAAAATTTTTGCCGTTTCATTTACATCCGGACCTTCTTCCAACAGTGAAATGCAGCCCTTGATATTGATCAGCGGATTATTTAAATCATGGGTGATCGAGCGGATGAATTGCTCCCGGTTATCGTCCTGCAACTGCATGGCATCGGCTTTTTGTTCTGCCACAGAACGGGCATTGACCTGCACCCCCTGCTTGATTCGATAAAATGCTTCTGCTGCTTCTTCAATGGACAGGTCTATTGCATACATGATCAGGTTACGATCGCGGGGATGGACCCCATCGTATCCATCGGTTACATTAAAGATTTCGTGTTTTAAAAGATTATATTCCCTGATGATGTGTTTGAGGGAATAGATTTGAAAGCGGGATCGGTCAAGGGCGTGTTCCTGACTATTGAAAACAATTTCTTTGTTATCGGTACTTTCCAGCAAGTCTATCAAGGCCTCAAGCCAGTCAGGAACACTGTTCTCAATAGCCGCCTTGTCGTGACGTTTTACCTCCGGTATTTCCTCATATAGCCGTTCTTTCCAGCGCTTTAGAATTAGATCCTTGTGCCTCCGAATTGCTTCCGATATAGTCATATTACATTACTTCTTTTAATGTAAAATAATTAATTATCAATAAAATGCAAGCCATATCAGAATTCCGGCAGTGGCGTTGATATCTGAACGGTTTATTCCTCCGGGGCCTGGTATGAGGAATGCAAATTGAAAAATAGTCCATGAGGCACCGAATAGGAGGCCTGTTAAAATGTCCTTTTTCACATTCACCAACCGAAGACCGATATAGCCAAAGTCTTTCTTTAATATTTTTAAAAAAGCACATATCAAGGCGATATTTGAAAAAAATTGAATTAAAGCAATGAATAATAAGTTAATTTCAATCTTTCCACCATCAATTTTAGTAACTCCAAAGAATACATCTGGAATAATGAAAAGAGCATAGCCAATAATGATCGTTAAAATGAATGCGAGAATCGTCTTTGCTTTGCCGGGTTTTTTCTGCTTTGTTTCTTATTATGGAAAGGGCATCATTTTATGGATATTTGATTTGGCTTAAATCCTTTTACCAATAGCCAAATTGCTAATACTATTTCCAATAAGGCCGTGGGGAAGGCTAATGCAATATAGGTAGGAGTAATAATGTCTATGATACCAAACATAAGCAGAATGCTTGCAAAAATACCGCTCAACACAGTGGCGAAAAGTCCCCATATAGACAACCACCTGGGGACAAGTTTTGATTGATACAAAATAGAATAAAACATTATGTTGCCAACGCTCAGAATTAAGGGCATGGCCACATGGTTTATTAAATCACGGCCTGATCGTATTAAATTATCTAAAGTTTGAAAATGCGATATGTCGGGGCTACCTGCTTTTACAAATTCCTGACCTAATTCCAATAGCAAAAGTATGCTCAACCAGCCAATAAAAATGAATACGACAGAAATTATTCTAAAAAGCAGAAAGCCAATCGTCAGACCATTGTTGAATTTTTTAAATAATGAGTATAAAATAATAGGGATACCTGCATAAATGAGCGCTAATATAAACTGCAGGAAAGCTCTTATTAATATTGGTTTTGCATTGATAGAAATATTTCCAAGATTACCTGGATCATCAATTACCGGATCTATACTAAGGATGCCTGCAGCTATGTTAAGCATTAATAATACACCAACAATAATTGATTTTTTTCTGATTAGATCCATGCCGTTTTTGTTTATTATATATATCACAAAAATAGAATGGTCTAATTTTCAACGCATTGACTTTAGTTAAGAAATAAATTATTTGTTCATAAGCCTTCTTTTAATTCGGCTAAGTGACTCTGGTTTAACACTTAAGTAACTGGCTATTTGGTGTTGTGGAACTCTTTGGATTAAATCTGGCCTTCGTTTTACCAGGTTTAAATATCGTTCTTCCGGAGTGGACATTTTATAATCAGCAAATGATTCTTGTTGCTGAGCCATTATTTTCTGACCAATAATCCTGGATAGCATCCCTAATTCCGGGAATTTTTGAAATGTTTCACTTTCCAGCTCAGGGTTGCCAACACTTACGATTGTTTCTTCTACACATTCCAGATAATGACCTGATGGGATAATCGTATCATAGTTTAAAGGAATAACAGCCTCATCTTCTGTGTAGAACTCAATGGTTTTTTCGTCACCATCTTTAAGGTAGTAACTTCTTATGCATCCTTTAATGATAAAGTAGCACTCATTGGAAGTACTTCCTTCCTTGAGCAGAATGTCCCCTTTTGTGAAACATTGGATAAAGGTGCTTTCAGCAATAGCCTTCTCCAATTCTTTGGTAATCACAGTATATTTTGAAAGGTATTGTAAAATTTTGTCTTTCATGATTTGCATTTTTCTGTCTTTTAGGTAGCTCTTTTCTTATCTTCCGACAAGGTTTGGTAACTGGATTCAGCTTGGATCCGGCGGGGACTTAGGGAGCCGTACGCTCCCTGTCCTGAACGGATATTTTATGAGCCATTTGTGTTGGAACGGTCAAGTATAAGCGTAGTGCGGGATTAGAATCACTTTGCTTTCAGTTTGCCAATATGTTAATTAATAAGATTTGTTTGAATTAAGCATTTTTGCCCGCATTTACGTTTATACAATGTTGGCGATTCGTTGTTTATTTTTTTCGTTTGTAATGCAACTGTATTAATCCTGTATCAAATGTTTTTGCAGTCACAAATTCAAGTAGTAGTTCAGGTCGTCCATCTTTAAATAGACTTGTTCCATTACCTAATAATATAGGAACGATAGAAATAATAAACTCATCAACCAAGTCATTTTTTAAAAGTTCGTTTATTATTTCCGCACCACCGTCACAATAAATATTTTTTCCGTTTTCTGATTTTAATTGTTTAACCAAATCGTTTAAGCTTCCAGTATAAAAGGTTGTCCTGCCAACTTGCGGTCTTTGAGTTCTAGTAACGACATAAACGTCCCTTTGTCCATTGTCGTAATGAGATGAACCGATTTCTTTAAGCACGTAGTCATAGGTTTTTCTACCAATAATCAAGGTGTCTATTGTGTCTGTAAATTTTGCATAACCATAGTCTTCACCTTCCTTTTCTACAAGTTTCAAGAAATTGAGGTCGTTATTAGGCTTTGCAATGTAGCCGTCCAAACTTGATGCAATGAAGAGTGATATTTTTCGCATTTGTTTTAATTTTAATGTTTCTACAAGGTTAAAAAATTGGTTAAATTGCCTTTTTACAATAGGTTCTTAAGAATCATTTTTCATTTTAGACAGTAATTAATTGTACTTTAAAAAATATTTTAGATCAGCCATTTTCAAATTCGGATGGTTGAAATATAGACCCAGATAATTAAGAGTATTTGCATAGGAATTCTAAACCAAAGATAACTTAGACCAGGGCCATCAAAACTTGCTTTTTGAATGTCAATATTCTCAATGGCAGCCTTTATGTTAGCCGGAAGTATGAGCATAAAGAAAATTATCAAAATCCATGCTGAGTAGACTCTTGTACTGGGAAAGAGTAATCCAATTCCTAAAATAATTTCCATAAGGCCGGTTAGGTATACCACTTCAGTTTTGAATGGGATAAAATCAGGGATCATCATTTCCATGCCTTTAGTAAATGCAAAATGTCCAATAGCTGTAAAAATGAGCATTACACACATGGCAATTCGGCCAGCTAATGGTAGATTGTAATGATGTGTCAAGAACTTTATAACGAAAACAGTAATCGTAAAAACGATCAGTAGGATAAATAATGGTTTCATAGCCTTTTTGTTTTTTTACAAAACTCAGGCAAATACGAGTGTCATGCAATGAACCTGGGTTAAGAAATCCGCTTCCGAATTCTACTTAGCGCTTGAGGTGTAATGCCAATATAGGAAGCAATATATTTGAGTGGAATTTGTTGTATCAAATGGGGTTGTTCCGTAAATAATTTGAGGTAACGCTGTTCGGCTGTTTCATTTAGCAATGACAATTCACGTTTTGCCTTTTTCAGATAGAGGTTTTCACTTGCAAACCGCCCAATTTTATCTCCCACCTCAGTTTCATCATAAATTTTTTGTAAATCCTGATACGTCAAACTCCAAAGTATCGTATCGGTTAGGGTTTCTAATTGGTAAGTTGATGGGGTTTGCGTCAAAAAAGAATCATATGCGCTCACAAAATTATCAGCAAAAACAAAACCGAAAGTCAGGTCGTCAAATTCTTTTGGAATGCAAAATCGAATTGCTCCTTCTTGAATGAACGAGAGGTGGTTTTCCTTTTCGCCCACTTTCAACAATGTGGTTTTCTTGGGAAACGCCCTTCGGGTAAGTCTGGAAGAGAATACCTCCCAGTCTTTATCGGTTTGCCTAACTATTTTATCAAAATGTTTTCTGATTTGTTCCATTTAACATGTAGATGCCATTAAAACCAAAGATTCAGAATAATGATCGCCAACGGTTTGTATATGAAAAGTAGGCGATTTCGAAGCACAGAACTTTCGGTTAAGTACCAAGTTTGATGCAAATGCAAACCCAACCCCTTGGTTTCATTACTGTTTCGCCTATTTTTTATATACATTGTTGGCATTTCGTTATTTTTTTTCGCCCTCAATTAATTCCGTTTCTAAATATGTTGTTTCGACTTTATCAAAACTCCATTTTTGGATTGCAAAATCTACTATTCTCTTATGTCGTTTTTCGATTGACTCTGTTTTCCAAAAAACTGCTTCATTTTCAGAAGTTGCAAAATCTTTAACCTCCGCTTGTTGATTTAAAAGAGGATTTGCTTTGTATGAGTCAAGTTTATCTTTAAATGCCTTATTTCCAATTGAAGCATTATGTGAGCCTGATATTAACATTAAATTCCCCAAGCTGTTTAAGTACTTTGATACGAAATCTTCAGAATACTCACGGTCTTCGTTCAGGTCGTATCCTGTTGCTATTGGCTCTCCATCTGTTGGTGTTTGCGGTGAAATATGCTCTATTTGTTCATTCTCTAGGCTAAAGTTTTTAATACTATACCCTTTATTCTGAATTGAATTTTCATACTCCCAAAGCAAATAGTTCAAAACCTTGTTTCCATACATTCCACCATTCAGATAGTTTTTTGTGTTTGTGTCGCTCCAATACCAAGATTCATTCAATTTGCTTTTAATCTCTTGTTTTAGGTTTATTAAATCCCCTTTAAAATTGAGAAGAATTGAATTTAAACGCTCTTGAATATTGGCTCTGCTATTTATCAATCTTGCACGAAAGGTTAAAACTTCAAGTATGTTAAACAGTGTATTCAGTTTCGTGCTATCATCTCCAAAGTATTTATATCCTCTAATTACAAAAGGGGAGATAAAGGCAGGGGCATTTATTTTAGAAAGTTTTTTTGCATAAAAATTATCTGAGTTTTCAAACTTTTTCATATTTGAGAAGGAAGTATGAAGCTCAGAAATGTATTTTTTAATCCAATCTATCTTGTCTTCTGATTTCTTAAAAACTTCTTTAACATCTTCTAATGTCCTGTAATTATAGCCTTTGATATAAGCGTTATTGTGATAGATTAGTACACTATCTTCGTTAAGTTTTTTAAAATCATTGATTATTAAATAAATCAGCTTGAAAATATTTGATACATTTTCAATATTTGATTCTGTTTGTTCAGGGTCGCTGTAAACGTACATTTGATACATAAAGTAAGATTTGATTTTTTCCATATTTGTCAAATCTTTACCTCTGTTATTCTCCAATTCAAACATTAACGCAGAATCCTTTTTTCCCTCTAGTTCGATAATTGTTAGGTCAGTCGTTTCAATTTTTGTAAGAACTCGTAGCAAAATATCTGTGTTCAACCTTTCCAATTCCGTGACAAAAAAGGTTTTTGCCTCTTTTATTCTTACTTGCGAAGGAGTATTTGTTTCAAATTTCTTTTGATTGTCAATAATTAATGAATCAAAGCAAGCCCTATCATATTCGACTGGGCGCAATTTTATATTCCCACCGTTTTTAAGGAATATGTTTTCTTTAGTTTGAAAGTCGAAATCTTCGAGCTCTTTTTCTCGCTTTTTCAATACGTTCAGAATTGAGCGTATGAAAATGGTCAAAGTGGTTAATCTCTGTTGTCCGTCAATAATTTCATACTTAACATCTTTCTTGACAGTTTCTAAAAGGATATTTCCATAGAAGTAGTTATTCTCTCCTTCAATTTGTTCCAACAAGTCGTTAAGAAAAGTTTGCCACTGGTCTTTCTCCCAAGAGTAAGCTCTTTGATATACTGGTATTTCAAATGATTTTTGTGAGCTATCAAAAAGTCCTAAAGTTGTTTTCCTGTAAAAGTCCATATTTTATTCGTGTCGTTTTTATAATGAATGCCAACGGTTATGGCTAAGAAACGTGCGGGTTTTGGAACACGTATCTGTCAACCGAGAACCAAGTTTATTTTATGCATTGCTTTTCATTTTAACTCGTCAGCCCGTATGTTTTCTTAGCCGATGTTGTAGCCAGTGCTTTCTTTATTTTCCAAGTTTTAATATTCGTACTGCTCCTTGAATTACCAAAACGAAAACTATTGTTCCAATAATCAGGTCAGGTTTATTTGAATTTAGCCAATTGACCAAAAGTCCAGCTGTAATAACCCCTAAATTGATAATTACGTCATTTGAGGTGAAAATCATACTTGCTTTCATATGAGCCTCTTCTTTGCTTTTTGATTTTTGAAGTAAATACAAGCAAATTCCGTTTGCAATTAATGCTAAAATTGAAACGAAAATCATTGTTGTAAAATCGGGAAGTCTTTCCGCTCCGAAAAATCGTCTTAATACTTCTGCAAATCCAATAACCGCAAGAGTAATCTGAAAATATCCTGCAATTTTTGCAATCCGTTTTTTTCTTACTAGGGTTCCTCCAACTGCAAAAAGACTAATTCCATAAACGAACGAGTCGGCAAGCATATCCAAGCTGTCGGCAACCAGTCCCATTGATTTGGAAATAAGTCCAGTCGTCATTTCGATTACGAAAAAAGCAAAGTTGATGACAAGAACTGTCCAAAGAAGTTTTTTCTGATTTGAATTCTCTTTAAACTCTGTTTGGTCAGTTTTCTCAGTTGTTAGTTTTTGTCCGCCTAAATTCAGTTCGAGAATTGATTTTTCGATTTGGTCAATTTGTCCGCTGTGGAAAATGGTTAGTCTTCTGTTGGAAATGTCAAAGTCTAAATTTTTGATACTTGAAATTCCATCCAATTTCATTCGGATTAGGTTTTCTTCCGAAGGACAGTCCATCTTGGTAATTTCAAATGTTGTTTTTTCCATTCACGTTTTCGTTTTTTTGCATTGGCTACAACGGTTTGGCTATGGTGCGTGTCCCGCAGGGCATGCACTATAGCTTTTGTTGTGTGTCGTTTTTATCAATAGTTCCAACTTTTATATTCTTCATTTTTGTTTTTCATATCTTCATAGAGCCAAACCATTCTGTCTAAATACCAGCTTTTTCCTAAATAAGCCAATGCGATTCCAAAGCACGCTCCCCATATTGAATATTCAACTGTTGCCCAAATAGATAATGCCATCCCTGATGAAGAGACAAGATTTAATATTTTGTGGATAGGCTTGTCATGAATTTCAGGAATAGGGATATTATCTCTATTTAAGAAGACCCTTTCCCCCATAACAGACTTTGACGCCCAATTTTTCGTAGATCTTGGAGGATTGAAAAATACAGGATTGAAAAACATCCAAAGAAGCGATAACAAACCTGGAATTAAACACCACCATCCAATCCAAATTCTGCTCCAAAATGCGAAAACTATTAGTGGCAAAACGGAGTATCTAGTCCATACGCTCCAAGGATTTGAATGTTTCATCCAGTTTTCATGTGTCAAATTAAAGGCCTTAGCCACTTTTCTTTCTAATGTCATAATCTTATTGTTACATTTGATTGTTTGCTTTTTCTTCCCATTTATTTCTCAACAATGGAATTTCATTTTCTAAAAATTCATAATAATTCAAAATCTTAGTTAGGTTTTTTTTCTTTAGACTGTTATCATTCAAGTCGAATGAAAGTCCTGTTTCAAGGATCATTTTGAATTGAGTCACCGAGTTCACTTTTGAGTCTAAAATACTTTCAAGACTATTTAATGACATCTTGTAATAGGATTTTCTATCTCCGGATATCATATGTTTCACAATCATTCCTTGTTTAAGTAATAGGTTTATGTTTCCGCTGATCGACCCTTTACTGGCCTTTAATGACTTTTGTATGTCTTCAAATGAATTATTGTCGGAGTCTGATGAAATTAGATAGCCTAAAATACGTCCAGCCATTTTAGGAAGTCCATATTGTTCGTAAAACAATCCTACTTGTTCAATATAATTCTCTTTCTCTGTCATTTAACTATTATTAATATGACAAAAGTATATAAAGTTCAGTAATTAGTGAACTAAATGAATATATTTTTCAAAGTATATTGAAATGATGCGTGAGACTAATCGTAGAATGTTTGTAGTATGGTTATGACACACAACGGTTCTGGCTAAGAAACGTGCGGCTTTCAAACCGTAAACTTCATCGCCAAGATGAATTTGGTTTGAAAGATAATATGTGAATGTTTACCGTTCACGGAGCATGTTTTCTTAGGCTATGTTAGGTGCAGGCTTTTTTCTTTTTTGTTCTTTCAGACCCAAGAATGAACATCGAGAGGTCATACTTATGTTGAAGTTTTCCATTTACAATCTTGCTAGTGCTTAATCTGCCTATAAACGGTTGTTGTTCGTTGATACCACGCGTGATCGTAAACAGACCCTTTGTTGTGTCTAGGAGGGTGATTAAGCTGTCCTGCGCTTCAGTGAAGTAGTAGTCAAGAAAATAAGCGTTGTTTTCCTTGGCGTGAACGTAAATGGAATGGTTAATTGAATCTCCCACGGTGTCTATTGTATATCGATAATAGAAGCTGGAAGTGTAGTTTGTGTCACCAGTTTCTGTAAAGATAATTCTTTGTTGAGGTTCGGTGTCCCAACTGCCAATTTTACCATCACTCTTTTTGCGTACAAACCCATATTTCAAGATTTCCTTTAACCTTCCTGTGCTATCGTAAAAGTTATGTTGGTGAATTGGTAAGGTGTCTTTAACAAGTGAGTCTTTGTCAAACTCAAACTCTTTTGTAGTAAACGAACCGGTTGAAATCAGATTTCCTGATTTGTCGAAGGAATCGCAACATAAGTACTTCTTTTCTCCAAAATCGTAAACGGTACATTCTTGTCTACTCTGATTGCTCTTGGTCTGACATGAACAGACCATTATCGCGCATAATGTTATCATCAGGAAAAGAATGTGCTTCATAGATGGGTTTTCATTTTAGCTTGCACCTAACTTGTATATCTGTTTACCAAAGGTGTATATATCTAACAATCCCTTGTTAGATCTGTATACCTTTATTTACTTTTATTATAGGTCATCGAAGGGGGATTTGATTCTCCTGATACTGTTGTCGGTTACGTGTGTATAGATTTCGGTCGTCCTGCTACTCCTGTGGCCGAGAATCTCTTGGATATACCGAAGATCGGTGCCGTTTTCCAGCAAGTGAGTAGCATAACTATGTCTAAGCCAATGTAAGGTAACCGGTTTTTTAATCCCAATTTTTGCTATTGCAGACTTTAATACTTTTTGCAAGCTTCCCTCACTGTACCTGGAGCCTGACTTTTTTCCTTCAAATAAATAAACCATTGGTTGCTCAAATTTGTAATACTCTCTCAACAAATCTACGGTTTTTGCCGATAAAGGTACCACCCGGTCCTTTTTACCCTTGGACTGTCGAACGATGAGTAAGCCTCTGTTGGAATCCACATCAGTGATTTTTAAATTCAATAATTCACTTCTCCTTAGTCCACAGGCATAAATCAGCGACAGCATGGTTCGGTGCTTCAGGTTTTTGTGAGCACGCAAAATCCTTTTTATTTCTTCCTTAGCCAATACATTTGGCAACAATTTAGGTTTCTTAGGCCTGTCTATAATCTCAAGATTTAGTTTCTTATGTTGCCTGATGCTGAAATACAGCTTGACAGCATTGATGAACTGACTTTGATAACTCGCAGAAAAACCCTTCCGGATAATGTAGTGGGTGGTGAAATAGGCGAGATCTTCATTCTCTATTTCGCTTATCTCTTTGTTGTCTAAAAAACTAAAAAATAATATCAATGCTCCTGAATAGGTTTTGATGGTGCTTTCTGCATAGCGCTTATTCCTCATCCATTCTATAAAAATTTGTATTTCTGTTTCTGTTTTAACATCCAGTTTGATGGTATTAGGAAATTCCCTCGCAATGTCGATTTTTTTAAGTTGGGAATAATCCAGCCAGACCTTACCCCGGAAAAATTGAACCAGCTCGTCCAATTGCTCATCCCTGTAAGGCACCCACCAGGCCTTGTGCTTTCTGGACCACTGGCATTCCGGGTAGGTCTTTACCAGCTCCTTTAAAGCAAAATCATAGGGAAATTCCAGGCAGATGACCGGCAATCCCTCAAAAACAGCGTTTTTTAACACTATGGTTTTCATTTGTTTAAAAAATTTAAAAACAAGATAGTGGAATATATTAAACTATAAAATAAAAATCAGTTGAAATGCAGGCAAGCAGTACCTGGAAGCATACGTCCACTGGCAACAATTCCCTCGATGGTTGTACAAGCGGGGCCACGCTAACCTGACACAGCCTCCTGCCCAGGCACTATTCGAAACATGACCTTGCCAAATCATGTCCCTTAGGAGAAAGGCTGCCTGCCTACAAAGAGCATTATCTGATCATTTTTTATCCGGAACATAGGTTTTTTCTCCGGGGCTTTCATAAAATTCAGATTTTTATCAGAATCTTATTGTAACTTACTAGTGCTTTAATAGATCGGTTTTGGATATGTGTATGATTAAATTTCTATCCCTGGCCTGAAAATGAAAATCACGGCCGGATTGACAGCGACGCAAGGTTTGCGCACCTGTCTGTTTGTAGGCTTGTCCTGCATCTTTTTATTTGTCAATGCTTGCCAGCAGGATGCTGAAAAAACTCGCTCGGCTGGTCCTGCTGCGGAATTTGACCCGCAGGAGAGTACCTACATCTGCTGGAGCCCACAATTCCAGGAAATTTCCCTCAGACTTATTGAGGAAATATCCAGGAACGATCATGTCACTTTATTCTACAATCAGCGCAATCACGATGTAGAATCACTGCAAGATTTATTTCAACAGCGGCAAATCAATACAGACAACCTTACTTTTACCTCCTTTGACTTGGAGAACGACAATATCTGGATCAGGGATTATGGACCCATACTCCTGCAGGATGAGCAGGGACAGCAGGAAATGGTGACGTTTCATTATCCCCATGAAGAAAACCTGGAATACAATCTTTTCAGCGAACAGTATGCTACAAAAATGCAGATCCCTTTTTTGAAAAGTAGCTTGTTCAGCGCCGGTGGAGGTCGGGAGATCAATGGGCGGGGAACCATCATTTTGATCGAAGGGCATGAAAAATACATCAACCCGGGTCTTAGCCTGGAAGAGATTGAGAAAGAATACAAGCAACGGCTGAACCAAAAAAATGTCATCTGGCTCAAAAGGGGTATTCCGCAGGACGATTTGTTTGATCATGGACCCGTGATCGACAATATTTATGGCAATGGCGTTCATTGGCATGTGGATGAATTCTGCCGGTTTGCCGATGCTCAAACCATCCTGCTGGCGCAGGTAGACCCGGCAGATCTTTCGTTGGATCCTTTCTACCGGGTGGTGCATGAAAGGTTGGAAGAAAGCTATCAAATCCTCAAGGATGCCAGGGATCAGGATGGAAAGCCTTTTAAGATCATCAGGATACCCCAGGCACCTATCATTTTTGATCAGGGACAATACAAGGGCCAGCCGATTTATTATACCCCCGTTACCAGCTATTTGAATTTTGTATTAACCAATAATTTAGTGGTGATTCCCGCCTATTACAATGCGGGAGATCCTGATTTAATCCGGCAAAAAGATGAACAGGCCAGAAAGGCTTTTCAGGAAGTTTTTAAAAGCAGAAGAGTGGTGATGATGCAAGCCACCGAACTGAACTACAGTGGAGGTGGGCTGCACTGTATCACCATGCATCAACCCAAAGTCAAAAAAAAACCAAATTCAGGCTAAAGATTTATAATGGTCTCAAAAGATTTTTGGGTTAAACCGGTATTTTGAATTACGCAGCATCATCCAAATTGTTTCTTTTGTGACTTGCTTGTACATCGTCCTTCCTAAAAAGCAAGGGTATGTTTGATTCTTCCTTTATGGGCGACGTCCACCTGAGCACCGATCAAAGCATGCACAAGCATTTTTCCGTGTTAATGGTTTAGAAGGCAATTGTAAAGCTTTAAATGTAAGCGTGAAAGGCAACATGATTATATTCAAAACCGGGAGGCATGTCACCATCCCTGTTGGGAAAACTTATGGGAGTGTACCAGTACAGGAGAAGCCCGTTGCCCAGTCTTTTCGTAAACAAATGGATCGGTCGGGTCTTTCCCGGAATTTCATTTGGGAATACGTAGAATTTTGGTTTGTCAGGTGTTTTGAAATTTTGAGGAGTCGTTTTGCTGGTCGAATAGTAATAAATGGGTACGGTCTGTCCGTGGATATCCCGGGTGTCCATAATGTATTCGTAGACGGGTACGGTACCTGTTTCCGCAAATTTGAAGACATAAAACGATCCCCAAAGTCCCGTCGGGTAGGGGACACCGATTTGAAAAATCGTTTCCTCCTGATGGCTTAGATAAGTTGCCTTCTGGCTATTGTTGAGTATGCGTACGGCTTTCCTTCGATCAACAGGCGCACTTATGGTGGGTACGCCACTCAATGAATAGAGGCCAGAACCCTCCAGAAATGTGTATCCACCTGAGATCGATAATCCAAGATCGTAGCCGCCCGCTACACCAACCGTAAAGGAGGGGCCTGAAAATGTAAATACGAAGGACACATTTATCCCAACTATTCCGACTACATCTAATTCTCCTCCCCAGAACCAGCCTCCGGCATCCTTGGCTTCGAACCAGTTTATGGACACTGAAGCACCTGAAGATCCGCCCAGGTCCATGCCTACAGATGCTCCCAAACTTGAAGATCCAGTGTATATGGCTACTCCGGCGTTTGGCTTGTTTTCGTTCAGGTCAAAAGTTATGCTTTGGACAAAACTACCTGCAAGGATCAATCCGCCACCTCCACCAAAATTTAGTGAAATAGAGGTCGGAGGAGGTATTTCTTCAGAACGGGTGCGCCTGTTACTTCCCTGCGCAGGAACCGGTCTTGGATATACCGGGTTCCTTTCGTCCTTGAGCGCTTTTATCTCGGGTCTGTTTACGATTTCTGTAAGTAATTGGGCATTTTTAGCATTTATAAAATTCTTTCCGGCCATTGCTGCGCCCAATTCACGGACGATAGGGGAGGAAAGTAATGGCTGCAACAAATCGTGTGTTTGCTTTACCCCATCCGTATTGAGCATGTAAGATCGTCTGCGCCGTTCATGTACAGGGATCAGAAATCTGAAAATATTGTTTTCACCAATTTCTCTGGCATCTGTGGTAAAAGTCCATTTCTCTGCTCCTGCCGGAGCTGGCATCCCCCCGCTATTTGTAACCGAAATGTACCTGCCGTCCTTACTCCTTAAGCAAATTACATTTCTTTCTAAAAAATGAATACTGATATGGGTTTCACCCGGGTCTTCAACTAAAGTCACCTCTTCTGTCAGCTTGCCTACACGACCGATCTCTCCGGGCCGGGAATTGCTGCTTACTCCCACATAAAAGTTGCCTGCCGTTTTCAGCGCAAAGGATCCGGTCTGGTCCACAATTTCCAATTTAAATTTCTGGTTTTCCTCAGGCCCGGCGCTTCCTTCAAGTTGAAGCGGAAAGGCTTGTTGCTGAGCAGTTCCAGCATCCGCGGCAGCGAGTTTCCATTGAAATCTTTTGTTAAAAATGAGTCTGGCATCCGCATTTTGTGGTGAATTCATGACAATTGGTTTTCAAGTTAGATTGTAGGGGAAAAAACATATTCTAATCTAACCAATTCACCTGAATTAAAAAAATATTTTGAATAGGAGGAAAAAAACCAAATTGAATTTTTCGAAAAATTCAAATCCCCTGCCTCCAATTTCTTGTTTTGGCATTCAGCCCTTTTCTTTTCAGCCCAACCCTTTCCAGGGATTTGGCCTATTACTTAGGCTCCACCACCTCCAGGGTATAATTCAATTCCGAAGCAATAGCTTTTTCTTCCCTATCCAGCAAATGCAGTTTGCCTTCCTTGTCCTGCCGGAAACTTTTTATTGCCTTGCTGCTGTCATCCAGCAGGCGGATGGCCATAGCGCCTGGTTCACCTTCCAGGCCATATACCACTTCGTATAGTCCCGAACTTACAAATTCCCGGTCGCCTTCTTCAGTGCCCAGATAAGTTTCGGTCAGTTCATAGGACCTTTCCCTTTTTTCCGGGCTGTTTTCCAGTTTGAGTTGCGTGCGAATTCCTTCACAGTCCGCACAAGGGAGCAGGCCTTCGTAATACATCCAGGTAGAAGCACTGCTTTCCAATACAATTTCTTCCCTGCTGTCTGCCTCTTCCATGTCTTCTCCGCTGTACCGGCTCTCCTCTGTAGGGGCATCGCAGGAAAAGACCAATAGGATAATGGGTATCCAGTATTTCATATGCTTTTAATTGTTTTTAAGTGGCCACATGTCCGCCCGTATGACGCCAGTCGGACGGGGAATCTCGCATGGCATGGTTTATAATCATCCCACTGTGTGATGTTATCGTCATGCCTGTCTGCCTCAGGCAGGCTCGATTTCATAATCGGTTTATTTATTTTCCAGTAATTTAGGCAATTCCTCCAGCATATTTTCAATCATGGCCGGTAAGTCGTAATCCGGCTCCCAATGCCAATCCTCTCTTGCCTGCCGGTCATTGATGCTTTGGGGCCATCCTGCCGCTATTTCCTGTCGGTAATCCGGTGCATAACTGATGCTGAAACCGGGTACATGCTGCAGGATACCCTGGTATAATTCTTCAGGGGTAAAACTCAGTGCAGCAAGATTGTAACTGGACCTGACACCCAGCTTTTCCTTCGGCGCTTGCATCAGGGCCATTGTGGCTTTGATGGCATCCGGCATGTACATCATGGGCAGGCGGGTATCCTTTTCCAGGTAGGAACAAAAAGATTTGCCTGCCAGTGCCTGGTGAAAGATATCCACTGCATAATCGGTGGTTCCCCCTCCTGGAGGAGACTTGTATCCGATCAATCCCGGATACCTCAGGCTCCGCACATCCACACCAAAATGCTTGTAGTAATACTCACACCAGCGTTCTCCCGCCAGCTTAGAAATGCCATAAACGGTGTTGGGTTCTTTTACGGCATACTGAGAAGTATTTTTCTTTGGGCTGCGGGGCCCAAAGACAGCAATGGAAGAAGGCCAGAATATTTTGTCCAGCTTAAATTCCCTGCCCAATTCCAACAGTTGCAGCAAACTGTCCATGTTCAATTTCCAGGCAAAAAGGGGCTTTTGCTCAGCTGTGGCAGAAAGAGTGGCAGCCAGATGGTATACCTGGGTGGTTTTTTCCTTTTTGAGAAACTGCCTGACCTGCTCCCTGTTCAATACATCCAGTACCGCAAAGCGGCAGTAGGGAAATTTGCCGGCTGCTTCCGGGTTGATATCGGTTGCCAATACAGCATCCGGGCCATACACTTCACAAAGTTTCTGGGTCAATTCTGTGCCCAACTGACCGGCGGCACCGGTTACCAATAGTTTATCCATGCGGGTTTATTTTGATCTGCGCTATTTTGAGGTCCAATTTCAGAATTTTATGACAATCCTGTGTCATTTTTCTTTAAAAATTGTAAATTCATCGCTTAGAACCTCCATCTTCAAAACAAAACTTTAAAATCCATGTTTGGCAGCATTCAGGCGCAATTGCAGGAAGAAATCAAAAATCTTAAAGCCGCAGGGCTTTACAAGACAGAACGCATCATCCATTCCCCTCAAGATGCCGAAATCCTGTTGAAAGATGGCAGGCCTGTTTTGAATTTTTGCGCCAACAACTACCTGGGGCTATCCAGCCATCCCAAAGTTATCGAAGCGGCCAAAGCTGCAATCGACAGCCACGGTTTCGGCCTCTCCTCGGTAAGGTTTATTTGTGGCACGCAGGACATACACAAAATACTGGAGGAGAAAATTTCCGCATTTTTAGGTACGGAGGATACCATTTTGTATGCTGCTGCATTTGATGCGAATGGGGGAGTGTTCGAACCGATTCTCGGACCCGAAGATGCCATTATTTCTGATGCGCTAAACCATGCCTCCATCATTGACGGGGTCAGGCTTTGCAAAGCCATGCGTTTCCGGTACCGCCACAACGATATGCAAGACCTGGAAGCACAGCTCAGGGCTGCAGATGAAAAAGGCGCGCGGCACAAACTGATCGTGACGGATGGGGTGTTTTCCATGGACGGCACCATCGCTCAACTGGATAAAATAGTGGAATTGGGCGAAAAATACCAGGCCCTGGTGATGTCGGATGAATGCCATTCCACAGGATTTATGGGTAAAACCGGAAGGGGTGTACACGAACTGAAGGGCGTGATGGGCAAGATGGACATCATTACCGGTACACTTGGAAAGGCCCTGGGAGGAGCCTCTGGTGGCTTTACATCAGGAAGAAAGGAAATTGTGGAGCTCCTGCGACAAAAATCCCGGCCTTACCTGTTTTCCAATACCCTGGCACCAGCCATAACAGGCGCATCCATAGCCGTGTTTGATTTGCTGTCGGAGACTACGGAACTTCGGGATCGGCTGGAAGAAAACACGCGTTTTTTCAGGGAAGGAATCCGGGACGCTGGCTTTGATATCAAGGAGGGTACCCACCCGATTGTGCCCATCATGCTGTACGAGGCTCCCCTGGCACAGCAAATGGCTGAGAAATTACTGGAAAAAGGCATTTACGTCATTGGTTTTTATTATCCGGTGGTCCCGAAAGGGGAGGCGAGGATCCGGGTACAACTCTCGGCGGCCCACGAAAAAGAACACCTGCAAAAAGCCATCAATGCCTTTACCGAAGTGGGCAAGGAATTGGGTGTGATCAGTTGATTGGTTTTCGAATTGGCAACTTTAAACTTTTCCAAAGTTTAGAACTTTGGAAAAGTTAAGCCTAGATTTTCAAATCGATCGCAACCAAAATCCCCCTTTATAAAGGGGGAAAAAGGGGGATTTTTTACGCAATACTGAAAATCACCGGTAACTACAAAGTTTAGAAACTTGGAAAAGTTAAATTGGAAAATTTAAGCACTACACCTCGGTAGGTTTTTTGAAATCCTGAGGTTTTCCTGATCGGCTGACCGGCTCAAATTTTTCGTCAATCTCTTCTCCCGTCAGGTAGTTATTGATGATTTCCCGCACTTCCTGAAAGGAAAGGTTATGCAGGATTTTGCCATTTTTTGCCAGGGAAACCTGTCCGGTTTCTTCGGATACAATCAATACCAATGAATCGGTGGCTTCGGACATGCCTATCGCTGCCCGGTGTCTCAGCCCGAATTGGGCAGGTACGTCGCGCTCGGTGACCGGAAGGATACATCTGGCGGCTTTTACCCGCCCATTAAAAATGATGACCCCGCCATCGTGGAGGGGGGAGTATTTGTTGAATATAGAAACCAAAAGTCTTTTGGAGACCAGGGCGTCTATCAGGTCTCCGCTTTCGGCATAAAACTTCAATTCAGAGTTTCGGGAAAGCACGATCAGGGCACCCGTGCTACTACCTGACAGCGTTTTGGAGGCCTCTATGATTGGGGTGACATTGAAAGCCAGACTTTCTCTTTTTCTCCAGAATAGCAATTCCTGCCAGAGATTTTCATTGGAAAATATGGAAGATTTCCCCACAATGAGAAGGAATTTCCTGATTTCCTGCTGAAAAAGGATAATGGCCGCCAATACACCTACTCCCATAAACTGTCCCAGGATGATGGTCAGCAGCTCCATCTGGGCGGCACTCACTACCAGGTAAATCAGGTATATGGAAAGAAACCCTAAAAATATCTTTATGGCCACACTCCCGCGCATGAGTTTGTAAACCTGATAGATCAAAATACTTACCAGAGCAATGTCTATCAGGTTGACAAGGGAAACGTCCAAAAAGCCTATTTTAAAGAGTAATTTCAAGTGTAGAGTTGTTTATATAATTTTAAAGTTTCATTTGCTTCTTTTACATCGTGCACCCTTAAAATACTGGCCCCATTCATCAGTGCAGCCATATGAAGGGCGGTGGTTCCATTGAGGGCTTCCTCCGGATTGGTTTTCAATAATCTGTAAATCATTGATTTACGTGACAGTCCCACCAAAATGGGCAATTGCAGGGTTTTAAAATAGGGCAGATGCCGTATAAGCCTGTAATTCTGTTCCAGTTTTTTTGAAAATCCCAACCCTATGTCCACTATTACATCTTTTATGCCAGCTTTATAACAGTTTCTTAGTTTTTCTGAAAAAAAATACAACATTTCTTTTTCCAAATGATCGTAAGCTGTAAAAGCCTGCATGTTTTGGGGCTGCCCTATCATGTGCATGCAAACATAAGGTACGCCCAAACTACCTGCAGTAGCATGCATTTGTGCATCCAGGCTACCTCCTGAAATGTCATTGATCAGGTCTGCACCTGCAGCAACAGCTTCTTTCGCTACCCTGTGTCTAAAAGTATCAATAGAAATCAGGATGTCGGGAAACCTTTCCTTTATACCACTGATAACGGAAATTACCCTTTTTAGTTCTGTTTCTTCGGGAACAAAGTCCGCACCGGGTCTGCTGCTGTACCCCCCGATATCTAAAATATGGGCTCCCTGGGATATCATGGTTTCCGCTTTTTCCAATGCGGCTTTTTTTTCTCCGGCGATTCTGCTGCCTCCATAAAAGGAATCCGGTGTACTGTTGATGATGCCCATGATCCAGGGCTGGTCCAAAGCGAATAGCTTTCCTTTGATCTGAAGTGTTATTTTTGGGGGAAATAAAGTATCTTCGGCATTAGAAACCGAACGTAAATCGTCAAACATAAAATTCCATTGCTTTGGAAACACAAACCGCAAGCGAATATAATGAAGTTATTGGCCTTTGTAAAGAACTTTTCAAGAAGAAGACTCAGGATTATGGTACCTCTTGGAGGATTTTAAGGCTGCCTTCCCTTACAGACCAGATTTTTATCAAGGCCCAGCGCATCCGTTCCATTCAGGAAAAAGGACAGCAAAAGGTCACAGACAGCATCAGGGATGAATTTATCGGCATTATCAATTATTGTATCATCGCTTTGCTTCAGCTGGATTTGAAAGACGACAATAGAAAGGAAATTAGTTTTGAAGAACTGGAGCCACTGTATGACAAATGGGTAAACGCTACCAGAGAATTGCTGGCCAATAAAAACCATGATTACGGAGAAGCCTGGAGGAGTATGCGGATCCCATCCATGACGGATATCATTTTGATGAAGCTGTACAGGGTGAAACAAATTGAGGACAACAGGGGAAAAACCCTGGTATCCGAGGGGGTGGTTGCCAATTATCAGGACATGCTTAACTATGCCGTTTTTTGTATGATTAAATTAAATGAAAATGATCATTAAAACCATATTGTTCATTGCCAGGCTCCTTGTCGGGGGACTGTTTGTTTTTTCCGGGCTGATCAAAGTGAATGATCCGGTAGGAACATCCATCAAGATGCAGGAGTATTTTGATGTATTTTCCACGGATATATCCCCCATATTTGAGCCACTGAAAGCCATAGCACTTCCCATTGCAGTGATTTTGGTAATCCTGGAGGTGGCATTGGGGATTATGGTCCTGGTAGGCTGGAAAGTGAGGACCGGGATTTATCTATTGCTATTGATGATCCTGTTTTTTACCTTTCTCACCTTTTATTCCGCCTATTATAACAAAGTGACCGACTGTGGTTGTTTCGGAGACGCAATCAAACTAACACCCTGGGAATCCTTTTACAAAGACATCGTGCTTCTGGTGCTGATTGTCTTTATGGTTGTATTCAGAAAACAACTGCCCGAAGGCAAAACGGCTATTGGAAAATGGCTGACTGTTGGCTCTTTTGTCCTTTCCCTGGTGCTTGCGGTATATGCCATAAGAAACCTTCCTTTCATTGATTTCCGGGCTTTTAAGGAGGGAGTGAACATTCCCCGTGCTATGGAACCTTCTGCCAATTTGGAATACAGCTACCTGATGCGAAAGGATGGCAAAACGGTGGAATTTGACCAGTATCCTTCGGATGAAAGCTATGAATTTGTGGAGATGAATTTAAAGAACCCGGAAGCACTCCCTAAAATATCTGACTTTGCCATTTGGAACGATAATGGTGATCATACCCAACAAATGCTAAGCGGCAAAAAGCTATTGATTTTTTCCCACAGCATTCAAAAGATGGATCTTTCCCTGGAGCAGATGGAGAAAATCAGCGGCCTGATCAATGCTTTTCAGGGATCGGATGTGCAGGTAGCCCTGGTAGCCGCATCCTCAGAGGCTGAGATGGAGCAATTTTTAAAAGACAACGGCATACAGATCGGGTATTACATGGCGGATGCCACAGTGGTAAAAACCATCGTCCGTTCCAATCCGGGCCTTGTATTTTTGGAGGAGGGAACAGTGCTGGGGAAATTTCATTTTAGAAACACTCCAGATCCGGAGACGGCTCAAAGCTTGTTTGGACAATGACAGATCCCAGAAAAATCGTGTTGGTCGGTATGCCGGGAAGTGGCAAGTCCACCCTGGGTAAGGAATTGGCAGCAAAGCTTAATAGCCCTTTCTATGACCTTGACGACCTGATAGAAGAAAAGGAAGGAAAAAGTATTGCCGAAATCTTTTCCGAAAAAGGAGAGGGTTATTTCCGGAATCTGGAAACTTCAGTTCTGGGAGAAACCCTTCTGCTTGAGCAGGCCTTTATTTTGGCTACCGGGGGTGGTGCTCCCTGCTATAATGATAACATGAACTTGGTCAATTCCCATGCTGTTTCCGTTTATTTGGACGTACCGCTCAACCATATTCTGGACAGACTTAATCAGACCCAAATTGAGGTCAGACCTTTATTTTCTGGTTTGGAGACTGCTGAAATCATACTTAAGTTAAAAAACATGTATGTAGAGCGCAACAGGTATTACGAAAAAGCCAAAATAAAACTCAGTGGAGAAGACATCTCCCCTGAGTTATTGATTGCCGAATGGATGCCTTTTTTAAAAACTAAACCCTAAAGTCAGCATTCCGGAAAGGATGTTGTTTTCTGTGGTGGCCAGATTTGAACCTGGATAAGAATTGTAATAACTATTAAACATACTGTTGACCAGGCCAAAATCCACACTGAAACCAGGTAATTTCACCCCAATACCACCTGAGAGCTGTGTGTTGCTTCTGTCCAGATTGCCTGGCTCTGCGAATGGATCACCGTAAAAAGCGTAGCCTGCCCGGATGCGGATCATTTTTACCCTGTATTCGCCGCCTACACTGTAGTTGATGGCTTGTCCGTAAATATCACTGATGGCCACATTATCCTCTCCTGTGTTGAATACGTTCGATCTCAGGTTGGCTGTACTGTAATCCAGGAAGTCCGCATCAGCGGAAATAAATCCGTTCTTTCCGAAGAAATAAGTGAAGCCAGCCCCCACTTTCATTGGTGTTCTCAGGTTGTAACTGCTGAGAAAAATATCCGTTTCTGCATCAGACTCCGAAATGGTTCCAAATTCCGGGTCCTCGTAAGGAGGTGTAAAGTTTGCAAATATATCCGCATCATACTCCTCATTAAACCGGTTCCAGGTAGGGGACTTGAAATTGAGCCCCAGATTGAGCCGGTCTACAGGTTTGTAGATGATTCCCAGTCCCAGATTTATTCCGGAACCTTCCAGAAACAGGTTTTCCTGCAAGGAACTGAACAAGGTACTTGCGTCGTTGTCGTCCAAAAATTCTTCGTTGTAGGTTTTGGTAGAGCGGAAATTAACCGAATTAATGCCAAGAGAGGCTCCGATAAAGAGTTTGTTTTTATAGTTCCCTCCATATGAGAAACCAATCTGGCTCATGCTGCCCTCGTTTTCTATCATTTCTGATTTTTCCAGGGCCAGTGTGGCATTGGGTACATAATTGTATCCGCCATCTTCGGGATTGATCAAAAAGGCTTCAAAATACAGTCCATCTGTACCGTTGGGCACCCCTTGCTCATTGTATAGGTCAACATAGTAATCCAAAATGGATCCCTGATCCAGCTGATTGGAGAAATAACCGAAATTATTGTTGTAGCTGGCCTGTCTGTTAATGCTGATCCCGAAAGATCCTCCCCTCCAATCTCCAACTTCCAATGGGGCTTTGGCCCTGCTGATAACCGCTCCCAGATTTGGAATGGAGAAATTCGTGGCATTGTACCCCCTTGATTGGTTTAGGAGAAACGTTTCTGCATTCCAGTCACTGTAGGCAGCCGTAAGACTGAACTCGGATTGCTGGAAAAAGCCAAGTCCGGCAGGATTGCCATGAACATTGCTGATATCTCCTCCCAATGCATTTTGGGTACCACCCAAAGCGGATATTCTTGCTGAACCTGTAGATCCAAACTGGCTGAATCTGAGGGCATCTTCTACATAGCCACTTTGAGCTGTTGAATGCTGCACATGAATGATGGACAACACTGCTAAAGACAAAATCAATTTTAATCCTTTCATATCATCTGAATTAAATACTGAGTTGGTTTTGAATTCCAAGCGGCTTGAATAATTGCCGAATTTGCTTTAAAAAGGCAACCTTAAAGCCGACAAGATTTGATCGCTTAATTTTGAACGAAAACAAGAAACTTAAGTTGAAGTAAAAATAGCGTTCAAATACTTAGGTTTTGGTAATGGCTGATTGGATAATTAAAGGGAAGGTTAAAAAATAAAATAACTTGATAATGAGGTAAAAAAAGAGGGAATTAATTCCCTCTTCTACTTCCTCCTACGCTACCTCCTCCTCGGGAAGCTCCTCCTCCACTGTAGCTGCCTCTGCTTGGCGCACTGTAAGAGGATGAAGACCTTGAGGGAGCAGAATAACTACTTCTGCTTGGTGTGGTAGATCGTTGCTGATAACTTGGGGTAGAAGTCCTGTTGGTTCTGCTTCTGTTATAGGAAGGAGAAGAACTTCTACTATTTGACCTTGGAGCAGTATAAGATGACCTGTTACTGCTTCGGTTGGTATTGTACCTGGAATTACTGCTCGCGGGAGCTTGTGTTCTACTATATGAACTGGTCCTGCTTGGCGCATTATAACTGCTCCTGGAGGAGGTGTTTCCTGAACGATTCATTGCAGGAGAATTAATGTTCCTTCTTGAAGGCGCTGCAGAAGCAGCGTTATAATAATCATTTTGTGACCTGCTGAAAGAGTTTCTGGTTGAAGCAGATCGGTTATTGTTATTTACTGACCTGCTACTGTTCATTGCATCTCTCCTTGCCGCAGCTCTGGACGAACTTGGCTGAGCAATATTCCTTGACCTGCTGGTACTGCTTGCCAAAGAAGAAGCCCTGCTAGGCCTGGCGCTTTGCACCAATTGTCTTCTGTTACCTTCATTGCCTCCTGGCAGTACAATAACGGGTGAGTATATATTCCTACCCCACATGCCTCCACCATAGAGACCTCCAAAACCAGGTCTGAATCCAAATCCGGGTCCCCAGAATGGATCATAAAAACCCATGCCAGGTCTCATGAATGGACTTCCCCATCCAAATCTGCTTCCAAAACCGAATCCCATACCAATAGACATGTTAAATCCAGGTCTGAAACCAAATCCAGGACCCCAGAAAGGATCGTAAAATCCCATTCCTCCGAAACCAGGACCCCAGAAAGGATCATAAAATCCTCCCATGCCCATCATCATTGGATTGAATCCCATACCCATCATGGGGTTCATAAAATAATTGTTGACAACGGGATTGTTGCCATTAGCACCCCTGAAATTATCATAGGCATTGATATTGGGATCTCCCTGAGCCAGGCCTTCTCCTGTCTCAGCATCATCAAAATACACAGTACCTTCATCTTCTACCGGAGCAGTTGATCTTTGATACTTTGCTATGTACTCGGGGTTAACATTCTTGGAACTGAAGTTGTCAGAATCAGTATCAAGGGATTGAATCTGTTCTATGTCCTTAAAGTTTTCAGGATTGTTGTTTTTTACCGCAAATTCAGTAGCTATCCTGGCATCTGATGCCATGAAGTACAGGTTGTCGATTTCTTCTCCGCTCCTGCTCGCATTGTAGCTGGTATTGCAGGCAGCTAAGCCTAAAATCGCTACTGCACCTAAGGTCCGTATGGGATTGAAATTAATCATAGGAATTTTAGTTTATTACTCTCCCTACTATATACGTGAACATAGCAAGAGGGTTATCATTTTTTAAATTATCTTTGTTGCAATCGAGAACCGAATATAAAGAGTTTTTTCAATACAACAAAGAAATACTAATGAGCAAAGGATTACCAAAACGAAGTGAGGATTATTCCCTGTGGTACAATGAATTGGTAAAAAGGGCTGATTTGGCCGAAAACAGTGCCGTAAGAGGCTGCATGGTTATCAAACCCTATGGGTTCAGTATTTGGGAAAAAATGCAGGCTGAGCTGGATAGAATGTTTAAAAAAACCGGCCATTCCAATGCCTATTTTCCTTTATTTATTCCCAAATCTTACCTTTCCAAAGAAGCCAGCCATGTAGAAGGCTTTGCAAAAGAGTGTGCGGTAGTGACCCATTACCGGCTAAAGGCCGACCCTTCAGGAAAAGGTGTGATTGTGGACCCTGAAGCAGCACTGGAGGAGGAACTTATCGTAAGGCCTACTTCTGAAACGGTCATTTGGAGCACCTACAAAAACTGGATACAGTCCTACCGCGACCTGCCTTTACTGATCAACCAATGGGCAAATGTGGTACGTTGGGAAATGCGTACCAGGTTGTTTTTAAGGACATCTGAATTTCTTTGGCAGGAAGGCCACACTGCCCATGAAACCAAGAAAGAAGCCATAGAAGAAACCGTACGCATGATGAACGTGTATGCGGAATTTGCAGAGAATTTTATGGCTTTACCCGTAATTCGGGGGGTAAAATCCGAAAGTGAAAAATTTGCCGGAGCTGTGGACACCTATTGTATAGAGGCCATGATGCAGGATGGCAAGGCCTTACAAGCGGGAACCTCCCATTTTCTGGGTCAGAATTTCGCCAGGGCATTTGATGTAAAATTTGCCGGCAGAAATGGAGAATTGGACCATGTCTGGGGCACTTCCTGGGGAGTGAGTACCCGGTTGATGGGTGCGCTGATTATGGCTCATTCGGATGACAACGGTTTGGTACTTCCTCCCAAATTGGCCCCCATTCAGGTGGTGATCGTCCCCATATTTAAAAGTGAGGAAGAACTGGCCGCCATCCGTGAAAAAGCCCATGAAATTATGGATGCATTGGATGCCTTGGGCATCACTGTGAAGTTTGATGACAGGGATACCTTTAAACCAGGTTGGAAATTTGCCGAATACGAACTCAAAGGTGTTCCCCTCAGGCTGGGCATTGGTCCCAGAGATCTTCAAAACAAAACCGTGGAAATGGCCCGCCGGGACAACCTTACCAAATCGGTCGTGAACCTGGAAGAGGAAGACCTTGCTGCCAAAATCAAGGAAACCCTTGACGATATCCAAAAAAGTATCTACGAGAAAGCCAGGATATTTACCCAGGAAAAAACAACCGCTGTGGATACCTGGGAGGAATTCGTGGAGGTATTGGAAAACAAAGGGGGATTTGTATCGGCACATTGGGACGGAACCGAAGCCACCGAAAACCAGATCAAGGAAAAGACCAAAGCTACCATTCGCTGTATTCCATTGGACCAGGTAAAGGAAGATGGTGAATGTGTCCTTTCAGGTAAGCCCTCAAAAGGCAGGGTGTTGTTTGCCAGGGCATATTGAAAGAAGACATAAGTATTTCCGGAAAATGATTCCCGGCAAGGGTATGATTAGAAAAGCCAGACGATTCGCTCGTTTGGCTTTCTATTTTGAGGATTTCTTGTAAATTTACAAAAAGGTTTGGATGTTGTCTAAAGCCTGAAATTTGATCCTATGGATTGGTTAATTTTGTTTAGTCTGATTGTATTTGGTGCCTTGCTGGTATTGATGGAAGTGATTTTCGTTCCCGGTACCACGGTAGTCGGGGCATTGGGACTGATCTTTACCGGTATGGGTATCTATTATGCCTTTCTGAATTTTTCGGCAAATGTAGCTTACACCGTAACCACCCTTACCATTTTGCTGAACATTGGTTTCTTGGTGTATGGGTTCAAGTCTGGAGTTTGGGATCGTTTCGCATTGAAGCAAACCATCATCAACCGTACTTTTGATGACAGGCTGGTAGGATTGGAAATTGGGCAAAAGGGCAAGACGATTTCGGATTTCAAACCTTTTGGGAAAATAGAAATTGAAGATAAAATTTATGAGGCCAAATCTGAAGGAGGATTTATCTCTTCAGGTACCCTGGTGACCATATCAAAAATAGCAAACAATAAAATTATCATTAAACCTTAAGACATGGAAATTTCAAATTCGGCGTTTATTTTAGTTGCAGCTTTTGCCGGGCTGATCTTACTCTTTATATTCCTTTATTTTGTTCCGGTAAATCTTTGGATTACCGCCATTTTTTCCAATGTCAAGGTTGGCCTGTTGGAACTGGTGGGTATGCGGATCAGGAAAGTGCCACCCGGGGTTATCGTCAATTCCCTGATCACGGCAACCAAAGCCGGTCTCAACCTGACCACCAATGACCTGGAAACCCATTACCTGGCCGGGGGTAATGTGCCCAATGTGATCCGGGCGCTTATTTCAGCGGACAAGGCGAATATCTCCCTATCCTTTAAACAAGCAACCGCCATTGACCTGGCCGGCAGGGATGTTTTTGAGGCTGTACAGATTTCTGTTAATCCAAAAGTGATCAATACGCCCAGCGTGGCGGCGGTTGCAGCAGATGGCATTCAGCTCATTGCCAAGGCCAGGGTCACCGTAAGGGCAAACATTGCCCAACTGGTGGGTGGTGCCGGAGAAGAAACAATTCTGGCACGGGTAGGAGAGGGCATTGTTACCTCTATTGGTTCGGCCAAAAATCACAAAAGTGTCCTCGAAAACCCGGATAAAATATCCAAGCTTGTTTTGGAAAGAGGCCTGGATGCCGGAACAGCCTTTGAAATTCTTTCCATTGATATTGCCGATATTGATGTGGGATCGAATATCGGTGCCAAATTGCAGATAGATCAGGCAACGGCAGACCTGAAAGTAGCAGAAGCCAGGGCAGAGGAAAGAAGAGCAATGGCCGTCGCCCTGGAGCAGGAAATGAAAGCCAAGAATGTTGAAATGAAGGCAAAGGTTACAGAAGCCGAGGCAGAAGTTCCCAAAGCCATTTCCGAAGCTTTCAGATCCGGAAATCTGGGAATCATGGATTATTATAAAATGGAAAATGTGAAATCCGATACCAGTATGCGGGATTCCATCGCCAATTCCGATGAAAGCAAATCAAGCGACCGGTCAAAGGGTAATGATAAAAACAAATAAAATAAAGGGGGCTTCAGGCCCCTTTATTTTTTTTCTTTTTCTGCCCCTGCGAATGCTCAGCAGCTATTTCTTCTGATGCAGCCTTTACGCTGCCTTTACTTTTTGCCAAAATCCTGTCATTTTCCTTGTCAAAAAGGATTTTGCTGTAGTGTAATGGAAGTATAAAATCCCCGTTTTCCTTTATTATCCCGTAGGCGTCTCCTTTTCGGACCAACACCTGGTCCGGACCTTCTCTTCTGATTTCTTCGTAGACCGCCGGGCTGATCAACTGCCCATCTGGTTTGGCCATTCCCATGAGTCCCTCATTTTCCAACAGAAAATACCCTGTACCAGTCTTGCTGATTTGTTCGCAGGAGTTTTCCAACAACATTTCTCCTTGTTGATTGATCAGGTTAAACCTGCCATCCTTTACCACAATGGCCACACCATTCGAAAATGGCCCAGCTTTTTCAAATGAAAAGGGGATGCGCATTTCATTGTTTGGATTGACATATCCCCATTGCTGACCTTTCTTCACTTCAGCAAAACCCTCTGAGAAAGGTTTTACCTGGTCGAATACCGGGTCAATAATGGTATCGCCGCTTGTATTGATATATCCGAACTTTTCACCCATAAGGGCCCCAAAAAGCCCCTCACTCCCGGGGAAGATCCTTTGAGCGGATAGGGTAGGCCGAACTTCCCACTTTCCCTGGGGGTTGAGAAGCCCTGTTTTCTGGTTTTTAAAATGGACATTATAATGTTGGCCCACCTTTCTCACGGAATCCATCCCCACAATATCCAACAGGATACCATCATTTTTCATGATTCTCCGCAACCTGCCATGAATATATTCCACCAACACATCATGCTCCAGGCTGATTTTATGAAAACTGTTGTACCGGATATCCGCATCCGTGGACAGGGCATTGATCAGCAAGTATTCTGCTTCATTGCGGGCAAAGAAATAATTCTCTTCCAGGTGCCTGATTTCATCAATAATTGGTTTGAGAATATAATCCCCTTCCCGGTTGATCAAACCAAGACCGGAATTTTCTTCCGCAATAATCACGTCCAGGCAAGGGTCGCTCAGGGAAATATACCTGTGATCCGGATTTTCGGATAAGGGCAAGGCAAATGAGCCGTCCTCTCTTTTGGCGATCACCTGTCCGTTTTTAGCAAATCTGGCCATTGCAAAGGTTCCAATGGGTTGGGTGGTTCTTTTGCCCCTGTCGTAAACAAAATAGGCATTACCTTTTCTGGCAAGCAGCAGATTGTAATAGGTAGCTATCTCATCATAGACCGTTGGCATTACCTGTTCACCATATTCGTGAAAGGCACCAAATTTATTTTCGTTTTTGATGATGATCCAGGGCTCAAGGTACTGGTAAAGGCTGGAACTGTCCACTGTGGCAAAAGACTCGTAGTCCGGTCCCAGAAACAACAAGTCGTTTTCCCAATTATTGATTCTGATGGAATTGCCTAAAAGTTGAATGTCTCCATTGGAGATTTTCTTTTCCAGGTTCAGTTGCTTGTCAAAAACCTCCCATACCTGACATTTTGCTTTTTCAATGTTTCCGATCAATAAAAACACCACTACTAAAAATGGCCATGGATGAAATTTTCGCATAAGGATTTCTTTTGGGTGAAAGTAAAAATAATTTGCAGTTTTCTCAATATAACCCTATTCCAGGTAAACCGTTTTTTTAAAAAATAAGGACTGGAAAAGAAAATCCAATAAGCCTTAAGCCTTTTTGGAATCTTGCTGTTTTTCCAGGTCAAATAAATCGTTGATAATGTCTATCATCTCTTCCGCCTGATCACGTTTACATGCTGCTCTTAATTGTACCACCGGCACTTTTAAAATTTTCTGCATCATACTCTTTGTGATCTTATCAATAATATCAAATTGCTGGGTATCTGCATTTTTCAGGTACCTTTCCAATTCTTCTTTCCGGATCTGCTCCAGACTGTTTTTTAGTTTATTGATGGTTGGGGATACCATCATTTCTTTTTTCCAATCGTAAAACTCATTGATGTTTTCTTCAATGATCTGTTCCACCTGTGGTATGGCAGCTGTCCTTTGGCTAAGGGTCTCGCTGGCCTTACTCCGGATATTGTCCACATTGTACAGAAGTACTCCGGGAATGTCTTCCACTGCGGTATCAATACTTCTTGGGACAGAAAGATCTACCAGAAGCTTGTAGCTTTTGATATCAAAGGTACTGACCAAACCTTTGGTAATAAAAGGTTCGGATTTCATAACGGATGAAATGATGACATCCGCCTCTTTCATCGCCTCAAAACTATCTTCGAATGGGATGGCCTCAAAACCATATTCCAGCGCAAGTGTCTGGGATTTGGTATAGGTCCTGTTGGATATCTTTATCTTGGCACCGGTCAGGTAAACCAGGTTTTTGGCCACATCTTCACCGATTTCACCCAGTCCCACCAGCAAGACCCTTGGTTGATGTGTATTGGAAGTCAACTCTTCGATCAATTCTACCGCAGCGTAAGAAACTGAGGCTGCTCCATCCCGAAACTGGGTCTCCTGAACCACTTTTTTGTTGGTAAAAAAGATGGTATGCATGAGCCGGTGCAGGAAAGGACCGGCCATTTCCATGTCTGCCGATGCCTGGTAAGCCCTTTTGACCTGGTTGGAAATCTGCATGTCACCTACAACCTGTGCCTCTAGGCCCATGGCCACCCGGAAAAGATGGTTGATGGCGGATCTGTCATCCTGAAATATGTCAAAGTACTCCAGGTAGGCAATGGTATTGGGCAATCCTTTTTCCAGCCCTACCAGCTTGATAATTTCGGTGGAAAGGTCCAATTCATGGCTGTAATAAACCTCTGTTCTGTTGCAGGTAGATAAAATTAGTGTATCTGTGAGACTGAAAAAATCCTTTAATTTGGTTAAGAGGGACCGTATGGCAGTATCATCCAACGACACCAATTCTCTGATTTCTACAGGTGCATTTTTGTATGAGAGACTTAAAGCTTTAAACTTTGATTGCATAATGAACTACTTCCAATGACAAATTTATCATAGAAAAGGGACGAATGGAATTAAATCACTGAAGCGAGTTTAATTTATAATCCTTCTAAATAAATTTTTTCATCATTTACCTACTTGCAATAATGCGAATTTTTGGAATATAATTCCAATAATATTAATTTATGCTGTCAATAGATGAAACCAATGGTAGATAAGTTGTTTTATTTTTTGAAATCCTACTTTGGCTTTTCCCGTCGGGAGGCCAGGGGTTTTGTATTTGTAGTCCCTGTTTTGGTCCTCCTTTATGCATTTGCCTATTGGGTCAGTGCCTACTACAGGGCCAGCAGCGAAGAAAGTTATTCCAGCTACCTGGAAAAGTTCCGGATGCTTGAGGAAGATTCCACTTTCTCTTCAAAAAATCCGCTTGAAACAAATGCCGGGACTACGATTCCTCAGGAAAAAGAAAACAGGGAAGCAAAGAAACAGCGAAGCACCCTGAGGGCACCCGTGAAACCAGGACTGAATACCATTGCTTTTTCTGAGACCACTGCGGTGGAGCTTCAACTGGTGAATGGGGTAGGGCCTGTGTTGTCCGAAAGAATCGTGGCATTTCGAAGCAAACTCGGGGGATTCAACAGGGCGGAGCAGCTATTGGAGGTGTATGGGGTGGATGCGGCACTTGCGGAGAAAATCTATGCAACATTCCCCTTCAGCTCCAACATAACAAGCAAGATCGATATCAATGAGGCCACAGTTCAGGAGCTTTCACAGCATCCTTACATAACCTTTGGTGAGGCCAAGGTAATTGTAGCTTACCGAAAGCAGCATGGGGCTTATAAAATGGCTTCAGACCTGCTCCATATCCGGATTTTTTCTGAAGAATGGGTAGATAGAGTTGCCCCATATTTGAATTTTTGAGAAAAATTTTATGGATCATTTTTTGTACCGGTAAAATTCATTCAATTTTGTTTTATGGAAGAAGGGCTAAGAAAGCCGCAGATGGAAAAGCTTAACCTTCCTGCCCATGATTTTCGAATAGAAGAGGCAGGCAATGGGAAGTGGTATATATTTGATCCCCTGAGAAAGAAAAATTTACTTTTGACTCCAGAGGAGTGGGTCCGGCAGCATCTTGTGCAGTACATGGTAGGCCAACTCAACTATCCGAAAAGTTTAATTGCTCTGGAAAGGGGATTGACGTACAATGCCCTTCAAAAAAGATTTGACATCCTGGTATTGAATCGGGAAGGTGGAGCTTTTTTTCTAATGGAATGTAAAGCCCCGGAGGTACCATTGACCCAAAAAACCATTGAGCAGGTTGGGGTTTACAACCAAAAAATCAAGGCGACTTTTTTAGGCATCAGCAACGGACGCAAACATATTTGCCTTAGGATGGATAATAAATCGGGTAGTTACCGGCAAATCAATCATTTTCCGGTATTCTCTACTGATTGAGCTTGAGTTTAATTATTAATATGCATTTTTCAGTGACTTTAGTCATGTAATTTGTTAAATTTACCCAATAATTTTAGAGAGAATTAAATTTCTTCCCTGAACATGAATAAGCCTGAAAAGAGCACCCCTTGCGAATTGTGTCTGAGCAGAAAGTTTTCCATGTTTTCTGAAGTGGGTCAGGAGCACCTATGCAATATCACAGACAGTAAAAATTTCATCTCCCATAAAAAGGGGCAGATTCTTTATTACGAGAACACCAAACCTTTAGGTGTTTTTTGTATCAACAGCGGGATTGTAAAAATTTATAAAACTGCATCCAATGGGAAAGAGCAAATCATCAGGTTGGCCCAGAAGGGAGATTTTGTAGGGTATACCTCCATGATAGCAGAGGAGGCTTATACCACTACCGCAACCATCGTAGAGGATGCCAGGATTTGTTTTGTTCCTAAGGAAGTATTTTTAAAACTATTGTCGGAAGACAATAATTTTCACCGAAGGCTTACCCGCTCCCTCTGTCATGATGTGGGTATGATGGAAAGCCAACTGACGGATGCCACCCAAAAATCCATCCGGGAAAGGCTGGCCTTAACCCTTTTAAAGTTGGGAGATAGCTATGGAGTAGATGGAGGAGACAAACAAAGGTTGGATATCAATCTTACCAGAGAAGAAATTGCGGGTATAGTGGGTACTGCTACAGAGACGGTGATCCGGCTTTTATCGGAATTCAAGAAGGATGGCCTGATAGACCTTCAGGGGAAAAAGATAATGTTACTGGACAGAAAGGCTTTGGTAAGGCTTTCCGATTTTTACGGGTAGCCCAGTTTTATTTAGTAAGACCATCAATGGGTTCCAGGATTAGTTTTTTAAATTCCACTTCGGCGCCTTCCGCCTGAATAGCCACCTGACCTTTTCTGGCGGTTGCATGGAAGCCTTCATTGACCAAATCTCCATTAACCCAGACTTTGATCCGGTCCTGAAAGCATTCAATAATCATCTGATTCCATTCACCGGGCGGGTTTTCTGATCCGTCAGTAAGGTTTAGTATCCTTCTGTTTTTACCTTCCACGATGCCCCAATCTTCTTTTTTACCCCTTCTTTCTACCATGTTTTCTACGGCAATATCTTCCACAATACACCAAAAATCCCCTGCATTTTCATGCATCATCTGGACTTCTATGGATTTGGGAAACATATCATACAATGCCCTGGGGGTGGAGGCATGGACCAGAATCCCGCAGTTGCCGGTTTCACCGGGAAACCTGTATTCAGCGGTAATGCGGTAGTTTTCGTAAACATCATCGGTAATCAGGTGTCCAAGCGGCCTGCCCAGGCTCACCAGCATGCCATCTCTTACGACGAATGAAGGACCTATTCCGGGATTTTCATCTTTCTCGGGTACATCGGCATGCCATCCGGAAAGGTCTTTTCCATTGAAAATGGGCAATTTCTGGGCCTGAATGGCACCCGAAACCAGCATGAAATTCAATAAACAAAAGGCTGGGAAAAATTTCATGGCAAATTTGGGTTTTGAAGGTAAGGGCAAACCTGCGGTGCCGAAATTAAACCAACCACCGCAGGTGTAAAGAACTATAGAACAGATTTTGGGATTATCCGATCAGGTTACCCTCATCGTCCCATTGGGCAATGGTGCCTCTGGTGGTAATGTCCAGGTAAACATCTTTGTATTTGGGATCATTCTGAAGGCCGTGCTTGGCAAGCACCTCATCGGGTACACCGTCCCAGGCGTTGGGTCTGTTGCCTACATAGCCCAGGTCTTTGAATCCTTCTTCGCTGGTAAAAAAGCCGGTTGCAGTAAGATTCCGGAGCATGTTAAAGAAACGTACCCCTCCTTCATTCTCCGCTTTTGCCTTATCGGGGTAGGCGATTTCATCAATGATCTGAATCCTTTGCTCTTCGCTTATTTCCAGAAATTTACTGCCAAACAGCTCATCTGATTTATGGTCCAGCCAAAGCAGTCCGCCCCGCATGGGAGTTTGGTAAGCTGGAATATCTTTCATCATGAATTCAATGAAATCAGGTACTCCGGCTTCCGTGGCACTTCCGGAGGTCTCGTCAGCAGGGATGATGATATCTACCAGTACATCCAGTTTTTTACGCTCATCTTCGGTGAAAAATGTAGCGGATTTGAGCTTTTCATTGTAAATGATTTCCTCAGGAGTCCTGCCGTAACTGCCAAATTCCCCTATGGTGGGATTGTGTGGGATTTCGGTGGTCTCAGGAGCTTCGGGACCACATCCTGTAAACAGGAAGCCTGAAGCAAGCGAACCGGTGAATAAAAGCTTTAAATTTTCTCTTCTGTTCATGGCCTTAAATGTTTTTCTTGTTTAATTGATCAATGATGTATTCGGAAGTCCTCCAGGAAAGGGCCAAAATGGTCCAGGTGGGATTTTTGTCTGCCTGAGAAACAAAGGACCCGCCGTCTACCACAAAAAGATTTTTGCAGTCATGGGCCTGGGAAAACTTGTTCAACACCGACGTGCTGGCATCGTCTCCCATGCGGGTAGTACCTACCTCATGAATAATCCGGCCGGGTTTGTGCAAGCCATATTGTTGTTCGGCCCCGGGTTTATTGCCCAGAATGATGGCACCCATACTTCCTAGTACTTCCTCAAATGTTTCGTGCATGTGCCTGGCCTGTTTCAATTCCTGATCCGTCCATTTGTAGTGAAATTTCAGGACAGGAATACCGAATTTATCCACTACCTGATTGTCGATCTCACAGTAATTGCTGTATTGGGGGATGCTTTCCCCTCTGCCCGACATACCTACAGTACTGCCAAAAAATCTTCTGATATCCTTTTTCAAGCCCTGGCCATACCCCCCGTTTGGACTGGGTTTGCCAAACTCATCTTTTACATATTGCCTCATGGTATCCATACCACCGCCAAATCCATAGGAGGGCATGCCCATGCCTCCCCAGTATTCAATATGATAGCCCCTGGCAAAGTCCAGGTTTTTTTCGTTCAGCCACCATGGTGTGTAAATATGCATGCCGCCTACACCATCTTCATTGTACCGCTGCCTGTCCATCATATCAGGCAAGATACCCATCCGGTCAGCACCTGTAGAATCATGCAGATAGCGGCCCACATGCCCGGAACTGTTTCCAAGCCCATCCGGGTGTGTCTTGGACTTTGAATTCAACATGATCCGTGCAGACTCACAGGCTGATGCGCCCAACACCACCACCCTGGCATTGAGTTTGTACTCCTGCATGTCCAGTTTGCTGATGTAGGTTACGCCTGTGGCTTCCCCCTGCTCATTGGTGGTTACTTTTCTGACCATGGACATGGTGAAAAGATCCACTTTTCCCTTTTTCATGGCCGGCTTGACCAGGCAGGTCCCTGAGGAAAAATCCGCATATATCTGGCAGGCCCTGTTGCATTGGTTGCAAAAAAAGCAAGTACCCCGTTCATTGTTGACCGGCCGGGTCAATATGGATAATCTCGAAGGAATTACAGGGAGATTGATTTTGTCCGCACCTTTTTTGATGTGCAATTCATGCAGCCTGGGCTTGGGGGGCGGAAGAAAAAATCCGTCCGGCTCGTTGTTGATACCTTCCTTAGACCCAAAAACACCGATCAATTTGTCCACCTTATCATAGTAAGGGGCTACATCTTCATAGCCTATAGGCCAATTGTCGCCCAGTCCGTCCAGGTTTTTTCTTTTGAAATCCAGTGGACCAAATCTTAGCGATATCCTTCCCCAATGATTCGTTCTGCCTCCCAGCATCCTGGACCTGAACCAATCGAATTCACTGTCCTGGCCACGCGTATATGGTTCGCCCTCAATATCCCAGCCACCAATTGCTGCATCAAAATCACCAAATGGCCTGACTGTTCCGGCCCCTCTCCTTGGAGACTCCCAGGGAGGACGCAATTGGGTGCGATGCTCCTCTTTTGCAGGGTCAAAATCAGCACCTGCTTCTACAACGGCAACCTTTAAACCGGCTTCTGACAAAATTTTGGACGCCATCCCTCCACCGGCACCAGATCCTACGATGATGACGTCATAGGAATCCTCAGCGGACTGTATATGAATACTCATATTTTTTTATTTGATTAAAATTTTTCAAAAAGTAAGACAATTTTCGTAAAATAAAAAACGAATTTATCTGGATCTACAAGGCTTTTTTAAACCTTCCAGTCATTTTTAAGGGTAAACTGATATTTACAGTAGGGGTTTTAAATATTTCCATACAGTCTGAGCCACAATTTGATGGCCGGCTGCCGTAGGGTGAATGCCATCCGGTAAATTATATTCCGGATCACCGGCCACGCCTTCCAAAAGAAATGGAATAAGTGCGACTTCCTCATCTTCCGCAATCTCGGCATACATTTTTCTGAAATTGTCCGTATAAGCCTGTCCCATATTGGGAGGGATTTGCATTCCCGCCAACAGAATTTTTGTATCAGGGTACTCCTCCTGAACCGAACGGATGATTCCCCGAAGGTTTTTTTCTGTTTCTTCCAATGAAATCCCCCTCAAACCATCATTACCTCCCAATTCCAAAATAAAAATGGCCGGTTTTTCTTCCAGAAACCAGTCCAGTCGGCTCAAACCACTGGCAGTGGTTTCCCCACTTAATCCACCGTTGATCACCTGATAATCTGATTCTATACTGTCGAGTTTTTCCTGGATCAGTGCCGGAAAGGCTTCATAGTCCTCTATTCCATAGCCGGCAGTCAGGCTGTTGCCGAAAAATAAAATGGTTTTTCTTTCGCTCTTCTCCTGAACTTCTGTGCTTTCCGGGAAACTTTCTGCTTGTTTATTTTCCTTTTGGCTACAGGAAAATCCCAGGATAAGCAAAAACAGGTAAAACTGAAACAGGTAAATTGCGTTTTTCATTGGTATTGAATTTAATTTTAAGGGCAAGTGTTAAAATTACTAAACTTAATTCACTATTGTTTTTGTTGCCAAGGTTTTTATGTTTTATTTGAAAGCTATGAATATATTGAAAGTTGAAAACCTGACCAAAACTTACCGGAGTGCAAACCGGGAACTCACCGTTTTGGACCAGGTTAGTTTTGAAGTGGGCCTTGGTGATACCTTGTCCATAGTCGGGCCATCCGGAAGCGGAAAAACCACACTTTTAGGGCTTTGTGCCGGATTGGATGTGGCCAGTTCCGGCAGCGTAATATTGGGTGACAAGGCCTTGGAAAAGATGAATGAAGACCAGAGGGCAGCTATCCGAAATCAGATGGTAGGCTTTATTTTTCAGAATTTTCAACTTTTACAAACCCTTACTGCACTGGAAAATGTGATGGTACCCCTGGAACTCAAAAAAAGGAAGGATGCCAGGACAAAGGCAACTGCACTCTTGGAAAAAGTAGGTTTGGGAGACCGGATGACGCATTACCCCAACCAGCTGTCAGGAGGAGAACAACAGCGGGTATCCATCGCCAGGGCCTTTGCCAACGAACCGAAAATTTTATTTGCCGACGAGCCCACGGGCAACCTGGATACTGAAACCGGGGAAATGGTGGAGAACCTTATTTTTCAGCTCAATGAAGAAGAGGGCACTACCCTGATCCTGGTCACCCATGATCTGGAATTGGCCGCTAAAACCAACCATTCTATTCATATTAAAGGGGGAAAATTACAGGAGGCCGTCAATGGTTGATTGGAACTGGTCATTTTTAATGGCGAAAAGGGAGCTGAGGAAAACGGGGCTTAAGCTTGTTTTGTTTGTTTCTGCCATCGTCATCGGAATCGCTGCTTTGGTGGCCGTTACTTCCTTTGGCGATAACCTGAGCAAAGACATTGATGATCAGGCAAAAGAGCTTTTGGGAGCCGATTTGTCCCTGGAAAAGAGGCAACCCATAGATTTTCCTGAAATAGAAAGCCAGGCCAGTGCACAGGCCTTTGAGGTGAATTTTGCTTCCATGGTATATTTTCCGAAAGTTGGCCAGAGCAGGCTCACCCAGGTAAGGGCATTGGAGGGAGATTTCCCTTTCTATGGAGAGCTGGAAACAATCCCTGAAGCCGGTGAGGCTGATTTCAGGAAAGGCAACAAAAGGGCTTTGGTGGAAAAAACGCTAATGGCCCAATTTGGAGCTGCAGTAGGTGATAGCATTAAAGTAGGCAATGTAACGCTTGAAATAGTCGGGTCATTGCAGAAGGTGCCCGGCCAAAATGGCATTACGGCCACAGTGGCACCGGCGGTTTACATTCCGATGGACCAATTGGAGGCCTCAGGCCTGGTCCAATATGGCAGCCGGGTAGAGTACGTCCATTATTTTAAATTCCCGGAAGAACTGGAGATAGAGGCCCTGGTTTCCGAATATGAAGAGCAATGGGATGAGGACAAGGTAGATCATGAGACCGTGCAATCCCAAAAGAATTCTACAGGCAGGTCCTTTCAAAACCTCACCAATTTCCTGAGCCTGGTGGCTTTCATTGCCGTTTTGCTGGGCTGTGTAGGAGTGGGCAGTGCCATCAATGTTTTTGTAAAAGAGAAATTGCCATCTGTTGCGGTTTTAAGATGTCTGGGGGTAAGGTCAAAAGAAATCGTGATCGTATATTTGGTGCAAATTTTCATCATGGGGCTTATCGGCTCCCTTCTGGGTGCTGCTTTGGGTGCATTTTTGCAATTTTTATTGCCATTCGTTTTCAGTGACTTTCTGCCCGTGGAGGTGAGCGTACAGATTTCCTGGAAAGCCATCGCCATGGGAACCATCACTGGTGTACTGATATCCATTCTTTTTGCTTTGATTCCCTTACTCAAAATCAGGAAGGTTTCTCCCATGATGACATTGAGGCCCGATGATCAGACCACAGGGCTGGGAAAGGATCCTTTGCGCTGGATGGTGTTGATAGCCATTTTGTTGTTTATTCTGGGATTTAGCTTTTTTCTGCTTGAGGAATGGGATGAAGCTTTATGGTTTACGGGATACGTGATTTTTGCATTCGGGGCTTTATGGCTGCTGGCTTTGGGCACCATGAAGGCCATCCGGAAATTTCTTCCGATTTCCCTCAATTATCCCGCCAGGCAGGCCCTGGCCAACCTATACCGGCCCAACAACCAAACCGTGTCGTTACTGGCTACCATTGGTTTGGGAACGGCCATGATCGGCACCCTGTTTTTTATCCAAAACCAACTTTTGGATGAAGTTCGGTTTGCTGATAAGGAGGACCAGCCCAACATGTTGTTTTTTGATATCCAAACGCATCAGGTAGACAGCATGAAATCGGTGCTGGAAGAAAAGGGCTTGCCTCTTCTGCAGCACGTGCCTATAGTTACGATGGGGGTGTCGGAAGTCAATGGACTCACCAAAACGGACAATGAGGAATTGCCCGATGAGGAAAGGAGGTCCAACTCCATGTATGACCGCGAATTCAGGGTGACCTACAGGGATACCCTGATCAAAACAGAGGAACTGATCGCTGGTAAACTGATTCCTTATGAGAGCGAGAATGACAGCATTTTCGTATCCATGGAAGAGGGCTATGCGGAAAGAAATCATGTGGAATTGGGAGATGAAGTGGTCTTTAACGTGCAGGGGAGGCCACTAACCACCTATGTGGGGAGTTTCAGAAAAGTTAACTTCAGACAAGTGTCTACCAATTTCCTGGTGGTTTTTCCGGATAAGGTTTTAGAAAATGCCCCAAAATTCCATGTGCTGATCACCAAAACCAAAAATGATCAGGAATCTGCAGACATACAAAACCTGATGGTGAGGCAGTTTCCCAACGTGTCCGTCATCAACCTGAGCATGATCGTCGAGACCCTGGAAGATATCTTGAGCAAGATCAGCTTTGTCATTCAGTTCATGGCTTTGTTTAGCATTCTTACAGGCGTATTGGTGTTGATCAGTTCCCTGCTGATCAGTAAGTTTCAACGCATCAGGGAAAATATCTTATTGAGGACCATTGGAGCAGAGAAAAGGGTTTTGTTGAAAATCAATGCACTGGAATACTTTTTTCTGGGAAGTCTTGCCGCGGGAGGAGGGGTGGTGCTATCTGTAATAGCCGCTTTCTTATTGAGCTATTATGTTTTTGAAATTAGCTTTCGAATGGAATGGCTGCCCTTATTGTTGGTCTTCGGACTGATCACTGCGCTCACTGTCTTTTTGGGTTGGATCAACAGCCTGAATATACTGAAAGCAAAAACCATGGACATATTGAGAACTTAAGTAAACCAAATTTTCCTGTAAATCAGGTTTTTATGGGGTTTTTAAAAATAATTTTCCATTTTTTGAAACCTTTTACCTGTAATAAATGTATATACATTAAATACAAATTGAAATAAATGAAAATCGAAGAGGAAATCAGGCAAAAGCCCTTTAAGGATGTTTATACCAAGGCGATGGTAAACTTGCTGTATACCCATAGTTACCTGGTTTCCCGCCAAAGCAGACTTTTCAAGCCTTACGGCTTATCTCCGGAACAATACAATGTGTTAAGGATTCTCCGGGGCAAGCATCCGGATCCCACAACGGTTTCCTCCATTCAGGACAGGATGCTCAATAAAATGAGCAACGCATCCCGTTTGGTGGAAAAGCTGAAACAAAAGGGGATGGTAGAAAGGAAAGAATGTGCAGAAGATCGCAGACAAGTGGATATCACCATTACGGATAAGGGTTTAGAGACGCTCAGTCGATTGGAAAATGAAGTAAAGCTGTTCAATAAGGATTCCATACAACTCTCGGAGGAAGAAGCCATTCAATTGAATGGGCTTTTGGATAAACTAAGAGGATAAAAATTTTTACTCAAAAACATGTATATACATAAAATGTACTAACTTATAAAATAAATCTCTAAACAATTAAAATTCAACATTATGAGCACTACAAAATGGACCATTGATCCAACACATTCAGAAGTATCCTTTAAGGTAAAGCACCTGGTAATTTCTACCGTAACCGGTTATTTCAGGGAATTTGATGGGCAGGCAGCAACAGAAGACGACGATTTTTCCGGAGCAAGCGTTGGCTTTACCGCAAATATTGACAGCATTGATACCAACCAGAAGGACAGGGACACACATCTGAAATCGGCCGACTTTTTTGATGCCGCCAACCATCCAAAACTGACTTTTGCCAATGGCAAGCTGGAAGAAAAGGAGGGTGAGTTTTTTCTGAATGGTGAACTGACTATCAAAGAGACAACCAAGCCGGTTTCTTTCAGGGTAGACCATGGAGGAGTGGCCGTGGATGGTTATGGACAAACTAAGGCTGGTTTTGAACTGGAGGGAAAAATTTCAAGGAAAGCCTTTGGTTTGACCTGGTCTGCCGTGACCGAGGCGGGAAGTGTTGTCGTCGGTGACGAAGTAAAAATTCTGGCCAGTATACAGCTGGTAAAACAATAAATCTGTACATTCATTCCGGGTTCTGGAATTTTTCAGGGCCCGGAAATTAATCCTTGACCCATGGAAAATTTAATTTCAGGTATCCATCACGTAACAGCTATTGCTTCAGATCCACAGCGAAATGTTAATTTTTACACCCAGGTTCTGGGCTTGAGACTGGTAAAAAAAACCATCAATTTTGATGCTCCGGATGTGTATCATTTCTATTTTGGTACAGAAAAGGGAAGTCCCGGGACTATCCTCACGTTTTTCCCATTTAAGGCTGCCGCCAGGGGAAGGAGAGGATTGGGGGAAATGACTTTCACCTCCTTTTCGATTCCTGCCGGATCTCTTGATTTTTGGAAAGACAGGTTAAGTTCCCTGAATATTGTACATTCTGATACGATAAGCAGGTTTGGGGAGCAATTGATCAGGTTTACCGACCATGATGGAATGGGCCTCGAGTTGGTGGCTGCAAAGGCAGACGACAGGAAGGGATGGTCAGGTGGAAGTATTCCAGAAGATATGGCCATCAAGGGTTTTTTTGGTGCTACCCTGAATGTCAGGGATAGCAAGCCAACTGCTGCAGTATTGACAGAAGTATTGAACTACAGCTTGATCGATAAGGTACAGGACAATCGTTTCCGTTATGGGATTGCTGGAAAGCCAGGAGAGACCATAGACCTGGTCGTGGCCGATCCTGACTCACGATCCATCCAAAGTGCCGGTTCGGTGCACCATTTGGCTTTCCGGACAAAGGATGAAACGCAGCAATTACGCGTTCAGGGAATATTGCATGACTTTGGTTTACCGGTTACTGAAGTAAAAGACAGGAATTATTTTAAATCAATCTATTTCAGGGAACCCGGAGGGATATTGTTTGAAGTGGCCACTGATGAGCCAGGATTTTTGATTGACGAGTCCAGTGAGGGCCTGGGTAATGCGTTAAAACTGCCAGACTGGGCCGAGCCACAAAGAGCGCAAATTGAAAAGCAACTTGGGCCGATACAGGTTAATTATGATGTACGATGGAAGGAATAATTAAAACAGGAAAGGATTTAACAACAGCTGACAAGATAGCCATTCTGGTTCATGGCAGGGGGGCAACTGCAGGCAGCCTATTAGGCTTGGCAGATGCTTTGGCGCTGGATGATTTTGCGATTTTGGCACCTCAGGCACCGGGCAACACCTGGTATCCCTATGGCTTCATGGCTCCGGAAAAGGAGAACGAGCCCCATCTGAGCCAATCCCTGGAAATAATCAATAATCTGGTGCGACATGTATTGGATCAGAAAAAGGACCTTGATCAACTGTATTTTATTGGTTTTTCACAGGGGGCCTGCCTTTCACTGGAGTTTGTAGCACGACATCCTGCCAGATATGGTGGAGTGATTGCTTTTACCGGAGGCTTGATAGGGGAATCACTTTCACCCTACGAAGGAGACCTTAAAGGTACTCCGGTATTCATTGGGGCCAGCCTGGAAGATTTTCATGTTCCCTTTTCCAGGATTAAGGAAACCGAACGCATGTTGACAACTTTGGGGGCCAGGGTGAAAGCAGTCGGTTTTCCAGATCGGTTCCACAGCATACGAGAGGAAGAAATTCTTGCGGCAAATCAATTTGTGCTGAATTTTTGATATAACTTATTGTCAATTAGCCATTTCAATCTTACCCTGTTTATTTTTGAGGCAGGGATTCCAGTTGGTTTTTATTCTGGCCCATGATTTGTCATAACTTTATGGCAAGAGATACCGTAAAGGCTGTATCCATACATGAAATTCAGAAAGTCATGAAATCGATACGATTGAAATCATCGTTAAACACACAGGGCAATGATTATTTTAATCGGCAAAGATTCCCCGCTCGACTGGCATCATCCCGGCGGGCATGTGGCCATTTAAATACAAATTATACACTTATGAAACAAATCATTCTGTTCCTCTTTATTCTCCTTGTTAATACCTTTGGGGTTTTTGCCCAGGAATCAAATCAAATAGCTGTACAGGGCACAAGTGAAATCAAGGTAATGCCGGACCAGGTTATGCTGACCGTTTCCCTTTCAAAAAAAGCGATGAAAACGGCCGAGGTGACAGCTGCATTAAATAAAAAGGCCAAACAGGTAACCAAAGCATTAGAGAAAAGTGGTGTGAAAGGTTACGAAATGACAGCGGATAATTACTTCGTAAATGTAAACAGGATTTACATTAAAGGGACGACGAAAGACAGTGGGTACGTGGCCAGTCAAAACCTAAGCATACTGGTAAAGGATACTGGTGAAGATTTGGTCAAAATAATTCAGGCCCTTCATGAGGCCACCGATTTGGGCTTCCAAATGGAATACAGGTTGTCTGATGAAGTCAAGAAGACGTACCGGGAAAAATTATTGCAGCTTGCCATAGCCGATGCAAAAAGAAAGGCCGACATCATTGCTGCATCCCTGAATTTATCCAGGGTTTCGGTGCATAAAATCAATTACCAGTCCGGATCCTCCATTGAGCCTGTGGTTTACAGAGCAGAATCCATGAGGATGAAAGCCAGCGACCAGTATACTCCTCCAACACTTAGTCCCGACGAGCAAACGCTTACAGATCAGATCAATATGGTTTTTACTTTTGAAATGTGAGGGAGTTAATATGGTGTCCGGAAGGGCATTTGGAAGGCTTCAGATCATTTCTTTAACGGTTCTTTTCCGGACATTTTTGGAGGTAAAGGATTCCGGACGAAGCCTTGATGGTAGCCATGGCCTAGATCCGCTCGATATATAAAAAAGAGGTTATGGTTTTACTTTTCCGGCAAGTAACTTTAAGTGATAACGGTTAGGAAGATCGGGTTAAGTAGCCTGGAATGTTGAAACAATTTTTTATATTTAATTGCGCGAAGAACGCAGTTGAACAGAGAGAATAACATTTTCCGGATGAGTTGAGTTTTAAAACCATGAGAAATACCCCTATTTTACATTTTCTTGAAGCATTGACCCAAAATAATTCCAAGGATTGGATGGATGCCAACAGGGATTGGTACCTACAGGTAAAGGAGCGTCTTTTGGAGGATGTGGCAGAAATCCTATCGGCTTTGAGTGAGAGGCAGCCACTTTTTTCCGAGCTGCGTCCAAAGGATTGTATTTTCCGGCAAAACAGGGATGTCAGGTTCAGTGCCAATAAGCAGCCCTACAAGACCAACATGGCGGCCTATTTTGCAATAGGCGGGAAAAAGTCACTAGGACCGGGATATTACCTTCATATGCAGCCTGGTGGAAGCTTCGTAGGAGGAGGGATTTATATGCCTGCTGCAGACACCTTGAAAAAAATTAGGCAGGAGATTGATTATTCAGGAGAAGAACTGGACAACATCCTACACCGACCCGAATTCCACTCCTTTTTTGGGGATATGGAAGGTGAGCAGCTGAAGTCTTCCCCCCGGGATTATGATAAGGACCACCCCTACCTCAAGTATTTGAAGTACAAAAGTTTTATTGTTTCAAGACCTGTAAGCGATCAGGAAATTCAATCTGGAAATTATGTAAAACTGTCAATATCGGCCTTTGAAATGATGCATCCTTTCTATCGATTTTTGGAAAGGGCCATTGGTACAACGGAAGACGAGGCCTTTTTACTTTAAAGCAGGTGTTCTTCTATGGCCATGGCTACCCCATCTGCTTTGCTTTTGGCCGTGAGTTTTCTGGCTACTGCCTTTACCTCTTCCCGGGCATTTCCCACGGCTATGCCCAGTCCAACGCTTTTCAATAGTTCGATATCATTGAAATTGTCCCCAAAAGCCATGACCTCTTCCATGGCAATGTTGTAGCTTTTAAGAATCAGTTCCAAACCTGTCGCTTTGGAAATGGACCGGGGCGCAATTTCTATATAGGTGTCTTTGGAGCGGTAAAGATGAAGCATGGTTGAAAAATTTTGCTCCAATTGACGGTAAAGCCATTGAATGTCATCAGCCTCTCCCATGCACATGACCTTGTGTGCACCCCGCTGCTCTCTTTGCCAGGAATCGATAACGACAGCATTTTTGAGGATGCCTGCTTTTACTTTGGTGGCTTTTTCTTCTTTTTCGGTCCATTTATCCACTTGTGGCGCATACCATTCATTTGCGGAATAAAGACTGATATGGATATCCTTATTTCTGGCCAGTTCGACGATTTTTCCGCATATTTCTGCTTCAATCCAGGTAGAGCTCAGGGCTGAGTGCTGCTTTTTGGGAGGATGGATTACAAAGCCTCCATTGTAACAGATTATAGGATTGTTTTCTCTTTGAAGGTCTTTCTGTAAATGCGTCATGGCGGCAGGCATTCTGGATGAGGCCAGAATGACAGGGAAATTTGCAGGCAGAGCTGCGAAAGCTTCCCGGGTGCGTTTGGAGATTTCCCGGTTTTGATCCAGTAAAGTCCCGTCTATATCTGTACAAATTGCTTTGATGCGCATTATTTACGAATGGTTTTCGCAAAGATAAGCAATCAAATGGCTTTGCTAAAAAGGGGCTTTGATTTTTTGTTGTTTTGCATGTAGGGATCAAAAGCCGCACATATGTTTCGCACGAAAGGTTTGCCTTCCCTCGTGATCCTTACCCCATTTGCATCAAAAGCAACCATTTTCTCCTTCTCAAAAACCAATAGTTGATCCAACAGCTCTTCTGATAAGGATTCCAGATCTTTCCAGGAAGCTTTGTGGTTGCAAATCAGCTCCATGATCAGGTTTTTGATTTTAAGGTTTGCTTCGTTTTGTACGTGGCCCTTTACCAAAGGAATTGTTCCCCCTATTATTTTCTCTTTGTAAAGATCGACGGACTTTTCATTTTGTCCATAGGCGTAATAAATGTCACTGATGGCACTGCAGCCCAGTCCTAAGAGTATTTTTGATGGAGAGGTGGTGTAGCCCATAAAGTTCCTGTGGAGTTTATTATTGTATTTGGCCTTTAACAATGGATCCCCGGGTAGCGCAAAATGATCCATCCCAATTTCCTCGTAGCCCATTTCGAGGAGCCAGTTTTTACCCTGCTCGTACAAATCCCTCTTTTGATTTTCATCTGGCAAATAAGCCTCAAATGATTTTTGTGCAGGAAAAGCAGCTGGCAGGTGGGCATAACTGTAAAAGGCAATCCTTTCGGGCATCAACTCCTTCACTTTTTGGAAGGTGGCTTTCATGGTCTCCAGGGTCTGATGGGGCAAGCCGTAAATCAGGTCGAAATTTATGGAGCGATAGCCCAGTTGTCGGCTTTGTTCTGTTACTTCTTTAACTTTTTCAAAGGGCTGTATGCGGTGGATGGCGACTTGTACTTGCTGGTCAAAATCCTGAATACCATAACTCACTCTGGAAAACCCGAATTGGGCCAGCGTTTGCAAGTGGTCTTTGCTGGTATTGTTGGGATGACCTTCAAAGCTAAATTCAAATTTCTCTGAGCGGGTGGAGGTTCTGCTGATGTGCTTGAGCAGGATTCCGAGGCTTATTGGAGAAAAGAAGGTAGGCGTGCCACCACCCAGGTGGATTCCTGCAAGTTTGGGCTTCTCGTCCAGTAGTTCAAGGTAAAGGTTCCACTCTTTCATTATGGCGGAAATATACGGTAATTCTACCCGGTGATTTTTGGTGATCCTTTTGTTACACCCGCAATAAGTACACAGGCTTTCACAATAAGGTAAGTGGATGTAGAGGGAAATTCCATCTGACTTGCCAAATTCTTCATATGCCTGAATGAAATGGTTCTTCCAATTTTCTGCGCTTAAGCTATTGTTCCAGTGTGGTAAGGCCGGGTAGGAGGTATATCTTGGGACCGGGACATTGTATTTTTTAATGAGGTCTGATGCCGACATAGGGATAGAATAATTGTTTGAAGGTACAAATTACCCCATCCCTGCCTCCGGAAACTATGACAAGAGAAGTTTGAAAGCCTGATAAAAATCAGGGTTTTACTGCAATTTGATTTTTAACCATAAAACCTAGTTGTGGTTCAGGTAGTAACTTACGGGTACGTAGGGAAGGTTAAAAGTATTGGCGACTGCCTGATACACCACATCTCCTTTGATGATGTTTAGCCCGGCTTTCAGTTCAGGGTACCTGATACATGCATCTCTCCAGCCACTTTTGGCCAATTCCAATGCATAAGGCAAGGTAGCATTGGTCAGCGCGAGTGTGGAAGTATAGGGAACCGCTCCCGGCATATTGGCTACACAATAATGAAGTACGCCTTCTATGGTATAGGTGGGTTTTTCGTGAGTGGTAGGTTTGCAGGTTTCTATGCAACCTCCCTGATCAACCGCTACATCAACCAATACGGTGCCGGGCACCATTTCCTTGAGCATATCTTTGGTGATCAGGTGAGGTGCTTTGGCTCCGGGGATAAGTACAGCTCCTATGATCAAGTCAGCCGTTGGAATTAGGTTTCTGATATTGTATTCATTGGACATCATGGTTTTGACATTCTTGGGCATGACATCAGAAAGGTAACGCATGCGTGGCAAGGACACATCCAGAATGATTACATCCGCCCCCAGCCCTGAGGCCATCCATGCCGCCTGGGTGCCAACAATACCCCCGCCCAGGATCAAGACTTTTGCAGGTAGAGTTCCCGGTACACCCCCCAACAAAATTCCCCTTCCACCCAGAGGTTTCTCCAGATAGTTTGCCCCTTTCTGAACGGCCATGCGGCCTGCTACCTCAGACATTGGCACCAGGAGGGGTAAGCTGCTGTCTGGTTTTTCAACGGTTTCATAAGCAAGGCAGACCGCTTTGCTTTTCACCATGGCTCTGGTAAGCGGTTCATAAGAAGCAAAATGAAAATAGGTAAATAGCAACTGGTCTTCCCGGATCAATTCATACTCCGAGGCGATGGGTTCTTTGACCTTCATAACCATTTCGCCTGTTTCATAGGTAGCTTCAATGCTGGGCAGGATCGTTGCTCCGGCTGTTTCGTAAGCCTCATCCTTGAATCCACTGCCTTCTCCGGCCGACTTTTGAACAAAAACCTCATGGCCGTTTTTGACGAACTCTTTCGCTCCTGCGGGAGTTAGGGCTACTCTGTTTTCATTGTTTTTGATTTCCTTGGGAACGGCTATGCGCATGGTTGAAATGGTTTGGTTAAAGTCTTCAGCAAATATAAGCAGCCTGCCCAGTGCAGGGAACTTTCACAGGAGAAAAGTTTTCAGATTCCATAAAAAGTTGGGAGATAATAAAAATAGCTGGGTTTTTTTGTTTTTTCAGGCCTGAGATAGAAGTATAAATAATATTGGCAGGCGCTGATTGATTGTTTGTTTCGTAAATTTAAATATTAAAGAATTTAATACTTTTTTTAATGTTTATTTCCGATAATTTAGAATAATATTGTTTCTAATTGATTTTTTATACTTTTGAAAATTGGGATAACTCCAAAAAATGTGTATTTTTGAAAACCTTGGTACTCCCCATGAGAAGAAAACAGTTTAATTGATGAATACGGAATCCTTATCCACATTGACTGAAGAAAAAGCAGTAATTTCAGATAAAAGGCGGATTTTAGCCGATTACAAGATGGTCATGATCAGCAGGCATGCCTCTTTGACGGTGAGGAAAGAAGTTTTCATGGGTAAGGCCAAATTCGGCATCTACGGAGATGGAAAGGAATTGGCTCAGGTGGCGATGGCCAGGTATTTTGAACCAGGGGATTTCAGGTCAGGATATTACCGGGATCAGACCTTGATGTTTGCCATGGAGGAATTGGGATTGCAGGAGTACTTTGCACAGCTTTATGCACATACGGATATCAAAGCAGAACCTGCCAGTGGAGGTCGGTTGATGAATGGGCATTTTGCCACCAGATCCCTGAATGATGATGGCTCCTGGAAGAATTTGATGGAGATCAAGAATTCTACCGCAGATATTTCTCCCACCGCAGCCCAAATGCCAAAGCTTTTGGGATTGGCATATGCTTCCAAGCTGTACAGGGAAAATCCCGCACTCCACAACATGAAGACTTTTTCCAATAAAGGCAGCGAGGTGGCCTGGGGGACCATCGGTAATGCCTCCACGGCAGAGGGAATGTTTTTTGAAACTTTCAATGCGGGAGGAGTTTTACAGGTGCCCATGGTGATTTCGGTTTGGGATGATGACTATGGTATTTCAGTTACCAATGAATTTCAGGTTACCAAGGCCAGTATTTCTGCTGCTTTGGAAGGATTTAGAAGAAATCACAAGGAGAAGGGATATGAGATCCTGGTTGTAAAAGGCTGGGATTATGAAGGTTTGGTGACTGCCTACAGGAAAGCTGCAACTTTGGCCAGGGAAAAACATGTTCCTGTTTTGGTTCATGTTACAGAAATGACCCAACCACAAGGCCATTCCACATCGGGATCCCATGAAAGGTATAAAAGCAAAGCACGGTTGGCCTGGGAAGCGGAAAATGATTGTGTGGTAAAATTTAGGGAATATATCCTGGATAATAATTTTGCCACCAAAGAGGAGCTCGACAAGATAGATGAAGCCACCAAACAACTGGTTAAGGACAGTAAGGACAAAGCCTGGAAGGCGTTTACTACTACGATAAAGGAAGAATTGGACGAAGCGGTCCTGCTGATCAGGGAGTTGGCAGGTAACAGTGCCTGCAAAAGTGAATTGAACCAGTTGGCCCAGGATTTAAGACAAATGCTCAACCCTGTCCGCATGGATGTCATCAGTTCTGTCAGAAAAGCATTGTTCCTGTCTAGAAATGAGCCAACCGAGATAAAAGCCAAAATTCAGGAATGGTACCGCCTACAGAAGCAATTGAATGTGGAGCGTTACTCCAGTCATCAGTACAGTGAATCCAAAGCCCGCTCGTCTGAAATAGTTCCGGTGCCGGTAGAGTATACCGATCCATCACCTATGGTAGACGGCCGCGAAATATTGAAAGCTTGTTTTGATGAGATGCTTGCCAGAGACCCCAGGGTTTTTGCGATAGGAGAGGACGTGGGCAAAATTGGAGATGTGAATCAGGCCTTCGCAGGTCTGCAGGCCAAACATGGTGAACTGAGGGTAACGGATACGGGAATAAGGGAGGTAAGTATCATAGGCCAGGGCATTGGTGCTGCCCTCAGAGGCTTGAGGCCTATCACAGAGATTCAATACCTGGACTACCTGATCTATGCCTTGATGACACTGTCAGATGACCTTGCTTGTTTGCATTACAGGACCAAAGGTGGACAAAAAGCACCTTTGATCATCAGGACCAGAGGGCATCGACTGGAAGGTGTTTGGCATTCAGGATCACCCATAGGAATGATTTTGAGCAGTCTGAGAGGTATATTGTTATGTGTACCCAGGAACATGACCCAGGCCGCGGGAATGTACAATACGCTTTTAGAGGCAGATGAGCCTGCCATCATGATAGAAGTTCTCAATGGGTACCGGCTAAAAGAAAAAATGCCTTCGAATATTGGGGATTTTAAATTGACTTTAGGTCATCCTGAGATTCTAAGAGAAGGTGAGGACATTACCGTGGTGACCTACGGTGCCATGTGCCGAATAGTGTTGAATGCTGCCGAGGAGTTGGCTGCAATAGGGATTTCCGTAGAGGTGATAGATGTGCAAACCCTTGTTCCATTTGATGTCAATCAGGTCATTTCTGCTTCTGTCAAGAAGACCAATCGGGTCATTTTTGCCGATGAAGATGTTCCTGGCGGGGCATCGGCATTTATGATGCAGCAGGTAATAGAAGGGCAGAATGCTTATTTTCACCTGGATGCGAAGCCTGTAACCCTTTCCGCCAAAGAACACCGGCCTGCCTATTCATCAGATGGGGATTATTTCTCCAAACCCAGCAGTGATGATGTGATAGAAAAGGTTTATGAAATCATGCACGAAGCCAATCCGGGTAAATTTCCGGCCATCTATTAAGTAAAAAGGTGCCAGGAACTGTCTGCTTTTTTACCTTTCTATCTGGGCGAGGGTGAAATCGGGTGTAGTTACTACGTTGCTGCGGTTTAGTGCCCTGTCCTGAACCTGAAGTTCCAACCGGAGTGTATCCGTACGAAAAATGCTGTTCCATCCCAGGGAAAGCATGGAGTAACGGATATTCCCTTCTATGGCCCTTCCCCTTTCTTCCTCAAGCATTCTTGGAAATCTACCATTGAAAGTGGTGAAATAAGGAGGGTCTGACCATTTAAATTCTGTATAATTACCTCCTCTTTTGATAAAAAATTTCACAAAAATATTATAGTAATCTTCATTTTCTGAAACCCAAAGGGTATCCTCGATCTCCACATTGTTGATCAAAGGGAAGATAACCCAATCCCGGTTGTTAAATGAGGGGGCATCATCCGGCCTGTTGCTGTATGTGATAAAGTTGCCCTCATCATCAGTGAGATAATTGAGTTCATTGAAGGGCGGGAATAAATCCCTGGCATTCAATCCCAGATCCCCCTCAGCATCCCTGAAATTTAGGGTGATGATCAAAGAATCAGCTCCGGAAGCCTGAACAAACTCCATATTGTTGAAACTGATATCCGGTATGGTTGGGAAATCATCTGGAGGTGAGATACAGCCTCCCCAAACGGACAATATGATCAGGACGATGATATAATGATTTTTTAACTTCATGGGTAATCCGTAATTTTACATTTGGATCGGTTGGGTGTAAAAATGATTAAATTTTAGGTTTTACCATAAAATAACGATGAATTATTTTAAAAGTTTTAGCGAAAAAATAAATTCAGGTAAAATCGGGGATTTTACAGCGGCGGCGCTTGAGCTGTTTCATTTTCAGTCCAGAAACAACAAGGTTTATCGGGATTATATCACAGCCAGGAATATTCAGCCAGAAAAGATCAGTAGGTTGACCGATATTCCCTACCTGCCCATCTCATTTTTCAAATCAGAAAAAGTGGTTTCCGGTCCCGAGGAGCAGTTTGACCAATATTATTCCAGTAGTGGAACCACCGGAATGCAGCACAGCAGGCATTATATATGGTCCAAAGCTTTTTATCTTTCTCATGCTGTAAACTTATTTGAAGGGGTCTATGGTTCTTTGAAAGATTTCCACATCCTTGCCCTTTTACCTTCCTATATGGAAAGAGAGGGGAGTTCTCTGGTCGACATGGCTGCGTGTTTTATAGAAAAAAGCCGATCCGAACATTCCGGGTTTTATTTGTACGAACATGAGGCCCTTTTGGAAAAAATCAGGGTGCTTAGGGCCGGGAAAAGAAAAGTATTGCTGATGGGTGTTACCTTTGCCCTTTTAGATCTTGCCGAAAAAGTTGCGGATCATACTGATTTTGGCAATCTGATCGTTATGGAAACTGGAGGTATGAAGGGCCGCCGAAAGGAAATGGTCAGGGAGGAAGTTCATGATCATCTTAAAAAAAGTTTTGGGCTTGATCATATTCATTCAGAGTACGGAATGACGGAATTAATGTCCCAGGCCTATTCTCCGGGTGATGGCAGGTTTTGGGAAACACCCAGCTTACGGGTATTGATTCGTGATGCCTATGACCCTTTTCATATGGTGAAAGACAGATCCGGTGCTATCAATATCATCGACCTGGCAAATGTTCATTCCTGTGCTTTTTTGGAAACCCAGGATTTGGGCAAAAAAAATAAGGACGGGAGTTTTTCAGTGTTGGGAAGAATGGACAACAGCGAAATAAGGGGATGTAATTTAATGATTAATTAATTTTGTATTTAAATACTAAATACACATATTTGGGCGTAATATAACATGACTATGAAAACAATAATGACAATTTTGGTGGTAGGTGCGATTTTGATATTGTCTTCTTGTGCTTCCAGCAAGCCTTGTCCGGCTTATGCCAAGACAACGGATGTGGAAGTTAGAGGCTAGTAGTAAAGGGATCTAATAATTTGCGTATTTTTTGATGTCATCGGCGGAGATGTTTTTTCCACCAAGGATCACCAACCTCTCGATCACATTTCTCAGTTCCCGGATGTTTCCTGTCCAGGGAAATTCCTGTAGTTTAAGGATGGCTTTGGCGTCAATCTCTTTTTTGGCTGTTCCATACTCTGCGGCGATGTCCCCCAAGAATTTATCAACCAAAAGGGGGATGTCTTCTTTTCTGTCCCTGAGGGGTGGAACCTGAATCAATATGACGCTGATTCGGTGGTAAAGGTCTTCCCGGAAATTACCTTCGGCTATTTCCTTTTTTAAGTCTTTGTTGGTGGCAGCCAGTACGCGCACATCTATTTTGATGTCTTTGTCCCCACCTACCCGGCTGACTTTATGCTCCTGCAGGGCCCTCAAAACCTTGGCCTGGGCAGAAAGGCTCATGTCTCCAATTTCATCCAAAAAGATGGTTCCTCCATTGGCTTGCTCAAACTTGCCCTGACGTTGCTTCATGGCAGAAGTGAAAGCACCTTTTTCATGTCCAAAAAGTTCACTTTCTATCAGTTCGGAGGGAATAGCCGCACAATTTACCGCGATGAACGGGGCCGCCACACGACTGCTTTTTTCGTGCACCCAGTGAGCGACAAGTTCCTTTCCGGTACCATTTGGTCCGGTGATCAAAACCCGGGCATCTGTGGGGGCAACCTTTTCAATGGTTTCTTTAACAATATTTATGGCCTGAGATTCACCTACCATATCCAGCTTTTTGGACAATTTCTTTTTTAAAACCTTGGTTTCGTTTACCAGGGTTTTCTTGTCCAGTGCATTCCTTACCGTCAGGAGCAGACGGTTAAGGTCTGGTGGTTTTGGGATAAAATCAAAAGCCCCCTTTTTGGTGGCTTCCACAGCGGTTTCTATACTGCCATGGGCCGAAATCATGATGAATTGAGGTTGTTTGGCTAGCTCTGCCGATTTTGTCAGGACCTCGATCCCGTCCATTTTTGGCATTTTGATATCACAAAGAACAAGATCAAATTCTTCATTTTTGATCATGTCAAACCCTTTCTCACCATCCGGGGCTTCGAAAATCTCGTATTTTTCATATTCAAGAATTTCTTTCAGGGTGGACCTGATAACCTTCTCATCGTCTATTATCAATATTTTCGGCATTTTCCTTTAGCTTTTTTTACTGTTAAAAATGTGCAGGCCTGTAAGCCGGGTTCTGTGTCTTCTCTCGAAGCGTTTGCCATTTATCTGCTCTTTCCTTCACAGGAAAGATCTAACGACCTACCCACTTCGGTTTCCCGGATACCGGGATTGGACGAGCAGCCCTTGGACCGAAGCCTATTTGGTCTTTCAACCCATAAGGTTTGCCTTGCCATGCCAGTCACCTGACATGCGGTGGGCTCTTACCCCACCATTTCACCCTTATCCCCATACGGGCATTTGCCAGTATCGGGACGGTATTTTTTCTGTGGCACTATCTGTAGCCCTGGCGTCTCCCCCAGGACCCCTTCCCGTTAGGAAGTATGGCGCTCTATGTTGCCCGGACTTTCCTCTCTTCCTTAGTAGAGTAAGGAATAGCGACAAACCAGCCTGCACCATGCAAAAATAAATGAAATATGCCCATTTATCCCAAGCTTTGGTGCTTTTATTATTTGATTGACATTATCTATCAATTTTTTTTTTCTTTTCGATTTTCCAATAAGAATAGGTCCTTTCTTATTTGGATCAAATTTAAATAGGCTTTACTTTTGCCTTATTAAAAAACAGTCTAAATAAAATCAGTCATACTTTCATACGAAAAATATCATTTGATGAAGATATACTATTCATTTACAAAAAAAGAGAGGTCCGGATTTGCTGGAGTATTGTTGGGAGTTATTTTTTTGATGGCCACTACTTTTACTGGATTTTCGGCTACCGATACTGAAAAAGAGGGTCAAATTGTGATTCAAGGTAAGGTAAAATCAGATGAAGGGGAGCCCGTTCCATATGCCAATGTACAGGTGATTGGAACAGTTAAGGGGGTTTTAACAGGTGTTGATGGTAGCTTTACAATCTATGATTTGGAAGATGGCGATTATACCCTTAAAATCTCTGCAATAGGGTTCAAACCAATATATAGGGAAGTCGTTCTACCTGGAGGAGAAGCAAAGGAATTAAACTTTTTTTTCGAAGAAATAGGGGTTGAAATGCCTCAAATCACAGTGATTTCCAATAGAGACAGGATTTTCAGCAGGGTGCCTGGATCTGTGTCTTACATTGACGAAAAGGAAATCAGAACCATTCAGCCTATCAGCGGAAACGAGGTGTTAAGAAGGTCGCCCGGGGTACACGTCGTTGATGAAGAGGGATTGGGAATGCGGGTGAATGTTGGTATTCGTGGTCTGGATCCTGATCGCAGCAGATCAGTATTGGTCATGGAAGATGGTGTACCTGTGGCACTCGCACCTTATGGAGAACCGGAAATGTATTATTCTCCCTCAATAGACCGAATGGCAGGTATTGAAATTTTGAAGGGATCAGGTCAGATCCTTTATGGCCCCCAAACCATCGGCGGAGTAATCAATTATATTACACCCAATCCGCCCCGGGAACAGGAAGGCTCAATACGTATTCAGGGGGGTCAGGGGGGATTTTTCAGTGGATTGCTGAATTATGGCAATACTTTTGGCAATACAGGCTTTCAGGCAAATCTAATGCGAAAAAGAGGCGATAATATTGGTCCTACATCATTTGATATCACTGATTTCAACACCAAATTTCTTTTTAATACTGGCAAGGATTCGGAACTGGGCGTTAAAATGGGCATTTATGACGAATCATCCAATTCTACTTATATTGGACTGAATCAGGTCATGTATGAACAGGGAGGGATGGATTATACCAGGTTGGCCCCTGATGATAACCTGGATGTGAAAAGGTATTCTCTTAGTTTTAGTCATAAGTACAAGATCAATAAAAACATAAATATCAGGACCATCGCTTACGGTTATACCACCACAAGAAACTGGAACCGTCAGGATTTTTCCATTAACAATGACAACCAGGCTCCATCCAACTGGACAGGAGTAGTCTGGGGAGATTTGGATATCCCCGGAGGAGCTATTTTCATGAGGGATGGCACAGGCAACAGGAACAGGGAGTTTGAGGTTGCGGGATTTGAACCAAGACTGGAAATTGCCCATCAGCTTTTTAATCTCAATAATTTTTTGACGGTCGGCACCAGGTTTTTATATGAAAGAGCCTTTGAGCAAAGGATCAACGGTACTAAAGCGGGGGTAAAAAGTGGAGCTTTGGTCGAAGATGAGGTCAGGACAGGTCGTGCCATAAGTGCCTATGCCCAAAATAAGATTAAACTGACAGAAAAATTTGAAATGAATGCCGGTTTAAGAATGGAAAGGTTCAATTACGAAAGGGATATTTTCAGAAGGAATTTCCCGGATGTTGGTTTAAGGGATACTTCCTTACTTGCCCGGAATAACATCATGGAGCTGATACCAGGTTTGGGATTTAACTTCAAGCCAACTTCTGCGATGAATATTTTTGGTGGGGTTCATAAAGGTTACGCGCCTCCCCGAACCAAAGATGCCATTACTTCTACCGGAGATGTGTTGGATCTTGAGGCAGAAAAAAGCTGGAACCTTGAACTCGGATTCCGCACTGAACCCAACAGTTGGATGTTTTTAGAATTGACTGGGTTCAGGATGGATTTCAGTAACCAGATCATACCCGTATCTGAATCATCCGGTGGGGTCGGTTTTGGTGTGGTCAATGGAGGTGCTACCCTTCATCAAGGTATAGAGTCTGCCCTGGTAGCTGATTTAAGCAGGCTTCTGGGTTTGAAAAGATCCAAACTGAATTATGATATCAATGCCACCTATATCAATGCCGAATTTTCAGAAGACAGGTTTAAAGGGGAAAGGAATATCAATGGGAACAGGACTCCCTATGCTCCCGAGTGGCTTCTCAATACCGCCTTTACTTTTGAAACCAACGAAGGATTATTATTCAGGTTAGGGGCTAATTATATCGGTAGTCAATTTACTGATGAGATCAATTCCATCCAACCCTCAGTCGATGGAAGATCGGGGAAAATCTCATCTTATTTTGTTTTGGATGGTACCTTAGCCTACCAGATTAAAGAATGGAACAGTCGATTTAATCTTTCAGTCAAGAATTTGACCAATGAAAGATACATAGCAAGTAGAAGGCCTCAGGGAATAAGGGTAGGTCTGCCTCGGTTGATTACATTAGGATATGAGTTTAAATTTTAAAGAAAAATTCAAACAATTCTAAGTTCCTTTGGTTCTTAATATGTAAGGCTTTTACAAGCTTTTCTTCATAGTGCTGGGTTATGCCGCCTCTTCGCAGAGGCGGCATTTTTGTATTTTAGCAAAACCTGAAAGGGATGTGGATTTTTAGGGACTATTTGAATAAAATAATACCTTTGCAAAAAAAAAGAAATGATAGTAGTCGGTAATGCGGTAATCAGTGATGATATCAAAGATCATTTTTTTGTTTGCGATCTGGAAAAGTGTAAAGGAGCATGTTGTGTGGAAGGCGATGCTGGTGCTCCTTTGACCGAGGAGGAGACCGGAATACTTGAAAAGGAATATGCCTCCATAGCCCCTTTTATTTCCGCTGAAGGACGGGCAGCAATAAGGAAAAAGGGGACATGGGAAATAGATCAGGAAAACGAAAAAGGGACAACGACTATTGGCAAAAACGGTGCATGTGCCTACGCTGTTACTGATGAAAGGGGAATTTTGAAGTGTGGTATAGAACAAGCTTATAATAAAGGGAAAACATCATTTAAAAAGCCCATCAGTTGTCACTTATATCCGATCAGAATTACCAAATACGATGAATACGATGCCTTGAATTACGACAGGTGGCAAATTTGTGACCCTGCTTGTCACTTAGGCAAAGCTTTGGGGGTTCCTTTGTATAAATTTTTAAAGGATGCTTTGGTAAGGAAGTATGGCTTGGCCTGGTACCAAGATTTTTTAAAAGAAATTGAATGCACAAAATAATTCATATTAACAAATTAGGTTTTATTCAAGTGCTTCTTTTTGAATTTCTTATAAAGGTTTTTGTATTTATCTATAAAAGTCATTTCAATTCTCTTCCTGCAATTTATATAGTATTGAAAACCCTGACCTCCAGGGTTTTTATTTTTTCTACAAGTCCTTTGTAAATATCAGATAATTATATTTATTACTTAAAGTAATTATATTTTACGATATATAATTTAATATATGTAAAGTGTACATTACTATATATCAAAAAATAAAATGCCTTTAATTTGGGCTATAATACAAAAAATAAGGATCAAAATATAAGTGCTTATCTGAAAGGAAGATTTACCTGTTTCCGACAGAGAGTAGAATAACTGCCTGAGGGCTATTGCAATAAAGACATAATAAATCCCTATGTTAAACCGCTATCCAAATAGCTCACTTTTCATGTTGATTGCCCTATTATGGTTATCGGGTGCAAAAGAAGCGTGGTCGGCACCGATAATCCGGGATGTATTTGTTTTCTCTGAATGTGAAAAGATGGCCTCGATCCGCGTAAGAAATGGTGTGGCACCCTATACCTATGTTTGGAGCTATGAAGGAAATATTGTCCAAACGGATGCGGGACTGGGTGAAAGTGACATGAGTACCATCGAACAGGCACAAGGTGGGGATTACAACCTGACTGTGACTGACAGTGATGGAAACACCTACACGGAAACCATCAACTTTTCAGGTAGCACGAATTTTATCTTAAATATACTTTACGAGGAAAACCAGGAATGTGAAGGTGAAACTTTTGGCCAGGTTTATGGGACCATAGAAAATGGGATTGCTCCATTTACCATTAATTTTTTTGATGAAAGTGATGCACTGGTTTTGACCACGGTTTTAAATGGTAGAAACCTGGATTTGAATGGTGTTCCGGCAGGAAGCTATCTGGTAGAAGTAATAGATGCCACTGGCTGTAAGGAATTGACAAGTGTTGAAATTGAGGAAGTGGAACCCCTGGTTCTGGCTCCCGGTGCTGGAGCCGGAACCTTTCCTGAAACCTGTGAAGCCAACGGGGGGGTGACTTTTGATGCAACGGATTTTTTTGGAGATGTGGCTTTTAGGATAAGAAGGGCCAATGGGAGCTATGCTACAGGTTGGCTACCGGCTCCGGGAGGGCAGATCAGGTATGATCAGCTTGAGGCAGGAGATTATGTCCTTGAAGTAACAGACGACTACAGGCTGGAGGATTGCCCCGAAGAGTTGGTTTTCAATATCGCAAACGAACAGCTTCTGGAAGTGTCTTTTAATACTTCTCCCGTCAGTTGTTTTGGCGACGCTGATGGGGTCATTTATCTGGAAGCGGAACGTCTTTTTATGGGCTTTTCCTTTCCTCCAGATGAAATCATAGTAGATATACTTGATCCGGCAAACAATTTGGTTGTCAATGGACAGGTGATTTCAATCGGGGCTTTATCCGGGGAAGCAGATTTTCCCGGTCTTTCTGCCGGAGAACATACTGTTATCGTCCGGCATGGAGGAGTTGATTACCCAGAGTGTACCCTTACCTATACCGTAAATATTGAGGCTCCGCCCTCTGCATTAACTGCTTCAGTGAGCAGCACACCTGAAATTTGTTTTGGTGCAGCCGACGGGACCGCCACTGTTAGCAGGTCCGGAGGCTGGGGTGGGTACAGCTATTTGTGGAGTGATGGGCAGACCACCAGGACAGCTTCCGGGCTTTCTCCCGGGGATTATTCGGTCAGGATAAGTGATAGCGGAGGCTGCTACCTTGATTTGGATGTCACTGTGGAAGGGCCGGCAGAAGCCATATCCGGCGATATTACCCTGTTGTCCGGATTGACCTGCGTGGGCTCCAATGATGGCTCGGCAAGGGTATTTGATATTCAGGGAGGCTGGGGAAACTACAGTATTGAATGGAGCAATGGAGAGACTGGCCCGGAAGCCAGCCAGCTTCCAGCGGGTATCAATACGGTTACTGTACGAGATGAAGAAGGCTGTGAGCATACATTTAGCGTTGATGTATCCGTTCCTGATGCCCCGGATATCAGTTATACAGCTACTGAGCCAAGCTGTTTTGGCGCTGCTGATGGCAGTATCAGGGTGCAAATTCATGAGGCTTCCACCACCTATACCGTTACAGTTGACGGGGAGGTGCAAACCGGCAATGACCTGCTATTTGAAGGACTTCCGGCAGGTCAGCAAGAAGTGAGGATATCCTATTCTTCGGTATGTAATATTACTTCATTCATTACCATAGATGCTCCCGATGAACTTCTGATCAATGAAGACAACTTAAATATTTCCCCCATCAGCTGTACCGGAGCGGAAGATGGTGCCATTTCCGGAATCACAGCCAGTGGTGGAACCGGCACCCTGACTTACCAATGGGAAAAAGAGATCAGTGGAACTTTTCAGGAATTGGTGGGAGAGTCCGGGCTTTCATTGGACAACCTTTCCGGAGGTACCTACCGGCTGCGGGTATGGGATGAGAATGATTGTTCTGTCTCCCGTGATTTTGTGGTTTACGAACCAGATCCATTACAGGCTGGTAATCCGCTGGTCACCGATGTAAGTTGTTTTGGCGCTGCGGATGGGTCGGTAAGTTTTACCATTTCCGGAGGCACTGCACCCTACACCTATACATTGAATGGTGGGGTGTCGCAATCCACTTCCAACAGTCCGATCCTTCTTTCAGGGCTTACTGCTGCCACGGATAATTTTATTGTAGTAACAGATGCCAATGGCTGTACGGTTCCGAATATTAACTTTGATATACTCGCACCTCCCGCCATTGTGATTTCGGATGTGGACATTCAGGCAGAGACTTGTTTTGGACAAGGAAATGGCAGCATCCAGTTGAATGTCAGTGGAGGATCGGGCAGTTTTTCTTACGAATGGTTTAGGGCTTCAGACCCTTCCACAGTGATTGCAACCGATAAGGATTTGACCAACAGACCTCCAGGGCAATATATTTTAGAAGTGAGTGATCTGAATCACACTACCTGTACACTTCAGGAAACATTTGTTATTCCCATTACTCCGGAACTGGAGTTAAGCCTGGATGGAGAACCAGTGGATGTACTATGTTATGGAGAAAGCACCGGGGCCATTTCCATTGCTGTGGAAGGTGGAACAGGAAACTATATCTTTGACTGGGAGGGTCCGGATGGCTATTCTTCAGACCAGCAAAACCCATCATCCCTTGCCGCAGGACTTTATCAGGTAAGGGTTACCGATGAAAACGGTTGCTGGGAACAATTAAGTGATATCCTGATCTCTGAACCTTCTTCTGCAGTTTCTATCAGTTTGTTGAACAAAGTAAGTCCAAAATGTCATGATTCGGAAGATGGGCGCATAGAAATACAGGTAGGAGGTGGCAGACCAGGCTATCAGATAAATTGGGAAAGGGCCGTTTCTCCCGGCGTTTTTGTGGCTATTCCGGGTTCATCTCTTACCCTTTCAGGCATAGGCTCAGGGACATACCGTGCACTGGTCCAGGATGCCAATACCTGTATTGCCGCCCTGGAAGTGGATTTGGATGGTCCGGAACCCCTGCAGGTAAATCTGATCGACAAACAGGATGTTTCTTGTTTCGGAAGAAATGATGGTCAGATTGCGCTGGAAGTGACAGGAGGTTCAGGGGTTTATTTCTTTGACTGGGACCATGGGTTTATCAATCAAAACCCTACCAACCTGGGTGAGGGGACATATGCGGTGACGGTAAGTGATGCCAATGGTTGCAGCTTCAGGTTGGACAATATACAAATTGACCAACCAGACGCCCTTCAAATTGAATTGGATGAGGTGATTGCACCTAGCTGCGGCTTGGATGATGGGAGTGTGTCCGTATCATTTATTGGTGGCGATCCCCTGACGGCAAGCAGCAGGTGGGTAGAATTGTCTACTGAGACTGTGATAGCAGAGGACCAGAATGTCGTTTCCGGCCTGAGTCCTGGTTTTTACAGAATAGAATACAGTACTGGAGGGAATTGTACCGTCACCAGAACAGTAAACGTGCCAGGTCCCAGTAGTCCACTGCAATTGGTGACCAACTCCCAGGATGCAGTTTGTCCCGGAGAAAGCGGGATAATATTTCTTTCCGCTTCGGGGGGAGTGCCAGGCTATACCTATTATATATTGGATGGCGGTATTTGGGAAGTAGCTACTGGTTCGATTTTAGCAGGTTTGCCTGCAGGAGATTATGATGTCCGGGTAGATGATGCCTCAGGATGTCAGGATTTTGATGTCATTACCATCAATGAGCCCAACCCTCCTGTATTTGACGCAGAAGTAACATCACAGGTTTCTTGCTTTGGTGGGGATGATGGGACTATTACCTTCAGTATTTCGGGAGGTACCGGAACTTATACAGTTCAGTGGTATAGAAAAACTGCTTTGGGAGGGAAAAGTCCCATAGCCGATAGCAGTCTTTCCAGCCTGATAACCGGAACCTATTTTATGGAAATAGTCTATGCGGGCGGTTGTACGGTGACTTCTCCCGACTATGAAATCACTTCACCGGATCCGATTATTCATTCCACTGACCTTGATCAACCTGTTTGCTATGATGATAGCGGGCTTTTTTCCATCACTTTTTCCGGAGGAAATCCGGGAAAAAGCCTGATCCTTACTGCTGACAATGGCTACTCGATGAGCCATAATGATGAGGTTTCAGGAACATATACTTTTGAAGACCTGGAACCTGGTAATTATTCCTGGCTACTGGAGGATGTTTCCTGTACGGTGGTGGAAGGGAACTTTACCATTGAGGATATTCTTCAACCAACTTTTTCCAGTAGCCATCAGGACATCTCCTGTTTCGGAGCTGCGGATGGCTCTCTGGAAATCAATGCGCCATCGATACATTCCGGCAGGACCTTTTCCGTATGGATCAATGGTGTGAGTCAGGGAAATCAAACTTCATTTTTCAATATGAACCCTGGTATTTACCAGGTTTGGTTACAGGACAACAGAGGATGCCAATCTGAGCCACAAGTGATTGAAATCACTGAGCCGGAAAGCCCTTTGGCTGTTGAACAAGTCGTGGTTTCCCCGGTCATTTGTCATGGGGATAACTCAGGTTCTCTGAGCTTTGAAATAGTTGGGGGAAGGCCAAATTACCGGGCATTACTTATTCCAGATGGTGGGTCCGGAGTTTCTTTATCCGGATTAAATGAGGGGGAAACCTACGAATTTTCCGGGCTTACAGCTGGGGAGTATACTTTGGAGGTTTGGGATGACAATGACAACTGCACCATTTCAGCATCCATTACCATTACACAACCTGAACTTTTGACAGCAGATCTTGCAGCAGGGCTGATTCTGTGCGAAGGGGGAACGACTTTTCTTGAACTCACGGTGGAAGGGGGTACGCTTCCTTATGTATTTACCTGGGAAAGGTTTGATGTTGTGGCTGGTTCCTGGCAAACCCTGCCGGAAACCGGAAATGGCCTTATTGGTATTCAAGCCGGAGATTACCGGTATACGGTTACTGATGCATCTACCTGCCTGTTATTGAGCGAGGAGGTTACCATTGCCGATGCCCACGAAATTGAAATTGCATTTGCTGCCGAAGAGATTTCTTGTTACGGCGGATCAGCACAGGTTAGTCTATCTGCCAGTTCACCCGGAAAGGATAGCTTCACCTTTTTTGTCAATGGCAGTCAGATATTTGGAGAAACGTTTCAGGCACAAGCGGGGACTTATGCAGTTTATGCACAAGATAACATCAATGGTTGTTTGTCGGATGAAATATTCATTACCATGGATCAACCGGCTGCTCCTTTGGAAGTTAAGGATTTTTCCTGGCAGGACCTGAGTTGCTTTGAAGCTGCTGATGGAAGTATTTCCCTGGTCCTGGAAGGAGGCACAGCGCCATATACCATAGTGGTAAATGGAAATACCTATACGGCCAGTGAAAATGAAGTCCTTCTGATTGATGGCCTGTCTGCCGATGTGAGCTACGATTTTGATGTGACCGATGCCAAAGGATGTATCCTCGATATACCGTCTAAAACCCTTCAACAACCCTTGCCGCTGCAGGCATTGGCTACTGCGCCCGCCATAAGCTGTTTTGGAGGGGCGACCTCAATAAACCTGCAGGTCACAGGAGGGCTAAAGCCGTACAGTATTTCCTGGGCCTATTCTACCGACGGAATTGATTTTGTGCCTTTGCCATCGCTTGAAAATGAAACGTTACTTCCGGACAGGGACCCGGGCCATTACCTGTATTCCATTGGGGATGGAGCCTGCGGTTTCCTGACCGATACAATACATGTCCAGGCACCGGCAGCGGTGGAGCTGGACGCAGAGAGTTTTGACGTATCATGTTTTGGAGGAAATGATGGTAGGGTGACATTGATGCCATTCGGAGGTACAGGATCCGGGTTCAGGATATTTTTTAATGGGGTGGAGGTACCCGGAAGTGAAATTAGCGGTTTAACGGCAGGAACCTATACTGCATTTGTTATGAATGGAACCTGCCGGTCGGAGGATATTTCCATAACAGTGTCTCAGCCTTCCGCACCATTGCTCGGGCTGGTGGATTATCCGGAGGAATTGGCTTGTCATGGAGATGAAGGTACAGTTACCCTGAGTCTCAGTGGTGGTACTTCACCCTACACCGTCTCCCTCAACGGGGAGGAGAGTACCCTGGCAATTGCAGGAGATCTTTTCTTTGCCGGAATGGCAGCCGGATCTTACCTTGTAGAAGTAGTGGATGAGGCTGGTTGTAGCTGGGAAGAGAACTTTACCATTGCTGAGCCGGACCCCTTGAGTATTTTTACTGAAGATGTAATTGATGTAAGTTGTTTTGGAGGGGCAGATGGATCTATTAGCCTTATGGCTTCCGGTGGTTCGGGAAGTTATACCTACCGTTGGTTTGATGATGCTGCTGCAGAAATTGGTACTGGCAGGCATATTTCAGGGCTAAGCGCAGGAAATTACCGGGTAGAGGTAATGGACGAAAATGGCTGCCTGATTGCTCAGGACTATGAAGTTGAAGCACCTGAGCCGGTGGATTTTACTTTTTCGGTACAAAATGTCACCTGTGCCGGTTCCCAAAACGGACAGATTTCAGCAATTGGTTCCGGAGGAAGACCAGATTATCATTTGATTATCAATGGTATTCATTACCCGGGTTTGTTGGCCAATGGCCTGGCATCCAATACCTATCAGGTACAGGTAATGGATGCCAATGGTTGTATTTCTCCTACCCGGGAAGTCAGGGTAGAGGAGCCATTGCCTTTGCAACTTGATGCGGAAATTCAGGATGTAAGTTGCTATGCGGCCAATGACGGTAGGGTTACTTTGCAGGTGGAAGGCGGCACAGCTCCTTATCAATACCGCTGGTCAGACGGCAATACCCTTTCCGAAAGATCCGGGATGGCTCCGGGAAATTATGAAGTGATCATCACAGACAGCAACGGCTGTACTGTACGGGATCAGGTACTGATCTTACAGCCCGAAGCTTTGCTGGTGCAGGCAGATATTCAACCGGTTAGTTGTTTTGGCGGCAGTGATGGCCAAATTCGCCTGGATATCAGTGGTGGTAACGGATCCTATACAGTCGTCTGGGAAGCCCTTTCTACAGGTCTTGAAATCGGAAGCGGGGCCTTGATTGAAGGATTGGCGTCGGGCAGGTACCTGGCTTTGATCCAGGATGATAATGGTTGTGTCATACAAAGAGAATACCTGGTTTCAGAACCTTCTTCTCCCTTGTCTGTGGTGCCTTTGGTAACCGATGTGCGTTGTGCCGGAGAAGGAAGCGGGGGGATTAATCTGGTGGTTTCAGGCGGAACTGCTCCTTATAGCTTCAATTGGTCATCTGGAGAGGTTACCAGTTCCATTTCCAATAAAAACGGTGGGATATATCAGGTTCAGGTAATGGATGCCAATGGTTGTATCTGGACCGATAGTATTGCCATAGATGAGCCCGACCCTGTTGGGGTGACGGCTGCCATTACGGATGTTTCCTGTAAAATGGGCGCTGATGGAGCCATTGATCTGACCATCACCGGGGGAACAGGTGAACCGCGCGTTCAATGGAGCAATGGCATGACCGGCACCTCCATTTCGGGGTTAAGGGCAGGAGTTTACACAGCTTTTGTGCTGGATGAGCAATCTTGTTTTGACAGTTATACCTTTATTGTCAATGAACCAGAAGAGGAATTGACAGTAAGTGGAAATGGAAGCTTTGAACTTTGTTTTGTGGAAGATGTGGTTACCCTGGATTTAGAGGTTAGTGGAGGTACTGCTCCCTACCAGTATGCCTGGTCAAATGGCGCTACTGAAAAAGACCTATTTGACATCGCGCCTGGAAACTACGAAGTAACTGTTACGGATGCCAAAGGTTGTACTGTAATTCGGACTTTTGAAGTGCCTCCACCTACTTCTCCCATGGATGTGACCATTTCTGGAAAACTGGGTGTTTGTAGTGTCAATGAGAGGGGAGAAGCCAATGTTACAGTGAGTGGCGGATTGGCCCCTTATTCCTTCCTGTGGTCCAATGGAGCGACCACCTCTTCCACCGATAACCTTACTCCCGGTGTTTATAGTGTAGATGTGACTGATGCAAAGGGTTGTGTGGTGAGAAGAGAAGTGGAAATTATCCGCTCAAGGAACCTGCAGATCAGTCTGGAGGATATACAGGGAGTTTCGTGTTTTGGTGCAAACGATGGAAGCATCAGCATCCGCGTTCAGCCGGAAGGGGGGGCTTTTCAAATTTTATGGAGCAACGGTGTAGCTGATCAATTGACCATATCGGATCTTGGGCCTGGAGTCTACACCGCAACCATCACCGATGAGGCTGGTTGTGTGACTTCTGCCGCTTACCAGGTACGTGAGCCGGAAATCCTAAATGTATATGAAACCATAGCCGATGTAGACTGTCATGGCAACGGTAATGGAAGTATATTTCTTGAAGTAAGGGGAGGAACGGCCCCCTATAACTTTGCCTGGTCCAATGGTGCCAACAGCAAGGATCTTCGCAATCTGGAGCCGGGAACGTATTCCGTGGTGGTGACCGATAGGATGGGTTGCTCCACCGGAGGTACTTATACCGTTGCCGAACCCGCGCCTCTCGAAGTAAACATATCTCAAACAGATATGCTGGCCTGCCACGGTGATGCCAATGGCTTTATCAATCTGGATATATCAGGAGGAGTTCAGCCCTACCGGATTACTTGGAGTGATGCACCTGATCTGGGAACCCAAAACAGGAATGGCCTTGAAGCCGGAAGTTATACGGTGCTGGTCACAGATGATAACAATTGTACTCAGGTAAACACCATAGTAATCGAGGAGCCGGCTCCGCTGCGAGTGGAGCTGTTTACCCGCTTTGATGTGGATTGTGAGCTCAAGGTGTTGACGGGAGAGGCCTGGATCGAAATTCAGGGCGGGACTGGCGAAACCTATGAAATATCCTGGAATACAGGAGATCAAAATGTTTTGGAAACACAGTTTTTTGAGGATGGAGTAGTGGAAGTTAGGGTGACCGATGAGAGCGGATGCAGCATTGAAGTTGCGGAAGTGGTGACCATGCCGCTGGCTTTTTCTGAAGCAGAGTTCCTATATACCGTTTTATCCACCGGTGTGGAGGGAGAAATCCTTGTCAATGATCCTGTACAATTCAGGGACCAAACCCTGGGGAATGTATTTACCTGGGAATGGGATTTTGGTGATGGGAATAAAAGCAACGAGCAACATCCCATCCACAGTTATACCAAACCTGGTACCTATACGATCAGCCTGACTACTTTTGATGTATTGGGCTGTGTCTCAGAAACCAGCAGAACAGTGGAAGTGGTAGCCTCATACAGGATCCTGATTCCGAATGCTTTTTCGCCCAATGATGATGGGTTGAATGACTACTTTAAACCTAAATTAAGAGGCATAACAGATTTTGAAATGCACATTTTCAACAAGTGGGGAGAATTGGTGTATTCCGCCTTTAGTCAGGAGGATGCGGGCTGGGATGGCAGATTGAAAGGTCAGTTGAGTCCGAACGGGAATTATGTGTACAAAATCAACTATGTTACTGTGGATGGAGAACCAGGTACCCAAACAGGTGTGTTTACGCTCATTTATTGAGGAGGAAATAAATTTTTTGAAGCAATTTAAATTAATGGAGAGATGAAAAAGTTTTGTGTATCATTTGTTTTTCTTTTGGCCTGGGGATTTTCCTGGGGTCAGGACATTCAATATTCTCAGTTCTATGCTGCTCCATTATATTTGAATCCAGCTTTTACCGGCTCAACCGAACTCACCCGGATAGGGGCAAATTTCCGAAACCAATGGCCGGGTTTGGACCATTCATTTGTTTCCTATTCGGCCTACATTGATCATTACATGTTTGACATCAATTCCGGAATTGGACTAATCGTAAACTCCACCCGTGAAAGTCAATCGAGGTTAAGTACCAATGAAGTTGGCCTTGCCTATGCTTACAAACTTCATTTGGGAGTAGACACTTACCTTAGGTTTGGAGGACAGGCGAGTTTTATTTCCCGAGACGCCTATTTTGGAGATTTGATTTTCGGTTCCCAACTGGACATTGAGCGGGGATATATTGATGACTTCAGTGGGGAGTTATTTGGGCATGATTTCAAACATAGTTTTCTGGATTATAATTTTGGCATGCTCTTCCATACCCAAATGTTTTGGTTGGGAATTTCGGGACATCACTTATCCGAACCCAATACCTCTTTTATTGATGGAAATATCAGCAAGCTCCCCATGAAGCTTTCAGCTCACGGCGGGATTAAATTTAACCTGGGGGAAGGGATGATCAATAATTATTACAGCAATACGAGGCAGGAAAGATCAGCTTTCTTTGCTTTTAATTATAAAAGGCAAGACCCATTTAATCAACTTGATCTCGGTGCCCAGATTTTCATAGAACCTTTAATATTGGGTGTTTGGTACCGGGGATTTCCGGTCAAATACCAACTCCCCAACAATGAGTCTATCGTCGGTTTGCTGGGTGTAGCACTCAACAGTGGCATAGATATAGGGTACAGCTATGATTTCACTTCCTCCAAACTCACACTGGGAAGTTCGGCAGGGGCTCATGAAATATCCATTAGGTATTCATTTTTGTATGGAGATCCCAAGGAAAGAAATAAAAGGAGCACCATAATTCCTTGTTTCCGGTTTTAAGGTATTAATCAAACCGGACAATATCCGCCCCCAGATGATTGAGTCGTTGGTCAATATACTGGTAGCCCCGGTCTATTTGTTCCACATTGTCAATTATCGAAATGCCATCAGCCGAAAGGGCGGCGATCAGCAGGGCCACCCCGGCCCTGATATCCGGAGAGGTCATTCTGATACCTTTTAGGGGATATTTTCTGTCCAATCCAATTACTGTCGCCCTATGGGGATCACACAAGATAATCTGAGCACCCATATCAATCAATTTGTCGACAAAGAATAGCCTGCTCTCAAACATTTTTTGGTGTACCAAAACAGTCCCCTTCGCCTGAGTGGCTACGACAAGTACTATGCTAAGCAAATCGGGAGTAAATCCCGGCCAGATGGCATCAGAAACAGTCAGTATGGACCCGTCTATAAAGGTCTCTATTTCGTAATGTTTCTGGGCTGGAATAAAAATATCATCTCCTTTGATTTCTAGCTTTATTCCCAGGCGCTGAAAGGTTTCCGGAATCAGGCCAAGTTTATCTACCCTTGCATTTTTGATGGTGATTTCGGATTGGGTCATGGCAGCCAGTCCGATAAAGGAGCCAATTTCAATCATATCGGGAAGCAGGGTATGGGAGGTGCCTCTTAAACTTTCCACTCCTTCTATTTCCAGAAGATTTGAACCGATGCCTTTGATTTTTCCTCCCATGCTGTTGATCATCAGGCAAAGTTGCTGAATGTAGGGTTCGCAGGCGGCATTGTAAATGGTGGTCTTGCCCCGGGCCATGCTGGCTGCCATGATAATATTGGCCGTGCCAGTGACAGAGGCTTCATCCAGAAGCATGTAAGCCCCTGTGAGTTGGCTTCCATCAATTTTATAAACGCCTTTTTTGGAATCATAATGGAACCTGGCACCTAGTTTTTGAAAGCCGGTGAAATGGGTATCCATTCTCCGCCTACCGATTTTATCTCCTCCGGGTTTTGAGATTTTTCCTTTACCAAACCTGGCGAGAAGCGGGCCTAAAAGCATCACGGATCCCCTCAGACCCGAGGCTTTTTCCAAATATTCCCCGGTTTCCAGATAGGAGAGTTTGATATTTTTGGCCTTAAAGGAATAACTTTCGGGTCCTTTTTTTTCAACCACCACACCCATATCTGAGAGCAGTTCAATCAATTTATTGACATCCCTAATATTGGGGATCTTGTGGATGGTGACCTCCTCAGAAGTAAGCAGCACCGCACAAAGTATCTGAAGGGCTTCATTTTTTGCGCCCTGAGGAGTTATCTCACCTTTGAGTTGGGTGCCTCCTTTTACCCGAAATGATGCCATTAATTCCTTCTTTTTTTACTGTTTTGGTTGTTGTTTCTTCTTTTTCCCCCGCTAAAATTTCTCCTTCCTCCGTTGTTGTTGGAATTGGATGTGCTGGCATTGACATTGCTCTTGAAATCCCTTCTCATGCTGGTTTCAAAAAGTCCGTTTTCCTTAACCTTGTCCAGGTCAATGTGTAATTTGCCCTTTGAGAGGGTTTTGATATCCTCCAATATGATGGCGTCATCAAAATTTTCCCTGTTCCAGGTAGAATGGAAACTGCGCATTAACTGTCCGATATAAATCAGGGCTATTTCCTGTTCCTCGTCATCTTCGATCTCTATGGCTTTTTCAATGAGCTTTTCTATGTTTCTGCCGTAGTGCTTGAATTTAACTTCACCTTCAGGATAGCCCACAGTTTTAGGTTTCTTCCCCAGAAGTTCTTTGAGAGGCATGGGAAAAGGACCATCGACCTCCAATTCAAAATCAGACATGATATACATATCGTCCCATAATTTCTGGTCACTTTCGCTTTTTAGCTGTGGGTTGAGTTGTTTCATCAATTCCACCAGAGCAAAGGCATATTCCGTCCTTTTTTCCTGATCAGGGACAGTTTTAATGTAATCCACTAATTTCTGGATGTTTTTTCCGTATTCTTTCAAAATAACTTTGTTTATAGGCTTTTCATTGTCTCTCATGATACCTGCATTTAAGTTTCCTGAACTTTTGTCAATATACTAAAAAATATGCATTAGCCAGTCTCAAATGTTTTTGGTATCCGCAATCAAAATATTTATTCTACTATGCGAAGCTTTGCAAAGCTAAGTAATAATGTTTTATCTCCAAAATGGTCGAAGTGAATATGTGCTTTTCTGTTGACGCCCTCGGTTTCTATGGACATGACTTTTCCAAAGCCAAACTTGGGATGCTCTATTTTATCACCGGCTGCCAGGTTATTGGTGTTGGAAGGTTTGAAGTCCGGGCTGGGGCTATGTACCCTGGCTGTGCTGTTTCTGACGGCAGGTCTTTTCAAGCCCACAAATCCACTACTTCCCTCGCTTTCCCTGAAGCTGCTGGAGAGTTGTGAATTCAGTTTTTTGTTTACTTTAATAAAAGCAGGATCAATTTCCTCCAAAAACCTACTGGGCTCGCAATTCAGCAGCCTGCCATATCTGTACCTGGTCAGCGCATAGCTCAGGTAGAGTTTGTCCATGGCCCGGGTGGAGGCCACATAGAAGAGCCTCCTTTCCTCTTCCAGATCTTCACGGCTCTGCATCATCATCTGAGAGGGGAAGAGATCTTCCTCCATGCCTACTACAAAGACATATTTGAATTCCAGACCTTTGGAAGAATGGATGGTCATCAATGTCACGGTGTCCTGATTGTCCTTATTTTGGTCTTCATCGGTAAGCAAGGCAATTTCCTGTAAAAAAGCCCCCAGCGATTTGTCTTCATTCTCCGGATTGTCAACGTATTCCTTTATGGCATTCAGCAGCTCTTGTACGTTTTCATACCGGTTCAGGCCTTCTATGGTTTTGTCTTCATACAATTCTCTCAGCAGCCCGGATTGTTTGGCAATACTTGTGGCGGCCTCAAAGGCATCTTTTCTTTCTACTTCTATTTTAAAACTTCTGATCGTGGTACTGAAATCTTCCACAGCATTGGCAGCCCGGCCGGGAAGGAAGCTTTTGCTATTGGTGATGACTTCCCATAAAGGTATGTCGTGCTCATAGGCGGCCACCATCATTTTTTCCACGCTGGTATTGCCGATTCCTCTTTTCGGGTAATTGATGATGCGTTTAAAAGCCTCTTCATCCTCTTGATTGACCACAAACCTGAAGTATCCCATCAAATCTTTGATTTCCCTTCTCTGGTAAAAGGAGAGCCCTCCCACAATCCTGTAGGCAATACCCAGCTTCCGGAGTGCCTCCTCCATTGACCTGGATTGGGAGTTGGTCCTGTAAAGGATGGCGAAATCACTGTTGTTGAGTTTTTTGTTGTTTTTTTCTTCAAATATCGTGGTAGCTACCATCCTGCCCTCTTCATTGTCTGATGAAGCCTTCATCAGTTCGATCAGGTCTCCATGCTCGTTTTGTGTCCAGACGTTTTTTTTCAGTTGGGATTTATTTTTTGCTATAATGGAGTTGGCAGTATCCACGATGTTTTTGGTGGACCTGTAGTTTTGTTCCAGTTTGACGATGAAAAGATCGGGATAATCCTTTTCGAAATTCAATATATTTTGAATATCCGCACCCCTGAAAGCATAAATGCTTTGTGCATCATCCCCCACCACGCAAATGTTTTGGTGTACGGCTGCCAGTTTTTTAGTGATCAGGTATTGGGAAAGATTGGTATCCTGAAACTCATCAACCATTACATACCTGAAGCGCTGCTGGTATTTATTAAGGACATCGGGATGATCTCTGAACAGCACATTGGTATTGAACAACAGATCGTCAAAATCCATGGCAGAGGACCTGAAAAGTCTTTTTTGGTAATTTTTATAGATTTCTCCCACCTTGGGCTTCATGGCAGCCTCATCATCTGCGAGAATGAAAGGATCGTTGATATAAGTTTCCCAGGAAATCAACCGATTCTTGGCTCCGGAAATCCTGGACAATACCGTATTGGCCTTGTAAACCTTGTCATCAAGGCGCATCTCTTTGACAATGGAGCGGATAAGGGATTTGCTGTCATCGGTGTCATAAATCGTAAAATTTCCCGGATAGCCTAATTTATGAGCCTCCACCCGCAATATTTTGGCAAAAACAGAGTGAAAAGTTCCCATCCAGGTGTTTCTGGCCTCCAGCCCAATGAGTTTTTCAATGCGCTGTTTCATTTCATTCGCAGCCTTATTGGTAAAGGTCAGGGAAAGAATCTGAAAGGGATCCACTTGTCTGGCATGGATCAGGTGGGCAATCCGAATGGTCAATACCCTTGTTTTACCTGATCCGGCACCGGCAATGATCATAACAGGTCCTTCCGTCCTTTCTACGGCGGCTTTTTGCGGGGGATTGAGGCTTGCTAGATAATCCATAAAACGTTGTTCAAGTTTCTGTTTCCCGGGGATGGATAATTAGAGACTGCAAAGGTACCATTTCTTTTTTACCTAATCCTGCTCTGCCTTTGAAATGTCAGCATCTCATATTTAAGTGCAAAATTAATGGTATTGGGGTTTTGCTGTTTGAAAAATAGTGTTTATTTCCTTTTAAATCATGTTTTGCTCATTTGGTAGAAAAAATATTGTGAAAAGTATAAGTTAATCTTTAATTTTGTCAATATCATAGTTAGAATGTGTCCAGTTCACCCTGGCAGTAATTACATAAAGGTACCTGCTTGCAGAAATTTGGAAATTTTTAATTTCAGGTCGTTTTATTCACTTTTTAGCTATTTGTATTCAAACCGACACCAATTTCTATATGAATAAGATCCTCATTATTGATGATGAAATTTCTGTTTGCAAACTGCTTTCAGGATATTTACAAAAGAAGGGTTTTGAAACTGAAACCACCATTAGCGGCAGACAGGGACTAAAAAAACTTCAAAAGGAGCATTTTGACGTTGTCCTTTGTGATTATCGCCTCGGAGATTATGATGGGAGTACCATCTATCCTGAAATCCGGAAAGTGAACCCTGATGCGGTGGTCATTTTTATTACCGGCTATGTTAACCTTCAGGTGGCAATAGGACTGGTAAAAAAAGGGGTCTATCAATACCTTGAAAAACCACTGAGGCCGGATGATTTGCTGGATACCATAAAGATGGCATTGAGCTCCAAAGCAAAGGGGAAACATTATCCTGAAGAGCATAATGAGGTTTCCCCTGAGCAAGAATTGGTAATGGGGCGGGATGAATCAACGAAGAAATTGATGAAGTCACTTTCCCTTGTCGGTCCTACCAACTACTCGGTAGTAATAGAGGGAGAAACGGGTACCGGTAAGGAATCCATAGCCAGATTGCTACACCAATGCAGCAAACGGTGCAATGGTCCTTTTATTCCAATCGATTGTGGAAGCCTTTCCAAAGAGATTGGGGCCAGCGAACTTTTTGGTCATGAAAAGGGTGCATTCACTGGGGCTTTTTCTGACAAGACAGGGGCATTCGAATTGGCGGAAGGTGGTACCATTTTTTTAGATGAAATCGCTAATCTTTCCCTGGACATTCAGGTGATGCTGCTAAGGGCCCTTCAGGAAAGAAAGGTTCGCAAATTGGGAAGTGTTAAATTGAAAGAGGTAGATGTCAGAATTATCGTAGCCAGCAACGAAAACCTTTTAGGCAAAGTAAAAGAGGGTCTTTTTAGGGAAGATCTTTATTACAGGATCAATGAATTTAACCTCAAAGTGCCGCCACTAAGGGAGAGACCCCGAGATTTGGCGCTTTTGGTAAATCATTATATAGAAAAAACAGGTAAAGAACTGGACAAATCCTTTTGTGGCTTAGATGAAGAAGTAGAGGTTCTATTCAATAATTATTCCTGGCCAGGAAATATCAGAGAGCTAAAAAACACCCTACGCAGGGCTTGCCTGTTAACAGAAGATGGGGCTAGTATTCACAGGGCTGCACTACCTGCTTCCCTACTGGCCCGGGATAATGAGATTTTAGCTGATAAAATCCCGCAGATCGGTCCATTAGTTGATGAGGAACTACCAGTGTTAGATCTTAAATCTCAGGCTCATTTGGCTGAGGCTAGACATATCAGGAAGGTACTTCTTGAAGTTGGATTTAACAAAACCAAAGCTGCTGAGTTATTAAACATAGACCGAAAGACCCTGTACCAAAAACTAAAAAGGTTTGAAGTAAAGGCCTAGCTACTCACCTTGACTTCAGGTGGTAGGGTCCACGTTTTTTCTATCAAAATAAAGTGAAAAAGTACTTCCGGTTTCTTTTTCACTATCAAGGTGGAAACCAATTTGATGACCCATGAGAATTTCCCTTGCCGTATAAAGGCCCATCCCGTTTCCTTTGGGTTTGGTGGTATAAAAGGGTTTGAATAGATTGGTGCGCTCTTCATCACTCATTCCAATCCCGTTATCCGCAATGCGTACGATGGATTTCTGATTGGCCAACCTGGAACTGATGCTGATGACTCCTTCTGTATTTTGAATGGATTCAATCGCATTATTGATGATATTATTTAGAGCCATCAGCAACTTGTCCCTGTCTATTGGGTAGAAAAAATCATTTTCGTTCAGATTTACATTTAGCTGAATTCCCATCAGCTTGAATTTATTGCGATTATTTTCTATGGCATCTTTGATCAATTCATTGATATTCAATGACCTGAAATTAAAATCAAAACTTTTGTCAAACTCCAGTAAGGACTTGATGGTCTGCCCCAAACGCTTGTTGTTTTCCTCAATAAAGTCGATACTACCGGATAAATATTTTGGTATTTTATCCATACTTTCTCTAAGCTCGGCTACTGCCAGCCCCATTCCGTAGGATAAATTTTTTATTTCATGTACGATAAGGTGGTTGAGTGACTTGGCAGCAGTAAGTTCATTCTTTCGAATGGCGGCTGTTGTCTCTTTCCTGATTTCACCAATGTTTTGGGCACTCAGCAAATAAATGTCTTCTTTTTCATGGATCTTATCCCCATTTAAAAGGACAGGAATTGCCTGGCCCTCTTTATTTTTTAACAGGTATTCCCAATTGATGACATTATCCTTTTTGCAAATTTCTTTGGTGAAATTTTCACCTTGTGCTATATGGTAGAACAAATCAGGAACATTCATGCTGAAGAGAACCTCAGCAGAATAACCCAGTTGGCGGAGGGCGGTTTTATTGGCATCCAAAATCCTGTATTCACAATCAAGCAACAATAAAATCTGATGGGATTTTTGAAATGCATCCCTGTATGATTCAGGTTTTAACATATCAATGAAGTATTGTTTTTAATCTTTATAAACCATAAATCGTGCAATTTTACCCGTGATGGGAAAAAAACACCCCGGATAGAATTATTATTCATTTTTTTTGTTTCTGAGTTTACTTTTTTTTTAAAAATAAAAAAACTAAATAAATTAATTTAATAAAATATTATGACTTCGATATTCGGATAAATAGAATTATATTTCATGTAAAAAAATATTAAAAAAACACAGGAATTTTTAATAGGGAAATGGATTTCCTGGTCTGATATTTCTTGTAGGTAGTAAGAAACCAACTTACTCAGGGTGTTTCCAAGCCAATAACAAATCCGATCAGAATGAAAAAAAACAAGACCAAAAAGAAGTTTGAGTTTTTCCATGCGGATAATGTTTTCGCAGGTCAGGCGGCAAAAAACCAAAGATTTAAAAGAAACCTTAACCCGCAAGAGTTGAAGAAAAACCCAGAAAGGAAAAGTCATGGAATAGAATAGGTTTTCAATCCAATATATTGCAAATGGGCTTATTAAACCATTGGATATTGTCTCCCGGTGACATTACGGGATGACTATTTGGATTGCGGTTTGCGGGAGGTAGTGGGATTCTCAGGCTTACTGGTTTTCGCCTGGTTTTTCCACCGGTTATGGGACCATAGATACAAAGCTGGTTGATCTTCTATATTTCTTTCTACCAGACTTATGAATTTTTCGGTAATGGAATGAGGGGAATGGTCAGTGTAAGGGGGGCCGGATAAAATGTGATATTCAAAAATATAATGGCCTCTTTTGGGTTTGCTGGTGTAGGCATAAATTACAGTTAGGCCAAATTTTTTGGCAAGTTTTTCCCCTCCCTCAAAAAACACGGTTTGACGGTTCATGAAACTGGTCCGGTACCTGATGTCCATTTGATTGGGCCTTTGGTCGGCGGCCAAGACAATCAATCTTGGCAGATGTCTGTTTTTCAGAAAATTCCGTTGAAACGATTTGCGTTCACTGATTTTGGCCCCTAATCTGCTTCTGATGCTGAACATCAATTTTTCAAAAAAGGGATGGTTTATTTTTGTATAAATGGTTTCACATTTTTCCTGCACCTCTGAGGAAACGGTCAAAAGGTGCCCCTCCCAGTTGAAAAAATGGCCGCACATACCGATTACAATCTCTCCTTTGTTCACCCGGTCAAAAATCAGGTAAGCGTTTTTAGAGAGGAATCTTTTATTCAGCTCCTTTTTGCCCATGGTAAGTAACTTGATGGTTTCTGCCAGGGAGTCCGTAAAGTTTCTGTAAAAATCCTTTTCAATTTGTTTTCTCTCTGCACAACTTTTATTTGGAAACGCATTGGCCAAATTTTCCTGTACGACTTTTTTCCGGTACCCTATCAGGTAATAGGCAACCAGGTAAAGCAAATCTGAAAAAACGTATAATACGCCCAGAGGAAGCATGGAAATCAGACGGATTAAGATCATTTGTTTTTCAACCGCATTAATTGGATGTCAAAAAGGAAAATCAAAATAATGAAATTATGATGACTTTCTTGGCTAAAATTAGTTATAAATAAAGCCAATTTGTAATTTTAAGGCCTATGTCCGAAGTACAGCGAAAAAAATATTCAGATAAAGAGAAAAACAGCATTTTTGATCATGAGTTCATGCCTCATATTGACTCTATGTACAATTTTGCCTTCAGATTGACCTTTGATGAAGATGATGCGAAGGATCTGGTGCAGGACACCTACCTGAAAGCATACCGTTTTATCAATTCTTTTGAGAAAGGGACAAATGCGAAAGCCTGGCTTTTCAGGATCCTGAAAAACAGCTTTATCAACGAGTACAGAAAGAAAAGCAAGCAACCCTCCAAGGTAGATTATCAGGAAGTTGAAACTTATTATAACTCGGATAATGTTGATTATAATATGACCTCGGATTTGAGGGTAGATGCCGTCAAAGACATGTTGGGCGATGAGATTTCCAATGCCCTTAACAGTTTGGCAGTTGATTTCAGGACTGTTATCATTCTTTGCGACCTGGAGGGTTTTACCTATGAAGAAATGGCCAAGATCCTGGATATTCCAATTGGGACAGTTCGTTCCAGGCTACACAGGGCAAGGAACCTTTTGAAGGACAAACTTCGTTCTTACGCCGAAAATATGGGCTATGATACAGAGGAAGAATAATATTTGAATAGAAAAACGTGAAATGGACAAAGATCTAAACACATCCAGCAAGAGAAAATTGAACTGTAACGATGAAAGTAAATGCTTCGAACTGTTGGAAAGCATTCTGGATGGGGAAGAATCCTCAGGTTCAAAGGAAATCTTGGATGAGAAACTGGCCAAGTGCCAACCTTGTTTTGAACACTATCATCTTGAAAAAGTAATTCGGGAGGTCTTAAAAAGCAAATGCACCAAACACATGGTGCCTGCAGAATTAAAAGACAGTATTCGGCAAAAAATTCAGGAAATCAAATAAAATTTCATGTCTCAGGGCAAAGCCATCATTTTTTCGGCCCCGTCGGGTTCGGGTAAAACAACTATCGTCAAACACTTGCTTCAGGAAATGCCTCAACTTGGATTTTCTATATCTGCCTGTACCAGGGATAAAAGAGGAAGGGAAGAAGAAAACGGAAAGGATTATTATTTTTTAAGTCCGGAAGAGTTTCAAAATAAAATAAACCAAAATGCTTTTATCGAATGGGAAGAGGTCTATGAAGGTAATTTTTACGGTACCTTGAAAGAAGAAATCCAAAGGATATGGGATGAGGGTAAACATGTGATTTTTGATGTAGATGTCAAAGGTGGTTTAAACCTGAAGCAATATTTTGGAGAAAAAGCGCTGGCAATATTCGTAAAAGTACCCTCCATGGAGGATCTTGCCCAACGACTCCGGGACAGGGGTACCGATTCTGAGGAAAGTCTTTCGCGAAGGATTTACAAGGCCAAATTTGAGATGGGATTTGAAAGTAAGTTTGATGTGACATTGGTGAATCAGGATCTTGATGCTTCCTTCAAAGAAGCGGAAACACTTGTCAGGAATTTTATTGAATCCAATAAGGTTTGAAAGTAGGTTTGTTTTTCGGCTCCTTTAACCCGATTCATATTGGCCACCTGATCATTGCCGATTCCATGCAGGATCAGACCGACTTGGAAGAAGTTTGGTTTGTGGTATCTCCACAAAATCCCCTTAAGTCCAGCAAATCCCTCCTACATGAATTTGACCGGTTAAAAATGGTAGAATTGGCCACTGCGGACAATTTTAATTTCAGGGTGAAAGACGTGGAGTTTCATATGCCCAGGCCCAGTTATACGATAGATACCTTGACTTATCTCTCTGAGAAACATCCTGGGAATGAATTCCACCTGATACTGGGAGGTGATAACCTCAACCATTTTCACAAGTGGAAAAACAGCCAGGAAATTTTGAAGCAATATGGAATGTATGTATACCCCAGGCCTGGCAGGAACAAAAGTATTGACCATGAGCACATCCGTTACGTAGAAGCTCCTTTACTGGATATTTCGGCCACTTTTATCCGGAAAACGATACAGAGAGGGGGGTCGGTAAGGTACCTGCTGCATCCTCATGTTTTGGATTATATCCGGGACAAGAAATTTTTTCTCTGATCAGTCCTTTAGTGCAGTGTTGGTTGTATTTCCCTTCCGGGTGCTGATTTTTTCGTTAATTTGTTTCGCGATGGCTTTTCCCTGGTCAACACCATGATCAATGGCCGGAAGGTAATGTATTCCACCGTAAAACCTGCTGATGGCAGCCTCCTCCGCAGCTTCCCTAAACGAATCAAATTCACGAATACCTAAACCATATTTTACCTCGGTGGAATCCATAAAATGGAAAGGTTCTCCCAGTAGCCTTGTCAGGGCGATAGATGCTGCCGTGGAGATTACACTATGCCCACTGGTGTATTCAGGAAAAGGAGGTGTTTGGAGAAGGGGCAGCCAATCCTGATCCATGTATTGGTTGATGTACGTTTCAGGCCTTATCAAAACACTTCTGTATTTTTCGTCCCAACAGGAGATGAAGGCATCAAAAAGATATATTGATGTTACAGCCATGGCTTCAGCGGTTTGTTTCCAGTCCAGGTTTCCGGCTTTGGAGGCAATACCCGTAATGCCCATCCAATGTCCGCCCGGAGTAATTTTCTTTTCCGCATACATCACATGCCCCTTTACATTCATCTTATAGGGGTTGCAATCCCAGAAGTAGGCTATTTCTTCCTGATTCTCATTCATTTGGTTGCCAGCATCCATTACCGCCTTGGCATCCAGAAAAAACCGGCTTTCCGGAAGAGTGTCGAATGGTGGTGGAGGAGGCGGGATAAACTGGTCGGCTGAATCCAGAAAAAAAGTCCGGATCTTATTCCAATGAGGTTCGATCCCCTCAATATAGGCGGGAGGGGTGGGCTTCCAGGAACCCGGGTCATTGTTGATGGTGTATTTTTCAAAGGACCTGCTCTGATGGTAATTGTCCCTTGAAGCATAGACCATAATTTCATCTGCCACTACTTCCCCCAGATGAACAGAAGCATCAAATTCGGCTCTTGGCATCCCTGCCATTAGAATCTTTTCATAGGCGGCCTCCTTATATGCCTCCATGTCCTGTTCAGAAAAAATCAAATTAGTGGCTACTTTACAGTATGCCGCCAGTGCAGACAAATGAAAGTTGATTTTCTCCCTATTTTCAATAGTTATGGCAAGGGGTTTGGAATCATTTAACTGCCCCATTAGGGAAGTATATTGTTCCGGGTCAGCCAATGCAGCTACCTCATAGGCAGCAATGGAAGGATAGGCATAAATCCTGCTCGCAACCGGAGGGGAAAAAATATCGTGCACAATGACATCCGTTAACGCTCCATTGGCATCTACTAAAAAATAATGTTCTTCCAGTAAACTTTTGTACGCTTCATTTTCTTTGCACGAAGCCGTGAAAAGCATCAGGAACAGGGGAATCAGAAGATGCCTGACCGGAATATTTTTTGGTGAAGAATTCATCATATTAATTGTAAAACTATATTGTCTTAATCGGCCTGTTTTTCAGTCAGGTTTTTTCCCGAATTTAAAAGATGCTGTTCATATTGCCCAATTATCCAATTAGCCACCTTCTTGCCCTGATCCTGTCCCCTGGTAATGGCATCCATAAAGTGAATACCGCCATAAAGTCTGGAAATACTCGCTTCCTCGGAAGCTTGCATAAAGGAATCGAAATCCCTGGTGCCCAGACCATATTTTTCTTCCACCGTATCCGTGTAGGCAAAATCATCACCAAAAAAATGACTGAGGATCACGGCGGAAGTTGTGGATATGGTGGAGTGTCCACTCAGGTATTCAGGGAAGGGTGGGGTTTGTAACATGGGTTGGTAGTTTGGATCCAGGTACTTTCGGATAGCCGTTTCAGGCCTGATACGATCACTCCTGTATTTTTCATCCCAACAACTGATAAATCCGTCCATTAATCCTAAAGCCACCAAAGTATTGATTTTCATGGATTCTTCAAACCCAAGCTTTGCTTTTTGGCAGGCAATATCAGTAATTCCCATCCAATGTCCTCCGGGTGAAATTTGTTTGATACCCACCATCAGGTGCCCCGTTTCCTGTAAAGCAAATGGATTACAGTCCCAAAAGGCTGCTATTTCTCTTTGTTCTTTATTCATCTCCAGCTGATAAACCTCTTCCATTAAATGAAAAAATCTGGAATTGGAATCTGTGGAAAAGGCTTCAGGAGGCAGGGGTTTAAACTGGTCAGAGGAATGAAGCACAAATGGCCTTACGGTGTTGAAATAAGGCTCTACCGGTGCAAAGTAACCGGGAGGTGTGGGGTACCATTTGCCCTCTTCTGTAGAAGCCTGGTACCGGGGATAGTTACTTATTTCCTTGTATTTATCCGCCTGTGCATAAGTCAGAATTTGTTGGCTGATATTTTCACCGTAAGTTGCTGCTTTACTGATTTCCTCTTCGGTATATCCCCTGGCAGCAGCAGAGTCTGTCAGGGCCATTTTAAAAGCTTTCATTTCCATACCAGAAGGTTGCATGCTGGCAGAAGTATGTATCATGGCAAAGGCAGCACTCAGGGATGGGGAAGGGCTTTTCTCACCAGGGGCTTCGATGGGGGGAAGGCCGTTAATAAACCCAGAGAAGGAAGGATAATTCTCATTCTCAAGAGCGATTACCTCATACCCGGATAGGCAGGCATAAGCATAAAATCTGGCTGCCAAAGGGGGGTTAGTGATGTCGTGCACCATGAGGTCAGTCATCTTTTCCGTAATCCAACCGATGGTTTCAGCCTCAATTGGTTTTTTTTCCAAAGAAGTATTGCAGGACACCGCAAGGGCAAGGACCAAAGCCAAATGAAGCGGCCTGGCCGGCAATATATGTCGAATAAACATTACTTTCCATTTCATTAAAAAAGGATTCAATTTATTGTAAGCCATAAGCTATTACTGCTCCCTGATTGACACCAAACAGGACATTACCTTCCAAATCAAGGATACTTCTTACATCACCTTTAACCTTCAAACCAGAATACTTCTGAGGCAGGTAGCTGAAGTTTCCTTCTCCATCTCCCGTAAGCACCGTTCCAAAATTGGCATCATATTTACCAAAACGTAATCTGGCCCGTTCAATGTTCCCTCCCAAAATTAAATCTTCGTGTCCGTCTGCATTGAGATCCATGCTTTCAATCGCAAAAACAGGCGAGGCCTGAACCTCTAAAGGTAAAGGCACCCGTTTAAATGGCTGGTCTTTGCGGTTGATAAATAGGCTTGTTTCCAGGAAGTTTGCCTTCAGATAACCTGCCCCCTCAAGTTCGTTTTTGGAAAAAATATTTTCCAATTTGGCCTCAGCAAAGCTTGCGTAATCATTGAAACGTGTTCGCATCATGGATATTTGATCCAGAAGCTCATCCCTTGTCAGGTAAGGATAGGAGACGCCCTCTATATAGAAACTTAAAATGGGGTCCACGGCACCATTGTTGTCAAAGTCTTTAAAATGCATTTCAGCAGGGCTGTCCTCGCTTGCTTTTACCTGGCTGTTTAATCCGTGATTTCCCACTACCAAATCGGGGAGCTTGTCCCCATTGACATCTGTAATGTGGAGGGTGTTCCACCAGCCCAGGTAGGAATCATCAAAGTAATTGGAAGTGTTGTTTACCAGTTTATTATCGGATAATTCAAATACGGCAATTGGCATCCATTCTCCTGTGACTACCAATTCCGAAAGCCCATTGCCATTGAGATCTGCCCAGGCTGCGTCAGTCACCAGACCCAGGGAAGCCAAATCCGGGTTCCATGTTGCCGTTTGGTCTTCAAATTTTCCATTGCCATCATTGATCAGGAGGTAGCTTTTGGGTGTTTCGGGATACCTTCCGGGAATGACCCTCCCTCCAATGAACAGGTCTGGAAAACCATCATTATTGATGTCTTGCGCAGCAATGGCTCCTGTGCTGGTAAGCATTTGAGGTAGTAAATCTACCTTTCGGACGAGGTTGCCTGTGCCATCATTGAGGTACAGCCTGTCTTGTAAAAGGGGGTCTTCAGGGAGAAAATCTCCATAACCTCCACTGGCTACGAACAAATCAATATATCCATCACCGTTGAAATCTTCAAATACAGCATCTGTATCCTGGTAATCCCGGTCTTTTTCAAAATCAGCCACTGCCTTTTTGGTAAACCTCCCATCGGCTTGCTGCAGGTATAAACTTCCGGACTGCCCAGGTTCTCCGCCAATAAAAAGATCAGGCAAACCATCACCGTTTGCATCTCCTTTAATCATCACAGGACCGGTAAAGGATATGGGGTTCACCATCAAAGGTTGCCTCTTGAAGTCATTGGTTGTGTTTTCGGGGGATTGATGGGCAATGGGGGACGTGGTTTCGACCAACAGGGGGTTGATTTTCCTTGGTGGTAGGGAGTTGATTCCCGCATTTCCTTTTAACACCTCTATTGTTTGGTTGCCTTTTATATTTTGAATCTTTTCAATGGAACCATCAGGCCAGATTATGTGAAGGGAATCAATCTGACTATTGGCTCCAAGGCCAAAATGAAGCACCGGAGAAACACTGGACTGGTACCCCCTTGCTGGCATTTGCTGCATGGATTGCATGTTGCTATCCTGGTAAAGCTTTACTTTTGTTCCAATCCCATAGGTATTACCGGGATTACCTTTGAGTTTTATTTTTAAAAAGTGGTGGTCTGAAAGGGAATCCGCATTGTTTTGATAGATAAATGCGGGCAGGTTGATGTTATTAACGATAAGGTCAAGGTCACCATCATTGTCCAGGTCTGCATAAGCTGCGCCGTTGCTATTGGCCTGCTGTTCCATCCCCCAACCTGTTACCTTTTTTTCAAAATTCAAGCCATCTATATTTTTATATATATAATTTACAAGATTTGATGAGGGCATCTGATAGACCAGATCGAGAATGTTTTTCCTTCTCAGACCATTTTCGTTGTTTTTCAGGTAGTCGGCCATGTATTTCAGGAAATCCTGATTGGTATAATCCCTGAAATAACCATTTGTAACATACAAATCTTTCAAACCATCATTGTCAAAATCTGCAAAAAGAGCGGCCCAGCTCCAGTCGGTATTCGAAATACCCGCCAATTGGCCCATTTCACTGAAAGTGCCATTGCCATGGTTGATGTGAAGCATGTTCCTCATGTACTGGTGATGAAAACCCACGTTCAGGTTAAACTCAAATTTTTCGTAGTTATCCGGGGCCATCAGCAGCTTTTGCCTTTTGTTTCCTTCCGGCAACATGTCCAGCGTGAAGATGTCGGGATAGCCATCATTGTTGATATCTGCAATATCATTACCCATAGAAAAATGGGAAGTATGCCCCATGGCCTCGGCGATCACATCTGTAAAAGTCCCATCACCATTGTTGAGGTAAAGGTAATCCGGCACGGTGTAATCATTGCAAATGTAAATGTCCATCCAACCGTCGCCATTGATATCAGCAATACCTGCCCCCAGACCATAGGAAAGGGCGACGCGGAGAATACCGGATGCTTCCGTTATTTCTGTAAAGGTCTCTCCGTCATTCCGGAAAAGTTGCGGTCCCGCCTGATCCGAATTTTTCATGATGGCTGCTGTACTGGCTTCATCCAATACAGGGAGGGATTTTGGGTTATGGTTGAGCAGAAAAAGGTCCAGATCCCCATCATTGTCAAAATCAAAAAAGCTGGCCTGAGTACTGGTAGCTTCGCTGTCAATACCATATTGAGCAGCCATTTCCTTAAATAGGGGAACACCCTTATCGTTATTGCCCTGGTTGATGTAAAGTTCGTTTTTTCTTTTTTCAGGGGGGAGACTTCCGGAATAGCAAACATACAAATCCAACAGCCCGTCCCCATTGACATCGGCCATGCTTACCCCTGTCTTCCATGGACTGGATCGGGTGGCTACCCCGGAAATTTGGGTGATATCCTCAAATTCCATGTTTCCTTTGTTGAGATAAAGTTTGTTGGCCACCATGTTTCCGGAAAAGTAGAGATCATCCAGGCCATCCCCATTCAGGTCGCCTGTGGCTACCCCTCCTCCATTATAAAAATATTCATATACCAGAATGTTGGTGTTCAATCCTTCCGTAAGGGTGTTTTCGAAGTCAATACCGGTCTTTTCCGGACTTAATAAGGTAAATTGCTTTATCTCAGGTTCTTTTTGACTTTTCTTCTGACACGATTGGCAATAAAAGCCTAAAAGGAACAAACTGATTAAAGGTACTTTGAGGCGGAGATAATTGAACATAGAGATGATTGAATATTCCTACAAATATAAGAAGAATTGACAAGCTTAGCAGTATTTTCACAGGGGACTAGAAAGACACTCCTTATCTATGACAATTCAGGGAACCCGGATATGAACCAAGAATATGGACAAAAAAAGAAAGGACGACCAGCTGGCCGTCCCTTCTTCAATTCATTAAAATGCGTCTTATCAATCAGTATATCCAGGATTCTGAATGAGGTTTTCGTTTCGCTGTGTTTCATCGAAACTGATTGGCATCCAATACATTTTGTCCAGCCAGAGTCTGTTTTCCTTACCAGGGTCGATTTCTATCACCTCGTAGGAATAATCATAAAGGTCTGGATCGTAGCGGTAAATCTGAACCTCCTCACCTGGTTTTAAAGTGCCTACTATACTGATGCCATTTGGCTGCCTGCCCAAAGTTTCAGGAGCAATCATCCATCTTCTGGCATCGTAATACCTTTGCTCTTCGTGAACCATCTCCTTACGTTTTTCATTGATGAAGATGTTCCACAACTCTTCTCCTGATGCGGTAACGGCCGGCAAACCTGCCCTGAACCTGATTTTGTTCAGCCAATTTCTGGCCTCCTCATAATCTCCCAAGGCAATATTGGCTTCTACATAGTTGAAAACAACCTCTGTATAACGTAAATGTGGCCAGGGAATTTCCTGCCAGGTGTTCTGGTCTACAAAACCAGGATCTGGCTCAATGAATTTACGCAGATAATAACCTGTATAACTACCGTTCCAGTCTTCAATAGGGCTGTTTCTGGTATCCAGTCCAAAATGGGTAACTTTTTGTCCTTGTGCATTCACGACTTCATAAGTTCCGGTCTGGATTTGTCCTCTTGGATCTCTTGCCTGATTTGCTGAAGAGCGGGGTTTCCATTGCGCACCTTCAAAGAGGAAAGTCGCATAGAATCTGGGCTCCCGGCCCTCATATGGCGCGCTGGCATGATCTTCATTGTCCCAGTCAAAATCCGACCCATCCATCATTTGGTAGTCATCGATCAATAATTGAACCGGGGTATTACCAGCCCAGTTGTTGTATCCGTTAGGACCATTGTGTAGTCCGTGACGGCCACCTGTTTCAGGCTTTTGAGAAAGGAAATACCTGCCAAAGATCATTTCATTTTCCCCACCATTTCTGGAAAGGGAATTGTTGATATAAGTTTGAACAGCTTCTTCTTGAGGCAATGGCTCGGTAAGATCAAGCATGTTGCCGCCTGTTTTGTCCAATACAGCTTTGGCAGCTGCTTCTGCCCGCTGATAGCGGTCAGCCTGGCTTCCTGAAGTATATCCGATCAATTCTTTGTTTTGATAACCTGAGATTACATCGGAATTTGCTGATGCAGTAGGCATATCGTGGAGATCGGATGCCGCATAGATCAACACCCTTGATTTTAAAGCCAGAGCAGCGATTTCATTGGCCCGACCACGGGTAAGGCTAAGGCCTTCCAGCAATTGGGCAGAACGGTCCAAATCTTCAATGATAAAATCTACCACCTCTTCAAAGGAATTTCTGGGAAGCGCGTAGGTTTCTTCTCCCAGTTCAAATACCCGGTCGGCCAAAGGCACACCGCCAAAGTTTCTCAGTAACTGGTGGTGAAAATAGGCTCTCATGAACAAGGCTTCGCCCAATAACCTGTCTACAATGCCGCCATCATTGGGGAATTGAGGATCACTCAGGTTGCTGATGGCAATATTGGTAGCCCTAAGGCTATTGTACATATTCGGCCAGTTCCGTGTGCCATCCAGCCATCCCGGGTTTTGTGGGTTAGACCTTGCCTCAGTTACTGTGGTAATATTTCTACCCGGATGGGTAAAGATGGCTTCGTCAGTCAAAGAGGCCAAAGCCTGCTCGCTGAACCCTCCCTGTCCCAAACCGGTATACAGGTCTGTGACAAAAGCTTCTGCAAGTCCTGCATCTGCCCAAACGGCAGATTCAGATACTTCTCCAAGAGGTTGGGTATTCAAAAACTCATCATTACAGGAAAAATGTAACAAAGAGATCGCCAGGCCCAACCCTAGATATTTTATATTTTTCATCATATTCAATGTTTTTTGGATTTAGAATGTTACGGACAAACCAGCATTGATGACTCTCGCCTGCGGATAATATTGTCCGGTGGCATTGTCAGATTCCGGGTCATACACTTTTAACTTGTCCCAGGTGAGAAGGTTTAGCCCATTGGCATAGAACCTCAGGTTGCTGATGCCAAATCTTTCTCCAAACTGCTGAGGAACAGTATAACCTATCTCCAGGTTTTTCAGACGGATGTAATCAGAACTCCTGTACCAGAAATCATTTCCTCCGGAATAATACTGATCACTCCTGTTTGCAATTCTTGGATACTCAGTGCTTTCATTATCGATAGTCCATCGGTTTTCATAGAATTCCAACAGGTAGTTACCAATGTTTCCGGATTCACCCAAACTCACCAAAGCAATGGCGCCGGCAGCACCCTGGAACAATACAGACATGTCCCAATTTCTGAAGGTGGCATTCATATTCACGCCTCCTTGAAACCTGGGGATGTTGTTTCTGTCCAATCGTACCCTATCCAAAGGTGTGATGGCACCATCACCGTCATAGTCCTTGAATCTCATATCACCAGGACGCAGCTGGTTAGTAATGTCGGTGTAATCCAATTCCTCTGCATCGATGGCCGCCTGGTTAGGGAAAACACCATCGTAAAGGTATACAGGATCCGGGGTATTCATAGGCTTGCCGGTAGCCAATTGCCAGTCTGGTGCTCCCGGAGGCTCATCCCAGAAAAGTATTTTGTTTTTGGCATAGCCACCATTGGCACTGATGCTGTAGGAAAGGTCTCCCTTTTGCCCCCTGTAGCCAATATTAAAATCAAATCCTTTGTTTTCTACTTCCCCAATATTTTCAGCCGGAAGCAGGTCGGCCAGGCCACTGGACTGGGGAACAGAGGCGTTTTTTCTCCAAAGAATGTTGGTCCTGAGGTTATAGAAATAATCCAGTTCGAAAAATACCTGTCCCTGCAGCAATTGACCTTCTATACCAATATTGGTATTGTTGGCCACCTCCCAGGTAATTCCTGTATTGGGTACCCGGGTTTCAAACAGTGTTTTGGCTTCTGTACCTTCAAGTATATGGCTTCTGAACCCATAAGTAGATAGGAACTGGTATTCCTGAAGTTCATCATCATAGAAAATCTGGTCATTACCCATTTGTCCCCAGGATCCCCTTATTTTGAAGAAATCCAAAGCAGGTATGTTGTTTTTCCAGAAATCCTCCTCAGAAACTACCCATCCTGCCATTACACCAGGAAAGAAACCAAATCTTGTGGCCTCGGGGAAAATATAAGACCCATCATATCTCCACAGAAATTCGAAAAGATACTTTTCCTGGAAGTTATAAGCCACCCTACCGAAATAGTTTAGACGGGCTCTCTCAAAAGCTCCACCGCCATTGTCTTTTTCGGCATCACCACCGGCAAACATCTGGTCGATCGCAGGAGAGATAAAGAACCTTCTGTAAGCAAAGAAATCATCCCCTTCTACTGTTTCCTGGTTCACCCCGGCCAACGCGGTAAACTGATGCTCACCGAATTGCTTTTCATAGGTAAATACACCACCCAAAAGGATGTTTAACTGGTTGATGTTTTCTTGCCTCAGCCTAGGCTCGGCAGGTCCTCTTAAGCTGGGTACCAGGACAGGAGTGACCCCGTCTGCTTCAAAACCACTGCCTCTTTGGTAAAGAGTCCAGGGGGTTTCCCACCTTTTCATGAACCTGCTCAGGTTATCGACTGCTGCAGTTCCTTGAAATTTCAAACCTTCTACTCCGGGTATTTTAACATTTAAGGCACCATTGGTTTGGAAATAATTTCTGGTGTCCCTGTCATAGCCGGTAGCATTGGTAGTAATGACTACAGGGTTTTCCCCGTTCTCAATGTCTGGTCCAGGTCTTCCATCAGGCCAGAATGCAGGCTCATGAGGCTTACCCCTCATTTGCATCCTGAAGATGGCTCCTGCACCTCTGGTTGGGAAAAAGCGGTACTCCTGACGGGCCAACACGCCCAACTGCAGGTCTACATATTCATTGATTTTTGCATCCAGGTTGATCCGCATATCATACTGCTTGAAACCTGTAGCGGAGTTTTTATAATAAGCATCCTGGTTTTGGTAACCCAAAGAAGCCATATATTGTACATTCTCTGATCCACCATTCAGCTGAAGGTTATGCCTTACCTGAGGCGACCAGGTCTTCAGGGTTTCTCCATACCAATCTGTATTGGGGTAATTCCAGGGATCCGTACCGGCTCTGTGTAGAGCCAGGGCTTCAGGGCTGAAAGGCGCCGTTCTTTCCTGGCCGTCAGGAGTGGTATAGGTGCCTGTAGCCCGATAAGCATCCGTAGCGGCTCTCCACTCCCCAACGGGAAGTTCGTACACACTGAGGTCATTCAGCATTTCTCCATACTGAGCGGCATCCGCCAATTCCGGAATAACGGTAGGTTGCGCAAATCCCTGATTGAACTGGTAGGTCAATTCGGGTTTTCCTTCTTTACCTCTTTTGGTGGTCACAAGGATTACTCCATTGGCGGCCCTTGCTCCATAAATGGCAGCAGATGCATCCTTTAGTACAGAGATGGTTTCTATATCATTCGGGTTAAGCCGGTCAATACCACCAGCCCTTGCAGGGATACCATCAATTACAATGAGTGCATCATTGTTACCCAGGGTGTTTGAGCCCCGGATTCGAATGCCTGCACCATCATAACCAGGCTCACCGCTTCTGTTAACAGCGATGACACCAGACATCCTTCCGGCAATGGAATTGGTCAGGTTCATGGCAGGAGATTTAACCAGGTCTCCTCCTTTTACAGTAGCTACGGAGCCGGTAATGGTTTCCTTTTTCTGTTCACCATAACCTACAACCACTACCTCACTCAGGGCCTGCATGTCTGGAGCTAAAATAATGTCAATATTACTTTGGTTGCCTACCACAACTTCCTGCTTGACAAAGCCCACAAAGGAATAGACCAAAGTCTCATCACCTGATTGAAGGGTAATCCGGTAGTTACCGTCAATATCGGTAACGGCACCACGTGTGGTGCCCTTTACCAATACGGAAACACCCGGTAGTGGCAAATCGTCCTCAGCGGAAATGACTGTTCCCGTCACATCCCTGGACTGCGCATGTAATGTCAGGCTGCTTGCCAAAAGCAAGGCCAATCCCAACAAAAACAATTTTGTTTTGGGTAAATAGTTTTGCATTCTTTTTGTGAATTAGGTTAATACTCATTTATGTTATTGTTAAAATAACACTTTAAATTTGAAGGTATTTTTTATCATATGCAATAGGGTCTTAAAAAGTGTTAAAACTGTGTGGAATCCTTTTATTAAAAAATGAATCCTTTACCAATAAAATCACAAAATTAAAGCATTAAAGCTGAATAATCGGCAATTAAGGAGAGGGTTCTTTAACAGATACTTAAGTCAAGAATTCTTGGGTATTTTATAAAAAAATTCATCGTTCCCGAAATATCACCTCAAATCGTGTTGAATTATTTCAATTACAAGAAAGTCATGCACCCTAAGACCAGGAGCATTAATAAAAAGATATACAATTTTTTCGGGAGCACAAAACCCAATATTCCCGAAGTGTCGCGGTAACACTAATTGCCATCACGATGAGTTATAATAAGGTCAATTTAAAAAATAAGCATATTATTTTTCAAGAGAATTACTTACTTTTGGAAAGTAAGGTTTAATACAGAAAAGAATAGTCAGCTTTTGGCTGTCTGTTCTTTGTTTTTTTAAAAGGTGCTTTCTTTTCAAATCCTCTTTTCAGACTTTCATGATTTCAGCTTCTTTCTTATCAAATAATCCGTCGATTTTACCTGAATAGCTGTCCGTATACTTTTGCACGGTGTCTTCTGCTCTTTTAACTTCATCCTCCGAAGCCCCTTCTTTTTGAAGCTTCTTTAACGCATCATTGGTGTCTTTTCTGACCGTTCTAATGCTGATCTTTCCATTTTCGCATTCATTTTTGACCTGCTTGACCAGGTTTTTCCTTCGCTCTTCAGTTAATGGCGGAATAGTGAGCATCACCATTTCTCCGTTATTCTGTGGATTTAAACCCAGATCGGAATTGATGATGGCTTTTTCTATTTCCGGGATCATGTTTTTTTCCCAGGGTTTAATGGCAAGGGTTCTTGCATCGGGAGTGGTTATTGAGGCTACCTGTTGGATCGGTGTAGGGTTGCCATAGTAGGTCACCATGACACCATCCAAAAAATTTGGCATGGCTTTGCCCGCCCTTATCTTCACCAGTTCTGCCGTAGTATGCTGTACGGCCTTTTCCATTAATGATTTTGCTTCCTCTAAATACAATTGGATCTCTTCCATGGGATTTTATTGTTTTGACGTAATCAATGTGCCTATTTCATTGCCTTGTACCAAATCTAACAGATTATCGGTTTTGTTCATGTCGAATACGATAATCGGAAGGTTGTTTTCCTGGCAAAGGGTAAAGGCAGTCATGTCCATGACGTTCAGGTTTTTTTCGTAGACTTCCTGGAATGTGATGCTGGTATAGCGGGTAGCACTTTTGTCTTTCTCAGGATCTGCGGTGTAAACCCCGTCTACCCGGGTGCCTTTCAAGACCACTTCTGCCTCAATTTCTATAGCCCTGAGACTGGCTGTGGAGTCAGTAGTAAAGTAAGGATTCCCAATTCCAGCTCCAAAAATCACGATTCTACCTTTCTCTAAATGCCTGATCGCCCTTCTGCGTATAAAAGGTTCACATACACTTTCAACTTTGATGCCAGACATAAGCCGGGTAAACATGCCATTTTGTTCCAGTGAACTTTGCAGCGCCATCGCGTTGATCAAGGTAGCGAGCATGCCCATATAATCTCCCTGGACGCGGTCTATTCCTACGTTTCCAGCCTGTACACCCCTGAAAATATTTCCACCTCCAATTACTATGGCTATTTCAACTCCCAAATCATGCACATTTTTGATTTCGGTGGCATATTCCTGCAGTTTTTTTGAGTCAATACCATAGCTGTTCTCACCCATTAAGGCTTCCCCGCTAAGTTTAAGGAGAATTCGTTTGTATTTCATTTAGAGTTCTTTTCGGTTGATGTTTAAACAGGCATATAAAGATAAAACCGGACAATATTGGAATTAAAAGCCCGACAAATATAAATCCTTGTTTTAAGAATACTAAATCTTGCGCTTAAAATTGAAGCAATACCTGGTTTTTTTCTACCCCTTCCCCCTCTTTGACATCTATGGAATTTATGGTTCCAGAGGCAGGGGATTTTATGGTATTTTCCATTTTCATAGCTTCTAAAACCATCAGAACATCGTTTTTTTCTACCCGGTCCCCTGCTTTTACTTTTATTTCCAGCACCATTCCCGGCATTGGAGCATTAACCGAGGAAATTTTTAATGCTGTATTTTCCTGCATGCCCAATTTTTCAAGTAATAGGGCTTTCGCATTTTTCAGGGAAGCTTTACAGGGTAATCCATTAAGGGATAAATGATATTCGTCCTGACTAGATTTTTCTACAAGAATTAAGTGATGCATGCGGTGATTATATGCGATCAAAAACTCATTTTCCCCTTTTTGATGCACGATTGCCCTTATTTTTTTTTCTCCAATCTGGTAGTGTTCACCCACCCTGTTAATAGTAAAAGATTGATCGTTTAGTTTTATTAGGGTCATTTTCTTAATTTTAAGCGCTTACCAATGACTTGAAAGCAATATTATGAGAATTCTTGCCCGGTCAAGGTAATAAATATTGCAGTTATTTACTTTTTTTGTTTACCGAAAATAAATTATATCCATGCGTTACAAGGGAAATCAAGCTTTCATAGGTTTGCTGTTAATTTTTATGGTTTCAATGTCATGTAAACCAACGGCCAAAGTTGCAGTTGAAAGCAAAGCGGAGACAAGCTCACCGGCAGATAAGGCCAATTTGGAAAAGGAGAATGAAAGAATGCTCCGGATCAGGCAAAAAGAAAGCAAAATCAAAAATTATAAAGGGAGCAACACCCGAAATTTCGACTTGCTGCATACCAAACTCTTTTTATCATTTGATTATGATCTCAAAACAGTCAATGGGGAAGCTGAATTAAGTCTTAAACCCTATTTTTATGAAAAGGAGATTCTGGTATTAGATGCGAAAGAATTTGACATTCATGAAGTTTACCTGATGGGGCAAGGCAACAGGCAGGATCTGAGCTATTCTTATAATAACAAACAAATTGAAATTGATCTTCCTCATAAAACAGGAGCGGAAGATACGCTTGCGCTGCATATTGCTTACACTGCTTTTCCGGAAAGGGGCAATGATATTGGAACTGCAGCCATTTCAGATACCAAAGGATTGTATTTTATCAATCCGGACTCCAGCGAGTCAGGCAAACCTGTTCAGATCTGGACCCAGGGTGAAACGGAGTACACTTCTAAATGGTACCCCACCATTGATAGCCCTAATGAGCGGCAAACCCATGATTTTTACCTCCGGGTTCCAGACAAATACATCAGCATCAGTAATGGTCTGCTTGTGGAGAGTAAATCCCATAAAGATGGAACAAGGACTGATCATTGGAAAATGAATCAAGCGCATGCACCCTATTTATCAGCAATTGTGGTGGGGGAATTTGCTTCCATAGAAGGTGAAAGCGATTCAGGAATCCCACTTCGGTATTTCGTGGAACCCAAATATGAAGCTGGTGCCAGGAAGGTATTTGAACATACACCGGAAATGGTGACCTTTTTTTCCGATTTGCTGCAAGTCCCTTTTCCCTGGCAAAAATACGATCAGGTAGTGGTCAGGGACTTTGTTTCCGGAGCCATGGAAAACACCACCCTGTCCATATTCATGGAAGCCCTGAATCTTAATGAACGCGAAGCCCTGGATAGTGAATGGGACTATATCATCGCTCATGAACTGTTTCATCAATGGTTTGGAAATTACGTGACCACTGAATCCTGGGCCAATTTAACCTTGAATGAAGCATTTGCCGACTATTCGGAATACCTGTGGTTTGAATACAAAGAAGGCAGGGATCAGGCAGACATGCATCATTTTAATGCCATGGAAGAATACCTGGATGAGGCAGAGGAGAAACAGGAAGATCTGATCAGGTATTATTACTCTCACAGCGACGAAATGTTTGACAGCCATACCTATGCCAAAGGAGGAAGAGTGCTTCATATGTTGAGAAATTTTCTTGGTGACAGGGCTTTTTTTCAAGGGCTAAAACGATATCTACTAGACAATGCATCCCAGGCGGTTGAAATTCATCACCTCCGGCTGGCTATGGAAAAGGTCTCGGGAATGGATTTGAACTGGTTTTTTAACCAATGGTTTCTTTCTTCCGGGCACCCTGAATTATCCATTGATTGGGACTATTCAGATCCAGACAATATCATTCTTAAAATCAAACAGCTACAGGATCTGGCGGACACGCCACTTTTCAAAATTCCTTTTTCGGTACATATTTATAAGCAGGGGCAGGCAATAGAAAAGAAATTTGTACTGGATCAGGCCTATCAGGAGTTTGTATTGAATAACGGGCCGGGTACGGAGCTTGCCCTGTTTGATGAATACCATACAATTCTGGCGGAAAAGAAGACACTAAGGGGGCCTGAGTTTTTGGAAAAGCAGTTCCATTATGCACATTCCGGCCTGGCAAGAGTTGAGGCATTGGACAGCCTTACCAGTACAGTTAAACTGCCGGAAGGCGTGGAGGAAATGATCGGGGAGGCCCTGGATGATCCTTTTTGGGTGGTCAGGGAGCTGGCCCTGCAACGGTTGGCGGGAATAACCACCGGGCAGTCGGAGCTTTATCAAATCGAGTCTAAAGTACTTCAAATGGCAGAGTTTGATTCCAGTAATACCGTTAAGGCAGCTGCCATCGAGGTATTGGCAGGAATAAACCCGGGTAAATATGAACAACTGATATACCGTTTGATCAACGATCCTTCCTATCAGGTGTCTGGTAGCGCCCTCATGATATTCATGGATATGGAAGGCAATTTACCCAAAAAGAAAGCAGTATTCGAACGGCTGGAATCGGAAGAAAACATTCGTATTCTCGCTCCACTGGCAGATTACCTTACCCAATCCGGGCAATCTGAACATATGGACTGGATGCATGAAAAATTAGCTGTTTTAGAGGGTGAGTCCTTGTATTATTTCATTGGTTATTACGGAGATTACTTTGCCAGTGTGGAATCGGTGCCTGTAGAAAAAGCCATCTCCAATCTAGGTAAATTAGGAGGGGAACATGCGCTTCCTTATGTCAGGTTAGCGGCATTTCAATCTCTTTTTGGTTTTATTGATGATGAGGGCGTGTTGGATTTGGCCAAAGCGCTGCTGTTATCTGAAAAAGATGAAATGGTTAGGCAGTACCAGAAATACTACCTGGAGCCCTATCTTGAGGAGGAGTAAAATACTGAGCATGAATGGCATAATTTTGATTTTTGAAAAAACAGCAGAATTTTTTTTATAATATTTTGAATGTTTGGTAAAAGGGTATAATTTTGCCATCCGTTAAGACAGCAAAGAAATTAAAACGTCAGACATTGCTGTAATATTTGGGGGAATACCAAAGCGGCCAACTGGGACGGACTGTAAATCCGTTGACTTATGTCTTCACAGGTTCGAATCCTGTTTCCCCCACTGAATCACGGATTATTTTAATTGCTTAATAATAATCTGAATATTCCGGTACTATTTATATTGTTTTCTTATAATATCCGGCTAATTTTGGATTCTTGAAATAAAATAATGAATTTGAAAATTGGTTTTTACCAGTTTTCGAAAGAATAAACAAGCGGGAGTAGCTCAGTTGGTAGAGCGGCAGCCTTCCAAGCTGCAGGTCGCGGGTTCGAGCCTCGTCTCCCGCTCTATGCTTTTATAGGGCATAAACTGAATGTAAAAAGCCGACGTAGCTCAGGGGTAGAGTGCTTCCTTGGTAAGGAAGAGGTCACGGGTTCAAATCCCGTCGTTGGCTCTGAACATTTCAAATATTTACTGAAATTTAATCTTTAACTAAACAGAGGATTTTCACGCATGGCAAAAGCAACCTTTGACCGTTCCAAACCGCACGTAAACATAGGTACGATTGGTCACGTCGATCATGGTAAGACTACTTTGACTGCTGCCATTACCACTGTACTGGCCAGAAAGGGTCTTTCTGAATTAAGAGACTTTGCTTCCATTGACAACGCACCGGAAGAAAAGGAAAGAGGTATCACGATCAATACCTCACACGTAGAGTATCAAACGGAGTCAAGGCACTATGCCCACGTTGACTGTCCAGGTCACGCTGACTACGTAAAAAACATGGTTACTGGTGCTGCTCAGATGGACGGTGCAATTCTTGTAGTTGCGGCCACTGATGGTCCAATGCCACAAACCAGAGAGCACATTCTTCTTGCGCGTCAGGTAGGTGTACCGGCTTTGGTAGTATTCATGAACAAAGTAGATTTGGTGGACGACCCCGAATTACTTGAGTTGGTGGAAATGGAAGTAAGAGAATTACTTTCTTTTTATGAATTTGATGGAGACAACATTCCTGTAATTGCAGGCTCGGCTCTTGGCGCACTTAACGGTGAAGCCAAATGGGAAGACACTGTGATGGAATTGATGAAAGCCGTTGATGACCATATTCCGCTTCCTGAAAGAGCAATTGACAAAGACTTCCTAATGCCGGTAGAGGATGTATTCTCTATTACTGGTAGGGGAACAGTAGCTACCGGAAGGATTGAACGAGGTGTAGTCAATTCAGGTGAAGCTGTTGACATCATCGGAATGGGAGCAGAAGGCTTGAAGTCTACTGTTACTGGAGTAGAGATGTTCCGTAAGATATTGGACAGAGGAGAAGCAGGTGACAACGTTGGTTTGTTGCTGAGAGGTATTGAAAAGAGCCAGATCAAAAGAGGTATGATTATCTGTAAGCCTGGTTCAGTTACTCCTCACGCTCATTTTAAAGCAGAGGTATACGTACTTTCAAAAGAAGAGGGTGGTAGACATACTCCGTTCTTTAACAAATACCGTCCTCAGTTTTACTTAAGGACAACAGATGTTACCGGAGAGATCAAACTTCCGGAAAATGTAGAAATGGTAATGCCAGGTGATAACATCACCATTGAGGTGAGCCTGATTAACCCGGTAGCCCTTGAAAAAGGATTACGATTTGCCATCAGAGAAGGTGGTAGAACAGTAGGTGCCGGACAGGTTACTGAAATCCTGGACTAAAATTGATTTAAGTATCAAATTAAGGAATGCGATCCTGAAATTATTCGGGATCGCATTTGTTTCTTTGGCCTCAATTCACTAATTTTGCGTTCCTTATTTGAGGGGCGGAAAAAAACGGGCGTAGTTCAATGGCAGAATAGCGGTCTCCAAAACCGTTGATGGGAGTTCGAATCTCTCCGCCCGTGCAAATTAAGGAAGAAAAATCATGGGAGAAGTAAATGCGCAAAGACTTCTCCGGTCATGTTTTGAATAAGAACAGCGCTCTTGAGGAGTGCTTGTTCTTGATAAACCAATTTTACAAGGATGAATGTTAAGAATTTTGTAATTGAGTCCATTGATGAGATGAAAAACAAGGTCACCTGGCCTAAGTATGCATCTCTTCAGAACAGTGCCGTTCTGGTACTGGTGGCTTCATTGATTTTCGCTTTGGTGATCGGCTTGATCGATTTGACCTTCGAAAATATCATGACATGGTTTTATGATTTATTCTAAAGAATATTAAAAAACGGGATGGCAGATCACAAATGGTACGTGCTCAGGGTAGTGGCAGGTCAGGAAAAAAAAGCAAAGACTTATTTAGACAATGAAATTGCCCGTCAGGATCTCCTGGAATTTATTCCGGAAGTCTTGATACCTTCTGAGAAAGTATACGAGATGCGAAATGGTAAAAAGCGGGTAAGGGAAAGGAATTTTTTTCCCGGATACGTTTTAATCCATGCAGATCTCAGTCATGGTGAAGCCAATCACGTGATTACAAGCATACCGGGAGTAATCGGTTTTTTAGGGTCAAACCAAGGGGGGGCTTCCAAAACCCCTGAGCCATTACGTCAATCGGAAATCAACAGGATTTTAGGTCGGGTTGAGGAGATTGATGAGTTTGCGGAAAAACTAGATACCCCATATATAGTTGGAGAGAGCGTTAAAGTAATGGACGGTCCTTTCAGTGGGTTCTCGGGTGTGATTGAGGAAGTGTTTGAAGACAAGAAGAAACTTAATGTTATGGTTAAGATATTCGGTCGGAACACTCCTGTTGAGTTAAACTTTATACAAGTAGAAAAACTAGATTAGGAAATGGCTAAAGAAATCTCTGGTTATCTGAAACTACAGGTGAAGGGTGGCCAGGCTAACCCATCTCCTCCGGTTGGTCCGGCCCTTGGTTCAAAAGGGTTGAACATCATGGAGTTCTGTAAGCAATTTAATGCCAGGACTCAGGAAAAAATGGGCCAGGTTCTTCCTGTTCTTGTAACGATTTATTCGGACAAGTCCTTTGATTTTGTCGTAAAAACGCCTCCCGCAGCAGTCATGTTGCTTGAAGCTGCAAAGTTAAAGAGTGGTTCAGCTGAACCGAACAGGAAAAAAGTTGGTGCTGTATCCTGGGATCAGGTTAAAGAAATTGCAGAGGTAAAAATGCCTGATTTAAATGCTTTTGAAATGGCCTCAGCCATGAGAATGGTCGCAGGTACTGCCAGAAGCATGGGCATCACAGTTTCAGGAAAAGCTCCTTGGGAGGAATAACAAGCAAAAAATGGCTAAGTTAACAAAAAAGAAAAAAGAAGCTCTTTCTAAATACGACCCTGGCCAACATTATTCCCTGGCTGAGGCTTCTTCTATAGTTAAGGAAATTTCAAACACCAAATTTGATTCTTCCATCGACCTGGATATTCGTCTGGGCGTGGATCCGCGAAAAGCCGACCAAATGGTCAGGGGAGTAGTGGCCTTGCCTCACGGTACAGGAAAGGAATTGAAGGTATTGGTGCTTTGCAGCCCTGACAAGGAAGAGGAAGCCAAAGAAGCAGGGGCTGATTTTGTTGGACTGGATGAGTACATTGCAAAGATTGAAGGTGGATGGACTGACATTGATGTCATCATTACCACACCAAATGTAATGGCCAAAGTAGGTAGACTGGGTAGGGTCCTTGGACCCAGAGGCTTGATGCCTAACCCCAAGTCTGGTACTGTGACCCTTGATGTAGGGAAAGCAGTTAAAGAAGTTAAAGCTGGTAAAATCGATTTCAAAGTAGATAAATTCGGCATTATTCATGCAAGTGTAGGGAAAGCTTCCTTTACTGCTGAAAAAATTCAGGAAAACGCAAGGGAGTTAATCCTGACCATATCTAAACTGAAACCGTCTGCTGCGAAGGGTACTTATTTCCAAAGTATACATTTATCCAGTACCATGTCTCCGGGCATTGTGATAGATAAAAGTAGTATTCAAGGTATATAATTATGACTAGAGAAGATAAAAAAACCATAATTGAAGAACTTACCGATAAACTGAAGACTACTCCGCATTTCTACATTGCTGACGCCTCTGGATTTAGTGTGGCTCAGGTAAATGGTTTCAGGAAATTGTGTTTCGATAAAGGGCTTGAATACAAGGTTTACAAAAATACCTTGATCAAAAAAGCACTTGAAAATCTTGAAGCCGATTACGCTGATTTTGCAGATAGTACTTTAAAAGGTTTTTCGGGAATCCTGTTTTCACAGGAAGTTGCGAATCTTCCCGCTAAAGTGATATTGGATTACAGAAAAAAATTGGGTAGCAAAGAGAAGCGTCCGCTTTTTAAAGGAGCTTCTGTAGATGGCGACCAATTTATAGGAGAAGACAATCTGAAAGTCTTGTCTGAATTGAAATCCAAGGAAGAATTGGTGGGAGAAGTTATTTCTTTGCTTCAATCTCCTGCGAAAAATGTGGTGTCCGCACTTCAAAGTGGAAAATCAATTCTTGCCGGCCTGGTAAAAACCTTGTCCGAGAGGGAAGAAGCTTAATAAAATCATTCAAATTAGTAAATAACAATCAATTTAAATAGTAATACAATGGCAGATCTTAAAGCATTCGCTGAGCAGTTAGTTAACTTGACTGTAAAAGAGGTAAATGAGTTGGCCGCAATTTTAAAAGATGAATATGGTATCGAACCTGCCGCTGCTGCCGCTACTGTAGTAGCTGGAGGTGGAGCCGCTGGCGAAGGTGCTGCTGAAGAAGAAAAATCTTCTTTTGATGTTGTCTTAAAAGCTGCAGGTGGACAAAAATTGGCAGTTGTCAAACTTGTTAAAGAATTGACAGGTTTGGGACTAAAAGAAGCCAAAGAGGTAGTTGACAGTGCTCCTAAAGCCGTTAAGGAAGGAGTAAGTAAAGAAGAGGCCGAAGCGCTTAAAAAGCAACTTGAAGAAGCCGGAGCCGAAGTTGAGCTTAAATAACATTGAATAACCAACTCCGATTGGATTTGGTTTATCAGCATCAGACCTGACTTATCAGTCAGGTCTTTTCCTGTTTATGGACATGAAAATAATTGCACTTTTTGAAGTGTAAATTGTCCTAAATTAATAATAACTTTCACTTAAATTATATACTGCCTTGGCTATCCAGAATCAAACCGAAAGGAAAAGTTTCTCATCCATTAAGGTAGTCAAAGACTATCCGGATTTCTTAGATATTCAACTGCAATCTTTTAAAGATTTCTTCCAGTTGGATACCCCTGCAGAGAAAAGAAGGCAGGATGGTCTTTTCAAGGTTTTCTCAGAAAATTTCCCTATTAGTGACTCCAGGGAAAATTTCACCCTTGAATTTATCGACTATACCGTAGATCCCCCTAAGTACAATGTCTCAGAAAGTATAGACCGTGGTCTGACTTATTCTGTTCCGCTTAAAGCAAAATTGAGATTGCTTTGCTCCGATGAGGACAATGAAGACTTTGAGACCATAGAGCAGGAAGTGTTTCTTGGAAACCTTCCTTATATGACAGAAAAAGGATCATTTGTGATCAATGGTGCTGAGCGGGTAATCGTTTCTCAGCTTCACCGTTCCCCTGGTGTCTTCTTTGCCCAAAGCAAGCATACCAATGGCACCAAACTCTATTCGGCAAGGATTATTCCTTTCAAGGGTTCCTGGATAGAATTTGCTACCGACATCAACAATGTCATGTACGCTTATATCGACAGGAAGAAAAAATTTCCTGTTACCACTTTATTAAGGGCGATAGGATATGGTTCAGATAAGCAAATCCTTGATTTATTTGGTCTTTCTGAAGAGGTAGAATCCAATAAATCAACCCTGAAAAAAATTATTGGCAGAAAACTGGCAGCCAGGGTTTTGAGAACCTGGGTGGAAGATTTTGTGGACGAGGATACCGGTGAGGTGGTATCCATAGACAGAAACGAGGTTTTATTGGAAAGGGACAGTATCCTGACAGATGAGGATATTGATCTCATATTGGAGTCAGGCACCAAAAGCGTAATCCTGCACAGGGAGGACGTAAATATTGCCGATTACTCCATTATTTACAATACCCTTCAAAAAGATAACTCCAATTCTGAAAAAGAAGCCGTAGAAGTAATTTACAGGCAATTAAGGAATACCGAAGCTCCTGATGAAGCTACAGCAAGGGAGGTTATACATGGCTTGTTCTTTTCTGACAAGCGCTATGACCTTGGAGAAGTCGGCAGATACAGGATCAATAAGAAGTTAGGATTGAATATCGATGCTGACAAAATAGTTCTGACTACAGAAGATATTATTTCTATCGTGAAATACCTGATCGGCTTGATCAATTCGAAGGCGGTAGTGGATGATATTGACCACCTGAGCAACAGAAGGGTGAGAACTGTAGGCGAACAACTTTACAGTCAGTTTGGTGTTGGTCTGGCGAGAATGGCCAGGACAATCCGCGAAAGGATGAACGTCAGGGACAATGAGGATTTCAAACCCGTAGACCTGATCAATGCCAGAACTTTGTCATCAGTAATCAATTCCTTCTTTGGGACCAACCAGCTGAGCCAGTTTATGGATCAAACCAATCCACTGGCAGAGTTGACCCATAAAAGGAGACTTTCTGCTCTGGGGCCTGGTGGTCTTTCCAGAGAAAGAGCCGGTTTCGAGGTTCGGGATGTACACTACACCCATTACGGTAGGTTATGTACCATAGAAACCCCTGAAGGCCCGAATATTGGATTGATTTCCTCTTTATGTGTACATGCGAAAGTCAACAGCATGGGTTTTCTGGAGACACCTTACAGAAAAGTAAGTGCCGGTAAAGTGAGCATGAATGTGGAGGACATTGTTTTCCTGACTGCAGAAGAAGAAGATGATAACAACATCGCACAGGCCAATGCACCTCTGGATGATAAGGGTAGTTTTATTAATGATAAGGTTAAGGCCCGGTTTGAGGGTGATTTCCCGGTATTAGAACCCAAGGAAATCTCCTATATGGACGTAGCTCCAAATCAAATTGTATCCGTTGCAGCCTCATTAATTCCCTTCCTGGAACATGATGATGCGAACAGGGCCCTGATGGGATCCAACATGCAGCGTCAGGCTGTTCCCCTGCTGAAGGCCGAAGCACCTATTGTGGGTACTGGTCTGGAAGGAAAAGCAGCTATTGATTCAAGATCCTTGATTTTGGCTGAAGCGGACGGTGTCATTGATTATGTGGATGCCGAAAAAATTGTCATCAAATATGAACTATCCAGTGATGAATTGCTGGTTAATTTTAGCGATGAATATAAATCATATGACCTGATTAAATTCAGGAGGACCAACCAGGATACTACCATTAACCTGACCCCCATTGTTCTGAAAGGACAAAAGGTTAAAAAAGGGCAGGTACTGGTGGAAGGTTATTCTACCAATAAGGGTGAATTGGCCCTTGGTAAGAACCTTTTGGTTGCCTATATGCCCTGGCAGGGATATAACTTTGAGGATGCCATTGTGATATCCGAAAGGGTTGTGAGAGAAGATGTCTTTACTTCTATTCACATCGAAGAATTCCAGTTGGAGGTCAGAGATACCAAACGTGGTGAAGAGGAACTTACTTCAGAAATCCCGAATGTTTCCGAGGATGCCGTTAAAAATCTGGATGAAAATGGAATCATCCGGGTGGGCTCGGAACTGAAAGAGGGAGACATTATCATCGGAAAAATCACCCCAAAAGGTGAAACTGACCCAACTCCGGAGGAGAAATTGCTGCGTGCCATATTTGGAGACAAGGCTGGAGATGTAAAAGATGCCTCTCTGAAAGCTTCTCCTTCATTGAATGGGGTGGTAATAGAAACCAAATTGTTCTCCAGACCCAAGAAGGACAAGGATCTCCGTGCCAAGGCCAAGGCCGAGGTAGAGCAACTAAAGCAGAAATACAGTAAAGACCTGCTTGGTGTAAGGGCAAAAATGATTCGAAAGCTTGTTCAGATTCTTGAGGGAAAAGTTTCTAACGGGGTTAGACACAAGTTTGGTGATGAAATCATCAGTAAGGGAATGAAATTCAATGCTCAGAACATTGAAAACAATCTTTTCCCAGCAAAAAATCCCTACAGGGACGAAAGCAATTACAATGTAGCGGAAGAAGTAAACCTGATATCCGATATCATTTTGGATGATTGGACGGATGATGAACATGCCAATTTGCTGGTTCAAAAACTGGTTAAAAACTATACCAATACCAGGAACGAAATTTCCGGGATCTTTAAGCGGGATAAATTCACGCTTGAAGTAGGTGATGAATTGCCTGCAGGTATAGTACAACTGGCTAAAGTTTATGTTGCCAAAAAGCGCAAACTTAAAGTTGGGGATAAAATGGCCGGTAGGCATGGTAACAAAGGTATAGTTGCCCGAATCGTAAGGGAAGAAGACATGCCTTTCCTGGAAGACGGATCCCCTATGGATATCGTGTTGAACCCTCTTGGTGTACCATCCAGGATGAACATCGGGCAAATATTCGAAACGGTACTTGCCTGGGCGGGCAGAGAGCTAGGCAAGACTTATGCCACGCCTATATTTGACGGAGCAAGTACGGATGAAGTAGCGGCGGAATTGACCAAGGCCGGACTTCCTTCCTTTGGCCGGACTTATCTGTTTGATGGGTTGACCGGGAAAAAGTTTGATCAACCGGTGACTGTAGGTATTTCCTACATGCTGAAACTGGGCCATCTGGTAGATGATAAGATGCATGCCAGGTCTATCGGACCTTACTCATTGATCACCCAGCAACCTTTGGGTGGTAAAGCACAGTTTGGTGGTCAGCGCTTTGGAGAAATGGAAGTTTGGGCATTGGAGGCCTTCGGAGCATCTCATGTCTTGAGGGAAATCCTTACGGTAAAATCTGATGATGTTATCGGCCGGGCCAAAGCCTATGAATCCATTGTCAAAGGCGAAAACCTTCCCAAAGCAAACATACCAGAATCGTTTAACGTTTTGGTACATGAGCTCAGGGGACTTGCCTTGGAAATTACGCTTGACTAACTTAGAAACCATTAGGCCTTTTGGGGCCTTCAAATACAAAAACAACTATGGCGTTCAGAAAAAATAAAAAACTAAACAACGACTTTTCCAGAGTCACCATTAGTTTGGCCTCACCGGAGTCCATATTGGACAGTTCACATGGGGAGGTTACACAACCTGAAACGATCAACTACAGGACCTATAAGCCTGAAATGGGCGGTTTGTTCTGCGAGCGAATTTTCGGGCCGGTAAAGGACTGGGAATGTCATTGTGGAAAATACAAACGCATCAGGTATAAGGGGATCATATGTGACCGCTGCGGGGTGGAAGTTACCGAGAAGAAGGTGAGAAGGGAAAGAATGGGGCATATCGAGTTGGTAGTACCCGTAGCTCATATTTGGTACTTCAAATCCCTTCCCAACAAGATTGGTTATCTTTTGGGATTGCCCACTAAAAAACTTGATCAGATTGTTTACTATGAAAGGTACGTGGTCATTCAGGCAGGGGCAAAAGCAGACGATGGTTTGCAATACCTGGACTTCCTGACAGAAGACGAATACCTGGACATCATGGACAAGCTTCCGAAAGAAAACCAGATGCTTGACGATGATGATCCCAATAAATTTATAGCCAAAATGGGTGCTGAAGCCTTGGAAATGCTTCTTGCCAGGCTTGACCTGGATGATCTTTCCTATAGTCTGAGGCATCAGGCCGCCACGGATACCTCTCAACAAAGAAAGGGTGAAGCCTTAAAACGCCTAAAGGTAGTTGAAGCATTCAGAGATGCCAGAACCAGGATTGAAAACCGCCCTGAATGGATGGTCGTTCGCATGGTTCCCGTTATCCCACCAGAGCTTCGCCCATTGGTGCCATTGGACGGAGGTAGATTTGCCACTTCGGATTTAAATGATCTTTACAGAAGGGTAATCATACGTAACAACAGGTTAAAAAGACTTATCGATATCAAGGCACCGGAAGTCATCCTGAGGAATGAAAAAAGGATGCTTCAGGAAGCGGTTGATTCTTTGTTCGATAATTCCCGTAAGGTAAACGCCGTAAGATCGGATGGAAACCGGGCTTTAAAATCCCTTTCAGATATGTTGAAGGGAAAGCAAGGCCGTTTCAGACAAAACCTTTTGGGAAAAAGGGTGGATTATTCCGGCCGTTCTGTGATCGTGGTAGGTCCTGAATTAAAACTGCATGAATGCGGTTTGCCCAAGAACATGGCCGCAGAACTTTTCAAGCCCTTTATCATCAGGAAATTGATTGAAAGAGGCATTGTAAAGACAGTAAAATCGGCCAAGAAGATCGTAGACCGCAAAGATCCGGTGGTTTGGGATATATTGGAAAATGTGCTTAAAGGACATCCGGTACTGCTCAACAGGGCACCGACCCTGCACAGACTGGGTATTCAGGCCTTCCAGCCCAAATTGATTGAAGGCAAAGCCATTCAGTTGCATCCCTTGGCTTGTACAGCCTTTAATGCTGACTTTGATGGTGACCAAATGGCTGTCCACGTTCCTCTGGGACATGAAGCCATATTGGAAGCTTCAACATTGATGCTTGCTTCGCACAATATTCTGAACCCTGCCAATGGCGCACCGATTACCGTACCCTCGCAGGATATGGTTTTGGGTCTTTACTATGTGACCAAAGGCATGCGATCTACGGAAGAAAGGCCTGTAGAAGGAGAAGGAATGACCTTTTATGGACAGGAGGAAGTATTGATTGCCTTGAATGAAGAGGCCATATCCAAACATGCACATATAAAGTGTAAAGTAAAAGTAAGAAAAGATGACGGCTCACTGTCAGATGAAATTGTAGAAACTGTGGCTGGCCGGTTGATATTTAATCAATTTGTACCTTCTCAGGTAGGCTTTGTAAACGAACTGCTAACCAAGAAAAAGCTTCAACAGATCATTGCTGAGGTGGTTAAGATATGCGGTATTGCTCGTTCAGCACAATTTCTGGATGATATCAAGCACCTTGGATTTCAAATGGCCTATTTGGGTGGTTTGTCCATGGGCTTGGACGATGTGATCATTCCCGAAGAAAAAGACCCGCTTATAGAGAAAGCCAAAACGGAAGTTGACCAGGTATGGAACAACTACCTGATGGGTTTGATCACCGATAATGAGCGGTACAATCAGGTCATTGACATTTGGACCCGGACCAATTCCAACCTGACCAATATACTGATGCGTCAAATGGAGGAGGATCACCATGGATTCAACGCTATCTATATGATGATGCACTCCGGAGCCAGGGGTTCCAGAGAGCAGATCCGTCAGTTGGGTGGAATGAGAGGCCTGATGGCCAAACCCCAAAAGAACCTGCAGGGCTCTGTAGGGGAAATCATTGAAAACCCAATCCTGTCCAACTTTAAAGAAGGATTGGATGTATTGGAGTACTTTATTTCCACTCACGGAGCAAGAAAAGGCCTTGCGGATACGGCACTGAAAACAGCCGATGCGGGATATCTTACCAGAAGGTTGGTGGATGTGGCGCAGGACATGATCATTTCTGAGGAAGATTGTGGAACCCTGAGAGGATTGGTGGTTCAGGCATTGAAGGATAATGATGAGATTGTGGAGCCTTTATCCGAAAGGGTGGTAGGCCGAATTGCAGTACATGATGTAATTGATCCCATTTCAGATGAGCTGATTATCTCCTCTGGTGAAGAAATCACCGATGTAGTGGCCAAGGCCATTGATGATTCGGCAGTAGAAGAAATTGAGATCAGATCTGTACTTACCTGTGAAACCCGCAGAGGGGTTTGTTCCAAGTGCTATGGTAGGAACCTGGCCTCTGGCAAACAAGTACAGGTAGGTGAGTCTGTTGGTGTCATAGCTGCCCAATCCATTGGAGAACCTGGTACACAGCTGACTTTGAGGACTTTCCACGTAGGTGGTACAGCTTCCAATATTTCTGTGGAAGCAAGTATCAATTCTAAGTTTGATGGAATTGTAGAGTTTGAGGAGGAATTGCGTTGGATCAAGACGACCAACAAGGATGGTGAAGAGGTTGCCATCGTAATGGGTAGATCCGGAGAGATTAAGGTCAACGATGTCAAATCAGGCAAAACGCTGGTTTCCAATCACGTGCCTTATGGTGCAGTATTGAACGTTACGGATGGACAAAAAATTGCTAAGGGTGAATCATTGTGTACCTGGGACCCTTACAATGCCGTTATATTATCCGAATTTGACGGGAAGGTTGATTTTGAGGCAATTATCGAGGGAGTTACCTATAAGGAGGTTGCCGATGATCAGACTGGGTACAGGGAAAAGGTTATCATTGATACCAAGGATAAAACGAAAAACCCTGCCGTAATAGTAGAGCATGGCGATGAGTCCAAATCTTATAATATTCCTGTTGGTGCTCACCTTTCGGTAGAAAAAGGAGAAGAGGTCAAAGCTGGACAAATTTTGGTAAAAATTCCCCGATCTGTTGGAAAAACGAGGGATATTACCGGTGGTTTGCCAAGGGTAACAGAGTTATTTGAAGCCAGAAACCCGTCTAATCCGGCTGTGGTATCAGAAATTGATGGCGTGGTGATTTACGGTGGTATCAAGCGTGGTAATCGTGAGATATTCATCGAATCCAAAGATGGAGTTCGGAAGCGCTATATGGTATCACTGTCCAAGCACATTCTGGTTCAGGAAAATGATTTTATCCGAGCGGGAGAACCTCTTTCAGATGGGGCCATTACACCGAATGATATCCTTTCCATAAAAGGACCAACTGCAGTTCAGGAGTACCTGGTAAATGAGATTCAGGAAGTTTACCGTTTGCAAGGTGTGAAAATTAACGATAAGCACATTGAGGTAATCGTAAGTCAGATGATGCAAAAGGTGGAAATCCTTGATGCAGGTGATACCGGATTTCTACAAAATCAGATCGTTGACAAATGGGCTTTCCGTGAGGAGAATGATATGATATTGGATAAAAAGGTAGTAATGGACGCCGGAGATTCCGCTACATTGAAACCAGGCATGATCATTTCGGCAAGAAGGTTGAGGGATGAAAATTCCAGCCTGAAGCGAAAAGACATGAAACTCGTTCAGGTAAGGGATGCCCAAACGGCAGTTTCTCAGCCCACCCTTCAGGGTATTACCGCATCTTCTTTGGGAACAGAAAGCTTTATTTCTGCCGCTTCCTTCCAGGAAACCACCAAGGTACTGAGTGAGGCAGCCATCAGGGGTAAGCGAGATGAGTTGCTGGGACTTAAAGAGAATGTAATCGTGGGTCACCTGATTCCTGCCGGCACTGGTCAGAGAAAATTTGGCCAACTCATTGTCGGTTCCCAGGAAGAATATGAATTGCTTACTGCGGAAAAAGAAAGTAGTAGCAGAAAAGTTCGGGAAACCATTAAATAAAGAATTGCTCTTTATGGAAAAGGGCCTGCCGATTGTTGCAGGCCTTTTTTTCTTAACAACTACAATATGGATGAAGACAATAAAGCAGAAAAGGATCAAAAACAACAAATCAATGTTGAGCTTTCGGATGAAATAGCTGAGGGGATTTATTCCAATTTGGCCATGATTGCGCACTCCAATTCAGAGTTTGTGATCGATTTTATCAGGCTGATGCCAGGTATTCCGAAAGCTAAGGTCAAATCCAGAATCATCATGACTCCCGATCATGCCAAACGACTGCTGCTTGCGTTGAAGGACAATATCGAAAAGTACGAAAAAGCATTTGGGAAGATAGAAGGAGGCATGGAAGTGCCGCAATTTCCCTTGAATTTTGGGGGAACGCCGGGAGAGGCCTGACAGTGGATTAAAAGCATACTTTATCATAACGCTTCCATTGAAAATGTGGTCTGGCACAGGCGATAAAATATAACTCCTTAATTTTGTTTGTTTTATTGATTTGTTTACCTTTGCAATCCGAATTTTATAAGTTTAAAAGCAGAATATTTAATTTATCTATTAATGCCTACTATACAACAGTTAGTTAGAAAAGGTAGAACCACTCTTGAGAGCAAATCCAAGTCAAGGGCTCTGGATGCCTGTCCCCAAAGAAGAGGTGTGTGTACCAGGGTGTACACCACTACACCAAAAAAACCTAACTCTGCCATGAGAAAGGTGGCCAGGGTAAGATTGACCAACGGAAAGGAAGTGAATGCCTACATTCCGGGAGAAGGTCATAACCTTCAGGAGCACTCTATTGTGTTGATCCGAGGAGGAAGGGTAAAAGATTTGCCAGGTGTAAGGTATCATATTATCCGGGGAGCCCTGGATACTGCCGGAGTAAAAGACCGTAAGCAGGCGCGTTCCAAGTATGGAGCCAAGCGGCCCAAGGCAGCAAAAAAGTAATGTCAATAACTTAGAATAAAATGAGAAAAGCAAAACCAAAAAAGAGGTATATTCTTCCTGACCCCAAATTCAATGACACTTTGGTCACCAGGTTTGTCAATTGTTTGATGGTGGATGGTAAGAAAAGTATTGCTTACAGGATTTTCTACGATGCTATAGAAAAAGTAGAAGATAAAGTAGGTGAGAATGGTCTTGAGGTTTGGAAAAAGGCACTGAACAACATCACTCCTGCTGTAGAGGTTAAGAGTCGTAGGGTTGGGGGAGCCACTTTCCAGGTACCTTTGGAGGTAAGACCAGAGCGTAAAATTTCCCTGGGAATCAAGTGGATGATTACTTTTGCCAGAAAAAGAGGCGAGAAAACCATGATGGACAGGCTGGCAGGTGAGATTATCTCTGCATCTAAAGGAGAAGGCGCTGCTGTGAAGAAGAAAGACGACACGCATAGAATGGCAGAGGCCAATAAAGCATTCTCGCATTTTAGATTTTAATGAATAATGGCTAAGAAAGACTTAAAATATCTCAGAAATATAGGTATCATGGCGCATATTGACGCCGGAAAAACCACTACTTCAGAACGTATTCTGTACTACACCGGACTTTCCCATAAAATCGGAGAAGTTCATGATGGTGCAGCTACCATGGACTGGATGGAGCAGGAGCAGGAAAGGGGTATTACCATTACCTCTGCTGCCACCACTACCAAATGGAAGTATCCTACTATTCAGGGTGTTGCCAATGATGATACCAAGGACTATCAAATCAACCTTATTGATACACCTGGTCACGTGGACTTTACCGTGGAAGTGGAAAGATCATTGAGGGTTTTGGATGGTGCTGTAGCCTTGTTTTGTGCAGTTTCCGGTGTAGAGCCACAGTCAGAGACCGTTTGGAGACAGGCAGATAAATACCATGTCCCAAGGATTTGTTTCGTCAATAAAATGGACAGAGCCGGTGCTGATTTCTTCAATGCCGTGGCTGAAATAAAAGATAAACTCGGTGCCAATCCAGTTCCGCTTCAGATTCCAATCGGAGCAGAAGACACTTTTAAAGGGGTGGTAGATCTGATCACCAATCAGGCAGTGGTTTGGAATGAAGAAGACCAGGGAATGACCTATAAGGTTATTGATATTCCTGAAGACCTCAAGGAGACGGTTGCAGAATACAGGCAAAGCCTGGTTGAGCAGGTAGCTTCTTATGATGAGGCATTGATGGAAAAATTCTTTGAGGATGAAAATTCCATTACCAAAGAAGAAATGATGGCAGCTATCCGTAAGGCGGTTATCAATATGGATTTCTCACCTGTACTTTGTGGTTCTGCTTTTAAAAACAAAGGAGTGCAGGCATTATTGGATGCTGTTATTGCCTACCTTCCCTGTCCTTTGGATTTGCCAGCTGTGAAAGGCACCGATCCGGATACGGAGGAGGCTGTACTGAGACATCCTGACAGTGACGATCATTTTGCTGCATTGGCATTCAAAATCGCTACTGATCCTTTTGTAGGTCGATTGGCCTTTATGAGGGTTTATTCTGGAAAACTTGAAGCTGGTTCATATGTTTTTAATACCAGGACAGATAAAAAAGAAAGGATTTCCAGACTGCTTCAAATGCACTCCAACAAGCAAAACCCAATAGATAGGGTTGAAGCTGGTGACATTTGTGCAGGTGTTGGATTTAAGGATATCAAAACAGGGGATACCCTTTGTGACGAGAAGCACAAAGTTGTTCTTGAAGAGATGACTTTTCCGGAGCCTGTAATCGGATATGCGATTGAAGCCAAAACACAGGCTGATGTGGATAAGCTGGGCATGGCGATATCTAAATTGGTTGAGGAAGATCCTACCTTGCATGTAAATACCGACCACGAAACTGGTCAGGTGATACTAAGAGGTATGGGAGAACTTCACCTGGAAATCATCATCGATCGCTTAAAACGTGAGTTTAAAGTAGAAATCAATCAGGGTGCTCCACAAGTTGCTTACAAAGAAGCTTTGTTTAGCAGTGTAGAGCACAAGGAGGTATATAAGAAACAAACCGGTGGTAAAGGTAAGTTTGCCGATATCGTTTTTGAAATGGGTCCAAGAGAACCAGATCCGGAAACCAAGGAAATCAAACCTGGTTTGGATTTCGTGAATGGTATAGTTGGTGGAGTCATTCCTAAAGAATTTATCCCGGCTATTCAAAAAGGTTTTGCTGATGCCATGAAAAACGGACCATTGGCAGGCTATCCCATTGAGGCGATGAAAGTAAGGTTGTTTCATGGATCATTCCACGATGTGGATTCTGATTCCCTTTCATTTGAAATGGCGGCCAGGATTGGCTTCAAGGAAGCAGCTAAAAAGTGTAAGCCACAATTGTTGGAGCCTATTATGGCGGTTGAAGTGGTTTCCCCGGATGAATATACAGGACCGGTAACCGGAGACCTGAACCGTAGAAGGGGTCTGATGAAAGGAATGGACACCAAAGGAGCAGCCACGGTTATAAAAGCTTCAGTTCCTTTATCCGAACTGTTTGGTTATGTAACTGACCTGAGAACAATCTCCTCTGGTAGGGCTTCTGCCTCGCTTACCTTTTCACATTATGATCCAGTTCCTAACAATATTGCTGAAGGTATCATTGCCAAAGTAAAAGGAGAGAAGGCTTAAATCAATCGAAAATGAATCAGAAAATCAGAATAAAATTAAAGTCATACGATTACAGCCTGGTGGATAAGTCGTCAGAAAAAATCGTTAAAGCTGTAAAATCTACCGGTGCCATTGTAGTAGGGCCCATACCCTTGCCTACAAAAAAGGAAAAATTCACCGTTTTGAAATCTCCACATGTCAACAAAAAAGCCAGGGAGCAATTCCAGCTTTGTACCTACAAAAGGCTGGTGGATATTTATTCCGGTAGCTCCAAGACTGTAGATGCTTTGATGAAAATCGAACTTCCCAGTGGTGTGGATGTAGAGATCAAAGTCTGATCCGCGCCGTTGGTCTTATTAAAAGCCCGTGCCAGTTTTGGCACGGGCTTTTTCGGTTAGTTTAATGGGATCCTTATTTCAATTTTGAAATTTTCTCCTGCAAAAGGCTTGTTATGTAGCTAATTGTTTGAAAATATTCAGGTTGCGATTTGCAAGCTGAAATTAAATTACTAACTTTGCAATCCTTTAAAAGGGCACAGGTGTGTAAAGCCTTGTGAATCATAGAATATTATATATCCATAGATGTCTGGAATAATAGGTAAGAAAATCGGAATGACTAGTATTTTTAGTGCCGATGGACGTAATGTCGCATGCACGTTAGTAGAAGCTGGTCCTTGCGTAGTGACGCAAGTAAAAAATGTAGAAACAGACGGGTACAACGCTGTACAATTGGCTTATGGTGAGCGTAAAGAGAAAAATACGCCCAAGCCCTTGATCGGTCATTTTAAAAAGGCCGGTACAACGCCAAAGCAGAAAGTTGTTGAATTCAGGGATTTCAGAGTGGAATTCGAAGGTCAGGTAGACATGGGCAAAACCGTTATATCTGACCAGATTTTTGTAGAAGGTGACTTTGTTGATGCCATTGGTACTTCCAAGGGTAAAGGTTTTCAGGGTGTGGTAAAACGACATGGCTTTGGTGGTGTCGGAGGCGCTACCCACGGACAGCACAACAGGCAACGTCACCCTGGTTCCATCGGTGCTTGCTCCTGGCCATCCAGGGTCTTTAAAGGCATGAGAATGGCTGGAAGGACCGGAGGTAACAGGGTCAAAGTGCTTAACTTAAAAGTACTTAAAATTTATCCTGAAAAGAACCTGCTTTTAGTAAGTGGTTCTATACCGGGAGCCAAAAATTCTTTTGTGATTCTAGAGAAGTAAGAAGATGGAATTAGCAATATTAAAACAGACCGGTGAAGATACCGGAAGAAAAGTTTCGCTTTCCGAGGATATTTTCGCGGTTGAGCCCAACGATCATGCCATTTACCTTGATGTCAAGCAGTATTTGGCCAACAGGAGGCAGGGCACCCACAAGTCTAAAGAAAGGGCCGAGATTTCCGGATCTACCAAGAAGATCAAAAAGCAAAAAGGTACCGGAGGCGCTCGTGCAGGCTCTATCAAATCCCCGATTTTCAGGGGTGGTGGCAGGGTTTTTGGACCTAAACCAAGGGATTATTCTTTTAAATTGAATAAAAAGTTAAAGCAGGTTGCCAGGAAATCTGCCTTGTCTTACAAGGCAAAAGATAATGGCCTCGTAATATTGGAAGATCTGGTTTTCGATGCACCCCGGACGAAAGATTACATCAAACTGCTTTCCAATTTATCGCTTTCGGATAAAAAGACCCTACTTGTAGTGGCTGAAAACAATCAGAACGTTTATCTGTCATCCAGAAATCTTCAAAAAGCAAAGGTTCGGATCGTGGATGATTTGAACACGTATGAGGTTTTGGATGCGGATAGCCTTGTTTTTTGTGAAGGTGCATTGAGTAAATTAGAAACCCTTTTATCGAAATAAAATCATGGAGATATTAAAAAGACCTTTGATTACAGAAAAGATCTCAGCCATGAACGAACGTGGGGTCTATGGATTTGTGGTAGAAAAAACCGCAAAGAAGCCTCAGATCAAAAGCGCTGTAGAGAAAATGTACGGTGTCAAAGTGGTTGGGGTGCGTACCATGCGCTATGCCGCAAAGAAAAAGACCAGGTACACGAAAGCTAAAATTGTTTCCGGCTATACCAATACATTCAAGAAGGCAATAGTACAGGTGGCAGAAGGTGAAATTATTGATTTTTACGGTGAAATTTAATTGAATCAAACCAATGGCAGTTAAGAAATTAAAACCTGTAACCCCCGGAACCCGATTTAGAGTGGCCCCATCCTTTGATGAGATCACCACGTCCAAACCGGAGAAGAGCTTGTTGGCTCCTTTAAAAAAATCCGGAGGCAGGAACCATACTGGAAAAATGACCTCCCGATACATAGGAGGCGGACATAAGAAAAGACTCAGGATTGTTGACTTCAAAAGAGTAAAAGAGGGCGTTCCTGCAGTGGTGAAAAGCATCGAATACGACCCAAACAGGACGGCCAGAATAGCCTTGTTGTTTTACAAGGATGGCACCAAAACCTATATGCTTGCTCCTGAAGGACTTCAGGTTGGGCAGACCGTTTTGTGTGGCGAGCAAGCCAGTCCCGAAGTAGGAAACACCCTATTCTTGAAGGACATCCCTTTGGGTACCATCATTCACAATATTGAATTAAAGCCCGGAAAGGGTGGAGCCATTGTTCGTAGCGCAGGCGGTTACGCACAATTGCTTGCCAGGGAAGGGAAATATGTGACCATCAAATTACCTTCCGGGGAAATGAGAATGGTATTGGCAGCTTGTAAGGCTACCATTGGGACTGTTTCGAATGGTGAGCACATGAACGTTGTTCTTGGAAAAGCAGGCAGAAAAAGGTGGCTTGGTAGAAGACCCAGGACCAGAGGGGTAGCCATGAACCCGGTAGATCACCCAATGGGTGGTGGTGAAGGGCGCTCATCAGGTGGTCATCCACGTTCCAGAACCGGTTTATTGGCTAAAGGGAAGAAAACCCGCTCGGTCAAAAAATATTCCAATAAATTTATCATTAGCAGAAGATCTAAATAAACATGGCACGTTCATTAAAAAAAGGCCCTTATATAGAACATCATTTGGCAAAGAAAGTGGATGTCATGAACGATTCCGGCAAAAAGTCCGTAATCAAGACCTGGTCAAGGAGGTCAATGATCTCTCCGGACTTCGTGGGACATACCTTTGCAGTGCATAATGGAAACAAATTTATTCCTGTATTTGTGACAGACAATATGGTTGGGCACAAGTTGGGTGAATTTGCTCCTACCAGAAATTTCCGTGGACACATTGCCAAAAAAGATAAAGGAAAGAGATAATCATGGAAGCAATAGCAAAATTAAATAACGTTCCTACCTCTCCCAGGAAAATGCGTCTGGTTGCGGATCTGGTAAGGGGAAAAAAAGTGGGTCAGGCATTAAGTATCCTGAAATTCACACCCAATCACGGAGCCATCAGGCTTGAAAAATTATTGTTATCAGCCATTGCCAACTGGCAGGCAAAAAATCCTGAAGAAAAGCTGGAAGATGCTGAGCTTTACGTCAAAACCATCGCAGTAGACGGGGGCAGGATGCTGAAAAGGCTTAGACCTGCACCACAGGGCAGGGCCCATAGGATCCGCAAAAGATCAAATCATGTAACGCTAATTGTAGACTCCCTGAGTGGAGACGTTACCGCTGATATTGTTGAATCAAATGAAAATGAAGACTAAAATATGGGACAGAAAGTTAACCCAATTGGTTTAAGGCTTGGTATCATCAAGGGTTGGGACTCTAACTGGTATGGTGGTCGTGATTTTGCTGAGAAGCTTTATGAAGACCAGAATATCAGAAAGTATGTATTTGCCAGGATTCCAAAAGGTGGCATTTCCAAAGTAATCATCGAGCGAACGCTTAAAAGGATTACCCTAACCATTCAAACTGCGCGACCCGGAGTGGTAATCGGTAAAGGCGGTTCGGAAGTAGATAAACTGAGGGAAGAATTAAAAAAGCTTACCAATAAGGATGTTCAGATCAATATTTTCGAGATCAAGCGCCCTGAACTGGATGCGAAATTAGTAGGAGAATCCATTGCACAGCAATTGGAAGCCAGGATTTCTTTTAGAAGGGCAATGAAGCAATCCATTGCGGCTACCATGAGGGTAGGTGCAGAAGGAATAAAGGTAAAGCTTTCCGGAAGGCTTGGTGGAGCTGAAATGGCCAGGTCCGAGATGTACAAGGAAGGAAGGATACCATTGCATACCATTCGTGCCGATGTGGATTATGCTTTATCGGAAGCACAAACGGTATATGGCAAGATTGGTATTAAAGTCTGGATCTTCAAGGGAGAAGTTTATGGGAAGAGAGATCTTTCGCCTAATCTGAGTTCTGGAAGCGATGCCAAAGGCAATGCTCCGGCTGGAAACAGGAGAAGGAGAGAAGGTGGACCCAAGAGAAGAAAAAGAAACAACTAAACATCTTTAACTGAGCAATCATGTTACAGCCAAGAAGAACGAAATTTAGAAAAATGCACAAGGGGAGGATCAAGGGAATTGCCCAGAGAGGTCATACCCTGGCCTTTGGCAATTTTGGAATCAAATCCCTTGAGCCTGGATGGATCACCTCTAGACAAATAGAAGCTGCCCGTATTGCGATGACAAGAGCAATGAAAAGGGAAGGTCAGGTTTGGATAAGGATTTTTCCAGATAAACCCATTACCAAAAAACCTGCAGAAGTAAGGATGGGTAAAGGTAAAGGAGCTCCCGAGTATTGGGTTGCAGTGATCAAGCCGGGGACAATCCTCTTTGAAGCTACAGGGGTACCTGTAGAAGTAGCCCAGGAAGCCTTGAGATTAGCACAACAAAAGCTTCCTGTAAGTACCAAATTTGTCGTACGTAGAGATTACGTTGGATCATAAAGCAATGAAAAATTCAGAAATCAATGCTCTTACGGAGAGCGAAATTATATCACGCATAGCTGCGGAGAAGGAGAACCTGACAAAACTTCGTTTTGCTCATGCCATTTCTCCTATTGAGAATCCTAATAGAATCAAAGAATCAAGGCGTTTGGTCGCAAGGTTGAATACTTTTTTACGAGCCAAACAACTAGCTAAATAAATAACAAAATGGCTACTACAGAAAGAAACCTTCGTAAAGAAAGAATAGGTAAAGTAGTGAGCAACAAAATGGATAAATCCATTACCGTAGCTGTGGAGAGAAGAGTAAAACACCCCATGTACGGTAAATTTGTTGGTAAGACTACCAAATTCATGGCTCATGACGAAAACAATGATTGTAATCCGGGAGACCTGGTTAAAATCAGTGAAACGCGTCCGCTGAGTAAGAGTAAACGTTGGAGATTGGTCGAAATAATAGAAAGGGCTTTATAAATCATGATACAGCAAGAATCCAGATTAAGCGTAGCGGACAATTCAGGCGCAAAAGAAGTGCTTGTAATCCGAGTTTTGGGAGGAACCAAGAGAAGGTATGCTTCTATTGGAGACAAGGTTGTCGTGTCTGTTAAATCGGCCATTTCGTCCAGTAACATGAAAAAAGGCACTGTTTCCAAAGCAGTAATAGTAAGGACCAGAAAGGAAGTCCGTAGAAAAGACGGCTCATATATCCGGTTTGAAGATAATGCGGCCGTACTTTTGAATAACAATGACGAACCCAGAGGTACCCGTATTTTTGGCCCTGTGGCCAGGGAACTGAGGGAGCGACAGTTTATGAAAATTGTATCACTGGCCCCTGAAGTATTGTAAAAATGGAAAGAAAATTTAACAAACAACCTAAATTGCACATCAAATCCGGAGATACCGTTTTGGTAATTTCAGGTGATGACAAAGGCAAAAAAGGAAAAATCCTTTCAGTTGACCAAACCAAGAGAAGGGCAATTGTTGAGGGTTTGAATATGGTAACCAAACATATCAAACCAACGGCAAATTCCCCTCAGGGAGGTATTGAAAAGAAGGAAGCGCCGATTCATATCAGCAATCTAAAATTGGTAGATCCCAAAACCGGTGAAGCTACCAGAATTGGAAGAAAGAAAAATGAAGACGGAAAATTAGTAAGGTACTCTAAGAAAACCGGGGAGGTGATCAATGGCTAAACCTAGATTAAAAGAAAAGTTCGACAAGGAAATCACTTCGGAGCTGAAGGATAAATTTCAGTTTACAAGTGTGATGCAGGTTCCCAGACTTACCAAGATAGTTTTGAACAAAGGTATTGGAGCTGCGGTCGCTGACAAAAAATTGGTAGATCAGGGTGTTGAGGAACTTACACTGATCACCGGGCAAAGAGCCGTAGCTACCAAAGCTAAGGTCTCCATATCCAACTTTAAGTTGAGAGACGGAATGCCTATCGGTGCAAAAGTTACTTTAAGGGGTGACCGGATGTACGAATTTCTTGATAGGCTGGTAAGCATTGCCTTGCCCAGGGTTAGGGATTTTAAGGGTATTTCTGATAAAGGATTTGACGGTCGTGGCAATTACACACTCGGAGTGACTGAACAAATCATATTTCCTGAGATCAGTATTGATAAAGTAAACAGGATTTCCGGCATGGACATTACCTTGGTTACCAATACCAATAATGATGAGGAAGCATATGCCTTATTAAAATCTCTGGGAATGCCTTTTGTTAATAAAAATAAAGAAGAAGAATAATGGCAAGAGAATCGATAAAGGCCCGCGAAAGAAAAAGAGAACGTTTGGTAGCAAAATATGCTAAAAAACGTGCTGAACTAAAAGCTGCTGGTGACTACGAAGCCTTGGATAAGCTTCCCAAGAATGCTTCTCCAGTAAGGCTTCATAACCGATGCAAGCTTACCGGCAGACCCAAAGGATACATGAGAAAATTCGGTATCAATAGAGTGACTTTCAGAGAGATGGCTTCAGCAGGGAAAATTCCGGGTGTAACCAAGTCTAGCTGGTAAAAATTATATAATAGTTTTTATTCTAAATTTCATTGTGTAACTTTGCAGGCCCATTAGGGTTTTGCAGTTAGACTAATACAAATATGACTGATCCAATAGCTGATTATCTAACCAGATTGAGGAATGCCATCAAGGCTTCTCACCGGATAGTAGAAATACCTGCTTCGAACATGAAAAAAGAACTTACTAAAGTTCTTTTTGAAAAAGGTTACATACAAAATTATAAATTTGTTGAGGAGGGTCCTCAGGGTACTATAAAAATAGCCTTGAAGTACAATCCACAGACAAAGGAAAATTCCATTGTTAGCCTTTCTCGTATCAGTAAGCCAGGTTTAAGAAAATATGTGAGTAAGGATTCCCTTCCAAGAGTAATCAATGGTTTGGGAATTGCAATTATTTCCACCTCCAAGGGGGTGATGACTGACAAGGAAGCCCGTGTTGAAGGCGTGGGTGGAGAAGTCCTTTGTTACGTTTATTAAAAAATTGATATGTCTAGAATAGGTAAAAAACCGATAAATATACCTGCGGGTGTGACTGTAGACGTTTCTGATCACAATCAGGTAACTGTTAAAGGTCCCAAAGGTACACTGGTACAGGAGGTAAATCCTGATATATCAGTAAAAGTTGCGGACAATCAAGTTGTATTCGAAAGACCAACTGATTCAAAGCGTCATAAATCCCTGCATGGACTTTTTCGTTCTCTGGTAAACAATATGGTTGTCGGGGTTCATGAAGGATATAAAAAAGACCTGGAACTTGTAGGTGTAGGCTATAAGGCTACCAATCAGGGTCAGATTCTTGAACTTTCACTGGGTTACTCACACAATATATTTTTGTTGGTTCCCCAGGAAATAGCTATCAAAACGGAAACTCCCAAAGGAAAGAATCCATTGATTTCTCTTGAGGGAATTGACAAAGAATTAATCGGACAGGTTGCCGCTAAAATCAAATCCCTGCGTAAAGTTGAGCCTTTCAAAGGTAAGGGTGTAAGATTTGTTGGTGAGCACATTAGACGTAAAGCTGGTAAAACTGCTGCTAAAAAATAATTAGAAGATGGCTTTCAAGAAAAAAACAAGAAGACTGAGAATAAAAAGAGGTATCCGAAGAAAGATTTCCGGTACCGATGCCAGGCCAAGACTTTCTGTGTTCAAAAGTAATACAGGGATTTACGCACAATTGGTTGACGATTTAAAGGGGCAAACGCTAGCAGCTGCGTCCTCTAAGGAATTAGGTTCCAGTAAAAATATAAATATAACCGTTTCGAAGGAAGTTGGTAAAAAGCTTGCTGAAAAAGCGGTAGCCAATGGTTTAAATGAAGTAGTTTTCGACAGAAGCGGGTATCTTTATCATGGAAATGTAAAAGCTTTGGCCGATGGTGCCAGAGAAGGAGGCCTTAAATTTTAATCATTATGTCCCAAACAAGTAAAAAACCCATTCGGGCTACAGATACAGAATTAAGTGAAAAGGTAGTTGCCATTAACCGGGTGGCTAAAGTGGTAAAAGGTGGACGTAGGTTCTCTTTTTCTGCTATAGTAGTTGTTGGTGATGGAAAAGGAGTTGTCGGATTTGGTCTGGGTAAGGCCAATGAGGTTACCGATGCCATTACCAAAGGAGTTGAAGACGCCAAGAAAAATCTTATTCAGGTTCCCTTACTGAAAGGTACCATTCCTCATGATCAGCTGGGTAAGTATGGAGGAGGTTTGGTATTGATCAAACCAGCAGCTCCTGGTACAGGTGTTTTGGCCGGTGGAGCCATGCGTGCAGTACTTGAAAGCGCCGGTTATACCGATATCCTGGCCAAGTCAAAGGGCTCTTCCAATCCGCACAATGTGGTAAAAGCAACCATTGATGCCCTGGTCAATCTTAGGGATGCCATTGCTGTATCTCAGCAAAGGAGAGTTAAATTATCTAAAGTATTTAACGGTTAAATTTATGGCTAAGGTTAAAGTTACACAGATCAGAAGCATTATAAAACGACCTAAAAATCAGAAAGCAACGATAACAGCTCTGGGATTAGGTAAGATCAATAGAACTGTAGAGGTGGAAAATACCCCACAGATGCAGGGATTGATCAAGAAAATCAGCCATTTAGTTAAGGTTCAGGATGTTTAAACCGGAAGCTTAAATGCTTACCGAGTTTTGACCAGTAGAAAATAGATATAAAATGAAATTACATACATTAAAACCAGCCGAAGGTTCCATCAAAACCAGAAAAAGAATTGGTAGGGGCCAGGGTTCCGGAAGGGGAGGTACTTCCACCAGAGGTCATAAAGGTGCTAAATCCAGATCTGGTTATAAAACAAAACTTGGCTTCGAAGGTGGGCAGATGCCCTTGCAACGTAGGGTTCCAAAGTTTGGTTTTACCAGTCATAACAGAGTGGCATACCAGGCAATCAATTTGGACAAGATACAGGAACTGGTTACTGATTTGAGTATTGATACGATCGATTTTGACGTTTTACGTGAAAATGGTTTAGTTTCCAAAAAAGATCTTGTAAAAGTGCTTGGAAGGGGCGAACTTACCTCGAAAGTAAATGTAAGTGCCCACAGCTTCTCCGCTTCAGCTATTGCTGCTATTGAAAAAGTTGGAGGATCTGCTAATAAGATTTAATTCATGAAAAAGTTTATCACAACAGTAAAGAACATCTTTTCGATTGAGGATTTGAGAATCCGGATTTTGAATACAATAGGATTACTTATTGTTTTCAGGATCGGCTCTTTTGTAGTCCTTCCGGGGGTGGATCCCAGTCGTCTTGGAGAAGCTGCCTCAGGTATCTTCGGGTTGATTGATACCTTTCTGGGTGGTTCTTTCAGTAGGGCTTCCATATTTGGTTTGGGTATTATGCCCTACATTTCTGCTTCAATTGTCCTGCAATTGTTGACTGTTGGGGTACCGTATTTTCAGAAATTGCAAAAGGAAGGGGAATCTGGGAGAAAGAGAATCAATCAGATTACACGGATCCTGACCATACTGATTACTTTTGCCCAGGGGATTGGATACATAACAGCCACTATTCCAGATGAGGCCATTATGATTGATAAGACCCTCTTCATGGTATCAGCACTCATTTTGCTTACTTCCGGAACCATGTTTTGTATGTGGATAGGCGAAAAGATTACTGAAAAGGGTATTGGTAATGGTATATCCATGTTGATTATGATAGGGATTATTTCAGCCCTGCCAGGTGCTATTATTTCAGAAAGTTTATCAAAAGGTGGAGGTGGAATACTCTTATTGATTCTTGAAGCCGTGATTCTGTTTTTTGTTGTAGTTGGGGTCGTGGCTTTGACAGAGGCTGTCAGAAGGATACCGGTTCAATATGCCAAGCAAGTAGTTGGTGGGAAAGTATATGGTGGTCAACGCCAGTACATCCCTATCAAAGTGAATGCTTCAGGAGTAATGCCCATTATATTTGCACAATCCCTGATGTTTCTACCTGCACTTATTGCTCAAATTTGGGCTGAATCAAGTGATATTGCCGCTTATATCGGGACTACATTTTCTGATTTCACCTCATGGCAGTACAACCTGGTATTTGCGCTGATGATTATTCTTTTTACATTCTTCTACACCGCTATCACGGTGAATCCGGAACAGATAGCGGAGGATATGAAAAGAAATGGCGGTTTTGTCCCAGGTATCAAACCTGGTGCTCCAACTTCCGAGTTCATTGACAATATTATTTCCAGAATTACGCTGCCAGGTTCCATTTTACTAGCCCTGGTGGCCATCATGCCCGCCTTTGCCATTATCGCCGGAGTGAGTGGGGAGTTTGCCCAATTCTATGGAGGAACTTCACTGCTTATTATGGTCGGAGTTATTTTGGATACTTTGAGGCAGATTGAAAGTTATCTGTTGATGAGACATTATGAAGGAATGATGAAAAGTGGTAACATGAAAAATGATCCTTCAAGTTACGCTGTAGCTTAAATATGATACAGTTTAAGACTGAAGAGGAAATTGAAATTATAAAAGAAAGTGCGCAGATTTTAGGAAAAGCGCATGGCGAGGTAGCCAAACATGTGAAAGAAGGAGTAAAGACTGCTTCTTTAGATAAAATTGCTGAGGAATTTATTCGGGACCACCATGGAGTTCCTTCATTTAAAGGATACAATGGTTTTCCAGCTTCATTGTGTATTTCCGTGAATGAAGTAGTAGTTCATGGATTTCCCAGTCAGTATGTTTTGAAAGATGGCGATATAATCTCAATAGATTGTGGAGTCTTTCACCAAGGTTTTCATAGCGATTCCGCTTATACTTACCCTGTTGGTGAAGTTTCCCCCAAAGTTATTGAGCTGCTTAATGCTACCAAGGAATCCCTTTATGTAGGGATAGAAAAAGCTGTTTTTGGTAATCGTGTTGGCGATATAGGAAACAGTATTCAAAAATTTATTGAGGCGAAAGGGTATACGATAGTGAGGGAGTTGGTAGGTCATGGTCTTGGCAAACAGCTTCACGAAGCCCCTGAAGTTCCGAATTGGGGCAAAAGAGGTAGCGGAGCCAAGTTAAAACAAGGAATGGTCCTTGCCATTGAGCCCATGGTTAATTTGGGTACCAGGAATATCGTTCAGGAAAGAGATGGCTGGACCATTAGAACAGCAGATCGGAAGCCCTCTGCTCATTATGAACACACTGTGGCCATATTTGAGGACAGAACAGAAATATTGACAACCCATCGTTATATAGAAGAGAATTTTAAATCTTAATTATGGCTAAACAGGCATCTATAGAGCAGGACGGCACCATTGTGGAGGCATTGTCCAATGCAATGTTTAAAGTGGAACTGGAGAATGGTCATCAACTTATTGCTCATATTTCCGGTAAAATGCGGATGAATTATATCAAAATTTTACCCGGAGACAAGGTAAAACTGGAAATGTCTCCCTATGATCTCTCTAAGGGGAGGATAGTGTACCGCTACAAGTAAAAAGCGGAAAGAGCAAATGACGGAATCGGATATTAGAAAATTAGTATTGATATGAAAGTTAAAGCATCTATTAAAAAAAGAAGTGTTGACTGTAAAGTAATCCGGAGGAAAGGAAAACTTTACGTGATCAACAAGAAGAATCCAAAGTTTAAACAAAGACAAGGTTAAATACTATGGCTAGAATTGCAGGTGTCGATATACCAGACAATAAACGTGGTGAAGTAGGCCTTACTTATATTTTTGGTATTGGCAGGAGTACAGCCAGGGCCATTCTTACTAAGGCAGGCATTTCTTTAGACAAGAAAGCAGGAGAATGGGATGATGATGAATCTACCGCTATCAGGAACATCATTGCTGAAGAGCACAAAACAGAGGGTGTTCTAAAATCCGAGGTACAGTTGAGTATTAAAAGGTTGATGGATATTGGTTGTTACAGGGGTTTGAGGCATAGGAAAGGTTTGCCTGTCCGTGGTCAGAAAACAAAAAATAACGCCAGAACCAGAAAAGGTAAGAGAAAAACTGTTGCCAATAAGAAGAAAGCGACTAAATAAATCCTGACATAGATTATGGCTCAGAAAAGAAACGAAAAGACAAAAGCTAAGAAGCGGGTTGTTAAAGTTGAAGCGGTTGGACAAGCCCATATCAAAGCTTCCTTTAATAATATCATTATCTCTATTACCAACAATTCAGGTCAGGTTATTTCCTGGGCCTCTGCCGGTAAGATGGGATTCAGGGGTTCTAAAAAGAATACGCCTTATGCTGCTCAGATGGCTGCCCAAAACTGTGGACAAGTAGCATACGATCTTGGTTTGCGGAAAATCGAGGTTTTTGTTAAGGGTCCGGGAGCGGGCAGAGAATCTGCTATAAGAACCCTCCAGAATGTTGGTTTGGATGTAACCACCATCACTGATGTTACTCCATTACCACACAATGGATGTCGTCCTCCAAAACGCAGAAGAGTTTAATTTAAAGAAAAATAAGCATGGCTAGATATAGAGGTCCAAAAGCAAAAATTGCCAGAAAATTTGGCGAGCCCATTGAAGGGCAAAGCAAAGTGCTTCAGAAGAAAAATTATCCTCCGGGGATGCATGGTAGAGGCAGAAGGAAAAAGCAGTCTGAATTTGCCATCCAATTGATGGAAAAACAAAAAGCAAAATACATCTATGGTGTATTGGAGAGACAATTTGCTAAAATGTTCAATATTGCTTCCAGAAAAAAAGGCGTAACCGGTGAAAACCTGTTGCAATTGCTGGAAGCCCGTTTGGATAATACCGTTTATCGTTTGGGTATCGCTCCGACCAGGAGAGGTGCCAGACAATTGGTTTCCCACAAACATATCCTTGTTAATGGTGAATTGGTAAACATCCCTTCTTATCTTTTAAAACCCGGAGATGTGGTTGGAGTAAGGGAAAAGTCCAAATCATTAGAAGCAATTACCGAAAGCCTTAGAGGCAGAGGGACTACCAGATATAGTTGGTTGGAATGGGACAATGGTTCCCTAAGCGGCAAGTTTGTTAGTGTTCCTTTGAGGGAAGATATTCCGGAGAACATCAAAGAACAACTGATCGTTGAATTGTACTCTAAGTAATCATTTACATTCCTAAAAAAAGAATTAAGATATGTCCATATTAGCATTTCAAATGCCAGAGAAGGTGGTAATGGAAAAAGCAGATGATTTTCATGGTCTGTTTACCTTCAAACCACTTGAAAAAGGATACGGGGTAACCATTGGTAACGCCCTAAGAAGGATTCTTTTGTCTTCGCTGGAGGGATATGCCATTACTGCGGTAAAATTACCTGGTGTAGTGCATGAATTTTCCAGTATAGAGGGAGTGGTTGAAGACGTGACTGACATTATTCTTAACCTAAAACAGGTTAGGTTTAAGAAGATCCATGATGCCATCGACAATAAAATTACCGTCGAGGTTAAGAATAAAGATGTTTTTACTGCTGGTGATATTGCTAAATTTACCACCTCATTTGAAATATTGAATCCTGAATTGGTCATATGTCATCTGGATGATTCCAAAACCCTCGAAATAGAGCTCAGCGTGGATAAGGGAAGGGGATATCTTCCTGCAGAAGAATCCAAGCCTAAAGAACAGCTATACGGAACCATTTCTGTTGATGCTATTTTTACGCCCATTAAAAATGTGAAGTACAGGATTGAAAATACCCGGGTAGAGCAAAAGACCGATTATGAGCAACTGATCATGGAGGTTAGCACTGACGGTTCCATTCACCCTGAGAAAGCATTACAGGAGTCCGCTAAAATTCTTATTCAGCATTTCATGTTGTTTTCGGATCAAACAATGGTCATTGATGCGCCTGGAAGTGGTGCCATTGAGCCTATTGATGAAGAGTACCTGCACATGAGGAAATTGTTGAAAACTTCTCTGAGTGATCTGGATCTTTCCGTAAGGGCCTATAATTGTTTGAAGGCAGCTGATGTAAAAACATTGGGTGACCTGGCCAAGTTGGAGATTTCCGACATGATGAAATTCAGGAATTTTGGTAAAAAATCCCTGGCAGAATTGGAGCAGTTGATCCAGGAAAAAGGCCTGACTTTCGGCATGGATCTTTCTAAGTATAAACTTGATGAAGAATAATTAAAATGAGACACGGTAAGAAATTTAACCATTTAGGTAGAACCGCCTCACATAGAAAGGCCATGCTTTCAAATATGGCCAAGTCTCTCTTGGAACACAAGCGGATCAGTACTACCCTTGCCAAAGCCAAAGAGCTGAGGAAATATATTGAACCTTTGATTACAAAGGCAAAAGAGGATACTACACACAACAGAAGGATTGCATTTGGGTACCTAAAAAACAAGGAAGCTATCAAACTTCTTTTTGGGGAAGTTGTGGAAAAAATAGGTACCCGTCCTGGAGGCTATACCAGAATCATAAAAACCGGTTTCAGACTTGGTGATAATGCAGAGATGTGTATCATTGAACTGGTCGATTACAATGAGCTGTTATTGAAAGATGATCAGCCTGCCAAAAAATCTGGCCGTAGAAGAAGCCGAAGAGGATCTGGTAAGAGCAGTGATGCTGCGGATGTACCTGTGGCAGAAGAAGTTAAAGAGGAGAAAGAAAAGCCTAAGGCCAAGAAAAAAGCCAAGGATACGGCTCCGGAAGAAAAGGGCGAAGCCGCTGCAGACAGTGCTGCTGAATCACCCGAGGCTTCTGCTGAGGACAATGCTGATAAAGCAGGAGACGATGCAGATAAAAAGGATGACGATAAAAAATCAGAGTGATATATGTTTTATCGGATGAAATGAATTGGGGATTGGGCTTTTGTTCAATCCCTTTTTTGTGTCCTTTTCTTTGAATGCTTTCTACTACTTATGATAAAATTATTAAATTTGCCTATCAAAAATTAATATGAACAAGAAAAAAGCCACCCTCCTTTTAGCAGATGGAACCGTCTTTACTGGTAGTTTAGTAGGTAGTCATGGTACCAATGGCGGAGAAATTTGCTTCAATACCGGCATGACCGGCTATCAGGAAATCTATACTGACCCTTCCTATACAGGTCAAATCATCGTTAATACTACGCCTCATATCGGCAATTACGGAGTAGTTGAAGAAGATGAAGAATCAGATCATCCTCTAATTGCGGGTATTGTAGTCAACGACTTTTCTGAAATCTACAGCCGCCTTGATGCAAAGGAATCCCTGCAAGGATACCTTGAACGTCATGGTATCACGGGGATTGCCGATGTGGATACCCGGAAGCTGGTCAGGCATATCCGGTCCAAAGGAGCGATGAATGCCATTATCAGTTCAGAAATAGAGGATCTGGATGCCTTGAAAAAAGAATTGGATAAGGTTCCGGACATGAATGGGCTAGAACTGTCATCCCAGGTTTCTACCAAAACACCTTATTACCATGGTGATGAAAAGGCAAAATTGAGAGTGGCCTGCGTCGATTATGGCATCAAAAAAAATATTCTCAGGTGTTTTGCAGAACGAGAGGTTTATTGTAAAGTTTTTCCAGCCAGGACTACCTTTGCTGAAATGGAGGAATGGAAGCCCGACGCTTATTTTCTTTCCAATGGTCCCGGAGATCCTGCTGTCATGGAATATGCGGTGAATACCACCAAAGAAATATTAGACAATAATAAGCCATTGTTTGGTATATGTCTTGGGCATCAGCTTCTGGCCAGAGCCTGTGGTATTTCCACCTATAAAATGCATCATGGCCACCGCGGACTTAATCACCCCATTAAAAACCTGATTACCGGAAAAAGTGAAATAACTTCCCAAAACCATGGTTTTGTTGTTAGCCGGGAGGATATTGATCTTTCAGATAAATTGGAAATTACTCATTTACATCTCAATGATGAAACAGTGGCTGGGATAAAAGTGAAAGACAAGCCGGCTTTTTCTGTTCAATTCCATCCTGAAAGTTCTCCCGGACCTCATGATTCCAGGTATTTATTTGAACAATTTATTTCATTATTAAAGAATTAAATCTTAAACTTTATATTTTGTTATGACATTGATACAATCCATACACGCAAGACAAATTTTAGATTCCAGGGGCAACCCTACGGTAGAAGTAGATGTATTTACCGATAATGGTGCTTTTGGAAGGGCTGCTGTTCCCAGTGGAGCCTCTACTGGTGTACACGAAGCAGTAGAACTGAGAGATGGAGACAAAAGTGTATATATGGGTAAAGGAGTCCTCAAAGCCGTTGCCAATGTAAACGATGTAATCGCTCCGGAATTAATTGGTTTTGACGTTTTTGAACAAAATCAAATTGATCAGCTGATGCTTGATCTGGATGGGACCAAAAACAAATCCAAATTGGGTGCAAATGCCGTCTTGGGTGTTTCTCTTGCCGTGGCCAAAGCAGCGGCCATGGAATCAGGCCAGCCATTATACCGGTATATTGGAGGTGTAAACGCCAATACCCTGCCTGTACCCATGATGAACATTTTGAATGGAGGTTCACATGCGGACAATGGTATTGATTTTCAAGAATTTATGGTAATGCCAGCTGGGGCATCCTCTTTTTCCGAGTCCCTTAGGATGGGAGTCCAGATATTCCATGAATTGAAAGCCGTGTTGAAGAGCAAGGGACTTTCCACCAATGTAGGTGATGAGGGAGGTTTTGCGCCGGATCTTAAAAACAATGTGGAAGCCATAGAGGTGGTTTTGCAAGCCATTGAAAAAGCAGGGTTTCGTCCTGGTGAAGACGTTTTTATTGCCATGGATCCTGCCTCCTCTGAATTTTATGATGAGGAAAGGGGATTATACGTATTTAAAAAATCCACAGGTGATGAATTGACCTCGGAGCAGATGGCCAACTACTGGACTGAATGGGTGAATAAATACCCCATCAAATCCATTGAAGATGGCATGCAGGAAGACGATTGGAAGGGTTGGAAAATGATGACGGAATCAGTTGGCGATAAAATCCAAATCGTTGGCGATGACCTATTTGTTACCAACGTGGAAAGGTTACAGAAAGGTATAGATGAGAAAATAGCCAATGCGCTATTGGTAAAAGTAAACCAAATCGGATCTTTGACAGAAACCATCAACGCCGTGGACCTCTGCCACCGAAACAAATACAAATCAGTGATGTCCCACAGATCAGGAGAAACGGAGGATTCTACTATTGCGGACCTGGCCGTGGCACTCAATACAGGTCAAATCAAAACCGGATCCGCCTCCCGTTCCGACAGGATGGCAAAATACAATCAATTGTTGAGAATTGAAGAGCAACTTGGGGATTCCGCTTATTTCCCAGGTTTGAAATTTTAATGCAGCATCGATTCTGGTAAAGTCAAAACCTGAGAGCAAATTGTAATCAAAACCCTTTTTAGGCATTAGCCTTTAAAGGGTTTTTTATTTTATGGAAGCGGTATTTGTTGTATCATTTACCTATAGTTTGAATGGTCCATACCTAGCCAGCTGATGAAATTGAGCACGAGGAGAACCTCACACAGAGGGTTGATTTTAAGGCATTTGAGATTACACTCCAAGGGCAGGACAGGCATCTGAGCATGAAAAAACTATAAACAGAAGAATGAGAATAGGTTTTTGTTTCTCAAATTCTTAGGTTTATTATAATATGGCAACAATTAAAATGGCAGCAACCATTTCACTGGGCTTACTGCTGCTTTTGCTTGGATCAAGCCTCAGCATTCCTTTGATGGCCCAGAAGATCAAGGTAGAAGGAAGGGTAGTGGACGAGGAAACAAATTTGCCCTTGCCTTTTGTTACAGTATTTGTAAACAATACTGCTGAGGGTACCGTGGCAGATGAAAACGGAAAGTTTGACCTGGAAATGGAAGCAGGACACTATGAACTGATTCTGTCTTTGGTTGGATATGAAAACCTGGTTTATTCGGCAGATTTCTCAGGTGACCTGCCCCGATTTGTTTTTGAGATGGCGCAGAAGCCAATCGACCTGAATGAACTGCAAGTGGATGGAGAAAGAAGCCCAGAATGGTATGAAAACCTGAAGCTCTTTGAATACCATTTTTTGGGTAACAGCCGTTTTGCTACAAGCTGCAATATTATTAATCCGGAGGTTTTGGTCATTGACTTTGATCAATCGTTACTGAAAGTTTACAGTACAGACTTTTTAATTATAGAAAATCATGCACTTGGATACCGCATAGATTATCTTTTGAACTCCTTTGAGTTGGATACCGAAAAAAAAATATTTCACTATTTGGGCTATCCCAGGTATACCGAAATGGATGGAGGGAAAATAAAACAACGCAGGTGGAAAAGAAACCGGTCATCGGCATACAGGGGTTCCTGGCTGCATTTTAAGCGAAGTCTTCTGGAAAGTACTACAGATATGGAAGGGTTTGAAGTCAGAAAAATGAAGCAAGTTCCTAACCCTGAACGGCCATCAGATAGGAGCATTCTAGAGGCAAAACAGCAACTTAAAAATACCAAGGATTTACCCTATAGCATTTTCAGGGACTCTTTATCGGCAATTGTTAGCAAGGAGTCTCTTCCAAAAATAATTGATAAAGTAGAACCCGATCCACTAAAAGAATCGGAATATAGCTCTGTCACTGATGGTGAACTTACTTTGAAGTTTGATGATTTTTTGCAAATCACTTTTACCAGAGGGAAGGTCAGCAGGGAGTTTATCCATTCATTTGTACCAGGTAAAGCTCCCAGATCCCCCTATCCTGTTTCATTTTTAAGGCAAACGGCCCCTGTATCGATATACCCAACCGGATTGGAGGCCAATCCCCTTTCCCTGTATCTGGAGGGGTATTGGAGCTGGCTAAGAATGGGGGATGATTTACCAATGGATTATAAATTGCCTGAATAATACGTACAAGGGATAGGACATTTTTGGATGGTTGACATTAGTTTTCCTATATTTGACAAAACATTAAGTAAAGAAATGGCCAAATACATCAGGTACACCAAAAACTTCTACTTCGTATTTACCGTTTTATTCATCATATGGATGGTTTTTATTGACAGCAATGATATCATCAGCCATATCAAGCTCCGGTCTAAGTTAAATGATTTGGAAAACCAAAAGGAATTTTACCAGGAGCGCAAAGAGAAAATTCAGGCTGAAAGAGAAGAATTGCTGAGCAATTATGAGCTGTTGGAAAAGTTTGCGCGGGAACGCTATTTGATGAAAAGGAAAACGGAAGACCTGTATGTTATTGTGGAAGAATGATTTAATACAAAAATGTGCCGGCGCTATACTGCTGGGATTTTTTATTTTTCTGGATTTTGAAGCCCATGGGCAAAGACAGATCTATCCCGAAGAGAATCCTCCCTTAAAAGAACGTTTGTACTTTGGTGGCAATGGAAGCCTTCAATTTGGAACCATCACTTTCGTGGAAGTATCTCCTCTGGCCGGGGTAATGATCACCGAAAGGTATTCAGCAGGTCTGGGAGCTACCTACCAATATTTAAACAACCGATTTTATCAAAATGGGGATGCCCATATATATGGGGCCAGGATATTCAACAGGTTTAATGTTTTGCCGAAAATATTTTTACATGCAGAATACGAAGCGCTCAATGTAGAGGTGGCCAATCCTATCCCAAATACCACTGATGTGATATTTACCAGAGATTGGGTTCCTGGCTTGTTTGCAGGTGCAGGTTATTTTACCCCCTTTGGAGAAAGAGGGGGAATGAACTTCATGCTATTGTACAACTTTAGCTATGACAATAGAAGGTCTCCTTATAATGAACCATATGTCATCAGAGTGGGTTTTGTATTCTAAAGTTACAACAAAGCATGGATTCATTTATAGACCGATTGCACGAAGCCCACAACCACTGTCCGGAATGCCCTTCTCCCAAAGTGATCAGTCGCTTTTTTGATGATATCCTGGGCATATTGTTTCCGGAGCATGCCAATGAGATCCTTAGAGACCGTGAAAATCTGGCAAAGAAGTTCTTTCAATTAAGGGAGCAACTTACGAGTGTGCTTAAGAAAAATGAGGTCCTGCACAAAGGCGATGGACAAGCCCTGGCTGAAGCATTCTTTGATCGCCTGGAAGCAGAAGTATTTGAAAAGTTACACGAAGATTTGCAGGCCATGTTTGAAGGGGATCCCGCCGCAAAGTCCAAAACTGAAATTATCCGTTGTTATCCAGGTTTTTATGCCATTGCAGCCTACCGCATAGCACATTTATTGCACGTACTGGGGATTGGGCTTATTCCAAGAATGATTACCGAATACGCCCATGGAAAAACAGGAGTTGACATACATCCCGGAGCCAAAATTGGTCGTTTTTTCTGCATTGACCATGCCACCGGAATTGTGATTGGAGAAACGACCCGGGTGGGTGATCGGGTAAAAATATATCAGGGGGTAACCTTAGGTGCTTTGAGTGTCAACAAAGAAGATGCGGATAAAAAAAGGCATCCCACCATAGAGGACGATGTGGTCATTTATGCCGGTGCCACTATATTGGGTGGAGATACCGTTATAGGCAAGGGCAGCGTAGTGGGTGGAAATGTCTGGCTGACCAAAAGTATTCCCCCAAAAAGCAAAATTTATTACCAGACAAAAATTTATGACGGGGCATCAAACCTGACAGACTTTTATGTACTGAAAAGTGATGCCTGAAATACCCATCTATGAAGCTATTTGAATTAATAGGGAAAACCCCTTTAATTGAACTGGAGCAGATTCCCGTAAATCCCAAAGTCAAAATTTTCTGTAAACTGGAGGGGCAAAACCCAGGAGGTTCTGTAAAAGACAGGGCCGCCTATTACATGATCCGGCAGGCCCTGGATAGGGGAGAAATTGGAAGAGGATCCAAACTTGTGGAGGCCACCTCAGGAAATACGGGAATTGCCCTGGCCATGGTAGCCAACTTGCTTGGGGTAGAAATGACCCTGATCATGCCGGATAACTCCACCAGGGAGCGGATTTTATCCATGGAGGCCTATGGTGCCAAAGTGGTCCTTACGCCTGCAGAAAAAACCATAGAATATGCACGAACCCTGGCTGAGGAAATGGCTAGGGACAAGGGATACTTTATGCTGAACCAATTTGCCAACCCGGATAATTACAGGGCCCATTACCAGACCACGGGCCCCGAAATATACCGGGATACGGGAGGGAAGATCACCCATTTTGTCTCCGCTATGGGTACCACCGGTACCATCATGGGGGTGTCACGGTACCTGAAAGAGCAAAGCAAAGACATCCGCATTGTAGGTACCCAACCTACCGATGGGTCCAGTATTCCCGGGATCAGGAGGTGGTCCCCGGAATTTTTGCCTAAAATTTTCGAACCGGAAAGGGTTGATCAGGTGATCGATGTCAGTGAAGAACAGGCCACCGCGATGACGCGCAGAATGGCCAGGGAAGAAGGTATTCTGGCTGGGATGAGTAGCGGAGGAGCTTTGCATGCGGCTATTGAGCTCTCCAAAACCCTTGAGGAAGGCTTGATCGTGTGCATTACCTGCGATAGGGGTGACCGGTATTTGAGTTCCAATCTGTTTGGCTAAGCCATACAAACTTTTTAAATCAACTTTACTCAGCTGCTAATAACTGCTAAACACAGTTGGGTTTCCCATTTTCGATTGATGGATGTAACTGCTATTAAAGTTCCCCAAGAATATTGAAGAAGGTCAAAAGGGAACTTACCAAAAGTATGGACGCACCCTTATTGGTACTGAGCTTAAGTACTATTGAGTTAAATCTATCAATACTATACTGGAATCAGTACCATTTGAAAAACGTCAGCCCGGATTTTTAATATTTCAAGCTTTCCTTGATTTTTATTTGAGTTTGGCATGCTTTTTAGTCAATTTATCACAGGACTCGTACCCAAAATTAACCTATGGAATTTGGTGAATTAGTAGCTTATTTTGTTTTAAGCCTTGCCATCATAAATGCAATTATTTTGATTCTGGCTGGTAAGAGAGCAAAAGTCTCTCAGCAATATATGGGGTTTGCACTCCTGTTTTTTAGTGGATTCCTTTTTACCCGGCATAATGAATTTGTTACAGGATGGCTAGCAGTTCTGATGTATTTCCTAATGCTTTGTGTAGGTCCCTTTTTTTACTTTTTTATTCGAAATTCACTAACTAGATATAAAAGAAACAACTACCTGGATTTACTCCATTTTCTTCCATTGATTCTGCTATCAATCCCGGTGTTACTCATCCTGGCCAGGAAGGAGTTGCCTGGTTTTTTGTTTTCTAGCTCTCAGGGCTACCAACCAGTTGAAATTCCAATGCCCGGCGGTTCGGCACTTACTTTTGTCTGGTCTCATGAACTATTACTTTGTTCCCTTCTGATTTATTACCTTTTAGGGCTGAGGTTATTGTTTTTTGCCCAACCGATTAATATTCATTATTCCGAACAAAGGAAAGTAAAAAGATGGCTGACCTGGATTTGTTGTCTTTTTGGTCTTCTACTCATTCTTTTTAGTCTAAGCCAGGATTATGTAGAATCGCTTGTGGAACAAAAGCTCCTGCCAAGGGATCAGGTAATGCCTGTTGTTCTACTGGTGTTAACTGTTGCCATGCACTTCAAGCCCAATCTTGTTTACGGTTTTGATTTTGGGGAAAGTCCGGAATCCAGATGAAGATTTACAGTCAAATTTCGAGTTTTATTACTGGCAGGGAAAAGCCAATGAATGCAAGTTTTAAGGCGGGTCTGCAGCGCATAATTTACCAGATCGACAGACAAAGATTGGTTTTTGGGACTGTGTTTGGATAAAAGGTAAAAATCAAGACCCTAAATCAATTCGAAAGGTTCTTCTTGTAAAACCACTTGGTCAAACTTTTCGAATCTCGTATATTTCTGACTATGAAAAACTATACTGCAATCAAAGCTGCCTGTCAGTCAAACTCGAAATTCACTTCCCGAATTCTGGATGAGTTTTTACTCTACTATGCGGCAGAAAAGGACAAACTTGCTAAAGAAGCAGATCAACGGTTGGGAACCTACCGGCACATTACCCAAAGCATAGACAAGAGCTGGTATAACATGTTGAAATCCCAATACATCATCCACCGGGTAATGAAAGAGAGTGGATTGATTCATAAATATTTAAAGCATGCGGCCATAAACCGACTTGAAGCAACAGACAAATCCTGGTTGGAGCAGCAGGCATCTTCACCTTGGGAATTTAGTTTTGCCAGGATTTTAGACAGTCCGGAAGCGGATTTTTATTCCATGGAAGATGTGTTTTCAGGCGATACCTACCTGCTATATTCCACAGGAATTTCGGATATATTAAAAAGTGGACCCATAGAACTTTGGTTTAATCTCATCGGCTTCAATGGTTCTTGTTGGCAAACTTATGGACCATTGAGCGGTTATAAGAGTTTTTCAGCGGATGATGTTTTCTTTTTTGCCACCGAGATCAACCCAGGCATTACTGATGAGTATGCATTGATGAAGGATGTTGCCAAAAATCCGGTACCTTATATGATGCTCTTTGGCCGTTCCAATTACCCCCTGACCATTCATGAAGGGGAGGTGCTGGAAGTTGTCCTGTCTGAATTGGAAGATATTGACCTGAAAGAAGCAGATTTGGAAAAGGAATTTCAAGTCGACAGGATAGATATGGTTTACCGCCTGAAATTACCTGGTATGGAAAATAAGCCTCACTTTGCTGCGGCTTATTATGACAGGGCGGAGAAATTTCTTCAGGTAACAGCCATGACGGAAAAGGGTTACATGGCTTTAGCCAAAACCTTTCAAAAACTGGGGGTACAGGTTGAGGTGCCTGCAGATATCTATGTCCGCCCCTCCATGTTGTCTGCGGCTCAGGAAATTCTGAAAAAGGAAATCGAACTCATGCCATATGAATTGCTATTCGAAGAGGATGTAGATCAGGAAGATGCGGATGTGGAAATGAAAAAGTTAAATGAGCTGATGGCCCTGGCACTTCCTTTTATCAATGAGGGAAAGGAACCCGATTTGGAAGCCATCGCAAAGCAAGTCGGTTTGGATTTGGAAGATAACAGGGAGACCCTCACAGCCATTTTTGAAGATATCAAGCGAAAAAGGAAGGGGTAAACTGTATATTAATAGGGAGCCATAAAACTGTTTAAAGAATGATGAAGGAAATAATTTTCTTGTCTCTTTTTTGTGTCTTGACCTGACTCAAAATATACCCACCAATCAAGCTTTGACATGACACTATGCTGGAAGTTATTTAGTGTTTTTTTTAAAAAGATAACTAAATTGCTTTTAAAAGCTAAATATCCTAAGATGAATAAAAGAAGAGCATTTTTAATCAAATCGGCCTTTGGTGCTGCCGGAATGGCTTTGGTCCCTTCCTGGTTAAATGGCGCACCCGCCATTATTAAAAGGTATAACAAACCTGATTCTAAAATCAATGGTGTGCAGATCGGATGCATTACCTATTCATTCCGCTCCCTTCCGGACCAAAGTGCCGAAGCCACGCTGAAATATGTCACTGATTGCGGAATCAATGCCATAGAGTTGATGGGCGGACCGGCTGAATCCTTTGCGGGCATGCCCGAATCGAATTTAGACCGAAGACGTATGTATCAGTTGGGAGGAAAACAGCGTAGCGGAGAAACCCTGACAGCTGAAGAGGCCAAAGAATTCGGTTCCCTTCAGGAGGAAGCCGCAGCCTATGGCACAGAGGTGGCGAAATGGAGGAATCAGGTGGATTTTAAGAAATTTGAACAGCTCCGAAAGATGTACAAAGATGCCGGTGTAAGTATATATGCTTTTAAACCCAGTGCCTTCGGTAAAAGCAACTCAGATGCGGAAATTGCCTATGGTATGAAAGCTGCCAAAGCATTGGGTGCTTCCCACGTCACTTTGGAGCATCCTTCAGATGATGCCCATACGCTGAAATTGGGCAAAATGGGAGAGCGATACAATATGGCGGTAGCCTACCATGGGCATGAACAGCAGACCTTTACCTTTTGGGATACTGCACTGGCCCAAAGCCCAAGAAATGCCCTGAATTTTGATGCCGGACATTACATCGCCGCCGGGCATACGGATATCATGGCACTGCTGGAAAAACAACACAGCAGGATTTTAAGCATGCATACCAAAGACCGGCAGACTCCAGCCAACGGCAAAGGCAATCTTCCCTGGGGAACCGGTGATACCCCTATTGTGGAAATCTTGCAAATGATGCGTCAAAATAAATATAAATTTCCTGCTTCCATTGAGTTGGAGCACCAAATCCCTGAAGGTTCGGATGCAATAAAGGAGGTTCAGCAGTGTCTGGAATATTGCAAATCTGCGCTTGTTTAATGTTTTTCATCCAAAGCCCCTTTTTATTTTTTGGGGTTTTGGATATTTCCAACCCCTGGATATGTAAAGGTTTGTCTCCTTGTGGTGGGGGCTATTGTAAAATAATACAATTATGAGTTTTTCATTTTATCCTTCGGTTTTTATGATTCCAAAATTCTAAGTCATTCAAATCATCTATTGATAAGAGTGGCTCAGCATACCGCAAATTGAAGTCTCTGGAAATTCAATTGCTATTTCAACTCGCCCGTGAGCGGACAAAAGTGTCCGTATTTTTTCAATTGTGAAGGTAAAAATAACCTTTATCAGCCCTTAAAACAGTTTTTCGGACTGGCACCATATTGGGTTTTTATAAAAGACAGGAAAATTCAGTCTTCCTGCTCAACCTCAAAGGATATGATAAAAAGTTACTTTAAGATATTCCTCCGAAACCTGAATAAAAACCCAAGCTACACCCTGATCAATATTTTTGGTTTGGCAGTGGGAATGGCCTCCAGCATTTTGATCTTTATGTTTGTGCAACATGAACTCAGCTATGACCAATACCATGAGAAATCAGACCGGATATTCAGGGTCTCAAGGGCCTGGTATAACCAGGATGGGGCCGTTAGCCTGCACCTTGGTCATGCCGCCCCACCTTTTGGCCCATTGTTGAAATCTGATTTTGAGGATCAGGTGGAAGAAGTGGTGCGGCTGATGAATACTTCGGTAATCATCCGGGAAGAAGATAATGTGTTTAAGGAAGATCGGCTATTTTTTGCCGATCCATCGGTATTTGATGTTTTTTCATGGGAAATGCTGGAAGGTAACCCCCAAAATGCCCTTTCCTTTCCGGATGGCCTTGTCATCAGTGCAAGCATGGCGAAAAAATATTTTGGAGAGGAGGATCCAATGGGTAGAACATTGGAACTTAGGGTGGGATCGAATGTTTTTAATGGGCTGGTCCGGGGGGTCATGGCAGACATTCCCGATAATTCGCATTTTCAGGCTGATTTTTTGGCTTCCATGGAGCCTGTTGTAAATTTCTATGGAGGGTATGAGGCAATGATGACGAATTTTGGGAGCAATAATTTTGCAACTTATCTTTTGTTGAAAGAAGGGGTGAATCCGAATGCGATAATTGACCAACTTCCGGATTTTGTAGACCGCCACATCCCCGCAAACGGGCAGGGAATACCTGCCTCCCTGGGCACGCAACTCTTTTTATGGCCCTTGACGGATATCCACCTGCATTCCAATCTTGACTCTGAAGTCGAACCCAACAGCAATATAGAATATGTATACATTTATGGTGCCATCGCCATTTTCATCCTTTTGATCGCCTGTATCAATTTTATGAATTTGGCCACGGCACGCTCTGCCAAAAGAGCACTGGAAGTGGGCCTGAGAAAAGTGATGGGAGCAGACCGGCAATTGTTGGTCAAACAGTTTATGGGAGAAACTACGCTGATGTCTATTTTTGCCCTATTGGTTGCACTGCTATTGGTTTGGCTCACTTTACCGATGTTCAGCAGCTTTACAGGTAAAGCGTTAAGTCTGAACCTGGTGGATCACCCTGAATACCTGGCAGGTTTTGTGGTCCTTGTGATTTTTGTGGGATTGATCGCCGGAAGCTATCCCTCATTGTTTCTTTCCGGATTTCAGCCGGCCAATGTGTTGAAAGGCACTTATAAGATAGGGTCCATTCATGAGAAGTTAAGGTCTTTTTTGGTGATAGGGCAGTTTGCAATTTCGATAGTATTAATTGTGGCTGTGATGGTGGTGATCGGGCAGTTGGATTTTATGAAAAACAAGGATCTCGGATTTGACAAAGAAGAAATTGCCATTCTCCCGGCATTTGTGGAGTTTTCCAGCAACTATGCCCTTATGCGGGACAGACTGATGCAGCATCCGGGAATTGAGGAAGTGGCCATTTCCAGCAGGATTCCCTCAGGCAGGTTATTGGATTCCCAGGGAGCACAGGCCGAATTGGATGGGAACCTTACACCAATCAATACCCGGATTTCCGATATACACATCAGCCATACCTTTATGCAAGTCTTCGGTATGGAAATACTGGAAGGCAGGGATTTCGACTTCAACATGGCAGCTGACTCCACCCAATCCTTTATTTTGAATGAATCGGCCGTAAGGGCAATAGGATGGACATCACCGGCAGCGGCTATAGACAAGCAGTTCAATTATGGCAGCAGAAGGGGGCAGGTCATCGGGGTGGTCAAGGATTTCCATTTTGAATCCCTGCATCAGCCCATCAGCCCTATGGTTTTCATGGTGCCTGACTCCCGCTTTAACCAGGTTGCGGTAAAACTCAGCAAAGACCACAGGGAGGAAACCCTGGCTTACCTTCGGGAAGAGTGGCTGGCCATGCGTCCCGACTATCCTCTGGAGATCACCTTTGTTGCCGATAAATTTGATGAACAATACCTGGAGGAAGAGAAAATAGGGACAGTTTTTGGTTTTTTTGCCGGTCTGGCCGTTTTGATTTCCGTATTGGGCCTTTTTGGGCTAACGGCATATGCCACAGAACAAAGGATCAAAGAAATTGGCATCCGAAAGGTGCTGGGGGCCAGCAGCTGGAACATCGTTTTACTTTTGGGGAAGGACTTTTTAACGCTGGTATTAATAGGGTTTGTTATCGCCTTACCAATGGCATGGTTTGGCATGAGCCAATGGCTGGGAAATTTTGCCTACAGCATCTCTGTTTCCTGGGTTGTAATGGCCATCGCAGGTTTCCTTGCCTTATTGATAGCCGCCATCACGGTGAGTTCACAATCTTTTAGGGCGGCATTGGTCAACCCGGTGGATACTTTTAAAAAAGAATAATCATGCTGAAAAACTATTTGCTCATCGCATACAGAAATATCAAAAGGAATAAATTCAGGACAATGGTCCATGTGCTGGGACTTTCCCTCGGCGTGGCGGTTTGTTTGATGGTTTTCCATTTGGTTTTCTTTGAATTCAGTTTTGACCGGTTTCATCCGGATAGGGAAAGGATCTATCAAGTCAATACCCTTTCTAAATTTCAGGATGGTGAATGGTTAAACAATGGTGTCCCTGTACCCCTGGCAGAGGTGATTCAGGAAAACGTGCCTGAAATAGAAACCATGTGCCAGGCTTATACGCTTTGGGAGGTAAAAGTTCGTGAAGGCGGAGCTAGCCGTCTTTATCATCCGGGAGAAAAGGTGGCCCTGGCAGATAATTCCTTTTTTAAAGTATTTCCCAGAGCCTGGCTGGCCGGAGATCCCAGTCGGGCCCTTAGTGAGGTAAACCAGGTAGTTTTGACTGCTTCATCTGCTAAAAGCTATTTCTCAACGATGCCGTACAATGAAATTTTGGGAAAGGAGTTGACTTATTTTTTTTACGATACCATTCAGGCGCAGGTGGTAGGGGTGGTAGCTGATTTTGAAGGACAGACCGATCTGAAAATAACTGATTTTCTCTCCATTGGTAATATGGCTGATCAGAAGGAATTTTACCAGGTCGAAAATTGGAATTCAGTTAACTCTTCCTTTCAGGTATTTGTCAAGCTTTATGACAAAAGCCAGGAAGACCAGGCTTCAGCCAAATTATTGAATTTGGCCTCCCCTTACCTGAATGAAGAAGAAGATGGGTCCATGGAATTTTCTTTATTGCCCCTGAGCGAATTGCATTTTCAAAGTCTCGATAATCCGGGGACCAGTAAGATGGTCCTAAATGGGTTGATGATCATCGCTGCATTTATCCTATTCCTCGCAGGTGTGAATTTCATCAACCTGGAAACTGCCAGGTCTGTCATAAGGGCTAAAGAAGTGGGCATTCGCAAAACACTAGGCAGCAATAGACCTCAATTGGTCTTACAATTTCTGACAGAAACGGGGCTGATTGTTTTGGTTTCTTTGTTGGTGGGTTTGGTATTAACTGAGATGCTCAGCAGGTATTTTGCTGATTTTTTGCCTAAGGATCTGAGTATTCATTATACTGCTTTTCACACCTTGATCTTTCTTCTGGCCCTGGGTATCATCTTAACTTCAGTCTCCGGAATCTTCCCGGCATTGGTTTTATCCAGTTACCAGCCTCAGAAGGCCATCAAGAATGATTTTAAAAACGGTCCCCGTTTTTCAATTGGTCCAATTTTACGCAAAAACCTGACGGTGTTCCAGTTTGCCCTTTCTATCGCTTTTGTAATCGCCGTATTGGTCGTATCTAACCAAATCGATTTCCTGATGAAGAAGGACCTTGGATTCGATAAGGAGCAGGTTTTGCACTTGAGGATCCCCCAAAATCAAGCTCAGATCAAAAAGGAAAGTTTTAAAACAACCCTGGACCAGCAAGGATTCGTTCAGCAGGTCTCTATGGGAAATGATGCCCTGGCTTCAAGTGGGCTCATGACTACCTATGCCGAAATGCAAAAAGACAGCAGTAAAGTAGAAATACCTGTTCAAATGAAGCACATCGATTCCGATTTTTTGGGTGTTTACAATGTCAATCTCCTGGTGGGAAGGAATTTAAGAAACGTACCTGGGGAAATTTTGATCAACCAGGAGATGGTTAAGGAAATGGGGTTTGAAAATCCCTCTGATGCCCTTGGAGTGGCCCTGAAAGTAAACGATGATGAGCATCTGATCGTGGGTGTTCTCCCGGATTTTCATTCACGTACATTAAGGGAAGGCATCCTTCCTTTGGTCATGTACCACCGGCCTGTAAATAGTAATGTGGTCAGTGTAAAGCTGAATGGAAAAGCTGACCTGCCTCAGGCAAAATCCACGCTGGATGGGATCAGTAAATCATTTTTCCCCAATGATGAACTGGAGTTCCGTTTTTTGGATGAATCGGTCAATGCTTTTTACCAATCTGAAATCAAACTGCAGAAGATTTTGAGCATGGCCACCATAATGGCAATTCTCATTAGTTTTCTTGGTCTGTTTGCACTGACCTCCTTTACCATCGCCCAAAAGACGAAGGAACTTAGTATTCGAAAAGTTTTGGGGGCAAGCATAGAGGAATTGATCATGAAACTTTCCAAAGAATATGTGATCCTGATCTTGTTGGCTTTTATATTAGGTGCTGCTCCAGCCTGGTACTTTCTAGGCCATTGGCTGGGAGATTTTCAATACCGGATCGATATGCCCTATGGCTTGTATTTTTTGTCAGGGTTTTTTGCCTTGCTTGCCACTTTGGTTATTGTAGGTCTGCACGCCTACCAGGTAGCCCAGAAAAATCCTGCTGAGGTGCTGTCTAGTGAGTGAAAATGCAGTTGATTTCAGGCACCCCCTAATTATTAGTTTATTTTAATCTGTTGGTCTCGTCAAAATCCCTCCCGAAAAAAATTGGGACAGGCTCTTTTTCCCTGTTTTAAAGTGGGATTTGCCTGCGGTTTCTTTTTCTGTGCCCGTTTCATTTTCCTATCTCTCTTAGCCGTATTGTACAGTTTAGAATCAATCGTGAATTCAAAATTTCAACAGCTCCCCTTTCACCTTCGAAATGCCGCCCATTCAATGCTGTTTTTTAACAATTTCCGGTACCGTGGATCGGCAAAAATTCCGGGACCGTGGCCTGGTTGCAGGTATACCGATCGGGTTTTTGAGTTGATTTCCCTGGTCCACATCAGGTGCTCCATGCTTTCCGAATGGGAGCTGCTGATCAATACATTTACTTGCGGAGAAATAAAAACCTGACCATATATCTCATCAAAAATTTCAAAATCTTCCATTCCCCAGACGATAGGATGATCTTTGTCTGCGATTTTGACATCAAAATGTACATCATGCTGGTAGGTAGATTGTGTTTGGGTATCATCCCCATTTTCAATGTACCTGCCTCCTAATACATCCCGGTAGAAATCCCAATCCTGGTAGGAAACGATGGCATGATGGAGAAATACCAGTCCTACGCCTTCCTTTACCATTTGTTCAAATCCTGCCTTTTCCGCTTCGCTGATTTCCTGGACCATATCATAAAAGAGAATCACATCAAATCCCTCAGGGTTAAGAAAATAAGCATTGGCATCGGGCTGGGCCAGTTCCTTATATTCAATGTTACCCAAAGCATCCATCATTTCGAAAAAAGCTAGGCGATCAAATCCATGTCCCCCTGTGATCACCAACAGGGAGGTTTTCTCATCCTGGGCAAATGTTACCTTTGCCATGCACAATAAGATAAGCAGGTATACACACAATACTTTCATAGCGGGCTTATTTTATATTAGGGACACTTTTCGGGAATTCTGCCACCAGGTCTGAATGCCGGCGCAGCATGGTTTCCAATAATTCCTTAAGTCGGTCTTTTAATTCCTGTGGCTGTATGATGGTCACCTCATCGGCCATCATGATGATCCACCTCATAAAACCTTCTATAGAACAGGTCATAAAGGTCAGTAGAACAGTTTCACCGCAGTCCTCTTTTAGTACAAATCCCTGGTCATACAGTTGGGAATGGAGGTATTTCACCATTGATTTTTTTGTTGCTATGACCACTTTGGTCAGGTTCTCCTCTTTCTCTATTTTTTCAAGATAAGTCTGAAGAGAGGGGTGCTCCCCTTCGAATTTTTCCCCCATGACCTTTAACCCATTGATTCTGTCCAGCCGGAAGGTGCGGTAATCTTTTCTTAACCTGCAATAAGCGATCATGTACCATTGCTCGAAAGCAAAATAAACCCCGATTGGTTCAAGGATACGGGTAGTGGTCTGCTCTTCTACGAAACTGGTGTAGCAGATTTCGATCAATTTGTTTTCCGAAAGGCTATCCAATACCCCTTGCAGTACCTGTTCCTTGCCAGCTGCTTGCAGACTGTTTTTTCTTCTCACCTGTATGTGGGAAGATAGGTGCTCGATGACATCTTTTTCCGGTTGGCGAAGGACTGATTTGATTTTGTAAACAGCAGCTTGAAAATTTTTACTGCTTTCTCTATCCGCTACTTTTTCAATGACCTTTTCTGCCACCAGGAAAGACAAGGCCTCTTCCCGGGTAAACATGACTGGTGGAAGCCGGTAGCCGTCCACCAGGGCATATCCCTGTCCTGCCTCTCCGATGATGGGGACACCCGCCTCCTCCAGGGCCCGCATGTCCCGGTAAACGGTCCTGAGACTTACGCCAAACCTTTCCGCAATCTCATTGGCCCGGATCAGCCTTTTGGATTGCAGCTGGGTGAGAATAGCGGTAAGTCTGTCTAGTCTGTTCATCTGTTATAAATGCAATTCAATGTAAGGATTTTTTAGTGTCTGAAAAAATCAATGATTTTTTTGAGGAAAAGGTAAGCCTGCTGACATAGGGCTGTCACAGTCGGGTGTTTAATTTGGGATATCAATAAAATGCTAACCAAATAAAGATCATTATGGAGACCAAAGCAGTAAAAAGCGAAACCAAACATCAAATCATTTCTCCCTCCCAGATGCTTGCCCATTGGCAGGGACATCGGAAGTTGACCAGGCGGGTCATTGAGGCCTTTCCGGCCGACCAATTGTTTACTTTTGGTTTAGGAGGCATGCGCAGTTACGGGGAGATGGTCAAGGAGTTGATCGCCATTGCCGGGCCGGGGGTGAAGGGGCTGGCTATTGGAGAGTGGAAAGAATTGGATGAAAACCTGGACCTGGGCGACAGCAAGGAAAAACTGTTGAAAATGTGGGATGAAACCACTCAGGAAATCGACCACTGGTTTCCCAAAATCTCATTGGATAAATACCAGGAAACGGTGCTTGCCTTTGGTCAATACGAAGACAAATCTTACTGCACCCTGCTGTACTTTATCGACAATGAAATTCATCACAGGGGCCAGGCATATGTTTATCTTCGGGCATTGGGCATCGCCCCGCCTGATTTTTGGGAGCGGTAACCTGTAGACGTGAGATTTCTTCCGGTAGAAAATCAAAAAATAAAGCCCGAAGTTGTATAGCTTCGGGCTTTAATCATTCATGCTCCGTTTATCCAGTTTTCTACCTCATCTTTGGTAGGGTTGGGGGCTTCCAGTTTGAGTTTTTTTCGTTTTCCGCAGACATCATTGAACAACTTGTTTGGGTTTTGTCCCCTGAGTTGCTCCAATGTATGGATATTCAATTCCCGAATGGCCGGTACCAGTCCGGGATGAATACCCCTTGCTATAAAATCATCGTCTGTAGCGACCTGCACTTTTTTCTCCGGTTTCATTTGTGGAAAGAACAAGACTTCCTGAATGGTACTTTTGTTGGTCAGCATCATGCAGAGCCTGTCGATGCCTATGCCCAATCCTGAGGTTGGAGGCATGCCATATTCCAATGCACGCAGAAAATCCTCATCCATGGCCATGGCTTCATCATCTCCTCTGGCTGCCAGTTTGAGCTGTTCTTCGAAGCGTTCCCGCTGATCAACCGGGTCATTCAGCTCTGTGTACGCATTGGCGATTTCTTTTCCATTGACAAAGAGCTCGAACCTTTCCACCAGCCCGGGTTTGTCCCGGTGTTTTTTGGCCAGAGGGGTCATTTCTATGGGGTAATCGGTAATGTAAGTGGGTTGAATAAGATGGTCTTCCACCTTTTCACCAAAAATTTCATCAATGAGTTTTCCTTTCCCCATGGAGTCATCTACTTCCACTCCCAAATCGGTACAAACGGCTCTCAGGGCTTTTTCATCCATCTGGCTTACATCCACCCCTGCATATTCCTGAATGGATTCAAACATGGTCAGCCTTCGGTAGGGCCCGGCAAATTCAATGGTGTTTTGGCCTACCTTTGCCTGCGTTTCGCCCAATACGGCCTTGGCAATTTGCCCCAATAGGTCTTCCACCATTTCCATCATCCAGTTATAATCCTTGTAGGCCACATAGATTTCCATGGAGGTGAATTCAGGATTATGGGTGCGGTCCATGCCTTCATTCCGAAACATTTTTCCGATTTCATACACCCCTTCAAACCCGCCAACGATCAATCGTTTCAGGTAAAGCTCATTGGCAATTCTTAAAAACAGGGGAATGTCAAGGGCATTGTGGTGGGTGTCGAAAGGTTTGGCGGCAGCTCCGCCATGTACCTGCTGAAGAATGGGGGTTTCCACTTCCAGCCAGCCATGATCATCAAAATACCTTCTCATGGAAGAGATGACCCGCGACCTGGCCACAAAGGTGTTTTTCACCTCCGGATTGACCACCAGATCCACATACCGCTGCCTGTACCGCAATTCCGGGTCGGTAAAGCCATCATAAACATTTCCTTCCTCATCCCTTTTTACTACAGGAAGCGGTTTCAGGGATTTGGAAAGCAGCGTCAACTCCTGAACATGAAGTGAAATTTCTCCGGTTTGGGTGGTGAAAATAAAGCCTTTAAGCCCAATGAAATCACCGATGCCCAGTAATTTTTTAAATACGGTATTGTAAAGGGTCTTGTCTTCCTCCGGACAAATGTCATCTCTTCTCACATAGATCTGCAGCCTGCCGCTACTGTCCTGTATTTCCGCAAAACTGGCTGAGCCCATTATTCTGCGGGTCATTAGCCTTCCTGCTATGCTGATATTCTTATAGTCGTTTTTGCGATTTTCGTAATTTTTATGGATATCTGCCGCAGAGGCATTGATGGGGTAGGACAAGGCAGGGTAAGGGTCAATGCCCAACTGCATCAGTGATTCCCTGTCTTTTCTTCTTTCTATCTCCTGTTCGTTCAGTAATTGCATGTATTAAGGTGGTTATGCTATTGTTGGAAATTCAGGCAGGTTTTTACGCCTGCGTATCTCTTGTTTGATTAGTTTCAGTTCCCTGCCTGTTTGGCCGGAGATCCCGGAATTTTCTTCCGCTCTCCTGCCCAGATAGGGCAATACTTCTTTTATCGGACCATAGGGCAGGTATTTGACCACATTAAAGCCAGCTTTGGCCAGATTAAAGGAAATGGGGTCGCTCATCCCGTAGAGTTGAGAAAAATAAATCCTTTCATCCGTACGGGAAAGCCCATGCAGGTCTATCAATTCAGCCAGTACCCTATTGCTCATTTCATTGTGGGATCCGCTGACCAGGGAGATCCTTTGCTTGTTGTTGATACAGAATTGCAGGGCCTTGTCATAAGCCTGGTCGGTAGCTGACTTTGTCGCATGAATGGGGTCAGGATAGCCTTTTGTAGCAGCCTTTTCCCGCTCTTTCTCCATGTAGGCTCCTCTCACCAATTTGGCTCCCAGGAAATATCCCCTGGCCACGGCATCGTGATGCGCATCTTTCAAATTCCGCAGCATGTCCTTCCGGTACAACTGATAGGTGTTGAAAACCAAAGCACGTTCTTTGTTGAATTGCCGCATGGCTTCCTGTACCCATTGGTCGATTATTCCCTGAAACCAGCTTTCCTCGCCATCAACCATGATGCGAACATTGCTTTGAAATGATTCCTGGCAAATACCCATGAATCTTTCTTTACCCTTAGACAGGGTCGCCTGCGCTTGATCAGAAAGCTGCTGATTTTCCTGGGCCTGGGCAAGAAGATTGGTATCCACTATTCCAGAAACCTTAAAAACAGCAAAAGGCAGGTTTTCGTTTTTGCAGGCTTCATCTATGGTCCGTAAAATTTCCTCTTTGGCTGCAACAAAACTGTTTTCGTCACTTTTTCCCTCTACAGAATAATCAAGTATGGATTTGACCCCAAACCTGGCCAGCCGGTTAATTGTAGGTTTACAGGAATCGATATTTTCCCCGCCGCAAAACTGTCGGAATACGGTTTCTTTGACTACTTTTTCCATAGGAAATCCCAGTGAAAAGGCCATTTTGGTCAGCCAAAGTCCGGTTTTCACCAAGGCAGGATAGCCCAATAATCGGAACAATGCACGGGTTTTTTTCAATTCATCGTCCGAAAGGTGGGCAAAAGCTGTCTCCAGATTGTCAAAAGAAAAAGCAGGTTTTTTTTCCATTTTCAAGGGGCAAAGATACCAAAAAAAACAGCTTGAGAGATGTATTTGCACTTTCTATTTACCCTATACCGGAATTTTTTAGTCTTGTAGAAATGAAATACAATTCCAAGGCTCGTATAACTTGTCGTCCTTGGAAAAAACCGGGATAAAGTATGGACCTGGTAAATAGAAATGATTAAATGGATGTAATGGGATAAAAAAAATGAATTACTGTTTGATTTTTAATTGGGGAAAGGTTACATTTGGAGCATGAAAAAATTCGCGGCTACATATTTTAGCTTTTTTTACTTTTATTTTCGTCCCCACGGCCGAATCGGAGCTGCGTACTGTCTTGAAAAAATATAATTAAAGATAAACAAACACAGGAGCCCGATTCGAGAGAGTCGGGCTTTTTTATTTAACCGTAAATCAAACAATGGAAAATCACTTACAAACGAAAGACTGGGGCCTGGGCCTGGACAAGGAGCACCTGATCATCGCTGGACCCTGTAGTGCCGAAACACCCGAACAAATCGAAAAGGTTTGTCAGGATATGATCGCTGCAAATGTGGTCCCTGATGTGTTCAGAGCAGGTATATGGAAGCCAAGAACCAGGCCAGGTAGCTTCGAAGGAATCGGGGAAGATGGCTTGAAATGGATGGAAATCGTCAGGCATCAGCTCAATATTCCCATCACTACTGAGGTGGGAAACACCGCCCATGTGGAATCTGCCTTGAAGCATGGGGTAGACATCTTGTGGATTGGTGCCCGGACTACGGTAAACCCCTTTGCCGTTCAGGAGATAGCTGAAGCGCTCAAAGGTGTGGACATTCCTGTGATGGTGAAAAATCCGATGAACCCGGATCTGGAACTCTGGAGAGGTGCCCTGGAAAGACTACAGGCAGTAGGGGTAAACAAATTGGCAGCCATTCACCGGGGATTCAGTGATGCTTACGACAAGAAATTCCGTAACAAACCAAACTGGTCCATGCCGATTCACCTGAAAAGGATTTGGAAAGGCATGCAGGTAATCAATGACCCCAGCCATATTGTAGGTAATAGGACAGGGCTATTGGAAACAGCCCAGCGAGCGATTAATTTTGGATTGGACGGCCTGATGATTGAAACCCACCATGATCCGGACAATGCATGGAGTGATGCCAAACAACAGGTTACCCCCCAGCAGCTCAAGGATATTTTAAATCAGATTGATTTCAAGCATACCCTTCAGACTGAGCATCCTTCAGAAAAATTGCAGGACCTTAGAAATGCGGTTGATCATCTGGATGATCAGTTATTGGATCTTCTGGCTGAGCGTTTTTCCATCATTGATCAGATTGGTTCTCACAAGCGTGAGCACAACCTTACTGTTTTTCAGGCCGATCGCTGGAAGCAGGTCATGGATTCCAGAACCCAGAAGGGCATGGCCAAAAACCTAAGCGAGAAATTTATGAAGGAGTTGCTTTATTGCATTCATGAAGAATCAGTTAAGCGTCAAGAGAAAAAATTACGACAGGAACAACCATCCAACAAATCTGTATGACGGTTAAGCCCGTTTTATTTCATTGAAGTATTCTTTTGGCAGTTTTGGTTTTCAGGTTTGACCTTAATATCAAATTTACGCAAAAAGCATGCTGAATGTGGTATACTCCCTGGCAGCAAATATTCAGGAAATAAAACGGGTTTAATTTTTTACCTTTACCAAAAAAAACCGTTTTGGAAACAATCATATTTTCTTCCCATATCGCAGAGGATCTGCAGCGTTATCTCCATAATAAAAAATATTCCAGGTTAGGGATTATTATGGACAGCCATACCATCAAGCATTGTTACCCGCTTGTTTCAGAAGGACTACCGGAACATTGCCTGCATGCCTTTGATGCTGGCGAGATACATAAAAACCTGGATACTTGTCAGGGTATCTGGCAATGGATGACAGACAATAATTTTGACCGCCAAACCCTGATTCTTAATATTGGGGGAGGAGTAACCGGAGACATGGGAGGCTTTTGCGCCAGTACCTATAAGCGGGGAATCCGCTTTGTCAATATCCCTACCACCTTGCTGTCACAAGTAGATGCCAGTGTGGGAGGTAAATTGGGTATAGATTTTAATGGATTTAAAAATCACATTGGCGTTTTTAATCAGCCGGAAGGAGTCTTAATCAGTGAGGAATTTTTGACAACCCTACCAGAGGCCGAATTGCGCTCAGGCTATGCTGAGGTGATCAAACACGGTCTCATCAGGAATGAAAATTATTTCAATAGTTTGAAGACGGAAAACTGGCAGAGCCAACCCTGGAAGGATATTATTGAAGTTTCGGTAGGAATCAAGCGGGAGGTGGTAGACAAGGACCCCAAAGAAAATGGCCTTAGAAAAATTCTCAATTTTGGACATACCATCGGGCACGCCATTGAGTCACACTACCTCAACAGCCCTTACCAACTTTTACATGGGGAGGCTATCGCCATAGGCATGGTAACGGAAGCTTTTCTGTCTCATAAGTTTTTGCGCCTTCACAAAGTCCACCTGGACATCATTCAGCAAAAATTGCTGGCCGTTTTTGGTAAAATATCTATTTCCGACAAGGATTTTGATGCTATCATCAAACTTTGTTTTCAGGACAAGAAAAATGATGGAGAGAAACTTAATTTCTCATTGCTGAGAAAAATCGGAGATTGTGATTTTAATATAGTGGTGGACCGGGAGGCTGTTGTGGAGGCATTGGAATATTACAACAACCTGGAAGAGTAGCCAAATGGGGATGACTTTATGCATCACCTTTTATTCTACCATTAAGCAATAAAAACATTCATGAAAAGCATTGAATTACCCCTACTTGAATCCTTTGGTAAAGTCCGTATACCACTTCCTTCATCTAAGAGTGAAAGCAATCGGGTTTTGATCATTGATGCCCTCACAGAAGGGGAAAACAAGTTATCCAATCTGGCTGAGGCCAGGGACACCCAGACCATGATCCGCTTGCTTAAGGATGATCCTGAAATCCTTGATGTACTGGATGCCGGTACCACCATGCGGTTTTTAACGGCTTATGCTGCCCTGAACAACAAGGTCAAAATCCTGACAGGTACCCCTAGAATGTGTGAACGCCCCATAGGCATACTGGTAGATGCCTTGCGGGAGATCGGAGCTGAAATTGAATACCTTAAAAATGATGGTTTTCCTCCTCTGCGCACCCTTGGCTTTGCCGGACAAAAAGCCAGTGAAATCAATATCCGTGGAGATGTAAGCAGCCAATATATTTCAGCTCTGCTAATGAACGCACCTTTACTTCCCAAAGGCCTTGCCTTAAATCTTACCGGTAAGGTGGGGTCCCGTACCTACATCAGCATGACATTGGAATTGATGCGTACTTTTGGCGTGGATTACCAATTTGAAGGCAATCGCATCACTATTGCCCCACAGAAATATCAGGCTACCTCATTTTCTGTCGAGAGCGATTGGTCTGGAGCAAGTTACTGGTTCAGTTTACTGGCCTGTTCCAGATCCGGAGAATTGTTTTTGGATGGGTTAAAGGCCGATAGCCTGCAGGGTGATGCCCAGATCGTCCCCATCATGGACCGACTGGGTGTGGAAAGTACCTTCCGGGATGGAGGAGTTTTACTAAAACATCAACCCATCCGGGGTTTGCCTGAATTTGATTTTACCCATTGCCCAGACCTGGCCCAGACAGTGGCGGTTACCTGCGCCCTGACAGGCCAGCAAACTGATTTTACAGGGCTGGAAAGTTTACGGATCAAAGAGACTGACAGGATTGATGCTTTGCAAAAGGAACTGGCAAAAATCGGTTCCAAACTTGAGGAAAGAAGACCGGGTGTCTTTACCCTCGTCCCGGCAGAGCAAATTCCGGAAATGGTTGAAATTGAAACCTATGATGACCACCGCATGGCCATGGCTTTTATGCCTTTGATTAGCAAAACAAAGCTACGTGTTCTGGATCCGGAGGTGGTAAACAAATCCTACCCTAGTTTTTGGAATCATTGTGAACTTCTGGGAGTAAAGGCAAAGTACCAGGATTAATCGTTTTGATTATCAAAGATGAAAGGGCTGTATACCATTGTCCTGCTACTGCTTTCCAATGCCTTCATGACCATGGCATGGTACGGGCATCTGAAGTTTAAGGAGCTGAGGTGGTTTGAGAATCTGGGGCTGATTTCCATTGTGCTGATCAGCTGGGGCATTGCGCTCTTCGAATATTTCTTTCAGGTCCCGGCAAACAGGATAGGCTATAAGGAAAATGGAGGTCCATTTAGCCTGGTAGAATTAAAAGTATTACAGGAAGTGATCACTTTGGTAGTGTTCATGGGGTTTACGCTATTGTTTTTCAAAAACGAAACCATTCGGTGGAATCATTTGGTGGGTTTCTTCTTTTTGGTAGTGTCGGTTTATTTCATATTTAAAAAGTAAAAGCAATTGGAAAAACAATTGAAAATTGCCATTCAAGGCGTACTTGGTTCCTTCCATCATCAGGTAGCCCAGCAGTATTTTGGGGAAAGTATAGCAGTTTTTGGCTTCAATACCTTTGAGGAAGTGGCTAAAAGCGTAGAAAACGGAACAGTAGATTTCGCCGTGATGGCCATAGAAAACTCCATTGCAGGAGCCATTTTGCCCAATTATGACATTATCGACAGGCATGACCTGTTTGTAGTCGATGAGTATTACCTGCCCATATCCCATAACCTGATGGCCCTTCCCGGGCAGCAGCTTTCAGCGATCAGGGAAGCCAGGTCCCATCCCATGGCTTTGTTGCAATGCAAGCATTTTTTTGCCAGTCACCCTGGAATTCTTCCGGTAGATGATGTGGATACTGCTTATGTTGCAAAGGTGATAGCAGAACAAAAACTACAGGGATTGGCAGCAGTGGCCAGCACCAAGGCGGCTGAATATTACGGACTGGAAATCCTGGCCAGGGACATACAGACGGTAAAAGATAATTTCACCCGTTTTATCATCCTTCAAAAAGATAAGCCAGCCCCAGGCATTGCCCCCACTAAGGCCAGTCTGAAAATTACCGTTCGCAATGAGAAGGGAGTATTGGCTAAATTGCTGACAGTAATGAGTGAGCATGACCTGGATCTGACCAAAATTCAATCCATCCCGGTAATGAGCAAACCCTGGGAATATACTTTTTTTATTGATACCTTAATTGCAGATGAAGGTCAATTTAAAACTGCAATAGACTTGATCGAAGCCAAATATGGAAATGTGAAAATATTTGGTGCTTACCAAAACAGAAAATGATGAAAGGGTATTCAGAAAGATTGGCGGAGGTTCAGGAATATTACTTTTCCAAAAAACTCAAAGAGGTACAGCAACTCAGGAATGCCGGTAGGCCCATCATCAATATGGGAATAGGGAGTCCGGATTTGCCACCTGATCCCAGTGTAACTAGCGCACTTATTGATACGGCTGCTTTACCCAATTCCCATGGTTACCAATCTTACCAGGGTACCCCTGAACTCAGGAAGGCAATGACGGATTTTTATTCCAGGAATTATGGAGTGAAACTGGATCCCCAATCCGAGATGCTTCCCCTGATGGGGTCAAAGGAAGGTATCATGCACATATCTATGGCTTTTCTGGATGAGGGAGATGAGGTATTGGTGCCCAATCCGGGATATCCTACCTACACCTCGGTAACCAGGCTGCTGAAAGCCAGGCCCGTTTATTTTGACTTGTTGGAGCAAGGTGATTGGGAACCTGATTGGGAGGCACTGGAAAACCTGGATCTTTCGAGGGTAAAACTCATGTGGGTCAATTATCCCCACATGCCCACAGGGGCTAAAGGATCCATAGCGCTCTTTTCCAAACTGTTAAACTTTGCCCGCAGAAATGATATTTTACTGATTCATGACAATCCTTACAGCTTTATTCTGAATGAGGAGCCGCTGAGTTTACTTGCTCTTCCGGGGGCGATGGATCATGTTCTGGAGTTGAATTCATTGAGCAAAACCTTCAATATTCCGGGTTGGCGTGTGGGAATGCTGGCAGGGAGGGAGGATTATCTTCAGGCGGTATTGCGGGTGAAAAGTAATATGGATTCCGGGATGTTTCTGGGAATTCAGGCAGGAGCAGTGGCTGCACTGGGCCTGGATAATTCCTGGATCAGTTCTATGAATGCCATTTACGCCAGGAGAAAAGCTTTGGTGTTGGAAATGACAAAACAGTTGCAATTGGAGGTTTCTGAAGGAGCTGTAGGTTTATTTGTCTGGGCCAAGGTGCCGGCATCTGTTCAGGCACTGGAATTGGTTGACAGGTTGCTGTATGAGAAGGATATTTTCATCAGTCCCGGAATGATATTTGGCAGCAGGGGAAATGACCATGTCCGTTTTTCCCTTTGCGTTGACGAATTATTGATCAAAGAGGCACTTGGCAGGCTTTTTAAATAAAACAATCATGAAAAAAATACATATTATTGGTTTGGGATTATTGGGAGGTTCATTCGCCCTGGCACTTAAAAAAGTTTTCCCGGATTGGGAGATAACCGGTTTTGACAATGATCCGGAACACATGGCCATGGCCCTGGAAATGGGGCTTATTTCCCGGAAACTGGAGGTGCCGCAGGAGGATACTGATGCGGTCATTTTGGCAACACCGGTAGATACGCTTCTTGGACTGCTGGAAAAAACCCTGGAGCAGGTGGGACCAAACACCTTGGTCATGGATTTTGGTTCTACAAAAGGACAGCTTTGCCGTCAAATGGCCACCCATCCCAAAAGGAATCAATATTTGGCAGTTCACCCGATCGCAGGCACGGAAAATTCAGGTCCAGGTGCTGCAGCAGGAAACCTATTTGATGGTAAGGTTTTGATTATCTGTGAAATGGAAAAAACGGATATTCACCTGAAGGGTCTTGCATATGATATCTTTGAGGCGGTAAACATGAAGCTACGGTTCATGGATCCCGGTGATCACGATCTTCACCTTGCCTTTGTTTCTCATCTTTCACATGTGTCCTCCTTTGTATTGGGAAAGACAGTGCTGGACAAAACGAAGGATGAAAAAAACATTTTCGATATGGCAGGCAGCGGCTTTGCTTCTACGGTTCGCCTGGCCAAAAGTTCTCCGGCCATGTGGGCCCCTATATTTTTAGAAAATAAGGAAAATGTCCTGGAAGCCATGGATAGTTATATCGAACACCTCTCCCAATTTAGAAGCATGATTGCGGAGGGAAATGTGGATGGCTTGAATCATGAAATGCTGGAGGCAAATAAAATACGGGATATTTTAGATATTAAGGAGTAAACGGAAATAATATTTTCGGTATTAGTAATTATTCCTGATTATTTTGTAGATTTATTAATATGCGATTATCGATAGCTTCAGAATTCAGGACGCTTAGGGAGGTGTTGATGCACCGGCCCGGGGGAGAAATTGACAGGTTGACCCCCTACAATAAGAAATTGCTGTTATTTGAAGATGTTCCCTATCTGGAAGAAATGCAGCGGGAGCATGATGTCTTTACCGGAATGATTAGAGAAAGTTGCGGGGCTAAGGTGTATTTTTTCGAGGATTTGTTGTTGGATATTTTAGACCAACCAGCATTGCGGAGAGAATTGATGCAGGAAGCTTTATCGGTATCACGGCTGGGGCACCTTACGGATGAACTCTTAGGGGTGCTTTCCGTAGCGGATTGCGCCAAAGCATTGATGGCCGGAATAAAGGTTCATGAAGTAAGAAGGAAGCTGAGTTCTTATTCTTTGGCAGACCTGTTGGATGTGGCCTTTTTGATACCTCCTTGCCCCAATCTGTACTTCCAAAGGGATACGGCTGCTGTAGTGCCGGGAGGTATGATTTTTTCCAGCATGCGTTTGCCTGAGCGGCAGAGGGAAGCCAATATGGTCAGACAGATTTTTGAAAACCACCACCTGTTTAAGGATAAGATTTGCAAACAATATCCTCTGGATGCGCACAACAATCCTGCCTCATTGGAGGGAGGAGATGTGATCATCCTGAATGAAAAAGCGGTGGCTATAGGCTATTCCGAAAGAACGGATGAAAAAGCCATTTATCACGTGGCCAAAAGTTTGATCGCCTCAGGGAAAGTGGAACGAATCTATGAAGTCCATCTGCCCAAGAAAAGAAATTTCATGCATCTGGACACGGTTTTTACCATTTTGGATGAAAACAAAGTGCTTACCTATCCGGATGCCATTCAATCGGTACAGCGGATTTCATTGTACCAGCGTAAAGATGATGAAGGACCAGAAGTACATGTGAAGCGGTTGCATTTGAAAGAACAGCTTAAAGAGATTCTGAAGCGGGAGATTCCGGGACTGGAGATCATTGGAACGGACCGGGTAAATCAGGAGTATGCCATGCGTGAGCAATGGTTTGATGGGGCCAATGTGTTTACAATAGCTCCCGGAAAAGTAATTTCCTATAACCGGAACAAGCATACCAACCGGGCTCTACGGGAGTTTGGAATTGAGGTCTTGGAAATTCCTTCCTCTGAGCTATCCAGGGGGCTTGGAGGACCCAGGTGCATGAGCATGCCAATCAGTAGAGAGAATTCTTAAAAGCTATCAAAGAAGGATCTTCGTCTGGAAACCTTAAGGTCTCTGAGGATATTGGATTTTACCCGGATATCAATATTGTAGGAGGTAAACCGGCCAAATGGAACCCAGTTTACATTCATCTGCCAGCAGTGCAGGTCCCGGGCGATGCCTATCATGGTTTGAGTGATCCTTGCAGCAGCGACATCATAACCCGAGTTGAAATTGATTTTCCATTTGTCTGAAATGCTCAAATCTCCGGAGATATTGATGGCCTGTGTGATATTGGTATTGCCTGATGCGGCTTTATTGTAGCTCAGGTTATAGCCATAAGTCAGGTTCCAGGGGATGGACCAATCAATATACTGGCTGGGATCATTGGCAATGCGGTTGATTTCATTTTCCACAAAATCATTCATCTGCCCTCCCTGATTCAGGAATTCATTGGTAAGCTCATCTTGTACCTCTCCCGGGGATTTTTCAGTTTTGCTGGGGTTGATACTCCCATTGATGTTAAGCGAGGCTCTCCGTATGGTACCCAGTCCCTGTCCCCTTTTCCAGGCAAAGGAGTTGATTCTTCTGGTTACTTCCCGTTCGCCACTTTGGAAGGTACCCGTGGCGTAGGGGTCGAAATTGGCGCTCAGGTTAACGGAAAGTTTGTTTTGAAACAGGGATGTACGGGTGTTGAAGTTCAGGGGGGCCAGATTAAAGGAGTCCACCGCAAAGTTATAGCTGGTAGACACATTTAAGGTTTGCAATATGGGTACTTTTTTTGTTTCCGCCTCGGCAGTATCGCTCTCTGTCCTCACCTTGGCCTCCAGTACGTTCCGTATATTGATACTCAGAGATTTGGATTCTCCCATGGGGGCGCCTCCATATATGAATCCCTGATACCTGGAGAGTCTTTGGATGCGGCCTCCGGCATTGGTCTGTACCTCCTGGTAATACCCGTATTTCGGATCTGAAAAATCCGGAGTACTGGTAAATCCAAAAGTAGGTTGCATGTGGTGCCGGATGGCCTCTATTTTTGATCCTTCTCTAAAGGTATAAAATCCGTAAATATTGGTGGAAAGGTTAAAGGAGGAATTGTAATAATTAACGCGGTTAAAGCCACTTTCCAAAATCCGGTCCAGTCTTTCTTCGGCAGGATTGTAATAATAGTTGATCCGGTCCAGGTACCAGAGCTCTGTGAAATTCATAGATGCCGTCCCGGTGAAAAACCGAAAAAGGCTGAAATTGGAAGAAATGGGCAGGGTATGTCGGAAGCCATTGTCAGCATCCCTAAGGAGCTGTGGCAGGTTGGCAAAGGTAAAAGGCAGTACATCCGGAGCATTGGGCTGTCCCAACTCCTCAATCTGTTGCTGCAGGTTGGGGTCTACTCCCAGTTCCGGAGTGATCCTGTTATTGATAGAGTTTTGGGCATTGAAGTTCCAGGCAATGTTCAGGGTTTTTAGCGGTTCAAATTGGATGTTTCTGAAGGGGTTTTGGCGGTTCATATTGACCGCCACATCCGGAAGCAGCAGGTTTACCTCATCAGTAACCTGATTTTGAGAATGCCGCAAATTGGCAGACATGCTGAAAGGCGTGCCGGTAAAAGTTTTGCTGTAGGATATATTTGAGGAAAAATCTGATTGCTGATTTTGTTGAAAGTTTCCCTGGTTAAGGATATTGTCATTATAGGACTTGGTTCCAAAATTGGCAGAGGCAGAAAACCTCGAATTGCCCCTGGATTCAGGGGTATGGTTCCAGCGAAACCAAAAAGCATCATATTCCAGGGGTTGTTCTGCCGTTTCCGGACTTTGAAACTTCTGGTAGTCTATGTTCAGGCCACCCTTAAAACGGTATCTTTTGTTATAAACGGAGGCGGTTTTGGCGCCATAGCCCCCTTTGGAGAAAATTTCTCCAGTAACACGGGTATGCACGTAGTCATTAAAAGCGAAATAGTAACCAAAATCCCTTAGGAAAAACCCTCGCCGCTGTTCTTCTCCATAGGAAGGAAATATGATTCCTGAGGTTTTCTCTTCTGGTGTGTCGGGGATAACACCAAAAGGCAGGCCAAGGGGAGTGGGTATATTGTTAAAATACAGGTTAAAAGGACCGGAGACGATGTGTTTTCCCCTCACAGATTTAATTTTGGAAGAGGAAATGTGCCAGTGGGGTTCTACCAGATCACAGGTTGTATAAAAGCCATTTTTCAGGTAAACCGATCCGTCCTTGGTTTTTTTGACGGTTTCCCCTCTGAGCAGGCCTTCATCCTGTTGGGTCACCACATCAGAAATAATGGCTTTTTGGCTTTCAAAATTGTAGCGCATCTTTTCCCTTATTTCATAAATGCTTTCCCCCTCTTTGAATATGGGAGTTCCCTGCGCCACTCCCGTACTGTCTTCCAGCCCTGAAGCATAAAGCTCACTTTTTTCCCAATCGATGATGATATAATCTGCATCCAGCCGGATATTGCCATATTCAAACCAGGCTCCTTTGTATAAATAAACCTTATTTTGGGTAAAATCGGAAATGATACTGTCTTCGGCGTAATAATTGATGGTGGTTGTGATATCACCGATTTCCTGGTTAATTGCAGAGTCAAGATCAGCAGAGGAAATGTTGAGTATACTATCGGGAAGTACTGGAAGCAGGGTATCTGCCTTTACATCAGGCTTTGTTAAAGTATCCGGAGCTGTCAGTTCAATTTCAGAGGAGCGGGTTTTGCCGGTTTCCTGTCCAAACAATGCCTGCCCAAAAAGCGTAAGCATGACCAGGGAAAGAAAAGCGAGCTTGATATTATGCACTGATAATTTCTGTTTGCTTTAAAAATTTCTAATTTTTGCGTAAAGTTAACGTTATTAACGTTTATGAAACGAACCAGGTTGAAAAATATTCTTATAATTTCGCTGCTTTCCTTAACCTTTGTTTTTGCGGGTTTTATCCCTACCGGGGAGAAAAAAGCAGAGTTTAAACTCAGGCGAATCGTTATTGATGCGGGACATGGAGGTAAAGATCCGGGAACCATAGGCAAGATTTCTCAGGAGAAGGATGTCGCCCTGGATCTTGCATTGAAAGTTGGGACTTATGTACAGGAATTGCTGCCCGAAGTGGAGGTGATTTATACCCGAAAAACAGATAAATTCATTGAGTTAAAGGAAAGGGCGAACATTGCCAACAGAAACAGGGCAGATTTATTCATTTCTATTCATTGCAATGCCACCTCCTCATCACGGGTACATGGCACGGAAACCTTTGTCATGGGAAACAAGAATTTCGATGCCAATTTTGAGATCGTGAAACGAGAAAATGCGGTAATTTTATTGGAAGATGACTACCAGGAAAACTACGAAGGGTTTGATCCTCAATCTCCTGAGTCTTACATGATGTTTAATCTGATGCAAAGGGCTTATTTTTCAAATAGCCTTTCGCTGGCAGAAAAAATTGAAAAGGATTTTTCTACCAGGGTTAACAGGCATTCAAGAGGAGTGAAACAGGCACCGTTTTATGTGCTTTGGACAACGAGTATGCCCAGTGTGCTGATTGAGGCAGGATTTCTCTCCAACCTCAGCGAAGAGCGCTACTTGAACAGCAAAAACGGACAAACATATGTGGCCTCCGGGATATTCAGGGCCATTAAAGCTTATAAAGAAGAAATAGAATCTCTCTGAGGATTTAAAGTGGGATCACCGATGCTCGGTTGACATTGCACAGAACAAGGAAAGGGACATGTTTTTAAATTTTAATTCGGTAACTTTAAGATGCTGTAAGTGAGTACTTCGTCAAATGGATAATCAATTAACAGATAAAGAATTAAATGCTTTGGTATCCCTACTGGATGATACGGACCAGGAAATCAAAGCACATGTACGCGGAAAAATCATCTCCCTGGGCAATGATGTCATACCCTTTCTGGAAAATAAATGGGAAAGCTCCTTCAATCCTGAAGTTCAGAAAGAAATAGAGGAGTTGGTGCATGAGTTGCAAATCAATCTGCTCCGCAAAAGGCTCCTAAATTGGAAAAATTCTGAGGAGCAAGAATTGCTGGAGGGCCTGTGGATAATCAATACCTACCTGTATCCGGAGCTTGAATTTGAGCAGTTGAATGCAGTGATGCAGCAAATCTACTTCAATGTCTGGACCAATTTTAAAAATGAATTCTCCGTCTATGACAAGATCAAATTGATCAATAACGTGCTGTTCAATGACCTTAAGTTTTCTGCAAATACCAAAAACTTTCATAGCCCTGGAAACAGCATGATCCGAACAGTATTGGAAACAAAAAAAGGAAACCCCATTAGTTTATGTTCGGTTTATCTTTTGGTCGCGCGAAAGCTGGGATTGCCTGTTTATGGGGTGAATCTTCCCAACCTTTTTGTATTAACCTACCAGGCTGGCAAATTTAAGTTCTACATCAATGCATTTAATAAAGGGCTGATTTTTACCAGACAGGATATCAACAATTACCTGGAGCACCTCAAGTTGGAACCCAAGTCCTCCTATTTTGAACCTTGTGAAAACATTGATATCATTCGCCGGACCCTCAGAAACCTTGTTTTTGCATTTGAAAAAATTGGAGAGGTGGACAAGGCTGAAGAAATAAAAAGTCTAATGGAGATTATAGACAAAGACTAGTTTTTCAAGCGGATATTACAACCCACTGCACGAGTGATGGCAGGGCTGGGTCTTTTTCTGGACAGGATATCCCTCAGGGCATTGTCCAGGTAATGAACGGAGGCACTCGAAACAGACTGGGCATTATTGTCGATGGCACCCTGGTAGGTGATGGAGTAGCCAGTAGGCCCTGAGGAGATGATGACTACTTCCGGAATTTTTTTGGCCCCTGTCTGTCTGGTAAATACCTGATCAATGTCCATCAGAAAGGGAATTCCTGAATTATTAGCCCAGGACAGCCCCCTCATTTGCTCCCTGCTCTCATCTTCCGGGCCTGCGTGGGGATTGACCAGGGCGAAAATAATATTTTGCCCGCTGTATTTTTGATGAAGGGACTGGATACGGTCTTCATACAGTTTGGAATAAGGACAAGCCAAAGTGGTGAACACAAAAACCATGGTACTGGAAGGTGGGTGGCTGGCGGTGGAAAAAGTTTGGCCGGAAAAGGCATCTACCAATTCCACATTAGATACCTGTTGGCCATTGGCCAGCAATGAACCAAGGAAAAGTAGCATAAAACACCTTAAATATTTCATGGAATCCGCTGTTTTATTAGCAAATATAGGAAAATTCACCAAATGGTATAGGTAAGAATCATGTCGTTTTCGGTTATTACTTTAACAGCGTAGTGGTGATCAGCAAAGTCTGTACCGTGAATTTTTCCTTTAATTACCTCGTCCGTACAGGAAAAGGGCTGAAGCAGAATGTTTTGCCGGAGACTGATTCCTTTTCTACCCTGGCATTTGAAGATTGTTTCTTTAACCGACCAGGCCATGGTGTGCATATACGGATCTTTATTCAGGAAATCCATCTCTTTTGTATCCAGGTATTTGGGTGCCAGGGTTACGGTTTTGTCCCGGACTTTTTCCAAATCAATACCTACCGGCATTTCTTTATGAAAAATGGCACCGGAATAATCACCGTGATGGGTAAGTGATACATACCCGTAACCGTCCATGGTATGAGATTTACCATGTGCATCCTTGTAAAAACCCGGATAGGGAAGTTGTATATGGTCCAGGGCAGATTTAATGGCCAATCGGGCCCCCTTCCATTCTTTTCTTTTTTGGGGATGTCCTATATTGGCCAGAGAAAGTTTTTCCCGAAAACTCAGAAAGTCCATAGGGCTGTTTTCGGATTCATGAATATTGTTGATGGCAAAAGCAGATAAAGGGCTAATTTTTTCTATTTTTGTTTGCATGGTTACTCAAAATGAGCTGGGTGATAAATATACGATGCAATATATGCCAAAAATTCAAGTAAATAAACTCCATACATTAAGCGGGCATAACCATTCTGTTTTCGCACTTTCCGAAGGATTGACCCCCCATCACTTTTATACCGGTTCTGGCGACGGCATGGTGGTGGAATGGGACCTGAGGACACCTAAGGATGGTTTGTTGCTTGCAAAGTTGCCACGCTCCGTTTATGCCCTTACTGTAGACAAAAAAAGGAATTTGCTTTTCATTGGTCAAAATTTTGAAGGCATTCATGCCATTGATCTAGCCAGTAAAAAAGAGGTATGGTCCCTTAAAGTTACAGCCAATGCCATATATGACATGAAGGTGGTGGGTGACCTCCTGCTGGTGGCCACCGGAGATGGTGTCCTGGTAGTGTTGAATATTGAGGCACAATCTCCCGTAAAGCATCTGAAAATCAGTGATCAACACCTGAGAGTGCTGGCCATAGATCCTGTAAGGGGGCAATTCAGTGTGGGGGCCAGTGACCATCAGGTTAAAGTTTTTGACCTCAAAGACTGGAAACCTGTGGCCAAACTTGAGGGCCATAGCAATTCAGTTTTTGCCCTGCAATATTCACCCGATGGCAAAATGCTGATCAGCGGGGGTAGAGATGCCCGTCTGAAATTTTGGGATACAAAGGATTTTAAAGAAAAGAAAAGCATTGCAGCACATATGTTCGCCATCAATTACCTTTCTTTTCGGGATGATGGCAAGTATTTTGTAACTTGTAGCATGGATAAGTCTATCAAGCTTTGGGATCCAGATGAAGGCAAACTTCTGAAGGTTATTGATAAGGCCAGACATGCAGGACACGGAACTTCAATAAACAAAGTGTATTGGTCTGCCTATAAAGACCAGGTAGTGGCTATCAGTGATGACCATACCGTTTCCGTTTGGGATTTAGGCATTGGCCAATGAATCCGGAGAAATATAATCTGGAATTTAAAAATTGAGAAATGAAAATAACACCATTGGATATTCGCCAAAAAACCTTTGAAAAAAAGATCAGGGGATATGATAAAGATGAGGTTGCTGGTTTTTTAAGTTACCTGTCCCAGGAATGGGAGAAGCTGGTGGAGGAAAAAAACGCCTTGAAAGTCAAGTATGAACAGGCTGAAAAAGAGGCATCCAAGCTGCGGGAGGTGGAACAGTCACTATTCAAGACCTTAAAGACAGCTGAAGACACGGGTGCCAGTATCATTGAGCAAGCCAATAAAACAGCCGAGCTGATTTTAAAAGAGGCACAAATGAATGCAGATGCACTGAATGCTGAATCCAAAGGAAATGCACGAAGTATTGTGGAACAGGCCGAATCCCAGGCCAAAAATATCATGGAGGACCTGAAAGAAGATGTGCAATTGCTGGTAGATAATTATGAGAAATTGCAGGTGCAAAGAGATTATTTGCTGAAGCATCTTAAAAAAACCGCTGCTGAGACCCTTGAAAATGTAAAAACCGTTCAGGATGGTTTCAATGAAATTGATGCCGTCGCGCATACCAGATTGGTGAAGGACATCCAGAGAAAAGATAAATATTATACTTCCATGAGCAAAACTTCCCCAAAATCCGGCCAGGAAAACCCTGCGGAGGATGCCGCAAATACGTATACATGGGACAAACCGAATGCCCTTAAAAATCAGGATGAAGATAAAGAAGCCCCAAATACAGCAAGCCAAAATAAATCTGAAAACCCTGAACCCCTGGATGTTAATGAAGTAGCCGATGAAACCAGTGAGGTAGAGGGAAATACTCAGGAAGATGAAAAACCCAAAAACAAGCCTTCCGGATCGTTTTTTGACCAGTTTGAATAATGGGTAAAGTTTCTTTGGAAGGCATTGAGTTTCACGCTTATCATGGGGTGTTCTCGGAAGAAAAAAAATTGGGCAACCGCTTCACAGTGGATTTACACGTATATACGGATTTCCAACAGGCAATGCTTCATGATGACTTGAAGAAAACAGTAGACTATTTTAAGCTGTATCAGATAGCCAAAGCCCACATGCAGGTACCGGTCAAGTTGCTGGAACACCTGGCACATTTGATGATTCAGGACATATTAAATGTGTACCCCGAAATCCGTAAGGTCAGGGTAATCATCAAAAAACACAATCCTGCGATTGGGGGAGTGGTCAATTATTCAGTAGTGGAAGTGAACTATCCACAGGATTACGGATAAAAGATCAGATATGTATACCAAAAATCAGGTTAACCAGATGAAGCAGGAATTTTGGACAGCATTTGGTTGGTATATGAAACCTGTCCCCTCAGCTGATGGTTCTCCGGTGAATTGGAAAAACTATAAAACCGGCATTCGCCACCTTTACTTTCGGATGCAGGCGGAAAGGGACTTTGCTTCCATATCCATTGCGATACAACACCCAGATGAGGATATCGCGGAGTTGCTTTATGCCCAATTGTTGGAATTGAAGCATTTATTGGAAATGGAATTGGGAGAAGCCTGGAGCTGGATACCGAAAGACCAGATAGCTCCCGAAAAAAACGGCTATAGGGTTGAAAAAAAACTGAATAGCGTCAATGTCCTGGATAAAAAATACTGGCCGGAAATTATTTCATTTTTAAAACCCAGAATAATAGGACTCGATGCATTTTGGTCCAATGCCAGGTATGGTTTTGAAGGCTTGTTGTAAAACCTGTTCACTTCTGGCAAGGATCATTCCTGCTTGAGAATGATCACTTGTCATGTCTTTCAGGAATATCAGGATTGCTAAACACAAAGCCTCTGGCCTCATTGCTATCATGAAAATCTACCTGCATGCCCATCAAAAACATGACATGTCTTTTTTCTACGAGTACGGGTAAGCCTTCAATGGAAAATTGTTGATCTCCTTCCCTGCACTGATCAAACCCCAGGACAAAGGATACTCCTCCACAGCCACCGCCTTTGATGCCTACCCTCAAGGCATAATCTTGGGGGATGTTTTTGGAATTCATGATGTTTTTGATTTCAACTAAGGCCTGGGGACTTATTTTTATTGGTATCAACATGTTCAGAAAATGTCAAACAAGTATGAAAGGTTCCAAATTTAATAGAGAAAACAGTTGTTGCATAGCATAACTTGACATTATTTTGGATATTGTGATTTAAAACAGTAAACAATGGAATACCTCATAGAACTTTTAAAAATCGTACTTCCGGCAGGGCTGGTCATTTATGGCATGTTTATCATTACGGTATCATTTTTGAAGAAAGAAAAAGAAATGAAGTGGGTGGACATCAAAACCAAAAATACGGAACTACTGTTGCCCCTTCGTTTACAGGCAGGAGAGAGACTGTGTCTGTTATTGGAGCGCATTTCCCCAAACAATTTAATCCGGAGGGTCAATGAACCTGGCTTTACGGCAGGGGAATTACACGGCAGGTTGATTGAAGAAATCCGAAATGAATTCAATCACAATTTATCGCAGCAGGTATATTTTACAGATGATACCTGGGAGTCTGTCAGAACGGCGGTAGAGCAAACCATTTCCCTCGTGAATAGATCTTATCAGGAAGTAGCAGGAGATGAAAAGAGCCTTGAACTGGCCAAAAAAATATTCCAGTCTGCGCTGGCTCAGGAAAAAGACATTATAGGACAGGCATTAAGAAATATAAAAGATGAAATAAGAATGTATTTTTAAAGCTCATTAAACCGAAAAAATATGGATGCAACTACAGAGGAGAAAAACCTTTTTGAAAAAGTCAAAGCGATATACATGAATAGGGCAATGCATATCGCATCCACAGAGAAAAAATTACGTGCTTTGCTGGAAAAAGCCAGCCTTAAATGGCAGGAACTTTCTCAAAATCCCACCTTTTCCCAGGTCAAATTTCAAGTGGAGGTATTTATCCGGATGATCAGGTCTCACCTGAATAAAAAATATTCCGGGCTTTCCAACCGCTCTCTGGGCTTGTTGGCTTTGGGGCTGTTTTATTTTGCTTTGCCCACAGATTTAATTCCGGATTTTATTCCTTTTGTGGGTTATGTGGACGACATTACAGTTCTTTTGGCCATTTTTAAAAGTCTCCAGTCGGACATTGCACGTTTCTTGGAATGGGAAAGGGACCAACAGGCATGAGCAGAAGGATCGCATTCGTATCCGGTTCCTCCGGATTGGTAGGGATGAAACTGCTTCACCAGCTTTTCCAAAATTCTGAATTTGATTGGGTAATTTCTTTCGGGCGCCGTAATTTGGCCATCAAGCACCATAAATTGGTGCAGGTGGCAGTGGATTTTGATAAACTGGATCAGGTAGATTTAAGGGAGAACATCAGCAATCAGAATATGGGCGGAGATTTTCAACCCCTGCTTAAGGCGTTGGAATCTGGCAGTGCCCGGCCAATTGCCTTTTGCTCTCTTGGGACAACCATCAAACAGGCAGGGTCGAAAGAAAACTTTTATCGCGTAGACCATGATTATGTGATCAATTTCGCCAGAATGGTGATGGGATTGGGAGCAAAACGGTTTATGTATGTCAGTGCCTTAGGTGCAGATGCACAATCTTCCATTTATTACAATCAAGTAAAAGGTGAAGTCGAAAATGATTTGAAAAGAATGGATTTTGACTATGTGGGGATTTTCCAGCCCTCACTGCTTTTGGGAGAACGAAAAGAGAACAGGTTGGGAGAGGAAGTTGCCAAGATTGTAATGAAAGGGGTCACTTTCCTGGGTCTGTTCAGGAAATACAAGCCCATTTATGACCATCAGGTAGCCAAAGCCATGGTAAAAAAATCACTTGAAGGGGAAAATTCCGGAAATGAAACCGTTTCCTCCTCAGAAATGCATAAGATGAGCGAATGATTGCTGTAATTCAACGGGTAAAAAAGGCTGCAGTTAGCATAGGAGGGATGGAGAAATCAGCCATAGGCACGGGTTTGATGATTTTATTGGGAATAGAGGAGGCGGATGAAAGGGAGGACATCGACTGGATTTGCCGCAAAATGGTCAACATGCGCATTTTTCCTGATGAGGATGGGGTAATGAACAAATGCCTTCAGGATGTTGAAGGTGATATGCTGCTGATCAGTCAATTTACCTTGCATGCGAGTACCAAAAAAGGAAACAGACCATCCTACATTAAAGCGGCAAAACCCGATATTGCCATTCCCCTGTACGAAAGCTGCATCAAAGAATTGTCCCGGCAATTGGGAAAACCAGTGAAAACTGGTGAATTTGGTGCAGACATGCAGGTTTCTTTAATCAATGATGGTCCGGTGACCATTGTGATAGATTCTAAAAATAAAGTCTAAAAGAGGCCGGATCAGAAATAGCAATTTACTAAAAAACAGCCCGGTTTTTCTGTGGCGGATATTAAAACCAATGATGAACAAAGACCTGGAGGAAGATTTTTTGACCATCGAAAACGCAAGGGTAAATTATTTTGGCAAGACCTTGTTTCAGGAATTGAATTTTAAGGTAAAAAATGGAGAATCCTGGGCCATTTTGGCTGCTTCCGGTAAAGAAAGGACTGCCTTCATTGAAACCCTGTTAGGCCGGACTTCCCTGGTTGCCGGAAGTATTTCAAGGCCTTTTGCCAGTGATTACCAGGAAGAACAAAACCGAATGGGCCAGGTAAACAGTTTCAGGGACCTGGTAGCATTTATCTCCCAGAAATACACCTTCAAAAATAAATCCAACCAACAGCATTTCTATTACCAGCAGCGGTTCAATAGCGCGGAGTCCGAAGAAACGGAGACCGTTGAGGGTTATTTGTCCGGAGTAGAAAGCAGGAGGGTTGGTCCATGGGACATGGAAAAGGTAATCCGGCTTTTTGACTTGGATCAGTTTAAAGATAAGTCCCTGATCAAGCTTTCCAATGGAGAAACGAGGAGATTGGCCATGGCAGTTGCCCTGCTGAAAAATCCACGACTTTTCCTGATGGACATGCCTTTAACAGGCCTTGATGTACAAACAAGGGATGAATTTGACCAGGTATTGCAAGCCATAATGGCCTCCGGTGTGCAGGTGATCATGTCCACTACCGCCCGGGAAATTCCTGCGTCCATGCGGCATTGTGCCTGGATCGGAGAGGGTAAATTGCAGGTAATCCACGACATGGAGAAATTGATGCAATTGGAAGCGGTCCATACGCAGTCCCAACATTTATCGGTATCACTCTTCAAGAAACTGCTGAAAGATGTGAATCATGGAGCAAGGCTGACTTCGGTCATTGAAATGAAGGATGTAACCATCAGATATGGCAACAATACGCTACTTGATACAATTAACTGGCAGGTACTCCCTGGTGAAAAATGGCTGATCCAGGGACACAATGGGGCAGGGAAATCCACCTTGATCAGTTTGATTTTAGGAGAGAACCCCCAATCCTATGCCAATGACATTACCTTGTTTGATAGAAAAAGGGGCACAGGGGAAAGCATATGGGACGTGAAAAGACCAACGGGATTTGTCTCGTCTGACCTGGCCAGGTTTTTTCCTACCAACCAAACCTGTAAAAAAGTGGTTTTGTCCGGATTTTTTGATACCATGGGGCTCTTTAAAAAAACCAGTCCTGAGCAGGAAGCCAAAGCCGATGCATGGCTAAAGGCGCTTCAGTTGTCTCATATTGCTGGTTTACGTTTGCAGCAGGTTAGCCTGGAGGAACAAAGGTTCTGCCTGCTGGCCAGGGCCATGATTAAAAATCCCAGGCTGCTGGTTTTGGATGAGGCTTCTCAGGGAATGGATGAGGAACAAAGAATCAGGTTCAGGTGGCTGGTAGACCATTTTTGTGAAGAAAGCGGGATGACCCTATTGTTTGTAAGCCATTATCAGGAGGATGTACCAGACTGTATCGAAATGGTGATGGAATTGAGCCATGGAAAAGGCATTCAAAAAAGCGTAAAAATATGAGCATTGCAGAAGCACAGGAAAAAGTAGATCAATGGATTCGCAGCCATGGGGTCAGGTATTTCAATGAATTGACCAATATGGCTATTTTGACAGAAGAAGTTGGGGAGGTGGCCCGTATCATGGCCAGGAAGTACGGGGAACAATCATTCAAGGAAAGCGACAAAGATAAGGAATTGGCGGATGAAATGGCCGATGTATTGTGGGTATTGATTTGCCTGGCCAATCAGACCGGGGTGGACCTGACAAAGGCTTTGGAAAATAATTTTGAAAAGAAAACCATCCGGGATAAAGACCGGCACAGGAATAACGAGAAGTTAGGTTGAGGATATTTTTTTCTGCTGAATTCCGATACTGGATTATCAAGCCAGGGAATGTAGACAGAATAGTCCTGGGATTCTTTGGGCAGCTCTTTTTTCTCCATGAGAAAAAATGGACCTAAATATCAGGAAAGCCCATACCTCAAAAAAAAATTACTGCTCTGGGTTTGATAAAAAGATGGAATGCAGCTATTCCGGGAAGTAAGGAATACCTGTTTGAAACATAAATTGACCTATCGCATAAGAATAGGGGAAATTTTTCATTATTTTTTTCTAATTTACTTGAAATTAACTTTAAACGTTTCCCTGATTTACCATGGATAAGGCCCGGAATACCAACAATAACCATTTTTACTTTTTAAGCCGGATTTGTTTTTTTTTATTTCTTGGTATACTATTATTTTTTTATACTGCCGGAAGAAGTACTGCAGAGACAACAGATTTCTCCACAGACAGGCAGGAGCCCAGAAGGGCCGAGATCCTGTTTTTGGGCCATTCCAGCCAGCACCATGATTCCCGAAGGTATGCTCCATGGCTGGCTACCGCTATTTTCAATAGTGGGATCAACCTTACCTATACGGAATCCATGGACGATATCAATTCAGATAATCTCGCCAAATTTGATGGGCTGGTAATCTATGCCAATCATGAATATTTGTCTCCCGGTCAGGAAATGGCCATGCGTGATTTTGTTGAAGGGGGTAAAGGGTTGATTCCATTGCATTCCGCAACAGGCTGCTTTAAAAACTCTGAATGGTATATCCGCACCATAGGTGGGCAGTTTGCCTCACATGGAACGGGAAATTTTGCCACTGAACTAAAGGACAGGGCTCATCCTGTATTGGATGGACTGGAGGAGTTTAGCACCTGGGATGAAACTTACCGTCATCAGCACATCAACAGTGATATCAATGTACTTATGGAGCGGGTAGAAGGGGCACATTGCGAGCCCTATACCTGGACCCGGGAGGAAGGAAAAGGAAGGGTGTTTTATACAGCCTATGGCCACAATGACAGCACCTGGCAGCATCCGGGATTTCTGAAATTGGTAGAGAACGGAATTTTCTGGGCCATGGGAGAAGAGGTGAAGGCCCAGGTGACAGCCTTGGAAATTCCACAGGTATCCATATACGAGGAGCCCATTTCGGATTTCACCAAAAGGTATGAGGTCCCAAAAATTCAGGAAGCACTCAGTCCCGATGCATCCCTGAAGCTAATCCAGAAACCGGCAGAATTTGAAATTAGCCTGTTCGCCGCTGAACCCGATATTGTCAATCCAATAGCAATGGCCTGGGACGAAAAGGGCAGGCTGTGGATTGTGGAATCGGTGGATTATCCCAATACCTTCAAAGAAACAGACGGAGCCGCCAATGACCGCATCAAGATCTGTGAAGACACCAATGGAGATGGTAGAGCAGATAAATTTACTGTTTTCGCCGATGGACTGAATATTCCGACTTCTTTGGTTTTTGCCAATGGAGGAGTGATTGTGTCCATGGCACCCGATTTTGTTTTCATGAAGGACACCAATGGAGACGATAAGGCTGATGTTTTCGAAACCATCATGACAGGATGGGGTAAAAGCGATACCCATGCAGGCCCTTCCAACCTGATGTATGGCTTTGACAATAAGATATGGGGAGTGGCAGGCTATTCCGGATTTGACGGCACCATCAATGGGGAACCCTGGAGGTTTCCTCAGGGCCTTTATCATTTCAAACCAGATGGAAGCGACTTCAATTATCTGGCAAGTTCTTCTAACAATACATGGGGACTGGGATTCTCAGAGGATAACCATGTATTTATTTCCACGGCTAACAATACCCATTCCGCTTATTATTCCATTCCTGCAAAATTCCTGCAAAGGGCTTTTCCCGAAGCAGAGGAAGGAGCGAAAAAGCCCCCTTTCACCATTCAATCCATTCAGAAAATAGATGGGCACTATGCTGCCCATGCCATGACGCCAAACCTCAGGCAGGTAGATGTGGTTGGAGGATTTACTTCAGCGGCAGGCATACGCCTGTATACGGCCAGGGATTTTCCCAAATCTTACTGGAACCGGGTGGCTTTTGTCAATGAGCCCACTATCCGGCTTACCCATAATGCTATCCTGGAGCCAAGCGGTGCGGGCTTTGCTGAGAAAGATGGCTGGAACCTTTTGGCCAGTTCTGATGAATGGTTTGGTCCGGTGCAGGCAGAAGTGGGACCAGATGGGGCGGTATGGATTGCCGATTGGTATAATTTCATCATCCAGCACAACGTTTTTGTAGAAAGACAGGCCCCTTCCAGAATGGTATTGCCTTTCACCGAGCAGCCCCATGGGCAAGGTAATGCCTTTCAAAGTGAACTCAGGGATACCAATCATGGCAGGATTTACCGGGTGATTTATAAAGAGGCCCCTGCCTATTCCCCAAAATCTTTATCAAAAGCGGATCCTGTGGCATTGGTCAATGCCCTGACCGATGATAACATGTTCTGGAGGATGACCGCCCAGCGGCTTTTGGTCGAATCAGGTAACCAAGAACAGCTGAATGCGCTGTATACCCTGGTAAATGACAGGAGTCAGGATGAAATTGGGTTGAATAGCGCTGCGGTCCACGCCTTGTGGACCCTTCATGGCCTTGGGGCGCTGGATGGTAGTAATAAGGAAGCTATGGAAGTTGCTTTGGGGGCATTGACCCATCCTGCACCGGGGGTTAGAAAAGCGGTCCTGGAAGTATTGCCCAAAAATGAAGTAAGTTTAAAGGCTATTCATGCTTCCGGAATTTTACAGGATAAAAACCTCAATACCAGAATGCATGCCTTTTTGTCACTGGTAGAAATGCCAGAAAATGCTATCATAGGGGAATTGATCCATGAAGCAAGTCTTATTGGAGAGAATGAAACAGACGATTGGTTGACAAAAGCATTATTTGCTGCGGCCAGTCATCATTCCGAAAGTTTTCTTGCTGCTGCAGCGCTAGGAGGAAGCGCATCCTCGGGACTTCTGGACCGCCTGATAGCCGGCGTAAAAAATGAAAGGTACGAATTGGGAAGAAGAAGTTACCTTCAGTATTCCCCTGATCTTCAAAACAAGGAAATTTTGATATCCGCCACTGTGTCAGGCAGAGGAGGGGAAAGACCCAATGGGGTAATCCTTGCTCATGGAGACCGGGAAAATGGCTACTCCTTTTACATGGAAAAGGGACAGTTGATTTTTCAGGTGAACCGGCAGGGCCAGACTTATTTTGCCACTACTGAAATGGAATTGCCAGAAAGTTTTGAAGCCAGGGCACAAATCAAAGCTTCTGGCGAAATGGAGATTGCAGTTGATGGAAAAACTGCAGCCAGGGTAGCATCAAAAGGCCATTTTATGGGGGTATTGCGTCCCAGTCTGCGTACTGGCCGGGATTTTGGAGGTGAAGACAATGCAGGGTCGTACGAAGGAGAACATCCTTTTGAAGGGACTCTTAGAGATGTAGTACTTGAGTTAAAATGATAAACGTAATGAATTACCGGTGGTTGTTATTGTCAGGCCTTGGTTTGTTGCTGATGGGGGAAATATTTAAAATCAAGCCGGAACTTGGGCAGAAAAATCAATCGATCAGGACCGAAGAAAACCTGGAGAATGGTAAAGCAAAGCCAGCAGGCCTGGATCAAAGTTTCCTGCTTTTTACCAGGGAAGAAGTTTTGAAAGACGGACTTGCAGGTACAAAGAAAAAGATGGTGGCTGAGGAAATTTCACCAAAAAAAGTGAGGTCAGCATCTCAGGAGAGGGTAAGGACAGTAGTGATAGAAATTGTTCCGGAAATGATGAAATATGATACGGATACCTTTACTGTTAAAACAGGGGAGAAAATAATGCTGGAGCTGGATAATCTGGATGGCATGCAACATAACCTGCTGATCCTAAAGCCGGGTAGCCTTGAAAAAGTTGGGGCAGCAGCAGATGCCATGCTAAGGGATCCCAGGGCTTCTGAAAAGCATTATGTTCCCGAAATACCCGAGGTATTGTTTGCTACTGAGATGTTGGGACCCGGAGAATTGTATACCCTTAATTTTACCGTACCGGATACACCTGGTGATTATCCTTTTGTGTGCACATTTCCCGGGCATTGGCGCATGATGAATGGGATCATGCGGGTAGTGACAGGGAACTAAGGAAAATATTTATTAATATCTAGAGGAAGGATAAAATGAAAAGAATCCCAAAATTTACCAAAACCATACCCTTGCTATTGCTGACATGGCTTTGCATTTTTCCTGGCAATGGCCGGGCAAATGGATGCTTACCTGCATCCTCAAATCCGCCAGCTGATCCGATCCGGGTACTTCTGCTGGGAGGTGGTGCATCCCACGATTTCGATACCTGGTACAAAAATGCAGATGTGGAAACACTGGAAAAGGGGGGCTTTGCAGAAGTAACCTACACCGATGACCCGGAGTCCATTTTGGATTTGTTGGCCGATATGGATGTGTTGTACCTGAGCAATAATCAGCCTATTGCAGATCCAGCAACAAGAAAAGCCATTTTCGATTTTGCGGCTTCCGGCAAAGGATTAATTCTTGGTCATGCCGCACTTTGGTACAATTGGGAGGATTGGCCGGAATACAATATCCATTTGGCCAGTGGAGGATCCCGGGGTCATGACCGCTTTGGAGCTTTTGATGTAACGGTTTTAGACAAAAACCATCCGGTAACGGAAGGCCTTCCTCCAACTTTTAACTTAAAAGACGAACTGTATTATTTTAAGGTAGATCCGGACGGACCGGGAATCAAAGTATTGGCAGAGGCAAGTACCAGTGAAACTGGTCCCTTCCCTTCCCTATTTGTGATCAAGCATCCAGACACCAGGATCGTGGGCATTGCTTTAGGACATGATGGTGCATCCCATAATCTGGATACCTATCAGAAGTTGCTGAGAAATGCCGTGAGTTGGGTTGCCGGAAAGTAAAAGCGTAAATATTTCACCAATATCGCTTTTTTAAAATGGGATTGCCCCAAAAAGGGAAAACAAGTAGAAGGGAAAAAATTATTACGTTGTGGTGAATTTGTTATTCCAGCCGCTTGATACCTTTCTTTTTAAAATTGCGATTTTTTGTTTAACCAAAAAGCACCATTATAATGAGTCAAAAACAAATTACAGTAGTCATCGTGGGCATGGGTTTCGGTAAGGAATTTATTCCGATTTACCAAAGTCATCCCAATATCAAGGCAGTGGGTATATGTACCCGAAACCAAAAAACCCTGGATGAATTGGCAGCAAAGTTCCATTTGGACAAGAACCTTTGTTTTACAGATTTCAATGAGGTACCCAAAAGGGATGACGTGGATGCCATCCATGTGGTAACCCCTGTTCCCGAACATGCCAGGATGACCCTGGCATCTCTAAATGCCAATAAACATACCGCTTGTACCATTCCCATGGCAATGACGGTGGAAGACTGTAAGGCGATAGTGGAGGCCAAAAGGAAAGCCAATAAGGTTTATATGATGATGGAAACAGCCCTTTACACCAGGGAGTTTTTATATGGGTTGAACCTGGCAGAGACGGGGCAGTTGGGACGCATACAATTTGTGAGAGGCTCCCATATTCAGGACATGAGTATGGAAGGCTGGGCAGCATATTGGAAGGGTTTCCCGCCCATGCTCAACGGTACCCATGCTATCTCACCCCTGCTTCGTATCAATAACACTACTGCCGAAACGGTGGTTTGTCATGGCTCCGGCAGGTTGTCCGAAGACCTTGCCAGCCGATACGGCTCGCCTTTTGCGGTGGAAACCGCTACTTTCACATTGAAGAACTCTGATGTCATTGCAGAAGCTACCCGGTCCTTATTTGATGTGGTAAGGCAATACAGGGAATCCTATGATGTGTATGGTACCAAAATGTCTTTTGAATGGGAGCAATTGGAAGATGAAAAACATGTTATTTTTGATGGTGGGGAAAATGCGGAGCGCATAGACGTTCCTGATACCGATGAGCTGCTGATTGAACCGATAAAGCATTTTACCAAGCGTGAAAAAATAGATGACCCCAATCATGTGTCCTTTTTACAGGGAGCAGGACATGGAGGCTCACACCCCCATTTGGTGCAGGAGTTTGTGGCAGCCATTGTGGAAGGAAGGGATTCCGCTGTAGATGCCGTAACCGCCGCCAACTATACCTGTGCAGGGATATGTGCGCACGAATCAGCTATGAACAATGGCAAAAGAATTCGTATTCCAGACTTCAAATAATTGGAGATGCTACCTGCTGCAGGGCAAAAATCAGAAACGTTAAATTATGTGAAGGGAAGTTTTCACTTTCTTAAAAAGACTGAAAAATAGTGCCCCATGATTGTATCCAATAAAGTTTTATTAGGCAAGTCAAGTCCAATAAATGCATCAAAATGGATTAGGGCGATTGCTACGGCCATTTTGGCTTTCGTATTTAGCTGTACCGGATTTTCTCAGGGGGCCACATTTACAAATCCCATTCGCAATGGTGCAGATCCATGGGTTTTCCAAAAAGGAGAAGATTATTATTACTGTGCCTCCTCAGGTGGAGGAATTGCGGTTTCCAGGTCTTCAAAACTTACCGACCATGGTGCCTTACAAAAAGTATGGGATGCACCTGACAAAGGATGGAATTCTGCCAATATCTGGGCTCCTGAATTACATTTTATTGCAGGCCATTGGTACATTTATTATGCTGCCGGGAAAAAATCAGGGGGACCATTCATTCACCAGAGATCAGGAGTGTTGAAATCCAAGGGGGATGATCCTTTTGGCCCCTATGAAGATATGGGTATGTTGTACACTGGAGATGATATGTCTGATCCAGGATCGGTAAAATGGGCCATTGACCTGACTCCCTTTGAACACAGGGGGCAACTTTATGCCACCTGGTCAGGCTGGGAAGAAAACAGGGACACAGACCGGACCCCACAACACCTTTATATGGCCAAAATGAGTGATCCTGCCACCATCAGCAGCAACCGGGTGAAAATTTCTTCTCCTGAAGAAAGCTGGGAAACCGGCGGTGTTCTGGACTTGAATGAGGGACCTCAGGTTTTGAAGCATGGAGATCAGACATTTATCATTTACTCAACCAGGGAATCCTGGCTAAAAGAATACCGGCTGGGTCAGTTGAAATTAAAAGCCGCAAATGCAGACCCCATGATAGCAGGGAATTGGGTAAAAAGTGGACCAGTGTTTTTGGGGAACGACACAGTTCATGGAGTAGGGCATTGCAGTTTCGCCAAATCTCCCGATGGATCCGAAGATTGGATACTCTATCATTCCAAAAAGGGAACGGATCCGGGATGGGATCGGGATATCCGTTTGCAGCCTTTCCATTGGCATGCTGATGGCAGCCCGGATTTTGGTGCTCCCGTACCCGCAGATACTCCTTTGCCTGTACCCTCAGGAGAATAAAAATTTAAAAAATTGCAGATAACCCTTATGAGAAAACTTATTTATCCCTTTGTGTCTTTGCTAATTGTATCAGCATGTCAGCAAAAATCAGGAAACGAGCATAATGAAACCGATGTAAAGCCCTCATCTATTTCCATCACCAACCCGGTTTTACCCGGTGACCGACCGGATCCTACTGTCATTCAGGTCGGAGAGGAATTTTATGCTTCCACTACCTCCAATGAATGGGCACCTTTATTTCCCATTTATAAGTCTTCGGACCTGCAGGAATGGGAATTGGTCAATTATGTGTTCCCTGATGGTGCACCGGAGTGGGCAAAAAATAACTTCTGGGCTCCTGAGCTTTCCTACGATGAAGCGCAGGGAAAAATATATGCCTACTATACGGCAAGGGACAAGAGCAGCAACAGGCTGAGTGTGGCAGTGGCCAGCTCCAGTTCTCCTACGGGCCTATTTGAAGATCATGGCCCATTGGTAGCCCAGGAGTTTGGCTCTATAGATGCCTACGAGGTCCGGGATGATAGTGGTAAAATCTATGTTTTATGGAAGGAGGACGGGAACAGCAAAGGCCTGCCTACTCCCATTTGGGCCCAGGAAATTAATGAACAGCGGACCCGTTTGATGGGGAAGCCTGTGGAGCTTTTCAGGAACGACCAGCCCTGGGAAAAAAACCTGGTGGAAGGGGTGAGTGTATTTAAAGAAAATGGATTTTTCTATGCTACCTATTCTGCGGGTGCCTGCTGCGACAAGGAATGCAATTACCAGACGGGGGTAGCCAGATCGAAAAATTTATTGGGTCCCTGGGAAAAATATGGTGGCAACCCCATATTGGCAGACAATGATGACTGGCACTGTGCCGGGCATGGGACGGTTTTAAAAAACGGCGCTGATTATTTCATGCTTTACCATGCGTATAATGAGGAAGGCTCAGTATATGTTGGCAGGGAAGGCGTTTTAGAAAAGCTTACATGGACGGAAGATCAATGGCCGGTATTTGAAAATGAGGCTACCTATAGCAGGGAAAAGGGAATGATTGACTTCAAAGATACATTTGAGGATGGATTGGATCCGCTATGGCAATGGAGGGTAACTCAGAATATCAAATTTGAGACAGGTGACAATGGGCTATTGCTAAAGGCATCTGAGGAAAATGAAAATATGGGAAGTCTATTGGTTCAAAGTACCAAATCCACAAATTATGATTTGGAAAGTACCATCAATATGGATCGGTCAGACGCAAAAGGGGGTGTTTTGCTGGTGGGTGCAGCCAACAATGGTTTTGGTGCCCCAATCGCAGGAATTGGGATTGCCGCAAGCAAGAATGGGTTGGAGCTTTTTGAGATGAGAGATCAAAAAGAAACCATCCTGCAACAGAAGCGAGTGGTTTTAAAGGGGAAAATTGCAGTAAGGATGGAAGTAGCTCAAGGCTATCTTTTGAGTTTTGCCTATAAAACCGAAAACGGAACCTGGGAATCTTTTGACCATGTGGCGGACGCCAGCCACCTGGTACCCTGGGGCATGGGATTTAGGATAGGCATGTTTGCAAAAGGTGCAGAAAGCCGGACCGTAAATTTTATCCAAACTCGTATTGCAAACCATTGATGTATGCATTTTTCAAATAAGGACCGCATCTTCATTTGAAATCATTATTAACCTGAGATCGACTGAATTTCGTTAAAAATCCGTGGGAATCTCTAGCCAAACGAGACTGCCACACCCTTTCCCAGCTCCTAAACCCAAGAGAATGGGTTCGCAGTGACGATTCGATTGGTTTTTACCGACGATCTTAATTCGAACTCAGTTTATCAATGAGCGGAACTCCTATTATCAATTTTGATAACAAATGGCAGATTATCATGCAGATAGGCGTTTAGTTAGATGATAGGTTATTAAATAAAACCCGGCTCGCCACCTGGCTGTTTTTTATAAAAAAATCGGAGATTAAAAAGAAACTTGTGTCCAATTAAAACAAAAAATCCGGGCTGATCATCAACCCGGATTTTTTTTGCTTTGTTTTAATAGCCTGTGCCTAATCCACAATCAGCTTGATTTTCTTGATCCAATCTCTTCCGTTGGATACGGTCAGGACATAAACACCAGATTGTATTCCTTCAAGAGGGATGGTATAGGTGCCAAATCCATCACTTGCAGTTTTGGGGTCGATGCTTTTGACCAGGGCCCCTGAAGTGCTTTGCAGGTAAATTTCACTGATTACAACATCTCTACCCAGGGTAAGCGAGGTTTGGTGTGATGCTGGATTGGGATAAACCTTGGTTTCAGTAAGTTTTGTCGCTTCGGTTGACTGGATGTCAAGGATCTGATTTTGTTCTTCGGTTGCCAATCTCAGGTTAGAGGCGTACGCTCCTCCTTCAGGGATCACAGCTATACCCGACAAGGTTGCATTATCCGTGACAGCGGCCAAGGAAATATCCAGGATACCATCAGTAACTTCAATGGATCTGAAAGTCAGCGTGGTTGGATTGTTGTTGTTTTCCTTGTAGATATCAAAATTGGATTTTACCCTTTTGTCTTCAATATAAATATTGAATACCCTGTTGCCGGATCTGGCTGCTGGCCCAAATGATCCAAACCAAAGTTCGTTGTGGTAAGTAACAACGGTATAGGTCCCGTTTTCTACAGGAATGCTGTAATGAAGGTTACTTGAATACCTTTCGGTAAGGAACATTTCAGAACCGCCAACTGAATAATTGAAATTGACTTTTGAGGTTCCCGGATAACTTGTATTTCTGTCTCCTACATAGGTTTGATTATTGTGTTCGGCCGCCTCGTAAGTTCCTGCATTTAAGAAAATGGCTGCTTGATTTGGCTTTGTTACTCCTGGTTTGGTGCTGCCACCAGAAGCTTTGGCAATTAATAAACCGGAGATGGTAGCATTATCTTTGCTGGCATTTAAGTCCAGGTTCAGCGCACCATCGGTAACTTCAATATTGTCAAATGTAAGCACAACTGGAGAATTTCCTTTTTCTGCATAAATATCAAAATTGTCTTTCTTCAGTTCACCTTCTATAGAAATATCAAATACCCTGTTTCCCGCAGCTGCCTTTGGTCCAAAAGATCCGAACCACAATTCTTTGTGATAGGTTTTCACCTGGTAGGTTCCATTTTCCAAAGGAATACGTATGTTCATGTTTTTGGCATACCTTTCGGTCTGAAACAGGGGCTCACCGACTACACTTCGGTTAGTATTAGCTGATGGGCTGGTGAAATAGCTTGTTTTGTAATCGGACACAAAAGTTTTTCCATCATAGGAGACATCTTCTCTGCTTCCTGTATTGATTATCAGATAATCTGAATATGTGATCATTTCTTTATTTTCCGTTGGAGGCACCACATCGGAAAGGTCCGAAGGAATGTTGATTGGTTTTTCACTGACCACGATACCGGAAATAGAAGCATTGTCTACTGATGCGGATAAATACAAATTCAGATTTCCATCAGATACTTTTACCCCCTCAAAGGTCAAAACCATTGGATTGTTGTTGTTTTCCTTATATAAATCAAAATCTCTCTTCAGGGTATTGTTTTCTATAGCAATATTAAAAACCCGTTGACCAGTCTTACTGGAGGGGCCTTCTTTTCCAAACCATAGTTCATTGTGAAAGGTATACACATAATAGGTGCCGTTAGGTACCGGGATATTGTAACCAAGAGTCGGTCCATACCTTTCAGACTGAAAAAGGGCGTAGGAACTTGCATTTATTGCTTCATATTCTTTGGAGGTGGTATAAAATTGGTTGTTTTGGTTTTCACCAGAGAATCTAAGGCCACTCAATTCTGCATCTTCATTACTTCCTGCGTTAATAAAAAAGTTGGTCACAGGTTGGGCAGAAGAAGTAGTTGCATTTATTTTTAATGCAACCGGAGAAGAGGATGCCTTCTGACCATTATCAGCGGTGGCTACTGCGGATATTTCATAAGACCCGGAAGTTGGGTTTTTCCAGGCAAAGGTATAAGGAGGGGATGAAATCGAGCCAAGTTTATTTGACCCGTTGTAAAAATCAACCTGGGCAATTTCACCACCGGATATGGATGCATCCGCTTCGATCATTATGGTCTCCCCTTGCTTGGCACTGAAATTGGATTCAGGTTTGGTCAATTTGACTTCGGGGCTTGCCAATACTTTTTCGATGATTCCGCTACCCGTTTTCAGCAATAAGATTGAAGAATAAGGTTCTATGTTCAGGGTTTGTGAAAGATATTGGTTGAGCAGTCCCACGAATCCACCCACAGTAGAAAAGCTTTGTTTTTGTCTGCTTGGATTTTTTTCGAAAAGGACTTTATCTTCTGGTTTGGTGACATTGGCCTCTACCTCGTAAAATTCCAGATTATCCATCCACAAAACCCCGCTTTCACTGGTTTCGATTTCCATTACCAGACGGGATTCGTCCATGTCAGCCAGAGCTTGAATTAAAATCTCTTTTTCGCCCTTTTGCCAATTGATGCCAACTTTGTGCTTATGGGACAGGTGAAACCATGGTGAGCTTCCCTGTCTAAGGTAGAAAGAGACAGGTATGGTTTTGTCTGCCACACCAGTGAATTTTAGCAAGTAGTACTTTCCTTTTTTAAGCTGTCCGGTCCTTAATGTTGACTGACTTTTTCCTTTGGTGCTGATTTTTAACGAGCCTCCATCTAATTTTCCGCTATCCCATGAGTTGGTACAGTCCGAACAACTAATCAAATTCACATCCCTGTCAAACGTTCCGTTTGCATAGCGGTTGGAACCAACCTTTTTGGTCACCTTGTACAGGTTTTCCATTGGCTTGGTTGTTTTGGAGTTCCAGTCATTGTTGAAGGCACGTTGCCATCCTGATAAATCAAAAAACTTTCGGGCTTCGTTGCTTGAATTTGCATTGTACCTCACCCTGAACCTAAAATTATCTGAAAAAGGAGCTGAATATTGATTGTTGTTAAACCTGGCCAATTTTGCTACATCATTATAAATGGAATGTACGTACACGAAATTCTGAGACGCATCCTTCGCCAACAATTTATTGTTTTCGATTAGCGTATTCGAAAGTGCGTTTCCCATATGGTCATTTCGTAGGAAAATCAGGTTTTCCGAATCGTAAACGGTATTATTGATCACTCGAATATTATCAGTATTGTGCAGGTAAATACCTTTTGTAGCCATGTGGCCCACGGTGTTACCTGATACTTCTACGTCCGTTACATTGTCATCCAGATAGATCCCCTCTGCCTGGGGTTTGCTTACAAAGTTTTCAATGGTGGTGCCTTCTTTTACGCCGAGACCATTTAAAATAATATTGTTGGTAATCTTTCTGTTTTTGAATCTGGTATTTCTGTGTTGGTAGGTATAAATTCCACCTCCATCGTTTTTAGTATAGCAAAAACCGTCAATAAGGTTGTACCTCACCTGGGTATCATTTCCGCCGAAACGAATGCCGATATAGCCAGTTTTTTTGATTTCATTGTATTCGATGAGGTTGTTATCTCCATCAGTGAAAATTGCCAGACCTACATTGTCACCACTTCTTCCATGCCCGGGAAATAAATAGGTGCTTTTAATCCTGTTTCCGCGAATAATCGCACTTTGGGAGTTTCTTATATTCATTCCCATATTATTGGAATGGTCGACCTGGGAATTTTCTACCTGTAAGTTTGATACTCCTTCAATAAATAAACCATTTTCCCCGGAGAGATCCATTTTACAGTTTATTATTTTTATATCATTCCCTCCTACAAATTGAAAAGCATTTTGATTAGCTCCTTTAAAATGCAGGTTTTCAAATGTGATATATTTGGCTTGACCGGTTTTGTGAACGATAAAATCAAAGGTACTTGCTTCAAGGTGGGTATTACCCGGATCGCCTCCGAAATACACACGCAATTTTTTATTCGATGGGTTGTAGTACCATTCGCCATAGCGGTCCAGCGTACTGGGGTGATCCTGTATGTAATAGCCATATCCAGCTCTGGGCTCATAAGAGGTGTCTGGATTGGGGGCATAATTCACCGTTTTTCCTGAATGAGAAGTGATCCTGTGCCTGTCAGTTACCCAATATACTTTTCGAATCACTACCTCACCACCGGTCCAATTTGGACTTGAAGATAACTGGTAATCAGAGATGCTGCGGTTTCCTGAATGTGATTCATAAGTAAGGTACCCCTTTTCTGCTGTGTTGGAATTGGGATATCTCCCCATTTCCTGAGGGATATTATTTATCGCTACCATATTTATCTTATGGTTGGGCAACCTGCTGTCTCCAGCTTCATATACGCCGTTTCCTACAGATTGCCAGTTGGACAGCCTGACAAGGGAAGTAATAACAGGATCCGGCCCGGAACCATAAGCCCCGAATGTTACCGGAGAACCAGCTGTTCCGGAAGTATTGATCAATATGGAACCGTAAAACACGTCTCCCCTGCGAAAGAGGACCTTGTCTCCCGGGTTTAAACTGGGGATTATGGCATTTAATTTGTCAATAGATTTCCAGGGACTGTTTGCACTTTGAGCCTGTGACGAACTTCTGGAGTCGTCACCGGTTTCACTTGAGAAGTAATAATTGGCTGCCTGTAAGTTTAAGCCGAATAATAATAAAGTGCAACACAGGATTAGTTTTGATAAAACTGTATTCATTGATATTTAATTTGGTTGGTGTCTGTATATGTCTGATTCTTTTTTAATCAAAATCATCCCGACCTTTGCCCGTATAAAATGGACATACTACTTCACTTCAGTTTGAAATATTACATCAAACCCTGTTAAAAATCTCCCCTGCTAATTGTAATTATTTACTTTTGAAACTAAGCTACTTGGTAGTTAATTGGGTAATTAAGTCGATTGCTTTTAGTTCCAAACATTTAAATTTCATGCCAAATGTAAGCAAAGTTTTCATTTCGTTTCCCACCGGATTAAGTCCTTGTGTATTTAAATTACACAAAAACAGGTTTAAGAAATTTTGAATATAATTTTCAGCATCTAATATTAATAAAAATGTATTTAAAATACTATTAATGAGTGAATAAAAAATAAACTTTGATATTTTTTCGCAGCGTTGATTGCAAAATATTCATAATAAAAAAGGAAAGTACCCCCAATGTGTATAAATGTTACACAATTATTGAAGAGTTTTATAAATATATGCTGTCCCCTATGGCTATTTTCCCGCTGTTCAGGGCGATGAGGTTTTGCCCAAAAAGAATCTTTTTCCCACTTTTTCTATATTGGGACAGGGTATACAAGGGCTCTTTTCCTTTTTTGCCGGAGTCCTGGTCTATGGTGGTCATGATGCATCGGGCGCAGGGTTTTGTGTTTTTGAATGTTACTCCCCCTATTTCAAACCGATCCCAGCCATCTTCAGCGAATGCAGGCCCGCCGGAAAAAACAATGTTGGGACGGAATCTATTCATAGGTACAGGCTTATCCAACCTGCTATTGAGATCATCCAGGGAAGATTGGCCGATAATCAGGAATGGCATGCTGTCAGCAAAACTAACATGCTCCCTGTTAACCTGATACTTTTCCTTAACCCACCGCTTCTCATTCATTCCCATTTTTACCAGTTGACAATCTATGTGCAGGAGATCCGAAAACCATTCATCCGCATTTTGTCCTGCTAAGGAGGCTTCTATCTGGTCCTCCCATATGGTAACTTTCTTCTTCTTTCCTGAATTCACTGAAAAAGGTAAGCGAAACATAGTGTTTTTATGCAGCTTGTGGCTCAGCAACAGGTGATCTTTTTTTAATTTGACCTGAAAAAGAGACATCTCCGGGTGGGTTCTCTGGCTTAAAAATTTCCCTTGCCTGTCCACCAGCATCCATTGTCTGTCATATTGTAAGCCACAAATCTCTACCAGGCTTTCGGTTAACGAAATGGCAGGCAGGGATTTGATTGGGTAAATGTTAATTGATGTGACTTGCATGATTTCCTATTGGGATGTTTAGATGGGATATTTGCTTCAAAGGTTGGAAATTAAGTAAAAATGCTGACATATCTAATCGGAAAACTGTCATGTATTATGACAATGTGGCATTAAATTATTCATTCATTCACTTGGCACATTGGTTGTTGTTCAAGTTTTGTAATCAAAACGAAAACGACAAAATAAATATAATTATGGGAAAAATTATTGGTATAGACTTGGGTACGACCAACTCTTGCGTTGCGGTAATGGAAGGTAGTGAGCCCGTGGTCATTCAAAACAGTGAAGGCAGAAGGACAACGCCTTCAATTGTGGCATTTTTGGACAACGGAAATGGAGAGAGAAAAGTAGGAGATCCTGCAAAAAGGCAGGCCATTACCAATCCTGCAAATACCATATCCTCTGTAAAAAGATTTATGGGGAAGAAATTCTCTGAAATTTCTGAAGAAAGAAAGCATGCCTCTTACAAGGTAGATCAGGGACCTAATGATACAGTAGCCATAAAAATAGGTGACAGGTCTTATACTCCTCAGGAGCTATCAGCCATGATTCTTCAAAAAATGAAGTCTACGGCTGAAGATTTTCTGGGTCAGGAAGTGACGGAAGCGGTAATCACCGTTCCGGCCTATTTTAATGATTCCGAGCGGCAGGCCACTAAAGAAGCTGGTCAGATCGCAGGATTGGATGTGAAAAGAATTATCAATGAGCCTACTGCCGCTGCGCTGGCCTACGGGCTGGATAAGAAAAACAAGGACATGAAGATTGCCGTCTATGACCTTGGCGGTGGTACTTTCGACATTTCTGTTTTGGAATTGGGTGATGGCGTGTTTGAAGTAAAATCTACCAATGGTGATGTGCATCTGGGAGGAGATGATTTTGACCAGGTAATTATCAATTGGTTGGCTGATGAGTTTAAGGCAGAAGAGGATATTGACTTAAGGAAAGATCCCATGGCGCTGCAAAGATTGAAAGAAGCAGCAGAAAAAGCCAAAATTGAGCTTTCAAGTTCTTCCAATACAGAAATCAACCTGCCTTACATTACAGCAACCCAATCCGGTCCCAAACACCTGGTAAGAAACCTCTCCAGGTCCAAGTTTGAGCAACTTTCGGATGATTTGGTCAGAAGATCAATGGATCCTGTTAGAAAAGCCATTGCTGACTCGGGTTTGTCTCCTTCCGAAATTGATGAGGTAATCCTGGTAGGAGGCTCTACCAGAATTCCAAAAATCCAGGAAGAGGTAGAAAAGTTCTTTGGCAAGAAACCATCAAAAGGTGTCAACCCGGATGAAGTAGTAGCGATAGGTGCAGCCATTCAAGGTGGAGTACTGACTGGTGAGGTGAAGGATGTATTGCTTTTGGACGTTACGCCATTGTCTCTGGGTATCGAGACCATGGGAGGGGTTTTTACCAAACTCATAGAGTCCAATACTACCATCCCAACTAAAAAGTCAGAGGTGTTTTCCACAGCGGCGGACAATCAGCCTGCAGTGGATATCCATGTGCTTCAGGGAGAAAGGTCCATGGCCAAGGACAACAGGGCCATTGGCAGGTTCCAGTTGACCGATATCCCTCCGGCTCCAAGAGGTGTACCGCAAATCGAAGTAACCTTTGATATTGATGCCAATGGTATCCTGAATGTATCTGCCAAGGATAAGGGTACCGGAAAAGAGCAGAAAATTAAGATTGAAGCTTCTTCAGGACTTTCTCAGGAAGAGATTGACAGGATGAAGAAAGAAGCAGAAGCCAATGCGGCAACTGATAAGGTGGAAAAGGAAAAGATTGATAAGATCAATCAGGCAGACAGCTTGATTTTCCAAACTGAAAAACAGTTGAAAGAATTTGGGGACAAGCTTTCTGAAGGAAACAAAACCGCCGTTAACGGTGCGTTGGAAAAATTGAAAGCAGCCCACCAGAGCCAGGACCTTGCTGCCATTGATGCAGGCATGGAAGCCCTGAATACTGCCTGGAGTGCAGCTTCTCAGGAAATGTACAATGCAACCCAGGGTGCTGAAGGTGCTGCCGGACAAGGCGATCCTACCGGAGGAGCAGCTGATGGAGCCAGCGGTGCAGCATCCGGAGATGGCGTTTCTGATGTAGATTATGAGGAAGTGAATGAGGAAGATAAGAAGTAATATTCAGAATATTCCTGTTAAATTAAATTGAAATAATGGCGTCTTCACCTGGTGGGGATGCCATTATTTTTGACAGCAAAAACAAGGCACCTTAATAAGAAATGACAAAAAGTATGCAATTGACATCTGAAAATAGATTAAAGAAATTGATCATCGTTGGGGATCGCTTGCTGATCAAACTAAAGAAACAAGACCAGAAAACTTCCAGCGGGCTTTACCTGCCCCCGGGTGTTCGGGAAAAAGAAAAAGTGCAGCAGGGCTATATTATTAAGGCCGGTCCCGGATATCCCATTCCTTTACCCGTGGAAGATGAAGAGCCCTGGAAGGATCATGGGGAAAACGTGAAGTACATTCCATTGCAGGCCAAAGAGGGCGATCTGGCTGTTTTTCTGATGAACGGGGCCTTTGAAGTCATTTATGAAGGAGAGAAATACTACATTGTTCCTCAAAATGCGATTTTAATGTTGGAACGGGAGGAGGATTTGTAATAGTTAATCACAATTCTCTTATTTATTAGCCACAGTGGGTGCTCCTGCTGTGGCTTTTTGTTTTTATGCCCTCAATGATTTTATTAAAGGTTTATTAAAAACAATGTAATAAAATAATAAAAATTTTATAAAATCTAGTATTTACAGTTTTTAATTTTGTTTAAAATCAATATTACTCCTTAAATATAATATATTTTTAAATTAATGAATTCTTTAATTATTTAAACACATATAATAAAAAGACTTTAAAATTCTTAAATTGTGTAATAGAATCAATAAACGGTAAAAAATTTAACCAAAAATAAATTAATTTTTGCAAAATTGATAATTATAGGGTAATATTGAATCTGAAAATAACCCCTAGTTATTTTAAAATTAAATTTTGAATTAGTTGTAGTTTAAAAATTAACCTTAATTATCAAAATCATGAGAAAATTTAACATTCCAACTTTAATGAAAAGCTTTATTGCGCTTGCATTGTTTTTTGTATTTGCGGTAGGGACTGCATCAGCACAAGACGAAACAGATGAGAAATTTAGTTATACGATCACGGTAAACTCGGATCAGTTTTTTGGTTTTTATCCGTTCTTCGCTGGATCATATGCGGTAAGTGAGACATCTGCCTTTACCTTTTATGGTATTTTGTGGTCTGGCGGTACAGGTGGTAACCAAGGTTCTGGCGGTGGCTGGGGCAACTGGACAGAATTTGGTGTGGGATATAGCTTCGATGCCGCAGATGGTTTGAGTATCAATCCGCAAATAGGTGTAACCGGAGGAAACCTACTCTCTTCAGGAACGGCAGGCCCCGGAGTCTTTGGTGATGGTTTGGTGCCCAACCTTACCATTGGATTGGATAAAGCCAAAACTGAGGGAGAAATCTATTTTGGCTTGTATTCTCCATTGAGGGATCTGGCACCAGAAGGAGGTACTACTCTGGCTTATATTCACTATTGGGCTAACTTCGGTGTGAAGGCTTCTGACTTCTTTTCCCTTGGACTGCATTACGAACATCTGATCAATTCGGGAGGATCAAATGTGTCCGAATCTACTGATGTATACCAGTGGTTTGGTCCTTACATTCAGTTTTCTGATCCCAATGGAAAAGCATTTGCAAGGTTATCTGCTGGCGGTGATCTGGTGGAAGGGAATGATTCCTTTTTCAAAGTTACCACAGGCCTTAGCTTCTAAGACCTATACAAATATTGTATGATAGAAGGAGACTGTCTGGCAGTCTCCTTTTTTTGTTATGCGATTGGGTTGCCTTGGCCAGCGAGTACCTTACTTTTCAAAAGATTGTATGTAATGCAGGTCTCCGTTTTAGGAGTCCTGTTTTTTGAACGCTGAAGGAGAGGCTTCGTTTTTTTTTAGGTTAAGTAGTTCCCGTTTTGGTATGGGAATAAAACAAGCAGATCAGGAAAATCCACATTTTTTTTAGATAAAGGACAGACACGTCGGCTTGGTGAATGCGTATTACTACATACTGCCACAGGTTCCGATACGATTTTTGCCATTTGACTGAATATACGTCTGCACCCTACCGATGACGTGTTTATTAAATCACTGTAAATCAATGTATTGAAAAAAAACAATATCACCCTGATTTATGTAATTTCTAAATGCTAAGCCTACCTGCGAAGTAATTGAATCAGTTGTTTTTATTAAGAAGAAACCCTAAAAAATCTGTAAAATAAAGAGGGAATAGGTTTTAAAACAAAAAGAGCGCTGGCCAGACAAAAAACGAGCCTGTCCTGACGGTAGTCAGTGGCCTGTCCCGATTTTTTTCGGGAGGGTGCGGGAGGATTGCGGGGGGAAGGATTTTTTTGTCTTGATTTTTTGGTTCTTTAGCATCAAGGCAAAAGAACAGAGAATTAAAGGAATAATAGTTGATTTCAAGGCATAATCCTCATACAACGAACACCTCTATCATTGCAAAAAACCCATCGTCATCCCTATTTCTGCGTTTTTTAAAATTTTAGGTCTACCGATGACGTATTTGTTAAATTGCTGAAAATCTACATAATAAAAACCAACATCGTCATCACGATTTCAACGTTTCTAAATGTTAGGTCTCGCAGTGACGATAGGACCCGCTGTGGTGAAAACTAACCTTTTCTCTAAACGCAGGGGTCAGGATGATGCAAAGGTTTTACGATACATTTATTTACAACTATTTAGTAAATGATTTATCAGTAGCCTTGCGAGGGATTTATTTTCAGAAATTCCCCCGAACGCTGCCTGGGGCAAACAATAAAAAAAATTACACCTGGAAATAAATTTTTTTTTGGACGAGTCAGTCGGAGCAGACCCTTTCCTCATAAATTGGAGTTCGCCAGAAATGAGATTTGGATTGATTTTAAGGTGCTTTTCTTTGTCTGGCCGAAACCCACTGCAAGGGCAGGGGTAAGTCTCCGCAATTGATATTATTCATTACCCTGGCGGAATATTAAAACCCCTGCCCATTAAAAGATAAAACCTTTCTATGGGCAAGAGTTGTTTTTCTAGCTAGATATCAAATCATTTGATTTATTCGTCATAGACAATCGTGTATCCTCTGATGCCATGTTCATGGCTATCCAATCCTGATTTTTCATGTTCTTCGGATACCCTTATGCCTACGGTCTTCTTCAGGACAAAAAATAAGGTCAGGGCAGAAAGGAAGGCAACAGCACCGCAAATCAGGACGCCAATTAATTGGGTAATAAAGGAGTGTTCCGGATTGGTGGAGAAGATGCCTACGGCAAGGGTGCCCCACACCCCACAAGTCAGGTGAACAGAAACTGCGCCTACCACATCGTCCAATTTCATTTTGTCTAAAAATATGGCAGAGATCACGACCAGAATACCGGCTACAAAACCAATTAGCAAGGCAAATATAGGGTTAATGACATCTGCTCCTGCTGTTATTCCCACCAGGCCAGCAAGAATTCCGTTTAGAACCATTCCCAGGTCAAGTCTTTTAAAGGCAATGTAAGCAGCAAAAAAGCCTCCCAAACCACCTGCGCAGGCAGCCAATGATGTGGTAACCAATACAAAGGATACCAAACCAGGATCAGCGGAAAGCACAGAGCCTCCATTAAAGCCAAACCAGCCTAACCATAGTAGGAATACGCCAATTACTGCCAAAGGGACACTGGACCCGGGTTTTTCGATAGTCTTTCCGTTTACATATTTGCCGATTCTCGGGCCGACCATGATTACCCCTGCCAGGGCACCCCATCCTCCGACTGAGTGTACCAGAGTGGATCCGGCAAAATCATAAAAGCCCATGGCATCCAGGGCACCACCGCCCCATTTCCAGCTTCCTATTATGGGGTATACCAAACCTACGAAAACAACGGTAAACATGAGATATGCCCATAGTTTTACCCTTTCTGCGATGGCGCCGGATACAATGGTGGCAGCTGTAGCAGCAAACATGGCCTGAAATAAGAAGTCTGTCCAGTAAGTGTAATTTCCGCCCGCATAGGCAACGGTAACATCCGCATCGGCAGGGCTAAACCAGAACATGCTCCATCCGGAACTGTCAAAGCCAAGCCAGCCGGGTACCTCAAATCCGGGATACATCAGGAAAAAGCCCGTTAAGCCGTAGGTGACAATGCCCAGGATGGGTGTGACTGTGTTTTTAAAAAGTATATTAACCGTGTTTTTGGCCTGGCCAAATCCAGCCTCTACCCCGGCAAAGCCAAGGTGCATGATAAATACCAATGCTGTTGCCAGCATCATCCAAACGTTGTTTGTTGTAAGCAGATTTTGTGCTATTGCATCCGCTAAATCCACTCCATCCGTACTTACCTGGGTTATCGGTGAGACAATGTTTTTCATAGTAACCTATTTTTTAGGGTTAGGGTAAGAAATTTCATTCTAAATCAAGCGTACAGATCAAATTTAATCAATAATGAGTTAATAAAATAACCTATAATAAAAATATAACGGTTTAAAAGATATACTTAGGGTTTATAATAGCTTAATTTTATATGAAAATTGTATAATATGGTATTTTAAAATAAAAAATAATCGAAATTAAATTCAATGGATACTATGGAAAATATTCTATTTTATAGAATAAAAAATATGTTTTAAGATTTAATATAGTGTATTAAATCTTAAAAAGACTATAAATAAGATTAATAAAATTTTTAGTGTGGGTTAATTCTTAGACCTATCAAATTTTTAAAGTAGGATTTTTTTAACAAAAAATATATTTTATGAATAAGGCAAAAAAAACTAATAAAAAATTTACTTTCTGTAACGAATGGGTGTTTTTTATAGATATATTACTGGTAATAGGTTTTTAAATTACGAAAAAATCAAACCATTGTTAGGATTCGTATAACGCGACTTCCTTGGCAAAGTAGGTCAAAATGATCTTGGCTCCCGCCCTTTTGATGCTGAGCAGGGATTCCAGCATGGCCCTCTCTCCGTCCAGCCAGCCATTTGCGGCCGAAGCCTTAATCATGGCATATTCCCCACTCACATTATAGGCAGCAATAGGAATTGGAAATTGCTGGTGCAGCAGTTGAATGATGTCCAGATAGGCCAAAGCAGGCTTGACCATTAAAAAATCTGCCCCTTCCTCCATGTCCAGCTGACCCTCAATCAGTGCTTCCCGGCTGTTGGCCGGGTCCATCTGATAAGTTTTTTTATCTCCTGATTTGGGAGCAGAATCCAGGGCATCGCGAAAGGGATTGTAGAAGGCACTGGCGTATTTGGCCGTGTAAGACATGATGGAAACCTCTTTGAAGCCATTTTCATCCAGCAGTTTGCGCAGATAGCCCACCCGGCCATCCATCATGTCGGAGGGGCCGATGATATCCGCTCCGGCCCTGGCCTGAGCCAAAGTCATTTTGCCCAGAATCTCCAGGGTTTCGTCATTCAATATTTTACCGTTTTCTACCAGGCCATCATGCCCGTCGGAGTTATAGGGATCCATGGCCACATCTGTCATGATGCAGGCCTGGGGGAAGGTTTGCTTGATTTTCCGCAGGGCCTTTAAATAAAAGGTGTCTTCCCGGTAACTTTCTGTAGCAAATCGGTCTTTCTTGTCTTCCGGGTAGGCCGGGAAAATATCAAAAGCGTTTATGCCCAGACTCAGGCAGTCATCGATTTCTTCCAGCATCAGATCCAGAGAATAGCGGTAGATACCCGGCATGGATTTTACTTCTACCTTCTGATTGACACCATCGATCAGAAAAAGCGGAAAAATAAAGTCTTTCACTGAAAGCCTGGTTTCTTCTACAAGGGAACGAATGGCTGCGGATTTCCTGTTTCTTCTGGGTCTTCTGTTCATAATCGATATAACTTCTTTGCTGACAAAGGTAAGGGATTTGCCCGCCTATTGGGGCATACCCACTGCATAAAATGACTCAGGTTAGCAGGTCTGCAATTATCCGGGCATTCACTTCATGGAAATCCTCGATATACAGATTACATGGGGGCAATTCTTCTTTGCTATGAGAAGAAAGCACACCGATAACCTGCATGCCGGCGTTGCGGGCAGCGGAAACCCCACTGAAGGAATCTTCAAAAACCAGACAGTTTTCGGGTTTCATTCCCATGTTTCTGGCGGATGTCAGGTAAACCTCCGGATCGGGTTTGTGCTTTTTTACATGTTCACTGGCCAATATAGATTCCATTTTTGGCCCAAAGCCAAGCGTTCCCATGATCAGTTCCAGGTTGGCAGCCGGTGCAGAAGTGGCTACTCCGGTGCGGAAGCCGCTTGTTTTTAAATCATCCAAAAAAGGAAGGAAACCAGGAATAGTTTCTACTTTCGAGGCATATATTTGCCTGAATAGCCCTTCTTTTTCGTTTTCCAACGCCGAAAATTCTTCACCTTCAAAATCCCTGCCTAAGAAATGGCTGAAGATGTATTTATTGCTTTTGCCATACATGTGTTGTGCAAACTCTTCCTCTGTAGGGCTTAACCCTCTTTTGCCAAAAAACACCCGGAAGGCTTCCGAGTGGTAGGGATTGGTATGGCAGATCACCCCATCCATATCAAAGATAACAGCTTGTTTTTTCATGCTTTTACAGCAGGTTTTTCAAAGGCCAGAATGGTTTTTTCTATGATATCGCAGCAGCTGTGCAACTCTTCCATGGTCATGACCAATGGGGGGGCAAAGCGGATGATATTGCCATGGGTGGGTTTGGCCAGCAGTCCATTGTCTTTTAATGCCAGGCAAATATCCCAGGCAGTAGAACCATCACTGCTGTCATTGATCACTACGGCGTTCAACAGTCCGCGGCCCCTTACCAGCTTCACCAATGGAGATTTTTCAGCCAGCTGTTGCATCCGTTCCCTGAAAATTTTACCGAGAGCTCTGGCATTTTGAGCCAGTTTTTCATCCCTTACCACCTCCAGTGCTGTCATGGCTATTTTGGCTCCCAAAGGATTTCCACCAAAAGTGGAGCCATGTTGGCCCGGGTGAATGACATCCATGATGGTCTCGTTGGCCAAAACAGCTGATACCGGAAAGAAGCCTCCGGAAAGTGCCTTGCCCAGGATCAGGATATCCGGTTCCACATAGGTCTCCTGCTTTTCACAATGCCCCTCACAGCTGCAGTCACCACAAACGGCCAGCAATGAACCTGTTCGGGCTATACCGGTTTGTATTTCATCTGCCAGCAATAAGGTGTTGTATTCCAGACATAGTTTTTTCGCCTCCTTCATATAGTCCGCATCCGGGGTATTGACGCCGGCTTCTCCCTGTATGGGCTCGATGAGAAAGCCCACCGTGTCGGGATTATTGGCCAGTGCCGCTTTCAGTGCCGTCAGGTCATTGTAGGGTATCCGGATAAATCCCGGAGTGTAGGGGCCAAAGTTTTTGCGGGCGTTTTCGTCATTGGAAAAGGAAATCACTGTAGTGGTACGGCCGTGAAAGTTGTCCTCTGCCACGATGATTTTCGCCTGCTGCTCGGAAACTCCTTTTTTCTCATAGCCCCATTTTCTGGCAATTTTAATGGCGGTCTCTACGGCTTCCACACCTGTATTCATGGGCAGTACCTTATCGAAGCCAAAGTATTCGGTGATGTATTTCTCATAAGGCCCCAGCACATCATTATAAAATGCCCGGGATGTGAGGGTAAGGGTACCGGCCTGCTCGATCAGGGCCTCCTTTATTCTTGGATGGCAGTGGCCCTGGTTGACGGCCGAATAGGCGGAAAGGAAATCAAAGTATTTTTTCCCTTCCACATCCCAAAGGTAAACGCCCTCACCCTTGCTAAGGACTACGGGTAGGGGGTGATAATTGTGAGCGCCGTATTTGCTTTCCAGCTGTATGGCTTCCTGGCTTGAACTGATCTCCTGCATCATGGATCTCCTTATTATAATCAATAGTATTGTAAATTAGGAGCTTTTGGCTCCAAGGGGCAAATATAAGAAAAGGCTGCTGTAATCATGGCCCAAAACCAAAAAGTTGGCAAGCAGGGATTTATTAAATATTTATAGGGCCTGCTTTTGTTATTTAATGAATTCTTCCGATATTTGCAAACCCAATTGAAAAAAGTCAATCATTACTGTATACATATATCATGGCAAAAATTTGTGACATTACCGGAAAAAGGCCTCAGGTAGGCAATAACGTATCTCACGCCAACAATAAAACCAAGCGTAGATTTTACCCCAACCTGCACAAGAAGAGCTTTTATATTCCCGAAGAAGATGCCTGGATTACTTTGAAAGTTTCCTCCTCTGCTTTGAGGACCATCAATAAAAAAGGAATCAGCGCCGTACTGAAAGATGCGCAGAAAAAAGGGGACATCGTTATCAAATAAGATTTACCTCAACACCACTATAAATTACAAAACGAAATGGCTAAGAAAGGTAACAGAGTTCAGGTGATTCTGGAATGCACGGAGCACAAACAAAGCGGCATGGCCGGCACTTCCCGTTACATCACCACCAAGAACAGAAAAAACACCACCGAGCGCTTGGAATTGAAAAAATTCAATCCCATATTGAAAAAAGTGACGGTTCATAAGGAAATCAAATAAGAAATTTTCCCTCAGGGATAAAACAATACAATCATGGCTAAGAAAGTAGTTGCAACACTGAAAAAAGAAGGCGGCGTATCGTATGCCAAAGTGATCAAAGCTGTCCGTTCAGAAAAGACCGGTGCCTATACCTTCAAGGAAGAAATGGTGCCCAGCCCTTTGGTTCAGGAGACCCTTAAAAAATAAAGGAGTATCCCCATCTTAAAGCATTTATACATCCCTTTCGGTTCTTATCGAAAGGGATTTTTGCGTATATTCGGGCCTTAGAGTAAAAATTATGGGAGTATTTGGTTTTTTTTCCAGCGAGAAAAAAGAAAGTTTAGATAAAGGACTGGAGAAGTCCAGCAAAAATCTCTTTTCCAAGTTAGGGAAAGCCATAGTAGGCAAGTCCAAAGTGGATGATGATATCCTGGATGAATTGGAAGAGATCCTGATCACCTCAGATGTAGGTGTGGATACCACGATCAAGATCATCCGGCGCATCGAAGCGCGGGTGGAGCGGGAGAAATACATCAACACTTCCGAGCTGGATCTTTTGTTGCGGGAAGAAGTGGCGGGATTGCTGGAGGAGAACAACACCCTTGATCTGGACGATTTTGATCTTCCAGAAGGAAAAAAGCCCTATGTGATCATGGTGGTGGGCGTAAACGGGGTGGGCAAGACCACCACCATAGGAAAACTCGCCCACCAATTCAAGCAGGCCGGAAAGTCAGTGGTGCTGGGGGCGGCCGACACCTTCCGGGCGGCTGCTGTGGACCAGCTCATCCTTTGGGGAGAGCGGGTGGATGTGCCGGTTATCTCTCATGGCATGAACACCGACCCTGCTTCGGTAGCCTTTGATACGGTAAAAAAGGCCGTGGAAATGAAGGCCGATGTGGTGATTGTGGATACGGCCGGTCGGCTGCATACCAAGGTCAACCTGATGAACGAACTGACCAAGATCAAGCGGGTGATGCAGAAATTTATCCCCGAGGCACCCCATGAGATCTTGCTGGTATTGGATGGCTCTACCGGACAGAATGCCTTTATACAGGCCAAAGAATTTACCAAAGCCACCGAAATCAGTGCCCTGGCCATCACCAAGCTGGATGGGACGGCCAAAGGAGGCGTGGTCATCGGCATTTCGGATCAATTCAAGATTCCGGTAAAGTACATCGGAGTGGGAGAGAAGATGACCGATTTGCAGGTCTTTGACCGAAGGGAATTTGTGGATTCCTTGTTTAAGAAGAAGTGAGGTTAGGGAAACTAAAAAAACCTTCTAGGTCCGAAAGACCTCAAAGGTTATAGATATTGACCTTTGGGTTTTCCCCAACCCCGAAGGTCTTTTCTGGAACGTGTACGAAAGAAACCTTCGAGGTCTCAAAGACCTCAAAGGTTATGGATATTGACCTTTGGGGTTTTCCGAACCCCGAAGGTCTTTCCTGGAACGTGTACGTTTAAAACCTTCGAGGTCTCAAAGACCTCAAAGGTTTGACTACATTGACCTTTGGGGTTTTCCGAACCCCGAAGGTCTTTTCTGGAACGTTTACGAAAGAAACCATCGAGGTCTTAAAGACCTCAAAAGTTATACCTATCCCTTTTATCATAAAGCAGCCCGGCTTCCCGAAGGGATTGGTAAACGCCGATTTTTTCCTGATTATCCTCAAGTAAAAAGGAGCGGATAAGCTCCCCCTGCAATCCGGTAGCCCTCAATTTCCCCAAAGCATGTCCATCCCGTAGCAGCATAAGGCTGGACTGGGGGTAGAACTCCGCCAATACATCGTAACAATACCTGGATAGCAGTTTGTCATGGACAGCGCCCACGATCAGTACCTTTCCTTCGTACAGCCTGCCTTTGTCGTAATCCACTCCATGCACCGAAAAAGAAGCTTGCTCCAATTCCTTCCAGATGGGCTGGCTTTCCTGTTTCATCCAGGCTGCCGCAATGGAAGGAGGCTGATCGTTCAGCCGGTTTGCCACCAAATTATAACTGTGCTCAAACAGCCGTACTTTTAGTGCCACATCATCTTCCCTATTTTCCCATAGGCCCGGCACCAAAAATCCCCATTGTAAAAAGGCATAGAAAGGAAAATCATCGGTATCACCCGTATCCGGACAAAGCCTTTCGGCATATGCATGCCATAAATAGCCGAACCAAAACCGGTTGGCCTGCGCTTCCGGGCAGGGGGCCGGGTCCCGGAAGTTCAGGTTTTTTTGAAGGTCAAGAAGTAGGGGGTTAAAGGAAATCAGGGAACTGACTTTTTCGGGATACAGGCTCAGGTAATAATGCAGGTAGGCGGCAGCACCGGAAAAGCCCACCAAATGCACCGGCTGATCTCCGGGTAAGGCTTTCCGGACCCTTTCCAGGTCCCGGACATGCTGGTCCACGTTCGGTAGCTGGTAGGCTTTGGACCAGTCCGTTTGCCCGCTGATATGGATGGTTGTCAGCAGGACTTCGGACTGATGGCGCCCTTTGATTTGCACCAGGTTAAATTCATCCGCCAGATCCCGGAGATCCATACTTTGCTGAAAATAGTTGTCCAGTGGATCATCCAGAAGCAGAATGGTTTCCTTTTGGTCCTGATAGGGTTGGGAAAGGGTGTAGCTGATGGTTATTTGCTTGCCGCGGGGCTCCCGGTGGTCCAGGGGCACGGATAGGGTTTCCGTCAGAACAGGGGGAAAAAGGTAAAAGTTGGTTAGTATCAGGAATAATCCGGTCAAATTGGCCTATCAATAAATTTCATTTACAATTAACTCAATCCTGTAAATATTTTTGAATTTCTTCTTGCAGTTTTGGTAGGTGGTTCACCACAATTCCCCAGATTATCACATCGTCAACTTTAATCATATCCATGTATTACCCAATTCCTAGTATCGACTATTCTTTTTGCATTCTCAATTTGCAAGTCTGGGTCTTGCTTCAATGCTCTGTTTATTGCTTCACCAATAATTTCTATTTCTCTTTCTATAGCTCTACGTAAAAGCTTGTTGTTCAAATATTCTGTAAAGTCAAGGTCATTGCCCAAATAGTCAAAAATTGAGTTTATGGAAACATTCACGTCATAAAGATTTTTTTTTATTTCATGCTTCATAAATCAGGACTTTATTCTTGTTTACACTTTCAATAAAGTAGGGATTTGATAAGGAACGTTCGGTAATTATATCTATTTCCCGATTGAAAAGATTTCTCAATGCATATTGCAATTGGAAATAATTCTCAGAATATTCTTCAGGTGATATTTTGTCGTCAAATGATATCAAGAAGTCAATATCACTATTCCCTCTCAACTTATCTGAAGCCACGGCAGAGCCAAAGGCATAAAGTCTTTTGATTTTTAGTCTTTCGCAGATATTCTTAAGCTCTTCTTTTCGTTGCTCAATTAATGCGTGCATTTTATTGTTTTTATTCAAATCTAATCAATTTTCCGCAATTACCTGCAGGTAAAAACTTGGCGATAACTACCTGGTTAAAGCCAATAACCTAACCGTTCTCTCATAATGGCTGTCAACTTCGCAACCACCTCGCTGTCCTTCAAAATGCATTTCTCAAAGGTGTCAAGAAGCCTACCCTGATAGCATTCCACGTTTTTTACCCGGCCTTTTGTCATCCAAAAATTTCTCTAAATTTCCGGAAATGGGATTAGGATGTTTTCTGAATGGCCTTTTTGGGTGAGGTACGTTGAATGAGTTCCTTTTTGATGCTGGTCCATTTGGATTTGGATACCCGCAGACAAAGATCATTTTGTAACATCATCTCTCTTTCCTTAGGTAAAAAAGATTGGATTAAATTAACATTGGCAAGGCAGTTCCGGTTTATTCTGATGGAGTCATCCGGCAAATGCTCTTCCATCCTTTTCAAAGAGCAAGTATCCGGGGATAAACGCCAGGCCCAGTTGATCCAGTATAATATACTTTTATTGGCTTCATCCCCGGTAAAGGCACTGATCGCAGTCCCAGACTATAATTTTAAATCCGCTGAAAATAAATAATTTAGAATTTTGCATTTACTCAATATATTAAGTAAAATATTATGGCGTACCAAAGAACAGAAAAAGCAGGATTGCTGAAACGGCTGAAAGATGAACCCAGGAGATTTATACAGGTCATCTACGGACCTCGACAGGTAGGTAAGACCACCTTAGTAAGGCAGATTATGGAAGATCTGGATTTTAATTTTTGCCCAATAGTATCCAGTAAATGAAATATGCGGATTTCGGTTGCCTATTCGTTGACTAGGCAGAAGAATTTTAAAACGAATCAAATCCCTATCTAAGAAATCCGTCTAAAATTTGCTCGATGTCATCCTGATCCGGTCCCGGAGCATTTTGGTGAATGAGTTTGCCTTTAGGATCAAAGAGAAGGTACCGGGGGATAAACGCGACATCCAATTGATACAAAAAGCTTGATTCACCCAGATTCAGCACGATAAATGAACGGTTTGGGAAGGCTATGCCATGTTTCCGAACCACCTGCTCCCAAAACTTATGGTTTTTATCTACAGAGAGGTGAATGACCTCGAGGCTCCGGTCTTCGTTTTGTTCATGCAGGTTCCGCAAAGCAGGGAATGCTTTGATGCAGGGGATGCACCAGGCCGCCCAAAGGTCGACATACAGGTAACTGCCCCTTTTCTGATGCAGCAATTCTTCAAAAGACATCAGGTGGTTTCCGAGCCCCATCAATTCCATGTCCGGCCTTTCTTTTTTCAAGGTATTGATTCGGGCCTTTAAAAAATCAGCCTGAACTTTATTTTCCAACTGATTTCCATAGCTGTTCAGCCATTTATCGGCTTCCTGAAAAGATAGGCGGGGGAGGGATTCCTCAAGGAGTTTAAAACGCATACGCTTGCTGAATGGGCTTGGACCTGAAACCAAACTGTCCGGAAGAAGGAGCTCATTTGGATCTTTCGCTTTGATTTGTGCCAGCAAAAAATCCGAAAACTCATCAAAATAGACCGTCTGAAGGTATTCGGAACTGTCGGTGATAGATGCCGTAAAGTGATCTAAGGCTCCCCTTGGGTCAAAAATCCCCTTCTCACCGGAAAAAAAATGAAGGTGGTCCAATTCAAACCGGAGCTTTGCTTTGTAAAAAGAAGCGGTTCTTTCAGCAATCAGGCCTGTGTTCTTCAGGGAGTCCAGCCAGGATAATTCTTTTTCCCCACTTTCTAGGGCCTTTTTTCTGCTTTTTATTCGTTCTTCACTGAGGTCAACCGGTGTTGGGGAGTTAAAATTTGCCTGCCACAGGAAATGGAAATCCTGAAGTGGGGTATAGGTGGAATGGTACAATTCACGATTGCGAAGCAGTTCCAGATTGTCATCGTATACAGATCGTTCGCTGTTTAAGGTTTTTAGCCATGGCCTCCGTTCGTCCAGGCTAATAAATATACTGTCTCCTTTCGCCAGCAGGTAGCTGTATCGGGTCTGGCTGTTGTCAGTATACATCAGGTCTACAGCTTTTCTTTCGGTGTCGATGGATAATACCAAATTATTTTCATTTCCGGAGAAATCAATTGTTACAGGCATATTGGCGTCATCCAGGTATTTTAAAGTGGCTTTTCGCTCCCTGAGAAAATCCCGAACCAGGCTATCTTTAAGTACCAGGACAATCTCTGCACTATTTTCCTGCTCGTCTTGATCCTTCACTTCCTGGTTTCTACCACAAGCGGAGAAAAACAGGACCAGCAGCACAATGAGTACCCATAGTATTGAATTAATCCTTCGCATTTTGTTCAAATTGTTCCAACAGCTTTCCATTTCTTTCCAGGCTATTGATGATCGCGCTATCCAATGGGTGGTTCTTTAGGAATTCGTTATCTTTCCAAAATCCTTCATCCAAGGGGAATTCGTTTGGTTCAATTTCCTGCTCTCTTTTGAGCAGCTCTCTGGGCCTGATTTTTTTTAAATGATCTGTGTTCACCTTATCAAACCAAAGGGTATGGATATCCATCTGGTGAACACCTACATCCCGGTTGATCAGCCTAAGTGACTTCAGCCGGATGATTTCCGGATAGTAGCGGTCATCCACTTCCCTGAACTTTACATAGACCTGGTGCTCCCCACTTCTATAGCCCAGTTGGTATTCGACAATTGCATGGTTTCGGCCATTTATTTTTAGGAAATTCCTGCCATCAGGGGGATCATCTGAGCCAAAGGCTATGTGGTAGATGGTATCCGTGCCGATAAACTCCATGCCCAGAAATTGATGATAAACGGGCAATTCAGGGATCCCCATAAACCGGTATCCGTCCCTGCCAAAGTGGCTTTCAGGAACATAGGCAGTTCTGATGTAATTGGAGGGATAAGTCCCGATAATTGGATTCAAAGCCCCTACAGGTTCACCCATGGATTCGATCTGATTTCTAATCTTTGCTTTCATGGCTGAGATATAGGGGTCAACTTCGGCATGTTCATCGCTCTGTCTCAGAGATTCCATTTTTATTTTAGTGCTCTGTACATCTTTTTCATATCCCAGGTCTTCCACCGTTACAACGGCTTCCACCAAATGGGTAAAGTCATCATAATTGGTGGAAACTTTGCGGTAAAGACCGCTCAGTTGGTGGCGTTTATTGGGATAATTTTGGGGAATATTGTCTATGGCTTTGGAAATCATTTCTTCCAGGGAGGTATCTTCAGGCTTTACGATGACTTCTTCCAGGCCAATGACTGCTTGCGCTAATCTGATGCTGTTTCCGGTTGATTTTAACCGGGCCAGGGGAACTTGTAGCCGTTGGTATCCAGGGTGGTTCACCACCAGGGTATCTTCCTTTAGTACCTCAGGAAATCGACGGGAGAAGTGCCCGGAAGAATTGGAAAGTCCATTAAATTCCGGATAGTTTTTTAAGAAAAAGTAGACATGGTCCAAGGGCTTGTTTCCTTCGTCTAGTACGCTGCCACTCAGTTGTCCGGTTGGTGAATTGGTTTGGGAATACACGATTCCATAAAGGCAGGCAAAAAAAATGGACAGAGATAAAATTTTCATCTTAGCGAATGCATGTTTTTAACAGAAATTTCCCGCGTGCAAGTCTGATTGACGCCAGGATCATAGAAAATTAACTTTTTGTGATAAAAATCTGCCCATTAAATTAATTTCGGGTTTGAATCCAGGGCTTCCTAATTTTTTGGTCCTGCAGTGCGACCTGTATCAAATATAGCACAAATTTGTTTATTAAAAATTTAATACCAGGCCTGGCACATTTGGTCTTAAATCCAATGGCCTCTGCCGCCTCGCTAAGTTTGAGCAGGTTGCTTCCGGAGCGGGTGGTTTCCGAATTTTCCCGAATTTCCTGCAGGGAGATCAATTTGCCGTAGTGTTTGGCAATGATGCGCAGGCAGGTGGGGCCGCAGTTTTTGGCATCGAGTTGTTTGAAGAAAGGGAAAGTGGTTTTCAAAAATTTTTAAATAATAGGTTAAATTCAATTATTTTAAAGAGGGATTGTCCAATTCACCAATTTATCAATCTTCGATTTTCAGCCCCACCCGAAATAACCGGAAATAATCCTTTTCTACTTCATCATCTGGTTCTTCCATCAACCATAGTTCTCCATTGCGAAGAACCATGGAACTGGCTATTAATCCTTTTGATTCAAAATCATTTAACCTGGTTCCTGACGAATCAAAAATGGCAATTCGATTTGGATATTTTTCTCGCATCCTCCCCCAAAACACCTTTGCTTCGTATGGTGACTTATTGACAAAAGCCTCCTCTATGTCCATTCTTTCATAACCAGGAAAATAGTTGACAATAAAGTATTTAGAGAACTTTTTTATGTTACGTATCCTTCCTGAAGTTCTTGCTTGGCCAAAAAATCTCACATCGTCGGAAAAATTTTCAGCACCTTCAAAAAACCTGAAATCAGGCAAATCAAGTGGAATGCTGGAAACTAAAGAATGGGAGGCATCGATTTCGAAAACGTAAATGGTTGGTTCCAATCCAAACACGACATAGATCAAGTTATCGGTTACAGTAAAGACGGGGTCCCAGGCATTGCTGAAAAAATATTTTCCACTCCGAAAAATGCTCGTTTCAGGAAAATAAATAATCGGTTCATTCTCTCCGGTTTTCGGATCCAGCCATATTAGCGGACAATGCTCTTCGTAAAAACGGTCCTTGCTATTAGAAGCAGATCGAGGTGATGGATTAACGTACAAATACTGACCTTGGGATTCTTCCATTCCCCGACCCAATCCGATTCGGGAGAAACTTTGATTGGGGCTTTCACTATGTTTCACCAACTGTTGCAGCCTTCCGTCAAAATCGTAAGTCAAAAAACCTTTTGTTCCATAGGCAAGAAATGAATTGCTTCCATTAAATTTAAGAGCGGCTAGAAGATTTCCATAACTATCGGGTACATCCCCCCATTTAGAAAAAGAGTTCAGGATAGCCCCATCAAAATCAGCTATTGTAATTTTTTGGGATGTCTCGCTATGCTCCATAAAAATAATTTTTTTTGATGATGGATCAATATCATGGACGGTTGGGACGCCTAAATATTTAATCTTAACACTATCTAGTTTTTCAAAGATAATGTTCTCCTTGAGCCGAGTGGGTTCAATAAACTCCCTATTTTTCTTCCGTAAATTACAGGAAATCAAAAAAAAGGTTAACAGAATAATGTATTTCATCAGGTCAATTGAGATTTAAAATAGAAAATTAGCTACCCCAACAGAGGCAGCCAATTGAAGTTAGTCAAATTTTTTCAACCACAATAGAAGGTGGTGCTACAACTATCACAACACCAATATGCCATTTCAGGGGGGTAACCTTGTGTCTGAAATTCGGCTTCACTTCGTGAGACGTTACATTCGCCATACCATCCAGTTCCATCGTTGTAAGTATATCCACAAGTTCCGCTACCTCCAGAACCCCCATAAATGCCCGCCAATTGGCTACGTTGCAGCACATCCTCTGCTGCCAGCTTTAGTTTTTCTAAATTTAATTTTTTCATTTTTCTTTTGATTAATGAATTTTATTGTTTTCCCGGACCAGCTAAGGACACCCGGGAATTATGCCCATTGATCGCGATAGAATTTCTCTATATACCTACTTATAGACATTTATTTCCTTGAGGTCTGCAATGCGGTATTCCTTTGGTAAAGCGAATCTTCAGCAATTCAAGGATTTTACCGGAGCTGTGGAAACAATTATTCATGCGGTTCAAACAGTTTATTCGTAGGTAGATTAACAGGAATGTAGGAATCTATATATGTTTTTGCTCTTATTACTTCCCAATCTAATGGATAAAATCAAAAAATATAAGTGAATAATAGTATTTCCCGTGAACTGACCTGTTTTTCCCGTGAACGGGCAGTTTTATCCTGTGAAGGAAATGATTGTCCGGAATGGTGTGATGGTTCCATGATGTGATAGTTTGATGCTGTGCATTCCTTTGGCTTTTTATCACCTGTAGGGTGTTAAAAAATTAGCGACTTTTAGATAGTGGTTGAATTTACTTTTTAGGAATTGTGGTAGGTAATAAAAATGGTTTTGTTGGTCTGATTGGCTTGTAAGGCTGGTTTAAAACGCTCGTTTAAACGATCATAAAAATAAATTACTATCTTTATGGGGGCTTAATCTTTCAGCATGTATGGAAAAGTTTGAAGAATTTGAACAACGTATAAAACGGGCTTTGAATAATATGGATGCCAAAATTTCCTTTTTACATGATTCTACGGGTCAACTCAAAGATTCTTTTGGCGAATTCCAGGAAGAGATGGGTGAGTTGATGCATTTTGTAGCAAGTCACGTTACAGATCATGAGCAGCGACTCAGCCGTATCGAGAAGCATATCGGTATTTGAATCATTTTTTCTTATTTCCGGCTTTGATCCTAATTTTAAGTAGTAATCGACATAAAAAATTTGGGGATGATTTTTTCTAAGGCTCAAAGCCACTTCTTACAATTAAACAATTAACCGATTAACCAATTAAACCTATAAACCCTTAACCATCTCCCTGGCTACCGATAATAAGTCCAATCACAGAAATTTAGTTCTGGTCAAACCTAAATGGTCCAGGCCCCTTAACTCTTAACCTGTTGGATTCCATTGAAAATTACCTTGATATTTTTAAATAATCTCAAATCTTCCCTATTTTTAGTAGTAAAAATAACGGGATGCAGCCACTTACAATGAAAACATACAAGGCCAAAAAAGGACGCCTGATGCAGGGTATACTGCTCGCCATGTTGGTATTGCCACTGGCATACGGGTTTTTGGGTACCAAACCGTGGAAGGAAAAGTTGCGAAGGATCATCCCCCTGACCGCTCCGGCCTTATTGATTATCTGGCCCTATCTTGACACCCGGTATTGGGTCCTGGGTCATACCTTTTACTACAAGTCAGGCTATATCAAGGGAGAAATTGACATAGGTAGCATCCGGACCATCCTTAAAGGCAAAACCCGCTGGGTGGGGGTGAAGCCTGCACTGGCTACCGGAGGCTTGATCGTAAAATACAAGCGGTATGACGATGTGTACATTGCCCCGGAAGACAGCGAATCCCTGATTGCCGACCTGCTCACCATCAACCCCGCCATCCAGGTGATCCCACCTGGAAAAGATACCTAAGGGGCATTAAAAAGTGCTGAGCATATCGAAATCCAGGAATGTACTTGCAAATTTTGAAAAAATAAAATCCCCCTTTCTCAAAGGGGGGGTAGTTACAAATACCCGAAAGGTCTGGAGATTCATTATTGCTTGTAAATTGAATTGACGTTTACCCAATTTATGGTGAATTGGTATCATTGAAACGGCCTGAAAAATTTCAGCGGTAATACCGTGGCCGCAAATAGGCATCTGTCCAAATCCCCCTTATCAAGGGGGCGGGGGATTTATTTACTCACAACTAAGTAAACAACCACTCAAATTACCCCCAACAATAGCAATTAAAAAGGCTTGCTTTTTTAAACCATTAGTTTTACTTTTAAACATGTCGAATCTTCGCCTAACCCTAATACCACTACTGGCAACTTGCCTGCTGTCCTGCTCCCGCTCCCAAAAGGAAACTACAGATTCCCCCAGCTATTCCCTTCAATTGGTGGACTCCGTTCGCATTGACTATATGGGCAGCCTGGAGCTAAAAGATTACGACCCGGAAACCAACCTCTTCCTGGCTTATAACCAACAAAAAAAGGAAGTCTTGATTTTTGATACCTCAGGAGCTATCCAACATACTTTTATCCTGCAAGACGACGGCCCGGAGGCCATCAGCGGCTATGGGCTGAACCCCAGATTCTCGGCAGGAAACATCTGCATCTTTGGGGATAAAATCTACACCCTGAGCCGGCAGGGGAAGGTGTTGAACCGGACGGAGATACCCTATCCCTATTTCTGGATTGTGGGGGGCGCGCATATAGCAGCCTCTTCGCTGGGGGATAAATTGCTGTACTACAAACCGGAACCGGCAGAAGAAGGGCAGGACCGGCAGGCAGCCTACCAACGCATGCTGGACGGAGGACCGATGATGGAGGTGCTGGATACGATCAGTGGTGAATACGATCCGACCATGAATTTTCCAGAGACGGATGCCTTTGAAGAGGGGTTCTTTTACGGGTATCCTACGCCACTTATTCAAAATAGCGGCTCCCAATGGTTCCTTTCGGTCACCAATGCCCTGGAGTTTCATGTTTACAGCGAAAGGGAACAACAATTGCTCTTTGAGCGGACGGTAAAAATTCCGGCGAAGAACGCCTACATGGACCAGCCGGTGCCATTGGAGCAAATGGATACCTTCTTTGAAAAAAACGGACTGGTTTACCGTATCCCACAGATCCACCGGTTTTTACCCCTGAAGGATCATTTTATCGCCTTTTACAGCAAGGGTGTTTCTCCCGAAACGAAAGCGGCCTATGATGTGTCGGATCCTGCGCAGCGGCGGGAATTGGTCTACTCCTTTCCCATGGAATTTGCCGTTTTTGATTCGGAGTTTGGCCTGTGCGCAGTGGACCTGTCCATTCCGAAAAACATGGTTCCTTTTACAGCCCTGGTGGACAAAGAAGGCCAAATCGTGGCACTTAAAGACCAGGAACAGGCAGGTGTGGAAGAGGATTTTCATACCTTGTTTCAATACAGCTTGGATTTTGGACAAGAGTAAATTGTTTGCGTCAAAATTTGTACCTTTATAAAGTAAAACCTTACCAGAATGAAGACCAGGGACCTAATAAAAGAAATCCAGAAATTGCCTGTCAGCGAGCGGTTTTATATCATAGAGCGATCCATGCAACTGATTCGAAAACAGGAGAACGAAAGTCAGATGAAAAAAGCCGTTGATTTATTGTATGAAGACTATGTGGCAGACGAAGAGTTGACTGCATTTACTGACCTTGATTTTGAGAATTTTTATGAAACAAGGTGAAATATGGTTATTAAACCTTGACCCAACTGTTGGGGCTGAAATAAAAAAGACAAGACCGGCAATAATTGTGAATGACGATACATTGGGAAAATTACCATTGAAAATCATTGTTTCGGTTACTGACTGGAAAGACAGGTACCAAATAGCCCCCTGGATGATAAAATTAATACCAGACAGCGAAAATGGATTAACAAAAGTGTCCGCAGCCGACACTTTTCAAATCCGCTCAGTTTCAAAGGAGAGATTTGTAAAAAAGGTAGGGCTTGTTTCGGAAAGCATCAGGGAACAAATCAGGATTGGGTTATCAAAAGTCTTATCTATTGACATCGAATAAACATCCGGTAAGGATCAAACTTTTTCATCATTTGCAGAAATAGAAACCTGCATTCAATTTTAAAACTGCGCCAGGTCCGAAAAATTTAACGTTTTTTAGGTAGGGATATTTTCTCCTTTTGTGGAACTTGGACACATGAAAAAATGGCTATGTTTCTCCTTTTCGGCTTTGTTCCTTTATGGGTGTAGCAATAACGGTAAAAAAGCGAGGATGATTTTGCTTATCAATTGATGGTAACGGATTCCATTCAAGTGGATTATCAGGGGAATCTGTTTCTTTATGACTATGACTCGTCAACCCACCTTTTTCTGGGCATGGACAACAGGACGGATGAAGTACTGCTGTTTGACAGGCAAGGAACCGTCAGTTCCCGGTTTCACCTGGCAAAGGACGGCCCCAATGCCATCTCCTGGGCCGTGGGATGGGGCTTTTTTAAGGGGCAGTTCACGGTAATGGATGCCGCAAAGGGCTTGCTGTTTTTTTCCAGGGAGGGAGAAATCGTCAAGCGCATGGATTTAAATCCACCGTACACCTTTATCAATGGGCTCAAAAGTCCCGTTCATGCCTTCGGAAAGGAACTGGCCTATATCCGGCCGGAAAGGGGGGAGATGGACTGGAACGAGCCATCCGAAATGTTCGAAAGCATTTACCGCAGTCCCATTCTGGAGCTGGTTGATCCGGAAACAGGTGCAAACAGGCAGACCATGCCTTTTCCACCCGGAACGATATACGAGGACGGCAATTTTTACCACTGGACCTTTCCTACCGTGATTCCTGCAGGAGAGGAGTGGTTGGTCTATTTCAGGGGCGAATTGGCCTATCACGTGTACACACAGGCAGGGGGAGAATTGGATTACCAAGAAACCATCGACCTGGACCTGAAAGATGCCGTTGCAATAAAAGGCGTTCCCATGGCCAACATAGACAATTACTACGAAGCGAGTCTTTACAATGTCTTTGGCAGGATCCAAAACCTGTTTGTATTGGACAGCCAGATCCTCATCCATTACACCAAGGGTATGGAGGAGGAAAAAGCCAAAACCCTTCCCAGGAATACCATGGAAGAAAGCAGGGCTTTTTTATACCAAATCAAAAATTACCTGGCGGTTCTGGACCGGGAAAATCGGATACTGCAAAAGGATATTCCAGTTCCACAGGGTATCACGCTCAGCAGTGCGGTGGATGAAAAGGGAGCTATTTTTGGTCTGAAGGACCAGGATTATTTAGGGGTGGAGGAGGATACGGTGACTTTTTACCAAATGAAGTTGCTCAAAGAAGGATCGAAATAGCCATTTAATCGAAGCGCTGGCCCTTCGGGACCCGGAGAAATCCTTTCCGATGTACGTAGACCCTTGGGGTTTTCCCAACCCCGAAGGTCTGAGTCGGAGCGTTCACGAAAAAAACCTTCGAGGTCTCGAAGACCTCAAAGGTTATGACCTTTGGGGTTTCCGATAACCCCGAAGGTCTTTTCCCAGAGCATAGACGAAAAAAACCTCGAGGTCCTGAAGACCTCAAAGGTTATTTGTCCTCCGAACTTTTAAATAAGTCCGAAATATTTAATTTGAAACCTGTAATTACCTGAGAATGGACCAAATCTCCATGGGTAAATAAGCGGGTGGGCTGATAGGCACCATTAATCAACCGATAAACCAATAAGGTCTGTTCATCCGGGTGAATGATCCAGTATTCTTTAACCCCGCTCTCTTCATAAATGTCGTATTTTTGCTTGAGCTCCTTTTGGTTATTGCCGGGAGAAAGGATTTCCACCACCAGATCGGGTGCACCCAAGCAACCCCTGTCGTCCAATTTGCTGCGGTCGCAAACCACGCAAATATCCGGTTGTACCACGGTATCAATTTTTTCAGGCAAGTTGGAGTCCTTAGGAAGACGAACATCAAATGGGGCAATAAACACCTTGCAGGGATGTTGATCCAGATGGTCAGCAAATATCCTGGCCATTTCCAGCAAAATTTCCTGATGGATCCTTCGGGGTGCAGCAGCTGCCCGGAAAACTTTGCCCTTGATCAATTCCACCATTTCATCCATCTGCCAATGGAGGTAGTCCAAATAGGTATAATGACCATAAGAAGTGAATGGCTCTTCCGATTGGTTTGGTTTTTCCTTGGAATCCATACCAGGAATTTACAAATAATATTTCAGAATTACAGGTTGATAGGCAAGTGATTCATGGAAAAATACACAGTTAAATTCATGTGCTGATTATGTGATAATTTGATGATGTGGTGATGTGCTAATTTTTTTCCGACATCAATTTCAAAAGCTTAACGAATCCCCATATTAATGGGGAAGAGACTTTCCCTCCTAAAGTCGGTAGGGATTTAGAAGTGAGTTTAAAAATGTAAAGTGCAGTGTTACTGAATATTATCGGAAAAATCCCCCAACCCCCTTAAAAAGGGGGATTTTGTTTACGGGGTGATTTACGTTTACATTCCTGGTTTGAAATGTCCTTGGACCTGCTGGTTTTAACCTCAAAGGTTAGGGTGCGTTCAGACCTTTGGGGTTTCCCGAACCCCGTCTGACCGAAGTGTTGACGAAAAAACCATCGAGGCCCGAAGACCTCAACGGTTATCAGTATAAAAAGCCAAACAGCCATAAGGGAATTTTGTTGCCAAAACCAACTTCTAAACCATCAGCTGCGACGTAATTCGCCTTATTTTCAGATGGATTGATTTTTTTGTCTTTCCCTCCAATTTCAAAAAGGTTGCTTTGATTTACTAGAAAATCTGATGTTTCCGGGTAATTGACTGTATGGATATAAGATAGCTGATTCAGAAAAAATGTTTCTCTCAGGTTACCCAAATCCACATTTTTCCCCAAGGCAAAAGAAAGATTGGTGTTTTCCAGGAACAGTTTTTCAGGTTTTTGCAACAGGGAGACTCCTTCCGTTTTCCTGTAAATACTTTTGGTCAGCCGGCTTTCTTCCAGGTAGTGGAGATAGGCAAGTAAGGTTTGCCGGTTGATACCTATTTTTCGGCTCAGTTTACTGACATTAGGAACAAATGGAACCGCATCTGCGATAATCGATAGCAACTGTTTTATTTTGCTGGCATAGGCGATGTCCACTTTGCGCATCAAGGGGAGTTCTATTTCAATAATCAAATTAATGATGGCGAGAACCTGTACCCCATAGAGATCTTTGAAGTCCTTAAAAAAAGGATAATACCCAGTTTTGAGGTATTCGGGGAAATATTTCAATGGTCTTACCGATTGAGAAATATCACTGGCATATTCCACGTGTTCCTGTAAAATAGTTTCCAGGGTAATTACGGGAAGATTTTTGCCTGTGACCAAATTCAGGTATTCCCTAAACGATAATCCCTGAATCTCATATACCAATGCCCTTCTGCTTAAATCTGCCCTTGCATTGAGAATTTCCAACAGGGAAGACCCTGTGAATACCACTTTTAATTCCGGGTAAAAATCATAAATGTTTTTGATCTCAACAGACCAATTGGAGTACTTGTGCACCTCGTCTATAAAAAGGATTTTCCCTCCTGCCTTGGCAAACCCATCCACCAAATCAACCAGCGAATGGTTGGAAAACCATATATGGTCCAAACTCACATAAAGGATTTCAGTACTTCGGGGGTATTTTTTTTTAATCCTCTGGAGCAATAGGGTGGTTTTACCTGTTCCCCTGGCACCGATAATGCCGATCAATCGGTTACCCCAATCGATCTGATAATAGATACTACGTGTGAAAGTGCTTTTTAGGGTAGCAATTAATTTGATATGCAATTCAACGAGTGTTTCCATTTTGTTTGTTATAGTAAACAATAATACTTAAAAATGGTGGTTACAACAAACAAAAATGAATAAAATTATAGTGTGTATAATAAACATTTTTTAAAAAATAAGTGATTGGGCAAGCTATTATTTATTTTTAAGTTGTAAGAAATAAATTTAAAGGTCGGTTTAAAGTTACCAAACCCTAAAATTCAGTGTAAAAACCCAATAATTTGTTTATTTTTATCAGGTATAATTTTGATTAAAACTACTGGGAATGAGTATATATAAAGCCAAATAAGCTTTGACGAGCCATTGGGAATGAATAAAAACAAGAAGCATTTTCGGTTACCAAGAAAAGTCAAAAAATCACTAAAAGGGAACCTTTGGTTGTATCCGGCTGATGAGAGGGGAAATTCCTTGATGGCCATGCCGACCAAGTCTCAGGAGGATTATTTGGCACTAAAAAATGGGATAGTCAGAAATCTCATTGACCCTAAGGGAGCAAAAGCCAGGAAAAAGGCTTATAGAGAAAAGATGGATAAAGAAACCCTGGTTTCTGATGAAGAACTTAAACGTTATGTGGATGACATTATCCGGGAAGACCTCCAAGCCTCATCGTACCGTATTCTGGTAGCAGCAAAAAATCATCCGAAGGCAATTACTGCTTATTATAATTTCGTTAATGCTTATCAAATGTTTGAAAAGGGAGAAGAGTCCTACGGAAATATTTGTTGTCTGGCCATAGACAGGGCAAAGGACCTTATGAAGAAAAAGAGAAAATAGCCCCTGGGATACCATTTAAAAGGAGGTTTTGTAGTAGGAATTTTTTTTAATGGCAGTTTCCAAGTTAACGTAAAAAATTAGTGCCCTATTCCTGCCATTGAACTGAAGAGGCTTCGAAGTTCTTGCTTTTCTTCCTTTCGGAAAAATTATCAGTGCTTCATCCTGTGGATGACAAAATATTTGGTATTTTAGTCGGTGTAAAGAAAACCCCTGTGCCCTAAACCTCCATTCCCTTTAGACCTATGGGGGCTATGTGGATTTTGTGAAAACCACCGACTGGGTGGCAGCAGATATTGCCATTGCCAAACAGGAACAGCAGCTATAACAAAAATACGCAATGAAACTGATTGTACTTTTATTACCCCTGCTCATCAGCTTAACATTCAGTCTGGTCGCTCAGGATTCTGGCTATGTCACATTGAATGACTCCCTGGTTTTGAAGCCTTCTTTGGTTTATTCGGAAGCATTTAATGACTTGAGCCATTGGATAGCAGAGCAGCAACCCGGAGGAAAGGTTGTTTTAAACAGGGGTGGGATGGAAATTGAAGACAAAGCAGGTTGCACTGTATGGTTCGATCAGCAGTTGCATCAACCTGTTATGATCGAGTTTACCGCTACTGTGATTGATGAAGGAGGGCCGCAGGACCGGGTGTCAGACTTAAACTGTTTTTGGTTGGCTACCGATCCCTGGCACATGGATTTTTTTGGGGATACGATCCCTCGTAGAGCCGGTAAATTTAGTCAGTATGATAGCTTAAAACTCTATTATGTAGGGCTTGGCGGCCATAATAACACCAAGACGAGGTTTCGCAGATATACAGGAAACGGACAAAAGCCCTTACTCCCGGCACACGATCTTTCAGATGAAGCTTACCTGATCGTACCGAACTTACCGAATCGGATACGCATTATTGTGTACAATGGTACGGTCCAATACTGGAGAAATGAACAACTTATTTTTAATGTATATGATGCATCACCGTATGATTCCGGCTATTTTGCCGTTCGAACGGTGAATAATCACCTTATCATTGACGAATTTAACGTGTATGAGCTTTCAAAAATGGGAAAGGATTTTCGAAGCAAACCTAAATAATATAACCGATGAGAATGAAGCAATACTTAATTCGTGCCGCATTGATTTCAGGAGTTTTCACACTGCAGTTTTGTGCGGAAAACAAACCTGAAGAAAGTGAACAGGATCAGGAAATTCCAAAGGAAAAAAGCTGGGAAATTCTGGAATGCGAGGGCAGCCCGAACGCCAGACATGAGAACAGCTTTGTGGAGGTAAATGATAAATTTTACCTGCTGGGGGGCCGGGGCATCAAACCCGTGGATATCTTTGATCCCGCATCCAACAGTTGGACATCCGGGGCTGAGCCACCAATGGAAGTACACCATTTTCAGGCTGTGGCTTATGCCGGTAAGATTTATATCATTGGGGCCATGACGGGCAAATACCCCCGTGAAACTCCAGTAGAACGCATCATGATTTATGATCCGGCCAATGATGCATGGGAAATGGGTGATACCATTCCGGAAGAAAGGCGCAGGGGTTCGGCAGGAGTGATTGTCACAGGCGACAAGGCCATCGTCCTGAGTGGTATCATCGATGGGCACTGGGAAGGGCATGTACCCTGGACAGATCAATATGATTTTAGTACCGGAGAATGGACAGTGCTGGCTGATGCTCCTCGCCCAAGAGATCATTTCCATGCAGCCATGAATGAAGGAAAGATTTATTGTGCTGGAGGAAGAAATTCCTCGGCCAAAACCGGTGATACATTTGAGCTGACCATTCCGGAGGTGGATATTTATGATATTGCTGATAATTCCTGGACTTCCCTGCCGGAAGGGCAGCATTTGCCTACTGAAAGGGCAGGTACTTCAAGTGCATTTTTGGGGCAGCAGCTGCTGATTATCGGAGGAGAGAGTGCCAGTCAGGAAGCGGCGCATAGTGAAGTGGAGGCCTATCATACCGGTAACCAAACCTGGGAAAGCCTGGATCCATTGGTCAGAGGCAGGCACGGTTCCCAGGCCATCGTGTATAATGGGGCGATTTACATTGCCGCCGGAAGTGGCAACAGGGGAGGAAGCCCGGAGCTGAATACCATTGAAAGGTATGCTGAGGAATAATAGTCCCTTAAATAAATCAGTATTTCTCATAATCCCAGATGATAATGGGATTTTTAGGAAAAAGGAGTACTTTTAGTATTCCTTTTTCTTATTATTGAAAGAAAATAACCTGTTACATGCTTAAAACGATTTGTACCCTTTTGGTATTGATGGCCACAAACCAACTGTTTTGCCAGGCCCAATCCCAAAATGATCCGGACAAAAAACCCAATATCATCTTTATCCTTACCGATGACCAGCGCTGGGATGCGCTCGGACATGCCGGCAACGAATTGATCCATACCCCGGAAATGGACCGACTTGCCGAAGAAGGGGCCTACTTTAAAAATGCCCTGGTGACCACCCCTATTTGTGCGGCCAGCAGGGCCACCATTTTTACAGGCTTGTATGAAAGGACCCATGCCTATACCTTTCAGACCGGCCCCATCAAAGCCGAATACATGGAAACGGCCTATCCCAAACTGCTGAAAGAAGCAGGATACCGGCTGGGGTTTTACGGAAAATACGGCGTCAATCACAAGGACCTTGCCGGGCAATTCGACGAATACGAATCCTACGACAGGAATGGACAATTTAAGGACCGAAGAGGTTATTTTTACAAAACCATTGGCAGCGATACCGTCCACCTGACCCGCTATACCGGACAACAGGCCCTGGACTTTATCGAAAAGGCCAGTCCCGATGAACCCTTTTGCCTTTCCCTGTCTTTCAGTGCCCCCCATGCCCATGATCCGGCGGAGGATCAGTATTTCTGGCAGGATGAGACGGATCCCCTCTTGCAGGGCATTACCATCCCCGATGCCGACATCTCTGAAGACCGCTATTTTGAAGCCCAACCGGAGATCGTCAAGTCCGGCTTTAACCGGCTGCGCTGGACCTGGCGATACGATACGCCGGAGAAGTACCAGCACAGCGTCAAAGGTTATTACCGCATGCTCTCAGGCATAGACCTGGAAATCGCCAAAATCAGACAGCAACTTAAAGCCAAAGGTCTGGACCAGAACACAGTCATTATCCTTATGGGAGACAATGGCTATTTCCTGGGAGAAAGGCAACTGGCCGGCAAGTGGCTGATGTATGACAATTCTATCCGGGTGCCATTGATGGTTTACGATCCAAGACTTTCCAGCCATGTGGATTCAGAGGAGATAGCTGCCAATGTGGATGTACCCGCCACCATTTTGGATTTGGCCGGTGTTCAGATACCCGATGCCTACCAGGGCAAAAGTCTGATGCCGGTGGTGAAGGGAGAGCGGCTCAACAGGGATACCGTCCTGATCGAACACCTTTGGGATTTTGAAAATATCCCGCCAAGTGAAGGTCTTCGCACGGCAGAATGGAAGTATTTCCGCTATGTCAATGACAAATCCATTGAAGAATTGTATCATCTGGGAGAAGATCCAAAAGAAATCAACAACCTGGCTGCTGATCCTGCCCATGCAGCGACTTTGCAAGCCTTCCGCATAAAGCTGGACGCCATGGGGGAGGCCTTATCCGATGAAAGCACGGCTGCTCCGGTAAGCCTTCATGTAGAAATGATCAGGAAACCTTCCGGTCTGGTCCTAAAAGACAGAACGCCTGAATTTGGCTGGCAAGTGCCTGAAGGCCTGGTTTTTCAGTCGGCCTACCAGGTTTTGGTCAGCAGCACAGTGGAAAAAAGCGAGCAGAATATTGGTGATGTCTGGGATAGCGGTAAAGTACAGGGATCAAAATCCTTCAATATTGCCTATGAAGGTCCGGACCTGAAGGAGAATACGGACTACTTCTGGAAGGTGAGGCTGTGGGATGGAGACAACCGCACGGGTCGTTACGCCCAAAATCAGGCATTCCGTGTAGGGGGAGATGGGGGTTACCTGACCACTGCCAATGGTTTTATGCAGGAGGACATCCTACCTCAATCGCTTGAAAAAGTAGGAGGAGATACCTGGCTGGCTGATTTCGGTAAGGCGGCTTTTGCCAATTTGGCCTTCTCTTATTCCACGGATAAGCCGGAAACCCTGACCGTACGTTTGGGAGAGCAATTGGAAGGGGGGAGGATCAACCGGGACCCGCAGGGGCATATCCGCTTTCAGGAAGTGGAGGTAGCGGTCAATCCTGAAAAAGACCTATATGTGCTGCAGTTGCCGCCAGATGAACGGCACACAGGCCCGGCGGCAGTGGCTCTTCCGGATTCTTTTCCGGTACTGCTGCCTTTCAGGTATGCCGAAATTGTAGCCCAAAAACAGCCCGAAGCACTTACCCAGCAAGCTTATTTTGGTTATTTTGAAGAAGATCAAAGTCAGTTCAGCAGTTCGGATACCATACTGAATCAGGTATGGGACCTGTGTAAGTATTCCATGAAAGGCACTTCCTTTGCAGGAATATATGTGGATGGGGACAGAGAGCGAATTCCCTACGAGGCCGATGCCTATATCAACCAGCTCAGTCATTATGCAGTGGATTGGGAATACCCCATTGCCCGCAGGAGTATCGAATACTTTATGGAAAATCCCACCTGGCCCACCGAATGGCAGTTGCATGTGGCGCTGATGTTTTATGAGGATTACCTGTACACCGGCAATACCGAGCTGATTGAATACTATTACGATGAACTCAAGCACAAAACCCTGATGGAGCTGGCCCGTGAAGATGGGCTGATCAGTTCGGAGAGGGCTACACCCGAATTCATGAAAAAGCTGGGTTTTAAAGATCCGGATGTGAAAATGAGGGATATCGTGGACTGGCCACCGGCCCAAAAGGACACCGGTTGGGAGTTGGCCACGGAAGAAGGCGAACGGGACGGATTTGTTTTCACTCCTATCAATACCGTAATCAATGCTTTGTATTTTCGTAACCTGGAAATCATGGGAGAATTTGCCCGGATCCTGGGCAAAACCGGGGAAGCCATGGAATACGAACTGATGGCTGCAAAGGTAAAGAAAGCAGTGACCGAAAAATTGATGGATCCTGAGAAAGGCATTTACCTGGATGGTGAAGGGGCCGGTCATTCCTCCCTGCACGCCAATATGATGCCGCTAGCCTTTAATATGGTTCCCGACGAAAACATTCCGGCCGTAGTGGAATTTATTAAATCCAGAGGCATGGCCTGCAGCGTCTATGGATCCCAATACCTGATGGATGGATTGTACAATGCCGGGGAGGCCGACTATGCCCTGGAATTGATGACAGCCACCCATGACCGCAGCTGGTGGAACATGATCGCTATTGGCTCCACCATGACCCTGGAAGCCTGGGACATGAAGTACAAGCCCAATGCAGATTGGAATCACGCCTGGGGAGCCGTGCCAGGGAATATCGTGGCCCGGAAAATGTGGGGTATTCTGCCCAAAATACCAGGGGGCAGCCTGCTGGAGATCCGGCCTCAGCTAAGCAGGCTGACGGAATCGGATATTATCGTGCCTTTTCTGCCAGGGAAGGTGCTGGCCTCCTATCAAAAGGTAAACAACCGCTTACAGCGCTATGTCTTTGAGCTACCGGCAAATGTCTCGGCCGATTTGTTTTTGGAATTTGGACCCAATGATGCGGTTTCGCTCAATGGAGAAAAAGTCAATACCCAGTTTGACTCCATACGGCTGTCTCCGGGACGGAATGAAATTGAGTTACAGGTGAATTCTTTTTAGAGTAGCCTTAGAAAATTGGTCGTGAATAATGGCAGAAATGGTTTTGTTTGCTGCAAACTATTGATGCTGCAATACGAAATTGAGAGGATCAATGACAGGAATGTCTAAGGCAAAGAAATCAGCGTTATTAGTGGTTAGAAAAATCTCACATGCCCCGCTTTGTGCACAGCAGTATTGCAGGCCGTCTTCATAATCCGGCCAAACATCAATATTCAATGAAGAAAGAAACGAGGGATTAAAGTGGGTAATCTGGAGAAGATCCAAATAGGCATATGCACGTTTTGCAGCAGGGTTTAATTTATCAAACAAATAATAATTGGAGAAATTCCGTCTATTGTTTTCGATTATTATTTAACCTTTTGTTTAGAACTCCGTTAAATTTAGAGGATTTTGATTTTCAGATTAGAACATTCGGCCATGAAAAATATATTTTTGCTTTTAACAGGAATCTTTTTTTGCTCAGGGTTCGCTTTTGGGCAAAATTTGTTGGGGTTCAAGGCCTTTCCCCATAAACTGAATAAGCTCAAGACGTTTCCATCTATTTCTGATCGGAGTATGCCAGGTTCTACTTGGTTCCCAAATTATTCGGGGATTATTGAGGGGGATTTGTCATTCCTAGAAAAACACCATCCATTGGCACTTGTCAATAAAATTAAGCTGTCTGGTAAGGGCAAGGCATTGGCGAGAACTTTTTCGGAACAAGACAATATGCCTATCATTGACCTTTCTAAAGGATTTTCTTCCAATTTGCCCATTAAAAAGTTTCCAGATGATTTCCCATCCAGAATGCCCATCAAAATACCTGGGATAGCGCCGATTTCGGAAATGTTTCAAGAGGGTTTGAATGATAGCGGTGCCCCAATTATTATTCCTGATGCCAGGAAGCCCTAGACCTTTCGAAGGCCGTCTTTCGGATCAAAATCACTTTTTCTTTATGTCTTGTTACTGCTGGTAACTAAGTTTCCATTTTCTGGGTAGACAGAATAAATTTTGTTATGGAATAAAGCGATGGGTTGTATTTAATATTATTTTGGATCTGATTCTTTTTGGGGGATTCATGGGAAAGGGTCGTCTTTAGTTTATTGGTTCATTGTAGTCTGAATATTTGGTAAATATGATTTAATTCTGGATAAAAAATTTGGTATAACCCCTCATTTCAAAAAATTATTTTGAAGTGTTATTGTTTTTTTCAAACACCCATTGAAAAAATCAATGATAATAATTAAATGATAGATATTATCTTTATGCTTTGAATATGAATAAGCGACAAACAGACTATAAGTATGAAGAAACCAATGGTATTTAGTTTACTTCTGTTAATAGGAGCCCTATTTTCAGGATGCCAGAATAGTAAAGAACAAGATAATCAGGCGGATGGGTATTCCGGTGCTACCCAGAAAAGCAATTCCAATCGAATTGCTACCAGCAACAGTGATTGGTGGCCCAATCAGTTGAATCTGAGTATTCTTCGACATAACTCTTCACTATCCAACCCAATGGGAGAGGATTTTAATTATGTAGAAGCGTTTAACAGTCTGGATTATGAAGCCCTGAAAAAGGACATTGAAGGGGTGATGACTGAATCACAGGACTGGTGGCCGGCAGATTACGGTCATTATGGGGGTTTGTTTATCCGAATGGCCTGGCATAGCGCCGGCACATACAGGACCGGTGATGGTCGCGGTGGTTCCCGTTCCGGGCAACAGCGCTTTGCACCCCTTAATAGCTGGCCTGATAATGCCAATCTGGATAAAGCAAGACGCTTGCTGTGGCCTATAAAACAAAAATATGGGGACAAAATTTCCTGGGCAGATTTAATGGTCCTTACGGGTAATGTCGCTCTGGAATCCATGGGATTTAAGACCTTTGGCTTTGCCGGGGGTAGGGAAGACGTTTACGAACCGGAACTGGATGTGTATTGGGGGGCTGAGAACAAATGGCTGGGTGATGAAAAACGTTATTCAGGAGACAGGGAGTTGGAAAATCCACTAGCTGCTGTACAAATGGGCTTGATCTATGTCAATCCGGAAGGGCCCAATGGAAATCCGGATCCGGAACTTGCTGCACATGACATTCGTGAAACTTTCGGAAGGATGGGCATGAACGATGAAGAAACAGTCGCTTTGATCGCAGGAGGGCATACCCTGGGAAAAACCCACGGGGCAGGGGATGCATCCAATGTAGGACCTGAGCCTGAAGCGGAAAGTATTGAAGCACAGGGTTTGGGATGGAAAAGCACCTATAAATCGGGCAAAGGTCCTGATGCCATTACCTCTGGTTTGGAAGTAATCTGGACCTCCACTCCTGCAAAATGGAGTCATTTATTCTTTTTCAATTTGTTTGAAAACGAATGGGAGTTGACAAAAAGTCCTGCGGGAGCACATCAGTGGGTGGCCAAAGATCCAAAAATGATGGTTCCGGATGCCTTTGATCCGGAAAAAGAACACAAACCAACCATGTTGACCACCGATTTGTCACTGCGGTTTGATCCGGTATATGAAAAGATCTCCAGGAGCTTTTATGAAAATCCTGAAAAATTTAACGATGCCTTTGCCCGTGCATGGTTTAAACTTACTCATAGAGATATGGGACCAAAGACCACCTATTTAGGCCCTGAGGCACCCTCAGAAGATTTAATCTGGCAGGATCCCATTCCGGCAGTAAACCATACACTTATCAATGAACAGGACATTGTGGCTTTGAAAACCAGCCTTTTGAATTCCGGTTTGTCGATAAGTGAGATGGTGAGTACGGCCTGGGCATCCGCCTCTACCTACCGGGGTTCGGACAGAAGGGGAGGAGCCAATGGTGCCCGTATTCGGCTGGCTCCTCAAAGAGACTGGGAAGTAAACAATCCGAAACAATTGCAGCAGGTGTTGGGTGTGCTTGAAGAAATTCAGGGTGATTTCAATGAAAAATCGACAAATAAAAAAGTATCCCTGGCAGATTTGATTGTCCTTGCAGGCAATGCAGCTGTGGAAAAAGCAGCGGCGAATTCAGGTTATTCCGTGAATGTACCTTTTATTCCTGGTCGCATGGATGCTACACAGGAACAAACCGATGTGGAATCTTTTGCCCTACTTGAGCCCATGGCGGATGGTTTTCGGAATTATTTAAAAACCCAATACACCATTTCTACAGAAGAGTTGCTGTTGGACAAGGCACAGCTACTGACTCTTACAGCTCCCGAAATGACAGTGCTGGTGGGTGGGATGCGTGCGCTAAATGCCAACTTTGACGGGTCCGGACATGGGATTTTTTCAGATAAAAATGAGACGCTTTCCAACGAATTTTTTGTGCACCTGCTGGACATGAGTACCGAATGGAAAGCCAATTCGGATACCAAAGAAACCTTTGAGGGAAGGGATAGAAAGACAGGTGAAATGAAGTGGACAGCTACACGTGCGGATCTGATATTTGGTTCCAATTCTGAATTGAGGGCTTTGGCAGAAGTATATGCAAGCGAAACATCCAAAGAAAAATTTATTACAGACTTCGTTTCGGCCTGGGACAAGGTGATGAAGCTTGATCGATTTGACCTGATCTACCAATGAGGTGTTTCTTCGTAAGTCTTAAATAATTGGGTTATAAATCAACTTTATAGAAAGCCAGATCCTTGGGTCTGGCTTTTTTTATTCTTTGCCTGGTGTCTTTGTCAAACCTTGAGTGAGGGGGATTGGGTTTTGAGATAGGTCGATGCACAAAATAACATCATGGCAGTGGTTTTGTGAGGCTTTTTGTAACGATAAGATAACTCAACAGACGAACCACATTAGCCAGAGGTGAAGGCTTGATTTCGCACTCTTGAATAGTTCTCAATGGTACTGCAATTCGGTACTGTCTAGTTATAGCGCCCAGACTTATTCAAATTTTTATGATGACCTATTTGCAATTCCTAGTTAAAAATTCAAAGCTTCACACTTTCAAAAATAATTATTGAATAAAGAAATCAAGTATCTATGGGATTGAATTTAATATTCTTTTTTTGAACTAAAATAACATAGTAACTTTACAATAAATACTTAAATATGAACCCTACATATGATGCCGTAGTTGTTGGATCAGGTCCAAACGGACTTTCAGCGGCGATTGTTTTACAAAAGCATGGATTAAATGTTCTTTTAATTGAGGGAAAGGATACAATTGGTGGGGGAATGCGAACAATGGAGCTTACGCTTCCCGGATTTAAACATGATGTTTGTTCAGCAATCCATCCCATGGCAGCGGCAGGTCCATTTTTTAAGACCTTACCGCTCGCTCAATATGGACTTGAATTTATCCACCCCAAAACGCTGGCAGGACATCCGCTACCGGATGGGACAGTAGTTTCCTTACACCGTTCCTTGTTCGAAACCGCTGATCAATTGGGCAGGGACAGGAAATCCTATATCGAATTATTTAAACCACTTGTAGATCATTGGGATGCTTTGTCCACCGATATTTTATCACCGTTAAAAATCCCAAATAATCCAATAAAACTTGGTTCTTTTGGGATTAATGCGCTTAAACCTTCCACCTATCTCGCCCAAAAATTCAAAGAAACCAGAACCCGGGCACTTTGGGCAGGGATGGCAGCTCATGGAATACAACCACTCACCAATATCGCTACATCGGCTATTGGAATGGTGTTGATGGCAGCTGGGCATTATGGTGGTTGGCCAATGATAAAGGGAGGATCTCAAAGCCTGGCCGATGCTTTAGCCAATTATTTTAAAGCTATCGGAGGCAAGATTGAAACAGGGAATATGATATCTCACCTAAGCCAAATTCCTGATTCAAAATTGGTGATGTTTGACCTTAGTCCAAAAAACTTACTAAAAATTGCCGGAGAAAAGTTCTCTAAATTGTATTGCTGGCAACTGAATAGGTTTAGGTATGGAATGGGTGTTTTTAAAATGGATTTTGCGCTTTCCCAGCCCATACCCTGGAAGTCCGAAATGCTTAGGGACGCAGGAACAGTTCATTTAGGAGGGACGTTGGAGGATATAAAAAAATCAGAGAAACTGATCTGGGAGGGTAAATATAGCCAGAATCCCTATGTACTTTTATCCCAACAAAGCCTGTTCGATAAAACCCGTTCACCAGATGGGTATCATACGGCATGGGCCTATTGCCATGTGCCTGCAGGATCTGAGGTTGACATGTCAAGCAGTATTTTGAGCCAAATTGAAAAATATGCACCTGGCTTTAAAGAATCCATAATTGGGAAGCATACTTTCAACAGCAGGGAGATCGAAAATTATAACCCCAATTATATAGGAGGAGATATCAATGCAGGGGTTCAGGACTGGTCTCAAATATTTACCAGACCAGCCCTGAGGATTTCTCCTTATAGAACCTCCTTCAAAAACTTTTATATTTGCTCCGCATCCACTCCACCAGGAGGTGGGGTTCATGGAATGGGTGGTTATTATGCCGCAAAGAGAGCAATTAAAGATTTATTTTAAGTTTTCGGAAAAGACGAACGAGATGAAAAGCTTCTTAAAGAAATATAAAATTACTCTGGTCTTCTATGGATCTGTTATTTTTCTTTTAGTATCGATGGTATTTGCAAGGTTGGTAAGAGAGCCATATCCAAGTTTAAACATGCCTGCCTTTACGAGAAGTGGAATAAATGATGGCCTTTTACCAGCCAGTTATTTTGAAATTATTTATTTGAACAACGATGAAGAGGTTTGGAAAGGAAATTTACAGGACCTTTTTAATTCACAAAATTTGGTAAGGTATAGGAATAATATGCATTTTATTTTTTTTAATCAGGCAGGTACAAATCTGGAAGAATCTAAAAAACAAAAGCGAAGAATTATATCGTTAATTCCCGGTGGAGTTAAAATCCATGAAACTTTAAAAAAATGGACAACAAATAATGTGATTGGAGGAGCAGAGGAAGAAATACCTAAACTAATGTTTAAAAGGAGACCTTTTGAATCTAACGAGGTTACTGGTTTTATTGTCAATGAGTACAAAGAATATTATCACCTGGTGGATGGGTTTCAATATAGGGAGATTGTTAGACAAAAAGAATTTTCATTTGATGATGATATTACAAATTAATGAGAAAATTACCCGTTGGCTTGAAAATACCTGGAAGCCTACTTTTTTTCAGCTAGGGCTAACCAGGATTTTATTTTGTCTTGGGTTTTTTATTTTTGACCTTCCGCAATTTATTGAAATATCAGGTTTTGAATTGGTGTTTTTTGACCCACCTGTAGGGCTCTCTTTATTGATTGGGCCAATTACATCAAGTGATTTTTGGTGGACTTTTGATTTGATGTTAAGAATCGTTTTTGCCTCTTTATTAGTCGGGTTTCGAACGAAGGAATCCTCTATAATTTTTGGATTACTCTTACTTTTTGGTTTTACTTATGTCTACAGTTATGGAAAAATTAATCATAACATTTTTCCCGTTATTTTTCCAATAATTATGGCCTTCACCAATTGGGGAGGGGCACTCTCGATCGATTCGATAATGAATAGGACAACAAAAATCGAACCCAGGGGATGGCCATTAACCTTTTTTTCTTTTTTGTTGGGATGGGGTTATTTTACGGCAGGTTTGCCAAAACTAATCGGAGGATGGTTGGATCTTTCCTACTCAACTACAGCCGGTTTTATGTTAAGAAGGTATTATTCAGGTGCAGACCCCTTGTACTTAAATGAAATGTTTGTGAAAATAAACAATTTATTTATTTACAAAGTGTTAGACTACGGTACTTTATTGTTCGAATTGGGGTTTATAATTACAATATTTTGGTCTGCCTTATTTTTGAGAGCCATTGGAATGGCAGCCATGTTTCATCTAGGGGTATTATTGACAGTAAATATACCTTTTTCACTACACGTCCTGGTATTTTTGCCTTATATCGTTTATTTTTATTTCGACAATACAAACCAATTGTCAGAAAATTTCCAACTTTTTTTTAGCCGGAATAAAAAAATATTTTTACCGATCTTTTTTATTTTAGCATTCGTGATTATCACCGACTACTATCCCAAACTATTTCAATTCCACCAACATTTTATATTATTTCTAATTTGCATTCCCTCTGTATTTATGGTTTCTCCAAAATTTGTACGTGACTTTTTTAATAAAATGACCAGACGATTAGAGAAAAATTTAACCAAATGAGGTTAATCGTAATTGATCTCTTTTTACTTTCCTCCTTGTTTAATGTAGGGCCCGATAGGAAAATATTTAAGCCATAATTTAGTTCTTTTGGGCTATTTTTCTTGGAAGTAAGCTGGGCAAGTTGAAAGGAATCATACGAAAAAGAGCATAAGTTTTACCTTTCCATCCATGGCTGATTCTTTTCAGAGGGGCTAACCAGATACTACCCTCCGAATTCCCCAAATTTTTTGAGATTTTTCCTGTCTCAAATCTTTACGATTTTCCCGGTATTTCCAACTTCTAAAGAATAGCAAGGGGTAAACTCAGTATTATAACTTGAGAAAACAGTTTTCCACATAAAAATGAGTAGATTTATTCTTGTAAATTAAACCTAAACAGATACGCTGATAACCAAGGTTATGGGAATATTCAATTCAATATTAGGCAATGCAGGTGCTGTCAATAAAGAAAGCCTCCAAAGGGATTTCGGAAGAATACTGACTGCAGAAGAGCAAATAGAAACGGGATTTAAGCTTTTCAGGGATACGTTCATTTTCACCAATAAACGACTGGTCCTTGTGGACAAGCAAGGACTTACGGGAAGAAAATCCGAATACCTTTCCTTGCCTTACAAGAGCATTTCCCGCTTTAGTATAGAGACGTCCGGGACTTTTGATTTGGATGCAGAATTAAAAATATGGATTTCCAGTGACCCGCAGCCTGCGGTAAGTAAGAAGTTTAATAAATCCGTGGATGTCTATGAAGTACAGAAATTACTGGCGGGTTTTGTACTAGGGTAATCGACACGACCTTTTACCCCATGCCTGCTTTTTACAGCTTCATGTATATCTCTTTAACCTGGCAAACCAATATAACTAGCGATGTAGTGAATTTATTTTGTATAATGATAATTTTCCAGAATTATATACTATTTCCCATGAAAAACCTGATAATAACCTTTCTATCCATTTGTTTTATTTTGCTTTCCTTTTCATCAATGGCACAAAAACGGCCAAATATCGTGCTGATTATGGCTGATGACCTCGGCGGTAGAGACTTGCCGGCCTATGGAAATCGATTCAACGAGACGCCCAATATTGACAAATTGGTCAGTCAGGGAATGCTGTTTCACAACGCTTATGCTGCTCCGGTTTGTTCGCCAACCCGGGCCAGTATACAAGCTGGTCAATATCCCGCCAGAGTAGGCATATTCGACTTTATTCCCGGTCATTGGCGCCCTTACGAAGAGGCTACCGTTCCTCACCACCAGGTTCAGCACCTGCCAGATAAGATTGTTACTATCGGCAATGCCATGCAATCGGCAGGCTATACCACCGGTTATTTTGGCAAGTGGCATTTGGGAAATAACCCCGAGCACCTGCCCCACAACAGGGGATACGATAAAGCCCATATGTATGCAGGTGGAGGCTTCTACCAGCCCCGATTTGTTCCGGAATATACGTCTGCTGAAGGGGCCCGACTGAGTGAAACCCTCACCAGCATGGGGGTTGATTTCATCGCTGAGAATAAAGAAAATCCATTTTTTCTCTTCATCTCTCATTACGATGTGCACGTGCAGCTGGACGCAGACAAAGACCTGATTGAAAAATTCCTCAACAAACCGAAAGATCCGGATTATGCAAGTAATGCCGTGTATGCGGCGATGATTTCCCATGTGGACCAAAGTGTAGGTGCTGTCATGAAAGCGATTGATGAAATGGGCCTGGCGGAGAATACAGTATTTATTTTCTATTCCGATAACGGAGGAGTGGATAACCGGTTTGACAATGTCCCACTATTGGGAGGGGATAGCAAAGACGTTTATCCGGAAGGTCATCCCCTCCGCTATATTGCCACAAGCAATGCGCCGCTGCGTGCAGGAAAAGGAACGCTATATGAAGGAGGGGTCCGTGTTCCGTTGATTGTTCGCTGGCCGGAAAAGGTAGAAGCTGGGAGTACTTCTGAGGCAATTGTTTCCAGTGTAGACTTTTACCCTACTTTTTTGGACCTGGGAAAGGGAGCAAGACCGCCAGATCAGGTGCTTGACGGATATTCAATGGTGCCGTCTCTGACAGAAAACAGGTTTGACCCGGAGCGGGAAGTTTTCACCCATTATCCCGTATATCATCACGAACAGCCAATGTCGGCTTTGAGAAAAGGCTCCTGGAAAATCATAGAAAACCTGGTTTCCGGAGATTTTGACCTGTATAATCTGCGATACGATGTCAACGAAATGACTGACCTTAAATTTAGTTATCCCGAAAAGTTGGCTGAAATGAAGTCCGCATTAAAAAAATGGCAAACGGAAACCAATGCCCAAAACCCGGTTCCTAATCCAGATTTTGACCCGGTAAAAAGGTACGAATGGGGTACAAATCCATTCAGGTAATCGAAGGAAAAAATACTTCATTAACAAAATAAACTTACTATGAAAAAGAAAATGTGGCTATTTGTAGCCGTACCGGTACTTTTGTTGGTTATGGGAAGCATGGTAAAAAGCCCTGTTCGCGAACTGTCGCTGAAAAAAAGCGCCTGGCGCATGGGCGTAGCTTTGTACTCCTTTAACCGTTTTCCTTTTTCCATCTCCTTAGAAAAAGCGAAAGCTGCTGGGGTAAAATACGTTGAAGGATTTGATTTTCATAAAATGGGTAGCGATTTTGGCGACAAAGCCATGACCGATCTTAGCCCCTCAGAGGCAAAAACAGTAAAAATGCTATTGCGGGATAAGGAATTAAAAATGAAATCCATGTACGTAGGAACAGCTCAGACTGAAGCCGACTGGCGCAAAGCCTTTGAACTTGCCAAATCCCTGAAGGTCCAATACCTGGTCACAGAACCCAAAAGAGAACATTGGGATCTGGTGGATGAGCTTGCCGGAGAGTTCAGAATTAAAGTTGCGCTTCACCAGCATTCCAGAGAGGCCGGAAGCATTTACTGGCATCCCGATTCGGTATTGTCGGCGATCAAAAACCACCCCAATTTCGGTGCTTGTGGAGATTTGGGGCACTGGGTCAGAAGCGGACTTGATCCCGTGGAAAGTTTAAAAAAGCTCGACGGTCACCTGATGAGTCTTCATCTCAAGGATCTGGATGCTTACGGCCAATCTGCCAAAGACAGGATGGTGGGCGAAGGGATCGTTGATTTCGAAGCGGTGGTTGCAGAACTCGGTAGGCAGGGATTTGATGGGGAAGTCTATGTGGAGTGCGAACATAATATGGAGGATAACCTGAAGGATGTAAGGCATGCGGTAACCTTTTTTGACAGTCTAAGTCCTTGAGGCAAGGTCCGTGATTTCTTTTCAATAAACATTAAACCCAATTTGTAATGTACGCCAAAGTAACTCATTTTGCAATCAGCTATCTGCTTGTGGCTGTTTATTCCGGACCTTTGTCCCTGGCTCAGGATTTGAATTTGGTGGAGAAGGGAAATAGCGAATACCAAATCGTGCTTCCCGAGGATGCAGCTGTCCAGGAGATTCAGGCGGCCATGGTTTTGCAGGATTATTTGCAACGCATTTCGGATGCTATTATTCCGGTAAATCACGATGATGAAGGTATTTCCGACTTAGAAATCCTCATTGGAAATGTAAACAGACCAGAGGTAAAAGGTATTTCCCTTGAAGACCTGGGTCCGGAAGGTCATTATATAGGGACCCGGGGCAAGAAACTGATTATCCTTGGCGGGCCGGAGAAAGGGGTTATATATGGGGTTTATGCCTTTCTGGGAAATTATCTGGGCTGTAGGAAGTATACCTCCAAAGTGGATCATATTCCGCGGCAATCTACCATCCACCTGGGACAGATAGATGAGCTGGAGGTTCCGGTATTTTCTTTCAGGGAGGTGTTTTATCAGGATGTTTATGATCCTGAATTCATGGATTGGCACAGACTTCATTCCTTTTCCGGCAAAGGTTCTTCTCCCACAGCCTGGGGATATTGGGTGCATACCTTTCACCAACTTTTGGACCCAAAAGAATACGGAGAATCCAATCCGGAATATTTCAGTTATTATGAGGGAAAACGACATGCCGGGCTGGTGCCATCCTGGGATGGAAAAAGTGAACAGCCCGAGGCACAGCTTTGTCTTACCAATCCTGAGGTATTGGAGATCGTCTGCGAAAACCTGCAAAAGGCAATTGACCAGAATCCCGGTGCGAAATACTGGTCGGTGAGTCAAAACGATAATGTCAATTACTGCCGTTGTGAGCACTGTGCTGCCTTAGACGCACAGCATGCAGCTTTTTCCCCGGAGGAAAAGCTCTACGAAACCCATGGTAGCGAATATCCTGCCCTGGGAATGGGTTCCATGCTAACCTTTGTCAATAAAGTGGCTGAAAGATTTCCGGATAAAATTATTTCTACCCTGGCCTACCAATACACCCGTGTACCCCCCAAGGATCTGGTTCCTGCAGATAATGTGAATATCATGCTTTGTAGCATAGAGAGCACCAGAAATGAACCCCTTGAGTCGGGAGATCCCGCATTCAGTGAAGACCTGAAAGGCTGGGGTAAGTTGACAGATAATATCTTGGTCTGGGATTATAACATTCAGTTTTCAAACCTGCTTTCCCCCTTTCCAAACCTGCGCACCCTTCAGCCCAATATCAGGTTCTTAAAGGAGAATCGGGTAAGTGCTGTTTTTGCTCAGGGAAATATCCAATCGGGAGGGGAATTTGCTGCTCTGAGGGCTTACTTATTGACCAAATTGGTCAATGATCCGGAGATAGATCTGGAAAAAGAAATGACCGAATTTCTACTGGCTTATTATGGGCAGGCAGCTGGCCATATCAGGGCATATATCAACCTGATGCATGAGCACAACCAGGGGGGCACAGGAAGGAAACTCTCTATTTTTGGGGGACCTTCGCAGGAACAAGAGTCCTACCTGACACCGGACCTTATCGTAGCCTACAATGGTATTTTTGATAAGGCCGAATGGGCGGTAAAAGATAATCCGGAACAGCTGGAACGTGTCAGAACTGCACGATTGCCGGTAAGCTATGCCATGCTGGAGATAGAAAAAGAAAATGAGGCTGAGCAGTGGGAAATTTTGGATTCAGGGGCAAAAAGGAAGTTGCCTGATGAAATAAGCGAACTGCTTTATAGCTTTATTTACCACTGTATTCGGACCGATGTAAGCCGGCTTTCCGAGTGGCATACTCCCCCGAAGGAATACCTGGAAAAGTATTCAATGGTCAGTTCAAAAGACTGAGTCAATTTTTACCCTTTACCGGGATTTCGGTTATTACCTGGTATCCTTCTCCCCTCCGGTAAGAATTTACACCTTCGCAACTTTGGTATATTGGAATTCCACTACTGATGGAGAAGATGCCTGGTGGGTGGTTCCGATCCAAACCGGCACCGACCCACAATCCATGCCAACCGAAATGGCGGAAAGTATGGTAAAAAGCTATTGTTGGGTCGGTAACAATCATGCGCATTCCGGGCCGAAGGGAAACCAGCTAAACAGTTGATGTTTTTTTAAACGGGTTAAGCTACTACGCTTAAGGTCCCTTTTAGGAGTTAATTTCGCACATTTCGGCGGCATACGGATCTATTGGTGAGGATTCGTGCCTTCTAAAAGAAAAGAATACCGAAAACTAACAGAAGGTTCAGCTATTGCGGAATGCTTAGCGAGGGCGAAGAAATGTAATAACCAGTTTATCCAAAAAGATGCGAACAAAGCCAAGGTATACAGCCTAAAAACCATTATATTGCTACTACCAGATAGCGTCCAGGAGGTGGGTGATTTAAGCGTTTATATGCTAAACTAAATTTCAAATGGTCAATTTTCGTATTTTTTTATTATCAATGATGGTATCGGTCTATGGGTGTACCGACCGGACGAACCTCTCAAGCAAAAGTTCAGCGTCAAACGAATGGGAACTTGTGATTTTGGACTCTATTCAGGTAGATTACCTGGGGAGTGTTGGTGGTGGAGATTTTAGAAATGGGAAAGGGGTGTTTTTTAATTTTCAGGAAAATAAATTGATTGAGTTTGACTCCACTGGAAAGATTCATTATGAAAGGTCTTACCCAACGGATGGCCCCGGAAAAGTTCAATACCCAACCCAACTACGGTACACGGATGACGGAAGGCTTTTTGCAGCGAGTTTCGTGGGATGGTTGTACGAGCTAAATAGGGATTTAACGTTGAAGCAAGAGATCACCCTTCCATTTCCAAGCCAAGCAAACGACGGAGGGGGCTTTTTTCGAAGTTTGGATTTTTGGAATGATTCCTTGGTCAGTTACTATCCCGGCAGAGATGGGGCAAACCCTTACGATCCACATTTCATCCGAGACCATTTTTTGTTAGAAAAAATTGACCCGAAAACAGGAGGTTCGGTGCCACTAATTAAGATTCCGAGTACCTCGAGATATTCGTCTGATAAATTCTTTGAAAGACCTTGGATCCAATTTGGCATTTCGAGTACTAGACTTCACCTGGCATTAAGCAATGAGCCGATGATTCATGTCTTCGACCTTAATGATGGAGGTTCTTTCCTACACACGGTAAACTTTAAACCTTCAAAGTTTTTGGATAATGGTGAACACCAAGAGAAATATCAATACATCTCTGGAAGCAGAATGCTTGATGGGGCGATAAGACAGCTTTTTGTGACAGAAAAAGGGACAGTAGTTTACTATGAAGAAGGAATTGACGAAGAAATATTCGTTCAAAACGAATTGAACCTTCCAAAAAACTTCCCCAAATACAAGGATTTTCAGAACCAGGTGCTGAAAATCATTTCGCCAGATACCATTCTTTCCAATGAAATCATCGTTCCATACCGAATCGGGAGAATTATGAATATCGAAGGGCTAGACAAGCCCTTCTACGCCCTCAGGGATGATGACTTTGTCGGAGAGGAGCAAGAATACATCACCTTTTATAAACTTCTATTGGTGAAGAAATAATCATCTTCATGTTAATTGAAATTGTTTTATCGTAAACAAGCCCAATTGAAATATTTGAAGGTGGGTCGTGGGGCACAAAGTCATGTTTTTAATTCCTGACGTGGTGTTTGAACCTTTTTAATTTACTTTTGCAAACCTAACACATACTGCATGCAATACTAACGGACATTGGGCAACAGCGGCCTATTGCTAACAAGCACATTAACAAACTATAAATTAATACCTTTTTTAAAACCACAACAGATGAAACCTAAATTCGTCAAGATCAGCGATTGGATAATTGATAAAATCAGGTCAGGGGAGCTCCTCCCCGGCGATAAAGTTCCATCAGAAAACGAACTGATCCAAACTTTTGGCGTCAGCAATACGACCGCCCGTAAAAGTCTCCAGCAGATCGAATCCAAGGGTTATGCCCAACGCATCAAGGGTAAGGGTACTTTTGTATTGAACAAAACGGAAGACCACCACCTGCTGCGGGTATTGGGTTCTATAGACGCAACGAGACGAGGGTTTGATGAAGGGCTCAAAGTGGAAGGATTTCAGCCAAAGACGGTGGTATTGGAAAAGACCATTCTGGACCACGGAATCTCTACTGAGATTAGCGGAAAACACTACATCATGAAGGGACCGGTACTCAAGGTGCATCAGTTGAGGTATGCAGATGACCTGTTGCTCAAGGATGAAACCAAATACATTTCTATCAGGCTATGTCCCAGGATAAACATGCTTTCTACCGATCTGTCTTATTTTAAGGTGTATGAGGACAAATACAATCACAAAATCTCTGATATCAAGCAAAATCTAAGTACCATCATCCTTCCTCCTGATGACAGTACCAATTATTTTGAAGCCCCGGAAGCCCTGCCGGTTTTCATATTGGATAGTGTGGTAATGTGCCAACCCGGAGACGTGCTGGAGCTGGAAAAATCATTGTACCGCGGTGACAAATACAAATTTGCCATTATTGCCCATCCGGAGTACAATGAGATTGTCCATTCAGGAACAAAAAAGGTATGATTTTCCTCAAATATTTTTTCTGACCACCTTGAATTTTTTCTTTTCCTATTTCAGAATCATATTTGGATTTTAGGATTAAAAGCTCTCTCTTTCAATTGATTATATTATAGCTTTGATCATTTCCAGTACCTTCTTTACCTTATCAATTTTTTACATAGTGCGTTAGGTTGGATTTTTATTTATAAAAATTAATAGATTTATATTAGGAAAAATATCTTTTTGACAAAATAATATTGCAAATGGGTGCTTAACTCTTGTTTTTTAGCTTCAAAGGTTATATTATTGCTTTTGCAACTTAGAGCGTTAAGTATATGAGCCCAAAAATCCGCTGGTACATATTGATCCTGGTGTTTATAGCCACCGGCCTGAATTTTCTTGACAGGCAGGTGTTGTCTATGACAATCATTAAAATTCAGGAGGAGTTGCAAATTTCTGATGTGGAATATGGCTGGGTCAATACTGGTTTTTTGATCAGTTATGCGCTAATGTTTACAGTAGGAGGTCGTCTGATAGACAAGGTAGGCGGAAAGTTGGGCCTGGGCTTGTCGGTAGGCATTTGGTCAATCGCCAGTGCGCTTCACGGTGTCATGAGCAATTTTTACCATTTGCTGGGATTTAGGTTTCTTCTGGGCATGGGAGAGGGGGGCTGTTTCCCAGGGGCTGCCAAGACGGTGTACGAATGGTTTGATAAAAAAGAACGGGCACTGGCCAATGGAGTTGCCATTGGAGGAGCGGCTATAGGAGCGGTCGTAGCTCCTCCCCTGACCATAGTGATATCCGGACAATATGGATGGCGCTGGGCCTTTATCATTCCAGGAATTGTAGGAGTGGTATGGGTCATTGCCTGGTTTGCCCCATCCTGGAAAAAAAGCCTGCACGCGGTTTCACAAAGGGAAACAAAAAGAGAAGCAAGCCCATTTCAAGTTCCCTTGCTCCAATTACTAAAGAACCGAACCGTACTAGCGTTCATTCTGATCCGATTTTTATTGGACCCGGTATTTTATTTTTTGATGTTTTGGGTACCCAAATACCTCAACCAGGAACGTGACCTGTCTTTTGAAAGGATAGGAGAACTCTTTTGGATTCCTTTCCTGGCCCTCGGACTGTCAAATATCATGGGTGGATGGTTCTCGGACAAGCTGGTATCCCGAAACCTGACGATAAATGCTGCCAGGAAATGGGTCATGGGTTTTGCTGCGGCACTCACGCTGGTGGCTCCATTTATCTCCACTGTATCCTCTGTAGAAGTGGCCATTTTGCTCATGTCCCTGATGATGCTTGCCCATGGTTTCTGGATTACCAACTACATCACAGCCATAACAGACATATTCGGTAAATATGCCACTTCCACGGTGGTGGGACTTTCGGGAACGGCGGGAGCGGTTTCCGGCATGATCCTGAATCCGGTGATAGGCTGGGTTGCCCAAAATCACTCTTACGGGCCTTTATGGCTGGTGGCGGGGATCATGTACCCATTGGCGTTTGTAATACTGCTGGTTTTTGTTCCGAAGATTACCTCAATGGAATTTGCAGCAAATGGGAAAATGGGCCATGTATTGAATGAATAGCCGTTGAAATTTCAAATTTTTAAACATAGAAAAATGAAAAAGCCGATAAAAGATGTAAAGTCCGGGTCTGATACCTACCAGCTTGAAAGGCGCATGGAATCAAAACCCAGAATAGGGGTGTTTGGCGTTGGGTATTTCAAATATTGGTCTCAGTTTGACGGATTATTGGAAGATCTTTTGAAAAAGCAAGGGGTATTCCTGGAGAAATTAAAAAAGCACCAGGTAGAAATCGTTGATTTTGGACTGGTAGATGATGCCCAATCCGCCTATGCTTTGGTGCCTAAACTTAAAGCTGCTAATCTTGATTTGATTTTTTGTGACATGCTCACCTATGCTACTTCCAGTACTTTTGGGGCCATTATCAAAAATATGGAGGTTCCCATTGTTCTGGTTGCCCTGCAGCCGGACAAAGCCATGGACTATTCCCGTGCCTCAACCTACATGCAATTGTATAATGACGATATCTGTTCCCTTCCGGAATTTGCCGGGGTGGCAGTAAGGTTTGGGAAACAGGTGCCCGAGGTCATCATAGGTACACTTCATGATGATCCGGAGGCAGAGGCTTTGATTGGGGAATATTGTCGGATTGCGAAAGTTTTGCATGGGCTGAAAACAGCCAGGATCGGCCATATAGGGCATCCCATAGAAGCCATGCTGGACATGCATACGGATGCGACCATGCTTACTGCTCATTTTGGTGTACATGTGGTGCAGTGTGAGGCCAATCAAATCGTTCACCAGTATGTCAACCAGGTAAGCGATGCGGAAGTAACCCGGGAAGAAAAGCGCATACTTTCATTCTTTGATACGCCGGACCCGGTATCTGACCCCATTTCCGAAAAATTAAAGCCAGCCGATTTAAGTGTGGCTGCAAAGGCATCTCTGGCCCTGAAGAAATTCATTGAGAGTGAAGAGCTAGATGGTTTGGCCTACTACTATAATGGAGAGGACAACAGCCCTACCCAATTGGTCATGTCCAACCTGATCGTGGGCAACTCCCTGCTGACTAGTTCTGGTTTTCCGATGTGTGGGGAATCTGACCTTAAAACTTGCCTGGCCATGTTTATCATGGACCGCCTGGGGATCGGTGGAAGTTTTGCAGAGTTTCATCCCGTAGATTTTAAAGAAAACTTTGTACTGGTAGGGCATGATGGTCCGCACAATATCTCCATCGCTCAGGGGAAGCCAGTCTTGCGGAGTTTAAAGAAATACCACGGTAAGCCTGGCTTTGGTGCAGGGGTAGAATTCAAGATCAAGGAGGGGCCCATTACCATGCTGAGCATCAGTTCAACTTACCAGGGAAAATTCAAATTTGTAATGGCCGAAGGAGAATCGGTGGAAGGCCCCATTCCTCCTACTGGGAATACCAATACCAGGGGCTTCTTTAAACCCGATGTGCGGACCTTTCTTACCAAATGGGTCAAGGAAGGACCCACCCACCATTTTGCCCTGGGTATTGGTCATCATGCCGGCAGCATCCAAAAAATCGCCAATTACCTGCAAATCGAATCGGTGATTGTCTCATAAACCAAGTTAATAACCAAAACCAAAATACCATGAAAACAGCTTTCAAAATTTCGGTGGTTCTAATGATCCTGGGGATCTTTCCCGGCCATTATAACCTGTTTGCGCAAGTCGCTGATCGGTTGAACATCAGCGGAACAGTGACGGCCGCAGAAGACGGTAGCACTATTCCGGGAGTAACCGTATTGGAGAAAGGCACCTCCAACGGCACCGTGACGGACATTGATGGAGAATTTCAGATCGACGTAAGCAGTACCAGCTCCGTTTTGATCTTCTCTTACGTAGGGTACATTACTGAGGAGGTTCCGGTTGGCAGCCAGAATGTAGTGAATATTCGATTGCGGACTGATCAAAAACAACTGGATGAAGTAGTGGTAGTAGGTTATGGTACCCAACGAAGAAAGGATTTGAGTGGGTCCATTTCCCGGATCACATCTGAGGAGTTTTTACAGCCCTCCTCAGTTAGTTTTGACCAGATGTTGCAGGGAAAGGTTCCCGGAGTACAGATCAACCAAACTTCAGGTGCTCCAGGTGGGAATGTGAATATTCTGGTAAGGGGCGTAAGTTCCATTACAGGAGGCAACCAGCCACTATATGTAATTGACGGGTACCCGGTCGATGGTGGAGGCAATACGGATATGAGTGGTTATGGCGGATCCAGCTTTTCTTCGGAAAACATGGCTTCCAACACATCCAACAGGATCAACCCTCTCACTTCCATCAATCCATCGGATATTGAGTCCATCGAAATATTAAAGGATGCTTCTGCTACGGCAATTTATGGTTCAAGGGGCTCCAACGGAGTGGTCATTATTACCACCAAAAGAGGATCTTATGAAAAGGCACAAATAAACCTGGATATATCACATGGTTACCAGGAAGTGGCTAACAAATTGGATATGATGAATGCGCAGCAGTACGCAGAATTTGTAGCAGATGGCAGAGACAACGCCTGGGTATTTGCAGGAGGAAACATTGATGACCCCAATTCGGTGCGAAGTGTGGCAACACGGGTAAGGCCGGAGTTCAGAAACCCTTCATCCATTACTACTGACACCGACTGGCAGGATGTCATTTTCAGGACAGCTCCTGTCAGTAATATTCAGCTTTCTTCCAGAGGGGGGACAGACAATACCAATTTTTTTATCTCAGCCGGCTATTTTTCTCAGGAAGGAATCGTCGTTAATTCTGATTACAACCGATTTAACTTGCGGGTGAATTTTGATGCCCAGATCACCGATAATATCCGCGTCGGAACATCTACGTACGGTTCTTATGGTTATGGGCGTTTTGCCAATACCGAATCTCATTACGGACAAGGAGGGCTTCTTTCAAATGCACTGGCCGCATCACCCACTATTCCTGTTTATGATGATGAAGGGAATTATTATTTTGACCAGGCGGATGTTACTGACGGCTTGGGCTTTCTGGCCAATGTGCTGGCAGTAAGTGAAGGGACACAGGACAGAAGGAAAGTGATGGATGTTTTTACCAATAACTACCTGGAAGTAGATTTAACAGAAAACCTGATGTTCAGGACTTCTGCCGGAGTAAATTTCACCTCCAATAATACGCGTTTATGGCGGTCAAATGCTGTTCCATTGTATACCTCTCTGAATTACCCTGCGACCGCAGGTGCTACCAAAATCGAGAGTTTGAATTGGCTAAATGAAAACACACTTAACTATAATCGGATTTTTGATAACAAGCATTCTCTCAATGCAGTAGTTGGTTTTACCGCTCAGAAAAATAGCAGTGACAGGCTATCTGCAGGAGCTTCTGATTTCCCTACTAATTATGTGACTTACCTGTCGGGAGGAATTGTGAATGCAGGTACCCAAACCTTGAATGAATGGTCACTGATGTCACTGATGGCAAGGGTTAATTATGCTCATGACGGCAAATATTTGTTTACCGCCACCATTAGACGGGATGGCAGTTCCCGGTTTGGCAGCAATTACAAATGGGGATCGTTTCCTTCGTTTTCAGTAGGATACAATATATCCGAAGAGGAGTTTCTTAGCAATGCAGATTTTCTCAGTAATTTAAAACTGAGGGCCAGTTATGGTATTTCGGGTAATAATCAAATCGGTAACTATACCCATATTGGGTTATTGTCTACCACACGCTATATTAATAATAGCGGATTGATTCCGGGTTTGGTGCCGAGCAGTTTGGCCAATGACGACCTTACATGGGAAATATCGAGACAAACCAATTTTGGTTTGGATTTGGGCTTGTTTCAGGACAGGATAAACCTCACGGCAGACGTGTACCGTGACCTCAAAACAGACCTGCTCTTGGCCGTTCAGTTGCCAGCGGCTTCAGGATTTACAAGTTCCACCCAAAACATTGGCGATATTGAGAACAAAGGGCTTGAGTTGGGGTTGAATACCATTAATGTCAACCAAACCAATTTTGGTTGGAACAGTAACTTTACATTTACGGCCAATAGAAACAAAGTATTGAAATTGGCCACTGAGGGTGGAAGAATAGCTACCTCCTCCTTTCAGGTCACTCAGGTAGGATATCCTGTTTCCAGTTTTTTCCTAATCAACAAATTAGGCGTATTCATGACAAGTGAGGAGTTGGATGGTGCGGCGTTGTTTCACCCAAGGACCCAGGCTGGCGATCTTAGGTTTGAAGATGTGGACGGAAATGGTGTCATCAATCAAAACGACCGGAAAATAGTAGGAGATCCCTGGCCAGATTTTGTATGGGGAATGGATAATAATTTCAGGTTGGGGGCATTTAGCCTCAATGTTTCACTTGTGGGATCACAAGGTGCTCAAACTTATTTGATGTCTGGTGGCTCCTTGATGGGTTCTAATAGTGTGCAAAATGGGTTGGCGATTCAGGACCGGAGGTGGCGATCAGAGGAAAATCCCGGGGATGGGATTATCCCCAGGGCCATCCGAAGTAACTATGCCAACGGTTTTGGTACTTCTTCCCAATTCCTATTTGATGCCTCATTTGTGAGGTTAAGAAACGTCATGTTGGGATATGAAATGCCGCAGGAGCTGGTGAGCAGGTTCAAGCTAACCAGATTAAATGTGTATGGCAATATTGCCAATCTTTACACCTGGACCGACTATCCGGGATACGACCCGGAATCTACTACTACGGGAAATAATGTGGTCAATGCAGGATTGGACTATTTGAACTACCCGCTTCCACGTACCTATACACTTGGTCTTAAAATAACCCTATAACCTTAGAAAGAACGTCATGAAAAGATATTACATATATATAGTTTGCTGCATATTAATGTCGGCTTGCTCTGATTTTCTGGAATTGGAGCCTGAGCATCAGATCAGTGAAGGCTCGTTTTATCAAAATGTCAACGATTTCGAAACTGCTTTAATTGGGAGTTATTCCGGGTTACAAAACCTTCACAGCACCGCGTTGGTATATTTGGGTGAACTCACTACTGATAATGCGGAAATTCAATGGACATCGCCCACTGTTTCGGAAGTGGAGTTGGACGAAGTGAATTTTACCCCTGCCAACGGCTTTCTGAATACCGTTTGGTCGCTGTGTTTTACTACCGTGTCCAGATCCAATAATATTCTCAACCGGTTGGACGATGTGGAAATGAGTGCATCGGCAAAGGATCAGATCCGGGGAGAGGCACTGTTTTTAAGGGCATACGGCTACTTTCACCTGGTAAGGACATTTGGACAGGTTCCTATAGTGGATGTTGCTTTCAGAAGTCCCGCAGCGATAAATTCGTACGACATGTCAAGAAAACCTATTGAGGAAGTATATGCCCTGATTGAGCAGGACCTCACCCAGGCTGCCATGCTATTGGAAGGGGTAAATGGTTTGGGAAAATCCAGGGCTTCAACCGCTGCGGCAAAAACCTTGCTAGGGAAGGTCTACCTGACTACTCAGGAATATGACCTGGCCGCCAGCATTCTGAAGGAAGTGATAGATAGCAACGCCTACACCCTCAACGAGGATTACAAAAGCTTATTTAGTCCGGGAAATGATGATCTGGATGAATCTATATTTGAAATTAAATTCATGTCTGGTAACCTGGGCGTGGGCAACGGTTTCTCCAGTATTTTTACGCCTGCCCGGTTTGATATGGATATTTTCCCGAATCAGATGCAAGGTTCCGGAAGGGTGCTTCCTACTCCTGATATGGCAAATGCCTATGAAACCGGCGATCTAAGGAGAGAGGCTTCGATTGGTGACTCGGTGCTTTTGGTTACCGGAGAATACGAAGATGAATTGTATGGACTTAAATTTGTAGATTTTACGACAGGTGTCCAGGGAGATGGAGGAGTGAATTTTACTGCGCTTAGGTATGCAGACGTATTATTGATGTACGCAGAGGCGATTAACCAGACAGGAAATACCGGGGAATCATTGGAATACCTGAATAGGGTGCGAAATCGTGCCGATTTGGAAGATTTATCAGGCTTGTCTTCAGATGAGCTGTCATTGGCATTGGAACAGGAAAGGCGGGTAGAATTTTTCCTGGAGGGACACCGTTGGTTTGATCTGGTAAGAACAGGCAGGCTTTTACCGGTTATGAACGGGTATTTTCAGCAGAATAACATGAATTTTACAGTGGAGGAGCATAATTTGGTGATGCCGATACCCCTGAGGGAAATCGACATCAATCCTGACCTAGGACAAAACACCGGGTACTGATGACCACATTCATGAGGTACGGGTTACTTTTCGTGTGCCTGCTTATTGCATGGCACACGAACGCACAGGATAATCTTAAGGGAAAGCCGTTCAACAACATTACGTTGGAGGCTTCCCTAAAGCCTTTTAAGGTTAACGAGAAGGCGTATATTCGGGCGGTCGCCCATGAAATGTTTACCCAGTGGCAATCCTTACTCCGGCATGCTGATACCGTTTCCGTCATGTTATGGACCGGCGACGGGTCAGAAATACTGGATTATAAGGGCAATAAGTTTCAACCTTTGGAATGGGCGATGTACATGGGAAACCCGAATACGGAACATGAAGTGGGATCAGGGCCAGAATCCCTCTCCCTTCATGAAAGAGCCCTTTTGTATCGGGAAAATCCTCCGGAATTCAATTATGGGGACCTGGCTTTTATCGTTAAATCCCTCAAAGAAGCAGGTAGAAGAATTACGGGTAAACCGATTCTGGTAGGAGCCACTTTTGATCCAGGGCCGGAATTCGCCAAATCCCCTTTTAAATATGAAAAACACCCGGAAATATTGGGTGGCAATGCCATGGGGCACAAAACCTTTGTGAGCAGTTATGCTGTATTGGAAGGTGATTCCGAAACCTATGCTGGCTTTCCTGACGGTATTCCCGACGAGACACCGTTTGGTACTTTCTTTGGCCGGCAGAGCCAACATTTTCTTACCGATTTAGGCTTTGATTATATCTGGTTCAGCAACGGGTTTGGGTTTGGAGCAGAAGGATGGTCTGCCACAGGGGCCATTTTTTCCGGGAAAGATTTTCAGGAAGAAAAGCTCAACCCTGCCGCAGGAAAAGTATTGGAATTCTGGAAGCTTTTTCGTCAGGAATGTCCGGATTTTCCCATTCAAACCCGCGGAACAAATCTTTCCGTAGGCACTGACCTGGCCAGGGATGCGGTCGATTTGAAAGGAATCTATGAGGGAGGATTTAACATGTTGCCTCCGCCTAATTCTCCATGGGCTGCTCTGGATGGCGATTTTGGGTTAGAGTTGGCCGGATACATGTCCAGAATGGCTGAATTGCCTGATTCCAGGTTTCCTTTTAGGTACTACACGCATGACCCATGGTGGATCAATAGCCCTTGGCTCGACAGGTATGGGCGGGAACCGCATGACATTTACCTGCCGATGTCAGTAGGAAGAATTGATGAAAATGGAGAAATGGGTGTTCCCAGCCATCTGAATTTCCTGACCATTGATGATACTTATGGGAATATGCCTACGCAGGTACCTGATGAAGTGATCCCTCATATTCTAAAGGCCAGGTATGACCTGCCTACATCCCCAGGTCCGTTGGTTTGGGTGTACCCATTTGACGAGTACCATGATTGGGCAAAAAATGAGGACGGAAGGTTACCAGAGGTATATTATGGTGATTGGTTTATCCGGCAGGCCATCAATTCCGGTCTGCCATTGAATACGGTTATTTCTACGACATCTTTTCAGGAAGTAAACGTAAAAAAGTCCGGGATATTTAAAGAATCGGTGCTGGTTACCATTGCCCCGGCAAAAGATTCGCGCTATGAGAAGGCCTTAATGGAGTTTGTGAAAAATGGAGGCAAACTCATTGTATTCGGGCCGATGGATCATTCGGGCCCCGAATTTATGGATTTTATCAATCTTACTAACTTAGCTCCTTTAAAAGGTGAAATGCGATTGGTTTCCAGGGTAAATGAAGATCTGGTGGAGAAGAATGCTCCTGGTTTGATTAACCATAGGTCTTTATTTTCCGGCGGAGGGTTCCGTTCGAAAATGAGTGATCCCGAAGATGAATATTCAAGAAAACTGCTTCATGTGGAGCAATCGGGCCAGTTAAGAGACATGGCCTGGGTTCGGGCCCATCCGGATTGGAAGGGAGGTAAAGTTTTGTATTTTAGAGGGACCAACTCCAGTGATTTTACGGGAGGCAGGCTATTGACCCCGGATGATCCGGAAGAATATGTAATTGTTCCAGGATTACTTCGAAAGATGTTGTCGGCATTTGGAATGAACCTCAAGGTTGAAAAACAGAATATTTCGATTAAAGATCCGGTGCTGACCATCAACCGATCGGACAATGCCTTTATTTTCTCCGGGTATAATCCGAATTCTACCGTTAAGCAATATTTTAAATTTGAACAGGGGGCACCATTGCTGTTGGGTCTGGAAACGATACTTGAAGAGGGCCATTCCACATATACCATGCCTACCGCATGGCACAGGGAGTGTCGGGCTTTTGTGGAGCAGGAGTCTGGTATGCTCTCCTTTAAGGAGCTACATTCAGGTCAAAAAGGAATTGAAAAGCGGTACCAGGTGAGCGGATTAAAGAACGGCACCCTAAGGTTTTATCCCCAGGACGCTGTCACGAAGGATGATTTGCAGGTTTTTCTTAATTCCGGCTATCCCTGGAAAAGCGGACAGGTCCAGTTTACTGTAATTAATGACGAAAGAGGATCCTATGTAGAAGTAAGTAATGTTACCGGAACAGTGGTGTTTGCCTGGTAATAAAATCTAAAAAACGATGTCGCTCAAATCAATGCTTAATACTGCTTAGGCACTACCAATAAATCCTATTTTCTATGCGTTTCGATAACTTATCCTATCTGTTCTCAATCCTTATAATCGGGGTATTCTTACCTGGATGTTCCGAAAAAGGCGAAGAGAAAGCAAAGCCAAATATCCTGATCATACTTACCGATCAGCAAACCAATGATGCCATCAGTTATTTGGGCAATCCAAATTTACATACGCCTGCAATGGATCAGTTGGCAGCTGAAGGTACCTATTTTACAGCGTCTTATTGTACCAGTCCGGTGTGCGGGCCTGCCAGGAGCAGCCTGATTACAGGAATGATGCCTCATAAAACAGGTGTGGTCTGGAATTCCACACATATTGATTCCTCCGTGCCCACGATTGGCCATCTTTTTCAAGATGCAGGATATCAAACAGCCTGGGCAGGAAAGTGGCACCTGCCGCAATCCTACCCTGCCAAAGACAATATGGATTCCGTGTCGGGGTTTAAAGTGATTCCCTTTCAGTCTCTGGATGAGGCCTGGGACCTGGGTGAGGACACTGACGGACCTATTGCAGATGCAGCGGTAAATTATATTCGGGAGTATAACAGTGAAAATCCCTTTCTTCTGGCCGTTTCCCTTCACAATCCGCATGACATTTGCCATGTGCCGAGAAGGCCTGATGAGTATGCCAAAGCTGACGAGTTGGATACGCTCCCTCCTTTGCCTCCGAATTTTGGAATTGCCGAAGATGAGCCGGAATTCCTTGACGAAAAACGGTTGATGGACCATTATGGGGATGAGCTGTTGTTAACCAAAGACTACAGCCCCGAAGACTGGCGGGCCTACCTGTACCATTATTACCGGTTTACGGAGATGGTAGACAAAGAGATAGGAAAAATAATGGAGGCACTTAAATCCGCAGGGCTGGATGACAATACAATTGTAGTCCTTACCAGCGAACATGGAGATGGTGCCGCTGCGCACCGCTGGGCAGCCAAATTGAGTTTATATGAGGAGGCAGCTACGGTTCCCTTTATTATTCGCTGGAAGGGGCATGTCCCCTCCCGAAGTATAAACCGGGATCAGTTGGTCTCGGGAGTAGACCTGGCGCCAACCTTATTGGATTATGCCGGTGTCGGAAATAATGCCCAATTTACCGGCAAAAGCCTGAGGCCGGTGTTGGAAGATCCCCGGGAGAATTTAAGGGACTATTTGGTCGTGCAGTTGGCCGATGATAAACTGGATTCCACCAGGCATGCAAGAATGATTCGGAATAAGCGCTTTAAATATAACCTGTATAATCAGGGAGAAAGAAACGAGCAATTGTTCGATTTGTGGAAGGATCCGGGAGAAACAACCAATCTGGCCTATGAAGAAAATTATCTGTCTGTCAAAAACACCATGAAGGCAGCATTATCAGCATGGATCAGGGAAATCGGCGATCCGTTTCTGGAATGGCATCCCTTGCCGGAACACAGCTCGCTTACCCAATAGTAACGAATCTTAAATCCCAAAATCTCCAGACCATGAATACAAAAATCAAATACATCCTTTTCCTTTCCGGTTTTTTTGCCGGGCTTATTTTGCCTGGTTTTGGACAAAATAGCCCGGAATATGAAAAGTTTCACAGAGGGTTTCAAACCCCGCCTCCCGATGCCCACCCCATCGTTTACCATTGGTGGCTGGGTGGGCATGTAGATAGCCTGCGGTTAAAGGAAGAAATACGTGCATTCAAGGAAGCCGGAGTATCTGGGTTTACCATATTTGAAATCGGATCCAGAGATACAATTCTGGTCGGCACAGGTCCGGAATTTTTGGGAGAAGAATCCTTGAAAACTATCCAATTTGCGGTGGAGGAAGCCGGAAAGTTGGAGTTGGAAGTAGGCTTAAATACGGCCAGTAGTTGGAATGCGGGAGGGAACTGGCTGACCCCAGAGCATGCCGCCAAATCCATTTATCAATCTAAGGTCAATCTTTCCGGTGGCAAAAGACAGAAAATTACCATTCCCTTTCCCGAAATACCGGAAAGGGATCCAAGAGGAAGAAAGCGGATGATAGAATTCGGAGCGGATGGTAAACCGGTTTATGCAGCCGAAATCGCCCTGCTGGCGATTCCCGAATTTCCCGGAGAAAGTCTGGCAGATACCAGCCAAATCAGGGATATTTCAGAATTTTTCAATCCTAAAACGGAGATTCTGGACTGGGAGGCTCCGGAAGGAGAATGGAAAATTGTACGATATGTGAGTTCTAATTCCGGTGAAAACCTGATTCTGCCCAGTAAATATTCCGCAGGCCCCATTGTGGACCATTACGATGCCGAAGCCACAGCCTTCCATTTTAATTATATCATCGACAGATTGCAATCGGTGTTGGGGGACCTGAGACAAACTGCCCTCAAAAGCCTTTACATGGCCAGTTATGAAGCCAGGGGTTTTACCTGGACCCCCACGCTACCGGAGAAATTCAAGTCGATCAATGGATATGATGTCAAAAAACTCCTGCCAATCTTATTTGAAGAAGCGGAATTTTCAGCCGAAACAACAGCCAATTTCCAGGCTGATTTTCAGCGGACCTTGTCCGAACTGATGATCCAAAATTTTTACATGAAATCCAAAGAAGTCTGCAATGCCCATGGCCTCAAAAACAACAGTGAGGCCGGAGGACCCGGTCTTCCCCTGCACAATGTTCCCGTGGAACCGTTAAAAGCTTTGGGAAAAGGGCTCGACATCCCCAGAGGTGAATTCTGGATCAATCACGGCCGGTACAACGAAGACGGGATGGATATTTTACGGGTGGTGAAGGAAGTCTCCTCGGCCTCTCACATATATGGGCTGGGAATTGTTGAAATGGAAGCCTTCACTTCATTCCAACACTGGCAGGAAGGCCCTTTTGAGATGAAGCCGATCGGAGACCGGGCTTTTGCTGAAGGTATGAATAAAGTGGTGGTGCATGGATCTACCCACAATCCGGACGGAACAGGTGTGCCCGGTATCGTCTACCATGCAGGAACCCATTACAATGACAAGAGGGTATGGTGGCCGAAGATCAGGCCTTTTAACGAATACCTGGCCAGGGTTTCCTATATTCTTCAGGAGGCTGATTTTAAAGCTGATTTCCTTTACTATTATGGGGATACCATTCCCAATTATGGCGGGCATAAACGTGGCAGGTTCTCCCCGGGGGCGGGTTATGACTACGAACTGGTCAATACGGAGATACTCCTTGGGCTGGAAGTGCAGGAAGGCAAGATCATTAATCCCATAAATGGAGCGAAATTCAGCGTGCTGGCATTGACGGAGGAGCATAAAATCCATCCGGAAGTTTTGCTTAAGCTGAGAGATATGGTAGAAAAGGGGGCGGTAATCATCGGGCCCCGACCAAAAGAGATTGCTCGCAGAAAATTGAAGCCAGGAATGCCTGATATGAATGGATGGCTGGAAGAACTTTGGCAGGCGGATGGGCCAAAAGAATTTACGGAGGGAGCATCAATGATCTACCAGGATCGCGACCCTACAGGGCTGATGCAGGCAATGGGAATTGTGCCTGATTTCGATTATGCCGACAAGTCATTCTATACACTGGACTATACCCATTACCAAAAAGGGGAGATGGATTTCTATTTTATCGTCAATACCACAGGGGATTGGCTTTCCAGAAATGTGCATTTCCGGCAGCAGGATAAGGTGCCGGAGATATGGGATCCGGTTAGCGGCCAAATTGTGCCGGTGGCTGTGTATGAACAAAAAGAAACCCAAATCAGCCTTCCCCTTACATTGGCTCCCTACGAAAGCAAGTTTGTCGTATTTGGGCCGGGAAAGGCTGAAGCGCATTATTCACAAATTGCAGGTGCTGGTTTGCATCCGCCAAAAATAACCTATTCGGCGGACGGCATAGAGATATGGGAAGAGGGGATCTTTGTATTGAGTGAAGAAGCCGGTTCTCAGGAAATACATAGCAGTATTCATGAAAGTAATATTGATGGAGCCTGGGAGGTGTTTTTTCCGGAAGGCTGGGGTGCTCCCGAAAAAGCTGTGTTTCCGGAGCTGACATCCTGGACTTCATCTGATGTGGAGGGGATCAAATATTTTTCGGGAACAGCCCGTTATGAAAAGCAATTTGTACATGCCCTTCATCCTACGGACCAGGCCGGTGCCAAGACTTATCTGGATTTGGGAGATCTTTCACATGTGGCGGAGGTCTGGCTGAATGATGAGCGTTTGGGCATTACCTGGGCCAAACCTTATCGTTTTGATGTGACCGATCTACTTCGCCCGGGGATCAATACGCTACGCGTCGAGGTAGCCAATACCTGGTCCAACCGGATTACCGGAGACGCCATTACTGGAGGAAACTTTACCCAAACGCATATCGAGGAAACCAATATCAAAGGGATCAGCCATATCCGGGTGCCCTGGGAGGAAGTGCCATTGATACCTTCGGGATTGTTTGGACCGGTTATGCTCCGTACGGTTGTCCCGGTCAGTTTACCCCAATCGCTACAGACCGCAAGGGTATTCTCCGATAATATGGTGCTCCAAAGGGATCAGCCGATCCCCGTTTGGGGTGTCGGGACAGCGGGTGATGAAGTGGCCGTCCGTATGGGAAACAAAACAGCCAGGGCAAGGGTGTCATCCAACGGAAACTGGGAGGTAGCTCTACCGGCCTTCCCAGCCGGCGGACCCTATTCCATGAACATCGAGGGGGCAAAAAAAAAGTCGAATTCAACAACGTTCTGATAGGAGATGTCTGGCTGGCTTCAGGACAATCCAATATGCAGCATCCCATTGGAGGTTGGGAATGGATCCCCCATTCTGAAATCAGGAATGCTGCTGAAGAATTAGCGGACAGCGATTACCCGGAAATACGGCTTTTCGATGTGCCCCTATTCCCCTCACCAGTTCCGGTGAAGGATCTTTCTGCTGGTAGCTGGGAAATGGCTGGCCCGGAATCATTGGCTAATTTTTCTGCACCTGCCTGGTTCTTTTCGAAAAAGCTCCACGGGGAATTGGACATTCCGATTGGAATCATCCACAGTTCCTGGGGTGGGACCAGTATATTGACCTGGACCAATGAACAGACGCTGCAGGATTTTGTGGACTCCCTGCCACGACAACGGGAAACCGATCTGCGGTATTTTCCTCAAACCTGGGGTAATCAGGTTCAGGCCGCAAATGAACATCACCGTATCCGGAGAAACAAGTTGAGTCATCCAGACCCTGAAGTTAAGCGCCAGATGCTTGAGCCCGGGTATTCCGCAACTGGTTGGAAAGATTTGGATCTTTTTGATGATACAGCGGCACATGGCCAGGTGCTGTGGATAAAGCAGCAGGTAAACCTGGAGCAGGAGTTGGCAACCGCAGACCTGACCTTGCAGCTCGGATTCCTGGACAGGCAAAGTCATGTGTATTGGAATGGACAGGAATTGGGATATTTCCAATACCCAGCACCGATAAGCATCAGGGTGCCTGCAGCCTGGATAGCGGGTGGCATCAACGAAATCACCGTGCGTCTCTCCAACCCATGGGGAGGAGCTAGCTTTCATGGTGCCCCGGAAAAATATGCCTTAAACGAAACTTCCGGTAATTTTCAATTATCACTTGTTTCCGGCTGGAAAGGAATCGAAAATCAGGAACCCATTCCTCCTGCAAGGCCCTTTTATGTAAACGAGCCTTCGTTTTTATTTAACGGTATGATCAGTCCGCTCATTCCCTACGGAATCAAAGGCTTTATTTGGGACCAGGGTGGTGCCGATGCCAGAAGGCCTGAATTGTATGCGCAGCTATTTAAGCGACTGATTCGGGACTGGAGAGCCTACTGGAAGAATGAAAAGCTGCCTTTTCTTTTTGTACAAAACACCGGAACCTATTCCAGCCATGAATTTGGAAAAAGGACGTTCGTAAGAAGTCCGCTCCGTGAAGCGCAGGAAACCGCATTGGAACTTCCTCATACCGGGATGGTAGTTTCCATCGATATTGGGGATCCCTTTGATGTCCACCCCAAAAACAAGCAGGAATTTGGCAGGCGACTGGCATTACAGGCACTCGAGAAAGTGTATGGACTGAGCGTGGAGGCCGATGGCCCCTATTATGGCTCTCATCAAGTCAAGGCGGATACGGTAATTGTCCATATGAAGGATCCGGGGCAGCAATTGGTTTTGGATTGTACCGGTGAATCCTGCGGTTTTGAGCTTGCCGACGCTGATGGAGTATTTCATCCAGCGAATGCCGTCTTGCAGGGAAATACCATTCGGGTGCATTACGGAGAAGTCACCCAACCCACTGCCATTCGATACGCCTGGGGAGATTATCCGCAGGCAGGCGTTTTTAACCAGGAAGGTTTGCCGTTGGCGCCATTTAGGGTGACGTTGGCGGATTGAGTGGTTCTTTGCACAAACTGAAATTCTCCTGGTTGACGGAGCTCGATTCCTGATTGGTATTTTCTTTTGCTGTTTTCAGGTTCAGGTTTGAAGTCTCGCATTCACGGTTCGGAATTTTCAGGAAAAAAAACTAACTAGGAATTACCAGGGTCAGAACTTATCTTACGCAGGACAATCAATCAACAAACAGATTTTGAATGAAGCTATTTCAATACAATTTTCTTTTGCTTGCTGTGTTGGTTTTCCATATTTCCTGTTCTAAGGACCCGGAGGGAATTCCTGTTATTAAAGGAACCAATGTAGAGGGTGAAGAATTAATGCTTTCCGATATCGCTTCTTCTATCAAAGAAATTCCATTGGAAACAGGAGATGAGATATAGGTTAAATCTCTTTCCAGCATTACCAAATCCGATGAACATTTATATATCTTGGATCTGGATAGGATCATTAAATTTCGGTTGGACGGCTCCTATGTGGGTGAAATCGCAAAAAAAGGAGAGGCACCGGGGGAGTACCTGGGGGCTCAGGCAATCAGATATGATTCCGAAAGCAAAAGTTTATTGGTGGCCGCCCATTTTAACCATGCCCTGTTGAAGTACATTGAAGAAGGGGAATTATCGGTTCTGCTCATTTCCCTTTTCCATTTTATGTAAACGCCACTGATAACGGAGTATGGGTGCTTTCCCATGGGGGGTTCATTCAGTCTGGAAATAATGGTAATGTGCTAAAGATCATGGGTTACCGCCTGGATAAGCATCTTGTAGTAACGGACTCCATCCTTGTCAAAAATGTACCCCTCTCCGGAAAGGAAACAATGGGAAGATATATTTTGCAACAATATATCAGTTCTTTTGATCGTGAGCCTGGGATATTCCTCGCAGTGATCATGAATGAGGATTTGCAAAGGGATACTTTATATACTATAGAAGGGAATCACCTCAAGCCGCATAGTAGGTTAGATTTTGCTTTTACTGACAAGAGGGAAGAATTTAATATATTAGAAATCACCGGGCAGGGTGATTATTTTTTCATGACCTATCGTAGCGATAAGCATCCGATTTCCCAATTTGTATACAATAAGGAAAAGAATGTTGGCTATGATTTAAAGAAAGGATTCACGGTAGCAGATGGAACGAAGCAACTGTTACATGCTTTTGGGGACGGTGACTATTTTTATATCAGGAAGGAGACTGATGAAACAGGGTTCGAACTGAATCCCATCATCGTATGGGTAAAGTTAAAGGAATAGTCAGAAAAGTGAGACTCACCAATAGAATTGCCTATTCGCATTTAAAACCGAAATTGACTATCTTTAAAACCAGAAAAAGCGGATTAGTATGGCAACTGAAGTAGTAAAGGGGTTGATCAATGTAGCCGAATACCACAAAATGGCGGAGATGGGCATTCTAAAGCCGGATGACCGTTTGGAACTGATACACGGTGAGCTATATGAGAGGAACCCCATTGGAAGTATGCATGCAGGTATAGTCAATAAATTGGCCGGCTTGTCGAATGAGTTGTTTAAAGGTAAAGCAGTTACCGGTGTTCAAAATCCGGTTCAATTCGATGATAGGAATGAACATGAACCGGACATTTGCCTGTTAAAATACCGCCCTGACTTTTTTTATGCTTCCGCACATCCGGTTCCTGCCGATGTGCTGGCCATCATCGAAGTGTCCGATGCTTCTATTAGGTTTGATACAGAAGTAAAGGCACCCCTCTATGCTTTAGGCGGCATTCCGGAATACTGGATTATCGATCTGGATAACAATTGGATTGAAGTTCATACGAATCCGAAAAAAGGAAGCAATGCCAGTATACAACGATACCTGCCCGGTGAGGAAATTTCCCTGATGGAGCAAAGACTTTCTGTGAACGAATTGCTCATATTAAGTTAGGTTGGTGTCTTTTTTTTGAAAGCCATTCCGCCATTTCCTTTTTGCTCCTTTGCATTTCAATTTAACAGACCCAATCCTATGAAACAGTTGATTACCTTATTACTTTTTATGCTGGCCCTGCAGCCTCTTGCCTATTCCCAAGACCGGCTGTCTGAAATCAGGGAAAATATCCCATTGGATTCCATTCGGTTAAGCGACCCCTGTATTTTGGCAGATCCCGAAACTTCCATGTATTACATGACCGGAACGGGAGCTTTGCTCTGGAAAAGCAGGGACCTTAAATTCTGGACCGGGCCGTTCCGGGTTGTCGAAACCGATCCTGATTCCTGGATGGGTCCCCGACCCATGATCTGGGCCGCCGAACTGCATCAGTATAAAGACAAGTATTATAACTTTGCCACCTTTACCAATAGGGAGGTGAAAATCGATATGGTAAAAGGGAATGTGATCGAGCGCAGGGCCTCCCATATCTTGGTTAGCGATAAGGCAGAAGGACCTTACCGGTCCATGGAAGACCCTACCTACCTGCCAGCCGATAAACCGACCCTGGACGGGACTTTTTGGGTGGATGAAGACGGGAAGCCTTATATGGTTTATTGCTACGAATGGTTGCAAAACTGGGACGGTACCATCGAAAGAATCGAATTGAAACCCGATCTGAGTGGTTCGGTGGGAGAAAGCAAGCTCCTTTTCAAAGCCAGTGAATCCCCCTGGAGCCGGGAGCGGAATGAAAACGGAGACACCATTCCCAACAAGGTCACGGACGGACCCTGGTTATTCAGAACCCAGACCGGAAAGCTGGGCATGCTCTGGACCAGTTGGGTGTTTGGTGATTATACCCAGGGAGTAGCCTATTCGGAAAGCGGGACTTTGGATGGTCCCTGGATTCACGATGAAAAGCCCTTTACTCCCCCAAACTATGGACATGGGATGTTGTTCAGGACTTTTGAGGGACAGTTGCTGATGGCAGTCCACAGCCATTGGGTAGGGGAGAACGGCCGGTACATACGTATCCCAAAACTTTTTGAAGTCGATGATTCTGGGGATAAACTGGTCCTGGGACAGCCATTTAGTGGCAATGAATACTAATAACCTTAACTAAGCGTTCTTTAGTTAAAAAAGGGGTTCTATGGTAAGAAATACTGCCTTTCTTGTTTTATTGATGCTTGTGTTTTCGTGTTCTGAGGATATTTCCTCACCCGGGGAGCCGGAAGAAATGGAAGGGCCTGCGGAAGTGGAGGAGACTACAGAAGACCCCGCCTATCCGGTCTGCGGATTTGATTTGGATCAGGAGGGAGACCCCATACCGCTGATAGGCAATTGGGAATTTGTCGGTTTTGAACATCTGGAAACAGGCAATTTTTACCCCTATACCTGTACGGCGAGACTGGCTCATCTTACCCATTATCAGGGAGGATACGATAATAGGCTGGATGACTATGATTTTCCACTTTACCTGAAGTTAATGGATCAGGAATGGGCTGAGGAAGATCAAGCATGTCAGGGAAGATTTAAACTGGAAAGCAGGACCCATCTGGGGGTACTTCATTCCTGTTTTTCTTATGATGAGCAGGGAGCTATTGAGTTTGAAGTTGGCTTGCCCTATTGGGATTTTCCGGAAGGCGGCACCATTATTTTTCCGGAAGAAAGCCACCATATCTCCTATACAGAAGCGTTGAAGAATGCCGTCTACTTTGAAATTGATGCCAACAGGCTGTATGTTTATTTCGATAGTGAGGACTACAGAATGGTGTTTTTGGAGCTGAAAGAGAATTAATGGAGCTATTTTTCAACCTCGCACTGGCCCCTCTTTGAATAGTGGTTTGTATCCTTCTTTGCCTTATTTATCAGGGAATGGTTAGAATTTTAAATCCATCACGGCAAATCCCAATTCATCGGCCACATTGACATGGCTCCATAGCTTACCATCCTTGAAAAATCCGCCCTTTGGCAAGGTAGACAGCCCCTTGATTTTTGTCTCTCCGATAAGTTCCAGATCTTCAGAATAGGCCATAAGGAAGATTTCGAGTTTGGCGGCGGTTGATTCAGTTTCTGGGGACAGTACCCTAGTGGCAAACCGGAAATACCTTCCGCTTTTTTCGTCCCTGATAAAATTCCAGTGGCTGATTTGAGTAGACAGTTTTTCCAATTCTCTCTCAAATTCCTGCTGGCTATGAACCTGGTTTTTAACTTCTCCTGTTTTTTCCGGAGGAACCAATTTGAGCGGAAATCGCCTGTAAAAAAGACTATCGGATCTGGACTCGTAGACGTAAATTCCGTTTCCGACCGTGCAGGAAATAAGTACCCTGTCATTAAAATGTTGTAAAAACGGCAACTCAATCTTCAGGCCACCGCCTTCAGGTCCACCTGTACGGATGGTGAATAAATGGGCTTTCTGGAATTCGGGTAGAGGCACCATCACTTTCCGCTCACCTATGGAGTCCAGCACTGTGAGGTAATAGTCCCGGGTTTCATAGTTAAAAGGTAGTGAATACAATTGGTCCAGGTTAGCGTCAAATACAATCCTGTTGTTTACTGTTGCCGATTCTACGGGGAATCCTTCAATAATTTTTTCCTGATTCAGATTCCAGGATCGAACCTTGATTCCAGATTTCCGGATGATCGATGGTTTCCCGAAAGCGGGAAAGAAGAAAAGGCCCTCACCGAGTGGCTGAAAGGTAAACGTAAATCCCGGGCTATCGGGCCCGTCTTTTTCAAGAGAATATGTATCAATCAGTTTTAACGAGTCAAGATGTATCCGCTGAAATTCCAATGTTTTGTAGTCGAGGATATGGTAGTACAAGCCATTCGGGGAAACTGCCCCTATAAATGGGATGCCAAAGTTGATCAGTTGATCTCCTGTATCCACCATCAGGGTATCCATAGAAAAGGTGAAATTTTCAAGCAGATTGCTTTTTTGGACTGCAGCGCTGGCCCGTTCTGAGGCTTTTTTTCGTTGGCAAAAAGCAAGTGTGAAAAATAGAAAAATGAATAAAAGCCGGCCTCCCAGAGCACCAGGAAAAAGGAGCCGAAAAAGCAGCTTTGCTGAATCCCTACAGACTCTTTTTTTTTGAGATCGTTGATCAAGCCAATTCATATCCTTTTAGAAAGGGATTTCAAATCAAATAGTAACCGTCGATCGATTTGGGCCATGATTTTCCCTAAGGTACAACCAAATGAAGATTAAAACTAATTGAAACGTTTAATAATCAGCGATACTTTCTCTTTTGCCTGGCATTCCCGGTATTCGTACAGATTAGTGACAACCATTTTTTTAAGGATTACGTGTAGTAAGGGTAAACTAGATCAGTTATGATAAGAAGTCAGTTGTTTTTTGTGGTTTTTATATTGATAATTCTTTCCTCCTGCTCACCGCATCTTTTTGCCTCCCTGAGAAGCAATAATATGAACCAACTGGAGCTGGGAATGTCCAGAGAACAGGTTACCGGAATTCTTGGCAACAATTATACTATCGCGGAGAAGCGTCTCGAAGGGGGAGTGCCGCTAGAAGTGCTTTCCTACCGCAATTTTCCGAACGATGACGAATTCTACCTGTTCGTGTTTAGGGGCAATGAGCTAGAAAAATGGTACAGGGAGCTGGTACCCAATTTTGAAAGCAGGAAGGATTGAGATTTGTGCTCCATTCATTTTCCCAAAGTGAGTAAGTTTATTGCCCAAGTTTACAAAACAAGCATGGAAGGATAAGAAAGCCTTGTTTTTTATCAGTATGGCACTGGTACCAAAAAAGGCTTTCGTTTTCAATAGAAATTCCCTACAAAAAATTCTTTTAATCTGGCAGCAGGCAATATGGCTGTTGTGCTTTTGAAGGTTGCCTCACGGTTCCTTTCATTTAGGAAGATCAGAATCTTACAGATAGGTATGATGTGAAATTTGCTAACGGGGCGGAACTTTTCAAAATATCTAATATCATTTCCTTCCGAGGTAACACCCCCAATTACCAAAAATTGCAGTCCCCCATTGGCGGGATTCGGCATGACAATTGTGTCGTTATATATTGTATTCAATAAATCTTAAATTTTAAATTTATTTAATATTATGTTCTTAGAAAAAATGAATAAATTTATAAAAAGGAAAAGATTTCCAATAATGTCCGCAATTGGTGTTGGCATGATAGCCGTTGTGATATCGGCTTGTGATGTAGGGGATGACGACCCTGTTCCCCTACCGGACATATCCTATGTAGGGCTATACAATGCCTCACCTGATTCCCCTCCATTGGATATCTTAATGGAAAACGGACGCATCAATTACTATCCACTTAGATATTCGGATTATTCCAATTATCTCAATTTCTATGCAGGAGAAAGGACCATGCGTGTTAGTCCGGTTAATGCTTCAAATGTAGTGGTGGATACTACTTTTAATTTTGAACCAGAAGCTGCATATTCATTATTCTATGTAAATGAATATGATGATATTCAGGCATTTTTGGTAGAAGATGAAGTGTTATCCTTATCCTCAGGAGAGGCTGCCGTACGTTTTATTCACCTATCTCCCGATTCTCCGGAAGTAAATCTGGTCAGGTCGGTAGAAGATGAAACAACCGTGTTGGCAGATGGAAATGCTTATTTGGACCCGACCTCATTTATGGCTGTCGAAAGCGGGGTTCAATCTTTCCAGGTAAATTTGACAGATAATGGAGAGGAAGTATTGTCCATTCCGGATTTAAATTTGAGATCTGGTGGAGTTTATACCATCCTGGCCAGAGGATACAATAATCCTCCTGCAGGTAATAACAACAACCTGAGCGCAGATGTATTGATCAATAATTAATAATTGAGTTAATTTGAATCTATTGCTAAAAGCCATGGTCAGGTAATTAATCTGGCTATGGCTTTTTTATTTCGAAAATGGTGAGGTGCATTTTCATCTCTTTTGGCTATTATTTGATATTTCCAAAAATGGAGGGGTTTAAATTTGATCCGGCTAATTTTATTACCTGATTCCGAACTGATTTTAGGCCAAATCTGTCTTAAATTGTCGTAAGAGGAGGTGAGAAAAATTCCCTCGAATCCATAACAGGAAGATACTACCATACATTATCCCACTAAGGCGAGTTAAATATCAGGGTATAAACTATTTTTTATCCATCACATATGACCTACTCTTGAAAGAGGAGTTAACCCAAGGTAGGCATCAGACTTGCCATTAAGTGGTTAAATCACGTCAATTTCAATCAAGGGTTGCTATTTCCGGATTCCACCGCCATACGATTCGAATTTTCTTTTTGGTGCTGGGGAATTCGGTTTCCAGTTTTTTACGAAACAATTCACACTTGGTGGCAAAGCGTTCAAGTTCCTGAGTTTCCAGCAAAAGCCATTCTGAATTGTCTATTTGCGTTTCCTGCAGACCGCGCCGGCGCTGAATGGATTCATTCAGGGTGACCAATACGGTGGGAATATCGATTAGCACCGGGGTTCCGGTTTCATCATACCGTAGATAAAGATTGAATGGACGGGAACGGCGAATGACTTTGGCACCTACAAAATCAATCAGTTTCCCCTCCTGGAGATTCCGGATGTAGTCATGGTTTGCCATGTGCATTTTATCAGGAATCAGGATTTCAAACTGCAACTTTTCCCGTTGTTTTTGATCCAGCTGCCGTTCAATGGGGTTGCCCTTGTCGTCCTTTCCAGTTACTTCATATACTTTCAGTTCGAAGTCATCGCTGTCTTCATACCTCATGAATACTTTGGGAAGAATCATGGAAAGGAAGTTTTTCAGGTAGTTTTTTGACAGGCCCACAGCTGTGGGAATTTCGGCGATTGGCGCATTGTAAAAACGGGTTACCGGATTGGGAAACCAGTCAATTTCACCCAATACCTTGATAATGTCCTCAAACCGGGGTTTCAAGAGGGCTTTTGATGCCTCAGTATCATCAAAAGGAAGGTCTAAAAACCTGTAGGCAGCGATGTCAAAAGGGGTTTGCTCCTGTTCATTTGAGACAGAACTGTCTTTGACGATCAAAGAAGGTTTACCGAAGGAATGGTAAATTCCCAATTCATACATGACGTTAGGGTTATTACCCGTAATGTCTGCGACCAATATATCGGCTTGTTCCAGGTATAACAGGACCTGGTCCATGACCGAACCGATATTGCCTTCTTCGGGGGTGATCACCGTAAAACCATGGGGTCCTACCAGGGGTGCCACGATCTTTCTTGCCAGCAGGTTGAGCCTGCTCATGTCTTTCATGGGGCCAATGACAAAACAGCGTTTGATTAATTCCTGTGAATTCATAGTATTTGGGATGGATTGAATTTTTAAGAGCGGATGATGGCTTGTAACATTTTAGGGATAGTACGGATTTGGTCCAGGTCTTTTTGTTGCTCCTGTTCATCAAGAGCATCAAATGGGCGAAGGTCCAGGTGTAGTTTTTCTGCTTTCAGAATTTTTTTCCCTCCCTGTTTGTACCAATAGGCTTCCCATTGCTCCCAGGCTTCCATGACCCCGGGCTCATCCTGAAGGGGCCTGAAACCTTGAAGTAATAATTCTGCACACCAGCGCCGGTGTTCGGCCTGGCTTAGTCTTTTTTCATGAAAAGCAACGATGTCCGGGTCAAGCAGTGGCTCGAATGTTTCGGGATGAAATTTCCAGTCAATCTCCCTCCAAACTGATCGAAGTTTTACCCAAAGGTGATCTGCCGCATGCCTGTTGGATTCCTTTTCCTGTTCACTGCTCTCCTGCCAGACCCGGTCAATTTCCAAACTTCGGTCACCATAGCCTTGCATGTACCAGTAGGCGATTTGCCTGGGTAAAGCATCCAGGGCACGGTCGCGGATTGCTGAAGCGGTACATTCCTCAAGGAGATTGCCAAAACAGCGCACAGGAACCTCCGGGGCCAATTGGTTTAACCGGTATTCTGTGTTTTTTTCCTCTGTTTTGTTAGGGAATTTATAATAACAAAATACCTGTAGGTTACAGTCTTTTTGTTGCTTGTAACGATTGAGTTTGGGCAAAAGCAAAGAGAGGTAAGCACCGGAATTCAGATCATTCTCCAAACAGATGTAAAGGCTTACCGTGTTTTTCGTTTGCAGTATTTCGGCAAAAAGAGGAGATTTTCCGGAAAGCCTGGCGGCATCTTCCTGTGGAAGGTCATAAAATTCAAGACTGTCTTTTTCCCAGAGGTCCGCTATTAGTTCTTGTAGGTGATGTGCTTTAGGATGGGTATTGAACACGGGATAGCTATTTAAAAATTCTTCTCTGGCAGCCATGGCGTTGTGACAAAAGACCCTGACTTTCAGGCGTTTTTTTCCGGGAAAGTGTCCCAGTCTTAAGGCGTTTAGTGCTATTTCCTTGCCTAGTTTCCCGAATCCCACAATGACCACCATGGCTTGTTCCGCATTTGGACTTTGATAAAAGCGGTCAAATGGGAAGAACAATTGTAATCTTCGTGCGGTATTTTCACAGATATCAAAGATATGCATCCGGTCTCTGGATGAGCTTTCCAAATGACTATACAACAAGGTTTTGAGACTGCTGTCTTGTAGATGTACAAACCACCTTTGTCGTTTGGGAATGTTTCCGGAAATCCTGTCCAGTTCCAGTGTGGTTCGGACATTGTTGGTGTCATCCTCATCCAGCAGGTAGATTTCATCGGCCTTTTGGTGGTAGATTTTTTTTAAAAGGCTGGCAGCGTTTGTGCTCCCTTTGACCCATATTGCTCCTGTCCCTTGTATTTCGGAAGTAAAGGGTTGGTTTTCTTCAGGGCTAACCACCACTACCTTTTTCCGGCAGGAACACAAATCCTTTACCAGTGTCAAGCTTTTCTCCCCGGCTCCCAGTACCACTATATATTGATGAGGATAGAAACGCTGCCAGAAAATGAGTTTAAGCCTGCGCCTTTCCTGTCCAAGTGCAAAATACAGGGCAATGGTAAAGGCTGATAAAGCTGTTAGAAGTCCCATATATCTGGCCAGGTTTAAGGCAATGGGGACCGCAGAATTTTCGATCACTGAATTGTTGAATGTGATCAGGTTAACGGCCATGAAAAGGGCATTGTGGAAATCCAGATTAGGAAGGATTTGTAGGAAGCCGAAGGTACCCAGTGCAAGGGTAGAAAGCACGAGAAGCATGGGTAATACAAAAGAAAGGAAAACCTGGGAGCCTAATTTTCGGCCGATTGGGTTCCATATCTTTTTAAAGAATTGTTCTTTTTTTACCAGGGGAAGCGCTACTTCAACCCAGCTAAAATGAACAGTAAAGGGTATACGGTGAAATTTTTCCTGAGTAAAAGCCAGGCTCTTTGGCAATAGACTTGCCAAAGGGTAGGGATTAATTGACCTTGGTACTACCAGGTGATGAAGGTTAAGTTTATAGTCTCCCTCCAAAGCCCATTTTACAACTGCTGAAGTACCTCCTCTTTTGCCATTGTAAACCCCGTCCCAAAGTACCAAAATATGCCTGGCTTCTGCAAGGAGGTGATTTCCCAAAGCTTCAAAGTAGTTTTCTTCGTTCTCACTTGGATTATGAACCGGAAGGATGTGTCTGTCCAAACCCTTAGGTAATTCCATTGTCTGGTTTTGGGCTGTCAGTACTGCCGTAGAAGGAATTCCTATTTCCCTGGCTATTTCAACGACCAATTGGTCGGCCCCTTCGGCCATTCCACTTAATAACCTGAATGTACCAAGGTCCTTATCCCGGGTGATCTGGATTAATTTTTCTTTTACCTTAACTTTTATTTCAGGTAAATCTTCAGGCCTGAGGTCCCGGTGTCCTGTAACTGCGATATAAGTGGTCGCCTTGGCCATAGCCCTTCTTGGTGTTTCCGTTGATCGCTTTTTTCAAAGAAATTTCACATGCGTTTAATATCTTGTAAAATAAGGGTTTGTAATTAAAAATAGAATTTTAATTTAGACTATTGCTTAAAATAATCCCATAAGTGATTGAAAATTGGCCGAAATCCGGTCTTGAATTCCAGAAGGGGTTATTCCACTACCTTGATCAGTGTTCCTGCGGGCAGCTGTTCGTCCAGTAGCATGCCATTTAATATGGCCATTTCTTCCAGGCGGCTATCCGGAATCTTGTGATTTTTAAGTGCCTTCTCCAGGGTCATGGCCTGATTGATGCTTCGGATGGCTAACCTTTCGGGTTTGCGGTTCAGCTTATCTGCTGCGTTCAGTTCGCTGAAATTTTTCATGGTACCCAAAAAATCCTGCTCATAGCCTCCAAAATTACTACTCTCAGCCAGGCCCATCAACCTGTAGGTCATATCGTTTAGCTGTATATAGTAAACCAAAAGCCGGATGTTATTGCCATTTTCCTGTTTTTGTTCTGCCATCAGCTGCAGGGAATTCAGGTTATTGACTTTTTCATCACTTAAAGAAAGCACTTCGAGTTGGTATTGCTTTACCATTTGGTCGGCCATTTCCCGGAGGTTATCGCCAGAACTAAGTGTCAGCGACATGACTGCTTCCCCGCTTTTTGGGGCCATTTGCACTTGTTGGGGACTGTTCTGAAGGCTCCATTCATTCGGCACGGGAAAATTAAACTTTAATTCCGGATGATAGAAAACCTGATTTTCCACAAATCCTTGTCTTGGGTCTTCGCCGTATACCAGGCCTTCTATTCTTTTCAGATAAGCTTCCCTGTTGACTTTTGTGTCATTCAGGTCCAGTTTTTCTTTCCAATTTTGCGCCAGCCGGGCTACAGTTACATTTCTTTCTGCAGGAGAGGGGTGGGTGGAAAGAAATTCCGGTACTGGGCTACCCCCTTCCTTTGCCTGCTTTCTTTCCAGGGTTTCAAAAAAACCAGCCATTTCCACGGCATCATAACCTATTTTCGAAGAGTATTCTACGCCAAGCTCATCAGACTGGCGCTCAGCATCTCTACCAAAACTCAGCAGCGCCAGTTGCATGCCTTGAGAAAGAGGTTCCACAAATTCAGAAAGTTGGGGTACCAATACGATTCCGGCAATCATTCCCAATTGGCCCAGCATGGCATTGCGCTGCTGAATGACAGAATGCCGGGCCGTGACATGGCCGATTTCATGGCCCAGCACCCCGGCAAACTCTGCTTCATTGTTGAAATGGGCCATGATACCTCTTGTGAAATACACAAAACCACCCGGTACGGCAAAGGCATTGATGACGGGAGAATCAACGATTTTGAATTCATAATCCAGTTTTGGGCGGTGCGATACGGCTGCCATTTCATTCCCCTTTTCTGTAATAAATGCCTGTAATTCAGGATCATCGTACCGGCCAAAAAAAGCCATGATTTCGGGGTCAGAAGATTTACCCATTTCTACTTCCTGTTTTTCGGACATGAACACCAATTGCTTTTTGCCTGTGACCGGGTTTCGGGCGCAACTGATCTGAATGAATAATAAGCCAAATAGAAAAAAGCGCTGAAAAATGAATAGAGCTGACATACCTTGAAGTGTTGATTAAGTTTAATACTACCTATCAAATGTTGTGCTATAATTTTTAAAGAACTGGATTATTTGGGTCCTTCAAGTGCGTAACCTCCCGGATGTGGTTTCAGTTCAGGTATTTCTTTGGTTTTTACCAGTATGGACAAAAATACTGTAATCAATTCCGGAAATGATATGATTGAGGGTTAGATGTTTTGATATGAGTACCATATTCTGATTTTTTCGTAGTAGCTTTAACCTTCCAAAAAAGATTTACCTATGAAAAAAATAGCTGTCCTTTTGTTCTTTTTATTGCCTTTTTCAAATAAGGCCCAGGTTCCGGCCGTACACCGGATGCCTGCTATAGCGGCCATGGTGCAAGATATTTCCAAAGACAGTCTCGAATCCTACCTGGAGGGTTTGGTCAGCTTTGGTACCAGGCACAGTCTAAGCCAGGACGGGGAGGTCAGGGGTATTGAAGCGGCAAGGCAGTATGTTTTGCAGCAATTTCAATCCTTTGAAAATGCTGCAAATGGAAGGTTGACATCCGAAATCGACTATTTTACGGTGGAGGCTAACGGCAGGCGGGTTTTGGAAGACACCCGTATGGGAAATGTAATGGCAACACTGAAAGGCACTGATCCTTCGGATAACCGGGTCTTTATCGTTAGCGGACACATTGATAGCCGGGTGTCAGATATCATGAACGCCGAGGACGATGCGCCAGGTGCCAATGATGATGGCTCCGGTGTAGTGGCACTTATAGAGATGGTAAGAATCATGTGCAGGAAATCCTTCCCCGCCACAATCGTTTTCGTTGCCGTGTCCGGTGAGGAGCAAGGCCTGATCGGAGCAGCGCATCTGGCCAGGAGGGCAAGGGAAGAAAATTGGAACCTGGTAGCCATGATCAATAATGACATGATCGGTAACAGTGCCTCCAGCGGTACCGAAATTAGGAATAATACCCAATTGCGGGTATTTAGTGAGGGAGTACCATTAATGGAAACGGAAGAAATGGCAGCTTTGCGGCGCGCAACCAATGCGGAAAATGACAGTAAGTCCAGGCAATTGGCCAGGTACATCAAGGAAGTGGGACAACGCTATGTGGATCAACTTGAAATAAAATTACTTTACCGCAATGACCGATTTTTAAGGGGAGGGGATCATACCCCATTCTCCCGGGAAGGCTTTACGGCCGTTCGTGTGTGTGAGATGAATGAAAATTACTACCAGCAGCACCAGGACCTGCGAACCGAAGATGGGATCCGCTATGGGGATGTAATTGAGCATATAGACTACGAATACCTGCGAAAAAATACCGCCGTTAACCTGGCTGTACTGGCAAATCTGGCCACGGCCCCATCGGTTCCGGAATCCGTGGGAGTGGATATCAGTGGGCTTAGCAATTCCACCTTACTGCGCTGGGAGGCTCCTGAGCATGGAACAGCAAGGGGGTATTACATATTGATGCGGGAAACGAGTTCGGCCATGTGGGAACGGAAATTCTATACCGAAGACCTGGAAATGGAACTGCCATATTCCAAAGACAATTACTTCTTTGCGGTGCAGGCAGTAGGTGAGCAAGGGGCTGAAAGTTTGGCGGTCTTTCCCCGGCCGGTTCGGTAATTCCACAGTGGCCAGGAGATTTATAAATATTACCCTGGGAACGAATTGAGACCGACAAAAACGGCCATAACCCTAGCTTTACCTTGTACCCTACACTCCCAAAAATCCTGCAGGATTTTTTTAACCTTAAACAACTCTATAAAAAGTTATTTCCGTTGAAATCCCCTCCTGACTTGGGAAAGGACCCCTGGATTGGCATGCAAAGCAGTCTTGGTTCAATAAGCGAAATTGATCATGTGCGCTGCGGCAAAGGTCTTAAACACCTGGTTAAAATAGGTACAATACCCGGCGTACATACCGGGATTGTTGCAGTCCAGCCCATAGGTCATGGCCAAGGTCAGCATTTCTACAGGAACCGGTATGGTAGCGATGGCCATAAATGTTTTTTCTTCCGTCATCAGCAGGGTCATGTACACATAAAACCCATATTGCAGGCCATCTTGCCCCATGAGGTATTCATTGCCCAAAGACAGGATCCATGCTATTTTTCTACCTCCTTCAAATTCGTCCCAGGTGGAATATTCCTCATCTATAGTAAATCCGCTCATGCCATAGCGAAGGGCAAAATTTTGGTTGATAATCTCTCCCATAAGCACCAGTAATTCCTCAAAATCGGTTTGGGAAAAATCACTTTGCATGCCGTAAAAATAAAGTTGCATGTCATTCCCATCAAAGTTGCTTACCTGAAAGGCCTCTTCAGCCGGGTTGAATTGCAGTGCGCGACCTTCTGGTATGGCGAGTACCACGCCATTGTTGATGTCTTCATAAATATCAAAACGCATGTTTTCATAATCCAGCTGTATGTTGATATCCAATGAAAATTCATCCGCCAGTTTTTGAATATTTTCAGGATCGTCGGAAGTATCCATCATTTCTATTAGGGAGCGATTTTTGGTGGCGTAAAACTCAAAACCTATGGCTTCTACGGGGAGATCATCCATTTTGCTATAACTACTTTCAAGAAATTGGTCGCTTACCCGGGTATTTTCCTCAATTTCCGGGGCATTTACTTCTATTCTTGCTGTCGCTGAAAAAAGTTGTGTCAGGTTTTCAAATCCGGCTGGAAGTGCAGAAATGGAGGAGTTTTCCAGTTCAGGCAGGTAGGTTGCGGGGATGATCCAGCTTACATTGCTGGCTCCTTTTTCCAATCCCCCATCGCCAATCCCTATGAGGCGGCTTTGGGCATCAAAAACCGGGGCACCTGAAAAACCCGGCAGCAGGCTGCCCTCAAGGTAAAAAATGTTCAGGTCCAGTGCAGGGAATCCTATTCTTTTCAAGGCATCTAAGTCCTTTTTGGGAATCAGTTCTGCCAGTGTTTCAGGATCTACATAGCCTTTTTTCATTTGCCTGGAAGAACTTCCGGTAGCCCCACCATTGTAGCCCAGGGCAAACACATCAGTGCCTATGGGTACTTTCTCTGGATGGAAGGCATTTATTGGGACCATTCCTGCCGGAAGTGCAGGTTGGCCAGGCAACAGTTCCAGAAGCACAAGGTCTGCTTTTTGAAGTATTTTTTTTATCCGTGCTTTTCTCCAGGCCTGTCCGGAATACAAGATCCTGATTTCTCCTGTTGGGCTCATGCCATGCAGGGAAGTCACAATCTGGTCGGGAGTTTTCCAGAGGAAACCCGTCAGGGAGTTGGATTCCCTGTTGTTGATCGATACAATTACCTTGACCAAAGAATTCTTTACTTTATTGGGATTAAAGTTTTGGGCGGATAGATGGGTGCTCCATAGCAAAAGCAGAAGCAATATCCAGGTACATTTATTCATGTTTAAGCACTTTGATTAACGATAGATAGACCTGTTTCCTTTCTTCCTGGCTGTAGTGTTTGCCAAATTCCTCATGGAGCTTGTCCCAGGGTGGATCAGCCTTTTCAAAGGCTTTATCTATCTCCTGGAGGCTGCTTTCATTCCCCAGATTCCTGAGGTTTTCACTTACCACTACGGTCCCCTGGCCAGCATTGCAGAAACTGTCTCTCAATGCAAGCAGTGCAGTGGCAGCGAGGGATTCAGGTAGGTCTTTTTTAAATTGATTCACAAATTCGGTCCATATTCCTCCTGCCGTTTCAAAGGTATTGTAAACCTCTGAAGGAGCAGTTTCTACATTGGCATATACCAAAAAATCACATGCTCCAATCTCTATTTCAGAAGAGTAAAGCACATTGGCTTGCCTGATGGCAAGGGAGGAGGAGTCTGCACGGATAAATCCTGTAACAAAAGCTTTGGCTTCAGCCTCCGTGTAACCTATGGCCAGATATTCTTCCATTTTATCGGCAAGGGTGGGAGCAAATGGATCATTTGCTCTGATGTAAAGGCCTATGATAATTCCTACTACCGAAAAAAGGCCAAAGGCTCCAATCCGGAGGCTTTTGATGGGGTCAAGGAATTTCTCATTCAACCCTATAAGGATGGCCAGCAAGGAAGAAATGGATCCTATAACACCACTGACGACCGGGGAAACAGAAAGTCCCAGCAAAATCCCCAAAAATAATCCTATTCCCAAGCCATTGAAAATGGCTGCCATTCCCTGCAAGAAATTAGGGTTGGTATTGTCAGATCCTTCAGGAAGCAGTTTTTCAAAATTGCTCATTGGGGATGTGCCTTCATTTTGACTTGAATCCTCCATAGTAGAATGTTGGGTTGGTTGTATAGCAATACCTTTCCTGAAAAAAGAGTGGAAGCAGGTTTGGCTGCTACAATATAAGTATTTATGGATCATAAATACAGGGAGCAATGTCTTTTTTAAGATTTAATTAGCTGAGCATAAGCGTACTGCTGGGTATATTTTCAATGTTTCACCAGACAAGGAGGGTAAATTTTAAAATGCTACCATAAATCCGTAGAATTGTAAGCTAAAGTTTAAACCTGATGACATGAACCATTATCTGCTTACCTATGAAGTAACCGAAGATTATGTGGAAAGAAGGACTCCCTTTCGGAATGAGCACCTGGCACTTGCAGCCACTTTTTTCAGGGATGGACACCTCATTATGGGTGGGGCTTTGGCTAATCCAGCGGATAAGGCCGTGCTGGTGTTCCGTTGCGAAGACATTAAAACGGTAGAGAAATTTGTACAGCAGGATCCTTATATGCTAAACGGGCTGGTGAAATCCTGGAAAATCCGGGAGTGGACCGTGGTAGTCGGAGCTAAATAGGCTTTTGATTAGCTTAACTTTGGTTTTGTATCCCATACCTGGTTTTTTTTAGCTATATATAGCTGAAAAATACGAGGAATTTCTAAAGTTTCTTTATCAGGGATGTTGCCAAATTCAACACAAGAGGGAAACCAATTCAGCTGGGATTATGGTGCAGTTACCTGACAATCCGATGATCAAGTTGTAGCGGATAGACCTTAAAATGTATGGAATTGACCTTATCCGATAAGGGATTGATGACAAAATTCAAAGAGCTTGGATCGACTACAGAGGGTACGCCGAAGCAAAGCATTCCGGATTTCAACAAGTCAGACCCATATGCTTGTGACATTACCTTAGGAGGTATGGCATCCCATTCTGAGGGCAATTCCTCTACATCAGGAATGTGTATCCATTCACCTGGAACATCGATTTCCATAACCGAATATAGGATATAGCGCTCGGAGGAAAACAGTTCTGCGTCTATTGTAAACCGTTCCAGCAAGGAAGAAGAAACAGAAGAACTCCCATATAAAGCCGGACTACCAGGTAGATTCCATCTTCCACCATATAGTTTTGCCCCTTCACCACTGGCATCGCAGTATTTCGTCAAAGCAATCCTGTACACTTTCATGGTTCTTGCTAAACTGCAATTCCATGCTGCAAACGCATGATTTCAGCCTTTAATAAATCAAGCCCCTCTGAAACATCAATTAATTCTATGGGTTTGATATTGCCAATGGAGAAAAGGGGCCGCTCCATCCAACGCCTAAACCCTTCTTTTCCAAAATAGTTATTGCCCAAGGCATACAAAACTGCCAGTTTATACATTTTTTCGGACTGTATGGTATCAAAAACCTCTTTCCGTTGAAGGGTTTTGGCAGAAACTCCCAAAGCTGCAGCTAAGGTGTTATTATCCAGGCCGGAGACCTCTTTTAGGCTTTCAAAGGATTTTTTCCCCAATCCATGGCGGAAAGTCTCTACCCGATTTAAAGGCTCACTCAACTCACTTACATCCAGCCCCAGAATGTCTTGAGCAGTGATTGTGGCCTTTTGATAGGTGGCAACTGCAGGTTCGTTTACTTTAGAGGACTTTTTGGCCATTACTTTAGTGGAAATTTGTCCCCTAATATAACGTAATTTGTCTGGTATTTCAATTTTTCTCTGAATTTTTTTCCGATTCGTATTTCTGGAATCAGCCTAAGATTTTCTAAAAAAAACTGAATGGTCAATGCCCGAAATAACATTTACAAACCCTGGAAATCTAGATAACGATAGGTGTTTAAAGCTGTTGAATTCCAATTTATTTACAAATAATAGGTACCACTAGTCAATTTGAGGGGAGGCTGAGACAGGAGACTTTGATTGGAAGAATGGTTTTTTTTGTCGAATCAGGCCGGATTTATGGTTTGATCAATTTGCTTGCCTTTTTCAGTTCAATTTAAAAGGAAGCTTATGGCCCAGGTTGAAGCTTTTGGTAGAAATGATCAGGGTTTGGACCAGAACCAAAATAAGTAATAATGCGACTATTTCAAGTTGGGCGAGGCGTTCCCCTGAATGAATGATTCTCTCCGTTTGTGATATAATGGCCTTTCCTTCTTCCATTTGAATATGCGAGAGTGTTTGTAATTCAGCCAGGGAAAGCATAATGTGCTTTTCCATTTCAGATACAAGAAGCCTGCCCGATGGAGATTGTTTGATTTTCTCAACCCGTTCTGCCAAATGGCGGAGATGTTGCTCCTCCGCCACTGTCAGTTGGGTTTTTTGAAACAATTCGATCCGATTATCTATGTATTCAATTTTCTGATTGAGGTACTGGGGGTTTTCGGTTATGCTTTCCTGATATTGCTTGCTGATTTCTGAAAAAGCCCGTGAAATGTCATATATATATCCTTCCACCATCAGCCTGTCCTGATACATGGCAGTCATGGCTTTACTCATTTTCTCGGCATTACTCCTCTCCTTAAAATGGTTAAGAAGTACCACGCCAACAATGACCATAAGAAGCAATGAAAGTTTGCCTTTGTTTCTGATGCTATATGCCCATTTTATCATTTTTTGACTGATTTAAGAAATTTATTTTAATTCACCTTGATGCATTCAGGGTTAGAAACCTTAAGGATGTGGATGGTTCTTTTCCCTCCGGGCAGGGACCATTCTATGCGATCTCCTTCTTTAAAACCGATCAAGGCAACGCCAAGAGGGGAAAAGAGGGACAGCTTTTGGTTGCTCAGGTCCGCAATTTTTGGGTGAACCAGACTCATGGCTATTTGCTGACCGCCTTGTTCAAAACGGGCTTCAAAGTAACTGTTTAATTGAATGACATTCTGAGGCAGTTTATCATCAGGGACTTTTTTCGCTTTTTGAATTTCGTAAACCAATTGTTTTACTTCTTTCGTTTTTTCTTCCGGGGTGAGGTTGCGTACCATTTTCAGGATGGTTTCTACATCGGTTGCTTTGATAACTGGTATCATGATTATAGTCTGTTAATAGATTGAACAATTATATAGTGACAGTCATCCTGTAAAGGGATGCGTGTTAAAAATACGACCCTCTACCTGTATATGGGGAGTAGAGGGTTTAGCTGATGAAGGCTTTATTGTGCCCACAAAGCAAAACTTTTGGATGCTTTTGAGAGCAACCACAAGATATTATACGATGGAAAAATTTTGTTATCATGATTTCAGGTGAAGTTACAAAAAAAATACCAACTTATCCGCTTTTGACGGGAAGATTTTTAAACACCCGTCAGTCAGAGTCCCGGGGCAAAGGTGACCATAAAATCAAAAACGTTCATTTTGGATCTGTTCTTTTTCCTGATACTCTCAATAGAAACACCATTGCAATGTATCCCATGGTCGTTGAACAAATTGTTCTGATCAGGCTTTCCCAGCTTTCAGACCAAATATTTTCCATTTTTTCATTAATATTTTTGTAAAGTCATTTAAAAGGGGGAGGTTGATAACCCTGCTCCCTGTTTGATTACTGATGCATGTCTGTGCAGCTGTATTCAGTATTCCTGTTTAATTGTTTTCCAAACGCTTGATCATTGCTTTCGTTTCAGGTATTTCCTTTTCCCTGATAAGAGTCATCTTTTTCCTTGGCTGAGGTCATAAACTTATATGTGCTGTTCCATTAATTTTGTGGTAATAAAAAGATTATGATGAATGTAGTTGGGTAGTTAAATGCCTCAATTTCATGAAGAAATGGGGTAGCACGGAAAATTCTCGGGAATATCAATAGTACCACTGTCTTAATCCAAATAGAAACTTTGTCCTGTAAGTTACACGCTTAAATATGATCCGTTTCTTCAATCCATTTACCATGAAATCAAATTGGATGAGGACGGGGAAGATATTGAAGCATTTGGAAGTATCCGGAAAAAAATAAAGCGTAAACCATGAAAATAATTGTGATTCTTGTACTGCTTATCCATGGAGCCATCCATTTGCTGGGTTTCTTTAAGGCCTTTGGATGGGCTGAAGTAACGCAATTGACAGCTGACATTTCCAAGCCCCTTGGTGTGGTATGGCTATTGGCGGCATTGTTGTTTTTCTTGTCAGTTTTCGGGTATTTGTTGAACCTCGAATGGTGGGTTTTTCCTGCCGCAGTGGCCGTCCTGGTATCGGTGTTTTTGGTGATCAGCTTCTGGACAGCTGCTAAATACGGTATGATTCCAAATTTGATCATTTTAGTCATTGTGGCCGTTGCTTTTGGCTCCTGGAGAATGGATGAAAAGATCAGTAGGGAAACCAGCCAGCTATTTTCTACCCTGGATTTTTCAGGGCAGGTATTGGTTTCAGAGGAGGATTTACACCATCTGCCCGATCCTGTTAGTCGTTGGTTAAAAACCACCGGCATCATCGGGAAACCGAAAATCAAAAATGGCAGGGTGAAGCAAAAGGCTTTGATGAAAATGAAGCCGGAGCAAAAGGATTGGTACCCTGCAGAAGCTTTGCAATATACCTTTATGGAGGCACCGGCATTTATCTGGACCGTAGATTTAAGCATGATGCCTTTGGTCCATATCAAGGGTCGGGATAGGTTTAAAGACGGAAAGGGGGAGATGCTGATTAAGCTGAATTCATTGGTCAGTATTGTTGATGAAAAGGGAGAAAAGATGGATGAGGGGACCCTCCAGCGATTCCTGGGTGAATTGGTATGGTTTCCATCACTGGCCTTAAGTCCCTATATCCAATGGAAAATCCTCGATGATTATTCTGCAGAAGCCATCATGACCTATAAGGGAACTTCGGGAAGTGGAAAATTTTACTTCGATGAGGCTGGAAATTTTGTCAAATTCATAGCCATGCGGTATAAGGGTAATGAGTCAGATGCCAGGAAATATGCCTGGGTGCTTACAGTAGATGCTTACAGTGCCTTTGACGGTATTAAAGTACCCTCACATTTAAAAGCTACCTGGCAACTCGAGGAAGGGCCCTGGACCTGGCTGGATTTGGAGATCCTGGATATTCAATACAATACACCTCTTATTGATTAACTGTTTCGGATGTAAGCAGGGACAATAATAAAAACATTTCAACTTAAAATAAAGGCCGCTACTTTTTATCTGCTGGCTTTTCTCCCGATGCCCGAATGCTCATGACCCTTTTGAGCAGATCAAACCAGAATGGGGCTCCCAGGGTAATGGCAAAGGCGGTGATGATCCAGCCCAGCAGGCTATAGAGTACATAGCTCCACCAGGCAATATCTGGCCATAAATTGGAAAAGAACCTGATATTGGCCCTGGGTGCATCGTTCCAGCCCATACCTAAAACCGAAGTGGTGGTTTCTATTTCTTCATCAATTAAATCGTAAATCTTTGCTCTTAGCTGAACCAGATTGGAATCAGGCTCATTCGAAGTGGTTGAATTAAGCCCTTCTTCCTTTTCCATGTATTCATAGGCCATAGCGACGATTTGCTGCCGGGCTTCAGGATCATTGGATATTTTTTCGGCCATGCGTATGGTGTCTGCATTGAATACAATGCTGATGATAAGCCCCAATACAAACAAAACTTTTCGCACATTGACTTTGTACCAGCCTGTGGCCTGATCCATGACTTCCTGGTACCATTTTTCGATGTTTTCCTTAAACGTTTCGATATTTCCCCGGGCATCCCGGGCAAATGTTTGGAGCACTTCTTTGGTCTTGCCATCCGGCAGGTCATTGATGGCTGCTTCGATATTTTCCAGCTGACCATCATTATCCTTGTATAGCAGCTCGATGAGCACTTTGGAAAAATATTCATTCCTGATGTAGGAAGGAAATCCTTTATCCCCTTTTTTCTTCAGTTTCTGGATCAGGGGATGGTCAAAAAACTTCTTGCAGAGTACGTCCTCTTCATCATCCAGCATGGTCTGAAGGGCAAGGTGCAGGTTTTTGCCCCGGGAATAGATCAGGTTCATGGCCAGCTCGGAGACGGTGGTGGCCAAAAGGCTCAATAGCAGATAAATAAATATCAGTCCGATAACAACTTCCAGAATGACGGATCCGAACATGCGTTTTTTTTTGCTTGGTTAAAGGGATAACCGTACCGGGTACTTTTGGGGTTCAGGTAGGGTTTGGCTATTATTGACGAAAGGGGTTTTAACCCTGAATTTTCTCCATCAATTTCAAAAAAAGGGAAATAGAAAGCAAGAAGTAGTCCGCTTGTTTTTCCAAATCAATGATTAAAATATTTTATTGATAAGTAGCAACCGGGTATTTTTCCTGTCATGCTCTAAGCTTTACTGCAAATTCGGGACTATCCGGCATTGTAAAATATAGACCAGTCCAATGCGAACAGGACTATTGGTTAAAAAAAAATCAGGACTGTAGTTTTAGAACAAACAGTCCTGATTAATCCTATTTTCGTTGTTCAAGGAACACGAAATAGTGAAATTTGACTTGCCTTTTAGTTCCAGCCTCCTCCCAGCGAACGATAGACATTTACTTTGGTTTGTAATTGTTGCCTTTTGATTTCCAACAAATCCATTTTAGCCTCCAGTGCTTCTCTTTGGGTCAGCAATACTTCTGCGTAATCGGCTCTTGCGGCATTAAACAAGCTGTTGGCAATGGAGATAGACTCCATCAGCAGTTCGACTTCTCTGGATTTGGTCTGATAGCTGTCTGTATAGTTGCGAATCTTAGACATCTGGTTAAGTACATCGGTGTACGCATTCAGTATTGTCTGTTCGTATTTCACCACTGCCTGTATCTGGCGTGCATTGGCGCTGTTGTAAGCGGCTTTGATCGCATTTCTATTGACAAGCGGCGCCATGATATCGCCGGCTAAATTATAGAGAATGGATTCGGGTCGAACCAGAAATGCCGGATCAAAAGCCTGAAATCCAATTCCTGCTTTGATTCCCAGTGAGGGTAAGAAATTAGCCCTTGCCACCCTCAGGTCCAGGTTAGCAGCTTTCAATTCTAACTCCGCTTGCCTTACATCCGGACGATTGACCAGCAATTGAGCGGGAATACCCGCCTGCAAACTGTCAACTGTAAGCTGATTCAGTTGGGCTGAATTTCTTTTTATGGGATGGGGTATGCTTCCGGTCAAATAATTCAGCCGGTTTTCAGTTTCAACGATGTTTTGTTTGATGGAAAACTGCAGGTTCTGGGTATTGAGCAATTGGGCTTCGAAGCGATTTACAGCAAGCTGCGTTACCCGGGCGGCAGATTTTTGCTGTCGCACCACCTTGACCGCATTGGACTGGATTTTGATATTCTGTTCTATAATGTCAAGCAGCTTGTCCAATACCAACAGCTCATAGTACGATTCGGAGATGTCAGCTATTAATTGCGAAACCATGAAGTTTTTCCCTTCCCGGCTCGCCAGGTACCTGAACACTGCTGCTTTTTTCGCATTGTGCAGTTTTTTCCAAATATCCACTTCCCAGCTGGCAAAAGCCCCAATCAGTAAATCGGAAAAAGGATCGGGAAAACTCCTGCCATCCCGGATTTCCAGTTGCTCATCAACAGCCCCATGCCGGGTGTATCTCCCTTCTTTTTCAAGGCCTGCACCCGCCCGGATCTCTGCAAAAGGTAAATATTCACCCTTTCTGGATCTAACTTCTGCCTTGCTGATGTCAATTTCCTGAAGGATGATCTTCAGTTCCTGTTTGTTTTTCAAGGCAGTATCGATAAGTGCAATCAAATTTTCATCCCGGTAATAGGCCTTCCAGTCAAGTTTACCAGTATTGGTGGAATCTCCGGAATAAGGGTATGCCTCAGGAACCATCTTGTTTGCGGTTTTGACAGCCGTCTGCGGGACATTACAGCTCAATGCCAGCAGCAGGATGAAAAGCACTATAATGATTTTATATAATATGCGGTTATCCATTGTTCTTTCTTTTTCGATTGGCTACTTTTAATAGCAGACCCAACTTTCTCATTTTTTTAATCAGGGTAGCTTCCGAGTTGCTTTCCACAAAAGATTCGGTCAACGGATTTTCGTCCTGATCCTGAATTAATTTTTTACCATCGGCCATTCCACCGAAAATGTAGTACAGCCCGGGGACTATGAGTACCCCGAATACGGTTCCGAATAGCATTCCACCCAGTGCTGATGCGCCAATGGTTCTGTTGCCAATTGCGCCGGGTCCGGTAGCCGTCACCAATGGAATCAAACCTGCAATAAATGCAAAAGAGGTCATCAAAATAGGACGGAACCGGACTTTGGCTCCCTCAATTGCAGCATCCCAAATTGTGGCACCTTGCTGGTGTTTTTGCACGGCAAATTCCACGATCAGTACTGCATTTTTCCCCAGGAGCCCCACCAGCATGATCAATCCAATCTGGGCATAGATGTCGTTTGCCAATCCCATGGCTTTTAGCAATAGAAAGGAACCGAATACGCCGGCAGGAAGGGATACGATAACGGCCAGCGGTATGATAAAGCTTTCGTATTGGGAGGCCAGCACCAGGTACACAAAAATCAGTACAATGATAAAAATATACAGGGCCTGATTACCTCTACGGGATTCATCGTAGGAAAGACCCTCCCAGGCAATGTCATAGCCTTGGGGCAGGGTTTGGGCGGCAACCTCGCGGATGGCGTTGATGGCATCGCCACTGGTTTTCCCTGGGGCCGGTACTCCCCTTATCGAAGAGGAGGTATACAAGTTAAACCGGGTGATTTCATTGGGCCCCTGTGTTTTTTTCATGGTCATAAAAGAGGAATAGGGCACCATCTCCTCACGGTCATTTTTGATGAACAAATTCAGCACATCAGAAGGCATTTTCCGGTATTCAGGAGCCGACTGGGTATATACTTTAAAGAAAGTATTGAATCTCGTGAAGCCCTGTTCGTAAGTACTTCCGATCAGAATATCCAAATTTTCCATGGCTTTGCCTATAGACACCCCCTTTTGCATGGCCAATTCATTGTCAATGAGGAGTTCATACTGGGGATAGTTGGCCGCATAAAATGTAAATAAACCGGCTAGTTCATCCCGTTTGCCAAGGGCTTCCATGAAATCGGTATTTACCCTGTCAAACTCCTGATAATCAATGGTACTGCTTTTGTCCAAAAGTCTGAGAGAAAATCCATCCGAGGAACCATAACCCGGAACCGCGGGAGGTTCGAAGTACTCTACCACAGCCCCCAAATCCTGTGTCTTTTCCTCAAGTTCTTCAATTATTTCATGCAGGGACTGGCTCCTTTCCGACCAGTCTTTAAGGTTGATAATACAGGTTCCTGCATTGGATCCCCTGCCTTCAGTCAGGATTTCGTATCCGGCAAGGGAAGATACCGATTGTATCCCCTCAACCTCTTCGGCAATTTCCTGCAGCTTTCTGGAGACATCGTTGGTTCTTTCCAGGGTGCTGCCCGGAGGCGTTTGGATAATGGCATAAATCATCCCCTGATCTTCATTTGGAATAAAGCCCGATGGCAGTATTTGGTTTACCGAGAAAATACCAAAACCAAAAGCCATCAATATCCCAAAAGTAACCACCCGCCTGTCCACAATCCGCGTCAGCAGATAGGTGTATTTACCCGTTAATTTTTCAAAATTTCGGTTGAACCAATTGATGAATTGATTGATGGGCGTTTTACGTTTAGGCCTTCCATGGTTATTCTTCAAAATCATGGCACACAATACCGGGGTGAGCGTAAGCGCTACAATACCTGAGAGGATGATTGCACTGGCCATGGTAATGGAAAACTGCCGGTAAAATACCCCCACCGGGCCGGTCATAAAGGCTATAGGAATAAATACAGCAGTCATGATCAGCGTAATGGCTATGATGGCCCCGCTTATTTCGCCAAGTACTTTTTTGACTGCCTTAAAGGGACTTAGGTGCGTTTCTTCCATCTTTGCATGTACGGCCTCTACCACCACAATAGCATCATCCACCACTATACCTATAGCCAAAACCAGTGCAAAAAGCGTGATCAGGTTAATCGTCAGGCCAAATAATTGCATGAACAGAAAAGCCCCTATCAGCGATACTGGTACGGCAATGATGGGAATCAGCGTGGACCGCCAGTCGCCTAGGAAAAGAAATACCACCAGCGCAACCAAGACAAATGCTTCCACCAGTGTATGGACCACTTTATCTACGGAAGCATTTACAAATTTTGATACATCATAGTTAATTTCATAGGCCATTCCCGGAGGAAAGTCTGTTTCCAATTCCTTTAACTTTACTTTTACATCTTCGATTACCTTACTGGCATTGGTCCCGTAATTTTGTTTCAACACAATGGATGCTGCGGGATAACCGTCCTTGTTGGAATAAATATCGAAGAATTCACTGCCCAGTTCCACACTGGCGATATCCTTTAATTTCAGCGTTTCCCCCTCAGGATTAGCCCGGACAATGATGTTTTCGTACTCTTCCGGCTTATTAAACCGACCTTTGTAGGTCAATACATATTCCAGGGATTGGGCAGTTTTTCCGGAAGCTTGCCCCAACCTGCCAGGCCTGCCAATCACACTTTGTTCTTCCAGGGCTTCCATCACTTCTTCCGTGGAGAGATTATAGGCCCTCATCCGGTCCGGATGGAGCCATACGCGCATGGCATATTGACGGCTTCCCAGGATTTGGGCCCGCCCCATACCGCTGATTCGCTGCAATTCCGGAAGTATGTGCACATTGGCGTAGTTATAGAGAAATTTTTCATCCGCCTTGTCGTCAGTGCTGAATAAGTTGACGTACATCAGCATGCTGGGCTGTATGGGGGTGATGATGATACCTTCCCGCTGTACAAGAGGAGGAAGGTTATTCATGATTTGGTCCACCCGGGTTTTGACGTTTACCACCGCAGCATTGGGATCGGTCCCCGGTTCAAATACGATTTGAACAGTGGCTTCTCCCGCACTGGTTGCATCGGAAATAATGTACTGCATATTTTGAACCCCGTTGATAGCGCGCTCCAGCGGAATCAAGGTGGACTCTACCAGCACCTGCGCACTGGATCCGGGATAGGCAATGAAGATATTTACCCTTGGGGGAGCAATTTCAGGAAATTGTGACACCGGCCGGCTGGACATTGCCAGTAACCCCAAAAAGACAATAGCGATAGAAATAGACAGCGCAAGGACCGGTCTTTGAATGAACTTATTGAACATGTTAATAAAGTTTAGGGTCCTTACTTATTCAGCGTGCAAGTGGTGCAGTGCGGTCAGAATTTCCTGAGGCCGGTGAAAATCGTAGCTGACCTTATCACCGGCTTTAACCTTCCTAAGCCCTTCTACCAGTACCTTGTCTTTCTTGTTCAATCCCTCAGTTACCTCATACGCATGCGGTATTTCTGCGCCGACAGTGATTTCCCTGGCGCTGAGAACATCGTTTTCATCCACCATATAGACATATTTTTTGTCCAAAATCTCAAAAGTGGCTTTTTGTGGGATCAGCAAAGCATTCCTGAGGTAGGTAGGCATTAAAATATTCCCGGTTTGTCCATTTCTCAAAATTCCTTTTGGGTTATGAAAGGTGGCCCGAAAGGCAATGTTTCCGGTTTCATTGTTAAAATCAGCCTCGATGGTTTCTACGGCCCCCTCATTTTCGAAAACCTCATTGTTTGCCAATTTGAGCTTCACTATGGTTCGTTCCCCTTTCTCTTCGCCCATGGTATAGTCGAGGTACTCGGCCTCCGGCACGTTAAAATACACCCACATTTTGCTGTTATCCGAAAGTGTCGTGAGTAGCTCCCCTTCGTCCACCAGGCTTCCCAGCCGTACATCTTTAAACCGGCCAACGATGCCATCAAAAGGTGCCCGGATCTCCGTAAAAGCAAGGTGGGCCTGCGCAAGGGACAGCTCGGCTTGTGCTTTTTGCAGGGTAGCTTCTGCCAGTGCCAGTTCGTTTTGGGAGACAATATTGCTATCTGCCAGGCTTCTGGTATTCTCGTATTCCAATTCGGCGAAGCTGGCCTCTGCCCGTGCTTTTTTTACTTCTGCCTGGTAAATGACAGGCATTATCTGGAAGAGCAATTGGCCTTTTTTGACCGACTGTCCCTCATCTATGTAAATTTCCTTGAGGTAGCCTCTTTCAAACGCGCGAAGCTCAATGTGTTGGACGGAATGAATTTGACTGACGTATTCATGGTAGATCAGTGTGTCCTTTTGAATAGGGCTGGTCACCACAAGCCTGGGCGCTTCCTGCTCGTGATGCTCCTTGTGGGTACAACTGCCTATGGACAGTGTCACAAACCCAATAATTAGGTTTAAAATTTTCATTGTTGTAAAGAATTGATTGATTTGAACCTTAATGAAAGGATACAGCATGCCTCATGAAATGGGGTAACCCAGGACAAGGCTGTATCGAAATGCAGCTGCTTTTGGTGATCAGTAGCTGGATTCTATGGTGAAATCAATCAGGAAAGGTGTCTTTTCCAGGAATGGTGGAGCACGTATAGCTGGGGCGTCCTCCTGTTGTGGAGAGACAAAAGGCAATTAATGAATGTTCCTCTTGTCAGGTTGTGGGTAAGGCATTCGGGCACTCTTGTTGCCGTTGCCCATTTGGATGATTCATCATCCCCTTTTTCTTTTTTTCCGGATTCATCGGAATTTTCAGGTTCCGGCTCATGTGGTAAAGGAAAAGGGTTGGGAAAATTGCCGGAGTCTTCGGTTGGCTGTAAGACATAAGTCTCATTTTCCCCATTCGCTTCCGGGCCTTCCTGGCTGGCGAAAACGGTGGAAAAAACCCCAGTAAGCAAAAAGCCAATAAGAAGCAAAAAGCTGAACAAGGCTTCAGACAAACCTGTTTTAAGATTATGGCTTCTATTTAGGCGATTTTCACTCATGCTGAAAACAAAAGTACTAAAATATTGAAGATCTAAATAAAAAGAGAAGGTTTTTTTGCATTTTTTATAAAACACCCAGGTAATGGCAGGGGCTAAATATCCGGTCCGAATACAACCGTTATTAAATCCTCCTTTTTACGGTTTATTGAAAGCAGGTTATTTGGGTAGATACAAAAAAATATTAAATCCATTGGAAAAAATTGATATTGAAGAAGGTACTTGAGTCTTTAGATGATTCAAACTTAAAAATTTCCAGCCAGTCTCCTAATAATAACCTTGATGTTTTGGTTCCAGGCCTCAGCATTAAGCCTCCGGACATCAATGCTGCGGTTTCGAATAGAAACGCTCCGTTTGTAAGGGGCAAGCTTGCGCCTTTTTACTCGAATGATCCGCCAAAAAGTCACAATTTCCCACCTTTTTACTGAGATGACCCACTTCCGAACTGCAAGCTTCCGGTTCAGAATCTGACAGGCCGGGTTCCGAAGTACTCTCCCCCACTTCGGTAGTACCCCTTTCAAATTAGAAACGCCATCATTTTCGGTCAAAATGTCAAAAATTTTATAATTTACCCGGAAAGTGCTGATTTTTAGGCCAAAATGTGCGGTTCCGAAAGGCAAAAGGGGACTTCCGACCCGCAACGATCGAGTTCCGAACCACAGCGTTGGAGTTCCTAACTACACGCTTGTCAGTTTGAACTCCCTTTTCGCAGTTCGGAACTGGGGGGAGTCACTTTATAAGTGGAGGGGGGTACTTGTGAAGTACCTCTGGGGATTGCAGAAGTATGATTTTTTCAATTATTTCTACCCGGTATTATCTGGCCATCAGCTTTTTTTATGGACGGATTGGATTTTTCGAAACATACTCCTACCCATTCAAGAAAAATCCACTATATTGTTCGTGTATCTAAGAAAGGCATGGGACCTGATTACAAGTGGGGTGCTTATCTAATTTTCATGCAGGGAGAAACCAGCCTACAGCAGAAACTACAGTAAATTTTACGTGATCGGGTGGGTACTGTGATAACCCGATACCAAAACCGGATAAATCAGGGTTGTTTACTTATTTTGGGTGGATAAACCTGATTTTTGTCAGTGATATAATATGTTGTGGCACATTTTAAGAGGTCACTGGTAAAATAGGAAGCAACTTTTTAAATCTGGAAAAATCACGTAATATTGTATCTAAATGAATACAATAAATCGACCATGACGAAATCGTCACACAGTGGGATGATTATCATTGCGAGATTACATTTGACAGCTAAAAATTAGATGTACTTTATTGAAAAGACTTTTGAATTTGACAAGTGGTTAAGAAAGTTAAAGGATTTGAAAGCAAAAGCGAAAATTTTGTTCAGAATCCAAAAACTTGAGAATGATGAACATTTTGGGGATTGTAAATCCGTTGGGGAAGGAATTCATGAATTGAGGATAAACTATGCGAAAGGGTACAGAATCTATTTCAAGGAGAAGGATGGACAAATAATTATTCTTCTTGTCGGTGGAGAAAAATCAACTCAACAAAAGGACATCGAAAAAGCAAAAGAAATTTGGAAAAAGATCAAGAAGTAAAAAAATGGAAACAACAAAATTTGATATTTCGGATTATTTAGAAAGCAATGAAATGATTGCCGAATACCTGAATTCTGTTTTAGAGGAAGGAAATAATGATGATATGATTGAAGCACTTGGTCACATTGCAAAAGCTATTGGAATGACAAAAATAGCTGAAGAAACGGGGATGAGCAGGCCAAGCTTGTATAAAGCGCTGTCAACTGGTGCAAAGCCTCAATTTGAAACAATCATGAAAGTTTTAAGAGCTGTGGGTGGGCAAATAAAAATAAATCCAATACCCAGGTAAAAATAAAAACGGTGCCACAACATCACCTTGGATACAGAGAGCAGAAACGAGTAACTTTAAAAACCAGTATATTTAAGAAGTCAGGAATTGGCTTGAAGCTAACCTCTCCTAACGCCCGCCGTCTCCAAGCCGAATCCCCGCAGGTCGACCATTGCTTCTAATAATCCGAAGTATACTGGCCCTTCAAGGTCTGAACCCGAAAGGCACCAACCACCGGTTTCGACGAAATACCTGAAGAAGCATCGGTTTGGAAAAAGTGTTTTGATCCGGAAGAAATTTTAAAGCCGGGAGGTTGATCCAATACATGGCTTGGGTTCAGTTTATTGTGGCCTGAGATTCTTCGGTACAATTCTTGCGCTATTGTTTCAATAAATGAACAAAAAATCATTAAAAAGTTATGGATAATAGGCAAAAATTAGAAAAAATGGATAGGGCTTTAAGGTTGTTGGAAGACCTTCAAAAAAGTCAGGTGGCTATGGTGGAAAAGTCTTCAAAACTTCAGATGGATGCCATGGAATTCAATTTCTCAGATATGGAAAAAAATATGGGAGATTTATTTTCCAGATACAATCAATCCCTGGATTTAATCAATGCCGAATTGGAACGTTTTGAAATCAAAAGGAATCAATTCGAAATGAAACATGGATTGGATAAAGATGAAGGATTAAGTCCAAAAGGGGACTGAAATGCCAGTGATCCTTTAAAAATGGATAGTATTTTTTAAACTTTTATTTTTGGCCTGCGAGTGGCTTGGTGCGTCTACCGGATGACCATTCGAACCACCAACATCCCAACAATACTTCAACCCATCGCTTTGTCCGCCAGCGGACAAAGGTGTTCGCCTGAAGCATCCCCACGAAAGTATAAAATGCCTCTAATTAGCCTCTATCTGCTATTTTTTTATGGCATGGAAGTGGAAACAAGCTTAATCGCTGCAATGGAGATCACAGCATTGGCCATCAATTCATTTTCATGATACAGTTAAAAGAAATCGACAAATTTATCGCATCCCGGTTCCAAAGGATATTTATTTTAAAAGGCATTCACCTTCAGATTGAACAAGGGGATTTCATTACCCTGATGGGGCCCTCAGGTGTGGGAAAATCCACCCTGCTCAACATCATCGGCCTGCTGGACGAAGATTTTGAAGGGGAGTATATTTTTGACGGGCAGGCCATTGCTTCCATGAAAAACAAACAGCGTGCTGCCTTACACAAATCCCAATTCGGATATATTTTTCAGGCTTATCACCTGATCGATGAGCTGACCGTTTACGAAAACATCGAGACTCCTTTGCTTTACAGAAATGTACCTTCATCAGATAGAAAGGGTATAGTGGCCGGACTGCTGGATCGCTTCAATATGGTGGCCAAAAAGGACCTTTTTCCGGAGCAACTTTCTGGGGGGCAGCAACAGCTGGTAGGTGTGGCCAGGGCCATAGCCGGAAAACCAAGGGTGTTACTGGCGGATGAGCCTACCGGAAACCTGCATTCTGCACAAGCCAAAGAAATCATGGAAGTGTTCCGGGAACTCAACCAGGAAGGAACCACCATCATCCAAGCTACCCATGCCAGGGAAAATGCCGATTATGGTAACCGCCTCATAGAAATGCTTGACGGAAAAATTGCTAAAGACATCCGACTTTGATATGAAGAAATTAATGATTATACCGATGATGCTCCTCCTTGCCGGTGTGGAAGCCTGGGCGCAGGATACCATTCCCATTTCCTTCGGGGAGGCAGTGGCCATCGGATTGGAGCAGCAGATGGATTTGAAAGTATTGGAAAACCAGCAGCAGGTACTCCGCATGAATAGCCTTAATGCCCGCTTGAGGCAGCTTCCGTCGCTCAATATCAATAACAGTTTCGGCAGGCAGGTAGGCCAGCAATTTCAGCAGGTGGAAGGCGAGCTGATCGTAACCAACCAAATCAATAACAGGATATCTTCCGGGCTCAATTCCCAGGTCCCGGTATTCTCCGGCTTTCAACGGGTTAATGAATCCAGGGCATCCAGGTATTTTGAGGAGGCGGGGGAATTTGCCCTGGGCAGGGCCCAGGAAGAGGTCAGATTTACCATCGCACAGCAATACCTGCAGGCATTACTGGATGAACAGTTGTATACCATTGCCAAAGAAAATCTCCAAAACCAAAAGAAGCAGTTGGAACAAATTGAAGGTTTTGTGGAAGCTGGTCTTCGCACGCTTTCGGATCAGTACAACCAACAATCGGAGGTAGCCCGGTTGGAGACAGTAGCTTTAAATGCGAGGATTCAATGGGAAACAGATTTGTGGACCCTGGCCGAAACCCTGCAACTGGAGCCCAATATTTTACCCAAACCGCAGGCTGTGGATTTGAAGCAAAGCAGGAATGAATGGTTGGGCATGGATTTGCCTGCACTTTATGAGCAGGCTTTACAACAGAGAAAGGATTTCAGGGAACAGCAGTTGCTGGAGCAGGGAAACCAAAGGCTGTTGGTAGCGGCAAAAGGATCCAGGTATCCGCAGTTGTTTGCATTTTTCAATTACAATACCTTTTTCACCTCTCTGGATGAAAGGACCATCAGGGATCAGCTGTTGACCGTGTACCCCCAGCGGATTTTTGGCTTGAACCTGAGCATCCCCATTTTCAATAATTTCGACAACAAGGCGGCCATTACCCGGGCAAGGGCGAATATGATGAACCAGAAACTGGAAAGTAAAGCCCTGGAAAGGAAAATTTCCCAGGAAGTAAAGTTGGCTCTTGAAAATTATAAAGGTGCCTTACAAAGGCAGGCATCCACTGCATTGCAACTCAAAGCAGCAGCACAGGCCCGGGAGGCCATTTCGGAAAGGTTCCGCTTAGGGGTAAGCAATTTTGTGGACCTGGCCCAAGCCAATCAGCAGTGGGTCACTGCCCAATCGGATCATGTACAGGCCCAATATACCCTGTATTTCCAGGAAATCATATTGGATTATGCCATGGGAAGTATTCCCTAATCCCTTAAAAATCTAATCCTGGGTATTTCTGAGTTTCATCCAGAGGGCTAGGCCGGCAATGGTAACTACGCCACTTAATACAAGCGCCAGGTTGATATCTCTTTGTGTTTTTTGTGCTTTTTTAAGGTAGGTGGAGCCGATACCTTTTGAGGCGATGAATGCTTCAATTTTATCAAGACGGTCTTCCAATTCCTCTTTTGCTTTTTTAGTTATATCCATTATAATTAGTTTTTATGTAATTCTTCAACCTAAAAACTGATTTGAGGAAAAAATAGTTCTTAAACTTGTCTCTATTAACTTTTTAAAAAAACAGGAAGCAAAGTTTGTAGGGGTAAGTAAAAGGGAATTTTTAGAAAGTGTTAAGCAATATGGTGTTTCCACATTTGGAGAAAAAGAAGAAGTTTTTTTATTTATAAATGAAATTCAGGAAGTATTCTAAACTGAATTCGAATAAAGATCGTCAATAAAAACCAATTGAATCGTCACTGCGAACTCTTTGTTGTGGGTATAGGAGCTGGGAAAGGATGTGGCAGTCTCGTTTGGCTGGAGATTCCTAAGGCTTTCACCGCTCATAACAGGCTCTACCGATGACGTGTTTGTTAAATCACTGTAAATCAATGTGTTGAAAAACAAACAATATCATCCTGATTGGTGTATTTTCTAAATGCTTAGCCTACCGGTGACGTAATTGAATCAGTTCTTTTTGATAAAGAAGAGATATATTTTAATACGAAAAGAGCACTGGCCCGACAAAAAACCGAGCCTGTCCCGATTTTTTTCGGGAGGGTGAGGGAGGTATGTGGGGGGAAGGATTTTTTTGTCTTGATCTTTTGGTACTTTTGGATCAAGCCAAAAGTACATTAAAAACATGGTAAAATACTAAAAATAACCTTTAACTCATAATTATCTATTAAACAATGAGAAGTTTATATTCCCATATAATGCAAAAAACCTATCGTCATCCCGATTTCTGCGTTTAATAAAATGTTAGGTCTCGGAATGACGGTTTTTTAACGAAATTCAGTCGAACTTAGGTTCTATCAATTTTCCATGGGTTGTTTCCTGAACCCTAACCCGAACCGAAAAACAAGGTAAATGTGGTCCTTTCACCGGGAACAGAAGCTACCTCCAGATTTCCCTGGTGAAGGTTCATGATCTGCCGGGAGATGGCCAGCCCAATGCCGCTCCCCGTTTTTTTGGTGGTATAGAAGGGTACAAATATCCGTTCCAGGGCTTCCGGGACGATGCCCTCCCCATGGTCAGTAACCTGAATATAAGGATGGCCGTGGGGGTCGGAAGCAGCATTTAACTGGATAGAACGGTTGTTGGCCTTTTCCATGGCCTCCTTTGCATTTTTGACCAGGTTGATCAGGATCATTTGTATCATTTCTCTGTCAGCAATGATTTCCAGGCCTGTGGGTTGGATACTGGTTTCCAGGCTAATTCCTGATTGGGGTAATTCTTCCTTCATTAATGTACAAATGTTTTCAAACATATCCTTCACCCTTACCCGCCTGATTTTTGGTGGGGGAATATTGGTGTAATCCCGGTAAGCATTCACAAAGTCCACCAGGCCTGTACTCCGTTTTGAAATGGTTTCCAAACCTTCTGAAAGATCCAGGTAACTGTCTTTATTGATCATTAAACCGCTTGCTACTTCCTCCAGGTCTTCTTCTAAAATGGTACCCAAAGAATTGGCCAGGCTGGCAATGGGGGTCATGCTGTTCATGATCTCATGGCGCAGCACTTTGGTCAGGTTTTGCCAGGCCTTTAATTCATTTTTCTGTAGTTCTGATTTGATATTTTGAAAGGATAGCAAAGTCCAGCTTTTACCTTCCATTTTGAATGCAGCGGATTGGACGTTTAAATGCAGGTCGGCATTGATTTTAATGGAAAATGAACCCCCCGGGTGGAGGTCAAGGACCATTTTCAGCAATTCTTTTGAAAGCTTGCCCAAATCATGGATGTCCTTAAACTGGGGAATCTGAAGGAGCTGTTTGGCAGCTCCGTTGATCACGCCTATTTGTCCCCGGCTTTCAAAGGAAAGGATGCCGGTGTTGATGTGCTGGATCATGATCTGCAGGAAAAGCATCTGTTCTTCTTTTTCCGCCCTGGTTTTTTTGAAGGCATTGATCACTTCATTGAAGGAGAGGTTCATTTCCTTAAATGATTTTCCCAGCTTGCTGTCTTTGGTAAAGGTGGATGAAAAATCTGAATAGCGGATGGAATCCAGAAAACGGGTGATTTTTCTGTTGGTGGTATTGCTAAAAGTAATCAGGTTGAAGGTTTGAAATACCAGTATCAGGGAAAAGATAAAACCTTGCAGCAGGCTATTTTCCTTCATATAGAAATACATGCCCAAATGTACCAGCAGAATGATCAACAGCACCCTGATGGTGATCCCAAAAGCAAATGACCTAAAGCCCATAACGTTCCAGTCTTCGGTATAGGGATGATCTGGTGAGGCCAAGTTCCTCTGCTGCCCGGGTGATGTGTCCATTGTGTTTTTGCAGTGCTTTGCGGATCAGGATTTTTTCCACATCCTCGATATTGTAGTGATCCAGGTTGATGGTTTCTTCCTGATTTTCAGGACCGGAAGGCTTTTGCATGAACAGGTCTTCCGGCTGAAGCACACTTCGGTCACACATGATGACCGCACGTTCAATGCTGTGCTGCAATTCGCGGATATTTCCCGGCCAGGAATATTTTTGCATTCTTTTGATCAGGCTTTCCCCGGCTTTGCGGATGTCTTTATTGTACTTTTTGGCATAAATGGCTATAAAATGATTGGCCAGTGGCATGATGTCCTCAATCCTTTCCCTCAAGGGAGGCAGGGTGATTTCGATGGTATTGATCCGGTACAGGAGGTCTTGCCGGAAACTGTTGTCGTAAACCATGTTGTGGATGGCCATATTGGTAGCGGAAATAAGCCGGATGTTTATGGGAACGGATTTATTGGTTCCCACCCGGGTTACCTCCCGGTTTTGGAGGGTGGCCAGTAACTTGGCCTGAAGCGGAAGGGGCAGATTGCCAATTTCATCCAGGAAAAGGGTGCCTTTGTGTGCCTGCTCAAATCTCCCGGCCCGATCTTCCCGGGCATCTGTAAATGAGCCTTTTTTATGGCCAAACAGTTCACTCTCAAACAAGGTACTGGTGATAGATCCCAAATCCACACCTACAAAAGCCTCTCTGTGTCGTTTGGAGTTCCGGTGAATGGCCCTGGCCACCAACTCCTTGCCCGTACCATTTTCTCCCAGTATCAGCACATTGGCATCCGTTCCTGCTACCCGCTCTATGGTTTCAAATACTTTCATCATGGCCGGACTCTGCCCGATGATGTCCTTGAATTTATGGTCCATGTCCTGGAAAAATTGCTGCTGTTGGTCCTTTAGTTGGGTGATTTCCAATTTGGACTGCCTGAGTTGCAGGGCAGAGTGAAGGGTGGCCAGTAATTTCTCGTTTTCCCAGGGCTTAAGCACAAAATCAGTGGCCCCCTCTTTAATGGCTTTTACGGCGGTATTCACATCACCATAAGCGGTGATCAGCACCACTACGGCAGAGGAGTCAAGCTCAAGGATCCGGTCCAGCCAATAAAATCCCTCCTGCCCGCTGCTGACATCCCTGGTGAAATTCATGTCCAATAAAATAACGTCGTACTGTTCGTTTGACATCATGATCGGCAACAAGCCGGGGTTGGTTTCCGTATCCACCTGGCCAAAATGCCTTTTTAAATAAATTTTCGCTGCTTTCAGCAGGTCTTCATTGTCATCAATGATCAGGATTTTACCGGCTTTTTGCGCTTTCATAAATATAGACTTGGATTTCTTACTGTTATTCAGGGAAGGCCAAAACCTGTACCGAATTGATACAGTCGGACAAACTTTTCCCATAAACGGGCATTAGGGGGAATTTAAGTATATTTTTTGAATCCTGCTTAATTTTTCCTGCAGGTGGCGCATGTCCCCTCTTATACAATTTTGGTCGCTGGCGGACAAATTTGTTCGAAAAAAATGAGCTTTGCTTGGCAAAATAGCTTTCAATGCAAATAGGAAAGGGTTTTATAGATGGCATGTTAATTGGCAAATAGAAGGGGAATTAAAATGATGCTCCAAGAGATGGACAGAAAGCTTGAAAAAAAAACCTGGACCCCAAAATTGATTGCTATGTTACTCGCAGGAACCCTGCTGGTGGCCTTTGTGCTGTACCAATTGGTTTTTGCAGATGCCCGGTCCAGTATGAATGTGAATAGGGAACGTATTACCATTGCCACCGTCAAAACAGGAGAATTCACCGATTATATTCCTGTGAGCGGGACCATAGAACCAGGGGAAGTTTTTTATCTCGATGCCATTGAGCGGGGAAACATACAGGAGATCATCCGGGAATCAGGCTCCATGGTGGAAAAGGGGGATACCATACTGATGCTGACCAATTCCAACCTTCAACTGGAGGTAATGCAAAGGGAGACAGATCTTTATTTTCAAATCAATAACCTGAGACAAACCCGGCTGCTTCTGGATCAAAATGACCTCAGCCAACAGGCTCAGCTTGCCGAAATCGATTATCAGATCAACCTGCTGAAACCACAATACGAAAGATTTAGAGAATTGCACAACAAAAAGCTGATTTCTGACCGGGAGTTGGAAGAGGTGAAAGAAGAATACGAATACAACCTGAAAAGGCAAAGGCTAACCTACGAATCTTACCGAAATGACTCCATTGCCCGTTCCATTCAAAAAAGGCAGTTGCGGGAATCGGAGGCAAGAATGAACCAGTCCCTGAACGGGGTGGGGCATATTTTGGATAACCTCCTGGTCAAAGCTCCCATCACCGGTCAATTGACCACGGAACAGATTGAAGTAGGGCAGTCCATCAATGCGGGAGAGCGCTATGGACAAATCGATGTTATTGATAAATTTAAGGCCCGGGTGCCCATTGATGAATTGTATTTGCCCAGGATTAGTACCGGTTTGAAAGGTACCTTTAGTTTCTCAGATGAAACCTTTGAGATGGAAATTTCTAAAATCTATCCCAATGTGACCGGAGGGAGATTTGAGGTCGACATGGTCTTTACCGGCAATGCACCCACCGGAATTCGCCGGGGTCAGACGGTAAGGATAAGGCTGGAACTTGGGGAGAGTGAACAGGCCACCTTATTGCCCACAGGCGGGTTTTATAAGGATACAGGGGGGAATTGGGTATTTGTAGTGGATGAAGAAAGTGAAAATGCGGAAAAAAGAGACATCCGACTGGGCCGGAAAAACCCGGAATATTATGAAGTGATAGAAGGCTTACAGCCCGGAGAAAAAGTGATCGTCAGCGGATACGAAAATTTCGGTAAAAATGAAGTGCTGAACCTTAATCGATAGCACCATACAAAAATAAAATGGGTAGCAATCCAATTCACAGCCAATACAGCTATTTCCCTAATTATAGGTTTAATTCATAAATTAATAACATGCAAAACATCATCAAAACCAATCATTTAAAAAAGCGGTATACCACTGAAGAAGTAGAAACCACCGCACTGGACGATATTCATATCGAAATTAAAAAAGGGGAGTTTGTGGCCATTATGGGTCCTTCCGGATGTGGCAAATCTACCCTCCTGAACATCATTGGTCTGCTGGACAATCCCGATGAGGGCGAATACCATTTTCTGGAAAAGGAAGTGGCCAAATATTCCGAAAGACAACGGTCACAACTTAGAAAGGGAAATATCGGATTTGTTTTTCAGAGTTTTAACCTGATAGACGAACTCACCTGCTTTGAGAATGTGGAATTGCCCCTGCTGTACCTTAAAATTCCTTCTGACGAAAGGAAAAAGAAGGTGGAGGAGGTTTTGACGAGGATGAATATCATGCACCGGAAAAACCATTTTCCCCAACAGCTATCCGGAGGTCAGCAGCAAAGGGTGGCCATTGCCCGTGCCATAGTGGCCAAACCGGCAGTAATCCTGGCCGATGAGCCTACAGGTAACCTGGACTCGGCCAATGGGGAGGAAGTCATGCGGCTTTTGGAGGAACTGAACAATGAAGGAACCACCATCGTGATGGTCACCCATTCACCGCATGATGCCAATTATGCCCACCGGATCATCAATTTATTTGATGGTAAAGTGGTGACGGAAAACATCCGGGAGCAATTTCATATCTAGTTTACCTCCTCCTTGAGACCTTGTTTTAAAACCATTTGAAAATTGCGATAAGGGGATTTGCCTGGTGGCTGATGAAAGCATGGTTATCCGGATATACATACCGCATAGATTTTGAATGGTGGTTTGCCCCGGTAGCTGCATTGGTAATACTTTCCATTGCATACCTTACAGTAACCTTTCAGGCACTGCATGCTGCCAGAATGAAAGTGGTCTATACTTTAAAAACAGAATAAAAAGTACCAAAGAGGACATCACAGTAACCTCTTTGGTATTTTGGGTTCATTAGGCGTTAACTTCAAAGGAGACTTTGGCATTCACGCCATAAGAGACAATTTGGTTATTTTCTACGTTGGCATTAAAATGTTTGACATAAATAGACTTGATGTTTTTTACCGACTTGGAGGCTTCCTTAAGCGCATTCTGAACAGCATCATCAAAACTTTTTTCAGAGCTGGCGATTACCTCTATTATTTTAACAATTCCCATAGCATTACAGATTTTTATAGTAAGTATCGAAAACCAATCTGGCTTTCCTTCTTTTTAAAAGGCAACAAAGATTATGCCCTAACACGTTTATTTTTAGCGGATTGAGTTTATAAGTCTAAGTTTTGTTGACAGACTTTTCACAGAATAGGGTTAAAGGAGATCAATCTCTGTTCGTAACCGGACATTCAGTGTAGTGATCCGAACAGAGGAATCTTTAAACCTTGTTCAGGTGGCCCCTATCAGCGTTTTTAGATTGGCACCTTTTTGGTAAAAAGTTTTTCAGACCAAAAAGTTGAAGTACCATGAAAGCAATCCGGATTCCACTATTATCGCTTTTTATTGCCCTTCTCAGTTTGCAGGTTATGGCTCAAAATGTTGAGACCAGAAATCTGGATTATTTCAAAAAGCTTTCCACAGGAGGAAGTTGGGATGTGGTTATCCAAAAAGGGGATCAGCCTGGGGTTAGGCTGGAATCCCGAAACTTGGACCTCAGAAGAGTAAAAACAGAAGTAAAAGACCAGACCCTTCGGGTTTATCTCGAAAAAGGGAATTACAGAAATATCAACCTCAAGGTATACATTACATTCACCGAACTGGAAGCCATTAGAAACAGCGGGTCAGGAGATTTTAAAAGTCTATCTGCTATTGTGGCTACTGACCTGGATATTACCGTGTCGGGATCTGGTGATGCCAGTTTCAGTAATCTTCAAGCCCGAAACCTGAATGTAAACCTGAGTGGGTCTGGTGACATGGAAGTTCATGCGGGGGAAGTAGATGGAATAGAAATAAGGCAATCAGGTTCCGGTGACTTTGAAGGTTTGGATTTGTTGGCGCAGGAGGCTTCAATTCGTACATCAGGTTCTGGTGATACGGCAATAGGTGTTAATCGGATTATCTCTGTCAGGGGATCTGGTTCCGGGGATGTGTCCTACAGGGGAAACCCGGAAAGGACTGATGTCAGGTTTTCAGGTTCCGGCAGCCTGACAAAAAGATGATGATTCAATGAAAAAAAACATATTTTATTTATCAATAGGTATTTCGGTGATTTTTATTTCCTATGAAGTTATAGGCTTAGAATTTTTATGGCTGTTTTTTACCTTGATATCCCTCCTTTTTTTATTTCCCGTATGGATCATCTCTAAATTTAGAAAATTGAGCAAAAGATATTTTAGCATTCCAATTATTATAATTGCTGTTTGTATTTTTGGTCTACTGTCTGCCTTGCTCCGGCCTTATGATACGGCGATTTTGGATTCCGGATCCACCAGTGAGCGACTGCAATACGCTTATGAGACAGATCAGAATGACAGGAGACAGTTGAAATCTTATATTCCTTATTTGAGTAAACTCAAAGAAAGGGATGACTTAAGATTGAATCAGGCAAAAAGGATTGATGAAGGAACTGAGGACCTCAAGCCTATTGACCAATTTTATGCAGCATTTATCTTTCACCACAGCGATAATAGCAATGATTACGAAACAGCATCAAAATTGGCATCCGAAGCAGCAAACGCCCGGCACTTACAGGATCATTATCTGGTCCAATGGCTAAATAAGGCAGCCTATGACCGGTGGATGGTATCGATGGGAAAAGCAGAAAAGTACAATACCCAAAATAAATTCAGTATAGAAATCGATTGATCATTTGCCTTGGTCATTGTTGTTGAGATAGTATTTCATTGGTCGAGACAGGCAAGGCAGGAAAATCAACCGAGGCAAATAATATCCTTAACCATTCATTTCAGACCACTTCTCCTATTCACTACGCAAAGATTTCACTGGATTCGCTAAAGCAGCTTTAATGGCCTCCTTGCCAACGGCCAACCAGGCCACCAGTAAAACCAATCCTCCTGCAGCCAAATAGGTCCAGATGGAAATATCTATCCGGTAAGCAAAGCTTTCCAACCATTGGTTCATCAGCCACCAGGAAATTGGGAAGGCAATGAAGGCTGACAAAAGCACCAACTTTATATACTCCCTGGAAAGCATGCTCACAATGGTCGATACATCCGCACCAAGAACCTTTCGGATTCCGATTTCTTTATTGCGCTGTTTTGCGGTAAACATAGCCAACCCAAATAAGCCCAAGCAGGCAACAAAAATGATCAAGCCTGAAAATACCATCAGGATGTATCCCATCCTTCGCTCTGCCTGATAGGTTTGGTAATACCTTTCGTCCAAAAATGAGTACGCAAAGGGCTCCTCTGCAGCAAGTGTATTCCATTGCAATTTGATGTCCTCCAATAAGCTTCCTGGCTCATCGGTGTTGATCCTGGCGATGACAGCCCCATGGCTGTTTCCTTTCACCATGACCAATGGAAAGATGCGTTCATGCAGGGACCTGAAATGGAAGTCTTTCACGATGCCAATGACCTGGTAATTTGTTTGGTTTCCCTCATTGTCATGATGGGAAAGGGTCTTGCCCAGTGCATCCTCCTCCCAGTTCAATGCCCGGGCCGCAGTCTCATTCAGAATAATGGAGGTTTGTTCGGAGCCAAATGCTTCCGAAAAATTTCTACCTGCCTCCAATTCCATGCCCAGGGTGGGTATGTAATCGGCATCTACCTCATACCTCAAGGTTTTCACTTGGCTGCGGACGTCGCCATCCGGATACAAAAAGAAATTATTATTGAAGGATGGTCCTGAAGGCAGATATCCTGAAATACTTACGTTTGCGACTCTTGAGTCCTGAAGCAGCTGTTGACGGAATGCTTCAGTATTGTTTCCCAGGTACCGGGCATCTGGAAAAATCAAAACCTGATCTTTGTTGTAACCGAGGTTTTTATTTTGGATAAATTCCAGTTGGTTGTAAACCACGATTGTGCCTATAATCAGTATTACAGACACGGCGAACTGGAATATGACCAATCCGCTGCGCAAACTAAAGGATCGTTTGCCCATGCTGCCTGAGCCTGGGAAAAAGGATCCTTTCAATACGGAAACAGGCTTGAAAGTAGAAAGGAAAAATGCCGGATATATGCCGGCAAGTACCCCTACCATCAGCCCAAATAAAAGCAGGGCGGGCACAGTCCATAAGTTGGAAAAATACTGAATGTCTATGTCTTTTCCTGCAAGATTTTTAAACACGGGCAGCGATAATTTCACCAATGTCATGGCTATTAATAGTGCAAACAGGCTCAATAGGGTGTATTCGGCCAGAAATTGCCCAACGAGTTGCTGCTTTTCTGACCCAAGTACTTTTCGAACACCCACTTCCCGGGCCCTTTTGCCGGCACTTGCTGTGGAAAGGTTGATGAAATTGATGCTGGCAATCAGGATCATAAAAAGGGCAATAGCCCCGGAAATGTAGATATACCTGATATCCCCACCTGGTCCCAGTTCGCCCATCAAGTCAGAATGCAAATGAATGGAAGTGAGTGGCTGCAGGAAGATGCCGATATTGTTTCCATCTTCCTTGAATTGATTGTAACTGATTCCCATGGCTTCCTCCAACTGCGGGCCCATGTATTTTTCGGCTACCTGGGGAAGTTTTGCTTCCAGGTTTTTGTAATCATAGCCGGGTTGAAGCAATAGATAGGTATAAAATTCTGAAACCATCCAGGAAGGGTTTTGGGCTGGAGGGAAGGTCGCCATGGAAGCCAAAAGGTCAAAATGAAAATGGGAGTTGGCCGGCATATCTGCCATGACACCCGTAACGGTGAACAGCTCCCTGTCATCCCCGATCAAAAGCTCTTTTCCTATTGGATTCTCCCCCTTAAAATAGGTTTGTGCGGTAGATGCAGAAATGACAATGCTGTGGGGTTCGTTTAAAACCTGAGTTGGATCCCCCTGGATCAATGGAAAGGTAAACACCTGGAAAAAATTGGCATCTGCAAAGGCAGCTGCCCTGTTTCGGAAAGCGCTGTTCCCATAAATGACTTTAGGATTTCCCATTTTCCGGAGGCGGGTAGCCTGCTCTACCTCAGGATAATCTGCCTTCAGGGCAGCTGCTACCGGGGGCATGACATGCGCTTCATTCATTGTTCCCCCCTGTATGGATCCACGAAAGACTACCCGAACAATGCGGTCTGACTTGTCATGAAAACTGTCGTACCCCAGCTCACTGATTATTGAAAGCAGGATCAGCAGGCAGGAGGCCATCCCAATGGCCAGCCCCAGTATATTGATCGCAGTGAAAGTTTTGTCCCGAAGCAGGTTTCTAAGCGCAATTTTAAAATAGTTTTTTATCATCGTCTACAGCTAATGATTTTCTTTCAACTCAAGTTCAGCCTCCCTTATCTCTTTACCAACTTAACAATAGGCAGCTCATTCACGATTAACCGGCAACTTTTGTTAAGATCAGGTAATGCCTTAGCGAGGCTTACAATAAATCATATCTACTTCCATACCAGTAAAAAAACATCTCCAAACAGCTGTTAAGGGCTGAAGTGGCTTTTTTGTGCTTTTTTATCGTACATTGTTGTTCGCTGGCGGGCAAAAGCCCACTTCCCCCTGCGGTGCGTTTGCCCCAAGGTTCGTCTCATTAATGAGAATAGCAATTAATTTCTTTTTCAACTTACAAAGATTGGATTTTCAGAGATTAATTCGTTAGTTGTAAGGCGTTTTATACTATTCTCTAATCTCTAAATGGAACATTTTACAACCAAAAGGCATTTCTTTCGATTTTATTTCTTACTTGTACTAATGGTTTTACTCATGGGAGGATTTGGTGTTTTTGTCATCCTGGATTTCTATGGAAAATGGGGAACACCGGATTTTGAGGTTGGGGATTATCTGTTGTTGTTTATGGGTGGTTTTATGCTAGTGTTTGGCATTTTCTTTTTGATCATGTATTTCAGAAATGCACCTATTATCAGGCTTCATCATGATCGGATTTCATTCGGCAGGGAAGCCTATGATTTAAAGGATGTAGCTGTACTGGAATTGACTGGGAAATTTCCTTTTGGCTGGGGTATTTCCCTTCCTGACGAAGGAGCTTGCCTTACCTTCAAAGATGGTACAAAGAAATACATTTTCGACATGATGTATTCCAATGGTCCGGAGTTAAAGGTGTTATTGGAAAGGAGATTTCACAATACTTCTTCACCAAAAGCTGCTATAATTCGAAATTTTAATACGCTTCGAATCGAGGGTGAGGAATTTTTTAAAGGAAATCCTTTTGTCAATTTCAGGGCCTCAATTTTATGGATTATCATCGGAGCTTTCCTGTGGCATTTGCTTATAGTTCCACCAAACCACAATGATGTATTTATTTTTCTTGCTTTGGTCGGAATTGTTTGGTTTCTTATTCTTGCCTTCGGTACGCATTACTTTGGCTTGACAAAGGACTATTTTTTCGTTCATTACCATTACTTATTCTGGAAAAAACATGTTTATACTTTAAGTAATATCGAGGAGGTTGTATTTGAAAGCCCAGGCAAGGGGCCATATAGACTCAGGCTTATCACCCGGGACTACCAAACAAAAATTTATGCTGCCAGTACGCTAAAAACCAAGACCTGGTTAAAACTAAAAAAAGCATTGGAGCAAATGGGGGTTCAGGTGAGAAACGAGGCATTTCCGGAAGGTTAAACCCGCATTTAAAGTTCCGTCAAAAATTGTACATAGTTATCAGGTGTGATAACCGCTGTCTCCGTTGCTGGATAAGCATTCAGAAAGGATTTGGAGAAGTTCTTTTTCGCTTTTGGGTTCCATTTGAATTCATAAGCTTTCATTCTGGCATTTCGTTCTTCGATATAATCAATTTCTTGCTGGGCGTGGGTTCTCCAGAAATACTGGTTAAAATTTGCCTGACGATAAGCTAACAATTTGACCCGTTCGCTAATGATGTAATTTTCCCACAATTCACCAATATCCTGTCGCAAGTTTGCAGGGCTGAATTGGTTGATTACCGCATTGCGAATACCGTTGTCATAAAAGTAAAATTTGCGGCTCTTTTTTAATTCGTTGCGAAGGTTACGGCTGAGTGAACCTAACCTGAAAACAATGAATGCCTTTTCGAGAAGATGGATGTATTTTTCAGTTGTTTGGTTGTCTAACCCGATGAGCTGGCCAAGTTCATGATAAGATACTTCGCTTCCCACCTGAAAAGCCAAAGCCTGTACCAGCTTTTCCATTTTCTCCGGTTTTTGTATGCGATCCAAGGTTAGAATATCTTTATAAAGGTAACTGTCGGTCAACTGTTTTAGCCTGATTTCCTCCTCGCCAGGATAGTTAACAATTTCTGGATAGCAACCATAAACCAAGCGGATCGAAAGCAGACGTTTCTCTTCCAGTAAGCCATGGTGGTGCCCCAATTCATCAAATGAAAAAGGAAAAAGATGGAATTCCCACTTTCGTCCTGTCAAGGGCTCATTGAGGTGCTTTGCCAATTCAAATGATGAGGAGCCGGTTGCAATCACTTTTATGTGGGGCAACTGATCTACAATTAGCTTGATTGTCAATCCAATATTGGAAACACGCTGTGCTTCATCAATCACCAGAGTACGTGTTTTACCCAGTAACGAGCGGAGAAGGCTGGACGTTGGTGACTCCAAAAGACCACGTATGTCGGCATCATCTCCGTTCCACCAAGTGATTGGAGCTGCCAAGTCTTTTGATATTTCTCTCAATAAGGTACTCTTTCCGACCTGCCTTGGACCTAGCAATATAATAGCCTTATTATCACCAAGACGCTGCGATATCTTGATAGCAATTTCTCTATTAATCATAAATATTGCGAATTAAATCGCAAATTTAATATAAAAATTTGGAATCAATACGCGAAGTTAAGATAAAAGAGCAATTGAACTGGCTAATAAATCCCATCGCCTCTTTTTATTTTTTCAAAATTTCCATAAAGCGCTCGACCGTCTTTTTCCCCAGGCCCGGCACCTTCAGGAGTTCCTCATTCCCTGCCATAAACACCCCATAAAGATTGCCGAATTTCATCAGCAGCCTTTCCGCCCGATCAACGCCTATCCCCGGAAAGCTTTCCAGAATATGGATTCGTTGTTTAAGCAAAACCTGTCTCTTCCGTTTAAAAGGTATGGGGCGTGGGTAAAACCGCTGTTCCTCCAGCTTGTCTTTGGTAAGTTGTTTGAAGCATTGCAACATAACGGCTGCTGACTCCTGATAATTTTTGGTTCTCAATATTGGGATTCGGAACGACAAGGAGAGGGATAGCAAAATACCTTGAATGGCCTGTGGTGAAAAGTCGGTTTCCTTAAAATCCCTTTTCCTTCCCTCCAGAATGATGCAGGCAGGCACTTTGCCCATAGCCAGTTTTTTTGCTTGTTGGAACAATCGACCGTCTTTTATAGACGTACAAAAATCTGGGATAGTTTTCCTTTCTACCAGCAGATCCCTGTCAAAATGATAATCTCCAGCCGATAAACGTTGGCGGTGGATGATCATGTTTCCCATTTTACTGAATACCTCTTCCAATGCAGGCGGTTCCCTGTCATCGATGGTGATTAGTAAAGGGAAATAATAGGAAGATTTCAGTAGCCTGGACATAGAAAAATCAGCGATTCACTCCCTAATTTACAAATTAAACAGATTTCTGCAGGTGCTTGGGCCAGCGGATTTAATGCTACTTGAGATTTTTTTTCTTACAATATTGGAGATTTATTGGCAAGTTCAGCATGTCAAAAGAAAAAAATCAATTGATTTGAGCAAAAAATACTTCCAAATCCAATTCAAATCCCACGATAGCCAGGGATTTTGCGATATCCCCTGAAGTCATTAAGCGAGTTGGCTGATAGTGGCCCTGAATCAACCTGTATATCAGGAGGGTCTGTCCTTCGGGATCCATCAACCAATATTCTTTTACTCCGGCTTCTTCATAAACCTCATACTTACTTTGGAGTTCAAGCTGTTTGTTGCCGGGTGAAAGGACTTCCACCGCCAGATCCGGGGCACCGATACAGCCCCTGTCGTCCAGCTTTTCCATATCACACACCACACAAATATCCGGCTGTACAACAGTGAGTATTTTGTCATCTTTTTTTGACTTTACCGGAAGCCGGACATCAAAGGGAGCAATATAAGTCTGGCATTTTTTACCTTTTAAAAACAGATGAAATTCCGTGTAAAGCGTTCCAGCCAAACTTTGATGAATTCTCTTTGGAGCTGCAGCGGCTTTTTTGAACACTTTTCCTTTGATCAGTTCGACCATCTCCTCCATATCCCAGGTCAGGTAATCCGCATAGGTATAGTTCCCGTAGCTCAAATCGGGTTCTTTTAGAAGAGATTTGCTGTCCTTTTTTTCCATATCTGAATATAACTAATTGTAACTTAACATGAAAGATCATGTTAAGTAATGCGAATTCGTCTCAACCCTCAAGCAATAATCAGTTGCTATCGCATTCCGGTTGTCTGCACACTCGGGCTGTCCGGAGTAAGATTCATTTTTGAAAATTCAAACCGCAGCATTTCAATAACTGCTTAAAGACACGTATTTTTGAATATAAGCGTACAAATTGATCAATAATGAAAACGAAATTAACCTTGACCGTAAACAAAAGCATCATAGATGCTGCAAAAAGGCGAGCCAAAAGCCGCGGTATTTCTCTTTCCAGGATGTTTGAGGAGTTATTTGAGGAAGACGGGTCATACGAAATTAAGACTGAGCAACAAAGGGCAGCAGAGCGACTGCTAGAAATTCTTGAAAATTCAAGTAGTATCCCTACGAAAGATGATAAAGCATTAATTCGATCGCATGTTAAAAGGAAGTTTGCCTAATGTATTTTTGGATACGGATGTGGCTTTTGATATCATTTCAAAAAGAGCTCCCAATTTTGCAGATGCAGTTAAACTGCTTGATTTGGCGGCTAAAGATCAGCTGTCACTTCAAATTGCTGAAAGCAGTTTGGCAAATCTTATTTACCTGTCCTATGACATCTATAAATTACCGGAAGCATCTTCAAAATTATTGAATTTTATGGGGGCTTGTAATATCGTAAATGCCGGTAAACCTGCGTTGATGGAAGCTTTGGCATCTCAATTCAAGGACAAGGAAGATACACTTCAATATTATACGGCACTTCACTCTGGTGCGGATTATTTTATCACCAGAAATATCAAAGACTATAGACTATCTTCACCTTCTCTTCCTGTTTTTCACCCAAGAGATTTTTTGGACCAAATAAATTGAGATAGAATTTTTTCGTCACTCTTCACTCGGTTCGGCTTGACTCAACCCTGACTACGTCGGGATATCGTCTTTACGGACCTACTCGGTGCGCAAGGACTCAACAGGATTTTTAAGGGCGGCTCTCAGGGTTTGCGAGCTTACGGTGAGAACTGTGATCAGTACCGTAATCACTGCTGCCCCGGCAAATATCCACCAGTTCATATTAATTCTGTAAGCAAAGTTTTCCAGCCAGCGGTTCATGCCATACCAGGCAATTGGACTGGCTATGGCAAAGGAAATCAAAATCAATTTCATCAGATCCCTGCTTAGAAGTGCCATGATACCTGTAACGTTGGCACCCATCACCTTGCGAATACCAATTTCCTTGGTACGTTGCTGAATGGATACAGAGATCATTCCAAGCAGCCCCAGGCTGGAAAGCAAAATACTCAATCCGCCAAATACCAGGCTCAGGGTCAGAGCTTTCCGGTCATCTTTGTACAACCGGTCAAATTCTTCATCCAGGAAAGTATATCCAAAAGGATGCTCAGGGGTGAATTCATTCCAAACTCTTTTTGCATGGTCAAGGGCCTGAGGTGCAGCACCCGCATTTACCTTCACCAAATAGGAGGAGGCTCCATATGGATCAAGGGAAAACACAATGGGATCTATTTGTTCATGAAGACTCTTGTGATGATAGTCTTTGATCACCCCAATTATTCTTCCGGTTTCTTCCGACCCTGTTCGATATGACCTGGTAGTAAATGAGGTGCCCACTACAGGTTCCTGAAGCGCAAAATTTTTAACAGCAGTTTCATTAATGACCAGGTTGTTGATGTCTGCGGTATTTTCCGCTTCAAACCAGCGACCCGAAACCAGGGTCAGGTTGGCCAATGCGGCATATTCTTCATCCGCCCAGATAATGACGGCTTCAGTTGGTGCTGTTGGTTTTGCATACCCAGACCAAAAAATCTCGACAGGCTGTTTTCTTTTGTCATCCAGGATGGAAGTACCATTGACCTGGGAAACATTCTGGATCGCATTATTTGCCAGCAAACTGGCTTTAATGCTATTGACCCGGCTCCTGTGGCGTTCCTTTGCCTCAACGTCACCAAACCCGAACCCTAAAGGCAAGGGTACATGTAGTCTGAATACCTGGTCTTTTTGGTAATGATCGGTTTGCTGCTGTATGAAGGCAAATTGATGATGGACCGTAACGATTCCAATGAGCATTACCATGGTAAAAATTAGTTGGCCGGTTACCAGCCACTTTCGGAAATGCTGCCGGCTGATCCCTGTCAAAACCTGGCTTTTTAACAAGCTTACAGGCTTCAATGTAGCCAGTACCATTGCCGGATAAAGGCCGGTCATGATAAAAACCAATGCAACCACCCCCAAAATTAACAACAATACATCAAGGTCCATCAGGTTGAGCACAAGGTTTCTTTCTACAAATGCATTGAATTCCGGAAGCACCAGGAAAACCAGCAGCAAGGTAAGCCCTGAAGCCATGGTAATGGAAAGAAAGGTTTCCACCATTGCCTGGATAAATAGGTGATGTTTAGAGGCACCCACTGTTTTCCGGATCCCTATTTCCTTTATCCGGCTCCCAATCCTGGCAATGGACAGGTTGACAAAATTGACACTGCCTACGGCAAGCAGTAAAACAGCAAGAATAGAAAAAACCCAAAGATTGAGGGTGTTTCCATGCGGAATGATTTGATCCAGAAGGCCCGTCTCAAAATGCAAATCTTTCAGTGCGACCAATTTCGTTCGCCTGGGCGAATCTGCCATCCAGGGTGGTCTATTACCGGCAATGATTTCTGCTATTTTTTGCTCTGCTTCCTCAAGGGATGCGCCCCGGTGTAATTTTAAAAACAAAAGCTGTGTATACATGCCCCATGATGCGGTGTTTTCGATACCCTCTTTTGTTTCCTTGTAAATGGAATTTGATACCAGGACATCCTGTTGGAAAGAAGAGTTTGCCGGGATATCCTCGATAATAGCAGCAATTGAATATGGAATGGAATCGATATAGAGGGTCTGCTGTAATGGGGGCAGGTCTCCAAAATATTGGGCGGATTTGGACCGGGTGAGGATAACCGTACGGGGATGATTGAAAAAATAATCCAGGCTTCCCTGGTAAACCTTATAGTCAAACATGTCTATCCAGTCCTTGCCCACGATCAACCCATTCGATTCTTTGAATGATAGGCCATTAATTTCTACAACTTTTCTGCTCAGGTCGGTACCCGCCGTTGTAATTTGTTCTATCTCAGGGATAGCTTGCTGAATGGCCTCGTAAATTGGGTAAGACGAAAAACCATTAAATGCGTATTCCGACTTGATGGTGTCAACATCTGCCCGCAAATATATACGGTCTGCCCCCGGATTATAGGTATCAAAACGCAACTCATTTTGGCTCCAGAGAAGAATAAGTACAGCAGCGGCCATGGCTACAGCTAGCCCGCCTATATGAATGAGGGCACTTATCTTGGTTTGCCATAGGTAGCGAAAGGCGATTTTAAAGTAATTTTTTAACATGTTAATAGTAAATATGATTGAAGACTAACTCAGGCATAAATTTTCAGCTGCACCCATTTCTCCACAAATCCAACATGATTAAATCTGGCTTTCCGCAACACCCTGTTACAGGTCTTTTCCTTTACTTTGGATTGGCCAGAATTCCTTATTTCTGCCTTTTGGATTCGAAATCAGTTAAAAATAGGAAAAAAGGAATAGCCCTTTTTTTGGAAGGGAGTTTTTTCAGCCGGGATTTATCGGATTCAATTACTATTTATTCTACTTCTATGCCATTGATAATCCAGCTGAAAGTGCATAAAAGCCCCATTCAATGATCCTTTGATTTCCCAAACGGACAAAAGTGTCCGTTGACGGGCAAATTGGCGGAAAAATATCAGGTTTTTCATTTCGAGCTGTCCCCTTCACATAACCGAGGAGGATGGTTGGTGCCAAACTAAAATTAAAGAAACCAAAGCACTTTCTAAGCAATCCAATAAACTTATTGACTTTTTTATACGTATTTATTAATATTATACGCATAATAGGTATTTGTATTATGAAGAATCGACTAAACCTCACTGTAAACAATGATCTGATCCAAAAAATGAAAAAATATGCAGATCTCAGGCAAACCAGTCTATCCCAAATAGTGGAAGAGCACTTTGAAGAATTATTGAATCGGCCAACCAGACTTCACGAAGATAAGTCCTTGTTGGAGTATGTGAAAACCCTGCCTAAATCCAAGGTGGATTATCCCAAGGATTTTGATTTTAATGAGGAATACTACAAAGCAAAAAACAAAGAAAGCAATGAGCAAAATCCTGTTTGATGCCAATGTTCTTTTGGATTTTTTTCTTGAGCGAAATTTGCAGCCTGAAACGATAGAAAAGATATTTATGCTGATTGACAATAAAAAGGTTGAGGGCTATGTAACCGTAACCATACTTCAAATTTGTGCTTATTATTTAACGAAGGCAAAAGGGGTAGCAGTAGCAAAAGAGATTTTGGAGATGGTTATTTTGAAATTTCAGCTTTTGGATGGCAATAAAAAAAATGTTCTGAATGCCCTGAAATCAGAACAGCAGGATATTGAAGATGCCATTCACTATTTTATTGCGCTTGAGAACGAAGTCAATGCGATCGTTACTTTGGATCAAGGTTTTATTAAATTGTCCTCTCCCTATTTACCCATTTACAGTCCTGCTGACCTATTGAGCAATATTGGTTAGGAAGTGCTTTGTCTTTATTTTGCATTCTGACCCGATTTTTTGACCAGGAGTAAAAAAAGCCTTCATTCCCATAAGCCTCCTGCGCATCCCCTGAAAAAATTCAGGACCGGCCACTGACTACCGTCAGGACAGGTTCGGTTTTTTGTCGGGCCAGTGCGCTTTGCATATTTAAAATATAGTTCTTCTATTTTTCAAATTTTTCCCAAGTAATACCTTTTAGAAATCAGTTTTAAATCCGTCATTGGTAAATTGGCCAATCCCCTTTTTCAATAGCCATTCCCGTTGTGGTTCATTTGTTTGGTTTGATTATCTTAAGGTCACCATATGAATTATCACCTGAACGGAAACTCATGTGATCACTGATCAATTTTTCCTGATCATAAATTATCATAACATCCAATTACTCGCTCTTCAGCGTCTCTGCCGGATTGACTAGCCCGGCTTTGATCGCCTGGGTACTTACCGTCAATAAGGCAATCAAAAGTGTCATGCCACCGGTCCATACGAACAAGGACCAGTCAATAGTAGTCCTGTAAGCAAATGTTTCCAGCCAGTCGCTCATAAAATACCAGGTAAGCGGGATGCCTATGATCACGGAGATCAGCACCAGTTTGGTGAATTCAGAAGAGATCAACGCCACCACACTACCAATTGATGCACCCAATACTTTCCTGACAGAGATTTCCTTTTTACGCCGTTCTGCTATATAGGTCGCCAATCCAAAAAGCCCCATACAGGATATTATCCCGGCGAGGCCTGTAAACAAGGATGTAAGCCTGCCGGTACGTTCATGGGATATGAATTTGCGGGCATGCTCCTGATCAACGAATCGGTATTCAAAAGGGGAGTCGGGATTGAATTTATTGAAAACGGTCTCAACCCTGGCGAGGGAATTCAAATAATCAGCTGCTTCTTCAAACCGGATATGGATGAAATTCAGGTCGCGCTTTGGCCCCATTACCATGATCGGAGACACTTCATCAAAGGGAGATTCCACAATAAAATCCTTTACTACGCCCACAATGGTAAAGGAATAGGCGTCATCCTTGACCACCTGACCAATGGGGTCCTCAAACCCCATCACCTCAACCGCTTTTTCATTGACGATTGCCGAAAGGCTGTCACTGGCATAGGAATAAATATCAATATCCCTTCCCGCTATCAATTCCATTCCGGCTGTTTTCACCAGGTTTGCATCTGTTCCCATGCGACTGATATTTGGCATGTATTCCGGGTCTTTGCCTTGCCATTCCATTCCATCAGTGTTGCTATAAATACTGGTTAAGGGAGAAAAGGTATAGCTGACCTCGGCTACCTCCGGAAGGGCCAGCAATTCAAGACGAAGTGCCGTTTTGTTCTTTCTGATACTTTGCGTTACCGGATGAAAAATCAGGTTCTCCTTGTCCATTCCCAAATCTCTGTTTTGGACAAACCTCATCTGATCCTGCACAATCCATACACAGGATATGAGGGTGACCACAACGGCAAACTGAAAAACCACCAAAACCTCCCGAGGCTTCCATCCAAGGTTACTCCTTGTTCTCATTTGGGATTTAAAAACTGCTGTGGGCTGGTAAGCACTTAATAAAAATGCCGGATAGCTTCCTGCCAGTATCCCTGTTACAAAAATATAAACGGCAGAAATCCCCCAAAAGTAGGGTTGGGTAAGCGGGTTGGGCAATTCCTGGCCCACCAAACCCTTAAACCAGGAAAAAGAAAGGGATACAATGGTGATGGCCAGCAAATAGGCGGTGAGTGCGATGAATACAGATTCGGCAAGGAACTGGCCAATCAGCATGCCTTTGCCTGCACCGGAGATCTTCCGGATTCCCACTTCTTTGGACCGTTGGTCACTTTGGGCAGTACTCAGGTTCACAAAGTTAATCGCTGCAAGCACCAAAACAATAATGGAGACGATGCCAAACATCCGGATCATTTCGATTTTTCCCCCTACAGACTTTCCATTTTCGAATTTGGAATAGAGGTGAAGATCACGAATAGGGAAAAGAAAATCAGAAATGTCTTCCAGATCGGAGTTACTGGTAGTGAAGTCCGCAAACTTCTGATTGAATGCAGCATGGTCGGCATGCTCATTTAACAAGGCAAAGGTACGGTAGGAATTATTCCCCCAATAGGCATCAGTCCAGCCCTCGGCTTCCAATTTCTTGAAAGGCAGAAAGGCTGTAAAAGGGAAAGCGGTATTCTCCGGTAAGTCCTTTATCACTGCGCCAACGGCAAAATCCCATTGCTTGCTTACCGTCACTATTTTACCCAGAGCTGAGGTCTGGCCGAATAATTTAAGTGCAACGGATTCAGTCAGAACAATATTTCCTGGTTCCGTCAATGCAATAATTGGGTCACCTATCAGGGCTTCAAAGCTGAATATTTCAAAAAATCCGGGGTCGGTAAAAGTGGCCTCTTCATAGAAATTATTTTCACCCACGGTTAAGAGTTGTTGGTCCCATTCGGTGATCCTGGCTACTTCTTCCACCTCTGGAAACTGCGCTTTCATGGCTGGGGCATAGGGAGCTGGTGTATAGTCCCAGGTTGATACCTGGCCTTGCATGGTTGCATTTCTCCAGACGGCATATATCCGATTTGAATTTTCATGAAAGCGGTCGACAGATAGCTCAAACTGCACCCAGATAAGTATGAGAATAGAAGCGGCCATGCCGATCCCCAGTCCGGCAATGTTTATAAATGCGTATCCCTTACTTCTGCTGATGTTTCTCCAGGCGATTTTAATATAATTTTTCCACATGATGCCTAATGTTAATGCCTTCGTCCGCAAAATAAAACTCCATTTCAGGTCAATTTACCGTTTTATTTCAGCGTGAACTTACACCACTTCCATGCCAGTTCAAAAGCCCGCATTTGTGTTGAAAATGTAATGTTGACATTCATTCACGAAAGTTATTCGAACAAAAATGTGCGCATGCGGACAAGAATTCCTGACTCCTTCCGGGAAGTACCCATACAGTCCCCTCATTTTTCAATAGGTGAATGCAACCAAAGGGGAATGGTTAAAGCATTATTTTCTTACATATATCTTTCGGTACCTGGGACGAGATCACATCATTTTTCGTAGAGGTATTATTAAATAATTTTTCTTATGAATAACAAGACAGACTAGGTTACCTTAACATTTTTGATACTATCGGGTGCATGTATGGAAGATGAGAACCCTGCTTGTCCCGTTCCGTACTCCATTCTATCCGGAGACCACGAAATTTATAAGATATGGGCTTTTATGGGCTTTAGACACAAAACCTTACGATGGATTGACTATTATCCGCCCTGTGAATTGTACAGAAATGATGATGGTAGAGTTACACCAGGCAGGATAAGGATCACTTTTACAGAGGAAGTTTCCAGTAATGAAGAATTGGTGGATTATCAAATTTTTTCCGGTGCCGGACCTGTTAATGGCTTCTCCGGAGATTTCCAACTTTCCGGTAACACTATCCAAAGTGGTGGCAGGATTGTTACTACTTTCATTGCATCTATTCATGGCAACGTAAATGAATACGAGTCAAAGCTTTATTCTGCACTGATACAAATGACACATTTTGACATTGTAAAGAATCAGTTACTCCTCACCTGTGGGAAAGGAGAGGAGGAAATGTTGTGGGTACTTGCGGAAAATTCGATTTGATGTCATTGGTTGTTCAAAATTGGCCTTTATGTGGAATCTGGTAGCTAGAACAGGATTTCTCTGTGCTTATTTGGAACTTTAAAATTTAGCATCAACATTAACAGAATTAACGGTATATTTTTCAAAAAAAAATAAAATAAAACAATCTTTATTTTTTTTGATTTTTTTTATTTAATGTTGCGGTGAAATTTTCTAAAACATTGAATTAGCGTTGAAACTTTTGAATTTTTTGTAAGGTGATTTTTTAGTTTAAGGCTGAGCGTTCAAATGATTTACGATTGCGCCAAACCACTAAAAACAGCGCTAACCCTTTTTTTAGAAAATTAAACACCAAATTATTCGTATATGAAAATGGCCAAATTTTTCACTATTGGCATCTTTTGTTGGGTTTTTATTTATTCTTCGGTAAATGGACAGGATGCTCCAAGCGATTACATCCTAACCCGGGATGGCGTAAAACTAAATGGAAAGATACCCCGCTCCTTTGATTTCAACAGTGCAGGCTCGATAAAATTTATAGACCAGGAAGGTAGGGAATTTCAGTATTCGCCTAATGACCTTAAAGGTTTCGGATTGTCCAATGGCAGAACATTTGAAAGCCGTTTTCTGCCAGGGAAAGAAGAAAGTGAGTTGTTCTTTTTACAGATAATCCTGAGGGGAAAAGTAAGTCTATTTTCCTACAATAGCCGCTTTTTTATTGAAAGTGAGAAAGATTATTTGGAACTGACCGAATCATCCAACCAAAGAGAAGTCCGCGGAAATTTAATAATGACGAGGCGCAAACGAATTACAGGTATTCTCAATTACATGTTGTACGGTCCCTGCGGCTTACAATTGCAGGAAAGGATCGCGAAAACCAATCATACCGAAGGTGGATATATTGACATTATCATGAAGTATCACCATTGCGAAAATTTACCCTATGAGTTGCTGGTGGAGGAGATTCCGGTGCTAAGGGTTTCCTGGCTAGGAATGGCTGGTGGTTCTTTGTTTCAAACCTATCCGGTTTCTTTATCCGACCGAACACAACATGTGTTTGATACAAATTTTGCACCTTTCCTGGGGTTAGGAATTAAGTTGGATCAATGGCGGCGAACTCCAAGAATAGCCTTTGACCTTGCCGTCGGTTATTCCTGGGTAAAAAATAAAATGAATGCCGAACTGAACACTCAAAATTATATCTATACGGCAACTGAGGAGTTTACAGTCAACACGATAACAACACCGGTATTTTTAGATTATCTTGTGTTAAGGTCTCCCAGACATGAATATTACATGGGAGCTGGGGTCGTTATCCGGTTTAACCAATTTAAAAGCGTTGGCAGTATCATTGATTTCAAAACCAAGTTTGAACCTGTAGTGGTGGAATTATCGGAAGAACCGATATACATCCAGTCACCTGTTCAGTTTTCACCTGCTTTTAAACTGGGAACACATTTCAATTTTAAAGAAAAATGGGGCATTGTTTCAGAACTTCAGATGGAGTATGCTAACAACGGCTATGGCCTTACGCTAGCTAAAAATCAGTTCAATTACAACCAAATTATTTCCACTTTTATGGTGGGGTTTAGGCTATGAAAAAGCAAGTTCAACTTTTGGCTACGGCGTTTATATTGATTTTTACAGGTTGTGAATATGCAGAAATGACGCCTAGAACGACCCCACGGTTTAGCGTGGCCTTTGTTCAGGAAATTGACGAATCTGGAGCCCAATTTGCTGCCAATATTTATGATTTTGGCAGTGAGGAGATCCTTGAATACGGGTTTCTTTATGGTACGCATTTTCTCCCAAGGCCAGACTACGCTGAGGAGGTGAAACAAAGTGGAAAGCCAGAAAAATATTTTATGCTAAAAGCGGATCACTCCATGGTAAAGGGAGAGTTTATCTATGTGGTGGCTTTTATAAAAACGCTGTCCGGGGTGGTATACTCAGAACCCCACAGATTTGTCAGTAAAGGGGCCGTTGGTTTTATCTTTGAAAAAATTGAATACAATCAGCCCATATTTTTTGGAGATACAGTGACTGTATATGGTGAAAATTTAAGCAGCTTGATTTCCAACTACCAGGTTACCTTTCAAAATGAAACTGCAAGAATAACTGATGTTCAAAAAAATTCCTTTAAGTTTCTCATACCGGATTTTCACCGATTCGACAGCAATGGTGAGCAGGATGTCTTTGAGATAGCTCTGGATATTTTGGATAAAAAGATGGAGTTGAGTCTTCATATTCCTTTTCGGGAGCCAGCGTTTGCAGATTTACCCATCCAGCAAATCGACTATGGAGGCACTGTGGAAATATATGGGGACTATCTGGAAGATCCCAACTTAATAGTGGTCTCTAACTCCCAACCTCCTGAAAGCGAATATCTTAATTCTGTAACTATCGTCTCTGCCGACCCGAATAAGATCGTTTTTAAGCCCAATCCAGTGATTGCGGGTAAGGAAAATTTTGTGGCGCTCAAAATCAGAGGGAAAATGTACAATTTAGGGTCAGGTATTTTTGAATATAATCCTACAGAAATTGACCCAGGCCAGCATCTTAAAATTGGATATGGTGATCGATTTATTATCAAGGGACGGAATTTTAACTATTGGGCCCCTTATTTCCACCAAGGGGTGTTAAACGGTCGGGCCTATGAGATTAACTACGAAAATTCGGATAGCGTAAATCTTTCTCTTCGTTTTGTCAGCCTGGACTTTAGGTTCAATAGATTGAACGATTTTAAGCTCCAGACTTTTGATAAGGTATCAAAAAATTCGGTAAAAATTGAATTAACCGATCCGGATATTCCGATAATGAATAACCCGATTCCTTCGATTTCACTTCCAGACTATCTGCCTTATGGAAACATGACTAGTTTCGGCGGTAAGGGTTATGCTTTGGGGAATAAGGAAATCTTCGAAATTGACATCTTAAATAAATCTATGACCCCTCTTCGTGCTTTGCAACTTGGAACGCATGTATTGACTTATACTTTCTCCGCAGCACATGGAGAAAATTGGTACATTGGAGGGGGGCAAACTTCTAATTACAATCCAATCAATAGGGCATTTTTTGTGTTTAACATGAAAAGTGGGGAAATAAAACGCTTACCGGATTTACCTTTTGACCAATGGAGGCCAATTTTGGTGCATATTATAAACGATGATCTTTATCTGGAGGGCGGAATTGGACACGAATTAGGAGAAGATCATAAATTAAGGTACAAATTTGATCTCAATTCTGAGAAATGGACCCGTCTTCCTGATAAAGCAGTAGGGAGGCACATTAATGGCAGGACCATTCCTTTTCATTATAAGGGGAAACACTTTGCTATTGGTGAACCAAATGGGACTGGAGATGATCAAACCGGACTTTTTGAATTTGATGTAATTACAGAAACCTGGCACCTTTCGAAAAGATTTCCAGAATTGGGAGGGAGGGGCCTTGCAACAGATGAAGTTTTCGTCATTGCCAATAAAGCAATTCTAATATCAACAGATATATACCTATTGAATCTGGAAACGATGGAATTGAGTCAAGTTCCCAACTTATCGCAAAAGGAGTACCTGACATGTGGTTTACCCCGTACTATGGCATTTATGCTGAATCGGAAAATTTATATTTGGGACTGTAACGAGACATTTTGGGAAATTGATCCTGAAAGGTTTGAAAATTGGTAAATTGTTTATTTCTACTGAGTTATAGTATGCTATCATCTAAAAAGGGAATGAATTTGGATTAACGTAAAGACCGAATTTATATCCATTGAGATCTGTTTTTTTATACCGCTAGCGTCTTATTTTGGATAGATAAATTGGAGGAATAAAAACCGGCATCTCGGGAAAGTTCTCTGAAAATGGTATTGCCAAAATCAAGTGGTTCTCCCGGGTTTATACCATTCCGGTGAGGATTGAAAGGTAAAAATTCCGTATGTTGTCATAAACTTTTTGAATTGATCTTTTACCAGTTTATGGATAATTCAATAAAATTTATTCTTATTTAGAAAGATCATGTCTTTGCACTACCCCCTAGAACCATCCACCAGCTCCTGGAATAAAAGTTGTCCTTTTTCCGTCATGTAAGGAAAAAGCAGTTTCCAGATATTGTCCGACATGCCACTGCTGTTTTTCTTCGATTTGGAATTGGAAAGCAATTCCTCTTGTGATAGCCAGAAAGTAATAATGATCCTGATGGACAAAAGCAGTTGTTCGATGTGGGCTTCCGTGCTTTTGATAAAATAGCCATCTTCGATCGCCCGTTTAAACAGGTCTGACATTTGTTGTTTCCGGATCCTTAGGGTGTTTTTCAGAAGCCGGTTGATTTTTGGGTAGGAACGGGAAATTTCCAAAACATCCAGGTTAAAAAACCGGAATTTATATTGAAAGGATTCCAAATGAAGCAGTAGCCGGTGGATCTGATCAAAACTCCCTGTAGCAGGATCAGCGGCCTTGTAGGAATCGGACATTTCGGCCCTCATTTGCTTGTATATGGCCAGCAAAAGTACTTCCTTGTTTTTAAAATGGTAGTCAAGGTTGCCATAACTTATACCCATTTCTTTGGCAATATGCCTGCTGGTAATGCTTTGAACCCCATCTTTATTGAAAAGGTCTACGGCAGTATCCATGATTCGCTGCTTGGTATTTGTTTTGCTCTTTTTTGTCATTTTTACTGCTAAACCGGTGTAGGGTTAACCTTGAGGACAAAAGTAAAAAAACTCATCTACTTACACTAAATTTTACGGTTCTTACTTTTCCGCATACGGATAAAAGTAGCTCCTTCACCTGAAGGAGCAATATTTTTATTTTCAATCTGAAGGGAGCAAGAGACCCTTTTTCCTTTCAGCACCCCTTGCAACTTTGCCTCTTTTCGGTATTATTTTAGTTTCAAGCTGATTTCCGTTCCGGCAAGCATGGATATGAGCAGTGTGTTTTCTTCCCATTGAATATCCGCATTGCCTTTAACTGCAATGTCTTTATTTGGAAAGGGGTTGATCAACGGAATAACTCCCCCCGCTTCCGAGTAAATGATGACTTCTTCCACTTTTCCTTCAATGCTTTCTGCAGATACCAGAAAGGCTCCTTCAGTCCGAAGTTTTTCAAACCCTACCGATTTCCAATCCTCCGGAATTGCAGGAAAAAGCTTGACAACTCCAGAATGGCTCTGAATCAACATCTCCTGTATCCCGGCCGCAAAGGCAAAATTTCCTTCCAGCGTAAAGGGACGGTAGGTAAAATTGGACTTGCCGGTTCCGGATTGGTCGCCGTTTACGTGGAAACTGTTGGGTAAGACAAAGGAGGATGCAAAATCCCGCAAGGCGCTGGCGGCACCTTCACCATCTCCTGCTCTGGCCTTGAGGTTTCCCAGCCAGGCAAAGGAATAGCCGGTCCAGTAGGAGGAGCCCAATTCGTCTAACCTGGCAATGGTATTTTCGATGATTTCACGGTCTTTTTCCCCATTAGACGGGTCTATCAGCCCAAGGGGGTGAATGGCCATGATCTGGGAAAAGTGTCGGTGAGACTCTTTTAAGGGTTCGCCGGGAGCCACCAGGAGTCCGGTCTCGTCAATGGCATAATCAGGCCATTCGGCCAATACGGTATTCCATTCTTCCGCTTCATCCGGATTGCCAAGTTCCAAAGCGAGTTCGCTTGCGGTGGTATAGGTCCAACGAACAAGGGCCAGGTCATAATTGGTCATCTTGTCAAACCATGCCCGGGCTTCATTATTATGAATTTCGGGGCTGGAAGACAAGGGAAGTTTTCTTTTCCCATCTTCACCTCTAATTGAAAGCTCCCTTAAAAAAATGGCGACTTCTCTGATCCATGGATAGGCCTCGTTTTTTAGAAATTCCCGGTCCATGGAGTACCGCCAATGCAGGTAATAATGATGTCCCAGCCAGGCGCTTACGGTAGGTCCAAAAGCATATTGTATCCAGCCACCCATAGGGTCCCCTTCCAGGGTGGTTACCCCGGGTACATTTAACCCATTGCTGTCAAAATATGCTCTGGTGTATTTTTCAAAGGTGGGCTTGTGTTGATTGAGCCAGTCCAAAAAACCTTTTTCAAGGGCCAGGTGGTTGCCTTTATAGGTAGGCCAATAGCTTAACTGGGTATTCAGGTCATGGTGGAAATCACCTTTCCAGGGAGGTAATTTGCCGTTGTCTGCAGTCCAGACACTTTGAAGCGAAATGGGTGGTGCCCCTTGTCTGGCGGCAGCACCCAGTTTATACATGTCCATGTAATACTGCCGCTGCAAAAGTGTATCGGGAAGGGTTATAGAGGACTGCTGCCAAAAAGAATCCCACCAGGCAACATGACTCTTCTGGTAATCCTCCATGCCCTTGTTAAAAGCCTTTTCTGTAACCTTTTCGGCCAAATTGGATGTCTCCTGACCCTTCTTTCCGGAACTAATACTCCAGCTTCCCTCCAGTTGGTTTCCATTTTCTTTCCATCTCGTATTCACCTGAAAACGGAACCCATCCCATCCCTCTTGTTCATAGGTAATGGTATTTTCTTCTTCTGAAAGCGTTCCAGGGGGATAGCCCAACCTTCGCAGGTCCTGTCCACTGACCGGATCCAGGGCTTCGGATGGTCCGGCTACCGCGTAAGGAGGGGGTACCATTTCTGGCAACAGGTCAACTTTGAGGTTTTCAAAACGATACCAACCAACCGGTTCGGTTGCATGTACAAAGGTCCTTAATATTGTACCGTTTTCCCATCGGATTTCACTGCTCGCTTTTTGAAGATCCAGTATGACGGATGCTATTTCGCCCAATTCGGAAATATCAAATTCAAGTGCCGCTCCCGGGATTTTTGAAGGTCCGGCAAGGGTGTCATACGGAAGGTCATATTGCCTTTGTACTGCGCCATATTGCTTGTCTTCCCATTGTTTTTTCACCCAGTTGAAATCATGGTTTTCAAAGTCCAGGTTTTTCGTTTCTCTAAGATCCCAAAGATCTGCCCTGTCAAGTGAAAACCTCAGTTTGCCTTCCTTTTGCCAGATTAGTGCGCCCAGCATAGCGTTGCCCAATGGAATGCCCTCATCCCAGCTCTGGGCCAGATTGGGGAAACTGAGCTCCATGTAATAGGGTAATGGTTGTTTTTTTTCCTTGCCGGTACAAGATGCCGTTGCAAACAAACAAAGAAGGGTGAATGCCAGGATATTGCCAGATAGTTCTTCTATTTTCATTTTTTTTCGGGTTGATAGGATGGATTGGGATAGGGCAATTTTACCCCCATTTTCCCCAGCCAGTTTTGCAATTTTTTATTTAATCGGGCGCTTTTCTTCAGGAGTTTCTCAGCCAGGTCAGCACTTTCCTCCCTATCCCTTTTTATTTGATACAATTCGCTGCTATTGCACTCAAAATTATGGATTAATTTATAATCCCCCTCCCGGATAGCTGCAGCAGGTCTTCCGCCAAGCCCGCCACTGTAATGGGGAAAATACCAAAATAAGGGTCTTTCGGCCATCGATTTCCCTTCTAAAAGGGGTTTCAGGCTAATCCCATCGCTGTGTTGTTCAGGTAAAAGTGCCAGGTCTGCCATTTCAAGTAGTGTGGGAAAAAGATCGGTCCCGGTTACAGGTTCCTTGCTCTTGCTATCGGGTTTAATTTTGCCAGGCCATCGGAAAATCAGGGGAACACCAAGGCCTCCTTCATGTAGATAGCCCTTGCCGGTCCTTAAGGGTGCATTGGACGTAGGTATTTGGTCCATGATATTGCTTGTGGCCATGCCTCCGTTATCGGAAGTGAAGATGACCAGGGTATTGCGGTCAAGCCCGGATTGGGAAAGGGCCTGCATCAGCCTTCCGATATTTTCGTCCAGGCTTTCCACCATGGCTGCATAATAGGGATTATCCTGCTGCTTTTTGATGTAGGTTTCATCTCGCTGCTCATATTCTTCCCCCTTGTACTGCAAGGTATTGCGCTTTTTCCTGTATTTTTCTACTTTTTCAGGCTTTCCCTGCAGGGGCAAATGAACCGTGTAATAGGACAGGAAGGCAAAAAACGGTTGCTCCCTTTTTTGTGCAATAAATGTTATGGTTTCATCCGTTAGCCGATCCGTCAGGTACTCTCCTTCCGGTCCATCAGGTAATTGGGGGTTATTGTAGGGTGAAAAATAACCACCAGCAGGGTGCCCGGTATGGTTTCCGCCCTTATTGATATCAAACCCATGATTTTCCGGATAATGCATCTCTTTCTCGCCCAAATGCCACTTTCCGGCAAAAAAGGTGGCATATCCATTTGATTTAAAGGCTTCCGCCAGGGTAGTTTCTTCGGGATCGAGAAATAACTTGAAGGGATGGGATGCAAGTTTTTGGTCCGGATGGGGCCCGTAGTGCCGGTTGCCGGGGATATAATCGGTAAGGTTTAATCTGGCAGGGTACTTTCCCGTCATGATGGCCGCCCTGGAAGGAGAGCAAATGGGGCTTGCTGCGTAGGCTTGGGTGAATACCATACCTTCATGGGCAAGTTTGTCAATATGTGGAGTTTCATAAAAACGGCTCCCGGTGTAGCCCAGATCATGATAACCCAAATCATCCACCAGGATAAAAAGAATGTTTGGTGGCTTATCCGCTGCAGGTGCAGCCTGTAAGTGGCCTACAGATGGGAGCAGCACCAATAGAAAGGTGTATCGGAGCAAGTGTGCAATCATATTAATGTGCTGGGTCAATTTTGTAGACTGATAAGGATTTTAGCTGAGGCTCAGCTCTGGATGACCTGGCCACAAACCGAATTTTATCCGTATGTATCGGATCTATGGTTACGATGTGCTTATGGCCAATGGAAGAGCCCCTGTAAACCTCAGTCCATTTCCCATTTATTTCGGCTTCCAGTATAAACTCGCGTACTAGTTCCCCTTTCGATATGTCTTCTTGCAATACTATATGGTCAATCGCTTGCGATTTTTCCAGGCTAAGGGAAATGTTGTTTCCCCTACCTGAAATCCGGGCCAGGGGATTGGAAAATCGCCGATCGATTTCCTCTCCAAATTCTTTTAGGCGTTTTACATCAGGCTCCGGCATCAGGCCATCCGCATTGGGCGTCACGCCCAGGATCAATGTAGAATTGTGACCTACTGAATTATAATACATTTTTACCAGGTCTTCAAGCGGATAAATAATGTGTTCACGATTTGGCTCCCAAAACCAATCGTGGCCGCCATGTCCTCGTAATGGGGCATCGCTCATGGCAGGCATGTAATAGCTGCCCTTGGGGTCTCCGGTTTTTAAGAGCTCAAAATTATTGGCTCCAATTTCCTTTTTGGCACTTTCACCGGCACCAATTGCCGGGTAGGGGAAGGTTCCCCAGCTAGGATAGGGTACTGTTCCGGTTTCACTTCCACCCCAGCGAATATCCGCCCGTTGGAGGTTGTGGTAAAAAATATTGTTGGGTTGATGTTGCTCAAAAATGGATAATACATCCGGCCCTCCTTGTTCGGGCCCGTGTGCACCTCCGTCAAACCAGACCATTGCCCAGTCGCCGTAATTGGTGAAGATTTCTTTTACAGTCTTTTCGATCATTCGGTTGTAGTGCTCTTGTCTATTGCGGGCAAATTCATTTTCGCCCTGAACTTTAAAGTCATAGACACCATAAAAGGCATTCCAGCGTGTACCGATATAGACGGCCGGGAGTATATCGTATTTTTCACAAGTTGCCTTGAAATCGCGAAGGATGTCTCCTTGTCCATCCTGCCATTTCAAGGCCTTCATGGAATAGGGGGTAGCGTTGCTTTGGTGAAAAAAGAAGCCGGTCTCATGGCTTACGGTAAAAATGGCGATTTTGAACCCGGCATCTTTCAACGACCGGATCCACTGGTCCATATCATACTTTTGTGGATTGAAGGTGTTGTAATCTTCTACCGGGGTAATTCTTGCTTTGGGCTGAACATAAAATTCACCATCAAATACATGCATGTCCCAGCAAACCAACGCTGCCAGTTCAGCCTGCTGCCATTGCAATTGCGCAGGACTTGGAATCGGTACCTGTTGTTGAGCACCTGCCTGTAAGCAAAACACAAAAAATAAACTTAAAGATAGTATCACTAGGTTACGCATTGTTTTCATTTGTTTATAATTGTTCTTTAGTGGTCATATGCCCGCCTGTCGTCGGACAGGGAATCCCTGCCTACCGGCAGGCAGGTCGCATGGTTGATAATCATCCCACTGTGTGACGTTCTCGTCATGCCTGTCTGCCTCGGGCAGGCTCGATTTCATGTTTTTATATTTAAATGCAATCATTTCCTGGTAACATGAGTTGGGCCTAATTTACTATTAAAACCTTCATCGGTAGGCTTAAAAGGGTTTTGTGCGGTGGAAACCCTGGTAATCTCCGGTAAATCGTGACTGCCACACCATAGCTGCTACAGCATATTGTTTGCTTGATGAAGTAACCGGTTTGAGGTGTAATTAACCCGAACTCACCTTAGTAAGTAATTTCATTTCCTAATTTGCGGAATACCAGTTCGGCAATGGCCTTGTAACCCTCCTTATTGGGGTGCACCCCATCACTTTCAGTAAACAGTTCCGGTCGGTGATCCAAAGGCGCATTCAGGTCAATGAAATGGACGTTTTTCTCGGCTGCAACGCTTTTTGTCATGCCTATAAGTTCCTGAAGTCTGGGCTTCCGTATAGTAAGTCCGGCTATGCGTTCTCTATCAAGGCCGGGAGTTTCCAACACCATTGGCGAGGGGGCGCAAAGATAAATTTGGGGCTTGGAAGATAATTTTGATAATTCATCAACAAGATCCCGGTAATCGCTTTCGAATTCATCCTTGTACTCCCAGCACTTACGGTCTCCACAGGTACCGTAGCCGCAGGTGTCGTTGGTGCCAAGACTGATGATAATAATGTCGGGGTTTGTGGCTTTTATTTTTGGCAACTCGTTCCATACGGTAGGGGTACCTTTCCGGATAAGGGTACATCCTCCAACGCCAAAATTCTCCACGGCATAATCTTCGCCAAGGAGCGTTTGCAATTGGGCCGGGTAGGAATGGGAGTCAGGGTCCTCCAGTCGCGCGCCGTAGGTGATGCTATCTCCTACACAGGCTACCTTTATTTTTTCCTTTGTAAAACTCGTGAATGCAAGAAGTATAAACAGCAAGCTTGTACAAAGAATAATGGCAGGGAGGAATTGGGCTATCCGATTCATGGGCTTACTTTTTAATGTGAAATACTTTTAATTGGTGTATCAGCGGATCTCCTATGGACTCCAGGATTTTTAGCCGGACCGCATTTACTTCCATTTCGTCGAAATTATGGATCAACTTGTGCCCGATAACTGAACCCTCAAAAATGGTTTGCCAGCCTTTTTTTGTTTTGCCTTCTAATACAAATTTCCTCACTCGCTCTCCTTTCGCGATATCTTCCTGCAAAACGATGTGGTTGATGGCGGTCCTTTCTTTTAATTTAAGGGTCAGTTTTTTGCCGCTTCCTGAAGTTTCTGCCAGAGGCGTGCTAAATCTTCTTTTTATTTCATCTCCCCATTCCTTCAACCGCTGTACATCTGCCTGGGGCAACAAGCCCCTGGCATCCGGTGTTAATCCCATAATCAAGGAGGTATTGTGTCCTACACTCCTGTAGTACATGTCCATAAGGTTTTCAAGGGGATAGATATGTTGCTCATCGTCCGGCTCCCAAAACCACTCGTGCCCACCATTGTATCCGCGCAAAGGGGCATCGCTCATGGCGGGCATGTAATGCTTGCCGTCTGGATCCCCTTCCTTAAGTAGTTGAAAATTATTTTTAAGAACCACTTCCTGATTGGCAGCATGCGAGAAAGGAAAGGGAAACGTACCCCAACTGGGGTAGGGGACTGTACCGCTTTCACTTCCTCCCCAGCGGATATCTGCACGTTGGGTATTGTGATAGAAGATGCCATTGGGTTGGTTCTTTTCAAAAATGGATAGCACGTCCGGTCCCCCCTTTTCAGGGCCATGTGCTCCACCATCAAACCAAATGATGGACAGGTCACCATAGCGGGAGGTCAACTCCTCTACCATTCCCTCACACATTTTATTGTAATAAGCCTGTCTGTTTTTTGCAAATTCGTTATCCCCATTTACTTTGAAATCATGTACTCCAAAAAAGGAATTCCACCGGATCCCGATGTAAATGCCAGGGGCAATACCGTATTTGCGGCAGGAATTAACAAAGTCCCGGACAATATCTCCTTTGCCTTCTCTCCACTTTACTGCTTTCAATGAATAGGGGTTGACATCACTTTGGTAGAGCGCAAAGCCGGTTTCATGGGTGGCCGTCAGGATGGCCATTTTAAAGCCGGCATCTTTGGCCGCTTTAATCCATTGATCCGTATCAAGCTTATCGGGATTAAAGATGTTATAATCAGGAATAGGGGTAATCCTGTTTTTTGCCTGGTTGTAGGGCTTCCCGTCAAAGACATGTAGGTCATAATGGAAAACGGCCACGAGTTCAGCATTTTGCCAGTCTAACTGGGCTTGGGTCGGAATGGGGACTTCTGCCTGCCCCCAACTCTTTAATCCATAGACTAAAAAGCACATTACCATTATCAATCTCAATTTCATAAATCTTTTTATTTGCATTTTTCTATTTTGACGTTAGCTCGAACCGTACCAGGTAACATTCGTGTTTGTTTGGAATCATGGATATACCCCATTTTAATCCTTCTCCTACAACCACAGGATCGGTTATGTCAGGCCGAAAACCTCCCGGGGCAACCGCACGTTCTTTTACCTTTGCATTGAGCTTGTTTGACATAAAATCAACTCCATCAGGGGCATATTCAAATGTTTCCGATAAGGAAGCAAAGGCACCCACGCCGGTACCCTGGGGCCAGATGAATACTTCGTGGCTCCTTTCGAGTATTTCTTTTCCGAATTTGGTGTATGGCCCTTCCGGGTGTTTGGCATACGCCACGCCCATACTGGTGTGCGCCGGGCCGCCCTGTCCGCCAAGAAGGGATCGGCCTTTGTAATACATCCAGTACAAACCATTTCGGTATAGCAAGGAGGCATCATCCACCCGGTAACTATCAAATTTTTCAGGCTCCACACTTACTTTCAGAATGGGCTCCTGGTTTATCCGCTTGAAAGGTCCGGTGGGAGAGTCAGCTACCGCCACACCGATCGCTGTGATGTCGCTGATATTATTGTTCTCAAACTCGCCTTTGGGGTTTCCTGGTGTCGGCTTTACCCCGGTATAATACAGGTAGTATTTGCCATCGGCGAAAAATATGTTTGGCGTAAAAACGGCTTGTGAATCCCATTTGCCATTTTCTCCTACGTCTAGCATCTGACCAATTTCTGTCCAGGTAAATCCCTCGTCTTCCGATTTGGCGCACCATACGCTTGCTCCCCAGTATCCGGCTCCCCAATATTTGGGTTGGGCATCGGGGATTTTGGTGTAATACACGTAATAGGTTTCTCCGACTTTGATGACATCGCTGGGATCCCTGCGGGTAACTCCGGCTTCATATCCAATGCCTGAAACATCGGAAAATGTAAATTCACCGCCTGAAAAGCTGGTATTGGATTCCTGGGCAATGATCGAATTGGTAGAAAGGACAAAAAGGAGTAACAGAATTTTATAGTATTTTATTTTCATTTAATAACCGGCTTAAATTAAGATTATTTGGTATACGTTTTCATAGGCAATATCAGCAGTACTTTAAAAAAGAAAGCTGGGATTCCTTAGACCATTTCTATTTGTATTTGAAAATATAACTGACAGGTGCTTCTCTTCCAAACCAATAGCAATCCCGATGTACTGCCACCTATCGGCAAAGGTTTGTTCATTTGAACTAAAATGCCTCGTATCCGATACTACCTTATAAGCTTTAAAGATGCGATGACCGTGTGTTACCAATCCCGAAGGCGTCAAATGGGTAACATCCGCTTTTGGCAGGCCATGCATGGTCGTATAGATAATATTCGTATCCCTTTGAGCAATTTTTTGCTGGGCTTCAAGAACAATTGGCCGCTCCACAACAAAATAGTGTTGTTCATCTACCCCCAAAATAACCTTAAGGGCATCGTTTTTTACAACTTCAGACCGCAAATGGGCAATCAGTTGACTTAAATTTTTTTCATAATTTTTAGCTGCTTCATCATCTCCGGCATCCGTTTCGCCCTGTATCCAAATAAAGCCCCTGATGTTAACCTGATACCCACTCTCCTCCAGATTTTCCACGGCTTTTTTTAAATCTGTGACCATGGCATCATAGATGCCCCCTTCTCCGGGTGATTTCCAATCCCTTTTCAGCCCGGTTCCACCCCGGGTATATTTGAAAATGGCAGGATGGTAGCCGGCTTTTTTCAATTCCCTGGCAAAGCTCACTTCCGGGCCAAAATGGCCGGAAGGAAACCTCCCTTTTTGGGCTTGCATGGGTATCCAATCACCATTCGAACTTTCTTTGCCAGATACAGTGTAGTTTAATAAAATGTCATTATCCAATGCTTCCTCATCTATTGGGTATTCCGTTGCATCACCCATATATCCCTGCGCATTGGATTGTCCGGCCCAGATAAAAAGATCAACGGTTTCCTGGGCAGCAAGCCAGGAGGGAAGCAGTAAAAAAAACAGTGCTATTTTAAGGGTGTTCATAGGTTATCTTTATGGCAATTAAATCTGTGGATTTTGTGTAGTTGTATATTTTTCTACTCGGCAATAATTTGAATGCCAGGTATAAATCAAGCAGCCAAGATACACTTGACTGCTTGAATTGCTTTTTATTTGAGAACTTATTTTAAATTTCAGGACTTATTGTCCTTCCACAATCCTGATCACCCAATCGTGTGTTGTTCCATCGGCTGAAACAAGCTTGTAAATAAATTCTCTATCGGATAAATCGGTAATAATACCAGCAACAGGCGAAAGCCCAACAGGTTCTACCCGCATGCTTTGATGGTTAATAATGATCCCTGCCCTGCTAAGATCAGCGGCCGCTGGTACGGTAACTGTTGCAGTGAAATTTTCATCTTCAATCACCGCATTTCCGGTTGAAATAATGAGTCTTCTGCGCGCCGGTGTCAACTCTTCATTTTCATAATATTCCTGAAGCTCATGCTCATCTGCTTGTAAGGTAAATATATTTACATTGGTGATAAAGGCAGTGTCTCCCCATTGTCCTTCATCAAAGTCAATCCTGGGTTCGCAGGCAGATAGTACCCCTGCAATTACCAGGATATATAGTATTAAAATATTCTTTTTCATATCATTCATTTTTTGAAAATCAATTAATTTAGAACCATCCGGGATTTTGTGTCAATTCATACCCAGCATCGCTATATACCTCAATTTCATTTCTTGGGATTGGGGATAGGTATACACGGCCTGGTTCAATGAAGAAACCCTCTCCAGAAGATCTAAAATCCGGGTTTCGGAAAAATGGATTGATGTGCCCATCGCTGAAGATATCAAAATCTTCACCCATCGTCAAGGCCCAAATACCTGTATTGCCCGGGTTAACCCCGTCTGCTTCTAATATTGATGGATCATTGTAATAATCAACAAACTCCTGGTAGTGGGCACCCTTTGGTTTCCAATCATTGATCACCTGATGAAAGACGGCCCACCTTTTCAAGTCATTCTGCCGGTGTCCTTCAAAAGCAAGTTCTACCAATCGTTCTCTCCGGATCTCATTTACAATATTTGACTCGGAAGGCTCGAAGCCATTTTCTGCCGAATAATTAACAGGCCAGGAATTAATGTCAGCCAATGACATGGGAGCCATACCTACCCTCTCACGAAGTAGATTCACTGTTTTGTCCAAATCACTTTGATTGATCGTACCCAGTATGGCTTTTGCTTCTGCCAGCGCCAATAATCCTTCTGCATACCGTATCAATACCTCATCGGTAGAGCCATTTCGCCATTCATTGTTATCCAAAATAGCTCCTTTCCACCTGCGAAGTCCTGTTGAGGTATAGTTTGCCGAGAAAACGTTGTTGAGCTGCGGATACCTTAAGGGTAGCGGACTCGGTGTAGTCCCGTAACCTTGTATTTGCTGGTGAGGTCCTCTGTCAGGAGTCCAGACTGACTGTCTGAAGCGCGGATCGAGGTTTTCACCCAAATTATTCAGACTTGCATAATCTAATGGCAAAGCAGATAGTTCTTGCGGAACCCCTTCTTTATCCAGGTAACTGCCAACCAGTTTCCAGGTTAGCGCCTGCGCATTATCAACTACCAAATCGTAGAAATTATGTCCCACAATTTCATTCACATCGTAGATGCGGTATAGAAACACCCCCGCAGATGATGAGGCATCTTGCTGGGAAAACAGTTGATTATAGGCCTCATTAAAGGGGCCTCCGTTGGTAAATAAATTGGTGCCCTGATGATCAATCAATTGCTGTATGGTAGGTTCGACCAATTGTAAAAACTCACTTCCATCCCTGCCTTCGACCGCAAATGGGGTGTTTTTCGATCCATGGTAACGCTCCCAGCTGCCTTCAAATAAAGCCGTCCGTGCTTTCATCACCAGGGCAGCTTCTTTGGTTACCCTTCCCGGTGTAGCAAAAGAAGTGTTTTTCCAACCCAGGTTAACAATGGCAGAGTCCAGGTCCTGAATGATAAATTTAGCCACATCGTACCTGGAGTCTCTTGCTTTATATAACCGTTCACTATCTGTATCCAGTACTTCCGTGTAAATGGGAACATCTCCATACCGCTCCAACATGTTCAGATAGACCCAGGCCCTGAAAAAATAGGCTTCTCCTGTATATTGATTGGATTCAACACTTACATCAACGCGCCTTGCGTTATTTATCAAATAATTAATTTGTCTAATCCAGTTGAAGTTCCCATTCCAGCTGCCATCGGTGGCTGGGGCCTGCCCGGAGGCTCCTCTTTGGAATAAAAAGCCGGAAGGACCGGTGCCCACCTGTATGTCGGTATTGGCATCTAAGAAATTATTCATAGGGCCATTTCCCTGGCTTTGAAAATGGTACCTTGGTAAAAGCCTGTAAAAGCCATTTGCCATTACTTTTAAATCATTTGGGGAGGTAAAGTAGGTGGCATCGGTCATTGCATCTAAGGGATATCTTTCCAGAAAATCCTCTACGCAGCTATAAAATGACATTGTAAATAGAATTAGCAATGTCCTTATATATTTCAGATTAAATTTCATAGTTAATTTTTTTATATTAAATACCTATGTTCACACCAAAAGAAATTTGACGCTGTGGAGGATATCCATTTCCGCCGTATCTGGAAAGGATTTCGGGTTCATACCTGAAATTTGATTTATAGTAAATCATTCCCAGATTTTCAGCACTTGTATAGACATACACCTTTCTCATTTTTATCCTTTCCAGCAGTGTTTGTGGTAGGTTGTAACCCAGTCGTAAATTCTGAACCCTGAGATGGGCCAGGTTTTCTACATATTGGTCGTTTGCCCCATAGGTTTTGAAGGAGTGCCTGGGGAAATAATTGTCCGGTGTTTCGGGTGTCCAGGTACCCAACTCCCTGTGGCTTGTAAACCATTTTGAATTCCAGATATTATTTCCAGCCGGAATGACGTGGAAGTTGTTGGTATAGGTAATCCATTTGGGTACACCGGTAAAGGTTACCGAAAGATCAATGCCATTCCAGTTGGCTTGCAAATTCATACCATACCGGTACCGCCCATAGTTATAACCGGCCATGACCTGGTCTCCCCGGGCATACCACCTGCCGCCTTCTCCTGCATTGATCTGCCCATCGCCATTTAAATCTTTCATCATCAGATCTCCCGGGTAGTACCAACCGCCTCCCTGAGGGACGTTTGCTTCCACATCGGCGATATCTTGTGCCACACCATTGGACTCATACATCCATATCTGTCCAAATACCTCGCCCGGAGTCCAGGTACCATTTCTTTGTCCATTGATGTTTTCGTCGTATTCTACCACATAACCTATATAATCGGCAATGTTAAATCTTGCAGAATAATTAAATGGTCTGCCGGCTAACCTGCCCGTATTTCTCCACTTCATCGAAAACTCCCAGCCTCTGGTCTCACTAACTGCGTTATTGATACTTGGCAAACCGGTTCCAATGGTTTCTGGTAAAATTTTAGCAGGGCCTGGTTGATTATAAATGGTACGTTGATACCAATCGTAAGTCAACTCGAGCCTGTTTTCTATAGCCACTACATCAAGACCAAACCCAAGTGTTTGAGGTGAGGACCAGGTTAAATCGGAACTTACCAATGGTGGCATAAAGACCATGTTTGGTTTCACTCCGCCAAGCAATACATCCCCATTTCCTATACCGGTACCCATGGTTGGAAGGTACAGGTAATTACCAGATCCAGGGTCGCCGGAAGAGGTATAGGCGGCTCTTATTTTGAAGGCATCTACTTTATTGACAGACCAGAAATTTTCTTTTGCTATATTCCATGCTCCGGAAACGGAGGGGAAAAAGGACCACCTGATGTCTGCCGGAAATTTTGAATGTGCATCATAGCGGCCATTAAATTCGATAAAGTATTTTTCAGCATAGTTGTATGCCATCCTACCAAAGACACCCTGTGTAGCCCAATGGGTTAACATGTCATTCACAGTTGGATTTGGGTTGAAGGTGGTACTGATACTGGGTACCGAATTGGTATATAGATCCCTACCTACACCGGCTAAACGGGAAAAATTGTTGTATTCTTCCTGGTAACCTACCAATGCATTTATGGAGTGATTCCCAATCTGCGTATTGTAATCGGCAACGATATCCGCTGTGTGGTAATTGGTAAAATTCATTTGCCGGATTACACTACTTTGTTGTGCAGACCTTGCGGAGTTTCGGATGCTTCCATCTGCCTCTTCCACAAAAATCACAAATGTGTTGCGCTCAAGGTGGGAAGTAAGGTTTCTCCAGGTATAATTTCCCCGAATGTCAAGCCCTTTAAATGGTTTTACTGTAAACCCACCGGTAAGTGTGGTTTCGTTTCTTTCATTGGTTTGGGTTCCGCCTTCTCCGCGCAATGAGGGACCACTACTTAGAAAAGAGGGACTCCCATTCGGATTTAAATCATTCCAATTGGGAAGTGATGCGGATGCATTCTGCCAAATGTCACCGTAATTTGGTCCTCCTCCCCGATAATTGGGTGCTGTTTCATCTGTTCTTACATAGTTCATGCTCATCCTGAGGCTAAGCCAATCCGTAACATCTGAATTTACTTTTAAGAGCGCATTGTACCTGTTCAACCTGTCATCGGAACCTTTTATGAGCCCCATGGACTCATTGTACCCAAGACCCACATAATAACCCGTATTGTTACTTCCTCCTGAAACGCTGGCATTGTGTTGTTGACTTGGAACAGTGCTTTTATACATGATATCAAACCAGTCACTGTTGCCATTCATGTCCCAGTGTGCACCATAGGTGCCATTTTCGGTTACTATATTATTGGGGATTAATCCGGCACCATAATCCCTCATTCTTTGGATGGCCTCTTCTGTATAAATAGGCGCTTGTAATGAGTTTCTATATTGCTCATTTATTTTTTCTGCATATTCCCAGGAATTGGCCCATTGGGGCATTCCTATGGGCGATCCTATACTGTAATTACCGCTGTAATTGACCTGTATTTTTTCTCCTTTTGTACCTGATTTAGTGGTGATTAGAATTACTCCGGAAGGAGCTCTTGAACCATAAATGGCAGAAGCAGCAGCATCTTTCAACACCGTAACCGATTCTACATCATTTGGATTTACATCGCTCATGGTACGCTCGATTCCGTCCACTAATACAAGAGGTCCGCCTTTCTGGCCAAATCCCGTATACCCGCGAATGTTGAAATTTGACTCTTGTGCAGGGCCACCATTAACCGGCGTCACATACAAGCCAGCTACAGCACCCTGAAGTGCTTCAGATAACCTGTTAATGGGCCGGTTTTCGATCAACTCACTACCAATTTGTTCCACGGCTGCGGTAAGGTGCGATTTCTTTTGGGTACCAAAACCAACCACAACTACTTCATCCATTTGAGCAATGTCTTCGGTGAGCGTGATTTCCAAATCCGTTCGATTCCCCACTTCGATTTCCTGAGTGACAAAACCCAAGAAAGAAACCACTAATACGGCTCCATCGGGTACGTCAAGACTAAAGTCCCCGTCAATATCTGTGGAAGTTCCCGTGGAAGTTCCCTTTACCAGGATGGCTGCCCCAGGAATGGGGTTCCCTTCCTCGTCCATTACTTTGCCTTGAATGGGAGCATCCTCTGCCACCCTACTTTCGGCATGTGCGTTAAAGGCAAGATTTTTTTCTTTAAAGCCTGTTGCCATTACTATCTGAAACATCAGCAATAGCATCCCAAAGCCATAAATGAGATACCTGGCCAACAGCCAAATCGACTTTTGTAAATTTGCTAGCATAATTTTGTATGTTAGGTTTATAATTATTGATTGTATTTCGCTTTTTTTCAGGCATATTTTTTATCCCCTTGTTTTCGGGAAATTTCGACCCGCAGCTTTTTTTAGGAGGTGTTTTGGTATGTTGTTGCCATCATTTGAAATTTAAGTCCTGGTCCCTTCTTTCTAATGCTAAACCATAATCCCCGAAACAGGAAAATCCAATTCCATCAGGATTTTACCAGTCTTTTTCACCTTCTGGCCAAACGGGAATCTGGAAATTCTTCGTTTTCCTTCGGGAGATTACCCATTTAGGTATTTCCCCTTTTGGAATGGGAAATACCTGCAATGCTTTGTTAGAAGTTGATTGCCAGTAATTTATTTTAGTGCATTTGCCCCAATTATACTAACATTAGGCCAAACGACCTAATATTAGGGTAAGTTTTTGCATGAAAAGTTTTAAGGTCTTTTTTACGGTAGGCAAAAATTAACAGGAAAGGGCTTTTTTTACTTTTTCAGGGTCCTTTAAATCGGTACTCATACCCGGTTCCTGCGGCGTTTTGTATTTTCCTCCTACCACTTGGGCAGGAAATTTAAAATAGGTTTTTAAATGAGGGATGTGTTCCAGTAAAAGGGCAGGATGGCCCAATGAAATGTGATTGAAAAGCACCAGGTGCTGGTGGATCTGACCCATATCTCCTACATGGGGCAACACAGGAATGTTGTATTTTTTGGACAAAAGACTGATAAGTAAAAACTCGGACACGCCACCAACCCTGACTGCATCCACCTGGTTAAAGGCCATGCAACCTGATTGTATAAAATTTTTGAACATGATCTTGTTGGGTACGTGCTCACCCAGGGCTATTGGGATAGGTACTTCTTTTGATAGTGTGATGTGCGCCTGAATATCATCGGGATGGGTAGGTTCTTCTATCCAATAGGGATCGATGGACATGAGTTTTCTGCAGGTAGCGATGGCTTTGGGCAGGTTCCATTGCTGATTGGCATCCAGCATGATACTGGCTTTTGGGCCGGCAGTTTTTCGCACCAATTCTGCCCTTTGGATGTCCCTTTCCACTTCATTTGACCCAACTTTTAATTTGATGGCCGTAAAACCCTGATCAATTGATTTTTTAATATTTCGTACCAACTTCTCTTCAGAATAGTTGAACCAGCCGATCGAAGTGTCATAACCCGGGTATCCATCCTTAAGGATCCCCATCCGGTTTTGCTTTCCTGCCTCTTGCTCAATTATCAGCGACATGGCCTCCTGTTTGCTTAAAACATCTTCGTAATAAGAAAAATCAAGGGTGTTGGTCAATTCCTCAGGAGAAAGATCCAGCAACAATTTCCAGAGTGGCTGGCATCTGGATTTGGCCCAAAGGTCATAACAAGCATTGACCACCGAAGCCAAAGCCAGGTGGGTCACGCCCTTATGGGGGCCCAGCCACCTCAGGTTAGGGTCATCTGCCATTTTTTTGTAGGTGGTTCCAAAATCGGCCATGAGCTCATTGATTTCCCTGCCTTCTACATACCGCACCAGATAATCTATGGCTCCGCAGACCAGCCTGTTCCCGGCACCCAGGGTAAAAGCCAGCCCGATTCCTTCCAATGAGCAGTCTGTTTGTAATTTGCACACCGCATAGGCATATATGGGCGTAGAATGCACAGCATCAGAACCGGCACCATTTTTTAAAGGATATTGGACATCCTGCGATCTTCCGGATTTAATTTGTATTGACTTATTCATTCCTTTTTCTTTTCAGGTTTGCAGTTTTGCCTAAGTTGACTATTCAGCCTTATGCAAAGCGTTTTTTTTAGAACTTTTCTTATTTGAATGGTAACCCACCCTGTTCATTTGATTCGTATAATTTTTCAACCAGGCGCATGGTTTGGAAGGCGTCTTCCACGGCATTGGGGAAAGTAGCTGTTGGATTTTTCAGCCGGTTTTGCAAGGATGCCATGGGACCCATAAATGCATGAGGGAACCAATCCCCCTCCAAAGGGACCTCCTGCCAGGCCTTCTCACTTTCCATTTTGCTGAAATATTCCAATTTGGATGCCCTTCCTTGAGGATAATCGAATGAAACCCCTATTTGTATCTTGATGGCACCTTGCGTTCCTTCCAGCTTCAGGTAAGATTCCTGCTCCTTAGATCCGTAATCGTGTCCATGGTTGGTAAGGATACGGGCTTGTCTGAATGTGTCATAGTCCAGAACGATTGTGCTTCTGGTGGCTGCCAATGAAGCAGCTTTGGGATGTTGGATGGTGCTTCCAAACACCCTTGATGGGTCTCCCCAAAAGGCCCTGACCGTATCCAAATAATGGATACTGTGGTACAAAATTTCTACCCGTGGCTTCTTTTTAAGGAATTCCCATAATTCCCAGGGGGTATACACAGCTACCTTAAACTCTATATCAAACAGGTCCCCGATCAGCCCCCGATCAATCAGGTCCATGGCAGCTAAGATAAATGGGGCATGCCGGAGTTGAAAATTGACAGCTGCCACCAGGGACTTTTCCCGGCATAGGGCAAGAATTTCCCTTGCTTCCTTAATGTTCTCGCCCATGGGTTTCTGTATCAGTACCGATGAGCCATCAGGTAATTGCTTCAGCAGATCTATAATTTGGTCTGCGGGTACAGCCAGATCAAATACCGCTCCGACTTCCAGGGCCTTCCGGATAAGCAAATCCAGGGAATCAAATGCAACCTGCTCCAACCCGAAAGATTCCTCCAGTGATTTTGCTTTTCCGGGTGTTAGATCATAAATGCCCGCAACCGGGAATTTTGCCATAGCGTAGGCTGGCAGATGGGCATCGCGCACAATGCCACCTGCCCCTATGATGACAACAGGAAGCGGGTTATCAGGAATTACCGGTCTTTGGTTCAATTGCATGTGTTGGAATAAATTTTAAATTTTTTTAGCCAGGCCATTTCTTCTCAATAGAAAGTCCAGTACAAAATCAGCATGGTAAGCAGTAAAGCGACACTCAGCCAATTGACAAGAGAGGATGGACTGCGGACTTTCAGGTAAAAGCCGGGGAAAATCACCTGTTTTTGTTTATCGAAAATGGAAATGACCGCATATAGCAAAACAGAGAAAATAAAGTTAAGGTAAGTTTGCTTTAACCAATTGATGCCCAGCCCCTCAGTACTGGAGATGTAATTCGAAATCCCTCCAATGGGGATATACTTTTCTACCAAAAAAACCGCAACAGCAAATAAACTTCCCCCCAATAGCGTAAAGAAGGCTGCATTGGCTGTCCCCCTGGAGGACAGTATCCCAAGCAGGAAAACGGCTACAATGGAAGGGGCAAAGATGGAAAACATTTGGTTGATCAATTCGAAAATCGTTCCCAGGCTACCCAGAAAGGGCGACCAGATTACGGCCAGGATCAATACCAGCACGCCGGTAATTCTCCCAATGTAAATCTTTTGCACATCGGCCAGGTTGGGTTTTAGTTTGTCGAAGACATCGTACACGATCAGCGTAGAACAGCTGTTGATTGCAGCGGCCACACTGCTCATCACTGCGGCAAGCAGGGCGGCCAGCATGAGTCCTTTCAGCCCCACCGGCATCAATTGATTGATCATCATCGGCAAGACGCTTTTGGTGTCAGTTCCGATCTCCTGCCTGAACAGGGCAAAGGCCAAAATGCCGGGCACTACCATGATGAATACAGGAAGGATTTTCAGGAAGCCGGCAAAGAGGGCTCCAAGCTTAGCCTGTTTTTCAGAGCGGGCACCCAATACCCGCTGCACAATGGTCTGGTCTGTACACCAATACCAGATCCCCAAAATCAGGTGACCGAATAGCATGTCAGCGAAAGTGAAGCCTTTTTTGGCAGCATCGAAGCTTACAATTTTAAAGCGATCCGGATCTACAGCCGTCTTTAGTTCCGCATAGGAAGTAATGCCTATCTCAGGTAAACGGTAGATGGCCAGCACCGTAATGGTCAGGGACCCGGCAATCAATATTACCGTCTGCACCGTTTCTGTGATCACTACAGAGGTCAGTCCGCCCACAATGGTGTAGATCCCTGTGGCCAGGGCAATGATGACAATGGACAATGGGATACTGACACCGAAAACATTTTCAAATACCACGGCTCCGGCATACAGGCTCACCCCGATATGCATAAACAGGGCAGCAAGAATACTGAATATGGCCAGCAGTATCCTGGACCGGGAGTCATAGCGTTTTTCCAGAAACTGGGGCAGGGTAGTGATTTTGGTACGCAGGTAGAAAGGGATGAACACAAAAGCAAGGATCAGGAGTTCGATTCCGGAAAACCACTCGAAATTGCCCCATACGATGCCATCTGTAAAGCCAGATTCGGCAAGCCCTACCAGGTGCACTGTAGAAATATTGGAAGCAAATAGGGAAGCGCCTATCACGGCCCATGACAATGACTTACCCGCCAAAAAATACCCTTCGCTGCTACGGTTTTTCTTGCGCACAGACAACAGTCCGATCAGGACAATGCCCAGCAGGTAGCCAGCGATGATCAATACATCCCAAAAGTCAGTTGAATCCATATCCAACAGTTTGGTGCAGGGAGCCGTCTGGGCGGAATAGGGAAGGGGCCAAGCCCGGCGCTATTGCATTCCGGGCTAAGCGAAGGGCCAAATTAATGGTGTGAGAGATCATGCCTTTGTCTTTTTGAAACTTATCGGGCCAAAAATAGAAAAACTAGGGCAAAAGACCTAATCATATTTTTAACCGAGCACTAAAATGAAAAATTAACTTGCTTCCGAACGAATTGGCATCATCAAATCCTGGTGTTTTGTAACCGAATCAGGTCAAAAGCTTGAATCAAACCAAAAAGCCCTGGAGCTACCGGTATTGGGGCCATGTCCGGTGAGCCAAAGCAGCACCGCCTACCAGCAACAATATTTGGAGAAACAAACCTGGTGCTGTTTCCAGGCTCCTGCCAATGACAAAGAGCAGCAGCACCATGGAAAAGAAAGCGAACATTCCGGTTAGTTCTTCTTTTTTGTCACTGGCTTTTCTGTTGAAAAAAATCTTGGCCAACAGCCCTCCAAATAGGAAGGTAAACCAGATCAGCCGATGCCGGAGGTCTTTGACCACATAGCTGAAGGTAGGAAAGTCGTTTCCTTCCAAAGTGACCAGCACAATATCAATCACTACCATCAATCCCAGCATGCTCGCCACAATGATCTTGATCGTTCGTATTTCGGACAAATGCCTGTTTAAAAACCTTTTGAATTTGCTCATGGCGTTACTGTATAATTCATGGACCAGAAAAAATGTCCGTACAGGAAACCGGCAATTAGAAGAGCCGTCAGGACGGCCTTGGATTTCTTAAAGGGCACTTTGAAAGCAATCAATACCATGATTATCGTCAGTCCGAAAAGAATCAAAACCGGAAACATGCCATTGGACATTTTGAAGGCCGCATTTGAGGTTCCCAAAAACAGGTGCCCGCCTATGGCCCCCAGGGCAAAGGGGATAAAGAAGGATTTGCCCTTAGACCAGTCCAGCAAGAGAATATTGGACGTGTCCTGATCAATTCCATTGAGCATGAGCAGGATTTCAAGGACAAAATAGGTAATGGTAATACCTATCATGATATTGACTACTGATATATACTGTATGCTCTCCATATTCAACATAGAAAATTCAAATTCAATTTAAGGCATTTTTGGGCAAAATGATATAGAAATCACATCTATTTTTGACCAAATAATATAGGGAATAAGGGTCTGGGCCAGGTACAACCTGTAAAATCCAATGTAAATATTCAAAATCACTTAGATCACTTATTTTTTTAGCTACTTCCCGATTTTAAACTGGGTGTAGATTGCATCTACATCCCTTCTATCCATTGATTTATGTCATCGAGGCATTTGTAATACCGGATCACTTGTAAAGTAATATTATTGGAGACGGGCAGGTCCAGCCATTGTAAATGGCTTTTTGGTAAGAATAATCTGTTTTTGCTTCGGTGATATCAGGGTGAAGTGGCATAATCACCCGGTAGATACGTTCATAAAAAAGATTTTGATCCATGTTTCCAGTAACTTTCCTATTTCGATGGATACCCATTGCCCTTTCTTACCTGGTCATTGGTTTAGCAGTACTTAATTTATGGTATTTAACCTATATAAAAAGGGGCTTCAAAGGAAATTAGTTGAACAATTTCTTGCAAATTTCATTTATTTGTTTATAATATGGAGGTTATGGATATAAGAATTACTACTTTATTTGCTGTTGTTTTATTAATAATGTCAGCTTGTTCTCAAGGAAGAAGAGGTTCCGGGGAAGAAGATGGCCAATCGCTGCCGGAAACTGTTCCTTACAAGGTGGAAAAGGATCTGGAAAGCATCAAAGAGGATGGGGTCCTGCATGCCATCACTATTTACAGCTCCACAAGCTATTTTTTGTACAAGGGAATGCCCATGGGTTTTGAGTATGAGCTATTGTCCCGGTTGGCAGAACACCTGGATCTGGAGCTTGAGATTACTGTTGCGGAGGATATTGATGATTTATTCGATATGCTGAACAATGGGGATGGAGATCTGATCGCCTATGGTTTGACGGTAACGGAGCCCAGAAAAAGACTGGTGGATTTTACGGAATACCATTATGTGACCCACCAGGCTCTGGTGCAGCGCATGCCGGACAATTGGCGCTCCCTGCCTGGCTATAAGATTGATAAACAGGTCATTTCCAATACGCTAGAACTGGAGGACGATACCGTTTGGGTGAGGGAAAACACTTCCTATTCCCAAAGGCTTCAAAACCTGCAGGATGAGATTGGGGCAGAAATCCCCGTTAAGCTGATTGACGGAAATATACCTACAGATGAAATCATCCGGATGGTGGTGGATGGGGAAATTGACAGGACGGTGGCCGACTACAATATTGCGGCCATCAACAAGACCTATTATCCCATATTGCATATTGATACCAGGATTTCCTTCTCCCAGCGCATCGCCTGGGCGGTAAGACAAAATTCCCCTGAATTGCTTCAAGCCATTAACGATTGGATCAAAGAGGAGAAAAAGTCAGACGACTACTATGTCATCTACAACAAATATTTCAAAAACAGGAAATCCTTCAGGGGCAGGATCCAAAGCGATTTTTACAGTAAAAACGGCAATAGGATCAGCGAATACGATGGTATCATTAAAGAAAATGCCCCTGAGTTGGGATGGGATTGGCGTTTCCTTTGTTCTCAGGTTTACCAGGAGTCGAGGTTTGATCCAAGGGCCACCTCCTGGGTGGGTGCCAGTGGGTTGATCCAACTGATGCCGGCCACGGCAAAGGAAGTGGGCGTTTCCAATAGTTATAACCCGGAACAGAATGTAAGGGGAGGGGTAAAGTACCTGGATAAAATGTGGGACAACTTCGAATCGGTAAAAGATTCCGTCCAAAGGGTAAAGTTTACCCTGGCAGCCTTCAATTGTGGGGCGGGTCATGTGTATGATGCCATGCGGCTGGCAGAAAAGCACGGAAAAGACCCGGCCATCTGGGACGAAAACGTAGAAGAATTCATCTTGAAACTGGCGGACAAGGAATACTACTACGATGATGTGGTCCGCCATGGATTTGTGAGGGGAGCGGAACCTTACCACTATGTCAGGGACATATTTCTGCGGTATGAGCATTACAAACAGTTTATAGAGATGTGATCTGATCCATGGTTTGAATCCGAATTTGTTGATCATTGAATAGGCTACTTCTATGACTGGTCGAAGCCGTTGTTCACTTTTACGGTAGCAATGTAGCCGGCGTATTATTCAGGATTCAATGATCTTAAAACGGGAGATGGGAGTTAAAATTTATCCACAAAAAAATTTGGATAGTTACACGAATTAATTAACTTCACTATCAGAAAAGCCAACACTACTATTTTAACTGCCTCGTTTTCTTTGCTGACATATTGGTTTGTCAAAGGTCCTTTTTGATACAAAAGCCGTTGTATTTTGGAGCAAAAAGGTTTTTCAATCAACTGCAAAGCCGAAAACTGTTGACATTAATCAGCTTTTTTTAAAAAAAACAAATCTACCAATTTATCAACCTTTAGGTGTCGTTGCGGTCCATGGTGACTTTTTGAATATCCTATACTTAATGCTTAAAGGTTTTCGTTTCATCGAGCTTGTGTTTCCCATGTAAACAGGAGTACGGCATTACTATGTGTTAACCTACTAATGCCTTTTTTATTATGAAACCTTTACTATTCCTACAAACAGGGCTGCCATTACTGTGGCTGAAACCACCGTATGCCAGGGAAAAAATCAATCCAAGCCGCCTCCCCTTATCTGGAAGTTTAAATACCCCCGGCCGAAACCACCCGGCTACTGTCGGAAATGGTTGGGAAGTTTGCCCTCTGTCCGGTCCGATGCGAAGAACAAATCACTGCGCTGTGGACAAAAATGATGAACATGAAAACAACCCTATCGCCGATGAAGCAAATGGGCAGGTAACCAGAAATCAATCCAGTTTGATTTTTAGAAACCCCATTGATTTTACCATGAAAACCATCCGTAAGTGCGACCAACACTGGTGGTTTTGCTTAGTCACCTACCTGCAAATGAACCTGATGCCTGCCGTCACTTTAGGACAGGAAATGGCATTCAGGGCCCAGGTCACCCCACCCTCTCCCGAAGTGAGTGCCCTGGCCAAATTTGCCGACACGCGCATATCCCATTATTCCGGCCTACCGGATATCAACATCCCCCTGTACGCTATTGCAGAACAAGAACTGGAAATTCCGGTACGGCTAAGTTACCATGCCGGTGGAATCCGCGTGGAAGAGAGAGCGGGATGGGCAGGACTGGGTTGGGCCCTGAACGCTGGCGGAAGCATTAGCAGGACCATGAAGGGGCTTCCGGATGAGCATAACCAGTCAAGCAGCGGCTATATCCAGCATGATGTGTTGCCTGATCAACTGTCTACCAGCCAATTGGCGGACTATTATAACCGCACACAAAGTGCAACTATCGATTTTGAGCAGGATATTTTCCACTTTGCATTCGCCAACTTTTCCGGAAAATTTGTGCTCGATAAAAATGGTGAAGTTGCCTTCCTGAATGCCAGTAACTTAAAAATTCAATTTGATCAGGTTAACAGGAATATTGTCCGATGGAAGGTATGGGACGGAAGAGGAAACCAGTATGTTTTCGAAGATCTGGAGCGAACGATCACGGAAGCGATCTCCGAAGGCAAATCAGCACTTTTCCGGTCTATTTATCATTCGGCCTGGCACCTGAGTAAAATCATTACCTATGGTGGAAGGGAAATAACCTTCCTTTACGAAAACTATACCGAATCCTATTATTCCAGGGCAACCCAATCTGCTTCCTATTTTTTAAGTGGAACTTCCGGAAGCGGTGTCTGCGGCACCAACAGAATGACCAATGGGTTTTCTGAAGTAACCATACGGGGAAAACAATTGCAGGCGATTCATTTTGGTTTGGGGAAAATACTAATCGAAAGTAAGGATGACCGGAAAGACGCTGCGTCCAGAAGACTTTCGGGTATCAAGGTGTTCAATAACAGGGACCGGCTCATCAGATCGTTTACATTTGACCATGATTATTACCAATCGACCTTGTCGGGCGAACACATCAACCTTCCGGATTTCATAGCCAGGGCTACGCCCGGGAAACGGCTTCGTCTTACGAAAGTCATCGAAAATACCACAAGTCAGGTGCTGGAGTATTTTCTGGAATATAACGCCAATACCTTACCGCATTTGTTTTCCAATGCACAGGACCATTGGGGTTTTTACAATGGAGAGGACAACAGGAGCCTTATCCCGCAGTATATGAAATTCCGGCAAGCCAATGCAAACCGGCTGGTGGTTCCGGAAAAGGCAGCAATGGGTTGCTTAAAAAAAATCTCCTATCCGACCGGTGGGACCATTACTTATGAAATGGAAAGCAATACCGTATTGGTCCGTTCAAATGATTATTACAATTATTTTAGTCCGGTAGCCCTGGAAAAGGATCAACCCATATATTCCGCCTCGGTAAACAGCAAACGCCCCAAAGCTTATTTTCAGGTGGAACCTCAGGAATCCGAAGTTGATACACACAAGTTGATCCGGTACAGTGTTCAGCTGAACGGTTCGGTGGATTGCGATGGACGAGGCAGAGACTGCCGGGGCTCCCTGGACGTATACCTGTACTCCCCTGCAGACAGGTCCTTTGTAAGTTTGCTTTCCAATACCATCAAAAAGGGGAGCATTACAGGTGAAATTTGGCTGAAAGCAGGCACCCAATACCAACTACAGTTAGAGGGTCCTGCCAGCGTGACGGCAGGAGTGACCGCTACCGTTTCAGGTAGAAAAAACCCACCAAACCAGGAGGGTACCGGTCAGATAGAAGTTCCTACGGGAGGCTTGCGGGTCAAATCCATAACCAAGGATTTTGGCCACCAAACCGAAACCATCCAATATCGCTATGAGCAAGCCGGGGACAGCATTTCCTCAGGCTCGCTGGCCACCTTTCCAAAATACGATTTTATCACTTTCAATACCAACACCCAAAAGGTTCCGGGTAGAAATGATATTTTGGTAGATCACTGTTTGAAATTTGAATTACGGTCTTATTCTCAGCTACCGTTATCTTCTGGTGCGGATTTCTTTGGCTATGCCAACATTAAGGAGATCAGGGAAAACGAGGAAGGGGAAATTCTTCGCACAGATTATCAATACCTATCCCCAAAGCATTTCCCGGATCAATCCCGCTATGTGGCTCCTTTCGGCATCGTGCGAAGCGCAGAAGGAAAAAGGGGTGTGCCAGCCGGAGTGATTTATTTTGTTCAAACCAAAGAGGGTTTCCAAAAATCCCGGGAATTGACCTATACCTATCAGGCATCGGAAAGGGCCTCACATGAAAACTTTGTTTTTTCTTGCATGGGTTACGGGCCCGGAGGATGTCAGGATGTCCGGTACCTGAAATATTTCAATACCACGGTCTGGAATCCCCGCATTGAAATAAAGGAGATTCGGTTTGATATCCAGACCGGTACTGCCTTTGATAAAACCAGCACAACAACCTATGATGAGAATTACCTTTTGCCCATAAAGCAGACCCATTCCCTATCCCGGCACGCAAACCTGGAAGAATATTACTATTATCCATTCAACCTTCCAGAGGCCTTGAATGCTTCCGGGGACCAGTCCATACTTGCTGGCCTTATGGATGCCAATAGGATTACTCCCAGCCTGGCTCAGGTAAAAAAAATGGCCGGGCAACAGGTTGAGCAGCAACAGGTCCAAATGAAAAGGTACCATGGAAAAATTTTACCGGCAGGACTGCACAAAAAGCACGCTGACCATCAAACATTTATGGACTTAAGTATTTTATCCTATGATTCGTTTGGGAATATCCTGGAGCAGACGCCCCGGACTGGTCCAAGGCAAAGTTTTCTCTGGTTTGAAGAGGGCAGGTGGATGGCAGCCGCTGTTCATAATGCGGCTGCTTCGGAAATTGCCTATACTTCTTTTGAAACTGCTGATAAAGGAGGATGGACTTTCACAGGAGACCCCTATTCAAGCAAGGGTGCCAAAACCGGAGTAAACTTGTATCACCTGGGAAGGGGAGCCATCAACAAAACGGAGATACCGGCAAGTCCTGACCGTGTGTTTCTACTTTCCTTTTGGGCAAAAAGAACCAGCCGCCGGACTTCAGCGAACTGGAGCTTTATGGGGGAAACTGTGCAGTTGACCGATGAATGGCAATTGATCCAACGGGAAGTGACCGGCGACAAGCTTACCCTTTCCGGACAGGGTGTTTTGATAGACGAATTACGCCTTCACCCCAAGGATGCCTTTATGGAAACCTATACCCATGAACCCCTGATCGGCATCAGCAGCAATACAGATCAAAGAAACCATACCCGCTATTATGAATACGATGCCATGGGCAGGCTGGAGACCATTCGCAACATGGATTGGGACATTCTGGAACACTACGCATATACCTACCAATCCCAAAAACCGATATTGCCATGAAAACCAAACTGATATACCTTGCTATTCTGACAGTGTTTTCCTGGACGGACAAGTCCGCTATTGCACAGGAAAACAGCATCCGCACATTTCGCCCGGAAGTGCCGCTGAAAGCAACACCCTCATTAGAAGGTTCTCCCTCGGTTAAAATATCAACGGTATACCTGGATGGGCTGGGCAGAGAACGACAGATCGTCAGCCAGGGGGCCGCTCCAGGCGGTGGGGACATTGTCCAGCCACTGCATTACGATTCCTTCGGCAGACCTGACCGTGAATACCTTCCCTATGTCCCGATAACCAACAATGTCCCCGGTGCATTCCGGCCTGATTTTGAGGCTGAACATGCCAGCTACTACCGGCAGAAGTACACCGGAGATGCTTATGGCTATCAGGAAATCGTTTATCAATCTTCGGATCTTTTATCACCGCAAACCATCTCTCCTCCCGGCAAAGCCTGGAGACCGGGGTCGGGACGGGAAACAAAATTCCACGAGCGACCCAACCGGGCCGGGGAACAGGTCCGTATCTGGACGGTGAACGGTGACGGCCTGCCGCTTACCAAGGAAAGCTATGCCGCCGGAGAACTTTGGGTCAGCAGTATTACCGATGGAGAAGGAATCCAAAGCCTGATATACACGGACAAACTGGGCAGGGAAATACTGAAAAAGAATCAGGCCGGACCAAACCCCTCTGAAGCCCATGCAGGATGGCACTGCACCTACTACATTTATGACAGGATGGGCGATCTGCGCGTGGTTCTCCCTCCCAAAGCAGTGGAAATCCTGTCCGACAACTGGCAGCGTTCCCGGGATATGGAACTAGCCGAAGGCTTGTATTTCCTTTACCGCTTTGATGGCAAAAAGCGGCTGATCGAAAAGAAGATCCCTGGAAAAGCAAGGGAAGAATTCCTTTACGATGATCGGGACCGGCTTGTTGGCAGCAGGGACGGCAACCTGGCGTTGGCCGGCCAATGGCGGTACACGAAATATGATGTTCACAACAGACCGGTACAGACGGGGATTATCAGCGATAAAAGGAATAGGGAAACCCTGCAAAAAGACCTGGACCCGGAAGGCTCCCAATACCTACCCGGAAAGCCTGAAATAGTACCGGTAACGTACGGAAAAACCTTTCCCATTAGCTCTTCCGACTGGCAGAACCGGTACCAGGCTTTGCGGACCATCGTACCGAAACCGAATTTTAAGTTTGAGCCAAAAGGGATCTCGAATTTTCCCGTAGAAATTGATACATCTTCGGACAAACCCCTTGCACCTGAACCTTTTCCCCGTGAAGAAGGAGAGATTCTTACCCGGACCTTTTATGACGACTACCGCAACAGTAAAAGGGCATTCCAGGAAAAAGGGACTGGCATCAGCTCCCTACCCGCCTCCGGACTGTCCACAGGAAAATTAGTGAAAGATATGGCCTCTGACCAATTAATGGAATCCGTCGCGCATTACGATGACATGGGTCGGTCGGTGCTTACCCTATCGGAACACCACCTGGGCGGGAACATCGAAAATTCGGTTAAATTTGATTTCAGAAATAGGCCCCTGGAAACGCAAACCCAAATCCACGGCAGCCTGGCCCTACGCTATACCGACAGGTACCAGTACAGTCCGGAAGGCTACCTCAGTGCCATTTACCGGCGCATGGGGGAGGAGCAGGAAACCCTGCTGGCCTCCTATGCCTACGGGTTGACCGGCCAAATGGAAGAAAAGCACCTCGGTGGCCTGGCTACTTTCCAATATGAACGCCATATTCAGGGCTGGACCAATGCCATCAGGCCCAAGAGCGCGGATCCCGGCTTGTTTTCCATGACGCTCACCCATGAAACCGGCCCAAAGCCCTTGTTCAATGGCAATATCTCCGAAATGGTATGGAGCGGAAGGGACCGGCAACACCGGGCTTACCGGTTTGACTATGATCCTGTGGGCCGGTTGACAGCAGCTTCCTATTCCGTTCCTGGAAAAAACACCGAAAAGGACAGGTACAGCCTAAGGGGCATGCGATACGATGCCAATGGGAACCTCCTTGGCCTTATCCGGCACAACAGGCAAGGAAAAAACAGCTTCGGAGAAGTGGACCGGCTCAGTTATCGTTATGCACCTTACAGCAACCTCTTGGAAAGCATCAGCGATGCGGTACCCGACGCAGGTTTTGCTGCAAGGGATTTTAGCTCCGCCCCCGTCTCCGGGGATTACCGGTACGATCCCAATGGCAACCTAACGGCCAGCCCCGACAAGGGTATCAAGCGCATCCGCTACAACCATCTGGACCTTCCCCAAGAAGTGGTGTTTGACTCCGGAGAAAAACTGCAGTTTGCCTATTCGGCCGAAGGACAGTTGCTGTATAGAAGGCTGGAAAAAAAAGGCAAAATGATGGAGCGGACGGATCAGCTGGGCGAACTGGTGCTGGCCGACGGCAAACCCCGGCAGTTGCTGCACCCGGAAGGAAGGGCCGTTTGGGAAAAAGGAAACTGGGTTCCCGAGTTTTTTATCAGGGACCATCTCGGGAATGTCCGGGAGGTGCTCAGAAAACCGATTAGCTCCACCGTCCTGGCCAGCATGGAGCCCGGTAGAGGCAAAGAGGAAAACAAGCATTTTGAAGGGATAGACCAAACCCGACAGGCCGGGGTGGAACACAACAGCACGCCCGGAGGCAGCCATTCCGCTTGGCTGAATGCGGGCCGGGGAAGGATGCTCGGGCCTGCCAGAAGGCAAAAGGTAGCGATCGGGGAGCAGATAAGGCTCTCGGTCCGGGGCAAATACCGGGATAGCCGCGCGTTGTCGGTAAAACCGGAAACCTTTCTCGGCAGTGGGGCGAAAGACCGCCTGCTGGACGACCTGACAGAATTCGGAAATGCGCCTGTGGCCGTCGGTAATCCGGTGCTGTGGCTTTCTCTGGCAGACTTGCTGATCAAAGAACTGCAGAACAAACCGGTGCCAGAGGCGTATTTGTTGTACGTTCTATACGACAGCGAGGGGAAGCTTTATCGGCAGGAAAAAAGAACCTTGACAAAAAAAGCGGCCGGAAAACACGAATTATTGGAGACAAATTTTTATATTGAAAAGGATGGGTATTTGGAGGCCTTTTTGGTAAACGAGACCGAGACCGATGTATGGTTTGATGATTTTCGGGTGCAGACCCTGAGTCCGCTGGTGGTGCAGGAAGACCATTATGACCCTTGGGGGCTGTCGCTCAGTGGGCTGGAATACCGGGCGGAAGATCGGGATAAGAATAATTATAAATTTAACGCAGGGAGTTTCTTGTTAGATCGCCTGGGATGGTACCAAACCCCCAATCGCTTATATGATCCGGTTTTGGGAAGGTTTTGGGGCATGGACAAGCTGTCTGATATGTACACCTCCATTAGTCCCATGGCCTTTGGATTCAATAACCCGCTTTTATTTTCCGACCCTACCGGTTTGGCGGGGGACTGCGATGGCTGTCCGGAGTTTCAGCTTCCGGTAGTGACGGTCAACAGCCGCCCGAACCGCGGGTACCGGATGCAGCTGGAGTCACAACTGCAGCTTATGCGTCAGAGTCGAAACCCCGTTTACCGCAACCTGGGGCAAACGGCCTACCGGGAAGGGCTGCAGGCGGCCAGGGACTTGTACCAGCGGGGGCGGAAGTTACATTTCAGCGAATCGGAAGCACTGGCATCAAGGAACAGCCGGTATTTGGATGGCATTGGCATGATGGTTTCCTATGGCATTACGGGTAGCATGGTAGCTGCCTTTGCTTCGCCGGCGCTGGTGAGGGGCTTGGTGGATGGATTGGGTGCCCGGGTCGTTCAACGGATGGGGATGGAAGCGGGGTTGCAGATGGGGATGAGTTTAATTCTTAGAAGGGATTTAGCTGGGGTCGATTATGCGGATATTTTGACAACTGGAGTATTTGGTAAGTCCGCATTTTTTGGCCACGCATTATTGGATTTAGATTCATCTAGCGGGCTAAGTGATTCTTTTGGCATTCTTGGTGAAAAAAAGTCGATTTTGGCTTCAACAATTGACGGCCTGGTAGGTGGATTTAATTTCGGATATGGCCAACTTTTAAATAACTCAGAAATAGATAGAGCAACAATTAATTTCATTTCTACATTTAATGGGGGAGCTAGAACTTTGGTCGGACAAGTCTCCACACTGGATAACTAAAGAATATGAAAAAGGAAACTTTGATAAAAACTACCGGCAAAATAGTAGCCGTTATTACGTTTCTTGTAATTGCTGACTATTTAATTCAGGAAAAATACAAATCATATAAAAAAACATATACAGTGGGTATCCTAGGCGATACCATTAAACCATATGGACAGGATTTTCAAGTTCGTTTTAACTTTGATTTTAATGGATTAAGAAGGCATTCCTTTAATTCGATCGGAGATAATAATATAGAGAGTAAAACCTATTTAATAGAAGTTCCAATTAGAAAACCAGGTAGAAGCCGAATCCTTTGGGATTATCCCGTTCCCGACACGCTAAAAGCCCCTTATGAAGGCTGGGAGGAAATACCGGCGTTTTTGAAAAAGCGGGAGGGAGACTGAATCGTATGCAAAACCGATGCAACTGGAATCGCCACTACAGCTTCCGCAGCAGAGAGCAGTCCCCTTTACTGCAACCTGTGACAAACGACCTACCGGGGGGGGGCTACAAGCGGACATGTGGAATAAACCCATACGGTACAATGATCCTGGGGAACTTGTACGGATTGTGAGGAATAAGTGAAGAAACCGTATGAGCGTCAGGTTTACCATTCTACCGGAGGAGCAGAATATATTTTTGGTAATGGGGAATGGACACGAGATGGAGGAATGCTAGACGGCGTTAATGTTGAGGCCTCAAGGTTAGAAAATAACGAGGCCGATCTCGGTCGCGTAAACCTTGCATTGACTATTGGAGGGGGTATTTATGGAGGATTTGAAGGACTTTCCAACAGTCAGGGTTTCTGGCTTGGCCAAAACGAAAAGTATTATTCTGCCCGCTGGGGAGGAAACCAATATACAGGAAGCAGGGCTGGGGCATTTCGAGCGGCAAAGGCTTATGGATTAGCCGGTAAAGCCACATTGATTGGATCCGCAGGAATTGGTTTTTATTTAACATTAAACGGATACCAGCTTGACGGTGAGAAATTTGGTTATAATGCGCAAATGGCAGCAGCCGGCAGTGCAGGGAGTATTTTGGGAGGAGTGGCCGGAGCTAAAGCGGGATTATTGATTGGAGGAGCAGCCGGGTCTTTTTTTGGAGGAGTTGGAGCAATTCCAGGTGCCGTATTAGGAGGGGTTATAGGTGGTTTTGGTTTAGGCTTGGGAGGAAGTTATTTTGGTGAATTTGTTGGGGAGACTGCAATTGATCAACTTCATAACCCATAGCATTAATAATATTTATTATGGAAAAAATAGAACTTTGGTTAAATATTGTACATTACTGCGTCTATAAGTTAGATTATAGACTTCACTTGCTGTCCAATAAGATAAACCCTTTTTTGCTTTTAGGAAAAATACCGGCCGTGGAAAAAAACTTTAAAGATCAAGGTTCAAGTTTAAAGGAATTTGGAAATAAGTTCTGGACAGATAGGCGGTATGGTTTTGGGATAATGATATCTGGAGCGACATTAACTATGTTGATCTTTTTTATGATTTGGGTAATATTTCTCGTTGTGAATAGTTTGCTAAGTTACCCCTTTAATTTTACCTGGCACCCGTTTGTATTCTGCCTTATTTTGGCCTACTCTATTTGCCATTTATTTGTTTTCCGAAATGAAAAATACATTAAATACTTCAAAAAGTTTGATAAGAGATCAAAACAGGAAAAGCAAAAATATGGGTTTTTATCCCTGGTTTTTGCATCTGGAACGATTATATTAGTTTTTTTAAGTTTCCGAATTTTACCTCCGCTTCCTTAATTGGAGAGTGCTAAAATTGAAAAATATTTATTTTCTACCCGGACTCGGAAGCGTCAGTGGCACCCTGTGAAGGGGGGAGGAGATTCCGGAGTTTGATAAAGAAAGAAGATAACTGAATCGCTAACGAACCGGATGCAGCTGGAGTCACAACTGCAGCTAATGCGTCAGAGTCGAAACCCCGTTTACCGCAATTTGGGGCAAACGGCCTACCGGGAAGGGCTGCAGGCAGCCAGGGACTTGTATCAGCGGGGGCGGAAGTTGCATTTCAGCGAATCGGAAGCACTGGCATCAAGGAACAGCCGGTATTTGGATGGCATTGGCATGATGGTTTCCTATGGCATTACCGGCAGCATGGTAGCGGCGGTCGCATCGCCGGTTTTGGTCAGAGGAATGATAGAGGCTTTTGGAAAATCTGCTTTATTTCATTCAGGTATTGAAGCAAGCCAACAAATGATTTTCAGTTTCCTGGGTAATGGCGACTTTTCTAAGGTTGACCTTTTTGACATAGCAGCAGCTGGAGTGTTTAGAAAAAGTGCCTTTCTTTTTCAAGGCTTTGGCGATTTTACTACAAAAGCCGGGTTTCAGGATGCTTTGGGATTAGCAAGTGAGATCGGAATCGGGGGTACAAAATCGACTACAGCAAGTTTGGTTGATCTCGGAGTAGGCGGCTTCAATTGGAAATGGAAAAACACCTTAGATAATTCTGATATTGATAAGGTTGTCATTAATACCATTTCCAATTTTAATAATACGATAACATTGGGGGTTGGTGAAATAATAAAAACAAGGGAATAGATGTTAAAAATTACACTGAAAATTGTTGCTTTTATTTTCATTTGGATAATTATCGCATTTTTCTATCAGAAAAATTACGATTCTTTGGAGAAAAAGTATGCTGTTGGGTGGGTAGTAGGAAAGGAAACTGGTTTACGGCAAGGGTTTTATGTCAATTTTAATTTTGAATTTCAAGGAGAGAAATTAACAAACATTAGTTCTCAAGAAAATTATTCGGTTAGTAAAGGCGAGTTTTATTTGGTGGAGATTCCTGTAAAAAAAGTCAACAAGGCTAAAATGTTGCTTGACTATCCCGTTCCCGACACCCTAAAAGCCCCTTACGAAGGCTGGGATCAAATACCCGAGTTTTTGAAAAAGAGGGAAGGAGGTGATTGAAATGCAATCTGTCCGGCTAGCGAGGCAACTTCTCCTTCGCTGAATTGATTGATCGCCGGTGTCTGGCAGCTGCGGATCTGTTAGGCTGCAGCTTTCGGTTGGTGCCCGTGCACAGGAGGAGTCTCGGTTTTTTAGGGTTTCGGAATTTCTCCGGGCCTACCCGAGAGCGTTGCGTTTCGGTAAATCCATAGGCCGCCAGGTTTGCGGTTTGGTTAATAGATTTTTTTGGACACTTGGGATTCGTGAAACAGCATCCCAGGTGTTCCAAAATATCCCAACAACTAATTTGCCTTTTTTTCGCTGTTCAATTCTGGCTCGGGTCATTCGTTCTCTGAGTCCTCCCTCGTTGACAAAAGCAATTTCCAATTGCTTAATTTGTTGTTTTAAGAGATAGGTGCAGATTTTAATTAGCGTAATCATGGCATTTGCACAAATTTCCGGATCTGCGTGCTCAATGGCTTCTTTGAATGTGTCGTAGGTTGGCGTCGGAGTGCTTTTATTTAGTTCGCGCACGCGGTAAACAAGGCGATGAAGCTTATCCCAAATCGGAAGCGCCCGGGTTCTAAAAAATCCTCATAGTCAATTTGAAGCTCTTGTAAACTTGCCCGGGCTATATTTATGAGCTTAATTTCCCATTCTTTATTTCCTACACCGAAAACCCTTTCTTTTTCATCATGATACCTTCCTTTCTTAAGTTGTTTTTGATAATCCCTTCCGGCATTATCAAATTCCAACAAAACATATGGAAGAGACTCATCTCTTGAAGAAACGAGCTTTGTTACCGGCCCGATTCCTCGAATACCACCTATTGGAATAAATACAATCTCTTTTGAGTTCTTTAATTCTATTTAGTTTCGTTTTTATTTTTGGTTCTTTTTAATTCTGACTAACGTTTATGCATAAGATTAGTTGCGTTGTTTAGCACCTGATTTAGCAAATACAAACTGAATAGAAAACCCCCAAGGATTTTCGTAAATAGGGCAGAGCTAGCGATTAATTTTACACGAGACTACCATTTTTAGTTACTTAATAAGTTATTGTTCCTTTATCATTTTTTTCTACGACATAAGTTTTAGTCAGTTTATCATATAAGTTTTGATTTTTATCATCCCAAAGAATCCAGATAATAGGAATAAGAAAAAAACTCAATACACCTTTTAAAAGCTCACGAATGGCACCTTCTTCTGCTTTTTTATAGTCATCTCCAGTCTCTGATGATATAACTTTCAAACCAAAGATACGGTGTCCTAAATTCCCTATAAACATTGGGTAAAATATGGCACCAACAATTAGCCCTAAAACAGGAGCAAATACAAAATCAATAGAATTTTCATTAAGTAACTCTTTTAATGATGGGGTCTTATAAATTCTATAGGGGATTAAAATAGTGATGAAATAGATAAATGATTCTACTAAATTTGCTAAAAATCGTTTTCCTTTCGATGCTAATCTAAATCCGTAAACTAGATTACTGTTAATATTATCTTCAATTATTTTTTTGCTGTTTATTAAATCCTCTATATTAATATCTAGTACTTCGCATATTAATATTAATGTTTTTCCTCGTGGTTCACTTTCATTATTTTCAATCCGCTGTATTGTTCTTAAATTTACTTTTGATAATTCGGCTAACTCTTCTTGAGTTAACCCTTTTGACTTTCTAGTTTCACTAATTTTTTTCCCAATTATACTCATTATAAATTCTGTTTAAATTTCTTCAAAGTTATTAATGAAACTATATTTTTGATAACGGTTTGGTACTGGTTTGTTTACGGCATTTTTACGACATTTAATTAAATATTCATATTGTCGTATTTCTAAAAAGGTAAATTAAGTAATATACTTGGTCATTGATTTTATGTTCGTTGAACTATTAATGGTAACTTGCTTATTGTAACTATTTTATCCGCCTTATTTTAAAAAAAGGATTGCATAAAAACCGGTTTATTCTCCTTATTTCAAACTAGCCTATCAGGTATAAATTACTTCCATGATACCGCACATAGCACCTTCTCCTACCAGTCCCTTTTGCTTACTTATACCTACTGTATGTCTGGATAGTGCTGTTCCCCTTTGTACACTAGCGTATAAAAACAGCCCAATACCAGCCCCTCAACCAATTCTCTTCCGGATTCCTCCGTTCATTCCTTTGAAAAAACTTCATTACCTAAAAACACCATTCCAATATACCGGAAAAATACCATTTCACCAACGGTTGGTTTCGGATTTGAGCTTGATTCGGGGTTTGAAATCTCTTGAGGAACAAACGGACAGCGGCAGCCGATGCGGCAATATGCCTGGACGGATACCAACTGTACTCTTCGCCGCACCTTATCGCAATACCCGGATAGCGAAATCTTTTCCAGTTGACAGGTATGTCTTAGTAGCTTGTTAATCAGTGAGGTTAACAAGACAGTAGTTTTCTTAAAAATGTACGGGCGAGGGCTACAAAAATCCATCCCCGCCCAACAAGAAGCATTTGGAATTCGTCTCCTGCCCGGTTGGCTTTCTACGTTTTTACCAAAACAGGCGGACGGTTCCGGGTACGATGGCCGAAAAGTCTGTAAAAAATATACCCGTGAGAAATCATATTCACCACGCCAATGGTCGAAAAGGCCCACCACAGGGTTCCCAGGTCGTACTTGTAAAATTCAATCGCAAACACCTGAGGAAAGGCGAGGATCAGGTCCGTAAACCCGAACACATTGAATACCCAGGCGAGTGGGATGGCGTAGGTCCATTTATTGCGCAAGGCAAAGGCGGTAATCACCGCAAGAATGGCGGTAGCATAATCCCATATGCCAATGGTAAACGCCAGGTCGTCCGGGAATTCGTCGTACACCTGGGTATCGACCATAAAGGCCATTCCCAAATAGCGTAATCCGTGAATAAGCACCATCGGAACCAATGCATCGTTAACACTAAGTTTGGCCAGTTTTGGGAATACAAACCATTTGAACGCGAAGTAAAACGTGAGCAAACCTGCAACGGTTTGCATATTGAAAATCGTGAAATTGTCCATGGATTTTTGTTATGGCGTTTTGATAGTGGCTAACTTAAAGGCTTTTACCGCAAAAATGGCGGCTGCAAAAACGGTGATCGTTCGTACCCAGTGTAAACGCATCCACCAGTTGAGTTTGCTTACCGCTTCTTCGGCGGAATAGGCCGACTCCATAAAACCCAAATTAGCGGGCAGGTGATATACGCTGGTAATGGTACAGGCGATGACCAAGCCAGCAAGCGCGAAGCTCCAGTTTTTCCGCACTTCTTTTTGCCCTTTTGTCTGCACAACCAAAGCGATGGTGGCGATTAATGCCGGCAATAAAATGCCCATGGTGGGTGGCAAGAGATTGGGGAATTGAAGCGTAAATTGCTTCATAAATTCCATGGGTTCCAGCGTTTGCCAATAGCTGCCAAAACCAAAACCAATGACGAGCATGTTGCCCACAAATGCGGCAATGCCGATGATCGAAATGTACGGAAGAATCTTTTTCATATGTTTATAATTGTTTTTTAGCGGCCATAACTTGTCCCGGTTTATCGGGATAGCCTGTCCCGACCTTCGGGAGAATCTCGCATGCTTTATAATCATCCCTGTGTGTGACGATCCCGTCATGCTCGATTTCATCATATTATTTATTTGGAATAGGTTGTTTGTTCAGTTGTTTGAATATGAATTTTGGTGCCAAACGGCCCATGATCTTCAGTGCCGTTGAAATGCCCGGCGTTATTTCTTCCTTGCCCTTGGAGTAGTTTTTCCAAAAAATGTCTGCTAATTTTTTGGGTGGCATGGGTTTCAAGTTATCGGCTTTCAAATCGGCATCTTTGGCTAATTTGGTATCTACCACAGGCGGTAATAATTCGATGACTTTAATACCGTGCGGCTTTAATTGCGGACGAATAGATTTTGTCCAAAAATGCACTGCCGCTTTTGTGCCCGAATAAACCGGTGCTTGAGTGAATGGGACATAGGCCAAACCTGAAGAAACATTGACCAAAACCGCATTCTTGCTCCGTTTTAACTGGGGTAAAAAATGATGCAACATCCGGATAGGTGCCTGGAAGTTGATGGCTATTTCTTCCGCTTGTTTTTGCAAATCATTGCTTTCAGCTCCCGTATCCAGCAGCAGCATTATTCCCGCATTGTTGATTAAGACATCGATCCCGCCAAATTCATTTTGAATAGCATCCGCCAACTTTTTGACATCTTCCTCTTGGGTTACATCACTTTGAAAAAAATGAATGTCAGGAAGTTCAGCCTTCATCTTTTCCAGTTTGGATAAGTTTCTGCCCGTAACAAACACCGTATTGTTATGGGACAGAAATTTTTTGGCAAGGGCAAGCCCGATGCCTGAACCACCACCTGTAATAAGTACTTTTTGATTGGATGTTATCATTCGAGATCTTTTTTCTTATTTAGACAAGAGATGTTGAAATGTGTAAAGACTTTAAAAAAAAATTATCAATCATCAATGATTTATTTTAAAGTGAACCTGCAGTCAAAAGTTTGTTGTGCATCCATAGCATCAAAACAGTTGGAACCAATTCAATCGCAATCAGGAAAATGAGAAAGGGAGTCGCTGGATAATTCGTTAGTGCTGCGGCTCTGGCGATGCCACCAATGAAAAGTGCAATCATCAGAAAACGGAATAAAGCGGTCTCTGATGGATTCCAGGCCACATAGAAAAACGCCAGTGACGTAGCCATCCAAATAGCGGCCACATAGCGATGGTTGTTATCGGTCATGGCATCTGTCGCGGCCGGATTGTAGGCAGCGGTTGTGCCCATAAACCCGGTGGCAGCAGCAATCAGCCCATAGAGCACCAGGAAAATACGTATAAAGAGTAGCATTGTTATGAATTTTTAGCGATTGGTTTGAGAAAGCAATAAGCCGCAATGATGATGGGAATGGCAAAGGGGATATGCTGCAGTACATCCAGCGGCTGTACCTGGGGCACATAGGTCGCCCAGGTAATCATGTCCACCAATATGACCAGCACGAGTGTCACCACATGAAACAGGCCCGCCAGCCTAAATTGGTGGAACCCAATGGCGAGCAGCACGAAAATGGGTGGGACTACATCGCCCACTGCCTTAAAAATGGCCGTGATCTTTGCGAACCGGATAGCGGCATCCGAATCGGCAACGATAGAAAAAGAGGCCTCGGCCGAAAGGGGATGTATTACCCAGAAAAGCCCAATACCAATTAGCATACAAGCAGAGACAAGGCTTGCCCACACGCCCGTCCTAATGTATCCGGACAGATTTTTATCCAGTGGATTCTTGAAAGATTGAGTATCCATTAAAGTCTTATCATTTTTTATAAAAGTAAGACCGGGTTATCTGAATCCACTTGACAAATGATAAGTTCGAAGCAGTCTAAACCGATAATCTGAGCTTTCTTAACCTACTCAATGTTTCAGGGGTTACGCCCAGGAAAGTGGCGACATCCTTTAACTGAAATCGTCTAAGAATTTCAGGATGCTTTTTTTCCAGGTATTCATAGCGTTGTAATGCATCCAACTTGAGAAACATCCTGCGCATGCTAAATTCTTCAATGAATTCCTCTTCTGCCATTCTTCTTCCCACTCGCTCTATATAGATGGATTGTTGATACAAAATTTTTAGTTGATCAATATCCAGCGTTAAAAACTCGCAATCTTCTTCACTAATGATCGAAAGATCACTTGGCTCACCGGTAAGGGCACTGTGTAAAACAGTAAATACTTTTGGTGCTACGTAAAAGTGCGTGGTCTTCTCAATGCCATTATCCATTTCAAGTTTTCTTACGGCGCCTTTGGTCATGTGCCAAATCGTTTTGCAGGGCTTGTGCAGGCCAAGGATGAGCTGTCCTTTTTCCGACCGCATGGCTTTCAGATTTTGTTGATAGAGTATCCAAGCCTCATCAGGTAATTTTCCAGAGATTTGTTCAATGTATTCTCTCATGCCTATTTCTTTGCTTTTTTGTTTATAGAATTATCCATACCCAACGGTCAATTGTTGGTTTTTTCTATTAGACAAGAAAAGAGGGCATGTGTAAAGACTTTGAAGGATTTGTCCTTTTTTAAGGGCAATTTTTTTCTAGCTGTCTTGGTCTTTAGTTCAAGTTCAAACGGCGTTGCCAATTAGCATCTTCCAAAATTTTTACCAGGAAGTTTTTCTTTTCAAACTGCGTCTTAAAGCTGTGGCCCTGGTGAAGTTCCGCATATTTTAATTCTGCATCGTCCACCAAAAAATCAGCATCAGGTTCCAATTGCTCTTTGAAGGTTGAATACTCTTTTCGGTTAAAAAGCAGGTTTTTGGCATCGACCATGCCATTTTCGGTGGCAAAAGTTACCTTCTTATGGCACCGGCACGGATTGGCTTTATTTACCAACCCGCATTTGTTTTGCATAAAATTATACAAGTCTTTTCGGGCTTTGCTCAATTTCATGCGGTAGTTATCCTTGCTTATTTCCATAATTTCCGAGCCGATTGTATGGTCCGCACCGAAAATATCACCGATTATATAAACCATGCGTTGTTCTTTGGTCAGGCAGAGGAGCATACCCGAAAGGCATTGTAGCCTTACTTCACGAATGGCTTCTCTCTGGTCCTTTTTTTCGCTTTCAGATAAATCTGTGTTGGGAGCAGCATCTAAACGAGTCCCCAGTTCTTCAAAACTGTTGGCAAAGATATTAGGTGCCTTTTTTTGATCGTTTAGAAAGTGATTTTTCGCAATGCGATAAGCCCAGGTCTGAAAAGCACTTTCGTGTTTAAACGTACTCAAATTGGAAATAATCTTTATTAGGGTCTCTTGGGTAAGGTCCTCCGCATCGGCGGTACTTCCTGTCATTTTCCAGGCGATGTTGTAGATAAAGGGTTGATGGCGCTCGATAAGGTTTGTCAACGCTGGTTGGTTCCCATCCAAAATCTGTTGGATGAGTTCTTTGTCCGTTTGGTCGGTTTGATAGGTGGGGTGGAAAGGGTTCATGGGTGCAGGATGGTGGTTGGCATTTTTCGTTGGCAGTTAGGGTATACAAGGTACTTCTTTTTCCGCAATCACAAGGATCCGAACCAACTTCCTTATTCAGGTAATCGTAGGTTTTCTTCCTCGAATTGGCGTGTTGACGGTATCGGTAAATTTCGCATGGCCCTAATCTTCGCGTTTGTAGTTTGATTGCTGAAAACAGTTAATTATTTCAAAGAGTTGGTTTAAACTTATCGGGTGGGTACAAAATAGCTGTATTTTTCAGATCACAAGGGCGGAAAAATCGGTAATAAGCACTAGCGCTATGCTACATCAAATAAAATATTCCGTAAATCATTTCCATGTTAATCTCCGTTAATTTTAGTAACTGCTTTTATTTTATTTACTATTTTAGTTGCTGGAATTGGTAAAAGACCCAGACGATTCAACTCCAGCCTATGAAAACGGACAACAGAAGCCCCTTACTATCTTTTATGCTGCTTTGGATAGCAGGATATGCCTTCCTTTTTATGCTGCCGTTTCCGGTAAGGCACATTCCCTTTGCCCATGAACTGATTGCTGCTCCCATTTCATTGGGAATGGAAAGCCTTAATTTTTTGGTGGGTCGGCAGTTACTTGGACTGGAAGACCTGGCCTATGATGGGGGCAGGGGAAGTGGGGATACGCGCTTCGATTATGTCTACCTGGTAACCTGGCTGCTGCTGTCTTTTCTGCTGGCAGTCTTGCTCTTTTTGTTGAGAAGCAAACTTACCTGGATCCGAAAGACTTACCCTTCCATGATTGTCTATGCGAGGTATTTTGTAGGGCTCACCTTGATCCACTATGGGGTCGCCAAATTTATGATCGGGCAGTTCCCCGGTCCCAGCCTCATCTCCATGGACCAGTCTTTTGGTGATTTTTCGCCCATGGGACTGGCCTGGCGGTTTTTTGGCTACTCAGATTTATACAAGGTTTTTATGGGCCTTTCGGAGATTACGGCAGGGGCGCTCTTGCTTTTCCGGCGAACGGTGGTAGTCGGAGCGATGCTTTCCATTGCCGTGGTGACGAATATCGTGCTGGTCAATTTTTCCTTTGACGTTCCTGTGAAAATCCTTTCATCACACCTGTTGCTATTCTCGGTACTTATCCTTGCTCCCTATCTAAAGCAGTTATTCGGCTTGCTTATTCTTCACAGGCCGGGACAATTGAGCTACCAGCCCCGAACTTTTTTGTCCCCGAAAAAGAAATGGGCTTACCGATTGGTGAAGTTTTACATGGTGGTGTTTGTGCCGGTCAGCATGATGGTAGGGCACGTGCTATCCCAATCCTACAGGAGTTTCGATAATCCCTGGGAGGGGGCGTATGAAATTCTTAGTGATGGTGAGGACATGGTAGACCTTAAGTCCGATGCCAAATGGGCGAGGGTGATTCTGGACGGAAAAACGCTCCTGATAGAGCGGGTTTCCGGAGATAAATCCTATTATTCCATAGTAGAAGTTGGGGAAAACGGTTTGATTTCCCTGTCGGGTTCGCCTGAAGGGAACGATACACCGACCTTGCACTTGCGGGAAGCCGGGGAGGAGTATCAACTGGCAGCCACTTTCGGCGATGAGCAATTTACGCTAAAGGCAAAGCGGAAAATGAAGTCAGACTACTTCCTGCTGAGGAGGGGATTTCATTGGATAAATGAATATCCGGTGAACCGGTAGCCATGCAAAAGATAGCTCTTGCCAGGTCAGAAGATACCCATTTACACCCAAGTGGCTTCGATTAGAGAAGCTGTTTCAGGTGGCTACCTTAACGTTTTCATAGGTAGATTTCTTACCCCCAATGGCCTTTTCGATAATGGTGATATCACCGGTAGTCTCTAAAATGATCATATCTACATCCTCCAGGCTAGCCATGCCTTCCTGCCGGCCTTTGCTATAAATCTCCTCGATGGTGATTCGCTCCTTTTTCATGGCCGGATATAGAAATTCACCTTTGTAAAACAGTAAGGAGGGACTGCTGGTAATTAATTTCTTTACCGGCTTAATCCGAACTGAAAGCCAGGTCAATACATATTGAAAGGCGATAAACAGACCAATGGCCGTCGCCCCATCGGCAAGGGATATGTTTTTGTTCAGGGCCACGCTTGCCAGGCAAGAGCCTAAGGCAATGGTTACGATAAAATCAAAAGCATTCATTTTAGACAGGGTCCGTTTGCCCGACACCCTCAGCAACAGCACCATGGCGATGTATCCCATGGTAGTTAAACAAATGGTGCGGATAAGGCTTTCCCAGTTGTCAAACCAAATATTTTCCATCTTTTCCTATTGATTATTTTCTAATCGATTGATCATCGCTTTCATCTCGGCTATCTCTCTTTCCTGGGCTTTGATGATTTCATCGGCTAATTTTTTCACCTCCGGATCTTTTAGGTCTGCGCGTTTACTGGTCAGGATGGCTATGGAATGATGGGGTATCATCGCCCGCATCCATTTCACATCTTCAATAGGGATCTGCTGTCTTACCAAAAAGGTAGCACTTGCCATCAGTAAAATACTGCCTAGTATAACGGCTACATTTTTTTTCTTGTTGGCGTACATTTTCCGCATAAACAAAAACATGATGATGGACATGCCACCGATACCGATCAGGGTCATGTACATTCTGGTCCAGCTGAAAAACACATGACTTAGCTCATAGGTGTTGAAATACATGGTGATGTACATGGAAATGGCCGAACAGGCCAGCATCAAAACAAAGGTGGTGTACGGTGCGTTTTTCATAGTGGGTTATTTTTTAATTAGTCAAAGAGTTCAAATGTAGTTACAGGATTATCGAGACCTGTTTTATGAGCCTTTTAAGGCTCGGTTATACAGTACGGGCATTTGACCTTTCCATTGCTCCCGGCATTCAATTTCCACCAAAAGCCGGGCCATAAAATTCCCCACATTGATTCGGCTGTAAACCGGTGAGGGAATAGGCGTTTGTTGATGGGTAAAGGGAGTGGTTGGCATGGTTGGCTTTTTTTGCATTGAACAAGCCCTTTCCAATGGAGAATATTTGGAACGGGCCCGTGCTGATTCCTGTTATAGGCCCTTTCCATTATAGCACAAGAAATGGTTACAAAACGGGAAAAAGGCGGTAAATACTAAAAAAATTGATAATATTAGGGCTGGGTTTACCGCACCTGGGGTCATGCTATCCGACATTTGTCATGTAAGACTTCAGATAAATCAGAATTTGTAATCCTGCTTACCTGTGTGTTCCGGGGATTACAAATCCCCCTTATCTGTACCACGGGATTACAAATCCCGCGGAGCGGTACGAGAACGTGCTGTTCGACATTTGCAATGTCGAACCACAGATATTCAGGATTTGCAATCCTGTTTTCGTGCCCGTCAGGGGGATTACAAATCCCCTTTATCTGTACCACGGGATTACAAATTCCGCGGAGCGGGACAGGGCCGAGCTGTTCGACATTTGCAATGTCGAACCACAGATATTCAGGATTTGCAATCCTGGGTTCGTGCCCGTTCTGGGGATTACAAATCCCCTTTATCTGTACCACAGAATTACAAATTCCGCGGAGTGAAATTCTTCCGGACACCTTTAATTGAATTGAACCATGAAAATTTACCCTCTTCTCTTTACCCTGACATTTTTGATACTTCCCTGGACGGGGTATGGGCAGGGGAGGCTGGAAGATTACCAACGGGCTGCCGCTGTAAAAGAAGCCTACAAGGACAAAGTATACCATTCCCCAATGGGTATCCAATGGCAGGAGGGAAATGTGCTTACCTACTCGGTGAGAACGGCTGAAGGCATCCGTTACCTGAAAATTGATCCGAAAGTTAAAGAGAAAGCCCCCTTGTTTGACCGGCACCTCCTGGCAAAAGCCCTGTCCGATAGTACCGGCAGGGAATTTTCAGCAAGGGAACTGAAATTAACGGATATCAAATTGAAAAAAGGCAAAATCCAGTTCAAAAACCAGGGGCTGGTATGGGAATGGGATGAGGTTCAAAGCCGGCTTGAAAAAATCGAAGAGTCTGAATCCCCTGATTCCCGCTATTGGGGAACCATACGTCCGGCATACGAAGGGAAGCCAGTGCCATCTCCGGATGGTAATAAGGAAGCGTTTATCAGGGATTATAATGTGTATGTAAAAGAACTGGCTACGGGCAAGGAGGAAAAATTGAGCAGCGATGGGGTCATTGGTGACCATTATGCTGCCCGATTGGAATGGTCAGCCGATAGCAAAAAGATAGCTACCTTTAAATTCAGGCCCAGTGAGGTCCGGAAATTGACCCTGATCGCGTCATCACCCCCAGACCAGCTACAGCCCAAGCTGATAGAAAGGGACTACCTGAAGCCTGGAGATGCTCTACCCGTACGCGTGCCGGTTATTTTTAATCTGGAAAATGGCAGCAGCTGGAAAGCACCACTAAACCAAATGGATCATCAATTTGCCCTGACCCGCCTCAACTGGAAAAAAGACGGTTCAGCGGTCCGTTGGGAGTACAACCAACGGGGCCATCAGCTGTATAAGGTATTTGAGATGGATGCCGAAACAGGAACCTTGCGTACACTGATCGAGGAAAAAAGTCCCACCTTTATCGATTACAGCGGCAAATATTTCAGGAATGACCTGGAAAAAGAAAACCAGATCCTGTGGGCATCGGAAAGGGACGGATGGCGGCATTTGTACCTGTTTGACGCCGGTACCGGTGAGCTGCTGCGGCAAATAACCCGGGGAGAATGGGTGGTACGGGAAATCCTGCAGGTGGATGAGGAAGCCGGCGAGATCTACTTTACGGCCAGCGGAAAAAACAAAAACGAAGATCCCTACCATTTGCATTTGTATAAAATCGGCATAGACGGAAAAAACCTCGTTCAGCTGACCGAAGGCAATGCCAATCACGAGATTTCTTTGTCCTCCGATCAGCAATACTTTGTGGATCACTATTCCCGGCAAGACCTTCCGCCGGCCACCGTATTAAAGGATGCCGGAAATGGGGAGCTAATCATGGAACTGGAGAAAGCGGATATAACTGCCTTGCTGGCGGAAGGTTGGTCGGCACCGGAGATTTTTAGGGCCAAAGGAAGAGATGGCAAAACGGATATCTGGGGCCTTATCATCAAGCCGTCGAATTTTGACCCCGGAAAGACCTATCCGGTCATCGAGTACATCTATGCCGGTCCGCACAGCGCTTTTGTGCCCAAATCCTTTGCGCCCAATTACAATGGACTCAACGAATTGGCCGAACTGGGTTTTGTGGTGGTGCAGATGGATGGTATGGGCACCTCCAATCGCTCGAAAGCCTTTCACGATGTCGCCTGGAAAAACCTGAAAGACGCCGGATTTCCCGATCGGATTCAGTGGATGAAGGCCGCCGCAAAGGAGCGGCCCTATATGGACCTGGAGCGGGTGGGGGTATTTGGCACCTCCGCTGGCGGGCAAAGTGCCGCCGGAGCCCTGCTATTTCACCCTGAGTTTTACAAAGTGGCGGTATCTTCCTGCGGCTGCCACGACAACCGCATGGATAAAATCTGGTGGAACGAACAGTGGATGGGCTATCCGGTGGATGTACATTACGAGGAGAGTTCGAATGTGGTGCATGCAAAAAACCTGGAAGGCAAACTCCTGCTGATTGTGGGAGAGGTTGATGACAATGTAGATCCTTCGTCTACGTATCAGTTTGCAGACCAACTGATCAAAAATGACAAAGAATTCGAATTTTTAATGATACCCGGGATGGGCCACAGTTCGGGAGGGGCCTACGGTGAGCGGAAGCGGAGGGATTTCTTTGTAAAGCATCTGCTGGGCCTGACCCCTCCGGCCTGGGATAAATGGGTGGAGTAAGTTGCACATTCTACGTGGATGTGCTGTTCGACATTTGTAATGTCGGGCCACAGATAAGTAAGGATTTGCAATCCTGCTTTGGTGTACGTCAGGGGGATTGCAAATCCCCATTTATCTGTCCCACGGGATTACAAATCCCGTGGAGCGGTACGTAGCTGCGCTGTTCGACATTTGTAATGTCGGACCACAGATAGTCAGGATTTGCAATCCTGTTTCCGAGCTCGTTCGGGGATTACAAATCCCCTTTATCTGCCCCACGGAATTGCAAATTCCGCGGAGCGGTACGGAACATTGCTGTCCGACATTTGTAATGTCGGGCTTCAGATAAATCAGGATTTGCAATCCTGCTTACGTGCCCGTTCCGGGAATTACAAATCCCCTTTATCGGTACCACGGAATTACAAATTCCGCAGGGCGGCTTTTTATTAAAAAAATTGCTTAAATGAATGGATTCTTTATTCCAAACCCTTATTTTTAATTGACAATTGTGGCTTAAATGGTTTCTAAATTGCCGGCTCATTACAAGTTACTTTTTCAGACTTCATTTCAATAATTTTTTTTTCGCAAAACCCCTGTAATCGGGAAACCTTCTGGAAAAGTAAATATGGATGTAATCGACAAGTACATGGCCGGTTTTCCCAGGGATGTTCAAGACATCTTGCAGCACATGCGCAAGATAATCAAAGCCTGTGCGCCCGGAGCGGAGGAAATTCTGTCCTACGGTATGCCCGGATACAAGACCCAGGGCAAACCCCTGGTATATTTTGCGGCCTATAAAAACCATATCGGCTTCTATGCCACTCCAACAGGCCATGCTGAATTTGAAAGGGAACTTGCTCCCTATAAGCAAGGCAAGGGATCCGTACAATTTCCCTTGACCAAACCTATTCCTTTTGACCTGATTGAGAGAATTGTGGTTTTCAGGGTGGAGGAAAATGAAAGAAACGGGGTAAAAAAATAGGGTTTCCAGGTACTGAGTATGGTTTTTAGAGAAACTCTTTTCAATCAGGAAATTCAGATAATGCAGGATTTGCCATCCTGCTTAGGTTTCCGAATTGGGGATTACAAATCCCCTTCATCTGCCCCACGGGATTACAAGTCCCGCAGAGCGGTACGTAGATGCGCTGTTCGACATTTGTAATGTTGGACCAAAGATAGTCAGGATTTGTAATCCTGCTTACGTACTCATCCTTGCGAATACGGGTGTCTTTGAGTAGGGAATTGTGTTGATCCTGTCCTACCACCACTGAAAATTACCAACCAAAGGTATAATGATCATTCGAAAGTTTTAGTTAATTTAGCAGGATAAGCATCTAAAGCTGAATGCATTTACTTTGAAAATTAAAAGGCCTGTCAAAAGCATGAATGGGTTTTGGAGGCTGTGGGAAGAGATTCAAATTTAAAAATTAAACTAGCGAAACCTTACTATAGTTTTTATATATTGAAAGTGAAATAAGGTTACTTAAAATGGGAAGGAGGATAAGATGAATTATAGACTTAAAATAGAGCATGCATCCGATAAAAACGGCAGCATAGACCTCCAAAGATTAGCATCTATTGCGGAAAGCCTAAGAAAAATTGCCGAGGGCGCCCTTCAATTGAGGCTAAAGGGTTTAAGCAAAGCCAAAAAAAACATCAAGCTAAATGATGCGCTGAAAATTTCTTTAACTGGAATCCAGAAAGGCAGTACCATTCTTAATTTGGAGTCTGAAAAGTTTAAAAGGACACTTTCAGGATATCAGACTGATATTTTTATGTTGGGACATCAACAAGAATTGCCAGATAAAACACCCATTGCATTATTTGTTGAATCCTTTGATGAAGCCTTACATAATCCGAATGGTAGTGAGTTGTTGGACAAACTTTTGATGAAGGAGCTTTTAAAATTCAAAAAATCATTTCTGAATGACAATGAGATATTTTCCTTTCAGAAGGAGGGCTCTTTTCAAAAACTTACCCTTAAAAAGTCTGACTTTAGTAAAATTAAAATGGCAGAGGAGGAAATCCCACAACCTGAGGCTGCCCTGGTGAATGGAATAATTGAGGAATTGACTTACAGCAAGCTCAAAGTAAAAATTCAAACCAATGAGGGTATTGTAGAGGGATTTTTATCAGAAAGCATGAATCCTGAGGAAATTAAAAGATGGTGGGGAAGGGAGGCTACTGTTGAAGGGACCATGCACTACAAACCTGGGAGTAAATCAGTATTGGAAATAGAGAGGATATTTGAATCTAAACCAGGGGACGAATTTTTCTCCAAGAAACAAAAATATGAAAGTCTTGAGGAGCAGATTGCTCGACAAATACAGGAAGGGAAGGAAAACAATCCCTTGAATATGATTTGGGGTTCATGGCCTGGGGATGAAACAGATGAAGAGTTTGAAGCATTGCTAAGAGATCTGGATTGATGAAAAAAGTATTGTTAGATACTTCGGTGCTTCTTCATTATATGCGGAATGATGATTTAGCAAGGAGAACTGAGGATACTTATCATTTACTGAGTGATCCCGTAAAAATAATTTTATTTAGTGCCATCACTATTGGAGAAATTGAGGGGTTTTTCTTAAGGAATAAATATGGAGCAAAGCAAAGCGAGAGATGGGACAAGCTTTTGGGAAAGGCTATTGTCCTTAACATAGATGGGAAGGATAAAAAACTAATGAAGGCCTATGCTGAAATCCAAGCATATTGTCAAAACAATCACCCCACATTGAAGGCAGGTCAATCCAAAACGATTGGTCAAAATGATATGTGGATTGCAGCCATAGCCTATGTAACTAAAGCCACTCTATATACAAAGGATGCTGATTTCGAGCATTTGAAAGGTGTTTTTATAGATGTAGTAAGAGTCGGTAAAAAATGACCGATTGGAAGGACTATCAATCAATTGAGGTTGGTGAAAGGTTAATTCAAACGCCCCCCCTTAAATTGGGATTTTGGATTCGATGGCTTATAAGTGGTCCTCTTTGGTTGATGTGTTGACAAGTCGGGCTGTATCATTGGGACCAGTTGCCATTCTGCATTTCAAGGAATCCCCTGACAAGTAAAAAATTCCGGACAAAATTACCGCAAGTCTTCGAATTCGAGTGAAATAAATTAAGTGCAGAAACTTTAGTAAATTGATTTAATTTTTTCGATCGATAATATCCTGATCACGGGTACAGCCATCAGGAAAACAGGTACGTCATTTAGAGCTGGTTGAAAGATGTCTTCCTGGTCATCCAGGAGTTGAAATTTGATATTCACAGGTATGGGTTCCTGAGATACCAGCTTAAATTCCTCTGGTAGGTTTTCAGGATAATAAAGATCGTCGTCGAATTTGATGAGGAACTGATAAAATCCCCTTGAAGCTACTGAGATGACCACCTCAGCAGTACCCTCTTTATTTGGATCCATGCTATTTTCGCAGGAAAAAATCAGGATGAGGAAAAACAACAAGGTTTTGACTTTATAAATCTTCATATGTTTAAGACGTATGGGAGCGGGGAAATGATACAATACACTTGCGCTGTTCGACATTTGTATTGTCGGACCACCGATAAATCAGGATTTGCAATCCTGTTTCCGAGCTCGTTCGGGGGATTACAAATCCCCCTTATCTGTACCACGGAAATGCAAATTCCGCGGAGCGTATCGGGGACGAGCTGTTCGACATTTGCAATGTCGAACCCCAGATATATCAGGATTTGCAATCCTGCTTGCGTGCCCATTCTGGGGATTGCAGCTCTCTTTGAGTAGGGAGTTTTGTTGATCCTGGCCTGGCACCCCTGCAAATTATATAGCTTTTTAAAGTGGATATTCCTTTCTCAGCCATTCTACCGGTATTTTCAGCAACTGACTGAATTGTCGGATCATGGGCTCGATCGTCTTTGATTAAGTTAATGCACTAAATCAATTACCAAGAATAATCAATTTCTGAAAGGGATACACTTCTATTAAAACTAATTTCTAAAGAATTGAAAGCAATAAGGGATTTTAATGGGAAAACGGTTATCTTAGAACGTTAAGGTAAAAAAGAAACGCTTCCTTTTGGGAAGCGTCGGTCCAAGAGAGCTACTCTTGGAGATGTTCTAGTAATGCAAACCTAAAAAGGAATTTTTTAATTCCAAACAATATGGAAAAAAAAGAAAGGGTTATTGTTTACATCGATGGGTTTAACCTTTATTTTGGGATGACATCAAGTTATCCTGATATTAAATGGTTAAATGTTGAACTTCTGGCCAATAATTTACTAAAAAGTTCTCAGGAATTATTTGGAATCAAATATTTTACTTCCATGGTCAGCAATAATCCTCCTAAGGAACAAAGACAACGAGCTTATATCAGTGCACTTGAAACCACATCAGTTCAAATAATTTATGGTCATTATAAATCTAAAACTAAATCATGTAAACGCTGTGGTCATATTTGGAATGACAATGAAGAAAAGATGACAGATGTAAATATTGCTGTGGAAATGTTGAAAGATGCAATGGAAGATAAGTTTGATATGGCCATGTTGATCTCAGGTGATAGTGATTTGGTTCCTCCTATTCTTGCTATCCATGAAAAATTCCCTCAAAAGCGAGTATTTGTTGCATTCCCACCAAATAGATCTAATGTAAGTGTAAAAAATGTCGCAAAAGGAAGCATGATCATTGGGCGGAAAAAACTAAAAGACTCCCAATTCCAAGAACAAATTAAGTTGCAAAACGGGTATATTCTGAATAAACCAACTGAATGGAAATAAGGCTGTTCCAGCAATAATCTCATCCACATTAAAAAAAAAACTGTAATACCGAATTTGATCAGGTATTTTTCATTATAATAAGAATAAGTTGAAAAAGAAGAAGAAGCAATTTTACCATTTAGATAATTACTCAGAGTTAACCGCAAATAATAGTACAAATCAGGAAAATATCCCCAAATTAAACCTACCAACCAATAATCCCTCTTTCTGGTCTTGATTTATACCGGATTAAGATTTGGTGATGGCATCTGTATTTCCAAAAGGTGGGTGGTAAATGGTATGCTGCATATCCTTACACATAAGACAGATGAAATAATAAGCATTCCCTTGCATCCTAATTTGAAGGAAGTCCTGGAGAAATACGACTATGATTTGTCCAGTCTGGCTATTTCCAATCAAAAATTCAATAAGTACGTGAAGGAACGCTGTCTGGAAGCAGGAATCAACGCAGATGTGGAGGTGGTTAAGTATGCGAAAAGGATTAAAAAATACCATGTAATCCCCAAATACAAGTTGATAGCCAGCCATACGGGAAGGAGAACCTTTATTACCAATGCAATCCTTGCTGGAATACCATTATCTGTGATTCAAAGGATTACAGGTCATAAGAAGTTAGTAACACTTCAAAAATATGTCGATATTGCGGAGGGAATTAATGTGGAGGAAATGGATAAATTCAGTAAGTTTTTTGGCTTAAGAATAGGGGAAAGGTAATCTTTTGAATTTTCCTCCTCGCTAAATTTATACATTTGATTGTTTTTTATTAATCAATAACGATGAAAAGAGATTTAGAACTAATTAAGAAGATTCTTTTAGAATTAGAAAAGGATCAATCCCCCTTTGACTGGAAATCATTTGAATATGCTGATAAGATTAGCTATTGCTACCACATAAAATTGCTTTGGCAGGCAGACTTGATCGAAGCAATAGACATGTCGAGTAAAGGCAATCCTGATTGGGCACCAATTTGTTTAACTTGGCAAGGGCACGAATTTCTTGAAGCTGCCAAAAATGATAAAGCCTGGGATAAAGTTAAGAGTACAACTATAAGTGAAGGTGTTTCCATGCCCTTTTCTGTTTTGAAGGAATTATTATTAATCACAATAAAAACTGAACTTGGCTTTTGAATGAATAATAAATATGCAACTCCTCCAAGAACTTCTCAAAGATGTCCAATCCTCCCTAAAATCCTATAATCAGGGATTAGCCAAAAAAAACATGCTGGTGGATATTCCCTGGACTATTGTGGATGGTGAGCTAAATATTCAACGACTCATTTTCCGCAAGGACAAATCCCTGTACATTGTCAAAGAAGGTGAAATTCAGGAGAGTAAATGGGAGTATTTGGCTGCCATGGATTCCCTGGTGGTAAATGTTGGAGGTAAGAAGCTCCTTTTAAACGAAGTATTTGCTGATGGTAATGCTCTAATTCTTAAAAAGGATGGGATAACTACTGATTTTTTATGCTTTGTAAACCAAAAGGAAATCCCTGATTTAAACTTGGAAGGTTACCTTAGAAAAATTAAAGAATTAGAACCTCCCACTAAATTTGATGAAATCAGTCAAAACGAATACTCAGATACTGATAAAAATATTATTTTTACCGTACTTGTGGTAATAGTACTTTTTTTAGTATGGAGCTTTTTACAATAAAAATACTGCCTTTATTCATTTTTCAGAGGGTCTGATAAAAATATCCTTTGGCAATTCCTACAAAAAGGTTCACGGAGGATATATTCAGCAAAATCTATTGATTCGACTTTTATTATTTTATACCCTTTAAAGTTTATTTTGAATCCGCAACAAGGGAGCTGGTTTGTGTTGGTTAGAAGGTGCCCCTTATTTCGATAATTTATCGGTTCCGCAATATACATTTTCAAATATAAAAAAAGGCCTGAATATTTTCAGGCCTTTTTTGTGGAGCTGGCGGGATTCGAACCCGCGTCCAGATAGGCCCTATACAGCGTTTAAAGGCTATTTTAATTTTTTAGTAGATCGAAAATCACCCGTTTTTGAACACTTCTGTGACTGAATTGTGACTGAATTTTTCTATGTTTAGGAAATCAAAAAAACCTCCTAAAATGAACATACAAGCAGTTTTAAAGAATGTAAATCCAAAAAGTAAGATTGGAACAATCAACATTTATTTAAATTTCGTGACTGAATTTGACCGAAATCAGATTTTTGTAAAGACTCCAATCAGGATTGAAAAGCGTTATTGGAATAATGGTAAAATCAGAAAGTCCCATCCTAATTACAATGAATACTCCCAACTTTTAGCAAGTGAACAAGGTGCTGTTTTAGACCTTGTGAACGACTTAAGGCTTCAAGGGGTACCAATTACCTCTGATTCATTTAAGTCTTACAGAGACAAAAAAAATGAGGGAATCAAAGACCTTGTTACCCTTGCTAAGGAATACATTGCCATTAGAACTGATGCAACAAAAAGATTACGGGATAAACTAAACAATCTTGTTACCAGATTGGAAGATTTTTCAAATGGCAAGAAATTCTACCATAGTCAAATAAATCAAAAATGGGTTAATGCTTTTTCCACATACTTACAAACACCACAACCTAACCACCCTAATAAGTATCTGAGAACCGGACAACAACCAGCAACAATTCACAAAACTTTTAAATTCTTAAAACAGGTGCTTCATTTTTATTCCAAAACCGGAGTGATTGATGATAGTTTTAAATCCCTGAATTACCCCAAAGCATTCACACAAAAACAAATGGTGTTCATTGAATCAGAAATCAGGAAATTAATTGAATACCAACCCACAAGGGATTCAATTAAAAGGGTTAAGGATTTGGCCTTAATCCAGCTTTTTACAGGCTTAAGGTATTCGGATGCCATTAAAATCAATCAGTCCAATATTTTCAATGAACAATTGGCAATAACAGCGGAAAAAACCAACCAAAATATCAACATTCCACTTCATCCAGCCTTAAAAAATATCCTTGAAAAGTATGATTATGACTTATCACCACTTAAAATTACTAATCAAAGGTATAATGATCATTTGAAAGATTTAGTTAAATTAGCAGGTATTGAATCAAAAGCTGAATACATTTACTTTGAAAATGGGGTAAAGAAAACCTGTCAAAAACACAAATATGAATTGGTGGCTTCTCATACCTTCAGAAGAACCTTTATTACCAATGCCATCATAAAAGGCATTCCGTTACACGTTATTCAAAGTATAACAGGCCATACAACATTAAAACAGTTGAGTGAATATGTTAATATTGCTGATAGTATTAAACAACAGGAAATGAATAAAATGAATGAATTGTTTAGGGTATGAGTGCAAACAAAGATTTTAAATCCATAAGATTCTTAAAATACATTGATCCAATAAATGATAAAACTTATAAGATTTCTAATACTTCCATTGATCATATAGAGAAATACATTTTTGAAGAATTAGTTGAAGGTGATAGGTTAATTTTTGAAAGGTTAGTTTATAATGATGATTGTTTTAAAAATATTTCTTTTAATAATATAAAATTAGAATTTAACTTTTGTGATTTCCGTCAAATTTTGAGATTAAATTTAAATAATACAGAATTAAAAATAAGTTCAAATTTACAAGAAGATTGTAAAGAAATAGGATTAAATATCAAAGGAATAGCAAAATCAGTTTGTCTTACAAATTTGAACCTTGATGAATTTGAAATATCAAGTTCAAATATAAGCGATTTGACGGTAACTAGAAACAATATAGATACTTTTTCAATTTCGAATAAAACTAGTATTGGGAAATTTTCAATTTCAAATGAAAAAAAAGACTACAAAATTAATAAATTATTTTTTGATTTAACAAAAATTGATGAATTATTAATTTCTTATCTTGATACCTTAAGCAATATTTATATAAATTTTTGTGACATCAAAACATTCAAGTTTGAAGAAGTTTGTATAAGTGACCAAATAAAATTTGAAAGATATAATGTAGATGATTTAAAAGTATTAAAGTCAAAAATCACTAATTTTATTATCAATTTTTACGAAACAGGATATAAAAGAGAATTAAATAGTTTTTCATTAAACAACATTGAATTTGCAGATGATTCAAAAATTTCACAACTATTAATTAAACAAAAAGGTAATCGTTGTAATATTAATTCAATCCTAATATCAGCTGTTGAGAAAATTGATATTTCCAACTTAATTGTTAATAAAATAACTGTAAAAAATCAAGTAATCAACGAATCAATATTCAGTAATGTAAAGTTTGGGTCATTAGAATTAAATGGATTCGCTTCTAGGAATAAATTTAATTTCTCAAATTGTACAGTGATAGATAAAAATGGTTTATTGATCTTAAATAATTCTGTTTTAGATAATGTTGCGTTTAATCCATCGTTTTTGCATCAATTTAAGGAAATAAGGTTTACTAATTCTTCACTTATAAACTTACAGGCAAATAATTTAACTGAAATACCCACAAGAACTATAAGGCCTTTTAAAAGAGACATTGAAACAAATTACTTAACTCTATATAGAGAGTTAAAAATTTTGGCTCAAAATTATGGTGATAATTATTTATTTCATAAACTTAAAGCACTTGAATACAATGAAAGAATTTGGAATTGGACATTTCATCCTTTTAAGTCCAAGGATTATTCCGTCAAAGATTATTTCATACTTTTAACAAATAGAATATCAAATAACCATACTACTAATCCATTTTTAGCATTTGGTTGGATTTTGGGATTAATTATTCTGTATGTTTATAGTATAAATTGTTTGACTAATTCGGATTTTGGTAACTTTCTTATATCTAATCACACTGATTATTTTATTGTGCCATTTAAATTATTTATTTCAAATAAAGATGAAATTATTGGAATTGCTGATAAATTCCCTAATTATTTATTTTATATAGATATCGGTTATCATATTATTTTAAGTTACTTAATTTACCAAATGATCGCAGCATTCAGAAAATTTAATAGATAAAAAATGAGAAATTTAAAATGATACTCAGTTTTAAACATTTTGAAATTCAAGGCGATAGGCTACTTTATAACGGTAATGAGCAAATTACAGGCTTATCAGCAGATCTTTATAAATTAAATTATAATTTTATTTTTGTAAATTCAAAGTTTAAAGGGGAATTTGATATAAAATTTGAATCCAAAAAAATAATATTAAAAGGCTGTTCTTTTGAAGGAGATATTGAATTCAGTGGAAATAAAAACATATTTAAAATTGAGTCTTTTAATTCTAATTTTACGATTAATGAACCTGAATCTGATGTTACGATTAAGTCTACTAATATAGATGGACTAGGAAAGATAAAAGACATAAGTTCTTTTCAATTGTCTATCGAAATTTATTACCTAAGCGATCTAGTTATTGAAAATGTAAAATCAGAAAATATCAGTATTCAATCCAATATTACCCAAGAAAAGCCTTTAAATTTAGATATCTATGTTGAAAATTCTGGCACCTTTACTATTCTTGATGTTTATATTAATACAATAAATTACAATAACTCAATTTTTGAAAAGTTTGTTTTTGATACCTGTACTTTTAAACACCCCAATAAGTATTTTAATTTTTTGATGCCTCTTGCTAAATCATTGATTATTAGAAATATTAAATCAAACTTTGAGACTATAAACTTATGTGTTGATGATTTTGACCTATACGATTTATTAAGAGAAATTGAGTTAAAGGACATAGAATGTGAACTTCTAATACTAGATTTCAAACAACATATTCCACTAGCATTTGAAAGAATTTTATTTTCTAGCGATAATAGGTTTGTAATTGAAACTCATAATGCTTGTGGGATGCTTTCTGTTCAAAATTTAGAGTTATCTGGTTATTTTTCTAAACAGAATATAATTAAAGATATCGAGATAAAAAATCTTAAATTCGATTTTTTTCAAACTGACAGTGAATTTATATTTAGAAATTTGTCCTTTATAGAAAAAGGCGAATTGGTTATTGGCAATTCTAATTTAAATAATGTTACTTTTAATCCTTCCATTTTACACGAATTTAATAAAATCACCACTTTTGGCTCTGATTTTTTTGGTATGAATATAACTGGATTTAAATTTTTAAATATAAATCATTTTGCTAAAGAATATATTGATATTAATAAACGGTTGTTTCCTACTAATAACATTAAATTGTTCAGGTATTTAAAAAATTTTTCCTTAGCTGATGGAGATTTGGATTCATTTCAAAAATATAGATCGTATGAACTTAACGAGACTTATTTTCATAGTAGGCAATTGAAAAGGTATGAGAAATTTATATTGTGGTTTAACAAAATAACAAATAATCATACAACTGATTGGTTTAAAGCTTTTAAATTAATTCTAATCACTTTTTCTTTTTATTTGTATTTAATTACCTCCTATCTTTTATATTCCCAAAATGATTTTCAATTTATGGATGTTTCAAAAATATTACCTAATTTGCTTTCACCTGTTAGTTTTTTAATAAATAATGATGAATTTTGTTTTCCTAATTTAATTTATTTTTTTGATGTATTCTATAATATTATAATTGGTTTACTCCTATACCAAATGATTGCGGCATTTAGGAAATTTAATCGTTAAATTATGGGTAAAAAGATACCTTTTTTCAAAAAGAATGCCCTAATTTTATTATTAGTAGGAATTCCATTGTTTTTATTTTTGTTTATTTCTATTTTTTTCAAAAGCCATTCAAATATTTGGGTATTTCCTTTTAATGTTGAAATATGGGGTACTGTATCAGATTGGTTTATGGTTTGGGTGACAGCTATTACAGCTATATATTTAATTAAGACTTTTAAGGAACAACAAAGGCTTACTGAAATTGAAAATTACGATTATAAGGAAAAAATTAAACCCGAGTTTAAAATTGTTGCTGAAATTGATCATTTTTCAGTTGATTTAGATAATACAGCAAAAGCCATAGTAAGTTTAATTATCTATGTTAGAAATTATAATGCGTATAACGTTAAAATTACTACAGATAAAGTTTTAGATACTGCAAGCCTACCGTTTACTTTACCGGAAGAAAATTATAAAATTATTTATAAAGATGATTCAATTTCAATTCCATATTTGAAGTTCAATATTTGTGAAAAGATTTTATCAATTAAGCAAGATTTTATTAAAAAGGAATACGTAGATGATGGATTTCTCTATTTTAGACTGAAATTTCGTTTTGATTTTTCTGATTTTGAACACACCACTTATTTTCAGGAAATTGAAATTTCAGCAAATAATAACAAAGAAATAGAATGTTTTAGTACTCCAGTTTTACCAAACTAATAAAATAAAAATTGGTTTAGTGGTCAATTCTATTTAACACAAACAAATCTAAGCCTTCCATCCTTCATTTCATTCAAGTACCGTTCTAAACTGTCAATTGTCCGTTCTAAGCCTGTCTTTTGCCTATGGCACTTACCACACAAGGTTTGCAGGTTGGTTGGCTCTAATTCCAAATGAGGTGCCAATCTGCGTGGTATGATGTGATCCACAACAGCCCCTTCACTAACAATTTCCCATTGGTCACAAAGTTCACAAACTGGATTTGCTTCAATATAGTGTTTTCTGAGTTTCAGCCAATCTTTTTTCCTGTAAAAGTCTGTATCAAAGCCATAGCCTTTAGGATTCCATTTTTTCATTATTTTAGTGTTTTGAATTTAAATTTTAGTAAATTAACCGCTAACTTTTAGTTTCAAGTTATTACCACCTAATGTTTTGCCAATAATAAAAGTAAATATGAGTTTGTTAAACAGTGCAAAAAATGCAATTAGCCTAAAGTTAAATGATACGGTTTTTTTAACTTTTTTTGGTTCTCTTATAATTTTAAATTGGAAACCGTTATTTTATCTATTTTTTTCTTCCAATAATCCTGGAGAAAGAATTCATTATATTGAAAATTCTATAGTTAACGATACTTTAGGTAATTTGTACACCGCAATTGGAATTACTTTAATATATGGTTTTTGTTACCCAATACTTTTAATTGGATTTAATTATGTTAAAAGTATTTACTTGCAAAGAGAGGAAGTAAATAATGAAAAGATTTATAAGAAAAAGATTAATTCAAATACAGCAATTTTTCAATCTGAATTAGCTAGTAAGGGCGCAAATAAGATTGAAGAGTATAAAGAGATTATTAAAATAAAAGAGGAACGAATTTCAGAATTAGAATCTTCTATAAAAAAATCAAATCAGGATAATCAAAAGAAAGTAAGAGATTATGAAAATACATTGAATCAAGTTAAAGAAAGTAATTCAGTATATTCTGAAAAGATTAATGAATTAGAGCGAGAAAATAATAAACTTAAACAAGAAGTTTTAAATGTTGAATCATATGTTAGTAAATATTCAGGTATTCTTCAAAAGATTTCTTATTTAATATCCTTTGATTATCAAGGAAACATTAATTTCATTTTTAATCATTATTTCAATAGTATTCTAAATAATGAATTTAATAAAGAATATTATAATCGTATTTTAAAATCTGAGGAATTTGAAATTATTTTTAAAGACTATGCGGAACACAATACAGATAGCATTCATAAATTTAATTTTGAAAATATTGTTCCTACCTACCGCCAAAAATTAGAAAGTGAATTGAATATTAATAATGAGAATTTTGAATCAAGTAATTTTTCTAATATTTTATTTCTTTTTCGATTAAAATGGTTGAAAGAAAGATTTGATACGATTGAAAGAGAACTTGTTGAATTGGATAAACCTATTTGAATTTCATAAGAAAAAATTTAATTACGATATAAATTAATTTAATGATATGACACAACTAAAAGAATTCATTGAAGCCTATTCGGATTTACTCAAATCTGATAATGAAATTGTTCACTGTGACAATGATGGAAATATTTATACCACCGTTGAAGAGGCTTACGCTGCCAAAAAAGCTGGTAAGGAAATTGAACTTATAAACCTAAAGGAAACAGCCATTGAGGAATTAAAGGATATTGGGATTAACAAAAATGAAGCCTCTCAAATGGTTCAAATTCTTAATTTTCTTTATAAGGGTAAAAGAGGTAGGAAACCCAAAAAGTAAATTGACCAGCAACAAATAAGGCCATCTTAATTTGATGGCCTGTATTTTAGAGGTTTTTAATAAACATCCAAAGAGAATCACCCATTTGTTGATATCCACTTAAAGCAGGATGAACCCCATTAGACCATCTTTCTATTTGTTCTGTAGTTCTTGAATTCGCTGGAACTAGTGATTTTGGAAAATTAAATTTTCTATCAATGTTGCAATTCATTTGTGCCACAAATATTTTGTTATTTCTATTTTCTATTGTGTCATAATTATCAATTAAAAATGATACCCATTCTTTGTAATGCTCTAAATATTGTTTAAGTATATGGGAATTTGAATATGATACCCCAAAAGCATCTTGACTTATTGCTGGTGGAATAGTAACTAAAATAACAATATTAATATCAGGAACATCATTTCTGATATTTGTTATAAGCGTATCACAATTATTTTTGATTGTATTTAGCTTTGTTTCACTTATAGAATGAAATACGTCATTTATTCCAAGGTGTATTGTGATCAAATCAGTACTTTGTAAAGTGAATGAATTGGTTGTTAAATAATTTGAAAAATCTAATTGATTCGTTGATGAATTCCAAAAGGGACTTTCTGTATTATTTACAAACCAATCAAATGTTTTTCCGGAGTGGCCTTCGTGTTTATTGATTCCGCTTCCTTGTGTTCCTATAAATGTTACCGTTGGATTGGTATTGTAATCAGTTGTAATTGTTGATACATAATTCCCATTGGCTGTTGTTGAATCCCCAATACACAACACTTTTAAACTAGATTGTCCATCATTTATTCCATTGGTAATAACTGTTGTTGTTTTTGTTGCTAATAGTGTTCCTAAATAAAAAACATCTATAGTTAAATTACTATTGGCAGCTGATCCACTTGGTATATATCTCCAACCTCTTTCATAATGATTTCCTAGATTACAGGTTACTTTAATTTTAAGTTGTTCCAATGGAATATTTGAAAATATTACATTTTCCCAAAATATATTCATTTCAACATTTTCAGTTGTATATATATTTGATGGTAAAAGTATTTCGGCTTTGGGTTCAAAGATTTCAGGTAAACCTATTTTTTCCTGAATGTATCCTATGAAAGTATCACTAAAGCCAACAATAGGAATGGAAATAGCGGTTTTAACATAGGTTCTTTCACTGCCCGAAGTTGTAAGCGTTCCCACACTTGTTAAACTTCCATTAGTTACAAACCTTGGCCATCCGTTCCCCTCTGAGGTGGGTAAAATTGATGATGATGAAGCTCCGTATCTATCCACAAATTGATTGCATTGCCAAATAAGAAATAGTTTTTCGCCTGTGGCATTTTCTATTAAATCATCAAATACACAAAGAATATCCTTTGTTTCAAATGGAAGAATTGAAACGTTTAATATTTTGTCTTTTAAAACAGCACCCGTTGCATCACCAACAAAAACCCGAAATCTTATTTTGGTAATTTCCGTGTCCCTTGCCCTAACCTTTACATAAACAGAATTGAAATTTTGAGGCATTCCAATAGCGGTTCCCCATCCTGAAAAGGTGGAAGTTGTATTTAGCCATTGTGCCGAATCTTCATCAAAAGTTGGCGTTATGTCGGTTGAAATTGATTCCTTTATATACGTGTTATCAAATGGTGTATTATCATCCTGATTAAAAACAGGATGTACCATTCCATTAAAATCACTACGCTTTAAAAATGAATCAAGTCCAGTTAACTCAAATGGTTCAAATGATGTTGGGTTAAACCCTCTTTCTATTTGAAAAGTTGAAACATTATTTGTTGTTACCCGAATATATTTTGCGTTGTTTGGTGCAGTACGTGTATTAGATGAACTATTTTCTCCGCTAATAAATACCTTGTTTTCATCGTAAAAAGCGGTTCTATTTCCGTAACTTAAAGAATAGGTTTCTCCCGGTTCCACTTCTATAAAATGGGAAGCCAAATAATTTTCGTTACCGTTCATTACCTCTCCTGTTGTTTCACTGATAAATTTATCCGGTATACTATCAGGATCATTGATATTAAAAAGGTTTTTTCCCGGTACTTTACTAGCTTTTTTGTCTATTTGAGAATTTAAACCTGTTACCGCTTCTGTTAGCTCTGTTTTCTCTGTAAATGATTCTAATCCTTTTATTTCGTACGGCTCCCAAGCTGTTGAAACTGTCCCTTTTTCTAATTGAAATCCAGCCCAAGCCCCCTTGCTTGTTCCACACCTTATAAACACTGCATTATTTGGAATTAAAATTGTTTCTCCTGACGTGTTAATAGTATCGGAACCAGAAATAAAAACCTTTTCACTATCATAAAAAGCACACCAATGTTTAAAATTTACCGTGTAATTTTCACCCCCTTCAACCTGTATATAATTTGTTGCGTTATAGCTTGTATTATAAGCTAAATTTCCATTATTTGGATTAACGTAATAATCTAAAGTGTTATCAGGATCATCTATATTAAACAGGTTCTTTCCTGTAAGTTTATTTGCTTTTCTTTCAACCTCTGAAGACAAATTTTCTAAATCATCTGTCTTTGAATATTCTTGTAAATCTAGCTTAGTTGCATAATTTGAACTTATTACTGTAATTACCTCATTATCTATTAACTGAACGATTACATTAAATTCTTCCATAAAAAAATTAAATTTTGGTTGTTGATTGGAGATTACTAAAAATTATCCTAAAATAGGTTTTAACAACTGATCCATTTTTAAGCTTAACATCACCATAATATTTAGGCAAATACAATAATTGAGTTTGCAAATAGGAAATAGTAAAAACCACCTGATTAGAAGATAAACCAAATGAAATTCCATTCTGTAAATCCAATTTAATTTCTTCTGTTTGTCTGGTTGGATTGCTGGAAATATCTAAATAAACCCCATCATAGTTGTTTTGAATATCTAATGGATTTTCATTTTCATCAAAAAAATTTAATTGAAATGATTTACTATCCCCTCTAGTTATGTTTAATTGTAATTCGGTCATTTTATTTGAAAAAATTATTTTTTAATTTTGAATCAATGATTAAAAAAATTGATTTAGGTAAAAGTGAATTACCGTTACTTTCTAATAATTGATTTCTTATCAATTCTTTGATAGAATTAAATTCACTGTAATTTCTACTTTTAAATAAACATAATGCTGCTAATCCAGATATATGGATTGATTCATTTGAATCAGTTGACTTATTCTTGTAAATCCCATTACTTTCAAAAACACTAAATTCATTTATGTAACTACTGTTTTTAGTAAACAGATAAGCATAAACTTTTAAAAGTAAACTGGTATCATTAATAATATCAAAGTTGTTGGAATCGGATTGTAAACCATAAATCAAACTACCATTTTTAACCAAGTTGTTTTCAATCGATTTTCTTAGCTTTTTGGCAACGTTTAAATCAAATAGCTTTAACCCAAAATAATAAACAATATTGTCAATTGTGCTAATGGTTGAATCAAACCCTAACTTAATTGGATTGTTAAAATAATTGCCATCAATGAAAGTAAACACTCCATCAACAATAGATTTTGCTTTGTTTACTTTACTTTGATTATGCATTTTGTATTTGATATAAAAGTTTAAAGAATAGAAAAGAATTGCATTACTTTTAAAAGTTACATCACCTTGTAAAATTCCATTTTCAATATATTCATTAAACGAACCATCAACATTTTGCAAAGCAAATAATTCATCAACAATGGTATCAGCAATAAATTCATATTCCTTGTTTCCCAATAAACCTATAATGGCAAAGGACAAATCATAAATATTGCTTTGATCACCTGTTAGAAATGAAAGTGGTATTCCATTTGATTTATTGGATTCAATTGCTTCATATACACTTAAGTCAAATGGTTTACTCAATTCAACCAATTCAATGTTGTGCATTTGTTCTTTGTCACTTATTTCAAGTCCTTGTATTTTAAAAGTCCTGTCTATGGATGGATTAAAGATTATGTCATTCAAATCAATCAAATCATCACCAAATATTTCACTTCTAAAAGTAAAGGAGGGTTTGCTATACTGTTCAATAATTCGGTTTGCTGTATGCTGTAAGATTGGCAATTCCTCATTATTCCTGAACCATACATCAGTTAGACTTCCATCTGATTTTTGTAAAGCTCCCAAATCCCTTAAATTCCCATCACCTAAAACAGTTTCAATCGTTTCCAAAACTTTTACATTATCATCTTTAATAATTGATTGATATTCTTTTTCGATTTCCAAAGAAATATTAGGATGATCAATTTCAATTCTTTTGATAGTGTTATTCACCCGATTAATATTGATTTGGTATTTGGTTGGTACATCAGTATGATAGTTTTGAACGTTCCAAAAATGGGGTGCTGAAATATCAAATTTGATTGTTCCTTCATCACCTAAAGAAATGTATTCGCTGTATTCATCATATTGGCCTACCAAAAAAAGAACCCTGTACATATTGAATCTTTTGGTATAGTTGTAATCAGGGTTTTTAAAATTCATCGGTTCTTTTGATTCCTGATTTAGTGTGTATCTTCTGATATACCTTCTAGCTTCTATATAATCAAAGTCCTGTGTATCAGTAATAAAAGGTGTCCAATCAGGTGTATTGGTAGACCATAAGTATAATTGCTCAGTTGGGTAATCAGCCGTATAACTTAATCTTGCTGTCTGGTTTTTTGTCGTGTTGTTTGATTCAATCCGTACATAATGGCCAAAAGTTAGATTTTCAAAAAAGTCCTGTAGCTGCTTTTCAGCCCAATTTTGGTAAATGTCTTCATCAAAAGTTGGGTCTGTTATTCTTTCCGGTGGATGGTCATAATCAACCATTAATTGGGATTCAAAAACAAAATCAATAAACTTGTCAATTCTGCTGGTTTGTAAAGGCAACCTGTTATAATTGACCGTTATGCCAATGTAATCTGATTTACTTGCTGTTTGAGCTTCCCCAATAGTGGCATAAGTGTTGTTTGAATATTCTAGTGTGAAAATGAATCCGTTATTTTCCCTACTGATAAAACCATTGTTACTAAAATATTTATGATTGGATGAATTAATCCAAGCATCATCAAAAAGATTCCCCCCTTTGATTATTGGTTCTTTGGCCTCTTTGTCCTGAATTATTGTAAGTGATTTTTTACCACCTTCTATTTCAATATTTGATGAACCTTCGACAATCTTTAAATTATGATCATCCAAATATTTGGTTTGGCTGATTGAATCAATTCCTAAAAAATTACCTGTTATACCACTGTACTTGTAAAAGTTGAAAGTTTCCAAATTAAAGTTGGTTATTTCCCAACGTCCTTTATTTTGCTTTAAAGTTGCTGCAAAAACTTTCATTAACTCTAGTACCACATCTTCACAATTCCAAGCTTCTTGATTGTCTTGGTATAAGTTATTAATAAAGGCTCTAGTGTTGATATGGGTATTGAATAAAATACCTGTTGAAAATTGATTGGCTTGATAGCTTATATCCAATCCATCATAAATATCTAGTTGTAAACCTATCTTGTCAAAAATAACTTTTAAAACAGAAATGATACTTATTGAATCTTCATAGATGAATTCATCATTTGAATCTTTAAAAGGTATGTCTTTTAAGGTTGTTAAGTAATCAATTGCTTTAATGGATACCTCATAAGGTGGGGTTACAAAATCTTCATTATAATTGTCAGGTACTAAGAATCCATCCCAATAAGCTTCATTTTCCTTTAAAACCTCAATTCTGTATTTCTTTTCCGGGAAATCAGAAAATTCAATGAATTCAAAATTCTTTGTGGAAAGTAAGTTTATCCTGCATTCACTTTGCATTATTGGATTAAATTTCTTTTCCCCTTCACCATACCATTTTATTGTTAAAGGCTCAGAACCAAAGCTTTCTAAGGTGATCAATTCACCATTATAGTTATCTTCTTTTATATAAATTACTGTTTTCCTGTTGTTTATATCTGAATATTCTATTTTGAATTTGTTGTTGTATGCCATTGATTAAAAAATATTATACCCTGCCCCTTTTTTGGTTTTCCTTATTGACTATGTACACCAAATCAGAACCTTCAATTCTAAATTTTCCTCTAAGTTCAGTTGGTTGGTTATTCCTGAATTTCAAATCATTTGAACTGATAATGGTCCCTGATTGGTTAGGCACAAATAATTCAGTTCCTCTTTCACCCACCTTATAAGCTGAACCCATATTTACGGCTCCACCTTCAGCCCTACTACCACCAAAATTATTGGTTGCCATATTTCCAATTGATGATTTAATGAAACCTGCTAAGGCTATTAAAGCAACACCTCCAGCTATTGCAACGGCTGGATTTAAGGATTGTAAAGCTTTCTTTATACCTAAAATGGCAATACCTGCACCGATTGCCATTTTACCAAGTTGTTGCATTACATTGGTCAGGGATTCCAGTAAAACAGTACCAATACTGCTTATATGGGCTGATCCGCTTAACACTTCCCCTAAAGCTGTACTGAATGAAGACAAGCCTTCAGCAATACCCTGATTGATTATGTAGTTGAAACCGTTGCTTAAATCCAATCCTATTTGTTGGAATGATTGGGATAAGGATCTACCAGCCAATTCAATTTCCTTTAATTTCTGGTTGAAATTTGTAAGTTTAATTTCAGGCTCCACCACTGGAACCCCTGAAACAGCTGTTGAAATAGCTCTGTTGGTACCCTTATTATTGACCTGGCTAACTGGTAAAGGCTGTACTGTTTTTGGTTCTAATACCGTTAAAGGTGCAATAGATTCAGTTTCTTTTTTGACCTTTTTAACCTTGGTAATGTATTCATCCAAATACCCGTTTACGGTCTTAAGACCACTGGAAATATTGTCTAATCCGAAGTATCCGGTGACCTTACTAATACCACTAATTACAGTGGAAAATACTGTTAAAATGTTCTTAAAAATGACCTTAAAAAAGGATTGAATGAAATTACCAACTGATTCAAATGCACCTTTAAAATCACCTTTAACCAGCTTAACCGCAACATCTACAAAGGTTCTTAAATAATCAATCACTAAAGTTAAATTGCTAATTATCAGGTCAAAGGCTGTAAAAACAGTGGGCTTTAAAAAATTGAATACCTCAGTTATTTCATTTCCGTATTTATCCCAAACTCTTTTTGATACACTTACGAATTCATTAATAATGTCCTTAATTCCGTTGATAGTGGTATTCCATAATTTCTTTAGGGAATCCAGAAAAGCAACCCCATTACCATTAGTAAAGTAATCAACTATTTCATCCCAATATTTATAGATTAAAAGTGCTGCTGCACCAACTGCCAAACCAATTGCTAATACAGGTGCCGAAATACCTGCTAATAGAGGTGTTAATACCTTTAATGCACCAATACTTGAACTTACAAGTCTTACAATTTGTCCAAGACCTAGAATAAGAGGTGGAACAATAGCAAGGAAAACCCCAAATCCAACCACAATTTCTTTGGTTGAATCATCCAGATTTCTAAACCAATTGGCAACAGCTTTAACCCCATCAGCTAAGGAATAAAACATAGGTGCAAGCTTTTCACCTATTTCAATTTGAATGCTTTCTAAAGCTGATCGCATAGAACGCAAAGCACCACCTAAACCGCTTTCCATTGTTTCAGCCATTGAATGAGCTGAACCTTCACTATTGGCTAATTCTCTTTGGTACCGCCTTAATTCCTCTGATCCAGAATTTAACAATAGGTTTACCCCTCTAATGGATTCCTGTTTGAAAATACCTGCTAAGGCTGAATCCCTCATTTTTCCGGTCATTCCGGTTGTGGCTGCTTCAACATCTTGAATAATATCAACCAGTGACCGCATATTTCCTTCAGCATCATAAAGGCTTACATTCATTCCACCAATGGCAACATTACCATTATCAGAAGCCTTTTTCATATCCCTCATTACAGCGTTTAAGGTTGTTCCAGCCATAGAACCCTTCAAACCACTGTTGGCAAAAACAGCTAATAAGGATATTGAATCTTCAATAGTTTGATTGGCTGAAGCCATATTGGATGAACTGTATTTCATAGCCTCTCCAAGCTGTTCAACACTGGTATTGGCTTTGGCCTGACCTATGGCAAATAAATCACTAACCTTAGAAGTCTGATCGGCTTCAATCTGATAGGCTGACATTACATCAGTTAAAATGTCTGTGGTGGTTGCTAGATTTCCACCTGCAACGGCTGCCAAGTCTAATGAACTGGCTAAGGAATCTTGAATCTGTTTGGTGTTGTATCCAGCCAAAGCCATATATTGCATAGCTTCTGAAACCTCAGTGGCTGAAAATCGAGTGTTACCACCTAATTCTTTGGCCTGATCGTTAAGGGCTTTAAATTCGCTTGTGGTGGCATTGGTTAAAGCTTGAACCCGTAACATACCATCACTGAATTGGGCTGTTGTATGGGTGGCAATACCGCCTAAAATAGACAATGGTAAGCTAACCTTTGAACTGATATCGCTGGCAATCTGATTAAGGTTTCTGGAAAATCTGTTTAAATCTCTTTGAACCCCTCCAATTACTTGTTGAAATTGATTAGCATTACCACCGATACTAACCAGAATTCTACCTACATTATTACTCATTAAAAAATAGTTTTAAAAAATTGGATTAAAGGAAATTCCATTTCTTTTGTAAATCCCTAAATTCCTTTTCTGTTAGTTTTTTGATTTCTTTTTTGCTTTCCCAATTAAAAGGTATTAACTGTTCAATAGATTTGGATTGTGCTTTTTTATCCAAATGAGGTTTGATAGAATAGTAAGATTGAAACCTAGCTAAATTGTATTGGTGTTTTCTTTCATTTTCAAACCCTTTAATAAAAAAATGAAACTCTATTGGGGTCAAATCATAAAAGTCATTTAATGACAAACCAGCTTCAAAAGCCAATTGTAAACTGATATCATCATTTTTATTTTCACTTGTTGAATTCTCAGAAGGTGGATTATTTATTTCCCCTTCTGACTGGTAAAAAAACCACTTACAACTTCCCCACTTTTAGTAAAAAAATCAGTGATATCCATCAAATCCAATATATCTTCAAAAGATTCATAGTTTTTATAAGGCATCTTTTCATTTAAAAATCTATATCCTTCTTTTGCACCTAGGAATAATAAATAACTCAATTCACCTGTTGATAAATCACCCAATTGGCTTAACCCTTTTTTGGTGAATTCCTCAAATTGAATTAAAGTTCTTCTGCTTATCCTTACTGGAATTTTGGTTTCACTGTTTACTTCAAAGTATTTAATCATAATGTTTAATAATTTATATTTAATATTAATTAGGTTTTTATCAATCCATAAAAAAAGGATAACCAAAATTTGATTATCCTTTAAAAAATGAAAACTACAAAAAATGAAAATTATCTTTAAGAAATTGTTTCAAACTCTAAACCTCCATCAACATCAATAGTAAAACTAGCACTTGCAGTTTCATCCATTGAAAAAGACCCACTTGCAGAACTTATAAAACCAGAACCTTTGGCAGTTTTGGAACCTGCAATACTATCACCCATAACAAAATCTATTTTGGTACCATTATAGCACATTTCAAAAATTTCATCTTGTTTTAATGTTCCGGTTGGATCATACAAAGATTCAACAGAAATACTTATTGTTGACCTTGTTGGCATATACCTTCTAACAGGAACGTCATTTGCATCCACTGTTGTTTTAGAAGTGTATTCTCTCATTTCTTTTGTGATTTCTAAACTAGCTGAAGTTTGTCCAGCTAAAACAACTGGTGTACCGGGAGTTTCAGTATTTTCAACCAGCTTTATCAAAATTTTATTGGAATCTGAATTATTCATATATATTAAAAAATTTAAGTCGTAAAAATATTTACCTTTAATTAAAATCCTATCAATTCAATCAGGCATCTTTGGTAAAAACAAAAACATTAAAATTCATTGTTCTAAAATGTACTTCGCTGTTTTCTTGGAATTCATCAGTATAGGAATCAAATCTAATCAAGTCTATTAATATATTGTCATCAATATCCACATAGGTTTTATTGTCAAAAAGAACTTTTAAAACCGAAATAGAATTTACTACATCAGCATAATCTTCAGAAAAAATATTCAATTTTAATAAATAGGTATCTTTTAAACTAGCTGTTTTCTTTGTGGCTTCGGCTTCAACTTGATAAATCTGATATAAAAGAATTGGCAATTTTTTACCATTGCTACCAGTTAAAGGAAAAATATTTCCATTGAAAATATTGTTTACTGGAACAGAATCTTTTAAGGTATCATAAATAATTTGTTCTATACTCATAATGAATTTTGGTTTATGAATTTTCTCAATTCTGTGTTAAAAGCGTCAATAGCATTGGATTTTTTACTTTCAAAAGCTTTTCCTAAAAATGGATTAGGTGTTACTCCTTTTACCTTTTTCACATAAACCATATTTCCACTACTACCCATAAAAGCCAAAACCTTTGCTTTCTTTGGTTCCCGGTCTTCAGTTCCCAATTCAATTAAGTGGTGTGCAGGTGAATCAACCCTAACAAATGCCATCGTTCCACCTGTTCTTTTGGCAGTTCTAATAATGATTCGCTTTTTCATATTACCTGAATCAACAGGAACATTCTTTTTAGCCTCTCTTTTGATTGCATTGGCTCCCTTCCTTACTGCTTTACGAATCACTTGCTTTTCAACATCAGCATTAAGCCTTCTAAGCCTTCTTAATAAATCGGTTGATTCAACATTAAAAGTAATATTTGCCATTATCTATTATTTTTATATTGTGCTGTGATTTCCAAACCTTCCCTATAACCAATTTCTTTAACCCCTTTAATATTATATTCCTTACCTTCAAATTCAATGGTATATGAGGTGTTAATATTGCCATCATAGTAAATTGTAAATATGATGATATCAGATTCAATCAATTGACTATTTTCATATTTTTCCCTGTTTTGCCAATCGTATTTTGAAGCAAAGAAATCTGAATAGTGTTGTTTTACTTTTAAAGGTTGACCAAATTCACCTTTTGAATCCTGCGTGTAATAGATGGATATTTTATATCTTAAATCTGATAATTGAATCATATTAGCTAAACTTTACTTTCCTGTATGGTTGAATTAATCTGTCAATAGTTTTTTCTAAATGAAAAACTGTTTTACCAATAACTATGCTTCCTCTATTCATATACAAATCTGTTAAAAACAGTAATGCTGCCTGTTTGATTGCTTTAGGAATATCATCCTTATCTTCATATCCTTTTTTATAGGTTATTTCAATTCTTGTAAATTCTAAAGGCAATTCACTAAAAACAATGTATTCATCTGAATTGGTGTAAGAAATACCACTTTCAATTAATGTAGTATCATTGTACACTTTAACTTCTTTAACCTGTACAATAGGTGGATTAGGAAATAAGATTGATTCATTCACCTTTACTTTTTCATAGATTGAAAATACATATTCTGTATCCACTAAATCAGAATCTAATTCATTTTCCAATGTATCAGTTACAACATACAATAAGCTATTCAAATACAAATCTTCGTGTGAATGCAATATTCTTAAATGTTCCTTTGCATCCTCTAAGCTAAGAATGGTTTGATTTGATTTTTTAGAAAGTTTTGCTATCATTCTTTTTTGGGTCTACCTCTTTTATAAGTCTTTTTGATTGCTTTTTCTGTATCATTCTTTATAGTTGAAACTTCTAAATCTTCAATGATTTGAATGATATTATGTTTTTGGATATTCGGTAAATCTGATTTGTTGATTTCAATTTCCTGATTTCTAAAATATCCTGATTGTTCGAGTGGTTTTACTATTTTTACTTTCATATAAATAATTAATAGGTTATCAACAAAAAAAGGACAGCCGTTTATGACTATCCTTTGTATTATCTGTTTTAAATTACTTGATTAGGCAATTATGTCTTTAGAAACACTTTTGCCTTCAAAATACATATCTTTTAAATCCCAATAGGAATTAACATTCATAATGGTTTGGCCATCAGCAGCGGCAGTGTAAGGGTCTGTTATGATTTCAATAGTTCCCCAACCAGCAACAACAGCACTAGTAAAATCACCAAATACCATAGCACTTAAATCAGTTCCAGTGCCTTTAGTAAGGTTATTTGGTACCCGATTTGAAACCACATAATCAAAGCCATCAACTTTACCATCAGCTAAAACAAATTTGTCTGAACCACTGGCTTTTTCCAATACTTTCAATGCGCTGTAAACGTCCCAATTTATCAGGAATTTAGCAACATCAGTATCAGCTTCACTTTTACCAACCAATTCAATGAATTCCTGTACTTTGGCATAAGTTAAAGCAGCTCCGTTGGTTCCATTTACCACCCCTTGTACATCAGCAGAAGCCAATAAGTTTTCAACATACTTAGAATCCAAAGCTTTCTGAATGGATTTTTCAATTTCACCCCTGAAATAAGCTTCAACGCTGGCACTAGATTGAATGAATAATTGGTTGGAAACTGGCATTCTTGTTGCTAATCTGTTTGGCCTTAATTCAACCTGTCCAATGGTATGATCTGAACTAACAACAGTTTGATTTTCAGTTCTCCAAGAACTTACAACCGCTCCGCCTTTAGGCATATCCACATTAGATACCAAATTAAGCATCTTAGTTGCCCCTACTTTGTCCAGCAAAGAACCTTCAAATAAGGATTCAATGATAGAAGTTTTGTCAGTTCCTACAAGGTTTCCGCCTTTGGTTCCAGAATCACCGGTAACAGAAAAATCACGTTGGTAATTGGTGGGTATGTAAACAGCATTAGAGTTTAAAGAAACACCTGCGTTTCTCAATTCCTTTTCACCCTCTTTTTGGGCTTCAGCAAATACACCATCAACTTTACCACTTCTAACAGCATTGATATGGCCTAATAAGGAATATCTTTCACCTTTGTTGGTATTAATGTTAGGTACATTAACCCCTTGTGTGGTTGCCATTCTAGCTTCAAAAGCCTCAATCTTTTCAGCATCAGCAATTTTGGTTCTCAATTCCTCAGCTTCATTGAATTTGGTATCAAAGTTTTCTTTTTCTTCATTGGAAAAATCCCTATTTTCCTTTTTAGCTGAATCCAACAACGCTTTAATTTCTTTGTCTAATTCTGCTAATTCTTTTCTCAATTGGATTGATTTTTTCATATATGTTTAAAAAATTTAAATCAAAAAATTATTATTAACCTTAAGTAAAAATGTATCAATTAAACCAATGAGTTTTTGAGTAAATAGTATTTGGCTAAATGACTATAATCAAATTCTCTTTTATCTAGCTGTTTAATGACATCTTCAAAATTTCTTACACTTGTATCTTCATAAGCTGGATTAGTTACCGGACTAACATCATAAATTCCTTTAAAACTTGTAATAGTTCTAATATATTTATCATCTCTTTTTTCCCAACTTTCACCGTTATCATTGACTTTAAAAGCAAAAGAAGATTTAGAAATATTTCCTTTTTGAATATTCCTAAACAAATCTTTATGATAGCTTATTTCCTCATCTATTTCAAATTTGTAATAAAGTCCTGTATCATCAACTTTTAATTCAAGTGTATCAACATCATTGCTTTTTCTGGCTAATACATACAAAGGATTGTGATTAAATAGGGCAACAACATCAGATAAATCAGTTGTATCATTTATGGCTTGTCTGTTTATGGTTTCATAGAATCCACCTAAATCTTTGCTAAGGGTATCGAATTTTAATGCATATCCTTGAATATACTTTGATTCATTTTCCTCTAAGGTTCTAAATTCAATATTTGAAAAAGTTCTAATTTCTTTCATTGTGTTTTTATGTTTTACTTTCATCTAATTCAGCCTTAGCCAAATCTTTATTTACTTTACCTGTCCAAAATTCACCGGATATTCCTAAAGGAATTAAATTAGAGTGAATATAAGCTTCACCATTGTATTCAGTTGGTAAATCTTCCTTATCTCTTATTTCTTTTGGTGTAATGGAACCTAGGTAAAACAATTCTTTATAATATTCAGCCCTACTTTTACTGTCACCTCTTAAAACAGCTTCTACATTAGCCTTAACATAGAAACCATCCAATATTTCATCCTTGGTAAAAAGTTTGTGTTTTAATTCAGATTCAATTTTGGTTATGATTGGTAACAGTGTTTGTTTGTAAAAGTGTAGGTTTTGCAATTCAATATTTGAATAAGTGGTTGAATAATCACCAACAATAAAAGGAGGTACATTTAACATACTAGCAACCTCCGATTTTTCAAATTGTCTACTTTCAAGAAATTTGGTTTGCTCAGGTGACAAATTGATATTGTCTAGCTTCATACCATCTTCTAAGAATAGTATCTTTTTGCCGTTTTTACCACTGAATTTGGTTGACAATTCATTCCTTAACCTGTCCCGTTGCTGATCATTTAAAGCTTTGTCATAGGTAATAGAACCCTTAATACTACTTGCTTCACCTGTATAAACCTGATTGGTATAGCTTGTGGCATTTAGATTGATTTCAATATTCTTCCTGAAATTGCTGATTGGATCAATACCTAAAAATCCGGTACCAATATTCTTAAAATGAATCAAATCTTCATTAGGAATACTTTCACCCTTGTCAAATTTAAAATACAATCTGTTGTTAAAAATGATTGGTTCCACCGTTGAATAATTGATTATAATCAACTGTTCAACATCACCCGTAATACCTCTTACGATTTTGGCAAAGCTATTTCCTTTTAAAAACATTATGAATATCATAGTATTGAAAAATTCAAATGCTGTTTGCAAGTCATTTGATTTTTCTTTAATGATATAATGTATAGGATTCTTTTTCTGTATTTCCTTATTCTGAAAAACTTTAAAAGGTAGACTTGCAATTGTATTTGAAATACTGTTTACACCTTGGTAAAATGCACCAATTGTTAAAGCTGTATTTGCATCTATGATTGTATTATTTGATATATCTTCAATACTTATAATGGAAGGGTTTATTATCACCGAATTGGATAACAAATTTTTAAAAAAACTCATTTACTATTTATTCTTTAATTAAAAAATTATCAATATTGATTTGGTATTAAGAATAGGTCTTACTGTTTGTTACTTCCATATTCTGAAATCTTACTTTTTATCTTATTTAGAACTTCTAAAGGTAAAAGCTTTAAAGCTGTTAGATTTTCAACAATTGAAATTATCTGCTGTCCAACAAATACACCATAAAAAATTGAATACAATGGATAAAATACCACTACAAACATTCCAGCATATTTAAGGATTGAAAGAATTAATAATGCTGATAACATTGTAAACAAGAATCTAGGAAACCTTTTCGATACCAAATTCTTTGTTATTATCGCTTTAATGATACCTGTTAAAAAATCAATTCCGTATAATGCCATTAAAAAATATACACCTATTTCACTTATAAAAAGAAACTTGAAAAGCAAATCTATTGCTAAAATGATTGGTACTATGTATTTTATTACAAATTCGCTGCCTATATTTTTGAATGTTGCTGTTATAAGTTCACTGAAACTACTAAATCCCCACATTACTAATTATTTTACTGTCAAAAAATGAATAGCTTTTCTATTCGTGTTGAATGTTGATTGATATTAAGGTTAGTAGTTGTATTGTATGACCAAATACATTTAAATTCTTTTGGTGCTGAATATTCACTAAAGTAAACTTTGTGGTTTTGATTTGTCATATCCTTAACCCAATCATAAAACTTTAAAGAATCAAACTTTGTCATATATTCTGTTGTGTCCTTATATGGTGGGTCACAATAGATTAGGCTGTTTTTTGGATAATCAATTTCATCATAAGATTTGTTGATGAATTTTACATCTTTCAAATTGGCTATTTGCTTCAACAAGTTCCTTTTAGCCTCATCACAATAGTTTCTTTTGGCTCCTAAGCTGTTGTTTCCTCTGGCATAACCACCAAACCATTTACCACCGAAAGAACAGCCAAAGCCCACAAAACCCACTAATTCAGGTGGGTATTTGCCTTTGTTGTTCCTAATATCTTTGTATTCCTCTAAATCTATTTTGTTTGGTGGAATCCATCCATTTTGTAAAGCCTTATACATTTCAACCAAATAAAAATTGATATCATTGGCTACCCGTTTTCCCTGTACTTTGTCCAAAGTATTGCAACCACCTGCAAAAGGTTCAATGTATATTTGATTTGTATTTTTATCTTTTAATATGATAGGTAAAATGTATTTGGCAATTCGTCTTTTACTGCCTAAGTATTTCATTAAAAAAGTTAAATAAAGAAAAACCCGTTTTCCCGGTAAGGTGATTTTTGATTTTCACCTTCTAAAATTTCATCATTTTTATCCTGCTGATATTGCCCTACTGCCATCACCAAAGAAACAGCACTATCAATTTTTTCCTTTGATTTCTCTTTTGACATTTTCACATTACCTGCATCATCTTTGGTAATTCTGACATTTGAAAGGCACCATTTTAAAACAGGATTATTGTTTTGTAAAAGTTTCTTTTCCAGCACCAATGATTCAGTCTTTTTAATAGCAGGTGACATTGATTTGTAACCCTGTCCGAATGGCGTAAACCTTAAACCTTCTAATTCTAGTTTGGTAACCAATTGATCTGCGCCCCATCTATCATAAGCAATGTTTTGGATTTTAAACCTTTTAGAAAGTTCAATCAGCTTATTAAAAATATAGTCGTCATCTCTTACCCTTGAATCTGTCAGGTAAAGGAAATTTGATTTCTTTTTAGCCCAACCCATAAAAGCTTTACCTGCTGCAATATTGTCTTTTTGGATGGCTGATTCATAGGGTAAAAAAGTGTAATTGAGTGTTTTAAAATTGCCGTTGTCTTGTGGAAATACCAGCACAAAAGCGTTTAAATCTTTGTTATTGGACAAATCCAGACCTCCCCAACATTCCATTCCCTCTAAATCAGTTTCATCATATTCAATATGGCAGGCATTCCAATCAGTGGTATTAATCCAAGCTTCAACACTGTCAACCCAAATATTTAAATGCAATTGCTTATAAGTGTTCAAATAGGTTGGAATGGCCTTAGCCTTATTCAGTTGTTCAATCAAATATTCCTCTTTGATACTTTTACCAAAACTAGGATTGGCTTTAATGGCTGTTTCAATCTTGGTTGGATCGTCTTTTTCATCAGCTTCAAAAATCACTGGTAAGAATGTATCATCTTCAATTATCCCATTTATTAGCTTTTTGGAATAATCGTACAAATCATAACAAATGTGGTTTTTGTTGCTTCCTGCTGTGGTAATGGATATTAAAAGAGGTTGTGACCTGGCACCCATTGAGGTTTTCAGTACATCATACAATTCACTGGATTTATGTGAATGCAATTCATCAACCAAGGCAAATGAAAGGTTGGCACCGTGCAAACTACCAGCTTCAGCACTTACCACTTTAAAAAATGAATTCTCTTTGCTGTATTCAATGGAATTCCTGAAAATCTTCAAATGACTGGAAAGTTCCTTGTTATTCCTGATCATTCCCTGCATTATTTCAAATGCTATCCGGGCTTGTTCCCTTGTACTGGCTGCAAAGTACCCTTCACCACCCTTTTCACCGTCTGCTAGGATCATATAAAGGCTAATAGCACTGGACAAAGTGGACTTGCTGTTCTTGCGTGGAAGGAAAATTAAAGCCTCCCTAAACTTGCGTAAACCTGTTAATTTGGACTTCCAGCCAAACAGGTTACCCACTATTTCCTTTTCCCAATCTTGTAAAATGTAGGGTTTACCGGATAAGTCGCCCTTTACGTGGGTACAGAATGTTTCAATAAATCTAATGGCTCTATCTGAGGTATAGGAATCAGAAAAATATTTTTCCCTATCAATTTTGGAAAAATCAATGGTCATTAAAAAATTAATTATTATTCAAAAAGTCATCTAAGGATTTTTCCTTGAAACCACTTTCAGGAATAACTTTTGCAATCTTTTGTCTTTCGCTTGGATTCAAACCAAACTTACCCATTAAAGTATTATAGTTTTTAAAGGCAATGTTAGCAATGGTAACCCAAGGACTTGTCATTTCATAAGTTGAACCGTTTTTGTTTGTTGCTGTATTGACTGCACCATTCTTTTTAATCATATATTGGGCTTCAATATATTTTCCATATTCAGCCGAAAGCAATTCAAGTGTTTCTAAATCTGTAACTGTTAAAATGCTGGAATCAGAAAGCTTTTTAAGATAGCCTTTAAAGAATTCTTTGCCATATTTGTTTAAATGATCTGGAACAGGTAGTTTTTTAAAATCAGTTACTTTTTCCGGTTGCATATCATTTTCAATTTGTCTACATTTTCTAATTGTTCCTCTTTTTTCTTTTAGTTCTTTTGGTACTAATATATTTGGCATATTTGGATAAATTTTGAATCCCTAGAAACTTATAAATAGGATACATAAAAATTGTGGTATCCATTGCGGTTAAGCTTAAAACCACCTTAAATTTCAAATAGGGGATAGGGTACAAATTCAATTACAAAAAGTTTTCACTTTACAATAATTAGAATCATATCAAAAAAAAAATCCTATCAGTATTTAACCAATAGGATTTCCAAATCTAAATCATTAACCTTATCTATCATTGATAAGTAAATCTTTGTCAACTTAATTTAATATCAGTTTTTCTTTCAGTTCCTTGATACATTTGTAATTGTATTCAATAGCTGTATGGTAAGTAATGTTCAATTTCGTTGCTATCTCTTTATAAGAATAACTTTTAAGATACAAATAGAATACTTTCCATCTTGTAATCTTTTTGTTCACCAAATAATAGTTTTCAAATACATACCTTCTAATCCTAAAAATCATATCTTTATAGGCATCACTATCACATATTGAAATAACTTCCTTTTTTAAATCAACAATGGTTAAGCCTTCCAAACTATTTACATTCCAATTGAAACTTTTATAAAGAGTGGTTGAGTAATTAAAAACAATTCCTTTAATGTAGTTTTTTAATTTATTGTCTAGTGGTTTGTTGATCAAATCTTTGTTGCAAAGAATCAATAATACTTCCTGTTGTACATCAGGAATATCAGGTTTGTTTTTGATTCTTTTACTTATTGTATTCACATAGTTATAAACATCAATATTCACTATCCTTAAAAGTTTGATTGAATGATTTTAATCTAAAGGAATTGTTAATTCTAGTGTAACCATCTAAGTAAACTTCTAAACCAAAATAATCAATCATTTCATTCTCTATTATCTGATTCAATTCAATGGCTTTATTTTGATCTATCTTTAATTTGCTACAAATGTATTCATAGGAATAACAAAACAACCTATAAAAGAAAATCTTGTAAGCTTTACGGTTAAGGCTTGTAAGTCGCTGTTTAGTCATTGCCTTCAAAACTTTTAAAGTAAAATCACTATTCATCTTTCTTTTTAAATTTGTCAATCATTTTATCTAAAAGTATATCTGTTGTTTTGGTACGTTGGATCAATTGCCCAATCTCATAAGTTAGTATCATAAATATTAAACCGGATAAACCCACTAAGCATATTTTTAAAGCTAATCCAGTTGCGAAAAACACTGCAATTATGATACATAGAAAATTAAGTAATATTAATGCTCTCATTTTTAAAAGTTCCTTTAATTGATGGTTTTAAAAAATAACAATCTTTTTTTGTGATAGATTTTGTTTCAACTGTGGTTGATGGACAATCAACAGCTAAGACAGTTAAATCTTTTTCTTTTTCATTCTTTAGATTAAACAGTATAAACCCATCCTTATAAATACATAAGTAAAGAGGAATGAACCCTAAATCTATGTATTGTATTAAGCTTTCAAATTTGGGCTTTTCTATTAATACATCTGGATAACTGTCAATATTGACCTTTCTGGTTTTAACCTCAATTACACAAGGTTCATTCTTATTTGAAAAACCTATTAAATCAAATGTATCAAAAGGATTTACTGTACTTGCCAGGTTGGTGAATTTTAATCTGTTTAAAAAATCTATTGCTTTTTGTCGTCCATCTAATTCAAAGTTTACAAAATCGTTGGTTGTACTATCATTCATTGTTAAATTAAAAAATATACCCTAAAAAATATTTAATTAGTAACTTTATTACTATGCAACAAAGATACTAATTAAATAGTTAATATCAAATTATATTATGAAATAATTTGTAAATTTTGGAACTTTTTTTCACCCTAAAACAAATTTGGGTCTTATAATAATAAAGCCAAAGCACTGTTTATTATTGATTCTTCTATTAGAAGGATTTACTTCAAAGTATTCACTTATACTAGAACCCTTAGCTGCTTTTTTGATTCCTAATTCAGAATATATTCTTTTAAAAGTTTCTTTGATTTTGTTAGTTGGAATAAAATTACCAATTCTAATATTTGGCTCTAATTTCAGTCTTCGAAAGACCTTTACATTTAAAGAGGTATCTAAATCAGAATTAACCAATTTTCGCTTTATGTTGGTTACATTGAAATTTAAGCTTTCAATTCCTTCAAAACCAATTGTTTCTATTGCTTTTTCTAAGAATGGATATTTTTGATAAGCACCTTCTAAAACTGATTCCCTTGATAAATCATAGGTAATATTTAGAACAGATTTAACTTTTGAAACCGTATCTTCAAAGTTTTCGCCAATATCATCAGTATTAATTATTACTTTGCTTTCATCCAGATAATGGTTTTCAACTTTTAATGAATTCTTTTGGTATTCCTTTATAAGGTTAATCTTAGTCTTATAAATGTGCTTTTGGATTTTAAAATTGTATAGATCATATTTCACCCTGTTTTCATCGAATTTGAATTCATTATCAACTTTTACAAAATACTCTGAATGGCTGTCAACATTAATAACTTTTCTGTCTTCGTCTATTATTTTATTAAAAGTTTCAATTCTCCTTTTAGATACCTTTATTCCTTGATTCACTGATTCCAAGAATTCATCATAGGTTAAATTGTTGCTATACCTTGTATTCGTGTACAAGTGCCAAATTTCATCAAAATATTTTGTATCCCTTATCCTGCCCGCTATTTGTTGTAAACTTGTACTTATATCAATTAAAGTATGGGCTTTTGACGGATCACTAATAACAATCATTCTTCCCTCTTTATCGTACAAGTCAACACCTTCAAAAGCTGCGGAAGTAATCAACTGTATCTTTTTTGGTTTGTCGGTTGTTTTTCCCCTTTTAATAGGTAAATCAACTTTATTGCTATCACTGTATAAAAGTCTTGTGTTTGATTCATCCAGCTTACAGGTATTTATCAATTTTTTAATGAAATCAATGCTATTCACAAAAATATATGCATTCCCTTTAATTTCACCATTTAAGAATCTTTCAATCATTGTTACAGTACTTTTAATTACACCATTCTTAGCTTGTACCGGATTCACTTTTATTTCTATGATATCTTCCCATTTTGCCACAACCTTTTTTATGTCTTTCAATTCATCTAAAATGAATTCATCTTCCAAAACCGTTGCAGTCATAAATGTATAACTTTTAAAAGTAGTGAATAGATTTAAAACTTTTGTAACTGCTTCATTCCTGAATACATACTTTGTAAAAAATAGATGATATTCATCTATTAAAAGGTTTAAGTCCTTAGCCCATCTTTTGAGCTTGTGCAAACTGTCATAGGTAACCATTATCTTTTTTACCCTGTTTTTCATCATATAAGTTTTTATATCTTTTATAAGTGTTTTTCCTGTAACTTTTAAAATAGAATATGGATAAAGGGAATTATTTTTGCTTTGTTCTATTTTATTGTTTATAAGTGATATGTATGGTACACAAACAACATAATTTTCATTATTAGATAGTGCTATTGTGGTACCACCTGCCCCAACTTTTCCTTTGTCAAAAATACAGTTTTTGGGTAGTTGATTATTTAGGGCTTCGCCTAAAAATTGAGTGCCTGATTTAATTGTAATTAATTGTGTTTTCATAAATGAAGTTGTTTATTTTAAAAAATAGTTAATTTAGGGTGCTAGATTTTTTATTAGTATATACCGTCAATCGAAAAATCTAGCAGAAAGTAAAAAATAATAAGGCTGTTGAAGCCTATGAATCTAATTATAATGTTCTCAATTTTTTGTTGTAGGTTCTTTAAGCTGATACTTTTTTCTTCCTTCAATTCTTTCTTCTTATAGGGTCGTGGGAAAAAAAATGTTTCACTTAACTGAAATAAAAGGACCTATTAGGTCCAATGGTACTAAGTAAAGTGATATCTGTTTATTTAATGGTCTATCTATATAAATGTTAAGGTTAATTATAGGTAGTGTGTTAATATTTATTTTGCTAATTATATAAGTTTTTCATTTGCCTTATAAAAGATACTATATATATACTAGTTTAAATATTAACTAAGTTCGTGTATTAGTTTCTAACTTAGTTTCTCTAGTTTCTAACTTAGTTTCACTAGTTAATAACTAAGTTTGCTAAAAAATGAATTATAATGTTTTGTTTTGAGACTGCAATTTTGGATCTATGATTTGGAATTATTGCCTATATTCCATTCCCTGAAAAAGTAAATTACAGACTTTATTGTGATCTACAAGATGATCACAAAGGTATTAAATTTGGCTCTCTTATCCAAAAAAAGTGTCATAAATATTTATTAAAATAAGATTCTATATAAATTTTCAATGAAGTGTTGATTTTTTTTCATAAAACCTTTGGATTTTATATTATGGCCTTTTATGTTTGCGAAATAATCGAAAGATAGGTGGTAGCTACTTTCGATTGGAAATTTCCGATATTACTTCAGAACCAGCCATACAATAGGCACTGACAGTAAAAAAAAAGATTGGCAAAACTAAACTCTGATATCTAAAGAGTAAATTCCAGCCAAGCCCCTTAGATCAAATTTCTTAAAAATTATAAAACCCCTGAGCACTATGACTTAGAATAAAGTAACTAATTAATTCGTCCTCTGGCAGTAGAAGCCAAAAACCTTAGATCATATTTAAAAATTTGAAAAATGAAAAAAAATGAATTCTGTAATAGAAAAAACAAATGGCCCTAAAATTTCCAGTTCGCAACAAGCCGAAAATGTCGATGGTAATAAGAAAGTATCATTGGTTAGAAGTAAAGGTGCAATCCTGATAGATGTAATCCAGAAATTCAAGGAAATTGATTTCAGGAAAAACAACCGAATCTTTGTAAATGCCCAAGGTCAAATTTTCAAAGACATCAATGATGTGCCTTTAGGTGAACAAGGGTTAACACCCAAGGATTCCAAGGAAATGTTTTCTGAAGCCATTGCCAAAGCTGGATTGAGTGAAAGAACTGATTTGGCTGACCTGTCAAGGTTGCTTAATTCCTTTTTGGATGGTAAGTCACCAATTGAACTGAAAATTGATTCCTTGATTGAGGACTTCAAAAAAAGGTCAGGTGTTGGTAAAAGGCTCCATCTTTCAGAAGAGGAAAAAGAATTGGTGTTTGAATATTGGAATGAGTGTAAAGCCAATATGACCAAAAAGGAATTTTCCGCAAAGCTTGGCCTAAGTTATCCGGCTTGTGTGAACCTCATCAAGTCGTATGACCTGATCAAAGAGTAAAAGCGAATTGACCTATAAAGTATGGAAAGCACTGTGGTTTTGTCGCAGTGTTTTCCCTTAAAATTAATTATTAACCAAAATTTTAAAAAAAATGAAAAGTGAAATGACAATTGCAAAAATCAACGTTGACTTAGGCCCACTTATGGCAAGAAATGAAATGGGAGGTGGTCATCTTCTTCCATCCTGCCATTCAATCAAAGGACTGTTGCAAGAAAGCCTTGAAATAGAATATCCTGTTCACAGTGCTGAAAATCATCCTGACAATTGGGCAGGTGAAGGAAAGTTTGAAATCATTTTCCGTACTGATTGCCCAAAGGAAGAAGGCCTAATGAATCCGGTGCAAGCATCTACACCGACAATTCCGGGAGGAAAGGAAGTTTGGGGTGACAAAGTATTTGATCTGCCAAAGCATTTCATTGAAATTTGGGTAGATAAAACCTATGAAGTCAACAATTCAACATTAAACGAATTGATGGATAATGGATGGAAAAATAATGAGGGTCTTAAATCTGAGGCTTTTATTTATGTGAAAGTTCCATTTTGGACGCCAATTGAAAATATGCCTGTTTCATCTTTGGAGTCTGTTGATTTGCCTAAAATTGAATCCAGTGTTGAAAATGGAAAGTTGATGTGGGTAAACCCGAAGCCTTGGAGTTCAAATCAGGTTCCAAATTTTTGGTCTATCCGTCCTGATAAGGGAACCAATTATATGGAATTGGTCTATAAATTCCGGTTAGTGAAATAATCCTTATACCTATACGATTTGGAAAAGTTAAAAGGCCTCCCAATTTGGGTAGGTCTTTTTTATTGAATTATTGGGTTTGGAATCAGCGTAAAAATTCAGTTTTTCTTTTAAAAGTAGGGGAGGGAATAAAAAAAAAACGAAAAGTTTTGTGACTGAATGGTGACTGGATTAAAAAAAAATCCCTGTAACTATTTAAATTACAGGGAGTTAAAAACGTAAAAGTGGAGCTGGCGGGATTCGAACCCGCGTCCAGATAGGGAAACACCGTACCGTCTACATGCTTAGTCACCGATTTGATTGTCGGCCGAAAGCTGCTGGGTGACACACCTACTTCCGGCTTAGCCACTTGTCTTAGCCCTGCTTAGTAGCCTCACAGGGAGCAGCACCGTCAAGTCGACACCCCAACTCTACCCGGACAGTGCAACGGGTAGTGGGATGTGGCCGGGGAGCATCTATCGAAGCTCAACCCTTTAAGCAGTATCTATTCCCCGAAGGGTAAGATTAGGCAGCCATGGCGTAATTAGATTCGCCAAGTATGGTTCGTATGAATCTTTCAAGGCCGTACATACTCCAGCCTGCATGCGAGCCCAGTCCTTACACCTACTGTCAAAACCGGTCAGCCCCATATGATTGGTAAAGACAAAGCTAACACAAATTTGGTTCCAAACCTTTAAATTTTTTCTGGTTCTTTCCTTCCGCTCTACCCGTATTTTTTAACGCCAAAACCTGCAAGGCGGAAGTGAATTTGTGTTAGGGTATTTTGAACCTTTTTCAATTATAAAAAACATTTTCCCTTATATTTCTCCAATTTTGGCTAAAGCCGGGGATTCTCATACACCTCATATTGCCTACAGCTAAAGCAGTAGGCAATTGATCAAAAATTCCTGGCTTCCAATTACATATAACAGGAGGATTTATCGGGAAATCTCTTTTGGAATTCCATTAATGTCAGGTAATTTATTGAATCAATATCCCACCCGGAAAAACGCTTACTAACCCTTTACCTCCCGCAAAAACCTTCGGCAGCAACCGGCCGGGAAAACAAAAAAAGGCCATGGGATACCTCCCATGACCTCTTGACCAACATTTACTATTAAAAAATTATCTTGCGAATGCACCCAGTACCAGATAAGTGGTCAGATCTGTGGTACTGATCTCCTGAGTGGGGTCGTGTACCACCAGGAAGCCTTCATACATCCTTGTCAGTTCATTGTAAGAAATCTCCAGCTCATTTTCAGCCATCACTGTTCCTCCATTGCCTTCTATGCCGCCGGCAAATATATCTCCATTGGGCGTTTCATTATAAGGGGTACCATTAGGGGTAGTGGATGGATCGGCGGCATCATGTGCATGCACCATATAGGTCATGCCTTCCATGGTGTTCATCAGGCTGATGGTGATTTTGGCAGTTCCGTCGATATTTTCTTCCACCATTATCTCCGCCATCAGGTTACGGCCATGATCTCCTTCGTAAGCCAGGTCTGTATTATCCAACAGCTGCCCTTCATTAAAGTCATACATGAACGTTTCTGTCCGGAGGTTGGCTTCAGCTTCCGGTAGATCCTGCGCAAATGTTCCCAATACCAGATAGGTGGTCAAATCTACTGTACTAATGTCCTGAGTAGGATCATGTACGACCAAAAAGCCCTCGTAGGTATCCAACAGCATGTTGTAATCCATGTCCGTTTGCATGGTTTTGCTACCCATTCCATCGCTAATTGTGATCATTTCTGCAAAGATATCTCCGTTTGGTGTTTCGTTATAAGGAGTTCCATTTGGGGTGGTAGAAGGATCTGCAGCATCGTGCGCATGGACCGGGTACTGCATACCGTCCAGACCATTTTCCAGGCGGACGGTCACTTCGGCATTGCCGTTTTCCATTTCGGTAATTTCAAGTTGTGCCGATAGATTCCTGGGGTGGTCTCCCTCGCCATCTCCGTTGTAGGCCGTGGCTGGATTGTCTAGCAGTTGACCTTCGTTAAATCCATAATCAAAAGTTTCCATTCCGGGAGTAAATGGCATTTCCGGTTCCGGATCATCGTTACAGGAAGCAAAGATCCCTAATCCTGCGACCATTAGTCCCAGGTTTAATGTCGTTTTTAAATTCAAGTACTTTTTCATGGTCAATTAAAATTTAGTCGTTTATGATATTTTCTTATTTGGCAGGATTTACGAGGTGGCTGCCGGCTTTGGATCAGTCCCGGGAAAAGTTTTCTTAAATTTTCTGTAAATTGCCCATAAGTAGGCCTGAGATAAACCTGCCGGTTTTTTTAAAAGCACTTTTCAGAACCCGGATCATTTTGAACCGCTAAAACTAAATAGTCAATGTTTTATTCAGATTCCAGGACGGCTGCCCAGATTCTCTACAGAAAGCTCAGGCTGAATTGGATTTTCAGCACCTCTACCTTTCTTGGCAATTTCCTGATCGCCCTACTGGTCAGCTATTTTTTTCGGAAAATCGGTTACGATCCTCCCGTTAACTTTGTTTTCTTTATCAGCATTCTGGCCATAGGACTGTGGATTTCTGAGGCCATGCCTCCTTTTGCCGTGGGCATATTTATCATCGCAGCCTTATTGGTGGGGTTCAGCACAGATTTCTTTTTTGAAAAGACCATGTCCCCGGACCTGTATATAAGCACCTGGACCAGCAATGTGGTCTGGCTGCTGCTGGGTGGCTTTTTCCTGGCCAAGGGCATGAGCATGGTGGAGCTGGACCGGCAGCTTTTCCGGTTTACTGTTCGCAGTTTTGGTCAGAAGCCGGAATATTTGCTTTTGGGCCTGATGATGACCACGGCCCTCGCCAGCATGATCATGTCCAATACAGCTACCACCGCCATGATGGTGTCTTCCATCATTCCCCTGATACAGCTGATCGGTAAAAAATCCGCTTATGCCAAAGCTTTGCTGACCGCTATACCCGCTGCTGCTTCGGTGGGAGGGATTGGTACCATTATCGGAAGTACTCCCAATGCCATTGCGGTTGGGGCCTTGCAGGAAAAGGGGATCAGCATCACTTTTGTAGACTGGATGATCGTTGGTTTTCCCAGTGGATTGTTGCTGGTCTGGCTTTTTTGGAAATTCCTATGTAAAAAACATGATTTTTCAGGGGTGGTGCTGGACCTGTCTCTTTTGCCCAAAGGGGCAGGAGAAGTGGATCCATTTAAGAAGTATGCGGTCATATTTACCCTTTCCCTCACGGTGCTGATGTGGCTGACCGAACCGCTGCATGGGATTCCCGTGGCCGCTACCTCGGCCATTCCCATAGTACTGCTCACCATGACCCAGGTGATTCATTCCGAACAGGTCAGGAGTCTTCCCTGGGATACCCTGATGCTGGTGGCGGGAGGCCTGGCCCTGGGTATAGCATTGGTAGAAGTAGGGCTTGCTGAAATTGTCATGGCCAAAATCAATAATTTACCCATGCCCATGCTTTTTATCGCCATTTTCTTCTGCCTGGTAGCTGTACTGCTCTCCAATGTCATGAGCAACACCGCTGCTGCCTCCATTTTGGTTCCGCTGAGCCTGGCCTTGCCGGGTGTGTATGGCCTTGCCGGACCGGTGATGGTAGCCATTAGTTGTTCCTGTTCCTTGTTGCTTCCCGTGTCTACGCCTGCGAACGCCATCGCTTATGCCACCGGACTGGTAGAACAAAAAGATTTCCGTACCGGCGGTTTATTTTTTATCTTTCTGGGCCCTGCCATTGCTTTTCTAGCAGTAATGGCCTGGGTATGGCTGATGTTTTAGGTTTGGGCCATGATGTAAAGAACAACCACTAAATAATCCTTCGATGAAAAAATTGATTTTGATTTTACCCGTATTGTTTTTTTTCGGTTGTGGAGAGCAGCAAAAGAATGCTTCCACAGAAGATTTGAAAGTAGCCATTCAGGCCTTGATTGAGGACACTGAAGGCGATTTCGGCATTGCCTTTAAATTGCTGGACGATTCGGGAAGTCATTTGCTGATCAATGAAAAAGAGGTGTTTCATGCTGCCAGTACCATGAAAACACCGGTAATGATAGAAATTTTCAAGCAGGCGGGTTCCGGTAAGTTCTCCCTGGATGATTCGATTTTGATCGTCAATGAATTCAGGAGTATTGTAGATGGCAGCCCATATAGCATGGACCTGGGGGTAGATAGCCAGGAGGGACTTTACGAGCGTATCGGGGAAAAGGCCACGGTATATGAACTGATGTACCAAATGATCATCAAAAGCAGTAACCTGGCCACCAATATCCTGATCGAAGAGGTAGGAGCGGAAAATGTCACCCAAACCATGAGGGATTTGGGTGCAGCAGATATCGAAGTGCTACGGGGGGTAGAAGACCTGAAAGCTTTTGATGCCGGGCTCAGCAATACCACCACGGCCCTGGATATGATGCTGATTATGGAAGCCATTGCTTCCGGGGAAGCCGTAGGACAGGAGGAGAGCCGTCAGATGATGGATATCCTGTATGATCAGTATTATAAAGACCTGATCCCAAAGTTACTACCGAAAGAGGTGAAGATAGCCCATAAGACGGGTTCCATTACCGGCGTGCAACACGATGCAGCCATTTTAACCCTACCTGATGGCAAGCAATATGTCCTGGTCATTTTGACCAAAAACCTGACCGATGTGGAGGCAGGGAAAGAGGCCATTGCGGAAATCAGTAAAATGATTTATGATTTTGTGAATGGGAATTATTCCTGATGATGGTATCCATAAAAAAACGCCTGGCCAAAGCCGGTATCAATTCTTTTTTCTTTTTACTGCTGCTGACTATTCTCCTGGCCTATCTTTTTCCGGAATGGGGGGAGACAAGTGCCAGTGGCCTGAACCTGGATGTGCTGACTTATTATGGAGTATCCCTGATTTTCTTTTTTTATGGGGTTAAGATCAGTCCTGCCACCCTCAAAACCGGGCTTTCCAACTGGAAGCTGCACCTGGTCATTCAAAGCACTACCTTTCTGGTATTTCCACTGATCATTTTGGTTTTGTATGCGGCATTTGGTAATCAGCAGAACCTTTTCTGGGTAGGGACATTCTACCTGGCTGCCCTTCCTTCCACGGTTTCTTCCTCCGTGGTCATGGTGTCCATTGCAGGAGGCAACCTTCCGGCGGCCATTTTCAACGCCAGTATTTCCAGTATCATTGGAATCCTGATTACGCCCCTATGGATGGGTTTGCTTTTGAGCAGCAGCCAGGGGGACTTTGAGTTACTGAGCACGGTATGGAAGCTGGTACAGCAAATATTCATCCCGGTGCTGATAGGGTTTATGCTGCACCGCTGGTTGGGTAGTTGGGTGCAGCGGTACAGCAAGGTACTGAAAGGCTTCGATCAAACGGTCATTTTGCTGATTGTGTTCTCCGCATTTTCTCAATCCTTTGGTGGGAACATGTTTGCGGGACAAAATATTCTGGGCCTGGGATTTTTGATGTTGTTGTTGTTTTTGTTGATGCTGGCGGTGATGTATGGTCTGGGCAGGTGGCTTGGCTTCAACAGGGAGGATGGCATCACGGTATTGTTTTGCGGATCGAAAAAATCCCTGGTACAAGGTGCGGTAATGGGTAAAATTCTTTTTCCGGACCCAATTATTTTTGGAGTGGTGTTGTTGCCCTTAATGCTTTACCATACCCTTCAGCTGATCCTTGGCTCCGCGTTGGCGGAAAAATTGGCAGCAAGGGCTAAATAAAGGAGCTGTCCCCGGAGGCTTCTTCGGTCATTTTTTTTGCAGTCTCCTTACCCAGATACCGGTCTATAAGTCCATGCCCCAGGTAAAGCAAAGGGGTAAGCAGTATGGCTACTGAAAATTTGTATATATAGTTAATGATCCCCACGGCAATGATCTGTTCTATGGACCAATTCCCGAACACATAGAAAGCAATGCCCAACACCACAAAGGAGTCGATAAACTGGGATACCAGGGTAGAACCTGTGGCCCGCAACCAGATCATTTTCGAGCCGGTTATTTTCCTGAGTTTCTGGAATACAAATACATCCAGGAGCTGTCCCAGCAGGAAGGCTACCAAAGAGCCAATGATGATACCCAGCCCTTGTCTGAAAATGGTATTGAAGGCATAATTGATATTGAAGGGAGTTCCCGAGGGGTCGCTTGCATTCACTTCCAGCCAAAAGGGGGCAGGCGGCAATTGGGTGACCAGGGAAATGACAATAAAAGCATAGGCGATCAGTCCTGCGGTGATAAAACTGATTTTTCTTACCCCTTTTTTGCCATAATACTCATTGATAATATCTGTGGTAAGGAATACCACCGGCCAAATAACCGCACCGGCTGTTAAATTAAAATCCAGTACATAATCCCCGAAAAATGTCCAGTTTGCGGCACTTAAGCCCAGTGTTTCCTCACCGGAGAAAATTTTTACGCCTATGATCTCTGCAAGGATGGCGTTGGTAAGAAATATCCCTCCCAATATGATGAACAAATTGGTTTTTTTCGATTGGTAAACCTTATCGTAATTCTCCGTGCTCATCTGATGCTGTAAGTGGTGCCCTCTTCGCTTAAAAAACTGTTCGGAAATGTTTCCCTTGCTTCCTCCAGTAGTGGGGTCAGGTCTGCGTACCTTACAGAATAATGTCCCAGCAGCAGGTTTTTAGCCTTTGCCGCCAGTGCGATGGATGCTGCTTCTTTTGTGGTACTGTGCCTGGTCAATTTTGCCCGGTCTTTTTCTGCTTCCATAAAGGTGGACTCATGGTAGAGGATATCCATCTCCCTGATGTATTGGGGTAGTTGAGGATCATAAACGGTATCCGAGCAAAAAGCATATTTGCGGGGAGCCTTGATTTCGCAATAGTCCTTTGCGGGATACAAAACCTTACCGGTCATGTCCCGCACATCCTGCCCCTTAAGGAGGGTGCGTATGGCTTCTATGCCAGGTTTGTTTTTGACCACCAATGCCTTGTTGAGTTTTACCCTGCCTGTTTTTTCTTCGAAACTAAAACCTGTGCAAGGTATGCGGTGTTTTAATGGGAAACTCCATACCTCCAAATCCCCCAATTCCAGTAATTTGGTTTTTTGTGAATGGGTGGTGGGGTGGAAAATCAGCGGAAATTTCAAAATGGTACCTGAATATTTTAACTGTACCGTGATGATTTCATCCAGTCCGGAAGGTCCGAAGATGTGGAGGGGCTCTTTCCGGTTGTTCAGGTGGTAGGTAGCGATCAGTCCCATCAGCCCCAGATAATGGTCTCCGTGCAGGTGGGATATAAATATGTGGTTGATTTTGAAATACTTGACTTTGAATTTCCTCAACTGGTGCTGGGTGGATTCTCCGCAATCCAACAAAAATGTATGCGCTCCCCAGATAACCACCTGGGAAGTTTGGTTTCGGCCATGGGCAGGAGCTGCAGAGTTGGAACCCAGAATGGTGATATTGAAATCCAAGTAGCTTAACGTTTACTCTTCCTCATCTTTTTCTGCACCCTGCTCGATCTCATGGATAAATACCGCTTCAGCAGCAGCTTCATTGTCATCTACCAACTTAAACACCTTATCCAGCATGGATATTTTCATCAATTTCAATACATGCTCCTGAAGTGAAGACAATATAAAAACCCCTCCTTCTTCTCCAAAAGCCCTGTTGCCCACCAAAAGCGCACTGAGCCCGCTTGAATCGGCATACTTCACACTTGCCATATCCAAAATCAGGTTTTTATATCCTTCCGCATGAACCGTTAGCAATTCCGATTTTAACTGAGGGGATAGGGTGGAGTCCAGTTTTTCTTCCATCAGGGTGAAAAGTACAAATTGTTCTTTTTTATCTACAGCGTATTTCATATGATTATAATTGTTTCTTTATGGTTGCATGCCTGTCCCGATACCAAATCGGAGGAAACTTTGATGATTAAAATAACCATTGCCCTGTGTGTTTAATGATGATTCTAATCAGGTCGGTTTCATTTCAAAATGAATTCACCAGTCTTTAAATACATTTAGAAAACAGTAGCTTCCTGATCATTCAAATTTGTTTTAAAATTAGCTTAAAATATTTTGGTGCCAAAATGATCGGTTCATTTAAATATTTTCCAGAATGGCCTTTTGTATCCTGGATGCAATATCGGAACCATTTGCAGGAACAAAAGTTTTGCCGGTAATGTGTTCATAAAGCTCAATGTACCTATTGGAAATGTTTTCGATGATTTCGGGGCTCATTTCGGGGATAGATTGGCCTTCCTTTCCCTGAAACCCATTTTCAATCAGCCATTGACGGACAAATTCTTTGGAGAGTTGTTTTTGGGGTAATCCCTGTTCCTGTCTTTGGGCATATCCCTCCTTATAGAAATAGCGCGAAGAGTCCGGTGTATGGATTTCATCAATCAACAGGATTTCATCTCCATATTTGCCAAATTCATACTTGGTATCTACCAAAATCAAACCTTTGTCCCTGGCCATTTCGGATCCCCGTTCAAACAAAGCCCGGGTATATTTTTCCAATTGCGCATAATCAGATTCATCCACTATTCCCTGAGCCAAAATAGCTTCCCTGGAAATATCTTCATCATGGCCTTGATCCGCTTTGGTGGTAGGGGTGATGATGGGTTCCGGAAGGGGGTCATTTTCCTTCAGGCCTTCCGGAAGGGATATGCCACAAAGGCTTCTTTTTCCTTCCCGGTATTCCCGCCAGGCATGTCCGGCCAAATAACCCCTGATTACCATTTCCACTTTGAAAGGCACACATTTTTTTCCTATGGTGACGTTGGGATCAGGGCAAACGGTAACCCAATTGGGGACGATGGAAGCAGTGGAAGAAAGAAAATGGTAGGCGATTTGATTTAAAACCTGCCCTTTATAAGGAATGGGTTTTGGCAGGACCACATCAAAAGCAGAAATCCTGTCCGTGGCCACCACTGCAATGGTTCGCTCGAAAATATAGACATCTCTTACCTTTCCCCGGTAAAAATCAACCTGACCTGGAAATTGATATTGTGTGTTTTTTATGCCTTTGCTCATGGGATTTTTGATTTAAGATGCAAAAATAAGAAATAATCCCCACCAACTGTAAAATTTTCAAAATCCCTTATTCTATTAACCTGAGTTCGAATTAAGATCGTCAATAAAAACCAATTAAATCATCACTGCGAACCCATTTTAGTGGGTTTAGGAGCTGTGAAATGGTGTGGCAGTCTCGTCTGGCTAGAGATTCTCACGGCTTTCACCGCTCAAAACCCTCTCGTAGCCTACCTGTGAGGTAATTGAATCAGTTGTTTTTTATAAAGAAGAAACCCTAAAAAACCTGTTAAATAAAGAAGAGGTAAATTTTAATACGAAAAGAGCGCTGGCCCGACAAAAAACCGGGGGGGTGCGGGAGGATTGCGTGGGGAAGGATTTTTTTGTTCCCGATAAAAAATCGGGACCAAAAGTACAATAAAAACATGGTAAAATACTAAAAATAACCTTTAACTCATAATTATCCATTAAACAATGGGATGTTTATTTTTTCATATAATGCAAAAAACCACACCGTCATCCCGATTTCTGCGTTTTATAAAATGTTAGGTCTACCGATGACGGTTTTTTAACTCAATTCAGCTGAAATCAGGTCAATACAATCCCGGAACAGAAATCAGTCTGGGTTTCCTCTTTTGAATTTTTTTTCGTCCAGCAAATTTCCTGCCTCATCGTAGGTAGAAAATTGGCCATGCCGCAAGCCCATCCGATAATTGCCCTTCTCCTTTATTTTTCCGTTTTCATGGTAGCTGATATAGGTCCCGTGCCGGACACCATTTTTGTATTCTACCTCAGAAGACTTGCTGCCATCCGGAAAATAGCTGATATATCGTCCATCCAAACTTCCATCTTTATAGGGTTGTTCAGTCAGCAATTGGCCGTTTTCGGCGTATTTTTTCTGTACTCCCTCCATCATGCCCTGATCAAACTGTTGCCTTTCCTGTATTTCACCATTTTCGAAATATATCTCGTTGAGTCCATGGGGTTTTCCATTTTCAAAACGGGTGCGGCTTTTAAGGGCACCGGATGGATAGTAGGTTTCAAGGGTACCTTGAATTTCACCATTTAGAAAAATTGCTTTTTGCGCAACTGCTCCATTGGGAAAAAATGATGTCACTTCTCCATTCACCAGATCTTCCTCATAAGGAGTTACTTTCAGGGTGTCCCTGCTCTCTGGATGTAATTCATAAAATTTACCTGATTTTTTACCCTCCCTGAACTGTCCGATTTGGGTCAGATTTCCAAAAGGGTCGTAAAACCTGTAAGCGCCGTGGGGTATACTGTCTTTGGTTTGAAAACGCTCCTTTACCTGTGTTTGCTCATCATCGTAATAGGTGGTTTGCTGTTGGGCATTGACTGAAAGGCCATTGAATAAAAAACAAAATACCGGTAGCACCAGGATCGATTTCATGTGTTAATAATTTGCTTTTCAAAGGTCACATGGAATCGAGCATGCTTTAAAATCGTCCCTCCGTGGGTCGTGTATGTCATGCTCGATTTCATAATTTGAAAGGGTTGGTAATGTGAAAAAAGAACAATTTCAGATCATTTCTATAACGATGGCAGACGCCCCTCCGCCTCCATTGCAGATGCCGGCCACTCCGAGTCTTCCTTTTTCCTGATGGAGTACGGAAAGTAAGGTGGTAAGGATCCTGGCGCCGGAACAACCCAAAGGATGTCCCAGTGCAATGGCCCCACCATAAACATTCAGTTTTTCCTCAGGGATTTTGAGTAATTGCTGGTTGGCTATCGCCACGGCAGCAAAGGCTTCATTGATCTCAAAATAATCCATGTCTGTTAAAGCCAGTCCCGCTTGTTTCAGTGCTTTCGGAATGGCCAGCGCCGGAGCAGTGGTAAACCACATGGGGTTGCGGGCAGCATCGGCGAATCCCCGGATTTTGGCAATGGGTTTCAGGTCTAGTTTTTTAGCCATTTCCCGGGTTCCAATCACCAGTGCGGCAGCACCATCGCTGATGGTGGAGGAATTTGCCGCAGTCACGGTTCCATCTGCTTCAAAAGCAGGTTTTAGTTTGGGGATTTTATCCAATAGGACTTTGCGGAAATCCTCATCTTCTTTGATAAGCTGTTCGTTTCCTTTGTGGTCCTTAACGTTAACCGGGACCACTTCAGCAGAAAAGCTGCCCTTTTTCCAGGCCTCTGCTGCTCTTTTGTAGGAGTTGATGGCATAATCGTCTTGTGCCTCCCTGCTGATTTTCATTTCTCTGGCAGTGTTTTCCGCACAATTGCCCATGGGGAAATCATGGTAGGCCTCTTCAAGACCATCCCTGCTCAGCCCATCTACAAGGCTTCCATGTCCATACTTGTACCCAAATCTTGCCTTTGGAAGGTAATAAGGCGCATTGCTCATGCTTTCCATGCCTCCGGCAACAAGCAAATCTGCCTGTCCACACATGATTGCCTGGGCACCGAGCATGACCGCTTTCATTCCCGAGGCACAAACTTTATTGATCGTGGTGCAGGGAGTGCTGACATTCAGCCCGGCATGTATAGCCGCCTGCCTGGCAGGTGCCTGTCCCAAATTTGCTGACAAAACATTGCCCATCAATACTTCATCAAAAGGAATATTGTTGCTCAAACCAAGTTTGTTTATTGCCCCTTTTAGAGCTAAACTTCCCAATGCGGTGGCAGACAAGGAGGATAGGTTTCCACCAAAACCACCCAGGGGCGTTCTCGCTGCCGACAGGATAAATACCTCTTGCATGTCAATATTGGTTTAGGGAGGGAAAATAAAGTTTGAGTGGCCCTTTAATAATCAGGCAATCCCCTTTTGGGTTGCTGCGTGGGCTTTTTTCTGTTTTGTTGGATATACCTGAGCTCATTGCTGTTCATGGCATCCAGGATTTGGGAAGCTTGTTCTGGTGTAATGTTCATCTCTTCCAGCCGCTGCCTCAGTTCTTCCATGGCTTTCTCCCGTTCACTCAGGTCACTTTCCATTTCATTGGGCTCATCTGATTCCTCATTGTTCTCTGATTTTTCGCCTCTTTGTTCCTCCATCTCATCGGTTTCGTCAGCACCGTCTTCTTCGGTTTGTTCTTCGCCCTCACCACTTTCCTGTTCCTGGCTATCCTGCTCCTGTTGGTCCTGCTCCTGGGATTCTTCCTGCTCCTGATCCTGCTGTTCCTGGCTTTGCTGGTCTTTTTTCTCCTGGTCTTCCTGATCCTTTTGTAATTTTTCCCACAGCGCATTCAGTTTGGGGTCTTGAGGGTATTTTTCCAGTCCTTCAGCCAATAATTGGCTGGTTCCTGGAATATCCTCATTCACGTACTGCCTGGCTGCTTTGTTGAAATATTCTGTTTCAGATTGAGCTACCAAAAGGATTGGAGCCCAGAAAAGACAGGCAAAAAGGAGTAAATTATGGGTTGGTATTGATTTCATTGATCTCATTTAAATGGTCCATGAATTTCTGGTAATGTGCCACTGTTTCGTCTATCTCCAGTGCGTTTTCCATGATTTCCAGGGCTTCATCAAATTGAAACCTGTCCACCATCTCATCGGCCTGGGCTTTCATCCTTTTGGCGTAATTGGATGGTTTGATCTGGTCTTCATCTTCCCGGTCTTCTTCGTTTTCCTGCTCTTCTTCATTTCCTTCCAGCCAGCGGCTCAAGAGTTCATAATTATAACGGGCTTTTTCATTGTTTGGATTTTTAAGCAAGGCAGTCTTAAAATAAGAAAGGGCTTCCCGGTATTTTTGCTCATTCCCCAAGAGGACTCCCTGCTGGTTGGCCGCATAGGAAGGGATACTGCTGCCTGTACTGCTTGCCAGCGGCTCATAGGTTTTCTTGGCATCTTCCTCCTGACCATTGTTTTGGTAACTCAACGCAAGGTTAAAACGAACTTCAGGATGATTTAAACCATGCTCTTCCAGCAAGGAAAGGTGATTTCGTATGGAATTTTCAAAATCCGTTTCTTTAAAGGATCTTTCTGCAGCAGCTATTGCCGCATTTGTGGCTGCTATTTTTTCCCAGTCAGCAGGTAAGAATAATAAAATCCAAAGAAAATATCTGGATAACATACTGTTGGTTTAGGTAGATTAAATGGACAAGGTTCTGACAGGCAAAATGGAATCGATGATTGCCAAAATCAAGCCTGCCAGGAGAAAGTAGAAATATTTATTGGAAGAAGCCTCTACAGTACGGCTTGCCATTACCGTACCTTCCAATTTGGAAATGGCATCTATCAACTGTGGGATTTCCTGGCTTTCTTCACTAAGCTCAAAATAATCCCCATCGGTTTGGCTGGCGATTTTTTTCAGATTGGTAGAGATCAATCTGGATATTGCCGGTCGATTGTTGGACTGATCAATGACTACACCACTTCCTCTGGGAATCGTGCTGCCCGTTTCGGTACCTACACCCAGGCTGAATACCTTTATGCCTGACTGGTTGAGCTGCTCCATGGTTTCTTCCAATTCATTTCCAAAATCCTCTCCGTCACTGATCAGGATAACCGCTTTTGATTTGGGCTCCTGGCTTTCGTCTGACAGGAATTTACTGTAGGCCATTTTTAGTGGAGCTGCAATGTCAGTGCCGGCATTAGGCACCAGACCACTGTTCAATCCATCCAAATGCAGCTGGATGACATTTTGATCAAAGGTAAGCGGACATTGTATAAACGCCTCTGATGAAAATATAATAATACCCAACCTGTCGGAACTGAAATTTTTGACCAGATTTTTCAATTCAAATTTCACCCGCTGTAGCCTGCTGGGTTTGATGTCTTCCGCATTCATGGATCTGGAAAGGTCAATGGCCAGAAATATATCCTTTCCTTCCTGCTTGATCTCTTTCATCGCATTTCCTATGGATGGACCGGCAAAAGCGATCAAAAACAAGGTAAAATAAAGGGTCCTCAGTGTCATCTTCCAAACCAGCCTTCTTTTTTTGACTTTGATCTTCTGGTTGATTTTCCAAAAACGGTACAAGTATATGGCATAGAGCAGTACAAAAACTGCTGCCAGTAACAGAATCGAATAATTATCAGGATATGCCCAAATCATGGCTTGAAATTAATCATTTATACTTAAAACGAAGTCATTATCGGATAATTATTGGAAAGCGCTCCGATTATTCAAATTCATTTGGTGAATAACCTGCAGGGAAGCTTAACTATTTTTACCCAATACCGTTATCTTTTTGGATTCAACCCGGATTAGGCATTAGGTTTCGTTATAGCTTTTCCCGCATCGGGAAGGCGAGTAGGGCAAATAAAACCAGACTGTTTTCAACTATATCTCAGCGGAGGAGTAGAAAACAACAAGGTAGATACTGATTTTGAAGTACTTACCGGCCAGAATACTTTTGGCTGAAGCGTATTTACACTATTGCCTGTTTCAGGTTGGAACCTGCCCAATAACCAGGATGAATTTCTTTTCTATAAAAACATCAAGAAAATAGTAATGTTTAAATACCGTTCAAATCCTTCTTGGAATACTTTTTTTGTGGTTCTTATTTGTATGTTGGTCATTTCTGGAAATGCTACAGGTCAGGAAGCAGTTTACCTCAAAGGACAGGTTCTGGATAAGGCATCGGGTGAGCCTTTACCGGGAGCGACCGTATTCTGGAAAGACCAAACAGGCAAGGGGGCAGTTGCCGATATTGATGGCAACTTTTCAATAACCATTACCAATACCGATCTCCCGGCTACTCTGGAGATCAGGTTTTTAGGCTACCAGGGTATCAGCAGGGACATTAACAATAAAATCACGGATTTGAAATTTTTCCTTAGTCCTGAAGAAATGTCATTGGAAGAGGTAGTAGTCTCGGATAGGAGAGAAGATCACAATGTGCTCAGCACAGAAATCGGCCGGAATGAAATTTCCAGTGAAGAGCTAAAGCGAATTCCCGCACTATTTGGAGAAGTTGATTTATTAAGGGGCATACAATTGCTTCCGGGGGTTACTACTGCGGGAGAAGGTACTACCGGATTATTTGTGAGGGGAGGTTCTGCTGACCAGAATCTGATTCAGATTGACGGGGCACCTATTTACAATCCTTCTCATTTTTTCGGTTTTTTTTCTGTGTTTAATCCGGATGCATTGACCGATGTGGCCCTTTACAAAGGCAATATCCCGGCCCAATTTGGGGGGAGGGTTTCCTCCCTTGTGGACATATCGCTGAAGGAAGGAAATACCCGGAAAATTGAAGGTGAAGGGGGAATAGGAAGTATCAGTTCAAGGTTAACCGTGGATGGGCCACTCTTTTCCGAAAATTCCTCGTTTGTGCTCTCAGGCAGGAGAACCTACGCAGACTTGTTTTTGGCTTTTTCACCCAATGAAGACATTCGGAATAATCAGTTGTATTTTTATGATTTAAGTGGAAAACTCATGTGGCGGAAAGGGCCAAAAAACAAATTTACCTTTTCCACCTACTATGGAAGTGACTTTCTGGGTCTGGATGGGCAGTTTGGCCTGGGATGGAATAACTGGATCAATTCATTCAATTGGGACAGGGAGATTAATGAGCAATTGTACCTGGATGTATCGGCTTATTACAGCTTCTACAAATACCTGATCGGTTTTAGCGATGAGGACAATGGATTTGACTGGTCCAACTATTTTTCCGAAACCGGTATCAGGGCAGCATTGACTTACCTGCCCCGGGAGGATACGGAAATAAAAGCAGGGATTCACAGCCAGTTGTATTATTTTGCTCCTGTAGATTTACAACCTGCCTCTGGTAGTGGGATAGAGCCCCTGGTAACCAATCCGCGAATTGGATTACAAAACAATTTTTTTATTGCCCTTAAAGAGGAGCTTTCCGAGCAGCTCAGCATCGAGGGAGGTATCCGTTTTGGCCTTTACCAGCAAATTGGAGATGGGGTAAATTATTTGTACGACGACGATGACGTGGAAGGCCTAGGACAGGTAACCGATACCCTGGAATACCGATTTGGAGAAAAAATGCAACATTACCAGGGTTTGGAACCCCGCCTTGCGGTGAGGTACCTTCTGGGAGAGGGGACGTCCTTAAAAGGCAGCTATAATAGGAATTACCAGTATATTCAGGTGGCCTCCAATAGTTCCGCAGGTCTGCCGATTGACCGATGGGTGCCAGCAGGAAAATACATACTTCCCATCCGGGGAGATCAGGTGTCGGCAGGAATTTTTCAAAATCTCAGGAACAACCAATGGGAAGTTTCCCTGGAGGGGTATTACAGGGATTTCAGAAATATTGTGGACCTCAAGCAGGGGGCCAATATATTGTTTACCGATAATGTCGAGACTGAAATACTTACCGGTAATGGCTGGTCCTATGGATTGGAATTTTTGCTGAGAAAAAATATTGGAAAGACCACGGGCTGGCTGAGTTATACAAGGTCCAGAGTGTTCAGGAAAATTCGGGGTATCAATGGTGGTTTTCCCTATCCGCCCCGGTATGACCGGCCCAATGACATCAGTTTGGTACTTTCACACCAGTTGACCGATAGGATTAGCTTTTCCGGTACATTTATTTATACCACCGGAATTGCCGTAACCTTTCCCGTAGGCTCCTATGAGGTGGACAACCAACGGGTGCCTTTATATAATGAACAAAGAAATAGTGATCGCTTCCCGGACTACCACCGAATGGATTTATCCCTGACATTGAAAAATAAAAACAAAGGTAGGTGGTGGCAGGGAAGTTGGAACTTCAGTGTCTACAATGCTTATGGCAGGAAAAATCCCTTTTCTTATGAATTTACAGATATCTACAACAATGATATCGGATTTGACCGGGGTTTGGGAGAAGAAGTCAGTTCTGTAAGACCCGGGGTGGTGATGACCTATCTGTTTGGCATCTTGCCATCTGTTACCTATAATTTTAAATTTTAAAACCATGAGGCTAGTCCTGAAAATATCATTCTTGATGCTGTTGCTTGCCTGTCAGGAGGAGGTAAACCTTGACCTGGGGAATGTTGAAAAAACACCTCTTATTGAAGCTACCTGGACAGATGATGCATCCATGAATGCGGTAACTGTTGCTTACTCCAGGGATTACTATGATACCCTGCCCAATGAAGTCGCAACCCATGCAGAAGTAAGCATAGAGGATTTGCAAACGGGCGAAATAGTGGTTTTTCTGTTTGATGAAGATCTGGGCCAATACCTGGCTGAAAACCAGGAAGCAGCGACAATCGGTCATGAATATCAACTGCATGTTTCTCTGGATGGTAAGGATTATCTATCAAAAGGAACTACCCTGGAGGCGCCGGTCCTGGATAGCATCACCTATGAATTCAAGGAAGAAAGGTTTTTTGCAAGTGAAGGCTATTACCTTACCCTTTATGGTAAAATACCCTTCAATGAAAATAACTTTTACAGGTTGATTCTCAGTAAAAACGATACTGTTCTGAACCGCCGCTCCGATTATTTTCTATTTGATGATACCTTTGGCAGTTCCATATTGAACAATGGATTTGAATTGACTGCCTTTTCTTTTGATAAAGAGGATGAAGTAAGATTGCAAATGCTCAGGTTGAATGAAGGTGCTTATGATTACCTGAATCAGGTGGTATCACTTCTGTTTTCAGATGGGGGACTTTTTAGCCCTCCCCCGGAAAACCCACAATCCAACATTTCCGTGATGCAGGGCGAAGGAAGGGTGCTGGGATATTTCATGACCGCTCCTGTGCTTACCCGGACCGTAGTCATTCAGGAAGAGGATTGAATCGGCAAGGGAAGTAATTTTTGCTACAAATTTTCATGTTTATGTGCTTCCGCCAATTGGGACAACTCCTTTTTGCTATAGGCCACTTTACTGACCAGGTAGAACAATACCGGTACCAGAAATAAGGTGAAAAAGGTTGCTGAAAACATTCCTCCTGCCACGGTCCAACCAATGGTTCTTCTGGCCACAGATCCGGCACCGGAAGAAAAAGCCAGCGGCAGTACGCCGAGTATGAAGGCAAAGGAAGTCATTAAAATGGGCCTTAACCTCAACTTGGCGGCCATTGCAGCAGCTTTGGGAATGGGAATCCCCCTGTCTACCCGCTCTTTGGCATATTCCACGATCAAAATGGCATTTTTTGCAGCCAGTCCAATAAGGGTCAATAAACCAATTTGGGCATACACATTATTGGTGAGTGATGGAAACAGCAAGAGGGTGATAATGGCGCCAAAAACCCCTGTAGGAACGGCCAGCAATACGGAAAAGGGAACAGACCAACTTTCATAAAGTGCCGTGAGGCATAGAAATACAAATACGATAGACAATACAAATATTAAAAGTGTACTTCCTCCTGATTTGATTTCTTTCCGGCTCACTCCTGCAAAATCAATTCCATAGCCAAGCGGGAGTTCGGCAGCTGCCAGGGCAGAGATTCTTTCTATGGACTGGCCTGAGCTGTATCCGGGGGCGGCATCTCCATTAATGGTGCTGGATCTGAAAAGATTAAAATGGCTGATCAAAGGAGCATTTTCAATCACTTCTGTGCTTACCAGGTTGCTTAATGGAAGCATGCCCCCAGACCTGTTTTTGACAAAAATCTTTTCCAGACCGGATAAATCCTCTCTAAAGGAGGTGTCTGCCTGGGCTATTACCCTGAAGTTTCTTCCATATAGTATGAAATCATTGACATAAGTACTGCCCAGGTAGGTTTGCATGGAGGCATAAGCATCCCCTATGTTGACGCCAAGTCTGGCCGTTTTTTCCCGGTCCAGTTCTACCCGGTAAGAAGGCGTGGTGGCACTAAAAAAAGTGAAGGCATTGTCAATTTCCGCTGTCTGGTTCAATTCAGAGACAAACTCTTTTACCTCCTTTTCAAACTCATTGATGCTGGAAGTGCCGTCCAGATCCTGTACGACCATGGAAAACCCTGATGTACTTCCCAGTCCCGGTATGGCGGATGGTGCTACAATAACGATGTTTGCTTCAGGTAATTTTTCATTCAATTCCCGCAATAGCCGGTCCCGTATTTCAAAAGCATTCTGTCCTTCACCTTCCCGTTTGCTCCAGGGTTGAAGCTGGGAAAATACTGTCCCACTATTGGATTTGCTGGAAAAATTAATGGCATTAAGGCCTGTGACGGCCGTGAAATGAAAAATATCCTCTTCCTCTCCCAGTATATCCATCAGTTTATTGATCGTTTCCAGACTTCTGGCAGTAGAAGCGCCCTCCGGTAATTCATAAGTGATGAACAGCCGTCCTTCATCTTCACTGGGAATAAATCCCGATGGTTTTATTCCGAATAGTAAAACAGTAACAAGGATCAATATAAACAGGCCTGCCAAATAATACCTGGCCCGGGAGAAACTTTGTTCGACGCTTTGCAGGTATCGTTTTCCAAAGGCATCGAATTTTTGGTTGAACCAGGAGAAAAACCGCTGTATGCCTTTGGGCGACCGGGATGGTTTTGCCGGTTGTAGGATCAGAGAACAAAGTGCGGGTGTCAGCGATAAGGCGACAAATCCGGATATCAGCCCGGAAGCGGCAATGGCCATGGCAAATTGCTGGTAAAGGCGACCGACGATTCCCGGAATGAAGCCCACTGGTATAAAGACGGCTGCAATGATCAGAGACATGGCAATGACCGGTCCGGAAATATCCTTCATGGCTTTGCTGACTGCCTCTTTGGCATTCAGCTTTTCTTTTTCCATATAACCCATGGTGGCCTCCACTACCACAATGGCATCATCCACCACGATACCGATGGCGAGCACAAAACCAAAAAGCGTCAGGTTATTGATCGAAAATCCCAGGGGAATAAAAAGGCCAAATGTGCCTATAATGGAAACCGGAATAATGAGGATAGGAATCAGGGTGGTTCTCCAGTTTTGGAGAAAAATGAAAACTACCAGTGAGACCAGCAAAAGGGCCAGAATCAATGCTTCTACTACCTCGCCTATGGAAACCCGTACCACAGAAGCAGATTCAAAGGGAATGACATATTCCATGTCATTGGGGAAGTTTTTCTGAATTTCATCCATCGCTTCAATAATCCCCTCCTCCACATCCAGGATATTGCTTTCCGGTGTCTGATAGACGATAAGGTAGGCTGCGGGTTTGCCATCAGTAAAATTATTGACCGAATAGTCAAACCTTCCTAATTCCACCCTGGCCACATCTTTCAGGTAAACCAATTGGTCTCCTTCTGCCGCTGCCTTCACAATAACATTTTCAAACTCTTCCTCACTGTTCAGACGTCCATTGGTAAAAAGGGTGTATTCAAAAGATTGATACCCCTGCTGCGGAGGGGTTCCCAATGCTCCTGCGGCCACCTGAATGTTCTGTTCTCTTAAGGCAGTAATGATTTCGCCAGCGGACAGGCCGGTTTGAAAGAGCTTGTCTGGCTGTAGCCATATCCGCATGCTGAAATCCTGGGCACGGGTGAAAATATCCCCTACTCCCGGGACTCTTAGCAATTCGTTTTTGACAAAGATGTTGGCATAGTTATTTAAAAAATCAACTCCATGGGTTCCTTCAGGTGAGAACATGGATACGATCATCAAAAGGCTGGGATTCCTTTTTCGGATGGTAATGCCCAGCCTGCGAACTTCTTCGGGCAGCAAAGCCTCTGCCACATTGATGCGATTTTGGACTTCTACCGCTGCGATATCAATATTTGTACCCACTTCGAAGGTGATGTTCATGGTCATTCTGCCCTCGTTGCTACTAGTACTTTCAATGTAGGCCATTCCGGGCGTTCCGTTGATCTGGGTTTCCAGTGGAGTGGCTACCGTTTGTTCTATGGTTTCCGCATCTGCACCGGTATAGGTGGCTGTAACCTGAATAATGGGAGGGGTAATATTGGGGTATTGGGATACGGGTAGGTTGACTATGGCAAGGGTACCTAAAAGCAATATGACCAAAGAAAGGACAATGGCCAGATTTGGCCGTTGAATAAAAATGGATGAGATCATTCGGGATTTCTGTTTTGGGTGGTGATTTTATTCCCGTTACTTAGTTTCTGCATGCCACTAACAATGATTTCCTGTCCTTCGGCTAATCCTTTTTCAACAATAACCCGATCCTTAAATTTCCTACCCAGTTCTATTTTCTGCTCTTTTGCGGTATCATTTTCGATGACAAAAACCGAGATTTCTCCCATTTGTTCCATGGTGGCCTTATGGGGAATGGTGAGCACACTGTCCCCATTAATGGATTTTACCCGCAGGGTGGTGCTTAAGCCTGGCTTAAGGTTCTGGTCCGGGTTTGGGAAATGTAACCTGATTTGCAGGGTGCCGGTTTCTCTGCTTATTGCCCTGTCCATATTTTCCAGGGTGCCTGGATAGGGGTGACTTTCTCCATCGGGTAAACTTATCATAAAGGTACTATCGGCGATTACCCCTTCTTTATCCTCCATCAGGTTTCGGAATTTTGAAAGTTTTTTTTCTCCGGCAAAAAAATCAATCCCAATAGGATCATTGGAGGAGATGACATTTAGAAGCGTTTCACCCTGATTTACCAATGCCCCCAGTCGCACCGATGAGAAACCAATGGTTCCATCGAAGGGGGCCCGTACAGATGCATATTGAAGGTTGGTCAGGTCATTGTCTACCTGCCCTTGTGCGGCCATCATTTCCAATTCTGCATTGCGGAGATCGGTGAGGGCATTGTCGTATACCTGGGTGGCGATGGCATTTCCTTCCCTCAGTTTCTCGTACCTTTCCATGTCCCGCTGCACCCTCTGCAGATTGGACGCAGCGATCTTGAGTCTTGACTCTGATTGTTTTAAAGTGGCCTGATACCTGCTTTTGTCTATCTCATAAAGCAATTGACCTTTTTTTACTTTTTGACCATCCTTAAAGAGGATGTTGGTAATGTAACCACTTACATCCGCCCTCAATTCCACTTCCTGCAGTGCCACAGCAACGGCCGGATATTGGTCTGTTAGTTGGATCAGCTCCTTTTTTACCTTTTCGGATTCCACGCGGGTGGCCTGGCTTTCCGTATCATGCTTTTTATTACAGGAATATTGAAGGAGCAACAGCCCGATAAGTAATTGTTTTGTTTTCATCAATAGTCGGTTTTTATTTCTCCACGGGCTTTTTGAAGGTCTATTTTGGCAGTTGTGGCATTGAAAAGTGAACGCAGATAGTTGATTCGGGCCGTTCTTAAATCGGTTTCTGCCTGGATCACTTCCAGGAAGTTTTTAATTCCCTGTTCATACTGCAGGCTTATGGTACCGTAGATTTCCTCCGCAAGTTCACGATTGCTCTTTTGGGTTTTCAGCAAATAAAAACTGTTTTTATAAGCACTAAGGGCCTCCTGCATTTCCAGATTTATTTCCAACATCAGGCGCTTTTGATCCAGGTTAATATTCTGGAGATCCAGGGCTGCCATTCTTGCTTCATATTTCCTTTTCCCGCCCAGGAAAATAGGAAGATTAAGTTGCAGGCCAATCAGGGAAAATGAATACACCTGATCAAAAAGTTCACTGCCGACCGGACTTAAAAAGAGGAAATTGTAGTCATAAAAGGCTGATACATCCGGTAGAAATCTCCTTTTCTGATAGCTTATCTCAGCATTTTGAATGGCTTTTTGACTTTCCAAAACCTGATATTCGATTCGGTTTTTTGCCTCGTAAACCAAAAGGGTATCTGGAGTCAGTTTCTCCTCTAGCTGGGAAGCGGAAGCACGAACTTTGATTTCAATATCCTTATCCATTCCCAGCCAATATTTAAGAGCGGCAATTTTAATTTGCTTTTCTTCTTTGTATTGGTACAATTGGCTTTGGGTATTTTGAAGGGTAATGGTAGCTCGTTTAAAATCTATGTTATCCGTCAATCCTGCCTCCAACTGCAATTTGGCATCCTCTAATTGCCTGCTTTGCCTTTTGATATCCTCTTGGGCCAATCTAACCTGTTCCTCAGCCAGAAATACCTCATAAAAAGCTTTGCTAAGCCCCACTACTACTTGTATCTTAACATCTTCCAGTGACTGGGAAGCTGCTTGGTTTAAATGGGAGGCCTGGGCGTTCATCCTGAAAAGCTCATTGTTCAGCAGGTTTTGGCTCAATGAAAAATTTAAATTGGCATTATGTGGAACGCCGGTCCGGACTTCCTGGAATTCTCCTGATTCAGGATTGTCAAAATCAGGGAAAATGGCCACTGGTTGTTGAAAATACCTGTTGACAGCTCCTTCCAAATTCAATTGGGGGATCCAGGCCGATTTGCCTGATTTGATAGCATAATCCGTTTTTTCCGTTTCGTTGACAAACTGCTGCAAAAGAGGTTGGTTTTCAAAGGCCAGGGAAAGGGCGCTTTCCAAATCCAACTCCATTACTTCTTGCTGCTGTGAAAAGACCTGTCCGGTAAACAAAAAATAAAAAGTAAGAATTGCAAACAATGTTCTCATTAAAAGGGTGTTATTGGCTAAAGGATCGGTAAGGACTTGTACATGTGAATTTCTCAAAATAAAATGAGTTTACCAAAATTGTAAGTTCATGTGTTTAAAATTGTTGCTTTCCGGCCACAACTTGCGCCGAACTAAAGGTCGGGGTGGCCTGTGCCTTCCCGATACCTATCAGGACCTGGAGAATCTTGCCCCTATACCTTTCGAGTCATCCCTTTGCGTGTCCTCTTTGTCAGGCCCGGTTTTCTGTAATGGCTTTTACAAGCTTTTCACTTCTATCCCAAATCTGATCCCTTAATTTTTTCGATTCTGCCTTTTTGGATGCTGAAGATACTTTCGATTTTTTGAAATAATCCCCGTTCTTTCCCGGGACTTTATTGACGCTGGCTAAAAATATCCCTGTTTCTGCTCCTTTCTTGGGGCTGATCATAAATGGCTTGAACAAGGAAAGCAGCAATTTGAAAAAACCTTTGCTTTGCTGACCAAAATTGGTATTGACCACTCCCGGGTGAAGGGCATAGGCTTCAATATGTTGGTCCCCAAACTTTTCCGCCAATGATTTTGTAAAAAGGATATTGAAGAGTTTCGCATTGGCATAGGCTTTAAAAGAACTGTATCCCTTTTCAAATTGAAGGTCAGTTAAATCTACAGAAGCAGCTTTATGGGCTTCTGAACTCACATTAATGATCCTTGCGCCACTGTTGTGGGTCAAAAGGGGCATCAATTGCAAGGTGAGTAAATAATGACCCAGGTGATTGGCTGAAAAAGTCAGTTCCAGTTGATCTTTGGTTGTGGTTTTTTCGGGGAAAATGCCCCCTGCATTGTTGATCAATACATCAACGCTGTCGGTATGCTTTGCAATTTCAGCTGCTGCCTTTTTTACTGATGCCAGATCAGCCAAGTCACAATAAACCAAAATGAATTTATCGGCTTTGTCCTGGCTGTTTAATTTATTAACCAATGTCCTGGCTTTTTCCATGTCCCTTACCAAAAGGAATATTTTGGTGAATTTGGGTGCAAGTGCTTTGACTTTTTCTGCTCCAATACCAGATGTGGGGCCTGTAATGACGAGATGCATACTGAGAGGGATTTTGGTAAGTTAGAAAAACAGTGAATTGGCCCTGATTGTTCATTGATAAGTGGATTAGCTGGCTATAATTTGCCTTATAAATAAACTTTTTTGTGGTTTAAGACAGGTCATTTCGCAAAAGGTTCCCGCTTCCTGGCGAAGCCGGTAAATAATTTTTCCTATTTTTGCTAATAAAAAAAATGCTTCAGCCGGATTGCTTTGTTTTGTGATTTCAATTGGTTCGGGGCATGAGATTGTGAATGAGAGGCATACAGCAGCTTAATGGTATAGATTCACCCAATTGATAATTTCTTTACGTGGAAGACAAAAAATTCATAGACATCAAAAAAGTGATTCAGGAAAAAAATCCGGCATTGTCTAAGTGGTTGCCTGGATTTGTCCTGAGCTATATAAAAAGGATTGTACATGAATCTGAGGTTAATCAAATCATGTCTAAACACGGGGACTTAAAGGAATTGGATTTTGTGAACGCGCTGATTGAGGAGTTTGAAGTAGAAATAGCCATTTGTGGAGAAGAAAATATTCCCAGGGAAGGTAGTGTCATATTTGCTTCGAACCATCCTCTCGGTGGCTTGGATGGCGTGGTGCTGATGCATGTACTTGGCAAGTACAGAAAAGACCTGAGGTTTCTTGTCAACGATGTCTTGATGCACATCCCTCATTTCGGAAAACTATTTGTCCCGGTAAACAAACATGGTACCCACGGAAAAAGGGGTGCCGAAATAATTGAGGAGACCTATGCATCTCAAAATGGGGTGATTGTGTTTCCTGCCGGTTTGGTATCCAGAAAGCAGGAAAATGGAATCAGGGATTTGGAGTGGAAAAAAAGTTTTGTGAATAAGGCGAGGAAATATAAAAAAGATGTAGTACCTGTTTACATTGAGGGGAGAAACTCGTCTTTTTTTTATAATTTGGCCAACATTAGAAAAAAAATAGGACTGAAGGCCAATATTGAAATGTTTTATTTGGCTGACGAAATGTTTGGGCAGAAAAACAAAAAAATTGTGGTCCACATAGGAAAACCAATTTCTTACGAGTATTTTGATGCTTCCAAATCAGATAAATACTGGGCAGAAAAGGTCAAAGAAATAGTTTACAAGATTGTCCAAGACAAGTAGGATTTATGCAAGATATTATCAACCCGATTGACCGGGAGGTTATACATAGTGAATTGACGCCGGAGCGGTTTTTAAGATATGTAAACAATGGGGAAAATGAAATTTATCTGGTCAATCAGCATAATGCACCCAATGTTCTTAAAGAAATAGGGAGATTGAGGGAAGTATCATTCAGGGCCGCAGGCGGAGGAACGGGGCTTCCACTTGATATTGATGAAAATGATACCTGCGAAAATTGTTACCAGCAGCTAATCGCATGGAATCCCGAAGACAAGGAAATAATCGCAGGTTATCGGTTGATCAAATGTGCTGATGCCGGATTTGCTTCCAATGGATCTGTAAATCTTTCCACTGCCCATCTTTTTAATTTTTCGGACCGCTTTGTAAAAGATTATTTGCCCTATACCATAGAACTGGGCAGATCTTTTGTACAACCCAAATACCAGCCCAGTGTGGACAATAGAAAGGGGATTTTTTCCCTGGACAACTTGTGGGATGGCCTGGGAGCTGTGGTGATGCTCCATCCGGATGTAAAATACCTTTTTGGTAAAGTCACCATGTATCCCCATTATCAGTCCAAGGCCAGGGATTTACTGATTTATTTCATGAACCATTATTTTCCGGATAAGGATGAATTGATAATGCCCATTGATCCCCTGGGATACAAAACAGATGCCAGTAATTACCAGGGATTTTTTGATGGGCTTAGCTATAAGGAGGGTTACAAGCTGCTTAACTCCTCCGTTAGGGCTTTGGGAGAAAATATTCCTCCGCTGATCAATACCTATATGAACCTGTCCTCAACCATGAAAACTTTTGGGACAGCCATGAATTACGAATTTGGAGCGGTGGAGGAAACCGGTATTTTGATCACCATAGCCGATATCTACGAATCCAAAAAGCACCGTCACCTGGAAACCTTTGAGCGGGACAGGCACTTCGGCAAGAAATATAAAAAACATTAAGTAATCAATTATCGTGGGTAAGCTTTGAGCATATTGTCAAATGAAAGTAAAGCCTTTTGGAAATACCGGTTTGAATTTCCCTCCTGTTGTTTTTGGGAGCAGTTCACTGGGCAATCTTTTTCAGGCTTACACCAAAGCTGAAAAAAAAACGATTTTAAGGGAAATCTTCCGGCAAACAGCCCCTTATACCGTATTTGATACCGCTGGTAAATATGGGGCCGGGCTTGCGTTGGAGGTTTTAGGGGAGTTTTTAAAGGAGTCTTCCATTCCGGAAGACCAGGTAATCATTACCAATAAATTGGGCTGGGTAAGGGTGCCCCTGGAAGGGGAGGAACCTACCTTTGAACCGGGAATATGGAAGGGTATACAACATGATGCCGTCCAAAAAATCGGTTATGATGGCATTCTGGAATGTTTCGAAAAGGACAATGTATTACTCCGGGGATATACCCCTCAATTGGTTTCCCTGCACGACCCGGATGATTTTTTGAAGGCCGCAAGAAATGAGCAGGAAAAGGATTTTCGCTGGCAACAGGTACTTGAGGCATTACGTGCTCTGATCCAATTAAGGAATGATGGAAAAGTAAAGGGGGTAGGGGTCGGTGCAAAGGATTGGACCATCATCCGTAAAATTTATGGAGAAATCCCACTGGACTATGTCATGATAGCCAATAGTTTGTCGCTATATGCTCACCCGCCAGAACTGTTGGATTTTGTAGATTTGCTGCGGGAGAATAATGTAGGGATTATCAATGCAGCTATTTTTCAGTCTGGATTTTTGGTGGGTGAGGATTATTTTGACTACAAGAAAATAGACCGGGATAGTCCTGATGGGAAAGAAAAGCTTCATTGGAGGAAACAATTTTTTGGAGTATGTGAAAAACATGGCATAGCACCTTATCATGCATGTATTCAGTTTGCCCTTTCCATTCCGGGTATCTGCAGTGTGGCATTGAGCATCAATCAGCCCAATTTGATACAAATGAACCTTCAGGCAGCTGAGAATAAAATAACCTGCCAATTTTGGGAGGAGTTAAAAGATAAATCATTAATTTCCGCATTGTCTTTTATATAACCTGAAATATCAATTATAAAAAACCCATGAGTCAACAAATACCTCCGGTAAAGGCGGAACTGATATCCAAAAAAGATTTCTGGCCTTTTCTATTGCTTACCTCTTTATTCATGCTTTGGGGTGTGGCCCACAATATGACAGATACTTTATTGGCCGCCTTCAAAAGAATCATGAGCATGACTGATTTCCAGACTTCATGGATACAGCTGGCTTTTTATGGGTCCTACTTCTGTTTGGCATTGCCTGCTGCGATTTTTATCCGTAAATATACCTATAAGTCGGGTATTCTGCTAGGCCTGGGGTTGTTTGCCATAGGATCACTGCTGTTTTATCCCGCCGGAATGATGATGTCTTATGGTTTCTTCCTACTGGCATTGTATGTGCTGGCAGGAGGATTGTCAATTTTGGAGACCGCGGCAAATCCCTATATACTGGTGATCGGACCTCCGGAAACGGCTACCCAAAGACTGAATCTGGCTCAATCCTTTAATCCAATCGGATCTGTTTTGGGCGTTTTTCTCAGTAAGGTTTTTATTTTGTCGCAGTTGAATACCGCAGAGGCTTCCGACCGGACCAGTATGAACCCAGAGGCACTTAAGGCAATCCAGGCAGATGAATTGGCTGGAGTAGTCAGTACTTACGTAGGGGTAGCACTATTCCTTATTTTTGTCTGGTTTGTCATCAAGGCGGTGCGGATGCCGGTGGCTTCTGAAACAGTGGAGAAGGATGGCATAATCGCTGGTTTCAAGAGGTTATCAAAAAACAAAAACTACATGCGCGGGGTAATGGCCCAGTTCTTTTATGTAGGGGCACAGATCGGTGTCTGGTCTTTTACCATTCGCTATGTGATGGCAGAGTTGGACATGATGGAAAGTGCTGCCTCCGACTATTATTTGGTTTCCCTGATTTTATTTGCAGCCAGTCGCTTTTTATTTACTGCGTTGATGAAATTCTTTAAACCCTCCATTTTATTGGCTACTTCTTCGTTTGTGGCAATTTTGTTGAGTTTTGTGGTAATTTATGCGAGTGGGATGGTAGCGGTTATAGCGCTTGTTTTAATTTCTGTGTGCATGTCATTGATGTTTCCCACCATCTACGGCTTGTCTGCAGAGGGCCTGGGTAATGATACCAAATTGGGTGGTTCCGGTTTGATCATGGCCATTCTGGGTGGTGCCCTGATCACTGCGGCTCAGGGACAGGTTTCTGATATCAGTGGCAATATTCACCTTTCTTACTATGTGCCTTTGATTTGTTTTGTGGTTGTCATGTATTTTGGGATTTCCCATTACTTACATAAACCTGAGGCAAAGGCAGAAAAAATGGTCCTGTAAGTCCTCACCTGGCAGTGACGGCAGGATCCGTCATTGGTAGCTATTTATTGGTAATTGGCAAATAGAGAGGCAGGCCAAGATTGTCGGTGCTTTCCTGGCTCAACGCCTCTTTTAAATTTACCGGATGTGCCCGATGATTGCTTCTTCTAAAATTTTACCATGTAGGTTTAAATTTCAGACTTCATAAAAACCAAAATAATCCCGGGCATTATAGTAACAGATATTTTCCACCATTTGACCCAGCCACTTTTCATCGGCCGGCAATTCGCCATTGACCACGTCCTGGCCTATCAGGTTGCATAGGATTCTTCTGAAATATTCATGCCGAGGAAAAGAAAGGAAACTCCGGCTATCTGTAAGCATTCCGACAAAACAACTGAGTATGCCCATGTTTGACAAGGTGTTCATTTGCTTTTCCATGCCATCTTTTTGGTCCATGAACCACCAGCCAGAACCAAACTGTACCTTGCCTTTGATGGACCCATCGTTAAAATTCCCCACCATGGTGGCCATTACTTCATTATCAGCAGGGTTGAGGTTATAAAGGATGGTTTTGGCAAGTTGATCGCTGCTATCCAGGTTGTTCAAATAGTTAGAAAGCGCAACGCTTTGGGGGAAATCCCCTATGGAATCAAATCCTGTGTCCGGCCCCAATACCTTTAACATCCTACGGTTGTTGTTCCTTAATGCTCCCAGGTGATACTGTTGCGTCCAGCCTTTGGCATGGTACATTTTACTCAATGCCGTAAGGGTTTTAAATTTAAAAAAACGTGCTTCTTCAGGTTCCAGTGACTTCCCATCTTTGATTCTGGAAAATAAAGATGCGATGTCAAACTTATTTCCATCAAAGAAATACATTTGTTCCAGGCCGTGGTCTGCCAGCCTGCCTCCATTTTCGTGAAAGTAGCCCACCCGATTCTCCAGTGCTGACAGCAGATCTTCGTATTTGCTTATTGTGATTCCGGAAACCTGAGATAATTTATCCAGATAAGATAGGTAGTCTTTCGGGTTCTCTACCGCATAGGCTTTGTCTGGTCTGAAGGCAGGCAATAGCTTGAGGGATAGGTTTTGTTTTTTTGCACTCTGGTGGTATTCAAGAGTATCTATGGGATCATCCGTAGTACACACTACCTCTACGTCCATTTTTGAAAGCAGGCCTCGGGTGTTGTAGTCCTTTTCCTGCAGTAATCCTGTAGTTTCTTCATAGACCTGGCTGGAAGTACTTTTATCAAGTAAATAGTCTATGCCGAAATACCGCAATAATTCAAGATGTGTCCAGTGATACAGTGGGTTACGCATGGTGTGGGGTACCGATTTGGCCCAGGTTTCAAATTTTTCCTGGTCGGTGGCATCACCGGTAATGAATTTTTCGTTGACACCCAACGTCCTCATGGCTCTCCATTTGTAGTGGTCCCCTTCCAACCAAATGGCGGTAATGTTTTCAAATTGCCTATTGGTGGCGATATCATGTGGAGACAAATGACAATGGTAATCGATGATGGGCATTTTTTTTGCGTGGTCGTGGTAGAGTTTGCGCGCAAAATCACTTTTCAGAAGAAAATCATCGGTTAAAAAGGTGCTTTTTGTAGCGTTTAGTATATTATCCATTTCCTATAAGTTTTTTTAAGTCGAAGTAATAATAAAAATTAATTTTATTTTAAACCAGTAATTCAGGCAATAAGGCAATCGATTGCACAAATTAAATTAAAATTTTATGAAAATATACTTTTTATTCTTTTTATTGCCATAAAATATGTCTGGCCTATATATTAATATTGATTTTTGTTAAAATAGGTTTTTATTTGATTTTATTACTGCTATCTTCAAGGGAATCAACTGTATTCTGACAAAATATGCTATCCTTACAAAGGAGGGGTATTATCAGGAAAGGGTGGATGAGGACTGGTTTGGGCTGGTCCTTGGTATAGGCAGTTATTCCCAACATGATCCCTATGAAGAGATCAGCAAAAATATCCGACATGCCGTAAACGGGCAACTCAAGGAAAATGTAAACCATTTCGGTACGCAAAAACCCGTTGACCTGAAGCGGTTGATGGCCCTTATCCGGGATAGCAATTATCAGGGTTACCTGCCAATAGAAACTTTAGGCCCTGGGAATCCTTTTGAAAAAGTCAGCGGTTTTTTGGCCAGGGTTAAAGCAGCTTTGCAGTAGGAGGGTATGGCTTGACAATTCTTTGATTGGGGAAAGAACACGCAATTGGGTAAACTGTCTTTTAGTTCATTATATCAGCCCAACTCAGGTATTGGGGATTAAGACTTCGGTATTCGCCTATTTTTACGTTCATAAAATATCTGATAATTTAATTTTAAAGCCAAAAAAAGGCCTGGAAAAGTTCCAGGCCCCATACGGTTAATAATGGCTTTTTAGCTTATTTTTTATGTTAATATCCTGGGTTTTGAGGAAAACTGGCTTCGTTACCTTCTGCCCGGTCAATTTGATTTTGAGGAATAGGTCTTAAGACATGGTAATCTTCAATCCCGATGGCTTTTGAATTATGCGCAGTTACCCGTTCTACCAAAACACCCCATCTTTTTAGGTCCAACCATCTCTGCTGTTCTCCCAGTAGTTCTCTCGCTCTTTCTTCTATGATCATTTCCATGTCCATTTCGGCAGGCGTGATTTCCATCTGGTCTTCCCTTCCCGGGAAGGCAGCCCTTCTTCTCACCACATTGATGTTTTCTGTAGCTTCCGTGATTTTATCCTGCTTCAATTGAGCCTCTGCCAGGAGCAAATAGGTATCAGCCAGTCTGAAAGCGATGTAATCCCTTCCTCCCTCAAATTGGGTCAGGTCCACTCTTCCCGGGTCCATGTGTTTTTTCATAGTGGCAAAAAGCCGCTCGGTATATGCACTCGGAACCAAGACTTGATAGGGCTTCTGCGCCCTTTCCTCCATGGACATTTCATAGCCGGGAACAAATATGGCGGTATCGCCGGCAGCAAAAGTCACCTGATCCTTGGAATCATCAAAGGTAGTATTAAAGGTTCCCGGATTATTGGAATAATAAACATGCTTAAAAGAATTCTCATAACGGCTGTCATTCTCCCTGTCGGCATAAATAACATTATAGGTATAATCCGTAGGCATGTAGCGTTTAAAAGGTCGTCCGTTTTGGGTATCCCTTCTCATTCCGGGCTGCACATCATACTCCATTAAGAAAAACACATGGGAATTGTTTCCCCCTCCATTTGTCAATTGATTCCGTCCATATTGTACTGCGAAGACGACTTCATTATTGACTTCGTTGCCAAAAGCGTGTACATCTCCGAAGTTATCCAATAGACTGAATCCATAATTGTCTATTACCGATTGCAACAAAGGTTCTGCATTGGCAAAATCATCATTTTCAGCGGCTTCTGAGGTTCCTTTGGTCAGGTAAACCCTGCCCAGCAAATGTTCAGCAGTTGCTCGTGTGGCCCTGCCATAGTCACTGGATTGCCCCACATTTTCCAAATCCGGAATAGCTGCCTGGAGGTCATTGATGATGGCTGCATATACATCGGCCACTGGAGCCCTGCTTACTTCATTGGAAGGGACTACAGACTCACTAAGTTGCAAATCAATAGGACCAAATAGCTGCACCAGAATAAAGTAGTGGTGAGCACGGATAAATTTCGCCTCTGCTACCCGTCGCGCTTTTATTTCGGCTGAAAGCCCTTCCACCTCCGGCGCCCGGTCAATAACTGCATTTGCCGTATTGATTCCCTGATAAAATTGATCCCAAATTTCACGAACATGTGCATTTTGGGAGTCAAAATCGGAGGTATAAAAATTCATAAATTTAAAACCGCCATCTGCGCCATTGGTATAGGTATCTGTACCAAAAACCGTAAAATTGTTTCCCCTTTCGGTGCCATACCAAGCTCTGAATGAACTATATGCAGCATGCAGGCCGTCATTCAAACCTGCGGGAGTGTTCAGGTAATCATTTCCTATATTGGAAACCACATCTTCCTCCAAAATGCCTTCGCAGCTAACCCCGGCAAACAGAGCAGCTCCCATTATGCTGATTTTGGAGAACCTTGAAAATATATTTTTAAATTTTGATTTCATCACTTAATAAATTGAGGTTACACTTTAAAACTTAGCGTTAATACCAAAGGTAATTTGGGTTACGGCCGGCGCAATATTGGAATTGATTACACCACCTTCTACACCCTGTTCACCATCAATAAAGGTTTCAGGATCGATTCCCGCATGTCGGCTTCGGTATTCAGAAAATATAAAGGGTTGCTGCACACTGGCGTAAACCCTCAGACTTTCCATTTTAAGTCTCGACACCATTGGAGCAGGTAAAGTATATCCCAAATTAATATTTCTCACCTTTAAGAAAGTACCATCAAAGTACTGTAGTGAAGAAGAGTATTTTGGAAATTCCTGGTTGGCATTGGGACGGGGATAATCATTGGTAGGATTATCAGGGGTCCAGTAGTCTACATTCAGGTTATTGTACCTTCCTGCCAGGGCATTGAATCCACCCGTGTGGAAAGCACTTCTGATCATGGATCCTACTCTGCCGAATAGGAAGAAAGAAAAATCTACCCCTTTGTAAGAAAACCGGTTGGTAATACCTCCGCTAAAATCAGGAACGGCCGAACCCAATATCTGTCGGTCATCTGCATTGATTTGTCCGTCATCATTGATATCTTCTATTTTAATCAATCCGGGCTGGTCACTGTAAACCTGAGCCTCATCCGCCTCATCCAGTTGCCAGATGCCTACTTTATTCCAATCAAAGAAGACCGTTAAAGGCTCACCGATAAATCTTCCGGCACCTACATCGTCTCCATCAGCCAATTCTAAGATTTCTTCTCTGTTTCTGTTAAAGATAAAATCTGTAGACCATCTGAATCCACCCCGATCCACGTTGATGGTGTTTAAGGTCAATTCAATACCTCTGTTTTGGGTTTTACCAATATTGGTAATGAATCCTCCGAAACCGGTGGAGTTAGGTAGCGGTTGTGGTGCCAATAAGTCGGTGGTTGTGGTAACATAATACTCAATTGTACCGGCAATCCTACCTTGAGAAAACACAAAGTCCAAACCCGCATTGGCTGTGGTGGAGGTCTCCCATCTTAAATCTGGGTTACCGATCGTATTTGGACGGTAGCCAAACGCAGCAGTTCCACCAAACTCGTAAGCTGTACGCGCCAATAATGGCTGGGTCTGATAGGGGTCAATACCCTGGTTTCCGATAGAACCATAACTGGTTCTCAGTTTTAACTGGTCCAACACTGTGCTTCCTGCCAGGAAGTCTTCATCCCCAATGTTCCAGCCAAAGGCTACGGAAGGAAAATAGCCGAACCGGTTGTTTTCGCCAAATCTGGAGGAACCATCGGCTCTCACAGTAGCTGTCAACAGGTATTTTCCTTTGTAATCATAATTCAACCTTCCCATATAGGAAAGAAGCGTCCACTGTATCAGATTGGTGTTGGCACCTGTAATCTGGCTGGCATCACCCAGGCGGTGAAACAATTGACTTTCAGCAGGGATGCCCAAAACATTGATATTGGTAAATTCCCTGTTGTCTTTTTGAAGGGATTGCAAGCCTGTAAACTGGAAAGTATGATCTTCATTAAAGGTTTTAGTCCAGTTAAGTATGTTTTCCAGGGTATAATTCACCTGGAATTCTTCTGAAATACTGCCGGTTGGGTCTCCCCCTCTTCTGTTGTTGGTCTGGGCTCCTATAAACCTTCCGCTTCTTCTAATGGTAATGTCGGGTCCAAAATTGGTCCTGAATGTCAGCCCTGGAGAAATTTCCCAAAGCGCATAAATGCTGTTAAATATTCTGAATCTTTTTGTCAGGTCTTCATGGGCACCTGGTACGATCTCTGCCAAAGGATTGGTTCTTAATCCATCTTGAGTAGGCTGAAAATTAATGGAGCCATCGTCATTAAAGGTTTTTCCCAATGGGTTTTCCTGTAGTGCCCCGCCTAGCGGATTAAAGTTTTCTCCATTTCTTTCGCTATAGGTAAAAAGTGTGGAAGTACCTATTTTAAATTTATCATTTAATTGATGATCAATATTTGCCCTGAAAGAATAACGGCTAAAATCCTGGAGTTTTACCACACCCACATCTCGGAAAATATTGCCGGAAAGAAAGAATGTGGTTTTTTCACTACCACCTGAAACGCTAATTTGGTGACTCTGAATCGAGCCGGTCCTTGTAAGCGCATCGATGTAGTCATAGCTTCTTCCAAGCCTGATGCTTTCCAATTCGTTGGGCTCAAACAGGCCTTCATCAGCTTCTTGTGTGGCAGGTCCTTCGGGATATTCCCCTACTGCCCTGCGAGATTCCCTTTTGTATTCGGCAAACTCTTCTCCATTGAAATTTTCAATGCGTCCCAAACTCTGATTGACGCCATAGTAAGAGTCTACCGAGACGATAGTCTTACCGGCTTGTCCTCTTTTGGTAGTAATCAAAACCACACCATTGGCGCCTCTTGATCCATAAATGGCAGTAGCCGAGGCATCTTTCAGCACTTCCATTGAAGTGATGTCTTGCGGGTTGATGTCATTGATACCACCTGCAATTGGAATATTATCCACCACATAAAGCGGGTCATTTCCGGCATTGAACGACCGTCTTCCACGGATCCTTACCTGGGGTGCCGAACCAGGCTTACTTCCTGCCTGGGTCACATCTACTCCGGTAGCTCGTCCCTGAAGGGCCTGCCTTGCATCTACTATGGGTAGTTCGGCTATTTCTTTGTTGCTAACGGAGGAAATAGCTCCTGTTAATTGGCTTTTTCGGGTGGTTCCATATCCGGTTACCACTACTTCATCCAGATCTGATACATCTGGTTCCAGCTGTACATTGATCTGTGATTGATTACCAATAGCTACTTCTTTTGGAGAATAGCCAATAAAAGAAAATACCAAGGTTGAATTTGACGGTGCGGAGATATTGTAGTTGCCATCAAGGTCGGCTGCTACACCTGTAGATGTGCCTTTGACGAGCACCGATGCCCCTGGGATGGGCATTTCATTTTCATCTGTAATTTGCCCGCTGACTTGCACATTTTGTGCCAGCGCCAGGTGGGTACTGAAGGCCATAAGAAACAATAATAGCCCTGTTTTCAGGTAATTTTTCGAGGTCATAAATTTTAGGTTTGATAATAATTGAAAGTTAATTGCTGTTTTGCGCGTATTTAAAATACCTGCAAAAGATGAATTTTTTCTTTTTTTTTTTACATAGGGATTTTGGTTTGAAAATAGGTTAGGATTACAAAGAACTTTGATTTTAATGCAAGTTAAATCTCCCTATTCCGGGAGGATTTAAGCGCAATCGATTGCATTGATGAGCGGCAATTTATATATATTAATGGTGAAAAAAAAGTTTAGGTATTATATTTTTATAGGAATTTATTGTAAAATTTCATAATCAATAATAAATGTCATATAAACGTTAATTGCCACAGAAAATTTCTTAGTTAAAGAAAAAAAAGGCAAACCATTTGGCTTGCCTTTTCTTGATTCCTTTTACTTGTTTTGTGGATTTTAACCCCGACTTTGCCGCAGCATTTAATTTCCGGGTTTAGGAATTTATTCCAACTCTTTAATTTTGATATTCTTATAATGCACCTCATCACCATGGTCCTGCAAAAGGATATGGCCTTCTTCTGCTTCACCAAAATTCTCCCAAACCTTGTATTTGCTATCAGCCACCAAATCTCTGTATGCATCGGAACCTCTGGTATATTCCACCACTTTCAGGCCATTGATGTAATGCGCTACGGTATTGTCCGGATGAACTACTATCCGTCCCTTGTTCCATTCGCCGATGGGGCGGACGAAGCGAGATTGCTTATCAGCTTTGATCAGGTCATACAAAGAGGCCAAAGTCCGGTTGCCATCTTTGCCCTGCTTGGCATCCGGATGTCTTTCGTCATCCAGAATTTGGTACTCCAACCCTATGGCTGAACCGGAATTGTTTTCGTTTAGGGTTACGAAGTATTTTACGCCGCTATTGGCACCTTCTGTCAATTTAAAGTCAAAGGCCAGATCAAAAGCACTGTATTTGTCAACAGTGACGATATCCCCTGCATTGGCTGATTCTCTTCCGTCTGCAGCTTCTATGGTCAAAACACCATCATTGATGGTCCATCCCCCTTCAGGAAAAGTTTCTCCTTTGGCGCTTCTCCAACCTTTACTGGTACTGCCATCAAAAAGGAGTTTCCAACCTTTGTCTTTTTCGTGCGGGGTCAGTTCATTGTCAATGGTACTTACCACAAATACGTCATTTTCAAATGGGGTAGGAGACAGGTCCTCGGTTTTAATGCGGATATTTCTGAAATAGGTTTTTTTGCCGGCATTTTCAGGATTGTCACCAATGCCATGTACCTGCAGACCTATAAAACCAGATTGATCAATGTCATCTACCAAATAAGCTACTTCCTGTCCGTTAACCCAGGTTTTCAGGGTGTTGTCGATGAATTCAATCCTGTAAGTATTGAACTCCCCTAATTTGAATGCGCTCCGGGCATCGGGATTGTAGGAAAGGGGGTAAAGCCATCCTCTCCTTGCCTCGTCATAAATTCCTCCCGACCAGGCCCTTTCTTTTGGGTCACATTCCACCTGATAGCCGAATACCCTACCTTTTCCGTCATTGGCGTCAGGATTGTACTGGCCACGTACCATTACTCCGGAATTGCTTGATTCATCATCTACCCTGATTTCCAGTTCGAGGATAAAATCTTCATAGGTTTGTTCGGTAACCAGGAAGGTATTGGGTGTATTGGCCACAGCGGAACCAACGATGACACCGTCTTCAATGCTGAACTCTGCTTCGCCATCTAGTTGTTTCCATCCATCCAGGCTTTCACCATCAAAAAGATTGGTCCATCCTTCTTTGGTTTCTACGGTAGGTTTGCCACATGCAGCCATAAGTAAGCATACCAAAATGAGCAGGCTATAATTTCGTTTGTTCATAATTGGGTTATTTTAAGTGTTTTATAGTATTTATTTGGTGATCAATTCATTTTTTCAAATTGCAGACAGTAAAGATAAACAATATACTTAGATTTAATAAGTATGGAACAATCGATTGCATTAAACAAATGAAAAGTAATCCATCAAGATAATGATTCACTGGCATGTGCTATGTTAAGCTGTTGATGACCTGCAATTAACAATAATGATTGGTATTTTGCCTGTGTAAAGTATTTATCTTTATTGCCCGCCACCAATTATCGCTGTATTGGATAGGTTTGGATTTACTTTTGAATTGGCATAACTAAACTCATTGGGTACTCATGGAAGAAAAATTTGATTATTGGGAGTTCCTAGCCGGCATTGGCCTTTTTTTGTGGGGCATGAGCCAATTGGAGCTTGCCATAAAGGAATTGGGGGGTGCCTCTTTTAAAAATTTACTGCACAGGTTTACTGACAAATCCTGGAAGGGGATATTGGTGGGAATTGGTATTACGGCTATTCTTCAAAGCAGTTCGCTGGTTACCTTGATGGTGCTGGCATTTCTTGGGGGAGGAATGATAAGTTTGCGAAATTCCCTTGGGGTGGTGTTGGGAGCCAATTTGGGTACAACATTTACTGCCTGGGTGGTAGCGACATTTGGTTTCAAAATCAGTGTTGCGGATTTTGCCTTTCCATTTCTGGCCATAGGGGTGATGACTTACCTTTTCATGAACAGCAGGCCTTTCCTGAAAAACACCGGGATTTTTTTACTGGGATTCGGGTTATTGTTTTTGGGATTGGATTACATGAAACTAGCTATTGAAGAGTATGCTACGGCCGTGGACCTAAGTGAGCTCCAGTCCTACGGGCTTTGGGTGTTTTTTATCACGGGAATTATCATAACTGCAATGATTCAATCCAGTTCGGCCATGATTGTGATCGTATTGAGTGCAGTAAATGCCCAGGTGATAGGGACAGACCATGCTTTGGCGATGGTTATTGGGGCCAATATTGGTACCACCTTTACCCTGATATTGGGGGCAATTGATGGTTCGGCGGATAAAAAGCGACTTGCCCTTGGCAATTTTGCCTTTAATTTTTTTGCAGGTGTATTTTGTTTTTTTTGGATCGACCAATTGATCGACATCTCTATTCATTTTTTTAATGTCGTGGATCCACTTATGGAATTGGTAATACTAAACTCACTCTTTAACCTGATCATGATTTTGGCATTTTTTCCATTTTTACCTGCTATTGAAAAGTGGCTTACAAAAAGATTTCGGAGATATGTGCCTAAAGGAAGGTCAAGGTATATTAAAAACGTCCCTTTGGATGTACCCTCTGTTGCGATTCTTGCATTCGAGAAAGAATTGGAATGGGTGTTAAAAGACACTTTAAAATTGGTTTGGAAAATCATTCACAAACATAAAAGGCCAAAAAAGGATGCGTCAGTTTGGAAAAAAATCACTTTTCAACCCAAAGATTTGCTCCAGGATTATCAAAACCTTAAAAACCTGGAGGAGGAGTTGTATTTATTTGCCATGTTCCTCCAGGAGAAAAACCTAAGTTTGGATGAGGCAACCCTGTTAAATGACTTGACTCAGACCATGAGGTCACTTGTAATCGGAGCCAAAGAGTTTAAAGATATTGTTCATAATTTAGTAGAAATGGAGAATTCGGAAGAACCTTTTGTAGTGGATATTTTGGACAGGCTTCAGGGGGAGGTGAAGGATTTTCTTACGGTTTTCGAGGATTATGTGGCGATGGGAACAGCGGATGAAGCCATAATGCAAAGTGTAAAGGCAAAATTGAAAAACAATTATTCTTCCCTCATACAATTGTTGTATACGCAACTAAAAACAAAAAAAACCGATGTGAGCATTTCCACCATGGCCAATGTCATTCAGCAGGTGTTTTCTGGTTTGGAACTGATATGGGGTGCAATAGGATCTTTACACAAACAAGAAATCGCCCCCGAGGAAAGGCTGTAAATTTATTCACCTATTAAACGCTATACCCTGTTATTTGGATGTCTCAATTACTATTCCACCAGACTCAATGAAAGCTGGAATTTGGGGGGAAAACATCAAAGGAAAAAAACAGGCCGGTATTTTCCCTAAAACACCGGCCCATTATCAAATACACTTATTCAAATTTCACACTCAATACCGGAATATCGGTTTTGAAAAGGACCGTATCCGTTACGCCTATTTGATAGGATGCGTTCGTCTTTCGTACATTGGATGCGATTCCAATGATGCCTGCTTTTTCCTTTTCTGCAAAAGCTACAATGCCTTTTTCAGCATCTTCATGGTTAAAGATGTGTCTGTGAATGATCAGGTCCTCCTGACCCATGGCATATTTCCGCATTTGTTCTTCTGCTTTGTCACTGTCGGTAAATTTTGAAGGGGTATTGACAAACAGGAAATAGACGGAAGCACCTGTATTTTTGATCAGGGGCTTCATTCTGGTAAAGGCCGGCTTGCTGGCCTCATTGAACAGGGAAGCAAAAACCATCTTTTTCATTGCCCTGCCGTCCAAAACTTTCTTTACTGCCAGGACCGGACAATTGGCGTTCCGCATTACCTTCTGGGTGGTGGAACCAATAAATTTTCCTTCTTCATATCCTTTTCCATAGGCACCGATGACAATAAGATCTGCTTTTTGCTTTTCAGCCAATTCAGCCAGAACCTGATTGGGAACACCTACCTCGACTACAGCTTCAATAGGGGTGCTCTTTACTTTATGGGTCATGATAAAGGATTTTAACTTATCCTTAGCTTCTGCTTCCAGATCAAGAACTTCCTGGTATTTTGTTTTTTCTTTTTCAGAAAGGTTTTTCCAATCCAGTTCAGAAGTAATGACATTTACACAGGTAATGGTGGCATCTCCTTTAGCAGCAATCTTCGCAGCACTTAAAAAGGCATTTTCTGAATAGGGAGAAAAATCCACAGGAACTACAATGCGTTTCATGATTTTAGGTTTTGGTTAAAAGCTTTATTCTTTCAATTCTGGAAACCACAAAAGAGGCGTTTCCAGATATACATGATCATATGTATAATCCATGTATTTCAAAATAAACAAAATGCTTTTTAAAAAAATATGACCAAAGTCACTTAAAGAAATGATAATCTCCTTTCTTTTATTCTACATGAGAGCTGTTGGGGTTATAATTTCCCAACCATTATGTTTTTAAATGTTATGCTCATTTCATTGTTGGGGTGTAGCTGAAGCCCAATAGGGCCTTTTTCCGGCATGTTTTCGGAAGTATAGGTCATCACTTCTTCACCATTTATCCAAACGGTATAGGTCTGATCGACTAACCTTACTTTCATGGTGTTCCAGTCATCTAGTTGCAATACATCAGCTACCCCTTCTGCTTCTACAGGATAAGATTTGCCTGGAATATAGGGGGATCCGGTCATGTCCCGCTGCAGGGAGCCGGAGATGCCAATTTGGATCTGGTCTTTTTCGGATCTGAGGAAAATTCCTGAGTCTACCGTACCTGTACCCATCAGGAAGTCCATTTGAAAAACAAAATCAGCATACTCTTTTTTGGTCCAAAGAATGGAGCCTGTTTTCGTAGGGTCATTTTCTACGGCAATTTTTCCGTCTTCAACGGTCCACCAAATATTATCTTCTGGTTGAACGGTCCATCCTTTCAGGTTTTTTCCGTTAAAAATGGATTTCATTTTTGCCTCCTGTGCAAAACTGTGGTTGACAAGAAGGAAAATACTCAACAGGGCAGGGACAATGTGCTTACTTTTCATGGTTTTTGGGTTTTTATTAATGAAATAATTGTATCAATCGTTTTTGGAAAATTTTATTCCAATAGAAAATGCATTGGCAGGATTGCTGACCATTAGCTGCCGGATGTCTGCTTTGGTAAAGCCATTCTCAAGTAGCAGCGGTATAAATTCCCGGGATATGGTAGTGTATTCTCTGAAATTGCCCCCATTCTCTTCTCCCGGGCTATACCAACCCCCGTCATGAGAGATCAAAATCCGATCCAAAAGCCCTCTTTCTTTAAGAAATTTCAACTTTTTAAGGTATTCCACCTGGTTTGATGGCTGTATGCCGTCCAGGCTTATCCAGGCACCCTCATGGGCCAGCCGTGAATAATTTTCCATGTTGCTTTCGTTCTGTGCATGCACCCAGATAAAGGCAGAAGGATGAACCCCTATTTCTTTCAACAGAGCCACTTGTTGGCTTGCGGGTACGTAGGGGCCGGTATGAGAGGCAATGGTCAAACCTGTCTGCTTGTGGGTTAAACCTGCTGCCCGAATGAGCTTTTGGTGCATATCAGAAAGACTGTCACTGTTTACGCCTATCTTGATAAAACCAGGTTTGATGCCGGTATTTTCGATGCCAGATTCCCATTCTGCTATCCAGATGGCAGCCAATTCTTTTGCGGATAAATCAAAAGCCTTTTCGGGAAGATATTTATTGTTCACAGCCCCATAATAGCCTGTGTTCGTAAGAATATTTAGCCCCGATTTTTTGGAAAGTGCCAGAAGCAATTCGGGGTCCCTTCCCAGGTAGGCCGGGGTGCATTCTATAAGGGTATTTATGTCAAATGCAGCTATCTCCTCTGCATATGGGCTGACGGTCTCCAGAACTTGTTCTTTATCCCAACGGGAGGAGGAGATGCTGTCTGCCCCAATAAAGTCCACCAATATATGTTCATGTATCAATGTCTTTCCCATTTGCGCTGCGGGGATAGGACCGCTGACAGTCATGATTATGGAATTTTGGCATAATCCTTTGGACAACATGCCATAACCCAAAATGAAAATTCCAATCAGTAGCCAATGCTTCATGTGTTTATAGTATTAGGGTTACCTGCCTGTCCGGTAGACAAATGGCTTTCGCCTATTGCAAAATCGATGTAACTCCCTTGCGTCATGCTCGATTTCCTGCCACTGTTTGCTCCTTGTGGATTTTCAAATATGCTGCTACAGCTGCTCCGATGATACCTGCTTCGTTTTTGTTTTCGGCAACGATCACAGGAACATCTACCGTGATTTCATTTTCAAACTTGTCAAGTTTTTTGCTTGCACCTCCACCCAAAATAAATAAATCGGGAGAGATGATCCTGACAGTGTGTTTTAAGAATTTATTAAAGCGTTTCCCCCAGGTTTTGTAGCTGAGGTTTTCATTTTTCCTTGCTGAATCTGCTGCAAAATACTCAATGATCTCCCCGTTTTTATAATATATCCTGCCCAATTCAAAATTGGGAATAAGTTGCCCGTTATAAAATACACCTGTGCCTAAACCAGTCCCAATGGTGACGGTTACTACCAATCCCATCTTTCCTTTTCCTGCCCCAAAGGTCATTTCAGCCAGGCCTGCAGCATCGGCATCATTGATAACCGTAACCGGTAAGCCGGTCTTTTCCGCCAACAACTGGTCTACATGAACGCCCACCCAACTTTTATGGATATTGCTTTTGGTCATGCACTGTCCATTGTTTACCACAGTGGGAAATCCGCAGCCTACGGGACCTTTCCAGTCAAAATGTTCAATAAGAGTTAGGACTGCTTCAGCTACACTTTCTGGTTTTGTTGGCCTGGGGGTGGGTACCCTGTATCTTTCCGCCAGCAGCTCCCCCGTTTCAATATTTACCGGAGCTGCCTTAATGCCGGAACCCCCAATGTCCAATCCTAATATCTCCATTCAATTTCCATTAATAATTCAATTTTATTTTATTTTTGCCGTTCAAGTTAGCAAAAATTAGCTTGACTTTATTCTCCGCTAATATGAAAATCTGAAAACAATTGTTTTTAACCGTTAAACGTAATTTTATAACTAGCTTTAAGCTATAAAAAGATCTTTGATTTTAAATTACAATTATCAAACAGTAAACCTATGGAAAAGAATATTCGAAGAAGGTCATTCCTTAAAAAAATGGGGGCATTGACCCTGATGTCGGCCACTGCGGGAAGTCAATTGGCCAATGGGTCCGCTTTCGCCAAAAAAGAAATCGGGTTGCAATTGTACTCGCTTAGAGAGGATATCAAAGGAAATGTGGCAGGGGTATTGGAGCAGGTAGCTGCCATTGGGTTTAAAAACCTGGAGGCGGCAAATTATGCTGATGGAAAGATTTATGGCATGTCCCCTGTAGCTATTAAAAAGTTGGTTGCTGACTTGGGAATGACGATGCAAAGTGCCCATGTAGGAGGTCCAAGAGATTTTCAGGGGGCCAATCATACCGCCGCAATGGACTGGTGGAAGGAAGCTGCTGAAGCTCATGCCGCTGTAGGAGCAGATTTTCTAATCAAACCCTCCATGCCCAAACCCGATACCTTAAAAGAGCTGGAATTGTGGTGTAATTATTACAATCAGGTGGGGGCCATTGCAAAAGCCAAGGGACTTGTATTCGGATTTCATAATCATGCCAGGGAATTTGAGAAAATTGAAGGGCAGGTGATGTATGATTTCATGCTGGAAAATACGGATCCGGATCTGTTTTGCATGGAGCTCGATGTTTACTGGGCTACCAAAGGGGGATATGATCCTGTAGACTACCTTAAAAAATACAAAGGAAGATTTCCTTTGTTGCATATCAAAGATGAGGAGGAAATCGGCCAAAGCGGAGAAATGGACTTCAAACCAATTTTTAAGGCCGCTTATGCACAAGGTATGAAAGGCTACTATGTGGAAGTGGAGCGATATAACCACGAGCCCATAAAGAGTGTTGCCATGAGTTATGACTACCTTGCAGCTGCTAAATATGTAAAATAATTTCAAAAGCCAGCAGGCATTTACCTGCCGGCTTTTGATTACTTGATCTCTTCTCTGCCATCGGCATGAATGGCAAAACGACCCCTCCCTTTTTCATGGGTATGTTCATGGCTTTTCCATGGCCAGCCACCAAATTGCGTCCTTTGAAATTCGTGAACGGCTTCCTGGATTTCCTGATTGCTGTTCATCACAAATGGGCCATGCTGAACCACTTTTTCTGATATGGGTTTTCCTTGAAGGAAAGCAAAATATCCGGTTTGACTACCATTTTTTATTTCAAATGATTTCATGTCACCCAAATCAATGGAATGGTCATTGCTAATCCGCTCGCCTTCCAGATCAATATAATCACCACGGTAGAAAAACAAGCTCCTATTGGTCCCTTGGGAAACCTCCGGGAGGATAAAGGAGGCATCAGGCGCTGCTTTTATCAACCATATGGCCACTTCATTGGAAGGGTCTGCAGCATAGGAGTCAGGTGCAGGGGGCAGGGCTCTGCGCTCACCATATTTCCCTGCGATTAATTTAATTTCAGTGGTTTTTCCATTTGAATCCCTTACTGTCTCCACAGGTATTTCTTCCTTCCACATCATTTTGAAATGGGCCGGTACATTTTTTTTTGTTTTGGGTAGGTTTAACCATATTTGAAACAAGTGTAGTTCATTTCCTTCCTTTTCATTGAGAAGGGGAAACATTTCAGAATGCATGACTCCTTTTCCGGCGGTCATCCACTGTGTGTCACCATTGCCAAACCTGCCTGCCGCTCCCAACGAGTCGGAGTGGTCCACCAGGCCCTTTTCTACAATGGTCACCGTTTCAAAACCTTTGTGCGGATGGGCAGGAAATCCGGGAACTTTACTGCCATGGTACATGCTCCATCCATCTTTACCAGAAAAATCTTGTCCGATCATGCGATTTTCCAATCCGGCTTCAGGGGACATGTCAGGTAGGCCCCTGGGAAAGAAATCATGGTGATGGGCACAAAACAAAAATGGATCTTGAGTTTGCCATTGAAAACCCAAAGGACGGATATCTTTTAGTGTAGGCTTCATAAACGACTTATTTTATATGTATATACATCTAATAAGCTGAATTAAACATCAAAAGTTCCTTTCCAGGACATGTTTTAAAATAAACTGGACTAATCTACTGATTTTATGGTATTTAGGTAACGTCTGAAGACAATCTGCCCGGATACCGGATAATCGTTGAAACGGTTAAATCCTACATTTCCGTCGAGCTCATCTGAAAAAGTCATTAATACGCTTCCCTCAATGGCGATATCGGTGTACAGGTTAAGTCTGTAGCTTAAGCCTCCCCTGACCGGGATATATGGCACCGCCTGACTTCTTTTTTTTCTTTCTGAGCCATTTTCACTAAGGTTTGTAACTTCACTTAAATTAAAAAGCAATCCCAGGCCTGTTCCCAGATACAAATTGACCCGTTTTCTTTGGGTATGGTTTGTGGATCCGACGATATGCAGGGTTGGCATCATATCCAGGTATATCAGGTTGTTTTTACTGCCTACGGCCTGCCCATTTTCCCGCCAGGATTGAACGACCTGATTTGTGAAATAGTTTTGATCCTGGCTTTGGGTCCGCTGGTATCCCAGGTTTCCCCGCAGATCGACATTAGAATGGATTTTTCGGCCATAGGTAAAGGAAACCGATGGTCCTGTTTTCACTTCCAGGCCCCGAAATCTACCGGAATTATCTGCATACATGGCTCCAAGTCCCAATCCAGCTTGTAAATATTGGTTTCTGGAAATTTTTTCCTTGTAAAAATTCTGGCCGTAAAGGGTATTAGAACAAAGAAATCCGGTAAAAAGGGCTAGTGTGGTAATAATTATTTCCTTTTTCATAAGAAGATGTTAATGTCAGGTTTGCAATGTGGTTAGTTTATCTTAGTGATAAACGCATTAAGAAGATTCAAAATTATCAATTCTTTTTCAAATGTTGTGTTTGAAACATATTGAACTGAAGTTTTTTTAAGATTATTTTAAAGGATAAGAAATTATTTATAATTTAGTAACAATCATATTTTTATGATTGGAAGCAAAATAATGCTTAGGTAATTAGTTTTTACAGATTTGAAGTTTTTGAAATTTTGTTCCGGCAATCGCAGGAATTTTAGTGTAGCAGAGTAATAAAAGCAGTATTCATGAAAGGAATAATTTTGGCCGGAGGATCAGGTACCAGGCTTTATCCGTTAACCATTGCAGTAAGTAAACAATTGATGCCCATTTATGATAAACCGATGATTTATTACCCCCTATCGGTATTGATGATGGCAGGAATCAAAGAAATACTGATCATTACCACACCTGAAGATAATGAAGCTTTTAAAAAACTACTGGGAGATGGGACGGATGTAGGTTGTTCATTTACATTCGCCATTCAGCCTAAACCAGAGGGCTTGGCGCAGGCTTTTATCATAGGAGAGCAGTTTATAGGTAAGGAAAAAGTAGCTTTAATCCTGGGAGATAATATTTTTTACGGGACGGGATTGTACAAAACCCTGAAGGAACATACAAATCCCGATGGAGGAGTGGTATTCGCTTACCATGTAAATGATCCGCAAAGATACGGGGTGGTCGAATTTGATGATCACAATAAAGTTTTGAGCATAGAAGAAAAACCCAAATTGCCCAAATCCAATTTTGCTGTTCCCGGACTTTATTTTTATGACAATGAAGTAGTGGAAATCGCCAAAAACATCAAACCCAGTTCCAGGGGAGAACTGGAAATCACCGATATTAACAACGTTTATCTGCGGAAAGGGAAACTCAATGTAGGTATTCTAAACCGGGGGACAGCCTGGCTGGACACGGGGACCCATCAATCACTGCTGCAGGCTGCACAATTTGTTGAGGTGATTGAAGAAAGACAAGGTCTTAAAATCGGGTGTATTGAAGAAATTGCTTACAGAAATGGGTTTATCAATGAAGAAAAGTTGCTTCAATCTGCTGCAAAGTTGGGAAAAAGTGGCTATGGCGAATACCTCAAAAATTTGGTAAAGCTAAAATTTAATCTTTAAGTGAGAAGTCCGCTCATCTCGTTTTTAATTTATTTGGTTGCATTTTTTAGATGTTAAATACAAAAAACAACATTTGAAAAACAAAAAAAGCGTTAAATAATTGTTCTAATCTTTGGATGTATTTATTTTTTATTATATGTTTGTTATGTGCAAAATGGTTTTTGTAACATGATAAATGTATTTTGATGATAGATATAGTATTGATAGATGATGATGAGGTAAGTACTTTTGTTACTGAAAAATACATTCATAAACATTTTCATTCACCTTTCAGGATATTTAAATTTTCTTCAGCTGTAGAGGCACTGGAGAAAATAACTGATATCAATCCAAAGTACCTGTTTCTGGATCTTGTTATGCCCCAAATGAGTGGTTGGGATTTTTTGGAGCAGATTGATTCTGAAAAGCTGGGCTCTAAGATCTATATTCTAAGTGGGTCTATGGATCTAAAGGACAGGGAAAAGGCGAGGAAAAATCAACACGTAAAGAAATTTCTTTCCAAACTTTCAGTGAAGGAAAGCATGCCGGAAATTTTCCGGGATTGAAGCTTTTTTTGTAGGGTTTAAGATTAATTTTTGATCGAAAGCACATTGGCCTCAGGCTTTGCCCGAGGCCAATGTTATTTAAAAAGGTTAAGTTTTTTTGCAGAAGAGTTGTTTCTTTCGGGATTAAAAAGCTTTTTGAAATTTATTTTTTGTCAACATTACTTTGAATGGCGTAAGGTGCATATTTTTCCTGGCTTTTTGAGTCAAGTGTCTGATCAAAATAGGCAGTTGCAGAATAATCATCCATAAACATGTGATCCGCACCAATACATTCAATCAGTTTCCATTTGTTCAATACATCGCGGATAGGTCCTTTTGTTCCGGAAATGCATACGTCTATTTCGTTTGTTCTCCAGGTTTGTATCCATTCATAAAGTGCGTGAGCTCCAGTACTGTCGATACTTGTTACACTTTCCATATTGAATACGATCATTTTGGTTTGGTTCTTCCTTTCCGAGAGCCATTGGTTCATTTTATCCCTGATAAATTCCACATTGGCAAAATAAATGGGTCCGTCAATTCTGACGATAAGGAGGTTTTTATTGATTTCCAGGTCATTGAACCTGCGTATATTGCGGTATATTTTTGTCCCTGGAACGCGGCCCAATTGAGCCATATGCGGTCTGGAAGCCCTGTAAATCACCACCAGTAAGGATAAAATCATACCTGTAATGATTCCTGTTTCGATTCCCAAGGTTAAAGTAATCAGGAAGGTAGCAATAAGCATGGCGAAATCGGTCTTGTCTTTTTTCCATAGTTCAAAAGGCTCCTTTAAGTCTATCAATCCCGCAACCGCTACCAATACCACCGCCGCTAAAATTGCTGAGGGCAGGTAATAAAACAGTCCGGTGAAGAACAACAATGTCAACAGGATTAAAATGGCACTGATGACGGAAGCCATGGTGGTTTTTGCCCCTGCCTGGTTGTTTACAGCGGTCCTGGAAAACCCTCCTGTGACGGGATAACCGTTAAAAAAAGCAGCCCCAAAATTGGCCATTCCCAATGCCATCAACTCCTGATTGGCATCTAGCTTGTAATTTTTATGTTTTGCCTGTATGGTTTTTGCCACAGCAAAACTTTCTGCAAACCCCACCAATGATATGGTAAGTGCTATGGGCAGGAGGGTAGACCAACCATTGATGTCGAAGGAAGGGAAGGACAAGGTAGGGAGACCACTGGGCACTTCTCCGACAATTTTCACCCCCCTTTCTGTTAAGCCAAATCCCCAAACCAGCAAAATACCTGCAATTACAGCAATCAAGGGCGCCGGAAGAGCAGGATGAATTCTTTTTCCAAATTTAATGATCAGTATTCCCAATAGGCCAATGCCCAGGGTGAGCCAATGGGTATCCCCAATGTTTTGAGCAATGGCCAACGCCATTTCCTGGATATGCTCGCTATTGGGCAGGTTGATTTTGAAGAGATGTTTGATCTGGCTCAGGCCAATGATGATAGCGGCAGCGGAAGTAAAACCGTTGATCACCGGATGGGAAAGGAAATTCACCACAAAACCCAGACGGAAAGCACCCATAATAAATTGAATCAATCCTACCAGAAATGCCAGTGTAAGTGCATACAGGAGGTATTCAGCAGGAGAACTGGGTCCCAGGCTGCTGATTCCGGCCGCAGTCAATAGGGAAACCATGGCCACCGGTCCGACTGCCAGCTGCCTGGAGCTACCAAAAATAGCATACAAAATCAATGGCACTGTAACGGCGTACAAACCATGTATGGGCTCCAGTCCTGCAAGCATGGCATAGGCCATTCCCTGGGGAATAAGCATGATGCCTACTGTAATCCCAGCAGACAAGTCACCCTTCAGGTAGTCTTTATTGTAATCGGGAAGCCATTGTAGAAAGGGTAAATATTTTTTCAGGTCCATTAGTATCTTAATTTTTATATATCAACTTACCGTTTTGAAACACAGGATTGTTCAAATAAATGAAATACAAATGTGACCCGATTTTTTGCTAAAATAAGTGATTTTTATCACCGGAATGGCTTGGCTTAACCAACTTCGATTTTGATATCCCTTTTCAAATACTTTGACAGAGTATCTGAAAACCTCTGTGCTTCCCAGATTTCAAGGGTTACATTTTCAACTGAAAAAACCTGAATCTGAAGCTGGTTTTTTTGTGGAAGGCAATAGATGTTTTGCACCCATTGGTTTTTAGTCTTGTCCAGCCCAATAGCAATCCTTAAAATGCCCGCAAGTAACCTGACCTGATCCTTTTGTACAGCGGACAACTTTTTAAAACGTTTGTGCCTTTTTTTTGGTCCTTTTTTTCTGTGGTATCTTGCCAGGTGGCCCAGCACAAGGATTTCTTCATTGGTGAAACCTCTCAGCTGACTGTTGTTGATAATATACCTGGAGTGCTTATGAAAATCCTGAAATTTAATAAACAAACCAACATCGTAAATTAAAGCTGCATGGTACAGCATGCTTCGTTCCTGGTCTCCAGCTTGATGGAGGTGTTTGAGCTGGTCAAATAACTGAAGGGCCAGACCGGAGACATGTTTTTTGGCTTCCAACTCGGTTTCATACCTATTGGCGAGCCAAAAACAACTCTTCTCTTTCAAATTCTTTCCTTGATTTTCCTCCCCTATTGGTAGTTTTTGCTTTTCGATGTGATGGATGATCATTCCTTCCCGCAAGGAGGCATCCGAGATGGTTAAGCTTTTGACATTGGCTATTTGGAGCAACTCTACCAAAAGTGTGGCACCCAGATGGATTGCATCGGTTCGGTTGGCACTTATTCCAGGTATTTCCCCTCGTTTTTCCGGAGGTAATTCCAATAGCTTGTCACGGAGTTTGATAAGATCTGCCAGTTGCACTTCTTCGGCATTGACACTTTCGGGAGAAGGATTGTCCTTTTTTTCCAAACAGGCTTCTGCCAATGACCTGATGGTACCAGAAGTCCCGACCACCCGGTCAAAACCTGTTTCCAGGGCCTTTTCCATGATTTTTGTTGCGGCTTGCCGGATTTGGGATTTCAATGCTTCCTGCTCCTCCTCATTCAGAGCGTTTTGGTGACCTATTTTGTCCAATAAACGCAACACACCCAATTTCATAGAATGCCCAAATAAAACCTGGTTTTTATCTCCTACTACCGCTTCTGTGCTCCCGCCTCCTATATCCAGTACCAGAATTTTTTCCTTTTTGATGGAAATGGCCTCTTTTACGGCCAGAAAAATAAGTTTGGCCTCTTCTTTTCCCGAGATAAGTTTTGGGGATACGCCCGCTTCATGAATCAGTCTGTCTAAAAACTCCCTGCCATTTTTTGCTTCCCGTGTGGCACTTGTTGCAGACACAATGATGTCGTCTACTCCATATTGATCTGCGAGTTGTACATATCTTTTGATGGTAGCCACACCGTCTTCCATAGCCTTTGGGCTCAGTAAATTATTGGCAAAAACACCAACCCCAAGTTTGACCATGCTTTTTTCCTGCATTAAAATGTCAAAGTGATTCCCGGACCTGATCTTCACGATGATCATGTGGATACTGTTCGTACCGATATCTATAGCTGCGAGGTTCATGTCAGGGATATTATTTCCAAAATTCTCTGTTCATTAAAGCGATGTGGCTTATGGATATTCCCTGAGGACATTCCACCTCGCATGCCCCGGTATTGGAGCAGGCTCCAAAACCAAGTTGGTCCATCGTTTCCACCATGTTTTTGATCCGTTTTTTATGCTCGATTTTTCCCTGAGGCAATTGAAAAAGATGGCTTATTTTGGCTGCGGTAAACAAGGCAGCACTGCCGTTTTTACAGGACGCTACACAGGCTCCGCAGCCGATGCAGGATGCGGCATCAAAAGCCTGTTCTATGGTATCGCTATCAATCAGGGTTTGATTGGCTTCTGGTGCCTGGCCGTTATTTACCGAAATATAACCACCAGATGCAATGATTTTATCCAAGGCTTGCCTGTCTATCTTTAAGTCCTTTTTGACGGGGAAAGGCCCGGCGCGGAAAGGTTCTACGTGTATGGTCTCTCCTTCCCTGAATGAGCGCATGTGTAATTGGCAGGTACTGGTATGTTCAATAGGACCATGTGCCCTGCCATTGATAAACAGACAACACTGTCCACATATCCCTTCCCGACAATCGTAATCAAATGAAATGGGGTTTTCTCCTCTAAGGATGAGGGTTTCATTCAGCTGATCCAGCATTTCAAGAAATGAAGTATCGGGCGATATTTTTTTAACCTCATAATCTACCATTTTACCCTTCGATTGGGGATTGTCCTGACGCCAAATTTTAAGCTTAAAATCCATTATTTGTAACTCCTTTCTGTGGGCTTTGTAAATTCAAACTGTAAAGGTTCTTTTATCAGCACGGGGGTATCTTCATTTTTTTTCCAGCAGGAAATGTAACTGAAATCACTATCATTTCTTTTTGCTTCCCCATCCGGAGTTTGGTGTTCCTCCCTAAAATGAGCCCCGCAGGACTCTTCCCTGCTCAGCGCATCAATACACATCAATTCACCGATTTCCAGGTAATCCGCTACCCTCCCGGCTTTTTCCAATTCTTCATTAATACCCTGAAGGACCTGGGGTATTTTCAATTCCTGGAAGAAGGATTTCCTCAACACCCGGATAGATTCTATGGCTTCTGTCAATCCTTTGGCTGACCTGGATAGACCGCATTTGTCATAGAGTATCTTACCCAACTCCCGGTGAAAATGGTCCACTGTCTTGCTACCGTTTATTCCGGACAATTCTTCCAGCTGTGATCGCACCTGGTTTTCGGCGTTCATAAATGCTTCTGAACTTGATTCGGGTGGTGTAGCTTTGCCCTGCTGTGCCAGATATTGAGGTAATGTCTGAGGCAGTATATAATACCCATCTATGCAAGCTTGCAGCAAAGAATTGGCACCAAGCCGGTTGGCGCCGTGGTCTGAAAAGTTAGCTTCTCCTATAGCGTATAATCCAGGTATATTGGTGCTAAGTTCATAATCTACCCATAGCCCCCCCATGGAGAAATGTGCCGCCGGGGAAATCATCATGGGTTGTTGATAGGCATTGATACCCGTGATTTTTTCGTACATATTGAATAAATTGCCGTATTTTTTGCTGATAATATCTTTTCCCTGAGTAGCGATGGCATCTTTAAAATCCAGGTAAACGGCATTTTTCAGGGGACCTACCCCATGCCCTGCATCAATTCGCTCTTTGGCAGCTCTGGAGGCAATATCCCTTGGGGCCAGGTTGCCATAGGAGGGGTACTTTCTTTCCAGGTAATAATCCCTGTCTTCCTCTGGTATCTCAATGGCTTTTCTGTTTTCATTCTTGGTTTGTGGCACCCATATCCTGCCGTCGTTCCTTAAGGACTCTGACATGAGGGTAAGTTTAGATTGGTAGTTTCCTGCCTGGGGAAGACAGGTGGGGTGTATTTGGGTCCAGCTGGGACAAGATGTCCATGCTCCTTTCTTGTGTGCACGCCAAATGGCAGAACCATTGCAGCCCATAGCCAGCGTGGACAGGTAATAGATTTTACCAAATCCACCGGTGGCCAGTACTACTGCATGTGCTGCATGTCTGCTGATTTCTCCATTGTCCATGTTTCGCACAATAATTCCCTTTGCCACTCCATTCTCCGTGACCAGGTCCAACATTTCATGGCGGGTAAAACTTTTTATCCTGCCCAAATGAACCTGTCGCATCATGGCCTGGTAGGCCCCCAGAAGAAGTTGCTGGCCTGTTTGTCCTCTGGCATAAAAAGTTCTGCTTACTTGAACACCACCAAAGGAGCGATTTGCCAGGTATCCGCTGTATTCTCTGGCAAATGGGACTCCCTGGGCGACTGCCTGGTCGATCAGGTGGGAAGAACATTCTGCCAGCCGGTATACATTGGCTTCCCGGGCCCGGAAATCACCTCCTTTTAAAGTATCATAAAACATTCTGTAAACACTGTCTCCATCATTTTTATAATTTTTCATCGCATTAACCCCTCCTTGTGCAGCCACGGAATGGGCCCTTCTAGGAGAATCCTGAAAACAAAAAGTGGAGACATTATATCCCAGTTCGGCAAGGCTGGCAGCAGCTGATGCTCCTGAAAGACCTGTGCCCACTACAAGAATCTTGTATTGGTGCCTGTTGTTTGGACTGATCAGGCGTGTTTTGTCCTTGAAGTTGGACCACTTGTCCTTCAAGTCGCCTTCCGGTATTTTTGCGTTGGGAGTAGTGGCCGTGTCGGTAGTGTAATACATTAAAAATGTTTTAGCTATTTGTATTACCCTAATAATAATAAATTTTCCCGATTGTTCCCAATGGTTGAGATAGGGAGTTGATTAGGCATTGTAATACTTGTCACCAAAATTCAGGTAGGGTATACCTATATTTGTTCGTTGAGAATAAAAGTCAGGTTGATAAATTTCACGAATTAATTTGTTTATTACTGGGTTTAATAGCGATAAAGAGGGGGCTTGTGTAAGTCTCCTCTTTTCAAAAAATGGAATTTTATTTCACCTGATTTCAGATTGGATAACAACTGGAAAGAATATTCGTGTGAAAACCTTATGACTACCTGGACTGTCTAGCTAAAGATTTAAATAATATGGGAAAGTACATCCGCATTATTTCCGATGCCTATTATGGGTATTTCAATTACCTGATGAACGAAATCATGTATCCCTCCTGGACCAACTACTTCTGGTGGCTGGTAGGGCTTTCCTTGGTGGTTTGGCTACTTGAATTGGTTTTTCCCTGGAGGAAATCACAGCCTGCTCTCAGAAAAGACTTTTGGTTGGATGGCTTTTACATGTTTTTTAATTTCTTTCTGTTTTCCCTGATTGCTTACAATGCCATTTCCAACGTAGCGGTGGAGGCCTTTAATGATTTTCTTGGGCTTTTTGGTATCAGTAACCTGGTAGCAATTGAAGTGAGTTCCTGGCCGAAATGGGCACAATTTGTTTTGTTATTTGTTGTGGCGGATTTTATCCAATGGAATGTTCACCGCATGCTCCACCGGGTGCCGGCACTATGGGAATTCCATAAGGTGCACCATTCTGTAGAGCAAATGGGCTTTGCGGCGCATCTGCGATTCCATTGGATGGAAACCATTGTTTACAAGAGTGCGCAATACATACCCCTGGCCATGATAGGCTTTGGCCTGATAGACTTTTTTCTGGTACATATTTTCGCAACGGCCATAGGACACCTGAATCATGCGAACCTGAGGATCACTTATGGCCCGTTGAAATATGTCCTGAACAACCCCATCATGCATATCTGGCATCATTCCAAAAAGCTGCCCGAAGGATCGTATGGGGTGAATTATGGGCTGACCTTAAGTGTCTGGGATTATTTGTTTGGAACAGCATACATTCCACATGAAGGAAGGGATATTCCCCTGGGCTTTGATGGCATGGAAACATTTCCCAAAACTTTTTGGCAACAGATCACCTATCCTTACAGGAAGAAAAAGTAATTGGAGAAATTGATGTGATGGAATATTATCTTTCGGATGGAGAACCCACCATACTGGCCAATGCAGCCTGGGCACATCCCGATAAAAGAGCCAATTGGGATGAATCAAAAATTTCATTTTCAGATTTCCTGGAGAAAGACCCCGATTGGCCAGCAAAATTTCACGTATGGAAACTGGACTGGACGGAGGATCATATCAAGTTGTATTTGGATGATGAACTGCTCAATGAAGTGGACCTTCAGAAGACGGTAAATCCTGATGGTTTCAATCCGTTTCACCAGCCCCACTATATACTATTAAACCTGGCCATAGGTGGGAATGGTGGGGATCCATCAGGCACATTATTCCCCAAACAGTATGTTGTGGATTATGTCAGGGTTTATCAGGCGGATTAGGTTTTCCTGATTCAAAGGTTAATTTAATGCGGATTTAAACCGAAATTTTTAAGACGAGCAACAAATGATAAGTTATTTAGTCTGAAAGGGTTGAAGCGGCATGGTCCAGTTGGTAATGAGCCTGCAAAAGATCTCCGCCAAAATCGTTTTGCAAATCCCGAATGACAGTATGCACATGATTCGCATTGTTTTGAATATTGTCATATTCAATGATGAGGTCAGCACCTTGTATCCTGTAATAATGCGGTTCCCCTACCTGGTTTATTTCACTGCCTGCCCAGGCAAATGAGAAAGAATCCCAACCTATGCGGTTGATTCTGTCCATGAGCTTTTTCAGGTATTCAGCGGTATTTCGAGAAAGATAAACCTGTACCAGGTTTTTAAATAAAGTTTGTTGTTCTGTATTCAGGGAACTAAAAGAAAGCCCTTTTGGCTCCAGTTCCGATGCCTTGCGGTCATTGGAGGTGATAATGTCAAAAGGAGCCTCGTTGCTGAATTTAGCGATTTTTTTTTGGGACTCAGTAAGGGATGCAAGCAAGGCAAAACCCTGATTGGTCTCCTCTGCCAAAACCTGCCTGTCCATCTGGGGTCCTGAAAGTACAATGCCCGGATTAGCCCCCATAAAGGAGGGTGTGGTGGAGACCAGGGTGCCTTTCGATGAAGAGAAATTGAGCGATAGGTGGTGACCCTCAAGTCGCCATCCCCAATCATTGGATTTATCCGGTGAACCAAAAATGCTAAAATGATAGTTTAAAGGATCCCGGTAACTGTCATCTGAAGGCCGGTTTTCTACTTCCCTCAATACGTTTTCAAGTTCAATTATGGCTTCTGCCCTTGTTTTTCCTGCTTCCCCCAGCGAAGCGCGCATCAGGGTAAGGGCAGCTGCTTTTTGTTGTTCATTGAAGTCGTGAAAGGTGGGGCCTTTTCTTTCTCTGGGCACAAAATGCCAGTTAAACCTTTCTTGGTGATCAAAAGGGAAACAGGCCTGATTTTTAAGTTCCTTGTCCAGACTTTGGATAAAGTCCGTTGCCAAAGGAGCTAAATGCTGCCCGTAACCAGGCGACATGGCCAATAGGGTCAAAAGCAGTACAAGAGAGCACTTGAGGAGAGGAATCATGGGACTGTGATTATTTGGTGAACTTTAAGGTATAGCACAACGATCAATTGCTTTTGTTCCAATAAATTTTAAGGTTTTTGGTAGCTCTTCCCGATGCAATGATTTCAGGTTTGCCATCTCCATTCAAATCCGCTACTTTGAGGTCTTCGCAAGCCATTCCGTTTTTATCTACCCAATGTGCTTTCCAGGAATGGTCAGGACCTGTATAAAAAAGTTTGATGCCTAAATCCCCTGAATCGTTTGGTTCTCTCCATCCAATAATAATCTGATCTTCTCCCTGCTCAAGTAAATCGCCTGTAGCCAATCCATGTCCCTGATTCATGTCGGAAGTAAGTTCTTTCCGCATCAGGTTATCTCTGGTAAATTTGTCATCATTCGGAAGATATACCGATAGGGTAGGGCCATGGAAAGGCTCAACCCCGGTGAGGAAGGGATGTCCGGATGCATTTTTGCCAATGCGGATTTCTCCAAAGCCATGATCGTCAACCAACCAGGTACCATTTGGGTGGGCCTGCCATTCATTATTGGCATAATGAAAGGCTTTGACACCTTCCTTGCCACCTATATAAAGTGATTCCCCCGCTTTCTCATTGGGAGAGATTTCCAGATTATGGGTAATGTGCATGGACTGATCGATGACCCAATGCTTCCAGTCAAGGCCTTTTTCGTCTTGCATTTCATAGCCGATTACCTTCACACCCGCTCCTTCTCCACCCGAATTTCCCCTGCCATGTAATGGAAGCATGACCAAATGAAAAAGGCCTTTATCCGCTTTTATCCAGCGCATGCGGTGTACAGTCGGCTCATGGTGAAGTTTTACAGGTTCCCATTTTTGGGTCGGATCCGTGGGCCTTATCAGGTAATGAACGGATCCGGAAAGACTGTCATCTGAGGTTTCGCCGGGATTCCATTGGGCACCCACAGCCACCTCCACTTTTCCATCTCCATTGATATCCCGGGCAGCAATGCATACATTATCATTAGGAGTGAGGTTTTCTACCATGACAAACCTTTTCCAGTCCCCATTTCTATACCAAACAAACTCCTTCTTGTCGGCCAGTAGAATATCCGGTTTGCCGTCTCCATCAACATCGCCAATGGCAAGGCCATAGCCAATTTCAATTTGATTATCCAGGGTTTGCTCCTCAAAGATGGGGTTGGGATCCTGGCTGAACAGTACTGATGCTACTAAAATGAAAGGCAGGTATATCATGGGTTTTGATTGGGTTTTGCTTTCTCTAAATTTAATCAAAAAAATGATACATGCCTAATCAGCTGCTGCTAAAAGGATTAAACCACCGATTGACCTGATTTCAGAAATAAATGTATGGCTTCGGAAACCTCCACTTTTCCCCCCAGTATTTCAAAAGCTTGTGATCCCTGTAAGGATGTGTCCAGCATGTGGATCAAAACAGCAGCTACATCGGCCCTCGATATTTCTCCTTTTGAATTCAATACAGCTGCCACTTTTATTTTTCCGGTATATGGTCCGTCTGTTAATTTACCCGGTCTGACAATAGCATATGGAAGGCCCGATGCTTTTAAATACTCGTCAGCCTTTTTTTTGGCCATTAGGTAATGCTGCATAGGTTCATCTGCCTTTTCGGCGTTTTCTGCCCCTCTGGAACTCAGTATAACGAATTTTTTTACCTGGTTTTTAAGAGCAAGGTCTATGCTTTTAATCGCACCCAACTCATCCACCAATTTGGTTTTGTCTTTCCCGGTTTTGGAGCCTGATCCGGCGGCAAATATTACCTTGTCAATACCTGTAAATGCCTGGCTAAAATCCTTTTCCAAATCTCCCATAACGGTTTTTATACCCTTTTCCTCAAAAAACGACTGCTGAGATTTTTCCCGAATCATGGCAATAGGAGTATACTCCGGATGGGAAGATAATTGCTCAACCAGTAATCGACCAGTTTTGCCATTTGCACCAATAATCAATATTTTTTCCATAATAATTTAAATTTGTTTCTCAGATTCACCCAAAAATTGTTCCAGTCAACAAAAAAAATTATTAAAAAACCTTAAAATTGATTTTTCCAAGCCCGGATGCAAAAAATGATTACAGCCTAAGCAACAAACCTAACATGATTTTTCTCATGGAAGGCTCTGCATGTGCCGCTGCCTTCAAGACATCCTGAAGACTGATTTTTTTTATATTTCCGGGTGTTCCCAGATCAGTAATAGCCGTGATGGCAAACACTTTCATGTCAGAATGAACAGCTACGATCACTTCTGGTACGGTACTCATGCCTACCGCATCCGCACCAATGCTGCTCAGGTATTTGTATTCAGCCGGGGTTTCCAGGTTAGGGCCCTGTACCCCGGCGTATACTCCCTGATGCAAAGCAATTCCCTTTTCTTTTGCAATTTCTAGTGCCCACAGGATAAATTCAGGGCAATATGCCTGGCTCATATCCGGAAACCTGTCTCCGAAGCCAGCTACATTGGCTCCCCGGAGCGGATTTTCAGGAAACAAATCAATGTGGTCATTGATGACCATTACATCCCCTATTTTATGTTGTAGGTTTAGGCCACCTGAAGCATTGGAAATGAGTAGTTGCCTGATGCCCAATTTTTTCATGACCCGAATGGGGAAAGTAACTTCTTTCATGGAGTAGCCTTCATAATAATGAAAGCGGCCTTTCATGGCCAGGATATTTTTACCACCAAGATTCCCCAGAATTAGCTTTCCATGGTGGGATTCTACTGTGGAAATAGGGAAGTAGGGGATGTCTTCGTAAGGGATTTCGAGTTTAACGTCAATGTCATTGATCAGGCTTCCAAGCCCCGTGCCGAGAATAATTCCGGTTTCAGGTTCTGTTTTCAACAGCCCTTGCAGGTGAAGGACTGCATGATCGATTTTTTCTGTATATGCTATCTCAGGTTCTTTTCGCATGATCGGCTGGCTAAGAAAATTATTTCCCGTAAATGTGAAATGGTAGATTTCAAATATAGCAAATAAGAAACTTTATGGGGGGCATGATTGTATTTATGTAATCAAAATTAAAGGTCTATGATAAAAATTATAGTAAGCACCAATAGAAAGCAGGCTGTGTCAGCCAGTGTGGCAGAACTTTACCGGGAGATATTGGCGCACAATGGGGCGGAGAGTGAGGTAATTAATTTGACCGAACTCCCGGATGACTTTGTTTTTACGGCACTTTATGAAAATAATGGTAAAAATAAAGCCTATAATGCTATTCATAATCGGGTAAAGGAAGGTGCAAAGTTTGTGTTTATCGTACCGGAATACAATGGATCTTTTCCGGGTATATTGAAGTCATTCATTGATGGGATGACCTATCCCAACAGCTTCAGGTCCAAAAAATGTGCACTGGTGGGGATTTCCTCAGGTATCGGTGGAGGTGGCATTGCGCTGAGCCACCTGACCGATATTTTCAATTACCTGGGAATGCATGTATTGGCCAATAAAATCAAACTGGCCAAAATTGAGGAAAACATGTCAGATGGCCTGCTCACCAATAAGTTATACCTTAGCTTATTGCATGAACAGGCCAAATCACTGATTGATTTTTAATGTCAATCCACATTATCGTGGAGAAACCTGTTGTTGCTAATGATCTCGTTATCGTCGTTTAGGTTGAATTTTGACAGGCTTCTTTCGGAACTGTGTTGTACCTGGTGAAGTTTGATGTTTTTTCTCTGATAGGCAGGAATTTCCAGTTTTTCTTTAAATTCTTCAGGGGTTTGGTTGACAGATCTCATTTGCCGTAGTTTTTCAAATCGATCATGGGCCCTTTTCATGGCTTTTTCTTTGATCTGCTCGAAATAATCGTTTTGATAAACGTTTGTCTCTTCCTGTTTTTTCTCCTGATTTTCGTAGGCTTCATGATCCGGTTTATCAAAGAGGGTCAATACCTTCTTGGGTTCCGGAGTTGGATTTGGAGCCACGTATTCAAAATCATCATCTGCTTCCTTCCGCTCTTCTCTTTTTTCTTTCTCGGCAGGTTTTTCTGAGCCTGGGCTTTCTTTCGCCGTAGGTTTTTCTTCCTCCTTATTTGTGGTTTCGGATTCATCCGGAGCCTGTGGAGGTTGTTGTACGGAAAAAGTTACAGTTTGTCCCGAACGGGTAACATCTTCTTCAACTTTTGATGTTTTTCCAGATTCAAGGTGGATGACTTTTCGGGTTTGTTCTTCGTCTTTTTTCTTATCCTGGGAAAAGGTTTTATCTGCCAGAGAATCTGTCTGAAAACCAGTCGCGATGACAGTCACCCGGATGGATTTTTTCAGGTCTGGGTCAATCCCCTGACCGAAAATTACATCGGCCATATCTCCAGCTTTGTTCTGGATAAATTCTGTTATTTCTACCAGTTCGTCCATAGAAAGCTCTTCATCCTCTCCTGACATGATGGACAGCAGGATTTTTTCTGCTCCCTTAATATCTACGTTGTTGAGCAGGGGAGAGGAAATGGCTCTTTCGGCAGCTTTGAGGGCCCTGCCTTCCCCTTCTTCCGTGGCCGATCCCATTACTGCGGCACCGGCATCTTTCATTACCGTTTTAACATCTTCAAAATCCACATTGACTTCCTGTGTTTCTGTGATGATTTCAGCGATGGATTTGGCGGCGGTACTCAGAATATTGTCAGCTTTCCCGAATGCCTGGCGGATTGGAAGGTTGCCATACATCACCCTTAACTTGTCATTTAAAATCACAAGGACCGTATCACAGTTTTCCCGGAGTGATTCTATACCAATCTGGGCAGATAAGGTTTTTTTCCTGCCTTCAAATATAAATGGTGCTGTCACAATGCCTACAGTAAGGATGTCCATATCCTTGGCTATTTTGGCAATTACAGGAGCTGCACCTGTTCCCGTGCCTCCACCCATACCAGCTGTAATGAATACCATTTTGGTATTGTCCTCCAATAATTTTCTGATTTCTTCTTTGCTTTCCAAAGCTGCGTTTTTGCCTTTCTCCGGATTGGCACCGGCTCCCAGGCCCTCGGTCAGGTGAGCGCCAATTTGTAATTTTAACGGGACAGGGCTGCTTTTCAGGGCTTGCGAATCGGTATTGACTACCACAAATTCCACATCCTTGATTCCCTGGTTAAACATGTGGTTTACGGCATTGGAGCCACCTCCTCCGACACCAATGACCTTGATGATCGATCGGTGATTTTTTTGAATATCAAATCTATAATCTCTCATGACGCTTGACATTTTTCCTCAATCAGTTGTTAAATAATTTTAGCTTTTGGGTTTCAGTACTGTTGTTGGTCATCACCGATATCATCGGTAATGAAGTTTTTGAGTTTTTTGGTAATGGAACCGAAAATATCCCGACCCATTTGTTCCGATTTATACCCTTTTTTCAATGCCGGATTGCTCAGGGTTTCTTTTAATCTGTAGGTATCTTCCCTGTCATCAAGTGCCTTGAAACCTGCCAAAACCAGTCCGACAGTAGTGGCAAACATAGGGCTTTTCACTTCTTCGATCTTGGATTTTCCCAGGTGTTCATTGGGATACCCGATTCTCGTGTCCAGACCGGTCATGTATTCGAATAGTGGTCCTATACCATGTAGCAAAGATCCTCCCCCGGTCAAAACGATCCCGCCAGCCAGTTTTTTGTACACACCACTGGCAGCAATTTCAGATTGAACCATCTCGATGATCTCTTCCATTCTTGCCTCAATGATGGAGGCGAGGTTTTTGACGGAAATTTCCTTGGGAGGCCTGTTGCGTAATCCCGGAATGGAAACAATCTCATTGGGATTGGCCTCTTCGGAAATGGCCTTGCCAAACTTGGTTTTCAACAATTCGGCCTGGTGTTGCATGACCATACAACCTTCCTTGATATCAGCGGTAATGATGTTGCCACCAAATGGAATTACTGCTGTATGGCGAATGATGTTTTCATAAAATATGGCCACATCGGTGGTACCCCCTCCGATATCTACCAGGCAGACACCGGCTTCCTTATCCAGGTCACTTAGGACGGAAAGAGAGCTGGCGAGGGGTTCCAGGATCAACGCCTTGGACTGAAGATTGGCGCGCTTGACACAGCGGTCAATGTTATTGATAGCAGCAGATTGGGCGGTAATGATATGAAAATCAGCTTCAAGCCTGGCTCCGGACATTCCCACCGGATCCCGGACACCCTCTTCATAGTCTACGGTGTAATCCTGGGGCATTACATGAATGATGCTATTTCCCGGAGGGACCACGATGTTTTCCATGTCATTGGCCAGTCGCCTTACGTCCTCTACGGTAATCTCATCATCCTTAGGGTTTCGGATGATGACTCCATGGTGAATGGCGCTCCTGATGTGCTGACCTGCAATCCCTACGATTACCTCCCCAATGTCAACATTGGACATTTCAGATGCCTCGTTTACCGCTTTGGTAATGGCATTGACTGTCTTGTCTATATTAGTGACAATGCCTCTGATCACCCCGTCAGAAACCGCTTTGCCCATTCCCAATACTTCCAATTTACCGTATTCATTTTTACGGCCGATAATCGCACAGATTTTCGTTGTACCTATATCCAGTCCTACAATGAGTTTTTCGTTTTCCATAGCGCTAACAATTATTCACAAATGATTTGATCCTTATATTTTACATTTACCCTCTCATAAGTATTCCACCCCTTTTCAGGTAAAATTTTCGTATAAAAGGTCTTGATTTTTCTAAATTTCAATGGGATGTTTTCAGGTTTACCGAATTCGATCACCTGCCTGCCCACCTGTTGGTACAGGTTCACTTCCCCATTCCTCAATAATTCAACCGAACTGATTTGTGCTGTCCAAAAGGGATCCTGATAAATGAAATGGATCAATTCCAACAGCTGGGCTTCATTATTTGTCAAATCTGTTTCCTGCAACAAGGCCTGGGCGCGGCTGCCTTCCAGTATAAGCACCCTGGAAGTGTAATTGGGGGAGGTAGGCAGGATTTTACCTGTGGTACTGATGTATCCATCAGCCGCCCTGGGCCGGACTATTCTTGCCATAGGAATATGCTGCCTCACTTTTACCCTTATGGTACCTTTCAGGTCCTGATATACTTCGGCTTTTTTGACCAGGGGATGAGCCTCCACTTTTTTCTCCATTTTGTTAATGGATACTTCACTGATATTGGACAGTTTATCCAATTCAGGGAAGGCATTCCTTAGCAGGCTGGCCACTTCCTTTTCTTCCACAAAATAAACGTCACTAACCCCTTCTACATAAACTTCCAATCCGGCAATTTGTCGGGATTCCGATTTATGCTCGGTAAAGGCGATAAAAGCAAACAAGACCAATCCTACAAGTAGGATGAGCACAGGCTTTTTATATTTCCTTGGCTTACTATTCTCCATCTTTAATCCATTTATTGATTGGTATAACCAGGCGATCAATATCACCGGCTCCAATGGTGACCAAAACTTCAGGAGGATGTTGTGTGAGGTAGCTCAGCAGGTTTTCTTTGTCGATGACCTGTTTTGAGGGGCTGCTTATCCCCTGAAGCAGCATGGATGAAGTCACCCCCGGTATGGGTTGTTCCCTTGCCGGATAGATATCCAGCAATACAACTTCATCTGCCAGTGAGAGGCTTTCAGAAAATCCTGTAGCAAAGTCTCTCGTCCTGGTAAATAGGTGGGGTTGAAAGATGGCAGTCAGTCGTTTGCCGGGATACATGGCCTTTACGGATTCCAGAAAGGCCCTGATTTCCTCCGGGTGATGGGCGTAGTCATCGATGTAAGTGATTTTTTCACTGGTATGAATGCATTCAAACCTTCTTTTTACCCCCTTATAGGTCTCAATTCCTGCTCTTATCGCTTTTTCCGATAAACCGTAATAAAGGCCTACTGCAATGGCTGCCAGGGCATTTTCTATATTGTGAAATCCAGGTACTCTTAGTTCTAATCCCTCAATCCGCTCATTCTCCGAAACAAAATCGAAAGTGAAGGAAACAGTCCCGGTTTTGATGTTTGCCGCATGGACAGCACCTGAAGTCAGCCCGTATTGATGGATCGACGCTGTGCCCAGATCCTGGTCTTTAATTTTTTCGAAGGCCTTTTGATGGATAAAGAGTTGTCCCTTTGGGTTGCACAGCCGGATGAAGGAAATGAATCCCTCGAGCATCTGTTCGGCATCTCCATAAATATCCAAATGATCCGGGTCTATGCTGGTCACAATGCTTACATTGGGATGCAGCTGCAGAAAAGAACGGTCAAATTCATCTGCTTCTACCACTACAATCGGTGCTTCTGTACTTCCTTCATCGTGGAGGATGAGGTTGTTTTGGTAATTTTGGGTAAGACCACCCAAAAAAGCTGCTGTGTTGTGACCGGCATGCTTCAGCAGGTGTGCTATCATGGATGATGTGGTGGTTTTGCCATGGGTCCCGGCTACTGCGACAGATTCCATGTCTTTGGTTATCATTCCCAAAACCGCCGATCTTTTCCTGATTAAAAAACCATTATCCCTGAAATAAGCATAAAGCTGACTGCTTTCAGGGACTGCAGGAGTCCACACCACCAATTTATTTTCCCCCTGATCTTTAAAGAATGCCGGTATTTGACTGCTATCATCTGTATAACTGATTTGCATCCCCTCTTTTTCCAGGGCTGCTGTCAGTGGGGAAGGGGTTTTGTCGTAGCCGTAAACGGGAATGCCCAGGTGATTGAACCAACGGGCAATCGCACTCATGCCTATGCCGCCAATTCCGAGAAAATAGACGCTATGTAGTTTTTTCAAGTTCATTGCAACAGGTTTTCCATTACGTTTACGATTTCTTTTGCAGCATCAGGCTTTGCCAGTAATTTTATAGCATTGGATAATTTTTGCTGTTTATCAGGATCCTGCAGCAAGCCAATAACTGTAGGTGCAAGATCGGCAACGGCCTCACTGTCCTTAAGCAATAAAGCAGCATGCTGTGATACGAATGCCATGGCATTTTTTGTTTGGTGATCTTCTGCCACATTTGGGGAAGGAATGAAAATGACCGGTTTACCTACCAGGCTCAATTCGGATACGGAAAGGGCTCCGGATCTGGAAATAACCAGGTCTGCCGCCGAATAGGCCAGATCCATGTCCCGAATAAATTCCATAGGATGAATATTTTTCAAACCGGATTCAGCTACTTTTTTGCTCACTTCTTCATGATAAAATTTGCCGGTCTGCCAAAGCACCTGGTAACCATTTTTTTCAAATTGCGCCATACTGCCCAGTAAGGCATGGTTGAGGGTTCTGGCGCCCAGGCTTCCGCCTATGGAAAGAATAACCGGTTTAGCCGGCTGCAATCCAAAATGATTCATGGCCTTTTCTTTTTTATCCTTGAGATCCAGGATGTCTTTTCTTACAGGATTACCCGTATAACGGATCTTTTGGGCAGGGAAATAGCGGTCCATGTCCGGATAGGCCACACAGATGGCATCTGCTCTTTTGGCCAGGACTTTATTGGTCAGTCCTGCATAGCTGTTTTGTTCCTGAATGAGGGTGGGGATTTTTTTTCTTTGGGCCGCAAAGAGTACAGGTCCACTGGCATATCCGCCTACTCCTACTACAAGGTGTGGTTTAAAGTTTTTGATCAGTTTACTTGCCTTTTGAAGGCTATCAAGGACTTTTAAAGGAAACCATAAATTATCCAGGGTCAGTCTTCTTTGAAGCCCGGCTATCCTGAGTCCCTCGATCCTATATCCCGCTTCCGGCACTTTTTGCATCTCCATTTTTCCTTCCGCACCCACAAACAGCACCTCACTCTCAGGATATTTTTCATTCCAGGCTTTGGCAATGGCGATGGCGGGGTAGATATGTCCTCCGGTCCCGCCTCCACTAATGATGATTCGATATGTTTCTTTGTTCCCTTTCAATTGATCAAGCTACTTTTACCATATTTCTTGTCATTTTTTCTTCAGCCAGAAATGCATCTTCATGATCTCCTCTGCTAATACTTAATATGATACCCAATGATATCCCTGTAAATATCAGGGAAGTCCCTCCCATACTGACCATGGGGAGAGGCAATCCGGTAATCGGTACCAAACCTACAGCCACGCCCATATTGATCATTGCTTGAATGACCAGGGAAAAACTGAGACCCGCAGACAACAGCCCTCCAAATGGTCGGGTGGAAATGGCAACTACCCGCATGCCCCTGTAAAGCAAGGCCAGGTACAGGAATAGTACTAACCCTCCACCAACCATGCCATATTCTTCAATGATAATGGCATAAATAAAATCCGAATAGGGATGGGGTAGGATATTTCTTTGTTCACTTTTTCCTGGCCCCTTGCCCGTGATTCCACCTGTGGCAATGGCGATGTAGGAATGCTTTGCCTGAAAAGGAATCTCACTGGGTTCCTTATCCATGAATTTTTCTATCCTTGAAAAGAATACTCCGCCCCTTTGCCCCATAAAGATGGCCGTGCTTAATACCATGGCTCCGACCATGCATACCACCAGGAGGTATTTAACCGGTACCCTGCCAATAAACATCAGCAGCAGGCAGGTAGCCAGTAGCATGACCGCCGTGGACATGTTGGCGATGGCAATCAAAAGGCAAATGATACCAATCCAGATAATCAGGGGAATAAATGTGATTTTGATATCTGTAATCTGCCGCTGCCTTTTAGCCAGCATTCCTGCCACCGCAGCTATAAGTGCCAGTTTTGCCAAATCTGATGGTTGAAATGCCTGATCAATAATAGGTATGGTTATCCATCGGCTTGCCTCATTGATCTTGGACCCGAACATATAAGTGACCAAAAGCAGGGGTACACTTACCCATAAGGCAAACAGACTCAATTTGGAGAAATATTTATAGGGGATGTTGTGAATAGCCCACATGACTACCAGGCTGGTGATAATCAGCGCACTGTGCTTGAACAGATAGATTTCAGTGTTGCCTCCCATTTTTCTGTAGGCCAGTGATCCAGTAGCTGAGTATACCGCCAAAATACTGATCAGGGACAATAGCAGAACAATGGCCCAAATGATCGGGTCGCCTTTCAGGTTCTCTTCCAGCCAAACTTTTATTTTCACCATTATTACTCTTGTTTCAATTTTAAAACCCCAGCCTTGAATTGATTGCCCCGATCTTCATAATTTTTAAAAAGATCAAAACTGGCGCATGCCGGAGATAGTAACACGACATCTCCTGCCACTCCCTTTTCCAGGGCCCATTGGATGGCCTGAGCCATGTTTTGGGTTTCAAGGATTTCCGGGATTTTTCCAGAAAAGGCCTTTTTTAGCTTTTCGTTGTCTTTGCCCAGACAGATCAGTATCCGTACATGATTGGTTATTTGGTCTTCCAATAGCCCATAATCATTGCCCTTGTCTACCCCTCCGGCGATCCATATAAGCGGAGCATCAAATGCTTCCAGCGCAAAGGCGGTGGCATCTACATTGGTGCCTTTGCTATCATTGACAAAAAGGATTCCCCTGATAGTGGCCACGGATTCCATTCTATGTGCTGCATTTACAAAGCTTTTCAGGCCTTCCCCCAGGCTTAACGGATCAGCTCCAGCCAGCCTGGCCGCCAGCAGTGCAGCCATGGTATTGAGTTGATTGTGCCGTCCTTTAAGGGCCATGTTTTCAAGGGACCAGGACCAGCTTTCTTCATGGGTTTTCACCACCAACTCATTTTCCCGCAGGAAGGATTTGGTATCCGGACCACCTGCCAAATCAAAAGGAAATAGCTCCGGGCTGCCCTGCATCTTCCGGATAGCTGCGGATATATTGGTATCTGCTTCATGGAAGATGAATTGATCGCCTCCTGCCATTTTTGCCGTCAGCTTTACTTTGGTCGCCGCATACAGAGACAAGTCATATTTGTACCGGTCCAAATGGTCCGGCGTGATGTTGAGCAAAACGGCGATTTTTGGCCTGAAATTTTCAAATCCTTCGATCTGAAAACTACTCACTTCCAATACCCACCAGTCGTGATCTTCATTGGTAAGCTGTAATGCCCAGCTCTGTCCTACGTTCCCTCCGATGCCTGCATCCATTCCGGCGGCCCGCATCAGGTGGTGCGTGAGTAATGTCGTGGTGGTTTTGCCATTGGTACCGGTGATGGCGATGACTTTTCCACGGGAAAAACCGTAGGCAAATTCCAATTCATCTATTACCCGTTTCCCCGATGAAAGTAATTTTTCTATCAGGGGGTTTGAAAATGGGATCCCCGGGCTTTTTATCAGGGTATCCGCATCCATTAATTTCTCCAGAGAATGTTGCTCTTCTTCAAATGCAATCCCCTTTTCCAGATAAGTATTTTTCTTTTCGGTACTTATTTTTCCAGCATCGGACACAAAAACCTCGTGCCCGTTTTTATGGGCCAGTAAAGCTGCGCCAAAACCGCTTTCTCCAGATCCTATGATAGCTGTTTTTTGCATTTACCTTAGTTTTAGTGTTGCCAATGCCATGATGGCAAACAAGATTCCCAAAATCCAGAACCTTACCGTTATTTTGGCTTCAGGTATATTTTTTTTCTGGTAGTGGTGGTGCAAGGGAGACATCAGGAAAATCCTACGGCCTTCCCCAAATTTCTTTTTGGTATATTTAAAATAGCTCACCTGAATGATCACAGACAGCAATTCAATCAGAAAAATACCACACAAGATAGGTAGTAAAAGCTCCTTTCTCAATACAAGGGAAAGTACTGCGATCACGCCTCCTATCATGAGACTTCCCGTGTCACCCATAAAAACCTGGGCCGGATAGGAATTGTACCAAAGAAAACCCACACAGGCACCCACGAATGCTGAGCAGAATATCACCAGCTCTCCGGAATTTGGGATAAACATGACATTCAGGTATTGGGAAAATATGGCATTGCCACTGATATAGGCATAAATGGCTATAGTAAGTCCAATTATGGCCGAAGTGCCTGCTGCCAGTCCATCTATTCCATCGGTGATATTGGCACCATTGGAGACAGCCGTAACCACAAATATGACCAGGATGATGTAAAAAAATGGGGTGAAATTTTCTCCCAGAAACCCAAAAACGACATCATAATTGAGCTCATTGTTCTTAAGGAAAGGAATGGTGGTTTTCATGGATTTGACGTCCTGAAAGGCTGGGGTGTCTATTACGCCTTCTGCTATGGAAACCGTATCCTGAAATTCCCGTATCACCACGTCTTGGTGAAAATACAAGGTGACCCCTACGATGATCCCTATGCTGACCTGTCCGGCAATTTTGAACCAGCCGGCCAGGCCTTCCTTGTTTTTTTTGAATACCTTGATATAATCATCCAGGAAACCGATACCGCCCAGCCATAGGGTAGTGACCAATAGCAAAATGATGTAGATGTTGTAGATGTTGGCAAAGAGGAGCGTAGGAATGACAATGGCGGCCATGATCATCAAGCCACCCATGGTAGGTGTTCCTTTTTTCTCCATTTGACCTTGCAGACCAAGTTCTCTGACGGATTCCCCAATCGATTTTTTCCTGATCCAGTCGATGATGGTTTTACCCAAAGTAATGGTGATCAAAAGGGAAAAAAAGGCGGCCATTCCTGCACGGAATGAAATGTACCGGAATACCCCCGCACCCGGAAAATCAAATTTTTGGTCGATATAATCAAAAAGATGGTAGAGCATTTTATTCCTGATGTAATAAATTCAAAAACTCCTTAACAATTTCTTTATCATCAAATGGGTGTTTTACCCCTTTGATTTCCTGGTAAGTCTCATGACCTTTTCCTGCAATCAGGATGATGTCTCCTTTTTCTGCCATGCTGCATGCTGTTTTAATGGCAGCCCTTCTGTCTGCTATGGTGAGTGTTTTTTTCTGGTCTATGGGGCTGATACCTGATTCCATTTCCTGAATAATGGTCATGGGATCCTCATCCCGCGGGTTATCGGAAGTGAATAGGACCCTGTCGCTGAGCTGGCAGGCAATTTTTGCCATAACTGGCCTTTTTGTTTTGTCTCTGTTTCCACCACAACCTACCAGGGTGATCAGGGTTTCTCCTCCTGTCCTCAATTTTTGAATGGTTTTCAGGACATTTTCCAGTGCATCGGGTGTATGGGCATAATCGATGATGGCAGTGATGCCGGCATGTACGACCTGATCAAACCTTCCAACAGCACCTTTGAGCTTGGATAATTGCCTCAAAACTTCTTCCTCCTCTTCTCCCAAAAGCATGGCAATTCCCAGTACCCCTAAAAGATTATAGGCGTTGAATTCGCCGATTAACCGGAACCATACCTGCTTTCCCTCCAGATCAAGCTCCAGTCCATGGAGAGAATTACCAAGGATTTTTGCCTTGAAGTCTGCGGGGTATTTCAAACCGAAGGTAAACTTTCGGGCTTTACTGTTTTGTACCATGATTAAACCCCGCTTATCGTCGGCATTAACAAGAGCAAAGGCTTCCCTGGGTAATTCGTCAAACAATTTTTTCTTTGCTTCAATATAGGCATCAAAGCTACCGTGGTAATCCAGATGGTCATGACTGATATTGCTGAATAATGCGCCCGCAAATTGCAATCCGGCAGTTCTTTCCTGTACGATGGCATGCGAACTTGCTTCCATGAAACAGTGTGTACATCCCTCTTTCAGCATTTGGATGAGCAGCTCATTGATGGCTATGGCATCAGGGGTAGTATGGCTGGCAGGTATGGACCTGTTGTCAATTTTATTTTCCACCGTAGAAATCAGGCCGCAGGTATACCCCAGTTCGGAAAATAGCTGGTGCAGTAGTGTTACGGTGGTGGTCTTACCATTGGTGCCGGTCACTGCCACCAGGTTGAGTTTCCGGGAAGGGTTGCCATAAAAGTTTGCCGCCATAAGTCCCAGGGATTTTGGGCTGTTAAGTACTTGTACATAGGTAATGCCTTCCCTTAGATTTTCAGGCATACTTTCGCAAACCACGGCTACCGCTCCCATATCCAGGGCCTTTTCGATAAAGTCATGTCCATTTACCTGAGTCCCTGGAAGGGCCACGAAAACTGATCCTTCCGTTACCTTTCTACTGTCAAAGACCAATTGATTGATATCCATTTCCATATCACCTTTGGTGGAGACCAGAGAAACTTTGTACAGTATGTCTTTTAACTTTTGGCTCAACTTAATTTTAATTTAATGATTTGATCTTTTCTGAATGAACTCCCCTTGTGAAGTGACTGGGAAGCAACCCTGCCTTTACCTGAAAACTCCACCCGTAATCCTTTATTTTCCAGAATGTAAATGGCATCTCTTAGTGTCATGCCTGTTACATCAGGTACCAAAGGGGCTTCAACTTCATTGCCTACCCAATGAATGGATTTGTTGGAAACAGTGGATTGAACCCAGGTTTCATCTCCGGCATAATGATTGGAAATGCCCATGCTGTTACAGATCATTCGCAACTCTTCAACATTTCCGGCCCGGATATAAGGAAAGGTTTCAAGGTCGACCTTGGGCTGTTCCTTTGTGGAACCTTTACTGTCTTGCAAATCCATATCCTGGGCATAAATCTTGTCAGCAATTTCCCTAAACACAGGGGCAGATATATCACCGCCATAGGCATTGAACCCTTTAGGACTATCGATGACGATAATGGCACTGTATTTAGGCTTGTCTGCAGGGAAGAAGCCAGCAAAAGAAGTAAAATACTTTTGCGTGTACCTCCCGTTCTCCAGCTTTTGGGCAGTACCTGTTTTACCTGCAATGCTATATGTCTCATTTTTGATGTTCCTTGCTGTTCCCCTGTCTACTACTCCTTTCAAAAGGCTTTGCAGCTGTAGAATGGTTTTCTCAGAGGCGATATTACTTTTAATGGTTTCCGGCCGGTATTTTTTTTCTATGGCATTTCCTCTGGAAATTTCCTTGACGATTAGAGGCTTTACCAGGTCGCCTCCATTGGCAATGGCATTGTAAAAAGCCAGGGTTTGCAGGGGAGTAATCTTCAATTCATAACCAATTGACATCCACGGGAGCGTGGTGCCATACCAGTCATTTTTTTCAGGATCCTTAAAATAGGGAATGCCTTCACCTTTCAACTGAAATCCCAAAGGTTGATCCAATTTAATCTTTTTGATATATTCCATGAAGCGATGGGGCTGATGTCCGAAATGTTCGTGGACCATTTTGGAAATACCCACATTAGAGGACTTTTCAAACACTTCCCTGACTGTGAGTTTCCCATAGCCACCATTTTTGGCATCCCTCATATACCGGTCATAGAATTTATAGGTACCGTTTCCCGTGTCTATGCTGTCTTGCAGGTTGATTTTTCCCTCTTCCAGCAAGGCCAGCATGGAAAGCAGTTTAAAGGTCGAGCCTGGCTCCGTAAGCCCTTGTTCGCCTACAGCATAATTGTAATATTCTCCATATCCATAACCATTTTTGTTTTTTTGCAAATTGGCAATGGCTTTGATATGTCCGGTGCTGACTTCCATAACGATCACGGAGCCATAAGCAGCATCCTTATTCATCAACTGCCTGAGCAGGGCCGATTCTGCGACATCTTGTATGTTGACATCGAGCGTTGTGACAATATCGTAACCATCTGTAGGCTTGATGTCCTCGGCATCATGTAAGGGTTTCCAACTTCCTCCGGCTATTTTCTGAAACAAGGCCTCCCCATTTCTGCCTTCCAGGAAATCATTGAAACTGTATTCCAGACCAACCCCATATTGGTCTTCATTTAAAAAGCCCACTGTTCTTCCTGCCAGATTTTTAAATGGTCGGTACCTTTTATCGATTTTCTCAAAAATCACGCCTCCTCCCATTCTGCCTTCTCTGAAGACAGGCCATGTCATCATTTCCAGTTTATCCTGGTAACCGATTTGCTTTCTGTTTAAAATCAGGTATTTTTTTCCCTGATTCCGGGCATCCAGTATCATACGCTTATAGGCAGCAGCAGAGCGGTCCCTGTAAAATCCGGAAAGTTTGATAGCAAGACTATCGATACCGGATTTTAGAACATTTTCGGAGCTGACATAAGGATCCATGGCTACCCTGTAGAATGGCAAGCTGGTGGCTAAAAGGCTTCCGTCTCCACTGTATATATTGCCGCGGGTAGCTTTTACGGGGCGGTATTGCAGGTTAATTTCTTCCGACATTTTCCGCCACCGGTCACCCTCCACCAATTGTATAGTGGCAATCCTGTAAAAAATAGCACCAGCGATCAGGGTTACCACCAAAAAGGAAACCCTGACCCGGAGCAATATGGATTTTTTTATATTCACTTTTCCAAAACTATTTTTTGTGGTGGTTCTTCAATTTCGGCTATGCCCAAGGGTTGAATTTTCTTCGCAACTTCAGATTGCTTACTGGCATACATGTATTCTGCTTCCAGCGTGGTGACATCTGCACGCAGGTCTTCTACTTCCTGCTGCATGCGGTCGATTTTTCTAATGGTATTTTCTGCCTGGTGATTACTCCAGATATAAATCATGGCCAGAAAGGCAGCATACAAAAAGGGAGGCACCAACCTTACGGGCACATTTTCTCCCAATAGCCCACTCACATCCAGTCTTTGCTCCATGAATGTGAAAGGGTTGAACCATGATTTTTTTACTTTTCCCGTAGGTCTTATTGGTTTTTTAAAAGAATTCCGTCCCATAATCAGTTTTTTCTTGCAATTCTTAGTTTGGCACTCCTTGCTCTTTTATTCTCACCCACTTCTGATGCATCAGCAACAATGGCTTTCCGGCTTACCGGTTCCAAAGGCCGTACCGGATTTCCATAGAAATCTTTTTCCAATTCTCCATGGAGCTTTCCTTTGGCTATCATGTTTTTTACCATTCTGTCTTCCAGGGAATGATAACTCATTACCACCAAACGCCCTCCTGTTTTCAGCAAATCAATACTTTGATCCAGCATTTCTTCCAATGCGGCCATTTCCTGATTGACTTCTATCCGGATGGCCTGAAAGACTTGTGCCGCATATTTGGCATACTTCCCCTTTGGCGCATATTTGTCCAGAAGTTTTTTAAAATCAGATATGCTTCCGAAAGGTGAGCCGGTCCTGCTGCTTACAATAGCTTTTGCCAGGGTTTTTGCATTCCTAACCTCTCCATACATTCCAAAAACCCTGTGCAATTCCTCCTCTGAATAATTATTCAAAACCTGTGCTGCCGTAAGTTCTCCCGATTGACTCATGCGCATGTCGAGCTTTCCTTCAAACCGTGTTGAAAAACCGCGCTCAGCTTTGTCTATCTGGTGAGAAGATACCCCAAGATCAGCCAATATCCCGTCCACTTTTGTTACTCCATATATTTTCAGATACCGTTTCAAGTCCCTGAAATTGGCCATAATGAAGGTGAAGTTTTCATTTTCAGGTACATTACTGGCAGCATCCGGATCCTGGTCAAATCCATACAAATGCCCTTTGTCCAAATACTTCAGAATTTCACGGGAGTGACCACCTCCACCAAAAGTGAGGTCAACATAGACTCCATTGGGATCTATGGCCAATCCTGAGATGCAGGCCTCAAGCATTACGGGGATATGGTATCCTGGATTATCCACTTTTACCTAAAAACTTTTTGTTCAAACTTTTGTAGGTAGCCTCTTCTTTAGCTGAAAATTCTTCATGTAGATCCGGGTTCCAAATTTCTATCTTGGTTCCTATACCAATGACAGTGGCATCCTTTCCCAATTGAGCATGGCGGAGCATGTTCTTAGGAATGACAAACCTACCTGTTGCATCCAGTTCTACCGGAGACTCTCTTCTGAAGAAAGATCTTTTAAAGGCCCTGACCTCATCATCGGTATCGTCCAGGCTGGCCAATTTGCTATGGTCCTTTCTAACCTCTAGCATTGGAATCAATTCCAGACAGGGTTCCAAACCTTTACGCAGCATCATTTCCTGACCTAAGGATTCTGGTAATAATGCCTTCATTTTAGACGGCAATACCAACCTGCCCTTAGCATCAAGTTTACATTCAAACTCACCGGTGAAAGATGCCATACCGCTACTACCTTAATTTATGATTACAAAAGTAGTAAATAGCCAAACACTTTTTACCACTTTGCCCCACTTTTTACCACATTCCTATAAAAGTATCCAAAACAAACTACAAACACAATTTTTTTAGCAAAAAGTTATAATGCCTTTTAAGGTGCAAGCTGCTATGAATCAGCGTTTAAATACAGGTAAAAACCAGTCTGGAAGGCTATTTGATAAATAAATTGACGTAGAAATACAATTAAAAGCCCTTGAAAGCAGCCCGGGGAGAAAAAGTGGGGAGGTTTCCCGTAAAAATTAAAAAAAAAAGAAAAATCACTGGTTGAAGGTTATTTTTTTCTTTCTATCGTATAGGTCACCAGGGATGAAAGGGATGATTTATAGGTGGAATCCGGAAAATCAGCCAGCAGGTTTAGTGCTTCCTGGTAAAAGTTATTCATGATATTTTGCGAATATTCCAGTCCTCCTGAATTTTTGACGAATTCAATAATTTCATTGACTGTTTTTTTGTTTTCGCTTTTATTCCGGATGAGGTAAATGATTTTTTTCTTTTCTATCCAGCTGGCTTTATTGAGGGCATAAATCAGGGGCAGTGTCATTTTTTTCTCCTTGATATCTATGCCTACAGGTTTTCCTACAACATCCTCTCCGTAATCAAAAAGGTCATCTTTGATTTGAAATGCCATACCGACTTTTTCACCAAAAAGCCGCATTTTTTCGGTGTTTTCCTTATTGGCACCCGCAGTGGCTGCACCTACTGCACAACAGGAAGCAATCAGGCTGGCCGTTTTTTGCCGGATGATGGTATAATAAACTTCTTCTGTTATATCCAGTTTCCTTGCTTTGGAAATCTGCAAAAGCTCCCCTTCGCTCATTTCTCTTACCGCATCGGAAACTATTTTCAGCAATTCAAAATCATTGTTTTCCACACTCAAAAGCAGGCCTCTGGACAAAAGGTAATCCCCCACCAAAACGGCTATTTTATTTTTCCAAAGGGCATTGATGGAAAAAAAACCCCTACGGTAGTTGGCATCGTCCACCACATCATCGTGTACCAGGGTTGCCGTATGCAGGAGTTCAATCAGGGCAGCACCACGGTAAGTTGCTTCAGTTATGTTTCCGCTTAGGCCAGATGTCAGAAAAACAAACATGGGACGCATTTGCTTGCCTTTTCTCCGAACAATATAGCTTGTAATATGGTCCAGCAATTTGACCCTACTCTGCATAAAAGAGCGGAATTTTTTCTCAAAATCAGCCATTTCTATGGCTATAGGTGCTTGTATCTGCTGTAAATCCTGCTTCATTGATTTTTTGGATGCTGCAATATTACGATCTATTCCATCATTGACAAAACTGCCTTCTTGATTATTCTGTTTAATGAATTTTATTTTTGGTTATCTTTGACCAAACAAATGACATTCTCTTGACAGACGACTATATCAAACATCAGTATGCCCCCATTCTACCTAAAAAGGACGAGTGGCCTGTGGTGAAACTGAGCAAAAGCAGAAAAGAATTTATCCAGCAAGTAGTAGCGTCAAGTAGAGAAAGGATCAAAAGCCTGACAGGTAATCAGTTGCAGGCATTGAGGGAAGAATTGGAATTGACGCTCTACAGGGAACGGATGAGAATCAAACAGAATCCCTGGCTTGTGGACCCTGAGGATGAAGCGGTATTTTGGTCTAAAGTGAAATCAGCACTTTTGGTCATAGGAGCCGATCAGCAATCCTCGGAAAATGAAAAAAAAGAAAAATATTATGAGGTTTTAAGTTCCATCACGCTCCGGTACGCAGAAGAAATTGCCAGTAATTTCAAACACAGCCATTATAAAATGACCCGAAGCATTGTTACTTTCGGCTTTTCAAGGCTATTGAATACTGCCAGGGTAAAAGGCTTTAAATCTGTTTTCAGCAACCAATATAGCCTTCAGGATAAAATTCAGATCATTGGAGAGACAGATCAGCTTAGGGAGTTGGCATCCAAGGGTACTATAGTGATGGTGCCTACCCATTTCAGCAATCTGGACAGCATATTGATTGGTTGGACCATCAACACCCTTGGACTTCCTCCTTTTATTTATGGTGCGGGATTGAATTTATTTAATATACAGATTTTTGCTTATTTCATGAACGCCCTGGGAGCTTACAAGGTTGATCGGCGAAAAAAGAATCTGGTTTATCTGGAAACATTGAAAACCTACTCCCGGGAAGCCATTCAGTTTGGTTGTCACAGCCTTTTTTTTCCAGGCGGAACCCGTTCCAGAAATGGCAACATAGAATCTAAATTGAAGTTGGGGTTATTGAGTACGGCTATTGAGGCACAGCGGGCCAACTTTCAGAATGGGGACAAGGAATTTGGAAAGGTTTTTATCGTTCCTGTTACCATTAATTATCATTTTGTATTGGAAGCTCCGAGCCTGATTCATGACCATCTCAATTTCACAGGGCAGGAAAGGTATTACCATGAATCAGATGAGTTCTCTACCTCTTATAAAATCTCTAAATTCCTCGTCAAGTTTTTTACCAAAGGTTCTGACATATCTGTTTCTATAGGAAAGGCCATGGATATATTGGGCAACCACGTGGATGTGGAAGGAAATAGCAGGGATAAGCAAGGCAGGGCCATAGATTGCAGGGATTATTTTTTATCCAATGGCAAAGTCACCGTAGATTTGCAAAGGGAGGAAGAATATACCAAAAAGCTTGGGAGGCGAATAGTAGAAGAATTTCATAAAATCAATCGGGTTTTTAGCAGCCACCTTGTTGCTTTTACCGCTTTTCGCCTGATCAAAAAGGCCAATAAGAAGTTGGATTTATTTAGCCTGCTGAGGCTACCGGAAGAAGACATTTATCTATCCTATGAAACCTTCAGAGCTGCCACAGCGGAGGTTTTGGAATGTATCAAGAAATTGCGGCAGGAAGGAAAACTGCACATGGCACCGCATCTGGAAATGCCCTTGGAAGAAATTATTAGGCATGGTCTGGAAAATGTTGGTATGTACCATGCCAAGAGGCCATTGATTCGCAATGAGCAAGGGCATATAGTTACGGAAGATATTAGTTTATTGTATTATTACCATAACAGACTGGATGGATATGAATTGGAAAAAATCATCTAAAATCAAACCCATTGGTGTTATTGGTATCGGAAGTTTTGGTGCAGCCATTGCCAATTTGCTGGCTGAGAAAAACGATGTATTGGTCTATGCCAGAGATCAGGGAGTTGTTGACGCAATCAATGAGCACCACATGGTGAAAAACCGAAAACTGGAAGAAAAAATCCAGGCTACCAGTGATCCGGAAATGCTCTGCGACGTTTGTGATATCATGTTTCCCATGATCCCGTCAGCTGCTTTCAGAGAGGTAATGGTTCAGTTTGCGCCATTTCTTCATCCCTATCATTTTTTAATTCATGGGACCAAGGGGCTATCGTTGAATTTACCAAAAGGGAAAAATCTGGAAAATATTCATCAAATCAAGCGGGAGAATATTTGTACCATGAGCGAAGTGATCCTTCAGGAAACGGTTGTGGAAAGGATCGGTTGCCTGGCGGGGCCTAATTTGGCAAAGGAATTATTGGAAGACCAACCCGGAGCAACGGTCATTGCCAGCAGATATGACGAGGTGATCAGTGAGGGACAGCGCTTGTTGAGGTCAGATAATTTTCAGGTCTATGGCAATTCGGACATAGTAGGGGTGGAGCTTTCCGGAGTGCTGAAGAATATTATTGCCATCGCAGCAGGAGCGCTCTCAGGAATGGGGCTGGGAGACAATGCCAAAGGTTTGCTGGTTTCAAGGGGAATGGTAGAGATGATCTATTTGGGAAATGCCATGGGGGGAGAGACCAAGTCCTTTCTGGGCCTGGCAGGGATTGGAGACCTTGTCACTACCTGCAATTCCACGCTTTCCAGAAACTACACCCTGGGCTTCAGACTGGCAAGGGGAGAGACCCTGGATGACATCGTATCAAACATGGAAGAGGTAGCGGAAGGCATCAATACCGTAAAACTGATCAAGCTTTATCTGGAATCTACAGACACAAGAGCACCCATTACAGAAAATTTGTACAAGGTGCTCTTCGAAAACTTTAAAGTGGAAACGGCACTACAATACCTGATGAAATACCCGATTTATACCGATATAGATTTTTTATGATCTACATCCAGAATATGCGCAGCTTCGCCGCTGATTCTATCCAGCGTCTGTTTTTGGATGTATTTCTTTTGGTCTGTTTGTTGAATTTGGCTTCGGCGGCAAAAATAACTATGAATGGCTCTTCTGGGTGCATGGCTCCCGTTTTTGGTGCCACCGTGCCAGGCATGGGAATTAAATATAAATACAGATCCGGCAGGAGCGTTGATGATAATTTCTTCCGGATGTGGATCCATTGGGTCTTCCATGACATCCTGTGGCAGAGCAGCTTTCAAATGCGTTCCGGGCACTATCCTGGTAGCCCCGTTTTCGGGGCTGAAATCATCCAGAAGCCAAATGGAATTGCACACCATAAAATCATTTTTGGCAACCGCCTCCGGCCAATCAACATGTAATTTTTGTAAGCCGGCACCTGGCAGTGCAGCACGGTAATTCAAGGAAGACAACTTGAAATCCGCATTTAAGACAAAAGATATTGCTGCTAAAACTTTGGGATGGGTGTAAAAGATATCAAATTCTTCCCCTTTATTGACCAGATCCCCCAGCCTGTGCGCACCCGGCTCTTTTGAATGTCTGATATTGGGCGATTGCAGCAGTTCAATGCCTGCCTGATCTCCCTCTGATTCCAATAGTTTTTGGGCCCTGATGCGAATGCGATTCAAATGTTCATCGGAAAGCAATTTTCCTAAATTAACGTATCCTTGTTCACCTAATGTTTTTTTCTCATCTGCTGAAAGAAGGTCCTGTTCAACACCCATTTTTTGTAGTACTTGATGCATGGTTATTCGCGGGGGTAAGTTTTTATTTATAAACACCTAAAACTGCTATTGAACTACCCTGTGAAAGCGGCTGATTCCTGCTGTATTCTTTCAGCTGATTTTCCGAACACCTGCTCATAATGCCGATACAGGGATTCAATGCGGATTAAAGATAAGATGAAAGGTGAAAAATCCCAAAGCCTTACTCCAGTCTTTTAAGTCTGCTCATCAGTGGGGGATGGGAGTAATTCACGAATACATAAAGGGGATGCGGGTCGATATTGGACAGTGTTTTTACAGATAAGGTTTTGAGGGCCTCAGCCAGCGGCTGTCCGGCATAAGTAGATTTGGCAAAAGCATCCGCTTCAAACTCATTTTTACGGCTGAGGTAATTCATCAAAATGCCCAAAACGGTGGAAATGGGAGAAAAAAGCATGGTAAATCCGATGATGTTCAGGTGAATAGCCATTTGATTTCCCCCCAGGGCATAACTTATCTGTTCACTAAAAATAAAAAGAGAGAGGATGTACAACATGATTCCAGTTTGTAATATTCCCGTGATCATCCCGGTTCTGATATGGCCTTTTTTAAAATGGCCGATTTCATGGGCAAGTACAGCAACCAATTCCTCAGGGGTATGTTGTTCCAGCAGGGTATCGAATAAAACGACTTTTTTTCTTTTTCCGAAACCCGAGAAAAAGGCGTTTGCCTTAGAGGACCTTTTGCTCCCATCCATAATAAAGACATTTTCCAGGGGAAAACCTACAGACCTGGCATACGCCATAATCGTGTTTTTAAGTTCCCCTTCTTCCAGAGGAGTAAGTTTATTGAATAGGGGGAGTATCAGCCCGGAGTAAAACATGTTGACAAACACCATAAAAAGGGCGGCAATTATCCAAAATATCCACCAGAAATCCCGTCCAATTTCCAAAATCAGCCAAACCAATACAAAGAGTAAAGTTCCGCCGACAATGATGGATAAAAGGTAACCTTTGATTTTATCAGCAAAAAAAGTTTTCACGGTGGTTTTGTTGAACCCAAAGTCCTCTTCTATTTTGAAAGTATGGTAATAATCAAAGGGAATAGACAAAATGTCTGAACCAATAAAAAGAATCCCGAAATAAACTATGGATAAAGGGATGTGGGATAGGCCGAATTGCCGGAGGCATTCATCCAGATAGCCAAAAAAGCCAAAAGCAATAAAAATCAGGGTAAGTATAAAACTAAATCCACCTGTAAATAAACCAAAAGTATAATTGGTTTGCTGGTATTTTTTGCTTTCCTTCAATTTATCGGGACTCAGGTATTGATCCAGTGTCTGGGGAACGTCCCCGATCTTTCGGCTAATGTTTAGGTAATTGATGGTTTTATCAAAAATGAAAGTAAGGGTAATGATCCCCATCAAAAGGTATTTTATAATTTCCTGGTCCATGTTGCAAACTTATTAAAATTTGGGACAAGGAAGAATGGTATCTCTTTTTCTGGGTGCTCCGGGATTGCTTGGAGGGAAAATGTAGGATATGCTGATTTCGTGGGCTCCTCCTGACTGAATGCCCAATTGAGAAACGGTATAATCGAAACTGTAACCCACATTTAAACCAGATGGCAGGTTGAAGCCAACCATCATCACCAGGGCGTCCCGGTTACTTTGGTTTTCTATAGGTTTGTAAGGCAATCCCCTGTACCAAAGGCCAAAAACAATGGGTTCCATATATATGTAGGCACCCAGATCCAATTGTTCAAAAGGACCTTGCCGCTTGTAATTGATGGTAGGCGTAAAATACCGCTGTTTGTAGGTATGGGTAAAATCCCGTCTTGGCGCACCTCTCCCAAGAGAAATCCGGTAACCTGTATGAATGGAATATTTGATGGGTAACCTGCTGATCCCCTCCTCAATAAAGCTTTGATTGGGTTGGTTGACATGATGCGTGGAGAGACCAAACCAAAAATCTTCTGTAAAGATCAATCCCCCGAAAGACAGCGATAACAGGTTTACGGGTTCACCGAAGCCTTGCAGGTCATTGCCGGGTAGTATGGGGCCAAATGGATCCGAGGGATTGATTTGGTTGGCAAAGACGAGATTTTCGTAAAAGCCGATATCCCTTCGCATATAACTGGCCTGAAATCCCGGTCTAAGGTACAGGTTATCGGCCATTTTTAATTCGTAAGAAAACAGGCCTGAAACATGAGTAGATCTTAAACCGGCAGCACCTTCCACGTCGTTGGTTACCAGAAATCCGATTCCTGTATTGTATTCTTCTACAAATGTATCACCATAAGCGGAGAAAGTCGTAAAGCTGGCCTCCAGTCCGGGCCATTGGCTCCGGTAATTGACACCCACCCTTGTGGCTATTTCTGATCCCGCAAATGCAGGGTTGAGGTACAAAGGAGCTGCATAGTATTGACTATATTGGGGATCCTGCCCAAAAGAGGTCAATGCAACTAGCATTCCTAGTAGCGTTAAAAAAACTGGATTTAATTGTGACTGAAACAAAGATTTATTCGTTTATTGAATACCAAACAGTTTATAAACGTTTTGCTGCTTCCTTGGGTATGTAAAGCAGCGTGTAAATTATGAAATCTAACTATTTTAACACCATATTTGATTTTATTTTTAAAGCAATATTTTTATTTATTGGTCTGAATGTCCCCTTGATGGGTTATACTCAGGGTTTTAATGACAATGAGTGGATATTTGGATATTGTGAAGGGGGAGAAAACAATTACATTTCTTTTGGAAAAGATGGGAGGGCTCAGGTTGCCACCCTTCCCGGAAATATTACCCTGGGCAAGAATAACGCTGCCATGGCCATTGACCCCATCACTGGAGAAATTCTTTTCTACACAGACGGCGCACTGGTATACAATTACCTCAATGATGCCATGCAGGGAGTAGTGGGTGAGTTAGGGGGAATGGAAACTGAGCGACAGTCAGTAGCCATAGCCTCTTTGGATTTTGATCCAAACCCCGGAGGAGCAAAGGAATTTTATATTTTTTATATCAGTCCGGCAGGGCAGCTGGAGTACAGTTTGGTTGACATGAACGAACAGGGGGGTGCCCCTTCGAATCAGCCTCCTGCAGGGACAGTTTCTGCGGGTGGCACCATTGGCAATGCTACAGGAGCCATTTTGGTAGTCAAATCGGGAAGTTCCCCAAATTATTTATTGAGCGTTGAGGAGGGAAATTTGATTTCCCGTAGGTTGGAAGACTTGCAGGGTGAGTTTACAGAAACAGCATCTTTGCCATTGGATGCAGATCCTGCATCCATATTTTTTGATGAAGCGTCTGAGACCCTTTACCTGATACCAGAAGGGACGGGTGAGGATATTCTGGCTGTTCCTTTTGATCCGGATTCAGGGATATTTGGAACTCCGGAACCCATTGAAGGTACGGGAGGAGCTGATTCGATAGGAGGGGTTTCTGTTTCTCCGGAGGGAGATTTTTTGTATTACTCCCGGGGAGATGAGTTGTTCCGGATTTTTATCAGTGAAGAGGAGATTGATCCTGAATTAGACCCAGCCGAAATTCCTGACACCGGGCCGGTCACGCTACCCCTGACCAATGAGATTCATCGCATTTACGACCTCAAATACGGGCCAGATGATCAGCTGTATTACATCTATGAAGAAGTTGAGGGAGGGCCTCAATACGTAGGGAGGGTGACCAATCCTGACGAATGGATTCTGGCAGGAGTGGATATAGAGGAATTACCCTTTAATGGTACAGACTTTTGTGGTACGGTTTTCCCCCAATTTGCACCTACCGCAGATGTAAACCCTATGGCAGATTTTACCTGGCAACCCGAAATGCCCTGTATGAACAATCCCCTTCAGCTTACCAGTATGGTTAGTCCATTGAACTACCAACCGGTAAGTTTCGAGTGGGAGATCTTGCCTCCACTTACAGATGAAGAAGGCGAAGAAATTGAAATGGATCTGAATGCGGAACACCTTCTTCTGCCCAGGGACGCTACCTCCGAACAACAAGTCACTGTAAATCTAACTGTTACCTATGCCAATGGCGAAACCAGTAATGTAACCAAAAACATAACATTTACTGAAAATAACCTTACTGTTCAGTTTAATCCTGCCGATACCACCCTTTGTGACCCTTCCTGTCTGGATCTGATGCCATTGGTGGAGGCCCAGAGTGGTGAAGAAGGTGGTGGTCAGGGTGGCGGACAGCCAGGCGGACAACCAGGTGGGGGTGGAGGTATAGGAGGTATACCCGGGATAGGACAACAACCCGGAGGAGGCCAGGGCCAACAACAACAAAACTATGAATACTTTTGGTCGAATAAGCGGGAAGAAGGTTGGGGGCCAGAAGCACCAAATGAAATTTGCAGACCCGGATTTTATTGGGTGCTTGTACGGGAGCAGGGATCCAGTTGTTACGCCTATGCCAGCATCCGGGTGAAAATGTGGGATGTGGAAGACCAATCTAACAATATCTGGTACTTTGGAGATGGTGCAGGCCTGGATTTCAATCCTGATCCTGACGACCCGGATGCCCCAACACCCAGGCCAATAGAAAACCCTCATCCCCAAAATATTCCTGCAGGAGTCACCACCGTTTCAGACCAGGCTGGTCAGGTGCTTTTTTATACCGATGGCCAAACCGTATGGGACCTGAATGGCAACCCCATGCAAAACGGAGAGGATATAGGAGGGGATAACCTCTCTACTGGTAGTGTGCTTGCAATTCCAGTAGCTTCAGATGAAACTTTATATTACCTATTTACTACCCAACAGGGTGCGGGTGGTGAAAATGAGGTAAAGTATTCCCTGGTAGATATCAAAGGGGATAATCCTGACGGTATAGGCAATGTGGTCACCAAAGATAATTTTTTGTTCAGTCCGAGTACTGAGCATGCCACGGCCTTTAATTCCGGCGATACTACATGGGTAGTATTTCACGAAAAGGGCAATGATACCTTTAGGATGTATCCCGTTTCCAGTGAAGGGATTGGTCAGCCTGTTTTTAATTCTATTGGCGGCAACCATGATTTTGGGGACGGCATCGGGACGATGAAACTATCCGGTGATGGCTCCAAACTGGCTGTTGCCTATTCAGAAGGAGGCACCAATAAGGTGGATATTTTCGATTTTGATCAAGGTACAGGTGAATTGGAAATATATGCAAGCCTGGATTTGGGTAGTGATGGAGATATCTATGGATTGGAGTTTTCCTCGGATGCAAGCAGGATATTCGTTTCTTACAGAAATGGTGGCCCGGGAGTGGAGGAATTTTACATCCAGGAAACAGAGGCAGGAGATGAAGATGATCCGGATAGCCCGGACACTTCTGCCTGCTCGGAATGCTTTGTGAATGCAACGGATCAGGATGCCATTGAGAGCTGTATTATTGAAAGCAGAGCTACTGTGTCAGGCACAGGTGGTCTGGATTTAGGAGCGGTTCAAATTGGTCCTGACGGTCAGATATATGTGGCAGTAGTAGGTTCAAACCAGATAGGACAAATACAAATAGGGTCCGGCTGTAACCCTTCTACCTTTAACCAGAATGCGGTGGATGCCATGCCCGGAACTACCAACCTGGGGCTGCCTTCTTTTGTCCAAAATTCAGGCAGCAATATTCCCGACCCCAGTCTGAATGGTCCTGACAGACTTTGTTTAAGTGATGAAGAAGGGGCTGTTGGATTGTTTGAAGGGGGAGGAGAACCGGATATAGACACTTATAACTGGACAATTTTCAACGAGGATGGAGAAGTGGTGGATGAATTCCTAAATGGAGGAGAGGAGTTTCAGGACCTGGAGTATGCATTCGATACGGTGGGTGTATTTACCGTTCAGTTGGAAGTAGATCGCTGCGGAACCCCATGGGAAGAAGTTTTTTCCATGGAGGTGGAAGTGCTGGCTTCCCCTGAAATCATCCTTCCTGATGAAGTGTCCCTTTGTGGTGACACAAAGAATTTGGTGGCTGTGGATCCGGAAGATCCACGCTTGTCTGAATATGAATTTATCTGGGAGAATGCAGCAGGGGAAGTCATTGGAAATTCCAATGAACTGGAAGTGACAGAAGAAAGTATTTACACCGTAACGGTATCTTATGCCCTGCCGGCTGGTGCGGATGAAGAGGTATTTGAAACCTGCCCGGTTACCCAATCGGTTTTCGTTGGTCCTCCCTTTGAATTTGAATTGGAGCAGTCTGCAGAAGAGGTTTGTTATGGAGAGAATGTTACCTTCAATCCGGACACGCCTGTTTCCGGACTATGGTCCATAAGGCCTTCGGGAGGGGGCGATTATGAAGTGTTGGGAGATACTCAGGAGCTGGAAATCAATACCGGGGATCTGGAGGGGCCAGGATCATTTGATCTCTTGTTCCAGGCCCGGGACCCGCAAGACAGCACCTGTACGGTGGAGAGAACAGCCAGTTTGTTGGTTAACCCCATTCCCGAATTTGCAATTGAAGCTATAAGTCCTGCTCAAAGTTGTGATATAGGGGACGGTAGCATTCTTTTGGAAGCGGGTACTCCTTTGGACAGTTTGGTGTCTGAGGATACAGATGAAATTTTCCTGAACCTTCTGGCGGGTGAAGAAATTGAGTTCACTGCTCTTGCACCGGGTACTTATACTTTTACGGCTTATTCAGGCGGTTGTTCTGGTTCCCAGGTGGCGGTAATCGAAAATGCCAGCCCTCCTTCAGATACAGTTTATGATGTTGAAGTTGCTCCTGAATCCTGTACGGCAAATGGTGTACAGGAGGGTGCGGTATCCATTTTCTTTAACAATGGGCCAGCCTCTGGCAGCTATCGCATTCAAAACCTGACAACAGGAGAAGCATTTGAAACGACTTTTGCAGGTGAAGACAGTATTCGGGTGGATTTGCCTCAGGGGGAATACCTGGTGGAAGTCACAGATTTGGGAGGCTGTGCAGTTCCTGATCCGGAAATATATTCCATTGGCACCGGAAATGAGGCTGAGGTAGTTTTGAGTAGTCCGGGTTTATGTGGGGGTGTCTTGAGCACCGAAATCATTGCGGAAGCGGATTTTTCTCAGGTTGAGCAGATTGAGTGGTATTATCAGGTCGGAGCCGGCAGCACACGGATTGTGGGAGAATCGGACTCTGTTTTGGTAGTGGAAAATCCGGGTACTTACGAGATTCGTTTGCTTAGTTCAACAGGATGTCTGCTTGGATCGGAATCCATAGAAATTATTTTTTCCGATGCCATGCCCCCTGTACTGTTGGATAATTATGAAATATGCAATTCAACTGGGGATTTGGTTACCCTGGATGTGGGGACCTGGGCATCTTATGAATGGTACAGGGATGAGGTGCTGGTTAGCGAAGAACCGGTATTTGTTCCTGAATTGGCCGGTTCCTACGAGTTGAGGGTTATGGATGAAGCAGGCTGTGATTTTACCATAAATTTTACTATAGAAGAAATTTGTGATATCGACGTTAGGTTTCCCAATGCCCTCAGACCGGACGATCCAAACAGGAATTTCGTAATTTATACCCAGGGAGAGATAGACACATTGGTAGTTTATATCTACAACCGCTGGGGAGAATTGGTTTATTTTTGTGAAGAGACCAATGTAGCTGAAAACGTATCCGTATGCAGTTGGGATGGAATAGTTAATGGAAAAAAAGTACCAGTGGGAACATATCCTGTGGTTGTGAAGTTTACCAACGAAGAACAAATGATTGAAAGAACCTTAAGAGAAGCCATTGTAGTAATAGATTGATGATGATAGTATTGATTTCACCCGCAAAAACACTGGATTACAGTACCACAGAAATAGGATTGACATCCCAACCAGCATTTCAAAAGGAAACCAAAGAACTGGTTGGGATTTTGAAAAAAAAATCAAGTAAAGCGATACGTGAACTCATGCATGTGAGTGATAATATTGCCAGGCTGAATGAAGAACGGTATCAGCAATTTGGGGATGAATTTACCATTGAAAATTCCAAACAAGCTCTTTTGGCATTTAAAGGAGATGTTTACACCCATATAGATGTGGATGCTTTTTCGGAAGATGAATTTGCCTTTGCCCAGGAGCACCTCAGGATATTATCCGGACTTTATGGATTACTACGGCCTATGGATCTTATTCAACCATACCGCCTGGAAATGAAAACAAAACTAAAGAATAAAAAAGGAAAGGATTTGTATGGTTTTTGGGGAAATAAAATAACCGCCGCTTTAAATGAAGCAGCAGCTGGAGCGCCGATTATTAATCTGGCCTCAAAGGAATATTTCAAATCAGTGAACAGGAAAGCACTGAAGACCAGAGTAATTGAAATTGTGTTTAAAGAATTTAAGAATGGGGATTACAAAAATATAGGCATTTTTTCCAAGCAGGCCAGAGGGATGATGACTGATTTTATCATCAAAAATAAAATCGAAAATCCGGAAGAATTGAAAACATTTCATCAGGAGGGATACGAATTTGCTGCGAATAAAAGTGGAACTGACGAGTGGGTTTTTGTTCGCTAATTGAAGAATTAGCTATTGGAAAAGGCAATAAATTCAGGGAAGCAAAAAACTGGTACCATATATGTTATCCAATTCCCTGGTCTGATTAATTTTACCTGATTTATAAATTTTGCCAAATATGTCGGTGCCAAAAAAGTTTGCAACTGCTTTATTTGCTGTATCCATGGTACTGCTTTTTACCATTGGTATTACCTCCATGAAAATACCGGCATCTTTGCGTTTAGAACCAAACCTGCAAGGTCCTGAAGGGGTCTGCCTGAATGGTGCTTTTGCCTACGGGGACTTCTCTGCTGGCGGTGATCCGGCCACAGACCGGTATATATGGAGTATACAGGATGCGTCGGGGTTTGAAGTTTTCTACGAGTCAGGAGGGGCTCAGGCTCAGGAAATTTCCTTTCCATTTACCTCCACCGGGGTTTTTGAAGTAAGCCTGCGAGTGATCCGGGGAGATAATCAAAACTATTACCAGGAAACCCTTTCTGTAAGTGTGGAAAGAGGGCCCTCCTTTGTATTGCCTACTGATGTAGTTTTTTGTGGTAGTGATCCGGTTACGCTTCAGGCATTGGATCCCAGTGATCCAAATTTTTCCAGATACACCATTGAGTGGCTGAATCCTGCAAATACTGTTTTGGGCACAGGAAATACTTATATCGCTACCGAACCAGGAAGGTATTACGCCAAAGTGAGTTCGATAGCTTGCGAAGCTGTGGCGACTACCTTTGTCGGTCCTTCCATAGCGGTAAATGTGGTTTCATCGGCTCAGGTGGCCTGTTTGGGCAGTACTGTTAGCTTTCGTCCTGATGCACCTTATCTGGCTTCCTGGGCTTACAGTAAAGATGGTCAGGAGGGAAGAACTTTTATTGAAAATGCCTACGAGTTAAATCTGAATACTGATAATCTGGAGGGATTGGGTAAATACACGATTTTTTTCAGCGTGGAAGATCCTGAGCGGCCAGGTTGCAATGTGGAGAAATCTTTTCCCCTTGAAATAAGGCCCGCCCCGGATTTTACATTAAGTAAAATAAGCGATGCTGAAAGCTGTGCCATAGGGAATGGCGTTTTTGAGATTACCGCCAATACTGCCATTTCATCGATTACCATTTCTGGAGGGCAGCCTGAAACCATCAATCAAATTTCTGAAAATGGAAAACGGACCATCACAGACCTTGATCCCAAAGTCTATACCGTCACTGCAACCGTTGGTACTTGTACAATAAGCAAGTCCATAAGCATAGAAAATGAAAACCCTGATGAAGGTATAGATTTTGAGGTGAGTTCATCTCCCTCCAGTTGTACTACTTCCGGTGCAGGAAGAGGCCTGCTTCTTTTGGATTTTAAAGGCCTTTCGGTTTCAGGCTCCTACCGGATTTCCTCAGAGAACGGAGACATCTTTCAGGATGATTTTCAAAATCAAACACAAATTGAGGTAGAGGTGCCTAAAGGGAATTACCGGGTAGAAGTAAGTGATAACGATGCCTGTAGCAGCACAAAATCGCAAGTTTATGAAGTGGAGGGGCCCAATCAGGTCAGTTTTTCTGTCCCTTCCACGCTTACAGTCTGTGAGCGGTATGAGCTTGTGCCACAAACAGGACAGGACCTTAGCTTTACTTTAATTGATCCGGCCGGCAATGAAGTCAGTCGGGAAGGTAATGGGAGTTTCGCCATTGATCAAACTGGAAGCTACAGGCTTACTGGCATTCCGGCAGATCCCAATTCCCCTTTATGCCCCAGGACAAGGAGCCTGGAAGTCGTTGTTAATGAACCACTGGAATACGATTACAGCCAGCGTGTTATTGATTGTTTTGGAAATCAGATTTTTACTGCAGAATTGTTTGATAATAATCCCGGAGACGTGATTATTCGGTGGATGTCAGCAGATCGAACCATATTGGGCAGAGAATTGGAGTTTTTCCCCCCTACTACTGGTACATTTTTGTTGGAGGTTCAACCTCGGTCGAGCAGCAGTTGCCCCGTGAACCCTATTTCATTTGAAGTGAGTATTCAGGCCAATGAGGGCTCGGTTTATATTGAGGGATCCCCCTTGTGCAGTGGTGATTCTTTTACCCGGTTGCAGGCCGTCGTTTCCGGAAATCCGGACAACAAGGTGGAATGGTATAAGATTGATCCTGAGTTGGGTAATACCTGGCTTTTTGAACTGGATGGTCAAATGGAAATTGAAGTCGAAGAACCCGGCGTTTACGAGGTTGTTTTGAGAAATGATATAAACTGCAGGTTGGAAAGTGCGGTATACGAAGTTGCCCAATTTGAGGCGCAAGCCCTTGATTTGGCAGACAGTTATGTTTTGTGTAGTGCCGAAAATATTAGTCCTACCATATCACCGGGAGAGTTTGCATCTTATTCCTGGTCTTTGGAGGGAACAATGGTCAGTGATACCCCTAGTTACAGACCCACTTCGCCCGGAACTTATGAACTTACGGTCATTGACGATAATGGCTGCGAGCAGGTAGGGTCCTTTGTGGTGGAGGAGGGATGCGAGGTATTGGTAAGGTACCCCAATGCCCTTATCCCGGGAGATCCTCAAAGGGATTTTAAAATATTTGTTGATGAAGATATAGATTGGGTAGAAATATTTATTTACAACAGAAATGGAGCTTTGGTTTATCACTGTGAAAGCCAGAATGAAGGTGGATCTCTTTCGGTTTGTCTTTGGGATGGAATGGTAGACGGGAAACAAGCTATTTCAGGTAGTTATCCGATGGTTGTTAAATACAGGAGTGAGGTTTTGGGTTTGGATAAAACCGAGAAAAGATCCATTACGGTTATTGGTAATTGATATAATTGGGTGGCACTATTTTTTGGAGTCTGAGGTAGACGATCATCTGGCCCCTATGGTGGCTTACATGGTCTGCCAACAACAGGAGGAATTGTCTTCTGGTGCGCGTAAAATCGGCATAGCTTCCTTTTTCATTTAGTCTTTCGGGATCGAAAGTAGCTATCAATCGTTTTGCACGATCGAATTCCTTTTCGGCTATCCGAATCATTTGTTGCTTGGTTTTTCCTTCGGGTTTAAATTCTTCCCACCGAATGCCAGCTTCCCGGCCATCAAATTTGCTAAAGGCATGCCAGTCAATAATCAGAGCCACATGCATTAATTGTTCCGCAAAATTCATCCCTTCTTCATAGACTTTTTCATGGTATTTATCTTCAGGCATGGCTTCTGCCACGGCAAGAAAATATTTTTTGGAATTCTCCCATCTTTCCAAAAAATCCCTAAGAAATGGATCTTCCTGTCCAATGCTCATAAAAACCAAAGCATTCATCAGGAATAGGATAAAGGTCACTTTAACTTTCATGATTATATTTGATTATTGCACACCATTTGTTTTAACATTGGTTATTTAAGTAATACTTTAAATCCGCAACATAACACTTTAATCAACTGATTAATCGGGGTAAAAACCTGTCAGGTTTCATCCACTCAAAGTTTGCTGTTGGATGAATATCAATATAAACCTGACAGGTTTGCGGATTTTGGATAATAAATTAATTGAAAATAGCAATTTAAGCTTACATTTAATAATTGGAGATCATGAAAACATTTTGGGACGAAAGGTATAAAGCTGAAAAATATGTCTATGGAGAAACTCCTAACGCATTTTTGGCATCAAAGCTGGCTGGGCTGAAACCGGGAAAAATATTATTACCGGCGGAAGGTGAGGGCAGGAATGCCGTCTTTGCAGCCAAATCCGGCTGGGAGGTGCAGGCTTTTGATTGGAGTGAGGAAGGATTAAAAAAGGCAGAAAAGCTAGCAGATAAAGAAAAGGTACATATTTCCTATCAGCTGGGTGCCATGGAAGAAATCCACTACGAACCTGAAACCTTTGATGCCCTGGGCCTGATATTCGCTCATTTTCCGGAAACAAATCGCAGGGTTTATCATCAAAAACTTAGTGATTTCCTAAAACCGGGAGGATATTTAATTTTGGAGGGCTTCAGCAAGGCCCATCTTCAGTTCAATACGGAAAATCCGAAGGCCGGAGGGCCAAAAAATGAAGGAATGCTTTTTTCACTGGAAGATATTCGAAATGATTTCCCAGATTTTCACTGGGAATTGCTGGAAGAAGTTCAGGAAGAACTGAAAGAGGGAGAGTTTCATGTAGGGAAGGCAGCTTTGATCAGGGCATTTGGAAGAAAGAAAAAGACCAATTAATAAATGAATGGTATGAATTTACTTTACAGGCGAATTAAATTGCTTTATTTCTTATTTCTACTGGTTTTTTATTCTTGCACGGGGCAGCATGGATATGAAAATGGAGAAACGGATTTTCCCTATGAAGAATGGACGATTGAGGACTTCCGTCAAGGTTATGAAGACGGATCCCTTTCAGTCAGGGAAGTGGTGGAGGCTTACCTCAAACGCATTGCCGAGATCGACCAGGCAGGCCCGGAATTACAATCGGTATTGCAGGTTAATCCTGATGCACTGGCTATAGCTGATTCACTGGATCAATTACGCATTGAAGGCAATGTTACAGGGATTTTATTTGGGATACCTGTATTGCTTAAAGATAATCTGGATACCCACGACAAAATGGCCACTACCGCAGGCTCCAGGGCATTGGCAGGCTCTATGCCCCTGAAAGATAGTTTTGTAGCCAGGAAGCTACGGGAATCTGGAGCAGTAATTTTAGGGAAGGCCAATCTGAGTGAATGGGCCAATTTCAGGGGGGAACTTTCCAGCAGTGGTTGGAGCGGGATTGGGGGTCAAACCAAAAACCCGTACTACCTGGATAGGAACCCTTGCGGGTCAAGTTCCGGATCAGCAGTGAGCGTTTCGGCTAATTTATCGGTTCTGGCGATAGGAACCGAAACGAATGGATCCATCGTCTGCCCTTCCCACGCCAGTGGGATTGTTGGTATCAAACCTACTGTTGGATTGGTGAGCCGTTCAGGGGTGATACCTATTTCTTTTACCCAGGATACCCCTGGTCCAATGGCCAGAACAGTCAGGGATGCAGCTATAGCCCTGGGGTGTCTGGTAGGAGTAGATCCTGAAGATGAAAAAACCCTGGCCAGCGCAGGAAATTACCAAAGCGATTACCTGCCATTTCTGAAGGAAGATGGGTTAAAAGGAAAAAGAATTGGTTGGTTTAAAGGACCTTCAGGCAGAAATTTTAAGGTGGATCAGCTTATGGAAAGGGCCGTAGCTCAAATGGAAAGTCTGGGAGCTACCATCGTTCCTATAGAGCAGGTTGAACCTTCAGGGACAGGTTCACATTCCTTTGAGGTGATGCTGTATGAATACAAGGATGGTTTAAACCGGTATTTTGCTGGTTTGGGACCCAAAGCTCCTATAAGGAGCCTGGAAGATTTGATAAGCTTCAATAAGGAAGACAGCATTGCTCTGGAAAATTACAATCAGGTTTACCTGGAGCAGGCGCAGGAAAAGGGGGATCTGACCGACCAGGCTTATTTGGATGCCCTCAGTTCATTGAATCGGATGAGCAGGGAGGAAGGGATAGACAAGGTACTTCAAGCCCAGGGACTGGATGCCATTATTGCACCTACGGGAAGCCCGGCCTGGAAAACCGACCTGGTAAACGGTGATAGCTTTCAACTGGGAAGTTCCTCTCCGGCCGCCCATGCGGGTTATCCCAACATTACCCTTCCCATGGGATTTGTGGGAGGCTTACCTGTGGGGATTTCCGTATTTGGCACAGCCTGGTCTGAGCCGACATTGCTGGAAATAGCTTATGCCTATGAACAGGGTACCCATCACCGTAAACCTCCCAAATTTATTAGCGGGACCCATTGAAATGGTCTTTCATCGGAATATTTCACGTGTACTTCTCTTAATTTTTCGAATTTATTTGGTAAACTTGAGGAAAATAACTTTTGATATATGGTACATGTAGATTTGATTGCAGGGGCAAGGCCCAATTTTATGAAAATTTCTCCCATCATTGATGCCATTAAAGCAGCTTCGGGAGAAGGAAAAGCGATAACTTTTCGGCTGATCCATACCGGGCAACATTATGATAAGAACATGTCCGGCAGCTTTTTCGAACAACTGGGAATACCTGAACCAGACGTAAACCTGGGTGCTGGTGGAGGAACCCAGGCGGAGCAAACAGCAGCCATTATGATTGGCTATGAAAAGTTGCTGATGGAATCCGGCAAGCCTGACCTTTGTCTTGTAGTAGGGGATGTAACATCCACCATGGCCTGTGCCATTACTGCCCAAAAGCTGCACGTAAAGGTTGCTCATGTTGAAGCTGGCATCCGGTCCGGTGACTGGTCCATGCCTGAAGAGATTAACAGGATGGTAACCGATAGCATTACCAATTATTTTTTCACTACCTCTGAAGTGGCCAACCAGAATCTCAGGGATGCGGGAATAGGCGAAGAAAGGATTTTCTATGTCGGAAATACCATGATAGATACGCTGCTGAAGCACCGGCCAAGATTTCAACAACCAGAAGTCTGGAGTGAATTGGGCCTTGAAGATGGCAAATACCTGGTCATGACATTGCACCGACCGGCCAATGTGGATCAGGAAGAAAAGCTAAAGGATTTGATTCAGAAAATTGTTGACCATACCCTGGATTTACCACTGGTATTTCCAGTTCATCCCCGGACAAAGAAGATGCTGGAACAGATAGGTATCAGTCATGAAAGGTTACATATGATCGATCCTTTGGGATATCTTGAATTTAATTACCTGGTTGAAAGATCAAAGGCAGTAGTAACTGACTCTGGAGGCATAACCGAAGAAACTACTGTGTTGGGGATACCTTGTATGACACTTAGGGACAATACCGAAAGGCCGGAAACCATTACCCAGGGTACAAATGAACTGTTGGGGACCGATCCCAAAGCCATCCCACCCGCTATGGAAAAATTATTTTCAGGCAACTGGAAAACCGGTAATGTTCCTCATTTATGGGATGGACAGACGGCAAAAAGAATTGTTGAAATTTTACTTGAAAAATTGTAAAAAGTTTAAAAAAACATTTTAGCTCTCAAACTTGCCCTTTCTGACAATAGAAAATCATTTCGTTTTCAGGGAGGGCATGTTTTTTCAGGAGGTCTTGATGCAGGGTTTTCACAAATGCATTTTCAGATACGTTTAGTCCCGATTTACTAAGTCTAAGGGCATAATCCCGTCCATATTTCCTTACATGGTCACTTTGCCCAAATACTTTTTCACGAATGGATGGATCAGTAATGGTAGGATCCTCCAGGGTTTGTGCTAAATCGTATACCGGAGATTGTAAAATACCCCATCCTCCCGGTTTTAATACCCGCTTAATCTCCCTGCAGGCTTGCAGGTCGTCTGAGACATGTTCCAATACATGGTTACAAAAAAGCACGTCAAAGGTATTATCCGGAAATGGAATCTGATGAATATCCATTTTAACCTGAGCCAAAGGTGATTCCAGGTCTCCTGTAATGTATTCCAGGTTGGGAAGTTTTTTGAACCTGTTTAAAAAGCATAACTCTGGTGCGACGTGCAGAACCTTTAGTTGTTTTTGAAAAAAATCTGTCTTTTCGGTCAGGAAAAGCCACATGAGCCGGTGTCTTTCCAGCCCCAGGCAATTGGGGCAAAGTGCATTTTCACGAGCTACTCTCCCGTAGGGTAGGAACTTGCGAAAACCAAGGCCGCAGATATTGCATTGAACTTTATTTCCCCTGTAAAATACAGCGGCCATTCTCAAGAATACATGGCTGAAAAGCTGCAGGTATTTTCTTGGGATATGTCTGATGGTCCAACTGATCAATGATTTCATGTGTTTATAATCGTCTCTAGGTTGCCACATGGAATCTCGCATGGTTGTTAGTCATCCCAGTGTGTGACGGCTACGTCATGCTCGATTTCATCTGTTAATAATTTGTTTTTATTAGGTCATACCATGTCCCGGACCAAAGCGCGGGGAAGCCTGAACCGAACTTGTTTCGGGGATTTTTTTAGTGGAAGTTTCGCATTTTGGATAATCATTGCTTTAGGTGTCCCTTGGGTTAGGCTCGACTTCATTAGGCAAATATAACCGGAACCTTTAAAAAGCACCTATAACTATTATAATTCATTTATTGTTAATGTCCATGCAGGAAAAATGAAAAACGAATAAAATAGGTCGTTACTTACATTTTTATTTCAATGGCCATATAAAATGCTCATTGGAAGGTTCTTCAGTGATGAAAAGCTTATATTTGTATAATTAAATTAATATATAATGAAAAAGAATCTAATATATGTTGCGATTGGTAGTGTGGTCGTAATCGGAGCTTTATATTTTTTCTTTGCCTCCGGAAGTGCCGGAGTAGAGAATAATATTCTGGCCAATGTGAATAAGGGAGAGTTTAGGGTAGAGATCACCACTTCAGGTGAATTGGAAGCACTTCGCTCTGTTCAGGTTTTTGGCCCGGCAGAAGCCAGGAGATTTCGAATAGGAAACTTTACCATAGACAAGATGGTGGATGAAGGTACAGTAGTCAAAAAAGGAGATTTTATCTGCTCCATTGATAAAACTGAACTTTTTGGCCGATTGGAAGACCGAAGGCTTGATCTGGAGCAAACCAAAGCACAATATGAGCAGATTCAATTGGATACTTCCCTAAACCTGCGGGTGGAAAGAGACAATATTCTCAACCAGGAATACATCGTTCAGGAACAGGAATTGATTCTGGAACAATCCCAGTTTGAGCCACCTGCTATTATCAAGCAGAATGAGTACAATGTAGAGAAAGCAAAACGAGAGTTGGATCAGGCAAGGGAACGGTACAGGATTAAATCCCTGCAGGAAAAAGCCAGAATGCTGGAAATAGCCGCCAAATTAAGGGAGGATCAGCTGGAAGTAGACCAGATGGTAGAGGTATTGGATAAATTTGTTGTGACGGCCCCACAGGATGGTATGGTCATTTATGTTGATTACAGGGGAAGTAAAGTGAAAGAAGGATCTCAGATCAGTACCTGGAATCCTGTAGTGGCCACTTTGCCAGACCTTTCTACCATGCAAAGTATTACCTATGTAAATGAAGTGGATATCAGAAGGGTAAAAGTCGGACAAAGGGTAGAATTGGGAATGGATGCTTTTCCTGATAAGAAATATACAGGGGAAGTGACCAAGGTTGCCAATGTGGGTCAGCAAAGACCCAACTCCGATGCCAAAGTTTTTGAAGTAATTATCGAAGTAAATGAAAGTGATCCCATGCTAAGGCCGTCCATGACCTCCAGTAATGCCATTATAGCAGATCAACTTAATGATGTAATATATGTGCCTTTGGAAGCCGTCAATGTTGAAAATGACAGTATCAATTACGTATACCTACGGAATGGGGTTAAACAGGAAGTATTGTTGGGATTAACCAACGCCAATGATGTAGTTATTGAAAAAGGATTAAATGAGGGGGACTATGTTTATTTAAATACCCCTGATTGGGGAGAAAATCTCGCTGTAAATTTATTGGAAGAGTTAAATGGGAAAAGAAATCAGGATAGTCAGGAGGAGGAAGAGCCGATAGCAGCGGCTAATTCTTCCTCTTCCTCTACTTCTCGTTCTGTATCAAAGAATTCCACGCCTTGATTTTCAGTTTGTAAAAGACTGGATTCAAAAATTCTAGAAAAATATGTTTAATGAAAGGCTGTTGGCCAACTTCTACATCGCATTTGAAGCGGTTTTGGCCAATAAGGTACGCTCATTGCTTACGGCTTTGGGGATCATTTTTGGTGTTGCGGCCGTGATTGCCATGCTGGCCATAGGCACCGGGGCACAGCAAGAGATCATGGAACAGATCAAACTTGTGGGTGTGAACAACATCGTGATCGAACCCGTGGTCGAGCAGACGGAGGAAAAATTAGATGAAAACAGCAATCTGGAGAGGGAAAAAAGTAAATTTTCCCCTGGGCTCAAGCTAGATGATGCGGAGGCAATTCGTAAAGTTATCCCCGGAGTCAATAGAATCAGTCCCGAAATAGTATTGGATACGTATATTGTCAAGAGTGGGGTCAGAAGGTCCGCCAAATTGGTCGGTGTGAATCCAGCCTATTTCGAAGTCCTTGATTTTGAGTTGAGGGAGGGGAAAATGTTTAGCGAAAAGAATCTGATCAAAGGGGACCCTGTTTGTATTATTGGAAGAAATGTAGCGGCCAGGTTTTTCCCCAATCAAAACCCCATTGGGGAGATGTTGAAAAGTGGCAATCAATGGTTGGAAGTGGTTGGTATTCTGGAAGAGAGGATTGTTTCGGAGTCAAGTATTTCCAAATTGGGGATCCGGGATTTTAACATGGATGTGTACATACCTATTCAGACCATGTTGATCCGGTATAAAAACAGGGATCTGGTAACCGAAGCCCGTCTGAATGATGATGACAGTGGCGGGTCCAGAAATTACCACCAAATAGACAAAATGGTTGTTCAGGTTGCTGAAAGTGAACTGCTCAATCCCACCGCAGAGGTTTTGGCCAAGATGCTGGAGCGGAGACATTTTAATGTGGTAGATTTTGAGATCACCATTCCTGAATTATTGCTGAAGCAACAACAACGCACCCAAAATATCTTTAATATTGTTTTAGGAGCCATCGCAGGCATTTCTTTACTGGTAGGGGGAATAGGCATCATGAACATCATGCTGGCTTCTGTGATGGAAAGAATAAAAGAAATCGGCCTAAGGCTTTCGTTGGGAGCAAAAAAGAACGATATTGTGAATCAGTTTCTATTTGAATCCATTATGATCAGTGTTTCCGGCGGCTTAATAGGTGTGATTTTGGGCATAGTGTTGGCCCATTTGGTTTCTACTTTTGCCGATTTCCCTACTGTAATTACCCTGAGTTCCATTGTATTGTCCTTTGGAGTGGCAGCCACAGTAGGTTTGGTTTTTGGTATCACCCCAGCCAAAAGAGCCGCCAGTCAGGATCCGATAACATCTTTACGCTATGAATAAAACCGCTACGCTATTTCTGGCCATGATATTTTTTCTGGCCATTTTTTCGGTGCAAGGTCAGGAGACCGTAAGCTATACCCTTGAAGATATTATTGCACGGGCGAAGGGCCAATCCCCTGCCGCTCTGCGGGCTGATACCCGAAGGGAGAACCGCTACTGGTTTTATCGGCTGTATCAGTCCAATTTTAACCCCCAGCTGCGTCTTGAAGGCACACTCCCGCAATACTCTCAGGCATTTAACAATGTCACCCAACCTGATGGCACGATCGAATTCAGAGAGGTAAGACAGAACCTGGTGGATCTGGAATTGGGCCTCAGGCAGGTAATCAGCCCTACAGGAGGAATCATTTCGGTAAACAGTTCTACCAATAGGTTTGATAATTTCCTGGCAGCCGATGGTTCCAATCAAACCCGTTGGAGTGGGGTACCTGTAAATATACGGTTGAACCAACCTATATTTGCCTATAATCCCTACAAATGGGATAGGAAGATAGAGCCGATCCGTTTTGAAGAAAGTAAAAGGGAATTTGTGGAGGAAATGGAGGACATCAGCCAGTTCGTTGCTGAAATGTTTTTTGATTTTTTAGTGGCCCAGGTCAACCTGGATATTGCTACCAAGAACCTGGCCAATTCCGAAGCCATACTTCAAATCGAAAGGGGCAGGTACAATATAGGAACCACCTATGAGGACAAGCTATTGCAAGTGGAATTGCAGGTGTTAAAAGCCAAACAAGGGGTGGCCCAGGCCAGATTGGATATGGAAGCTCGTTCACTAAGACTAAAATCCTATATAGGACTGAATGAAACCGTCAGCTTAAATCTGGCGCTTCCAGATGATATCCCCGAATTTGATGTCAATGTGGAGGATGCCATAGAGTATGCTTTTCAAAATCGGTCAGACGCCATCGGGTTTGACAGACAACGCCTTGAGGCACAGGCTGAGGTGGCGCAGGCCCGAGGTGACCGGTTTCAAATGAACCTGAATGCCAGTTATGGATATAATAAGGCCGCTTTGATGTGGGGAGAAATATACAACAACCCCAATACCCAGGCTTTGGTCAATCTAAGTATTCAGGTTCCCATTTTAGATTGGGGCAGAAACAAGGCCAGGATGAGTATTGCAAGATCCAACCAAAAATTAACAGAGTTTGAAATTGACCAGGAAATCATCAATTTTGAACAGGAAATTTTCACCAGGGTTCGGAATTTTATCATGTTAAAAGACCGGCTGGAAATCACCAAAGCCTCGGATGAAGTAGCTGAAAAGAGGTACGAGATTTCCTTCCGCAGGTATCAGAGTGGGAATGTATCCATTACAGACCTGGGCATTGCCCAGGAGGACAAAGATATCAACAGAAGGCAATATATTGAATCTTTAAGGGATTACTGGACAGCTTATTATGAACTCAGGAGACTTACGCTCTATGATTTTGAGAACCAGCAATTGCTGTATACACCGGAGATGAGTTTCCAGGAAGAGTAATTTGTAAATCAGGTTTAATGTGGCCAGGGCCGGGTAATTCTTTCCTTGATGTAGGCTTTATAGGAATTGCCCAGACAGTAGATTCCTGCCCCAAACAGCAGGCTAATGTGGAAAAGTCCGTTATTATATATTCCAAAAATGGAATTTAAAGCAACAATAAAAGAGTCTGTCTGCAATACGTTATCCCTTACCCAGCCGATGGAAAATACTATTCTGATAAAGATCGACAATATGGCCAGGATCCCTCCTGCCAATCCAAATAGGGGCCTTTTATAGTGTATCAGCAAGCCAAAAGCTGCAAAGGTTTCAATTCCAGCCAGTAAAATGGCCCAGAAAAGATTGTATTCCAGAGCACCGATTAATTTTAACTTCGTGAACCCACCAAATAAAAGCAGACATGCCAGGGAAATCCTGATGATATGACCGCCTATACTTTCAGTCTTAAGATATTTCAAAAATTTTTCCACCCTTCAATTTAAGAATTAAACCCAAATAATGCTTAATGAAAGCGTAAAAACTCAAAAATAGGACCAAAGGCCCATAAGCGACATGCCTTTTTTTGGGAAAGGATTTTCTGCTTAAAGAATATGTTATCCCTTACTTTCCCAACTCCTGATGTAGCTCTTCTGAGGATGGTTATATCCGGAGAGTTTGAGAATGGTTTTTTATTTAATCGGGTTGACTGTTTTGCATTAAAATTCCGCATTACCTGGTGTCCTGGGGAACGGAATCACATCCCTTATATTTCCCATGCCTGTAACAAACTGTACCAGGCGCTCAAAACCCAGCCCAAATCCTGCATGGGGGGTAGTCCCGAACCTGCGCGTATCCAGGTACCACCACAACTCTTCCTGACTGATGCCAAGTTCATCCATTCTTTCGGTGAGTTTGTCAAGTCTTTCTTCCCTTTGGGAGCCGCCTACAATTTCACCAATCCCTGGAAAAAGTATGTCCATAGCGGCAACGGTTTTCCCATCTTCATTCTGTTTCATGTAGAATGATTTTATGGCTTTAGGATAATCTGAAATGATGACCGGCTTTTTAAAGTGTTTTTCCACGAGATACCTTTCGTGTTCGGACTGAAGATCGGTTCCCCAATCGACTATGGGAAAGGAGAATTTCTTCTTTTTATTGGGTTTGGAATTTTTAAGGATTTCAAAGGCTTCCGTATAGCTGATTCTGACAAATTCATTTTGGGTCACGAATTCCAGTCTTTGCAACAGACCCATTTCGCTCCTCAATTCAGCTTTTTTCTCTTTTTCCTCTTCTGCAGCCCGGTTGTCAAGAAAAGCCAGGTCATCTTTACAATTTTCAAGTGCAAATTGAATGATATATTGAAGGAAATCCTCAGCCAGATCCTGATTGTCCTCAGCATCATAGAAAGCCATTTCCGGTTCTATCATCCAGAATTCAGCCAGGTGGCGGGTAGTATTGGAATTTTCGGCTCTGAAAGTAGGGCCGAAGGTGTAAATCTCTGAAAGGGCCAGGGCGGCCAATTCGCCCTCAAGTTGTCCGGAGACCGTAAGATTTGTTGCCCTTTCAAAAAAGTCCTCCCCGAAATTGATGTTATTGTGTTCATCCCTGGGAGGGTTTTTAAGGTCAAGGGTGGTTACCTGAAAAGTTTCTCCTGCCCCTTCGGCATCAGATGCGGTGATGATTGGGGTATGCATGTAAAAGAATCCTTTTTCATGAAAATAACGGTGCACGGCAAAGGCCAGGTGGTGCCTGATTCTGAATATGGCACCAAAAGTATTTGTCCTTACTCTCAAATGGGCATTTTCTCTCAGAAATTCCAGGGAATGTTTTTTGGGTTGAATGGGGAATTTCTCGGGGTCTGCTTCTCCCAGAATTTCTATCTGATCGGCCTGTATTTCAGTTTGCTGTCCTGATCCCTGGGAAGATACAATGGAACCACTGACTTTAATGCAGGCACCTGTGTTTGCTTTTTTTAATATATCTTCACTGATTTTTTCCGGATCCGCCACCACCTGGTAATTTTGTATGCAGGAACCATCATTCAGGGCAATAAAAGTTACATGCTTGTTGCTTCTTCTGGACCTTACCCATCCCATTATAGTTGATTTTTCGCCTGCTGAAGCGCTTTCCAGCAAATATTTTATTTTGATCCGCTTGTTAAATGCCATGTCTGATTTTTCTTTTAAAATAAACTACCTAAAAGGATACTTATAAAGTGAATGCAAAAAAACGATATAATAAGCTTTTTATCAAAATTTTGATCTTATTTCCTAAATTTGAGAATTCAAAGGAATTTGAGGCAAAACAATAAGCTCAAATATAAACCAACATTAGGTTAACAAATATATGCAGAAACTGAATTTAAGTCAGATCCTATCTCAAAAACTGTCTCCCCAACAGATACAGTTTATCAAACTTCTTCAGGTTCCCACCGCTGAGTTGGAAACCCGTATTGAAGAAGAATTAGAGATTAATCCAGCATTGGAAGAGGGAAAGGAAGTAGACTCCGACGATCAGGCCGATGATTTTCAGGATTCCGCTGAGAATTCAGAGGTAAAAGAGGATAAAGACATAAATATTGAGGAGTATCTGAATGAAGAGTATGGTGGGTATAAGATGCAGGGAGATGGCAATTATTCCAATGATGAAGAAGAACGGGATATGCCACTTTCCAGCTACTCTTCTCTTCATGAGCAACTGCTTTCCCAGCTCAATTTTTTAAAATTAGATGAGACGCAACGCATTATCGGTAAACAGCTGATTGGAAGCATAGAGAATGATGGATACATCAGGAGAAGTCTTGAGGCCATTATCAATGACCTGGCTTTCAGCCAGAATGTGGAGACAGACCTGGATGAAATCGAAGAAATACTGATTAAGATCCAGGGTTTTGAACCTCCTGGTATTGCTGCCAGAAATTTGCAGGAATGCCTGATCATCCAATTGGAACGCAGGGAAGATCCCCATGAACCTTTGGTCCAGAAGGCAGTTTTTATTGTACAGCATTGTTTTGAGGAGTTTACCAAAAAGCATTACGATAAAATATTAAAAAAGGCAGGGATAGACGAGGAAGAACTCAAGGAGGTCATTCATTTGATTACCAGGTTGAATCCCAAACCCGGAGGGATCTCGGACGGCATGGTCCGGAATCATTATGTGATTCCCGATTTTATACTGACCAATATCAATGGGAAGTTAGAAATTACCCTGAATTCCAAAAATGCACCAGAATTGAAGGTAAGCCGGTCTTATTCAGAAATGTTTAACGCATACGATAAAAGTAATAAGAAAGATAAAAAGCTAAAGGAAACCGTCAGCTTTGTGAAGCAGAAACTGGATTCGGCCAAGTGGTTTATTGATGCCATCAAACAGCGGCAACAAACCCTGATGAAAACCATGCAAGCCATTTTGGATTACCAGCAAGAATTTTTCGTGGATGGAGATGAAACCAAATTGCGCCCCATGATTTTAAAGGATATTGCTGAGCGAATTGATATGGATATATCCACCGTGTCGAGGGTAGCGAACAGCAAGTCCATACAAACAGAGTTTGGTGTATTTCCACTAAAGTATTTCTTTTCGGAAGGTATTGCAACTGACGGAGGAGAAGACGTCAGTAACCGGGAGGTGAAGAGCGTACTCAATAAAATGGTGGAAGAAGAGGACAAAAGAAAACCGCTTTCCGATGACAAGCTGGTTAAATTATTAAATCAAAAAGGTTATAATATTGCCCGACGAACAGTGGCCAAATACAGGGAACAATTGCAGATTCCCGTTGCAAGGCTTAGAAAGGAGTTATAGTGTATAGAAAATTGGCAATAGGGATTTCTGTGGTTTTTCAGCCTCTATTGATCCCCTCATTAATGGTCGTTACTTTATTTTATATTGTACCTGAAGCAACTGTGGTACCTCATGCAGCCAAATGGTCAATTTTACTGCTTATTTGCTTTGCCACTTTTCTGGTGCCGCTTCTGGGTTTATTGGGCATGAGGTTTTCTGATACCATACAGAGTTTTCATCTTTCAGACCAAAAAGAGCGGTTGGTACCTTTTGGTCTTGTGGCCATATTTTATTGTATGACTGCAGGATTCTTTTATTGGAAGCTTAATATTGATGAGCTTTTGATAACGACCCTGGGTATGGTCACTTTTTGCCTGGTGGCTTTGACCTTGGTCACTGTTTTTTGGAAAATCAGTGCACATCAGACAGCCATGGGAGGTTGGGTAGCTTTAGTGGCGGTCTTGTCCATGAAATTTTATTCGGCGCCGATGTTTTATTATTTATTAATGATCATTTCCATCAGCGGTCTGGTGGGGACTTCCAGGTTATACCTCAATGCACATAAGCCAGGAGAAGTCTATGCTGGTTTTGGTTTGGGTTTTGCTATTAATTTTTTTGCTTATTACTCTATTTTACTGGCATAAAAAAAAGCAGGTTTTGACAAACCTGCTTTTGTTAAAAGATTTTCGTTCAGCATTAAAACAAAGCTACAGAGACACCAAAATTAAATTGAGAAGCTTCTGTACCAAAAGGACCACTTTCTTCTTCAAACAAAGCATTCAATCCATAATAAGCCCAAAGGTTAAATCCGGGAAATCCCAGTCTGGTGTAGGCACCATATCTGATGGGACTCAATCCGTATTCCCGGCTATTTTTCACTTTTTGGCTCAGGCCCTCACTATCCGTTACCCCGATTTTGGAGTGGGCATTGTATAAAAACCCAAATTTACCACCTATAGCTACCCTGAAGCCACTGTTGTAATCACTTTTATTGGCATGATACCTGAATTCAATTGGAATATCAAGGTAATTGATGGCCATGGTATTGGTTTCTACCCGGATATTTTCTCCATAGATCTCTGATATTGGAACCAACTGACTGGAGTTCGGTCCTTTAGCGGGATCCGGGATAAGGGTCAGGTTGTCCTGAAATGCCAGCTTTTCCAATCCAAAACCTATTCCGGGATTAAATGTGAATCCTGAATTTGCACCAATTGGCAATTGAGTTTGGTAGTATATGTTTACCACCCGAGAAGCAATGAACCTGGTATTCAGTTCATCGGGCCGGTTATTCAGCATATTGAACCCAAAATCCAAAAACAAATCACCTTTTATGTTGGGTCTCCCTCCTATAGGAGTTCTTTCTTTCTCCTGAGCCTGCAGTTGAAAAGTGAATAGTAAAATAAAGGATATTATGGTAAGTCTTTTCATGTGTTTATAATTGTTTCTTGATGGTCACATGGAATCTTTAACGATTAAAATCATCATTGCCCTGTATGTTTAATGATGATTTTAATCGTGTCGATTTCATGAAAACAATGATTATTTGATCAATTGATCGGCTAAATTATGAAATATTGATTGATTTGGTGTGTTAATCATCTTAATAATTCTTAAATAATTAAGCTAAGGCTTTTTCTGATCTGATGATTTTACCTGAATTTGATCTTTGTAATATAATCAATATTCTTTACCTTTGCATTCCGTTTACAAGAAATGGCCTCGTAGCTCAACTGAATAGAGCACTTGATTACGGCTCAAGAGGTTCCAGGTTTGAATCCTGGCGAGGTCACCATTTGATTTACAGTTCTTTATTTTCAGGGTTTTCTCTGAAGATTTAATCCAGTAAAAAAATTACATTTTTCCCATTGTGAAATGGAAAAAAGATATCATCTTTGTGATCCCAAACGGGGGAATAGGTTGACATGGAGAATTAGGGTTT
>NZ_JAANYN010000006.1 GCF_011290685.1 Cyclobacterium plantarum
ACCGCTTTTCCATAACTTTCTGCTTACGCTGTCAATATACCTGCTTTTTAGTTATTGAAAAAGTGCCTTGTTCAATAGAATTAAATACCGTTTCATATCATTTTCATTCTTCATCATAAAGAAAGTATCTTTCCAACCTTATTCCCCACAGTAAAAACAGGGCAATCTTCCCCCTAATAAAAAAGGTCTTGAAATGGCCCTTGATAAAAGCTCAATCGAAGCCAATAAAGCAGGATATAATCTTCACCAATAAGGGAAATACAGCATGCTTGCATGTTTGCATGCTTTCCTGCTTCCCCTCATTTGAACAGATTTCATACAATTCATGGACAGTTTATGGTCCATCCGATTGCGGAAATTAAAAATACAAATAATTATTTAAAACATTTAGACCTGCAAATGTAGGCGGGAATTTTTTGATCAAAGGAAAAAAATTCCTTCCAAATTGTTAAATTCAGGTATGGAAAAAGAAAAGGCCAAACCTTCCGTAAAAGAACCCGATTTAAGTTATGGGCGGTACACTTATGCGGATTACCTGTCCTGGGATATAGAAGAGATGGTCGAACTGATCAAGGGCAAAGTTTTCAAAAAAGCTGCCGCAGCTCCAAACAGGATTCATCAACGACTAGCGGGAGACCTTCTTACTGAGCTCAACATGTTCCTGAAAGGCAAAACATGCCAGGCCTATATTGCCCCTTTTGATGTACGGCTTCCTGTCCAATCCAAAAAAGACGATAAAATATTTACTGTCGTACAACCGGATATCTGCGTGGTCTGTGACCTCGACAAATTGGACGACAGGGGCTGCATCGGAGCACCTGATCTGGTGGTGGAGGTACTCTCCCCGGGCAACAAACAACTTGAACTCCAGCATAAATACGAGGTGTACGAAGAATCCGGGGTAAAAGAATACTGGCTGATGGATGCAGCCGGACAGACACTATTGATTTACACCCTGGTGCAAGGCAAGTACAAGAGTTCCCGCCTGATGACTTCCGGGGATAGGGCAAGGTCTTCAGCTGTTCTGGGATTTGAACTGGACCTGGAAGCATTTTTTGCGGAAATCAAATAAGATGCATTGGCCAATATCGTGGCTTCCGGATAAAACCTCAGCAATGAAAGAACAGGTTTTACAAATCGTATTCAAAGAAACTTTTCTAAAGTTATTCGATTATTATAATTTTTCCCGATGGTCAGGAACCAACTTTGGAAAAGTTACTGATCCTAATGTAACAAGATAAGGAATTGAATATTTCTATTATTCAATAACTCCAAAAAACCCCTCCAAATCCAGGGTCAACCCTTCGATCACATTTGACTCCACTACATTTCTGGAGATAAATAGCGGTGTGGGAACGTATTTCCCATTTTTAAGACTATAGACAAGCAAATCCCGGGTTCCATCATGAATGATCCAATATTCCCGAACTCCAATGGACGCATACACCTCAAACTTGTGCTTTAATTTTTTTGGTTCAAATACCGATCTGTAAATTGCTGGTTAAGTTTATCGGAGTCACCATACAGGATACGCAGGGCTTCTAGCCGATCGTGCAACTCATTTAGTACCTCTTGGTAGGCAGGATCATCATAGAGATTTTTCATCCCATTGGGGTCTTCCTGCAGATCGTATAATTCCCATTCGTCGATGTTATAGTAAAAATGCATCAATTTGTAGCGGTCTGTCGCCACCCCATAGTGGCGCTTCACCATGTGCACGGAAGGGTGCTCATAATAAGTATAATAAACAGCATCCCGCCAATCTTTACGTTCACCATTCAGCAAGCCCCTAAAGGACTCCCATTGCATGTCCTCCGGAACCGCCACCCCCGTATAGTCTAGAAAGGTAGGCGCAAAATCCAGGTTCTTAACCAGGGCATCTATGACCGTTCCAGGCTCAATTTCCGGTGGATAACGCACCATCAGCGGCATGCGTAGGGACTCTTCGTACATTAAGCGCTTGTCAAACCAGCCGTGTTCACCCAGATAAAAACGCTAAAATGAAAAAAGGCAAAAAAGTAGAAGAAATTCAAAAAAATACCTGTAAACCAAGCGCCTAAAAAATACCCAAGGCCAAGGCATCTACAATTTATGAAGAGAAAAAAAGTCTTTAGATAATTTGCCCTTGATTTAAAATAGCTTTCGAAAAATTAAAATCTTAATCCACAGATGCATCTTGCTTAAGTCCGTCTTTTGTAACAAACAATATGGAAGAACCTGTGCCCATACCAACAATTGAACGCATTGCTTTTTCAGGTTCTATGTCTAAAAATTTTAATTGACAGGCCGGTACATGGTAAATATTTCCATTCATTGGATTTGGTGCAGTAGGTACAAAAATGGTGTACATATCATCTGAGACGGCTTCCGTGACAAAGCCCGTCAGCAGTACCCCTGTGTTGAAGGCATCTACCAACACGACCTGGCTAAATGGCATTTTTTTGAGACCTGTAAACTGGGCAATGGTTTCCTGTATGGTAGAATACAAAGGTATTTGTAATAAATACCTGTATTCAAAAACCTTAAAAATTCGTTTACTTCTGCCGTTGGTGAGTATTAAACCAATTACGAAAATAATTCCAATGAGAATAAGTAATGCAAGCACATTGACAAATAGGGCAGGTGATTCGGAATTATTGTCCAATAATGCACTAATTGGCGAAACCAAATTAAATACGAACTTAAAAATTATGGACAGTAAAAATAAAATAATGATCATGGGTAAAATCAGGAATAAACCATTCAACAAAGTTTTAATAAAGAATGATTTAGTCCAGAAACTTTCTTTAGGAAACTTTTCCCTGCCTGGCAATGGTGCTGAGTTTTTCATTAATCACTAGGGTTTAAATATCAATCGAGTTAGACTACCAAAAAAAATCCAAATTTCACCTTACATCACTTCATCAAAATTTCAATCAGATTCTTAATCTTTTAGAATGGTGGTCCTGCGATTGAAGTATCATCATTCTCAATTGGCAATATTCATGCCTTTTCATTATCCTTAGCCTAATTATTTACACCTAATTTCTTAAAATTAATCAAAACAAATTTTAACTCAGTGTAAGTAAAAGGCGTAATATAGAAACTGAATGAAAGCCTATCTGCTTCGAAGGAATACTGTTCCATTATAAAACGGTGCTTTTTCCCCAGTTAAAAAAACCTATTCCCTTTGTTACACAGGGTGCATGGGCGTTAAAGTCATAAGAAAAATTTCTGTAAAAAACAGGAAAATCTCTTTATCTCAAAAACATAACCTGTCAGACAGGGCTGTCCTGTTTTTTAACCCAAAGGTGGATACCATTTGCCGCAGCCACCAGATCAAACTGCCCAAAGCTACCCAACACTTCTGCCTTCCCGGAAAAGGATGAGTGCTGAAATACAGGAGACCACCAGTTTACCTTTAAAAAATCCGAAGGTTGAATGGTCCTTTGTTCCAGGGGAGTTTCAACAAGCTCTACAAGGTTTTCTGCCAGAAAACCTTGTCTCTCGTCTGGCAATCTGATTCTCAACCAGCCCTGGGTTTTTCCCATTATTCTAAAAACTGCCTGCTTTTCCAATTTGTCCAAAATCATACTACGGGTGCTGGGACCCTGCCGCAAATTAACCAGGGCAGGCTTTACTCTTGCCCAATTGCTGAACAATACCGAATCAGCCATGGAAGATCCTGGTAGTTCCGGTGCCTTCTGAAAGAAACCAAGCGGATCTACGCTTTTCCAACCCGTTGCATAAATTCCAAAATGCAGGTGAGGTGCCGTGGTGCGTGCGTTGCCGGTATTGCCCACCGTACCCAGGGTATCACCAGGTTTTACCTTAGTGCCTACAGCCACCAGCTGGCTATCAAGGTGGGCATAATAAAAGAAATACCTTCCTGATGAAATCCTTACGATCTTTCCCCCCAGGCGATTATTGCCTACACGAGAAACCCTTCCCTCTCTGACCGCCAGTACTGGTGTGCCTCTTGCAGCGAATATATCCACGCCCTCATGTTGCCTCCTTCCGCCTGCTCTTGGATCCCCGAAAAAACTGGCAATATTCAAATAACTCTTTTCCAGTAGGGGAAAACTCAGGGAAGGGGTATAGCTAATGGACAATTCCACCAAACCTCCTCTGAGCAATTCTGGTTGAAGTCGAAGCAAAAATTTATCTCCTGACTTCACTGGGTACTTGCTGGTATATTTTTCCCCTTCTATTTTCAATTCTTCCAGCTCCCCACCTTCTTTTACTTCAAAAAGGTCTATAAACCAGGTTGCACTTGTATCCGAAAGCAGTTTTAAATCAACGGTAATTTTCTGCCCTTCACTGGCCGAAAATAAAAATGAGGCGGCTTCCGGCTCTGCCGGGTCAAACCGGGTCAGCTCCTTATAAGGCAATTCCACCTGATTGCTATCAGCCAGAACCCTTTTTCCAGCCTCTTCCCACTCCCTGACCATGGAATAGTTTTTTAGGTCAGAAGCCTTAAGCCCCTGCAAGTATCTGCCATAGGGACTTGAAGGACGAAGCAATTGCTCTATTTTTGTTCCCTGACAGGACAGGCACAAAATTACCAGCACATATAGGGATATATTTTTCATATTTCATTTAAAAAGCAAAGAGCCTGCCGTTTTAATAGGACAGGCTCTCAGAATTTAAAAATCCAATTGATAACTACAGGGTTTTCTGCTCTTCGTGTACCCCCTCCCGAATTTCTTCGATGAGTTTCTTATTAAAAGCAGGAAGGTCATCGGGTTTACGGGCAGTCACCAGGGCTGAATCGCAAACACACTCGCTGTCGGTCCATGCTACTCCGGCATTGATCAGGTCAGTTTTAATCGAAGGCCAGGAAGTCATTTCCCTGCCTTCCAGAGCACCTGTTTCGATCAATACTTGCGGACCATGACAGATGGCCGCCACCGGTTTACCTTTGGCAAAGAAAGCTTTGATAAATTCAATGGCTTCTTTACTGGTTCTCAATTTATCGGGGTTGATCACACCACCCGGGAGTACCAAGGCGTTGTAATCATCAGGGTTGGCATCACTCAATGGTTGGTCTATTTTGACCTCTCCGGACCAGTTGCCATCTTTCCAGCCTTTGATCGAACTGGCGGGAGAAATGACATGAACAGTTGCTCCCGCCTCCTCCAGGGCCTGCTTGGGGCTTTTCAATTCACTTTCTTCAAATCCTGTTTCAGTTAAAATAGCTACCGTTTTATCTTTTAGCGTTGGCATGTTAGAAAATAGTTTGGTTTAACAATCTTTTCTATCCCCAACCTGATTGACCAAGCCAAACAGGCAGGGCTTTCATAGATTCAACTTCCATGCCATTAACCAGCTTTATCAAAAAAAACATAACAGAACCAATTTTTAAAATGACAAAAACAATTCAATATTAATACTATTTCCTTTTTATTGGATTTTTTTCAATTTAGTTGTTTAAAACGAATAAATCAGTCTGTACTTATTTGAAATCCCGGGAGGGAAACAATTCCCCCTGTTGCCCCTTTTCTACAGTAGAGGTCTGGGGAATTTTTCTCTCTTCGCCTCTTTTTCTGTCCGAGAGGTGGCTTTGTTCCCGAGGATTGGATTGTAGCAGCTTGTTCAGGTTATGACAGGACCGCACCACCACATGGATTACCTCCCCTTCTACCTGCAGTTTCCCGGAAACCATCAGCAGTTTGGACTGCAGGATGACGGATCGGTATTTCTCAAAGGTCTTGGCCCATACCACCAGATTGGCAAAACCGGTCTCGTCTTCAATGGTAATGAAAAGCACCCCCTTGGCCGTACCCGGACGTTGCCTGACCGTAATCAGGCCACAAACCTTGACGAAAGCCCCGTCTTTCATTTTTCCCAAATGGGCTGTGGGGCTTACCCGCAATTGATCCAGCTGATCGCGCAAATGGCTCAGGGGATGGGATTTCAGGGAAAGGGTGGTGGCAGCATAATCCCGGAGTACCTGCTCCATGGGAGGAATGGCTGGCAGGGACACCTCCTTTTCACGGGGCGTCTCCTGCACCTGCCCTGTAAACACACCGATGGGCCTGCCCTGAAGGGCCAATACTTCCCAAAGGGCTTGCCTTCGGTCCAGGCCCAGGGATCGAAAGGCATCCGCATCGGCCAGGCGCTCCAGGGCAGACTTGGGTACCCCGGCATTGATCAGGTCGGTGATATGGACATAGGGTTTTTTCCGCTGCTCCACCAGCAGCTGCATGTCCGACTGATTCAATCCCTTCACCTGCCGGAACCCCAGCCGAATCGATAGGTACTGACCGGATTTTTCCTCAAACACATGGTCCCAGAAGGAGCGGTTTATATCCACCGGCCTTACTTCTACCCCGTGCTTACGGGCATCGCTGACGATCTGTGCCGGTCGGTAAAAACCCATGGGCTGGCTATTGAGCAGGGCCGTAGCAAAAACATCCGGATAGTGGTACTTCAGCCAACAGGAAACGTAGACCAGCAAGGCAAAACTGGCTGCATGGCTTTCGGGAAAACCGTAGCTGCCAAATCCCTCCAGCTGTCGGAACACCCGTTTTGCAAAGTCTTCCTTGTAACCCCGGGCCACCATTCCCCCTACCAACTTTTTCTCGTACTGACTCACCAGCCCATGCGCCTTGAAGGTCGCCATGCTTCGCCGCAGTCCATCTGCTTCCGCCGGGGTAAATCCTGCCGCCACGATGGCAATCTCCATGGCCTGCTCCTGAAACAGGGGCACCCCCAGGGTGCGGCCAAGGATCTCTTCCAGTTCCCGGGAGGGGTATTCCACCGGCTCTTCTCCCCTGCGCCGTTTGAGGTAGGGATGCACCATGTCTCCCTGTATCGGTCCGGGTCGGACAATCGCCACCTCGATCACCAGGTCGTAAAAGGTCCTGGGCTTCAGACGGGGCAACATGGACATTTGGGCGCGGCTTTCTATCTGAAATACTCCCAAGGTGTCTGCATGGCTGATCATCTCGTAGACCCGGGGGTCGTCCTGTGGAATATTGGCCAGGGTAAGCTGCGGGCCGTAATGGGACCGGACCAGGTCAAACGCCTTTCGTATACAGGTCAGCATGCCCAAGGCCAGCACGTCTACTTTCAGAAAACCCAGCGCATCGATATCGTCTTTGTCCCATTCGATGCAGGTCCGGTTTTCCATCCGCGCATGCAGTACCGGACAGAGGTTGGAGAGCTGGTCCCGGGTAATCACAAAGCCCCCGGTATGCTGGCCCAACTGCCGGGGAAACCCCATATACTGCCAGGTAAGCAGCAATGTCTTTCGCAAATGGGAATCCCGGGGATCAAATCCCTGAGAAGACACTTTCTCTCCTCGCAGCCATTCTTTGGTCAGTTCGTGTCCTGACTTGGCAAGCCGGTCCACCGCATCCAATGACAAGCCCATGGCTTTGCCCACGTCCCGTACCGCTCCCTTCCAATGCAGCCGGGTGACAGTGGCCACAATGCCCGCCCGGTCCCGTCCGTACTTTTCGTAAATGTACTGCATCACTTCCTCCCTGCGCTCGTGCTCAAAATCCACGTCGATATCCGGGGGCTCGTTGCGGGCATCGGACATAAAGCGGGCAAACAGCAGCTTGAACTTGGAGGGGTCCACGGAGGTAATGCCCAGGCAATAGCAAACCACCGAATTGGCCGCCGAACCCCGCCCCTGACAGAGAATGCCCCGCTTCCGGGCAAAGCGAACCAAATCGTAAACCGTCAAAAAATAGGATGCATATTCTTTTCGAGCAATGAATTCCAGCTCGAGCTGTATCGTATCCCGAATTCCTTGAGGAGGTTCCCCGCCAAAGCTTTCCCTGGCCCCTTTCCAGGTCAACAACTCCAGCTCCTCCTGCGGACTGCGACCCTCGGTAGTGATTTCCTCCGGGTATTGATAGGTCAACTGGTCCAGGGAAAACCGACAGGATTCGGCGAGTTCCCCTGCACTGCGAAGGGCAGCAGGGTACTCCCGAAACAGGCGGTACATTTCTTCACGGGATTTCAGGTACCGCTCGGCATTGGGATGCAGGCGAAACCCGGCATTTTGAATGGTACATTTTTCCCGGATGCAGGTCAATACGTCCTGCAGGGCCCTTCTTCCCGACGCGTGGTAATGCACATCATTGACCGCCACCAGGGGAATTCCCAGGCTTTGCTCCAGCTGCGCCATCCGAAACAGCCGCTTCTGATCGCTGCCATTGTAGGTAAAAGCGACGGCCAGGTAAAGGCTGTCGCCCAGGGCCTCCCGGTATTCTTCCAGGGAGGAATAAAAGTCCGGCTCAAAATCCAGGTGGGCATTCAGGCTAGTTGGAGGGACTGCGATAAATACGCTACCCCGGGCATGGGCGTATACATCCGCTTTGTACAGGTGACAGATCCCCTTCTCGGCCCGAAGATTGCCCAGGGTAAGCAGGGAAGATAGCCGCCCGTACGCATCCCGGTCTTTGGGATAGGCCAACAGGCTGGGACCATCCAGCAAATCCAGACGGCAGGCCGGAATAAAGCGAAGGCCGGATTCCCTGGCTGCCGCATGTGCCCGGACAATTCCCGCCAGGGTATTTCGGTCGGTCAGGGCCAGGGCTTCGTAGCCCAGCTGAATGGCTCGCTGCACCAATTCTTCCGGGTGCGAACCTCCCCGCAGAAAGGAGAAGTTGGAGGTCACTTGCAATTCGCTATAGGGGGTTGCTTGCATGATTTGTCTGTATAAATAGGTTCAATAAATACCCCTGGGTCAGGAAAAATAGCCGTGCAAAAACCATTGGGGTTCCCCTTTTCCGTATAGTCCCAGCCGGAAAAGCCAGTACCTGCCCCCCTCCGTATCTTCCACACAGTAATAATCCCGGGGCGGCCCGGTTTGCAGCCACCATTCCTGCTCGATGCGCTCCGGTCCATCGGCACGTGCCACCCGAACCAGCTTTCCCTTATGTTTAAAATGTACCGGAGGGTAATCGGGCAGGGGTACCATGACCGTAATGGGTTCCGGTACAGGCAGCAGGTGCAGGGGACGCACCGAATCGGGCCAATCCGTATCGGGCTTTTCGTCCAAGGAGCGTGAAGGCCGCACCGAATGTTCCGGCCAATGTCGCTCCTGAGGCAGGAAACGGTGCATACGGCCCGAACCCAGTTTGGCCCCTATCCGGTCCAGCAGTTCGGCCACCGCAGCCGGATCCCCGGATCGGTGCCAGAGTTGCTCCTGTGGCAGTTGTACCTTTTCCACCAGCAATCCTTCCAGGCTAAATAACTCTATTCCCAAGGCTGGCTCCAGCAAGGGTATTTTCAGGGCAAAGAGCCGGAAAAGGTGCGCCGGATTGTGGGAAGCGCGGCCGGTGCCAATGGTGATTTCCACCGTTTTTCCGTCTACCCGCAGGCCTTTGAATACCGCCTTGCGCAGCCCCTTACCTTCCCTGCTCAGGCGCTGACAGAGGGCGTCCAGCAACTTTTGGAGAGCGATTTCGATGCCTTTGGCCGTGCGAATGGGCTCCAGGCAGGGCAACTGCTCTTCGTAAGGAACCCGGGGCTGTACCGGTTGAAAGGCTTCCTCTTCCCTACCCAGGGCCTGCCCCAACCGAAGCAGCAACCCCTCCCCAAATCGCCTGCGCAAGGTAGCCGCCGGCAGGTCGATAAACTGCTGGATTTGCCGGAAACCCAGTTTTTCCAGCCCCTCCAGCGTCCGCGATTCCAGGCGAAGCGCAGCCGGAGGCATGGGCAGCAAGGCTTCCTGCTGCCCTCCCACTCCGGCGATGCTGCCCTGTTCCCCGTACCGGGCCAGTGCCCAGGCTGCCCCAATGGTATCGGCGATGGCCGCCCGTACCCGGTAGCCTTTGCCTTCCAGGGCAGATACCAGGTCCTTCATGTAGGCCGATTCACCTCCCCAAAGATGTGGACAACCCGAAATATCCAGCATCAGTCCGGAAGGAGGATCGGCAGCGGAGACTGGGGTGTACCGCAGGCACCACTCGGCCAGCCGGCAGAGGAGCCGCTTTCCCCAACCGGGCCTGTCGGGAAAGATCAGTAAATCCGGAAAAATGGCCCTGGCATCTGCCACGGCCCTTCCCGGACGAATGCCCCTTGCAAAAGCCTCCCGGCTGCTAGCCTGCACAATGGCCCGACCCCGTTCGTTGCCGGCCAATACGAAGGGCTTTCCCCGGAGTTCCGGCTGTCGAATGGCCATCCGGTCCGTGGTCAGGTGACAAAACCAGAGGGATAGAAAACGCTTAGGCATAATTCCTCCTGTTTTGGGTAATTGCCTGCCTCTTCTCCTCTCGGAAAACTTCCTGAAAACCCTGTCCGTCCCATTGCAGCTGCCAGTCGCCCGGTCTTCCATTTCGGACCTTAATCAAGCCTACCCTCCAGACAGGAAAGCCCAGTCCCGGCATGCACGTCGACATGGGTGTCGGACCTGGGGCCACCTTCCAGCGGGTAGCACAGGCCAGGGCATGCAGGCTACGGGGCTGATGGCGGTGCACGAAGCCGGTGACACGGCTCCGCTCTACTGCCAATTGCAGGCGCTGGGATTCGGAGAAACCCAACTCCCTGATTTCCCCGACCACCGCTACCAGGGCTTCGCAACTGAGGGCCTGCTCCAGTGACCACAGCAGGTCTTTTTCCCTGGGTACGTTCACAAACACCACCCGTTCTGGTGCTACTCCGAAACGCTTCAAGGCAGGAGGAAATACCTGGGGCCGGACCCCCAACCAAAGGCAAAATCCGCCTTTTTGCAGCAGCATGCCCAGAAGCACGGCCAAAAAGCCCTGGGTGGAAGCCGCCTCGGATGGGGTATGGCTGATAAATTCGTGGTTGGCGGCCAGGGGAAATGCCCCGCCCGAGAAGGCCGCATGCAAGGGACCCAGCTGCAGCCTGGAATCCGGTTGCTGCCCTTTTTGGGGAAGGTATCCTTCCAGGGCCATGATTTCCTGCTTTAACTGCCGCAGCCGGTCCATTTTATCACTATTTCCTTTCATCGTTTTCACAGAATGCCTATATTTGACACGATTCGTATCAAATCGTTGACTCTAATACTACCAAACTTCGATGAAAAAGTCAAAAAACTTTTTTCCAGGTAATCTGAAATTTCTCCGGGAGCGGAAGGGCTTGACCCAGCAAGGACTGGCGGCCGACCTGGAACTAACCCGGTCCAAACTCAATGCCCTGGAATCCGGGCAGACCAAGGCGCCCTCCCCGGAGGATTTTCTGGGCATCTCCAGTTATTTCGGGATCAGCATTGACAGCCTGATACGGGTAGACCTGCGTACGCTGGGGGAGTTGAAATTGCGGGATCTGGAAGCTGGAAACGACGTGTACATGCGGGGCGGCAACCTGCGGGTTTTGGCCATCAGCGTGGACAAGGGCAACCAGGAAAACGTGGAATACGTGCCCATAAAAGCCAAAGCGGGCTACCTTTCGGGTTACAACGATCCCGAGTTTATCGCCTCCCTGCCCCGGTTTTCCCTACCCAACCTTCCCCGGCAGGGTACCTACCGGATATTCCCCACCGTGGGGGATTCCATGTTGCCCATTCCGGGGGGAAGCGACATCATCACGAGGTACCAGGACGACTGGACGGCCCTGAAGCCGGATAGCCCCTGCGTGGTGATACTGAGTGGGCAGCAGGATTTTGTATTTAAGTTGGTGACCGTACAGGCCGCAGGGCAGCTGCTGCTTCGCTCCCTGAACCCGATCTTTGAACCCTATACCGTGCCTGTAGGCGAGGTAGCGGAGATCTGGAAATTTCATGCCTACACGAGCAACGAAATCCCTGAACCCGAAACCGACCTGCAGCAACTGGTCCGGGCGGTTCGAGAAATGCAGCAGGAGATTAAGGGAATTCATGGAAAAGGAAATTAGCCTGGTGAATAAAGGTAAAACCAAGGGGATACACCGAAAAATGAACACCTTTCGGAGTGAGGAGTGAGTATGGATTGAAATTTTACATAAGAAAATCAATATATAATGCCTACAGCTGAAGCAGTAGGCAATTGATTATAAGGAGCCTGGTTCTAAATGAATATTTCCTCATTAGGAATGTGGCTTTAGACCATCCTTTGAAAAACTATACAAATGTTTGCAGACTTCTGGAATAATAATTCGGTTCAACTTAGAACCAACATTCAGTTTAGCGGGCCCATTTGTATGCAGAATTGGAGGTTGACTTCTTTGCGATTGGTTAGTAGATATAATATGTAATTGGACCTGGATGTTGCAACTAATCGATCAAAAGAATGAAAGATTCCTTCCAAATAATCCACACTTGGAAGGAAGCCCCGTGCAGCGTTTAGCTAGCCCACTTAAATCATGAATAACACACTCAAAAACGGAAAACTAAAAAATAGATTTATAATCGGGAGTGTTGGCATGGCCATTTTATTTATGGCATTTGGATCCTACGGGTCTTTTAATCCATTTGAGATCGGATTTTACACCTCCATAGGGGCTGGAATAGGATGGTTCTATATAAGCTATTATGGCTTTAAATGGTTGCTGGGGAATAATAAATCCTAAACAATTGGTTTATTTATATTGTATCTAATAAATTTTTATTAATAGCAGGTCCAAAAATTTGGACCTGCTATTTTTTTTTGGCTCTAAAACAAACAACCTGATGGTGTTTAACCAAAACTTTAGAATTTATTATTACCACAAAGTTAGTGCACAAGCCTGATTTAACTTTGCTGCCTTTTCCTGTTTACCAAAATAAACCAGTAAATCAAGGTACCTATAAAAACAAAGGCACTAAATAAAATTCCCCAACCGTACAGATAATGTTCAGAGAGGACTTTTAATGCAGCAAAAACAATAACTCCCAGCGCGGATAATCCCAAAGTACCTAATAACCTATTCATCATTTATTTGCTTATTTCTTAAATGGCACACCCTAATACAGCTCCAACTACACAAAAGGGACTTAATACCCAACACCCTATTCAAGGTAAAATGATCAAACCTTGATGTAGATCAACCAAAAAGCGATCGTGGCATGAAATAGTAGCTATGGCATTAGGCACCCTTCAGCGTTCGAATTTCATCCGCCAAAACAGGAATATTCTTATGAATCAACTTGACCATCTGATCAAAGATACATCAAAATTTCAATAATCCCTTGGCCTAAATTATAACATCCGTATACAGGCAATTTGTCCACCCATTCAATTTCCTCCAAAAAAATCCTTCCAGGCCTCCGCCTTTAGGGCCTTGTCTTCGGTGCCGGTATAGATCAGCAGGCGGTAGCGGATGGTTTCTGACTCACCGGCAGCCAGGCCCCAGTCACCCAGTATTTGCCGGGAAGGGCCCAGGCCCATTTGGCTGTCTACCCGCCAGGGGGTAGGGAAAGCCGCATTGTCCGGATGATCCAGAATGGCAATACGGGCAAAGTCATCCCGCCCGTCCAGCTGTATCCCGATATCGCTCCAGATGGCCCGCTGTCCCTCCAGCTCCATGCCCCGGTGTCCGGAGGCACTTACGATCTCTCCCACCGTCTCCGGTATCCAGGGCATGCGTACAAAAAGGCCTCCCACATAGAATTTTCCCATCACCACATCCTTTTTGGCCTCCCCCTGCCATTCCAGGTCCAGCACATAGCGGTCGGCATAAGCCTGAAGGGACCAGTTTTGGGTTTCTACCAAAATGACCTCGCCCTCTTCGTCCAGCATCTCGTACACGGTCTGCCAACGAACCCTTTCCCCATCGTCCTTAAGAACGTCTGCCGATACCCGTCGCCAATAATCCCGGTTCCAGTTCATAAAGAAATCACGTTCGTTTACCCGCTTTAAGCCCCAGTAGATCCCGGTTTGATGAGGATGATGGTCAGGGCGGTATTCGGTCAACTCTCCCCTGCCGTCCGGAGCCAGTATTGGATGCAGGTAGGGCCTTTCGTCCGGTTTTGCACTTTGGGTCAGGATGGGTGCTGTTTTGTCTCCCGCATGGACGACGATACGACCTGCTTGCCGATCCTGATCGATGCGAAGTGAAAGGGGGTTCACGGCCCGGGGAGCCTCGGAGGAAGGCAGCAAACTGACCACCGGCACCTGCTCTTCCATTGGGGTGAGCTCCAGACTTCCCTTTTGGATTCGGATATTGCGAAACCGGATGGAAAAACTTCCCTGCGGATCGTTTTCATTGTTGGCATGCAGCTGCAGACCGATAAAACCCTGGAGGTAGCGGTCGTCTTCCAGATGGGCAACGGGTACTCCGTTTACCCAGGTCCGGATCATCGGACCTACCGCTTCTATGCGGTAATGGTTCCATTGGTAACCGTCTTCATTATCCCGTTTGAAAGCTGCTTTTGCTTCCGGACCCATTTTTTCGGGTGGGTAGATCCAGCCCCGATCGGCTCCTTCTTCATAAATGGCGCCGCTCCACTGCTGAGGCTTGGGATCGACTTCCATCTGATAGCCGTGCACCCGGCCGTTTTTATATGCTGAGTAGCTTTGTGAACGAAATTGGATACCCGAATTGTTCATCAGCGTATCCACCGATACCTCCAGCTCCAGCACAAAATCACCAAATTGCTGTTCGGTACACAAAAATCCGTTGGGTTGACCCGGAACGGTGCTCCCAACGATCATCCCGTCCTTTACCTCCCATTTATGGGCTCCGTTCAATTCCTTCCAGCCGCTAAGATCCTTGCCGTTGAAAAGGGATTGCCAGGTCTGTTCCTGAGCCAGGAGAGAGAATGGAGCCAGGATGGTTGCGAACGAGAGCAGTAAGAAGAGTGGGTTGCGAGGTATCATGATCATTTTTTGGGTTCATTGTCGTTTTAAAAAAGATTGATTTATCATTCAGGCAGGGCAAAGGCAATGACCGAATCTCCGTGTGGGGTGCCGTTTTTCCCTCCCCCGCCGGCAGTAATGACCAGGAATTGTTTTCCATCTATCTGGTAAACGCTGGGGGTGGCGTAGCCGCCTGCCGGGAGTTGGTATTCCCACAGTACCTGCCCGGAAAAGGTATCAAAGGCCCGGATCTTTTCATCGGGAGTTCCTGCAATAAATACCAGGTTTCCGGCAGTTGCCACCGGACCACCGAAACTTTTGGCACCGGTGTTTCGAATGCCTTTGGCCACCAATTCGGGGTATTCACCCAGCGGGACCTTCCACAGGATTTCACCCTTATCCAGGTCTACGGCGTTAAGGGTTCCCCAGGGAGGTGCGATGGCAGGATAGCCATTCTGATCCACAAAGAAGGGGGCTACGTTGGCGTAGCGAGGTGCTTTGGTCGGGTTGGAACCGGAGTCAGCGGGCTTGTCTTCCTCCCGCTGCCCGGGGCTGCTTTCCAGGTAAACCAGCAAATCATCCAGCTGCCTATCTGTAAACTGGGCAAAAGCTGGCATCATGCCCCGGCCATAGCTCAGTACGGATTTGATGGAATCCCCGCTGATCTGCAGGTTTTGAAGGGGTGGGTACAGGGGAGGATTGCCCACTTTGTTGATCCCATGACAGGCGGTGCAGGCAGTGTTGTACAGTGCTTTTCCCCGTTGAAGCGGGGAGGCCGATGCGGTATCCAGATCTGCATCCACCGGCACCAGGCTATGGATAGTGGGTGCCTCGTTAATATTCACGTAAAGGACATTGGTGGCCGGATCAAAAGCCGCACCGCCCCATTCGGCACCGCCCTGATGCCCGGGCATGGTGATCACCCCTGCCCGGGATGCCGGGGTATACAAAGGGCCGGTTTCATGCTGTCGAAAGATATTTAAAACATATTCCCGGGTTTCAGGAGTTATGTTACTCAGGTCCGCTTCACGAAGGCTGGTGCGGTTGAGTGGGGGTGGTTTTAAGGGAAAGGGTTGGGTGGGCCAGGCTTCTTCTCCCGGCACCTTCGAGGGAGGAACGGGCAGATCAACTACCGGAAATACCGGTTCGCCAGTTTCCCTATCCAGAACAAAGGTAAATCCCTGTTTGGTCAGTTGCACCACGATATCCCGGGACGTACCGTCTGCCGTAACGGTGGCCAAGATGGGAGCCGGAGGCAAGTCGTAATCCCAGATGTCGTGACGCAGGGTTTGGTAATGCCAGATGCGCTTGCCGGTGCTGGCATCGAGTGCTATCACGCAATTGGCAAAGAGATTTTCTCCCTTGCGCATGCCGCCATAGATAAAATCCGGCGCGGGGGAACCGGTGGCCAGGAAAACCCAACCTCTTTCCTCGTCCACGGTCAATCCACCCCAGGGATTGGTACCGCCATAACTCACCCCTTCCTCAAATTCCCAGGTATCGTAGCCCAATTCCCCCGGTTGGGGAATGGTATTAAATATCCATCTAAATTCTCCGGTAAGGGCATCGTAACCCCGCACGTCTCCGGGGGTGGAAGGCGCTCCTTCGGGCGTTCTTCCCCCGATGATGAGCATGTCTTTATACACCATGCCCTGGGTGGTGGCCTCAAAGTCAACTTCTTCAGGATCCTGGGGCAGGTTTTTGCGTAAATCGATCCAGCCGTTTTCACCAAAGGTAGTGATCAGGGTACCGGTACGGGCATCTATGGCATAGACCCGGTCCTTTACGAAGTTCAGGATGCGTTTATTTTCTCCATTTTTATCTTCCCAGTAGGTAAGTCCGCGGTTTCTGCCCCGAAAGGGGCGTTCGTCGTTTCGGTAGCTATTCGGGCGAAACACCCACACTTCCTCCCCGGTGGTGGCATCCAGTGCGACGGCATTCACTTCCGGCGTGGTGAAATAAAGCAGACCGTCTATGATAATGGGATTGGCATACATGCCCGGTCCCACGGGATTGCCGTGCTGGTATTCCCAGACTTTTTCCAGTTGCTGCACATTTCCGGCATGGATTTGATCCAGCTCGGAATATTGGATACCAGAAGAGTGGCCCCGATAAATCCCCCAGTCCATATGGTTGTTGAGGCGGCTTTGGTAGGCTGGCTCCTGAGATTGATCCCTGGATTCGGGATTACAAGCGGAAAAAAGCACGGAGTAAAGTAGAAAAGGTAAGTAATGGCTTTTTGGGTTCGTTTTTCTCATTTAGGTCATTGATTTAAAAGCTATTCGATATCCCCAAAAAACTCCTCCAAATCCAGTTCAAACCCCTTGATCACCTTGGATTCGACCAAATGCCCTGAAGTAAACAAAATTGAAGGGAGATATTTTCCATCGATAAGGCTATAGATGAGCAAATCCTGCGTTTCGGAATGGATGATCCAGTATTCCCTGACTCCGTTGGACTCGTAGAGATTAAATTTATATTTCAGTTCGACTTTACTATTACCGGGAGATAGAATTTCCACGATCAGGTCTGGTGCTCCGATGCAACCTCGCTCATCCAATTTCTCCGGATTACAAATTACACAAATATCCGGCTGTACCACATCATGTATTTTCTTATCTTCTTTGGATGACGTTGGAAAGCGCACATCGAAGGGCGCAGAATAAACCTGGCATTTTTTTCCTCTCAGAAAATTGCCTAACCTTAAAAATAACTCCCCCGAAACTTTTTGGTGAATCCTTTTCGGAGCAGCCGCAGCTTTCTTAAAAATCTTCCCTTTGATCAGCTCGACCACTTCCTCCATCTGCCAGGTCAGGTAATCGGCGTAGGAATGGTTGGTGTATTCCAGATCCGGTTCTTTGACGGTATCGTCCTTTTTGGCATTCATGGAATAAATATAATAAATTCAGCCATTATTTGCCATCCTCAACCCACCTTTCGCCGCTTAGGAAATAGGGCAATGGCATCATCGATGATGCGCTGGGGATAGCCCAATCCAGCACCGGAATCAGTCCCACATCTCGGGTCTCCAAGATCCAGCGATCCAGTTCTTCAGACAGGCTTCTTACCCTGGCTTTGGAGGCTGGCTGTTCGACAAGGTTATCTACCTGCCAGGGGTCTGCTTCTGTATCAAAGAATTGTTCCAGGGGTTTGGGTTGGTAAAATTGGGATTGAATTTCATTGGTATTCCCAGCCTCATAAGCCGCTTCATAGGCCCGCCAATTGGCTTGCACCTGGTAGCTGTACCGGGAATCCCTGCCCCTGGGTCTGTGGGGCATAAAGTATCGGATATAATTGTACTTTCCATCGGTCACTGCCCTGGAGAAATCATAGCGTTCGGTCATTCTATCCCTGAAAAAATGAACGAAATCAGGGGATTCAGTGGATTCCTTCCCAAAAAGGACCGTCCCTGCATGATAGCAAAATTGTACAACCGGCCTAATAGCCTGTCTTCATTAATATTTGGGAATGCGATGCAGAATGACGTTCAAGACCGGAAAAAGCCTTTTTCCTGGAGCGTTCTATATCCCAATACTCCTCCGACTCCATTAAATATAGGATACTTTTTCACGTGGTAAACGACATGCCTTCATCACTGGTTCCGGTCAGACCCAGATCGGTGGCCCTACGATCACTTTCCCCTATGAAGATATCGCCATTGTTTGTGGTCACCATTAGGTCGAACTGATAGGATTTTTTGGCATAATATGGACTCCAGTCTACCCCCAAAACCCAATATTCCTGAATTTTCCATGTATTTTTGCAAAGAAGTTTTGTCCAAACAGATAATCGTTAAATAGCTGGATTATGTTATGACCCAGCCAATAAAACTATAACCGAAATGTCACGGTCAAAAAAGTGTATTCTCTTCGCTTTAATGGGCTTTTTGATGATTGCCCAGAATAAGTTGAGTGCTCAATCTGAGCCGGAGACCGAGGCCGATATTTTCACGGCGAAAAACTCCGTACATGCCGAATTACTGGGGAACTCTGGTGGCTATGCGCTTAATTATGGACGTATCCTTCACCAAAAAAACAGGATGAAACTTTGGGGAAGTGCGGGCTTTTCTTTGCGTCGTCGTGGAAGTAGTGAGCCCATATTTTCAGCCCATTGGATACCTTACTTTCCAGCAGAGATTACAGTTTTTTTGGGAAAGTCCAAGCATAATTTGGAATTAGGAGCCGGGTTCTATACCCTACGTAACAGATCCTATACCGTTGAAGAAAGTTTGCCGAATTTTATAAGAGAAGAAATACATTGGGACCAGTTTATTCTGGCCAGGATAGGTTACCGGTATCAAAAACCTGAAGGAGGCTTCTTTTTCAGGGCTGCCTACACTCCGGGGATTCAATTTTTCAATTCCGAAACTTGGGGGAAGGAAGTGTTCTATAGTCCATTCCTGATTGGAATCAGTTTAGGACATAGTTTTTAAAAGATGCCACTAGCCAAAAAAATATATTCTGCGCTCTCTTTTCTATCCTGAAAAGGTCTTGGCGGACAAACTATATGCCACCCCATAATACGGTTCGGCAATTGTGATTGTAGAAACCCTAAACATTGAAATGGGAAAGGACCTGAACTTCTTCAGACCGATTTCAGGCCGGTTCTTGATAAGGTAAATACAAATATTCGTATCCAAAAGGTATTTCAAAACGTTTCTCTTTGCTGGAGGGGAGGTTGGTTTCGTCCTTCTTCGAAATAATCATCCGAAAATGAGGTAAGACTCTGCGTTACCATTTCCCATGAACTGGCTTTAGGGCTGAAAAGTAGCGAGGATCCTATCCTGCGGATGTAGAATTGCTTTTCATCCGTATTGAATTCCTTTGGCAATCTGAGGGCCTGACTATTTCCACTCTTAAATACTTTAGCTGTCTTTTCCATAATCAATTCCGAAGGTTTTGTATATACGCATTAGTATACAAAGATATACTAAATGAAACGAATCCAGTTGTTTGTAAATCAACGATTTTCTTGAAAATTCTCAGCCGGTAAAAAATATTTTTTTCGGTAGGACACAGGTAATTTTCAGATCCCTACTCGATATCTTCAAAAAACTCCTCCAAATCAAGTGTAAACCCTTCGATCACTTTTGACTCCACCGCATCTCCTGAAGTAAAAAGCCTCGAGGGAACATATTTTCCATTGAAAAGGCTATAAATAAGCAAATCCTGCGTTTCTGCATGGATGATCCAATATTCCCTGACCCCGTTAGATTCATAAAGCTCAAACTTATGCTTCAATTCTGTTTTGCTATTGCTGGGGGAAAGAATCTCAACAATCAGGTCTGGGGCTCCGATGCAGCCCCGCTCATCCAATTTTTCGGTATCACAAATCACACAGATGTCGGGCTGTACTACGTCATGGATTTCATGATCTGCTTTGGATAATTTCGGGAACCGCACATCGAAAGGTGCCTCGTAGACCTGGCAGGGTTTGTCTTCCAGGAAGTTATAGAGCTTAGCAGCTAACTTTATTGAAATCCGCTGATGGATGCGTCTGGGAGCAGCAGCAGCTTTTTTAAAGATTTTCCCTTTGATCAGCTCTACCACTTCCTCCATCTGCCAGGTCAGGTAATCGGCATAGGAATGGTTGGTGTATTCCAGATCCGGTTCTTTGACGGTATCGTCCTTTTTGGAATTCATTTAATAAATATAGTGAATTCAGTCATTATTTGCCACCATCAATCCACCTTTCGCCGCTCAGGAAATAGGGCAATGGCATCATCGATGATTCGCTGGGGATAGCCCAATCCAGCTCCGGGATCATTGGCTACAAATTCCTTTTCCTTAAAGGTTTGCCAATCTTCCAGGCTTAGCCTGTCGTCCGTATGGCTGTATTGAAAGGCATTGAGGGCTTGTAGCAATACATAGCCATGGGGGGTTGCTAGTGCTTCCTTCATAATGGCCTCAAAGCCGGTATCCGCATCTCCACACAGGGAAAGCGCCTGGGCAGCCATGATTCTATTGGCTGCGGATTCATCCTCCCGGATCATGGCCCTTAAACTATTTTGAATCCTGTCGCTTTGATCCGGGTGAAGAAAAATCCCATAGGCTCCCCAATACCGGATGATCGGATTTTTATTCTTTAGGTACTTAAATAAATTATCAGCATTACCAGCCGTTGCGGCTTTGGCTACGTTCAGTATTTTCCGGATGGTGTAATCTTCGCTTTGTGCAAATTCATAAAGGGTGGCATGTTTTTTACCTGTTCCTGCCAGTTCATGAAACATGGGCTCCGGAATCAATCCCACATCCCTGATCTCCACCATCCAGCGATCCAGTTCTTTAGACAGGCTTCTTACCCTGGCTTTGGAGGCAGGCTGTTCGAAAAGGTTATCTACCTGCCAGGGGTCTGCTTCTGTATCAAAGAATTGTTCCTGGGGTTTGGGTTGGTAAAATTGAGATTGAATTTCATTGGTATTCCCTGCTTCATAAGCCGCTTCATAGGCGCGCCAATTGGCTTGTACCTGGTAGCCGTACCTTGAATCCCTGCCCCTGGGTCTGTGGGGCATAAAATTTCGGATATAATAGTATTTTCCATCCGTCACTGCCCTGGATAAATCGTAGCGTTCTGCCATTCTATCCCTGAAAAAATGGACATATTCAGGCGATTTTTCGGAATCCTTTCCCAGAAATGATTTTCCCTGCATGATGGCAGGAATTTCAGTTCCCGTGATGGAAAGTATAGTGGGTGCCAAATCCACGAAACTGACCAACGACTTGTCCACCTCTCCTGCTGACACGGATGACAAGTGTTTCCATTTGTCGGGAAGGTGTACCATCAAGGGCACCTGGGTGCCCACATTGTAGATATACCGCTTGGACCGGGACAATTGCCCGCCATGATCTGAATAGAAAAATACAATGGTATTTTCAGCAAGACCAGCATTCTCCAGTTCCTGTAACAATTCCCCTACCTGAGCATCCATCAAGGTGATCAGGTCATGGAAACGGGCCCAATCCTCCCTGACTTCGGGTAGATCAGGGTGGTAAGGGGGCAGTTCGATATCCGACGGATCAATGCGGGGTTCTCCCGGGATCAAACCATTTTCAACATAGTATTGTATCCTTTCCTCGCTAAGCTGACTTTCGTGGGTAACGGTAAGGTTGAACACAGCAAAAAAGGGCTGATCCTCTGCCCTGTTTTTATAATGCGCTTGATTGCTGGATTCGTCCCATAGATCGGGGTCATTGATAAAATTGGAATTGTAATCTTTCTTGCTATTATTGGTGCAATGATAGCCTGCCTCCCTTAATATTTTAGGGTAAGCAGGGATTTGCTCAGGCAACTGCACCAGGGTACGCATTTGATGGGTACCTGTGGTGGAAGCGTACATTCCAGACAGGATTGTGGCCCTTGCTACTGCACATACAGGGGCATTTGCATAAGCATTACTGAATTGGATAGCCCTTTTTGCCAGCTTATCCAAATTTGGTGTGTGCGCCTGTGCAAAGCCATAGCTTCCCAGGTATGGGCTGATGTCCTCACAGGTGATCCAAAGTACGTTGGGTCGGTCGGGGGACATTTCCCGGGCCAGAATCCTTCCGCTTAGCATTAAAAAGAACAGAACCAGTGACGCCCTTACCAGCAGGTGTAAATTTCTCATTTTAATGTACTTCCTTCGATGGGTTTTGGAAATTCCCTCATGGGGCTGTAGCGCAGGTAGGAATCAAAAACTTCCGGATCAGGGCCTACCACCCGCGGATCCCCTGTTTCCCGTAGCTCAGCCAGAAGGGCCTGGCGCAATTCTTCTTTGATTTCGGCATAATCAGGATCATCTGCCAGGTTATTCATGCAATCGGGATCCGATTGTATATCATAAAGTTGCACTTCCGGATTTTTTTCGAAAGCGGCTTCAAAAAATGGTCGGACGGCTTCATCATCCCGGTTTTCTACCAGATAGGATTTTGTAGGAGCCGCATCTACATCCGTAAAGGCCCAGTCGGAATGGTGCTCACCATCTTCACCCATTCCATAAAGGGGAAGTAGCTCGTCCTCGTTGTCAGGATTGATGCGTTGAGGGGCACCTGCCGGCCAGCGGTCGGGTTTGATGTTCCAGATCAGCAGGTGGTCCTGACTGCGGATCACCCGTTGGGGGTATCCCCAATTTTGGTAGCGCGACGAAGAATGGCGTTCGCGGCCGGAAAACACGTATTTCCTGGAGGGGTCTATGTCCCCATGCTCCTCTGATTCCAGTAAATGCCGGAGACTTTTTCCGGTGATGGGCAACATACCATCATCACTGGTTTCAGTCAGATCCAGAATAGTAGGCGCTAAATCGATAAAATTAACGGGATCATTTACCATTCTGTCTCCTGGAAATGCCTTGGGATACCTGACAGCTAAGGGGACATGGATACCGTAGTCATAACCATTGGCTTTTGCTCTCGGGAAAGCCATGCCATTATCTGAAGTGACGATAATAATGGTATTGTCCAGCTCTCCTGTTTCCTCCAGGTATTCCAGCATGTACTGCAAATGCTGGTCAAACCATTCGATTTCCACAGCATAATCGAGGAGATCCCCCCTTACAGTCGGGTGATCGGGTAGAAAGCCGGGAACTTCCGCATCCGAAAGTTTTTTATCGGTGCGTTTCCAGGAATCCTGCTCAAAGGCCCGGTGGGGTTCGGTGGCTCCATACCAAAAGAAGAAAGGATCATCGGCCTCCCTTACATTTTCCATGAAATATTTGAAATTTTCAAAATAATTCAGGGAATTGATTTGAGCGGCGGGCCGTTTATCGTCTTCCGTACCAGTTTCGTACCGGATATTGCTATGTGCTATGCCAGCGGCATCTGTCTCCCTCCAAAGGGAATCATTTTCATCCCGGGCATAGCGAAAGGGGGATACTCCCTTTCCGGTACGGCCCGTGATATAGCCATTCTGATCCAGCAAATCCACAAAAGGCACATGCTTCTTTAGCCAGGGAGCGGCATGTTGCCCCGATTGCTCGTTTTGCCAGTGATGACGGCCGGTAATGATGCTGCTTCTGGAAGGTGCGCACCCGGGTGAACCGGCGATACAATTGGTAAAGTAAACTCCTTCCCTGGCCACCCGGTCAAAGGCCGGGGTATTTACAAATTTACTTCCGGCAAAGCTGGTGTGATAATAGGACTGATCGTCACTGATCACAAATAGGATATTGGGAGATCGTTTCTCTGATTCCTCCACGCTGGTCGAACAGCCAAAAATCAAAAAAACAGCAAAAACGACAATTATTTTCAGCACATTTTTCATGTAACAGATGCTTGGTTTCGGATTTGAAATTTGTTAATCGGGCATAATATAATCAAAGATCGGGTTATTTCCTGATTTTAAAGAACAAAGAAGCCCTGACCTATTCGGTAGCATAACCTGGATTTTGCGCCAGTTGGCTGCCGGTATTTCGTTCGATCTCAGAGAAGGGAATGGGCCACAGGTTATGGTAAGGCTGTACATCCACACCGAAATTGGTTACATCGGGCCTGCCTTCGCAATACCGGTTTGTACGCTCGTAAAGGAGACCCAGCCGATTTAGGGTAAGGCGCCTTTTTTCTTCTACTCCGAGTTCGCGCATACGTTCATCCAGGATAAAATCGATATCCACCTCTCCCGGACTCACCGGCCTGGCATTGGCCCTATCCCTGACCACATTGATATCGGTGGCTGCTTCTGCGGGTTGATTGTTGCCTAAGTAGGCTTCAGCACGGAGAAGGTAAGTTTCGGCCAGGCGGATATGGTATTGATCGCTGTAGGTAGTTCCAGCAGTGGAAGAATTTAGCAATTTTAATTCTGCATCCACATAGAGCTCAGGCGGATGTTGGCCAGGGGTGGTAACTTTGGATTGGTAAGGATAGAAATACCTGATGGTATCATCCAGGGATTGCCTGAACAATGGCATGTGATCAGAAATGTTTTGTCCATACCATTCCGATTCCGGATTGTTAAAAGCCACATCGCGTATAAAATTATGCTCAGAATTCCGCATATCTTCCCAGTCGTAATGCCAAATCCCATAGTTAAAGTGGTTGGTACCCCTGAAACGACCAATACCCCTTCCTCCGGTATAATCCGAGACCCCCTGTGGCAGGAAAGGGGCAACACCAGAAGGATCTCGCACAATAAAACTCCAGGGCCTTGGCGCATGATCGCGTTCCAGTTGTGGACCTTCTTTACTTGAAGAGGAGATTACACCTCCCTGAATATCTACCTCGTATTGCCATACCCAGATTCCCTCGGTATTTCCCACTCCTCTGTTTTGATTGTATCTCCTGAACAGGTCCCAGTACACATCTCCCGGCTCACTGGCAAGTGAGCCAAAGCGTTCGGTCATCAAAGCCGTATTGGGGTCATCGATCACCATGCTGGCTGCTGTAATGGCATCCGTCCACCTTTCCAAGGACACATACACCTCTGCCAGGATATGATATGCGGCCAAATTATTGACTTCCCCATCCCGAACAGCTGTGATTTCGGGAAGATTGGCAGCGGCAAACTCCAAATCTTCGGCGGCCTGCAAGTAAACTTCCTCCCGGCTTGCGCGAACGTAATCGGTTTTGGGAGAACTCACTTCCTCCAGCTCCAGCGGTACCCCACCGTAGAGGTGAGCCAAATTCCGGTAAGCAAAACCCCTGAACAATTTTGCCTGGGCTTCAATTAATGTTTTTTCCTGTTCGCTCATGGCTGAATTCTCCATTCGGTTCAATATGATGTTTGCGCCGGAAATCACCCGGTAATATTGCCGCCAATGAAACTCTACCAGTCCACTCGTAGGCAATAGCGTAGCGAGGTAGGAGCCAAACCTCACGTTGAGTTGGTTGGCACCGTTGTATCCCAGATCAGTGCCATAGATATAATCCAGTGGCCTGTGCTCTCCGTCGGATAAGATGACTCTGGATTGGTCATAAAGTGCGTATACAGCCGCATTGAAATCAGAGAAAGTAATGTAGGAGTTTTCCGGGCTTGCAAAATCCAGGGGTACTTCTTCCAAAATTGAAGATTCGTCGCAAGCTGAGGTACCAATCGCCAGTAGACTTGCACACAATATGATATAGTTATATATTTTCATGATTCTTTTTTTTTAATTAAAAACTGACATCCAAACCAGCTGAAAAGCCTTTCATCACTGGCAATCCAGATGGATCAAAACCACTTCCTGTTTCAGGGTCCCAGCCTTCCCAATTGGTCCAGGTGGCCAGATTTTTTCCACTCACAAATAGCTTCAAACCCTGTATTCCAAATTTCTGAACGAGATCTTGATTAAACCTGTATGCCAGGGAAACGTCTTGAAGCCTTACGAAACTACGGCTATCGTAATACCGGTAATCAATACCCGCCACCTGATCCTGGGCCCTGTACTTGGCATCTGGATTGGAAGGCGTCCAGTAATCTACATCAACAAATAAGTTGGATCTTCGTGCATTGTCAGATTGTGCCAAATTTGGATTATTTGCTCCCAAATAACCATTCTTACCTCCCTGGATAGAATTGATAAAAACCCTGAAGGTGAAATTTCTATAGTTGAATTCATTCATCAGCCCGAATCTAAAGGCCGGTTCATTTCTGCCAATGATCACCCGGTCATTGGCATCCACTACACCATCGTTATTTTGATCAATGATCTCATGGGTGCCGACAAAAAACCCAGGAGGCGGTTCCTCACCCAATTGGATGATTCCTGCCGATTCATAATCATAAATGGAATTGATGGATTCACCGATAAACAAACCGCTTCCAATCAGGTCGTCCTCTACCCCATCACCATCAGCATCCAATCCAAGCAAGGAAACAATTCTGTTTCGGTTGGAGGCAATATTAAAATTGGCATTCCAGTTAAATACCCCTGAATTCATTACATCACCTTTCAAAATAAATTCCACTCCCCTGTTGGCAATCTCACCTACATTGGTGGAGATACTATTAAAACCCGTAATTTCAGGGATATTAATGCTATACAACAGATCGTTGGTAGTATTTTGATAATAGTCTAAGGTTCCACTAAGGCGGCTATCGAACAAGGAAAAGTCAAATCCAAAATTGTATCCTGTAGTGGTTTCCCAGGACAGATCAGCATTGGAAAGGGTGGTTACACGTTGTCCAAAAATGGTGGATCCGCCTTCCCCAAATACATAAGCGGGGTATAGGGAAACCCTTGCCAGAGAGGAATACCGGCTAGTCAGGTTGCCATTGGTTCCATAAGAGCCCCTGAATTTAAGGTGGCTAAACGGAGATTGTTCCATAAAACCTTCCTCACTGAGTACCCAACCTACACCCAAAGATGGAAAGATCCCGAACTTATTGTTTTCAGCAAATCCGGAAAAACCATCCCTCCGGACCGTGGCGGTAATCAGGTATTTTTCACTAAAATCATAATTGATTCTAGCTGTCTGGTACAAATAACTTTCGTCCCAGGCACTGGACTGGATCAACTGCAGCTGTCCCAGGCTGAGATCATTGTACCCCAAACCCAAATTGCTGTAATTGGTACCATTTGCCTGGGTACTCTCATTCTTCAATTCCCTTCTTCCTGCCACAAGGGTCAGGTTTATGTTATGGTCATTGTTTATTGTTCTTCGGTAAGTCAAAATATTGTCCAGCGTCCAGTCATAGGCATGATAATTACGCTTAAAAGCCAATCCAGCAGCCCCGGCACCATATTCATTGCTTCTGTAATGCCTCCTCCAGGTATAATTATTTCCGAAATTCACCCTGAAATTTAATCCTTCGATATATGGAATCTCAATATCCATATAGACATTTGCGAATAAATTGTTCCTTTTGTCAAAGTCATTGGACAACGGACTCAGGAAGGGGTTTGCCCGTATGGCACCGTCCGGGTTGAGGATGACATTGCCGGCTTCATCCCAGGGAACCACCAGGGGAGGCATGGAAGTAATGTTCCCCATTGCCGGAATTTCGCCGGAATTGTCCGCAAAAGAACCAAAAGTTTGCACACCAAAGCGAAAGCCCTCTAAAATTTGGTGATCCAGATTTATTCTTGCTGTGATTCGCTCGAATTGATCGTTCATGATAAAACCTTCCTGTTTGGTATAGCCAGTAGAGAGAAAATAAGAAGTGGATTCAGAGGCTCCCCGGACACTTAAATTATGATTGTTAATAAAGCCCCTTTGAGTAGCAGCATCCCACCAATCGAAATCAGTGCCATTTTGAAACCCTTCGAATTGTACAGGTTCAAAAAGTGCCGCCACATCATAATCGGGATTCGGTTGGATATAATCAGGTGGCAAATAGGCCTGCTGCCAGTCCTGATCCCTGATTTTTTGGAGAAATTGCTCCCTATCCATCAATTCAGGCCTGTTGGTGGGCGTTTGGGTGGTGTAGGTTCCGGTATAGTTGAATATGGGCTTCTGTTCGACTTTGCCACTTTTGGTCGTGATCATGATCACGCCGTTGGCCGCCTGTGCTCCAAATATGGCCATGCTGCTGGCATCTTTCAACACATCAATCGACTCAATGTCGTTTGGGTTCAAATCACTAAGGCTTCCGGTAAATATAATGCCATCCACTACTATCAACACACTCTGGTTTCCGCTCAGGGTAGTCCTACCCCTGACGGAAATAGATGGGTTCTGGCCGGCCCTGTTGACCTGTCCCACATTTAATCCCGGTACTGATCCCTGCAGGGATTGGGCGATATTGACATTTGGCGATTCCCTGAAAGCCTCAATATCAGCCCTTACCACCGATCCCGTAACATCTCTTTTCTTCTGAGTACCATACCCAATCACCACCACTTCCTCCAGTGAGGAAGCATCCTGTAACAGGGTGATGTTAATGGTCGTTTGAGACCCAATAGCTACTGTTTTCGATTCATACCCAATGTATGAAAAAACCAGGGTGGCATCATCCGGAACTGACATGGAATAGTGGCCATCAATATCTGTGACGGTACCCGTGGTAGTACCAAGCACTGTAATCGTAGCACCCGGTAAGGGTTCCCCGTTTTCATCGGTTACGGTTCCTGAAATATCAACGGGGAGATCGTCAACATCAATGGTAACTGAACTATTACCCCTTTCAGGGATCCCAACATGGATGTTGTCATTTACCTGGGTAAAACTTAGGGAAACCTGGCCCCCAATGGTACTGAGCACCTGATACAAGGAAACCCTGCGTTCATTGATATTGATTGGTTTGTTTAAATCTAACTGATCATGGTTATAGGTAAACCTAAAATCCGTTTTGGATTCAATATCGGCAAAGAAGCTGGATAAAGGGGCATTTTCCATCCTTATGGATACCTTGACCTCCTCAATATTTTTCCGCTGCGCATTTCCTGTATTGGCTAGTAGAACCGTACAAAAAAGCAACTGAATCAAGAAACCATGTAACATTCGCCTGGACAGCATAATAAGTTGTCTCCGTATATTTTTTTTCATAATATTGACTTGTTTAAGTGATTGTATACTTGAACACTTGCCTTTATTTTCTGAAAACTTGTGAAGGCAAGTTCAGGCAGGATTCCAAACTCCCCAGAATGGGTCCTGCCATTTTCTTAACCGGTATCCAACTTGTTCATCTCTATATTATTTTGGGTTGTATAATGTTATGTTTCTGTTAGCGATCTTGTATTGCCATCCAGAGGTGATACATATCCCTCTCAATACATTTTCCAGGTTTTCATCCTTATAAATGCCGGAATATTTCCAATTCTCAGACACATTACCTACCAACTTCAGGTCGACCCCATACCAATTTTCAATTTTGGCTTTAACCTCATTAAAGGAGGCTGACCTGAAAACCAAAATTTTATCTTTCCAACCGGTTACCTCCAGAGGATCAAAACCCGTTTTGGAAAATTTACCATCTTCTTCAATGGCCAGCATTTCAGCAGGATTCAACTGGACCTGATTGCCTTTTTGATCGTTTACCTGAACCTTCCCACTTAGTAGGGCAATGGATAAATTCGTATGTCCTTCTTTTACATTGAAAGAGGTGCCAAGAACCTTAATTTCGGTGCTTCTGGCAAAAACACTAAAGGGATATCCGTTCTTCCTGACTTCAAAAAAAGCTTCTCCCTTCAATCTGACCCATCTGTCCCCCTGACTGAATGCCTTTGGATATTCTATTTCACTACCGGAATTGAGGTAAACCCTGCTGCTGTCTGCCAAAGTGATAAGGGACCTTTTTCCAGGGGGAACACTTCTAAAAACAGTAATTTCCTCCGCTACCACTGGTTTTATCGGCTCAACGCCTTCAATCATGTGGTGATGGACCATCCAACCACAAAAACATAAAATAGCTATTGCTGCAATGTTTCTTAAAGGGAAAAAGGAAAACCAGGATCCCATTTTTGGTTCATCGCCTGTTTTTTTTTGTTTTCCGGCTTTAATAATGTTCTCAAAGCTTTCCACATACATCTCGTCTGAAACCTCAAAGGAGTGAGCATACTTTACGGACCTGATTATAGAAGCGGCCTCCAACACGGTCTCCCTCTTTTCAGGATGCTGCTGCATCCACTTTTCCCAGAAATGCCGGGTGTTTTTATCAGGCATTTTCACCCATTGGATAAAAAATTCATCCGAAAGAAAATCGATGGTATCGTAATCTTTGTACCTCATTTTGTTAATGCCAATCTAAATAATAGGTTTGATCCTTTAGGATTTTTTTAAAATGCCCTTTAATGTGGCCAGGCCCCGGTAAATAATTTTCCTTGCAGATTTCACTTCGCTGAATTCCATAACATTGGCAATTTCCTTGTAGCTCATTCCCTCTTCGTAAAGCAATAAAATGGCTTGCCTTTGCCTGGCAGTCAATGCTTTCAATGCCTTCCGGACTTCTTGTCTCATTTCTTCATCCTTTTCCCGCTGAATCAGGATTGACTCCTGCGACATGGTAATCGGAAAGTAGGTCTCTTTTTGATGCAGCCCGTCCCTGCCAAATTTTGTTTCCTTTTTAAGTTTGCGGATGATTTCCCGATGCAGGGATTTGAATAGATAGCCTTTAATATGGCTGACTGAACTCAGGCTACCCCTTTTGTCCCTTAATTGGATAAAAATATTTTGCACACAATCCTTTATCAACCCACTGTCACAAGTAATCTGAGACCCGTACCTAAACATGGCCTTCACATGAACCCTGTAGATGTAATTAAAAGCCAATTCATTCCCCTTGTCAAAGGCATTCCAAATCTCCTCATCCGTATTGCTTTCAAACTTCAGTAAGGATTCACTTTGGCTCAAAGGCAAAACCAAATGGCTGGCTGAGAGGATTTCCTTTTTTTCAGGTTTCATTGGGTTTAATTATTATTGGGCTTACTAATATGAAGAGGGAAGCCAGGATGTAAATGACCCCATTATATCGAAAAAAATTAAAAAAAATAAGAAACTAAAAATGTGTTTTTCAATACCAATAGAATATTCTGTTGGTTGATTTTTTCGGGGAATAATAAAAATTTTGGTTAAAAGTAGGGTTTTAATAGATCGAAAGCTTAAAGGTTTTGATGCTCCGCAACCCGGAGACAGGTGGTAATCCAGTGAATTTGGGCAGGAATAACCACTAATGCATTCCAAGAATATTTGCCTAAACGATTTCGCTAAAAAATTCCTCCAATGCCATCCTCTTTGAAGGATCACCTATCAAATTGACATGCTCCTTTGGGTCGGTCTGGTGGTCATAAAGCTCTTCATTGGCTCCTGAGGCATTTTCACCCCATCGGGTATATCGCCAGCGGTCAGTTCTAATGGTGGCAGCGCCACCTCCCGTAATCGTGTAGGCATAATCCCAGGAATCCGGATCATCCCCTCCGGGCTCACCTCTCTCTATGCCTACTGGCACCCCCATGTGAAAAATCTTGGAAATCCTGGCCGTATAATAACCACGTTTGCGAAATAATCCTGCCACAGATGGGTGGACGGCAAGGGCAGGAGTTTCTTTCCGGTAGCTTCCCGGCTGATCATTGTTTTCCAATACCCCATTGGTTTGGGGATACAATCCACTCATAAAGGAAGCCCTGGATGGCCCACAAAGTGGAAACTGGCTGTATGCACGGGAAAACCGAACCCCTTCGGCGGCAAGCCGGTCCAGATGAGGTGTGTGGTTTGTAATTCCCATAAAGGGTCCGATGTTGGTATTCAGATCATCGGATACGATCAATAGGACGTTGGGCTTCTATGCCTGCAGGTTTGGAGCTATCAAACTTACACCTACCAGCAAGAACAGGGCAAATGCACAATAATTCCCCTTAACACTGCACGGATGAACTACCGGAAATACCATTGGAGTGCACCTATTGCCTGTTGTTGCGCTCCATATGTTCCAAATAAGCATCCAGGTATTTTTGGTTCATTTCATCGGAATCTCCGTATTTGTCCCTGAGATCCTTAAGTTTTTGGTGCATTTCTTCCCTTACATCTGCGTATGAGGGATCGTCATAAATGTTGTTCATTTCGTTCGGATCCTCTTTCAGATCGTACATTTCCCATTCATCAATGTCATAATAAAAATGCATCAGTTTATACCTTTCTGTGGCAACGCCATAATGCCTTTTGACCATGTGAACGGATGGATACTCATAGTAAGTATAATATACTGCATCGCGCCATTCTTCCGTCTCCCCACTCACCAGGGTTCTGAAGGATTTTCCCTGCATTTCCGGGGCAGCTTCCACCCCGGCATAATCGAGCAGCGTGGGTGCAAAATCCAGGTTTTGGACCAATTTATCAATCTTTGTTCCCGGTTTAATTTCCTTAGGATACCGGACCAATAAAGGAGTGCGGAAAGACTGCTCGTACATAAAGCGCTTGTCAAACCAACCATGTTCTCCCAGGTAAAATCCCTGGTCAGAGGTATAGACCACAATGGTATTTTCTGCCAGGCCATTTTCTTCCAGGTAGTCCAGCACCTCTCCTACTCCATCATCCACGGACTTAATTGTCCTCAGGTAATCCTTGATATACCTGTTGAATTTCCAGACACCTATTTCTTTTTCTTTATCGTCAAATTCAACCCCTTCCGCCTGGGGATAAGCTTCCAAAAAAGCCTGGTTTTTTGGGTTATAAGCTTCCCTCCATTGGGCCTTTTGCTCATCTGTCAACCGATCCAATTCCCTGGTAAATCCAGTGCTGTCTCCTTTAGGGTCCACTTCAAACTTAAAATCATGTCCCCACATAGCGTGCCCATCGATTTCCATTTCCTGCTCTTTGGCGGCAGTGCCCCGTCCTTCATAATTCGTAAGGTCGTCGAAATAATTGGCAGGCGGGTCAAAGGTTTTGTCATCGTACAGTGTCAGGTATTTAGGAGCAGGTTTCCAATTGCGATGGGGGGCTTTTTGGTTGTAAATCAAAAGGAAAGGCTTATCCTTTTCCCGTCCTTCTTTTAGCCAATCCATGGCAAATTGGGTGGTAAGTTCAGTGACATATCCTTCAAAACGCTGCCTTTCCCCATTGACCAAAAAATCAGGATTATAGTAGTGCCCCTGTCCGGGCAAAACCATGGAATGGTCAAATCCCTGCGGTAAGCCATCCAGGTGAATCTTACCAACCATGGCCGTATTGTACCCGGCTTTCTGAAGCATTTTGGCAAAATTGTTCTGGTCCCAATTAAAGGGTTGAATATTGTCCACTTTACCATTTAGAAAACTATGTTTCCCAGTTAAAACTACCGCACGGCTGGGAGCACAAATGGAATTGGTGACGGTGGCTCTGGTAAAAAGTGCACCTTCCTCCGCCAGCCGGTCAATCTGTGGCGTCTCATTAAGGCCATGACCGTAGGCACTGATGGCCTGGTAAGCATGGTCATCGCTCATGATAAAGACGATGTTGGGTGGAGCATCCTCTTGTTTTTCCTGCGTATTGCAGGCAGCAGCAAGAACACTCATCAAAACGGTAAAAAATAGCAAGCTATTTCTGTAGGTTAATTTCATATCAGGTCTAAAGTTAAATCATACATCATGCAGCAGAATTAGTGCATTTCTCAAGTTCCCTGTTGGCAATTATCTATTACGGAATGCCAATAAACGAAAAGAAAGAAAACATGACAATTTAATAGAAGTAAATCTAATATCCTTCATTTTGAGTTAAATTCGGATTTCGTTCAATTTCAGTTTGTGGAATAGGGTACCTAACCTGATGGTCCATTGCAGGTTTACCACGCTCTTTTGCCATTTCTATAAATTTGCCATGGCGTATCAGATCTTGCCTTCTTAATGCCTCGGTATGGAATTCCCTACCTCTTTCGTCTAATATAAAATTCCTTAAATTTTCCTTGCCAGGAAAATCGTTTACGGTGAAAGTGGAAACCCCGGCAGCTTCCCTTATCCTATTCAACAAATCTACGGATTCCTGATTCGGACCATTGATTTCGTTCAAAGCCTCTGATCTGGAAAGCAGGATATCTGCATACCTTAGAAAAGGGAAATCATCAGACGAACGGCTTATCCCCTGACTCGGGTATTCAGGAAATTTCATACTTCGTGCATTATCATTTCCTAAAACAATTGTCTCTCCCTGCTCATTAACAAACTCAAATAAAAATGCATTTAACCTTTCGTCCTCAGGCTCAAAAAGTTCTAAAAAAGCTGACCATATTTTATACTCAGCAGCAAATATGACACGAGGAGGATATTGCCATTGATAACCTCTGGGAACCACATGGCTTAGCCAGCCATCTCCAGTATTATCATCCGGATTATCTGACATTACGGCCACAAATATGAACTCATTGTCTCTTTGATTATCGGGACTAAACAACTCAGTTCGACCACCCTGGGTAAACAAATCATATATCCCAAGATCCATCACCTCCTGTGCCGAAGATGCAGCATCTTGCCACCTTTTTGTCATCAAATAAAACTTGGTCAAGGCACCAAGCGCAGCTCCCTTGGTGGCACGCCCGTATTCGGAATTTCTTGGTTCCACAGGCAATGCCTCAGCTGCGGAGATGAGTTCATTTTCAATGAAAGAAACGATTTCTTCTTCGGTAGCTCTGGCTGGCCGATCCGTAACTGTTGTTTGGCTTTGGGTGATTAGGGGGACAGGTCCAAAAAGATCGTACAGCAAATAATAGTTAAATGCACGCAGAAACCTGGCTTCAGCAATTGTTTCTCTTTTTCTGGACTCGTTCATTTCAATACCTTCAGCATTGTCCAAAACTACGTTAGTTCTGAAAATCGTGCGGTAACGACGCTCCCACATACTCCTGATCCATTGGTGCGAACTTGTCCAGGTGAATTCTTCAATTGGTTCGTTGAAGGTAAATATCCCTCCGCCACGTTCCAATGCAATATCAGTATTTACTTCCTGCAGCGTTACCCCGTCTCGCTTAATATCGCTATACCTTAATTCACCATACACAGAATTAAGGACTACATCGAGATCATCGCCTGTGTTGAAAAAATCATTGGGGCTTAAGACGGTAAAGGTTTCTTCTTCCAATAAGTCTTCGCAAGAGATCAGCAGTGAACAAATCATTGCCAACCAAATAAGTGATTTTAGCTTTGTCATGTTTTCAAAAATTTACATTAATTCCGATTGCATAAGTTCTGGCAAGTGGATAGGCACTATAATCAATCCTTAAATTAGACGTTCCCAAAGAGTTAATATCGGGATTATAGCCGCTGTAATCGGTCCAGGTGAGCAGGTTCTGACCTGAGGCAAATAGAAGCAATGATCCAATACCCTTGATATTTAAGTTTGGAAAAGCGTATGCTATCCTGGCACTTCTTAATCTTATAAAAGAAGCATCTTCTACTACTCTGCTATTGAAATCATAGGTTCGGGAAGGGTTAACAAAGGATGGGTTCTCGTTCGTTGGATTATCAGGAGTCCATCTATCCAAAACATAGGTTTGTCTGTTTCTTAAATCATCGATTGGGTTTTCTGAATCAATTTTAGTGAAATTTGCCATTTCAAAACCAAATTTACCCTCCAGGAATACTTCTAGTGAAAAACCTTTGTAGGATAAGGTGTTATTTAGCCCTACAGTGAAATTAGGAAATGGATCGCCTATAATGGTTCTATCCTGATCGTTGATCACATTATCACCGTTCAAATCCTGGAATTTCCTACTGCCGACGGCACCGTTTGTCTGAGAGGGTGAATTGGCCAACTCCTCTGCAGTCTGAATAACTCCTTCGAACACATGACCATAATAAGCATTGACAGGCTGTCCCACTTCCAATATCGTATAATCTTGCATGAAACGGGTACCGCCTTGAAGAATCCTTGGGAGCAAGCCAAGATTAGTAACCTCGTTCTTCACTGTGGCCATATTGATATCTGTTATCCATGAAAAGTTTCCCACGAAGTTCCTTGACGATAATGAAAGTTCAAAACCACTATTTCTGGTATTCCCTACATTTTGCAAAGAATTACCAAAGCCTGTAGTGGTAGGAATGGGTAACAACAATAGTAAGTCCCTGGTATTGTTCTGGAAGTATTCCACTGAACCGGTAATTCTCCCGAAAAGCATGCCTAAATCAACTCCTAAATTAAAGGATTCTGTTGTTTCCCATTTTAGATCCGGATTTGCCAATTGAGTAGGAGCGATAGATTGGTATTCATCACCATTAAAAACTGCAATTGGTCCTGACCCCAAAAGAACAAGCGATCTCCCATTATCAATTTCCTGGTTTCCACTCACCCCATAGCTAGCCCTTAATTTGAAATCGGAAACAAGGCCTTCCTTCGGAAAAAAAGACTCATTGGCTATGTTCCAGGCAAGTGCTCCTGAGGGAAAGTAGGCAAATTTGTTATTGGCTCCAAATCTGGATGACCCATCCGCCCTGAATGATGCCGTCATCAAAAAACGTTCGTCAAAAGAATAGTTCGCCCTGCCAAAACCTGAAACAATATTGTTTTTTCCTTTAAATGACCCAACTTCATTTAGGAAAGGATCACCAGAACCCAAATTATTTGGCCCGAAAGATGTGGTGGGAAAACTCATTGCACTTGCATTAAACCCTGAATTCATGAATTCCTGGTAAGAATAACCACCAAGCAAATTCAACCTGTGCTGACCATTGATTATTTTGTTGTAATCCAATGTAAATTCAAAAACATAACTATTGCTTTCGCTCAATCCTTGCGAAGCCTGACCTTGACGCAAAAGACCAATTTGAGTCACCACATCATCAAAAGTATCGCTTCTTGCAATACTCTGATCTACACCCAAATTTACTTTTGCTTTCAAATCACTAATGAGCTCATATTCCAAAAATCCATTACCAAAAAGACGTGTTCTTCTTTCAAAACGATCCATGGTTCGAGCCTGGGCCACCGGATTGCTTAAATCCTGCAGGCTGGTTGAGTAGGTTCCATCGCTATTGAATACCGGTTCTGTAGGTGGTAATTGTAATGCCGCCGCAATGACACCAGCAGTGGCGTTAACTCCAAGGCCAAGCGGCACTTGATCCTCTTTTACATAGCTATTATTGAAATTGATCCCCACTTTTAACTTATCTCCCACAGAATGAGTAAGATTTATCCGGCCGGAAAACCTTTTAAAACCAGAACTAATTACGATGCCATCCTGATCAAAAGCATTTAAGGATAAGAAATACTGGGTATCCTCAGATCCACCCGAAAAAGATACACGATGTTCCTGAATGGGTGCGGAGCGGAAAATCTCACCTTGCCAATCTGTGCCTGCACCTATGGTGTTAAAGTCATTTTGACTGAAGATAGGTTCCCGACCTCTATCGAGATACAAATCATTGTAAAATGACATGTATTGTTGGGCATTCATCATGTCTAATGTTTTCGTGGCTGCTTGAATGCTGGTCGTTACATTATAATTGATAGTTAAAGGACTATTTTGCTTTCCGCTTTTGGTGGTTATCAATACCACTCCGTTTGATCCTCTTGCTCCATAAATTGAGGTGGCGGAGGCATCTTTTAAAACTTCTATGGATTTTATGTCGGACGGATTCAATGAATTTTCCGGGTTTGCTCCGGGAAGTCCGTCGATCACATATAGCGGCTCATTTCCTGCGGTTATGGAATTGGATCCTCTTATTCTTATGGAAAAATTTCCACCTGGCCGGGCACTTGCCTGGGTCACCTGAACACCCGGAAGCCTTCCCTGAATGATCTGTTCTACCGATGCCTGGGAATCCGTATTCAATTTATCCGCCTGTATGGAACTTACTGAGCCCGTAAGGTCACTTTTTCTTACTGTCCCATATCCCACCACCACCACTTCATCCAGAGATGACTGGTCTTCGCTCAAGGATACATTGATAATATTTTGCGTACCTACAACTACAGATTTGGATTCATAACCAATATAGGAGTAAACCAGAGTAGCATCCTCCGGAACTGTAAGGGAATATTTCCCGTCCAGATCTGTAGCAGTACCTATGCTGGATCCCGATACGGAAATAGTGGCCCCCGGCAACGGCTCCCCGTTTTCATCGGTTACCGTTCCGGAGATTTGAATGTCAACATGTAAGACCATAAGGTCCCTTTCAGGAAATGATCGGTTTATTAAATGTGGACTGATATTATTGGAACTGACCTTGGTTCCTCCAATGATTTCGCTTTTGTGTATGGGTAAACCAGCAGCGGCAAGTTGTCCTATAAAAAGCAGGGATAAAAAATATCCAAAAATCAACTTTCGAAAAGGCATCCCTTTTTGCCTAATTTTTCTCAGATAAAGACAAAAATTAAGATTATTACTGCTGCAATTATTTTTTATTTTCATTACAGTTGGGTTTAAATTAAAAATTAAATTTACCAGAATACGTCTGGTCAGGTATCCATTATTTTAGCCGTCATGTATAATATGTTAGCCATTATCATTTAATTTTTTTTGATAAAATCAGGGCAAACAAATATTTGCTCCTAATTTTGAATCCTAAAAATTACATTAAGGTTTTTCATTTGTAAGTTAAGATGGTTCCAAAAAGTAGTAATAATTTAAAATAAATCAAAGAATCAAAAAATGTTATTTTGAATTACAAAAAAATGTTCCGTTGCTTGATTTATTGGTATTGATAAAAAATATGGCCAAAAAGGAAGAATTCGAAAGATTAAAAAAATTGCATGTCCCTTCTTTTGCCGGAGGATCAAAATTTTCAAGATACTTTTATTATACCCTTCTCCAATTCAGCTAACATCAAACAACCCATTATCTGATAAATAAATCATCAAGGTATTTCCCAGGTTTCCACTGGCACCAAGTCAAAGAATTGTTATTTATTTGATTTCAACCCTTTCTCCAATATATTTTCAATATGCTGTGGTCTATTCTACCAAAGGTCTTCTCCGTAAGACCATCCTTCGCGAACAGGTTCCTTGATGTATGCATCTAACTCTGGACGACCAATGGCCTTCATGTTTTTTTCGTCGTATTTAATGGTTCCGCCAAAACGTTGCGCTAGTACACCTACAAGTCCCATCTCTGTTAAGTCAGCACCATAATCGAAGTTTGAGCCCGGTAAGGTATCGTTTTTAATGGCAGCCACCCATTCTTGTACCGGTTTTTCTTCTTCCACTCTTGGAATGGTTTCTGCTGGTTTATTCTTTTGAAAATCTATCCATTCTTCTTCTGGAACAAGTAAACGAGGATTGTTTGGACGACCACCATGGTAAAGTGTCTTCTTGGAACCAATCATGATCATCCCATTATCCGGCATTTCTTCAAGCCCGTACTCCTCCTTTAATTCGGGTTTGCCCATGCCTTCAATCCATTTCATAGTAACGGGTGGTTTATTCCCGCGAGCGCCAAATTGCCAGGTTATCGTTGATTCCTTTGCAATCATGCTATGATCAGGAACTTCGGGATTTGGTACGACTGCATCTACGGTATGTGGCATGCCAAGATCCAATGCCCAGAAAGGAGCATCTAAGGTATGACAACACCAGTCGGCCATTGCTCCGCTACCAAAATCGTAGAAAGTTCTCCATGATTTAGGTGCATATTCATTATTAAAAGGAAGATCAGCTGCGGGACCTTTCCATAAATCCCAATCTAAACCTTTAGGTACTTCATGTACTGGAAAAGGAAAGGCTTCAGGCTTCGAGAAATATCCATCCGGACTAAACGTTGTCGGGCCTCCCCATCTAATTACTTCTTTTACATCCCCAAGAACACCTGCGTCATACCACTCTTTTACCAATCTAATTCCATGGGTTGTATGTCCTTGATTTGCCATTTGTGATACGATACCATAATGCTTTGCTGCTTTTTTCATGGTGCGGCATTGCCAAATATTATGCACCAGTGGTTTTTCAACCAACACATGTTTTCCAAGTTGCATGGCAGCCATTGCCGCAGGGAAATGGGTGTGGTCAGGCGTAGCTATCATAACGGCATCAATTTCATTGGCCATCTCGTCGAACATTAGCCTGAAATCTTTGTACTTTTTAGCTTTGGGTACCGTTTTGTATGCTTCTTCAGTCATTCTGTCGTCAACATCGCACATGGCCACAATATCCTCAACGGCAACCTGGCTCCAACTAGCACGACCTCTGGCGCCTACACCAATCATTGCAAAACGCAATTTTGTACTTGGCGGACGTTCGATAAAATTAGGAATAAATAATACTCCTAAACCTGCTGTTGAAGCTGATTTTAAAAATGTTCTTCTATTTGTATTCATCATAATTTTATTAAATGACCTGATGCTTAATCGATTATCCTTTTATTTTTTAAGCCAAATATTATTTTCCTGAATTTAAAAACCAGGTAAATAAGGTTTTCCACTTACAGGATCATAAATATTAAGGTAAAATCAAAGTAAATAGGTTAGAATTTGTCAGATTAATGTTGTAAATTTTAAAAGTTCAAGTTTCCGAACTCACTTCACCGTTAGGAGCCGTCAAGTGATAATGCTCTCCTTGCTCTTATTTACCCTGGAAAGTGATTTAACAAATGAGAAACCAAAAAATGGCATTGGTTAAAACACAACGGCTTCAATAGCTGCTGGAGTGAAATCGTAAGAATAGGAAACACACAAAAAGTAATCACCAGATTGGGTACAAACACCTACGACAAAACAGTCGTTACCCGCTAGTGTACCGTGCCAAACAAATACCTGAACCTGATCTCCAAACCAAGCCCCAGCTTTTCAAAAACGAAAATCCCTAGTACACTAAACGGAAATCGAAAAAATTTAAAGAGCTAAAAATCTGCTACTAATGATCAGATAGCTGCAATGTGGGCTGAAGCTTCCACCTTCATTGGAAAAAAGCCCGGCCTGCTAACAAACAAAGAATTGATAAAGGTATCTCTCTGGATAACATTAGTAGGAAAACAATTTTTTGGCTAACTCCGGGTTTACTTCCTGCAGGTAAGCCACAAGCTTGTAATCCAATTCCTCCGCCTTAGCGGTTTGAGTAGCGTACAAATCACTCGTTTCGCCCAGATCAGTGGGCAGGTGGAACAATTCCAGCTTGCCTGTTTTCCAAAAACGAATAAGTTTAAACTCCCCCTGAATCAAGGCCGAGTGGGGATAGCCCTCGCTGTACCGGTGAAAAACCAGGAAATCGTTTTTTCTCAGTACCTCCCCTCTTCCTTCAGATTGTAAAATGCCGGCAAAACTACCTCCATCCAGGTACTCCGGAAGGAAGCCAGTATACCCAGCTAGTATGGCGATAGTTGGCAAAATGTCCCAACCTCCTACCGGTTCATGACTCAAGGTACCGGATTTTATTCCGGGACCTTTTACTATAAATGGAACCCGTATCCCCCCTTCGTAGAGCGTCCATTTGCCTGCCCGGAGCGGTGCATTGCGCAGGGGTTGATCGAATGTATCGGGGTGTTGTAATTTTTGCAGCGAAGGCAGGGGGGGCAACAATTCCACAGAACCGTTGTCCGCCATCAGTATAATGTAGGTGTTACCGGCAATACCCAGGGATGTTACCTTGTCAAGTACCTGGCCAATGGTATAATCCATATCTTCTAACATCCCCGCCCATGCCGGATTGTTGTGCCTGGCACCTTTTGGTTTGTTCCGGTATTTCTCCAGGCTGGCTTCACGGGTCTGCATGTCTACGTGTGTAGCATAATGCGATAGCTGCAGGTAAAAGGGATTGCCATGACTCACCTGCCTTTCCATAAAGTTGATTCCTCTTCGGGTAATGGAGGAGCTTCGCTTAGGGTCGTTAGTTAGAAACACTGCCTCCCATTTATTGTCTTTTGCTGTCATTAAATTACCGTGTGCATTACGGGTATCTCCGTCACTTTCGTCGAAACCCAGGTCTTCGGGAAAGATCTCCGCACGTAAGTCCCATTTGCCGAAATGTGCGGCTTTGTAACGGCTATCAATACCTTTCAACAAAACTGGTATGGTCAGCTGAGAGGAATTCGACCGGGGATGATGGGTATCGGGAAAGGTCTCGTCCCCGAGCCTGGCAGGAGTTTGTCCAAACAGGATGCTTCTTCGGGTGGGAGAGCAAATAGCAGCAGGAGCATAGGCATTGGTAAAGCGCATCCCTTCCCTTGCCAGCCGGTCGATGGAGGGCGTTTCAAAAAAATCACTTTTGGATGCGACAAACCGGTCGTCCATGCCGATGGAGGTGCTACTCCAACCCTGGTCATCGGTAAGGATAAAAATAAAATTGGGAGGGACAGTCCTTTCCTGGGCAAAAGAGCTGCTGCTACCTAATGTACACAGTAACCATAAAAAGGGCGAAATTAAACGGGTTTTTTTCATGATGGCTAAGGCTATTTTTGGTCTGGGGATAGTCTTCGGAAAGATTATAAATTTACTGGTTATTTTTTTGTTGATACTGCATTCGAGCTTGCATTTCGTAGGGTACCTGGTCCTTAACCTCTTTAAATAAAGGCGCACCACTTTCGTTAATTACCCCCAGTTTGCTACTCCCCGGATACTTTCCAGCATAGGATTGATTCTGCAGGCGAAGCATTTTTCCATGGGAAGAAAAAACCGTTTCTGAAACATGATTGTGAATAAAAAGGTCTGGTGCTGTATCTAAATTCAGGTTGGCACTGATTGTCCAGTTTCCCATTTTAATTTCTACTTTCCCATTTTCGCTCAATCCTTCAGACAATTCGGTGTCGTTCAGGTCCTCCCCTACCTGAATGATGGTGAAAAACCGCATTTTTAAAGATTTTTTAGAGGTACTTGCTTTTAAATGGTATTGGTTATTTTCGTAGGATTTTAATTTCCCATCTTCTCCAAGTGTCCCACGCCAATTTACAGCATCAATATCAAAGGTATCTTGCAGGTGAAAAGATAGTTTTTCTGAGGCCCATATTCGCCCCGCTCCCATAGCCGTTTTCTGTTGAACGGCAAAGGTTTGGTTTTCCCTGTTGATTTTCATTTTATCCAGGCTGTGGATAAGCCAGGACCATTCTACCGGATTACCTGCCTCCAGTTCATCATATACAAGAAGCAGGTTCGGTTTCAATAAAATCAGGTGCCGGTAGTTTTTCAGGACCGAATAGTCTTCTCCGGTTTCCTTACTCTTATAGGCCATAGATGCATCCCCCTTGGCATATGCCAATTCATCAGTATGCAAAAATCTGGCTATCCATCCAAAAGCCTCCGTACTGTATGGCTGGCCCATCCCATCTACCAATATCCCATTCTGGCTTTTGGTATGCTGGTACCAACCTGTTCTGTGGGGATCGCTCATGGCAACCTTATATCCAGTTCTGTAAAAAAGCTTTTTTCCTCCATACAGCACATTGAAAACATTCTGATCTGAGAGCATGTGCCCATATGAGCCAAAGGGACTTGAACGCATAGCTACCATCAGGTTTTCCTTTGTATTGCTGATGTCGCTATGCATGGATACCACACCAATGTCATGAAAGGACCTTCCGGTCGGTAAGTCTAAACTGGGTATAGGATCAGGGATGGATAAATCCCGGGTCTTTGTTAACCGTATCCACCTGAGAGTAGCATGACCTGAAAAATCAGATTTTTCGTATTCTAAACATTTATTAGCATACCAGGAAGCTTTGGAACTATTGGTAAGTTTGGCTAGTTCGAGAGCGAAAGCAACATACTCCGTACCTGGTGTATCCATTTCTTCTGAATTATCTGCAAAACCATCCGATGCAGATCCTGGAGGAATATGGTAGATCATCCAATCCACCTGGTTTACATACCAGGGGTGTGCATTGATAAAATCAAATCCTGTGAATTTTTTAATATACAATGGTATATCTAACATTGTTTCCATATTCATTCGAAAATAGGAAACCCCTTCTGCCCATCCCCCATCCATTCCGCCCAGGACTGGAGCTTTTGCCAGAAACAATTCATAGGCATATGCCAGCCACTTGGCGGCATCCGGTTCAGTGCCGTAAACCGCCATACCAGTTTGGAAAAAATAATGAAGGATATGTTGCCAAACATGTCCACTCAAAACCCTGGACTCAATATTATTGATCCAGGCGGAATAAAAATGAGCTGCCCTGGGCTTAATAGATTGCAATAAGCCGGCTTTTTGAATCTCACTGAGTCTGTCATAAAATGTGTCAAATACCAATGCCATGGATAACATACAACGTGCATCTCCAAAGTCATTGATACTTGAAACTCCTCTTGGTTCCCAGCTAGCTACTTCAAAGGCTATTTGAATGGCTTTTTCAGCATACTCCTCCTTACCGCTTAAAATATAGCCTTCAGATAAGGCCAGAATTAACTCGTAAACCTGGGTCCCCAGTTCCTTGCTGGCATCAAGTCGAAGCTTTCTATTCTGTTCCTCACCTTTACCTTTTCGTAAAGGTTGGCCTTCCCTTTCCTTAGGGATGCTGGTCTTAAGAGCTTTTTCCGCATTTAGTAAAATGGCCCGGGTATCGTTATTTGGGTCCAGGTGACGAATTTGAGCAAGATCGGCTTGGGTGACAAGTACTCTTGGATGCGATAAAGGTAATGCCTGCAAAAACTGCTCAGCAGTGGGGGACACTATTGACCTTACACTATCTGCCACCCTAAAATGTTGTGTCCCTGACCATTTTCCTCCGGATTTCCTAAATTGCCAGTACCAGCTCCCAGTTCCCAACTTCTGATGCGGGTTAAAGATCGCCCAGGGGCTGTCTTTTAATTCGAGTATCTTTTCCGGGTTAGAAAAAATACTATCCGACGATAACCTGGCTTCATACCTGATATTTTCACCTTTTTCAACTGGCCATTTTAAAACCGGTGGATTGGTGAGTGCTACCATGCCAGAAGAAGGTTTTGGATAGTCCAGGTACCTTGGATATACCACTTCCAATTGGTGGGGATCTTCAACAACACCACTCTTCTTGCTGGTTTTTCCCCGGCCAAAAAGAATAAAACCCATAATAACAAATATACCTATGGCAATAAGGATAAAACCTTTAAAACCCATTTTTGTTGTTCCAAAAAATCCGTTTGTATTTTCTTTATGATTTCTCATTTAGAGAGTTCCCAAACTTTAAAGTTTTTGTATCGGAAATGCGTCCATTTCATTTGTCGAAAGCCAATTTTACCTTCCTGCAAAACAGGTCCCAGGTCCTTTTCATCAACCCAATCAATGATTTTTCGATTGTCTATATACATCAAAATCCGGGAATCGTTTTTCACCAATTTGAGCTTATGGACTTTTTCAGAGCTTATTGGAATTCCAGGTTCCATTTGCTGAACCAGGTGAAACCCACTGTTTTTCCTTAGGTGTGAAATTTCCCTTCCCGGATTATCCGTTCCATTGGCATAATAGGAAATGTGGTAAGCACTTATATGTTCACTTTTGGTATATTGTGTAAAGGTACCATCCCTTTTAGGAAAAGAAGTATCGAAAATTCCGGCACCATTATTCCCTTTGGCGGAAAAGAATATTATACACAAACCGACTTCAATATTCAGGTTTTGGGCTTCCCACTCGGCAATAAAGCTCCCGGGAAAATCCACCGGACACCAAAATACATGGTGGAATTTTTCTTCCGGAGAATACATCTCCATCCAGCCATCCTTAAACCTGACCTGTCCGGGACCCTCCATTATCCATTCATTAACTGCTCCCTCCGAATCCATATTATTTTGATAGATAAGTTCGCCTTTTTGAATTCCCTGTATTTGGCAAAAGCATTCATAAAAGGACAATAGCACAGACAGAAAAAGAAAAACGACAGTTCTCATGTGCAAATCGGCTACATTTTTATTGCATTTTCAGGTAATTTAACCAAATAACTGACCCGGTTATCCACACCCTGAGGTCTCAGTAAATAGACCAAGAAATAATAACAAACCCTTGAATCCAGTTACGATTTTAACAGGAAAACATCAGGGTTCGGGTAGAGGTTGTTAATTATTTTTTTTATACCAAAGGATGAACCACGAATTAAAACGGGAAAACAGAAGTCTCCCGTTTTAATCCCGATTCACCCATTCAATTTCCCTGTTCAATACCCGGGGTTTTGCTGCAGGGGTGGCTGGGTCCTGTCAATTTCGTGTTGAGGAATAGGCCGTAGCAAATGCATTTCTGATAATGCACCATTGGATTTTGTCCAAAAATTATACTTTTGAGTTCTTTCAAGTAACTTATTAGTTCTTTTCAGATCAAACCACCTGTTGAATTCACCCATTAACTCTCTTGCACTTTCATCCAAAATCATATCAATGGAAATATTGGCAGCGGTGGCTCTGTAGGACTCTGTTTCCAATGAACTTAGCATTTCAGGAAATTTTGCCTTTTGCGGATCCACTCCCTGACCTACTGCCCGATCCAACACTTTATTGTAATAGACCTCAGCACCGCCCAAAGAGCCACCTGTAGCACCTTTCACAATAGCTTCAGCGGCTAAAAGATATGCCTCGGCCGATCTGAACAAGGCAAAATCAAAGGTTCCATGACCATCTCCATATGGGATGTTTGGTTCCCAAAATTTCCACATGGTAGGCCTGAATGCAGTAAGCCTTGAAATAGCCTCACCGCTAATGATCTGCTCATGATTCATAACAGCATAATTCTTGGTTCCCCCCTCGTCTATCCCTTTGTCAGCACCGAAAGCCGGCCTATTCCATGGAGTCCAATAAGCAACAGTATCTCCTACTTCATAGCTTACTGTCAAGCTTGGATCATCAAAACTATAGGCATAATCATTAACTGGCTGAAGCGCATAAATGACCCGCAGAAAATTATGGGAATAGCGGCTATCGACCTGCGGATCAAATAATCGATACAGAGCGGGTGTGGGTTCATTTTGGTTCAAGTGCCGGTTGTAATCACTGGTTCTACCCCTGCTACCCACCAACTCTGTGTTTCCCGGAAAAATGGAATGGTAATAATTGCCTGGTTCCCGGCCATTTCCTTCCATAGCATTGGTTAGCACATCATTATTGTATTGAATAGCAAAAACCACCTCACTGTTTTTCGGATCCTGTGATCCTGAATATTGCGTAAGCGGATTTTCAGAACGTATGGGAAAGAGCGTGTTGTACGATTCCACCAATGGATAGGCTTCTATCACTTTATCCGCATACTCCAGCGCTTTGTCGAAATCACCTGGATTGCCACCTAGAGAATTGTTGAAATTCCAGCCACGAGTCAAATATACCTTTGCCAAAAGAAACTGTGCCGCCCCCTTGGTAGCCCTGCCATACTCGGTGGCTACCTCAGGAAGGTCGGCCTCTGCTTCTGTCAGGTCTTGGATGATTTGAGAATAAATAGTTGCTGAGGCAACTCTTTCGACCGCTTTATTCGCCGTTATGGTTTCCTCAAGGGGCATGGGAACATCTCCCCAGGTCTGAACCAGGTAAAAATAAGTAAGAGCGCGCAGAAATTTGGCTTCTCCTACTCTTGCCGATTTGAGGGCCGGATTGGAATAAGTAATGTCTTCGGCCCTACTGATGGCTGCATTGGTCCTGCCAATCTCGCGGTAAAATATATCCCAGGGTCCGATAAATGTTTCTGATGTGATATTTACGTAGGTATCTAGGACAGGACCCTGCCCTACTGATTTTTCAGTCCAAAGGCCATTTTGGAAAAGGTCCGTCCCTGGTAAGGCTATGGGATACTGAAGAATAAAATCCCGCAATAGTGGGTAACATGATTTAATTAAATCCTCATACCCTGCTTCTGTGGTAACATAAGAATCAGTCGTGATATTTGAAATGGATTCTTCTTTAAGGAAATCCTGGCATCCTGTACCGCTCAACATGAGTAGCAAAAACAGGAGCACATTTTGAAAGTTATATTTTTTCATTTTGTAACTATTTTAAATATCAGGAAGAGAAATTAGAAAGATGCACTTACACCAAACTGGAAAATGGAATGGGGAACATCATCTTGATAGGTTCCGGAATTGAATTCAGGATCCATCCAAATATTTTTTTCCTTGGTAAAAACAAAAACATTATTGGCCTGACCATACAGTCTAAGATTACTGAATTTAATGGTATTAAGCAGGCCAGGTGGTAAGGTATACCCTAGCGTAATGTTAGATATTCTCCAAAAGCTGGCATCCTTATATTGAATGGCCTCCCGGAAAGGGTTATTTTGCCATACACCATAGTAATCATTGGTAGGATTATTTTCGGTCCAATAATTGAGGTTCAATCTATTGTAGCGATTACTACCGAGATCTCCCATGGTACCCTGCAGCAAGCTATTCCTGAACTGTACACCCTGCCGTGTGTACACAAAAATGGACAAATCCCAATCTTTATAGGTAAACATGTTGTTAATTCCAGCCATCCATTTGGGCAACTGATTTCCCAAAATAACCCGATCATCGATCCCCTCAGAAGAAGAAATCAATCCGTCATTATTCTGATCTACTACCTTTACCGATCCTGGAACCTGTCCATAAGATAAGGCTTCTTCTGCTTCATCCAACTGCCAGATTCCATCAAATTCATAGTAATAATTGGATCTTAGGGACTGTCCTACAAAAAGCCTGTTGGCAATATCTTCCTGGACGGTTCCACCGTATAATTCTAATATTTCATTGTGATTGGAAGAAAAATTAACTGTAGTATTCCACCTGAAATTTTGGGTTTGAACATTGACTGAATTTATGGTAATCTCAATTCCCCTATTGAGCAACTTCCCCACATTGGATGTTATCGCTCCAAAACCAAGGGAGGTAGGAATTGCCACATTTTGGATCAGATCATTTGTTTTTTTATTGTAAAGTTCAATTTCTGTATTAACCCGGTTTTCAAGAAATCCCATGTTGATTCCCAGGTTAAATTCTTCGCTATTTTCCCATCGCAATTCAGAATTTCCAATATTCCTTGGGGCATAACCATAAGCAGGGTTACCATCAAAATCATATGCTGTCCTGTTCAGATATGCCTGAGTACTATACGGTGCTACAACATCATTACCTACCCGGCCATAACTCAACCTGATTTTTAAATCTGAAAACAAATTTAAATTCTGAATGAAGGCTTCATCTCCGACCCTGTAAGCAATTGCTGCCGAAGGAAAAAATGCCCATTGGTTGCCTGCTGCTAAAACTGAGGAGCCATCATATCTTCCTGTAAGTGTTACCAGGTACTTTTCATTGAAAATATAATTGAACCTTCCCATATAGGACATGATAGACCTTTCTACCAAATCACTCCCTACACCATTGATCTGGGCGGCGGTATTTAGGGCATAAAAACTCGAGTTATATGCCAGGTTTTCTACCCTTATCATGGAACTTTCAAATCTTTCCTGAAGCGCACTCTGGACAGCTGTAAAATTCAGATCATGTAATCCAGTCTTAAATTTATAATTTAAAATATTATCCCAGGTATAGGAGCCATTAAATTGGAAGTCATTTCCTGCGCTGGGCAATCTGTTCAACCTGCTTTTAGAATCTGCTCCCCGGAATTCACCTCTTCTGCTGTTAAATACTGATGTTGACAAAGAAGATTTAAACGATAATCCCTCAAATGGAGTTAACTCCACATATGCATTGCCCAGGAAACTGGAAACCCGCGTTTCATCCTGGAAATTTTTGGCTGCTACCTCTGTTAAAGGATTATTGACCTGAGTATCCTTAATTCCCATCCAAAAAGCATATCCATCCACATTTTTGTCGTTGGTTTCAGTGGGATTACTTAAATCGTCATAATAGATGGTACCTGTTGGTCTTGCCCTATATGCATTTCTTAAGGTTTCAAAGGAACCAGTACTGAGAATACTATGGGTATAGTACGTATTAAAACCAACTTTTACTACATTATTCAATTTGCTGTCTGCACTTCCTTTCAGATTGAATCTTTCAAAACCAGTGTGCAAAACATTTCCTCTTTCATTCAGGTATCCCGCTGAAAAATAATGCGTGGTATTTTCGTTCCCCCCGGAAAGTGCGATCACGTGACTGGTTTGGAGGGATGGATCCGTAACTTCATCCACCCAATTAACAGATCTTCCATTTTGAACATTCTCTAATTGAGCAGTAGTCCAAATTACCTGAGCATTGGGATTTTCGGCAAGGACCACATCATTGTACGCACCGTAAAACTCCTGTGCATTCATAAGGTCAGGCAAAAAGGCAGGTGTTTTGACCCCCGCATAGCCCTCATAAGTCACTTTTGTTTTACCCTGCACCCCTTTTTTGGTGGTTATGATTATTACTCCATTGGCACCACGGGCACCATAAATGGCAGAGGAAGAAGCATCTTTCAGCACATCCATGGAAGCTATATCACTGGGGTTCAAAGTATTTAATTTTCCTCCCATTACTCCGTCAATTACAATCAAGGGTTCATTACTAAAACCTATAGATTGAAGTCCCCTGATATCAATGGTATAATCTGATCCGGGCCGGGAATTGATTTTGTTGACATTTACCCCAGCTACCTGACCTTGAAGTGCCCTGGCAGCCTGTACCGGGTTTTGCCTGATAATATCTTCTGAATCTATAGAACCGACTGCACCTGTCAAATCACTCTTTTTGATTTCTCCATATCCCACTACCACGACTTCCTCCAGCGCAGATGCATCAGGTTCCAAACTAATGTTTAAACTGGATTGGTTGCTAATCGTGACGTTTTGGGCAATGTATCCAATATAAGAAAATACCAAAGTGGCCCCCTCCTCGACCGTCAGGGAATAATTACCATCTAAATCAGTAACGGTACCTGAGGTGGTGCCAAGGACTGTCACCGTAGCCCCTGGTAAAGGCTCTCCGTTTTCATCCGTAACTTTACCCGAAATCGTGATTTCATCATATTCCACCAGCTCAACCAAACTTTTCTGGTCTGATTTCTTGACATGGATGGTCTCGTTGACTTGTTTGAACCTAAGGTTGGTTTGGGTCGCAATGGATACCAACAAATCATACAGGCTTTCTCCGTTGCTTGCTATGGTTACCAAGGGACTGTTCTGGATTTCCCTACCGGCAAAAACAAAATTGAAATCCGTTATCTTCTCCAGTTCTTTAAAGGCTGTTTCTACCTTTACCTCATTGAGTGAAAGGTTTACGTTTACTTCTTCTATACTTTTCACCTGTGCATTGCCGTTCCAGGCAAGCAGCAAACTCATGCTGAGGCATTGTAGGGTGAAAGCCAGGGTAAATAATTTGCTCATGTAAATTACATGCTTAAGTAGGCATTTTTTCATATCTTTACATTGTTTGTTTGTTAAATAAACATTTAACGGAACAGGGATGGCCGTCCCCGTTTCCGCTTCCATTGGGGCCATAGGTGTTGACGCACTTGTGGCCCTTTTTCCATTTTGTTCGTCAGGTTTTGTCCATAGGCTTGTTTTTATTTAAAATTTAAGGTTACCTGGTCTTTATCTATCCTAAAATCAAATCGGGCAGAATAACTCAGCCCTTCCAATACGTTCTCCAATGTTTGGTTGTGAAACCTCCCCGATAATTCCAAATCATTTCTGGGCAGGTTCGCAAAACTTATTTTAACCCCATACCAATTTTCCAAAACCCGTTTAATTTCGATCATAGGGGTATGTTCAAAGACAATGGTCTTTTTGGTCCAGGCCAGCACCTTTTGCGCATCAAAGGCTACTTGTTTTACTTCCTCTCTGTCCAGATTGATGTGCAGGCCCTGCCCCATATCAAGCCGTGTATTTTGAGAGGGCATCAATTCAAAATCCACTGCCACCAATCCCGTGAACAAGGAAATATCCAAAGGCTCATTTTCAAAGGCTTTGATATTAAAGGATGTACCCAGGGCGGTGGTGGTGACCGGACCGGTCTTCACCTTAAAGGGCCGCTTTTTGTCTTCCGCCACCTCAAAAAATGCTTCACCCTGCAACTCCAATACCCGCTGATGGGACTCGAAATTTTTGATGTACCGGAGTGAGCTTCCTGAATTAAGGATAACCTTAGAGCCATCCTGTAAGGTCAGATTGGATTTTACACCGGGAGATGCAATATGCTCTTCATAGATGACGGGCAGCTCTACCAGTTGGGGCAAAGGCTGGGGTAAAAACAAATTGACCATAAAGGAAAGGGAAAATGCAAGGACCAGGATGCCCACCAAACGGTAAAATTGCATGGACCTATTATAATCCCTGCCAGTCCCCTTTTCAAATCTCCGGAGTGTACCTGATGAGTCCAAGGGTATGACTTTCTTATCCTTTACTCCCACCTGAATTTTATCCAGGGCCTGGTCGATGGCCATCCAGGTATACTCTATGCGCTCCTGGCCAACCTTTCTACCCTTTCTGGACATGTTCAATACCAGCTTTCTGGCCTGAACCATATCTTTGTTCTTTCCGGGATTTTCAGCCACATAGGCTTCCCAATAGGTTTTGGTGGCGGTATCGGGATACAGCACCCATTTTTGGAATTCGGCATCCAAAACAAAATCTTCTACGGTATAATCTCGTTTACACATGGTATCGGTATTCATACAAAGGAGACAAGGAAGCGAAAAAGTTATCCTTCGAAAAGAAAAAATATTTTAAAATTTGGGGAATAATTAAAAATAGGAAGGGATTATTACGTACTATGGCCGGCTTCCTGCCCTACAATATTTTGATGGATGATAAAACCCAATTTTGGCATAAGTTTATCGAAAAAGGACATTTAGATCTACCGGCCTAGTACGTGTTCTTACAAACTGCCACGAATGCAAGCCCGGTCATTCGATATACTATTGTTTAAAGTTGGCACATTACCGATGACGTAATTTAACTTTTGTTTGATTTAGTAGTACTCCTGATGAATTTTGATAAAAAAAGGCATATTTTTTAAATACGCAAAGAGCGATGGGCCGACAAAAAACCGGGGGTGCGGCAGGTATGTGGGGGGAAGGATTTTTTTGTCTTGATTTCCTGCCCTCCGGGAGGCGGGTTTGGTACTTTTTCATCAAGGAAAAAGTACAATAAAAAATGCTAAAATGCCAAAAATAAGCTTTAACTCCCAATTATCCATTAAAAAATGAGACATCTATTTTCCCATATAGCTAATTTTAAATTCTGATACATTGAACAAATCAATATCCCCAAATATTGCAAACAACATATCGTCATCCCGATTTCTGATTTTTCTTAAAAAATTAGTTCTCGCAATGACGACAAAAATCGGATTTTTAAGACGGTCTTAGCTCGAATTCTCAGTTAACCGATAAGTATATAAGCCGAACCCCGGATACCTTCCCTTTATATCTTGCGGACTGGAAATTAAAATTTTTAAAAGACCCCAACTATTGTAAATAGATGGGTGATTAGTCCTGGCTAGAAAAAAGAATTTATTATAGAAAGATGAAAACTATTCCCAAAAGGGAAATAACATGCTTTTTCAGGCTTCCAATGGCTTTCCAGGCCAAAGTATACACCGAACGCAGGTTGATACCCATCATTTTAGACACTTCTTCGTAGGAAAACTGTTCAAAAAACAACAATTGGATGACCTGCTTTTGTCTAAGGGGCAATTTATCGATTCCGTTGGCCAACTTCCGCTGAATTACCTGTTCCCGCTGAATTCCAATAAGTGTACTTTCCATCGATTCAATGGAATAGGAGGTGGCACCCAAATCATCCAGGGCTTCCATTTTCCATTTGGCTTTCTTTTTACTCTCCCGGTAGATTTTATGGGATAGGGATTTAAACAGGTAAACTTTTACATTATCTGCCCTTTGCAGGCTCGGGTGATATTTCCAAAGGTCAATAAAAACTTCCTGAATGCAGTCTTGAATAAATGCTTCATCATTCACCAGGGCCAATCCATATTTAAAAAGTTCATGGGAAAAAAGTCTGTATATTCCCTCAAGGCCCTTTCTGTCACCTTTTCTTAAAAGCAACCAAAAGTCGTCCCAATTTTGAAAAAAAATAGGGTTTTCCTGGATTTTCACGATGGATATTTTGGGTAAATGTTTAATTCAATTCCTAATAATCGGTATAAATTTAAAAATTAGCAAATATTGTTGATAAAAACCTTTTTATTTGGCAACCTATTTACAATCAAAAGAAAGAATGGTCGTTTTACTATCAAAAAATCCTAATCACTTCCATTTTTTTTTGCAGAAAATCATTCCCACAGATACCTGTCCTGTTTTCTCCTTTTGTGATGGAAACAGCCTCCGCAGCGGCAGGACAGGTCCGAAATTCCTCTTTTACGGACTCAAATCCTTTTTTCAGACCAATAATTTGGCTTAGATTGTACAAAAATAATTGATCCACCAAGCCAGGTTAACCCCCAACAAATCAGAAAATCTCGTAACAAACTCCTTCCAAAAACCATGAATAAAAAGACCAGAATATCCAACTTGATTGTATTTCTCCTATGCCTTAAATCTCTTATTAGCTTCGGTCAAACGACCACTACACCGGATAATAATAACACATCGGCCGAAGATAACTACTATACGCTTGCGGATTTTGGTCGCATAGAAAAAATCGATGCCCATGTACACCTGCGAACGGATTTCGATACCGTTTTCATAGGTCAGGCGGCCCGGGATAACTTTAGATTGCTAAATGTAAGTGTGTATACCTCTCCAAGCCGGACGCCGGAAGCGCAGGAAAATTTTTCGTTGAAACTCATTGGCGAATTTCCGGAGATCGTTACCTATGGCACGACCTTTTCTCTGGAGGGATTTACCAGCAGCGATTGGGAAAGTGAAACCCTGGACTATCTTGAAAAATCCATTGCCAAAGGGGCCATAGCAGTAAAGGTGTGGAAGAACATTGGCATGGAGTTGAAAAATGAAAAGGACGAGTTGGTAATGATTACCGATCCTGCCTTTGATTCCATCTTGCAGTTGTTGGTGGAAAAAGACATTACCTTGCTAGGCCATCTTGGGGAACCCAAAAATACCTGGTTGCCGCTGGAGGAAATGACGGTGCAGGGGGATCGGGAATATTTTCGGGAAAACCCCCGATACCACATGTATCATTTCCCGGATTTACCTTCGTATGAGGAGCAGATTAGCGCACGTGATCAACTGCTAGCCAATAATCCCGATCTAAGATTTGTTGGGGCGCATTTGGGAAGCCTGGAATACGATGTAAACGAACTGGCAAAAAGACTGGATTCCTTTCCCAACATGGCGGTGGATATGGCAGAAAGAATCTCCCACCTGCAACACCAGGCCGTCACCAATTGGAAAGGAGTGCGCAACTTTATCATCCAGTACCAGGACCGACTCATCTATGGAACGGATTTGCGCTACGGAGCATCGGACATACAGGCGAAGGGATTGACGAAACCGGAAGAAATTTCGGAACATGCCCATCAGGTTTGGTTAAGGCATTGGCAATTTTTTACCGGGGACGAAGAGATGCAGGTACCAAAAGTCACCGGTAGCTTTAAAGGATTGAAATTGCCCAAGACGGTGGTGGATAAAATTTACCGAACCAATGCCGAAACCTGGTACCCGGGACTCCGCCGTTAGTTTCAGATGGCAATAAAGATTTCAATCCTTGCGAATGCCAATGGAGCAACGTAAGAAAGGCTTGATGCAATAGCTGCTGCTACCATTCGGTTTTATTGACCATCAATTTTTAGCTTAAAATCCCTACTGCTTGATTTTTCTGCAGTAGGGAAATCATCCGGTATGGGTAGGGTAACCTTTCCTGTGGCCGCCCATTCCGCTCCTCTTAAAAAAGAGGTGATAAAACCAACGCTTTCCATGGAGTAATCATCATGTCCTAGTGCAGTATGAAATATCCGGCCTTTACCGTAGTCAATCACCATCAGCATCGGTTCGTGCCGATCAGTAGGTGCTTTGCCCGAAACATCCTTACCAGTAGCCAATATGGTCAAATTTTCGGCCGGTCCGCGCAATTGAGAATAGCATTCATCCTTGGTGGTTAGCCATACTTCCGGCATTCCCCTGGTGATGGGATGATCTTTCTCACGTATTGTAATGGGAAAAATATGGCCAGGTCCATGGGCACCGCCTTTCCCCGGTGAAGGATCTCGTACCAGCTCGCCTTCATTGGTATAATACACATAAGGTCCATCTTTTTCAGTACGGTCACCCCAGCCTCCCAGGCCAATCATTTTATTGTATTCCAGCCAATCTGGAAAAGAATTGTTTGCAGCGTGAAAGGAGACAAAACCTCCGCCGGAGGACATGTATTCTTCGAATGCTTTTTGGGTGTCCTCCGGCCAATCCGCTGCCTTCCAGCCAAAGTTGGAAATCACCACGTCATAATTCTCGAATATGGGGGAGAAATTCGGATCATGTTGGGGGTTTTCCAGATCTATGGTTGCGCCTAGTCCCGCTAACGGCAAGTACTTCTTTTCCCTTTCTGCTCTCCAGGTAAACCTGGTTCTGTAAATAGCTACCTGAAAAAGCCCGGTTTCTTCCAGGTACTGCTTCATCATTAGGGTAGCTTTGGGCCATACCTCATGGTTGTTTTGGCCATCAACAATTAAGGCTTTTAATGGCGCATTTCGTTTCGGTCCATTATAGCCCCGCATTTCTTTGTTTGTGGCCAGTTCACTAATCCAAAGGGGTTTTGTTCCGGACTGTCCGCTTAAATTCATTGAAAGCAAGTAGATTACAAAATAAGGAAGGAATTTCATGCTATTATATTTTAAATACTATAATCTCTGGGTTTTCGTCAGATTAGAAACTTGCACTGATGTATTTATTTTTCTCGCCACTATCCATTAGTCTGCCGACTTCCTTGTTATCCACAGGAGGAAAACAGCTTTCAGGGCATCAGCACTTTTAGTACCTCTTTGTCCCCAATTTCATTGATCTAAAGATAGAGAATATCGTGAATTTTAAACAGATGTCTGGCTATTTTCCTTTGAATCTGAATAATTAAATGGTTATCATTTTCGAGTTTGATCATAATAAGCTGTTGCAATTAATATACCTACCTATTAAGATTTGCTAAGGAATTTTCCTCCCTTCACTCTAAAATCTCGTATTTGGGGGAATTAAATTATCCAGCAAATAGGATCAAAGCCTCTTGTCAAAATAAAAAGGCAGTACATCAATCAATTTTACCTGATAAAATTCCGGATGTAGGGTATTGATCACATAATTGGACTCATCAGGAATAACTGCAGAAGGAACCTTTAGCAGTAAGGATTCATTTTTCTGAAACCAGGGGGATCCAATTTCCTGGCAAGGTTTATAAAATGAGCTTTGGTTCCAGTCATTCGGTAGATCGGACAAATTTACCTGTCTGGCCGAAACTTGGTCGGGCACATAGATGACCATGGTTCTAAAGGTACTTTTAGATTGTCCAATGTTTTGGTGTACCATATTTTCTAAACAGGCCAATGAGCGGCTCCACGAAGTGTATATGACTTCTTCACCTGCCCTGTTCCACCTTCCAGGAAATCCAGGGGCAAAAATTGTTTGTGAAAATGTAGCTTTTGTAATCCTGAAAAGTTCCATTTATCAGACCACGTATCCATGCGCAATGCGCAATAATGCCTGCATTACCAGGTCAACTCCGGTATTTGATTTCAAGAAGTCCAATGGCTGTTTATTGTCAAATGCAAAAGCAGGCGAATGTAACCAATCTCTAAAAACCTTACTGCTTTCAAAAACCTCCGCTCCAAATTCAAACAACTCATTTAATTTCAAAAGCAGCTCTCCCTCTAAAGCTCCAAAACTCCTGCCTTTATTTCTGTAATTATCTATAGTCCTTGGGTCCAAACCCAATAAAGCGGACAATACCTGCTTTTGTAGTCCTGACTTTTTGAGCAATTCATCAAACAGGTCAATGTGAATCCCCTTATCTACTTGATACACCACCTGAAAATCGTCTCGTACCTCCATAGCATTAAATTTTTCTTAAAAATAAGCATTTTTTCTTGTGATACAAGAATTTTTGTTATTTTCTTGATCAACATATGCTAAAGAGTAAATCTTACTCCCCTGTCAGAACAGTTTTCAGCAACTCAAAATCCCCATCAATATCCTTCGGTGCGGTCAAACCCAAAATTGAACAAAGTAAGGGATAAACATGAATGTTCTGAAAAGGAGGAATGGTAAAGCCTTTCTTTATCGCCGGGCCATTGGCATAAAAAATACCATGCAGGTCCTGAAATTCCGGGCTGTACCCATGTTCTCCAAAACATCCGTCTGAAACATGGCAGGACGGTTTTGGTAAGTGACCATGCCCTTGGTAGTAGCCAGGTAATAGCCAAGTTCGGGCATGATCAGGATATCCCCTTTCCGGTTTTTGAATTTCTCCGGATCTTTATAATAAGTTTGTTCCTGTACCTTCACCGCCGAGAAAGGTCCTTCCTGTGCGTTTATTTTTTGAAACACAGCATCGATTTCCGAAGGTTTTTCCAGATATAGATGTGCCAGGGCACCGTTATTTACCAGCCTGGCATTGATACCTTCTGTGATATGGTCCAGGTTCAATAAGTTTTCCTGCGGCACATTGGTCATTCCATGGTCGGAAACAATGACTATATTAATATCCAAATCAAAACTTTTTAATCCCTCAAACAGGGCTCCCAATTGATGGTCCAGCCGATCAATCCTTTCTTTTAATTTTTCATCATTATCGGGGCCATACCGGTGACCCACATCATCCATGTCTGAAAAATACAGGGTAATCAGTCTGGGCCGTTCTGCTTCCGGAAGCTGTAGCCAGTCAAAAACCTTGGAAATCCGGGTAAGATTAGGAACACTTGCATCAAAGGCATAATAATAACTGGGCCTGATTCCCTTAACCGGAGCTTCGGAGCCCACAAAGAAATAGCTGGCTGCCTTTATCCCATTTTGTTCTGCCAACACCCAGATAGGCGTACCCCCATACCAATAACCGTCCCCTACGATATCTCGGTTTACCATACTGTAAACCTGGTCTTTTTCGGGTTCATAAAAAGAATTGTCCACCAAACCGTGGTTTTCGGGAAGCATACCAGTGGCAATGGTGTAATGGTTGGGAAAAGTCTTGGTGGGAAAGGAAGGAATCATGGCATCTGCGGCAGTCCCCGCCTCGATGAATTGGGTCAGGTTTTTCGGCTTAAAGCGATCGGTGTAATCGTACCGGTAGCCGTCAAGGGAAATTAATATCAGATAGGGTTCCTTTTCCTGAGCAAAAAGCCAGTTAGTAGAAAATACCAGCAATAGGCAAATACAGCAGCCGGAAAATAATGGTTTCATGCTTCGTAAAATTCAATCGGCAAGCCATCGGGGTCAGCAATATGGTGGACTTTGTTGATTTTGATCATGGATTCATACCCTTGTCCATCTTCTGAATAATTTGTCTTAACAAGTCGTTTTGTTCTCTTTTGAGGGTAAAGTACCTGTTGACCCAGGTAAAAATAAAGTAAATCCCTGTGGCAATTACAGCCAGGTAAAATATGCCGTAAGCAATTATTGGGAAAATCATATTGAACAGTTTAATGAAGCATCAATTAACAATGGCAAAATAAAGAATTTTTATTTAACTAAAGACTTTTCATTTGGCAAAAATCTGCTTAGGGTCCTGAAAAGCTTTAAATTCCAGGGCATTGCCACTGGGATCCAGAAAAAACATAGTAGCCTGCTCGCCTACTTCCCCTTTGAACCGGATATAAGGCTCAATAATAAATTTGACTTGGTGATTTTTTAGCCTGGCTGCCAGATCGTGCCAATCTTCCCATTCCAAAACCACGCCAAAATGCCGAACCGGGACCTTTTGTCCATCCACCTGGTTGGCTTCGGCAAGGGCCAATTCTTCCAGTTTCACATGGGCGGATAGCTGGTGTCCGAAAAAGTTAAAATCTATCCACTTTTCGGAGCTTCTACCTATTTCACATCCAAGCAAATCCTGGTAGAACGTTCTGGTTTCCTCAATGTCCCTGATCGGAAAAGCAAGGTGAAAAGGTTGCATGGCCTGCATATATTTCAAGATTCAAAATTATATCAAATTAAAGCAAAAAGCATGAAGACCTGAGGCCTTCATGCTATATTTTTATCCAATCTCAATCAATATCCCGGATTCTGTACCAGATTTGGGTTGATATCGATTTCAGATTGTGGAAAGGGAAACAAATAATGCTTGGATGGATCAAATTGCCGCTGTATACCAGACCCCGGTTCCACCAGGGTGGGAATGTACTCCTCGGCATACCTCCACCTTTTGATATCCCTGTACCGCATGCCCTCAAAGGCGAATTCCACCCTTCTTTCGTTTCGGATCCGCTCCCGCATTTCATCCTGGGACAAGCCTTCAGGTAGGGATGGCATTGCCACCCCCGGACGGGTTCTGATGGCATTCACCGCATCATAAACTGCCTGAGTAGGTCCATTCAATTCATTGGTGGCTTCGGCAAAATTCAATAGAACCTCTGCATAGCGGATCAAAACCCAATCCTGTTCACTCTTGGTGGAGTAATCAATAGGCAGAGTTTCCACATTGCCTCCCTTGGCCGGCATCAATCCGGTCATGGAAACTCCATTGTAAGCAAATTCCACCACTTCACCTGACTCTTTGACCGCAGGATCATTAAAATCCCGCATTGTCTTGCCCAAACGTGGATCCCTGTTTTCTTTCCAGTTATCCGGATCATACAAGGGCGATTCAGAAATGGGTAAACCATCGATGCATTCAAAAGCATCTCTCAATTCGGCCCTGGGGTTCCAAATGCCATGCCAGAGAATCCTGATATCCTGATTACTAAAATTATCGGGATTTAAATACTTTGTGGAAAACATAATTTCCGGATTGTTACTCTGCCCTTCAGCCAAAAACATGTTTTGCCAATCTTCTGTATAAAGGCCAAACTGCCCGTCTGACATTACCTGGGAAGCCGCTTGTGCAGCAGCAGTCCAATCGGATTCAAATAGGTGTACACGGCTCTTCAGGGCCATGGCAGAACCTCTTACAGCGTGCCCGCTGGAGCTGTAATCAGTATTGGGTAGGCTGGCGATGGCCACATCTAAATCTGCCAACACCTGATCGATCACCTGATCCCTGGAGCTTTGGGCCACCTTTGCCTCATCAGCAGATACAGTGGAAGTATAAAGCGGCACTCCTCCGTAAAAATCCGCCAGGGTAAAATAGAAGAAAGCACGTAAAAAGAGCACTTCCCCTTTGTATCGGGTAATTCTTTCCGCGGGCATGTCTACCCTGTCAATGTTCTCCAAGAAATAATTACAGGTAGCTATTCCCTGGTAACAATGGTTGTAAACATTGGCGAGAAGCCCTCCTGAAACCGCTTCCATAATACCCATAGCAAAGGTTCCGGTAGAGGCTGCACCCAAGCTCTGCCCTCCTTCATTCGCATCACCCGCCATGATGGCCAGGGAATAGACCCCTTCATGGTTAAAGGTATTGGTATTTAGCCTGGAATATACTCCCGCCAGGGCCAGATCAGCATCCTTCTGTGAGGTCCAGAAGGTAGGGCCTGAAATTTGGGTTGTAGGGTTTCTTTCCAGGAAATCCGTACAGGATACTGCCGACAAGACCAGCAATCCTATTAGCATATGGTGAATATATGATACTTTTAAATATTTCATCTTGGTAACTGTTTAATGATTTAAAGAGAAACTTTCAGGCCCAAAGTGTAACTGGTAATCTGTGGATAAGCCTGAAACCAGTTGGTATTGGCTCTTTCGGGATCTGATCCCGGCCAGTCCGTGATGGTGAATAAATTGTCGCCAGACATATAAACCCTGGAAAACCTGAGCCCTAATTTTTCATTTAAACGATCAGGCAAATTGTATCCTATCGCCAGGTTTTTCAACCTCAGATAAGATGCATCCAGTAACCAATAGGAGTTTCGGGTACCTGTCACAGGGGCATAGCCGGAAATATACATGGCGGGGTGTTCATTGGTAGACCCCTCCCCGGTCCACATGTTTTCGATAAAATCCAACGGAGGAGGAGAGCCTTGAATGTATGGCACCAGGCCCCATGACAAACCCTGGGTGCTTTGTTTGTAGCCTTCCAGGCCTTGAAAAAAGGCATTTACATCAAAATTCCTCCAGGAAAGGTTGATTGTACTTCCATAGTGAAACCGGGGATAGGCCCCATCCATTACTACCCGGTCATCAGCATTGATCATATTGTCTCCATTTTGATCCACAAATTTCAAGTCGCCGGGTTTGGGGTTAAATTGGTGCTGAGGACTATTCGCGATTTCTTCCTCATTTTGGAAAATACCATCCCATTCAACCATAAAATGAGAATTAAAAGGAAGCCCCTCCTGAATGGTGAAATTGCCGTAAACCGGGGAAAGGATCCGCAAAACTTCATTTCTGAAGGTGGAGAAATTGACGCTGACATTATAGCCAAATTCCCCAAATCGTTTCATGGATCCCAATTCCAGCTCGATACCGGTGTTTCTCATCTTGCCATAATTCACAGTGGGCGGGGAAAGTCCCACACTGGCCGGAATTGGTACATTGTACAGGATATCATCCGTCACCTTATCAAACCAATCGAAGGTAACATTGATCAAGCCCTCTTTCAAAGAAAGATCGAACCCAATGTCAGCCATGGTGGTGGTTTCCCATCTCAAATTTGGATCTACCAGGCGGTTTACAAGTGCCCCGGGTTGGGCCGTATTAAATGGATAAGAAGTGGTGGTCAAAACTTCCTGAAAAGGATATAAGCCAACATTCTGATTGCCCAATTGCCCCCAGGATCCCCTGATTTTAAACTCATCTATCCAAGAATTTAGTTGCAAAAATTGCTCTTGAGAGACCCTCCATCCCGCAGAGACCGAAGGAAATACTCCCCAACGGTTATCCGGAGAAATCCTGGAGGTTCCATCGTAACGAATATTGGCCTCTACCAGGTATTTCTCCTTATAATCGTACATGGCGCGTCCAAACAAGGACATGATGGCCCATTCCTGCAAATATCCCCCGGTGGTTTGGTCCAGCGGTGCTCCCGCATCCAATTCCATCAATGTATTGGTAGGGAAATGTACCCTGGAACCCCTAAGCTGCCGGTTGGAACTGTATTCCTGATTGTAGCCGGCCAAAATATTGACATTGTGGGTTTCATTGAAAAGCCTTCGGTAATTCAAAGTGGAATAAAAGGTGGTCCATAAACCGGTATTCCAGGTTTCCCTGACGCCCAATTGCCAGGTAGAATTATTGTGGGCATAGGAGCCATCCTTGAAAAAATAATTGTCCACCGGGGTTTCATGGTTTTTCAGTGCCCGGTTGTCATAAGACACTGCTCCTTTGGTATACCAGGTGAGGTGTTCCGTTGGTTTGATCTCCACATAAAACTGAGGCAATACATTGTAATTGATATCTGTTTGAATGCCACTGGCATCCTGCGCATCCGGGTTCCTAACGGTCCATTCGCCGATATTTGAACTGTACCTTGCCACGTAACCGGTAGATCCGTCGGGCAGGGTCATGGTAGGAGTATAATTGGGACCTGCTCCATAAATGGCCAGAATCTGGTAATCTATATCGCCATTGTCCCAATTACTTCTTTGTATGTCTTTATTAACCAGTTGAATATCACCGCCTACCGTTATCCAATCGTTAATTTTGGAATCGACGGTTAACCTTGCATTGTATTTTTTGAATTCATACAAGCTGGTCAGACCCGGTTGATCAAAATAGCCCAGGGACAGCCCAATGCTCGTTTTCTCCGTACCACCACTTACCCGTATTGATTGCATATTGGCCACCGCTGTGTTGAAAGAATGATCTATCCAGTCAAAATTGGGATAATTAATGGGATCATTTGGGTTATTTCTGAAAGCATCAATCTCCTCCTGGCTGAAATAGGGTGCCTGGCCTCCGGCTCTTTGTCTTCCCTGATTCCAGTACATCATGTAATCGGCAGAATTGCTGAGTAACCTGGGTAAGCGTGTTGGCTGATGCACCTGCACATTACTGTGTATATCAATGGTAAGAGCTCCTTCACTACCCCTCTTGGTAGTAATCAGGATGACTCCATTGGCAGCCCTGGCACCATAGATAGCACTTGATGCTGCATCTTTCAAAACAGAGACCGATTCCACATCATTGGGATCCAAATTGGTCATGTCACCGGCAATACCATTGATTAGCACAAGTGGTTCACTTCCGGCAGAGCTAAAAGTACCTAAACCTCTGATTCGTAAGGTATTATTTTCACTACCGGGTTTTCCGGAATGAGAGGAAACCTGCAATCCAGCTACTTTTCCTTGCAGAAGTCCGGCCACATTGGTCAATGGTCGTTTGATGATTTCATCCGCACCAACCGTAGCCACAGAACCCGTCATATTGGCCTTCTTCTGGGTACCGTAGCCTACCACGACCACTTCGTCCAGGGAAGCCATGTCTTCTTCCAATACCACATTGATGGTACTTTGGTTGCCTACCTGTATCGTTTGGGAAGTAAAACCAATAAAGGAAAATACCAGATTGGCATTATCCGGGACGGTTAGGGAATACTTGCCATCCAGGTTGGTGACAGTTCCCCTATTGGTGCCCAGCACCGTAACGGTAACCCCCGGCAAGGGTACCTCATTGGTATCAGTGACAGTGCCTGAAACTGCAATGTCCATATTCACATCTATTTCCGAAGGAATTGCCGCATGGGCACTCAAGCATCCAATAAAAAATAATTGGAGCAGCAGTACCAAAGGCAGCGTTTTTAACAAGTTATCAAATCGCCTGAATACAATTGTTTCCATGATTTTTGTGGGTTTAGGTTGATGTTAATTTTTGAAATGCAAACGAATGCCCCAAGGGCTGACTTAAACTGAAAACACCGAAGAAAATACCACAGGCATCCTTCCTTTCAATCGAAAGTCATCTGATTTTTTTGGAACAATAAAGCGGGCAGTGGGAATACGAAGCTGTTGGTCTTTTATAAATCCCAGCTAAATAGGCTTGATCAGCATTAATTTAATTTCGTCCAATCAATATAAAAAATATTTAACACAATGTATAATCAATAATTTAATTATTTATAATGAACTTAAACTATAATACAGAATTAAATATGTTACTTTGTGCCTAATAAAAAATAACATATTTAATTATTAATATTATTTTGTTATTTTAAATATAAAATACCAAAAATTATATATTAACCGTTTATAAAAATATTTTTTTACCTGATAAAAGAATGTACTGTATATAATTTTTTACTACCAATTGTTTCCTGACATTGGCTTGTGCCACAGCCTGCGCATTAATTAATCAGATAGTTTTAATCAACCCATACCGGACCCCTCAACATTGCACTTTAAAAAAAAGCTTCCTTACCCATAAAAATCTTTTTTTAATGTTTATATTATTAACCTATTAATGTTAATTAAATAAACAAAATGCACCTCAACTGCCACAGTCATTACAGTTTCAAGTATGGTACCCTCTCCGTGGAAGCCCTTGTAGCGGAAGCGATAAAGCACAAACTCGATGCCCTGGCCCTGACCGACATCAACAGCACTTCCGGGGTCTTCCCCTTTATCCGGGAAGCTCAAAAAAACGGGATCCACCCCGTAATCGGCATCGACTTCCGCAATGGCGTCAAACAGCAGTACATCGGGCTGGCACAAAATCAGGAAGGCTTCTATGAGCTGAACCTCCACCTCTCCCATCACCTGGTTCACAAACAACCTTTTCCCGACAGGTCCCCGGCCATGAACCATTCCTTCATCATTTACCCCTTTTCAGAAGTGCTTTTTTCCCTCCGTGAAAACGAGTACATCGGGTTGCACCCCTCTCAGCTGAAGCGGCTGCCCTACAGCCCCTGGGCAAAGCAAAAAGATCGGCTGGTCCTTTTGCAGCCGGCTACCTTTGCCGGAAAAACCGACTTCAACGCCCACCGCCTGCTTCGCTGCATGGATAGCAATACCCTGCTGAGCAAATTACCGCTTTCAGAACAGGGAGCCCCATCTGATCGGTTTTACGGCTATACCGAAATGGTGGCCCGCAGCGAGGGCCACAGCTACCTGATCTACAATACCCAAAAACTGCTGGAACAATGCCAGTTTTCCTTCTATTTCCAGGCCGTAAAAAACAGGCGGGATATCCTGGGCTCAGACTGGGAGGACTTTGACTACCTGCGGCAGGAAACTTTTAAGGGTGCCCTGTTGCGCTATGGCAGCCTGGACGAAACCAAAGAAAAGCGCATCCTGAAGGAACTGGAAATGATCCAGCAAAAAGGCTTTGTCTCCTACTTCCTGATCAACTATGACATTGTCAACTACGCCCGAAAAAAAAACTTCTTCTATGTGGGCCGGGGCAGCGGGGCCAACAGCATCGTGGCCTACAGCCTGTGCATCACGGATGTGGACCCCATCGAGCTGGACCTGTATTTTGAGCGTTTTATCAACCTGTACCGGGAAAATCCCCCAGACTTCGACCTGGACTTCTCCTGGAAAGACCGGGATGAAATGACCGGCTATATTTTTAAAAAATACAACCGCCCCGAAAGTGAGCATGTCTGCCTGCTGGCCACTTTCAATACCTTTCAGTACAATTCTGTCCTTCGGGAATTGGGAAAAGTCTTTGGCCTGCCCAAATCTGAAATCGAATCGTTGATTTACCATGGAGACAAGCTAGGGAGCAGCAACTATAGACCTGATCAGTACGGAAAGCTGATCTACCGCTACAGTCAGGTGATCCGGGACATGCCCTCTCACCTCAGCATCCATGCCGGAGGGGTGCTGATCGCCCACAAACCCATCCATTATTATACAGCAACAGCACTGCCACCTAAAGGCTTCCCCATTTCCCATTTCGACATGCATGTGGCGGAAGACATAGGCCTGCACAAGCTTGATATTCTCAGCCAAAGGGGCCTGGGGCATATCAAAAGTACCCTGGAAATCATCCATCAAAACCAGGGCAAGGAAGTGGATATCCGCCAGATAGCCACTTTCAAAAAAGATCCCAAAATCAAACAACACCTGCGTGAGGGACGTACCGTTGGTGCCTTCTATGTGGAATCACCGGCCATGCGCATGTTGCTGGCCAAAATGAAAGCCGACGAATACCTGGAACTGGTAGCTGCCAGTTCCATCATCCGCCCCGGTGTGGCCCGCTCCGGCATGATGCGGGAGTACATCCTGCGGCATGTAAATCCTGCCAGAAGGGAAATGGCCCATCCCGTACTCCGGGACATCATGCCAGAAACCTATGGCATCATGGTATACCAGGAGGATGTGATCAAGGTGGCCCATTACTTTGCCGGTCTTTCCCTGAGCGAGGCCGATGTGTTGCGGCGGGGCATGAGCGGCAAGTCCCGATCCAAAGATGAATTCCAACGGGTAAAGGACAGCTTCTTTGCCAACTGCCGGGAAAAGGGCCGTGACCCAAAGGTTACGGGAGAGGTCTGGCACCAGATCGAGAGCTTTGCCGGCTATTCCTTTGCCAAGGGCCATTCCGCTTCCTTTGCCGTAGAAAGCTACCAAAGCCTGTACCTCAAAGCCCATTATCCCCTGGAATTTATGGTGGGCGTTATCAATAATTTCGGTGGCTTTTACCACACCGAATTCTATATTCACGAACTCCGCATGAACGGTGCCGAGATACAGGCCCCGCACATCAATGAAAGCGAAAACCTCAGCTGTATCCGGGGCAAAACTGTGTACCTGGGCTTTGTGCACATGAAGTTCCTGCAAAAAGAAAGTGTGGTCAAAATCCTGCAGGAACGGCAACAGAGAGGGCTGTATACCAGCCTGTTGGACTTTGTCTCCAGGGTGGACATTAGTCTGGAACAATTGCTGATCCTGGTGCGGATAGGCTGCTTCCGCTTCACCGGCAAAAGCAAGCAGGAAACCCTCTGGGAGGCCCATTTTATCCTGCACCGCAAAAAGACTCCTGCGGTCGGCAGCCAGCGGCTGTTTGCACAAGCCGGATTCCGGGAGCTAAAGCCACCTGTGCTGGAGGCTGCGGATATAAGGCAGGAAATCATCGACCAGCTGGAGATCCTGGAATTCCCCCTGAACTCCCCTTTTCTATTGGTAAAGGAACAGCAGGTCTGTGGCATTGCAGCAAGGGAAATGGCGCAATTTCTGGGCAGGCGGGTGCAGCTGGTCGGCTACCTGGTCACCGTCAAATACACCCGGACGGTAAAGGGGGAAGTGATGAACTTTGGCACCTTTATCGACCGGGAGGGCCACTGGATTGATACGGTGCATTTCCCTCCGGTGGTCAAAAAAACACCTTTCAAGGGCCGCGGCATCTACCTGATCAAGGGAAAGGTAACGGAGGAATTTGGCTTCTACAGCCTGGAAGTCAGCAGCTGTGAGCGGATGGCCTACTGGAATGCGGATGATTGATTTTGTGGGACATAAATCACAAACCTTTCCTCTATCCATCTTTCGGTAGGATCGAAACTTCCCTGAAACAAATCAATCCTGCTTAAATTGGTGTAAAACGAATTTATTAATAAATTGGTGGTTATATTGTCTGATTATGAAAAAACCGTTTGTGGGCCAGGCAAAATGTTAACCTGTTAGATCAGGAGCCTGAATTTTTCACCATCTATCAGGTAGCGTTGGTCTCTCAGTAAATATCATTACCTGGCAGTATATTAGACGATGATTGATAGTTAGGGTGAAATCTCAATACTTATAACCGGGATTCAACCCTATACCTTATTTAACTATTCTCAAATATTGCTAACTGTCAAGTTCGCGTCGCTAACTCTTGCGCCTGCACCCATTACCAAACCAATGTTACCTTACCTTTAAACCGGAATTTTATATCCCGTCTCTGTCCAGCTGAATTGATCTCTTTGTTACATGATATCAATTCCACAAAAAGTACTTACTTTTAGAGGAACCATTTGAGTTTGATATGAAATATTATCCATTCTTTTTCATTTTTTCAGTGATGCACGCTCCATGGCCCGGTTTGGCCTGATGATACTGGCAAAGGGAATGTGGGGAAGCGAGGAAATCGTCAGCGATAAGGCCTACCTTCAAGCCATGCTGACACCATCTCAGGAGCTGAACGAAAGCTACGGCTACCTTTGGTGGCTCAACGGAATGGATAGTTTTATGGTCCCCGGGATTCAATCTCCCTTTCCGGGAAGTTTTATCCCCAATGGTCCATCTGACATGGTTTGTGGAATGGGTAGGGATGGTCAATATGTATGTGTAGTGCCTTCCCAAAACCTGGTTTTGGTCCGCATGGGAGAGAACCCTGAACAAAGCCTCATCGCTTTCCGGTTTTTAGACAGCATCTGGGAGACAATCACTACTAGTACTCCCTAAAGTTTATCAGGCAGATAATTTGGCCAGCATTCCACCCAATGGATAAATCCAAAAAATTGACTAACTTTTAGTCATGAAAATTTATCCCTTAATCTGCCTTTCACTTTTATGCCTCCTTGCCTGCAAAAATGAAATACATGAGGAAACCGCATTCACTGCCTTTTCAGGTGCCAGAATCATCGATGGCAGCGGTGCTACCCCAATCGAAGATGGGGTTATTTTGGTTCAGGAGGATCATATTATAGCCATCGGGTCCAGGGAAGAAGTAGAAATTCCTGAGCATTCCCATGTGATTGATCTCACGGGCAAAACCATTATCCCGGGGCTGATCAATGGCCATGGTCATGTGGGCGATGTAAAGGGGATATCTGGAGGCCATTATTCCGCTGAAAACCTCGCTGAAAATTTATCCATATATGCAACCTACGGCATCACAACTGTCGTCAGCCTCGGCGGGGATCAGGAAGAGGCGGTTTCTTTCCGACACCTCAACGATAAAAACCCCCAGAATAGATCAAGGTTATTCATAGCAGGCGCAGTCATCACGGGAGATACCCCGGCCGAAGCCGAAAAAATGATTGAAGAAAATCATGAAATGGGAGTAGATTTCATGAAGATACGGGTGGATGACAACCTGGGCAATGCTACAAAAATGCCTGAAGAAGTGTACCGGGCGGTGATCGGCAGGTCCCATGAACTTGGCTATAAAATTGCTACTCATTCCTATTATCTGGAAGACAGCAGAAAGTTATTGGAAGCCGGATCGGATCTGCTCGCCCATAGTGTAAGGGACTTACCTGTGGACGAGTCCTTTGTCCAGCTGATCAAAGAAAAAAACGTAGGATACTGCCCTACCCTTACCAGAGAGCTTTCCACCTATGTTTATGAAGATACGGCTGCTTTTTTTTCTGATCCCTTTTTTCAAAAGGTTTATGATAAGGAAACCATTCAACCCTTACTGGATCCGGAAAGGCAGGCGAATGTAGCCGCTAACAGCAATGCCCAAACCTATAAAAAACAGTTACCGGTCGCCTACGCCAACCTGAAATCCCTCAATGATGCCGGTGTTCCCATTGTATTTGGCACAGACAGCGGGGTACCTACCCGGTTTATGGGATATTTTGAACACCTGGAAATGGAGATGATGGCCGAAGCAGGCATGTCTCCCATGGAAATCCTTGTCTCTGCTACCAAAAATGTGGCCGAATACCTGGAACTGGAAGGTTTGGGAACGCTGGCTCCCGGACATTATGCCGATTTCATTATTTTGGATGCCAATCCTCTTGAAGATATCCGAAACACCCGGGAAATCAACGAAATATATATTGGAGGAAACAAAGTGGTGGAAAGGGATAAATGATGGCATTGATTTTTCTTTAAACAATTGCCAAATAGCTGCAAATCTCAGCCTGAAAAAAAAAGCGGGACATTTATATCCCGCTTGATGTTTAAATTAAAGGCGATAACCTGGTCTGTAAGCCCTGTGCAGGTGTTTTTCCGCCTCCGGATCATCCTCAAACTGTTCCTTCGCCGGATTCCACTTTAATGGCCTGCCCAGTTCATAGGCAATATTTCCCAGATTACAGGTAACACAGGTGCTATGTCCGATCTCCACCGGGGCAATGGGATCTTTTCTCCTTTTGACAGATTCCATAAAATCGATGTGGTGAGCCCTGCCGCCACCGCCCTGCAGGCTTTCTCCCTCATCCAGAACCGGATATAGAGACGGGTCTGATGCTTCATAGTGAGAGCGGGAAACTTCTATCCAACCATCTTTTCCAAAAAACTTACAGCCCCTGCTTTCCTTGTCATCAAAAGGCTGTTCGGTGACGGTCACACCGTTTGCGTATTTAAAAGTTAGGTATTCTGTATCCTGGTATCCCGCAGGAATAATTTCAATAGGCCCGCTTCTGTCCATTCCTATAGCCCATTGAGCTATGTCAAACATGTGGGCTCCCCAATCTGTGGTCAGTCCACCGCCGGTTTCCTTGTACCAGCGCCATCCTCCCCAGATTTTTTCATTTTCGGGAGGATTCAGTGAAATCGGAGGATTGAGTTCATTATTAAAATGAATGGGAGCATTCAAAGGCCCCATCCAAAGGTCCCAGTTAAGCCCTTCCGGAATATCTTCTTTAGGCAAATCAAATGGCTTTGGAGGCCCTCCAACACAGGCATACACCTTGCTTACCTGGCCAATTCTTCCCTTTTGAACCATCCTGACAGCCTGCTGAAAATTAGCGTAGGACCTTTGCATGCTCCCCGTTGCCAAAACGATGTTATTATCCCGAACAGCCTTGACCAATTCCTGCCCTTCCTTAATGGTAAAAGTGAGTGGTTTTTCCAGATAAATATCCTTTCCCGCTTTGCAGGCATCAATGGCCATCAAGGCATGCCAGTGATCAGGTGTGGCTATGACCAAAGCGTCTACATCCTTTCTGGATAATAGGTCATGGTAATTTTCATAGACCTCCACTTTTATTTCCCGCTTGTTCTCCTTGTAATAGGCTTGAGTTTTATTCAGAAACCGCTGCCTTTTGGCTGCATATACATCACATCCTGCTACTACTTCCACATTGGAAAGGGATATAAAACTGTTTAACAGTCCATTGCCCTGTCTCCCCAGCCCAATAAAGCCCAAACGAAAAGTTTCATCCCTAATTATTTCATTATGTACTCCCTTACCTACGCTGACATGTGGCAACACCCCCATCCCTGCTGCTCCAAGCAGACCGGTTCCCATAAATTTTCTGCGAGATAGCAGGCTCTTTTTTTCCTTATTCATTGTTTACAGGTTTATTGTTTGATTGCATAAAATTAATAGTATAAAATAAAACCCCACTTATAAAATCCAATAAATGGATGTTTCAGGTTTCCAGTTAAATACGGTAAAAGGCCATCCCGGGCTATCCCTTCCCTCAGTTCTGCACTGAATTAACCATCTTCTTCCTTCTTTTCGAGGTTTTAGGGGCTTGAAAGGCGGTCAACCAGAGCATTAAATTTCCTGATATACTCTTGGGTTCCTGCCATGGATCTCCGTGGCTCACCTATGCTTCCAGAAGCAGCGTCATTCCCGGCTAGTGACACTTATATATCTGTTCCCCAAACTGGAGATGAAAAAATGAGCAACAAAAAACAAGTAAACTCAAACGAGAAATTGGCATAAAGTTGTTTTAATAATATTCGATAAAATAAATCTATACATATTACTCCCTACAGCCAAATATTTGAAGTGGAAATTCCGTATGAAAAAAAATCATCAAAAAAGGATTCTTCAATCTACATGACTGATTGAAGCACATTTTTTTTCCTGGTAATCACGAAATACAAAAATAATACAACAAAATACTATTTTATATTTACAAAAATTTTATCTAAAAAACAAGTTATTTTTACTTAAATATGTAATAAAGTTTTATTAATTTTGAATTATAATACATTTCTTCTGATTGAAAGAAGCAATTAAGTTAAACTAAATCTATTGGTAAAAAGCCTTTTTTTTAAAATTAACAGATCATGGAAACTTACACCTTTTTGTTTGTGGCATTAGGCATCAGCTTGGGACTTCTCTACACTATTAAAGCCATCAGAGATGCTAAAGATGACCCTGAAACTTTCGAAGATTTCAAAAAAGAAGGCAAATACCGAAAGCCTGCAAACTGGAAAGTGGGACAAATGCCGGAAGACATCAAAAAAAAAAGCAGGATGAGCAATCCTCGGATAGATTACAAGCTTGACTATCATATGATTAGTAAAAATTAATTTGGAACCGACTTGAAAGCAGTGCCTTTGCGCACTGCATTTTTATTAAAATATTTTTTAAAATGCCTCTCCGATAAAAAAGTAAAAACCAGTACCTTCCTGAGTAAAAGCCACATCCAGCCGGGTGTAAATATCTTTTTTAGGAAAAATCAAAAAACGCAGCCCGCCTCCGGCAGACCATACCATTTTATTCCAATCAAAAGCTGCCAGGCTGGGAAATACCTGCCCTGCTCCGGCAAAGACTGCTCCACCCAACCTTTCGGTAAAGCCAAGAGGAAAAGGTAAAAATCGCATCTCAATTTGTCCCGCCACTTGGTTTTGGTCCCTATACCTACCGGTATAATAGCCCCGCATTAAACTCTCTCCACCCATAAGGGACAATTGATTAAAAGGAACGTCTCCCGAATTGAATTGGCCAAATAATTGGGCCGCCAACACATTATTTTCCCCAACCGGCTGGTAATACCGGGTATCGGAAAGCACGGTGGTGAAGTTAAATGCACTGCTCCAAAATGGATTGTACCGCATTAATGCCAATTCCGAAAACAAACCATCCCTCACGTTCAGGACATTGTGACGGTCATCATAAACCAAACCTAGCCCAAGCCCCAGGTTTGAGCTTCCCTGAAACCCCAAAGGCAGCTGATAAGAAGGGTTTGACTCCGCGGGCAAAAACTCCACCTGGCTAAGCCTTTGCCAATCCATTTCCAATCCAAAAAACAAGTTGCCTTTGATTTTTCTCAATACCCTTTCTTTGATCAAAATCTGGTTGGCATCTACCCTTGCCAGGTAATCGGCCGAACTGCTATTTCCGATTCCGTAATACAAGAGAGGAAAACTTTGCAGCCTGATGCGACCTAAAAAAAACCAACGGTCACCTGGAGAATAGTTGGCATGATCAAACCATAAACCATACTGGTTTTCCAGGGTAAAAAACGTAAAGCCATTGATCTCACTCAACCTGTTGACTGTGTCTCTTTCAGCGTAGTATACATACAAGGTGCTGAAGCCTATCTCCCAACTGGTTTCGGGGGCATAGGCCAGGGTAGGGTACATCAGGAATTGCGGTTCGGAAATATCGCTGGTATCATTTACAATGGAGTTGAGATAACGTTTGACAAATCCCTGGGAATTAGCTTCCATCCCGGAACAAAGTACTAAAAGCAAAAGGAACGAAACCCTTAAATAATTTTTCATAAATAGTAAACTCCTTCAAAAAGACCGGATAAACGGATCAGGCTTCAGTTACAACTTTTTTTAACTTTTCCATCATCCCTTCATGGTCCGGCAGCTGGATTAGAAAAACTTCCTCCAACAGTGCTTTATACTCCTTGATGTCGGTTAAGGTTTGCTTTATACTTTCTTCATTTTTACGATGCGTGGTGAATTGATTGTTAAGCAAAGCATATCTCCCCCATGGCATGCAGCGAGCTGCCATTAATGAAGTAACAAACATGGACGCGGGATGATGACCAAGATACCAGTTGACCACCTCATAATCCGGGAGTAATTGTGGTTCCAGGCTGAAACGGTAAAGTAGTCTCCATTCCTCCCGGATCATTATTTCTAAATAGAAAAATTCATCTACTTTATTGATCCTGTATTTTTCGTGGGGAGTGAGCTGTTCCTCCATCTGATCCAGAGACAAAGGAGCTGTAAATGATGATCCGCCAAAACCCACATCCGCAATATATTTCCTGCCACCGACCTGCACCAGCAACAACATGTGATCCCTGGGTTTTACCTCTCCTTCCGGCACTTCCCAGAAAACCCTGGCAGAAAGCCCTTTTACCAAAAACCCCATGGTTCTCAATACATGGCCAAACAAAATATTCTGTTCAAAACAATAGCCTCCCCTTCCTTCCAAAACCATTTTCTTTACCAAATCAGACAACTGTAGCCTCACTGGGATACCCAAAAACGGATTCAGATTTTCAAATGGAATTGCCTGAGGATGCAGGTAATGCAGCAGTTCTAGCGTGGAATAGGTAGCCTCCTTTTCTCCGGAATAGCCTACCCGGTTAAAATAAGCCTGTAGTGTTTTATCCTCTAAATGTTCATTAAAAAGTGACAGCTCAACTTGATTCGTAAACATCCTTTTTCTGTTTATTTTTAAAATAAAAATAAGGTTTCCAAATCATTTGAATCAAATACCAACAATTCCGAAAACCAACCCCGATTTATAAGTGGTACAAGATAAGCAAACTTGTAATTTTTCCCAGTTTGAATAAGGGGCAAAATTTCAATTATTGCTGCGGATTACGGCAATGGCCGTAGCTATCAGATTATCTTCCCCTCTGCTCGCGGCCAGTTCAGATAGGTCAACCCTTAGGTCTGTCAGCACTCCGTCCTCCAATTGTCTTTCCTCAAGATCAATGGTCTGGGTAGCTGAAAAACGATAAGTCCAGCCATTGGTCAATTCTCCGAAAACAGGAGTGCCTCCTCCCCCTCCGGTTTGGTCTCCCAGTGTAATGGCATTGGGAAGCACCTTCATCATCTGTGCAAAAAAAGTGGTGGCGCTGTAAGACCTGCGGTTTGTCAATACCACCACCGGCCCAAGATAGGTCCCATCTTCCCGGGGGCTGATTTTCATGTCCTCCCAAGAGCCAAAATCACCTGTTCCAGGTCCCGATTTAATTCTCTGTCTGGCGTACACCATTTCTTCTTCAGCAAAAGCCGAAGCCAAAAGGGATGCATTGCTCAAATTACCCCCTCCGTTATTTCTTACATCAATGATCACCCCCCTGCTTCTTCTGGCTCTTTCCACCACAACCTGGAGATTGGATTCGGAAATACTTTGGGCAAAAGACCGGTAATTGACATATAAAACATCATCCAGCATTTGGTGCTGTAAAGGACCACTAATCCAGTAATCCCTTCCCAGATAGGACTCTTCTATCAGATTTTCATCATAGTTGACCGGAAATTCCTGATACCATTCCCAGTTCCTGCTTCGGTTAAACCCAGTACTCAGGTTGACATGCCCATCCCTGAGTTCAAACAACATGTCAGCCAAAAGTTCGTACAGCTCGAGCTGGCCCATTTCCGCATTGACTTCCGGCCTGTACTGCTCCCGGATCTGCTCCCAGTCCAGATTTTTATGATCGAAGAATGAATACCTTGCATACACATCCTCCCACAGTTGATCAAACACCTCCAGGGCACCTGACCCAGGATCCTGGGGCATGACCCACTGCTCACAGGAGGAAAAAACGAAAAGAAAAAGAAAGAACAACCTGGTTTGCTTTACCATAATTTAACCTTTAAAACCAACAACAAAGCATTCCCAAAGCTTGCTACAGGCTGGATCCCCTGCAGGCCTGAAATATCCAACCTGTAGTTTAAACCAAGCTTATTTTCCGACGGAAGTTCCCAATAAAAAGACGAAGTCAACCCGAAGTTCCAGTCTTTCCCAATAATAAAAGGCTCCATGCTCTCGAAAAAATTTCCCATGATAGTATTTTCTCCGGAATAGCCATCGGGGTTGGCACCAATATACCCGGATTTGATTTGAAACCCCACAACCTGCAGGTGGGACAAGGTATGCCATTCGAAATGCTGTCCCTTCCATTGGAGAGGCATTATGTACCGTACTGATGGACCTAAGGATGAAAAGTAATCGTATCGCAGGCTATAATTTGAAAAACCATTGTGACTTCTGATATTGAAAAGATTCTGGTTGGACCATCCCCAATGGAGGCTTTTCACCTCAGGTTTGTTTTTATGGTAATAGGTATAGGTCAAAAATCCAATGGTCATTGCATTCATTGAATTGCCTATCCTGTTTTTCAACGGACCATAGGCAAAATCAAATTGAAACAACTCGGTTTTTTGTGGTTTGTGAAGCTGGAAGGTGGCAGTGCTCATGCTCCGGATACCGGAGTATTTCTGGTGCGAAAAACCCTGATCCCTGCCCGTAAAATCTTGTATTCCGGTAGACAAAAACAGGGAACCAGTGGATTGCGAATAGGCTTGCATGGAAACGAGGCTACTTAAAAAGCAAACTACAGCAAGCCATTGTATTTTATTCAACATTGTAGCAAAAGTCATTCAAAACCAAAAGCAAGTTCAAGTGAGATCAAATTACGCTATTTTTTCTTCAAAATTTATCACTAATTCCCCTAAAATAATTATTTTTGTAAAATTTTTGACATCTGTAAAAGCTTTCAATCAGCAGTAAAACATGAAAAAAGCGGCACTCATTTACTTTTTATTTATCACAATGTTACCCGTGCTGGGTCAACAGGGATTTTATGGAATTCAAAACAGCCAGCGCAAGGGTATGGTCAATGCTTTGATGAATCCGGCGGAATTAAACAACCTTTCAAAAAAAGTGGAAGTGACTTTTTTCTCTGCTGATGCGTCTTTAAGCAACAACGTTCTATCCTATCAGGATATTTTGGATGATCCCGACCAATGGGAAACCATCTTTCAAAATATCTCAGAACCAGTTAACCTAAGAACGGATTTTTCAATTATGGGTCCATCTGTTGGCCTTCGGATAGACAAATGGTCGTTTGGATTCACTTCTCAGTTAAAAGGTAAGGCAGATATCATTGATTTCAACCCCGATCTGGGCGATGCAATAGTGACAGAGAGTATTTCGGGAAACAACAGCCAAACCGTACTGAATATACCATATAACCAACGCCTCAATACAATAGGATGGATGGAGTTGGGATTAATGGTAGGAACCAGCCTGATAGACAATGATTTACACGCACTATCGATTGGGGGTCACTTTAAAGCCCTGTTTCCCGGCACCTACGCCAATTTGGGATTGGATGAAATCCAGGCCACTCTGGTGAGTGAATCCGACCAAATCAGTCTGACGAATGCCACTGGAGCCCTAAATTTGTCTTATGACGAAAGGTGGGACAGCAACAATGGCAATGCCTTTGATCAAAACCTATGGCAGGGCCTTTCGCCAAACGGTTTTGCCATGGATCTGGGGGTAAATTACCAGTTAAGAACATTTGGGAGAACTTTTCTCAATACGGGGCTATCCATAAAAAACCTCGGAAGCATGACCGCCCCACAGGATCAAATAACACGCAATTATTCCATGAACATTCCCCAGAATGAATTCTTTAGAATTGATAATTTAGAGGGAGATGTGGCTGACATTGAACAGCAATTGATTGACAGCGGGTATTTTACCATTGACAGGGAGAGCTCTCTTACCAAGATCAACTTACCCCAACTTCTGGCAGCCTATGTAGAATTTAGCCCTGTAAAGCAATTTCAGGTATCTCTTTATGCGCAAAAAAGAATGGCAAATGAAAATGGGAACCAGCAATTAAGCGGTCCTGATCTGCTTGTATTGACCCCAAGATTGATATTGGGCAAACTGGAAATATATTCCCCCTGGATGCAACATCAGGTTGCGGGCCTGACTGGAGGGTTTGGTTTGCAATATGGTGGCTTTTTTGTGGGTAGCCATTCCTTGGTTACAGGCTTAATTGCCGACAGTAACCGGGCAGATGTTCATGCTGGATTATCCTGGGGCTTTGGCCGCAATGATTGACACTTTTTGGAGCAATATTTCACCTGTTCCCAGTCTTTTTTCCACTTTTTTCTCCAGGTAAAAGGCCGGCCACAAACCAGGCAGGATTTTTCGGGTTTTGGTTTTTTGTTGGTACTCATATGAGAATCTTAGCTCCTTCTCCTAGTATTATTTTCTATAATCTTTAACCTTTCCTCTCAATCGTTCTGTCATTTTTCAAAGATATCACGGCAGGCTCAGGTTTTTTCACCCTGCAGATACAGGTCAGAAAAATAGATCCTACAGCTACTCAAAATCAAATGCAGTTAAAAATGTTTATCTTTTCTTGTTTTTATCTGAATTAAGCTGGTATAAATGACCAAAATAGAGGTTTATTAAGTACCAAATTAGTTGCCCTGAGAGATTTTATCCTCAATATATTGGGCCTTTGACGAATGGATTTGCTATATTGGAAAGTCATTAAAACCTTTAATACATTTTTCAATCCATGTTAACCAAAGATCAAAAGCAACAAATCGAGAAACAAGGCATGCCCCTGGAAGTAGTGGAAGAGCAAATTAACAACTTTGAATCCGGCTTCCCCTTTCTGGACATCCAAAAAGCTGCTCAAATAGGTGATGGCATCATCGAACTAAATGAGACAAGCCTGCAAAAAGCCATGGATGATTACCAGGCCAAATCCGGTGAGATGGTAATTGTTAAATTTGTCCCGGCCAGCGGGGCGGCCAGCAGAATGTTTAAAAACCTTTTTTCCTTTCTGGAAAAAAAGGATACATCCCTGGATAAGGATGATTTTGTTAAAAAATTCATCTCTGAAATCAAATCATTCGCCTTTTATGAGGATTTGGATCAAAGCCTGAAGAACGCCGGCAGCAGCCTGAAGGAAGCCCTGGGAAACAAGGAATATTCCACCATCATTGCACATCTGCTGGAGGACAAAGGTCTGGGTTATGGTAATTTACCCAAAGGTTTACTAAAGTTTCACAACTATCCAGATGGAAGCCGGACACCAGTAGAAGAACATTTTGTGGAAGGAGCACAATATGGTATAGGTAAAGGCAAAACCGTTCGACTTCACTTCACTGTTTCTCCCGAGCACCAAAAGAAATTTGAGGAAAAAGTAGCGACAGTAAAGTCCGCAATGGAAAGTAAATTTGGTGTCCATTTTCACATCAGCTTTTCTCAACAAAAGAAGTCTACGGACACCATTGCCGTGGATTTGGAGAACAAGCCTTTTATGGAAGAAGATGGATCGATCCTCTTCAGACCAGCCGGCCATGGTGCCTTATTGGAAAACCTCAATGACATAGATGCGGATTTGGTTTTTATCAAGAATATAGACAATGTTGTTCCAGATCGGCTAAAAGACACCACCACTACCTATAAAAAAGCGATTGGAGGCATACTCTTGCATGCCCAGGAAAAGGCCTTCAAAGCACTCAAAGACCTGGATTTGGCCGTAGACGAAGTTACCGTTGAAAGGGCTTCCAAAGTATTCACCGGGGTAATTGGCGGCAAACTCTCCCCCTCCTTCGCTTCAAAAACACTGCAGGAAAGAGCAGCGCATTTAAGAAAAAAACTCAATCGTCCTATCAGGGTTTGTGGAATGGTAGAAAATACGGGAGAGCCAGGTGGAGGGCCTTTTTGGGTAAAAGAAGCAGACGGGTCCTTTTCCCTGCAAATCGCTGAAACCGCGCAGCTTGACCTCAACAATGCCGCACAGGAGAAAATTTTCAAATCCTCTACCCACTTTAACCCTACCGATTTGGTCTGTGGCATTAAAGACTATAAGGGAAATGCATTTAATCTGATGGATTTCAGGGATCCAAAAACCGGATTTATCACACAAAAATCAAAAAGTGGAAGGGACTTAAAAGCCCAGGAATTACCGGGCCTTTGGAATGGTTCTATGGCCAATTGGAATTCCATATTTGTGGAAGTGCCTCTGATTACCTTTAATCCTGTTAAAACAATCAATGACTTGTTAAGGGATGTGCATCAATAATTTATGCATTCCTACTTTTCCCATAGTATTATTCAAAAAGCTACCATGACTTATATGATCAAATCTTTTCCCCTGCTTTTGTTGGCGGTGTTAATCAACTTGCCTTCCTGGGCCCAAATCGGAGTGGGTGCGGAAGCCCCAAAAGGTGCTGACCAGCTCTTTAACGGTAAAAAGCGGTCCCTTCATAAAAACTGGACCTATTGGGAAGGACCCAGGTTGGCCGCAGAACTCCCCATCAAATGGGAAATTGTCCCGGATCCAGTGGACAAAGGCACTGCTGTGAGTTCCAATGATCCCGCAGGTGCAGGTGGTAAATATGGAGCGGCAGATATCGTTTCCAAGCAGAAATTCACTGATTTCAGGCTTCATGTGGAGTTCTTGATCAAAGAGGAAGGGGGAAATAGTGGCGTATACCTGCAAAACCGTTATGAAATTCAGATTCTGGATGGTGACAGTACAGACCACGGAATGGCCGCCATTATCAATGAAAAAGCAGCCCCCTACAGGGTTTATAACGGCGTCGGAAAATGGAATGCTTACGATATTCGCTTTCGGGCCGCCCGGTTTGATGATAGCGGAAATCTATCTGAAAAGGCCATGACCACCATTTACTTCAATGGAGAAAAAATCCATGAAAACGAATCTATCTCACAAGTATGGGGAGGAGCCAATTCCGGTCTGGACGGGGGTAGGGATGGTGGAAAAGGCATTACCAACCGCCCTGGTGGAATAAAGCTGCAGGCAGAGGGACATGAAGTCTTATTCCGGAATATCTGGGTTCAAAGGTTAAATCTGGAAGAACCGGATACTGATTTTTAGTAGGTGCCGATATGGGTACAGTGGCAAGTTGCACAGTTTTATTGTATGTCAAGTTTGATATGTAAACAAAAAGGTTTGCGCCCATCTACCAGGTGGACTTTGGGATATCGGAAACATTGGCAGTATTTTTGAGAATTAAGTTTTAAAAAATTATTATGAATTTTAAACGCATATTTGGACCCTTATTGACCATACTGGGATTAGGCGCATTGGTTTACGGGTCCTACCTTTTTTTAGTACCTGAAGGTGCTGACTGGAAAACCATTTTGGTCCTCTTCGTTTTGGGCTTTGTATTTTTTAGTTCAGGATTAGGCCTTTTAAAAACAACAAAAGACAGGAGTTAGCGACAACTAAAGCAGGAAAAAGTTTATTTTTCTTTACCAATAATAAAAAGGAAATACCGGTTAGTTGTATGTTTGAGGAATAAAGCTTATGTTGAAAGGATTATTACCTTTTTCTCAGCATTGCAAAATGAAAACCCAAAAATTACCTATAATAGGATTGCTGTTGGTACTATATGCCTGCCAGCAACCCAAACCAGCCCCGTCAACTGTGGAACTTCCCCGGGAACAGGCTTCTACCTATGTAGAAGAAAGTCCGGATCCCATATATGCCGAGCATGTCAGGACCACAGAATTCCAAAGTCCCGAGGAGGAGAAAGCTGATTTCATCCTTCCTCCTGGCTTTGAAGTTACCCTATTTGCTTCTGAGCCTGACATCAGTAAACCCATTAATATGGCTTTTGACGAGAAAGGCAGGCTTTGGGTAAGTCAGTCATCGGAATATCCCATCAAAGCAGGGGAAGGAGAGGGAAGCGACCGAATAAGCATTTTGGAAGACAGCAACGGGGATGGAAAAGCGGACAAGATCACTCATTTCGCTGATGACCTGAATATTCCCATCGGAGTCCAGCCAATAAAAGGAGGGGCAATCGGATTCAGTATACCCAACATTTACCGGTTCTATGATTTGGATGGGGATGACCGTGCAGATAAAAGGGAGGTCCTGCTGGGTCCTTTCGAAACCAAAGATACCCATGGCATGGTCAATAACCTTTTCAGGGGCCTGGATGGTTGGATACATGCCTCTCATGGCTTCAGCAATGTTTCTACCGTTGCCGGCAATGATGGAGATTCCATCCGAATGGTATCGGGGAATACCTTCCGGTTTACAGCAGATGGTAGCCGGGTAGAAAAAACCAGCGATGGTAGAATCAATCCCTTCGGGTCTGATCTGGACGAATTGGGCTACCATTATTCTGCAGATTGCCATACCCTGCCTATTTATCAGCTGATCAGGGATGGGAATTATACCCAATGGGGCAAAAAGGAACCAAACCTGGGATTTGCCCCCACCATGATGGACTACGGACTCAATTCCACCGCTCTGTCAGGTCTTGTTTATTATACTGACAATCAATTTCCGGAAGCCTACCAAAACAGCTTTTACTCTGGTGATGTAGTCACTTGCAGGATCAGTAGATCTACCATGAGTTTTAACGGGTCCAGTCCAAAAGCTACCAGACAAGCTGATTTTTTGGTCAGCAAGGACCCCTGGTTCCGGCCTGTGGATATTAAGGTAGGTCCTGACGGAGCACTTTACATCGCTGATTTTTACAACAGCATCATCGGCCATTATGAGGTGCCACTGGATCATCCCGAAAGAGACCGAAACAGCGGAAGAATTTGGAAAATTACCTATAATGGACAGGAAAAAGAAGTCATCGACTGGTCTCAGGCAAGCATGGCAAGATTAATCGAAGCTTTGAAAGACAGGGTATTACACACAAGAATGGTGGCTACAGATGAGCTGGTGGACAGGTACGGAAAGGAAGCCCTGCCTGCCATTCAGAAAGTTGTCAATCATAAGAAAACACCATCGAGACAATTGGTTCAGGGATTATGGGCACTTCACCGGTTAGAGGAACTGGATGGAGAGAACCTGGAAAAAGCCCTGCAACACCCGGATTTATTGGTGAGGATTCATGCACACCGAATTCTTGGCGACCGCCGGGAGTTCAGTCCCCAACATTTTGAATGGACCCGAAACGGATTGGAAGATAATCAGGCACATATCAGAAGGGTGGCAGCCGAAAACCTGATCATACACCATGACCCGGCCATGGTCCGGCCCATAATGAGCAGCCTGCTCCAAACCAACGATCAGGACAGTCACTTAAAGTATGCGCTAAAACATGCCCTGTTCAGACATGCCCAGCAGCCGGAGATCGCCACAGTGCTGGCTGGTGAATCATGGACCGAACAGGAAGCAGATATGATAGCACTGGTTTTTTCAGATGTGCAATCCCGAATAGCAGGGGAGTATTTGTTGCGCTACCTGCAAAACCAAACCCCTGCTGAAAAGCGGGTTCTGCCCTACCTCACAGCCATTGCAGGTAATCTTCCAGCCTCGAGAATGGAAATGGTCGTTCATCTGGCCCAAAAATTAAATGGTGATGGCATATTCGACTACCAGAAAGCAAAAGCCCTGAACCAGGGTTTAACCCTTCAGGGGATGGATTGGCCTGAACCCATCAAAAACTGGAATCTAACCCTAAGCGATAAAATACTCCGTGATTTAACGGACAAATCCAACAACTGGTCTGAATCAGAAATTGATCAATTGAATTTCGCCACTGAAATTTCCAGGCAGCTGCGAATAAAATCCCACATTCCTCACCTTCAATCACTGGTCGATAAAAATTATCTGGACGAAAATGTCCGCATTGCCGCCGCCAGAGCCTTGATGGAAACCGAACCCGACAGCCAGGCCAGCTTTCTGCAGAAAAGCCTGTACAATATTGAAAACACCTTGAGTTTTCGCCAAAAAATAGCCGCAGCCCTGAGTATTGATCAAAGCCAACAAACCAGGGAATTGCTGGGCGAGGGAATGAACAATGCTCCTCAGGAATTACAGGAAACCATCGCCGCCCTACTTGCTAGCAACAGGGAAGGGAAAAGTGAATTGATAGCCATTATAAGAGCGGGAAAAGCCCCTGCCAGGATCTTAAAACAAAGAACGGTAGAAGAAAATTACCTGGCCAATGCCTCGGAGGAGCAAATTGAAGCCTACCAACTACTTACGGAAAATTTATTGCCGGTCAGCGAAGAAAGGCAAGGACTGATTGCAGAACGTGTTGAAAATTTTGAGGCAGATGAGCAGCAGGTACTCTCCGGAAGGGCATTGTACGAGCAGCATTGCAGCATGTGCCACCGGATTGAAGAAGGCGGAGCCATGATCGGACCCCAGCTAGACGGTATTGGCAACTGGGGACTGACCGCCCTGGCGACCAAAGTATTGGATCCCAACCGAAACATTTCCGAGAACTTCCGGACTTATACCTTGAAACTCAAAAATGGGCAAACTCGCTCCGGTCTCTTCAGACGGGAGGAAGGGCAGGTAATCGTGATGGCAGACCAGAGCGGGCAGGAATTTTCCGTTGCTAAAAACGACATTGCCGAACAAACCGCTTCTACCATTACCCTGATGCCCGATTATTTCAGCAGCACATTGAATCAGGAGCAGTTCAACGATTTAATGAATTACCTACTTAGCCTTAGATAAGATGTTGTACCAAATCTCCTTTAATGCCAAATTTCCGACTGCTTTCATCATCCTGATGGGAAGCCTCTGGTCATGCCCCTGCCTTGCGCAGCAAACCCTATCCGGTGCGCCTGCCGCTTCTATTTCATTTAAAAAGCATACCCTTAGCACTACCTTCCTGGCAGAAGGAGCAGCCATAGGAGATGTCAATCAGGATGGATTGATGGATGTAATGGCCGGGGCCTATTGGTTTGAGGCACCGGATTGGACCGCACACGAACTGGAAGAGCCACAGGAATTCCAGTACGACAAAGGTTACAGCAATGCCTTTATCAGTTATGGCATGGATGTCAATCAGGACGGATGGGTTGATTTTGTCCGCATTGGCTTTCCCGGAAAAGAGGTACAATGGTTTGAAAATCCAAAAAACAAACCCGGGCACTGGCCGGTACACCTGATCTCTGAATCCCTTGGCAACGAGTCGGCCGGCTTTTTCGATATGGACAAGGATGGCGTCAAAGATCTTGTAGGCAGCATTCCGGAGACGGGAGAAATGGTCTGGTTTAAGGCCCCGACCCGCCCGGATGATCTGGAATGGAAAAAATACCCGATCAGTGAAAAGGAAAGTCCGGGAACTGCCCAATTTTCCCACGGTCTCGGGATGGGAGATATCAATGGGGATGGGAGAAAGGACCTGATCATCACCGGGGGCTGGTGGGAAGCTCCCGCAGATCCTTCCAAAGGTCCCTGGGAATTTCATGCTGCTAATCTGGGGGAGCCTGCAGCACAAATGTACGTGCACGATTTTAACGAAAACGGCCTTCCGGATGTGGTCTCTTCATCTGCCCATAAATTGGGTATCTGGTGGCATGAACAGAAAAAATCCGGACAATGGGAAACCCACCTGATTGACGATGCTTTTACCCAAACGCATGGCCTGGAACTGGTCGATATCAATGGCGACGGGTATCCGGACCTGGTTACCGGCAAGCGATACTTTGCCCATATGGGCAATGATCCCGGCGAATACGACACGCCCTATTTATCCTGGTACGAATTTGTTCCGGGACCTAAACCCCAATGGACCCAACATGTAATCGATAAAGACTCAGGTGTTGGGGTACATGTGATTACAGAAGATTTTAATGGCAATGGCCTTATCGATATTGTTGTGGCCAATAAGAAAGGGGTATTTGTATTTGAACAAATCAGGGAGTGAACGGAAGGAGCGCATAAAAGCTGACAGGCTTCAAATTAATCTTTCAGAGGTTGCTTCTGAAGGGCCGCTCATCAAACTGGAACACGATTTCTGTAAAGTGTCCTTGAAAGGCTGACAATTTTTTATTTATTTTTACTTATTGGTGATTATAGTCAATTTTGTAACTTTTGACGATTTTTCAATGTTTCTAAAAGTATGGATATCGAAATGCAAAAAAATAAGGAATATGAAAGTAATAGTCGAAATCCCCGATGACCAGGCAGCTTTTGGAATGAAGGTCCTAAAAAGCCTTGACTTCATAAAAAAGGCAAAACCCATGTCGATTGCCGCCGCCGAGCTTTGGGAAGACCTCAGGGAGTCTGCCGAACAGGTGCGCCTACATAAGCAGGGAAAACTTGAACTGAAATCAGCCCAGGACCTTTTGGATGAGTTATAATATTATCCCCACCCATCGATTTGAGAAAGAACTGAAGAGGCTGGCCAAAAAATTCCCCTCGCTGAAAAGTGAATTTGCTGGAATGATAGCTGACATTTCCCAAAATCCCGAAAGGGGTACTTTTATCGGAAATGGTTGCTATAAAATTCCCCTGGCTATTTCTTCCAAAGGTAAAGGTAAAAGAGGCGGCGCAAGAGTGGTTACTCATTTGTACATAGCTACCGAAACGGTTTACCTCCTTACCATTTACGACAAAGGCGAAAAAGCTGACCTAAAACCCAATGAACTAAAAGAGATGATTGAAAGTTTGGAACTAGATTAGTAAAATGCCAGAGCTTGTGAGACTTTTCTTTTAAATTATAGCTCTAACTTTTAGGATGTCAACCATACAATCAGCTCCCTAGCTACCGTTATAAATCCTCCTACTATTAGAGCATAAATAAACAGGTTTCTACTAACCTTATAACCGGCATTAAATTTATGGACACCTACTTCATCTCTCCGGATAATCCGAAAGTAGAGATATATGCCCAAAATGAAAATCAATAACCCTATAAAAATCATCATCAATTTTTAACCGCAGTGATGTCTTATTTGGTAAGCCTCTCCCATCGCTGAAAATAGTTTATCAAAATCGAAAATTCAAATGAAAAATGACCAAGCGAGATACGATGAAGAAGTCAAATTAGATACTTTTTTAATCAGTCAAACACGATTTAACACGTTGATCATCTGTATAGTAAGATGTTCTTTATTCAGCCATTACAAATGGCTTATATTGGAGTTCTACTTTAAACGAGGTCAGGAATATATGGGTGTAGAAAATTCTACACCCAGTAAATTTTACACCCAATGAACCAAATATCTTAATTTTGACCGACTATCAGTTCCAGCTGCGATTTAAGCTGTTCTACCACCCGTGGATAATCGGTATACCGGTTCTCTTTTTCATAAGGATCTACTTCTATTCGGTATAACTGTCCGCTGGGACCAGCCTTCTCAGGATCCAGTCTGCCTGGATAGGTAAAGCCTCCCGATCCCAGTCCGTCGATAAATTTCCATTCCTGCGTCCGAATGGCAAACATACCCGAAGAGGAGTGGTGTACCATTTCGGTACGGGATACGAAACCCGTATCTCCCTGCAATACCGGTAAAAAACTGTAGCTGTCTATGGCTGCACTTTCGGGCAATTCATGATCCAGCAGGTCGCCAAAAGTGGCGAAAAGATCGGTCAGACTGACCAGGCCCGGGTAAGTTGCTTTTTCCTTTATGCCTTTCGGCCAGGATATCAGTAGCGGAACCCGGTGGCCTCCATCCCAGACATCGCCTTTCTGGCCCCGGACTCCCCTATTAGAATCGTGCCCATACAATAAAATTTCTTCTTCCGGCCAATAGGCTCCGTTGTCACTGGAAAAAATCAACAGGGTGTTTTCCAGCAATCCCTGGCCTTGGAGCTGCTCCTTTACTTTGGCTACCACCTGATCGATATCCATGACAAAATCTCCGTACAGGCCAGCTCCCGATTTACCCTTATGCTCCTCTGAGGGAAGCCAGGGAGTATGGGGTCCGGTCAACGGCAAATACAAAAAAAACGGGCTGTCTGCCGATTGGCGTTGGATAAAGGCCAAACCCTGTGCGGTAATTTCATTCAGGCAATCTTCCACCCGAAACGAGGGCGCCATCTCCCCCTGACGCCACCACACGCCTTTTTCCCAGTATACGGCCTGATCGTTACTATGCTTTTTGTCCCAGGAAAATTCTGTGTTTTCCTTTCGGATAGGATACACTTCTGTAGTCAGGATCACTTCCGGATCCAGTATCCGGTGATTTTCCAGAAAAACATAGGGGGGAATATCCAGTGATGCCGGGTGGATGTAGGAATAATCAAAGCCAAAATCATTCGGTCCGGCACTAACGGGCTGGCTATAATCCACGTTGGAATGGCCACTTTCAGCATCCAATACGGCGGGCTTACCATCCTTTGTGACCCAATCCAGCCCCAGGTGCCACTTCCCTACAATACCGGTGCGATAACCCGCATTTTTAAGGAATCTGGCCATTGTATGGCGGTTTTCCTGCATCACCAGAGGAGCAAATCCGCTGATGCCCTGTGCCGCTTTGGGTGTCCGGAATGCGTATTCTCCCGTAAGTAAGCCAAACCTGGAAGGTGTACACACTGAGGCACTGGCATGGGCATTGGAAAAGGAAATGCCCTCAGCGACCAGTTGATCCAGGGCAGGCGTTTCAATTTTGGATAGTGGATTCAGGGCCTTGATATCCCCGTACCCCATATCATCGGCAAAAATGATTACAATGTTTGGGGGATCCAATTGCGGATCGAAACCCTGGCCCAACAAATCCGATCCTCGGAAAAGAATCAGCAAAATGAATAGACTTACTCTAAACCAATTTTTCATACTATTTAATTTTAAGGCAGGAAGGTGGACAGTGCAATCAACCTGGCCCTGTCCCCAACTGCATTGTAAAAATGATAGGTAACTCCCCCCAACGAATTACCCATGGTTTATGGATATATCCTTTATCACATGGGTCTGAAGGGGCCACCAGGTCCTACCCCTTCCCAATCCAGCAGTTTTTTGCTTTTGGCCAGCCAGGTTTCGTACCGCTTTCCATCAAAGACGATAGAGGTCATGTACCAATCACCTTCGTACCGGAAAATAGTGGGACTATCCACCATTTTGGTGGTATCCCGGTGCTGAAACACAACTCCGTATTTATAGGGAGTTTTCACCAGTTCGTATACCTACTGCATGGTTTCGGCCGAAACCTCGACGGGAAACTGAGGGGAAGGCTTGCAGCAAACCATTCCCCAGCAGAAAAGCGCAAACAGCAGGGATTGCTGAAAACGATTCATCTGCAAGCCAATTATAGCTTATAATACTCCTCCCATCCTTTTCTTGGAGGAACGCCAGCTAAAAGTTCATTAGCAAGGGCATGGTTGGTTATTTGTTTGGACTCCCTGTCAAACTTCAAATGTGCCTTTAGGCGCTGTGAAAGGACTCCTAGGGTGAATACCTGGCTCAGCGGTCCCGCAATATCAAAGGAAGACCTGCACTTTTCCTCGCCTTTACAAGCTTTCAGGAAATTGGCAAAGTGGTTGGAAGGGCTTTCCATGACTTCGGGAAGCTGAGAGGCCATGTCTTTGGCCTTTTCTTCCGGTATGATGGATAGTGTGCTGCCATGCGATCCGCCCTTAAAGGTGAGGTCTTTCCCATAAATGATTTTTCCCGGATTGAGCTTTGCCGGCTGTAGTTGCCCGTCGCTTGGCGGTGGAATGTTCGGGTCCAATTCGGATACTCCGTATCCTTCCGGTACCGGCGGGATGTTGTTTTGCCCGTCATACCAGGTAATGGTCATCGCCGGCATATCAGCTCTTTTGGGAAATTTGAACTCCAGGGTAGTTTCCATGGGAAAAAAGAAGGTATTGTGACCATCCAATCTGGTAGGAATGATTTCTTCTGGAAGCCCCAAATCGAGAAATTCATGGGCAGTATCCATAATATGCGCCCCCCAATCGCCCAGAGCCCCCATTCCAAAGTCGTACCAACACCTCCATTGCCCATTCACCAGATCCTCATTGTAAGCATGCTCATGTGCCGTGGTGTGCCAGGTATCCCAATCCATCGTATCTGGTATGGGCTGCTTATCCGGAAAAGAAATGATATTGGTATCCCAGCCATGCCATCTTCTCCGGCCATTCATATGGGCCGTCATTTTAGTGACATCCTTAATTATTCCTGCATCTTTCCAGGCCTTAAATTGAAAATAATTGGCTTCGGAATGTCCCTGATTTCCCATTTGGGTTGCCACCTTGTATTTTTTTGCCCCATCCATCATCAACTGCACCTCTTGAAAAGTTCGGGCCATGGGCTTTTCTACATATACATGCTTTCCGAGTGACATGGCCAGCATGGTAATGGGAAAGTGAGAAAAATCAGGTGTGCCGACGCTTATTGCTTCTATATCCTTCCCCATCTTGTCAAACATTTCTCTGAAATATTTGAATCTTGGTACATTGGGAAACATTTTCATGACCTCTTCTGTATGTGGTGCTCCCATATCCACATCACATAGGGCAACAATATTGGCCAGACCAGTATCATGCAGGGATTTGGTGATACTACCACCCCTATGACCTATGCCACAACAGGCAAGGTTAACTTTATCACTAGGTGCCACATATCCCAATGGTTTGCCCATGACAAATGAGGGAATAAGAGAAACACCTGCAGCCCCTAACGCACTGGTTTTTAAGAATTTTCTACGCTTATTATTCATCTTTTATTTATATGGTTATTTCGAAAGCTATTGTTTGAAATCGATTAAAGTTGTTATCATTTTTCCCAATGCAGGAATATCCGGAGTAATCTTTCAGTCATGAATTTAGAAGAAATAAGGAGATTTATAGCAAAAAATTATGCATTACTTTTTATAAAAAGTTTGAATTGGCTATAAATTGCGCTTAAATTTCGGAATGTTTTGTTCCTATAAATTTTTTCCGGTACTGTTTTACGTGGTTTTAGCGGTTGCCTGCGGACCTCGAGTCAGAGACAATGACCTCGCATTCCAACTGATCGTGCAAGACACCCTTTCCATTGATTTTGAGGGAGAAATCCATGCGGGAGATTTTCGGGAAAACCAGGGAATCATCTACAATTACAGGTCTGGAGAATACCTTAAGTTTGACAGTACCGGTAGGGAATTGACCAGAAATTCCTTACCAGCGGAAGGAGAAAATGGATTGTTTTATGTCAATTCAATTAAAATAGTAGACAGTGGCGAGGTTTTAGCCCAGTCAATTAAAGGCGAAATTGGACTTTTGGATAGAGAACTCCGGCTAAAGGAAAAAATGTTTATGCCCTTTCCCAATGGTGCCATGGATTTGAAGAGAAACGTGAGCACTATAGAAAAATGGAACAACAATCTCCTGCTTTTTTATCCTGGCAGGGGCAATAAAAGTCCCTATACTTTGGGGTATTACCGTGACAATTATCTGCTGGAAAAATTGGATCTGAATACCGGTCAAAGCAGCCCATTTCTAAAATTATCCCCCGAAAGCCAATACCAAAAAGACCTTCATTTCGAGCCCCCTACCGCATTGATCAGCGCTTTGGGGGATCAGTTGTATTTTGCTTTCAATAAAGAACCCCTCATCCACCGTTATAACCTGAGAAATGGTGGTGAATGGGAGGCATCCATACCTTTGGATCCGGATCAATTTATCCAAATAAAAGGGCAAAAAATACCTCTGGGAAATGATGGTACCGTTTTGGCGGAGGGGGAGATTACCGGGTTATATGCATTGAAAAATGGCTTTGCCGTGACTTACTTTGAGGGCCTGGAAAATATACCCAATCAGCAATTAACCAAAGCTCCAGCGCAGAGACTAAAGATTTACAGCAATAAAACGGGCTGGGCTTCTCCTGTAGCTTTACCGGCTGAATTGCTGTTTATGCTAAATTTTGAAGGACCCGACCGCCCATTTTACGCCATCGTTAACCCCATCTATACTGGTCAATTAAAAAACCAGATTAAAATCCTTAAATTACATTTACAATAACCAATAGCATTATGGATAAAAGGAATCATTTTCAATCAATAATTTGTATCCTAATAAGTAGCCTTTTGATGGCTTGCTCGCCTGGCACCGAAAAGCAGGAACAGGAAATAGACATCAAGAATGGCTGGAGAAGCCTTTTCAATGGGAAAGACATGGAAAACTGGCGGATAAAAATTTCCAAACATGAACTGGATGAAAACTATGCCAATACTTTCCGTGTGGAAGATGGTTTACTTAAGGTCAGGTACGATGGGTATGAAGCATTTGACCGGCAGTATGGTCATATATTTTATGATGAGTCTTTTTCTCATTACCTCTACAGGGTAGAATACCGCTTTGTAGGAGAACAGGCACCGGAGGGTGAAGGATGGGCATTGCGAAACTCTGGCGTCATGTTACACGGACAGGATCCGGAAACAATGACCAAAGATCAGGATTTCCCCATTTCAATAGAGGGGCAGTTGCTTGGGGGAGATGGTGAAAACCCGAGAACGACCAGTAACCTCTGCACACCTGGCACAAATGTGGTAATGGATAACGAACTTTTTACTCCACATTGCGTCAACTCATCATCCAAAACCTACCATGGTGAGCAATGGGTAGTGGCTGATTTCCTTGTTTTGGGAGATTCGGTCATTCACCATATTCTGGAAAAGGACACGGTACTTACCTATTACCAACCGCAAATGGGTGGAGGAAATGTCAGTAACCATAACCCTGAAGTGAAAAAAGACGGTCAATTGATTTCAGAAGGTTATATTTCACTCCAAAGTGAAAGTCACCCCATTGACTTCAAAAGAGTGGAAATTTTTGACCTTTCTCCTTACCGGGATGATCCAGCCAAACTGGAGGAGGTATTGGAACTATTAAAAGTTGAAGAATAAAAAAAGAGCGGCCTTAAATTTGATTGAGGCCGCTCTTTTTATGTTTTTGACAAAAGATTTTTTTGAAGGAATACATTGACAAATTTTCCTGAAGGATCCATTTCCTTCATCAGGCCTACAAAATCATCCATCCGCTCATATTGCTCATTCAGGTACTTTTGGTCTAGGGTGAACAACTTGCCCCAATGAGGCCTTACCTGAAATGGTTTTAATTGTGCTTCAATTTTCGGCAACAATTTGCGGACATTTTCCCAGTCCGGCTTCCAGGTAAAATGAATGGCTATACTATCCCTGCCATAAGCAGGACTCAACCACAGTTCATCCTTCTTTATAGAACGGATTTCTGAGATCAGCAGAAAAGGATAAATCTCATTCCCCATGGAATAGATGGCATTTATGGCTGCAACAGCCTGACTTCTGGGAACAAAATACTCCGATTGAAGCTCCTCCCCACTACTGGGTGTAAAGTCCATTTTAAAATGGGGAAGCCGCTCGTGCCAGGCTCCCGCAAGCCCCATTTGCGCTGTGCAATTGATAGGAGAAATTTCTTTTATCGGGTGCAGGTGGTCTTGGGCCAAAGAGGCTCCAAGAAAGTTTTCGGGCATGGCATCTTCCTGTCCTATACCCTGCCCCTTCTTCTTGATCCACAATTGATTTACTTTTTCCCCCTCCCAGTCGGTAAATAAACTCACACTGTAGCCGGAAGAAAAAACCGTATCAAACTGTGCATTAAGTTGTTGCAGGGGAAGGTTTTCATAAACAAATTGTCTGACAGTATAGGTTGGTTGAATGCGCAAACGCATCCTGGTCACCACACCCAGAGCACCAAGGTGAACCACCGATGCTTTCAGTTCCTCAGGATTTGAATCCTCACTAAAAAGCCGAATTTCTCCATTGGATTTAATCATTTCCATGGCTGTCACCGCAGTAGACAAATTTCCATTTTGATCACCCGAACCATGGGTTCCTGTGGCACAGGCACCGGCAACTGAAATATGCGGCAATGAGGCCAGGTTATGAAGGGCAAACCCTTGCTGCTGAAGTATTTTGGCCAATACCCCATATTGTACAGCCCCGTTAACCGAGACCGTTTTCCCATCTGCTGAAAGCTGAATGTTTGGATCCAACTTTTCAAGAGAAAGCTGTCTCAGCTGACTGTCTGCAATGCCATTAAAGGAATGTCTGGTCCCCAAAACTTTAATCTTTTCCTGCTGCTTAACAGCTGAAAGTAGCACCCCCTCCTGTTCTGGTTCCTCCAATCTTTGGGTACTGTAGGTAACATTCCCTGCCCAATTGGTCCTCACCGGACCCTGTTGTTTTTTATAAGGTGAATCGCAAGAGATCATAGGAAGTACCCAATTGGCCCCAACAAGAAATGAGGAATTTTTCAGAAACTGTCTTTTTTTCATGGCAGGGTATTCTCTTAAGGAAAAATTCCGAGGTCCATGTAAGAAATGGCTATCCTTTCCAGGGCTACAATAAAGCCAGCGGTTCTAAGATCTTTTATACCCTTTTCTTTTTTCACACCATTCATGTGATGATAGGCTGTAACCATGGTTTCTTCCAGACCAGAGTTCACCAAATCTCTCTCACTTGCACCCCTAACGATCAAATCCTTTTGTTCATCACTAAAAGAATCGCCGGTGGCTTTTTCTATACTTTCTAAAAGGGCTTCATACTTTTTCATGTCATAGCGCTTCTCCAGTTTCCCAAAAGAAACCCTTGAAAGATTCTTCAGCCATTCAAAATAAGATACCGTCACCCCCCCTGCATTCAGGTACATATCTGGTATAATCATGATTCCTTTTTCCAAAAGAATTTTATTGGCATCCTGGGTAACAGGACCGTTTGCAGCTTCTCCAATAATTTTGGCTTGAACTTTATCCGCATTTTCCAGTGTAATCTGGTTCTCCAGAGCTGCAGGTATCAATATGTCACAGGGATAGGTAAGTAAAGAATTACTATCTTCTATAAAGGTGCCTTTAGCATACCCCTTAAACCCTTTGTTTGCAATTTGATAAGCCTTAATCGCATCTACATCGATCCCCTCTTCATTCCAGATTCCTCCATTGTATTCCGCAATTCCAATAATTTTGGCGCCTGCTTCCTCCAGAAATTTGGCAGAATAATAACCCACGTTACCTAGCCCCTGAACGATGATTTTTTTACCTCTGAGACCCACGGTCAAACCCAAAGCATCCATATCTTCTTTTACACTGACCGCTTCACGAATACCGATGAACACACCCATACCGGTAGCCTCCGTTCTTCCATCTATACCATGCTGGGAAAGGGGCTTTCCTGTTACACAACCCTTCGCATTGATAACTTCGGGATTAAAGGCTTCAAATGTATCCACAATCCAGGCCATTTCCCGGCTACCTGTACCATAGTCAGGAGCAGGAACATCAATGGCAGGACCGATGAATTTCTTTTTGATCAACTCTGAAGTATACCTTCGGGTAATTTTTTCCAATTGATCAACATTGTATTTGGTGGGATCAATGGCAACCCCTCCTTTGGCACCTCCATAAGGAATATTGACCAGGGCACATTTATATGTCATCAAAGCCGCAAGCCCTTTAACCTCCTCTTCATTTACAAAGCTGCTGTATCGAATCCCTCCTTTTACGGGCAATTTATGGGTAGAATGCTGCACCCGATAGCCTTCAATAACCTGGTAGCTTCCATCACCATTCCTTAAAGGGAAGTTAAACTTGTAAATACTATTGCATTGCTTGATTTGGTCCAAAAGTCCCGGATGGATATCCATATGACTGGCCGCATGGTCTACTACCTTGCAAACATCCTCAAAAAGACTGTATTCATGCTTTTCTACCATAAAATTATTTTGGTTTAAAATTCCTAAAATCAACAAGCCGAAAAGGCTCAATTCCTGTGCCTAAATCCCCAATATAAGGATTTATTAAGAGATTAACTGTCTTGCGAAGCCAGTCTGCCGGGGGACCGGCGATTTTTCCCTTCCTTATCATTCAAGGCATCTCCCATGTCTTCCCTGGCTTTATCTGCCAATTGCATCATTTCTTTGACAATATCTGGGTTTTCATGGATCAGGTTTGTCTTTTCCGAGACATCATTTTCCAGGTCAAACAAGGCCATCTCCTCCAGTTCAATCATTTCATATTTACCAGGGATTCCATCTGTCGGGGCAACAAAATCATCCGGAAGAGACCGGTACCTGTGTGGAAAAACCAGTTTCCATCTCCCCATAATAACAGCCTGCAATTCGTTTTGGTTGTAATAAATATAGTAGGCATCCTGGGGGGAGCTCGCGTTTTCTTCCACCTTAATTAGGGGCAAAATATTTTTACCATCAATTTTCTTTTCAGGGAGGGCTGCACCTGTAATATGTGCTATGGTGGGCAAAATATCTATGGTCATTGCCACCTGATCCTGTACCTTTCCTTCAGGGATAATACCCGGCCATTTCATGATCGTAGGTACTCGGACACCCCCTTCCCAGGAAGTCCCCTTGCCTTCTCTCAACTCCCCGGGGCTACCTGAATGCCTGCCGTAGGAAAGCCAGGGCCCATTGTCAGAAGTGAAAATCACCAAGGTATTTTCTGCCAGCCCATGGGTTCTCAAAGCTTCCATCACCTGCCCTACAGACCAATCAATTTCCATGATAACATCTCCATAGATCCCATTTTCAGACTTTCCCTTAAATTTTTCTGAAACAAAGAGCGGTACATGCGGCATATTGTGGGCCAGGTATAAAAAGAAAGGTTCATCCTTTTTTCGCTGAATAAAATCTACGGCCTTCTCTGTATACCAGGTTGTCAACTGGCTTTGGTCTACCAAAGTATCAATAACCTTTGTGTTTTCATACAAAGGAAGAGGAGGATAAAAATCGGGTCTTTCCGGATGGTAAGGCCACATATCATTGGAATAAGGTAGCCCGAAAAACTCGTCAAATCCTTGCTCGGTGGGTAAAAATGGATCCATATGTCCCAAATGCCATTTCCCAATGATACTGGTGGCATAGCCCTGGGGTTTCAATATCTCTGCAATGGTTTCCTCGTCCGGATTCAGTCCATGCTGGCTTTGATGGGACAAAGCACCATAAATACCTAATCGATTGGAATAACAACCCGTCAACAGGGAAGCCCTTGAGGCAGAACATACCGCATTGGCCACATGAAAATTGGTAAAAACAGTACCTTCAGCGGCCATTTTATCCAGGTTAGGCGTTTGATAACCCCTGGCCCCAAACACCCCTACGTCAGCATATCCCTGGTCATCGGTAAAAATGAGGACAATGTTTGGTTTGGAGTTATTCTCCTCATCCTGGTTCTGAATTGAACCTTCATTGCAAGCAAAGAATAAAAGGCTGAGCAAACAAACTAAAATACTCCGGTTGGATAATCTTGGCACCATTGGATTGAACGGGTTTACTGGTAAAATTTAATGTTTAAAATTTAGCAATCCAATAGAACTAAACCAAATATGAAGACCACTAAGCAGTAATAAATTCAAAAAAATCAACCAATAATAAACAGAAGCCAGAATTTTCAAGGTTTATCCCATTTGTCTCCATTCTGGAAATTCCGGGCTCAATTAGGCAAACTAACAATGCGCATCCAAAATTGTTCGATGGAGGCAATGGCCTCCAGAAAATCGGATACTTCTACAGGTTTGGTGATAAAACAATTGGCATGATGCTCATAAGAAAGCTCAATGTCTCTTCTGGAAGAAGAAGTAGTTAGCATGATCACCGGAATTTTTCTAAAAATTTGGTGTGATTTCAACTCCTGCAGCACCTCATGTCCACTCTTTTTGGGAAGATTAACATCCAACAAAATTAAATTCGGCGTTGTCTTGCCCTCAAACCCTTTTGTTTTAAAAATAAAATCCAAGGCCTCCTGACCATCTTTTGCCACACTTATTTCACTAATGAATTTGCTATCCTCAAGAGCTTCTGTTGTCAAAAAAACATCTCCTTCATTATCTTCTACCAATAAGATGTGTATTGATTTCATGGGTGATTGGGAATCCAGGTATAGGTCGATTTCTTAAAAGTCTTTCAAATAATTTTTCCAGACAAATTGGAAACATCATCTCGTATTTTGACTGCAAATAAAGAGCATTTATTTTGATTTCACAATAAACAACTAGACTTATATTAATAAGCAATATCATTTAATGGAGCAATTTACCGCAATCAATAATCTTTAATCCTGAATTTGTATCAGGGTTTGTAGAAATAATATTATAGGAGAAAACAAGCATGGTAGGGATTATATCCTACCATGCCTGCAATTTTCAGGCGTTTTCCCAAAGATCTGATTGCTCATAGGGGCTTCCTGGTACCTCGGTAAAAAAAGTCCCGTCGATAAACCTGTGACTTGTTTTTAGCTTGGAGATGGTCTCCATATCGGTTTCATCCAATATAAGGTCTGCCGATTCCAGATTTTGTTTGATTCTATCCTTGTTTACCGACTTTGGAATAACGGCCACATCCCGATGCAATGACCAGGCAATTAATACCTGAGCAACGGTTTTACCATGTTTGGCTGCAATATTATGAAGAACTTTTTCCTCCATCAGGACCGGATCATCGGCTTGCTTTCTCGCACTGGGTCTGTCTGCCGAGCCAAGTGGAGAATAAGCAGTGACATTGATTTGATGGCTAAAGCAAAAGTCAACCAATTCCTGCTGGGGCAAATAGGGATGCAGTTCGATCTGATTCATTTCTGGTTTAATCTGGCAAGAGGCCAAAATTTCTTCAATTTTCCGCCGGTTAAAATTTGAAACGCCAATATGCCTTACTTTGCCATCACTTTTCAAGGCCTCCATGCCTGCCCAGGTTTCTGATAGTGGTGCGTTCGTATAATCCAGAAAATCCTCCCCCTTCTCGGGAAACATCACATGGCTTTTCAAAGCTATAGGCCAATGGATCAAATACAGGTCCAGGTATTCCAATTGCAAGTCTGCCAGACTTTGGCTAAAACCTACCTGAACCTGGTCCTTTTCATGGGCATTGTTCCACAACTTTGAGGTAACAAAAACTTCCTCTCTTTTGACCAGGCCATCCGCAAATGCCTTTTTCAAGGCATCTCCGACTTCCTTCTCATTTTTATACACCGCGGCACAGTCGATGTGCCGGTATCCTGCCTCTAATGCCCATAACACGGCCTGGAACACTTCTCCAGGAGCCGATTTCCAGGTACCTAAACCTAACATGGGTAATTTATCTCCGTTGTCGAATGTGATATATTTCATGTGTTTATAATTTGTTCTTTAATGGCCACATGCCCGACCGGCTGACGCCAGTCGGACGGGGAATCTCGCATGGTTGTTATTCATTCCAGTGTGTGACGCCTACGTCATGCTCGATTTCATGTGTTTATAATTGTTTCTTAATTGTCAAATAGCCTGTCCCTTCCCGATAGCTAAAGAGATCAGGAAAATCTTGCATGTCCCCCCGATAGTATCGGGGCATCCTTCCATGTGTCGCTTGCGACATGCCCGTCTGCCTCAGGCAGGTTCGATTTTAGGATGCTATCGTTTATTTTTGTTTTGTTTAATCATTAAATATTTTCCTCCCAAAGATCGCTGTAGCTGTAAGGACTTCCATTCTCCACCCATGCCGGCCCGGGTGTATAACGAAATGGCCCTTTAAGGTTTTGAATGACTTCCATATCTGCCTCATCCAGACTGATCTGCAAGGCACCGAAATTTTCTGTTATTCTCTGGGGATTAGTGGATTTTGGAACGACGGAAGTACCCCTCTGCATGCCCCATGCCAGGACCACCTGGGCTACAGTGGCCTGATGTTTTTGGGCTACCTTTTTTAAATCCCCATCTTCCAGTAATATAGGATGATCTACCTCGTCATTGGCAACCCTGTATGCTGCTCCCAGAGGCCCATACCCCGTCAGCCAAATCGCATGTTTGTCACAATAGGCTTTCAATTTCTCTTGCGGAAGATAGGGATGGAGTTCCACCTGGTTAACCTCAGGTTGAACCCTGGCATCTTTCCGGATCTCGTCCAGCTTTAGGGTATTGAAATTGGACAGCCCAATGTGTCTGGCAAGTTTTTTATCCCACAATGTTTCCATGGCCATCCATGTTTCAGAAAGCGGCGCCTCCTGGTAAGTAAGGAAATCTCCTGGGCCGGAGGGGAAATCCACTCCCTTTTTGATGGCTACCGGCCAGTGAACCAAATACAAGTCCAGGTAATCCAGTTGCAGGTTTTTAAGCGTGGTCTCCATAGCGGGTAGCACATCAGCTTTCAAATGGGAATCATTCCAGAGTTTAGACGTAATCCAAAGCTCTTCCCGCTTAACCCATCCTTCGGAAATTGCCCTGTTCAAGGCATCCCCAATTTCCTTTTCATTTTTATAAACGTGGGCACAATCGATGTGCCGGTATCCTGTTTTGATGGCATGCAATACGGCTTCATACACTTCATTGGGTTTAGATCTCCAGGTTCCCAAACCCAATGCAGGCATGGTATCCCCATTGGCAAATTTTAGTCTTTTCATCTATGTGGTTGATTATCTAAAAATTAAATTTAAAAGGGCTCACGGATTTAAAAATGGGACATTTTCTCAATAATCCCAAATTTTAAAATTATTCCTTACAGGGAATCCCGCAAAATCAATGCCCTAAAAGGAAAATAAAGGAACGAAGGTTCAGGCCAGAATATCCTTTATCACTTTTCCGGAAACATCTGTGAGGCGGAATTTCCTTCCCAAATGTCTGTAGATCAATTTTTCATGATCCAGGCCCAGCTGGTGTAAAACTGTAGCTTGAAAATCGTGGACATGTACAGGGTTTGAGGTAATATTATAACCCAATTCATCTGTGGACCCATATACCATCCCAGGTTTAACACCACCGCCTGCCATCCAAATGCTAAAGCAGCGGGGATGGTGATCTCTTCCATAATTATCCTGAGTGAGTTTTCCCTGGGAATAATTGGTCCTTCCAAATTCTCCTCCCCAAATCACTAAGGTTTCTTCTAACAATCCTCGCTGCTTCAGGTCCTTGATCAGTGCTGCGGAAGCCTGGTCCACATCTTTGGCTTGCGCAGCCATTTCTGAAGGAAGGTTTCCATGCTGATCCCAGCCCTGGTGATATAACTGAACAAAACGAACGCCACTTTCGGAGAGTTTTCTTGCCAAAAGACAATTGGCGGCAAAAGTTCCGGGTTTACGGCTATCTTCTCCGTACATCTCAAAAATACTATCGGGCTCTTTGGACAAATCCGTGGCCTCCGGAACGGCTGTTTGCATGCGGAAGGCCATTTCATATTGTGCTACCCTGGTCTGAATTTCGGGATCACCTACTTTTTGAAAAGAATGTTCATTGAGTGCTGCGAGGTGATCGAGCATTTTTCTTCTTTCTTCCTTTCGCATTCCTTCCGGATTGTTCAGGAAGAGAACAGGGTCTTCACCATTGCTGAATTGAACCCCTTGATGGGTGGCAGGTAAAAATCCGTTGCTCCAAAGTTTGGAATAAACTCCCTGCCCGTTTCCTTCTCCTTTGGAAAGCAAAACGGTAAATGCAGGAAGGTTGCTGTTTTCACTTCCCAGCCCATAACTCAGCCAGGACCCCATGCTCGGGCGGTTACCCTGCTGTGCGCCCGTTTGGAAAAATGTCAGCGCCGGATCATGGTTGATGGATTCAGTATGCATGGATTTGATGATGCAAATGTCGTCAACGATCTTTGCGGTATGCGGGAAAAGCTCACTGATCCATGCCCTGGCTTGTCCATATTGTTGAAAATCATAGATCGAACCCACCATCGGAAATGAACTTTGGCTTGCAGTCATGCCAGTAAGTCTTTGACCTTGACGTATGGATTCCGGAAGTTCCTCTCCCCACATATCCCTGAGCTTTGGTTTAAAATCAAAGGATTCCAATTGGGAAGGAGCACCATTTTGAAAAAGATAGATTACTCTTTTGGCCTTTGGGGCAAAATGCGGTACACCTAAGGCAGTTTCTTCATCAATTCCAGGCTTTCCAGAGCCAAATAAATCCGGTATCAGTAAAGACCCCAAAGCTGCACTTCCCAGGCCAATGCTCATTTTAGACAAAAAATGCCTTCTGTTTATATGCAATCCATGATTCAACAATTCCTTTTCCATGACTCAGGATTTAGTATTTGTTTCTTCTAAATTATACATCAGGGAAATAACCTGCATCATAGCGGCCTTCCCGGCCGGGTGCAATGAATCATCGGAAGGGTATTCTCCAACGTCCAAAACCTGAACAGCACTTTCCTGATCTTTGTTATATACTTCCAGAAAATCACCATGGGTAGCGACTAATATGTCCATTTCTTCCTCATCTGGCGGCCTACCCACTATATGGTAAAATGCGGAATGAATTTTTTCCTGCAAGGTCGTTTTTTCCACCAATAATCTTTCGGCCATCACCCTTGAAGCTTCAAGAATGTACGGGGCATTCATCATGGCAAGAGCTTGTAGTGGAGTACTTGTTTTTACCCGCTCCACCTCACAGGCATCCCTGTTACTTGCATCAAACAGGATCATTTGAGGAGGGGGGACAGTCCTTTTAATAAAAGTGTACAGACCCCTGCGGTACAGGTATTTTCCTGTATCTTGCTGGTAAGCTGAAAGATTCCCCCTTCCTGAAGTGGCTGCTTCCCAAAGTCCTTCGGGTTGGTAGGGCTTTACACTAGGTCCACCTATTTCTCTGTTGAGCAATCCACTGCTCGCCAAAACAAGGTCCCTTATTTCTTCCGCTTTCAGCCTTTGCCTGGGAAACCGGGACAAATACCTGTTGTCCGGGTCAATTTCAATTTTTTCAGGAGTTACTAAAGCCGATTGCTGGTAGGTAGAGGACATTAATATTTTTTTTAACAGGAGTTGTATATCCCATCCATTTTCCATAAAATCGACTGCAAGCCAATCCAGCAAAGGTTGATTAATGGGAAGACTTCCCTGCATTCCAAAGTCCCCCGGAGTATCTACTAATCCAACCCCGAAAATTTCCTGCCATATACGGTTGACAAAAACCCTGGCTGTCAAAGGATGCTCTGGGTTGAAAAGCCAACGGGCTAAGCCAAGCCTGTTTTTGGGCAATTCTTCCGGAAACTCCAAAAGAGCAGCAGGAGTTCCTTCATTGACCGGTTCGGTAGGTGCATCATAAGCCCCTCTATCCAGAATATAAGTGGTCCTTCCACTGTCCAGGTCTCCCATCACCGAGACTTTCAAAATATCTGCCTCGGCCAAAAGTGAATTGTAATTGGTACCTTTTCCCATATTTGCAAGCAAGGTTTGCACCCTGCGCGCACTGTCTGGCATATTGATGAATTCAAGGATTTCATGGGTATCTTCATCGGTAATTTCCATAAGGGGAAATTTTGCTGGGCTTTTCCTGGAAAACCCCGGACTGGCCTCCTCTATTCCCTTTTCTGCCACGTTGTTGAAAAAAGCATACATCTGGAAGTATTCTTTCTGAGAGATCGGATCATATTTGTGGTCGTGGCACTGGGCACATTCCAGCGTGATTCCCAGCATGGCTTTTCCTAATGTATTGGTCCTGTCTATGGCATACATCACCCGATACTCTTCATCAATGGCACCTGATTCTTCTGTAATTTTATGGTTCCTGTTAAAGCCTGTAGCCAGGATTTGTTCTTTTGTGGCATTGGGAAGCAGGTCCCCGGCTAGCTGCCAGGTAACAAACTGGTCATATGGCATGTTTTGGTTGAAAGCATGGATCACCCAATCTCGCCAGGGCCATTGGGTGCGGTAATAATCGTCCTGATATCCATGTGAATCGGCATATCGTGCCACATCCATCCAGGACACAGCCATTTTCTCCCCATAGGCAGGGTCTGACAGCAATGTGTCAATAATGGATTCAATGGACCGATCCTCTTTTTCAATTTTTCTCAACTCCTCAGGCTTTGGCGGCAATCCGGTCAAATCAAAATAAATTCTCCGAACAAGGGTCTGCTTTTCGGCCCTTTGGTTTGGCTGCAGTCCTTTTCCTTTCATGGTTGAAAAAGTAAAGTGGTCTACCTCGTTTTGCATCCAATCCGATGCATTTGCTTCTGGTAATGGTGATTTTTCGGGAGGGACGAAGGCCCAGTGAGGCTCGTAGACAGCTCCCTGTCGGATCCACTCTTCAATGAGTTGTATTTGATGACTGGAAAGGGTAAGGTTAGATGAGGGGGGAGGCATGAGCTCTGTTGCATCATCAGTGGTGATCCTGGCAAAAATTTCTGATTGGTGAGGTTTCCCTGGTATAATGGCCTTTCGGTCAGGATGCTCCTTTAATGCAGAAAAAGCATCTTCTTCCCTATCCAGGCGAAGACCTGCCTCTCTCTTATTCCCGTCAGGACCATGACAGGCAAAACAATTTTCAGACAGGATCGGGCGGATATGAAGGTTATAGCTTACAGACTCGGGAAAAAAATTTTCCGTATCCCCATTTTGATTTTCGCAGGACAGAACGAAAACCACTGCCAGAAGCGAAGGTCCCAGAAGCCAGGCATTGAAAACATGTAACTTTGCTTTCCAAATCATGTTCATAATTTAGGCAAATACTGGCTAATTCCAAAAATACTGAAGGACAGAAGGTTTTGGCTATTTGTAAACGGACATTAAAAGTCAATCAAAGCCCTCCTCCCTCCTAAAAAAGGGTTAAAAGAGGGTCATGGGAAATACCTGTATGACTCAGATTTGGTATTTCTCCAATGACTAGAAAAAATTGCTTGCCTAAGCATCAGAAAGCCAGCAGGAAAGTAAGGTAAAGCAGGTATAAAATCACAAAGACAATCCCCTCCCATCTCTCCACCATTCTGCCTTTACCTGAGAAAACAAATAAAAACAGCAACAATGCTGCAACAATATTAACTACAATATCAAAAAATGTTTCCTGATGGACTTCTACAGGGAAGATGGTGGAGGAAAGTCCTAATATTAAGAAAATATTAAAAATATTTGAGCCTACTACATTGCCGATGGCAATATCTACTTTTTTCTTTTTTACAGCGGCCAACGAAGTGGCCAATTCGGGCAAAGAAGTTCCGATGGAGACAATTGTCAAGCCGATGACCCTTTCAGATAAACCAAAACTCTGAGCAATAAAGACAGCATTGGTGACGATCAAGTGACCACCCAGTACCAAACCTCCCAATCCCAATACAAGCCACATCACAGCTGACTTTACCGACATCTGACCAACAGAAACCTCTTCAGCTGCGGCCCCCGGATTTTTGGATACCATGATATTGTAGACCAAAAAAACTGCAAAAAACAGGATCAATACCAAGCCTTCACTTCTGCTGACCACATCGGCTGCCATCCCGTCAAGCCATTGGTCATTGGCAAGGATTCCCAGGGCAATGGCTGCCAACAAACACAAGGGTATCTCAATCCAGGTTGTATTGGATTTAACCGTAAGCGGAAAAATAATCGAACAGAGACCCAAAATCACGAAGATGTTGAAAATATTACTACCCAACACATTGGCCATGACCATGGATCCTGAACCATTCAAGGCGGCAATAATATTGACTGCCAGTTCTGGTGCAGATGTTCCGAAAGCCACCACCGTTAACCCTATCACAATGTTGGGAATGGAGAGTCTAACGGCTATACTCGAAGCGGCTTCTACAAGTTTATCGGCGCCATATACCAAAAAAAGGAAACCCAGAAGAAGCAAAACTAAGGATAGGAACATTAGATCTAAATAAAATTTGCCCAAAATTATGCCTATTTTATGATGAAAAAAAAAGGAAACCATTAAATTTTACAAGGTAAATAAATCAAGGAAAGGGCATGTTTAGTTGATTTTGATTTGTGATCAGAGACCTTAATCCTTTTATAATTAATTTCGTTTAAAGAATTCGAAAAATCATCCATACCAATTTGGTCGTTTTTTTTAAATTTTGGGTTCCCGGAATTTTTGTGCCTGAAAAAAAGGTAAACTATAAAAAGATGTGTAACTATGCTTTATATAAAACTTATCCATGAAGTTTCTAACGTCTCAAATTAGTTTTTTGCTTAAAAACAAACCTCAGCGAAGGAATTTTAAATTGTTATTTAGGTTTTTATTGATTTTGTTGGTGATGATTCTTGTTTTCACCCTTGCTTTTCACCTGATCATGTTGAGTGAAGGCAGGTATTTTTCCTGGGTGACGGGATTGTATTGGACTTTTACGGTCATGACCACACTTGGCTTTGGAGACATAACTTTTGAAAGCGACTGGGGTAGGGTATATACCATGGTTGTCTTACTTTCCGGAATGTTATTCCTCCTGGTCCTTTTTCCTTTTACCTTTATCAATTTCTTTTATTCACCATGGATGAAAGCACAGGAGCAGGCTAGGGTACCTAAGCAAATAGAAGAAAAAGTAAAAGGACATGTAATTCTCACCCACTTTGATCCTGTGTCCGATGCTTTGATCAAAAAACTCAAAAGGATTCAGATTCCCTATGTAATGCTCGTTCAGGACTTTTCTGATGGATTAAAACTCAGAGAGATGGATATAAATGTGATGCTTGGCGATCTGGACGATCCTGAAACTTACCGGAATGCACGTGTTGAAGCAGCAAATCTTGTTGCTACCACCTCCGTGGATGTGGTCAATACGAGTGTGGCATTTACAATCAGGGAAGTTAACGATACCATACCCATTATTGCTACCTGTAATGCAGAAGCTTCAAGCGACATCCTGAGTTTGGCAGGGTGTAACCATGTTTTGAGTCTGGGGGAAATGATGGGCTTATTTCTGTCAAGAAGGGCCAGCGGAGGTGATGCATCCGCCCTTACCATTGGGCAGTTTGAAGAATTGAGTATTGCAGAGGCCACTGTTGGGGGATCAACATTGGTGGGGCAAACGCTTCGGAAAACAAAACTAAGGGAACAGGTTGGTGTAAGCGTGTTGGGTTTTTGGGTCAGGGGCAAGTACCAGGTCGCTCATCCAGATACGGAGATAGCTGAAAATTCAGTATTGGTACTAGCCGGGACAGCAACACAAATAGCTGCTTACAATTCTCTTTTTTGTATTCAAAAACAGGAAACGGAACCCTTGATTATCATTGGAGGCGGAAGGGTTGGCCGATCCACAGGAAGGGCATTGGAAAAAAGAAACCTGAATTTTAAAATCATAGAAAAACTTCCTGATCGGATAAAAGACAATGACAATTACATTTATGGAGATGCAGCAAATCTGGACATTTTGTTACAGGCAGGTATTTTAAAGGCACCAAGTGTGATCATTACAACGCATGAAGACGACATCAATGCTTACCTTACTATTTACTGTAGAAAATTAAGGCCTGATATTCAAATCATTACCCGTTCCACTTTGGAAAGAAACCTGGACACCATGCACAGAGCTGGTGCTGATTTCGTCATGTCCTATGCCTCCATGGGTGCAAATGCCATTTATAATCTTCTAAAAAAGAGTGATATCCTCATGGTAGCAGAAGGCCTTGACCTGATAAAAATTAAAGCACCCGGACAACTTACTGGCAAATCAATAGCTTCTTCCTGTATCAGACAGGAAACCGGCTGTTCGATTATTGCCATTAAGAAAAAACAATCCATGATTGTTAATCCAAATCCTGAAACCGTCATTGATTCAGAAGATGAAATTATTTTAATTGGGACCGCAGAAGCAGAAAATAAATTTTTTAAAAAATTTGACTAGTTCAACTCAATGAATTACAACTCATTACCGTAAATAATTAATCATTAAATTTGAATTATTAATGTTTTTTTTTGTATTTTGTGAACTAAATAGAACAGTTGTTTCAAAATCCGACCCTGTTTTGACTGCATCTGTAAATATTTTTAGACCAAAAAAACTTTCACCATGACCAATATTAAAAATTCATTGGCGTTAGCGTTTTTGCCTGGATACCTGTTTTCTTGTCAATATGAACAACAAATCAATGATAATGACAGCGAGGGAAAATCTCCGGTAACCGCAAACCCAAAAGAGTGCAGTGATCAAAAATTAATTCGTAGGTATCTGGAAGGGTTGCAGTTGGAAAGCTATGATTATATCAAAGAAATAATACATCCGGATTTTAAATGTATCAATACCAATACTGATTCCATAAGAGATTGTTTGGAAGAGTTGGCCCATTGGAAATCACAGCATCAAAAACTGAAGCATTTGTCCTTTAGTGATCCTGTATTGAAAAGCGTACGTGTAAACCGGGGAATACTTAAAGGAGACTGGACATTGGTTTGGACCACTTTTTCGGCCCTGGATGGAGAAACGTTAAAATCCATTAAATATGAATACCATATGGCCATCAAAACAGCCGGGGATAAAATTATGGAAATCCAAACATGGCACCAGGTAGAAAATGAGTCATCAGACCTTCACTAATACTTCATCCATTCGGAATTTCATTTTTCTTTTCTGAGATAGGTCGTTTTTGATTTTTTGCGTATATTTTTACATTACGATCACCTTTAGAAACAACTTTTTTTTAATCCAAAATAATATCAAATGCACAACTATGTATTGGGAGTAGATTTCGGAACAGACTCGGTGAGGGCTTTGCTGGTCAATTCACAAAATGGAGAAACTGTCAGCAGTGAAGTATTTGCATACCCGCGGTGGAAAAACGGGAAATATTGCGATCCCTCAAAAAACCAATTCCGCCAACATCCCAAGGATCATTTGGAAGGTTTGGCATTTACGGTAAATGCAGTAATCAAAAACAGTGGTATTCCAAAGGAGCAAATCAAGGGGATTTGTGTGGATACCACAGGTTCCTCTCCCCTGCCTGTTGATAGGGAAGGCCGGCCACTGGCCCTGTCTGCCCCATTTGCCGACAATCCAAATGCACAAATGATTTTATGGAAAGACCACACCGCAGTGGCAGAGGCAGAGGAAATTAACCAATTGGCGAGAACATGGGGGGGAATAGATTTCACCAAATTTGAAGGCGGAATTTATTCCTCGGAATGGTTTTGGGCCAAAATCCTGCACATTGTCAGGAAAGATCCTGAGGTAGCTGCGGCAGCGTTTTCCTGGATGGAACATTGCGATTATATGACTTTCGAATTGACGGGAGGAAAAGATTTATTAAACTTTAAAAGAAGTCGCTGCGCCGCAGGACACAAAGCACTCTGGCATGAAAGCTGGGGAGGCTTACCCGATGCCAGGTTTTTGGAAAAACTGGATCCAAGATTGGCTACCTTGAAAAGCCAATTATACAAAGACACCTTTACCTCAGACATACCTGCAGGTTCACTTTCCAGAGAATGGGCAGATAAATTGGGACTGGTGCCTGGAATGACCGTTGCTGTTGGCACTTTCGATGCACATGCCGGGGCTGTGGGAGGAGAAGTTTCAGATGGCACCCTGGTCAAGGTAATGGGGACATCTACCTGTGACATCATGGTTAGTTCTTATGCTTCTCTGAAGGACAAAACAGTCAGGGGTATCTGTGGACAGGTGGATGGTTCGGTGCTACCAGGTAAAATAGGTCTTGAAGCAGGCCAGTCGGGGTTTGGAGATGTGTTGGCCTGGTTTGTTGAACTGATCCAAAAACCGGTAATGGAAACCCTTTCTGAGGCTTCCCTGAGTTCCGGCGACCTTACAGAAATCCGCCATATTCTGGAGGAAAAATTAATCCTGACTCTTTCCAAACAGGCTGAGAAAATTTCCCCTGAACAGACCCGGGTATTGGCCCTTGACTGGATCAATGGCAGGCGAACCCCCGATGCCAACCAAAACCTGAAAGGGGCGCTTTCAGGCTTGGACATGGGAACTGATGCTGCCAGGGTTTACAAAGCATTGGTGGAATCCATATGTTATGGTTCCAAAAGAATCATTGAAAGATTTAGAGAGGAAGGGGTACAGATAGACCAGGTCATAGGCCTGGGAGGGGTGGCAAAAAAATCAACCCTTGTCATGCAGACCATGGCAGATGTGCTAAATATGCCAATAAAAATAGCCAAATCAGAGCAGGCTCCGGCACTTGGAGCCGCCATTTACGCAGCTACAGCCGCAGGTATCCATCACAATGTAGCTGACGCTATTTTAAAAATGGGTAATGGCTTTGATCAGGTATATAAACCCTCTCCGGACAATGTGGAAATATACCGAAGAAAATACCAGGAATATATAAAACTCGGGGATTTTATAGAATCCAAAACAGGTCCTTCTGACTGATCAATCCCCTACACTCGTTTACGGTATCCAACAACTGGCAATCAATTTTGATTGCCTTTTTTATTTAAACTAATGGATGAGTACTTCAATTTCCTTATTCCACTTATCCTCAATAAGATAAGTTTTTTCATTTCCAGGCAATTTACTTGGAAATCCTTTTGAAATTCACTAACATTAATCCATTATTATCCGCATGAATGCAAACAAAAATTTATTATGAAGGTTAAATAGTAGTTGACAAACAAATATTTTTATTGACGATTTTATTTTGTGTTGTTAACTCAAAATTCGTTTATATCACCAACACTAACAAAACAAATCTGTATGAAAATTATCAATTACTTCATCTTTGTTTTGCTGATCGTAAATTCAGCTTGCCTATCCCAAAGAGACTTCGTTGCCGAATACGACTACAACTATAAAGGTGCTTTCAAGAAGTACAAAACCTTTGGCTTTGTGGAAGAAGAGGGAAAGGATGAGGCTGATTTTACAGGCATTATAGAAAAATCCATCACTTCAAGACTTGGATCACAGGGTTTTAGGCAGAAAGAAAATAACCCTGATTTGCTCATCATTCACAAACTATACATGAGTGAAGTTCGGTACAGAGGCTACAATCAACCCAATTTCGATTATTGGCTCAAAAAGCAGGGCATAGAATTGGTTGAAGAATCGGTATTGGATAGTCTGGAAAGACAAAAGAAAGGTGAAAATTACAATGCTGTAAAATATACTCAAAACGATGGTATGCTTGTTGTTTTGGTAATTGATCACAAGAAAGGCAATACCATCTGGCAGGGTTATACATCCGCCTATTTTGACTATGCTTCTCCAAACATTCACATTGATCTCACCAGAGCAACTTACAAGGTTATGGACCAATTTAAAATCCTTACCAGAAATTAAAAACTCTCATCATTCCATAAACGCGTTCATCAAATGAAGTTGATGGACGCGTTTTTTTTTATTCATCCAATGAATTGAGCAGGGCAGACCAATGATCTCCTGTACAATATGTACCTTTGTGGAATGAATACACCTTCAAACCCCAATTTTGAGTCCTTCCTTGACAAGCTGCCTTTTGATACCTTTAATGCCATGCAGTTGGATTTTATGGAAAAATCCCTGGGCAATAAGCCCTTAATGCTGCTCGCACCTACAGGATCCGGCAAGACATTGGCTTACCTTATCCCCCTTGCCCGTCATCTACAGGAGCATTATCCCCATTCCCGGGGATTGATTATCGTACCTTCCAGGGAGTTGGCCTTGCAAATTGAGCAGGTATTCAAATCACTGAAAACAGGCTTAAATGCATGCACCTGTTATGGTGGACATGCATTTAAAACTGAAGCAAACAGGTTAAAAGAAAATCCTGCATTGGTCATCGGTACTCCCGGACGACTATCCGAGCATGTACAGATTGGAAATTTGGCCATCCCAGATTTAAAAATTGTTGTGTTGGATGAGTTTGACAAATCTTTACAATTTGGTTTTCATGAACAGTTGAAGGTTATTTTCGGTGCCCTGGACGGAAAACAAAAATACCAACTTACCTCAGCAACAAAGTTGGAAAGCCTTCCTGATTTTTTACCCTTTAGCGAATGTGAAACCCTGGATTATTTAAAAGAAAACGCTGGAAGCAAGCTGGATCTTAAATTAGTAAGAACATCCAGCGTAGAAAAAGTAGAGACCCTCATGCGCCTGCTGGCTGGTTTTGAACAGGAAAGCAGCCTGGTTTTCTGTAACCACAGGGAGGCGGTAAACAGGATCAGCACCCTTTTGACAGCGTACCATTTCCCCCATGGTATTCTTCATGGGGGAATGGAGCAAATAGACAGAGAAAAAAACCTCTTTCAATTCAGAAGTGGCACGCAAAAACTACTGATCGCCACCGATCTGGCCTCAAGAGGCCTGGATATACCGGAGATCAAACATGTGGTACATTACCAACTGCCCCCTCAAAAAAATGCTTTCATTCACAGAAATGGCCGAACTGCCAGAATGTTTGCTACAGGACAAAGTTATCTGATATTGGCCCATGATGAATCTCTTCCTGATTACCTGGAAAAAGAACTCCCTGAACATCAGGTACCTGATGCATTCAAAGTCCCTGAAACCTCTTCATTGGCATGTCTGTATATCAGTGCGGGCAAAAAAGACAAAATCAGTAAGGGAGATGTGGTAGGATTTTTCACAAAAAAAGGGGGCTTGGATGGAAGTGATATTGGTTTGATCAGCATTCTGGATTCAGCTACCTATGTGGCCATTCCAAAAGACAAGGTCCAGGAACTTCTCAAACTAACATCAAAAGAAAAATTGAAGAAAATTAAGGTTAAAGTAGCCCTTGCCAATTAATTCAGGAGAGAAAAAATGGCTATTATGGTATCATCTCAGATCCAACCTGCCAATGCAGTAAATCCATATCTCAAGTTTTGTTCTTCACCTCGACATCTTCTTCCCAACCAGTTTGTTTCAATGCAGGGTCATTTTCCTTTTTAAGGAAATCCGCCTGAGAGAGGGGCGCAGCATCCCAGTTTAAAATGGCATCATCAGGAACCATTTCTATGGGTTTTTTCCATGCGGTAGAAGTTTCGTTATAGGCTATATTCGATTGGGAATTGAAACAAGAAATAATAGACCACCTGGGTGCATCGGACAGGTTGGCTGCTGAACGGTGGAGTAAATTGGGATGAAAAAACAAAGCATCCCCCGGATCAATCTCGCAATAAACCAGGTCCATTGTTTTTAAGGCATTGTCGACCATCACCATATCGGCACCTACCTGCTCACCGGCAAACCCATGGTTTACCCTTCCGATCTTATGGGAGCCTTTGATCACCTGCAAGCATCCGTTCTCCTTGTTGGCCGGTGTCAGGGCCACCATTACACTAAGCAGTTGGTCCGGGTACATAAACTGATTTTTATACCAATAGCCATAATCCTGGTGCCATTCCCAGGCTCCACCTACCTTGGGTTCCTTCTGCATTAACTTGGAATGAAAATGACAAACCGGAGCATCACTGTCCAATAGCTGCCCTACACAGTTAACCATTTTTTCGCTTCTGGTAAGGTAACCGAACACATCATTTCCCGGGTTAAACCAAAGAGATAACCTTGTTTTCTTTCCGGATTGGTCATTGAGGTCCATGGCATTTTTCTGCATGGCATCATCTTGAACAGCCACCCGGTACATCCTTTCGGTTTCTGCCTCACTGCAAAACCCCCTGACCAATACATAACCATCCTTATGGTATTGTTTGAGTTGATTTGTATTTAATTTCATCACAGGTTTAAGGTAAGGGGAAAAAATGAAAATAAAAAGCAGGGAGATTAGAATACACAATCAAATTTTCTCCTGAAACCCATGAATTTTTTTGGTAATCCAACCCTTATCAGCTATTTTTTCCTTAGTTTAAAGCAGTAATTATTCCAAATTAACCAAAAGTAAACCTACTGCCGAAACAAACTGTTTTGTGATCAGCAAAAATTCTTTTATAACCAGGCCTTTATTATGGTATCCGATTCGACAAAAAACTACATATACCTTGCTTTAATGCTGATAGCCAGCTTTTGCTGTCGGCCGGTTTCCGGACAGCAAACCCGGCAAGCAAACAATATCCTCTACTATTTGCATGGTGAAGCTGCAGCAATCACCAATAATTTCTCCCCTGAGGATATTTCTCCCGATGAATGGAAAAAACTAAGGCCGGAGTATTACCATCAGTTCATTGAAATGATGGGCTTCTCTATGGATAAAATAAGAACCCCTCCAACAGTAACCCTCACAGGTACCGTGCAGGAAGATGGCTATAAAATAGAGAAATTTTATTACGCTTCTTCCCCCGGTCTGTATGTGCCGGGCAACTTGTATATTCCAGACGGCATCCAAAGCCCACGGCCAGCTGTCCTTTATCTTTGTGGCCATGCACACGGACAAAAAGCCCACTACCAGGCACATGCCAGGCGACTTGCCGAACTGGGCTTTGTAGTTTTGATTTTTGACACCCTGCAGTTTGGGGAGGTTTGGGGCCACCATTGGGGGCCATACAATCAGGGCTGGTTTCACTGGTATTCCAGAGGATATAATCCTGCCGCTGTGGAACTGTGGAATGCCATCAGGGGCCTGGACTATCTCTCCACTAGAAAAGAGGTGGATATGGATAATATTGGCGTAACGGGCATTTCTGGTGGGGGCTCGCAAAGTTGGTACATGGCCGCAGCAGATCCCAGGATCAAAGCCGCTGCACCGGTTTGTGGAGCAGGCACCCTTGATTCTCAGGTAGGAGAAAGAAGGATTGACGGACATTGTGATTGTATGATGCCTAACAATGGCTTTCAAATTGGTTTTCAGGAAATTGGTGCTCTGATCGCACCCAGGGCACTTTTGATTGCACAATCGGATCAGGACGAACTTTACGGGATGGCCTCTACCCGGGATTTTTACCAAAAACTTTCCGATTTTTATACCCAATTTGAAGCTGGGGATAACGTTTCTCTGGTGGCCACACCGGGAGGGCATTCCTATCATGAGACATCGAGAAAAGCAATATTTTCATTTTTTTTACATCACCTGATGGGGAAAAACATACCTCCCCAGCAATTGGAGGATATTGAATCAAATCCATCAAAATTACTTCCCGAAGAGCGGCTTAAGGTGTACGGCGAATCCCCTCCTGATGGGGACCTTACCCCAGTCATTCAGGATCACTTCATTGAAATGCCTTCTCCTCCGACGATTACTGATGAAGAAGACCTGAAAAAATTACGGCGTAAAGTAAAAGATTACCTGCTTACAAGAACTTTCGGTGCCTTTCCAAAGGAACCCACAGCCTTGGACGGCAAAAAAATCTATCAAACTGCGGACCTGGCCCCCTTTGGCAACAGCACTTTTTCTTTTACCAGCGAAAAAGGCTGGCGGCTGAAGCTAAACGTATTTTACCGAAAGCCTCCTGAGGAAAAGCATCCCCTGGTAATCATCCTCAGAAGCCCCGGTGAAGAACGCTGGGATAGTGAAGGCTTTGCTCAGAAAGTGGCCAAGGGCCAAAATGTGGCTTACCTCGAAGTAAGAGGAACGGGAGAGGTTGGTTGGGCTCCGGAATTGAACTGGCATGTGAGGAGAGCGGCAGCATGGACAGGAAGGACAATTGCTTCCATGCAAGTGTATGATGCGTTCAGAGCACTTACTTTTGCCAGAACTCTTCCCGGAGTGGACCCTGAGAAAATCAGTATTGCAGCCAGAGATGGAATGACTGCAATAGCTCTATATGCCGCATTTTTGGATGAGCAATGTGAGGAGGTTATTCTTCAAAATCCACCTGGTACACATGATCAGCCCAGCCCTAAAAGCGGACGTGATTTTCCACTTGAAATGTTAAATGTATTGCGCATCACTGATTTGTATCAGCTTCCTGCCCTTATATCCCCGACCAGGGTAGTATTTGAAGGAGAGGTTCCCGAAGCATTCAATTGGTCCAGGGAAATACTTGAAAAAACAGGAAGACCACCTTTTACCATGCCTGGTTAAAGCCTTTCAAGCTTTTTAGGCACCATTTTTTATCTTGATTTCAATCCTTTTTCAGAAAAAAATCGATTTTCGAAAAGGCACAAATCAGGAGGACAATAGTGCTTTTCAGCCTATGGAATCACATTCATTCAAATAAAATCATAAATTGCAAAAAGAAAAATTTTTCGATCGATCCTTGTGCCTTACAGTTTTCTATTTGTGTGACCGAAACCTGTTTGGAACTGCTTATTATTCCTAAAAACTTTCTGCCTCCGTTGGATTGAACTCAGGGTGTTTATGGTATAGGAAATGATATTGGAGCATTTAAAAGCCCAGGTTGGCCGGGTCAATCAACTCAACATTCCTTTTCATTTTTTTCTGAATGATTTTAAAATGGTGTTCATCCTCCTCAGAAATCAGGGAAATGGCCTCTCCCGAGGAACCAGCCCTGCCAGTTCGACCAATCCGATGGATATAGTCCTTCGGGGATCTGGGAAGTTCATAATTCACTACATGGGGCAAAAATTGGATATCAATACCACGAGCCGCCAAATCCGTGGCCACCAAAACCCTGAGCCTTCCTTCCTTGAACAGGTTTAAGGCTCCTGTCCTAGCTCCCTGGCTTTTGTCACCATGAAAAGACTGTGCCTGAATACCGTGTTTTTTTAATTTTGCGGCCAGGTTATCTGCCGCCCTTTTTGAGGCTGTAAATACCAGCACTTGTTGCCAATTCCCTTCCTGAATCAAAAACCTCAATAAAGGCCCTTTATTTTCCCTTGCCACCCTATAAGCAGACTGGGTGATCAGTTCCGGGGTTATTTTATCCTGTTCTATTTCTATTCTAACCGGCTGGTGTAGCATCCTGGCCATCAACATTTCCACAGGCTCTTCCATGGTAGCAGAGAAGAGGATATTTTGCCTTTTCGCGGGTAAGGTGGAAAGGATTTCATTCACTTCCTCTTTAAACCCAAGGTTGAGCATCTTATCGGCCTCATCCAATACCAATATTTTCAATTCCGAGAGATCCACTGCATTTTTTGACAAGAGGTCCAGCAATCGTCCCGGGGTGCCAATCAAAACCTCTGTACCATATATGTCCATCATCTGAGGATTAATGGAAACACCACCATACACAGCGAGTGTTTTTACTTTTCTGGGTAAAAATTCACTGAAGCCCCTCATCGTTTCCTCCACCTGGCTGGCGAGTTCCCGGGTGGGGACAAGTACCAATACCGGCATGATCCGGCTTTTTACAAAGGGCCAATTCTGGAACATTTCCAAAAGAGGAAGCACATAAGCTGCTGTTTTGCCTGAACCCGTCGGCGCCAGGGCCATTACATCTTTCTTTTTTAAGATTGCAGGTATGGCTTTGACCTGAACGGGGTAGGCCTCCAGGTATTTGGCATTGTTAACCGCCTCCAGGATTTTTGATGAAAGTCCAAGATCAGAAAAGTTCATAACCTTATTTTTTGATCAAAGGTAATGTTTTTTGACTTCTCTCAACGCTGCCAAAGAATATAAGAAGACTCTAAAGGCAGGGCCAATTCCTTAAAAAAGGGAATCACCCTAATGGTAAAATGAGAAAGGGGCCGGTTGGCAGGCACTTTTCCCGTGTAAACCTGATGCCTATGGTCATCCATGTTTTCTACTCTTTCCATTTTGATCTTTTCTGGCATTCCCCCATTACCATTTTCTGCGAAAATCTCCACCGAAACCCATTCGGGATGAATTTCCTCCAACACCAGAGATACCCGAAAAACATGAAATTCTCCTTTGGTTTCTGTCTGAATATCACCAAAACTTATCTTGTCCCAATGTTGCCGGATTTGTTGTTGTATTTCAAAAATCTCCCTTCCCTTTCCTGTAATACCGGCACTTCGCTCCAGATACTGTTGAGCTGCAGGTAAATAATAATTGTCGGTATATTCCCTTACCGTCCTGTTGGCCGAAAAAACCGGCGCAAGCCTGGACATACTTTTCCTGATTCTTTCGAGCCACCTGAGTGGCAGGCCGTCTGGTTTACGCTCATAAAATTCAGGAATCACCTGATATTCCAGCATGTCATAAAGCAATTCTGCCTCTCTCTCCTCAGAAAGCCCATTATCTTTTGTATCTGCTGCATTTCCAATGGCCCAGCCTACTTCCGGTGAAAAAGCTTCGGCCCACCAACCATCAAGGGTGGAAAGATTAAGCCCACCGTTGACAAGTACTTTCATACCACTGGTGCCACAGGCTTCCCAAGGCCTTTTTGGTGTATTCATCCAAACATCCACCCCACTCACCAATTGTTCGGTGATGCCCATATCATAATCGCTAAGGAAAACCACCTTTTGGTGCAAACTGTTTTCTTCAATGAATTGGATCCATTCCTTGATCAGGGCTTTACCCGTCTCATCCCCTGGCCCGGCTTTTCCGGCAAGTACCAACTGAAGGGGAAAGGATTTATGATTGAGCAAGTGCATTAGTCTTTTCTTATCCCATAGAAGCAAATTTGGTCTTTTGTAGGAAACAAACCGCCGGGCGAATCCCAAAGTTAAAACATGAGGATCAAAAATATCCTCTATTTTCAGGTTTAAGTGATTTCTTCTTCCTCCAAGTCTGGATTGTCGTTCAAAGCGGCTCCTGATAAAATGAACCAGGTTTTCCCTGCAAATACTTCTCAGATCCCATAATGCTTCATCTGACAATTGACACATGGCTGGTTCCATATCGGCCAGATCACCTCTCCACCTATCCTTTCCGCAGGCATTTGTCCAAATTTTATCAGAAAATTCATTGTCCCAGGTGGGCATATGTACTCCATTCGTAACGTGCCCAATAGGGATTTCATTTAAGGGCCAGCGAGGAAACAGGCAACTGAAGAGTTCCCTGCTCACAATACCATGCAATTGGCTAACCCCATTTACTGCCCCGCATCCCCGCAGGGCTAAGAAAGCCATATTGAAATACTCTTCGGAATTGCCAGGATTTTGCCTTCCAAGTGCCATCAATCTTTCCAAACCAATTCCCAAAACATCTCTGGCATACTGTCCCAGCATATTTTCCATAAGGTGGGGGTGAAAATGATCAAATCCCGCTGGAACGGCCGTATGGGTGGTAAACAGGTTCCCGGGTCGGGATATGAAAAGAGCCTCTTCAAATGAGCACCTTTTTTCTTTCATGATTTCCGCTGCCCTGGCCAATACCACAAATCCTGAATGACCTTCATTTAAATGACAGACCTCAGGTTTTAAGTCCATCTCAGCTAGTAATTTCCAGCCTCCAATCCCCAGAATAATTTCCTGCTTAATCCGAAGTTCCGGCCCGCCTCCGTACAATTCGTTGGTAATACCCCGGTGAACCGGCAAATTGGCCGGGTCATTGCTATCCAATAGGAAAAGCTTTACCCTACCCGCCTGGACTTCCCAGGTACGGAGCCAAAGGCTAAAACCTCCCAGCTGAACGGTTATCCTTAACCATTCCCCATCAGGTTTTCTCAAGGGAATGATGGGTACTTGTCCCGGATCATTAAAGGCATGAATGGCTTTTTGGTTCCCATCATGATCAATCTCCTGACGAAAATATCCCTGCTGATAGAACAATCCAATTCCGGTTACGGGGACTCCCAAATCACTGGCTGATTTTAACTGATCGCCGGCAACATTACCAAGCCCACCAACATAAATTGGGAGTGCTTCATTCAGCATGAATTCCATGCTGAAATAAGCCAAATGGGTCAAACCAGATTGAGGGTATTTTTCCTGAAACCAGGCAGAGCTGTTGGTTGCTTTTTCTCTTTTTTCAAGTAATGCATCCAATTTTTCCTTAAATAATGGATCCTTAAGCAGTTGCTCGACCCTATTTCTTGATACAGTCTGCAGTACCAACCAGGGGTTTTGGGTTTGGTCCCAAAGCTCTGGATCCAATTGTCTCCACAGTTTATCGGTGGCGTGATTCCAAGACCAACGCATATCAAGGGCCAGGGTCGCCAATTTTCCCACCTCTTTGTTTTCGGAAGGTAAAAATCCGTAAAGTTGTTGGGTATTGAAATATTTGTCCTCCTCCATCCTCAAATTTCCTGTTTATTATTCAATTTTACTAATCCACCTTATTCTGGATAAACAACTTATTTTGAGTGGGTTTATGAAAAAACCAATCCCGATTAGTGATAGCAAGGCTTCTTTTACTAACCCTTCGAATGTACTTTTCAGGGTGGTTGGAGATTGACTGGCTTAGCTGGTTTTTGAATAGATACTGCCTTCCGGGCGGTTTCTGAAATGGAGAGACACTTCCTATTAAAATCTCCAACAAAACCAGCAGACAGGTCTTAGGAAACATTTCTCACACCTGGAATAATTAAGGCCTTTATCAGTCGGGCAGAAAACTACATTGGTAACCTTCTCCTTCAGCTGCTGGTAAGTAAGCGGATTTTTGCCAGGTGCGGAACTTTGAAAAAAGAACAACGATGAATGATATGGATAGCAGTTAATTAAAGAAATGTTTTTGAAATGGACTGTTTCATTTTATTATTTGGATTCAGAGTTGTCAAACAGGGATAAGCCCCCCTTTTAAGTCTGAATTAATTTGGATTTTATTTCTTTAATTCTTTCCCTTATAGACATCTCGGCAACATTTACATCTTCTGAAACCGCTAGTAAAAAAGATTTTACTGCTCCTTTGTGGTCTGTGGACCGACCTTCTTTAATGTCGACATAGCGCATTGTTGTCCACATAAGGGTTTTCAACTCCTCCTTATTATCATCCGTCATGTAATATTCCACAACCAAAGAATGGTGGTCGTGCCAAATAACCCTGCTCATAATGCGTACCCACTCCCCAACCTTTGCTGGTCTTATATAAGAAATGTTATGGTTGTAAACCACCCAGGCCGCATTGTATTTCCTGATAAAATCAATCATCTCTACCCCGTAGAGTTTGGGTACCTGATCTTCTCTTGCATTGAAAAAGTAATCAAAATACTTGGCGTTGTTGAGGTGCTGCAAGGGATCACAATCCTGAAAACGGATCACTACCCGGCTTTCCGTTTCCTTGGGGTAATGCTTTTCTTTGTCAAATTCAAACATATCTTAAAGGGTTACTTTTGATCTTCCTACAAATATATATGATTTAAATCATTGTGCGGATTAGATTTAATTTCGCTAAATTAAAGTCCTAAAGATATCCACCATGAAAATTCTCGTTCCTACTGATTTATCCGAAAATGCTGAAAATGCCCTGGCATTTGCAAAAGCTTATGCCCTGCAACAAGATGCCAGCATCACCCTTTTGTATTCTTATTATGCTGTATATGATTTTGCTGCCCAGGCCACGGAAATCATACAGACTATTGAAAATGATGCCAAAGTAGCGATGAAAAAATCCATTAAAACTTATGGAGATGGTATACAAATGAATTATAAGATAATTCAAGGCACGGTTTCCACTGCCATTTTTGCGACTGTAGCCAATGGAGACTATGACCTGGTGATCATGGGAACCCAAGGAGCAAGCGGGATCAAAAAGAAATTAATCGGATCCAATACCGCTACCGTGATCAAAGAAAGTGAAGTACCTGTCATTGCAGTGCCTTTTGGTGCATCCTTTGATGCTGTACAAGAGATTGATGTTGCGCTGGAATTGGAAAATGAAAATGAAGGCATGTTTAAAAAATTAATCTCGCTGACCGAAACATGGAATTTGCCTTATCGCATCATCCATGTAATTACCAAACCAGATTTCAATAAGAAAATACTTTTCAAAGGCATGGAATCCTACGTGAATGAAAATTTCCCTGACAGTGAATTCAGTTTTGAAAAGCTGGAGGAAGCAGATGCTGGCAAAGGTTTGGATAATTTCCTTAAAGATAAACCAAAATGCATGTTGGTCATGTTTTCAAAGGACAGGGGATTTTTTGATGTAATATTCAGACCAAGCCACAGTGTGGAAATGGCCTATCACACCCATGTGCCCTTATTGGTCATCAAATAAGCAACCATGAAATCGAGCCTGCCTACCGCAGGCAGGCATGACGAAAACGTCACACAGAGGGATGATTATCATTGCGAGATTCCATCTGACCATTAAAAATCAAATTATAAACAGATGAAATGAAGCATAAGGAGAACATCACACAGCGGGATGATTATTGTTTCGAGATTCTCCTTAACGTCAGGACAGGCTAACCCAACCTTCGGTACAGGGTAAGTTTTGACCTAATAAAAACAAATCATAAACACATGAAAGCAGTAGTAATATCTGAGCCGGGCGATCCCGAAGTATTACAGGTTAAAGAAAGAATTAAGCCGGAGCCAGGAGAAAATGAGGTATTGATCAAAGTCAGGGCTGCGGGAGTAAACCGGCCGGATCTGGCCCAACGAATGGGTAAATACCCGGCTCCGGATGGAGTACCTTCAGATATACCTGGCCTGGAAATTTCGGGAACTGTGGAGCAATTGGGAAAAACAGTGAAAACCTGGGAAATAGGCGACCAGGTTTGTGCCCTGATTGCAGGTGGTGGCTATGCAGAATATGTGGTGGCTCCGGCAAGCCAATGCTTAACCATTCCTGAAGGTATCAGCCTGGAAGAAGCGGCCTCCCTTCCCGAAACCTTTTTTACGGTTTGGAACAATGTCTTCGAAAAGGGGAAATTCCGTTCCACCGATAAGGTTCTCGTTCACGGTGGCAGCAGCGGCATAGGGGTAGCTACCATACAGATGGTCAACGCATTGGGAGGCAGGGTGTTTACCACAGCCGGAACCGATGAAAAATGCCAGGCATGTATCGCCTTGGGAGCTGAAATGGCTATCAATTACCAGCTAGACGATTTTGAGGACAAAATTAAAACCCATTTTGATGGTGCCGCAATAGATATCATTCTGGACATGGTCGGTGGAGATTATACATTAAAAAATATCAGGCTATTGGCCCCTAAGGGCAGGCTCATTATGATCAATGCCATGAAAAACAAAATTGGTGAAGTCGACCTGATAAGGATCATGAAAAATGAACTGGTACTTACCGGGTCTACCTTAAGACCCCAATCTGTAGCCTACAAAGGTCATATTGCCACCCAGTTGATGGCCCAAATTTGGCCTCTTTTTCCGGACAAGATTAAACCCATAATTCATACAGCATTCCCATTGACAGATGCCCAACATGCGCACCAATTGATGGAAAGTTCCACACATATAGGGAAAATTTTACTATTGGTTTAAGCTGTAAACCCAGTTTGGTTAAACCTTAAAACACAAGATTATGAGAAATTTGATGCACTTAATCACTGTCCTGATAGTGAGTTTCTCCTGTGGGCCAAAGACCCAGCAATATAACCTAAGTGAAACCTCCACTGTATTTGAAAATGCAAATGTCATTGATGTCCGTACGGGTGAAATAGAAAAATGCCATGTGGTCATTGATGGACAGGTAATCGATCAGGTTATTCCAGCCGGAAACCCGGCCGAATGGGGGCAGGCAAATGTCATTGATGCTGCCAACCATTATCTTTTACCCGGTCTCGCGGAAATGCATGCCCATATTCCCGCTGGGGAATGGAATGAGCCCCTGGTGCAAGAGACATTATTCTTGTATCTTTCAAATGGAATTACCACCATCAGAGGGATGTTGGGCAATCCGGTCCATCTTCCACTCAGGGAAAAAGCAGCCAATCAGGAAATCCTTTCTCCACGAATCTTTACCTCAAGCCCTTCTTTAAACGGCAATACCGTGCGGACTCCTGAAGAGGCCCGTGAAAAGGTGAGTACCTATGCAAGGGAAGGTTATGATTTTCTAAAACTTCACCCGGGCATCCGAAAGCATGTATTTGACACCCTTGTCAAAACTGCTCAGGAAGTGGGAATCCCCTATGCCGGACACGTGTCCAATTTGGTAGGAATCAGACATGCTTTAAAAAACGGTTACCAAACGGTGGACCATGTAGATGGCTTTCTGGAAGGTTTGGTTCCTGAAGACGCAGGGGTTAATCCAACAGAAAATGGATTTTTCGGGTACAATTTCACCGACCTGGCCAAAATGGAAAGCATTCCGGAACTGGTAGCGCTGAGTAAAAAAAATAAGGTTTGGGTGGTGCCTACCCAGGCCCTTTTCGACCGTTGGTTTTCTCCCATACCGGCAGAGGAATTGGTCAACCAGCCTGAAATGAAATACATGTCTCCTGAAACACGAAACAACTGGATTGAAAGCAAAAATAACCTGACTGAAGGAGATTCCTATGAAAAGGAAAAATGGCAACAATTCCAGGAAATCAGGTACCAACTGATACAATCCTTACATGAAGACGGACAAGGCCTACTCCTTGGTTCAGATGCGCCCCAGGTTTTCAATGTCCCCGGATTTTCCATACATCATGAATTGCAGGGCATGCTTGATGCTGGCCTGAGTCCTCTGGAAGCCATTCAAATTGGAACCATCAACCCTGCTTTATTCTTCGGCGGGAATTTTGGAGAAATTAAAAAAGGAATGGAAGCGGATTTAATTTTGGTCAATGACAATCCCCTGGACAACCTGGAAAATCTGAGGAATCCGATTGGGGTAATGGCCAGGGGACAATGGATAGACCAAAATACCATTCAAAAAAGGCTGGAGCAAATCGCCAAACAATATGAATAACCCATGGGATAATTTCTGAATTATTCAAAATCCGACCAGGTCTGGTGTGTTTTATTTACGGATAGCAGTACTTTATCCGGTAGGATAAAATAGGATTGGCCATTCCTATGGATCAATCCAAGCCCAGAACTCCTCAATCATTCAGGCAGGATATGTCAGGAATGCTATTAATACTTTTACGGTAAAATTTTTCCAGTTATCTGGCGGGGTTCCATTTAGAAAAGGGCTACAGACAGCGGTAGGTTGTAATTCCTTGCTTCGTCTGCATTGGAAGCCATTTAAATAAAGTCATTGCCCATAGAAGAAGGAATTTTTGAAAAAATATGGTTTATTTACATTTTAGGAACGGAGACCAGATAAATTAACAAACCAAGATCATGAGACCCTATATTTTGGCTGAAACCAATTGGAAAGCACTGAAAAAAGAAAAAATTGAGTTGGCGGTACTCCCCTGGGCAGCCACCGAAGCCCATAACTACCACCTGCCCTATGGTACCGATATTTACGAAGCAGACGCTGTCGCGGCAGCATCCGGGAAAATCGCCTGGGAAAAGGGAGCAAAAGTAATGATATTACCCACCATTCCCTTTGGTGTGAATACGGGGCAAGCCGATATTTACCTGGACATGAACCTCAACCCCAGCACCCAACTGGCCATTATCAAAGACCTGACCAGCGTTTTACACCGGCAGGGAATTCCAAAATTGTTGATTTTGAACAGTCATGGAGGAAATGATTTCAAAACCATCCTGAGAGAAATTGGACTTCAATTTCCCGACATGTTTTTCAGCACCTGCAATTGGTTCCAGGCCCTGGATAAAACACAATATTTTGACCACATGGGGGACCATGCCGATGAAATGGAAACAAGCCTGATCATGCACCTTCATTCCCACCTGGTGGGTCCCCTGGCAGAAACAGGTGATGGAGCAGAAAAAAAATCAAAAGTCAAAGCCCTGAGGGAAGGCTGGGCCTGGGCAGAGAGAAAATGGTCCATGGTCACCGAAGATACAGGCATTGGGAACCCCAAAGCTTCCAGTAAGGAAAAAGGCGAGCGGTTTTTTAAGGATGTCACAGAAAAAGTGGCTCAACTTATGATTGATTTGGAAAAACTTGATATCACAGACCGTTACGAATAATTGCTCCCCAACTTATGAAATTATCACTTGATTTTACGTCTACATATATTTTTGCTCTTTTTCTATGCCTTATTTTTTCCCTCCCAATAACCCATGCCCAACAAGTGGGTATTCCCTATACCAGACAAGACAGCCTTAGAGGAAGCATCACCCCTGAAAGGGAATGGTGGGATTTGGTATTCTACCACCTTGATATTGAGGTGGATCCAAGAAAAAAAACCATTGAAGGAACAAATACCGTACATTATAAAGTGCTCAGGGAAGGACAATTGCTTCAAATTGATCTGCAGGAGCCGATGAGAATAAGGAGCTTCCGGCAGGATGAAAAAGAACTGGCTTACAAAAGAGAAGGAAATGCTTATTTCGTACGACTTCCTTCTCCACAAAAACCGGGAAGCGTTCACAATCTTGAAATCTCCTATGAAGGTAATCCTAGAATCAGTCCCAACCCTCCCTGGAGTGGTGGCCTTACCTGGAAGAAAGACGCAAAAGGAAAACCTTTTATTGCCAATTCAAACCAGGGAGATGGGGCCAGTCTTTGGTGGCCCTGTAAAGACCATATGTATGATGAACCTGATAGCATGCTGATCAGTGTGAATGTTCCTGATCCATTAATGAACATATCGAATGGGAGGCTTAGAAAGACAGAAAAACATGAGGATGGTACTAGCACCTACCATTGGTTTGTGTCCAATCCCATTAACAATTATGGCGTAAACATCAGCATTGCCGATTATGCCCATTTTTCTGAGGATTATCAGGGAGAGAAGGGCCCTTTGACGCTGGATTACTATGTACTCAAAGAAAACCTGGATAAAGCCAGGGTCCAGTTTAAAGATGTGCCGCGGCTGATGCGTGCTTTTGAGTATTGGTTTGGCCCATATCCTTTCTATGAGGATGGGTTTAAACTGATTGAAGTGCCTTACCTGGGGATGGAGCATCAATCTGCCGTAACCTACGGGAATGGCTACCAGCAGGGCTATAAGGGGAAAGATTTTAGTGAAACTGGTTGGGGAATGACCTTTGATTATATCATTATACATGAAGCCGGGCACGAATGGTTTGCCAATAACATTACCTACCGGGATATTGCCGATATGTGGATCCATGAAAGCTTCACTACCTATTCCGAAAGCCTGTTTCTGGATTATCACTACGGGATAAATGCCGGCAATGCCTACCTGCAGGGTGCCCGGCAGGTGATAAAAAACGACATCCCCATTATTGGTGACTATGAGGTTAATCAGCGGGGGTCGGGCGACATGTATTTCAAAGGAGCCAATATCTTGCACACCCTGAGGCAATGGATAGCTGATGATGAAAAGTGGAGGAATATCCTTCGGGAAATGAACGAAACCTTTTATCACCAGACGGTAACAACTAATGATATAGAAACATTTCTAGCCAAAAGGACCGGATTGCCCCTTCAATCCTTTTTTGATCAGTACCTGAGAACCGCCGATGTTCCCCTGTTCCAGTTTTACTGGAAGGACGACCAGCTTTTTTTCCGTTGGAAAGAAGTGGTAGATGACTTTGCCATGCCTTTGAAAATCAGCCAAAATGGTAAAACAAATTGGTTAAAACCTACATCGGAATGGCAAAGCACAACCGATTTGATAGAAAAAGAAATGATAGAAGCAGATCCCAATTTTTACATTTACACCCAGCAAATTCAACCGGGATCAGAATAAATTAAATGAATTTATCCACAAATATTGATTAATTTTAACACTGAATTTTAATTTAAAGGACCAGAAATGGACAAAAACACGAAGATTGCCATCATTGGCTGTGGGAACCTGGGCTTATCTATTGTAAACGGATTATTGTCCAGTTCGGGTTTTGATGGAAAAAACCTGACGGTTACCAAAAGACACCCTGAAAGCCTGTTTTACCTGCAATCTCAGGGAGTTACCGTTTTAGCGGATAATAAGGAGGCTGTAAAAGACGCAGATTTTGTCATTTTGGGAGTTAAGCCTTACAACATCAAACCTGTCTTGCAGGAGATCAAACCGTTTTTATACAAGAAAAAGCAGGTAATTGCTTCTTTGGCCGCAGGAGTTACCATTGAGCGCATAAAGCAGGAATTGGAGCCAGGCACCACTGTTTTCAGGGTAATGCCCAATATTGCAGCAGATATTAAAGAGTCCATTACCTGCATTTGCGGCGAGAATTTCACGCCTGAATCAGAAGATGTAGTCAAATCCATATTTAACAGTGTGGGTATATCCATCACTATAGAAGAACACCTGATGGAAGCCGCTACAGTATTGGGAGCCTGCGGGACGGCATTTGTACTCCGGTTTATGCGGGCCATGACCCAGGGAGGTATACAGATAGGTTTTGATGCGAAAACTGCTAATAAGATAGTCAATCAAACTGTAAAGGGAGCAGCAGAACTTATTATTCAAAAAGGGATTCACCCGGAAGCAGCCATTGATAAAGTCACCACTCCCAAGGGCTCAACCATAAAAGGCCTAAATGAAATGGAACACCATGGTTTTAGTTCTGCTATGGTAAGAGGTGTAGTCGCCTCCTATGAGGACATCAAAAAGTAAGTACATGAAATCGAGCCTGCCTACCGCAGGCAGGCATGACGAAAACGTCACCCAGTTGGATGATTATTAATCATGCGAAGATTCCCCGTCCGACTGGCGTCATCCGGGCGGGAATGTGACCTTTGAAAAGCAAATTATAGACACATGAAATCGAGAATGACACAGGCGACACAACGAGACATGATCATAATTGAGTAATTTATAGGTCATGAATGTTACTTGTCAGACGGTTCTAGACCGTCTGACAAGGGTTCCGGTTGCAAGACAATAATAAACGTATGAAAAGAATCATCCCCTGGCTAATGGGTTTAGCCATCTTACTGGTAATCGCTTACATGTTGGGACCCAGAGAAAGTATACAGGACCTGTCGGGAACCTATCCTGAAGTCCCAACTGATCTTGCAGAACTGGAAGCTTTTATCAAGGCCAAAGAGGATACGGTTAAGGGCTTAAAAGTCAATAACCAGGCCAGAATCCTGTGGGCTGACAGCACAAAAAAGGAAAAAACACCTTTTAGTATCCTTTATGTTCATGGTTTTGGCGCCAGTCAAATGGAAGGAGATCCTGTCCACAAGAAAATTGCCGAGCACTTTGGCGCTAATCTATTCCTCAGCCGCTTACCTGAACATGGCATCGACAGGCCTAATGCTTTTGAATACCTGGATGCACAACAATTGGTTCAGGGAGCCAGAGAGGCTTTTATGATCAGTAAGCAACTGGGAGAAAAAGTCATTGTTATCGGTACTTCTATGGGTGGAGCCTTATCATTGGTTTTGGCGGAGGAACGACCTGATATCCATGCTTTGCTTTTGTATTCCCCTTGTGTAGCCATCTATGGAGATAAATTAGATCCTCTTTTTCAACCCTGGATGAAACAACTGATGCAGATTACCATGACGGAAAATGGGGTAATGGTAGTTCCAAGAGAAGAGGAGGAAGGGAAATACTGGGCCAACAGGCTTCATATCAATGCATATACCAGCCTTGGCATTTTGGTAAAAAGTGAAATGAATAAGGAGACCTTCGAAAAAGTAAAGCAGCCTCTTTTTCTGGGATATTATTATAAGGATGAGGAAAATCAGGACAGGGTGGTATCCGTACCTGCCATGCTCCAAATGTTTGAGCAGATCAACACTCCTGCTCAACTGAAAAGGAAAACCAGCTTTCCGGAAGCTGGAGACCATGTCATTGCCTCGGATATTAAAACCGACCAATGGAAAGCAGTTTTAGAAGAATCGATCAACTTTTTAGAAACGGTAGTCCACGTTCCTGTACCAGAACTCCCCCAACCTTTATAGTATAAGCCGATTGAGAAAGCAGGAAGCCAACCGATTAGGTGGCTTCCTGTTTTTATTAAAAGCCGTTTAAGGCCCCCGCAATTAAGCTTATCGCCAATAAGATCAGGAACAAATAAAAGATTATTTTGGCAATGGAAGCCAATCCGGAAGCAAGCCCGGAAAAACCCAATACAGCAGCAATCAATGCTACTACTAAAAACACAATTACCCAGGTTAACATTTTTCTTTGGTTTGGTTGATGAATATTTACTCCTATCAAGTTACAAGAAATAAGCCAATTTCCAAACTAACCGCATTGTTTTACATACAAATGCAATTTTTTCAGGTATAAATATATCAGCCAACCCAATTATTCAATCAGCACTCCTATTTCGGCAAAACTAGCTGGCTGATCATCCAGTTTACTCAATGCTTTTAATCGAATAAAGCGGGCCTCCACTGTAGGGAAAATTACCCGTTGTTCGATTGGACTGTTGGCAATGTTACCAAATTCCCCCTTGCTGACTTCCGTCCAGCTTTCCCCGTCCTTACTTACCAGAAAGGAAAATGATTGGATCAAACCTGACAAATACCTGTTCTGCATGGGGAAATAAGTAAAACCTTTTAGTGAATATGTGGCACCAAGGTCAATAGTCACCCTATCCTGATTACTGAAATAATTGGTACTGGCATTATCATCAATTACCTGTGTGGCGTTTTCTCCAGGCTCCATCACTTCCCAGTCTTTCTTTGCCAGCTGAAATTCCTTTTGTACAGGTTCACTGAACTTTTCCGCCTGTGGATCCCTGGAAATGGCATGGATGGAGGTGGGCTCCAAAACTTGAAATGGCCCGGCATACAATTGTCCATTTTTAGCAGGATCAGACCCATCCAGGGTATAATACATTTCCAGCCCTTCTTCGGAGGCTTCCATACTCACCATACCGGATTTTTCCCTGCTGATTTTAGGTGGAAGCAGCAAACTGGGGGCCTTAAAAAAGGCCAGGTGGCTGACCGTCGGACTGTCCTTTGAATTATTAATGGTAAACCTGATAGATCTGGCCTCAGTATCCGGCAATCGTAATATTCTTTTAAATCCAATGGTGGTACCTGAAGCAATCTTCTTCCAGGAATTATCTGCCTGCTGCACTTCCAGGTCAAAGGATTTGACCCTTTGACCCAGAGCGATGTTTTCCTGAACAAGAAACCGGTTAAAAACAACCGGACCGGGGAAGTCTATAGTGATAGAAGCTGAGGTTTGTCCATCTTCAGCAGCCCAGAAGTTACCCAGTTTCTCGTTTAAAATTTGCTGAACCTCAAAACCCTTTCCCCTACTGGAGCTGGCCGATAAATTATCTGCATCCATGGGTAAAGGAGATGCAAAATCTTCTTTAATTTTATTTACCAGTTTCATGAGTTGGCTGACATCATTTTCATGGATTTTCCCCCTTTTATCAATAGGAAAGTTCAATAAAAGAGAACTGTTTCTGCCAATGCTATTGTAATAGATTTCCAAAAGTTGTGGAAGGGATTTGACTTTATGGTCTTCATATTCATGGTAATACCAACCCGGCCGGATGGAAACATCTGCTTCTGCAGGCACCCAATGGGTCCCATTTTCCTGTCCGGATGCATATTTTTCCGCATATTCAGGCATACCCCCATAGATCGAATCCCGCATCAGATTGGACCAGGTAGTCTCGTAGGCAAATCCATGTTCATTACCCACCCACCTGACATCAGGGCCTGCATCACCAAATATCACCGCATTGGGTTGGAGTTCTCTAATGATGGCATAAGTGTTTTGCCAATCATAGTAGTTTTTTTTATCTACCCTTCTCTCTTCGTTGGCCCCGCCATAGTATCCTGTACCTCCATTTGCCCCATCAAACCAAACTTCAAATATCTCTCCATAATTGGTTAGCAATTCTCTTAATTGCTGCCTGAATACCTCAATATATTCCGGCTTTCCATAGTCCGGATGGTTTCTGTCCCAGGGTGAAAGGTAAATCCCGAATTTAAGTCCTTCCTTCCGGAATGCTTCAGCTACCTCTTTGATGATATCACCTTTTCCATCCTTCCAGGTAGCATTTTTTACAGAATGTGGAGTGGTAGCTGTGGGCCACAGGCAAAAGCCGTCGTGGTGTTTGGCCGTAATAATAATACCTTTCATTCCAGCCTCTTTACAGACCTTTGCCCATTGTGCCGGGTCAAAATCTGTAGGGTTAAATAAAGCGGGGTCTTCATTTCCCATTCCCCATTCCATATTGGTAAAGGTATTCATGTTAAAATGGGCAAAAGCATAAAACTCCAACTCCTGCCATTCAAGCTGTCTTGTATGGGGAACCGGATTTACTGGTTCCGGTGGATCAGCCTGGGGTGCTGCACATGAGGCCAGAACACAGGATATAAAAAGTAAGCAGTAAAGATTATTCATTTTCATTATTTTTTTGAAATTGGGATGGAAGTTTACCATAGTTGGCTTTAAAGTGTTTTGAAAAATATTTGGCATTGTTGTAACCTACCTTATACGCTACCTCTGAAACGGTATACTGGTTCATTTCCAAAAGCTGCGCTGCCCTTTGCAAACGGATAGACCGGATAAATTCCAGCGGATTTTGACCCGTAAGGGAGTTGATTTTTTTATACAGGTGAACCCGGCTCATACCCAAAGATTTGCTCAATATTTCAACAGAAAAATCCGGGTTTTCGATTTCTTTTTCTACCAATGCAACTGCCTTTTGGATCAATTTGTCATCCAGGGACTCCATTTCAGCATCACTGGTTTGGACCGAAATAATTTTGCGGTAATGTTTTTGTAACCGTGATCTTTCTTCCAAAAGGTTTTTGAGCGCCGAAAGTAGTATTTCCAGGCTAAAGGGTTTTTCGAGGTATAAATTGCATCCCGAGTCAAGTCCCAACAAATGATCCTCCTCTGCTGTCTTTGCGGTAAGCAGAACTACCGGAACATGCGAAGTTTTAATATTTGATTTGATCGCAGAACACAAGGCGATACCATCCATTTCAGGCATTAGTATATCCGACAAGATTAGGTCCGGTATTTTACTTAATGCCTTCTCCAATGCCTCTTTACCATCACCTGCCTGATCCACAATGTAGGTTTCTTTCAGTACCTCTGCCAAGTAATGCCTTAATTCATGATTATCCTCCACCAGCAGCAAAGTAGGCCTATCGGCTATAATAGGGGATTGACCTGAAGCAATCAACTCTTCCCTTCCTGTATCCATAAAAAATTCCTCCCAGGTAAGGTAGCCCTCCCTTATGGAAAGCGGCAGGGAAATTACGAACAAGGTGCCTCGCCCTGGCTGGCTTTCCACTTCAATTAATCCACCGTGAAGTTTTGTATACTCTTGTGCCAGAGACAATCCAATACCTGTACCTTGATTTCCTGCTGTATTCAGCGTGAAATACCTGTCGAAGATCCGGTTCAAGGTTTCCTTACCCATTCCTGCTCCAGAGTCCTGAACCTTGATCTTCAATAAGCCATTGCGGAGACCCTGCTGTTGAAATTCCAAGCCAACATTTACCTCACCTCCTTTTGGGGTAAATTTGAAAGCATTGGACAACAGGTTATAAATGATCTTGCTCATTTTATCCGGATCAAAAGAAGTAGGTATGCTTCTTACATTTGATCCAAAGGTCAATCCGATTTGATTATTGACCGATAAACTTTGAAATGCACGTACATTCTCCTCAATGAATGCAACTATCTCCCCTTCTGAAGTTTCCAATTTCAGGGAATCACTTTCCATATTCCTCACTTCCAATAATTGGTTGACCATAAGCAGGAGCTTTTTGGCATTCTTTTGAATGGTAGTGAATTGAAATATTTCAGGACTTTCAGGTCTATCCATTATTATCTTATCTATCGGTGCCAAAATCAACGTAAGCGGGGTTTTGAATTCATGGCTCACATTGTTGAAAAACCGGCTTTTCATTTGATCCAATTCAGCCAACCTTTGGTTTTCCTTTATTTCCTCCAGGCGCTGGAGCCTTTGGCGTTCCTGATTAACAAACCACCTCCAGGCCAGTAAAAAAATGGATAAGAATAGTATAACATACAAAAAATAGGCAAATGGGGTTAGCCAAAAAGGGGAGAGAATTTCAATAGAAAGAGAAGCCGCTTCCTCCCCCCAAATGCCATCTGCATTGGTCGCTTTAACCATTAAAGTATAATTCCCCGGATCCAGATTAGTAAAGGAAACCTTAAAAGGAGGTTTGGATAATTTAACCCACTCTTTATTGAAGCCTTCCAAACGGTACAAAAACCTACTCTTTTCCGGGTTGAGGTAGTTTAATGAAGAGAATGAAACTGAAAAAATGTTTTCATGATGTTTCAATTGAATGGATCTCTTTTTATCCAAATTGGAAGATAATATTGCCCTGCCATTTATGCGTTGATTTACAGAAATGGCTTGGTTAAACAATTGAAATTCTGTAAATACAATTTCTGGTTCTTTTTCAATAAATGGAAAATTAACGGGGTTTACGAAATTAACTCCATCGGAACCTCCAATAAAGACTTCTCCCCTATCAGATAAAAAAGCAGCATTTTTATTGAAGTAATTACCTTGAAGTCCATCTCCGGTATTAAAAAAACGAAATTCCAATAGGAGTTCCTTATTGCTGCGGTTTACTTTTGCCTGGGTGAGTCCTTCCTGTGAACTTAACCATAAATCCCCCGACTGGTCTGCAATCAAACTGACCAGGAAATGGTTTTCAAGACCATTGGACTGATCAAAGCCATGAAATATTCCTGCCTCTTCGTCATAATAAAACAACCCCCCACTAGACCCAACCCAAATTATGCCATATGGATCCCGGATGATTTCTGAAATATTGTGATTTTTCAATCCTGATTGGTCGTTTTCATTTCCTGAAAAATACCGCTGATATCCTTTTTCCGGATGAAAAACATCAATCCCCCTGCTTCCACCAACCCAAATATTTCCAAAGGAATCCTCATTGATTCCAGTGATATATTTATTGTTTAAGGAAACCCCGTTTACTCCGGCGGCAAATGGCAAAAAAGTGTCATTTTTCCGGTCCATTAAAAATAACCCTTCCCTTAAGGTACCTATCCATAATCTGCCCTTACTATCTTCAAAAATTTTCCAAACGTTGTTATCCCTGAGGGCACCCTCCTTTTCTGTAGAGGCAGCATAATGTTTGAATGTCTTTCCGTCAAAAGCATACAAGCCTTTTTGATAGGTTCCTATCCAAAGTGTTCCAAAGCTATCTGTAAACAGGTCAACCACCACAAGGTCCGGTGGCGGAATATCACCTTCCAAACCTGTTTTGTCAATAAGGTCCAGGCATACCCCTGATGAATGATCGTATTGCCATAAACCACCACCATTTGACCCCATAATGATCTGCCCTGCGGTCATTTCTTCCACGGCATTTACATCATTCTTTGGAATAGGGTTATTGGGGTCAATTTCCCTCCTTACCATGCCAAAGCGACTAAAATGAGGATGATACAAATCAATCCCTCTTTTGTGGGTCCCTACCCAAACAATTCCATCTTGATCCAAATACAAGGCATATACAGCATTGTGGGATAATGATTGCGGATTTTCAGGCTTATTGACCAAATACCGGACTTTGCCTTTTCCTTTATCGATAATATTGATCCCACCATGGTCTGTTCCCAACCATACCTGCTCCTTTGAAAAGGCCATAACGGATTTAACCAAAGCATTATTCAATCTCAGGCCTGGTGATTTTTCATGGATGTTTTGGATGGAATAATCATCAGCACTGATATGAAATACGCCCAGCGCATAATCAGGACAAAATGCCCAGGCATCACCTGAATCATCCATCACCAGTTCAAAATTATATATCAGGTTTTCATCTGCATTGCGGAGCACCTGAACTTTCTTGATAACTTTCAAGCTTTCACCGGAAAGTATATCAATCCAACCATTGTCATAAATAACCCAGAAATTGCCTTTTATGTCCTCCTGAATATCGGTAACTGAATTGTAGCTCAGGCTTCCCTCTAAAGAAGCTTTATGAAAAAAATAACTTGATTTATTGATGTCACTTTTATAATGGGTTATTCCTTCGTAAGGATGCAGAAACCAAAAATCGCCCTTCGAATCCTCAAAAACTTTACTAATATCCTTGCTTCTCAAATTATACCGAAAGGCTATTTTCTCCATATCACTTTCGAATATACCCTTGTCCTTCCTGTAGATATTAAAAACTCTTTCAAAATCCTTTAACCAAATATCTCCATCCGGACCCTGAAATATCTTATAAATAGAACTGCTACTTACGGTACTTGAATCACCTTCGTCACTATAATACACATTAAGCGTGGACCCATCGTAGCGATTAAGTCCATTATTGGTGCCAAACCAAAGGTACCCATCCCTATCCTGAAAAATTGCCTGAATATTTCCACTGGAGAGGTTTTGCCCGGTTTTTAGCTTTCTGAACGAAATTTCCGGATCGTTTTCTCCCTTGAGTTCTGCAAACAGCAAAAGACTCCATAATAGCAATATGAAAGCACTTGTTCTTTTCATAAAATCGATCCAGGGGATACCTATCGTCTATTCAAAACTAAAAAAATGAACTGATAATGAAGTAAATTATTTCAACCAAAATAATTTTTTATGGCCAAAGCCTCCAAAACAAAAATAATTGTTTCTATCTATTGATCAACTCTTCGAAATCATCTCTTATATAGATCACATTTCTACCCAGTTCAATCCACTTTTTGTTCTCCAATTGCTTTAATAATCTTGAAATAACCTCCCTGGAAGTGCCCAATTCAGTTGCAATTTCCTGGTGGGTAATGTGGAGTTCATTGGCCTTTGCCTGTTTCATTTTAGTGACAATGTACCGCATCAACCTTTCGTCCATACGCTTGAAAGCTACTGCATCCAGGGTTTTGAGCATTTCCTGAAATCTAGATTGATAGGTGCTCGAAACATAATCTTTCCACTGTTTGAATTCATCAGACCATTGCTCATGTTTGAGGACGGGAATAGCCAAAAGGGTGGTCTTCTCTTCTGCCACAGCTTTTATTTCGCTTGGCTTTGATGCCGTACAGCAAGTCAGGGATAAGGCGCAGGTCTCGCCCGGCTCCAGGTAATACAAAAACAATTCTTTCCCTTCTTCATCCATGCGAAGCACCTTGATACTTCCCTCAAGGACAATGGGAACCATCTTAATAAATTGACCGGGCTCCATAATGGATTTTCCCTTATCGATTTCTATTATTTTTGCTTCCTTGCCCATTGCTTGAAGTAAACGGGAATCTGTAATGAAAGGCAAATGGAATTTTAAATCATCTATGTCGATCATGTTAAATTATTTTTTTGAAAAAATGCTGTCCAATGCCCATGCATTTTTATCATTAAACTCATAAACAAAAATAAAAAACAATAAGTGAATCATCTGTGAGGGTAAGGCACCCCAGTTCTCTATCATAGCAGTGCCGAACATCAGAAAAAGCATCAAAACTCCACCCAAAATACCTGCCATGCGGGTATGCCAACCCAAAAGCAACATTAATCCCAGTAGAAATTCCAGGAAAGGCAGTACCAAACTAAAAGGAACAATAATAAATTCAGGTAAATACGATCCATTGAAACTATCGACCATTCCACTACTGAAATTGCTTATTTTTGGAATCCTGACCAGACCATGACCAAGCATACTGATCCCAACTCCCAACCGGATAAAAATAAAGGATAAAGATTTCATGCGTTTGATTTATTTGGTTAAAATTAACCTTTACCAGCTTGTGCAACAAATCTTTTTTACCCAATCTGTCTTCAACTTACTTATTTTCCGCTTTTTGGATATTTTTAATACCTCCAATCAAGGCATCGGCATTGAATGATATGCTGTCAATGCCCTGATCGACCAAAAACCCTGCGAATTCAGGATAATCACTGGGTGCCTGACCACAAAGCCCGATCGTTTTTCCTTTTCTTTTGACATCCCGAATAACCTTGGCAAGCATTTCTTTTACTGCCGGATTGTTTTCATCAAAAAGGCCGCTAACCAGTGCAGAATCTCTGTCCACACCTAAAATTAATTGTGTCAAATCGTTGGAACCGATAGAAAATCCATCAAACAAGTCTGCAAAGGATTCAGCCAATATGACATTGCTGGGTATCTCAACCATCATATAAATTTCCAGATTCTTTTTTCCACGCTCCAAACCAAAAGATTTCATGCATTTGAGCACCTGTTTACCTTCTTCCGGCATTCGGCAAAAAGGAACCATCAACTTCACATTGTCCAATCCCATTTCCTCACGCACCCTTTTCATGGCGCGGCATTCAAGTCCAAATCCCTCCCTATACAATTCATGATAATACCTGGACGCTCCGCGAAAACCCAGCATAGGATTTTCCTCTTCAGGTTCAAAGTATTTTCCTCCAATCAGTTCCCTGTACTCATTGGATTTGAAGTCACTCATGCGTACTATTACCTCCTTTGGGTGAAATGCGGCTGCGACCATACCTATCGAAGCGGCCAATTTTTCCACAAAATATAGTTCTTTGTTCTCATAAGCTGAAGTTAGAGCATGAATGGCCCTTTTTTCATGGCTTTCTACCATTTCCCCATACTTCACCAATGCCATAGGATGGATCCTGATGGCTGTGGATATAATAAATTCCATTCGCAACAATCCTACCCCTTGTTGTGGATACATGGCCATTTGGAAAGCCCTGTCAGGATCTGCCAGGATCAACATTGCACGTGTTTTGGTTTCATTTAAATCCCCCAGATGAACTTCCCTTTCCTCCCAATCCAACTTTCCATCAAAAACTTTCCCTTCATCACCCTCCGCACAAGATACGGTCACAACCTGACCGTCTTTAAGCTTTTCTGTCGCGTTCCCGCAACCTACCACGGCATGGATACCTAGTTCTCTGGCCACAATCGAAGCATGGCTGGTCCTTCCACCTTTATTGGTTACAATACAAATGGCCCTTCTTAACAAGGCATTCCAGTCGGGATTGGTAATATCAGCCACTATAATATCCCCTTTTTCCACTTTTGAAGCATCGGAAAGTGAGTTAACAATAACCACCTTTCCACTGGCTATGGCCTTACCTACTGCCTTTCCTACGCATAGGGGATCTGGCCTATTTGGCATGTGGTACGTTTTCAGTGTCAAGGCTTTTTTCCTATGTACGGTCTCGGGACGGGCCTGGACAATACTTAATTCTCCAGATTTTCCATCCTTGGCCCACTCAATATCCATTGGTGTATCGTAAAGCTTTTCTATTTCAAGACACCATTTTCCCAATTGAATCAAGTCAGATTCTTCGAGAGAAAACTCCGTCTTTTCCCCTGCAGTGGTTGGGACTATTTTCAAAGGCTTTTTTCCATCTTTAGCAAAAACCATTTTGTGTTCTTTGGCACCTGGCTTTTTCTGTAGGATGGGATAAGGTAAGGCTTTGGCCAAGGAGGGTTTGAAAAGATAAAATTCATCAGGGTTTACTGCCCCCTGCACCACCATTTCTCCCAGTCCCCAGGCAGAAGTAAGGTATACCACATTGTCAAATCCGGATTCGGGATCCAGGGTGAAGGCTACACCTGCACTGCCCTTATCAGAGCGAACCATATGCTGCACACCCACCGAAAGTCCTACATCCATATGATCAAACCCATTATCCAGTCGGTATTTTATGGCCCTGTCATTATATAGAGAGGCATAGCAATTCCTCACTGCCTCTAACAAGGCCTTTGGACCTTTTATATTCAGAAAACTATCATGCTGCCCGGCAAAACTTGCGGAAGGAAGATCTTCTGCAGTGGCACTACTTCTTACTGCCACCGATTTGTTTTTACCCAATTTCAAATAAAACGCTTGGATTTCAGCTTGTATTTGATCCGGTATGGCTGTGGAATGAATCATTCTCCGGCATTTTCGCCCCACTTCTGGTAAATTGCTAAGCGTATCCTTATCCAATGAATCCAAACTATTTTTAAGTGGGGCCTCCAGTTCAGCCTCCCTCAAAAAAGCCCGGAAAGCCGCCACGGTCACCGCGAACCCCATTGGCACCCGAATTCCTAGAGGTGTCATTTTTCTTATCATTTCTCCCAGGGAGGCATTTTTACCTCCTACACTTGCAAGATCTGTATGGCGGATCTCACTGAATGAAATACAATATTTTGTCATTGGGGCTTTCTTTTGGCTATAGAAAAGCAAATTAGGTATTTTAAGAAAAGAATAGCCTGATGAAAATCATATTCGCACTAAAAAACAAATTAACATCTCCGATTCCTTCTGAAAACCGAAAAAACTTTCTGACAGGCTGTCCTACATTGTGCCATTCCCATGTACAGTAATCCGGGAAAATCCATTATGGCTCAAAAAAAAAAGCCCGGACAAATGGCCCGGGCTTAAAAATATTACGTATCCTTTTGCAATTCACTAATACCTGTAATAATCAGGTTTGAAGGGACCTACTTGTTTCACGCCTATATATTCAGCCTGATCGGGAGTCAATTCATCCAATTCAACCCCGAGCTTTTTAAGATGCAGGGCAGCTACTTTTTCATCCAAATGCTTGGGAAGCATGTAAACACCCGGTTCATATTGATCGGTGTTGTTCCAAAGTTCCATTTGGGCCAGGGTTTGATTGGTAAATGAGTTGGACATTACAAATGAAGGGTGCCCTGTTGCACATCCCAAATTTACCAATCTGCCTTCTGCCAATAAGATAATATCCTTTCCATCCACATTGTATAGATCTACCTGAGGTTTGATTTCATCCTTGGTATTTCCAAAATTTCCATTTAACCAGGCCATATCAATTTCATTGTCGAAATGGCCAATATTACAAACAATGGCTTTGTCTTTCATAGATCTGAAATGCACTTCACCTATGATATCTTTGTTTCCGGTTGCGGTGACCACAATGTCTGCTTCCTTTACCGCATCTACCATTTTCTTTACCTCAAAACCATCCATCGCTGCTTGCAGGGCACAAATAGGATCAATCTCCGAAACGATCACCCTCGCACCAGCTCCTCTTAAAGAGGCCGCAGATCCTTTTCCTACATCACCATAGCCGGCTACTGCAGCAACTTTTCCAGCCATCATGATATCCGTTGCTCTTCTAATAGCATCTACCAGAGATTCCTTACAACCATATTTGTTGTCAAATTTCGATTTTGTAACCGAGTCGTTGACATTAATTGCAGGAATTGGCAACGTGCCGTTTTTCATGCGTTCATACAGCCTGTGAACACCAGTGGTCGTTTCCTCGGAAAGCCCTTTGATTCCTGAAACCAGTTCTGGATATTTATCCAAAACCATATTGGTGAGGTCACCTCCATCGTCAAGAATCATATTCAAAGGCTTTCTTTCTTCACCAAAAAACAAGGTTTGCTCTATGCACCAGTCAAATTCTTCGGCATTTAGTCCTTTCCATGCATAAACACTGATACCCGCTTCAGCTACTGCAGCAGCAGCATGGTCCTGGGTAGAAAAAATATTGCAGGAAGACCATGTTACTTCCGCACCCAGGGCAACCAGCGTTTCAATGAGTACCGCGGTTTGGATGGTCATGTGCAGACATCCTGCTATTCTGGCACCTTTCAGCGGCTGAGCATCCCCATATTCCTCCCTTAAGGACATGAGCCCTGGCATCTCACTTTCTGCTAACCTGATTTCTTTTCTTCCGTATGCGGCCAGGGAAATGTCTTTCACCTTATAGGCAGTGTATTTTTGTGATTTAATTGTTGACATTATATATAGTTTAATTAAAATTGAAACAAATTTAGGTATTCGTTGACACAAATGAAAATCCATGCCATTAAATGAATTTTATCTGTTTGAAATCATAACTTTGGATTTTTCCATTTTGTTTCATAATACTAAGATGACCATAAGGACCCACACCCAGGATTTTCCCGATAAAAGGTTCTCCGTCATCATAGCTGGCCCATACTCCCATTCGGAATAAATGATCCATATACGAGTCTTTAATGGACTGATGAGACCCATTTTTGAGCAACAGGTATTGTTTTTCGATAGAAACCAATAGTTGTTCCAATAGCCATTCCAGGTCGAAAGTTTTTCCGGTAATACCTGCCAGGGAAATCGCGTTTTCAACAGGAAATTCCATCTGGTTGACATTTATCCCGATTCCTACTATTGAAGTATCGAACAAATTACCGGAAATGGTGTTTTCTATGAGCATTCCACCCAATTTGTTTCCATTAACATCGAGAAAGTCATTGGGCCACTTTATTTGGATTTTAGGGTGTATGTTTTGCAAAACTTCAAGTACCCCAAAGGCCATTGCCATATTTAAATCAAATTGTTGATCTACATGAAGGTAGTTTGGTTTAAAAATAATTGAAAATGTAAGGTTCAATCCAGGTGCCGCATGCCATGAATTGTTCCGCTGCCCTCTGCCTTTGGTCTGAACTTCAGCAACTATCACCGTACCCTCACTGAATTGGCCGGATTTTATCATAGAAGCGGCAAAACTATTGGTGGAATGACACTCTGTCAGGTTTACCAAATCTTTTCCCAGAAAAATGGTATTGGCAAGGATTTTATGCATTTTATATTAGTTATTTTATCCCATAATCAGGATATTTAAAAACCAAAGTGAAATTTAAGCATTAAAAGGATTTAAATTAAATCAGCAGAAAAAAATATATGACGGCAGAGGAGCTGAGCAATGTAATAGTAAAAGGGATGGAAGATAAAAAAGCTTCCGATATTGTGGTAATGGACTTAAGAGATATCAATAGTACGATGACTGATTTTTTTGTGATTTGTTCAGGTACATCAGACACACAAATAGAAGGTATATCCAATGCTGTAGAAGAAGAAGTCTTTAAAACCAACAATGAAAAGCCCTGGAAAAGCGAAGGAAAAAATAACCGGCAGTGGGTTTTAATGGACTATGTCAATGTAGTGGTTCATATTTTCTTAAAAGAAAAGAGGGAATTTTACCAACTGGAGGATCTCTGGGGTGATGCTAAAGTAACCAAAATAAACAATCACTAATCGCCATGTATTTAAACCTTCATTTTTTAATTTCGTTCTACAAAAAGTTTATAGCAATAAAAAAATCAAGATGAGTGATAAAAATAAATCAAAAAAATTTGTTCCTAAACCACCTCAAAAACCAAATCTTCAGCTTTGGTTAATCATTACTGCGGTCATTGTTTTGATAGGGGTAACCTGGTTTAATCAAAATTCGGCAACAGTAGAGATAACCATGAAACGATTTGAAGACATGGTGCTAAGCAGCGATGTCAAAAAAGTAACGGTGATCTACAACCAAAACTATGTCGAAGTCACGCTGAGGGAAGAGGCATTGGAGAATCAAAGGTACAAGGACGAATTGGAAGCTCAAAACCGCTTTTACAACCCTGCAGGGCCCCATTATAAAATCAATATTGCTTCCGTTGATAATTTTATTGAAAATTATACCCAACTTGAAGAGCAGCTTCCGGAAGGAGAAAGGATCGGCTACTCTGCAAAAGAAGAAGAAAGTTGGGGCAATTGGATTTCGAGCTTCGGATTCCTGATTTTGATATTTTTCCTTTTCTGGATGATGATGAGAAGGATGTCAGGTCCAAGTGGTCCTGGTGGTCAGATTTTCAATGTAGGGAAATCCAAGGCCCAGTTATTTGATGCTGAAAATAAAGTCAAAATCACTTTTGACAATGTGGCAGGCCTGGATGAGGCAAAGGAAGAGGTAGAGGAAATTGTCGAATTTCTAAAAACCCCATCCAAATTCACCAAATTGGGAGGCAAAATTCCAAAGGGTGCCTTGCTGATAGGCCCTCCCGGCACAGGTAAAACCTTATTGGCCAAAGCGGTGGCAGGAGAAGCAGGTGTACCTTTTTTCACCCTCTCAGGATCAGATTTTGTAGAAATGTTTGTTGGCGTGGGAGCAGCAAGGGTAAGAGACCTTTTCAAACAGGCGAAAGAAAAAGCACCCTGTATTATCTTTATTGATGAAATTGATGCCATCGGCCGTTCAAGGGGAAAAGGCCAAATGCCAGGCTCAAACGATGAACGTGAAAATACCCTCAATTCCCTTCTGGTGGAAATGGATGGATTTGGTACAGATTCCGGCGTCATCGTTCTTGCGGCAACTAACCGTCCTGATGTTTTGGATAGTGCTTTGTTAAGAGCAGGTAGATTTGACAGGCAAATCAGCATTGATAAACCGGATATTGTAGGCAGGGAAGCCATATTCAAAGTTCATTTGGAACCCATAAAAACTTCGGACGATGTGGAGCCCAAAAAACTTGCTGCCCAAACACCTGGTTTTGCAGGAGCTGAAATCGCCAACGTCTGCAATGAAGCAGCCCTTATCGCCGCCAGGAGAAACAAAGATGCTGTAGACATGCAGGATTTTCAGGATGCTGTAGACAGGGTTATCGGTGGTCTTGAAAAGAAAAACAAGATTATTTCTCCTGAGGAAAAGCAAATAGTTGCTTATCATGAAGCCGGCCATGCTGTGGCGGGATGGTTTTTAGAGCATGCGGACCCATTGGTTAAGGTCAGTATAGTGCCCCGGGGGATTGCTGCGCTTGGTTACGCACAATACTTGCCCAAGGAACAGTTTCTCTATCAAACAGAGCAACTAATCGATGAAATGTGCATGGCTCTTGGAGGAAGAGCTGCGGAAGAAATCATTTTTGGTAAAATTTCAACAGGTGCATTGAGTGATCTGGAGAGGATCACCAAAATGGCTTATTCCATGGTATCCATCTATGGCATGAATGAAAAAATCGGTAATGTGTCTTTCTATGACAGTAAGGGGAGCGAATTCAAAATGGACAAACCCTATTCTGAGAACACGGCCCAGACAATTGATGAGGAAGTGCGTAAGTTAATTGAATTTGCTTACAGCAAAACCGTCACGCTATTAAGGGAAAGAAAGACTGAATTGGAAAAAATTGCCAAGGAATTATTGGAGAAAGAGATTTTATTTCAATCCGATTTGGAAAATTTAATAGGTAAACGACCTTTTGACAAGGAGACAACCTATGAAAAATTTACCCGGTTGAAGAATGAAAAAAAACCAAATTCTGAAAGCACAACCGTTGATAAAGAGAAATCAAATAATCCGGAAGAGACAAAGGAAGATGTGATTGAAAATAAGGACTGATTTTATGGCATGGCCTTATTAATTGAATACTAAAAAGGAGGGCAAGCCCTCCTTTTTATCGTTGGTGCATATCATCCACTTTCCTTAGAATCCTTTATCAGAAAATGGCATTTCGTGGAGATTTACCTGCATATCGCTACAACATGAAGATTAAACTGACCAAGCAACAAAAAGTATATTTTGTTTCCGATTTCCATTTAGGAACCCCTGACCCAGAGACAAGCAAAAAACGAGAAGATAAAATTGTGAAATGGCTCGGTGAAGTAGAAAACAGTGCGGCAGCCATTTTTTTTGTTGGCGATATTTTTGATTTTTGGTTCGAATATGACAAAGTGATTCCTAAAGGGTTTCTACGGTTTTTATCTAAGATCACCCAATTGAGAACTAAGGGCATTCCGCTTTTCTTCTTCACCGGGAATCATGATTTATGGATGAAAGATTACTTTACAAAAGAATTGGATATTCCTGTATATCACAATCCCTTGAGCATGGAAATCAACGATAAAAGATTCCTCGTTGGGCATGGGGATGGTTTGGGACCCGGAGATAGAAAATATAAATTGTTGAAAAAATTTTTTTCCAGCAAATCCTGTCAATGGCTATTCAAATGGATACATCCGGATATCGGCATTTCCATTGCACAAGCCTGGTCGAAAAACAGTCGCCTAAGCAACGACCTGAAAAACGAAGATGAATTTAAAGGGAAGGAAAAAGAATGGCTTTATCAATACTGCCTGGAAATAGAGAGTAAGCTGCACTTTGATTATTATATTTTTGGCCATCGCCACCTACCACTCAACCTTCCCCTAAACGATAATGCTACCTATTTTAACCTGGGTGAATGGGTGAACCAATGTTACTATGGGGAATTTGACGGTGAAGTTTTTCATCTCAGACAGTACAATGGATATGCGCTCAAGTCAAATTAAAACAGGACTTTGTGTTCTCCTGCCCTTTTATTGCCTGATGGCTTTTGCACAGGAAGAACCGGTTCTCGATGCCATTTGGCAGCTGAAAATAGATGGTATTGACAAAATTGATGTGGACGGAAGAGGCAATATCTTTTTCAGCACCCAAAACGGCCACATCAATCAATACAATGAATCCGGTGATTCGCTTAATTTCTATGCACCTCCTTTCAGTTCAGGTATTAGCAGACTTGATGCGCATTGGACAGTTTCCATTTTTCTTTTTTATGAAAGCCAACAGCGGTATGAGATCCTGGACCGCTTTCTTAACCCTTTGAGCCATCAATCCATGGCGGATTTAGGCCTGACAGGTTTATTTAGTCAGGCTACTCCGGGCAACAACAATAGCCTTTGGTTATATGACGAAACAGATTTACGTCTGAAAAAAATCAATTATAACAACCAGCAGGTTCTCCAGGAACAGGCATTGAACGTATTGATCCCGGAAAGTAGTTTGCAGGTGATGCAAATGATGGAAAGAAAAAACTTGTTGTTTGTGCAAGTATCCAATGAGGGGGTTTATATTTTTGACAATCAGGCCAATTTTATAAAGTCAATACCGATTGCCAATAATTCCCCTGTTTTCATCGAAAATGAAAGCATCTATTTTCTCAGGAAGAACCAGCTCCTGAAAAAAAACTTCATTAACGGTAACACCTCCATGGTTTTACTTCCGGATAACCATAGATTTACAGGCTTAGCAGTAACAAATTCAAAGTTAATATTGACGCACCTGCATGGTTTGATGGCATTCACCAGACCCGAAAATTTTTAATCCCCTCGATTTTACCACTTACATAAAACAGCCGAAATATTATTTCAATTAAGTTAAAAAATTAATTTATAAATTATAATTTTGTTAAATTATATTAATTAAAGGTGAATTATTAAAATTATCTGGTTCAGTATTTGCACTTTGCAGCGTAATGTATGAAGAAAAAATTACTTTGAAACTTACTTTTCCCATCATACTCTTGGCCCTGATTCTTTTGACCGGATTGTTTTCGGTATTAGCACAAAATGTAATAAGGCCCATAGAGACGGAAATTTCCTTCCCGAAAGACTTAAATTCCCCAGATGTCAATTTCGACCTTCAATCTTTGGGCAATAAAAAATTTAAATTGGTTTTGGAAAAACCCAATCAAACCTTAACCAATGTGAAGATATATGATATTTTAGGCAACCTGATTCTTCACGACAAATTAAAACCCACAGATGGAATCCAAAAAAACTATGATTTCACCCATTTGAACAGCAAACTATTCGTGGTTGAGGTAGGAAATGCCAAATACAATAAAACCAAAAGTATCTATGCCAACCCCCAGGGTAGCATTGACCGGAGTGTAACTACTACTACTACTGACGAATAAAAAAGGGGCTGTTTACAAAAAATGCAAACAGCCCCTTTCTACAGCTATCAAATTGAAAATTAATTAACTTCTACCAATTTGATGTCAAATATAAGATCTTCACCGGCCAATGGATGATTGGCATCAAGCGTGATTTTTGCCTCGTCTACATGAACAACCTTAACAGGAGTAGGTTGGCCTTGCTGATTTTGTATGGATAAGTCCATGCCCACCTCAGGTTTGATTTCTGCGGGGACTTGCTCAATCGGAACATCCAGCACCATGTCTTCTCTCTTCTGACCATAGGCCTCATCGGCTGGAATAGTGACACTCTTGTCGGCTCCTACTTCCATTCCCTGAACGGCTACATCAAATCCCTTTATCATTTTTCCATCACCTAATTGAAACTCCAAAGGCTCTCTGTCCTGAGAAGAGTCAAATATAGTTCCGTCTTTTAGTTTTCCTGTGTAGTGTACCTTAACGGTATTTCCTTTAGTTGCTACAGACATATTTTTAATGTTTTGATTAATAGGCAAAGGTAACAATTTTATCAGGCTATAAAAAATCAATGGGGGATGAATTCCAGGATGTACAAAAACGATCTAAATATGTTCATAAACGGACATATTTAGATGCGAAATTGGTTTTTTATCACTAAATTGGCCAAAAAAAACATGGCATCATTTCAGCACTGAAATTTCAAAAACAATGGAAGAGAAAAGCCTGGGAAGAATATTGATTGTAGATGACAACGAAGACCTTTTGTTTGCAGCAAAAATGTTGTTGAAAAAGCATGCAAAAGAGGTAACCATAGAAAAGGATCCAAGAAGAATACCCTTTTTGGTCAATAACAACAGCTATGATGTGATCCTTTTGGACATGAATTTTACCGAAGACACCACTTCCGGAAAAGAAGGGTTTCACTGGCTCAAACAGATTAAGGAAATCGATCCAAAGTCGGTAGTCATTCTGATCACAGCATTCGGAGATGTGGAAATGGCCGTCCAGGCCTTAAAAGAAGGCGCTACTGATTTTATCCTTAAACCCTGGCAAAACGAAAAGTTGCTGGCCACGCTTTCTGCAGCCATCAAACTCCGGGAAAGTTATGAGCAGGTGGACAAGCTTTCCACCAAACAGAAACAATTGCAAGCGGATCTGAAAAAACCCTTTGAAGATATCATTGGGCAAAGTGCCTCCATGAAAAATGTGTTTTCCATTATAGAAAAGGTGGCAAAAACAGATGCCAATATACTGATTCTTGGGGAAAACGGGACAGGAAAAGAACTCATAGCCAGGGCAATACATGACCGTTCAGAAAGGAAAGATGAGATATTTGTGGGAGTGGATATGGGTGCCATTACCGAAAGCCTTTTTGAAAGTGAACTCTTCGGTCATAAGAGAGGAGCTTATACAGATGCAAAAGAAGACCGGGCAGGACGATTTGAAGTGGCCGATAATGGCACCTTGTTTCTGGATGAAATCGGCAACCTCAGCATGCCCCTGCAATCAAAACTCCTAACCGTGTTACAAAGAAGGGAAGTTACCCGGATAGGGACCAACAAAGCCATCCCGGTAGACATTCGCTTGATTTGCGCCACCAATATGCCGGTACATGACATGATCATGGAAAATGGCTTCAGGCAAGATCTGCTGTACCGCATCAATACTGTGGAGATTTTTCTTCCACCTCTCCGTGAAAGGCAGGATGATATACCCGTACTTGCCGAACATTTTCTGAAGATTTACTCTGGAAAATACCGCAAAAAATTTAAAGGACTTAAACAAAATGCCCTACAATTGTTGCAAAGATACAGCTGGCCTGGAAATATAAGGGAATTACAACATGCCATCGAAAGAGCCATTATCATGGCTGAAGGAGATGAACTGGACAGCAGGGATTTTTTCTTTCTTTCTGCCAAACCTTCCAATGAGAAAGTCAGCAACAATACCTATAATCTCGATGAGGTCGAAAAAAACCTTATTCAGAAGGCCATAGACAAAAACGGAGGAAATATATCCAAGGCAGCAAAAGAATTGGGCTTGACAAGGGCTTCCCTTTACAGGAGATTGGAAAAGTATGGATTATAAAATCGGATTATTGGGAAGGGTTTTTGTTTTGGCCATTTCCCTATTTTTGCTTGCTTACATCATCACCAATGATTCGGGGGTATTTGCCATATCCCTTTTCATCATACTGACCTTTGTGCAATTGATCTTGTTGATCAGGTATGCAGAGAGCAGTTTCAAAAAAGTCAGGCAGTTTTTAGACAATATCAAACAGAGCAATTATTCAACCGTATACCCTGTTAAGTTTGATGGTACAGAGACCGATGATCTGCACATAGAATTCAATGCCATACTGGCCAAACTAAAAGAAGACCAGCTGGAGAAAGAGGCTAACTTTCAGTATTTCCGCACGGTATTCCAACATCTCAGTATTGGATTGATCACTTTTGAGGCTGACGGAAGCGTCCAAATACTCAATACCGCCGCCAAACGCATGTTGAACATTGACAAATTAAACCATATAGGGGAAATTGCCAAGGTCAATAAAGAGCTCCATCATGCCATAGAAAACCTAAGAACCGGGGGCAGTGAATTGATAAAAATCGCCCATCCTGATGGTATCATGCAACTCTCAGTCTATGCCATAGAACTTGTGCTAAGAGATGTCAAGTTCAAGTTAGTTTCTTTGCAAAATATTCAAAGTGAACTTGAAGAAAAGGAGATGGAAGCCTGGCAAAACCTGATCCGGGTGCTGACGCATGAAATCATGAATTCCATCGCTCCTATTTCTTCCCTTGCAGCCACAATCAGTACAGATATCAAACATAAAATTGATAAAAACGAAGCTGTAGCCGAAAGTGACCTGGAAGATTATCAAATGGGTATTTCCACCATTGAAAAGAGAAGTGAAGGACTGATCAATTTTGTCAGTGATTTCAGGAGTCTTGCCCATATCCCCTTACCTAAATTTACGGCCATCAAAATCCGGGACTTGTTTGACCAAATGGACATTTTACTGCAAAATCAATTAGAAACCTTCCAGGTGGCATTGCATAAGGACATTACTCCTGAAGATTTGCTATTGTTTGCAGATTGTTCACAAATCGAGCAAGTATTGATCAACCTAACCCAAAATTCTATCCATGCAGTGGAAAATGAGGCGGAAAAAAACATCTACCTAAGGGCTTTCATTGATGATAATGGGAAAATTATTATAGAAATAGAAGATTCCGGAAAGGGAATAGAGGAAGAGGCCTTAAATAAGATTTTCATTCCTTTTTTCACTACCAAAAAGAAAGGATCGGGTATAGGCCTCAGCCTTTCCAAGCAAATCATGCGCCGCCATAAAGGTAATATTCAGGTGAGATCCACTCTAGGCAAAGGAACGGTGTTTAAATTGATTTTTAATGCATGATTTTTCTGACATGACTTTTTTAATCCCGGGATAACAATTCGTTCACAATTTAAGGCCGTTGGATACCTTTAATAGCATTTTGGTAAACCAGGCTTCACGTCCAGTTTATTTCCCTTTCCTACCTTGCCACCAAAACAAAAACGTTTTGGAAACAAACTTTAAAACCATCGTCCTTTCGGACATCCACCTGGGGACAACAGGCTCCAAAGCAAAGGAGGTGGTCCGATTCCTGAAGCAGTTTCAATGCGAAAACCTGATCCTCAACGGAGATATCATTGATGGCTGGCAACTTAAAAAATCAGGGCGCTGGAAAAGAAAACACACCCGGGTTTTTAACCGGGTCCTGAAAATGATCGATTGCGACCGGACAAAAGTAGTCTATCTAAGAGGGAACCACGACGACTTTCTGGACCAGGTCCTCCCGCTTGAAATCGGCAACCTATCTATCCGGAAAGACATGATCTATGAAAGTCAGGGAAAAAAATACTTCATTACCCACGGAGATGTTTTTGACAATATCACAACTAATTTACGTTGGATCGCCTACCTGGGAGATGTAGGATATACTTTCCTGCTCTGGTTAAATGCCAGGGTCAATTTCTACCGGAGAAAAAAGGGATTGGCCTACTTTTCCCTTTCCCAATATGTAAAATCCAGGGTCAAATCTGCCGTTGCCTATATTGATGATTTTGAAAGGGAGCTTTGTAAGGTCGCCCGGTCCAAAGGTTGCGATGGGATCATCTGCGGCCATATTCATAAAGCCGAAATCAGAAATATTGATGGGATCGATTACTACAATTCAGGAGACTGGGTAGAATCCTTAAGTGCATTGGCTGAAGATCATGATGGAAATTGGCAACTGATCTACTTTAACCAATTGGATTTTGGAAAACAGGACAAGAATGCCGGAAAGGTGGTTCCCATAAAGGATACAGAATTTTCAAAATTAAATACCTTTTATCAATAATCGACATGAAGTTTCTTTTTATCGTTCAGGGAGAAGGAAGAGGTCACATGACCCAAGCCATGGTCATGGAAGGAATCCTTCGGAAAGAGGGCCATGAGGTAGCGGCGGTAATTGTAGGAGCCAGTAGCAGGCGGGAAACACCAAACTATTTTATTCGGGCTTTCAATTGTGAGGTACACAGGATCCAGAGTCCAAACTTCGTTACAGATAAAGCCAATAAAGCCATTAGGATCGGGGCTACCTTACTGGAGAATTTGAAAAAGATCCGCACCTTTTCCAATAGTCTGCGAGAAATCAATAGGCTTGTCCAGACACATCAGCCTGACTGTATCATCAATTTTTATGATATGCTGGGGGGAATTTATAACTTTTGTTATCAACCCTCGGCCAAATGCATTGTGGTCGGCCACCAGTATTTGTCCGAACATCAGGAATTTATATTTGCCAAACCAGCAGGCATGCAGAAACTGCTATTCAGGATCAATACAAAAATTACCGCCATGGGTGCCTTTAAGTCCATTGCCCTTTCACTTTGGGAGCCCCGGCAAGCCTTTTCGAAAACCAATCTGCTCGTATGGCCTCCCCTAATCAAATCTGTCGTGAAATCCGCTTGCCCTATTCCCGGAGATTTTTTCTTGATTTACATCGTCAATTCCGGTTATGCAAAAGAAATTTTTGAGATGGCCAGAAATTTTCCCGAGTTAAAAATAGAGGCATTTTGGGATGATAAAGAGATGCCCGAAAAATACCAACCTTTGCCTAACCTGCTTTTTCACCAGGTCAACGACCTGCTTTTTATAGAAAAATTAAGTCAATGTAAAGCCTATCTGACCACTGCCGGATTTGAATCTATAGCAGAGGCAATGTATTTGAACAAAAAGGTATTGATGGTGCCTGTAAAGGGCCAATATGAACAAAAATGCAATGCATTGGATGCCGAAAGAACCGGTGCAGGAATCGCTGCTGATACATTCGACCCTTTACTCTTGGAGCACTATCTGCACGGCAAGTCCCCGGATAAAGCTTCAACCGTGAAGTTTAAACAATGGGAACAAACCCTCGAATTTCAATGTACCAAACTGATGGAATCCCTTATGGAAGTGGATAATCAGGAATTAAAAAAGAGTTTTAGTCTCCTATCTCCCAAATTAAAGAACCCCATTTCTGCCTACAGTAAATAAAATTCAATTTTTTTCATTTTCGGAATCCCCAATCTTTTCCATTAAATCATTTTAAAGGCAATTCAGGGAATTTTTCTAACCCGGCCCCATAAAAATTATAAAATACATCTGACATTATTTGACAATTAGAAAGGGAAATACTTTAAATTCGCTCTTTATTAAGCTGGTCATACTTACCCATGAATATAGAGTTAGAACGATTAAAGGAAAACAGGGAGAAAAAACGTCATTGGAAAAAATGGGGACCCTATCTCACGGATAGACAATGGGGGACTGTTAGGGAGGATTACAGTCCTGATGGATCGGCCTGGGAAAACGTTACCCATGATGACGCCAGAAGCAAAGCCTACCGCTGGGGAGAAGAAGGTATTGGTGGTATCAGTGACCACAAACAAAAACTTTGCCTGGCCTGGGCATTTTGGAATGGCAAGGATCCCCTGATCAAAGAAAGGTTATATGGACTTACCGGAAACGAAGGTAACCATGGAGAGGATGTGAAAGAACTGTATTATTATCTGGACTCCTCCCCCACTCACAGCTACATGAAAATGCTCTATAAATATCCCCAGCGGGCATTTCCTTATGAGCAAATTTTGGATGAGAACCAAAAAAGGGGAAAGAATGAGAAAGAATTTGAGCTATTGGACACAGGTGTTTTTGATGATGATGCCTATTTTGATATATACTTAGAGTATGCCAAGGCCGATGTAGAGGATATTTTTTCTAAAGCGACCATCTTTAACCGAGGTTCCGAAGAAGCAAGTATATGGGTAATGCCCACCATTTGGTTTAGAAAAACCTGGTTTACCGGTGATGAGCCTTTTATGCCTTCTTTGCGAAAAACCGGCCCCAATAAAATCCGGGCTTTTTCCCCAAAATCAGGCAATTACAGTTTTACCTTTCAGGGGGAGCCCGAATTACAGTTTTGTGACAACGAGACCAATAGAGAACGGTTATACCATATTGGAAATCAAAAGAAATTTCTGAAGGACGCCATCAATGATTATGTCATACAGGGGGACAAAAAACACCTTAATCCTAAGTTTACCGGTACAAAGGCTGCTGCTATTTATAAAATAGACATTCCTGCAGGTGGAAAAGCGGAGGTAGTCTTTCGAATGCAGCGGGAAGAGACTGAGGCAGCACTGGATAAAGCAGGCGAAATATTCCAGGAAAGGATCAATGATGCCAATGCTTTTTATGGAGACCTACAGGAGCGGGTAAAAGATGATGAAATGAGGATGATCCAAAGGCAGGCTTTTGCAGGTATGCTCTGGTCCAAACAGTTTTATTATTACAATGTAGAGCGTTGGCTTGAAGGGGACCCTGGCAGGTACCAGCCTCCACAGGAGAGGAAGTCAGGAAGAAACAGCAATTGGCGGCACCTGCAAAATTATGACATCATTTCGATGCCAGATAAATGGGAATATCCCTGGTACGCAGCCTGGGATCTTGCCTTCCATTGTATACCCCTGGCCAGGCTTGATCCTGACTTCGCCAAGGAACAATTGTTGGTTTTGCTCAATGATTGGTACATGCACCCTAACGGACAAATGCCCGCATACGAGTGGAATTTCAACGACGTAAACCCTCCGGTACATGCCTATGCGGTTCAGCGAATATACCAGATTGATAAAAAATTCAATGGTCGAAATGTGGGAGACCAGGAGTTTTTGGAAAGGGCCTTTCACAAGCTCCTGCTCAATTTTACCTGGTGGGTCAATCAAAAAGACGAAGAAGGGAAAAATATCTTCGAAGGAGGCTTTTTGGGCTTGGACAATATCAGCGTATTTGACAGAAGCCATGTAGACAAGCTTTTTGGAAAACTGGAGCAGGCTGATGCTACTTCCTGGATGGCCATGTTCTGTCTGAACATGTTGCGTATCTCGCTGGATTTATGCGAGTTTAATAAGGTATACCAACACACGGCTACCAAATTCCTGGAACACTTCCTTTATATTGCCGGGGCCATGAACAATATTTCCAAAGAAAATATCAGCTTGTGGGACGATGAGGATAATTTCTTTTTTGATGTACTTCACCTTTCAGGAAAAGAACCCGAATTGATGAAAGTCAAATCCATTGTTGGAATCATTCCGATGTTTGCGGTAGAGCCCATCCGCGAAGAATTGTTTGATGACTTACCGGAATTCAAAAACAGGTTGAATTTTTTCTTTAAGGAAAAACCGAAATTGGCTGCATTGGTATCCAACTGGATTCACCCTGGACATGAGAAGAGAAGACTTTTTTCCCTATTGAGAGGTCACAGGATGAAAAGTATCCTTCATAAAATGCTGGATGAAAAGGAGTTTTTGTCGACTTATGGCATTCGTTCACTTTCTAAAGACCACCTCAAGAACCCTTATTCCTTACAGATCAATGGCAGCAGGTTTTCGGTAAGTTATGCCCCGGGAGAATCGGAAACTACCATGTTTGGCGGAAACAGCAATTGGAGAGGTCCCATTTGGTTTCCCATCAACTACCTGATCATAGAATCATTGAAAAAGTTTGACTTTTACTACGGAGGAACCTTCTCCATAGAATACCCCACAGGTTCGGGAAAGTTTATCACGCTGGATTTGATCGCCAAGGAACTTTCCCTTCGGCTCATCAATATATTCCGAAAAGATAAGGATGGCAACCGTCCCATTTATGCCGATAACGCAAAAATGCAGAAAGACCCACATTTTCAGGATTTAATCTTGTTTTATGAGTATTTTCACGGAGAAAATGGAAGGGGATTGGGTGCCTCCCATCAGACAGGATGGACTGGTTTGGTGGCTGAACTAATCCACAAGTATTATAAAGAAAAAGAATTTTACCCCAATGCTGCTACCCTATTTAAAAGCTGATAGAATTGAAGCAGGATGCGATGAAGTAGGCAGGGGCTGTCTTTGTGGCCCCGTGGTGGCCGCTGCTGTAATCCTTCCGCCGGCATATGCCAATGAATGGATCAATGATTCAAAAAAAATTGCCAAAAACAAAAGGTCCTTCCTTACAGATGAAATAAAAAAACAGGCTGTGGCATGGGGCATAGGCCTTGCTGAGGTAGCGGAAATTGACCAGATGAATATTTTGAATGCCTCATTTTTGGCCATGCACCGTGCCATTGATGATTTGAAAGTTAAACCCGAACATCTCCTCATCGATGGCAACAGGTTCCGATCAAAACATGCGATTCCATTTGACTGTATCATTAAAGGGGATGGAAAGTATGCCAGCATAGCAGCTGCCTCCATTCTGGCCAAAACATACCGGGATCAGTTGATGGTCAGCCTTGCCAGGGATTACCCCGGATATGGCTGGGAGAAAAATGTTGGATACCCCACCAAAAAACACCGGGAAGGCATCCGGAAATTGGGAGCAAGTCCCCTGCACAGAAAATCGTTTCGTCTGCTACCAGATCAGTTAAATACAGACTTGTGATTTGGAAGGGAACGATTCAGAAAAAGGTGAAGTTAATAGAGAAAATAAAAGAAGCTTATGAAATCCAAAACTATATTTAGTTTAGTGCTGATTTTTCTATTTCCCCTTTTCATAATTGCCCAGGAAAATATTCAAAAAGCCCAACCCATTTTAGGCGAAGTCCCTCAAAAAACAGAAGATGTTTTCTTACCTGAGGTTCCGGGTGTTAAGGTTGAAGTCTGGGTGGACAGCCTGACCATCCCCTGGTCCTTGCGTTTTCTCCCTAATGGAGATGCCCTGGTTGCCCAGCGGACTGGTGATATTGTAAGGATTCCCGCTGGACAACGGGAGCAGGAAAAATACTTTGATGTACCCGGAGCTGTACATGAAGTAGATGCAGGTTTGATGGGTTTGGCCATACATCCGGATTTTGAAAACAACAACTGGATATACATCATGCATGCCTTCCGCAATCAGAAGGATGAACTTCTAAGTAAGGTCGTTCGTCTGGAGCACCGGGGCAACACTGCCGTATTGGATAAGGTAATCATGGAGAATATACCTGCTTATGCCATTCACCTGGGAGGTAGAATTGCCTTTGGACCAGACGGCTTGCTATACATCGGAACCGGAGACATGTCCCAACCATTCCTGGCCCAGGATGTCAACCACCTGGCTTCAAAAATTCTTAGGATCACTGATGAAGGGGAGATTCCTTCAGACAATCCCTTTGAAAATTCACCGGTATATTCCTACGGGCACCGGGTGGTACAAGGCTTTGCCTGGGATCCGGAAACGGGGGCATTTTTCAATTCCGAACACGGGCCTTCCGGAGCGGAGGTGGAAGGAAGTGTGCGCTACCGCGATGAAATCAACAAGGTGGAGAAGGCTGGTAACCATGGCTGGCCGGTGGTCGTAGGCGCACCCGGAATGAGCGCTTATGTAGATCCCAAAGCTATTTGGAACAAGGCTGCAGTGCCTCCTGCCGGGATGACTTTTTACAGGGGAGACCTTTATGTAGCCTCTTTAGGAGGACAAGCCCTGATAAGGCTGGTTTTTGATAAAGAAAATGATTATGAAGTCAAAAAGGTAGAAAGATGGTTCTCCTATGCCCCATCCAAGGGGATTTATGGCAGAATGAGGGATGTAACCATTGGGCCTGACGGAAATTTATATGTTACCACTAGCAATACCGATGGAAGGGCAGCAGTAAGGATTCATGATGATAAAATTTTAAAATTAACGTTCGAATAAAACTCAGTCAATCCCAAAATGGCGGAAACTTTCCGGGATTTTGGCTATGATATCTGAGGCAATTGTCCCTCTCTTCATGGATTCCCCAGCCAATTCTCCTGCATGCCCATGGTGGAAAACACCACATATGGCGGCCCGTTCTATACTATAACCCTGACCCAAAAAAGAGGTAAGCATTCCTGTCAATACATCTCCGGAACCACCCGTAGCCATGTAAACGGATCCTGAATTATTAAAAACCTGTTTTCCATCAGGGAAAGAAATCAAAGTAAAAGCCCCTTTTAATACCAATACACAACCATATTTTTTGGAAAAGTCACGGGCCAAGTCCATTCTTTCAAAATGGTTTTTGCAGGCAATGCCTGTGATGCGTTCAAACTCTTTGATATGTGGCGTCAGGATTACCTTGGGATGCAAAAAATTTAACCAATCAGGATGCTCCCCTAAAATATTGATGGCATCCGCATCAATTACCGTAGGCCCCTGATATTCGCTTAATACCTGATGTACCAACCTGCTGGCATTTTCGCCTTTACCAAGCCCGGGACCCATGCCCAGGGCATCTATACCTGAAGAATCCAATTGAGCGGCAACTTCCTTTTCTTCCCCAGCTGGCATTACCATAGCTTCGGGAATGCCGGCCTGGATGATTTCCACTCCACAGGCAGGAACATGACAAAAAACCAATCCACTTCCGGTCCGCAGGGCTGCCCTGGTAGCCAAACCTATGGATCCCATCTTCCCATAACTCCCTCCGGCCAACAGCACCCGGCCAAAATCTCCCTTATGGCTGAAGGCGTGGAATTGCTTGTGGTATTCATCAAGCTTTTCTCCTGAATAAAAAAACCGCATGGATTCAAAAGAGTCAAAATATTTTTGGTCTATTCCAATGCTTTTGACGATCAAATTCCCCGTATAAATGGCATTTTCAGGAATCAATAAAGCGATTTTGGGAAATTGAAAGCTTATGGTGTAATCGGCCCTGAAAGCTTCACCATCCGCTGGTGAATCGGAAGGAAGACCCGATGGCACGTCTACACTAATTTTTGCTGAAGCTGCTTCATTCAGCCTTTGGATCAATTCCAGGTATTCTCCTTCCAGCGGCCGGTTGATCCCCACCCCAAAAACGGCATCAATGATCACCCCACCTTCCACAACCTGACCCCAGGGTTCAACAATTACAAATTCAGGCATTACGTTCAGGTTTTGTCTGAAATCCACTGAACCAGATTCCGGATTACCAATCAGCCCAACCTTCACTTCATACCCTTTCAGGTGCAAAATCCTCGCTATAGCAAGTCCATCTCCCCCATTGTTACCTGTACCACAAAAAACAGAAACGGTGATTTTTTCCGAAAAGCGGGAGATAAACCAGTCACAAAATGTGTGGGCGGCTCTTTCCATGAGCTGATAGGAACTGATACCTTCCCCGGACACATACTTTTCGTCCAAAGATTTTACCTGATTGCCTGTAAGCACTTTTTGCATGGTGAATGGGTTTTTGGTGGGCAGATATTGAAAACAGATTGGATGATTCATCGGTAAGCAACATTATGCCCCGACATGAATTTCCATACCCTTCTTCCCTTATTCATGCCGTAAAACCTATCTGTTTCTGAGGCTTTCCAGTTCTTGGGTAGAGGATTCCAGGGGATCTCCCAATAAGGATGAGCCATCCCTGGTGATCAGAAAATCATCTTCAATCCGTATGCCACCAAAGTTCCGAAAATTTGCCAGTTTTCCATAATTTATGTAGTCCTTATGTACATTATTGGCTTCCCATTGGTCCATGAGCTGGGGAATAAAATACAAACCTGGCTCAACAGTAAGCACATGACCTTGTTCCAGCTCTTTACCCAATCTGAGAGATTTTAAACCAAACTGATCACTTTTCTTTAATGAGGGCGTATATCCCACATATTCCTCCCCCAGATCCTCCATATCATGTACATCCAGACCCATCATGTGCCCCAGACCGCATTGAAAAAAAAGGGCATGCGCACCTTGATGCACAGCATCATCAATATCCCCCTTCATCAAACCCATATCTCTTAGACCCTCCGCTAATTTTTTACAGGCCAACAGGTGAATATCCAAAAAGCGAACACCAGGTTTCAAGGCCTGAATGGCTGAAACATGGGCAAAATAAACCAGGTCGTAAACTTCTTTTTGTACAACAGAAAATTTCTTCCCTACCGGAATAGTACGGGTAATGTCACCTGCGTAATGCATATCTGATTCGGCCCCAAAATCTCCCAAAAGCATTTTCCCTTCGGTGAGGGTATTGGAATAATTGTGGTTGTGCAGTATTTGCCCATCAACGGTAATTATGGGTAGAAAAGAAGGGTTGCCACCTGCTGCTACAGCCTCCGCAGTAACCATACCCAATAATTCATATTCCTTCATTCCGGGTTTGGCTTGCATCATTACTTTTCGGTGCATGTTTACGCTAGTATTCACCGCCCTGCTGATCTCAGCTATCTCTTCATCAGACTTGATAGACCTCAATGCCACCACTGCTTTGATTAACTCCTCAGAGGCTTCAGCGGGGATGCGAGGTCCACTGATGTTTAGCCAATGAATCAATTTTTGTGTGTTTTCAGGCCTGTATGGAGGCAGAAAATGTATTTCCCGCTGCTTTCCATTTTTGAGGTAGTTCCCAATATCTTTCATGGGGCGCGTCTGACTTATGCCAACCTGAACTGCCAAATCCCTAAGTTTGGGTTTTTCTCCATGCCAGATCAATTCTTCTGTGGTCAACTCATCTCCAAAAATAATTTCCACATCCAGATCCAGATCTACTACTGCCACTAAACCAGGTAAATTCAATCCAAAAAAATAAAGAAAAGAACTGTCCTGCCTGAAGGGATACCAGTTGTCTTTAAAATTACTGCTACTTTCTTCATTGCCCAAAAACAGCAACAGTCCTCCGGAAAAGGACTTTTTTAATTTATTTCTTCTCTCCTGATAAGTCTCTTTGGAAAATAATTTCATTTTGTATACGATATGCGTAATGAGTCAGCCCCCGATGATCGGGTTGGTATAATCCTTTAAATTCATCAAAATTCCAAATATTAAACAAGTCTTCAAAGGGAAATTTTCTCCCATGTGGGCAAAGCAGGCCTTTCTGCCAGGGCATCTTCAATTATTTTTATCACCCTATGCCGCTCTTCTCCGGTAAGCATCAATCTGGGAGCACGTACGTATTCAGTACCCAGACCGGTGGCTGCCTCCGCCAATTTGATATACTGTACCAATTTGGGATGAATGTCCAATTCCAAAAGTGGAAAAAACCAGCGATAAATTTCCAGGGCTTCTTCCATTCTGCCCTCCTGAACCAGCCTGTAGATCGCAACCGTCTCATAAGGGAAAGCACAAACTAGTCCTGCTACCCAGCCATGTGCCCCAAGTGTCAGGCTTTCCAGTGCCAGGGGATCTACTCCTCCCAGTATCTTAAACCGGTCTCCAAATCGATTGATCATTTTGGTGACTACGGTTAGGTCCCTTGAAGACTCTTTTACTGCGTTGATATTGCTACAGGTTTCCAATTCTTCAAACATATCCAGGGTAACCAATATCCTGTAATCTATGGGATTATTATAGATCATAATGGGAAGGTCAGTGGCTCCGGCAATGGTTTTGAAAAAAGTAACGGTCTCCTTGTCATCGGCCTTATACCTCATGGGTGGAAGGACCATAAGCCCCTTGATACCAGTGTCATTGGCAGCTTCTGCTACTTCGATGGCTTTTCGGGTAGATTGTTCGGCAATGGTCAAAACCACGGGAATGTTACCCTGCACCTCCTCAACAGTAGATTTTACCAATGTTTCCTTTTCCGCATCCGTTAAGGTGCTGGCTTCTCCAAGACTTCCACCTATGACAATTCCGTCTATTCCGGCTTTCATTTGAACCTTGATATTGGCATGAAAAGCTTTTAAATCCAGCTGGTCATCGGAAGTAAATTTAGTGGTAATGGCTGGAAATACTCCTTTCCAATTTATCATAGCTATTTTATTTAGTGTAAACAATATTTTAATTTAAGATTATGCATTGTTGTATGATTTTTTTTTAAAACGCAACTGGTAAAAACTACCGGCCACCAGGTTCTAAATTCCCCAACCAGAATTTTTCCATGGTTTTTCTCAGGTGCAGGGAGGTGTTTTTCCGCTCATTTATTCCGTGAGCCCGCATGGGATAAGACATCATAGAAAACAATTTGTCGTGAGCGATCAATTTATCCACCAACATTTCAAAACTCTGGTAATGCACATTATCGTCCGCCGTACCATGCATGATCAGAAGCTTACCTTCAAGATTTTCGGCATGATTGATTGGGGAGCCCTCAAAATATCCCGCTTTATTGTCTTCGAGTAAACCCATGTACCTTTCCTGGTAAGTGGCATCATAAAGCCTTTGGTCAGAAACAAAGGAAACTGCAATGCCTGTCTGGTACAACTCAGGATATCTGAACATACAATTCAGGGTCATCTGCCCTCCTCCACTCCAGCCCCAAATCCCTACCCGGGAAGGATCAATGAAATCGTAGGTGGAAAGGATTTTTTCTGCGGCCGCATGCTGGTCTTCAGATGCCAGAATACCTATTTGGCCGTAGATGGATTTCCTCCAATCCCTTCCCCGGGGCGTTTTGGTTCCCCGGTTGTCAATACTGATGACAACATATCCCAATTGGGCAAGGTATTGATGCCAAAGATCCCCGCCCATCCAGCTATCCTGCACAGTGGACCCCGCAGGTTCACCATAAACATAGAAAATAAGCGGATATTTTTTAGAGGCATCAAAATCGGCAGGTTTTATCATAGACCCATCCAAAACTACCTCCCCAATATCCACCTTAAAGAATTCTTTGGGTCTGAGTCCCAGTCTATCATATTTCTCTTTCAATTCCTGATTATCTTCCAAAACCCTCAGGGTATTGTGACCGGGAAGATCCACCAACGAAATGACCGGCGGAATGCTTGCATTCTGAAAGGTGTGAATGGCATACTTTGAATCCAGGGAAAGTTGATAAGCATGTTGTCCCGGTGATCCCATAGGTGTAATCCTTTCTGCTTTGCCTGTTTGAAAAATCGGACTACGATACAAATACCTCTGGGTGAAGTTGTCAGGTGAAGCAATATAGTACACATAACCAGCTACCGGATCTATATGGCTGATCCTTTCCACATCAAAATCTCCCTGGGTAAGCAAGGTAGTGGATTGGCCATCCCGGGAAACCTTGTAAAGGTGCCGCCAGCCATCTCTTTCACTGGTCCAGGTGAAAAACTCCTGATCCTCCAACCATATCAGGTTATCGTGAATATCCAGAAAGGTTTCTTCTTTTTCCTCCAGAATCCTGGTGAGCGACATGTCTTTGCTGTCGCCGATCCAAACGGTATTGGTATTCTGTCGCCGGTTTAATTGTTGTATCAGTAACTCCTCCGAACCGGGTATAAAGTCCATTCTTGCCAGATAATTGTTTTGGGGATCACCGGGAATATCAAACCATTGCGTTTCCCCTCCATGCGCAGCAACCACACCAACTTTAACCGCAGAAAGTTTTTCACCTACTTTCGGATAGGGAAGCGGAATAGGCTTGGAATAGATAGAATCAATATTATTGATCAAATAAAAGGTTCCTATGTCTTTGGTATTGGAACGCCAATAAGCAATTTTTTCTCCGTCAGGACTCCACCTGAATCCATCCCTGCAACCCAACTCTTCTTCATATACCCAATCAAAAGTGCCATTGATAATGTCTCCTCCCCCATCAGTCGTGATTTGCCGGATCTCTCCTGTGGTCAGGGATTCCACAAAAATATTGTATTCGCTTACGTAGGCCACTTTTGAGGCGTCCGGTGAAAATTTCGCAAACATCAGACTGCTGCTCGGAATACCTTTCCCAAGTTTTCTCAATTGCTTGCTTTCCTGGTCCAATACCCAATAATCACCCCTTGTATGATACCGCCACACTTTCTTAGTATTGGTGAAAATAAGCAGTTTACTATTGTCTGCTGACCATTGATAATCTGCGACCTTCAAAGGATCGGTCCCTCCTTCCGGAATTAGTTCTTCAGAGGAAACAAGCATTTTTCTGGCCCCTGTTGCTGCCTCGTAACGGACAATGTCCTCTCCACCTGTTTCCTCGTTTTTCTCAATGCTGGAATAGCCTTCTGAATCCTTCATCCACCTGATGGGTCCAAATCTTTTTTGTGTGAAAGTTTCTTCGGCAAAAATTTGCGATAAGCTCAAGTTTGATTGAGAAAACACTGTGCCAGCAAAGATGAAAAAGCAAAAGCCAAGTAAAATAATCCTTTTCATTCAGTTTTTTATTATTGTGGGCTCAGGTACAAAGCAAGCCCAATGGTTTAAAACAGGCCACAAACTATACCCATAAAGATATGGTATTTGGACACATTATCTATTCCACCATTTTAGCCAAAGGATATGTTATTTTAGCGATGAGAAAGAAATCAAAAAAGAATGTCAATTTTAAGATGTAAAAAATCACACTAGAATTATAGTCCTGTCACTATTCTGAACATCCCATTTTTAGGATTGACAGCATCACTGCACTGAAGTCTTTTTAAGAATGTTATTTCTATATTCCAAAGGTGTCATCCCGGTTACACTCTTGAAATGCTTGTGGAAATTGGACAGGTTATTATAGCCTGAACTGTAACAACATTCTGAGGTATTGAAATCATCCTGATACAATAGCCTGCAGGCATTGGCGATCCTCACTTCTATTAAGAATCTGGAAAACGTTTTTTGGCTTTTGTATTTGAAATACCTGCAAAAGGCAGTTGGGGACATGTTTACCATCTCTGAGACCTGCTTAAGCGTGATTCTTTCGCTGAAATGGTTCCTGATGTACTCAAAAACCAAATTAATCTTAGGTAAATTCTCCTGTACGGAATGAATCGGAACTCCAAGAGATGAAATAAAATTCAGATTATTGTCCCTGGAAATGCACTGAAGGATATCCAGTAATCCCAAAAAACGCTCAAAAGAATTCTTTTCCGGTAGCGCCCTGAGTTTTATGCTCATCTCCTCTTCTATTTTATCAGAAATTTTTACCCCATAAATGGCAAAATCAATCAATCTTTTGATGGAATAGGCCTCAGGTATTTCATTAAGTGAATTTTTCAGGACATCCTGATTAAAAAATACGGATACAGCTTTCGATTTTTTATGACCTGCCCCTCCAAAGTTTACGTGCTTATTTCTGAAAACGTGAGGCAGGTTTTTCCCCAATAAGAAAATCTCATTTTTCTTAAAGGGAACCACACTTTCTGCCACAAATAGAGATCCTTCCCCCTCCAGAATCAAGCTGATCTGGAATTCCTCGTGATAATGTATGGGTTCAAAAAAATTGTCTAAATCCCAACACTCCACCCTAATGGTTTCTTCTTCTAATTTCGGTACTTTAAAGTGTAAAGGTTGCATTTGTTGGTTCAGGTGAATTATTTAACGAAATATTGTTATTAATTTAAAATAAAAGAAAATAGAATGCAAAAAAGCACACAAAGAAAAGTTAGAATGTTAAGATAGTACACACAATAGCTAATATTTGAAAATACATCTGCATCTTTTAGTGCTATATTTAATATTGAACAAATAAAATGAGAAATGAACTTACCTAGTATATTTAATGACGTAGTGGGACCAGTAATGAGAGGTCCTTCAAGTTCTCATTGTGCGGCATCCTTACGCATAGGAAGGATCTGCCATGACCTGATGGAAGGGAGCATTTCTACCATAGAAATCGAATTTGACCCTGCGGGTTCCCTGGCTACCACGCACAAGGAGCAGGGATCGGATATGGGATTGTTTGGCGGTTTTTTGGGCTGGGAGGCCCATGATGAACGGCTGGTGAATTCGGAACAGCATATGGGTGCTGCCGGTATTCAGGTAAAAATAAACATCAAAGACATTCAGGCGGATCATCCCAATACTTATAAGATCACATTGACCAATCCCTGGGAAACACATCAGGTAGTTGCCATTTCCACCGGTGGCGGAATGATTGAAGTGCTGGAAATCGATGGAGCGAAGGTTTCATATGCCGGTGATTGCTTTATGACACTTATTTATACCACGGATCCTGACAGCATACAAAATTACCTAAAACACAAACAAGACTTTGATAGCCTGGAATTACGTACTGGTGATCAGGATTTTCTGGAACTCAAATCCCAACATTTTCCTGAAGATTTGCAGGATTTAAAGGAGATGGATGCTGTTAATCGTGTGAAACAGATCAGACCCGTATTGCCGGTGCTCACCAAGAAAGATCAGACCGTTCCTTTTATTACCTGTGACGAAATGATGGCTTATAACCAGGATAAAAATCTTAGCCTATGGGAACTGGCTGTCAGGTATGAGAGCATCAGGGGGAATATTTCGGAAGAAGAGGTGCTTGCCAAAATGGATGACATCCGCATAATTCTAAAAGATGCAGTCGGCACCGGCCTTCGGGGAACAAGCTATGAAGACCGCATTCTGGGCCCCCAATCGGTAAAATTCAAATCCCAGATGGAAAGTAAAAAATTGGTAGATGCGGATGTCTTGAACAAAATCATCATGTACGTATCCGCCATCATGGAAGTCAAAAGTTCAATGGGAGTAATCGTCGCTGCACCCACTGCGGGATCCTGTGGTGCCATGCCCGGTGCTGTGCTGGCCGTGTCGGATGCCCTTGGACTATCAGATGAAGATACCGTAAAAGCATTGATGATCGCTGGATTGATCGGCGTATTTATTGCGGCACATTCCACCTTTGCCGCTGAGGTGGGTGGCTGTCAGGCCGAATGCGGTTCCGGCTCTTCCATGGCAGCGGCAGCCATCGTCCACCTTGCCGGGGGAAATCTAAACCAGAGTATTTCCGCAGCCTCAATGGCCCTGCAAAGTTCTTTGGGGATGATTTGCGATCCCATTGGCAACCGGGTTGAAGCCCCCTGTCTGAATAAAAATGTCATGGCTGCCTCCAATGCCCTTTCATGTGCCAATATGGCATTGGCCGATTATGATCACCTGATCCCAATGGACGAGGTGATAGAGACCATGTATGAAGTAGGCAAAAGTATACCCAATACACTAAGGTGTACCAACCTTGGAGGACTTTCCATCACCAAAACGGCAAAGGAAATCGAAAAAAAATTGGGTAAGGGGCAATTTTATAAAAGCTGTTGATCCTATTCCCAGGGCCCAGACTATAGCGCTGTCATTTGGGACCCCCACAAGCAATCAATCGTAAACAAAACCCCCTTTCTAAACGGGAACTATGGGAAATTCTCTTTCTAAAACATTATTAGTTGGCTTCCTTTAACTCAACCCTACTGATGATATCAAGGGTCAAATGCAACAAAACAGCAGCTACCAATGCCATGCCAATGCTTGTACCCAACATGGCATAAACAAACTGTCCGGATACCACAAAGGCCGTAGTGCCCAACGCAAGGGATGGCAAAATGCCGAACACCAATACTCCGCCTATGATTAGCGGCTTCACCAGTTTACGGTCCCAACCTTCTTCAAACCCCACCTGAGCGGTCAGGCTAATTGCAAATCCGCTGATGTAAAAAGCAAGAAGGCAAAAGGGAAAAAACAGGACCAGGCCCCAACTCAATTGGGCGATAGCTACTGTAGGGACTATCAAAACCAAAGCAAATACAAGGGTTTGGTACATGTCCAACTTTATCATGTTCCAGAACTTGGCCGACCATTTGGCAGGTATCAGGATAAAATAAGGCTTTTTAAGGTCGCCAACTGAGGTTTTGGTTATTCCTGCTATGAAATAAAAAGCCAGAAGAGTGAGCAAGTAGCCGTTGATCCACTTATGGGACAGCCAGCCCGAAAATGACAAACAGGCCATTATGATGGCAATACCCGCAATACCAAATCCGTAAACGCCTATAAGCGGATGAAAATCCTGCCTGCTGCTGTGGACATAATTCCGCCAGTAAAGGGCGGAGGCACCTGTTCCAAAGTTTTTTAATTCCAGTTTCTTATTTTTGTTAAGGCTCATGGTAGATTCCGAAGCCTCCCTTTTCCCTTTGGCCTTTTCCTTGGTTTCTTCATTGGATTGTGTGGCCTCCAGCACATCTTCATAATAATGACCGGAATGTAAGATGACCAGCTTTACGACGCCAAATGAAGCCAATGCATAAACCCCCACAAAACCAAGGGACAATAGGGTATTTTCATGACCGGGATAGCTGATCAGATTCCTGCTCCAGCCAACCATGGGAAAAACGTCAAACCAGGGCGAGCTGATCCACAAAAACATGCCTTGCCAAAATTTTTCGGCCAGAAATCCGGGGATTATGATCAAAAGTGAAATCAGTACTGCAAGCACCATTACCCCGTTTTGAATATAAGCCAGAATACCGTACCGGGTATGAAGGGTATAAACCAAAAACCGGATGCCCGAAAGCAAAAAGAAAAAGAAGGTCAGCCCCAAAATCATCAGACTAAGGCTGCCAAAATGAAAATCAAACGCTTCATTCAACTGCGCGGTACTGTAAAGGATAAACACAATGCTTCCGCCCAGGGCTGGAACAAAGGAACGGAGCAGATAATACAACAAAATATTTGCAGGCGAGACTGGGGAAGGGAATAAATGGTTTACATCTGCCATGGTAAAAAAACTGGTGTTTTTCTTTGTTGCCCTGAACAATTGAAATACCAGAAATCCTAAAGCCAGAAGTGTGATAATGCCCAGGAAGTTCTGAAAGGCAAAATTGATACTATCTGCCTGATCAGCTAGGTCCTGCACATCCCCGAAGCCCTCCTTGCTGTCATCCATAGACTGCCTGCCCCTTCGGAAATAGAAAAAGCTGAAATAGCCCACCACAAAAAGATAAGGAAAAAGCCTCAATGGGTTTTTGAGAATTAGTTTAATATTGTTCACCAGGACAAAAATGTCCTTTCTGATCAAAAGGCCAAATTCATGCATCTTTGGTAAGTTCTAAAAACAGGTCCTCAAGACTGGAAAGGTCCCCATCTGCGAAGGTGGCTTTAAGATTGGAAAGGGTGTCGTTACCTATGATCTTGCCTGCTTTCATAATCATGATGCGGTCGGCAATGGTCTCTACGCTGTCCACTAAATGCGTACTCACCAAAATGGTTTTGCCATTATCTTTCAGGGTCTGGAAAATTTTTTTGGTGTTTTTAATGGCCTTTGGGTCCAACCCGATCATGGGTTCATCGAAAAACAAAATCTGGGGATCGGGTAGAAGGGCACAACAAATGGAAACTTTTTGCCTCATGCCTTTGGAAAGGTCTCTCCCAAGCTTATCCGCTTTATCGGTAAGGTCATAGGTATCCATCAAGCTTTCTGCCTTCTCTTTCCAATTTTTCACATCATATGCCTGTGCGATAAATTGCAGGTGCTCTTTTACAGACAAAAGGTCATACACATATGGTGTTTCCGGAATGTAGGAGAAAAGTTTTTTCGCGGCAATGTTCAGGTGATCATGGCCTCCTATTTTAATATCTCCGGCTGTTTTTCTCAACAAACCCACAATACACTTCATCGTAGTACTTTTGCCTGCACCGTTGGGACCCAAAAGCCCTACCAGCTCTCCACCTTCCAAAGTGAAGCTAATATTGTCCACGGCCCTATCTTTACCGTATTTCTTGATCAATCCTTCTACTGCTAACATATTTCAAGAAGTTTAGGCCATAAAACTAATGAGGATTACCTGTAGCTCAAATGCTTTCTTCATTATTTCCCTAAACTTATAAAAACAAATTAAAGTTTTGAGAAAACGGTCAACATCCACTAACTGCTTGAGATAACCTGTACCCATACTTAATCGTTCGCATCAACAAATGGATAAGGATTCGATCCGAAGATTGTCGGTCTGGACAGGATATTAACCAAAAGGTTTGCTGTTGATGCTTTTGATAGAATCCAGCCTCTACAGGTATCATTTGGGACCGCTCACGCTTTATCAATCCTGAACAAAATCCCCCTTTCCAAAGGGGGACACAGGGGGATTTTCTTTCGAAAACATAGTAGTAGATCCTATTGATTCGACCCGGCCTACCAAAATTTAGTGCAAAAACGATTAAATAAGGATTTTGGGTTGATTGTATGCTTTCCCGCTGAAATTATACCTTAAATAGCAGCAGCCTCCCCCAACTGGTGAATGGTATTCTGGACCAGGCCTTCCACTTCATCTCCTTTTTCACTTTTTAGCTGGTAATTGATTTCCATCACCCAGGTGGGTTCGATATCAGGCATTTTTAATTTAACGGATTTACCGTCTGCTCCCAGTTCGGCAGCAGTAATGGTCAATTTCTTTTCGTTGTAATGCTTGGACCCATATTTTCTGGAACGCAACAAATCCCAGGTGGCCACAGAATAATTGGCCAACTCCCGCACACTGCTCTCATCCATTTTTTCCGAAAAAGTCAACAAAATCCCATCCTGCTGCGCCTGAATGCCTACCGGTATATGCACAGGCTTTTCGGTCATCCGGATGCGGTAAAGTCCCCCCAACTGGGGTTGGGTAGATCCCCAGGCGGATAAGCCGCAGAGGTAAAGGTGCCCGTCATCCTGATTGAAGCGCCCGCGCATTACACCCGTGGCAAATCGCGGCAAAGGTAACTCGACAATACCCCCCTGAACCTGTCCGCCCACTTTTTCAAAAGGCACCAGATAAACCTTGCCATAGCCATAGGAAAAACTCAATAATTTACCGTTCAGAGGCCCCCATTTTTCGCTGTCCACCCATAGCAGTTCTGAAGGAGAACGGTCTCTTTCCCTTTCCACCCATACCAGGGGCTGCTCCATTCCGGAATCGGTACTGTCGGCAGGTGGGTCAAAGCCAAACATGTTTCCGTAAAATCCCCCTTCTTCTACCCAGTTGATCCTATTCATGGGGTTCCAGTGTCCTTCCTGATCTGTAACGATAAAGGATCCGTCGGGATTAAGGCATACTCCGTTGGCTGCCCTGAATCCGGTAGCGATAATTTCCGTATGCTCACCGTCCGGGCTAACTTTGATCAGGGTGCCATGCTGCGGAACCAATGCTTCCCTGGCATGCCGGGCACTTTTGGCATAATAGAGGTTGCCCTCCGCATCGGCCTGAAGTCCCATGGCAAATTCATGAAAGTGGTCGGTTACCTGATGGTCATTGTTGAAACTTTCGTAAAAATCTGCTTCTCCATCCCCATTGTAATCATGCAAACGAACGATCTGATCCCGGCAGGTAACGAAAATTTCTTCCTCAATCACCTTGATTCCCAATGGCTGAAACAAACCTGAAGCAATCCTTTGCCAGGTCAGGGTTTGCTTGTTCTCCGTAAAGCCTTCCACCAGCCATACATCTCCGTCCGTTGCGCATACCACTGCTTTATTTCGATCCCTGAAAAAGTCCAGTCCACTCAGACGTAGTTGGTTTTTCCAGGGACTATTGAAAGGCGGGTTGAGGATATCCACCTGAAAGGCACCCTCCTGCTCTCCCTGCAGAATATTGGTTTCCAATAGTTGCGGAAAGCGAGCCGGACCTCCCTTGGTGAATTGCTCCAGGGAAGCTGGAGGATCCGAGGATTGGGCCCATTCTTCCAGGCCGGAAACGCCTGAAGCGGCCATGAATATTTTAATCTTTACAGGTTCGGAAGCAGTTATATTTACAACCTGGAAACCATTTTCTTCAGCCAATGCTGCTCCCTTTCCGGTCAATGCCACTGCAGTGCCCAGAGGAGCTACCCGCATTTTCAAGAGGCCTTCCGCAGGCTCGATGTTCAATGTACGGGAAAAAACCGGCTGATGCTCCAGTGAATCCAGTCCAAATGTCTCCAAAACCCGGGCTTCACCAACCGTATACCACATGATAAGGCGGTTTTCGTAAGGATAAAGCCCTTCAAAATGTGTCCATTCTTTGGGAAGCGGCCCAAATCTCCTTCCATCCCTGGCCAAAAACCGGGGATCGACAAAAGTACCGGTCTCCGGATGCGCCCAGCCCGGACCTGTCTCATTTTCCACATGCAGCTTGCCGATTGTCCTCGGTGAAATATTGTGCTTTTCGTTGAACAATATGGCTTCCCAATCGATAAACCCATCACCTGTCCATGCTCCGGCTACACGCATCAGGTCATGATCAAACATCATCCAGGCTTTGCCTGCGGCTACCCCACCTGGGCCATTGTCCAGCCGGACAGCTATTCCTTTATAGGCAAAATTAGCATCCCCAAAGTCTTCATCGGGAAGGGGTTGTACCGGACCGGTGGAGCGTTCCCGGGGAGGAGCATTTTCATCTACCAGTTCATAGGTGTTGATTAAAAAATTTCCGTAATCCATCTCTTCCCAGGGTTTATATTCCCTGGGCTCGGGCCCTCTACTTGTACCTTCCGGCAAACTGGCCAGATAATCCTCATCGATGTTAAAATACTGTGCGGGATTTTCTTTTGAAACAAAGGTTTCTCTAATATAATGAATGACATCATATTTTTCCACTGGTGTCAGATTGACCTGAGGAGGCATAGCACCATGCCCACGGGTCAGGGTTTGGTAAATGGCATAAGGATCCTCACCCACTTTAAAGGTGTCGGCCCAAAATTTAAATGCGGTGGGAAGTGAGCCTTCCTGCTCCGGATTTCCGTGACAGGTAATGCAGGTGTTGGTATAGATATGCTCTCCGGTACGCATGGACTCTCCATGCCGATCTCCCAATGCCTGAAGCAAACCCTTGTGGTCGATGTTTTTTTCGTAATCCGGCAAATCCGATTCCTGGAGAATAAAACCAGAGCGAGCAGCATCTGATATGGATACCTTATCTGTACGCTTTTGGCAGGCCAGGAACAACAATACAATTATAGGGATATACCAGGCAGTAAATTTTACATTCATAAGATTAAGAGGTATTCTATTTTCAAAATATAATTCAAATCCGACTAATAAAAAACATTTTTTATTCGATTAATTGGGAATTCTGCCCCACCAGGGACCTTCGTCCCTGATATCCAGCCACAGCTGCTGCATTTGAGGAATCAATTCCAAACAGGTGGCGTATTCCTGTTGGGCAATATCAGTGGTTTGGCCAGGATCATTTTTAATGTCGTACAACTCAAAAGTATCCGGAACCGCTGTTTTTAGCCAATCCACTGCAGGAAAATTTCCTTCTTTGGGGATAAGATTAAAATTTTCCCGTCTCGGGGCCAGCCTACCCACCAGTACATAATCCTCGTAACGCATGGCCATCTGCGCCATGCCCGGCATGTGGGATGAATTCAATAGAAAAAACCAAATCGGCAAAACCTCTCTTTCATAGTCCTTTCCCAGAAAAGCATTAAATGCATCCGTCCCGTCTATGGTTCTGTCTTCCGGAACAGCCGCACCTGTCAGTTTACAAATGGTAGGTAAAAAATCGGTACCATTAAATAATTGATGGCTTACCGTTCCGGCAGGAATGTGCCCCGGCCATCGTATCAATCCTGGTACCCGATGCCCTCCTTCATAGGGGAAACGCTTCATTCCCCGCAAAATTCCCGGGGAGCCAAAGCATTTGTCCCGTATGGGGTCCTCCCATTCTCCATGAGATTCCTCAAGGGTAACGGGGTATTCAGGACCATTGTCACTGGTAAAAACAACCAGGGTGGAATCCCTCAGGCCCTGCTTGTCAATAAACTGCATCAAGGCACCAAAGCTATCATCAACCTGAGATACAGTACCATAGTATTCCTTAGCGTATTGAAAAATATCCTTTTCCGGCCGTTTCACACCCCCATAGGAGATCTGTTGGGTCAAGCTTCTCAGCTCTTCCGTATCATACAGGCTGGCAAAATCTTTGGGAGGATCTATTGGGGTGTGCGGCTCGTTGGTAGAAATGATGATAAAAAAGGGTTTGTCTTTATCTCTTTTCCCGGAGATCCAATCTGCGGCTTCCCGGGAAACGATGTCTACGTACCAACCATCCATTGGCCCTTCCGGAACACCATTCCTTATGAATTTCTCCGGATTCCTGGGTCCTGTCCCAAAAGCATTGACGGAAGTGGCCAGGGAGTAGTCAAAACCCATTTCGTTTACTGAAACTTCCTTCGGAGATTCCAATTTGGACAAATGCCATTTGCCAAAAAATGCGGTTTCATAACCTTCTTCCTGCAGCAATTCAGGCAGGGTGATTTCATTGCTGTCCAGTGTGGTCCCAAAAAAACCGGCAATATTGTAGAATCCGCTGCGGTACCCGTTTCTTCCGGTAAGGATTGCAGCCCGGGAAGGGGAGCAAACCGTTGCAGCCGAATGCATATCCGTCATCCTTACCCCCTCTTTGGCAAATTGGTCCAAATGGGGTGTTTTGATAAATGGATGACCGTAGCTACCCAGATCACCATAGCCCAGGTCATCGGTGAGAAAAATGATAATGTTGGGACGAGGAGGAGCATCAATTTGGGAATGGACGGAAATGACAGCAAAATTCCAAAGAACCAAATACATCAATAACCATTTTTTATTCCTTATCATAATCCTCATCTTGTCAGGTGTATGTGTCAGGGTAAAGCCCAATAAATTGCCGGGACAGCGGGTTAAACAAAACCCAAAAGCTACCGGCATCTTTTGGGTATTTGTTGGTGATTATAGTGACTAAAAAGATGGGTGATTAAGCAACTTTTAGTCAGCCGGTAGTATGTTTTTTAAATATTTGCCCTATAAATCAGCCAATCGAGGCAATTTTGACCCATTGGAAGCAGTCATTTTCCTTTCCTGGCGAACGACAATGGGCACATAGCCCACTTCCATGCCTGCCGGGGGTGTCAGTATAAGTACAGGATCAATGGCTACCAGTTCTCCAGCTGTAGGAGGAGCCATATAAGTTTTGTCAATGGTCCAGCTTTTATGAATTTTTTCTACAATGGCCTGTAAGGCTTCCTTTTCCTCCCTGCTCCAGTCAAATTGCTGAAAAGAAGGCTGATCTATAAAGCGGTACCATTTGTAGGTTACTGTAGAGCCATCTTTTAAATCAACCGAAAATGCGGCTGAGGCCGGACCTGGATTGGCCCAGGCACCAGTTTCGGGGGAAGTGTAGGCGAGGTCTTTGTCAATCCTGAAATTTCCCGGAACGATTTCATTACCATCTCTCCAATTGATGTATTGTTCCTCGGTTTCGGCAGGAGCAAAAGTACTGGCTTTTAGTTCAGCCGGAACTTCCTCTTCCGGAATGGGTATGCGCTGATCTCCCTCCTGCTTGAAATATTGCGGGAAAAGGCCTTTGGCACCAAAGGGATTTTCCTGCCATTGCAAACCAAATGCATTGGTCTCATTGACGATGGTTTCTACCACATTTTCCAATTTTCCCAAGTGCGTACCACCGGCATTTAATTGGGCTCCCTGATCCAGCGAAATTTTCCTGGGGCTAATATCAGGTTTCCAGGAATGGGCTTCACTAAATGCTCCGGACACGGCTTTTCCACCCTTTTTCCATTCCTTTACCGGATTGAACAAGGCATCTTTGGAGTAGTAAGTAACATCCTGTACGAGGACTGATCGGCCATTTTCGTCCACCGGAAACTGCAACTGGGGAATTTTGATAAACAAGTCACCCTCTTCTGTCTTCATTTCGAAGGAAGGAACGGTATTGATTTCCATGGCTCCACCACCACCCATTGTCCCTTCTCGTGCATCTAGTCCCATACCTTCTATGGCCGGATAATCTTTGGATAACCTGCTCCACATTTCTGGGATATAATAGGCTACAGGACCCTTGAAATTCGCTGCATTAAGAAACAAGGTCCAGCTTTGGTCTCCGGTAGGTGGCGGGCCGTCCCTTTTCTCCGTAAGCGGGAGCATCATGTGTGTGTAACCCAAAAACTTACCTTCCAGATCCTCCACAAAGGTAATCCCATCCGGAGGCACCACTATCCGGTTGCTCAATTGGGCAATACCCAGTTCATCCTCCGGTAGGGCTTCCGCCCGGTAGAAGAAAGGCCAGCCAGGAGATGCAATTTCCGAATTGTAACAATTAGGTACACCGTTCATGCTGAATTTGGGTGGACCATAATGGTAACGATTTCCGCGCCAATAACCCAAACCGCCCTCCTGGGTTTGGAAAACACTGGCCCATGTGGGGCCTCTGGGCTCCCAGGTACGGGCTATGGTACCCTCAGGGCAGCAGGGAATATCCTTGTTGTCCGGATTGTCCGGAATAATCCAGTTTCCCGGCAAACCGATCTGGAAGCCCGCCAGTGGCTTTTCCACCAAAGGCCAAACGGCAGTATAAAAGCCGATCCCTGCTCCAAAACCATCCGGCCGCCTGGGCGAACTGTAGCCAATGTACCCGTGAAGTCCATTTGCTCTTTGCGAAATCTCATACCTGACACTTGTTGATTTTTTGCTTATGGGCCCGGATAAATGAACGATCATTCCACTGATTCCCAATAACAATGCACTTACTAAAATTCGTATATACATATTGTTTTATAAGATTTATTGCATTCCTATTCCACGCCTGTCCGGGTATCCCACCAGAGCTGTATGCCATAAAAGATGTCTACTTCATTAATGTCCGAAGGAAAACTTTGGTTATGGGCAATTTCATTTGCTGGATAAGACATGCGGAAAGGTGGTCGGTTATGGCTGCTGGCATAGTCGTTGGAAACTTTGTCCAGCAATGGTACATCTGTTCTTCTTACCTCGGCCCATGCTTCCACACTTTGCTTGTATAGGGCAATCCAATTCTGCAACCGGATTTTTTCAAGATTAGTTGAAGAGCCGGAATCCCAGGCCACACCTGAATTTTGCAAGTAAGCATTGATCATTTCTGGTGCGACACCATTTTCTTCCAGGGATACTTCAATGCCTTTCTCATAGGCTTCCTGGCTACTACCTCCGGAAACCAGCCCCCTTTCATAAGCCTCCGCCTTAATAAACCAAACCTGAGATGCATTCATAAAGGGGGAAAAACCCATATCATCATAACCAAAGCGATCCCCTATATGGGACACATTGGCATTGGAGTTCATCGGGTCGCTGGTCTGCCCTATGCCCATTTTGTAACCGTTAAAAACCCCATTCTGATTCCTGTCCGCATAAACCGGAAGGCGGGGATCGTCCAGGTTTTCCAGGAGATTTATCAAATCAAAATTGGTCCTGTATTGGTCGTTTTTATTGGTGGGGGTTCCCAATCTTTGCCTCCAGGGCTCTATGTTGGAGCTTACTCCCGGCCAGTTTAAATAAGCATTGTCCGTGTGGTTCTCAAATACCGGATAGGTAGCGGGATTCCCCAAAATTTCACCAATCACCGCTGCGGCATCCTGAGGAGCGACAGAAGACATGCGCATGGCTACTCGCAGCCTAATGGAATTGGCAAACTTTTTCCATTTCATGATGTCCCCTCCATAAATAAAATCCCCTACTCCAAGTGCCATACCATTGGGGTCCAGCATGGTATTTGCTGCTGCCAATTCTGAAAGAATCTTATCATATACCACTTCCTGAGAATCAAATTCAGGGCTCAAAATCCCCTCTTTATCTAAAAGAAATGCTTGCGTATAAGGGATATCTCCCCACATATCCGTTACCTGATGGGCCGTATAGGCTTTCATGATCAGGGATACAGCCTCCAGGTTTTGATTTCCCTCTTCCCTGGCGATGTTACCAGCATCCACAAAATACGCCATGGCCCTATACAGGTTATCCCATTGTCCGTTATTGATATCTACCCGAAACTCGTAATCTCCGGCGCCAATAGCAGCCAGCTGACCAGACCAGGTTCCCGCATAATAGATTCCTATCCGCTCGCCAAACAACTGACCGGCCACTACTGTCATGCCCGCACCAAGTACATTACTGGCGGGCACCTCTGATGGCTGGTTCGGGTTGATGTTCATTTCATTCCAATCTTCAGTACATGCAGTACAAAGCAGCACAGCAAGCAAAACCAAACCGGTGAATTTAGATGTTATTATATGTTTCATTTTAAGAACATTTAGCAAATTATCAATTTTTCCCTTTTTGCAGGCAACCCTTAAAGGGATATCCGCAAGTTAAATCCATAGGAGCGGTTTGTGGGGGGCATAAAGTTTTCAAACCCGGTACCCGCTTCTCCTCCGCCCATCTGAGATGCGGATTCTGGATCAAGCCCAAGTTCCCGGGCTCTTGCGCTTCGGTGCAGAATGGCCAGGTTTCGTCCAAAAACAGAGACGTTTACATTTTGCAATTTCCAGATATTGAAACGATAGCCAAAGGTCAATTCCCGAAGCTTGATATAGGAGCCATCTACAATAGAGTATTCATGGTTGTTCCATACCCAGGAACCGTTGTAATAATCCTGAGCAGAAATGCGGATATCATTTGGGGAGCCATCTCCTTTTACACCATCCACAATAATTCCTTCTTCCCGGACATTATTTTGAACGGTGTTTTCAAAAGCCCCGGTAGGATAGGAATGCCACATTGTCGTACTAAAGAAATCACCGCCCATTCGGAAGTCAAACAAACCGCCAAAGGTAAAATTGCGGTACCTGAAGCTATTTTGAATACCGCCAATCCAATCCGGGGTAACATTTCCCAAAATCACCTGTTGATTGGTGGTCATGGGGGTTCCGTTGGGACTGATCATGATATTGCCATTTTCATCCCGTACATAGGGCAGACCGCTCAGGTCACCCCAGGGCTGTCCGGGAGTTCCCACAAGGCGCACTCCGCCAAAACCGGAACTGATGGTGATATTTTCCAAGCCCTGATACAATGAAACCACTGTGCTGGTATTTTTTGCCCAGTTTACCGTGGCATCCCAGGAAAAGTCCCCTCTTTGCATCATTCTGGCCCGTAAAATCAATTCTATACCCTTGTTTTCGATCTCAGCCGCATTGATCAGTTGAGATGCATAGCCGGTAGATCTGGCCGTTGGAACCTGGAGAATCATGTTCTCCGTTACCTGTCTGTAATAGGTTGCATCCAGAGAAAGCTTGTCATCAAAAAACCGTAAATCAGCTCCCAGCTCAAATGAAGTTGTCATTTCGGGTAAAAGGTTGGTTGGTGGTTTTACCGCAGTGGGGGTGAATAAGGAAATATTGTTAAAAGAAGTCGTTCCATAGGTACCCATAAGCTGGTACGGATCGGTATCAGAACCCACCTGAGCCAAACTGGCCCGCACCTGTGCATGGCTGAAGATTGACGAATTAAAATCCAGGGCATCCGAAAGCGTAAGGGCCATGTTTACCGAAGGATAAAAATAAGAACGGTTTTCTACAGGTAAGGTAGAACTCCAGTCATTTCTTCCCGTAGCACCCAAGAACAAATAGCCTTTATAGCCCAGTGTTGCAGAGGAATAGATACTGTAGGTTTCCCGAAGGCTTTCAAACATACCTGTACCCGGTGTACCCCTTACATTGGAAATATTGAAAAGGTCCGGAACGGCCAGGTCGGGAGCACTTAGGGAAATGGAGTTGAATTTGTTCTGCCTGAAATTACCCCCTACCAAAGCTACCAGTGAGAAATCATTGGCAAATTGCTTGTTGATGTTCAGCCTGATATCGCTGTTAAACTCCTGTCTGCTTTGATCTGAAAGTGAAAACTGCCCGCCTCTGTTATTGTTAATGTTGGCCCTGGTTCTGGAGAGGGTAATGGATTCCCGTTCTTCATTGTAATAATCCATACCGGTAACCCAATTGGCCGAAAGCCAATCATTGAGCTGGTAATCTATATTTACATTTCCAAAAAACCGCTGCCGGTTCATGCTGTTGGTGTTTTCCAGCTCATAATAGAAATTATTGGCATTCAAATTATACCCACTGCCCATTTCATTGCCATGCTCTTCATAAACTTTTTTAACCTCGTCCAGGGGAATATTCCGGAAAGCTCCCCAAGCCAGTTTGGTCATGGAACCATAAGAAACCACTGGGATATTATCACTGAAACGGTTGACATAATTGAAGTCTGTACTCACCTTCAGTTTGTCGGTTGGCAGCAAAGTTAGACTGGCATTAAACGTGTTAACAGTTTGGTCGGTATTGAAAAAGGTACCATTCATCTGCCGGTTGGAAAAGGCGACCCGACCATAGGCTTGCTGGCCCTTTGCAGTTACCGCCACCTGATTGACAAAGTTTCTTCCAGTCTGAAAGTAGTGATCATGGATATTATTGGGCATGGATTCCCAGGGGCTGTTAGGGCCTTTTACCCATTGGTCCAACAGCAGTCCGGCATCAAAGCGAGGCCCCCATGAAGTGGCATTTTCATTGATCCCGCCACCTATGCCGTCTACATAGTTGTAACTGTTTTGCTTGGCATATTCGTTGTAACTCAGGTTAGAGCCGGGGTTGTTTTCCAAATATTGCTGCCAATCATATTCTCCGCCCCTTTGTCCGGGTCCGTATTCGTTTTGGAAATTCATAAAAAAACTGGGTACATCAAAAACCATAGAAGAGTTCAGTTCCACTCCCAGACCCATTTTTCCTTGCTTCCCTTTTTTGGTTTCAATTAAAATGACACCGTGTGTGGCCCTGTTACCATAAAGGGCGGCTGCATTGGCTCCTTTCAACACAGTAAGGGAAGCAATGTTTTCCGGATCGATATCTGCCGCTGTATTCCCATAATCCAGTCCACCTGCTCCTCCCAGATTGCTGCTGCTGTTATCGATCGGAATCCCATCTACCACAAAAAGCGGTTGATTTCCCGAAAAAGAAGCATTTCCCCTGATGACTATTCTGGAAGACGCTCCTACCTGCGAGCCACTGTTGGTCACTTGTACCCCGGCGATTTTTCCGCTCAGGGAGTTAACCAGGTTAAAATCATTCGCTGAAGTCAGGTCTTCCGGTTTCAATGCCTGGACAGTATACCCCAATTCTTTTCTTTCACGCTGAACACCGAAAGCGGTAACAACCACTTCGCCCAGGGCCTGGGAATCTTCCCGCAACACCACATCAAGGGTACTGCGCCCATTGATGTCCAGGGTTTGTGATTCAAAACCTATAAAGGAGAAGGCCAGGCGCTGGGAACCTTCGGGAACACTGAGATCGTACTTTCCCTCGACATCCGAAACCGTACCTGTGGTGGTACCCACCACCAATACGCTTACACCTGGCAAGGCATCGCCGGATTCGTTTTGTACTGTGCCGCTCACCCGGTTCTGTCCATAAGCACCGGTGAACAAAAGCAAGAGCCCCAGGCACAAGGAAGCCTTGTGGGCCAGGGCATGTAGGGTAAATTTTTTCATATGGTTAACATTTGTTTTTTTAGCGTTCACATGGAATCTCGCAACGTTAATCATCCCTCTATTTTTCGATAACATCATGCTTGATTTCATATGCGTTGGTTAAGTGAAAAGGGATAAGCTAAGTTAGATTGTAGTCTGCTATTTTGTATCCTACATCTTAACCAAAAAATATGGTATCTTAACCGAAATGGCTTGGCAAGGTTAAAAAGGAAGCCGTAGGGACCCGAATTGCTGACAATGCTTTTGAAGAAAATCAGCTTACGGATATTGACGAGGATTTTAGAATTGACGAAGAAAGTAAAACAATAAGCGTTCGTTCAGGCGCCCAATACCTATTTGTAGGTAATGCAAATAGTAAGCCATCGGATAATTCTGAATCAAGCCAGGGCTTTCGGGTTGAATTAAGCCATTAGCCTGGCAGGCTGCTGGTACCTTGGGATTTTTCAGGAAAGGTCTGGATAAGTTAACAGTCAGGACAGCGTGAATTATGAAAAAATGAAGAACTGGTAAAGTCTCAAAAACCTGATGGATATTCTTTGACATTATTACCCAAAATCATATGGTATAGAAAGCCTTTCAATAAGGATAACCCCATATAATCCAAAATTAATTCCAATGGATTACACAAAATTTAAAAAGAGCTGGGTTCTTGTATTGATTTTTACAGAAAAAGTTGTTCATTTCGCTTCAGTTCGTTATTAACATGGGTAAAAAAATAGGTTTCCCTCTCCTCTCCCTCTTTCTGGCCTTTCGGTCTTATGAGATGGTCAAAGGATTATTGCAGGTCAGCAGCAATGGTTTGACTGTTTTTCAATCGGTCATTCTGGCTTTCCTTATACCCGCTTTTCTAACCGGCGTTTTTGCCTTTCCGGGTTTTGTCTTTGCTACCAGTAGGCTTCTACCGGATGCTTACTATCAGATCCGGAACCCGAAATTACTAAAAAGGGTGTATGGGCTATTGGGAGTAGAATTTTTCAAAAGGATGCTGCTTTTTGCCTTTTGGGGTAAGGAAAAGTACCGGAAAAAATACTTTGATGGTAGGCAGTCCGGTATAATGCAATTGGATTTTCAAACCAGGCAATCCGAATTCGGGCATTTGGGAGCCTTTATTCTCATTGCATTTGTTTCTTTTCTCTTATTGGAAAAGGGGCATACCCTAATTTTTCTCATGATTTCTGTGGTCAATATTATCGGAAACTTCTATCCGATTTTATTACAAAGGGTCCACCGCATACGAATCCAAAGGATAACAGATACAATTTCATTGCAAATACCATGAAAACGAATCTACTTCAAAAATTTTTACGGATATTACTGGGTAGTTTGATGACCCTTGCGGGCATTGGCCATTTGACCTTTCAAAGACAGGAATTTCAGGCCCAGGTGCCCAGGTGGCTCCCGGATGATCCTGCCTTTATGGATTTTGTGGTCCTATCCTCAGGGATAGTGGAGATCTGTCTTGGTCTGGCCATGATTTTTCTCTGGAAGCAGCAAATTAAGGTAGGCATTACCCTGGCGGTATTTTACATTTTGATATTCCCGGGAAATATCTCACAGTATACCAATGGTATCAATGCATTTGGCCTGGATACGGATCAAAAAAGACTTATCCGTCTTTTCTTTCAACCTGTTTTAATCTTATGGGCACTCTGGTCTACAGGGGCATTGGGATACTTCTTGAAAAGCCAAAAATGAAAGCGGGATTCACCCTTTTGCATTAGGAAAACCAGCTATTTTTTCCCTTAAACAGGTATCCTGGCTTGCGACTAAATAACCAAATGCACAAACAACTTAACAAAATTCAAAAATAATAGAAAAAATCAATCTAGATTAAGTCTAAATTACTTTTACATTTCGTCTCAATGTATCAATTTTGCCATTGTTTAAAATCAATCTAAATAAAAGCAAAATGATGAAACATATACTCTTGCTATTATCTCTCTTTATTTTCCTTACAAACCATACCCTACTGGCACAAACAGGAACGCTCACCGGAGTAGTGACAGATTACTCCGGCAAGCCTGTTGAATACGCAACGGTAGTTTTGGAAGGGACCACACAGGGGGACATCACCGATGCAGCTGGGAGTTTTACCATAGAAAACCTGAAGCCACACAGCTATACCCTGGTTTTTTCATCCCTCGGCTACGAAAAGCAAAAAATGGTGGTTTCGGTGTCGGCCGGCCGTACTACTAGCCTGGAAGTAGTCCTCAAAGAAAGCCTTTTTGGACTACAGACCGTGGAAATCACCGGGAGAAGAGAAATCAGCTATGACAATAAGGAGACCTTCTCTGCAACTAAAACTGCATCTTTGATTAAAGATGTCCCGGCTTCCATCAATTTTGTCACCAAAGAACTGATGCTAGACCAGGTCGCTTTCACAGTGAATGATGTGGTTAAAAACGTAGCTGGAGTGAATCAGTTTAGTTTTTACAATGACATTACCATTCGGGGATTCAGGGTGCAGGGCCAAAGGAATTTTGGCACCCTATTGAATGGCATGCGGACTTTTACCAGCTTTTGGAAACCCCAACTGATTCCACATATTGAGCGGGTGGAAGTGATAAAGGGACCTGCATCGGCACTTTTTGGCAATGCTTCTCCAGGTGGATCCATTAACCGGGTGACCAAAAAGCCGCTGGCAGAATCCCGAAAATCCATTTCCACTACAGTGGGAAGCTTCAATACGCTCAGAACCCTGGCAGATTTCACCGGAACCATGACGGAAGATCAGAAATTGCTTTACCGGCTTAATTTGGGGTTTGAAAACTCGGACGGCTTCAGGGATTTACAATTCAGCCGAAACCTGGTGATTGCTCCCTCCTTTGCCTTTTTGCCCACGGATAATACCAGCCTGAATTTTGACATCGTCTACCAGGATTCAAAGGGCAGACTTGACAGGGGACAGGCGGCTTTCGGTAACAGGGACCTTTTCTCCACTCCTATTACAACCTCATTAAGTGCGATTAATGACTATTTGGATGAAACCACAATAAATGCCACCCTTTCTTTAAGGCATCAATTTTCGGAGCGGGTAAGCTTTAACAGTACCTACCAGTTGTCCAGTTACAACGAGGATTTGTTAGAACACCGGACTTCCAATCGCTTTGCTTCACTTGGGGACGGCACCTTTGACGAAACCAAGGTAGCCATGCGGGTTTTTATCCGAAAAAGGTCCTGGAACAACAACTCCATAAACAATTACCTGAATGTGGATTATGATGCAGGATCGGTAAAAAACACCCTGCTTGCAGGACACGATTACTTCAGGCAGGAACAGCTGCCGGGTGGCTCACAATTGGAAGCCCGCTCCTACCTGCTACAAAATGGCACCGCAACCAATGTTTACAACCCTTCCAATGCATCCAACTATGTATTAGATGCAGCGGGAAACCCGGTAACAAATGTTGCCCATTTTGACCTTACCTCCCCGATTGCCAATGGCATACGGGACATGAGCAAATACATCTACAATCAGGTGACTTACAACCAGTTTATGCAAGAATCGCATGGGCTTTACCTTCAAAATCAATCGGAAATTGGTCCATTAAAGGTTTTGCTGGGCTTACGTCAGGAGTATTTCACCGATTACCTGAATTACAGCAGTCCGGCTGAGCAGGTGGTGGATCAGCAGGCCCTGCTTCCCAGAGTTGGTTTGGTTTACAGCCTACATCCCAGCACCAACTTCTATGGTACCTGGGTGCAAGGGTACCAGCCACAATCTGCTGCTGCATTCGTAAACCCGGAAGCAGGCGGGCCCTTTGATCCCCTTACCAGCGAAATGATGGAAATCGGGACCAAATCAGAATGGTTCAACAAGCGTTTGAGTGCCACCTTGTCCCTATACCAAATTGTGGAACGAGGCGGATTATACAATGCGAATGATCCCAATAATCCTGAAAGACTGGAACAAATCGGGGAAGAGCTTTCCCGGGGAATTGAATTGAATGTGAGCGGGAATATCCTTCCCAACTGGTCTATCGTCGCAGGATATGCTTTTAATGATGCCAAAATCACAGAAGCAGACATTGAAGGAGTGATTGGAAGGCAAAAACCAAACGCCCCCCGAAATACGGCAAATCTCTGGACCAAATACATCATTGAGACAGGGTCCATTAAAAATCTCGGAATAGGTTTTGGCTATAACTACGTATCCGAGCGGTTTGGCTCCATTGTTTCGGCTTCGCAACCCGATATATTTCCTGCTTATGGAATCTTTGACACTGCCTTATATTACAAATTTGATAAGGTTCAGTTCCAGATCAATGTCAATAACCTGTTTAATGAAACCCACTGGGTAGGAGGGTATGATGTCATCCGTGCCTTTCCGGGAAGTCCCAGAAACATCATGACTACCGTCTCTTACACCTTTTGATTAATGCCGTTTATCAGTGAAATTCAATAAAAGAAAGCTTTTTCAGGTCCATAGCTGGATAGGTATCAAGTTAAGCATACTATTTTTTATAGTATGCTTTTCCGGTACCCTGGCAACGCTGAGCAATGAGATGGACTGGCTTTTTTATCCGGCCATACGTGCTTCAGGAGCCGGAGAAAGGGTACCGTATAATAAAATGGTAGATGAAGTCCGGAAAAACTATCCGGATGGTTCAATCACTTACTGGGTAATGCCCAAAGAACCCTATTTAAATGACATCGTCTATGTGGATAGGGAAGGACAGCGACATTATGTATTTGTTGACCCGCATACCGGTGAAGTCAAAGGCGATACCACTGTTACCTTTCAGCGTTTTTTCCGGGATTTTCATTACTACCTATTCATGCCATTTTACCAGATTGGCTATTTCATGGTCCTTGTATTTGCTTTTTTTCTGGCCATCTCTATGGCTACTGCACTCATGTTCTATAAAAAATGGTGGAAAAAATTATTTGAATTGAAGTCCGGGAATGGGAAATTGATGTTCTTTCGAAGCCTGCACCGACTGGTTGGACTTTGGTCAGTACCTTTTGTCATCCTGTTTTCCCTTACGGGTATTTGGTATTTTGTGGAAAGAACCAATCTGGGTAAGGTATCTGAAATCGCCAATCCCATACCGCCAAAATTGGAAAATGAAAAATTTAAACACACAGGTTCCTTGGCTTTTTCCTATCAACTGGATTACGACAAGGCAGCAAAGATAGCTCAAGAGTTCATTCCCGGCTTACAAATCAGGGGCATTGTGCCTACCAATGAGGCCAGCAAACCCGTTTATTTCAGGGGAACCAGTCATGTGCCTTTGGTCAGAAACAGGTCCAACCGGGTCTACCTGGATCCACTTTCCTACCAGCCGGTAATGGTCCAGAAAGCAGAAGAAATCCCCACAGTGATGTACCTGAATGACATTGCCGACCCCCTTCATTTTGGCAATTGGGGAGGCTTGGCCACCAAAATCATCTGGTTTTTTGCCGGTCTTTCCATTTCCGGACTCGTATTGACAGGTATCTGGATTGCCTTAAAGCGGCAAATCAAAAAGACAGGTTCCAAACCTATGGGCAGCTGGAAATACGTCAATTGGGGACTGGCGCTTATCGTGATCGGTTTTATGTATTCCTTTATGATTCTGCGGTATTCACTCTCCTGGCAATCAATAGTTGTTGTCAGCTTCATACTTGGAGCAATCATTTGGCTTAGCTGGTATGTGTTCGTCTTCCGACTGCAAAAAGCATTTCAGGAGTAGTATATAATTTAAAAGAATAATTTAATTTGGTTTAATTATAAACTACACACTTATATGGTTTACAGGAAACAATTCCATATAGTTGTAGTATATACAGTATAACCAAAAAGAAAAAATCATGAAAAATGTATGTTCAAATTGCAATTACTGGGAACCTAAGGCGCCTGTTGTTGCCAACAAAGAAAATTATGGTGAATGCAACAAATTGAGCCACCTGGAATCAAAGATGGATCCTGATTATATCATCCCGGTATTAAATGACGGTAAACCTGTAAGTCAGGACACCAAATCAATAGAATTTATTACTGGTGCGGGATTTGGATGTAATCAATTCGCTAGTGCCTAAATAAAGAAAACTCTATGGTTATATATCTGACTATAGAGTTTATTTTTGTATATGTATTTAGATTTGATCTATATATAATGTAATATGATTTACTTTATAAACGGCTTTATTCTGTATAAATACATATTGGTGAAAATCATCAAATATCATTTTCTTTCTACAAAAAAGATTGATTCCATTCACTTTTTCTGAGCATATATACTTTCTCTTAAATCATACTTTACTTTTATCCACAATCTTCGAATACAGTACTTAGTATTCTCCTGAGTATATCCTGTTTTATTGATGGGCTGCCTTTTCCTGGAGCTGGCTTTTTTTTGGGGGGGGGGGAAATGAAAAAAAAAGTCTGGATCTGACAGCCTACTACCTCTATCGGGCTGAGGACAGGAAATATGGCCGGCACATTTTTTCACCAGCCCGGTACCTCTCCCCTCTTTGATCCATACTTTTTTTATCCTATATTCAGTATTCCATACGGCCTTTCGTATCCTTGTATGGATTTGATGAAAATGGAAAATTTAAATGACTTGTTACAAGTTGACCCGAGTGCTACCTCCAGGCAATTACCGAAAGGTCACATACTTCAGCATCCGGGGGATGTCAAAGCCAGAAAATTTTATGTGAAAAAGGGCTTGGTCAGGAGCTATATCATAGACAGCAAAGGAAAAGAGCATATTTTTATGTTTGCTCCGGAAGGCTGGATCATTGCCGATATAGAATCTTTGGAGTATCAGAAGCCCAGCACCTTATTTATCGATTGCCTGGAAGATTCAGAACTAATAGTGTTTGCCAAGGATATCTTATCCCAAAAGAACGTCTCCAAAGAAATGGTTATCCGATATACAGATCGCTTATACCGGAGAATGGGGGCTTTGCAGCGGCGGGTGTTGATGATGATGAGTGCGCCTGCAATAGATCGGTACAACTATTTTTTGGAAACATACCCTGAGTTGCCTGAGCGTATTCCCCAACGGATGATAGCTACTTATTTGGGAATTACCCCTCAGGCGCTAAGCACCCTGAGAACGAAAATGGCTCAATCCAAATTATCTTGATTTATTCATCTGGATGAATGCATGGCGAAAAATAATTGTAGAAATTTGATACTAAACTTAAAAAAATATGAAAAACTATTCAAACGGTGAAATCACCATCCACTGGCAGCCCAAGTTATGCCAGCATGCTGGTATTTGTGTAAAAACATTGCCTAAAGTTTATAACCCAAAGGCTTCTCCATGGATTGCCATAGAAAATGCTTCTACAGAAGCACTGAAAGCCCAGGTAAATTCCTGCCCCTCAGGGGTATTGAGCTTTTCTCTTAATGAGAAAGTTTAAAAAATGAAATAAAAACGGATCAATCGGTAATTATTTCCTTAGGAACTTGTCCAGAAGATGCAAAAACTAAGAAGTCCTACAGGAGATGAAAAAGGAAAAAAATGGAATCAAAAGACACATCGCTACCCTGGCCCGTATTGAATTTCGGGGAATTACAAGATACAATTGAAACCCTCCATCAATGGTTACAGATTGTAGGTAAAATACGACTGCGGACCATGCCCTGGCAAAATCATTCCTGGCATACCACCCTTTACCTGAGCCCCCATGGATTCACTACCCAGGGTATACCCCACCAGGGCGGGTTTTTCCAGATTGATTTTGATTTTATGCAACATCAACTGATCATCTCCTGTGCCCATGGGGCAAGCCAGCGTATGGATCTCCGCCCCATGACCGTGGCAGATTTTTATAGGGAGCTTTTCGAGAAACTTTCGAAACTGGGAATCATTGTGAACATCCATGGAAGTCCAAATGAACTGGAAACCGCCATCCCTTTCAAAGAAAATACGATTAACAAATCCTATGATCCCAATGCCGCCCACACCCTTTGGCAAGCCATGGCTAAGGTCCAGGCTGTATTTAGCCGGTTCAGAAGTGAGTTTATTGGTAAATGCAGCCCGGTACATTTGTTTTGGGGTGCTTTTGACCTTGCTGTCACCCGCTTTTCCGGGAGACCTGCACCCCTTCACCCTGGTGGAGCTCCGAACATGCCCCTGGAAGTGATGCAGGAAGCTTACTCCAAAGAAGTTAGCAGTGCAGGTTTTTGGCCGGGATCTAAAGACTTTCCCTCACCCATCTTTTATGCTTACGCCTATCCCGCTGACCCGCTATTTGGCGAACAAAAAGTCCTTCCCAAGGAAGCGTTTTACAGTGCTGAAATGGGGGAATATGTCCTAAAATACGAAGACGTACAAGAATCAAAGGATCCCGAAGGCATGCTTTGGGATTTTTTACAGAGCACCTACAAAGCAGCTGCTATCACTTCAAAATGGAACAGGAGCGATTTAGAACGAAACATCGATTAAAGCGAAGCAAAAGAAAAAACCTCTGATTTTCCGGATCACCTTCTTTTTACTTTTATTCCTGATAAAAAATGGATTGAGAAAATTCATTTTAAATACCACCCATTTGTGATGGATGTCACCACCGGGCAAAAGGCATAAGGCTACTTTTGCTTTTATAAAAAAGTAAAAAATTCTTCGTTTATATACCATTTACTTTACTTTTCGATTTTAACCGAAAGCAATGTCAAGCAAACATCAAAAAGAAAAGAACCATAGAAAATGCCCTGCTTCAGGTATATTAGTGGTGATGCTTTTTGTAGTTTTCTTTTCATTCCATAGTCTCCAGCTACCAGGTACTTTTTTGGATGAAGGGTATGCTTCCATCTCTCCACCACAGGTCTCCCAAACTCAGCCCCAACAGGTCCCTGAAAAAATGGCTGGTTATTTTCGGGAGAAAATCAAAGAAAAAGAGGAGGAGAATAGGGAAGAAAAATCACCCAGCCAAAGCCAAAATATGGCAAGTATATCCGGTGGATTCCGAGGGCAGCAATCCATCCTGAAGTCCTACCTGTTTTTTAATCCTTCATTCATCTTTTATCACAGGGTATCTTTGTACCTACTCTTTAAAAATCTTCGTTTAGACCTGGATTAAGAGCAGGGAGAAAACTGAGTTTTTCAGTCATTGCGATTTATTAGTCTACCTTAAATAATCTAAATTATGACGCAGGACGTGTCATCTGACCTGGATCAAGTTATCAGGAAATTAGCGCATTACCTACCTGCACAGTCCCCACTAAAGGATTTTGTGCATCACAATACATTGCATGCTTTCCAGTACTTACCTTTCCACCAGGCCCTGCAGGAAGCTGCAGAAAACTTTGGTTACAAGGTTTATTGGAATATTGAAAACTTCAGAAAACGCTATCAGGAAAAGAAAATCAACGCGGAAATTCTGGAACGGGTGATTCTCAACCACAAAGGAGCAGATGAACTGACACATTGGATAAACTTGTTGCTTCACCAGCCGGTAATGACGTATCCGGAGCCGAGGGTGGGACAAATCCGAAAACTCTGGAGAGAAGCATACCATCTCAATCTGGACAAGGAGGTCCATCAGGTATTATTTAGGTTGGTAAGTTCCTATTTGGATCAGGGAATTGCTCTCTGGAGGTTCCCGGCAAAAACCAAAGGATTTTTAACCGCAATAAGGGAATTGGAAAAAAACAGTTTCAGCACCTTTATCAAAAGTAAGCGGGCAAGAAAACTTCTCCTGGACCCCCATACTCAATTGGAGGATTTGCTGAAGTTACTGGTAGGAAATGAGAGATACCATGGGCAGTATCTTTTCGACCAGCAATTTGCCCACCCGGGTTGGTCGGGTATGGTAGCAGTATTGGAGCAAAATGATAGCGGTCTGCTGGACAAAAGGAAAATCAGCCTCAAAGATCTGATTTTTCTGGAGTGTCTGCTGGAAATTGATGCACTGGACAGAAGAAGGGGGAAGAGTTGGGCCGCTTTGGCAGCATGGATTCCATCTGATCTACCCCTGATATTCGATAAAATAAGTTATTCGGAATTTTTCGACATTCATAAATTATGGCAAGAAACCTTGGAATGGACCTATTATGACCAGGTCATCAAGGGACTCCAGTTAAGCCACGAGGCAGATTTTAAAAAAGCGGCGACTTTTCAGGCGATGTTCTGCATAGATGACAGGTGTTGTTCTATCCGACGCTACGTGGAACGGTTTGAACCGGAGGCGCAAACCTTTGGCACTGCGGGCTTCTTTAACCTCCCTTTCTACTTTCAGCCCGAACATGGAAAGTTCATGACTAAAGTATGTCCGGCGCCAATCACTCCAACACATCTGATTAAAGAAACCGAATCCAAAATCAGACATGAAAAGGATGTACATTTCAGCAAGCATACCAAGGGAATTTTTGGAGGATGGGCAATAAGTCAAACGGTTGGTTTTTGGTCCGCATTGAAATTGGCCAAAAGCATCTTTTTCCCCTCGGAAACACCTGCCATGGTATCGTCTTTCAAGCATATGGATCCCAAAGGAAAACTTAGTATCAGTGCTCAAAATCACAAACACCTGCATCAGGGTCTGCAGGTAGGTTTCACTTTAGAAGAAATGGCTAATGCAGTAGAAGGATTGTTGAAAAGCATAGGGCTCGTGAAGAATTTTGCACCGTTGGTCTATGTCATCGGCCATGGGGCGAGTTCGGTAAACAATACGCATTATGCTGGATACGATTGTGGGGCCTGTAGCGGACGGTCCGGATCGGTCAATGCCCGGGTAGCTGCTGCTATTGGCAACATGTCGGAAGTGAGAGAGATTCTGACCAAAAGAGGCATCCTTATTCCGGAAACTACACAGTTTGTCGGCGGGCTGCATGACACCACAAGAGACGAAATGGAATTTTACGATGAGGAGATTCTGATCAGTGCCAACAGACTCTTGCACGAAAGAAACAAACAAACCTTCGACACTGCTTTGGATTACAATGCAAAGGAAAGATCCAGAAGGTTTCATACCGTCAACTCCAGTCAGGTGGCCAGGAAGGTCCATGAAAAGGTAAAAAAAAGAGCCATGTCACTTTTTGTAACCAGACCGGAATGGAACCACGCAACGAATGCACTCTGTGTCATTGGAAAGCGGGAGAATAACCGCCACTTATTTTTAGATAAACGTGCCTTCCTAAACTCATACGATCACCGAATTGATCCGGAAGGAAGCTACCTGTTGGGCATACTCAAGGCGGTAGCACCGGTATGCGGTGGAATCAATTTAGAATACTATTTTTCTAAAGTAGATAACGACCGGTTAGGAGCTGGAAGTAAGCTACCCCACAATGTAATGGGCCTGATAGGTGTGGCCAATGGGATGGACGGGGATTTGCGTACAGGATTGCCTCTGCAAATGGTCAATATTCATGACCCAGTCCGGATTTTAATTACCGTCGAGCATTTCCCCGACATCGTTTTGAAAATCATCCAAATCCAAAAGCAAACCTATGAATGGTTTGCCAACGATTGGGTGAAGTTGGTTTGTATCCATCCGGAAAGTAAACGGGCCTATGTTTTCAAAAAAGGCGCATTTATGGAATACCAAACAGTTACAAAGGGAATAGACACCGTTCAAAACCTCGACGAACTCCTGGCTTCTACCTCCGAAAACTTGCCCGTATTCTTAATTTCCTAACGCCATGGTAAATCATCTGATGATCAGTTTATTCGTCTTAATGCCACTGGCAGCATTTTTAATTTCATTACTTATTCCAAGAGGTCGTGAAAATAGCTTTTCCAGGTTGGCTTTTGTATCAGTGAGCTTGCAACTAGTGGGAATTTCGGGATACATTTGCTATTGGGTAAGTATGGGAATGCATCCCATCAACATCGGAGACTGGGAACTTTACAACAACGGAGACTACCGGTTTTTACTGGATTTCTATTTTGATACCCTTACGGCGGCTTTTCTATGGGTGGGTGCATTTATTACTTTTCTGATAACCAGATACAGCCGGTTTTACCTGCATCTTGAGGAGGGATACAAGCGGTTCTTTAATACGCTGCTCTTTTTCTATCTTGCCTACATTGTTACCGTGGTAGCTGGAAATTTCGAAACCTTATTTTTGGGATGGGAAATGCTGGGAATCGCTTCCTTCCTGTTGATCGCTTTTTACCGGGATCGCTATTTGCCGGTAAGGAATGCCGTAAAGGCTTTCTCCATCTACCGGATTGGAGATATTGGTATCATTCTAGCTATGTGGGCCAGCCACCATCTATGGCAAGAAAACATCAGCTTTATCAAATTATTGGATAAAGATCTTGTTTCCGAACAAATGGGCATGCACGGTGGAATTGGGCTATTTATCGCGATTTGCTTGTGGATCGCTGCCGCTGCCAAATCCGCGCAATTTCCTTTTTCCTCCTGGTTACCTCGGGCCATGGAAGGACCGACGCCCTCCTCTGCCATATTTTATGGCTCCCTGTCCGTGCATTTTGGGGTTTTTCTCCTGCTTCGAACCTTCCCCTTTTGGGAGCATCAACTGACGGCCAGAATACTAATTGGGGGGTTAGGCTTGCTGACAGCATTGCTTGCCTATCCAATTGCAAGGGTGCAGACGACTATTAAAACCCAAATTGCCTACGCATCCATTGCACAGATCGGGATCATGTTTATCGAAATAGCCTTGGGTCTGCAAATGCTGGTATTGATTCATTTTGCAGGTAATGCCTTCCTCAGAACTTACCAGCTATTGGTCTCTCCTTCGGTAGTTGCCTATATGATCAGGGATCAGTTTTACCATTTCATACCCAAACCAATTCCACTGAAGCATACTTTCTCCAAAAGATTGGCTTACAGTCTTTATATCCTATCTCTGAAAGAATGGCATTTGGATACCTTGTTGAACCTGCTGGTTTTCAAACCCATCAAAAAGTTGGGAAGAAAACTTGATTTCCTAACACCCAAAAACCTGTTTCGGTATTTTTTACCCCTCTTTCTACTCGGTTTATTGTTGTATTTCAATCAGGATTTTGCTTCTGAAATAAGCCGATACTACTTACCCGGGCTTTTTGGTTTTTTGGGTTTGATGATGGTATTCAAAGCCTTTTCGGAAAGAAAACACCCCAGACTGGCTTTGATGTTGGTGATGGCCAACCATTTCTGCATAGCCCTGGCAGTGGCCTTTAATGAAACGTTCGATTATAAGCAAACGCTGATATACCTCAGCGGGGTGGTGGTATCGGGAGTCATAGGATATTGGGTCCTGGAACGCTTAAGGAATAAAGAAAAAGATTACTTTGACCTCAATCAATATTATGGGCATGTGTATGAGCATCCCAGGCTTGCCTTGGTTTTTTTACTGGCAGCATTGGCCCTAATGGGCTTTCCCATCAGCCCTACCTTCATAGGGGTAGATTTGTTATTCAGCCATATCCACGAAGACCAGTACATATTGGCAGCTTTCAATGCCATCAGTTTCATTTTCGGGGGAATTGCCCTTATCCGAATCTACGCAAGGTTGTTCCTTGGTCCTCACATTAAGAACTACCATACCACCGCTTTAAAATCTTCTTGATTCAGGCACCATGAAACCGAGCTTGATGGGGCTACACATAGCTATCGATTAACTGCATGGAATTGCAGATGACAAAAAATGAAACGCAAAATATCCCCAAAAACTTGGGGCTATTTTACCATTTTTTATAGACGCCTTTCAAAGGAACAACCATGCTCACTTTTATTCGGTTACCTTCATAATCCCCTGCATCACGTACGCATGTCCCGGAAAGGTACACACATAGGTATAATCACCGGCAACCGTGGGAGCCTCAAAATAGATGGTTTCTGAACTTTCAGGTGAAAGGATATTGGTATGAAAAAGCACATCCTCAGAATTGGGTATATAGTTTTTCTGAGAACCTTCCAAGCCCATTTCTAAAGCCTCCTCTCCCACCTCGATGGCAGTGTTTGGCATGACGATCACCAGGTTGTGAAGCATGTCATCGTTATTATTGAAAGTGATTTGTACTTTGCTTCCAGCTTTTACTTCGAAAAAATCTTTATCATATTTCAATCCCGGCCTTGTGCCCATCGTAATGCGTTCGTCGGGTCCATTGGTCCAGGATCCAGGCATTTCCGTCAAGTGTTTACTTTGATTTGAAGTAGCCTTATCCGGGGTTGGTTCATTGGAGTCCGCAACGGCTACGTTTTGGTGCGCTGCATGGGGCTTGGCAGCTGTTTCCCTGATTTCAGAAAGATCCACTTTTTCCCCGGTCGGAATTTGATTCAGGGTATAATAACCTACAGCATGCAATAAACCCATGCCTTCCTTTGACCTGATTCCTTCAGCATTAATTTCATGGATATAGCCCTCCTTCATTCCATCCACTACCAATCTTACTTTTAGTCCATCCTCAGAAACCAGGGCTGCTTTTAGCAGCAGGTCTTCCAGTTCGATTACCGGGCTGCCGTAATTGTGGTGGTACTTGTAATTGAAACTGGATAGTTGATACGCCTCAATATTTTGGGCTACGGACGCATCTACAGGCTTGGTAAACTCCAATTCAAACCCGTCTGGTCGGGCTTTTGCCGTTTTTATTTCAAAGGGTACTTTGCCTGTCCAAACCAATCTTTGTAAGCCAAAAGGCTCCTTGCCTGTAGAACTCCAGCCCCTGCTGGTCATGCCCACAAAGAGCGATGCATCTTTTCCCCATACCATCCGCAATATTCCGGAAGAAAAACCCTCTCTGAAAGGGAAAGCTACTCCTTGATAAACACCGTTTACTTTTTCCAGGTAGACGCGTACAATCTTGCTGTGTCCCTGATCACCAACGAAAAGTTGATCCGTAAAAGGCCCAAAAGCTCCACCGGAATTGTCCAACAGTATATCAGAGGTAGAAATGCCCATCAGCCCATGTGGCAGCCATACCGCAGGGGTCTTGAATCCGGGAATATCCGCAGCAACTTTTGACATGGGTTCCCCTGTATCTGGTATGTCCTCTGGTTTTAACGTAACAGGAGATTCGTCCAAATGAGTCCATACAAGGCCTTCGGGATTACCCACGAAGTCGCCGGTTTCCACATGGGTAATCCTGCCCGAACCAACCCAATCCCCTTGGTTTTCAGCATAGAACACCTCTCCTTCTGCATTATATCCCATACCTGCAGGTGACCTCATTCCGGTAGCTACTGGTTTCATGTCTCCATCGGGAGAGACCTTCATCATCCAGCCCCGCCATTTGGCCAGGCTGGCGCCGTGTCCTATCCAACCCAAATTCAGGTTAACGAGCATGTCTCCTTCCGGGGTGAATAAGGGACCATAGGAGTATTCGTGGTAATTCCCGGAAAGAGGCCAGGAAACGATAGTCTCATATGTATCCGCTCTCCCATCTCCGTTTCTATCTGTTAATTTGGTTAGTTCCGACCTTTGACTGGCAAATAAACTACCCTCATGGTAGGCCAGACCCAGAGGTTCGTGCAAGCCTTCAGCAAATCGGGTAAATCGGGGAATACGCGTACCAGTCATATAAGGATTCTCTACCAACCAGACCTCCCCCCTTCGGGTGGCCACACCCAAACTTCCATCCGGAGTTACAGCCAAACCACCCACTTCCAGTTCTATCCCATCAGGAATGGGAACAGTTAAAATAGAATAATAATCCTGCTCCTTTGGTGCACCAGGATCCGATTGGGCAGGCTCCTGAGCTTGTAAGTCGAGTGACAGCTGCAGTAAGAAGGCAACCATAGACAAGCTGAAAAATTTACAGAAGGTAAATTTTTTACGGTAAGAAACCAAAGTACAAGTCCGGGTAAATAGGCTATTATTATCAATTTTCATACGCTAATCTTCCAATAATATTGGTTATATAAATTACTTCATGCTTTTGTTATCACTACCAGATAAGACTGTATTTAATTTGACCTTCCTCTCCCAATTCGGATAATGGGACTATAAGTTCCTGCCCTGAATCAGTATCCCTAATCACCGTATTTAGAAGAATGGCTTCAGGTAGTTTTACATAAAATTGACCCTGATTGACCCTGTATACACCATCACCGAAAGACTCAATTTTCTCAGCCGCAAGCATTCTGGCCCATATATCAGTAGTTTTTTGAGGATTACTATAGCTGATCGTGCGGGTCAAAGCTTTGCCATCCATCTCAGGTTCAAAGAAATCCCTCACTTTGATTTGGCCAAATTCATAGCTGAAAGTGGGGCGCCTGTCCCGATTTAACGCATAACCCTGTATCTGGAACAACTCACTGCTGAGGGAGTCCGGCCAGGGACTGCTATTTTGGTCAAGCCTGGCAATGGCAGGTCCTCCGGGAAGTTCAATCAAGGCTCCATTTGGAATCATCAATTGGGATTGCCCTCTTTGCCGCCACATGGGGGAAGTATCCAGAAATCCTCCCCTCCAAAAACTAAGCAATGAACCTTGCTGTAAATCATAAGCAAAATTTGGACCCTCTGGCTCCCCAACACTGACAGTGTGGGTTTTTACTTTGTTCCCATGCTCAAGAAATCCTCTAAACACTATGGGTTCATTAGAGGGTTCTAAATAGAAAGGTTTTTGCACCACATGTTCAATGAAAGAGTTGGGATCATGTAAGGGGCTTTGTTTGATTCCCGGTCCTGAAATAAAAAAACCGAGTTGTGGCCTTCTACCAGGATAATTGTTTTTATAGAATATCAATTTAAATGGGACAGATCCCTGCGACAGCGCTACCGAATTACTTCTGGGAGTATTTCCGGGGAATTGTACTTCATCGCTCAGGATATTTTCTCCATTGACATAAAGACTGGTTTTGCCAAATGCATTCAGGGAAAAGGTATAGGTGCCGGATTTGGGAATTTCCAGCTTCCCCGAATAAACATACGCAAAATCAAGGATTCCATGGCCCAGATCCCAGGTAATTTGGTTCAAGCTGCCTTTCTGATTCGGGGTTTTATCCTGGAATTCCTCAGGAGATTGGAACTTCCCCTTGAAATAGGCATATTCGAGATCGATGATTGGAGGTACCGGATTATCAAATAGCTTATAAGTGATATTTCTGATCGCCACAGGACCATGGTCTCCCTGAATCATAATGGGCCCCCTGGGCTCTTCATCTTCAAAGATGGCAGATCGGGTGGGGCCTGTCACTTCCACGTTTTCATGGACCAAAACACCATTCAAATACACCTGATTGAATTTAGCGTTTTTTATCTTATTACCTGCAGCATCAAATTCGGGAGCTTCAAAATTGATCTTTAAATGCTGCCACAAACCCGGAGCCTTACTTGCATTGGTTCTGGGAGCCTTGCCTTCAAATCCCTGTTGATTTTCTTCGTCATACCGCTGGTATATCCCTCCGGCATCTCCAAAATTGGGATGACTTTTACCCCAGCTATCCAGTATCTGAATTTCATAACGTCCCTGAAGATAAATGCCGGAATTGGAACCTTTGGGAACCATAAACTCCAGTTCCAATTCCATATCTCCATGCTCAAAACCGGACAGCAGGTGTTCCCTGTTTTTGGCTGTGGGCTCGTTTACCAGGATTTCGGTTCCCTCAAAGGTGGAAAGAAAGGCCTCGTGCTTCCAGTCGGCTCCAACCCCTCCGACAAGGCTCCAGTTTTTCGGAAGTTTTCCAAACTTTTTCAGGTCTTCAAATGAGCTAACTTCCTGGGCACTCAGTGCATGCGCAAAAATCCAGCTGAAAAGTAATACCAAAGTAGCGTTTTTTCTATTGATCATCGATCGTATTTTTTTTTGGTTTTAATACTGGTTTGTGATACATCCATAACTTGGTCAAGAAGGTCGCTTGTAGTATGGGTCATTTGTCTCTTAACCATTTGTCGGGATGTACAGCCTGATAAGCAGAGGGATTATCAAAAACTGCCGGTCCAATATAATGGATTTTAACGTAGTTTGCACCATACTTTTTGTCTCCACTAAACCATGCTTTTAGGGCAGTTTCTCCAGGTTTCAATTGAACGGTAAATGTGGAAGAAGTCATCGCATCGGTAACTGCTACCTCCTTCTCTAAATTCCCAATAGCCAGATGCGCTTTATTTATCTGCGCATCTTCCCTCCTTTCGCCGTCTTCAATGCGAAACCTGTTGGTATAAATGGTTGAAGTTGGAGGCATGTTGTGGCGAAAAGTAGCCCCTTCACTTTCCACAATTCTTCTTGCTGATTCCAAAGGCCAGCGATAAATGGCAAATTCGTACAAACCTTCTTTTTCCACATCTATAGCCCAGACCAATCCTTCATCATTCCTCAATGCATCGTGGGCATAGATAAGGGAAGGGTTTTCCCTTTCATTTCCAATGATAATGTTATTGTAAAGATCAAAATCAACTGAAATATCCTGCCACCAATCCTCATATTTTTTAGTCAGCAAATCAACCACATCCTTGTGTTTATTGGCAACATCATTTTTTTGCCCTGGATCCTTTTTTATATTATAAAGTTCCTTTTTTTCACGTCCTTCCAATCTCCATTGCTCGGTCAGGACCTGAAAATCCTTGTATTTTACAGGGTATTGCAAACGCTGATTATGGACAAAGAGGGTTCGATCAGGCCAATCATCCTTGGGGTTATGGAGTAATGGTTGCAGGCTCATGCCATCAAATTCAACATTTTCAGGTGCTTCAAGGCCCGCCAGGTCAATTAGCGTTGGCAGGATATCAAAATGAGCGGCAAGTTTATCAACATCCTTACCCCCTCCAACACCTCCAGATGGCCAGCGGATAAAAAACGGCACCCGGTGCGCGCCTTCATATCCCCTTATTTTGCCTCCCCGCATGCCTGCATTATAGCCCTCCTTCACAAAAAGATCATCATCAAGTATAATCCCCCCAAACCAGGGGCCAGGACCATTATCTGACATGAATATCAGAATGGTGTTTTCCGTTAGATTTACCCTGTCAAGTTCTTTGAGAAATTTTCCCAGATCCTCATCAAATTTCGCCACCATGCCATAGTAATTGGCAATCCGTTCTGACAAGTCAGCCGTGTATGGCTCAGCGTATTTTTTTTCTACCAATAAGGGAGCGTGGGGAATGTTGGAAGAAATATAGGCAAAAAACGGTTTATCCTGATTTTCTCTAATGAATTTTGAAGCTTCATCAAACCATACGGAATTACTATATCCTTCGTATCTTTTAAAAACGCCATTATTCTTGTATATGTCATCAAAATAATCATTTCCCCAATAATCGGGATGAACTGCTGATGCCCCTCCCCCATGCACAAGGGTTTCCGTAAAGCCCCTGTCCATAGGACGATAAGGATAATTTTCACCTAAGTGCCATTTACCAAAATACCCGGTTTCATATCCCGAATCCCTGAATATTTCAGCCATGGTAATTTTATCTTTTTGCAAAAGGGACCTTCCTCCTATGGTGTGCCAGACTCCGGACCGCGATGAATACTGACCGGTAAGGATCGCCGCGCGACTGGGCGTGCAGCTGGGGTCCACATGGAAGTTTGTAAACCGGACACTTTCTCCATGCAGGCGATCAAGGTGAGGGGTCTTCAGGTAGGGATTGCCGTGAGCCTGTATATCACCATAGCCTAAATCATCCAACATTATCAGAATTACATTTGGCTGATTTGCGGAAACGGTATTTTCTTTGGGTATATTAGAGAATAATGCATAAGATAAAGCTACAAGCAGGATAACCGTAGAGAGTATATATAAATGTCTAATTTTCATTGTTTAAAAGCCAGGTATATATTGTTTCGATTGGGTCCTTTCCGTCCTTATTGATTAGATATCCTTTTGCTTTATTCTCAGGAATCAATCTTTCCATACTTTCAATTTTTTCAGGGTATAATTCATACTGATTTATTCCTTGCCCGGGATCTTCGTTCAGATTAAACAACAATCCGGGCGAATCAAAATCCTGATATCCCCTGAGTTGAAGAAAGGAATCGGGCATATTTGTATGTTGGCCTGTGCTGTCATTGCTTCGCTACCCTTTGTAGCATTAATTCATGGATAATGGAATCACATTTACTGGAATAGTAGGCTACCTTATCTGCATATTTTTCATCTGAAGCCAGGTTGTTGACCTCATTAAAATCAGTTTTGTGATGGTATAACTCTATCAAATCACTGTCATCATACCGGATAAACTTAAATTCATCATCCCGGTAACCCTCTGTTTTTAGCAGCTTTTCATTATTTTCCAGCCGATGCTCCAAAAACACACCTGACCGCCAATCGGCTGGTGCCCCCTTATAAAATGCTGTCAGACTACTTCCATGGTAACTTCCAGGAACCTCCACTCCTGCCAGGGACAGAATGGTTGCCGATACATCCAGATTTGTTATCAGCTGAGAATGGATCTTTTTCCGGTTTTTTTCCGGTTGCCGCGGATCGAAAATCATCAGGGGTACCCGGATGGAATGTTCGTGCAACAGCCATTTTCCTGCATAGCCCCTTTCTCCCAGAAAATACCCGTTATCCCCCATAAAGATGATGACGGTATTATCGGCAATACCCTCCTCTTCCAAAGAGACCCTGATTCTTGAAAGGACGCTATCCACGGTACTGATCATCCGGTAATATCCTTTCACCATTTGCTGGTGCTTTTCAGGCGTATCATAGCGCCAATACCATCTTTCCCGGTTCAAGGTGTTTTGCAAGAAATCAGGCAAACTGTCATAAAAAGAAGGATCGGCTGTGGCAGGCACCGGTATTTCCACATCACGATACAAATGATCCGTATAGTCCGCCCAAAAATACTGCTCTTCTGCACCATCATCAGCATGGGGCGACCAAAAGGAAAGGGAGAGGCAAAAGGGCTGATTTCCTGAGTTCCTGATAAAATCTATGGCCAAATCCCCATTGGTATCCGCCAGGTGAATTTCCTTTCCCTCCACTTCTTTCAAATATGGCCAAAATGTTTTCTTCGTCTGGCTAAAAATGGTATCTTCTAAACCCGGAGACACCTTTACCCCAAACTTCCCAATGAAACCAGTCCGGTAACCGGAATCCTTAAGAAGCTTTGGGTAACTATTGGCCATGTATGCATCCTGTAATGGTGGCTTGCCAAAAGTAAAATTGTGGGTTCGTTCATACAATCCAGTAAATAGGGAAGCCCGGCTGGCCGCACAGATAGGTGTGGTGACAAAAGCATTTTCAAAATACAAGCCCTCACTGGCCAACTGATCCATATGGGGTGTATGGATGATCTCATTTCCGGCAAAACCCAGCGCATCCCATCGCTGATCATCGGTAAGAATAAAGATGATATTCGGCTTTTCAGTTTTAGCAGCAGCATTTTTATCGGGAGGTTGACAGCTCAGGCATGCTAATCCCAAAAAAACTGCAACCCAGGTGCAGGATTCAGAAATTATTGATTTACCTTTTTTGATAAGTTCCATCAGCAAAGGATTAATTTTTTGATAAACTCCGGTCAATATATTGCTGATTCAGTGCATCGGAATCCCCATACTGCTCCCGTAATTCTTCCAGGCGGGTATGTAGCATTTCCTGTATTTCGGCATATTCCGGATCCCCATAGATACTGTTCATTTCACCCGGATCATTTTCCAGGTCATACATTTCCCATTCGTCAATGTCATAGTAGAAATGAATCAGTTTATACCTGTCTGTCCGTACCCCATAATGCCGTTTGACGCTGTGGGGTCCGGGATATTCATAATAGTGGTAATAAATGGCGTCCCTCCATGGAGAATCCTCTCCTGCCGCAATGGCACGCCAGGATTCTCCCTGCATGTCACCTGGTTTTTCAATGCCTGCATAATCCAGGATAGTAGGCGCATGGTCCAGGTTCATCACCATGTCTTCTACTACTGAGCCGGCTTTAATTTCTTTTGGGTATCTCACCAACAACGGGGTACTTAGGGATGGTTCATACATAAAGCGTTTGTCATACCAGCCGTGTTCTCCTAAATAAAAACCCTGATCTGAGGTATAAATCACTATGGTATTGTCCAGAATCCCCTGAGTGTCCAGGTAGTCCAGTACTTTACCTATACCATCATCTACAGATTTCACCACCTTCAGGTAATCCCTGAGGTACCTGTGAAACATAAATTTGGCAAGTGCTACACTGTCGGGAAGCGCAGTAATGCGTTCATCCCCCGGGGCAAATTCTTTTAGGAATTGTTCATTTGCCGGCCCATATACTTCATTCCAAGCCTCCATCTGCTCTTCCGTCATGCGGGCAAAAGGAGCTGCCAGCCGACTGGGCTCTCCGGTGAAGGGGTTTTCTTCAAACTTCATGTCCCATCCCCAGTACATGTTGTCTACGATTTCCATTTCCTGTTCCCTTGCGGCAGTGCCTCTTCCCTCATATCCGTCAAAGAAATTTTCAGGAAATTCAAATTCCTTATTCTCCAGGTAGGAAAGGTATTTTTCTTCCGGCATCCAGTTACGATGCGGTGCTTTGGGATGGTAGTTGATGGCAAAAGGCTTGCTCTTGTCCCAATCGTTTTCCAGCCAGTCCACCACAAACTGAGGGATCAAGGCCTCACAATGTCCCTGAAACTTCAGTTCTTCTTCTCCGTTTTTGATAAATTCCGGATTATAATAATTCCCCTGACCGGGTAAAGTGAGGGAATAATCGTAACCCTGGGGTTTACCTCCCAGGTGGATTTTTCCGACCAGAGCGGTAGCATAACCACCTTCCTGCAACAGTTTGGGGTATATCATCTGATCCCAGTTAAAGGGCCCCACATTATCCACCTTACCATTCAGATGACTGTATTTACCCGTAAGCAGGACGGCCCGGCTTGGCGCGCAAATAGAATTGGTAACAAAACTGTTTTTAAACAAAGCTCCTTCTTTGGCCAGGCGGTCCATATTGGGGAAATAAACACTATCCAACAAACCCTTTTCATAAGCGTGAATAGCCTGTTGGGTATGGTCATCAGTCATGATAAAAAGGATATTGGGTTTTTGGGCTACTTCCTCTTTCTGGCAGGAAACGAACAGCCAGCTTAAGACAAGTACAGGTACAAGAAATTTTTTCATGTGTTTATAATTTATTTTTAAGAGGCCACATGGAATCTTTGACGATTAAAATAATCATTGCCCTGTATGCTTAATAATTATTTTAATCGTGTCGATTTCATGGATTAATCTTTTTTTTCAATTCAATCAATTTAGCAAAGGATTTTTCCCCTGCCTACTTTTTGATATAAAAAGTACCTCAGGAAGTACCATTGGTCAGTCTGGGAGATTGTGGGTTTTCCTGATCTTTGCCATCATTGCTGTAGGGAATACTTCCGTGCGATGCCGGCTTAAGGTTCCACCTGTCGATGTACCATTGGGCAGGTTTAAAATCATCCCCAAACTTGTTTAGCAATTTCCAGAGTTGTTTGTCCATTTCTCCGACCAGCTTTTTATGTGAAGGATTCTCTGCAAGATTGTTCATCTGTAAGGGATCATTGATGTCATCAAACAACAACCATGGCCCGTCAAGGGAGCGAACATAGGTATGGCGGGAGGTTTTGATGGCCCTGTATTCCCTGTCATAACTACCGCCAACTCCCCAGGGAGCAAGTTTCATGTAGAGCACAGCATGGTTTTTAATTTCCTTATTACCGGTAAGTACTTCAGAGAGATCGTCCCCTTCATAAGTAGCTGGAATGGGTAGATCCAGCATGCCAAACAGGGTAGGAAAAATATCCGGAGTGGTGATAGGAGTTTCTATGGTCCTTCCTGCATTCCCATTCAGCTCAGGATACCGTATCAGAAAGGGCACCCTGGCTGCTTCCGCCAGTGCCACTTGCTTGGCCTTTGCCCTGACCCCGTGGGCCCCCATCATTTCTCCATGATCTGAAGTAAATACGATGACCGTATTTTCACTGATCCCCAATTCCTCCAGACTCGATAGTAAATTTCCGATACTGATATCCAAAGCCTCGCAGTGGGCATAATAACCCTGCGCTTCTATTTTTAACCCATCAACCATGGATTCAGGTACATTTTCAGGTAAGACAATGTCTTCCAGGGGGTAATGCTGTTTCAACTCTTCAGGGGCCGTGTGATGAGGAAAATGGGGTGTACCAAAGGACAAAAATAAGGCAAAGGGTTTTTCTTTTCCTACCTGATCTGCCATATATTGTTGGGCATCTCTGGTTTGGGCATAGGTATCATAACCCTCCCAGTAAAGCTTTTCGTCGGAATCTCCTGTATAATAATGGGAGTGATTGTAATTGTGATCGCATTCAGCCACCTTCCAATACTCAAATCCCCTGCGTCTGTCGGGAGGAATAAATGAATGCCTGCCATGCCCATCCAGGTGCCATTTACCAATATACGCCGTGGTATAACCACGATCTGCCAGCACATCGCCCAGCCCATATTCCGATAAGGGTAGGTGAAGATCATTTAAAAACATTCCGGTAGTGGTGGGGTATTTGCCAGTCATTAGCGCAGCCCTGTAGGGCGTACAAACCGGCATCACAGAAACGGCATTTTTAAAGTTAAAACTTTTTTGGGCGAGCTGGTCCAGGTTTGGGGTATTGGCATTGGGGTCTCCGGCATAGCCCAGGGCCGATGCCCGCAACTGATCCGCTATAATATATATGATATTGGGCTTTTTATTTTGTGCGAGGGCATTACAGCAAAAAGCAATGCAAATAAGAATGCTACACCACATTTTCCGGTACATAAAGCATTTCATAGGCCTGTCATTTATTGATAAACTTGATCTGTGATTTACCCATCAAGCCTGAAGGCAATAATGGGGAATCTTCGTTGAATTTTATATTGGCATTGGTACGGGTATAGGAAATTTTATCCGGATTCCTGACATCCCCTACAATACGGTTGTTCCAGGTATTGACCACCTTAACGGTGATTGTATTTGCTCCCGCTTTCAGAAAGGGGGTAATACGGGTGGTATAGGGTGGAAGCCAGACGATGCCACAATCATTACCATTGACAAAAACCCGGGCCATTTCCTGAATATCTTCGAAAGTGATAAAAGCCTCTTTCTGGGGGGACACCATTTCTTCATCAAGGGTAAATTCCCTGGAATAGGATGCCGTTCCGGAATAAAATTGTACCCCTTCACTTTCTGACTCCGTCCAGCTGGCAAGTGAATCTGTTTGAATCGACTCAGGTCCACCCCATTCCGGATTGAAAGCAATCGTCCATTGGGTGGAAATATCCATTGCCTCAACCGAATCATCTGCCTCCGGTTCTTCCTGAAAACCAAATTGTAAGTCGGTGTGCAAGGAAGCGTCATTTATACCACTTGTATTCTCCCTGAAAACTACAAACCTGGAAGCCAGAGGATCCATGATCATTTCCAGCATTATACCATCTTTCTTCTTTGAGAAACTAACCTTGCGTTGAATCAAACCCGAAACCGGATCCCATATTTCCGGTATCCTGCTTTCATCTACCCGGAAATTAATGGAGATTTTCTCCTGCCTTTCACTGCTATTGGATATAAAGTAGATGTCTTCACTTGTGGTTTGCCGGTGAACAAAATCTATATGCAGGTCATGGTTATCAATGCCCATTACCTCCATGTCTGGTAGAATAGAAAGCTCATCCAGCACCTCCCTGACCGATTTCCTCCAATAAATGGTACCCCTCCCGTATTTATTTGAAAACACCTTTTCTCCATCACTATTACCCCATATTTGATCGGCAATTTTTTTTACTTCTTTGTCTGATTCCGGATACCCCTTCAGGGAAGAGGCTCTTTCCGGCTTTCTGCCAAGGACTATTGCTCCATTGAAAATCAGTTGCTCAAGACGCTGCAATACTTCCAGAGATATGTCCATGCGGTCCGGAAGCACCAGTATTTTGTAGGCCTGACCTTCTGGCAATACCAATGCACCGTTTTCTGTTTTCAACCTGCTGGTGATCACATCCTCGTTGATGTAATCGTATTCATAGCCAGGCAATTTTCCAGGATTGACAGGCCTGGGCCTTCCACAATGGGGACACTTGGATTCATCGTAAAAATAATCCGGAAACAGTCCAGGCATATCGGGTGTATAATTCGGATCCAACCGTTTGGGAGGCACCAGGTTAGGGGCATCATCACCATAATACAGCAGGACGTCTGCCACATAATTTCCCTGCCGCAACATGTAGGAGCTTCTTGCAATATAATCCATAAATGGGCGGGCCATTTCCCACCAGGTAGCATTGACATTGATATGCTCTCCAGCGTGGTAAACAAAGCCGGGTTTGCCGGCAATTTCAGGATTGTGAGAAAAGGTATGGAACACCACCTGGTTCAGTCCTTCACAAAAAGCAATGTCAATCAACTGTTTAAAGTCCGTCGGGCCATGTTGCCAGTGATTCCAACCGGTTAGCGATTCGGCGGCCACTACTTTTTTTCCATAAATGTGGGCTGCACTGGCTGCTTCTTTGGTTACCCAATGCCGCTGCCGGTTCCAGAACTCGCCCATCGGAATATGGGAATGTCCCAGTGCTTTCAAAGGTTCCACCCTGGGATGTCCTCCATGCCCGGCCTCGGTGATCATTTGCATGCCCCTCTGCTCAGCAATTTCAACTGTTTGGGCATAATGATTTTCGATCAGTAAATCACTTACCAGGCGCCTGTAGTCAGATTCAAACCTTACCTGTATCAGAGAATCTGAATGATCAAACCCTTGTAAGAGAGGAATATAGGGTCTGGGATCATAAGCATATCGGTTTTCGAATTCCGCCAGAAAATTTGGTGTCCAGTCCATCATTTGCCATACCTCATAGCTATCAATAAAAATGAACTTAAATTGTTTTTCAGGGGTGCTGGCCTGATCTATTCTGGAAAGCAATGCTTCAAAATGATTTTCAGTAGCCTGTTGGCTCAAATGATCAATGATCAAGCCTGTTGAATTTGGACTCGGGACCACCAAATGTTGCATGGTATTGCAACTAAAAATGGACAGCAGTTCCCAGGATCCGGCAGGTAGCTGAATTTCCGCTAATTTTCCATCCTTTTCACCTGCCGGGAAAACTATGACTTCTTCTGGCGAATAAATTTTATCAGGGTTTTGGGGAATAGCCATCACAAAAAGCTTTTTGCAATTTTCTGCCTTTCCCCTGGCTGATTCCGGATTTTCAGTAGCTGGCTTGATCGCAGCAGGCCCTGTTACCTGTTCGGTAGTACTTAACAACTCTTTACTCCCGTCAGCAATGTCCACCCACTCACCTCCGGAATTCCAGCTACTGGCCGAGCTAATGCCCAGGTCCAGGCCCAATGAATGACTTTTGTCCAAAGCCAAAGACAAGTAATTGAGCGATTCAGGTCCAAGAAAGGCCGGACCATCCGGGATCATATCCTCGGGATCCATGAGAGCACCAATATCCCAGATAATTGCTCCCCTAAAGCCTTTATCTTTCATTTCCTCCAATTCATAAAGTAGTTTTACTGTATCGATATGCCCGTTCATCCATGTCCACAGGGCAAGAGGTCTGCTTTCGTTAGGCGGATTTAGGAAGCCCTCTTCCATCAGAAGGGAATCCGGTTTTTCTTCGGTCGGTGAACAGGCGGAAAATGAAAAATTGATAGATAATACCAACAATAATGACAGTATTACATCCATTTTCCTGCCGGTTAATTCAATTTTGCACAACTTTGAAATTTTAGAAACCAAGGGATTGAAGTGAATGATGTGAGGGAGGTAAAAGTAAGCTGAAGTACCTGATTAATCTTCCACCATCTTAGCAGATAAGCATGGTATTTTAACACCTTTCCAGGACTAAAATCAAATAAAAGAATTTAACCATTGAGCTTATACCAAAGCACAAATGCCTATTGCGGGATGTTCATAATGTACCCATAGGATTAGAATAAAGGCAGAACGCCATCGAAAGGTGGCTGAGCGGAGTCGAAGCCATCTTCCCCCAAAATAATAATTACAATTTACCTGGTGGGTTTCAATCTGATAGGATAAGGCTAATCAAATTAATTCCTGAAAGTAATAATGAACCGCGTGCCATTATTGGGTTCACTTTCAATATCAATTTTCCCACCCAGGGAGGTGACATGGTTGTGTACCAAATATAAGCCTATTCCTTTGCTGTCTGCATTATTATGGAAGGTTTCCCTAAAACCGAAAACCTTATCACCTACGCGCTTCATGTCAAACCCGATGCCATTATCCTCAAAAACCAACTGCGTGGAACCATTGCTGGTTCTGGTAGAAACCAAGATAATGGCATGGCTTCCAGGCTTGGCATACTTAATGGAGTTGGTAAACATATTTAAAAAAATACTTTCCAAATACGCCCTATTGAATTTCACCTGATCCGTTGCAGAAAAATCAGCCACTATTTTGGTGTTGGAGATTTCAATCAGTGATTTTATGGAGTTTTTCACCTTGTCCATGACTTCATTGATATCAAGCTGTTCAACCAGTACCGTCAGTACGTCCTTCTGACTCAGGTTGTCCACATAGGTGTCCAGGGTGTTTTTCAGGCCCTCAGTCGAATGCTTCATCAATTCAATAAACTCAAGTATTTCAGAAGGCTCCATCGTTGATTCTTCTAAAATACTGAAAATGGAAAGCAGGTTATTAACCGGTGACCGCAAATCATGGGAGGTGGTAAAGGTAAGCTCTTTTAATTTTTCATTGGACTGGGTGAGTTTGGTAATCAGCGCATTTCTATCCGCCTCCAATTTCTTCTTATGCGTAATGTTTTTGGCTACCGCATAGATAAGGCCTTCTTCCTTGGCCGGTACGGAAGTCCAGGACAGCCAAATGATGTCACCGGAATGGGTAATATACCTGTTTTCAAAATTAAGCAGGGGAGTACCATCTGATATGATATAATTCCGGGTTTCCACCGTAGCCTCCAGATCCTCCTGATGAACAAAGGAATTGATGGGCCTGCCGTATAAAATTTCATCCGGATACCCCAGTACTTTTTTTAGTGCCGGATTGATGCGCTTAAAATAACCATCAAAACCTGCCACACCAAATAAGTCCAGTGACAATTCAAAAAACAACTCCATATTAAACGAAGTCGTTTCATAGATATTCCCGTTTTTTGAGTGACAATCCATAGCTGATTAAAAATTGAACCGGTAAAAAATCTTTTGAAATTATTGGTAAAAGACTTTTTGTTTCAAATACATGCTGTTTCCGGCAATAAAAATATCAAATAATTTAAGCAATCTGTTATATTACGTATTAAATTTGATAAAAGGCCATTATAAAAGATCAACTTTTTTAAAATAAAAAACCACTTGTTACATATTTATGTGGTATAATTCAATTTTTTAGGTTTAAAATGAATTTTTTACCCTATCAATTATTAACTAAAAGACTATGTTTTAACCATGCCCAATATTAAAATTAAAACCAATTCTTTTTCATATACCTGCTCCGAATTCCCAATTGCTTTTTTAATTTTCAACTAATGAGATCTGACCAGCTGATGGATGATTTACATTAAACCATTACTTGTGTGTATCAATGGCCATTCCACAGTTGATCTGTGTTTGGTCCAGGGCCATACCAATAAACATGGGATAACTCCAGCTCTTGTACCGGCCCCAAATATCACCAGCATATTTGGGAAATACTTCATCTTGAATCACTGACATTAGTGGCGCAGCTTTTTCTCCAAGCTGCCGTACGCTGATGGCCGCCTGCAAGACCTGAACTTCATCAGTTAGCTTCAACATCCTTTCCAAAACGGTAAAAGCATAGGGATCATCTCCCCGCTTTGCCATGATTTCAGCGGCTTTGATCGCTACAGCAGGCACCTCGTCCAGCATCAATTCTTTCAATTCCGGCATCAGGGCTGTTATATCCTCCTCATAGGCATCCAATGCTACTAATGCCCAAAATCTTTGAGACGGGTCACTGGCTTCAAAATAAGGCTGAAGTGATTCTAAATCCGACACTTTGCCTGCCATCTTGGCCACTTCCAATATTCCCTGATACTTTTCCCAGCTGTAGGACCGGGCGACTTCATAAATGCTACTATTTTTGTCCCTTGCCTCCTGCATCATAATTCCTTCCGTAATCAGACCAGTATCTCTGTGCCGGACCATCCATTTGTCCAATGCATTGGAAAGCTGTAGGATCAATTCATTGAACTCAGGTTCATTAATCAGGTTGGTTTGTTCCAGGGGATCATTTGCCAGGTCATAAAGCAGTTCCACCTCCTTTGCTTCATACATTCTTCTGGCTGGCTCCGGCAACAACCCCAAATCCCTAAGCCGGTTGATCTCCTCGTAACTCCCTCCCTTGTTGAATATCAATGCATTTTGAAAGTAAGGCAACTGCGGCATAAAATGTCTCACGTATAAATACCTGCCATCATATACGGAACGGGATACTTCATAACAATCATCCGCCCTATCCCTGTAACCAAACACATAGGGTTTTTCTTCCGGATTTTTTCCCAAAAAAGACTTCCCTTCCATTAATTCAGGTACTTTCGTTCCAGCTAAGCTGATAACCGTAGGTGCAAAGTCTACAAATCCCACCTTCATCTCCGTTTCAGTGCCCTGAATATGGTTGACCAGGTGCTTGTATTTTTCCGGAACATGCAAAATGAAAGGAATCTGGAGTCCTGCATTATTCAGCCAGCGTTTGTGACCCGGAAGCCCGTGGCCATGATCAGAAAAAACAAAAACGATGGTTTCGTCCAGTAAGCCATCTTCTTCCAGCTGCGCCAGCAATGCTGCCACTTCCTGATCAAAAACCGCCAGTAGGTCATACATGTGGGCCCATATCTTTCTCATCTTAGGGCTGTCTGGCAAATAAGGAGGGAGAATTACCTGCTCAGGATCGGTATATTCGGACAAGGATTCGATGTCTGAATCCCTCAGGGCATTGGTAGGGCCTTCATGGGTGATCATATAGTTAAAAACGCTGAAAAAAGGTTTTCCCTCTGGCCGGTTTCGCCAATGCGCAGTATTGCTGCTTTCGTCCCACCTGCCCTGGTGACTGAAATTATAATCCGTTTTTACATTATTGCTGGTATAATAACCTGCCTCCCGCAGTACCTCGGGCAAAATTTTCATGGACTCGGGTACCGGGGTTTCAGACCTCAGGTGTTGTGATCCCAAAGAAATGGCATACATGCCGGTAATCAGGGTGGATCTGGCCGGTGCACAAATGGGTGCATTGGAAAAGGCCTGATTGAATTTGATACTGCTCTTTGCCAGCTGGTCTATATTTGGGGTCCTGGCCAGGCTATCCCCATAGCATCCATAAATAGGACTCAGATCTTCATGAGAAATCCATAAAATATTGGGGCGGTTCTGCAAGGCGTAGACCCTTCCCCCATCCAATGAGGCAATAATAAATACCAGTAAAAAAATATTGAAGTAGCCGATCTTACCATACCTATTCATACTGTTTAATTTTTTGCTGATTATGGAGTTTCCCATTCTTATGGGTGTGCCTTTATTCTTTTACTACTAAAGCCAAGCTGCCGCTGCTCGCCGGGCTGCTTAGCTGAATGGTGTCCCCACCTGAAATTTTTGAGGTTTCCAGCCATTCCGCATCCACTATGGAAAGCCACTGAAGGGATGCATTGCCCTCCAATGAGCTTAGATCCAAGCTCACCTCTCCACCTTGAGGAAAGTAAACCAGGTATCTTTCACCTTCTTTTGCGGCGCAATAGGCCTCGTTTGCCTCCCTTCCGGACAGCAAATCCATGCGTGGGTCAATTTCCCAAAACTTTATTTTTTCTTCCAATTTCCTTACAGACATCAAAGCATGTATAGATGGGTCGCTCATACCCAAACCTGCAGGTGGTCGGTGAAACCTGCTGGAGGCAAAACCACCAATGATGTTGCGAAAAAAGGTTTCTACAGCATGCCTGTCATCGATTCCCCGATTGGTCCATGGGCTCGTTTTACTCCCATAAATCTTGGTGCTGTTAACAGGTCTGGGATTGGAATGGATATAATTAAAAATAAAACGGGCATTGTCCCCGTTGAGCTGACCGGTATTGTGGCTGTTTTGGGACATGTCTATGTAGTCATAGCGTTCAGGATGATCCAGGGTCCGTTTGTGCATGTCGGATTTGATATCCCAATCATCCCACATTTGGGTAAGCATGATTTCTTTATCTCCTGCTTCCTTTTTAATAAATTCAGCCCAGTACACGGCCCATTCATCTTCCCCCTTGGTCTCATTATCGATGCAATACAACACATGATCATATTCAAGGGCATGGCTCAGTAGTTTGCGTACAAAGGATTGCTGGTAGTCCAATAAGAGGGAGTTGTCATCCAGAGCCGGAACCGTGTAGAAAAAGGGTTGCTCGTTTGCCCCGGGATGATTGGGATATAGGCTATCCAGGCCAGCTTCTTCATAACTGTAATTGATATTGTTGGCAGGATGATAAGGATCCGATAGCCACTCCTTTCTGGAATGATCAAATCGATCCCATATTTCAATTTGCACGATGATGTCTCTTTGAGCTGTCCATTGCAACAAACTGTCGAACTGATTCCAGTAAGCCTCATTCCAAAGGTTCAAGTCATACATCCCATTATCATCGGTAGCATAGGCCCTGAGGTCTCCGGGATCCCGGTCGCTCATGGTATTTCGGATATAATTTCCACCTATGGCCTTAAGACTATCCAAATGAGATTTGAGGTTGGGCTGTTGAAATAAATTGTCATTATCAGTAGCACCCAATAGCAATAGGGGTTCTCCCTTGAATTCCCAATAAGCCGGGTTTTCGGACCAGGGTCTGATACTGTCATCCAATTTTCCTTCCTGTACTTTAATTCCTTTCTGTTGGCAGGCAATAGCCGAAACGAGAATACCAATGCAAGTAAAATAAAAGAATAACTTCATGGGTTTGGGTTTAATATGATGCGTTTGTAACTGCTCATTGTCGGCAGCCCACTGTCCTTCACTTCCACTATCAGGTGTATGGATTGCCCTGATGCAACTACCGGCATTTCAAAAGATACAGCGCCCCCCCGGTCTTCCACATGCAAGTGCAATTGTTTGGCAGGTCGGTAAATTTCTTCATACACCCACCAAAAAAAATCCAGTTGTTGCCCATCAGGATCTGTACTGTCACCGGCATCCAAACGTATCTGGTCTCCTGGCTTCGCTGAAATATACAAGGGATCTGGGCCCAGATGACCATTTACAACAGCCACAGGATTGTGGTTTGCTTCTGCATAAGGCAGATGAGCCCACTTTACCCGCGCCATAAAGTCCGACTGGAAGGCTGTTCTCCAGCGGGCCACCGAATGCCGCTCATTGAGTGTACCCTGCAGATAATCAGGAGCGTCTATCAATAGCTTTCCTTTCAGCAGGCGGTACCTGCCGCCCCAGCCACCCCATTCAGGTCGTTCGGGAACGTTCAATCCATTCCGAATCAAACCAAGAAATGACGGGGAATCCCCTTCCTTCATACCATTGGTTCCATGGCCATGCAGTTGGTACCGCTCACTTAAGGGACCATTGCCGTGGATATTGGCTCTGATCCAGTCTCCATTTTGCATGTGCTGCTGTCCGGTCATGTACATGCCCCTGAAGGCGGACAATTCCCTTACCCCGGTAAACCCTTGCCAGGCGAAACCATTGGCGATAAAATTCAATTGCTTGAATTCTCTGAGCAGGTATTCCCTATGCCCATCCTGGTCCCCGATGGCATGCACCTGAATCTTCCGGCAAAAATCATCCACTTCCTCTGCTGATCGGGTTTGACTAATCCTCCACAGGGCTTGTGCCAATTCCCTTAAACCTCCCCAAACGGGAATGTGTACCAAATCATCTGTAGCATCCACTACCTGAATAATGGCTTCTGAGGCTTCGGTATCAAACCCTTCACCAAAATCATCTGAATTCCCCTGCCCCTTTCTGACGACCGACAAAAGACTATCGGGATGTGGAAATTCCTGCGAATGGGCGAGGAGGTTGGGATAAATTTCACGATATGCCATCAGGTGCCCCCGGATGAGTTCCGGCATAATATCCTGCCCGTGACCCAGCCGGCTGCTAGCACACAATGCCTTGATGTCGAAGTGATCTGCATAGTAGAGGAAACGCACCAGACTCTGTTCATCATCTGTATCCCCTCCAATATCGGTCAGCAACACCACTTTTGGCTTTTGCCGGGCGACTGCGCTACTTAAGTATAGGCAACCGAGCAATAGTCCATAAAACAGGTTTTTGGTAATTCTCATTTGTCTTTTACTTTTCCCGGAAAAAGTATTCTGCTTGACAGCCAATGAATGCAATTTACTGCTATTCTATTATTTTAATTCAAGTGCTTCCGTATTGACAAAATCCTCCCCTCTAATGGCAATAAAGTCCGCCAGCATGGATTTTAATTTCTCCGGATTTTCTTCTGCCAGATTTTGCTGCTGCCCCAGGTCCCGGCTCAGGTCATACAGTTGAAAGCCCGTATCATTTCCCAATTCAATATTCACATTTTGATTGACGGCAGGACCCTTATAAGGAGGAATGAGTACCCAATTTCCCTTCCGAAAAGCTGTCCGTGTAGTAGCTTCCAGTACCAGGGATTCCCTGCCCTTATCAGCCTTTCCCAGCAATGTAGCAGATAAATCCTGCCCGTCTGAACTTTTCTCCCCACTACCTGTCATTGAGGCCAGGGAATTCAAAAGATCTATCTGACTAATCATGGCATCAGATTCACCGGGCTCAATGGTACCCTTCCAATAGCTGATGAAAGGTACCCTTGTTCCTGCTTCGTACAGACTGTATTTGCCTCCCCTCAGAGGTCCCCAGGGCGTATGCTCACCGAGTTTTTCCACCGCCTCATCATAATAGCCATCGTTAAGCACCGGTCCATTGTCACTGGAAAATATGACCAGGGTATTCTCCAGCAAGCCCTCTTCCTCAAGGGTATTCATAAATTCCCCTAAGCACCAATCGGCTTCGAGAATCACATCTCCCCTCGGTCCCATACCGGATTTTCCTTCAAAACGTGGATGGGGTGTACGGGGTACATGGGGCTGTTGCATGGCATAGTAAAGAAAAAATGGCTCATTCCTTTCTTCCTGCACAAAGGCTTTCGCTTTATCCAGAAAATGGTCCGCCATATCCTCATCCACCCATTTGGCCTTTTCCCCTCCTTTCATAAATCCGATACGGGGAATCCCATTGACAATACTGTTGTTGTGCCCATGGTGCCATTTCAAAGTCAGCAATTCCGGATTATCTTTCCCTGTGGGTTCACCTTCAAAATTTTCCTGGTAACTAACTGCTATGGGATCATCTGGCTCGAGGCCCTGTACCAGACCATTTTCCAGATAGACCGTAGGCACCCGGTCCTGGGTGGCTGCCATGATATAGGAATAATCAAAACCTACTTCATTTGGTCCGGGACTTACCCGTTCATTCCAATCTACCTGTCCATCTCCCAATCCCATATGCCATTTACCAACTACTGCAGTGGCATAGCCCTGCCTCTTCAGCATTTTAGGAATGGTCAGTTCATCCGTTCCTATCAATAATGGGGCAGTTCCCGCCAAAATTTTGGCGTCTTTGTTCCTCCAGGGATAGGTACCGGTCATTAGGGCATACCGGCTGGGGGAACAGGTAGCGGAAGAAGCATAACCCTTGGTGAATTTCATTCCCCCATTTGCCAAAAAATCCATGTTGGGAGTCTCCAGCCTGCCAGCTTCATAAGCACTGACATCCCCATATCCCAAATCATCCATATAGATAATGACGATGTTGGGTTTTTGGATATCCGTAGTTTCTTTGTTTTCTGCTGTACCACAGCCAAAAGAAACAAATAAGAGGAGAGCGATAAACAGCGTAAATACAGGGTAAAGGCGAGCCATAGATGGGTTATTGTTGATAATCAGTAAAATGAAAAAACAAGATATAAAAATTTTATGTAATCCTTCCGTATCCTATTCTTCTTTTCAGGTTAAGAAACATTTAAACCCGGATTATCAGAATTCGTGACAGCCAGTCGGAACAAAAAAAATGAGCTTAAAATTCATGAAACCCGGTTTCTCAACTGCTTGAAAATTAGACCCTATCGTGAATCAGGAAAGGGAAGGGAGTTGGCTGATTTAAAAGAATATAATGGGCGCAACAGAAATTCTAACGGCTGTTACAAATTTATGCCTGGTGCGGACAAAAAAAGAGGGCACCCGGTGGGTACCCTCTTGACTTGTTATAGCCTATTCTAATCAATTGTCCCAAAACAATGTTCTGGTAAGGTTATCATTAGGCTGTACCTGCTGATAGTTTTGGGTATTATAGGTTTGTTCCGAACCCGGGTAAATCCACCTGTTGGGAGGTAGGCTTTGCTGGTTGGACTGATCTACCCAGAACTCCAGATCCGGCATTTCGATCCTTCTCAACTCTGCCCAGTTTTCATTGGGTTGCACTACGTTGAAATGAAGCCATTTTTGTTCGGCGATCAGCCTCATCTTCTCCATATCTCCGTCAGCCGCATCCCAACTGATATCTTCATCGGCCAAATAGCTGTCGATGCCTTCTTCTGTTATCGGCATTGGCTCGGGAGAGATCAAGTTATTACTCATGTTTCGCAGCATTTCGTAATAATGGATGGATTCCCTCACTCCACTTTCATAATGTTCTTTAGCCTGAGCATCCTGTCCTTCTTTTAGGTAATATTCGGCAACCATAAAGTGAATCTGGCTGGCGTTTATTAACATTCCAGGAAAATACTGGTTTCGGCTTAACGTAGTCCGATTGTAGATGGTCATGGTATTTGATCCGATCAGCTCAGTCTGAACAGACGAACTTAAAAGGGGATCCAGTGTGAGAAACTCTCCTTCGGCTTCTTCGCCCGGTTCAAACACATAGGTGAGACGCGGATCATCGTTATTCAACATATGGTCCACTATGGCTTTACCAGCGATATTGCCTTCCCAGTCTTCCAGTCCAGTTTGAAAACTATTTGAAGTGATTAAGGTTCCCAATTCATGGATGCGGAAGGTAATATTCTCATCGTTGGTGGTTACGATGGGGTAATTGCCAGGATTGGACAAAATCGCATTGATTTCCGAAGCTGCACGATCTGAGAATGACGGAATGCCGCTCACCCGAGTAAGCATACGGATACGTAAGGAATTGATGTATTTTAACCACATGTCAATGTCACCGCGGTTGATCAAATCCTGAGATTCAAATCCAATTAATATGCCTGGATTGATATCCAAGGTTCTCAACTCATCCGCAAAGCCAGCCAGATCATCCAGCATTTTGGTATAAATGGCCTCAGGCTCGTCATAGGCAGGATAAGATTCCGAATAGTCTCCACCATTGGTACTGAGCATCCCTGCCTCCGAAAACGGAATGGCCCCGTGCAAATCCACAATTTTTTGGGTATGATCGTACAAATAGGTGGTTGCCGTGATCATAAAAACCCGGTTATCCTCCTTGTTCTGATCACTCAAGCCCGCATACACTTTCTCTAATTCCCGGTATTGGGCCAGAAACTGGTAATAATCATTCCAACGCCCGCTGACAGCAGCCGATCCGGGAACGTACTGGTTCTCTTCATTGACCCAGCCTGTAGCCTGGGTGTAGCGGTTTAATGTAATCCTCAAATTAACAAAGTAATTTGTATAACTGGGGAGTACGTAATTCCGGTTGGCAATAATAAAACCGGTAAATTGCTTTTCTACGGAAGTTTCTGAAACCTTGGAAGGATCGGTGTAATTCTCCTCAAACTCGGAGTACTCACAACTTGCCAGGCTGGTAAGGGCTACCAAGGTCAGTAATATTATTTTATTTTTCATGATACTTTGATTTAATAGTAGAAACACCACTTAGAAGCTAGCCCTAAGCATTAAACCTACGGTTCTAGTAGCCGGATTGGTACCTGCATTGGTCAGGGTCTGCGCCCATCGGGAACCACCGGTCATCACCTCCGGATCCAGGTCCTTGATATTTCGATAGAAGAAGAATAAATTTCTTCCAAAGGCAGAAACATTGATGCTGTTGGCACCCAATCGCTCTGCGAAGGTAGAAGGTACATCATACCCTAGAGAAAGTTCCCTCAGTTTCAAATAGGTGTTGTCCTTAATGTATAACTCGTATCTGGCCTGGCTGTATTGCGGACCTCCCCAGTTATACGTGCGCTGGTAGTACAAGGCCTGCGAAATCACATTGGTATTTGGATTTCCATCTGCTGTAACGCCATCCATCAACATACCGTCGTCATACACCGGTTCTCCATTGGGGCCTTGTGCGCTGGTCGTTTGTACCCCTTGGCCGTCTTCGTTAACGTAGTAAGACAATCCACCTCGTTCGGTATTCATATAGTTCAAGCTTTCCTCCGTCAAGCCCCTACTGATCATCCAGTTGACACCGGTAGGCATCACACTACCACCGATCTGGAAATCCGCTAATACCTGCAAAGAGAAATTCTTGTAGTTCAGGTTATTGAAAATACCCCCTACTGCATCCGGCATGGCATTACCTGCCAGGATCCATTCGTTGGGATCAATTTTATACATTCCATTTGGCTGAACGATTTTCTCACCATTGGCATTGGTTTCTACCGGACGAGCGAAGAAATCACCCATAGGACGACCTACTACAGATCTTAGTTGAGCAGCATTCCCATCATAGTCAGCATGTAGTAACTCGGTCGCATTATTGGCCAATTTCTCTACCACATTTCTGTTTCGGGCAAAATTGATGCCTGCTAACCAGTTCAAACCTCGGCTCTGATAAATCGTCCCGCTCAAAGCAATCTCGATCCCTTTGTTTCTCAGGGTACCAATATTGGCAAGGACAGATGTGGCACCGGAGGTGGCGGGAAGTGTCAACGGCAAGATCTGATCCCGGATCTGGGCATTGTAGTAGGAAAATTCAAACGACAACCTGCCGTTAAAGAATTGGCTATCTGTTCCAAACTCGAATTCATGCTTCTGCTCCGGTCGGATACCGTCGTTTCCAAAGCTGCTGGAAATATTGGTATACAGTACCGGTGCCCCACCAGGCTGTTGAACTCCCAGCGTATTTTGATTGTAGGCAATATTGGCTCGGTATACATCCGGGTAATTTCCTACGATACCCCAGGAACCTCTTAATTTGGAAGCACTGATCCATGAAGGCAAGTCGATCGCATCTGAAAGGATGAAACTGGTATTGGCAGAAGGGTAGATAAAGGAATTATTGTTCGGATTCATGGTGGAGGTGCGGTCCCTTCTTACCGTTCCTTCCACATAAAGGTACCCTTTGTAATTTAGGTTTAAAGTACCAAGGGCGGCATCAATGACTCTTGATGTTCTGCTGGAATTGTTATTGGGCAGGTTGACCGAAGCCACTACGTCAAATAAATTCTCCGTACTCAGACCTCCGTTTGTTCCCCTGGATATAGAAGAAATATTCTCCTTATCAGCTGTATAGCCTGCGGTGGCACTCAGGGTTACTTCATCGGTTAACTTTTTGTCGTAATACAAGAACACGTCCCCATACAATATACTGAATATCTCGTTGGACATGCTGAATCCTCCTGAAGGGCCGAAGGCTAAAGGACGGGTAGTAGAACTCTCATTCTCATTTTCTCTATACGTGAAATCAGTAGAGATCCTGGTTCTTAAGCTAAGTTCATCTGTAAATTGGAACGTATTGGTAATGCTACCAATCACGCGATTACTTAGCTCGGAAGCTCTTTGCTCATTGACACGCCATACATAATCTGCTATATCCCCTTGAAAACCATTTCGGGTAATGTTCTCATCGGGAGTCAGGCTTTGCCCGTTTCCGGTTACAAATCGATAGCCTCGACTGGTCTTGTACTTATCCAGGTACCAGGCACCATTATCAAAACGGGTCATCATCCCGGTAAAATTATTGATCATTCGATCGATAGAATAAGGTCGGTTTCCGGTATACTGATTGATGTAGTTAATAAACACATCGGTTTTAATCTTATCGGTAACCCGGAAGGTAGCATTTAGATTTGCAATGTTTTTACTGTTTTTGGAATTCAAACTCAGCGCCTCATTGTCCTGACGGGTCAGTGAAAAACGGAAATCAGCCACATCGGTGGAGTTGGAGATCGCCACGTTTACCTGTGAACTAATAGGATCATTGAACAAGGCGGCATAGTTGTCTTCCTGTGCCCTATAGGGCCTTACCTGGTCATCCCAAGCCATGACAGGCCTGCCATCGAATGGTGCACCAAAATTTAGATTGGTAGCTGGCATTCCTGTAGAACCGTCGGGATAGGTGATAAAACCCTCTTCATTTTGACCAAAGTCAAAAACATGACTTGGAGCACCTGGTCCTCTCACATTTTGATAGCGAGGAAGATAGGCGATTCTATCCATGGCATAGTTGGCATTGAAATCCACTTTAAAACCCTTGGTAGTTCCTTTTTTAGTCGTAATCAAAACGACTCCATTTACTGCCTCGGATCCATACAAAGCAGCAGCCGAGGCTCCTTTCAAGATGGAAATATCGGCGATGTCTTCCGGGTTAATGTCCAACAGACCATTACCCCTCAGGCGTTGATCTCCCCAATAATTGTTGTTGTTTACTTCCTCATTCCGGATAGGAATACCATCCAAAATGATCAGAGGCTGGTTCCTACCGGTGATGGAGTTGATTCCCCGGATAGTAATGTTTACTGCGGAAGTAGCCCCACCAGCACCTGCCTGAATCCGAACGCCCGGTGCCTTTCCATAAAGTGCCGTCGCCAAATTGGGGGTCCCCACTTTGACCAGCTCATCTGATTTAATGTTAGAGGTCGCATAACCCAAGGCTCTTCGATCTCTTTCCTGACCAAAAGCAGTCACCACCACTTCATCCAGGCCTGCCACATCCTCGCGCATGGTGACATTAATGCTACTTTTGTTTCCTACCGGAATGCTCTGGGTCTCAAATCCGATAAAAGAAAACACCAGGGTAGCATTTTCCGGAGCGTCCAAGGTGAACTCCCCATTGATATCGGTGACAGTTCCTATTGATTCTCCCTGAACCGTGATGGTTACCCCTGGAATGGGCTCACCGTTTTCGTCGGTGACAGTTCCCGTCACCTGAGCCTCCATGGCATTTGATTCGGCTGCAAAATCAGCGCCCGGACTATTATTTGCCAGGGCATGGCTTGCCAACATACATGTCAGCACCATACCATGGAATAAAAAGAATAGCGCCCTTTTTATTCCATGATTTTTTACTAGTAGATTTTTTTCATTCTTCATTTTGTTGATTGAGTCAGGTTTAGCAAGGGTTTTACCCTTAGTAAACATTTAGAATAAAACTTGAATAATTTTTTGATTAATTCAGCTTTTATAGCTGTTTCTAACTTGAATTTTTACATAGGCAGGATTTGTTATTTTAATTTGTATGAATTAGGTAAGCATTAAATAACTGCTAATTTTATAATATTTTTTATTAAAAACCAGAAGTTAACAAAAAAATTTATTTTATTAAGGCAATATTTTAATTTTCAAAATGAAAGTTTGTAAACGGTTAATAATCGAAAGTTTTAATCAATTATACCGTCTATGCAATATGCGGCAATGGATGGGCCTGCTATTAAAAGATTAATAAATAATTAACTTTCTATGCTAAGCATTATCATGGTAACTGCTTTGAAAAAATCCGAATGATTGAAACGCCTATTAATCCCCAAGTCGGGCTATTTTGAAAAATCCATGTTTTATTGCTGGCTTAACAATTAGAATAACCTACCCATTTATAATGGTCCGATTGAAAGGCATTAAAGTATTAAAGTTAACTTAACAAATGATGATGCACAGTTTAATGATCTCACTTTTTATCCTGTGGAATCAGGTTTTCATTCCCACTGAGACAAATACCATTGATTCCCTGCCCCCCAATATCATCGTCATCCTGGCAGATGATCTGGGTTACGGGGATTTGGGAGGTTTTTATGGGGGAAAGGCCCATACCCCACACCTGAACCGCCTGGCGGATGAGGGCATACTTTTTACTGACTTTCACAGTAACGGAGCCATGTGTTCGCCCACCCGGACGGCATTGCTGACCGGAAGGTACCAACAAAGACTCGGTATTGAGGATCCCCTGCCGGGAGATTGGCAGCAAAAAGGGGTAGGTGCCATCAAAGGTATTGCAGGAGAAGGGCTGTATGCCCCACCGACGATAGCCGATTACCTGAAAAAAGCCGGTTATGCTACTGCCTTTTTTGGCAAGTGGCACCTGGGCAACCATCCAGATGCCAATCCCAGGAATTTTGGATTTGATGCGTTCCGGGGTCTGACCTCAGGTGATGGCGACTATTTTTCAAAACTGGATCGTCATGGCTTTCCGGATTGGTGGCACAACGAAAAGCTATCCTTTCAGGAAGGCTATACCACAGATGTGATCACCGACAATGGCATTCAGTTTATAGCAGCAAACAAAGAACAACCTTTTTTCCTTTACCTGGCGCACCTGGGTGTACATTTTCCCTGGCAATCCCCTGGGGACGGACATTTGGAAATCCGGAAAGAGGGCACCGACTATACCTCCAGCCTACCCGGTCCTGCCAGCAAGCTGGGACCCCATGCGCCTGAAGAGATACCGGGTACCCTCATAGAAATGATTGAATCCCTTGACCGGAATGTGGGAAAATTGATCGCTTATCTCAAAGCAGAAGGCCTGGATAAAAACACATTGTTGTTTTTTACTTCAGATAACGGGCAATACCTGAATTATCAGGGTGACACCTGGCCTCATGTAGGTTCCAATGGCATGCTGAGAGGAGAAAAGTCCGACCTCTTTGAGGGAGGACACCGGGTACCCGCCATTGCCTGGTGGCCCGGGAAGATAGATGCGGGAAGCAGGTCTTCCGAAACGCTGGCCTCTTTTGATCTTTTACCTACCTTTCTGGAGTTGACCGGACAGGCTTTGCCTGACCCGAAAGGAGAGGATCGCCTGGATGGGCAAAGCTTGCTGCCGGTCCTGACCGGCAGAGGAAAAATGCCCGACAGGACCCTCTTCTGGAGGACTCCGGAAGCCATTGCGGTCCGAAAAGGTCCATGGAAATTACTGGAAGACCGGGAGAAAGATTCCCTTGCGCTTTATAACCTTGAACAAGACCTGTCCGAAAGCCAGGACCGGAAAGCAGATTTTCCGGAAATCGTACAAGAACTTAAACGCTTACGAGATCGCTGGGAGCAGGAAATGGACAAATGACAGGTAAATGATTTTTCCGGAGGAGATCGCTAACCGTCAAGGTATCAAAGGTTGCTGACCTTTGGGGTTTTCCCAACCCCGAAGGTCTCTTCTCGGACGTGCACGTGCAAAACCGTCGAGGTCTCAAAGACCTCAACGGTTTTAAAAGAATCCTGACCTTTGGGGTTTTCCCAACCCCGAAGGTCTCTTCCGGAACGTGCACGTGCAAAACCGTCGAGGTCTCAAAGACCTCAACGGTTATAAAAGAATCCTGACCTTTGGGGTTTCCATAACCCCGAAGGTCTCTTCCGGAACGTGCACGAGGAAAACCGTCGAGGTCTCAAAGACCTCAACGGTTGCCGACCTTTGGGGTTTTCCCAACACCGACGGTCTTTTTCGATATGTAGAAAGAGGAATTGCGAGTTCCCTACACATGCTGATCCACCAGAATGGTATTGCCATCGGGGTCCATCACCACAAAGCTGCCCGGCCCGGAACTGCTTTCATCTGCTTCGGTTACCAGGGAAATCCCTTCCTCCTTCAGCTTCTTTTGTATGCTTCGGATATCGTCAAATTGCTTTAGCTTTTGGGCATTTTCATCCCAGCCCGGATTGAAGGTAAGGAGGTTGTTTTCAAACATGCCCTGAAAGAGACCGACCAGCGCATTGCCGTTTTTCATGATCAGGTAATTTTTTTTCAGGTCACCTCCGAATTCGGAAAATCCCAGCTTTTCATAAAAATCCCGGGAGGTTTTAAGGTCTTTTACATTCAAACTGATAGAGAAAGCACCTAAATTCATGGTATTGGTGTTTAAGTTGAGAGGTTTAAAATTTCTACTTGCTTTATCAATTTAATGAATTATTACTTTTTAAAAGAAATAATGGGGTGAATTTTATAAAGCCCTGGAGCGCCTATAAACCTCTAAAACCGATTCTGCATTGACCTTTGGTCAAACATTAATTTAAGAAGGAAGCCAATAAGGAACTTTCACATCAGGCAGCCTTTTCCTTCACCCCGGCAATCCACCGCTTTATTTCTTCTTCCAATATATCCAAAGGCAGGGCTCCTCCACCGAGCACGGTATCGTGAAAGCTGCGTAGGTCAAATTGATCTCCAAGTTCATCTTCTGCCATGGCCCGGAGTTCCTGGATTTTAAGCATTCCGATCTTGTAGCCGGTGGCTTGCCCTGGCATTACCATATATCGCCTGACCTCAGCTTTGATGGCCCCCTGGGAAATGGAGGAATTGTCTGAAAAGTATTGGATAGCCTCTTCTTCTGTCCAACCCTTGGCATGCAGTCCGGTATCTACCACCAAACGTATGGCCCTCCAGATTTCATTGACCAGCCTGCCAAAATCATAATATGGATTTTCATAGCCGCCCATTTCTTTGGCCAGAATTTCTGAATAAAGTGCCCAACCTTCCACATAGGCATTGAATCCCAATTGGGTACGGAATTTTGGGAGCTCTTCCAGCTCCTGAGCAATAGAAATCTGCATGTGGTGGCCCGGGTTCCCCTCATGGTAGGCCACACCTTCCATAGTGGATTTGGGCATGGCGTTCATATCAGAGAGGTGCGCATAGTAGGTACCCTTCCTGGAACCATCGGGAGTGCCTTTGGAATAATGCTGGGGTGCGCCATCCTGTTCCCGGAAAGCTTCCACTCTTCTGACCTGCAATTCCGCTTTGGGCAGCAGTCCAAAATAGTTGGGTAATTGGGCAGTAATGGCATCAAGAAAGGCCTTAGAATCATCCAGGTAAGCCTGTCGGCCCTCATCCGTGTTGGGGTAAAAAAACTGCTCATCGGTATTGATAAACTCAAAAAATGCTTCCAAATTACCCTCAAAACCGACTTTTTCCTTGATGGCCAGCATTTCCTGTTTGATGCGGTCCACTTCGGCAAGACCGATCTGGTGGATTTCTTCAGCAGTCAGGTCCGTGGTCGTAGACGCTTTCAGGCGGTGTTGGTAAAAAGCATCCCCATCCGGATGCCGGCTGACACCCGTAGGTTTTTCTTCCAACCCAGGTAATTCTGCTTCCAGCCAGGTAATCAGCTCCTCATAGGCAGGTTTAAATCGCTCTTTCAAAGCTTGTGCTGTAGCATCCCGGTAAGCTGTTGCCTGATTTTCATCGATTTTCCCTTTTGCTTTCAAACTATCTATTTTGGCAATGGCATCGTTCCAGAGTGGGGAACCTTCCTCTCCTTCATCGAAAGGTTGACCCTTAATGAGTGCCTCCGCCTGGGGGATTACCATTTCATAGGCAAATCGTGGGGGTTTGATACCAGCCTCTGCCTGTTTTTTTGCCCGCTCCAATAGTTGCCGGATTGCCCTGCCCGTTTCGCCCATTCTACTGATCAGGGCATCCATGTCCGATGGTTCATCCACTTTATGGTAATTGATCAGTGTATTGGGCAGCCCTGTGTGAACACCCATCATCTGGTTGAATATGTAGGGGTATAGTCTGAATTCAGCTTCCTCCCTGGCCATCTCGTATTGGTATTGCCAAAGGTCGAATGAAACCCTGGCTTCAGGATTAAGGCGGTCTTTGTCAAACTTTTCCTGCATCTCTTTTACGCTGTTTTGTCTCCATGCGAGCTTTTTGTCAGCGCCCTCCTCACTAAAGTCATCCAGCTGATCGTATAAATCCTTGCGGCCCTGTGCGGTAAGTTGTAGCGGATTTTGTTGAAGCCATTCCTCATATTGCACATCTAACCATTTATTGAATTCGGTACTTTGGTCTTCTTGTTTAACTGGTCCGGAAGTACACTGAAAAAATAAAATCGCAATGAAGATTAGCAGAAGGTTAGGGCTTTTGGACATGGCTTTTATTGGTTAAGGTGATTGGTGGACAAATTCAAAGCTAAAATACTATTTTTTCTTCAGCTTTCATCCTATAGAAAAGCCGGTTGCCCAAGCCGGGTAAATTTTTGAAGATAATGGCCTGCTTAATTTTTTGTCCTAAGACAAGTCCACTTTCCGCCCGAAAAGCTTAAATTTATACTTGTTCCATTTATTCAACATAAAATCCAGGCACCATGACTAAAGTCAACACCTACCTTACCTTCAATGGCAATTGCCGAAAGGCCTTTGAATTTTACCGCTCCATATTTGGAGGCGAATTTTCCTCTATCAGTACATTCGGTGAAATGCCAACCCAGGAAGGCTACAAAATGTCAAAAAATGACACTCACAAAATCATGCATGTGGCACTTCCCATCAGCAAGGAAACGGCCTTGATGGGTTCTGATACCAGTGAACATTATGAAAAAGCCACCTTTGGTGATAATTTTTCCATTTCGATCCATACAGATACAAAGGAGGAGGCAGACAGGTTATTTAAAGCACTTTCAGAAAACGGAGAAAAGACCATGCCCATGGACAACACTTTCTGGGGTTCTTATTTTGGCATGCTGAAGGACCAATTCGGCATCAATTGGATGGTCAGTTTTGAAACAGGGACACAATAAACGGATTTTTCAAAGATATAGACCACCATTTAGTTGTTTGTTTGATCCTGTGCCAGAACTAACAGCAAAATATAATAAGATTATAAAAAATTTACAGAGGTTAATTTATCAGTTAAAGTAGAACTAAACCAAAAAAAATACAAGCTATTGAGCAAAAAAAAATAGTAGAATTATGTATCTTTACATAATTGTATAGGATAAAACAATAATTTTTTAAAGCATTATATTTATAAATAACATTTTCACAAAATATTTAAAATTTATGAAAAAAAAGAGATTTTTAATAATTTTTGGTATTTTTTTTGTATTATTTCTTTCGTTATTCTATTTATTAAAAACTAAAAGAAGCGAGATCTTTGATTATGACATTTCTGAAAATTATCATTACAAGTTCAATACAAGAAATACCACAAAATTAAACCTGATTGAAAACAAGTTACTGATTCCAGATAATTTAGGAAAAGGGACAACTGCTTTCATAAAAGTCAATATTAAATCTACCTTTTTAGGGAAAATTTTTTCACCGAATATAGAACTGATATCAAAAAGTGCTAAAGTAATTGATTATTTCGAATTTGGAGGTTCCGGAGACCGATATTTAAATATCAGTTCATTGTTACAGGAGGAGGCCAAACAAATTGAGCTTAAAAGTAATTTTCTGGAAATCCAGAATGCAACAGTTGAATTGATTCATTTTTCGAAATCGATACCAACCGAATCGAAAATTCTGATTATTTCTCCCCATCCGGATGATGCAGAAATTGCAGCTTTTGGACTTTATAGTAAGTTTCCTAATTCCTTTATACTAACCATTACTGCCGGGGAAAATGGACTCATGCATTATAATGAAATATTTCCCGATAGTATTCAGCATTACCTTAAAAAAGGCCAGATAAGAACGATCAATAGTATTTCTATTCCCTTAATGGCAGGATTAAAACACGATCACATTCTTAATCTTGGCTATTTTGATGGTACCCTTAAAGAAATGTTTGATAGGGATCCGCACCCTGTTTTTTCCCAAATATTAAAAACTGACTCAATAGGTATATTTAGAAATTTGAATTTTTCCTCATTAAAAGACAGTTTGACTGGTAGGTCAAACTGGAGTTCATTGGTTCAAAATATTCAGTTAGTTCTGGATTTTTTCCAGCCTGATATCATTGTTTCACCTCACCCTCAAATGGATAGCCACCCCGACCACCAGTTTTCTACTTTGGCAACAATTGAGGCAATAAGAAATGCAGGATTAAATAAAGGGGAATTGTTTTTATATTCAAATCATCATGTTAAAACAGAATTCTTTCCTTTCGGTAAAACAGGGGGTACCCTTTCTTTGCCGCCTAATTACGATGATGATTATCATTTTCATTCGGTTTATTCACATGCCTTATCCGAAGAAGATCAAATGGAAAAAGTGTTGGCATTGGACGCAATGAATGATTTAAGACCAAACACCCAATGGCGGTATTGGCATAAGTTACTTCATTGGACTTACCAAAACATCAAAGTATCCATCAAAGGACAACAGAATACCTATTTCAGAAGGGCCATAAGAAGCAATGAATTGTTTTTTGTAGTTCCTATCCAAGAATTGAACGATGAAACCCCTTTTGAGAAAACCCTAACTCCTAATAGGGTAATTTTAGAATAATTTTTTTGGCAAAGGCTATTTTTTGGTCCCAGGAAAACCTTCCAGTAGAATTACCCCCAAAACAAATGGCAACTTCATGAAAAAACTATTTTTTTGAAAATTCAGGGACGAAAACAACTACTCCGTCCCGGAGAACTTGCAAATCAAAATCAGAAAAAAAGGCAAAAATAGTAAAACTGATATACTCAAAATATTGAGACGGCAAACTGGTGAAACTAGCTGATAATTTTCGGGAAAAAAGTTTTGAATAAACCATTTTTATAAATAAAATAATATTTAAATAATCTTGTATTATTATCTATTAATTTTTAAATTAACCAAATATTAAAATATTATTCTAGTTAATGCAATATTTATAAAATTAAATCTATTTTTTGAGGCAGGAATATCTCATTTCCGGTTTCATGGAGTAAAGGCATAAGCAAATGCCCTTATTCTTAACCGCTATTTTTTTGGGGATTGATGAAATACTAATTTAAAATCCTTAATATAAAAAACATGAAGCCGAATAATTTGCGAAAATCCATCAGGATGCAATTCAAAGGAAATGACACCGTAAATTACTTATCGTTGGCTTTTCTTCTCCTACTTTCCCTGGGCTGTTCATTTAAAAGGGTAAACAGGGAATTAACACAAGTAGAAGAAATAAAATCAAACAGCCAGAATAATGAGTATCTCAAAGTTCATATGAAAAATGGTGATGTTTACCTATTTCATTCCTGGAAAGTAGACAAATCCAACGAAATTATTTTCGGTTTTGGAAATCATCTGGATTACAACCGAAATTTAATTGAAACCAGAGATGGAACTGGTTCAAGTCCTTCGGAGCCCAAACGTATTCCTACCCAATTTTTGATTCCTTTTGATGAAATTGTCATTCTGGAAACCAATCAACAGGGAAACAACCCAGGTGTGGCAGCAATGGTTTTGGTAGGCATCACAACAGGAGTCTTTTCCCTTTACTGTAGTATCAACCCCAAAGCCTGTTTTGGATCCTGCCCCACATTCTATGTTTACGGATTAGATGTACAAAACCTGGTCGGAGAGGGTTTTTCATCCAGTATCTCCAAATCTTTAGAAGACACAGACATAGATTTGATAGATTTAAACATGGAAGAGGGTGCTCCTTTGCAACTTATCGTGAAAAATGAAGCCTTGGAAACACACTTAATTAATAAAGTCAATTTGCTCTCGCTGAATAAAAATGACGAAAACAGGGTTTTTCAATCCTCAAATGGTGATTTCCATGAAGTAAAAGACATAGAAAATCCTCTAAAAGCAACCTATCATTCTCAATTGATAACGGATTTTGTTGCGGCGAAAGATGAAAAAGAATGGTTTAGTCTTGCAGACACTTTTAATTTGTTAAAGAAGGAAACTTTATTTTTGGAATTCAGCAATCCAGGGGTCAGTTCGGGATTAATTATTGAAAAGCGACAAACCTTAATGACTACCTTTCTATTTTATCATTTTCTTTCTCTTATGGGCAATGCCAGCAGTCATTACCTGGCAGAAATGGAAACTTCAGAACCAGGACTTTCCAAAAAAGTAAGGGCTTTTCAGGAATTACTGGGCGGGATAGAAGTTTTTTATTTGAATGATAATGGAAAATGGATTTTACTCGATGAAATTTCTGAAGACGGTCCAATTGTAACGGATTCCCACCTTGTTATCCTTCCATTGTTAAAAATGCCAGTATTAAACATAAAACTTGAACTAAACCAGGGATTATGGAGGATCAACACATTAAATCTGGCCGTTTTGGCAGGAAAGGTAGAGCCTGAAGTACATTTTCCGCTACAGGTAAAAAACAATGCAACAAATGAGACAGATACGATTGCATTGGATAAACTTTTGAGTGATGGATACCTGGTTACTTTTCCAGGAGAAGCCTATACCCTTGATTACGGTATTAATTACCAAAAGGATAAGGAGTATTTCGTGGAAAGTAAGGGATATTATATTGAATGGATGCGAGAGGAGTGGTTGGAAGACCAAAATCTTCAAGGAGCCAGGCGGGCAATGCTTCATCCTGAGAAATTTTTGAAGGAGATGGCATTGCCATTTAAGGCTATAGAGCCTAAAATAGAAGAAATATTTTGGAACACCAGAATTTCAGGCAATGGTACACATGGTAATGATTATTAAAAAAATTGGTATTGCGCTGGTATTTTCCCTGGCAGCATGTAAAATCAACTCCGTGCCTGTTCCGGATGGAATGGAGGTGGATCGCATTAGTTTGTCCAGCCATCCCTATGGTAGTTATATATCGGGAATGGATACCAACAATAATTATTTTACCGGTGAATTGATTGGGATCAGAAATGACACCATGGTAGTACTTTCTCAGACCTTACATCTTATTACAAAAACTGAAGTATCCCATGCCCGGGTAATCATCTATAAACCAAAAAATTACAATGCAGGTTTTCTTATGTTGGCCCCGAACCTAATAATGATGGCGGTAGGCATCCCATATGGAGGGTCCGCCGCATTGGTCCTTGGCTTTTTATTTTCAGCAGGTGATGTTGCAGGAATAATGGCTGCCAAAAGTTGGGAAAAAATAGGTTTCAACTATGTCGACTGGAGTGATAACCCCAATAAGCTACTGATTTACAGCAGGTTTCCTGCTGGTATTCCAGCCCAAATTAACCTGACCGCCTTACAAGCAGAAAACAACTATTAAGGCCTGTTTGATCAATTTCAAAACAAGGTTCATGGTAGCAAGCCTTAAGCCTCTATTTGGTTGGAAAGCCATTTGCATTTACCTGAAAATTACTTTTTAAATATATAGTAGCAAATGGATCTTGCATTTTAATACATACCGTATTGGGTGTAGATTGTATCTACATCCCTTTTATCTTCTGATTTACGAGAACGTGGCATTTGTAATGCGGGATTTCATGTAAGTACGTAAATGGATTTCCGATTTTGAATAACGAGTTAGTTCAGCCATTGCAAATGGCTTTTTGCCAAGTCTTATCTGATTATAAACCTGAAGATATAAGGGTGAAGTTGCAAACTCACCCAGTAAACCTACTTCACCGAGCACCATATTTCTCCTGGCATAAACTGAACAAAATTTCATCAAATAATCAGCCTATTAACAAATCAGATCCTTTAACCATCAGATAATAAGACCATCACCTCACAGGTACCCACAACACCGCATCGGCTACCACTGCCCCATCTGCATCCTTATTGGAAACTTCAACAAATGGGGAAGTATTGGGTTCCAAATCAAAATCTCCCAAATGTACCCATTCCCCGGAAGTCTGCCCCTCTACCCGGATATCCTCCTCTTTTACCAGCATTTCATGCTCTTCAAATCCATCGCCCAGCAGGATATGGGTTTGGGAGGTGGCCTCTTGGGTTCTGGAGAAGTAGACATAAACATTATATTTTCCGGCATCCTGCACTGCCGCAGTGAATCGAACGGATTTTTCACTACTACCCCCAGATTCATCCCTTAGAAAACTCGGGCCGTAACCTCCCCTGCTCACCTGTTCCCAGTCACCGGCCACCGTCACCATACCTTCATCATCATTGTCCACCAGGATATCTGCCGTACTCCCATCTGCCAGGGGATTGGTTTTCAGCTCCTCCTGCAGGGCTGGCACGTCTACTTCCTGTACGGTCTGTCCCCCATCAATGGCCATACAGGCCGCTACCGCAGCAGACTGTCCCAAAACCATAAAAACCGGTTCCATACGGATGGAACCAAAGGCGATGTGGCTGGCCGACATGGCTGCGGGAACAAAGAGGTTTTTGGCTTCTTCAGCCTTAGGGATAATGGAGCGGTATGCTATGGGGTAGGGCCCAAAACCACCGATTTCCACATTTCCTTCATTTTTGACCATCTTTTTACCCTCCTTTTCGATCACAATCCGCTGGATATTGTGGGAGTCCATGGTATAGGCGGCCATGCCAATGCCATCCTCCACCACCTCATCTCCTACACAATTGGCTTGTGTCATGACATATTCCCCGATCATTCTCCTCACTTCCCTTACATAAAGCTGCGGGGTCCAGTTTCCGTTGTCCACATATTCGTCCTTGGGGTACCCCCATTCCTGCATCTGCTCCTGGATTTCCGCTGGCACCCGGGGATCAGTTTTGTAGAAATAAAGCAAGGATTTGGTATAGTGGGTATGCGCATCGATGATTTCCTGTCTGCGCTCGTAATCGGCTTCTGGGTATTCATGGTTCATGCCGATCATGTCTGTAGAAAAACCACCCCGATTGTTAATGTCCGTTTTGTTATTCGGCATGTGGCTCCAGATAAAATAGTTATTTAGACTTTTTCTGTCCGGTTGTGCCTCAAAAAGCCGGACCAGCAGATCAAACATGCTCGGGTCGTACCCCTCCGGTTCAGTGATTTCGATGCGGTTTTCCGGGTCATTGGTCAGGCAGATCCGGTAATTGTAGGCCTGTATTTTATCGTCTCCGGTTCCATCCGGTTCCAGGTCTTCTTCACTGATACCCCATAGCAGTCCGCTGGAGGGCTCACCCGGAGTCTTATATGGATCTATCCCATCCGGAAACTGATGACCGTTCATTAGCTGTACGCCGTTATAGGTCTCTCCATAAACCTCATTGGCTTCCCTGCCGATAGCATAACTAACACCCGACATGGCCATCAGGTCCCCCTCATAAGTGGCATCAATAAACATTTTTCCAGATACAGTTCGGTGATCCTGGGAAGGATCACTGGATTTTTCCAGTTGAATTTCCTTGATAAAACCATCTTCTTTAATGGCCTCGATAACACGGTAATCGTATTGCACTTCAATCCCTGCCCTGTCCAGGTATTCCTGAAAGGTTTTTTTGGCCACACTGGGTTCAAATATCCACTGTTCAAACTTGCCATAATGATCTCCCAGTCTCCGGTAAAAATCCCTTGATAATCCTGTCACCGCATATTTGTTACCAATATCGGTATAGCCCAATCCCCCCGTGGTCAAACCACCCAAATGAAGGCTGGGTTCGATTAATAAGACCGATTTTCCCATGGTTTTTGCCGTATAGGCAGCAATGATACCGGCAGAATTGGCTCCATAAACCACTACATCATAGTTTTCTACTTCAGATTCCTTATTCGTAGAACAGGACATGGTAAGGAAAGTGAAGGCAAAACAAAACGATACAATTAAGTTTTTCATGATATTGGATTTTTGTTAATTGATTCTTTTAAACAGCAATAGCCGGAGATCCATGACCTGGTCACCCGGGATCTCCAGGGCCTTCAGTACCAATTTGGATCTTCCCTTTTCCAATTTGATCCTACCCATGGGCATGGGTTTAAAGTCTTTCACGTAGGACTCCATTCTTTCCACACGATCGTTTTCCATCCCCCTGAGAGGAGGGTCATGCGCCTTCTTTACCTTCGCCTGCACCTGATCTCCACCAACAGAAAGTTGGATTCTGGAACCCAGATTCTTTTCACTGCAGGTGTAATACACTTCAACGGAAAATTCACCTGCTTCGATGACCTCCACATCCCAGGTGATGCTATCCTGCGTGCTGCTCCAGTTGGTAAAAAAGGAGTCATTGGGGAATCGGTTGCTGCGCTTAATATTTCCATGAGGCTCGGCATCTCTTGCTGGCATTTGGGTATAGGTAGCTTCCGGGTAGCCAAGAGTAAACGGTCTGGCATTTCCATCAAACTCAGCCGCCATTTCCTCATCCCAATCTGTTTTCGCCAGGCCAAGTTGCCTGGCAATTTCCGGATACTCAGCGGCAATATCAGAAGATTGCCCGGGATCGGCCTCCATATCATAAAGTCTACCCTCACTGTCCAGACGATACCGCTGGGTCCGAACACTGGTATTTCCATTCCAATGGCTAAAAATCATCCTGTCCTCCCAAAGGGGATTGTCCTCTAGCATGAGGGGTACCAGGCTTTTCCCATCCAATGGCCTGTTTACCGATGCATTAATGCCCGTCAAGTCCATTAAAGTAGGCAGCAAATCAATTGCTCCTGCAATCTGAGGGATGCTTTTTCCAGCCGGAAGCCTGCCCGGCCATTGCATAAAAAAGGGACTGCGGACCCCACCTTCGTCAGTGGAACCCTTCCTGCCTTTCATGCCTCCATTCCAGCGTAAGCTGTTGGGGCCATTATCGCTGAGGTAGATCACAATTGTATTTTCTTCCAATCCCAATTCTTCCAGTTTCCCCATGACCCTGCCCACATTCCAGTCTATGTTTTCACACATGGCCAGGGCTGCTTTGGTAAATTGCAGGTCTTCATTTTGCTCCTCTGGCAATACCATTTCCAATTCCTTAGCTTCAAATTTATCCCACCATTGGTCTGGTACCTGCATGGGAGAGTGGGGAGTATTGTACGGAAGGTATACCAGAAATGGGGCTTCCCGTTGGTCTTCAATAAATTCAAGGGCCTTGTTGGTCAGGTCATCCACAAGATATCCTTCCCCTTTTACCAGCTTGCCGTTTTCCTCCAGGGGAGGACTAAAATAATCGCCCCAATGTCCGGAACAAAAACCATAAAAATAGTCAAACCCCCGTGCATTGGGATGATAGGGGTGCTGCATCCCATTGTGCCACTTTCCGAAAGCTGCTGTGGCATAGCCTGCTTCCTGAAACAGCTCTACAAAAGTGGTTTCATCCAAGTCCAATCGCTCCTCTCCTGCTGAGGTACCACTCACTCCTCCCCTCAGGTGGTACCTTCCGGTTAGTAACTCGGCCCTTGTAGGTGAACAGACAGGTTCTACATAAAAGCGTTCGAAACTCAATCCATTTTGTGCCAGTCGGTCAATATTTGGGGTATGCAGGTTGGTATTGCCACTGTGGCTCAGGTCCCCCCAACCCTGGTCATCGGATAAAAAGATGACCACATTCGGAGGGTTTGAGGCTTGTTGCTGCACAGGCTGATCACAGCCCATGCAGCAAAAAAGGCTCAGGATAAAAATTAATAGGGGTTCTCGGTGGAGGAGCATGAAAGCTAATTGGAAGCGATTCTGTCGGCTAAAGTAAGGACTTGTCCATCCTGCAGCAATTGTTCCTTCAAAGCTGCATAGGAAAGATCCTGCACTGCGATATCCTGCTCCATGGCCATTACAGCCGCTGTGGCAGCCGATTGTCCCAAAATCATAAATACCGGTTCCATCCGGATGGAACCAAAGGCAATATGACTGGCAGATACCGCTACCGGAACAACGAGATTTTGGATCTCTTCTTTCTTAGGCACAAGTGAACCAAAAGCAATTTCATAAGGCTGAGGCAAAGAAACCCCGATATCGCCTTCATTGTGCACATGCCCATTTTCGTCCACATACCGCTGAATATTGTGTGAATCAATGGTATAAGAACCCATCCCTACAGATTCAGGGGTAGGTTTCTTTTGCAACAACTCATTTTCAGTCATCACGTATTTCCCGATCATGCGCCTTGCCTCCCTGACATAAATCTGATGGGGCCAGTTGCCGTTATCGGTAAACTCATCTTTGGCCAATCCCCATTTCTGAAATTCCTCCTGGGTTTCTTTAGGCACCCTGGGGTCATTCGCTACAAAATACAGAAGGCCCTTTTGGTAATCCTCATGCTCTTTGATGATTTCTTTTCTGCGTTCATAACTAGCTTCCGGGTAATCGTAATTCATTCCGATATTATCCGAGCTGAAAGGTCCGTGGTTATTGGTGTCGGTTTTCCGGTTAGGGATCATGTCGAATTTCCCGAACCATTCCCTCCAGCCTGCATCAAATATCCGGACAAGTAATTCATATTGGGTAGAATCGTAATTCGCCGGCCTGGGGAAGGGTACGCGGTTATCGGGGTGGTTGGACATACAGGTTCGAAAGCAGTACGCCTGTACCTTATTGTCTCCTTCACCTTTTACGCCAGGATCTTCATCACTGATTCTGGGTAGTAGTCCGGAAGAAGGATCGCCAGGTACCCAATAAGGATCTATGGGCTGGTCCAGCACTTTGAAGTGGTGCCTGTGGTGATAAACACCGGTCTGTACACCGTTCCATTCCTCACCATACACACTATTGGCCTCCCGACCTACATGGTAAGATACGCCGGCAGCTGCCATCAGGTCGCCTTCATAGGTGGCATCGATAAACATTTTGCCTTTGAATTCCTTTCCGCTGAGGGTCCGGATAGCTGTGATTTTTCCATTTTCTACGGTAACTCCGTTTTCCCTGTCCAGCCATTCGTCGCGCAAAACTTCAATATCCAACTCTTCTACCCACTCATCATATACTTCCTCAGCCACATGGGGCTCAAATATCCACATGGTACGAAACTCACCGTCAATGGCAGGAGTTCCCTGGCCCTGATTGCCAAAATCTGCCCGATCTTCCCATTTCCAGGCATCTTCCTCCTGGTATTTGTTGTAGACCCGTTGGTAAAACTCTCTCGACAGGCCACCGATGACTTCCTTCTTGCCGGTGTCGGTCCAGCCCAGGCCACCGGCAGTCAAGCCTCCCAGATGCGTATCCGGAGAGATTACGATTACGGATTTCCCCATTTTTTTGGCCTGAATGGCCGCAGTAATCGCTCCGGAGGTACCTCCGTAGATGATTACGTCTGTAATTTCTTCCTGCTCTTCCGCCGGACCACAGGCAATAAAAACAAATAGCAAAGAAAGGGCCAGCAGGGCACTTTTAAATGTTTGTAAATGTATCATAAGATTAAAATTTAAAGAGCTTGTAGATTTTCGGGTATTATATTTTCGGGTTTAATTCCATTTTCTCAGGATTCCAGCCCATTATTTTCTTTTCAAAATAACTGATATTTCCTGCTTCTGTGGGTCCGGAGGCCCTAAGGCCGAATACCGCATCTTCCACGACTGGTTTTCCCGTCCGGATGGAGTCAAAGAAATTGACAAAGTGTTCGTATCGATCACCTTTATAATCGGATGGAACCTTAAACTCAAACTCCGAAGGGCCTACCAGGGAAGCTTTGGGCGGGTATTTTTTGTAGTGATCTGCCTTTATAGCCTCCTGCATGGCTTCAGGAAAGCTGTTGAGCGACATTCCCGGATCTTTGGGAAAAGGCGTTTTACGCAAGGTTAATCCAGAAAACCCTATTGAAATATCCCCTTCAGACCCTACGATCCGAAAGAGAAAATTATCCCCTCCGCCACTGACCAGATTGGTTCGTAATGCCAGATTGAAGGCAGGATGTTCTGGAGAATCCGGGTAATCAAATAAACCCAAATGAAGGTCAGGAACGTCCCTGCCGTCTTTCCAATACCGCAGTCCACCTGTGGCCATTACGCGGTTTGGCCCCTTCGATCCCGTCACAAAGTGCAGCATGGAAAGCATGTGTACATAAAGATCCCCGGCTACCCCCGTACCATAATCCCGGTAATTTCTCCACCGAAAAAACCGGAGTGGATCCCAGGGCCGGTCAGGTGCCTGCCCCAGATAAGTATCCCAATCTACCGTTTCAGGCGAGGCATCTAAAGGAACCGTATACTGCCAGGCTCCCCTGGCACTGTGCCGGTCTATTTGAGCCTCTGCAAAATTTATTTCACCGATTTCCCCGGCATCAATCAGCTCCTTTGCTTTGGCATGAATGATGGAACTTACGTATTGACTGCCTACCTGAAATACTTTACCGGTCTTTTGCTGCATTTGTATAATCGCATGCCCGTCTTCAGATTTTTGGACCATGGGTTTTTCGCAATAGACATGTTTGCCTTTTTCCATAGCATCCAGACATATTTTCTGGTGCCAATGGTCTGTCGTGGCATTGATTACGGCATCTACATCAGCTCTCTCCAGGATTTCCCGGTAATCCTTGGTGGTAAACAAGTCCTTTCCCCAAAGCTCTTTGGCCCGTACAAGTCGGCCGTCATACAGGTCACAGGCAGCTACCACTTCAACGCCCTCCACCATCAGGGCTGTATTGACATCACCTATACCCATGCCACCGGTTCCGATGACGGCAATGCGGATGTTGTCATTAGCAGCCGGTATTTTTCCTTGTTGGCTTGGATTCAGGTATTGCACCGAGGCGGATGAGCGCATGCCTGCGGCCATGGCTGAAGGTACGCCTGCGGCCAGGGCAGCTGAAGTACTGAGTCTTTTTAGAAATGACCTGCGGGTTTTATTTGGCTTCATGTGTTTAAAATTTTCTTTTATTTGTCAGATGCCTGCCTGTCGGCAAACAAGGAATCCTTGACAATTAAAACTATTATTCCTGTCTGAATCGAACTATAGGACTGAAAGGTTTACCTGCGTTCGAGGATTTGCTGATCTTCTTTGAGCTTTGCAGCCAGTAGTTGGTAATCCAGATCCTGGACAGCTACATTTTGGTCTATGGCCAAAGATGCGGCCGTAGCAGCAGACTGTCCCAATACCATAAAAACGGGCTCCATCCGGATCGACCCGAAGGCTACATGCGTTGAACTCACACATACCGGAACCAATAAATTAGCTGACTCTCCTTTTTTAGGTACAATGGCGCGGTAAGGAATGGGGTAAGGTTCCGGTACATGGGCTTCAAAGTTGCCTTCATTCTGCACGTAGCCATTGTGGTCCACATAACGCTGCACCATATGGGAGTCCATGCCATAAGCCGCCAGTCCCACCACGTCTTCTACCGGTGGCTCCAGACCTTCACAATCCCTTTGGGTCACCACATAATCACTGTGCATCCTTCGTGCCTCCCGGATGTAAAGCTGTGGTGTCCAACCCTCTCTTTCCTCAAATTCATCCTTTGCCATGCCCCATTTGGAGACCACATCCCGCACTTTCTGAGGAATGCGTGGATGATAAGCCAGTGTCCACATCAGTCCTTGCTGGTATTCCAGGTGCCGCTGGGCAATGGCCTCCCGCTCTTCATAGCTGGCCTCTGGAAAATTGTGGTTTTGTCCTACAAAGTCCGTAGAGAAACCTTTTTGGTTGTTGGTATCCGTCTTTCTGTTGGGCATGGGGGTATTGATCCAGGGAACCAGTGGATCACCATAGTGGTACATTTCTTCCAGAGGCCCGGTGGCCGCCTCGTAATTTCTAAACAAAAGCTCGTATTCGATTTCCTTATAATTATCCGGCTTTTCAAAGGGAATCCGGTTATCCGGATGATTGGTAAGTGTCATTCTATAGCAATATGCCTGAAGCTTATCATCCGCCGTACCATCTATACCAGGACCACCCTCAATGATGAAGGGCAGTAAACCACTGGATGGATTCCCCTTTTCCACATATGGATCCACTCCGGGAACGAAGTTATGGTGGATGGCGTTTCGGGAAACATTGTTCTTCAATGTCCTATTGTAATAATTTGCTTGCACCCCGTTTAAGGTTTCCCCAAATTCACTATTGGCTTCTCTACCTACCATATAACTCACCCCTGCTGCTGCCATCAGGTCTCCTTCATAGGTGGCGTCCATAAACATTTTGCCCTGGTAGGTTTCCCCGCTTTCCATGGTAATGGCAGTAATGCGGTTGTTTTGTGATTCCACCCCATTGGCCCTGTCCAGGCGCTTTCCGGTCACCAACCTGATGTCCTCGGCAGCCATCATTTGTTCGTATACTGCTTTGGCCGCAGAGGGTTCAAAAGTCCACATGGCATCTTCCCCCTCTTTGGACCTGCCCTGATCGGGCCGGGTAAAATAGTCGGACCGGTCCTGCCAGGTCCAGTTGTCCGGGTTGTCGTAATAACTTTTGATCCCCTGGTAAAACTCTCGGGAGATCCCCCCTATGGCCTGTTTATTGCCAATATCAGTGGCCCCCAGGCCTCCGGTGGTCAGTCCTCCTACATGGTTGGAGGGTTCGATCAGGATCACGGATTTGCCCATGCGGGAACTTTGAATGGCAGCGGCTACTCCAGCGGAGGTGCCACCGTAGATAACGATATCAAAAGACTGGTCTTGTGCCTGGCCCGGGTGTACGGCCAGGAATGAAAAAAAGAGAAATAATGCAAGCAATAAATTTTTCATGATATTTTTTAAGTTAATGTATGGAAACTACCTGTTTAACATTACTTCAAACGTTGATTTTGGGCCAATAGGGCTGCTTTTAATGGTTCGTAGGACAGATCCTGAACGGCAATACCTTGGTCAATGGAAAGGGCTGCAGCGATAGCCGCAGATTGGCCCAAAACCATAAATACCGGCTCCATCCGTATCGATCCAAAGCCAATGTGAGTGGCACTCAGACAGACCGGAACAAATAAATTACCGACTTCTTCTTTTTTTGGCACGATGGATTTATAGCTGATCGGATACGGACCCTGCACGGATGCCTGCACGTTTCCTTCATTCTGAACATAGCCGTTGTGGTCCACATACCTTTGGATATTGTGGGAATCCATCCCGTATGCGGCCAAACCCACTGCATCCTCAGCAACTTCAAGGCCTTCACAATGGTGTTGTGTCATTACATAATCACTTACCATCCGTCTGGCCTCTCTTATATACAGTTGGTTTTGCCAGCCATCTTCCCGTTCAAACTCATCCTTGCAGGTACCCCATTTGGAAATCACATTCCGGATTTTTTCTGGCATTCTGGGATGATAGGCCAGGCTCCACATCAGACCCTTTTGGTAATTTCTATGGGCTTCCACGATTTTTTCCCTTTCCTGGTAGGAAGCTTCCGGGTATGCGTGGTTCTGCCCTGTAAAATCCGTGGAAAATCCATGGTTGTTATTGGTGTCCGACTTCCGGTTGGGCATGGCAGAATTGATCCAGGGAAGCCTGGTTTCCCCTGCTTCATAATTTCTGAAAAGCAATTCATAATTGAGCGGGTCGTATCCCGGAGGCTTTTCGAAAGGTATTCTGTTATCCGGATGGTCTGTAAGACACATGCGAAAGCCATAAGCCTGGACTTTGTCGTCTCCTCGTCCATCAATGCCGGGTCCGCCTTCAATGATATAGGGTAACAAACCGCTTTCAGGGTTACCTTTTTCCACATAAGGATCCACTCCTGGCACAAAATTATGGTTGGCAGCATTTTTGGAAAGCGTTCCCTTCAGGGTAATGCTCCAATGATTGGCCTGCACCCCATTGACCGTTTCCCCATATGCTTCATTGCTTTCCCGACCTACGGTATAACTTACTCCTGCGGTGGCCATCAGATCTCCCTCATAAGTGGCGTCCATAAACATTTTGCCCTGGTAGGTTTCCCCGCTTTCCATGGTGATGGATTGGATCCTGCCCCCGGATTTGCTCACACCTCTGTCTGAGCGGTCCAACCTTTCATTATAAACGATGTCAATGTTTTCGGCATCAATCATCTGCTCATACACCTGCAGTGCTGCTGAAGGCTCAAAGGTCCACATGGCATCCTCTCCCGCTGAAGTACGGGTCTGACCTCCATCCTGGTACTCCTCCTGGGATTGCCATTTCCAGTTTTCCGGCTGCTCATAGTGCTTCCGGATATTTTGGTAAAATTCCCTGGCTATTCCTCCGATGGCCTGCTTGTTGCCGATATCTGTTTGGCCAAGCCCTCCTGTAGTCAATCCTCCCAATCGGGAAGAAGGTTCGATCAGGACTACCGATTGGTCCATACGGGAAGCCTGAATGGCTGCTGCAACGCCCGCCGAAGTACCACCGTAAATGACCAGATCATAGGATTCTGTCTGGGCCATTATTGGGTGTGAATTTCCTGTTATCAACAGGAATAATAAAGGTAAAATCAAATAGTGCATGTTAGTTTGGGTTCATTCATTTGTTACATTCCGGTAGTTACTCCAATCTCTGCCGGTAGGTAATTAATTCATTTCTTAACAGTCCGTAAGGGACATCCTGCACACTGCTATTGGCATCTATGGCCAGGGAAGCTGCCATACCTGCCGATTGCCCAAGTACCATAAAAACCGGCTCCATCCGAATGGAACCAAAGGCAATGTGTGAGGCACTAAGACAAACAGGAACCAAAAGATTCTTCGCTTCACTCTTTTTAGGAACAATGGATCGGTAACTTATGGGATAAGGTCCAGGCACGCTGCCTTCCACATTGCCCTCGTTTTTTACAAATCCATTCGCATCTACGTATCGCTGTACATGATGAGAATCCATTCCATAGGCGGCCAGAGCTATAGGGTCCTCAGCTACTTCCAATCCTTCACAATGGTGTTGGGTTATGACGTAGTCACTCACCATCCTGCGGGCTTCCCGAATATACAGTTGCTCCGGCCAACCATCCACCCGACTGAATTCATCCTTACAGGTTCCCCATTTTGACACTTCATTACGGACTATTTCAGGTATTCTTGGATGGTAAGCCAGGGTCCACATCAAGCCCTTTTGGTATTCCCGGTGTGCTTCCCTGATTTTTTCCCTTTCTTCATAGGTCCCTTCAGGATATGCATAATTTTGCCCGATAAAATCGGTCGAAAATCCATGCTTGTTATTGGTATCAGTTTTCTGGTTGGGCATGGCCGAATTGGCCCAGGGAAGGTATGGAACTCCGTAATCATACATTTTTTCCACATCTTCTGCCGCTTCGTAATTCCTGAATAACAATTCATAGTTTGCCTCATCATAAGATATGGGCTTTTCAAAAGGAATCCTGTTTTCAGGATGGTCTGTAAGAGTCATCCGAAAACAATAGGCTTGAATTTTTGAATCCCCGCTACCATCAATTCCCGGACCGGAGGCAGAAATGGTTGGTAGTAGACCGGAATCCGGTTTCCCCGGGACAATGTAGGGATCCACTCCCTCTACCAAATTATGATTTCTTCCGTTCTTAGCCGGTTTTCCTCGTAGGGTAACACCATACACATTTGCCTGAACGCCATTGAGGGTTTCCCCATATTTACGATTTGCTTCTCTGCCAATAGTATAGCTTACATCGGCAGCGGCCATAAGATCTCCTTCATAGCTGGCATCAATATACATCTTTCCAATAAACCGTTTGCCGGTTTCCATCTCCACGGCTGTAATGACTTGATCCTCCATGATTACTCCTGATTCTTGTTTAAGCCTTTCACCATACATGATTTCGATAGAATTCTCTTTTCCGATCATTTCCTTAAAAACATGCAAAGCCGCGGAAGGCTCAAAGGTCCACATGGTCTCTTCTCCATCCTCAGAACGGGAATAGTCCACTCCTTTGTAGTTTTTCTTTTCCTGCCAATGCCAATTTTCCGGCTGATCGTAGTACTGCTTGATATTTCGGTAAAATTCCCGGGCTATTCCTCCGATCGCTTGTTTGTTTCCGATATCGGTTTGTCCCAGACCTCCGGTGGTTAGCCCTCCCAACCTGTCTCCGGGTTCAATCAACGCTACTTGTTTTCCCATTCTGGCTGCCTGTATTGCGGCAGTGACCCCAGCGGATGTCCCTCCATAAACCACCAAATCATACTGGCTATGCTGAGAGAAAACCTTAGCGGTGGGACAAATGCAAAGAATGGTACAAAGGATGATCGGGAGGAAAAAGAAAATACATTTCTTTGCCCCTTTTCCCTGTGCATAATTTATTGCCAATGCAAGGTACTCCTGCCCCAACTGTTTGGAGCAGGAATCCTTGAAACAATCATCTTTTAACATCAGCTCCAGTATCAATAACCCGGATTCTGGGTCAAGGCCGTATTCGTTTCCAATTCAATACGGGGTATGGGCCACAGGTAATCCCTGTTGGGATTAAAATCACGGGTCTCTACTACCACCATTTCATCGGCATTGCTGATATGGTCATAGCTAGGCGTACCAATGGGATCAATCATTGGCGGCTCGTTAAGCCAGCCGCCTTCACCGTAGCGATTTACCCTGCCCCGGTAAGGTCCTGGAATCACATCCTCGGCAATGCCCCACCTGCGGATATCGAAGTATCGGAAACCTTCTATACCCAATTCATGCCTTCTTTCCTTGCGAACCAGGTTCCTCATTTCCTCCTGGGACTTTCCAGGTTCAATGGCTGGCATTTGTACGGATTCTCTTTGCCGCAAAGCATTGATGGCATCGTATACACTTTCGTCAATTTGATTCAATTCCACCTTGGCTTCGGCATAATTCAACAAAACCTCACCCAGCCGGAATATCGTCAGGTTCTGATCAGTAGACCCTACATCAGTTGGATAATTGGCCACATCCACATGTTTGCGGTACAGGTAGCCGGTAAAGGAGGCATAAGCATGCTGTGCCTCAATATTTGGTACCCGCACACTATCCTCTCCCTGAAATTCCCAGGTCATGGTACTGTCACTATGAGTTTCATAGATCCAGTTAACCAATCTGGAACCAGGTACCACCAAGGTGTAGTCCAATCTGGGGTCCCGATTTTCAAAGGGACTTTGTGGGTCATAAAGTGGCGATTCATCAATCGGTAATCCATCTATGCAATCGTAGGTATCAACAAAATCCTGTGGCGGCTTCTTGTTGGAGTGGCCGAGGGCCATCCTGGACCAGAAATTTCGGGGCATATTGTGGGTTTGCACACCTCTCAGGTATTGGATCCTGGTAATAACTTCGGGTGAATTGTCACCTTCGAAAGTAAACATGCCTTCATAATCCGGATCAACGGAATATGTACCTGAATCCATAAGCTCTTTGGCTGCGGATGCAGCTTCCTCCCATCGCTCGTTCCATAGGGCAACACGGGACATCATTGCCAAAACGGTCCCCTGCGTAATCCGGCCCTTTTCCGTAGCTTCCATGGGCAGGTAGGCTTTTATTTCATTTAGCTCGGCCATCACAAAATCGATCACTTCAGATTTTGGGGTTCTTGGCGTTTGGGATTCTTCCAGTGTCAGTGTAGTTGTTACCAGAGGCACGTCTCCGTACAATTCGGCCAGGTAGGCGTAGAAATAGGCGCGGATAAATCTGGCTTCTCCTACGAGCCGGTCATATTTGGCCGGATCCATTTCATCCCGCAGGTGGCTGCCTCTGGAGGTAATGAAGTTGGTGCGGTTAATGGCCCGGTAAAAATGGGACCAGAAACCATTCGTAAACCCATTGTCGGCATTTTGCTCTCCCCTACCCAGGGCCTGAAGGGTACTCCCGTTTCGATCCCAGCCATCATCAGAGGCAAAATCGAAAGACAAAAACCAGGCAATTCCTGCAGGCCAATACCAAAGACGGTTATAAACCCCTGTTACTGCCATTTCCAGTTCTGTTTCATTTTCAAAATAGGTCTCACTGGAAGGAGAATCCAGTGGCATCCGCTCCAGAAATTCATCTTCGCAAGCAGCGGAGAAGAACAGAACGGGTATCAGTACGATATATTTGATTAAGTTTTTCATTGGTTCCTGCTGTTTAGAAGTTAACATTCAAGCCCATGGTATAAGTAGTCATTTGCGGATACCAACCACCATTGCTGACGGGGGCTTCCGGATCATACCCTTCGTAAAAATCAGTAATGGTAAACAGGTTTCTACCGCTCAGATAAATGCGTGCCCGCTGAATATTCAGCCTGTCAAGGACATTTTGAGGTAGGGAATAACCAAACTGTACATTTTGCCCTCTCAGATAAGCCGCATTGCGCATCCAAAAGCTGGAATTCTGTTCGTTATTGGTTCGGTTCCAGGCCAGTCTGGGAAAGGATGCATCCGGATTGTCCGGTGTCCAGCGATCCTTGTGCTGCTCCTGTACTGTACCACCCAGGTAGAAAGGCATAATGCCCTGTCCAAACAGGTAGCCATCTGCTTTCCCTACTCCCTGTAAAAATAAAGAGAAGTCGAAGCCCTTGTAATCGGCATTCAGCCGAAGCCCGAAGGTATGTCTGGGAATGGGACTACCAATCACGGCCAGGTCCCGGTCATTGATCATCCCGTCTCCGTCTACATCCCGGTATTTGATATCTCCCGGGGCAATATCTCCAAATTGTTCGGCATGGTTATTAACCTCTTCCTGACTTTGAAACAAACCCTCTGAGATATAGCCAAAAAACGAGCCGATGGGATGTCCCTCTCGGTTTACGGTCAGTCCGGTTTGTTCAATTCCCCGCATGTCGATAACTTCATTCCTTACATCGGAATAGTTGACCATGATGCTGTAGTTCAGGTCTCCTATCTTGTTTCTGTAATTGACCATCAGTTCATAACCGTTGTTTTTTACTTCTCCAGCATTTTGATATGGTTCGGTCAACCCGATGGTTTGAGGAATGTTCAAGGGAAGGAGAATGTCTTTTGTTCTTCTCAAGTAATAGTCCATCGCCACATCCAGCTTACCCCAAAGGTTAAAATCCAAACCGATGTCCGTGGTTTCGGTCAGCTCCCATTGAATAGAGGAATTGGCCATGCTATTCAGGGCGGCACCTGGTGCATTGGCACCATCAAATACGTAGTCCTGGGATCCTCCTCCCAACGACATGAAGGCAGCAAAGGGATATAAACCAATGTTTTGGTTACCCAACTGCCCCCAGCTGGCTCTTAACTTCAACTGGTCAATGATGCCGGAGTTGGCCTGCATGAAATTTTCTTCCGAAATTCGCCATCCGGCAGAAAAAGATGGAAATACACCTACACGGTTGCCTTCGGCAAAACGGGAAGAAGCATCCCTTCGAATGTTCCCTTCCAGCAGGTATCGTTCATCGTAATTGTAAGTTACCCGGCCAAAGACAGATTGCAAGGCCCAGTGGGACGCGGCACCTCCGGTTTGTTCATTGGCCCGGTTACCGGCATTGATCTGCTGGTATTGAGGCAGTGGAAATACCTCCCGGTAGGCAGAAATCCACTTGTTGGTTTGGTCCTCCTGCTGATAACCGGCCGTGATACCCAGGGTGTGTATATCATTGAAGGTCTTGTCCATTCTGATAATCGCCCGGATATTATTGTACCATTCTCGGTCGTACCTTTCCGTGAGGGAATTTCGCTGGGGCACAAAATGGGTAGGTGTTTCCCCATCCCTGGCATAGGTTTGGGTAATATTGGCAAAACTTTTGGTATGTGGATTCCAGAATTTGGGTGCATACATTAATTCTGCAGACAACCAATCCGTGATTTTATAATCGAGGCGAAAGTTTAGAATGGCGTCCAGGCTTTCTTCGGTTCTAAGACCTCCATCCTTTGCTCTGGCCAGGGGATGATCTCCATTCCAACCTTCGCCGTAACGACCGTTGGAAAGCACTCCTACTTCATTAGCCGGAATCCGGCGCATCCAGTGAAAAACATATCCGGTTCCAAAGGAAGGTTCCCGCTGGTAGGCCCTGCGTAAAAATATATCTGTAGATAAGGTGAGCCTGTCCGAGACATTGACATCAGAGTTGAGCCTGAGGTTAAACCGGCTAAAATCTGTATTGGGGATAATACCATCCTGGTCCAGGTAACTGATAGAACCAAAAACCCTGGCTTTTTCACTACCGGCATTGATGCTCACATTGTGGTTTTGCATAAAAGCCGTATTCTTTAAAGTCAGGGCCTGCCAGTCCGTATTTGGGTATTGATCGGACGGCATGCCTGCCCGATAATCAGCAAGGAATTCTTCGGTATACTGCGGATCGTTGCCCACATTGGTAAAGGCCTCGTTGGCCAGTTCCATGTGATCCAGGGCACCTACAATTTCAGGCATTCGGGTGGGTACCTGAAAACCCGCATACATGTTATAATTTACCCGTACACCCTCCACACCTCTCTTGGTAGTGATCAACACGACACCATTTGCGGCACGTGCACCATAAATGGCCGCCGAGGAGGCATCCTTCAATATGGAAATGCTTTCAATTTCATTGGGGTCTACATTGTTCAGGTTGGTCTCTACTCCGTCCACCATGATCAGGGGATTGGAGTTCCCCAGTGTACCTACCCCCCGTATCCTGATGGCTCCCCCATCTGATCCGGGCTGACCGCTTCTTTGGGTGATGGTAACCCCTGGTGCTATACCTTGCAGGGCCATTGAGGTCTGACCAACAGGTTGGTTAACAATGTCCTCAGAGGTCACGGTACTCACCGCACCTGTAAGATTCACCTTTTTCTGGGTACCATATCCCACCACCACGATTTCATCCAAAGAGGACAGGTCCTCCTCCATGGTTACGGTGATTTCGCTTTGATTGCCCAGCTCGATTCGCTGGGATTCGTAGCCGATGAAGGAAATCACCAGAACAGCATCATCAGGCACTTCCAGGTTAAAATTACCGTCGATATCTGTAGCTGTGCCTATGTTGGTTCCTTCCACCAGCACGGTTGCACCGGGAATGCCCTCTCCATTGGGATCCAGTACCCGGCCACTAACAGGGCGTTCATCTATTAAAATTTCTATTGGGGAATCGGGGGCCTGGTTTCCCGGGGCAACATAAATGGAATTGTCTACTTGCTTGAATTTCAAATTGGCACCCAGGGCGATATCCAATAGCAGCTCATTTACTGTTTGTCGTTTACTTTTCAGGTTCAATTGTGTCTCATTGTTCAGAATTTCCTCTCCCAGAACGAAGGAATAGTCTGTTTTTTCTTCCACTTCCTGAAAGATTTCCTCTAAACCCCATTCTGCTTTGTTTAGCCGGATATGGGATTCGTCAATGGGCTTGATCTGGGCACTGATCTCATGTGCCATCAATGTAGTCATAAACAAACATTGAATAACCAAACCATACAATAGGTTTTTAGATACCATTTTGATTAGGTACAGTAATTTTCTTTTCATAATTTTAAAGGATTTTGAGTTTTACACTTTAAAGTCAGCAGGGCAAAGCAATTCATTTGGCGATGGAGGTTTTGTCCTGCATTTTTTGTTTCATAGGCGATTCTTTTTGATGATGACTTCTTTATGGTTGATATTGAATTCGAAGCCCATAGAAAAACCCAATCCAGTTAGTACATCTGTCAGGTTTTTGTTTCGGAAAGCTCCAATCACTCTTCGGTTCAGATTTAGTCGGGGATCTATATTCATTTCCACCCCATACCATCTTTCCAAATCCTCCAGAATAAGTTTCAGGGGCTTTTTATCAAAAACCAGCCTTCCTTCTTTCCAGCCGGTAATTTTTTCCGCATCAAATTTTTCCACCCTTAGCCCGGAAATAGCTTTTGCCTTATCCATTCTGGCCAATTGCCCGGGTTCCAATTCCATTTTTGATTGAGGGCCATCCACAGCTACCCTTCCTTCAGTCAGGGCCACTGAAACCTGTCCGGAGCGAGCAAAAACATTGAAAGCGGTACCCAAAGCTGTGGTAACAATTCCATCTGTTTCCACCCGGAAAGGCCGCAATGAATCTTTGGCTATTTCAAAAAATGCTTCCCCTGATAAACGAACTATCCTTTCCTTAACTCCATATAAGGAAGAAAAATATACGGTAGAATTGGCATTCAAGGTGATCTTGCTGTCATCGGGGAGGGTAAGCCGGAGTTTTTCCCCTTCACCTGTACTTTTCTCAATAATCCTTTCTGAAAGTACAGGGTCTTGTTTCTTGTAATCCACCGCCTGTTTTATAAAAAAAGCACTTGCCAGAAATAAAAAGAGGCTAACGGCAATTTTACAATACCTTCCCCATGGCCAAAGCGGCCTGATTTTGGTTTCGGGAAAGATTTTTGAATGAATTTTCTCCAATAACAGTGGGTAATCCGTATTGTCTGCTGAATTTGATTCCACGTTTTTCCAGTGTTCACGGAGGAAACGATCAAAATTCTCCTTTGAATCATCCTGTTCCAGCCATTCCATTACCTGCCTGCGTTCCGCAGCATTGGCTGTTCCATTTAAAAATTTGATGAGTAATTCTTTTTCCACTGGGTTTATTGCGCTTTGGAAGTATAAAACACAAGTCTACCCATTTACTTAATGAAGGGTGTAAAATAATTAAATAAAATTTAAAAAATTATTATTGCCGAAAATTCAATATTAAATTTTATTATATAACCTTAATTCAATATTAAAAAAAATAAACACCTGTAAATATCAGCAAAGAAAAGGAGGGGTGATGCAATAATCCCTTTTTAAGGGATTTGGAGGCCAGGTAAAGGTGATGTTCTATGGTCCTTTTTGAAAGGTTCATCTGCAGTGCGATCTGATCACTGTTCAAACCTTTTAGTTTGTTCAATGTAAAGACTTCCTGTTGCACTTTCGGTAACCTGCCAATCATCTCCAGAGCCAACTCCTCCAATTCCTGATAGGCCAGGGTTGCCTCCGGGTCCTGGTCCACCAATATTTGTTCCGTTGTGGCGGTTTCCAGACAACACTCTTTTTTCCTGTCCCTGATATGGTTGTACATATAGAATTTTACGGATTGAAAAAGGTAACTTTTAAAGGATTTTGATGCATCCAGTTTCTTCCTCCTCTCCCAAATTCTTACAAAAATCTCCTGCACGGCTTCCTCCGCAAGGTGCTGGTCGGTAAAAAAAGTTAAAGAGAAGGACATGAGCTTTTTGGCATACCTGTGGTACAATTCGTCGAATGCCTTAACATCCCCCTGCCTGAGGCTGATAAGTAATGTTTCGTCCGTATATTTTTCCAGCAATCCCATGATCAAGAGCTATTTGGGTTTGATTAGGCAGTGGTTAAGCGGAGCAATTTGTAAAGATTTGTCTTCACAATATACCTTTTATTGTAATAAATAAAAAAATACCTTTCTCAAGTAGTAAACATACAAAGGTTTACTTTTCTGTTTTTTCTGTGATCCAACGGATAGCATAATACTCACAATTGCCCTTGCCAGCATTCCGGATTCCATGAGGGTCAAATGCAGCCAGATAAATCACAGAGCCAGCACCCAGTCTGTATGGAGTACCATTAATCATTTCCTCTACCTCCCCCTGCAAGACCAGTATGATCTCTTCATCAGCATGTACATGTGGGTCATGGCTTTTTTCCCCTTCTTTCAGGGTAGTAATGTGCATTTCAAGTTCTTTAAGGGTTTGGGTCGGTGCCTGCATGACAGCTCTCCTCCCACCTCTGGAATTTTCCCTATATTCCATTTCAGAATAATCAAAAAGCACTGGATTCGTACCTATAGGCGTCAACTCCTCATCAACTAATTCCGATTCCCATTCAATGATAAAAAATGAAGCCTTATTGTCATTCCCAACAGCTATCCTGAGGGGCATATGTGCAGGAATCCAGCCCACACTTCTTTGGCCCAGGGCAGTTTCTTCTTCAGCCATTTTTAACGAAAGGGCTCCATCACTGACCAGGACTAAACGCTCTTCGCCTGAATGCAGGTCCATGGTTTCCGAGCCCTGCAAAGAATAATGGATGATGCGGAAATTGTCGAGGGTTTCGGTGGGCCAATCCATCAGTTTCCTCTCTTCTACTGCTCCGTTTATGGATACAGGAAGCATTTCCCATTCAAATACCGCCGATGGATGTGGAAGATGCTGGGCATATCCCGCGTTTAATACCAATATAAAAATACAAAAGAATAATTTTTTCACAGTGGGTTCCGGGTTTATTTGGTCAATTGAAAGATTTGGGAAATTTAAAACTATTCGGGCTTTAAAACAATTTTATCTTCAACGCAGTAAATTTAGATTTTTCCTGGAATAAAATACAGAACGGGAATTGAAGCCTAATCAGGAGGCTTAAAGACTAACCTTTAAAATCCATACTATTTTAAAACCGGAGTTCGAGGGAATTTAGTAAAGAACCGTCATCGGTAGACCTAACATTTTAAAAAACGCAGAAATCGGGATGGGGAATTGGTTTGGCTATATCCTAGTGCCGATTAGGATCAAAACCTGATGGTTTTGTGAGATTATGGCAGAAAAGCAACAAAAAGGCTTGATCAGCTTTGCCTTCGTTTCGCTTTTTCCCAGGTACTTTTTTGAGCGCCCCTCAAAAACCGGATCAGCCCGGCAATTACAGCATAGTTCATGAGACAAAAATAAAAAGGAATAAAAAGCACCTTGACCTTGATTTTTTTATTCTCCAGAAGGTAACCCAAAAACGCTGCAAGATAAAACAAAACCTGCCCTGTCATCAACAACTGATAAACCCATCCCTGAGGCCAAAGCAGAAGGTTTAGGAAAAAAATCAGGACCAATAAAAAAGGCGTTATGGTCCATCTCAAAACCCTGTGAGATAGATATTGAAAAAACAATATGGGGTTCTTGAAGGGGGTAATCTTAAAGAGGAGTCTTTGCATGGACTGCCACCCACCAGCACTGATCCTTACTTTTCTTTTTAACTCCTCATTAATGGAGTCAGAGGCTGTCTCCATGGCATAGGCCTCAGGTTCATAAACGATTTTGTATCCTTTGGACGCAATCAACAAAGACTGCATGAAATCATCAAGGATGGTATCTTCAGGCAAAGGTTCATACAGGGAAGACCTGAAAGCTACCAATTCCCCGGCAGCTCCTACCGCAGAGTACAGTTGGGAATCCAGTTTTTTTAAAAAGGATTCGTACTTCCAGTACATGCCCTCACCTGCAGCGCTTGCTTCTTCCATCGCTTCCATCAGTACCCGTTTTTCGCCTGAGACACAGCCAACATTTTCGAATTGAAAATGTCTGACAATATTCCTGATTGCTATGGGATTCAGCAGGGTATTGGCATCTGTAAAAATCACAATGGGGGTTTCAATGATTTCCATGGACCTGTTTTCCGCGGCTGTTTTCCCTGCTCTACGGTCTTTATGCAATAATTTCACCTGGGGATAATCAGACAACACCTCCCTGAAAGTATCGGTAGATCCATCTGTAATAAAAAAAATTTCAAGCTTCTCGCGGGGATAATCCAGTGATAGAGAATTTTCAACTTTTGTCCTGATAATATCCGATTCATTAAAACAAGGAACGACCAGGCTTACATGTGGAAAAAAGTTTGGGTTTTCGGCCTCCTCAGAGGGAAGAAACAACTTTTTCAGTTTCACCAGGAGGTATAAAATTAACCCGTATCCAAAAAAAGTATAGGCAACAATGATGATTGCCAGCCAAAATACAATAACAGTCATATGATTAATTAGGTTACAAATTTGAATTTATAATTAAATTATCGAATTTGTAAACAAAAGTGGAATGCTTAGAAAGAAAATTTCGATTGTTTCAAGATTTTGGTTTTTTAAAAGCAATATTCATAATTAATTTACCGTCATATTTAAACATTTTGATCATTCCTTTTACAGGATGTTTGAAACAGGCTAATTTCGCACAAGAATCCATATGGGTAGTGAAAACTCTTTAAAAGCATGAAAAAATCTAATCAGATTGCTGATTTTTATCTAGGTCGGGGTTTACAAAACGAGAACTTTGAAAAAACAATACTTTTGGCGGAAAGATTGACCGGCTGTGAGCAGGTTTTTTTAGGTTTTTTTGACAAAGAAGGCATATGGATAAAATCATTTTCTGAGGGGATAAGAGAAACATACATTTCTGAAAAAGACACTTTGTATAATTTTTTAAATAGCAGCAAAGGTTTTCAGGAAATAAGGGATCTCCAAACCAACAAAGCATTGGCTCAAAGTGATTTTCTGGCAAAAGTCTCCCCGGCTACCTACCTGGCTTCAAAGCCGATAACCAGTGAAAAAGAAAATATTTTAGGGTTTTTGGTTGTAATGGGGTCAAAAGCACCTGAATCCGCTGACCTTCTGTCAGAAAACTTAGGTCTTTTGAACCTGCAAATCCGTGAGTACATAAATGCAAAAACTGAAAATTTTGAGGACCGGCTTTTAAGCAAAGCCCTGGGCATTTCCCTGGATTTGATTACGGTCATCAGGTTTGATGGAAAGTTTATTAAAGTCAATAAAGCATTCAAAACCTTGCTGGGCTATGGTGAGGAAGAGCTTTCGGAGAAGGCCATGTCAGATTACATACATCCCAAGGATGTGGAAGGCACTATGGTGGAGATCAACAAACTGATCAAAGGAGAAGCGACCACAAGTTTCAGGCACCGGTTAAAAACCCACAAAGGTGGCTATAAAACTTTTGCCTGGACGGCTACAGGTGACTTAAAAAACAAATGGATTTTCGCTATCGGCAGGGATATCAGTGAAGAACAGGAAAAAGAAGAAAAGCTACTTTCCAGCGAAGAAAAATTCCGGTCTTTTTTTGAAAACAGCCAGGGTTTGATGCTGACTCATGATCTCAAGGGGAATTTTTTGAGCTTTAATAACTATGGAGCAAGGTTGTTGGGGTACAGTGTCGAGGAGATGCTGTCGAAAAAATTATGGGACATTATCCCAAAAAGGTACCATCCCGAAATTGACAGCTACTTCAAAGAACTGCTTCAAGATGGAAAAGCCCAGGGCCTGATGACCACCAGGCAGACCAATGGAAGCTTGAAGGTCTGGTTGTACAGCAACACCCTTGAAAAAGATTATCAGGGTAATAGTTACGTTATCGGAAATTCCATAGATATTACCGAAAGACTCAGGTTGGAAAGAAGCATACAGAATGCCAAAGAATTGCTCAGCCAAACTCATAGGATGGCAAAAATTGGGGGTTGGAAATACGACACCGACAAAAACTTTTTAAGTTGGACAGATATAACCAAAACCATTTTTGAGGTTGATGCAGATTTTAATCCAAAACTGGAAGATGCGTTTGGGTTTTACAAGGAAGGTTTTTACCGGGATAGAATGCAAGAACTTTTTGGGCTTGCAAAGGATTATGGAAAAGCCTGGGATGAAAAATTAAAAATCATCACCGCAAAAGGCAAAGAATTATGGGTGAGGACCATCGGTGAAGCCCACATAGAAGAAGGTAAATGCCTCTACCTTTTTGGAACAATTCAGGACATTCATGACACGGTGAACAGGGAAAACCAGTTGATCCAAAAAGAACAGATGCTTTTGGCGATCTCCAGAGCCACTGATGAGTTGCTTTCGAATAGAAATTTATATGAAGCCATTTCCAATAGTCTGGAATTGATCGGAAAAGCTGCGGATGTAGACAGGGTCTATTATTGGGAAAACAGCTTTGCTGAAGACGGCTCAGTGCTCACCTCCCAAAGATTTGAGTGGAGTTCTGATGAAGTGCAGCCCCAAATCAATAACCCAGACTTACAAAACGTGCCCATCAATTTTTTCGGGGAATTTGTCGCACCCATGGAGAACAATGAAATTTTCTTTGCCATTTTATCCAAAATGCCGGAAGATTCCTCCACCCGTGAATTTCTGGCAAATCAGAATATCAAATCCATACTTTCCATACCCATATTTACCAAAGACGGATTTTGGGGTTTCATCGGATATGACGATTGCAAGTTGGAAAGGGAATGGTCGCAAGCTGAAATTTCTTTATTAAAAAGTTTTGCCAACAGCATCTCCAATGCAATCGACAGAAACATTCTTGAAAAAAACCTTATAGAATCGAAGGAAATGGCTGAAAAAGCCAGTCTCGCAAAATCAGAGTTTTTGGCCAACATGAGTCATGAGATCAGGACTCCGCTTAATGGCATCATTGGATTTACAGACCTTTTGTTGAAAACAGACCTGACTGAGGTTCAAAACCAATACATTGATATCGTTAACCAATCTGCCAATACTTTGTTGAATATCATCAATGACATCCTGGACTTCTCTAAAATTGAGGCGGGAAAACTGGAATTGGATATCAACAAAGCAGACATTTTCGTATTGGCGGGGCAGGCAACTGATGTTGTTTCTTACCAGGCCCAGAATAAGGGTGTCGAAATGTTGCTTAATCTGGAAAAAGACCTGCCCAGATTTATATTTATAGATGATGTACGGCTAAAACAAATTCTTATCAACCTACTTGGGAATGCCGTAAAATTCACCAATGAGGGAGAAATCGAATTAAAAATACAAACCATTTCCGTTCAAAATGAAAAAGAGCGACTGGTAAGATTTGAAGTCAGGGATACGGGTATAGGGATATCTGAGGAAAACCAAAAAAGGATTTTTGAAGCATTTGCACAAGAAGACGGATCTACCACTAAAAAATATGGTGGTACCGGTTTGGGCCTGACCATTTCCAATAAACTTTTGGCCATGATGGGTTCAGAATTAAAACTGGAAAGTAAATTGGATGAGGGCAGTAAATTCTATTTTGACATCAACCTCAAAACAGAAAATGGAAGTAATCTTAAAAAATCAGATACCAGTTTTATCCAAAAAGTTTTAGTGGTAGATGACAATGAAAATAACCGATTGATCCTGAAGGAAATGTTTTCTCTGAAAAAAATTCATATGGAGGAAGCAGTGAATGGTTTTGACGCACTTCAAAAAATAGAGAACAATGGTGATTTTGATGCGGTATTAATGGATCTTAACATGCCTTATATGGATGGTTTGGAAACGACAAAAAAAATAAGGGAAAATTTCCCGGAAAACAAGGCTGCCACTCCCGTTATGCTCTTACACAGTTCGGCTGATGACGATTACATCTATACAAAATGTAAAGCACTTGGTATCGATATCAAACTATCCAAACCTATAAAAATAAATGCGCTTTACGAAGCGCTGGCTCAACTCAACCCTAGAAAAAAGACTTTCACTAAAGATTCATCTCCCGCCCATCAGGAAAAGCCCTTAAACAGCAAACTGACAGTACTTATTGCAGAAGACAACGCCATCAACATGTTTTTGGCCAAAACCATTGTACTTAAAGTGTCTCCCAATACTAAAATCTTAGAAGCCATTGATGGAAAAACAGCAGTTGAAATGGCCCAATCCTTCCTGCCTGATATCATCTTAATGGACATCCAAATGCCGGTCATGAGTGGGCATGAAGCAACCAAAAAAATCAAAGCTTCACCAGAACTTAGTCACATACCCATTGTCGCCATCACCGCAGGGAATATTAAGGGAGAAAGGGAAAAATGTATGGAATCGGGAATGGTCGATTTTGTAGCCAAACCCATTGTGGAAAAAAACATTATCCAGATATTTGAAAAATGGTTAAATCCTGTTCATTCGTTACAGGCACCTGACAATAAATCCGCTGCTAAGGCTGAACAAAAAAATACATCAACAACGACTAAAAACCCAAAAAATCATTTTAATGTTGAAAAAGTCATCGAATACCTTGGAGACGAGCCCTTGGTTATCAAAGACGTGTTGAAATTGACACTAAAGGAGCTGGACCATTCAAAAAATTTATTGATCAAACACTTTAATGACCAAAACTTACCGGGATTAAACAGCGAAGGACACAAATTGAAGGGATCGGCCCTGACAGCAGGATTAAATCAATTGTATGAAATGGCAGTAACCTTCGAAGAGCTGGATTCTTTTGAATCCGGCGGATTAAAGAAGTTGTTCGAGGATTTTTCGAAAGAAATTGAAACGGTAAAAGAATTGATCAATCAGTACATCAAGGATTAGATAAGGGGAATTAAAAATTACAGGAAATTAACGCTGTTTTTTAGTTGTTCTTTATATTTGGCACCGATTGGGATGATTTTGCCGTCCACCACAGCCGTATCGCTATCAAAATCAGTTAAATAATGCAGGTTGATTACGTAGGAGCGGTGCACTTGTACAAATTCCGGATTACCAGATAACTTGTCCAGGAAGTTGGAAATGGTAGATTTGATGGTATAGGTTTGTGATTTACACTTCAGGCTGATATAATCCCCTTTTCCCTCGCAGAAGCTTATTTCTGCAAAAAGAATTTTTTTATACAACCGATCATCCTTTACAAAAATAAAGTCTTTTGAATAGGCATTGGGGTCTATCCTCGCCTCTGCTTCCTTACATTTATCTATACCTTTAAGAAATTGGGCATAGGCAAAAGGCTTTTGTAAATAGAAACAGGCATTGGTTTCAAAAGCGGATATGGCATTCTCATGATTTGCCGATATTACGATCAAAGCACCATCATATTGACTGTGCTTAAGAATCTCAAAACCATTCATTTCAGGCATTTCAATATCCAGAAAAATCAGATCAATATTGCCTTTGTTTTCCACAAGAAAATTCAACCCCTCAATAGAGTCCGTAAACTTCGCCTGAAGATCCAAAGATTTGGTCTTGGATATATAATGAGAAAGCACCTCGATGCTGGCAGCATCATCATCTATGATTACACAACGGATCATTTCATATTCAGGTTTAATGGTTCAATTAAGTGATTCAATCAGTCAGAATGGTTTGATTTTGATGTAATTTCCGGATCACTTTAGCAGGGACTCCCCCGACCAAGGTGTGAGGAGCGACATCTTTGGTTACTACTGCCCCTGCAGCAACTGTTGATCCTTTACCTATCCGCACTCCTTTCAGCACCATAGACCTGGTTGCCAGCCACACATCGTCTTCAATGACAATAGCTGCAGACTTGCCTTCGGCAGACCTGTCATCTACCCCATGAAAATCTCCGTCCATGATAATCACCTGATTGGCTATCTGACAATTTTTCCCAATAGTAATATGTTTGCTTGCTGAAACAATACAGGCAGTATTTACAAATGTGCCCTCCCCAATTTCAAGCAAGGCACCACTATCCGCAAATAACTGGGTAGTCCCCATATGTGACCAAAGTTTGCAATAATTTCCAATCCTGATTTTGCCAGCGCCTTCCACTCTCAAACCTCCTCTGACAGTTACCCATTTGCCCACTTTCTCACAGTTCCGAAGCCTGAATTTGGCATTCAGAAGTCTCCACAAACCTTGTAATAAGTCCTTTGCAAGCAGGCTGTAAAGGTTAAGTATTTCGCCAAAACCTCTGGCTTCCCTGCCAAAAACCGATTGGCTTTTTTGATTCAATTTTCCTGCAACAGTATGCTTAATCATCAACCTTCTAAATAATTAATGAATATATAAGCTGAAAATTTAAATTCAAAAAAAAAGGATAAATTAAAAATTTTGTTACTTTTATTTTAAAAATAGAGCTAAAACAGTAAATTATTTTACATGAACCTATTTTTGTCATTGATATATAAATAAATGAAATTTGTGCTGAAAAAATCAACATTCTACTCCCGCCTGATATTCGTTTTGGTCGTAATGATTTTTTTAACTGATAAAAATGTTCGGGCGCAAGAAGAAGTCAATACCCTTGAAGGCATCGAATTGAATAGTCCGCTGGAAAATCAACTTTATAGTTTAGACAGCCTTATCGGTATAGCCATATCCAATCACCCAACCATCAAACTAAATGAAGCACTTATTGGGTCGGCGGAAGAAAGGGTGAAACTGGCGCAAAAATCATGGACGGATTTATTCCGTGTTTATATCGACTATGGATATGGCAATCAGGCCATCCTGACGACCGGATCGCAGGGAGGGGACTTGACCAACATCGCAAACGGATACAGGGCAGGGGCCAATCTTAGTATTCCCTTGTCCGAAATTTTCAATAGGGGAAACCGGATCAAACTTCAACAAAATGAAATGGAGGCCACTTTTTTCAAAACCCGAGAGATGGAATTGGTCATTGCCGAACAGGTCGTGGAAGAATACAACAATCTGCTACTGGCACACCGACTGATGCAAATCAGGTATCAAATGCAGGAAAAAGCCAGGACCAACCTGCAACAGATGGAGATGGAGTTTAATTCGGGAAATCTGGATGCCTCCAGCTACATGAGAAATGCAGAAATCCATACCGTTGCACAATCTGAATACGAAAATGCAAGGAGGGATTTTTTTGTCGCCACCAAAAAACTCGAAATATTAATCGGACTCCCCTTAGCTAATATCATCCTTAGAAATGACAATTAAACAATTCATTCTTTTAACTTGGAAAAACAAATTCTTTATTGTGTTGCCACCTATTCTTGCAGCAGTGGGGATCTTCCTTTTGACCAGCAATATGCCCAGAGAATATGAAAGCAAAACAATCGTGTTTACCAACCCAAGTTCCAATCAGGGTGCCACAGATGGTGGGGTGGTAAGGATGGATTTTTACACTTCAAACAATTTATTTGACAACCTTACACTTTTGGTCAAGTCGAGGCAAACTGTAGAAGAAGCCTCCCTTCGGCTGATGGCCCAACACCTTTCCCTTTCGGGTCCGGAGGAATCGATTATCAGTAGGGGTCCCTATTCCGAACTAAAATCTCATTTCTCCGAAAGAATGTGGGAGGATTTAGCAGTACCTGGTGATGAAAAGGAAACATACGCAAATGTAAAAAATCATTATTTAAGTTTCGAAGATTCACCCATTGAATACCTGTTGAGGGAACACGACCATTACGCCATCAGCAAAATCATTGAGCGCTTGTATGTAAGCAGAAAATCCTCCAGCGACATGATGGAAATCGCATACAGAACCAATGATCCCGGTATTTGTTACCATACGCTCCGGCTAGTGACCGATGCTTTTACGAGCAGGTATTCGGACATGAAAGAAATGGAAAACATCAATTCCATCACCTACTTTCAAAATCAACTGGTGATTGCGCAGAACAAATTGAGAGCGGCGGAGGAAAACCTCAAATCCTTCATGACCCAAAACCGGATATTGAATTATTATGAACAGGGCAAATACCTGGATATCGCCAAATTAGAGCATGAGCAAGACGAAGAAAGATCCAAACGTCTGCTTTCAGGCACTGAGGCCAATCTGAATGAAATCGAAAATATGTTTGAGAATTTCGAAAAAAGGCAGGTAATCATTCAACGGATAGGTACCCTTCAGGATCGCATTGTTTCTAAAAACATGGAGATTCAGGGTCTTGCAGCCCAGAATGCAGGATCCCCCCGAATAGATATGCTGGAAGAAGAAATCGAAAACCTAAAAAACCAAATCGATGAAGCCTCCTCCGAATTGTTTCAAAATAGCAATACCCAAAACGGACTACAGCGGGAGACCATCCTTGAAGAATGGCTTCGGTTAAAGATTTTATTTGAGGAGCAGAAACAAGCCCTGGATGTCATGCAAAACAGGAAATTATACCTGTCCGAAAAGATTGAGGAATTTGCACCGCTGGGAGCGGAATTGAAGAAATTGGAAAGAGAGGTCAGTGTAAACGAGGAGCAGTATCTATCCATTCTTCACGGGCTGAATATGGCCTATTTAAAAAAATATGACCTGGAAATGTCCTCCTCTCAAAGGTTGATCGATGAACCATTTTTCCCAAAAACCCCCCTGCCTTCAAAAAGAGCATTATTGACGCTGGGTGGGGGAATGGCCACTGGTTTTATCATGTTCTCCCTGGTTTTGCTTACTTTTTTTCTGGACAATACCATAAAATCTGGTCCAAATGCAGAAAAAATGACTGGATTAAAGGTGGCCGGCGCCTGGCTCGACGAAAACCGAATAGAAAATACAGTCGACCAACACAAATTGGCCCAAAAAGAAATCATTCAATTTCACAATAACCTGAACAAATACCTTCCCAAAACGGGAAAAAAAATCATTTTGTTTTACAGTTTAAAACCCGCAGAAGGCAAAACGTATTTGATTAAAAAGTTGGTGCAGGACCTTGAGAAGCAAAACAGGGAGGTGATGTATTGGGGCATGAAAGAGGATACCGGGAAGATGCCCTGTGCCAGCATGGCTTACCCGGGTTTAACGAGCATTCAGGGCAATTTTGAGCAGTATTGGTCAAACAAAATTTCCCAAACTGAGGAGGAGTTCATATTATGGGAATTGCCCAATATTTCAGAAGCACCCCTCAACTACTCCCTGATCAATCAGGCGAATGCCCTGGTGATGGTATTGGATGCCGAGCGCAAATGGAATCAGGCAGATCTTCATTTACTCAATAATTTAAAGGAAATGGTAGAAGTACCCCACCTGATCTGGCTCAATAAAATGAAAAGTGATGAATTGGAAGACATTATCGGAGAAATACCCAAGAAAAGATCATTCATACGCTCAAAAGTAAAAAAACTGCTTTCCTGATAAACTCAAGGATCATTACATGGATTATTCCCGTTACCCTATAGGCATACCCCTCACAGGACTCGTCCTTGCCCTGCTGATCAGCCTTATTGTGGCCTATACAGGGATTTTGGGAGTTGGTGCACTGACCATACTGCCTTTTGCAGCCCTGCTGTTTCTTTTCATGTTGAGTCACCCCAACAAAGCTCTTATCGTTGCCCTGGTATTTGCTTTTGTTTCCATTGGAGCCAGCCGGTATATACCCAGCCTGCCTTTGGGCCTTTCGGTGGATTTTGCGTTGGTAGCCGTAATATTAAGTGCCTTGTTTCATACAAAAGTAAAAACAGACTTTCGCTACCTGAAAAACAGCCTTTTTGGCGTCACGCTGCTGTGGATGATGTATAACATAGCGGAGCTTTTCAACCCTGAGGCCAGAAGTGTTACTGCCTGGGTCTATGCTGTACGGGGAACGGCTTTGTACATGTTGCTTACAGTCCCCCTCACACTACTTTATGCGCATAAAAGAAAAGACCTGGACCGGCTGATCAAAATCATACTATTGTTTTCCATACTCGCTTCATTCTGGGGCCTCAGACAATACTACATAGGTTTGGATGGAGCAGAAAATCGCTGGCTGGATGCAGGTTCAAGATCCACCCATGTCCTTTTTGGGAACCTCAGGGTTTTTAGTTTCTTTTCGGACGCAGGCCAGTTCGGTGCAGGCATTGCTCATTCGGGAATGATTGCCCTTGTTTTGGCACTGGGACCTTTTACGCTGAAAAAGCGCATTTTCTTTGCCCTTTGTGCGCTGTTGTTTTTTTATCTAATGATCATGAGTGGCACCAGAGGAGCTTTAATGGTCCCGGTGGCAGGTACGCTGGCTTACCTTTTTGCATCAAAAAACTTTAAGTTAATGACCCTTGGTCTGGCTAGCCTCGCAATAGTCTTTGTATTTTTAAAATTCACTTCCATAGGTAATGATGTTTACCAAATAAGGAGATTAAGGTCTGCTTTGGACCCAAATGATGCTTCACTCAATGTAAGATTAGCCAACAAGGCGAAATTTTCCGAATACCTGAAAACCAGGCCATTTGGAGGTGGAATAGGTACTTCTGGTTTTTGGGGGCAAAGATTCAGTCCTGGTACTTTTCTGGCAGAAACCCCCAATGACAGCTGGTTCATTAAAATCTGGGCAGAAATGGGAGTCGTTGGGCTTTCACTACATGTATCCATACTCGCATTCATCGCATTAATGGCTTTATTTAAAATCTGGAAGGTTGAAAACCCCCAACTCAAACAAAAATTGCTGGGATTGTTTGCCGGCTATGTGGGGATTGCAGCTGCATCTATCGGAAATCCTTTACTGGGACAAATGCCTACCGGTTTGATACTTTACATGTCCTGGGCCTATTTTTTCCTGGCAGAGGATCTTGATAAGGAAAACAACAAAGAAATAATGAATAATGAATAAACCGTTAATTTCTGTCATCACCATTAACTTCAATGGCCTGGTACACACCCTGGATTTTTTGGCTTCATTTCAAAAAGTGAGCTATCCCAATGTAGAAATCATAGTGGTGGACAATGCTTCAACTGAAGATCCTGAGGAAATACATACAAAATTCCCAAATACCATTCTGGTAAAAAACCCAGTTAACGAGGGATTCGCCGGAGGAAATAACCGGGGAATGGAGAATGCAAAAGGAGACTATTTCTTTCTGATTAACAATGACACTGAGGTCGCCCCGGACATCCTGGATGTGCTTTTACAACGTATTCAGCAAGAAGAAAATGCCGGATTGGTCTGTCCTAAAATCCTTTATCATGACGCCCCGGACACCATTCAATATGCCGGTTTCTCTGCCATAAACCCCATTACAGGGCGTGGCAAGGGCAAGGGTTACCAGGAAAAAGATACAGGGCAATACCAAAAAGCGGAAATCACCCAGCTGGCTCATGGAGCAGCCATGTTTATCCCTAAAAGGGTGGTACTTGACATAGGCATGATGGCCGAACTCTATTTTCTTTATTACGAAGAAATGGACTATTGTGAGCGCATAAAAAATGCCGGGTATGAGATTTGGTACGAACCCGGGAGTTTTATTTTGCACAAGGAATCCATGAGCGTGGGTAAAAACTCCTTGCTAAAAACTTACTACATGAGTCGGAACAGGTGGTTGTTTTTGAGAAGAAATGTAAACTGGCCCTTGTTTTTTTTTACAGCAGCTTATTACCTGCTGGTTGCCCTGCCAAAAAACCTGCTGGTTTTTGCCCTGCAGGCAGAGTGGTCTCATTTTAAAAAATATTTCAAAGGTTTTTCAGACGGGTTGTTCATGAAGCATATCCGGGAAGACCCCGCACTTAAGCATCAGTCATGAGAATAGGTATAGAAGCACAACGGATTTTCAGAAAAAAAAGGCATGGGATGGACATGGTAGCCATTGCACTCATTCGAAATCTGCAAAAAATGGATACCAGCAACCAATACTTTATTTTTGTCAATGAAGTGGAGGATACTTCCCCGATCAGTCCCACGGAAAATTTCACCATAGTACCCCTTACACCTTCTCCCTACCCTGTCTGGGAACAATATCATTTGGCAAGAGCAGTGAAAACCTATCAGCTGGACCTTCTCCATTGTACCAGCAACACTGCACCTATTTCCTGCAAGGCTAAACTGGTCATCACTTTACATGATATCATCTATCTCGAAAAATTGAATTTTAGAGAAGGTTCCTGGTACCAAAGAATGGGCAACCTTTACCGCCGCTGGAACGTGCCAAAAGTCGTGAAAAAAGCCTCTTGCTTGTTTACTGTTTCACGCTACGAACAAGAGCGGATCGTAAGGCAATTTGGCATGCAGCCAGAAAAGGTCAAAGTGGTATACAACGGAGTGGCCGGACATTTCAAAAGAGAAAGCCCCGAAAAAAGAAAGGTAATCCAAAAGAAGTATGGATTGCCGGATACATTTATGTTGTTCCTGGGCAATACAGATCCCAAAAAAAACCTCAAAGGAGTATTGAAAAGCCTCGCCTTGCTGGAGGAAAAAAAAGTTGATTTTCCTGATTTGGTCATGCCTGATTTTGGAAAAGATGTTTTGATATTGATGCTAAAGGCCATAAACTCCCCTCAGCTGATCCATAAAATCCACCTGACGGGCTATATACCCAATGAAGATCTTCCTTCCATTTATAGCCAGGCGTTGCTCTTCTTATACCCTTCCCTCAGGGAAAGTTTTGGCTTGCCCATACTGGAAGCCATGGCTTGTGGCTGTCCGGTCATCACTTCCAACACCTCCTCTATGCCTGAAGTAGCCGGAGAGGCCGCTTTGCTGATTGATCCCTTTGATCCGGAAAGTTTGAGCAAAGGAATAGCATCCCTGCTTGAAAACCGGGAAAAAAGGCAAAAACTTATAGAAAGGGGATATAAGAGACCACAATTATTTGACTACCAAAAGGGTGCGAAAGAAACCCTGCTCAGCTATACCCAAATCCTGAAACAGGAATGAAGGATAAAAAATATTGGCTCAGCAGTGGATTTTATACCATGATGCACAGGGGCGTGGATTTTTTGCTTGGCTTCATTGGTTTCATGTTATTGGTTAGGATCATTTCTCCGGAAGATTTCGGGGTTTGGGTTTTGCTTACCACCATTGTATCCATCATTGATATGGCCAGGAACGGCTTTATTCAAAATGGTTTGATCAAATATTTTGTTGGAAAAAACCCAGGCGTTCAGGCCAAAATCCAAACAGCAGCCATTTGGTTGAATACCTCACTTAGCATATTGATTTTTTTAATTATCTGGCTGCTTGCTTCCCCTTTGGCAAAGCTATTGAATGCTCCGGATTTGGCAGAAATCCTTATCATTTATTCCTGGGTGATTCCCGTATTGGTATTTCACACCCATAACCTGGTGCTGATGCAGGCCAGTTATGATTTCAAAGCTTACTTCTTTGCAGGAATCAGCAAAAGTTTGCCCTTTTTTCTGGTAATTCTATTGGCTTACATGAACTTCTTTGAACTAAGCCTCAAGTCTCTGGCCTGGTACCAAAATGGAGCCTTTTTACTGGCCTCTCTGATGTCTGCCTATCAGGTACGAAAATATTTCAGCCTCCGGTCGAAGGTCCGTCCCTATTGGCTGATCAAGTTATTTCACTTCGGGAAATACGTTTTTGGTACCAACCTCGTTTCCATGCTTACCAACAGCCTGGATAAATTTTTGCTCGGAGCCCTTCTTTCTCCTGTTCAGGTGGCCATGGCCAATACGGCTGGCCGGGTGATGAACATGGTTGAAATCCCCGTGAATTCCATTGCCTCCATCAGCTATCCCAAAGCGGCAGAAGCTCACGACAAAAAGGATTCGGAGGAGGTTGGTCGGCTCTATGAAAAAACTTTAGGGATGATGTTGGCCCTTACGGTACCATTTTGGCTATTTTGTCTTGTATTTGCGCATTATATCATATTATTTATCGCAGGGGAATCCTATTTGAACGCAGTCCCATTTTTAAGGATCATGGTATTCCTGGCCCTGATCAAACCCTTCGACAGGCAGTCCGGAGTATTTCTGGACGCCATAGGCAAGCCCTTCTACAATATGATCATGGTTTTTGGTACCTTCGTTTACGGGGTAGGTTTAAGCTGGTTATTTATCCAATGGACCGGCTTGCAGGGAGCAGCATATGGATTGGTAATCTCCATTTTTATCACTGTTTTAATCAAAAACTTCATACTTTCAAGATACATCGATATCCATATTTGGGCTTGCTGGGCACAGGCTGCAAAAAATTATCTCAGGGCATTTGAAGAGGCGAAGAAAAGGATCGGTAAAAAGCTGCATTAATATCATTCCCATCTCTTTTTAAGGTGATGAAACTCACCTTTGCGCTTGGCCCATAAAGGCTCAATATCAATGACCTCGTTATGCGAAGTAGCCATAAAATCTTTATTAGCCTTCCGGATATGCAGCATTCCGGACAATTGTCCCCATACAAACAAGGGAATTTTTGGAATGGCTTTCAAAACTTTTCCAGGGGTCCTGTTAAAAGTCAGGATTGTTAAAAAGCCCAAAACAAATAAAAACAAACTGCCTGTAACAAGAAAAAAGTAGGGCCATTTCAACCATAAGGCAAAAATCGCCAGCACAAGACCAGCCCCAACCAGCATGACCATTGGAGGCATGGAGACCATCAGGGCAAAATATAGCAAATTCCAATCCCACTTGGTGATTCCCTTCAGTAAAAGCCTCAATGATACCGGAACCTGAGCAAAATAGCTATTGAGCCAGCGCCCCCTTTGCCTACCAATCTGTTGGGCAGCTGTGACCTTTTCATCAAAAATAATGGCGGCTGCCGCATAGGCTATTCTATGGCCATTATCTACCAATTGAAGTTGCAGTGATTTGTCCTCTGCCACTACTACTCCCTTCTCTTTCAATACCTGCAACTCACGGGATATATTGTCCCGGTAAACTTCCCTCTCCAGAGACATGCCGGAGCCGGCAATGGTGGAAGAAGAACCGAGTAAATAGGGTACATTTCTAACTGCAAAATCGTAATAATACTCGCCCAATGCATCCAGTGCGGCATAGGTTCCCTTAATATTTTTGGCAATTCTCTTTCCCTGAACCGCCTTAAACCCCATGGCATGATACTGGTTGATCACACTTAAAAAATGAGCAGGAACCAGGTTATCCGGATCGAAGACCACTACATGGGTATGATTTGCCTTCATTGAATTCAGGGCCAGGTCCAAAGAAGCCACCTTGCTGTGTAAAAAAATTTCGGGTTGCAGGATGCTTAATCTTTCATCTGAAACAGGAACCTCCAATGGATCCATGATCCCATCGGCTACCAGATAAATGTGAAAATCAGGGTAATCCTGTTTCAACAGGGAACGGACCAGGGGCCAGGCGATTTCACCCTCTTTGTATAGGGTTATCACACAAGCAAAATTTGCGGAAAAACCGGGGTCAGGATCCATCTTTTCTTTCCTGAAAACTGCCGCCATGGCACTGATCAGGGGAAACAGGAGATAAAAACAGCATATCCAGGTAATTATTTCAAACAGCACCAAAGCATCAAAAATTAATGGTTATTTTTATCCTAAATTTAAGGTTTCCAATGTGGAATCCTTTTAAAAATCTAAGAAAAAACAGCTTGAATGAATAATTTTTCAATTTCCAGTCTAAAACAACTCCCTATAGTAATGACCAGTATGTCCAGGTGGGACGGTGATTTTTCTTCTGCCTCCTGGTCGCTGGCCAAAACCTTCTCCCGGGACCAGGTGGTATTGTATGTTGATTATCCTTTTACCCTTTTGGATTATTTCAGGGAAAGAAAAAAGAAGGCGATAAGACTTAGAAAACCAGCTTTACTTTGGGGCAAAAATAATTTAAAACCTTTACCGGAATATGGCACCTATCTATATGCGCTAACCCCGCCATTGATGCTGCCTATCAATTGGCTGCCCGAGGGGATGATTTATGGTTTTCTGGCAAGGTGGAATGACAGGCGACTGGCCAAAAGCATAAAAAAAGGCTTGAAAAGGTTAAAATTAGAAGATTTCATATTTTTCAACTCCTTTAATCCACTTTACCTGAGCCAACTGCCCAAAAATTTCAAGCCCAGGGTGATTGTATACCAATCAAGAGACAATATCCGGGCTTTGGAACCTTATTTGAGAAAGCATGGGGCAGGAAATGAAATTAAGGCCATCCGTAATGCGGATATCAGCCTGGCCACTTCCCGGCAATTACAGGAAGACCTGCAGATTCTTTCCAAAAAAAATGTGGCTTATTTTCCCAATGCTGCAGATTTCAACCTGTTTAAATCCGCTTATGAAACAAAGCTTTCTTTACCAGACGACCTTCAAAATATTCCTTCCCCTATCATTGGATATACCGGCAACATCTGCCACAGGCAGGATTATGATCTGATAGCCTATATCTGTGCTTCAAATCCAGAAATCAGCCTGGTATTGGTCGGACCCAGGAACCATCAGGGGCATACCCATATTGACCTTGATAAGATTCCGAACCTGTACTTTACCGGACCAAAAGGAATCGAGCAATTACCCCAATACCTGGCTCATTTTGACCTTTTGATTTTACCCTTTTTATGCAATGAAGTGACCAGGAGCATCTACCCACTTAAAATAAATGAATACCTGGCCTCCGGCAAACCTATCGTAGCTACACCTTTTTCTGAGGATATACGTTCCTTCTATCCCCTGATCAGACTTGAAAATGACCCGGAAAGCTTTGCCCTGGCCATTAAGCAGGAACTTGAATCCGACAATCCTGATAAAGCCGAAAAAAGATATGTGGAGGCTTCCAAAAACACCTGGGAAGGAAGGGTAGCTCTTTTTTGGAAATTACTGGATCAGACATTTTCGCTCTGAAAAAGAGCCGGAATAGTACGCAGCAAAATCTTCAAATCAAACCAAAGGGAGAAATTTTTAACGTAATCATTATCCAGACTAAGCCTTTCTTCTTCCGACATTTCCCCTCGTCCCCTTTTTTCAACCTGCCAGAGGCCTGTAATTCCTGCCGGCCCCAAAAAACGGAGGGCATATTTATCCGTGGTTATTTTTTCAGCTTCATACAAAGGGAGGGGGCGATTTCCTACCAGTGACATATCACCTTTAAGTACATTCCAAAGCTGTGGTAACTCATCGATGCTGGTATTTCGAATGAATTTCCCAATCCTGGTAACACGGGGATCATCTTTTATTTTGATAAAGGCGGAATCTTGATTGCTGTTCTTTTTGGCCAAAATGATTTTTTCACATACCATTTGGTTATCGTCATAAAGGGGTTGCAAGCATCCCCCTCCCGCTTGTTCACATAATTCACAAAGTTCTTTAACCGCTGTGGTTTCTGTTGCTGGTATGCTTTCTTCGTCTGCCGATTTCTCCGGATGGTTGTATTGGTTAAGGTGCTTGAGTTGTTGAAGTTTGGCATCGGCATCGGGATCCATGGACCGGAATTTGTAGAATTTAAAAATCGTATAGCCCGTACCTACCCGGTAAGAATAATAAAATACCGGACCTCTTGATTCCAGTTTGATTAAAATAGAAACGATTAAAAACAAGGGGCTCAATGCAAATAAAATCAACCCTGAAACAAAAACATCAAACAATCTCTTCAACCAGGGAATACTGTAGGGCTCAACCCGGGTGATTTCTGTATCTTTCAGCCTTTTGATCGGATGGTTGATTTGGAATTCCAGCCTGGTCTTTAACTTTTTTTTATTGATAGGCTTGGTAAAAATATCCGCAACACCTTTACCGATGGCTTTGAGGATTTCTTCCCTGTTGACTTTTTCCATAATGAGGAAAAAAGGCAGGTATCCAAACCCCAGTTTTTCCATGGTTTTTTTTAAAGAAAGGCCATGAACATCCTGCAAGGCAGCATCACTCAGCACCAGACAAAATTCTTTTGGAGATTGGGCAAGATGGTTATAAAAAACGATCCCATTGGAAAAGCTGACTATCTCAAATTTATCCTCCACTGCCTGAATCACCGATTCAATTAACTGCTTACTTTCGGAAATCAGCGCAATTTTAAGAAAATGATCAGCCATTGATAGATTCCATTGCAAGTTTTCCCGACCTCCTTAAAATGGAATTGATCCTTGCCTCAAGCTCTTTTGGATTAAAAGGTTTCACCATGAAATCGTCTGCTCCCAGATTCAAAATGTCAATCTTTTTTTCAGATGACTCAGTAGCGGATAGGACGATCAATGGTATCTCGGCAAAAAAGCCACTGGAACGAATAAACTCAACAAATTCAGACCCGTTGATATCGGGCATATTCAAATCACAAATGATAATATCGGGCAGGTTACCTTCATGCATGACGGCGATAGCGTCTGCCGGTTTACTAAAAACCTTTACGTCAAATTTTTCCTTGAAATAATGTTGAATGATAAGCAAAACTGAAGGCTCATCATCAATGGCAAATAATCTATACCCGCTTTTCATAGCTACAAGTACTTTTAGGTGATTTATAATTGTCACTAAAGGTAAATATCTACAAGCAAATAAAAAAAGGTTTATTCAATTTTCTTTTAATTAAAATAAAATATTTTGAATTTTTATTTATCTAAAATATGGATTTTTAATAAAATACAAAATTTAATATTTAAAAAACTAAATAGTGGGTTTAAAAAAGAAATCACTTTTATTGATAAAAAAAGGCATTGCCCCCGATTGGAAACAATGCCTGTGTAAATCCTGCAAATAGGATCAATACCCTCCTTCTTTCAATACCTGGTCGAAGTACCTGATCGTTTCTTTCAAACCTTCTTTCAATTGAATTTTAGGTTCCCAACCCAGTTCTTTTTTGGCCAGATCAATATTGGGTTTTCGCTGCATGGGGTCATCCTGAGGTAAGGGTAGGAATTTCAGCTTACTTTTTGATCCGGTAAGTTCCAAAACGTTTTCAGCCAGCTCCAACATGGTAAATTCCACGGGGTTACCAATGTTTACCGGGCCTATAAAACCTTCACGGCTGTTCATTAATTTGTGCATGCCGGAAATCAAATCACTCACGTAGCCAAAACTTCTGGTCTGTTTACCATCTCCAAAAATGGTAATGTCCTCTCCTTTCAGTGCCTGTACAATAAAATTGCTCACTACCCTTCCGTCGGAAGGGTGCATTCTGGGGCCATAGGTATTAAAAATACGCATCACCTTGATACTTAACTTTTGCTGCCGGTGGTAGTCAAAAAACAAGGTCTCAGCACACCTCTTGCCTTCGTCATAACAGGCTCGGGGTCCGGTCACACTTACACTGCCCTTATAGGATTCCGGCTGAGGATGGATTTCCGGATCGCCATACACTTCACTGGTGCTGGCCTGCAAAATCCTTACTTTCAATCTCTTAGCCAGACCCAACATGTTGATGGCACCCAATACGCTGGTCTTGGTCGTTTGAACGGGGTCAAACTGATAGTGGACCGGGCTGGCGGGACATGCAAGGTTGTATATTTGATCCACCTCAACATACAATGGAAGAGTAACATCATGCCTTAGAAATTCAAAATTTTTATTGTCCAGCAGATGGTGAATATTTCTTCTTCTTCCGGTAAAAAGGTTGTCCGCACACAAAACTTCATTCCCTTCACTTAAGAGTTTGTCACAAAGGTGGCTGCCCAAAAAACCAGCTCCACCGGTTACTAAAATCCTCTTCATTTTTTCTTAAAATAATTGATTTAAAAACAAGCCTTTAGCATGCTAAAGTATAAAAATCAAAAATAACAATATATTTCCCATTGGTATAATATTTTTTTAAAGTAATTCAATTTTACTTACTTTTGGTCAAAATATTATTCTTGATATCAGGTACCAAACCTAAATTACAATCAACATGAACCAAAATAAACTTATTATTGCCTCTTTGGTCACTCTTTTTACTTTTTCTTTGAGCTATATTACTCTCGCACAGGATGGTAAAAGGGACTTGTATGCGCTTAAAATATACCATATAGCTAATAGCGATCAGGAGAAAATGATAGATCAATACCTGAAATCCGCTTTTATTCCTGCCGCACACAAAGCCGGTGTAAGTAATGTTGGCGTCTTCAAACCTCTTCCTTCAGAGGAGGATGCCGGTGAGAAAATTTATGTCTTTCTCCCATTTAAAAATTCCAAAGCATACTTCGAATTTCAAAATAAGCTGGAAAAAGACCAAACTTATCAAAATTCCGGAAAGGATTATATCTATGCTGCTCACGACAATCCTCCTTACACAAGGTTGGAAACCCGTTTACTGCAAGCTTTTACCGGAAACCCCAGAATGAGTACCCCGGAGCTTTCTTCACCTAAAAATGAGAGGGTGTACGAATTGAGAAGTTATGAGGCTGCAACGGAAAGGCTGTACCGACAAAAGGTAAAGATGTTTAACAGCGGTGAAATTGATATTTTTGATAAATTGGACTTCAATCCGGTTTTTTATGCAGAAACCCTTGCAGGTGCCACCATGCCCAATCTCATGTATCTGACAACATTTGAGAACATGAAAGAACGCAATGCCCATTGGGATGCATTCAGAGTGGACCCTGACTGGGAGGCCATGAAAGACCTGGAAGAATACCGCAACACCGTATCTAAAAATGTCACCCGCCTTTTGAGGCCTACCGATTATTCAGATTTTTAATTTTGTTTGATACAAAGTTAAAAGGACCAGCTGTTAAAATAGCTGGTCTTTTTCGGCTTAACCTATTTCAGCAACCACAAAACTTTCGGGATTTAATTTTTTATTTATCAGTTTAAGATCTTCCAGAATTTCCATGGTCTTTAGCAGGTGATGTGCTGCCACTTTTTTATGGGTTGACCATGTTGTCTGGGAAATCCATTCCCTGACATCTGCCTGTTCGAGTTGATACTTTTCACTAATCTGCTTTACCGACGCCACTTTATCTTTCATGATGGATAAGTTAATTTCATAAAGGGCATCCCTGATCTGAAAAGCAAGAGGCCCATTATCCTGCAGCATTTTTTCCGAAGCTACTATTACAAAACAGGGCCAGGGCGTTGGTATTTCCCCTACTCTTCTGAACAATCCTTTGTCCACCAACGGTTTGGTCGTGTATTTTTCCCATAAAAAAGCTTTGGGACTACCTTTCTTAAACGATTGGATGGCACCGTCCAGATTACCAATGATTTCAAAATCTATTTCACTGGTCTCCCATCCCTCCTTTTGGGCCAATAAATAAGTCATTAAATGTGAACCTGAGCCCATTCTGCTGACCAGAAATGGTACATTCTTCAGATCTGTAACCTTTTCTAAATCTGTTTTTGCAGGCACATGTATCCCCCAGACCAAGGGAGAGTCCACATGAAAGCCAATAATTTTACCAGGATTACCCTCAATTTTGTCCTTAACAAAACTTTCGGTAAGCACAATGGCCAGGTCAGTATTTCCCTCCCTTAAGGCCCTGTTCATGGCTCCGGAACCTCTGGATTCATTTTCCCAAACCAGCTGTACATCACTGTCCAAAAAAGGTTGATTTTCCACAAGCTTCTGCCAGGGGAAATTAAAATGTTCTGGTACACCTGTTATGTTGATTTTTTCCATAAACAAAGATATAAAGGAAATTTTATAGTTTCTAACAGATAATATGAAGCCTGTTATACTAGCTTTCTTTGGTCAAATGGTTTTTTTCAGCCTAATAATAAGGCATTTGTTCAATGGTATTCCTATCTTTGAATTATAGTTTCCATTCAAAAGCATTTGAACAGGGATCAACATTTAATTTAAACATAAATCATTCAATATGAAATTTAAACCTGGAGTAAAATATGGTGAAGAACTGAAAGATCTGATCGCATATGCTAAGGAAAGCGAATTTGCGATGCCGGCCGTTAACTGTATCAACAGCAATACGGTCAATGCCGTACTGGAAACGGCCAAAAAAGTGAACTCACCTGTAATGATTCAATTTTCCAATGGGGGAGCCCAATTTTTTGCAGGAAAAGGTCTGCCCAACGACAAACAACAGGCTTCCATAGCAGGTGGTGTATCCGGTGCCATGCACGTTCAAAAAATGGCAGAGGTATATGGGGTTCCTGTCATCCTGCACACCGATCACGCAGCAAAAAAACTACTCCCATGGATTGACGGTCTGCTTGAAGAAGGCAAAGCCTACTATAAAGCTTTCAAGAAACCCCTGTTCAGTTCACATATGTTGGATCTTTCAGAAGAACCTTTGGAGGAAAATATTGAAATCTCCGTAAACTACTTCAAAGAGTTTGCCAAGTTGAAAATGGCCATCGAAATAGAACTTGGTGTTACAGGTGGTGAGGAAGATGGAGTGGACAATACCGATGTGGACAGCTCCAAACTCTATACCCAACCAGAGGAAGTTGCTTATGCTTATGAAGAATTGAAAAAAGTAGATGACATGTTTACCGTGGCAGCAGCCTTTGGGAATGTTCATGGGGTGTACAAACCGGGAAATGTATCCCTTAAACCAGAAATTCTTAAAAATTCTCAGGATTATATCAATGAAAAATTTGGTACGGTAGGCAAACCCGTCAACTTTGTTTTCCATGGAGGATCCGGTTCCAGTGTAGAAGAGATCAGAGAGGCCAATAGCTACGGTTCAGTCAAAATGAACATTGACACTGATCTTCAATGGGCTTTCTGGGAGGGTGTGTTGAACTATTATCATGAGAAAGAAGGCTATCTTCAAACGCAACTCGGTAATCCGGAAGGTGCAGATAACCCGAATAAAAAGTCTTATGACCCAAGGGTCTGGCTCAGGAAGGGTGAAGAAAATTTTGGAAAAAGGTTAGAGTTGGCCTTTGACATGCTCAATGCCATCAACAGAAATTAAATTTTCAAACAGCAAAAAAAAGCTACCCGGATTGGGTAGCTTTTTTTTGTATCAGGGATTCAGCCATTTTCGTAAATACGCTTTTCTCTCACCGGGATCAGTCACCTGTATGGTTTCCACCTGGCTTTCCCGAAAGCTTTCTGACCAGTTGGGAAGGGAGCCTGGATCCATTTCGTTTTTTTCTATTACAAGGGGTTTTCTATTGGATAGATTTTCCAAAAGATCTGGCAGATCATAAGCTGGCAGGGCTCCGGCAACCGTATAGGCAATATTGGCAGGGTCGTAATTTTCCTGCGCCACCAGAGACCTATAAGAAAGCATGGGGTCTATGAGCGCAATTGAAGCAATATCAGGATTGTAATTGGCTGCATGAAGCAATACTGCTGCCATCTGACCTTTGGCCAAACTTTTTATTTCATCTGCTCCCTGAGACTCTTGCAATACTTTAACCAAACGGTTGACATCTCCAGCATGAAGGCCCACAATACTTCTACCGATCAGGATACTACCAAACCACAAGTTATAAGACTCCCCCTGAAAGTTTGAATCTCCCGTAAATCCACCATTGCCCATTTCTCCGGTGTTTAACAAATCCGGAGCCAAAACCATCTGGCCTTCCTGTACCAATGCTTCCATGGTTCCCCCTACAGCTGCATCAATGCCCTTTCCCTCAGGATCCAAATAAATTACAGCTTTGGAAGTCATTTTATCCGGTCTCATCAATAGGTAGGGAACCCAATAGTCTCCTTCTCCCTTCATTAAATACTTTTCAACCACGTACCCATCTCTTTGAAACCTTCCCGTCATCATGGTTTCTATATCCGAAGAAGGCTCCCGATACCCAGAAAGCTTCCTTGAACGGCTTACACGTTCGGCCAGGGAGCCGTTTAGCTGCTTTGGCAAATGGGCCTGATTGAGTTCCTGAATGGTCTTACCTGGATAACTGCTAAGGACCTGTCCAGTCGGGGTAACCTGCAGTTCCTCACGACTCAGGGTATCTATGTTCTGGTCTATTGAAGAGCCTGGCCAGTCCAGGTGTTTTTGAAAAAAAGCATACATGACCTCTCTGTTCCTGAGGGTTGAAGCATGCCCGGCGTCATCCTCCACCATCTCAAATCTATCTGAGAGACCATATGCATCATAAATCCTTTGAACCTGATCCCTGGTTTCCCTGGCTCCTTCAATGTTGAAAATATCCCTGGTTGTGGTGATCATCAGGTTGGGCTTGGGAGCCCTTACCAACAAAAGATCCGGCTGGTCCAGGCCGGCAGCAATGCCCCTGAAAAAGTTTTGTTCTGCATCCTGAGGTCCATGGGTGAGCAGCAAACGCCTGAAATTGGTTATGTAATTTTCCGGAGCTGAGGCATAAATGCGCGAATCAAATGCTGCAATATATGCCGCCTGGGTTCCTCCTCCCGATCTGCCGGTAATGCCGATTCTAACTGGATCCACCTCAGGGCGGCTAATCAGGTAATCCATTGCCCGGATACCATCCCATATCATGTATTTGGCCTGGGAAGTACCGGCTACAAATGCCTGCGCACCGGGATAGGAATGCTGTTTGGTGGGACCTCCAATGGTAGGTTTGTTGGTGGAAGGATCAAAATATTCCAGGCGCTCACCTTGCCCCACCGGATCAAATGCCAATACGATAAAACCTTTTTTAACCAGGTTTAATATCACATGTTGATAGGTAAAGCTCCTGTATGATTCCAGGGCATGACCGGAACAATAAATAATGGCCGGTGCCTTTCCGGCCAACTCATCCGGTAGAAACAGGGTAGCGCTCACATAAAACCCTGGCTGCGATTGAAATACCACATGCTCCATACGGAAACCTTCCCGCTGCACCGTACGGGTAATTGCTGCTTTTAAGGGGGTTTTCTCTGGGAAAGGCCCAACTACCTGCATTAATTTTTCCTTGATTCCAGCTTGCCAATCCTGCCATTCTGCTTTTGATTGGATGTTTTCCAAGGCTTTTTCCCTTTCATCCAGTAAGTCAAAAGCCTGCCGGGTCTGGTGTCTGTATAAAGCATTAGGACCATCCGTAAAACTGACCCAATGGGATTGGATAACCTTTAAATCCTCCTGAGCATGGGCAGGCAAAAACCCGCAGGCAAGTATTAACAAAGTCAGAAAAAAGGTCTTCAACATGTTTTAGGTATTTAGAAATAAAAGGGGTAAACATAAGACTTACCCCCCTTGAACAACAAAAGTAGAATAAGCCTTATTTATATTTTAATTCAAAAGGAATTCATATAGCAATTACACCTGCTCAGGAACCACATATGGAGGCCTGCTGGGCCTGGTCAGCATGGTATCTGCTTCGGTATCGTTGGCGAATTTCTCATAATCTCCCATAAACTTTAATCCCCTTTCCAATCGATAGGAAATATTGGCAATTAATGGAAGTGCAGAAGAATAATATCCTTCCATGATATCACAATTCAGACTTTCCTTTTTGCCATCCCTTATAGCATCCAGGAAGTTGGCATAATGTTCAGCTCCTCCTGGTGCTGCCAGTACATTGGAACCTGGTTCTTGTGGAGCTGCTTCCTGAGAGCTTGCAAAGGGCTCCTTTTCATCTTGTCTGAAGGCTTTCCAGGTGCTGCCATTAAGCTCCAGATAGCCGTCGGTTCCATAAAACATGTTTCCGATTTTGATATCAAGACTGGACTCTCCGTGGGTATACCTGCCCCGTGTTTCAAATTCCAAAATTTTTCCATCATCATATTTGAAAATAGACGTTTGGGTATTTGGTGTCTCCTGAGAACATTGCTGTGGTGTCATCCCATAAATATCCCCAGATGAATAAACGGAAACAGGATGTTCGTTCTTGTTCAATCCCCATCTGGCCACATCAAACTGGTGTGGTCCCTGGTTACCTGTGTCGCCATTTCCAGTATCCCAGTGCCAATGCCAGTTGTAATGCCCTTTTTTCTCATTATATGCCCTGTAAGGAGCAGGACCTAACCACAGATCATAATGCAAACCTTCCGGAGGAGTACTGTCTCTGCTGATGCCAAATGAATTTCTGGGCTTGTAGCAAAGCCCTTTGGCCATGTACACTTCCCCTATATTGCCATCATGTAAAAACTTCATGGCGTCCATGACATTTTTAATGGATCGATTTTGGAAGCCCACTTGCACGATACTGTCATATTTTCTGGCCGCCTCGATCATTTTTCTACCTTCAAATACGTTGTGACTAGCTGGCTTTTCTACATATACATGTTTGCCTGCCTGGCAGGCCCAAATGGTTCCCAAAGCATGCCAATGATTGGGTGTGGCAAAGGATAAAGCATCCACTTCCGGATCTTCAAAAACCCTTCTCATGTCATATGCTGTACCCGGTTTATCCCCTACCCTGTCATTCACCAGTTTCACCTTTTCAGCCCAGGTATTTTCATCCACATCGCATAAGGTTTTGATCACCACGTTGCGGCTCTCTTTTAATTTACAGAATTGATTGATGTGATTGGTACCCTGCCCCCTGATACCTATTACCGCCAGGTGCATCCTGTCGTTGGCTCCCATGATTTTTCCATAGGACTTGGCACTCATGCTCATGCCAGCTAATGCTACTCCGGCACTACCCATCAAGCTTTTCCTGATAAATTCTCTTCTTTCGGTCATTATTCTTTTGTTTTTTTAGGACTGACTGCTATAAACTGGAAATATAATTTTCGAACATTTGCTTTTGAGCCACCATGGAAGCCACTTTATCCGCCGGATTGCTGTGTGCTTCCAGCAAAATCCAGCCCTGATAATTGGCCTGGTCCAATAAGCGAAAAAGATCCTGATAAGGATAATCATTTTCATCAAAAGCCCTTACATGGGTGGTGTCTCCCAACCACTTTTTCACCATATTGAAATTCGCCTCCAATCCTGGTTCCATCAGGTCAGTATCGTTGCTGTTCCAACATATCTTTACATTGGAAGAGGTAACCTGATCAAATATCGCCTTCATCACGGGAAGTTGCTGGGTGATCCTGCCATGAACTTCCACACGGACCAACTGCCCATGGTCAGCCCCAAATTCCCCCACCTCACTAAGGGATTTAGCGATCTGTGCGATGGTCTTCTCTCTTGAAACACCTTCAGGAAGGGTATTTGGTTTTACTTTAATGCCTGTTGCTCCTATATCGTCACAAAGTTGAATGTAGGCCTTGGTTTGCCTGATGTTTTCCACCACCAAAGCCGGGTCAGTGCTGTGATATTCAAAATTGCTTCCATAACCCACGCAGCTAACCGGACTATCTTCAAACCTGCTCCGAATCTCCTTTCTTTCAGCCTTGCTAAGGTGCGCTTCCACCCCATGGGCATGTTCTGTCCTTAACTCTACCCCTTCATACCCGGTTTTCTCACAATTACTGATCAATTCTGCCAGGGACCAGTCTTTTCCCCAAAGGTAGGTTACCAGGCCAAAATTCATTTTTGATACTTTCATACCGGCCGTAGCTGGCAAAGACCAGGAACCCAAAGTACCCATTGCAAGGCCGGAAAGCATGCTTTTTTTCAGGAAATTTCTCCTGTTATTTTGATTGTTCTTCATACAAATTACCATTTAACATCGAATATGGAAGTGATGGCTGTTTCAGGAAAAGGGGATTTTTCATTAAACGGGTACAAATCTTCCTGGGCTTCCAGTTCAACATTATCCTCATTTAACCTTCCATCCTTATGCATGGCCTTGGAAAGATCCAATCCCAGATGTTCGGCTAAAAAGGGATAAACTGCTTGACGTTTTTTGTCATCATATCCATGATTATCGGCTGGAATATGGATGTTTTGAACCATTTCCTTTTTACCTTTCAATCCATAAATGTATTGCAGGTGGGGGTATTCCACCTGAGGTGTATTTTTGGTCCAATCTCCTCCTACAGATACCAGCAAAAGAGGTTTTGGAGCGACCAGAGCCGCAATTTCTACATTGTTGGTTTGGAAATTTTTATTCTTATGAATGGGCATCCCGCTTTCACATACACAGCCCCCGAAAAAATGGGCGGATACCATGACTACAGGTGCTACCACATCGATCCGATCATCCACAGCAGCCAAAAGAAAGGATTGGGTAGCCCCCCCTGAAGCTCCTGTCACGGCCAACCGCTCAGGGTCTGCGCCCATTGACAGAATAAAATCCACTCCCCGTATACTGTTCCATAGTTGGAGTTTTAGCACTTCCCCGTCTTCTCTGTGGTCCCAGCCGAGCTCTTTTTGCTGTCCATAGCCCACGGCATCATAGGCCCAGACCATGGCCCCCATCCTTGCCATAGAGGCAAATCTTTTTTGTGCATCTGGCCGGTAACGGCCCACCTCTCCTTCCTTATCCCAATGGCCATGAGGACTGAGAATTCCTGGTGCTTTACCCGTGAATTCCGCTGGCATGTACAGGCTTCCAGTGACAAATACTCCGGGTAAGCTTTCGAAAGCTACATTCCGGACACTATAACCATCATATTCCCTAATCTCGCCCATGATGGGGTTCATGGGACCCTTTTCAGGCATTTTGTCCAAGCCCGTTCCCTTTAAAATTTGCTTGCGAATGGTTTTGGCCCTTTTGTCCCAGGCTTTTTCGCTGGTATATTCAGTCTGCATCATTTGCAGGAAACCGGCTCCTTCTTCTTCTGTCCAATGAGCACCTACGCAAAGCATATCATCCGATGCTGAAGATTGAGCTTTGGAACCCCATATGGGGAAGAGCAATAACAAAGAGAAAAAGAACGAGAAGTTTAATGGGTAATGGATTATTTTCATTTTCATAAAGGTTTGTGTCAAGCTTTTAACCATTTGTCCCACCAGGAAAAGGCTTCCTGCTGCATGTCCGCATCAAATTTATGGGGACCGGGATAATAGGAGGCCTTGTAATTGTCGCTGAATCCAGCCTTTTCATAGATGTCTGCCAGAATTTTATCTGCTTTTTCCATCTCTGGCAAGGTATACAATTGATCTTCCTTATCGTTTAATACCAAGGTCGGCAATGGGACCCTTAACCCCAGTATTTCAGGAAAATCAAGTTCTTCAGGCAACCTGGGAACATATGTCATCCAGGTATGGGTATAGGACTTATTCAAAATGAAATCTGTCCAGGTACTCATAAAACCCACACAAACGGCACATTTGATCCTGTGGTCTAACCCGGCCATCATAACCGTTCGTAAGCCCCCACCGGACAGGCCTCCACAGCCCACCCTTGCTTCATCCACATCAGGTCTGGCCAAAAGCAGGTCAAGAGCAACCTTATCCTCGGCAAAGAAGACCCCCGGCCAGGTAGTGCCACCACAAAACAGGGATTTTGCCATAATATGTTCGTGGTTACCCGCCCAGTCATTATAGGCAGCAATATTTCCGGCATTTTCCGAATTCTTGTCCGTCAGACCGGAACGCAGGTGATCAGGGACATCCTCCATCATTACCCGTCTGCTGGCAAATGTAAAAGCATCTGAAACCATCACCACATATCCTCTTTTGGCGATCTCATTGGCCCATGCCTTACCTTCATAGTAATGGTCCTGATGTTCAACCATCAACTCATGTTGGCCTTTTCCTGTTCTGGTGATTTTTCTTAATCCAAAATACTTGTTACCTCCATGGTCATGAAAAGCCAGAATAGCAGGTAGTTTACCTTTGGCACCTGCAGGCTTTAGCACCAGTGCTTGTGTAGGCCGGCCATAGGGAAGCTGCCAGGATATGGATTCGATCTCCAAGCCATCATGCACATGACTATCATGCCGTGTGACAACAGGAAGCGGGCCTGTATCTGGAATACCCATGCGCTCCCTGGTTCTATCGAGGGCCAATGCCTTCCATTGCTCCAAATTGGTGAATGAAGGGTTTCTGTAGGAAAATTTGGGCAAGGAATCTTTAATCAGGCCATCCACCCATGGTCCATATGGACCGATAATGCTTTGACCATTTACTGCCATCTTGTTGGTGTTTTTTGTAAAAACTGATGCATGAGATACTGGCATGTGAATGCCGGCGGCAAATCCGAAGCCTGCCAATCCTGCCTGCTTGATAAATGATCTTCTTGGTTTTTCCATAATAAAATTCGGCTATGCAACGGGCAGAATTATTGTGCCATTTCCAATGCTTTTGTGGTGACATAATATTTGGCAAGCATATTGGGCACCTCCCATTCGGGTAATTTACCTGCTGTCAGGTATTCTATATATCGCTCTGTTACCTCCCTGAAATGGTCCTCGTGGCTGGTTCTGAAAGCCTGAGGGATTTCTATGCGCCAGGCATCTTTGTCAGCTACCTTTACCACACCCAGGCCCTCGTATTTCTCTGTTAAATTTTCGACCTGCTCTTTAAGAGTTTCTTCAAAATCGGCCAGGTCTACCCCCTCAACCGGTTCTATGTACAATTCAGTAATGTATTTTTCTTCGGCATCCTGACGAATCACCAGATTGGACTTGCTGCCCCGCATGATAGAATAATGGGTATCAGCAGACCCTTCAGGTGCTACATAGTTCCAAATCACAGAGACCTTGGCATGAACATCATTGATGGTGTAATTGATCTCTCCATTGCCGTAAACTTTTAAAATACCATCTTCCACTACCCCACCCAGGTAATCCGGGTACGACGGTAAACCCGTGGAGCGGGTAAATTGATCCAGGGTCAGGTCAGTGGTCCATCTCCTGGCATTGATCATTTCGATGTCATTTTCATAATCGATGATCTCTTCCGGAAAACTTTCCCATTGCACCAAATCTACCAGGTGAGTGGTCACATCAACGATTCCATTTCCTTGCTGGCTCACATCATAAAACCAGGCCGGCCTGATCAAAGGACTGCCGGATACCTGTTTGTAAAAATGGTGAACGCTTTCCTTCGTAATGGCGGGATCTTCCAGGCTTCCTTTTTCCAATTCACCAAATACTTCCGGTATCATGGAAAACTCCCTTTGAAGAATGGTAGATATTTCAAACCTTTCTGTCATGATATCGAAAAGCAGCACATTGTTTTCTTTGGCCAACTCAAAGGATTCTTTGAGCATTTCGAATCCGGCAACATCAATGGCCATCGGTTTATCTGCCAATACATGGAGACCGGCCGCAACGGTAGCCTTGATATTTGCGGTTTTTTCTTTGTTATTTCCTGCGGTAACCATTACGTTACCTTTTTTCTCACTAAGCATTTTTTCTAAATAATCATCCCCTGTATACACTTCCATCTCCCAACTGGTAGGATCTTCAGGACGCGTATTATAACGCTCAATTGCCTGCAGGTAGGCCTTTAGTTCAGGACCATCTGGCGCATACACATGAACCTTGGGGTCCACCTGATCATACATGGACTTCTTAACCAGGTGGGCATGAAAATGTCCGGGGTCCAGGGTAAGCAACTTGATTTCGTTCTTTTCTCCGGTAAAGGTTGTTTTCACTTCTTCTTCCTCCATTTTTTCGTTGGAACATGACACAGCTAAAAGTAAAATTGATGCCGCCACAGGTGACCAAAATTTACTATTGATTTTCATAATTTTTATTTTATATTTTAGATGATAATTGGTTAAATTTTACAAAAAAGATATTTTACATTTAAATATCTGAAATACCCCCTCTACTGTTTCCAATTTTTCGGGTTAATGGGACAATAAGGAATTAAATATAAAGAATAAAGCAAAAGAATAAAACATATATTAGCGCAATCGATTGCATTTGCTGGATTATTTCCTTATCATTCATTTTAATTGGCTTTAAGGCTGCTATGCCCCATATTCTGCGTCCAGTAAAAATAAATGAGAAAGAAAGAAAAAATCACCATCCATGACATTGCTTTGGAAGTTGGTGTTACCGCCTCCACGGTTTCCAGAGCCTTGAATAACCACCCCAGAATTAGCGCAACAACAAAAAAAATGGTCCTGGATGCCGCAAAGGCCATCAACTACAAACCCAATAGAATTGCCGCTGCCCTTCGCCATGGAAAGAGTAAACTGATTGGTATTATTGTGCCTACCATTAACAGGAATTTCTTCTCCTCCATTGTTCGCGGAATTGAGGAACATGCCAATGCATTGGATTATAAAGTCATGATCAGCCAATCCTATGATGACTACAAAAAAGAAGTCGCAACCATCGAGGCCTTGCTGGATGCCAGAGTGGATGGGATAATGGTCTCTTTGGGAAAAAACACGCATAATTTCAACCATTTTGAATCTGTACTTCAAAAAGGCATCCCCCTGGTTTTTTTTGATCGGACCACGGATAAATTGAATGTAAATCAAGTCATCATCAATGATTATCTATCTGCCTATCAGGCCACAAACCATTTGATTGAGCAAGGTTACCGGCATATTGCCCATTTTACCAGCCACATGAAAATCAGGATTTATCAGGAAAGATTAAGAGGTTACGAACAAGCACTTTTGGACAATGGTATTAATTTTGATCCAAGATTAGTGGTAGAAAGCAATATGCAATTGGACGGGGGACAAAAGAGTACCCATCGACTATTAGATAATAATTTGGGGTTTGATGCCATTTTTTCTGCCAGTGATTATGCTATTGTTGGGGCTTTACAGGAATTGAAACGCATCAATGTGAAAATCCCTCAAGAAGTTGGTTTGGTAGGATTCAGTAATGAGCCTTTTACTGCTTTCACAGAGCCCACTCTCAGCACGGTGGATCAAAAAGCCATTGATATGGGACAAAGTGCGGCTGCATTGTTTTTCGAAATGGTCAATGCCGACCAGAGAAATAAGCCTAAAGTAAAAAAGGTCCTTGATGCCAATCTGATCATCAGGGCCTCTTCCAAAAGATTGCAATGATTAAATTTAAACCCTAATTAAATCCTATAAAATGAAACCTTTAAACAGACAAAACACAGGAAAAACCTCTCCAAGACCCTTGAAAATCGTTCAATTCGGAACTGGTAATTTTTTGAGAGGTTTTGCCGATTGGATGGTACAAGTGCTCAACGATCAGGCTGAATTTAACGGTGATATACAAATGGTGCAGGTGCACAGCAGAAAACCTGCCAGGATAATCAATGAACAGGAAGGTCTTTATCATGTGATCGTCAGGGGTTTTCAAAAAGGTGAAACCGTGGAAGAAAATCAGCTCATCGATTGTGTAAGAGGGGCCATTAATCCATACATCGATTACAAAGGGTTTTTGGAATTGGCCAATTCTCCTGAACTTGCCTTTATCTTTTCCAATACCACGGAGGCAGGAATTTATTTTGAAGAGAAGGACAGGGATTGGACCATTACGCCGGAATCCTTTCCGGGTAAATTAACCGCATTGCTCTTCCAGCGGTTCAGGCACTTTGAAGGTGATCCGGACAAGGGACTGCTTATCCTGCCTTGTGAATTGATAGCGGACAACGGCCAGAAACTTAAAGAAAATGTCCTTAGGTATGTGGATCTATGGAACCTTCCCGGCACTTTTGAAGACTGGCTGGTCAAATACAATACTTTCTGCAATACGCTTGTAGACAGAATCGTACCCGGATTCCCAATTGACGCCGCTGAAAAAATACAAGAAAATCTGGGGTACAGGGATGATCAAATGGTGATGGCAGAGCCATTTCACTTTTGGGCCATAGACGGGCCGGATGAGCTGAAAGAGAAATTTCCGGCAGACAAGCAGGGGCTTAACGTAAAATTCGTTGCTGATCTCACTCCTTTCAGAACCCGCAAAGTCCGGATTTTGAATGGGGCCCATACCAGCTTGGTTCCCGTTGCCTACCTAAAAGGAATAAGGTTGGTAAAAGAGGCCATGGATGATTCGGGTACAAGTGATTTTATCGAGCAAACCATTTTTAAAGAAATCATCCCTTCCATGGATTTGCCGGAAGATATCCTGAAACCTTTTGCCGAAGCGGTCCTGGACCGTTTCAGAAATCCATTTATCAAACATAAATTAAGTGATATTGCGCTAAACTCCATTTCCAAATGGAAAGTAAGGGTACTCCCATCACTACTGGATTTTATCAGAAAAGAAAACCGGTTGCCACAGCATCTTTGCGAAGCCTTTGCGGCCTTGATTGTTTTTTACAGGGGGCATTATAAGGGAGAAAAGATACCTTTAAAGGACAAAGAGGAAATACTGCATTATTTCGACCAAATTTGGAAGATCAAATCAAGCGAAGAGGTAGTAGCTGGTGTACTGTCAAAAATTGAATTTTGGGACCAGGACCTCAATCTTATCCCAGGCCTGAGTCAAGCCTTGATCCGGGAAGTGGATTTACTATTGGAAAAAGAATAAAGGCAATAAAAAAAGGCTTTGAGTTTCAAAGCCTTTTTTTATTGCAAGGGTATCAAATATATTGATTAAGAATGTTTTCATACATCTCCTGTTTGCCACTGCTCATTTCGGGCTCGCCTATTTCAATGGCATGTTCTCTCAAGGCCTCTAAACTTAGTTTGCCCGTTTCAAAATCCTTGCCTTTCCCACTATCGAAAGAGCTGTACCTTCTTTTTCTAAGCAGCTGGTAATCGGATTTTTCCATAATGTCATTCGCAATGATCAGACTTCTGGCAAAGGCATCCATACTGCCTACATGTGCATGAAACAAGTCCTCCAGATCCGTGGAATTCCTTCGGAGTTTTGCATCAAAATTTACCCCCCCTGTAGTAAATCCCTGACCTTGAAGAAGTACCAGCATGGACTCCGTCAATTCCTGTAAATTGATGGCAAACTGATCGGTGTCCCAGCCATTTTGGTAATCCCCCCGATTTGCATCAATGCTGCCTAGCAATCCGGCATCCTGTGCCACCTGCAGTTCGTGTTGGAAAGTGTGCCCCGCCAGAGTGGCGTGATTGACTTCCAGGTTAAGTTTGAAATCCTTGTCCAAACCAAAATGTCTCAAAAAGCCGATTACCGTAGCTGCATCATAGTCATATTGATGCTTCGTGGGCTCCATAGGTTTAGGTTCAATCAGGAAGGTACCTTTAAACCCCTGTTTCCTTCCATAATCCCTGGCCATGCTGAGAAACTGTGCCAAATGCTCCGTTTCCCGTTTCATGTCTGTATTCAACAAAGACATGTATCCTTCTCTTCCTCCCCAGAAAACGTAATTCTCTCCTCCAAGTGCGATGGTCGCGTCAATGGCATTTTTTACCTGGGTGGCCGCACGGCTTACCACATTGAAATCCGGATTGGTAGCAGCCCCATTCATGTACCTGGGATGACTGAACACATTGGCCGTACCCCATAATAATTTGATGCCGGTTTCTTTTTGCTTCTGTTTGGCATAATCCACGATAGCTTGCATGTGCTTTTCATAGGTAGCCAGGTCTTCTCCTTCATCGATCAGATCCACATCATGAAAACAATAGAATGGGGCTCCAATTTTACCTATAAATTCAAAGGCTGCATCCATTTTATCCTTTGCCCGTTGTATTGGATCCGGGTTCTTATCCCATTCCCGAACCAATGTACCCGGGCCAAAGGGGTCATTTCCGGTGCCACAGAAGCTATGCCAGTAAGCAATGGCAAAGCGAAAGTGATCTTTCATGCTTTTTCCACCGATCATTCGGTTTTCGTCATAAAACCTGAATGCCAGGGGATTTTTCGAATCCCTGCCTTCAAATTTAATTTTGTCGATATTAGGGAAAAATGATTTTGACATGTTGTTCTGTTATTTAGGTATTTAAATTAATTTTTGGTTTCCTTCATTTTACTTTCAGCAGGCTATGCTCCCAGGTCCCGTACACCGCCTTGTATGCCTCCTGCTTTTGTTTTTCAGGCTCTAGTACCTGAATTTTTTCAAGCCCCTGGAAAGCCTCTCTTGCTCCGGCATAAATTCCCAGACCTACTCCTGCGCCCCTGGCAGCACCCTGGGCCCCATCTGTATCATACAATTCCAGAGCAACATCATTCATATTGACAAAGGCCTCCCTAAACAAGGGACTTAAAAACATATTGGCTTTGCCTGCTTTTACAATCTTAAGGTTAAGCCCCATCTGCTTCATGATATTAAAACCATAGGTAAGGGCAGAAACGATCCCTTCCTGTCCGGCTCTGAGCACATGCCTTTTGTCGTGTTTGAGTAAATTTAATCCAGACAAATGGGCTCCCACCTGTTTGTTTTCCATGATTCTTTCGGCACCATTGCCAAAAGGTATAAAACTCAGCCCCTCAGATCCAAGCGGAACTTCGGCTGCCCATTGATTCATTTGTTCATAATCCATGATTTGCGGACCCAAGAGCTTCTTAAGCCAACTGTTCAGTATGCCTGTACCATTGACACAAAGTAACACTCCATACCGGGGATCTGCTATTGTATGGTTAACATGGACAAAAGTATTGACTCTGGATTTGGGATCATATACCGGTTTGGTACTGACCCCATATACTGTACCGGAGGTTCCTGCTGTGGTAGCCAGCTCCCCTTCGTCCAAAACATTTAACGAAAAGGCGTTATTGGGTTGATCCCCGGAACGATATGTCACGGGAATACCGGACTCCAATCCCAATTCCTTTGCAATTTCAGGCAATATACCTCCCTGATGTCCAAAAGAAGGTACGGCCTGCGGCAAAATGGATGCATCCAGCCCATAGTATTCCAGAAGTTTATCTGCCAATCCGTTTTTCTGGAAATCCCAAAAAACTCCTTCGGAAAGCCCCGTTTCAGAGGTAAGTATTTCACCGGTCAGCTTCATTGCGATAAAATCACCGGGAAGCATGATTTTATGGATTTTATCAAACTTATCCGGTTCGTTTTCTTTCACCCATTTAAGCTTGGATGCGGTAAAGTTACCGGGTGAGTTCAGCAGGTTTTCCAAACAATAGGCACTTCCTAAAGCCTCAAATGCTTTGTTGCCAATTTCTACCGCTCGGCTATCACACCAGATGATGGCCGGTCTGATTACGGATAATTTTTCATCCACAAGTACCAGTCCATGCATCTGGTAAGAAATTCCGATGGCCTTGACTTCTCCGGCTTTGACACCTCCCTTTTTGATTACCTCTTTTGTGGTGGCTATGATGTATTGCCACCAGGTTTCCGGATCCTGTTCTGCCCAATCCGGTTGAGGGGCCTCAATACGCATTTCTTCTTTGGGCAACCCTTCTGAAGCTACCACCTTTCCGGAATCAGCATCCAGCAAAGTAGTTTTCACAGAAGAACTTCCCACATCATATCCAATCAGTAGTTGTCTCATGCTTTCTTAAATAAATATTTTACCAGAACACGATATAAAGGGCGGCAATGATCCCGGAAATCAGGATAGCTCCTATTTTGAATTTGGTACTGGTAACAAAAAGATCTTTTGTAATTTCAATTCCTTTGGGATGGTCTTTGCCTTTTCCATCCAGCAAACTGATAACAATGATCAATGCCGAAAGGATCAGAAAAACAACTCCCATACGATCAATAAATGGAAGGTCTGGTGTCAAAAATTTAAAGGCTGTGGACAAAGGAATGGTCAGGGCAGCAGCGGTGAGGGCAGCGTTGGAAGTAGTTTTCTTCCAGAAGAAGCCAAAAATAAATATGGCAAAAACACCCGGAGACACGAAACCTGTATATTCCTGAATATACTGAAATGCCTGATCCAACTCGCTCAAGGCTGGTGCCACTATAGCAGCTATAATAAATGCAATGATAGCCGTCAATCTACCTACCCTTACTTGTTTATTTTCCGATGCATTTTGGTCGAAGAAAGTTTTGTAAATATCCAGGGTAAATATGGTGGAAGTGCTATTGGCCATGGATGCCAGGGAGGAAACAATGGCAGCGGTTAAAGCGGCAAATGCCAGGCCTTTTAAGCCAGATGGCAATAACTGAAGCAAGGTAGGATAAGCCCGGTCTGACTTGATGATGCCCGTTTCCGGATCCGTCATGGATGAAATAAAAGAGGTGTCCACCCCTTGATTGACAATCACAAAGGCAGCAATGCCCGGAATCACCACAATCAAAGGCATGACCAGCTTAAGGAAGCCAGCGAAAACCATTCCTTTTTGGGCTTCATTTAAGGATTTGGCCGCCAATGCCCTTTGGGTTATATACTGGTTAAAGCCCCAATAATTCAAGTTGATTACCCACATCCCCCCTATCAACACACTGATACCAGGCAAATCAAGGTAAGCGTCCCTTTGACCACCATCACCATCGGGGATCATCATCTCTCCCTGATTGATAATCATGTTGAAATGGGAAGGGGCTTCTTTCAACAAAGAGGTAAAACCCGCAATAACATCCCCTGAACCTACAATGGACAAGGCCAGGTAGGTAGTGGCAAGGCCACCCAGGACAAGGAAGAAAACCTGAACTACATCCGTCCAGGCCACAGCTTTCAACCCACCATATATAGAATACAACATGGCAAAAAGTGCCAAACCGGCAATGCCATAGGTCAGGGGGACACCCAGGATGGTTTCCAAACTCAAGGCTCCCAAATAAAGTACAGAGGTTAGGTTTACAAATACATAGACCAATAACCAGAATACCGCCATTACCGTCCTCACCCTGCTATCATACCTTTTCAACAAGAATTGGGGCATGGTGCTGATTCCTTCTTTCAGGTACACCGGTAGGAAAAAAATGGCCACAATGATCAGTGTGGCCGCTGCCATCCATTCATAGGTCGAGATGGCAAGTCCCAGAGCAAAACCGGATCCTGACATGCCGATAAATTGCTCGGCGGATATATTGGAGGCAATCAGCGAAGCACCCACCGCCCACCAGGGCAAAGCTTTACTCGCCAGAAAATAATCATTGGAATCCTTGATATGTCCCTTCTTTTCCCTGGAGACCAGGTATCCCATCATGAGGATTAAAATACAGTAACCTACAAAGATGATAAGGTCTAAAGTGGTGAAATTCATGAATGTTTGGATTAATGGGTTCGGTCTTAAGTCAATTCACTTGGTTTTACTATTAAAAACAAAGATGCAATATAGTCAAATAAGGTTTTTATAAAATAAAATTAAATAGATTTCATCATTCAGGATTCCGAACCTTGTTGATGAATCCCAGGAGCAAGATAAATCCGGGCTTGTCAGAACTTTGTCTTCCATATTCGATGGAACCTCCTTGTTCCTACACAGATATATTTTATCTTTGAAAAAATCAACCCTGAGCCCGATTATAAATGAAAATCAATCCATACCACTACCGGATAATAAATACCGCTTGCCTTTTCAGTCAAAAGCTACTGATTTTAGGATTAATCTTGTTTTATGGCTGCCAGCCCAATGAAAAAAAGGAAAATGCTCAACAGGAAAATAAGGTAGTTTCCCGCCCAAAAGTTGATATAGCTGATATTGAAAAGGGTATCAAGGCATACATAGATTCCAAAACGGAAGAAAACGATGGCTTTTTCATCGTAAAAGACGGGGATAAATTGTTACGGTTGAAGCTGGTCCGGGTACATACTGAGTACCTTTCAAATCTCGGCCCTAAAAGCCATTTTGCCTGTGTTGACCTGGCAGATGCAAATGGAGATGTCTATGACGTGGATTTTTTTATGGAGGGGGACCCCGGAGCCATGGATGTAACAGCAACATCGGTGCACAAACTCAATGGGAAACCATTTTACAGCTGGAAACAAAAAGAAGACAAAACCTGGTACAAATTACCCATAGAAGAAGCTACCAATGAATTGTTAGGGGTAATTGAAGGAGAGGATCAATTTGTTTTTAATTATCAAGCTACCCTTCCAATCTTGGAAGAAGCTGCTGAGATGTGGATTCCGATCGCTTTAAGTGATGCTTTTCAACAGGTGGAATTGGTAACCACGGACATTCCGGGAATTCACCGGATGATTGAGGACAAAGTCAACCTTAACCAGATCCTATACATGAAGTTGGGCCCGGAACACAGTGGACAAAAGGTAAGATTGGTTTATAAAGTAAACCGGAAGGAAAAGGGTCCTTACACTGCTCAGGAAGAAGTAGCCGACAGGTACCTGGCATCCAATCGCCTGATGCCTGTAGATAGAAGGTTCCGCGAAATAGCCATGGAAGCCATCGGAGAAAAAAACAAAGACAGCCAACTCATGCAGGCCAGGGCCATTTACGATTACATCATTGACAATATGCGGTACGCCAAATCAGGAGAATATGGTAAAGGTGATGCAGTTTATGCCTGTGATGCAAAGACAGGTAATTGCACTGAATTCCATTCCTTGTTCATTTCTCTGGCTAGATCAGTGGGCATACCCGCCCGGTTTTCGATTGGGGCAGCCATTCCATCGGATAGAAACGAAGGAGGAATAGATGGGTACCATTGCTGGGCAGAATTCTTTGCAGAAGGGAAGTGGTGGCCGGTAGATATCAGTGAAGGAAATAAATATACCGCTTTGGCCACGTATTACTTTGGACGCCACCCTGCCAATCGCATAGAATTTAGCAGGGGAAGGGATTTAGAGCTAAATCCCGGACCAGCCTCAGGCCCAATAAATTTTCTGGCCTACCCTTTATTGGAAATTGATGGAAAATCTGCCGTGGCACAGACTACATTTACTTTTTCCAGAAGTAATTAAGGCTCGATAGAAACACCGGAAGGATGCTTCTATCGACCTTATTTTAGGATTTATTCGGGATGTTCTCCTCCCCCGTCGGTGGGGTGCTCGTCTTCGCTACCTGCTTCAGGGTGTTCTCCTTCCGGATGTTCGGCAGATTCTTCTGTATCGTCCGTCTTTTTGTTGCCACAAGAACTTACAGTAGCAGAAAAGAAGAACGCAATCAATACCATCAATACTGCCGTGGATTTTACACTCTTTAATAATTTCATAGTTCTCTCGTTTCGGTTTTAAGTAATTTTAAAGTTAACAATTTTTAAAAATAAACATATTTGTTCCCTCAATCATTTTAAAAACATGCCATTATTTCCCTCTTTCATAATTTGCTCGCTGAACTAATTGTGTGTACATTAAAGTTATAAATGGAATTTTATACAAAAACTTTGCAACAAATATTTTTCACCATAATCTTTAAACATGGACAAAAAAGCATATAAAAAGAAAGTGATGGAACAAGCCATCAAATACCAGGAAGCCATTGTTTCTGATTTTCAAACCCGCATCAGGGAATTGAGGGAAGGGGAGCAACAAGCCCAGGATGACAAATATGAATACGACCAGCAAGGTCAGGAGGATGAAAGCGCTATTGTGATTAACAGGATTGCGGACGAGTTAAATTTTGTAGTAGCCGAACTGGACTTTTTGAAACAAATGAAAACTGCAGGAAACATCTTTGATGAAGTCACCCTGGGAGCCGTGGTCAAAACCGATAAAATGACCTTTTTCCCAAGTGTGAGTATAGAGAACTTTGAAGTAGAAGGAGAAGCACTTTTTGGTATTTCCAGAGAGGCGCCAATCTATAAAGAAATGAAAGGAAAAAAGAAAGGCGATTCGTTCGGGTTAAATGACCGTACCTATAAAATCCTGGATGTCTTTTAACCGATGATAAGAACAGCACCCCTATTCGGATAGTACCCAAGGCATATTCCGCATTATAACTTGAGGTACCATCCGAATTTAAACCAGGTGCGTTGCCGGAAATCATCGTCGAAAAAACGATCGGTTCTGTAATCTATGCCGGCCTGGAATTTTTGTTTCCCTTTGGAAAAATGACCTAAAGCAGCTACAACCCTGTTTTCAAGACCACTTTCTCCGGATTGTATACTATATATCGGTTCATCACTGAAGACCAGGTAAAATTCTCCCGGATCAAGGCTTTGGCCCTCTATAGGTATTTCATAGGAAATCCGGTATCTTAACCGGAATTCTACCGGATCATTTGGTGCAAAAGTCTGGTCTGTACGGATCCTGTGTCCGATCTTGAAATTTCCTTTTCTTTGCAAAATGGAAACTTGCTGTATGGAGCGGTGGCTGTTTTCACTCCCTGATTCCAACCGGTATTGATAACCACCAGTTATGGAGACAAATGGATTGATGGATGTTCCTAAAAAACCCTGAAAATCTGTTTGGTTGTGGTAATAACCCCATTTTGCATCACTGTTTTCAACCTTATCAACCATTCCATGCTGGCTTTCTATTTTACCAGTTACTTTAAGCTTTTCGGTTGCGTCGAATCCAATTTGAAATTCAGGAAAAAGGCCGAAATTACTCACCCTTCCCTGTGCCATTATTTCAATTGGCAAAACCAATAAAATAATCCAAAATATTTTTCTCATCAAAAAAACAAATTATCTGCTGGTGGAATAATGATTTCTCTTCGGCCAATAAGTTTTCCTTTATCGTCAAACAGGCCTTCCCAAAGGTTTTTCCCTTCTTCCCCTTCGGCGTAATACTCGATCTCATACCGCAGCTGTATATCCTCCTGCTCCTCTTCATCCATTAAATCTTCCAGATCATCCGGGTCACCTGTATATTGCAATTGGATCTTTTCAATTCTCCATTTGTTGTATTTGCCATCAAAATAAGATCCCAGATTAATCCTGACTTCCTCTTCTAAATCCTCCCAATCTTTTTGGATTTCAATATCTTCAATTTTTCCGGACAGGTCAAACTCTACACTGTAGGCCTCTTTTTTCCAGGAAAACTTGGCCTCATAACTTCTCTTACCAGAAGTTTCTTCCATAAACCATTTTACTTTTTTACGCCCTTCAAAGGAATCATCCAGCCAATCCCTTGCTTCAGCAGGTACCTCAGGGGCTTTTACCCTGTACTCCCTTTCCACCTTCTCCTGAGCAAGGGATTGTAAAGGAATTAAAAAAGAAAAAAAACAAGCAATTCTCAGTAACATGATAATTGAAATTTAGGGACAAGATTTTAAACAAAAGCCTTGCCAAGGGTTTTTAACCTTATAAACTATTGAATCCACTAAAGGAATTAGGTATTCTCCAACCACCTGATCCCATGACAAAATCAATCACACGTTGCCGTTTTCAACATAGCGACGGATTTTCCGAATATTTTCTTGAAATTTCAGCTTTTACTGATGCTCCTTTGGATTTACAGACAAGCTATAAGGTAACCCGATACAAAATCCGCGTTGAAATGTGCACAGTTAATAATTAATACTCATGAGACAAAGGAACGAGGCGGGCAGAAAGATCCGGCGTTTCCATGTCTTTATCAAAGGGAAACATCGGCCGGTTGATCCTTTTGAATTCGAGTCGCTCCAGATCCTGGTCCACACCTCCCGGTGTTAGGGCCATGACCCAATCAGCACGCATATCATAAAGTTCAGGAACCAAATAACCGATTTTCACAACTACTATATCCGTTTCCCGGGGATTTAAGCCCAAATTGGTGAAATCACTTTCCCTGTGATATGGCTTGCGTTTTTTGGTGACAATCACCTGCACACTGCCAACAGCTACCACCACTTCCGTTTCCGCATTTCTATCCCCATGGGCGATAGCCTTCACCGTACCCGATAATAAAACAGGTGGAGAAAAGCGATCATCCACTGCTGCTCCAACATTGGCAGACACTTGTTCCCCCACACCTGCAGCTACGGCGGCTTCCACCAATTCCGGACCTGGTATGGAAGCATAAATCAAAGAAGGTCCATCGGCATCTTTAAACTCTGGTCGCGCAAGTATTTCCCTCAAAGTCCAGGTAACATCCCCGGCTCCCCCCGCAGTGGGATTATCTCCCATATCGCTGATCATGAACGGTTTTTTATCGCTGCCTATGGCCATATCCAAACTTTCTTTCAAAGTTGCAGTTGGTGCAATAAATTCAAATTCATTTCGCTTCTCCCAAAAACTTTGTGCCAACTCTTCAGCTGTCTGGGTCACTTTGGCCTGATCATCTCCCGTGACCATTACCACCGCATGATTTCTCGGTTCATCGGCCCAGGCATACCCTACCCAGATGGCAGCATCTACAACACCTTTTTGTTCGGCTGCAGGATAAACGGCTGCATACAGACTTTTTCCAGGATCTACTCTGGTGCTGGTCTTTTCTCCTGGCAATAATATCGGTACAGGAATCCAGGCTTTATAGGCAGGTTTGCCCTTACCTGATTCCAGTCTTTCCAGCAAATTATCTACGGCCCTTTTTTTAGATTCTAAAGCATCTTCATGAGGTGCCATGCGGTAACAGGTAATCAGGTCCGAATGTGCCGCCAGCCGCCAGGATACATTTCCATGCAAGTCCATGCTGGTTGAAATGATGGTTTCATTACCAACCACAGCCCTGACTCTTTCGATAAAATCTCCTTCAGGGTCATCTAATCCAACTACGCTCATGGCGCCATGGATATCAAAAAACAAGCCGTCATATGGCAAATTTTCCTTCAGACGCGCTAATGTTTCTCCCACCAATGATTCATAGGCCTCTCTCGAAACAATTCCACCTGGAATGGCATGCCCTCTTAAAGTTGGAAACCAATTGGCCCTGCTCCTGTTCACGGAGTCCTCTTGCAAGAAGGGATAGTAAGAAAAAACTTCCTCCCCTCTTCTGGCTAGAAAAGCCTCCTCTTCAGTGACTGCCGGAGAAAAAGTACTGGACTCAATGGCTAAACCGGCAATGGCAACACGTGGTAGCTCTTCCGATACCTGCGTCTCCTTGCCGCCACAACTTATGGCAGTACAAAGCAGAAAGCCGACTAAAACCCTGGAATAAAAGTGATTGGTCATATGCATAAATCAATAATCTGGTTTGAAATATCTAAGAATGGGCTGGGGTTCTTTTGGGCAATGTTCAAATTAAGTGAAATTCATGGACAAATACAGGGAAATTCTTTCCTAATTTTCCTGGTACTCCTGAATCATTTTACAAAAACGCTCCCAAAATTTTTAGTATCTTTAAACCTTAATCCTCTTAAAGAATGATATCTTCCAGTGAAACCAACCAAGGGATTTTTACTGCCTGGCAGAATCGATTGAACGAGTTTTCCCGGCAGAATAAATTAAAGGGAACGATCCTTTCTGTTTTCAGGGAAAAAAAGGACCCGATCTCCTGGACAGGGGCAACTGGCAATCTTTCCAGGGAGCAGCCTTATTTTATTACCAGCGTAGCCAAACTGCATCTTCTGGCCCTGGTCCTGAAATTAAAAGTAAGGGGTTTGGTAAATTTGGATGATCCCATAACAAAGTTCCTTAATGAGGACATCTATCTTGGCTTGAGCATTGTCAAGGGGCAGGATTTCACCCCCAAAATCACAGTAGGGCACCTGCTTTCCCATCTTTCCGGACTTCCAGACTATTTTCAATTTTCTTTTAGTGGGGAAAAGAGCCTGAGGGAAGAACTCTTTACAGGTAAGGATCAATCCTGGAGGCCAAAAGACTTGCTGAAGGCCATTAAGGAATTAGGTCCCATTTCCAAACCAGGAAATAGGAAATCTATAGCCTATGCGGATACTAATTTTCAACTGTTGGGGAAAATTGCTGAAAAAATCACCAGGCAAGACCTGGAGGAGGCATTGATAAATTTTCAATTAAAGCCACTGGGGATGAATGAAACTTACGTTTACAATGATGTGCATGACCGGACTCCTGCCACCTTTTATCACTATGAAAAGCAACTGGAAATACCCATGGCGATGAGCTCATTCGGGCCCGTAGGAGGAATGGTCAGCACGGCCAGGGACAGTATGATTTTCCTTAAAGCCTTTTTTCACGGACAATTGTTTCCACTCACAGAATTGGATACCATCCAGCAATGGAAATCTATGAATAAATACCTTTCCTACGGCCTGGGCATAAGCAGGTCTGAAAAGCCCCGTTATGCCCTGCCGCTTAAAGCATATCCTGAGATCATTGGGCATACGGGTATGTCAGGCGCTTTTGCATTATTTGTTCCTGAAAAGAAAGTTTTTTTTACTGGAACAGTAAACCAATCCAAAGACCCTTACCTTCCCTACAAGCTGGCAAGAAAAATCATCGGAACACTTTGACCTTTAAAGGAATTTACACTTTTTCATTTTAACCATTCTGGCTTGGTTGTGTCCACAGCCGCCTGCAGTTGGTTCAATAAATTATACAAACCAAAGTAAGTACGGTTGATGTACAAACCATGCCTTGATCCTCTGGCCTGTTTGGATTTTCTAAACATCTTGTCATTGGAAATCTTATCACCTAAAGCAAAAATCTGCTGGAAATAACCATCATCTGCAAAATCAAAATGGTCTACATGGAAAGGTTTTCCCAAAAGCGAAATCATTTCTTTAAATGTATTTTTAAAATAGATTTTTTCCTCCTCAGAGTCTTTGTTTGATATAAACTCCAGGCCATAAAATATTTGGTTTAGTTCATCCTCATTGATCAAAAGGTCTTTTTTGATCAATGAAAAATAGCCGGTATAGAAATCTTCGGGTATCACCTTCACACAGCCGAAATCAATTACGGCAAGTTGATTGCCATCCTGAATGATAAAATTACCAGGATGGGGATCGGCATGTACCTGCTTTAACTCGTGGACCTGATGGTGATAAAAATCCCATAAAGCCTGCCCGATTCGGTTTTTTGCTTGCTGATCAGGATTGGTGGCAAGCCACTCCCTGAGATGCAATCCTTCCATCCAATCCATGGTAATGATCCTTGGACTACTGAGTGATTCATAATAGCGGGGAAACTGTAAATCCGCAATATGGGAACAGGCTTCTGAAATTTCTTTGCTTCTCCTGACCTCCAGTTCATAATCTGTCTCTTCCAGCAATTTCTCCTCAACTTCCTCCATGTAATGATCCAATTCCCGCTCATTCATGTTCAGCAGGCGAAGTGCAAAGGGTTTTACCAATTTCAAATCAGAGCGAACACTGGAAGCTACTCCGGGATATTGTATTTTGACTGCATAAATTTTGCCGTCTTTTGTTGCCTGGTGAACCTGACCGATGGAAGCAGCATTTACAGCTGAAGGTGTAAAGGTGTCGAAAAGTGATTCAGGCCCTTTATTAAAATGCTGCTGGAAGGTTTTTACCACCAATGGATAAGACAGTGGTGGAGCACTGTACTGTGCCATGGTGAATTTATCCTGGTAGGCACGGGGCAGCATGTTTTTATCCATAGCCATCATTTGGGCTACCTTTAAAGCACTTCCCTTCAATTCACTTAAGGAATCATAGATATCTGTAGCATTGCTTTTGTCCAGGTCATCTCTGGTCAATGAAGGATTTACTACCTTTTTTGCATAATGCTTCATGTAATTACCTCCCACCCTTGCACCGGTACTAATAAATTTGGCCGCCCTTTGCACCTTTGACACAGGGATGCTTTGTTGCTCTTTCAATTTTTGAGTCATTTGTTATCTGGATTGAAATAAAAATTTTGAGAAATCCACAAAACTGTCAAGTGCTGATTTTCCCATAAGGTCAAAAGCAAGGTTCACTGATTTTTCTATGGCAGCATCTGTTTTTTCGAATGCAGGAGAGTCATCTTTCAGCCAAAACTTAAAAACAAACATTACCTGGAGCCATAAGGCCTCATCATATCGGTCTGTAATGTAAGGCCGCTCAGCAATTTCATCTGTCTCTTTTCCTTCCATGATAATTTCATTGACGAAGGTTTTGAATTCAGACTTGAAACCCTTAAGCTCTGCAGGGAATTTTTTATCCTTCATCAAGTTCTCTCCGTAAACGGCAAGCAGATAAGACCTTCTTTTTTTCAATTCTTCTATCCAGGTGAAAAAAAATCCCAGGAGCTTTTCCCTTGCACTGTAACTTTTATACACTTCCTGCCCTTCCAGATCAGTTAGCGTCCGGTCAAAAATCATCTCCCAAACAGCTTTCTTGATGGCTCCGAAATTGGTAAAATGTTCGTAAAAAGCAGCCTCCTGCATTTTCAGATCTTTTGCAAACTTAAATACAGAAACTGGTTCCGAACCTGTTTCCAAAATGTGATTGATGTATCCTTCGATAATTTTATATTTATCCGTCTTTTGACTTTTGGCTTTTTCTGTCATCTCCTCATATTTTTAAACATACAGTCAAGTAACAATATCCGAAGGCAAGTGGTTTGTAAAAATGTGCAATTAATTTGCCCTATAGCTTTTGTCATCGCGGGAAATTATATACTTCATGTTCAAATGTTTCAAATTGGGGCATCCAAATGGACTTTGAATACGTTACTAATGAGAAGTTTAAGCAGAATAAAGATGTTGGTAGAATTTAAAAAATTAGTTTTTGTCTTTCTTTTTGGGTTTTCATTTCTTCTTTTTTCCTGTAAAGAAGATATTGGCGAATTGCCCAGAAACCAAAATCTGGTGAAGGAAGCCATTTATGAAAGCATGCAGGAATGGTACTATTGGAATGATCGTTTACCCCTTGCCCTGGATGTAAGCAATTACCGCAGCAATGATGAGCTGCTATATGGGCTGATGTACCAAGAATTGGATCGCTGGTCTTATATTACAACCAGGGAAGACTTTAACAAGGCCTTTACCGGCCAAAATGCCGGCCATGGTTTTGGCTTTGCTTTGAGCGAGGACAATAAACTTTATGTTTCTTTTGTCTATGAAGATTCTCCAGCCGGCCAGGATGGCTGGCAGCGGGGGTGGGAAATTATCGAAATCAATGGGAAACCTATTGCTGATTACAGAAGAAGCAATGGGTACAATTTTGATCTGGGTGAAAACCTGCCTGGTGTTTCCAATTCCTTTACTTTCAGGCTTCCGGATGGAACTACTACTACCCGCAGCAATACCAAGGCCGAATACCAGGCCAATTCTGTCTTGTATAAAAATGTCATTGAAACCGGAGGCAAAAAAACTGGCTATTGGGTATATAACAGTTTCAAAGCCACCGCTGGTTTAAGTCCCAACCGAAGTACCGAAGTAGAGGAAACTTTGGATTACTTTGACGCTGCGGGAATAGATGAACTAATTTTAGATTTGAGATACAATGGGGGTGGATCCGTGGATGTGGCCGAGCAAATCATGAATGGACTGATTCCGGCAGCCGCCAATGGAGAATTGATGTATACCAATGCCTTAAATGCGGACAAGAGTAATCTCAATGAAACATACAGGTTTGAAAAAAGAGGCGGTATTGCTTTGGAGAGATTGATCGTCATCACCTCCAGAGGATCTGCCTCTGCCAGTGAATTGATCATCAATTGCCTGAACCCGTACATGGATATAGTGCTGGTAGGACAAAGAACCTATGGTAAGCCTGTAGGTTCTTTTCCCCTATCTCAATTTAACCCTGTTCTGGAACAAAATGATGTGGAGTTGGTCCCCATAACCTTTGCTATTGCGAATGCTGCCGGTAATGCAGCCTATTACGATGGCTTTCCGGTGGACATTCCCGCGGCAGACGATCCTTCGTCCAATTGGGGGGATATTAAGGAATTCAGACTTGCGAGTGCACTCACTTACGTACAATATGGGGCAGCTTCAACGGCCCGACAAAAAATCCCCGAAGACCAATGGCAAATGATTGATAATTTCCATGGCCTGGAAAAGGAATTCCCTGTTTATTAAATATCGTTTTTTCGCAAGGCCAAACTACAATAGTACCATCCAGGATGGATCGGTGGTAGCCTAAGCCCGTTTAATAGGTGGCTCAGTAAATAGGTTAAGGTAAATTATACCGTACGCCCCTTCCGGGGCTTTTGGGAATCGGTAAGGGTTTAAACCAAACCCGGAAAAAATAAAAGGCGATGGAAAATATCCATCGCCTTTTGCATTGTAATTGGGTCAAGTTCTCAATAGCCAGGGTTTTGCGGACCAAGGTTGGGATTGACATCCAATTCTATTCTGGGAAGTGGCATCAGGTAATCCCTTGCAGGGTCAAAATTAGGATGAGGCTCCAGGCTTTCCGGGCCAGTGAACACCTGTTCTCCCAATTGCCTCCTTTTGATGTCATACCATCTTTTATATTCAAAAGATAATTCCAACCTGCGTTCGTCCAATACCAACTCGATAAAGCTGTCCTTATTCAAACCTGCAGGTACATCTTCAGGAAAAGCATTTTGTGTTCCGCCGGCATTTCTGGCTCTCTCCCGGATGGCATTGACATATTCGACGGCCTCTGCTGTAGGCCCACTATTCACCTCAGCTGCCGCTTCTGCAGCGATCAGTAAAACCTCGGCATAGCGCATGGCAGCATAATTATGATCCGAGTACCTTCCATCAGAATTGCTATTACCGGGATACATTCTGTATTTGGCGATATGAGGCCGTTGCGTATTGGCATATTCGGTATATGGTTCCATTACCCCATTGATCAAAGCCTCTGGTTGGAAACCAACTTCCTTGCGGTAGTCGCGGTCATCCCAGGTATTGTACACTGCCATGGAGGGAACGCAAACGCTCCATCCCAGCTGATCTGCTCCCCGGATGCCGGTCATCGGTGGCATGATATCGTCATTGGCACCCCCTCCGCCGTTTTGTTGACCCAGGAAGTCCAGTGTAAAAATTGGTTCATTCAAATTATCTGCCATCTCCGCCCGGAAGAGGTTTTGATAATCTGCCTCCAAAGCATAACCAAACCTTTCTTTATTGTCAATTACCCATTTGGCTTCCTCATAGGCCTTGGGATAATCCGCAAGGGTAAGGTGTACGGAAGCCAGATAAGATGCGGCCGTGCCTTTGGTAGGCCGGGACCTGACATTATTGGGCTGATTGTCAGGAAGCCATTGTTTGGCAAATTCCAGGTCAGCCAATATTCCCTGATAAACTTCTGAGGAACTGGTTTTGGAAATATCCTTAACCGCTTCCGGATCATTGATAAAATAATCGATATAGGGGATGTCTCCAAAAACACGGACCAGATGGTAATAGCTAAAGGCACGAACAAACCTGGCTTCTGCAACCAACCTGTTGTTGACCTCTTCTTGCAATTCAAGGCTTTCGGCACCGGAAATAGCGGCATTGGCCGCACTGATCACCTGGTACCAATAAGGCCAAAAAGAGCGGACCATTCCATTATTATCATCCATATTGAAATCATTCACCTGCTGCCGCTCGGCAGGGGTACCCCGGTCTCCAATATCTACCATATCGCCGCGAAGCATCAGCGCAGTTACAAATTGTCTTCCGTACAATCTTTCGGAAGCAATCCATCCATAAGCTCCAAAAATGGCCGTTTCCACATCACTTGCTGAATTAAACAAGCTTTCCGGGGCCAACAAACCAACCGGTTTTTCTTCCAGATCGGTACATCCGGCAAACCAGCAAGTCATGGCCAAAACCAAAGATTTATATATTTTCGTTTTCATGGTTATTTCTTTTTTGGTGGCTAGATTAAAATCCTACATTTAAACCCACTGTATAACTTTTTGCATTGGGATAGCTTCCGTAATCCAATCCCAGGTTCCTGTTGCCATCGGTAGCTCCACCGGATCGGTAATTCACCTCTGGATCATACCCTTCATACTGGGTAAAGGTCAGAACGTTCTGGGCACTCACATATACTCTCAGCCTGGATAAACTCAACCTGTCAACAATCGATTTAGGGAAATTGTAGCCCAGAGAGAGGTTTTTCAACCTGGTAAAAGTACCGTCGTAAATCCAACGGGTAGACACCCTTCTGGTCCTTCCATTAAAGGCCCTTGGGATATCCGTTTGCGTGTTTGTGGGCGTCCATCTGTTCAGCGCCGCAGTAGTGGCATTGTTTATCCCTGACATTAAATCCAACTCCATCAGGGTGTAACTCAGGATATCGTTGCCAAAGGAACCCTGAAAGAATACATTCAGGTCAAAATTCCGGTACCTGAAATCATGGTTCCAACCCCAGAAGAAATCGGGATGGGGATTACCAATGATCTCCCTATCGTCGCTGTTTAACGTACCGTCGTTGTTCAGGTCTCTGAATTTTTCCCCTCCTGGAGTTTGTTCAAAACCTCCACCGGGAAGGAAACCTTCTCCCTCCTGATAAACACCATCGTAAACCCAACCAAAGAAACTACCAACAGGATAACCCTCTTTAAGCAGTTGTGTGGTGCCAAGGCCTACCATATGTCCCGGACCGGAACCATATTGTATATCATTTCCATCGGGCAGCGATAAAACGGTGTTCCGGTTTCTGGAGAAGTTGATATCCATGTCCCATTGAAAGGCTCCAACCAGGTTTCTTGAGCCCAGGGTTAATTCCACTCCTTTGTTTTCCACCTCACCGATATTTCTCAATTGATTGGTGTAACCGGAATATTGTGGCAATTGAACAGCAAATAAAAGGTCAGAGGTGACCATGCGGTAATATTCTGCTGATAAAGTTACCCGATCGTCCCAGAAGCCAATATCCGCTCCAATATTAAATTGGGCGGTGGTTTCCCAGGTGAGGTTGTCGTTCGCTACCGTGGTTGGGCGGACGGCATTGACGGGCACACCATCGATCACTGTAAACACCGGCGAAAACCTGGCCAATGTCTGGTAGGGAGAAATCGCCTGATTTCCTGTAATTCCGTAGCTGGCTCTCCACTTCCAGAAACTGATCAGATCCGAGGTCTCCAGGAATGGTTCATTTTTCATGTTCCAGGCAATGGCTCCTGAAGGAAAAAAGGCCCACTTGTTATTTCTTGAAAAGGTAGAAGATCCATCATAACGGGCATTAAAAGTAAGGAGGTACTTGTCTCCCAGAGAATAATTCAAACGACCATAAAATGATGAAATCCTCCAATCGGTAAGACCTGAATTGGGGGTTTGCCAAACCGCAGCAGAGCCCAGATTCCAGAAGGAAAAGGCATCGGTGATGAATGAAGTACCCCTTGCTCCCCAATTTTCATTTTCAGATGATTGGTAGGAATACCCTCCCATGGCGGTGAATGTATGGTCACCGGCAAAGTTCTTCGTGTAGGTCAGGTAATTTTCATTTAAGAACAAGGTGTTTCGGGAGGCATTAATGCGTGCATCTCCTCCTACATTTCTGCCTTCCGTCACGGTAGTTGGGGAATACAAACCAGTGCGACTGGCATTGGCAGTTGCTCCTAAGGTAGTCCTGAATTTCAGGTTCTCCAACAGGTCATATTCTGCAAAGAAATTGCCCTGAAACCTGTCGTTTACATTTTCATTGACCAATTGTGTAGCCACAGCATACGGGTTGTCATGGGGATCATTCAGGCGTGCAACCGTGAAAGTTCCATCCTCCCTGTAAATGGGTTGATCCGGTTCAAACTTAAATGCTGAGGCAACTACGCCCGGGGTGAGTCCGCCGGAACCTTCCTGGGTTCTTACCCCGTCACTACTGCTTCTCCGGGCGAAAAGGTTCAATCCTATTTTTAGCTTTTCCGTAGCCTGAATATCCAGGTTACTGGTAATGCTGAACCGATTGAAATCCGAATTGATGATTACCCCTTTTTGATCAAAATAGGCTCCTGATACATAATAATTGACATTATCTGTTCCTCCACTGATGGAGAGCTGGTAATTCTGAATGCCTCCCGTCCGAAATATCTGATCCTGCCAATCGGTATCTCCTCCAGCAGGCTCAATGTTGGGTCTGGCATCGGATATATAGTCATTGAATTGGTCCGCATTCAATAAGTCCAACCGGTTGATTTCGTTTTGCATGGAGTAAGAAGTATTGAATTCAATTCTGGCGGCCCCCTTCTTGCCTCTCTTGGTGGTGACCATAATGACTCCATTGGCTCCTCTGGATCCATAAATGGCCGTGGCCGAAGCATCTTTCAACACTTCAATGGATGCAATATCTTCCGGAGGAGGCATGGCCGCACCTATAAATCCGTCCACCACAAAAATAGGGTCACTGCTGGCATTGATAGAAGTACCTCCCCTGATCCGAACCTTAAGACTTGCACCTGGTGCTCCGTTATTGGCCTGAATCTGCACCCCCGCAGCCCGTCCTTGTAAGGCCTGCACCGCATCGATGGCGGGATAAGCTGTCAATTGTTCTGCCTTAACAGAGGATACTGCACCAGTCAGATCACTTCTCTTCTGAGTACCGTAACCGATGACCAAAACTTCCTCCAGAGAAGACTCATCCATACTCATGGTGATATTGATCGTTGTCTGGTTGCCTACTGTTACCCTTTGGGTATCGTAACCTATGTATGAAAAGATCAATACGGCATCATCAGGAACAGTCAGGGAATAACTGCCGTCCAGATCCGTAACAGTACCCGTAGAAGTTCCCTGTACAGAAACAGTGGCACCCGGCAGGGGTTGACCCTGCTCATCTTTTACCATTCCACTCACCGTTATTTCCACCAAGGTTTCCACTTTAGCGGATAACTTGTTAATTTTTCTCACATCAATCTGATCATTGACCTGGCGGAAACCCAGTGAAGTTTGCTGGGATACTTCCTGAAGCATGGTCTCCACACTTGCACCGCTGTCGGTCAAAACCACTTTCATTTCCCTATCCAGATCCTTTTTGTCATAGGAAAAGGTGAAGGGTGTCCTGGATTCAACCTGCCTGAAAAACTGGCCCAAAGACATCTCCTTTTGATTCAAATTGACCCAAACCTTATCAATAGTCTCCAATTGGGCATTGACACTTCCTGCTAGAACCAGGTTTAATACCAGTAGTTGCAGGGAAAATCCATAAAGGAAATAGCGTGACAACATATAAATTGTCTTTTGTAATTTAAATTTCATAATTTTAAAAGGTTTATTGAAACATTCATTAAGCCTGGTTCGGTGATGGTGCATTCCCCAATGACTTTCCATCCCGGACCATTTTAGGGGTTCTTTACCCATTTTTTCATTGGAAGTCTGTCATATATTTAAAATTTTAGGTTTACGTTTTTGCCGCTGATGTAATATTCGAAATTTTCTATATAAGCCATTCGATCCAACACCAAATCGAGATTTTGATTGTTGTATTTTCCGCTGAGTTGCCAGGTATTGGATGGATGGCCTGTAACTGAAATGCTGACCCCATACCAGCGTTCCAATTGACGAATCACCTCTTCAAATCCAGCATTGGAAAATTGAAGCAGCCCTTCCCTCCATCCTGTAATTTCAGCAGTAGAAAAGGGTTTTACCTCAAAACGCCTATCTGAATCAAGGTAACTAAGCTGCTGGCCTGCTTGTAAAATCAAGCCACGTTCCAAGCTATCGTGGTTTATCCTTACCTTCCCACTGACCAAGGAAACTGCCAATTGATCCGTATCAATGTATTTGATATTGAAAGAAGTGCCTACTGCCTCGGTGACCAGATTACCGGACACTACCCTAAATGTGCTGCTGGAATCCTGCTGAACGTCAAAAAACCCCTCTCCAGTCAGGATAACCCTTCTCTCCAATGAATCGAATCTTTCCGGGAAAATCAATTCACTGCCTGAATTCAACCAAACTGTTGAGCCATCGGGAAGTTTGAAATTCAATTTTTCCCCAAATTGCGTAGTTTTTGCTATCATGGCCACTTTTGGTACATCGGCAGGTTCCAATGGTGCCGGATCAATGGCCATCCTGCTCAATAAAAAAATGGATACCAGTACAAAAACCAAAATGGCAGCTACCTTGGTCCACTGCCCCATAATGAGCCAAAAAAACGGGTCTCTTTGCGAGGTGTTTTTTTCTGATGAAGGCCCTGTCCCCGGTGTTTCTGTTGCCAAAATTTTTTGTAATACCTCGTATTTATTATTTTTTGGCAAGACACCTTGTTTCGACTTCAAACCATTAATTATTTCTCTGGCCTCTTTTACACTCTTTATTTTATCAGGATGTGCTAGCAGCCAATTTTTCCAATACGTATCCAACTCCGCATCAGGGGACCTGACCCAACGGACAAATTCCGGATCGGTTAACAATAGAAAGGTGGTATCCTTAGCCATTTTCATATTTCAGCTGCTTTCTTATGGGTATAAGGCAAAGGGAAGGAAAATGACATCATTATTTTTAAAAAAAAATCAGAAAATTTCACTTTGATGGTAGAGGAAATACTTTAAAAAGGCAAATGCAAAAAAAATACTATAGCCAGCTAAAGGGCTATTGAAGTACCAATTTCAATGTGGATATGGCTTGGTAAATCAGGTTTCTGGCGGATTTAACATGGGAAAACCCCATTAACTCGCTAATTTGGTGATAGGGAAGGCCCTCAAAATAAAAATAATATAGCGCTTCCTTTTTCCGTCCTGACAATTTTTTCAAAGCTTGATTAAGTTGATTTGCCTGTTCTTCATGAAATTGTTGATCAATCATTACCTGCTCATGGGAATAAATGATCTGAAATGGTTCATGATCTTTGAAGGCTACGGTCTTTTTGGATTTGCCCATTTCACGAATCAGTTTCCTTTTCAGGCATTTCATCAGGTAAAATTTGATGCTATCTGTATCTCCCAACCCCGATCTTTTTAGCCTGATTTGAATAAAAAGGTCCTGAATACAATCTTCTGTAAGCTGCGGCTGTCCGGAAAGCCTTAACCCATAATTAAAAAGCTGATCGTAGTACCTTTCATAAATTTTAATAAATGCGGTTTCACTACCCTGCTTAAATTGAATCCAAAGATCAGCATCTTTCTCATTTACAGCCAATTCTGAATTTCGCAAGTTATTATGCTTTCCCTGATTTGGGTCGGTATAATTTTTGGGTTTATTCATTCTAAACTTAAATGTAGCCCATTCTGTTAAGAAATAAAAAAACAGGTTTCTTATAACTCCTTTTACATTGCTCAAAAAAGTGACATGAATCACCTTTTATATAAATAATAGGTTCTGATGCTTTTTTTAAAAAAAAATGGATTTAATTTTACCTTATAATTACAATCAAATCTGACAGCTAGTGATTCTACTATTTCTATTTCTTATCCATTGGTATTTCTCCTTGTTTTGCCAGAGTTTTTTCCTTCACCGCTATGCGGCTCACCAAATGTTTATCATGAGCAAATTCTGGGAAAAATTCTTTTACGTTTTCACCTGGATTGCTCAAGGGAGTTCCTATTTATCCCCCAGAGCTTATGCTATTTTACATCGCATGCATCATGCCTACAGTGATACCCCGGATGATCCTCATAGTCCACACCATACAGAGAACCTGTTTACCATGATGTGGAAAACAAAAAAAATCTACAATGAGCATTTCACATTCAAGGTAAAGCCCGAAGAAAGGTTCTCAAAGGATGTACCGGACTGGAATCGGTTTGACCGCTTTGCCGATACCATGGGCATTAGAATAGGATGGGTTTTGGTTTACGTATCTATCTATGTGTTATCGATAAGCGTGTTTGAATTGGCTGGCACCCATTGGTGGATGTATTTTCTATTGCCCATACATTTTATGATGGGACCAGTACATGGTGCCATCGTCAATTGGAGCGGCCACAAATACGGTTACGCAAATTTTAACAATAACGACCAGTCAAAAAATTCTCTGTTTCTGGATTTTCTGATGCTTGGAGAATTGTTTCAAAACAACCACCATCGCCTTCCAAAACGGGTTAATTTTGCGGTCAAATGGTTTGAGTTTGACCCAACTTATCCGCTTATCAAATTATTGCATGCTTCTGGAATAATAAAAATGAAAACTTTGCAATAAAACCAATATGAGCAAATTCATGGATATTTGTAGGCCCTACAGGTAATTTTAATTTTAAACACTTTTTTTTGAATAATTCCATTTAAAAAAAATTTTTTTTATAAAAGTTTTGCAAATAAAAAACTAAATGGTTAAGTTCATGAAAAATCACCTACTTAAATAAAAATATGAGAGAATTAACAAGAGCGGAAGAGCAGATCATGCAGATCCTTTGGGACATTGAGAAAGGTTTTGTCAAGGATGTCCTGGAAAAAATGAAAACACCGAAACCAGCCTATAATACTGTTTCAACCATTATACGGATATTAGAAAGGAAAGGTTTTGTCAAGCACAATGCCTATGGTAAGTCTCATGAATACTATCCAATCGTTTCAAAGGATGAATACAGGAGTTTTACCATAAAAAACCTGCTTTCGGGTTATTTTAGCGGTTCCTTTGCCAAACTTGCATCATTTTTTGCGAAAGATGAAAAGCTTGATGTGAAAGCTGTCGAAAAAATATTGGACGAGGTTAAGGATGATGTTAAGGACAAATAATTGAATTAAAAAAGGGGATCAATTGATCCCCTTTTTTGTTTTACTTTTTTTTAATCTGCAGTGCCTATTGCATGAACCTGAAATCCGATAGCCCTCAGGGCTTCTTTATCCAATAAATTCCTTCCATCAAAAACATGGGCAGGTTTTAACATGCTATCATAAATTTTCTGCCAATCATAAGTTTTAAATTCATCCCACTCTGTAAGGACCGCAACTGCATGTGATCCTTCGCAAACCTTGTAAGGGTCAGAGCCAACTGTAAGATTTTTCCGGTTGTCCTCGGGGCTTCTGGAGCCCAGATAATCAAGATCAGAAAAAATCTGCTGTTTGTTGACTTTTGGATCGTACACTTCAATAATAGATTGTTCATTCAAAAGGTGATCTGCCACATAAATGGCCGCCGACTCCCTGGTATCGTTGGTGTCCTTTTTAAAGGCCCAGCCTAAAAATGCAATTTTTTTACCACTTACGGTATTGTACAAATTCCTGATGATTTTTTTGGAAAACCGCCTTTTCTGATGGTCATTCATAATGATCACCTGTTCCCAATAGTCAGCCACTTCATGCAATCCGTAAGACCGGGAGATATAAACCAGATTCAAAATGTCCTTTTGAAAGCAGGACCCTCCAAAGCCCACTGAAGCCTTCAGAAATTTGGGGCCAATACGCGAATCTGTCCCGATGGCCTTGGCTACCTCATTCACATCTGCTTCAGTAAATTCGCAAAGTTCAGACAGTGAATTGATAGAAGACACCCTTTGGGCCAAATAGGCATTGGCTGTCAATTTTGACAATTCAGAAGACCAAACATTCGTGGTTAGTATCCTGTCTTTAGGTACCCATCTGGCATAAACCTCAACTAGTGCCTGAATGGCCCTTTCCCCATCAGGTGTCTGATCTCCTCCAATAAGTACCCTATCAGGTTTCATTAAATCATCCACCGCCGTACCTTCTGCTAAAAATTCGGGATTAGACAAAATCTGGAAATTCAACCCATTTCCCGTATGGGTCAGGATATCTTTTAATGTACTGGCCGTGCGGACCGGAAGGGTAGATTTCTCTACCACTATCTTATCCCCTTTTGCCACCCTTGCGATTTGACGGGCACACAATTCAATCCATTTCAGATCTGCAGCCTGGCCTTTTCCCTCCCCGTAGGTTTTGGTAGGTGTATTCACAGATATAAAAATCATCTCTGCCTCGTCAATGGCCTTATCCACTTCAGATGAAAAAAACAAGTTTCTTCCTCTGGCCTCGGCTACAACTGCAGACAAGCCAGGTTCATAGACCGGAATATTTTCCACATTCGGATCGTTCCAGGCTGCGATTCTGGCTTTATTGATATCTACAACAGTAACATTAATGTCAGGACACTTCTTCGCGATCACGGCCATAGTCGGGCCTCCAACATACCCGGCACCGATACAACATATATTTCGGATTTTCATTTTTTATGTGTTAAAAACAATAGAAAATTTAAAAACAGCGTTAATTAGCAATAATAAAAATTATTTTTATTTCAAAGTCAACACTTATTTGAGTTCAGGTTTCAAAATTAAAATATTCAAACGAATATCAAAAACAAACCATTCTTTTTGATTGGATATGTAAATAAAAAAAGGGGAATCCTTTTAGGATCCCCCTTATTCAATCTAATCGGGTAATCAAGCACTAATGCACCACAATCAACCTTTGCATGTCTCTGGCTCCGGTTTGGGTGACAGTACTTACAAAGTACACGCCAGCAGCCAGATCATTTACAGGTATCTCAAATGCGTTACTGCTGACTTCATCTGCAGGCTCGTAAATGTTCACCAGCCTACCCCTCAGGTCAAAGATCCTCACTTCTGCTATTCGCTCTGTTTCATGATCAATGCTAAGGGTTACAAAGTTAGATGCCGGATTAGGATACATGCTAATGTGCAACAGCCTTTCAGCAGCTTCTTCAGAATCAGGATTGATTCCCTCATCCCAAACCGAAATCGAAATGGTTTCAGTAAGTAATGGAATACCATATTTACTGATTCGCACTTTGACTTCATACGCTCCTGCCTGCTCAAAGGTATGCTTAGGATTCTTTTCCTTGGAAGCGTTGCCATCCCCAAAGTCCCAGAAGTAACTAAGTTCAGGATCAGCTGTTCCCAGGAGGTCTCCGGAGAAGCTTACCAATAAAGGCCCATCTCCTTCCATAGGACTAGCCACCAGCATTGGGGTACTGCTTGTTTTTATCCTTGCTCCTTCAGTACTAAATCCTTCTATAGCTATTCCGGAAATAGTTGGCCTGTTGGCACTGACAGGGAAATCGATATTCATCTCTCCGTCGCTAACCACGACGTCTTCGAAGGTAAACTTGACAGGTTCATTTCCTGATTCAAGGAATAGGTCCATATCATCTTTCACCAAAACTCCTTCGATTAAGATATCAAACACCCTGTTTCCTGCACCACCTTCAAAGAACAGTTCATTGTGATAAGTACTTACAGTATAAACCCCATCCGGCACCTCAATTGCCAAGCCCAATGGTTTCAATCCATCATCAGGACCTCTCTCTGTTTGATAAAGAGGTTCTTCACTTGCAGCTGAATTTGTATAGGTGTGGTCAGAATCATAGTACACTGGAAGATTAACATCTCCAATAAAGGTTTTACCCTCAAAACTCACATCATCTGCACTACCCGTATTCAGGTACAAGGTGAAATCAGGTTGGATTTGCTGACCTGTAATTTCAAAGGCTGACAGTTTTGGTTGGTTTACACCATCCAAAGAGGAGAAATTCATGTTGAGCTCCCCATCAGTCACTGTAACTTCAAAGGTTTCGGCCAATATCGTTTGAGCACCAACTTCAGCATTGAGATCCAGGTCGTTTAATACCATGTCGTTTTCAATGTTCACATCAAATATCCGCTTACCGGTACCTCCAGTTCCTCCTGCATTCGCTCCCCAATAAATCTCTGCAAAGTGCAGGGTTACCTGGTAAGTGCCATTCGGTAAAGGAACAGCATAATCAAATACCTTCATTGGAGAACTCCGTTCGGTCTGATACAGGGCTGGCACTTCCGCATTGCTATTGGAATAGGTCTGTCCGCCGATGAAATAAGTGTCGGCCACAAAATCCCTGCCTTCATAAGTCAATGCTGGTCCTCCCGCATTTACCCTCAGTTCAAATTCCGGGTCATCAGGGATAACTACCACTGGCTCCTCTACTTCAACGCCGACAACCGCCATATCGGTAAGTCCCTCTTCATCGGTCACCGTGAGGCTTACTTCATAAATGCCCGCACTGGTAAAGGTGTAAACCGGATTGGCAGCTGTGGAGGTATCTCCCGTGCCAAAGTCCCACTGATAGGTGACAGGTCCCTCAGGATCACTGCTCGCATCTCCAGTGAAATTCACTGTCAGCGGAGCTGTTCCTGAACTGGCGGATGCCGATGCAACAGCTACCGGAGCTTCATTCTGCTTCTCTCTTATGATTTCAAAAGCAGACAGTTTGGGCTGATCCGATCCGCCTACAGAAGTCAGAGATGAGAAGTTCATATTTAATTCTCCGTCGGTCACTTCCACTTCAAAGGTTTTCGTTAATGCGGTCTGTGATCCTGCTTCCTCATTGATATTGAGATTATCCAGTACCAACTCTCCTTCTATTCCCACATCAAATACCCGCTTACCGGCTCCCTGAGGCGCACCTCCAGTGGCTCCCCAGTAAATCTCTGCAAAATGAAGCGTCACCTGGTAAGTACCGTTCGGTACAGGTACCACATAGTCGAATACCTTTGGAGAAGAACTCCGCTCTGTCTGATACAGGGCTGGCACTTCCGCATTGCTATTGGTGTAAGACTTGCCGCCGATAAAATAAGTGTCGGCCACAAAATCCCTGCCTTCATAAGTCAATGCTGGCCCTCCCGCATTTACCCTCAGTTCAAATTCCGGATCATCAGGGATGACTACCACTGGCTCCTCTACTTCAATGCCGACAACCGCCATATCGGTAAGTCCCTCTTCATCGGTCACCGTGAGGCTTACTTCATAAATGCCCGCACTGGTAAAGGTGTAAACCGGATTGGCAGCTGTGGAGGTATCTCCCGTGCCAAAGTCCCACTGATAGGTGACAGGTCCCTCAGGATCACTGCTCGCATCTCCAGTGAAATTCACTGTCAGCGGAGCTGTTCCTGAATTGGCTGATGCCGATGCAACAGCTACCGGGGCTTCATTCTGCTTCTCTCCTATGATTTCAAAAGCAGACAGTTTGGGCTGATCCGATCCGCCTACCGAAGCCAGAGATGTGAAGTTCATATTTAACTCTCCGTCGGTCACTTCCACTTCAAAGGTTTTCGTTAATGCGGTCTGTGATCCTGCTTCCTCATTGATATTGAGATTATCCAGTACCAACTCTCCTTCTATTCCCACATCAAATACCCGCTTACCGGCTCCCTGAGGCGCACCTCCAGTGGCTCCCCAGTAAATCTCTGCAAAATGAAGCGTCACCTGGTAAGTACCATTCGGTACAGGTACCGCATAGTCAAATACCTTTGGAGAAGAACTCCGCTCTGTCTGATACAGGGCTGGCACTTCCGCATTGCTATTGGTGTAGGACTTGCCGCCGATGAAATAAGTGTCGGCCACAAAATCCCTGCCTTCATAAGTCAATGCTGGTCCTCCTGCATTCACCCTCAGTTCAAACTGTGGATCATCAGGGTTGACCACTACTGAACCAACAGTTATTTGTATTTCATCAGAATCTTCCAGTCCAAGGGCATCCGTTACTGTCAGGCTCACCAAATAGGTTCCTTCCTGATTGAAAGTAAAAGTCGGATTTGGTTGGGTGGAAATAAATCCATTGCCAAAATTCCACAGGTAAGTAAGCGATCCTTCCTGATCACTGCTTCCATCCCCCGTAAAGTTCACCGTCAACGGCAAACTTCCTGAGGTTACATTCGCAGCTGCAACAGCGACTGGTGGCTGATTGGCGACCACACTTATGGTTAATGTAGCCGTATTCGTTTCACCCAATTCATCCGTTACGGTCAGAGTTACCTGATACTCGCCTGCCGATTCGAAGGTATAGGTCGGATTGGCCGCCGTTGAGGTGATTCCGGTTCCGAAATCCCAGGCATAGCTCACTTCTCCTTCTGCATCACTGCTCTCATCTCCAGTAAAGTTTACGGTCAAAGGCGTGGATCCTTCAGTTACATCTGCCGACGCTACCGCTACCGGAGGCTCATTCGTTACCACCGAAATATTCAGTGTGGTCGTGTTTACAGCACCCAGTTCATCGGTTACGGTCAATGTCACTTCAAAATCTCCCGGATCGGCAAAGGTATAAATAGGATTAGCTTGAGTGGAAGATATTCCGGTTCCAAAATCCCAGACATAGCTCACTTCGCCTTCTGCATCACTACTCTCATCTCCGGTAAAGTTTACGGTCAATGGAGCAAAGCCTTCGGTCACATCTGACGAAGCTACGGCTACAGGCGCCTCATTGACTGCCACTGCAATGTTCAGTGTGGCAGTATTAGTAGCTCCAAGATCGTCCGTCACCGTCAGGGTGACTTCAAAATCTCCCGCAGATTCGAAAGTGTAAGTCGGATTAGCTTCCGTGGAAGAAATTCCCGTTCCAAAATCCCACGCATAACTCACTTCGCCTTCTGCATCACTACTCTCATCTCCGGTAAAGTTTACGGTCAATGGAGCGAATCCTTCGGTCACATCTGCGGAGGCCACAGCTACAGGCAATTCATTGGCTGCCACCGCAATGTTCAGCGTAGCTGTGTTGGTAGCTCCAAGTTCGTCAGTTACCGTCAATGTCACTTCAAAGTCTCCCGCAGATTCGAAGGTGTAAGTCGGATTAGCTTCCGTGGAAGAAATTCCCGTTCCAAAGTCCCATGCATAGCTCACATCGCCCTCTGCATCGCTGCTGTTATCTCCGGTAAAGTTGACCGTCAATGGGGCGATTCCCTCAGTTACATCTGCTTCTGCCACAGCTACAGGGGGTTCATTGGCCGATGTAGCACCTACTATGGCGATACCAGAAATACTTGGCCGATTGGCACTTGGATCAAGCGTAATATCCAGTAAACCATCCGAAACTTCAATATTGGTGAAAGTCAATTTAAGTGGTTCATTTCCTGATTCCAGGAAGAAGTCCAAATCATCTTTTACAAGCTGACCTTCCATCAACACATCAAACACCCTGCTTCCGGCGCCTCCACCAACGACTTTACCAAAATACAATTCATTGTGGTAAGTGCTCACGGTATAAGTACCATTTGGCACTGCTATACTTAAAGTAACCGGTGCCAGATTGGCTCCTGAACCTCGTTCCGTCTGGAATAGCACATCCGGACTGGCAGCTACATTGGTGTAAGTATGATCGGTATCATAATAAGGGGGTAGATTTACATCTCCCACAAAAGTTTTACCCTCATAACTCACATCCGCTGTTCCACCCGTATTCAGGTATAGCGAAAAGTCAGGTACAACCGGCTCTTCAGCCACACTTATGATTTCAAAAGCAGACAATTTGGGTTGATCTGTTCCTCCATCTGCCGAAAGCGCAGAGAAATCCATGTTCAATTCCCCATCAGTAACCTCCACTTCAAAAGTTTGCGTAGTGGGTGTTTGAGGTCCAACAGCTGCATTGATGTCATAATTATCCAGAAGCAGTTCCCCCTCAATGCTCACGTCAAAGACCCGCTGACCTGCTGTTCCAGTGCCACCGCCTCCGGTAGCGCCATGAAAGATCTCTGCAAAATGCAGGGTGACCTCATAGGTACCATTGGCCACTGGTACATTGTAGCCGAATACTTTCGGTGTTGAGCTGCGCTCGGTCTGGTACAATGCAGGTACAGTAGCACTGGCATTGGAATAGGTTTTTCCACCTTCAAAATAATTATCAGCAGCAAACACATTCCCCTCAAAAGTCACTTCCGGACCACCGGCATTCACCCTGATTTCCAGAGAAGGCTGCAGGCCAGGATCAGTAACCACGACCTGAATCTGCTGAACATCTTCGTTTCCATTTGCATCCGTTACGGTCAGGGTTACATTATAGGTTCCTGTCTGGGTAAAGGTATAGTCAGGATTCGCTTCGGTAGAAGTATCACCGTTTCCAAAATCCCACAGGTAAGTCACTTCACCCTGATCATCACTGCTACCATCACCATTAAAAGCTACTGTAAGCGGCGCATTCCCCGTGGTCACACTCGCATCCGGTATAGCTACCGGTGGAAGGTTCTCCTGCACTTCGATTACCAGGGAGGTTTGCGCACTTTCTCCGGTATCATCAATCACCGTCAAACTTACCGTGTAAGTACCGGGGTTATTAAAGGTATGGACAGGACTTACCATCGTAGCAGTGGCTTCATCATCAAAATCCCAGGCATAGGATACTATACTGCCATTGGCTTCCGACTCACTGCCATCAAACTGAACTGTCAACGGAGCAATTCCCTGCTGCACATCTGCAGTTGCGACAGCTATCGGCTCTTCCAAATCCACTACTTTTATCTGCACAGTAGCTGAACTTTCAAGACCGCTGTCATCAGTAAGTGTAAGTACCACGTCAAACTCACCTATATTGTTGTAAGTATATGTTGGATTTGGAGCTGTGGAATTGTTTCCATCTCCAAAGTCCCAGGCATAACTGACGATCTCGCCTTCATCTGAAGAATTCTCACTACTGAACGCGACAGTAAGTGGCACCCTTCCCTCCGTAACATCTGCGTCCAATACCACCACCGGAGCCTTATTAATTAGCAAGCTCATGGTTGCGTCTGCTGTCAAACCATTAAGGTCTGTAGCAGTGATTACCAGATCGTAATTGTTTTCTTCATCTTCTGGAACTGTTCCTGACAACACCCCTTCATTATTTATGCTTAACCAGCCTGGCAAAGAAGTTCCGCCAGCTAGTGTAGCTGTGTATTGCAGTTTGTTGCCGGGATAGCCCTTATCAAAGGAGCCTGAAAGATCGGTGCTGAAGGTATCTCCAATATCTACCAGATAATCCTCAATGGCTTCGGCTGTAGGTACAGCTTCCGGCCTGATGTTGATGTAGTAGAAGGTATTGTCGTTCCAGTCGCAATTGGCTGATCCTGCCCCGCAACCATTCTGCACAAAATCCTGAAGCACGATGTATTCATTGGGTATGATGTTTCCATCACTGTCAATCGCCTTGTAAATTCTCAGCCCCAATAAATCCGGCCGATCACCATTGACATTATTGCCTCCACTAGAGAGGTAACCGGAAACGGAAATTCGGAAGGCCTGATTGATACTATTGGCCACATCGAAGTTAACGGTTTCATTATCATTGGCTTTTGGCAGCAAGGTCTGGTACCAATTTCCCTGGTGGCTAAAACTTATTCCACCTACAGTTCCAGTGCCATCAACTTCCACCAAACGAGATCCATTGCTGGACGGTCCCCCATGAAGGGCCGACAATTGTATGCCGATCACCGGTTTGGTTGGATCTGCCTGTACAAAATTATCGGACAGGATCATGTCTCCTTCATAACCGGCATCAATGTTTGCCGGATCAGGATAATTTGAACTTGGCCGGTAAGTAATGGTATTTGGCGGATCAATGGTGCCATCGTCATTGACGATACTCAGCATGCTGGTTTTGAAGCCAAAGGCATCAAAGACCTGCTGGGCATCAATCTCTTTTCCACCTTCAGGTACCGGTACATATCCGCCATGCAGTGTTGCCATGGCCTTGATCCCATTATCGGCATTGCTGACAATTTCTATACTCTCTTTCATCAGGATTGTATTGTTGCCATTCACTCCGATAAATGTCAAGGACAAATCTCTGGATTCGCCTGGCTGGATAACCAAAGGCAGTGTAGTAGATTCAATTCCCTGCGGTACAATATTGTAGATGAAACGGTTTTCATCCGAAATATTGATCTCCTCGATCACCAATGGCTCAGTTCCCGTATTGTTAAGTCTCATCACATTGCCGTCATGGAACCTGGCACCCGTAGAACCGGTATTGTTAATCTTGTAGAAGGTGAAGTAATTCTCTGCAGGGAAGCCCCTGTCTGTGCCCGGAACCTTGGTCATGTTTTCAATTTCGACCAGTGCCCCGGAGGGTTCCTCTATGCTAAAGGAATAATTTCTGGAAGTCACATTGCCATTGCCATCCTCGGCTTCTACCAATAACTGGTAATCTCCGGCATCGCTTAGAACAAAGGCTGAGGTATAATTCTCAAATGATCCACCGTTGATGCTGTACTGCAGGCTAACGATTTCTCCGCTTTCGCTCTGGTCAGCAGCAGATACAGCAATGGACACAGGCCCCCTGTAAACGCCTTCTTCAGCTTCAAGTCCTTCGAATACCGTACTCAATGTCGGTGGCAGCGCCGCCGTATTGATAGGTGCTATCCGAATATAATTAGGCTTGGCATTAACACCTTCAGGAGCCAGGCTCAACCTAAGTTTACCATCAGTAACTTCCACCATTTTGGTATTTTCGAAGAACAGGAGATTATCCGGATTACTGGCTTCCTGATTGAAATCGACCACCCGGGTACCGTTAACATCCAGTGCATGGTAACTGTCCGTAAAATCCGGATCACCTACACTGATATTCACATTGTACAGACCATTGGGAAGATCCACCACCCAATCCCTTTGAGGATAGGTAGCTGCTGTTCTATGACCAATGATGGTAAAGGTATTCAATAAGGGTTCCTCATTGGCTACCGTATTTCGGTTTCTGCCATTAGCACTGGCGTCTGCCGGCGTCTCCGTATTTGGAAGCACCCATCCAAAGTTCAATTGTCCCAAATCGGTGGTCTGCAATCCATAAGGAGCCCCCAGATCATCGATATATCCCTCAGGGGATTCGGAAACCTGCTCCGGTGTCTGGAAATTAAACTGATATACATATACAGCTTCCTGGGTAATATTCACCCTCAATTCCAGTACAGCGGCTACATAATTAGGAGCATCTGCTGTAAGCTCGACAGTATAATTTCCTATGGCCAGACCAGCCTTGTCGAAGCTAATTTCAAATGGTGTACCCAATTCGAATGTCTCTGGCAAAGTGAGTCTTGGATCTGAACTGCTCAAATTTACTTCTCCGGCAGTCAATCCACCATTAGCATTCAAGGTAATTTCCTGTGTGATTGGATCACTGTCATTTATCGTGCCGTTCAGACTCAACACTTCCGGATCAAAATTCAACCTCAAAGTCCCGTCTTCAAAAGGAATGACATTGTCTATGACAAACATGTAATCCTGATAATCTCCGTTTGAAGCATCCTCAAAGGTGATCAGGTAGCTGTTTTCCACCAGGTTGCCTTCCCTGTCTTTAACAGGGTAGGTTCTAACCCTTCTGGCAACCCCTTCGGTGTTAATGTCATCCTCAGTATAATTGGTTCTGCCAAATACATTTGAAGTAACATACACTCCGAATACCGCTCCCTGAGGGTCAAAGTTATCCGTTCCATCCGAAATATCCGGATAGAGGGTTTGGTGTTGCCCAAATACACCGGACATCACACCTACTTCGTTCAATGTAATCTCCTCATCTCTGGTGTACCAGCCAAAAGGTATGCCTTCGTTTGGAGAATACCTGCCCACAGGGGTAATATTCACCTGACCGGGGCCGGCCTTCACCCATTGCTGCACCAGCACTTCCTCTCCTTTCAATACAGCTTGTGTACCATCGGACAGACTGGTCCATCCCACATCGATGCCTATTCCCAAAGCATCCACCACATCCTGCAAAGGAGGTTCATTTCCACCTTCATATCCTGTTTTCTTCAGGGCATGCAGGCCAACTTCAAATATAGGTTGATCGGGATTATCGGTAGCGATTTCCAATACCGCTTCCTGGTAGCCCAGGTTACTGTTATTGAGATCCGGAGCATAGGTCACAGTATAGGTGACATCCTCTCCCGGTTCCAGCGTGATGCTGCCGGCTGGTGTCACCAGATCGTACTGATCTGCAAATGCTCCTGCTACCGCTACCCCTGTAATGGTCAGACTTTCGTTGCCTTCATTTGTCAGAAGCACAGACTTGCTTTGAGACTGATCACCCTCAGTATTATTGGTGGTTTCAAACAACAGCTCGTCAGGTTCTGCAACCAATTCCGGTTTCAAAGTGGCCGGAATTGCCGCCCGCAATAAGGTAAGCCTTGGAATACCATTGTTATCCCTGTCATATTCGGAAATATAGATGTTTCCTGTTTTGGGGTCTTCTACCAAATCCAAAGGATCATCAAATCCGCCCAAACCAGGTATTTGGTTGTATACTTCGCCGATGTTGCCATTGTTGTTCGGCTCCATAACGAAGATATCATCCTGACCGCTAAACCTTACCACCATCAACAATCCCTGCAACTTGCCTTCAAAGGCATCACTCTTGTATTCAATTACTCCGTTTGGAGACTTGTTGTTTCCAAAATCGTAGGCAGGGGTTCTGTAGTTTGGATCCGGACCCAAAGTGGTTGGGTATTTGGACACATCCCTGTACGGTTCAGTTTCCTGACCGGGCACACCACTGTATGGCAAGCCGCCATGATTCAAAATAAACTCTCCCCTGTATGGATTGGGGTGTCCGTGATAACTTCCTCCCTGGGTTTTGAACAACCAGTCCTTCTGGGTTTCACCGCCCGTAAGTGCAGGTGCAAAAGGAATACTGGTCAGCCCATCAATTCTCCTGGCCAGCGGGTAGTCGGCTGTTGATGGAGAATTCGGCGAATTGTTGTTGTTACCGGCAGTTCCGTTGGTGGGTACGTATAGCCATCCATTGGAGTGCCAGATCAAATCGTATGCATTTCGGATACCAGTGGCAAATATGGTCACCGGAGAATCAGCGGAATAAGGGTTATAGGTCGATCCATCCCCCATCAACAGTCCGTTTGCCGGAGCTGCATTGATCACTGCAATATCATCGGTAGTGTACACACTTAGCGGCAAGTTTGCCGGTAATTTATCCAGGTCTACTTTCAGTACAGCGGCCGCAAGCAATCTCTCCGGACGGTTGTTCCATGCCGGATCAGGAGCTCCTCCTGCTGAATTGCTTCCCTGAGCGATGTACAATATGCCTTCTCCATCAAAGGTGACGCTATTGGTCAGGTGATCTTTGGTGGATCGGGGCAGGTGAATAACCAGGTCTTGCACAGTGGAAAGATCCGGGCCCGACAATCTGGTAAGTTTGCCATCCCATGCCGGACCATTGCTCAGCGATGCTGCACTATGGGTCACGTAGGCGATCAGGTTATCCGCAGTGGAAGCCGGATCAAATGCCAATCCTATGATCAGCCTGTCATCTCCGGCATTGATTCCGGTTTCAGGATGCGGAGAACCAGTCAACTCAGGAGTCAATACCTCCAGATTACTTAAGGTTCCATCTGCTTCCATATCCCATCTGAAGATCTCTCCATCTCCCTGGAAGTTTCCAACGGTACTGGCGTACAATTTACCATCAGGACCTATCACCAGGCTGGAGAACCTTTCGTTTATTGTTCCATCTCCCAGTTCGACTCCTCCGGGAACAGCTGTAAAGGCCACACCCTCCAGATCTCTTTCAGGAACAGGCAGATCAGCCAGGGTACCAGTGGTAAACCTGGATTCAAAAGTTGCAAAGGTCAGCCTGTCAGAAAGATCCCCTGAACGGTTGGCTTCCACTCCTGATATTCTGAAAATATAAGTCGTGTTTTCTTTCCAGTTTCCGGTCGGTGTCAAAGTAATGGCATCTCCTCCACCCGTATCGTTGGAGTTACTTGGGACCAATACCTCCCCATCCAAGGTCAATTCGTACAAATTGACATTTCCGGCAAGGGTACTGTTATCCAATTCGTATCCATCAGGGGTGAGAATTTCCACATTCACCTGTAAGTCATTCAGGGATACGTTGGTTGCATTATTCGAAGGTGTCACATTGGTGAATACCGGAATATCGGAACCCGATGTCTGAACGATTTCCAGAGAATGGATTTTAGTATTGAAACCTCCCTGTGCATCTAAGGTCAACCTTCCATCAAGCACGTTCACCGTAACGGTGGCACTTGTCATTCTGCTTGCCGCACCATCAACTCCTGTAGGTACAAAACCACTTTCTGCATTCACACCCTCTACATTGATGGTATGGGATGGAGTGGTTCCTTCCTGGGTGTCCAATTGCGGATCACCTACCCCTATGGTGACTTCATAAGTTCCATTCGGTACATCCATTTCCCAGACACCTTCTGTATTGACACCGTTTGTGCCGCCCACATCCCCGTATTGCAGGTGAATAATGGTATTCTGAATGAGGTCCACACCTGGCAGATCCCTGTTACGGGTATTGTCTGTCAGGTTAAGTCCGGTCAGCCCATTGGTGGTCAACCAGCCATAGGTCCTTCCTTCTCCACGGTCACCATAAGCCGCACCGCTATCTCTGATATATCCTGCAGGAATATCATCAATCGGTCTGGAGAAGTTGATCTTGACCGGATCAAAATCCGTGTCCGGCAACTGGTCAGGAGTTACGGAGAATTCGGTAAATGTATACTCTACTTCTGCCACTGCTTCCCTTCTTTTGCTGGCAAAAACACCGGCAAAAGTCAGGTCATTATGGGCTGGATTACCATTGAGGTATACCGCAGGAAGAACTACGTAACCAATTTCTGTTTCCGCACCTCCATTGAGGCTGTAATAGCCCGTTAGTAAATTATTTTCTACGTCTACGTACAAGCGCAGGGTGACAGCACTGCTGTGAATTCCAGCAACGTTTGTCGCCTGCACATTGTTTGCAGCATCCGCAGGCGCCAGTCCGTTGATTTCACGCAGAATTTCCAGTTTTCCCCCGTTGGCAACCACCAGTTTCACAAAATTATCCTCGTTCAATCCGAACCAGATACCTGCCTGTTCTGAATTATCAGTTCCATCGCTGAATGGATTGACTACGGTAGTCCGGATACTGAAATTCCCATATCCTGTGGCATCCAATCCAACACCCAGGGTATTGATCTGGGAATTGACATCAGTGCTGGTAGTATTGGTGGTACCGTTCGTCCTGTAAGCAATACCATTGGCGGCATTGATCAGAAGGTTTCCGTTGCTCAGCTCCAGTCTTTCCGGCTCGTAACCCGGTACATTTGGATAGGAAACAGGTGCATCTGCTTCCAGACGGGCAGAAGGACTATCCACCATGGTAAACCCGGTGTTGCCCAATCCACCTTCGTCTCCGCTAAACTGCAGACTAAATGGCAGAGCTACTTCCAGCTCGTCACAATCCAGCAAGCTTATCGGTGAGCATCCTGTAGAAGCTCCATCAAATGGCCTTACATTTCTGGCAATGACCACAATGTCCTGATAATCAAACCCACTGACATGTTCTTCTGTGGCAATAATATAAGCATTGGACTCGCCCGGTAAAGCATAGACCCTGATATGGTGAGGAATGGCCCCACTAAAGGTATTCAGGGCATCTTCACTGTAAAGGAAGCGGTTGCCAAAGAAAGGCCACCTGTTGTAAAAACCAAAGCTTCCCGTACCCGGATCGAAGGAAGTAGTGCCGTTGATTACCGGATTCAAGGTTTGTCCATTTCCTGATAGGATATTCTGTGCAGTGAAAAGTTCCTGTGTAGAACCACCATCCGTACTGTTGTACCAACCAAATCCTACTATTGGATTGTTGTTCTCGGGACCATATATGCCCAGTACCTCAATTTCTACCGGGGCATCTGTGGCCCGCTGGAAAAACTGGATATCCAGTTCATCGCCCAGCAGGTTATTGTAAGACTGACCGGCAGGCAGGTTGATCAGGTTGGTGGCCGGATCGTTATCTCCTACATCGATCAGTCCCTGACCCAGTTGGGTATCCAGAATCCATTGCAGGGAAGGCTCATTACTTCCTCCATTACCTGTTTTACCCAATCCACTCAAACTGATCTGAACCGGTTCTGCACCATTCCCTGAAAGGGTAAGCTGGGCAAATTTTGGTCCGTTGGTAGTTGGGTCAAAGGTAATGGTAAATGAAGAGCTGTTCTGAGTAGCCACCGTGGCAGGAAGTCCCAAAACAGAGAATTGATTGCTATGGGTACCGCTGATTTCAGCAGTAATTCCCTCCAGCGGCGCATTGCCCAGGTTAGACAATAAAATTTCCTCTGAATAAACAGACTCATCAACTCCTGAAGTGATGGCATCCCCGCTGATAGCTTCCTTGCTGACAGCAATGGAAGGTGCAGGGGCAGCCTGGTTACCAGGCTTCAGCAACACAATTTCATTCCTGGCGTAATCCGATACATAGATATTTCCTGTATTGACATCTTCGATCAGGTCCAGTGGATCACCAAATCCGGTAAATCCGGGAATACCTTCCTTAACGGTAGCAATATCTCCATTGGGTCCGTCAGGTACCAGGGCGATAATATCACTTCCTCCACTGTATCTAACAACCAAAAGGGTTCCCGTCAGGTTGCCATTTTCGGCATTGCTGCGGTATTCGATGACACCGTTTGGCGATTTGTTGAATTCAAAATCAAAGGCAGCTCCCCGGTAATTTGCATCCGGATCCACACCATTATAATTGTCCACATCTGCGTCACCACGGTTCAGAACAAACTCTCCGCGGAAAGGATTGGGATGGCCATAATAACCTAATCCGGAAGAAGGATTCATTCTAAACAGCCAATCCCTTTGCGTATTGTTGTTGTTGGCAGCAGGAATTGGAGGAAAATCAGGATCGGAATGATCGTAAATGCTGCCATCAGGCCTTCTGGTGCCGCTGACCGAGGCAGGCGAATTGCTGCCTCCTGCGGTACCATTGGCTGGCACATATAGCTGACCATTGGAATGCCAAACCAAATCATAGGCATTTCTCACACCCGTAGCAAACAGCGTCAGGGGTGCATCCACATAATAGGGATTGTACATGCCATCCAGAGTTGGAGAATTGACATCTACATTGTTGATGGCCGTCTGGTTTCTGCTGGTCATGGCATCCAGTGGAAGCGTGGCAGGTAGCTTGTTCAAGTCCAGTTTCAGCGTTGCTGCTGAAAGCAGGCTTTCCTCCCTGTTGCCCCAGGCACCGTCAGGAGCACCTCCTGCACTGTTGCTTCCCTGGTTGAAGTAAAGCATGTTTGGTTCTCCGGGTCTGAAGGCAATGCTATTGGTGAGGTGATCCCTCAGAGATCTGGGCAGGTTGGTCACCAGCAATTCCTCATTTTCTAAATTCGCTCCGGTCAGTCGGGAAAGTTTTCCGTCCCAATCCGGTGCACTGCTCAAACCGGCAGAGTTGTGCGAAACATAGGCGATCAGATTTCCCGCTGTTGCCGAGGGGTCAAATTCAAGTCCCACAGCCGTTCTTCCTCCGTAAGCATTTTTCCAGCCACTGAGGGTTTGCTTGCCGGAAAGGGTCCCATCAGCATTGATGGTCCAGCGATGGATATCACCTCCTATGGTTAATCCGTACAATTTATCATCCGGACCTATGGTCAGGGTAGTGTACTTGGCACCAGACGCCACTGCTCCTTCTTTGGTGAAGGATACATTGTCCAGGTCAGTAACTGGTCCGGTGCTTCCTCCTGCCCCTGTCGTGAAAGAAGAACTAAAGAACGCAAAGGTTTCTCCGGTAAGGTCTTTTACCCCGTCTACTTCAAACACATAAGTGGTATTCGCTTCCAAAGGTAAGCTTGGCACCAGATTAATGGCATCTCCTCCACCGGTACCATTTACACTTGCTCCGATTGGTGTATTGATGCCCTGCTTGAAAAGTTTTACGGTACTGTTGGTAATTGTGCTGTTGTCCACACTGGTCAATCCATCCTCGTTTGGATTGGGCAGGAACAGGTTGTTGGCAGAAACACTGGTGTTAACAGGAACATTAACTGCTCCATCCACCGGGTTTACATCCAGAATCCTTGGTGTTTGAACACCGCTGTTAGCGGAACTGATTTGTACATAATTGATCTTGGTATTGAAACCATCGCCCGGGTCAAGCGTAAGGCGGCCATCCGAAACGGTCACCACCAGCGTAGCGCTGGTAAAGCGCGTTGCAGCTCCGGCTGCTCCGGAAGGAACAAAGCCATCAATGGCATTAAGCCCCTCTATATTGATAGAATGTGAAGGGGTATCTTCAACCGAACCATCTATGTTTGGATCACCTACCCCTACGGTTACGCTATAGGTACCATTCGGTACTTCAATTTCCCATTTGGCATCAGGAAGGTATCCATTGGCGGCATTGTCTGAAACATTCCCGTATTGCATGTGAGAAAGGGTGTTTTCCAGAACGCTCACGCCTCCTACTTCACGGTTCCTTCCGTTCAGGGTAAGATCTGCCGGAGAATCATCAGCCGCATCCAGCCAACCAAAATTGAAGCCACTGCCTCTATCCCCATAGGCATCCCCAGCATCCCGGACGTATCCTGAAGGTGCTGCCGTTTCCGGATCAGAGAAGTTGACGTTCAAATCAAAATCAGGTGTACCGGGATCAACAGATGCTTCAGTGATCTCAAGGCTCACTTCCATTTCTGCATTGGTATAGCCCAAATCAGGCTGGTCGATTGCAATAACCGTGGTGGAATAGACACCCACAGGCAAATCTTCTTTGATGGTAAATTGAAGCGATCCAAGACTAGGGTCTCCCGGAAGGATCAGCCAGTCACCGGAATCCGGATCATCAGACAGCACCACATCGGGCGTTCCAAAGCTGGAAATCAAATCGACTACCTGTGGAGCAATGGCAGCACCCTGCTCACCCGCAAAAGTCAATTGTGAAACAGAGAATCCCAGACTCAATTCCGGACTTACCTGCTCCACGGAGAAGTAGGCAAAATCCGTATCAAAAGGTGTACTGCCATTCCTGTAAGAAGCATAAATCCCTGCAAAGGCCGTACCTTCATTGTCCCCTACGCTGATTCCATCCAGGTATTCCTGTGGCAGCACAAGGGCATCCAATCCGGTCTTACTTAGCTGTACAAAGGCTCCTGCTCCTATGGCATAATAACCTTTGATGCTCATATCTGATGGATCGATGACCAATCTCAGGGTCACATCCTGCCCGGCTACACCCACATCATTGACCTGAATCTGGTCAGGTGAGGTGGCTCCGTTCTCGGACAAGGCATTGATTTCCCTTCGGATCTCCACATTGTCTGCATTGACATTCAGTTTGACAAAATTATCTTCATCCAGGCCAAACCATATTCCGGACTGCGCCGAGGTGCCCACAGTATTGATGTTCAGCAATTGCGTTTCAATCACCAATGGCTGGCTCAGGTCAGTCAGACCAACTCCCAGACTATTTACCTGAGTATTGGTATTGGCACTTTGTCCTGGATTCAGATAGGCAATGCCTTTGGAGGCCGTCAAGGTAAGGTTACCCCCGTTGATATTGATTTTTGAAGGCTCATAGCCAATTACGTTTTCATATGTTACCGGCAAATCGGCTGCCAGGCGGTCTTCGCTATGCGGGTCAACCATGGTGAATCCGGTGCCTATTGCATTGGCATCCGGCAATCCTCCCTCAGTGCCATCAAATTCCAGACGCAAGGTAAGGGCTTTGGGAATGCCATCACAATCCAGTAAACTCCATGGAGAACAGGGTAATGGATCCGCTACTTCTACCGAAGCCGTCCATTCCTGCACACTGCCGTCTGCTGCCGTTACCGTGTAAACTACCGGATTGCTGAAATCCTGCGCCACTCCGCTTTCAGGAGAAGAACTCGCTCCTGCTGAAAGGGTAAATTCAGGGGCAAGAGCCGTTACATCCGTGCCAAATGGCACTTCTACATTCACAGCAAAATTGGCCGCATCCAGCGTGCTTTCCCCTATATCTCCCGGCAATGCAAAAGTCAACAGGGACTTCTCATCACTCAGGCTGGTGGAAACAGAAAGACCTGCCTCCAGCAATGCCGGCGCAAATCCCTGCGCAGTGGCAATAATGGTATTGTTTCTGCTATCACCCTCGTTTAGGCTGGCTGCAGTCATATTAAATTCTATGGCACCAGGTGCCGTTGCCTCCGGCAATGTCAACCAATCGTTGCTGCCGGTAATAAATTTGCTCTCCGTATTGACGTTGTCATCAATCACCAGGCCGATGTTGCCCGCTCCGCTTCCGCTAAGCGTGCTGCTGAACACTCCTGTGGATCCGGGTTCCAGACTGCTATTTACTGCTGCAGGATCGAAACTCAACTGCCCACTGGCAGCGGTACCCGTGCTGGCCATTATTTCAAGGTAGGTGATTTTGCTATTGTATCCGCCAAGGCCGGTGATGGTCAGAAGACCGTCGTTCACTTCAACCGTTATGGTACCGGTCCTGGTTTCTCCCTCCTCGGGCACAAAGGCCGCTATGGCCGTATAACCTTCCACTGTGGCACTGTGGCGGCTGTCCAAATCGGAGCCCGCATCGCCCAGGCCAACGGTCACTTCATAGATTCCGTTGGGAACTTCCATTTCCCAGATCAGTTCATTGCCTCTCGGCTGTCCTGACCAGGACTGAACGCCTCCAGTTGCATTTATAATGTTGTCTCCCTGGAAATGTACCAGTGTACCCTCCAGTTTTTCCTGGTCGGTAGCGGACGCATAGGTTCCGGATATGCGGTTTCTTCCCACGCCAGGACCGTTATTGGCCGCCTCATCAGAAGCGTCAATCGGAGTTCCGTCAGCTTTCAGTTTCCAGCCGTAGGCATAATCCGTTTCTTCAAAAGTAAGGGAGGCATTCCCAAACTGCTTGCCGTAATCTACCAGGTAGCCGGTAGGAGGTGTGGTCGTTCGGTCCTGGAAGTTGATCCGGGCCGCAAAACCCTCCGCTACTTCTACCGTAACCGTCCATTCCTGAACGCTGCCGTCTGCTGCTGTTACCGTGTAAAGCACCGGATTGCTGAAATCCTGCGACGTTCCGCTTTCAGGAAAAGAACTTGCTCCTTCGGAAAAGGTGAATTCAGGGGCCAGTGCCGTAACATCCGTGCCGAAAGGCACTTCCACATTCACCGAAAAATTGGCCGCATCAATCGTGCTTTCACCTATATCTCCCAGTAATGTAAAAGTCAGCAGGGACTTCTCATCGCTCAGGGTTTCTGCTTCAATTTCTTCGGTCACCACCTCAGAATAATCCGTACTCAGGCGCACCGGCCCGATTTTGGCATCGTTGGTAGATGCTGAACTGATAAACAAACGGCCGATTTTTGGGGTACCCGATACCGTTTGCGCACCTGCATTCGTCCAGGTATTGGCACTCTCAGTCAATTGAGGATCAATGGTCCATTGGTAGGTAATGTTGGAACCACCGTCCCAGACACCTTTGACCAAAAATTGTATGGTTTCATCAAATGCTACTTCTGCAGTACCATTGTCAGAACCTGGTCCACCCAGCCCCAGACGGGCAATCAGACCTGTACTTCCTCCCTTGGCCATTTGCAGCCTGACCCATGGGGTAGCGGGCGAATCCTCGTCTATTCTTATTGCCGTCCGGATCCTGTCCCCGGCACCGGCACCAAAACCACTGATGTTGAAATAGGTGGCAAAATAGAAAGGCACATTGGGGGTAAGGCTTACAGGGTTGTCTGTCAAAGGGATCAGGTCATGGGCATGATTACCCAGAGAAAAATCCAAGGAATGACTGGTATTGGGGGTCAACCCTTCATTCAGCACCGGAATGGAGGCATCCCCCTCATTTTCTTTCAGCCATTGGCCGGGTGCAATCTCATGCAGGTTACCGGTACCATAGCCATCAAAATTTTCTATAAAGGAAAAATCAGCCGGCAAAGCAGAGACAGTTACAGTCCAGTCTTTCTGGCTGCCATCTTCCGCTGTAACCGTGTAGGTCAGCGCTGAGCTAAAGTCCTGCTCCTCTCCGGATGCCGGTATGGAGCTGGCCAGATCAGAAAGGGTAAAAGCAGGTGTCAAAGCAGTCAGATCGGTACCGGATACCACGGTAACTTCAATTGTTCCTGCTGTCTGATCAATCACTGCATCTTCTACCTGCTCCGGCAGGGTAAAATTGAATATGTCTTTGTCTGAACTGGCAGTCAAAGGTAAAATTTCAATGGCCTGGATCAGGGCATTGTTGGCTGAAGCAAGGAACTGCATGTTCAGTTCTCCATCAGTAACCGTTACATTGTTTTGGGTAATTCCCAGCACACCTTTTCCGTAAAGCGCAAAAAGATCCAGGTCATCCTGCACCACTTCACCCTCAATGATGATATCAAAAATCCTTGCCCCCGGTGCCTCCTGGTAATTCTCTACCATGTGTACACGCACGGTATAGTCTCCGTTGGCTATGGGAAAGTTGTAGCTGAAGTTTGCTCCAAACCTGCGTGGAAAATACAGGTCCATATGGCCTCCTGGTACAAGGTAGGGTTCTTCAATTTGAGTCAGGGAAGCCTGGGTTTCTAAAGTTTCGACCAGGAAAGCCGTGTTTTCTGCTACAAACAGATCGCCATCCTTGGTATAATCAAATCCTGCCACATTCATTCGGTAAGGAATGCTGATCAGGTCGGGCTCAACCACAGGCTCAGCTTCAATGGAAAAATCCTGAAACAGCACGGTAATTGGCTCATTGGCAGCAGCATTTCTATGGCTGGTAAAAATTCCTGCATAGGTATCTCCGGAAAGGTAGGATGCAGGAACTTCCCGGATGTCTCCTTCAGGCCAGCTAACCAAAATTTCTTCTCCAGCTCCCAAACGGTAAAAACCCTGTACCGTATTGGACACAGGGTCAAACTCAAGCCTCAGGCTTATGGGTCCGGTATCGGTGCTCAGGTTGGGTGTATTGATTTCCAGAAATGCCGTCATGGTACTGGTATTGTCCATGTTCTCTACCTGCAGCTGGATTTTCCGCTGATTAGGAGTGCCGTTTTTCACCACCACCAGTTTTACATAATGGTCTTCATCCTTGCCCAGCCAGATTCCCGCCTGTTGGGAGTTGGTTCCTCCACTTACCCCAAAATCGGGATTGGTCATGGTAGTGGAAACGCTGAACTTGCTGGCAGGGACTTCCAATCCGGCACCCAGGGCATTGACCTGAGAATTGGTATTGTTGCTGGATGGAGTACCGGAAGGCTGGCTGTAAAAAATCCCCTTGGTACTGGTAATGCTCAGGCCGCTGCCATCCCTGCTGATCAGTGCAGGCTCATAGCCTGGAACAGCCGGATCGGATGGGGTGCTGAGAGGAGCACTTGGCTCCAGTACCATGGTAAATCCCGATTCGGAAAGCCCGCCCTGATCTGTGGAAAAATCAAGGTTTACCGGCAATTCCTGCTGGATCTGCTCACAGTCCAGGGGACTGATGCCCGGGCAGGGCGCTTCCCGAAAATGAAGAATATCCGGTAAGAGGTCAATCGCCTCCAGATTTCCGGATTTAACTATCCTATCTTCAGGCTCCTCTCCCGTGTCGGGATGGGCAGGATAGGCAACATTAAATTGCGTCCCTGTGGTGTTAAAAAATAACAGCAAAAAACAGAGCGCCTTGAGCAAATAAACGTGCTTCATGTGTACAAAATGGTTTGATAATGATTTTTGAGACCTTCGTTTTAATGAAGCACATTGCACTTTGACAAGGTGCCAAAGAGTACAATATCTCCATCAAACTTAATCGACTCGAAATTCAAAAAACGCTTATGTGTATTTAAAAAACAAATTATTTTATTTAAAAATATTTCAAGGAGGCATTTGACTACAATTTGTGGAAGTTTATACACATTTTTTTTCTCGAAAAAAAATTTCTTATTCTTGAATTATTCATATTAAATAAAAAACAGAATGTTTTAATAAGAAATTAGCCAGTATTAATGAAATTAGTAAAAAATATGAAAAAAATTTTTTTCGCCAAAGGATGGTTTTTTTCATTTTTATTTTTAAGAAAGCCCTAAATCGTTAGAATTTTTTATTCAAGAGGGGAATAATATAAATTTTAATCGAGCTCACTAAATATAACTAAAAAAATATTTTATTGTCTTTAACTATAATTATATTGCAGGTTAAGCTCCCGGTTTCAGTGCATGAGAGTAATGAATTTATGTATTGCCATGCTCCACTATACAAACCTCTGGTTTCGATGATTTAACCAGCCAGATAGAAAAAGTATCCCCTTACCAATAAATGGCTTCATCAAAAAAATTTACCCTATTATCCCTATTGTATTTATCAGAAGCCTTTGGTGGAAATGTACCCTGTTTTGGTTTTGTTTAACCCATGCTTTCCACCGGAAGCACAATCCCAGAAACCTGGTTAACATTAACATAATCCTTAAAACCTGAGTTCGACCTAATTTGATAATAAAATCGTCATTCCGAGGCTTTAGAGGGGGGGGGGGTTGAGCGATGGAAGCTGTGGGAATCTCTGGTAAAACGGGACTGCCAAAACATAGTACCCACAGAAAAGAGTTCGCAGTGAGGAAAAAACCGGCTTTTAATGACTTTCGTAATTCGAACTCAGTTTAAAAATACAAACTAAAAAAGGGTTTAAATCAGGTTCAATTTGGCTATATCGGCATGAAAACAAAAAGATCAACTGCAGTTTTGGGAAAAAATCGCATAAAAAAAGCCGAACCTGTTAAGGCCCGGCTGCTTTTGGAAAAGGATCCGGATTAAAGTTTATCCCTCACAAATGAAAAAAGGGTTTAATAAGTTTTGTTTATTATACCGCAAAGGCTGATTATTATCGGTTTTTTTTACAGTAAATCCCAGGGCCAGCAAGACCCCATGGGCAGCAGCGGTATCCCATTCCATTGTTGGCGCAAAGCGGGGATAGAGTTGGGCCTTCCCTTCCGCCAGCAGCATGAATTTCAGGGATGATCCCATGCTGATCACTTTTGCATCCGGGTATCGGTCGATTACTTCCTGTGTTTCCGGACTCAGGTGGGAGCGGCTGGCCACGATAGCGCGAACCATTTTGGTCTCAGGTCGCTTCAGCATGCGTGCCTCTTCCTTCCCTTCTTGTTTCCAGGCTCCTTCTTCGGCATTTCCCCAGTACATCCTATCCAATACAGGCGCATACACCACGCCCATCACCGGTGTATCCCGGTGAATCAGCGCAATATTGACGGTGAATTCCCCGTTTTTTTTGATAAACTCCTTCGTGCCATCCAGTGGGTCTACCATCCAGAAATATTCCCAGTTTTTGCGCTCTTCATAGGGAATGGATTTACCTTCTTCGGAAAGTACGGGCAGACCGGTTTCACTTAGGTATTTCATGATCTCCTCATGGGCAGCCTTGTCGGCCAGTGTCAAGGGAGAATCGTCGCTTTTCATCTCAACACCAAAATCGGCAGAATGGTAGATCTTGAGTATTTCCTGCCCGGCTGCTTTGGAGGCCTCGACGGCAAGGATGGTTAATTTTGGTAGGTCGATCATATTTTCTAGTCTATGTATTCAATAAAAAGACTGAGTGAGAGACGAAGGGACTGAGGGACTACTGAGAGAGGAAGGGACTGAGGGACTAAGTGACATCTTTAAGTCTCTACGTATCTAAGGCAACAAGCCCCCACCTCAATACTGCCACTGTTGCGGATTTCTGCCCATGTTTACCAATTTCCCCAAAATACAATCATATTTTTCTGATTTGCGGTCCTTGACTTCTATGCTTATGTATTTACAAGCGCAAGCAAACTTTAACCAGGTCATGGTCTCTGCTGCCTCTCCCTCGCTGTCAATAAGTTTTGCTACAAATGGTTTTGGATACCTTCGCTTCCGGAAACCCTCCGAAATATTGGAGCAAACAGATCGGGAAGACCTTCTAATTTGATCTGTTAAAGAGTATTTTTCTTCTTTCGGAAAACGTTGAGATATTTCAAAAATTTCCATGGCTGCTTCTAACGCCAATTGAAATACCTCTAAATCTTCATGGGACCTGATTTTCATGGATAGGAAATTTGAATCTACTCTCCTTGGATTTGATCTACGACCTATTTGCTTGCATTTTGGCTTTTATCTGGATTCAGCCTGAAAGCTCAATGGATGCTCTTTTCCAGGATAAGTCTGCAGAGGACCAACTCTCATCAGCGTCCATAAATCATCATATCGGCCCTTTATCTCTTTGACTCTTCGTCTCCAAGTCCCTTCGTCCCTTTGTCTCTTCGTCCCTTCGTCTCCCTCTCACTCCGTCTCCAGGTCCCTTCGTCCCTAAGTCACTTCGTCTCCCCATCCCTCAGTCCCTAAGTCTCATCGTCCATCCAACTAAATCACCATCCCCGCAGCGACGGTTTCGTTGGTATTGGGGTCGATAAGGATGATAGAACCAGTTTGGCGGTTTCGCCGGTAGGCATCCATAAACAAAGGTTGAGCGGTACGCAGACTGATGCGGGCAATGTCATTCATGCCGATTTCCTGCACCCCTTCTTCCCGGTGAAGTGTGTTGACATCCACCCGATAAAGGATCTCTTTTACCATTGCCTGACACTCTTTGGTGGTATGTTTTATCAGTAATTTGGTTCTCCCTGCCAGCTTTTGCTGACTCATCCAGCATACCATTACATCCAGATCCTGAGCCACATTTGGTACATTGTTAGGCCTTACGAGCATGTCCCCCCTGCTGATATCCAATTCATCCTCCAGGGTCATGGTCACCGACATGGGTGAAAAGGCCTCGGCAATAGCTTGCCCGTTGAGCTCTATGCTTTTGATTTTGGAAGTGAAGCCGGTAGGCAATACCTTCACATCGTCCCCGGGTTTAAATATCCCTCCTTCTATCCTTCCGGCATAACCTCTGAAGTCCTGATGCTCGTGGGTATGGGGCCGGATGACCATTTGGACAGGAAAACGACAATCAATGTGGTTCAGGTCGGAGGCGATGTGAACATTTTCCAGCAGGTACAACAGGGTAGGCCCCTCGTACCAATCCATATTTTTGGACCTGTCCACCACATTGTCTCCCTTTAGAGCGGAAATAGGCACAAAATGTACGTCTTTGATTTCCATTTTGCTGGCAAAGTCTTTGTAATCCTTGATGATTTTTTCGAAGACCGCTTCATCATAATCCACCAGATCCATTTTATTGACACAGACGATCACATGAGGTATTTTCAGGAGAGAAGCGATAAAGGAATGCCGGTAGGTTTGTTCCAGCAAGCCCTTTCTGGCATCAATCAGAATAATGGCCAGGTTAGCAGTAGAAGCCCCTGTCACCATGTTTCTGGTATACTGAATGTGACCAGGAGTGTCGGCAATGATAAATTTTCGCTTGGGAGTGGCAAAATACCTGTAAGCCACGTCGATGGTTATGCCCTGTTCCCTTTCTGACTTGAGGCCATCGGTTAGCAGGGAAAGGTCTACATAGTCAAACCCTTTTTTTTCACTGGAGGTTTTTACGGCGGCTATCTGGTCTTCAAAAATAGATTTGGAATCGAATAACAACCTCCCAATTAGGGTGCTTTTCCCATCATCCACAGACCCTGCCGTGGTAAATCTCAACAATTGATTGGTTTCTTGTATACTCATGCTCTTTTTATATTTCTAAAATCAGTCTAATATTTATTTAGTCACAAAGGACACCAAGAACCACAGAGGACACAAAGGATAAGGGTTAAAGTGATAGGTAACTGCCAGGCTGTTCAACCGGTCTGTCTGGCAGTTGGGCTGGCGGTGATATCAACCTTAGTAGTTAAGGGTTAATCAATCGTACCATTGTACCATCAAATCATCACATCATGCCTTCGGCTCCGCTCAGGGACCGGAACTAGTTTAGCCTTTTTCCAGCTCCTGTTCACATCGTCTTTAAGTCCCTTCGTCTCTAAGTCCCTTTGTCTCTTTGTCTCTAATTCTCTTTGTCTCTCCGTCCCTTCGTCCCTATGTCTCTTCGCCTCCCTCTCTCTAAGTCCCTTCGTCTCAAAGTCTCCCTCTCTCTAAGTCTCAAATCCCCTTCGGTACTTCCACTGTTATGGATTTTTTACAATTCATACTACCGAATAAAGGAAAATATGACGCTCCTTTAGAGCTAAACCAAAATATGCACAATTTTCGATGGGCTTCACCCATCGCTGGGAGCTCCCGCCCCTTCAGGGCTCAAGTTAGATATGATATTCAGAATGCATATCTTCGCATCATAAAACGCTGCTCTTTTTCAAATTAAGTCTACAATTGACCAACTCTCCTCAGCGTCCATTAATCATCATATCGGCCATCTTTCTTTGTATCTCTCAGTCTACCCCCCAGTCCCTAAGTCTCTTCGTCCCTTCGTCCCTAAGTCTCCTCTTCGTGTCCTCTGCGACCTTTCTTTTTTTTGTTCGCTCACTCTCCCTTATTCTCTAGAAATACCCGCTTTTCTTCCTGTCTTCCATGGCGGTTTCGCCTCTTTTGTCATCGGCTCGGGTGCCTCTCTCTGTGGTTCGGGTGGTGGCTACTTCGGCAATGATCTTGTCAAGGTCGTCGGCATCTGATTCCACCGCTCCCGTGATGGGCATGTCTCCACAGGTTCGGTACCGGACCGTCATGGTTTTGACTTCTTCTTCCGGCTTCAGCTGGATAAACTCCGACTTGGCCAGGATCACCCCATCTCTTACCACACATTCCCTTTGGTGGGAAAAGTACAGGGACGGCAAATCGATATTTTGGTTTTGAATGTACTGCCAGACATCCATCTCCGTCCAATTAGAAATAGGGAATATCCTGAAATGTTCTCCCAAATGCTTTTTGCCGTTGAACAGGTTCCAAAGCTCGGGTCTTTGGTTTTTAGGATCCCATTGTCCAAATTCGTCCCTATGTGAGAAAAAGCGTTCTTTTGCCCGGGCCTTTTCCTCGTCTCTTCTGGCACCACCCATAGCGGCGTCAATTTTGAATTTTTCCAATGTATCCAGCAGTGTTACCGTTTGCAGGGCATTACGGCTAGCATTTACACCAGTTTCCTCCCTTACTTTTCCTTCATTGATACTTTGCTGTACCGAGCCAACGATAAGTTGTACGCCCAGCTTATTGACCAGGTCGTCCCTGAAAGCAATGGTTTCCGGAAAATTGTGGCCTGTATCGATATGGATCAGGGGAAAGGGGATTCTGGAAGGATAAAATGCTTTTTTGGACAGATGGGCCAGTACAATGCTGTCCTTACCACCTGAAAACAAAAGTGCAGGCTTTTCAAATTGGGAGACCACCTCCCGGATAACAAAAATTGCCTCTGCCTCCAGTTCCTCCAAATGGGATAAATAATATTGCGCCATAACTATATTTTAATTTTTTTCTCTAATTCATTCATTAATTGTTCCACAGCTTTCTCCGGAGATACTTCTGCTGTTTTGATCACCAAAAAAGGGGATTCAGGAGCTTCATAAGGGGAATCAATGCCTGTAAAATCCTTGATCAAACCTTGCCTGGCTTTTTGATACAGGCCTTTTACATCCCTTTCTTCACAGACTTCCAGCGGACAATCTACATGGATTTCCAGAAAACGATCAGTGCCTACCAGATCCCGTATCATCTCTCTGTCGGAAATATAGGGAGAAATGAATGCCGATAAGACAATCAGTCCGGCATCCATCATCAACTGGCTTACAGCGGCTATTCTGCGGATATTTTCAATACGGTCTGATTTACTGAAACTCAGGTCCTTGTTCAGTCCGCAGCGGATATTGTCCCCATCCAGCAAATAGGTATGGTAACCCCTTTTGTGCAAAGCCTGTTCTGTGGCATTGGCCAGGGTGGACTTACCAGAACCCGACAGGCCGGTAAACCAAACCAGTTTGGCCTGTTGCCCCAGAGCTTGCTGCCGCAGTTCGCGTGTAATTTTAAATTCTGAGGGATGTATGTTTTCCTGCATTTGACCTATTCTGAATAAAACTTACAAATAATACCATTGGATAAACAACAGTACCACGGTACTATAAATCAGGGTTAGGGGAAAACCTATTTTAAAGTAATCCTTAAACTTGTAATTGCCCGGTCCCATGACCATCAGATTCGTTTGATAGCCTATGGGGGTCATAAAGTCTCCAGATGCCCCAAAGGCGATGGCCACAAAGAAGGGGGCCAAGGGTTGCTCCAGCTGGTTACCCAGCTCCATGGCAATCGGAAACATAATAGAGACTGCAGCCGCATTGGTGATCAGGCTGGTCAGTACCAGCGTCATGACAAACAACAGGACCAAAGCCAGCATCACCGCCGTCCCATCGGTCAGGTAAAGCAATCCATTGACCAGTTGGTTGGCGGCTCCGGAATTGTTCAAAGCTACTCCCAAAGAAAGAGAACAGACCAGGATCAACAAAAGGTCCAGGTCTACTGCCTTCCTTAAAGTCTGCAAATTTAACACTTTAAATATATACAGGGTAAGGATTCCTGCAAAAGCTGCCATAAAAAGATCCAACCAGCCGATAATCCCGGTGAACAATATGAACAATGCCATCAGGGAAGGCAATCTTTTGAAGGTGCCCCTGTCCTGGCTGATCTCTCCTCTAAGGGTGATAATGATCAAGTCTTTCAAATAATCGTTCCTGTTATCTTCCTTACCAGTTAGCATCAAAAAAAGATCTCCCGCCTGCACCTTCGTTTCGCCAATGTTTCCTTTCAGCTGCGTACCATTTCTGTGAATGGAAATAATCGAAGCCTGATAGCGGTTTCGGAAATCGCTGTCCTTGATCTTTTCCCCTATCAAGGCAGAAGAGGCCGGCACCACGGCTTCGGTCAATTGGAAGAAGCCATAGTTGGACACATAACCGTCTTCCGGAAGGCTAAGTCCATTTTCTTCCTGAATCAACTTGAGAATGGCTTCAGAATTACCGGTAAAGAAAAGCTTGTCTCCTTCCTGCAAAATTTCATTGGGTCCTACCGGTGATATTTCCAGACTTCCCCTTTTTATTTCTGCAAGAAAAATTTCTTTCAATTTCCTGAGCCCTGCTTCTTTGACCGATTTGCCATGCATTTTCGATCCTTTGGGCAGGTAGGTTTCCACCAGGTATTCATTCAGGTGATCAATGATCTCACTTTTGTTTTCCTCTCTGGTTGGTAAAAGGCGGGAAGAAGCCATGCTCAGATAGCTGATCCCGAAGAAAGTAACCAATAAACCCAGGTAAAGGAAATCTTCAAAACCCAATAAGGGCAGACCATACTGACTGATCAGCCCATTCAACACCAGGTTGGTAGAGGTTCCTACCACAGTAATCATTCCTCCCAAAATGGTGGAAAAGGAAAGAGGTATCAGAAATTTTGATGCAGGATAATTGTTGGTTTTGGTCCACTCCTTGACATAAGGAATCATAAAGGCTACCACCGGAGTGTTGTTCAATACAGCAGACAGGCTTCCCACCAGAAGCATCAGGCGTATCCGAAAAATACCAGGCTTCAATTTTTGGCTGAAAAGTCTGAAGAAAAAGCCCGTACCGATATTTTTTTGAATTCCTGCCGTGAGTCCGATCAGCAAAAATATCACAATGATCTGTTTGTTGGCCAGGCCCATCAAAAATTCCTCGGGACTGATGATCTGCAGAAGGAGCAATAAAAAAACTGCACCCAAAAATGCAAAAGATGGTCTTAGCAAGTCTTTGTATAGTACAAAAACCAATATTGCTACAACGAGTAAGGTAATCAGGCTGGGAGAAAACATCAAAAGGTTAATGGAGTCAGGCACAGCTTCGCCAGGTAAGTCCCTGTATTGAACTGAACATTATTGATTACAATAAAAAATGCAGCATATGCCCCTGAACAAAAAAAGGACAGTTTAGCTGCAAAATTTAAACGCATAATTTTATCAAATTTAAAACCTATTTTCCAAAAGCTGAAAGTTTATATACCGACACTTTAGAAGATTAGCAATTGGAATATAAAAGTAGCAGGGTAGTAATTTAATTCAAAATTTTCCAAAGAATTTAAAAGGAGCGTTCAGCCAATCACAAAAGAATTCCTCCCGATAGTTCCCGGTAAAATTTTTCCCATCTTCCAAAAATTCAGTTCATCTGCATTTTTCATTTTAAAAACCAAGTATTAATTTGATTTTTCTTAAATCACTTCATTCCCCTTCTTCCATCTAACTAATAAGTGGAAGGGGCTGGTAAAGTAAAACCAGACAAAATGCTTCTATTAAATGGCTAAAAACGACTGTTAAAACAATAAAGTCCTTAATCTAAGCCAAATGATTTTATTAACTTTGCTGTTTATAGGAAACATACCTAAATTTTACTGATTGAATTTGAAAGCCAAAAGGAAGTTTTGAGTTTGAAAATTTCTTGCTGTGAAAAATTAACAAAAATAAGTCGGTGACAAAAACAGCATTCAGCATGAATTTTGCCTCCGATATCTGATTTTAAATGTAAGGTAAAAATGGAAACCAATTTTTTATCAATCAGGAAAACATGAGCTACCGATTTGTTTTCATTTTAATTACAGGCACCTGCCTGATTTCCTGCTTTCCACAAGATAATAAAAAGGTCACCTTTATGGCCATTGGTGATGTCCCATACCACCTCCCTGAGGATTTTCAACGTTTTGAACGCCTGATCCTGTCAATAAATACCACAGCAGCCGACTTCACGCTTCATGTTGGCGATATTAAATCCGGAAGCACCCCTTGTACGGACGAATATTTTGAAAGGATTAAAGGCTATTTCAATAACTTTAGGCAGCCTTTGATTTATACACCGGGAGACAATGAATGGACGGATTGCCACAGGGAAGCCTGTGGTGGTTTTGATCCGGAAGAACGATTGGATAAACTGCGACAGGTTTTTTATTCAGAAGATCAAAGTCAGGGCAAAAACCCCATGCCCCTGGAAAGACAAAATAGTTGGGAGGGATTTGAAAAATTCCCTGAAAATGCCCGCTGGCAAATGTCTGGGTTGACCTTTGGGACCTTTCATGTCACCGGATCCAACAATAACTTTAAACTAGATTCGGCTGCTCTGAATGATGAATTTTTTGAGCGGGAACTTGCGAATAATTTCTGGTTGAAGCAACTTTTTGAACAGGCAAAAACAGCAGGTAGCCGGGGCCTCGTACTAGTGCTGCATGCGGGCTTGAATTACAATAGCAAGGATGAGCGCAACGGTCATGCCAGTTTTGTGCAATTGCTGCGGGAAAGCGTGATGGCATTTGGAAAGCCTGTGCTGCTCCTTTACGGAGACCACCACCGCTTTATGGTAGACAAGCCCTTGCGTGATAATACCGGAAAAACACTGACAAATTTCACTGCTGTTCAGGTTTTTGGCGACCGGGACATGCATGCGGTAAAGGTGACCGTAGCTCCTGAAAATCCAAACTTATTTCTTATAGACCCTTTTTATGTAGCAGGGAATTGAAGGCTTAGAATTATTGACCCGTAATTTCATTAAAAAATTACCGATTTCCCCCTTACAATTGTCTGAAAATTCATCATTTTTATATTTATTTTTTTTAATTACATTTGATGGTTAATAAAAAATTTTAACAAACTTACATTTAATAATCTGCTAACCTGGTTTTTAACCTGATAAAAAAAAAGATTCATGAATAGAAAGCTTTTGCTAACAGGCGTATTGGTTTTAATGTGTGCAATAACCCTTCCCGCCCAAAACATCAGCATTGTTCCCCAGCCCAAAACCATTCGGATGGGAGAAGGTCATTGGGTATTACAGCCAGGGACGGCGCTGCTGGCTACTACTTCAGATGCGAGAAAATCCGCTGCCATTTTTAACGAAATGCTGGAAGCAAAAACTGGTTTCCAGCTGAATATCCTGCAGTATTCCCCTGGCGAAGGGCCAGTCATTCATTTGGAAGAAAATTTGGTGGATGGACAGGAAGAAGCTTATTACCTGAATATCGGCGATGGTGGGGTGCACATAAAAGGTTCAGGCAAAGGTTTGTTTTACGGTTTGCAATCGCTGATTCAACTACTGGAAGTAAGGGAATCAGCAGTAGTCTTGCCCCAGCTGGAAATTTCAGATGCCCCGGCTTTTGGCTACAGGGGTATCATGCTGGACGTTTCACGGCATTTTTTCAGCAGCCAACAGATCAAGAAAATACTGGACCTGATGGCGCAGCTGAAGTTCAACACCATGCACTGGCATTTGACAGATGATCAGGGCTGGCGGCTTGAAATCAAAAAATACCCCAAACTTACCACCATCGGTGCCTGGAGGGATTCTACCATTATCGGGCAATATTACGATTTCCAACCCTTCATTTATGATGGCATGCCCCATGGTGGCTATTACAGCCAGGAGGAGGCCAGGGCCATCGTACAATATGCCGCTGACAGGAAGATTACGATTATCCCGGAAATAGAACTACCCGGACACAGCTCTGCAGTCCTGGCTGCCTATCCTGAACTGGGAAGCTTTGATGTCAACCGGGATGAAGGTAAAGGTACCATTGCTGCTCTCAATGATAAGGGCGAGCCTTTGGACAATGATATCAGCAGTCAGGTACCTGGGTATTGGGGAGTCCATTACAATATTTATGGGCCTACCCCTGAAGCTTATCAATTTCTTGAGGATGTACTGAGCGAAGTAATGGAAATCTTTCCCGGGGAATACATCCATATAGGAGGTGACGAAGTACCCAAAGACCATTGGCAAACCTCAGCCATCGCTCAAAAAGTCATAAAAAAAGAAAAGTTGGCAGATGAACATGAGCTGCAAAGCTTTTTTATCCGCAGAATCGAGCAGTTTTTAAACAAAAATGGCCGTAAATTAATTGGCTGGGATGAAATACTGGAAGGTGGATTGGCACCTAATGCCACGGTCATGAGTTGGAGAGGGGAAAAAGGAGGCATTGCCGCAGCGAAAATGGGGCACGATGTTATCATGACCCCAAACAGCCACATGTATTTTGATCATTACCAGGCAGAAGATAAAACTACAGAACCCCTTGCCATCGGTGGCTTTTTACCCCTCGAAAAAGTTTACGGATACAATCCTGTTCCTGAGGCCCTGACCACTGAAGAAGGAAAACATGTATTGGGGGTACAAGCCAACCTTTGGACCGAGTACCTGGCTACCAATAACAAAATGGAATATTACCTTTTCCCCCGGGCCCTAGCCCTGGCCGAAGTGGCCTGGAAGCCAAAAGATGAAAAAAATTACCAGTCCTTTATCGAGGACCGCTTACCCTACAGGTTGCTTGATTTTGAGGAAAACGGGGTGTTTTTCCGGATTCCGGAAGCGGATGTGGAAATCAGTATAGATTCCGAAAGCGGAAGACATAAAGTGGAAATTCAGCCTTTGGTAGCCGGGGCCAGGGTGTATTATACCCTGGACGGTCACAAGGCAGATCAGACTGGTTCGCTGTATGCAGGACCAATTTTAACTCCTATTCCCGGGGAAGGACAGGGGCCATTGACCCTAAGGTATGTGACTGTCACTCCTGGTGGCAGAAGCAGTAATGAATTCCAGGTGTTGATTGAGTAAAAAAGTCAGTTCGAACGGATCAAAGCTCTTTTCAACTGTCAATAAAATAGGTCATGACATGCCCCGTACCCGTAGGTAGGGTAGTTTGACCTAAATTCGGGAGAATCGCACACCTATCTGCGGGTAGGTCGGTGTTTTTTTATCATCCATCCTTTTGTTAGCTGCGAAAGCCCGATTTAAGTTTTCCTAAGCCCCGGCTGTCCAGGTCGGGGCTTTTCGTTTGGGAGATTAAATTAAGGGGATCAAGTCTGCCGAATTGGTGGAGGAAAAATAAAATTCCAAAGACTTCACCATCAGGTTTTAGAATTGAAATTCTCCCATACTTTCTCAGTTGAATTATTCCCCTTAGTCATCCAGAACAACAATACTGCATCAAACACGGCATGGGCAGTCATGGGCGCTATAATCCCTGCCTCTTCATATAAAAAGCCAAAAAAAGCAATCAGTCCTACCATAAGCAGTCCGTAAACACTGATGCGCCAATTGAAAGGGTTCAGATAACCATGAATGAGTACAAACACCACAGCTGTAGGCCATAATCCCAGCAAGGGTTGTAATCCGGCACGAAAAAACATTTCTTCACCTACCCCTGCACAGATCGAAATAAATACAATCCCTTTGCCCGACCATGACCAGTGGTTGATCAATACTCGGTATCGGATTTTTTCCGTCTCAAAAAAAGGTTGCAGGATAAGCCATTTAGACAAATGTGCTCCAAGAAAACCCGTCAAACCGCCCAGGAGAAACTGGGCCGGTAAATACCAATGTCCAGTCCATAGCTCGGCCATGGATTGCTCCTGAAAAAAATATACCAGCACCATGCCGGCAAGGCCAAAACCCAGGAGGGTAATCCAGCCCAAAAGCCACATTTTTCTATTCATGTTTGAAATTAAACAGAAAAAGTGCCGGAAAGGACTTTCCGGCACTTTAGCAACAAATAAAAAGCCTAGTATTAAGCGTTAAACGTGATCTTTAAAGTAATCGGCACAGCACTTAAAGCTTTACTTACCGGACAGTTTTCCTTGGCTGCCTCAGCCAGTTCCTTGAATTGGGCTTCATTCATTCCAGATACCTTTCCCTTTAGATCCAGCAAAATCCCGGTAATGGAAAAACCGGCATCACCTTTTTCCAAAGTAACAGTAGCCGTAGTGTTCAATTCGTCAGCTTTTAAATCTTTACCAGCTATTTGAAAACTCAGGGCCATATTGAAACAACCCGCATGGGCGGCGGCAATCATTTCCTCAGGGTTGGTTCCCTGAGTGCCATCTTCATTTTCAAACCTGGTTTTAGCACTATATGGAGAATTATCAAAAAAACCACTAGGAGAAGACAAAGATCCACTGCCTTCCAATCCTGTTCCTTTCCAGATTGCTGTTGCTTTTCTTTTCATTTTTTTTGTTTTGTTGATTTGTTAATTGAGTAAAACTGCTTCAAGGTATCAATAATCTGTCAAAATAACTAAAGCTGCTTCTATCAGGATTAAAGTCCCAAAAGCCTATGGTGGTGTCTACCTAAATTTATTACACCTGATTTTGGCTCATGGATAGATGAATCAGGATTAAAATACTTTTATACCCATGGTGACTTCCAGTTCCACTTCTTCCCCCAGCATTTCTTCAATTTCATGCTTTATCGATTTCAGCCTTTTTTCATCCAGATTGCCTTCAGTAACAATCTTCACGGCCAGCCTGACAGGATTTATTCCTCGGACCGTAATGTCCCTCAGGGTAGCGCCCTCCACCTGATATCCATCCAGTTTGGAAATCACATCATTTTCCCGGACCATATCCATGAATCCGAAAAACAAAGGCAAACTAACAACGCCTACCACAATAAGGGAGTAAGCAATGCCCTTTCTGGCCAGTCTAAATGGGCTGAATCCCAAAAACAGAAATGTCAAAGCCGCCGCCATGACCATACCGGCAAGGTTGGTCAATAACAGAAGCAATGCTCCCTGAAAAATGCTCCAATCCATCCAACCCAAGCCAATTCCGGAAACGGCAAGCGGCGGTACCAGGGCAACGGCTATGGCCACTCCCGCCAGGGTTTTGGCGATCTCCTCTTTGGCACTTGCATAAGCTCCTGCTACGCCCGACCCCACCGCTATACCCAAATCCAATAAATTGGGTCTTACCCTGGCCATGATTTCCTCATTGGAAATATTCAAAGGGGTTAACCAGGTAATCAACATGGCGCAGAGGTATCCCAATAGCATGCCCCAACCAATGGCTTTGGCACTGTTGAGGATCAGGTTTTTGTCCTGGCGCAATACACCCATCGAGAGCGAAATAATGGGAGCCATAAGGGGGGCAAGTATCATGGCTCCGATAATTACCGGAGATGAGTTGCCAAATAAACCCAAAGTAGCAATAAATGTAGACAACACCATCAAAACCAGGTAGCTATTGCTTGTCCGGGCACTGGATCGTAAGCTGGAAAAAAGCTCCTTGAATTCCTCAGTGGAAGCATGGTGGATCAGGGGAAGTTTACGTTTCAGCAATTCATCCCTTACCTCTCCCCTGGGCAATACCTTAACCTTGAAAACATCCTCCTCGGAAACATTGCCCTCCATATCTAAATGCCTCCCTGGCAGCATTTTTAATGCTTTAGGACTTACCTTTAATTCCAGTTTTTTTGCAGTTAATAATATACCATCCTGTGAATATTCTATCGCATCTTCGCTGCATATGGAAAGTGCCGAAGTTTTGATATGGGCTGCAAAAGGAGGAAGACCAGACTTCCCACTCTTGCGAAAAAAGCTATCCAATCCAAACCAGAGCAGGCCAGAAATACTCTTGGGTGCCAGAATCATGGCATGCATTTTCCCGTCATTGATATAGGAATCCTCCAAAACCTTTCTGCTGAGGAGGTTGCTTTTGCCATGTTGCACAATCACCATACCTATAGCAGCCGTATCCAACTTCTCCTTGTCTTGCGCTTCCAAAATGTACCTGTGGGATTTTACGACCCAGAATAACTTGAAAAAATAACTGAGCTTTTTCCAAAATCTCTCCCAGCCGTTTTTGGCCACCGAGGTGCTCATCAGGCTCAGGGATTCTCCTATGATCACCGTATTGAAAACGGGTATGTCATTTACGGTAAGCAAATCCACATTTCTGATTTCTCCGGCCTCCAACACCATCTCCAGACAGTCTTCCAGGTCATTGTCGACCCCAAAGCCCTGCCTGCCATGAACCAGTTTGGGATGGGGCAGCAGGGCAATGCGCCATTCATGTTTCAAGGCTATAGGCAACAATTCCTTCAACTGTTCGTCCGAGAGGTAGGCAACGACAAAGTCATCCTTCCCTAATTCCACAGTCAATTCGGTATTGAAAGGCAGCTTGAGTTTCAAATCTGCACCCAATTTGGGGACTATGACTTCATCTACCAATTCTTCCTCCTCGGGATCATACAATAGGATAATGCTTATCATGCTAAATGTCTATTTCATTAACGCAACCAAAAGTTTGATTGCCGCTTCGGCCAATGGGGTTCCAGGGCCAAAAATAGCCAAAACCCCTTTCTCGTAAAGGAAATCATGGTCCTGGTCGGGTATGACCCCTCCCGCCACGACAGCAATATCCGCTCTGCCTTCCACTTTTAAAGCGTCTATTAAACCTGGAAGAAGACTTTTGTGGCCACCAGCCAGGGAGGACACCCCTACCACATGTACATCATTTTCCATGGCTTGCCGGGCCACTTCCTCTGGGGTCTGAAACAGCGGACCTACGTCTACATCAAAACCCAGATCTGCGAAGCCACTGGCGATGACATGGGCTCCCCTGTCGTGTCCGTCCTGCCCGATTTTAGCCACCAGTATTCTGGGCCTCCTACCCTCCAGCCGGGCAAATTCATCCGACTTTTTCAGGGCTTCCTTTACTTTGATATTGTCCTTCATACCTTTTAAATAAGTTCCACTCACAGTTTGGTGTACCGCTTTGTAGCGGCCATAAACCCTTTCCATGGCCTGGGAAATTTCTCCAAGGGTGGCCCTTTCTCTGGCAGCCATTATGGCCAGTTCCAAAAGGTTTCCGTTGTTTTTTTCTGCTGCTTCCGAAATGGCCTGAAGGTTTTTTGAAACGGCCAACTCATCCCTTTCGGATTTTACGGCTTGAATTTTTGCTAGCTGAGCGGTTCTAACCTGCTCATTATCTACTTCCAGTATTTCAAAATCGTAAGGCTGACTTTCTCCTTGTTGCCGGTTTATCCCTATAATGATTTCAGTTCCACTATCAATTTTGGCCTGTTTCCGGGCTGCAGCCGCCTCTATTCTTAACTTTGGGATACCTTTCTTAAGGGCAGCTACCATCCCGCCATGTCCTTCTATTTCTTCCAGGTGGGCTCTGGCTTTTTCCACCAGGTGGTGGGTCTGGGATTCCAACTCCACAGATCCACCCATTGCATCCACCACCTGGTTCAGGTCGGTTTCCTGCTGCAGGTAGAGTTGGGTATCGCGGGCAATTTTGGCAGAGGTGGGACTTGGCAGGGCGATGGCCTCATCAAATGCATTGGTATGCAGGGATTGGGTATGACCCAGAACAGCGGATATAGCTTCAATAGTGGTCCTGCAAATGTTATTGTAGGGATCTTGCCGGGTCAACGACCATCCCGAGGTCTGGCAGTGGGCCCGCAACATAAGAGATTTTGGATTTTTAGGTTGGAATTGTTGCATGAGTTCTGCCCAGAGCAACCTACCTGCCCTGAGCTTGGCCATTTCTTCCCAGTGATTCATCCCAATGGCCCAAAAAAAAGAAAGCCGGGGCGCAAATTCATCAACCGAAAGTCCCATTTCCAGGCCTTTCCTGACATAGGCCAGGCCGTCTGCCAGTGTATAGGCCAACTCCAGATCGGCTGTAGCACCTGCTTCATGCATGTGGTAGCCTGAGATAGAAATGGAGTTGAACCGGGGCATGAATTTTGAAAGGTATACAAAGATATCTCCTACTATCCGCATGGAAGGTTCGGGGGGATAAATATAGGTATTCCTCACCATAAACTCCTTGAGGATATCATTTTGAATGGTCCCGGTCAGGGCTTCTAATGGTACTCCCTGTTCCTCGGCTGTGACCACAAAGAAAGCCAGTATAGGGATCACAGCTCCGTTCATGGTCATGGAAACAGAAACTTTATCCAGAGGTATGCCCTCAAAAAGGCATTTCATATCTGCTACACTGGAAATGGCCACACCGGCTTTACCCACATCCCCGATCACTCTGGGATGATCGGCATCGTAACCCCGGTGAGTAGGCAGGTCAAAGGCCACTGAAAGACCCTTTTGCCCGGCCTGCAGGTTTTTTTTATAAAATGCATTAGACTCCCCGGCAGTGGAAAACCCTGCATATTGCCGAATGGTCCAGGGTCTCTTGAGGTACATGCTCGCATAGGGTCCCCGGAGATAGGGGGGCTCCCCTGCCCCGAAACCGGTATGAGGAAAATCCGGTAATCTCTCCCTATGCTTATTTTTTTTATGACAGTGCATCTGTATTTCCGGGAACAAGGCAAGGATTTGCCGGTCAGTTTCCGCCATTATCACTGCCTTTAATTTTTCCAGAAAATAACTGCCCCTCCAGCTACTATCCGGGTTCTGCAACCGGGCTTCTTCCTCCAAGATCAGTCCAATATTGAAGGAAGTTTGCAAGACCTGCCTGGTCGGTGGTTGCCCCCTTTCGCTGAATGGCTTTATCCACAGGGCCGTTACAGGTGCCAGCATTGCCGCCCAGGACCGGGCCGTTTGCTGAATATAGGATTCCAGGGAGCTGGTTTTGTCTGTGTCCACAATGGCAATTACCGGTAATGGGCAAGAGCTGGTTTCCGGAAAAAGATTCTCGTAAAAACGGGAAAAACTACTGCTTACTGCACTGATCCTCGCCACTTCATAGAGTAGGCTGTCCCCTACCTCACAAACCCATAAAATATTGTCCCATATTGCCTTTGCCAATTCTGCTGAAGGTTGAACATTTAAAACATCCATCCAATTTCGGCAGTGGTCAAAAAGCTGACCATTTTTTCCGGTTACTGCCGGATCCCTAAAGCCCAAAACTTTAAAATGAGGATATTCAGCAGCCATTTTCAAGTATTTCCAACGCTTTTGGGGGTTGGAAGAGAAATCCTCGAATCCATTCAATAGCACCCCTCCCTTCAGCAAGTCAGGATTGGCACCTCTCTCCCGGTACCAGGCAAGAAATTGTTGCAAAACGGCAACAGGATCTCCTACAGGCTTCACATAAAAATGAATGGCCTCTGGAATTACTTTTTCCAGTCGAATCTGAAGATTTTCCTCTCCGGTAAGCTCCAAAAGAATGCCATTTGCCCCCAGCTCAAATGCCTGATGAATGGCTTTTGCAGCCTGAAGATCATCCGGATTATCTACCGCTACCAGGGAATGGGTACTTTCAAAAACAGCCTTCGTCTCCCGCCCTTGAAGAGATCGTTCCTCAGGAGAATAATAAGGATCTAAACTTCCTCCATGAGGAAGTTTATACCTGATTTCCTCAGGAGATAAGCCTTCCTTTTCCACTGTGGATTTCCAGTTGGTTTTATTGGTTTTTGGAAAGGAGTATGCCATAGGGGATAAAAATGTCCATCAGGCGTCCTGATTTCAGGGCCTTTTCCAAAAATAAACTTAAAACGGTTCTCAAACAAAACCGTTCATCATGACATAGGTGTAAAACAAAGGACTTTTTTCACTTTTCAAATAAAAAAAAAATAAAAACCGCCTGAACAATCTGCTTTCCCACAAAGTAAAAAAGTCAAGTAAAATGGCATTTTTTATTTAAGATATTTTTCCACAATTTTGTTTCCCCCTGTTAAGGAGTATTCAAATTTTTCCTACTTTCGGTTAAAATAAATTCAATGAATTCAGAAGCAACGGCTATATGGACTGAATGTTTGCGGGTAATCGAAAAACACGTCAACGAACAGAGTTTTTCAACCTGGTTTAAGCCCATTTCACCTGCAAGAATTGAGGGCTCTGTCCTTACAATTCAGGTGCCCAGTCAGTTTTTCTATGAATGGTTGGAGGATAATTATGTAGATGTACTAAAACTTGCCATCAAAACCGTCCTCGGTGCCAATGGAAGGCTTGAATATGCAGTGGTTGTGGACAAGGGCAATTCCCAGAACCAACCCTATATGGTCAGTTATCCACAGGGAGTAAGCAGCCCTGCTGGCAAAAAGAAAAAAGAAGTACTTGCAGCAGCAAACAGCCCTTTTGACCTGTCCAGCCTGGACGAAGAAACCACCCTGCAATCCAATCTGAGTTCAAATTACACCTTCAGTTCATTTATAGAAGGTGATTGCAACAGACTTGCCCGATCTGCGGGGTTTGCTGTAGCCAATAAACCCGGCATCACCTCTTTCAATCCCCTGATGGTTTATGGGGGTGTGGGCTTAGGTAAAACCCATCTGGTACAAGCCATTGGCAATGAAATCAAAAATGGACCCGAGGATAAATTTGTCCTTTATGTTTCTTCTGAGAAATTTGTCAACCAATTTATGGATGGTATCAAGGACGGTAATATCAAATCATTCACCAATTTCTACATGCAGGTGGATGTGCTGATCATTGATGACATACAGTTTTTGGCCGGTAAAGGCAGAACGCAGGAGATGTTTTTCCATATCTTCAACCACCTGCACCAGAACAAAAAGCAAATCATCATGACCTCAGATTGCGCACCTAAGGATTTGATGGGCCTTGAGGAAAGGTTGCTTTCCAGGTTTAAGTGGGGGCTTACCGCGGATCTGCAAATGCCTGATTTTGAAACCCGTATCGCCATTATCAGAAAGAAGATGCAGTCCGAAGGCATTACCATACCCAATAACGTAATAGAATACCTGGCCTACACCGTAGATACTAACGTGCGGGAGCTCGAAGGTGTGATGATTTCCCTGATAGCCCATGCCTCCCTAAACAGGGTGGAAATAAGCCTCGACCTTGCAAAGACCATCATGAAAAATATTGTCAAGGACATAGAAACAGAGGTCAGCATAGAGTATATTCAGAAATCCTGTTCCGACTATTACGGTATTAAAGTTGAAGAACTCAAGGCCAAAACCAGAAAAAAAGAAATCGTCATCGCGAGACAAGTCGCCATGTATTTCAGCAAGGAATTCACCAACCATTCCCTGAAGTCCATAGGATACCATTTTGGGGGAAGGGATCACAGTACCGTGATTCATGCCGTACAATCGGTAAATGATTTGATGGAGACCGACACCAATTTCAGGAATGCCATACAGGAGCAAAAGAAACAGTTCAAAATCAGGTCTTACTGATTAATTTCAAAAAAACGGCGGACCAACTCTTCAGCCAATCCAATAGGGTTTGCCTTTTCCTGATTCAATATTTCAATCGCTTTTTGCTTTTCCAATTCCACCGAGCTATTTTCATTGAACTTTTTAAGGAGTAAAAATGAAATGTGGTCTTCCAGCCACTGTCGCTGCTGGATTTTTCTTGTTTGTTGAAATTGACCACTATCTTTCATTTTTTCAACCAGGACATCGAGACTTTCCAATAAATCCACCATTCCCTTACCATTAAGAGCCGAACAGGTTTTTACAGGATTATCCCATTCTTTTCCAACCGGACTAATAAGGGGAAGTATTGTTTGAAGGACCTGTTTCATCTTTTCGGCTTCGGGGGCATTGGCTCCATCCGCCTTGTTGATGACAAATATATCCGCCCATTCCATGATGCCCCTTTTGATACCCTGCAATTCATCTCCTGTCCCGGTGATCATCAATAGCAGGAAAACATCTACCATGTCTTTCACTGATGTTTCTGACTGGCCGACGCCCACGGTCTCAACCAAAATCCTGTCAAACCCGGCCGCCTCACACAAAAGCATGGTTTCTCTGGTTTTGGCACTGATCCCTCCCAGGTTTTTTCCTGCGGGAGAAGGACGGACATAGGCCGAGGGATGATGGCTCAATGTCTCCATCCGGGTTTTATCCGCCAATATACTGCCCCTGCTCTTACCACTGCTGGGATCCACTGTCAGCACGGCCGTTTTATGACCTTTGGACAACAAAAGTTGTCCAAAGCTATTGATAAAGGTGCTTTTTCCTACACCAGGAATACCTGAAATACCGATCCTTAGTGCATTTCCCGTTAAAGGCAATACCTGTTCGATCAGCTGATTCGCCAGCTTCCGGTCTGCCTCCAGCTCACTTTCTACCAGGCTGATGCTCTGGCTAAGCAGGGACCTGTTTCCTGCCAGTATTCCTGCCTCATATTGGGCCACAGAATGTCTTTTTGCCACCATAGGTCAGGGACTTTCAAAAGGGAATTGTTGAAAACTAACCTGCCCCATAGCCGATTTTTCATATTTTGCCACACAGGATTTTCTGAATTCAGGGTCAAAATGAGGAGGCTCTGGAGAAAGACGGATATCCTTCAGGTCCTGGTCAAAAAAGAAAACCCGGGTATTCCCATATTTTGTATGGGGCATGAAATTCCCATATGCCCGCATATCCTCCCAAAGCCTATCGCTGGTGTAAACGGCAAATACCCGGACTACCGGCCCCGTATTGTTTTCATTCCTGTACTTTGCCAGCTCCCGGTAATCTCCTTTCAGGTCAGAAACACCAGGTTGGCTAAGGCTGGCATACACCATTACTGCCATCAAGATACCGACAGCAGCTGCTATCAGGTAAAACCAATAATTTGTTTTCATTTTGGACCATTTACTGATGTGAAACCCTTAATTTAGCCCAAAATATTGACAATGGCATTCGAATACATCAAGGCCCTCCATATAATTTTCGTAGTTACCTGGTTTGCAGGCTTGTTTTACATCGTGCGACTTTTCATTTATCAGACGGAAGCACTCGAACGCCCGGAACCGGAAAGGGCCATACTAAAGCCACAGCTTGACCTGATGGCAAACAGGTTATGGAACATCATTACCTGGCCTTCTGCGGTGCTTACCCTGATCTTTGGAATATGGGTTTTACTATACCGGCCTGCATACCTTCAATTACCCTTTATGCATGCCAAATTGGGATTTGTGGTTTTGCTTTATGCCTACCATCTACGTTGCCATTTTATTTACAAAGCCCTGCAGCAAGGCCAGGCCAGGTGGAACAGTACAAAACTGCGATTGTGGAATGAGTTGGCTACCCTGTTCCTTTTTGCCATTGTATTCCTGATCGTATTGAAAAGCCTGCTCAACATGGTCTGGGGCATGTTGGCCTTGGTACTTCTGGCAGTTACCCTGATGCTTGCCACCAAATGGTACAAAAAAGTCCGGGAAAGGAACTAATGGGTTACCGGGTATGTAATGCTAATAAAAAAATGAAAACTTATCATCTGTTCATAAGTTCGCTGATACTTGTCCTGACATGGGTTTCCTGTCAACCTAACCATTCCTCAGATCAACCCCTGCCGATTTTGGGCAACAGGCATGTGGAAGAAAACACAGTAAACGGGAATGTGAGTGCCGATACTGTCTATCATAAGATAGCTAATTTCGAATTTGTCAACCAGGAGGGGGATACGGTTACCAATAGAGATGTTAAAGGCAAGGTCTATGTAGCAGACTTCTTTTTTACTTCTTGCCCCACTATTTGTCCCATCATGAAAAAAGAAATGCTTAGGGTTTATGAGGAGTTTAAAGATGAGCCCAATTTCAAAATACTCAGCCATACCATTGACCCGGAGTACGACACGGTGACTTTATTAAAAGATTATGCCGCCCGGTTGGGAGTGGATAATGCCAATACCTGGAATTTTCTTACCGGTGATCAGCAAAAAATATTTGAAATTGGCCAAACTTCTTACCTGACTACTGCCATGACCGATAAAGAAGAGCCTGGTGGTTTCCTTCACAGCGGGGCATTTCTTTTAATCGATACGCAAGGCAGGATCCGGGGGGTGTATGATGGAACAAAGACCACTCAGGTAGACCAGTTGATAAAGGACATTCCCAAATTATTAGCAGCAGGTGATGAGGTTAGTATCCGGTAAAGTCTTGGTATTATTCATTCTGATGGCAGGGTATGGCTGTAACCAAAAAGAGAAAAATCAAGATGCTGGCATCAATGAGATCGAAGATCTGAAAACAAAACAATATGCCATCCAGGGGCAACAACTTTACCTGCAATATTGCGCCAACTGTCACCAGAAAGACGGTAGCGGGCTCGCAAGGCTTATCCCGCCTCTAAAGCGGGCAGATTACATGCTGACAGATATAGAAAGGACCATACGTTTAATCAAATATGGTATTAAAGGTGAAATTCAGGTAAACGGCATTACCTATAATCAACCAATGCCAGGATACCCGCAATTAACGGCCATTGAAATCGCCCAAATCAGTACTTATATTTATAATGTTTGGGGAAATAAAAAGGGTATCATTGAAACGGAACGCGTCAACAATGCTTTGAAAATTAAATCAGATACTGACATTCAATAAGGAATCAGCAGTGCTTTTGGCGGAAAGTATATCAACTTTTACCTTTTCAACCATTCGAAGTTGCTCCATCAAATAAGCCTTGGTTTCCTCCTCGCTCATCTCATCATATTCACTTTTAAATTGCCGCATCCAAACAAACATATTGTCATAGGCTGATTCACAGGACTGGGCTGCGAGGTTTAAATCCTCACGATAAGAAGCTACACTGGCTTCGTTCTCCAGAGAATTGGCTTTCTCGATCAACTTTGATTGTTGGTTTTTTAAATGACCAATTTCAGGCATCACTTCATCGTGAATGGCAATAACCTGCTCCTTTAGCGCTTCATTCTCCTCTTTTTCTGCTCCACAAGAAAATAAAAGGGTGAAAAATAGCAAGGATAACACAAAAGGTATTAATTTCATGGCAAACGTTAATATTGGGTTTGGGTGATAGGTGATATTCAAAACAGCAGTAAATTTTAAAAAAATTACCCTTATAAAAAAATAAAAACTAATATAATTTCATTGTAAAAGAATAATTATAACAATAAAATTAAAATAAATATAATTTAGATAATAAATGAAACCTTATTGCTTTGCAGAAAATAAGATTATTGCCAGCGAAAAGGCCAGCGTTCATCCGCTGGACATTGGACTGATCAGAGGCTATGGCATTTTCGATTTTTTCAGAACGGTGGGCCACCACCCTTTATTTCTGGAAGATTACCTTATAAGATTTACGCTTTCAGCAAACAAGGCCGGATTGCCACTGGCATACAGCATTCAGGAGCTGAGGGATATCATTTATCGGCTGATAGAAAAAAACAACCACCAGGATGGGGGAATAAGAATGGTGCTGACAGGGGGAATATCTCCCAATCACTTCCTTCCTGCTCAGGGCAAGCTGTTTATTTTTTGCGAGCCATTGATGCTCCCTTCTCAGGAAAAGTATGCAAAAGGGGTGAAACTATTGAGTGTGGATTATGTCCGACCCTTACCAGCCATTAAAACCACCAATTATACGTATCCCTGCTGGCTGAGCCTGGATTGGAAAGCACAGGGTGCTGAGGATGTGGTTTACCATCACAATGGCAGGGTTTCAGAAAGCTCCAGAAGTAATATATTCCTGGTAAAACATGGTCAGATCTATACTCCTCAACGAGATATCCTTTGGGGGATCACCAGAAAAAAAGTCATGGAACTGGCCGCTCAAACCAGCCTTTCTGAATTTAGCCTGGAAGACTTATTGGATGCTGATGAGGTTTTTATCAGTTCCACCACCAAAAGAATCCTTCCTATTACCCAAATTGATGCGGTAAAGATAGGCGATGGTCTACCGGGCGCTTTCACCAAAAAACTGATGACTGATTTCCTGGCCATGGAAACCGAACATGCTGAAGCTGGGAAAATGGGTTAAATTATTTGACATCAGGGAGAAACCAACATGGCGTCTTTCAAAATGTACATTAACTTCTCTGGGTCCTTTGCATTCAGTTCTAACTTGCCTTTTACCTGTACTTTCTTTGATGTATATTTTATAGGTTCATTGAGCATGACTTCCATGACCGTTTCCGGTCCCCCGGAACCACAAAAAAAGCATTCCGCCAGGGGCAAAGAAGAAAGGATTATGTGCTCGGGTTTAAACATTCCTTCAAAAGGAATAATATACCCCTCTGCTGTGATTTCTTCTCCCTGAAGTTTTTTGATCTTTTCGTCAAATACAGGAAGGTACAATTCCCCGAATTCATCCTCTCCAATTTCATAAGTTACATTGGATAAATCCTTCCAAACACTACCCTGTTGGGCCATAGAAGAAAAAGAAAAAAAGGTCAATAGTACAATCAAATATCTCATTATCATCTTCATTTTTTTATTTAGTTAGTTGGTTAGCAATATCTGTTCGATAGGCATTCCAGGCAGGTATCAATGAGGCCAATATGCCTACCGCCAACGCATAGGCCAGAATCCACCATTCCTGATTCAGAAACACGTCCGCCCGTAAACCAGATAGTGCCCCCTGCTCATTCATCGTAACCAAAATATACAGAAAAAGGTGTCCGATCAACAATCCTGCCAGAGCCCCAAGAAAGGTAAGCAGTATTCCCTCCAAAATGATGAGGATAAAAAGCTGTTCTTTGGAAGCACCTATAGCCCGCATTACCGCCAAATCATATTTCCTTTCTTTAAGTGAATTGTATAGCGCAATAAATATACCTAAACCCGCAATCAACACGATAATCAGGGCCAAACCCTGGACAAGAGAAATCCCCACTCCCAACAATTCGAAAAGGCGTGAAATCTCAAATGAGGGAGAGGCAGCCTGGAGGGAACTTCTGCTGTTTACCAATCTGGGCAATTGAACTGCAGCTATGGGATTTCTGTATTGCACCAAAAGGGTGGTCAGTTCCCTTTCCTCATCTGCTTCTGTCTCTGGGAAACCGGATTTCGCGATTCCCTTTTCCATTTTATCGTGGTCATGCTCCTCATCATGGGCGTACCAAACCGATTCAATACTGGTCAGGATCAACTGATCAACAATATTATCTGAGGGAGCCAAAACCCCAACCACTTTATAGGGATGTTCATCGTGTTCGTGACTTGCCGCTTCGATACCATGAGATCCAACAAATACATCACCCACCTCAAATCCCGACTTCTCTGCTACTTCGCTTCCCAATACCACATCAAATGCAGTATTCCAGGCCTCACCATCGGAAAATGTAACTCCATATAGGTCTAAATAGTCATGGTTGGTACCCACTATCCTGAATCCCTGATAGTTATCCCCCAATCCCAGCGGTATGGTATTTTTTATCAACCGGTTTCTGGATATGGCTTTGGCCTCATCCAAAGGAATGTTACCTGTAGGAAAATCAATGTGATAAACGGATGACAGCACCAGTTGTAAGGGACTACCTTTGGCACCAATCACCAAATCTATACCGGCAGCATCCCTGTTCATTTTATTTTCAAATTGATCCTGAATAAGGATCAACACGGTAATGATAGACAAGCCTAAAGCCAGCAGAAGGATGTTCAATGCAGTATTCCAGGGTTTGGCCAGCAGGTATTTCCAGCTCAGCTTCAACATACTCATAGGTCCTTTCGCTTTAGGGTTATGCTCTGGTTGATTTCATTTTTGATGCGCTGATCATGCGTGACAATGACCAAGGCTGCCTTGAGTTTGGCAGCTTGAGTTTTCAAAAGGTCTACTACTATCTTGGCATTTTCATCATCCAAACTAGCAGTAGGTTCATCTGCCAGGATAATTTTTGGTTCGTTGACCAGCGCGCGGGCTATAGAAACGCGTTGCGCTTCCCCTTCGCTCAAGGTATTGATCCTGGCATTTTTCTTATCCAATATGCCCAATTCTTTAAGGTAATGGTCCACATTATCGGCTTGGGAACTTTTGCTGAAAAAATGTGGCAGTGCAATATTCTCAGCCACAGAGAGCGGGCCGAGAATGTGAGGTTTTTGGAATACTATACCAATATTTTTCCCCCTGAATTTGTCCAGATTTTGGCCTTTCAGGGAATAAAGCGAGATGCCATCAATTAGAATTTCTCCCTTTCCGGGAGCAAGCAAACCGCCTAAAATATTTAAAAAGGTAGTTTTTCCGCTACCTGACTTTCCCAAAACCAGCAAAGCTTCACCAGCCTTGATTTCAATATCCGGGATTTCAAAGGCCGGAACTCCTTCATAGGCAAATTGAATAGACTTGGTGGCAATCATTAAACCTTATTTTTTTGCTGGAATTTCCAGGTTGAACTCTGTCCCTTTGTTAACCTTACTGGTGAAGGATATCTTCCCGCCGATTACTTCAATACATTTTTTCACAATGGACAAGCCTAATCCTGAACCTTCTCTTAACCCTACATTTTTACCTCTGAAAAAACGATCGAATAGCTGAGATTGTTCCGCCTCCGAAATCCCTATCCCTTCATCTTTGATAGAAAGTTTCAGCAAATCATCCTCATGGTAAACTTTAAATGTTACCTTCCCTCCATCTTTCGAATATTTGACTGCATTGGAGAGAAGATTCTCCAGGATCTGGTAAAGAAGATCCATGTCGGAGGTAATCATTTTGGGAAGTTTATCAAATGCTGTATGAATCTTTACATCATTGTCAATACCAGCCTTTACCATGTCAACCACCTCATTCAGAAATGCTGAGGTGTAAATCCTTACCGGCTTATAATTCATTTTATCCGCATCCGCTTTCCCAAAAAACAACACGCTGGTCAAAAGACTGTTCAGGTTTCTTACAGAATTTTCTATTTTGGTAGAATGCTTTACAATTTTGACCTTATGGGGATGGTCTTTTTCAGCATACATTTTAAGCAATTGCGCGGAACTCAGAATCGAAGTTAGGGGAGTTTTAAATCCATGGGAAACGTTCTGCACAATCCTGGATTTTAATTCACTCAATTCCCGCTCCTTTTCCAAGGCCTTCTGAAGTTCTTTGTTGGCTTCATTCAGGTCAGCTGTTCTCTTTCTCACCTTTTCCTCCAGCTCGTTGTTAAGGTTTTGCAGTTCCTTTTCCTTTTTATCTTTAAATATCGCCAGTTCTATGACCATATTCAGTTCCCTGATATTAAAAGGTTTGATCACATAAGCACTTGGATTGGTAACAGCGACTTTTTGCAATGTTTCTGAATCAGAACTGGCAGTCAGGTAAACTACTGGTATATTATATTTTTCATTGATTATTTCAGTAGTTTTGATACCATCCAGTTTTCCGGACAGGTTGATATCCATCATGACTATATCTGCGCGGTTATTTTTGAGGATTTCAAGCGCCATTTCTCCTGAATCAGCCATTCCAATAATTTGATGGTGATTTTTTTCAAGAGCTTTTTTGAGCAAAAGTGCCGAAACGGTATCGTCTTCGGTAATCAATATTTTAAGAGAAAACATACTTACAAAATTATTAAAATTGCGGATCTCCATATGGGTCTACTCGTCTAAAGGAAGGGATATTTTCACCAATGTGCCTTTACCTTTTTCGCTTTCAACCTGAATATGCCCATTCAGGCGATCAACTAAATGCCTGGTAATAGCCAACCCGATTCCCGAGCCTTCAAATTTACGGCTAAAACCCTTACTTTCCTGCTCGAAGGGATAAAACAATTTCGCCAAATAATCCTGACTGATTCCCACCCCCTGATCCTGTACCTGGAAAGCCAACTGATTTTCAATTTTTTCCACCCGTATTTGAATCATTCCCTTTTCAGAATATTTAATCGAATTTCCAACGATATTATTCACAATAATTTCCAAACCCCTTCTTTCCACTTTGGCAACAAAAGGTTTTGTGACAAATTTTGTTGAGACTAAGATACCTTTTTTTATTCCGATCGATTTATGTTTTACCAATATTTTTGAAATAAAATCATTGATATTGGTATTTTCAAGCATGAAATCAACCTTATCGGATTCAATCAGGGATAGGTCAAGAATATTGGTCATGGTATGGAGTAATCTTTCCCCACTTTCCCTGATAATCTCCAGATGGCCTTGCAAATCTTCGTCACCTGTTCTGTTTTGAATAAGTTGCTCCGTACTTCCCAAGATGCCGTTCAGAGGGGTTCTGACCTCATGACTCATATTGGATAAAATGTTGCTTTTCAATTGACTTACTTCCTCTGCCTTTTCCTTGGCTATTTTCAATCCCTGTTCATAGGCCTTTTTGCTAGAAATATCACGAAATACATTCAAATAAAGCGGTTTCCCCTGATAATCTTCTTTCATTCTTGAAATAAACAATTCAATTTCCCTTTCCCCTGAGCGAAATGGCATTTTCAATTCGCAGGTAAAGCCCTTCCCATCGATATTTTGCAAATCGCCTTTTATCCGGTTGCGAATAGTCGCATAATAGGTCGGTTCAGCAAAAAGGTGTCCAAGTCCGTAAGTCTGCAGGGATTTCTCAGTTACGGAAGCCATCTTGCATATATTGGGATTAGCTGCGATAACTTGTCCTCCCAAAACAGAGAGCAGTAAGCCATCCTGTGAACTATTCCAAACATTGCGAAAACGGTCTTCCCTGTTTTCAATTTCAATGGTTTTTTCATTTAGGGAATTTTTTAACACTCCCTGGTGCCTGGCCTGTCTGAAAAGGGTATTGATCCCGATTCCCAAAACAATTAAAAAGACAGTAACTAGAAATACAAACCAAAATTGAAAATAAAAAGGATTATCAATTTGAAAATCAGTGGAATAGACGGTTTCCGATTCAGGATACCCTACCAGTGATGCCTTCATGGCCAGCCGGTAACTTCCGGGAGGAAGATTATTGAAATACAGCTCATTGCTTCTGGGGTTCTCCACTTTTTGCCATTCCGAATGAAAACCCTCTAAACGGTAATGAACCACCAGGTTTGGGGAATTCAGAAAACTGGCAGCACTGAAAGAACAGACAATGTTATTTAACTGATAAGGAATGGTCAGGAAGTCCGACTCTACCGGTTCCGCATCTACTACCGCTACTTGGTTGAGGTTCACCAGAGGGCTGGATAGGGAGTTCTGGTCTTCTTCGGGGTAATAAACAGAAACCCCATTCTGGGTACCAATAAAAACCCTACCCCGGTCTGCCTGAACCAAAGCCCCTCTTCCCACATCATTTCCCAGCAGTCCTGTATTTTCATCAAAGACCCGCAAACGATCCTTTTCATGGAGGATGACCCCTGAATCTGTACCCAACCAAACATATCCCTTTTCATCTTCTAATATGGCATAAACCGGGTGGTCAATCAATTGTTCTTGTAACTGTGCAGGAATCAGCTCACCATCAATATAAGAAAAATACCCCTTTTCAGTACCTAAAAACAAAGTATCGTTTCTTTCCAGATAATCATAGCCATTAACTTTAATTACCTTATCATAACTTTTCACATCTTTGATTGAAATAGGCCTTCCCGCTACAAATACAATCCATTTGCCGTTTTTCAATTGTCCAAATTTCCGGATAAAACCAATCGATTCATTTTCAGGAAGCCCAATATCATAGGGACTCAGCTGCGGGTCAGCACCAGGTCTTGGCAATTTCGCAGTATAGATTTTTTCATTTCCTGCTATCCATAGGTCGTCACCTTTTGCCAAAACATAGCTTACAAATTCCTGATCAGGTAATTGAAATAATTTGTAGTTCTGGGTTTTGGTATCGAAAAACCCGAGACCATTTTCATAAGCAGAAAACCAGACATTGCTGTTCTTGTCCAGACTGAAATTCAGTACCCTTTCTCTCCTGGTAGGAAAGTCTTCATCTGAAAAAAAATAAGTCTTCACCGGTCGGGAACCATACCAAACCTGAATGCCATTTTCAAATCCAACAAGATAATTCCGCCGGCCATACATGATCGCTGCCGAAATATCAGAATTGGGCATACCAGTTCTTTCGTCAAAATTCTGGAATCTGGTACTGGCAAGATTGGCCAATCCACGGAAAGTACCCACCCAGATTATTCCCTCCCTGTCCACCAGGGCGGTATTTATCTGATTGGTTTTCAAGTCATCATAAGCAGAAAGTTCAAACCGGCGCCGGGTTTTGAGGTTGTATTGAAACAATTGAGAATTATAATAAAAATAGAGTTTACCATACTTGTAAAAAAGGTCGTAGGAATCTTCCGGACCTATCGACTCCTGCCGGAAATTTGTATGCAATGTATCAATCAGGTTACCTGCCCCGTCTCCCTGATAAACCGCATTTTTGGTGAGATAAAAATAGGTGTCATTATCTTCCAAATGAATCATCTTCAATAATGGGTTCTCAACTTGACCAATGAAAAGGTCTTCTTTGGGCTGAAGTGATTCACCCAACAATTGGTAGATACCACTCTCAAATAAAAAAAAGGTATCCGCATCGGAAACAAAATGGGAATAATATTTCCCGAAACCTTCTGTCCATAAATCAACCGGTTCTTTTTCTGGGTGTTCCTGATAAACAATCCTATTCTTCAAAACCAGAAATAGCTTTTTGCTTTCTTTCCTACCGAGGGTGAAAAAATCTATAGAATCAAAAAAGGCCGATGAATCAATTGATGACAAAATGGAATGGGGCTTTTCCCAGGAATTCATATTAAAATGATACAAAAGAGGGCGACCGGCACTTTGGTACACCCATACCAAACCCTCTTCATCCACCCAAACTTTCTGTTGGGTGGAAAATGCGGTTTTGATACTGTCTGGGAGCTCAAGAGAAACGATTCCATCGGAGAAAATGGTGCCTCTGTTGCTGGAAACCCAGACAAATCCTCGCTGGTCCTGGGCGATCGAATTGATTTGGTTGGGGATTTGTCCAAAGCCTTTAACCTGTTTGTTGAATTTAAAAGTTTGACCCAAGGCCAAATCCTGGGCCAGAAAAAGAAAAATAAATAGGAATAATTTGTTCATGCCTTGTCAAACTAATCCTAAAAATATAAAAAGTTATCAATACTCTAAATTAAATTGATATTGTTTGCCATTTCTTTTTGTGATCGCTCTTTATCTTCTATTTTTGTACCGAATTAATTATAATGTAGACTTATGAGCGTACTGGTAAATAAAAATTCTAAAGTTATTGTTCAGGGCTTCACCGGCACTGAGGGTTCTTTTCATGCCCAACAGATGATCGAGTATGGCACCAATGTAGTTGGGGGAGTAACACCTGGAAAAGGGGGCACAACCCACCTTGGGAAACCTGTTTTCAATACTGTAGAAGATGCCGTCAAGTCCAAAGGGGCAGACACCACCATTATTTTCGTGCCTCCTGCTTTCGCAGCGGATGCCATCATGGAAGCAGCTGATGCTGGGATAAAGACAATCATTACCATTACCGAGGGAATTCCGGTAAAAGACATGATGAAAGTCAAACCCTTTGTCAAAAAGAAAGGTGCGATTTTGATAGGCCCTAATTGTCCGGGGGTAATCACTCCGGGTGAAGCTAAAGTTGGTATTATGCCGGGATTTGTTTTTAAGCCTGGGAGAGTAGGTGTGGTGTCCAAATCAGGAACCTTAACCTATGAAGCGGCAGATCAGATCACAAAAGCTGGTCTTGGAGTTTCTACTGCCATTGGAATCGGTGGCGACCCCATTATTGGCACATCCACCAAAGAAGCGGTACAAATGCTGATGGAAGATCCTGAAACAGATGCCATCGTAATGATTGGAGAAATCGGGGGAAATTATGAAGCTGAAGCTGCCAAATGGATCAAAGAAAACGGAAATAAAAAACCGGTAGTTGGCTTTATTGCAGGGCAGACTGCACCTGCTGGCCGAAGAATGGGGCATGCAGGTGCCATTATCGGTGGAAAAGATGATACAGCCATTGCCAAAATGCGCATTATGAAGGAGAATGGTATTTATGTGGCTGAATCTCCTGCCGAAATCGGAGAGGTAATGGCCAAGGCTTTGGGGGTAGATGCCTGATTTTCATATCACCCTCACTGATAAAAAATAAGATGAATATTAAAAGGAAACCCTGAGGGTTTCCTTTTTTTTGTTCTCTGAATTAGTGATTTTTGAAGGAATTGCTACCTTCTATCAAAATAGTATTGGAAAAATAAGAGATTTTCTTTTACTTTCATTTTATCTGATAGCAAATAGCCAAATAACCTATATCTCTGCGATGAAATCTTATATTTTCCTCGTTTTATCTATTTTTTTACTTCATTCCAGCATGGCCCAGGAAACCCTGGATTATGCTACGGAAATCATTCCTGTACTCAGAAAACACTGCTATAACTGTCACAATGTGGGCAATGCCAAGGGAGGTGTGAATCTGGAAAGATACGAGGAAGAGGGCAGAATCATAAAGGAAGGGCAACTCTGGCTTAAGGTAGTGGACATGGTAAAAACCAAAGAAATGCCCCCTTCCAACAAACCCTCGCTGGATGAAACTGATTACCATGTATTGGTAGATGGCATCAATGGCATTTTGGTTAAATCCCTGGAAAAGAAAACACCCGGTAAGGTGATCATCCGAAGATTAAGCCATTCAGAATACCAATATACCATCCTTGATCTTACTGGTATATCCTATGATGCCAACGGCAGGTTTCCTGCAGATGGTTCAGGCGGGGGCGGATTTGACAATCAGGGAGGATCATTGTTTTTTACTCCTTTAAAAATGGAAAGGTATTACGATGCAGCAGAAGAAATCGTATCCAATCTTTTGGAAGAACCGAAAAAATGGCAAAAACTGGTACCTGTACGCTATCGCCAAAGCCTATGGCAACGCTTTCTCAACTGGTTAATGCCCAAATTATACGCAGACTTTGAACTTGTAAATACACCGGAAAAAGCAGCAGAAAAGGTGATCTTTCCCTTTGCCGGCAAAGCCTTCAGAAGATTAATAAAAGTGGATGAAAAAGAAAATTTTATCAGCCTCTTCAAAAAAGTTTATCAAACCATGCCCGGAGAGCCAGACCCACAAAGATTTAACCGTTCCGTGGCAGAGGTCTTTAAAGCCATTCTAATTTCACCTTCCTTTCTTTACAAAATGGAAGAAGAACCCGTGGTCAATGAGCCTGTCCCCCTGAGTGATTTTGAACTGGCCAACAGACTTTCTTTTTTTCTATGGTGTAGCATGCCGGACGACGAATTGTTTCAGCTTGCGGTTCAGGGAAAACTACAGGAGCCCGAAGTGCTGGAAAACCAGGTCCGCAGAATGCTGGATGATCCTAAGTCGATCCGATTTGCTGAATCCTTTGTCAGCCAATGGCTTGGGATCAACAAGTTAAAAGATCCCAACGCCCCATTGGCAGAACTGGCCCGGTTTCCTCAATTTACCCAATCCATAAGAGAAGCCATGTTTAAGGAAACAACATCCTTTTTTCACCATGTGCTAACCGAAAGAAAAAATTTTCTGGACCTGATATCCAGCGACTATGCTTTCCTGAATGAAGAATTAGCTGAATATTATGATATTGAGGGCGTACAGGGAAATGATTTTCGCAAAGTAGCCCTTAGCAACACCAACAGGGGTGGATTTTTGGGCATGGGCAGTGTTCATTCCGTCACCTCATTACCTACCCGTACCAGCCCGGTACTCAGAGGCAAATGGGTATTGGAAGAAATTCTGGGGACTTCACCTCCGCCTCCCCCACCCGATGTAGCAGAATTGCCTGAGGATGAGGGGCTGCACGAAGACCTGGGCTTAAAGGCGCTTCTGGAGCAGCACCGCTCTGATCCGGCATGCCAGTCCTGCCATGAAAAAATGGATCCCCTGGGTCTTGGACTGGAAAACTTTGACGCAGATGGCAAATGGAGAGACAGTTATGGCAATACGCCTATCGATCCCTCTGGAGTATTGGCTAGCGGGGAAACCTTTGAGGGACCCGCTGAACTAAAAAGCCTTTTGTTGAAGGAAAAGGAACAATTTGCCAGAAATATTTCCAAAAAATCACTTTCGTTTGCCATTGGACGGGGCATAACTTTCACCGATGAAATGGCAGTCAGAGACTTGTCCGCTGTACTGATGGAGAATGACTTTAACCCGGATTCATTTATAACCGAATTGGTAAAAAGTTATCCCTTTCGGATGAAAATCAAAGATTTTCAGAAAAAAGTCAATGAAATAGATTAAATTACTTGATAATCATCGATTTACTTGATATAAAATAGCTTATTAACCTATACAGGCAATACGAGAAAAAACACAACACCCATGAGTAAAAAGTGGCAAATATCGAGAAGAAAAATGTTAAAGGGTGTGGGTGCAGCCATTGCACTTCCTTTTATGGAGGCCATGGCTTCACCCCTTAGCCTGAACACCTACAGAAACGACGGTTTTCCAGTCCGATCTGCTTTCATGTTCATGCCCAATGGGGTTCATCCTGGTCGCTGGACACCTGAGGGAATAGGTAGAAACTTCCAGCTTTCCCCTACCCTTTCTCCCCTGAATCATTTGAAAGACGATATTTTGGTTTTGGGTCAGTTGATGAATAAGAATGCCATCTTCCAGGGGGCTGATGGGCATTACGCCAAAACCGCAAACTTACTCACCTGCATGTCCATTCAAAAAACAGCAGGAGATAACATCAATAGTGGGGGAATCTCCGTTGATCAGCTGATTGCCAATCACTATAAAAATGAAACCCTTTTTCCTTCCCTGGAATATGGTTTGGACCGCATTAAAACAGGAGTAGACATCAATGTGGGATTTACCCGCCTGTATGCCAGTAGCATCTCCTGGAAAAATGCCACCACACCCCTATCCAAAGAAATTGATCCCAGGCTGGCTTTTGACAGGCTTTTCAAATCCTTTGTACCGGGAAACAATAACCAAGAAAATCCCCATAAAAGCAGTATTCTGGATGCAGTAATGACTGATGCCAAAAGCCTGAAAAACAATCTGGGGCGCTCAGATCAGGATAAACTGGAAGAATACCTTGAATCCATCAGGTCTATAGAAAAAAGAATCAACAACCAGTCAAACATTAAGGATTTTGCGGGTAATATTACTCCTGACATTAAAAAGGAACTGGTCCGCGTGAATCAGAATATTGATGAATACGTGGAGGTCTATGCAGGGGTAGATGTCACGGAAAAAACCAGGTTGATGTTTGATATCATGGCCCTGGCACTCTGGAGCGATGCCAGCAGGGTGGCAACCTTTATGTTCGGTAATTCAGTAAGCAACAGGAACTTTTCCTTTCTGGAAGGAGTAAATGGTGCGCATCATTCCATATCACACCACATGAACCATCCTGAGAAAATGGAACAATATGACCGGATAACCAAATGGCACCTGGAGCAATATGCTTACTTCCTGAACAAATTGAAATCCATTAAAGAAGGAAATGGTACCCTGCTTGATAATTCACTGGTCATGTTTGCCTCTGGATTAAGGGATGGGAACCGGCACTCTCCCCGGGATTTGCCCATTATTGTTGGTGGTCGTGGTGGAGGGAAAATAAAATCCGGTCAAAATCTGATTTTCGAAGAAAATACCCCACTGGCAAACCTGTACACTACCTGGATGCAGGCAACAGGTATAGAAATGGAACATTTTGCCGATAGTACCGGAATATTACATCCCATTATCAGCTAATTTTTTCCCTTCATCAATATAATTCAATATCAATTTTCAGGAAATGCAGTTCCTGGTACCTGGAATTTTATGGACAAACAAAATTACCCCCATACACAGCAAAATAATGCTTTATTTGAAAGGAAAAGATTGCCACTTCTGCTCCTGCCCCTTGTTTTTTACCTGATTTTATTGCTCTTGCCATTCGATACAGCAACTCAAAACCCCTTAATGGTATTTTTGGGAAGATTCCATCCACTGATGTTGCATTTTCCCATCGTGTTGATCCTCCTTACCACTGCCTTTGTCCTGTTGGGAAAATTTAATCCTAATTTTAATAAACCAGTGATCATCAGGTCCTTGTTGGGAAGCTCGGTACTGTTCACCTTGGTAGCGATCATGGCAGGATACCTGCTTTTTATTTCCGATGCCTACACAGGATCCCTTGCAAAAAATCATTTTTATGGTGCCCTGATCACCGGTGGAGGCATCACTGTCAGTTTTCTTTTTTATGAATGGATGCATGCCAAAGAAAAACCCATTGGATTTGTCTTTTTTATCTTTTTGGCTTTGACCAATTTTGCATTGGCTTATACCAGTCATATGGGCGGGTCCCTGACGCACGGGGCAGATTATCTTTCCGAACCTCTGGTAAGCCTGCTACCCTCCAAAATAGAACAAAAAAACCCGGAGGACATGCTCTTATACGATGATATAGTGGCCACTGTATTGGAAACCAAATGCGCCTCTTGCCACAATGAAAACAAAACCAAAGGAGATTTGCTCCTTAACAGCCATGGTGCCTTGCTGGAAGCTGGAAAAAGTGAGAAGAAGGCCGTAGTCCCCGGAAAACCAGATGCCAGTGAACTAATGGTCAGGGTTAAGCTTCCCGAAGGTCATGAGGACCGCATGCCGCCAGAGGGCAAACCAGGATTAACCGAGAACGAACGCGCAGTGATTTCTTTTTGGATAGCAAACGGGGCTTCACAGGAATTCAGGAAGGAAGAGGTGAAAGATACCAGCATCCTGGCCAGGCTGGAGGAAATGATGCCTGATATCTACCAGGCCCAATTTAAAATACTGAAAGACAAGGCGGAATTTGAAGCGGCACAAAAAGAATTGGAAGCCATCGCTTCCAAACTAGGCGTGACTGTATCACCGGATAAAAAGATGAATGAAAAATTTTTTGATATGAAAATGAAATTTCCTCCTCCACCTTTTGGAACGGAGGAATTACAGGAATTTTCTCCCTATTTTCCATTCTTTTCCCGCATTTCTCTGGCTTCCAGTAATGTTAAGGACGATGACTTGTTTTTTTTGGCCAAAATGACCGAATTGCGGGAGTTGGTACTACAAAAAACTGCTGTCACAGGGGATGGTTTGCCTTATTTAAAGGATTTGCCTCATTTGGAGGTATTGAACCTCTCTTTCACACCATTGGAAGATGCCCATCTGCTCCACCTCCTGGCCTTTAAAAGTCTGAAAAAGGTGTATTTGTTTGGTACCCCGGTAAAAAACGAACTTATAGACGCCTTTCAAAAACACCGGCCGGAGGTAGCTGTGATTTTGGAAGAAGGGCCCAATTAATAATGGCCCGTTTGTCATTTATTGGGTAATATTAGGGTAAAATTATAAATCATGCTTAGGAACCACGCTATTTTCACTAACACAGGATTAATGTTTTCTTATATCCTGTCGATTATTTTATTTTCTCATTGTCAACCAAACAAAACCCTTGAAACCAATGTAGCAGAGGTTAAGGGCCTGGATCTGCTCAAAGCTTATGTTATGGAAGATCAAGATGCCTATAACTATGAGCTGGCCTACAAATCCAAAGGAGACAATTATTCTTATTATGTCCTTAAAATGGTTTCACAGGAATGGTTGACTGAAGCTGAGGTAGACTCTACCACCTGGTGGCACTGGGTATCCTTTGTAATTCCAGATAGCTTGAAGTTTGACACCTCCTTACTGATGATTACCGGGGGGAGTAACCAATCGAAATTGCCTGAAAAGGCCGATGACCTTATATTACAAGCTGCCCTTGCTACAGGATCTCCGGCCATTAAAGTTCACAACATTCCCTATCAGCCGGTCCGGTATGTAGGAGATACCCTTGAAAAAAGAACTGAAGACGGTCTGATTGCTTATGGTTGGAGAGAATTTATGGAAAGGGGTGCTTCAGACGATGCGGCTATCTGGTTGGCCAGATTTCCCATGACCAAGGCCGTGGTATCGGCCATGGATGCCGTGGTGGATTTTACCAGCAAAGAACTGGGCCTTAGTTTGGACAAATATGTAGTGGCTGGTGGATCCAAAAGAGGCTGGACCACCTGGACTACCGCAGCGGTGGATGACAGGGTGGTGGGCATGGCTCCCCTGGTTATTGACATGTTGAATTTGACTCCTTCATTCAAGCACCATTGGCAAACTTATGGGTTCTGGGCACCAGCGGTGGATGATTACACGGAAGAAGGTATTTTTAATTGGATAGACAGCCGGGAATTTGAACGCCTCACCGAAATTGTAGAACCATTTAATTTCCTTGATGAATATGCTGAAATCCCCAAATTGCTCATCAATGCCTCGGGAGATCAATTTTTCCTTCCTGATAGCTGGAAGTTTTATTGGGACGATTTGCCGGGAGAAAAACACCTGGCTTACATTCCCAATACTGGTCACTCTCTGGATAAAACAGATGCAGCACAGGTACTGCTTGGGTTTTATAGCCATATCATTGCCGGTCAGGAGCGGCCCGAGTACCAATGGGAAATATCAGATGAAGCAATCTCCCTGGAGATTGACCCTGAAAATCCACCGGTGGCCATCAAACTTTGGACGGCTACCAACGAATCGGAAAGGGATTTCAGGATAGATGTGCTCGGTCCTGCCTGGACGGCAAGCAATATTCCTATAGCTCCTAACGGTAGTTACAATATTCCCATCCAATCTCCTGCAAAGGGTTGGCGGGGACATTTTGTCGAATTGACCTATGCCGGCAATGCTCCCTTGAAATTTACAAGTGGCATCAAGGTCCTTCCGGAAAGCTACCCCCATGAACCCTTTGTACCCGATGTTCCCAAAGGAAATCCAATAGAATAAAGTTTAATCTTCGAGTGTAAAGGCCAGGTAGTAATCCCCTGAAGGAGTTCCCATTTTGCCACCTCCCGCTGCAATAACCACATACTGTCACCATCAACAGCATAAACTGCGGGTGTGGCATAGCCTCCGGCAGGCAATTTGTACTTCCACAATTCCTCCCCGGTATCGTTATCAACCAGTAAGCCGCTTTGCGTATTTTCAAAATATTCATTTAAATTAGGTCAATTGTTCCAGACAAATATATCAAATTTGACAAAAGCAGCATTGCAATAGGAGGCATGAAGTATTAAACAGCCAATAATGATGAAAAAACTACTGATTTGCAGGCACGCCAAATCCTCCTGGGTGCAAGCCTGGTTAACTGACCACGACCGGCCATTGGCCAAAAGAGGATTGAAGGATGCTCCCCTCATGGCCAAAAGGTTAAAAGCGAACCACATTTTTCCTGGAAAAATTACTTCTTCTGATGCCTCAAGAGCATTACAGACAGCAAAAATATACCTGGAAGTTTTTAGCAAGGAGGATGTGATTTTTGAACAGACACCGGAACTCTATCATGCCTCTGTAAAAGACATCCTGCAGGTGATCCACAAGACTTCGGAACAGGTAAACAGCCTGTTTATTTTTGGCCATAATCCCGGCTTTACAGATTTGATCAACCATTTGGGGGAATCGCTTGATAACCTGCCCACTGCGGCAATTTTTGGGTTCACCTTTTCTACCGATCGCTGGGAGCAAATATCCCGGAAAAACGCCTCCTTCTGGCTATATGATTTTCCAAAAAACAAATCCACTAAAAATTCCTGACGTCTTGCAAAACTCCGGAAAATTCCGAATGATTTGCTATCAGGTAGACTACTTTTTTTGCAATAGCTTCAGGTGTACTCAGTGCTCCCTCAGATTTAAAAGTTTTGAATTTTGAAAGGCTGCTAAAGCTTTCCTCTGGTGCTGAGCGTATGGTTTCCTGCATGGGGGTATCGATTATTCCGGGGGAGAGCGCAAACAAACGAAATCCCCTGTTCTTCAAATCGGACTCCTGCTGGGCAACTGCAGTCATTTGATTGAGCGCAGCTTTTGAAGCGCTGTACCCGGACCATCCATCGGTTACTTTACCCGCTGCACCTGAACTGACATTGATGATCATTTTTTCACCTGGATGATGATCATATTTTTTCATGAAAGCATTCATCAGCAAGGCAGGTGCAATTACGTTTACCTGATAGATATCCCTTATGGACTTAGGGGCAAGATATCCTGTATGGGCGATTTCCCCGATCCATCCGGCATTATTGATCAAAACAACCTTTTTGAATGGGCCCTCAGGAAGCATTTCATCCATTTTTTCTATGAGTTGATTTGTATTTCCCAGGTCAAGGCTTATTCCGGTAAAATTTGCTACGGATTTCAGGTGGGATCTGGCGATCCCGATCACCAGGTTATTTTTATCGACTTTTAACAAATCGCTCAGGGCTTTTCCCAGCCCTTTACTTGCTCCTGTTATGATATAGCAGTTGTTGTAATCCATGGTTTCTCTTTTTTTTGCCGGCTATTTAAACAGCCGTTCTTTTTTGTGATTGTCGATACAAACGCAAACTTAAGGCATGAAATCGATAAATCAACATGAAGGCCGTCAAGGTTAAGCCGATCAATAGCCCTGTCCAAATCCCTATTTCCTTCCAGCCCAGGCCGAAGGCAAGGAAATACCCCAAAGGAAGACCAATTACCCAATAAGCGACCAGGGTAACCAGAGTGGGGACTTTGACATCCGACAGCCCTCTCAACGCACCTAAACCTACCACCTGAACACCATCTGATAGCTGGAAAAAAGCGGCAATGACCAATAAACTGGCTGCCATTTCCACCACCTCTGCATCATTGATATACAGCAGGGGCAAATGGTTTCTTGTCAATAAAAACACTACTGCAAAAGACAACATAAAAACAGCCACCATGACAAAAATAGAAAATCCCACCTCCCTCAATTTTGAAATATCCCTTTTGCCCAGTTGGTTGCCCACCCTTACCATGGCGGCAGCAGACAAGCCTGAGGCCATCATGTAACTGATAGAAGCAAGGTTAATGGCAATTTGATGGGCAGCGAGGGCATTGACACCTATCCAACCCATCATGATTGCTGCCGTGCTGAAGGCACCGACTTCAAATACAAATTGTAAGCCGGTGGGAATTCCTATCTGCAACATTTTTTTTAAGATCGGGAACCTGATATTTTTTAAACTAAAGGTACCAAGCAGTTTCCGATACCTTTTGGAACGGGTTACATACAAATAAATGGCCCAAGCCATTAAAACCCTGGAAATCAATGTTGCCCAGCCCGCTCCGTTCAGTCCCAACTCAGGAAATCCCCAATTGCCATAAATCAATAACCAGTTCAGGCCAATATTCAGCAAGTTAAAGATTACTGTAATGTACATGGCCTGTTTGGTCTGGGAAAGCCCTTCAATAAATTGCTTGTATGTCTGGAAAAACATGAAGGGAACCAGAGAAAATGTAATGATCAATAAGTAGGGTATGGCCAAAGAGACCACTTCTTCGGGCTGGCTCAACCATTTTAATCCTGGAGAAAGCCCTAGGATCAGCAAAAAAAGAAGCAGGGAAGAAAAGCTATTGATAACAAAGCTATGACTTAACAACCTGCCAATTTTGCCCTTTTTTCCCTCTCCATCAGCAGCCGCCACCATGGGCGTCACTGCCATAGATATACCAATACCGAACATCAGAATCAGAAAAAAGATGCTGTTGGCCAGGGAAGCCGCTGCCAAAGGGGTAGCGCCTAACCTGCCTACCATTACATTATCTGCGACACCTACCATCACCTGTCCCAGCTGGCTTAGCATCACAGGATAAGCCAGGCGGAAAGTAAAATTGAAATCCCCTTTAAATCCTTTAAAATTCATGAATTCAAGACTATCCCTGCTTTAAAATAATTGCCGTTTTTAATATAGCTGCAATACTGATACCATCGGTAATTTGTCCTTTCATAACCATATCCAGTGCCTCAGAGAAAGGTAAACGCCAAATCTTCAGGTCTTCGGTATCATCAAATTCTGTCTCTCCCTGCTGCAGCTCTTCGGCAATAAACACGAAACCCACCTCATCTGTTACCGAATTGGAGGTATGGATTTTCATGATCTCGGTCCATTTATCAGCAATAAGCCCTGTCTCCTCTTTCAATTCTCTTTTGGCACTAAGTAAGGCATCTTCTTCCATGGGACCTCCTCCCATAGGAATCTCCCAGGAATACTCATCTAAAGTATATCGGTATTGCCCCACCAGCCAGGTATGCAAATCCTTATCCAACGGAACGATACCTATGGCCATATTTTTAAAACATACCTTGCCATAGATACCTGACTTCTGCCCAGGTGTGATTACCTGATGTTCCTCAACCCTTATCCAGGGGTTATCGTACACCTTCTTTTCCGAAATTTTTGTCCAGGGATTTATCATCATAAAAAAAAGGGTGACATCAAGCCACCCTTCAACCAAATTGAAATGAATTAATGTAATTTATGCCGGAATTGGCAATACTTTGCTGTCTTTAAAAGTAGAAAGAATAACCATTGATTGCATGGAGTCCACTTCTTTGATTTCGCTGACCTTCTCCAACATCAGTTTCTGATAGGAATTGATATCTTTGGAAATGATTTTCAGAATAAAATCACCTGTTCCCGTGATGTGATGACATTCAATCACTTCAGGAATCTGGTCGATTTCTTTCATGAATGCATCGATGTTGGACTTGTTGTGACCTATCAGGCCCACCAGTACAAAGGTACTTACACCCAGACCTATTTTTTCAGGATCCAATTTAGCGTGATAGCTTTTAATAATGCCTGACTGCTCTAGCTTTTTCACTCTCTCGAGGGTTGGAGCAGGTGACAAACCTATATCTTTTGAAAGCTGTGCATTTGTTATTTTTGCATTCGCTTGAAGGATTTCTAAAATTTTACGGTCGATTTTGTCAAATTTCACTTTTATGCTATTATCCATATTGTAAAGAATTTACCGAATTATATGTGGTACAAAGGTAATCCAATTTATATTTATTTTAAAGACATTTACGAAAAAAACGCAAGCGCGGACGAAATATTGTTATTAAATTGTCAAATTAATTAAAATAATTACTCTTACTGTTTTGTCATTTCTGAGAAAAGATAAACTTCCTCTCGAATAAGCTTATCAATAACAGTTTAGTACCTTTCAAAGTTTATTCTTTTTTAAAAATGATCTGGCTTCTTTGTGTGCGGGATGATTTCTTTTGGCATTCCTTTTTACAGCGTCAAAATACTGCCTGGCTTCGGTGCGATTACCCTGACCCAGATTAATTTTCCCCAGCTGAACGAGTGCAAATAAGTAATAGCCGCTTTCCTGAGATTCAAGTTCATTTCCAAAAGTCACCGTTTGCCCATAATGCTTCTTGGCGGCTTCATACTGCCCCATTTTGTCAAAATACTGGGCGGCAAAAAAGGAGGCATACCTGCCACTATTGGCTTCATATCCGGTCCAACCATTTTCAATTCGTTTAAGGATTTCCAATGAAACCTCCATCGCTTCCTTTCCCCTACCCACAGCATACAACTGCCTGGCAAAAAACCGATGGAAATATGGATTGTTGGGATACTTTTCATGCAAGTAAGCAGTTATTTCCAATGCCTTAAAAGGTTGTTTTTCTTCTGAAGCGTACAAGCGGAAAAGAAAATATTGAGCTTCCACCCTGGCATAAAAAGAATTTTCTGCCACTTCTTGCAATTGCTTTAAGCCGAGGTCCTGATCTCCTTTTGGAAAAAGCAACATCACCGGCCTGAGCAATGGATAATTTTCCGGTATCCAAACCGAAAAATAGTTGAACAATGCGTCTCCCAACAATAATTCCGGATTCAACTCCTCTTCCCCCCTGCTCAACTCCAAATATTTTAGGGCATTTTTACCAGCAAAAGTGGCACTGGTCCAATTTCTTCTTTCACTATGCAGGCGACCTTGGAAACCATATGCCCCAGCCAGAAAAAAAGCCGCCTCTTTATTGCCCGGTTCGCGATCCAAAATCGCTTCCGCTTTCTCAATCGTCAGCTCCATATAACGCAAAAAAATCGCGTCATGTGATTCATTCTCGGTGGCAACGGCAATTTTCCACCATTGGCTTAGCCCCATCAAAAAGTAAGGCAGTGGATGATCGGGATAAGTATACCGCATTACCTCAAAGCCCCGCTCTGCATTCTCAAAATCAAAATTGTACATGCTGTTGACAGCATCGGTAATCCGAAATTGTAGCCCCTTGTCCAACAACAAATATTCGCTTTCACGCTCTCCAATTTGTGTTATGGCCTCCATTTGAGCTTGAAGGGATATGTTGGGCAAAACAAATGCCGCAAAGATAAATAAATAACCTATTGTCCTCTTTTTCAATTCCAGATATTTTCAAGTCAAAAATATTCCACGAAAATCAAAACAATAATGTTTTATAATTAATTTCGATTGGGATGGAAAATTTATTTTTTTACCCTTTTGCCTTTAATGAAAAAACAGACCCATTAGACCAAAACTACATCAAATGCAATCCTGGCCAATGGATCTGTAAACAGCAATAAGATAAAAAAATTAACAGCTTACCTTCTTACCGACACCTTCTTCAAGGATAGGTCTGCTAATGTGCTTTTCCAGGCAGTCAATGCCAGGGAATCCGGAACATGGATATCATCAAAAGTAATCAATTCGCCTTGTTCAATATTTCTTTTCAACTCAACATTACTGAACAAACCTATGGGAACATGATCAATGGCATCCTCAATTTTCAAGGCCTCTCCCCTAACTTCCATGCCACCAATGCCTTTATCAATAACGGAGCCTTTGGATAAATCTTTTTTTGCAATGGCTCCTACACTTACCGAGGGCACTTTACCATTGTCCAACAATATTTCACCATGGTTTACCAGATTTAATATGCTGTTGGGGATTTCAAAAAAACAAAGGTGCATGGGCTTGTACAATAAGTAAAAAGGTCCATTTCCCATTTTGTAAGTTTGAAGTTCTGCTGCCAGGTCCTCCTGGTGGGTGGCTGAAATAAATACACCGGGAGGAGATTCTCTGGAAATGATATAATCACTGATTACTTTGTCTTCATTGCGGGCAATTTCAGCCAGTGCAAAAGCCCCTTTTTCGAAATCAGAGGTTTCATACCCCACCAAACCCTGCTGTACGATATCAAGTCCAAGACCATTGGCAATCAACGCTTGTTCTATTTGTAATTTGGTGCCGTCTGTGAATGAAGTAACCGAACTCAGGCTATAACCCTGCTTCTGTCCCCAGAACAACATGTCCTCCAAGGATGGGTTTTTGTTTAGAAAACCCTTGATATTACCATAAACCAAAGGATCAAAGCCCATTTGGAGGATTTCCTTATTCAAAGCGGCCAAACAACCTGGTTGATCTCCGTTCGCCTCAGTAATTACGCCTCTTTTCGACAACCAGGATCCGGTAACCACCTGGGTATCCGCATCCATTGTCACCACGGGTAATCCATACTCAAAGGCACTATTGATTACCTTGGTGGAGTAAATGGCGTCTCCGGTACTTACTACTATTAAATCCGAGGACTCAAATAACCTTTCTTGCTCAGTGGTCAAATAATCCTGGCTTACCCCCAAATCATCAATCTTGCCTTTCCTTCTGGTTAGAATTTTTGAAATGACCATGTCTTGCCTCCTGGCAATCAATTTTGCCAGCCCTCTGCCAATGCCACCGGTACCTGCTATACCGATTCTTAGTTTTTTGCCGTTTTGTGATTTCATATTAAAAATTGTTTTGCTGTTTTTTATGACGATGTAAAGATAGGTAAAAAAATCTAAAAACCATTTTATTGTATTTAAAATACATAAAAAATATTTTAAAACATTAATTTTTGGAACACTACGGAATAGGCCGGAATCTTGTATTTCCCATATTATTAAAGCCTGATAAGATATTTAATTCTAGTTTAAATCTGCAATTGGTTCATTTTAAAAATTATATTTTGCAAGAATATTATTAAAAAAAAATAAATTAAAATCTAACCAACAGGTAAAACCATGGAATAAGGGATCAAAACCAGACATCATCCTACTTAAAAATAGTTAATTCATCCATAATTCCTGATAATTTTTTTAATTTCGTTTTTCAAAAACAATCCGATCACATGCCAAAATATGCCAGGTTGAACAATATATTCGGTTGGACCGCCTTTTTAATTGCGTTCATCACCTATTTACTCACCATAGAGGAAACCGCCAGCTTCTGGGATCCTGGGGAATTTATTGCAGTAGCTTATAAACTACAGGTTCCGCACCCTCCCGGAGCTCCTTTCTTTTTGTTGATTTACCGGATGTTCAGTTTTTTTTCCTTTGGGGATAATCTGGCCATTGCCTATTGGATGAATGTGGGGAGTGCTTTATTTTCGGCTTTTACCATATTATTTCTTTTCTGGACCATTACTCTCCTGGGCAGGAAATTGTTTTCCTTAGGCAAGGAGGAAGCTACAAAGGAACAAACCTATCAGCTGATGGGAGCCGGCCTGATAGGAGCTCTGGCCTATACTTTTACGGATAGTTTTTGGTTTTCTGCAGTTGAGGCAGAAGTGTATGCCATGTCATCCTTTTTTACAGCCATTGTTATTTGGGCATTTCTGAAGTGGGATGTCATCAAAGATCCACGGGCAGAAAATCAATACATGATTTTCATTGCCTATCTGGTGGGTTTGTCCATAGGTGTACACCTTTTAAACCTGGTTACGCTACCAGCACTGGCATTGGTTGTTTATTTTAAAAAATACAAAAACCACAACCTAAAAGGGGGGATTTTTGCTTTTGTGTTGGGAGGCATTGCGCTGGTGATCATCAACAATATTATCATCCCAGGGCTCCCAAGCATCGCAGGAACCATGGAAATATTCTTTGTCAACAGCCTGGGGCTTCCTTTCGGTGCAGGCATAGTATGTTTTTCCATATTATTTCTTGGCGGTCTGGTTTATGCCCTTGTTTATGCACACAAACAAAGAAAGGTAATCATGAGTACCGTTTTGATATGCCTTACTTTTATCCTTATCGGTTATGGCTCCTATGCACTAATTGTTATCCGTGCCAATGCAGAACCAGTCATCAATGAAAATGACCCCAAAGACATTATCAGCTTTGTCAGCTACCTTAAAAGAGAACAATACGGATACCGCCCCTTGCTGCATGGCCAATACTTCACTGCTGAAGTGATCGACCAGGTAGAAGGAGCTCCGGTCTATGCCAAAGGAGAAGAAAAGTACGAAGTAGTGGATTACCAATTGGAAAACATCTATGATCCTGAAAAAACCACCATACTCCCCAGAATTTATTCTACCCAGGCCAGACACGTTCAGATCTATCAATCAAAGCTTGGCCTTCGGGAAGGGGAAGATCCCACATTTTTCGACAATATTTACTTTATGCTTGATCATCAGCTGGGGCACATGTATTGGCGGTATTTTATGTGGAATTTCAGCGGTCGGGAAAGCGATTTCAGTGATGCGCCTTTTTTAAGTATCTGGACCAGCATCAGCACAGATTTCCCCGAATACATTAAAAACAACAAAGGCCATAACAATTACTTCATGCTCCCCTTGCTTTTAGGCATGATAGGGATGTTTTTTCAAGCCAAACATGATCCTAAATCATTCTGGTTGACTTTAATGCTTTTCTTAATGATGGGGGTAGTGCTGGTACTATACCTGAATTCCCCTCCAGTCGAACCCCGTGAAAGGGATTATATATATGTGGGTTCTTTTTATGCATTTGCCATCTGGATTGGCTTCAGTGTTTTGGCCATAAGCAGGCAGTTGGCCCGGTTAAAAAAAGACCTGGTAATGGCAGGTTTGTATGCCACATTAATTACCATACCTGTACCCTTGTTAATGGCAAGCGAAAATTGGAATGACCACGACAGGTCAGATCGCTTTTTTTCGGTAGATGCGGCCCGGAATTTCCTGGCATCCTGTGCACCCAATGCCATTTTGTTTACCGGAGGTGATAACGACACCTTTCCATTGTGGTACGTTCAGGAAGTGGAAGGTTTCCGTACAGATGTTCGGGTGATCGTATTGAGTTATTTTGATACGGATTGGTATGTGAAGCAAATGACAAGACCGGTCAATGAATCGGCTGCACTGGATTTCACACTACAGTACAATAACTTCAAAAAAGGCACCAACGACGTCTTGTACATCACCGACAGGCTCGACAACTTGCCGCTGCCAGATTACCTCCAATTGCTAAAAAGCGACAGTGAACTCCTTAAATTATCTTCCAGCAGGTCTGGTAGCATCAATACCGTCCCGTCAAGGACGCTCTCCATGTCAATTGACCAGGAAAAAATCGAGAACCTGGACATTGTTCCGGAACAGTTCAGGGATTTAAGGATCCCTGATATCAATATCAGGCTTAAGGGAAATTATGTAACCAAAGGCAATTTGATGCTTCTGGACCTGATAGCTACCAATAACTGGGAACGGCCGATTTATTTCAACAACACTTCATTGGCTACAATCGGTTTTGATATCAGTGACCACGTGGTGATGGAAGGCCTTACTTACCGCCTGTTGCCCATACAAAAACCTGATAACCAGGAGGAATTGATCAATACAGACCTGGCCTATACCAATGTCACTGAAAAATTTGCCTTCAGGGGAATGAATGACCCGGACAATTACTTTGATGACGAGTTCAGAAGGTTTACTTCCAATCACAGAAGTGTATTAAACAGCATTACCATTGCGCTGTTGGATGAGGGGGATTTGCAAAGGGCCGAGGACATCATGCGTCTTAGCCTGGAAAAATTCCCACATGGGGCCATCCCCTATGATCTGGCAAGTGGACAAGCCGTTCCGCTGCTCCTTGAATTGGGTATGGAAGAAGAAGCCATGCATATTATCGATGAAATGTCCTCCCGATCTGTAGAAATGCTGGATTTTTACCAGGAAACAGGGCGCGCGATGGACAGGGAGGCTTCCATTTCAATGCAAATGCTTCGCTACTTCATTCCCCTATTAAGGGAACAAGGATTTGAAGAAAAGGCGAATCAATTGCAACAGGAATATGAAAGATTGTTTGGCTCTATGGACCAAAGAATGCAAAGAAGGTAAAAGCCAACCTACAAGTAAGGCCCCTGATAGCATGCAGGCAGAATAAAAGTGAAAAAATTAAAAAATGTGATTTTGCCCATGCTGTGCGTTCAATAGGGTACAGCATGGGCCAAACTTGTCCTTTTTACGCTTTCTTGTGCAGCAAATAAAAGAGGTCTAATGCCTCGGTGGGATCATCCAAAAACAGGTAGTCTGCATGAAATATTTCCTCCACGGCTTTTCCCTGCTTTTCGTGCAGCTTGTTGCGGTTAAAGCGGTTTAAAATTTCATAGGGGATTTTCAATAGACCGGCAGGAAGGCGGTACTGCAAATTAAGGAAATCCCATTTGGTTATTCTTTCTACTGAAAGTTTATTGGCCCTATGGTATTCCCAAACCTTTTCATTGCCTCCAATTCCTTTGGTCTCGACCTTGTCAAATACCTTCAAACACAATTCCTGAAGTTGATCTGGGGTATACTCCCTGATGTGCCAGGGATTCCTGGAAAGAGAAAATCGAATATTAGGGGTAGAAATCAGGGCAAATCCTCCCGGTTTCAGTACCCTGTAGATTTCCTGTAAGTACAACAAGTCATCGGGGATGTGTTCAATCACCTGAAAGCTGACCACTACATCAAAAGTGTTGTCTTTCAAGCCAGGCATGGGTGGCAAAACGGCCTGCTCAAAGACAAAGTCAGGGTGCTTGACTTTCAGTATCTCCAGGATATCGCCAATTTTATCCATTCCATGGTAATGATTGACCAGGGGACCCAATACCTCCACCCCCCTTCCTTCACCACATCCAATCTCCAATAAATCACCGAAAACATAATCTTTAGCGACAATGTAGGCCTTCAATAGGCGTTGATGAATAGGGTTATCACTGATCAACTTATCGGAAGTAATTTCCGTTGTATAGGTAGCCATTTAAAATTTTATTATTTTCAACAAAATTAAGGTTAATTTTTAAAACCAACTATGGAAACAATAAAGTCATTGCACATGAAAAAAATAATTGGTTGCCTGGCCGTCCTATGCTTTTTGTCGCTGTCGGTTCATGCACAAAACAATCTGCAAAGCATTAACCAAAACCTGAGGTACTCCAGATATTCTCGGATCTCCCTCAAAGTGATCCCTATAAAAACGGCCGAAAGAACCTTTACCCTTCAAATGGTGGTAGAAAAAATCGAAGAGGATCCTGATTTTGACAATTATCTTTTCAGCTACACCATAGTTAATAGCTTCCAGAAAACCATTGCAGATGAGCAAGTGATTGCCCTTGACAGGGACTTGCTGAAAGCCGATACTGACAGACATTTCTATTTTGAAGAAACCGTGGAAATCCCTGCAGATCAGGAAGAGGCTTATGTGATCTTCAGGGCATTGGATAGCAGGCAGCAGGATGAATATGTCTATCATGCGGACCTCATCAGCCCATTTGTACCAGAACAACCAGGTTTTGGTGCTTATTATGGCAACGACATTCCCTTTGATCAGAATTTTTTAAATGTGGAAGAATCCCTTTTATTTAAAAGTGAGCAAGGGGTAAACTTATACCGATACTATTACCCCCGGGAATTTCCTCTCCCCCTACCCCCAATGGAAACCAACACACCGGATATCCCAAGGGAGACCGAGGTGGTGGATGAGGGAAGTTTCCTGGTGAATGTGCCCGTTCCATTTGAAAAATCGGGATATTATTACATACAGGCAGACACCAGTTCAACCACAGGACTGATGATTAAAACTGCCAGCCAGACTTTCCCCAGGGTCTCGACCTGGGAGGAAATGATCCAAATGGTGACCTATATTTCTACCCGTAAGGAACACGAAACCTTGCTTGCCGCAGAAAATAAAAAAACCGCGTTGGATGAATATTGGATCAGAATGACCCGGGATGAGGAAACAGCAAAAACCCTGATAAAAGAATATTTCAGGCAAGTGGAGTTTGCCAATATTCTCTTTACAGATTTCAAGGAAGGCTGGGCCACAGACCGTGGAATGGTTTATATTATCATGGGGCCCCCGCAGGAGGTTTATTTTGATAAGGACAAAGAAACCTGGGTTTACCAGTCACAAGACTCAAATTCAAAAATTACTTTTACCTTTGCCCGCATAAAAAATATTTTAACCCCCAATTATTACACATTGAACCGATCAAGGGCCTACCAGCCGATTTGGTTCAAAAACATTACAGCATGGAGAAACGGAAGGATGGTTTTCTGATCGACAGAGAAGACAACCAAAAAGATTACTTGTTTGGCATCAGGCCTATAATGGAGGCTTTTAATGCGGATCAGCAAATCGATAAGATTTTAGTGAACAAGGAATTGAAAGGGGATCTGTTAAAGGAACTACTGGCAACCGCCAGAGAGAAAAAAATCCCTGTGACCAAAGTACCGGAAAGCAAGCTGAACCGCATTACCCGTAAAAACCACCAGGGAGTGGTGGCGTATATTTCAGCAATTGCCTATGCTTCCCTGGACAATGTGGTGGATGGCTGTTATTCCAGAGGCGTAGCTCCGCTCATACTGATGCTGGACAGGGTGACTGATGTCCGAAATTTTGGAGCCATCGCCAGGACAGCTGAAGTAGCAGGTGTTCATGCCATTGTGATCCCGGAAAAAAGCAGTGCACAGATCAATTCCGATGCCGTAAAAACTTCTGCTGGTGCATTGAATTTTTTACCGGTAAGCAGGGAAAAAAACTTGTATTACGCCTTGAAAGACCTGAAAAAATCAGGCCTCAATGTAGTGGGTGTAACCGAAAAAACAGAGCGGAATATGTATGCAGCAGACCTGACCTTACCTACGGTGTTGGTGGTGGGCTCAGAAGAAGACGGCATATCCGAGGAACTGATGGAACTCTGTGACGAATTTGTAAAGATCCCGGTATTGGGGAAAATAGAAAGTCTTAATGTATCGGTAGCTACCGGCATTGTTATCTATGAGGCCATAAGGCAGAGAAGTGAGACTGCCTAAATAAATTTGCTTATGGGAATAGAAACTGTAGCCCTGATCTTTACGGCAATGGCGCTGGCAGGAATGGCATTCTTTAGCTATAGCAACTTTCAAAAAAAGGAGACGCTTCAGGAAAAGATCAGGGATCTGACCATGGAAAGGAACGGCCTGCAAGAAAGCAGGCAGTTACTCAGCGATAACCTGAACCGCCAATTAGATTTGTATCAGACCCAGACAGCAACCATCAAGGCGTTGGAGGGAGATAAATACGAGTTGGCCCTGGATAAAAACAAGCTGGAATCCAAATTGCACTATCTGGGTGAAAAGCTGGCTTTTCAGGAGCAGGAACTGGAAAAGATGGGGAAGAAGTTTCAACAGGAATTTGAACTTCTGGCCAACAAAATTCTGGAGGAGAAATCCCTGAAATTCTCCCTGCAAAACCAGGAAAACATAGGAAGGATTCTGGACCCGCTGGGAAAGGACCTCGAGGCTTTTAAAAAACAGGTACAGGAAACCTATTCCATGGAATCCAAGGAGCGCTTTTCACTGGAAAGAAAAGTAAAGGAGCTGGCCGAACTCAACCAACAGATCAGCCAGGAAGCAAGAAACCTCACCAATGCACTGAAGGGCAACGCCAAAATCAGGGGCAACTGGGGGGAAGCCATCCTGGAGACCATCCTGCAAAATTCCGGATTGGAAAAAAACAGGCACTACAGTGTACAGGAGTTTTTAAGAGACGATGCCGGCTATCCCTTGCTGGGTCAGGATGGAAAAAAAATGCAACCCGATGTGATCATCCATTATCCGGATAACAAAAAGGTCATCATAGATGCTAAAATTTCACTTCTGGCTTACGAAAAGTACAGCAGTAGCACCGACGAACCCGATCAAAAAGACGCCCTGGAAATGCATCTAAAGGCTATTAAAACCCATATTGACCAACTATCCGGCAAGCAATATGAGGGCTATGCCAAGGCACTGGACTTTGTGATCATGTTTGTGCCCCTGGAGGCAGCTTACATAGTCGCACTGCAGGCAGATGCCCAGCTCTGGGAATATGCCTATAAAAAACGGGTATTGCTGATCAGCAGCAGTAACCTGATCGCGGCCCTTAAAATGATCAAAGACCTGTGGATTCGGGATGATCAATCCAAAAATGCCCTGGAAATTGCAGAAAGAGGAGGTCGCATGTACGATAAGTTTGCCTCCTTTCTGGGAAACCTGGAAGATATTGGCAAACACCTGGAAAAATCACAGGACAGCTACGATGCTGCCATCAAACAACTGAAAACAGGGAAAGGCAACCTGGTCTCCCAGGCTGAAAAACTGAAAAATCTGGGTATCAATGCCCGACAACAAATTTCCGATTCCGGTAAAAATTAAAAAGGAACATCTCCCTCATCGTCCTTTTCTACCACTTCCGCATGCCTGGAAATCAGGTATTTCCTACCCGTTGACAATTCCATACACAGTACCCTGGATCTTTTGGTCTCCAGCTTTTCAAAAATCCTGGACCTCAAGCCAAACTGAGCACCTGTCTTCAAATCACCCAATAGCACCCCAGTGTAAGAAGCAGAACGCCTGTCATACTTTTTCAATTCCTTCATCAGAAAGAAATCCGCTCCGGTACTTGCTTTGGGATTATTAAGGTACAGGCGGAGGGGAATCAACACATCCATGGGGAATACATTTTTATGCAGTAATGGGGCCATCAAAAACCGAAAAGAGCGCTTCCATTCCGGCCCATGGGGTTTGACCCCTACACCTTTGAATTGACTAAAAACCCGGTGATGCGCTACCTCATGTACAAAAGTGATCAGAAATTGATAGGGGTTCAAATCGTGATTGATGGTAATCTTTTGGATTTCATGGCCCTTCCTGTACCGAAAATCACCCAATTTGGAAATCCTGGAACGGGTGATTTCAAAGTGAAATGGCTCCTCTTCCCACAGGGCGTAGCAATAGGGAATGGCCTTCTCCGGAACCCGGTTTTCCAGCATTTTATTCCAATCAGCTTTGTTCATCGTATAACAATTGACCGGTCAAAAATAGCTTTTAAAAATGGATCGGTAAATGTCCTTTCCTAAAAAAATCGGGATTTTGTAGCTGCAATACCTGGCACCAGAGCTAACAGGTTTAAAAAACAGGGGGCTGGCCTAAACCAAGCTCAAGTGAACAATTGAAACCACAAAGAAAAATTATTTAGACAATCGTTTGCATAGATAACTTTATTTTGTAACATTATTCTGCAATAGCAATTACCGCCCAAATAGGAAGGGCAAAAAAACCCAAAATGCCATGAAACCTACAGATACCCGCAATCCGGAGTATTACCACAAAGTAGTGGACTGCCAATACGCCTGTCCTGCCCATACTCCTGTACCAGAGTACATCCGCAAAATCGCTGCAGAAAAATACACCGAAGCCTACATGATCAATTGGGAATCCAATGTATTCCCGGGGATTTTGGGCAGGACCTGTGACCGGCCATGTGAACCAGCCTGTCGCAGAGGCCGGGTGGAAGAGGAGCCCGTAGCCATCTGCAGGCTAAAAAGGGTGGCAGCAGACAACAAGGGAGATGTACAGTCCCTGATGCCTCAGGGACCATTCAGCCCCAATGGTAAAAAAATAGCCCTGATAGGGGGAGGTCCGGCTTCTCTTTCTGTAGCTCGGGATCTTGCTCCGCTTGGTTATGAAATTCACCTCTTTGATGAGCAAATCGCCGGAGGAGGCATGATGCGCAGTCAGATACCTGCCTTTCGCCTTCCCGAAGAAGTATTGAATGAAGAAGTAGGATATATATTGAATCTGGGCATTCATACCCAGTTCATGACGTACGTTGAAAGTCTGAAAGAAGTGCTGGAAAAAGATTATGATGCTATTTTTGTAGGCACAGGTGCTCCCCGAGGCCGGGATTTGCCAAAGTTGCCGGGAAGAAAGGAAGCAGATGCGCACATTCATATCGGAATAGAATGGCTGGCAGGAGTAGCCTTCGAGCACATCGACAAAATCGGCAAAAAGGTCATTGTTTTAGGAGGAGGTAACACCGCCATGGATTGTTGCCGAACTTCCAGGAGACTGGGTGGAGAAAGTGTCAAAGTGGTGGTCAGGAGCCCATTTAAGGACATGAAGGCTTCCCCCTGGGAAAAGGAGGATGCCATGCACGAGGACATTGAAATTTTTGATAACCATGTCCCTTTGAGTTTTGAAGTGGAAAACGGAAAACTCACCGGCATGAAATTTCAACGTGTAAAAGCTGTTTATGATGATGCCGGTAAAAGAAAATTGCTTCCTACCGGAGAACCTGACGTGTTCATAGAGGCAGATGAGGTCTTGATCGCCATTGGTCAGGAAAACAGCTTCCCCTGGATAGAAAGGGATTTGGGATTGAAATTTGATGAATGGAACATGCCAGAAGTGGACAAAGTAACCTTCCAATCCACCCATCCCAAGGTTTTTTTCGGAGGTGATGCAGCCTTTGGTCCGGAAAATGTAATTACCGCTGTGGCCCATGGGCACCAGGCTGCAGTGTCCATACATTTGTTTTGTCAGGGAAAGGACATTACCAAAAGACCCGCTCCCTATACCAAACTTTTCAGCACCAAGATGGGCATCCACGAATGGAGCTACGACAGCCCGGTGACCATAGACCAGCGCTACCTGGTGCCACAGGCAGAAAAATCTGTCACCTTGCTGGACCGGAGAAAAGAAGTAGAACTGGGCTTTGATCTGCCCACCGGCTATAAGGAAGCCCAACGTTGTCTGAATTGTGATGTACAGACGGATTTTACGGCTGATCGCTGCATCGAATGCGATGCTTGCATGGACATTTGCCCCACTTCCTGCATTACTTTCACCACCAACGAAGAAGATGAGGATCAGCTGAGACAAAAATTATTGGTGCCTGCTACGGATAAAACCCAGGATATCCTGGTTTCGGAAAACTTAAAAACCGGCCGTGTGATGGTCAAAGATGAAGATGTTTGCCTGCACTGCGGGCTTTGTGCTGAGCGTTGCCCCACTTCTGCCTGGGACATGCAGCAATTTTTCTACAGTGTAACCAAAGCAGAAAACATATGAGCATGCCACAAGCCATTTCCAGGCCCAGGGCCCGGATAAACAATTTTGTCGCCCGTTTTGCCAATGTCAATGGCACCGGTTCGGCCAGTGCAAATTTTCTTTTCGCCAAAGCCATCTTCAGGATGGGGATTCCCGTAACACCCAAAAACATTTTCCCTTCAAACATACAGGGTTTGCCCACCTGGTATGAGGTGAGGGTAAGCGAAAAAGGGTATCTGGGCCGTAGGGAAGGCATTGACCTTCTTGTGGCCGTCAACGCCCAAAGCATGAAACAGGATATAGAAAGTGTGCGGAAAGGCGGCTACCTGGTATACGACAGCACCAAAAAACTTTCACCCGACCTGATACGTGAGGACATTCACTACCTGGGAATCCCGATGATGGAACTGGCCAATGAAAACTTTAGCAATCCCAGGCAGCGGCAATTGTTCAAAAATATCATCTATGTAGGTGCCCTTTCCGTGCTGCTTCAAATTGAATTTGAGGTATTGGAAAACCTGCTCAAAGAACAATTTGCGGGAAAGGAAAAACTAATCGCCCCCAATATCACTGCGATCAAACTGGGTATGGATTACGTCAGGGAGCATTTTGACTACCCCCTGGATTTTTACCTGGAAAGAAGGGACCTGGTCAGGGATAAGATCATGGTGGACGGCAACACGGCCTGTGGCCTGGGTGCAGTTTATGGAGGTGCTACGGTGATGGCCTGGTATCCCATCACACCTTCTACCTCGGTAGCAGAGGCCTACGAAAAATTTGCTTCCCAGTACCGTCTTGATCACCAAACCGGAAAGCACCATTATGCTGTGGTACAGGCAGAAGATGAACTTGCAGCTATGGGAATGGTCATCGGGGCCAACTGGAACGGTGCCAGGGCACTTACCGCTACCAGCGGACCGGGTGTTTCGCTGATGAACGAATTCATAGGACTGGCCTATTTTGCGGAAGTACCGGCAGTATTGATAGATGTGCAGCGGGCAGGACCCAGCACAGGCATGCCGACACGAACCCAGCAATCGGACATCACACTGGCAGCCTATGCTTCCCATGGTGATACCAAACATCCCTTGGTGTTTCCGGCTTCTCCGGAGGAATGTTTCCGGATGACCGCTGATTGTTTTGACCTGGCCGACCGGCTGCAAACACCGGTCATTCTGATGACCGATCTGGATCTGGGCATGAACGACCACATGAGTGAGCCCTTCCAATGGGATGAAAACCGAAAATACGACCGCGGTAAAGTCCTGAATAAGGAAGAACTGGAAGACATGGGCCGTTATGGACGTTACCTGGACACTGAAGGGGACGGTATCCCCTACCGAACCTACCCCGGTACACATCCCTCCAAAGGGGCTTTTACTACCAGGGGAACATCCCGGGATGAATATGCAGTCTATACCGAGGACAGTGCGGCTTACAAACGCAACATGGAGCGGCTGCAAACCAAATGGGAAACTGCCAAAAAAATCGTTCCTGCCCCCAGCCTATATCAGGAAAGCAACCAAAGTGAAATCGGCATGCTCTTTTTCGGTACTTCTACCTACTCTTCAGAGGAAGCAAAAGACATCCTGGAAGAAAAAGAAATCCAGTTGGATGCCATCCGCATCAAAGCTTTTCCATTTGGAACTGAAACCGAAGCCTTTATCCGCTCCCACAAATTGGTATTCATCATCGAACAAAACAGGGACGGGCAGCTTCGCAGCCTGATCATCAATGAGATGCAAATGAACCCGAAAAAACTGGTTTCTGTGCTGAATTACGATGGCATGCCCATCACCGCCGATAACATTGCCCTGCAGATTTCCGATTATTTAAAGCAAAAAAACGCTGTGCCCCATGACTTATCTGAAACCCTTATTTAGACACCCGAAACTGCCCAAAAACAAACTGGGGTACACCCTAAAGGAATATGAGGGCACCATTTCCACCCTTTGTGCGGGTTGTGGTCACGACAGCATCAGTGCCACCATCGTGCAGGCCTGCTTTGAGTTATCCATAGAACCCCATCTGGTAGCCAAAATTTCCGGCATTGGCTGCTCTTCCAAAACACCGGCTTATTTTCTGGGCAATTCCCATGGCTTCAATTCCGTACACGGACGCATGCCATCGGTAGCCACCGGTGCCAACCTGGCCAATAAAAACATGGTCTATTTCGGTGTTTCCGGAGATGGAGACACGGCATCCATCGGTATGGGACAGTTTGTCCATGTCATCCGCAAAAACCTGAACATGGTATATATCGTCATGAACAACGGATGTTACGGCCTCACCAAAGGACAGGACTCTGCCACAGCGGATGTGGGCTCGGCCAGCAAATCCGGACACATCAATCCCTTTCAGCCGGTAGATCTGGCCAGCCTTGCCGTAGAGTTGGGCGCCACCTTTGTCGCACAGAGTTTCAGTGGTGACAAACAACAACTGGTACCCCTGATCAAAGCAGCCATACAGCACAAGGGGCTGGCCTTTATCAATGTGATGTCTCCTTGTGTGACCTTTAACAACAACCCCGGCTCCACCAAATCCTACGATTATGTGCGTGAACACATGCAGGCAACGGGTACCCTGGATTTTGTTCCCGAAAGGGAAGCCATCAAAGCAGAATATGCAGCAGGTACAGATACAGCAGTTTCATTGCACGACGGCACGGTAATGCGACTGCACAAGCTGGCCCCTGAATGGAACCCGGAAGACCGGCTTTCGGCTGTGAATGCCATGCAGCAGGCCCGTGCAAAAAATGAAATATTGACCGGTCTGCTGTACATCAATACTGAGTTTGGTGACCTGCACGATATCCTGAACACTTCGGACGGGGCATTCAATACTTTAGGAGAGAAAGCCCTGTGCCCGGGTGAGGAGCAACTACAGGCCATCAATGCCAGCCTTCGCTGAAAGATCAGGAAAGCCTGGTCTTGTACGCCGGAGGAAGGCATTCATACCGAAGACATCTTCCGTCCCGGACCGGGCAAGGCGAAGGTCGGCACCAGGGATTTTGCCCGGGCGGTAATTGAGAGGCTGGGGAAATTACCCAAAAAAATAAAGCCGGTATCCTATGCCATACGAAATGATGTAGACGTAATAACAACCGAAAATCTATATACCTTTGACAGGCAGCGGTCCTACTCCCTGGTTCAGGGGCAATAGCCTGACAACCACTGCGGTTAGAGCTGCCTGGGGTTTACTAAAAATTGTTCAGATTTCCTTCCCGTTAAAGGGATTGAACCGCCTGCGCCCCACCTGCATGCCCACTGCCCTGCAGACAGTTTTGTCTCCATACTTTCCATTAATCCGGTCCATGGCCTGGTACAGGGAAATACTTTCTTCTGTATCCTCAAACAAATTGATCTGGTAGTGACCATGCACCAATCCACTAAAGCGCAGCCCTATCAGCCGGATCAGCATGCGCCGCTGATACAATCGCTGAAAAAGTGCCTTGACCACCGGGAGAAGCATGTGATCTGCGGCCGTGAATGGTACGCGCTGCTGCATGGTATGGGTATCGAAATCGGAATAGCGGATCTTCACAGCTACCGTGGAAGTGAGTTTTTGCTGCTGCCGCAACTTCCCCGCCAGTTGTTCGGTCATGGCTGTCAGTGTAGCCTCCAGCAAGCGCACATCAATGGTATCTGCCTCAAAAGTATTCTCCGAGGAAATGGATTTGGCCTCTGTATATGGAATAATCGGCGAACGGTCAATCCCATTGGCCTTGTCCCAGATCAGCAGGCCATTTTTCCCAAAGGCCGACTCCAGCAGTTCTGCCGGCATGCCCTGCAAGGTATGGATACGCTTCACTCCCATATTGTACAGGGTATGGGAGGTTTTCTTGCCAATCATGGGGATTTTCCGTACAGACAACGGTGCCAGAAAAGGTCTTTCCTCCCCATGGGGTACTTGCTTTTCATTGTTCGGCTTGGCCTCTCCCGTGGCCACTTTCGACACGGTCTTGTTTTCCGAAAGCCCCAGGGAAATGGGCAGACCAGTCTGCTGCATGATTTTCTGCCGCAGCTCCCTGGCCATTTTAAAACAGCCAAAAAACCGGTCCATACCAGTGTAGTCCACATAAAACTCGTCTATGGATGATTTTTCGAAAAGCGGCACATTCTCCCGGATGATTTCGGTGATTTCATGGGATTTCTGGCTGTAGCGGGAAAAATCCCCACGGACCAGCAGCGCCTCCGGACAAAGCTGCCGGGCGGTACGCATGGGCATGGCCGAATGTATGCCAAACTGCCTGGCCTCATAACTGCAGGAAGCCACCACTCCCCGGTCCCCCGACCCCCCGATCAGAATGGGCTTTCCAAAAAGCCTGCGGTCATGCAGCCGCTCCACAGACACAAAAAAACTGTCCAGGTCCAGGTGCACAATATTCCGACTATTCTCCATATTCCTCTCTCTCTTTTTACAAAGATTTAAATGTTAATAATATTGACATTTTTATGTTTATAATTTAAACATAATGTTTTATATTTGTTTATCTACCGTCCTAAAAAATTTATCCATGTACCTGCATGCCAATATCAAACTCCTGCGCAAAAGAAAGGGGCTCACCCAATCCCTGATGGCTGAAAGCCTGGGTATCAGCCGCTCCAAACTGGCAGGGTATGAGTTGAACGTCAGCCCTCCCCTGGATACCCTGGTAAAAATCTGTGAATACCTGGAACTATCCGTGGACCTGATGCTGAAGCAAAACCTGGCAAGATACCCCGTCCACAAGCTTGGGGAAATCCTGGAGACCAGTCGTTACCTGAAGGGCCGTGACCTGCGCATCCTGGCCACCACGGTGGATGCAGCCGGAAGAGAACTGATAGAAGTGGTTTCCCAAAAAGCCAGGGCCAGCTATCTGGCCGGCTTTTCGGATCCGGATTTCATAGGTGACTTGCCCCGGTTTCACCTTCCCTTTCTGCCGCAGGACAAAAAACACCGGGTTTTTCAGGTAGATGGTGACTCCATGGACCCCATCCCGGACGGTGCCTGGATTATCTGCGAATACATGGACGACTGGACCCGCATCAAAGATGGAGAGAAGTATGTCATCGTCACGGCACAGGATGGTGTCACCTTCAAACTGGCCTACAATCAGTTGCAGGAAAAAAGACAACTGCTGCTCTGCTCCAGCAACCCCCTCTACAAGCCTTTCGAAGTAGCAGCAGATACAGTACGGGAAGTATGGAAATACCGCATGATGCTGGTATAATGTGCAAGTAGTTGGTAGAAACTGAAATTAAACCTACCTTTGCATGATCGATAGCCCGTCGATAGCATAATTACCGGCAACATTTTCTGCCAAAACCTGTTAAAATGTTTACCCCTTTGCTGGCACCATTCTGATCATGAGCCAGTAGTCGCATGTATTTTTATTTAAAAAAGGGCTGAACAAAGAGCATCTCATTGGAAAAGCAGCAGTGTCTCACTGCCTCAGTTTAGGTTAAACCTTGTTTTTGGTTTTAAAGTTGAAGAGGATATGAAAGAAACAGTGGTAATGGCGTCCCCCTTAGGAAATATCCGGCTCATCGCCGAAGATGGTTTTCTTTTATCCTGCCGGTTTACGGATGATAAGGCATCAGAAAATGCCGATAAACCCTTTTTCCTGGATATCATGGTACAGTTAGAGGCTTATTTCAAAGGAAAACTAAAATTTTTTGACATCCCTGTAGGCATCGGGGGCACGGAGTTTCAGAAATTGGTTTGGATGGAAGTAAACAAGGTCCCCTTTGGCCATACGGTTTCCTACCATGACATTGCCAAAGCCCTGGCCAAACCCACTGCTGTCCGTGCGGTAGGAGCTGCCATAGGCGCAAACCCCCTGCTGGTCGTCATTCCCTGTCACCGGATCATTGCCAACACGGGAGAATTAACCGGTTATGCCGGAGGGCTGTGGAGAAAGCTCAAGCTGCTACAACTGGAGGCCAAAGACAAGCCCGGAAATCAATTTGACCTTGGCTTTTAGATTCCTTTTCTGAATTTACTTTATTTTACCCACCGGCTTCCTTATTTTTGGTTATGGAAAAGGTAAGCATCCACCCCTACAGCGAAAGCCTGGCACCCTATTTTCTATCCATCAACCGGGAATGGATAGAAAAATACTTTGCCATGGAGCCTTTTGACCTGGCCCAGTTGCAAAGCCCCTGCGAAACCCTGATCAATCCTGGCGGGGAAGTGCTGTTTGCCAAATGGCAGGGAGAAATCGTCGGCACCGTGGGATTGAAAAAAATGAGCAACCGGCAATATGAGCTGATCAAAATGGGCGTATTGCCCAAAGCCCAGGGGCAAAAATTCGGGTTGTTGCTGGGACAAGCTGCACTTGACTGGGCCAAAAAGCAGGGGGCGGTGAAGGTCCTGCTTTACAGCAATTCCATCCTTGCACCTGCCATTGCGCTTTACCGGAAACTGGGTTTCCGGGAAATCCCCATGGAGCCGGGCACCTACCAGCGCTGTGATATAAAAATGGAGTATTTGCTATAGCCTGTTCCCGGCTTATTTATCCTTTGCTTTTATTTCTCAAATATTCCTTTTCGTCGTAAAAAGACAAACCCAGTCCTGATGGCTATCGCAATGGCGATGACAGGCAATACCTGGTATAACCGGTAACCTGCCCGGAGCAGCTATGACAAAGAAAGTTCTATCAATAATTCACAAAGTATGCTGCTATCAAGATTTAGCAGGGGCTTTATTAATTTCTACTACCTTTTGTTTGCACTGATGCGATTATATCTCTACTTTTGCCTCTCCAAACTGCGCACGTGGTGAAACTGGTAGACACGCCATCTTGAGGGGGTGGTGCCTTCGGGTGTGGAAGTTCGAATCTTCTCGTGCGCACGCTACCTTTCCTTTTTTTAGGAAAGGTTTTTTTTTGACCCTCTTTTTTACAAAATTACCTGAATTCGATTTTAATTCATCCCTAACTTTTCTCATCCATGACAAAAGCAGCCATATACTCAGTAAAGAATGGACCCCTTGAAGCCCAGGTGTCCAGCCTGGGTGCGGAATGTATCTCACTTAAATACAAGGGCACGGAATACCTCTGGCAGGCTGATCCTGCTGTTTGGGGCAGGCATGCCCCGGTACTGTTCCCCATTGTTGGTAGATTAAAAAACGATCGTTTCAGCCATGCCAACCAAAGCTATACCCTGAAACAGCATGGTTTTGCCCGCGACCGCGAATTTCAGTTGCTGGATCAATCCGGGAATAGCCTCTCTTTTGTATTAAAACAGGATAAAGAGAGCCTGGAAAATTTCCCCTTTGATTTTGAATTGATTATCCGGTACACGCTTATTAATACGGGTTTGCAAGTGGATTACAGGGTAAACAACCCTTCCCCGGAGCAAGACCTGTTGTTCAGCATTGGCGCCCATCCGGGATTCCGCTGCCCCCTGCTGCCTGATAGAGAAGGTTTTGAGGACTATGTATTGGATTTCGGGCAGGAGCAACTGTCCTCCATACCCATTTATTTCCTGGAAAATGGTTTGATTGCGGCAGACCGTAAATCACTTCCTCTGGAACAAGGCAAACTGGACCTAAAGCAGGAACTGTTCAGCAATGACGCATTGATATTTGATGTTAATCCAATTTCATACCTAAGCATCCGAAGCAAAAAAAGTGGAAAGGGCTATGCCATGCAATTTTCTGATTTCCGATGGCTGGGACTTTGGACAAAAGGCGAAAATGCCGGTTTTATTTGCATAGAGCCATGGAATGGTATTGCCGATACCGAAGGCCATGATGGTGAACTCAAGAGCAAGTTGGGAATCATCCGCCTTTCTCCCGGTGATTTTCATGAAGTGGCCTATCAGGTAGAACTTTTGGGGTAAAACCAGCAAATTACCAAAGCAGGTTGAAATCCTTTTTCCAATCCTGCTAAATACCACTTTGTTTTCTTAATTTTGCGGCATGTTATCCATTAATAATCTCTCTTATTACATTGGGGGGCGTCCCCTCTACGAAAATGCTTCCCTACACATCAAGCCAAAGGACAAAATTGGTCTGGTAGGTATTAACGGTTCGGGCAAATCCACCCTGCTGAAAATTATCTACGGGGACATTCAGCCCAGTGGGGGCGAAATCCAAAAGGCCAAAGACTGTAGCATCGGCTTTCTTAACCAGGACCTGCTTTCCTACCAGTCTGAAGACAGCATTCTGGATGTGGCTTTGGAAGCTTTTAAAGAAACCCTGGCTCTTCAGGAAGAAATTGACGCTGTGCTCAAGCAAATGGAAACAGACTATTCCGAACAGATCCTTGAGAAGTTGGCGCATTTGCAGGAAAGGTTTGAAGCTCATGAAGGCTATACGATCAAGGCCAAGGCAGAAGAAGTGCTGGAAGGGATCGGTTTTCAAACAGCAGACCTGAGGCGCCCTCTGAAGACTTTTTCGGGGGGATGGAGAATGCGGGTCATGCTGGCCAAGCTGCTTCTGGAAAAACCCTCTCTCCTGATGCTGGATGAACCTACCAACCACCTGGATTTGCCTTCCATTCAGTGGGTGGAAAACTACCTGAAATCCTATGAAGGTGCTGTTGTCGTGGTATCTCACGACCAGACATTTTTGAACAACTGTAGCGAAACTACGGTGGAAGTTTCTCAGGGGAACCTGACCAGCTATGCCGGAAACTACGCGTATTACAAAAAAGAAAAGGTAGCCCGGGAAGAAATCCAGCAGAATGCCTATGAAAATCAACAGCAGATGATCAAACAAACGGAACGTTTTATCGAGCGTTTCCGTGCCAAGGCCACCAAATCCAACCAGGTGCAGTCCCGGGTCAAAGCCCTGGACAGAATGGACAGGGTTTCTGAAGTGGTCAGGGATGAGGTATCTGTAAATTTCAAATTCAAGTTTTCGCAAAAATCCGGGAGAGATGTGGTGGTGCTGGATGGCGTTTCCAAATCTTTTGGTGACCTTAAAATCCTGGACAATGCGCATGCCCGTATCGAAAGGGGTGATAAAATCGCACTGATCGGGGCCAATGGAAAAGGAAAATCCACTGTGCTAAGAATCATCGATGGATCTGAGCCCATACAGGGCCACAGGGAAGATGGGTACAATGTGATCAAATCCTTCTTTGCCCAGCACCAGCTGGAAGCACTTGGAATCAACAATGAAATCCTGCAGGAATTGGCTCAGGAAGGCAGCAAAAAGACGGAAACAGAACTCAGGAATGTGCTGGGCTGCTTTCTTTTTACCAATGAAGATGTTTTTAAAAAGATAAAAGTACTGTCTGGTGGTGAAAAATCCAGGGTTGCCCTTGCCAAAACACTGATCTCCGAAGCCAATTTCCTGCTTTTGGATGAGCCCACCAATCACCTGGACATACAGTCAGTGAATATTCTCACCCAGGCCCTGCAACAGTATGAGGGCACCTTTGTCACCGTCTCTCACGACCGGCTTTTTATTCAGGGAGTGGCCAACAAAATCTGGTATATCGAAGACCATCAGATCAAAGAGTACCCTGGTACCTATGATGAATACGTGTACTGGCGTTCTCAGCAAGCTCAAAAAACTGAAAAAGCAACAGTTACTCCTCCTAAAAAAGAAACGCCGGCTCCGGTAGTAAAAACCACTGCCAATGGTGAGGATCCTGGCAGAAAAAAAGCCATTCGGGAAAAGGAAAAAGCGTTGGAAAAACTGGAGGAAGAAATTACCCGACTGGAAAACAAAAAGCTTGCCCTGGAAAATCAAATGGCCGATTCGTCCGTTTATGAAGATGAGCACCAAATGCAGGAACTCAATGCGTCCTATTCTCAGGTCCGGCAGGACGAAGCGAAACTCAATAAGGAGTGGGAGGCATTGGCTGAACAAATTGAAAGCCTGCAGGGATCCTGAAATCCGTTATACCAACCCTTCTGCCATGAAAAGTTTCTTTTTTTTTCTTCTACCGGTTACTTGCTTACTTTTATCTGCACGCCTTGTTCAGGCACAGGATATCTATGAGGACAGGGTTTTTGATGAAAATATTCAGACGGTGCAGCTTTTTCCTGCTTCCGGTAATTTTGAGGCCCAAATGACATCTCCGGTCATCTCGCTAAACAGTCCGGTGCCTTTGCTGCTTCAATTTGATGACATTGCCTATGAAGCGGACAGGTACCTGGCCAAAATCATCCATTGCAATGCTGACTGGACCCAGTCCGGTTTAAGAGATGCCGACTATCTGGAGCAATACAACGAATATAACGTAAACGATTATGAGTACAGCATCAATACCAGGGTGCCTTATATCCATTATACTTTTAAAGTCCCCAGGGTCAACCGAAGCGGAAATTATATCATCAAAGTATACCGTGGCCGGGAGGAATCCAAAGCCCTGTTCACCAAGCGCTTTATGGTATATGACAACCAGGTCGCAGTCGGTGCTTCAGTGGTAGTACCCAGCAAAAATGAAGACCGGAGAACTTCTCAGCAAATCAACGTGAACGTTAATTTTAGTAACAGGGAGTTGATAGACCCCCTGAACAACACCCTCCTGGTGATTCGACAAAACCAAAGGTGGGACAATGCGATTGTTGGGTTGAAATACAACAACATCAGGGAAGATCTGAAACAATTGCAATACCAATTGTTTGATGGCAGCAATACTTTTGAAGCAGGCAATGAATTTCGCTTTGTGGACCTGCGCTATGTACGGACCCGTGGGAGAAACATCGCCGCCGTGAGGATGGAAGAAGATGTGGTATTTGCAGAGGCAGGTGTGGATCAGAGTAGAAATGGTCAGGGCTATCTGGAGTACCTGGACATCAACGGTCAGTATGGGATTTTTAATGTGGAGCGGCAAAATCATGAATTGGAAAGTGAGTATGTTTTGCTCACTTTTAATCTTGAAACAGAAAAGCTGTCTTCCCCTCCATTTGTCCTGGGGGCATTGAGCAACTGGGGCAAAAATCAGAATGCCAAAATGGTCTATGACCAGGCATCAGGAAACTACCAGGCTACCTTATTTCTAAAGCAAGGTTGGTATGATTATCAATACGGGCTTCGCACAGATACGGGCTGGGACATGGAACATTTTGAGGGCAATCATTTCCAGACCGAAAACGAGTATGAGGTCTTTTTCTACTATCGGGATATGGGATCCAGGTATGACGAGTTGATCGGCTATACGGTCCTCAACCCGAACAAAAGGAGGTTTTGATTACTGAAACCAATCTTGGGCAAATAGCCGCACTGTTTAAGTGATTAATTAATCATGGAAGATTCTCCAGAAATCCGGAACAGGCATCTCTCCCCCTAAAGGAAGAATGTACAGGTGTAATAAAAAACCCGGAATAAATCCGGGTTTTTTTCAATCATTTTCTTCTTCTTCGGTACTACTGTTTCCCTCATCCGCCCTTTCATCATTTTTTCTGGGCTCATGCGATTGTGATCTGTAGGGAACAAAACCCTCTCTCTTAAATTTGTAGGGTTCGGTACGTTGGCTGGGCATATTGTTGGCCAGGTCAAGCATGCCAAAACCTTTGTGGGTAAAGGCCCCCAATCCACATTTGAAAACAAAATCCTGTACTTCTCCGGCGGCATACAAGGTGAAGGGAAGCGTATATCCCCGTACTTCATATTTTACATCCATGTCATAGACAGAATAGATTCTCGCAAATTTCTTCTGCTGCTCGCGCAATTTATTGACATAATTCATGTCAGGGACTACCTGAAACTTGTAAAAAGATTCCATTTGTTCCTGATCATACCAGCCAGATTTTTCCATCCTGGTCAAGGTGGATTCATACAGCAAATCTGAAAACTCATCCGTATCCGGGTTGATAAACCTTTTTCCGGACTCATCGTCAAAAGTTGGTGTCAAGAGAACCAGTGGAGAAATACAAACAAACTTGTTGGAGGTTTCCAGCGGTGGTTCAATTTCCTTTTCCGTATATTCAGGGGACAAAATCAGATTTCCCAACTCAATTTTTGGGGTTTTAAACACCTGTGCCAACAAATAATCTATAAACGCTTCATCAGGAGCGGATACGACCAGGGTAACTAAGCTGGAATAATAGTGCAACCCACTTCTACTAACTTTGGTTTGACCTTTCAAACCAGAGAAGTTAAAGTAATTGTAGTTAAAAAACTCTTCTTGCCCACCTTTTACAATCAGACCTTTGAGAAATTGAGCCAAGATGTACTGGTGGTGAAAAGGTAAGTAAGCACCTTTGTTCTTTAAGGAAAATATTAATCTAATTCTCACGACGTTAAAAATGAAAAGTTAAACAATGATTAAATACATCAATCTTATGGAATAAACTAATTTATGGGTAAATAAGTTGCAACAAACTTAACAATAATATTTGAATATATTTATACATTGAACCTAAAATGCATGATATCTCCGTCACAAACTACATATTCCTTACCTTCAACTGCAATTTTTCCGTTTTCACGGCAGACTGCCTCAGTTTTGAACTGTTCGTAATCCTTTAATTTGATCACTTCCGCTTTGATGAAGCCTTTTTCAAAATCGGTATGTATCACCCCCGCCGCTGCAGGTGCTTTCCAACCTCTTTTGATGGTCCAGGCCCGGACTTCCTGAACGCCGGCTGTGAAGTAGGTTATCAAATTCAGTAACTTATACGCAGCAGCGATCAAACGGTTCAAGCCACTTTCCTTGAGCCCATATTCTCCCAGAAACATTTCCTTTTCCTCTTCGTCTTCAAATTCAGCAATCTGGGCTTCCAAAGCTGCACACAACAGGATCACTTCTGCGTTTTCTTTGGCTACCTCACTTTTGAGTGCCTCCACATGGGAATTGCCGGTTTGAATGCTTCCCTCATCTACATTGGCCACATAGAGGACTGGTTTGATGGTCAGCAGGTGAATATCCCGGATGGCTTCCAAATCATCAGCATCGGCATCTACTGACCGGGCATTCTGTCCTGCTTTGAGGGCATCCTTAAACTTTAGCAGGCTTTCCATTGCTTTCTTCGCTTTGGCATCCCCGCTTTTGGCAATTTTTTCCAGGCGAAGAATTTTTTTATCCACAGATTCAAGATCCTTTAACTGCAACTCCGTATCGATCACCTCCTTATCAAATACCGGATCCACTGATCCGGCCACGTGCACCACATTGGGATCCTCAAAACACCTGATCACGTGGATGATGGCATCCACTTCCCTGATATTGGCCAGGAATTTATTACCAAGACCCTCTCCTTTGCTGGCCCCTTTTACCAGGCCTGCTATGTCCACGAATTCAATAACCGTAGGGATAACCTTTTGTGGATTAACCAATCCTTCTAAAACCTGTAACCTTCCATCAGGTACAGTAACTACCCCTACATTGGGTTCTATGGTACAAAAAGGGAAATTTGCCGCTTCGGCTTTTGCACTCGATATCGCATTGAATAAAGTTGACTTTCCCACGTTGGGCAAACCAACGATCCCACATTTTAATCCCATGAATGTTAAATCTTGTCTATTTTAAATATTCTGTATTCTTTATACCCTTTATACAGCTCCTTGATGGAAACCCTGAAAATGGTATAAACCGGTATGGCAAAGATCATTCCCAATACCCCTGCAATTTTTGCACCCACAAAGATAATCACAAATATTTCAAGCGGGTGTGCTTTTACGGATTTGGAAAAGATAAAAGGTTGTAAAATCACGTTATCACTCAATTGAACCACTGAAAATACCGCAAGAATCTTTATGAGAAAAAAATATATCTCGCTTGCTGCATTGAATTCTCCCGTAGACAGCCCTACCAGTACACCAAAGGTAGCTCCCAGAATTGGGCCGGCATAAGGGATCAGGTTTGCCACTGCAGCAAAAACGGCTATGGTCATGGCGTAATCAATATTGGCTATAGTTAAGCCTATGGAAGCTATGGAAAATATTACGGACATCTGTATCAATAAACCCAAAAGATAATTGGATAGCAATCTTTCCACTTTGTGAAAAGTAGCTACAGACAACTCAAAATATTTATTGGGGATGAAATTCATTAGATTTCTCCGCAACAATCCGTTTTCCAGAAGGAGAAAAAAAGTAATGAAACCCACAGCAAGAATACCGATAAAAAAAGTGCTTGTGGCAGAAATCACCCTATTGATAAAACCCTGAACATTTACTTCATTGAGGCTGCTTATCAGGTTTTCCTTTACCAAATCGATCAGGTATCCGGGTTCATTGTTGATCAGGTTTAATTGTATCAATATGGCTTCCAAATTGTCTATGGGCCGCTGAATTTGGTCATAGAGGTAATTGATGTCCAGGTCTTTCAATAATTCTATTTGTGAGCGAATGAGAGGCGTAAACAAGAGCACCAATAAAAAACCAACTGAAGCAATCGCTAAAAAAGAAAGCATGATAGCAATGCCCCGCGGAATATGCTGCCCCAAAACATAGAGGTTGTTGATCTTGTTGGTCAATGGACGAAGGGCTGAAGCCAGTACAATCGAGAAAATAAAATACAAACTGATATCAGAAAAATACCAGCCCAGTAAAAAAACCAATATGGTAACAATTACCACTGTGAGGATTACCTTGACCATAAATCAAAAATAACAAAAAAAACGAACCCTGTTCATGGATCCGTTAAATACGGATCCATATACTGATTCGTAACACCATTATTCAGCTATACAGCTTGTCCTGAAAATAAAACAGACTGAAGGTTTATCAATCCCACTTCAGATCTTCTCCAAACTTATTGTTATCATTATTGCTTTCTGAAGGCTCCGGCTCTGTATCAAATTGAGAGAAATCGAAATCTGACATCAAGTCATTTTTAACGTGATCTACGGCATCCTGAAGTGCCTCCACGAATTTGGCGAAATCTTCCTTGTACAAGAAAATTTTATGTTTCTCGTAAAAAAAATTATCGTCTTTGATTTTTCTCTTGCTTTCTGTTATGGTCAAATAGTAATCATTGGACCGTGTAGCTTTCACATCAAAAAAATAGGTCCTCTTGCCAGCCTTTACCCTTTTGGTGAAAATCTCATCTCTTTCGTAATCTTTGTTATTTTCCACTATCCAAACATTTATTTTTTTAAAAATGAATTTAATGCCAAGTTAAATCAATTCAATTATCAAATTCAAGTTATTGAACGTTTTTTTTTTCAAAATATGGGATATTGTTCAAATTACCTATTGGAAAAAACAATTTTATGAGTACAAAAGATGGTTTAGTCTGAGAATCCAGCTATTCTCCATGCATAAATTGCTTTTTGGCCATCAACTCTTCTTCAGTCTCTCTGTGGTCGGGATCGTCTACACAACAGTCAACCGGACACACCGCCGCACATTGCGGCTCTTCATGGAAACCGGTACATTCCGTACACTTCTGCGTCACGATATAATAAAATTCATCGGATACAGGCTCCTGCTTTTCATCTCCACTCACTACCGTACCGTCATCTAAAGTGACTTCCTTTAATTCCGTACCTCCTCCCCAGGTCCATTCTATACCCCCTTCATAAATGGCGGTATTCGGGCATTCTGGTTCACATGCACCACAATTGATGCACTCATCGGTTATCATGATTGCCATTTTTTTCTCTTTTTATGTTTGGTTGCAAAACTACTAACCAAAATACAATCTAACAAGGAAAATAATTCCACATATGTCAAAAATACGCTATACATTAATTGCCACACTAACTATTTACACCAGTCAATAACCTGCTTTCCGGGACAATTTTTTTATCTTTGGATTCATTTTGACGAAATTATTCTCTAATCCATACAAGCAGGAGCCTTCTCCATGAATTTGAACGAAAGATTAATCCAACTATCGGGCTGGGAGCGACATATAAAAAATCTTCCCGAAGAAGAAAAAACCATCTTATTCAAGCAGATGCACGACCAAAACAGCTGGTTTACTCCTGAACAATCCCGGCTGGCACTTGAAGGCATCCTGGCATACCTTTCCCCTGAAAAAGTACGGCAATGGATAAGCTCCTATAAATTCCTTGATAAGGAACACTTTGAAGAAAGAAATATAGGTATTATCATGGCCGGCAATATACCCGGAGTAGGATTCCATGATCTGCTGTGTGTCCTGCTGTCAGGCCATCGGGCTAAAATCAAACTTTCCTCAACAGATAATATTCTGATTCCCTGGTTGGTAGAAAAATTAGGGGAGATTTCTCCCGAATTGGTCCAGGCTGTTTCTTTCGAAGAAAGGCTGAACGGTATGGATGCTTACATTGCCACAGGAAGTGATAATTCTGCCCGGTATTTTGATTATTACTTTGGCCGGTATCCGCATATCATCCGGAAAAACCGAACTTCAGTGGCCATTCTTGACGGGAATGAAACCCAAGAAGACTGGAATAAACTCTCCAAAGATATATTCCAATACTATGGCCTGGGCTGCAGGAATGTGTCCAAAATATACGTACCCAATCAGCAATCATTGCAGGGCTTTCTTAAAGGAATGGAACCTGCCAATCAGGTTATTGATCACCACAAATACCTTAACAACTATGATTATAACAAATCAAAATACCTGGTCAATCGCAGTCCTCATTTTGACAACGGACACTTGTTGCTGGTAGAAAGCAAAGAATTGGTGTCCCCAATTGCGGTGGTCTATTTTGAATATTACGCTGATTTGTCCATGCTACGAAAACAATTAAAAGACCAGGAAAATAAAATTCAATGTATGGTTTCCCGGGATGGTTGGTTTGATGGAAGCATCAAAATGGGAAATGCCCAATGTCCTGAGGTATCAGATTACGCCGATAAGGTGGATACCCTCCAATTTCTTTTAAACCTTGAGCAGGAAATCCAGCAGCGAGTAATGGGTCCGCAAAAACAGGGCTAATCTTTTTAAATCCTTTATAAATAAAGATATAAATGTGCCAAAATAACCGGATAATGGCTGGTTTTCTTATCTTTGCCGCTCAATTGAATTTTCTACAATCTACAATATAACTTCATAATCGATGGTTTTTGATATAGATATGATCAAGTCGGTTTACGCTGCATTTCCCGGGCGTATAGCCGCAGCAAGGAAAGCAGAAGGCAGACCGCTCACGCTCACTGAAAAGATCCTTTACGCCCATCTTTCCGAAGGAGAGGCCAGTGAAAAGCACGAAAGAGGGGTCTCCTATGTGGACTTTAAACCTGATAGGGTGGCCATGCAGGATGCAACGGCACAAATGGCATTGCTACAATTCATGCAAGCCGGCAGATCAAAGGTAGCAGTGCCTTCCACTGTTCATTGTGATCACCTCATTCAGGCCGAAGTGGGTGCCAATCCAGACCTGGCAAAAGCAAAAGATAAAAACAGGGAAGTTTACGATTTTCTTTCATCCGTGTCCAACAAATATGGCCTGGGTTTTTGGAAGCCTGGCGCAGGAATCATTCATCAGGTGGTCCTGGAAAATTATGCCTTTCCGGGGGGGATGATGATTGGCACAGATTCCCATACGCCTAATGCCGGTGGTTTGGGCATGGTAGCAATTGGCGTAGGTGGCGCCGATGCCTGTGATGTCATGGCAGGATTGCCCTGGGAACTTAAATTTCCCAAATTGATCGGTGTCAAGCTTACAGGTAAACTTTCAGGATGGACTTCTGCCAAAGATGTGATCCTGAAAGTCGCGGGTATTCTCACAGTAAAAGGTGGTACAGGATGCATCGTGGAATATTTTGGGGAAGGAGCGCAATCTCTTTCTGCTACCGGAAAAGGCACCATTTGCAATATGGGAGCTGAAATAGGTGCTACCACCTCCATCTTTGGCTATGACGAAAAATCAGAGGCTTATCTTCGGGGAACTGACCGATCCGAAATTGCTGATCTTGCCAATGGTATCAGGGAACACCTGACTGGAGACCCTGAGGTATATGCTTCTCCGGAAGATTATTTCAATGAGGTCATCGAAATCAACCTTTCAGAGTTGGAACCTCATGTCAATGGTCCATTTACGCCAGACCTTGCCTGGCCCCTTTCCAAATTTGCAGCCGCTGTGAAGGAAAACGACTGGCCGCAAAAGCTGGAAGTAGGTCTGATCGGCTCCTGTACCAATTCTTCTTATGAAGACATTTCCAGGGCAGCCTCCCTTGCACAGCAGGCAGTAGATAAAAAACTGAAAGCCAAATCAGAGTTCACCATCACTCCGGGATCCGAGCAAGTGAGGTTTACTGTAGAAAGAGATGGCTTTTTGGGTATTTTCGAAAACATGGGTGGGGTTGTTCTGGCCAATGCTTGCGGCCCTTGCATAGGCCAATGGGCGAGGCATGGTGCTGATAAGCAGGAAAAAAACTCCATCATTACATCTTTTAACAGGAATTTTGCCAAAAGAGCGGATGGAAACCCAAATACACACTCTTTTGTAGCTTCCCCTGAGGTGGTCACGGCCCTGGCCATTGCGGGCGACCTTACATTCAACCCCATGACAGACACCTTGACCAATGAAGATGGCCAGCAGGTAAAACTGGAAGAACCTGCCGGACTGGAGCTTCCTGTCAAAGGTTTTGCTGTGGAAGATGCAGGCTACCAGGAACCCGCAAAGGACGGTTCAACAGTAGAGGTAAAAGTAGCTCCCGATTCGGAAAGACTTCAACTGTTGGAACCTTTCCAGCCCTGGGAAGGAACTGACCTTAAAGGACTCAAACTGCTTATCAAGGCAAAAGGAAAGTGTACTACGGACCATATTTCAATGGCCGGACCCTGGTTGAGATACAGAGGCCACCTGGACAATATTTCCAATAACCTTTTGATTGGTGCGGTCAATTTTTTCAACGATGCCACCAATAAAGTCAAAAACCAATTGGATGGCAGTTACGGCGAAGTTCCGGACGTACAGCGTCAGTACAAACTGCACAATATCGGCACCGTGGTCGTTGGCGATGAAAATTATGGAGAAGGATCATCCAGGGAACACGCTGCCATGGAACCAAGGTTCTTGGGAGTGAGGGCCATCCTGGTAAAATCCTTTGCCCGGATCCATGAGACCAATCTTAAAAAGCAAGGGATGTTGGCGTTGACTTTTGACAACCCGGCAGATTATGATTTGATTCAGGAAGATGACGCATTGGATATAATCGGTCTGGATAACTTTGCTCCCGGTAATCCATTAACTGTGGTTTGCAACCACAGTGACGGAAGCAAAGATGAGATCAAAGTAAACCACACCTACAATGCTGGACAGATCAGGTGGTTCAAGGCCGGATCGGCACTTAACCTGGTAAAGGAAAATGCGATTTAATATCCATATTAAATATTCTTAAAAAAGGTCATGGTCTGTATCCATGGCCTTTTTTTTATTTTAGAAAAGGATTAAAAACCCTGCCTTCTCGCTCTGTCATGGTGAATCGAGGCAAAAAAAATATTGACTGCACTCCTGAATGGTATAACAACCTCTAATGGTAACCCTCCAGGTTTTTACTACTCATCAGACAGGTATTCGTCCAATAATCCTATGGTAGGATCCTTTTCATACACCTCCCTGAGAAAACGTTCCGCCAGATCCATCTGACCTTTTTTATGGTAATAGATCCCTTTGTTTCTAAGGGCATACAGGTTGCGGCTATTTTGCTTCAAACTGAAATTGATATCTTTTAAGCCTTCCTCCAGATTACCCAGGTACAGTTGATATAGTCCCCTGTTATTGTAATAATATGGGTCGTCCTTCTCCAACTCAATGGCCCTTTCCGCCTGCTTTAGTGCCATTTGGTATTCGCCTTCCTCAAAATACAGCAGGGATTCCAGGTTATAGATCATACTATGTTCAGGATTCTTATTTTTTGCCAGGGATAAATTCATTTTAGCTTCATCCCATTCTTCCAGATGATAGTTTACAGTGGCCAGATTGATATAGAGTTCAACATTTTCAGGGTCGAGGGATAAGGCTTTGTCAAAGGCTTTCTCTGCCTCAACATATTCCTTCAAAGCAGTCCATGTCAATCCCTGTAAAAAGTGGGCCTGTACATCCTGTTCATCCATGGCCAACAGAGTTCTTGTATTTTCAAGGGCTTTATAATTTTCACCAAAATCCAGATAAGCAATGGTTCTTTGGATATGGGCCTCACGATAAGCCTTGTCGATTTTGATCGCCTGACTATAATCGGCGATAGCTTCGGGGAATTTTAATTGTCTGTGCAAGGCCATGCCCCGGTTAAAATAGGCCTCCCTGAATTCAGGATCAATGGCTATGGCTTCATCATAGTAAGCAACGGCCCCTTTGGTATTTCCTTCCTTTAATTCGTTATTGCCCTTCAACAAAAACCTCCCTTTTTTGTCTTCCATAGAATCGCAGGATACTAGTCCAAGCAAGATACAAACAAGGAGGGTATTTAAAATGTGATTCATTTTTTTCCCCTTTTAAATATTGGTTTTACTTCTTCTTCTCCAAACAAATAAGCAAAGGGTTTGGTGCTGTTTTTCAGTTCAAAAATCCTTTTTAGAATAGCCAGTGTGGGAATAATGAGGATCATGCCTATTACCCCCCAGATGGCCCCTCCTATCAACAGACCCAAAAATGTTACAAGTGCATTTAAACTTACATTCCCACCAACAATCTTTGGAGTAAGAAAATTACTCTCTATCAACTGAATAACTGTAAAGGAGGCGACTACCATCAATGGGTAAAACAGGCTGTCCATGGTTAAAAATGAAAAAATGAATGGTAGTATAGCCCCTAAAAAGGGCCCCAGGTAAGGGATGATGTTTAGTAAGGCTGCAAAAAGCCCAAAAAAAATGGCATGTTTTACCCCTAGGGCATACAGTACAGCCGTATTTAGCACAGCAAGAATACCCATCACCTTGATCATGCCAATGATGTAATATTGGACCACCCTTCTGAGATCCTTGATTTTTGATTTTACGTTTCCTTCCTCCTCTTCCTCAAAAAGCCTGGCAATAAAATTCCCCAAATGGTCCCTGTAAATCAACAAAAAGAAAATAAATACAGGTAACAGAACTACCCCCGTTAAGGATCCGATGGTAGAAAGCAAGAAATTGGATACTGTTTCACTGTTGGATTCCAGTAGTTCAAAAAGCTGGGATTTATCGATCCCATTTTTAATACCCAGATTGGCCCCAAACCAGTCTGTTGCCAACTGATCTATATCAGAAAGGTACTTGTTTAGCCTCCCCGTAACATCCTCAAAATCTGAAGAAAAACTTTTCACCTGCAGGATTACCAACACTATCAAGCCTACAATGGCCGCAAGGGAAGTCAACAGGGCTACAAAAGCGGCGATTGGTCTGGGAATCTTTTTCGACTCCATCCAGGTACAGGCTGGAATCAGCAGCATGGCGATGTATCCTCCCAGCATGAGTGGAATCAGAAGACTCCTACCTATGATTAAAATGAATACAATCACAATTAACAACAACAAAATAGTAAGTGCCCGTAAATGACCAGGAAGTTTCAATTCTGTCATATTATTTGAGTTTTGGAACAGTAATTGTACAATTCATAAACAAATAAGAAAATTATTTTTGACTAAAACCAATAAAATTATGTCTACTAATTTAAAATTAAAAGGAAACTGGAACGAAATAAAGGGCAAATTAAAAGCCAAATATGGGGAATTGACTGAAGATGATTTGGCTTATGCTGAAGGTCAGGAAGATCAGCTGATCGGTAGATTGCAGCAAAAAACAGGAGCAGCAAAGGAAGATCTGGAAAAAATGATTTTTTCTGAAGAAGAAAGATAAATTGAAAATCATTTAATTTGAGTAGTGGCTACAGGCACCGGATTCAAAAATCCGGTGCCTTTGTTTTTTCAATCCTTGCCAGCTCCCATAGACCTTATTTTATCTGTTTTAATCATTTGTTCGTGAAGCTGAACTCCCCCCTTTATTCCAAAATCCAGTGTTCGGATAGGGAAAGGAATCATGATACCATTCGCATCAAATGCTTTTTTTATGTTCTTTATAGCCTGGTTTTTTGCCCTGATGTATTCCCGGTTTTCTCTGGAATATTCCAGCCAGATATTTACTGAAAAGTCTATCGAACTATCTCCAAAACCTTTCCAAAACAGGCTAACATCCTCTTCTCTGATCCTTCCGGGCACATCCCTGGCGGCTTCAAGTGCAATGAGTTCGACCTTTTCCAGATCCTCGCCGTAACTCACGCCCACATCTACCCTGATCCGCCTTCTGCCCTCTTCCGTGTAATTGGTAAAGTTTTCCTGAAAAAGAAAACGGTTGGGCACATAAACTATCGGTCCATCAAAAGTCTTGACTTTTGTAACCCTTAAATCAATATCTACGACGTTTCCCATGATACCATCATGGGTTTCTATCACATCACCTATGGCATAGGGTTGTTGAAAAGTGATATAAATTCCCGACATAAAATTGGCAGCAGTATCCTGAAAAGCGAATCCCAAAGCTAGCCCAATAATGCCCAGGCCGGCTAAAATGGAAGTGACTGTACCCGTAAGGTTCAAAATGGACAGGGACATCATTACCCCGGCAACTATGATCGCCAAAAAAATCAATCTGCTTAAAAATCCACTGATCGTCTCGTCCAGGTGTACTTTTAATAATTGCCTTTTGGAAAACTTCTCAATAAATCTGGCCACAAACAAAAAGAGGAAAAAAATCAACATCGCCATAACCAGATTTGGAAGATATCCAACAAAAGAAGTTATCCATTGTTCCAATTTTTCCAACAATGTTTGAAGAAGTTTTGAAGAGTCCATTTTGCTTGTTTTTAATTTCAAGATGATGATATTGGTCTATTAAAAAAGGAAGGTAATAAAAAAAACCAAACCCCAGGCCCATTACAGGCGTTTTTAAAAGCTGGTTCCCTGGGGAAAATCTGTTAATTTTATTTTTTATCCGGTTACAATATTTAATTTCACTACAACTAATAAAAAAGCGTAAAATGCATTATAGGAATATCCACATCTTCGGACTTGTCGTTTTTCTTTTGATTTTATCATCCTGTAACCTGGATCGAGATGGAGATAACACCCTGAACAATACGTTTGAAGTAGAATGCCAGACTTTCAGTTACGGAGACACATTATTTTTCATCAACGAAATGGGCACCAATACCATAAATCCACAGGGAATTGAGGGCCCGGGATTGTTTACTTCCCTACCTGAAGGCCTGGCCATAGATCCCCGAACAGGTGTTATTGATATCAACGCGAGTGAAACAGGATTAAAATACAAGGTTTCATTTACCCAGGGAAACAACAGCTGCCACTTTGAACTGACTATTGCAGGTATTAATTATTTAGATGGTCTGTACATATTGGACCAGGGAGATACAAGTATTCTTCCCGTTTTTAATGGGTCTCCGGCTGCCTTACCTCCTTGCGAAGAAGATGATGACGACGACGACGATGATGAAGATGATGACGATGACGATGACGATGACGACGATTGTGAATTTGATGCTGAGGGCCCGGGAGGGGAGCGGCTAGCAGACCAGGGATTAGTCATTGGTAACGGATCCGGAGTCATTAAGCTTCAGGAGACGCTCCAAAATAACTTTTTTGGTACCAATCCGGAAAATGGCATTCAGAAAGATGTCCGGCTTTACTACAGGTTGAACGATGGGAGCATGCGGGCATTAAATGGCATTGATTTAAAATTCTTTTATTACGAAACCATGGAAGACGTCCCCCAAATTCTGATAGACGAAATCCAGGCAAAACAAGATCAAATTTTATCAACCAAACCTTTTTCGAATAATTTAAGAACAAATTTCAACCCTCCCAGAACAAGAAGACCAAGACCACCGTATCTTGTGGTAGTTTCCCGATTTGCCCGGTAAACTATCAGGAGACCTAAGCATCAATGATAAAGAAAAAATGTCTAATAATTTTGTGCTGCTATTACTTTCCTTCCCTGCTCCTATTGGGACAGGGAAGTGAACTTGAAGTAAAATATGAAACGGCTTTAAACTATTTTTACACTGAATTCCCAACCGATCAAAGCGACAGCACAGCCATCCAATTATTAGAAGAGATAAAAGCTCAAATTCCAACTGATGCCTTACCCCTCTCCCAATCTGCCGATGTTTTCGATAAACTAGGCACCTTGTACCTTATCCAGGGCAAACCTGAAAATAGTATTGATGTTTTGCGCCAGGGACTTACATTTATTTCAAGAAATAATTTGAACGATACCTTGAAATTTTCCCCCGCTCTTTATCTTGGCGAATCCTTTTTTCTTCTAAATCAGGCAGACAGCAGTATCCTTTACCTCAATCAGGCCGAGGAAATATTGAAAAAGAAAACCAATAAGCAAGAAACCGGCAGGTTGTACAACTCTTTGGGAGTAATCTACTATGAGTCCGGAAATTATACGCAGGCGATCAATTATTTCTCTAAGGCCAGATCCATCATAACTCAAAAAGCCAAACCTGGACCAGCTTCCGCAGCCAGATATGCTGTATTTAGTTTTCAGACCAATGAAGCAGCTGCCTGGGCCAATCTGAAAGAATTTGATAAGGCTGAAGCCCTTTACCTGGAGGCTTTGAGCCTGAATATCGACAAGGATGAGATTTTCAGCAAGTTGGCCTCTTTATCCATCAAAAGCCAAAAACCTGACTCAGCGCTATATTATCTGAACAGCATCACCGATCCAACAAACAAGCAAAGCCTCCCCAATCAAAATTTACGGGCAGAAATCCATCTGCTAAACATGGAACCAGACAAAGCACTCAAATTGATTGTCTCCAATTTTGAAGAAAAGGATAACTACCAAACCAAACCGGCTGCTTTAAATTATCATCTGGGCAAATCCTATCAACTATTGGGTAAATCCTGGTTGTTAAAAGAAGAGTACCAGAAAGCAGCAGAGGGCTTTCACAAAGCCATTTTAAATTTTGATGGAAGTTTTACTGAAACGGACATCAGAAAAAACCCCTACCCCGGAAACATCAATTGGGGAATGACAGATATATTTGAAAGCCTTTCCCTTAAAGCGAAAAGTCTCCTGGCACTGGCTAAAGAAAAAGAGAAGGACCAATTGTTTCAGGTGGCCTTTGACACTTACCAGGTTGCTTTTGATTTGCTTTTCTATTTGAACAATTTATATGACAATCAGGAAGCAAGGATATTTCTGGGAGAATCTATTCGGAAGGCTTATGAAGATGCAGTAAGTGCTTCAATAGACCTTTACCTGGCAACAAATGATGAGGCGCACCTGATCAGAGGGTTTTTATGGGCTGAAGAAAGCAAGGCTACTGCTTTGGAGTTGGCAAGAAACGAAGGAAAAATCAAAGAAAATGCAGATATCCCTCAGGAACTACTTCAAAAGGAAAAGGTTTTAAAATTTCAATTGACCAGGACCAATCAAAAAATTAGGGAAGTTCAGGATCCGGATAATGTTGATGATCTGGAAATCCAGGTTCGGGATAGTAAATTGGCCCTGAGTCGTTTGTATGCCTCCTATAATGGTTTTTCTTCCTATTTTGAAAAAAAAATAAATACTGAAAGGATAAACATTAACAGCCTTCAGGCCAATTTAAAAGCCGGTCGGCAAGTCCTGTTGTCCTATTTCGTAGCCAATGATACTGTTTTTTGCTTTGTACTCAACAAAGACCGCTTGTACCTGTCGGAAATCATTGAAAAAGACTCGCTTTTTAATTTGATTCGATCTATCAATAAGGAGTTGGTTACTTCCAAAGGGAATAGCAGACGCACCTTGGAGGATATTTCCGTCCGGGCCTTTGATCAAATGTTGGGACAATCCTATCCTGATCTTGAAAATTATTCCAATTGGGTCATCCTTCCAGACCAGGAGCTAGTGCATTTACCATTTGAAATGTTGGTAAACCCTAAAGGGGAACATTTGGTGAAAAACCATTCAATTACCTACCAATATTCAGGAAAGTTACTTCAATTGGATAGTTTTGAAAACCGTTTCAATAAGAATAGTGCCATTGGATTTGCTCCATTTACAGCTATTGACAGTTTGCTTGAATCCAGTGAATTTGATTTGCTCCCAAATGCTGCCTCAGAAATGGAATTATTGGAAGGAAGGGTTTTCCTTGGAAATGCGGCGACAAAACAGCAATTTTTGGAGCATTCGACAAATGCATCCATTATTCACCTGGCAACCCACGCTTTATCTACACCTGATTCCCCTGACGAAGGATTTATTGTCTTCTCTACAGCTGGCGAAAACCACCTTCTATTTGCAGAGGAACTGTATCAATTGAACCTGCAAAATGCTTCTTTGGTTTTTCTAAGTGCCTGTGACACCCATAAGGGTGAGGTGATGAATGGAGAGGGCTTGATCAGCCTTTCACGTGGATTTGCTTATGCCGGATGTGACAATATTATCAGCAGTATCTGGAAGGCCAATGACAAGGTTACGGCCTATCTTAGCAGGGTATTTTATAAAAAACTCAACATGGGATACAGTTATCCCGAGGCATTACAAGGGGCCAAAAAAGAACTCTTGAATGATCCTGATATGGCACAATATCACCATCCTTACTATTGGGCCAACATGGTTTTTATAGGGAATACTTTTGAAGACACCTTTATTCAGGCAAAATTTTCAGTATTTTGGTTTATGATTTTGGTGGTAATGGCTACCAGTCTGATATATTACTGGAAAAAAAAGAGAGTTGATCCAACTCTCTTTTAAATGAGCAATGAAGCAATTCTAATTCAATCGATTTCAATTTCAATCTCTGCATCGGTCGCTATTCTTTCCCGAACCTTCTGGAAAATGGACCGGTTGCTGCTTTCACTGAATACCATGACTCCATCCTCATCAAGTTCCGCATTTTCCAATTCAGAAGTGCTAATGGAGGAGAACCATCTTTCGGGAACCAGCTCAAAAAGAATCAGAGGGTTATTGACCCTGTCCACCACAAAATAATTGTCATCATCGGCCTCTATCTCCACTTCAAAATCTATATCATCACCAAATAATTCAAACCTAAAAGAAGTCTCCTCTCCTTCTGCATTCATATAGGTTCCATTTAATAAAATAGAAGGTTCATTCCGGTAATCAATCAAATCAATTTCCATTTCAATTTCTTCGTATTCGCCTTCCGGAATATTGATAAAGAAATCCGTTTCCGTATCAAACTGATCAAAACCAACTTTTTTGATTTCGTTGAATTCTACCTCATACTCCCATTCGTTCCCATCGTCATCATCGTCGTCATTATCAAAACTTCCTCCTGAAATGAGTCCATCTCGATTAAAATTACCCTCCAGGTCCAGTTCAAGTTCCTTAATTTGGATAAAGCCGTCGGTAAAGTGTAAACCTGTATTGGCAACCCTGGCATTGGCAGCGGACCCACTTGCAGGTTGTAATTTAAAGAGCATTCCCACGGTGCCATCTCCTGTGCCTGGTACCATATCATTTTCGGAAGTACATCCCGTATAGAGCCATGCGATAATGGCAAAAATCAGTATCCCGGATAAATTTTTCATTCTTTTCATGATTTTTAAGTTGTTAAGTTTCCTATTGGTTGAGCCTAAGCAAAAATATGTAACCATTATTCTTAAAAAAAGGTCAAAAAAAGTACCCAAATGAATTGAGCACTACCAAAACACACATCAGTAGTCAAAAAAGGATCCTGAACTTAATGCTAAGCTGATCCAGTCTGGAAAAATTGTTATTGTATTTATGCCGGTCATCCGTCCTGATTTTGACTACCCGGTTATAAGCCTTTTGGTATTCCCCTAATTTCAAATAAGTAAGCGCAAGAAAAAAATCAACTTCATCCTGAAAAGTATCCGTTCCTGAATTTGTATTGTTTTCATCCAGTCTTTGAAAATAGGGCAGCGAAGCTGAGGCTGAATCCAATTCAAGGGCTGCATTTCCCAACAAAAGCAGTTCCCTGGGACTTAACTGATCTTGATCTCGTTCGGCACTTACTTGAAACATTTGTCTGAACTCTCCATTGATGAACAGGGATTCCAGAATATTTTCTTGCTCAGAAAAACCTCTTTCTGCAGCAATTTCATAAGAAATATACTTCCCCTCATAAAGGGAAGGACCATCATTGCGCAATAAATAAAACAGAAAACCGAATAGCACCAGAAGTGAAACCGCTGCCGCAGCTTTTCCCCAAAAGTATAGGGACCTTTCTTTTTTCTCCAATTTGGGGGCATCGATAGGTGTGAATTTTTTGTTTTCTAACCTGTTTTGGAGAAACTCTTGTTGTACTTGCTTGATACTATCCTTATATCCTTTAAGTTTTATTCCATTAATAGTAAATTTGAGCAGGCCTAATCGTTCCTTGAGCGCAGAATTAGTCTGCAAGTCTTTCTCAAAAAGCGATTTTTCCTCTGGACTTAATATTCCGTCCAGGTAATCCAGCATATATTGATCATCATACTTATTTCCCATCTTTCAGCGCATTTCTAACCATTTCGTACAAATTGCGATTGCCGTCCAATTGATTCGTCAACTGCTTCATGCATTTAAATTTCTTATTCCTTACCACCTGATCACTACTGTATTCCTCCCTTACGGCGATTTCATCCATGGAGAGGTTTTCGTAATAAAACAGCACCAGAATGCGTTTGCATTTTTCACCCAATTTTTCAAATAAAGCCATGATCAATTGATAGCCTTCCATCTCTGCCAATGATTTGCTCACATCAAATTCCACCTGTTCCTGTTCCTTTTCATAGATGCCATGTCGATGGTCCCTACTTTTTCGCTTTCTTAAAGTCGTTAACCAGATATTTCGATTGATACCATACAACACGGATTTGATACTTGCTTCTTTCCTGAATTTACCGGTCTCGATCATGTTCAGGAATACCAGCATGGTTTCCTGTATGGTATCAGCAGCATCAGCATTACTGCCATTATTTTGTAAAACATAATTTTCCAATAAACCATAGTATCCTTTGTAAAGTTGATGGATAGCTTCGTTTATCTGTTTTGCTCCGGAAATCTCCTCCAATATTTCCTGATCAGTCCAAAACTTGCTTTTCTTCATGAAATACCATCTTTTAGTAGCATCAAAGTTAATCAATGTAACTTCATTAGTAGAAAAAATTGATGCTTTTGCGGGCAAAATCAACCGCCCCTAAATGATGGAAAGGCTAGGTGGTTTTCTAAATCACAGTTTTGTTCCTCATAACTCCGTCGGAATACTTTGCATTAATTTTCTTAATTTAGTCTGATGAAATCGAGCATGAGGCCAGCGGCACAAAAAGCCATGATTATCGAACAATTGCCTTTCGGTATACAGGAGTGAGTTACTCCCGAATCCGGCTCGGGAAAGGCAGGTGCCTGCCTATAAACCAATCGATAACTATGAATTTGATTTTTTAGTTTTAACCGGCAATGAAGAAGAATAAAAAGTTATCTGGGGTAAAAGAAATTGCCAGGTTGGCTGATGTTTCCATAGCAACGGTGGATAGGGTTATTCACAACCGATCTGGGGTATCCGCCATTACCAAATCCAAAATTGAGAAGATCATAAAGGAATTGAATTACCAACCTAATATTTTAGCCAGCAGGTTGGCCTCTGGGAAAGTATATCGACTGGCGGTTTTGATACCCAAAGGTTCTGAAAGAACAGATTTCTGGGATGCACCCCTCAAGGGAATCAAAAGGGCGGAAGAAGAAATCAGGCAATATGGTATTTCTGTGGATTTTTTTTTCTTTGACTTAAACAATAAAGATTCCTTTATCGATTCTGCTCAAAAAATTAAAAACAATAAGCGTTTTGATGGGGTTTTATTGGCCCCCTCATTTGTAAAAGAATCCATTCAATTTATTCATTACTGCGAGCAGGATACGATTCCGTTCGTATTTATTGACAGTAATATTGAGGCAAAGGGAATTCTTTCCTATATCGGTCCTCCCCTCTTCCAAAGTGGGTTTCTCGGTGCCCGTCTATGTGCTATTGGAATGCGTCACACCCAAAAAATTTTATTTGTGAATATTTCAAAAGAAAGTAATAGTTTTAATTACTCCAAAATTGAAGAAGGATTTAAAAATTATTTTTTCGAAAATGATGTAGATCACCAACTGATAAAATTGGATATCACTGACACTGAAAAAAAATCGGTGTTTTTAAACCTGGAAAAGATTTTTTTTCAGCATCCTGATATTGAGGTCATTTTCGTAACCAACTCCCGGGTTTTCTATGTGGCGCAATTCCTTGAATCAAAAAAATATGCTAAAATTCACCTTGTTGGTTATGATTTTTCAAAAGAAAATCAAAATTATTTAAAAAATGGATGGATTGATTTTTTGATTTGCCACAAGCCTGAAGAACAAGGATATAAGGGACTCATGAGCCTCTACCACCACATTGTCCTTAAATTGCCGGTTGATCAAATTTATTTTATGCCAATTGATATTGTCACCAGGGAAAACCAGGATTTTTATCGTTAATCTAGTTTAAAATCTCTTTAAAAACCAAAGGCATCAAAACACTGCTTAGCAAAGCCAATTTAATCCCAATAAAACAATTCAAACCGGCAGCGGCCTTCTGCCAGTTTTTGGGTATTGGTCCAGGAACCCCAGCAAACCATGGCAACAAAACCGAAAGTAACAGCCAGGGAATATGATTCGATGATGTACATGGGTTTATTCGATTTCTGAAAGCCTGGGAACGGAGGATTGGGCTCCCTTTTTTGTGACGGAATAGGCTGCCGCTCTATTCGCAAATTCAACTGCCTCTCTTAAAGAAATCCCCTTTGAAATACCCACAGCTAAAGCCCCATTAAAAGTATCTCCTGCGGCGGTGGTATCTACTGCATGAACTTTAGGTGCAGGAACAATCCCTTTATATTCCCCGGCAGATAAATAAGCCCCCTTAGCACCTAAGGTGATGACCACCACCTTGACTCCTTTCTCATGAAAAAATGAGGCGGCTTTAGCTGCAGAAGGTTCGTCTTTTACCTGAATACGGCTAAGCAGGGTGGTTTCTGATTCATTGGGAGTGATGGCAAAAAGGCCGGCATACACCTCGTCATCAAGGGCTTGTGCAGGTGCTGGGTTGAGTATTACTTTCTTACCTGCTTCATTCCCTATCTTCACTACAAGGCTTACCGTATCCATGGGAATTTCCAGTTGAAGAAGAATAATTTCAGCCTGGTGAATCAGCTTACTGTTTTTTTCCATATCCCCTGCGCCCAATGCCATATTGGCACCACTTGCCACTACAATACAATTCTCCCCATTTTTATCAACTGTGATCTGCGCTACTCCGGAAGGATGAACTTCGTCCTGAGAAATACCATCTATATTGATACCCTCCCGCAATAGGTTTTCCAGGGTTTCTTTACCAAAAATATCCTTGCCGACTTTTCCAATAAAGGCAACCTTACCTCCAAGCCTGACCGCAGCCACCGCCTGATTGGCTCCTTTTCCCCCGGGGTTCATGAAAAAATCTCCTCCCAACAGGGTTTCACCCGGTTTGGGAAAATGGTCTACCTGTACCACCATATCTGTATTTGAACTACCTATAACCAATAAGTTATACAACTTCCCCATCTTATTCCAGGTTTTTTATCCTCTTTATTTAAATCCATTCAATGAGAATCATCATTGTAATGGGTTTTTAATTTTTATCAGATCCTGGATGATCTTTCCTTCATGTTCCCACCTGGCCAGGGTATAAATATATCCGTCTTTCCCGATGGCAATTGAATTGACGTAGGTAGGGATGGAACCGTCTGGATACAGAACGGGACCATGATCGAAATAATGTTTACTGACAATATGAAAGGTGACCAGGTGGAGGTTTTCCAATCCTTTGGCAGCTCCTTTTGCTATTTTTTCGACCCCCCGGACCAATTTACCATTCTTATAAATGGGACCTCCGGTCAGGTAATATATGGTATCATTCTCTTTGCAAAGTTCAAAGCCCAAATACCCGTAACTGAATTGATCAAACATACCGCTTTTTCGGGAAGGCTCAGAAACAATTCTTTCAACAATCTCAATATTTTTTTTCAAAGGATCAAACCGAAACAGGTAACCGGAGTTCCCATGTATTCCATAAGCAACACCTTCTGGTTCATGCCAGAAAATCTTCCTCCAATTATAAGCCATACTGCCTGGTTGGGTTGGATCGTACAGGCCAAAATAATCCAAACGAAGATTCACCTCTTCCTCCGCAGTCAGGGTCTTTTGTTGGGCATCGTACCAATAGATATCCCCTTCGGCTGTAGAAAAATAAACTTTGCCAGACCTGGGATCAACAAACAAGGAACGACAAAGGGTCCGGAAATCCTTTCCTGGTGTACCTGCTTCACCAAGTCCTGAAACCAATCCAATATCATGAAAGGCCTTCGTTTGGAGATCGAAGTGAATGAAACGTCCAGTGGGCCAGGTAATTCCGTAAATATGCCCTCGCTCCTTATCCATGGTCATCGATACTATCCCTTCTCCACCAGGCACCAGCAACAAATTCTCCACTTCTCTGGTAATCAGGTCATAGGATAAAATATGTCCACCAGGGTATTTTTCATACCCTGCAGGCGGGTTTTCAGGCAAGCGGTCCATTCCATCTATTAATTCATAAAAACCAACATGCGTACTGAAATACAATTTTCCATTTTTTTCATAGAATTCAACATGACTTTTGCCTTGGGGAATGGCTTTTAAGTACTTCTCTCTGCACAATTCAGTCAAGTCACCGATAAATTCAATCTTGTTTTCCCTTGGCTTATAAACGTAAAACCGGCCTCCAGATTCAATGGATTCAGAAGACAATATGTAATAAATATTGCCATCACTTGCACATGAAATGGCATTGTAGGTATCATGGGCCAATTTAAATCCTGAAAAATACTTTTTCGCCTCCAAATATTTGGCGGGCTGATCAGTATTTTTAGATTTGGTTGCTTCTCTATTTGTCATTCAATCAAATTGAAATGGATATATGGTTGGATTAATCAGGTATCAAGCTTGATTCTAACCGGGAAACACCTACCTGATCGGCAAGGCGAAGGAATTCGTGAAGGATGTCAATTTCTATATTTGAAGCCCAGGTACTTGGCAGACCATACACCATTTGGGAAGAGGCACCCTCATAACCACCTTCTCTGAGAATGGTGGTAGAGGGGATGTACGCCATCACGTCATTGGAATAGCCCATTACAAAAATATCGGGGCCAAAGATCTTTTTTAGCTCAATGGCATAGGAAATGACGGTTTCCCCTCCTAAAGTCATGATGGGCTGATCTCCCAACTTCCATACCTGAACAGGAAAGGGATATGATTTGATCGTTTCCATTCCTCTACTTCTTTCTTCCTCCAAGCGCGTCGCCCATCTTTTCTGATAGCCAGAAGCAGATTCAATAAATTTAGAAAGTGCCTCCATGCTAGGCGCCTCCGTCAATTCTAAATTTACTTCTGCATAAGCCGTCTGCATGGTAGCCTCCAATTGTTTCATGTCTTCACTTAATACCCTTTCCACTGCAGCCGCCAAACTTTTGCCATATTGTTGGGCCAAATATACGGTCCTCCTGGGTAGGGGGTTTTGATCAGCTCCGGCACCCTGAAAAAATAAGGCTGTTGCCCCTGGATAATTTTTCTCCAGTTCGATCTGAGCAAATCCGGGGTAATCACCAGAAAGCCGGTAATCGCCCAGGACAGTAGGGTGACAGGCGTAACCAAAAACAATGGCCATAATGTCTCCTCCTTCTTCGTTCACCCTAATGACAGGCACAGCGTAATCATTGGGTCCTTTGAGGTCAGCAATACTTTCCAACTGATTTTCTGGATTGTTTCTGCGGTTTACCTGAAATCTGGTGACCCCATTTTCTACATACAAATGAGCTGGCCGGAGGGCGCCGAAAGCCTCATCCACTAATCGAATCATGCTATCTACCAGGGCATCGGAATAATGGCTCACCTGCTGCTTCTGGGCCTCGTTCATGGGATAAATATCAGAAAGCGAATTCTCCAATACCGGGCCGGAATGACTATGGGAACTGTTGATAATGATCTGAGCTTCGCTTAGTCCATGCCTTTCTTTTAGTCCCAGTCTTATCCGGTCTGAAAGCGCTTTTGGCATGGCCAATAGATCTGCTGTAATCAGAACAGCTTGTTTTCCGGAAGCATCCTCCAGGGCAAGGGCCTTTATCCAAATGGGATGTATCACTTCTTCAAAAGGATGGTCCCTACCACCATAACCTGCCATCCAGATTGGCTCTTTGGGTGTAATGTCAATTTTGGATACCCCTGCTTTCCATTGCAAAGACGCCTGGTCGTCTAGAATCCGTGCCTGACCTGAAATATTACTGAATAAAACCATAAGAATTACCGAAAAGACAGAAAAATTTATTTTCATAAGTAGTAATTTTAATATGTTTAATGACTTATTACTTAAATTGTATTGATTGCTTCGTTTAATCGGACTTCTAATAAGGATTTAAAAATCCTTTTAATGTTGCCGACCATTAAATCCATACATTTTTTTGGATTACTTCTCAACCATCAGCATGCTTACCTTCCTGCAACAAAAGAGACTTATGTTAAGTCAAATTACGGGGTAATTTTAGCAATTCATAGATTTAGGTTCGTAAATTTTAACAAGGAAAAAAAACGTTTTTTCCTTTTCAGCTTACATACTGGTATCTTTTTGCATTCCAGAAGGACTCCCGCCGGGAATTCCCTGGGCCTAGAATGAGGGAGGAAGAAGTTCATGTACTGTGTTAATAATTAATTCTTCAATTTCCTCTGCGAAAGGAGAAGGTTTGTCATAATAATACATACTTGACTCTGCTTCATATCCACCTTCCCTGATTACCCTACAGGAAGCAATATAACAGGGTACATCATTGGCATAGGCATTGATCCAAAGTTTATCAGCACCTATCTCTTTTTTTAAACGCTGAGAATAATCCACCACCACCTCACCTGCAAGGTTTACCATGGCCATTTCATTGCCAAAAGTCCAGGTTTGGACAGGATACGAAAGCGTTTTGGGGATATCCTGCCCCCTGGCAATTCTATCCAAAGCCAAACGGGCATAATAGCCCCTGACCGTTTTATCCTCCGTCTGGGCAATCAGTTCCGGTACTGACGGAACATGGGCGAATGGCAGGTTTATCCATTTAATTTTTCCGGAGGGAGGTTGAATGATTGGATGTAATTTGGAAGTCAGCAATTGCTCCACATTATCCGCCACCTCTTGGGCATGTAACCGCAGGTGCTCCATTTTTCCCCGCGGGTACGGGTTGGCATCTGCTCCGCAACCTATGGCCACCATGGCAACTACCCCGGGATGGTTCGACTCAATCATCAATTGCGCCTCTCCCATCCAATCACCATGAATTTGATTAACATCCCCTCCCAAAGTAGTGCCATGACAGGCATAATTCACCAAAATGGCCTTTAAATTACCGGTTGGATCGGTGATTTTCATCAAAGGGAATGATTGGTCTACCGGACCTCCCTCCGTTCTTCTGTTTTTTGCAAATCCCATTCTTCCCTGCCCCCAGAATACCAAAGCAGGCTCCCGATCTGCAAGTGAAGAAAGGGCCACTGCAACCAGTTGGTCAGTTAAACGTTCCGTATACCTCGATATTTCCACCAATTCTTCCAATTTGAGTAAGGAATCACTAAACGTATCCCCCCTGTATTGAAGGATATTAAGCAGATTCCCCACTTCGGGACCACCATGGGTATGAGAAGCACAAATCACCAGGTGGGAGGCCTCAATTCCGGTTTGTTCTGTTATTCTTTTGGTCACTTTTGCTGTAATAATCGCAGGTATCCCCACCAAATCTACGGTGATCAGAATAGATGGTCCCTGATCATCCCTGCCAAAGGCAAGTGCTTTGGCATTCAACTGATGGATGATCCCCTCCGAAGGTTTTTTTTCTCTTGCACCGTATCCAGCCAACCGAATGGGGTGGTCCGGAGTAATGTCAATGGTGCTGACCCCAATATCCATATGGGTTTCCATCTCAGCCATTTCCTGGGCCAAAAGCTGCACTGAAGATTTTCCCAATAAAATCATCCACCAAAAAAAACAGATCAAGAAACACCTCAAATTTAAATTCATCATCGTATGGTGATTAAGATTTCGCCAGGTCTCCGGCATGGGCCCTGATTTTCAATATGGCTTCTGCAATCTGTTCCATGTCTTTTTTTGTTCCCAATAACATGGATTGACCAAACCATACGGCTTGCTCACATAGCAAGTCATTTTGGGGACAATTGCTGTTTTCCAACCATTCCTGCATGGTCGATTTACCATATAAATTCAAATAATGTCTGTTTTTGGCCAAATCCTGGACATAATTCTCCTTATTCATCCTACCATATCCACCTGAACAAGGGACTCCTTCTGCCGATAAAGCTTCCAAAAATCTAGATTTTGGCATTTCCGCAAATGCATTTTTATCAAAACGGAACATGTAGAGATGATAAGCACTTTGGGTGACTCCAGGATATAATTTCGCAGGATAAATCCCGGGAATATCCTTTAACAGGCCGGTAAGGTATTGGGCATTGAGGGTCCGACGGTTGGCCTGTTCCTGTAATCTGCTCATCTGTTCCGTCAATAATCTGCCCTGGAATTCTGTCAGCCTAAGATTGGTACCTCTGGTGGAACGATAACTACTGTTTTCACCATCATTTCCCCGGCTTTGATTGTGAAAATTATAGGCATTATTTGCAAACATATCATCATTGGTGATGATGGCACCCCCTTCACCTGAATTGAGGTTTTTGCTGGATTGAAAACTGAAGGCGCCAGCCAGTCCAATTGTCCCTACTTTTTTTCCTTTCCATTCGGCCAAATGAGCCTGGCAGGCATCTTCAAGGACAGGGATTTTGTGTTTTTCCGCAACATCCATAACAGAATCCATATCGGCCGGGGAGCCGCCGATGTGTACCGGCATGATTAATTTGGTGTTTTGGGTTATCGCTTGTCCGATTTTATCCGTATCGATTTGAAAAGTTTCTATGTCCGTGTCTACAAATTTAGGTAAAGCATAGTTTAAAACGACCACGTTATAGGTGGCAACAAAAGTATATACCGGAATGATGACTTCATCCCCGGGCCCTATGTCCAATACCCCTAAAGAAGTAAATAAGGCACTGGTGCCACTGGATACCCCCACGCAGTGTTTGGCGCCTGTCCATTCTTTGTATTTATTTTCGAAATTGGCAACCACATTACCGTTTAATCTGCCCCATTTTTTGCTTTGCAATACTTCCGCCATTCCCTCTTCTTCCCTTTTTCCGGAAACAGGCCAGCTGGGGAATTGGTCAGGATGGGCTCTTGGCCCTCCCAAAAGGGCTGGCTTTTTATTTCCTTCAGGGATATACGAAAAGGATGAGCCACCCAAGGTCACTCCTGCCCCCATCAGCGTCAGGGTACCCAAAAATTTTCGTCGATCGTGTTTATAAATCATAATTGTATTTTTTTGTTCGAGAATTTTCAACCCCTTTCAATTCTTTCCTATTTCGGGTCATTTTAAAGGTATGGCGATTACAGATCATTTTACCTTTGGAATCTCCTTATTTTTCCAACCTGGAAGTAGTTTTTGCACCTGAGTTTGAGAAAAAATGAAAGTTATTGGGTAAAATCCCAATAGAAATTAAGTGGGGGTGGAGTTTTGCATTCATTTCTATTTGATTTATTGATCTGTGAGAGGATATTTCTGTGGTTGAATCCCAACCTTTTCCGCCAATTTCACTGCCTCCCCAATAATCCGGTCTTCAATATCGAATGCCCAAGGCGTAGTGAAAATGGGAGAGCGGGTTCCTTCATATCCCCCTTCCTCCAACACCGTCCTGGTCGGAATATAGGCCATTACGTCATTGGAATAGCCCATTACAAATATATCCTGACCAAAAATCTTTTTAAGGGCAATGGCATATCCAATGAGCAATTCGCCGCCAAATGAAAAGATGGCCTGTTCACCTAATCTCCAGGCCTGCACCGGATATGGGTAGGAAGTGATCAGGGATTCGCCATTGTCCAGTTTGGACATCAACACTTTGGCATTTTGTTTAAGGTATTCCGGATAACCAGACGAATTACCGGTAATTTCCAATAATTCAGCTCTGGTAGGTGTGGCCCTGGCAAAGGTAAGGTCAATTTCGGAATAAGTGGTGGATAAATTTCCTTCCAAAGGCTTCATTTCCTCGCAAAGTACCCTTTCTACAGCAGCAGCCAATTCCTTACCGTATTGTTGGGCCAAAGGTACAGATCGTCTGGGTAATGGATTCTGATCTGCACCTGCGCCTTGAAAGAAAAGCGCGGTGGTTCCGGGGTAAAGCTTTTCCAAAGCCAATTGGGCAAACCCAGCATAATCACCCGATATTTGATAGTCCGACAAAACAGTAGGGTGACAGGCGTATCCAAATACCAATGCCGTCATATTTCCATCCTCATCTGTCACTTTCATGACAGGAACTGCATAGTCATTAGGGCCTTTCAAATCTGTCTGGTGGACCAGACTGGCTTCCTTATTATTTCTCCGGTTTACCTGAAAACGAGTGACTCCGTTTTCCACATGCAGGTAAGCTGGTTTAAGAGATTCCATGGTATTTCCCACCAAAGCCACAATTTTATGTTCCAGAGTTTCAACATAATTTTTGATTTTACCCAATTGTACCTGGTCCAATTGGAATTGGTACCTTCGATAATCGGTTTCCGGACCGGTATGGGTATGTGAACTGTTGAGAATAATCTGGTCTCTGGACAAACCATATTCCTGCATTAGCCGGTCCCGGATCCTCTGGGACAATTCCTGACGAATACCCACCAGGTCTGTTGTCACTAACACCGCCCTATTTCCCATGGAATCTTCCAAAACAAGTGCTTTGGCCCAAATAGCATGTCTTACCCCTTCTGAGGGACGGTCCCTGGAAGCATATCCCGCCATCCACATGGACTCCTGAGGGGTAATGTCCACTTTTGTGACAGCTGCTCTCCATCCTGAATAATCCTGCCTGGAAAAAGCGGGATGCAAGTTTGCTGAAAAGCCTATGAACCAAACAAGCAAAATCGTTAAATAAGGGCTGACTTTTGTCATGATATTTTTTTTATAGAACAGGCTTCAGGGAATAAAATGCAATTCAAGACAATTTAATGTCATTTGGAAAAGATGGTTGTTACCGGAACACCCCACTGCCTTCAAAACCGAAAAGGCGACAGGCAGTGGGATAGCTTTTAGAAGAACAAACCATTTATTCTACTACTTCTAATGGTGGTATATTATTGGCAGATCCGGTGTAGCCTTTGTTCTGATTGATCCTTCCCAAGGTGTTGGAATTGACCATATCGTCATCTATGGGCCACTGAAAATGGTAAGGCATGATTCTCGGTCGCTGACCCAAAAGGATCACTTCATCAGACCTGTCGTAAAAATTATTCAGGTTTCTGACGCGGTCGTAGTACCAGTTATTTTCATGAAGGGTTTCCAGGCTATATCCTCCTTCATTCCTGGCCGCAAGAATATAAGACACCCTGTTCAGTTCATTCTGTCTGGGTTCCTCTGCAAACAATTCCCTGGCCCTTTCGTCAAAAATAAAATCAATGGTTACATCGGCAGGGCTTATGGCAGGGGCATTGGCCCTTTGCCTTACGGTATTCAAATCCATTGCTGCACTGGCCAGGTCACCTTTCCAATAATAAGCTTCTGCTCTTATCAGGTATGTTTCTGCCAAGCGATAGATGTACCAATCGCCATTACTTCCCATAGGAATACTGGTTTGATCCGGTGCATTTGGAGCGTAAATTTTGTAAAATGGTGAAGGGTATACCCTGGCCCAATATTCGGAAGGAATATCCATGTTTTCCGGATCAAATGGCTCCATGTATTGAGATGAAGCAGGATTGTTATAATATAGTTCCTCCCTATCAAACCAGTTGATGTCGGCTCTCCTTAAATCAGGGGTATTGGTATAATCAAAATCACCCTCCTCCCAGATGGTATAACTGTGCCAATCACTCAATGCGACATCGGGGTTTCCCCTTCCCAGCGAATCATACAGGGGGCCACCGTCAATGGTGCCGCGGTTACCGTCTTTATCTTTCCCGATAGATGAATGCCACCAGGAACAATTATACACCCTCATGGTAAACAGGCCTGGCGTCCTTGCTGTTGGTGGTGCTTCCCATCTGTCCACAAAGGCCAAAATGGTTTCTGTATTCTGTCCAATGTTTTTATTGGCATGCCGGTGAAGATCCCAGATTACATTTTTATCGGGATCATCCGCTTCCACTCCAAAACGATCAGTCATCAGGGCATAAGGCCCTTCAATCACTCTGGAAGCAGCGGCAATGGCCTGGTCAAATTCCATATTGGCCAGGTAAATCTTGGAAAGCAAATGATCCCCAGCCCCCCTGGTGGGTATGCCCGGGGCTGCCGAAACCGGCAGGTGCTGTACTGCAAATTCCATATCCGACTGGATCTGATCCAAAATGGCCCACCTGCTGTGGCTCTGGAAATCCAGCCTTACACCACGCACCTCTTCCTTTAAAAAAGGTAGATCTCCATAGTTCCCAATCAATCTGTAGTACCAATAAGAACGGTGCCAATATGCTTCTGCCAAAACTTCATTTCGATCGTCCTGATCTGCCCATTCCAAATCATCTATTCTCGTGATGGCCACATTGGCATTCTTCACCATTTCAAAAATATCATTGATCTGTGTAACAAACTGCTGGTACCTGTCGGAATTAGGGGTAAGTGCAGTATAATCCATTTGAAGCCAGGGCACTCCTGCTTCCGACGCGGCCCATTGATGGGCCATAAAGTTCTTCTGAGCGGTTTGTTCCCGGGTAAGATCCTTCCTCATAGTGACCAATAGTGCTTCAAAACCCGCCCTATCCACAAAAACATTGTCTGTGGTAAAGAAAGACAGGGGTTTTGGCTCAAGAAAATCTTCATTACAGGCTGCCAATAATAACAGCAGCAGGGGAAATGCAAATATTGATTGGATATATTTTTTCATCTTTTTGGCAATTTTAAAGTGATATATTGAAACCAACAGTGACAATTCTAGGCATAGGTGTTAGCCCTGATTCCGGATCCCAACCTGGCCAACTGGAAAAGGTGTATAAGTTTCTCACGGATCCAAAGACCCTTAAATTTTGCATGTTATAGCGTTGGGACAGTGCATTCGGAACATTATAAGAAAGTGAAAAATCCTGGATTCTTACGAAAGAGGAAGATTTATAGGGCATGACTCCTCCGCCAAACGGAGAATCGTTGACACTCAGCCTGGGATAATCATTGGTCCTGTTGTCAGGGGTCCAGTAGGGGTAATTGGCTGTACTTCTTCTGTCAAAGGTAGACCATCCCGCTACAGAGGGAGAAAAAGCCCTCATGTGTCCCAGATCAGCTCTGATAAAAAGGGAAGCCGTAAAATTCCTAAGAAAAGTCACATCATTTCTAAATCCGATTCTGTGCCTTGGTTGGCTGAATCCAATAAACCTTTTATCCTGTAAAGCCTCATAAACACCATTGCCATCTACATCAGTGGCTTTTATATCTCCGGGACTAAGGTTGTATTCAGCAGCTTCCTGAGCCTCTTCCACCTGCCAGGTACCCAAAATATCATAATCCCAGACCACATCTATGGGCTGACCTATAAACCATTCATTTTCAAAATCAGGTATTTCACCAGAGATTGTCTGTCCTTGAAGGGTATATTCACCTGTGTCTCCAAATAAAGAAATGATTTCATTCCTGTTCATGGAATAATTGATATTGGTCCTCCAATTAAATCCAGGTCGGTTGATCACTACCGCTCCCAGGGTGGCCTCAAAACCCCTGTTGGCCAACTCTCCTATGTTGGTGGTCACATTTTCGAATCCCGTAACCCTAGGCAAAGAGCGGTCTACCAACAGGTTCACCGTACTCATGTCATAATAATCCAAGGTCAGATTGATACGATTGGCCAATATTCCGATATCAAAGCCAAAATTATAAGATTCTGTTTCCTCCCATGAAAGCCCCGGGTTGGAAAGCGTAGATGTGAATATTCCCATCTGAACCTGAGATCCATTATAATATTGATTGCTCCCCATTTGGGCAAATGAAGAATATGGGCCAATATCCCGGTTACCGTTTATTCCCCAGGACAACCTCATTTTAAGTTGGTCAATCAAGCTTGAATTGTAAAACGCTTCATCTGAAATTTGCCACGCAAATGCCAATGCAGGAAATATGGCCCTGGGGTTTTCCCTACCGAAGGCACTGAAACCATCCCTTCGTATGGAGCCTGTAAACAAATATTTTTCCTTCAGCGTGTAGTTTAACCTTCCCATTAAACCTTCTCCGGTATAGGTAATATCGTCTGTTTCGATCGTTGGATCGCCTCCAAACTGCATCCCATGGTACCCTAGAATAGCACTGGGTAGAAAGGTTTGGTTGGCCATGCTCGAACTGTATATCCTGTTTTTTTCCAGGTTGTACAAGATGGTGACATCAAAATTGTGAATACCGAATGTTTTATTCCACTTCAGCAGGTTATCTACCATCCATTCGTAAGTATTGGATTCAAACCGGGTTGCCCTTCCTCCGGCATAATCCTGTCCTCCTACAATGGTCTCAGGAGACCAGTAATTGTAATCCCTTATGCTTTCGATCCGGGGTTGGTAAGAAGACCTGAAAGTAATGCCAAATGGGAGTTTGAACTCGGCAAACAAGGTATTGAAAAAATTATTCCGCTTGTGAAATCTATCCTGTCCCAGGTAATTGATCAATGGATTTTGACCGCCGATATAGCCATGAGGAAACCATTTTATAGATCCATCTTCCTCATACATTTGGGCATATGGACCTGTTTGGTACATCCCTGTCAAATTGGCCTGAACCACGCTTTCATCCCTGGAAGAAAACTGGGAATTCAAACCCACTTTCATCCAATCAGTCACCTCGAAATCAAAATTGATCCTGGAACGGATCGTGGAAAATTTATCTCCCACAATAATCCCCTCATTGTCCAGGTATCCCAAAGACCAGTAATATTTGATTTTTTCTGTACCGCCTCCTATACTCAGGTCATATTCCTGCCGCATACCGGGCTTCATCACTTCATTCCTCCAATTGATGGTTTCTCCGGCCAGATAGGCCTCCACTTCATCCGGGAAAAAATTCAACCTGGAAAGCCATTCTCTGGTGTTATCAGGATTGGGATTGTTATTAGATGCCCTCCACTGCTCCAGGGTAACGCCCTCAGGCAATTCTTCGGGATTGAACCAATGGTAATCCGGCTGGGCCTGGCCCAGTGTCCTGAAATAATCTCTTCGAAAATCAAGATAGCCCTGCGGACCTCGAACGGCAAAATCATCATTTGTGGGTCCGGCCACCCCCAACTTGGTGGTGAAATTAATGGTAGGTGCCCCTGCTTTACCTCTGGTGGTCGTCACCAGGATCACCCCTGAAGCAGCCCTGGCACCAAATACCGCTGCCGAACTGGCATCTTTGAGAATATCCACGGATTCAATATCATTGGGATTAATATCCCGAAGACTTCCGTTAAAAATCACCCCATCCAAAACCACCAGTGGTTCGGTACCTGCACTCAGGGAAGTAGGTCCCCTTACTTCCAGCGAACTCCCTCCTGCGGCAGAAGTCCCCTGATTGGCATTGAACCCTGCAACGGTTCCCGCCAGCATATCTGTTAGCTGCACATTGCTTTGGTTTTTAAAAGATTCGGGGTCCACCCTGACGACAGACCCGGTAAGGTCACTTTTCTTAACCGTTCCGTACCCAACGACCACTACCTCTTCCAACTGTGCCTGATCGGCGACAAGGTCCACATTGATGGTAGTTCGGTTGCCTACCCTTATTTCCTGAGTCAAATACCCTACAAATGAAAAAATCAATTCCGAATCTTCATTCGGAACCCTGATGGAATAAGAACCATCGATATCGGTTACCGTTCCCAAGGACGTCCCTTTTATCAAGATATTAACTCCTGGTAAGCTTTCTTTGGTAGAATTATCGAAAACCTGACCGGAAATTTGCTGCCCTTGCTGGGCGGTAGCAATATTACCGGAAAACCAAAATAAGGCTATGGCAAGAAGGTAATAAACCAAGACTTTTGGAGGCTTTTGAGGTTTACCCCATTTGCAAAAGTCCGACAACCTTTTCTCTGAATTGTTTTGTGATCTGTAATTTTGCTTCATGATGTAGTGCGTTAAAGGATCAATGATTAAAAGCTATTTTGGTATGGTGGGTATTCTTTACGTGTACGTTACCTTAAAAATAAAATTTTATTGGGCAACATCAAAATGTTTAGGATCTATTCATTATAGAAAATTTATAATTTTTAGCTTCCTTCAAACATGGCTGATAAATTCATGCAATAAAGAATAATATTTGATTTAAAAATACCGCTCAAATTGAGGTTCTACTTAGAAAAAATATACCATGAATAATAATTACGATAAGGTATGCAAAATTTTAGATTTGGGACCAATGCACCAAGCACAATCCGGGAAAATGCAGTTTGGCCACGTGTCATTCAAAAAGTCAAATAATCAAGATCTTCTTATTTTAATGGTGAAAAATCACCATATTTAAATCATTTACTACCGGCACCTGTTACCTGAACCTTACAGTTTCACTAAAATAGGTTTTATAACCTAAAACTTCTGTTAGCGTAAAACCTCAGGTTCCGTTATTTATCTACTGGTCCTGAATCAAAATGAAATTAAATTCTCCGCCAATTTGATTTGCCAATTGCTGGATTGGAATTTCACAACTGTTACCCTTTGTTGTATCAATTTTATTCCGGACAAGTTTAGTCTGAGTTTAAGTTTTTTTGTCGAACTTTATATTCTAACCAAATCAAAAACCTATGAAAAAATTAAATGTAATTTTTGCTGTATTCATCTTCCAGTGTGCAATGGGGCAAGCCCATGCACAAACTACCATGGAAGAATTTATGGCCAAATGGGAAAATAGCCGCGCCTTTACCCTGGAAGCCATAGAAACCATGCCGAACGATTTATTGGATTACAAACCCCACGAATCAGCCATGTCATTTAAAGAACAGATAACCCACATTGGGGGAGCCATGGCTTCTATTTGTCAGGGCTTTTTAATGGGTGAAGAAATGGGCTTTGACCATAAAGTAGAGCCTCAAACCAAAGAACAAATGAGTGCTTTCATCAATCAATGCTATGATTATGGAAAAAAAACCATTGCCTCCCTCAGTCAGGAGGAGATGGAAGAAGAAATTGATTCATTTGCAGGTAAAATTACCCGCCGCCAGATGGTGGGTCTTGTGGACGACCACACCACACACCACAGGGGAGCGGCCATTTCCTATATCCGCGCCAACGGCATCCAACCTCCAGCCTTCAGGGGCCTTTAGGTCGTTAAATGAAAAAAACCCGAAAGGGGATAAGTTTCCTTTCGGGTTTTCTTTCTATTTCAATACCAAGCCTACCTTAATTCATACCCATATAGTCCACGGCCAGTTGGCTCAATGCCCTGACCCCCAACACAAATCCGCTTTCATCCAGGTAAAAATCCGGAGTGTGGTGAGAGGGGGCTGTTTCCGGGTCTGCATCTGCCGGCATTCCGCCCAGAAAAATAAACAAGCCAGGTTTTTCCTTTTGGTAAAAGCTAAAATCTTCTGCTCCAGTCACCGGATCATGTAACCAAACATTATCCTTTCCGGCTACCTTTTCCAGGCTTGGTAACATCATAGCTGTCAATTCGGGATCATTAAAGGTGACGGGATACATTTTTTTTATGTTTATCTCTGCAGTGGCGCCGGCACTCTCTGCAATATTTTCCCCGATTTCCCTGATTCTCCTGTGAATAAGCGTTTGCTGGGCTTCACTGTAAGTCCTGATCGTTCCGATCATTTCTACTTCCTCCGGAATGATATTGTGCCTTACTCCGCCATGGATGGCACCAATGGTGACTATGGCAGGGATTTCTATGATTTTCACATTCCGGCTAACAATGGTCTGCAAACCCATCACGATTTGAGAAGATGTTACGATAGGGTCAATGGAAGACCAGGGATAGGCACCATGCGCCTGTCTGCCTTTGACCTGAATTTCCAGATTGTCCACTGCGGCCATGGAGGGCCCGGGCTTATATTTAATAACTCCCACAGGTGTTTGTGAATTGATATGCAAGCCAAAAATAGCATCCACATCATCCATTACTCCCTCTTCTACCAACTGTTTGGCTCCCCAGCTTTCCACTGTTTTGTCCTCCAATCCCTCTTCAGCCGGCTGAAATATAAATTTGACCGTTCCTTTAAGGTCATCCTTCATGCCCGCCAGCACCTCTGCTACGCCCATCAGGATGGCCACATGGGAATCATGCCCACAGGCATGCATCACCCCCGATTCCTGCCCATTGTAATTGGTGGTAACCTGAGATTTGAAGGGCAAATCATTGCGCTCAGTTACCGGTAAAGCATCCATATCCGCCCTGATGGCCACAGTGGGACCGGCTTGACCTCCTTTCAAAACTCCGACAACACCGGTCACGGCCAGCCCTTCGGTCACATCCATACCTAAGCTCTTCAGGTGATCTGCCACAATGCCGGCTGTTCGGGTTTCTTCATTGCCCAGTTCGGGATGCTCGTGAAAATCCCTTCTCCATTCAATGACTTGCTGCTCCACAGCCATTGCATTCTTGTTGATCCGGTCCTGTAATCCGGACTGCGCATGTGCCAGGGGAAAAGAAAAAAGGAATAGTATGGTTAATGTAATTTTGTTCATCGGTATTGGTTTTCGTTGGAATCAAATTTAATAAGTTTCGCCTGCCAATGTTAATTATATTATGAATTATTCCAGCCAGATAAATTGAGTGAACGCACCATTGGCCGCTACGTCCCATACTTCTACTCTCCAATGCTATTAAGTTAAGAAAAAAATGCCCTTAGCGCCAAAATAAAAGCCGATTTTCCTTATAAAAACCGGCCCGCTTTAAATAACTTAAAGCTGTCTTAAACACATTAACATTCAGGCACAAAATACCAACCAAACACTAAAGGATATATCTTACGGTTGTCCGAAAAAAAATTCTGTAAATTTTATTCCCGTGGAAATCAAAACGTTTACTGTTCGGATCCTGCTCATTTTTTCAGAACTTCCCCACTCCACTTTCAAACTGTTGTGCTATCAATACTCCATCTGTTCAAGGGTTCCGTAGAATTTGACAGTGCAAAAGTACTTTCTCGGTTAGAAAAGGAACCGGTCACAGGCAGGGCTTTCTGTCAAGCGAGATACAAAATTGACCCGGTATTCTTTTCCGACCTTTGTTATATCTGTTCAGAAGCTTACAATCGCTTATCTACGACAAGTTGGAAGGGATACCGGGTTCTTGCCGGAGATGGCAGTACGCTAAACTTGCCCACTTCCAGGCAGATTATGGGAAATTTCGGTGTAGTTTCCAACAATCCAAAAAAGTCCCTTGCCCGAATATTCCTTGATTATGATACAATTACAGTGGGAAACAGCTGGAAGGTTGGATCCAGGGTTGGTTTGCGCCTCGATGGCAGTTCTTGATACCGGTGAAACCGAATTTCTGGTCAGCAGCCCGGTCGCTTTGGAATCATCCAAAACCAAAGATCTGGTGAAACTTTATGGAATGAGATGGGGTGTGGAAGAAGGGATCAAGAATCTTAAACCATAAATTAAATTGGAAGAGTTCGGCTGCAGGAAACCCGAAAACATCTTTCAGGAGTATTATTCCCATGTGCTTGTGATGAATATGGTATTATTGGCTGGAATCGCCGCTTCTGTAGGAAAAAAGAAGAATACAAAAAATAGAAAATGGGCATATAAATACAATTGGAAAAATGCTTTTGGACAGCTCAGAGCAAGCATGGTAGAGCTATTCAGCACAGAATGTTCCGGAAAGCTGCTGACAGCACTTGAAGATAAAATCACCTTATCGGTGATAGCCAGTAAAAAAGGCGTGTTGGGCAGGTCGGCCGTGCGGTCAAAAAAAATATTGTGGCACGGGGGTCTTACCCATCCACATATTTTCAAGGGCTTGGGTATTTCTTAATTTATCCACTACGACACCATATAACACCCTCTCGAAAAACTAATCCCTTACCGCATTATAATACAATTAAAAATTCATTAATTAAATTTAAATAATGTTGTCTATCTAATTAAAATTGTTTTTTCAAATATTAATTAATTGAACTAGGCGTATGATAAATAAAATTCTTTGTAAGGGTATGGTGGTTTTTCTACCATTCTTTTCATGAGGTTTTC
>NZ_JAANYN010000007.1 GCF_011290685.1 Cyclobacterium plantarum
TTTTCGGGGTTTTTGAATTAAATTACCTCTATTTAATTCATTGTATATCAGTTTTTTAGGGATTCAGAAAGAAGCCCTATTTTGATAACGTTGACGAATAAAGAGAAGGTAAATTAGCTTTACCTTCTCTATCATTAAAATGTGCTTTGATAAAGTTACCTTACAACTCCTCTACCTTTTGCCTTGAAACACCCAGCCCATCAATTCCCAGCTCGACCACATCCCCGGCTTTGAGATAAGTTGGCGGCTTTAGCCCCATTCCTACACCGGCGGGTGTTCCGGTACTGATAATGTCCCCCGGAAGCAAACTCATGTACTGACTGATGTAGCTTACCAGCTGAGGTACGTTGAACACCAGGTCTGAGGTATAGCTATCCTGCATGATTTTACCATTTACCTTTAACCAAAGCCTTAAATCATGCGGGTCCTTTATCTCATCCCTGCTCACCAGATAAGGCCCTACCGGAGCAAAAGTATCACAACTCTTACCTTTTACCCATTGCCCACCGTGATTCAATTGAAAATCCCTTTCACTGACATCATTGTGTAAAACATACCCGAACACATGGTCCATGGCTTCGGATTCGGAAACATAACTGGCCTTCTTACCAATGACAATGGCCAATTCTACCTCCCAGTCAGTAGCTTTAGATTTTTTTGGGATGACAATGGGGTCAAAAGGCCCCGTCAGCGCAGAGGTTGCTTTCATGAATAAAACCGGTTGCTTAGGTACTTCCATTCCGCTTTCTTTGGCGTGAAGGGAATAATTCAAGCCCACGCACATGATTTTGGATGGGAAAGGAACCGGTGAACCCAGTCTTTCGCCATCAGTTATCTCCGGGCATTGGTCTTCATGGACATTCAGCCATTCCTCCAACTCCTTTAAACTTTCGCCCTTTCCTAAAAAATCAGCGGTCCAATCGAAGCCGGAAGCGGAGCAATCCAACTTCTTTCCCTTGGCTGTCACTATTCCAGGCCTTTCCTGACCAGCTTTTCCAAATCTTATCAATTTCATTGGTTTTCCTTTTTGTTTATTGTTTACATTTTTAATTTACAAAATCCTCCGTCTACCAGATAGTCTGCTCCTGTGAGGAAAGCAGCCTCATCGGAAGCCAAAAAATAAGCCATATTGGCCACTTCTTCCGGACTTCCCATCCTGCCCACCGGCTGCGTAGCTGCCAATTGATCAAATACTTCCCTTTCTTTTCCCGGATAGGTTTTTGAAAGGTAGTCATCTACAAATGGTGTATGAATCCTGGCCGGAGAAATGGCATTGCACCTGATATTGTCTTTTACATAATCCCTGGCAATGGTAAGGGTCATGTTAAGGACGGCTCCCTTCGACATGGAATAGGCAAAACGGTCGGGTATCCCCATGGTTGCAGCTACAGATGCCATATTGATAATAACTCCCCCGCCCTGTGATTTCATCCTGCCGATCACAGCCCGGGAGCAATTGTATACCCCCTTTACATTTACCGCAAACAAGCGGTCCAGGTCTGCCTCCTCTGTTGTCTCCAGATTACCAATATGTGAAACACCGGCATTGTTCACCAATACATCCAGGTTTCCTTCAATGCTATCAATGACTTCTTTAACCTGCTCCTGATCCGATACATCGGTCAGCTTAAAATCCACCTTTAAACCTTCGTTGGTCAATTCATCTGCTACCTTTTGTCCGTTTTCACGATTAAAATCCAGCAAGTAAACCCTTGATCCTGCTGCGGCAAACTTTCGGACGATAGCCAATCCAATTCCGCTGGCCCCTCCGGTTACCAAAATATTCTTTTCATTCATGTGTCTATAATTTGTTCTTTAATGGCCACATGCCCGCCCGGATGATGCCAGTCGGACGGGGAATCTCGCTATGATAATCATCCCACTGTGTGACGTTTTCGTCATGCCTGCCTGCGGTAGGCAGGCTCGATTTCATGTGTCTAATATTTCCTTTGGTTTATTGCTATTCTATTTAACTGTATGCTGATAAAAAAATCAATCTCCCAGCATGGGAAAAAGCTTCTTCAGCTCCTCATCAGAGGGCTGCGAACCATACTCACACACCTCAAAAGCCTCTGCATATTGTACCTCCTTTGCCCTTTCGGCCCCATACCATTTTGCAAGACTTAGTCTTACTGCGGGAGAAATGCTGCCAAATCGCTTTCCTTTCAACCATTCTTTTCGCGCTTCTTTTCCTTCCGGTACTTCATCGGCATAGCCACCAATCCAGGGCAACCACTCATAAAATTGGGATTCGTGCGCATCCATTCCGTCAATTTTTTTATCGATCACCGAACTGATATCAATGGCTACATGTGGTTCGAAAGGGTTGGGCTTTTGAAAATGATCCTGAAAATACAGGAAAACCGGATTCTTGTCCAAAGCAGGGGTATCCGGAGCAATGTTGGGAACACCCACCATATAGGCTGCATCCTGAACCAGCACTCCGGTATAGCGGTGATCCGGATGATAGTCATTGGGGCGGGGCGCAATCACCACATCAGCATCCCATTCCCTGATTTTCCGAATGATCTGCAACCTGATTTCAAGCGTTGGCAACAATTCCCCATCATGGTTGTCCAGTACATCGTATTCCACACCGAGCCTTCTCGCCACCTCCTGGGTTTCTGCTATTCGGCGCTTGGCCAACATCCCACCACCCTCTTCCATGTGTCCGGCATCTCCATTGGTCACTGAAACAAATTTGACCTTATGCCCCATGGCCACAAAAAGGGAAGCTGTCCCTCCTCCTTTGATATCGCAATCATCAGGATGAGCTCCAATCATGATGATCCTCAATGGGCCGTCCTGCGCCATAGTAAAGGAAATGGAAAATATACAAAATATTAATCCGAGGAATTTTGATTTCATAGCTTTATTATTGGTTCGTAAAAGATAAAGGTTGAAGTTAGTCATTTCGACCTATTTTGCCAATCCCAAAATTCAAATTATCCCTGAATTCTCCGCTTTGCCCGAAACTTATTCCTTATCTTTGCATCCTGAATTTTGAAACGAAAATATAGCCCACAAGATATATGCTTCAGGTTAATGAGATAAGAGAACGTTTTGACCATGCCTGCGAAGGATTAAAAAAAAGAAACCTGAAAAATCCGGAAAGCCTGCTCCATCAGGTTTTGGAATTGGACGATCAAAGAAAACAAATCCAGCTGGAAAGGGATGGACTACAAGCTGAATCCAATGCCCTGGCCAGGCAGATTGGTCAACTCATGAAAGCAGGGGAAAAAGAAGCAGCTGAAAAAACCAAAGAGCGGACAGCGGCCATCAAAAGCCAGGTGAAAATTTTGGAGGAGGATTATATTACTACTGAAAAAAGCCTGACCCAACTGCTTTATACCATCCCCAATGTCCCTCATCATACAGTACCGGCAGGAAAAACCGCCGAAGACAATGAGGAGATCCTTCAAAATGGGAAACTTCCTGATCTTGAGCCAGACTATAAATTGCCTCATTGGGATTTGATCAAAAAATATGACATCGTTGATTTCGAATTAGGAGTAAAAATAACCGGGGCGGGCTTTCCTGTTTATAAAGGAAAAGGTGCCAAACTGCAGCGAGCCCTGATCAATTTTTTTCTGGATGAGGCGGAAAAAGCCGGTTACGACGAGGTCCAACCCCCTGTACTGATCAACGAAGAAAGTGGTTATGCCACAGGCCAACTCCCCGACAAGGAAGGCCAAATGTACCTGGCGACAGGGGACGGGCTTTACCTTATCCCTACCGCTGAAGTACCCATCACCAATATGTACCGCAATGAAATGCTTTCAGAAGCTGATCTTCCCAAAAAAAATGTTGGCTACACCCCTTGCTTCAGAAGAGAAGCAGGTAATTGGGGAGCACATGTCAGGGGTTTAAATCGGTTGCACCAGTTTGACAAAGTAGAAATTGTCCAAATCACCCATCCCGACCATTCTTACCAAACTTTGGAAGCCATGAGTCTGCATGTGCAGGGTTTGTTGCAAAAACTGGAATTGCCCTATCGGGTACTAAGATTGTGTGGTGGAGACATGGGCTTTACAGCTGCCCTAACCTATGATATGGAGGTGTTTTCTGCAGCCCAGGAAAGGTGGCTGGAGGTCAGTTCTGTAAGTAACTTTGAAACTTACCAGTCCAATCGGTTGAAACTCCGGTTTAAAAATGAAAATAAAAAAACCGTTTTGGCCCATACCCTAAACGGGAGTGCGCTGGCATTACCCAGGATTGTTGCCGCGCTACTGGAAAATAATCAAAGTAAAAAAGGTATAAAAATGCCCGAGGTATTGGTACCTTACCTGGGTTTTGAATGGATTTCCTGATTCATTTGAACCACTTCACTAAAAGCGGTTTTATATTCCCAATCTTTCTTTCCAATCCTGAACTTCCCGGAAGGCCAGATCAATTTGTTGTTGATGACCGCTGCTAAGGGGCTGCTCTGCCCTTCGACTGCGTAGTTCCAGGTTCAGACCGGATTTATTCAGGTAATACCGGGATGATAATTGATAATTAACCGTAATTTTAGATTCCATTTCCCTTAATTTTTCCTGAAGCCAGTCTACTTCTGCCCTTTTCTCCGGGTTGTCGGCATGTTGGCATAGCCAGGCAATTACCTCCGGATAATAATTACCTGCAATAGGAGATAATCCTGCGCCTCCGGCGCGCAGTGAAGCTACAGCGCTCCCAATATGCGCATTATAAATACCGAGATCAGATCCCTGAGATCGGTGAAGTTTTTTACGAATGTGTTCGATGTCTTCTGTGGTGTCTTTGTGATAAACCAATCGCCCGGTATCCAAAAGGAAATCCAGTACCTCCAATGACAATATCCTTTTGTATGGACTTGGGCATTCGTAGGTACCCAGAGCCATGGACTTGGTTTGATTCAAATAGGCCTCCAGGCGGCGCATCATTATTTCGTCTGTTTCTGTAGGTTCTGCAAAATGAGAAGTAATCAAAATGACTGCATCAACTCCTGTATCAACTAATTTTTCTGAAAATTCTGCCATCTCAAAGGTATTTTTACCGAAAGACCCGGTAGCAACCACCGGGTAGCGGCCATTTACCTGCTTTACTACTGTTTTTGTTACCTTTAACCGTTCCTCAGGGCTCAGGTCATACATTTCACTACTCAGGCAATTGGCGAAAAATCCTCTTGCACCGGCCTCCAGGTAATGATCCGTAAGGGCTTTCAGCCCCTTATAGTCCACTGATTTGTCTTTTTTGTAGGGCGTTAACATGACAGGCACAAAGGATTTTTCCTTCATAGATTCCTTATTGAAGTTTTGGGCATGCAGTCCAAAATCCGGTGTTAGGCCCGCTGCGACCCCTATAACCATTTTCTTCATGAAGTTTCGCCTTTTCTTTACATCATTGGTCTTCTTTAATTCCATAGCATTCAACAATTTTGGCATGTGGATTTATTTTCTCCAATTTTCCATTACGGCAATAAAGGAAAAAACCTATATTATAGGTACCCGTCATTCGGTAAAAAAGACTAATCTCCGGTAAACAAGGAATTAAATTAATACTGTATTTGCAGACAAAAATCACCTCTATGCCTATATTTGCCTCCCAATGTGGAAGGAAATTGTCATACTGGTAAAAAAAGAAGCCCTTTTGGAGTGGCGGCAAAAGTATGCCATCAACGGCATACTTCTGTACGTTATCAGTGCGGTCTTTACGGCTTACCTGAGTATGGGGGCTGGTTCCGGATCCCTGCAGGTTCCGGTTTGGAATGCGCTGTATTGGATCATCATTTTATTTTCTTCGGTAAATGCCGTAGCCAAAAGCTTTGTCCAGGAGCACCAGGCAAGGCAATTGTATTATTACATGATCGCCTCCCCGGAAGCCATCATATTATCCAAAACCATTTACAATACCCTGCTAACCCTGGTACTGGCCTTATTGGGATATGTGGTTTTTGGCCTGGTCTTTGGAAATCCCGTAGCCGATAAACCGCTTTTCATGCTGAACCTGCTGCTGGGAGCCATGGGCTTTTCGGCTTCCCTGACCATGGTCTCTGCCATCGCCTCAAAAGCAGGAAACAACGGCACATTGATGGCAATTTTGAGTTTCCCGGTATTGATCCCCATCTTATTAATGGCCATTCAGGTTTCAAAAAACGCCATTGATGGATTAGACAGGGAGATTAATTTGGAAAAAATCCTCACTTTACTGGCAATCAATGCCCTTGTAACCGCCAGTGCCTATATCCTTTTCCCTTATCTTTGGAGAAGCTGATCTGCGATTTGCAAACAATTAAAACCGACTTACTACCTGATTTTTACCGGTGAGCAAATAAACTGGATAAAAGTATATTAATCCCTTTTTAAAACTTAATTTTGTACCCGGATTCAAGGAGTCAATTGCTTGTCTCACCGATTTACATTTCCCCTATTTGCCAATCAGGACTGGGGATTTACAGATGTAATAGCAGGCAGGATAACTGGCCCAGGCAATTAAACGCTTAAATATGAAAGCTTATTGGTGGAAAGTTTTGGCCATTGCCTTATTGGCATACACTTTAACCGCAGGTTTGTTGATTGACGTGCCCAGGTTACCCATTTTGAATGAGACCATCAGGGCATTGTTTTTCCATGTTACCATGTGGTTTGGCATGATATTGATGCTTGTGGTCGCCGTTTATTACGGCATCAAACACCTGCAGACAGGAGACCTGGCCCATGATGACATGGCGGTGGAATTTACCAATGCTGCCATTCTTTTCGGGGTGGTGGGGATTACCACAGGCATGGTGTGGGCCAAATTCACCTGGGGGGATTATTGGACCAATGATCCAAAGTTAAACGCATCCGCCATTGGACTATTGATGTATTTTGCCTATCTGGTATTGAGAAACTCCCTTACGGATGTGTATCAGCGAGCAAAAATCAGTGCCGTGTACAGTATTTTTGCCTTTGCCGCCTTTATTCCCCTGATATTTATATTACCCAGACTTACGGACAGTCTACATCCCGGAAACGGGGGCAATCCGGGATTTAACGCTTATGATATGGATAGCAATTTGAGAAAAGTATTTTATCCTGCAATCATAGGCTGGACCCTGCTCGGAGCATGGATAAGTACCATAAGGGTAAGGATCAGACGCCTGGAAAGAAAAATGGAAGATAAATTGATCAATCAATAATATGAAAAAATGTATCGTCATCCTGCTTTTGATTGTAAGCTTTTCGGTAAAAGCTCAGGACAAAATTGGTATAACAGAAGAGGATTACCAGAATTCAAGTGTCCAAATGGCCGACGGGATGAGGTCGGAAGGAAAAATCTATGTGTTAGTTGCCATAATTGGAATTGTTTTGGGTGGTATTTTGGTTTATGTGATACAGACCGACAGAAAGATCAGCGGACTGGAAGAAAAATTTAAAAATTAGACCATGAAAAGAGGACATATTATTGGCTTGGGTATCATAGGAGTAGCCATAATCATCATCATCACTTCCATAGGTGATGCCAGTACGTATGAAAGTTTTTCTACAGCCAAATCCATGGCCAAAAATGGTAACACAGCCGCCATTCATGTAGTAGGCGAGTTAAAAAAAGACCAGAGTGGTCAGGTAGTGGGCATAGAAGTAGGAGAAGACAAAACATCCTTCACCTTTGTCATGGTGGACAATGACGGAACAGAACAGGAAGTATATTACAATGAGCCCGTTCCTGCAGACTTTATCCGGTCTGAGCAGGTAGTAGTCATCGGTACCTATAAAACCGATAAAATGTTTGTGGCTGATAAAATCCTCATGAAGTGTCCCTCAAAATATCAGGAAACAGACGTGAAAACTACTTCATCTTAACACTTTCGGGATCTGTTACATTTTAAAAGAATTTAAACATGATGAATACCTTTGTGGGTAGTTTGGGTCATTTTATGGTTATTCTGGCTTTTGTCAGTGCCTTGATTTCGGCCCTTTCTTATTTCTATTACACCCGGGCCAGTGAGCTCGAAAAACCCTCCTGGAAAAATTTTAGCAGGATTACTTTTTACATCCATGGATTGGCATCTGTCTCTATTGCCTTTTGTTTGTTTGAAATCATATACAATCACCGTTTCGAATATTTTTACGCCTATTCCCATTCCTCAACTGGTCTTCCGGTGCACTACATGATCTCAAGTTTTTGGGAGGGGCAGGAAGGTGCCTTTATTTTATGGATATTCTGGAATGTGGTATTGGGGCTGGTCGTCATCCATACCAATAAATTCTGGGAAGGACCTGTTATGGTGGTATTTACCCTGGTCCAGGCTTTTCTGGTATCCATGATCCTGGGTATTGTCATTGGAGACCTCAAAATCGGAAGTTCACCGTTCATGCTGCTCCGGGACATGTCCGAAGCACCCATATTTCAAATCAACCCTGAATTTATTCCGGAGGACGGTACAGGCCTGAATCCCCTTCTCCAAAATATCTGGATGGTCATTCATCCTCCGACTTTGTTTTTAGGCTATGCCTCTACACTGGTCCCATTTGCCTTCCTGATGGCGGGACTGGCCCTGAAAAAATACGCTGAGTGGATACGCCCTGCTTTACCATGGGCCATTTTCTCAGCCATGATTCTGGGGATGGGTATCATTATGGGGGCCTACTGGGCCTATGTCACGCTTAATTTTGGCGGGTACTGGAACTGGGACCCTGTAGAAAATGCGGTATATGTGCCCTGGCTCATTATGGTAGCGGCTATACATACCATGATCACCTTCAAAAAGAGCTCAACTGCATTAAAAACGGCCATAGTTCTGGTAATCAGTTCATTTATCCTGGTTCTCTATGCTACCTTTCTGGTCAGAAGTGGGGTTTTGGGAGATTCTTCGGTACACTCATTCACGGATCTGGGGCTTTCAGGACAATTGCTGATTTACATGCTTTTCTTTTTGGGTATAGCCTTGGTGCTATCCATCAAAGAGTGGAAAAACATTCCTACCTCCGAAAAAGAGGCTTCGGTTTACTCCCGGGAATTTTGGATATTCATAGGAGCCACCACACTGGGGCTGATGGCCTTTCAGGTGATCATCCCTACCTCAATTCCTGTATACAATGCCATCATCGAGAGTTTCGGTGGGCTTTCCAACCTTGCTCCTCCGGCAGATCAAATTGGATTTTATACCAAGTTTCAACTCTGGTTTGCCGTAGCCCTGGCATTGCTTACGGGTATAGGGCAGTTTTTCTGGTGGAACAAAATGGATAAAAAGGATTTAAAAAATGCCCTGGTTACTCCCTACATCATATCCATGATATTAGCGGCCATTGTGATTACCGTTGGGAAGGTTTATGATGTCTCCTACATCATTATTGTATTGGCAGGAGCCTTTACCATTGTAGCCAACAGCACCATTTTGATCAAGTTGCTCAGAAAAAAAACCTTTAAACTGGCAGGGGGCTCTCTGGCGCATATAGGGTTGGGCATGATATTGATAGGTGTAATGTTTTCTTCCGGTTATTCCGATACCATTTCCATCAACATGTCTGGTTTGACCTACAAGAAAGACTGGGAAGATGAGTTGAACAAAGAAAATGTATTGCTTTGGATCAACAAACCTTTGCAGATGAAAGAATATGAGGTCATCTACAGGGGAAGGTATAAAAAGGTTGCGGGTGTTCCCGGCTATGTCAAAGCAGATGCCATGGAGGAAACTGGTGCGGTAAATCAGGCCATCGCGCTGGAGCCCATTGAATCGAAAGGAAAACAGTATCACCAAAAAGGAGACACCTTAGATTTGGTACTTCAGGAGAATTCTTACTTTAAAGTAGAATATTACCAGGAGGATGAGTTGAAATTTACACTTTTCCCCATGTCACAACCCAACCCTACCATGGGCTTGATTTCTTCTCCAGACTCCAAAAGGTACCTATCCAGAGACCTCTACACCCATGTTTCGGCTATCAATGATTATGAGGAACCGGAATGGAAGGAAGACAAATTTATCAATGCTGCTCCGGGGGAACAGTTTTTTATCAATGATTTCGTCACCCAGTTTGAAGGTGCAGAAGTAATCAATGAAGTGGAAGGCATGACGCTGGAAGAAGGTGACATTGCTGTGAAAGCGGAGCTTACTATCATGGATTATGATGTGGAGAAAAAATTATCTCCGATTTTCCTGATTCGTGGAAATCAGGTGGGAAAAATTGTGGATATAGACAATGATTTGGGTATAAAGGTGGAAGTAGACAATATTGTGCCTGAGGAAAATAAATTTGTCTTTAAGGTCAACACCTATCAAAAAGATTATGTGGTCATGAAAGCTGCTGTGAAACCCATGATCAACCTGCTGTGGCTCGGAACCATCATCATGCTGATCGGATTTACCGTAGCTATTTTCCGAAGATTCGACGAATTCCAGAAAATGAAAAGAAAAGGTTTAGAATAAACCGCATTTTAGAAAACCTTTGAAAATTAAGATAACCCCTAATTTAAGTTAGGGGTTATTTTTTTTTAATTTAAAGGCATGAAATCGGGCATGTCGCAGGGTAAAAAGGGAGGGATGCCCCAAAAGCTCCGATAACTATCGGGACAGGCTGTGTGACCATTAAAAAACAATTATTAACACATGAAACTGGATATAGCAATCATCGGCACAGGTAATGTGGCCTGGCACCTGTCATCAGCACTTGAAAGTGCAGGTCATGTGATTACAGAGGTTTATGGAAGGAATTTGAAAAAGGCAGAAAAAATCTCCTCCCGGCTATATGGTACCGAAGCCCAGGACCATTTGGATTTTACAGAAAGTCAGGCAAATTTATTTATTTTGGCTGTAAGCGATCAGGCAATAGGCGAAATAGCGGAAGCAGTCATACTTCCCGAGGGCAGTGTACTGGTACATACCAGTGGTAATATGGCTTTAGACATTCTGTCTTTTAGCTCTGCAGATTATACAGGCATACTTTATCCTTTACAAAGCTTTACCAAAGGCCGGGAGATTGGCTTTGAAGAGGTTCCTTTTCTTCTGGAAGCCATGGAATCCAAAGCAATGAAAATCCTTAAAACCCTTTGTAAAAGCTTGTCGTCACCTTACTATGTGGTACCCTCCAGGGACAGGAGAGCCATACATGTGGCCGCTGTATTTGCTTCCAATTTTACCAATCACCTGATAGGCATTGCGGAGTCTATCCTGGAAAGACAAGGACTTGAGTTTGACATGTTAAAGCCCCTTGTCACTGAACAAATAAACAAAACCTTACAGATGGGGGCAAAAGCTGCCCAAACAGGACCTGCAAAAAGAGAAGATTTTGGCACATTGGAAAATCACCACGAATTTTTACACTATAATGAACAATTGGCAGAAATTTATCGGTTAATTTCTCAGGACATCATTGACTCTAATCCACTTTAACAGTTGGTTTACAAATGGTTATAAATTAAACCTGCATCATTTTTTTATTGGAAATTATTGTTCAAATTGAGTCCATTGTCGTTATTTTGCAACATGAAACCGAGTATGAAGAGAAGCTTACAGAGAGGGATGATAATAAAGCACCTGCCGGCAGGTCAAGGATTCTCCCGAGCGTCGGGACTGGCTATATGGCTTTTGAAAAGCAATTAATACTCCTATGAAAAACCATAAGGCATCCCCTGTTTTTACTTTTACTGCGTTTGTGAAAATCATTCGCCCGGGCAATTTGCTCATGGTCGCCTTTGCTCAATTAATGACTGCCTTTTTTCTGGTGGGCACCAGCAGATCCGGAATTCCGGTACTTCAGGATTACCACCTGTACTTAATGATCATATCTACTGTAATCCTTACTGCCTCCGGATACATGATTAACGATTATTATGATGTGAAAATAGATTACGTCAACCGACCAAAAACTGTGGTAATAGGCAAAGGCATGAAACGAAGAATGGTCATGATCCTGCACACCATCATGAACATGGCAGGTATTCTAATTGGAACACTGGTCCATCCGCGGATTGGTGCCATCACCTTTGTAGCAGCTTTTCTTTTATGGCTTTACAGCAATTCCCTGAAAAGACTTCCTTTTATTGGTAACCTCACCGTGGCATCACTTACAGGTCTGGCCATATGGATTGTAGGCATTTACTATCAAAAATCAGAGTTGCTGATACTGACCTACGCCATTTTCGCTTTTTTTATCAACCTGATCAGGGAGATCCTGAAAGATATTGAAGACCGGAATGGAGACAGAAAACATGGATGCAGGACCTTACCCATCGTTTTGGGATTCAGGAAAACGAAAAACATCATCTTCCTTATTGCTGTTTTGTTCGTAGCAGCCATTCTTTTTGTAACCTTTAAAATAAATGAACCCTTGTTGTTCCTTTACTTTGGAGGACTGAGTATTTTCTTTTTGATTTTTATGTTTAAAATTTACAAGGCAGACAGAAAATCTCATTTTACTGAACTAAGCACCTTTTCCAAGATTCTGATGTTGACAGGGATCATGAGCATGGGCTTTCTATAATATATTGTTAAAAAATGGCTTATATTTAGGTATGAAAAATGATTTTACCAATTTTTACCTCATTTTTGTATTGGTTTTCTGGGGGGCTTGTAATCCAAAAAGTACAGGAAATGACCACACAGAAGACAATGATTCCTTTCCTGCAGAAATCAGCGTTTTTAAACCTGAAGGGCCAAACCCTGTATTTAAAGGTACAGGGATAGGTACCTGGGATAAAATGATCCGGGAAAGGGGCTACATCCTGAAAGAGAATGACGGATACCACATGTGGTACACGGGATTTGACGGATACGAGGATAACGACTTTCTAAAACTGGGTTATGCCTTTTCGGAAGACGGTTTCCAGTGGACAAGACATGAAGACAACCCCATATTTGCCGAAAGTTGGGTGGAAGACATGATGGTTTGGAAACATGATGGCACTTATTATATGTTTGCCGAAGGCCGGGGAGATATCGCCAAAATGCTAACCTCCACAGATAAGATTCATTGGGAAAACCAGGGAGACCTTAACATCAGACAAGTAGACGGTTCTCCACTGACTGATGGCCCTTATGGCACTCCCACTGTATGGGTGGAAGATGGTACATGGTACTTGTTTTATGAACGGAATGACCAGGGCATCTGGTTGGCCACTTCCCAGGACCAGAAAGTATGGACCAATGTGTCAGATGATCCGGTCATTACCATGGGCCCGGAAAAATACGACCAATATGGCCTGGCTGTAAATCAGATCATCAAATACAAAAATCGATATTATGCCTATTACCATGGCACCTCTCTTGAAGACTGGAGCGACTGGACCATGAATATGGCTGTATCAGATGATCTGGTCCATTGGACCAAATACGCCGAAAATCCCATAATGGGGGAAAACAAGTCCAGTGGTATCACCGTCCATGATGGGGAACGCTTCAGGTTTTATACCATGCACCCCGAAGTAGTTGTCCATTTTCCTGCCGAATAGGAATTGATTTTGTAATTTTACTCCAACATCAAACCTTCGCAATATTTTGAAAAAACTTGCCATTCTTGCCTCCGGAAACGGTACCAATGCGGAAAAAATAATGGAATATTTCCAGAAATCCTCCAAAGCAAAAGTGGCCCTTGTCGCTTCAAATAAAAAAAGTGCCTATGTTTTGGAGCGTTCGAAAAAATTCAATATTCCCACCCGGGTTTTTTCGAAGGAAGAGTTGCAAAATGGCAGGTTGATCGAAATCCTGCGGCAACACAAAACCGATTTTATCATTTTGGCAGGGTTCTTACTTCAGCTACCCCAAGCCCTGATCAAGGCATTTCCCGGAAAAATCATCAACATTCACCCTGCCCTGCTCCCCAAATATGGGGGAAAGGGCATGTATGGTCAGCATGTCCACCAGGCAGTAAAGGAGTCTGGGGATAGCGAAACTGGTATTACCATACATTTGGTCAATGAAAATTACGATGAAGGCAAAATTATTTTTCAAGCCGCTGTTTCCATCGATCAGGGAGACAGCCCCGAAGAAATTGCGGAAAAAGTGCATGCCCTGGAGCACAAATACTATCCAAATGTGATCGAAAGTCTGATTTAATGCACTGATTTTCCTAACTTTGTCCACCTAATAGAAATCTAAAAAATTATCACCAAATCTTTTTCGGATTCGTTGGCAGTTTTTAATGGAATGCTTCGCCAATGGAGAAAAAAATTATAATAGTTAACCGCAATGGCTGAAAAGAAAATACAATCTGCATTGATCTCAGTTTATTACAAAGACAATTTGGAACCCATCATCGAACTCTTAAAACAACAAGGGGTATCGATTTATTCCACAGGTGGCACCCAAAAATTCATAGAGGAACAGGGGGCGGAAGTAATCCCTGTGGAAGAGCTTACCGGTTACCCCTCCATTTTTGGTGGAAGGGTGAAAACCCTTCATCCCAAGGTTTTTGGAGGGATACTTCACCGCAGATCAAATGAAGAAGATGTGTCACAAGCCGAATCTTATGACATTCCAGCTATCGATCTGGTTATTGTAGACTTATATCCCTTTGAAGAGACAGTTGCTTCAGGAGCATCGGAAGCAGACATCATCGAGAAAATAGATATTGGCGGCATCGCATTGATCAGGGCGGCTGCCAAAAACTACGAAGATGTAACCATCATCGCCTCCAGAGCGCAATATGGTGCTTTGGCGGAAAAACTAAAAGCTCAGAACGGCAGCTTAAAAAGTGAAGACCGCAGGTATTTTGCAGCCCAGGCCTTTAATGTCTCCTCTGATTATGACACCCAAATTTTTAATTATTTCAACAGGCAGGAAAATATTCCTTCCCTAAAGATCAGTGAAGGCAATGCAAAAAGCCTGAGATATGGGGAAAACCCTCATCAAAAGGCTCATTTTTATGGAGATTTAACAGCACTTTTCGATCAATTGAATGGAAAAGAATTGTCTTACAACAACCTGGTGGATGTGGATGCCGCAGTGGCATTGATTGCTGAATTTCCCGATGAAGTAGCTTTTGCTATTTTGAAGCACACCAACGCCTGTGGGGCAGCAACAGGCAAGACGGTGAAGGAGGCGTATGAAAAGGCATTTGCTGCGGATACTGTATCGGCATTTGGAGGTGTATTGATCACAAATAAAAAAGTGGACCTGCCCGCTGCTGAATCCATGCACGGCCTGTTTTTTGAGGTGTTAATTGCTCCTGAGTTTGATGAAGATGCCTTGGCGCTTTTGAAAGGCAAGAAAAACAGGATTCTTTTGAAGCAAAAAATAAACTTGACAGGTACCTTACAAATCAAAACCTTATTGAACGGCTTTGTGGCACAGGATAAAGACCTGGTAACAGAGGATAAAACAGCCTTTGAGCTGGTCACCAAAAAAATCCCAACAGAGGAGCAAAAGGATGCCTTGCTGTTTGCCCTGAAAATTTGTAAGCATACCAAATCCAATACCATTGTGCTTAGTAACAAGGACCAGCTATATTCCAGTGGTGTTGGACAGACAAGCCGGGTAGATGCCCTGAAACAGGCCATTGAAAAAGCCAAAACTTTTGGGTTTGATCTGAAAGGAGCTGTGATGGCTTCTGATGCTTTTTTCCCATTTCCGGATTGTGTAGAGATAGCAGGCCAGGAAGGCATCAGCGCAGTGGTACAACCCGGAGGGTCCATTAAGGACAATGACAGCATTGCTTATTGTGATGCGCACGGAATGTCCATGGTCATGACAGGGCTCAGGCATTTTAAACATTGACAAAATATTTCTGGCAAGTTTTTCAATTTTCCGGACTGCTTTAATAAACCATTAAATATTAAAGAATACGTTTTACAGGGATTAGACACCAAAAATAAAGAAGTAAAGGATTTGATGAATAAAACAAAAATAAGATAATATTTTTGTAGGCACCCGTTCTCTTTAAGGGCTGAATTGTGCTAACTTTAAAAAACAATAATCATTTAATTTAGAAAATACCGAAATGGGATTATTTGACTTTTTTTCCAGTGACATTGCCATTGATTTGGGAACAGCCAATACGCTGATCATTCATAAAGAAAAAATTGTAGTGGACGAACCATCCATTATTGCCATAGATAAAACCAATAATAAAGTGTTGGCGGTAGGCAGGGAGGCCATGAACATGCATGAAAAAACGCATGAAAACATCAAGACCATCCGTCCGTTGAAAGATGGGGTGATTGCGGACTTTTATGCCGCAGAGCAGATGATTCGGGGAATGATCAAAATGATCCCCGGACATAACAAGGGCATGTTTCCACAGTCCCACCGCATGGTCATCTGTATTCCGTCAGGAATTACAGAGGTAGAAAAAAGAGCGGTAAGAGATTCCGCCGAACATGCCGGGGGTAAGGAGGTTTACATGATCTACGAACCAATAGCAGCAGCTATCGGTATAGGTATTGATATTGAAAAGCCAATGGGATCCATGATTGTAGATATAGGCGGGGGTACAACGGAGATTGCGTTGATTGCTTTGTCAGGAATTGTTGCTGATCAGTCCATACGTGTAGCTGGAGACTCTTTTACCAAAGACATTTTGGATTACATGAGGAGGCAACACAACCTGTTAATTGGAGAAAGATCAGCGGAGAAAGTCAAAATTGCGATAGGGTCTGCGCTTACGGAATTGGATGACGCTCCAGAGGACTATGAAATCCGGGGAAGAGATTTGATGACCGGTATTCCCAAGGTGATCAAGGTTTCTTATTCAGAAATTGCTTTTGCTTTGGACAAATCGGTTTCCAAAATAGAAGAGGCTGTACTGAAAGCGCTGGAGATCGCTCCACCTGAACTTTCGGCAGATATTTATGACAATGGGATTCACCTTACAGGAGGAGGTGCGCTATTAAAAGGGCTGGACCGCAGGTTGCACCAAAAAACCAAACTGCCTATTCATATTGCGGAGGACCCGTTGAGAGCGGTAGTGAGAGGTACAGGAAATGCTTTAAAAAATATCAATCATTTTAGAACAGTACTCATGACATAAAAGTGAAATGCAGCAAATATTTTTATTTTTATACAGACTAAGGGCAATCCTTCTTTTTCTTGCCCTGGAGTTGTTGGCCGGGGGGATAATATTCACGCATAATTCACCGCAAGGAGCAGTGTTTTTTAACAGCAGCAACAAGCTGGTGGGAAACATGCTGTCAGTCAAAAATAATTTTTTATCCTATTTTTCGCTCTATTCAACCAACCAGGCTTTGGCAGAAAAAAATGCTTACTTGCTGAACAGATTGGATAGTGTGAGCCCGGTGCTGGACTCTGCAGTTTTATCTGTAGATACTGTCTTGTCAAAAAACTTTGAGTTTTGGTCTGCAAGAGTGGTCAATAATTCGATTCACCTCAATCAAAATTACATTACCCTGAATAAAGGGGCAAAGGACGGTATTCAGGAAGGAATGGGGGTTTTTAACGAGCTGGGCGTTGTGGGAAGGGTAAAAGGTACAAGCAGTAATTTTTCCACTGTTATTTCATTATTGAATACGGACCTTTTAATCTCCTCAAAAATAAAGGAAACAGAAGTGTTCGGATCTACAAAATGGGATGGACTCAAGTCAAATGAGGCAAAATTACTATATGTTCCACGCCACGTTCAGATCGTTCCGGGGCAGGAAATCATCACTTCGGGATATAATGCTGTTTTTCCGGAGGGGATATCAATTGGCAAGATCAAAGCAGTTAATCCGGGAAGTGAGACCAATTACCTGGATATCACGATCTCTCTTAGCGTGGATTTCAGCAAATTGAATTTTATCTATCTGGTGAAAAATGATTCCAGGGAGGAATTGGATAGTTTGGAAATAGAAATGGAAACTGCAGGCCCATGACTTCAGGTAAAATATTAAAATACAGCTTAAGCTTTGTTTTATACTTCCTCATTCAGGTTTTTATACTAAAGGATTTGGTGTTGTTTGGGTATGCTTTTTGTTTTTTATACGTTTTCTTTATTCTGAATTTACCACATGAACTTCCCACGGTTCCCCTGATGCTTATCGGTTTTTTTATGGGAATACTGATAGACTTGTTTTATGACAGCCTTGGATTACATGCGGCCAGTGCCGTGTTGCTGGGCTTTTTACGAAACCCATGGATCCAGGTAAATACTCCCACTGGTGGGTATGATGATAATGTTCCCCCTACTTTATTGAATATGGGCATGGGTTGGTACCTGTTTTATAGCATCCCCCTGATCCTCATCCATCATCTTTTGTTTTTTTATATTGATATTTTAGGAACGGAGTTATACCTTCCGCTCGTTATAAGAGTGCTAAGCAGTATGGCATTTACCTTTTTATTGGGAATCATCGTGCAGGCAGTATTTTATAAAAAAGAAAGGGTAATATAAATGTACACAGGGAGGTCTTTGGTTGTTGCGGTCAGCATAGGAATGATCGCATTGGTACTTTTGGGAAAGTTGTTTCTGATACAGGTAACTGATGACAGCTATTTGCGGAAAGCCGAAAGAAATGCCATTCAAAGGGTGGTGGATCACCCCTATCGGGGCCTGGTTTATGATAGAAATAATTCCCTGATGGTATTTAATGATCCGGTATTTGACCTGATGGTGATACCAAAAGAATTTGAACTGGAAGATACCACCAGATTTTGTGATTTGTTTGGCATTGAAAAACAGGTACTGATTGATGGTTTTAATGCCGCTAAAAATTACTCATGGGTCAAGCCTTCCCCATTGATCAAACAAATTAGCAAGGAAGAGTTTGGCAGGGTGCAGGATTTTTTGATTGATTACCGGGGTCTTTTTGTCATGACCCGCTCAGTAAGGGCCTATCCTCAATCAGCCGCTTCAAATGCCCTGGGGTATATCGGAGAAATTAACGCTTCCCAACTGAACCGGGACAGCACCCGATATTATGTACAAGGTGATTATGTGGGATTAAGTGGAATCGAATCTTATTACGAACCGGAACTCAGAGGTAGAAAAGGGGTTAAATACAAATTGGTAAACGTACGGGGCATAGAAAAAGGAGCTTTTAAAAACGGAGATCTCGATACTTTGTCCCTTCCTGGTGAAAATCTGCAAGCTACCATTGACCTGGATTTGCAGGTTTATGGTGAAAAGCTCATGCAGGGTAAGCGCGGTTCCGTAGTGGCTATAGAGCCAAAAACTGGTGAAATCCTAACCATGATATCTGCTCCGGTTTATGATCCCAATATACTTACAGGAGCCAGGTTCGGTGAAAATTACCAGTCTCTGAACATGGATCCGGAAAAACCACTTTTCAACAGGCCCATAATGGCCATGTATCCACCGGGTTCTATCTTCAAGATTGTTCAGTCGCTTATTGGCATGCAGGAAGGTATATTGACCCCCAATACTACCTATCCCTGTAACAGGGCGCTGGTCAATTGTCACAATCATCCCAGCCCTGTAAATCTCTTTGGTGCCATCCGTAACTCATGCAATCCTTACTACCACCAGGCTTTCAGGCAGGTGATCAACCAGGAAGTGTCCTCCAATACCTACGAAGACACTCAGATCGGTTTGGACAAGTGGCGGGAGTCTGTAATGAAATTTGGTCTTGGGAGTCAGCTAGGCATAGACATGCATGGAGAAAAAGGCGGGTCCATTCCTTCCAGTGAGCTGTATGACCGGATCTACGGAAAAGGAAGGTGGAAATATTCTACCATTTATTCTCTTTCAATTGGGCAGGGAGAAATGCTGGTAACCCCGCTTCAAATGGCCAATTTGGCTGCTATTTTTGCCAACAAGGGGTATTATTATACTCCCCACTTGATCAGGGCAATAGATGGTGATCCAAGCCGAATTCCGGAAAAATTTAAAACCAAAAGGGACACAGGCATAGATACGGATCATTTTGATTTGATCCAGGATGCCATGGCAGCAGCACTATCCGGAACTGCCGCGCGGGCCATTATGAAGGATATTACCATTGCCGGAAAAACCGGTACCGCTCAAAATCCGGCAGGAGAGGATCATTCTGTATTCATAGCTTTTGCTCCCAAGGAAGATCCTAAAATTGCCATAGCCGTCTATGTGGAAAATGCAGGTTGGGGAGGACGGGCTGCTGCCAGCACTGCGAGCTTGCTGATAGAAAAATACCTTACCGGAGAGATTAACAGACCGGAATTGGAGGAATATGTGCTACAGGGTGAATTCATTTATTAATTGAGACAAAAAGACACATATTTTCATAAAATCGATTGGATAGCCATAGGTTTGTACTTTGCCCTTGTCTTTGTTGGATGGATCAATATCTATGCGGCAGTCTATGACGAACAAAACGCCACTTCCATTTTTGATTATTCAATCAATTCAGGCAAACAATTGATTTGGATTGGAACCGCCGTTTTACTGATCACCCTTATTATGGTGGCAGACTACAGGCTTTTCCAAAACTTAAGCTTGATCCTATACATCATTTTTGTAATCATACTGTTCTTAACCCCCTTTATTGGCAAAGAAATCAACGGACAGCGAGCCTGGTTTGAGTTGGGTATTTTCCGCCTTCAACCTGCGGAATTCACCAAATTTGCTACTGCATTGGCCCTGGCAAAACTCATGGAAAACCCCACTTTTGACCTGGCAAAATTTGGTCACCAGTTAAAGGCCCTGGGAATCATAGGCCTACCGGTAGCACTGATCATGCTGCAACCGGATACCGGGACAGCCATGGTATACAGCTCCTTCTTTATCATGCTTTACCGGGAAGGCATGCCCCAAAAATATTACCTTTTCGCCTTAAGCCTGATTGGTCTGTCCATATTGACGCTACTCATTACCAACAATTGGTACCTGTATGGTGGACTTGGAGCCATTGTACTGCTTTTGATTTTGGCCAGCAAAAAAACCTGGAAAAATTTCGCTGGTATTTTTTTATTGGGAATCCTGATGTTTGCTTACACTTACAGCCTGGACTATGTGGTAGAAAAATTACCTCCCCACCAGCAAAACCGTATCATGGTCCTGTTTGATCCGGATGTAGATCCGCTTGGAGTGGGCTGGAATGTTACCCAATCCAAAATAGCCATAGGATCAGGAGGGTTATTTGGCAAAGGATATTTGGAAGGAACACAAACAAAATTTGATTTCGTACCAGAACAACACACAGATTTTATTTTTTGCACCCTGGGAGAAGAGTTTGGTTGGATAGGAAGCCTGATCATGATTTCCTTATTTGTCATTTTTCTGCTTCGCCTGGTGTTTTTGGCGGAAAGGCAAAAAACCCGTTTTTCCAGAATTTATGGTTACTGTGTAATTGGACTGCTGTTTTTCCATTTTGCGGTCAACATCGCCATGACCATTGGTCTATTTCCGGTTGTAGGGATACCCCTGCCGTTTTTCAGCTATGGAGGCTCCTCTCTTTGGTCCTTTACCATACTTTTGTTTATCTTCATCAAACTAGACTCTCACAGGATTCAGATATTGGGCAGAAGCTATTGAGCCCATCTAAGTATTTCAAACCATTCCTCCTACTCCCAAAAGCAGGTATATCCCGGCAGCAATGGCCGCTCCCAGAATCGGACCTATAATAGGTACCCAGCTATAGGACCAATCGGAAGAGCCTTTGCCCTTAATAGGTAAGATCTGATGCATGATCCGGGGACCCAGATCCCTTGCCGGATTGATGGCATAGCCGGTGGTTCCCCCAAGAGATAGACCGATCACCCAAACTAAAAAAGCTACGGGCAAGGCACCCAAAGACCCCAAACCGATGGGCGTTCCTTCTCCATCCTGCAACACTGGACCGGTAGAATAGAGGATTACGATGATCAAAACAGAAGTACCCACTACCTCCGAGATTAAATTGGAAGAAAGGTTTCTGATAGCAGGAACCGTACCAAATGGAGCAAACTTCAACCCCGGATCATCCGTGGCATCAAAATGATCTTTGTAGACCAACCAGGCAATACCTGAGCCAAACATAGCACCCAAAACCTGGGCAACAATATATTTAGGTACCATTTCCCAGGCAAAATCTCCCGCAACAGCAAGTCCGATACTTACTGCCGGATTTAAATGCGCACCGCTGTAGGGACCTGCCACCACTACTCCAATGAAGACTCCCAGGGCCCATGCCGTGGTGATTACAATCCATCCGGAATCAAATCCCTTGGTTTTATTCAAAACTACATTGGCCACTACTCCCGAACCCATGGCCAAAAGCAAGGAGGTTCCGACAAATTCAGCAACAAATACGTTCATATATCAATCGTTTAGCCAATTAAGTGATCTGTTTACTGCCTTGTGCCAGTATTTGAGATTTTTTTCCATTTGTTTTTTATCCTTTTTAGGCTTAAAGGATTCATCTGCTTTCCATAATTCCCTGATCTCTTCCACATCTTTCCAGAAACCTATTGCCAAACCTGCCAAATAGGCCGCTCCCAAAGCTGTGGTCTCAATAATGGCCGGCCGTTTTATTTCACATTGGTTAAGATCCGATTGGAACTGCATCAAAAAATCATTGGCAGTGGCCCCACCATCTACGCGCATTTCTATGGTTTCTTCTCCGGCATCCTTCTCCATGGCCTTCAGTACATCATATACCTGATAGGCGATGGCTTCCAGCCCCGCCCTGCTCAAATGGGCCCTGCTGGTCCCCCTGGTAATACCAAAAAATGCTCCCCTTGCATCCTGGTCCCAGTAAGGTGCACCCAGGCCGGTAAGTGCAGGGACAAAATAAACGCCACCATTATCTTCCAGGCTTTTAGCCATGTTTTCACTGTCTTTGGCATCTTTCAATATGGAGATCCCATCCCGGAGCCATTGAATGGCTGCTCCTCCTATAAACACACTTCCTTCCAGAGCGTAATTTACCTTTTCGCCAATTTGCCAGGCAACGGTGGTAAGGAGTTGGTTATTTGATTTAACTGGTTTGTCCCCGGTATTCATCACCAAAAAACAACCCGTTCCATAGGTGGTTTTGGCCATTCCCGGCTCGGTACATAACTGCCCGAATAAGGCTGCCTGCTGGTCTCCTGCTATTCCCGCAATGGGAATCCTGGCAGACAACAAATCTCCGGAAGTGGTCCCGTAAACCTCACTACTGGATTTTACAGTGGGCAATATTTCCCTGGGAATGTCCAAAAGGTCCAGCAATTCAGCATCCCATTTTCTTTCATGAATATTAAAAATCATGGTTCTGCTGGCATTGGTGATATCAGTGATATGCGATCTCCCAGCTGTCATTTTCCATACCAACCAGCTATCTACTGTCCCAAAACACAATTCCCCCTTCCTGGCTCTCTCTCTGGCACCATCCACATTATCCAATATCCATTTGATTTTGGTTCCGGAAAAATAGGCATCTATGATCAGGCCCGTTTTATCCCGAACCATATCCGAATGGCCATTTTCTTTCAGTGTATTACAAAACGCTGATGTACGCCTGTCCTGCCAGACTATGGCATTAAATACAGGCTCGCCTGTATTCCTATCCCAAACAATGGTCGTCTCCCGCTGATTGGTAATACCTATTCCCGCAATCTGATGTGCACTGATTTTTGCGCGGGTAATCGCTTCAGTGGCTACAGATGCCTGGGAAGTCCAAATCTCTTCGGGATCATGCTCCACCCATCCGGATTGAGGGAAAATCTGTTCAAAATCTTTTTGGGCCGAGGAAACAATCTGCCCTTTTTGATTAAAAATAATTGCCCTGGAACTGGTCGTGCCCTGGTCCAGCGCCATAAGAAATTGGTTATCCTGCTTCATGGGTTTATTGATGAATTAAATATTTCTTGGCTAATTTATAAAATTCTTCCAGTTCCTGCCTTATCCAGTCTTCATCTTTTCCAAGTTCCTTTGCCATAATCGCAGCTACTTTTGGTGCCATATGCATGGCCGCTTTGGCATCTAACAGCAGAATACGGCACCTTCTCGAAAGAAAATCTTCAATTTTCTGGGCCATTTCCTCTCTTACTGCCCAAACTACCTCCGCTCCAGTATATGGATAATTCTCCAACAAAGGTGTCGCCCAATCTTCATTCTCTTTTTGTAACTGCAGGATCCTGGCTGCATCCGACCCGTACCATTGCAAGTGGCCTTTTACCTGCGAAAGGGTGTAGCCATGTAATTTTTTTTCGGCTGAAGTACTCTTTTGCTGCGCCATACCGTGGATCTTGTAGTGTGCCTCCACTGTATCTTCGCCCATTTTTCTAAAGGTGGTCCACTTACCTCCTGTAATGGTGATCAGTTTGCTTTCTGAAACAATCACTTTATGGCTTCTGGATATTTCCTTTGTCTTGGTGCTTCCCTCTTTTGGTGCGGCCAGGGGTCTCAATCCGGCAAAGACGGACAACACATCTTTTCTTTTAGGTGCTGAATCCAGATAGTTGCTGGCCGTTTCCAAAATAAAATCAATCTCAGAAGAAAGCGGCTGGGGTTCCATTTTAGGTTTTTTCCTTATGGTATCTGTAGTCCCCAGTACCAGTTTCCCCTGCCAGGGCACGGCAAAAAGAACCCTGCCATCTGAGGTGCTGGGAATCATCAATGCATCTTTGCCACCCAAAAACCGGGCATCTACGACCAAATGAACTCCCTGGCTGGGCTGGATCATTTTCCCGGCCCCTGGATTGTCCATCTGCAATATCTTGTCAGCGAATACACCTGTCGCGTTGACCACTGTTTTTGCTTTGACCGGATAGTTTTTCTTTCCCAATAAATCCCTGAATTCTAATCCATTAATTATCCCTGCCTCATCTTTAGAAAGGTGATTCACCTTGGCATAATTGAGCAGACAGCCACCCATCTCATCACAGGTTTTGGCTATTATCAAAGCCAGCCTGGCATCATCAAATTGCCCGTCATGGTAAACAACCCCCCCTTTGAGTCCCTTTTTCCGAATTTCAGGAAGCTTTTTTACAGTTTCTTCTTTGGAAATAAACCTGGATTTACCCAATCTTAAGCTACCCGCCATCCAATCGTAAATCTTCAACCCTATGGAGTACTTCCACCTGTCCAGGAAGGTATACAAGGGAATGATAAATGGTTGGTTGACGGTGAGATGTGGCGCGTTCTTTAACAAACGTCCCCTTTCTTTCAGAGCTTCTAACACCAGTCCGACCTCTCCCTGCGCCAGGTAACGAACCCCTCCATGTACCAGTTTTGTACTGCGGCTGGAGGTGCCTTTGGCAAAATCAGACTTTTCCAACAACAACACCTTTAAACCCCTGGATAGGGCATCAAGCGCCACTCCAAGACCAGAGGCTCCTCCCCCAATAACAGCAAGATCCCAAATTTCATTCTCTTGTGCTACCCTGGTTAAATTGTTTTTCCTTTTCATTTAAATAGTATTACTTCACTAAAGTAATATAAATAGAAACAAAAAGAAACAAAAAGAAATTTTTTATTACCTTTATTAAGTAATAAATTGAATTATGGTAATAGCAGAGAGACATAAATACATTTTGGACCAGCTGAAATCAGCCGGCTATGTCAGTGTAGCTGCCTTGAGTAAGTCCATGAATGTTACCATGGTAACGGTCAGAAAAGACCTTAAAATCCTTGAAGACAAAGGTTTATTATTCAGGTCACATGGAAGTGCTACGCCTGTCGCACCCTATGTGATGGATAAACCTGTCGATGAGAAGCAACTGGTACAGGTAGAGCAAAAAAGAGCGATTGCGCAGAAAGCCGTAGACCTGCTTAAGGAAAAGGAGGCCATCATCATCGGTTCGGGCACAACCGTTCTCGCATTTGCACAGGCCATCCCAAAAGACCTTTCCCTTACCATTCTCACCGGAGCCATGAATGTCAGTATAGCCTTACTGGACCTCCATCAGGCTGAAATAGTGCAATTAGGAGGAGTGGTGAGGAAGAGCAGCAGTTCCGTAGTGGGGCATTTTGCCGAAACAATGATCAATAATTTCGCATGCAGCAAATTATTCATCAGCGTTGATGGAATAGATGCAGAATTTGGACTCACCACTTCTAATATGATGGAAGCTCACCTCAACAGTACCATGATCCGGTCCGTTCAGAAAACCATAGTGCTGGCGGATAGCAGTAAGTTTGGAAAAAAAAGTTTCGGCAAAATTGCCAATCTCGAGGATGTGGACATCATCATCTCAGATAAGGCATTGTCCCAACATTATGTCAGTTTACTGGAAGACAAGGGCATTGAAGTATTCCTGGTTTAATCGGTTGCACCCACCAGGTCTGGCCAGAGATTAGGAAGGCTGTTCCCCCTGGGTCTCACCTTGAATAAACTGATCCAGTCTTTTTTGATAGGAAGCCTTTTCATCTTCGTAAATAGGTGTAAACCCCTTCTTTTCCGGAAATGTCTCCATGTGCAAGGTCTGTGTGGGAAAAGCAAACCTTACCCCCAACTTATTGGCCAACCGAATTGCCCCCAGTATCATATCCTCTCTGGCCTTTAATTCTTCCGGCCAACTCGGTACCTCGAAAAACACATAAAACATGATGTCCAGACTGTAGGCAGAAAGATTGTTCAGGTAAATATTGTAAAAATCCTTGCGTGTTTTCGGGTGTTGCTGCACTATTCTTTTTAAGCCCTCCACAAAAACCTCTATCAATTCAGGAGGCGTATCATAGGTTATAGTAATGGTACTGTAAAATCTTCTGTATTTTCTTAATCCATGGTTATCTACAGTCGCATCAGCAATTTTACCATTTGGAATGTACATCAGGGAATTTCTGAAGGTTCTGACCCTGGTAGACCGGAAACCCACCTCTTCCACTGTTCCATCCACTTCTCCGCTGGTGATCCAGTCACCAACCTGAAAAGGCTTGTCAATAAAAATCATCACCGATCCGAAAAAGTTTTTGATGGTATCCTGGGCGGCCAGGGCAAATGCCAGACCACCAATGGAAAGTCCGGTCAGAAAAGGAACGATGTCTATTCTTAGTCCATATTTTAAAATAAACAGCGACCCGATAACGATCACAAATGCTTTTAGCGTTTTGCGGACCAGGGGCACCAATTGATCATCTAAAGTAGAGGCTGTCTTGTCCGCCATGCGCTCCATGTAGCCTGAAAAAACATCGACCAATTTGTAAAAGATAATGGTAACGATAAAGGGTTTAGTCGCATTTAAAAGCAGGGTAATCCAGGAAACAAGATAAATGGGCAGTTGAAGTACCTTTAAAAAGACATCAAGGAGTAGGACGATCAAATATATACTGACGATTCTGGCCACAGGCAAAAGGTACTGTTTGGCAATCCTTTTATAGCCTGACCTCATTAAAACATAATACAAACCCCTGTCTACCAAAAAGGTAAAAAGTTTGTGACTGACAAAAACCAACAAAATCAAAAAGAAAATCCCCACAAGTTGCCAAAGGTGGAGCCCGAAATAAACCTGACTACCTATTTTGGGCAATAAATTCAGTAGTTTATCCGTACCCCATATATATGTTTCTTTATGAAGGGTTTTGATATTCTGAACAGTGGCGGCAGAAAACTTCCATTGACCACCCACTTTTTCCAAATACACTGAGGGCAGAATAATTTCATCAAAAACATAAATCTGTTTGCCCTTACGAACTGTGTCCCTGTAATTGGGATTGTTGGGGATTTCATTCATCCTTACATACACACCGTTCCCATCAAAAATCTGTTTGAGCATTACCGCCAGGGACTCCGCATTTTGCCCCTGGCTGGCCTCCATATTCAATGCCTCTGCTGCAATAGAAGGATTGTAAGCTTCCTCATTTAGGTTGTAAAAAAAGGTATAAGTGGTATGGTAGGGAGAACTGAAATTATTATGATCAGCGGTATCCAAAGCCATTGAATTACCAGTATCCAACAACTGCCCGTTTGCAGCTTGTGCAAACAAAATCAATACTACAATTAAAAATTTACTTAATCCTAATTTCATGGGCTACAAAATAAAGCGATCCTTATACATTAAAATGGAATCTTATATACCTGAAGTTCATTACCATAGACTGTCACCAGCGTGTATTCGTTTCTGCTACCAGAAAAACTTATCCAAAGATTTTCACTCACACTAATCGGCTTTTGGTTGATAAGTTTGCCCTGGTAATTGTACAAATAGGCAAAATCCTGCGTCTTGTCCAAAACTACAAAAATTTTATTTCCAGGTCCAAATGAATAATAGCGGTACTCCAATTCCTCGGAAAGAATGTTCGTTTCAAAAAGCAGGCTTTCGTCCGGATTCAATACCTTCAATTCATTGTATTCCCGAATTACCCAAACATAGTCGGTCCCTACCTGGTCGTTTACCAAATCAAATCTGGTATCCCGGTCAGGCCTTAATAATTGATTCCTGTAGGTCAACTCACCTTTAAAATTAACTTTCACTACTTCTCCCGCATCATTTACGGTTACTATTTTGGAAAGACCCTCCTCACTTCCTTCTTCAATGCCATAAGCAGTGGAAATACTTTCGCCAAGAACAACATTCCCTCCTGCCCTGCTCTCTCCCCTTCGGTTAAATAGTCTTAGTTTACCATTTTTGTGCAGGGCGACCATGAAATCCCCCAGGCCAGGCACTCTGTGATGGGCCGGTTTTGCAGCAAGAGGTCCATCAGTAGATGCCCTGGGTGACCACTCCTGCAATAGTTCTCCACCCACATTGTATACAAACAAGTCTCCTTCCCTATCCGCTACGAAAAGTCTGTACTCCCTATTATTGTCATAATCCAAAACATTAAGGTGTGCGATATCTCTCCCTGATTCGAAATGGATAGGATATCCCGGAAGCAATTGACCATACCGGTCTAAGGCATAAATCAGGTTCCGGGTAGCAAAAACCAACTGGAGCTTCCCATTCTGGTAATAATCAATCTGGAAAACATCGCTGATGACTTCTTCGGGAATACGCTCAGAAAACACAATCCCCCCCTCTTCGGATACCAGGTGGATAAAAAAATCTTCATCCTGCACCAGAAAATCTGTGCTCTTGTCATTGAAATTCTCCAACCCTTCAGGGCCATGAATTAATTTTTTATCAAATGGGGTACTGCGGGATTCCCGAAGCATTAATTGCCCGCTAGTAACCTTCTTGTCCAAATTAATATCAAACAAGATTTCAATTTCTCCATTTCCCCTTAAGTAAACCTTCATCCATTCAAAGGATCGAAAAGCAGCTCCATATTTTTGAAAAACCGAACTCCAGGCCGGCTTGCTGAATTGAGTAAGTAAATTGAAAAAACGGTCATTGTTCAGAAAGATTTGTATAGGTGCATCACTTTGGCTTTTTTTCAACACCCTGTTAAACGCAACCGATTTTCCCCAGGTATTGTCATAATAGATATCCTCAAGGAAATTTCTCATGGTCCTCAGGCTATTGGCCATAACCAGCCGATCATCCACCCTCGCCAGATAAGATTTCCCAAAACCACTAAAATTCCCATTAAAAATATAGGCGGGAAATTCTTTCAATTCCAGCAGAATCACTTCATACCCCAAAATGTGCGCCCTATAATGCTTGCTTGAATCCTGTTGGTTCATTTCCAAAATATAGCTTTCCAGGTTTCGGAATGATTCTTCTGCATTCTCTACTCCCAACAGTAATATTTGGTTAGGGTTATTTCCCATCAGCCTTTCTTCCAGGACCAGGGAAACTTCACCTGTAAGGGACTTAATAAATGCCTGTATTTCCTTACTTTCTGAAATTTCCGCAGCAATCAACGGTTCCGGAGAAAAGGAAGTATTTGGAATGTGTTGAAAGTGCTGAAATTCAGAAAATAAATACAGGTACGTCAGTGCTGTTCTGTTACTGATGAGTGAAGAGAAAGGCAGACCAGTGGAACTGTTAATGTTTGAAATGACTTCTTTTGGTTTTCCATTAACAAATAACTTCCCGCTAAAACTCATGCCCTGATCAGAAAATGCAGGTACAAGATTGGCAGAAAAGTCGTTGGCGGCCAAATCTGAAACCAGCTTATTGTTTTTAACCGATGAGATTTCCCTGACCAAATCAGAAAATGCATTTCCGGACAACCTTAAGACACCATTATTCATGGCAGGTATTTCAGTCTGAAATAAATGGGGGAAGGTTTGTTTATAGCTTTTAAGCTCCTCAGATTTAGCGTATCGGATTCCTTCTTCCACTAAAAAGGAGGAAAAACTACCCATCAATACATTGTTAAAAACAGCATAGGTAAATACCTTATCAGCCTGATTCAATCGCACTTCAAAAAGATTGACTCCGCTGTAGGTTCTTGTTTTAATGGGATCTGCCTGATTTCCCAGACCTTTTTTTAAGTTTTGAATAAAATCAAGAAACTCCCGATCATTAAAGGCAATGGACACCAAAAATCCAAAATCCTCTTTTCCCAATGGGTGAAGGGAAAGTTTAAATCTTTGACCTTTCAGGTAATCATCAAGTGCCCCGGATTTACCGGTAATGCTATCTAAATGGATCAATTGAGACTCAAGGCTCGCCAGGGCGGGAAGCTGATGCAGTTTTTCCCAGACTGGTTGGCCCACAATAGTATTCCACATGCCAACCGGGTCTTTGCTTTCGTACACCAACACCGCATCGGGTGGAATTATTTCCGAGCCTTCCAAGCTGTTTTCAAGTAGATCTGATTTCAAAATCAGAAAAGCCGCAAAGCCCAAAACCAGAATTAATAAGATTACCAGAAGGGTTTTAATTTGGTTCACTGCCTGTTTTATTTTGTTCCGGAATCAAATCAACAAAAAAATCCCAACGGATAAAAGTTGGGATTTTTATTTGGTTAAAACTTAAAATTTATTTTTTACGCAATCCATCCAGCACGGCCATTACCTCTTTGACATGGGTTCTTGAAACTTCCAGCAAGGCTTTTTCCTCCGCATTCAATTCAAGCTCAATTACTTTCTCGATTCCATTTTTGCCCAATATTACAGGCACGCCCAGATAGCAATCGTCGATCCCGTATTCTCCATCCAATTTGATACATACCGGGAAAACCCTTTTCTGGTTTTTAACAATAGACTCTACCATCTGTGCAGCTGCAGATCCGGGGGCATACCATGCGGATGTACCCATCAATTTCACCAATTCTCCACCGCCAAATTTAGTCCTTTCAATGATGGCATCAAGCTTCTCTTTTGAGATTAATTCAGTTACTGGTATACCAGCCACAGTAGTGTATCGCGGAAGGGGAACCATGGTATCCCCGTGGCCACCCATTAGAATTGCCTGGATTTCCTTTGGGGAAATATCCAACTCCTCTGCTATGAATGCCCTGTAACGGGCAGTATCCAAAATTCCTGCCATTCCAATTACCCTTGATCTGGGAAATTTTGAGGTGACATGGGCCTGATAAGTCATGACATCCAGAGGGTTGGAAACCACTACGATAATGGCATCAGGGGAATGTTTGACCACATTCTCGGTTACCGTTTTAACAATTCCTGCATTGGTTTCTATAAGATCATCTCTGGTCATTCCCGGTTTTCGGGGTAATCCCGAGGTGATGACCACCACGTCAGAACCTGCTGTTTTGGAATAATCATTGGTACTTCCAATAGTTCTGCTATCGTATACGTTAATGGGAGCCTTTTGCCAAATATCCAATGCTTTCCCTTCAGCCACCCCCTCTTTGATATCTACCAGAACAATTTCCTCAGCAATTTCTCGGTAAGCCAAAACATCTGCGCAAGTTGCGCCCACATTGCCAGCTCCGACTACGGTTACTTTTGTCATTTTTTATAATCGGTTTAGATTTAATATTTTTTCAAAACTTGCGCTAAGATATTAAAGAATGCGCTTTATAGGAAGCAATATCCCGAATTATTCAAACATCTGCCCCAGGTTAAAAAAGCCATAGGAGTTTCTATATGATGTGAAAAGTTGTTGATTGGTCTGGTTATAATAACCTGCCAGGGAAGTCATCATTTTGGCTCTTATTTTTTGGTTGTTTTGAAAAATATCCAAAATGGCATAATTGGGAATCACCCATAACAAAGCTTCTTCTGTATTCACGATGGCTGTGTAAATTCTTTTCGAATTTTCCAACATGGAGTTCTCTCCAAAGGCATTCCCTTCTTTGACCTTTATGATGGTTTCAAAATCTGAGCGAATATCAATATTAAGGGTTACTTCTCCTTTTTCTAAAATATACAAGGCCTGGCTTGGATCGTTCCTGAAAAAAACCACCTCATCTCTTTCGTATTTTCTCTGGTGTATGGCCGGAAGAAATCTGGACAATTCAGCAAAACTGAGATCTCTGAAGAACCTGACTTTCCTCAAAAACTCGAATTGTCTGAGTTCGGAATCACTGTATTTCTTTCTGAAAGGGTTCAGCTTATTCATACTGTTTTTTTAAAATATACTACTTCACGGGTGGAGGAAGTAACCTTAAACCGATCATCAATCCTGTACCCGACCACCCAAATGATGGCCTCTCCGGAGCAAAGCACCTTTATTGTTTTTTTCTTGATCAAAGGCACCTTCAAGTCTATCAGGTAGTCACTGATTTTTTTGAATTGCCGCATACCCAAAGGCATAAACCTGTCTCCCTCCTCCCAATTCCTCAACAATAAAGGAAAATCGAGGAACTGCTTGTCCAAAAGGGCATTTTCTGTAGACCGATCAATCTTCCAATCCTGGTTTAAATACAGAATGTCAAAATTTGTACCATCAGGCAGCACCAGGGAGATATCATGGTCCTGAATAAGTGAGGGGCTGGTACCATTATCTTTTGTCCCCAAAATCAGGCATTCCCTGTCCAAATTTAGAATCCAATCCCCAGAAAGAAAATACTTCCCGGACATACCGTTTTGAACAGCCCCTAAGATATCCTGAACCTGGGCAAACACAAAGCCCTTTGGCCGCAACCAATAAAATAGCAATGAAGCCTTGCCCGGGACATCATCCAGGTCCTTTGTATCAAGGTATTCATAGGGTGGCTCATGTTTCACCCGGGCCTCCAGCCATCGGTCAAAAAAATAAAAAAAGGCTTTCCCGGTATCCTTAATCCTATCAAAACTATATTGCATAAGTTCCGGGCCACTGGGGTCAAAATCTAATAAAGCCGGCAATATTTTATGGCGAATATAATTCCTTTTGTACAGGGTCTTTTGATTGCTGCTATCCTCCCTCCAAGCCAAAGATTCTGCCGACATAAACTCCTGAATTTCAGATCTTTTAAATGGTAATAGTGGTCTGATAATGAAATCTCTCTTCTCGGCCATTCCGTAAACTCCCTCTATACCCGTTCCCCGAAGCAAGTTGAGCAAAACCGTTTCCAACTGATCATCGGCCTGATGGGCCACCAAAACACCGGCAGCATCCAGCTTTTTCTGCAGTTTTTCAAACCAGTCATACCTCAATTCCCTTGCTGCCATCTGCAAAGACAAACCCTGAGTTTCCATATAAGTCCCGGTATCAAACGTTTTTACATGGCAGGTAACCTTTAGTTTCTTTGCCAGGTCCCGAACAAATACTTCGTCCTGATCACTTTCCATACCCCTTAGCTGGTAGTTGCAATGAAGCATAGAAAATTGGTAGTTAGCCTGGTGCAACAAATGGGCCAGTGCTACACTGTCCATACCTCCACTAATCGCCAAAAGATAATGCTTTTGGACATCCAAAACATTATTTTCCCGTACATGATGGATAAATCTTTGAAGCATAAATCAAAAATACCATTTTATATTAATTTTGCCTCGGAAATCAATTCGGATGACATCAATCAGATTTATTTTATTTAGTTTTTGCCTGTGTACGGCGATTTTCCGGGCAAACGCACAAGACGAAAAAAACCGTTTGGAAATTCTCCAGGCCGATGAACTTCTGGGTGCAAAAGGTTTTGACCGACTTTTACATGATGTGGTCATGGAACACCAAAACTCCCTTATCTATTGTGATTCGGCTCATTTCTATGGACAAGAAAACCTGGCCAAACTCTTTGGAAATGTGCGCATTGAAGACCAGGACGATCCCATTACCGTCACCAGCCTATATGCCGAGTACGATGGTGACAGCCAAATGGCAAGACTCCGAAACAATGTAGTCCTGGTCAACGAAGGGACTACCCTTTACACCGATTATTTGGATTATGACAGGGGATCAGGGGTAGCCAATTATTTTAATTCAGGAATGGTCAAAGACAGCACCAACACCCTTACCAGTGAAAAGGGCGTTTATGAAACCCAGATAAAAAAAATCACTTTTACGGATGAGGTGACTTTGGTAAACCCTGATTACACCATGAAATCCAACTTCCTTTTTTACGATACGGAAACAAAAATTGCCGAGACTGAAAAATTAACCAATATACTTTCCAAAGACGGTACCAAGCTAAATGCCCAAAGAGGCAGCTTTTACGACACGGAAAATAAAATTTTCAGGTTTTATGATGGCGATGTGGAATCCGAAAACAGCATCATATACGGTGAAATATTGTATTATGAAGAAAATGCCCAATATTATGAAGCCAGGGGTAATGTAAGCATTTACAATAAGGAAAGAAATGTGGAAGTATTTGGAGAAGAGGGCAAATATTGGGAGGCCGACCAATATTCCAAAGTTTATGGCAAAGCCCTGACCCAAAAATATTTTGAATCGGATACCCTATTTATGATTGCCGACACCTTGATTACCCAGGATGGAGAGCAACCCGAGGAAAAATTCATGCTAGCTTACCCAAATATGCGCATGTTGAAATCAGACCTTGCTGGGAGAGCCGACTCCATGGCCTACTTGTATGCCGATTCCACCGTATACCTCTATTCAGACCCTGTCTTATGGAACAATAAGAGTCAGATTACTGCAGACAGCATTAATTTCATAATAGCCAACGAAGAAATCGATAGGGCATTACTCATAGACAATGCTTTTGCCATTACAAAAGATACCGTTAACAATTTCAATCAAATTAAGGGTCGAAAGATGACGGGCTATTTCTTAAAGGGAGAAATGGACAAACTGGATGTGGAAGGCAATGGCGAATCATTGTATTTTGCACTCGAAAATGACACGACTTTTAAAGGATTAAATCAGCTGCTTTGCGGGCGGATAATCATGCAATTTCAGGAAGGTGCAGTAAGGAAAATCAGTCATTCTATCAAACCGGAGGCCTCATTCATCCCTCCACATTTGATTGAAGAAGACCAGAAACAATTGAAGGGTTTTACCTGGAGGGAAGATGAACGTCCTGACCGGACTTTGGTCGATAACTGGAGAATGCCGGCTGTGAGGAATAAAAACCGCTACAGCTTTTTTGATGAACCTGATGAAAGCCTTCCCCTACCCGATGATGACGAAATACAAAAACTTATAGATAATTAATAATAAATACCCTTTAAATGACATTTTTATGAAAAGCAATACTTTTTAAAACAATTATTAACGGATGACCTGAAAAAAAATTTCATGATTGTTAACAATTTTTAACCCTGATATTGTAAAAAAGTGGAACCTATTGGCTATTTTTATACGTATGTAATAGAAACCAAAAACAAAAGTTATCAATTATCGATTTTAACTCTACATGAAATTCTTCTTCACACTATTCATCATCCTGTTTTCAGTAGCGCAGCAACACGTTGCGGCCAGGCAGGTACGTGTTTTAAGTGAAAAAGTAACCTTCAATGGAAATGTAAATACTACCCAGCGGAAATCCCTTATTCTCCAAAATGATTCTAATGAAAGTGCCACCTACTTCTTGAGGTACTTGAGAGGAAATATTGGATCTTCTCAAAACATATTGATCTGCCTGGGGGATGAATGTTATGATCCCAGGGAGGATTTATCTCCCATCAGATTTACCCTGGCTCCAGGTGAAATATTTACGGATCTATATATTGAGTTTGAACTTGGGATAACAGCCACCAAAGGTACTTTCGATCTGCATTTCTTCAATGCGTCTAATATAAGAGATGCTTTCGTGATAGAAAGTGTTTATAATGTTACCGGAGCAAACCCTATAGACAATGTAAGCCATAAAGACGTGGATATGGGAAGCATTTATCCCAACCCTAGCGTTCGCACGGCACAACTTGATTACAAAATAAAAAATCCCAATGCCAAGGTCCGGGTAGTGATCAACAGTTTTATTGGCAATCCCATTTACGACTTCAATTTAGACCCAAATCAGGAAACCCTGCTGATACCGGTAACTGATCTGAATCCCGGAACTTATTTTTATACCTTAATTGTCGACAATAAAAATATTGTCACCAAGAAACTCTACGTTAAAAGGTAAGAATTGTCTATCACCGACAAACTGCCTTGATAACCAATTAATAATCCATTATATTTGCAGGCCTAATGATGAAAGCACAAGCATATCTTATTATACTACTCGTTTCTTCCCTTTCTTTTGGTTGTGGCGAGTTTTACAAATTGGAAAAAAGCACCAACTGGGATGAGCTTTATGAAGCTGCCAACAGGTATTATGACCAAGGCGATTACAACAAGTCTATTATATTGTATGACAGGGTTTTACCGGTAATAAAAGGGAGTGGAAAAGCAGAATTGGCGGAATTCAATTACGCTTATGCCCATTTCCGTATGAAAAGGTATATAGAGTCTGCAGGCTATTTTAAAACATTTTTCGATACTTATAATCGTTCACCTTTAGCTGAGGAAGCGCTCTTTATGCATGCCTATTCCCTGTATCTGGACTCACCCGACTACAACCTGGATCAAAGAAGTTCAAGGGAAGCGGTTAATGCCATTCAGTTGTTCATGAACCGGTATCCGGAGTCGGATTCTTACGAAAGAGCGACTTCAATGATTGATGACCTTCAGAAAAGATTTGAGGAAAAAGCCTTTGAAGAGTCCAAAATGTATTATCGCTTAACTGATGGGCTATTCCCGGGTGAATTTTACCGGGCATGTATTGTTAATTTTCAAAACTTTGCCAAGTCATTTCCCGATAGCAAATACAATGAAGAACTTGCCTTTAAATTGGTAGAAGTCAGTGCGGCTTATGCAGAAAGAAGTGTATTTGATAAAAAAGAAGAAAGACTCAACCAATCCATTGATTTTGCACAAGACTTCAATCAAAAATACCCGGATAGCGGTTATGGAAAAAAAGTCAATAACCTCATGTCCGAAACCAAAACTGAATTGGAATCTCATTACCGTCTAAAGGAACAATACGAGGCCCGCTCTGCTGAAGCCCGTAAAATCAGGGAAGAAGAAGAAAGAAATCAAGCGGCCACTGAGGCATTAAGAAACGTAGAAAATTAAACAAACAATCAAAACATGGCAGTTAATCCATCAATTATCACCAGGGACCTGGATAAAGTAGCCGAAAAATCAGGTAATCTTTACGAATCAATATTCGTGGTATCTCAAAGGGCAAAGCAAATCTCCTCTACCATGAAAGAAGAGTTAAACAACAAGCTCTCTGAGTTTGCTTCTACAGTAGATAACCTGGAAGAGGTGTTTGAAAACAAGGAACAAATTGAAATTTCAAAATTCTATGAAAGAATGCCCAAGCCAAGCACCATGGCGATGGAGGAATTCATGGAGGACAAGGTTTTGTTCAGATATCCGGAAGAAGAAAGCGAATCTTAAATGCCGCTATCAGGCAAAAATGTCTTAGTGGGCGTAACAGGTGGCATCGCAGCCTATAAAGCTGCGGTGCTCATACGCTTGTTGATAAAATCCGGAGCAGAAGTCAAGGTCATTATGACGACTTCTGCTTTGGACTTTATCGGCCCCCTCACACTATCGACATTATCCAAAAACCCCGTTTATATTGATTTTTTTAATAGAAGCACCGGGGAATGGACCAATCACGTGGAATTGGGAAATTGGGCAGACCTGATGATTATTGCTCCTCTGTCAGCCAATACCCTGGCCAAAATGGCAAGTGGGCAAAGTGATAATTTACTGTGCTGCACCTACTTATCTTGCACTTGTCCGGTGCTTGTAGCACCAGCCATGGACCTGGACATGTACCGCCATGCTGCTGTTATAAAAAATCTGGACACTTTGCGAAGCTTTGGCAATAAAGTGATGGAAGCCAGCACTGGTGATCTGGCAAGTGGCTTGGTTGGACAGGGCAGAATGCCCGAGCCGGAGGAAATACTGGAGGAAGCAAAGCAGATTATTATTCCAAATACTCCACTTAAAAATAAAAAAATCATGATTACTGCTGGCCCCACTCAGGAGGCCATAGATCCGGTGCGCTATATCAGCAACCACTCCAGTGGGAAAATGGGCATTTCCATAGCCCATGAGGCTGCTAAAAGAGGTGCCCAGGTCACGCTTATATTAGGGCCTACGGCGTTAAAACCTGAATTGTCCAGCATACGAACGGTGCATGTCAGCAGTGCACAAGACATGTTTGAGGCCGCAAAAACCCATCACAAACAAGCCGATGTGGCTATTTTTTCTGCAGCCGTGGCCGATTACCGTCCGGAAAAACCTGCCACAGAGAAAATTAAAAAAGACCAACAGGTTTATGCCGTCTCACTTGTTAAAAACCCGGATATAGCCCAATATTTGGGGAAGCAAAAGCGAACTGAACAGTTCCATATTGGTTTTGCGCTGGAAACGGATGAAGGATCCGAAAGTGCCAAAAATAAATTGTTAAATAAAAATCTGGATTTTATCGTATTGAATACCTTGCTTGACCCGGAAGCTGGCTTTCAAAAAGACACCAACAAAGCGACCCTGATTTTTAGAAATGATGAAGCAATAAAAACACCTGTTATGACCAAAGAAAAGTTGGCTAAAATAATTTTGAATCAATTAGAAACCCTAATTGGCACAACAGAAAACAAATAATAGCGTTTGTTATTGTAAATTTTCATCCATAAATAACCTCAAGATTATGGTGCGTTTCCTGGTCATTTGCTGTTTGCTTTTTTATTTTGTCGCTCCATTGAGGGTTACGGCACAACAACTGGATTTTACCGTAACCATCAATAGTGAAAGAGCCAGAACCCAGGATCAGGATGTTTTTGACCAAATGAAGACCGCATTTGAGCAGTTTCTAAATAATAGGAGTTGGACAGACGACGAGTTTAAGCCTGAAGAAAGGATTAAAGGCAACCTATTGATTACCATCAATGACATGCCTCAGGTAGGATTGTTTTCGGCCACGGTACAAATTCAGACGGTACGTCCCGTCTATGGTTCAAATTATGAAAGCCTGATGCTGAATTTTGCTGACAGGAACTGGACCTTTGAATATGTAGATTCCCAGCCTTTAGAATTCAATCAATATTCATTTCTAAATAACATCACTTCGCTTTTGGCTTATTACGCCTACATTGCCCTGGGGATTGACTATGACTCTTTTTCCCCAAGAGGTGGTGATCCATTCTACGAAACGGCCAACAATATTGTAGCAAACGCCCAGCAATCTTCCAGACCCGGCTGGAATCAGAATACCTCCGATAAAAGAAATCGATATTGGCTAACCAATGAATTGTACAATTCCCAGGTATTGGTTCCGGTAAGGGATGCTTATTATCTATATCATCGGCGGGGCCTGGACCTGCTCACCAGCAAACCAGAAGAAGGCTATAAAAACATCCTTGAAGCCATCAAAAATGTGGAAGAAGCCAACCGGGTACAACCTAACAGCATCCTCACAATTACTTTTATGGATGCTAAATCTGATGAGCTCTGTAAAATACTTAAAAATGCCCCACTGGAAATCAAACAGGAAGCCGTAGCCGCCTTGTTAAAGGTTGATCCGAACAATGCGAGAAAATACAATGACATTTTAAAAGGATAATCCTCTTTTTTGGTTAATTTTGACACCCTGAATGAAACCAAAGCACCATGTTAACCAACCTTAGCATCGCCAATTATGCTTTGATAGAAAAATTGGAAATGAAACCCTGCCCAGGCCTGAACATGATCACAGGAGAGACCGGTGCAGGTAAATCCATCATGTTGGGTGCTGTAGGCTTATTGCTAGGTAACAGGGCAGATACTAAATCCCTATACAATGAGGAGAAAAAGTGTATCATAGAAGGTGTTTTTGAGGTGAAAAATTATGGGTTAAAACCATTTTTCGAACAGGAAGAATTGGATTATGAAACTTTTTGTATCATCCGAAGGGAAATTTCTCCTTCCGGCAAATCAAGAGCCTTTATCAATGATACTCCAGTAAAACTGGAAACCTTAAAGGTTTTGGGAAAAACATTAATGGATATCCATTCCCAGCATGAAAATCTCCTGTTGGGAGCCTCCTCTTACCAATTGTCCCTGTTGGATGCTTTCGCCAAAACAAAAGAAGAAAAGACACGGTTTAAACGACTATTCCAGGACTATGTAGCCCTTCAGAAAAATGTGGGTGCCCTGGAAAAAGAAATGGTTAATCTTCAGCAAGAATCCGATTACAATCAATTTCAGCTGGAAGAACTCAGCTCCCTTAACCTGACTAGCGGAGAGCAGGAACAGCTGGAATCAGAAGAAGAAATCCTGAACCATGCCGAGGAAATCAAAGCAAAGGCACTGGAGGCTTTGGAGCTTCTGGACAATGAGCAAATGGGCGCCATGCAATTGCTGGGATCAGCAAAACAGCACTTCAATTTTCTCGGAAAATTTGGTAAAAACCTGGCAGATTTAGAACAGAGGTTTCAGAGTCTGATCATTGAATTGAAAGATATCCTGCAAAGCCTGTCTGCTGAAGAACAGCATGTAGAAGTTGATGTCGAAAGGTCTGAATGGGTAAGGGAAAGGTTAAGTAAAATTTACCAGCTTCAAAAAAAACATGGTGTTCAATCCGATGAAGCATTGATTGAACTTACTTCCACTCTTGCCGACAAGGTTTTCAGGGCGGATCATTTGGAAGAAGAACTGTCCAAAAAACGAGCTGAGTTAAAAACGGCCGAGCAAGCACTGTATTCGGCCGGAGAGCAGTTGTCAAAAAAAAGAATGTCTGTATTTAAGGATTTCAGTAAAGAAATTCAGCAGTTACTCGGTCAGCTCGGCATGGAAAATGCTAAAGTTGAGATCCTTAGAAAAGAGATTCCGGCAAATGAATCCGGGATAGACGAAATTGATATTTTATTTTCGGCCAACAAGGGAATTCCTGCCCAACCTATCGGTCAGGTAGCTTCCGGTGGAGAATTTTCGAGGTTGATGTTTGCCATAAAATTTGTCATGGCAGACAAAATGGCTTTGCCTACTCTGATATTTGACGAAATCGATACAGGGGTGTCTGGAGAGGTTGCACTTCAAATGGTGCGAATGATGCAGAAAATTGCTGAAAACCACCAGGTTATCTGTATCAGCCATCTTGCTCAGGTTGCGGCCAAAGGTGAAAAACACTATTTCGTTTTCAAGGACAACAGTGCAAAAAGGACTGTGAGCAAAATAAAGTTATTGAATGCTGAGGAAAGACTTCTTGAAATTGCCAAGATGATTTCCGGATCCAATCCTTCTGCCACAGCCTTCGAAAATGCCAAGGAGTTATTGAACAATTAGACAATAAGAATTAGTTACAAAAGCTTATTTTCCAAAAAGTTTTCATCATTATTAGCTAATTTTAAAGAATATTATTTAATTTAAGTTAGAAAGTTAAAAGAAAAATATGTCTGAAAATCTATTAAAAGGTAAAAAAGGAATCATTACCGGGGCATTGGATGAAAATTCCATTGCCTGGCAAACAGCCTTGAAGGCCAAAGAACAAGGGGCGAAATTCGTCCTTACCAATGCTCCTATAGCAATGAGAATGGGAGCAATTAAAGAATTGGCAGCGGCTTGTGACACCATTATCATCCCAGCCGATGCCACTTCCGTGGAAGACATAGAAAAGCTTTATGATGAGGCTAAAGAATATTTGGGTGGGAATTTTGATTTCCTACTGCATTCCATAGGCATGTCACCCAACGTAAGAAAAGGCAAGGCATATGGAGACCTGAATTACGACTGGGTACAAAAATCTTACGATGTCTCCGCCATTTCTTTTCATAAAATGTTGCAGGTGGCCGAACAGAAAGATATTTTAAATGAATGGGCCTCTGTGGTTGGCTTGAGCTATATAGCTGCCCAACGGGCTTTCCCATTCTATTCAGACATGTCTGAAGCAAAGGCAATTTTGGAAAGCATCGCCAGAAACTACGGCCTGAGATATGGTAAACTCAAAAAAGTCAGGGTCAATACCGTTTCTCAATCGCCAACAAAAACAACTGCCGGATCAGGAATTGGGGGCTTTGATGACTTCTTTGATTTTGCAGATATCGCTTCACCACTTGGAAACGCTTCTGCTGAGGCATGTGCTGAGTATATTATTTCTTTGTTTTCAGATTTTACCAGAATGGTTACCATGCAGAACCTTTTCCATGATGGAGGATATTCTTCTTGTGGAATAACCCAGGAACTGATTGATATTTTTGTTGAAAAAAAGAAATAGAAACTACAATATGCCCAATAAAAAACGAAGCCCTCTTGCTCTGGAAACAAGAAGGCTTCGTTTTTTATTGGGATTCTTTTCTATGACTTAGCGATTTGTGAGGCCAGCCAATCACCCACTTCAGAGGTCTTATAAGCTTTATCACCCTCAGCCAGATCTTCGGTCACAATCCCACTTTCCAGGGAAAGATTGACTGCATCAGAGATGGCTTTTGCTTCGTCCATAAGTCCAAAAGCATACTCAAACATCATGGAGGCTGACAATACAGCAGCCAGGGGGTTGGCGATATCCTTTCCTGCTGCCTGGGGATAAGAACCATGTATGGGTTCAAAAAGCTTGGTTTTAATCCCTATAGAAGCTGAAGGCATCAGTCCCATGGAGCCACTGATCACTGAAGCCTCATCAGTAAGGATGTCTCCAAACAAATTTTCCGTGATCAATACATCATAGGCTTTGGGCCACTGTACCAAACGCATGGCTACAGCATCCACAAATTCGTATTCAACCTTCACATCCGGATATTCCGGGGCAATACGCTGAACCGTTTCCCTCCACAGCCTGGATGTAGCCAACACATTTGCCTTGTCCACACAGGTTAGTAATTTTCTTCTTTTTTGGGCAAATTCAAAGCCCATGCGGGCCAGTCTTTCAATTTCTTCTACAGAGTAAACGCATGTATCAAATGCTTTTGTACCCTGTTCGTTTCTTCCCCTTGGTTCACCAAAGTAAATACCTCCGGTCAGTTCTCTTAAAAAAACCAAGTCCGTTCCCTCTATTCTTTCTCTTTTCAGAGGAGATTTATGAAGCAATGAAGGAAAGGTAAAAGTGGGACGCACATTGGAAAATAAGCCCAACCTTTTCCTCATTTCCAACAGCCCCTGTTCTGGTCTAACCTTTGCACTTGGATCATTATCAAATTTGGGATCGCCAATGGCTCCAAAAAGCACTGCATCGGACTGAAGACAAACCTGGTGGGTCTCTTCAGGATAAGGCTGGCCTACAGCATCTATTGCGGCAGCACCTGTAATGGCTTCCTTAAAAGTAATTTGATGGTTGAATTTTTTTCCAATGGCCTCAACGACTTTTACCGCTTGAGCAATCACTTCAGGTCCTATTCCATCACCAGGCAATAGGGCTATATTCATTTCCATAAGGGTTCTTTTTTTCTGTTTTGTTATTATTTTTAATTTGTTCAATGATATTTAACATTTTTTCGGTTGCCTTCATGGCAGCAATGGTCTGGTCACTGTCCAGTCCCTTGGTTTTAAAAATTCTTCCACCCAGGTCCCAGGTGATGACACATTCCACAAAAGCATCGGTCTTGCCCCCCGGAGGGATACTGATATGAAAATCAGTTAGCTTTGGAAGCTCTTTGTTGAGTGATTTATAAATCTTCTTCAATGCCTTCATAAATGAATCATACTGTCCATCTCCAGAGGCATTCTGTTCATAAAACTCGCTGTACATCTTTATCCTTAGCTGAACAGAGGGCTTTAGCCCTTTGGAATGCACCATATGGTAACCATCTATGACAATATCCTTGTGGATGGAATTGTTCTGTAAGACATCTGAAATGATGTAAGGCAGGTCTTCGGTAGTAACCCTTTCCTTTTTGTCACCAAGCTCTATGATTTTCTGCGTCACCTTGGCCAATTCGTCCGGTTCCAGAGAAATACCCAATTCCACCAGATTTTTGAGAATATTTGCCTTCCCCGAGGTCTTACCCAAGGCATATTTGCGGGTTCTCCCAAACCTTTCCGGTAATAAATCACTGAAATAAAGGTTTTTCTTGTTATCCCCGTCAGCATGTACTCCTGCTGTTTGGGTAAACACATTCTCTCCAACCACAGGCTTATTGGCTGGGATTCTCAAACCAGAAAACTGCTCTACCAATTTACTGATTCTATAAATTTTACTTTCGTTGATGTTTAAAGAATAATCGGTAAAATCTTTGATTACAGCTACAACCGACTCTAGGGGCGCATTTCCGGTCCTTTCACCCAAACCATTGACCGTAGTATGTATCCCTCTGGCGCCAACATTTATTGCATTCAGCACATTGGCCACCGAAAGGTCATAGTCATTGTGAGCATGAAAATCAAAATGGACCTGGGGAAACGATTGGCAAATTTCTCCAAGAAAATCATTGACCTCCTGGGGGCAAAGCAATCCCAAAGTATCGGGCAACATGATCCGCTTTACAGGCAAGGTAGAAAGAAACCGGATCATAGATAGGGCATAGTCCTTTGAATTTCTCATGCCGTTACTCCAATCTTCCAGATAAACATTCACTTCTATCCCGTGCTCCTGTGCGTAACGGATGCATTCGGCAATTTCCTCAAAATGAGTTTCCGGTGATTTCTTTAATTGATGCGTCAGGTGATTTAAGGAACCTTTGGTAAGCAGGTTAAGCACTTTCGCCCCTGCATCCACGATCCAATCAACTGACTTGGGAGTATCCACAAAACCTAAAACCTCGATTTTATCCAGATAACCCTTTTCAGCAGCCCAATGAGTGATCTTCTTTACTCCCTCGAGTTCCCCCTCCGAAACCCTGGCAGATGCCACTTCGATGCGGTCCACCCGAAGTTCCTCCAGCAAAAGCTTTGCAATCTGTAACTTTTCTGAAGGGAGGAAGGATACTCCTGAGGTTTGCTCCCCATCCCTGAGGGTGGTATCCATGATTTCTATATTCTTTTCTCTGCGCATCCCTGTCAATTCATCATTCCTAACCCCTAAAATTCCTCTGTTCTCTGCTTTACATTTTATCTACCTGCCTCAAAAGCCTGAATCTCCGTCTTCAGGTTCAACAAGTAATCGATATCATCAAAGCCATTCTTCATGTTTTGCTTCTTGTAGGAATTGATATCGAAGCTTTCAGATCTACCCGTAGAAAGCAAGGTAATGGTTTGCTTGTTGATATCCACTTCTACCTCCGCAGAAGGGTCTGCTTCTACAGCGGCAAAAAGCTCATCTGCAAATTCAGGGGTTACCGTTACGGGTAGCACACCGATATTCAAGCAGTTGTTTTTAAATATATCCGCAAAGAAACTGGACACCACACAGCGGAAGCCATAATCATAAATTGCCCAAACGGCGTGTTCCCTACTGGATCCGGAACCGAAATTCCTCCCCGCCAAAAGGATTTTCCCTTCATAGGTAGGATCATTCAGGACGAAATCAGGTTTTGGGTTCCCTTCGCTATCGTACCGCCAATCCCTAAAAAGATTATCCCCAAATCCCTTCCTTTCGGTGGCTTTTAAAAACCTGGCCGGAATGATTTGGTCGGTATCTACATTCTCGGTAGAAAGCGGGACCATTCTGCTGGTCAAAACATCAAATTTATCGTATGCCATGATTTTATTTTTCTAATGCTAATTCCTCTATCAAATCCCTTGGGTCAGTTATTTCACCCGTGATGGCCACTGCGGCAACAGTGAGTGGTGAAGCCAGCAATGTACGGCTTCCCGGACCCTGTCTTCCTTCAAAGTTACGGTTGGAAGTAGAAACTGCATATTTCCCGGATGGGATCTTATCGTCATTCATTGCCAAACAAGCCGAGCAACCTGGCTGCCTGAGCTTGAATCCAGCTTCCTCCAAAATCTGGACCAAACCTTCTTCCATGGCTTTTTTCTCTACTTCTCTGGAGCCGGGTACGATCCAGGCAGTTATGTTATCCGCCTTCTTTTTGCCTTTGACAAATTCAGCCACCGTCCTCAGGTCCTCTATTCTTCCATTGGTACAACTCCCCACAAAGACATAGTCAATTTTCTTGCCTTTCATGGGTTCTCCCGGCTTAAACCCCATATAATCCAGGGACTTGATATAAGATTTTTTTACACTCTCCTTCATCCCTTCAGTGGTGGGTATACTCTCCCTTACTTTTACCCCCATACCAGGATTGGTGCCATACGTGATCATGGGCTCTATATCCACCGCATTGTAGTGGTATTCCAGGTCAAATTCTGCCCCTTCATCGGTTTTTAAGGTCTTCCAGTAAGCTACTGCCTGATCCCATGCTTCCCCTTTTGGCGCCAAATCCTTGCCCTCAAGATAATTAAAAGTAGTTTCGTCAGGAGCGATTAGCCCGCCTCTGGCTCCCATTTCTATACTCATGTTACAGATCGTCATTCTGGCTTCCATGCTCAAAGACCGGATGGCACTACCTGCATATTCTATAAAATAACCTGTTCCACCACTGGCAGAAATCTGGGAAATAATATATAAAATAATGTCCTTAGAGCTCACCCCTCTCCCAAGGGTCCCGTCTACTGTAATGCGCATCTTTTTAGGCTTGGCCTGCATGATACACTGGGTAGCAAAAACCATTTCAACTTCAGAAGTACCAATCCCAAAGGCGATGGTTCCAAAAGCACCATGGGTGGAGGTATGGCTATCACCGCATACGATGGTCATTCCCGGTTGGGTGATTCCCAGTTCAGGGCCTATCACATGAACAATTCCGTGGTGGTCTGTCCCCAGGTCATGCAAATCGATGCCATGTCTTTTACAATTCTCCCTGAGTTTTTCTACCTGCATCCGGGAGAGCTGGTCTTTGATGGTCTTATCCTGATCGATAGTAGGCACATTGTGATCCGGAGTGGCTACGGTCCTTTCGGGAAACATCACCTTGGTGCCCCTTTTCTCCAGGTTCAGGAATGCTACCGGACTGGTTACTTCATGGATAAAATGCTTATCAATGAAAAACACATCTGGCCCGTCAGGGATTGATTTGATCACATGGGCATCCCAAATTTTATCAAATAATGTTTTCTTCTCCATTATGGTTAAATTTTTGTCAACTTACTTGACAGGTAACTTGTTTAAAGCATCTACGAAAGCTTTGGCAGAAGCCAAAACAATATCTGTTTCGGACCCAAACCCATGATAGGGCTTCCCTTCATGCATCAGGCGCATATGCACCTTGCATGTATCATCACTTCCCTTTGTCATGGCCTGGATCAAAAACTCATCCAGGATTACCTCTTGAGAAATGAGTTGTTTGATGGCCTTGATCACAGCGTCAACAGGCCCGTTGCCCTTAGAAACACCCTGTTTGATATCGTCGCCGATAGCCAAACTGATCTCAGCACTGGCTTCTTCGCCTTCTTTGCCCTGGTAGGCAATCTGCTCAAGTGAGATGAAAGGTGAGTTTTCTATATGTTCTCCCAATAGGGATAACAAGTCTTTTCTTCCGATGTCCCGCTTGGCATCGGCCAAAACCAGAAAATCTTCATAGATCTCATCCAGCTTCTCCTTTTCAAATTCAAACCCGAGCAATTTTAAATGGTGCTTTAAGGCTGCACGGCCGCTTCTTGCCGTAAGAACTATGGAAGATTCCTCCACCCCAACATCCTTCGGGTCCATTATCTCATAATTTTCCCTGTTTTTAAGCACTCCATCCTGATGAATTCCGGAAGAATGTGCAAAGGCGTTTCTGCCAACAATTGCCTTATTGGGCTGAATCGGCATATTCATCAGCTTGGAAATGATCCTGCTGGTTTCGTATATTTTTTTGGTGTTGATATCGGTATATACGGGGATCTCCTTGTGGCTTTTGATGGCCATGACTACTTCCTCAAGGGAAGTATTGCCAGCCCGCTCTCCTATACCGTTCATGGTTACTTCCACTTGTCTTGCGCCATTCAGCACTCCGGAAAGGCTATTGGCTGTGGCCAATCCCAGATCATTGTGACAATGCGTGGCAATAATGGCCTGATCGATATTGGAAACATTTTCCTTTAAATGCCGGATGATGTTTCCATATTGTTCCGGAAGACAGTAACCGGTGGTATCCGGAATATTGACCACCCTGGCCCCGGCTTTAATAACGGCTTCCAGAATTCGGGTGAGAAATTCCGGATCTGCCCGGCCTGCATCTTCGGCATAAAACTCCACTTCTTCCACAAGATTCCGGGCCAGCTTCACAGCTTTTATGGCTTTCTCCATTACGGCTTCCGGCGTACTTCTGAGTTTGTGCTGTATGTGGTAGCCTGAAACGCCTATACCTGTATGAATCCTGCTCCTTTTGGCAAAACGCAATGCTTCCGCCGCCACTTCAATATCTTTTTCCACTGCCCTGGATAAAGCACAGATAATTGGCCGATCCACTGCCTTTGATATTTCTACTACGGAATTGAAATCCCCAGGGCTGGATATGGGAAATCCAGCCTCAAGGATATCAACACCCAGTTCTTCCAAAGCCTTGGCTACCACAATCTTTTCCCTGGTATCGAGCTGACAACCCGGTACCTGTTCACCATCCCTTAGGGTGGTATCGAATATCCAAAGCTTTTCTGACATGATTTAATTGTTCTCCGGTCTTAATTTACGGACAGTTGCACCTGCCTGCCACATTTCTGATTCTCTCAATTCCTTTAACTCTTCCTCCAGCTTCACCCTGTAATCTGATTTGCTGTTGGATTCTATTGACTTGGCGGCTTCCTTACCTGCCTTTACACTGTTGTATAAATCTTCAAAAACAGGTTTGGTGGCATCCCTGAAAGGCTTCCACCAATCCAAAGCACCCCGCTGAGCAGTGGTAGAACAATTGGCATACATCCAATCCATTCCGTTTTCGGCCACCAATGGCATCAAACTTTGGGTTAGTTCTTCTACAGTTTCGTTAAAAGCCTCTGAAGGAGAATGCCCATTGGCTCTCAATACTTCATACTGAGCTGCGAAAATACCCTGAATAGCTCCCATCAATGTTCCTCTTTCTCCGGTAAGATCCGAAGTCACTTCTTTGTAGAAGTCAGTTTCGAACAAATATCCGGAACCTACACCTATACCCAGCGCCACGGCTCTGTCGCGGGCTTTACCAGTTGCGTCCTGGTAAATGGCAAATGAAGAATTCAAACCTCTACCCTCAACAAACATTCTCCTCAATGAAGTTCCTGAGCCTTTTGGTGCTACCAAAATCACATCCACATCTTTAGGCGGAATAATGCCTGTCTGGTCTTTGTAGGTTACACCAAAGCCATGGGAAAAATACAATGCCTTTCCTGCTTTCAAGTGCTTCTTAACAGTAGGCCAAAGGGCAATTTGTCCGGCATCAGACAACAAAAACTGAAGAATGGTCCCCTTTTCGCAGGCTTCCTCCAATTCAAAAAGAGTTTCCCCAGGCACCCAGCCATCTGCAATGGCCTTATCCCAGGTTTTAGAATCCTTGCGCTGACCAACAATGACATTGAATCCATTGTCTTTTAGGTTAAGGGCCTGTCCAGGGCCCTGTACTCCGTAGCCTAAAACGGCAATTACCTCATCTTTAAGTACTTCCTTGGCTTTTTCAAGAGGAAATTCCTCTCTTGTTACAACATTTTCTTCAACTGTACCGAACTTCAGTTTCATAATTATATATTAAAATTAATTTTAAATAGGTTACAAATATTTATCTATGGTTTCCATGGGCTTGGCCACGGCCACCCTTCCCGATCTAACGAATTCCAAAACATTGAAGTCCTTCAGTACCTCCAATAATTCCTGGGTCTCCTCTTTGTGACCCGTCATTTCAATTACCACAAAGTCTTTCTCCGCAGAAATGATCCTGGCATTGTGCTGCCGGATTACTTTTTCCAATCCAGAGTCAATATTATCAATGGGGATTTTATACAGGGCAATTTCCTGAAAAACCATTTCATCATCCAGGTAATAAAAAGCCTTGATCACGTCTATGATCTTTTCTATTTGCTTGGATAGCTGAATGATTTGCTCTTCGGTGGTATGCACCACAATGGTTATTCTGTAGATGCCTTCTTCCCTGCTTTCTGATGCGGTAAACCCATCAATATTAATGCCTCTACGGGTAAAAATCAGCGTTATTCTACTGAGTATACCTATGAAATTTTCTGTAAAAACAGAAATGGTGTATCTTTTATTCATTATGAATCAACTAAGTCTAACCTCTTCAACTGAACTTCCTGAAGCAATCATCGGGAATACATTGTCTTCTTTTTCTACTACTACTTCAAGAAAATAAGGTCCTTCATGGACAAACATTTCTGCAACTGCCTGACGCAGGTCCCCACGTATGTCAACTTTCTGAACTTTAAAATTATACGCTTCAGCTATTTTAATAAAATCAGGGTTATCCAACTCGGTAAAGGAATAGCGCTTGTCGAAAAACAATTGTTGCCACTGCCTTACCATGCCCAGGAAATTATTGTTCAATAAAACAACCTTTACAGGAGCCTGGGTCTGCATAATGGTCCCCAACTCCTGAATGGTCATTTGTATGCCACCATCACCTACCACACAGATTACCTGTCTGTTGAAATCATGCAACTGAGCTCCCAAGGCTGCGGGAAGGGCAAAACCCATGGTTCCCAATCCCCCTGATGTTACCTGGGTACGGGTGGTTTTGTATTCAAAATACCTCCAGGCTACCATTTGGTGTTGCCCCACATCTGTTACCAGAATGGCATCATCTGATTTAAATTCATTGATATGACGAATAACCTCTCCCATGGTCAGGCCAACTTTGGTAGGTGAAAGGTCATTTCCCACAACCACCCGCTTTTCTTCAGCCTCCAATTCCCTGAATGCTTTAATCCATTCGGGGTGGGATCGTTTTTCTACTTTTTCAGTAAGCTTCTCCAGGCTAATGCGGCAATCACCTAAAACAGCCACCTCACATTTTACATTTTTATTTATCTCTGCAGGATCCAATTCCAGGTGAATAACTTTTGCCTGTTTGGCATAGCGTTTCACATCCCCGGTAACCCGGTCATCAAAACGCATTCCAACTGCAATCAGGACATCACATTGGTTGGTCAAAATATTGGGCCCATAGTTCCCGTGCATCCCCAATTTTCCTACATAGTTGGGATGATCCTCTGATAAGGCACCCGTGCCCAGTAGCGTACAAGCCGCAGGTATACCAGATTTATCGAGGAATTCCTGCAACGCCTTTTCGGCCTTTCCCAATATCACTCCCTGTCCAAACAGTACATAGGGCTTCTTAGCCTGGTTGATAAGATTTGCTGCCTGCACTATGATGCTATCCTCCAACTTGGGGTAGGGTCTGTAAGACCTTATATTCAGACAAGGAACATAATTAAATTCCCCAAGGGCTGTTTGCGCATCTTTGGTAATATCGATCAAAACCGGACCAGGCCTTCCCGAACGGGCTATATGAAATCCCTTGGCGATGGCAGGAGCTATATCTTCCACCTTTCGAACCTGAATATTCCACTTTGTACCCGGCATGGATATGCCTACCACATCTGTTTCCTGAAAAGCATCCGTACCTAACAAATGAGAAGCTACCTGACCGGTAATGCATACCAAGGGCGTACTGTCAATAAGTGCGTCAGCAATACCTGTAATCAAATTGGTAGCTCCAGGGCCGGAAGTAGCCATACAGACACCCACCTGACCTGAAACCCGGGCATAGCCCTGGGCCGCATGTATGGCGCCCTGCTCGTGTCTTGTCAGAATGTGCTGGATATGATCCATATAATCGTACAAGGCATCATATACCGGCATAATGGCTCCTCCTGGGTAGCCAAAGATGTATCTGGCGTTTTCTGCCACCAATGACTTGATGACTATTTCAGCACCTCTTATTCGGGAATCATTCATAATCGTTAACTTTTATCTGTCACGCACCCCTCGGATGCCGTAGAAACTAACTGAGAATATTTTTTTAGCGTTCCATTTAAATGGCTTAAATCTTTGTTAACCCAGGTTTTTTTCCTTTCTTCAAAGGCTTCAGGGCTAACATTGCAGCTTATTTCCAAACTTTCCGCATTGATGGTTACGATATCACCATTCTGCAGGAGTCCGATCGGTCCACCTACATAGGCTTCGGGCGTTACATGTCCTACCACAAAACCATGGGTGCCTCCGGAAAATCGCCCATCTGTGATCAAAGCCACATCCGAACCCAGGCCGGAGCCAATAATTATGGAAGTGGGTTTCAACATCTCGGGCATTCCCGGTCCCCCCTTGGGACCTACGTACCTGATTACAACCACATCACCTTTCTGAACCTCCTGGTTTTTCATGGCATCATTGGCCTCCTGTTCTGAATTGTAAACCTTTGCCGGTCCGGTAAAGGAAACACCCTCTTTTCCGGAAATTTTAGCCACCGCACCTTCAGGTGCCAGGTTTCCATTTAAGATACACAAGTGACCTGTGGCCTTAATCGGATCTTCCAGCGGGCAGATTACACTTCCCTTTTCTGCCTTAACCGGAGCAATGTTGGCCAGGTTTTCTGCAATAGTCTTACCTGTTACTGTCATGCAATCTCCATGCAGCAAACCATTATCCAGCAAATATTTCATAAATGCCGGAAGCCCACCCTGCTCGTGCAGGTCCTCCATCAGGTACTTGCCACTTGGCTTGAAATCACCCAAAACAGGCGTACTTGCATTGATTCGCTTAAAGTCTTCCAGGCCAAAATCTATGCCAGCCGTACGCGCAATAGCAAGCAAATGAAGAACTGCATTGGTACTTCCTGCCAATGCTACCACTACCCGGACGGCGTTTTCCAGACTCTTTCGGGTAAGGATGTCTTTTGGCTTAAGGTCCATGGCCAGGAGGTTAGCTATAAACTCTCCTGCGGCCTCACATTCTGCAGCTTTTTCTTTGGAATTGGCCGGGTTAGACGCACTGTAAGGCAGGGAAAGCCCCATGGCCTCTATGGCCGAAGACATGGTGTTTGCAGTATACATCCCGCCGCATGCCCCCGCTCCTGGACAGGCATTCTTGATGACACCCATGTAGTCCTCATCTGAAATCTCGTCTTTGATGCGCTTGCCGTAGGCTTCAAATGCAGAGACGATATTGAGTTTCTCCCCTTTGTATTTCCCGGAACGGATAGTACCCCCATAGACCATGATGCTGGGCCGGTTGACACGAAGCATGCCCATAATAGCTCCTGGCATATTTTTATCACAACCAGCCACTGCTACAATCCCATCGAACGAATGACCTAAAATAAATGATTCAATGGAGTCAGCAATGATTTCCCTGGAAGGCAAACTGTACCGCATCCCGGCTGTTCCCATGGAAATTCCGTCACTGATACCTATTGTATTGAAAACCATTCCAGTTAGCTTGGATTTCACGGTAGCAGCCTTGATGGCTCTCGCGAAATCATTGAGGTGCATGTTACAGGGATTGCTCTCATATCCACAGCTGGCCACTCCCACAAAGGGTTGTTTCATTTTTTCATCTGAAAGACCGGTGGCATACAACATGGCCATTGAAGCAGGATTTTCCTGATTATCACTTACCTCCCAACTGTGTTTCTTTGAATCACTCATTTATTTGTATCTATTTTTTTTTAACAACTGGCTTATAAAAAAAAGTGCTTCACTCGAATGAAGCACTTTATGGTATTTTTCTATCGGCAATAGATCAGCGCTTCATCCCTCTCTAGATGATAATGACGATAAGTACGACAAGGCTGACCAGAATGAACATATTTCGTTTTTTTTAAATGGTAATCTTTACCTTTTTGGTTCTAATGATAATGCAATATTAAAACCCATAATCCATACTTACAATATTTTATTTCATTTTTTAATTTATGAGAAATAATAATATTAGGCATTTGAAATAGAAATAGAAATTATAGTTTATTATTAAGTAAAGTGTAGAATTTAATTTTTTAAATTTTACTAATGTAAAAAATTTCAAAATATTATTCTGATGCAAACATTTGTTAAATTTTTTCCCCAAAACAGGCTTTAACTGTCCCTTTCACCACCCTTTATCCCCCAAATGATTTTTCTTTCGGAGGAATTGTCCTTGTCCCTTCAATTTATCCATGGCTTTATTTTACTTTTGGATTCAAAAGGCACTTTATCATGATCACTTTTCCCAACGCAAAAATAAATCTGGGGCTGCAAATCCTAGGCAAAAGAGAAGACAACTACCACGAAATCAGTACCTGCATGTACCCTATACCTGTTACTGATGCTTTGGAAATAATCCCATCCGAAAACTCCGGGTTCAGTAGTAGCGGAATGGCCATTCCCGGTAAATCTGAAAATAACCTGATCTTAAAGGCCTATCATTTATTGGTGGCTGATTTCCCGCAATTATCGCCTGTTCAAGTCCACCTGCATAAAAACATACCCATTGGGGCTGGTCTTGGCGGGGGATCTGCTGATGCAGCTTTCGCACTATCCATGCTGAATGATATCTTTGCGTTAAAAATTGACAAACAAAAACTTAAACAGTATGCGGCGCGCCTGGGCAGCGACTGTCCATTTTTCATTGAAAATCAGGCCCAAATTGCCACAGGAAGAGGGGAATTGCTTCAACCTGCAGCGGTGAAGCTGTCAGGAAACTGGCTGTACCTTATTCATCCTGGAATTCATATCAGTACTCAGGAAGCCTATGCCGGTGTACAACCCGTATCCGGACAGAAAGACCTGAAGGAAATATTGAAAAAACCTGAAAACTGGAAAAAAGATCTTGACAATGATTTTGAAAGCAGCCTCTTTAAAAAATATCCCATACTTTCAGTCATCAAATCTTCACTGTATCAGGCAGGAGCCTGGTACGCTTCTATGTCGGGCTCAGGTTCATCCGTTTTCGGCTTATTTTCAGAAGAGCCGAAACAGCTTTCCTTTCCGGACCACTATATACAGTTGCGTAAAGCGCTTGATTAAACCTTATTGCAGTCGACGCAATTGCCGGGTCATTTTCCTTTTGAGTGCATACTGGATGACTGGGTACAAACATACGGAGAACAGGATGACCATGGTTCCCAAATAGAAGCCTGCTGTCATTTTTTCCTTTTCACCAAATACCAAAAAGGCAAGCAGAATACCATACACCGGTTCCATATTGATTGTCAGGTTGATGGCAAAAGCCGTGACCCTTTTCATCAAATGGACTGAGGCAGTAAAAGCAAAAACCGTACATACCTGCGAGAGCACCAACAACCAAAACCAGTCCCAGCCCTGAGGCAACCAGCCAATGCTTCCTGAAGAAAAATAGAATGCATAGAAAGGCAAAAAACTCAATGCCGCGAGACAGGCTCCCAGCATTTCATAAAATGTAATGATGAATGGACTGCTGGACTTGATCAATCGCCCATTGACCACTGTAAATATGGCTCCGATAAGTGCTGCAGCAACAGCCATGCTCAGTCCCAGCCAATAGCCGGTTTCAAATTTGAATATGACCAACAGGCCCAAAATAACCAGCAGGCCGAGAAATACCTCATACCATTTGACAGGCTCCCGGTTTACAAGTGGTTCGATGATGGCCGTCCAAAGTGAGCAGGTGGCCATTCCGGCCAGACAAACCGAGGCGGTAGATACCTGTGCTGCCCAAAAAAATAATATCCAATGCGCCCCGATCAATCCCCCCGTCAACAGGAATTTGCCCAGATTCGACCAGCTGACTTTTACAGGTTTTTTCTTGAATTTAATCAATATAAAAAGTCCGGCACTGGCCATTAATGTTCTGTAAATCACAATTTCTACCGGAGGAAGAGAAATCAACAAACCCAATACAGCGGTAAAGCCCCAAATCAGGACCACCAGATGCAGCCATAAATAATCCTTTACTGTGGCCAGCTCCATTTTACCGGGGTATTGTCTTGTATAAAATCAATCCGGTCAAACCAAATACCATATTGGGTATCCATACGGCCAACACCGGATAGGCAGTACCGGCTTCAGCAAAAGTCCTTGAAAGGAGAAAGAGAATGATGTACACGAATGCCAGGAGAAAGCCAAGGGCAATCTTAAACCCCGATCCTCCCCTGGTCTTTTTGGCAGAGACAATGACCCCGATAAAGGTGAGGAGAATGGCGGCAAAGGGAGACATGAAACGCACATACTTTTCTATGCGGTAATAGCTGATATTATCCGCTCCTCTTTCCTCGAGGATTTTTATCTGTTCAGTAAGCTTTGGAAGGGTTAAGGTTTCATGGTGGTTCAGCGGCAGGTCAAAATCATTGGGGGTAATGGATAAGGTGGTATCCATCTCATCGCCGGTATCCCATTTCTCCCCCATTTCCTGCAATTCCCGAAGTTTCCAGTTCCTGGCATTCCAGGCATTGGTGGTGGTATCCCATACGATCCGGTCTGCTGAGAATTTGGACAGCAATTTGCCTTCTTCAATATGTTCCAATGTAAAATTATAACCGGTATTGGCTGAGGTATAATAACGGGAAATGTAGGCAAACACATCTGGTGCCACCTGGATGTGTATGTTTTGCTGATTGGACTGTTGTTGTTTGTCCAGGTACTCAACTTTAAACTGCGAAACTCCTGCTGTAGCCACAGGCAGTACCCAGCCGTTGAGCAGAAAACTCACCACCGCAATTAAAATGGCCGATAAAAGAAAAGGGACCAACATTCGCATGAAACTTACCCCACTGCTTAAAATGGCAATAATTTCCGTTCTTCCCGCCATTTTTGAGGTGATAAAAATCACGGAAATGAAAACTGTTATTGGCGTAAGCAGGTTGTTCAGGTACAATCCGTAATTCAGCATGTACTGCAACACTTCACTGGTCGGTACATTATTTCTGATATAGGTATCGTTTTTCTCCGTGAAATCCAGCACCAGCACCACCATGATCAGCATCAAAACCACAAAAAGGTAGGTCTTGAGAAAATCCTTTATGATCAATTTGTCCAATAGCTTCATTTTAACCGGCTTAATTTCCCAATGATAGCAAACGGATTAATATCCACGGGGTTTATAGACGCCTGCCAACTTTTTCTACCATGGCATTTTTCCATGGTAGAAAATCCCCTTTTATAATATGTTCCCTGGCCTGGGCTACCAACCAAAGATAAAAAGATAAATTATGAATACTGGCAATCTGCGCCGCCAACATTTCCTTACTAATCGTCAGGTGCCTCAGGTAGGCCCGGGTATAAAAACTACTGACATGGGAGGGGAAGCCGGTATCTATCGGAGAAAAATCCGCTTTCCATTTTTCATTTCGGATATTGATAATCCCTTCGGTAGTGAACAACATCCCATTTCTGGCATTTCTGGTCGGCATCACGCAATCAAACATATCTATGCCCAAGCCGATTGCCTCCAGAATATTGGCAGGTGTTCCCACGCCCATCAGGTACCTGGGCTTTTCTTTAGGCAAAAGATCGGTAACCAGATCTGTCATCTCATACATCAATTCTGCCGGTTCGCCTACTGATAATCCCCCTATGGCATTCCCTTCCATATCCTGATCTGCCACAAAACGGGCAGCATCTTGTCTTAAATCCTTGTAGGTACTGCCCTGGACAATGGGAAAGAGAGCCTGCTGATAGCCATACTTTCCTTCGGTAGTGTCAAATCTTTGTTTGCAGCGCCCGAGCCAGCGTTGGGTCAGGGCCAGGGAGGTTTTGGCATAATTCCACTCGCAGGGGTAGGGTGTGCATTCATCAAAAGCCATGATGATATCTGCTCCTATACTGCGCTGCACATCCATCACCGATTCAGGACTGAAATGATGCCTGGAGCCATCAATATGGGACTGAAACATGACAGCCTCCTCGGTAATTTTCCGGCTATCTGCCAGGGAAAATACCTGATATCCTCCACTATCGGTGAGTATCGGGCCGGTCCAGCCCATAAATTTGTGAAGCCCCCCTGCGGCCTCCAGCACCTGCAGACCGGGGCGAAGGTACAAATGATAGGTATTGCCCAGGATGATCTGCGCCTTAATATCATAAGTCAATTCCCGTTGATGAACGGCTTTTACTGATCCTGCTGTACCTACCGGCATGAATATGGGGGTTTGTATTTCCCCATGGTCTGTCAGTATCCTCCCGGCCCTGGCCTTTGAGGCCTGATCTTTATGCTGAAGATTAAATTTCATTCCTGCCTTTCATTGAAAAATCCACCAATTACTCCTTATATTTGGGCACAAAAATAGGTGCATTTCTACAAAAGAAACGAAATTTTTGATTTAATCTTAAGCAAGCGACTCAACAGGTAAGCATGGAAAATATATTATGGAGCTTGTTTTTTTTGGCTTCGGGCATACAGTTTACTTATTTGTTGCTTGTTTTTGGCAGATTTGCATTTTTCTACAAAAACCAGCCTGAAGAAAATCTAATTCCGAACCCGCCCGGGGTTACCATTGTCATTGCGGCAAAAAATGAGGCCTCCCACCTCAAGGACCTTATCCCCTTGTTAATGCAACAACAGTACCCCAAATTTGAAGTGGTAGTCGTCAATGACTGCTCCTGGGATGATTCAGAAGTCTTACTGCGTGAGTTTTCCGAACAATATCCCAATTTCAGGGCGGTGAATATCCGGTACACCCCTTCTCATGTAACTTCAAAAAAATACGCCCTTACCCTTGGAATCAAGGTCTCCCAATATGGTATTGTATTGTTGACAGATGCAGATTGCAGACCGGTATCATTACATTGGATTAAAAGGATGTCCGCTCCCATCCGCCTTGAAAATAAGGTTTTTGCCCTGGGCCATGGATCCTACATGGCCCTGCCGGGCTTATTGAATCGAATCATACAATTCGAAACCCTGCTTACCGCCATTTATTATTTCTCTTTTGGGTATTGGAAATCTCCCTTTATGGGGGTAGGTAGAAACCTGTGTTACAGGAAGGATTTTTTTATGGAGAAAAAAGCCTTTAAATCCCTTTGGCACATTGAAGGCGGGGATGATGACCTCTTTGTCAATCGGTATGCCATGTCTTCAAATACCGCCATTGTGGCCCATCCTGAAAGCATTACCGTTTCCGAGCCAAAAACCAACTTCAAAGACTACTTTACGCAAAAAAAGCGTCATTTTCATGCCGGTAAATATTACCGCGGCAAAGATAAACTAAAATTAGGGTTGTATTCGTTGAGTCATTTGATATTCTGGCTTTCTGCTGCCCTGATTGTCATTCTCGCCAGGTCCTGGGAACCAATTGCCGTGGTATTGGGGTTAGTTTTGTTCAGGGCCACAATTCAGTATTTCATCATCCATGAAGCCAGAAAAAAACTGGAAGGCAAAGGAAAAGTGATTTGGACCATGTTTTTCGATTTGATGTATATGGTCTATTTTTGGGTTCTGGGTACACTAGGTTACCTGTCAAAAACGGTTAAATGGAAATAAACGAAAGAGGTTTTTCAGATAAGGCATTGGAAGATTTCGAATTGATCGACAAGGCGGTCAAGGAGAAAGACCAGCAGGCTTATGCTTCGCTGATGAAACGCTACAAGAAAGCCGTGTATTTTATGATACTGAAAATGATCAGGGATGCGGATGATGCCGAAGACCTGACCATGGAGGCCTTTGCCAAGGCCTTCAGGAACCTTCACAAATTTAAAAAAGACTACACTTTCTCCACCTGGCTTTTCCGCATTGCCACCAATAATACCATCGACTTCATCCGGAAAAAGAAACTCAAAACCATGAGCCTCAACAATACCATGACAGATGATGGAGGCAACACAGTCAATATAGACATTGAAGATGATGACAACAATCCTCAGGATGAATTCATCAAGACCCAAAGAAAGGAGATGGTCCGCATTTTTGTCGCAAAACTTCCGGCCAAGTACCGCAAATTGGTCAAATTAAGGTATTTTGACGAGTTGTCTTATGATGAAATTGCCGAGGAATTGGGAAAACCTTTGGGCACCGTCAAAGCGCAACTTCACAGGTCCAGGGAATTGCTTTTCGAAATCGCCCAGGGTAAAAACAAACATATTTGATTCATGGAGCCGGACCATTCGCTCATCCTGAAATATTTTCCCGAGTTGACGGAAAAGCAGATGCATCAATTCGCGCTCATGGGAGCAATTTACCAGGATTGGAACAGCAAAATCAATGTAATCAGCAGAAAAGACATGGATAGTTTTTACATACACCATGTATTGCATTCTCTCGGTATTGCAAGGGTAATCCAGTTTTCTCCGGGTACAAAAATATTGGATATTGGCACAGGAGGTGGGTTTCCGGGCATTCCCCTGGCCATACTATTCCCTGAAGTCCATTTTCACCTGGTAGACTCCATAGGCAAAAAGATCACCGTGGTAAAGGATGTGGTCCGGCAGCTCGGTTTGCAAAATGTAGAAGCCCAACAGGCCAGGGCAGAAAGCCTGAACCGAAGCTATCACTTTGTGATCAGCAGGGCGGTAACCCAAATGGAGAAATTCCTTCCCTGGGTAAAAGGTAAATTCAGAAAAGAAAATCTGCATCAGGATTTCCAAAATGGCATCTTCTACCTGAAAGGCGGCGAGGTGGATGAGGAACTGGAGGCCTTAAACCTGTCCTATGTACCTTATTTTCTGGATGATTATTTTTCAGAAGAATTCTTTGAAACCAAAAAAGTAATCTACATCCCTTATGAAGGAAAAAGGTAAATTCATTTTCCATACAGGGAATATCCCAATCTCAAAAATTTCTTCAACCCATACCCCATCAAGCCTGGTTTCTATAAAATGATGTTTTGTCACAGCTAAGCCTTCACTATTGGCCAGCTCCAACGAAACGGGTTATATTATTGCCTGACCAGAACAAATTCTGCTGTTGCTTCCCCAGGGGTCACGCCTGACATATCAAATTCGCTAAAATCCATGACATTCGGCATGCCAGAAACCCTGAGCCGGTTTTCCGTGAATTCTAAAATTTCCATCTCAAAGACATCATTATCAGTGTCCACCATCACCAGTTGATCGTTGTCGATTTCCCAGGTGCCTGCAAAAGTTTCAGCACCCTGAACAGGAAACCGCTGGTCTGAAAAAGGAATGCCTGCCACACTCACTTCGACAAAAAAAACGAATTCACCTTCCGCCATCACCGTGTTGGGATCTTCACCAAAGACCACGGTCATGTTGTAGTCTTCCCCGTTACCGGTAATGGAAACAGGGACGGAATTCTGGGTACCTGGAATTACTGCGGTACCCGAGGCCTGTACACTGGCGGATTCCAGACTCCACACTCCTCCCGCCAACTGCGGCTCCGCAGGTTCATCTTCAACTGCACAGCCTGTAGATAAAGTCAATGCAAGAAGGGCAACATGCCATAAATTTTTCATATTCGATTATTTTTTCTTGTAAGTAATCTTTACCGGTACTCCTTCAAAATCAAAATTCTCTCGCAGCCTGTTTTCCAAAAACCGGGTGTATGGAGATTTAATGTATTGTGGCAAGTTACAAAAAAACGCAAAAACCGGGTTTTTTGTTGGCAACTGGGTAATGTATTTTATTTTGATGTATTTGCCTTTGTTTGCCGGTGGGGGATATTTTTCTATTTCCGGAAGAATTAATTCGTTTAATTTGGAGGTAGGCACTTTCCTGTGTTTGTTGTCGTACACTTTCATGGCCAGTTCCATGGCCTGAAAAATCCGCTGCTTGGTGAGGGCAGAAATAAAAATAATCGGAATCCACTTATTTTCACCTAACTTTTGGCTCATATCCTCTTTGAAGGTGAGCATGGTCTTGTGATCCTTTTCGATCAAATCCCATTTATTCACCATGATCATGATCCCTTTGTTGTTTTTGATCGCCAGTGAAATCAGGTTTACATCCTGGGATTCCAGCCCACGGGTAGCATCCACCATGACGATCACCACATCCGAATCCTCCAGGGTACGCAGGGAACGCATGACCGCATAAAACTCAATGTCCTCCTTTACCTTGGCCTTTTTGCGGATACCTGCTGTATCTGTTAGGATATAGTCTTTGCCATACAATTGGTATCGGGTATGAATGGCATCGCGGGTAGTACCGGCTTCATCGGTAACGATAGATCGTTCTTTACCTATCAAGGCATTGAGGAAGGAGGATTTCCCCACATTGGGACGACCCAGAATGGCAATTTTTGGCACCCCCTCATCCGGGTCTTCCTCTCCTTCATCCGGAAATTTTTTGATCACTTCATCCAGCAAATCACCTATGCCGCTTCCACTGGAGGAAGAAATCGGGAAGATGGTCTCCTCACCCAAGCCAAGGGCATAAAACTCATTGGCCATCAGCATTTTGTCCAGGTTATCCGCTTTATTAGCCACCATAAATACCGGTTTGTCCGTACTTCTGAGTTCCCTGGCAAATTCGGTATCCAAATCAGTTAGTCCATCGATGCAATCCACCACAAAAAGAATGACGGATGCCTCTTCTATGGCCAGTTTGACTTGTTTCCGGATTTCCTTTTCGAACACATCATCAGACCCTGTCACGTAACCTCCGGTATCGATCACCGAAAAAAACTTGCCTCCCCACTGGGCATGCCCGTAATGGCGGTCCCGGGTCACGCCACTGAGGTTGTCCTCAATGGCTTTCCTTTCCTCTATCAACCGGTTAAAAAAAGTGGATTTACCCACGTTAGGTCTCCCTACAATTGCTACTATATTAGCCATAATGCGCTATTTTATTGGTCGTAACCAAATTTTTTCAACTTGTTTTTATTTTTTCTCCAGTTTTCTTCCACCTTGACAAAGGTTTCCAAAAACACCTTCTTTCCGAAAAAGGTCTCCATTTCAATCCGGGCTTCGGTACCCACCTTCTTTAAGGCATTGCCTTTGTCTCCAATGATGATCCCTTTCTGACTCTGCCTTTCCACAAAAATCAAAGCCCGCATGCGAATCAGTTTATCCGTTTCCTCAAAATCTTCAATTCTCACCTCCGTACTGTAGGGGATTTCCTTTTTGTACCGTGTAAATATCTTTTCCCGAATGATCTCAGAGGCAAAGAAACGTTCCGGGCGGTCGCTCAGTTCTTCCTTATCATAAAACGGTGGATGAACCGGCAGCCTGTCCAGGATTTCCTGCATGATTTTTTGCAAATTAAACTGCTCCAGGGCTGATATGGGTATGACCACCGCTGCCTTGATCCTTTGGGTCCAGTAATCGGTGACTTCCTGTAGTTTCTCTTCTTTGTTCAGGTCAATTTTATTGATCACCAGCAAAACAGGTACTTCAGAAGCATTGACTTTCTGAAGTATTTCCTGGATATCCTCATCAGTTTCAAACAAATCTGTCACAAAAACGATTACATCTGCATCCTCCAGAGAAAGATTGACAAAGCCCATCATGCTTTTGTGCAGTTCATACTTGGGTTTCAGCATACCGGGGGTATCCGAGAAAACAATCTGGTAATCCTCTTCATTCATAATGCCAAGGATACGATGTCGGGTAGTCTGTGCTTTGGAGGAAATGATAGACAATTTTTCTCCGAGCAGGGCATTCATCAGGGTGGACTTCCCTACATTGGGTTTACCTATGATATTAACAAAGCCTGCCTTGTGTGTACTTTCGGACATGGTTTCAGATTTTTTTACAAAGGTACTTGATTTTTGAGAATATGTCCTTACCTTTGTACCACAATAAAGGAAAGGGCAACAAAAAACGTTTGCTGCCGTATAAAATACCGAAAAGCGGTGATTTATTTGACAAGCTATATTGTGTAGGATTTTTTTCTCGCTGCGCTTGACAATGAGTTACAAAATTTGAAATAATTAATAAAAATATATCGCGGGATGGAGCAGTTGGTAGCTCGTTGGGCTCATAACCCAAAGGTCACAGGTTCGAGTCCTGTTCCCGCTACACTAGAAGGCACTGGAAACGGTGCCTTTTTTTATTTATAACCGAATTTATTCCGGGCTCATATCCGCCGCGGCGGACACAGGTTCGAGTCCTGTTCCCGCTACACTAGAAGGCACGGGAATCGGTGCCTTTTTTTATTTATAACCGAATTTATTCCGGGCTCATATCCGCCGCGGCGGACACAGGTTCGAGTCCTGTTCCCGCTACATGCGAGGGCACTGGAAACAGTGCCCTTTTTTTGTTATTTTTAATCCCATGTTTACTGTTTATGCACTTTACAGTGAAAAATTCGATAAAATCTATATCGGATTTACTTCTAATCTTCAAAAACGCCTAATCTCACATAACGAGCTGGGTACAAAGGGATGGACGATTGCTTTTCGACCATGGAAGCTTATCCATACTGAAACATTTAAATCCAAAAAAGAGGCCATGAATAGAGAAAAACACCTCAAAACAGGAGTGGGTAGAGAATTTATCCGGAATCTTATTCCCAAAATTTAATCCCATGGGCTCATATCCGCAGCGGCGGACAAAGAGCTTGCCCCGAGAATCGGGATTCGATCCCAGTTATCGCGACACAAAACCCCTATACTGCACACAATTGTTTTTTTTCGGAGCTATTTAGAGGGCCTTTTTGCGGCAAACTGCCGGACTTTTAACTTGTTTACCGACTCCAAACAGTCATTATACGCTTTGCGGGCACCATTCGCTTATTCCTTCGCCTTCTTATTGCCTTGGCAAAAGAATTGCAAATCAATTTTACGGAAATAATATTGCCTCCGGATTAGGTGGCTGCGACCCCCATAGGGTATTGCATCCCAGAGGACACCATTTATTCTTCTTTCTGTCAGTAGAGGACTGATCTGGAGAGGACTGATTTTGGTTGGGTAAATGGTTTTTGCTTGGCTGGAAGGATATTAAATCTGCTTCAAGGTCGTTAATTGTAATTGTTTTATTAAAACCTAAAAGCAAAAGGTGAGCATTCCGCTCAAGCTAAAGGTACTATTGGAATTTTTGAAAAAATCTCTAAAAAACATTATCAGAGTATTATAAATTAATTTTCATGTATTAATTTGGAGATTTTCCATTTAAATAGCTATAATATTATATGAGATCATACTTTAACAAAATAGTTTTTTTTCTTTTTTTTAAATTTTTTTTAACTAATATTGCCAACATTAAAATAGGACGATGATATTTTTCCTGCTTGTATTTTCTATGTTTCCGTCCTGTTGATTTTCTTAAGAAATGGATTAGCACATATCCAGTTTCCATCCGGATGGAGCTTGTGTGTTATCTAGGTAGTTTTAGTATTTTTAATTAAAAAAGAAATGTTTGATTATGGTTAAAAAAAAAGCATAAAGCACAATACCGGCACTTTTAACAAATTTAAAAGTTTTTCAAATGCTCAAAAATAGGGGCATCATTTCATTATTTGATTAACAACAACCCAATATTTATGAAAAAAAGAATCCCAATCCTCTCAGCGAGGATAGGGAAAGCCTCATTTGGCATGGCAATGGTCTTGCTTTTTGCGACCAATGCTAGCGCCCAGGAAATGGCTTTCGCTACACCTCCCATTCCTAAAAATGCTTCCGTTTTTGGAATGGATTTTACAACAAATAATCCTGGATTATCACCAACAACTATGTCAATTACCAGGTCAAATAAGGTGGCAGATGTGGTAATCAAGGGAAGGGTCGTGGACAAAGATGGTTTGTCTCTTCCAGGAGTGACGGTGACCGTTCCAGGCACCACCTATGGAACTGTTACCGACCTTGATGGTAATTATTCCATTACTGTTCCGGAAGGTTCTACGCTTGTTTTCTCTTTTATAGGTTTTGAGAGTCAAACGGTGGTAGTGGGTAATAAAAGCACCATTGATATAACCTTGGATGAAGAAGTGTCTGCCTTAGATGAAGTAGTGGTCATTGGCTATGGTACACAGGAAAGAAGGGATATTTCCACGGCCATTTCATCGGTTTCTTCAGAAGATCTCAAAGACAGGCCAAACTCAAACTTTGCCCAATCCATTCAGGGCAGGATGGCCGGTGTTAGGGTTTCAAACAACAATACCGCACCTGGTGGTGGTTCAAATATCGTGATCAGGGGTGTAAGCTCCATCAATGCCAGTAATAGTCCATTGATCGTTATTGACGGATTCCCCATAAAAGAGGGCTATAATAAAACAGAAAACCCATTAAACTCCATTAACCCTTCAGATATTGAATCCATTGAGGTATTGAAAGATGCTTCTTCCAGTGCCATTTATGGTACACAGGCTGCAAATGGAGTGATTTTGGTAACTACAAAAAAGGGAAAATCCGGAAAACCCACCATTTCGGTGAATGCCAGTTCAGGAATCCAATCGATGCTTAACAAGGTGGATGTGTTGAACAGGGATCAATTTTTGCAAATGATGGATGAATCCAGAGCGGCGGCCTACATCATCGAGGATCCCAATTTTGGCACTAATAATCCTGAGGCCCCTTTATGGCAATGGACGGATTCCGACGAAACCAGGATTTCCAATTGGAGAAACTTTTCCAGAAACAAAGAAGGTATGCAGGATCCCTACGAAATGTTCTATAGATGGATCACCGTTACCGATACCACCAAAAACAGCCCTCATGATACCGACTGGCAGGATGTGATCAGTCGAATGGGACGGGTGGATGATATCCAACTTTCTGCGGCAGGCGGTACTGACAATGTAAACTATAGGATATCCGGTGGCTATTTCGGCCAGGAAGGGATCATCAAGGCGTCAGGGTATGAACGTTTCTCCATGAGAGCCAATATAGACATGAAGGTAAACGAATGGTTAAAGTTAGGCCTTATGCTAGCTCCGTCCATTGAAACGACTGATGTTTTGTCCAATACGGAAGGTGGTGCCAGCAACAATCCTTTTTACAATGCCCTGGCTTTACCTCCCATTTGGGCGCCTACGGATGAAAACGGTGTCCCACATTATTATGGTACTGAATCGACGTACGAAAACCCTTGGTTTTGGAATTTGGATTTTGCAGTTAACCCCTTGTCCACCTTCAAGATTAAGGATACACGAAAAACCATCAAAAACCTGGCAACGCTATATGGCGAATTCAGGCTTTTAGAAGACCTGACATTCCGGTCAGAGTTCCATACGCAGATCAGGTTCTGGGAAAGGGATTATTTTCTACCCAACTCAATGCCCACTACCCAACAACCTTTCTCGAGATCAAGGGGTATTCATCAAATGAACAATCACTTCATGTGGAATTCCCAAAACTTTCTGACTTATGCGAAGAAGTTCAGCAGCCATTCTCTCAACGCCATGGTGGGTTACTCTGTAGATGAAGCAATTTATAGGAGTTCCTACATGAACAAATATGATTATCCCACAGATTTAGTCCCTACCCTTAATCAGGGCGTTACCGTCGTAGACGGACAAAATGATGCAAGGACAAATCAGTCCCGTGAAACAATGATTGGTAGTTTTGCCCGGGTAATGTATAATTATGACAGCAAATACTATTTTACAGGCAGTATCCGTCGTGATGGCTCTTCCAAGTTTGGTGAAGATAATAAGTGGGGAGTATTCCCTTCCTTTTCCGTCGCCTGGCGTGCTTCAGATGAAGGTTTCTTTGATCCCTTGAGAAGATATATCAGCGATCTGAAAATCCGTGGTGGCTGGGGTGTGATTGGTAATGCCGGAATCAGCAATTACCTTGCGCTAAGTACTTTGAATTCCGGTGCTTATGTATTGGGTTCCGGTTCTACTATTTCCCCTTCTTATGTAGATGGTAAGGTAGCCAACCCCTCTCTGGGATGGGAAGAAACTACTGACTATGGCGTGGGAACCGACCTGGAAATATTAGACAGCAGGGTGATGTTCAGTGTGGATTACTTCTACCGGCAGACCGACAACATGTTGTTTAACATGCCGTTGCCGATCGTTACCGGTTTTGGTTCTTACATGGCCAATGTGGGCTCTATGCGAAACAGGGGATTTGAATATTCCATTACCACCCGAAATGTTACCGGGGTGTTTAACTGGAGGACCAGTGCCAATTTATCCTATTACCGCAACAGGGTCTTGGATCTTGGAAAAGACAAACGTCCCATAATCACCAACAATGGCTATACAAGCGAAGGCAGACCGTTGGCCGGTATCTGGGGCTATTACAATCTCGGCGCATTCGATGATTGGGAAGATGTAAAAACTTCGCCTATTTTCAATCCTCAGCAGTCTATATGGGCCAACAGGTCCAATCCGGGAACACCGAAGGCGGCAGATGTAAATGGAGACGGTATCCTGTCTGCGGCTGATCAGACAGTTATCGGCCAGAATAATCCCGATTTTGTATGGGGTATGACCAATGATTTCGGTTATAAAAATTTCGATCTTTCGGTTCAGATAAATGGAGTCCAGGGAGGTGACCTGTCTATGGTGGAATTTGAAAGCATGCTGGGAAGAGGGGGAGGAAGAAGAAGTATGACCGTTGAATATTTTGAAAATTACTGGAGGCCTACCCAAACTGACGCGATATATGCTACTCCGATCAGAAAAAGTTCCGATGGGGCCAGCGCTTCCGGAAGTTTGGTTTTCAAAGGTACTTACGTAAACATTCAGAACGTGATTTTGGGTTATACTTTGCCCAATAAAATTGCCAGCAGAGCCAAGATCGCCAATCTACGTATGTACCTGAGCGTACAAAATGCGTTTTTCTTTACTCAATATCCAGGCTATAACCCAGAGGTAAACTTTCAGGGGAATTCTGCACTTTCTCAGGGAATCGACCGTGGTGCCTATCCCCTGGCAAGGACTATTTCTTTTGGAATCAATTTATCTTTATAAAAATACTATCTTATGAAGAAATTATTTTCACTGCTCATATTAGCTGCCACTCTGATTTCCTGTTCGGAGGACTTCTTGAACACGCAGCCGGAAGATACCCTGTCGACGGGGGCTTTTTTCAACAATCCGAGTGAGATCAAGGCAGGTTTAATTGCTTGTTATGAACCCTTGCAGTCCATTTATTCCCGGAACGAACTTCCCCAATACGTTGAAATCATTGCAGATGACGGAAGAGTTGTCAATTCCCAAAGCAACGATTACCTGTTCAAGAAAAACAGTGGTAACTCCAGGTTTAGCTTGTGGCGGGATCATTACAAGATAATCGTCAATGCCAATAACATCATTGATATTATCAACAATTATGTACCCGCCAGCACCGCAGAAACTGCATTGCTAAATGCGTACCGCGGTGAGGCCAGTTTCCTTCGCGGACTTGCCTATTTTAACCTGGTAAGGCTTTATGGAGATGTGCCGAAAGTGGTGGAAAGGCTGAATGATCCTTCATCTGCTATTGGCATAGGACGTACATCTGTAAGTGAAATATACAATACAGTTATCATTCCTGATTTCGAAACGGCCGTAGCCAATTGTTTTTCGAAGGGCGATGCAGATCTTCAAGGCGAGGAGGCAAGGGCCTCTAAAGGAGCAGCTCTGACCATGCTGGGAAAGGCACATTTGTTTCAGGGAAATCACTCAGAAGCAGCGGAAGCCCTAAAACGGTTAATTGTTGATAAGGAGGCAGGTAATTATACCCTATTATCTGATTTTTCCCAGATTCACACTTTTGAGAATAAATTCAATGACGAATCTATTTTCGAAGTAAATTATAATGCTACTGCCGGCCAACCGAATTTCCTTTTCAAATGGATGACAAACGAGAACGGATATCGATACGGTATTGCATCAGGTGGGGGTCCGATAATCATGTTCAATTTTCTTCAGGAATTTGTAGCAGACGACGATTGGATCAGTGATCCGGATTGGAGCCGTTACACCACTACATTGGATTCAGGAATTTTGCTGGGGGGAAGCCCGGAACTACAACCATGGCCTAAAAAATTTGTTCCTGAGAAAACCACCTTGTCTCAGTACGATATCACCGGCACCGACAATAATTACATGATCACCCGGTATGCTGATGCCCTGTTAATGTATGCTGAAGCCCTGCATGGAATGAACCAACCGAATGAGGCGATTACCTATATCAATATGGTGCGAGAAAGAGCGGGCCTTAATGGCATCACTGCCGACCAGTTGGATCTGGAGCGAATCCTTCATGAACGAAGATTGGAATTGGCATTTGAAGGCCACCGGTTTTTCGATTTGGTCAGAACAGGTAAGGCTATTGAAAAGATTTCTTACGCTTTAATGACTCCAATTGTCTACGATACCCAGATTTATACGACGGAGCCGATTGAAGAATACCAACTACTCCTGCCTATTCCTGTAAATGAGATAGAAAAAGATGCTTCTCTGGTCCAAAACCCTGGATATTAACCTGATACGGGAAAGAAAATCAAAAATCAGCGGGCAGGCCTTGATGGATCTGCCCTTAGAAAACAAAAAATATGAAAAAAATAAAATATTCTGTACTTATAGGTTTGGTTACTCCCTTTATCTTCCTTTCCTGTCTGGAGGAGGATATTGTTCCTTATCCTCAAGTAAACGATGTGAAGATGTACATGACGGATATAGACGGTAATGATTCCCTTATTACCCAACCAACAGTCAACATGCCCATGAAGTTTGTTGTGGATACGGAGGCCGATATTGCTTCGGTATGGCCAGGAGGGGAAAGAAGAATTATGAAAATGAAAAATTCTGAAACGGATTCCATTGACATGTTTGGAAACCCCGTGTTGATTGTAAGTGACCGCTATCAGGATTATGGTTTGGTTAAAGCCCGTGGTCTTACTACTGCCCTTGGTGAAACAGGATGGTATGCGGCCTACACGTATAAAACGGCTGGAGAATTTGATGTCACCGTGTTAGCTACCAATCACGGTTATCAAGGGTTTGATTATAAGCAAATCGTTCATGATGTAGGTAAGGTTACCGTTGTAGCCCCATAAGTATATCATCAAACTAAAATAAGCATCTAACTCCTCAATTAAAAAATGGGGTTAGGTGCTTATTACTTTAAAAGAAAACGTATATTTTGGCGTTATATCCAGCCTGAAAGTGGATAACCTGAATTTCAAATGACGGGGTTAAATAACCATAGCCCCCCAATCTAGAAATGTTTACCAAGCGTGCCTCCTATCCCGATTGCAGGGGACTTCAATGAACCTGAGTCTTAATAGCAGCCTGGCGCTATTGTTTACCGGGATTGTCGGATGGATACGCAGTCTTGCATTAGTTTTTTTATTTTCCTATATAATTAGGTAGGGCCATTTCAGTAGTCACATCCTTTAGAAATTCACCCCGAAATAGAGATTGGGTTCAAAAAGGAAGTAGTTTTTCCATTTATTATCCAAGGCCTTAAATTCATCCGGCGTATTGGTATCAAAAACCCAAAATTGAGAATGTACCTGTGGCTCGATAAATAATCGCTTCTTCTTGCCAAATGTGAAATGATAACCCAGATGGAGAGAATTGTATAGTTTAAAACCATTTCTTAATTTGTTGTTATCCTCATCCAAATAGGTTTTGTACTGTGGTAAAACTTCAACGGTGGCAAACAGGCCCTTCCACAACATGCGTTGATAGCTTATTCCAATCCCGGTTTTCCGAATGTGTCCCGGATAGAACTCATATCCGGAATCTACTTTGTCCAGAAGTCCGTCCCACCAAAGAATCCCCATAGGCTGGAATAAGCGCCAGGTAGCCAACTTTAATCCAACGATATTCTTGTTATCGAGATTACACTTAACATGGATTTCGATATGCTGCGTATTCGTCCGGTCATCCCAGGATTTGGTAAAAAACTGGAGAACGGTGATCCCGGGCGATCGAATTGACGAACGGGGAGGGCTTGGTCAAGCTGGGCCTGATGACCGTAAAAGTGCTCAGAGGCGAGACCGAGGGGGTACTCGAGGTACTGAAAAACAGTCACTACATTGATCCATGTGACCCGGCAGCCTTGTACAGCCTGATGAATCGACCCGATGAAGCCATTCATTTCCTTCAAAAAGGCCTGGAGGAAAAATCAAGTATGATGGTCAGCTTGAAATATTGGTGGGTTTGGGACAATATCAGAGAAGATAAACGCTTTCAGGAGATCTACTTTCAGATGAATTTCCAGGATCACAAAGCTCATCGACAGTGATAGTGTTTTTTGTAAACTCCCAGGTTGACGCCAATCCTCATTCGGAATCGAATTGATCAGGGAAATATTTGTGCCAAAACGTTCCGCATCTGACAGGCGACCAAATTTCACAAATAAAACCATAGGGGCTAAACTCGTTTATGGTTTCCTCAAAGGTATTCGTCATTTAGGAATTCAATAGGTTTATGTAGAAATATAGGTAGTTTTGCAGGAAATACGAGGATAAATTTGCAACCAACCAATTATCATTGAATCTTACCACTATGAGTTTTAAAAGAAAAAACAAAAGATGAATTTCAAAAACGGTATAATATTGAGGTTGGCAGTAATACTCATTTTTGCAGGATTGATTAGCTGCAATGAGCCGAAAACAAAGTCCGCTAATCCCAGGGTATTGATCAGCTCGGACATAGGTGGCACAGATCCTGACGATTTTCAATCGATGATACACTTGTTGATGTATGCGGATCAATTTCAGATAGAGGGCTTGGTATCGTCGCCCTACGGAGAAGGTAACGTTCAGGATTTTCAGGATATGATTGACCTTTATGAAAAGGATTACAGCCAACTCCTCGATGCCGCTGAATTTCCGACTCCAGAGTCCCTGAGAGAGATTACCAGGCAAGGAGGAAAAGATGCCGCACCTTTTAAAGGACACACATCCTCTACTGAAGGCTCAGAATGGATAATTACATGTGCAAAAAAAGAAAGTGACCAGCCGCTTTGGGTGCTGGTGTGGGGAGGAATAGAGGATCTGGCCCAAGCCCTACATGACGCTCCAGAAATCAAAGAAAACATAAGAGTGTACTGGATCGGAGGTCCGAACAAGAAATGGAGTATCAATGCCTATTCCTATATAGCAGAACATCATCCGGACCTTTGGATGATTGAGGCAAATGCAACTTACAGAGGCTGGTTTATGGACCAGGATTCCCCGGAAGAACTCAAAGGAGATGCTTTCTATGATAATTACATTCAAGGTCGTGGCGCTTTAGGTAAGGAGTTTATAAAGTATTATGAAGGCAATATTAAAATGGGCGATACTCCGTCACTTGTTTACCTAATGAACGGCAATCCCGATGATCCAACTGGAGAAAGCTGGGGAGGAAGTTTTGAAAAGGTGGGCTATAGTCCCAAAAAGGTATTTTACGCTGGTAGTAGTATAACAGATACGGTAGCCGCTTATGCTACCATTGAGTGGAGGTTTGAAGGACCAGAAATAGATGTTCCGGAAGATTCTGTTGTATTCGAAATAGAAATTCAAAATCAAACCTGGCCAGGGTATTATCTGGGTAAGGGAATTTTTGGAGTAAAATATGCGTCCAAAAAACCAGAAAAAGGATATTATAGAACCAAGAGCACTATTCCCGAAATAGATGGTTTAGAAGGTGCGTATATCAGCACAACTCCCTGGCCCGGGAAGGCTTCCCCGGATGATTTCAAGCTTGGATCCAATTGGTATAGCGATAGGGTTAATGCGGAACTTTTTATCAAAGATCAGCAGGGAGCCAAAACGATCTCAAAATATCGAAAGGAGTTTTTGACTGATTGGGCTGAAAGATGGAAATGGTTGGAAAAGTAATTATCACTAACTCAAACTCAAAGAATTAATAAAGCTCCCATAAGTATGAATTAGGATCATGTTTCTTCCAGTCGGAGCTTGGACGGAACAATTTCAATTAATCATTGCGTTAGCATCAGTGTACAATGGCGTATTATATCAGAGAGCATACATCAATTAAATCGTGTTAAAGGAGCTCTTGGTTTTGGATGTTTTGGGGGATCAAACTAAGGTAGCTATCCCCATAGTCTTCTGGCCCGTCATGGGAGCTTAAACCCAAGAATGGCTTCAGGGGAACAGGTGCCTTCTGCAGATTACCGCTGTCCATCCACCTACCACTTGTCCAGCTATCGCTACCGTTTCGAAGGGGCTGTCATCGAAAAGCCAGACCTCATTTTTATCTAAAACCCTTAATTCTCGACCAAATTGAAAAAGACGTATTTCTCCCTACTCCTATTGAGTACCCTATGGCAGCTGCCAGGCATCCATTCAGCCTCGCTTGCGCAATCGCAGGAGATTGAATTTGCATTTCTTTCCGACATCCATTTACAGGATGTCTATGCCAATTTGCATTCAATGGATTTCAAGGGGGCGTTCAATCCCAAAACGGGCAAATATGCCACCATTCGCAGCATGAAAAGCCAATTGAATTCCACGCGGCTCTTCAATGAAAACTATTTTGCCTTTATCCAGGCCCTGGAGGATCTGAAGGACAAAGGCATACGACTGGTGGTTCTACCCGGTGACTTTACCGATGACGGACAGCCAATGAATGTACTGGCTTTACAAGGGATTTTGGATCGATATGCGGAAGAATGCGGGATGCGATTTTTCTTGACTACGGGAAACCACGATCCTGTGAAACCTTTCGGGGGAATCGGGGGGAAGGAAGATTTTCTGGCGCCGGATGGCTCCGAACAGGCCGTCGCAGGAGTTGCTGATTTTTTCCCATCCGAAGAAGTGGCCGTTTCAACTCAGATCAATTATTGGGGATACGAAGAGATCACCCATGCCCTTGCTGATTTTGGCTTTTTCCCCGCTGCCCAAGATCTATTTTGGGCGCATCCCTTTCAGGAATTGAATGTGGACAGTTACGACTTTCACCGGGCAGTAGAGAATTCACGCCTGGATCAGCGGCTGTACAAGACCCCAAATTCCGAAAGGTTATTGCCGGACGCCAGCTATGTGGTCGAACCTGTGGCCGGTATTTGGCTTTTGGCACTGGATGGCAATGTGTATGCACCTTCAGGAAAGGATTGGAGCGGCTCTTCTGTGGGTTTTAATCAGGCGGTAACAGCTAAACGTCACCAATTAGATTGGATCAGGAAAGTAGCCATGGAAGCCGAAAAAAGGGGGAAAACCCTGATCTCCTTTAGCCATTATCCCTTGGTGGATTTCCACGATACCGCCTCGGATGCGATGAAATCACTATTTGGCGAACAAAAATTCCAGTTGGCACGAGTGCCATCCCGGGAGACCAGCAGGGAATATGCCAATGCGGGCATTCGCATTCATTTTGCCGGACACATGCACATCAACGATACGGGAGTTTTTACCGATGCCGCTAACGGAAAAACACTCGTCAATGTACAGGTTCCTTCTCTGGCCGCTTTTCCCCCGGCGTATAAAACACTGACGTTTCCAGAACCCAATATCGCTGAAATTGCTACCATTCCCCTTGTTGCTGTGGATCGCATGGATGAGTTTTTTGACCTGTATCGCAGGGAGCAACGATGGCTACTACAGACCGATGATCCCAAACGCTGGGATCCGGGTATTTTGAATGCCAAAGATTACCTGGATTATACCCATAACCACCTGTTACAACTGACCAAATCCCGATTTATCCCCTCGGATTGGCCTGAAAATCTTGCGGTACTGTTGCGAGGCCTCAGTCTTGAGGAATTGGATCGCTGGGCCGGTATGTATCCTGAAGCTGGAGAGGGATTGTTGAGGGAAAAACTAGAGAAACTTAGCGATCCAAAGCGAGGGGATCCTTTCACTCCCGAGCTTATTGATGATTTTTACCTGGTAAAGAACGGAGATGAACTCGGAAAAAACCTGATTCCATCGGTAAGGCTGCGTTTGTATGAAGGTATTTTTTCACAATTGGCGGAAAGACCGCTATCGGAAGAGCAGGCGTTGGATATGCAGTTGGTCCGGTTTTTTCATGTTTTTGAGAGGCTTTTTCACAGCTTGCCCTCTGACCACTTTTTCATCGATCTTCAGAAGGGGGAGGTCAAGCGGGGCGGTACGGTAGAAAAACACTAGGGAATACAGGTGAATATCGGGCAACGAGCGCAGGTGCAGGCAGGAGTCCGTTTTCCGAGGGCAAAAGGAGAGCAGATCAGAATCAGCGAAGCGGTGAAAGGCAATTTAAATTCCGAGCGCAGTATAGTAAAACAGCAATTGCATGAATAAACTAAAAGGACCGGTCCGGGAAGGGAGGTGTCGGAATCTTCTATGAACAACTATAGGTTTGCATTACCTGATGCTAGATGCAGCCGGGATGAAAACTGGTATTTTGTCAGTGTTTTTTTTAACGGTTTTTGCTCTGTTTCCTTATTAATAGTCTCGTTTACGGTTATTTATGAGATAGAAGCAAGCCCAAAACATGGTTAATAATGGGCTTTCATTTGGTTTTTTGTCGTTGCATTTATAAAGGCCACTCGTCATTCAGTTGCCTGGTAAGGGAGAAGTGTTGTGCCTCATGGTCCTGGATCAGACATGCATTTAGTTCTTTGGTGATGATTTCTTTATCCATATCCTGACCGATGATTACTAGTTCATTCATTCTGTCACCATAGGTTGGATTCCACTTTTCCATGATAAGGGCTTTATTTTCTACGAAGCTTGGGTTTCGCTGGCGCTCCTTCTCTGAATACGCCGCCCACCAAGTGCCAAAAGCCTCAGCTTTAAGTGATCCTCCGGCCTGACTCCAGAGCAAGGCTTGATGGGGACGGGAAGCCAGCCAAAACAAACCTTTACTTCGAACCACATTCCCGGGCCAGGAATTGCTGATATAATTCCAGAATCTTCCCGGATGAAAAGGACGTCGATTTCTGAATACAAAGCTACTGATCCCGTATTCCTCTGTTTCGGGTACATGTTCTTTGTTCAGTTCCTTGAGCCATCCTGCGGATTGCTCAGCTTTGTCGTAGTCAAACAGCCCGGTGTTCATGATTTCGGCTATCGGAACTTGTCCATAGGAAGTCTTGATGATTTTTGCCTCCGGGTTCAGTTTGATGAGAAGCCCTTCCAATAGTTTTATTCTTTCCTCCGAAACCTGATCCGTCTTATTGAGCACAATGACGTTGGCAAACTCAACCTGATCGGTGAGCAGGTTGACAATGGATCGGGCATCGGCAGGATCATCCGTCATGTCCCTTTCCAAAATGGTGTCTGCTGAACCAAAATCTTTAAAGAAATTATAAGCGTCTACGACTGTCACCATGGTATCCAGCCTGCTGATATGGCAGAGATCAAGGAGACTGTCACCTGTTTCAAAGGAGAAGGTTTGCGCCACAGGTATGGGTTCGGAGATTCCCGTGCTTTCGATCAGGAGGTAGTCAAATTTCCGTTGTTTTGCCAGTTTTTGTACTTCCTGAATCAAATCCTCCCGCAAGGTGCAGCAAATGCAGCCATTGGACATTTCGATGAGCTTTTCTTCGGTGCGGGAAAGTTTGATTTCATTCTGCACCAATTTGGAGTCCACATTGAGCTCGCTCATGTCATTGACGATGACGGCAACTTTATAGCCGGCTCTATTTTGTAAAATATTGTTCAACAAGGTAGTTTTGCCGGCTCCTAGAAAGCCGCTCAAAACAGTGACCGGGATTTTATCTTTCATTTTAATTGCTTTTGAAATCAGGCATCATGCAGCCTGATTTTGTCTTTTTTATGTATAGCCAGTTGGTATAGTGTCCAAGTGATACAATCATAGCACCAATAGGTGTGACTAGATGCTCGATTGAGCTGTGTTCATTTTTTATCTCCTTTAGTGCGATCGGACCAGCGGTTTCTATGAATTCCCAAGCATGCCCATGCCCAAAGATCAATCCGATTGCAATAATGATGAATCCAAGGGTAATCACGATTATGGGCAATAGTTTTTGGTGATGATTTTTGAACCCATGGATCATGGCCAAAACAGCCAACAAAAAACTCAGAATAATAATCAGGTATTCTATCCTGGGATTGGCCAAAAATCCCAACCCAAGAAAAGGCAGGATACTGATTAAAAAAGGCAAAGCCAGGCAATGTACAGCACAAAGCAGAGAGGCCGAAAATCCTACGAAGTCGAGTCGGGAGTCAATAAAAAAGGATTTCATTGTCGAAAATATTATGCAATTATGTTGCAAATATACATTATGGTTTTTATTTTGCAACTTTATTGCATTTAAAAAATAACCTCCATACGTTGTCCCTTAATTGATAGCATTATGCTTACTACCCAATCAGTTGCTTTTGAATACAATCAGGCAAATCACTTTGCCTTTCCCGATATCAGGTTATCAGCAGGATCCGACTTGCTTATTCTTGGAGAGTCAGGAGTGGGGAAAACCACCCTCTTACATCTAATTGCAGTTTATAAAATCGATATTTCAAAGAGTCTTTCCAATGCTTAGAATTAGCTTCTTTTCGCTATTACTCCTACTTTCCTTACCGTCTTTTTCTCAAACCAGAATCACCTGGGACAGGCTCTCAGATGTCACATTTACCGACAGGTACAGTAAGGAGTTAGATGCCTATTACTATTTTCCAAACTTCGGTCCGTCCGTTTTGGCCTTAAATAACAAAGAAGTGATAATCAAGGGATATTTGTTGGAAATAGATGCTGGCAACGACATTTATGTGCTCTCGGCCAATCCATTTGCGGCTTGTTTTTTCTGTGGAGGCGCAGGGCCTGAGTCTATAATCGAACTGAAAGTGTCTAAAGACCACTCTCGTTTTAAGATGGATGAAGTACTTACTTTCAGGGGCAAACTCAAACTCAATGCCGTGGATTTGTATCAGTGTAATTATATTCTGGAAAATGCCAGGGTGTATCAGTAAGGTTTGATATCATTGGTTGAAGAAGATACCCGAAAGCATCCTTATCCAATAGTTTTTGACTTGGGGGCAGCATTTCTTAAAATCTGAATTGGATGTAGAAAACCACCTGTATTAGCTGAAACCCCAAAGAAATAAAAAAGCCGGACTGAAATTCAACAGTTCGGCTTTTCGCATTGCTTCGATAGAATTTAAATTGATTTAGTAGCCGGGATTTTGTACCAGGAAACCTTCTTCGTTGGAGGCTCCGTCGATGGCTCGTTGCGGGATGGGAAACAGTCGTTTGTTTGGGTCGCTATCGGTTTTTCCCGTCCAGCTGTCTTCGTATTTTCCGTACCTGATCTGATACACCCTCCGAAGACCTTCCCAATAGAGTTCGAAACCGGTCTCCCTGAAAAGAATATCCAAATCAATGCCATTCAGCGGGGCAGGTGTCTGGGCAGGGCGTGCATTTCTGGAAGTTCTAAGGGTGTTCACATCAGCTAGTGCGGCGGTATTGTCCCCCTTACGAAATTGGGCCTCGGCACGCATCAGGTAGATTTCTCCCAATCGGATCAACACAATGTCCACGCTACTGTTGCTGCAGCAGTTGGGTGCTGTTCGGCTGAATTGGTATTTGGAGAAGCGGTGACCGGTATTGTGAAGGCTGCCTTCGTTGGTGAAATCCACCTGGAAGGTATGGTCCACATAGCGAATGTCAGCACCACTACTCCTTCGGTTGATCACCGGATATATTCTGACCTTTCCATCTTCGCAGGTGAGAATATTGCCGCTATCATCTTTTCTGGGACCCCAAATGATCCCCCTGAGCAGGCCACGGTCCATTTCAAATTCTTCTGCCTCCACACAATAGTAATGGTCAGCGTCATTGTTTGGATTTACACCGGTCAGATCCCTGAGATTTTCTGGTATGATGGTATTTTCCTGAAAAAAACGAGCGTCTGCCTCAGCAGGGTCCACATTTCCATAAGCATTGTACCAGCTCATAATGAAATCCGGGGTTGCGGCCACGGCATCCGTTCCCCGCGTGTTGGGGAATTCGGGTCTGGGTATCTGATCACCTGAAATCGACCAATATTGCCATCGGCTATGTTCTGTTTGCAGTACACCCCGTTGATCGAGTGAAAAAATGATCTCTGGATTGGTATTATTATCGTCATTGAACAAGTCAAAGTATTCCGGCGAAAGGGAGTAAGGGCCATTGATAATATTGGTAGTATATTGAATTACCTTGTCCATGTCTTCCGATCTGAAATCCGGGGTTCCGTAAGGATCTCTATACACCGCCGCATTCAAATACAAGCGTGCCAATAAGGCTTCTACAGCAAATTTGTTCATTCGCCCGGGACCGCTGTTGCTACTGATCACATCGACCACGGATAGAAGTTCTGTTTCCAGGTAGTCCAGGGCCTCCTGTGTTCTGAGTATTTCTGATTGCTGGTCAGTGGCGTCTTTTTTGAACACAAGTCCCCAATTATCCAGAGCCAGCATGTTCAAATAAGCTTTCATGGCGATCATTTCGTACAGTGGATTTTGGGCGTTGCTATTGCCGTTTTCCACTTCCAAACGCAATTGCTCTTCTGCAGTCACAGCCCTGGACAAGGTCAGGGTAATAAAGGTCCAGGCGTCACCCACCAAACTGTTTCCCGGAGTCATCAGGTGCTGATGGACGGCGATAAATTTTCCGCCATCAAACCAGTCTGTTCCACCGCGATAGGGAAGAATTCCCTCGTCAGAGGCGACTTCCTGAAGTCCAAAATTAACGGTATGCAGCCATACCTGACGCAGCATTCCGTACACAGGGGCAATAGACCCGCTGACAATTTCCGCCTGCCCGGTTCCAGTCAATGATTCATCCAGGACTTGTTCCTCCAGATTCGTGCAACTTAGAAATGCCAGGAAGAAAGCAGCAGTTGGAATAAATTTTCTTAAACGTATCGTCTTCATCTGATTCGTGTTTTTTGAGATTTTTATACCTTGCTTCAAGGTTTATTAAAAGGTTACATTAAAGTTGACCATAAAAGTCCTTGCCCGAGGGTAGGTAAATCGGTCAATTCCAAAGGTTTGAATACCGGCAGTAGTTGACCCTGTATTGACCTCTGGGTCAAATCCGGTGTAATCCGTGAGGACAAAAAGGTTTTGGCCGGTTAGGGATACACGGATCGCCTGGAATGCATTGCCTGCTCCAATCCGAGTAGGATCCAAATTGTATCCCAAAGTCGCATTGTTGAGCCTGAAGAATGCCCCGTTTTCCAGGAACCGGGTTGACACGGTATTGGAGTTGTTGAATGACTCCTCTGGAAACTGAATCGCAAAATCAGTAGTATTATTGGATCTGGAAAGTTGGGCCTTGGTGAAGAGCGACATGTTGGTGTGGTTGTAGATCTTATTTCCAGCTGCTCCGTTGAAGTTCAAACCCAGGTCAAAATTTCTATATCGGAAATTGGTATTGATTCCATAGATAACCTTAGGTATGGCACTTCCTACTACCGCCCGGTCGTTGTCGAGGATTTCTCCATCACCATTGGTATCCACAAATCGGTTTAGCCCATCTTCACCAATCCCGTCAAACTGCAGCATGTAAAATGCCCCAATCGGTTGATTGTTGATATAGCCATTGATGGTAGCACCTGTCTGTCCGGCACCCTGAGCAGCACCTGTGGTCAATACCGAGTAAGGAGAGTCCCGTACTTCATTCTGGATAAAGGTGATATTGCCTCCAATGTCATACGAAAAGCCCTGTCCTGACATACTGCTGTAATTCAAAGCCAATTCGACGCCACTGTTAACTATTTTCATGTCGTCAATATTGTCCCAAAACGTAGAGGTAGGCTGTACCGGGTCGGCAGGAACTACCTCCAGCAAAATATTGGAGGACACCTTGTTGAAATAATCCACCGTACCGCTCAGGCGATTGTCGAGAAAAGCAAAGTCAAGGCCCAGATCAAACTGGGTGGATACTTCCCACTGCAGATTTGGATTGGCTAACCGGGTAAAAACAATCCCATAAGGATAGCTGTCCAGGGTATTGCCATCGGTATCAATCGGATAGGTGTTGAGACTACCCGCTCCTGTAGCCAATCGGTCCTCGGAGAAACTTGCTTTGGTGATTTTTGAAGGAATCTCCTGGTTTCCTGTTTGGCCCCAGCTTGTTCGGAGTTTCAGGTTGTCGAAAACCGAATTGGCCATGAAATCTTCCTTATTCAGGTTCCAACCCAGCGCAAGTGAGGGGAAGTAACCGTATTTATTGTTTGCACCGAATTTGGAAGAACCATCAGCACGGAAGGTTGCCGTAAACAGGTACTTTTCGGCAAAGGTATAATTTACCCGGCCAAAGAAGGATTGCAACTTATTTCGGGTAGCGGAGGAGTTGACAGTAGTCGGAAACTCGCTGGTGCTGTTGTGGTCCTGGTACCGTGGGTCAATGTTGTTTGCAGCAAAGCCTCGGGAGGAAGTCCTTCGAAACTCATCCAAAAAGGTCTGGTAGGAATGTCCTGCCAGGACCGTGAAATTGTGCTGGTAATTGTTCCAATTATAAGTTAGTGTATTCTCGACAAGCCTGTTCGTATTGGCAGTAATCAGCTCATCCAAAGTACCATCTGAGACATTGGATTCGTTCACCACTTCTGTATAAGGCCTGTATTGAATATAGCGGGAGGTATTGGAATAATCCACACCAATATTCATCTTATAGGTTAGTCCCTCGAAGATTTCGAAAGAGGGAGAAATGGTAGCCAATATCCGGTTGTTTGCCGCATCATCACTGTAGAGCTCATTTCGCTTCAGCGGGTTGAGGGCATTGGTATTAAGCAGTGTGGGCTCACCATTGGTGAATGCAGGAATGGTCGGATTCAAATACAGCATATCGCTTGAGATGGAGCCGATTGCCGGTCGTAAATTTTCTGTAAACGAGGCGGTCATATTGTAGTCCACGATCAACCTTCCCTCGAAGGCCTTCTGGTTCATATTCAGCTTTCCCGAATACCGCGTAAGTTCACTGTTTTTTAAAATACCCTCCTGATTCTGATAGCTTAGCGAGGCGAAATAGGAGAATTTGCCCGTATTTGCTCCACTCATGGAAAGGTTGTAATCCTGAGAGCGCCCCACCTGCGTCAGTTCATCCTGCCAATTGGTATTACCTCCGAAATCTTCCAATGCCCCGCCCACGGCCTGCACCTGCCGGCGAAATTCATCGGCATCGAAGACGTCAATCTGGTTGCTCATTGAAGACCAGGCAGTGGAGGCAGAAAGATTTATCTGGGATGTTCCTGACTTTCCCTTTTTGGTGGTAATTACCACCACACCATTTGAAGCGCGGGATCCATACAGGGCTGTGGCACTTGCATCCTTCAATACATCGATGCTGGCAATGTCATTTGGATTTAAAAAATTAAGCGGGTTGGAAGCAATACCGGTATCGGAATTGTCAAGAAGAAATCCATCCAAAACGTAAAGGGGTTGCGTTCCCGAGCGCAAACTACCAATCCCGCGGATAATTACGTTTTGGTTGGCACCAGGTTCGCCACTGGTCGAAGTGATGTTTACCCCTGCAATTTTTCCTTGTAACAAATCCACCGGATTAGTGATTACACCCCGGTTAAAGTTTTCGCTTTTAACGGAGCCAATGGCACCAGTCACGTCAGATCGCTTTTGTGTACCGTAGCCTACCACGACCAATTCTTCCAACTGAGCAGCATCAGGCTCCAATTGAATTTCCAGGATAGATTGCCCGTTGACGGCCACTTCCTTACGCATATAGCCCACATAGGAAACCTGTAGAATGGCATCCTCTGGTACATCCAGGGAAAATTGCCCATCCAGATCTGTAACCGTGCCTGTTGTGGAGCCCTTTACCAGTATGGTAGCCCCGGGTAATGGCATGCCGGCTTCGTCGGTAACTGATCCCCGGATGGACTCTCGCAGGACTTCCTGATCGACCCTGGGCTTTATTGTTTCGATTTCGGAACCCAAAGCCGCTGCATCGAGCGGTAAAGGGTTTGCAGCTAAACCCGCCCAGAGGAAAGAACATGCGGCGGCATAGCGGATTTTTGATACGTGTAATCGTAGATCCATAAAATGTTGGTATTGGTTGAGTAATTGGTTGTTAACTAGCTGAATTAAAACACATTGGACAAAAGTACTTTTGTGACCCAGCGGCAAAAGTAGGCGAAAAAATGTTGTGCTTTGGCATGCATTAGCTAACAGGGAAAGGATTTAAAAATAAATTAATATTCGGCTGAAAAGCATAATCTAAAGGTAAAAAATCGATCAATTTAGCTTTATACTAAGATAGTATTTGAGGTATGGGACTTTGCTTCTGGTAGAAGAAATAGATAGGAATCGGGTGGCCTACCTAACCCCAACAATCCAAGGCCTGATGAAAAGCGAGGGGACGGGTGCTCAGGCCCTATACCGCCCGCAGGATGAAGGATCCGTCGATCTCGCTTTGTATGGTTTCAGTATCAGGGAAATTACATCCGTCGCCGGAAGAAAGTGTCGGTGCCCTCTTTTTCCAGACTGAGGCGTTTTGTTGACCATTTTGAAAAAGTGGAATGAACCACTATGGAAAAAAGCAGCGGATCGATTCCGCCCGTTAGTTTTTCTTCCGGACTTCAAAAATATCAATCAATTTTCCATCTCCTGTATATACCCGAAGTTCGAGTCTGCCTAGGGTAATGGAGATCGTACCATAATGAAACCCACGGAAAGTTTTGGCGGAAAACGGGACCCGGTTAGGTGCAAAATCTTCCAGATTGCCCCCCATTCCTCCTACCTGCACATAGGTGATCCCTCTGTCAAAATCGATTTGATCTTGGTTCAATGGAAAGCTCCGCATGTATGTGTGCAAATGCCCAAAAAACATCATGTCTACATCAAAATCTTCCAACAACCTCAATAGCGGCTGAAACCGCCTGTCTCCATAGCTTCCTTTTCCTTGCCAGGTATCGCCATAGTCATCCTCATCCATGGAGTAGGGAGCATGGTGCATCATCACAAATTTCCAGGGGCTTTTTGATTGAGAAAGTTCATTTTTGAGCCATTCGTATTGGGCACCTCCTTTTTGAAGTTCACCGGGTTGATTGGAGTTGAGCACAAAAAATGTCGCAGGTCCATAATCGGTGCTGTTGCAGCCCAATGCATTGGTTTGCGGATGATAGGCTTTATACCAGAAAAGGTCACCTTCTCCATTTCCTGCTACCGGTATATTCGGTATCCTTGAATAGAGCGCTGAAGAGCCTGGAAAAAATTCCTGTGTCCATTGCCATTTTTCGGCTTCTTTTCCTCCATCAGTAATGTCTCCAAGGTGCAATACCAGATCTACCCGTTCATCCCAAAGCTGCATTCCGATCTGCTCATTGATTTGGGGGCGGGATTCGGTATCGGACACCAGACCGACCAGAATCGGGGAATTCTTCTCCGGAGCCGTACGAAACGTTAATGGGCCGCTTTTTAGGATGTTTCCCTTTTCATCGGTTGCCTCAATCTCGTAAAAATACGGACTATTGGATTTCAGATCGTTCAATCGCACGTGGTAGCGATTCTCATGTTGAGGCGATAGCTCTAAGGCCTCAAATGAACGGATATCTTCACCAAAGAGCAATTTTACCTCAGCTTTACGATCCAATTCAAAAGTGATTTGCATCTGATTGGGACCCGGGGCGTAGAGATAGGGTTCTGCCAGGAAATGAAATTTGCCGGGAATTCGAATTCCTTCTTTTTTCCAGAGCTGGTGCTGTCGAAATCGCTCTTTTACCCAATTTTCAGCCATCGCTCCTGAAAAAAATGACAGGTGTTTCACCCAGTGATCTAACTTCATAAAAGGCTCTTCCTGAAGGTAGGAACGCAGGAGTAAGACATGACCCCTGGCTTTTTCCCCCTGGAAAAGTAAATCGCCATTTTCGTAGATCCTCAGACCATTTTCTCCATTGGAAAGAACGAGGTGGGTAAAATACTTGCCCCAAAACCCTTGCGGCTCCTCGCGTCCGGGCAAAAGCCATTTTTTGTTCCAATTGGAAAGGACTGGTCGCTGCTCAAGAAATACTTCGAAGCCTATGGGCTGATTGACATGATTTATCAACCAAAACTCAATAATCCAAGGCTCCTCCGTATCCAGCATATCGTCTAAATCAATTTTATATATGGCACTTGCCGGCTGGTTCACTATCGGAAAAATCTCCGGTTCCTGAAACAGCCGAAAAGGCCGTAAACTTAGCGAGTCTTGAAATAAGGGGCTATTGGCATTTCGAGGCAGCCCTTTGTTTGGCCAAAACCAGCTTTCCCATTTGCTTTCCTGAGCAGTAGCATTCGGACAAATGAGCAAAACGAGCACTAAATAAAAAAGATTTTTCATCGGCTTAATTTCTTTTACAAGCTACGCCTTTTCGGGTTTCCTGAAGGTAAAGAAAAAATGAATGAATTGTGACATCTTACAAGATACTTAGGTCAGGTAATGTTATTGTGACTCGGGTTTTGTCCTTTTGTAATTGAGGCATTTCAAAGGGCGCGCAAAGCCTGGGCAGGGTGGTCAAGCCCAGGGAATTTAAATTCTCTAAGCAGGGGGCGTTTCCAATTCGGAGGAGCAGGCAGAAAAAAACAACAGGGTACAAGCCCAAGATTCATTTTTGACTGCGTATCGACGACAATTCCCGAAAAACACCTATCGAAACCACATAGCGTATAGGATGAGATTGGCCTTCCGTCTATTCCTAAAAAACATCAAAAGTTGTATATTGGTGAACAGTCACCATTAATCTAAAATTTCATTATCCATACCATGTCCTCGTTCCGAAGCATTGCCTATATCGTCTTTTTCCTTTTTTGCCACCAACTGATGGCACAAACCAACTGGCAAAACCCCATCCAAAAGCAGGGGCGGCTGGGCTCCCCAATGGTGGAAACCTCCCCTTTCGTGTTTAAGGACAAGTTGTACCTGCTGGAAAACAACCAACGTTTTTGGGACATCCCCGGGGCCAAACCCGGAGACCATTTCCAGGAAGACGAAGTGCGCATCCGGGACCTTGCCACCAACCAAATCGTTTCCGTGCCGCTGAAAAACCATGCCTTCGGAACCGTCCTGACCTGGAAAGACCGGGTGTATGTGTTTGCCGGCTACTACGGAGAGAACAAGCCCTGGCGCAAGATCACGGAAATCGTTGTCACCAGTTCGGCCGACCTGAAAGCATGGACCAAACCTGAAACCATACTGCAGGCCAATCCGGACGAACATTTTTTCAACACGGCCGTCTGCCGTGGTAAGGACGACTTCATTCTCCTCTACGAAACCAGCGATCCCCAATGGACTCCCTTTACATTTCGCTATGTCAGGTCCACAGACCTGAAAAACTGGCAGGAAATCCCGGAAGCCATTTATGGCACAGATAAGTATGTTGGTGGGCCTGCCCTGTATTACGAAAACGGATGGTACTATACCCTGTACCTCAAATCCCTTAACCCCGGATATGAAACGCACATTACCAGGTCCCGGGACCTGATCGACTGGGAAGATGCACCCGATGACAGACCGTTTGTCACCTTTGACCCAAACCATAAAAACATCCCCTTAATTGATCCACTTATATCCGAAAGCAATGCTTCCGATGTGGAGCTTTGCTATTTTCAGGGCAAAACAATTATCTATTTCACCGGAAGCGATCAAACTACAGGCGGAGACCTGCAACGGGCGACTTTTGATGGAAGGCCTGAGGAGTTGTTCGCTCACTTCTTTGCAGACAACATCGAGCAATCAACCGTTGCCCCCGCACATCAGGGAGATTGGTTGCCTGTGCTTGAGGCAGCCGATAGCAATCAGGAAATCTACAACAATCCTTCAAAGCCATTTCGAACCAGGCCCACAGAAGCTCAGTTGGCCTATCAGGAGCGGCAACTGGGGGCATTTATTCACTTTGGCCCCGCCACTTTTGTTGATTCAGACATGATGAGCGTACCTGCGGCGGAACTTTTTAACCCCAAAAGACTCGATGCCGAGCAATGGGCAAAAACAGCGAAATCCTTTGGTGCCAAACACATCGTACTTACAGCCAAACATCACAATGGCTTCTGTCTCTGGCCAACGGAAACCACGGATTATTCGGTAAAAAACGCTTCCTGGAAAAAGGGGAAAGGGGATATCGTCCGGGAGTTTGTGGATGCCTGCAGAAAATACGACCTGGAAATTGGTCTTTACCTATCCGGTGGAGACAAGCATTTTGGTTGTACCAGCACGCCTGACCCGCAAGGGAAGCGTAAAATTGTGGGTGACATCCACAAGTACTTCCCTGTTTTTCTGGAACAGCTTCGAGAATTGCTGACAAACTATGGAGCAATCTCCTATCTCTGGTTTGACGGTGCCTATGATCCTTTTGGATGGGATGTGATGGACCCTAAAACCAGGCAACCACTGGGAACGGCTTATGGCGATGCCATAGCGAACATGGTACGGCTGTTACAACCCCGGGCCATCATTATGGGAGGCACCAAGCCGGATGTACGGTGGTCGGGCAGTGAACAGGGCTGGGCAGAATACCCGCTGGAAAACGTCGTAAAACCAGGAGAAGGACTTGCCAAATGGGTTGGCCCTCAAAATGCAGGCTGGATACCGGCCGAGGCCAACCTGCACACCCGCTCAACCTGGTTTTGGAAACCGGATTCGGAAAAAACCCTAAAAGATGTATCGTATTTAAAACAAGCTTACCTGGAAACGATAGGCAGGGGTGCGAATCTGTTGGTAAACATGACGCCGGATACAAGTGGCCTTATCCCGACGGAAGAAGTTACTTTACTGGACAACTTTGGTAAATCGATAGAAAAAACCTTTACTAATCCAGTAGGAATCACCTCTTCTAAAAACCACCCTTCCTCAGAAATAACACTAACTCTCCCCCAAAGCCAGCTGGTGAATCTGATGCTCCTGGAAGAAGTATTGGGTAAAGGGCAACATATCCGGCAGTACATCCTGGAAGCCTGGCAGGATGGCCAATGGCAGCCTGTAGCAACCGGTGAGACGATAGGAAGAAAACGCATCCAATACTTTGATCCTATCGAAACGAAACACCTTCGGCTGCGCCTGTCCGGGTCGGGACCCCGTTTTGAACTTGATAATTTTGCCGTGTTCCGGTCTGAATTTTGAGTAAAGTCAGAACGGAGGGTATTGGAAACTAGTCCCAAGAAAATAGGGGCAAAACCGATCTTGGATCTACAAAATAAGAGAATGAGAATTGAGTCAACACCGAAATAAATTATCGATAGAACCCAATAATAACAGTGTTAAGCGTGAACATCTTCGAAGCCGTTCCCACGCATGCTACACCTGGAATTTCTTATCCAAATCTTGCCTCCCAATAATCTACATTTTCTCCACCCTATCTTTTTCAAATCGGAAATACATGGTACCAGATCCGCAAACGCCACGGCTAAGACCCTTTTCTGATAAAATCCTTGCGTGGAATCAGGTAGGCTTGATCAGCAATTCAATCAAAAAACATATTGCACTCCCCCTGTGAACCCGGCATGCAGGGCAAATAAGCCCCTGCTGTTGCGCTTTTCGGCGATTACCCATCCACCAACAGGCCAGGCCCATGACTGGTCCAACACACTGAAGGCCATGGTAGGCCCGCCAAAATATTTGATGCGGCCACTTTGAAAGCCATGCAGCATTCTAAAGACATTGGAATGATTTGAAATCCCGGCAAAATCGCCAGACAACCGGTTGACCAGCTCAATATCCATAAAATAAGACTTTTTGCGGATGGAATGCCAGCCAAAGCCCAGATCCAGGCCGAAAAGGGTAATGGGATGCAGCCTCAGCCCTGTCCCCAGCAAGCCATAAAGTTTTCTCCCTCCACTTCTCAGGCTGAGCTGGGCAAAGGAAGATTCATCCAGGCCAACAGCAATACTTTTTTCCCCATCCCCAACGATATTGACCAAACCCAGCGTGTAATCACTGGAGGCTGCCACATTCACCAAACTCAATTGCAGGCCTCCAACGCTATCTGCCTTATTGAACAAGCCACTAACCTGGTAATCCACATTAGCCCCGGATTGATTAAGTATTCCTGCAATCTGAATTTTGCCTGCACCTGCTTTTGTTCGGTTATACAGGCCCGCCACCTGGAACCCATCGGTACTGTAGGAGCGATTAGCCAAACCGGCAATCTGAATCCTGGCTTTACCAGCTACCTGGTTGACCAATCCTGCCACCTGTGCTCCATTCAGATCATTTCCCACCTTATTAAGTATTCCAGCCACCTGAAATCCAGACAGGCTATCATATACATTATTAAAGATCCCTGCAGCCTGAAAACCGGAAACTCCCCCGCCAACCAGGTTAAAGAGCCCTGCTGTCTGCATGCCAGTCACCATCCTTTGATTCATATTAAAAAGACCAGCCACCTCCATGCCTTCCACCCCCGCCGTATAGCCCCCCAATAAATTAAGGGAAAAATTATTGATCATCTGGCTGCTAAATACTCCCTGGGTACTCAAGCCCGGAGTCAATGACATTTGAACGGGACTTTCTGCAAAAAAACCGGCCAGGTTTAGCCTTTGCATCCTTTGCCTGAACCCAATAAACATCCCTCCCCAAAAACTTTCTTCTAAATTGTCTGAGGATCCATTTCCCGGCAAAAAGCGGAATCTACCTCCTGCATGCTTATCCAGATCCACCTGTACCGGGGGAAGCAGTACAAAAGAGGTATCCCTGTATGCTTCCTTGCGTAAAGTCAGCCATACAGATGAGGGAGATGCAGCTTTCAGTCTCAACTCAAAATTACCCTGCCCATCAGACATGGCATAGGCCAAACCATTTTTTTCATAAATACTGGCAGTGGAAACGGGCTCCGCTGTGTGATAGTCCCGTATCTGGCCTTGTATCACCAGTGATTTGCCATCTGCCACCATCTCCAGATCTGCATCTAATTTGCCCGGAGCATAACGGATGATCACATATGCATCATGCTCCCTGAATTCGTAGGAATCACCAAAAACTCCCTGAAGGAATCCTGCTAACTTACCCTGATAAGAAGAGAAAGGGAGCTTTGATTCCAAATCAATCAAAGAGCTTTGGTAAGAAAAATAAAACCCTTGCCTGCCGGCAATTTCCTCCATAGCCGATCCCACATTCCCCTCAGCAGTGCCGGAAAAATCTATTTCTCTTAAAAGGTAATCCTGAGCGTAAAGCAGCCCCTGAAATGTGGACCCGATCGCTAAAAGTAGTAAAACACAAAACCGATTAAAACGCATTTACAAATCATCTTCCGAACACGAAATTTAGGAATTATTCCACAATAATGTTATCACCTTGGCGGATTACGCTCAAATCCAGGGTCTCCCTGAGCACCTCCAGGTTTTTTTCTAAGGAGCCGTATTCCAGGGTGGTGGTAATGAACATATTTTGAGCCCTTTCTGAGGCTATTCTTATTTTGCTTCCATAAGCTTTATTGAGTGCCTCCACCAAAAGCGGCAGGGCGGTAGATTCAGCCACAAACTTTCCATCCACATAGTAGCGGAAAAGCTGGCTGCCGTTGATATCTTTTTCTATTGAACCGGAGGAAACATCAATCACTGCTTTCTCATCCTTTTTCAGCAAGATCAACTGATCGCCGAATTCCACCCTCACCAGTCCGGCATCTACTATGACTTCAATGCTTTCCGGTGATTGATGAACATGAAAAGAGGTCCCCAAAACAGTAACGCTAATGTCACCTGTGACAACCACAAAGGGTTTTGCCTTATTTTTTACTACCTCAAAATAAACTTCGCCTCCAGACAAGCTTACCAGCCGCTGCTTTCCAAAAAGCTTCTGTGAATAAGTCAAACGTGAATTTTTATTCAGTGTCAACACCGAACCGTCCATTAAAACCTCCTTTACAGGCTCCTCCAGGGCCTCAAACACTACTCCGGTATAAAGTGCCCTTACCGGTCCGGGCAAATTGCTCAATAAAACCCAACCTCCAATCAGTACCATAAAAATTGCAGCGGCGACGCGGAGCCAAACCGGTAAATTTACCCTATGCCTGCCATGCCTGTTTTTCCCTTCCCTACTCACCCTACGATCCTTGAATTGCTTCCAGGCCTCATTTTCATCTATCTCTGACTTTTCAAGTAAGCGGGCTGAATGCTCCCAAATCCATCTGAGCTGTTCAAAATAGTGACTGTTTCGGTCATCAGCTGAAATCCACTTTTCAACTTCCTCTGCCTCACTACTATCCGTCTCACCAAGCAGGTATTTTATCAGTAGTTGATCCTCCATAACTTAAAATAAAAAGGTCCAGGTAATGATTATGAGGGGAAGGAACTCCGCAAGCTCCACTCTAAGGGTCCTCAGGGCTTTGCCCATATGTGCTTCCACCGTTTTGACAGAGAGACCGAGGCGCAAAGCAATCTCCTGATATTTTAGCTCTTCGATTCTGCTGAGCAGAAAAACCGTCCTGCACTTTTCTGGTAAACGGAGCAATGCATGGTTCAATTTCGACTGTATCTCTTTATCTTCCACTGAGTATGCCGCATCGGCACTCTTGATACTGGCCATTTCATACCTGTTTTGTTCCAAATGTTTCATTTTGACCTTCTCATGTTTGAGGTAATTCAGACTGTCATAATACACACACTTGTACAAATAGGCTTTCAGGGAAATGGAAATTTCCAGGGTATTGCGCTTTTCCCAAAGCTTCAGAAAAACCGTCTGTACGATTTCATTGGCTGCTTCACTGTCTTTCAGTAAGGCCTGCGCATAAGCATGAAGTGGTTTAAAATAGGTTTTAAACTGCGCTTCAAAAACCGCTTCATCAAGGAGCTCTGGCAAATCATCATTTTCTCCGGAAATTTTTCTCACTCCATCCAAAGGTTATATTGGCAATCCTTTCTTTCCATTTCATTTTGCACTTGTTGGGAAAGATAAACAACTATTGATAAACTTTACGCCAACTTTGGGGCTTTTACATGACCTCCATTTCACCTTTAAGCAAAATGGGCTTTATCATCTTTAATTATCAGTTATTTTCTTTAAGGTAAATTCATTTTAAGCATCAATGGATAGTAAGCTGAAGTCCGGCATTGACACCCCAATGAATGGCTTTATAAGAATTCGACCGATGCCTTTCCCAAACCCTCAGCTGTGCCAGGTCAGATCCCTTTTGGTGTTCGGTATTCATGTAATTCAAACTTGGTCCGGCGTATAGTTGCAAACTTCTGGAGAGCTTTAATACCGGTAATATCCTTAATCCAGTTTTAGAATATCCACCCCATTTCCTGAAATTGGTCCCCCATAAATTACTGGCTTCCATATCCAGCCTGAATCTTTTGCTATCTGTAAGTTTGAAACCTATCCCTGTCTCCATGGCGTAAGGAAGATCATCATAGGAGAAATTAGATCCCAAACCAATGATCCCATACATGCGATCCCCCCCGGACCTGAAACTGAGCAACTGGGTGAGATTTTCATCTACGGAAAAGCCAATTCTTTTTTCTCCATTGGCTATCAGATTGATGATGCCTATGGGGTAGTCACTGCTGTCAGCGATGTTGATCAAACCAGACAGTTGAACTCCTCTTACAGTTTTGGCTTTGTTTACCAAACCTGAAATCTGAATGCCATTCACCTCTTCCGCCTGATTCATGATTCCAGAAAGCTGAATTCCTTCTACCTTTTGAGAAAAATTGGCAATCCCTGACAATTGGGCCCCACGGAGAGATGCTGTGGAGTTGGTAATCCCTGCCAGCTGAGAGCCGGACCCCTCCCTGGATCTATTCACCAATCCTGCTATTTGAATGCCCTTACTGGCCTGTTGGGCCTGATTGATAAGCCCGGCTACCTGAGCCCCCTTCAGCTCTCCGGAGACGGAAAGCCATAATCCTGCAGTTTGAAACCCTGTAGCATCCCCCTGTATGAGACCCCCAAGTCCATATATGGCCAGGCCTCTTTCACCGCCTGAAAGACCTGTCAAGGCATGGATGCTGACATCATTGGTATAGTCTGCCGCCTTAACACCATTTGTACTGATGGGGTATAAAAAACCCAGGTGGGCGGGTCGATTTTCCTGAGCCGCAGCCTCAAACAGGCCAAACAGCAAGGCAAATCCGCTGCTAATAGCGATCAAGCAATAACTTTTCTTCATGATTTTGTTCTTTTCAATTTGTGGTATAGTCCTGTGACAACCATATCATCAATTACCCTTACTCCAAAAATGATTTTTTTATGCTATGGGATAAAAGAGGCTGTTCAACTTAATTCAAAAAGAAAAAATAATCGGAAATGAGAAAGATTGAAAAATCAGACAAACCGGATAATCATACCATCTATCCTTTAAATGTCTCGGGCCTGGCCTTTGGCGTCAATACTCCCTTTTGGGATAACGTTTTTGGTGAAAAACTGAGTTCGAATTATAAGACCGTCAATAAAAACCAATTGAATCGTCACTGCGAACCCTTTGTCGTGGTTATAGGAGTTGGAAAGGGTGTGGTAGTCTCGTTTGGCTAGAGATTCCCAGGGCTTTCACCGCTCAAAACCCGCTCTAAGCCTCGGAATGACGTGTTTATTAAACACCTGTAAATCAATGTGTTAAAAAAAAACACTATCATCCTGATTTGTGTATTTTCTAAATACTTAGCCTACCGGTGACGAAATTGAATCAGTTATTTTTGATAAAGAAGAAACCCTAAAAAATCTGTTAAAAAAAGAAGAAATATATTTAAAATACGCATAGAGGGCTGGCCTGACAAAAAACCGAGCCTGTCCCGATTTTTTTCGGGAGGGTGCGGCAGGTCGGCGGGGGGAAGGATTTTTTTGTCTTGATTTCCTGCCCTCCGGGAGGCGGGTTTGGTACTTTTTGATCAAGCAAAAAGTACAATAAAAACATGATAAAATACCAAAAATAACCTTTAACTCCCAATTATCCATTAACCAATGAGACATTTATTTTCCCAAATAGCTAATTTTAAATCCTGATAAAACGAACATCCCTACATATTCCAAAAACCTATCGTCATTCCGATTTCTGCGTTTTTTAAAATGTTAGGTCTTGGAATGACAGTTTTTTAACGAAATTCAGTTGAATTCCGGTTAAAAGCCAAAAAAAAGCCATCCTGAAAAAATCTGGATGGCTCAATAAACTTATTCAAAATCGATTATTCCCTTACAAAGGGATAGTCATCTTCTGCGTAAACATCTTTAAATGCATCCTCTCCTTTTGGCCAGGGGGATTCTTCTGCAAATTTCACGGCATCGGCTACCTGCTTCTTCACCTTTGCCTCTATTTCCTTGATTTCGGCTTCGCTGAGAATTTTGTTATCAAGGATGGTGGCTTTAACCTGCTCCACAGGATCCCTTTGCTTGTATTCTTCCACTTCTTCTTTGGTGCGGTATTTCTGTGGATCAGACATGGAATGGCCCTTATACCTGTAAGTCCTGAATTCCAAAAGGGTTGGTCCATCACCTTTTCTGGCCCTGTCAGCCGCTTCTTTTACTGCTTCATGAACTTCTTCCACATTCATGGCGTCTACAGGAAATGAAGGAATATCATAAGATTCACCAAGGGTATACAATTCATCCACATTGGAGGATCTTTTTACTGAGGTACCCATGGCATAACCATTGTTTTCAATCACAAAGATTACAGGGGATTTGTAAAGCATGGCCAGGTTCAGGGCCTCATGAAAAGCACCCTGCCTTACCGCACCGTCGCCCATGTAACAGATACATAGGTTTTTGGTACCTTTGTATTTTTCAGCAAAACCTATTCCAAGTCCCATGGGAATCTGGGCTCCGACAATGGCGTGCCCACCCGCAAAATTCTTGGATTTATCAAAAATATGCATGGAGCCTCCTTTGCCTTTGGTAGTTCCTGTTTCCTTACCAAAGAGCTCCGCCATTACAGCGCCAGGATCTGTTCCAAGACCCAATGGAGTAGCGTGACACCTATAGGCAGTAATCCATTTATCATCTTTTTCCAAAGCGGTAATTGCACCAGCAGCACAGGCCTCCTGACCTATATACAGGTGACAGAAACCCCTGATTTTTTGCTGCCCGTAAAGCTGTCCTGCTTTTTCTTCAAAACGCCTCATCAGCAACATGCTCTCAAACCAATAAGTGTAGGTTTCCTTTGAATATTTTACTTTAGATTTACTTGTACTAGTACTCTTCTTTGCCATACCGTATTCTATAAAATATGCTAACTTTGGGTTCAAATATAATGAAATGAAAGCAATTTCGACGCCTTTTTCAAAAATAGTAAACAACAACCGCTGAAATATCCATGCACCTAAAAAACCTGGAACTAATTCAATTTAAAAATTACCAAAGGGTGCAATTGGATTTCAACACAGAGGTAAATTGCTTTTTCGGGGAAAACGGGGCAGGCAAAACCAATCTGCTGGATGCCATCCATTACCTGTGCCTTACCAGAAGTGCCCTGCTTCCCCTGGACAGTTATCACATCATGCACGGCAAAGATTTTTTCACCATCAAGGGAGATTTCGACCTGGACGAAAAAATACTGAGCCTGAATTGTGTGTTTGAAAGCCACAAAAAAAAACGGATGGAAGTGAACGGCAAAGCGTATCACCGGCTCAGCGAACATATTGGTCTTTTGCCACTGGTATTGATTGCACCGGACGACACCCTGATGATCAATGGAGGGAGTGAGGAAAGAAGGAAATTTTTCGACGGAATGATCAGTCAGACCGACAACCAATACCTACAGTTATTGATCCGCTACCAGCACTATTTGAAACAAAGGAACGCCTTGCTGAAAAGGTTTGCAGAAGCAAAACGTGCCGACAAACAACAACTACTTCCCTATGACAGGCAGTTGATACCCCTTGCTCAGGCCATATTCAAAAAAAGAACTGATTTTCTGGCCGAATTCACCCCCTATTTCACAGACCACTACAGGGCTATTTCCGGAGAAAAGGAAGAGGTAAGCATTGCCCACCAAAGCCAGGTCCAAAAGGAAGATTTCCCACAGGCTTTCGAAAGCTCACTTGAGAAAGACCTTATGCTGAAAAGAACCCACTACGGAATTCATAAAGACGATTATCTTTTCCGGCTGAATCAGCACCCCATTAAAAAATTCGGCTCTCAGGGGCAAAAAAAATCCTTTTTGATAAGTTTGAAACTGGCCCAATTTTTTGTTTTCAAAGCTATCAAAGGCACCAAACCGCTATTGCTGCTGGATGACATTTTTGACAAACTGGATGATCAGCGTATTTTTCACTTAATGGACAGGGTGGCCAAAAAGGAATTCGGGCAATTATTCATCACAGATGCCAGACCGGAAAGATCCAAAGAAATCCTCAAAACCATCAGTGCTGATGCCAGGTTTTTTGAAATCAAAGACAATCAAATCTATCCGGGCGGCACAGATTAATACCGGCGGCGCTTTAGAATTTGACCATCCAGAGATATTTTACCAGGCCCCATTAGCATCAGTACAACAAATACCAATAGATATAACAATGGTAATTCCTGCCTGTTAAAAGCGTCGTCTCCATGAGAAATAAAGGCAATCACAGCCATATTGATAATCAGGGGAATCAAAAAGACCCGGCTCATAAAACCCAGAATCAAAAATATCGCACAAAAGACCTCTGCAAAAATGACCAATTGCAAAGATAAAGAGGGGCCCAAACCAATGGGATCGGAAAAATTATTTAAACGTTCACTGTAATTCGTGATTTTTGACCAGCCATGGGTGAGCAGCATGACAGCGGCTCCAACTCTTAATAGTAATAAGGCCACATCTGCTGCAACAGGAAAATGGGAAAAAACTAATTTTTTCATGCTTAAAATATATAAGGGTGAAATGTTATATTGACTTAAAGTTAATTAAAAATAAATACGAATTACAAAATTTTATCCCTCTGATAGGCCTTCTGGCTTAAACTCCGGTAAGACATTTTAATTTCCCTTACCAAGCCGTGTCGGAAATCCTTGTAAGCCAAAACTCCTGTTTTTCCTTGGTAATAAACCCAATAAGGTTTGATTCTTCGATTGACAGTAAGTTTTAGCCAGTGGGCAAGGCACATCAATTGAATAAAAAGTTATCCGACAAAGTCAATTTCAACAGGCCTAAAAAAAATCGCCATTTACCATAGCTTCTCCGGATAAGCCCCTTTCTGGTGTAAATTTTTCAAGGCATTCATTACATGGTCCCTGTCCTCCGGATAGGTTACCCCAAACCAAATTTTCCCACCTTCCAGAATTTTTACTTTGGCCATGTCCTCCTGGATCAAGGAATTGACCACTTTGGGAATATAAAATTCAGATTTTAAATTCTCTTTATTCTCTTCTAAAAATGGAAACCATAGCTTTTCCGTTTGGTCAAATACCGCAGGATGAAAACCCCAGCAATTCATGGAAACGGGGTTTTCCGGCAAAATTTCAACCTTTTCAGCTCCATCTTCATGAAAAATTCCATTCGTGCTTCTGGATATACGTGTGCGTTCTATCATTCCCAGGAGATACCCCTCTTTTGAAGCTTCACAAACTCCCCTGCTCACCGTACCGTGATCGGACAATACATTCTTAATTGCGTAACCTACCATACAATGAAGGTCAGCCTTTACTTCCCGGGTCAAAAATGAAGCAAGCATCCTGAAGGCTTCCTCACCATAGAAATCATCGGCATTGATTACGGCAAAGGGTTCATGGATTGCGTCTTTGGCACACAATAGGGCATGGGCTGTACCATAAGGTTTTTTCCTTTCGGGATTTTGGTAAACATCCGGCACCATGCTATCCAGGGCCTGCACGACAAAATCCAGTTCGATCTTTCCCCCAAATTTAGGAACAAACATGGCCTTTGCTTCTTCCAATATCTCCCTCCTCACAATGAACACCACTTTCCCAAAACCAGATCGAATGGCATCAAAAACAGAATATTCTAAAATGGTCTCTTTATTGGGTCCAAATCCATCGATTTGTTTGTCTCCTCCATACCTGCTGCCCATTCCTGCAGCTAATATCAAAAGTGTAGGCTTCTTAGTCATATCTTCAAAAGAATTGTTGGTAAGTATAAAATTTAAAGCTAACAATTCCTGCAAAGTTAATTTTTTTACCTTTCCCAAGGGGACTTACCCTTGCCTTTTTTTTGATACTTTTTCTTCACATACAGCCTAATCTATAGCCAATAAAAACATTATACATCTAATCAATACGCATTGAAATTTTTAATAGAGGTATTTTTTTTACCTAATTTAAAGAGTCTATACATTTTTTTTACGATTTTAGGGGTAATAAATACCCAAATACCAATATTAAGCCTAAAATGTATTGATAAATCAGTTTTGATTTTATAATTTTGAAAAAAATAAATTTTTAATCGTAGAATCATTAATAAAACATTAACCCTGTTAGTAAAATGAAAAAAATTGAAGCTTTAATTAGAACTTCGAAATTTGAGGAAATTCATAAATGCCTATCGAGTCTGGGTGTTAAATTTCTTACATTTTTCGAAGTAAAAGGTATGGGTCTTCAACATGCCAAAATGCAAACCTATAGAGGGGTAGCCTATGAACCCACCTTTATTCCAAGAACAAAACTTGAAATAGTGGTGCCCGATGAAATGGAAGAAGATGTCATCAATTGTATACTCAAAGAGGGTAAAACGGGCGAAATTGGAGACGGTAAAATATTTGTCTATGAGGTAGGCAAAGCTTTTAGGATCAGGAATGACGACACCGGAGAAAGTGCCCTGTAGTCAAAACAAAAGCCTATCATCAACCAAATTTTATTCCAACTTATAAAATCATATACAAATGAATCAGGAATTATTTACCGTTAATAACCTATGGATCATGGTGGCCACCATTTTGGTTTTCATCATGCACCTGGGATTTGCAGCCTTGGAGGCCGGACTGACCAGGGCAAAAAATACTGTCAATATTTTATTTAAAAACACCATCATCCCGGCCCTGGGATTGATTACCTATGCATTTATTGGCTTCAACCTCATGTACCCTGGAGAAGCCTTTTCAGGAGGAGTATTTGGAATTGCTGGTCTGGGAATAAGTCTTCCGGAAGGGGGAAACACCTCGGCTTACAATGAAGGATATACCTTTTTTACAGATTTTATCTTCCAGGCAATGTTTGCAGCTACGGCAGCTACCATTGTTTCAGGAGCAGTTGCAGAAAGGATCAAGCTGGGTCCATTTATCTTCTTTTCCCTTTTATATGTAGGTATATGCTATCCCATAGTTGGCATGTGGAAATGGGGAGGTGGATTTCTGGATACCCTGGCAACACCTTTTTATGACTTCGCAGGATCTACCATTGTTCACTCCGTGGGAGGCTGGGGTGCTTTGATAGGCGCTTATTTGCTGGGGCCAAGAATAGGGAAATACAAGGACGGGAAAACCAACGCCATACCAGGTCACAATCTCCCCTTGGCCACCTTTGGTGTGTTTTTGCTTTGGTTTGGATGGTTTGGTTTCAATGGAGGTTCTGTATTATCAGCAGACCCCGGTGCCGTCTCTCTTGTTTTTGTAACCACTGCATTGGCAGCAGCCGCAGGGGCATTTGGTGCCCTTTTGGCCTCTTATTTGAAATTCAAGGCTTACGATATCACCATGGTACTCAATGGAATACTGGCTGGTTTGGTGAGTATTACCGCTGGTGCCGACCTTATGTCTCCGACGGATGCCGTAATTATTGGCTTTATTGGCGGTATTTTGGTTGTGTTTGGTGTGGTTCTTTTTGACAAAATCAAAATCGACGACCCTGTTGGTGCGATCTCTGTACACCTGATTTGTGGGATATGGGGTACGCTTGCGGTAGGAATTTTTGGAGATTTGTCAGGCGGATCTCAGATTTTATCTCAGCTTGTCGGGATATTTTCCATAGGCGCATTTTGTGTATTATTTAGTTTCCTGGTATTCTTTGTCCTCAAGAAAACCGTTGGTATACGCGTGGATGAACGGGAAGAAATCGAAGGACTGGACATCAATGAACATGGCATGCATGCTTATCCTGATTTCGCTACCAAAGAATAGTTTCCAGCATTAAGCACTGTAAAATAAAAAAAAGAGGCAGTTAAGACTGCCTCTTTTTTTTATTTTACGGAAATGCTTTATGAAAAAAAGTAGCATTTCCCGAAATATTTTAGACTGAATTTTAAGCCTTGGAATGATGATTTATTATCAAATTAGGCTGAACTCAGGCAAAGGAAATGATCCTATGCTCAAGCGTTTCAATCCGAATTCGGTCCTCTATCTTTTCTTCTTCATAGGGTTTGGGCCTGTAGATGTGCCTCTGGCTGGTAATTGCTGTTTGAACATTTCAAATCTGGAAGGCTGGAATTGTCTCGGCCAGTAGTTGTTGCCTTCGTCTATATCGGCCGTTTCCCGGTAAGGGTCCAAAATGATCTGGGTGACTACTTTCTCTTTGGCAAATACTTTACTGACCTCATATTCATCCAGGCGCCAAATCTGTGCGGGAATTCTTTCAACTTCTGAACTACCATCTTCGTACTGAAATTCAAGGATGATGGGCATGACCAGGCCCCCAATGTTTTCAAAACTGATTTCATAGAAATTCAATCCGCTTTCCAGCATGCCCCTCTCATTGCTGCTGAGACCATTGATAAAATCGTTATATGCTTTTTCATCCTCAGGTCCTACAGTAAACCTGTCATAACTGTTGTAAAAATCGGCTGCTTTGGGGTCTTTTTCCACAAAGGTCTCTGGAATGGCTGTGGCATTCCGTGTTTTTGAAATGTAAGACTCCTCCCGCTCATAGGCTTCCCGCTGATCCGCTTTTACCTCCACTGGTTTTTTACTGTCAATTTTATACCATTTCACATCCTGAATGGCCATATCCACAGGGTCGGTACCATAAAACCAACCTCTCCAAAACCAGTCCAGGTCAACGGCAGAAGCGTCTTCAAGCGTCCTGAATAAATCATCGGGAGTAGGATGCTTGAACATCCACCTTTGTGCGTAAGTCTTAAATGCATGATCAAACAACTCCCTGCCCATTACTGTCTCCCGAAGGATATTCAAAGCAGTAGCCGGTTTGGCATAAGCATTGGGTCCAAATTGGATGATATTTTCAGAATTGGTCATGATTGGTTCCAGCAGGTGTTTTTCGCTACTCATGTATGGGGCAATCTTGTGAGCAGGCCCCCTTCTGGAAGGATAATTCCGCTCCCACTCCTGTTCCGCCAAAAACTGCATAAAGGTATTTAGTCCTTCATCCATCCAGGTCCATTGCCTTTCATCGGAATTCACGATCATTGGAAAGAAGTTGTGCCCTACCTCATGAATGATTACCGAAATCATTCCATATTTTATGGCCGCCGTATAGGTTCCATCACTATCTGGCCTGCCATAATTGAAACAAATCATGGGGTATTCCATGCCATTGGTGGCCTCCACCGAGATAGCTACCGGATAAGGGTAATCAAAAGTTCGGGAAGAATACGATTTCAAAGTGTGAGCCACTACCCGGGTGGAATACTGCTCCCATAGTGGATTGGCCTCCTTGGCATAATAAGACATGGCCATCACATCTTTTCCTCCCAATTTTACTGCCATAGCATCCCAGATAAACTTACGAGAAGATGTCCAGGCAAAATCCCGGACATTATCGGCATGATAAACCCATGTCTTTTTTGCTGTGGATTTGCCTTTTTCAAGTTTCTCGGCTTCTCCCTGCGTGCGGATGACCACCGGCTCATCGTAGGAGGATTTGGCTTGATTCCATCTTTCCATTTCTTTGCTGCTGAGCACCTCTTCCGGATTTTGCAATACCCCTGTGGCCCCGACCATATGGTCTGCAGGTACGGTTATGGCCACTTCATAATCTCCAAATACAAGCGCAAACTCACCCCTGCCTACAAACTGCTTGTTTTGCCAACCTTCAAAATCAGAATACACTGCCATGCGTGGAAACCATTCCGACATGGTGTATAGATAGTTGCCATCCCCTTCGAAATACTCATATCCAGGTCTTCCACCTATAAAACTCATCCTGTCATGGATGTTAAAACTCCACTCAATATGAAAAGTAAAACTCTCACCGGGCATTAATGGACGTGCCAAATCCAATCGCATCATGGTGTGATTGACAGTGGAAGGAATTTCATTGCCCTGATCATCAAGAACAGAATAAATCTTCAGGCCCAGGTCCATGTCGTGCCAGATGATATCCTGCAACTGCCCCAAGCTCATTTTTGGCTGAATGCTATTGCTGGATATTTTCGGGGTTTCGGAATCACTATCCCGCTGATTTTGATCCAATTGTAACCAAAGGTAGTCCAGTGGGTCAGGCGATTGGTTGTAATAGGTTACTTTCTCTTTGCCCCGAATGGATTGATTGTCATCATTTAACTCTACCTCAATCTCATAATCTGCTTTTTGCTGCCAATATTGATGACCTGGGGCGCCTGAAGCGGTCCGGTATACATTGGGAGACCTAAGCATTGGCCCCAGTTGTTCAAAGCGATTGCCATGTCGTTGTTCATCGACCTGAGCCAGAATTGTCCCTGGCAACAGGATAATGGACAGAAAGAGGTAGCGTATGTTTTTCATAGGTTTTAGTTTATCCAATAGAACTTTAAATTAACCAATTCTTTCATTCTGGAATGAAATTTAATAAATAAAGCTTTAAATAATGGCTTTGGTTTTCAAAATTTAGGATTTTCTACCAATATTTGTTTTCAAGAATCATCATGGTGGCCATTCCTAAAATAATAGAAGAGATAACCAGCACCCATTCTTTTCGACTTACGCCAAAAATGCCCACTATCAAAGAGGCGGCAATTAAAAACAGAACAACAATGACCAATTGACCTACTTCCAGGCCGATGTTAAAAGCAAGCAATGGCTGAAATATAGATTGCTCTCTCCCCAAAAGCGAGCGCAGATAATTGGAAAATCCCAAGCCATGGATCAGTCCGAAAAACAAAGCAAACAAGTAATTGAGCTGCAGCCCCCCGCCTCCCGAAGGCCTGGGTTTGAGGATATTGCTAAATGCAGTAATCGCAATGGTTACCGGGATTAAAAATTCGACCAGGTCGGAATTTATCCTTACCAATTCCAGGGTCGCCAGTGCAAGGGTCAGTGAGTGTCCGATGGTAAAAGCGGTGACCAAAACGACGATTTTCCCCCAATCCCGCAACATGTAAATCACGGCAAGGGAAATGACAAAAAGAATGTGGTCAAAACCTTTCAGATCAAGAATATGTTGGATTCCCAGATTAAAATACAACTGAAATTGACTCATAGGATTGGTAAATGTTTTACTTTTGGTTTGAAAATTTTGTTGTAATATTAATGCATATTTTACAGATTAAACAAAAATCCTCTTCCTAAATGCTTGCAATACATTTATTGATGGCACTGCTTACCTATTGGCCAGGCGCACATCCATTCTATATCAGCCTCACCGACATGGTATACAATGACACAAACCAGACCATTGAAATCGCCCAAAAGATTTTTTGGGATGATTTGGAGGTTGCCTTAACCAATATGAGCGGAAATCAGGTCAACTTCCTATCGCCAAATAGACCCGATGTATTGGAATCCCAAATAGAAAAATACATTTTGACCCATAACACCTTGATTATCAAAGGAGACACGCTGAACATCACTTATTTGGGCCATGAGATTGAAGCAGAGGCTGCCTGGTTTTATATGGAATCGGAGAAAATTACGGCTCCGGAGCAGGTGACCATTTACAATAATATCCTGATCGATGATTTCCCGCAACAACAAAATATTGTGAATTTTTATAAGGACCGGAAACCCAAAAGCCTGATCACCAGAAAAGAGAAAACTTCGGGTGTTTTGAAGCTGGATTAAGCATTAGAAAGACAGCCGGTTAGCCATCCGATAAATAACCAAAAAGGGTCAATAAAGAAAAAACCATCCACTGGGAAAAGTGGATGGTTTTTTTATGCTTATAACTGAGTTCGGATTAAGATCGTCAATAAAAACCAATTGAATCTTCACTGCGAACCCTTTGTCGTAGGTATAGGCGCTGGGAAAGGGTGTGGCAGTCTCGTTTGGTCGGAGATTCCCACGGCTTTCACCGCTCAAAACCCTCTCTAAGCCTCGGAATGACGGTTTTTTAACAAAATTAAGTTGAACTCAGGTTAATAAAATTCTAATTGTATCCATCATTCTGAACCAATTCAGGATTGATGTCCAATTCTCTTTGTGGAATAGGCAAAATGGTTTTGTCCTGCCCTGCCTGAGAAGCAGCAAAATGATCATCTTCTTCAGGACGGAGGGCCCTTCCATACCTCAAAAGGTCCATTCTCCTATGGCCTTCAAAAGCCAATTCTTTCCTTCTTTCTTCCAGAATAAAATCCACAAAATCCTCCGTTCCGGAAAAATCTCCGGCCGCAACCTCAGCCAATCCAGCCCTCTCTCTCAACTGGTTGATCAGGTCCAGGGATTCCGTATTTACGCCCTCAAGTTGCGCAAGTGCTTCTGCCCTGTTTAATACCACTTCTGTAGTCCGGATAATAGGAGAATTGTCGGAATTATTGATCGCATCCGGGAACTTGGTGGTATAGATACGCTCATTGTCCCCTTCTTTTGAAATTTCTGTCAGCCTGCGGTCATCAGCATCGTACGCTTCCAACAGGTATTCAGAAAAAGGAGCATCTCCTCTGGCGCCGTCTTCCGCCGGGTTATAATAAGATGCCCAACCACCAGAACCTGTTCGTCCGTTGTCTATCTCTGAATTTTGAATGGAGAAAACATATTCCTGGTTATTTTCTCCCCAGAACCCATAATTCGGGGCCAATCCATATAAAGTTTCATCATCCAAAACAAGCTGAGCTCTGTCAGCCGCCTGTTGCCACTCGCCGCGATACAGGTGAACCCTGGATAGCAGTGCATTAGCTGCTCCCTGAGTAGCTCTGCCTCTGGTAAAAGAAGCCGAAGCATACGATTCGGGTAAATCTGAAACTGCGGTAGTAAGGTCCTCCAAAATAAAAGCATGCACCTCTCCCACTGTGCTTCTTGGGTAGCCCACAATTTCACCGGTAAAGGCATCTGAAACGATTGGAATTCCTGGGGAGGTTTCTCCCTGCTGAATGGGCTGAGCAAACAAGTTTACCATTTGAAACATCAGCAATGCCCGCATAAATTTAGCTTCTGCTACAAATTGAGCTCGTTCCTCAGCGGTGAGCGATTCATCCGGGGAATCAGGAGTAAATTCAATTACCGCATTTGCCGCCAATATGGCCCTGTAATGTCTTCTCCAAAGATCCCTGATAGTCGTATTGTCCGATTGAGTAGCATATAACCGGATATCCTGTAAGGTGGGAAAAGATCCAATAAAATCTACATTGTCTGCCTGAAAATCAGAGATCACATGGGGCAATGAACCAAATACCTCAAATTCCTGAGACAAAGAGTATACACCCAATAACGATCCTTCCACTGCCTGCCTGTCGGCAAAAGCCAATTCCGTAGATAGGGATTGTTGGGGATCGATCTGCAAATCCTCGCAAGAAGCCAGGCTTACGCCAAGCAATCCCATGAATAGTATTTTTGTTAAATTTTTCATGTCAAAATTATTTTTAGAATCCTAAAGAAACACCCAGGGTTACTGATTTGGCCTGTGCCGGAGTAAAGAAGGATTCTCCCTGTCGCTGGTTATTGTCCCCTCCGTCATTGACCTCAGGTTCCAGGCCATCTTCCAGGTTGGAAATGGTCAGGAAGTTTTGCAACATCCCATATACCCTGGCACTTCGGATGATTTTCGTATTTTCCAACAGCGTGGATGGGATATTGTAGCTAAGAGAAAGATTTCTCAACCGGATATGATCACCCTTTCGGAGATGAAGCGTAGAGCGCTGACCAAAACTGGATTGGGTATCACCATTTAACCTGGGAGCAAAGCTATTTCTATTGTCTTCCGTCCAGTAATTCAGCAATTGAGGATCCAGGTTAAAACTGTTCAGGTTATTGGGATTGTATAAGAACCGAAGGTCATCATACATGATGTGGTTTCCTTCCACAAAGGTAATCAAGGCAGAAAGCCGCAGCCCTTTGTAAGAAAAGGTATTGGTTATTCCACCTGAAACCCTGGGAATAGCTGATCCCACAATCACCCGGTCGTTGGCACTGTAAGTAGTGGTAGGCTCTCCATCTTTGGTCAACCACTCCGCCTCGCCGGTTTCCGGATTGATTCCATTATACCGAACCAGGTAAAAGGTGTTTACCGGGTGGCCTTCTATGGCCCGCTGGCTGGCAGAGCCCTCAACGAATCTTCTGCCTTCATTGTCTTCAGATGCACCGGGTAGTTCCAGCACTTCATTCTTCAGGAAGCCCATATTCAGGGTGGTACTCCACTCAAATGAAGGAGTCTTCAGGTTCACTGACCTGATCATCAAATCAACCCCCCTGTTCCGCATGGTACCTGCATTTTGGGTCAAGCTGGCATAACCTGTAGTGTAAGGAATGGGCACATCCAGCAGCAAGCCTTTGGTATCCTTGTTCCAAAAAGAGGTTTCTATCTCCAGGCGGTTATCCAACAAGGCCGCATTTACAGTTACATCAAATTGAGCCGATTCCTCCCATCCAAGCAGCGGATTGGCAGGTTGACTTGGAAAAATCCCGGGACTACCCGCATAATCGCCAAGGGTACCTGCCTCGTATAATCCCAGGGATTCAAAATTACTGATCCTGTCATTACCTGAGGTACCATAACTGGTGTTTATTTTCAGGTAGTCCAAAAAGCTGTTGTTCTGTAAAAATTCTTCCTCTGAAAGAATCCAGCCAGCAGAAAGTGCCCAAAAATTACCATAGCGGTTATCAGCACCAAATCGGGAAGAACCATCTCTTCTGGCACTACCTTCAAATAGGAACTTATCATCAAAGCGGTAATTGAACCTGGCAAAATAGGAGGCCAGCCGCCAGTTGGTACCTGTAGAACTGGTAATAGTAGGAGTAGCTGCGGAAGCCACATTGGGCAATCTGTCGCTCACAAACCCGGACCCTTCTACTGTCATGCTGGCAAAATCTGCCTGTTCATAGGAATAACCGAGTAAACCCGCCACGTAATGGGGGCCGAAATATTTTTCATAATTCAGCGTATTGGTAGACAACCATTTGTAATCCTGAATAATTCTCTTGTAACCACTCCCTGTAGGCTCCACAATATCAGGAAATCTGAAAGTTTCTTCTGTCTGAATTTGATCAATTCCCCAGTCTGTTTTGAAAGTCAGCTCAGGTAAAATGTCCAATTCAAAAAACGTATTGGCAGTAGTCCTGCGGGTAATATAATCCGTGATGGCCAGGTCTTCGATGGCCAACAGATTGGGAATAAAACCCAAACGCGAATAATTCCCATTGTCATCATAAGGCCTGGTATAGGGCAGATGAAGGAAGGCAGAAGTCAGCGGAGCATAGGTACTGTTATCGGAATAAATCCGGTCATTATCGGTTTTTGCCAAACCAATATTCGCTCCAATTCTTGCCTTCTCAGAAAACTTATGGGTCATGTTCAGGCGTCCGTTAAACCTGTCCAGTTCATTTCCCAGGGCATAGGTATCCTGGTTGAAATAGGTACCGGAAATAAAATAGGTGGTACTTTCACTTCCTCCGGAAGCACTCAGGTTTAAGTTGGATATGGACCCTTGCTGAATGACAGCATCCGGCCAGTCAAATCCCTGCTGCGGGAAGTCACTGGCAGGGGTTTCCTCCCGTAGGGAACGATACTGATTGTATTGCTGTAGCGACATGTAAGGCCTTACAGTGGTGGGGGTTTGTACTCCCTGATAATAGTCCACATTGATCCTGGATTGCCCAGACTTTCCTTTTTTGGTTTCGATAAGGATTACCCCATTGGCACCCCTTGAACCATAGATTGCAACAGCCGAAGCATCCTTAAGGACAGAAATGGATTCAATCTCGTTGGGGTTCAATTCCATTAAAGGGTTCAGGGCTATAGCACCTGAAGTATTGGAATAATCCGAACTGCTGCCATCATTCAACGGCACTCCATCAACAACAAACAGGGGGGAGCCTCCAGCTGTAAGAGAAGCGACTCCACGAATCCGAATATTTTGTTGTGCACCACCTACACCGGAAGTCCCGGTCAGTTGCACACCCGCTGCCTGACCCTGCAGGGCTTCCTGGGCGGTGAATATAGGCATGCCTTCAATTTGGGAATTGTCCAGAGAGGAGATACTCTGCACCGACAACCTGGAAGACTGGGTACCATATCCAACTACCACAACTTCTCCCAGGGTAGTGACATCTGGCGTTAGCAATACATTAATCTGGCTTCTGTTGCCGATACTGATTTCCTGGGTATTGAACCCAACAAAACTATACAGCAACACATCTGATCCTTCAGGAACCGTTAAGGAATAAGAACCATCAATATCGGTAATGGTCCCTACCATGGTTCCTTTTACGCTTACATTTACACCAGGTATCCCCGCTGGCTCTTCTTCGGAGGTAACCCTTCCGGTCACCGTCCTGTCTTGAGCGAAAACGGAGATTACCCCTAGCATGGTGCATGCCAAGCCAAGTAAAACTCGTTTCATTGTAGTAAATAGATTAAGGTTTTTAACAATTTTAATAATACAAAATTCCATCAATTTATTTATAAAACAAAATAATAACAAATAGATAATCGTATAAAAGGTGTAAAAAATTTTGTAAATACACCTTAAAGGAAAATCTGTGTTTTCATAGACCTTGAATACAATAGAATAATATTCATTGAATATTCATTTTTCACTTATTAAACTATTTTATATTTTTATTCAGATATTTTATATAATTTTATTTGTTTTAAATTAAAAAAAACCTTGAATCAGTCAAATGAAAATATAAATGTTACATCTAAAAATCAATATTTTATTTTATTTTTTGACGTTTTACAAAATATAAATAATAAAATGAGAATCCGAATTGTTATTGATTTCGGAAGAAAACAGAATTTAATTAGAGCAAGGCGCATTAAATCAAAATATAATAATTTTAAAAAAAAATAACTTTTTATTAAAAAAGGGTTCATACCCGCCTATAACATTAAGGATGAAAACCTTAGGGCATAAATTAATTCAAAAAAGTTATTTAAGTAAATTAAAATTATTTTTTATTTCCCAATTAGATGTTGTTTTTTTTAATAAGGACACCTGATTTATTTCAACATGGTACCTGCTAACTTTCGATTTTAAGAACTCAAGTACTTCCTCAAATTGGTGTTTTTTGATGTCTTTAAAGGCAAGGGTAAGGTGGGGGGTATAATTCAAATCGCTCAGTTCAATATGCTGCCCCAGATTTCTTTTTCCATAGGAGATAAGGCGCTGCTGCAGGCCCAATAGTTCCGGAGGGTATTTTACCCTGAAAAAAGCTACCCTGTTGCCAAAATTACCTATACCAGAAAGGGACAAACTAAACCCTTTTTCTTCTTGAAAGAAGCCTTCCAGTTTACGCTCCAATACAGCTTCTTTATTCTCATTATACAAAAAGGGCATTTTTAAAGTAATGTGGGGAGGGGATTTCAGTGCATATTTTACCCCAAATTCCTCTTTTAACAACCATTTCAATCGGGTGATTTCCTGTCTTACCGGTTCCTGAGGAACCAACGCAATAAAATATTTCCCCATTGTTTTAGGCATTTTCTTCTTTGATTAACTGCAACTTCCCATTTCGAATGGATAAGCAGCCTTGATTGCTAAATAGTTTTTCGAAAAAAACTTTAAAAGACGCTGCCAATAGGTTAAATTCATCATTTTAATCCACATTTACAATATAATCAGGCACCAGAAAAAGGGAATTATCCATGAATCAATTCAAAAAAGTTATGGTGGGACTTGACTTATCTCATTTGGATGAGATATTGATTGCCCAAACAAAATCACTATCCAGCATATTGGATATTGAAAAAATATATTTTGTCCATGTCTCCAAAAACCTCATTTTACCGGAGCAAGTATCCCAAGCCTATCCTGATTTAATAGCCCCCATAGATGAAACCATTAAAACGGAAATCCGGCATGAAATAGAAAAGGTAGATCAGGCTTTAAGTGTGCCCTACGAAATCCTTGTAAAGGAAGGAAACGCCCAGGACACCATGCTGCGATGGAGCAAAATAAAAGATATCGATCTTTTGGTGCTGGGACGAAAAAAAGTTAAATCCTTGTCGGATTCCCTGGTTAATAATCTGGCCCAGAAATATCCGCACCCTGTACTTTTGCTTCCTGAAAATGAGCAAATCCTGGAAATAAAAAACATTTTATTACCCATTGATTTCTCCAACCACTCCAGGGTAAGCATCCTTTTGGCAAGGGAAATTATAGAGAAAACCAATGGAAAAATCCAATGTTGCCACCTCTATGAGGTACCTAAAGGCTACAGCAAGACTGGAAAATCTTTTGATGAATTCAATGCCATTATGCTTGAAAATGCAAAGGCAGATTATTCCAATTTTCTCCGGCAAAACAAACTGCCTGAAATACCCTGTACTTTCATTCTAAAACAAAAGAAAGATGAGGCAGACAATATCATGAAGCAGGCCAAATTAAATCAAACGGATCTTTTGATCATTGGTAGCAGGGGAAGGACAAAATCAGCTGCGATTCTACTGGGAAGTGTGGCCGAAAAACTGGTAAGCAGCAACCATGAAGTACCCATGCTGGTCATGAAAGAAGATGGCGAAAACATGAGCTTCTTTGAGGCTCTTTTCAAGATCTAAAACCTAAATTTTCCGAAAGTAAAATGCCGCCTGATCACCCCTGGATAAGGCATTGAGCGATTTTGCCTTGCTTTCCAGCTCCCAGGCATCCACTGCAGCAGATGAATGAAGATCATTTTTGCCATGGAGGGTTTGGCCCTCCTGGTATTTTTTACTCCCCCAAAACTGAAAAGCAGTACTATCAAAGTCAATATGAAAAAGTTCCAATCCATGGCGTTCTGCCAATATTTTCATGGCGGCCAGACTGGGAATAAAATAATGCCTGGGTGCATCAAGTTGTACCCAGTTTTCCCTAAAAACTGACCAGGCTTCACCATCTGCAACAGGCACCCGGATCAAAAGCCTCCCGGAAGGGTTCAATAAGCCGGCTATCTTCCCAAAGGCGGCATCCGGATCTTTCATGTGTTCAAAAGCATGGTGCAGCATGATCACATCAAAGGTACTCCCGATATCAAAGAGATTTTTTTTATAGATATGCAAAGACCTGCTGACCTGGACCGAATCTTTAATAAATGGATCAAAACCTGACAAATGACGGTATCCTGAGGCATAAAGCTCATATAGCAACTGCCCGTTTCCGCAGCCAATATCCGCAATGGTATCCCTTTTACCCGCACCAAGCCTATCCAGCCAGCTGCCATAAATGGGTTTGAGAAAAGACATTCCTGATTTCAGGTAGAGCCAGAATCTGAATTGCTTCATCAAACGTACCTGCAAACTCGAGTAGGATAAGCCGGAGAAAGAATAATAAGCTTTTGGATAATAGGAAGCCATGTCTTCGGGAGGGTCAAGCTGCTGAATGGTCCCGCAATGGCTACATTGGACATATGGAAATTGATCTTTCATACCAAACATCATTTCCTTTACCTGATAAACCTGCCCATGGCTTTCCTGGTAACAAACCAAACATTTAAAACGCGCCATTAATACACCTCATCTCTGCGGGCAATCAATTCACCCATGGTTTTGAACACAATAGTCAGGTCCAGAAAAATGGACCAGTTTCTGATATAAAAATAGTCTAACCTGACCCTGGAGCGGATTTGCCAGTGATGGGAAACCTCCCCACGATAGCCCAATACCTGTGCCAGGCCGGTAATTCCCGGTTTGATACGGTGCCGGTTATCGTATTTATGGATTTGTTTCTTAAAAACCTGATTCATCGGGACAGTATGCGGCCTGGGACCGACAACAGACATTTCCCCCTTCAGCACATTGATGAACTGAGGCAGTTCGTCCAATGAAAACCTGCGTAAAAAAGCACCCGTCTTGGTCACCCTGGGATCATCTTTTACCGCCTGATGGGTATCTGCCCAGGGATTCTCCAACATGGTTCGGAATTTGATGCAGTCAAACACCTTATTATTAACACCTGTCCTTTGTTGAAAAAAGAAAACGGGGCCATTCGTCTCCAGCTTAATTAACAAGGCCAGCAAAGGGGTAAGCCAACTCAATAAAAAAACCAAAACGAATAAAGCAAAACAAACATCAAAGACACGTTTAAAGAGTCTGTTTCCCCATCTATCCAATGGGATTTCATTAAGGTTTACGACTACAAAGCTCCCGTACCTGCTAAAGCTCAGGGCTTTGTTCCATTGCAGTTGTGATCCGGGAATGATCTTTACCTTGATGTGGTTTTCATCTGAATGATCCACAATTTTCCTCAACAAACCAGCTGAAACATCCTGTCCCAGGTAAACCAAATCAATGGCTCCTTGCCGTGCCTCCTTGAAAAAAGAGTCTATATCACCCAGTACATCTTCTCCTTTTCGACTGTTATCGTAAAAACCCAGAAACTTGATGCCCAGGGCTTTCCTGGCCATCAAGGTATGGGCCAACCTGGCACTCCAATCATCCTTACCAACGATAACTGCCTTCCTGTAATTCCTACCGCTCATCCGGTACCGCCTCAGGGAAATATGTACGGCGATTCTGAAAAATGCCAGAAAGGAAAGGGCCGATACGTAAATATAAAAACTGATTTTTTGGTCAGAAGGCGCAATAACTTGCTCTCTGATCAAAAAGAATATCAATATCGCCCATAAAAAAGAATTCGAAAAATGCTTCAGCGTATCTGCATACACAGCCGTACGGGCAAGTTTATAATCCTTCCTGAGTAGTACCAACAATACCCAGATTATTCCCAACAAAGCAGATTCAATAATCAGACCAGGTACAATCCTTGGATTGTAGCCTGAAAAAATCAATAAAATTGCAATTCCCCCAAACAATACAATGAGTTCCATAAGGACGAACAGCCAAGGGAAATACTTATAAAAACGTTTTGCCATGTATCAAAAAAATATAACCACAGCAAACAGGCTGTTATTTTTTGGTTTGGTATGTGTGGGATAAGCTATCCGCATTGGAGTCCTTAATTTTGGAATAATATGCTTTCAAATTTTTGATATTCGGGTCAAAGTAATCAACTTTGCCCCAAAATTATAAATTTATGGCCATTCAGCCATACATCCATGAAAAAATGCTTAAAAATGACAGTGGGAATACAAACCGGTTAGTTATTTTTAGAGCCTAATTCATTGAAATGAAAAAAAAAATAAAGACACTTTTTGCTCCCTCTGATGAACCCCGATCCATTGGAGGTAAATTCCGGTTGCGCCGGTTTAGATTTTTTGAAGAGAAATTTTTGGAAACCTTTGAAGGCCAGGAAAAAATAAAAATTCTGGACGTGGGAGGAACGGAAAATTTTTGGACCAACCATAATTTTATCCTGCCAGAACGGGTCAGCATAACGCTATTAAACCTTGAAAAAGAAAAAACCAGGCTACAAAATGTAAGTAGTCTTTCCGGGAATGCAACTGATTTATCCCAATTCAAAGACAATTCCTTTGACCTGGTATTCTCAAATTCAGTGATAGAACACTTGCATACTTTCGAAAACCAGGAAAAAATGGCCCGGGAAATCCTGCGGGTGGGGAAAAACCATTTTGTACAAACCCCCAATAAATATTTCTTTCTGGAACCACACTATGCCCTGCCATTATTTCAATTTTTCCCCAGCTCAATTGCTTTTTTGGTTTTAACCAAAACCAAGCTAAGCCGGATGCAAAAGTGGGAACCAGAGTTTGCAAAAGCCTATTTAAATGAAATCAGACTGCTATCTTTACGTGAAATGAAAGGCTTGTTTCCCCAATCGCAGATTTATTTTGAGAAAGTCTTTGGGATGAACAAGTCCTTCGTATTCCATACCCTTGGAGCAAAAAAAGACCCGGCTTAGCCGGGTCTTTTTTCAATAATTGATTTCTACCAAACTTTCTTTGATTTTCCGTTTACACAGCGATTTGAATAAGTTCTCATATTGGTCTGTAACCGCATCCCAATTGTACTTTTGTGTCAGGCCTTCTCTGGAATGAGTCCTGAGGTATTCCATTTCATCGGGTGATTTCTCCGCTTTATCAATAATTTTTACAACGGCAGAGGCTTCTTTATCGAAATACCAGCCATATTTACCTTTTTGCAGCATTTCTTTATTGAACCTGGTGTCCATGGCCAGAATGGCACAGCCAAATCCCAGGGCCTTTAACATGGCAGGATTGGTGCCTCCATATTCGTGCCCGTGAAAGTAGGCATAACAATTATGATACAAGGCCGCCAGTTGTTCCTGGTCTCTAACATAGCCAGTGAAAACCAGACGCTTGTCCTGAATGCTTTTCATTTTTTGGGCAAATCTGTCATGGTAAGGCACATCGCCCACAATGACGAGTTTTCGCTTGGAATTGGACCTTACAAAGCCATCTACAATCAAATCCGCATTGTTGTCAGGAATCAAACGCCCAACAATTAAAAAATAAGATTCTTTTTGCAGGTTCCAGGTTTCTATCAAACTGCTGTCTGACGAGACGTTGGGATTAGCTCCATAGGCAATCATCTTAGAAGGAGCATTGAATTTTTCCAGGTAGATTTTTTCCATCTCATCCGAATCCGTGATCAGCTGATCGTAAAGCTTGGTGGCCAGCCTGGAAGCAAAGAGATAATACCTGGCCCCTAAACCTTTCCACTTGGGCCGCAACCACTCCAGTCCATCTACATTGATGGCAGATGGTTTTCCAAAGATTTTGGTGAGAATTCCAAATGGTCCATTGGCACTGTTTACTACAAATACCACGTCCACTTTGGAAAAACATACGTGAATCATAGAGAGCAGTGAATTGGTCAACTGGCTCAGCGATTTGGTTTCCACACAGGGGACATAGACCAGATTAATGCCATTGACCCGTTTGGGTTTTTGCTCAAACAATGGCGCATGACAATAGACGGTAACTTCAATGCCTCTTTGTACAAGTCGTTCTCCCATTTCTTTCACAAATGTCTCATACCCTCCGTAAACGTAGGGATATCCCCTTGTACCTACAATCGCCACATGCAAGGGCTTACTGTTTTTTGACATACTGTATTTATTTACTTATCAAGAAAAAATTTTTGTTATTTTCTTACCATAAGCCGGTAATGAAAAGTTTTCTAAAACACTCCTTCTGGCATTTAACCCTATATTTTGAATTTGGTTTATATTATTCACCAACTTTCCCACTTTCCTGGCAGCGGCTGCAGCATTATCCCAGGGTATATGATAGCCAGATTTTCCTTCCTCAATCATTTCCAGAGCACCTCCATGAGCAGTGGCAAACACAGGTTTGGCAGCAGCCATTGCTTCCAAAACAACGGTAGGAAAAGGATCCGGTAAAGTCGAGGGAAGAATAAAAATATCAATGGTAGCCAACACCTGGGAAATGTTTTTCCTAAAACCTAAATTATAAATTTTATCTTTAAATGTCTTTTCCAAAATCTTTTGTTCTAACCCGTCAAACAAGCACTCTTCACCTGGGAATGCATCTCCAACCAAAAGAAAATGTAAATCTAAAAACTTTTTGTTTAATTCTTCTGAAATCTCCAAAAAGTATTCCTGACCTTTCCAGCTGTTCACCCTGCCTATCATACCTATGACACATGCGTCTTTCGGAATGCCCAGCTCTTCCCTTAAATCTTTTGTCTCGTAAAGATAAGGATTATAATCTATCCCGTTATACACCAAATGCAGTTTATTACCAGATATGTACTTCTCCCAGTGGACTTTAACAGCCTGAGAGACCACAATCACCTTATCTGATCCATTTTCAACCATTTTACCCATCATGGAAGCAAACCAGGCCGGTTTGCCTATGATTTCATGAAGGTGCCATATGTGGATATATTTTTTCTTTTTAGCCAGCAAAGCCCCCACCCAGACTGCTGCTGTATTCGAATAAACATGGGTAATACCATTGGCATCAGCCAGCGCTGCAAGTGCCTTGTACGCTTTCAACATCACTTTTGACCGGTTTAATAAGCCCCTGGAATTAAAATACTTTCTTCTGATTACGCCAAGCCGAATGAATTCCACCCTAATCCCCAATTCCTGCAATTGCCCGGACAAAGGCCCTTCTTCTGAAAGTACTACAATCACCTCAATGCCATTTTGCTGTAAAATGGACGCTGTCAATAAAAAAATCTTACTGGCACCATATACATCAGAAGATCCATGCAGCATCAACACCTTGCTATTTTTCATTTGCTTGCTCATATACGCAAATTCAATCTCTTCCAGATTTCTTTAGGGCATAAATTGCTCCCAGATGTCCTCCATGATCAGTGAACTCAATATGTACCTGCTTTGAATAACAGGAAAACAATTCGAATAATTTTTGAGGGGAATAATGGTTCATCTGCATGACCGGCTCGGAACATAACCTGCGGTGTTTCAAACTGGAATAAATAAAATTGTAGGGTTGAAATTTGGTACGGAGGAAAAAATTTGTGTATGTCTTCCAGGGCAGGCGGTGGCCAAAGGTTACCTGCACCTGCACAATCCCATTCTCCCTGGTGATTTCCAACAATTGACGCAATAACCCCATCCCTTTCCGGAATTCTATATGCTGGAACACGATATAAGCGTTGACAAAATCAAAAGCAGGGATTCCTTCCAGGTCCTTTCCATTATAGGTTTTGAAATGCAGGTTGTGCAATCCCATGGAATCCCTGTGCGCATTTGCCCTTGCTATGATGTCTTCGGAAATATCCAAACCCCAAACTTCTTGTCGGGTCAATTTTGCAAAGGGTATGGCCAATCTTCCCACCCCGCATCCAAAATCCAGGATATTGCCCTGTGCAATATCTACTCCCATCCATTCACTGATTCGTTTTCGGCTTTCTGCTACATATACTTCACCCGTTTCAAAAAACTCCTTCAGACGCTCTTCCGAAAGGCCTTCCATCCGGTATTTTTCATCCGAAAGCACGCCATAGTAGGGGTCTTTTTCTCCCCATTTCTTCCAATTGCTAATTGATTCCGACATTACCTTGTTTTAATTACCTTGGCGGGATTTCCAGCTACCACACTATAAGGAGGCACATCCCTTGTCACAATGCTGCCTGCCGCCACCACGGACCCCTTGCCTATGGTTACACCTGCAAGGATAACTGCATGGGAGGCAATCCAGCAATCGTCTTCAATAATGACAAAAGAACGGTCAACACCCTGCTCAATCATGGGCCTGCCGGTATCTTTAAATACATGGTTCTCCGAATAAATACTTACTCTGGGTGACATCATGACATTGTTTCCAATTTCTATGTATCCCGAACAGCCGATGTAGGCATAAGGCCCGATGCTGGAATGATCCCCCACCTTTAACCCCAGGCCTGGTTCTCCGCCATACAGGTTGGTGGGGCGAATAATCGCATATGAACCCACCGTAACCTTATCTCCAAAAACGATCCCCTTTTGGGACAAACAGTTGATTTCACAGTGATCCTGAGCGACAAAATTTTTGCCCACCGTAAAATACCGGGCCTGACGAATGCTGACTCCCTTTCCAATCAAAAGCAGCCCTCTGGCAGATTTCATTCGCCACCTCAACCACAAGCCCCTTACCCACCAAATTCCCATCCTGCACAAAACGGCCAAAACCGATATACTGTCCCATCCCGGTCCGAAACGATCCGATAAATCCATACCGGATATTCTGGAAATAACTTTTCCGGCAAAATTACCCATGAAGTATCCTTTTGAAATATTCCTGCAAAGATAGAAAAAACTTTTCCCCGGAAAATTGCTCCAGCCTTTGTGTACCCAATGCAGCAAGCTTCTCCCTTAATTTCTCATCTCCGGCCAGGAGCTTCAGGGCTTTTGCAAAATCTTCCGGAAGAAAGGATTTGCTACAACAAACCGCAGGACCACCGACTTCCTGCAGGGCACCCTGAGGCCCTATGATTACCGGAAGACCATAAGCAAAAGCTTCCAATACAGGAAGACCAAAGCCTTCATTCCGGGATGGAAAAACATAGGCCAAAGCATTTTGGTAGTATTTTGACAAGGTATCCTGCGACACATACCCAGGTAAAATCACCTTTTTCTCCAGCCCCAGTTCTTTTATTTGTTCCATCATTTCATCGAATGCATCCAAAGTAGCCCTTGGAGCCCTTTGCCCTACCAACACCAGCTGGTAATCTTTATCCGCCTGCTCTGAAAAGAGTGCAAAAGCTTTGATCAATGTGTTGAGATTTTTCCTTTTTTCCATTACCCCTACATGCAAAAAATAGGGCTTTGTCTGAGGAGAAGCTACATGGGCATTCCTGCTACGGTGAGGCATATCCAGACCAGTAGGAATGGCGGTAATGGGCTGTGCACTTTTCAAATATTGTGCGATTTGGCTTTTTGCAAAATGGCTTACCGTAAGGATATGGGCACCCTTTTGAACACTTTTGGTCAATAGATACAGGTAAATCTTTCTCCACAAAGGATGGTAGTGCCCTGGACTCTCCCAAAAAAAAGCATCATGGATCACAGAAACCCGTTCACCCCTGCTTCCTAATGGCGAAAGAAAATCAGGAGAGAAAACCAAATCTGATTTAAACCAATAACTCAATACTGGCAAAACGATCAATTTATGTGAAAAATACCTGAGTTGAAACAGCCAGTTTTTCCACCTTGCAGTTTTGCCTTTAAAAAATGACTGATTCCTTAATTTTCCGGGGGAAGGATAAACGATAAACTGAAAGGTCTCCCCCCGGTAAGATTCAATCTGATCGAGCAAACTTTCGATATAAGTCTTGATACCGGTCTGGGCCAGGCGCAGAAAAAAAATATCCACCAGAATGATTTTTCTTTTCTCCTTCATCAGCTGCTTAATTGTACCGTCTGACTGTCTTTGCTGCTAAAAAGCCCGTTATAGGCTGTAAGGGTGTACCCCATCATCCACCAGGTGGTAAGTGAAACATAGGCATACAACTCGGCATTTGCCGTAAACAATGGCAACAAAAGACCAAATTTAGTAGTTGCTGCCACAAAAGCTACTCTGGCTACACTGCTATCCCTGCTGTGCCTGAAAACAAGAAGGCTTTTGTAAATCCCAATGCCCAAAACAAGGATATACAGCATCATTCCCAATACGCCCAACTGCACTCCGTAGATTAAAAATTGGTTTTCCCCACCTACCCGGACTTCATCTTCCACGCTTCCCGTATTGCCGCTCATGGCCAAACCCAGACCTTCAGGGTTGGCTATCATGGCATCCAGGGCCAAAAACCACTCCACCAAGTGACCTACACTGGAAGCATTTTGAAAGGTGATGGTATCATAAACGAAGTAGTAAAAATCCTCGGAAGCAAAATACAGTACATAAATAAAGAAAAGGAACAACATCATAGCACCCAGGGCCAATAGGCGGTACAACCTGAATACCAGGGCAACGAAAAACAACATCACAAAGAAGGCACCGAAAGCGGCCCGGGAAGCGGAAAAAAACAAACTTCCCAATGCTGCTGCCATAACCAGTAAATAAAACCAGCTCTCTGCTCTGTTCCTGCTGAGGTACCAGATCAATCCTGTGGCAAAGGCCAGCAAGCTTGAACTGGCCATCTCCAGTGGATCTGAGAAAAAAGAAGCCAGACGCATTCCAGTGGTCTGGGTTTCAAATGTCCAGGACAAGCCGTAATTACCAGAAGGTGCTATGTCGTTAATGGCAAAATTGAAAAGCGCATATCCTGTCAGGTTTTGAAAATGGATGCCTATGACTGTTTCCACCACATTCAGGCAAAAAGCAGCAATAGCTATCACCATAATGCATTTAAATACCAGGTCGATTTTTCGGGAATCAAAATGGGTGTTTCTACCCAGAAAATAAAAAGCTCCTATGAGCAGCGTATTCTTAAGATAAAGCAGTTTATTCAAAAAAGTGGCTTCGCCCAGCGGTAAAAACAAATAAATGGTGGCCAAACCAAAAAAAGCCATAAACAGTTTATCTACTGTATTTAGCCTGAAAGGGTATAACCAGAAATCCTTTTGGTAAAACAAAAAACCCAGCAATGCCATCAAAAGGAGCAACTCTTTAACATATTGGAACAGCGCTACCACAACTTCCGAACCGGTAGCCTGATAGACTATGCTCAAAATGGAAATATAAAAAGGCAGAAAAAGAATCATGAAGAAAATGATGAATTCCCATTCTCCCTCAAACACTATTTTCTTGATTGTCACATAAAGCAACATCGAGACATACACCACCACCAATAAAAATAAAATATAGGCCATCATGCTTCCTTCTTCAATAAGGTATTCATTCCTGCCATAAGCCCATCCAAAATCGCTTTGCGTTTCAATTTGCGGTTTTTTACAGTAAAATGGACCAGCATCAAACCAAATATCAGGAAATGAACCGGCCAGGACAACCAGGTTATGGGATGCCTGCAATATTTCCGCAACTGGAAAATCTGGTTCCTTACATTTAGAAAATGAACTTTGGGGCTCAAAAAGCCTTCATTTCCTTTATTTTTGCTTTTGGATGCCGCTCCAGCTTCATGATAAATGATTGACCCTGGATGGACTTTAAGCAAATAGCCGGCTTTCCTCATCCGAAGCGACCAGTCCACATCTTCGAAATAAGCAAAATACCTTTCATCCAAAAGACCTATTTCCTCCAAAACGGACGACCTTACCAAAATGGCGCAACCAGTAATCCAATCGGTGAGATAGGGAGCATTTCCTTTTGGTTTAAGTTTGGTCTGGGAAAAACCAATCCAGGAATGGTACCTGCCACCCGCATTCCAAAGGACATTCTTGTCATTCAGGAAATAAATCAAGGGTTGAATGGCGGCAGTCCGACTGCTGGCTTCCATTTCCTCCAGCAGGGGTTCCCAAAAGCCGGGCGCTATTTCTGTGTCGTTGTTTAGCAACATGATATAGCGATACCCTTGGTTAACCGCCAAACGCATGCCTACGTTATTTCCTCCGGTAAAGCCCAGGTTTTGTTGATTTTGCAGCAGCTGAACAGTAGGAAAATGTTCTGCTATGGACTTGGGAGAGCCATCTTCAGATCCATTATCCACAAGGATAACATCTTCCATAGGAAAACCAGCTTCCTGAAGAGATTGAAGACAAGCCCGGGTATATACCCAGCCATTCCAATTAAGTATGATGATGGCGGCCGAACAGGACATTGTAAAATTCAATTATTGCTTGAGGCTGGTGTTTGTAAAGCAAATAGGAAGTGCTGATATAGGCTACCAATTCAGTGGAAATTAGTGCCAATGCCAGACCGGTTCCCCCAAATACCTTTGCGAGAAAAATGGCCGCTAGCAACATGTACAAGCAAAAAACCCATGTAGCATGCAAAAGAATTACCTTTTGGTCCATTGCCAGAATAACCAACATGTTGCCAATATTCAAGGCAGCCAGGAAAGGTAAAAAAGCCAAAATCTTAAGAAACAAAACCGATTCCTCCAACACATTTCCAGCCATTACCTTAATGATAAAGGGTGCCAGATAAAATACAGTCAGGCTGATAAGCAGGTTGAGCAACAATGATGACCACTGGACTTTTTTCAAGAACGGATAAAATTTTTCGGGCTCATTGGCAAAAAGCACGCTTGCCCTGGGATAGGCTGACTGGGTAATCAGGGCAGGTGCTATCCGCAAAACCATGCCTATACGTTCGGCCATCCCATATAGCCCCAAAATCTGAGCAGAAGCGAAAAAACTCAGAATGATCACACCCCCATTTACAGCAACATGAGCTGTCAAAGAAGAGAAAAAAAGTTGAATATTCTTCCTCCATGAATTCCAAATATGGGAGAATTTTGGCCATGAAATCTGAATGTTCATTCCAAAACAGATATAAACAATTAAACCCAGATTAGCTATTAAAGCCGTTGAGCCCAATAAGAAATTGGCCAAAAAACTATCTGAGGGCTCTTTGATAAATGCTGTCAATAACAACAGGTAAACCAGCTTGCTGAAAATATTGGCTATAGAAACCCAATGAAGGCTTTCTCTTCCCTGAAAGAACCAGACCAGGGTAGTGGCCTCAGCAAACAATAAAATTGTAGACCAGCACAGTATCACCCAATAGTCCCCAAAAAAGCCGAAAATAAAACCCAGGATTGCAATCATCAAGAAAGCAAACAGGGCCAGGGTCAGTTTACTCCAAAGAATTTCGGAAAAACGCTCACCCATAACCGAAACACTCCCCCCGCTCAAGGCAATGTCTCTGGGACCGCTGAGGTTATAGCCATAACTTACCATCACATTAAAAAGTAAGATTACAGAAAAGGAGAGATTTACCAAACCAAATTCAGCCACACCTATGGAGCGGATCAGCAAGGGCATGGCCAGCAAGGAAACCAGGATATTGGAAGACTGGATCAGGAAGAGAAAAAAGAAATTCCTGATAGACTTGTGTCTGATAAAAGAAAGAAAAGAAAGCTGTTTGATTCTTTCAAGCATAGAAAAAAGGCAATCTTATTGCTTCAAATGCCTGAAATACATCGTTTTTAAATAAACCCAGACTAAAGCCAAAATAAAAAAGAATACCGCTCCCAGAACAATACCGGTCAGTATTTTAATTTCTGACTGCTCAAGTGGATAACGGGGCTTGTCTATGATCTGGATCAATGGCGTGTTATTTCTGTGGTTGATTTTGGCTATTTCCAGGTTTTTCACTACCTCTTCATATACTGCCGCAGCAGCCTGTATATCAATTTGCAGTTGCTTTGAGACAACCATTCCTTCCTGAAGCAGGGGGTTTGGATTGGGCACATTATCCTGAAACCGGGCCAGGTCCTTAATTTTATCATCAAGAACTGTTCTGACACTATCTGCCTGGTTTTGAAGTACCCGTAAGTTTTCCGCCGTCTTTTTTGTCTTCGTTCTCAGGTAAAAATCATTCACTGTTTCTACCAGATTTTCATTAAACACCTTTGCAAAAGGCTGGTCCTTTGAGGAAATGGTAACTTTGATGATATTCAGCTTGCGGTCGGGTTTATCCACCATCAGGTTTTCCTTTCGGATCAATTTCACCACTTCTCTGAGCACACTATCCTGCTGTATGGAAAAATCTTCTCTATTCAGAGAAAAGTCCAGGGCATCAAAATCCACTTCTTTTTCCCACTTTTCATCCAGTTCATGAAAACTAATAAACCTTTCCACCAGCAACTGCCCTCCTGCGCTGGTATCAAAGGCTGCCAGCAGGGTATTGGACAACATGGCGTCCGAGCGGTACAGTTCCATAATATTATCCCCTTTAAAGAGCCCGCTTTCAGAGCCAATTGAACCAAGGTTTAAACCCAGCATAGAGGCAATTCCCGAAATATTTCCCAAACCAGCCATATCTGACTGTTCCAGTACAAATGTGGTATCGGCATGGTAAACTGGCTTTTTTACGAGGGCAACAAGCAAGCCCAGCATTATACCAATCAAAACAAAAACAAGGAAGGTTCTGTAATGACGGATAAACACCATCAACCATTGACGTAGCCTGATCACAAGTTCCCTGAAGGTAATTTTATCATCCAAAATGTGGGGGTTCTCCTGCATCATCAATTGCTGTTTAGGATCTGAGTGATGACCAATGCTATGGTGGCCAGGCCTGTTGTCAGTCCTACCAAATCGCCTGGCCGGACGGGTATCCTGGGGCCTTTAGTAGGAACAATGATTTCGGATCCCGGTTCCACCGAGGGATAAATGTTAAAAAACAAATAGTTTTTTGTCCTGGCCACCTCTCCGTTGGCATAGACCACGTAGGTCCTTTTCCTTTTGGCCCGACTGTCAAAGCCCCCTGCCCTGTCAATATAATAGGGCAATCCGCGAAAATCTTCGTGTCGGACAGTAGTGGGATAAATCACGTCACCCCTTAAACGGACGGTCTGTAGCTGTCTCGGAACACTTAAAATATCCCCTTCCTCCAGGATGAGATCGAATTTTGAATCGGGGTTCCTTATAATTTCTTCCAGGTCTATGGCGATGGCTTCAGTTTCTTTTATTTTGATGGGATCTATTTCTTCCCGGGAGGCTGATATTTCATTTAAAAGGGTCCTTCTCGCATTGATGACACTTTCTTCCATTTCATTTTGGGTGGAATCCTTTTCTCCAAAAAGGTAGGCATTGATCCGATCGATCATTTGTTTTTGTGATTCTGTTGGTTCCTCATTTCCCCGGTTCAATCTTTCCAGGAGATTCAGCAAGTTTCTTTCCTTTCTTATGTTTTCCGATGCTGTCTGGTAAAATTCAGTGCGTCGAATGAGCGTGGCACCTTTGGGGTAGGCAAAAGCTGTTAACCCCCCCGCCCTTTCAATCAGGTCAGATATGCGCTCCTCAGCATCTTTGATGGCAAAGGTCCCCGGAGCGTTTACCTGACCTTCTATACTGGCCATCCTTTCCAGACTAAAATTTGTTTTCCGCCTGACGGTTAAATGGTCAAAAGGCATTAACCCTATGGGATTTTCCGAAAGTGCAAGGTCCTGTCTGACGGGCACAGGAATAATCCGGGCAAATTCCTTTCCATCCTGGTCAGCAGTCCTTCTGGCTATTTCAATATTTCCGACTGATGCGGCCTCTTTTAGTCCGCCAGCCATTAAAATAAGATCTTCAGATGTCATTTCACGGGAGTAAGGATAAGTCCCGGGATACAGTACTTCCCCAGAAACCTTAACATAAAACTCCTCACTCAATTGATAAATAGATGGGACATGTACCACATCCTCCTTCCTGAGGGGAATATCCGGAGAGATTCCGGTCTCAATGGCATTCAGGTCCACCTGTAACATGTTGGTTGTCAGGTCTTCATTTGTTCTCACGATATTTATTCGCTTCCTGTAAGCTTCTCCGCTAAGCCCCTCCGCTTTTTTGATCAATCCTGTGAGGGTAAGCCCTTCCTCATAGGCATAACTGCCTGGTCTGTATACAGACCCCTTTACCTGTACCCTATTGGTATACCTGTCCAGGACTTCACCTACTTTATACCGGTCCCCTCCTTTTGCTAAAAATAGAGAAAACTGTTCATTAAAAATGTCTGAAACCGCCTTCTCCTTATCCGTGAGCCGGGTTACGTTTACCCTTTCCCGATAAGCATTATCCGTAAATCCCCCGGCATAAGTGAGAATATTGGCAAAGGTTTCGTCCGGCTTAATCTCAAAAATTTTAGGACGTTTGACGGCTCCTTCTACCTTAACCCGCTCTAAATAGGGCTGAACCAATATTACGTCCTGATCCTGAAGGGGTACATTTAAGCTGGGATCTCCATTGATTAGGAAATCGTATATGTCAATTTCTGCAATTTCCTTATTTTGACGGATCAATTTTATTTCTCTTAAGGTTCCGTTTCTATTCGGGCCACCCGCAGCATACAATGCATTGAAAACAGTACTGAAAGCACTGAGGGTAAAAGTACCGGGCAGCCGAACCTCCCCTACCATATTCACTTTGATGGTTCTTACATTTCCCAAATTCACCTGTAAAAAAGTATTGGGGTTACTACCTCTTAATCCGGTATAAAAAACTGAAAGCCGGTTCTTTATGACAGCTGTTGCTTCATCAAGAGAAAGGCCCGATACATTAATAGGTCCTATATTTTCTAAAATTACCTGGCCTTCAGGAGTCACTGATGCCTTATAAAATTGCTCAGATTGGCCATAAACGTCCACATACAATTCATCTCCCGGACCCAAAATATAATTTCGGGGAGTGGCCATGTTCAAATTGGGTTCGAATGTGAGCCTTCTTTCCTTATTGTAAAAAATATCCAAGCCAAAAATGGGCTCTGTTTCTGGTGGAGTCGCATCCAATTCACTTTCTTGCGGGATGATCCCCTGAGTAATTTCGTTAAACCCTATTTGCCTTCTGGGGCTTCTTTTGTTTGGTGCCGTACCTGATTTCTGTCCTCCTTGCAAACCAATCACCATTCCTTGGAGGCGTTCTTTTAACTTGTCAATTTCTGATGCCGGCACACCCCTGAGTTGTGCCATTTGAAGTAATTCTGCTTCTGAGAGGCCTGCTTCTGTGGCTCTTTCCATTAAAACCTGAATTTGCTGGTCCGATAAATCATCGACTTTAATGGAGGAAATATCTCCCAGGGACTGAGCTCCCAAATTGAAGGGAAGGAATGAAAGCATTCCTATAATGAGCAACAAATTCAGGTTCAAAAGTCTACTTGAAATCATACCAGTGATTTTATCGTTTTTGCACAGCTTCGCCACCTCACCCACAATCTAATCAACAAGGGCCAGTTGGTTGGATTGAAAAAATCCCCAAAGCAAGCGTAAAGATAATTATTACTTTCTTTCTGGAACCGAAGTTTGGGTATTAAACCCGAAATATGCATGATAAATTCTATTGCAGTCTGATCTTGAGGTTCAGGGACAGCATCAACCAATACTTTAGAGATTTTAGCTTCACCATTTCGTTATTACAGCCAAATATCAATGCTGCCTGATTTTATTACAAAATAAATCTTTCCCGATAAGGGACAGGCCATAACCAACCCAAACAATATAAGCCTGATTAAAAAAAAATACCACCCTGAATTTCAATTCAAAGGCAAAAAAAAACAGGTTCCCGGAAGAACCTGCTTTTTCTAAAAAAACCCAATATAAAATTTAAGGAACTAAAACCTCATCAATCACATGGATCACACCGTTTGTTGCGTGTACATTCAGCAATTCAGGAACAAGACCTGATTCATTGATTTGAAGATCGGCCAGATTTACGATCAATTCTTCACCCTCAAGTAAGGTGGGCAACATGGCTCCTTCTCTCAAATCCTGAGAAAAAGCTCTGGCTGGTACAACGTGGTAGGTAAGCACATCTGTTAATGTCTCCAGAGGAATGTCTTCGTATCCGTCAACCTCAAGAGCCTCATATAAAGCTTCGAATGCCGCATCTGTAGGGGCGAAGACCGTTAAATTGTCATCAACTCCTCCACTGACTGCATCTACAAGATTTGCTCTGGTAAGCGCACCTACCAATTGCGTGAATTCAGGAGTTTCTGCTGTAGTATAACCTACAGCTATTTCAGCAATGGATTGGGTAGGTGGTGTAATCACATAATCCAATACGTGAATAATACCATTGTCAGCCATAATATCCGTTTCTACAACCTGGGCGTTACCGTTGATCCACACGTTGTCATCAGGATCCACGCTAACATAAAATGACGATTCATTCAAAGCGGTAACACTTCCAGCTTCTACAGCCGAGGCAGGAACTTCACCTTCTACAACATGATACGTCAAGATAGAAGCCAAGTCGGGAGAAGCCAGTAAGTCTTCTGCTGTCAACCCATTAGCAGTCAAATACGCTTCAAAAGCAGCATCCGTAGGTGCAAATACCGTAAATGGACCTTGCTCCAACAAGGCAGCGTCAAGTTCTGCTTCCAAAACAGCCGCCAGTAAGGTGGAGAAATTATCATTTCCCATTACGATATCAGCAATGGTATTGCTTTCTTCTTCTGGCATCAACACCCCATCGATTACATGAATCACGCCATTGGAAGCATTTAAATCACCGGTAGTTACCTCGATATCTTCATTGATAGTGATAGTTCCATCAGAAACCATAAAATTCAAGCTTTCCCCTTCCAATAAAGTAGGTACTTCTCCTGTACTCACCTGGGAGGATAAAACCCTTCCACTTACCACGTGATACAATAAAATATCACGCAGATCTTCGACAGGTACATCATTCACATCTGTGATCCCAGCATCTGTAAAGGCTTGATTGGTAGGTGCAAAAACCGTAAAAGGTCCTGCAGCTCTCAAATCATCTACCAGATCTGCCCTTTGTATGGCGGCTACCAATGTAGAGAATTGGTTATTACCCGAAGCCAGATCAATGATATCTTCTTCTTCAGGCGGCTCAGGTGTAGGATCATCATCCGAACAACTTACAGCGAAAAGTACTCCTACTACCATTAGCAGGGGCAACATTAATTTTCTTTTGAGCAATGTGATTTCCATAGTAAATATTGGTTTAGTTATAAATTAAAAACATGAACACAACTGATCCTAAGCCTGATAGTTATACATTTTGGTATGAATGATATATTTTGGTTAACAAACGACATGATTATTTGGGTTTATTTATCTGTATATACAGTTAAGTAAAAAGACTACGCTATATCCTTCAGGAGGGAAAGAACGTTTACTGATCATAGTGCATAAAATGATTAAATTTCTGGTCTTTAAACCTACCTTTGTTTGCATGAAAAAAATAACACTCCCTGCATTAACCTTCTTCTCCGTATTGGCTATTATCAGCTGCAACCGAACTAAGGACACCTGCGAATTGCCGGAAGCATATTTAAAAATCCCGGTTGATTTGGAGATTGTGAGGATGGAGGATTTGTATTTTGAGGAGTTAACCCGGGAAAAGCTACTCTACAACCAGGAAAAATATCCTGAGTTCTCTGCGGCCATGTTTGATAATATGGGATTCCAAAATCAGGACCAAATGGTAGATGAGTTGCTCAAGATACATGGAGACAGTGGCATGCAAGATTTATATCAGGAGGTAAAGGTACATTTTGACAATATCGAAAATATTGAGGAGTCTTTGGAAAATGCCTTTCGGGGAATCAAACACCATTACCCTGACTTTAAAATCCCACAAGTATATACCTTTGTAACCGGTTTTGGCAGTGACCTGATCATCAATGAGGACATCATTGTCATTGGTCTGGACTATTTTCTTCCGGAAGATCATCCTTTTCAACCTGTAGACCTTCCCTATTACATCTTAAAAAGATACAACGAACAGCACCTTGTCCCAACAATAGTCACTGCTCTTTCCTCTCAGTTCAATCATATCGATGTGAAAGACAGGACGCTTTTGGCAGAAATGATATTTTATGGAAAAGCCTATCATTTTACCAAAACCATCCTCCCCTGCACGCCAGATGAATACATTATCGGCTATGAAACTAAGGAAATACTTGGCAGTTATGCCAACGAGGAGATGATTTGGGGGCATTTTATAGAAAATGAATTGCTCTATGAAACCAATCCCTTTGAGATCCGAAGGTATACTGGTGAGGCCCCTTTTACCGATGTGATCAGTCCGGATGCACCCGGAAGAATCGGCAGATGGCTGGGTTGGAACATCGTGGATGATTACCTGATCAACAATGATCTCAGTCTTCAGGAACTAATGGAGCAAGACGATGCCCGGGAGATTTTCAGCAAGTCAGGGTACAAGCCCCGGTGATGTTGAGCCTGAAGGATTTCCAAGTCCCTTCACTATTTTCAATATCCGGGAAATCATGAGATGCTTATCAAAACGCTCTTCGGCCAGCTTCCTGGCCTTTAGGTTCATTTCATTCATCAATTGAGGAGAATTCTCCAGGTTTTCAAGTGAACCTATCAACGATTCGTGATTGAAGCAGTCATGGTAAAAACCTATACCATTCCCTTCAATCATTTCCCAAATCCAACCCTTGAAATTCACCACTACAGGCAAACCCATGGCCAGGGCATCAAAAAATTTGTTGGGACTACTAAGTTCCAGCACCTTGAGGGGCAAAAAGGAAATGTAGGCAAAATCTGCTTTTTTCATGCGCTCTCTCACCTCAGCTTTATCTCCAAAAGGGAGGAATTCCACCCGGTCGAGTGCATTTGCTTTCGCGTCTCTTTTCAAAGCCTCCAGTTGATTTCCTTTTCCCATTAACTGAAACCGCCAGTTTTTACGGTGTTTTGTTGCCGCAGCGGCCAATTCCAAATACTGGTAAAGCCCATTTACCTGCCCAATAGCACCTGCATAGATGAGGGTCAATGGTTGGCTTACAAAATCCCTGCTTTGCGTTTCCATTTCTTTTCTGCTGAAAAAATCCGTATCCGAAAAGTTTGGTACCATTTCCACACTTTTCTCAGGAACTAGTTTTTTGACATAGTCTTGAATACCAGGAGATAGCGCCACTATCCCTCTTGCTTTCCGGTAGATTTTATATTCCAGGCCATAGAGCCACTTTTTCAATAAACGATTCTGAATTTGCTTCACCTGAACCGGAGCTTCAGGCCAGAGGTCTCTAACCTCAAATACAAAGGGAATACTCCACTTTTTCCTTGCCCAAATGCCTATTTCCCCTGTAGACAGGGGCGTAGAAGTGATGTAAAACAAATCCGGCAAATCCTCCTTTTTGATTAAGCTTTTGGCTTGCCTGACAAAGGAATAAAAGGACCATAGCCTTTGTAAAGTATTGAACTTATTGTCGTAGGAAACGGGCAAAAGGTGAACTTTTACCTTTCCATCCCAGCGAATACCATAATTCTTCCCATTATAAGCCGTAATCACCTCTACTGTCAACCCTTCAGCAGACATGCCCTGGGTCAAATGGTAAGATCTGATTGCTCCTCCCTGACCTGGGGTAAGGTAATACTGATGAATATAAATAATCCTCATAATCGGTTGGCTTTCATCCATCCGGACAATAAAAAGACATTGAATAAAAGTAAAAAATGTTCTGCTATATAATTTTCAGGCTTTTTGACAAGGTCCCGCCACTCCAACGGTACCAGTTCCGAATGAAACTGGCCAAATTCCCTTATTGCGGACAAGACACTATTCCTGAATTCAGGATGCCTGGTAAGCCATTCTATAAGGGGCAAGCCAAAGCCAAGTTTCCTCCGATTGGCAAACTTTTCCAGGCCATTTTTTTTCAGGATAGATTTGATCCAAAATTTGGATGTTGTTTGCAATAATTCCTGTTCACTTAATCTGTTACTAAAATCCACCACTTGCCAATCCAAAAACGGTGCCCTCCCTTCAATGCCTTGGGACATACAGGCATTGTCATGAATTTTCAACAAATCCTGCACCAGATAAATCTTTCTGTCCCATTCCAATGCATTTTTAAAATGATCCTTCCCCACTGGATAGAAAGGGTCAAGGACCCCTGCCAATGCATCAGGAAGTGGATTCAGAGCAGCAAAGTTCATGAAAGTCCTTTGGGCTGTATCCTCTATGGAAGATAAAAACTTTTTCCTGCCCCTACCCCAAACAGGTACACGGCTGAGAAGGGAAGCTGCAAATAGCCAAAAATCGGGGTGTTTCAGGAATTTCCTGAAGGCAATGTGCCGGTTATAACCCGAAAAAAGCTCATCTGCCCCTACCCCACTAATCAGAATTTTTACTGATTCCCGGGCTTTTTTGGCAACAGCCCATGTGAGAAAGCCCGCACTATCGCCTACTGGCTGATCCAGTGTACGGATATATTCCGGCCAGTTTTCCAAAAACCATTCCGGCGAAATCCTAACCTCATGATGCAGCCCACCAAATTTTCTGGCCAGCAATGAAGCAAACTCAGGATCCTTGTATTTTCTATTGTAAGGATATTCAAAACCAACCGTAAAGGTAGGTAATGAAGTGCCCGTTTCCTTATACCATAGATGGTACAATAGGGTACTGTCGGCACCGCCACTCAGGATCAAACCCACCGGCACATCTGCATGAAAATGCTTCAATACCGCATCGGTCAAAACTTCTTCAAAGGAGTTGACATTTAGCGCTGGTTTTTGATCTGAAACAAGCAAATCAATGTGTTTTGACCGGGTTTGACCGGCATCCAAATCGAATTCCCTCAACTCCCCTGCTGCCAGCTCTTCAATCCCGGAATAAAAGGAATGCCGGGGCATAGCATGTCGCAGGTAGAAATAGGGCAGAACCTGATATTTATCGATTTTCTTAGGAAAAAGACCCGATGCCAGCAGACAGCGGCATTCTGAGGAACAGACCAGGCTGTATTCGTTCCTGGCAAAATACAGGGACTTCATTCCAAGAGGGTCTCTACCCAATAAAACCTTGTTTTCATGCACAAAAGCGAAGGCATACATGCCCTGAACCAGTTTTACCCCATCCTTTCCTTTTTTGAGTAACCATTCCAACAAGACTTCCCCATCAGAAGTACTTTTGAATTTCACCCCTTCTTGGATCAGTTGATTTCTTAAATCCTGGTAATTGTATAAAAAACCATTCCAGGAAAGGAATGCGCCGCTTTCTTTATGGAAAAGGGGTTGGTTGGCCTCTTCCCGTAGATCCAGGGTTTTTAGCCTGTTTGCTGCCAGGTAGACCCCAGCTGCAACTTTTTCCCAGGAGGAATGGTCAGGCCCCCTGTGTTGGCATGCCTGCATCATGGCAGTAATGTGATCTTCGTTTTTACCGGAAGTACTCACCAAAAGGTGTACGCCACACATGTCAGGTACCTTTGGTTTTGTTTTTGGTGATTACTTCCAGGTCTGTTTGGACCCTGTTTTTTTCGAAATACCGGCAAATGAACGTAATGGAACATTCCTGGCACTTTGGTTTTCTGGCCAGGCATACATATCGTCCATGAAGGATCAGCCAATGATGCGCCTGGTGTATGACTTCTTTCGGAAGGTGCCTGATCAGGTTTTTTTCTACTTCCAGAGGGGTTTTAGCACGCTGTGGTACCAGCCCCAATCTTTTGGATACCCTGAAAACATGCGTATCCACTGCCATATTGGGCTGGTTCCAGATCACACTGGTGATGACATTGGCTGTTTTCCTACCCACACCCGGTAATTTCATCAATTCCGGTACGGTGGACGGAACCTCCCCGTCAAATTCTTCCACAAGCATCTTTCCCAGGCCCAACAGGTGTTTGGTTTTGTTATTCGGGTAGGAGACGGAACGGATATAGGGAAACAATTGATCAAAGTCACTGGCTGCAAGATGGGCCGGGCTGGGAAAATCCCTGAATAGGGCAGGAGTAACCATGTTGATCCGCTTATCCGTGCATTGGGCACTCAATACCACTGCAAGAAGGAGCTGATAGGGCGATTCGTAATGGAGTTCTGTCTCTGCAACCGGCATGTTTTCAGAAAAATGATCAACGAAAGCCTTATACCTATCTTTTATTAACATATTAGCTTAAAATAAATTTTTCTTTCTAAATATCCAGAAACGAAATCAATCAGCGGTTGTGAGGAGATTTTCTTCATAAAAAAACCTACCGTTAGCTGCTAACGGTAGGTGGAATAAGTTTTTTGTTGGTGTTAAACTTTTTCCAGTCCACGGGACCGGGCCCTTTTTTTAATGGCGTAAACAATGCTCTCAGAGGGTTCAAGAAGCAATTGATCCAGTTTTTCTACAGTACTTAGCAGGTCAATGTATTCCTGCATCAGTAAGGGGTCTTTTTTTAAAGATTGCATCAATGTTTCATTCTCTTCCTCCGTCATTTCCTGATAAATAAATCTTATCAGCTCACTTTGGGTAAAAGATTTGGTCATAGGCGATATTTATTTGTTTAAGTTTCTTTCTTAGATTGATAAGCGCATAGCGCATCCTTCCCAAAGCTGTATTGATACTCACTCCCGTCTGCTCAGCAATTTCCTGGAAACTTAAATCCATGTAATGCCTCATGATCAGTACCTGCTTCTGACTTTCCGGCAATTCATCAATTAATTGTCTGACCAATTCGTAAGTTTCATCCCTGACCTTCATGTCTTCCACATTTTGTTCAGCAAAATGCATGGTATTGAAAACATTCGATCCATCTTCCATCACTACTGTGGGATAGCGTCTCATTTTCCTGAAATGATCAATGGCCAGGTTGTGAGCAATCCGCATCAACCAAGGTTGAAACTTCCCTTCCTCATTGTACCTGTCAGAATTGAGTGTCTGAACAACTTTTACAAATACATCTTGCAATAGATCCTCAGCCACGCCTTGCTCCTTCACTATCATCAATATGGTTGTATATACTTTGGTCTTGTATTTATCAACTAACCTTTCAAAGGCCACTTCACTTCCATTTCTATACTGTGAAATCAATTCACTGTCTTTAGGTCCTACCCTTTTGCTCATAAAACTGATGTTTAAATAACGTAGAGTTTTATCCCATATTGTGGCTTTTACGGTCGATTAATGTTTCTTGTGTTTTCAAATGTATATAATAGGATAAAACAACGCAATCTATTTTGTATTTTTTTATAATAAATAGCATCCTAAAAAAAGGAGGTCAGAAGATTATACTTTTTGTTAAATTTTTAACCAAATACAATACTGATCTTTTATGCCACATGATAAAATACAACAATTACAATACCAATATTGTTATTTTAGCCATTTAGGAATTGTCTAAATCTGGCACCTTGGTGAATCCTTTCGCCAAAATACTATAAACCGTACCTACCAAGCCCAAAATACCACTAATATAGGCAGATGTCTCGTTCAAAATATTCGGGTCGTAAAAACTAATCAATGCAATACAAATCAATACAAAACTAAAAACTGCTGCCTGAATCATTTTTGCATTGCCAGACTTTCTTTCATCTTGCTTGAACCTGGACAGGTCTTCTTCACTTACAAACAGGCATACAAAGTTTCTAAAGCTCTTGGAAAAAAGCACTAAACCGTCCCTTCCGGTATTCATCTTGATAATACCTTTTTGGATCAGGGCCGTCATGGTTTCCCTGTTAAAAAAATTGATAAATCCCTCAGTTGCATAGTTGTAAACCATTTTCCTTTCCTTAAGGCTTAATTCTGCCCAAATATTTAAAAAATAGGCCTTATTATATCTTTGGATTGAAAGGATACACTTTTCATATCTTTCCAGAGACAAAGGCTGTTCCAATGGATCACGCGACAACTCTTCCGTAATTAGTGAGGCCATGGCATGCGCATTCGGACCATAGGCTATTTCAGTTGCCAGTTCCAATGTCTTTGGATCATTGAACAAAACACTTTCCGCCCTGTGCTTAAAATGCTTTCTTTCATCCATATCCAATAGCTCCCATTCCAGCTCAATATAGGGAAGGGTAATGGCTTCATTTTGGAAATCCAATGGCACATACTGGAACAGGTATTCAGAAAAAACCTCTGTGATCATTAAACGTTGCTGCTTTGGGGTATCTGCCCTTAAAATTTCCTGAAGAGGTTTTCCGGAAGTCACAAAAAAGCAATGACTTTTTCCGGAGTATTTTTTCCGAAAAGTCAAAATTGCCTGCAATACCCCTTCCGCATTACCCAGACAATGCAGGTTTTCTAACACTACCCCCTTGTGGTGCGGCTCAGGGGCAGGCATTTCCAGGGAATCTTCCCCTGCATTAATGAACAACAGTTCTTCTGAGGTCAAACCAAATTCATGGCAAATCCATGCCCTGGACCGCAGGGCATCAACCCCTATGATAAAGCTGTATTTTTGTTTCCTGGCAGCATGTGGAAGGGAGGACGACCCATAGGCAAAGTGGTAATCGATAAGGTAAATCTTATTGCCAAGCCTCATGATCATATGGAAAAGCCAAATCAAAACCAGAAACAAGGGAAGCAAAAGCAGCAAGTTGGATTTTAGGATTTCTCCAAAAAAACCTTTTTTAAAAAATTCACCAAGAACAAAATTCGGTGGCCGTTTAAAGGCTTTTACCAGTACTTCATGTGGTGGGGCGATGAAATCCCTGATCAACTCATCATCCTGATTGGAGAACCTTCCAAAATTGGTCCTTCTGAATTCCTCGTGGATACCAATCAATTCCAAATAAAAAGCATCAGTGATACTATTCCCCTGAACTTCTCGTTCTTCTTCGCTACTGATTTGATCCCAAATAAACTTTTCCTGATTAAATATTTGCCTGTGAATAAAATAGCCTGGTAAAAAGCCAATGATGAGCAACCACAGCAGAAAATTCAGGGCATAAACCCTTTTATCCACGTGCACACCGGTTAGCTTATTCCAAAAATCGTTGAGCCAGCGATGCACCTTTCCAATCTTACTGTCCGGGGACCACATATCCGGTGCCAACCTGGGAAATTTTCCTGTATTGGAGAGGTAATGACAGAGTACCTGCAAGGATCCCATCAGGATAAGCACAAGAATGGAAAGTGAAAAATAAAAAGGTTCAATGCTACCTCGGGACAAAAAAACCAACAGATAGGCCAAAATCAGCCAAAGCAAGGTCACCATGATCAAAAACCCATTGATGTTTTTCTTTTGAGCACCAGTTCCTGAAGTAGATAACATCAAAAAATTACAGGTTCCGGATTGAATGGCAAAAAGAGCAGACCAAAGATAAATATTGAATATGCTCAAAGGTAAAAAAAGATACACCCCCACAAAGAGGATCAAATCAAAAAACAAAATCACATTCAACCATATGAATTTGGTTCTTTTAGCGGGGGAAGGGCTGTACCAGGCAAAGGAAAAGTCCTCAAAGGCCAGGTAAATACTAGATTTATTGGTGATTAGCGTTAAAAGACCAAGCAATACCAAAACCAACAAATAGGGCAGAAATACGGTGATGGCTTCAAGGGAGGCCAGGGAATGCAAGGTATGCTGCAGGTTTTTATCTTCCAGGTACAACACCCAATTTTCAGCTACAAATTGCCCCGAAGGTATCCGACTCAATAAAGCCTCATATTCATGGCCATTTACATAAATGGGGGTCTTCCAAACATGTTCATAGGCGGCATTTTGATTATTGCCCATCAAAGTTCTGATTTCCTGCCACTTTTGTTCTCCCACCCCTTCCTGCAGGTAATTAATGGGAATATTAACTTTTTGGCTTTTCAGGAGTACCTTTCCATCAGGCTTGAAAATAAAAAACCTTTGGTTTTGACTGATTTTCGGGGAAAGGGAATCAAGGCTAAAGGTCAATGCATAGCCCAGACTACCCGCCCGCTTGCTAATGACCCCCTCCAGATTGCCAGTAGATTTGGAAAAATGCGCACTGATAAAATGCTTTTCCGTGGATTCGGGAAGAGCTTGCACATAATCCCTGTTTGCAATGGAAACAAAAGGGAAATCACCAAAATCTATTGAACCATCCACGGCTGTGGTATCCGGTATGAGCATGGTCTGAATGTTTCCCCTCAAATCAAATTCAAGAAATTCGTTGACATTATTTTTCCTGTTCAGGGATTGAATTACAGTATCAGAGCCAATACTGCCCCTTTCCAAATGAATTCTGAACCGGTCCAATGACGATTTCAAACTGTCAATTTGTTCGGAAAATGAAAATTTCAAATCCCGGACGTACTGGTCGGAAGGAATATGGCTCCGGTAATTCTGAACCAGAGAAAACGAAAAAAAGCCCAAAATCACCATCACCACAATCAAGGATAAGCCCAGGCCCAACACTCTTTTTTTTGTCAGAACATCTCCGTCTCCCAGATTAAATATACTGATGATGGGGATGGAGACAAAAATCAATAACAACAGGGTAAGAAATGTACTGAGTACCTTGAAGTTGATCTTTAGCGCCACACTTTCAAACTGAGATTTTTCCTTGGTGCCCAGCAAATAAAAAACCTGGTTACCTATCACTGCGGGAGATAAAAACCCCTGGTATTCATCCCCGGAAATGCTGATGGTAAGCTCCCTTTCTCCAACATTTAGCTTTCCTTTCAGGGAATCCGTATCAATGACGGGAAGGCCCGCCACCTCATTGGGGTAAATGGCGGCACCCGTACTATCCAGGACAAACAACCTGTCAAAAAATAAACTTTGAATATTGTTTTCCATGAGGGAATAAACCGGAACGGAATGGTCTACTTCAAATCCTCTACCCACCAAACTATTCCTTTCAAATGTTTGGCCCAATACCTCTCCTATTTTTTCCGCAAGCAAAATATTATTCAATTCAGGTAGGTCTCCTGACCGGGTCGTATCATCCAGAAAAAACCGAAACCCTTTTACTTTAATCAGAAAGGCCGAATCCTTTTTTGCCAGGGAAATACCATCCTGAGCAAAAATTTGCCTGTCCTGGGAAGGGTCCTCCTGGAGATTTTTAATTTTTTCTATTCCAAATTTCGGTTTTCTATCAATCAGGCCTACCATTTGAGCAGCAGCACTTTGCCCCTGTCCTCCACCCCAGGTATAAAAGTTCCTTTTAAAGTACCCCTCCAACTGAACGTGGTAATTGTAGAAAGCATCAATAAAATTATGCTTGGCCAGGTAGATGGCTTTGATCCCCTGGGATTCAAGCTGTGATTGATTGGTTTTGGAGTGTTGATAAAGGTAGGCACCGATCAGCAACATGCTCCCAAAAATCAAAATCCAAATGCGTAAATCCTTGAACTTCATATCGGTGGACCCTAATTTGCCTGATGGCTTCAATTTAAGGAAAACACCTTACAATAAAAACTTTAATTTTGAACAGTTCAGAAATAAGGGGGATTATTCTTTTACCAGGTTTATATTTGAAGAAAACCTGCTGCTTATTGGCTATTTTATTGGGTTTTATTCCCCGGCCGGATCCGCATCCTTTTTATTCATCCATGAGGGGGCAGTACCAAACCACAATACCGTTCCGATCAACATCAGAAGTTTACAGGTATCTGCAGACATATAGGTGCCAAAAACTAGAATCGCAGGAATGATATTCAGGCCCAGGCCCAGAAAAGAAATAATTTTTATCAGCAGCTTCATTTTTTCTGAATAATTTTAGCGGTAACAACATATACCAGTACGGCAACAAACCATCCCGGGAGGCCCAGGAAAAATATTTCAATACCCATGACCAGATTCAGTAGCAGACAGAAAGCCAAAGTAATCAACCAGGTCAGGGCCACTGACCAGTTCAGGGAAGTACCCCTGGCTTCAGCATAGTTGGATTGAAGTCCAATTTTTTCCAGCAGGTAAACATCTATGAAAATCACGGCTCCAACCGGCATTAGGATCAACCCGTACAGGGCTACAAATTCCAGCAGCATCATGACCAGGGCAGGGAAACAGGCAGCAATAGTGGTAAACAAGCCTACGAATAGGGTCACTTTCCAGGTTTTCCATTTAGGATTGATGGACTGTATTGCCAGACCGGCCCGGTAAAGGGTAGGATTGGCGGTAGTCCAGCCTGCAATCACGACGCATATCGCTCCTGCCACTCCTACCGCACTGTAGGCGATAGGACCCGGGGCAAACGTGAGACTTCCTTCAGATTCGATCAAAAACAAGGAGTACAATATCCCGGAAGCAATCCAGGCAATGAAATGTCCCAAAAAGACGCCAGTAGCTGAGGAAAAACCAACCTGCCATTTTTTGGCATACCTTAATAAGGACAGATCCGCCATACCGATATGCATGGCCATATTGCAAAACCAGGCGAAGAACAGGATGTGCCAGAAACCAAATTTACTTTGACCCTCTAAGGGAGTACCGGTCCAAATAGTACTTTCTGCTACTGACCAGAAAGAGCCAACTTCTGTTACACCCAACCTGGGTAAAACTGCCAGGGCAGCTGCTATAAACACCATGATCATCCAGGGAGCTGCCACCATGGCAAACTTGGATACCTGATCAAAGCCGAACATGGCTATGACGGTAGTCACTGCCCCCACTGCAAAAACCGTGGTCACCCAACCCACGTTGTTGGGATAAATATCTGTCAACTGTGGCATGGTCATGTCAAAAGGAATACCTACTGCCGTAGCTGCCACTGCAATCATGGAGCCTGCCAGAAAACAAAACAAACCCGCATTTACCAGGTTATAGATCAGCGTAAATTTCTTTCCTGCGATTTTTTCCAATAAAAAATAAAGCGTAACCCTGGTCTTTACGGCAATTTTTGCGGTAAGAAATGCCCAGCTTAACACTGCCAGAATATTTCCCAGGATCAACCCGGTTACCAGGTCAATGGCACTTGCCCCGTGCGCTACAAACAAGGGCCCGATTACGAATTCGGTACCAGCAGTATGCTCCCCCGCATAAGTTCCTAAAAAACTCCGCCAGCCTTTAAGCTTGTTATTAGGTATAGCTTGTTGCTCGTATTCATTTACTGCATTTAAACGGGCTACAAGACTTTTTCTGTTTTCCATAAATAAGGTGGGGTAATTAAGCTTTTATTGAGATTCAGTGAATTTTAGATAATAGTAATTCATTGACTTCGGGAATAGGTTTATCCTTACAGGAAACCAAAATTCAAAACAACGATTGATCGACACGCCATTTGGCCTGCCTAAACTGATCCCCTGTTGATGAATTTGAAAACATTTTTAACCGATTCCCTCTTATTTTTCTTGATCATGTATGCCGCGGTCTCTCCCATCAGCTTGAAATCAGTGGAAATAACTGTGATACCCAAAAGCTCTTTCAATGGGGTGTCGTTATAGGATATAATTCCGATTTCCCTGCCCAATTCATAATGTTGCTCTCTGACCTGTTTGACGAGGTTTACGAGATCATTTTCCTCTATGACCACAAAGGCATCTTTTGGCCTGAGCTCCATTTCCGGATACACTGTTTCCAAAACTTCGAAATCAAAATCAAAATCCTGGCAGAATTTTTTAAACCCCATGAGTATTTCTTTGGGATAAGGGTAAACGGTTTCCAAAGGGTAAACAAGCATGAGCTTTTCATAATGCTGCAATTGAAAAATACCTTCACAAAGCGCATTATAAATGTCATTCTTAAAATCCTGATAGATGGCCGACACACTTTCACCCAATTGAGGGATTTGATTGTCCATGATGATCAATTTTTCATTGGGTATCTTTTTAAGACAGCGCATCACCTCCTCATCCAAATTGTAATGCCCCTCATGCTCACTTTTAAAATGGGGCATCAGCACATAATAGTCATAGGCTCCCATGTTTTCATTTAAAATATTCTTCAGTAATCTGGGGTCACAATGATAAATATGCAAATCCACCTGCGCATCAGCCCCCATGCTGTCGATAAAGGAATTATAGGTTTTGAGTTTATAGTTACTCAGCTTGTTCAATAAAAAAAGTACGCTTAATCTGGATGTGGATATATTTTTGGCCACATAGTAACCTTTACCTTTAACGGAAAGGATAATTTTCTTCTCCTTCAGCTGGTTGTAGGCTTTTTCTACTGTATCCCTGGAAAGGTAATGCTCTTCACTGATTTCGTTAATAGAAGGAATTTTATCCCCGACCAGCAAATGGGCATTTTCTATGTCTTCAATGATGGAATTGACGATCTGCTGATATTTGGGTATTCGTGAATTTTCATCCAGACGAACAAGAGTCTTTACTTCATTCATGGGTTCAGGTTATTTTGTGCTACCAATAATTACCGCTTCAAATGCTATGACTAAAATTAACTAAAAATTTTAAATTGTCGCATTTACACTCAATTAATTGAAATTAGTAAAGCTTACCACAAAAAATTTTATCAATGGTGGATTTCAAGTTTGACCGGACCGCGAAGACCAGAGGGCATGGTTTTCCAATCTGATGCATCAAATGGCCCATAATCGATATTTACAAAATTTATCTCATGGTAATTCCTCCAGACAATTTTGTTTTGGTCCAGATAACGTATCCTGTTTGCCATAAGGTTGGCCACTTCTATTCGCAGCTGGTTGCTGCCTTTCTGAACAAATTCGCTGATATCCAATTTAAAAGGCACTCCAAAAGCATAAGCCACTTCTTTTCCATTGATCCATACCCGGGCACTTTCCAACACCTGGCCCAAATTCAAAACATATTTGGCATTTTCATCTACCCGCTCCAGATTAAATGAATTTTCGTACAATGCCTGTCCCGAAAAATCTGAAGCTGCGGGATCGTCCAGTTCAGTCCAGGGCTTGATTTCATCCAGAGTTACCGTTTCGGGCAGTTCTGGTCCACCATGTATAAATTCCAAACGCCAGGGGCCTTTAATAGAGACGATTTCCGGCTTGCTACTATCATACTTCCAGTTCGGGATATTCCCTGGGTCCCGATTGAGCACATGGACAATCAGGGACTCCCCGGGATCTAAATTTACCTGCACCGAGCTTTTCCCAGCTGTTTCAGCATTCCTGCCCAATCCAATGATCCCTTGCTCCGGATCCATTAAGACAGCTGCCTTCCCGCCGTATTGCAGGTCTATGGATTTATTTACAGATTCACCAGAATGATTGACCAGGTAATAGTATTTTTCGCCATTCAAATCCCTCCTCAGAAATTTGAGCCCTTCATCAACCAGGCTCTCCCTTTGCAATCCCAGTCCTTCCAATGCCTGAAAAATATTTTCAGCTAAAATCACCTGCCCTTCACCTTCCACCGCCTCTTGCCCATAGACCTTGTCTTGAAAGGATAGTCCCGACCAAAGTGCATCGAGGGCTTCCTCTCTGGAAGAATGATCATGGAATCCGGGAACAGTCTCAGGTGGCTTTTGAAAGATTACCGTTCCTCCCTTTTTTGCCAGAGAAATGGCATTTTGCAGGGTAGCTACAGGCATGTAGGTTGTCTCCGGGACAATCAAAACCCTGGACCGGTAGTCTCCTCCGGCAGCCAAAAACTGGCCAGCATCTACCTGTAAGCCCCCAATCATGCTATCAGAGACAAAATCCAATCCAAAGCCCTTCTCCATGAGCATTTTGGATTCCTGGTAAAAAGCAGTGGGATGCAACCATTCATCAATGCCATGGACGGTCAACATTTTTGACAATCCCTGCGGATCGGACCAAATATCGTACACCGGCCAGTACATCATCAGCTCATTATCAGGTGTACCAGACTGCAATACAGACTGCACCCTTTGGATATATCCATTAAAACCCTTGAAATGCGGCCAAAGGCTATTGTGGGTGTTCAGATTCAGGGAAGCATAAAACAACCAACCCGGAAAATCCACGGCTTTGGGAGAATAGGTAAGGCCATGGTAAAACATGTGGTTGACGCCAGCCAGGAAGGCTTGCTCCAGTTCTGGCTTGGCCTGCGAGAAGGCAGACTTAAAATGCTCTCCCAGCCAGGTAAAGGTTTCGGTGGACACAAGGTTTTTCCCAGTCAGATGCGCTGCCGAAGAGGCGAATTTCAGCATGATAGGATCTGGATCAACATTCCTGATATCGGCACTGTCTCTTCGGATACCGGGGATAAGGAAATAGCTGGAGCCAAAAGTTTCACCTTCAGGAATGTCCACAGCGGCATAGAGGTCCAATAAATTCCCCGGGGAACCATGTGCCTGGTTTTTGGTCACCTTACCATGGCTATTAGCCCAGGCCGTCCAGGGCTTGGTAAAGTTCTCCAGCAACATGTCATGGATGGTCTCCCGGTAATCAGATTTCAAACGACGGCTGATGTCATCCGGCTCCTCAGCCAATAGTTTCGGCAGGTGTTCCCTCAGGTCATAGCCACGTTTTTGTTCAAAAATCCTGAAAAATTCAGCAGTGAAATCAGCCCCATACACTTCGAAACTATCGTTATAAAACGAGCGGATGCCGGGGAAATCTCCTTTAAATGCCGTTTCAAAATGGTTCAGATAGTGTTGTACGGCGCTGTCTGAATAGTGATCGAGGGTGAAGCCCTTTCCTCCCGGAGCTGCTCTTTTCACCATTTGCCCCGTCTGGGCCTGAAAGACGGCAATAAGGTCCCATGACCCGGGGGCATCCCAGTCCAGGCGAAGGGAATCAATAAGTTTTTCGCTAAGGTTTTCAACTTTCCCATCTTGGTAAGCCATTAAGGTGTGCAGTTCATATTCAAATCGGGAGGCCCTTTTATCTTCCAGAACGATGGGACGGTCCAGGCCTTGCCCATTGGTATACCTGTACCTTTGAACGATCATTCGCTGAGCTGCCAGTTCCGGACTGACCATGGGTCCGCCAAAAGGCCAGCCTGTACCCTGGGTCAGGTCAATCCCCATGTTCAAACTATCCGCTTTGGCAACAGTATGCTGCAGCATTTCCTTCCACTCCGGAGAAAGGTATTCCAGAAATTGGTCTTCAAAGCCCTTGGCCCCATATATCGGAGCTATTTCAAGCCCTCCCAGGCCCGCATCTTCGTATTCTTCCAGCAAGCCCGTCAGATTTTCCTTATCCACCGCATTGCCCATCCACCACCAGCGAGTCCATGGTTTTGATGTTTTGGTTACTTCCGGCCATTCCCCGGCGGTTACCTGGCTGGGTTTATCCTGTTGTTGACTACAAGCAGACAGGATTGCCAGGCAACCAGAGAAAAGAAGCAATAAAATGCCGGTAGATCGGGATATTTCTGGTTTTTTTTTCATGAAATGCTGACTTACTTGCTGTATAAGCTGTAAACTTTTTGAAGGGCTTGAACCTTGGGGGATTGGTCCGGGTTGGTTTCCATCAGGTCTGCCATAAAGTCCCACCATTTCTTCATGATGGCCTGCCCGGCCAGGCTGCCTGTTTGGTTGTCTTCACTCAGGCTTTGAAAAGCAAAGAGGGTACCAGAGGATTTGTCCAGAAAAATATGGTAGGACAGGATGCCTGCTTCTTTGAGTAGCTTTTCCAGCTCCGGCCAGATTTGTTGGTGACGTTTTTCATATTCCACTTCATTTCCGGGAAGAAGCTTCATGGTAAAGGCTACAGGTTTCATGGGCAAAGTTGATTTGAAATTGAAATAAAGGTAATTTTAACGGTTAAAAAATGCAAACCTTTTGAGAAAAGCAGTAGGAACTTATGGAGTGAGGGAGTCGGAGTCCTGGAAATACCTCCTGTAAATACCCCATCCAATCGTTCCAACAATTAGAAGCAAAACCAAGATTTGAATATAGAAAACATAATTTGTCCTCATATTAAATGTAAAGGACTTGCCAACAAGTACCTCCGCTGCCCAAAAGTATGGCAATTGATAATTGCCCGGGTTTTCATTCAAAAATCGCAATTTAGCTTCCTGTAAAGCCAGGTCGGTAGGTTTTCCCTGACTCAGTATCTCATAAAATATTTCTGATAAAGAATAGGTGGAATGATTATCTATTGGCCAAAGCGAAGTGATGCTGGATGGGATTCCTGCCGATGCAAACCCCCTGGCAAGGCTAAAAACCCCTTCTCCTGGTACATTTTTGCCAATTGCTGTATTGCAGGCAGAGAGTATAATAAGCTGCGTGGGTAAATTCCCCAGGCCCTGTAATTCGGAAACAAACATCATGGAATCAGCAAAGTACAAAGTGGGCTCGGTATCCGTATCATCAGCTACCGCATGGGAATATAAATGTACAATGTCATTTTGAGACAGTTGGCTCAGAAATTTCTCTTTGGTGGCCTGCTGCCCAGTGAACAATGAATAACTGGAAAAATGCTCCTTCAAACGGTCCAGGGATTGACCTGAGCCCAATAGCGATGTTTGCTGCAAATGCGATTGAAAATCTACCGGAGCCATGCCCAGCAAAGTTGCAGTTTGGTTCCTTACTTTATTCCCATTTTTCAAAAGGAAACCAACAGAATAGGTATAGCTAAACGCATGGTCTTTTAGTAGAAAGCTGTAAAAATCTTCCGGATCTTTGATCAGCATTTCGAAAGGAATTAAATAATCATCTGGTGAAATAAGGATTCTTCTGTTGGTGAGTCCCAGTGGTTGAAAAAAGGATTGGTACAAATCATTGGACAACTCAATATACCTGGAATATTGCTGGTTCAATTTTCCCTGGCTTGAGCTGAGTGAAAGCAATTCCCTTGCCGATGAATGGAAATCTCCCAGTGGAAATTTGTGCAGTGCAGCGGTATCCTGGTCCACTGTAAGCGCATAGAGGTGTTCCTTTCCAACAAAATATCCCAGGTAAGCCTGATCTGGTTCAAGAACCTCTTTGGTCAATTTATCCAATGAAACGACGGTGGTGTCGTATTTGTATTGGTAATAGTTGGGGTATTTCGCTTCCAGTGATCTGATAAATGCTTCATAGGCTTCCTGGACCTGAAATCTTTCATTGGCCAACTCTTTATAAATGGGGCTGGTCTGGGGCGTGCCTGACAATTTTCTTTGTAGGGATACCATCTTCGATTTGAATTCTTGTTCTTTGGTTGCGTCCTCCTCGCTTAAAAACTGATGGGCTCCCAGCTCACTGAGCTTGTCGTTTAACAAAACTGCACGGCTTTTTTCGAAAAAATACAAAGCACTTTCGATATCTTGTAAAAGGTAAGAAGTCTCTATGGCCAATTCATACATTCCCCTGGACTTTTTCCTCCAAAAAAGCTTGGATTCATCATGTTGTTGGTTCCACCGCATTAAATTGATGGTAAGGTCCGCCAGTTTGAAAGTTTCCAAGGCAACTGGTAAAATGGCCGGATCTTTTCGTTGTTTATGAAGTTTGAGTAAGGTTTCGGCTTTGTTATCAATTAAGGTGTATAATATTCTATCATATGCAGCTCCCCTGAGGGCTTTTCTGCTTGGATTTTCACTCCAATCCAGGTCTGAAACCCCTAAAGGCAATACCATTAAACCGCTTTGAAAACTATTTAATGCTTCCTCAATATTACCCTGGTCTTGATATACGTATCCAATATTATTATAGACAGTCGGTAGTTTTGTTTTCTCACCAAGTAAATCCAGTAATTCAATACACTGTTGAAAACATCTCAGTGAGGCCTCAGGGTCCTTTACATCCAGGGCATAAACAACCCCCATATTATTCATTGCCTTATAACTATCTAAAAAATACCCTAATTTGTAATTTAGATCATGTGTTTTCTGGTAGTATGAAATCGCTTCGTCAAAATTTTCTCTTTTCTCAGACAAAGAAGCCATTACCAAATAGGCTATGCGAAGATATCTTTCTTTATTACTACTTTTAGACAATAATTCTAATGCCGTTTCTATAGTCGTATTGGCCTCTTGAATTCGATTTTCTTGAAGTAGAACTTGTGCCTTTTGTAGGTACAGTAAGGAGGTATGCGCATTAGAACCAACTTCCTCAGCAAATAGCAAGCCCTTATCTATATGTTGTAAGCTTCGGAAATGATCTCCTCTTTCCATATAATGGATTGAAATTTTTTCGAATGCATTGATTCCATTTTCTAACCTTTTAGGGTAGTTCCTGGCTGTAACAATGCAACTATCCATATAAATATGAAAGTTTTCCAACGAATCTAATTTTTCATAAAAATACCCTAGATTAAAATATAATACAGCCGCAAAGGAAGCATCTACCTTAGGATTTTTTGAAATTTTACAATTACTCAATGTCTTTTTCAATAAGAATATTCCCCTATCATAGTCGCCATTTTTACAATACCAATCTCCCAAGCGATTTGCAATTTGGTTATAAATACTATCGCTATCTGTATATTTTTGTCCGTATTGCTCAAGCAATACTTCCAGTTCTTCGATATACCCATTCAAATTCCTTGGATTCAATCGTTGTTTCTCCTCCAGCTCCTGTAATTTAACAAGCCAATCTTTTTCAGGGTTAATACTTTTCCCTTCACTTATATTGGCAAATATTAAGAAGAACATTACTACAAGAATTGGGTATTTAGTACGTATCATCATGAGTGAATTAAATGAACTGAAAATTTGATCTAAATGACCAATTTTACACATAAAGTCCATGTTTAATCCAATCCTCCAACCGCGGATCTTTTCTAAAAAAATCCAGTCCTAAATCACTTTCAAGAAAATGTTTTTTATTAATTTTTTCTACTCTATCCTTCGATAAAAATTCTGAGGCAAAATTTGAGCCGATCTTTCCTGTAGCTATTGCGGCTGCAAAGGAAGACCCAAAAACAAACGCTTCTCCTTCATCTGATGCTTTTTTTAGAGGAATTTGAAATTTAAAATCCTCAATTTCCTCATCCTCAGAAATATACAAACCATCAGCTTTGATTCCCAGGTCCACTACATTAGGAGAAAAATTTTGTCTGGGGCTTATTTTGAAACTTTTGCTATCATTTTTTACGGTAGTCACCACAAACATATATTTGGATTCATCCTCAATTCGATTACCAAAAAAAGCTGGATAGAAATGGTGCTGTGATAGGTCCCTTGGATTTCTATCTTCTCCTTTTCTGGACGGGAAATCGTTTAAAAATTTATCATCATCTACTTTAAAAGCATTTCCCGAAGCAGCAACAAATAGAACACCCTTATTTTTTAAAGAATTAGTAATCAAGTCTTTTAAGGGTTCCAGGGATTCATAATCCTGTCTATAAAATCCCCAACTTGCATTAATAATATGAGCACCCTTCTCTATGGCAAACCGAATGGCCGATATAGCTGTAAATAAATTTCCTACACCTTTTTCATTATGGGTTTTCAGGTTCATGATTTTGACCTTAGTACCACTCCCCCTGAATTGCTCAATTATAAAAGCATTTACCAAGGTGCCATGGGATACATTGTTGTCATCTTCGATATCAAACCGTTCATAATTGTTCCCATCCTCACTAATTTGATCAACAAGAAAATTTACCCCATTTATCAGGAAACCATTCTCCTCTCCTTGCCATAGGTATTGTTCCGGAATAACACTGGTATTTACGCCTGTATCCAAAACAGCAATTATTACTTCTTTATCTCCATTTAATTGACTTGGATCAATGTCTATCTTTTCAAAATTTGTTAATCCCTCCAAATGCTCGATATCTATAATTTCAGGGATTCCATTTTCGTGGTTATAGATTATAAAATCGACATTAGTTCGATCCTGACCGGCTATTTCTCTTTCCATGGACCCGACGACATCAATACGCTGATGTTTCCATAATTCCACATTTTTAAAGACAGGATCTTGAATTCGCTCAATTTTTATGTCACCAAATTCTGGATGAATTTTTTTAACATTATCTTCTATCTCTTTCAAAAAACAATCACAAGCTTCCCGGTCCTCATCTTCTTTAAAAACAACGATAAGTTGGTTTTGATTAAAATTGGGGTTTTTGGATGGAGTTTTAATATTGCTCATTGCCATAATATTAATAATTGTAGGATTTATTAAATAGTTAGTTAAAATACTTGTCGAAACAAATCTTATTATGGGCTATACGTTGGTTTAATATTAAAAAGTATAGGTAATATAGCTCCCTAGTTTTACTTTAGCAAATTTTATACGGTTAATTTACCAAATAATCAAAAAGGAAGCTTCCAAAAGAAACCAAGCCCTACCTCACCGAGAGATTACCACTTTTTCTAAGAAAATCCAGGTCCCTGTTTAACTCATCTATTTTATCTTTGGAGGATCTCAATTCCTCCTCTAAATATTCTACCCGGGACAATCGGTCTTTCAAACCTATGAACTGTTCGTTCATGACCATATAGTCGTAAAGAAAATTAAAGATATCCGTATTGATCCTACCGAAAATTTCTCCATCCTTTTGCAGGTGTTGGTCCATGATACGCAGGTGCTGCTCAATGTCACTTTTTACCAATGGATTAATATCCCCGATCTCTTGAAGGGAATCGGTCAAATACTGAATCTCTTCCATGGCTACTATAAATGGTTGCTGTTCATGAATCTGAATTTCGAGATCTTGTATTTTTTCCCTGAGTAAGGCATTTTCATCTGCAGGAATCAGGGTATAGAAAAATACCGCTGCAACAATCAGCGATACCGTTACAATAAACGAAAGGACAAATACAATTAGCGCACGATTCCTTTCCCTGGCATTTAATACATTTTTCATGACTTTGGTATTTTATTTTAATGAAGATTTATTCTAAAAAGAAACTATTCCGCTTTCCTTGCCGCTCATCGCTTGTGGGAGGATTCACATGGCTTTTGGAGGAGGAGCCCTGCTCTTTTTCGGATACCTGTTCTTTAACAAATATTCCGGTATCTTTCCGCTTTCCGATATAATCCAGTTTGGCCAGGTTCATCCATAAATCACCCACACACCTGGCCATGGCTTCCATTTTATCGATGGAGGATTGAATATTGAGATGGTCGTAGGGATGATGGGCAAGATCCGTCAGGCAACTTTCAAGTTCTCCTTTCCCTACCCCACACCAGTCCACAAAATAATTGATCAATTCTTCTTTTCCTGATCCTATATAAAAGTCAAGGCTGTTTTTAAGCAATCTTGCAAAGGCGACTGCCCTATTGACCAGGTGTAACGGAGCCTGGTCCATCCCTTCCAATTTAAAACTTCCCAGATGAGCAGAAGTAAACTGAATTACCTGCTCCCCTAATTTCTGTACAATCTGGGCCATGTCATTCTGCTGTTTTTTCTGAAATATTTTCTGAATGATTTGTAGGGAATTCAGTTCCAATTTGCTGAAGAACTGTTCCATACCTGCATGCACATTGATCAACTCATAATGACTGCTGATCCTGGCACAAGGTGGAATATAGGCATCATCCAATGACACATTGTTTTCCAGCAAGCTGATTTTACCTATTGGGAGCTGATACTCCCCAATGGAATGAGAGGAAAGTTCGTCTGCAGGGATCAGGTGCAAGGTATAGGCAGGCCTCGTAAAAGGTAGCCTTGGAGACAGTTCCGTCAGGTCTGCCTGCCCAAAAGGATTCCTTTCAAAAGGGTTGATGACCAATACAATATAAAAATCGGAGGATTTGCCCTTCAACCTTTGAAAAGAAAGGTTCAATTCCGTTTGAGTGAGCCCATTGGCCTGGGCATTGGCACCCTCCCCTTCAGTAAGCTGAATCAAATGTCCTCCCCGGGTAACAGCCTGACATTGAAGCAGTCTTACCTGCACCTGTTGCTGATTGTCAATACTGACCGATATTTTGGGAACATTTCCCGAAACAGGTAGCAATCCATAATTGAATTCATTTAATGTAGTGCTTAATCCCAAAGCCATATGGTGGGTATGGGCATTATTTTGGGCAATAAAATGGGACTTATTGATTTTCATCCCATCCACCCAATTCACCGGCAGGTATTCAAATTGATTGTTTAACATGACAAAGGTTGTTTATGAGGATAATGTCCGGTTACAGCGTATGACATTATTTTCCCTGATTTGATTGTTGAATATGGTTTTTTCGGCATCCACATATTTTTCAATAAAGCGGATGTAAGGGTTTCTCTTGAAAAAAAGCCAACCGTAAGGCTCCCCGGATTTATCCATGTAGGCAATTTTATCATTGGGATGTCTTTCATTGTAGTCGTTGATAAAATAGTAGAACAGTTCACCCATTTCCATGTCAACGGGTGCTTTGGCCCGAAAATGGGTCTCCCTGGGATCATCTGGTTGCTTTTGGATCAGGAAGCTGATGACCAGCAGGTTTTTTAATTTATCTTCATCTGGTTCTCCCATTTCCTCGCTGCTGGGATAATACCACCTTTTGAGAATACCGGCAGGTATGGCCATGGCATTGGAAAAGGTTTGATTCAGCAGCCAGGGGACGATGAAAAATATAATACTCATGGACATGTTAAAGGCGAGCGTGGCCTCACTGAAATAACTGAATACCGCCATAAAGCCCGTTCCTCCCAGCAGGCCCAGCACCAGAGTAAATAAAAACTCTGCCCACAAGGACTGCTCATTCCCGGCCCATTTGACATATTCTTTCAACCAATTGACATGTGCTATTCCCAGAATCAGGAAATAAGCCATAAAAACCAGGTGAAAAACCTGTTGATCTTTCAAATAGGACCAATAAGAAAGTGAGGCAATTCCTGAGATCAATACAATGGCAACCAATAAATAAAGGACTGTGACTTTAAAGTAGGGTTTAAAACTCCCATGTACCCTTGAAATAAGCTTGACCATAAAGCCCAATGAGCCTGCTGCAGCCATACCGAAAATCAGCATGGTTCTGGTTAATTCGTCTGTGAGCATCCTTTCCATTTTTTAATTTTTTTGACTTTCAAGTATTAATAAGTATTTCATTACGGCCGCATGCCCGCTTGTGGACGAAAAGAGAATCCAGCAGGTTTGATCATCATCCCTACCTGGTTACCTGGTTGTTTTCGTCATGCTTGATTCCTATTTAAATATCCCACAACTGCTTCGGCAAGTAGCCCAAAAGAATATCCCAATAGTGGAGCTTTCTCTTGTTCCAATCCATTGGTCATTTCTTCTTCTGCCAACTTAATCTCGATCACACTTTCTGCTTCTACCGGAAGAAAAAAGCCTTTGAAGACCTTCAAAAAGGAATGGTAATTTCCTTTTTCCAGGTAATCCTTTACTCCGGAATTTCTGAGCGGTCCGATAATGAATGTATAGCAGGGGCTCTCTTCCCAGAAGTGGTTGCCCATGGTCAAATCCAGGCCCAGCCGGGAATTACCCAATTCATTATAACCCTCACCCATCTCCTCCAATCGCTCTAAATTATCCATCCTGACCTCTACAGGCTCCTGAATTATTTTCTCCAAACAGCGAGCTAGCAGCTCCGGATCGCCATTAACCTGGTGTACCTGTGGCAACATTCCGATAAAAGGGGTAACAAACCTGTAGGGAATATCAGGGGCTATTCCCCAAAATTCCATAAAGAAGTCATTTAGGGTTCCGGTATTCATTCCCTTCAGCAAGTGGAATTCTTCCGACTCCAGTGCCACCTTTTCATCATAAAACGCCTGTTCAAATGGCTTGAAAAACTGTCTGCTTTCTTGTTCAACCTGCTTGTTTTTAACATAGTCCCCAGCCATTTCACCTGCAGACAGCACCGGCAAGCCTGTATTGACCGGCTGATGAAACAAGCCCTCAGGCAATTGGTCATACCAACCATTTCTGCTAATGGCCAATTGTAAATAGGTTTTTTTATTGGCGTCTTCTTCCAAAGAAGGGGTACTTACATCCCTGCTGTAAGGCCTGTGACAGGTGCTTTCCGAGGCCAGAACAAAATCCTCCATGGCCAATCCCTTTTCCATGGCCAACACCAGGATGGATTCTGCTCTTAAATCATGGGAATGCTGAAGCATTTCCCGATGCAGTTCAGATATTAAATGGTCCTTTTCCATCTTCCTGTTTTAACAAGTTAATTTAAGATCACCTGTAAAGGCATCCATAGCATCGTTTTTTCTTCCAGCGCCTGGGTGAGGTATGCTTTCCAATAATCCAGCTCCCCTGACTGGGACATGGATTTATAATCCTCCTCCTGAAGATTTATGGACACAACTATGGACTTCTGGTAACCACGCTTCGCATCCGGCAGGCAGCAGACACCTTTTTCGATGGCAATATGTTTTACCTTTTTCCCCATTTCACTTTCACAATAAGCTTTAATGTCTTCTGCAGAAGTCAGCCTGTCTTTGGAAAGAAGGGCGTTTTTGTAAGCCATGACCTTTTCTGTAGCGGACAATTTGTTTCTTCCACCAATGGACCTACTTGCCAAAATGATATTGTTACTGATAAATGAGCCTCCATTATAGGGCAACAGCCTGGTACCCGGTTTGATGTGATTGGCCAAATCCCCATAGGTACTGCTGTATTGAATGGTCAAATTTGGTTTCAAAAGTTGCTGATCACGCTGAATTACCAGATAGGGCGTTGATCCTTTTTGAACCTGGCTGGCATGTAACCTTTGCTCCAATTTATTCATCACCTGTTTAAGGTTTTTCATTTCCTTGTTTACAAAATCATTGTCCATGATAGCAAATGCAGCACTTTCATCTCTCAATAGTTGTAAAAGGTAATCGATGGTATCCGCAGCATCCCGCTCATCAAAGCGACCAATCCCCCCCTGACGCATTAGCATGGCAGTAGAAGTAGTGCCATCTATTCCTCTCCCCCCTGTAGAAAGGGGCCTATTGTCATCGGTTTGAACCTTTTCCAAATCCAGAAACAGGTCCTCCGAATGGAGAGGAACTACATTGATGATGTCCTGCATCCTGAAATTGACCTCATGGACTTGCCGGTTGATGACCGGGAAACAATTCATGATGCAAACCAGGTCTTTTAACAGACTGCCGGATAATATTTCCGGAAAACAAATTTTCACCCAGCGTATGGGTTGACTTTTCCATTCATCCACTTCCTTACCCTGAAAGCCATCCAAAATATCCTGGGACTGACCATTGCTTCCTCCTGCTGTTTCCTCCTCAGGGTCCAGGAGAGTAATAAAATAAGGCTGATAAAACTGATTGGTTTGCCTGATTACTTGCCTCAACCGAATACCTTCAGTAGTATCTGATCCAATCCATGTTTGTTTATCAATGGTATTTTCTGAAAATCCAAAATCCTGGGTATGTATCAGACGGCGGTCATCAAAAAACCACTGTGCCTTGGGCAGCTGATGGTAAAACAAGCTTTTATCTGCTTCATTCCTGAAATCAAAATAAAATGTTGTTTGGTGCAGGCCCACTTCGGGATGATCGATTCCTAACCAAACTGTATCCCTGGAAAGGCCCTCAGGTGCTGTGGCCAATACCTCTTTCTGATTACCAGTGATTTTGTACAACTGATTTCCAATGACCATCAGCTGAAGGCCGGCTTTATTCAGTCGAAATGGACCTGTTGGTGAAAAATACACATCTTTTCCAAGAGGCTCCTGATTTTCACTGTTAGTCCCCAGTTTGATACGGGTATAAAACTGCATATCCGGATCCAAAACGGCTGTGTTTTCCAAAGGCATTGCGCTGGCCACAGCATGGGCCGGCAAGGCTCCGGTAAGCGTCTCGGGGGAGAGCAGGCCGACCAGCCGCTCCATGATCCTGGCCCTGGATGCATGGATGTCTGAAGAAACCTTTTCCAACTCTGTGGCACAAGCCTCCAACAACAGGCCTACCAACGGGTCAAAATTGCTTTCTGCCTGGGTTTCCGCATATCCCCACATCCTGGCTACATGCTTTAACATTCTGGTTTTTATATGTTCCTTGGATTCCAACATGGCAGATCAGATCAATTGGTAAGATAAGGGACCGGTGAAAATGGCATCTTCATAGATAAATTTTTCGTTGGTAGCATTGAGCCAGCCGGTAATGGTGATGGTGATTTTCTTTTTCACCCTACAGCCGTTTTTCTGGCTGGCCATCTCTTCCTGACCTATTTCCAGTTCCACCCTGGTATTGCCCAGGCGCTTCTCGTAGCGGAGAATGGCATTGGAAAGGGATTCCCGAATGAATTCCTTGATTTTATGGCTGCTGGTGATATTGTCAAAATCATATTCCCATATGCAGCAACCAAACTGCTCATCCATGGAAAGCTCTCCATAAGCCGTAGTAATGATCAGGTGCAGGTGCTGGGCAATAGACTGCTCCAGGCTACAGGTCCGGTGGTCCTTTTTTTGCATTATCCCGACCAGGGAAAAGGGAAGTTTATAGAAATGGTTTTTCATTACAACAATTTTGAATTTATATCCACCTAATAGCCTTAATGTTACCTGAATCGGATAGGAATTATCGGTTTTTAGGAAAATTATCATGAACTGGAAAGGGCTAAAAATTGGTGAACTACCAAAAAGAGGCATGGTTCTAGGTTGAGACGGGCTCAAAACAACTTTCCGGTTGAATGGGCTCCCCATAAAAACCGGCTAAAAAGATGCGTTTTATTTGCGTAAATCATTGAAGGTTGCGGAGTATGAATATGAACTTTCACATTAGGGGTTTTTAATTAAAAAAGCCTTGAAGGTTCTAGCCTTCAAGGACTGCTTAAAATGCTCAAAAATTCTTGCCGTCTTATATATTTATTTATGGTAACTAACATTATTCTCCCAGTCTTTTTTGTGAAGGGTTGTGGCTAGGAGTTTGATTGGTATTGGGTTTCCTTCGTTCCGGATTGCACCGGATCACCGATGGCCGTTCTACTGGTCGAAGGCTTCTTTGCTCTCTGGGCTTTTCTTCTTCTATACAGCCCCATTGCAGGGAACAGAAGATCACAACAAGGGCCATTCCTATCTGGTTACGAAGGTATGAGCTGGCATAATTCATGGTTTTGATGGTTTAAATTAAAAATTCCTTTACTTTGATTGTATATCCGGATTAGTCTTCGTTTGTTACCTATCCCATTAATAAAATTTTGGATCAAGTTTATGGATCGGGTTTGTGGCGATTTTTTCGTCAAGCTCATCAAAAGAATAGCCCTCGTTTGACATATCGATTTTTTCTTTAGAATTAGCAACCACTTCTTTCTCCTGCTCAGGGCTTGGAAAAGCTGCTAAAAAACCGATGGAGCCTATCAGGGTCAATATCATTTGGATATTGCTAAACCGCTTTCTTTTCCGAATACTGATTTGATTTTTGAAGGTCACATAGCCAGACCCGAATTCGATTTGGAAGAATCTCTGATGAATGAAAATCATCCGGCTTAGTATCTCCTCAGTCACGGTCGATTTCATAATGGATGTTGTTAGGATTTGAATGAAAACTAACTTTCTACAGGTAGATCGGGATATGTGTTCTGTTGTTACCCATTAGTAATTAAAAGTTCAAGGAAAAAGATCTGTTGATGGTAGTTTTCAAATTTACATCAGTTAAATGTCAATTTTGGAAATAAAAAATGGGGTCTAGGTCAGATAGGGTTACTTAATTATTTAATCGCTTAAAAACCCTACAATTAAAGGAAAGTTCATACCTGTAGAATAGGAAATTCTTCTCCTTACGCTAAAATTTGAACCAAAAAAAGCCGTTAAACATAACGGCTTTTTACTTAAATTAATAAGCGTCAATTTCAATCATTCTGCTAACCCTACACCTTGCATGACTTGATTATAGTCTCTTATATCAACAGTAGGTAAAACAGGAAGTTGAAATCGAACTGCAGGAGTGGTTTCTATAGCTATTACCTTTATTTCATTGTAGCTTTCTCCTGCACCAGTTTCTACTACCCGAGAAATACTTATTCTGGCCGAATTACTGCTTTCGAGATACCGGTGAAAGGTTCTGTAATAAGTTCTTCCCAGTGATCCATAATTCGGCAAAACGTACCAGTCAGCACCCCTCCGCATGTAGGTATAGAAAATTCTATTGCTAAAATCACTTTGAGACATTGGAATAAGCATTTCGTAACTCTCACTTTCAGTGAAATCATGGCCATCAAAGGTAAATTCCCTCACATTGGCATTTCCAGGAGCCCCTCTTTCACCTCTGGGGCCTTGAGTTCCCTGGGGACCAACCGGACCAATTTCTCCTCGCTGTCCCGGCTCCCCTCTCTCTCCCCGGGGACCCACCGGCCCCATTTCACCTTGTGCACCTCTCGGACCCACTTCTCCCGGGTCGCCTTTTGGGCCTTCAAACATGTCACATGACCAAGATAAGCTTAGGGCAACAATAAAAGTCATGATAACCCTGAATTTTTGATTAATGATTCGATAAAATTTCATACGAATAATATTTTGAGTGAATAAATAACAACAGGAAAAATTCCGATAGTTGTCGTTCCGTAGTTATATCCGACTGCAAAACATTTGTTACCTAATAAAAGAATGTACAGTACAATTTTAATCCATACAAACATCTCTGTTTAGCCTTTCTTTTTTTCACCAACTACCAACAGATAAAAAGGATTCAATAGAAAAAAATATCGATTTTATTCAGCGTGAAACCCCTTCTTTTATATACGTATGTGCTACCCCAGTCAATCCAAGAGGCCTAAGCTTTTTTAATAGGGTAAATGGCCTTAGGGGTGTTATTACAGACGGTGTTCGGAATCCTGACTGACCGCCTTATTCTAATAAAAAATTTATGGCATTTTGAATCTTATGGGCACCCGTATAAAAGACGAAATAGACTTACCGTTTTCCTGGGCGGGAGTCCATTTGTGGGGGTAAGCTTTTATTACCCGTAAGGCCTCTTTGGCCAGGGAAGGATAGCTCAAGGCAATAATGTTCCCTTTCGCTTTTAGCCGGAAGGAACAGAACTGGTGCTTTTGGGCCAGTCTCCGACCTGGAAATAAGGAGTCGTTGATGGGTGGGTAAAAATCAAGCATTTATTGGCTAGTAACTTACTCTTAGTGTAAGTGTATTTATCCGTTCCCAGCAGGGGAGTGATTGGAAAATAAAAAACAGACCCTGAGGAGTTCTTTCAAAAAAATGTTCATCCATTTTGCACCTGTCGGGTAGGCTTTCCAACCAGGAATTTTTCCGGAGTTCTACCCCGCTACCTGCCCTCCTTATACATGCCAAACGGTTCACAAAAAGATTACTATTCCCAATCAGTTTACGTTGGCTGCAACAGAACCGGTAAAAATGGTACCATTCAGGTTCACAGACACTTCCATTTGGATGGTGAACTACAATTAAAATGCGAATATTTCACGCCTCCCATGGATTATTAAAAAAGTCTTTTTAACTTAATGACAAATTTTCGTATTTGTATTTCATTTATTTTGTAATAAAAAAACTTAAATTCTTTATCGGGACACTGTTTTAGATCACTTTTTACCAAGATGCATGCCTATGAAACGTTGTAAAACCTACTCAGAAAGTTTTACTAAGGGATTGTTCTCCGATCTCCATTTTACGCAAGGCAACAATGTTCCCGACTGGAATAAAATCTCTATTGAATTATCCTCATTCATTCAGGCTTCACCCTGTGCCTGCATGGTTTCGGATTTGCCAAAGAACCAATGGGGATGGGTCAGCGAAAATGCGGAAGCTCTTTTTGGTATCCATCCCCGACATTTACTTAACCCGGGACCATCCTGGTTTCTGCCTATGATACCGGCCACTTACCAGGACGCGGTAACATCCACCATCGAATCCATTTGGGAGCATATTAAAAATCGTTACAAAAGCGAAAATCAGTTGTGTAACTACAACCTTTGCTTTCCTGTAAAGCTGCCAAATGGTCAGGAAAAAGAAATTCTGCAACAAAACACCTTTTACTTACCCGAACGCTATCAATGCAGTTATTTGCTCAGCATTTACAGCGACATTTCTTCCCTACAAGTCAAAAAATCAATCCACGCAACCGTATTGCTGGGTTCCTATTCCCAGGATATCTGTCCGAAAGCCTGCCAATCCCATCAAACTCATTTCAGCAAAAGGGAAAGGGAGATTTCCGTCTTGCTGAAAAAAGGCTACAGCAGTAAATGCATTGCTGACAGGTTGCACATCAGTTTCCACACGGTAAACAAGCACCGACAGAACATGATGGAGAAATCCGGTGCAAAAAATACGGCTGAGTTAATGGCCATGGTAGAATAAATACCTAAAAATCAGTATGGTATAAGGAATACCTTTTTTTTAACTTGCTCCGGTAAACAAACACAAATATGACCGGAAATGTAGCCCTCGATATTTTTATAGGTTTGGTATTTGTATACCTGCTTTATAGCCTTTTTGCCACCGTTATCCTGGAGATCATCAGCACCAACCTGAATATCAGGGGCTGGAACCTGAGGAGAAGCCTGTATTTTATGCTGAACGATAAAGTAAAGCTTGGCTTCCCTGCCCAGTTCTGGTCGGACATTTTGACCATGTTTGGCCGGGGATCAAATTATAAAAAGGGAGGATTGGCAGGAAAAGTTTACAATTCCCCTGGAATAGGCTGCAGAAATACCCAGGGACTGATAAGTGGGGCCCCATCCAATATTACCTGTCAGGGATTTATCAATGCGTTGATTTACGCAATGACATCAACATCGGAAGATCAAAAAGCCCAGGCCATAGGAATCAGGGAGTATCTGGAAAGCGATATAGATAATGAGGAATCGCATAATGGGAAAAAACATTTGCTTTTCCTATTCAATGATGCCAACAGCGACGTGGATAAATTTAAACTCAGGTTGGAACAATGGTACCGGGAAATGACCACAATTTCTTCAGAATGGTATAAAAAACGCATGCAGGTTTGGCTGTTTTTAATCGGATTCGGTTTAGCGTATTGGTTCAACTTAAACACCCTCTACATCACCAAGATCCTGTCCATGAACAATAAAGCAAGGGATCAAATGGTGCAGATGGCAGTAGCTTATCAGGAGAATAACCCTGAAATGGACTCTACTTGTCAAAAGCAAAAGGAACTAAGTCTCTATTACAAAGAAATCCAGAAACAGGCCAGAGAGGCCTCCGACGTATTGAGCCTGCCCAAAGACTTGCCGGAGAAAATAAAAATCAAAAACCTAAAATTGTCAGAAGAGGATTTTATAACCCGTAACGACTCCCTGGTTAGTTATGTCAAGGAGGATTCCACCTACATCACCTTTGAACAGCCGAAAGAATTACAATATTTAAATATAGGCCCCTATCTTAAAACAGGAAACGACGGAAAATTAAAAACCGCCAATGGATTTGCCATATTCAATAAGTCTCGGTATTTCCTGTGCTACCAGCTTTGGGGTTACATAATTACAGCTTTGGGAATTTCCTTAGGCGCCCCTTTTTGGTTTGATTTATTGAACAAGTTGATGCAGCTGAGAGGAGCGGTTTCGCAAAAGGAACCGATGAGGACGGAAACTCGGGAAAGTGGGACCGATAAACCTGATCCAGTATGACAAAGGGAGTGGTGACATGTAATCTTTATATAAAGAAAGATAAGTAAAAAACTTAAATAAATGTATGAATTTAATTTACTGATTAAAACTGCTATGCCGATCATCATCTTAAAACAATATAGCAGAATTATCAAATTATATTTTCTAAAATAATTTTACAAATTTTGAATAAAATTACCTAGATATTCTCTCAATCCGGTGAAGGGATCATATTCTAATATTTATGAACTCAAGTAATTAACAACACTGTACAAACTAGTTTCTTACCAGTTGTAAAACCAACATAAATTAGATATTGTTTTTACAATAAATTTTTCTTAAATTTAATATTATCTACTTCGATAAAATATTTATAACAATTTTAGGGGTATTGTAATAAACAATGTTTTTATCTGTGCAAGTCATGAAAAATCCATTCGTAATATTTTTATTTATCATACTTCCTTACATGGTGACTTATGGGCAACAAAAAGTGGTCAATTATAATATTGACACTGGTACCTTCACCGATGAACTTCCATTTGACGAAAGGTTTACAATCGCATTCACTTCCACAAACGAAATATCCTCCTTAGAGATTAAATACAAAATCCAGAATTATGATGTAAAAAAATTAGAAAAAAATCCAAAAAAATACTATTTTCAGGATCCTACCCTAGTAGACGATGATGGTTTTATCACTGTTACTCGAAGAGCCATTAATAGTAAAACGTTTTCAATTGGCAATATCGGACCGATACATGCTAACACACCCTATACTTTTAATTTTAAGGGGTTTGAAAAAATTGTATTAAATGAAGATGAGGAAAAAAGATTAAAAAATGATATCAAAAACTTTCTTGAAAACATTTACTTAGGTGACAAACAAATACCTGATTTTGAAATCGTTTTAACTGAATTTAACAATATTCTTAAAAAATATGTTGAGGATGATATATTTGAAAGTAACCGGAAAAAAGTGACCGAACTTGATCTATTAGCCTCACTAAGTGTACAAATACGTGAATTAAGAAATCTGCAAAATAAAAGAATTTATCTAGAGGAATCTAACGTTGCAATTGTAGGGAGTATTATTAAATCTTTACCCATAGTATGCTTCGAATTTAACTCAATTAATCTTGATGATAATAATTGGAAAGCACTTAATGGAAATATTAATAAAAATATTGAAAAGTTTAAGGATGTTACTATAAGGGATTTCATTTCATTTTTAAAAGAGGATTGTAATGACTTTATTCAAACAGAAAAATTAATATTAGGTGAAAATTCACTTGTCTTAAATAGCGGTAAATTAAAAATAATCGATACTGAAAAATTCGATAATATTGAAACACTAAATTTCATTTCTTCTGGATTTAAAGCTTTATTTGAGCTTAGGAAGCCTGATCAATCTCCAGAATATTATTTTAGAGAAGGCTCAAGGAATCTTTTCGAAAATTTAATCCATGAATTTGATTATAATATTGAAAGTGGTTATGAGAAGGACGGGTTAACCGCTATATCAGAAAAAATGCTATCCCTTAATAATAAGGCAATATCAGAAATCCCAAATATCCTTGCTAATAAGTATACAGAGGTAATGCTCTCACAAATAGAGTATTATAGTTTTACCGATGTGCAATCCCAATCTACCCCATATGTTAATGTAGATCTAGGTATCTTATATGCCGATGAACTAAATACTCCATTTATTTTGGAGACCATTAACTTTCATTTCAGCCCGATCAACAGGGATGCGCTTCTTTCAGATATAAAAGGATTTTGGAATCATTTAGAAAAAAGACTGTCATTTCAAGTTGGGCTAGCACAGAGGTTAGGACCAACAGATGAAACATTTGAAAATTACCTGGCTGGAGCTCTTGGTACACCTTACGTTGGTTTAGGGTTTAGAGCTAACCGAATCCTTCGGATAAGTACCGGGGCAATATTTTACCAACAGTCAAACCTCAATCCGGTTGTTGATTCAAAATACACGAAAAGTTCCTTTGTCTTCTCAGTATCGATTAACTCTGCTCTATCCAACGCTCTGGGCGGTTTAAATAGCTTAGTAAACAACGATGGAAAATAAACTTAAAAATTACATATTATGCCATTACCTTATATCGTAACCGTTGTCACAGAAAAGAAACCTACCAAAGATATTAGGTTTAAAGAAAATGCAGAAGGCAAATTAATGAGTGAGTCTTGCAAAGTTAAAATAAGAACAACTCCCAAGCATTATGCTGTTGCCGTAAAATGTAAAGTGATTTTCAAAATTCCATCTAAAGATCAAGGATACCTTAGAATGTTGATTGGCGGTAGAGAAGAATCTTCCTTCACCCACGACTTTGGTAAAATAGAGAAAGAATCAAAAAATGAGTATAGCTTTGAATTTCTTTTTATTTCTGATTATTCCATCGAAAATTTAAAAACAGCACTAGGGGGAGTTATTTTCTTGAAAATTAACACCTTTGATTATGAAGATAACTTAACTAGCACTGGCCCTTGGCCAACACCACCTCCTCAATGGGATATCATTTAAAACATCTACCCTATGAATATGCAGCTTTGGAGAATATCCTCCTTTCTTACCTATTTTGGTCTATTTGTAGCTTGCCAAGAGAACACAGATGCATTAATTCCCAATAATGAAATTATTGAATTAATCATATTAGATCCGTCATCAGAAACAGAACTATTTGAAACTTTGGGGGATGGGGAGGCAAGTATAATGTTAAAAGTCCAGATTCCGCATAATGCTGCAGACAAGTACAAATCTGTTAAGTTCACAGCTTCTGACGGCAAGTTTATAAATGATTCAGGTGAGTATATCAAGCGTACGAATTCCGAGGGTATTGCCGTCAGCTACTTGACGGTCCCATTGAAAAGTGGACCATTATACCTTTCCGCCCAGATTGGGGAAAACACTGATATATTCTACGATGAAAAAATCATCAACCTAGTCGATATAGGTAATATTCTTGAATTTGAAATTCTGGATAATTCCTTTCAGCACATACCATCCAATATGAAGGCAGACGGTACTACGATTCTATCCCTAAAAGTTACAGCGAACCATTTTGTAAACAATTTAGGGAGTATTGAGTTTTCGGTATCTGATGGTGAGTTTATTGGTTCAGCTTCCTCATCTATTGCTTTTAACACTGATAAAGAGGCGATAACTAAATTCAAACTCCCTCAAACTCCCGGGGATATTTATTTTACAGCAAAATCATCAGAGAATTCTAGTATACAACAAAATGCAGGCATAAAATTAGAAAGAGCTTACCCTGATCACATTCTATTAGAGCCTAGTTCTCTATTTGTAACAGAAACAGATAACACCATCAACATCGTTACCTATTTGTTGCGAAATGAAGGCTCGGTAAGTATTGGTACCCGCGCAGAGTTTCAGGCCTTCCAAATCGATTCAAACAATCAAGAAAAAACAGTCGGAAGATTTACTGGTTTAACCGAAGCTGTTACTGACGAAAAAGGAAAAATTAGTAGTGTTAACTTTTTGGCAGATACGGGAGATATTGACTTTGATAATCCCATTTTCATTAAGGCCTTTACGACCAATGATACGGGTGACGTAATCGAAGAAATATTGGCTATTAATAATTAGGCGATTCCGATAAAATTAAAGATTTTAAGTTTAAAAAAATAAGACCAAAAAATTTCTAAAATTTTATTTGAATTAGACACCTAATAAATATTGAGCATTGTTCAAATATCCCTAAAAAGTATTTGTTTCCGGAAATATCCTTAAAGGTCCAAATTGCTAGCTTTTATTACAATTAACTAAAGAACCTGACAAACAGTATATAAGTTCAAAATTATTATTTACCAAAACATTAATTTAAAATATTCCCTACCTTAAGCATTCTTTAATCTATATTGCTCCAACATTTAATGGTATCATTGATAAGTTGTTTTGAAAATAACTGGCATTTGTCAATTGGGACAATACAATAAATTGGTTCTTCTACAATAATATCTTTACCATTTTTGAGAAAATTCTGGGCTATAAAACCAAAACATACTACAGCGATAAAAAAAGAAGATAATTGAGCAAATCCAAATAGTTGAATACTTTTTTTATAAATTGTTAAATCATCTGGAGAAAAATATCTTTTTTGCTTAACTTCACCTAATTCAGAAGCATTTTTATTCTCTAATTCAATTTTACTATTTATCTTTCTTAGAGTACTAACATCCAAATAACCGGTCAGATTCATATGGGTAAATAATCCGAAAAATATAGAGAAAATTAAACACCAAAACGAAAAAATTAATAAAGAAGGTGATTCAATACTATCTAAACCACCTAAATTTCCAACTCCTAAAGTAATTATTGCTACAGAAATAGTAATTAAATGTTTATGAAAGCTAGATGCATAATCAAAGGCTTTTATTTGATTCTCTTTCATCTTACTAGCAGAAAAGATGTAATCCGGGGCAAAAAAAGTCTTTCACAGCCTCAAAAACAGAACGTGAAATCATAGGTGAATCGGGACTACTGATCTTTGATTCAGTTATCAATTTTTCTATAAATTTATTTAAATTTATTAGGAAAATTGGCGCTTTATCTAAATTATTTACCTTTTCTACCGCATTGAGAATAAATTTATTTAACAATTCATCAACACCCTCCTCCAATTCAACACCACTTGATTCTAGAGATTCTCTTACGATCTCAAGAGCATAGTTCCTGAAATTCAAATATTCTTGATTTTCACCATTCATACAGTAAAATGTTAATCAATAAAACACATTAATAAATTAATGTAATAATATATAAAAATCCTATTAAATCACCAAAAAAAATAACACTAATTTAGGGATTTTAAATATTCCTGATAACAATTAGACCCAATGCTGTTAAGTTAAGCTTATTGGATTGTTTTTTTTAGTTTCAAAATGAAATAAATTTGATTTTCCCCTTACGGTTTTGGGCATACACTTCCCTACTCCTGAAGCAGGTGCCAATTTTTCGGGCGATATGTTGTGTTTTTTTCTTTCCTTCTGCTTTTTCCTATTTATAGTATTGGTTAATCCTAACCGGTTTTCCCAAACCCTTTTCTCGAAAATTGCCGTCCCTTTTCTACCGCTACCAGCTTTCGAGCTACCTTGGTGACCAGGATTTCCAGTATTTTTTCCACACTTTCCCGGCAGAACAACTCTACAATCCTTTTTCTGAGTTGTAGAAAAGCATTTTTCCAGTTGTATTTGTACGTCAATTTCCGTTTCTTTTTCCTGGTCCTACTTTTCTTTTCAATCTGCTCAGTAGCAGCTATTCCGGCAAGTGCTACCATGTTCATGGCGAGGTTATGGGCATAAAATTCCTGATAGATCCTGTCCAGCACCAGCAGATCATCCGGCCTGGGTGGAATTTCCAACCGGCAGTCATCGAGTAAGCCGGATTCGCCCGTACACATTCTTCCGAGTCTTGCCTGTAGCTTAAGGCCGGTAAGCACGTCATAGACAAGAAGCATACTGGCCAGTGAGGTCTTTGAACTATTGGATTGGACTCCAAAATATCCTCTTATCTGCTTGGATGCTGGCATATTTAGCGTTCTTCCATCGCCACCAAAGACTCTGTACCCATTCCATCTGGCAGTGGGAAACCTATCATTATCATCTGAGCTGATAGCACAGAGATCAGAGAAAAATTGAAATTCAATTTTATAGCCTGCCTGATAGAAAGCACTTCCGGTAACTTCTTGTTTCCTCAACTTGGAAAGGACATCCTCGGTATCAGAATCGGCGGATTCTTTGAACAGTTGGAGCACCGAAAGTACTACAGTTTGGAAGTTAAGTGGGGAAGACCTGGAAAAATGAGCAGGATCCGAGCAGTAAACAGACTGATTATCCGTAGATTGTATTTTTTCAAAGATTTTTTTTCGGACAATCCCAAGATATATCCGTCGTGTTTTGGTTGGTATTTTGTACCTTCATAGCTATATGTTTTAGAAACTTTAAGTTACTTAAAGCAAGCAGGTTTCATAAGGAAAACCGGCTTACTTTGTCTTATAGAGCATTTTTTCTTAACTTAAAAGCATTGTCTTTTTGATGAAAATTGTAATTGGAATTTGAAAAGTAAAAGACCCAATAACTCTTTAAAATTTATTGAAACAAAAACACTAATAAATATGGAGCATAATCTTGGAAATTTAAAAGGCCGATCTAGGCAAATACAGGAAGAAAAACGTCCAAAATCAATCTCGGCTGAAAGACTCGGGGTTTTACTATTTGATATTATAATTGAAATCGAGACTATTTTCAAAAAGGTAAACAGAAGGACTTTTATTCTTAGTTTTTGTTCAGTGTTAATATCTATTACTTCATTGATTTTTTCAATATTTAAATCAGATGATATTACCGTGAATGGTGCAAATTTATTGGGTGTAATGGTTGGCGTACTAACGTTTTTGGTTACTCTTTTAATCGGATTTCAAATATATAAAGCGATTGAAATTGAAGACACCATTGATAAAAAATTGAGTTCTATTGAAGGAAGGATATTTGATTATCTTACAACTCATGTGGATGTGAGAATCGAAGAGAAATTAGATGAAAAAAATAAATAATCAAATGAAGATTTTTTATGATTCTGTCTGACATTAAAGCACTTAATGACGGGTATTCCAAATTAGTCATGGACTGTTCGGTCTTTAGTCCAAGCAATATTTGGTACAACCGTTGATTTGATCCATCTTTCCCTTCACATAGAAATATGCCCGAATCAATCGAGGTTATAATAAGGGCTTCTTTAGTTACTACTAAATTATACAAACCTGAATATGAAGGATTTAACTAGAAAAGATGTTATTAAACTTATCGCAATTGCCACAACGGGCTTAAACCTTACCGGAGTAAAATTGAGTGGAATTGATTTAAGCTGGTTAGACTTAAAAGGAGCTTGCTTAGCAAACACAGACCTGGTTGGCGCAAATCTAATAGGTGCGAATCTGTCTGGAGCAAACTTATGTATGGCCAATCTTAGTAATGCTAAATTAATGATGACAAACTTTGAGCGTGCAAATCTGACAGGCGCAAACCTATCTGGAGCAAACTTAGAAATGGGAAGCCTGGCCATGGCTGACCTGGAATCAACAAACCTAAGTGGTGCCTGCATAGAACAAACCGACCTTACGGATGTAGTAAATTTTACTAAACAACAGGAAAAATCGGTTTTGTAATCCGTAATACCAGTATAGATGCAAAATCATTTGACACACAATAATTGAAACGTTCCTTTGAGGATCTCCAGTTTGGAAGGAGATTCTCAATGCTTTAGTTTTTATGATTAATTTTATTTCTAACAAGTTTAAACTTTAAGGGCTCATGTGCCAACTTAAAAACAGGGATTTTTTTCAATTTACAAAAATCGATAATCTCCTTTTCTACCGACGCTTCCGCCTTAAGGCCAATTAGCACTTCAGCGATAAAATTATCCGGAACTTTGATAATCCTTTCACTTTTTTCAAATGGTTTCGGGTATTGTAATTTTGTGAACCTATATTCCTCTTCGTATTTCCAATCGAAGGCCTTGTGATGGGTAATTATAAACTGACTTTCAGCCTTAAACTCTATTGCAGGCGTGATTTCGGGAAAACTAGAGTTATCAGGATAGATAACAGGTCCTCCGGCTCCAAAAAAATCCGAAGAGGTAAGCATTTCTTTATGAAATCCAATACAATACCCTTTGTGATAATCTGCATAGTGAGACCACATTAATATGCTATCCCACCTTTTGGAAAGCGAAAGCACTCCTAAATGCTTATCATAGCCATCAAACGTACGCTCTTGAAATTCATTTTGAAAACTTTCGCTGTCTTCGTTTATCCTATCTACTATGTATCGGTATTCTTCGTTTAAATCCCAACCCAATTCAATCATTATTTTCGAGTGGTTTTTTATTATAATCCCCGCATATTCCTCGATATCTTCTTGAGTCATGGCTTTAAAATTGGAAGGAATTCTACAATCAAATGGATCATTAAAATCCATTGGAGAGGATAGATAAAGCTCGGATTGAGTCAATGGGGATTTTTGAATATCACTATTCCAACTTCTGTATTTGTAAAGTATTTCGGGTTCAATCATTTAGATAAAGGTGAATAGTCATATTATTTAGTTGATTTAGCAGTGATATAAATCTGTCTGAAAATGTGATTTGGCAATATCAAATCTCCTTTTTCTTTCTTTTTCTGAAATACTCTCTACTAATAGATCATTCAATTCCTTTTCTTTGGTTTGAATAAGGTTATTTAGGCAACTATTATATCTTCGATCTGGATTTTCTCCTTCTGATAGTTCAATTGGTTTATCTAATAAATTCATCATGTTTGAAACGGCATTTTCAACATATTGTAATTCCTATTATCCACATTTATTTGCTTTTAAAACTTCATTCATTTTTTAAGGGTACTACCAAAGGTATTAAATTTGGATTAAAATAATCCATTCATTTTAGCTATCCAAGTCATAAAATGGGCGCAAAGGGAGTTCTCGTGAAAAAAGCATCCAAGGTTGGCCTAGGCATTTTTTTTTGGGCAACATCACCGGAATATCCACCCTAAGATAAAATCGATAGTTTGAACGGCATGGAAGCCGATTTCCCGAAACATATTCGTGAGAAATCCGGAAAATACTTCAAGCAGATGCATTGCGTAAAAATGATGTTCAAAGCATGGCTGAGAAGAACTCATCATTTCGTGAGGGACCTTCAACACTACAATAATGAGTATACCTATCGGTACAATCGATATAAAATGAAAGAAGGGATTTTTGAAAATTTAATGCAAAGGATGGTAGCAAAGACACTTTATCCGGACAAAGCGTTTATTTGATAAGTACCTTATTCAATATTTTTATTAACCTAATTATTTATCAACTTGTAGCGGAAACTCTACGGATATATTTTCTGCTATAATATACATTGGACAATCTAAATATTCGCCAATTATTTTGAATACCGTATTACCTTGTATTACTTCATATTTCTGATTAAATAAACATTGTTCATTTTCGTCAGCAATTGAAAAAAATTTGTCATATAATTTAACTTCTGTTTTCCATTCATATAAGCATTGGATAAAAAATACATTCTTATAAGTAATTAAAATATCGTACTCATTAGCCTCATTAAAACCTGTTTTTCCTCCTATTTTTAAATGTCCTCTCAAATTGATTATTTCAAAATCGCACCACTCATTTTTTTTAATGAATGAATTAATATTTTCTAAAACTTTTTGCATATTAATGGCATAATTTTGGTTTTTTCATATGTGTGTCTTTTGCAGCTTGCGCATTGAATAAAGGATTTTTAGTGCCGTCCTTATTAAATTCTTTAAGCGTACTTTCATGATGCCACTTACCATGTTTGTCTAAATATTCAGTACCAAATCCTTGTTTTGTACCAGGTTTGAAACCTGTCTGTCTTCTAGAAACTCTAAATATATCGCCCTCAGCATATTTTGGATTGGCAACATGTATTCTAACTTCATAAACTATTTTAGTACTTACATCCCCCCATGCTTGCTTCAAATTACTAGGAATGGTATCACCAGTCTCAAAATCTTGTTGAGTTAATGCTTCTTTTAAAAAGTCTAGAGGATTATTTCCCTGTAACCCAAAAATATCCACCCAACTATTGCTATCATGCACAAAAGCATAAAATGTAGAATTGCCACCCGCTAAACCTATTGGGTCTTGTGAAATGTAAAGCCCTGTTTGGCCGTCGTAGTACCGGAACCGATTATAGTACAAGCCAGTCTCCATATCCTGGTACTGTCCCTGGAATCGGAACGGGATAAAACCTACCTCACCATAACAGGAAGCTACCTCACCGTAAGCCTTGTGCTTACAGTCCCAGACCTTCTGCCCTTCCCGGTCAAAGGCCTGCTTGGGTGTACCAAGATAATCATTTATGATGGAAAATGCTTCGCCTCCCGCCAATTTTGCAGCAGGCTTAAAACTGCCCTCATCAAATACCCAGGTAATCAGGTTTTCAACCGGTTCTTCCCGGTCTTTGGTCAACAGGCCATCGGCATCCAGGACGGGTTTTGGCCGCTCCTTCAGCGAATACTGCCATTCATGCAGGGGTACGTTGCCATCCCAAATCCAGCGGATCAGCTTGCCCTGAAAGATTTTTGCTGTTCTTCTGCCAAGGGCATCGTATTCGAAGGCCACGGTTCTTCCATCCGGACGGAGGACTTCCCTAAGGGATCCGTTTCCGTTCCAATGGAAAGCCCAATCTCCCTCGGGGGTGGATTTTTTGATTAAATTTCCTTCTTCATCGTAACTGTACCGGGCAGCTCCCTTGGCAACCAACTTTCCACCCTTATCATATTTTCGGTCGCTTCTGTCCGCTTTTTGGAAGATATTGCCGATCCCATCCCGGAAATAATTGTCCTCTGTGCCAATACCTGTCAGGCTTTGGACAAGGTTGCCCAAGGCATCGTATTCAAAGTCCTGCCAGCTGTGGTCCATCAAATCATGGATGCGCTTAAGCTTATCGTTGATCCCCCAATGGTACCTTTTGTGAAGGTGGTTGCTGCCCCTGCGGGATGTTCTCTGTCCTGCCACCCTGCCGGCCTTGTCATAGCTAAATTCGTTCTCCAGCATCCCTATCTTCCGGATCCGCTCCTGACCCAGTTGGTTATGGGTCAGCAGGGCTTCCCAATCCTCCCTGCTTTCCGCATGACGGGCATTCATTTGCTTTACGCTACCTGCGGCATCCCATTCGATCCGGATATCGGCACCCAAACTGCTGCTAACCGTTGTTCTATACCCCTTTTCATTGTACCCGCTTTCCACAAGCTGTCCATCCTGCATCTCCTGAATCACACGCCCGGCCTTGTCCCGCACCAAGACTACCTGGCTGTTTTCGTTGACGGCTTCTATCAACAGGCCTTCCCGATCATAGCCATAGGCCTCCCAACTGCCATCCGAATACTCGCTGCGGATTACCTGACCATTCAGGTCGTATTCATAATCGGTCCAGCGGTCTCCGGGCCTTTTGATGCGGATCACCTTGCCAGCCCTGTCCCTGAGGTAGGATCTTTGGAGCCCGTCAAAGCCTATTTCCTCCACCACCCTTCCCATCGGATCCAGAACAAACCGGTACCACTCACTGTGCTCGTTCCTCAATCCGGTCAACCTATTCTGGCCATCATAATGAAAGGATATGGCTCTGCCGGCCTCGATCCTTCTGACCATGCTGCCCAGCGCATTGTAGACAAAATCTACCTTTCTTTGCTTGTCCCGTACCTGCACCACTTCATCATAGGCATCGTAAGACAGGGCTACCTTGTTGCCATCCGGTTCTTTGATCTGAATGACCCTGTCAAGGGGGTCAAATTCATAGGTTTTGCTTTGTCCCTCGGGATTGATTTCGGCAATACACCTTCCCCAGAGATCGTATTGCCATTGCTGTTCGCTACCACCCGGTAGCACCATTTTTATCAGGTTGTGGTCGGTATCGTAAAAAAACCGAAATGCTTCTCCATCACTGGTTTGCAAAAGGGACAGCTGCTTGTTTTCATTGTAGCTGAGTTCTGCCAACCTGCCGTCCGGATAGGACATGGTTTTGATCAACTGATCCTCCGTATAGGTATATAAGGTTTGTTTTCCGCTCTCGCTGATCACGGCCTGAGGCTTTTGCGCTTTATCGTAAAGATAGTGCTGAGTGGCCCCATCAGGTTTCCGGAGGGAAGTAAGGTTGCCCTGATCATCGTAGGTATATCCGGTAATCAGGCCTTCCTCATCCACCTCCCGGTACAATTTCATGTCTTCGGTATAGATAAACTCCTTGACATTGCCCAGGGGGTCGACAATTTTGGTACACAGGTTGTTTTCATCGAAATAATAAAGGCTGGTTTCACCTAAAGAATTCGTCACCTCGTTGCAGCCGTCTCCATAGTTGATCCACCCTTCCATAAGGCCCTTATCTCCCCAGGTATGCACGCACCTGGCTTCCCTGCCTTCTCCCTCGTATTCCCAGTAAAAAATATCCCCGTTGCGGTCTTTCTTTTCCACCATCAGGTGATTTTCGTACCGAATACCCATGGCCCTGCCCAGGGCATCCATCACCTGCACCATATCCCCTGCCTCATTATAGGCATAGCTGACCAAGTCCTTTCGCAACCCTTCATAGGTGGCATATATTTTGGAAATAAATCCCTGATCCGAAAGCTCAAAATGAATTTCCCTACCCACTGCATCGGTCAGGCCTGTCCATTTGCCTTGGTTATCGTAACGGTATTGAATGGAAAAGCCCTGCAGGTTAGTAATTCGGATAGGTCTGAAATTGGCTTTACCGGATTGCTCAAAAATAAAAGTAATGTTCTTGTCATGATCCTTCAGCTCGAATCCATTGATGGTTCGGGTCAGGGTCATCTTTTCCATGACATTATAAAAAGACTGCTTTTCCTCAGCCAGCCATTCAAAAATCGCCGGTCTTCCATCGGGTAAGGTCACCATCACGTAACCCTCATTCGGATGCGCTTCCAAGCCTATGTCATAGCTGGAATGCATCCCATGTCCGCAGGCACCCACCACAGTGGAATCAGAGTAATAGCTTCTCTCCCATTTCAGGGGAAAGGGCCCGGCAATTTCAAAATCCTCTGCCGTGTAAAATACGATTCCCGCGATAAGGTCTACCGGTTCAAATCCAAATTTGCACAACACATCGGCCTTTTTATTGGACCATTTGGTGTTTTTTGCCCTTAATTTTTTGTTCCATGCTATTCCTTTTTCTTTTATCCACTTTCCCATGGCCTTAGCCTTGTTCATAGCCCCTTTAAGCAGCTTTCCTCCACCCTTCATCAAAGAGCCCATACCAAAAGACATGACAATGGCCATCAGCAGGCCCTGTAGATCCGGAACATAGGGTCCCCCGACCATGACCGGCTTGCCGGTAGGTATGGGAACACAGGCGGATGTAGGTAAATAGGTGGTGGGTACGGGTTTAAAGTTTTTGCCGGGAGTAATACTCATCGGCATACCCACATCGCTGCATGACATGACCATAAAAGGAGATACGCCAAGAAGATTCCCTTCGGCCTTGACCCGCAGACTTCCAAAAAACTTATAGGCATCGTGGCCAATGGGTTTAGGGGTAAAGGCAGCGCCGGGCGGCATTGGAAAATGCTTCATCGTGCCCAACATGCCTGTAGTAAAGCTACAACCCCTGCATTTATAATTTACAGAAACCGTGGCACCCAACATGGGAATCAAGTCTGCCGGATCAAACACAAAACCGATAAAGGGGTGCGGCAAAGGGGTGGGTATGGGCCCTGCCGGGCTGGGAACCATGACAATATGTATGTCCAGCCCTATAATGATGTCCTGATGGGTGCTCGCTAGTAACATGGCCTAGGCATAATTGGGTTGGAATTCCTCAGGAACCGGTTCTTCTGCCATACTTCTCCAGGACGAACCAAAAAGTGAGGTCATTTTGTTGTCCGCTTCAACTGCTTTTTGCGGCTCTCCTTTGTATTTATGCCAATCACAATAGGTCTTGGCCAGCATCAAAAATCCACTCAGTTTGATTTCGTCTTCATTCAAGCGGTCCTTCAATGAAAAGGCTTTTTCCAATAATTCAGGAACAGCTTCGGTTTGGTATTTCTTCGCCAAATCTATGGCCAATCGAAAACTGTTCACTGCCTGCATATATTGCCCTGCCTCAATAGCGGCTTCAGCACCTTTTCGGTAACTATTGATGGCAGGAAGGTACTTTTTGGACAATTGCTGACTGGAACCAAGAAAATTATAGTACTGTAATACCAGGGCCTGACAGGTAACATCCCCCTCTCTTGCTCCGTTTTCGGTGATGCTCAGCCCCTGCCTTAACAGGTCCTGAATCTGCAGGTGGGCTTTGAAATGAAACAACATGCCCGCATAGGCGATATGGGCAGTGGCCAACAATACTTTTTCCCGGGACTTGCGCATTTCCTTCAGGCAGGATGTTCCCAACTGGTTTAATTTGTCCAGGTTTCGTGCGGCAGTGGCCTGTGACATTTGATAGATGTAACGCTGTAATTTGACCCCAGGCTGACTGGGATTACCAGACTGCATGACCTGTTGTACAGCACCCTGATAATCCAGGTCCGGGTCGAGCGTCTTGACATAGGTCGGATCCAACTGCTTCATCAACGGATCAAAAAACCGTTCCTCTTTTAAGTCAAAAATGCAGCATCTTAGATAAGTTGGAAACTCAGCTGAATACAGGGCTTCCAACCATTTACCATACGCCTGGATATCTGCAATCTGATAGGGCATCAAAACCACGTTCAGCAAAGTGTCTTCTATACCACTCGCCTTTCTAAAGGAGTCGATCAGTTCGAAAAATAGCGATTTAGCTTCCTCTTCCTTTACGGTTTTTTCTATATTGAATGGTGTCGTATCCCAATTAAACGGGTTTCCATACGCATTCAGGGCTTCTTTGGTTTTCTGGTCCTTTTCAGCCATTTCCACCCAGGTTTGGATCAAATCCCGGGTAAAGCTGCCCTTAGAAACAAAAGGACACATCAAAACAATAAACACTTCGGGAATTGCACCCTGGGGAGTGGACTCTAAATGAACAAATCCTTCGTAAAGCCTGGCCTCTTCTGGTAAAATCATCCATCTTACCAAGGCCAGTTCTTCGTTGGAGGAAACCTCCTTTATCCAGGTCTGTTGAAGTTTGGTAACTAAATGGGCTATGGGATTGTGTTCGTTCATGATCAACAGTTTAATTGAACCATACCACCTTTTATATCCGTCATCATCGCACCTTCGACAGTTACCATTTTACCGGATACTTTGAAAGCGACGTCCGCTGTTTGTTCTATTTCAGGGCTATTCATGGAGATTTTGGCTCCACCATTTACTTTTAGTTCCTGATCCGCTTTGGCCTCTACCGTCTTTGCCTCTGCCTTAATGAGGGAATCCGATTTGATCTCCACTGCCTTCTTGCCGGTGATGGATACCGTCCCATCCTTCTTCATTTCCAAAATGGCATCTCCACAGCTGAGTTTGATACTCTCTGAGGAAGAAATACTGATATTCCCCTTTCCATCAATCATCACCTTATTGCCCTCTGCATCTTCAATCATTACGCTTTTATCCTTATCATTCAGCACCAGCTTGTTTCCGCTTTTGCTCTGAAAGGCCTTGACATCGTTGCCGCCGTTACTGAAGGTACATTTGGCCTTGCCGTGATAGACGCTACCGATGACATAGGGCTTGGTGGGGTTGTCGCCCTCGAAGCCTACGATCACCTCTTCTCCCACTTCGGGCATCAGGAAGATGCCTTTGCCTTCCCCGGCATGGGGGCTGGTGACGCGGAGCCAGGGGCTCTTTTCATTGCCTTCCATCCAGTGGAACTTTACCCTTACCCTTCCCAAACCTTTCTCATCGTGGTTGTCGGTCACCAGGGCACTTTGTGTTTCGCAGTAAGGCTCAGTACAGTTTGTTTCCGGTGGCATTTTTACCGTAGCGGGGATGGCAGTAAAATCATTGGAATAATTTCCCTGCCCGTCACAGTGATGGTTTACAGAAATTACCGTGTATTCCCCAAAAGATTCATCGGTCAGGCTGAACACATTTTTGCCGCCCACCTTGATGGTGGCGCCCACCTGCACCCCCGGATGGTTGCTGTTGCCGTTGATGCGGACCATGTTGCTGCTTTGGGTGGCCGCACGGGTGGCAATCCGGTCGTCCAGTTGTTTTTTGCTGGTGAGAAATTGGTTGTGCCATTGCTTGGGCTGGTCGGTGTAGAATGCTTCACTTTTCTGCAAGGCATGTTTCCCAAGATCACTCAGGCCTGCCTTGTCGGCTGTACCATTGGGGGAACCGTTGTACACCTCATGGTTGATGTAATCATAGGCCATCATCTTAAAGCTGGCAGGTTTTACCTGCATGGCCATATTGAAGCGGTTCAGGCTGTTGCCATAGACCAGGTTGATGCTGTCTTTCTTTTCCAGGCCCAGCACGAGTTTGGCCCCCTCATAATACAGCCATTCCCCATGCTCGGCACAGAGGCGCAGTAAAAATTGCCAGGCCGTTTCCCTGTATTGCACTGTGTAAGACAGCTTATCCGAAAAGGCTGGGTCCAGCTGGGTTTTCAATAAATTTTTGGGAAAGGGTTGTAACACCTCTTCTGCAATATCTTTGATGCCTTTTTTCTCCCAGGTCTGGCAATGTGGCCCATTGTCCATCAAAATGGTGGGGCCAAAACCACTGAGGATAAGGTCTCCTGCATGGCCTGCAAACCGGGAAGCCTCCACCTGGGTCACCAGTCCGGCAAATTCCAGGCTGCCGGCAAGGCCAATTGCTTTCACCTGGATCAAAATTGAAGCCCCCACCCAATTCTTTGATTTTTCAAAGACGGCCCCTTTGGCCCCATCCACCGCTTCGGACGGACAGACCAGGGAAAAGGTATGGTGAGCGGAAATCTCCTGGCTTAGGCTCAGGGAAGAAAACTGCTTCAGTGGCTTTCCATCGATTTCGATACCGGTGATTACAAATTGTGCCATGATAAAATTTTTAAGTTCCGACCTTTGAGGTTTCCAAAAACCTTGGAGTCTTATTTAACTTGATGATTAAAACCTTCGGGGTCTCAAAGACCCCAAAGGTTTGAAGACCCTGACCTTTGAGGTTTCCAAATACCCCGAAGGTCTTTACCGTCCCAGGGCATCCTTTGATGTTTCAATAACTTGGAGCTCTTATTCAGCTCCTGGATAAAACCTTCGGGGTCCCAAAGACCCCAAAGGTTTGAAGACCCTGACCTTTGAGGTTTCGAAAAACCTCGAAGGTCTTTTTCATTTCGGGCATACAACCCTCGGGGTCTCAAAGACCCCAAAGGTTTGGAGCCGTTTATTCCGGCCAGTTATTTTTGAAAACCGAATCGTTGAGTTTTAGCTCCCTGGCACTGAGTTTCAGTTCGACCAACATGGGGTTTTCTCCTTCATGGTCGAAGGTTTCCCGGTAGCGGATACAATGGGCATCGATAAATTCCAATGTCTTGAGCTTGCTCATCTCATCCCTGCGATAAAAGGTGATGTCCCCACTTTTCACCTGGGTCGAACTGATCATCCAATCGTAAAAATTGGTTTTGCCATTGCTTTCAATTTTGATGGATACCATACCTCCCTGTGGAATGGAGGTAGGTTTTCCTGTGGCATCGGTGATTTTCCGGAAAGCGTAGGCACAGTGCAGCACCTTGGACTCTTCACCGTCTATTTTTAGTATGGCTCGGAATGACATGATTGGAGAGGTTGAATATAAGTTTACTTGGTGATAGGGTTGAATCAAATCTTTAAAAAAGGGGGAAGGAAGACGCCTTCCCCCTTACCTGCTGCTTACACCGGCCATTCGTTTTTGTGTTCGCCGTTCCCCAATTTGATGCTTTTGGCACTGATGGTGAACGTTTCCCTGACGGGCCTGGAACTCTCACTGTCAAAACTTTCCGAATAAGAAACCATATAGGCTTCAGAGAAGGTGAGTTCTTTCATGGTCGCATCCGTGTCCCGCTTGGTGAAAGTGATGGTTCCGTCCTTTCTCTCGAAGCTGTTACACATCCATTCGAAAAATGGGGTCTCTCCGGTGGATTCTACGGTAATGGTGATTTTTCCACCCCGTACATCTTCAGAAGGTCGACCTGTGGCATCGGTATTCCTTTTTAACTCATAGTGAGTGTCCAATACAGGCAGGTCCGCACCTGCCACTTTTAATCTGGCTTTAAATGACATGGTTTTTAATTTTAATGGATAAATGATTACATATAACCCGGGGCCTGGAGGAGATCTACCATTAAACCCCGTAACGGTTCTTTTTTAAAAGAATGAAATTCGGAAACTCCACTACTGCTGGGCATATTCTGAATCCCAATCTGTTCCATCGTCCCCTTTTTGTCCATCCAACTTGATCAAAAAGGACTTGGCAGGAAAATAGGGCTTCATATGGATGTCCAGGTAAATTCGGTCCTTTTGGACCGGGTCTTGTTCGAAGCGTTTGATGGAGAAGTTTTCTATCAGTTTGGTTGGACCCGTGATGCTGTCCAGAAACTTGACGATCTGTCCCATCAGCTCTTTTCTGGTGCTGGCAGAAAAATTTTCAAATGCCCGGCGGTTGAGGAAATCCATCATTACCTTGGACACATAATCGAAAACCCTGACCACAGAGTAAGTTTGTAGCCCCAGATTGTCTCCATTGAAAAGGGTTTTGGCAGAAAAGGCCATGACCTTGCCATATTCCTTCACCATGGGCACAAGGCCTAATTTTTCCAGGTTGGCGATCTCACTTTTTTTAAGGTCAAATTTTACCCCGTCCACCTCATTGATGCCGCCGAATTTTTTACCGGCAGTGACCTGAGACATCAGGGTATTGTATATTTTTCCGCCCAGGGCAGCCGCAGGTGGCACCAGAAGGTCCTCTTCTTCACCTACCTCGCTGAACCTCCCCCGGCCTACCAGCCAATTGCAGGTCATGATGGTATTGGAGCGGTAATTATCCCCTCCTGTGAGGTTGGCGATTTCAAAAAGCTCCATCACATCATCCGGCTGGTCCAGATTTTCAAAGTCTGTGACCAATAAGACCTTATTTTCATAGGCCAACCTGGCCCATTTTTCTACTACCATATTGGACCCCAGGTATCCCGGAAGGATCAATAAGCTGTAGTTGTTGCGAAGGTCCAGGCGATCGTAATTTTCCACCAGTTCGTTGTGGATGGCATCAATAAACCGGGTATTGTCCAGGTCCTTCAACTGATCCGGCTCGGCGTTGATGATCGATATATTCTTGACCTTCGTACTTTCGGTATTCTTATAAAACAATGCCACAGATCGGTAAGACCTTTCTAACTCTTTGGTCTGGTCGATGGCATTTTTCATGTTTTTCTTTAAAAGTGACTCGGATTTTTCAGCCGCTTCTTCACAGCCCCGGATCATTTCGGAGATCTCATCTGAACTCCCCAGAACCTGGATCCACCACTCTAACTTCTTCTTCAGTTCTATTCTTTCCGTCTTTTTGGAAGTTTCCTCCAAAAATATTTTTCTTCTGGCCCTTCGGTCGGGATTGACGTTCTGTACGCCATCTATCATTGTTTCCAGTAAATCGAATCCGCCAAACTTTTCCAGCTGTGAGGTGGCTGCCTGGAGGACTTGCTCTTGCTGTTTTAAGCCGTCCTGGGTAGCTGATGAGGATGAAGTTGAAGTATCCATGGTTTATTTTTTTTAGTGATGAAGGATTGGGTAAAGCATTTATTTAGCGGACTCCAGTTCATCCACCAAAGCATGTAAGGCAGCGATCAGGTTTTCTTTATGATCCTTATCAGCGAGTGCCTGTTTTAACAATTTATTCGTTTTGAGTTGTTTGACGATTTTCAGGTATTGTTCTCTTTTCAAAGTCAGGTCATTGAGCAGTTTACTTTGGGGCGTGATTCCCCTGATACCAAAATCTCCCAAATTCCTGAAATGCATGGTTTCCTTTTGTTGGGTACCTTCTTCCGTTTCCATTTCCAGTTCCACTTTAGGTTTGAAATGGTCGAATACCTGGCCGATATTGGTCAGTCCACTGACTATCTCCGGTTTGATCGGAGTATCTGCAGAAAGTTTTTCTGCCAGCAAAACCCTGTTCTGGGGGATATCCGCGAAAGCCTCAAAGGCCTCGTTTTCCAAAACTGTTCCGCCAATACTGTATTTTTCAACTGCCATGATTACTGTTGTTTTATGAAATTTTACTTTCTAATGCTATATCCGCTGATTATGAATTTGTTACCCTGGTATTCCGAAATTTTTTTATTTATTTTCAGGAGCTTTTAAAAGGCATTGTGGCTTCAGGATCCATTGAAGGTTTTGTTCATGGTCAAGGTCCAGTTGGATACTATCCCCAGCCTTCAGTTCCCCTCTGATGATCATTTGGGAAAGAGGTCTCCTCAGCGCTGTTCGGATCAATCCGGAAAGGGGCCTTGCTCCAAACCGGGGATGATACCCCCTATGAGCCAGCAGTTTTAGGGCAGCTGCAGAAATATCCAAATGAATAGATTGTTTCTCCAAAGCCCCATACAGGCTTTTCAACTGTATGTCAAGGATTTTGGCCGCCATTGTTGCATTGATGGGGGCAAAAGGTATGATCTCAGTAATCCTGCCTAAGAATTCCGGTCTGAAATGATCCCCCATTTTTTCCAAAAGCTCATGGGCAGAAGGCATTGTTCCTTCCTGAAATTTTTCCGAAATAAACTGACTTCCGATGTTGGAAGTAAATAAGATGAGTGCATTGGAAAAATCCCCTTCTTTTCCCAGCTTATCATGTAACTTACCTTCATCCAGTATCTGCAGGAAGACGTCGAATACAGAAGCATGGGCTTTCTCTATTTCGTCAAACAAGACCACAGCATAGGGTTTTTGTCTGATTTTATTGACCAAAAGCCCACCTTCTTCATAACCCACATAGCCGGGAGGAGCTCCATATAGTAAAGCGGCTGCATGCGCTTCCTTAAATTCTGACATGTCGAAACGGATCATGGCGTCTTCATCCTGAAACAGAAATTCCGCCAGGGATTTGGCCAGTTCAGTTTTCCCCGTTCCGGTAGGCCCAAGAAAAAAGAAGGATCCCACCGGCTGACCGGCTTTGCCCAGTCCTGCACGGGACTCCAAAACCGCATCTGAAATAGAACGGATGGCATGATCCTGACCCACCACTCTTTTGCGCAGAACGCTTTCCATCTGCAAAAGCCTCTCCCGCTCACCAGACTCTACCTTCCCCAAGGGAATTCCGGTTTTTTGTGAAACGATGGCTGCGATATCGCGTTTTTCTACAGAGGTATGTTTAATGGAAGCAGCCGTGAGCATCTTATCCAGGCAATTTTGAAAATGTTCCCGTATTTGTTCCACCCTTAGGAATGCGTCCTGGTTTTTATCAGTGGATATATTCTCCCAAAGTAATGGGCTGATATCTTGCCTTGCCTGCTGGAAAAACCATTTCCAATCTTCCAGACCGTGAGGGCTTTCACCCCTATCCTCTTCACACCAAATTTGAAATCGCCGCATTAAATCCTCTATAGACCTGGTGCCATTTTCATTGAACAGGCGTAATGCGGCCATGGTCCTGTCCAATAAGTCCAGACCGGCATCGGGGAGTTTCCGTTCTTTGATGTATCTTTTCGCCAGGTGGATGGCCTCATGGATGCTTGCATCCGGTACATCCAGCTCATGGTGTTGCTCATAGTAAGGGAGTACTGCCTTCAGCATGTGGAAGCAGTTTTGGGAAGAAGGTTCCTCCACTTTGAGCAGTTCAAACCTTCGGTTAAAGGCTTCGTCCGGTTCTATAAATTTCCTGTATTCGTCCAAGGTGGTCGCGCCAACCACGGTGATTTCCCCTCTGGCCAGCTCCGGTTTCAGTAAGTTCGCACTTCCGGCAGCGGCACTTTGCTTGTCCAAAAGGCCATGTATTTCATCTATAAAAAGAATGGCCCTGTCAAATTGCTTGATTTCTGAAATAATACTTTTCAGCCTTTCCTCTACCTCCCCTTTATAGGAGGCTCCCGCCACCAAGGACCCGGTATCCAATTCAAATACCGGAACACCCTGTAAGTGGGAAGGCACTTTCTTTTGGATAATAGCCAAAGCAAACCCATCTGCCAGGGCAGATTTACCCACTCCGGGATCGCCTACCAACAATACGTTTGGTTTAGATCTTCGACATAAAATTTCTGACATGATGCGGATTTCATTTTCCCTTCCCACGATGGCATCCAATTTCCCCTCCCTGGCCATCAAGGTCTTTTCCCGACAATACTTCAGCAATGCATGCTTGACCTTTTGTGATCTGGATGTCTGGGATTTTCCTGGTATGGTGCCGTTTTCACCTGCCAATGCCGATAAAAACTCTTCGTCCCGGGCTTTCCTGCTAATAAGGTCTTCTCTTTTTAGTGGAAAGGTTTTCAGTTGCTCGTAAGTATAGGCCACGCCAGGAGTACTGATCGCAGCCAAAACATGAACAGGATCTATACTATCTTTTGATAGGATCATACGAATGCTTTCTGCCTCGTTCATTACCTCCCTTATCTGTGGACCAGCAGCAATCCATTCCTGAAAATCCATGCTTTTGGACTGGTTTTCCATCCTCACTTCAGCCCATTCTTCCAGGTAATAGATGTCCTGATCCAAATCATTTAAGTTGGGCTGTAGTCCAATATCCGGGTGTAATAAAGCTTTCAATAAGTGGGACGGGACAAACTCAGCATGCCTGTTTTCCCTGGCAATGGCCTGGGCTATTTTTATGGCGTTTCTCAAGTCTTCCGACAAATGCAAATCCTCTATAGTGGCTTCCATGATGTATTATTTTTATTAAAAGAAGGGGAATCCTTTTTCCTCCAGGATTATGGTCATAGAAATAATGCAATTGTTATTTGGGTTCCTACTTACTTTTACGTCCAGGTTCTTGATTCTCCTTATTTTCTTCACATCCCTTAATTCGGCATTCAATTCTGAAAGACTCATCACCCTGCCGTTGTAATTGATATCCATGTGTTCTCCTGCACATAGGTAAGGGATAAATTCGGTCACTGAGCTGCTTCCTTCCACAATACCGTTCAAAATAGCTTTCATGCGCTGGGTGGATATTTCAGGAAATATTTTTTCAGCAGGAGATTCATCTTCTATTTGTGGCTGAATTGGTTCTAAGATAGTTCGCTCTGGGACCTGAATGCTTGATTTCCTTTTTGGGGCAGGAGCAGGTCGTGAAGGGGCTTTGGGTGCATAGACTTCAATCATTTTCTCACCAACCCTATTGCCGTTCACCAATAACCTGACTTTTTTCTTACCGGGAGTTTCAAATGTGTAGGTAGCTTTTCGGCTTGTAGCATCCACAAAATTATTCTCACCAAACCACCACTTCCACTCGCTGGCCCCTTCAGTGGTATCTTCAAATGAAACGGGTGCACCTACCTCAGCCATTTCCGGACCTGAAAACCAGGCTACCAGGTTTTCATCCACCACAGGTGGTGCTTCCTGAACATAAATGGTTTTATAGGTTTTGCAGTTATTGTTGGCTGTCAGAATTACCTCATACCTGCCTATTTGGTTGAAGGTATGATTTACGACAGTCCCTGTTTTAGAAAAATATTCATCAGTTCCAAAATTCCATTCCAGTTCTCCTCCAACAGAATGGCCAATGGCTTTAAATTGTATGATTTCTCCTACGTACAACAATCCTTGTTTGACAGAGATCTCTATTTCCCGACAAGGCTCAAAATGGTAAAACCTGTACCCCAAAGTAGCTAAGGAGATAGTAGCGGCGATGGCCAGTGAAATAAACACACTGGGATCAATTATACTGGAAATTGAGGCTGATGCTTTCATATTGGTCCTGCTTTTATCTGTATATTCAGATCAAGCATCCCAAAAAATGTTACCCTCTGTGGAAGAAATTTTACATAAAAGTGAAGCTAAATATAGGAAGCCGACTGTTTGAGAAATCCGAATGCCAGAAACCCTTCATCTCCTATTACAACCCTATCGTGATCAGATAATTTGCAGGTTAAGGAAAAACTCTTTTTAATTCCACTTGAAAGGGGAATTTACCTGATTTCTTTTTTTGTATCTATTTCAAAGATGGAAATATCCACATCCTACCGCAAGGCACATCAATTAACGTAATATTACAGGATGTTTTATTGGAAAAAATAATTATTCAAAACCCTCTAGCCACTCGGCTGCCAATCTACTTCCTTCAGATTGAGCAGCCACCACCTGCTCAAGTTTATCCTTAGCCATCTCCCTGTCCCCCTTTTCATTTCTGATCAACAAGGTAATTGCATGAAAAAAAAGTCCCGGATTGTTTAACAAATCATCTCTTTGGGACAAGCGCTCAAATTGTGCTATTGCATTATCATATTCACCATTAGCCAACTGTGCCAGGCCAAGATTTTTAAGCACTTCTGCGTTTTCTGGTTCTTTTTCTAATAATCCTTCAAAATAAGCCTGAGCAAGGTCATATTCCTTTTTATTATAGGCTGCTATTCCCAATTGCAAACTATCCTGACTTGAGCCCATGGTTTGTCCTAGTTGTAGCAGGTTGCTTGCAAAGTATTCTTCTGCAGTTTGATTCATGTTTGCAGGCCCCTTCCCCACAAAAACGACATAGGACACCACAATCAATACCAATGCGGCTGCTATTCCCATGAAAAAAAATTTTCGGTTTTTTTCATTTAAATGAACTGTCTTCCCCTGTAAGTCGCTTTGGGACCTTATGTATTTATCGTTCAAGCTGTCCAATGTCTCATTAAGTGCTGCAGTTTCCTCTCTAGAGGCAGACAGGTATCCCATATCTGTTTCTATGGCTTTGAAAACATTAAAAGCCTCACGCATTTCCATGTCAGAAGCCAATTTGTCTTCAAAATCCTGTTTATCCCCTGCGCTCATTCTATTCAGCAGGTAATCTTCAAATTTTTCTATCCAGATTTCATTCATTCCCTTACCATTTTAAAGTCTTGTATTTATCAGACTTCTTTACCAACTCGATCAGTTTTGCCATGCATTCTGATTTCTTTTTCCGGGCATATCCATAGGAAAAATCCAGTAAACCTGCTACTTCTTCCATAGATTTTCCTGACCAACTTAACTGTAGAATTTCTCTGCAAGATGCTCCGATTTCATTTATTTTTTCTTTCAACAAAACCATTCTTTCCTCTTGCAACCGGCTCTCTTCAGCCAACAAAAAGCTATCCTCTCCTGGGATAGATCGGTCTTCATCGGTAATTGTTACCTTGCCACTCACCTTTCTTTTGCTTAAAATATTAAGCCACTTTTTCTTGCATATAAGGTACAAAAAAGCGTCCAGCGGGCAGGTTAATTCAAAATTTTCTCTTCTTGCTTTGTGATAAATGGTGATCAAGGCCTCCTGAAAGATATCAGCAGCATCGTCTTCACTCCCGTTGTTTTTTAAAACCATCCATTTGATTTTACCGGAATACTTTTCATAAAGTTCATCCAACAACTTTTGATTGTTGTTTAGCAAGGCTTCAATATATTTTTGGTCAGGATGTGGCATCTGCTGAATATAATTTTTTTTTATGACGGAAAAAAATATATCTATAAAAATCAGTAAACTCCCTTTAAAGAATATATCCTTTCACTACATGCCAATTTACCTTACCTTTGCATCCTTAATCAGAATCTATGAAAATCAATGAAAATATGGTCGTGGGCCTTACCTACGAACTAAAAGTTACCAATGAAGAGCCGGAATCGGAACCTTTTAGTGTGGAGGTCAGAAATGAAGAAGATCCCTTTTTTTTCCTGTTTGGGAACAGCGGCTTGCCGGAGGCGTTTGAAACCAGATTGAAGGACAAAACCAAAGGAGATCCTTTTCAATTTGTGCTGCAGGTTGACGAGGCCTATGGAAAGCCGGATGATGAACTTATCGTCTCCGTACCCAAATCTCAATTCAACCAGGAGAGGGGATTTCAGGAAGACATGCTGCAGGAAGGTAATTTTCTCCCACTGGTGGATGAGGATGGTTATCCCATGCAGGCCAAAATAGTGAAGGACCTGGGAGAAGAATTGCTGCTGGACTTCAACCACCCCCTTACAGGTATGAACCTGCATTTTGAAGGAGAGGTTTTGGAAATCAGGGAAGCCACAGACAAAGAAAAAGAGGAAGGTTTCATGGCCTGAACTGCCTTGGTCCACTGACTATTCCTCCAGTCGCAAAATGTGGCTTTCTTCCCAATCCAGGTTTACGGAATCACCTTTACTTAAACCACGGAAGGGAGCTGCCACCTGCCAGTAATTGGACTGTCCCTCCAGGGCTATGGTAAGCAGGTCATGATCGGGAAAATACCGCTTCAGCAGGATTTTTCCAGCTGCCTTGCCCTTTTCTTTAGTCACCTGGATTTGCGATGGACGAAGGTATTGGTTTTCTGACAGGGCATTTAATGGTCCAAAAAATCCAGCTACATAAGCAGTCCCCGGATCCTGGTGGATGTCTTTTATTTTCCCCTTTCTTATCAGCCTGCCATGGGCCATGACACAAAGTTTATCGGTAATCAATAGTGCATCCTGAATATCATGGGTCACCAGGACCAAAGTAATGTCCAAATCCTGAAAGATCAGATTTAACTCGTCCAACAGGTTTCTTTTCTGATGGCTATCCAGGGAGCTGAACGGTTCATCCAGCAATAATATTTCCGGCTCCAGGCTCATGGCCCTGGCAATGGCCACTTTCTGTTGCTGCCCTCCCGAAAGCTGCCTGGGTAAGCTGTCCTTTTTCTCCTCCAAACCAAACAGGCGCAGCAATTCAGCTAGTCGTTCCCGGGCATAGGTTTTGTCATACTGCAACAATGGTCTACTGATATTTTCACCGACTGTGGAATGAGGGTAAAGTCCCTTGTCCTGTTTTACAAGCTGAATGGCATCATATCCGGGCACCAACTTTTCTCCTGAATGAAGGATTCTCTCGCCCTTCAAAAAAACAGCCCCCTCATCCTGCGCTTCCAGGCCCGCGATCAACCTGAGTAAAGTGCTTTTTCCACTTCCACTGGCCCCTACCACTGACCACCGGTCCCCTTGCCCGATTTCCATCGAAAAATCTGCTAAAGCTGTGGTAGGGCCTTCATAGGTTTTACTCAGCTTTTCTATAGATAAAAAACCCATTAATTGATTTGATCTTTTGTTTTTTTGGGAAGGCTGGAAAATACCAGTTCATAGGAATGGTCTACCAATTCCAGAATAAGGGGATCAGGTATCGAACCATCGAAAGATACGGTATTCCAGTGTTTCTTGTTCATGTGGTATCCCGGAGCTATGCCTTCATAATGTTCCCTGAGCTCAATGGCCCTTTCCGGGTCACATTTCAGATTGACACTTTCAAACAGGGTAATATCGATGATGGCAAATATTTTACCCCCTACCTTGAAACAAAGGGTATCTTCATCGAAAGGGGTGTCCTCAGTAACTCCCCGCTTTTTTAGGCAATAGGCCCTGAAAAAATCAATGGTCATCTATGACAGCCGCCTAAAAATCCAAAAAATAAGAGCTGCCAGAAATACCACTATGGATATCTTATTGATCCCATGCATCATTCTCAGATTGAAATTACTTTTTTTATCAGGATCGGGCTTTTTGAAAACCCGGATAAAGTAATTGCCTACTTCTCCAACCTGAAAAAACTCTTTGATTTTATTTGACATGATTCCAGAAATTGCTTGATTAAAACACTTGTTAATGGTGGTCACTTACTTCGGGTTCTATCCACTGACCATCCTGCTTGATGATGTCAATCAGTTCGTCCACAGCTCTTTCTGACGGAACGGATCGCTTGACTACTTCCTTGCCTTTGTACAAGGTGATTTTCCCTTTACCAGAGCCCACATAACCATAGTCGGCATCGGCCATTTCGCCTGGTCCATTTACGATACAGCCCATGATACCAATTTTAACTCCCTTCAGGTGGTCTGTCCGTTTCCTGATCATGGCTGTAGTCTCCTGAAGATCAAACAATGTCCGGCCGCAAGAGGGACAGGAGATGTATTCTGTTTTGGACATACGGGTTCGGGCGGCCTGAAGCACTCCAAAACTTACCGAATTATGTAATTTTATCTGAAGCAAGGCTTTTTCTCTGTTTGCCATAGCAAGCCGGTCCATTCCGATCATGATACCGTCTCCCAACCCGTCAATCAAAAGCCCGCCAACATCAGTGGCCGCAAAAAGCATCGTCTTCTCTGCATCAGCATCCGTATACTTCACCTTGGGCACCACAGGGAGGTTAATCTCTGCCTGCAACAAGGAAATAAAAGCTCTTCTCAACGCCTGCATCTGATGGGCTTTGTCGGTGCTCAGGAGAATAACTACAGGTAACGCATTGGAGAGTAAAGGGATCGCAGTTGAGATCTCTTCACAAGACAAATTCAGAAAATTCAATGAGGGATGAAGTTCCGGATTGGACTTCAATTGGTCCAGGCTTAATGCCGGAAATTTATTTTTCCTGTCCGAATGATCCTTCCAGGAATCATGGTCCAGTATTTCCTTGATGCCATTTGGGAGCATAAAAGGAATGGGTTCTTTACCCGAATATATATAATCACATCCCTGGTCATTCATTTTCCACTTGTCCAGCTCGGGCAGGTAAAAATGACCTGTATTTTTCAACTCTTTGGGTTGCATCCCATCAATGACAGATACATCGGTAATTACCCGGGGAACATTAGCTCCCCCAAAGTTCACTACTTCCTCAGATTTTCTCTTGTTGTAACTGAAAGGATCAATTGGGCAGTCCTCCACGGGTGGAATGCCAGAAAGCTCAGGACGATGGTTATACCTTTCGATCAGGGTCTTGACTACCGGAGATTCAAATTCGGGATCTTCTGTCAGGGACACCCTTACGGTGTCTCCCAGCCCATCTTCCAGCAATGCCCCTATACCCACAGCAGACTTTACTCTACCGTCTTCACCATCACCTGCTTCTGTCACCCCCAAATGAAGGGGATAAGGCTTGAATCCACCTTCATCCAGCTTCTGGACCAGCAAACGATAAGCCTGAACCATCACCTGGGTATTGGAGGATTTCATAGAGATGACGATATCATGGTAATTTTCATCCTCACAAATCCGTAAAAATTCGAGTGCAGACTCCACCATACCCAGGGGGGTGTCTCCATAGCGGCTCATGATCCTGTCGGAAAGTGAGCCATGATTGGTTCCTATCCGCATGGCTGTACCATGTTCCTTGCAAATTTTCACCAAAGGCAAAAACCGCTCCCTTATGCGCTCCAATTCAGCCTGGTAAGATGCATCGGTGTAGGCGAGGACCTCAAACTTCTTCTTATCTGCATAATTCCCGGGATTGACCCGAACTTTTTCAACTATCTTTGCCGCAACTTCTGCCGCATTGGGGGTGAAATGAATATCTGCCACCAAAGGTGTCTGGTAGCCTCTTTGCCTGAGGCCTTCCTTGATTTTTCTGAGATTTTCTGCTTCTTTGATACTCGGTGCCGTGATCCTCACCAGCTGACAACCACTCTCGATCATTCGGATAGACTGCTCTATGGAGCCTTTTGTGTCCATGGTGTCCACGGTGGTCATGGATTGAACCACTATGGGATTGTCCCCACCAATGAACAGGTCACCTACCCTTACAGGTATGGTTTTCCTTCTGGAATAATTGGTCAGGCTATTGCAATACTTGTAATTATCTGTGACGGTTTTTAGTTCCATAATTATATATCGCCAAGTTGTGGACGGATCACTATTTCTTCAACAACAGAACGGGGAGAAAGGTTATATGCAGACCAGACGGCTTCGGCTACATCGGTAGCCTTCATGAATCTTTCTTCGGGCAAATCTACTCCTTCCCAACTCGCTGTATACGTGGCTCCAGGCATGACTGAGGTGACTTTTATACCATGTGGCATCATTTCCTGCCTCAGGCATTTGGTAAAACCCAACATGGCCCATTTGGAAACTGCGTAACTTCCTCCGTTGGCATAAGCGGTGAGTCCCGCAATACTGCCAATGGAAAAGATATGTCCGCTTTTTCGGGACATGAATTCAGCGGTAAAAGCCCTGCTCAGGTAATACGCACTGAATAAATTGGTATGCATGGTCAACTCAAAGTTTTCTTCTGGCTCCAAATGCAAACTACCCGGAATAAAAATACCAGTATTATTTACCAAAACATCAGGAATGGCCATTTTTTTTACAAAAGCTGCAAACGCCTTGGTCTCCTTTTTTTTGGACAAATCTGCGGCCATTACCTGCACCCTGATATCCGGATTGAGGGTTTCAATTTCCTTTTTCAAGGCACTTAAATCGGCCTCATTCCTGCTACAGGTAAATATGTCAAATCCCGCAGCAGCAAATTTTTGGATGATGGCTTTGCCTATTCCTTTGGTGCCACCTGTTACCAGAATACTCTTTGACATTAGTTTGTGTTTTAATTATTAGTATGACAACCAAATAGTCGGTACAAAGTTACATTTTTTACCCGGTTATGCCTAATCAGAACAAGGCAGACACCTGCATGCGACCGGTATGCACCAATTGATCCAGTCCCTGCGAATTCCTACCCTCATAAACCATGTTCAGCTGAAGCCCTTCTCCTATTTTTTGAAGCCAATTCAGGCTCCAGATGGTATTGCTGCCGGGAGTAAGTGCCTGAAGCATCTCATATCCTGTGGGACTGTTTACCTGCCCGTTATAATCGATGTAGGTATACTTTATCTGGGCGTTGAGGGTGGTCTGTATGGCTTTGGAAATCCGAAGGCTCAACACCGCTTCATGAAGCCGGGCTTTTTCATCAAACTCCGGATTGGCCAGATTTTCCTTTTGGGTGATCCGGTACTGAAAAGTACCACGCAGGGATGGGGAGGGCTGCAGGTTAAACTCCGGCCCGAGGGTATTTTGCTGAATGGTATAGTTGCGGTTTTCCAGAAAATCAGAGGCGGAAAACCTTGAACCATCACTCCAAAAAAGCAGCATATTCCACCTGGAATCAATGGAATACCGGGCATTCAGCCGCCAGTCGTCCTGGGAGACTTCCTCAAATCCCCCCGTCAGCAACTGTTTTTGGTGGCTATTGAAAAAGGATACATCCATTCCGTATTTGGAAGCAGCGCGGTTAAAATAAAAGGAAGAACGAAAAGTCTGGCGCAGGGAGAGCAAGGCTTCATCTCCCGTCCCTGCCAGTAGGGGACTGATCCGCTGGAAAAAATCCCTGGAAGTGATTTTTTTCTCCACATTCCAGTTGGTGTTATTTGAAAACTTTGACAGCCAGCTTTTCAATCCGCCTTCCTCCTTCCAGGATACCGGAAACTTCCCACTCAAGCGGTAATTGAAAAGAGTGGTATATGCTTGTATATAGGTATCTGTGGGTACGAAAACCTTGATATAGGATTTTTCTTCCGGATTGATGGCCAGGTAGAATTCATTCAGTTGTTGTGCTCCATCTTCATTGTCATCTCTCCAGGTATGGGTGCCTTCCCCGGTTGGAACAGGAAGAAAAACAAATTCACGTCTAAGCTCTCTTCCATTTCCCAAGGCATAGGTAAATTCATTGTTTAGGTTATTGTCAAAAAGTGAACTCCGGTAATCCAGCTTTCCCATGACGGTGGTTTCCTCCTGCAGGTCCCTGTTCAAAAAGGAAAGTTCCCTATAGGTAAAGGAGCCATTGACAACATGAGGCCCAAAATTACCTTTCAGGCTGTAATTGGCAACAAATGCTTTGGTATCCGGCACCAACTGCCCGTTGTTTACCGCCTGATCCTCCCTGATACTTGCTGAAGCAAAGAATTGAAATTTTAAGCTGTCACTGCTCTGTAGGGAAAACAGGTGTTCCTCAAAATTCATGGCAGTACTGACTACATTTTCAGTATTTGGGTTGGAAACCACATTTCTGTCCAGGTTATACCTGTATCCGGGAACCAAAACCCTATTCAGGTAATTGACCTCAGCCTGATACCGAAGCCACTCCGAATGCAAAGGAAACACATCGCTTTTCAGGTGAAAAAAATCATTTCTAACAAGCAGGTGTTTTCCAAATTTTTGATTGACTTTGGCCCTTTGTTGCATCCCGGAAAGTACTCCCGACCTGTTTCTGAGATCAAGTTCATAAGAAAATATGTTGTCCTGGTCCTTTACCAACTCCGCTTTGGCATGAAACAGCTTCTCAACAGCATTTTCTGTGGCATCAACATTATTTAGCCCCCAGTCGCGGTCAAATTCTATGAACCTCAGGCGGTCAATAAATGAAAAATCCGCCGCATTGTACTCCACCGTAGACAGCCCATTAAATTGATATCCTTTCATCGTTTTGAACAACCTGCCTTCTGAACGAACCCCGGCTTTCAGGGCCTGGCCCACATTGTCTTCATTGTCTATTGTAGAAAACAAGTTTTCATCGGTGTTTGAAACGGCCCATTCTGTAAAAACCCTTTCGTGGGCGCCAAGTTTTATTTCAGCACCTGCGGTAATCATCTGCTTTTTATTGGGAGCAGGCAACGGGGACCTTATGGAGAAATTTCCCTGAGAAACGCCATTTACAGGGGGGACATATTCATATACAGCACCATTGGCCAATTGTCGTTGACGCCGGTAATTTCCATTACCGGGGCCTACCTCGGTGAACCCAATGACAAAAAAGGCCTGTTCAGGGTTCGTGCTATGGGCATAGTAGGTAATTGTTTCCCCTGCTTCATTTGTTTCCGCCACCTTGCGGTACATGATCCTGTTTGGATCGAAAGGAATACTGTCGATTCTGGGTACAGCCGCCTCATTAATATTGTCTCCCACTGCTGCCAATAATCTTTTATCGGCGTCTGTAAGCCCGGTAAAAAGAGGTCTGTTCCTGTCATCCTTTTCCCGGTAATAGTTAAAATATACCTTCACTTTTCCATTATCCTGAATATGGTTTGCGGTAAGTATAGACCTGGAAAAATTTCTCTCCGCATATTCAAAATCAATTCTGACCCTGGAGTACTGGGTTATCAAGACTGTAGGCGTGAATGTAATCTCACCCTGATTGTAATCTATGATATAGTCATGGTTAAAACCTCTTTTCAACTGCTTGCCATCCAAAAATACCTTTTCTGAATTTGCCATGATAATAACAAACCTTTCATTTCCAGGACCCCTTACCCGGTAAGGTCCGGAAACACCTTCCAAAACATCCAGCATCATTGATGCAAATTTACCTTTGGCGATGGCGGCACCAACCTGGGAAGAAGCTTCCCAGCCCTTATTCATATCATAAGCTGAAGTAAATTGTAATCCCTGCACATTCTTGTAATAGCGCAGAAATTCTGATTGTCGTTGCTGGAGTACCACATCCCCTCCGGCCAGATTTATCTTGTCATTGTAAAGTTCAATCAGCACATTATCAAAATCCTGTATTTGCTGCGTATTGCCTTCAGGTTGAAAAGGCACATGCTGATCTGTTATACTGGCCCGGATATTCAGGTTATCAGCCAACTCCCCATCCATCTGAAGGTTTAGTGCAGAATTGACAAAGACATTCTGGGCATTCCCGAATGAAATGCCCCTGGTCAGGTTTCCGGATTGATTGAGTTTGTCCGAGGTAAAAACCTCCTCCCTGAAATCCAGGGCAGGAATTTTTTCCCGCGGACTATCCTTAAAATACGCCAGGGAATCATAATCGGCTGAAAGAGACCGCTTGCGGTAAACCTGATGAAGGGAGAAGGACAAAGCCTGATAACAAAACAACAGTGAATCGGGCAGAGAACTGTCTCCGGCAACGGAAATCCTACCGCTATTGATGTCATAATTGTGGTCAAGTTGATTTCCGCTCGGGTCAATAACCCTGATAGTGGATTCCAAAACGGTCATGGAGTCCAAAAGAAAGGTATGGGTATCCTGGCCTACCTGTCTCCAGCTGCATACCTCTTCCTGGGATTGGGCGATAAAAACTGCCCCCTGAAATACCAATAGAAAAGTAAAAAAATACTTCGCCAGCCACATAACACATACAATTACAGGGCACTAAAGTAACAATTTCTGCCGGATAATTTTACCCCCTAAGCCACCAGCGGAAAAAGCAGGTAAAACACCGTACCCGAATCACTGGAAGTTTGGAACCATATTTTGCCACCTGCCGTTTCTACACCTCTTTTGGCTATGGCCAGCCCCAAACCTGATCCTTCGGATTTGGTACTGAAATTGGGTAGAAAGACCTTTGCCTTCAAATCCTCATCAATACCTTTTCCATTGTCTCTGATCGCTAGTTTTACCTGGGCTTCATTCTCAATGGTAAGTTGAATTTGAATGATGGGTTTTCTATCTTCCGGAACGGCTTGAATACCATTGATGATCAGATTGGAAATCACCCTGCCATAAAGTTTTCGGTCTCCCATGATAATGATTGCCTTTTCCCCGGGGGTTTCATCTTCAAATTCAATGAGGGTATCCTCTCTGTTACAATACAAGGAAACCGCTTCCATCACCACTTCCCGAAAATCCAGTTCCTTGTTTTGTGGAAGAGGCATTTTGGCGAAAGTAGAAAAGGAGCTGGCAATGTCACTCAGGGTGTCCACCTGGTGAATGATTGACATTATGGGCTTTTCCAGGGCTCCGGAATGATTCAATTTGTTTTCCCCCTGCAGGCGCAACAGGTGCTGCAAGGTAAGTTTCATAGGGGTAAGCGGGTTTTTGATTTCATGAGCTACCTGCTTGGCCATTTCTCTCCAGGCAGACTCTTTTTCATTGGAAGCAAGCACTTTTTTACTGGTTTCCAGCTTGAATAACATGTTGTTGTATTCATTGACCAGCAAGCCTATCTCGTCCTTTGACGGCCATACCATGTATTCGTTGTTTTCCAGATTGGTTTCTTTGAGCTTTTGGGTAAGCAATCGGAATGGTTGGGTAAGGTGCTTGGAAACAAAATAGGAAATGATTAAAAATATAAGGAACATCACCACAAAAATGATCAGGATATTACTGAATACCTCAGTGATCATCAGGTTCAACTCTTCCTCGGCCTCAAAAAAGGGAATGGCAATAATGGCCTGCAGTTTTTGGCTTTCAGCGTGTTTCAATGCCAGGTATACTGTTTTAAACTGCATGTTCCCTACCCATTCGGTTTGGAGCAGCCGGTTTTCCATAGATTCGATGATGGCCGCATAAGCTTTGGGATGGAGGAAATGAGACAGGATTTTTTTATCAAAAATAGCAGGCTGATTGGTGGCTAATAACTTGCCTTCAGGAAGATAAAGATTAATGTCCGTATCTGTTGCACTGGCCAGAGCGAATAATTCATCGTTGAGTTCCTCTTTATTCAGCCCATTGAACTGATTACCAGCTACACTCCTGCTTAGATTTTCCCGAATAATACCTGCTTTTTGAAAATATTGGCGGTTCAGGTCCTCTGTATAGGAATGACTTAGAAAACCAACCGATATCACACTGATGATCAGCATGGGAAAAAAGAAGGCAAAATTCAGGTACAACTGAAGTTTGGTGGCATAATTGTAACGGAGCTGGTTGATTCCGGCCAATACCAGAAAAACACTGATCGAGATCAGGGTGAAGATCAAATAACAAACAAAAAAGAAAGCTACGTCGGCAAGAATATAGTTGTTGGGATATTGAGAGGAGGTAATGACAATGATTTTATCGTTGAATCGTACGCCAAAATGATGAAATCCTCCCAAATGCACTCCTTTTTGATACAGGCTTTGATTTTGAAAGATCTGCTCCATGTCTTCGCTCCGGTAACTGTACAGGCCGGCACTATATTCCATAACTCCCTCATCAAAAATGGCAAAATCAAAATCACTTTCAATGTAATTGGAAGCGTATTTGTTATCCATCAGCAGTTTGGGAAAGGCCTTTCCTGATTCCATCTGCTGCTGATTCAATTCGATAACAATGGTACCCAGGAAAGCATCCGCTTTCTGAATCTTAATAAAGGAGACAAACCTGTTTCCCATATTGGTCTCTGTAGACCTGACATAAAACAAATTATGCACCTGAGTGGCATAATCGCTGTTCATGTACTTTCTCTTGTATTCTTCCAGACCCGGTTCATCCTCTTTGTCAGTGAGGTTTTGGCCGGAAGGATTATATAGGGCTATTTTTTGACTGTACTGATCAAAATACCCACTGAGATAAATTTTCCTTAGTTTTCTCTCTATGGGTTCTTTGGAGAGCAATGGGTCTGCAATTCTGTTTTGGATAAACAGATCTGATCTTATCCTATCCATGATTTCCTCCAGTAAAAATTCTCCCATCACATCCCTATCAAGCATGATGTTATTGGCAAACTTTTGCTTGGACCGTACTTCATCATTCCTTTGGTGATGAAATGATGCTGCTCCCGAAATTACTGCGCCTATCAGACAAGCAAAAAAGAAGGTCAGGAAGGTATTGAACTCCAACTTAAACAGTTTATCATACAGCCGGAAACTTATGATAGCGACCAGGAGAATCAAATGGGCAAGAAATGCAACCAGTAAAATAAAATTCCAGAAGATCAAAAAACCCACTACAGGCAGAGAAAAGGCAAGTAGCACCTTCAGGGAATAAAATCTGCCACTATCTTTTTTGTAAAGGACCATATTTAACCCAATGAGGGTAAATAACAGGTAACCGGCTCCACCCAGAAAAACCACAAAGAGACTGATGGCCTTGAGGTAATTGAAATTGGGAATGGTCTCAATGTTCAGGTTCCACTGGGCATTTTCTACGATGTTCAGGTAAAGGAAAAAATATAAAAACATCAGCAGGGTAGAAAGCAGGAACGCCGCAGACAAATGAACCCAATCCGCATATTTTTTTCTGAATTGAATGAAATTGAAAAGTAATCGCTTTTGTCCCAATATGGCAATCACCATAGTCAAAACGATTAAATAACAAATGACATTAAGCAGTAAATCTCCCAGGCTGGGATTGATTCTGGAGGAGGCATACAAGCCTGGATCAAATATGCCGGTCTGAAAAAAATCATTTGGAAAGTTAAACGACAACATCAATATCCGGATGCAAGCAAGAATTAAAAAGGTATACAGGGTAGCCAATAATTTCCTCCCCTTAATCCAGATCGTATACACAAAATCCCCACCGATGATAAGAACCAGGCCCAGAAGAGAAAAGAAAAATACCAGCAGTGTAGAATTGGAGGCGTGACCGGGAGGGCTATATCCTACCCGGAAAAGAATCGAAAATAAATAGTCCTCGCCGAAAAAAACATCCTGAAAATCTTCTTCACTGTGAGGAGATAAAATGAACCGATCATTGCCAAAAGTATCTTTATTGATGCCATAGCTCAGGTATTCGTTTTCAATATCCACTTTGCTGATCAACGGGTGCACCTGAAGCAGCCAATAATATTGATCGTTGCGCGTGATCTTTTTTAATTTTGTGAAATATACTCCCCGGTTATTCTCTAAGAGTTGGTATTTTTTAGTAACCAAAAAACTTTCAAAATCGGGGACCATCTCTATATCAGACCAATACACCAGTTCACCTTCTTCGGAAAAAAGGTAAAAAGGGTACTGGTGCGTGACATTTAATGAGGAAAATGCTATTTCGCTTTTAGACCCGTTGCCCATTACAATTTGGATGTAATCGGCATCAAAGCCCTTGATCACCTCGGCAAGGCGCTCTTCTAATTTTGATAAATATATTTCTGGCTCCTGAGATTCCCCATGCCTCAGGAAAAAATTCAATGACAATACCACTCCTAAAAGGAGTATGGAAATCATCAGAATTAACCTTCTTTTCTTAAGCATACAGGAGGGTTAGCAATACTCTATTCAGTAGCTTACCAGCAAAATCTGTTCTAATCTACTCCCGAAAAGCAAATCAATAAAAAATAGTTCGGAAGAAAGAAAAAACCATGCTACCGCGGATTAAACCTACCGAAATGAAAACTTCTTTTTCTTTTTGGCATTTTTGTACCAAATATAAGCCAGAACCGACAAAAGGATATATGGAGCGACAAATAAATACAAAATCCCCAAATTTAATCCAGCCCCTACTGTAGTGTCGCCGTTGCTGACATTATTTTCTATTGTAGCCCGGCACATGGCACATTGGGACAAAGACACCTGCAAGGTACCAACACTAAACAAAAACAAAGCAAAGAGAAATTTTATAAGTTTACTCATCTGTAAATAAACGGTTTCAGGTAAAATAAAGTTCTTTCCGGCTTCAATGGCTGTAGTAAGGACTGATCATGAGGTACACTATTACGCCGGTAACGGTCACATACAGCCATATGGGGAAGGCATATTTGACAACAGACCGGTGTTTACTGTATTTACCGGTAAATCCATAATAGTAAGCCCACAAAATGGGAAACAGAGCCACTGCGGCAAGGACTATATGGGTAATCAACAGGAAATAATACAGCCCCCGAATCCAGCCCTCTCCTCCAAAAGAGGTGCTCTCTGCTGCTGCATGGTATATCACATAACTGATAAGAAATACTGCTCCCAGCCCAAAGGCCGTAGTCATGGACACTTTATGCCAGGTGATTTTACCCTGCTTGATAAAATAAACTCCCAACAACAAGGCAATGGTAGCTGCCGAATTGATCACAGCATTGAGGTGAGGGAGAAAATAAACCCATTCCTCTCCTATGCTTACTTTTGAGGGCATGAATAGCAATACGGCCACAAGAATAGGGACCAAAACAGAGATGAAGGTAATCCAACCGGTAATGGCCTTATTTTGAACTTCAAGGCCGGCATTATTCTTTATCATAAAGCAAAATTTTCGTTTCCAATATCAATTGATCCACCCCTTCCCTTTGCGTGCCACTGTAATAACCCCTTATCCTGCCAGATTCATCTACCAGGACAAATTTATCGCTATGGATAAAATCATCTGGATTACCTTCCCCGTCAATGGTCGGCAACACAAAGCCACATCGGGCCAATTCATAGGTCAATTCCTTGTCACCGGTAAGGAAATACCATTTGTCTTTTTCTGCCATGTGCCTGTCAGCGTAAGCAGCCAGAACTTCAGGTGAATCATATTCCGGATCAATGCTGATGGAAAAAATCTGAACCTGCTCCTCATCCCGAAAGGCATCCTGTACCCGCTCCATCTCTGCAGACATTACCGGACAAATACTGGGACAGCTTGTAAAGAAAAAATCAACAATAGTGATTTTTCCCTCCATGTCTTCCCTGCCAATGCTTCTGTTCAAGTGATCTGTAAAAACAAATTCAGGAATAAAATGCTGCCCCGTATTTTCACCATAATCGCATTCCTGATAAGGATCCTCTACCCCTTGCTCATACATAATGGGAATATCATATTCGTTCGAAGTGAAACCCCTCAAAAACAAGATAATCAATACCGGAATCATCAACACACAGACCAACACCATGATCTGAATAAACCGCAACATTTTCATAACATTTATAACAAAAAAAATGGTTGAAGATTCCACTCCAACCATTCATATATTTACAATTATTCACCTCATTTACCAGCGCATCAAGAAGATGTCAGAACCTTCCTTGAAAAGAGCGATGATCAACCAGATCAAAAAGATCAAAGGGACGATAATGGAATAAAACAAAGGCTTGACTTCATCTCCCAGGTGCATGAACTCCATCATGATGTACTTGGCCTTAACTATGGTAAGTACGATAAAGATGATATAAAGGAACATCCCCCGCTCCATGGTGAAAGCCAATAAGAATTCTACAGCCGTTACCACCAGTAGGATCAAAGCCGTCATCCAGATTTTTTTGATTTTTGCGGAATCTCTTGGAATTACTTCCAGCCCGTTTTTATTTTCTTGTGCCATAAGTCAAATATGCTTTTAATATACTAGATCAGATAGAAAAAGGTAAAAACAAATACCCAAACCAGGTCTACAAAGTGCCAGTACAGTCCGATTTTTTCAATCATTTCATAATGCCCTCTATTTTCGTAAACACCTACCGCCGCCTGGTAAAAGGCCAGAAACAATAGGAATACACCGATCGTTACGTGAAAACCGTGAAAACCCGTGATAAAGAAAAACAATTGTGCAAAGGGTGCCGGTCCGTATTCATTGACGATGAGGTTTGCTCCATACACTGTTTCTGAAACCACGTTGCCCAAAGAATTGACATAGGTAAGCATGGCACCTTCATCCGTCCCATGAATAAAGTGCGTCCATTCCCAGGCCTGACAACTCAAAAAGGTAATACCTCCCAATAAGGTCCAAAGCATCCATTTTACTACATCTTTTTTATCATTCCTGTGGCCAGCTTCTACTGCCAATACCATTGTCACTGAACTAAGGATAAGGATAAAGGTCATCAGTCCAACAAAGACCAAAGGAAAATGGCCCCCATGTACAAGAGGAACAGCATCAAAGATCATTTCGGGAATGGGCCAATACTCATTGGAACTGACAAAATCAGCTGCCTCTCCTCCATAAGCCGGATAGCTGACCCTGATAGCTCCATAGGTGATCAGAAAGGCCGTAAAAGTAAAAATATCAGAAAGCAGGAAAAACCACATCATCAGTTTTCCATAACTGGCCTTTAGCGGTTCATTTCCTCCACCCCAAACACCTCTTTTAGATTGGATTTCAATAGCAGTCGAAGACATAGGATATAAATTAACTTATATTTTAATGATTTAAAAGCAAAAACATGAACAAATACAGCCAAAGGCCTCCCAAAAAATGCCAGTAAGTCACACACATATCCAACTGTGACAAATTTTGAGAATGAATCTTATTTCTTAAAGACGAAATTAATACAATAATTAGAAAAATCACACCGCTAATCAGATGTATTCCATGCAAACCAGTAAAAACATACATAAATGAACCTGCCGGATTACCCACGAAATACACATCCTGAGCTACAAGAGCCACCCAGCTGTACCATTGACCTATCAAAAAGCCTAGTCCGAGTATTGTGGTGATGATCAGTCCGATTTTGAGGGTATTGAAATCGTCCTTTCGCGCCGAAAGGTAAGCCCAATGAAGACTGATGCTGCTCAGTACAATGATAGCCGAAGAATACCAAAAAACATTAGGCAAATCGAATTCCAACCAGTTTCCCTCGGATTGACGAACAATGTAGGCACTGGTCATACCAGCAAATATCATCACCACACTAACAATGAAAAGCCATAAGGCAAATTTCTTCGGATGCATGGACAGGGGCTGTTCTGCCCCTTCTACAAATGCTAATTTCTCTTCCATACCAAACTAAATTTTATCCAATAAATAAGCAATTTGTACTATCGGCAAATACAGAAAAGATCCGAACATGATTTTTAAGGCTGATTTTCTGGAACAGTCTTTCATCAACGAAAAAGTCTGCGCCAAAAACAATACCCCGCAAATAGTAGCCACCACACCTGAATTTAAACCGGTAAAACCGAAATAAGTAGGCAACAAACCAAGTGGCAATAAAAACAGGGTATAGATCATAATCTGAATGGCCGTATTCAAATCCTTCTGACCACCGGAAGGAAGCAACTTAAATCCGGCCTTTTTATAATCTTCATCACTCACCCAGGCAATAGCCCAGAAATGAGGAAACTGCCAGATAAACTGTATACCGAATATAATGAGTGCTTCGTAAGATATGCTACCCGTGGCAGCCGTCCAGCCCAAAAGAGGAGGCATGGCCCCGGGAATAGCCCCTACCAGTACAGCTATAGGGCCTACCCTTTTTAAAGGGGTGTATACAAATACATAAAGGATCATGCTCAAAACACCCAGGCTTGTAGTCAGCCAATTGGTAAAAAAACCTAAGAGAGCTATTCCCAACACAGCAGATATAATGGTAAACCAGTAGGCCTCATTTACGGAAATGACCTGCATGGGAAGTGGGCGGTTTTGGGTCCGCTTCATCAGCTTGTCATAATCCCTTTCCTTTATCTCATTGGCTGCTCCTGAGGCCCCGCTTACCAGAAAGCCACCTGCGATAAGCGCCAAAAAGGTGGTCCAGGAAAACACTTGTCCGGAATGCCCCAATATAAAACCAAACACGGCAGAAAAAGTAACCAATGCCGATAACCTTACTTTAAGCAAGTCCATATAAGCGCGTGACCTTACAGCCAGCGTGTCGAAAAAAAACTTCTCAGATAAACCTAATGTACTCATACCAAAGCAATATTTTTAGGATGCATTTTTTCTACACCCAACTCAAGCCAAATATAATACTGAAATCCAATAATCAGAGATCCTAATAACAAATGTATGGGCTGAATAAAAGCAGGAATCCCAAAATAAGCCATCAATACGCCCGACAATATCACCGTCAGCAATAATCCCAAAAGCCAACTGAATTGCCTGAAAATCGCCGGACTGATATCTTTTCGCCTATAAAAACTATAGGCAAGGTAAAGGTGGAGTCCCAACAAAACCAAGGAAAAAGACCTGTGTACATAAAACGTAATGCCCAATTCATCAATCCAGGCAAAACGATCGCTGTAACCGTAGTCTGCTGCAATCAAGTCTATATGCTCTCTCACTTGTGTTCCCAAAATTATCTGCAAAACCATCAGGAATATTCCAATGCCCAATACCGACCTGTAAACCGATGTCCTTTGCCCACTGGACAAATTATTTCCAGTAAGAAGTGTACCAGACCTGAAATGGATGTACAATAACAAACACACCAGAACGAGGGCCACTATCATGTGTACGCTAATCATCCACTGCAATAGGTTGGTGGAAACTACAATTGACCCCAACCAGCCCTGAAATATAACCAGCACCAATGAAAGAAAAGCCAATAAAGTAATTTTTGGATCTACTTTCCGCAATCTAATCGAATAAGCAAATGTCAAAATGATTAACAACCCAATGAGTGCACCAATCAATCGATTGATATATTCAATCCAGGTTTTAGTAGCATTGAAGGGTTCGTGGTCCAGAATACTTTTATCCTGTTGAATTTCCACGGCTAAAGCTGAAAAACCCAATGAACTCAGAAGGGAAGCAAAGCGCTCATTCTTCTCCACCCTTTGAGCAACATAGATTTCCGCATAATTTTTTGGGAGCTGATCCACCGATGTAGGTGGCACCCAGCTCCCAAAACATTTTGGCCAATCGGGACAACCCATTCCTGCCCCTGAGCTACGGACAATTCCCCCGACCAGGATAAGAAAGAAAATAGCCACGGTAGTAATAAAGCTTATCCTACGGAAGCTGTAAATAGGATTACGATTCTTTTGATTCATTCGCTACCAATACATCCCCTTCTTCAGCCATGATCTCTTTTTCCAACTGAACAAGTTTATTCTCATGAGGAAGATTTGATTCAGGAGTTGCAGATAAAGGTACAGTTTGCGGAATGAAATCTTCCCTGGCTCCCGGCTTACTGTAATCATAAGGCCATCTGTAAACAGCAGGAATTTCGCCAGGCCAGTTTCCATGGCCGGGATGAATGGGAGTTGTCCATTCCAGGGTATTGGATTGCCATGGATTAGGAGAAGCCTTCCTTCCCTTGTACATGCTGTAGAAGAAGTTAAATATAAAGATGAACTGTGCCACAAAGGTAACAATGGCTGCCACGGACACGAACATGTTCAAGTCAGTATACATGTCCGAAAAGGAGAAGTTAGTCCAGCTGTAATACCTTCTTGGGAAGCCGGCAATTCCAATATAATGCATGGGGAAAAACACCATGTACACACCCACGAAAGTAAGCCAGAAATGAACATGACCCAGCTTTTCATCCATCATTCTACCAAACATTTTCGGGAACCAGTGGTATACACCTGCCATCATTCCGAAAAAGGAAGCTGAACCCATTACCAGGTGAAAGTGAGCCACAACGAAGTAAGTATCGTGAAGCTGTATATCTATAGCTGAATTACCCAGGAAAATCCCGGTCAATCCACCGGAAATGAAGAATGATACCAAACCTATGGAAAACAACATCCCCGGTGTGAATCTCAGGTTACCCCTCCACAAAGTAGTGAGGTAGTTGAATACTTTTACTGCAGAAGGAACGGCAATGATCAAAGTCAGGAACATGAATATGGAACCCAGAAAAGGATTCAAACCTGACACAAACATGTGGTGCGCCCATACCACGAAAGATAATATGGTAATACCCAGCATGGAAATGATCATGGCCTTATAACCAAATATCGGTTTCCTTGAATTGGTAGCGATAATCTCGGAAGTGATACCCAATGCCGGAAGAAGTACAATGTATACCTCAGGATGCCCTAAAAACCAGAACAAATGCTGGTACAAGACAGCACTACCTCCTGTGTTTGGCAATGCTTCACCCCCTATGTATATATCGGACAAGTAAAAACTGGTACCAAAACTCCTGTCAAAGACAAGTAGCAAGGCAGCAGAAAATAAAACAGGAAAAGACAACAATCCAATCACAGCCGTAAGGAAGAATGCCCAAATGGTCAATGGCAATCTGGAAAACGACATTCCTCTGGTCCGCAAATTGATTACAGTAGTGATGTAATTAATACCTCCCATTAAGGAAGAGGCGATAAAAAAGGTCATTGCAATCAGCCAAAGAGTCATCCCCAATCCGGATCCGGGTATGGCTTGCTCCAGGGCAGAAAGTGGCGGATAAACCACCCAGCCTCCTGCTGCGGGACCTTTCTCCAGAAAAAGGGAAGCAAACATGATTACACCGGAAATAAAGAAAAACCAGTAAGAAAGCATGTTCATAAAACCGGAAGCCATATCCCTTGCTCCAATCTGAAGTGGTATCAGAAAATTAGAGAAAGTACCACTTAGACCTGCTGTCAATACAAAGAAAACCATGATGGTACCGTGCATGGTGACCAGGGCCAGGTAGAAGTTTGGATCCAGTTTTCCGGAGGCATCAATCCATCCACCCAAAAGAGGTCTCAGAAAGGAAAGATCCATGTCAGGAAAACCCAATTGCAACCTGAAAAGAACAGAAAGGAAGCCTCCAATGAAAGCCCAGAACATACCTGATATCAGGTATTGTTTGGCTATCATTTTATGGTCAGTGGAGAATATATACTTCGTGATGAAGTTATCTTTGTGTTCATGGTCATGATGGTCATGATTGGAAACATCGTGAGCCGATACGTTTGCTACTGCCATGTTATCTTAATTTAATCAATGATATTATTCTTCGTTTATATATATTTCCGCCAATTCCTTCAAATCAGCTGGTAAATCAGCTACCAAATCAGGATTGCTTTTGATAAATGGTGTTTGCTCTGCCAGCCATGTCCTGTATTCATCAGGCTCCACAACACGAATAACTTTTCTCATAGAGAAATGTCCGTTTCCGCATACTTCGGTACAAGCAATTTCATATTCAAACTCCTCATCTCCCAATTCAGCCCTCATCTCTTCGGTAGTTTTATTGGGTACAAACCAAAACCGGGTAGGCATGCCAGGCACTGCATCCATTTTCAAGCGCATGTGTGGCGCAAAAACAGAATGCAATACGTCTCTGGCCCGAATTTTAAACAAAACCGGCTCGCCTTTGGGTATCACCACATTTTGGGAAGGGAAATCATCAAATGAGTTTTTATCCGTAAAATCAATACCCCGGGAATTGGTAGCATTGGTAAGCCGGTAGTCGTAGTCACCCAAGGTATTGTCCATTCCTCCATACCTGATATCCCAGGCAAATTGGTAACCCATAATTTCTACCACATGTGCCTCTTCAGGAGCTGGAGCGGTAATGTCTGACCAGGCTTTCCAGCCGGATACCACCAATACGGTCAATACCACAGCCGGTACCAATGTCCAGATGATCTCCAGTTTATTGTTATCAGGATAATAGGCTGCTCTCCTGTCATCTCTGTATTGGTAATGATAGCTAAACCAAAACAGTAAAATATGGGTAAGAATGAAAATAAAACCGGTAACAGCCATGGTGATCCAAAACAACCTGTCGGTTATGATGCCATGTTCAGATGCGATGGGCATTTGGTAATTGTCAAATTCCTTGATGGAGTACCAAAACATCAACACCCCACATCCTATAAGGAACACCATCATCAGGAAAGCATTTACCTTATTACTGGTGGTAGCAATCTTTTTATCAGAACCCTTGGCTACCGAAATCAAGGTTTGAATCCTATATACCATCCAAATCACCAGGATCAGGAGTATTACACCTATAGAAATAAGAAGTCCGTACATAATTTATAACTGTTTCGGTATTATTTAAATGTGATGATGATAACTTTCCTCCAACATGGGATGGTTTTTGGGTACCAAATTTTTCTTGGATAGATTACTTAAAGCTACAAATGCAAAGGCAGCACCATAAACCAGCAACATGCCCACTTCCATTAATCCCAATCCACCATTATGCCCCAGTGTTCCGGGTTGAACCATGAGAAAGAAATCCACCCAGTGTCCAAAGATGATGAGGGTACAAACCAATTTAAGAAATATGTTGTGCCTTTTTGCATCTCTTGTCATAAGAACAAGGAAGGGTAAAACAAAGTTTAGTACAATGTTTACAAATATATACGGTCCATACACGTCACTAGATAACCTTTCTATAAAGTATACCGACTCCTCAGGGATATTGGCATAATAAATCAAAAGAAACTGTGAAAACCAGATATATGTCCAGAAAATGGAGAAAGCAAAAACAAATTTTCCCAGGTCATGGATGTGATTTTGATTGACCATTTCCAGATATCCCTGATCCTTCAGAAAAATGGTTACCAGGGTAATGGCAGACAGGCCAGCCACAAACCAGGAAGCAAAAACATACCATCCAAATAAGGTGGAAAACCAGTGGGTGTCAATGGATAAAACCCAATCCCAGGCACTAACGGAAGAGGAAACAGCAAAAAACACAAGGAAAATAGCAGACCATTTCCTGATGGTGTACCAATAGGAAGTACCTCCGTTTATATCTTCTTCCAGGGAAAGGTTTTTCAATTTATTGAAAAAGAAAATCCAAAATCCAAAGAACAAAACCATCCTCACAATGTAAAATATGGGAAAACTCCCCTTCTCCATGGGCCAATAGAAAAAGTTACCCTTTCCATCAATGATCCTGTCATATTGCGGATCGTTAATATCGAAAATATAACTATGTGTCCAGTGGAACAGATCGTGATTGGCAATAAAGAAGGTGGCCAACATCAGGACCGCTGCTATGGGCAACCAGTTTCCAAAAGAAATCATGATCCTTAGCAAAGCTGTAGACCAGCCTGCCTGGGCAGCATACTGAATGGCGAAAAAGAATACGCCTATAATGGCTATGCCTGTAAAATATACATTATTGATCCATAGGTTGGCATACAATCTTTTGGTCCAGTGAAAGGCATGACCGCCTTCTTCACCCGCACCATGATGTCCCCCAAATGCTGCTGCAATGATTCCAATCAGTAAAAGGACTGCACCCAAACCGCCCAGGAAGAAAATAACCTTTTTTACCGGAGCGGTAAAATCAAATTTTTGATCCAAATTATAATTGCTTGCCTGTGCCATTATTGCGCTTGAATTTCTTGTTTAACATAGTGTACGATTTTCCACCTTCTGTCCGCAGGAATCTGTGATGCATGAGCCCCCATTCTGCCTTTACCATGAGTAATGACGTGGAAAATATGGCCTTCAGGCAAATTGATATACGCCCCCCCTTTGAGGTTGGCTACACCGCCTATTACTGCCCCGACTTTTCCATCACCTTCTCCCCCGGCACCATGACAGGAAGAACAATATTGTATATACAGCTGCTGTCCTTCCGCAACAACCTGATCAGTGAGTTCAATTGGATTTTCTACCAGTGCTGCTCCTTCAAGGTCTGCTACTCTTAACCGGTAGGGCAACATGCCATCCGGGTTTCTGGGAACTGTATTGGCCACAGGCTTCCGCATGTTCATTTCATGCGGGTTGTTTGGGTTGCTGTTATAAAATTCCCCTTTCTCATCCTCCCTGTTGGAAAGCCACATGCCTTCTTCCTCATTTCTGATTTGTGACAATGGCTCATAAGGTACCGAATGATACATCTGAGGGGCATATTCAGTGCCCGGATAATCACCTTCGGCTTCACAGGAAGCCAATCCAAGTGCCAGGCCTGCTACAGCTATTGAATATATAGAAATTACTCTTTTCATTTGCTCCTGATTACTTATTCAAAACTTTTACTGTTCACTTCTGTCGCTCCCGAGGCCTTCAGTGCACTCTTGATCTGCTCCAGGTCAACTGAGCCATTGCTGGCGATATCTATGGCCATGACGTGTTTGTCGTCTGTGCTCCTCAAATCAAAAATCCTCGGTTGTGCCCAGGGCTTCAGGTTACTGCTGATCATGAAAACGCCAACCATACCAAAAGCTGCCAACAAAACCGTTAGTTCGAATGTAACCGGAATAAAATCCGGAAAAGCTGCATGGTCCTTTCCCCCAATGATCATGGGCCAGTCAAATTTCATCATGTAAAACTGCATGGTTAGTGCCAATGTAGTGCCCAATAAGCCAAACAAAAACGCAGCTATGGGAAGTCGGCTTCTGGTATACCCCAATTCTTCATCAAGGCCGTGCACCGGATAGGGAGAAAATACTTCGTGTATCTTCACTCCTGCAGCCCTTACTTCCTTTACAGCGGACAATAGGATATCCTCATCGTCAAAAATCCCCAGGATAAAATGCTTGTCTCTTTCCATGATTATTTAATTGTTTTTTCAGATGAAGATTTCAGAACTGCTTTTACTTCTGCCATATTGATCACCGGGAAAAACTTGGCAAACAATAAAAATGCGGTGAAGAAAAAGCCAAAGGTAAACAGGTAAACCCCAACATCCGTGATGGTCGGATAAAACATCACCCAGGAAGAGGGAAGGAAATCCCTGTGAAGTGAAGTAACGATGATCACAAACCTTTCGAACCACATGCCGATATTAACTACCAAAGAAAGGATAAAAGTCGCTGCGATGGAAGTTCTGATTTTTTTGAACCAGAAAAGTTGTGGGGAAATCACATTACAGGTCATCATGGACCAATAAGCCCACCAGTAGGGGCCAAACATTCTGTTCACAAAGGCATATTGCTCAGCCGCAACACCAGAATACCAGGCCATGAAAAATTCAGTGATATAAGCGATACCTACAATAGATCCGGTAATGATAATCACAATATTCATCAGCTCTATGTGGCCAATGGTGATGTAATCCTCCAGTTTGAATACCTTCCTGGTAACAATCATCAGGGTCAGTACCATGGCAAAGCCGGAAAAGATGGCTCCGGCCACAAAGTAAGGAGGGAATATGGTGGTATGCCAACCGGGAATCACCGAAGTAGCAAAGTCAAAGGATACAATGGTATGTACAGATAGTACAAGAGGTGTAGCCAAACCGGCCAATATCAGAGAAACACTTTCATACCTCATCCAGGTCCTGGCAGCACCGTCCCAGCCAAAGCTCAATGCTCCGTATATGGTTTTTCTTAATCCTGTAGCTCTGTCTCTGATAGTAGCAAAATCCGGAATCAGACCAATGTACCAGAAAACCAAGGAAACGGAAAAATAGGTAGATATGGCAAATACGTCCCAGAGCAGGGGAGAATTAAAGTTTACCCAAAGTGATCCATAAGTATTGGGTAAAGGCAATGCCCAAATGGCCCCGATCCAGGGCCTGCCCATGTGGATCAAAGGGAATAGGGCTGCACATATTACTGCAAAAATGGTCATGGCCTCCGCTGCACGGTTAATGGAAGTTCTCCATTTTTGCCTGAACAGCAGCAATACGGCAGAGATCAAAGTACCTGCGTGACCGATACCTACCCACCACACAAAGTTGGTGATATCCCAGGCCCAGCCAACGGTCTTGTTCAATCCCCACATGCCTATGCCTTCCCAAAGGGTAGCTACCAGGGCAAGACTGCCTATCAAAAGTGTACCAAGTGAAACCGCCAGTCCAAGCAGCCAGCCTACAGTCGGCTTTCCTTCGACCTGCCTGGCAATATCATTGGTAACGTCCTTGTATGTCTTACCGCCGGTAACCAGCGGCTCGCGTACGGGTGAAGTAACCTGCATATCTATCTGATTTATTTTTAAGCTTCGTTTTTATCCTTATTTCTGATTTTGGTAAAATACCAAACATTGGGGCTGACATTGATTTCCTCCAATACATGATAAGCCCGCTCTTCATTGACTTCCTTCACCGCTTCGGTTGAATTTTCTTCAATCTTCAGCATTTTGGATACCCTGGATTCCGGATCATTCATGTCGCCAAATACCAAAGCTTCGGTAGGACAGGCAACCGCACAGGCCACATTAATATCCCCGTCTTTCACCTTCCTTTTCTCACGCTTGGCAGCAAGTTTTCCAGCCTGTATGCGTTGTACGCACATGGAGCATTTTTCCATTACCCCCCTGGCCCTTACCGTAACGTCAGGATTCAATACCATTTTACCCAAATCATCATTCTGGGCCGTGTTCACACCTGCGAAGTCTTTGTTGTCGTGGTATTTGAACCAGTTGAAACGCCTTACTTTGTAAGGGCAGTTGTTGGCACAATACCGGGTACCAATACACCTGTTGTAGGTCATCTGATTCAAACCTTCAGAGCTATGGGTGGTGGCCACTACCGGACAAACCGTCTCACATGGGGCGTTGTTACAGTGCTGGCACATCATCGGCTGGAAAGTAACTTCCGGATTATCAGCTGCCTGCTCCAGTTCTTTATTGGAAGTAGCTTCATCGGGTGAACTGTAATACCTGTCTATCCTGATCCAGGCCATTTCCCTACGATTGAGCACTTCCTGCTTACCCACCACGGCCACATTGTTTTCTACCTGACAAGCCACCGTACAGGCCGCACAACCAATACAGGAATTCATGTCAATGGCCAAACCCCAGTGGTGCTGGCTGTATTTGTGTCCGGACCAAAGGGAAATTTTGCTCGGCTTTAAAAACTCTCCGTCCTTATAAATCTCAGGGTGATAACGCCCTGCACTGGCATCTTCTTTGTACTCTCCTAAAGTAGCTTCCTGTATGACGAAATCCCTGCCCATATAAGTCTGGTGAGTCTGGGTTTGGGCTATTTTATAGGGTTCGCCGGTGAGGCTGATTTCCACACCTTCGGTGACATCATAGTTGACATAGCCTTTGCTGGCGTTCAGCAGCGCATAAGCATTGACGCCCAGGCCATCGGCTACCCTGCCTGCGGAAGTGCGCCCGTAACCCAGAGCCAGTCCGAAAGTCCCTTCTGCCTGGCCCGGCTGAACAAGTACCGGTACGGAAAAAGAAACTCCATTAGCGGTAACACTGGCCATCTGTGTGGCACCTTCTTTCATGCTCAAACCATTGTCACTGGCCCATTTCTGGGATACCGTCAGGTAATTGTCCCAGGTGGCTTTGGAGATGGGATCCGGCATTTCATGCAACCAGGGGTTGTTGGCAAATGCACCTGAACCGATGCCAACCTTGGTATATACGATCAATTCTGAGCCCGAACCCTGCGCCTTGTAGGCCCTACCAACTGCTGTAGCAGCAGCACTGATATCTCCTGCCGGAGTCAATGGCTCAGCTACTTCTTCTTCTGTGGAAGTTACCTGATAGACACCGTCATGCAGGCATTTGTCCCAAAAAGTCTGGAAGTCAGCAGTTTCCTGCTGGCCCTCAAATTGCATTTGCCAGCCTTCCATTAGAAAATCATAATAGCTGGTCGTATTGCCTGCCCATTTTAAGAAGCTTTCCTGCGCCTGCCTTGTATTGAACAAGGGAGATATCGTAGGTTGAGACAAACTGTACATTCCCCTTTTTGGGTTGAAATCATTCCATGACTCCAGGTAATGGTGATCCGGAGCCAGGTATTGTACCAAAGCAGCCGTTTCATTTTTCACTTCTGAAGTAGATACGGATACCTTGGCTTTGCCTATGGCCTCTGAAAGCGCCTGACCACCGCCAAAATCATATACCGGATTGCAGTTATAAAAAATCACTGCGCCTACCCTTCCGCCATTTAGTTCGGTAATGAACTGGCTCATGCGGCTATCGTCACCCTTTCGGTAATAAACCGGATTTTGAAAATCAACAGTACTTCCGGTATTGCCCAGCATCTCATTGATGGCATGCACCAGCACCTGAACATTGGGGTCGTTAGATCCGGAAACGACCAAACCACTGCCCCTATTGGCCCAAAGTTCGGCTGCGGCTTTGGCCAGGTGTGGCAGGTCCAGGTTGTTTCCGCCTGCGGTACCAGCTCCTGCTTTTTGGGCGATCAGGTTGTGCAAGGTCAAAACAGCCAATCCACTTTGAGAAGCAGCTATGGGAGTTCGGTAATCTGCATTTGCTCCGGTCAAAGAAAGAGTAGATTCAAACTGGAAATGCCTTGACATATTGGGGTTTTCCTTGGAAATCTTCCTTCCCTTGCTGTACTGCCTGGCAAATTCTATGGGAGAAATCCAGCTGCCCAAAAAGTCAGCTCCAAAGCTTACGATTACCTTGGCCCGGTCAAACTGGTAAGAGGGCAACATCTTAGACCCGTAATAGGTCTCGCTGGCCTTTGTGATACCGTAGTTAGAAATCGGATCATAGGTAATGTGTTCCACATCTCCGAAACGTTCGGCCATCTGGCTGATGGCCCTTTCCGTACCTGGTGATAACAGGGTATTTGACACAATTTTTACGGATCCGGCAGCAGCCAGCTTGCTGCTTAATTCTGCATCAAGAGCTGCCCAATCAGTGGGCTGACCGTTGATCTGTGGACCTGTCAATCTGGCCTTATCGTATAAAGAGAGAACTGAAGCTTCTACAATGGCGTTGGTTCCTCCCTGAGTGATGGGAGAAAGGGCATTGCCATCTACTTTAATGGGGCGTCCCTCCCTTGTTTTGACAACTACAGCGGCATAGTCACCGCCATTGACAAATGTGGAAGCATAATAATTAGGTATGGAAGGGTTGATGTCGACCGGCTTATTTACATAAGGAATGGCCTTTCTTACCGGAGCTTCACAAGCTGCCAGAGAAGCAGCTGCAACACTGAATCCCATCATTTTTAGAAAGTCCCTTCTGGAGGAAGCACCTTCTTCTGTTTGATTTTTCTTAGAGGTAAAGCCAGGGAATTCCTGATCGGCGTTTTTTACAAACTCGGGATCGTTCGTCAACTGCTCTAACCCTTTCCAATATGTCTTTTTATTTTCTTTCATTGTATATTAAAGAAAAGAATGTTCGTAAAGATTTAATAGTGACACTTTGCGCATTCCAACCCACCAATATCCTTGACCTTCAAGGCATCTTTGGATTCGGAATGCAATTGCACGAGTTTATCGTAGTATTCATTTCCCTGAGTCGTGACCTCAGTATTTCTGTGACAATCTATACACCATCCCATGGTCAGGGCGCTGTGTTGGTATACCACTTCCATTTCTTCAATGGGACCATGGCAGGTCTGACACTCGACTCCGCCTACAGCCACATGCTGGGAATGATTAAAGTAGGCAAGGTCGGGAAGGTTGTGAACCCTCACCCATTCGATCGGTTGGTTGTTATCCACTGCATCGTAAATTTTTGCTATTTCAGGGGAAATACCCTCTTTGCCACCTACATTCTGGATGTGCATGTGACAGTTCATACAGATATTGGCTGAAGGGATGTTGGCAGATTTGCCGATTTCCACCCCAGTATGACAATATTGACATTCAATTTCATATTGCCCGGCATGCAGTTCATGGGAGTAGGCTATGGGCTGCGCAGGGGCATAACCCTGCTGTACGCCTACCGTATATAAGCCGTCTATGGCAGTTTTGACTACAAAGGCAAGAACTATGGTCGTGACGATCAGGATAAAGCCATCACTCTTTAATATACCCAGGTAATCCGTTTTCTGGTTGATATACTCCTTATCTTCCTCATCCAGCTTGTCGCTGTTGTTCATGTATTTGGTCAATACCGATACAATCAATCCCAGAACTACCAGTACCAGGATCAGGACAATTACCAATACCACCAGGATGATGGTCAGGTATTCACTGGGGATGCCCCCGCCTGAACCTCCACCTTCTCCGGCAGCTGTCCCACCTTCAGCAGCAGCAGCCTCCGCATCCGCTTTGCCTCCATACTCAATGTAGGCCAGCAAGTTCATCAGGTCCCCGTCACTTAAAAAGTCCATGGCCGGCATGACCGTATTGTTATATTCTTTAAATAGAGCCACAGCAGTGGCATCGCCACTTTGGATAACGGCCTGAGAATTCAGAATAAAACTCTTTGCCCAATCCAGTTCCCTGCGGTCGGTAACCCCACGCAAGGCAGGACCGATTAGCTTTTGATCCAGTCTGTGGCAGGTTTTACAGTTGGCATTAAAAATTGACTCTCCGGAAGAAATAGCATCCTCGCTTTCCGGAACTTCAGGGTCTACCGCATATGCCTGTGCTCCCAAAAACAGGAAAAACAGGACCAACAGGTGATATAGGCGAATTGAAACCCCTTTTGATGAGCGCATGATCGACATAGTTATATATACTTTTTTCAGATTACCTCAGTGCAATTCAAATTCCCCACAAATGTACTACCCAAGTTCTATTTTTCAAACTTGCCGAAGCAGCCTCCAAATCATTGGGATAAAATTGTGTAGTCAATGTAAATAATTGTATTTCAATATTTTATGATTTTTTTTCAGAACATTCATTTAATTTAGAACTGTTATAAATAACCTCTAATTGTCAATATTTGCCAAATAAAATTTACACCGTACCTTAGGGCAAAAGAAATTTCGAAACGATTGGCAAAAAAATGGCCTGTCCATGAAAATAATATTTTTAACTCCAGGTATTTGAATTCGGAAGTATTTATGCCTAAATTTGCGCTTCAATTAAGCAAAAGGTCGAGTGGCCGAGTGGCTAGGCAGAGGTCTGCAAAACCTTGTACAGCGGTTCGAATCCGCTCTCGACCTCCGGAAAGCATCCCCAAAAGGGATGCTTTTTTATATTGCCCCTATTGCTTTTTATTCCCCCAGGCAAGGGGCTTGTGATACCATTTACCCAGGCTCAGGTCGCAAAAAAAATCGATCTTGAAAACGGGCCTGGCTTGCCATTACAATTGGTTAATGGCAAGCCCTTTCTTTTTATAATGTCGGCGAGAGCAGGTCCAAGGTAAAGTACTTTTTTCAGTATAATTTTTCACTGTGTCAATCTGTGCTTTCTGTAAAATTCAATTGCAGATTCCCAATTTAAAATGAAGCCTGACGCTAGCGATTCACGAAGTGATGATTATTAGCCTGCAGGATTCACCGAAAAAATATAGGCGCAGGCTACTCCTACCTTTGGCAGGGGGCAAGTATTGCCCTCGGGCATCTTTGTATCGGAATGTATACCTTGTTTTTACTAGCTTTGGTCCCGCCCCGGCCATTTTTTTACCGTGCCTGTCCCCAGGATCAGGTTCATTGATCTTTTTACCAATACCCGTAATACCGTCCCATCCAGTAAGCTACCAGGTAGAAACTCCCACTCTCCTCTGACAGTCCCTTTCCCCCGCCATCCAGTTGTTTGGGATTGGTGTTCCAGCGGGAAACATTACTTTCGGCGGGCGGAAGGGCTACCAATGCCTGCGCAGCTCCTCCACGTCCAGGAAATTCATCTCGTTTGATATCCCAGCGGTGGCTGTTGGTATAAGACCAGTTGACCTGGTCCAGCGGAAACTCTTCTAAGATTTGCTGCGCAATTTCCAAATCAAGCGCTTCTCCCAGCAGACTGCTGCTTAGAATGTTCCAAACAGGCATTCGATCGCTTCGGACCGCTTCCCATGACCGTCTCAGACTTTTGAGGTACAAGGGGTAAGAAGGATCATCTTTTGGGGTATACCGAAACAGATTGTGATAGGGGAAGAAATTCAGGATATCGTCCGAATGGCTGATTTCAAATGGATCGGTCATTTTAGCGGTAAGGGCATTTACTGCATATCCTTCTTTTTCGACCAATAACCGATAAGCATTTTCATATTTTTGCTTACCGGTAAAATGATAGGCTGTTTTCAGATGGGAAAGGATTTGCAGGGAATTGAGTCCCCGCTCGTACATCCAGTTGGAAGACCGGTTGAGCGAATCCGGATTCCAAATGCCCCAACGGGTAGGAAGTCCATCGGCATCAATAAGCTGGAACTCATGGTCTACTATATGACTAACGATCCGGTCTATCAGGGCTACCACCTGTTTTTGTTGGGAGTCATTGGCTACCAGCTCATGAAACAGGGCCAGAGAAAAAAGGTGCCCCACAATCTCGTCCGAACTGGTGTCATCCAGCCACTGCCACTGCCCATCGGCTGAAAGATGCCAGTTTTTGGGATGTGGGGAGCGGGAAGGAGCGACCAGATCGGTTGCTCTGGCATAGGAACGGGCAGGGTAGCCAGGAATACCGGTGACGGTTTCCAGTCTTTCCAAGGCTTCAAAGGTCCGCACAGCCCTTTTCCTTGCCGTTTCGTCTCTGGTAACTGCAAAACGGTAACATTGGGCGATCAGGTAACAGGAGGTCCAAAGCCCATCATTATCCTCATTTTCCATAAAACTACTACTCAACTCCCCAGGGACAGCCAGCTTAGAGCGGTTGATCAATCCCATTCGATTATGGCGGGCTTCAAGTACTTGTTCCAGGGAGTCAGCCTTCTCTTCCAGGCTCATCCTTACACTCCCTATTTCCACAATCCCCTGTGGAGTGGCGACCCAGACCTTTTTATTTCTCATTGCTAATATATCCTGTACCCTATCATCCGGTAACCACCTTTTCCCGGCAAAGTACTGCCAATTCTCCTCTTTTTTGATCAACCCTTTGGCAGTTGCCATCCAAATCACCCCATCTTTTTCTTCGATCCGGGTAACTGGTCCGTATGGCAAGCCATCCGAGCCTTTGGCCAGCCAGTTGTCAGCACTTTCCGCTAATTTGCCTACTGCTTTTGCTGAACTAAAGTAAAGGCTGCCTCCACTAGCTGTTGGCTCCAGGGCCATATACCTGCTTTCATGTCCCGGGGCCATAACGGTTCTGTCCATATTGGTCCACATTTCGTTTTTGTGCCGCCAAAGTCCTGTATTTCCGGCTACCCACCAGCTTCCTTCTGAATCAATGGCAAGGGAATTGATGCTAATTTCTTTCAGGGCTGCTGGCAGGGTCCATTCCCCATTCCAGACAAACAGCCCCCTGCTGCTGCCGGCAAGGAGGGTTTGGGTATCTACCCAGGCAAGGCAGGTGATCGATTCCCCGGAATGCAAAGGAGGATTGGGGATTTTTTTACCTCCTTCAGACCAGATAGATCGCCCGTTGGAAAGCCAAACCTGGTGTGAAGGATCCATGACCCCAAATTGCAATCCGCTGATAAAAGGTTTTCCTGACCAGGAACCCTGATAATAGGTAAATAGGCCATGTGAAGTAAGCATGAGGACAGAATCGCCTCTTGCAAAAAGTTGGAGAACATTTCTTCCTGCTCTTTCAGGTAGAGTAATGTTTCTGCTGATTCCCTGATCGAAGTATCCGGGCTGCTGGCAAAAGGAGAAGTAATTCAGAAAAAGCATCAATCCTAAACTTTGGAGGAGAAAGTACTTGGTGGATGTTTTCATACTGTTTTCTGGTGTTAAGGATTGAAACTTAAATTTCGGCATACCCTTTTTGGCCCAATTTAAACCTGATTAAATGACCTCTTTGGCCTTTTCCCTTATCGGAAAGGTATCAAGTGCTATACTTCGGGAGCTGAAAGATAGGCCATTTCAAGAAGGATAGTCGAGGTGTTTTCCCAACTTTCGGGCTTCCTGAATAAAAAAACAGGGCTTAATGTTCATGCGTAGCACTCTAATTCTTAAACCTGTTGAAAGGTATATGTTGACCGGGGAATGCCCCTGCCTCCCCGGAGCACCAAGATGCCCTGAAATAACATTCAGGAAGAAATAATCAAAAAACGATTTCGTAATAAATGGCTTTGGTTTCCGCTCCCCTGATTGTTATGGTGTTTGAGCTGACAGGCAATGTTTTGCCGGTTCTATTGCCAGCATGGTCAAGTACATGTACCGTAAAGGTCCGATCATCAGGCAGGCTGAGTTCCACATTTACAGGCTCAAGCAACACAGGTGCCTCGCCGGTGGCGAGTAATTCCGTCTTGTCCTCATTGTATTCCATGCCAGTGTTTTTTGCACGGGCCATTGTGGTGACCAGTAATCTGTCAGCATCTCCAAGACCTCTGGAAGGATCCATACTGCTCAGCAATATAACGGCAAACTCGTTGTCGGTTTTTATACTGAACCGATCCAGGTCTATCTTACTGTTTTTTGCAAACCCTACCAGTCCTTTTGTTCCCGAACTATTGATGGTAAAATGCCCTCTGTTCTCTTCTGTCCAGTACAGTTGCCCTGTATTGGAAACAATTCCCCCATCCTTTTCGTAGGGTTCCAGGTTCCCTATTTCGTCCGGAAGATCTTCACTGGTAAATGTTAACGTGATTTTGCCCGCTGCCATCGCCGCTATGGGGAAATTGCTTTTAAAAACTTTCCGGTCGTGATCCTGAATAACCTTTTCATCGAAAAAGCTTGCTCCGGCTTCCAATGCCTCAAAATTTATTTTCCTGTCTACAATGGTTTCCCCCTCCAGAATGTCCTTGCGGTAAACCATCATGGCCAGTGCAGGGTATAATGCCAATTGGGTAGGTGAAGTAACGTTGTAGACTCCTCCCCATGGAGGTGTTTGAATCGTGGGGGTATAGGAGGGCTGGTCTATGGCAAAGCTAAAGGAAGCATCCCATCCCTGAAGTCCCAGGCCATAGGCCGCAATAATGGGAGAACTTTCAGCAGTCCATTCTGAAGGAATCAGGCTCATCCATTCCGACAAGGCAAACGGCCGGTCACTGACTTGCTGCAGGCCCGTCCCAAATAATCCGGAGCCAATTTGGGACAACATGGAAGGATTGGATATTTTTCCGATCTTTAGGTTATGGCCACTTCCTCCTCCAAAGTAGTTGTGTCTGTCGATCATTCCCACTTGGTAGTCGGCATACAGGTTATATAAATGTGAAAGTCCGGTTCCCGCCTGCCAGCAACTTGCTACAATGGTTCCTTTGTATCCCGTAGCTCTTACCGCCTCCTTAAATTTAAAGTAGAATTTTGCTTGCTCCTCAAAAAGATAATTTAGTTTATCCAAAACGTGTTGTTTAACAGGCCTGCTTTCAGCCACTGCTTGCTCGTATTCATGGCTGAAAAAGCCATGATTCGGGTTGGGGTAGAGGTTCTTTTTATCCAAATGCGCTCCTTCGGAAATCCCTTCCCCATTCCAGGCCCTTATTAATTTTTCATGGGTCCCGTACTTTTCCTGAAGCCAATCGGAGAATTTGCGGCAAAGTAAAGCCCTGTAAGTAGGGGTTTGTTCCAGGGTTTTTTCAATAGCACCCCAAAAAATATTGTCTTCGTTTTGGAACTCCACAAAGGCCAGGGCAGGATCATCGGCATAGCGCAGACCTGTATGTGGATTTTTATGGTTGAGCATATTGACCACCAACTCAATATTCAGGTTTTGCAAATCCCCGGCAAAATTAACCAATGATGCCGTGGAGCCGTTGAGGTGTGCCCATGGAAAATCCGTATTGGCTACTTCATCGTAGGCCAGAAGCCTGGTACTGTCGGCGGGTTTGACCCTGTGCCCATAAATAGGGGACCAGCCATAATAAATGCCTTTTTCACGCAGCGTGAAGCTGAAATAATCAAAATTCTCCCATTTTTCAGACTTAAGCTGAGTGGAGCTTTGCTCATCGGTAGCATCCCAGGTAAATTTGTGAAAGCGCACACAATTGATGCCAAATTTTGCTAAAAACCTCCCCCAATCAGCTGCTTTTTCTGCGGAAGAAAAGGGGTTGCTGCCATTGATGTTGGTTCCCCAAAATTTAACCTGCCGGCCATTTTCAAAGACCAGGTCAGTGCCTTTCATCTGCACAAACCCGTGTTTGCCTGCCGGTGCATCCAGCCAATCGCTGAGATCCAGGTTGTCGGTTTGATAGTAGTTTTTCGGTTGAAATGGGAACCATTCGCTGTCTTGGCAACTTGCGGACTTTGCCAGGCAAATAAAATAGATTATTAGAAAAAGATTGTAATGGAATTTACCTGAAAAGTTGGTTTTCATAATAACCCTACTCCGACTTTCTGGTCCATTTGATACTGCATCCTATGGCTTTGGTGGTTTTTTCACCTATATTTTGTCCTTTGATCACTGCTTCCACCGCTTCTGCTGCATAGTGCCTGGTGACTGCTGAAGCATCCTGGTAATTGTTGTCTATGGCACCGATATACTTGACGATATACTTTCCATCCTCTTTATTCAGCAGGAAGACATGTGGGGTTCTGGAACCTCCATATGCTTTGATGACCTCCTGGCTTTCGTCATGGAGGTAAGGAAATGGGAAATCCTTTTCCTGCGCCCTCTTTTTCATGGCATCAAAGCTGTCCCCGGGGCTGACCTGGGCATCATTGGGGTTGATGGCAAGCACCGGATATCCCTGAGGAGCGTATTTTTCGTGCAATTGTATCATCCGATCCTCATAGGCTTTCACATAGGGACAGGTATTGCAGGAAAAAATCACAAAGGCTCCTTTCGCATTTTCCATACCACTGAGAGAAACCAGTGAACCATCCACATTGGTCAATTCAAAATCCATGGCTTCATCCCCAACGGAATAACCTGCATTTTGGGCCAGGGATATCTGGGTGATGCACAGCAGTGCAAAAAGAGTCAGGATAAAAGGGCTTGTCTTTTTCATGGTTTTAGGGTTTGAGTTGATCGATCAGGTTTTGCAGTTCATTTTCTTCCAATTCTCCTTCATGAAAACGGCGCTTACCATCAGGTAAAATGAACAGGGTGGCAGGAATGGCACCTGTCCAGCTTTTATCCACCTTGTCAATCCAGGAATTGAAATCCACATCATTGAGCAGGTAGACGGGGGATTGGATGTCTTTTCTTTCCATAAATGAGGTCACCCTTTCCGGTCTGCGTCCGTCATCCATAGAAATAAATACCAGTTCAAGCTCAGGGTTGTCTTTACTGGCTTGTTCAAAATGGGGCATTTCACGGATACAAGGGGCGCACCAGGTGGCCCAGAAATTGTAAATGCGTAATTTTTCCGAATCCGCCGAAGTCAGGGACTCAAATTCTTCAAAAGAGATGATTTTAAAATCCGGATCAGGTTTTTCGGTACTTGAAAAACCCGGTACCAGAAAATAGAAGAGGATGATTTTTAAAAAAAATGCGTTCATTTATACGGTTTTAGAAAGGTTGATGTTGGTAACCGTTTTAACGAAAATGCCACCTTAGGGTTTCGGAGGGGATTGAAGCTGATTTTTTACTGGGAGAAGAGCCGCTTTTCAGAAAACCTGGTTCAATATTTAGGTGTGCATTTTTTTGGTTGAAAATTGTGCAATTTATTACATCACATTGGAAAAACTTGTCTTCAGCGCAAAAAAGGGATTAAAACCCATTAAAAATCAACTACTTATAAAGGTTTTCATTGAGCTAAAAGGCGCCATTCACGCCTTGCAGATAAACTGGAGGAATGGTTTGTGAAATCGGGGTAATCCAAAAAAAACAGGGCCCATTCAAATCCGGAAAGAAAGACACTTTATGTCGGTGACCATATAGACAGGGGACTTAAAATAATTGAAGTCTTGTCAATTGTCAGGCCATAGTAGACGTTGATCAGGCCATGGCGTTGATGGGCAACCACGAATGCCGTCCCCCCTGTTTTCATTTCAAGGCTACTGAAAATGGCCACCTGAGGGCACATCTTATCAAGAATATCCTTCTACTGCAGGAAACTTAACAGCAGTTTCAAAACAGACAAATCTTCAAACGATAGTTTTTGGTTAAAAGTAAATTGAGTAGATTGTGGCCGGAATAATGGAAAAACCAGCTGTACAAATCTTTACCCACCTGAAAAATTTAAACTTAACCCAAGTATAACAATGAAGCCTTTACTACTCCTTTTGTCTTTAATTTTGATCACGGTCAGCAGCTTGCATGCCCAGGAAAGTCGTGTTTTTGATGCGCTCAGCATGGAAAGCGAGATCCTGAATATGGAGAGGAAATTTGCCGTTTACCTGCCTCCCGGATATGAATATTCCCAGCGCTCCTACCCCGTTCTTTACCTGCTTCACGGCGCAGGAGACGATCAGACAGGCTGGGTACAGTTTGGAGAGGTGCAATATATCGCAGACAAGGCCTTTTCCGAAGGCATTGCCACACAGATGATCATCGTCATGCCCGATGCGAATACAGGTAAAAGAGGTTATTTTAATGATGTGAACAACGACTGGCGCTATGAGGATTTCTTTTTTGAAGAGCTGATGCCCTATGTTGAGTCCCAGTACAGGATCAAAAAGGAAAAGCGCTACCGGGCCATAGCAGGCTTGTCCATGGGCGGAGGAGGCACCTTCTTTTATGCCATGCATCGACCGGACCTGTTTTCTTCTGCCTGTCCCCTCAGCGCGTCTTTGCGCAATTCCAGTTTTGAGGATTTCAAAAAGGGGTTGGAAAACAACCAAACACCTGTCAAAGAACCTTCCACCTTAGAAGCCTACTTCGACCGGCATCAGGCCTTGCGCCAGATCGAACTGAATGATCCGGAGGAGATGAAATCCGTCAAATGGTTTTTTGACTGTGGCGATGATGATTTTCTATACGAAGGCAACAGCCTGGTGCATATTGCCATGAAGAAAAAAGAAATACCGCACGAGTTCAGGATACGGGACGGTGCCCATAACTGGACTTACTGGAGGGAATCCCTTCCTCATGTATTGAGTTTTGTTTCGGATACTTTCCGGCAGAAATAAAATAAGCCCAGGGTTTAACCGGAGCTTATCTGATAGATTAAATTATAGTTGGATGAAATCGAGCATGACTAGAACGTCACACAGTGGGATGATTATAAAGCATGCGAGATTCCCCGTCCGACTGGCATCATCCGGGCGGGCATGTGACAACTTAAAGACAATTAGAAACACATGAAATGTTTTAGATTTTGGTATAGGCCATTCTTTTGGAAACTTTCTTCATCAGGGCCTGAACGATTTCTTCATTCATGCTTTCCTGATTGGCCGCAATGCCATTTTGGAATTGAACCAACAGTTCACCATCTTCAGCATTGAAAATAGACAGGTTGATCACCGCCAGATTGGTGAGGTTTTGTTTATTTCGACTTTCACAGTCGATGTTCCCCACTTGACCTGCCTTGGGCTGATTGGTCTCATAATAGCCCATCACTACTGCATCTACTCCTAAAATATGCGCCAGATGCGCAGGACTATAGCTGTAATAATTTTCAGGGGTAATGCCTTGCTGCTTTTAATTTGGCATTGGAAATGGCCGGCTCCTGAATGGTAACGGACAATTTTCCATTCTCCTGCCTTTGCAGAAACCAGCTGTAAATGGCTTTTTGAATGCTTTCCCCTTCAGTTTTTTCCATCGAAGCCAACTGCTGCCCACTAATGGTATCCATTTGATCCGGCAGTAAGGTTACTTTCGTGAGAAATGGAACTGTGGCGATTGTTTCATGGGCATAGGCAATGTTTTCAAAATCTGCATTTTTAAAAAACTGCATTTGCCCCCATAGCTGGCTGACCATCATAAAAGTCAGCAAAAAAACACACATGAATCTTTTCATGGATTAATAAGATTAAAAGGTGAATGATCTCTATTTACGTTAAAAAGCTGGAAAAAATCCAACACCGACTTCCTCTTCGATATGCATCACCCTTAAAAATTTGGTGATGATATGGAAGCAAAGATCATATTAAATACCAAAATAAAAAAATTTATTTCACCAAAAAACAGTAACAAAATATGTGTTAATTTCAATTTGCAAATTTTTATTTTTAAAGGGCAAATAATTGCGTACAAATAGAATTTTGATTTTTTGGTATAAAACTTAAATGGAAACCAGGAACACAGGCGATCAACTCTTTTTCCATTTGCCTTTGGTTTTCATTTGATTGCGGTTTTTTTTGGCCTTGCTATTTTTGTTACCGCGTTTTTTGGGTTTTTCCTGCGCTTTTTTGGGAGGAGATTTTTTTTCATGGAAAGCCCCCTTGAAATCGGGATCACTTCCTCTTTTTTGTTTGTCTATTTCCATTTCAAAGGCTTGTTTTTCCTCAAAGGGGGTTTCGTGTACCGTAATATCCCTGGGAATCCGGCGTTCCGGAACCTGCATTCGGATAATGCCCTCTATTTTTTCAAAATGGTAGACCTCTGCCGGATTGATAAAAGTAAAGGCTATGCCCTCATTTTCTGCTCTGCCGGTCCTTCCAATCCGGTGTACATAATCTTCGTAAATCAGGGGAACATCAAAATTGACCACATGGCTCACCATGCTTACATCAAGGCCCCTGGCAGCCACATCGGTGGCCACCAATATTTTAACACTTCCTTTTTTAAATTCCTCCATGCTGTTGATGCGCGTATTCTGACCTTTGTTGGCATGGATGACCCGGATGCTTCCGGGCTGGTGATGTTCCAGGTAACGAAATACGGCTTCGGCATTCTTTCTGGATCTGGCAAACACTATCCCTCTTTCGAATTTGTGGTCTTTGACAATTTTCTCCAGCAGGTTCAGTTTGGTTTGGAAATTGGGCACAAAAAACTTGGCTTGTGTAATGGTCTCAGCAGTGGTGGCCTGCTGTGCTATTTCCACCCTCTCCGGAAATTCAAGAAATTCGTGTGATAATCTTTCAATTCTCTCGCTAAATGTGGCAGAAAAAAGGAGGTTTTGGCGTTTTACGGGGATGATTTCCAAGATGGCCCTGATCTGGGGCAGAAATCCCATATCCAGCATTTTGTCGGCTTCATCCAGGATCATGGTTTTGATATCCCGGGTATACAACACTTCCTTTTTGTACAGGTCCATAAACCTACCCGGAGTGGCGATGATGATATCCGCACCCTGCGCTACTTTTTCTATTTGAGGCTTAGGTCCAAGGCCACCATACAAGCATACAAACCGCAGGTCGGTGTATTTTCCCAAACCCATGATGTCTGCTTCTATCTGCATGACAAGTTCTCTGGTCGGTGCCAGTATCAGCGCCCTGGGGTGCTCCCCCTGAGCATATTTGACCTTATATAGGAGTGGTAACAGGTAAGCTGCAGTTTTCCCGGTCCCTGTTTGGGCAATACCAAGGATGTCATGACCGGAGAGGGCAAGAGGGATGGCTTTTTCCTGGATAGGGGTGGGTTTTGTATATCCGATTTCTTTTATCGCATTTAAAAGTTGGGTATTGAGTTTAAAATTTTCAAAAGATTGCAGCCGATCGGACATGATTTTATAATTTTAAGGAAAATATGAGGAATGAAATTTTCATACACCCGCCCATAAAAAACAAATGACATGAAAAGAATATTGATCCGTGATGCAAATATAGTGAATGAAGGGAAGATAATGCGAGGGGATACGTATATAAAGGAGGGGTTGATTTTTGCTGTTGGAGGCGACCTTTCCGGTCATGAGGCGGATATTGAAATAAATGCCGGGGGAAAATACCTGTTGCCGGGTTTAATTGATGATCAGGTTCATTTCCGCGAGCCCGGATTGACCCATAAAGCTGAAATTTACACGGAAAGTAAGGCTGCAGTGGCTGGAGGAATCACCAGTTATATGGAGATGCCCAACACTGATCCACAAACGACCGACCTGGAATTGCTGGAAAATAAATACGATCTGGCGGCAGGAAAATCCCTGGCCAACTATTCTTTCTACCTGGGAGCGACCAATGACAATATTGAGACTATCAAACAAGTCAATCCGGAAACAGTCTGTGGAGTGAAGGTTTTTCAGGGATCTTCCACCGGAAATATGCTGGTAGACAACCCTGAAAGCCTGGAGAAAATATTCAGGTATTGCCCTATATTGATCGCCACCCATAGTGAAAATGACGATATCATCAAGGCCAACCTGGAAAAATACAAAAAGGAATACGGGGACAACATTCCAACCCGTTTCCATCCAAAAATCCGGACAGAGGCCGCCTGCTTCGACGCCTCCAAGACAGTGGTGGACATGGCAAGAATGTATGGCAGCAAGTTACATGTCCTGCATATCAGCACAGCCAAGGAAGTCCGGCTTTTTGACCATCGGCTTCCATTGGAGGAAAAGCGCATTACGGCCGAGGCCTGTGTGCACCATTTGTGGTTTGCTGAAGAAGATTACGAAGAAAAAGGCAATTTCATCAAATGGAACCCTGCCATTAAAACCGCAAAAGACAGGGAAGGCATTTTAAAAGGGCTACTTGATGGTCATATAGACGTGATAGCCACGGATCATGCCCCACATACCCTGGAAGAGAAATCCCATCCTTACACCTCAGCCCCTTCAGGTGGTCCGCTGGTGCAGCATTGCTTGCCGGCTTTGCTGGAAATGTATCATGAAAATAAAATAAGTCTGGAGGAGATCGTTCAAAAAACCAGCCACAATGTGTCAGTACTTTTTGAAATCGAAAAGAGGGGTTACCTCCGGCCGGGATACAAAGCAGATATGGTATTGGTTGATCTAAATGACCCATGGGAAGTAAAGAGGGAGAATATTCTTTCAAAATGCGGCTGGTCTCCGTTTGAGGGGCAGACCTTCCGTTCAAAAATCACCCATACCATCGTTTCCGGACACCTGGCGTACGATAATGGCACATTTAACGAAAGTAAACAGGGGGAAAGGCTTAAATTTTCAAGAAATATATAACATTATTTTGCTTGACTAAAAAAAGCATATTACCTTTGCGTTCTCTTCTGATAAAAGGATCAAAAGAGCATAAAATGGTGATTGTAGCTCAGCTGGTTAGAGCGCTGGTTTGTGGCACCAGAGGTCGCCGGTTCGAACCCGGTCTTTCACCCAGACCCTCCCCTACAACGGGAGGGTCCTTTTTTATAAGGACAGATTTATTGATTTTAGTGGTGTTTTCAAATTAGACCATTCAATGGCCAAAATTTTAAAACACTTTGAAACAAATTACGTTTTTTGACATAAATCATGATGTGGCACATAGATATTTTCAAACCTAATTTAAATCAGAAAAATCACCATCGCCATGCAGGTTGATTTATGGCATTTTATTTGATTACCAGTTGTTTTAGGATTTATTTAATATTCAGAAGTCATGTTCCAATTATTCCGCCCTTCTAAGAAATTCCCTCAAATCAGGTATGTCAATTTGAGTCAGATTCAACAATATATCATGAAATTTGAGGAGTCTATAAAGAATTTGGAAGAAATCCAAAACGAAAGTAGCTGATCCATAGCACCATATCAATGTAATAACAGGGCATAAATGCCCTTTTTTTGTGTCTTATTTTTTCCTGAATATTTTTTTTACCTGCAAGAAAAACTTATTTGCACTAGTTTTTCCAACATTTATTTTACTTTACGAAGTATTCAAGTATTTTTATGAAAACCACAAAAATTGTTTAAATGAGCTACATACATTTCGATAAGACGCAACTCATCAACCTGAATTATTCTTTGGAAAAGGAAATAATTCGATCTAACCGCTCAGGTTGTTACACGAGTACAACGATTATCGGCTGCAATACTAGAAAATACCATGGTTTGCTGGTGGCACCACAGCCTCAAATTGATGGTCAACTGCATGTTTTACTTTCCAACGTCCACGAAAGCATTGCCCAGAAGGATGCGGTTTTCAACCTTGGTATCAACAAATACCCTGGCAATTATTATCCACGGGGCCACAAATACCTTGAAGATTTTGATTCAGAACCTATCCCCAAACTCACCTACCGCGTCGGAGGAGTACTTTTGGAAAAGGAAATCATTCTGGATTCCACGGCAGATAGAGTTATGATCAAATATACCCTGCTGGAGGCTTTGATCCCTACCAAAATCAGGGTGAGTCCTTTTCTGGCTTTCAGGGGCTACCACACCCTTTCCAAAGCCAATACCTATGTGAACAAGAAAATCAAGAAAATAAAAAATGGGGTTCAGTTTAGGTTGTATGAAGACTATGACCCCCTTTCTTTACAGGTTTCAAAGGATAATACCTTTGTACCTGTGCCCGATTGGTTTTATAATATTGAATACATCAGAGAAATCGAGCGGGGCTACGACTATCAGGAAGACTTGTATGTGCCAGGGTATTTTGAATTTGACATGGAAAAGGGTGAATCCGTCATTCTTTCTGCCGGATTGAAGGAAGCAGACCCGCAAAAACTGCAGGCTTCTTTCGAAAAAGAGATCAGCAGGAGAATACCCAGGGACAATTTTGAAAATTGTCTCAAAAATTCAGCAGGACAATTTATCAGCAGAAGAGGGGGGGAAACAAGGGTCATTGCCGGTTATCCCTGGTTTGGCTGGTGGGGAAGAGACACCTTCATAGCACTGCCAGGATTAACCCTGACCATGGGAGATTCACAGACTTTTCTGGAAGTTATGGATAGCATGTCCAAGGATCTGAAAGGCGCACTGTTCCCGAATGTGGGTAGCGGGGTAATGACCAATATGAATTCCATTGATGCACCCTTGTGGTATTTTTGGGCATTGCAGCAATATGTACTGTTCACCGGGGATAAGGAAACCATTGTATCGAGGTACATCGAAAAGTGCAAAGGCATCATAGAAGGCTTTAAAAAAGGGACGGCTTTCAATATTCAGGTTAAGGAAAATGGCTTGTTGTGTGGTGGAGAGGCAGGGATTGCCCTTACATGGATGGATGCCGTTACCAAGGATGGTCCGGTTACTCCCAGAATGGGATGCCCGGTAGAAATCAACGCCCTCTGGTACAATGCACTGTGTTTTTATCATGAACTCACCGGGAATACAGCCATCAGGGAATTGGCTGACCAGGTTGGGGAATCCTTTGTGGAGGTTTTTTGGAGCGATAAAAAAGGCTACCTGGCCGACGTTGTGGATGAAGATGAAAAAGACTGGTCCATCCGGCCCAATATGGTTTTCGCCACTTCTTTGCCCTACAGCCCATTAAGCAATGATCAAAAGGATCAGGTTCTGGAGGTGGTTAAAAGCAATCTATTCACCAATAGGGGACTCAGGACTCTGGCACCAAGTGATCCAAGATATAAGGGCTATTACAAGGGCGACCAGTATGAACGAGACAATGCCTATCACCAGGGTACGGCCTGGCCCTGGCTGTTGGGTCATTTTGCTGAGGGTTACCTGAAGCTGCATGGCAAACAAGGTAAAAAGCTTGTGGAAAATATGATCAGTAGCTTTGACGGTGTAATGACCCAATATGGTATAGGCACCATAGCGGAAATTTATGACGGAGATCCTCCGCACCGGCCAAAGGGATCTATTTCCCAGGCATGGAGTGTAGGGGAATTGTTAAGGATGAAATATTTAATCAATAATCTCTAAAAGGATTTATATGAAAGTTTTAATGTTTGGATGGGAATTTCCACCCCATATCTCCGGAGGATTGGGTACTGCCTGTTATGGGTTGGTAAAGGGAATGGCCCACCACAAACAAGAGCTGATTTTCGTTGTCCCCAAATTGTGGGGAGATGAGGACCCTTTGGCCGAATTTGTCAATGCCAGCGATGTGGAAATCGATTACCGGGAGCGGCGTTTTCGGGATATCTGGAAAAACCTCACCTACCTGGAGGTCAGTTCTTTTTTAATCCCCTACCTCAGCCCGGAAGAATACCAAAACCATACAGAAAGACTACTCAAAGACCAGGACGAATTGGAATCCAGCGTGCTGGCCAATAAATTCAGTTTCAGCGGTAAATATGGGAAAGACCTGATTTTAGAGGTTTCCCGCTATGCATTGGTCGCAGCACAGATCGCAAAAAACAAGGAGTTTGATCTGATACACGCCCATGACTGGTTGTCATTTCCAGCAGGGATAGCCGCTAAAAAAATGAGTGGCAAGCCATTGATCGCACATGTCCATGCCACCGAATTTGACCGGTCAGGCCAGACCGTTAACCAAAGGGTTTACGATATTGAAAGAGCAGGGATGGAAGCTGCTGATAAGATCATTGCTGTCAGTCAGTTGACCAAAAACACCATTGTTTCCAAATATGGTATTCCTGAAGAAAAAGTGGTTGTGGTGCACAATGCCGTATTGGACACCAGCATTATCAAATCCAAAGAAAAGAAAAAGGTACCTGAGAAAATTGTTACTTTTTTGGGGAGGATTACTTTCCAAAAGGGGCCGGAGTATTTTGTGGAGGCGGCCTATAAGGTGATCAAAAAAGATGACAACGTAAGGTTTGTTATGGCAGGTTCCGGGGATTTATTGAACCGGATGATCCAACGGGTGGCGGAATTGAGGATTGGTACCAAATTTCATTTTACAGGATTTCTAAAAGGCGATGATGTGGACAAAATGTTCGCCCTGAGTGATGTATATGTCATGCCTTCAGTTTCCGAACCGTTTGGCATTTCCCCACTGGAGGCCGTAAGGCACAATACTCCGGTCATTATTTCCAAACAATCCGGTGTGGCCGAAGTGCTGCAAAATGCCGTCAAAGTGGATTTTTGGGACATAGATACCATGGCAGATGCCATTTTTGCGCTGCTCCATTACAATGGGATTTCCAAAATGTTTAGGGAGTTAGGTAGAGAGGAGTTGAAAAAACTAAAATGGGAGCATGTGGCCAAAAAAGTAATCGATATTTATACGCAAACTGTTAATCAATAGGATATGAGAACCATTTGTTTTTACTTTCAAGTACATCAACCGTTCAGATTAAAGCCGTATCGATTTTTTGAAATTGGTGATGATCATGATTATTGGGATGACTATTCCAACAGGAATATCATGAATAAAGTAGCAAAGAAATGCTATCTGCCCATGAATCGGCTTTTGCTGGAACTCATTCATAAATACCAGGGTAAGTTTAAGGTTTGCTTTTCCCTATCAGGGTCCATTCTTGATCAAATGGAGGCTTATGCACCTGAAGTTTTGCATAGCTTCCAGGAACTCGTGGCAACTGGAAATGTAGAATTGCTCAACGAAACCTATGCACATTCGCTATGCGCACTTAAAAGCGAATCCGAGTTCAGAGACATGGTAAAATTGCATCAGGAGAAAATCAAGCACCACTTCAATGGCTATGAACCCAAAGTTTTCAGAAATACAGAGTTGATTTATTCAGATAGTATTGGAGAAATGGTTGCAGGTATGGGCTTCGAAGGAATCCTTTCTGAAGGTGCCAAACACATCCTGGGATGGAAAAGCCCCAATTTTGTCTATGTCAATGCCAATGAACCAAAACTCAAGGTCTTGCTTAAAAATTTCCGGCTAAGCGATGATATTGCATTCAGGTTTGGGGAAAAAACATGGTCTGATTATCCCCTTACCACGGATAAATTTATCAATTGGCTGAACCAGGTTCCACAGGAAGATGAGGTAATCAACCTTTTTATGGATTATGAAACTTTTGGAGAACACCAATGGAAAGAAACCGGAATTTTTGAATTCATGCGGCACCTTCCGGAGGCAGTGCTCAACCGGACCAATTTTGGCTTTTCCACTCCTTCGGAGGTGATTGCCAATGCATCCCCCGTAGGCAAAATAAATGTGCCTATTCCCATATCCTGGGCAGATGAGGAGCGGGATCTGACCGCCTGGCTTGGCAATGACCTGCAGGATGAAGCCTTTGATCGACTGTTTGAGCTGGAAGGAATGGTAAAAAAATCAAAAAACCCGGAAATTCACCGGGATTGGCGCTACCTGCAAACCAGTGACCACTTTTACTACATGTGTACCAAGTTCTTCTCGGATGGAGATATACATGCTTATTTCAGCCCTTACGAAAGTCCCTACGAAGCCTTTATCAATTATATGAATGTGCTGAGTGATTTCATCCTGAGGCTTAAGCAGGAACAAAAAGAAAATATTTCTATTTAAATTCTTTTCACCGGAACTTATACGAAACAACCCCTTGATTTTTAGGGGTTGTTCTTTTCAGGAAAAACTGTACCGCACCTGGCTTCCCCTATCGGGATCCAGTTCGATGTTGGCATATACTTCTATTTCCTGTTGCAACTCTTCTACATGACTGATGATGCCCACTATGCGGTTTTCGTGCCTGAGGGCTTTCAATGTTTCGAAAACAACCCTTAGAGAGTTCCTGTCCAGTGCACCAAAGCCTTCATCCAGAAAAAAGAAACTTTGGTCGGCCTGATTAAGAGATTTTACCTTTTCGGCCAGGGCCAATGCCAGACACAAAGAGGCCTGAAAGGTCTGCCCGCCTGACAGTGTTTTCAGCAGCCTTTTCTTACCCCCATTCAGGTAATCCACCACCCAAAATGTATTGTTGTCATCGATTTCCAGACTCAGGCTGTTTTTGGTCAGTTTGGAAAACCTTAAATTGGCCGTATTACAAAGTTCCCGGAGGTAAATACGGCTAACATATTTTACAAACCCGCTTCCTTTAAACAATTGTTCCAACTCCCTGAAGTAAGATAGCCTTATTTCCAGTTTTTTAAATGATTGGCTAAGCCTGTCCTTTTCTTCCAGCTTATCCCTGGTCTCCACAATCACCTGATTGAGGAGTGTAAGCTGGTTTTGGATTTTTTCCAGGGCCTCCTTCTCAGCCAAATGCCGGGTAGTTATCTCATCAAATTTTTCCGGGTCAAAATCTTTCACCCCGGGAGTATTCTCCAGTACCGAAATCCTGGATTTTACCACCGAGCAGTTTTTTTCGTATTCCCGGATTTCCTGGTCTACCTGATCGGTATCCACTTTCCGGGAGAAAAGCTGTACCAGCTTCTCCTTATCTTCAAAACCCCATTCCTGCCGGAGCATTTCGAAGGTGTCGTTGAGATTTTGTAGCTTTTCGGTAGCTTTTTCCTTTTTGGTTTTAAAATTCTCCAGGTTTGCCAGATTGGTTGCCGCTTTGCTTTTTGTGTCATTCAATACTTTCTGTTTGCTATCCAGCAAGTTAGCTGTTTCTAGTATGTCTTCCTGAACCTTTTCTATGGTTAGTCTGATAACTTCTCTGGTTTTTTGAAGGTAAGCCTGGGTAAAATCCGGATTTGTGATCTCTTCCTGTTTGGCTTTCAGGGTACTGTTCAAGCCCAAAACATGTTGCTGCACCGCTTGAAATTCTTCCTGATAGGAATCTATTTGTGTGCGCAACTGATCCAGTTTTTTTCTCAGGGTCCTGCTTTTAATTTGCAGGTCTTTCTGTTTTTGTACTTCGTCTTCCAATTTTTGCTGCATGGCCTGTAGGGCCTGCAAATCGGGGATTCCCTGTTCCCCAAGCTTTTGCTGAACTTGATTCAGCTGATCCTTTACCCGCTTGAGTGCTTCGGTTTTATTTTGAATTTTCTGGTTTTCATTTTCTTTTTGAGTCCGCAGTAGCATCAGGTCACGGGCCATTTGTTGGCTTTGGTCCAGTACTGTTGCCGCTTTACTCAGCTCACCCTTAACATTTTCCAGTAATTCCTGTGACTGGTCCGGATTGAGCGGTGAAGGATGCTCAGAAGATCCACATAAAGGGCAGGGCTCTCCCTCATTAAGAACATGGGCATGATGTTGCAAAGCTTTTTTCTCAATTAGTCTCTCCTTCTCCGCTTCAAGTGTTTGGATATCAGCTTTCTGGGCTTCAACCCATTCGTCAAAATCTCCATATTTCTGAGGGAGCTTTTTGGTCATGGTTTCTATCTGTGTAGCGTATTGCTGAAGGTGCAATTCCATTTCTTTCATTTCCTGCCGGATCTCCAGGCCTTGCTCCTCAAATGTCATCCAGTCCCTGGCATCATTTCTATAAATAGCCAACAGTTCACTGCCCCCGTTTTTTTCTGTCTTTTCCGCTTCCTGATCTGATTCCGTCCACTGTTCTTTAAGGGTTTTTTCCTGTTGCAGGGAGTTTTCCAATTGAGGTTTTAAGACATTTAATTTGTCCTGCGCAGCTTTAAGGTCTTCCCGGATGGCCTGTATTTCCAGGACTTTTTTCAAATCCCTGATTTTAGCCTCCCTTTCGGATCTCTTTTCGGCTTTTTCCTTCAGGTCTGCTTCTTCCCTCTCCAGGTTTTTGATTTCCTGTTCATAACTCAGTTTAAATCGGGAACAGTCGGTGAAGCCTACACTGGCTTCCTCCAGGTTCATTTCTTCCTCCTGGATTTTTTCCCAGACAGGCCACAAATGGGTTCTGGCCTGAAGAAACGCTTTCAATTCCGTTTTCTTTTTTTCTATATCAGGAATTTGCTTTTCCAGGATCTCCCAGGATTGCGTTTGCGCTTTGAGTTCCTGGTGCTTTTCCTTGATTCCCTCCATTTGCTGCAGCTCCCGGCTGGATAAATCAAAGGATTCTCTTTGCTTTTTCAGCTCCTCTCCGATATGGGACTTTTCATTCAATTTGTCCTTGAGCATTTCTGGAGACAGGTGTTCAAGGGCCTCCAACTTGGTTTGCAACTTGATCCCTTCCTCTTTTTCCCTTTTCAGGAGAGTACCTGTTTTCCCGTAAAGATCGAATCGCTCGAGTCCAAACAATTCCTTCATCATGGATGCCCGGTCTCCGGGTTTCAGGTCAATAAACTCCCGAAACTTCCCCTGTGGAATAATCACCGTTTGCTTGAAGTGTTCTTTCTTCATGCCAATGATGGTCTCCGCCCGTTCGGCTATAGGAACCATTTCTTCACCCTGCCTCTTGTAAAAAGTATGCTCTGCTGGCCGGATGTCATCAAAGTTCTTCGGGTTCCTTTTGACTGCATACCTGGCCAGGTAGCTATAGCTGTGGTTTTTTCCTGCCGTGAACTCAAAGTTGATCAGCAAAAAATCACTTTGAAGATTGACCATGCTGTTTTTTTCACCTCTATCGGAAAGCCTTTCGGTGCTTCCGTACAGTGCCAATAAGATGGCCTCCAAAATTGATGATTTGCCGCTCCCTACAGCGCCGAAAATGCCAAAAAGCCCGGCGGCCGTGAGTTGACTGAAATCGATGGTTTGGGGTTCTTTATAGGAATAGAGTCCCTGAAGGGTAAGTTTTATGGGAATCATTGGGTTTCATTTTGGCTGATCACTTCTTTAAAAATAGTAATTAATTCGGGGTTGGGTTTTTGTCCTTTTTCATCCTGATAATACATCCCGAAAAGTGTAACCATATCTTTTTCCAGGTCTGCCACCTGCAGTTGCTGGTCTGCACCGGATAATTTGTTCTTGATTTGCGGGATGAGGTTAATGATGCCATCATGTGCTTTCATCAGGCTACGCCTGGTGGAGGCATCGATCGAGTGTTCCGTTTCATAGGTGAGTTCCACAAAACAATTCGGATGAGCCGCAAGCCATTCCAAAGCAGTTTGCAGGTCTGCAAAGGTTTTTCGTTCCAGGCTTCTGCCCTGGGTAATCGGTATGGCTTCATAGCTAACCGCTTCTCCTGGTTTGGCATCGATAACGACGACTTGTTTTTGCTGGCCTGCTTCGCTAAATGAATAAGCCAGGGGTGAACTGGAATACACCACTGGGAATGGTGTTTTGCTGGCAGCATGGTAGCGGTGAAGGTGGCCGAGGGCGGCATATTGTACCTGATCGGGGATGTTGTGTGTGAAGAGGGCCTGGGTTCCCCCGACATGCAGGATAGGGCGCTCACTTTCTGGCTCGGGTTCCGGTTTTTCTCCCTCCTTCAGGAAGAAAAAATGACCCAAAAACAAATTGACACCTTTGTCGTCACAGTATTTTTCTGCCAGGGTTTTCCACCTGCCAGCCAATAAACTCCTGAGTTCTTCCTCCCTGTCCTTTTCACCCAGATAGCTGCGCAGTAATATTTCGTTGGCATAGGGCGCGAGCAGTATGCGGACCGGAAATTCCACCTCGGGCAATTTCAACGATACAAAACCCGTATCTGCATCGAGAATTTCCAATCCATTATCCAATTTTCCCACTGGGATAACTGTGTCGTATTTTCCATAAAAGAAAATTCCCATTTCCCTGGCCAGGGGATCCGGTGCTTCAATAAACTGAGTGGAATCATGATTTCCTGAGATGGCAATGACGGGACGTTTTCCGTAATTGGAAAGTTTCCGAAGTGTGCGGTAAAGTAGCTCTACGGCTTCATGGCTGGGGTTGAAATTGTCAAAAATATCTCCTGCGATCAAAACCAGGTCTACATCATTGCCCTCTGCAATGGCCACAATTTCTTCGAGCACCAACACCTGTTCCTCATATCTGGAAACTTCCTGCAGCTTTTTACCCAAATGCCAGTCGGCCGTATGTAAAATTTTCATTTGTATATAATTGTTTTTCAAAGGTCATATCTAGCCCCGCACCGAAGGTTTCCCACTTTTAGGAGCAGCTCGCAATGATAATTATCCCTTTGTGTTTTGTTGTCGTTTTGCCCGATTTCAAATCTGCAAAAAAGGACTGATAAAACATTAATTAAAGTTTCAATTTACGCCAAACCGAGGGTAGGGCAATAAGAATTCATGAAATTTTAATGACAATATGGGTGGCTATTTAAGAAAAAATAGTAAAATTGAATGTGTAAAGCCCTTATCTGCTATATGGTATGGTATGCTGGTTGTAACTGATGAAATTTATGAAATTGATTTTTGGAATATTGATGATCAGCCAGTTGGCTGTAGTTTTTTCTTCAAGTGCGCAATCCCCATTTACAGCTCCGGATTCCCTGTTGATCATACAAGAGGGGATTGCCAGCTACTACGGGACCAGGTTTCATAACCGCATGACAGCCAATGGGGAGATCTATGACATGTGGGAATTCACTGCGGCTCACAAGCACCTCCCTTTCGGGACCCTGCTTAAAGTCACCAACAAAAAAAATGGCTACCAGGCCATAGTTCGGGTAAATGACCGCTTGCCCAAATCATCCAGACGTATCATAGACCTTTCCAAAGGTGTGGCCGAGCACCTGAATATGGTGAACGACGGGATTGTGCCGGTAAGCTTGGAATTGCTCAGCCACCATGCCATAGATTGGGTAAGAAATCAGTACCGGGAAGTGCCTCGGGACATCCGGTTAAGAAGTTATTTTCATGGGATAGCCTACCAAAAAGACCTGGAAATCATCAAGAAACCCCTGAGATAGTCGAATAGAATTATAAGTTGTATTTTTTGAAATTATTTTCGGCATAAAAAGGTTTTCTCACCAGAAATCCTGGCCAGTCCAAATTTTATATCAGCTCCGGTACAGGTCTATGGTCATTACAGATTATTGTTTTACTTTTGAAACACGAACCCCAATTAAACACCTTTCTATATGCGTAAAGTGAAAGCCAAAAAGCACCTGGGGCAACATTTCCTTACGGACTTGCATGTGGCAGAAAGGATTGCCAATTCGCTTTCAGGTCATATGCAAGTAAAAAAGGTGTTGGAGATAGGTCCGGGTATGGGCGTATTGACTGATTTTCTGGTGCAGCAGCACTGGGAATTATTTCTTATAGAAATAGATGAAGAGTCCGTGGAATTCCTGCAGGAAAAGTATGCCGATCCTGCTGTACATATAATTAAAGGAGATTTTCTTGACCGCAAGTACCGAACCTTATTTGAGGAGCCTTATGCCATTATTGGCAATTTCCCTTACAATATTTCCAGCCAGATTTTTTTCAAGGTTCTGGAGGAAAGGCATCATGTTACCGAAATCGTAGGGATGTTACAAAAGGAAGTAGCCGAAAGGATCGCTTCAAAAAAGGGCAATAAGACCTATGGCATATTGAGTGTATTGCTTCAGGCCTTTTATGAGGTGGAGTATTTATTTTCTGTGCCCCCTGAAGTTTTTGATCCGCCTCCGAAAGTAAATAGTGGGGTGATCCGCCTGAAAAGGAACGCTACTGGCCAACTTGCCTGTGATGAAAAGCTATTTTTCAGGTTGGTCAAACAGGCATTCAATACCCGAAGAAAAACCCTTCGCAATGCTTTAAAGCCAATGGGGCTTTCGGAAGTATTTAAAAATGAGCCCATGCTGGACTTGAGGGCCGAGCAACTCGGGGTGGAAGAATTTGTTTATTTAACCCAACAACTGGAAGCATCTTGGAACAAATAAAATCATTTGAGCTCTCCAAAGAATATTTGGAGGCTTTAAGGGAAAGCATAGAAAATGAAAACAGTGTTTTCATTCAGGAGTCCATGCAGGATGCCAACAGAGCAGATGTGGCTGCTCTGTTGGATGAGCTGGACATGGAAGAGGCGCTTTTTGTGCTGCGTGCCCTGGACCTTGATTTTTCTGCCGATATCCTTATTGAGCTGGATGAAGATTCGCAGTATAAGGTAATCACCACCATTCCTCCCGAAGAACTCGCTACCCTGATCGACCACATGGATTCTGATGACGCAGTGGATGTCCTCAACCAATTGGTGGTCAATGACAGGGAGGCAGTCATCAGCCACCTGGAAAAGAAAGAAAAATCCCTGTACATTATCGAACTGCTTCGGTATGATGAGGACAGTGCGGGGGGCTTGATGGCCAAGGAAATCATCAAAGCCAACCTGAACTGGACGGTGGTGCAGACCATTGAGGAAATAAGGAGACAGGCAGAAAATGTGGAAAAGATTTTTTCCATCTATGTGGTAGATAACAAAGAAAAACTTCTGGGTCGGATTGCGCTAAAAAAATTAATTCTGGCCTCATCTAATACCAAGGTGGCGGATTTGTATGAGGACAATATCATTTCTGTGCCTACCTATATGGAAGGAGAAGAAGTGGCAGAAATCATGCGCCGTTATGATCTGGAGGCAGTACCGGTGGTAAATGTAAAAGGCAAACTGGTGGGCAGGATTACGGTGGATGACATTTTAGACCTTATCCGTGAGCAGGCAGAGGAAGATATTCAGGCCATGACTGGTTTTTCTGATGATGTAGAAGAATCCGATTCCATATACAGGCTTTCCAGGGCCAGGTTGCCCTGGTTGCTTATTGGTATGGTTGGGGGACTTATGGGAGCAGGTTTTATTGGATTATTTGAAGAAGGCTTGAATGCGGTTACGGCTTTGGCCTTTTTTATTCCCCTGATAACAGCTACAGGAGGCAATGTGGGCATACAATCTTCTACTTTGGTAGTGCAAAGTCTGGCCAATAAATCTGTTTTTGAAGACAGCCTCACCAGGAGATTTTTAAAAGTCTTGCTGGTTGCTGTGTTAAATGGTCTGGTCTTGGCTGCATTTGTATTTTTCACTGTGGTATTTCTATACGGGCAGGAGACCAAATTTGGTTTGGTGGTAGGCATTGCCCTGTTTAGCGTAGTCTTGCTGGCCTCCTTTATGGGCACTTTGACCCCAATTATTTTGGACAAAATCGGTATCAACCCAGCCATGGCCTCGGGTCCCTTTATCACCACTGCCAATGACTTGTTGGGACTAGGCGTTTATTTTGGGGTAGCAACGCTTTTGTTAAACCTTTAATTAAACATGAGAATACTTATCATCGATCAAATGCATGAAAGCATTGTCCCATTATTAGAGGAGAAGGGACACCGGGTGGATTACAAGCCTTCCATAGACAGGAAAGGAATAATGGCCTGCCTGGGAGATTATGAAGGTCTGATTATTCGTTCCAAGACTCCCATTGACAGACCATTGTTGGAGAAAGGACGGGGTTTACAGTTTGTGGCCAGGGCCGGGGCAGGCCTGGACAATATCGATCTGGACTACCTGGAGAAAAATAAGATTGCCCTGTATCATGCGCCGGAAGGCAACCGGGATGCAGTGGCAGAGCATGCTATCGGCATGCTTTTGGCTTTGTTTAACCATTATATCCAGTCAGACCAGCAGGTTCGTAGAGGGATTTGGGACAGGGAAGCCAACAGGGGTGAAGAATTGGCCGGTAAAACAGTAGGTATATTTGGCTTTGGCAACATGGGGGAAGCCTTTGCCAGAAAGCTACGAGGTTTTGATGTGGAAATCCTGGCTTACGATAAATACAAGCAGGGTTTTGGAAACTCATGGGTGAAGGAATGTGATTTCAACACCCTACAGGAAAATGCTGATGTTTTGAGCATCCATGTACCACTTACGCCAGAGACCCGGTATTTTTTCAGCAGCGATGTGATGACAGGTTTCAAAAAGCCATTTTACCTGATCAATACCGCCAGGGGCGAGGTTATTAGTATGGATACCTTGAATGAAACTCTGCAAAATGGCGTTTTGAAAGGCGCCATATTGGATGTGTTGGAAAAAGAAAAACTTCAAGCCTTTAGTGCAGCGGAAAGACTTTCATTCGAAAAACTGACCGAAAGGAATAATGTAATTTTTTCACCCCATGTAGCCGGATGGACACGGGAGTCATACCTTAAAATCAACCAGGTTTTGGTGGCCAAGATCAGTGGTACCTGGATGGGGTAATGGTCTAATAAAAGGGCAGTTAAATTGTAAAATAGGAATTCTTACTTTATCTTTGTCTTTACAAAATACAGGAAGCATAAGGAAACGGTCTCAAAGTTGAGACCGTTATTTTATTTAATGTCAGGCTATTAATTAATGGATATGGGAAACATACAATATTACACAGAAGAAGGTTTGAAGAAACTGAAGGATGAACTTCAGCAACTGAAAACCAAAGGCAGATCTGATATTGCAAAGCAGATTGCGGAGGCCAGAGACAAAGGAGACTTGAGTGAAAATGCAGAATACGATGCTGCCAAAGATGCTCAGGGACACCTGGAGTTAAAGATTGCCAAACTGGAAAATGTACTCGGCAATGCCCGGGTGTTGGATAATTCGAAAGTGGATACTTCCAAGGTCAGTATTCTTTGTACCGTTAAAATCAAAAACACAAAAAATGGCATGACGGTAAGTTATACTTTGGTATCTGAGGAAGAAGCCGACTTGAAAGCCAATAAAATTAGCCTGGCATCTCCTTTCGGAAAAGGTCTGTTGGGGAAAAAAGTAGGTGAAATCGCTGAAATTCAAGCACCTGCAGGTAAACTTGAATTTGAAATATTGGATATCAGTTACTAAATTTCATCCCGATTGCATTGCATCGGGATTTTTTGTTTAGAACCATTAAGCTCCTGAATCATGTCTTCCATATTTACAAAAATAATTAATAGAGAAATCCCCGGATATATTGTCGCAGAGGATGAAAATCACATTGCTTTCCTGGATATCATGCCTTTGGTAAAAGGTCATTTATTGGTAGTGCCCAAAAAAGAAGTCGATTACATTTATGACCTGGATGATGCATTATACGCCAGCCTGCACCTATTTGCCAAAAAGGTTGCCAAAGCACAGGAAAGTGTCGTGGCTTGTACCAGAATAGGCGTGGCGGTTATCGGCCTGGAAGTCCCCCATGTCCACATTCACCTGGTGCCATTGAGGAGTATGGATGATATCAACTTCAACAGGCCCAAATTAAAAGTTCCCAAAGAAGAAATGGAGGCCTTGACCCAAAAGATAAAAACCGCCTTTGATAACGCTTGACGACAAAGGAATTTTTTGCCCTCAGGCGGGAATCTACATAGACCCCTGGAAACCCGTCGATAAGGCAGTCATTACCCACGCGCATGCCGATCACGCCCGTTGGGGCATGAAACATTACCTGGCGCAAGACCAATCCAAAGAAATTTTAAAGTACCGCCTGGGTGCAGACATACAGCTGGAAACCCTGCCCTATGGAAAGGAAATAAGCATTAATGGGGTAAAGCTTTCTTTACATCCGGCCGGGCATATTCCCGGATCAGCTCAGGTCAGGCTGGAATACAAGGGCCAGATTGCTGTGATCAGTGGAGACTATAAAACCGAAGCGGATGGCATCAGCAGCCCGTTTTCCCCAGTTTCCTGCCATATCTTCGTTTCGGAATGTACCTTTGGATTACCCATATATCGTTGGGAAAGTCAGGAGAAAATATTTGCCGACCTGAATCAATGGTGGGCCCGAAATGCCAAAGAAGGACTTTGCTCGGTGGTTTTTGCCTATTCCCTGGGAAAGGCGCAGCGAATCCTCCGACACCTGGAACTGGATACAGGCCATGTATACGCACACGGAGCGATATGGAATACCAATGAAGCACTGGCAGCAGATGGGTTTTTGTTGCCAGAGGTGCAAAAAATCAGTCGGGAAATACCCAAAGAAAATTACAGAAATGCTTTGGTATTGGCTCCACCCTCTGCTGCGGGAAGTCCCTGGATGAAGCAGTTTTTTCCTTATAGAACGGCAATTTGCTCGGGCTGGATGAATATCAGGGGTGCCAGAAGACGGCGGGCTGCGGATGCCGGTTTCGTATTGTCCGATCATGCGGACTGGACAGGCCTGAATGAGGCCATAGTGGCCACAGGAGCCAGCAAGGTCTATTTAACGCATGGCTCCAATCAGCCATTTGCCAGGCATCTACAGGAGGCCGGGCTGGACGCGGAGGCCCTGAACACCCTTTTCAAAGGGGAGTCTTCCGATGCCGGCGACGACTGATCATGGCATTGGTCCAAACATTCTTTTGAAAATTGCCTTTTTTATTTCGGGATTTGGTGGGGGCTGGTTAACTTTGCGCATGGCCGAACAGATTCTGATTCTTGATTTTGGTTCTCAATACACCCAACTCATTGCGAGGCGTGTTCGGGAACTGGATGTATATTGTGAAATTCATCCTTTTAATAAAATTCCACCCCTAACTGCTGACATCAAAGGAGTAATCCTTTCCGGGAGTCCCTGTTCGGTAAGAGATAAGGGTGCTCCGGACCTGGACCTGGATATTTTCAGAGGAAAGATCCCCCTATTGGCTGTTTGTTATGGAGCGCAATTGATGGCCCAAAAATACGGGGGGAATGTCACTCCCTCAGAAATCAGGGAATATGGCAGGGCCAGTCTTTCTCATTTGGACACCCATGCAGCCCTCTTCAAAGAAATGACCCATGGCTCCCAGGTTTGGATGTCACATGGGGATACCATAAAGGAACTGCCTGAAGGATTTGACATCATCGCCAGCACTCCCTCGGTAAGAATCGCCGCCTATAAAATTCAGGAAGAAGAAACCTATGGTATTCAGTTTCATCCCGAGGTAACCCACTCCACGGAAGGGAAGAATCTATTGAGGAATTTTGTGGTGCAGATCTGTGATTGTTCTCAGGATTGGACATCAGATGTATTCATCGACATTACTGTGGATGAATTGAAAAAAACGATCGGTCCGGACCGGGTAGTGATGGGACTCTCCGGAGGGGTGGACTCTTCTGTAGCAGCCACCCTGATTCACCGGGCCATTGGAGACCAGCTTACCTGCGTGTTTGTGGATAACGGGCTGCTGCGGAAAAATGAATTTGAGGAGGTGTTGGACTCTTACAAAGACATGGGATTGAATGTTATCGGTGTAGATGCCAGGCAAAAGTTTTATGATGCCTTGAAGGGTATTTCTGATCCGGAAGGAAAAAGAAAAGCCATAGGAAGGACATTCATTGAGGTTTTTGACCAGGAAGCCCATAAAATACAGGGGGTCAAGTGGTTGGGTCAAGGGACCATCTATCCCGATATTATCGAATCTGTTTCCGTTAATGGCCCCTCCGCTACCATCAAATCCCACCACAATGTGGGAGGATTGCCGGATTTCATGAATCTGAAAGTGGTGGAACCATTGAAAACCCTGTTCAAGGATGGAGTGAGAGAGGTAGGAAAAGCCCTGGATATAGCGGATACTATCATTGGTCGGCACCCTTTTCCCGGTCCCGGACTGGGCATCAGGATACTAGGAGATATCACTCCTGAAAAGGTACAGACCCTTCAGGAGGTGGACCATATATTCATTCAGGGGTTGAAAGATGCCGGCCTTTACGATCAGGTGTGGCAGGCGGGAGCTATCTTGCTGCCCATTCAGTCGGTGGGGGTTATGGGTGATGAGAGAACCTATGAAAGGGTGGTGGCCCTTCGTGCGGTATCCTCCGTTGACGGCATGACTGCAGACTGGATCCATCTCCCCTATGAGTTTTTGGGAAAAATTTCGAACGACATCATCAATAAAGTAAAGGGAGTCAATCGGGTGGTATATGATATCAGTTCCAAGCCTCCTGCTACCATTGAATGGGAATAAATACCCACAAAAATCTGATCATGTAAACATGCGAATGTTTCCAGAACCTTTAAATCCGAATTTCAGTTTCCTATAAAGGTATCTTTTAAAAAAGGTATGAAATTTGACTATCAATGCCTGTAAAAATATGCCAATCATGAAAACAGCACTATCCATCATCTTTTTATTCCTTTCTCTGGGGGGATTGTTTGCTCAGGAGGAAATAGCAAACTACAAGCGGGCCAAAGTACTCATAGAAGAGGGAGAACATGTAGAAGCCATGGAGCTTTTGAGGCCTTATCTGGATGAGGAAAAATATGGTGCACTCTCCGGTTATGCAAGGTATCATTTTGCCCGCGCAGCCTATGGAAACCGGCAATTTGAATTGGCCAAAAATACCTGCCTGATGCTATTGGAACAGGATAATTGGTCCGGTGAAGATGAAGCCAGGTACCTGCTTGCACTTTCACATTTTCAGCTCTCAGCACCTTCAGAAGCATTAAAGCATATTGCTGCCATCTCTTCGGAAAACATAAAAAATGAGGCTTATAAAGCCACTTTTAAATTTTTAAAAGTAAGTTCTTCCAGCGTCCTGGCAGTTCAATATGGTCAATATCCGGATAATAAGGGTTTGGTCATGGCATTAAAAACCATACTTGAATCCCAGGGTTCCCTGTCCAGCACTGAGCGCAACCTCTACGAGGAAATCCGAAGAAGGGCTTTTGAAATAGTGGATAGTGGTGAAGATGCCAAAAAAGATCAGGTCCTGGATATCGCAGTGGTTTTGCCTTTCAATTATGAGGGCGGTTCGGGAACAGCTTCGCTTGGCGGAAATAATTTTGTTTTGCAATTGTACCAAGGTATCCAACTGGCCCTGGAGCAGGCAAGGGAAGATGGTGTGGATCTGAATTTTCAGGTTTTTGATACCCAACGCAATGCAGAAAAAGTAAGGGCAATACTCGGGGATCCATTTTTGAAAAAGGCAGATATCATTTTGGGCCCGATCTATCCGGAAGAAACAGCATTGGTCGCTGAATTTGCCAATTTGTATCAAATCCCTCAAATCAATCCACTTTCCAATATGGATGAAAATATTAAATCATCCAACTACTCTTATTTGTTCAGACCCTCTGTTCAATCCATCAGCCAGAAAGTCATTGATTACTGCAGGAGATTTGAAGGGAGAAGGATTGCACTGGCTTATTCCGGAGCAAGCAGGGATGAACAATTGGCCAACTTATTTACAGAGATGGCCAGAAGAAGTGGCCTGCAGATTGTTCAAAGCCAAAAGGTCAACACCCCGGATATGCGGGACTTTTTTGAAAGCCTGGGTTTAGGCAAAGATGATGAGCCAAAAGTAGACATGATGGTGATCTTTTCCGATGACCCCAACGTGGCTTCTCCGGTTTTTGCCATGGTGGAATCGCTTGGCCCTGGCATTCCGGTGGTGGTTATGGAAAGCTGGCTGTATTTCAATTTTGCCAACTACGAAATGATGGAAACACAAAATTTTCATTTTGTGGGCAACAATACCGTGGATTTCAATGATGAAATCCTGAATAATTTTAGAGAACGTTACATGGATACCTACAAAACCTATCCCTCTTCATTTGTGTACATTGGGTATGAACTGGCAGACTTTGTCTGCCAGATGATTAATGGAAGGGAAGGATTTGATTTTCGGAAAAATCTGGATAGAAGTGGTTATCAGAAAGGGAAATTAACATTCGGGTTTGATTTTGCCGGACAGAGATCCAACGATTACGTTCCCATTTTGAGGCTGGAAGAAGGAGTATTGACCATTGAAGAAGAATAAACCACGCATGATTACAGAAAAAAGCAAACAACTTTTCGAAAAAGCCAAAAAATTTATTCCAGGTGGCGTAAACTCCCCCGTCCGGGCTTTCAAAGCCGTCGGAGGAAACCCACTGTTTATTTCCAAAGCAGATGGACCCTATATTGTGGATGCAGATGGCAACCGTTTTATTGAACTGATCAACAGCTGGGGCCCCATGGTCCTGGGCCATAATCATCCAGAAGTAAGGGAAGCGGTAATCAAAGCCATGGAAAATGGAACTTCTTTTGGAGCCCCCACCGCCATGGAAGTAGAAATCGCAGAGTTGATCACAACCATGGTTCCCTCGGTAGAAAAAATAAGGATGGTCAATAGTGGTACAGAAGCCACCATGTCCGCCATAAGGGTTGCCAGAGGATATACGGGTAAGGATAAATTCATCAAATTCGAAGGGAACTACCATGGCCATGGCGACAGTTTTCTGATTGCCGCTGGGTCTGGTGCCATTACCATGGGAAATCCGGATTCCCCGGGAGTGACCAAAGGAACGGCCATGGATACACTATTGGCCCCCTACAATGATTTGGAAAAGGTCAGGTTATTGGTAGAGGCCAATAAAGATGAAATTGCTGCCATAATCCTGGAGCCTGTAGCTGGAAACATGGGCTGCGTTTTACCAGAGCCGGGCTTTTTGGAAGGCTTGAGAAAAATTTGTGATGAAGAGGGTATTGTCCTCATTTTTGATGAGGTGATGACCGGATTCAGGCTTGCCAGAGGCGGAGCTCAGGAAGTCATGGGTGTAAAACCTGACCTGACTACAATGGGTAAGATTATCGGTGGAGGAATGCCAGTAGGTGCCTATGGAGGAAGAAAAGAAATTATGGAGTTTGTGTCACCGGATGGACCAGTGTATCAGGCAGGAACCCTTTCAGGCAACCCCATAGCCATGGCAGCTGGATTGGCCATGCTGCGCCACCTGCACCAAAACCCCGCAGTTTATACCCGCCTGGAACAAACCGGCAACACACTTGTCAATGGCATTCATACCATCCTGGATAAATTAGGCTTGCCCTATACCACCAACCATATCGGTGGCATGTACAGCCTTTTCTTCACGGATAAAAAGGTCAGGGATTTTGCTGATGCCCAAACTTGTGATACGGGACTTTTTGGCAAGTATTTCAAGGCCATGCTGGATCAGGGCATTTACCTGGCACCATCCCAATACGAAAGCCTCTTTCTATCCACAGCCCTTGAAAAAGAGCATCTGGATCAGATTTTGGAGGCCAATGAGAAAGCTTTAAAAAGTCTATAGGAAATAGGATTACCTTAGATAAAAGCTTGTTTCCCTGTTAGCTGTGTTCCGGAGCCACAACAGATTACTGACCGGAAAGCATGATGGCAGAAAGTTTAATCGTATGATCCCAATCCTTTAATTACTGGCAAACTTGTAATAAATTGTGAATAAACTAAGGTCTAACCAATAAAACAGCAAATGGCCGAATTAATAGATTCATTCGACTCCTCCGGTATATTTGATAGATACCCGTATTTTTCCGTTTGCTTTGATCAACTTCCTTCCAGTCTTGGATTTGAAACGCCACTAAAAATGGACAGGGCACTTATGGAAAAAGTGCTGGAGACGGTCGATCTTGTATCCCAGGAGATGGAAGTGGTTTTTAAATATTGGAATACCGAAGATACCAAAGAAGCCGACTTTAGCGAAGATTTTCCATATCGATACCTGCTGAAAAGCAAGGCCAAAAAATTGCTCATTTGGCTCTCATTAGAATTCGATCAATTGTTTGTAGACATGCTGTATGATGCTTCGGATTTGGAGTTGGAAAAATGGGTGATTGCAACAAACCATAAATTAAGAATGACATTTGGTCTGGATCGAAGCCCAATCTTTAACGTATTGTCAAGGAACGATAATGGCTTTTTCAAGGAGGAAGTAAAAACACAAAACTTCGAGTGCGATATTCAAAAAATGTATAACGATGACTTTGAAGCAATAAATGAGCTTATCGAAAACGCATTGGAGGTGGAAAAGGCAGGGTTGATTTTGCTGCACGGCCTGCCGGGAACAGGTAAAACCTCGTACATAAAAAATTTGATTAGCAGGCATCATAAAAAGAGCTTTATCTTTATACAAAATGATTTTGTCAATGAATTGCTGCACCCCAACTTTATTTCCTTCCTTCTCAAAAACCAAAATGCCGTTTTAATCATTGAAGACGCAGAGAAAGTGCTGACAAGCAGAGAGCAAGTGAATGAAACCTCTGTGGTTTCTACCATTCTGCAACTAACGGACGGGCTATTCAGTGACTATTTGAATATTAAAATCATATGTACCTTCAATACAAGCATTGACAAAATTGACAAAGCCTTGTTAAGAAAAGGCAGAATGATCGCCTACTATGAATTTCAGCCGTTAATTCCCGAAAAAGCCGATGAACTTCTCAGGGGCTTGAACCATGAATCGAACGGTACAGAGATGACCCTGGCAGATATATTCAACTACAAGAAGAAGGATTTTAACCAGACTAAAAAAGGGAAAATTGGTTTTCAAAAATAAGCAATTGGTCCCAATCTTGGGAGAAAACAGACCTATTTAAATTTACTAGTCAAGTGCTTTATAGCAGATCATGTAAGTTAAGATCTTTTAGCTGGACAGTATCACAAAAAATACCGAACCAATGGTTTTATAATAGAAAATTCCTAGTTGACTCATCTGTGCAGGATCCGACGGTATACTGATTGGAACAGTTGTAAGTATGATTTTTTTTATCCCTTTTATTTTTAATCGATGAGTTCTTTTCAGGAGAGTGTTTTTACCACTGTCAAATATGGAACCAGCATTGGGACGAACTGGCAATAGAATTACTTTGTTTCGGGCCAAAGCAAGCAATCAGGCGGCATACTGGTACTTTGATTCCTGATTCCCGTCTTTTTGTGTTTTTTGGAACATAGGAATGTCCACAACTAGTCTATATCATGAGCCGATTTAATAAGATACTCACATAAATCTGTTTTTTTGGAAGACAGTCTCATAATGAAAATCGAGAAATTTTTTAAAATAAAACGGTAATTTATTGTTTTACAATAAATTTTTATTGATATATGTATCATTATTAATAAATAGCATGCAAATGATCTCAAAAAAATCAGTTGTGATAAAAGTATTAGAAATACTTTTTAGTATAGCATTCGTTGAATTTTGCCTTGAAGCAAGTGTAATCCTGGTTTTGTTCATCGGTAGCTTTATTGTTAACCCAGAAGCTTCAAAACAACTATATCTTGGACTCAACCTATTCGATTTGTATTCTTTCAGTAAGCCCTATTACATTTCTACCGTTCTATTACTCATTGCCCTAACCGGGTTAAAATCATTTATTGCATATCTGACTTTTTCAGTTTTCTCAAAATTTCAACTATCAAAACCATTTAACAAAGAGCTGACAGAAATGCTATTAAGGATCAGTCATGTTTCATTAGGTACGGGTATTCTTTCCATTATAGCCAGTTGGTATTGTCAATGGATTTCGAAAAAAGGGGTAGCTATTCCCATCGATTGGACTGGTAATGAAATATTGTTTTTTGCGGGAGTTATTTATATAATAGCCCTGGTGTTTAAAAAAGGAACTGATTTACAAACTGAACACGACCTGACGGTATAAGCGATGGCAATTGTAGTAAATTTGGATGTTGTAATGGCAAAGCGAAAAATGTCTCTCAATGAACTTTCAGCAAAAGTGGGTTTGACCTTATCTAATCTATCCATACTAAAAACGGGGAAAGCCAAAGCAATTCGTTTCAGTACCTTGGAGGCGATTTGTAACGTTTTGGACTGCCAGCCTGGGGATATTATGGAGTACGTTGAAGACAACAAAAGGCAATTGGAATCTTATTAAGTTGGATAAAAGGCAAAATCCCTGGATTTGCTGGAACTGGTTTTGAAACAAAAATGGAATTAGTAGCTTAGCCACCATTAGTTGATTAAAATAAACTCATCATCAAATAACAGCATACATGACTAAGAATCGGATATTTTTCACCGGAGGATCGGGAAAAGCTGGAAAACACGTAATCCCCTACCTCCTTAAACAGGGGCACCGTGTGATGAATGTGGATCTGAAACCACTGGATCACCCTGGGGTGGACAACCTTATCGCCGATATTACCGATTCCGGACAGATGTTCAATGCCATGAGCTCCTATGCCGGACTGGATGAACTGGAATCAGGAAGTGGTGTTCCACTTTTTGATGCGGTGGTTCATTTTGCAGCGGTGCCCCGCATCCTGATCAATCCGGATAATGAAACCTTCAGAGTCAATACCATTGGGACCTATAATGTAATTGAAGCGGCCGTGAAGCTAGGCATCAGGAAGATTATCATTGCTTCTTCCGAGACCACCTACGGGGTCTGTTTTTCAGACGGCCAAACTGATCCCCATTCCCTGCCTTTGGAAGAAGACTATGACGTAGACCCCATGGATAGCTATGGTCTTTCGAAGGTGGTAAATGAGAAAACAGCACGCGCCTTCCAACGACGTTCAGGGTTTGATATCTATGCACTCCGGATAGGAAACGTGATCGAGCCCCATGAATATCAGGAGCTGTTCCCCTACTACTTCAAGCATCCCGAAGTGCGTCGCCGAAATGCTTTTTGCTATATCGATGCCCGTGACCTTGGGCAAATTGTGGATTTATGCGTGCAAAAGGATGACCTGGGGTTCCAGGTTTTTAATGCCGGAAACGATCACAATGGAGCGATAATCCCCAGCAAAGAATTGGCGAAACGGTTTTTCCCCGGCGTGCAGCTTACCCGTAAATTGGAAGAACACGAAGCCTTATTTTCCAATCGGAAAATTCGTGAAGTACTCGGATTCAAAGAACAACACAACTGGCGGAAATACGTGAAAGAGGCCTAAAGCCTGGTGTTGCTTTGCGGCTCTCAATGGGCGTCCATGTCGCGAGGGTTAGTAGAAGTATCGCAGATTATAAGTAGTCATTAAAGCCAAAACCTTCCTGTTTTCTTGGGATTATTCCTTTCATTTTCCCATGATCGTACCCTTTAGGGACCAAAGGATTTCGAGCACGTCCTTTTTGGTCTGTGCATCCTTGCCATGTTTGTCAAGTACCAGAAAGATATCATCCATGGTCTCCATGTATTCTTCGGCACTTATGTTCATTCCTCTGTGGGTGGTCTCCATTGTTCTTCCGGCGTAAACCTGGGGACCTCCACTTCCGGTAATAAAAAAATTGACCGTGTGCGATTTGACCTTCGCTAAATTTTCGGGCTGCTCTAAATAGGGGGTGAACCTTGCGGAAATTACAGGATTGTTCATGTGTGCTTCCACCACGTCGTCTACAATTTTAACAATGCCTTCCTCAGCGCCTAATCGTTCAAATAATGATGTGGACATATCTACGTTTTTTTGATTTATTCGGTAAAGGTACTGCAACTTCTATGATTTCGCAGGTAGAATCTGTTCAAATAGATGTAAAATTTGATCAGAAAAGGGTTTTGTGCACTAAAATTTGGTTATTCATGCATTGCCAGGATGTAATCCTTTGGACTGACTCCATACTTTTTATGAAAGCATTTTGAAAAGTAGGAAGAACTGTTAAAACCGCATAAATAGGCCGTTTCTGATACCGAGGCACGTCTACTGAAAATTTCCAACGATTTTTCCAGTCTAACGGAGTTGATTAAAATGCTGGGCGCGCAATTCATCAGGCCCCTCGTCTTCCGGAATAATTGAGATCTGCTTAATCCAAGGCCGTATGCAAGGTTATCGATACTCAATTCTGTACACGAAAAATTCAAATCCAGGTAATCCAGTAGTCTGTGAAGAAAAACTAGCTCCGATGCACTCACCTCCACAATTCCCATCCTTGTGTGAGAAGACTTTGAAGAATAATCCTCATACAATTCGAGAACAACTGAAGAGATCGAAAATCCCTGTCTGGATTCACATAACCTTTTGGAGGATCTGACGGTATCTTCAAAAATAGATTTGCTTTCGGTTACTGGAATACCCCCATCCAATCCTAAATTAAGGGTTAGATCGGGATATTGTAAAGCCAAGGTATTTGCAGCAGCCCAACCACATTCCACCGACAGTCCTGCGGTTTTAAAAGAAGCCAGAATATGCCGACCTTCTTGCCGGACCACGGTTCCGCATAAAGCATGAATTGATTCAACGATTCGGCTTTTATAGCTCCTAATGGTTGATGGCAGTCCTTTTAGCTGTAAGGTTTCAAGCCGACGAAATCCTATTTGTGCTGAAAGTAAAAAGCGATAGGCGGGATCACTTATGGGGTTTAATGCTACTCCTGAATTAGCTTTTGGATCTTCCATCCTTCCAAGAAATGACTCAACCAAACCAGCATCGACTTCGATAACTGCATGGGGCACTTGCCCATGTGCGTAGTCATGCATGCGGTGTACGGATGCTGCATCTGGTGCTTCTACCAGACAAAAGGCGGTTTTTCGCTCCGCATCAAACCAATAGGTCAACCCCCGGCAGTTAAATTCTTCCTGAATCTTTAGGTCTTCCTGATGTAACCGGGCCACATTTTCAGCAGTGACTCCTGCAGACAGATCGTGTCGATCCATGTATATAGGCATCATTTTTTAATTGGATGAATACACAAGATAAGGGTTTAATCAGGTTACTTTGATACCATCTTTAAAGATTTGTTATTCCTCACTGGCAAGTTTCCGTGTTTGACATTTTACTTCTTTCAACTAAATTTAAGCAAATGGCCAACATTAGGGGCGTTAAACCGTTTGCAGCGTTAAGACTTCGGGTTACCCGGAAAATTAATTGGAACAGTTTGAAACCAAGAAATGTGGGGAGCCCAGCGCTTTTCTTGGTTGGTAATGGTATGCATCTCCCATACCAATGCTACATCGAACCTTTCGGATTAAATTTACCTTCGGCAAATTATAACATTTCTTAATTGTAAACATTACGCAAAATGAAAAAAACCAGAAATGCCATTCTAGGACTGGCACTTATCCTCGGTCTTGGCTCCTGCGGAGTCAATCAGGCCTGGATACTCAACCAAAATCAAAACAACACCCAGATAAACCTTGGAAGCAATAACTTTCAGGTACTTGGTCAGGTAAAGGGTGCGGCTGAAGTAGAGTACATCCTTGTCTTCGGAGGAAAGAACCGAAGAAATTTATTCAATGAAGCGTATTCTGCCATGATTGAAGAGGCCGATCTGACCTCGGGTTCGCGAGCCATTACCAATATCCTTACAGAGGAGCATGTGGGTGGAATCCCCCCGTTTTATTACAAACGCACCATCACCGTAAGCGGTACCGTGGTTGAATTTACCAGGTAAGCTTGGTCGGCCAGGATGCAATTCACTGGAAATTAAACCGAAAGGACAGAAGGTAGGAGGCCTTTCTGTCCTTTTTTCTTGTCCTACACATCATTTTTCTTCATAAATTATTTAACTTAGAGAGCATTCCCCTACTACGAACTGAATGAGTTTTGGTTACCTGCGGCAGTGTGCTCGAAATTCAGCGTTAACGGAAGTCGCTTTTGGTCGTATATTATCCAATTGCCCGGAATATGGAATCAACGCATGAAATACCCGCAAAATACATGGAGGCCTGGATTCCATTGCTTCAGGAATTGGTTTGGCCATTTACCATATTGCTTATTTTATTCTTTTTAAGAAAATACATCCCACAGTTACTGGGTCGAACCACTAAAATTGGTGCATTGGGGATCGAACTGGAGTTTGAAAAAGCAAAAGAATTTTCATCCACATGGAGCAATGAATTCGCAGGAGACATTCGTACGGGTGTAAAATCAGATGATTTTTCCAGCGGTGTCATGGACCTGATGGAGCAATTTAGCAAAGAAGGCAGTTACGACTACGCAGGTATAGATATATATGGGGGCAGAGCCTGGTTGACCTCACGATTGTTTATCTTTTCGACGATTTTGTCAAAAGCGAGGGGAATTAACTACTGGGTATTCGTTGACTCTCATGATTCGATTCACAAAAAATTTATTGGTTATATAGATTCCAGAAGCTTGCGACTGCAATTGTCTGATCATTTTCCCTTTCTATCAAAGGCCTATACGGAGGCATTGCTGGAAGTTTTTCCGGAAGGAGAGAACAGTCTGAAGGCGGCTGATACCTGGCAAATTACCCAGCTGGTGCAACAGTTTTTAAAAGGCATTCAAAAGGACTATCACGGGGTGCGAATTCAAGGCGCGGATCGACAGGAGATAGAAAAGGGCTGGGCGCTGCTGAAAGACAAGGTAACCCTCGAAAAAGCCCGGTTTCTGGACATCAATGAACTGAGAACGATTTGCGGAGAGTGGATACTTTCAGATGCAATTAGAAACCTGGAAAATACCTCAAAGGAAAACTTAGCCGCAAAAATCCTCCTTTGTAACGAGCGACTGATTCCTGTGCTTAACCCGGGAAACCAGTTTGTTGACATGGTAGATGTAGCACATTCAAAAAAAAGTTTGATGAAAAATGGATCTCTGGGACAAAATATGGGTGGTTAACCGCTGAAAGCCGATGCCAAGAGATGGAAATTAGCTGCTCTACTTAAGTCAACAAATATCATGAAACCCGAATACAGCACCCCATGAAGGCCTCTTTTGATTAACCGTTAAATGAAAAAAGGCAGCAGATAAAAGAAAAGTGTGCTACACCGGTGATTTTATCCGAAATAATTAATTTAGTATAAAATAGGTTGTTTACTTATAGTGTGCTTGTATTTCATGCCTTTTTATTCATCTAAGTTCTATTTTCCAGGTATATCAATGCTTAAAAATCATCAGCATTGCCTTATCAACCTTGATATTCTTGATGATGCAAAATCCTCATCAGGTAATAATGTCAGTTTGACGGAGAACACTGTGATAATTCAAGTCAAAGATCGACGAATTGATTTTACCTTACTTAAGCGTTAATCATGGATACCGATGAGGTCAAAACATATTACCTGAGTTATTTTAGAAAGCTTGTTTTATTTGCCTGCAAGTATGTGGGAGATATGGACCTTGCCCAGGATCTGGTCCAGGATGTTTTCGTGAGCCTCCTGAACAAGCCGGTTGAGAAGATTGAGAACCCAGATGCCTTTTTTTATACTGCTACGAAACGAAAATGTCTTGATCATATAAAAACGCAAACCATCCGTTCTGCTCACCATGAGAATATTCTCTCTGTATCCGAGTCGGTGTTTCATGATGATGCAGTAGAAAAAACAGAGCTTGAAAATCACCTGCTGTCAATAATCAATGAATTACCCGGGAAATGCAAAGAGATTTTTTTGCAGAGTCGTTTTGAGGGCAAATCAAACCTGCTGATCGCCGAGGAAATGCAACTTTCTAAACGCACAGTAGAAACCCAGATTAGTAAGGCATTAAAAAAAATACGTGAAGGCCTTACAGGTTTTAAAAATATATTACTCACCATTTTTTAATTTTATTCCCCTTCGATACGTGTGAAACCAGAGTTGTTCGTCTTACCAATAAAGAAACAGAGATGAACAGCAAAAAGGAACTGGAAATATTGATCCTACGCAATTTTCTCGGAGACCTTCGTGAAGACGAAAAAAAGATACTGAGCCAATGGCTTGACGCTTCGCCGGAAAATCGACAACATCAGGAGAAAATGCTTTCATCCTGGCAGGATGGGAAACTTTTTCGGGATTGGCAGCGCATTGATTTGCAGGAAAACTGGGAAGAGATTATCGAAAAAGCACAACAGGAGCAGACAAAAACACTAAGACTCAGACCGGTTTTAAAATACGTCGCTGCCGTTGTTTTTCTCATTTTGTGCAGTGTATGGATGGTCAATTATTACGCCAATACTTCCATCGCAAATGATACGCCTAGACCTATGGCTGTACTTCTCCCAGACGGTTCTCAGGTGTGGCTCAGGCAGGATGCACTTGCCAGTTTTCATGAAAGGTCTTTCAAAAAAGACCGATCAATCGAAATAGAAGGTGAAGCTTTTTTTGAAGTTCAAAAAGGTGAAGTACCCTTTATTGTTCTTGCTGATGAGGGAAAGGTGGAAGTCCTGGGAACCACTTTTAATGTCAGGGAAAATGAAAGCAGTACAGAGGTCCTGTTGCTGGAGGGTTCTGTTCGCTTCTCGGCGGCTGGATCAGAGCAAATTTTGAAGCCGGGCGAAGGAGCCATTTCTGACGGAAGAAGGATCCAAGTCATACCCCAAGTCAATGTCAACAGCGTTGGATGGAAAACCGGAGTTTTTAGATTTTCCAATCAGCCGCTGCGAGAGGTCATGGAAGTTGCTGCTGGCTATTATGGTTTCAGCCATGAGATGTCGAAAGCTGTAGAAGACCTTAGGGTAACGGCGGCATTTAATAAAAATTCGCTGTCCGAATTTATGGAAGAGCTATCCTTCATACTGGGCATCGAAATAAAAGCTACAGAAAATAAACTTACCATTACCAAAGAATAACATGCTTCGATACCTTTTTCTCTTAGTTTGTTGCGGTTTCGTACTCGTTTCGGCAGCTCAGACACCCCGGCAGGTGTCCATTGAAAAAAGCAGCTGGACATTCCGGGAGTTGATCAATCTTCTCGAAAACGACTATTCCTACAATTGTTCTTATTCCTCATCCATCCTGGATCTGGAAAAGGAGCTGCGACTGGAGGTGAAGAGATATGATATTGACGCACTTATCGAAACGATTTCCAGCCAGGCTAATCTCAAAATCAGGGTTCGGGGAACCAAAATTCTTATCAACAGGAATGAAAAGACTGGTCCGGAACCGAAGCAGGAATTTACACTGAGTGGTTATATCAGCGAACAATCATCAGGCGAGCCATTGATAGGGGCAACTGTCAGGGTATCCGGCACATCCAAGGGTACTGTAAGCAATGCCTATGGTTTTTATTCGCTGAGTTTACCGGAGGGGAATTATACCATAGAGAGTTCTTATCTGAGTTTTTCAACGCAGTTTTTGGATATCCGGCTGGACCAGGATATAGACCTAGATATCCGGCTTAGAGATCAGATGAATTCCCTGAAAGAAGTGGTGGTAACCGCAACGGGGGATGAGCCGATAAACGAAATAGCGAACGTGGATTACCAGCAAGTCAATGCTGATTTCATAAAGAACCAGCCTGGGTTGGTTGGCGAACCTGATGTAATCAAATCGCTCCAAACCATCCCCGGTTTCAAAGCGGCTACAGAGGGTTCCTCTGGGATATCTGTCAGGGGAGGCGGAAGGGATCAGAACCTCATTTTATTGGATGAAGCCATTGTGTTTAATCCATCCCATCTTTTCGGCTTTTACTCGGTGTTTAACCCGGATGCCATCAAAGATGTAAAGGCCTATAAAAGTGGCTTTCCGGCCCAATACGGCGGGCGGCTATCCTCGGTCATTGACATTAAAATGAAGGAAGGCAACAATCAGTATTTTGAAGGTGAAGGGGCTATCGGGTTGGTTTCCAGCCGACTAACCTTGGAAGGACCCATCAGCAAGGACAAAAGTTCCTTCATTGTGTCTGCCCGCAGAACCTACGCCGACATGTTTTTGAAGCTGGGTGGGGATGACGGTGGCAATAAGGCATCTTTTTATGACCTGAATGCCAAAATAAACTTTATACTTGGCAAGAATGACAGGTTGTACCTGTCGGGCTATTTTGGCCGGGATTTGCTGCGCTTCTTTGATCAGTACCAAACCGAGTGGGGCAACCAAACAGCAACGCTACGCTGGAACCATGTCTTTCACTCCAGGCTTTTTTCCAACACGAGCCTGATATTCTCAAATTACTTCTACGATATCAATTACTTCCAGCGGATCAATAATACCGATGACTTTGGCTGGAGATCAAACGTGCAGAATGTCAATGTCAAAACAGATTTCACTTGTTTCGTCAATCCAAAAAACACCCTATCTGCCGGAATTTCAGCTTTGTCCACCAAGTTTGTGCCCGGGGAAAATAAGAATGAGGAAGCTGCAGAAAATGTGTCCTCTACCAACCTGGCGGAATTATCCCTCTATGTCCAAAATGAACACCAATTCAATGACTGGCTCAGCTCCGATTATGGCATTAGGGTTTCTGCCGTCGCAAACTCCGGGAAGAATACCTTTTATACCTTTGATAGTTCCTATGAAGTTTCTGACACATTAAATACAGACGGATTGACCAATGGAAATTTTGTAGCTGCACCGAGAGTCAGTATCAAAGTTTTAACCGGAACAGACCATTCTACCACGCTGAAAGCCAGCTATAGCCGTACCTATCAGTTTATGCAGACATTGGCCAATACCTCCCTTTCTTTTTCGGCTTTTGATATTAACTTACCTACAACGCCGAACACTGACTTTTTGAGTGGTGATCAGATTTCCCTGGCTCTAAAAAAATCATTCAACCCGACCTACCAGTTTATTGTAGAAGGATATTACAAATGGCTGGATAATGTGATTGATTATAAGGATCATGCCAGACTTATACAGAATCCGTTGATAGAAGGAGAAATACGGGCCGGTCGTGGAAAGGCGTACGGAATAGAATTTTTATTGGAAAAAATCCAGGGCAAGGTCACCGGCAGACTTTCCTACACACTATCGAAAAGCAGAAACCAGATAGAAGGGATCAATGAAGGTCGTTGGTACAATTCCCCATACGACCGTCCCCACCACCTTACCCTTTCCACAAGTTACCAGCAGGACGGCAGGTGGAGTTTTTTCAGTAACTTCACCTATTCCTCCGGTAATGCATTCACCTTTCCAACTTCCTTTTTTAATTACGATGGCCTTACCGTTCCGCTCTACAGCGACCGTAACAGTGACCGAATGCCTGATTACCATCGACTGGATCTGGCTGCCAGGCTGAAAAATAAAAAAAAGAAGACCAGGCTTTCGTCCTATTGGGAATTTTCCGTTTACAATGCCTATGCACGTATCAATCCGATAAGCATCGCATTTGGAAGACAGGAAAATGCCCTTTTAGGGGAAGTCAGGCCAGGGGCAAAAAATGTGGTGAAGAAAACCTTTCTCTTCTACATTATCCCATCTGTTTCCTATAACATTAAATTTTAAAAGCGATGAAAAATACGATGAGGCTTATACCAGTAATCATGTTTTTAGGGGCCTGTACCATGGAAGAGCCCATCTCTGAGTTCCTTGATGACCAAAGCACGGAGCCAGGTCTGGTGGTGGAGAGTATCTTCACCAACAAGGCCGTCGTTCAACAGGTGAAGCTAACTTTTAGCCAAACAGCCGGAGAGTTGAACGACGAGGCGGTACCGGTAGAAGGCGCAAATCTGCTGATTACCGGAAACGACCAAGAATACGTTTTGCTGGAAGTGAAGCCGGGAATCTACGAAACTGAAGGGCCGGTGAAAGGGGAAATTGGGCAGAGGTACACCCTCCGGATCGAATACCAGGGCAACATTTACGAGGGTTCCGATATGCTTGAGCCCATTGCTTCACATCAACCCATAGAACTGGTGATGGAAATAGATGGCTTTTATTCCATCCCATTTCGTCCACACCAGTTTGGCTACGAGGAACCAAATCGGTATAACCTAAGCGTGTTTATTCCGGATTCGCTATGGACGGAAAACTTTGAAAACGTTACCAAAAACAGAATCTGGACCTACTACACTCATCCTTTTTTCGAGCCTAATGGAGTTTTCGAATTTGTCGCGACGGACTACAAGACCTTTGGCGAGCATACCTATTACCTGCGACAAAAAAAATATTCCATAAGCGATAGCTACTACGACTACCTGCGGGCACTCTTCTCAGAAACAGAATGGCGTGGAAGCTTGCTGGATTCCAATCCCGGAAAAATCCCTACCAACTTGGTTAACCTGTCCAAAGGAAATAGTGCCGGAATAATGGGTTTTTTTGCCACCTGCGCTACGGATGAGTTGATCTACAAATACCCGGACAGAGAGTAATAAGTTTTTGTTTCAAAGGATTTTTAAATTTCAGTCTTAGCCTGATCTCAGCGAGTATGCTTCGACTAAACCAGTCGATTGACAAGCCTACAAAAGTATGGGAGAGATGAAATTCATAGGCACATGAGCTGCCGGAAGGATTTATTAGGATGGCTGATTAATCAAAAAACTAAGTTTAAATTTATCTGATTTACCATGTATTTTGCGATAATGAAAAGAAAGTTGAAGGGGTTCTCCACCAAAACCACATTAATAGTTAGCAGTCTGCTATTGCTCGGGTCAGTGACACAGGCGCATCCCACCGGAAATATGATCACCATGGGAGAGCATGTACTCTGGTCTTATATCCATCCAATCAATGACGTAAACCATTATGCTTGTGTCATGATTTGGGAAAAAGGGGCTGAACCAAAAGTATTTATTCAATCAGAGCATCCGGCAAGTGACTTTATGCTATTTGGTAAAGAGGAAGAAATCTACATTATAGAACGGAAGTTTCTACAGGCATCGGACGAATTTCAGGTAAGAATTCTAAAATCTACCATTGATACTGAACCTACCGTAATATGGGATTGGCTCAGAGACGATTTTAGGATTGGGGAAGGCGGATTTTTCATGTTATCCGATAATGAACTGGTGTTTGGGAAATACCCCGAAATAGTGATCTTGGGAAAAGGAGAAAAGCCTGCCAGGTATTTTGATTTTAACGATTCCATAAGGAGAATTCGGGCAGTTGAAAACAATCATATCCTTTTACTGGGCGACAAAGCCTGTTATTTGGTAAAGCAAGATGGTAGCATCCTTACCGAATGGAATGAACTCATTGACCCAAATGTAATGGATGCTCCATTGAACCGAAATCAATTATTTGATGTGGATTATTACAATGGTAACCTGTTGCTGGCTTATTGGGGCAAACGGTCTTTTGACTTGATTCAACCCAATGGAAAACGTCAGACTATTCTTCAACAAAGCGAACCATTGGTACCTCACTGGGTGGCAATCTGGAAAAAAGATTTACTATTGTTCTCCTCCCGCTTTATTTTTGATGGAAGCAGCCCTAAACCTCACTTGACACTATGGACCGGACAAAATGATCAGCATCTAATATGGAACAGATAATAAAAAGAATCCTCTATTTCTTATTTCCGTTAGTATGGCTCACGCTTCAGGTTGGGTTAGTACAAGGACAAACCAGGATAAATTCTGGTCCCGTTAACACCATTTTATTCAAGGTAACTACTTCTGAAAGCAATAATGTTTCCTACTTATTCGGAACACACCATGCATTTGGAAAGGAATTTTTCGACGCACTGACGAACGCAGGCAAAGCTTTGTCTTCCGGTGAGGTATTGATCAAGGAAAACCTGAGCATTCCCGGGCACACTGCGGAAGATATTATCAATGCACGTACCGGGACGACCAGCTGGGAAAAATACCTGGGAAAGGAAGACCTGACGTACATTGAGGATCTCTTTGCCGATAGTCCTACAGATTTCAACAAAATCACCCCCACCGAAATGCATGTTTTCCTCAACAGGCATTTTAAACAGCAGATCTGTTTGAACAAAGCGCCTGAGGATATTTCTCTCTCGCTGGACGATTACATCGCTTCTAAGGCCGTCGAACAGGACATCAAACTTTATGGTCTCGAAACTACAACCGAACAAATAGCCCTGATCAATAAGGATGTCGAAGGGATGCCCCGAAAAATTCATAAACGCAGGTTGTCCACTATAATTGAAAAAATCAGAGCCAGGCATACCAGTGACTGTGAAGAAACCGATTGGTATGCGCAGATGGAAATAGACTACCAATTGCAGGCTCCTTGTACCAATGCACTGATGCTGACAGACAGGAACGAAAAATGGATGGAGACGATTGTTGAATTGCTTAGCAAAAAAAATTGCTTCATCGCAGTTGGATTAAGTCATCTTATGTACGAATGCGGACTGATAAATCAATTGACCGCACTCGGTTATACCATTACACCCATGGAGGCGAAGTGAAAACCAGAACGGAAAGCCTAAAATGCTGAAACGGATTTCTCAGGAATCCTTGCAAGGAAGGACCTAATGGACCAGGAAGGGTATCGGGTTTGTCGACGAACCCAAACCTTCCACTAGGTGGCCAGAAAAATTTAAGATCTCCGCCATTAGCTGCAGGCTTCACTTACCCCATCTTCGAATCAATGCAGGGTAGCAAAGGGTCCAGGCGTATTTTACTCAATCAAGAGAAAATGTAGGAAAAGAAGTCCTGTTTCTAACACATTAGGAGTACCTGCCAAAATCGGGCATCAACCGACCGCACGATGATGCCAACCTGCCAACCGCTTCAGCCCCAGGGCATCGTTTGCAGCCCAGGGGCAATTTTTAAAAAAAATCAATAACTTAGAGCGAGTAATTGTTAATTTCCAATCGCCCGCCTGACGGCACAAAATAACCGATCGATGACCCATCCAAAATCCATTGCTGTATTGCCCTTTGTTAACACAAGCCCCGGAAAGGAAAATGAGTTTTTCTGCGATGGTATCACGGAGGAAATCATCAATGCCCTGGCCAAAATCGAGCAACTCAAAGTCACATCCAGGACTTCCAGCTTTTTCTTCAAGGGGAAAAATCTCCCGCTGGCAGAAATTGGGAGGGAATTGGGGGTAGCGAACCTACTCGAAGGAAGCCTACGGGTAAGTGGCGACCGCTTGCGCATCAGCGCTCAGTTGATCAACGTGTCGGATGATTCCCATTTCTGGTCCGAAAGCTGGGACCGAAAACTGGAAGACATTTTCGCCATACAAGATGAGATCAGCCTTCGGATAGCAGACAAATTACGCGAACATGTCGGCCACCTGAACATCGCCGATCAGCTCGTACAGGCCCCTACCGGGAAGGTGGAGGCCTACCGGTACTACCTGCAGGGGAAATCACTTTTTAACAAGTGGAATCCCGAACACGCCAACCAGGCCATCGGGTATTTTGAAAAGGCCCTCCAGATTGATCCCGACCTGATCGACGCACACACCGGACTGGCCGATGCCTACAGTTTTTTGGCGGTTGCCGGCTTTGCTCCGCGCGAAATTGCCTGGGCCAAGGCCATCGAGTCCATTCAGCGGGCCAAAGCCCTTGATCCCCAAAATGCGCCACTCAACTACCTCCTTGCCAATCAGGCTTTCTTCACCGAAGCTGACTTTGGCCAGTCCATGCAGTTTGCCCGGCAAGCCATCGCCAGTAAACCTACCTATGCCGAAGGGCATCAGTTTCTGGCATTTCTTTTTATGCTCAGGGACGATATGAAAAAGGCTGGAGAGCATTTGCGCTATGCCCGATCCATAGATCCACTTAACCCGGAAACAAAATTTTACCAGGCGTATTTTTTGTATCGTTCTCGATCCTTTGATGAGGCAGAAGTATTACTCGAGCAGCTATTGGAAGAAAACCCCAAAAGCCTACCGGCGCTCATTACGCTGATTTATGTGCTTTTGAAAACTGGTGCATACGATCGGGCAGAGGCACTTATTGCTGACCGAAACCCTGATGAAATCATGCCGGATGAAAAATTGGGGTTGGCCTGCCTGCTTCGGGTGATGCAAGGAGCCGCAGAAGAATATCCTGCTCTGCTGACCGAATTGGAAACGAATGCTTCCGGAGATACATCCTTCCAGGCGCATGCGTATTTATTTTTAGTATACTGTGCACTTCATCGGGAAGACCAGGCGTTTTCCGTCCTGGAAAAACTATTCCAAAAACACTCATCCATTCTCTTACTTACCTTTGGGGATCCGCTAGCCGACTACCTGCGAGGTAGTTCTCGTTTTGAGGCCTACCGGCAGCGGATATATGCCGATATCACGCCGACCGTCGCTTCTCCCAGGCGGAACAGTGCCGAACTCAGCGAAAGGGAGGCAGAAGCGTACCTTCGGAAATTGGCTGACTTTATGGAAACAGAGAGCCCCTTCCTTGACCCTTCTCTTTCCCTTCGTTCTCTGGCAAACCTACTGGAAATGCACCCCAACCAACTGTCATGGCTGCTCAACGAAAAGCAAGGCAAAAACTTCAACGCCTATATCAATAGGTTCCGAGTGGACCATTTTAAAAAACTGCTGGCAGATCCCCGCAATACAAGCATTTCCCTGATCGGACTTGCCTACGAGAGCGGCTTCAATTCCAAAACGGTATTCAATACCGTATTCAAAAAGGAGACCGGGATGACCCCCAAAGAATTTCATAAAAACAGCGGTTTATCGGATTAATTGGTTCCAAATTATAATTCCGAACCCCTTTTTACTTTTCCCGAACCTTTGTGACGCTTCATTGGCCCAACTTTGTTCCGAATCAACAAGGTAATGTCATGAACAACGAGAAAATGGAAGCCATCAGGGCCACGGGATACGGCCCTGCTTCCGTGCTGAAATTACAAAAAGTCAGCAGGCCCCTTCCTGGTCGGGATGAAGTTTTGGTGAAAGTGATTACCTCATCGGCTACTACAGCAGACGCCATGATGCGAAGCGGCAAGCCCTGGTTGGCACGTCTTTTTCTAGGGCTACGAAAGCCAAAAAACGACATACCGGGAACCGGATTTGCCGGATACGTAGCAGAAATAGGAGCCGAAGTCCGCAATTTCCAGGTAGGGGACCGGGTTTTTGGGGAAACCACCCTTGGGTTTGGCGCCAATGCCGAATACCTGGCCCTAAAGGCCAGCGGGGTCTTACTGCCCCTTCCGGAATCATTGGGTTTTTCCGAGGCAGCCACCTTCAGTGATGGCCACCTGACTTCGTATAATTTCCTGAAGCGTCTCGGAAAGGTGAAAAAGGGGGATCAGGTATTGATCAACGGAGCCTCAGGAAGCCTTGGCACGGCTGCCGTTCAGATTGCCAGCCACCTGGGAGCCGAGGTGACCGCTGTATGCAGCGGTAAGAACGCCGGTCTGGTGAAATCACTGGGAGCCAGCCATGTGGTGGACTACACCAAGGAGGATTTCACACGTGGCGACAATTGTTACGATCTCATTTTTGATACCCTGGGCAAACGCTCCTTTACGGACTGCAAGCGGGTATTGAAAAAACACGCTACCTACTATTCGCCGGTATTGAAATTTTCCTTGTTGGTTAAAATGCTCTACACGCGTTATTTTTCTTCCAGGAAAGCGGTGTTCGAAGCTACCGGCATGCTTTCGGACGAACAACTTCGCAGTCTTTTGGCCGAGGTCCTGGAACTTCAGCAAGCAGGCAAACTCCGGACCGTGATCGACCGGCAATATCCGCTGGCCAGGCTTTCCGAAGCACACCAATACATCGAAAGCGGTCACAAAAAAGGGAATTTACTAATTATTAACTCGGATGATTTTTCATCCTTTCAATCAAATTCAATTCTTAAACAACAAACAACATGAAAAACGTACGAAATGCAGTTATTGCCCTGACTTTAGTTGTCGGGCTGGGATCTTGTGGGGTCAATCAGGCCTGGATTTTAAACCAAAACCAAAACAGTACCGAAGTACATCTGGGCAGCAATAATTTCGAGGTACTGGGACAAGTAAAAGGATCGTCAACAGTCGACTATGTACTGATTTTCGGCGGGACGAATCGGACAAACCTCTATAACGAAGCCTATGCGGCCATGCTAAAAGAGGCAGATTTGACATCCGGTAGCCGTACCATTACCAATATTCTTACCGAAGAACATGTGGGGGGTGTTCCTCCGTTTTACTACAAGCGAACCTTGACAGTCAGCGGAACCGTGGTGGAATTCACCGAGTAAATGGGGTTAAAGTGTATTTTACAATGAATCCACTATCTGGAATATCGGAAAGAAAAGCGTACATGAGGCGAACAGGCCTCATGTACCTTCTGGTAATCGTTTTTGCTGGCTTCAGTCAGGGCTACATCCGCAGCAGTTTGATCGTTCCGGATGATGCGGCGGCCACTTCCCTGAATATCGCTGGCGAGGAAGCATTGTTTCGCCTGGGATTGGTACTTGATCTGATAGCTTTTTTGCTGGATGCGATCATTTCGATCTTGTTATTCAAGCTGTTTCGAACCTATGGGCAGACGCTGGCGATGACGGCAATGGTGTTGCGACTACTAGCCCACCCGGCTATAGGCAGCTTGAATCTTCTTAATCACTACCTGGCCTTACAGGCAGCTCTGGCACCGGATTTCCTGGCTGGATTTGACGGACCGCAACTTCAATCTATGAGCCTTCTCTTTATGGAGGCGCACCGTATAGGCTATCTGATTGCAGGAGTGTTTTTTGGTCTTCACTGTCTGCTTTTAGGGCTCCTGCTTTACCGCTCTTCACTACCGGGTTGGTTAGGAATCTTGATGATTTTGGCAGGAATAGGCTACGAAATGGAAGCCTTTGGCGATCTTCTGTTTCCCGGTAATGAAGAATGGCTCGCAGTTCTGGTGGGACTGACGGCTGTACTGGGAGAGGTTACGCTCACCGCCTATTTGTTGATAAAAGGATTCCTTATGAGTAAATTGAATGCGGATGATGTCAAATAAACGAAAAATGGCCATTATTTCCGGGCTAGCCCTCATCGCGATGGCCCTGGCAGCTGGGTACGCGTATGGCTATGTGTACGGAGGCCTGATCGACATGAAGAGCCCGCAGGATACGTATCGAAACCTGCAGTCATCAGGTACGCTATTTCGCAATGGAATGGTGGCATGGGGAGCGATTGTGGTATTGGACCTGTTGGTAGCAGGTAGTTTACACGGATTTCTGAAAGAAGTTCATTTCCGTCTTTCGGTACTCACCGCCCTGATCCGGGTACTATATGCATTCATATTGCTGGCTGCAGTTGTCCATTTGGTGGATGCCATATCCCTCGTGGAGGCCGCTGCAGGTGCCACTGAAGTTATGCTGGCGCTGCAGCGTTTTGAAACGATCTGGTCCCAGGGTTTGATTCTGTTTGGCTTTCACCTGTTGGGTCTGGGTTTGCTGGTAATTAGGGATAGCAGAATACCTTCCATCTTCGGCTGGTTGCTGCTCTTTGCCGGTTGCTGTTACACGGGAATACACATGGCCAAATTCGGTCTCCCCGACCATGCACAACAGATCGAAATTACCGAAATGATTGCAAGCCTTCCGATGGCCTTTGCAGAGATTGGCTTTGCATTCTGGCTGCTTTTCCGGGCTGGCCGGCAGCGCTTTTCCCCACCATTTACCGCATTATCATGAAACGAGTTAAAAAAATAAGCCGGGTAGCCGGCGGCCTGCTCTTGCTGATTTTGTTGATGGTTTTCGCCATGATGTATCAGGAGCAACGGAGCCTTTCCTATCTGAAAATAGCGAAGCATCCCGGATTTCAGCAACGCGATTACCTGATCAAAAACGTGCAGATTGTACCCATGACCGCCGATACCGTGCTAGCCGATCAGATGGTACACATACAGGATGGCCTTATCGTCGAAATCGCTCCTCAAATTGAGTCCTCGGGAATACCGGTAATTGATGGGGGAAACGGGTACCTGATGCCCGGTTTGACTGACATGCACGTTCACGTGTGGGATGCCCAGGAGTTGGGCATGTACCTGGCCAATGGGGTGACTTCTGTGCGTAACCTCTGGGGGCAACCCATGCACCTGCGAATGAAGAAATCTATCCACGCGGGCGAATTGCTGGCTCCGGACTTCTATACCTCCGGACCCAAGCTGACCGGACCCGACTATCATGGAAACGATAACCTGCAGCTGGTTTCCGTTGCCGAGGCCCGGAAAAAGGTAGCAAGCTACAAAGCGCGGGGCTATGATTTTATCAAGACCTACAACGGGCTGACGCCGGAGCTTTTCGAGGCCATTTTGGAGGAGTGCCGGATACAAGATATGGACATCGCCGCCCATCCCACTGCGGCCATTCCCTATGCTGCGCACTTGCGCCCGGAAATTATTAGCGTGGAGCACACCGAGGACATTGTGCAACAGGCCCTGAACTACCAGTTGGATACTGCCGGTCTGGACCGGGTAGTAGCGGACTACGCTTCCTTTCCCTCGGCAGCACACTGTCCTACACTGGTCGTGTATTACAATATCTACCGTTTATTGACGGAAGAAGGCATTTTGAATTCCAGTGAGGTAGACTTTATGAATCCGCTGATCCGAATGGTCGATAGCGAAGCCCAGTACCAGCGCTGGTCAGCGGCAGCAAAAAGTGACTCCTTGTTAGCAGACAAGATTCTGGCGCAGCACCGCTTTCACCTGCTTGCGGTTCGCAAACTGCAGGAGGCAGGTGTCAACCTGGTCGCCGGTACCGATGCCGGCATTGGCATCACTCCGGCCGGTGTCTCCATGCATCAGGAGCTGGCCTTCTATCGGGAAGCTGGAATGAGCCCCTTTGAGGCGTTAAAGACTGCTACCGTCAATCCCGCCAAAACGCATGCGTTTCTGGCCAATACCGGAACGGTGGAAGTGGGCAGGAAGGCCAACCTGGTGTTGTTGCAGAGCAATCCGCTGATAGATCCGGCCACGCTTCGGAAACCGCTGGGGGTATGGGTAGGCGGGCGTTACATTCCCCGGGAACAGTTGGAGGCGTTTACCGGTCATGCCCGGGATCGGAAAAATTTGCTGCCTTCCGCCTTGCGTTACGCGGAATATTTACTGCGGGAACGCTGAGGCTGGTGGTCCTTAAGTTTTGGCGATGGAGTGATCGGGCTGAAAGTTAATACTGAATCCTGTTCGTAACCGGTCGTTCTATTGGATTGAAACATTCGAAAAAAGCAAAAGATAGAGTCGGGAACGAGTACTTTTTGGTGCCAAATGGTTTCTTTAATGATGAAAAACCGGGGCAGGAGATCACTTCAAATTTGAGCACATTCAGTTCGCCTGATATTCGGTTTCATGCCAGACATAGAGTGATCATATTTAGCATATTGAGATTTCCCGTAGTTGTTGGTTTAGTTATTTACTAAATTTGCATAATGTATTATCGGAGGAAATTGTTATTAGGAATTTTAGAGGAGTTTGGCGGAGCTTTGTCACATACAAAACTTCAAAAAATACTCTTGTTGGTAACGAGAAAGCAGCATGAGAAGTCTTTTGATTTTGTCCCTTTTAAATATGGGAGCTTTTCTTTTCAAGCCAACCAAGATTTATCTACACTTTCCAAGAAGGAAATTATCATCAACAAAACAAAGGCGCGTGGTTCCGATTGGATTATAAACTCCGAGGAACCCTTCTTTACAACGCTAAAAAAAGAAGATAAAGCTGCAATTAAGCAGACCAAGGAAGAAATCGCTCATCTCAATCAGAAGGAACTGGTAAAGTACACCTACATTAAATATCCTTATTTCGCAATCAAAAGCCAGATTGTTGATGATCTGTTGACTGACAAAGAACGTGAACAGGTTCACGCACAAAAAAGAAGTTTCGACGACCCCGCATTTTTCACAATTGGATATGAAGGTATAAGTCTAGAGACTTACTTGAACAAACTCATAATCAATGACGTAAAATTACTTTGTGATGTTCGTAAAAATCCACTGAGTATGAAATATGGGTTTTCAAAGAAGCAGTTGAAGGGAGCCTGTGAAAGTGTTGGAATTGAATATCAACACATTCCGCAATTAGGTATAGACTCGGAAAAGAGGGCTGATTTAAAAACGATGAATGACTATAACAAACTTTTTGATGATTACGAAAGGACCACTCTTGTTGAAAACAGTGTTCAATTAGATGAACTTTTTAAGCTGGCTGAAAAATATCGCCGCATTGCCATTACCTGTTTTGAGAAAGAACCATGTATGTGCCATAGAAGTAGAGTGGCTGATGCTCTTAAAAAGCTTCCAACATGGGACATTGATCAGAAAAATCTATAATGCCCAAGGAGAAAGTATTAATCACCGTAAAAACCTATCCATCACTTTCTGCAAAATATGATGAACTTGTTTGTACTGCAGGTTTCAAAGAAGACGGGTCATGGATTAGAATTTACCCAGTGCAGTTTCGGAAAAGGAACTACAGCCAGCAATATTCTAAGTATCAATGGATTGAAATCGACCTTGTAAAGAACACCAGTGATTTTAGAAAAGAAAGTTATCGTCCAGTAAGTCATGAAACTGAGATAAAAATTGTGGGTGAAATCAAACCTGACGGTGATGATTGGAAGGAAAGAAGAAAGGTTGTTTTAAATAAAATCTATAAGAGCTTAAGCAAATTGATAGCTGAGGCCAAGAATAAAGAAATTGGCACTTCATTGGCGGTGTTCAAGCCCTCTGAAATAGTTGGTCTTGAAATAAAGAAGGTGGATCGTGAATGGAGTAAGGAAAAGCTTGATAAACTGAATCAGCTCAACTTGTTTGAATTCGCTGACAAAGAAGGAAAATTCGAAGTTGTTAAAAAACTTCCATACAAATTCTCATATAAGCTTAAGGACTCTGAAGGCACGACAAGTACCATGATGATAGAAGATTGGGAAATTGGTCAACTTTATTGGAATTCGTTAAAAAGGCATGGTGGCGATGAAAGACTTGCTTGTGAAGACGTCAGGAAGAAATACATTGATGATTTCGCAAGGACTAAAGATCTGTTTTTATTTCTTGGAACCACGAAACTTCATCATAACACGGCTCCAAACCCATTTGTAATCATTGGAACATTTCACCCAAAACCGACAACTCAAACGTCTTTGTTTTAAAAGAAACGAGAAAAAAAGAATCGAGCAACTCGCCCAACTGGCAGCAAGGGGCGAAAAACTATCGGGGAGTTGATGTGAAAATATAGCGGCCGACAATCGGTACGCAACAGCAGCCCTTTTTAGGTACACCTTGCGCCGAACTCCCGCTGCCGTTGGCCCATCGGTATTTTTGCTGTATATTGAAGGCAGGGAAAAAGGAAGGGCTGTTCTCCTGAAGCATTTGTGCCTAACTGTGCTTGACGCAAAGGAAGACTCCTTGTCCATCCCGGGCAGATGAAGGGGCCGATGAGGCAGTATGCAACCAGCCGGGTTTTTCTCCTTCTTTTTTACCGATTCAAAATCAAACTACCTATGAGAACACTTGTCTTTGCCTTCCTCTTGCCCTTGCTTTTGGCCTGCCAATCCAAAGATGCCGAGCGATTCTCTCTTCCTGGCCTGCAGAAGCCCGTAGAGATCATTCGCGACCAATGGGGTGTGAACCACATCTATGCCAACAACCAGCACGATTTGTTTTATGCTCAGGGTTATGCTGCTGCCAAAGACCGCCTTTTTCAATTTGAGGTCTGGAGACGGCAGGCCACCGGCACGGTAGCGGAGATCCTGGGAGCTGCAGAATTGAAGCGGGACATCGGCACCCGGCTGTTTCGGTTTCGGGGAGACATGCAGGAGGAGATGAATCATTACCATCCCGAAGGAGAAGCCATCATTACTGCCTATACGGAGGGCGTTAATGCCTACATTGAGGAAATCCGCTCCAGGCCCGATGAGCTTCCCCTGCCGTTCCGGATGCTCGGTATCCTGCCGGAAAAATGGACACCCGAGGTGGTGATATCCCGACACCAGGGGCTGCTGGGAAATATAGAAGAAGAACTGGACCTGGGGCGGGCCGTGGCGCAACTGGGTGAAGCGCAGGTGAAAGACCTGAAGTGGTTTCACCCCAAAGACCCGGAGATTGCCCTGGATCCGCAGATCGAGCCGGAATTGTTGTTTGCAGATATTCTGGCCCTATACAAGGCCTACCGAAAACCCCTTTCCTTCAAGCCCGGCGATATCCTGCCGGAATACCGCGATCCGGAGATGGACAGCGCAGCAGAAGAAATTGCCTTCCTACCCGAGGAAGCGCCGTTTTCCCTGGGCAGCAACAATTGGGTGGTGGACGGTTCACGTACAGCCAACGGTCATACCTATATGGCCAACGATCCGCACCGGACCATAGCCGTTCCCTCGCTGCGCTACATGGTGCACCTGAATGCCCCCGGATGGGATGTGATCGGGGGAGGGGAACCCGAGATCCCCGGCATCTCCATCGGACACAATGGCTATGGGGCATGGGGGCTGACCGTGTTCCGGACAGACGGGGAAGACCTGTACGTATATGAGCTGAATCCGGAGAATCCAAACCAGTACCGCTACGACGGTGCCTGGGAGGACATGAAGGTCATTATGGAGACCATTCCGGTGAAGGGCCAGGAGGATGAGAAAGTTGCCTTGCGCTATACCCGTCACGGACCGGTGACCTATGTGGATTCCATGCACCACAAGGCCTATGCAGTACGATGCGCCTGGCTGGAACCCGGAGGGGCTCCCTACCTGGCTTCCCTGCGCATGGACCAGGCAAAAAGCTGGGAGGAATTTCGGGAAGCCTGTGCCTACAGCCATATTCCGGGGGAGAACATGGTCTGGGCAGACAAGGACGGTACCATCGGCTGGCAAGCCGTGGGCATTGCCCCCATTCGGCGGAATTTCAGCGGCCTGGTGCCTGTGCCGGGAGATGGACGCTACGAGTGGGAGGGCTACCTGCCCATTCCCCAGAAGCCCCACACGGTGAATCCACCGGACGACTACTTTGCTTCGGCCAACCAGAACGTGACCCCTGCCGACTATACCCATTGGGAGGCAATAGGCTTTTCCTGGGCGGATCCCTTTCGCGGCAATCGGGTGGAGGAAGTGCTGAAAGCCGGCAATGCCCTGAGCATGGAAGACATGAAAGCCCTGCAGGTAGACTACCACAGCATTCCCGCCCGGGTCCTGGTACCCTACCTACTGGACCTTCCCCTTTCCGGCAAGGCCGCGGAGGACCGGGACCGGCTCCGGGGATGGGACCATAGGCTGGACCCGAATTCCATTCCTGCCGCCATCTACGTGGCCTTTGAAAACGAGCTAATACGCCTGGTCAGCGAGCGCTTTGTACCAGAAGCGGGGAAGAAAATGATTGGCCGAATCCAGCTGAAGAAAATCCTGGATTGGATCGCTGTCCCGGACGGGCGTTTCGGTACCGACCCGGAGGCCGGCCGCGACAGTCTGCTGGCAGATGCCTTTGTGCAGGGACTGGCCTACCTGGAAGAAAACCTGGGTGAGAACCGGGACAACTGGCAGTACGGGCAGGAGCGGTTCAAGCATGCCTACCTGGTGCACAGCCTGGGAACGCTGGGTACCGAGGAGTTGAATGCCCAACTGAACCTCGGTCCGCTTCCGCGGGGCGGCAATGCCTATACGCCCGGTTCCACAGGGGGAAACAACCGGCAGAGTTCGGGTGCTTCCTTTCGCATCATTGTGAACACAGGAGACTGGGATGCCACACAAGCCAGCAATGCCCCCGGGCAGTCCGGCGATCCGGACAGTTCCTTTTACGACAATTTATTCGAAGCCTGGGCCAGGGACCAGTACTTTCCCCTGTATTATTCCCGGGAAAAAATCGATTCCGTGGCGGTGGATAGGACGCTGCTGGGGCCGGGGAGGTAAGGGTTGGGTGCATGGATTGAGAAGCGGTTAAAAGGTCCTGATCTTCAAATATTTTCTTCACAAAATCTGAAGGGGCTGCTGTTTTTTGCCTGCGAATTTCTTAATTTGACAAGGGCAAACCGGGAACGATGTGGGAGTGATAGTGAGATATACGTAACTCCATTCTGGAACATCGCTAAATACGGACGTTACCATTAATTTCAAAAAAAATATCGATAAATGAAAAACTTACTTTTTGACTTCATCTCAAAATATATTCCGTTGACAGAACAAGAAAAAGATGCTCTTGTTGAGTTAGATATATTCCATGCCTTTAAGAAGGGAGCTGTCTTGCTGGAAGAAGGACAAAAATCGAATAAGGGATATTTTGTATTAAAGGGGTGTATTCGGTCATTTTATGTCATAGATGGCGATGAAAAAACAACCGCTTTCTATACAGAAATGGAAGGCTTTACTCCTCCTTGTGTTTTAAATGGAAAGCCTTCAGAAAATTCAATTTCTTGCGTTGAAGACTCCATCCTTACGGTTTCTGATCCTAGCATGGAAGGCGAAATCTTTCAAAAATTCCCAAAGTTTGAAACGATGTGTCGGATATTGTCTGAAGAACTGTTGGTTCAACAGCAAGTAGACTTTGATGCCTTCAAAACCTCTTCGCCGGAACAACGCTATCTGGACCTTTTGGAAAAACGACCGGATTTAATACAACGGGTGCCGCAATATCAGTTAGCTAGTTTTTTAGGAATTAAGCCACAATCTCTAAGTAGGCTAAGAACAAGAATCGTTGAAAAGAATAAGGGTTAACCTGCTTTCTTAACTTAAGTGAACGAGTTATAGCATCTCCCTAATCTACTTTTGCATTATCACTTTATATAAAAAGAAGATATGGGGAAAAAAACAATGTGGATCGGTTTTGTCATTTTCATAACAAATAGTTTTTACGTCAATGCACAATATTCCCGCCAGAATAGCACTTCAGAAAAATTTTTTGTTGGCAGCACCTTTTTCGTCCTTGGAAATTTCGCTGAGACAAACAGGCCTGATTTTGCACAGCTAAATTTCGGTTACCGCATCACAGAAAAGGATGTGGTATCGGTAGAACTAAAAACCTGGAAATATGCCTGGTCCCTGGGTATTCCATATGGAGACGCTTATGAAGCCCCAGAAGAAAAGTTTCCCGGTTACATTAGAGAGTATGGTTTTGCGCTGGTTTATCAGCGATTTTGGTGGAAAGGTCTTTATACGGGACTTCATGTAATGAATGCCTGGCAACGTTTTGTTGACGAGAATAACCAGAAAATCGCAAATGGCTTTCAGATTTTTAACACTTACCGTCTAGGCTACCATATTAAGTTGTTCAAAAACAGGTTTTTCATTGAGCCATCTATTGCCATCACCCACCGTATTTTTCACACAGAAATGCCAGATGGATTCAAGCAGCAAGATGACAAATGGTCAAAATTTTTTTATGGAGAGCCCGGGCTGCATTTTGGATTTAATTTTTAGGCAATGAAAACAGGTTTTAGCACCAAATACGGAAGTCCCCAAGTGCTTCAATTGCGAGAAGCACAAAAGTCCAATTGGAATTTATTAAAGCTCATTTTGAAAAGGGAGAGATGAAAGCCATTATCGATAGAACCTATTCACTTGAAGCCATTCAGAAAGCCCATGTTTATGTAGATATAGCAAAAAAGAAGGGAAATGTAGTGGCAGGGGGTAACGAACTAATAAAACAAAAACATACATTTAAATGATGAATAAAATGAAAACCATTTTAAAGCTACCACAATCAGTCATTTTGGTATTTTTACTCGGACTAATTTCATGCGAAAAAGACGATTCCTTACCAACAAATCTTTGTGAAGTACAGAACCCGATACAGGAATTAGAGTGGTTAAAAGAAGCCATTGATGAGGTGCGTAATGATGAATACTCCTATTATTCCACGGCCTTGTACCAAGGCCGAAGAATTTTCTTTTACGGCACCTGTGATCCTTTAGCAAATTACGCATCATTTATCCGGAATTGTGCTGGAGATAATTTGGGAGATACAAATGAGCTTTTTGACAGGCTTTTAGAAATTAAGGTGATTTGGAAGCCGGAAAACTCAAAATGTAATTTATGATGCAATGGATTATTTGGAAAGCAGGCATTGCCGATTATGTTGTAATGCAACGCAATAAATCATATCTATTGACTTTATTGGTAGCTGGCTACCTCATCATTGTTCTCTTATCGGCACTCGTGATTCGAAAAAAGAGTAAATATACCGTTGGCAGTAAGGGATAAAGTGCTGAAAAGAAGAAATTACTTTAAATGATAGGCATTGGTTTAGCAACGCCAATGACGAATGACCAGGCTGTAAAAACCATATTGAGTGTAGGACACGTTAATTTTGAGGCGGGTGCGCACTTTCAAATCAACTCAGAAGGAAAAGTATCAGGATTTGTGCTATCAGGTCAAAATTTTGAGAACATCAGGTTTTTAAAACTAAAGTAATACGATGCCAATCAGGTTAAAAATTGGTAATAAATCACATGAAAAACCTGCAAGGTCAAACCTCATTTTGATATGAAGAAAACCAGTTGCTTGCGCAAGCTGCCAAAAAATTCCTGAGAATTCTCCGCTTATCCTGATGTATGGGGCCGTGGTTTTCATTCCAGAACCGTTTTTTGGACGTATTTCAAAAAGGAAACCGGTGCGATCCCCAGGCAGTTTTTGAAAGGTTAAACCATTGTTTCTATACTTTTTTGGTTCCGAAATGTAATTCCGAACCTATACCTGAGAATGCGAACCTTTGCGAAGCATAGAAAGTGCACCTTTGTACTCGAATTAATACGAAGACAATGATTCACAAAAAAGCAGTAACCATGAATTCACAATTCAAATCTCCTGAAGACGATCAAGGTATGCTTTGTCTTTTCCAACCGAAACAGGGTGAATGAAGGATCCTGGAAGCATGGTTTTTATTTCGGTTACTTAGAATGTTTGAAACAATAAAATGATTATGGAAAAGAAAGAAACAAAATACGTTGGAGTGGGAATCGCCCTGGGAACGGCCGTTGGCGCCGCCATCGGAATCGCCATGGGCAACCTGGCGATTGGCATTTCTCTGGGAATCGCCATTGGTGCTGCACTAGGATATTCCCTGCAGCAAAAGGACAGCGACTCAGTCTGAGGTATTAGCCCAAAGGTCCACCGGTATGAATTACTGGCAAAAATTGAATGGAAACTGTCCACCTGTAGATCCGGCTGTGGAACGGGTTAAAAACAAAGAAGCGTCTCAACTTACCGAATCATGAAAAAGAAATATACCAAGCAAGTACTGAGAGTAGTCCTGATCCTTGGATCAATCGCCTCCCTCTTTTTTGTTCCCTGGCTGTTGGTGAAAGCCTGGATCCTTCCCCTGCCTGATACCATTCAGGAACAGTTGGAGGAGGCAATCGCTCATGGGTTTGACGGCATGATCGTCTATATCGACCAGGGGGGTAAGGCACCGCAGCAGTATGCTGCTGGCTGGCACAACCGGGAATCCGAAACACCGACCAAAGCCGATGCGCTGTTTAAAATTGCGAGTATCAGCAAGCTGTATGATGCAGTAGCTGTCACAAAACTGGTAAGTGAGGGACGGCTTTCTCTTGATAAAACTTTAGCGGAGTACCTGCCTGAACTTGAAGGAAAAATCCAACATGCAGACAAAATCACCTTAAGGTTGATGATTCAGCTCAGGAGCGGAATTCCCAATTTTACAGATGCCCCTGGTTTCTGGGCTTCTCCAACCGGGTCCTACGAAGAAAGCCTTGCATTGATACTCGGGAAACCGGCCAACTTCGAACCCGGCAAAGACTATGAATATTGCAATACCAATTACCTGTTGATCAACAAGATCATGGATGATGTGCTGGGGTATGCCAACTTTGAGTTTATCCGGGAGGAAATTTTAGACCCCCTTAAGCTCAGAAATACATACTCTTCGCTGAAGGAGGTGAATATAGACGATGTGATGAGTGGCTATCATGAAGGACATCCCTTTGATTTAAAGGCAGACGATCATGGCATGCTGGCCACTGCAGCAGATGTAGGGATTTTTCTAAGGGCCTTGAATGAGGGATCAATGTTTAAGCCCGGAGAACAGGAAATATATGCTTCCCTTTACGAGTACGAACATGGAGGCTGGGTTCCGGGCTACCAGAGTTTTGCCACATATCATAAGGATATAGATACCGTAATTGTTGCCTTCTACAGCACAACTGACCCTAAGCTTTACAATTGGAACCTGTCAGAAATAATCAACAATAGAATGGCACAAATAATCAGAAAGAATCAATAGCCACAGCAACGCTATTTTCCACCGCCTCAGTAAGTGGGCGGGGAACTCACGTACACCATGGTAAAGACCGCCTGAACACACTAAAAAAGAGTGTAGGGCATAGTAAACAAATTCAAAATAGATCAAAAAATGAAAAGTTACATCATATTATTTTTGGCATTGGTAATGATGGGTTCCTGTAGCCGTTCATTGACATCTGATATCTCCCGCCAACCAACGCTTGCCGATTACCGGCTCGGTGAAAAATGGGTTTGGAAATACAAGGGTGTCACCACGGAGGGAGAAGTCCGCTCGGATGGCGAAGACACCAGAGAAATAGTCAGTATGAATGGCGTTTTAGGTATGACCATAGGAAGCGATACGATTCCTGTTGCTGACATTGTCAGGCCCGACGAAAGCGGTACACCTAAATACGACTGGCCTTTGGAAGTGGGTAAAAAGTGGAAATATGAGAACAATTGGACCAGCCAGGATGGAACAACGGGAAGCCAAAGTCAGGAGGCTGAGGTATTGAGTTACCGGGAAGAAACGGTAGCAGCTGGAACATTCATGGCATACACCATTAGATACACAGGTAAGACCACAAATTCCAGAGGATACAATGCAAACGAAGAGGAAGTTTGGATGTATGCACCTGCAGTAAAAAATTTCATTAAACTGACCCAAAATCAAGGTGATTTTTTCTACGTAGAGGAATTAATCCACTATTCAAAACCTTAATAATTCTTTATATAACAGTTAACTTTAAACTTTACGCTACCTTCAGGCGGCCTGAGCTGAGCCATTTACATGCACTGCAAAACCCTTTGACAGGTTCAGCTTACGTAAAAACATAGAGGCCCTTGCAGGGAATTTGGGGAATGGTATAGCGAAAGTACTGAATAACAGGACCTGTGTGATCAAAGTATACCAAAGTCGATACCGAATTTTCGATAATTTTGTCTATTTTTCAAACAAGAAAAGAAAAATACCATGATCCTTCAAACCAAAGAACCCACTGACCTCAATGACTTGCAGCGGTCCTTGGAAAAGCAATTTTCCGATTATTCGGTGTATGCATTTGACAGCGCACCTCGAAAAAGCCTCATTGTACGCAAGTCTTCAACGATTGGTGCGCAAATCTCGATTCATGAAAATGAAATCATAATTGATGCCTGTTGCCCCAATATTTTGGTATCAGGATTAATCGGTTTAATCAGTTCAATCTTACCCCCTTATCACCAGTTTGAGCGGAAAATTACTGATTTCCTGAGGAAGAGTTACAGCTGATGTGGTACTCTGGAAAAGGTTCAATAAAATAATAACCCGATATTGCAGTCTGATACATAAATCGGAGAAAATGAATTGGATACTATTGGTGATTGCCGGCCTTTTTGAGGTAGCTTTTGCTGCCTGCCTCGGCAAGGCGAAAGGAGCATCCGGCGTAGAGGCTACCTACTGCTACCTGGGATTTTTGATTTGCCTTGGCATCAGCATGCTGCTGTTGGTAAAGGTGACCCAACAGCTACCGATCGGAACGGCCTATGCGGTATGGACCGGTATTGGTGCGGTAGGGACGGTGCTGATTGGAATTGTGATTTTTAAGGAACCGGCCACCTTCTGGCGCCTGTTTTTTATCAGCACATTGATCGCCTCCATTATCGGGCTAAAAGTGGTTTCGCACTGACCTGATCTGGTCCGAAGGGGCCATCTATAATATAGGTTTTGAAAGCGGCATAAAGCACTGGAAAAATTTCCAGAAGACTGGGGGATTTTTTGGCCCTGAGTGAAATCACCTGGATCAGCCATGCCCGGCCCAAAGAAATTGAGGATTATTGGCATCAGGCCTACCCGGAAATCGCTACCGCATCCGATAAAATCAGGATATTAGAGCACAATGGGTTTTCACCGGTAGCCTATTTTTGTCTTTCGCCGGAAAGGTGGACTGATCATTATTATAAGCCCCTGGAAAAGCGGTTTGTAGCTTTTCTGGATCAGCATGCGCATTCCGAACCTCCCAGAAAAGTGGTTGAAGATACGAAAATGGAATTGTATCAAAAATACAAGGCCTATTACAGTTATGGGTTTTATATTGCGAAGAAAATATAGGGAAAGAAATGCCAGGTAATGATCATCAAAACCGCTGGTAAATATCAAGTATTTTGGAGAGGAGCAGATCTATTTTGCAGCCGGCAGCGGATACGGCACCAAGAGCGTGATCATCCGCATGCCGGATAGTGGTGATTTTATAGGCATCACCTCCAACTGGGGCAATACCCCCATCCTGCAATTGCTGCGGGACCTGTACCTGACAGCGAGAGGGCAGCCTGTTTCCCTTCCTTCCGATGACGGTCTCGCTGATCCCGGGGCCTATCCGGACCAGATGGGGCAATATACCTTTGTCAGAGGAGAGCTGAAAAAACACCTGGGAATGGATCGGGAGCAGCTACGACTGCACGCATTCGAAGGGCGCCTGTTTTTGGACGATGAGCTCCTGGCGGCAGGTGAAGGCTACCTGCGGCTTACCTATACGGATGAATTGAAAATATTTTTCAAAAACCAGCAAATGATCATCGAAATCAACGGCAACACACTGATCGGGAATAGGGCATTACCTGGTCAGTAGCCGATCCGTACCAGAAAGAAAGGATCTTCATAGATAATGGTCCACGAATTGGCTAATAAAGGGTAATCCTTTACTGGATATTGGTCTTAATCCGTTGCTTTCAAAGTAAAAGGCAAAAGAAGCGAATGATTTTTATCCGAATTGATTAATTTGAAAACCAAAATTGATGCATATCAGGCTCGAATACGATGAATGGAAAAAGAAAGGAAGATGAAAGCATATAAATTAGACGAGACGCAGGATTTGCTAATAGGCAAGCTTGGGACAGCGCGAAGAGACGAATTTGAATTTGAGCTTAAACTCGAGCTCATTGTTCTATGATCAAGGCTGCTCGCAAGGAGCATAAACTAACCCAGGAACAACTTGGTGAGCTAATCGGTATAAGAAATCATATCCACATACACCCACCGCACCAACCAAAGCTACGATTCATACTTTGGCGTTAGCGGTAATGTGAGGTGGCATTCTCGAAAACGAAAAAAATGACTCAATCTGAACTTATAATTTTGAATTTTACAGAGATAAGGAGAAGAAGCATAAAGCTTTGGAATGGGCTTCCCGAGAGCCATTATCATTGGAAACCCGACGACAAAGCAATGACTGCCTTAGAAATGGTTAGGCATATTTTGGAAGCCGATTATGGATGGAATCGTATCATCAGAAATGAGAGTATGATAAACTACCAAACGCCCTGGAAAAATCGACCATTCATTAGCCTTGCAGATGAACTTGAATTTGCTGACCCTCATAGAAAAGCGTTTTTAAAAACTGTTGCCCAATTTTCGGATGCAGAATTAACCGAAACCGAAATCATTCACCCTGGAAATGGTGAAAAGAAAATTCTCGGAGCATATTTACTACGGATTGGATATCACGAATCTGTTCACGCAGGCCAGTTCCTTTCGTATTTAAGAACAATGAAAATTCGTTGTCCGGAAATATGGGACTAAAAAATACCAAAACACTCCTGCCACTAAATCAATCCCTTGGCCTCCAATGATTTTTTGAGGGCCGCATGCTTTTTCCAGAACCGATCCTTTATCCGCTGCATCAGGGTCTCAAATTCCGGATGTTCCTTGAGGGGAGCGATTAGCGGGTCTTTCTCGAAAAACAAGAGAATCCAGTATTGGTAATCTTCCTGGTTGGAAAAAATGCGCAGTTGCTCAATGCCCTGCTTTATTTTTCCTTCACGGGCGTACAATACAGCCATGCTGGCACTTTTGTAAATGGATTGGTCTCGCTCGCAGTATTGGGCATAGGAATCGAAAAATTCGGCGGCGCGATCAGGGTATCCCATTTTCTCGTACACCAGCCCAATTTTGATGTCCTCCTGTGGATAAATGCCCAGACCTTGTCTCTCCCTTTCGGCGACGAATTGCTCATAATAGACAAAGGCTTTGGCATATTCTTCCTGGAAATAATGCATTTTTGCCACTTCCTGCAGGATGTCCAGCCGGCTGCTATCCTTTTGCCATTCCTGCAAAAGCAGCGTAGTAGTCTGCTTTATGTTCCTGTTTTTGGCGTAGCGTATATAGGCATTCAGGAAAGGAGCATATTCGTTGTCCGGGTTGAAAGCTATTGATTGGTTGATATACCGGATCGATTCGTCTACAAAGCCGGTTTGGATCAGGGCATTGCTCAGGTGCAGGTAGGTATAACTTTTGGTTACTGAGTCTTGCGTGCCCACGTCCAGTTGAATGCCTTTCAGTGCATATTCCAGGTACCGGGCGGTGTTTGGCGTAATGCGTGCGTAGAAATCCGCCAGCAGTTGGATCACCGGCAAAGAATTGGGATTGTATTCCAGTGCTTTTTCCAGATGGGGCAGGGCCAGGCGAAACTCCTTTGTGTGCAGGTAGTACAATGCTTTGGCAATCAGGCTTTCGGCAGATTTTGAATCGTAAAGCAATGCTTTATCTGCATAATTGTTGATGAGGTCCGTGTATTGTTTCTCAATCTGATAGATGTCGAGGTAATAGTAGGAAATGGCCAGGTTGGCATAGGCCAGGGCGAACTGTGAGTCTTCTTCAACCGCCTTTTCAAGCAAAGGAATGGCCGAAAGGAGCCCCTCCCGATTTTGTTCATTCATACGCTCCAAGGCCTGCAAGTAATAATCGTATGCGAGGAGGTTGTCCGTAGGCTGCCTCTCGATGCGTTCCAGTTCGGCTGGAGTAACCACTACTTTGATAGCATCGGTGATTTCGCTGGCTATTTCGTTTTGCAAGGCAAATATGTCCCCGACTTTCCGACTGTATTGCCCTCCCCATACCGGTCGATCGGTCGCTGCTTCCACCAGTTGGATGGTTAATAAAACCTGATCACCAATACGCTGCCCACTACCTTCCAGGATATAGCTGACGTGGAGAATTTCAGCTATTTCAGGAATGGCAAGGTCTGTATTCCGGAATTGTTCCACAGAAGTTCGGCTTACCACACGCAGATCCTGGATTTTTTGTAATTTACTCAGGGCAGATTCCATAAGACCATTGACGAAGTACAGGTTAGCGGAATCGCTGCTTTCGTTTTTAAAGGGCAAAACGGCAATGGATTTATCCTGGCCCGTACCACCAGCAGGTATTAAAGACCTCAAGACAAAAAAAGCAATAGCAAATAACAGAACCAGAAGCCCTGCCAATGCGGAAATCCGGTATTTTTTAACGAATCGGGAAGGGACTGCTTGTTCCTTCCTGATTTTTCTGGCCTCACCCGGAGCGTAGCCGAAGTGCTCCCGAAAACATTTGATAAAATAGGAAGTGCTTCCAAAACCCACCTGAAAGGAAATCTCCGAAACTGTCAAAGAAGTTTGTTTCAGCAATTCCAATCCTTTTTTTAACCTTATCTGCCGGATGTACTGACTGGCAGATAGAAGGGTGTGTTTTTTGATTTTCCGGAGCAGGTTAGAACGGCTCATGTTCATCGCTTCTGCCAGTTCGGACACCCCAAAGTCTTCCCGCGACACATTGTCCAGGACAACGGCCTCTACGGCATCGATAAATGCTTCGCCTGAAATGGATGGGTCTTCCATGAGGAAATTTTAACAATCGAATTTACAAATAATTCCGACAATACAAACGGCTTGGAGAGGGTCGTTTTCTATCCGAAAAATCCGGCTTTGCGTCATAATTTATACTTCTGCGCCATAATTTTTATCTCCTCTTCAAAATTCATGCTTTTGGCAACATCGCAGTTACATCTGATTTAGGTGGCTTGATGACCTTTGTAGGAAATAAAATTTCAAACAAATAATTTCAAAACTATGAAAACGAAAAGAATGAATGCCTTTGTATGTATCGGTTTGTTGCTCGCTTTATCATTCGGCTGTTCCCCATCATCTGAACGACGAAATGAAAAAGGGAATAAAGCACCCGATATGGATATTCATGCCGCCGTGCTAGCCGGAAATGTTGCTGTGGTTAAGCAGCACATTGATGCAGGATCGAATATCAATAAAAAGGAACCGCTTGGCGGAGCCACGCCTCTGATCTCAGCGATAACTTTTGGAAAAGGCGATATCGCCCGACAATTCATTGACGCCGGAGCGGACTTATCGGCAAAAAATAACGATGGATCTACAGCGCTCCACGTGGCGGCTTTTTTCTGTCGGGTAGAATTGGTTCAGGCATTGCTGGATGCGGCGGCTGATAAATCCCTGCGAAACGAGTACGGGGCTACGCCCAGGGAAACCGTCATGGGGCCGTTTGAGGCCGTCAAACCGGTGTATGAAATGATGCAGACGCAATTGGGACCTTTGGGCTTACAACTTGACCTGAAGGAACTGGAAAAGACCCGCCCCGTCATTGCCATGATGCTTCAATAACTATAGGATGAGCGTAATGGAAAATGAAAGAAGATACGATATTGATTGGCTGCGGGTAGTAGCCATCGCGTTGCTGCTGATTTACCACATTGCGATTGTGTTTCAGCCCTGGGCCGCATTTATCGGCTTTATCCGGAGTGAGGTACCGATGGAAAGTCTGTGGAAACTGATGTCCATGTTGAATGTATGGCGCATACCATTCCTGTTTTACGTTTCCGGAATGGGTGTCTATTTTGCTATCCGGAAAAGAAATGGGGGCCAATTGGTAAAAGAGCGGTCAAAAAGAATTCTTTTGCCCTTTGCGTTTGGGGTGTTTGTCGTAGCGCCCTTGCACGTCTTTGTTTTCCAGCAATATTATAAGTTGCCTTTGATGTATTATCCGCACCCGGGTCACCTGTGGTTTTTGGGAAACATTTTTGTCTATGTGTTGTTGCTGGCACCTCTTTTTTTCCTGTTGATGAGAAAGCCACTTCGAGGGTTCAGGAAAAAACTATCGGCCATCATGGGTAATCCCTCAGGCCCGCTTAGCGTATCAATATTTTTTATAATGGAGGTACGCATTCTCCAGCCCGCTGTATTTGAAATGTACGCCCTCACCTGGCATGGGTTTTTCCTGGGATTCCTGGCCTTTTTCTTTGGCTTTCTGTTTGTTTACAGTGGAAAAGCCTTCTGGCAAACGGTATTACGGTGGAAGTGGTTTTACCTGGGAGTAGCACTGACCTCCTATCTGATCCGGCTCTTCTTTTTTGAAACCAACCTACCAGATTACGCGCTTGCGATAGAGTCCCATTGCTGGATTTTTGGCATCTTTGGTCTGGGCTACCGCTATCTGAACCGGCCTAGTCGATCGCTTACGTATTTGAGTCAGGCGGCCTATCCGGTGTACATCGTCCACATGGCGGTCTTGTATGCCGTAGCTGCCCTGGTACTGCCACTGGCTATACCAACCCCAGCGAAATTTATCGCAATCAGCGGATTTACCTTTGTCGGATGCTTTCTCCTCTATGAGGGGCTTATCAGCCGGGTAGGGTTATTAAGGCCGCTGTTCGGGATGAAGAAGCAAGCCCGGGAAATGGAAGCCCCTGGCGAAGGTTCCGCAAATGCGGTAGCGGCCATTCCATGAATACAGCGGTTTCCTGTAGTAAAAGACGAGAGGCGGCACCTGCGCAGGCTAAGTAAAACACCGAAAATAGAGAGAATCATGAAAATCAAATCCCAAATTTTATCGATTGGCGCGGGGATCTTCCTGCTTGGTTGTACCGATGCCATGATAGTTGTGCCAGAGGCTCCCTTTCCTATTGCTGACGATTCTTTTGTCATAGATACTGTAGCAACAGGCTTTACCATCCCTTATGGTATAGCGATTGTTGGCGAAGAGGAATATTTCATTACCGACCGGATAGGGAAGATGTTCCATTTGGACGGGAATAACCTCACCGAACTGATGGGACTTCCAGCAGTGGTGACCTTCGGTGTTCCGGGCCTGCCGGCAATTTTGCATGGCGGCCTCATGGATATAAGCCTCCATCCCGACTACGCGTCAAACGGATGGATTTACATTTGCTATCTGGCCGAAGACGGTTTTGCCAAGGTATCCAGGCTTACCCTGGAAAATCATACCATTGACCGGTTTGAGACGATTTTTATTACCAGAGATCAAAATTATACCGGAAACGGTATGCGGATAGCTTGGCAAGACGAAGGTCACTTTTTTCTAAACGTCGGGAATTCAGACTTTTCAACGAGCACAAATCCCATTATGCATGCTCAGGATTTAAACCACGATGCGGGGAAAATTCATCGGCTTGGGGAAGATGGAGGCATCCCCTCTGATAATCCGGTATTTGATGGAAGCACATCACCGACGAGCATTTGGAGCTATGGCCACCGAGACGTGCAGGGGCTATTCTATGAGCGATCATCTGATACACTGTATGGACTGGAGCATGGCCCGAAAGGAGGGGATGAATTCAATATCATTGAAAAGGGAGGTAATTACGGCTGGCCGCTCTTCAGCTACGGCGTCAACTATGACGGCGCCCAGGTGTCGACCCTATCGGAAGATTCAGCTTCTCGTTTTACCGTTTTACCCGTACATATCTGGACCGTGCCGACACCCAGCGGCGGACAGGCATTGGCGCCTTCCTGTCTGCTAAAGGTGTCGGAAAGCAGGATTTCCGACTGGAATGATCACTTTATTTTCGGTTCCCTGGCCTTTAGGAGACTGATGAAATACAACCCGGAAACACAGGAAACGGTAGCATTGAATGTAACCGGCCGGGTGAGGACCATAAAACAGCTCCCAGGTGGCGACCTCCTTGCCTTGGTGGAGCGAAATGATCTCCGACGGGCGAATGGGAAAATCATAAAAATTCGGCAGCTCCCTAAAAAAGAGCCTGATGATATGTAATTTGTCCCGGAAAGCTGCTTTGAATTATGGATGTAGTTGAAATGTTTACCATTTTGCCGCACTCCGGACCTGAGCCGCTATTCCTTTTCAAAATCAGCATTTATATTAAACCAATTTCACATGTCCCTGAAACAAATCCTCCGCATTACATTACTTGTAGCTACACCAATCTCCCTTTATTTTGTGCCCTGGACGCTTTTAGTTGCCTGGTTGACGCCACTTCCCGCTACGGTTGAGGACGAAGTTCAGGCAGCGCTGAAGCATGACCTGGATGGCATTATCGTGTATGTGGACCGAAAGGGAGCAGCACCCGAGTATTACGCCGCCGGCTGGCACAACCGCGAAGCGGAACTACCTGCCCGGCCCGATGCCCTGTTTAAAATTGCCAGCATCGGCAAATTGTACGATGCCGTGCTGATCGCAAAGCTGGTCGCGGCAAAACTTCTGTCCCTGGACAACACACTCACGGATTATTTCCCCGAATTGGCAGGAAGGATTGAATATGCCGAACAGATTACCATCCGCATGTTGGTGCAGCATAGGAGTGGTATTCCCAATTTCACGGATACACCCGATTTTTGGATCAATCCGCCCGCGAGCAGCGAAGAGGCACTGGCAGGGGTGCTCGACATGCCGGCCGATTTTGAACCGGGCGCTGCCTACGCCTACTCGAATACCAATTACCTGTTGCTCTCCCAACTGATCGAAAGGCGGGTGGGGTATGGGAAATTCCAATACATGCAAGAGCAGATTTTCCTTCCCCTGGGTCTGAAGAATACATTTGGCTCCCTGGAAGACATCGATCTGGAGAACCTGATGAGTGGGTATTACGTGGGCGTGGAAGAAGATATCAAGACAACGGATTACGGCTCCATGATAGCGAGCGCCGGGGATGTAGGTACCTTTCTCCGGGCACTAAACGACGGATCTCTGTTGACGGATGAGGAACAGGAAGTCTATTCCTCCATTTACGTATACGAGCACACCGGCCTGATTCCCGGTTATCAGAGCTTCGCCCGGTACTACAAAGATATCGATACGGTGGTGATCCAGTTGGTAAATACGACGAATTTTGACGGATACACCTGGGGATTATCGGAAATCACCTTCAATCGAATTGGTAAAATCCTTCGCAAGCGATACGGAACCTGATACAGAAAGTAAGCGGTTTGTTTCAATGAATGTGGATTTCTTACCTGTTTCCAACCAGGGAAAATGGATTTTTAGTAAATTGAAGGAAAAACAATGACAGTAACGGTATCCCTTATCCTTTTCACCGCCCTGACAAGTATCGTGATCCTATTTCAGCTTGGTCTGGCTGCCGGCATGCCCTGGGGTGCCGCTTCCATGGGTGGCAAATACCCCGGCAAATACCCCCCGAAAATGAGGGCCATTGCCATTGTCAACGCCTTGGTATTAGGAGGAATGCTGGCCATTGCATGGGCAAGGGCGGGGCGGGTATTTCCGGAACTCCAATCCATTTCCTCGGTAGGGATATGGGTGATGGTGGTCTTTTTTGCATTGGGAACCGTTATGAATGCCATTACCCCCAGTAAAATTGAACGAATCTGGGCGCCGGTAGCCTTTGGCATGTTCGTTACAAGTTTGCTAGTGGCATTGAGCTGATAACAACTATGGCAGGCAAGAAGTGTTGGCTGATTCCTCATCTAATTGAGGGGGAAGATAAGTTTTAAGTAAATTCTACTACAGAATTAAATAATTATGAAGAAAGTTGACCGATTCCTTGTCCGAATTCCCTATTTTGAGAAAGAATAGAAAGAATGGAACAGGGTTCATGATCTAGATATCCGCAACATTCTTTCTCAACATAGCTTAAATCAGAAGATGAATGTCCTACTAAAAAACGACAGCGGTAAAAATTAACATTTAAAGGATAAATAAAAAAGATGCTTTTTAATTCCATAGACTTTGCTGTATTCTTGCCAACAGTTTTTCTACTTTATTGGCTAGTGAAAGACCAAAACTTGAAATTACAGAATTTTCTGATTGTTGCCGCCAGTTACCTTTTTTACGGTTGGTGGGATTGGAGATTTCTTTCTTTAATTTTGTTCAGCACCATTGTTGATTATTTGGTAGGACTTGGACTTTTAATACAAAATAATAAGACTAAACGAAAGATATTATTGTGGACAAGTATCTTAGTAAACTTGGGTTTTCTTGCCTTCTTTAAATATTACAACTTTTTTCTTGACAATTTTATAACCGCTTTTTCATTTTTCGGAAAAGAAATTAAAGCTAGTTCATTGAATATCATTTTGCCTGTAGGTATCAGCTTTTATACTTTTCAAACTTTGAGTTATAGCATAGATGTATATAAAAGAAAGCTTGAACCCACAAAGGACTTTCTAGCTTTTTCGGCATTTGTCAGTTTTTTTCCCCAATTGGTTGCCGGACCTATTGAAAGAGCAAAAAATTTATTGCCTCAATTTTATGTAAAACGAACCTTTACATATCAACTCTTTTCTGAAGGGGTGAAATTAATGATTGTCGGATTTTTCATGAAGTTGGTAGTTGCAGATAGAGCTGCCATATATGTAAATGCTGTTTATAATAATGTTGATAACCATGCTGGTTTATCATTTATGGCAGCAACAATTCTTTTTGCATTTCAAATTTACGGTGATTTTGCAGGTTATTCTTTAATAGCAATTGGAACTGCACGTTTATTCGGATTCAAACTGATGACAAATTTCAACAGACCCTATTTTGCAACCTCAGTAGGTGATTTCTGGAAGCGTTGGCATATTTCCTTATCTACATGGTTCAGAGATTATTTGTATATTCCATTAGGAGGTAACCAAGTAATTTATCCTAGATGGTTAATTAATATATTTATCACTTTTCTTGTGAGTGGATTCTGGCATGGTGCAAATTGGACCTTCATTATTTGGGGTTCTTTAAACGGGATTTATTTGATAATTGAAGCGGTTTTATTTAAAAGTAATAACAAAAAGATTATTAATGTTTTACTAACGTTCATTCTAATCTGTTTTTCATGGATTTTTTTTAGGGCCAATAATGTAAATGATGCATTATATATTGTAAAATCCATTATAATCAACCCGGGAAAATTATATATACCCAGCGATAATGACGTTATTGCACCGGTATTTGCTGTAATGGCTATATCAATACTTTTAGGCACTGAGATAAAAAAAGAGTACTTCAATAAATCATTTTCACTTGCGGAAAATAAATATCCACTTGTTAGATGGGGATTTTATAGCTGTATCCTTTTTTTAATTTTATACATGGGAGTCTTTAATTCAAGTCAGTTTATTTATTTTCAATTTTAATTGCCAGGTGGACAGCGAGATGAAAAATAAGGAATTTAAAATGCTTATCTCAAAATCAATAAAATTTCTTTTAGTTTTTATACTTATAGAAATATCCTTGGGGTTTATTGCAAAGAAAATTTTCTTTTCTCAGACAACAGGAAAGTACGCAAGATTGACGTATTCTATTCAAAATAATAGTTCGGAAGTGTTGATTATGGGAAGTTCTCATGCTAATAGACACTTTGTATCTAATATCCTGGAAAAGGAATTAAATATGACTTGTTATAATTCAGGTGTTCAAGGTCAGGGACTTATTTTTCAAACTGCCTTACTAAAAATGATTTTGAAAAGGCATGAACCAAAAGTTGTTATACTTAACCTTGATGAAGATTGGTTGTATGATTCGGAAGAATTCAATGAAAGACTTGCAGATTTGCATCCCTACTATTGGGATTTTAGAAAAGAATTAGATCCCATATTGTCATTATCTTCAGAGTTCATTACTTTTAAATTATTATTTTCTTCCTATCAAACAAACTCAACACTTGTACATGCATTAAAATATTTTTTTGTTCCACAAATGGACTATAAAGGTTTTCGACCTTTGAATCAAAAAATGGAAAAATCCTTTCCTCCAATAAATGAGCCATTGATTTCCAAAGAAAAAAATGAAGAATCAAAAATAATTAATAAAAACTTTGCCCTTATGTTTGAAGAATTTATTAATGATGCAAAATTGCATAATGTCAAGTTAATTTTTACAGTATCCCCTCAACTTTTACAATTTGATCGAATGAATGTAAATAGTTCTTTAACTTTAATGAAGATCATTGCTGAAAAAAATAGAATCCCTATATTTGATTTTTCTGAGGATAGAACTTTCATTAAAAAATATCATTTATTTAATGATCCTGGTCATTTGAATAATGATGGCGCAATTATTTTTACCAAATTATTAGCTAATAAATTACAAGAAGAAGTTGATTTGATTAAATAAATTATTTTAATAGTATTAATGCACTAACGCAAAGCAGCGGAAAGAAGCAGATCAAAAGCCCCAAGAGTACTTTTTTTTTGAAAGATACATAAAAACCTGATATAGGTTTCGTAACCAGCTTGAATCCGTGCTTTTAAAAAAACCTACGAGACATATTCTTAACCTTCGAAAACTTGGCCTAATGCATTAGAGTATATGCTTAAATATCGATGTTAATAGAGAATAAAGTCTCCCAAAAAAGATCTACCTGCTCCTATCGTGCAACTAAAGAAAATTTGAATCACTGAATTAAGTTCTTAGCTAATAACTTAATATCAATGAATTAATTTTAGCTCTATAAGCCCTTGGGATAGCCAGGCAATTTTTGTATTTGGATGTATTTTTTTAGTACACTTTAATAAATACTAAGACCATGGCAATTGATGCAAGGAGACGGATCCTTAAATTGTAACCATATTATAGCCAAAAAATCATTGCCAAAACCTCTTAAATAAAAAATAACCCTTTCTCAAAAAAATAGCATTTCAAATACCCCAGCTTTAGCCAAAATTAAGGAAATTTAAGGACGTAGGATTTTTAATTGGATTCAGAAAGCAAAAATTATAAATGATTTATTGGATTTGAGATGCTCTCAAAAGCAAGAAGCGCATCATAGGTTAAAAATATTCCGGGAATCATAGGTGGTTTTTTGGAAAATCTGTATTAGAGCCATCTTTATTGGGCTAAAACCACTAAGGCTGGCGGACCGCATATTGCCTACATCTTTTAGGAAACTTATCCAAAATTCATAGCTACCAATTACGTAAAACGTGAGTGTTTATATGGAACCTCTTTTGATATTCAATTAGGGACAGAGGCTTATATTCTTTTTCCATTAAATAGGTCTTTATTGACAATATAGACTGGTTATTACTATTGGAAACGTGCCTATTTCAATACAATCAATTAGGACCAATAAAACACTCCCCTATATAATTAGACACCTATAAATAATTCCCTGATTCTTTTAATTTTTCTGGTTAACGCTTTTATACAACACATAGAAATGCAGCTTATGGAAAATGGCCTTATCTGATACTGTAAGACTGGACAAAGGGCCGGCCTCCGGGTGTCAATCCTTCTAATTTCAGACTGCCACTGTATTCCTCCAGAAATTCACCCACCTCTTCAGGATCATTTGCAATTTCATCATTGATCCTTGTAAGGATAAAACCTTCACCCAGGCCCAAGTCATTTAAATAGCCTCTGGTTAGTCCGGTGATTTTTATCCCCGCATCAATTCCATAGCGGTCTCTTTCGATGGCATTAATCTTCTCCAATTTGGCCCCAAGCAAGGGAGAAGTATAAAAGGTACGTTTGATCACCCCTGTACCACCTAGTAAATTCTGAAGCGTCAATTCTGATTTTTGGAGCTCATTCCCCCTTCGGAATTGTACCGTTATCTTATCTCCCGGATAATAATAGGACAATGCCTCTTCAAAACTTCCTTTGCCAGAGACGGGATTGCCATCGATGCCAATGATCACATCATTCACTTTGATTCCGGAATTGGCAGCTGCTCCGTCCCGGATCAAACGAGACACGATCACTCCATCCAGAGAATTAAGGTTCATTTGGTCTGCGAGTTCCGGCGTTATCTCCTCTACTTCCAAACCCGGGATGGCTTTCTGCACCTCCCCATATCGGATTAGGTCATTGGCAATTTTTGCCGCAATATCCACAGGAACCGCGAAACCATAGCCGGTATAAGAGCCGGTACGACTCAAGATAGCCGTATTGATCCCCACCAATTCCCCTTTCACATTCACCAGTGCCCCACCGGAATTTCCTGGATTGATAGGTGCATCAGTTTGTATAAAGGACTCGAGCGGAAATTCACCTCCCATGATATTTATCTGTCTTTCCTTGGCCGAGACAATCCCTGCAGTGACAGTAGAAGTGAGGTTAAATGGATTTCCAACAGCCAGGACCCATTCTCCTATCTGAAGGTTTCTGCTACTGCCAATTTCAATGGCGGGAAGGTTTTCGGCTTCAATTTTCAAAACGGCAATATCCGTATTTGCATCTGCGCCAATCAAACTTGCCTTATAAGTCCTTTTTTTATGGATTACCTCAATGGTTTCGGCCCGGTCAATCACGTGGTTATTGGTAATAATGTATCCATCCGCTGAAAAGATCACCCCTGAACCGGTGCTTACCGTTTGTTGGGGAGCTCCTTGTCCAAAGAAGTAATCAAAAACACTATACCTGCGGGAATCTGTGCCGGAAAAATTTTTAATAAATACCACTGAATTGGTACTGTTTTCTGAAGCCACAATAAAGGATTCCGGATCTACCCTGGGATGAGGAGCGGGGTTTTCAAAGGAATCAGGGGTAGTGTTTTCAATATTTGTGGTCTGGAAACCGAAATGCTGGTTGGATTCATCCCCTGAAAGTGGGAAAAATTCCTTTTCTAGGGCAAAGGTAAAAAACCATGCACCCAGGATTCCAGCCAAAAAAGAAACAACCACTAAAAGAAGGTTTTTTAGCATGACATTAAAGCTTTTTGGTAATTTACGGTAACCATGAAATGCCTGCCAATTTTTTAACAAAATTTAGCAATGACACCATCCGGAATTACTATTATTTCCCTCCTAAATTTATGCCAAAAAAAACAACCTCCTAAAAAGTGAAGAAAAAAACGTGAAAAACTGCTTTAACCTTGTAAATTTGTCAGCAGATAAAATATAGGATGTTATATGCATCAACATACTTTTTTTAGCAAGTAAAGCAAATCCATGTCTACAATTAAAAGAGTTGCCATCCTTGGCTCCACTGGCAGTATAGGTACACAAACACTGGAAGTGCTCTCTCAACACCCCGATAAATTTCAGGCTGAGGTACTCACTGCACAAAACAACAAAGACTTACTTATCAAACAGGCACTGGCATTTAAGCCAAACGTGGTGGTCATAGGCAATGAAGATTTATATCAGGAGGTAAAGGAAAGCTTGTCTGCGCATCCAATTAAGGTTTATACCGGACAAAAGGCCCTTGCGGATGTAGTACAAATGGATACGGTAGATATCGTATTGACAGCTTTGGTGGGATATGCCGGTCTCCTACCCACATTAAAAGCCATAGAGGCCGGAAAACCCATTGCTCTGGCAAATAAAGAAACCATGGTAGTGGCAGGGGACCTGGTCACACAATTGGCCAAAAAGAAAGCGGTCAACATCTTCCCGGTTGATTCAGAGCATTCGGCAATATTCCAATGTTTGGTGGGGGAATTTCACAATCCCATAGAAAAAGTAATCCTTACGGCCTCAGGGGGACCCTTTCGGGGAAAGAACAGGGACTACCTGAGCAGGGTAACCAAAGCCCAGGCCCTGAAACACCCCAATTGGGATATGGGAGCGAAAATCACCATTGACTCTGCCTCAATGATGAATAAAGGCCTTGAAGTGATAGAAGCCAAATGGCTATTTGGATTGGAAATAGACCAGGTTGAGGTCGTCGTACACCCCCAATCCATCATTCACTCACTGGTCCAATTTGAAGATAGTTCTATAAAAGCACAACTTGGCTTACCGGATATGCGTATTCCTATCCAGTTTGCTTTGTCCTATCCGGACCGGGTGAAATCAAATTTTCCCCGCTTTGATTTCATGGATTATCCAAACCTGCAATTTGAAAAACCTGACATGGAAACCTTTAAAAATTTGGGTCTGGCTTTTGCTGCACTCAAAAAAGGAGGGAACGCAGCTTGTACCCTAAATGCTGCCAACGAAATTGTGGTGGCAGCATTTTTGCAGGACAGAATCAGGTTCCTTGAAATGTCAGACCTAATTGAACAGACAATGGAAAAGATTGGTTTTATAGAAAGGCCTGGCCTGGATGATCTAATCCAAACAGACAAAGAAACCAGAATATTAACAGAACAAATCATCAGTAGATTATAAATAATGGATACATTAATAATGGTAGCGCAATTGCTACTAGGCTTGTCAATTTTGGTGGGTCTTCATGAATTGGGACATTTGCTGGCAGCAAAGATGTTTGGAATGAGAGTCGAGAAATTCTCCATAGGATTTCCACCAAAAATAGCCGGATTCAAATGGAAAGAAACAGAATATTCCATTGGTGCTATCCCGTTGGGTGGATTTGTTAAAATTTCCGGCATGGTTGATGAATCTCTGGATTCCGAGCAAATGTCAGCTGAACCCCAGCCTTGGGAATTCCGCTCCAAACCTGCCTGGCAGCGTTTAATAGTTATGTTGGGAGGCATATTTGTGAATGTGGTAACAGGTATTATCATCTTTGTCCTTTTGGTTTACAGCAAAGGAGAAACCTATTTTTCACGGGATCAGGTAATAGAGCACGGGATTGTAGCATACGATATCGGTGAGCAAATTGGTCTGCAGGATGGGGATAAAATATTAGATATTAACGGTGTTCCTTATGAGTCATTAAATGATCTCAGTAGTGGCGATGCCCTTTTAAGCTCCGGAGGCTTCTATACCATAGAAAGAGATGGAGAACGCATGCAGATAGCCATTCCTCATGGTTTTATCAATTCCTTTTCCAACGAGGAAAGCATGTCCAATTTTATCAATATCAGGTTTCCTTTTGCCGTTCTGGAGACAAGTCCTGATGGTTTTGCCAGAGAGGCTGGATTGCAGAAAGGGGATAAAATACTTGCGGTAAATGACAATGAAACGAATTACTTCAATGATTTACAGTCAGTACTGGCTGAAAATAAGGGAGAAAAGGTCACCCTTACTATCGAAAGAGAAGGACAGGAATTGCTAACAGATGTCAAAGTTAGTGAGGATGGCACCATTGGTATCGCAGTAGATAATTTACTGGAACCGGTACGCAAAAAATATTCTTTTGCACAATCCATACCTCTGGGTACGGAAAGGGCTTTTAGCATTGTTATTATCAATGCCCGGGCCATGGGAAAAATGTTTACCGGGGAAGTTTCCACAAAGAATGTAAGTGGCCCTATAGGCATGGCCAAGATTTATGGATCCACCTGGGATTGGACGAAATTTTGGTCGATTACAGGTTTGATCTCCATGATATTGGCTTTCATGAATTTATTGCCGATACCTGCGCTGGATGGTGGACACGTGATGTTTTTAATGTATGAAATGATTTCCGGCCGAAGCCCATCCGACCGTTTCCTGGAAAATGCCCAGAAAGTAGGAATGGTATTGCTTTTGGCCATCATGGTATTTGCAATTGGTAACGATATTCTCAAACTATTTACGGGAACCTGACCTTTTAAGCAGATTGCTTTGTTACTCCTTGATGGGATCTCATAACATTAGTTGGTTTGGATTTTTAAATCACTGACAATTTGTTACCAGGATCAACTTGGCATAAGCCTTGGTTAATCTTAATACAATCTCTAAACTCAAGGGGATTTTTCTTATATTAAAAAAATAACATGACAGGATACCTGTCATTATGTCTGTATGAGCAATAACGACAATCAATTATATCATTCATTAATGTTAGGCGATTATTCAGGAGAGGGTGATCTGATACAACTGATTACTGATGATGATGATGAAGGCACGTTGAAAGATGAAAATTTCCCAAAAGAAATTCCTATTCTTTCCGTAAGAAACACGGTGTTATTTCCCGGGGTAGTAATACCCATTACTGTTGGGAGGCAAAGATCCATTAAACTGGTTAAAAAAGCACAAAAGGGAGATAAATTAATAGGGGTCTGCGCCCAAAAAAACCCGAATATGGAAGACCCTTCCTGGGAAGACATTTATAATGTGGGCACTTTGGCCAAAATCATCAAAATGATTGTGCTTCCAGATGGCAATACCACCATTATCATACAAGGGAAAAAACGCTTTCGGATAGAAAATGAAATTACAGAAGATCCCTATTTCCTGGCCAATGTCCGGTTTTTGGAGGAAACATTCCCCAACAACAGTGAGAAGATAGAGGCGCTGGAACAATCTCTTAAGGAAGCTGCATTCAAAATATTACAGCTGAACCCTGAAATACCCAGGGAGGCTCAGGTAGCTCTGGACAATATTGACAGTACGCCTTTTCTGACCCACTTTTTATCTTCCAACATCAATGCTCCAGTAGAATCCAAGCAAAAATTACTGGAAATCAATGATGGCATTGAAAGGGCTACCCTGCTGCTGGAGTTCATGATGAAGGACATCCAAATGCTGGAGCTGAAAAGTGAGATCCAGAAAAAAGTCCATACAGACATTGACCAGCAACAAAGAGATTATTTCCTCAGACAACAGATGAAGGTCCTTCAGACCGAATTGGGAGAAGAAGGCCCGGAAAAGGAGGTAGAAGAATTACGGTCCAGGGGGAAAAGGAAGAAATGGCCCAAAGAGGTGGGGATTCAATTCAACAAAGAATTGGATAAAATCCTCAGAATGAATCCGGCAGCTGCAGAATATCCGATTGCCCTGAATTATGTGGAGGTTTTGGTAGATTTACCCTGGAATGAATTCACCACCGATAATTTCGACCTGAAGAGGGCTAAAAAAATCCTGGACCGGGATCATTCAGGACTGGATAAAGTAAAGGAAAGGATCATCGAATACCTCGCTGTTCTGAAACTCAAGCGGGACCTGAAAGGACCTATTTTATGTCTTTACGGCCCTCCCGGGGTAGGTAAAACCTCACTGGGAAAATCCATTGCCAAAGCATTGGGCAGGAAATATGTACGCATGTCACTGGGTGGACTCCATGATGAGGCCGAAATCAGGGGCCATAGAAAAACCTACGTAGGTGCCATGCCTGGAAAAATTCTCCAAAACATGAAAAAAGGAAAGTCTTCAAATCCTGTATTCGTTTTGGATGAAATTGATAAACTGAGTTCTGATTTCAGAGGGGATCCCTCATCGGCTTTCCTGGAAGTGCTGGATCCGGAACAGAATAATGCCTTTGTGGACAATTACCTTGATCTGGAATATGATTTGTCCAAGGTGCTTTTCATTGCAACAGCCAATACGCTGGAAACCCTTCAGCCGGCCTTAAGGGATCGCATGGAAATCATCGAAGTGACGGGGTACACCATGGAAGAAAAAGTGGAAATTGCCAAAAAACATTTGGTGCCCAAACAACGCAAAGAACATGGTTTGAAGGCGAAAGATATTGTTTTCTCCCATGAATCATTGGTGAAAATCATTGAAGACTATACCAGAGAGTCGGGAGTCAGAAGCCTGGAAAGGCAAATAGGTAAGGTGGTAAGAAATATTACCAAGTCCATTGCCACAGAGGAAGAGTACCAGAAAAAAATCACCCCACAGCAGGTTAGAAAAATACTGGGCGGTGAAGTGTTTGACAAGGAAATTTATCAGGACAATTCCCTGGCGGGAGTGGTAACCGGTCTTGCCTGGACTTCAGTAGGCGGGGAAATACTCTTCATTGAGGCCAGTATCAGCCGGGGAAAAGGAAAACTTACCCTTTCCGGTCAATTGGGGGATGTCATGAAAGAATCTGCCATGACGGCAATTTCTTATTTAAAATCCCAGGCAGAGAGCTTAAATATCGATCATAGGGTATTTGATCAGTATGACTTGCACATTCACGTACCTGCGGGAGCTGTCCCCAAAGACGGGCCGTCGGCAGGGATTACCATGCTTACCGCTATAGCCTCCGTATACACGCAGAGAAAAGTACGATCCAGACTGGCCATGACTGGAGAAATCACCTTAAGAGGTAAAGTGATGCCAGTCGGCGGAATTAAAGAAAAAATCCTGGCCGCCAAAAGAGCCGGAATAGACGACATTATCCTCTGTAAAAGAAACATGCGAGACATTGAGGAAATCGACGAAAGCTACCTGAAAGGAGTTCAATTTCATTTCGTAGACCATGTCAGTGAAGTCTTGGATATTGCACTGCTGAAAGAAACTGTAGCTCACCCTGTCAAGTTTACTTTTGATAATGAAGCCAGTAAATCCAGGGAAAACTAAAAATGGAAAACATGAATCATTTGACACCAAAGCAAATAGTTGCTGAATTGGATAAATACATCATTGGCCAAAATGATGCCAAACGAAATGTAGCCATTGCCTTAAGAAACAGGATCAGGCGGCTGATGGTCAAGTCCGAGCTTCAAAAAGATATTGTTCCCAACAACATACTGATGATTGGCTCCACCGGGGTGGGTAAAACCGAAATAGCCCGCAGGCTGGCTAAAATCGCCAATGCCCCATTTACCAAGGTAGAGGCCTCCAAATTTACTGAAGTAGGCTACGTGGGGCGGGATGTGGAATCTATGGTCAGGGATCTGGTGGAACAGGCAGTGAACCTGGTAAAGGAAGCCAAAAACGAAGAAGTAAAAGAAAAAGCTGCGATCATTGTTGAAGATATGCTTTTGGATATCCTGATTCCTCCGGTTAAGGGCAAAGGGTTTAGCCATTCCTCCGGTAAAGATGATTTCAATCCTGACAATGCCACCGAACAGGAGCTCAATGAAAAAACGAGAGAGCGTTTTAAAGAAAAATTGAAAGCCGGTGAACTGGAAGACAGAAAAATTGAAATCAATGTCAAGCAGTCTTCCTCCTCTGGTATAGGCATGATCGGGAATGGCATGATGGATGAAGCCAGCATGGCAGGCCTTCAGGACATGCTCAGCAATATGATGCCCAAGCGTACAAAAAAGAGAAAGGTCTCCATTGCAGAAGCAAGAAAAATCCTCATGGAGGAAGAAGCTTCCAAATTAATCGATTTTGATGAAGTGAAGGAACAAGCCATCAAACTCGCTGAAAACAACGGGATCATTTTTATTGATGAAATCGATAAAATTGCTTCCGGATCAGGCAAAAACGGAGGAGGCCCCGATGTGAGCAGGGAAGGTGTGCAAAGAGATCTTTTACCTATTGTGGAAGGGAGTGCCGTAAACACCAAATACGGGTTGGTGCATACCGACCATGTATTATTCATTGCCGCAGGTGCTTTCCACGTAAGCAAGCCCTCAGACCTTATACCAGAGCTTCAGGGCAGGTTTCCCATACGTGTAGAGTTGACCAGCCTTACCCAGGAGGATTTTTATAAAATCCTTAAAGATCCAAAAAATGCCCTGACCAAGCAATACCAGGCTTTATTTGAATCTGAGCAGGTTTATTTGGAATACACAGATGATGCCATTCAGGAGATCGCTACCCTGGCCTTCAGCATTAACGAGGAGGTAGAAAATATCGGTGCCCGAAGATTGCACACGGTAATGAGTCATCTTTTGAATGATTTTCTATTTGAAGTTCCTGATACCATCCAACCCAATAGCAAAATCATGATTACCAAAGAAATGGTTCAGGAAAGACTCAGTTCCCTGGTAAAAAACCGGGACCTTTCCCAATACATATTGTAATAAGTCCTTTAATGCACTTGAATTACCCTTTGGGTACAATTCCAGAGGGCAACATGGGTAAGCGATTGATTTTAACACCAACGGCATCATCAATGGCATTCCGTATAGCAGGAGCAATACAAACGATCGGTGCCTCTCCTGCACCAGAGGACGGCAGGTCTTTTCTATTTACCAATTTCACCCTCATGTCAGGCACATCCTTAAACCTTGGAACCCGGTAGGAGGACAGAAAGGCATTGGAGATGTCTCCGTCTTTGAAATCCACGGACTCAAAAAGAGCTCCTCCCAACCCCTGAAGCACGCAACCTGTCACCTGGCTCTCCAGATGTCTGGGGTTAATGATGGCACCACATTCAAAGGAGGTTACGGCTTTAATAATTTTCAATTCCCTGCTTTCAGGGTGGACAGATATTTCGGCAAAGGTCGCCACAAACCCTCCTTTTACAGCTCCACAAGCCATTCCAAACCCATGGTTTTCATTAATCTTGGTTCGCTTCCAGCCAAATTCCCCGGCAGCTGCTTTAATAACTGCCTCCAGCCTGTCATTGTCCAGATTATTTAACCGGAATTGAAGGGGATCTGCGCCCAACTTTCCGGCAAGATCATTGATGGTGGATTCCATGGCAAATATATTGGCCGTGGAGGCCAGGGCCCTATAGGACCCCTGTCTTAAGGGCGTATCGGACCGGTGGTATTCCTGGTGTTTGTTGCTACCTTTATATGGCAGGTCGATGCCCGCCCCACCTGAGTTGTAATTGTGAAATTCCCAGGAAGTGATTCCTTGTTCGCTGGCAGCCCCTTTTACCCTGATAAATCCTGCAGGTCTGAAATAAGCCCATTTAAATTCTTCTTCCCTGGTCCAGTTGACTTTGACTGGTTTTCCGGTAGCCTTTGAGAGTATGGCGGCTTCAACACCGGCCTCACCGGTATGTTTACCCCCATATCCCGAACCGGTATCCGGCATGTATACGCGTATTTGCTCTCCGGGAAGGTTAAAAGCCCTTTCCAGCTCCTCCTGTACCCCAAAAGGACGTTGGGTTCCTGTCCAGACTTCAAGCTTATCTCCTGTCCATTGGGCCAGTCCGGCTCTTGGTTCCAGGGGTACGTGGGCAATATACTGTACCTCAAAATCCTGCTCAATTTTATGGGCTGCTTCCTCAAAGGCCCTGCTTACCTGTGGATTAATGGCATCGCCTTCTTCAGCACTGCTCACCAGGTGATCGAAAAGCTGATTCCTGGAAACCTGGGGGCTTCTTTCCCAATCGGCTTCAATGCTGGCCAGAGCCATGGCTGCAGTTCGGGAATTTTTGGCGGCCACACCTATGAAATCTCCATCTCTCACTACCTGAACTCCCGGTATGCTGGATGCTTTATCTGTATCTGCGCGCTTCAATTTCGCCCCCTGCACAGGAGGTCTGAGTACTTTGCCATAAAGCATTTCGGGAAGGACCATGTCTGAAACATACCGGTGCTTGCCCGTAATAAAATCCCTGCCATTTATCTTTGGAACAGAAGTTCCTGATATCTTCCATTTGGACGGTTCGATAGTGGGTACATCCTCATCCATTTTTTGAAGCAGGTTTTTACCTTTAGCCAAATCTCCGTAGCTCAGCTTTTTCCCGTTGTTTGGATGCTGGATCATTCCCTGCTCCATATCAAGGCTGATCTCTCCCAGTTTCCATTCCTGCCGGGCCTGCTGCAATAGTATCTCGCGAAGATTCGCAGCTGCTTTCCTCAATATGGGGGCCATCTGTGGCGTGGTCAAACTTCCGTAAGTACCCCTGTCATAAGGCGTAAGCTGGGTGTCTCCCATCACCAGAGTAATGGATGAGACCGGAAGAAAAAGTTCCTCGGCCACAACCTGAGTAAGGGAGGTACGGATATTTTGACCTACTTCTACTTTTCCGGTGAAGACCGTTATTTCTCCGGATGCTGACAAGTGAATCCATGAGGAAAGCTGATCCGAAGAGGGGAAATTGTCTTCATCCGTGGTCAATATTCCGGATGCCAGATAATCAGTCCAAACAAAATAGGTAGCAATCCCGGCACCCATATATTTGAAAAAACTTCTTCTGCTTAGCCCTTCTCCGGGTATTTTATTTTCGAAAGCCCTTTTTTCTTTCTGCTTGGTCCGCTCTTTTTTCATCACGCTTTGTCCTTATGGGTTATTTTACTCAGTGCACTGACAATTTTGGGGTAAGTACAGCATCGGCAAATGTTACCGTTCATTCCTTCTATTATTTCCTGTTCACTCAATTGTTGCCTATTTTCCAATAAGGCAACAGCTGTTAAAATCATACCCGGAGCGCAGTAGCTGCATTGAAAGACATCCTCTTCCATCAACACTTTTTGCACGGGATGCAATTCCCCTTCTTTCTCCAATCCTTCAATTGTGATGATATTTTTACCTTGTGCTGCCGTTGCGGGAGTGATGCAGGATGGAGTGGGTGTTCCATTGATCAGCACCTTACAGGCTCCGCATGCAGCTTCCCCACAACCATATTTTGTACCGGTAAGGTCGAGCTGTTCCCTAAGCACTTCCAATAAACTGGGATTCCCATCAACTTCCACAGCATATTCTCTGTCATTCACATTTATCCTCATGGTAGACTTTTTAATTTTCTTAAACGTTTTTAATTTAAAGAAATAATGCCGGAAATACAATTCAACACCTATATACACTGTTTTTAGGGCCTTCAACTCCAATTATTTTTTATATATCCAAAAAATCTTTGGTGGACCAGCACTTTTTAAATAATTTTGCCCTTCTAAATTTGCTAAGGTATTGACCGGTTTTAAAAAGGCAATAGTTTATAAACCAGGATTCGCCATTTAATTCTGTCCTTTCAATATACATTTACGACAGTCCTACCCGATTCCTACATGAGACTAGAATACTTCAAATGAAAAAAAGAGCTGTAATTACAGGAGTACATGCTTGGGTACCCCCCTATGTGCTGGGCAACAAAGAATTGGAAACCATGGTGGATACCAATGATGAATGGATAACCAGCAGAACAGGCATCAAGGAAAGAAGGATCCTCAAAGGTGAAAACCAGGGCACCTCTGTAATTGGTACCGAAGCAGTAAAAGGGCTGTTGGAAAAGACCGGCACTGATCCGGAGGACATAGATTTGATCATCTGCGCCACGGTTACCCCAGACATGCTTTTTCCTGCCACGGCCAATATTGTGGCGCACAATGTAGGCGCGAAAAACAGCTATAGTTTTGACATTTCAGCCGCCTGTTCCGGATTTTTGTATGCCCTTACCATAGGTAGTCAATTTATAGAAACGGGTGCCCATAAAAAGGTAATCATCATCGGGGCCGACAAAATGTCATCCATTGTCAATTACCAGGACCGGACTACCTGCATCATATTTGGAGATGGGGGTGGGGCCGTATTGCTTGAGCCTACTGAAGAGCCTTTGGGAATAATGGATTCCCTGCTGCATACGGATGGCTCGGGCGCTGATTTCCTTCACATGCGGGCAGGAGGCAGTAGAAAACCGGCCACACTTGAAACAGTAAAAAACAGAGAGCACTATGTCTTTCAGGAGGGGTCCACTGTATTCAAATTTGCCGTGACCAAAATGGCAGATGTAAGTGCCAAAATAATGAAAAAAAACAATCTCATTTCGGAGGATGTGGCCTGGCTTGTTCCTCATCAGGCCAACAAGAGAATCATTGATGCCACCGCCAACAGAATGGGAATAGGGCCTGAAAAGGTGATGCTCAATATTGAAAAATACGGAAATACCACGGCTGGAACACTTCCGTTATGTCTTTGGGATTACGAATCTCAACTTAAAAAAGGAGACAACCTTATTTTGGCTGCTTTTGGTGGTGGATTTACCTGGGGAGCAGTATATTTGAAGTGGGGATACGACCCTAAATAATATTTAAATCAAAAAACCGCACATGGCAAGCACTGCTGACTTTAAAAATGGGCTTTGTCTGGAATTTAACCATGACATCATGACCATAGTAGAATTCCAACATGTAAAACCTGGTAAAGGCCCTGCATTTGTCAGGACAAAGTTAAAAAGCCTGACCTCAGGAAAAGTATTGGACAAAACCTTCAGTTCAGGCGAAAAGGTGATTACTGCCAGGGTAGAGAAAAGACCCCATCAATATATCTATAATGACGATATGGGGTACCACTTTATGGATATGGAAACATTTGAACAAATACCCATTGAAGTGAAACTCATAGAAAGACCGGAATTGCTAAAAGAAGGTCAGATGGTGGACATTTTAATTCATGATGAAACGGAAAGACCCCTGGGTGTCGAATTACCTCCATTTGTGGAATTGATGGTGACATATACAGAACCAGGTATCAAAGGAGATACCGCAACCAACACTTTAAAACCCGCAACGCTGGAAACAGGAGCTATAGTGATGGTACCCCTTTTTGTGGAGCAGGATATCATGATCAAGGTAGATACCCGGGACGGTTCCTATTCGGAGAGAGTGAAATAAGGCAGATTATTGAATAAAAATTAATTATTTTACATAGTTTTACCATATCACATCCAGAATATAAGAACAGGGAATCCCTATAAATGGGTGCAACTCTCAAATAAAACGTTTTATGAAAGCAAAAGAAATACAAGAATTAATAGACTTTATTTCCAATTCCGGCTTGGCAGAGGTAAAAATAGAAACAGATGAGTTCAAGCTTTCCATCAAGAAAAATTCCGAAGCCCCTGCAGCAAAAAATGTAGAAAACTACTACACCCAGGCCCAGCCAAACCCGGTACAGGAACCAGAACCTGCGCCAAAAAGAAATACCACAGAAAGTGAGGAAACCTCAGGTCAGCAGCTTTTGGAAGTCAAATCCCCGATGATCGGTACCTTTTACAGGTCTGCCAATCCAGATTCTGACTTCTTTGTCAATATTGGAGATACCATTCAAAAAGGTCAAACGGTTTGTATCATTGAAGCCATGAAACTTTTCAACGAGGTAGAATCCGAAATCTCAGGAAAAATTGTTAAAGTGTTGGTAGAGGATGCTTCACCGGTTGAATATGACCAGCCCCTTTTCCTGATTGAGCCCCAGAATTGATTGTTTTTTCAACCAAATTGACCATAAAAAGTGTTTAACAAAATATTAATAGCCAATAGAGGGGAAATAGCATTACGTATTATCCGTACCTGTAAGGAGATGGGAGTAAAAACAGTGGCGGTATATTCAACAGCAGATAAGGATAGCTTGCATGTACGATTTGCTGATGAAGCTGTTTGCATTGGCTCCCCTGCCAGCAAGGACTCCTACCTGAATATTCCAAGGATCATTGCGGCAGCGGAAATTACCAATGCTGATGCCATCCACCCAGGCTATGGCTTTCTTTCCGAAAACGCTGAATTTTCACGGATTTGTGAAGAATACAATATCAAATTTATTGGTGCCAGTCCGGAAATGATCAACCAAATGGGGGATAAAGCCACTGCTAAAGCTACTATGGCAGCAGCCGGTGTCCCTACTATTCCTGGCTCGGAAGGTTTGGTAGGCTCCATAGATGAAGGACTTTCCCTGGCTGATGAAATCGGATATCCCGTAATCCTGAAAGCCACTGCCGGTGGTGGAGGCAAAGGTATGCGGATTGTCAAAGAACCCGCTGGATTCAAAAAGGCCTGGGATGATGCCCGACAGGAATCAGCAGCAGCATTTGGCAATAATGGTCTGTACCTGGAAAAATTCGTAGAAGAACCCCGGCATATAGAGATACAGATCATAGGAGATTCCAGAGGAAAAGCCTGTCATCTCTCTGAAAGGGACTGTTCTATCCAAAGAAGACACCAAAAACTAGTTGAAGAAACACCATCCCCATTTATAACAGATGAATTGAGGGAGAAAATGGGACAGGCTGCCATCAAAGGGGCAGAAGCCATTGCCTATGAAGGAGCTGGTACCATCGAGTTTCTCGTTGATAAAAACCGGAATTTTTATTTCATGGAGATGAATACCCGGATTCAGGTAGAACATCCGATAACGGAGGAAGTGACGGATTTTGACCTGATCAAAGAACAGATCAAAGTAGCGGCCGGGGAGCCCATCAGTGGGAAAAATTATTTCCCTAAACTATTTGCCATGGAATGCCGGATCAATGCTGAAGATCCCAGCAACGGTTTCAGGCCCAGCCCCGGTAAGATCGTAAACCTGCACTTGCCTGGAGGAAAGGGAGTGCGTATTGACAGTCATGTCTATGCTGGTTATGTTATACCCCCAAATTACGACTCCATGATCGCCAAATTAATCGTAAGCGGCCAATCCAGAGAAGAAGTAATTGTACGGATGAAACGGGCCCTGGAGGAATTCGTCATAGATGGTATCAAAACCACTATCCCATTCCACCTGACCTTACTGGAGGATCCAGCGTTTAATTCCGGTAACTTTACAACCAAATTTTTGGATGATTTTGACTTTTCAAAAATAAAACCTCATTAAACTTTAATTAATATTGGTTCAAGATCAAAAATAGGGAAGGCTTTTCACTTCCCTGTTTTTGATGAATTTTTTCCATTTATAAAACATAATACCACTCAGCTAAGATTTCGCCCTCATTTCCATTTTCCGCTTGTTATTACAGAGATAATTTGTGAAATTGTTGATTATTAACAATTTAAGCGAAAAAGGAATTTATGCTTAGGCAGCCAATATATTTTATTTTCTTTTTATCTGTGTTATCAAGTGCCTGTTCGGAAAAACCATCTTCCGGAATATCACTCGATTCAGGAGACCAGGTCAGCTATAATTTTCATGTCAGGCCGATCCTTTCGGACAATTGTTTTGCCTGTCACGGGCCGGACGAAAACAAGCGTGAGTCCGGTCTCCGTCTGGACATGGCAGAGAGTGCCTACGCGGCGCTGAAGGAAAACCCGGGGGCCCATGCCATCGTGCCCGGCAAGCCGGCCGCCTCCGAGGTGGTCAGAAGGCTGGAGACCAGCGATGAGACCGAAATGATGCCACCGCCGGATTCCAACCTCAAGCTCACCGAGGAAGAAAAAGAGACCATCAGAAAATGGATCAAACAGGGTGCAGCCTACGAACCCCACTGGGCATTCGTGCCGCCCGTCAAATCGGATCTTCCCGAAGTATCTGATCCGGAATGGGCGCAACATGAAATCGACCACTTTATCCTGGCAAAGCTAGACAGACTCGGGCTGAAGCCAAACCTCCCCGCAGACAAAATGCACCTGCTCAAAAGGCTGAGCATAGACCTGACCGG
>NZ_JAANYN010000008.1:0-50010 GCF_011290685.1 Cyclobacterium plantarum
GGTATTGGAAACAGCCATAGCAACAGAAACAAGCCGTGCGGAAGGAGCAGAGAACCAGTTGTCCGCTGACCTGTCCACTGAAAGCAGTGTTCGGCAGGCGGCGGATACCAATTTGGACCTGGCCATAACCGCCGAAACCGAACGGGCAGAAGTAGCAGAAGCCGGGATTGTAGCCGGTCTGAATACCGAATCCAGCGAAAGACTAGCAGCAGATACTGCACTGGAAACAGCTATTGCAGTAGAAACAAGCCGTGCGGAAGGGGCAGAGAACCAGTTGTCCGCTGACCTGTCCAGTGAAAGCAGCGCCAGACAGGCGGCCGATACCAATTTAGACCTGGCCATAACCGCCGAAACCGAACGGGCAGAAGCAGCAGAAGCGACGATTATTGCTGATCTGATCACCGAAACAGAGGAAAGAAAGACAGCAGACCTCAGCTTAACAACTGCACTGGAAACTGAAACATCCGAAAGAACCGCCAGTGATGCGACTTTAGAAACTGCCATTGCCACTGAAACCGTCCGAGCCCAGGCCGCGGAAGCCGGAAAAGAGAACCTTTCCAATAAGTCCACCGATATTACCACGGACGGGGGATCCGATATCAAATATACCAGCGCCAAAGCGGTAAAGGATTACGTAGATGCTTCTGCCTCCGGTAACCAGACCGCCTTGAATGAAGAAATTGCCCGTGCCCTGGCTGCAGAAGGCGTACTGGAAGCAGCCATAGCCACAGAAACAAGCCGTGCGGAAGGAGCAGAGAACCAGTTGTCCGCTGACCTGTCCACTGAAAGCAGTGCTCGGCAGGCGGCCGATAACAGTTTAGAAACGGCCATTACCGCCGAAACTGACCGGGCTGAAGCAGCGGAGGCGACTCTTATTGCAGATCTAAGCACCGAAACGGCGGCACGCGCATCCGGAGATGCCACTATAGAAACCGCGCTGACCACTGAAACGGCCGATCGAATTGCCAGTGATGCCACTTTGGAAACCGCCATTGCTACGGAAACCGCCCGTGCCCAGTCCGCGGAAGCTGAAAAGGAAGACCTTTCCAATAAGTCCACAGATATCACCACAGACGGGGCATCCGATATCAAATATACCAGCGCCAAAGCGGTAAAGGATTACGTGGATGTGCAACTGAATCCAGTTCTTATTAAGGCAGCAGCCATCATTGGTGGGGGCGGATTAAATGCAGATGGCACCTACAAACCGAATATTGATGGCACCTATATAGCAAGCGCTTCATCGCTTTCTCAAGCGGACGATTTACTGGATATCCATATAAAGGAAAATGCAGATGATATAGAAGTAATCAATACCACTACAACTAACCTAAGAACAGAAATTCAGACCATCAAGGGAGCTTCGGGATTTGACGCAAATGGTAGTTATTTAGCAAGTAGTAGTGCCAACTATATTTCAGGTGTTTCCTCGCTTTCCCAGGCCGACCAGGTATTGGATGCCATCATCAAAGAGAATAAGGACCTTATAAATTCAAAAGCGCCTTTGGCGTCACCTGCGCTGATGGGTACGCCTACTGCTCCTACGGCAGAAGCAGGGACAAATACTTCTCAAATAGCAACAACTGCGTTTGTTACTGCAGCTGCATCGGCTTCAAAATTTATGGATTTGACCTCTAATCAAACTGTTGGAGGGGTAAAACGGTTCGCTTCCGATATCATGATCAATGATATTACGGTAGGTCGTGGAAATCACAACGAAAATTCAAATACGGCAATAGGACTTGCAGCCTTAAATTTAAATGAAGGTTATGCCAATACGGGTATAGGAAGAGGTGCATTAGCGGCTAATTCCAGCGGGAATGGCAATACAAGCATTGGTTATATTCCCCTCTCAAATAATACGTCGGGCTCAGATAATGTCGCTGTGGGCAGTCAGGCCTTGAAGGACAATCAGACAGGTTCGTCAAATACAGGAATTGGGACGAATGCCAATGTCGCAACCGATGGTATTTCTAATTCGATCGTTATTGGTTTTAATGCTATTGTGTCAGCCAGTAACACGATCCAGCTGGGAAACGCTGCTATTACCAATGTTAAAACCAGCGGTACGCTAACAGCTGGCACCGTAACCTATACGAATACTGACGGTAGCAATGGCCAGGTATTGATGACGGACGGTGCCGGAGAGACGTCCTGGACTAATCCTGCCGCTCCGATTAGAGAAGTAGCAGATGAATTCAGTGCAACCACGGCTCAAACAAATTTCACCTTGACACAAACTCCTTCTGTAAACAGTAAAGTCAAAATGTATGTGAATGGTATTCGGATCAGCAACACTGCTTATTCAATTTCGGGATCTACCTTAACCTATACAGCGACAAATAATGGGAATTATGCGTTGACCACAGGAGATAGGGTTCAATTTGACTATTATTATTAATGATGGATCCCATGAAAAAAGTAATCCTGTTTTTCTCAATTTTTAGTCTGGTTTCCGGGGCGGTGGCACAAACCTTCAACCCCGAATTTGGAGATTTCAATCCCCTTATAAAGAATACTTTTGAAGATAGTTTTGAAATCAGTCCTCCATCAAGTGATAGTGAAGGGGAATTTTCCTTTACCAGCAGTAATGCTTTGGTGGCCACTGTTTCCGGCTTTACGGTACAAATCATAAATCCTGGAGAAACCACCATCACCGCCACCCAAGCTGCTGCGGGTGATTTTTTCAGTGGATCCATCAGTACCACCCTGACTGTAGACCATATTCTTGTTACCAATTCCTTTGGGGAAACTGTCGATTCAGGGAACAGCTATGTGGATGCCAATGGTAGAAGAGGGGGATCGTTAGGATTAAGCTTCTATGGAGAGAAAAAGAGGATTCGGTTTAATGACGGGTTAAGCATGGAAACGGCTTCTACCAGCGCCTACCAAATAAAACAGGATTATCCGGAATCGGAAGACGGCTATTATTGGATCGCTCATCCTACGATAAATGGCGGGGAGCCTTTTCGGATTTATGCGGATATGACAACTGATGGCGGAGGCTGGACACTGATCATGTGTAATGTAGGTTATTCAGGATGGACCTTTAGCAATGCGATTCTACGCAACCAAAATTCAGCTTCCTTGTCCGCCAATTATTCCATCATTGCCTGGGCAGATGCCATAAAAAGGAGTGCCGTTGGCTTTCAATACATGCTGGAGGCTTCTTCCAGAAACAGGTGGGGTGGAATTTTCACGGCTAACCAGGAATATACTTTCGTAAAAACGAACAATTCTCAAACCGACATTACCAGAAATATCAGATTTGATAATTATAGGTATAGCCTGGCCGAACACAATTCATTACAACCGCGTATGCCTTGGAGGTCTACACATAATAATGCCTTTATCACAACAGATGATGGTACAGGGAATTGGTGGGGAACATTGGTCACAAGTCATTCAAATTGGAGGACCGCTCCCTGGATGAGTTCAGAGAACCCCACACCAGCGGTAATTTGGTACTGGGTTAGGTAGCGGAATTAAATAGAGCTTATTCACGATATCAATTGAATATAGAAAATGAAAGGATTTTTAGGATTGATTTTGATACTTTTTATCCTTACGGCAAATGCCCAAGAAATGACTTTGAGGGGCAATGCGCTAGTCAGTATTAAGGAAGGAGGTTTGGGCTTGAGCACGCCAGGGATCCAACTGAAAGATCGCAGCCGGTTGATTCACCCAGCCGGGATTCAATTAAGGGAATCTACCTATATCCAGGTGAAAAGCCCGGAGGCAAGGTTGCTAACCGGTGGGTTGGTATCAGGAGAAACCTATGAATTGCCAGTAGGAATTAGCAGCAAGACGATCGTTAAATTGACGGCTCATCAGGAAGGTGCCGCCTTTGCTGTTGGAATGCAATCCCTGCCTTCAGACCAATCTTTACCCTTTACCTGGTCTATTGATCCTGTGGCTACAGATAAAAAATCCGGAACCAACCTTTTTTTTGAATGGGAAGAAGGTATTGAACCAAAGCCCTTTGTGTTGAAAGCTCTGGTAAGCAAATCAGAAGGCGATTGGCAAATGCTTCCTGTTCCAATTTCAGGTACTCGTGTAGGTTACGAAAATTTTAATACCTGGTCAGAAAGCAATCAATTCACCATAAAAACCATCACTACCGACAGTGACTTTGACGAAGTTCCAGATGTTCAGGAATTGAAAGAACTCACCAGCTGGAGCAATGCAGGTAGTTATTCAGATCTTGACGGAGATGGGGTTCCGGACTATATTGAAATGCTTGATCAAACAGACCCCAATAATAAAATGGATTATCTGGATAGTAACAGTGATGGCATTCCCGATTATACCTATAACCGATCCCTTATTTCTATCCTGGACGATCTTCATCGGACAATTGAATGGGGAGATACCGGCTGGATGCATGATTTACAGGACAGTATTCTGGCTATGACGGGAAGTGGTAGACTGGAGCAGATTCCAATCCTTTGGAAGCCTCAAATGGTTGATGTTTATTCACATGGAACTTACAAGGTAAATGGCCAGATTGACTTACCGGATGGGATTTTTAATCCCTATATAATAATTCCCGAGATGTTGGTCGAGGTGCTCCCTAAGGCAGCCCCGGAAGATATTCTATTGACTAATAGCGAATTCACCGTTGTCAGCGGCTCCTCAAATTACGAAGTCGGAGCATTTTCTGTTGTAGACAGTTTTGATGATGTGCATTGGATAAAACTGCTGAATGAGGGCTATGATAACCTTTTATTTGAAATAAAGGGAAATACCCTGGTATGGAAAAGTCAATCAAGCGCAGCAGGTAAGACCACTTTTACGATTATCGTACGGGTTAAAGATAGAGATGGGAATTTTCTGGATAAATTTTTCGAAATCACCAGGCACCGGCCCGATAGTGATGATATTCCCGTAAACAATACGTTTAGCCCAAACGGAGATGGGATCAACGATTCCTGGTGGGTGCCCGAATTAAGGTATTTTTCGGGAGTGAGGATCCAGGTGTTTGAACGAAGCGGAAAAAGAATTTTTTATACCGAAAATCCAGACAAAAAGTGGGATGGAACCTCAAACGGAAAAGTCCTTCCTGTTGGTACCTATTTCTGGACCATCGAAATCGGGGAATTTAATACCATTAGAAAAGGAATACTAAATTTGCTGATGCAGTAAACTTGTATGGATTTCTGTCATTTTTTCATCATTCATGTAATGCAGTGAGCTTCTATTGAAAGAATGCATCCCGATGAAAAGGATGGGATTAGCTTTGATTGGAAGAAAAACAGCTCCGAAAAATAGTACTTTTAGCGCAATCCTGGTTATTTACTAGTCAATTCTCTGTATAATTGACAAAATTTTTGCTTTTTGCTGGGTACAGATGGAAATTGGGCTTCTTCTTATTATAATTTTACTGTCAATAGGAGTATTCAATAGTTTGATGCTCTTTGCCAAAGACTTTTACAATCGATCAAACGATCGGTTTTTGGACAAGTCTTTATTCCTTTACAATATTTTTCTGCTGGTATATTTTTTATGGATAGAGGCAGGGTATATTTTGGACATGCCCTACATGCTACGGATAATGAGCCCTTTGATATATTTGTGTGCTCCCTTGTTTTATGTTTATGTCAGAAATTCCCTGGAAAAAACAAGTGATTGGAGAAGAAGTGATTGGTTGCATTTTCTTCCGGTTGTGATCCATTACCTGGATTTAATCCCCTATTTTCTGGCAACGTCCACATTCAAACTTGAAACGGTGTCGATGGCAGTTGCCGACCCCAATCAAATAGACCGCATAGCAAGTGGATGGATACCCATACGTGTCCATTATTCCGCACGAATTTTACTGCAGACAGGGTATTACTGTTACCTGCTGTATTGGATACACAGCTTGAAACCACGTTTTTTTAAAGATGCCCTCAAGGCTTCCTCAAAAAATGGGCTGGCGATAGCGATGATTTGCATGGGGTGGATAGTGCTTTTTCAGTTTTCCTTTTTGGTGGTGGAGTTCCTGAGTTTTTACCAAATAGCGACTTCGGAAGGTTTTGATTCCCTGCTCCGAAAACTCTCCCTGGTAGGACTGCTTTTATTAAACCTTTACATTAATTTCAAGCCTGACCGGACCTTTCGGTCGGAAGAAAAGGCCAAAATCTCTGTTCGCAGACAGGGAAGAGCACTTCCGATTACAGGAGAAAGCATGTCATTTAAAGCAAGGAGAAGTAATGCCCCGGAAGAAGATACAGTGTCTCCGATAAAAGAGCGTATCATCAGTCTATTGGCGGAGAAAAAGGTATACCTGGCAAGCGGACTGGAACTGGCCGAATTTTCCAAACTTCTTGGAATACCCAAAAACCTGGTGTCTCAGGTAATCAATAAGGATTTTGGTAAAAGGTTTAATGAATTGCTGAACCAATATCGGATAACACATGCCATCCAACTCATCGAATCGGGATACCTGGATAATTTTACGATGGAGGCATTGGCAGCACAATCTGGATTTAATTCCAGAATAACTTTTTTCAACGCTTTCAAAAAGGAAAAAGGAATAAGTCCCAGTGAATACTGGAAAGATTTTCAGGAAAATTTACCATCAGGAGGATAGGAGTATCTGATCCATACCAAAAATAAAAAGGCCTGGCATCAAATGCACAGGCCCCTTTTGATGGTTTATAACTTTAACTTTTCAAAGTAAACTCAGGCAATTTCCTGATTTCGCCGCCTTTCATGGCTGATTCATGCGCCAAAATGCCCACACAGGTGATATTTGCTGATTGGCGGGCATCCGGATAGGGTGCCCTTCCTTCATGTAAAGCTGTAAGAAACTCATGCACCAGGTGGGGATGGGAGCCTCCATGACCCGCTCCCTGAATAAAGGAAAGGTGCTGGTTTTCATCGGAATCATAAACCCCTTGTTGGGTAAAACCAGCTATTTCATCGGGTAAAAGGTGGCCATAGTCTGGTATTTTTACTTTAGCAGGTTCTTCTCCGGTATGCACCACACTGTCTTCATGCTCTATCAGGGTCCATTCAAAGGATTTTTCAGAACCGTAGGCATCAAAACTCTCCCGGTATTGCCTGGCAGTGTTGAAAAGAGATCGGGTAACCTCTGCCGATAAATCAGAGTCTTTTAGCTTGATATGACAGGTTTCTATCGCAAAGGGTGAGCCATATTTTTCTATCAAATTTTCGTCTATCCTTCCGGAGCCAAAACAAGAAACATATTCCGCTTGTCCTTGCGGTAATGCAAGTACCGGACCTACGCAGTGAGTGGCATAGTGCATGGGAGGCAAACCTTCCCAATAGCCCGGCCATCCCGCCATCTCCTGCTGGTGGCTGGCACGGAGAAATTGCAGTTTGCCCATTTCACCCTTTTCATACATCTCTTTGACAAAGAGGAATTCCCTGCTGTAAATGACCGTTTCCATCATCATGTAGGTAAGTCCGGACTTTTCGGTTTCTTCTACGATCTGCCGGCATTCTTCTACTGTAGTAGCCATAGGTACGGTACAAGCCACGTGTTTCCCTGCCCTCAGCGCTTTCAGGGATTGCTCGGCATGTGCCTGAATGGGAGTATTGATATGTACGGCATCAATATCCGGATCCTTTAATAGTTCATCATAGTCGCTGTACCGCTTTTCTATGCCAAAAGCATCTCCGATTTCGTTTAACTTTTCTTCATTTCTCTGGCAAATGGCATACATATTGGCCAGGGGATGCTTTTGGTAAATGGGGATAAACTCTGCTCCAAAACCCAAGCCGATTATGGCGATGTTTAATTTTTTGTCAGTCATGGTATAATTATTATTTTATGAAACTCATGATTCGCAATTCCCGTTTTGTCACAATTTTTGCATGAAAAAGCAAAAATTTCGCCAAAACTGCATATTATTCTCTTATTAACCAGGGGATTCAACCCGTGGTAATTTGTACCTAACTGGAGGTCGTCAGCAAACGAACAAGCACTATCATTTGGAAAATACAATCAAAATTTAAATCGATCTGTAAGGGCATATACTGCTTCCAGCTGCTTTCAATCAAGGAATGAAACTTAACTTATGCGGTTGGCAGGTTTCAGTCTGCCGCCCAGGATTTAAGAAATTTGTAGCCATCGGCAGCGAAAGCATCCTGGCTTTCTGCCAAAGGCCTCCAGATACAGACGGCTCCGGCCAACTCTTTGATTTCAGGCGTAAAACTTTCTATGGTGACGGTGCCGGAATAATTTGCTTTTTCCAGCCCCCTTTTGTAAGCATCCCATCGTGTTTGTCCTGTTCCCGGAGTGCCCCGGTAATTCTCGGATACCTGCACATGGATCAGCTTGTCTCCTGCCTGTTCGATAGCTTTTTCTATATCAGGTTCTTCTATGTTCATGTGAAAACCATCCAACAACACTTTGGCTGCAGGATGGTTGATGTCGGCAATCAGCCTCATTAGGTCAGCTGTGGTATTGATCAGGTCGGTTTCAAAGCGGTTCAATGCTTCCAGCGCAATTTCCTGCCCGGCCGATTCGGCCATTTGACATACCTTGTAAAGGTTGCTGACCGCCCTGTCCCATTCTATCTTTTTTTGCTCCGGGGATACAAGCCGGGCCTTTCCCACAGCTGAATACATGGGACCCGCCACAAAGGAGGCTCCCAGCTCCGCACTGATGTGCAGGCACTGTTGGATATAATCAAAACTGGTTTTGTGAAAGGAGGGATCTTCGTGAGTGAGGTCTCTTCCGGGACCAAAAGCACCGCAAATAATGGGTTTCAATCCATTGTCTGCAAGAGCCTTCTTAACTATCCCTGTGTCGATCAGCAAGGGGTCCTCCACCGGGATTTCCACGGCATCATAGCCCATTTTTCTGATTTTTGGAAAAAGGGATACCGATTCGGATCCAAAAGGGGAGGTCCATAGCCAGGTAGTAACACCTAATTTTATGTCTAAAGCCATATTCTTGGGTTTTGTTGAAAAAAATTATTCTACAATCATGATGCCGTTCATGATCCTCCAATGTCCGGGAACAGTACAAAGGTAAGGGTATTCTCCTGGTTCTGTGGGAGCAGTAAATACCAGGCTCTCGCTCGTTTCAGGATTGACCAGCGGAGTAGCCGCCAGCACTTCAGGGATTTTGGGTACGAAATTCATTTCCATTCCATTTGGATCCCGGGCCAGTGCATCGGCTGCCTTTCCAATGGTTTCCAGGCTACCAGCCTTTCCGATCAGCAGGTTGTGCTGCATGAAGTCATCGTTGACAAAATCTATGGTTACCTGCTGTCCTGCCTTAACGGTGAAAGTTGGTTTATCGAATTTCATTTCATGCTGAATCACCCCCATCTTGATGGTCACAGCTCCGGCAGTACTGCCAGAAGCTACCTCAGCTGATGCTGTGCTGCTTTCGCCATCGCCACCTGCAGGGACTTTTAAATTCAGGTGTGAAGTACGGCTACTCATTCTTCCCCTGAAATAATACCGGTCGGGATAGCTACCCACCTGATCGGAGCCCATGTTGTCATGGCCGATTCTGACTCTATCCGGGCTAAGTGTTTTGGAAAACAAACCGGGGGCCATCGCCGAACCAACTTGTTTATCATCTATACTGATGGCCATATTACCATTTTCCAGCAAGCTGGCTTTCAGTTCAAACTGCTGTTCCGGTAGTGCACCTCTGGAGGTAGCCTGATAGGTTTTTCCGGCCTGTTTCACCAACCAGTAGATCCTGTTATTTTGAATGTAAAGACTATAGCCGTTTTCTGCGTTGCCCTGAGCGAGAATGACACCCTCAAGTGCCTCATCTGCCTTACTGATGGTCGCTTGAACATGAATTTCCTTTCCGGCTATTTCCGGCGGGTAGGGAATACCTGCCCGCCTGTCGAGACTGTATTGTTCCTCGACAAGACTCTTGGTTACTTTTTCCCCCAAGGTCATCAGGGAATCCGGTTTGTTGACATCCAGAATAGTTCCGGACAACTCATTGAATGATTGTGGATGGCTCAATACTGCGGCAAATATGGCCTGGGGCAGGTAATCATCGGTGGAATTGTTGGCGTCATTGCTGGCTTCCAGGATTAGTTTGGATGCTGCATCCGATGTGGGCATATCTGCAACGGCCAGAAATGCCGCTTTCCTGGTATTCAGATCCGGGTCATTGAGTAAGTTGGCATCCAGAATGGCCTGCAAAACCTGCTGGTCTCTGGGCAATACCATCAGGGCATTTTTTCGCACTCCTGCAGCAGGATGGTTTAATGCCCGGGTGACGACCTCCAATGCAGCTTCATTGCTACCATCCAGTGCCCCGGTTCCGTGCAAGGCCCACAAAGCATGCACAGCAGGACTGTTTAGCCCGATTTCATCCACAGATGTATTGTCCACCAATTTTAATAATTCATTGGTAATGCTGGTGTTCTGGTTTTCAACAATCAGTTTTTGGGCAGTCATGCGCCAAAACATGTTGTCACTTTTCAATCCGCTTATCAGGTCAGCGTTACCGGAGGGATCAATGTCCATGGTCTGGTAATTATCCGATCCTTTATAAACCATTCTGTAGATCCTGCCATGCTCCCTGTCCCGCATGGGATTGATGTAGGCATTTCCCTCCCCATTTTCAAAACCTTTAGGGGTGGGGTTATGCTGTATGATAAAATTGTACCAATCGGCAATCCATAAGGCCCCGTCAGGACCTACTTCCGCATGTACGGGAGAAAACCATTCGTCTGAACTGGCCAGGATATTGAAGCCATTTTTCTCTACGAACCCAGAGCCATCCTTTTCGATGATGGCATTGTGCAATACCCTGCCGGTGGGTTCTGCTACAAAGGCTACCCTGTTCCAGTAAGATTTGGGAAAATTTCTTGCGGTATAAAAGTGATGTCCCGCGGCCGCGGTGTAGCCGCCATGCCAGTCAACCTGCCTCAAAAAAGGCGTCAGGTGAGGCATGTCATAATGGGAATCAATACCGTGCACGGCATTGACGGATCCTCCATGAACAGGCCTCCTGACGTATTTTCCAGGCATGGCCAGGTAAGCACTGTGCTGACCGTTGGCTGTAGAAATGAATACATTGTTTTCCTCAGTAAAACCCAGGCCCCAGGTATTGTTGCTGGTATTGCCCAGAAATTCAAAATCTGTCCCATCCGGATCGAAACGGTAAACGCCCTGACTGAAGGAAAAGGGTTTGTCGTCTATTTCGCCCCGGAAACCGGAATAGCCCAATACCCCCCAGATTTTGTTGTCAAAGCCATAACGCAGGTTGGAGGGTCCGGCATGGGTGTCGCTTTTGCCCCATCCGGTAATGATGGTCTCCCGCTGGTCTGCCTTGTCATCGCCATCAGTATCTTTCAAAAACACAAAATCAGGTGCCATGGATATCAATATGCCTCCATTGACATACACCATACTGGTAGGGATATTCAGGCCTTCTGCAAATACCGTGATTTTATCTGCTTTACCATCGCCGTCGGTATCCTCCAGGATTTTAATTTTATCATCACCACCTTCCTGTCTGACCTCATTGGGGTAATCGGTGGTTTCTATCACATACAAACGTCCCTTGTCATCCCAACACATGGCCATGGGATTGATGATATCCGGCTCGGAAGCAAACAACTGCAATTCAAAGCCCACTGGCACCTGCACCAGCTTCATGGATTCTTCCGGGGAGAGGGGGAGTTGATATCTTGGCGCAGGATCCCGGTTTTCGTAATTGGGGATTACTGCATCTTCAAACACCGTTTGGGGAATATCATAATCGGCCACTTGCTGGGCAACTTCCTTCCCAACGGCCCACAAAACGCCATTGGCAACCAATTCCAGGAATTCAGGCTGATTCCAGGTTCGCTCATCATGTCCGTAGGCGGTGTAGAATACCCTGCCTTTTCCCTGCTCCCTGACCCAGGTGTAAGGTTCTCTGTGATCTCCTTCTACGCGTTCCATAAGAACGGTCATGTCCTCGTTAAGTTCGCTGTGTACATAGGTTTCATCCCAGGTTTCAAATTCGGAAATGCCTTCCATCACAGGGTGAGAGGAATCGGTAATGCTGGCCGTGAAATCTCCGGTACCGTGGGAGGAGAATTGCCCTCCGACCGTTTCCACAAACCAATCGGAATTTCGAAAACAAAAGGAAGCACTGTGTAGGGGAATCAAAGCTTTGCCCCCTTCCACATATTCCTTTAAGGCCTTTTCTTGTTCGGCTGTAATTTCGTCATGGTTGGCATAGATCATCAGGCCATCGTAGAGCCTGAGTTTTTCGGCATTCAGGTCATCAGGATCGGCCGTATAGGTGAGGTTGATACCTTGCTGAAAAAGGTGTCTGGCCAGGCCAGGCATTAGTTTTTCGGAATTGTGGTGAGTACTCTCATGGCCGAGGAACAGGATTTCTGCCCTTCGGGGTCCATCCGAGAGTTCGATTTTGGAAGAGTTGCCACCACATCCCATCATCAGGAGCATGGCTACAGTGATTAACCCGATATACTTCATTGTAATTATTGTTTGGGTACTTATTGTCTTATTGTTTCAATCTACTAATTTGAGTGATTTATAAGTGTATTTCTTACTGTTTTTTATCTAATTGTGACTGTATTTTGTCATTTTTACGTATATTTAGCTCTATTTATTGCATAAAGTAACTAGCTGTTGAAAAAAGCATTCCAAAAATCCCGAATTCCTGAGCAGAATGCCTTCGTGATAAAGGAATTAATCGCGCCTAATTTTGATAAAAACTGGCATTTCCACCCGGAATACCAGCTGTTTTTGGTTTTGAAAGGCAGAGGTACCCGTTTTGTAGGCGATGACATGCGTAGCTTTAAAGAACATGACCTGGTCTTCACAGGGCCTAATTTACCCCACCTGTGGCGGAATGACCAGGAATACTTTGACAAAGACAGCCAATTGATGACCCATGGGATTGTGGTGTATTTTCCTGAAAACTTCATCGGGCAGGATTTGCTGCAAAAGGAAGAATTTGAGGAACTGCAGGGATTGTTGGGAAAAGCTGCCCTTGGGCTGGAAATTCATGGAGGGACCAATGAAAGCATCAGGCCTTTACTGATCAGGCTTTTGGAGCAAAAAGGTTTGGATAAAATCATTGGTTTATTGAAAATTTTACTGCTGATGGCCCGCTCCAATGAGGTGAATCCCATCGTAAGGGCAGGGTATATCAATGCCAACAAGGAATCCGAAAAGGACCGGATGAGTAAGGTATATGCCTTTGTGATGGATCATTTTCAGCAGCCCATCAAGCTGGAGGAAGTGGCAGGACTGATCAACATGAGCAGCAGTTCCTTTTCCAGGTATTTTCGGTCCAGGATGAATAAATCCTACTCTGATTTTTTATCTGAGGTGAGGATCAGCCATGCCTGCAAGCTGTTGCACAAGGAAAACCTGAATATCAGTGAGGTCAGCTATGAAAGTGGCTTCAATACCCTGTCGAATTTCAACCGGCAATTCAAAGAGAAAATGAACATGACACCGCTGGCGTACAAAAAGGATTTTATCCATCGTTTTGATTAAATCTTTAGGTTCCGAATTATCCTCCCCAAGGTATTTTTTAGGTTTTTTTATTTAAGCATTGAAAAAGCTTTAAATTTAAGTTCAGCTATACCAAAACCAGATAACCATGATGCTGATTTCAACTGTTTTGTACGCATTTATTTTCCTGCAGGTCGGTGCCATCTACCCTGATTTCGGAACCCTGCTGCACCCTAAAGCACTAAAATCATTGGATTCCAGGGAAGTACCTGTATCCATCCGGAAAGAATTGCAGGCAGCCCTTGCGGACATTGGGGAGGACGAACCTGATCCGCTCCTTGAAATACATTATGAAGGATTACTGGACAATAACCCTTCCCGCATTGAAACAGTCCGCCATTTGGAAGACATGGATAAGCTGGCCCTTTTTTATTGGCACCATGCCTTTTTTGGAGATGCCCATAGCCTGAAAAAGATGATGGATTTTAGCCTTGCCTGGGCAGATAAGTTCCAACCTACCGGCAACCCGATTAATGAGAATAAATTGCTTCCGATCGTTTATGCCTATCCCTTTGTGAAACCGCATATGGAAAGCCGGCAGCAAAACATGATGGAAACCTGGTTGAGAGAAATGGCAAGGGCTGAAATCGGGAATGACCGGGTTCCTTTAAATAACTGGGAAACCAAGCGCATTAATCTGGTGGGGAGCATAGGTTTGTTGCTGGAAGATGACAAGCTTGTTTCCTGGGCGGAGGAAAAAGCGGCTTACTATGTGGAAAAAGCCCTTTTTGCCGACGGGAGCAGTGCAGATATACGGCAGAGGGATGCCTTAAGCTACCATGTGAGCGGGTTAAAACCCCTTCTCCAATTTTTAATTACTTTAGAGCATGAAGCAGGTCGTGGAAAGGACTTTTTCTACCGGGAATCAGCTGATGGGGCCTCTGTGGCCCGTTCTATGGATTATGTGCTGCCTTATGCCAAAGGGGAGAAAATTTACCGGCAATGGCAAAATTCAAAAGTTAAGCTGGATCAGGAAAGGGCTGCGGCAGGATTGGAAAAATACCAACCGGGGGTCGCTTATAAGCCTGAAAAAGCCTACGAAACCATGGCCCTGGCAGCATATTTTGATGATAAATACCGCATTGATCAGTGTGATTTGCCATTGTGTCAAATAGCTGCGTTATTGGATTAGGCGATAATTGTTCTGGTACCGGTTACTGGCCAGTCTTTTTTTAGCTGGCTATTTGTAATTTTATCTTTTTGCCGGACTCAACGGTGGTAGTTAAGGGTTAATCAATTGTAACATCATTTACCTTATCCAATGATGCAAATCCCAGCACTGAAAGTGCGCAACACCAAAGCACAGGGTGAAGCCCTGTGTCAAAATCCATGATGTAAATCCCAGCCCTGACGGGGCGAGATATGTTTTTCCTTCCCGAAGAGATGAAAAATATCCCTGGCAGGCAACATCCGTTTCTGTCGGATCAATAGGGGGTACAGATCAAAGTAGCAGCAGGGAAAGGTACAATTCCCCTGCCATTCCGCTGAGCAATACTGCCAGGTAAAGGCCCCCGAGTATCCAGAATTTGATCAGGGTTTTGAACCAGTGCTGCCGGTATATTTTTAGAAGGGCGAGGTAAGCGTAGCTTGTAACCAATACAAATGCCCCGACAATAAACCAGCCGCTTTGGATTCCCCCAAAAAACATCAAAAGAATCACTATGCCGTAAATGGCATAGGCAAAGGCATGCAGGTGAAAGCCAAGAATCAGGTTTTCCATGTAAAAGACTGACCGATTGGCATATAAGAGATGGATAAAAAAGGCAAAAAACGGGAGTAAAAGGAGCATCATCAGGGGCAGGTTTTTGGCTACCTGAATCAGGAATAAATTGGAATGGGCCACCAGGTCCCGCTTTTTTTGCAGGGAAAGTCCAACGTCAAAAGTATAGGCGCTGCTGTCCAGTGCATGCCCAAATTTTTCCGTACTCACTGCCGGATCAATGGATAGAAAACGGAGTGCTTTCCAGGAATAATTTTGCCTGTAGGTACTGCTGTCTTCGGGAGATTCATTTGAAAAATGTTCCGACTGGATTTCAACCGCTTTTCTCAGGGCTTCTTCGATACGGGCGCTATCTGCCGGCCCGGGTTCTCCGCTTTGCTGTTTGATTATTTCCTGGTAGGTGGGCATATTGGTTGGCTGTCCTGCATTCAGGATCCTGTCAAAAAAGTCTTTTGGGATCAGAAAGCCAATCATGAAGAAATAGAACAAAGAAAACACCAGATAAAGCCTGATGGGGTGGGTATATTTTTTGCGATGCCCCTCATTGAAGGATTTCGTCAGTTTACCCGGTTGGAAAAAAAAGGCAGCCAGGGTTTGCAAAAACCTGCCGTCAAAGCTGAAAAGGCTGGTGAGCAATTCTTCGATGAAAATGCCTACTGGAACTTTTTCATCCTTGTTTTCCTGCCCACAATTGGGGCAGTAATTTTCCCTTTCAGGCAAAGGTTTGCCACAATTCAGACAATGATCGAGTTTTCGCTGTTGCTTCACCGGCATTTGTAAATAAACAATGGTATTGACGGCAAAAATACTTCGAATCAAATGATAATTGCTACCTGCCTTTGATTTTTATTTGGGTCTTTGATGGCTTTGAGCTTAAAGATAAAGGTTTGATTGCTATTTCTCAGGTTTGGTCACTGGGTTTTGGTCAGGGGTCTGGTAAGCCTGCCAAAAAGTGCCAGCCGCTGTCCGGAGATATTCCCCGGACCGCATTGCTTCAGGGAAGAAAGCAGGGCAGGGTGCCGGTAGTAATCATAGGCAAAATACATTGCATTGATCCGGTTGGAAGTGAAGCAGTGTGATTTTATCGGGTTATCGACCACAAACAAATACGCCTGCAGGAGCGATCCGGATCCATCTTTGGCGATATGGTCGTATAGCCTGGTATCGCCTTGTCTCCGTAGAAATTCCGCATGGGCTGTAAGGTGCTCTATAAAAGTCATGGTATAGTGCGTACCGCTACCGTCCGAGGGCAGGTGATCTCCGTCTATGGGATCATCACCACGCCTGATTTCCTCCGGAATGGCACCGTTGGGTAAAATCCCCCATTGGTCTACCTTTCCATCCATTTTCCATTCATCGCTGGTCAGCAAACGGCCGATCTGGTACCGGTTGTGGGAGGCAAAAGCGTCCTCCGGGCTGAGTATTTGGACCTTGGGGCTGATTTCTTTCAGCTGCCAGTCTGGGTGATCTCTCAGGTACCAGGCGATAAGGGCTGAGGAAAAGGAACCAGCCACCCCCCAATTGTTTTTCCGCCAGCGGCTTGCCCAGGCTACTTTGGGATACATGATGTCCCGCAACCAAATCTGGTATTGTAGCTTGTCTTTTTGCGACCATCCCGGCCAGGATTCCAGCAGGTCTGCGGCATAAATGTAAGGAGTACCTCCACGGGCTAAATTCAATATCCCCTGTGCACCCCAGTGAAAGCTGTCTTCGGCATCATTCCGGTAGCCATATGTATCCGTGAGGTCCAGAATCAGCTCTCTGGATTTTTCCGCATATTTTTCTTCCCCCGTAAGGTGCCAGGCCAGAGCGGTGCCGTAGACCAGTTTGCCTCCGGTGGAACTTATTTGTATGGGATCACTGGAACTCCTGCCGTGGACAATCACCTCTCCGGACAGTTCCTGCCACTGGGAAGCAGCATGCATCAGGCTGTCGGTAAAGTAGAGGAATTCCCCCAGGTTCTGATGGTAAGGAACTATTCCTTCCCTGGCTTTGCCTTTGATTTCGGCCAGTTCTGCAGGAGATACCAGCACACCAATGGTTCCCTTGTTTTGCGCCAAGCCACTTTGAGAAAAGCTGGCAATCAACAGTAAAATGGTAATTTGGGTAAACCAAAGGCATTTGATAGGCCTGTGATGCGTGAAGTCCATTGGTTTCATTTTTTTAAGGATTAGGCTATACCTTTATAAAGGTGTTTTTCTTGTACATGTACCAGAGCAGGATATACAGGATCACGAAACCGCCTATACTGGTCCATACCGGATACCAGGCTTCACTGTATTGCTCCAGACCAAAAAGCAGGTCTTCTGCTATACCGGGAAAATCAATCACATGGGAAAGTACATAGGCTGTGATGGCGTTCATGCCGATTACTTTCAGCGGAAAAATCCAGCCTGTTTTTCCCTTCACATCGATAATCCAGTAAAAAGCGGCCAGCAAAAGGTAGCAAACACCAGAGGAGGCCAGCACAAAGGAGCTGGTCCATATTTTTTTGACAATGGGGTGCCAGATGCCCCAGATCAATCCCAAACTCAGGGCTATCAAACCAGCTATTACCAGGTAACTGGCTACTTTTTTGCGGGGCATGTCTGACTTGATCCATTCTCCGGCAAACAATCCGGACAGGGTGGTAGCCGTAAATCCCAATCCAGACAATAGCCAGGTGTATTGCAAACCATCGTCAAAGGGACCAAATACCAGTCGGTCCACATACAAGGCAAAATTCTGGTCCGGCAAAAGGGTGCTTCTTCCTACTCCGGGGACATTAGGAAGGGTAAGCAGCAAGGCATAGGCAACCAGGCAAAAAGCAAACAACAAGTACCTGCCGTTTTTGCTCAGGTGGATAAAGGCCAGGCAGGAAAAAACATAGCCGACAGCAATGGCTTGCAGGGTATTGCTAAAGACCTTAAACTGTGCCGCATCCAATGCCAAAAGGTTTCCCTGTACGATCCAGCCCAGGATAAATAATATAACAAATCGCCGGAACAGTTTACGGTAAAGTTGCCCTTTGGTGTTTTGTTCCTGCATGCGCTGCGACAGGGAAAAAGGTATCACTGCCCCCACCACAAACAGGAAAAGTGGCATGATGATGTCATAAAAAGTGGATCCAAACCAGTCCGGATGATCGAATTGATTGGCCAGAAATTGGGTCAGCGGAGTATCGGCGCCCCGGTGAAGGGACATGAAAAAACGATCTGCAAAGATGATCATTAACATATCAAATCCCCTCAAAACATCTATGGAAAGGATTCGGTTGGGTGAAGGTGAAGCTGCGATCATAGGTTATAATGCGTATTTGCCTGCTTTTGCGAAAATAATTATTGTGATGGATTCATGCTAATGAATGAGCCGGTCAAAACTGCATGCTTTCCAATATTTTATTCGGGTAAAAATAGGAGAAATTGTTTACATACACCTTTCCTTCTATTTATTTTTTAGAAAAGCATTTGAATGGCAGGGGATGAAAGGTTTTAAACGATAGGGAAAGGATTTAAACCCGATTTGCTATTAACCATGAGTGACGGTAGGTGTCGTCACTGCGAGACCTAACTATTTAAAAAACGCAGAAATCCGGATGACGATAAGTTTTTTTGCAAAATATGGGAATATAGATTTAGTCGTTTTATCAGGATTATGCCTTCAAATCAGCTATTTTCCTTTAATTCTCTGTTCTTTTGCCTTGATGCAAAAGAACCAAAAAATCAAGACAAAAAAATCCTTCCCCCCACAAGCCTCCTGCGCACCCCGGTTTTTTGTCGGGCCAACCCACTTTGCGAATGCAAATGTCAATCTTCATTTAATTATTGGCCTATACTTTTTAAGGAACGGTTTTATTCACGTCATCGGTTGACTTAACATCTTTTAAATCTCAGAAATCAGAATGAGGATGTTTATTTTCAATATGTTGATTTATAGATATTTAATAAATACGTCATCGGTAGGGTGCAGACCTGGATTCGGTCGAATAGCCCATTGCACCCGCGGCAGCCTGAGGGGGAACGTAAGCGACCTTTCGATCCTATTCCCGGTTCCCGATGGAAATACGACTCCGCTCCGGTTCAGATCGCTCCCTTCGACAGGCTCAGGGGCCAACTGTGCTCGCGATGACGATGTGCTTTTAAACAGATTGATTTACTGGTTTTTAAAGTGCAAATCCGTAAACTCCTCGTACCCGAATTCCCTCCGCCGCGGCGGAGGGACAAAGCCTGCCCTGATTTTTCAGGGGGGGATTTTTTTTTCGAAAACTTCAGATCAACAGCTTTACCGGGCTATGTATTTGCCTTCCCTGAAGGCAGCCACTATCCTTCTGTCGGCTGTTCGGCAGGTATTCGGATAATCCTGAAAATAGAGGCAGTCCGGAACCCCATCTCTGAAGGAAATTTTAACGGAATATTGTTGCCTGCCAAACAGCCCTTCAAACTGGTAGCTGGCAGACATGTTACTGGGTCGGTTTTGGGAATCCCTGGCCGTGACGCTGACGCCCGCGACACTGTTGCGGATAAACTTGTTCATGGCCCAGCTTTTTGAGTTTTCAAAGATTAGGTCTTCGATCAGGATCTTGAAGTTTTGGGGCAGGTTATAGTCCACTTCATTGCCTGCCACCTCACCGGTTATTGTTAAAGCGGCCTGGTTATTGGCAAAACGGATCAGGTTTTCCTCAAATCTCTTCATGGCCTTATTGCCACAGCCATTTAACCTGACGAGTTCTGCCAGATCTGCTTTCATGGATAGGGCATCTCCTACCATACTTGTCATGGCCTGTATGCCATCCCCACTGGCCATCTGCGTCAGCATTTTGCCCAGATGCTTGAAGGTATCCCTGTCCAAAATGCTTTGTACCAGAGAATAGGCCTGGTATACATTGGGATCGGCATACAAACCCGTAGGTACTTTCACCCAATCTACACAATAGCGACTGACTTCCACCCCAAATCCATTGGTAGTGACAGATTCTGTTTTGCACTGGTCTTCATAGATCTGTACACGGTTGTCAGGCAGGTTGGAGGAGCAGGTGCGCGCATAATGATACATGTATTCCGAAATCAATGTGCCAAAATTCATGTCGTCCCTGTTGAAGGGAATATCTACAAAATTGCCCTTAAAAATATTTAAAAACAGGGCACTATGTTGCAAGCCATTGGTGTTGAAATCAAAACCGAGTTGTTTCAGGGCTTCGGCCTCTGCCAGTAGCCGGTCTCTTTCGGCTTGTTCCTGCTGCCGTTTGATGGCTTCTTTCCTGGCTATTTCACGGCGGATGTTTTCCTGCCGGATTTCTTCCTGCCGGTCTGCCATAATTTGATACAAACCACTTACCTCCAAATTGTCCGAATATTGGATATGAGAAAGGTAAAATGACTCCAGTTGGGTAAGGTCAGCGGCAGTCTCTGCAGATTGAATCTTGCTCAACAATTCGTTTTTTTCCTTTGTGACCAAAGCCACCTTAGCCGCAATGATTTCCTGATTCGCCTTTCTTACCTGATCAGCATTGAATACCCGCTGGTACTTGTTGTTAAAGGATTCAAAAAAGGCATTCAGTTCTCTTATCTGCATGGAAGGCAAAGGCTTCATATCTGCCGTTACGCAGGCATCCAGGATTTGACCTGTTTTATTCTTTATTGTCTCATCGACTTTCTTTTTGTCAGACTCATGGAGATAGGAATAATACCTGCCATTATCAGCTACAAAGGAAAGCAGGGGATTGAGTGAAGCATAAACATTATCAAGTATACTGACTTTCGCTAAGGCAAAGCCAATTTGATCACTGGCTATTTTCTGAGTATGTTGGCTGACCAGCCTTGTGAGCGAAGTGATTTCAGCAGGCATCAGCAAATGGGCATACCGGGACTTCAGGGATCGATCCCAATCCACCAGGAAATCAAAGTCAGGAGATGCTTTTTCCTCTTTTAGTTTCTTTTCCAGGGCAGCAGTTTCTTTTCGGATATTTCTCAGTTCGCCTGCCTTTGCCTTGACCACTTCATAGCTGAAGTCCCGCATATTATTGGCACTGATATTTCTGTTTTTCCCCAATGCATTTTCAGCAGGGGCAGAGAATTCAAATAAGTTTCCGGGAATGGTACTGCTGCAGCCGCCAAAATATCCCGCTTTGACAATGTATTCCAGCTTTTTCTTCGATACCTCCGCTATGCTTTTTTTGAATACAGGTACAAAATATTTGTCCGAGTACAAATTGTAAATGATGCGCTTCATCTCTGCTGCACTGGCCTGGTTCATGTCTACTCCCGGGTAATCCAGGCTGACCTGCTCTACCCACTTTACGATTTTCTTTGGACACTGTGCGGCCAATGGCAAGGCATTAAATGCTACAATCAAAAGTACAAGGAAGGAGGCTTTCATTGGATATTGGATTAAAAGAATGGAAAATGGCAGGTATACTTTGAATAAAAATAAAATAGTTTTCCGTTAATATATAGAAAAATGTAGTTTTTTTTGATAAATCACCTTATACAGGAATAACAGACACCTTTTAGAATTTAAATCCACCCCCAGTTTCACCAAATCAGTGCTGAAAGGGTCATTTCAAAAAAGGTTCCTAAAGACCGCGCACCATTCAGGCTCATGGTTTTAAATCCATACCAGCCAGGCTTTTCACTGCATTGAAAATGTTTGTATTGTCATATGGATAATCAATTCCGGGTTCCGTTATTTTTATCCCCGGGTAATTGGCCTGAACAAATGCTTTGATCCGGGTCCGCTGCCGGTTGGTGTATCGACCGCCAATAAGCAGCAGGTCCACCTGTTTTAATGTCGTTAGCAAGGCCATTCCTTCTTCTTCCGAAAGGGCTCCGTAAATAGTAAGTCCCGGAATTTGCATTAGGGAACGGATTACTTCATCCCGGCGGTAGGCACTTCCCCCAAACAGAACCAGGGTTTTAGCCGGGCTTGCATTTGATTCATGTTTTTCTAAAAGTTTCATTTGAATTTGTTGTTAGTTGTAGAAGGGCAAAGCAAGAGCTTTGCCCCAAAGTGATTCTATTAAGCCTGCTGTTGCCATTGCTCCATCAGCTTGAAGAAGCCGGAATCAATATCGAGCTTTCTCCATTTGAACTTCCAGCCTTTGTCGGTTTTCACCACTTTGCTGTTGTTGTACCTCCCGGTGGCAATGACCATAGGGATGGCGGCAACTTCCAGTACAATCATGTCATGGGTTACGCTCACTTCCGTTTCGCTGAGGGGTTGTATGATGATGTTGGTAGCCTGGTGGCGTTTGCCATTGGCATCGCCTCCTTCACCCACATGGTGCGCTTCAAAGTCCCGGAGTTCCTCCCAGGTTTTTAAGTGGCCAAATGCCCCACTGTCATAGCCTTCAAATTCCTCGGGGCCAACCCAACAGTTCATAAAGCCAGCTACATCCTTGTTGTCAGTAGCTATGGTGTAGGTTGCAATCAGGTTTTGGATTTCAAGTAAATCCGCTGTGTTCATGTTCATAGTAATTGAATGTTTAAAGTGGAAACTGGTTTTTATTCGGTATTCTGATCCTTTTTTGTGTACTGATTCGATTGATTGGTTTATTATGTTACGCAAGCAATTGATAAATACGCAACAAAATAAATAAATTTTTTTATCCTACATTTTCCCTGATTTTGAGCAGGACTTTCTTGCAGGTTTCGATTTCCGAATCACTGATCCCCTGCAAGGAATCGGCTATGGACTGGGCCGCACAGGCAGCGGTATCTTTTTTGAGTGCTTTACCTTTTTGGGTCAGGTAAATCCGGAATACCCGCCTGTCTCCCGGATCATCTTTACGCTCAACTATGCCCTCTCTTTCAAGAATATCAATGATCCGAGTAATATTGGCACGGTTGCGGTTGGTGCAGGAGGCCAAAGCCGTTTGCTGCAAGCCGTCCTGCTGCCAGAGATGGGTCAAAACGCGAAACTGATCGGGTGTGATGGGCAAGTGGCGTTCCTTCATCAATTTGCTCAAATGCCTGAACATGGCCGTGTGGGCTACCCCAAGTATTCTTCCGAATGATGATTCAAATTCAAACTCCATTACGCAATTGTTTAATACGCAACAATATTAATCAAAAATTCATTTAAAAAAAATCCCAATGGAATTTTTATTTAAATTGACAATAGTTACCTGCGTATTATTCCTCCATACAGATAGCTTGCACAGCAGCTGACTGAAAACCACTAGCAGCCAATCCCCTGTATCAGCCTGTCCGGCTAATTTGGGCAAGGCATTAAGGCTGCTAGCATCCGGGAACCCATATTCAGGAAGGTTTATCCAGGGTAGGGATTTGTCTAATCGCCTTCCACAGGAGCTAAAGGGACAAAATGGTGTTTGACGGTATCCGCCGAAACCTGCCAAAGCCTGAAGCCCATGGGCCTGTTGTCAAAATTCTTGCTGGTGGTTTCCCCACTTACCATTTGTAGCTGCCGGTATTGGTTGATCGTCAGCTTGTGGGTATGGCCGGACAGGTAGGCCGCCACATTGTTATCCACAAACAATTCCAGCAACTGCTTCCGGGTAGTATCCGGCAGGTTGTAGTAGTGATCGGCTTCCTCCGGATCTTCGGTATACAGGGGATAATGCCCCAATACGAAGGTAGGGTACCGTTCATTCTTTTGTTTTATTATAGTCTTTTTCACCCATTGGTCGTGTTTTTCCGATTCATTTTCTACCCTCACTTTCCACAACTGGGTGTTGGTCACGACAAAGGCATGTTTTTTATGCCTGAACCGGTAATAATCCTTTCCGATGGTTTTGCGGTAGTATTGGAGGCTGGTATCATTGGGGACATTGCCCACGTCATGGTTACCCGATACCAGGTAGGAGGGAAGGGTAAAGCCCTCCCGGATACTTTTGAAATCTGCATAGCTGCTGTCGCTGGCATCGTTCACCAGGTCGCCGCAGATGACCACAAAATCAGCCTCTAGCGCATTGATCTGTTTTACCGCCTGCCGGAATGTTTTTACATCATGATCATAACCTCCCATTCCCAGCTGGGTATCGCACATTTGTACAAAGGAGAAAGTGCTTTGGGCTTTGAGGGGTAGGGATAGGGAAGAAATAAGGATTATAAAGAATGTTAAGCGATAGCATATAGTTAGATTCATAATATTGTAGTGACGTAGGATGATTGAAATTAAACCAAAAAGTTGATTGAACCAAAAAAAGAAAAGACCGTCGTTTTCTTGAAATCATTTTTGGTCTTTTAGAAAATTATTCCATTAAATGATTAATTAGCCCTTTAGATCAAATAAATAACTCAATTTTGGCTCAAATTTATTTAAAAATTAATATTATGGATCTTCAACTTTATATGCCATAATTAAATTTTTTTATGAAATAAATCACAAAAAAATTTGGTTTAATTTTATTATATTGTTATTATTGATAAGCCCTTATTTTTAAAGTACGCTATCTAGATGTTGGAAAAATGTGTTTTTAAGGGTTTTCGATAACGTTCCTTGCTACCGTATTGCGATGTCTTTGGGCTTTTAATAGTTAGTTATTTCCATTTTGAAGTGAAAATTGGGCAGATTGGGGAAATGACCTGTTAAAGGATGAATTGAGTTCCTTAATGGATTCTGGTTTTTGATCTTTTGTCTAATTGCTTACCGTTTCTAAGGTATGGATTCAAGAATTTTCCCTGCAGCCATAGCTAGTCTCACTGTGGAAGTTTTCGATGCAAGGATTAGTGTCCGCTCCAAAGTTATATACCTGATTATTTTGGCCATATTGGTATTGAGCGGCATTTCCATGTTTTTTGTCCATGTGGATGTGGCTGTACAATCCCGGGGCACTTTTCAGTCTGCCCTGCAAAGAAACCCATTGATGAGTGCCGTTGGAGGAAGATTGGAGAGTTGGAATCTGGCGGAAAACAAAAAAGTATTTAAGGGTGAGGTATTGGCTGTGATAAGAAAAGAGGTACTGAATCTGGAAATGGAAGGGCTAAAAGAAAGGCTTTCACTTTTAGAAGATTTTATTTCTGATTTAGAGCAATTGCTAATTCAAGATTTGCCAGCGTCTTCACTTCAACCGATTGCTTTAAGGACCCATTTTTTTCAAGCTTCCTTGTTGGAGTATCAGACCCAAATAGCTAACCAAACTGCAGCTGTTCAAAAGTTGGAGCGAGATTATACAAGGGCCAATACGCTATTGAAAAGCAAAACATTGGCTTTTGCGGATTTTGACGAGGTAGAAGTTGAGTACAAACAGGCGAATGCTCAATTGGAACTGATACAAAAGCAAAAAATCCATAAATGGGAACAAGAGCTGAACAACTTTAGGAATGAGAAGATCAAAGTCAGTAATCAACTAAAGGTGTATAAGGAGCAAATGGACCAATATAACATTGTGGCGGGTACGAATGGTACCTTGATCAATGTGTTAAACCTTAATAAAGGTGATTTCATCCATCCACAGCAAAAGCTTGCAGAAATCTCCCCCGACACTACATTACAGGCTGTGATATATATTTCACCAGCTGATATCGCTTTTATCCAAAAAGGACAACAAGTGAGTTTTCAGGTGGATGCCTATAATTACAATCAATGGGGTATTGCAAAAGGTACCGTTTTGGATGTTGCGGATGATCTGACATTATTGAATGAAAAAGAAGTGGGTTATTTGGTCACCTGTATTTTGGACCGCCCTTTTTTGACACTTTCCAATGGGGTTGAGGGCCATGTCAAAAAAGGAATGACCTTTAATGCCCGTTTTATTGTGGCAAGGCGCACATTGTCACAGTTGCTTTATGATAATGTGAATGATTGGATAAACCCGATGGTCAACAACAAACCATAATTTTTACTTTGTCATGGGGATAAATGTTAAACAAAGAGACATTACAGATTGTGGGGCCGCCTGCCTGGCATCAGTAGCCTCTTTTTATAATTTGCAAATGCCAGTGGCAAAAATCAGACTAATGGCTTCCACAGACCAGAAAGGAACAAATGTCTTGGGATTGATTGAAGCTGCTACTAAAATGGGTTTTTCAGCTAAGGGAGTAAGGGGAGAGTTTGAGGCACTGAATGAGGTACCCATGCCTGTTATTGCCCATATTGTTGTCCAAAAGGTGCTTCACCACTTTGTTGTAATCTACAAAATTGGGGAACATCACGTTTCTTATATGGATCCATCAGACGGAAAAGTCCATAAGGTAAGTCACCTGGATTTCAAAACAACTTGGACAGGCGTGTTAGTATTGCTAATGCCCAATGACGGGTTTAGGGCAGTCAACCGAAAAGTGAGTACATGGAGCAGGTTCTGGTTTTTGATACGACCTCACCGTGGGGTAATGTTTCAATCCCTCATAGGAGCCATGATCTATACTATTTTGGGATTGTCTACCTCCATATATGTGCAGAAGATCATCGACCATGTTTTTATCGGAAGAAATACCAATCTTCTCAACCTATTATCTGTGGCCATGGTTGTCTTGCTGTTATTGCAGATCACCATAGGAGTTTTTAAAACCCTTTTTGTAATAAAGGTGGGGCAGCGAATAGATGCCAGGTTAATTTTGGGGTATTACAAACACCTATTGGCACTACCCCAAAGGTTTTTTGATACCATGCGCGTGGGAGAAATCATCTCCCGCATCAATGATGCGGTGAAAATCAGGGCATTTATCAATGATGTTTCTATTGGTTTGGTGGTGAATGTCTTCATCGTTTTATTCTCTTTTGCCTTGATGTTTACTTTTTATTGGAAGTTGGCTATGGTGATGCTTTTGGTGGTTCCACTGTTTGCATTGATTTACGGAATCAGTAATCAACTCAATAAAAAAATTGAGCGGAGGCTAATGGAAGAATCAGCCGAATTGGAGTCACAACTGGTGGAATCCATTACTGCTGCCGGAACCATTAAAAAATTTGGAGCCGAAGATCATGCCAATATTAAGACCGAAATTCGCTTTGTGTCATTACTTAGAACCGTGTATCAATCTGGGATAAGTTCTATTTTTTCAGGTACATCCTCAGAAACTGTTTCCAGGCTATTTACCATAATTTTACTATGGGTTGGTGCTGGCTATGTGTTGAAAAATGATATCACACCTGGGGAACTGATGGCTTTTTATGCTTTGACGGGGTATTTGACGGGACCCATTTCAGACCTGATTGGCATGAATAAAACCATTCAAAATGCCCTTATTGCTGCAGATCGCCTGTTTGAAATCATGGATCTGGAAGAAGAAAGTGAAGGGGAAACCTTTCCTTTGACAAAAGAAGAAGTTGGGGATATCACCTTTAAAAATGTAAGTTTTCGGTATGGGTCCAGGACCAATGTCTTTGAAAGTCTGAACCTTAGCATTCCAAGAGGAAAAATTTCCGGAGTAGTGGGAGACAGCGGCTCTGGAAAAAGCACTTTGGTGGCTCTATTACAAAACCTATACCCACTACAATCGGGTCAGATCTATATCGGTGAACATAACATCAATTATATCAAAAATACCAGCCTTCGTCAGATAGTATCTGTAGTGCCGCAGCGCATTGATCTTTTTGCCGGGAACGTCCTTGAAAATATTGCCTTGGGAGATTATCAACCTGACATGCAGCGGATCGTGACCCTTTGTAACAAACTAGGAATGATGGATTTTATAGAAAGCCTACCCAATGGTTTTGGTACCTACCTGGGTGAGAATGGAGCGGCATTATCGGGAGGCCAGAAACAGCGTATAGCTATTGCCCGGGCATTGTACAGAGATCCTGCAATCCTGATCCTGGATGAGGCTACTGCCTCATTGGATCCAGATGCGGAACAATTTGTCCGCAATACAATAGGTCAATTGGCAAGCGAGGGGAAAACGATCATATTTATTACCCATAGGCTTGCAGCCGTTCAGGAATTTGACAGGATCTTTGTTCTGGACAAGGGTCAACTTATTGAGGAAGGGATTCATGAGGAATTATTGGAAAGAGAAGGCAAGTATCTTGAAATGGTAAAAAAGCAATTTTTGGTAATCAATATAAACAACTAAACTGTATATATTATGGAATTCATTAAACAAATAGAACGATTTCAGGTACTGAATAAACTTGTAAAGGATGAATGCACCGGACGACCGGAAGAATTGGCCAGGCGGTTAGGGGTAAGTAGGGCAAAACTATATTTAATGCTGGAGGAGCTAAGAGATTATGGAGTGGAGGTGGTTTTCTCAAAAAAAATTAACTCTTTCAAGTACAAGAATTGTAGCGGTTTGAATCTAAATTTCTCCTTAAAAGTACTCGACGAAAATGAAGCAAGAATGGTATTGGGGGGAGAAAATTTAACTTTTTCACTGGAGTCTAAAATTTTAGACGGAGCATTGTTACATTTAAAGCATGATTATAGTCGTATAATCTAAAGAGTGAATATAATTGAAAATTAAAATTTAACAGAAGTAAATGTTTAATTAAATTTTAAAATTACTAAATTATGAATAAATTTAAAGAGTTAAACAATTCGGAAAAAGAAAAAATAACTGGAGGTTTCTTACCTGTAGTAGGTGTAGGCTTAAAGTTTTTTGGTGGTGCTTTATTTGGTGCGGCCTTAGTAGAACTCGTCACCGAAGGCTGGGATTCAGTAAAAAGAGATTTCAATGAAGGCTATAATGAAGTTAGAATAAAATAGCAATGAAAGATTTAAAATTTGAAGAAATGGTATCCATCTCAGGAGGTGGAAATGTTTGGAGATGGTTCGGTAAAGTAGCTGCTATGATTGCAAATAATTACGATAGAAATATTGATAACGTATATTCTAATGCAATGATGGGGAATTACATGGCCGATTAAATATTTGTCCATCGGAAGTTTTCTGATGGACTAAATTTATATTTTATGATGAGAATAATGGCAAAAGAAAAAAGTAAAATTTTGCTTATCAATGTTATTTTAATAACGTTGATTATTATTTTTAATGATTATATTTTAATTGTTTTAGAAAATAATACGGTCATTTTTTCTGTCGCTATTGTATGTACGCTTTTATATTCAATTTTTGCATTTATAGAAAATATTTCAAATAGAATTCTATTCATTGCTCCTATCGTAAGTCTTGTTTTGGTTTACTATATTTTTTGGCTAGGATCCGATTTTATTAAATTTTATCAGTTAATTTTGGGTTTAGTTATTGGTATTTTATTTTATATTTTTGAAATTAAAATAGTAAAGAAAAATTTTCTTGAATAATAATTTATCAAAAAAAATAGCTTGATTCTATAATATAAAAATAAAATTAAAAATTTTGAATTTTATAATTTGATAATAGGAGAAAATAGAGCATTTTAATATTTATGATTTTAGAATATTTTATGTTTGAAATATTATCAATACTCAGTATTATAATTATTTTTTTGCTTTCAATAAAAGGGTTTTATATACTTTATATAAACAGAAAAAATTCAACCAATATTTTTGGTTTATATTTTTTAGGAATATTGATATAAATTTAATTTTGTTTTTTTAGTTACAATATTATTTTCACTAGTAACTTTGTTAAATTATTATGAAGGCTATATTTTTCAGATTATTATTAATGATTATAAAATATTATTTTATCAAATTCCAAAAAATTTATCAACTGCTATATTAGAAGAATTTATCTTTAGAATTTTATTTTTTACAAGTCTCATACATTACATAGTGAATAGAAATGTTTTGATTATTTTATCTGCTCTAATATTTTGCTTATATCATTTCCCAGCTAATAGCATACTTTTTGTTAGTTATTTCCTGGCAGGTATCATGTATGGATACTCCTTTGTGAAATTTCAATCTATTTTAATTCCGATTGGTTTACATTTTTCATGGAATTTTGTTCAGGGTGCAATGTTTGGCTATCCCGTTTCGGGGGACTATTCGGTAGGCTTCCTGAATATAAACCTAGTTCCGAGTGATGTTTATAATGGAGGGATTCACGGTCCGGAGGGGAGTATTCTGGGATTAGGAGTACGATTAGCCATTATATTTTTCATTTATGTTTTTCCACCTAGTCTCGAAAACCATGAATTTTTAAGATTAACGAATCCACTTAAACTTTAAAATATGGGCAAAGTTTTTAAATTTTCAATAGACTCAACAATGACTATTCTAATGGGTGAAAGCTATTTACCGATTGGAAAGATTTAATGAAAGAAAAACATTATACCAAGGCAAAGTCTCGCACATTTCCAGACCACAAATTCCAATCGTCAAACACGCGTTAATTTTATTCAACGGTGCACCTTTTAGGTGAAACTTTGCATAAAAAAGCTGCAAAAAGCTGCCAAAAACCTGCGACGATTGACCTCAAAATCGAAACGTTGCATATAAAAAACTGACAGGCGAGGTTCTGAACTGCATGATTCGGGTTCTGAAGTCCCCCTTTTTATAATAAAACCGAAAATTTCCGGTAAAAATGTCAGCCTTTTGGTTTTGGAAACAAAGCGCTGTCAGTTTTTAGTAAAAATCTTCGGTTTTGAGCTTCAAAATCCGACTTAGGAACCGAAACGTTGAATTTTTTATATTCAAGGCTGTCAGTTTTTGGTGAACGCTTGTCAGTTTTTAGTCCAGGCTTCCATTTCTGAAGTCCTTAGTCGGGGTTCCGAGCAACCTTTGGGGGCTTTGGAAGTACCTTTCTGTTAGGCGAATCCCCATCTACCAAAGAAAATAAGCTGTAAATCCTACTTGTAGTCAGGATTCGGGTGGTAGGTGCTGAATTCCTGCAATCTTCCGATCAGGCTGGACCAGCAAAATGTTGTTGTTTTACCGAAAAATAGGGGAGAAGCATGTGCTACAGGCCTAAAGTAGCGTGAAAGCGCATTTTTTCGGGTCATATCCTGGATTTATGGTACATACTGTGTCTGTCGGTGTATAAATGAAGCAAGCAGATAAAAAACTGCTTTTGCTGGTCATTAAAGAAATATTTAGTATTATTAAACCCTCAATGAAAGTGTTGATTTATCAGGGATATTCCCCAGATCACTGTTGGATAACCCTGATTCGGTCAGGGATATATTTGAGTTGGGCAACATACAAAAAGCCCACCGCACAAACAGCACATTTGGTTTTTGCCGACACAAAAGCCAACGCTGAAAAACCAAAAGAGCTGTTTTTTGCCAACGCTCGGACGGAAAACGAAACTGAAAAAGTAAATTTAGAAACTGAATAAAAGGACAAAAAATATAGATGAAGAACTTTAAAGAAAAGTCAGACAAAATATGGGAAGTTGCAAATCTTCTCAGAGGCGATTACAAAAGAGCCGATTACGGAAAAGTAATTCTGCCAATGACAGTGCTAAGGCGTTTGGACTGCGTGTTAAAAAGTACCAAACAAGATGTTCTTGACTATTTGCCAAAAGTTGACAGTTTAAAAGAAAGTGCTAAGGACATTGCTTTGAATAAAAAAGCAGGTTTTAACTTCCATAACCGAAGCCAATTTGACTTTGACAAACTCATTGCCGACCCAAACAATGTAGCGGCTAACCTAAGAAACTTCATCAACGGATTTTCAACAAGTGCCAGAGAAATAATTGAGTACTTCAATTTTGACGACCAAATAGATAGAATGGACGACCCAAAGGCGGACATTCTTTTTCGAGTGGTAAAAGCATTTCAAGAAATCGACCTTTCGGAAGATGACCCAATGATTATGGGTTACATTTTTGAAGACCTTATCCGTAAATTCTCTGAACAATCCAACGAAACAGCAGGAGAACACTTTACACCAAGAGAAGTAATTCGATTAATGGTAAATGTGCTTTTCAATGAAGATAGCGAGACTTTGACCAAAGAGGGAATTGTAAAAACAATGTACGACCCTGCTTGCGGAACAGGCGGAATGCTTTCGGTAGCTGAACAACATTTGAACGAACTCAACGCCAAAGCCGAACTCAAAGTTTTCGGTCAAGAAATAAACCCTGAATCTTATGCTATCTGTAAATCGGATATGCTGATTAAAGGGCAGAATCCTTCCAATGTGAAATTTGGAAACACCTTTACGGTGGACGGACTGGAAGAAGAAAAGTTTGATTATATGCTTTCCAACCCGCCTTTTGGTGTGGACTGGAAAAAAGCACAGAAAATAATCAAAGCAGAAGCGGACAGCAAAGGAATGCGAGGACGTTTTGGAGCAGGTTTACCAAGAATAAACGATGGTTCGCTACTCTTTTTGCAGCATATGATTTCCAAAATGAAACCAGGCGGAACTCGAATTGGCATTGTGTTTAATGGTTCGCCTTTGTTTTCGGGTGCAGCAGGAAGCGGAGAAAGTGAAATTAGAAAATGGATTATTGAAAATGACTGGTTGGAAACCATCATTGCACTACCTGACCAACTCTTTTACAACACAGGTATTTCAACGTACATCTGGATTGTTACCAATAAGAAAAGTGCAGAACGAAAAGGGAAAGTACAGTTGATAAATACCACAGGTGTAAAAGATGAAGAATTGATGAAAGAGGGCAAGCTCGACCACAACCGCTTTTGGCAAAAAATGGATAAAAGCCTTGGGAATAAACGTAAAAAGATTGTTGAAAACGGCAACGAAAAAGGCATTGGTTTTATCACTCAAATTTATGGCAATTTTGAAGAAAACGAGTTCTCTAAAATTGTACCCAATGATTATTTTGCCTATTACCGTGTTACGGTGGAACAACCACTCATAGAAGAAGGCAAAGTAGTAAAAAGCAAAGGCAAACCAAAGCCTGACAGCTCTTTACGAGATTATGAAAACATCCCTTTTTTGAAAACAGACCAAAACGGAAAACTTGTACCGCAAACCATTGAGGAATACGTTGAGCGAGAGGTAAAACCGCACTTGCCAACGGCTTGGATTGATGAAACCAAAACCAAAATTGGTTACGAAATAAACTTTACCAAATATTTCTACGAGTTCAAACCCCTGCGACCTTTAGATAAGATTAAAGCCGATATTTTGGCATTGGAAGAAAAGACTTTGGAAACTGAAAAAACGGTGCTTGACTAATGGAGAAATACGACAACTATAAAGATTCAGGCATTGAATGGATTGGGGAAATTCCTGAGCATTGGGAAAATATTCAAATTAAACATTTAGCTATTGGAGATAATACTCTCTTTCTTGACGGTGACTGGATAGAAAGCAAAGAAATCATTTATGATAATGGGGAGTACAGATATATTACAACTGGAAATGTTGGTGAAGGGAAATATAAAGAACAGGGCAATACTTATATAACACAAGAAACTTTTGAAAAACTAAATTGTACAGAGGTTGTGCCTGATGATTTACTTATTTCAAGACTAAATCCACCGATTGGAAGGTCTTGCCTTGTGCCTGATTTAGGGAATAAAATTGTTACTTCTGTTGATAATGTAATCTTACGTCCAAGTCCTAAATACAAAAAGAATTATTTAGTACACTTTTTTACGAACACTAATTACTTTGAATATACCTCACTTGTTGGAAGAGGTGCTACAATGCAAAGAATTAGTAGAAGTATGCTTGGGGATATTAAAATAGCTTTACCACCAACCCCCGAAGAACAAACCGCCATAGCGAACTACCTCGACCGCAAAACCACCGAAATAGACGAACTCATAGCCGACAAAAAACGCCTGCTCGAACTCTACGAAGAAGAAAAAACCGCCATCATCAACCAAGCCGTTACCAAAGGTATTAATCCCAATGTGCCAATGAAAGACAGCGGTATTGAATGGTTGGGCGAAATTCCTGAGCATTGGGAAATTTTGCCTATAAAATATACCGCTAATGTTCAGACAGGAAGAACACCAAAAATTGCAAATTCAGATATTGATTTTTTTGAAAATGGAGATACTAATTGGTATACACCAGGCGATTTTGATGGAAACGAAATATTGAAAGAATCTAAAAGAAAGATTATTTCTGAAGCCTTTGAAAAAAATCAAGTAGAGTTATTTCCAAAACAATCAATATATCTTGTGAGTATTGGTGCTACTCTTGGAAAAGTGAGTTTGTCTGAATCTGAAGCATCGGCAAATCAACAAATCAATATTATTTCATTCAACAAAGAAATAGTCATACCACATTGGGGATATTATTTTATTGTTGGTAATAAAGAGATGGTTTTAAATGAAGCGGACTACACAACTTTGCCAATTCTAAATCAAACGAAATTGAAGAATATTTGGATAGCATTCCCCAATATTGACGAACAAAAAAATATTATAGCCCACGTTAATAATGAATTAGATAGACTTAGATTAAAAGTTGGTAATACAAAAAAACTAATCGACCTACTCACCGAATACCGCACCGCCTTAATCAGCGAAGTAGTAACAGGTAAAATAAAAGTAACGGAATAAGCTATGACACTTTGTACAGCACATATACGCCAAGTAAACGACACCGAAGAATTGGTTTTTGCAACCGATAGTTGCCTTACGGGTGGCGAAAAATGGAAACACGGTATAAAGTTGTTTGAACTGCCTCGCAAAGACTGTTTGCTCTGTTTTGCAGGCGATACGTTTAGAGCATATCCTTTGGTATTAAATATGGTTTCTTCCATACACTTAGATAAATATTTGCAATCGCCTTCTGCTACGCTCGAAGAAGTATTGGAATTTTTGTCCGAGCAATTTACAACCTTGGTAAAAACCATTACTGAAATTGACAAAGAAAGAATACACGAAGAAAGAGGCTCCGCTCAATTTTTGTTTGGTGGTTGGGATTGGCAAAAAGGACTTTATCGGGTTTGGAAATTGCACTACACTAAAGATGCTGAAGGCTTTGTTTTTGACGAACTAACCAACGATAATAATCAAACTATTTTTTACACATTTTTGGGTAATGCCGATATTGATGTAGAAAAAGAAGCCAAAGAACGATTTAAAAAACTGCTTTCTGACGAAGATAAATTTGGTAAAAAATTGGATATGGAACCCTTACGGGTTTTGAGTTCTATATCGCTTGACAAGAATATAAGGGAAGTTGACGGCAGTTTGCAAATTGCCAAAATATACAAATCAAACCGCACAGAGTTTTTTGGGATTTATTGGGAATCGAGCAAAGGAAAACCTTGTTTTCAAGGAAGAGAATACAACGAAATAAACAAACCTTTGGTTCGCTATTTTGACCCTGACACTTTTGAAATTTTAGAATCAGATTTGCCAAGTAAACTAAACAATATTTCAGAAGAAGATTATCAAAACGATTATGAATTTATAAAAGATTGCTACGATGAAACAGGCAATCTTAAAGAAACCGTTTCAGAAAAAGAAAAGCATACACTAAGACTGATTTTTAAAGATGTTGCTTACAGACAATTTGTGAAGAAACAAGAGGACGAGCAAACGGCACAAATAGAGGAATTATGAGCATTACAACCGAAAATACATTTGAAACTGCCCTTGTACAAACACTTGTAGAAAAAGGCGGCTACACACAAGGAAATGCAGAAGATTATAGCAAAGAACTGGGAATGTTTAAATATGAAGTGATTGCATTTCTGCAAGCATCCCAACCCAAAAGGTGGGCTAAAATTTCTGCCATTCACGGAGCCGATACCAATAATAGAATTATACAACGTCTTTACAAAGAACTCGATTTAAGAGGCAGTTTAGATGTACTTAGAAATGGATTTGTAGATTATGGAGTGCGTTTCCAAATGGCATATTTTCAACCAGCTTCGGGTCTCAACCCTGATGCTGTTGATTTATACAATAAAAACAGCCTAAAAGTGTACCGCCAAATTTATTACAGCACCAAGAATAAAAACTCGGTAGATGTTGTTTTGGCACTTAACGGTATTCCTGTGGCTACTTTAGAACTCAAAAACCAGTTTACAGGTCAGGATGTTGGAAATGCTTTAAAACAATACAGCACCACCAGAGACAATAAAGAATTGTTGTTTGCTTTCAAAAAACGAACCTTGGTACACTTTGCTGTTGACCAAGATGAAGTATTTATGACCACCAAATTAGATGGGAGCAAAACCTATTGGCTACCATTCAATAAAGGAGCAAACAACGGAAAGGGAAATCCTAAAAATGAAAATGGTTACCGAACAGCCTATTTATGGGGATACATCTTACAGAAAGATAGTTGGATGGAAATTTTGCAGCGTTTCTTGCATTTAGAAACGGAAGAATTTGAATCTAACGGCAAAATTTACAAGAAAGAAAAATTAATATTTCCACGATACCATCAATTAGATGCCGTTCGTAAAATCAGTAACAACGTACTTGAAGTAGAAGCAGGTACAAATTATTTAATACAACATTCGGCAGGTTCAGGTAAAAGTAATTCCATTGCTTGGTTGGCTTACAGGCTTTCAAGTTTGCATAATAACACAGACAAGCGAATATTTGATTCGGTGATTGTGGTTACCGATAGAAAAGTACTTGACCAACAATTGCAAAATACCATTTATCAATTTGAGCATAAAACAGGCGTTGTTCAGCGAATAGATAAAGACAGCACACAATTAGCTTCTGCTTTGGGCTATGGAACAAATATCATCATTACCACTTTACAGAAATTTCCTTTTGTGGTGGATAAAGTTGGTGAGTTGCCCGACCGAAATTATGCAGTAATTATTGACGAAGCACACAGCTCACAAGGAGGCGAAGCCAGTAAAAAAATGAAAGAGGTTTTAGCTGCAAAATCCTTAGAAGAAGCAACAACTGAAGACACCACGGACGACTATACGGGAGATGATTTTGTAAGAGAACAAATAGAGCGTTCTGCACAGGCAAGAGGTCAGCAAAGTAATATTTCGTTTTTTGCATTTACGGCTACGCCAAAGTATAAAACATTACAGGTTTTTGGTCATAAAGATGCCGAAGGCAAACCACAACCCTTTCATTTGTATTCAATGCGTCAAGCTATTGAAGAAGGTTTTATTTTAGATGTTTTAAAAAATTACACCACTTACGAACTTTACTTTAAACTAACCAAAGCCATTGAAGATGACCCCAATTTGAACAAAAAGAAAGCGGCAAAAGCAATTGGTAAATTTGTTTCCTTACATCCGCATAATTTGGCTCAAAAAACTGAAATCATTATTGAGCATTTCAAGCAAATTGTTTCTCATAAAATTGGAGGAAAAGCCAAAGCAATGTTGGTTTGCGGTTCTAGATTACACGCTAAACGCTATTTTGAAGAATTTAATAAGTACATAAAAGAAAAAGGCTATCAAAATGATATTAAAATCCTTGTGGCATTTTCGGGTAAAGTGATAGATAACAACACACCTGATGGCGTTTCTGAACCACAAATGACAGGATATAGCGAAAAAGAATTACCTGAAATTTTTGACAGGGAAGAATACAAGATTTTAATTGTGGCAGACAAATACCAAACAGGATTTGACCAGCCACTTTTGCAAACAATGTATGTAGATAAAAAACTCTCGGGAGTAAAAGCAGTACAGACATTATCTCGGTTAAACAGGACTTGTGCAGGTAAAGAAGATACATTCGTTTTAGATTTTGCAAATGACCGTGAAACTATTTTTGCATCGTTTCAGCCTTATTATGAAATCACAACGGTTACAGAAGAAACGGACATCAATCACTTGTACGACTTAAAAGCAAGATTAGATGAATTTCAGATTTATTGGGAAACAGAAATTGAAGCCTTTGCAAATGTATATTTCAATCCTGAAACAAAACTTAACAACCCGAAACAACAAAAATACCTTTATTCATTTACCGACCCTGCTGTTGATAGATTTAGGGAAATTGAGGAAGAAGAAAAACAAGACGAGTTTAAAAAAGGATTACGCACATGGACAAATCTTTATGCTTTCTTGGCTCAAATTATGCCTTTCGTTGACCCAGATTTCGAACGTTTTTATGCTTATGCTAAACTGTTGCAAACAAGATTGCCAAAACGAGAACTTTCTGAAAGTTTGCATTTAGACGATGAAGTGGCTTTGGAATATTATCGCTTACAAAAAATTAAAGAAGGCTCAATTGATTTACTAACTGGCGAAACAGGAGAATTAAGCGGAACAACAGAAGCAGGCTTGAAAAGAGCAAAAGATGAAGAAGCGTTGCTTTCTGAAATTATCAATGTACTAAACGACCGTTTTGGAACTGAATTTGAAGAAGCCGACAAACTTTTCTTTGACCAAATAGAAGCGGAATTAATGGAAGATGAAACGCTTCAAACACAGGCAAAAGTAAATAAGATTGACACGTTTAAATACGCTTTTGAGGACTTGTTCATCACAAAACTAATTGACAGAATGGACCAAAATCAGGAAATCTTTGAGAAAATCCTTGAAGACAAAGTATTTGGAAACTTAGTGAAAGAGTTGATGATGAAAAAGGTTTATAAAAAAATGAATGAATAATGCCAACGCATAAAGCCATACACATTTGCAATTCGCACCAGCCAACGCTGCAACCAAAAATTGCAAAAGAGTATGTCTTTGCCAACGCTGACAGACGGACGAAAAAAAAGTACGATTGCCCAACAATGGCTATACGTAATGCGGGCGAAAGTACTGATATTAAAGTAATCACATTAAATAAACTAACTGCTAACCGGAAAGTGAAGTGCCTTGAAATCCCGCACTACGCATAGCCGATAACGTTGTGCGTTTATGTAAAATGACACTATAGAGAAAATTTGAATAACAAATGGCAAGACCTTTTAAAAGTGATTTAGTAATCAATGAACAAATATCAGATGTTGGTATTAGGGCTTATCATGTTGGTTTTGACAAGAATGAATTTAGGTTTGCTCCTCTAGTTGACATCATTAGAAACGTAATACCAGAGTTCTCACTAGGATATCATTGCGGAGAAAACATCCCGTTGACGGAGATAGTGGAAAGGCTCAAAGAAGCTGCTGAAACTGTATATCTGACAGAGAAGTATCAGACACGGGGTGAATTTGGAGAGCTAATCCTACACTTACTGCTTAGAGACTTTCACAATACGGTACCACTTATCTCTAAAATGTACTTTAAAGATTCACACAACGTACCTGCTCATGGTTTTGATGGTGTACAAATCACTATCAACGGAGATGAGAAAAAACTATGGCTAGGAGAATCTAAACTCTATAAAACAGGTAAAGGTGGCATAAGAGATTTGCTCGATGACATTACAAAACATGTAAACGAAGATTACATCAGAAAGGAATTTAATCTTATATCCAGAAAACTTCCTAGTGCGGTTCCCGAAATTGAATATTGGCGTGAGCTTATGGACAAACATCAACGCCTAGACACGATATTCTCCAACATTGTAATCCCAATGGTTTGCTCGTACAACAGCGACCTTTTTAAAAATCATAATGATAACACCAATGAATATTTTGAAGACTTTGTAGCAGAATGTAATGATTTATGCGATCGGTTCAATAAAGGTAAACCAACATCAGATGTAGAAATAATCCTCCTACTTCTACCTGTTCCAGATAAAGATGCTCTAAATGGTGAGTTAGACAAAAGATTAAAATCAATGCAGAGAATATGAGTTTTGAATCTTATACCCAAGCTATTGATTTTCTAATGCAGAAAAAGGAAATATCAATTGAAGATAGTTTCGACTTGTCTAAGTATTGCTCATACCTTCTTCGCAACAGTGAAAAAGAAGGAAGAGATTTAGTAATTCGGATCCACGACAGTTGGAATCTGCTCCCTGAAAGCACAAAGCCAATATGGAACGACATCACCGAGTCCGCAGGATTATATCCATATGTTAATCCAGAATATTTATCCAAGAGTGGTCTTCTCCGATACGAGTACCATAAATCTCGATTTTTGCAAGGAGTTTACCTACACGAAGAACAACAGCAATTATCTGTTGAGCTACAAAGTAAAAGATCACTTGTAGTGAGTGCTCCAACCAGCTTTGGCAAAAGTCTTTTAATCGAAGAAGTTATTGCCAGTCAATTGTATAAGCAGATTGTCGTGATCCAACCAACACTTGCCCTGCTCGATGAAACAAGAAAAAAACTTCTTAAATATAAAGATTCCTACAAGGTAGTTGTGTCCACGAGCCAAGAACCTGATGAAGAAAAAGGAAACATCTTTCTTTTCACAGGTGAGAGAGTTGTAGAGTATGATAAGTTTTCTCAAATTGATTTTTTTGTAATTGATGAATTCTACAAGCTCAGCATTGATAGAGATGATGATAGAGCTATAGCTTTAAACCAAGCATTTCACAGACTTCTAAAATTCACAAACAAGTTCTATTTATTGGGGCCTATGATTAAAAACATCCCCGTAAACTTCAAAAACAAGTTTGAACTTACTTGGTTTCCTACTGAGTTTGCCACAGTTGCAGTAGATGAAATCAATAATACTGTAGAAGGTAAACATAAAGCCACAGAGAAGAAAGAGCTGAAAAAGCTCAATCTTTTCAATTATTTGATCTCGCAGAATGAACAAACAATTATTTACTGCTCAGCACCAAATAGAACTACAAATCTTGCCTTAGAATTTCTCCAATTTTTAAAAGAGAACGCTATTTCGATAAACAATCCTTTTCTAGAAGAAAATAGTGATGTTGTTGAATGGATTGAAGAGAATATAAATGACAGTTGGTCATTAAATGAAGCTCTTGAATATGGTGTTGCATTCCATCATGGTGCCGTTCCTAGACACTTAGGAAGCACAATAGTTGACTGCTTTAATAATGGCTCAGTCCAATGGTTATTCTGTACTTCTACTCTTATTGAAGGCGTAAATACATCTGCAAAGAATGTCGTTCTATTCGATAAGAAAAAAGGCCCTAAACCAATTGATTTCTTTGATTATAAAAATATCGCAGGCAGGTCAGGTAGGATGAGACAACATTTTGTTGGAAATGTAATTCGATTTGAAGACCAACCTGAGCAAATGGAATTAATCGTTGATATTCCACTTTTTAATCAAGAAGAAGCACCCTTAGAAATATTAATTGGCTTAGAAGATGAAGAAATAGAAGACAAAGCAAAGCCTAGACTTGAAAACTTCAATAGCTTACCTGACGATTTAAAAGAAGTAATCAAATTAAACTCGGGTATTTCAATAGAAGCTCAAATGGCTATCGTAGATAAAATAGAATCAAATCTCAATTTTTATCATAGCCAACTAGCTTGGAAATCCCTTCCAAACAATTTTGATAATCTTAGTACAGTTATTGACCTATGTTGGGATACGCTTACAGGCCCAGGAGACAAAACATACATCGATGGAATAGGTAGACTATCTGCACGATGGTTAACAAGTTTTACCTTTTCATACATCAACCTGAAATCCATTAGTGCCGTTATCAATAGCTATATCAACAATGACTTTTGGATTAAAAAAATTCCAGATAGACAAAAACGAATAGACACTGCAACATATTCAATCCTTCACATTACTCGCCATTGGTTCGATTACAAACTTCCGAAATGGTTGAACGTTATATCCAATCTGCAAGAATATGTTTTCAAGAAAAACAACCTTAGTCATGGGAACTACTCCTTTCTATCAAGCAGCATAGAAAACGGTTTCTTACACCCTAATATAGCTGCGTTGAGTGAATATGACATTCCTCTATCAGCTATCCGTAAACTAGAAAAATACATTAATCGAGATAGAACTCCTGAAATGAATATTATCAATCTCAATCAGCTATCTGATGAAGAACTTGAATCTAACAATCTGTTGAGATATGAGATTGCCAAAATTAGAAATGCATTTTAAAATTAAAAACACGAAACGCCAATCGAGTGGATGGCCGCAGGCCATAAGCCTGCGGAGCGACCTTCACAGTTCTGCTTAGGTTGCCAGAGTACTTCCTTAGAGGGTAAACTTTGGCACAGTTGGTGATTCCCTTAAAGTACCAAGAATGTATATTGATTTATATACCTTGGGTTAACAAAAATACGAGTTGGTAACAAGTTGACTCACCTAGTGCTGAGTGTTTTGTGACTTTCTAAAGTAAATGGATGAAATTGTTTTATGTTTAATAAAATTCAATACAACAGTATGAAAAAATATTTGGCAATTTATTTCGGAGGGGCGACTGAATCAGAGAAATCCACGCCAATGAATGAGAACTTACAACAAGAATTTATGGACGCCTGGGCGAAATGGGCAGAAAATCACAAAGATTCAGTAGTTGATTTTGGACGCCCCCTTGGAAGAGCTAAATCTGTCAATCAGACAGGAGTTACCGATAAGGAAAATAAAATGATAGCATATTCAATAGTGCACGCTGAATCCCACGAGCAAGCCGCATCTATGTTTATTGAACATCCTCATCTTAATCTTCATTCTGATAACTCAATTGAAATCATAAAAATGAGGCATATGCCAGAAATCGACTGACAAAAAAGACCTATAACACCAGAAAATTATGAAGATTTGAGGATTTAGAAAATCACATAAAAGAATTAAATTACAATTTGATAAAATAAAGCCAGTTGCCAACAAATAAATATTCCCCGCTCAGGCGGATCAGGCTGTGCGGCTTGTAATACCAATCATTAGCGGCCTGCCCCGATCTTTTCGGGTAAACCGGTGAAGTGCTTTTGATGTTTGAGTTGAGATTTTTGGGTCGCCTAAGGTGCCATGTCAGGTCAAAAAGTGAATTACCGATACCAAAATTCATTTAAAAAGTAAAAAACAGGATTATTTCAGCCACTCCCTGGCTCTTATCGAAGTTTTTTGACGGCTGGTACATAGCTCTCCCAGGCCGGTCAAAATAAGGGTTAAAATTCCGCCCGGATGTTGTATAGCCCAAAAGGTTTTCAGTTCAGCCATTTTGGCTAAAGCCGGATTTTTTGGAGTGCTGTTTTTCGGAATGGGCTTAAAGCCGCATTCCTATTCGATAACCTTTTATTTCCTGAGAACACAACGTTCTGGCAAGGCTGGCATCAAAAAAATATCACCATGCCGCTTGCCTACTTATCCGAAATGACTAATTTGAAAGTGCAAAGAAAATAGGGGAGATTTGGTGCAGTTGATGCTTTTTGGTCAGTGCCAATAAGGTATTCAGATTTATCACAACTGGGACGGAATTGTATCCCTTTGTTTAACAGGTATACGAGTTGGCGGCAACAAAAAAGAGCTTCGGGAAATGAATGAAAAGAATAAAAATTGGAAACCGATAATACTTCAAGCAGACGAGGGCGAGAAAGTACTTTTTCGTATTGGACTAATGACTTTTAAAGTGGCATCAAACCAGACCAATGATAACTTTATGATATGTGAAACAGAATTGCCCCCAAAAGCATATGTTGAACCTCATTCACACCCGGAAGCTGAAACATTTTATATACTTGAGGGCGAATTCATATTTTACGTTGAAGATATGAATAAAGGAATAAAATGTAAAAAAGGAGCATTTATAAGTGTACCGCCACATGTAGAACATAGTTTTAAAAACACAGGTGGGTACAAAGGAAAAATATTTGGAACTATGACGCCAGGCGGAGCAAAAGGATTAGAAAGTCTATTCAGAACTTTTGGAGTAGGACTTACCGACAAAGATGTTATTCCGGATTTGAATAAACCTATTGAGGATTGGGTAGCAGCAGTTGACACTTTTAGAAAAAAAAGATAATTAAGTGAAAAAATGTCAGCCGCCAACACCAATGTTTCTTTTTGGCTGAACTTCCCAAACGATCGTCCCATTCCCCATAAAATTCTGCTCGGATTAGGTATACCCCTATAGATTTTCCGTTCATCCATTTTGGCTAAAGCCAGGAGTGCTTGTTCAAACATTTAGGAATGGGCTATTTTCTATTGAGTAATAATCATTTAAAAAAAGGTTTTTTTTCCTCAATTGCCCACTGCTTTAGCTGTGGGCAATCTGGCATTTATGGAAAATTGGCTTTAGCCAAACCTTTTATCCATAACCCTTCAAATCCATATTTCACAATTTTATCTAATTCGGATTAAGCCGGGGTAGGTAATGCTTTTTCAGGGGATGGGCTAAAGCCACATTCCTATTGAGGACGAGTTGGTTAGTCGATGCATATGTCAAGCAAGCCGTTTGTGGACAATGATATATTTTTCCGATTTATTACCGTGCTATGTGAAAAGATGATCAGGACAAACCATTCCAGCGAATAATAGCTGCACTTGATGTGTATTAAAGAAATCTTTAGTATTTTTATTTTTGATGAAAAGATAAGTTTACCAGAAATTTCCTGGCGGATTTGATTGGGTTTTTATGGCTTTTGTCTGGTATTTAGACGAGTAGTAGGAACCATTATAAAAGGCAATCTTTTAGGTAGGAATATCTTGAGTTTTTGGCGAATTTTCCCCGTAAAATCGATGACCAACACAATTTTATGAGTTTGATAATAATTAAAATGTGGCTTTAAAAGGGAGTTGGGTTTTTGGTTTTCACCATTTATATTTTTATGCATTTTGGCATGGTGTGTAGGTAGAAGAAAGAGAATGTCACTAGGGTGTCATAAAATTGACGTAATGATAGTCAATTATTTAATAAATGAAATTTCTAATTTTGAGGTACCAGATTATTAAGCAATGAACAAAAATCAATTGGCACATAAAGTAAAACTTCTTAGAAAAAGGAGGGGATTTTCTCAAGAAGCTCTTGCGGAGCTTGCAGGCCTTAGCCTTAGAACGATACAGCGAGTAGAAAATGAAAATCGGAAGCCCTCAGGAGACTCATTGAAAAAAATGGCTACTGCATTGGGAGTGGATCTGGATTATTTCATGGAATGGGAGCCAAACGAAAATGCTAATTTTTTGCTGATCCTCGCTTTTTCCCCTATTCTTTGCATTGTGAATCCGATTTTGGCGGTTATCGTTCCATGGGTATTATGGATTTTAAATAAGAAACAAATTAAAGGTGTCCATAGATTAGGCTTAAAAGTGCTTTCAATTCAAGTTAGTTGGTTGATAGTCTATTTTGTGTTTAGAACTTTAAATGTTCTTAGAATTGGGTACATCATTTTAAATAAGCAAGCTTTCGTTGGAAAAGAATGGAATTCTTTTTTGTATGATGTTAATACCCATTCCTATTTGAAAATATTTTTTATTTCGATAAATATAGGGATCATTTTCTTCATTACCTATAAGACCCACAAAACCAACCATCTAAACAATTCAAAAATAAGTATCCAAGTCAATCCATCATGAAAAATCTCTTCGTTCTATTAATAGTTTCAATTGTTGCTGCCTCTTGCAGTAAAAAATCACAAGACACCTCACAGAAGTTTATTGAACCTAGTGAATATCATTTAATGGGTTATCAGGTAAAGGATATTACTTATCATGATTCTGTTAAATACTTATTAGCTAATGAACCCTATATCAGGGTCCTTGGAGATTCAACTTTCACTGTTTCTGAGGAATTGGGTCAGTTATTGTTTAAAGGAAGAAAATTCACCTATAAAGTATTTGAGGACTCTTTAATTTTAAGTAATAAACGGCAAAGACTTTCTTTTAAAATGCAGGACCTTTCTCCTAATTCATTTACGCTTGAAGTTCACAATAAATTTCTTAAACGAATTGACATGGTTAAACCTAAAGAGATGAGAAGAAAAGTGATAGAAACTGTAACCATTGAGTATTGATAGACAAACCGATAACCAAATAAATATGTGAATGGTTGGATCTAAGTCAATTTAAGTTATTACTGAGAAAACAAATCAAAGAATAGATTTTTTGGATGTAAGCCAGTACCGGTAAATGCCCGGGCCAATTGGAATTTTTTTCCGATTTCTATGACATTCCCAAAAAAACCAACTATATTGTTCGCAATAACTATTTAGATGGTAACCCATCTATGTGATTTTATTCCTAAATAAAATATTATCATGAAGTACCTGATTATTTTGCATTTATTTTTTCTACCCCTCGTCACTTCTGCACAAAGCCCATCCAGCAGGGTAGTGCATACCGTATTGGCTGACTCCATTGTGGGCAGGTATATGGCAGATTATGGTGGGGTGGATACCACTAGTTTTGTGCTGTACGGTAAATCCGGGTATTATTCTTTTGGTGAGGGAACTGTGGAGTTAAAATCGGAGAGATGTGATACTCCCATAAGCGGTACCATTACCAAATTGAAGATCCGTAAAAATACCGCTTCTGTGAAAGTGCTATTTAGCGAAGGCAAGCGCTATTACACAAAAGTCAGGTTAAAGCGTTTTAATCCAATGTCACCCTGGAGGGTAAAAACAAGGATTATTTACCCTATCTTGTCCATCCCCCGAAAAGAGCCCCTGATTATGCATTATAGCCTTAATATATGATGATTCTGTGTGGATTAGGCGTTGCAGAAGAAAGTTATGGAATGGACAATTTGCATTTCCTGAAAAATTGGACAAATGATGGAGATGTCTGGAGATCTGTTTTTTGATGATGATGGGTATTCCCCATGTATAAATGAATTTTGGGGACAAAAGGCAGCAATAAATGATCGGTAGGGAGTATTTCAACCGATATCCCTCGCTTTAGTCAAAAATTAAATAAATTTTTTATATTTATAAATCCTAACTGCCTGATAAAAGAATAAGTTTTATGGAGTTTCCGGTCATATTGGATTTTCCTGCCTTTTGTCTGATAGTTATTCACATTGTGCCTACATCAATCCTGAACAACATGAAAAAGCGAACAATTTTTATTGGGTTTTCGATCTTTCTATTCCTTTTGACCATAATTTTTGGGCTAAGGCCAATTTCTACCAGCACATTGGAAGACACGGAAGTGATTCAGGGAAATTTGGTCTCAATTGTTAGCAATGAAAAAACGAGGGATATTTCATTGAAAATTGAAGGTTACAATAAAAATTATTACATAAATCGCGGACTTGATGGAGCTCGGGATATAGTTAATCTAAGCAGCGAAATGAAGCGGTCAGAAGTGGAAATATTTTATGCCAAACATTGGACACCATTAGATCCCTTCGGAAAAAGTAAGCACGTGGCACGAATAGTATGGCATGGTGACATCATTTACGATGAGATCAATAAATGAAATAAATTTTTTCTATTTTGGCTAAAGCCAGGGATTATTCTATTCCAATTTTAAGAATGGGCTATTTCCTATTGAGTAATAATCATTTAAAACAAGGATTTTTTTCCTCAATTGCCCACTGCTTTAGCTGTGGGCAACCTGGTATTTATGCAAAATTGGCTTTAGCCAAACCCTTTACCCATAACCCTTCAAATCCATATTTCACAATTTTATCCATTTCGGCTTAAGCCGGGGTAGGTAATGCTATTTCAGGGGATGGGCTATTTCCTATTGAAGATGAATGCGATCGGATTAACCTCGGTATTGCCCGATAGCTGGAGGCAATAAGGATATTCCACCTCTATGGCTTTAGCCAAATTTTGCTACTGAGGGAACTTGGATATGCCAGGATCCTTGGGTTTATCATTAATTCTTAAACTGCTCGAATCCATATTTCACAATAATTTCATCATATTCCTTCTGGAATCTTTTTTTTGGTGATGCAGGCAAAAGTGGCATTGAGGAAATGTCAACATGCCGCTTGCCTCCGAATCCGAAATGATTAATTTGAAAAGGCAAAGAAGAGGGGTGGGTTTGGTGCAGTTATTAAGTGAGTGGCAATAAGGTATCCACTTTGTGCTTCGAAATCCGCCTGAATGCAAATCCGGAGTAGGTTGGCAATAAACCTAATTCCCTGCAAACAAGGGATTTCACAGATTTTTTAAAGGACAATTCTTCCTATATTTGAAGTATGAAACAGAGAATTTATGTTGACACTTCAGTGGTAGGCGGATACTTTGACGAAGAATTTGAAGAGCCGACCAGACAACTGTTTGACCGACTTGAGAGACAGGAAATAATCTTCGTTGTTTCCGATTTGCTTGATTTGGAACTGACTTTTGCCCCTGAAAAAGTAAAACAATTGTTGCATAAATTTTCGCCCGATAAGTTTGAGAGAATTAATCTGACCCAAGAAGCAATTGACTTGGCAAATGCTTACATTGCAGAGAAAGTTGTGGGGAAAACAAGCCTTGAAGATTGCAGGCATATTGCTCTTGCGACCATAAATAAGGTTGACGTACTTGCAAGCTGGAATTTTAAACATATAGTGAACTTAGAGAGAATAAAAGGATACAATTCAGTTAATATGCGGGAAGGACACCATATACTCGAGATACGAAGCCCCAAAGACCTTTTAAGATATGAAAACGACTAAAGAAAAAACATTGGATGCTGTGAAAATTCAGCGTGAAATCCGGGTAAAAATAAGCTCAGAGACAGAGAATATGACCTTCGAAGAATTATTGAAATATATAGAGCAGAGAGTTAAAAAAACCGGAACCAAACCAATCGGACAAAAATAAGCCCGGTGGCCAACATGGTACAGCCAGTACAAACGAAAGAGCTTTTAGATGTAATAGCTCCGATATTATCTTCAACTATTTGTTACCAGGTATGCTCTATGTAGTGTTTTTGTATAAACAATCTTTCATTGTCCGATAAAATGCCGTCCGGATTATGTATACTCCTATAGATTTCCCGTTCATCCATTTTGGCTAAAGCCAGGAGGGCTTGTTCAAACATTTAGGAATGGGCTATTTTCTATTGAGTAATAATCATTTAAAAAAAGGTTTTTTTTCCCTCAATTGCCCACTGCTTTAGCTGTGGGCAACCTGGTATTTATGCAAAATTGGCTTTAGCCAAACCCTTTATCCATAACCCTTCAAATCCATATTACACAATTTTATCCATTTCGGCAAAAGCTGCATTCCTTTTAAGATGGAATAATTTTGACCAAAACCTCCTTATTTTTCCAGGTGTTTTAAAAAAATAGATCACTATCTCTTATTCAGAATTATTTCCACAACTTATAGCCTGCAAGACAATAGCTTGTAAATATTTTTAGCAGATTGCCTGAATATAAGTTATTTTGTATTATGGAAGCCTGGCACCAGCATAAGAGGATGTTAAAGCCGGGAAAAATAAAGCCATTGCTATCAGAACCTTTAAACAGAACAGCTAAATACCATGGAAATACTAGATGAGATCAGGCTAAATTTTAACCGGGATAGCCTGCTGCTGCTGAACATCTGCATGGGTCTGGTCATGTTTGGCGTAGCCATAGAATTAAGTCTATCTGACTTCAAAAATGTATGGCAAAAGCCCAAAAGTTTAATTATCGGGTTAATGGCCCAATTCCTGGCTTTACCCTTGTTGACCTATTTGCTGATTTTATTCATTGACCCTATTCCCAGTGTTGCTTTGGGAATGCTTTTGGTGGCCAGTTGCTCAGGAGGTAACCTATCCAATTTGTTATCCGTGATGGCCGGCGGCAATGGGGCTTTATCTGTAAGCCTGACCAGCATTGCCACCCTGGCAGCCGTGATCGCTACTCCGGCCAATTTTACCTTCTGGGGAAATCTGTACCTGAGCGGTGGAACTTCCTTACCACAGATTAACATCAGTTTTATGGATATGCTGGAAACCATACTGCTGATCGTGGGCATTCCCTTGCTGCTGGGCATGTTGCTCAATCATTATTTCACCAAAATAATCGCTACCATCCGCAAGCCGATCCGCATCCTCTCCATGCTTATTTTTATCGCTTTTATCGTGGGTGCCTTTGCTGCTAATTTTGCGATTTTTCTGGAATACATTCATTTCATTGTGCTCATAGTACTATTACATAATGGCCTTGCTTATGGAGCAGGATTTGGTCTGGGACAACTTTTTGGTTTATCCATTCCGGATAAAAAGGCGATCACCATAGAAACGGGAATTCAAAATTCAGGCATTGCATTGGTGCTGGTCTTCAACTTTTTTGATGGCTTGGGAGGCATGGCCATCATCGCCGGATGGTGGGGCATCTGGGATATGATTTCCGGCCTGTTGCTCGCCTGGGGCTTGTCCAGGGTAAAACATACATCCAAAAAAGTAATGGCCTAAAGCCGCATTCCAATTGAGGAATAATCATTTGGAACCAGGATTTTTTCCTCAA
>NZ_JAANYN010000008.1:50106-302328 GCF_011290685.1 Cyclobacterium plantarum
TCAATTGCCCACTGCTTTAGCTGTGGGCAACCTGGTATTTATGGAAAATTGGCTTTAGCCAAACCCTTTATCCATAACCTTTCAAACCCATATTTTACAATTTTATCCATTTCGGCTAAAGCCGGGGTAGGAAATTCCATTCCAGGGAATGGGCTATTTCCTATTGAGGAATAATCATTTGGAACAAGGAATTTTTTCCTCAATTGCCCACTGCTTTAGCTGTGGGCAACCTGGTATTTATGGAAAATTGGCTTTAGCCAAACCCTTTATCCATAACCATTCAAATCCAAATTTCACACATGAAAAGGAGGGGGCGCCTGGCCTCTTTTTCATTTGGTTTTACCTGATGCAAAATTCAAGATGAAAATCGGGGGACAATTATTTCCAGGACTTTTCCTGCTTGCGGTATCATTTTTGCCTTGGAATAGAGAAACTGGAAAAATATGAATAAGACCATACTTTTGCACAATCGCCCGCAAGGAAAGCCAACCCTTGAAAATTTTAAAACGGTTGATGAGGAAGTTCCTACCGCAGAGGAAGGGGAGCTTTTGCTGAAAACCGTCTATGTATCCGTTGACCCTTATCTTCGGGGCAGGATGAATGATGCGAAATCCTATATTCCACCCTTCGAATTAAACAAACCAATTCAGTCTGGAATAATAGCCGAAGTGCTGGACTCCCACCTTCCGGATTTCAAAAAGGGAGATTTTGTCTCCGGTATGTTGGCCTGGAAGGAGTTCCAGACCTCCACAGGCAAAGGGCTGAATAAGGTAGACCCTACGCTGGCAAAACTATCCAGTTATTTGGGTATTTTGGGAATGACCGGGCTTACCGCCTATTTGGGATTGACGGAAATCGGAAAGCCAAAAGAAGGGGAGACCCTGGTGGTTTCCGGTGCTGCCGGAGCCGTAGGAACCGTAGTCGGACAGATCGGGAAATTGCTGGGTTGCAAGGTGGTGGGCATTACCGGCAATGATGAAAAAGTAAAGTTACTTACCTCGACTTTTCATTTTGATCATGCTATCAATTACAAAACAACCCCGGATATGAAAGAGGCGATCAAAAGCACCTGTCCTGATGGGGTTGATGTTTACTTTGATAACGTAGGCGGGGAGATATCAGATGCGGTATTGACAAATATCAATAAGTTTGCCCGATTGCCCGTTTGCGGTGCCATCTCACTCTATAATAAAACAGAGGTGCCAATGGGCCCCCGGTTGCAGCCCATACTCCTCACCAAAAGTGCCACCATGCGGGGATTTATCATCGGCGATTTTGCTTCCAAATTCCCATCAGCAACCCGGCAATTGGCTGCCTGGCTAAAAGACGGAAAGCTACAATCCAGTGAAACCATTGTAGAAGGGTTTGACAATATTCCCCAAGCCTTTCTGGATTTGTTTGAGGGGAAAAATAAAGGGAAGATGGTTGTCAAGGTAGGAGAATAGCTGTAGCTTTTCCTGCCTGATACGGGGATATTTAAATGAGCAATATTAATGCGGTTATTCCCCTTGTGATAAAATACACAAGCTGTCTTCCATTGCCTCCACCGAATGGGTAATTTCAAGGGGAATGTCTACTTCCTCATATTGCTTCAGTTTCAAAACCCTGTCTTCTTCTTTGTAAATTACCGCCCCTTCCAAAACGGTCAATTTTGATACAGTATGGGCTTTGTGTTCTTTTAAAACCATCCCTTTAAGGAACCCCATGACCAGCACCTTGAATCCGGTACCGTGATGGAGTGATTTTGCAATGGGATGATTGGCGGTTTTTAGTTCTTCTTTTATTTCTTTAATGGTCATTGGGCTATGTTTTTTAGGTGTGTTTTTAATATGCTGTTCTTTTTGAATAATGCCAGGCGTTTTCAATTCGTAATACCAAGTTAAGAAAAAACGGCGGGATGTCTCCATTTTTAAAGTATATGCTATCTGGCCGGAAAAATGGGGGTCTCTCATTTTCGATCACATGCCCTGAATATTTGCCATTCCTCCATTTTGGCTAAAGCCTGGGTTCACAAGGCGCAATTCCAGGGAATGGGCTAAAGCCACATTCCTATTGAGGGTTAATTTTTTGAAACCAGGATTTTTCATCAATTGCCTACTGCTTTAGCTGTGGGCAACCTGGTATTTAAGGAAAATTGGCTTTAGCCAAACCTTTTATCCATCAACCTATCGAATCCATATTTCGCTATTCTATCCATTTCGGCTAAAGCCAGGGTACAGGGGGCTCAATTTCAAGGAATGGGCTATTTCCTATTGAGAAATAATCATTTGGAATCAGGATTCTTATAATCAATTGCCCACTGCTTTAGCTGTGGGCAACCTGGTATTTAAGGAGAACTGGCTTTAGCCAAACCTTTTATCCATAACCTATCAAATCTAAATTTCGCTATTCTATCCATTTTGGCTAAAGCCGGGATCCAGGGGACTCGATTTTAAGGAATGGGCTATTTCCTATTGAGGAGTAGCCATTTGGAACCGAGAGTCTTTTAATCAATTGCCTACTGCTTTAGCTGTGGGCAACCTGGTATTTAAGGAGAATTGGCTTTAGCCAAAACCTTTATCCATAAACCTATCGAATCCACATTTCGCTTTTTCATCTATTTCGGCTAAAGCCAGGGTTCAGGGGGCTCAAATTCAAGGAATGGGCTATTTCCTATTGAAGAATAATCATTTGGAACCAGGATTTTTTACCTCAATTGCCTAATAGCTGTTGGCAACAAGGATATGTTAACCTCATTGGCTTAAGCCAAATCTACCCAAACAGGCAGTAATGATAAGCCAGGCCCCTTGAACACATCATTTATCTTTAAACTGCTCAAATCCATATTTCTCAGTAAATTCCTCATATTCCTGCTGGAATGTTTTTTTTAGATGGTGCTCTTCCTGATTTCTAATATATGTTCTGACCATATCCATCCTGGATTCAGAAACAGAAATTGCAAAATATTCATCTTGCCATTCAAATTTCGCTCGCGTAAGTTTGTGTTTATTGATCCAAAAAGAAGACTCACCTTTGATCAATTGCATCAATTTTTGAATGTTTTGGTCAATACCCATTGATACCAGGCAATGACAATGGTCTGCATATCCGTTGATGTGATCAATAAAAATCCCCTTCTTTACTGCGTTTTCCCTGATATGTGACCAAACTTTACTTCTCAAATTTTTTGAGTCAAGGAATGGTATCCGATTTTTGGTGCTCCAAATAAAATGGATATAAACCTTTACGAATGGCATATTAAAAACAGATGATGGTCATACTAATTTAACAAATCATTCGGAAAATTTGCTAACTCAATCTAATTAAAAAATCAAAAGCCTTTCATTTCATTAATTTTGGCTAAAGCCAGGGTTCACGGAGTTCAATTCCAAGGAATGGGCTATTTCCTATTGAAGAGTATCCATTTGGAACCGAGAGTCTTTTAATCAATTGCCTAATAGCAGTAGGCATTTTGGATTTTATAGTCTCATCGGCTTTAGCCAAACCTTTTATCCATAACCTATCTAATTCCTTTTTTTCTATTTCATTCATTTCGGCTAACGCCTGGGGTAATTCTATTCCAAGGAATGGGCTATTTCCTATTGAAGAATAATCATTTGGAACCAGGATTTTTTTCCTCAATTGCCCACTGCTTTAGCTGTGGGCAACCTGGTATTTAAGGAGAATTGGCTTTAGCCAAACCTTTTATCCAAAGCCTTTCAAATCCAAATTTCGCTATTCTATCCATTTTGGCTAAAGCCGGGATCAAGGGGACTCGATTTTAAGGAATGGGCTATTTCCTATTGAGGAGTAGCCATTTGGAACCGAGAGTCTTTTAATCAATTGCCTACTGGTTTAGCTGTGGGCAACCTGGTATTTAAGGAGAATTGGCTTTAGCCAAAACCTTTATCCATAAACCTATCGAATCCACATTTCGCTTTTTCATCTATTTTGGCTAAAGCCTGGGGTAATTCTATTCCAAGGAATGGGCTATTTCCTATTGAAGGCTAATCATTAGGAACCAAGATCTTTTTCCTCAATTGCCTAATAGCTGTAGGCAACCAGGATATGCCAGCATAAATGGCTTTAGCCAAAATCTTTATCCATAACCTATCTAATTCCTTTTTTGCTATTTCATTCATTTCGGCTAAAGCCTGGGGTTTGTGATTTTTCTCTAAGGAATGGGCTATTTCCTATTGAGGAGTAGCCATTTGGAACCGAGAGTCTTGTAATCAATTGCCTACTGCTTTAGCTGTGGGCAACCTGGTATTTAAGGAAAATTGGCTTTAGCCAAACCCTTTATCCATAACCTATCAAATCTAAATTTCGCTATTCTATCCATTTTGGCTAAAGCCGGGATCCAGGGGACTCGATTTTAAGGAATGGGCTAAAGCCGCATTCCTATTGAGGAAAAATTATTTGGGACTAGGATTTTTTTCTCAATTGCCCACTGCTTTAGCTGTAGGCAATTAAGGTATTCAAGAATCAATGGCTTTAACCAAATCATTTATCCATAACCTCTCAACCGCCTATTACCACAAAAAAGGCCTTCCATCCTCCGATGAAAAGCCTTTTAAATCTAATTTGAACCCTATTTATGGTAACATTTTGCTCCTGAAAACCATCAGCTTTTCCCTGGTCATGTCATGCATGGAGTGGGGGATGCCACCCAGGCCTTCTCCTGAGGCATCCCTGCCCCCAAAGGGCATCCAGTCTACCCGGAAGGCGGTATGGTCGTTGACCATGACGGCCGTGGCGTTCAGCTTTTGTACGGTATCCAGGGCCAGATCGATATCCTTGGTGAAAACGGCGGCCTGGAAATGGTATTCCAGGCTATTGGCCAGCTCGATGGCCTTTTCCCTATCGGCATAGGAATAAACACAGACCACAGGGCCAAAGATTTCTTCTTTGGATACGCGGACATCATGGGGAGGATTGAGCAATACCGTTGGTTCAAAACAGGTGTCGCCGATGCGCTTGCCACCGCAAAGCAGTTCAGCACCGCCGTCCACGGCTTCCTTCACCCATTCTTCTACCCGGTCCACTTCTCCGGTGCGGATCAGGGGGCCTACTTCGGTAGCCTCATCCAGGGGATCACCGACCTTTAGTTTTTTGGCCGCAGTAGCCATGTCCTGCGCCAGCTTTCTGGCAATTTTTTCATGCACAAATACTTTCTGCACCGATACGCAAACCTGTCCGGCATGGTAAAAGCCGCCTTTTACCAGCAGGGGCAACATGTCTTCCAGATCTGCATCGTGTTCTACGATCACCGGAGCGGCGCCCCCATGCTCCAGTGCACAGCGGGTGCCAGGGGCCAGTTTGGATTTCAGGTACCAGCCGATTTTTCCCGAGCCGATAAAGGACAGAAAATTGACTCGCGGATCGGTGGCTAGTTTTTCGGTCTGCTCATTGGTACAAAGCACCATTTGCACCCAACCTTCGGGGACGCCGGCCTCTTTTAAAATATCCACCAGTGCCTGGCAGGACAGGGGCGTGGTGCTGGCAGGTTTGATGATCACCGGACATCCTGCAGCGAAGGCCGTGACGGTCTGATGGACGATAAGGTTCAGCGGATGGTTGAAGGCGGAAATAGAGGTCACTACGCCTATGGGCTCCCGGATGGTAAAGGCGATGCGGTTTACAGAGGCTGCGGTAAGCCCCATAGGAACTTGTTCTCCTTTCAGGTGAGAAATCTCTTCAGTGGCAATTTTCACTCCGTTTATGGCCCGCATGACTTCTACTTTGGAATCTTTGTAGGGTTTGCCGCCTTCGCGGGCTGCGGTTTTGGTCAATTCTTCTACCTTGCCTTCCATAAGCTGACGGGCTTTTTCCAGGATGGCAATTCTTTTGTAGGGCGGAATCCAGCCGGATTGGTCCTGGAATAAGGCATGCGCCTTTTGAATGGTTTTTTCCACCTCAGCTTCATCCATTAAGGGCAACTCACTGATCAGGCTTTGGTCATAGGGAGATGTTATTTTCAATTTTTTATCGTCACTCATAGTTTGGCTGTTTTTTCTTTTAACATTACATTTAATATAGGGTGGTTGAGGGAATAATCCACGGGCAGGTCAATGACATGAACGCCGGGGCTATTCAGGCTTTTGTCCAGGATTTCCTGGAAACTGGCATCACTTTCCGGCCGGTATCCGTGAGCTCCATAGCTGTTGGCGTACTGGATAAAATCTGGATTGTTAAAGTCCAGACCGTAATTTTTAAATCCCATATCTTCCTGTTTCCATTTGATCATGCCGTAGCCATGGTCATTAAGGATGATGACCACCAGATTCAATCCCAGTCTTACAGCGGTTTCCAATTCCTGGGAATTCATCATAAAACCCCCGTCTCCGACTACGGCGACTACTTTTTTATGGGGGTACAGCAGGTTTACTGCCATGGCCGAAGGCAGCCCGGCCCCCATGGAAGCCAATGCATTGTCAAGCAACAGGGTATTTGGCTGGTAGCAGGTATAATTGCGGGCAAACCAGATTTTATACACCCCATTGTCCAGGGTGATGACATCTTGTTCCCCCAAGTTTTTACGGAGCAGGTTGACCAGGCGCTGGGGGAGCATGGGGAAGCGCTCGTCCTGAAAATATTTGGAAAGGTGACCGGCCACTTCTCCCTTCACTTTTTTATAGTAGGAAAAATCCCAATTTTGCGCCTGGGAGACCTGTTCGGTCAGCTTTTTCACCGAGTGGGTAATGTCCCCGACCAAATTAAGTTGCGGGAAATAGACCGGATCTACCTCTGCCGGCGAAAAGTTGATATGGATGACTTTTTTGCCACCATGTTTCATAAAAAAGGGTGGTTTCTCGATTACATCGTGTCCCACATTGATGATCAGGTCAGCAGCATCCAGGGCTGCATGAAGGAAATCATTGCTGGAAAGGGCTGCCGTACCCAGGTACTGGGGATGGCGTTCATCGATTACCCCTTTGCCCATTTGGGTGGTGAAGAAATAGATGCCGGTTTCGTCTACGAATTCCGCCAGGGCCTGGCAGGTGACTTTCCGGTTGGCACCGGCTCCGATCAGCAGCAGGGGCATTTTGGCTGCCTCTATCATTTTTACCGCTGCTTCAATGGCTTTTTCATCGGGATTGGGGATAATATGACCCACCACATCAAAAACCGTATCTTCTGTTTCTTCCTGCGCAATGTCTTCGGGTAACTCCAGGTGCACAGCACCAGGCCTTTCCTCTGTAGCCAGTCGGAATGCTTCGCGGATTTGGGAGGCGATCACATTGCCATTGACAAGCTGTTTGGTGAATTTGGTGATGGGCTGCATCATGTCCACTACATCGATGATCTGGAAGCGGGCCTGCTTGCTTTTTTTTATGGGCTTTTGACCGGTGATCATCAGCATGGGCATGGCGCCCAGCTGGGCATAGGCTGCCGGTGTGACCAGGTTGGTGGCACCGGGACCCAGGGTGGCCAGGCAAACGCCGGGCTTGCCGGTGAGCCTGCCGTAGGTGGCCGCCATAAAGCCGGCGCCTTGCTCATGCCTGGTAAGGATCAATTTGATGCTTGAATTACTCAGTGATTCCAATAAATCCAAATTTTCCTCCCCGGGCACGCCGAAAATATATTCCACCCCTTCTTTTTCCAGGGCTTTGACAAATAAATCTGATGCTTTCATAGATAAAAATTGTTGCGGTTTTATTCTTTACAAATTTGATACTAATCTACCTTTTATGAATTTAAATACCGAATTTTTTCGCCACAAGGCCTGAATACCTGTAAATTAATCTTAACCTGGGTTCGTTGGAATTTTGGGAGAAAACCGTCATTATGAGGTTTGGCATACAGAAAGTGTCCTAATTAGGATGAAGTTGTAGATTTTTCAACGTGTTAATTTTCAGGCTTTTTATATGATATTTATAGGTAGCTCAGTGATCTGAACCGGCTGGTAGGCGTAAGTTTATCGAACAATAACAGTATCGAAAGGTTGTCTACGTACCCCCTCAGATTGCCACGGGTGCAATGGTCTATTCGATCGAATCCAGGTTTGCACCCTACCGATGATTTATTTTATTTTTTTTAACGTGTTGAATTTTAAATAGTTAAAAATAAATACAGTCATCCCGATTTCTGCATTTTTTAAAATGTTAATTCTCGAAGTGACGACACCTACCGTCATTGTGAGACCTAACATTTTTTTAACCACAGAAACCCGGATGACGAAGGCGTTTTTGGGATATGTAGTAATTTTGGGATGTTCATTGTATCAGGATTTAAAATTAGTTATATGGGAAAATATATCTCTCATTGTTAAATGGATAATTGGGAGTTAAAGGTTATTTTTAGTATTTTAACTTGTTTCTATTGTACTTTTTCCTTGATGAAAAAGTACCAAACCCGCCTCCCGGAGGGCAGGAAATCAAGACAAAAAAATCCTTCTCCCCACATACCTCCCGCGCCCCCGGTTTTTTGTCAGGCCAACCCTCCTTTCGCTATTAAATATCATTCTTCGTGTTTATCAAATTTATTAAGAAGTTCTACTTTCTAAACAACAGTTATATTTACATCATCGGTAGACCTAACATTTTTTTTACCGGAGAAATCGGGATGACGATGTGGTTTTTTAATATGTGGATTTTTAGTGTTTTAACAAACACGTCGTCGATAGACCTAACATTTCAAAAAACGCAGAAATTGAGATGACGATGTTTGTTTTTAATATGTGATTTACAGGTATTTAACAAATAGGTCATCGGTAGGGTCATTGGGAGTATCCGGACTTCGGCAGGCTCAGCTTAAAAAAAAGGGCAATCTGAACTGGGGTGGGGACATAAGGAAAACGAAGAAAGTAAACTGAACTCCCCTAACCACCGAGGAGTCCTGCTGTTCCATTCCCCCTTACATTCCGATTAAATGGGTAATTGCCTGATGATACCAATAATTTTAGCATCCATACAAAAAAAAGGAGGAGGTAACCTACCTCCTCTTTTCCTTTCCAACTTATTAAAGATTAAAAAATTAACCCTAGTTAATGGTTAGTAATGTTCTGTTTCACAAATAGGGGATAACCAATTTTCTTCCATCTGACCTATGGGAGCTCCGTCAGGGGCGGGCAAGGGTTTCAGGATCAACATCTCCTTATCTGGATTTTCTTTGAATTGGTTGATTTGATCCATGCAATACATGTAGTGCGCTTTTTGAGAAAAGTCAGCGGTATTTTGTGATTTCATCCAATCGTTTAATGCCGAGGCTTTCGTCAAAGCAACAGCCCTTACCTGAGCCGATGTGCCTGAGTTGCTTCCCAACTGCATCAAATGCTGCAGGACCAATTTTTCTACTGATCTCTTGATTTCAGCGGCATATCCGGATTCGGCCGGAGCCTTCCAGGTAGCCGCCAATACCTGGTCGATCATTTCATCCAGCCCGATTTGCCGGGGATCCATGGCTTTTTGGTTAATCAACCGGGAAGCTCTTTCGGGATGAAAGATGAGGGAAAGGCAGTGGTGGGCCGCGATCTCCGCCGGGCTTAAAGGGTCAAATACCAGTCCTGTGGTTCTGTGGAAAGTTTCTCTTGGATTTGGGTTGTAACCAAATGGTCTGGGAGGCAGGTGGTTCAGGATCTGTTCCGGTAAAGCCAGGTTTTCAGCTTGCAGGATTTCTAAAATCTGGGACAAAGCATTTTCCTGCTCCTCTCTGGCAATGGTTTGGTGAAGGACGCTATTATCTCCTTTTACCGCATATTCATAATTCACTCCTCCCAGCACCTTGGAGGCGGCCTCTACCTGATACCGGTGGTACATGTAGACAGGAACCAGCAATTCTTCCAGTTTGGCAAGGGGGGTCCCATCGGGTATTTTATGGAGACCAAAATCGTTCAGTACCAGTTTTCTGATAGCCAGTGTTTGCTTTAATTCGGCTACCGGGTCCGATCCGTTGTCCCATAAATGGGTTTCGGGATGTGCTGAACCTGCTGGCCTGGCATCCTGGTCAGACAAAAAGTCCAGCCCATTTTTCTTATATTCAGCTATCCACTGGTTGAGCGCAGCTTGCTCCTCCATTCCATCCGGCAGGGCTGAATAAGCCATTTTGATGGCCGCAATATCCCATTCACCAATTCCTTCCCTATAGGCACCAGACAGGTCTATCGCACCATCTTTTATCCTGATGGTAGGATGGGGATAATCCATGACAGAAGTTCTTCCCTTTGCACTTGCGATATAATTATGTGGTAGTCCAAGTGTATGCCCCACTTCATGAGCAGCCAATTGTCTCATCCTGGCAAGTGCCAGATTCATGATGGCTTGATCATCCCGGTTTGAGGAATCGAAGTCTCCCGCCAGGGCCTGGGCAATCAGGTAATCCTGCCTTACCCGCAGCGAGCCTAAAGTTACCTTTCCCTTGATGATTTCTCCGGTGCGGGGATCTGTTACCCCACCTCCATAAGACCATCCGCGTGTAGATCGGTGTACCCACTGCACCAGGTGATAGCGCACATCCATGGGGTCGGCATCTTCAGGTAGCAATTTAACCTGAAAGGCATCCTTAAAGCCTGCTTTTTCAAAGGCCTCGGCCCACCAAAGGGTGCCTTCCATAAGTGCCGTTTTTATGGGTTCGGGAGTTCCGGGGTCGATATAATAGATGATTGGATTTTCTACTTCACTCAAAGCTGCTCCGGGATTCTTTTTTACCAGCCGGTGCCTGCGCATGATCTGCTTTGCTATGGGTTCATTGATTGGGGTAGAATAATCATAATAGCTGACCGCATTGACTCCTGCTCTGGGATCGAATTTTCTGATTTCAAATTTATCGTCTGGCAGGGCCACAAAAGAATGGTGCAGTCTCAGGCTGATGGCGTTTGGGTCGGGTAAAATTTGCCGGATATAATTCCCTGCCTGCTCTCCGGTGAAGGTGATGGTAGCTTCTATTTCCGTGTTTTTGGGGAAGCTTTTTGTTCTGGGTTTAAAAAGGGCTGATCTGGATAAATCAACCTTGAAATTGCCCTGTCCATTTCTTTTGATGGTTTCTACTACGCCTATGGCGTCCTGAAGGAAAAAATCAGTTCCATCCACAAGAATTTGCTTGTTTCCACGGCCGGCAATTTTGAAACCCCAAATAATGGATTTAGCAAAGGACTCTTCCACCGCCGCTTGTTCCAGGGGGTTGTTTGCTGAGGCCCTGTAGTTGTAATTATTGGCCTGAAGGAGTAATTTTTCACCAACAGGAATAAAACTTACTATCCTTGCTCCGGATATCCTACCCCTGTCCAAACCGATATCATTGGAGCCCAGCCCAGCAGACAGAGAAGGGTAATACAGCATTTCCGAAGCGGATTCAGGAATGGCCATCCAGATTTTCCCTTTTGAATCGTCCCAGTACAGGTCAATTAATCCCGGCATTTTTTCCATGCCCTGGGTTAGGGAATTGATATCCGGAGTTTTTGTTTCCCCGGATTGACCTATTGCCTCAATTTTACAAATGAAGATAAGGAGTAATACACCAAATAGTTTAAGTTTAAGCAAATACATGAGCTAATAGGGTTGGTTTTTTTCCAAAAATAAGGAGGAATGCATCAACTATCTATTCTGCAGATAGAAAGTCCTGAAATTACTTTTCAAGACTACGGAAATCCCTTTATTGGAAAAAAGCTGAAAAAAATGTGTAATGCTGTCGGCTATACCCTTTAACTTCAATCTTCCTGCTTTAAAAATATTTCTTTTTAATAAATTTTTCATAGATTTGAAATGAATTAGTTGTTAGTGGCTAAGTTCAATCTGAGGAGACCCTCGGGCCCTAACCCGGGGTTTCCTCTTTTTTTATCCTTTTAGTTCTTCCATCATGTCTTCCACGGTTGTGAGAAATTTATCCTTTACTGCCGGATCAGGAGTGGTATCCCAATTGCCTTCAATATGATTGCCACCCAGCATGATTCCGTCTCTTCTGGGAATAAAATAAACACCGGACATGTTTGCCCTGTAAGTCAGCTCCGGCTGGGGTATCAAAAAACACAATTGTCCGGATACGGGTACCAAATCATCATCTCCGAATATTTTTTTTGCACCCAATCCGGTGCAATTCACAATACATTTCTCAGGTAGGGCATCCACATCTTCCGGCCTGTTAAATTCCTTGATATCTATTTTACCTCCTGCGAGTAAAAAATCATCTTTCAGCATCTTCAGATAGGAGGGGATGTTGAAAATATTCGTGGGGCTTTTGGATACGTTTTTGATTTTGAAAGGGTTTTCCCTACGGGACAAGCTTTCCCCTTTTGGGTAAAAATCCATTTCCTTCGTTATCAGAAGGTCTTTGATAGAGGCTTCCCCGGGATTGGGCCTTTCCGACCTGTCATCTGTCCGTATGCTGTAATTGTCCATCCAATCCACTACCTGGTTCAATCCAAGCAGGCGCTGGTAAGTATGGTAGGAATGGTAATAGGCTTTTTTAAATTTTTCCTGAAAAGCTTCCGTTATCATGCCAGGCTCAATAAGTTTGTGGGAAGGAGACCAGGTTCCTGTAGCCATGGCAGAGGTAATATTGGGGTACAGGTCTTTGGTATAAATCGTTACTTCATAGCCTTTTTGTTGTAGTGTTCGTGCTGTAGAAAGACCCAATACACCACAACCCATCACACCTACCTTGCTTAATCCTGGCTCTGAGGGCACCATTTCGCAAGCCAGCATGGCTGAGCCCCAGGATAGTGACCAACCGCTGCCGCCATGACCATAATTGTGGATCAAAACCTTGTTACCCAGTTCCTGGGACTCTATTCTGGGCCCGGATCGCCTGAATGGCCTCAAGCCGACGCTTTCCTTGATTACCCTGGAGGAGGATACCTTTACTTTTGGCAACCTTACCCGCTTTCCAATATAAAATCCAGCATCCTTCTCAACAATACCTGAAAATGCAGGATTACCAATGCATCCGGCGCCCAGTGCTGCTAAACTAACTTTCTTGATAAAGTCCCTTCTTGGATGAATCATTTCAATGTGGTTAAAGTGATAATAAGCTTGGGTCAGATTGGGTTCACTGGAAAGTATAGTTGTTTGTGTGGTTTAAATAATAACCAATATTATCAAATAATTCATTTAAATTCAAAATAAAGGTGAAAAAAATATGTTATAAAATATTCAATAAATGAAAAAATAGCATTATAGGATGAAAAAATAATCGATATTTTGATTACTGATCAATCTAAAAATCAAGATCCTTGTATTGGACACCCTTGTTTTCCAGGTCCTGATGGGTATGGCTGATCGAAAAGTCCAGGTTAAATAATACTCCGGGTTATGCTCCTTCAGTAGGACAATATTTTAAAGTGAATTTTCCCGGAAGGTCTTAATTGCGCCAATTTCGATAGGGAATTCCAGGATAATTGCAGGATTCTGGGGTATCCGCCCGTTACTTGTGCATCTTTCATCAAAACAATCAATTTTCCTGAAGGAGTCAATTGAACCGTTCCCGGATATACCGGAGCCGAAATCAATTCTTTCAGCTCATGAATCATTTTTTCTTCCAGCTGTATGCCCATTCTGCTTTGGGCCTGAGATAGGGTAAAGGTGTTTTGACCAAGTTGCCGCCTTTGCTGCTCATTTAACTGTGCAAAGGAGGGCCCGGGATAGGCTTCAAGGCATTGGTATTCAGTAAATATTAGCGGTTTTATTTTGGCGTGGTCATTGGGTATGTCTTCGCTTTTTGGATAAAAAACAATACGATCATTGTTGGCGAATTTTGCCTTTTGGGTAATACCAGGGTAAAAGGAACGGCTTCCCAGTACCTGATCAGCAGCAAAATTTCCGTTGATGGCCATATAGGCCCATTGCCCTTTAGCAGGTGGTGCAATGGTCAAAACTTCGCCTTTATGGACGTGGATAATTTGGTTGCCTGAAAAAGAGGTGCCCTGGTAGGTTATTTTTCCGACAGCTCCGGTAAAAACCACTTGAGTAGCTGTATCAAAAATCATTTCCACCCCTCCCATATATAGTTCCAGACAGGCAGCACCCGATGGCCTTCTCATCAGCCGATTGGCCAGCATAAAGGAATCAAGGTCCATCGGGCCGGATTGAGGCACACCTAAAGCAGCAAATCCGCTCCTGCCGCTGTCCTGTATGGTGCTCATGACACCTGCTTTCTTCAACCTGATGCTAGCCATGATAAGTTGTTTTTTCCCAGTTAAAATCATTCAGAGCAACTATTTCTTCATATGCTTCCCTGGGGATGGCTTCAAACCGGAGCCTGTCGCCCGGCGAGAAGGGAAGTTGTAACTTTCCATTTTGGAAAAATCCTACCGGGCAGCGGCCCACCACATACCATCCTCCCGGACTATCCATGGGGTAGACCCCAGTTTGGCTTCCCCCAATGGCAACAGATCCTTTGACAATTTTTCTCTCTGGGATGGCCTTTCTTGGTACATGCAAGTCCTTATCAAGCCCACCTAAATACATAAAACCTGGCAAGAAGCCATAAAAGTATAGCAGATAGGAAGGAGCAGTATGTTTTTCGATAAAAGCGGATCGTTTCAAGCCTGATTTTTTTAAATATTCCTCCAGCTCAGGCACCAGGTCCCTGTCATAGCAAACCGGAAATTTCCATTCTACTGGCAGCAATTCCGGTTTTTTTTTGGAAGATCGCTTCAATTCCCGTAAGATTGGAACGAAGGATTTGGCATCAACATCCTCATTCAGTTGGATGCCAAGGACCTGGTAACCATGGTGGATGGAACGTATTTTGTCTTTCCATTTCCGGGATATGCGCGCTTTAAAATCAAGGATATCCAAAAGTATTTCTTCCTCTATCCTCTCGGGCCAGTGAACTTCAACAATATTAGGGCTTAGGGCAAAAATTTTTACAGGATAATTCATGAAGGAGGGTTTGGGGTTTCTGCAAGTTTTGTAGCGACCAGCTTCGCGATTTCCACTGCCCTGGGATGATCACCATGGATACAAATCGTATCGGCCTTAACTTTACAAAGACCTCCGTTAGTTGTTTCTACGCTACTTTTCTCCAGCAATAAGGAAACCTGTTCATCAATGTCCTTTATATCCGTCAAAATTGCCCTGGGATCTTTTCTGGGTAGCAATTGTGTGCCAGAAGCATACCTGCGATCTGCAAAAACCTCATGGCATAGCGGAATACTTGTTCGGGTGGCTGCATTGGCCATACAGGACCCGAAGGGGGCATAAAGGGTTTGATTTGGATAATGATGTTTGATAAAAAAGGCCAGTTCAAGGGCTAATTCCTGATTAATCAAACTGTCCAGGTAGAGGGCTCCATGGAATTTGATATGGTGGAGATCAACCTTTGTCTGTATGGCCATACTTTTTATCTTTTCGATTTGTGACTTAAGGCTTTCTTTTAAAATTTCAATACCAAGGTCTAGGGAAATTCTCCCAAAATTATCCTTATCCGGATAGGAGGGGTGGGCCCCGATTTTTACCTGGTGTTTTTTTGCCAGACCTATGGTACGCTTCATACTGGCATCATCTCCGGCATGGCCTCCGCAGGCGATGTTACAGCTTCCCAAATAGGGCATGATTTTTTGATCAAATGGCATACCTTCCCCCAGGTCACAGTTAATATCAATTTCTTTTTTCATTCTAAAAGGAGCTTATTGACAAAAAATGGAAACTGATACAGCTGCCCTCAGGTCACGAGTTTAACAATTTTTGTCAAAAATCTTACAACATTCCTTATTTCAATTACGTCTTGAAGGTAAAAATTAAGGAGTAAAATATGAAATATACACAGCGTATATTAGTAATATCGTCTATGATTATGTTGGCTTCCTGTAGCCCTGTGAGGGTCTTTTTGGAAAAAAACGAGGTAACAGAGGTAGCCGATTACAAAACATTCTATGTCATCAATCAATATTATGATAAAGATGCATTTGAATCGCCTGTTTTGGAGGACAACCTGCAAAACAGTCTCACTGAAGGTATGAAGGGTTTTGGTTTTGAACAGGATATGGAAATGCCGGACTTGATTGTCAGGTACAATACCAACCTTACCGACAGGCAGAAAGAGGTGAATTCTACTCCCATGATGAATCCTTATATGGGTATGGGTTGGTACAATCCCTGGATGATGCCCTGGGGATCAAATATGGGTAGTTTCAGGGTGGAAAATTATGACATGGGCGAATTGGTCGTTGATTTTATCGACACCAAACAGGATAAGGTAGTCATGCGGATCAGTGCCGTAGGTGAAATCAACAAACCCCAGCAAAAAAGCAGAAACCTGAAAACCTCCGTTGAGAAGATTCTGAAGACATTTTCGAAAAAAATCGCCTCCTGATTTTTTCCGGTCAATACTTCAAATCATAATTCGATTTTAAGTAGGCATAAAGTTTATGCACAGGCAATCCCATAACGGTATAATAGGAACCATGGATGCTGTTGATGCCAATCAGCCCTATCCATTCCTGAATACCGTAGCCGCCTGCTTTGTCGAAAGGTTTAAAGGCCTTGATGTAATGCTTGATTTCGATAGTATCCAAAGGGGAGAAACTTACCTCTGTGCAATCAGAAAAAAGTAATTGATGTTCCAGGTCCATGATACAGACCCCGGTGATCACCTTATGACTTTTTCCTTGAATCAACTCCAGCATCTCTATGGCTTCCGTTTCATTCCCAGGTTTATTCAAAATAGCTGACCCAACCAGGACTGTGGTGTCAGCAGTGATTAACAGATCTTCATCGTATAAGTAAGGCAAAAAAGCTTTGGCCTTTTTTTCAGCCAGATATTCAGCAACCCTGCCCGGGTCCAGGTCATTTGGGAAGGATTCATCCGTATCCAGAGATTTGGTGGTGAATTGAAGACCTAAATCCCTGAGCAGTTGTTGCCTTCTTGGGGATTTGGAGGCCAGTATGATGTTTTTGTCAGGGATTTCCAATTTGGTTTCGTTAGTTGTTTTTTCTTTTTTTCCATTTGGAAGGACTGCCATTTTCTATTTGCTTTATTCCTGATGCAGAAGGAATGCTCAGAATGTCTGAAACGAAAAAGGCGAGGGCTTCTTTTTCTTCCATACCCGGCTCTTCCTCCAGCATGTCAGGTTTAAAATACTGGTCTATGAAATGTGTGGTAAAGGTACCGTTTACAAAAGCCTCTTGCTGCATTACCCAACTGCAAAAGCCGAGCGTATTTTTGACCCCATGTATTTTAAATTCACCGATAGCTCTTTTCATTTTGTCAATGGTGCTGCTCCTGTCCTCCGCATACACTATTAATTTCCCAATCAGCGGATCATAAAAAATGGGTATTTCCATACCTTCTTCGTATCCGATATCTACCCTTATTCCGGGTCCTTCTGGTTTTTTGAAGACCTGCAATGATCCGGTATCAGGTAAGAATTGATTTTTAGGGTCTTCGGCGTATACCCTTATTTCCATGGCGTTTCCTCTGATTTTCAGGTCATTTTGTGACCATGGCAGTGCTTTTCCTTCAGCAATGTTGATCTGGGCTTTTACCAAATCAATACCGGTTATGCATTCCGTTACCGGATGCTCTACCTGAAGCCTTGTGTTCATTTCCAGAAAATAAAAATTCTGATCCCTATCTAAGATGAATTCTACCGTTCCGGCTCCGGTATAGTTACAAGCTTTGGCCACCAATATGGCCGCATCACCCATGGCCTTTCTGGTCGCCGGGCTAATGGAAGGGGATGGCGCCTCCTCTATTACTTTTTGATGGCGACGTTGCACGGAACATTCCCGGTCGAATAAATGGAGGGTATGCCCTTGCTGGTCAGCCAGTATTTGAATTTCTACATGTTTGGGTGATTGGATAAATTTTTCCAAAAAAACGGCAGCATCTCCAAATGCACTTTTGGCTTCTCCCATGGCCCGTGATAATTCTTCCCCTAAATCCGCCGGATGGTGAACAATGCGCATGCCCTTTCCTCCTCCTCCGGCACTTGCTTTGATCATCAAAGGAAATCCTATTTTGCGGGCAGCTCTATCCGCTTCATCCAGGTCAGTAACTGAAGCAGTGGTTCCGGGAACCAGAGGGATATCAAATGCTGCTACCGCTTTTTTTGCTGCCAGTTTGTCGCCCATGGTGGCAATGGCCTGCGGTGTGGGGCCAATAAACAACAAACCTGCTTCGCTTACCCTTTGGGCAAAGGCAGCATTTTCCGATAGAAAACCATATCCCGGATGAATGGCGTCCACATCAAACTTTTTTGCAGCCTGGAGGATGGCATCCTGGTTCAGGTAGGATTGGGATGCCGGGGGAGGACCAATACAGACGGCCTGGTCTGCAAACCTGACATGAGGAGCGAAAACATCCGCTTCGCTGAAAATGGCCAGGGTTTTGATTCCCATTTCTTTGGCTGTTCTCATGATACGGAGACTAATTTCACCCCGATTGGCTACCAAAAGTTTTTTAATTTTCACAGGTCAGGTTTTCATGGTGCATCACGAATTAAACAAATATGCACTATAAAAGAAAGGATTTACCAAAAGTCCCTGTAATTTTGGGGAAGCCGCTTAAAAACATTACTTTTGAGGGTTTAAATCATCGATCTAAAGATATTTGTTATACAGTAAAGTCGTTACAAGTTGGATATATTTGAAAAACTGAACACAAATCTGGGTCCTTTGGGAAAGCATTCCGAATTATCGGAAGGTTATTTTATGTTTCCTAAGCTTGAGGGTGAAATAGCTCCCCGAATGAAGTTTATGGGAAAAGAAGTACTTACCTGGAGCCTTAATAATTATTTGGGGTTGGGAAACCACCCGGAAGTGAGAAAAGCGGATGAAGAAGCTGCCAAAAAATGGGGCGCGGCTTATCCCATGGGAGCAAGGATGATGTCCGGGAATACCGACCTCCATGAAAAACTGGAGCATGAACTGGCGGAATTTGTTGGTAAAGAAAAAGCCTACCTGCTCAACTATGGTTATCAGGGGATCATGAGTGTGATAGATTCTCTGATCGACCGAAAGGATGTGATCGTCTATGATGGAGAATGTCATGCCTGTATCATTGATGCACTGAGAATGCATATGGGAAAGCGCTTTGTCTTTCCCCACAATGACATGGAAAGCTTTGGAAAACAACTTGTTAGAGCGGAAAAACTTACCCGGGTCACAGGAGGTGGAATTCTGGTAATTACCGAAGGTGTATTTGGAATGACCGGAGATATGGGTAACTTGAAGGATATTGTTGCCTTTAAGGAAAAATTTCAATTCAGGCTATTGGTAGACGATGCACATGGTTTTGGCACCATGGGAAAAACCGGTGCAGGCAGCGGTGAAGAGCAGGGTGTACAGGATCAGGTAGATCTATATTTTTCTACTTTTGCCAAATCCATGGCCAGTATTGGCGCATTTATTGCAGGTGATGCAAAAATAGTGCATTACTTAAAATATAACATGCGTTCTCAAATATTTGCCAAAGCTTTGCCGTTGATAATGGTGGAAGGTGGCTTGAAGCGCCTGGAGATGCTAAAAAACAGACCTGAATTCAGGGAAAATCTTTGGAAGATTGTCAATGCATTGCAAAATGGATTAAAGGAAAAAGGTTTCAGTATTGGAAAGACCAATTCACCGGTGACCCCTGTAGTATTGAACGGAACGGTAGGAGAGGCGGCAACATTGAGTAAAGACCTTAGAGAAAATTATAATATTTTCTGTTCGGTTGTTATTTATCCTGTAATTCCAAAAGGAATGATCATATTGCGATTGATTCCTACAGCAGTGCATTCACTGGCAGATGTGGAAGAAACCATTGCTGCATTTGAGGCAATTAAAGGTAAATTGAGCAGTGGATTTTATAAAACCACAGCACTGGCCACTTCATTTGGCGAATAAATGGAGAAAAAGCTACTATAACTGTAGATTTATAAACATTTTAACTATATTGAATCAAAAATTAATCTTATCATCAACCTTAATTAACTTTTAATTATGAACAGATTTAGTGAAATCAAAGATCTTATTATGTCGCTGGAAGCTGATTTTGAAAAATTCTACGACAAGAAGAATCAAGCAGCTGGCACCCGGGTAAGGAAAGGAATGCAAGATTTGAAAAATTTGGCACAGGATATCCGAAAAGAAGTTCAAGACATCAAGAATACTTAAGATTTAAATAAAAAAAGAGGGCTGTATTTAAACAGCCCTCTTTTTTTTCACTCCAGGTGTGGAGAGTAAAATTGTTTGGTATTGACTTTTTCCGCTGCCGTTTTTATTCTCTGGCTTAAATCAGGAGATGCTTTTAGCAAGGGCAACCTCACATGATCCTCACAAATGCCCAAATGCTTCATCAAACATTTCACACCTACAGGATTACTTTCCTCATACATCAGCGGGTTAATTTCCAATAAGCTGAATGTTCCTTTTTTAGAGTAGGTAGCATTGCCATGAATAATGGAACCCATTATTTCAGGATAGGCATTGGCAATGACCGAAATTACTCCTTCTGCTCCAATACTGCGCATTAAGGTGGTGATCATATCATCTCCTGAAATCAACAAAAAGTCATCTGGCTTATCCTTGGCTATGCGCATACATTGTTCCAGGTTTCCGCTGGCCTCTTTTACGCCAACAATATTCGGATGTTGGGCCAGTTTCAGACTGGTTTGGTAAGTCAGGTTTGAAGCGGTTCTTCCGGGAACATTATAAAGGATTACCGGAACGGGACAGTGATCTGCGATTTTGCTGTAATGAGCAATGATTCCAGGCTGACTGGGTTTATTGTAGTAGGGACTTACCGACAAGATGGCATCTATGTCCGAGAAATCGATTTTTTCCATCTCATTCAGGACATTTTGGGTATTGTTTCCACCGAGTCCGTAAACAATTGGTAGTCGTGATCGATTTACCTTTTTGGTGAATGCCAGTACCTGCATTTTCTCGGTTTCGGATAGGGTGGCAGATTCTCCGGTGGTACCTTGAACTACCAGGTAATCCACATTGCCGTGAATTACATGTTCAATTACTTTTTCCAAAGCCGGAAAATCAATAGTTCCGTCTTCATAAAAAGGCGTTACCAATGCTACACCGGTACCTTTGAATTTTTCCATTGTATTAATTGATCTGCTTTAAATATTTTATCAATAATGCCGTACCTGACTGGATATCTTTTTCTTCCTTGTTTAACATCAGGTCCAAATAGGGCTTTAACTCATCACTGAAAAACCCCATGCTATAAGACGCAGACTGTAACTGTAGCAGATAGAGGGTGAAGTAATTCAGTTTCTCAGAAGTAAAAATAATCAAATCTGGTTTAAGGGAAAGTAATTGATTTAGTTTTTCTCCTGGTTTACCAAATAAAGTAAAATCTTTATAGGAAAATGCCTGTTCATCTACAGAATTTTCATCATAATAATTTCCCAAGACCTTTATATCTTTGTTCAGGTGTTCGTGAATTATTGCTGTTATTTTTTCTATTTCTTCTTTGTTGTTGGCTAGAATTCCAATGGTTTTGATATTTTCTATGTGAAGTAAGATGGACTTTTGGGTCTTCTTTTTCTTTGGTTTTTCCAAAGCATTTTTAACAAAATATTCCCTTACCCATTTCATTGTTTGTCTATTTATTAATCTATTTGGTTGAACACATTTTAAGGAATTCTTCTTCGCTTATCAAAGGAATCCCTAATTTTACTGCCTTTTCTTTCTTGCTTGGTCCCATCTCTTCGCCTTCAATGATGAAATCCAGATTTTTGGAAACCGATTTGCTGTATGACCCACCGTGGGCTTCAATAAAATCTATGATTTCATCTCTTTTAAAATGGTTCAATTTTCCGGAGGCAAGTATTTTTTTACCGGCTAGCCGTTGGCTTTCATTTTTTCTTTCTTCTTCGATTAACTCAAACCGAAGTCCTTTTTCTTTCAAATGCCTGATGATGTGCTGATTTCTTTTATTCGAGAAAAATGTCCTGATGCTGTGCACCAAGGTTTCTCCTACACCATTGATTTGCAATAGGGCATCATCCGTTGCATTTTCAAGTTCATCTATATGCCTAAAATGCCTGGCCAACAAGATAGCTGTATTTTCACCAATATTTCTTATCCCCAGGGCAAACAGCACTTTTGGAAATGGCTGGGAAAGAGAAAGTCTGATGCCTTCCATCATGTTTTTAATCACACCTTCCTGAAAAGTGCTTCCTTTCAGCTTATTGATTGCTTCTTCGGCATGCTCTGGTACATTCAGTTTGCCATGGATGATCAGGTCATGGAGGCTGCTTTTATTTTTGGATATTTTCAACATTTCTTCCACGCTGATATCGGACGAAGGCATCAAAACGAATAGTACAAAAGCAAGGGGTACAAAATCATCTATATTATCCAAGCTCTGGTTGTGGATCAATTCAAGCAGGTTTTTGAGGCGTTGTTCGCTTTCTTGGGATTTTCTTCCCTTGTTTTGATGGCTATCTAAAAATAAACTGATTTTTTCTTCCTGACTGCTCGTTTCGTGAAACTGTAGAAATTCTTCTATTTCCTTTAAGGTGACCTGATGGGTCAGGGCATACAAGGTTTTTTTAAGGCTCACGTACAAATGTCCGTCACTGTTCTTGGTATACTGGTCATCTGAGATTTCCAGCCCCAGCAAATCATCTTTTTTACCGGGTAAATCATAGAGATCAGAGGGGTCTTTTACATATCCCTGCTCCACAAGTGCGCGCAATCTTTCGGTGCCCAGCGAATCGATATCCATGGCCCTTTTGGAAACAAAATGTTCGATCCTTCCTAAGACTTGTGGAGGGCAACCGGATTCATTAGGGCAAAAATGTTTGGCTTCTCCTTCTTTTCTTTCCAGAGGTGTACCACATTCAGGGCAAGCATCAATGTAAATGATGGGTTTACTGTTTTTTGCCCTGCTTTCGGTAACGACCTGCGTAATTTTTGGAATAATTTCTCCTCCTTTTTCCACCAGCACCGTGTCGCCTTCATGCAGGCCAAGTCTTTCAATTTCATTGGCATTGTGCAGGGAAGCCCTTTTGACGGTGGTCCCTGCTAAAGAGACAGGTGATAAATTGGCCACTGGGGTGATGGCGCCGGTTCTGCCAACCTGATAAGTAATGGAAAGTAAAGTTGCGGCAGCGCTTTCTGCCTGGTACTTGTAGGCAATGGCCCACTTTGGGATTTTGGCCGTAAAGCCAAGTTCCTCCTGCTGGTGGTAATCATTTACCTTGAGCACCACTCCATCAGTTTCTACAGGCAAATCATGTCTTTTGTCCCGCCATTCATCGATATAGGCCATAACTTCATCCAGGCTTTGGCAGTTTCGGAAAGTAGGAGAAACGTTGAAGCCCCAATGTTGTAGTTTTTCTATGGCCTCATGCTGTTTGGACATGGACAAATCATCCGCTATCAACTGGTATACGTAACAATTTAGTCTTCTTTTTGCCACCACGGAGGAGTCTTGCATTTTCAAAGTGCCGGATGCGGCATTTCTTGGATTGGCCAGCAAATTTTCTCCCCTGCGCTTTCGTTCCTGGTTGATTTTTTCAAAACCTTTTTTAGGTAAAAATATTTCACCCCTTACTTCTAAATAAGGTGGAAGGCTTTTTTGATCCTTTATGCTTAATGGAACCGTGCGAATCGTTTTTACATTTGCTGTCACCACATCTCCTTTATACCCATCACCTCTGGTGACCGCCCGGATAAGCTGCCCCTGATCATACACCAGGCTAATCGCCACTCCATCAAATTTTAATTCGCAAAAGTACTCATAGTCCCTGTGTCCCAAACCCTTTGCAACCCGCTCATCAAAGGCCATCAATTCTTCTTTGGAGTAGGTGTTTCCGAGTGAAAGCATACGTACAGCGTGTGTTGCCGTTTCAAAATTTTTGGTGATGCTTCCTCCAACCCGCTGCGTGGGACTATCTGTTTTTTTAAGTTCCGGATATTGATTTTCCAGCTTGATCAACTCCGCTAAAAGTTGATCGAATTCATAATCACTGACAATAGACCGATCTTCCTGGTAATACAGGTGATTGTGGTAATTGATGGTTTGCGTCAAATCAACCATCCGTTTTTCTGCTTCTTCCCTGCTTGGTTTATTCATTAAAAAAGATATAACTATCTACTTTCAAATGTACAGTTTTTGCCCAAAATAACCTGATGGCATTTTGAAATTAGATCAATGTTTTCAAGTTTTTATTTCGATGGTATAACAATCATTTAGTCCTCATCCAAAAATGCCTGTTTGATTTCCTCTTCTGTCATCTTTAATTTCTTCTTACATACTTTTACCAGCTGACTGGCTTCTTTTACCAATTGCGTCAGTTCATCCATCCCCTGATCTTCTTCTTCCAGTTTAGCTACAATCATTTCCAATCTCTTCAGGGCTTCATCGTAGCCTGGCTCATCCTTCTTTTTATTCATTTTTGCTCTAATTTTTTGATAATAGATGTGATTTTCCTTTTTTGGCTAAAGGTTACCAATTCATCCCCTTCCTGAAGGCTCAGAAACTGAATGGGCATGCCATCCTTTTCAGTTTTGGTGTACCCTCTTGATAACAGATAATCCGGATTCAACCTGTTCAGGTTTTTTTCCAGCTGGTTCAATTTATCGTGGGCTTTGATGGTGCAGGACTGGGTTGCTTTATGCAGGTATTTTTGATTATTGTCAACCTTAATTTTGTCTTTTTCAACTTTATGCAATGCCGCACGCATGGATTGTTGGGACAGGCGGTCTAAAAAAAGGGTTTTCTCATTCACTTTACTTTGAAATAGATTCTTCAAGAGATGTGTTTTGTCCATTATGCCTTCTGACTCCTGTTTTATCCTACTTTGGACAAATCTTTCGATGCTGATCAGTTTGTGTTGAAGGTTTTCTTCAAATTCCCGGAATCCGGATAAAATAAAGCTGGCAACGGCCGTCGGGGTTTTAAGCTGGGTATGTGCTACCAGATCAGCTATAGACTCATCCCTTTCATGTCCGATGCCGGTTACTACAGGCAGGGCTGCATTGGCGATGGCTTTGGCCAATTCATATTCGTCAAAGCAGTCAAAATCCGTCTGTGCACCTCCGCCGCGGATCAATACCAATAGATCGAAGGCAGGACTTGCCGTTTCAATTTGTTGGATGGCAGCAGTGATTTCTGCGGCTGCTGACTTGCCCTGCATAGCAGCCTGATATAACTGATAATGAACCTTATAACCATGATGGTTTTGGTCCAATTGATTGATAAAATCTCCATAACCAGCAGCTGTAACCGAACTGATAATGGCAATTTTCTGGCTTACTGCCGGCAAGACAAATTGTCTGTTCAGATCAATTAAACTTTCTGATTTTAACCGGTCAATTACCTCCTGTCTCTTTCTTGCTCTTTCTCCAAGGGTGAAATTGGGATCAATATCTTTGATAACCAGACTGATGCCGTAAAGTTCGTGAAACTGAACATTGACCAGTGCAAGGATATTCATGCCACTTTTTAATGGCTGGCCCGTAGTGCCCTGAAACTTGTTTTTTATGGCTTGATAGGTGTAGGCCCATATATTCCCTCTCATTTTTGCCCGAATCTCGCCATCTGTTTTTTCCACCAGGTCCAAATAGGCATGCCCCCTGACAGCTTCTCTCAGTTCGCCAATTTCCGCAATGACCCAATAAGTAGGAGAGAGCTGTTTGTCCAGGCATTCCTTAATGATGGTATTCAGGGAAAATAATGTAATGGCTTGCTGCATGCCACAAATAAACAAAAAAAATAAGGATTGGAAATCAAAAAGGCAGACCTAAGACAGGTATTTTACATGATGCCAGGTAGGGAAAACAAAATAATCAATTTATTTCAAGCTGTTCAGTCCTCGTTGTCCCGGTCTCTGGAACCCCTTTCCCGCCTTTGCATTCTATAGATATGCCTCGTAAAATCCCGGTTCGCCTCATTCAATCTCAAAGATTGCACTGGAGATAAGGTTTCGGAAACCTTTTCCAGAAAATTTTTTTCAGCGTTTAAGAGTTTCATTTGAATATCAAATCTTGCCTGTATCAGCTCCCTGGCTTCTTCATTGCTGATTTCACCTTCACTTTTCTTGGAAATATTGCGCATTTCCCTCATCATGGACATCCTGGCTTGCTCGTGTTCGTTAAACAATGGCCAGAATTTCTCCGCCTGTTCGGGCGTAATCGAAAGCCTGTTGGTAATAAAACCAACCCGGGCTGCATTGAGCTTTTCCCGATCAATATTGTTATCCCTTTGGCCAAAAGCTGTAAGGGTAATGCCCATCATCAGCAAGACCATGATCCAGTTTTTCATATCAATACCAAATTTCTGTGTCATAATATTCTACTTCATCCCATTCCTGACTGCTCCATTCCTCCTCTGCGATAAGATCCAATAAATCATTCGGATGCTCTGCAAGAAGTAATACTTCCTCATCATCCCATACACCAGTAGTTATGTAATACTCTACGTCGTCATTGATCTGGGTCTGAAGATCCACTTCATCAATGGCTGTAAAGTCAATGGCTAATATCATAAAGCCAATCAGCAAAACAGCCGCTGCAGCGATTCCGCTAATATAATAGTGTTTTATCCGCTGCTTTCTCTTATTAAGGATGATATCCGGAAGATTTTCAAAGTAATTTTCCGGAGCCTTAAATATATTCTCTTTTGGAAATTTATTCATATACTTCTTTTAGACTGTTTATCCTCCCCAAGGTTTATTCCCGCTTCAGAATTTCTTCAATTTTTTTTACGGCATGGTGGTAACTGGCCTTAAGGCCACCTACACTTGTATCGGTCATCTTACTTATTTCTTCATAGGACAATTCCTCAAAATATTTAAGGTTAAAAACCAGTCTTTGTTTTTCAGGTAGCTTCAAAATGGCTTTTTGCAGTTGTCTTTGGATCTCATTACCATCCACCAGAGGCGATTCTTCGACATAGGCTTTCATGACTTCATGGTGGTCTTCCATAGAAAAAAAGTTACGCCTCTTTTTCTTTTCCAGAAAATTCAGACTTTCGTTTACAGCTATCCGATAGATCCATGTAAACAAGGTCGATTTGTGGTTGAACTGATGAATGTTTCTAAAGGCCTTGATAAAGGTGTTCTGAACCACATCATCGGCATCATCATGGATGACGACCATTTTTCTGACCATGCCATAGACCCTCTTTTGATAAGTTTCAACTAATATCCTGAAGCCCTGATCCCTGGTTTGTGGATCATTGATCAATTCCAAAAGTTTTACATCGATTAAGGGAACCATTAGTTGTTTAGACTGGAAAAGGCCATCTGGGTTTAATGAAGTAGTTGAAAAGAACCGAATAAATGGAAAATTTTTGTGATTCCCCTTTTCAATCGGATTAATAAGCCCTTTGTAATCGCCCAATTCCGGGCCGTCCTAAATCAATTCATTATGAAAGTGAATTTCCCCGTAAATAATCCTGCACTTCCATCTTTCTTTTCCCTTCAAGCTGTAGTTCCAAAATGGACAATGCTCCATTTCCGGTCTGGAAATGGATATAAGATTTGTTATCTGTTTTATATTCCCCGAGATTTAAGCCAGCGGGTTCATGGTCCAGGACCTCGGTTCGGAGTACCTTACAGGACTTTCCATTCAAAATACACCTGGCCCCTGGATAGGGCGAAAGCCCCCGTACCAGATGGTGTATGGCGGCGGCAGATTTGCTCCAATCAATTTCACAAGTTTCCCTGTAAATTTTCGGTGCCGGATGAAGGGCTTTGCTGTGGTCTTGCTTTTGGGGCCGGACATTATCTGTAGCAATTGCTTCTACAGTTTTCACAACCAGATTTGCGCCCCTTTGCATCAATCGCTCGTAAAGGCTACCTACATTATCATCAGGATGAATGGGCTCTTCTTCCTGAAAAAGGATATTTCCCGTATCAATTTCCTGCTGAAGAAGAAAAGTGGTGACTCCGGTTTTCGTTTCCCCATTGATCAGCACCCAATTGATGGGAGCTGCACCCCTGTAATCTGGCAAAAGCGAGGCATGCAGATTGAAAGTGCCTTTTGGGGGCATGGACCATACCAGCTCCGGAAGCATTCTAAAGGCCACTACTACCTGTAAATCTGCCCGGTAGGATTTTAATTCGGCCAGGAATGACTCATTTTTCAGATTTGGTGGTTGCAACACAGGGATGTCATGACGCTGTGCAAAGTCCTTTACAGGGGAAGGTTTTGCTTTTCTGCCTCTTCCCTGAGGCTTATCCACCGCGGTAATCACAGCCACCACGTTCCAGCCATTCTTCAGCAAGGACTCCAGAGGAGCAACTGCAAACTCTGGTGTTCCCATAAATATTATCCTGAGATCCTTTTCCATGGTACATTATTCGTAAATCAAATATTTCGCTCTGATTCTGTTATAGGCTTTCAAATCTTCCTGCCAGGATTCCCTTATAGTTGCCTCGCCCTTACCGTCCAGAATGGCTTTTCTCAATTGATCTGATCCTGCCAGTTTATCAAAAAAGTTATTGAAAAAATTCGGTCCATTATTGGCAATTCTGTATGCTTCCAACAAATGTGACAAGGTAAACCTGTGGGTGAGGGGCTCGTTTCTAAGATCTTTTCCATAACAAACCTTATTTTCCTGAGGGGGGGTTTTGGACATGCCTTCAATGCTGACAGGGGTAAAAGTGAAATCACCGAATTTTGGATCAGGATAGCCATATACCTGAAATGGAAAAAGGGTTCCTCTACCCAGGCTGATATTTGTCCCTTCAAAAAAACACAGGGAGGGATACAGCCTGATCGATACATCATTGGGCAGGTTTGGAGAAGGTTTGACAGGCAGGGAATAATGGGATGAATGATCCCACTGTGCCACCGGAATGATATCGATTTCGGCCTTCACCTTATTTTCCAACCAACCCTCGCCATTGATCATTTGAGCCAACTCGCCCACGGTAAGCCCATGGACTACGGGAATGGGATGCATGCCCACAAAACTTTCATATCCAGGTTGCAGAACAGGTCCGTCTACATAGTCTCCATTTGGATTGGGGCGATCCATGATCATTAGTTTTTTACCTTGTTCTGCACAGGCCTCCATCAAATAATGGAGGGTACTGATAAAGGTATAAAACCTAACCCCAACGTCCTGAATATCAAAAATAATGATATCCACATCCTGCAGTGCAGCTTTGGATGGCTTTTTGGAGTCCCCATAAAGTGAGACCAGGGGTAAGCCTGTTTTTGGGTCGACCTGGTTTTCAACCTTTTCGCCTGCATCGGCATCACCCCTGAATCCATGCTCCGGAACAAAAACCTTTTTTACCTCAATCCCTTCCTGCAACAAAAAATCGACCAAATGAATGTTGTCACTTTGAGTCAATACGCTGGTTTGGTTAACCGCAAGGGCCACCCGTTTGCCGGCTAATTTAGGCAAATACAACTCAGGTCGGTCAGCACCGGGTATCGCTTTCCTGGAAAGGACTTCATTATCTGGCTGTCTGGTAATTTCTGCCCGGTTTTCTGAGCTTTGTTTGCAAAATGTCAGGTTTCCAAACAAAAAAGCCAGGATAAGTATTAATTTTAGGTGCTTCATATTAATTTGCGTTTCGGTTAACAAAATAAACGACTTCATTGAACCTTTCCTACTTCATTGCAAAAAGAATCAGTTTTAAAAAGACAGGAGGTTTCACCGGAACCATTCACAGGATAGCGGTAGCCAGCATTGCATTGGGGCTTTCTATCATGATCATTTCCTTTCTGATTCTGGGAGGTTTCCAGGAGGTGATTTCCAATAAGGTTTTTTCCTTCACCGGGCATTATCAGGTCAACCGTTTTGTCATGAGTCAATCTCTGGATGATTCACCGACGAGCACTGAAAGTAATTTTTATACCAATTATACCGATCTGGACAAAATCCGACATGTTCAGGTGTATGCCAACAAGCCGGGCTTAATCAAGGGTGAGGAAGAAGTAGAGGGGGTTATGATGAAAGGAGTGGGGCCGGGGTTTGATTCCCTTTCTTTTAAATCTTCACTGATAAAGGGCCGATTTATTCAATTCAACGAAGATGGTTCTGCTGCCAATGAGATCATTATCAGCACTAAAATTGCCCGCAAAATGCTGCTCGATGTCGGTGACAGGGTTACCATGTATTTCGTTCAGGACCCGCCAAGGTTTAGGAGAATGGAGGTGGTTGGACTCTATGAAACCTTTCTGGAGGATTTTGATGACAAGATTGTGCTGGGGGATATAAAGGTCATTCGGGTGCTCAATGACTGGGATAAATCGCAGGTAGGTGGTTTCGAAGTTTTTTTGAATGATCCACAGGATATTGATAGCTACGAGGAATCCTTGTATGATTTTTTAGATTATGATTTAAGGCTGGTTAAGGTTACTGATAAATTCATTCAGATTTTTGATTGGTTGGAATTGTTGAATAACAATGTGTATGTGTTTCTGGCACTTATTCTTTTTGTCGCTGCCTTTAATATGGTGTCGATTCTTTTTATCCTGATCATGGAACGAACACCTATGATCGGTCTATTAAAGGCAATGGGGGCGAAAAACAGGCAAATAAGGAATATTTTTATTTGGAATGGTGTCCGGATTATTGGCAGAGGCATGGTATTGGGAAATATTATTGGCCTGGGCTTTGGTTGGATACAGGAGTATACCCAGTTGATCAAACTCAATCCTGAAAATTATTACATGAGTTTTGTCCCGGTATTTTGGAATTGGCCGATAATCATTGGCCTGAATATTCTGATTCTTCTGATCACCACCGCCGTGTTGTTTATTCCTGCCATGATTACCAGCAATGTCAATCCAATCAAGTCTATTAAGTTTGATTGACCGCCTTGTACCCGAAAAAAATACTTTTCAGTTTCATATAAATTACACCAAATATGGCTTCCCTGAAAATGTGCTTGGACATTTTCGAAGAACCTCTGGTTCTGTCTGTAAAGATGATTGGCAATTCCACGATGTCAAAGCCAAGTTTCCAGGCAGTGAATTTCATTTCGATCTGAAAAGCGTATCCAATAAACCTGATTTTTTCCAGGTTGATCGCTTCCAGAACCTTTCTATGATAGCATATAAATCCAGCTGTGGTATCCTTTATGGGAATACCTGTGATGAGCTGCACATATTTGCTGGCAAAAAATGACATCAATACCCTACCCATCGGCCAATTGACTACATTCACACCAGATACATACCGAGAGCCAATCACCATGTCATGTCCTTCTTCAAACGCCTTGAGATACAGCCTGCTAAGGTCTTTGGGATCATGTGAAAAATCAGCATCCATTTCAAAAATATATTCGTAACCATTGTTCAGCGCATAGGCGAAACCTTCCAGATAAGCCGTCCCCAAACCCAGCTTTCCTTTTCGTTCAATCAAATGGACCCTGTTGGAAAAATCAAATTGCAGGGCTTTTACCAGTGTGGCTGTGCCATCAGGAGATCCGTCGTCAATTACCAATACTTCAAATCCTTCAGGAAGGTCCAGCACTGCCGTAACGATATCCTGGATATTCTCCTTTTCGTTGTAAGTTGGTATGATGACTAATTTTTTGCTATTCATATTTCAAAGTACAAAAGTAGAATATATAAACGTTTATTCTTTGAAAACGGAAAAAAATTCGGTTTTTGAAAAGTTAAAAATCTTTAAATAAACAATTTTGTGAGGCTTATGGGTTGCCGTTGCAGCGTTTCATGTTGGATTTAGCAAGTAAATTACCGTTTAATGCTGCCGTTTCCAAATCAAGACAAGCCTGTCGTGGATTTTTATCGATCAGGCAAAGCGCTCTTCGTGCCAATGCCTCGTAATGTTTTGGATTTTTATCCAATACCTCATCGAAATCTTCAATGGCCCACTCTTTGTAACCCAGTTTCATCAAGGCAAAGCCCCTGTTATAATGTGCGCTCAGGTTGTCGGGTTCAATTTCCAGATATTTGTTAAAAGAAACGATGACCCCAAGACCATCACCTGAATAAGCCTGGGCAATGCCTTTATAATAGTGTGGCATGGCTTCCTCTGGTTTCAGCCGGATGGCTTCATCCAGAAATTCCACGGAACTTTTAAAGCGTCCGTTTTTAATCATGGACCTGGAGAGAAAAATCAGGATGTCATAATCCTTGGGGTCGTGCATGGCTGCCAATAAAAAATTTTTTTCCGCATCTTTCATGTCATCTTCTTCCCAGGCGATTTTCCCAATTCCTGCATAGGCCTGGGCATAGGTTGGATCAAGACTCAGGATTCTGCGGTAATCCTGGATGGCTTTGTCATACATCTGCAACTCCTCATAAGATCTGGCTCTTAAATGTAAAGTCTTTAAATCCGTTGAGCTGACAAATAATACCCTATTAAACTCTTGAATAGCTTCTTCATATCTGCCATTTTGATACAGGGCTTCCGCATCCCTGAAACTGCCTATGCATTGACTAAAAAGCAATGAAACAAAAAAGCAGACTAGTAGGTTAATGGTCAATGAAATTCTCATATATTAATAGATTAGTTTTAAATATACAGGAATTTCTTTTTTATTACAAAAAAACGGATATCATTTCAATCCAAAGGTGCAGAATACATCGTAAATGTATCTTATATTGTACGATTAGAAATTAAAAAAATGATTTACAACCGATTACAGGAAGTAAATCTTTTTTGATTTCCGAAAGATATCATCAGCACTTGCAATAAGATAAAAAATCAGTTATTTTTTTATAGGCTATCCTACACGGCAGGATAGCCTTTTTTTTATAATTTCCCTTTTGTACTTGGCAACTGATCCAGGCCATGAGGATCTTTTTTTACTGCCATTTTGATGGCTCTTGCCAATCCCTTGAAAATGGCTTCAATTTTATGGTGTTCGTTTTCTCCTGAAGCCTGAATATTCAGATTACATTTTGCGGTATCACTGAAAGATTTGAAAAAGTGAAAAAACATTTCCGTCGGCATATCACCGATTTTTTCACGTTTAAAATCGGCATTCCAAACCAGCCAAGGTCTTCCTCCAAAATCTACTGCCACCTGTGCAAGGCAATCATCCATAGGCAAAAGGAAACCGTATCGGTAAATTCCCTTTTTGTCACCCAGGGCCTTAAGGTATGCTTCACCCAATGCCAATCCTGTGTCTTCAATGGTATGGTGCTCATCTATATGCAAATCGCCCTTGACTTTTATTTCCAAATCAGTGCCTCCATGTCTCGCCAGTTGATCCAACATGTGATCAAAAAAAGGAATGCCCGTGTGGATATCACTTTTACCGGTTCCATCCAGGTTCAACCGAATTGAAATCTGGGTCTCTGAAGTTGATCTGTCCAGGCTTGACATTCTGGGAGGTAACTTCAAAAAACTGTAAATATCGTCCCAGGAGTTGACACAAAGCTCAGCTCCGGAAACTTCTTCCGACCCAAAATAGATGGCCCGGGCTCCCAGGTTTTTTGCCAGCTGAACGTCTGTATTCCTGTCACCGATCACGTACGAATTTTCAAGGTCAACATCCCCATTCATGTATTCTTGTAGCAAGCCCGTACCGGGTTTGCGTGTAGGGGCATTTTCATGCGGGAAGGTTTTGTCTATGTGTATGGCTTTGAATATCACTCCTTCCTGCTCCAGGGTTTTAAGCATCTTGTATTGCGCAGGCCAAAAGGAATCTTCCGGAAAGGATGAGGTTCCCAGACCATCCTGATTGGTAACCATCACCAGGTCAAAATCATTGTCTTCCGATAACTTGCTCAGGTTGGTAATGGCCCTGGGGATAAATTCTAACTTTTCGAGGCTATCTACCTGAAAATCTGTAGGTGGTTCCTTGATGATTGTACCGTCCCTATCAATAAATAAAACCTTTCTCTTCATCTTAATCGTAATTTGGGGATTTAGTCGTTTGCCTGAGCTTCCAATACTTCATTCAAGGCTTGTAACATTCGTTTGTTTTCACCTTCCGTGCCTACCGTTATTCTCAAACAATCGTCACAATGCTGAACTTTGGACCGGTCCCTGACTATTATTTTTTTGCCAATCAGTTGCTGATAAACCTTGTGGGCATCTGGTACTTTGACCAACAAAAAGTTTGACTGCGAGGGAAAGACTTTTTCTACCCTGGAAATTTTCCCCAGATCCTTTATCAGTTTCTCTTTTTGCTTTAAAATATCCTGTACCATCCCACCGAGCTTGTCCATATTGCCCATTGCCTGCAGTACGGTTTGCTGGGTAAGTCCGCTCACATTGTAGGGGGGTTTGATTTTATTGAGAATCGCAATGATTTCTCTAGATGCATAGGCCATTCCCAATCTCAATGCAGCAAGCCCCCATGCTTTGGATAAGGTTTGCAAGACCAAAAGATTTGGAAATCGGTCCAGTTCTTCGCAAAAGCTAGGCTCATCACTAAAATCAATATAGGCTTCATCTACTACCAGCAGTCCATCGAAACCCTTTAGGATTTTATAGATGGCATCCCTATGCAGTTTGTTCCCACTGGGATTATTGGGCGAACAAATAAAGATGATTTTGGTATGGGCATCCACGGCTTGAAGGACTTCATCTTCCCGTATTTGAAAATCGGTACTTAGGGGAACCTTCACGACCCTGGTATCATTAATGCCCGCACTGACTTCATACATGCCGTAAGTAGGAGGGAGGATGATGACATTATCCATTCCTGGCCTGCAAAAAGCCCTGAAGAGCAAATCAATCGCCTCATCGCTGCCGTTTCCCAAAAACATGTTTTCTGCAGGCACTTTCTTGATCTGGGAAAGCCTTGTTTTGAGTGCCATCTGATAGGGGTCAGGGTAACGGTTGAAAGCCTCTCTGGTGATTGACCCCAGTGGGTTTTCATTGGCATCCAGAAAAACGCCCTCCTTTCCCGTGTATTCATCCCTGGCAGAGGAATAAGGCTTAAGAGCGGCAATGTGTGGCCGCAACAACTTTGATAGATCAAATGCCATATTATTCATTTTTGGAGAGGTACTTTAAACGAACGCTTACTGCATTTTTGTGGGCCTGCAAATTTTCATTTTCTGCCATGATCTCTATGGTTGGTCCCAATGCTTTAATCCCTGCTGCAGTGATTTTCTGATAGGTGATCTTTTTTACAAAACTATCCAGTGATACTCCCGAATAGCTCCTGGCATAGCCATTGGTAGGCAAGGTGTGGTTGGTTCCTGAAGCATAGTCCCCTGCGGACTCTGGGGTATAATTTCCAATAAAAACAGACCCTGCATTAACAACCCGGGAAACAGCCTTTTCCTCATCTTTTACTGAAATGATCAGGTGCTCCGGAGCATAAGCGTTGATCAGGTCCATGGCTTTGTCAGGATTAGCCATGACCACAGCCACACTGTTTTCCAGTGCTTTTTTGGCTATTTTGTGACGAGGAAGATTTTCCAGCTGTATTTCCACACATTTAATGACTTTTTTTACAAATTTCTCTGTAGGGCAAACCAAAACCACCTGACTATCTATTCCATGTTCTGCCTGGGATAGCAGGTCAGCCGCCACGAATTCAGGAATGGCAGTTTCATCGGCATAAACCAGCACTTCTGAAGGTCCTGCCGGCATATCTATAGCCACACCCTGTTTTGTTGCCAATTGTTTGGCTGCGGTAACATACTGGTTACCTGGCCCAAATATCTTGTCCACTCTGGGTACGGATGCAGTTCCATAAGTCATGGCTGCTATTGCTTGTGCCCCACCAGCCTTTATAATCTTGTCAATGCCTATCATTTTTGCAGTAAACAAAATAGCGGGGTGGATTTCCCCCCTGGTATCCGGTGGAGTGCATAAAACAATTTCCTGACAGCCGGCTAATTTAGCTGGTACCCCCAGCATCAAAACGGTGGAAAACAAAGGAGCAGTACCCCCTGGAATGTATAAACCTACTTTTTGGATGGGGACACTCCTTCTCATACAAGTCACCCCGTCCATGATTTCAGAACTAAGGGGCGGTGCTTCCTGAAGTTTATGAAATTTCTCTATGTTGATTTTTGCCGTTTGAATGGCATCTTTTAAACCGGCATTTATTTTTTGCCCTGCAGTATCCAAAGCTTCCCTGTCTACCAAAAGACTTTCAATTTCTACATGGTCATATTCCAAAGCAAATTTTTTCAAAGCCTTATCGCCCTGACGCTTTACTTTTTTCATGATCGGCTTTACGATCTTTTCAATATCCTTCATTTTTTGAACCGGCCTGGCCAGTTCTTTACTCCAGGTATTGATGTCAGGATTAACCAGGATTTTCATCTGTTTATATTTTGATTTTTAGCTGTCAGATGGAATCTCGCAATGATAATCATCCCACTGTGTGACGATTTCGTCATGCTCGATTTCATAGGTTTATAATTGTTTCTTAGATGTCATATGCCTGCCTGTCGGCAGACAGGGAATCTTTGACGAATAAAATAATCATTGCCCTGTGGGTTTAATGACGCTCTTAATCGTGTCGATTTCATGTTATATCAGGTTGTTTTCAGCCCCACAATGTATTACAGGGAAAGTTTTGAAATCAACTGAACCCCGAAAAAGCCTTACAGACTTTGCTCGCTTCAGTTTACCGCTGCTTTATATTACCATTTTCTCTATGGGTACTACGAGGATTCCCTGTGCACCAGCAGCCCTTAATTCCTCTATATTTTCCCAAAATTGATCCTCGCTGATAACAGAATGCACCGATGACCAGCCCTTCTCGGCCAATGGTAAAATTGTTGGGCTGCGCATGCCGGGAATCAGGGAAACAATGCGTTCCAAAGATTCATTTGGTGCATTTAAAAGGACATATTTGTTTTTCTTGCCTTTTTGAACTGCATCCATTCTGAAGAGCAACTTTTCAACGGTTTGTTGCTTTTCAACTGAAATGCCCTTATGGCATATCAGAACAGCTTCCGACTGGAAAATTTCTTCTACTTCTTTAAGGCCATTCATCATCAAAGTAGACCCCGAGCTTACAATATCGCAAATACCTTCTGCCAATCCTATGCTGGGAGCAATCTCTACGGAGCCACTGATTTCATGTATATCAGCCTTTATTTGCCGGGATTCCAGGTAGTCGCCTAGTATTTTCGGATAAGACGTTGCGATGCTTTTGCCTTCAAAATAACCTACCCCGGAATAGCTTTCTCCCTTAGGGATGGCAAGCGACAACCTGCATTTGGAAAAACCCAGTTTTTTAAGGACATCAATGGCCTTGTCTTTTTCAACTACCTCGTTTTCTCCGACAATGCCCAGGTCAGCTACTCCATCTGCCACATAACCGGGAATATCATCATCCCTTAAAAACAAAAATTCGATGGGGAAGTTGGTGGAAGTAGACTTTAATTTACCTGTTCCATTGTAAAATTTTATGCCACATTCTTTTATTAATTTCAGCGATTCCTCACTTAATCTTCCGCTTTTTTGAACAGCAATTCTGATTGTATTTTCCATGTAATTCGGTTACAAAATGACTTTTATTAAATCGTATTCATTTTTGATTGAAAAAGTGCTTTCGGATTCTAAGCTACTTTTTGGAACTGATATGATTTTCATGATGCCTGAGGACATTTGAAGGAGGAAAAATTATGGAGTTAAGATATGTGTTCTGTATGGTCATCATGAGAAGGCAAATTTAAGGAGCTATTGCCAACATACAAAATAAATGCCGCTATACGACACAAAAAAGAGGCTCCCGCGGGAGCCTCCAAAACAATAAACCAACTTAACCAAAAAACCTTTTAACCAAATTATCGAATCTGCTAAAAATAAAGTTCAAAAATTAATTATATAAATAAAATTCATTCACTATTCTTTCGTAATTGACAATGTCTTTATAAGGAGATTTGCTGCTGATTTGCTCTATAGACCGTTTTAAGAGCAATTTATTCACAAGGCTGGTGCTCATGACATTTTTAACCTTGAGGCTATCACTACTTAAGACTTTCGTGAAATATTGGCCCCCAAAAGGATTTTTCATCAACAACTCATTCGCTTGATTCAACATATCCAATCCTTTTTTTTTATCCATCCAATCAAAAAAAGTGGCATTTTTACGTGCAATCAGGGGTTTCGCCTTTTTTAACCATTTTTTGTTGATTTCCATCTTGTTTTCAATGATCTGATAGATGTCTGCCAGCTCGAAGGAAATGACCAGCTCGTGATGGTTTAGCCAATTCAGAAATTCTCCTTTTATGGAAAGGTCAATGAGTACTTTAGGAGCGGTAAGTTCCGGGCTTTCCGGATCTTGAGACAATACCGACTCCAAATCTTCCAGTGTTGATATCAAAATGTCATTTTCCTGCAGTACGTTTTTGATTTGGTCGAATGGTTCAAAAATGAAGTTTTTCAATTCCCTGCCTTTTAGGCTTGAAAAGGATTTTATGCTGCTCTCCACAATAGATATATTCGTGAAACCTTTTTCCGTCAGACTCTGGTAAATCCTTCTGCCCAATGCGTTGAAACCAATAATGGCGATTTTGGGAGTTTTTACTTTCCGGATCAACTCGGTTACCATGTCTGATACCGTGTAAGAGATCGAAAAATTCGGGAATTGAAAACTCACTTCGTTTTTGATTTCTTTATTCGTACTTATCAGGTGGCTCCACCACTGTTCGAGTAGCTCACCTGTCATCCCAAACTGGGAAGCGATAGAAAATGCCGTTATAAATTGAGGGAAAAGGGGAACCGATCCATAAGTTGAAGCCTGCACTCCAAAACAAAGTTCAGTTAAATGTGCGAGTGCCATTTCTTCATTACAGGAATGCTGAAATAGGTTGGCTTCGGGAAAATCGTCCTGTGCCTTGATGCTAACAATGGCAGCATATATGGCATCGTCCATTGCTTCCGAGCTGAAATAAAGAATTTCTGTTCTTTCCGGAATGGACAAAACAAATGCCTCCTTAATGGCAGGCAGAGTCTTTAACTGAACCAATAATTTTTTGGTTTCTTCCAGGCCCAGGTGGAAATTTAAACCTTCCTTGTTTGTTACCTCCGCACTAAAACTTAATAATCTGAACTGTCCCATTTTCTACTGTTTTTTGCTGTTTATTTTTGGAGGTACTTACGCACTTCCAAACTTTACCGGATTGGCCGGTAGTAAAAATTTGATGGTATGAAGGTAATAGCAATTTTTATTTACCTGGAAAGAATTCGTTCAACTGTGAAAAGTAGTCGGTAAACTTCTGCTATCTGGGGTTAAAAATATCTGTTGGAAGTGGTAAAAAAAAATCCGGAAGCTTAGCCCCCGGATTTTTTTGCTTTGTAACCTTCTTGCATTAAATGTTCCAAAACCTTATCTCTTTGATCCCCTTGGATGATTATTTCTCCATCTTTGGTGTTGCCACCTACACCACATTTGGTTTTGAGGGCTTTTCCTAAAGATTTTAAATCATCCTCATTACCAATAAATCCGGTAACAAGGGTCACTTGTTTTCCGCCTCTGGATTTTTTATCCAGCATCACTTTTAAATGCTGTTGTTTGGGAGGAAGAGTTTCGGTTGACTCCTGTTCGCCTTCATCGAAGTCAAAATTATCCGCTGTAGAATACACTACTCCATCTCTTTTTTTCCAGTCATTGTCCCTTTTTCTACCCATAAATCAGCTGTTATTTTTTAAATTTCATGGTCCATACAGGCCTTTTGGCACTGTTGACCACGTCTTCTGCAATGCTCCCGCTGAGCAGGTGTAAAAAACCGGTCCTGCCATGAGTGGCCATGGCTATCAGGTCGGCATTTATCTCATCTGCAAATTCAATGATTCCCTCTTCTTCTGTATCCGCATTGTAAATGTCAATCTGAACATTTGTCAGTATATTGGCCTTTACAAAACCATTGATTTTTTCAAATGAAACTTTTGATTTTTCGAATGAATTTGGTGTATTGATTTTGACTAATCTGATTTCAGCATCCAGAAGCTCTTGAAAATTTTTCAAATGTTTCATTACCTTCTTGCTGTCTTCGCTAAAATCACTGGCAAAAACGATCACCTTTAGATCCTCAGCTTTCAGCGCGCTTTTTACGGTTATAACAGGACACTTGGAATGCCGGACAACCTTTTCTGTATTCGAACCAATCAACAGTTCCTCCAATCCGCTTGAGCCCTTTGACCCCATAATAACCAAATCCGCTTTTACTTCAGTTATTTCGCTGGATATACCGGCGTATGGATTCCCGAATAAAAGATTGGTGCTGAATTGGTATGGTTTTACGGCATGCTTTTCTTCCAGTTCTTTAAACTGTTTCTTCCTTTTTTCTACCAAATCAACCATATATATCCTGTCAATAAAATTATCCTCCATGTTGATTTCGCCCATAGTATTAAAATGTTGGGCAGTGGGAATTTCAATCACATGAATTAATTTTAATTTACAGGCTGCCTTGGTGGCCAATTCCTGAGCCAGCTGGAAGGCATTTTCCGCTTCTTCCGAAAAATCATAAGGTACTAAAATGCTTTTCATCTTCGCTTCGAGATATTTAAGTTTATGATGGAGGTAAACTACAAAAATCTACCCAAAATAGGTAGTAAATTGCCAAATTGTTTGTTTAAAAAATCAGCCAGCCCAATCCAAAAAATAAAACACAGAGAAAGGTTGAAATGGCCATTACTTTCAAATAGGGGTCCAGCTTCTCCGGGGAATCAAATTTCTCCAGTGCCCAACCTGTTTTTAAAATAAATGGTGTGGCCAGCAAATAAAAGAGTCCTCCCCATGCCTTTTCAATCAGAATGAAGACAATTAATAAAAGTAAAGCGGTGGTTAATAATGTCCAATGGTAATTTGTTGCAGCATTTTTACCGATTCTTACAGGTACAGAGCGTTTTCCTGCAGCTTTATCAGATTGTATGTCCCTGATATTGTTGATATTGAGCACTGCTGTACTCAGCAATCCTACAGCAGAAGCCGGCAGCCAAAGGGAAGAATCAAAAGACTGGGTATGGAGGTAAAAGGTACCCATAACACCAAGCCATCCAAAAAAAACAAACACGGCAATATCGCCAAGTCCCGCATATCCGTAAGGCTTGCTGCCTGAAGTATAGGTGATGGCGGCCAAAATAGCCAGGATTCCCATTCCGAAAAATAACAGAAACTTAAAAAGGTCTTCTAAAGCGATATACAATAGCCAAACACCACTGAATAATGATAAAATGGCAAAAATAATCATTGCAGACTTCATTTCAGTAAGGGAAATAATGCCTGATTGAACAGCCCTTACCGGGCCTTTCCTGCCTACGTGGTCTGCTCCGTTGATGCTGTCCCCATAATCATTGGCAAGATTTGATAAAATCTGCAACAAAATAGTGGTAAGGGCAGCAAGCAAAAAAACCGGCCATTTGAGACCGGAGGTTTGGAATGCAATGAAACTACCCATCAAAATACTTGATAGGGCCAAAGGCAAAGTTCTTAATCTCATGGCATGAATCCATGCCTGTCTTTTATTTTGCACAGTCAAGTGTTAAAACATAAATTTAAAGGTAAAAAAAAATCAGGCAAATTCCCCTGAAAGGGGATTCGCCTGTAATTTGGTGTTTTCCAAATCAAGATACTGTTACTAAGCTTTGATTAAGGCAATTATTTCTTCATCCATCGGTTTTACGGAAGAAGGGAAGAATTTAACCAATTCACCTTTTTCATTGATGAAATATTTGCAAAAATTCCAGGATGGTTCTGTATTGTTCCATCCATTAAGGTTTTTGTCTGAAAGCCAGCGGTACAAAGGATGTTTATCAACTCCTTTGACAGAAATTTTTTCAAACATGGGAAAAGTAACCCCATAATTTTCGGAACAAAATGTTTTGATGTCTTCATTAGTGCCCGGTTCCTGACCTCCAAAGTTATTTGCCGGGAAAGCTAAAATGGTCATTTGATCCTTGTATGCCTCGTAAAGTTCCTGTAGCTCTGCGTACTGTGGCGTATATCCGCATTTTGAGGCCACATTGACAATCAAAAGCTTTTTCCCCTTGTACGCAGAAAAATCCACAGGATTACCATCAATATCGTTCATGGTAAAATCATAAAAATTTTCTTGCACATTCATGTTATTTAAGTTTGAAGCCAATCTAATACCACTGTCCGATGGCGTGTACTTTGTCTGACTGGACTGAGGAAACTGGAAAGCCAGTAAAGCTAAAGCGATCAAGTTGAATAAAGTTTTCATAGTTACATTTTTTGGGGTACATCTATACCAAGTAAACCCATGCCCGACTTAATTGTTTTGGCTACCTGAGCGGATAGGCCTACTCTAAAAGCCTGCACTTCGGCTTTGGTTTCGCTAAATATAGGAAGTTCTGCATAAAACCGGTTATATTCCTTGGCCAAATCAAATAAATATTGTGTAATAACTGCCGGTGAAAGTTCCTCAGCCGCCAAAGCGATTTTATTTTCATAATCGGCCAATAGAAATACCAGGCTTTGCTCGGTTTTTTCCAGCTGTTTATAGGCCTGAAACTGGTTAGCGGAATAGTCCAGATCAATTTGGGCCGCTTTCCTCAGGATAGCGGCAATCCGTGCATGGGTATATTGGATAAAAGGTCCTGTGTTGCCCTGAAACTCTATGGATTCCTGGGGGTTGAACAGCATCCGTTTTTTTGGATCTACCTTGAGCAGGAAATATTTTAATGCTCCCAATGCCAGCATTTGATAAAGGGCTTCCGCTTCTTCATGACTGAACCCTTCAATTTTCCCCAGTTCCTGAGTATGCTCCCTGGCTGTGTCCACCATTTCTGCGATGAGGTCATCTGCGTCTACAACTGTGCCTTCCCGGGATTTCATTTTTCCGGAAGGAAGATCTACCATGCCATAGGACAGATGGTATAATCCGTTGCCATATGGTCTGCCCAGCTTACGCAGGATCTTAAACAATACCTCAAAATGATAATCCTGCTCATTTCCTACCACATAAACAGATTTTTCAATCCTATGGTCCTTGTATTTAAGGTCTGCTGTACCCATATCCTGGGTCATGTAAACGGATGTGCCATCAGCCCTTAAAACCAATTTTTCATCCAGTCCCTCATCACTGAGATCAGCCCAGACAGAGCCATTTTCTTTTTTAAAGAATACGCCTTTATCCAAGCCCTCCGCCACGATGTCCTTCCCCAAAAGGTAGGTGTCGGACTCGTAATAGTACTGATCAAAATCGACTCCCATTTTGCGATAGGTCTCTTCAAAGCCCTGATAAACCCAACCATTCAATTTCTTCCACAAATCAATGGTAGTTTGATCCCCGGCTTCCCAACGTACCAGCATTTCCTGGGCTTCCTTCATCCAGGGAGCCGTCTTTTTCGCCGCTTCCTGTTCCATTCCGGATGAAGTAAGCTCCTTGATCTGTTTTTTGTATTCCTGGTCAAAAAGCACATAATATTTTCCCACCAGATGATCCCCTTTCAAACCAGATGATTCCGGTGTCTCTCCATTGCCCAATTTTTCATAGGCTACCATGGATTTACAAATGTGTATGCCCCGGTCATTGACCAGATTGGATTTGATCACCTCATACCCATAAGCTTCCAATATCCGCGCAACAGCAAATCCCAGGAAGTTATTTCTAAGGTGGCCCAGGTGAAGCGGCTTGTTGGTATTGGGGGAACTGTATTCGACCATTACCTTCCTGTTTTTAGGTGGGAATTTGCCATGGTCCTCTTTGGTAGCCAATTCTTGAAACAAGTCCAGCCAATAGGTATCCGAAAGAGAGATATTTAAAAATCCTTTCACCACATTGAATGAGCTGACTACGGAAAGATTTTCCTGCAAATAAGCCCCTATTTTTTCACCACTGGCCTCAGGGGAGCTTTTTGTGATTTTCAAAAAAGGAAACATTACAAAGGTATAGGTTCCTTCAAACTCTTTTCGGGTTGCTTGCAGGCTTAGGCTATCCGGATCCACAGAATGATCAAAAAGGGCCTGAAATGCACTTGCTATGGCATTTGTAATGGTTTGCTGGATATCCATAATGAGCGTTTTTATTGGAGCGCAAATATAGAACTTTCCAAGGAAAGACGGGAAGGCTCCTGCATTAATTCTGTTGTCGACTGGTAGTTTACAAAAGGCTTTCTATTTTATATTAGATGTGGGTGAATGTAGACGTTCGTCGGGAAGAGGTACATACCAGGTAAGTTTGATGGTGTGTGTTTGGTTTCTGCACGAATGGCAAGAGGGCTTGTCCTTATTGATTGAGTGCTGTATGCCGCTTTCCAGTCAAATATATATTTGGCCTTCTATCCATGATATTTGCTGGTATACAAGAAAACACTTATTTTTTACAAAATTTTTAATATCAAATTTATCAATCTTTTGTCTGCAATCCTTTACATATTGGGGTGCTTGATCCACACAATGCTGTATACGCTAAATGAGTTGTAATTTTTTCAAAATTGATCAAATTTTTAAAATACCAGTTTTAAAGGTATTTAAAGCCCTGTTTTTTATAAGAAAAATACTTTAAAATTATTTGGCACACCATTTGGGTAAGTATAATTGAAAATAATATATAAATAGTATTGTTTTCAACCAACTATTATTTAACACTATAAATTTAAAACGTTATGAAAAAGTTAATGTTATCTCTTGCCGCAATGAGCGTATTGGCTTTTGCAGGCATCAATGCCCAGACAGTGAAATCTGCAGATCAGGAATTGGTTCAGGAAACTACAAAAATCGATCCTGAAAGTCTTCCGGAAAAGGTAAAAGAAGCCATTCAAAATGATGAGGCTGTAAAAGATCTCAAAATCAAGGAAGCCCATCAGGTCATGGAAGAAGCATCAGTATTTTACCTGGTAAAATTCGAAGGCGATACTCCTGAAGGAGAAGTAGAGAAGAAGTATGATAACATGGGTAAAGAGGTGAAAGAAGAACCTGCTAAATAAGCATAGAAACCCAATTTTTGAAACAATTAACCAACTTAAAGGCAATGGTCCGTGACCATTGCCTTTTTTGATAGTACTGACCGAGCCCTACGTTAAAATAGACTTCACTGGATTTTTAATGAATAGAAAATGAATTAAACCATCTTTTCAAAATAAGGAATTTCAAAAATGAATTATTATCTCAGCATATTCTGCAAAAAGTGATTAATTCTCATCATTTAAAAGGATGGGATGGGAATAATCAAACAGCCCGTCACTCGAAATTCCATCCAGGGAATCCAGCTTTTGATCAGGTGCTAAAACAGGTTGCCCATTCATGGCTTGCAAATACAAGACTCCTTCAGTTTTGACTTTTCCTGGTATTAGCCTTTTGGAAAAAAACGAAGTAAATAGCCGGAGATGCCTGGCATGAACCCCGTTATTTATTGATCTTGCTGAACATCTTTTTTCCAAAATCTGGTTATTTATGATTTTACCGCCGGGATTAATACATGGTATCAAAGTATCCGTTAACTGCTGAAAGGAAAAAATCCCAATCTCTGAAAAAGAAGTAAGCTTCTTCCATAGGGCGGTGGGGATACCGTTTTCCGGAATATTTGGTAAGAGGGAATTATTGAACAATATATCAAGGCCTCCAAATCTTTCCAGTATCATTTCTTTAATACTACGGCAATACTCAGCACTTTGAATATCACCGATAAGGAGCTGGCAGGAATTGTTTTCTTTTTCAATATTATATTTGTTCCACTTACATCTCTCATCCATTTTCTGTGCACAAAGCAAAATACTGGCCCCCTTACCAGCCAATTCACTTGCCAATTTTCCAGAAAACAGTGATTCTCCACGCGTTATTAGAATTACGGGGGAGTTGTCTGTGACATTCATATTGTAGTTTGATTGATTTACACATCAATCATGGGCCAATATTATACCAAAATAAAAATTATTCTTTAAAGTGTTGATTATTATTTGTTTAAAAAAAAAAAGGGTTTTGGGATTGGTATGGCTGAATCCTCATGCTGATGCAAAAAGGTAACAACAGCTACCTGAAACGGCTTGAATCAAAAATTCAGGGTTGATTTTTGAAAATTCTATACTGATTTACGATTTCTTGATTACCCAGACCCTGATGTACCAATAATTGATTTTTGAACCTTAAGTAGGGTGATTTATTACTCAATAACATGGCTTCTCTGCCCGGGAAAGCCATGTTTTGCATGCTGTTTTCCGATCTCAAAATCCAACCCTGGTAGGAGGGAAGCCTGTCAGGTTCTCCCATGATGACCACGCCAGGATCTTCAGCTTTTTCCCTGGTAACATTGATCCATGGACCTGCCTGGACAGCCAGGTCCTGTGGTACCACCGCTCCGTTTTCATCATAAAAACCCACATTTTCGGCCAATTTGATTCTGGGCGAAAAGCCTCCATAGCCCTTTGGGTCTTCAGAACCACCCAACCTTACCTCCCTGACAAGTGGCTTTAGGGTAATATCAAAAACAAGCTTATAGGCACTGGAAGAAATTCGTTGATAGCTGATAATCAATGTTTCTTCGACAATATTTTTTTTAATTGGACCTGTCCCTTTCCATAGTACTTTTGCTTCCAGGTTTGCGGCGCCATTGGGATGAATGCTGGTTTTTACCCTTTTAACTTCCCAGATGATGTTTTCACAGACCCAGGGATCTGCAGCCCTTTGGTCCCTGACCCACAATTGGTGCCACGTCCAGAATATTCCACGGTGATGGGGGTGGTCGGCTGGAAAATCCTCCGTTACTACCTCACCGTCTGTATCGTATAAAGGATGAATGTAATTTGCCCTGGGGTATTTTCCATCAAGGGATTTGGTCGCTGCTTGGTAAAAATAACGGGGCTTCCCATCGTCAAGCAACAGCCAGCCTTCATCCTGCTCTTCAAAAGTCAGGGTTTGGGCTTCAAGGTCCATTATGAACATGACCAGTATAAAAAGTGAAAACAGCACTTTCGAAAATGAAAACCAGGAGATTTGCATGCTATGTGGCTAAGGGAGTTTAGTTAAAAATAGTAGTTTCCTGTATATTAACCTAATTTATGTTTCCATAAAAAAAGCGGAAAAAGTTCTCTCTTTCCGCTTTTTGTGTTAGGCTAATCCCTTTTATTTCCTGGAAATAGCTTTCTTTACCGCTTTTACAATGTTTTCGGCATTCAATCCATATTTTTCCAGCAGGTCCACTGGTTTTCCGGATTCACCGAAGGAATCATCAACGCCGACAAATTCCTGGGGTGCCGGATTGTTTCGGATCAGTGTTTGGGCAATACTATCACCCAATCCACCATTAAGCTGGTGCTCTTCGGCCGTCACTGCACAACCGGTTTTGGCAACGGAGGCGAGCACTGCTTCTGTGTCCAGAGGTTTGATGGTGTGGATGTTGATCAATTCCACGGAAATGCCTTCCTCTCTCAGCATGGCTTCAGCTACTACAGCTTCCCAGACCAGATGCCCGGTAGCAAAAAGGCTGACATCCTTTCCCTCAATCATTTTCCAGGCTTTGCCTATTTCGAATTTCTGGTCGGAAGGAGTGAAAATAGGCCAACTGGGCCTGCCAAAGCGCAGGTATACCGGACCCTCGTGGTCAGCTATGGCCATGGTAGCCGCTTTGGTCTGGTTATAATCACATGGATTGATTACAGTCATATTAGGCAGCATCTTCATCATGCCTACGTCCTCCAAAATCTGGTGTGTGGCACCGTCTTCTCCAAGGGTAAGTCCCGCATGGGAAGCACAGATTTTTACATTTTTCTCAGAGTAGGCAATAGATTGCCGGATTTGGTCATAGACCCTACCTGTGGAAAAGTTGGCAAAGGTACCGGTGAAAGGTATTTTGCCTCCTATGGTCATTCCAGCCGCCAGGCCCATCATGTTGGCTTCTGAAATTCCCACCTGAAAGAAACGCTCAGGGAATTCTTTCTGAAATGCGCCCATTTTGAGTGAGCCGATGAGGTCAGCACAAAGGCCGACCACATTTTTATTTTTTCTACCCAATTCAAGAAATCCGTCCCCAAATCCCGAACGGGTATCTTTTTTTTCTGTGTAAGTATATTTGGTATCGAGTGTTTTTTCCATTATTCAAACCATTTAAAGATCAAAATTGATCGCATTTAATAATCCCCCAGTGTTTCTTCCAATTGGCCCAGGGCATTTTCCAATTGTTCGTCATTTGGTGCCACTCCATGCCATTTGTGCGTGCCTACCATAAAATCCACTCCAAAACCCATGTCTGTGTGGAGCAGGTTCAGCACCGGTTTTCCTTTTCCCAGCAAGCTTTTGGCCTTTTCCAGGGACTGGATCACCTCAGTGATTTCATTGCCATTTTTTGTAACGATGACCTCCCAGCCAAAAGCTTCCCATTTTGCCTTTAAATCCCGCAGGTTCATGATTTCTTTGGTAGGGCCATCGATCTGCTGACCGTTGACGTCTATGGAAGCGATTAAATTATCCACATTGTGGTGTGGGGCGCACATGGCAGCCTCCCAAATCTGTCCTTCCTGCTGTTCTCCATCCCCCATAAGGGCATAGACAGTTTGCTTGTCCCCATTCATTTTTTTGGTTAGTGCTGCTCCAATGGCAACAGAAAGCCCCTGCCCAAGTGAGCCGGAAGCCACCCGGATGCCGGGAAGCCCCTCTTCAGTAGCCGGATGACCCTGGAGCCTGCTATTGATTTTCCTGAAAGTTGCCAATTCTTTGGTATCAAAGTAACCACTCCTTGAAAGCACGCTATACCATACCGGGGAAATGTGGCCATTGGAAAGGAAAAAAAGATCTTCCCCTATCCCATCAGGATTGAAATTTTTATTGTGCTTCATTTGGTCAAAATACAGGGCCACGAAAAATTCCGTACAGCCCAAAGAGGCTCCGGGATGGCCTGATTGACAGGCATGCACCATCCTTAAAATGTCTCTCCTAACCTGAGAGCAAATTGATTTTAATTGTTCTGTTGAATGTTTTTCCATTGATTTGGAATTATTTAATAATTTGATTGGTGTGTTCTTTGGTCTTTACCTTTGAAATTATTTCTTCGATTACTCCTTTTTCATCTATGACAAAGGTGGTCCTGGCGGTACCCATGTACTTTCTGCCATACATGTTTTTTTCTACCCAGGTACCATACTTTTCATGAACGCTTTTATCCTCATCGGCAATCAGCGTAAAAGGCAATTCATGCTTTTCTATAAATTTTTTGTGAGATTTTCCGGAATCAGAACTGATGCCCAATACCACGTACCCTGCTTTTTGGAGGGCCTCATAATTATCTCTCAGGTTACAAGCCTGGGCGGTACAGCCGGGAGTATTGTCTTTGGGGTAAAAATACAATACCACCTTTTTGCCTTTAAAATCTGAAAGACTGATGGGGTTTCCATCCTGATCGATTGAATTAAAATCAGGTGCTGCCTGGCCTACTTCTAGTGACATGATTTTTTTATTTATGGATTGGTGAATTGATTTGAGGCCTTAAATATCGTAATAAATTAAATCTTTCCCCTATAAATGGACTCGTTATTTGCCTGATCCCATACTTTTAAAACTACTTCTCCCTCAAGGGTCTTACCGGAAGGTGGATCAGACCATATCACTGCCTGTTTGTGTTCGTACCTCATCTGTATCCATTCCCCGGCTACACGAAGTTCAAAATCCCGGATTCCGGACAAACCATCCCTGATGACGAACCGCAATTGATTGCGGTTGATCCGTATAGGACGAATGCCGGGAGGAACCGAATCTGTGACCAGCACAAATTTCCCGAAATTTCTGGTGGCAAAACGGATGCTATTGCCCTCCCAGTTGCCACCCTGAAAATTTTTGTATCCATTGTCATACAACAGATACATGTGTGTTTTGGATTTATCTCCCGGAAAGTCCGGTGCATGATAGGAGACGCTCATGCTGTTCCACAAGTATTCGTACGGATCGTTGATAGCGATGCCCTGCAATGACTTCTCCTGTATGTCACTTGATCTAAGGTACAGGTCATTCAAAAGCGTTTCCTTACCGAAAGTTATCGCCACCCGGTCATCAGCATATTGGACTTCCTTATTTGAGGGAATGACTGCATTTACCTCGGGAAAAAAAGTTTCGGTACAAACATCTACAGAGTCTGGAACGCCTAAACGCATGTCCCAAAGATAGGTCCTCTTATTGGTTCCCTCATAGGCATAAGGTATTTCCATGCTGTAGCCATGGACATAAAATTTGGCCAGACTGCCATTATCGGACTTTGGTGCATTGATAATCAGGTGGTTTTCATCATAGTCAAGGCTATTATTGCCAGAGGTATAATTGAAATTCCTCAGCAGGGTAGGGGCTTCTTCTCCGTAAAAATCAAGTACAAGGTCCGTTTCATTGCCGTAGGCATCTTTCAGTTTTACCAGGATCTCTTTATTCTCTCCGGGTTTGGCACTTATGGCTCCGCTGAATGCCGAATCCGGTTCATAAAAATCAAATCGATTGTTGGGCTTTTTGTAAAGTCGGGTATAGCGGTTGCGGTAGGTATGGACCAGAATGAACCTGCCCAGGCGAAAATCCACTTCATTCACTTCCGATTTGAAGATCCGCTTTTTCTGATCATAAATTTCGTAAATGGGAAATCCATTTTGGTTGTACATCTCATCCAACTGGTCATAGGCAAGAATTTCTATGCCTACCTTTCCGCTGATGTTGATGGTAGGAGGTACCCTGAAAGCCCCGCCGCTATAAACCAGGTAAAACTCCTGGCGGCGAAACATACCATTTACCCTGCTATTCTGATCCAATGGAGTGATGGCTACCCTTCTGACTATAGGAGAGGTAGTATCCTTTATTTCAGAAAACCCAGCGTGCAAAGGGTCTATGGCCCTGTTTAAGGAATCCCTGATTTCAAAATGCAAATGTGGCCCGCCGGAGCTGCCTGTGTTGCCTGATAAAGCGATGACATCTCCCTTTTTGACAGTAACTTCGCCTGGTTCCGGGAAATATTCCAGTTCATTTTGCTCAGCATCATAAATTTTGGATTTCATGTAGCTGGCAATGGGTTCTTCGAATTCCCGTAGGTGGGCATACACGGTAGAACTGCCATTGGGATGCTTGATGTAAAGGACATTTCCATAGCCGAATGATGAGATTTTGATGCGGGACAGGTATCCGTCTGCAGCAGCATATACGGGAAGGCCCTGCCTTCCTTCGGTTTTGATGTCCAGTCCGGTATGGAAGTGGTTGGGCCTAATTTCCGCCATGTTTCCGGCTAAAAAGTTTTGTTTTCCGGGTTTAATGGGAAAAAGATAATAGTCCTTCGCTGTTTGTGAGAGCAGCATTAGGATAAGCAGGGAAGACAAAAGGAGATAATGGGATTTATTTAACTTCAAAATCCAGCAATTTTTCGTCTTCCACATAAGCTTCCAGCCGGTCACCGATATTTACTTTCCCCACTCCCGCCGGGGTGCCTGTAAAAATCAGGTCACCGGTTTTAAGCGTAAAAAACTGTGACACATATGCGACGATCACATCAAATGGGAAAAGCAGGAGGGAGGTATTTCCTGTTTGCCTGCGTTCACCGTTGATATCCAGGTGAAAATTGATATTGTTCATTGCCGGGTAATTGGATACAGGCCGGAATTCTCCCAGAGGGGCCGATCCATTGAAAGCCTTAGCGATTTCCCATGGCAAGCCTTTGGTTTTACATTTTTGCTGCAGGTCCCTGGCGGTGAAATCTATGCCAATACCTATCTCATCAAAATATTTATGGGCAAACTCTTGCTGAATGTATTTGCCTTCTCTACTGATTTTGAGGACCAGTTCTACTTCATGGTGGATATTATCGGAGAACTCCGGATGGTAGAATGGCTCGTTGTTTTTCAGCAGGGCGGTATCCGGCTTCATAAATACTACCGGTTCATCAGGTCTTTCATTTTCCAATTCCTGGATGTGTTCCCCATAATTCCGCCCAATGGCAATGATTTTCATGCTGTTCTGGTTAAATATAAAATGCAAAGAAAGGCATTTACCGCTGATTTCAAAAGTGACTTTTTATATTAGGTACAGTCGGATAAATAAAGTTTCCCGAAACCCTTTCCGGTTGATCTGAGGAATGGCACGCTCAATTCGCTTTTCTCAGGCAAATTCAGGGTGTTTTTAAAGGGACTTTTCTTCAGACTGATAAATATTGCAGTGGTAGTGGGTAGCTATTTTGTTATTGAGGTACAGGAGCTTAACTTTTGAAGTTGGATTTTAGGGCAATTTCAGCCATTATTTGGTGGTTTGTTGTTGTTAAAATGGAAAATAATCGATTATATTTGCATCCAAATAGGGCATAGCCTGACAAGCCTTTGTGATGGGGATTTGTTCTAAAATATGTCAAATTGTTGAATTACAATCAGAGAGTTGGGTGAGTGGCTTAAACCAGCAGTTTGCTAAACTGTCGTACGTCTAATAGCGTACCGGGGGTTCGAATCCCCCACTCTCTACATATAAAAACCCTAAATTACTTTTAGTGAGTAGTTTAGGGTTTTTGTTTTTTAATTGGGGCTGAGTAGGCAGTTCTGATGATCGGGTAAAAGATATCGAATGGCCGGAGTTGATCGTGGCCATGGCGTAATAAATGAAGTGTTTGTTTTTTTCTAAAATCGAGCATAAGTTAATTCCCAATGTGAAAGTTCAAGAGGTTTTCGTTTCTTTTTGAATTTAATCCTGAACGTACAGGACGCTCAAGTTTGGAAATAGAGCCTACTACTGGATTAATCCAAAATTGTCTGAAAGTCTTTGATAAAGTCTTCGTTATAAATATTCTTGTATTCTTTCCTGAAGTTATCGAAGACTTTTTTTGCCAGGGAATGCTTTCCCAGGTGTACCAGGGCTTTGCATTTTAACATCATTGCCTCCTCATTGACCAGGTCAAAATAAGAGATGTAATTGGCAATTTCTATCATAAATTCAGGATCTTCTGCAATGTCCATGGAATTGGCAAAATGAATGTATATATCAATAACCTCATTACTGATTTCAGCCTTAAAGCTATCCAACCACTCATGTTCAAGATTGGAGAGAAAACCTCCCCGGTGGACAATTGCGATTAGCTCCTGAATGATACTTTTGTTCAGGGTGTTTTTGTCCTGTACGATATGATGGTATTTCAGGTAATCCACTCTGATTTTGGTGGGGTCCGTGTTTACCTTCCAATATCCCGTTTCTTTAGAGATATGGCAGCCATCTACTTTGGCGAGAATTGCTTTTAGTTTTGCGATGTTGACCGATCGGTTGTTTCTTGCACTCTCTGCCGGTTTGTCAAACCAGAGCAAATCTTTGAGCTTTTCCGAGCTGATGCCCCTTTCCCACCTGATGGTAAAAAGCAACATGACCAGGAATAATTCCCGTATAAGCGGGGTAAAATTTTTGGTGATGTCATTTCCTTCACTGTCAAACATTTGGAATACACCAAACAAGTAAATGATATTTTTACGGTCTTGTATAACCCCTTCATCCGGGCTGGATATATGTGAATTGGGAATTGATTCTATCGAGGGAGCCTGACCGATACTTAATTTCTTTCTGCTGATGTATAGGATTACGCCAACCAAAGCAACCAGTCCGGCAACAACCAGTAAAATGTAATTCAACCCATAATTCCAGAAAGGTTCCCCCTCCTGTGCCAATGGAAGTGGTGGGTTGGCGATGGAATATATCGATACCTCCGTTTGGTTGTCTGTATTGTGAAATAGGGTAACCGCAAAAAACCGGTCCAGATTGGGGGAATAAAATAGGTCGGCAAAGGCGTTGATATCATAAAACTTATAAGGAATTTTATTTCCTACCAGGGAATAATCTGCAGAATCGAGAGAACCTTTTATAAGACGCAGATTTGAATTGAACAGGTGTTTGGAAAAAGTCAGCCCGTAATAGGTGCGCGTCTTTTCCTGAATAATCAGTGAATTCGCAAAAACAAATTCCTCGTTTTTAATTTTCAATTCAGTAATTTTCTCAAAGGTTGTGTCTTTCACATTAAAATATAAAAGGTCATAAAGATTCGTTGGATTATGGATCTGCTGTCCGGTTTCGGTCCCATAACCCCCCAGAATGTAGGCTCCGCTATCCACCTGACCCAATGCAGAAAGATACCTGGGCACAAAGGAATCAGAAGGAGGCATTATTGAATCCCATGTTGCGGTTGGGATGTGATATCGTTTCACCTTATTTTTGTATATAAAATGTCCATAGCCGCCTAAAAGGTAAATAGAACTATCCTGTCTGGAATAGAATTTATTGAATTGCCAATTATCCGTTATACGCTCAGGAGGGTCAAAATTTTTGTCCCATGTACGGGTTTTTTCATCAAAAACTGCTATTTTTTGCTGATCCGGATAAATGGTGTAAAGCTGCCCTGTATACTGATTGAATAATGACTGGTTGCCTCGTGATAGGTGAAGTCTTCCCGATTCGTAGGGAGTATGTATCATTTGGTTATTGGCGCAGGAAAAGCTGATCAAAGAATCTAACCCGACAAAATGTATCAGTTCCTCACTTTCCTCAAAAGCTACACTAATCGGCCCTTCTACGGAAAAACTTTTGAGCAACTTCCATTCCATTCGCATTTTTTTTACCCACAAGGGATTTTCCACCTGCCCATCCTGGCCCTCAATTTTTTCCTTTGCCACTTTCCCGGAATATTCATCCAAAAGCCACTCGTATCTAAGATAATCCCCCTCATGTATGGTTATATTCCTGATATTCATCGGCGGAACATCAGTAGTTTTAAATTTGGGATAGTCATTGGACCCGAACAATATTTTAAAACAGCTGTTTTTTTCAAAAGATAAAGGTTCGGTTTTTTTTATGCCTAAAAAGGAATAGGTGAGCAGCCGATTCTCTAAATCAAAATCAAAGGTAAACTTAGCCCATTGGTTAAAGATTCCTGTATTTTCTAAATCAAAGGAATGGGGGGCAGCATTACCCTGGTTTATAATTACAAATTGACTGCCATTTGGGGAGGTAAGGTTACTGATTAAATCGAAATTTTGGTTTCTTTGATTGATAATGCGGAAGATATAACCAAAATACTCCAATTGGTCAGGTTGAAAGGAGACGTCAAAAGACAACTGAAAATTATTGTCAAAACACAGGGTCTTACCTGGGCTTAGGTCCAATCCGGTTCGCAAGTCCTGAATGGCCTCGCTACTTGCAAATGATAAACCATAATATTGGCCTGAAATGGGGCCTGAAAAACTAAAAACTATAAAAATTGGTAAAAGATACTTTTGGAAGCAGGATTTCATTTTGTAGGTCAATTGAATCACAAGACTAGCCAGCCTGAGTCCTGTCTTATTATTTGCTTTTGCATGGTGTCATGTTAAGCCTTAATCTATGTTAATCCAGTGCGTCTTTTGAGCTATTTCAACGTTCCCAAAAGCATATATATCCAGGGCTATGCTCGTTAATCCAACTCAAAATCCAATACCGCATTGCAGGTCATTCTAGCGTTGTCATGACACCAGTTTATTTTCAATGACAATAAGGTACCATTCCTCTTGTCTGATTACTTTTTATTAAGTTAATTACTATATGGCATTCCAGCAGCATTTGATCCGGTAATTGGGAAAATTTAATGGTTGAATCTGCATTTTATCCTCATCCTGGTACCCTTTGTTAACAAGCTGCAGAGGATAGCACTATGGCGAAAGTTAATAAAATTCTAATTTCAACCTTGTTATTTTTTGGTGTCATCACCGAACAATTTTCTCTTAATAATTGGTAGTCAACGGGATACTTTTAATTCTTTTTTTAAAAGAATTAGCGTATAATCGGCTATTCACTCAACCATTAATATTCCATTAATCTTTTTTTAACCTGCTTATTTTTAATTGCAGCAGTTAAATGCCCTGCTTTTCTCTAAGGAGTTTTTGGGCTTTGATTTGTCTTACAAACCCAAAAAAAATATTAACCTAAAAAAACCTCTAAAATGAAAACACAAAATTTCACTCTCCCTTCAAATCGGCGAAATGTTCTAAAAATGCTGGCAATGGGTTCAACGGCTGGCTTGTTTGGACTTATGGATAGTGCTGAAGCAAGGGCGTCCACCTATGAAACACCGGCCTATCAAAAAGGAGCAGCACCTGTCACCATTACCCGGGTCAGGGCAATCACCACAGCACCAGGTGGATCAAATCTGGTAATAGTAAAAGTGGAAACTTCCGAACCGGGCTTATACGGTTTGGGCTGTGCCACCTTTACCCAGCGGGCGGCGGTGGTAGTTCCGGCAATTGATATTTATCTCAATGATTTTTGTTCCGGAAGGGACGTAGACAATATTGAAGATCTGTGGATGTCTGCCTATGTAAGTTCCTATTGGAGGAATGGCCCTGTTTTAAATAATGCGCTATCAGGTTTGGATCAAGCCTTATGGGATATAAAAGGAAAACGAGCCAAAATGCCCGTTTATCAGTTGTTGGGTGGAAGAAGCAGAATTAATGTAGATACCTATATCCATGCCAGTGGTAAAACTGTCGAAGAAATAGCGGACGAAGTTCAGAAATATATGGATCAGGGCTGGAGGCACGTACGTATACAGCAGGGAGGATATGGAGGTACCGGGACATTTGGAAAAGTTGTTCCAGATTTTAAAGCAGCAGGTTATGCAAGGGAAACAGATGGATATTCTGACCAGGGTGAATATTTGAGACGCGTACCAAAAATGTTTGAATACGTCCGCAAGACTTGTGGTGAAAAAGTGGAACTTTTGCATGACATGCACGAACAGGTGGAACCGATACAAGCCATCAATATGATCAAGGAATTGGAGGATTATCGCCCTTTCTTTATAGAAGATCCATTTTCTCCTGAGAATATGGGCTGGTTTAAGCAACTTAGGACCACTACCAGCGTTCCGCTGGCGATGGGGGAATTGTTTAACAACATCAACGAATTCAGAGACCCAATGGTCAATCAGCTCTTTGACTTTATTCGTTGTCATATTTCCCAGATCGGAGGCATTACCCCAGCCATGAAAGTAGCACGTTTGGGTGAATGGTTTAATGTAAGAACGGCCTGGCACGGTCCAGGAGATACTTCCCCGGTTGGCCACCAGGCCAACAACCACATTAATCTGGCAGTATACAATTTTGGAATACAGGAAGGGCAGTTTTTCAATGCCCGTGTTCAGGAAGTATTTCCCGGAACACCTCTTATGGAAAACGGCTATTTTACCGTAACTGAAAAATATGGTTTGGGAATTGACATCAATGAAACTGAAGCGGCAAAATACCCTATCAGACATAATGGCATGGGTACCTTGCGCAAGGGAGATGGGACCATCATTAAGCCTTAACAACTGTACTTAACTGACACCAGGTTTCCAAAGCTTACTGGTTAGGTCATCCGGTCGGCCCGATTGAAAAAAAGCGACCACTACTTAAATTAACAGATTCTACCCATGAGAAAAAGAATAATTTGGATGACAAGCATCCTGTTTATTGGTTGTTGCCTGTTATATTTCTGGCCTGATCAACCTGATGCACTGATTGCAGGGACAGATTGGCCCACATATGGGGGAAATAAACAAGGGAACAGGTATTCTCCTCTAGACCAGATTAATACGGAAAATGTACATAACCTGGAAATAGCCTGGATGTACAACGCCGCTGTCACCAGGGAGGGGGCTATCCAGTGCCAACCCATCGTCATCGACGGAATCTTGTATGGCACGACTCCAGAATTAAATCTGTTTGCCCTGCACGCAGATACGGGGGAAGAGATCTGGAAATTCCTACCCGAAAAAAAGGACCGACCCCACCAAAGCAGGGGATTGATGTATTGGGAAAATGGAGAAGATCAGCGCATTCTTTATACCGTTGGTGCCGGATTGTACGCGGTAGATGCAAAGAATGGCAAAGCAGTGCAGGATTTCGGGAAAAATGGAAGAGCTAACCTCAAAGAAGGCCTTCAAACAAATATGGATCATGATGTCAGCAAACTGTCTGTCAATGCGACCAGTCCCGGTGTAATTTATCAAAATACACTAATAATTGGGTCCGCTACATCAGAAGGCGGAAATGCCGCACCCGGACATATCAGGGCTTTTGACGTACTCAGCGGAGAATTGGTATGGGTTTTCCATACCATTCCGCAACCAGGGGAGTTTGGCTACGATACATGGCCAAAAGATGCTTATAAAAAAATCGGGGCAGCAAACAGTTGGAGTGGCATGACGCTGGATGAAGAGCGGGGAATCGTGTTTTTTGGAACCGGTTCACCCGCTTCGGATTTCTACGGTGCAGACCGGCAGGGGGCTAACCTGTTTGCCAACTGTATCCTGGCATTGGATGCGCTGACAGGAGAAATGAAATGGTATTATCAAACCATTCATCACGATCTTTGGGACCGGGATCATGCCTGTCCACCCAATCTTGCTACAGTAAAACACTATGGTAAAAATGTCGATGTGGTCGTACAGGCGACCAAAGATGGTCTGATCTATGTGCTTGACAGGGAAAATGGCACCTCCCTGTTTCCGGTCGAGGAACGGGCGGTTCCAACAAATGGACTTCCAGGTGAACACCCGTATCCCACACAGAAATACCCGCTAAAACCTGCCCCTTTTGCCAGGCAGGTATTTACGGAAGATGATATTACGGACCTTTCTCCCGAAGCCCATGCGTTTGTAAAGGAAAGATTTCTCCAAATTAAGACAGACAATAAGTTTGCCCCTCCCAGTACCGATGGAACATTACTGTTTGGATATAGCGGCGGTGCCCAGTGGGGAGGCAATGCCATTGATCCAAATGGGGTCTTGTACCAAAATTCCAATGAAGAACCCTGGGAGCTGGTAATGTATGAAAGGAATACTATTGTAGCAAACAAAGGACAAAGTCGACCAATAACTCAGGGAAATGCTTTATATTTAACACATTGCGCCTCCTGCCATGGAAAAGACCGCAAAGGAAGCGGTCCCGAATTGCCATCGCTCATTGACATCAACAAAAAAATGCCTCTGGAGGAAATAAAAAATCTGATACAGAAAGGGGGAAGCAGAATGCCTTCATTCCATTACCTCTCGGAGAAAGAAAGGGACAGTATCCTTGGATTCATTACCCAATCCTCCGCAGATACCATCATGGTAGTGACCCAGCCGGTGGCAAAAGGGCTCGATGAACCTGATTCTGCCAATGGATTTCCATACATTCCTGCCTATGTCAGTAACCCCTGGAAGCGGTTTACAGATCAGGACGGCTATCCGGGAGTAAAGCCACCCTGGGGCACATTGAATGCGATTGACCTGAATACCGGTGAATACTTGTGGCGTGTTCCGCTGGGCGAATACCCTGAACTTGCCGATAAAGGTATACCCATCACAGGAACCACCTCTTATGGAGGTCCGATAGTTACGGCCGGAGGCCTGGTTATTATTGCAGGCACCAAAGACGAAAAAATAAGGGCTTTTGATAAAAGTTCCGGTAAAATACTTTGGGAATTCCAGCTTCCTGCCGGAGGCTTTGCCACACCCATTACTTACGAAGTAGATGGCAGACAATATATCGTAATCGCAGCAGGAGGGGGGAGAGAGCAGAAATTGGGTGGCAGTTATATCGCATTTACATTAAAGTAAGCATTAAATCTTCCGTGAAATGGGCAATAAAATTAAAATCAGACATTTCTCCTTCCTCATTTTTGTGGTGTGGACTGGTATTGCAGTAAATACCAAACCTCCTGAAGTAAAAATTTCTAACGGACTTCTGACTGCCCACCTCTATCTTCCGGACCCTGAAACCGGATATTACCGGGCCTCTCGATTTGACTGGTCAGGAGTCATTTCAAGTTTGCAATTCGACGGTCATGAATATTTTGGCCAATGGTTTGAAAAATACGACCCTAAAATCAATGATGCAATCATGGGACCGGTCGATGAATTTGGCCCCTTGGGTTATGAAGAAGCCGACCCTGGAGAAACTTTCATAAAAATAGGAGTCGGTGGCCTGCGTAAAGTGGAGGAGGATGGATACAGATTTATGTTTACCTATGACATAACCAACCCGGGGAAATGGACGGTTACCCCTTATAAAGACCGGGTAGAATTTACCCATAACCTTCAAGACGAAACCGGCTATGGTTATCAGTACACTAAAACAGTAAAGTTGGTAAATGGAAAACCAAAAATGCTGCTTACGTATAGTTTAAAAAACACTGGCAAGAAACCCATTAATACTACAGCCTACAACCATCATTTCTTTGTATTGGATGGGGAACCCACTGGGCCTGACATTAAATTTACATTTCCTTATCATATCACTGCCCCTGACCAAGGGGATGGCATTACCCGGGGCTTTGGCACATTGGCAAATATCAAAGGAGGGGAGATCAGGTTTGAAAGAAGCTTATTCAAAGGCGAACAGGTATACAGCAGCGGCTTGCGGGGATTTGGGCGTGGTGCCGCAGATCACCAATTTTCCCTGGAAAATAGTAAAACCGGAGCCGGTGTAATGGTGAAGGGGGATAGGCCATTGGAGAAATTGGTTTTTTGGGCCAATCCATCCGCTTACTGCGCTGAGCCTTATATTAGGATAAAACTCTTACCCGGAGAAACAGTGTATTATCAAAATGAATATACATTTTACTCGTTTGAACCGGGTAAGAATTAATCTACTAATGTCTTATTGGTTTTTGGGGACCAAAACCGCCTTCCCCATGAAACCATCGGGTAGCCTGACCTGTGAGCCAGAGATAATAATCTGAATCCAGGCTTTCTTCAATACCCATAAATTTGCCGCTTCCATTTAGTGGAACCTCACCTTTTTTGAGGCATTTGAAAATGGCCGTACCTTCATCTACTTCATCAAACATGGCCACATACAAAGAGCTGGCCCCGGCTTGTTTTGCTCCGGCTACCTGCTTCCACAGAAATTCACCCTCATTCCGTGGAATCTGATCGTACAAGTCAGGATCTGACCTCAAATTCCCCCAGGTAAAACCGGGAAAAGCCAAAGGAATGTAATCCACATTGTTGTTTTTACACCATTGCATATCCGCAGATAAAACACCTCCTGCAGTGTTGGCATAACTTTCACTGTTGTATCTGCCCACTGCCCAGGGCATGATTACATCCACTTTTTTGATCAGGTCATGCAAAGCCGTGGAAGGTGTGGTATCTCTGTTCAAAGTTCTCCAATAATAAGGTACACCTAGCATGATGGACACCTTATTTTCCGGACCTTTCAGCTGCTCCACCAAGCGGCCTACATCTTCAATCGTATACTTTCTATTGTCATTAAACCCTACACCCCAGATGGTCACCAATGGTTTTCCATTGTGTCTTACATAGGTGGGGTTTTCTTCATTGTCAAACAGGTTGAACTCAGCTTGCAATGCTTCCCAATCTTGTTTCAGGTAGGCCACATCTTCAGGAGTACTACCACTAAGATCGTACATAACACTAATTGCACGGTCGTATTTTTTAGCTGCTTTTAGGGCATTGGAAAGTACTTTGTTGAAGTGGCGCTTCCCTTTTGCATTCCCTTCTTTGATTTCAACCACAAAACGTTGCACGTGCACGCCGTCGATTCCGTAGTCTTTCATCCATTTAAAATGAAGGTCCACGCTCTCTTCGTCATAGGGACTGTAGACAAATGCAGGAGAACCATCCTGGTGTCGAAAGGCAGTCTCATATGTTTGTGAGTACTCTTTTACTTCAGGCCAAAAATCTATCGTAGAAAAACCGGGTTCAAATTTCCCTGCACGCTGGTAATGGTACCAGCCCCTGTCTGAACCATCACCCTCTGCGGCAAACCATCCCTGGTATCCGGCCATAACCAGTTGATCCAAAGAGGTGTAAAGTAAGCCTGTTTCATCATAAACGATCTCAGTCACCTCAGCAGGTTCATCTGGGTCCTGGGGCACTGATGCTGCCTGATTGTCGATGCAGCCTGCTGAAAATATACAAAGGAGCGTTAAAATATCAAATGGATTTCTAATCATATTTTTTCAAATGTTTTCTGGGTTGAAAAAACAATTCCCACCGTTTACAAAGTGGAGGTGGGAATTGTACAGGAAATCAAATGGTAAATCTCACTGCTGGGCCATAGTTATATTTGGCTGAGCCGGCGCTACTCACTGCACCGATTCTGAAATAATATGGATTTCCCTGCAACAAGGTACTGGAATTTGCATCCAGGTCAATGCTAAGAGAGAACGTTTCTGATGGATCAGTAAGCCGGTTGATATTGCTTTCCACTCTGGAGGTAAGCGTCATTGGGTTACCGACATTTGGATTGGGGTGAACATAAAGGCCAATTCTGGATACTTCCTGCGTAGAAGTCTGTTCGATCCTAAAGGTGGCCGTAACCGTAGAACCAACCCTTTCAATCACCGGATCAATAATCCTCAGGTATGGGGTAACCAGGAAATTCAATTCAGTCCTACCCTTGATCTCCATTGACTCTATGGGAGGAATATCATGGAAATTCCCTCTCACGGCACGTACGAGATATTCTCCTGAAAAGATCTGACTGTTTTGATAGGTTCCGTCACCTTTGCTTACTAAGGTTTGTGTAACATTGGTCTGGTCTTCTACCCAGCCCTGTTCGATTAGCTCAATCACAGTTCCGTTGATAATGTCCTGGGCCAGGGGCTCATTGGTACCTTCATCTATAAATGTACCGTAAAGTTCTGCATTTGGCTGGTCATAATTATCTATTTCGCAGGATGTTGCCATCACCAGCACGGCAAAATATAGGATATGTTTTATCTGTTTCATCATGATTATTTTCAAAATTTTACTAGTTATATACCACTCGATAATACTAAATTAACCTGTTGGGTTTTGAATCACACCACTGGCACCAACCCCGGGAATAGATAGGTAGTAGTCCCTGATCAAAAAGGTCCTGGGATTCATATTGTGCACATTGGCACGAATAAAAATATATTGAGGTGGGCTCACCCTTAGGTCCAGTACCGGCTGGAGTGCATGGGATATCTGCGCTTCAAATAGCTCATGCCTTTCTCTTCTTCTGATCAGGTCCCACCACCTTTTATTTTCAAAGGCAAGTTCTACGGTTCTTTCCCGCATCACATTGGCAATGGTTAGGGGTATTTCAGTGGTATGCCCTGCACGTCTTCGGATATCATTCATGACTTCGGCTGCCCTTGCCTCATCCCCAAGACCGCTCTCTGTAACCGCTTCAGCATAATTCAATAAAATTTCTGCATACCTGAATTCCACCCAGTCCGTAGTGCTCTGATTCCATCCGGGAGTAACAGGATCATCACTAAGGAATTTTCTAAATGAAAAACCGGTCTTTGTATTGTTTCCTCCAAAACCGTCAAATCCGGAATAATCATTGGTGGTGGGACCCCCATAATTGTAATAGGTGACGCCGTCTACTTCGACTGATCCTCCTGTTCGGATTCGGGGCGTTCCATCCGGTAATATAAAGCCAGCCTGAATGACTATTTCCTCTCCTTTCATGGTGCTTCCTGGAATAACGACAGTGGCATGTAACCGGGCATCCTTATCCTCAAAAGGAGTCCTGGGATCGTCAAAATGCAGGTAATTTTTGCTCGCATCGTAGCCATTGTAATCGTCAATGTCTCCCTCGGATGTCGTGACGATCGGTGCTTCTTCTCCGGGGTTGGTGTACGTTTCGTACTTGTCCACCAGATCCAGAGTAGGGTTCATCCGACCCGGATGTGGCCAGCCGTTAGCCAACTGGGCAGGAGTAAACCATATATCATAATTATGGCCTCTTCTGTTTCCTGGAATCGTATGGCCTTTAATAAAAATGGCTTCGTTCAACGCAATGTTTGGATCCTGAAACATCCTCCTGTAATTCTCTGCCGCTTCCGCGGGAGTCGCAGGCGTGGGCTGAAAAAGGGAAAATACCCCAGAATCCATAATTTCGGCTGAAGCATCAATACATTCTGCATAATACGTATCTGCATCGCTGGCCGACATTCCTACATAGCCCATATCAACTGCATCGCCTGTTAGGGGCGCTTTATCCCAGAATTTCGCCAATGAAGCAGCATGGAGGGCAGCGCGGGATTTTAATGCCAATGCTACCCATTTGGTTGCCCTTCGCTCCCCATCCCAGGATTCCGGGAGTTTGGAGATGGCAATGTCCAGCTCAGATAGAATATAATCATAAGTTTCCTTTTCAGTACTTCTCTGAACTTTCAGTGATTCCGCATCGCCAAGGTATTCCTGACTTTCCTTGATCAAGGGCAATCCACCATAGCGTATGGCAATGCCGAAATAGGCAAATGCCCGAACGAAGGCCGCTTCTCCACTCAACTTTTCTCTTTCATCTTCAGGAATGTTGAGGGTTGGAATGGCATCAATCAGCAAATTCACATCCCGGATCAGGGAATAACCTGCAATCCAGTAATTATTCATGTTATCGCCATTTCCATTCGGTCCATTATTTAGCCCACCGGCTTCCGAATGTACGGCTTCATCCGTGGATTGTGCCCTGGTCTGTCCGCCATTATTGGGCCCGCCCTGGTTTTGATTAAATCCTGAGTTAAAGAAAAGAAAATCTTCAGTTGGCAATTGATAATACAAGTTCGCCATATATAGTTTGACCCCTGCTGGTGAGCCAAAAACAGCCTCTACAGGCAGTTTATCCTGGGGCTCTAGATCCAGTACTTCTGTACAGCTCGGCAGGAGACTTACAGTAGCTGCCAGCAAAACACAATTTATAAATTTAAATACCTTCATCATTTTGAATTTAAAGTTCGATTTTCATTTAGAAATTCAGGCTTAGGCCGAGATTGTAGTTTTTACTCAACGGGTAAGTATAACCTGCATTAAAGGCCCCTTCTACTTTTTCCGGATCAAACTGCTTCATAAACGGATCCCTGGCATAGGTCAGCAGGTTAAAACCATTCATATACACCCTCAGGCGCTCCATTCCTAATCTGCTCAGCAGTGCTGCATTGAAGGTATAGCCCAATTCTAAACTTTTTAATCTGACAAAAGAAGAATTTCTCCTCCAAACCGAACTTTCGGCATACAGCATGCCGACATCTGAGTTTAGCCTGGTGACAGGCCACTCGCCAGGTATCCATTCGCTGTCGAGGTTATAGGGATCTGCCTGATGCCACCTATCGAAAAAATAAGCAGGTAAATTACCCCTAAAGGCAAACATTTCGCCGTACACTTCATTAAACCTCATCGTATATTTTCCTGCACCCTGGAAGTGCAGGTTGAGATCAAAACCTTTCCATTGGGCACCAAAGGTGGCTCCAAAATTGATCAATGGTGTTCCGCCATAATTAAGCGGGGTGCGCGCATCCTCTCCGTTAATGATCCCGTCATTGTTAACGTCTTCATACATGAAATCACCGGGAAGCTCCCTTGTTCCGCCAAGTGCACCGCCATAGACCGGTCCTTGCCAAACTTCTTCCTGACTCTGAAACTGACCGGTGACAATGTATCCCGTTTGTCGGTTACCCCACCTACCTGCTTCTCCATTTAGCCATCGATCTCGTTGGCTTTGGAAAGGAGCCCGTTCCTGATAGCGGGTCATGGACCGGCTGAAATTGAAGTTTCCTCTCACATTGTATTGAAAATCATTGATGGTATTGGTGTGCCCAAGGGCGAATTCAAAACCAACCTGCCGGCTGCTATTCAGGTTTTCTTCAGGTAAGGTGCCGCCAAATGTGTTGGGAAGGGAAATATTTCGCCGGGCCAGTTGTCCCTTTCGCTCCCTGTTGTAGAAATCCGCTACCACCTCCAATTTTCCATTCCACATGGTCAGATCAAAACCGATGTCCGATAAGTGGTTGGTGGACCAGGTCAATAAACTGTTGGTAATGGCCGGTGATGCCAATCCATTGGTCAGGTTATTATTGGAAAATTCCCAGGTACTTACACCACCAAAGGTAAATCCGGGAAGGTACTGAAAGGGGGCCCCTTCATCCGAACCAATCACCCCATAAGAACCGCGAAGTTTCAATTCATTGATAGCCGGAAAATTATTTAGTATAAAGTTTTCCTCTGATATTCTCCATCCTACTGAGACTACTGGAAAAAAACCAAATCGCCTGTCGGGGTGATACCTGTAGGAACCATTGTAATTGAAAGCTCCTTCAATCAAATATTTTTGTGAAAAGCCATAGTTTACCCTCCCTATGTAACTGATTCGTGAGTTCTCATTATCCTGTCCGTCGTTTTGCAGATTTGTTTGTCCGGCAAATCTAATCTGGTCACTGGTATAAAAATCACCGTAATACCGTCTTGCAAACTGCCATCTGCTCCATCCCTTGATCTGCTCCGCCACCAATGTTCCGGAAATATCATGTTTTTGCCCTATCCGGGTTTTATAATCTGCCGATAACCGGAGCGTATAGGTATTACCCACATCTGTCCGTGCATTGATATTTTGATCGGCTCTTTGGACCAAGGGGTTATAGGTATCTGTTGCCGGGGTATAGGTATAAGTGGTGAAGCCTTTATACAGGTTTTTATTCATGGTATTTCCGGTATCAAATGATCCGGTTCCTGTAATGAACAGGTCTTTTACAAAAGGCACAGCAAATCGCAGTTCCGCCATTGTTTGGATGGCCCTGTTTTCTACTTCCGTATATCCGGACAAATCGCGGTCAGCCAATACCGTTGGGGTTTGGAAACCTGAAGAGACAAATCCCGGATACTGTGGGTTATCGTTGGCAAAGGGTCGCTCCGTGGGAAGGGTCACCCGGGTGGTTTTGAAAATATTAAAAAAATTGTCTCCGGGCTGGGATTGTTTATCATACCGACCGGATATCATCACCCTCGCTCTCAGGTTTTTTGTAAGGTCAGCGGTTATATTGCTTCTCAAATTTACACGATTATAGTCCATATCTCCACTTCTCAATAAACCACCGTCTTTTACATACTCCATACCAATATAATAGAGTACTTTCTCACCTCCGCCACTGGCAGATAGGTTGTGCTGGGTCTGCACCGCCTGATTTTTCATCGTGGCATCATACCAATCCACATTGGTATATCCGGGTAAGGTTCCATCCAGGTATTTTTGAAGTTCATCCCGGGTATAATAGGGAATACCGGCACCAGGGCCATAAATATTTGCATCATTCCTCATTTGGGCGTATTGGGCGGTAGTGGCCATTTGTGGTACATCGGTAGGCCTGGTGATGCCTGTCACTGCATTGTAGGTAAAGGAAGTTTTTCCGCGGTTTCCCTGTTTGGTAGTTACGATTACAACTCCATTTGCCGCGCCAATTCCATAAACTGCGGCAGAGGCATCCTTTAAGACGGAAATACTTTCAATATCATCGGGATTGATTCGCTGGAAAGCACCTGGGTCATTACGGATAATCCCGTCAATGACGAACATAGGAGTTCCGAAACCACGGATGTTGATCGAATTATCAAATGAACCCGGTTGTCCGGAATTTTGGCGGATATTCAATCCGGCTACTTTTCCCTGCAATTTTTGGGCAAGGCTGGAGTGGGTGGCAGTTTGGATTTCTTTATTTTCAATAGAACTGACAGCTCCTGTCAAGGTGGCCTTTTCTGCAAATCCATAGCCTACTACAATAAATTCGTCCAATTCTTCCTGATTGGATGCCAAGGCAACATTTATAGTAGTTCTCGATCCGATTTCTTCGGTTACCGTCTCCATTCCAATAAAAACAAAAGTCAATTGGTTGGCGTCAGGAGGGACACTAATAGAATAGGTACCATTTATATCCGAAATCGTTCCTCCTACCTGTTCTCCATCGCTGTTTGCAATGATATTGACCCCTGGTAAGGTGTTGCCATCGGCGACGTCTGTCACCGTTCCCCTGATTTCCCGGTCCTGGGCAGCCAGGCAAAGCGGGAAAAGGAAAATGAGGGTTATTGCGTAAATTCTTTTCATAAGATTTGAATCAATTATTTTTTGTAACTACTATTTTGGCAAACGAATTAAGGTGATTGAACCTTTGCTTAGGGTGGAGTAAAATAGTGCATAGTGAAAGGGGTTTATTGTTAGAAATAGTTACATCCTCTGGACAAATTCTTATTCAGTTCAGATAATTTCCTTATACAGGTTTTTATCTTTACCAATTTTTCAAGATGCCCCAACTTAATCTGGAAGAGGTGAATAATTCATTAATATTTGATTAATAAGAAAAAATGTTCAACATAAATATCTGATATTCAGATTTATAAAATTATTTAATTTAGTAAGCAATAGGGTTTGGGGAAATTTCTAAATAGAAAAATGTGGCCCATATGGAGCATTCGCCAGATATAAGACCAGGGACAAAATGATATCACCATTTATTTCAAAGAATCAATTCACGTGTTTCTTTTGCGGCAAAAACGTATAGAAACCTCCTGCTTGTTTACCGTTAAATACAAGCATAAACCTTCCATGGAGGGATCATTATTTAACCCTTTCACAAAAATAAAACAATGATGAAAACGAAAATTAAAGTCGGTTATTCCAGGTGGCCAGCTGTGACGGTTTTGCCCTGAGCAGTGTAGAACAAACGGCCGAGAAAGACGGAGACGTTTGGGTGCATATCAGTTATCTGGCAGCCAGGAGGGATTCTGGACTGAAGCAGGTCTGGCAATCAATACCATTAGATGGGAAAGGGAAAATCTAGGGATTTATTGGAATTTTGACCATTTTATGATTTCCATCCAGGTCATAGACAGGTAATGCAAGTGATCGACCCTGATCAGTCCAGCTCAGGCTTGTGTCAGAACCTATGCGATCAATATCCTGAAAAAATGAAACCTGATTGAGTTTGCCGCTGGAGCTATTAAAGGTCCAGACTTGTCGGGTTCCGGACCTATCCGATACAAAGGCGAGAATATTTTCATTAGCCGGCGAAAAAACTGGCGACATATCATTCCAGGGAGACCCCACAAACTCATGCTTCTGAACCTGATCCCCAAATTCCACGGTATAGATGTTGTAAACGCTCCTGTTTTCCACCGTGCTTAAATGATCTAAAGCTACTATATCTTTAAGGTTTGAGGCATCCATGCCTGTGGTTAACGGTAAGCCTGCGCCATGTTCCGGTAACTGAAAGGATGGCCAAAGTAGGTGGGTAATTCCTTCATTATCGCTTTTCCACAATCCCATTTTCCCCCTTTCCAAGGAATCTGAAAGAAACAACACCGAATTTTCCTCCTTCCCAAAGCTGGGAAACATTTGTTGGTGCCTGTCTTCAATTACAGGGTCTATTACCTTAGTTTCTACATCAAAAGTAAGTAAATGGGAGGGAGTATAACCTTGCGCTGTTTGGCTTAATCCTTCAGTTGTCGCAAAAATCACCTTTCGTCCATCAGCAGACCATTGCGGATGGTAACTATCCAATTTGACCAAATCAGTTTGCCCGGATACTATATCAAGTAAGAAAAGACTTAAGGTCATGAAGTCCTGTCCGGCTTCAGTCCATCGATAATTTGTAATAAAAGCCAGTTTGGTTCCTTGCAAATTTATTTTTGGATGATAAAGGGGATCCCAGCTTTCCAATTCCATCAATGTTTTGTATTCAGGAATTGGATGGGGAACTGTCATGATCCTATTTGAGCGGGTCGTTTGCCCGGCTCTATGTGCTGTCACATAAAACTCATGGGGTTGGCCATATTCCGAATTGCCCACCAAATAGGTCATATGGTCTGCATTTAGGCTTGCAATGCGGGTAAAATCGGTGCTTCCTGGGAATTTAGCGAAAACTTCATAGCTGCTTCCTTCTACAGTTGTTGGGTGGAACCAGGTTGTTAACCTGGAAATATTCCAGGTTAACATCACGTTACCATCTTCCATAATACTGGAAATTAAGAAGGGTGTACCGAGTACAGCACCTTCGGGAATAGGGTCATCCCATTTCTCCTCACAACCAAAGAAAGAAAATAATATAATCAGGCGAAGACACCAATTTTTCATAGTCTGTAACTTTGTCGCAACTTATCTAACAATTAAATTGATAATATCCCGGATTAACCTGATCAGCTACTACGTACCTAACCCAAGACGAAACAACCCATAAAAGTGTCACAACTGATCAAGCTTTTCCCTATAATTTCTGGATTAATTTTCATGAGAAGATTTAAAATGTGACTAAAAATAAATTAAAGGCAAAAAGATGAAGGGCCTGCATAAAACCGGATTATCCTGAATTTACCCAGGGGGTATTTTGGAAGATGGTGATGAGGAGGATTTTTGTGCCTTGATTTATGGGTCTTGTAGCCCTATAAACCTCAGTGGCAGGATTAAGTAGGACCTGACGGACATTGCCCAATTTGTCTTTTACCGGTGAATGTATTTCTTTAGCCTTTAAAATTTAAAACTATTTTTTAAAAAATACTTTTTATATTTATTAAAATGTATTTTAATGCATGTAAATTGTTTTTTGAACTTTTATAAACAGCTATGAATAAAAAAATTTCTGCAGCAATTGTAGCCGCACATGATGAGGATACTGGTCATAACAGCATGCCTGAATTCCTCCAAATTTCCCATATAAGATCCTTTTGCAACTTATTTTAATTTAATTATTTATTCTATTTATTTACTAAATCTTTAAACTATGAAAAAGGCAACACTTTTCCTTTGTCTATGTATGGTCCATTCTTTTTTGTTTGGACAAAGACTTCCTGAAAACGCTCAATTGAAGTGGGGAAATGAAATGAAGTTCAATAAGAAAATGACTTTATCAGAGATAGCTGCAACTGATGAATCCGGCTATTACCTGATCAAAAGGAAAATCCGACAGGAACTTCAGGAATCAAAAAAACTACCTTATTTAGAGAAATACGATCTAAATCTCAGAATGGTAAAAAGTGCGGACCTTTCCAAATTGGACCTGGCTGGAAAGCCCAATTTTGAGCACATCATGCAATGGAACAATCAATTATGGCTCTTTTTTACTACGGATCCCGGAAAAGGGGAGCAGGAAGGCTTGTATAGGGTAGCCCTGGATGCTCAAAATCTCCGGTTGGCCGGAAAAAGTCAGTTTGTAATGGCTGCCGAAGATAAGAAGGCAAAGCCGGGAATAGGTGGATTGGGTATTAATTTGAGAATAACTAGTCCTAAATTCCACTTTTATCCTACACCGGATGAAAGCAAGCTCCTGATAGTGCGTGAAAGTGGAGAGGTAAGAAAGAAACAGAAAGAGGTAAGTCTTCTCCTTGCCGATCAGCAGTTAAATCCCATTTGGACATGGGATGAAACCTTGCAGGCAGATTCCGATGAGCTGGAATTGGTAAATGCACTACTGGATAGCAATGGAAATGTACACCTGCTTAGCAAAAGCCAGCCTGCTGACGTAGCCTACAAAATTACTTCCTTATTTAAGCAGGAAAGGTATTTTTTTACACTTGTCAGCATAACCGGAGATGGAAAAAAGGCACTTCATAAAAATATCAATCTGGCTGAATATCAAATTAATGCAGCCAATATTCAGGTGAATGAGGAAGGTCACCTTTATTTTGGTGGTTTTTATACAGAAGAAGGGAAGGCCAACAAAAGTACAGGAGGCACTTATTTTCTGAAAATGGATGGAAATAACCAAACCGTTCTTCATCAGCAAACGGAGGCTTTTGATGTAGCTTTCCTTACACGTGGTCTTTCTGAAGGCAAAGCGAAAAAGACTTCCAAGAAACTGAAAAAAGGCAAATCAGTAGAAGATTCCTATTTCTTTTTAGACGAAATCATTGTAAAAAGCGATGGGTCTGTGGCCTTTGTGGGTGAGGACCGGCATGAATGGGTTACAAGTTCAACGGGAAGTGCCACCGGTTCTGGCATCCACACTACTACCAATACGTTTCACTATGATTACGGTAGTATCGTGATAGCGGAATTTGATCCCAATGGAACAAGAAAATGGGCGAAAAAAATCGTAAAGAATCAAGTATCTACCGGGGATGAAGGGTTCTTTTTTTCCTACTCTGTGTCCATGATCAACAACAACCTGTATTTTGTGTTCAATGACAACGTAAAAAATCTTGGCTACAACGGAAAGGGTAAAGTAGCCCGTTTTACTCCCAAAAGCTACAAAGAACACATGATGTCTGTCGCAACACTGGATAGCAAGGGTGCAGTTAGCCGAAGCTCTTTATCGATAAACAGCAACCGGAATCTCATGACCATCACGCCTGTGAATACCCAAACCGGTGATTTCGAAATGGTGGTGTACGGACAATACAAAAAGAAATACCGATTGGCCAGATTGGCCTTTGATCCACAAATGTTGGCTGCCGACTGAATAATGGGTCTTGTAGGTAATTGATCAATCAATCAATTGAACATTAAGTAAAAGGGAAAGGGCCTGGTAAAGGCATCCTTTCCCTTTCATTTTTAACTTTAAGTCAAATTATTTAAACCAAATTTAAAAAAGCATTTTGCGAGAACTCTACTTCTAATAAAAGGGCGGCGGCGGGTAAATCTGTTTGGTGTCTTTAGATTGTTCAGCCTTTACGCCAAAACTAGAGCCGAGCCTCATAATCGGCCCAAAATTGGATAATTCCCGACCTGGCATCCTTGTCAATGTTATCCTGATCTTGACTGGCTTTGGCTATGGCACCCGAAATGCCTCCGCCGAACTGTACTTCCATATTAGCGGCATTGACAATCCCATCACACTGATGCAGCGAAAAATCAACAATGTCGCCTACCATCAATTTTTTTGAAAAATTGAGCTCATCATACGATTTTTTGATTTCATGGCTGAAAAGTAGATTCGTAGCGGTATCGAAAACGACAAAGCAGAAGTCTAAGCCTGTTAATTTTGCGTTAGTGATGCTCGCTCCCACAATAGAAGCTACCAGTTTATGATTTTGATCTTCCTCGCTTACTCCTTGTCCATCAAAAATTCTTCCTTTAAATATCTTGCCCCCAATATATGGAATCGCCAGGCGGTTATTCCCGTTTGCTTTTGCCAAAGCAAAGCAGGCCGAAATCGCATTTTCTACAGAAAGGAGCGATGGCTCATAATAGGTCTGCGATGGAAAATAGGGCATCATGGTTCCCGTTGCCGCATGAAAAATCGAATTTATGTCAGGAGCTAATTTCCCCGCACCGGTCAAAAGTGCCGAACCTCTGGGTAGCAATTCTTTGCTTTTCAGGTCTGCAATTATGGTGGGTGTTAACGCTGAAATTTCTGCATAGACTTTGTTTTTTGAATTATAAAAAGTACTCATAAGGATGTAGTTTAGGTACATATAGTGGTAGGAGGTATTTAAAATTGGTTCTCAATTCATGATTTCATTACTAACTGCGACATATTTCGACGGACGCTAATTGCTCTTTCGGGTCCTCAATTGGCAGTAATATTTCACACCTTTGAAAATAAACGTCCCGAATTTACACCAAATATATTTCCCAGTTCCTGGTTTTCCTTCCATCTTTCCCTTCATCCAAGAACCTATTTGGAAATTTAAAATTGAATTGAAGTAGCATTGAATTGGGATGCATCCCAGGTGAAATTAGTAGGATATTTCAATGTACAACAATAGCCATTATTCGAAATTTATTTCCGTGTAGCGAATGGGGTAGAGGACCAAAATGATTTTAATCATCTCCCATTTTACTTGAGATCATGGCTGCCAGTTTCCATTGCCCCCTTACCTTACGGAGGTTGCGCACCTCATAGGTTTTGTAATTCTGATCACCGGTCTTCATGTTTTGTACATAGACAACAAAGGCCTGGTTACCGGTAACGGAAATGTCAAAGTCGGAGGTTTCCAGGGAGGCTTGAATGGGATTGGAATTGGTTTGCATATCTTCCTTCATGGTCTTGCTGATCTCCTCCCAACTGTTGGCTCTCATTTCCATATTTGTTACCAAAAAGGATACTTCCCTGCTGGAATCCCAATGTGATGCCCAGGCATCGTAATCCCGGTTCATGTAAGCTGTTGTTTCGCCTGTCAGAGCTTCTTTGATGGAGGCATGTTCTGATGATTGGGCATAGAGGATAGTCACCAGAAATATCAGGGCAATCGTGAGCGTGGTTTTCATAATTATTGGGTTTATTTTGAGTAAAATGAGATAGATATTGAATAAAACGACAGCGGAGAATCCTTTCCACTTTAAAACCATCCCTAATCAGCGATGATCCGGTTTTACGGGTCATGCGGGAAATAAATAGAATATTTATTGTAATAAAAAGGCAGTTGAAACGAATGCTAGGTAAAACTTTCCCTATAGCTGGTTTTTCTTACCCTGTGTAAAATGCAATTGCCTTAATTACGACCTGAGTGTGCCTATTCCTCCATTTTTTCCAGGTTGCCTATTTTTTCATAAAAGTTGTGGATCAACAAAATCAAAACGCCGAAAGAAATGGCCGAAACTATCAGTAAATTGTTTAAAATCCCCCCTGTCGAAAAAGAAAGTTTGATAAGGATGCTGTAGTCCTCCCACTGTGTGACGGGTACCTCATGCTCGATTTCATCTGAAGAAGATTTCGTTTTCTTTGTACTCCTTTATTTCAAACATTTTTACAAAAAAATAAAATTCATATATTTGATTCAAATAAAGGATAAATATATCCTATTACCTTTAAACAAAGGTAATATGGATTTCATGGGTTACTTCAAACTTTTGTCATTATGAAAACCGAAAAAAAATTATGGATTGTATTTTCTTTAGTGGTCGGCATTTCTTTTGCCGTGTTGGGGTATTATGGATATGAAATATACCAGGAGGCTCCGCCGATACCGGAGGAAGTGGTGGACGAATCCGGTACGGTCCTGTTTACAGGGCAGGATATCCGTGATGGGCAGAATGCCTGGCAAAGTATGGGAGGGCAGGAGGTAGGTTCCATTTGGGGACATGGTGCTTACCTTGCGCCGGACTGGACAGCGGATTGGTTGCACCGGGAAGCTTTGTTCTTTTTGAATGGAATGGCTCGTGAAGAAGGATTTGCCGATTATGAAAGTGCGCCTGAAGAAGACAAGGCGGCACTCAGAACCAGGTTACAGCAAGAAATCAGAGAGAATACCTATGATGCTGAAGCTGGGACATTGACGATTTCTTCTACCCGTTACGAAGCTTTTCAGTTTCTGAGTGACTATTATAAGGGCCTGTTCATGGGCAGCAAGGAATTGGAGGAATTGAGAAATTATTATTCCATTCCCGAGAATGCCATTCAGGATCCACAGCGGATGAAGGATATGAATGCCTTTTTTTTCTGGGCAAGTTGGGCCTGTGTCACAGAAAGGCCAGGAGATGATATCAGTTATACGCATAATTGGCCATCAGATGAATTGATCGGCAATAAAGCCACGGGTGATTTGTTGCTTTGGACCGGATTCAGTGTGATCATGTTGCTTTTTGGTACTGGATTATTGGTTTTCTATTATGCCAAAAACCAAGAGGAAGAAATAGAAGCCCCGCATGAAGACCCTTTGATGAGGCAGAATATTACCCCATCCATGAAAGCAGTGGAGAAATACTTTTGGGTAGTCAATTTGCTGATATTGGTTCAGGTAGCCATGGGAGTGATAACCGCACATTACGGAGTAGAGGGGAATCTGCTTTATGGCTTCCCTTTGGCTGAAATACTGCCGTATGCCGCTTCCCGGACCTGGCATGTTCAATTGGCCATTTACTGGATTGCCACGGCATGGTTGGCCACAGGTTTATATATTGCTCCATCCCTTACGGGAAGGGATCCAAAATTTCAAAAGGTTGGTGTCAATTTTCTTTTTGTGGCATTGCTGGTAATCGTGGTGGGCTCCATGGCCGGTCAGTGGATGGGCATCATGCAAAAAATGGGCTATGTGGAAAATTTCTGGTTTGGTCATCAGGGATACGAATATGTTGGACTTGGTCGGTTTTGGCAGGCCTTTTTGTTAATCGGTTTGTTTATTTGGTTGACACTGATGATACGGCCCATGATACCCGTTTTTAAAAGCAATACCAATGAAAAGCACTTGCTGACCATGTTTTTAATTTCCTGCGCTGCAATTGCCTTGTTTTTTGCCGCAGGATTGATGTGGGGAAGACAGACCAACCTGGCCATTGCAGAATATTGGAGATGGTGGGTTGTCCACCTTTGGGTAGAAGGATTTTTTGAAGTTTTTGCTACAGTGGTAGCAGCCTTCCTGTTTACCAGAATGGGGCTGCTACATATTAAATCAGCGAGTACAGCAGTGATATTTGCTACAGTCATCTTTTTGGCTGGTGGAATTTTAGGCACTTTTCACCATTTGTATTTTACCGGTACACCAAAATCAGTAATGGCCCTGGGTGCCACATTTAGTGCTTTGGAAGTCGTACCGCTTTTATTGATTGGTTTTGAGGCCTTTCACAATTACCGCTTGAGCAAATCCACAGAATGGCTCAAGGACTACAAGTGGCCGATTTACTGCCTGATCTCGGTGGCTTTCTGGAATTTTCTGGGAGCAGGAATCTTTGGTTTTCTGATCAATCCACCAATTGCCCTATATTACATGCAGGGATTGAATACCACACCTTTGCATGGGCATACCGCCTTGTTTGGGGTCTACGGGATGTTGGGTATCGGTTTGATGCTCTTTGTTTTGAGAAGCCTTTACAGAAATCAGGTTTGGAACAACAAATTGATTGGGTTTTCTTTTTGGTCGATCAATATCGGCTTGTTGCTGATGGCCTTTTTGAGTCTGTTGCCTGTTGGTTTGCTGCAGACGGTAGCCAGTGTCAATGAGGGCATGTGGTATGCCCGCTCAGCTGAGTTTCTCCAGCAGCCGGTCATGAACACCTTGAGGTGGATGAGGGTAATAGGGGACACCATTTTTGCCATAGGTATCCTTGCTTTGTTTGTGTTTGTTATCCGCCTTTTCTACGACAAGAAAAAAGTGAAGGCAGGAGAAAAGGTATCCGCTTAAAAACATGTTCCCATTTGTCACATTAACTGGCAAATGGGAATTTTTACTATCTCTATCCTGAAATAAAAATCCTCTTACTTCCTTACTTTCTTAAATGCCCCTTATTTTTTTATGATTATTTTATCCATTTGAAGAAAATACTTCCGGATTTCTTTAACCCTATATTATTGGACCAATGGGGAATCAGGTTGTAACTTGCTCTGTTAGAGGTAGAATGAGAAATAAATAATAAGTCCGGATACTTTTGCCAGCTCCTGAGTCTTGTAAAAAGGGCAAAATTTTTCTTTTTGTTGAAAGCTGCTCCTGAACGCTCTGTTTAATTGGTATTCGTTTTATTTTTCAGTGAACTCCTTTACATTTACTTTTATAAAAAATGAATATTGGTATATGGAACAAGTGGAGGAATTTTTTACCAAATTATTACTGGCGGACGATTGGCCGGCCCGTTGGCTGTGCGGGGAATGGACCTCATTTCACGGATGGTTATATATCACTAGCGACATTGCCATTTGGTTGGCTTATTTTGTGATTCCGGCCATTATTATCTTTTTTACCCAAAAACGGCATAATCTGCCCTTTTTGCCGGTTTTTTGGCTTTTCGGAGCGTTTATCATCCTATGTGGAAGTACTCATTTGATTGATGCATTGATGTTTTGGTGGCCTGGTTATCGGCTAAGTGCCCTGCTTAGGTTATTGACGGCTTTGGTAAGTTTGGCAACTTCCTTTGTGCTCATTAGGGATTTGCCAAAGTTAATAGCAGTGAAACCCAAAGACGAATTGAAAACCTATCAGTTGGAAAAGCAGCTCATCCAGTATGAAAAGGAAATTCTCGAATTAAAAACCCTTTTGAATAGCAAGAAAGAATAATGTTTTCAATTCGCCCACATGGAATGTTTATTCAAACGGCCATTTTGGTTTTCATGGCTTCATTTATTGCTGGTGTAGTGTACCTGATAGACCTGAATACAGATAGCACCGTTGCAGTAGCCAGTATGTATGCCATTGTTATTTTATACAGTTGGCTTATTCCAGGCAAGTTTGCAAGCGTTTTCACAGCATTCATCTGTTCTATTTTAACTATCTCGGCTGTCATTGAAAGCAAAGAAATCGTTGATAACCAAAGTGATCTTTCCAATTTAAATATGGTTATTTCTTTGGTAGTCATTTGGACCTGCTTTACTCTCGTATTCATTGCAAGGAGCGGCTTTTTCAGTCTTGAAAGGACCAACGATCAACTATCTGAAAGTTCTTTAGTCTTGTTGGATAAGGTAAAAGAATTGGACCTTAAGCAGCAGTTGCTATCTGATCATAAAAAGGAACTCGAAAATTTGAATAACGAGTTGCTGGCGAAAAACCGGGAACTTGAGCGTTTCACAAGTATAACCAGTCATGATTTGCAAGAGCCCCTTCGAACCATTGGAAATATGACCCATTTGATTTCCAAAAACTATTATGCGAACTTTGACAATCAGGGAAAAAAAATGTTAGGATATGTGACAACAGCTACCGAAAGAATGTCAGCGCTTATCAAAGGACTGTTGGATTTTAGCAGGTTAGGCAATAAGCGAGATTATGAATTGGTCGACTGTCAGGATTTGGTAGACACTATTGTACAGGACTTGGATGCAGCGTTGACTGCCAGTAAGGGCAAAGTCATTTTCAACGAGTTACCTCTGGTGAAAGGTAATCCTTTGGAATTACGCATGTTATTTCAGAACTTGATCTGTAATGGACTCAAATTCTCAAAACCAGCTGTGTTACCAATCATTGAAATAACTGCCAAAAAGGATAATAGACAGATAAAATTTTGTGTGAAGGACAATGGCATTGGGATTGAGGAGGCAGATTATGATAAAATATTTTTGATTTTCCAACGTTTGCACAACGTAGAAGAGTTCGAGGGTACTGGCCTGGGCTTGGCCTATTGTCGTAAAATCGTTGAGCTTCACGGTGGTAAAATATGGGTTAAATCAAAAAAAGAGGAAGGAAGCTCTTTTTATTTTACACTGGCTAAAATTTTATGAGAGAACCAAATAACAAGTTGGATTGTGTCTTGCTCATTGACGATGATGAAGCAACAAATTTCTATCATACACTGATTTTGGAAGAGGAATGTGAATGGGTGCATATTCAATCCGTAAATTCGGCCAAAGAAGGGCTTGACTATTTGCTTGGTAAAGGAGTATATGCCAATTCTCCTCAGCCAGGCATTGTTTTTTTGGATATTAATATGCCGGGTATGGACGGTTGGGAGTTTTTGGAAGCATATGATGAACTATCAAAAGATATTCATGATCGAGTCGTAGTGTCCATACTTACCACGAGTTTTAATCCAGGAGACAAAGATAGGGCTGCAACCATTCCTTCAGTAAAAGAATTTGCAAACAAACCTTTGACACCTGAAGTTTTTTGGAGTTTGGTGGATAAAAATTTTTAAATCAAACAATTTGGGTATCTATTGATGGATTAATCAGACAAAAGGCCTACGGATGCAAGAGTTTGGAACTTCGTCGGTACAAATCAATCTAATGCTATACATATTCTATCAATTCAAGCCAAGATTAATTTGATTCTGATTCGTTGGATTATAACTCCCTGCTATAAAACATATCTATCAGCTACCAATTACCTCTGAAACGAAGAAATCGACGGTAAGTGAAACCTCAAATCAACCTTAGGGCTGATTTGAGGTTCATTAAAAAAATTAAAATTTCATTGAGCCATTAGGCTGAAGCAAAAACCTAAATGTATAATAGGGACTTGGAGAACGCATCGGATCAACTTCTGCAAGAGGAGGATTGTCCTGGTAATAGGATAGGATTTCCATTTTGGCATACTTGCCTGCATTGGTCCTGATGAGTATCACACGGCCCGGGATCGGACTAATGACATGGGTGCCGGGGTTGTAATTGTACCAACCGTTTCCGGAACCTGTTGGAATGGCCATTCCATCGGCGCCATCGCTATGGAATGCCACTGAGGAAGGAACCTCATTCAATTCATCAAAGGCTGCGGTCACCACAGTTCCCTGTGCCGAACCAGGACCACTTGTCCCGCTGTTCACGATAAGTGTCGTTCCTTTAAAAGCAATGTCCCAATTCCCATCCCGATTGTCTACTTCCTGGTTATTTTCCAGGCTGAAATAGCGGAAAGGTCGCTCCTCCGTAATTTCTCCGGTACTCCTGTCGATCACATCATTGGGAGCATAAAGATTCTCTACGGTTTTTGCCTGAGGGTCATTTTCCGGTTCCTCTACTTCGGAACTTTCGCATCCTGCGTTAAAAGCAAGCAAAAGAATGCCTGCCAAAATTTGATTCCATTTGATCATTGTAATGATTATTTATATTGATTAATTAATTGATGAATCGGTAATTTCATGCCTGCAAACAAGACCCTGCCCGGATTGGTGGGCGCGTAAATGGTAGTTTGATTGAAAAGGTTAAATCCACCTGCTTCGAGCATGATTCCATTGTTCAGGGCCTTGTTAAGGCTCAGGTTCCAACTGATAAGTCCGGGAGCATATTCTGCGGAGTCGTCCAGTATGAGGTTCCCATTCACATCGCCAAATCCAAATTTACCCCTGTAGATGACCCTGAGCGCCATGTTTATGCCGGTAGTGGATTCCTGGTAGTTGATTTTCACATTGCCATTATGCCGGCTCCTGTTAAATAAGCCGCCGTAATCGCTCCTTTGAACCCGTTGGCTGCGGTTTTGGGCATCCCGGCGGAAAAGTTCTCCTGCATCGATTTTTTCCAAAACATCCAGGTCCTTTGTATCCAGGTACATGTAACCCAGAGAAAATTGCAGGTTTTCCGATACCCGAAAGGTCCAGTCCAATTCCGCACCCCTGCTGATTACCCTGGCAATGTTGAAATAGGAGAAGGCATTTTGGCCGGAGTTCAGGCGGGCTACCAGAGCTGTTTCGATCAGATTGGAAATGTTGTTTTGAAAAAAATTGCCCTGAAACAATAAGTCCCCCGAGATTTTCCACCTAAACCCTGTGTTGATGGCGCGGGAACTTTCTGCCTCTAACTGGCCAAATTGACTGGAGTTGAGCAGCATTTGTTGTACCAATCCCTGGGATTGCAATCTTGCTATGCCCTGCTGAACCAGATTGGCCCCGAATACATAATAGCCTGCAGAAGGATTGTTGAAATTCAACAGCAACTGCCTGAAATCCGGGGCCTTGAAACCTGCCCCAAGTGAAAGTTGCCAGCTAAATCGTTCATTGAACTTGTACATCCCTGAAATCTTGGGACTGATTCTTTCACCATACTGGCTGTGCAAGTCTGCCCTTACTCCGGTAACCAGATTCCACTTTTCTGAAGGATCCCATTGGTGGTGTAAAAAGACATATCCGGCATCAAATCGATTATTGTCATCATACCTGGTGGCTTCCACGGTTTCCATCAGATGACCTAGCCCAATTGTGATGAGTTGTTTGGAATCCAATTGAAGGTCTGTCTGGAATTCTGTCCTGTGGTAATGCTGCTTGAAATCCTGCTCATCCAGAATTGATCCATCCTCTTGAAATACCGTCAGGGTATGGGTCTGGAAGAGGGAACTCATGCTCCTTAGCGTCATCTGCCATTGATCGTTGGGACGAAAGCTAATGGTAGGGTTCAGGTTCAGGTCCATGCGTTCTCCATTCAGGTCAGCCAATCTTGGACTTCCTTCTCCAGCCACCTGCATGCTATTTTCCGAATTTTCATTATAAAACCGGGAATAAACCTTAAAATTCCACTTTTTGGTTTTCTTACCGATTTTAAATTGAGCCGTACTGGCTTGATATGGACTTTGGGTTTTTCCTGGCACCTCGGGAGTTATATCAAATCCATCAGTCGAAAAGCGGTTGAAATAGGCATAAAGGTTCCAGTCATTCTGGTTCATGCCGATCTCTCCGCTGAGGTCAAGGGTGTTGAACGAGCGGTACCTGGATTCCAGGTTGGCAACAATCCTTTCCTGACTTTTTTTAGTAATGATGTTGATTACTCCTGCCATGGCCTCGCTTCCGTAAATCGCACTGGAGGGACCCCGAAGGACTTCGATCCGTTCGATATTGGAAACTGCAATCCTATCCAGGTCAAAAGTTCCAGCGGTCCGGCCTATCAGGGGTTCTCCATCCAGAAGTATCAATATATAATCCGACGAAAGTCCCTGCATTTGCAGACCTGCGCCATGATCTCCCACTACCTGCAGGCCTGTTTGTTCACGGAGTATCTCCGAAAGCCGCATGCCCCCTGTTTCCTGGATTTTCTTTCGGGTAATGATGGTGACCGGCATGGGCAAATCTTCTACACTGCGATCGGTTCGGGTGGCAGCTACCACCACTTCCCCCATCTGCCCGATCTTTTCCCTTAAATTGAACTTGTTTACCTGGCTGAGTTCTCTGGCCTGGAATATCCTTGTATCATAACCCATGGCAATTATTATGATCTCCTGGTCCTCCTGAAGGTTATCAGGAAGCTCAAATGAGCCATCATTACCGACAGTAAGCACCTGTTCAGTTCCAATTTTCACCAGGGCATGGGGGATGGGATTGCCCTCAACATCCTGAATATAGATTGGATCGGAGGCAAAAGCCAGGCTGGGGATAATGAGCAACCCGAATAGCCCGACAAGTATTTTATATTTATTAAGATTAATTCTATACATAAGACTAAAATTTTTCCCGGTGCTGGTTCTACCGGGAAATTTTTTATAAACTGTCTATCAGATTTTTCCAGCGTTCATTTTGCGGAAGTCCGGGCTTTCTCAGTCCAAATAACTGGGCAATCATTTCGCCATCCTTGTCGAACAATTCCAAAGAGGAAACCAGCCCATCATCGGTGTTTTTGTGAACCACCCATGCCTCAGCAATACAAGTTTCATCCATATGCATGTTAAAATCAGGATCCATTACGTTGAGCCAATCCCCCAATTGGCGGATGGTACGCACTTTTCCCTGATGAATTTGTATGTTCCCCTTGTTGCCGGCGAAAATCATGATTGGCATCTTTTCATCCGATGCTACCTCCAGGATTTTTCGGCTGGATAACCTGTCTACAGGGTAGGCCCATTTTTCTCCTATCCATTTGATGGCATCCAGGCGGTGCACATTGTATTTCCGGAGCATTCCAAAAAAATCATGGGTGTCTTTCATATTTTCCCAATCCTTTGCAAAAGCCTCCCTGTCTACCGCACTGGCATAGGTTTGAGGCTCAAAAGGAAGGGCCTGTATTGGATCACTTTCCTTCTTTTGCCGATAGGTGGCTACCATGTTGTCATACGCATCCTGGTTGCTATTTTCCTGCAGGTAGATTTTTAGAATTGCATCCCCCGCCTGATCAAAAAACTGAAAGCTTCTCATGGTGCCACGTGCGGTTTCAGTGGTAACGGCAAAACCATATTTCCACTTGTTCAAAAACACCCGCTGCTCAATAGGGCCTATTACTGTGGCGATTTGGCTTGGAGCAGTGCCATGGATGGTGATTTTCTGGAAATTTCCCTTGTGTTCAAGTACACAACCGTCATTTCTGGTTAAGGCCATCACTTTTCCCAGTTCCCGGCAGGAGAGAAGGATCCTGGCCCAATCATCTTTTAAACGAATGGGTGCCGGATTTTCAGTGGTCAGCAGTAATTCGAGTTCTGAAACCTCAAGGATTTTTGCTGCATCCCTGATTCTTGTTTTCGGTTGATTGGCCTTTAGGGTTTCCCAGGCATCCTTTAGTGCTGTGGCTGAGGGATATTTCAATGTAGTTTCCATAATCAAGCAAATTTGAAATTAGTAGTGTATGAACTTTTTTTGTTGGGAGCGAGGCTGCTGACATAGATCGGGGCCGCAGGTCCATCCGTTTCCACATGTATGGGGTAATCAAAATTTCGTTGAAGGTTTTCCGCAGTCATCACTTCCCGGATGGGCCCTTGTTTTATTACAGTACCATTTTTGAGCAATACCGCATTGTCGGCATAATTAGCGGCCAGGTTGAGGTCGTGTAAGATGGCCAGAATCCCGATATTTCTATGTTTCAATTGCCCAATGATCTCCAGAATATGGTGCTGCTGGGCAATGTCCATACTGGAAGTGGGTTCGTCCAGAAGCAGGTACCTGGGAAAACTTTTGATTTCCCAAATCTGGCACAAGACCCTTGCCAGCTGAACCCGTTGCTTTTCTCCCCCGGAAAGGTTGCCATATAATTGATTTTTCAGCTCCCAGGTATGGGTGGCTTTCATGACCTCCTCAACGGTGTTGGACGGATATTTCTTTTTGGAAAGCATAAGTCCAAGCATCACCACCTCAATGACCTGGAAAGGGAAAGTCATGGTACTGTGCTGAGGCATCACCGCTCGCAGATGAGCAAGTTCCTTTGGTTTTAAACCGCTGATGGGGAGACCATTGTACCTGACCATGCCCTGTTTACAGAGTAATTCCCCGGACAATAGCCGGAAGAGGGTGGACTTACCTGCACCATTTGGTCCCAGCAAAACGGTCATCTCACCCGGCTTCAGATGAATGCTGACCTGGTCTACAATAGGTTTATTATTGATACAGAAATGAATGTTTTTCGCTTCCAGCATATCAGGTTCTTATTTTTTTCACGTTAATGATCAGCCAGATAAAAAAAGGCGATCCGATAATAGCCGTGATGATTCCGATGGGCATCTCTGCAGGCATTACCAAAGTTCTGGCCAACAGGTCCGCTCCGGTAAGCAGGCAGGCACCTAATAGAAAGGCTCCTGATAAAACCAACCGGTGATCAGCACCAAATGAAAGCCGGATCAGATGGGGGACGATCAATCCCACAAATCCAATGGTGCCGGTCATGGATACGCCCACGCCAACCACCAGGGCACTCATAAAAAGTACAATGTATTTTACCTTTTGCACATTCACCCCCATGTGGAAAGCCTCGTTTTCCCCCAGTGCCAGTGCATTGAGATTGCGGTATTGAAGCATGATCCAACAAGAGGGGGCAAGAATCAGTAAAAATGCAATTTTGACCTTATTCCAATTGGCACCCCCCACATCCCCCAGGCTCCAGAAGGTAAAATTCCTTATGGCCGCTTCATCCGCATAAAATATGGCCAGACCTATCAAGGCACTTGAGAGGGCAGTCAGGGCAACCCCGGCAAGGATCAACAGGGAAATATCTGTTTTGCCTCCATAATTGGCCATTTTGTAAACCAACAGGACGTTGATCAAGCCACCAACAAAAGCAAATAATGGAAGACTAAAGCTACCAAAAAGACCGGTAATCCAGGGAAAGGAGGCCCCAAAAACAATAAAAATCACAGCAAATAAGGCACCTCCGCTGCTCACCCCGATCAGTCCGGGTTCTACCAGGGGATTTCTGAAAAGGCCTTGCAGGGCCGCTCCGGATATACCAAGTCCTCCCCCCACCAACATAGCCAGCAACACCCTGGGAAATCGTATTTGTAATAACACATTGGTTTCCTGAACAGTATAACTTCCAGACACTATTCCCAGCTGCTGCAATAGAATGGAAATGGCATTGGAGAAAGGAATCGAAAATGCCCCGATAGATAGGGAAAAAACAGCAAGCATCACCATCCCCAAACCCAAAATGGATAGTACCAGGTTTTGATGTTGCATTTTCGAATAGACCAGGTTTTGGATCATCGTTCCTCGCGGTTTACACTTTTGGCCAACTCCAGTGCTGCCTTTCCTACTCTGGGGCCAAAACCTGAAAGATAAAGGCCATCAAAAGCCAGGATGCCATCCTGCTGAACGGCTCTGGTTTGTTCTATGCCTTGGATGTTTCTTACCCCTGCTTTGCCTCCCAGGGATTGGAGGCTTGATTCAAAAAAGAGCAGGTATTCTGGATCCATGGACACCAGGGCTTCTGGTGTCAGGGGGATAAAATCTTTGAAGCCTTTTCCAACGGATGTTATGGCTGCCATTTGAAGGAGAGATTCCGCAAAAGTATCCTCACCCGCCACAAATACGTTTTCCTGCCCCCGGGCCATGACAAAAGCCATTTTTGGCTGCTTTTTTAGTTTGGAGGTGTAAGTTTCCAATTCCTGGATATCCCGGTCTAATTTTGCGGCCATTACTTTCCCTTTTTCCGGTACTTCCAAAAATTCAGCCAATGCTTCAATTAGTTTATAGGTACCAGGGAGATCTTTGGGCTTTTCAAATTCATGGATTTCCAATTCAGCAGCTTCCAATTGTGCCACCACATCAGCTGTAAGGTAGCCAGATTCCATTAAAAGCATGTCCGGTCCCAGGGCCAGGATGCCTTCTGCTTTGATCTGGTTGCGATATCCTATGGAGGGCAATTCCTGCATAGCCAAAGGGTAGGTGGAAGTGATGTCGGTGGCGATAATGGATGCACCAAAACCCAGTTCATAAACGATTTCCGTAATGGTTCCTCCGGCAGTGATTATCGTTTGGTTATTTGAATCCTTTTCTTTGGATCCGGATGAACAGGCCATAGACAGGAGTGAGAATAGAATGAGGTAATGCTGTTTCATTTATTAAGATTGATTATAAATAGATATGCAAATATTACTCTATTTGGATTAAATCCAAATTAATATTAATTGAAAATTTCTATGGATATTCAATTTTCATAAATAATTTTTAGGGGGAAACACCTATTCATCATTTCTAATTTTCTTGCATTATTTTGGGACAAAAATATTTCCGAATTTTTTATTTATTTATTCAACCAAATGTCTTAGGCGAAATGCATTTTTAAGAATGATATCAACATATTTAATTTTCAGCCTGGAATTATTTCAAACAAGTAAACCAAAAGGAAAAGAATTTTTTCCTTATTTAAGCAGCAAATAACTACCTGTTTTTGAATTGGCCCGTTGTTAAAAATCAATTATAAATGGAAAATATTATAGCAATAGTCGTAAAAAAATAGATTTAGTTTCACGGTTTTTCCTATAGTTTGAAGGGCGAAATCTTTCATTATATTTGGAAATAAATTGAGCGCTAGGGAAAAAAAATACTCACAGTTCATTGTTAAAATCAATTTTTAAGTCAAGGGAATTTTTATCGACGTATTTATTTAAATTTATTCTAAAATTATATGAAACGATTTTATTTTATTCTTTTATTCTGTTTTTTATGCCTATTATCTGTCCCGAGGGCACAAGATTTTGCTATTCCCACTGAAGGCAAATCATTGGTTTATTTTGTCAGATCTTCAGGTACCGGAGCCCTGATTAACTTCAAATACTTTGATGGGGAAAACTATCTGGGAAAATTCAGAGGTAGAAATTACTTTATGTATGAATGTGATCCTGGTGAACATGTATTTTGGGTTACTTCTGAGAACAGGGACTTTGTGGAAGCAAGTCTGATGCCGGACAAAGTTTATTTTATTGAGGTAAGGCCAACTCCAGGTGCTTTAAAGGCTGCTGTACGGTTGATTCCAATTGATGGGGATGATGCGAGATCCAAAAAAAGACTTGGGAAAATAATCTTAAAAAGGGACCCTGTATCACTTCAAAAATCAGATTTTTCTACTGAAGCGGAGGGACTGGAATATTATATTCAAAATGGTATGAAAAAGTACCTTTCTGACAAGGAAAAGGGAAAGAAAATCACTCAATTGCCTGCAAACTTTTACCATAATTAGACTGGTCATGAAATCCTTCTTTTTATTGATTTTTGTGCTGTCTCTTGGTATTGGAGATCTATTTTCCCAACACCTGAGTTCTGCCGAGGGCAAGAGCTCCCTGGGCCTGGGTATTGGATTGCCTTACGGAGGGTTTGGAACACAAATTTCCTACAATACTGCCAATAATGTCAATGCATTTTTGGGATTGGGTTATAACTTGACCGGAATAGGGGTCAATGGGGGATTAAAGCTGATAGTGCCAAGTAAAAAGGATTATGAATTTTACTTTACCGGGATGTATGGGTACAATGCCGTCATTGTAATGAAAGGGGCCAAAGAGATGAATGGTACCTTTGGGGGTCCAAGTTTTGGTTCAGGGCTCAAAATTAATTCTTTGGTACAACCCGGAGCATTTTGGGACATAGGATTACTGGTTCCTTTAAGATCTGCAAGCTATAAAGCCAGGCTGGAGGAAATCGAACAAAGCCCTTATATGCACGTCAATTCAAAACCCTGGCCGGTACTTTTTTATTTGGCCTACCATTTCCCACTTTCAAAATATTGAATTGGAAATTAATATCTCTTTCTATTGGCAAAAGCTACCAGGGAAAGCATCACCGGTACTTCTACCAGTACTCCCACTACACAGACCAGGGCAGCAGGGCTTTCCAGGCCAAATAGTGCAATGGCTACAGCCACCGATAATTCGAAAAAATTACTGGCTCCTATCATTGCAGCCGGCGCACAGACGGCATGGGTCAGCTTTAGCTTTTTTCCAGAATACCAGGCAATAAAGAAGATAAAGTAGGTTTGGATCACCAATGGTATGGCAATGAAGAAAATGATCCAGGGGTTGTCCAGGATATTACCCCCCTGAAAGGCAAACAACAAGACAAGGGTCAATAGCAGGGCAAGGATACTAACAGGCTTGAATTTTGGCAAAAATCTTTCTTTAAACCAGCTTTCACCTTTTGTCCTGATTAAAGTCCTGCTGGTCAAATATCCGGCCAGCAGAGGAACTACCACATAGATGAATATACTGATGATCAGGGTTTGGTAGGGAATATACACATCGGTGATGCCCAATAGAAAGCCTACAATGGGGACAAAAGCCACCAATATGATCAGGTCATTGACAGATACCTGCATCAGCGTATAATTGGGGTCTCCATCGCAGAGGTAAGACCAGACAAAGACCATGGCGGTACAGGGAGCGGCGCCCAGTAAAATGGCCCCGGCAATGTATTCTCCTGCCAATTCAGGAGAAATAAAGGCACTATAGATATTGGAAAAGAACAGCCAGGCGAAAAAAGTCATGGTAAAAGGCTTGATCAGCCAGTTGATCACTAGGGTGAGCACAATGCCTTTGGGTTTTTTTCCGATTTTCTTCAAACTGGAAAAATCAATCTGAAGCATCATGGGATAGATCATCAACCAGATCAGGATGGCAATGGGTATATTTACCTGGTAGATTTCCAGGGAACTGAGAAAGGCCATGGTATCAGCGGCAACAAAGCCAATACCTATGCCTCCCAGAATACACAAGGCTACCCAAAGGCTCAGGTATCTTTCAAAAAAAGCAATTTCTTTTTTTTCGGTTTTGGTGCTCATTCCAGCTTTATTTTAGAAAATACAAAACTCAATTCAGTAGCGATCTGTAGACTTCTCTCCAGATACTTTTCAGCTTGCTGTGGCGTATCGTCAAATGCCTTTGGATCTTCATAGGTAATCGGGATCCGCTTTTCTGCTCCCGCAATAAAAGGACAACCTGCATCTGCCTGCGAACAGGTCATGATGGCTGCAAAATCCGATTTTGGATTAAAAGTATCATCATAGGTTTTGGAAAAACCTATGACAGGATGGGCATTTTCTCCATATTTGATACTGTACACCGGGTTATTGCCTTCGGAAAGGGTACTGATTTCAAAACCCTGATTTGCCAGGGTTTTAGCAGCCATGGGAAAGAGGGCTGTGGCTTCCGTACCTCCCGAGTAACAATTCACATTCGGTATGCCAAATTTGGTTGCCAGTGTTTGTGCCCATACCTGAGACAGGTGACTACGGCGTGAGTTGTGGGTACATATAAAGTTGATTCTTAATGCCTTATTATGCATTACTTTATCCTGAATATAATCAACCAGGTATTGCAATAGCTTCTTTCTTTCGGCTGATATAGAATGAAAATCTAAATTTTTTATGATCGTTTCTATTTCAGGAAATAATTCATTGTTGGGTACAGACATGGAGGTAAGAAGTAAAGTTGGTGGCTGGAAATGGTTTAGCAACATCCTGATGAAGTGCCGGGAACACAAGTACTGGTTTGGTCTCCGATTGCATTTGGAAGGCTTTTTAAGGGTTTGATGCCAGGTTTTTTAGCAAACAAGGTGATACTGAATATGCCGGTTTCTCCGGACTTGAAATCTGCTTTTTGATCTGCATCCATGTACCGGTCCAATATGCTATCAGGCAGGGTAATTGGTTTTTCCTTTTGGATGGCAATATCTATAAATCCAGCCTTATTGATGTGCGCAATATAATCCTCTTTTAGAATGGCACCTGACACGCATCCGGCATACATTTCTGCATCGGTCTTCAGTGCTTCCGGTAAATCTCCCACCAACACAATGTCAGAGATACTGAAATGTCCGCCAGGCTTAAGGGTACGGTAAATTTCCCCGATTACTTTTTGCTTGTCCGGCACTAAATTGAGAACACAGTTACTGACGATTACATCTGCTACATTATCTGAAACAGGCATTTCTTCAATATCTCCTTGCCGAAATTCCACATTATTATACCCCAGTTTTTCTGCATTGGCACGGGCTTTCCGGATCATCGGCGCTGTAAAATCAATGCCAATCACCTTGCCTTCGGCTCCCGTTTCATGCCGGGCTACAAAGCAGTCATTACCCGCGCCAGAACCCAGGTCTATAACGGTGTCTCCTTTTTGAATTTTGGCGAATTGAGTGGGTAATCCGCAACCCAGGCCCAGATCTGCGGCTGCATGATACCCTTCTACTTTGGCATAATCATCGGTCATCAGGTGATAAACCTCTTCGGTCCCGGCAGCACCGGAGCAGCAAGAACCACTTTCCTGATGGGCGATTTCGCTATATTTTTTCTGAACCAGTTTTTTTAATCCTTCTGATGTTTTCATATTTTTTTGATTTAACAATTTGGACCACAATTGGGATCAGGGGTGGGGTAACTTTCGAAAAGGGTATTGAAAATACCTTTGATTTCTTCCCAGCGCCCCGGGTTGATGCAGTAACTCACAGAGACCCCTTCTATGGTCCCCTGGATGATACCGCTGTTTTTTAATTCCTTGAGGTGTTGGCTAATGGTGGCTTGTGCCAGACCCAATTCTTCTACCAAATGTCCGTTGATGCACGTATTGGATTTGAGCAGGTATTGAAGGATGGCTACCCGGGCCGGATGTGCCAAAACTTTGGCTATTGCAGCAAGTTCATTTTGCGTTTTGCTGAATAAATCACTTTTGGTTACTCCCATCTTAAACGTTTTTTTCCACTATGTTTTCTTTATAAAAATCCAGCAAGGCTGGCAATAAATTTTCTGTAGGCAAGTAGGGAATGCCAAATACCCTATCGGCCAGCCCTTCACGGATGTTCTTGAAAACCTCTGCTTCCGCAGTTGCCCTGCTTTTCAGCAAGGGATCCTTGATGGATGCATGCATGGCTAAGCTCTGGTTTACCACCCAGGCATAGGGGCTGATTCCGGCACGCCTTAAATCTTCCTGTAGAGCAGCTGCCTCCCGCATGGGGGTGGTTTCGGGCAGGGAAATCAAAATGATCTTTGTCAAATTCCCATCTTTCAAGGCCATAAAGGGAGTTTTTATTTTATCTGGATGCAGGCCCGTATGTCGCATTACTTCCCGGTGGTAACTTCCTGCGGTATCCAGCAGCAATAAAGTATGCCCTGTGGGAGCTGTATCAATTACCACAAATTTTCGTTTGGCCTGCTGTATGGCTTTGGAAAAGGCATGGAAAACAGCTACCTCTTCCGTACAGGGAGATTTCAGGTCCTCACGCAGGAGTTTTATACCTTGTTCATCCAGTTTACCACCTTTTTGTTGTAATATTTTTTCGGTATACCGCTGGGTCTCCAATTTGGGGTCAATACGATCTATGGTAAGGCTGGGCGGTATTGCGTCCAATTGATGGATAAAGTCCTGCACATGGGCTGCAGGGTCTGTGGTAGTCAGGTGTACTTCAAAGCCTTTCCTGGCGATCATGATGGCCAGGGCGGAAGCGGTAATGGTTTTGCCTACGCCACCCTTTCCCATGGTCATGAGCAGGCCATGGTCCTGGTTTTTGGTAATCCCTTCAACCAAAAGGTCCAGTCCGTCTAAATGCAGGATCGGGTCGCCTTGATCGGACGCTACATTTGCCTGCAATTTCTCGTCCAAAAGGGAGCGGAGCTTTTCTACCCCCAATACATTATAGGCTAAAAGGGGATATTGCTGCAAGGCCAGACCCTTTAGATTTTCAGGAATGGATTTCAACTGCTCTTGTGCCATTGCCTCCATTTTAACAGCAAAAGCATCTGAAGGATCAAGGGCCTTAAATACCCCGTTGATCAGTAATTTTTGATTGTTCAATCCCAATTCCCTGAGTTCTTCACTGCTACGGGAAGCCTCCTTCAAAGAGGATTTTTCGGCCCGGGACACCAGGTAAAATGTGGTTTGTGAAGCATCCCTTAAAGTGGAAACCACCTTGTTGTAACGTTCCTGACTACTCTTCAGGGCGGAAGTCGGGCCCAGGCAGGAAGCCCCGTCCGGATTTTCTTTCGAAAATGAGGCCCAGGCCGCAGGCAGTTCCAGCAGCCTTAGGGTATGTCCCGTAGGGGCAGTATCGAAAATGATGACATCAAATTGATTGCCTTCGTTTTCTCCTGAAATAAACCGGGAAAATTCGTCAAAGGAAGCAATTTCTGTGGTGCAGGCCCCGGAAAGCTCTTCTTTCATTTTCTTGATATCCGATGCCGGCAAAATACCGCTTAAAGGTTCCGTTACCCGATTGCGGTACTCATGAGCAGCAATTTCCGGATTGATGTTTAGGGCAAATAAATTGTCCAGTCCTTTTACAGCTTGAATTTTTTCGCTGACAGGACTGTCCAGCACATCCTCCAGGTTGGATGCCGGATCTGTACTGATTAATAGCACTTTATGACCTTCATCAGCCATTTTAACAGCAGTAGCACAGGATAGGGAAGTCTTGCCTACACCGCCTTTACCGGTAAAAAATAGATACTGTGATTTAGTGCTTTGCATGATTTACAGAATTTAATATAAAAGGGTTTAGCAACAGCCTGATCCGGGAGCACAGGCATTGGAAGCCGGCTGCATTTCATTCAACAAGGCATTGGCCTGGTTGATGATTTCCTGACTGATGCTGTTTTTTACCTCATTTCCAATATTCATGGCTTCGGCAATTTCCTGAATAGCAATCCCGTATTTTTTCGCTGCTGTTACATAATGTTTTAGCGCACTTTCATTGGAGGAGGCTATGGCCGCCCCAATGGCAATGAGAGTTGTGGTCTTTTGTTTGGGACTTACTTGAATAGGAGAGTCCTTGGATGCCCTTTCCAGAGTTTCCTGCTCCACTAATTGCATCCATTCTGCTTTGGAAGGATATTTACCAGCCATTATCACCTTTTCGTTCAGCAAAATATAGGGTAAAGCTTCCATTCCTTCCTCACGCAACCGGGCTATGGCCTCAGGGTATTGTTGAAATGCTTCTCCATCATTGGAAAGGTTATGTCGGTGAACTTCATGTCCCAGGGACTTCAGCCACTTGACATGGGCTGCTGTCTGCACCAGGGCATCATCCACTTCGGGACCACAAACACCCGTATTGCAACACATGGCAGGGTCTAACAGGGTTATTTTCATGATTTGTTTTATTATTATATTGCAATATTACGATTAATCATTTAAAGAAAAAATAATCCTGCTGATTTTATCTATTGTTGATTTGAAAAATTTAAAGCTTATGGTAAAAGGCCTGTTCCGTCCATCATAAGGAGAGATTTTTTTGGGTACATCAAATTTTTACATTTAGATTTAATGGTATTTATGAAAGTAAATCCCCCTCCTGAAAAAATTCAGGACAGGTTTTTCTCCATTTCAAATGGGGATTCACAGAAATGGGAGAAGCAGTTTGAAGTATCTATTCTTTTTAACAATTATGGAGAATTATTGGGGAAATGCACAGGATTAAATATTATTTTTGGAAATCACTGTACATTAATTTTGTAACCTTTACCTGGATTTAAAATGTTTCACTATGGGAAATTTAAAATTAACCTTTTTTGCGATCCTTGTTTACTTTGTCCACTTGCCCCTTACATTTTCCCAAATCCAAACCCAAGGGACAACCATGCAATCACCTGAAAATAAAGAAGTACAACGGAAAATATTATACCAACTTTTGGGCAGGTTACCAGACAGGGAGCGTCCAATTACTGTAGAACTGATATCCACGGAAGAAAAAGACGGCGTCATCATAGAAAAATTAATGCTGGATATCAATGGGCAGGAGTTGGTTCCCGCTTTTTTTACCAAACCCAAAAATGCAAGCGGCAAACTGCCTGTGGTGCTCTTCAACCATTCCCATTTTGGCCAATACGAGGTAGGAAAAAATGAATTTGTGAATGGAAGAAAAGAAATGCAATCACCTCCCTATGCTTTTGCCCTGGCCAAAGAAGGCTATGCCGGATTGTGCATTGATTCCTGGGGATTTGGTGAAAGGTCGGGAAGGGCTGAATTGGATATTTTTAAAGAGATGATCTGGCAGGGACAGGTTCTTTTTGGCATGATGGTCTATGACAATTTGCGGGCCCTGGACTACCTGGTATCCAGGGAGGATATAGATAAAGACCGCATCGCCACCATGGGCATGTCCATGGGCAGCACAATGGCCTGGTGGCTGTCTGCATTGGATGAGCGAATCAAGGTTTGTGTGGACCTGAACTGTTTGACGGACTTTCACACCCTGATGGAGCAGGGAGATCTCCGGCTGCATGGCATTTATTATTATGTTCCGGATTTGCTGAATCATTTTACCACTTCATCCATCAATGCCCTGATTTCCCCCAGGCCACATTTGGGTCTGGCAGGGGAGTTCGATCCCCTCACACCCATGGAGGGACTTAAAATTATCGATAAAAATCTACAGAAGGTCTATGAAAAAGATGGTGCCCCTGATGCCTGGAAATTAAATATTTATCCTGTAGCCCATGAAGAAACAGCTGAGATGAGAAAGGATATTTTACAGTTTTTGAGGGATTGGTTGTAAATTGGAAAAAATAAACCCAACTGACATGAGATTCATTTGCCTTTTACTATTAATTTTTCCCTCTCTTCTTTTTGGACAGGAATTCATACCCAATTACGATGAATCAAAAGTTCCTGATTATCAGTTGCCTGATCCTTTGGTCTTTGAAAACGGGGAAAAGGTAAGCAGCCCGGAGGACTGGGAAAAAAAGCGTGTCGAAACTTTAAGGTATTTTGAAACGGAAGTATATGGCATTAGTCCGGCCTGGGATGGTGAAATTAAGGCAGAAATTATTACCGAGCTTTTAAATGCTCTCGGAGGTAAGGCAGAAAGAAGGGAAGTAAAACTGACTTTACAGCGCAATGGGAAGGAAGTTGATCTATATGTTTTGATTTATTTGCCGAAGATTGAACAGGCAGCCCCTGTTATTTTGGGGTTAAACTTTTATGGCAACCATACCTTGTCCGATGACCCGACCATTCGTGTTACGGATGCCTGGATCAGAAACAATGAGACTTATGGTGCTACAGATCACAAGGCTTCTGAGAAAGGCAGGGGTCTGAGGCGGGAGAATTGGGCAGTTGAAGAAGCCATCAACAGGGGTTATGGAATTGCAACCCTGTATTATGGAGAGCTGGACCCTGATTTTGACGATGGTTTTGAAAACGGGGTACATGCACTTTATCAGGAAGAGCGCAACGAAAGTTCCTGGGGAGCTGTGGGCGCCTGGGCCTGGGGGCTTTCCCGGGTGATGGATTATCTGGAAACCCTGGATGACGTGGATGCTGCAAAGGTAGCCGTGCTGGGCCACAGCCGATTGGGAAAAGCGGCATTATGGGCTGGTGCCACCGACACCCGTTTTGCATTGGTGATATCGAATAACTCCGGTTGTGGCGGGGCAGCCCTCTCCAGGAGGAACTACGGGGAGACGGTAGGCAGGATCAACAGGGCCTTTCCGCATTGGTTTGCAAAGCGGTTTGATCACTACAGCGAAAATGAGACCGCGCTTCCCATCGACCAGCATCAACTCATTGCACTGATGGCTCCCCGTCCGGTGTACATTGCCAGCGGGGTGGATGACCGATGGGCAGATCCAAAGGGAGAGTTTCTTAGTGGCCTGTATGCCAACCCCGTATATCAATTGTTTGGCAAAACAGGCATGCCCGAAAATAAGCAACCTGCCGTTGACCAACCTGTAATGGGAGAAATTGGGTACCATGTAAGAAGTGGGGGGCATGGCATGTTGCCTTATGACATGCACCAATATTTTAATTTTGCGGACAAACATTGGTAGGATATAGACTGAAAAATCATCGCAGGATAACCCAAATATTGGAATTTTCCGAAGAAAAAGAACGCAGAACTGCCGCCTGTAATTTGGAAAGCGTACTTTTAAAATTCCATGTTTTTTAACCTACCTTCGTAAGATTATTTAACCAGCTTTTCAAGATGTTTTATTACAACCCTAAGGATTGGCTGAATGCCATTTTCAGAATCACCAAGTCAGATACCATACGGACCTTGATGCCCAGTTTGGTTTTTATGGCCTTGTATTCATGGGGCATCGTATACCTGGAAGTCTATTACCTCAAGCTTTCTGAAACCAGTTATGCCAAAGACCTGACCATCATGCATTCCCTTTTGGGTTTTGCCATATCCATGCTACTGGTTTTCAGGACCAACACTGCCTATGACCGCTGGTGGGAGGGAAGGAAGCTTTGGGGAAGCCTGGTAAATAACAGCAGAAATCTGGCCATAAAGATGCAGGTATATTTACCTGATGATGATCAGGGGACAAAAACGTTTTTCAGACAAGTAATCCCTTTGTATGCCGCTTCATTGCAAAAACACCTGCAAAAGCAAAGTACCAAATTTCAATTGGATGAAAAGCCACATCCTGAACTTCCAGACTTTAAAGACAATACCCATGTGCCGAACAGGGTAGCAGAAAGCATCATCAATAAAATCTATGACCTGTACAAACACAAAATAATTTCGGGTGACCAACTCATTACCCTAAATGAAGAAATGGCTTCATTTACCAATATTTGTGGGGCTTGTGAGCGCATAAAAAATACCCCCATACCATTTAGTTACAGCTCATTTATCAAAAAATTTATTTTTTTATATGTGATTACCCTTCCCTTTGGGCTGGCTTTGACTTTAGGGTATTTTACCATTCCTGTGACAACGTTTATCTTTTATGTGCTGGCCAGCCTGGAATTGATTGCTGAAGAAATCGAGGATCCTTTTGGTACGGATATCAATGACCTGCCTATGGAAAAAATAGCAGACAACATCAATAATAATGTAAAGGAAATTCTGAAATAGTTGATGCTTTACCTACCAACCTCGTCTTGTTCAGCCTGGTATAATAAACTCTTTTATGACTATTACTGCCCCGATCGTTAGCGTAAACCACCCGAAGGACCTTTGCAAGCTCAGGGCTGGCAAATCAACACTAAACCGGCTGCCAACATAGATGCCCGAAACAGCCAGACCGGTGATCAGTAAAAGAAAATCCCAGTGAATGGAATAGTTGAGGAGGTCCCCTATAAAGCCAATCAGGGAGTTGCTGGCTACAATCAATAAGGTGGTACCAATGGCTGTTTTAAGTGGTAATTTAGTGATAAAGCCAAGCACCGGGATAATCAGGAAACCTCCCCCTACACCTACAAGGCCGGTTACCAATCCTGACAGCAGGCCAAAAACAACCAGCGGAATTACCGATGCTTTACCATTAGTAGTGCTGTTCAATGGTTTTCCTAAAATCATGTTTAAGGAGGCAAAGATTAAAAGGAAAGCAAAAATGCTTAAAATAAAAGTGTTTTTAGTTAATTTAAAGTTTCCCATCTGCATGATCATCTCAGGTAGGGCAGGAACCATCCATTTTCGCATCAAAAAAATGGATAGGATAGAGGGTATACCAAAAATCAAACCCGCTTTCATGTTGACCAATTGTGCTTTGTACTTGAGCACTGATCCTACCAGGCTGCTGATGCCTACAATAAATAGAGAATAGGCAGAAGCCAGTACCACATCCAGAGAGAAAAGATAAACCAGGATAGGTACAGCCAAAATGGAGCCTCCAGATCCTAAAATACCGAGGACAAGGCCTACAAAAAATAAACAAAAATAACCCAGTAATTCCATATGGAGCATTTTTCGGGAGGATATTTTTAGCCACCTCCCCTCAGGTATCCGATTTACTGATTGGCCAGTACTATAGGGCCAAAGGGCCCAAACTTGTGTTGGTTTTCCGGAAAGCTATCTGTATAGGGTCCAAAAGGATGATCGAATGGTTTCTTGGACAGCTCCGGCCAGTCTTCCGAAAGGTCTATTTCAGGTCTTGGCATGGAGTTGACATAGGCGGCCACATTCCAGGCCTCTTCATCCGATAGAAATGGGGTGTCATAGCTTACCCCATAGGGCATATTGGCTTTCACAAAGGCTGCAAACCTGGAAATCCGGTACAAACCTGCACCCTTGTTGTAACTTTTGCTCCCAAAAAGAGGAGGATAGGTATATTCCATTCCATTTTCGGCAAGAACTCCCTCTCCATTCTCCCCATGACACCTGGTACAATAGGCATCGTATACGGTTTTACCCTTTACCGGGTCAGCTGCTTGCTCAGGAAGAGGGAGTTCCAATAAACCAAAACCCTCATTTTGATTTTCCTTTTCCTTTTTGACATCCTTGCCCACCCATTTCATATAGGCCACCATGGCCTTCATTTCCTTACTTTCAGGATTTAGTGGTTGTCCATTCAGACTTCTCTCGATGCAGTCGTTCACGCGTTTTTCAAAGCCTTCTACAGTTCCGGAGCGGTTTCGAAATGCCGGGTATTTGCTGGCCACAAGCCCGTAGTTATTTCCATAAGGTACCGTTCCAGCCTTTAAATGGCAGTTTTGGCAATTCATGCCATTGCTGATTTGCATAACTTTTCCCTTGGGTCCAAGATACACAGCGGTATGGGCAATCAACTCATGACCATATCGGATCAAGTCTCCATCCCGATTGGAAGGAAGACTGGCCAATAGTGGGGGCTGCCAAACCGAACCGGTTGAAACTGGGACTGTCCTGGCTGTGGACAGGGCAGTCCCGGAAACCTGCTGGGGCTCGATGCGGTAAATACCTAAAGAATACGCTAACAGGAGTAGGCCAGATCCAATGATACCCAATGCCAAAACCTTTATCCATACGGTCAGGCGAAGAAGCAATTGGTACAGCTTTTTTTCTTCCATTCCGTAACTAAATTTCTTTAAGGTTTAATGATGTGATTCTTTGATATATCCCCAGCCCTCTCCTTGTTTGGTAACGATTTCCAGGATGCCATCCGGTACCGTTTTTACTCCTGTCAACAATTGAGAGGGCTTGATTTGATGCCTTTTCAGCGTGGCTTCACAGACCACAAAACTCACCTTATCGTTGCCTTCAAATTGCAGGATTTCTTTTGATACAGTGGAGTTTTCTGAAAGTACCATGTTATAGGCCCCTCCATAGACGACCACTTCAAATTCAGAGTCTGGATAATTGGCAGACATCATGGTAACATGCCTGAGGGCTGCCTGATGCGTTGCTTCATCTTTGCTGGTAATATCAAAGACAATTTTCACCGGATTGGACTGTGCCCATAGACCTATGGTTAAGATAAGGAAAGGGCATAAGAGGATGATTTTCTTCATTATTTTATGGTTTAGTGGAAAACAGGAAGAGCAACATTATCCTCCGGCATAAATGTAGGCGCAGTCCTTCTTTTGCGCACGTGAAAGGGCCCATACTCCGGAGGGAACGATCTGAACCTCTGGCAATACTCCATTTGTCCAGTCTGCTTTTACTTCTTCAGGGTCCATTTCCAATTGCTGTGCAGCCATACCACTGTAGACCTTTAATGCCATGTCACAGACACAAAACATGGCTCCCCTGTTATGCAGCTGCTTGATACCATCTATACCCGGCATGGGATAATCACCATCTTTGGGTATAAAAAAGGGATTTCGTTTGGAAGGAGCGCCGGTGTTGTTATCCACGATGTTAAAAATTTCTCCCAGGGGATACTTCTCCCATAATTGATCTTTCAAAGCAAAAGGAATGGCATTGTGTCGCAAAACGACCATCGCGGTCATTTCATCATCTGATAAACCGGTCTGGTTGTTGGTTTGGTAAAATACCCAGGACCAGATAAATGGGAATCCGGCATGGGGTTCGGGGGCATCATACACTACCCGCTGCTCTCCCTTTACGCCTTCAAACCAGTCATCTGCATCGTTGAGCACTTTTGCATCCATTTGTTTCCCAGCCAATAGCGGACTGGAAATGGCAGATAGTCCTGCTGTGGCCCCGGTGGCCAGGGTTCCGATAAATTTTCTGCGGGAATTCATTAGTGAGTTCTTCATGGTTGATTTGTTTAAAGTTTATTTATTGGTTTTGCGTACATGAACATGAGATGCCTTCTGCCATACTGCGTAAAGTCCTGTTGACCAGGTAGTAGTTTTAAAATTTTTCCCAGATTCAGTGGTTTATCTGACCAGCATCTATTTCGGCTGACAGGTAGTAACCTGATTTCGACTGAATGTAGTTAAAAAACCGTCATTCCGAGGCTTAGAGAGGGTTTTGAGCGGTGAAAGCCGTGGGAATCTCTAGCCAAACGAGACTGCCACACCCTTTCCCAGCTCCTATTCCCAGGACAAAGGGTTCGCAGTAACGATTCAATTGGTTTTTGTTGACGATCTTAATTCGAACTTAGATTAGTATGAAATGTACAATTCAAAGTTATGGATTAAAGTGCTCAGCTGCTTTCGGTATTGTTGCAAGTCCTTTCTACATTGTTGCAAAGGAGAAAAAATCAGTTAGTGGCGGCTCTCAGTGGGGCTTTCACCAAAAGTTTTCCTGAATATTTGAGAAAAATAAACCGGGGATTTAAAACCAACCCGGTAGGCTACTTCCGAAATATTAAGTTCCCCGGAAGCCAATAGTTCCTTTGCTTTTTGTAGGCGGATCAGCCGGATATAAATGGAGGTGGAATGTCCGGTGAGGGCTTTTATTTTGCGGTGGACTTGTGAGCGGCTCAGACAAATGGCATCCGCCAACTGATCCACGGAAAAATCTTCTTCCTCCAGGTGATTGAGGATGGCCTGTTCGGCATTCACCAAAAAACTTTCTATGGTATTTTTTATGGGGTAAGGTTGATCTTTTCCACTCAGGAACCTGCGACTGTATTTTTCCTGCAAACGCTTACGGGTTTCCAGAAGCTTTTCCAGCCGGATCATCAATTCCTCGGTATCAAAAGGCTTGGAAAGGTAAGCATCAGCCCCCCTGGAGAGTCCTGTTAGTCTGGCTTCCTTCTCTGCCTTGGCTGTCAACATAATAATCGGGATGTGATCGCTTCTTTTATCAGTTTTAAGCCTGGCGCAAACTTCAAATCCATCCATTCCCGGCATCATGACATCACAAATGATGATATCCGGAATACTTTCGAAAGCCATTTTCAAACCAGCTTCTCCATTGGTGGCCTGCAGGCATTGGTACTTGTTTTCTAAAATTATTTTCAAATAATTGCCCACGTCCAGGTTGTCTTCAATAAAAAGTACAAGGGGTAAATCCTTTACAAAATCGTTTTTATTACTATCAGCGGATGTTTTAGGCAGGGCAGGTACCAAAAAATAGTAGGGTTCATGATGTTCGCCCCGGGGAGCATGTAAGGTGATAGGAATGCGAACCATAAAGGTACTGCCCATTCCCGGGGTACTTGTCAAATCAATGGTTCCGTTCATCAGTTCGACCAATTCTTTGGTCAGGGCAAGGCCTATTCCCGTACCTTCCGTATTCCGTGTGGAAGAATAATCTGCCTGGTAAAAACGGTCAAAAATATGGGGAATCTCCTGCTGAGAAATCCCTTTTCCATTATCCTTTACTTTTAAAGTAAAATATTCCTTACTGTTTAGGTTTTCCTGATTAAGCTGAATACAGATTTTTCCTCCCTTGGGCGTAAATTTGATGGCATTGGACAAGAGGTTAGAGACTATGGCTGCCAGTTTTGCCGGATCCACATCCATGAGCAATTGTTCACAGGGTATATCCAGGGATAAATCAATCTGTTTATCCCGTGCCAGTGTCTGAAAACCTTCACTGATGTATTTGATATAGGGAACCACATCAAGTTGCTGCAATTCCATTTCCAGATGCCCACTTTCCAGTTTGGCCAGATCGAGCATCTCATTGACCAGTTGCAGTAGATTTTTTCCATTCCGTTCGATCATTTCCAGGGGTTGCGAAGCTTCCTTCCAATGCTGCTCCCGGGCTTTGCTTTGTAAGGTGTCCGTGAGACCGAGAATAACCGTCAGCGGGGTACGAAATTCATGGGTAATATTGGTGTATAGATTGCTTTTAAAATGGTCAATTTCGGTTAGCCGCCTGCTTTCCGCTACTGCCAGTTTTCGGGAGACTTTAAATTTGTAAAACCACCTGGCCAATACCAAAAGTATACCCGCAAATAGGGTATAGGCCCACCACCGTGTCCACCAGGGAGGAGTAATGTAAAATGTAAGGGAAGTGCCGGTTTCGTTCCAAACCCCATCACTGCTGCCTGCAATTACCTGAAAAGTGTACTGTCCAGGGTCAAGGTTGGTATACCTGGCGGTTCTTTGGGTACCTGCCACTATCCATTCCGGATCATAGTTTTCCATCTTGTATTTGTATAGGTTCTTTGACGGATCTGTAAAATGAAGGGCTACATAATCAAAGGTCAGGTCATTTTGCTGATGGGATAGGGTAAGATTGTTATCAGGAGAATTTAATTTATCTTGAAAATCTACCGAAGTACCCGCCACCTGTAAACCACTCAGTACCACATCAGGAGGATAAGGATTGCCTGCTATCTGTTCCGGATAGAAGGATACCAGTCCCCCGTCTCCCCCAAAAAACATTTGGCCATTCGCACTTTTAAATGCACCTATATGATTAAAACTATGTACAGAAAGTCCATCCGAAGCATCAAAATTGGTAAAGTTCAATGTCTCGGGATCAAAACTAACAATCCCATTTCCAGTAGAAAGCCAGTAAATTCCATTTTCATCTTCCAAAATACCGTTGATGGTGTTGCTGGATAATCCATCTTCCGTGGTATATTGTCTAATCGAACCAGTTGATTTATTATAAAGGAACAATCCATTGTTTGGCGTTCCCACCCACATATTTTCTGAATTTTGTTCCAGCATGCAAGTCACTCCGTATTTTTCAGGGAGTGCTGAGAAACTGTCACTTTGATTATCATACCGAAACAGTCCTTCCTGAAAAATACCTGCCCAGATGGTCCCGTTTATACCCTCTTTTATGGCTAAAACGCTGTTATAAAACGTTTGCTGACTGCTATTGGAGAAATTATACCTTTTAAAGGTCTGTCTATCCTTGCTCAGGCAGATGATTCCGCTACTCCAGGTGCCCAGCCACAACCTGCCCTTGCTGTCCTCCAGCATGCTAATAACAGGCTCATTTACACGGTGGGATTCATTCCCGTTTTTAATTTTGTAGGGTGCAAATTGGCCGGTTTGACGATTTAAGGTATCCAAGCCCCCCTCTGTGCCCACCCAAAATGTTCCCTTACTGTCCTCATAAGTCGTCCAGACAATATCACTGCTAATGCTTAACGGATGAATTGGGTCATGTCGGAAATGTGTGTATTTGTTTTGCTTTACATCCAGTCTGTTCAACCCACCTCCCTGGGTACCCAACCAGACAATTCCGGATTGGCCTGGTGCCTCATAAATCCCCATGACATGGTCATAGGACAGGCTTGCTGGATTTTCTTCATTATGGGTATGTATGGTGAATTTATTTAAGGAAGGATCCATCTTATGAAGCCCTCCCGGCAAATTGCCAATCCACAAACGATCCTGACTATCCTGCAAAAAAGACCAGACCTGATTGGAACTCAAACTGCCGGGCTCGCCTGGATTATGGAAAAAGGGCGTTAATTTTTTATTGACCGGATTAAAGTGATTGAGTCCGCCATTATAGGTACCCACCCAAAATTCACCATTTTGATCCTGGTGAATAAATTTTACATGAGGACAAGAGGACCACAAACCCATTTCTCCCTGGGGGGCATATAGATCAGCAGCATCGGGTAGCATGCGAAGAAAACTATCGTTTTCCGGCTCGTAACAATGTAAACCACTTTGGCAGGAACCTACCCATAATTTGCCATCCTGATCCTCAAAAAGTGCACTTATCCGATTATCAATAAGACTTTTTGAATCAGCAGGATCATTCAAATAGCGTTTGGCCTTACCCGTATGCAAATCCATGAGGATAAGACCGCCGCCCGTACTACTTGCGTCAAATGGTTCGCCGGTTCCAATCCAAAGTTGATGGTTTTGATCTGCCAATAGCACCCGAACCTCGTCTTCAAGCAGGTTTACCGAATCCGCCGGGTCATTTAAAAAACGGGTGAATTGGTTCGAATTCCTTTCGTAACGAAATAAACCTCCATTTTGAGAGCCAATCCAAAGATTTTTGTTCCTATCCTCTGCAAAAGCATTGATTTGCCCTGCACCATTATTGGAAGGGGCAGAGGGATTAGCAGCATACCTGATAAAACAATTACAAGCCGGATTGTATCTGTCCAGATCAGATTTGGAGCCTATCCATAAATCCCCTTTAAAATCGACAAACAGGGTTTCAACCCGGTTTTGGGACAAAGAGGAAGAATCCCCTGGAATATGGCTATAGCTCTCGAACGCGTATCCATTGTACCTTACCAGGCCATCTTCTGTAGCTATCCAAATATAACCCTGATGGTCCTGAGCAATATCCAAAATGGAATTACTCGGCAAACCCTGCTCGGTGGTAAATCGCTCGAATGAAACAGCTGGCTTGGTTTGAGACAGCGTAAGGTAGGGGGGGAGGAGCAATGGCCAGGCAATTACAATGGTCAAGGCAGGTATTGAAATCCTGAAAGTGGAGCGATTGCTTTTCATTTTGGTTGATATTGTTTGGCTATTAAACCCTCAACTTCAATTCTATCTCTCCTAAAATGATTACTGGTTTGGCTATACCAAAATTGCTATTTTCCTGTAAATTTACCCCGAAGGCTATTTATTTCTAAATCTGAAAGGAAAGAACTATTTAATAATTTAATTCTTAACTTTTTCAGAACAATAACCTACAAAAATACAAATTAAAAAGCAAGTATATGGGTCATTCAATTTTTGGCTGGTATAAATGATTTATGGTGGAATACGGGTCATGTACACCTGTTAAGGGTTTTAGGGTGCCTTTCCTTAGGCAAGATATTTATATTTCTTTTTTCTTTATAATTTTTATAAATACTCAGTATATTCGAAAAAATAAATAGATCTTAAAAGTATTAAATTTTCCCGGGCAGCCTTTTTGAGTAATAAAGGCTACAGCTTATGCCCGGAAAGTTTAAAACCTTTCAAAACCCAAAACCCATGAAATCTTCTTTTCTACTAATTTTTATGGCCGTATGGATCATTTCCGGCTGTTCTCCGGCACCTTCTATTGATGAAGCGCTCACCCAAACTGTATTGGACCACCATTGGGAGACCTTTATCAGCAATGACCTGGAAGGCGTCATGGAAGATTATACAGAAGAGTCCATTCTGATTACCCCTAACGGTACCTATATGGGCCTGGATGAAATCCGACAAAACTTTGTCAATGCCTTTAAGGCCTTTCCTGCAGGGCAAGCCACACTTACCCTGACAGAAAGTTTGGCGGTCAAGGATATAGGCTATATCCTATGGGAAGCGGATACACCAGCATTCAATCTGAGCTACGCTACGGACACTTTTATCATCCGGAATGGCAAAATCATCCGGCAAACCTATGCCGGAGTAAGGGAAGATAAATAACTGTAGCTATACCCGTTGAGGTCTTTGAGACCTCGACGGTTTTTTTCGGGTACGTCTGGAAAAAGACCTTCGGGGTTGAGAAAACCCCAAAGGTCAATAGTCCTAACCGTTGAGGTCTTTGGGACCTCGACGGTTTTTTTCGGGTACGTCTGGAAAAAGACCTTCGGGGTTGAGAAAACCCCAAAGGTCAATAGTCCTAACCGTTGAAGTCTTTGGGACCTCGACGGTTTTTATCGTGACCGCCCTGGGAAAAGACCTTTTATGACCGTGAGAATTCTCCTATCATTCTAAAAAGTTATCTCAATTATTCTCTTCTCGATACCGATAACCAGCCGATAAAGACAGAAGTCTTGAATCAAAATTTCTACCTGGCTTCATTCTTTAAAGTCCGAGAACTAACCCAACAACAATTTAACCAAATCCTGGCGCCAAGGGAAGAAATGTCGGGATACTCCATCGTTAAAGGTAAAGGGGTAGGCTTGGTAACTTTAATGGCTGGTTTAGTTGGATTGGGCGTGGTAGCTGGTGGATCTGAATGATGGTGGGATAATGAGCTAATAATACCTGCTTATTGTCCATAAGAATGGGCACCTGGGTGATGATCTAATGGAAATCATCCATATTACTTTCATAGGCGATATCCGAGGAGTCTCCCAGGATGTAAAGCGTAGAAGTATTGATCTTTATTTAAGTTAATGTAGAATTGAATATGCTTTACCGTGTAGAGTAAGCCTATCTATTTCGAATCCCTTTTGAATGGCTCATAAGACATCCAATCCACCTCCAACTCATAAGGTTGCAAGGGTTTTTCAATTGAATTTTCATTAGTTTGCACCGACCAATTATTGGTATGCCAAAAATTCATTCTATAATGGCTGTGGTGTTGAGGTATTCCTCTTTCAGTGCCCTGATAATCCCAAAGCACGATTTTTTCACCACTTTCAGGATGAAGTATCCACCAGCGGACGCGGTCCGGATACCAATCAAAACCATAGGTGTAAAATCGTGCGGAGGCATCATAGTCTGCAATGGCCACAATGGAGTCGGGCTGATTTTGCAAATCGGTCAAAGGGACCCTCAGATCATTGTGATCTTCTCTGTAGACCGTACTATAGATAATTCCTTCAGCCAGATTGATGATCCTGCCAACTCTTTTAAGTTCGCCTGAATGACCCGTCCAGGTGCCTATATAAATAACAGTAGGGTCTGCAAGTAGCCATTCGAAGTCAATTTCACTCAGTCCGGGAATACTATCCATATGATAAGTAAAATAACCTACCACTGCACCCACATTAGGTTGGATATCAATTACCTGTGGAATTTTCAGCCTGGCAGCATAAGTGCCAAAATGCGTAAATTTTCTGGAGATAATTTCTGGTCCGCGGCCTGCACCGGCACTATCTGTAGGATCTATCTTAAAGGAAAGGATTTTAGTTCCCTCCTCTGAAGGGGAATTCGTCCCCAGCTTGTATTTAAAATCGGATTTGTTTCCGGTCGAGCCATACCTGAAATACGCCGAAGTAGTATCGGAAAAATCTTCGACAAAGGCTTCGTGATACTTCTCTGTTTGGGAAATGGCCATTAGGGGAATGAAATAGATCATAGCCGATAAAATATGCTTAATCATAGATAGCAACTGTTTGGAAGAGAACCAAATCTACAAAAAAGTCCGGATTGTAAAGCATAGTTTCGAGGCAGTTTAGGTTTGGTTTTAATAAAAAATTGGTTTTGCCAATTCACTGTTTCTTGCTTACCGGTTTTTCTATAAGGTTGAATAAGCACCTCAACAGGAAAGCCCATCATACTTAACTGCGTTCTGATCCTTTTCTCTGCAAGTAATCCTTATCGGCTTATCACGATGCTGATGGTAGTTTTGCTTACAATGGCAGAAAACAGAGGGATAAATCCTTATTTAACATTCATGATTTTGATATATAATGCAATAATAATGATTTATAATACTTTTATTAGCATTTATTTTTTGTATATTGATTACGCCTTCCGAAACCAGAATTCAGTCTCCTACCTTTATAGCTGAACCACCATGAAAAAATTATTCAAAAACTTTCCCTTACCTGTGGTCCTTGTCTTGTTTGCCCTCTATTCCTGTGAGCAGGAAGACCAATCTTTACCCTCGCTGCAGGGCAGCATCCGGTTTGGGGGAATCAGCCTTAATTTTGTCCCAATGGCTTCGCCGGGTAGCCGGATTACTGCAAATTCTCCTTGGGTACATGTTTTCCCCAATTCAGCAAATCTGGTTTTCATTGATAAGAACTCAGGCCAGCAATATGTCCTTGAATACGATCCCAGTGACTTTTCAGCTCCTTATAGCATTGCCTTACCTTATGGGGATTATGAATACCATTCGGTCATAGAGGGAGGTATTTATTCAGATTTTTTACCTTATGAGGCTAGAGGGGAAATTTCCCTGGCCAGCCAAACCCTGGATATTAGCCTTGAGGCAGAAACAGCTTATGGACTGGTCACGGTGAAGGATCAATATTTGGAAAAGGCCTCGTTTTCAGATGGAGAAAGGGAATCAGACCTTGTGGAGCACCCGGACAGTAATTATTGGTATTCCTATGTGAAAGGGGGAACTAAAGCCAGGCTGAATATCAGGGAATCTTTACAGCGTTCTACCATCAGCAGAGAACTGAATATTGAAGCAAACAGGCACTACAATTTTATTCTGGAGCAAGGTGAAGGGGCTGCTGTAATCAGGGGCCTTATCCTGGCTGCATTTGACCTGGAGGAAGAGGAAATTCTTCTGGGTTTGAGTACAAAGTTCTTCGAGGAAAACGGAATCATCAAATGTCCCGGAGCCGTCCCCGGAGAGAAAGGTATGATCAATGATAAAATGTATCAGGCTGTGGACAGGACGCTTCTGATCCAAATGAGAGATCAAGGGGCTGATTTGACCTGTGTTTGTACTTCCCCGGTGACAGATATGAATTCGTTATTTTACGATGCCACTTCTTTCAATCAACCCATAGGAAATTGGGATGTAAGTAATGTTACGAATATGAAAGATATGTTTCACGGAGCCATTTCTTTCAATCAGCCAATCGGGAATTGGGATGTAAGTAATGTGAGGGATATGGGGTACATGTTTCGTAGGAACTTGATTGGACCATCTTCCTTCAACCAATCAATAGAGAACTGGGATGTAAGTAATGTTACAAATATGTATGGGATTTTTTTAGGAGCCTCCGATTTCAACCAACCATTATGTAATTGGGATGTAAGTAGTGTTACGAATATGGCCAGCATGTTTTCTGGTGCCACTTCTTTTAATCAATCCATCGAACACTGGGATGTAAGCAATGTAACTTTTATGGATGTAATGTTTTCGTGGGCCTCGAATTTCAATCAACCAATAGGAAATTGGGATGTATGCAATGTTAAAAGTATGTCAGGGATATTTTCAAGAACCTCCAAATTCAATCAACCACTAGGAAATTGGGACGTGGGAAATGTAATTGATATAAGTTTTATGTTTAGTTATGCCACTTCTTTCAATCAACCTATAGGAAACTGGGATGTAGGCAATGCAACGGATATGAGTTTCATGTTTTCTTCAGCCACATCGTTCAACCAACCAATCGGGGATTGGGATGTTAGTGAAGTTACAAGCATGTATGCGATGTTTTGGGGAGCAGAAAAATTCAACCAAAATATAAATTCATGGTGCGTACAAAATATCACCTCAGAACCTACAGATTTTTCCAAAGAAAGTGCTTTGCTGGATACCAATAAACCAGTATGGGGTACCTGTTCGGAATGAGTCATTCCCAGTCTTATCCATTTAAATCCTCCATTCCAGCGGAAAACCAAAATTCAGCGACTAGAATTTTAATTTTTTTCCCTGCCCTGATGATTTTTGTTTAAATGGGTCAATTCCGAATGAACTCCTTTTTGCTGTGGGTATCGTAAAAGGACCTTGATTGCTATCCTGATTTTAGGAATATAGGTTGAAAAATGTCTCCATATCCGCTTTATTGAAAACCAGATTACTTTCCGTTTCTTTATGCGGCTAGCTTATTTTAATGATTTACACTTTACCAATAAGAGTTACCGAATATTCAATCAGTAATTTTTCAATTTGATGATCAATTATTTTTATTTATCATTATATTTAAGGGTAATTGTGACAGGAAGCGACTTAATACAAAAAAAAACAGAACGGATTAATCGGTTTACCAGTCTGGAAGAAGCCTTCGGCGGGAATGATGATGCCTTGCGAAATACCTCCATGAAATCGGTGTATCATTAGCGTATGGGGTAAAACCGGAATCTAGATTAAAACGGTCGGTGGATGATATATAAAGCGGGGAGATGATTACAAAATAATTTCTACCTAAAATAGCATTGAATATGGCCAGCAAGCAGGATATCGATTATACCTATTCCAAAATGGACAAAATTTGGCGGTGGAGCGTTGGGGAAAGGGCTGATTTTACCGGGGCCAAGTATGATGGCGATTTTTCACTTTCACTGGAAGAGGCCCAGGAAAATAAGCACAAGTTTATTGCCGAAAATCTGGAAATAAAAGCGGGTGACAGGGTACTGGATATTGGTTCGGGCTGGGGGCCATTTTTAACCTATATCCAAGGTTTGGGAGCAATAGGAACCGGAATTACACTTTCGCAGGGCCAATACAATGCCTGTAAGCGCAATGGCCTTGATGTACATATTTGTAATTACCGCGACCTAACTCCTGCAACATTTGGAATATTTGATGCAATAGCTTCAGTCGGCGCATTCGAACATTTTTGTTCGGTGGAAGAGTACAGGGCGGGTAAACAAGATGAAGTTTATCAAAACTTTTTTAAAATTGTCAGCAGTTTACTACCGGTAGGAAAACGCTGTTTTATCCAATCCATGGTTTTTGGAAAAGACATGATAGACATTGATAGTGCCGATATACATGCACCTAAGTATTCTAATGAATATTTGTTAGCACTCATCATGAATGAATTCCCTGGATCCTGGATCCCTTATGGGAAAGAACAAATCATAAAAAACGCTGCTCCTTATTTTAAGCTTGTTACTGAACACAGTGGCAGGCTGGACTATATTGAAACCATCAAAATTTGGCGTAAAAAACTAAAATCTTTTGGCTGGAAAAAGTACTGGGCCTACCTGCAGCTTGTCCCTCAACTTTTTACTGACCCTTCCATGCGTAAACGCTTGAGCAACCTGAAAATAGCACCTATCAAGGTTGTTTTCGAACGAGGTATTTGGGACCATCACCGCCTGGTATTTGAAAAAGTAAGTGATTAATCTTTCTGGAACTACTTGCGCCCAAATATGAAACAAGTACATTTAAATTATTTCGTACATTAGAAGTTTTATGGCTTAGGAGAGCGGGTATGACCTTGGATAGGGTGGTGCAATTCCTATAAATTAGCCACCAAATCTGTTGAGGTCCAGCTCATTTTTGAATTCCGTCAGCTGCCACCTCCTAAATATTCAATTCTCTCATTAATCTCGAACCAATAATCCCGAAAAAAGACCAATAGGTAGGAATCGATTGCTAAATATTTGTATAGTTTTGTACCAGGCGAACGATTTAACCACTAATTTCTTACCGGTATTACATCATACAATATGGCTAAAAGACCTACGAACGATAAAGCAACGGACCCCCGTTTCAATACAGTTGCCGCAAAGAAAGCGAGCAACACTTTCTTAACACGCCGTGAAATGCTTGGAATAACCAGTTTAGCCGGCTTGGCTACTTTTACTGGACTCGGTTTTAATGCTGCTGCGCAGTCTCCACAACGACGGCCACGCATTGCCGTTTTGGCCAGCTATTGGGGGGCTACCAGATCCCATGCAGACTGGATCGTAACCAAGTTGATTGATGGATATTGGTGGCAGGGTGCCCATACACCATCCCGAGTTGAGGTAGCTTCTATCTTCCTGCATCAACATGAGCAAAGTGTACTGGGCCAGAAGGTAGCAAAGGCCAAAGGCATTCCGGTCTTTAAAACGGTAGGGGAGGCCGTTAAGCTGGGGGGGAAGGAGCTTGCAGTGGATGGTGTGGTCATTGTGGGAGAACATGGGGATTATCCAAAGGACCTAAAAGGCCATTGGCTTTTACCGCGCTGGCTGATCTACAGCCAGGTGATACAGGTTTTCGAGCAGAGTAAAAGATCAGTACCCGTCTTTAATGACAAACACCTCTCTTACAATTGGGATGAGTCCAAGTGGATGTTTGACAAATCCCGGGAGCTCAACTTTCCGTTGACCGGAGGTTCCTCCATACCCGTCTATTACCGTAAGCCTGAGAAAGAACTAGACACCGATACACCCATAAAGCATTCAATTGTACTTGGCGGGGCAGGGGACGAAGGTGGTATTTTCCATTGTATTGACGTACTTCAAGCCTTTGTAGAGCGCAGGAAGGGAGGTGAGACAGGTGTTAAATCGGTACAGTCCATCAGAGGGGCTGAAACCTGGAAATGGGTAGAACGCAATTCCTGGGCCAGCAAGCTGGTTGACTCAGTTGCGGCAAAATTTGAATTACCTCCTGGACATTTTCAGCAGAATGATCAGGCAAATGTATGTTTGGTGGAATATAATGATGGAACGAAAGCCGCTGTACTCTCAGGCCGGGATGTGGGATGGACCTACGCCGGGGAGATCGAAGGGCACAAAGACCCGACGATCATCTCTATGCTTGGTTGGGCAGGCCCTTTCGATCAGTACCATGCCTCAAATGCCCAACCCCACTGGATCACAGAGATGATGGTGACCAAATCGGAACCCTTTCATGCAGAGAGGTTGCTCTTGTCAAGCGGGATTACAAACCATTATATGGAATCAAACTGGGAAAATGGTCGTTATTCAGCCATTGGGCGAACCATCGAAACACCATACATGAACATGACCTACCGCTCCACACGCGGAACCCAATTTAACAATGGTGTGCGGCCTCCCAGCCGGCCCTATATTAGGGGTTTTGACTCATAATTGATAATTTGATAATCTCATGAAACGCCGAGACCTTATAAAAAGCCTTACACTTCTTCCGATTGCAGGAAGCATGTTTCCAATAGAAACCTTAAAAGCTGCTTCTGCTACCGGAATGAGTCTTGCTTTAGATCCCCCCACCAAGCCAATGAATGATTTACATCACCAGGCCCTGGTGATGGACGGGCATACCCACGTCATGACTCGCGAGCTACTGTTCGGTACCGATATTGGACAGCGCTATACCGATGGGACCGTCGATCTCCCAAGGGCTAAGGAAGGTGGCGTGGACGCGATGTTTTTTACCGTATATACCCCTGAACACTATTATCCCGGAAGGTTTGAGACGAAAAACACCTTTCGGGTGGTGAACCTGGCGCTGGACCAGATTGAGAAAAACAACGCGGTGATCGAGCTGGCCCTTACCGCTTCAGATATAGAAAGCATTACCAAAAAAGGAAAGATTGCGGCATTTCTGGATTTGGAAGGCCCTTTTGACCTGGACGGAGATATCAACCTATTACGTGCACTTTATCGATTAGGGCTTAGGTCCATGCAGCTTACCGCCCACAATACCACCAATGCGTTTATAGATACCTGCAACGATGTCAGTCGTTGGGGTGGTATCAATGAGCTGGGAAAAACAATCATTGCTGAAATGAATCGTCTTGGAATGGTCATCAATATTGCCCACGCCTCGAATGACGCCATCCTGCAAACAGTCGAGGCAAGTAAAGACCCTGTAATCTACAGTCACGGTGGCTTTTACAGCATCGTACCTCATCCGCGCTGTATTACCGACGAAGCGGCAAAAGCTCTGGCGGCAAAAGGCGGGGTTATTGGGATTCACTTTGGCAGCCTGTTTAACAACCCAAAATACTGGGAATGGCAGACAGACACCAAAGAGACCACCCCAGCTTCCGTACAAAGCACCGAATTGAAGACAATTGAAGAAGTGGACAAGGAGCTGATGAAAGAGGTTCCACTGAATTTTACCGGGGAGATTCCCGATGAGTATTGGATGCACGTAGATCAGTTGGCTAAAGTGATTGACTATGGGGTGAATTTAGTTGGCGAGGACCATATGGCGATAGGCTCCGATTTAGATGGGGGCCCTGAGCTGCCACGCGAAATCAAGGACATCAGCGATTTTCCCCAAATTACCATGGCGATGCAGCGGCTCGGTTATAGCAATAAGCGAATCAAAAAGATCCTTGGCTTAAACTGGCTTCGCGTGATCCGGGAGGTAACGGGGGGATGATATACTAGACTTTTCTTTTTCTTCCATTTGAAATATTTCATAATATAACATTCGAGTTAGGCCAATTCCTTCTGACGGTCAACCTGAATCTTCTCCGAGGCGATTTTCCTTCCATCCTTCCCACTTTCTATTTTTTCAGAGGTCTAAAACCTAAAATCAATCACCGCAAAACCCAATTCGTCTTCGATATTGACATAAGACCAGAGCTTACCGTCTTTCCAAAAATAGTTTTCGGGTACTTGATTTAAGCCTTCAATTTTGGTTTCACCCAAAACATTAAAGTCCTTGTCGTAGGCAAAAAGAAAAACCTCAAAAGTAGGTGGGTCTTCTCGTTTTTCACTCAAAAAAGTTTTTCGACCCAATCGCAAATACATTTTCCTGGTTTCATCCCAGCGCGGCTCCATATAATTCAAGTGCTCGAATACCTTTCTTTTATCTTCATTGAATGCTGCTTTTTCCTCAGGAGAATTATTGACAGAGAACATCATCCGATTGGGAAAATTTATGTGCTGAATATCAATAAATTCCAAGCTTTCGGTCAGTAGATCCAACCGGTAAATGGCGCTCATAGCACCTGCGGTGAGAAAAAGCTGTCGATTTTCGATATACATGTAGTTATCGACAAAAAAGAAGTCTATCATCCCATCCACGACCAATGTCCCACCAAATTCCCTAACAGCTTTCATTTCAGGTATTGGTTCCATTCGAAGTTCCTTGGTTCTCGGATCGATAATGAATAACTGGTGCTTCCCAGATTCCTCAGTGGATGGTTGGGAATAGATTCTATTATCCTCAAAATCAAAAACTGGATTATCATACAACTGATGCACATTGTTGGCTAGTTCAGGGTTAATTCCTTCCGGTACCACATTTAGACTTTCGACCAGTTCTCCTTTGGTATCAAAAATTCCCTGTGTTCTATAGCCCTTGATAAATAAATTCCCATTTGGTCCCAACTGGAATTTAACCCAATTGGAACCTAATCCATTAGGCCCTTCCTTTTGAAATGGTATTTTCCGAACTAATTTCAGCTTATTCAAATCCACCTCCACCAGGTTTAATGGTTCATTTTCAAAAAATAGCAGTTTGCTTTTGTCCTGGTTAAGGGCTTTAAAACCTAGTCCTGAACTTAGGATGAAAATATCATCACCTGAATCTACCAGAACTGTATCCACCGTAAAGGTCAGATTTTCAAGGATATTTTCTGATTCGGCTTCTTCAGAAGATCCATTGGCGCAAGAAAAAAACAGGGGGATCAATAGGAAGTAGATTAGCTTTTTCATGGTTTAAAATTTAAAGTCTATCACTGCAAATCCTAATTCATCCTCCACATTGACAAAAGACCAGCGTTTCCTGTCTTTGAAAAATGGGAATTCGGGAATTTTATTTCATTCAGGCAAGTGTTTTTCGCCTGGTACATTCATGCCTATTGTGCTAGAAACAACCCTCCTGTAACAAAAGTAACCTTTTGATTTAAATTAACCCGCTAATCACCTAAAAAATTAATAAATAATTCCATTTGGCTTGGACCCATTTCCTCACAAGCGTGGAATTTGAGAAAATAGGTAAATGAATTGAATCCTCCAAGAATAAAAAAGCCTCTAATCAATTGTTATAGAGGGTTTTATTAGTCGTTGCTTGTAGCTTTTTATAATGATTTATACTTTCCTATTTTCGGATACAGAAAGTATAATTGCTTATTTTACAATAAGTTAACTTGTTGCCGGTACAATTACGGTACAGGATTAAAAAGGGATTTTTTAAGGAATAAACAGTGGCTTGGATTATTCCCATAATCATTTTTTATAATTTATCGTTATCTTTAAATGTAATTATGTTAGGAATGGACTTAGCTCTTAAAAAAATAGAATTGATCAATTGGTTAACCAGGCAAGATGAAGCCATGGTCGAAAAAATTGATGACTTACGTAAATCTTCCATGGAATCGGCATATCATTCGAGAATGGGAGAAAAACTGGAATCCAAATTAAAACGCTCAGAGGCTGACATAGAAAGCGGGAGGACCCATAGCCAGGAAGATATGGAGACTTACTTCGAAAGCAAGTTTAATCAGTGAAGAAAGTACAAGTAATCTGGACTGATGAATCGTTAGGCGATTTAGAAGCCATCTATGATTTTCTTGTTGCCAAATCTCCCCAAGCGGCGAAGAAGGTGGCCATATCTATTTTGGCAAGAACCCGTCAATTGGAAACTTTTCCAGAATCTTGAGCACCTCAAGATACAGATAAAACAGTAAGCCGTTCATACCGCTACTTGGTTGAAGGAAATTACAAGATCATATATAGTGTAGAAGGAAAGGCCTTGTATGTTGAAGCGGTGGTAGATACCAGAAAGGATCCAGCCAGTACAAGGGTTTAAGATATTCGTTGATTCTGGAACTGCTTACCCCCAAATATTGAGAAGTGCTTTTTATTATGCTCATGCATTCGCAGTTTTATGACCTCCGAAAGGGTAGTAGATTGGATTGGGCAATTACTCATAATTCGCCACCAAATCGGAAAGCAAATTCAGCTCCACGTACCCCTTCGCTTCTTTATTTCCTATGTTTTAGGGAACAGAAAGTAGTTCCTCGATTCACTTTAGAATACATCTTGCCCGGATTATTTGAAAAGTTCTCCTATAAATATTTGTGTATTTCATTCCTTATTTCAAGATCAGCCTCCAAAAAGTTTTTCATTTCTTGAGAATTTTTATCACCTACAAACCGGGGCAATTTAGTGACATATGAATTAAATTCGTTAAATAGCTCCTTTTTATCAATATATGGAGCCTTTTCATTTAACATTTCAATATAAGTTAGCGTATCTAGGAATTCTGATTCAATTGATCGAGCTGAACCGATTTTGAAATAATTCGCCTCTGATAATTTTTGATTTCCAAGGACTTCTATTTCTTTCTCAAACAGAATATAAAAATCTGACAATATGTCTTTTTCAGGATCAATTTTTTCACAAATCTGACAAATTTTATTAATCGTCCTTGAAAACGATGGAGGAAGGTTTCCAAATTTTTGCTGATACTCACTGCCCTCCATCTTTCTTGTAATTGAGGTACTAATTAATTTCCTAATGTATTCATTAAGGTCATGGTTTAACTTTACAAGTTCTTTTGCAGGTGCATAATACTTATTTTTCTTTTGCAACACCAATTGTTGATAGGCTATCCATCCGGCTACTGTAATCAAAATAGTTTGAATGGTAATCATTCCTGAATCCCATAGGGAGGTTATATTGTCAATCAGATAATGAAATTGTTCTACTGTCATTCTCTATTCCGATTAAGAACACTGATCACCAATTTTTTCACCGCATCCATTTCTTCTGGTTTGCTTGAGGCAATGAATAAGGTTAAACTGGCCAAGGCATCATTGCTGATTATCGGGATGCCTTCGCTGTTATGAAGAATATTATTCTGCTTCAAAAATAGAAGGAAGCAGGCTGCGGCAATTCTTTTGTTGCCGTCAACGAAACTATGGTTTTTAATGATCAGGTAAAGAAGGGTGGCCGCTTTTTCTTCCAGGGTAGGGTAGAAGTCTTCTTCGTCAAAGCCCTTGCCGATCTGTGAAACAGCACTTTCAAAGCTTCCATCTTTTTCTATGCCAAAAACACCGGATTCAAACTCGGACCTCATGGAAGAAATTACACTTTGGTAATCAGCTAATCCCGGATAATTCGTCTTTTTCTTAGTTAATCCTTTTTTATCCAGGTTTTCATGGTCATAATCATCAAGCAATTCCAGCCCTTTGGCAAAATGGTTAAGCCAATCCAGGTTTTGATCATCTGCTTTTTGTTCAATTGCCCGGCTTAGTATTCTAATTCCATCCTTAAGCGTTTGAACTTCTTGTTGTTTTTGTGCCAGTCTTTTTTCATTGATGGCGTAGCCCTGCACCAGGTAATCTTTAAGTCGCTGGGTGGCCCATTGGCGGAATCTAGTCCCCTGTTGTGATTTGATGCGATAGCCGACTGAAATGATAACATCTAAATTATAGTGCTTATTATTTTCTTTTGGGTTTTACCCACGATAGCGCCATGGGGAGTGGTATGTCGGAATTCCCGACACACCACTTGCTCTTCTAATTCCCCTTCTTTAAATACATTTCCAATATGCTCAGTGATAGTACTTCTTCCTTTGTCAAAGAGGTCTGCAATTTGTTCTTGAGATAGCCACACAGTATCCTGCTCAAACTTTACCTCTATTTTAGTTTGACCATCACTACCTTTGTAGATTTCGATTTGGCTTTCCATAAAAGATTTTCCCTAAAATTTTACTCGAATTCCTTCAATTCATTGTCTTTCACACATCATGGAGCATAGGTATTTCCAAATATAGCAATTTACGAATATCAAGGGTGATGATGAACTGACATCCTGTAGTAAAAAAATAATGCTTATTTTATTGTTTCTTATCTACCGTCCATTTCATAAGCTTGAATAAGCAACTCAAATGGTAAGCGCATCCTTTCTTAAATCTTTCTGATCCTGCCGATGGTAAGCACGTTTTTTGTGTTAATGCATCATGCCAATGGGAGTTATCCCTAAAATTGATACCGATTTGCCATAGCAGTAGCAATCTTTGATTTATTCTTGAAAAAATAAGAAATAAAATCTTCCGGTAAGGTCAGGTGATCATACACTTCATCATAGAAATGTAAGGAGGCAGAAAATACCAGGGTTTTCATTTTGTGTAATCGAAAACATAGCGGGCCCTCTTCGAATTCCATCTGGGTAACCTCCATATCGGCTTCCCGGTTGAGGTACCGGATCCAACTATTATTGTAACCCAATGCTTCAAAATCATTGATGTTCTGGATTCTAAACCCCTCAATAAACTCGTGAAGGCTTTCCTCTTCAGTGAACAAATTAAAGGAAAATTCCAGTTCTTCGATTTCAAAATCATAATTGGAACAAATCGACCCGTCAATCAAATAAATGGACAGGCCATTTTGGGTTTGGAATCCGGGTTTTTTGGAGGAAAGGTACTGGGCTAATTCTTCGACGGTCATTTTAGATATTTATAAAATCGAGGATCAATCACTAATTTTCACGGTGAAACCTTCGAGGTTTTGAAAACCTCAAAGGTTACTTTCCGATACAAAACTTACTAAAAATATTCGCCAACAAATCATCCGTGGTAATCTCTCCGGTGATCTCGCCCAGGTAGTGCAGGGAGCGGCGGATATCCATGGCCAGAAAATCATTGGTCACTTCCTGCTCCAGTCCGTTCAGCACATCTAACAAAGACTCCCGGGTCCGGTTCAGAGAATCGTAATGCCGGATATTGGTGACAATGGTATTGCCGGTTTTGAATTTGTCCAGATTGACCAATTCCAGTATCTTTTTTTTCAATCCATCCAGATTTTCCCTTTTTCCGGATGAGATAAATATCGTGTCTGGGAAAATATCCTTTAACTCATTGATCAATTGATGATTACCTTTATCCATTTTATTGGCTACTTTAAGGAAGGGAACTCCTAAATTTTCCAATAAGTTGACGTCACGGTGGATTTCCACCATATCGGTATCGCCCAGGTCAAAGAGGTACAGGATCAAAGAAGCCGCCTTCATTTTTTCCCGCGTACGGCTTACGCCCATGGCCTCTATGGTGTCGGTGGTTTCCCGCAAGCCTGCAGTATCTATAAAGCGAAAAATTACCCCGCCTATATTGATTTCATCTTCAATAAAATCCCTGGTGGTGCCAGCTATCTCTGAAACAATGGCCTTTTCTTCATTGAGAAGGGCATTGAGCAGGGTGGACTTTCCCGCGTTGGGTTTTCCTGCGATGACGGTGGGCACTCCGTTTTTGATCACATTGCCCAGGTCAAAGCTGCTGATCAGGTTTTCTACTACCCGCAGCAGTTTTTCAACCAATACCCGCAAATCATCCCTGCTGGCAAACTCCACATCCTCTTCTGTAAAATCAAGTTCCAGTTCGATCATGGAGGCGAAATGGATCAATTCCGTTCGCAAGCCTGCTATTTCTCCCGAAAATCCGCCACGCATCTGATTCATGGCGGCCTGATGGGATGCTTCTGAATCGGAGTGGATCAGATCCGCCACTGCCTCTGCCTGGGCCAGATCAAACTGACCATTGAGAAAAGCCCTTTGGGTAAATTCCCCGGGCAGGGCAGGCCTGGCACCTTTTCGGATCATCAGTTTAATCACCTGGTTGACAATATAGGAGGAGCCATGTGTGGATATTTCCACCACATTTTCTTTGGTAAAGGATTTTGGTGCGATAAAAAGGGAAACCAGCACTTCATCGATTACCTTTTCCCCATCGCGTACGGTGCCAAGGTGGATGGTATGGCTGCTTTGCTGTTCCAGATTTTTACCAAAAAATACCTGGTTTGTGAGCCGGATGGCATCTTTACCGGAAAGCCGGATTACGGCAATGGCACCTACTCCCTGAGGAGTGGCCAGGGCTATGATGGTATCTTCTTTTTGACTGTGAATTTGTGGCATTTAATGTTTGAAATTTTCAAGCAGGGCCATCAGCGATTCAACAAATGGTTTGGCTTCCCTATAGCCAGGCAATTGGGTGATGTTTTCCATAGTTGCATCCATGATGACAAAATTGGGGTAGGATCTTACCCGCATGGCACGGGCCATTTCTTCCTCTGAATATTCCTTTCCCCTGAATTCAAATTTCTTTTTTGCGTCCTCAGCATTCAGTTTTACGGCATAAAAATTTTCGTTCACATAACTGATGACCTTTTTATCGGTAAAGGTTTCCCTATCCATTTTTTTACACCAACCACACCAATCTGTATAGACATCAACGAGGATCATTTTAGGACTTTCTTCCACCTTATCGATTACCTCTTCAAAACTATACCAGGTAATGGCCTCCTTCTGCGCTTTCAAAGGGAGTGAAACCATTAGCCCCAACATCACAATCCCCAATATTTTTTTCATATGTTTCATGATTAACGCGACAAATATATCAATTTCTGTTCCTTTTTTTATCAGGTAAATTTGACTTAAAACCAAAATTGCAGCTCCCTGGTTCCACGAGCTCAGGCCGGGTGCAACATCACCTGTATATTGGCCGAAACTTCCTTAGAAACAAATACTTTCTTTTGCCCATCTATAAGCAACTCCTGAGAACCATCAAACTCAATGGTATCTAAAACCTCAACCTTTGCACCAATATAAATGCCTACCTTATCCAGGTATTTCAAAAAGGCGGCACTACTGTTATTGACAGCCACTATTTTTCCGACTTGACCGCTGCGTACCTCGCTCAGTACAATCCTCGGTTTGCTGCTTAGTTCTCCAAATTCATCAGGTATGGGGTCTCCATGGGGATCAAATTTGGGAAATCCCAGGTACTCGTCCAGGCGCCTTACAAGTAGGGGAGAATTTACATGTTCCAATTCTTCAGCAAGGGTATCAATTTCATCCCAATTGAATTTTAACTTCTCTACCAAAAACACTTCCCAAAGTCTGTTTCTACGGATGATGTGAAGGGCCGTTTTGTGACCCGAATCCGTCAGGCTTACACCGTGGTATTTCTTATAATCGATCAATTCTTTTTCAGCCAATCGTTTCAGCATGTCGCTGACTGATGCGGCCTTGGATTGGATGAGGGAGGCAATCTCATTGGTGGATACTTTTTCAGGCCCTTCTTCCAGTAAATGGTAAATCGCTTTGAGGTAGTTTTCTTCAGCAGGGGTAAGTTTTTTCATGGTTATATTTTTGACAAAAATAAGATTTAGACTGATCTAAAAAAAAATTAAATCAGCGACTAAAATGCTTGTGGATAAGTCCGTATTTAATGTTTTGGAATTTTAAGATTGAACTATAAAATATTTTAGCCCTGTCTAAAAATAATATAAATAGTTGATTTATTGCATTTTAAACAATTATAAAACTTAGGAATAGCCTGAATGAGAGCGTTTTTCCGGGTATAAGAAAAGTACAATTTACCCCGGTTAGCGCTAAAGTAAAGCTTCAATCAACTGTTGAAAAGATTTTTTTTCTGCCTGCCAACTGACTTCAATCCCGGGTGGGATTTTGTAAAAATACATACTGGAAAATTTTTCCCAGCTCGCCTTTATCCTTTTCGTATCTCCAAAGTCGATCACTATACCTGCGGGATATTTTTGTATCATATCTTCCCAGATTTTATTTTTTGTAATAAGTATGGGTTTCTGATGGGCAATTCCTTCGTAAAGTTTGGTCGGGATTTTATCCCTGATACTGGGAAGTAACTTGTAAGGAAGAAGGAGTATGTCTGCTTTTTGGATTTCCCGCAGGATGTGGGGATGAGGTAATGGATCCGGAGAAAGTTGAAGGTGAATACCAGGCTGCGTTTTGACCTTTGATTGAAGTTCGGATGCATAAGAGGGCAAGGGGCAATGGCCGATTACATACAGGCTGGCTCCAGGTACCATACGCCTGAGTTCAATAAACCAGTCGATCGCAGCAGAAACTCCATACACCCTGGCAATGGTGCCGGTCAGCAAAAAATGCGGTGATTGGACCTTTTCGATCCGAAAAGAAGGCAAAAATTTATCTGGTAAATGGGCCTTATTTTGGATCACTGTATGGTTTTTAATGGCTGGCATTTCCTGCACAAAACATTTCTCAGCAAATAGAAAATGGTCAATAAAGGGATGGCTCAGTTTTTCAAAAAAAAAGACAAGCATTTTAGCCAGGAATTTTCTAAATCCAAATAGTGTTTGGTTGTGCTGCAGGTTCAACAAATAATTCTCCTGAACATCATAAACCAGCTTGTACGACAGGATTGCTTTCCCCAATACAGCCATTGGCAAAAGCTCATAGGTGCTGACGATAACTATCCTGGGTTTGATCTTTAAAAGCTGAAAAAAGAATTTGAAGGGTACCAAAATCCTGGTAGGGTGAGTCCTGTTTTTGGAAAAAATCACCTTAAAATTAATATTTTCACTAATTGGTATTTTTTTTGAAGAAAAACCTATGATGTTAAGGTGGTATTTATTTGTTTCACGCAATGAAAATCCCAGCTTAAACAACATTCTGGAATCATTTACAGGTTTAAGGATGGAAGCCAGGACTATAGGGATTTTTTTTCTCATCATTCGGTAATCATTCAAACAAAGCTAATATTTAAAACTTTATGGAATTACAGCACATTATAGAAAAAGCCTGGGATAACAGGGATTTGTTAAACGAAAAGGATGTACAGATTGCCATCAAAACTGTTATTGCAGATTTGGATAATGGTACATTACGGGTTGCTGAACCGCAGGAAGACGGATCTTGGAAAGTAAATGATTGGGTAAAAAAAGCTGTAATTCTTTATTTTCCCATTCAAAAAATGAGGACCATAGAAATTGGACCTTTTGAATTCCATGATAAAATGGCCCTTAAAACCAATTATGCCAAACAGGGTGTTCGGGTAGTTCCACATGCTGTTGCAAGATATGGCGCATTTCTTGCTAAGGGTGTAGTGATGATGCCTTCCTATGTCAATATCGGAGCTTATGTTGACTCGGGTACCATGGTGGATACCTGGGCGACAGTAGGTTCCTGTGCTCAAATTGGTAAAAATGTACATCTGAGCGGTGGCGTTGGCATAGGAGGAGTACTGGAACCTATACAGGCCGCTCCTGTTATCGTGGAAGATGGTGCCTTTATTGGGTCCAGGGCAATTATCGTGGAAGGAGTAAGGATAGGGAAGGAAGCCGTCATTGGAGCAGGTGTCACCCTGACCGCAAGCTCAAAGATCATAGATGTGACCGGAGATGCACCAAAGGAATACAAAGGTTATGTACCGGACAGATCTGTAGTCATACCCGGCTCCATAAAAAAATCCTTTAGTGCCGGCGAGTTTATGGTTCCTTGCGCTTTGATCATTGGTCAAAGAAAAGCTTCCACTGATTTAAAGACTTCTCTCAATGAAGCGCTTAGAGAAAACAGTGTTGCAGTTTAAACGTAAAAAGTATTATGATTTCGGTAAAAAACCTATTAAACATTTTTTTAATGGCCCTTTTATTGGCATCCTGTAATGAAAATTCTTCATCAAAAGGAGATGTGTATTACAGTGAGGGTCAATATGAGGAAGCCATAATGGCTTACGCCAGTTATTTGGAAAACAGGCCAAATAATGTAAAAGCACTTTACAATAAGGGTAGGGCACATGAGGAATTGAATGAGTTGAAAAAGGCAGAAGATAGTTTCAAGTTGGCTTTGAAGCAAGACCCCAAAAACATTCAGGTTTTGCTGAGTTTGTCAAATTTATACCACAAAAATGAACAGCCGGAATTGGCTTTAATGTATGCCGACAATGCTGTAGAAGTCGCTGGCGCTCCTGCTATGGCCTATTTTCTGAAGGCCAGGTCCATGCACCGCCTTGGGAATGTTAAGGAAGCGCTTAGGGAATACAATACGGCGATTAAAATGAGTCCTAAAAACGGACAAACGTATTATTACCGGGGAATGCTTTATGTAGCAACAGAGGAAGCTTCGAAAGCCTGTAGCGACTTTAGAACTGCTGCAGAAAATGGTTATGATCCGGCTGATGAGGCCATAAAAAATTATTGTCCTTAACAAAAAAGTCTGGTAAATCCAGACTTTTTTTTTTCAATCAAGGTGGTTACAAACGATCTCTGATTCTATTTGACCTTTTCCCTGACAGGTGCGGCATTCTCCATGCTCCACCAAACTACCCTCACATTTGGTACAGGTAAGTCTCCCTTTCCCCTCACAACGGTCGCATTCAAAATATTCCAATATATTGAAAACATTTCTCTTAGTCACCAGACCATCACCGGTACAGCGGCTACAACCAATGATTCCAAGCCCTTTGCATAACGAACACTCTTGATCGGTGTGTCCTTCGCCATGGCAGGTTTGACATGTTTGATAGCGGTACCCCTTACTATCACAGCGATTACAACTGGCTATTTCGGCAAGTGGTGCTTCCAGTTTTTCTATAAGGACTCTGGCTTCATCGTAGTGCTCTCCTTCAAATCCGTTGAGATCAAGGTACTTTTGGATAAAGCTGCTGCTATTGTGATACTGACCGAGTTCAAACAGGGTGGTAGCAAAAAAGTAAGGCATTTCCGGAGGAATTGGCAAATTGCTTTTGATGATTTCCCTAAAGTAATTGTTGGCCACCGTAAAGTTTTTATTTTCCATGGCATTAACAGCATTGTCCATCAATCTGGAAGTTGACCCAAGGTTAGGTTGAAGCTGTGCATATGAGGGCCAATAAAGCATCCATAAAAGAAAAATAAAGGCGTATTTCCTCAATCTATTCAAACCAATTGTCATATTTAATCTCATTTTCTAATACCATTTCCAGGCTATCCGGTAGTACTTCGAAGAAATTCAAGCCGGAAAATTGCTCTAAACTATCCACAGAAACTACATGATCCAATAAAGGTCGGTCTGATTTTTCATTTTTTAACAAAAAAGCTAACATTTTATACCCAGGGGGATGAATATCAAAGATCACTTTAAAAAAATAGTCCGGGACAAGCACCTGATTTTCTCCTATGACAAGGCGCTCATTTTGCTTGACTACCGGTCCTGTGATCACAAGGACATTTTCATAAGCTATGGCCCAGGAACGGACTTGTTCTTCTATTTTTTTCCAAATGCCCCTGTTAAAACCAGGCTGCTGGGGCGAAACATTGCTCATATAAAAGCTGCTTTCCATGGCCTTCTCTGAATAAGTGAAATCAGCTGCAGGAGCCAGATGGCCTCTGTCATATCCCGATCTGTAGTAGTCGTCAGGATGTGCGGAGCCGGTAACTATTAGAAAATCTTCGGAAAAATCATCTGTACGCTTGTGAATTCCCCTGAGCTTCTCAGGGCTTAACTGGTAAGCTACCCAGGAGGCTTGTTCCAATGATTCATCGTAACCAAGGGAATAATAGCCATGGTGGACTACCTGAAGCCTTTTTTCATCAGACCAGGCTGGTAACAAAAGGGATTGGATGTAGTCACTATCCATGAAAAAATGGGTTTCCTCTTTTGTTGGTTCCTTTTCTCCAAAGAATTGCTCCTTACCCTTTTGATTTTCTGTAGAATCCGCTTCTACATTTTCCTGAGGATTAGCGATTACCAGGATATCCTTGTTCTTTTTCCATTCCTTCCTGGCAAAAAAAGCCAGAAGCACAATCAAAACCAGAATGGAAAAATAAAATAAAGAAAAGTTTTTATTGGATCTATTAAGTCTTTTTGATTTAATTTTATGCTGTTTTGTCATTTGTTATTCTAAAAATGAATAATTTAACGGTGCAATTTATGAATACCTTACATATAATATGAAAATAGGAGTAGTTGGTGGCGGTGCGGCTGGATTTTTTGCAGCCATTCACGCAGCATACACCGGCAATAAAGTTAAACTTTTTGAAAAAAGTCCGAAAGTACTTTCGAAAGTATTGGTGTCCGGAGGAGGGAGATGCAACCTGACTCAGGGGACCATTTTTTCAAACGAATTGTTAAAGGGATATCCTAGAGGCAGCCGATTTTTGAAAAAAGTGTTCCGCTATTTCAGTACATCCGACACCATGGCCTGGTTTGAAAGCAAAGGTGTTCTGCTCAAGACGGAAGCGGATTTACGGGTTTTCCCACAAAGTGATGATTCCCGGACCATTGTTAATGTACTTTTAGACGAAGCTAGGAAATATCAGGTAGAAGTGGAGACCCGTCAGGCTATTCAAAAGGTTCTACCACTTGATGGTGGTTTTTTGCTTCAGGGGAATGGATTTGAAGAAAAAGTAGATCGCTTGATCATTTGTTCAGGGGGAAGCAACAAAAAGGAAAGTTATTCCTTTTTAGAAAAGTTGGGACATTCGATAGTAGACCCCATCCCTTCGTTATTTACATTCAACACCCCTGATTCGGGATTAAAATTGTTAAAGGGAATCAGTGTTCCTCATGGTAAAATCAGGTTTGAGGGGACAAAACTCCAATATTCGGGACCAATCCTCATTACCCATTGGGGGATTTCTGGTCCGGCTGTCCTGAAACTTTCCGCTTTTGGAGCCGATTGGCTGTATGATCATCAATATAAAGCTACGGTATTAATCAATTGGGATGAAAGCTTTACCGAGCCCGGATTAAAAGCAGCCTTGAATGCCTTTAAGCAGGCCCACCCCAAAAAAAATATCCTAAAAAATGCACTTTTTGACTTGCCAGCAAGGCTATGGCAATATTTAGTCGCTCATGCCGCTATTGAGGACCATTTGATTTGGGGAGAAATAAGCAAAAAAAAAATCAATAAATTGATAGAAAACCTATTCAACTTTTCATTAATAATCTCAGGAAAAACTACCTTTAAGGAAGAATTTGTCACTGCGGGGGGAGTGGATCTCCAGCAAATCGATGCCAACACCATGGAAAGCAAGTTGATACCAGGATTGTTTTTTGCAGGCGAGGTAATTGACGTGGATGGGATAACCGGAGGATATAATTTTCAAGCAGCCTGGAGTACCGGATTTCTGGCTGGGAAATCTTCAACTAAATTATAATTATGGAGAAAAAGTATAAAAATATTGATTTCAAAAAAATTGAAGAAATGGTTGAAGACGATATGGTTTTTAGAAATCAATTGTTAGATGCCATTCAAGTTGCCGTTGAAGAACTCCGGACTGCCTATATCAGGGGAATAGAAGAGGAGAGTCTACCGACGATCAAACAGGCAAGACACAAAATCAAACCTACCCTAGGTCTGTTTGATTTGGAAAAATTAGCCGTTATCATAGGAAATGGAAAGCGGTTAATGTTGGAAAAGGGTTTTGCTGATGGCATTGAGACGCATAAGAAAGAATTCCTTGAAGCAACAAATGATGTACTTGAGGAAGTGAAGGCATACAGGTAGTATTTGCTGAAAATCTTTTAGTCCAGCCAGGTTTTGAATTTTTGTTATATTGAGCGGATAACAGCCAATGATTTTATTAATGTGTAGTGGAAGTGAAAGGGATGTAATATCTTTGCGGGATTGGGGTGAAGTTTATCTTTGAAAGTAAAAAACATACCTTAATTAATCCAATTAACGAAAACGTTCTGGTCCACACATGTGCATAAATCTGGTAGTAGTGGATGATAGTGATGTAGATATTTTAATCATCGAAGACGCTATCTCTGATATTTCATACCCTATTAATTTTAAGAGCTTTTCTCATCCCGAGAAATTTTTGAATTATATTGAAGGAATCAATCCGGAAATTTTTCAAATGGAAAAATTCATTATTATTTCTGATATCAACATGCCCAAAATCAACGGGTTTGAAATGCTGGAGCGGATCAGGGCAAACGCACACCTGGCCCTGGTTCCCATCATCATGTTTTCCTCAAGTTCCAGTCATAGTGATGCCTTCAAATCTTTATCGTTGGGTGCCAATGCTTATCTGACAAAACCCCTTCAGATTGATGCCTATCAGCAACTGATATGTGCCACTATAGAATTTTGGAGGCACCACCATCATTCCTGAATACTTTTGCTTTACAGCTTGGCCAATGCAAGTCCCGCCACTTTATCTGCGATAGAAAGGGCACTGGTGGCTGCTGGAGAAGGTGCATTGATCACATGAACGGCTTGGATCGTCTCATGTATCGCAAAATCATCCAAAAGCCCTCCGTTCCTGTCGCATGCCTGTGCCCTCACACCAGCACCACCACTTTCCAGATCACTTTCCTGGATATCGGGTATCAATTGCTGAAGTGCCGCAGTAAAGGCCTTTTTTGAAAAGGATCGTTTGTACTCTCCCAAACCTGTTTTCCAATATTTTCCAGCCACTTTTTGTAGCCCGGGCCAGGTAATGGCTTCCAAAAATTCCTTCAGGTTAAAATCGCTTTTGCGGTAACCTTCTTTTTTAAAAGCAAGTACAGCATTGGGGCCGGCTTCTACTCCGCCTTTCATCATTCGGGTGAAATGGACCCCTAAAAAAGGAAAATTTGGGTCTGGAACAGGATAAATCAAGTTCTTTACGAGATACTGCCTTTCTTTTTTGATTTTGTAATACTCACCCCTGAAAGGAATGATCCTGATGGGCAAGGTCGTTTTTTCGTGGAGTTCGGCAATTTTATCAGCATATAAACCGGCACAATTGATCAGCACTTTGGTAGTCAACTCACTATTTAAAGTTTTAATAACGATTTTATTTTTCAAACTACCTATATTCTGCACCTTATGACTAAGAAGTATCTCTCCACCCAATGCCTGGAACTCTTTCCCATAGCTAAGGGCAACCGCTTTGTAATCTACAATTCCGGTTTGAGGCACATGCAATGCACCGAGTCCGTTACAATAAGGTTCCAAATCCTTTAGCTCATCCATGGTTATGGATTTTATCCCAGCCAGACCATTTTGCAAGCCCCTTTCCATCAGGAATTTTAACTGAGGCAACTGCTCTTTTTCAGTAGCAACAACCACCTTGCCGGTTATTTCAAAAGGAATATCATGGGTTTGGCAATATTGTACCAGCTGTCGGTACCCATCAATACAATTATTGGCTTTATGACCTCCGGGCTTGTAATACAAGCCCGAATGGATCACGCCACTATTGTTTCCTGTTTGATGCCTGGCCAGGGCCTCCTCTTTTTCAAGAATAGCTACTTTTAAATCAGGTTTTTGGATTTTTATTTTTAATCCTGTTGCGAGTCCGACAATGCCTCCCCCTATAATGGTAATATCGTATTGCATAATTTTTGAATCTATATTGGCAAATATAAAGGGTAGTAGGGTAACTTCTTTATAGTTTTATCCACTAAATGTTTGGAAGGGCTTTAAATTACCGTCATCCAGGCAGTTACCAAAGCTCATCCTCCTGTGATGAATCCGAATCTTCCTTGAAGTAGGTGGCAAAATGAGCTTTCTCACTTTCTTCAACTTTAATTGCTGCTAAATGAATTAACCTATTGATTTCTAATAGTTTATCGTAAGTGGGTTGTTGGATATGAAAAGGGATTTTGTACAGCAGATTTTTGTTTTTTTGCAAGGCTGAGTCTGGTGTAAAGAGAAAGGGCCATAAGGTTTTTGAACAGGAATAGCCGATGTGGTCGACATGGTAACTGTTCATGTAAGATGCTATTCTATCATTGATCTGATTGAAAAAGCTTTCTGATTCTCCCAGCCTTACCCTGGATCCAGCCCTGGATTTCCCTTTTGTTTTCAGGTATTTAATCTGACTTTTGCCCTGTTTTTTTCTGACCATATAGGCTCTGAAAACTTTGTGGGATATGTTGATGCCATTTTCAAAATATCCCACTGCGGCCATCCCGGCTCTCACCATGCACAAGATGTAATTTTTTTCTTCAAACTTTAATTGGCCAGTCTCAGGTATATATTCTGCTAATATAGGGAGCCTCAGCTCGGCAATCCTTGCATCTTCGTAAGTGATGCGGATCTTATGCTTTGACCCATCGTATTCGAAAAGCATACCGTTTTCCTCGGCCCATTCCAAAAAATGCACTATTTCTTCGGCTTTGCTCAGTAAGTGCATGGGTGTATTAAAGTTGTGATTGTCATGAAATTGTTATGCTTATTGAGAGAATCAAATCCGGGATATTTCGGGAAAACCAATCAAAATTAAAGTTAATAGGACGGTTTGATGCTGGGTACTCTAAATTTTCATTTTTCATCAAATTTGGTACATTTAAGCAACCAATTTATAAAAACCCATGAATATTGCTATGCTCGGATCCGGGTTTATTGCCCGATTTTATGCGGATACGCTACATGCCCAAAGAAGGAGAGATCAAATCACCGCTGTATATTCCAGAAATGAAACAAATGCGAAAAGATTTGCCTCAGATTATGGATTGAATGCTTACAGCACCAAAATGGCAAAAGTCATCAAAGATGAAAGCATCGATGCTGTTATCATTGCCCTGCCCAACCACCTGCACGAAGAAGCTGTGATGGCCTGCGCCAAATATGGTAAAGCAGTTTTGTGTACCAAACCGCTTGGTAGAAATGCCAGCGAAGCCAAGCGCATGTTGGATGCTGTTGAACAAGCGGGGGTTTTTGCCGGATATCTGGAGGATCTTTGCTATACCCCCAAGTTTCTGAAATCTGTTGATAGCGTACAGGCAGGCAGTTTGGGAAGGATATTGTGGACCAAATCAAGGGAAGCCCATCCCGGCCCACATAGTGATTGGTTTTGGGACAAAGACCTTTCAGGCGGGGGAGCCATCATTGACCTGGGCTGTCATTGTGTGGAAATCGGAAGAAACTTTATCGGCAAATCCGTTCGACCTGTGGAAGTCATGTGTTGGGCTGATACCCAGGTACACCCTATTGAAGCAGAAGACCATGCTATCGGACTAGTGAGGTATGAAAATGGTGCCATTGGTCAATTTGAAGTCAGTTGGACTTTTCGCGGGGGCATGGATTTGAGGGATGAAGTCATGGGAACAGAGGGTACTATTTGGCTGAACAGCTTTTTGAGAACAGGTTTTGACATGTTTACTACCGGAAAAGGGGGGAAATATGTGGCAGAAAAAGCTGAGTCAGATTCCGGATGGTTATTTCCTGTGGGAGATGAAGCCCATGAATTGGGCTACCCGCACATGTTTACGGATATGTTTGATGCCATGGAGCAGGGCAGGGCACCCCTGGAGACTTTTTATGATGGATATGTGGTGAATGCCATCCTGGATGCTGCGCTTTTATCGGCAAAAACCAAAAATTGGGAAAAAGTTATTTTGGAAGACTGGAGAGGAAAATCGGACCCCCGGCATGAAAAATCCTACGCTTCCCACGATGAAAAGTACTACCTGATCAAAAAGGAGCTTTTGCCAAATGGTGACGAGAAATTAATACTAAAGGACAAAATAACGGGTGAAGTAAAGCAGGAAACGAAAAGAAATTAACCATTGATACCTAAATGTGACAACCAATATAATTTACCCTGTTTTTCCGGAAAATTGTAGAAATAAAAGGCTACAATAGGATTATTTACCTTAATATTGCCCTTCAAAATTAATTGTTTTAAAGGAAAATATTGGGTTTACGGTATGGTTCGTAGTTTTACAGCAGGAGATTTTAGCGTCAGACAGTTCTGTTTGTTGCTTTTTGCGTTGATTTTGTCAGTTCCTGTTTTGGGTCAGAAAATTAATGATGCATACAGGTTGCATATAAAACGGGCCAGTTCTCCGGTAGTCATTGACGGGAAGGTGGATGAAAAGGCCTGGAAGGATGCTGAAGTGGCCAGTGACTTTTACATGATCCTGCCCATGGATACCAGCTTTTCCCAGGTGGATACGGATGTCATGATGACATACGATGATGAACGGCTGTATTTGCTGGTGGTCAACCACCATGCCGTCCCCGGACCCTATTACGTAGAGTCATTGCGCCGTGATTTTTCCTTTGGTAAAAATGATAATTTCCTGTTGTTCATGGACACCTTTGATGACCAGACCAATGGCTTTTCGTTTGGGGCAAATGCTGCCGGAGCCCAATGGGATGGTATCATGTATGAAGGGGGAAAGGTAGATTTAAGCTGGGACAATAAATGGGTATCCAAGGTTCAGAATTACGATGACAGGTGGGTTTTTGAGGCCGCCATACCCTTCAAATCCATCAGGTACAAAAAGGGTATCAAAGAGTGGGGGATCAACTTCAGCAGGCTAGACCTGAAAACCACCGAGAAATCTGCCTGGGCTCCTGTTCCAAGGCAGTTTCCTTCGGCATCCCTTGCCTACACGGGTATCCTTGTTTGGGATGAGGCACCCCCGGAGGCAGGCATGAATGTGTCTATAATCCCTTATGTGATGGGGGGTAGTGTAAAAAACAATGAAGGGGGAATACCTACCGACTACCAGAACAGGGTAGGAGTAGATGCTAAAATTGCGGTGAGTTCTTCATTAAACCTGGACCTCACCGTAAACCCCGATTTTTCACAGGTTGAAGTGGACCGGCAAATCACCAATCTGGATCGCTTTGAATTGTTTTTCCCGGAACGCAGGCAATTTTTTCTGGAAAACGGCGACCTTTTCGCCAATTTTGGTTATGAAACCATCAGACCTTTCTTTTCAAGGCGGATTGGTTTAAATGCGCCAATTCAGTTTGGTGCCAGGCTAAGCGGCAAAATCAACCGCGATTGGCGAATAGGTGCCATGAACATGCAGACGGGACAAGTAGAAGAAACGGCAACCCCTGCACAAAATTTTACGGTAATGTCTGCTCAAAGAAGGGTGGGACAACGTTCCAATATTGCCGCAATTTTCGTCAACAAAGCCAATTCAAGTCAGATACCCGGTACCAACGGAACAGACACGGAACCTGTTCCTGCTTACAATAGAAATATTGGATTGGAATACAACCTGGCCTCATCCAATAACCTTTGGACAGGTAAAGCACTGTTCCTAAAATCTTTTAGTCCTGTGGAATCAGGAGAGAGCATGGTTCATGCTGCCAATCTCAGGTATTCCAGTGGTAACCTGACCTGGGAATGGAAACACGAATATGTATCCCCGAATTATACGGCAGAAGTGGGGTATGTGCCCCGAAACGGTTATTACAGGATCAACCCCAATGCGGCCTACCTCTTTTTCCCAAAAAGTAAGAAGATCCTCCGACATGGCCCCACTTTCAATACTTCCTTGTTTTATAATATGGATAGGGAGCAAACGGATAATATCACAGAACTGGGTTACACGATTAGGTTCAGAAGCCAAAGTAATTTGACCGCGAAATATACCTACAACAGGATATTGTTGCAACAGGCATTTGATCCCACCAACTTTAGTGGTGATACATTGGCGGCATTTACTGACCATACCTGGAATGCCATAGGTATGGAATACGTGTCCAAACCCCAAAGTCTCTTTACCTATACTGTCTCTTCCCAATACGGGGGGTATTTTGCTCAGGGAGAAAGGTTCAATGTTGCCGGTGAGCTTGGATACAGGTTTCAGCCATACGTAGGGCTTTCCATGACAGGAAATTATAACCAGATTGATTTGCCGGAACCCTGGGGAAATACCAGATTTTGGCTGGTGGGTCCAAGGGTAGATGTAACCTTTACCAATACCTTGTTTTTCACCGCCTTTGCGCAGTATAATGAGCAGATAGATAATATCAACTTAAATACAAGATTTCAATGGCGGTTTAAGCCTGCTTCTGACCTTTACCTCGTTTTCACGGATAATTACCTGCCAGCCCCGTTTTATGTGAAAAACAGAACATTGGCCTTGAAATTTACTTACTGGTGGACCTTGTGATATACCAGGGATCCAATCCAAGCAGTTTTCGACCTAAAGGACTGAGGATGGCCGTTTTGTATTTTGTTTGTTCCCAGTTTCTGGGGTCACCGGGAAAGGCGTAACCATCGGGTGCTATCCTGTTTTTCCAGGAAGATATGCGCCAATCTCTGAGTTCCTGGTTTTCATTTTCTGCCGGCATCATCGAAATGTATTGGGCCATTCTGACCTTGTCGCGGCTGATATTGGGCCGGATACCATGAGGTAATTTGCTGTTAAAAATCAAAAGATCTCCCTCGTCCAGCTTTACCTTGGTCAACTCAAATCCGCTGATATCAGGTTTGAACCTGTCCCTGTCTGCAGGCTGGCTCGTTTTCCAGGTTTCATAATTCCGGTATAATTCCGGGATGCACTGAAATCCCCCGACATTCGGGTCGGTCTGTTCATTCAATGCTACCAAGCCTTGTACGTTTTGGGGATTTGTCTCAGGATCATAATCCCAGTGAATAAAGCCTTTGAACTCAAAATCTGGCCTGGCTGGCAGATTAAGATTGGCTCTGTCAATGGTCACCCAAAGCTCATCCATGCCCCATATATCCGTAAAAGTTTCGTACACTTTTGGATATTGGCGTATATCCCACAGATATTGGTGATTGTAAATTTCTACCATACCACTGTTGGTCAGTTCCTTCATTTTCATTTCAGGCCTCTCTTCACCATACCAGGTTTCAGGATCCTTTGGATTTTTCTCTTCAAATTCCCATAAAAGGTTCCTTAGGCGATTAGTTAAAGATTTAGGTACTGCATTTTTTATAATGACATAACCATTGTCCACCCAAAAATCCCAATCATTTTCGGTCAATACCTTTAACGGTCGACCATTACTCCGGTCATTTAAAAACACCTTGCTCGATGTGGCAGTTGAGGGGTTGCCAGGAATATCTTTGTGGTTTTTGTTAATTGCCATGGTAAAATTTTTATCTTACAAGCAAAATATAGCATTAAAAATTTAATATTACAAAGTCCTAAATTTATAAGATTTTGCTGTTTAATCAATTTGATCTGCTTATATTTCCATTAATGTAAATTAGTTTCAGGTTCGTTTTTACAATGCTTAGCTTGAAACATGAAACCTCAACCAATGAACTTATTCAAACGCTCAGGCCTGTTGCTTGTTTTTTACCTGGCCGGAATATATTTAACTGCTCCTTTCGCCAGCGCACAAAGTGGTTCTGAAATTTACCACCAGCTTCTAAAATTAAAAGAGACCAAACGGGTATTGTACATTGCGGCTCACCCCGACGATGAAAACACCAGGTTGATAGCTTACTTGTCCAATGCCATTAACGCAGAAGTGGGTTACCTGTCCCTTACCAGGGGTGATGGGGGTCAAAACCTGATAGGTAAAGAATTGGGAATACAATTGGGAATGATACGGACCCAGGAATTATTGAAAGCCAGGGAAACCGATGGTGGCAGACAATTTTTTTCCCGTGCCATTGATTTTGGCTATAGCAAAACTCCCAATGAAACGCTTAATAACTGGGACCGTGAAAAATTGCTATCAGATGTAATATGGGTAATTAGAAATTTTCAACCCGACATCATCATTACCAGGTTTAACACTACTCCCGGAACCACCCACGGGCACCACACCACTTCTGCTATTCTGGCAAGAGAAGCCTACGAAAAAGCAGGAGATCCCAATGTATTTCCAGAACAAATGAAATGGGTAAAACCCTGGTCTCCCAAAAGAATATTTTGGAATGCTTACAATTGGGGAGGGCAATACGAACCAAAAGCAGATAAAAAGTACCATAGTTTTCCGGTAGGTGAATTCAACGCATTGTTGGGTACCACATATTCTCAAATTGCTGCTGACAGCAGAACCATGCACAAATCCCAGGGTTTTGGTGCTACTGCAGCCATAGGGGAGGGCAGTGATTTTATCGAATTGGTTGCAGGAGCATCTTTCGAAAGCGGACCATTTGACGGGATTCCCAATAGGTGGGAAAATCTTGAGAAGGGCTCAACTATTCAGCATCAAATCCAGGATTTGCTGGAAGATTTTAATTTTATACACCCGGAAAAAAACTTGCCAGAATTACTCGCCATCAAATCAGCCTTGAACGATGTTCAGGAAAATTTAACCTGGGTCAAAGAAAAAAGACAGTTGATGGATGAAATCATTTTGGCGGCATTGGGTTGGAAATCCTTATTCCTGGCCAATAAAGAGTTGTCTTATCCCTCTGAACAAATCAAGGGGAGGCTTTTGGTAAATCAACCCTACAATACTGTAGTCAATTTACATGCATTCAGGACATTGGATACCACCTTTGAATTGGATGCCACCGTGAACAACAACAAACCTTTTGAACTGGAGATGGACTTGCAGATCCCGAAAAATCATCCCATTTCCCAACCCTATTGGCTTGAAAATGATCCTGAAAACAACCTGTATGCAGTGGAAGAACAGCCCATGATTGGCAAAGCCTTCAATGACCCTGCTATATCGGGAATTTTGCATTTCGACATAAACGGACAGTCTTATGAAGTCAATATTCCCCTCCAATACCGGTACAATGATCAGGTAAATGGGGAAATAATTCAGCCATTTACCATTGTACCAAAAGCCTCAGTAACGGTGGATATGGACAATGTATTTTTGCTTAACGGAAAGGAATCCATCATAGGGGTAACGGTGACATTTGAAGGTGAAATGAAGGAAGGAAAGTTGGGCATTGAAGGTTTGGATAGTGCTGCCTACCGGATAGAGGAAAGACTGGTAGATGAGGTCAATAACAGGTACTATTACAAAGTAGCTTTATCCAATTCCAATGGAGAAGAAAAATCACATCATACCGTATATTTCGAGACGGAAGATGGGATGGTATTCAAGCGGGGGATGAACCGCATTCTTTACGAGCATATTCCAAATCAGACCTATTTTCCTGAGGCTGCTTTTAACCTGATCCGGATGAAAATGGACATAAGCAATCAGACCATTGGCTATATACCTGGTGCAGGAGATGATATTCCAGGAGTTTTAAGAAATTTAGGGTATACGGTTGAAATGCTGGAGAACGATAACTTCGGGCCTTCGGTTTTCAGTAAGTATAATACCATAATCGTCGGTATCAGGGCATTCAATGTCAACCAGAATTTTGCCAACAGTATTACCGCATTGATGGAGTACGTGAAAGAAGGCGGTAACCTGATCGTCCAATACAACACCAGTTCTCCCTTACTTTCGAGAAATTTCGGGCCCTATCCCCTGGAACTTTCCCGCAACAGGGTAGCTGTGGAAGATTCACCTGTGGAGATCCTGCTCAAAGATCATCCCCTAATGAACCATCCCAATAAAATTGAACAGGTTGATTTTTCCGGATGGGTGCAAGAGAGAGGCTTGTATTTTCCGGGAAATTGGGATGACACCTACCAAACACCATTGCTAATGCAGGATCCCGATGAAACCCCTACTAAAGGTTCCCTTTTGTTTGCCAATTATGGTCAGGGAAGCTTTACCTATTCAGGAATCTCCTGGTTTAGACTATTGCCCGCAGGAGTACCGGGAGCCGTTAAATTATTTGTCAACCTAATCGAACAAGCAGGTGAAGAAAGAGAAGGAATATCAGCATTGGAATAAACTGTACTTGCTTCAGTTGATCGTTTTGGGAATTTTGGTCGTTTTATTTTATATACTAACCCAAACTTTTTCATGAGTTATCTGGATTGGGCCATCATGTTTGGCACCTTACTGGCCATAGCTGCCTATGGAATATACAAAACTTATGGTCCCAAAGACATGGAAAAGTACCTCAGGGGGGGCAATGACCTCAACTGGTGGACCATAGGATTGTCCATAATGGCTACACAGGCTTCAGCCATTACATTTTTGAGCACTCCAGGACAGGCTTATGCAGATGGTATGCGGTTCATACAGTTTTATTTTGGGCTGCCTGTGGCCATGATCATTATCTCCGTTGTATTTTTACCTATTTACTACAGGTTAAAAGTATATACGGCATACGAATTTTTGGAAACCCGTTTTGACTTGAAAACACGGACCCTGACGGCCTGTCTGTTTTTAGTACAGCGCGGGTTGGCAGCAGGGATTACCATTTATGCGCCTGCCATTATTTTATCTACCCTTCTGGAATGGAACCTCACACTCACCAACTTCTTCATAGGGTTTATGGTGATCATTTATACTGTATCGGGAGGAACCAAAGCCGTATCCATCACGCAAAAACAACAAATGACCGTAATGATGGGCGGGATGATTTTAGCTGGTATCATTGTCATTCAAATGATACCCGTCAAATTTACTGAGGCACTTCACCTGGCCGGAAAAATGGAAAAATTGAATATTGTCAATTTCGAGTTTGATCTTTCCGACAGGTATAATTTCTGGTCTGGTGTGACAGGAGCATTGTTTTTATTTTTGTCTTATTTTGGCACCGACCAGTCGCAGGTACAACGGTACCTTAGTGGGAGATCGCTTACGCAAAGCAGGATGGGTTTGATGATGAACGGGTTCCTGAAAGTACCCATGCAGTTTGTCATTCTTTTTATTGGCGTGATGGTTTTTGTTTTTTACCAATTTTTCCAACCTCCGGTAATTTTCAATACCATTCAGTTGGATAAACTCAAGCAAAGCGAATATGTAGACGATCTGTCCGAATTGGAGGAGGAGTATTCGGATGTTTTCCAAGACAAAACGGAAAGTATTCAGCAGCTACTGGGAGCCATTTCTTCAAACGATGAATCACAGACCAATCAATATCAGGAAGAAGTATTTGATCATTCAGCCAGGCAGGAGGAGCTTAGAGAAAAAGTCAAGGCCTTGATTGTCAAGAATGATCCTTTGGCAGAAACCAATGATACAGACTATGTGTTCATGCGTTTTGTGATGGATTATCTGCCAAAGGGTATTGTCGGGTTGTTATTTGCTGTGATATTTAGTGCAGCCATGTCATCTACAGCCTCGGAACTGAACGCCCTTTCTTCTACTACCACCATGGATATTTACAAAAGATCCATTAAAAAATCTGAAGATTCCAGGCATTATATGCTATCATCCAAATGGTTTACAGCGCTTTGGGGATTGTTTGCTGTACTCTTTGCTACTTATGCCACTTTATTTGAAAACCTGATACAGGCGGTCAATTTATTGGGCTCTCTCTTTTATGGGACCATATTGGGCATATTTTTGGTTGGTTTTTTCATGAAGTGGGTAGGTGGAAGAGCGGTTTTTATGGCTGCCATCATAACCGAGATATTGATCCTTACCCTCCATTATTTTAACGGAAAAACAGTTGGCGGTATTTCCGTAGATGTAGGATATCTTTGGTACAATGCCATCGGCTGTATTCTGGTCATGGTAATAGCCGCATTTTTGCAATTATTCATGTCTCAGGCAAAAAAAGTTTAAAAAATAGATGAGGAGCTACTCTCAAATGTAGCTCCTCACTAACCAGTTTTCTATAGTAGAAACGTTCGGATGAAGACCGCTAATGCTTTAACCGGTAAACCATTTGAGAATTAGGTTAAACTCATTTTCTCAGATCTCCTTAATTTGAGGGGATTTTCTGTATTATATATCAGTAACATCCTACTTTACCAAATAAGAGTTATTGGCTAAAACCGAAGTCCAGGACAAGGTTATTTTAAAGAAGAAATCAATCGCTCATTCAAGCTTACATAATCCGGGTTATTGGCTTCTCTGGCCAATTCCATGGATTGTTCTGCCGTCGCAATGGCTTCCATTTTCATACCCTGGGCAGCCTGAATTTTTGCTTTCAGGTGCACAATATAATATTTGGGGTCGGCCTCTACAGCTTTATTGATCCATTCCAGAGCTGTATCCAGGTCTTTGTCGTTGGTGAAATAATAGTTTGCTGCCTGAAAATAAAGCCCGGGGTTATCACTGTCCTGATCGATAAGCATTTCTCTTATTTGTTTCATTACAATGGGATCCACTTCAGTTTCTATCCTGAAGCCGATCTGACTTTTATCCCAGGCCAGCTGTACGGTAGCACCGGAATCTGTCAGCTCGGCAAATTGAATGGTCATGCTTTCCACAGGCTTTTTTAGTTTGTTTACGGGAACAGTTACCCGCAATGCATCGTCCTTGGCATCATAGCCCATAGCTCCCCATAGTTCGGTTTTATTGGAGAAAATCAGCGTCCACTGGTTTTTATTTGGTACGGTGTAGAATGCGTATTTACCTGCAGCTAACTTTTGTCCGTTTACCTTGATGTCTGTATCAAATTCAAGCGTTGTGGGATTGTTTGCTCCGGTTCTCCAGACTTGTCCATAAGGGACCAATTCACCAAAAATTTTTCTACCCTTTTTTCCAGGTCTGGAATAATCGAGATGAATTTCAGTTAACCCTACTTGTTGCACCACTTTACTGCTAGGGCTGGCCTGAGGCATTTTTATCTGAGAAAATCCATTTATGTGGATTAACGACAAAATTGTAATTAGAAAAAGCAGATTTTTTGTTTTCATAGAAATTTATAATTAGATTGTAGTTGTGATCATCCGAAACAATTTGAGTTTACAGCACAGTTGAAATTACATGTTTATCAGTACTTAATTGTCAGGTAAATATATGCATTTGTAAATAAATGCTGTGTGATCTTAGCATTGACGTGGGAGTTATTGTTTGGGGCTTGGTATACATAAATGCTTTTTTGGAGATCGTTTTTGAGAATATTTTAATCTTTTAATCGAAATTCTTTCAATGGGACTAGCAATTATTGCTCCAAATAAATCAGCAGAGGAGATCAACGCCTGGACAGGTGTTTTTAAAGAAATCAATCCTACATTAGACTTGCAGGTTTTTCCTGATATCAAAGATAAGGAGGCAGTGGAAGTGGTTGTACTCTGGCAACACCCCAAAGGTATATTGCATGATTTTCCCAACCTGCGTTTGGTCTGTTCCATGGGATCGGGAGTTGACCATATCATGGCAGATTATTATCCGGAAAACGTACCGGTCACACGAATAGTGGATCCGAGGTTGACCTTTTCCATGACCAACTATGTGGTGATGGGTGTGCTCAATTTTCACCGTCAAATACTGCGTTACATCAAAGACAATCAATCCAAAACCTGGGACATGAGCCAGCCTGAGATTCCCGTCTCAGTAGGAGTGATGGGGGTTGGTGAATTGGGCGGAGATGTCCTGGATAAAGTTGCAGGTTTGGGATTTCCGGTAGTTGGTTATGGCAATTCGCCCAAATCATCTTTCAGACATCCTTACTACTATGGCAATCAGCTGCAGGATTTTTTAAATGAGGTGAATCTGGTTGTTTGCTTGCTTCCTTTGACACCAAAGACAGTAGGCTTTCTGAACAAGGATTTCTTCAAAAAATGTCAAAAAGGAACCTACCTTATCAATGTGGCACGGGGAAAGCATCTATTGGAAGAAGACCTCATTCCCGCTATCAATGAGGGCTTTATTTCTGGTGCCCTGCTGGATGTATTTCAAAAAGAACCTTTGCCAGCCGCACACCCCTTTTGGGAACATGATAAAATTACCGTAACACCACATATTGCCAGCATCACCAACCATAAAGCTGCGGCTCCACAAATTATGGAGAATTATAACAACCTGATGGCTGGCAAACCCCTGATCAATCAAATTAGTAAAACCCAGGGCTATTAAACCTATTAATTCTTTATGAAAAACTTTACTATTCTTTGTCCTACAGATTTTTCAGAGTGCTCCCTAAATGCCATTGAATATGCCGCCAAAATTGGTGAGAAATTGGGTGCAATATTGATATTGTACCATGTCCCTGATAGGGAGGACTACCAAAAACTTTTCCCAGGAAACATGCTGGATGATAGCCTTCAGTCAGCAAGGAGAAAATTAGACCGGCTGGTGGCAACCGTTTTGGACGAAAGTCTCGGTAATGGGTTATCCGCTTGTAAAGGCATACTGCGTGAAGGAAAGACCATTTCCTCCATTTTGAATTATGCTGAAAATGAACAAGTGGATCTCATCATTATGGGGACCGAGGGTATCAATGAAGTCAAAAAGAACTATATAGGCACCAAGTCCAGTAAGGTTGTGTTGAAGGCTGCCTGTGATGTATTTATTGTCCCTAAAAAAGTTTTCTTTAAATCACCTAGGAAACTAGTCTATGCAACGGATTACCTGGAGGAAGACAAACTAGCCATTCAAAAAGTAGTTGAATTGGCCAAGTTTTACGCTGCTGAAGTGGATGTGGTCCATGTCAGTAATCGGGTTAAATCCATAGATAAAGCCCAGCACCTGCTTATGGTAGAAGAGTTGAATCCTTTTATCCAATATGAAAAGGTCAATTTCGTTTTGAAAAGCTACCGTGATGAACCTGGTCTTGGTCTGGAGAATTATCTGATTACCGCTAAAGGGGATATATTATTTACGCTCAGCATGAAGAAATCCTGGTTTGAACAACTATTTACCAAAAATCTCTCCAAAAAAATGTCTTATTTTATCAACAAACCCCTATTTGTAATCAAGAACCTTTGAATTTTGAGCTTAAAAACTGCTTGAATTCTTCTCGTGTTGTTTTTTTGGTAAATAGATCAGTTAAAATCGAAAAATAATGGCCCATACTCATGGGCTTTGTTTCATCTTCTTCGATAAAATGTGGTTCCTGCATTGATGCTTTTTCCGGCGAAAGAGAATTCTCCGTATTTTGGCTATTTTCATAGCCGGACAATCTATCCGCTTCGGAAAAGCTTTTCCTGGATTTTTGCTGATAACCCAGTTTTTCTTCCACCAAACCCTTATTGTTGTAGGCAATGGCATCTTCAGGGTCTAGCTCAATGGCCTTCTCATAATCCGCTATGGCTCCTGTCAAATCTCCGATTCTGTCTTTAAAGTAGGCCCTGCTGGAATAGCGGTAGGGATTGGCAGGATCTAAATTCAAGGCCTGGTCAAAGGCCTCGATGGCCTCGTGGTTTCTTTTCAACAAATGAAGGACGACTGCACGATCGCTGATAAAAGTAGTATTAAATGGATCCAGAGCTATCAGTTTATCAAAATCGCTGATCGCCATATCCAAGGCTCCTAAGCGGGATTGAACCCTACCCCGATAGTGCAGAAATGTGGGATTCTGGTCATCTGTTTTTACCAATTTATCAAATATAATAAGGGCCTCATTGAATTTCCCTTCTTTGTAATACGCTATTCCTTTTTCTATGCTTTCCACTGTTTTCAATGTTGATCCATTATACATACAAAAATAATACAGGGATTGTTTCTTCACACCCTGGATAATCCTTTATTCTTTCTATATTTACGCTCTTGTAGAGATATTTTTAATTCAGGTATGCCCAGTAATCCGGAAAGTATTCTTAAAGACCTGGAAGGAAATAAATTTGCTCCGATATATTTTCTTCAGGGAGAGGAGCCCTATTTCATAGATAAAATTACTGATTTTATTGAAAATCATGCGCTACCTCCTCAAGATCGGGGATTTAACCAAACCATAGTATACGGTAAAGATTCCAGCATGGAATCAATCCTTACCCATGCCAAAAGATTTCCCATGATGGCAGAACGGCAGCTGGTCATCGTTAAGGAAGCGCAATACCTTCAGGACCTGACAAGGGAAAAGGGTGTACAGCAGTTATTGTCCTATCTCCAAAATCCCCTGCCCAGTACCATTTTGGTGTTTGCCTATAAATACAAAATATTGGATGGCAGAAAGGCCCTGGCCAAAGAACTGGGTAAAAAAGCGGTATTGGTAAAATCGGATAAAATCCAGGAGTACAAGCTGGGTCCTTATATTGAAAAGTATATCAAGGCAAAGGGATTTACCATTGAGCCCAGGGCATGCCAGGTTATTGCAGAATCTATCGGCAATAATATGGAAGTGTTAACCAATGAAATCGATAAAATGCTCATTAATTTTGATGAGCCCGTCCAAATCGATTCGGCACACATTCAAAAATATATTGGTATCAGCAAGGATTACAATAATTTTGAACTTACAAAATCACTTAGCTATAAGGATGTTAATAAAGCCAATACCATCATCCGCTATTTTTCCCAAAATCCAAGATCCCATCCGATCATTCCTATTTTGTACTTGCTCTACACGCACTTTACCCGTTTGCTGTTGCTCAAAACAAACCAGTCCAGGAGCGATAACGAATTGGCAGGACTGCTCAAAGTGAATCCCTATTTTGTAAAAGAATACATCACTGCGGGAAAAAATTATCCTTTAGGCAAGATTATTGATATCATCGGATACCTGAGAGAAGCAGATTTACGTTCCAAGGGAGTAACTGGAAACAATCTGGAAGAAAGTCAGATACTTAAAGAACTCATTTTTAAAATTCTTCATTGATCAGAATGAATAGAATGAACAGATTTATTTTGCTTTCGGTGCCCTTCATTTTGGTACTTCAAACGTCCATGGCCCAAAGCACACAGCACCAAAGGGATGTCACATCCAACTTTCAGGATGCACTGGAATTATTCCATAAAGACCAATTCGCCTCTTCCAAAGAAGCTTTTGAAAAATTGGATATTGACGCTGCCGGTGACGGAAGGTCTGTTGATGTGGCTTATTATATCGGTCTCAATTCACTCAGGGGAGATTTTCCCGAAGGTCCTACCGCGTTGGAAGCATTTATTTTAGATTATCCCGGACATCCTTTGAGTCATGATGCTGCCTGGGAACTGGGTAATTATTTTTTGGCCAAAAAAGACTATCGGAAAGCCATCTCAAATTTTAATTTGTTGCAAAACGTCCCTCTCATGGAGGACAGGCATCCCGAATATCTTTTTAAAACCGGATACAGCTATTTTCAACTTAAAAATTATTCACAATCTAAATATTATTTTGAGCGGGCTAAAAGGTACAGGGGGCCTTTTCTGGCCAGTGCGTATTATTATTCCGGCTTTAGCTCTTTTAAGGAAAATGAATTTGACCTGGCCGTGGCAGACCTTAAAGAAGCCGGAAAATCCAGCGAATATAGTTTAAAGGTGCCCTATATTTTATCTGCCATTTATTACCAGCAGGATAAACTCGACAGCCTGATCCGTTATGCCGCCCCGCTGGTGGACAAATCCGGATTGGAAAATAAAGCCCAGATTCACTTGTTGCTGGCAGAAGCTTATTACAGTGACAGGAATTTTTCCCAGGCAGCATTTCATTACCAGTCATTTCTGGGTGAGAAAAGGGGGCAGTTGTCCAGAGATCAGAAATACAAGGCAGGTGTGGCCAATTATGAAACAGCTCAATATGAGGCTTCCAGCAATTTTTTCAAGGATGTGGCCCTGGTAAATGATGACCTGGGCCAGGTATCAAGTTATTTTTTAGGTCATGCCTACATTCAACAGAAAAATTTACCCTTTGCGGCCAATAGCTTTAGTTCCGCTTATAAAATGGATTTCAAGCCTGGTATTAAGGAGGAGGCATTGTTTAACTATGCCAAAGTTAATTTGGAAATGGGCAAATTTCAGGAAGCCGTTTCCGGATTGGACAATTACCTGGAACAGTATCCCCGCGGGGAAAAGGTAAATGAGGCGGAAAGTTTATTAAGTGACGCTTTGATCAATACCAGTAACTACCTTCGGGCCATTTCCCATATACAAGGCATGCAGCAAAAATCAGATCGGATCAAATCCGCCTATCAAAAGGTGGCATTTTATCAGGCGATGACCTATTTGCGGGATAACAATTATAACGGAACACTGGATCTCCTGAATAAATCCATGCGTTACCCTATGGATAAAGGCCTGCTTTACCAGGCCCAATATTGGAAAGGGGAGGTCAACGCCATCCATAATAAACCAGATGCTGCCATACAGGCCTATGAACGTTTGTTGGCCATGAGCCCCCCTGGAAACGATCCAAGTTTAATAAAAGCACACTATGGATTGGGTTATGCTTATTTCAATGAAGGGCAATACGAAGAAGCAGAAACCCAGTTTAAAATTTATACCGATAAACTCAGAAATAGTAATGAAAAACAGCAATATGATGACGCCTTGCTAAGGTTGGGTGACGTCTATTATGTGCAAAAGAAATTTGATGCTGCTTCTGCTACCTTCAGAAGAGCCGTAAATGAAAACAACCAGTTTAGCGACTATGCCTATTTCAGGGGAGGAGTGGTAGCCAATTTTCAGAATGACAATACCGCTGCCATCCGGCAACTCGATCAGGTGATCAACAATTACCCCAATAGCCTTTATTGGGAAGATGCGGTTTTTCAAAAAGCCCAGATACACATGGAGGACCTCAATTACAGTCAGGGTAGAGCCGTCTTTTCCAGGTTAATTTCCTCCAAACCCAATAGCCCCTTTATTCCCTTCGCTCTGGAGGGAAGGGCGGTTGCCAATTATTCACTTAAAGAATATGATAAAGCCATTGAAGATTATAAACAGATATTGAATCGCTTTCCCAATGCAAGTAATGGGGAAACAGCATTGGTGGGTTTACAGGAAAGCCTTTCCTTACAGGGGAGGTCTGAGGAGTTCTCCACCTACCTTTCCGAATATCGCTCTACCAACCCCAGTAGCAGTAACCTTCAGAATGTGGAATTTGAGGCCGCAAAAAGCCTGGTTTTCAATCAGTCCTATGCACAAGCCATCAAAGCCCTGGAAGGATTCATGAGAAATTATCCCCAGGCTTCCCAGGTCCCTGAAGCCAAATTTTATTTGGGCGATGCCAATTTGAAAATGCAGCATGAGGACAAGGCATTGGCATTGTTTTATGAATTGGAAAATACCACAGATGTAAATTTGAAAAACAGGGTGTTTCAAAAAATTGCTGCCATTGAATTTGAAAGGGGCAATTTTTCCAAATCCATTCCCTATTTCCAGTTTACTGCGGATAATGCAAGAAGTATAGCAGAAGAATATGAAGCTTATTTTGGTCTGATGATTTCTCATTATGAAACAGAAAAATACCAAAGAGCGATTGAAAATGCCGATAAGATCCTTGAATTGGGCAATATCACTCCCGATGCGGAGCCCAATGCCTGGCTGATCAAAGGGAAATCCCTTCAGGAGATCAATGACAGCTCAGGAGCAGCAGAAGCCTTTCAGGTATTGGTGGATAATTATAAAACCATTCAAGGAGCAGAAGGCCTGTATGAGCTGGCCCGCATGAAAACCGAGGCAGGTCAATATACTGCTTCCAATGAATTGATTTTTGAGCGTTCACAGCCTTTCAGCCAGTATGATTACTGGTACGGGAAGCAATTTGTACAACTGGCTAAAAATTACCTGGCAATGGATGAAAAATTCCAGGCCAAAGCAACTTTGGAGTCCATCATCGAAAATTCTACTGACGCCGAGGTGAAAGGGGAGGCAGAAAAGTTATTAGCAACAATCAACGAAAGCGGAGAATGAATCAGATAAAATCGTTTTTTGTAGGATGCACCTTGTTGGGGATGTTTGTTTCAAGCCTGGCAAAGGGGCAGGACCAGCAGGAGCCAGACAGGGGAGAAATCAGAGATACCGAATTCATTATCCGGAAAGACAGGGTATTGAGCCTACCCAGGAAATCGAGGGTTTTTGAAAAAAGCCCGGTTCTTCCTCCGGTAGCGGCGACCACAAATTACAATTACCAGGTGAAGGATTTCTTTGTTCCCTTGGAACCTGTTGTTTTGGAAACCCAGGCCTTTCAAAAACCACTTCCATTGCCTGAGTATGACCAAACACTGGGTCGCGCCAAACTTGGATTTGGAAATTATTCCTCCCCATTACTGCAGCTTGATATACATAATTTACCAGATCCTGAAAAGTCCTATGGTCTGCATTTGAAGCATCAGGGTTTTTATACAGGACCCGTGGATGGGGAAAATTCTGCAGAAGATCATACAGAAGTAGGGTTGAGCGGCAGTTTGTACAAGGATTTTGTTGAAATTTATGGCAACCTGGATTTCCAGAGAGACATGTATCATTTTTATGGCTACACCGCTGATCCCGAAATAACCATACCTTCAGATAGTATAAAACAAGTTTTTAATACGCTCAAAACTAGGGTAGGGATCAAAAGAATTGATCGTTCTGAGCCATTTGATTATGGTGCCAGTCTTTCGTTGAGGTTATTCAATGACCGGTATGATGCCAGGGAAACCGAAACACTGGTCAAAGTACGGGCTCTTTTCAGGGCCAATGAAAACCTCAAAGGCGGAATAACGTCTCTACTGGCGTTTACCTCTCCAACGGACGTTAATTATGAAGCGATCAACAGAAACTATTTCAAATTGCATCCCTATGCCACGTATATCAAAGATGGCATCCATGTAAAAATCGGTGCCAATGTAATCCATGAAAATGATATTGTCCCGAATAAACTGAAAGAATTTTACGTTTTTCCCTCGGTTTCTCTTTCGTATCATTTGGTGCCTGCCTTTGGGATTTATGCCGGATATGAAGGCGATGTAAAACGAAACACCTATTTTGATTTTGTACGGGAAAATCCATTTTTGGGACCTTCCGAACAACTCAGAAATACAGTGCAAAATTTTCAGGTTGATGCGGGGATTTCAGGGAAAGCCAATGATGAAGCCAATTACAAGGCAGGGTTTAGGTATGGGGATTTCACCAATATGCATTTTTACGGTAACAATGTCGCAGATAGTACCAGGTTTCAGCTTATTTATGACAACAATACAAGGGTTTTGGAATACCATGCCGCATTGGATTATAAATTTGATCTATATTACCAGTTGCAGGCGACAGCCCATTATTACCAATACACCCTTGATGAAATATCCACTGCATGGCATAGGCCAGAATGGAAACTTCAGCTAAACAATACCTTTACACCGAATGAGCAATGGACGCTTCATGCCAACCTGAATGCGATGGGGGGAATTCAGGCCATTAACCTGGCTACTGACAGACAGCGAAAATTGGATCCGATTTTGGATTTACACTTGAGTGTGGATTATGCATTTACAAACAAATTTTCAGCCTTTATTCAAGGTAGCAACCTATTGAACCAATCCTACGAACGATTCAATTACTATCCGGTGAGGGCCATACAAGTTCTGGGTGGAATCGGATTTAAATTCTGATAAATTCGATATTATAGAACCTACAGCAAATTTGCAGTTTTTATTGAAGGTAAATATTCTTTAATAATTTGATGCAATATTGGCGATTTGAAGGTTTTACTTTAGCTTAGCGGATTAAATCAACCATTTTTGAGATGTCTGAAAATAAATCCAAGGATCATAACAGCCAATCCGATAATGATGAGGACTTTGGGCTTCCGCCAGTAAATGTAAGCCCATTAAAAAGAGATGCACCAAAGGCTGTTGAACCCGAGCAGACCGCACCCTTAACCCAGGAAGCAAGTACACCCGGGTCTGGTACAACATCCAGCCCTGAAAAGAAAGAAAAAAAAGACCGTACAAATTGGGTGATTTTGTTCATTTTGCTTTTCATTTTTATCATTGGATACGGTGTATACCATTTTGGTCTTTTGGATGAATTCAACAGGAATACCCCAGATATTGCTTCAGAAGAAACTACAGCTCCGGCCATGGAAAGGCCCGATCCTGAACCAAGCCCTGAACCGGATGAACCCATTGCCGAAACAGAGGAACAGGAAGAACCACAAACACCACAGCTTACAGAAATTGAAGGTAGAGAAGGGGAACCCAGGTATTTTTTGGTAGTGGGAAGCTTCATTGATGATGATCTTGCCAGAGATTATTCCAACCGACTCAATAATTCCGGATTAAATACGTTTTTGGTTCATCCCTACGGCAATATTCATTTTTACCGGCTGGCTGTTGGGCAATATGAAAATTTAGATCTGGCATTGGAGGCCATGGAATCCTCTCAAAATGATTATGAAGAAAACTTATGGGTTTTGAAATACTAATATGATCTTATTACAAACTTTGTCAACAGCTGACGGACAGCAAGCAGTGGATTCCCTTGCCTTAATGGAAGGGAATGGATCAACGGATATTGGGTTATTGGAATTATTGATAAAAGGAGGGTACATGATGATACCCCTTTATCTTTTATTCATTTTAGCCATCTTTATTTTTGTTGAGCGCGTACTTACACTTAAAAAGGCCTCTAAAACACCTAAAGGGATGATCGATCAGGTCAAAATGATGGTGCAAAGTGGCAATATTGAACAGGCAAAAATGATTTGCCAGGGGGAAGAAACTCCGGTAGCCCATATGATCGCTAAAGGATTGGAAAGAATCGGGAGTCCTTTGAAAAACATTGAAGTAGCCATAGAGAATGTAGGAAAAATAGAAATATACAAATTGGAGAAAAACCTGGGTCTTCTCGCGACAGTTTCAGGCGCAGCACCTATGATAGGCTTCCTGGGCACAGTGGCTGGGATGATCAGGGCCTTTATCGGAGTAGCACAGGAAGAAGGGATGGTTTCTCCCAAACTTTTGTCTACGGGGATCTATGAAGCCATGATTACCACGGCAACCGGCCTGGTAGTTGGTATAGTTGCTTATTTGGGTTACAATTATTTGGTTACCCAGGTATCCAAATTGATCCACAACATGGAATATACCACCATAGAATTTATCGATTTACTTCAGGATAAGAAATAAAATGGCTTTACAATCTAAAAATAAAATAGAAGCAGCCTTCAGCATGTCCTCCATGACGGATATCATTTTCCTTTTGCTTATATTTTTTATGCTTACCTCTTCCTTTATCACTCCTTCCGGGTTGCCGGTAAACCTTCCCTCTAGCGAAAGTTCGGATATAGTGATGCAGGAAATCACCGTCAGTATTACAAAAGATCTGAGGTATGCGGTCAATGACCGGCAAGTGAATAGAAATGAAATTAAAAGTGAACTTACTGCGTTACTAAATAAAAATAAAGGATATGTGGTTTTACATATCGATAAGGAAGTGCCAGTGGAATACCTGGTAGAAATAGGAGGTATTGCCGCCGCATTGGAAGCCAATGTAACCATAGCAACGCAACCATTTAAATAAATCATGGAAGTTTGGGAAGACCAAAGGGAAGAAGCAAGCACTAAAAGAAAGGCCATTATTATTACATTCATCATGAATGTGCTGCTATTGGCCGGTATATATTTTATTGTGGTTTGGAAGCAGCCGGTTCCTCCCATGTCTCAATTCGGTCTGGAATTGAATCTGGGCTTCTCAGACCTTGGAAGTGGAGAAAACCAAACAACAACGGCACCTTCCAGTAGTGAAGAACCTGCCACCGAGGCAGCAGCACCGGGCGAACCTGCTCCCCAGCCTTCAGAAAACATCGTGCCGGCCAGTCCTCCGCAGTCCAACCCATCTCAGGATACACCAAAACCAACTCAGCCTCAGGTACAGGCTCAATCCAATGTTCCCAGTCCGGTTAAAGCTGAAGAACAACCCAAGGAGGCGAAGGAGCTTCCAAAAGAAACTACTGAGAAACCTACAGCGTCACCTGAAAATCAGGTAAAGAATGAGCCTACTCCGGAAAAGGTAGAAGAAAAAAAACCTACTGTTGATCCCAGGGCCATTTTTGGAGCTGGCGGTACCAAAGGTTCTTCCAATCAACCCGCCACCGGAAGTCAGCAAGGTGAGTCCAGCCAACGGGGAGATGAAGGAAATCCTCAAGGTACGGTAGACGGCCGGTCAATTCTGCAATCCGGTAGGGGTAATACAGGGGATGGATCCGGTTATAACCTGGATCTGGCAGGTTGGGATTTCGCTTCCAGACCCAATATTCAGGACAACTTGTCTAATAGAAACGGAAAGATTGTTTTTCGGATTACAGTCAATGACGACGGCAGAATTGTTCAGGCAATTCCACTTGAATATAATGTCAGCAATGAAGTCTTGAATTATTACCGCACAGTGGTCAATGGATTGTCCTTCAAACGGCAGAGTGGAAACCCCACTGCTGAATATTCCACCGGAAGAATTACTTTTATCATACGGGTTGACTAAGTTGAATCCATGAATTATCAGGAATCCCTTGACTTTTTATACCATGCACTTCCTATGTTTCAGCGGGTTGGTGCCCCTGCTTTCAAAAAAGATCTCAGCAATACCCTACAGCTTTGTGAAAGGTTGGGAAATCCTCAAAATAAATTTAAAAGCATCCATATCGCAGGCACCAATGGAAAGGGTAGCTCGGCACATGCCCTCGCAGCTGTTCTGCAGGAGGCTGGTTACAAAACTGGTTTGTATACCTCTCCACATTTGAAATCATTCCGGGAAAGAATTAAAGTCAATGGAATGGAAATCCCCGAAAGCCAGGTTATTGCTTTTGTGGAGGACCATCAATTTTACTTGTCAGCCTTGAAGCCCAGCTTTTTTGAGATGACCGTTGCACTGGCATTTGATTATTTTTCAAAAAAAAAAGTAGACGTTGCCGTCATTGAAACAGGGATGGGGGGACGATTTGACAGTACCAATGTGATCCTACCCATCCTCAGCCTGATTACCAATATAGGCATGGACCACATGCAATTCCTGGGCAATACGCTTGATAAAATCGCCTTTGAAAAAGCAGGTATCATCAAAGCCGGAATACCTGTCATTATAGGAGAAACCCATCCCCTGACTGCACCTGTTTTTAAGAAAAAGGCCGAAGAAAACCATTCTCCGATCTGTTTTGCAGACCAATCTGTAAAAGTGACGTTTGATGGACTGGAACAAATAGCCGACCAGGATTTTAAAGCTACCTATCAAGTACAACCAGCTTTTGGAAAACTCAGGACGATCACCCTTGATTTGCTGGGAAAATACCAAATGAAAAATCTTCCCGGTATCCTTAAATCTCTGGAGCGATTGCAGGAAATGGGTATGGACATCAGGGACGAGCATATAGCAGAAGGCTTGTCAAAAATAAAGGTTAACACAGGATTAAAAGGGCGTTGGCAAATATTGGGAAAAAAACCTTTAACCATCTGTGATACAGGGCACAATACTGATGGATTTAAGTCAATACTTACACAACTTAACGAACTGAATCCCGAAAACCTTTTTCTGGTGCTTGGTATGGTAGAGGACAAAGATCATGACCAGATTCTTGCTCTTTTACCAAAGGATGCCGTCTACATCTTTTGTCAGGCGGACCAGCCCAGGTCCCTTCCTGCTGAAAAATTGATGGAGAAGGCAAAAAGTCACGGATTAAGGGGAACAAGTATACCGGATGTCAACCAGGCGCTGGCATTCGCCAGAGAAAAGGCAGGTAGCAGTGATTTGATTTTTATTGGTGGGAGTACATTCGTGGTAGCAGAATTAAATGAATTATAAATAAAATGGGAAGAAAAAAATTAGAACGATTCCGGCAAAATGAAGCCAATCCCCATGTGGTACAAGCCGGAAAAGAGATCTTTGAAACAATAAAAGGAAATTGGAAATCCCTGCAATTTCAAAATGATCATCCTTTGGTAGTGGAGCTGGCATGTGGAAGGGGGGAGTTTACGGTAGGACTAGCCCGTCAATACCAGGAGAAAAATTTTGTAGGCGTGGATATCAAAGGATCCAGAATTTGGAAAGGAAGCAGCCAGGCCTATGCAGAGGGTCTGCAGAATGCTGCATTTCTACGTACGCAAATTGAATTATTGGAACAGTTTTTTACCCCCGGAGAAATCAATGAATTGTGGATTACCTTCCCCGATCCCAGACCCAGGGATGGTGATGAAAGAAAAAGGCTGACGTCACCAAGGTTTCTGGATATTTACAAAAAATTGATGGCCAAGGCTGGGAATATTCACTTAAAAACGGACAATACAGGGCTGTTTACCTATACCGCAGAGGTACTTTCTTCCAGGCCCGATATCCGGATAATCCGGAAAACAGCGGATTTTTACCTTTCTGAATGGAAAGATGAACACCATGGAATCATGACCCGTTATGAAAGCATGTTTATGGAAAAAGGGGAAACCATCAAGTACCTGCAGTTTTGTTTCACAGAAAGCTAATCCTCTACTTCAAGGGCTTCCAGAATATCCGCCAATTCGTCAAAATCTTTGATCCCCGGGCTGATCTCATGCCCCCCTTTCATACTGATTCCCCTGACTCCGGTGTAATTCAGGATTTCCTCAACATTATTTTCATCAAATCCAAAACCCAGCAGAACGTCACAGCTTTCAGAAAGTTCCTTGATGTGATTCCATTCTTCTTTATGCAATTGTCTTGAGCCTCCTGCTTCCAGATTCAACATGACTTGTTGGGTGGCCAGGCTTTTTGAAAAAGAAAGGATATCCTCCCAATTACCATCCTCTTGAATGGTGTAATTGTAAATAAGCCCATAACCAGTATTTCGTAGGAGTTGTAAGTGAAATTTTTCTTTTACCTGGATGTAGTCAAACCCCTCATATTGCTGGAGCGTTTCTAAAATTTGATCCGGATGGCTGATACGAAACTCTGCCACATACTTCAGTCCGGATAACCAATCTGTGATTTCTTTGAATGCTGTGGGAGAAACATAGTATTCGCTATTTTCCTCCAGGGAAAACCCCATCAGGTTTACATACATCCCTGCACAATACCTTGCATCGCTCAGGTTATTCACATTACTTATCTTCACAAAAGTTTTTAAAGCCATTTTATTTTAGGGTAATATTTGCGTAATTTCCACGGGAATTCAAAGATAGAGAATGTATATTTTGTTTAAAAGGCAGCCCTTCCTTCTGTGCTTGATTTTTATAGCCAGTTGTGAAATACAACGGGAGGAACCGGAAGGGTTTTCTTCTCCTTTTTATCCACTATCAGTGGGTAATTTTTGGGAATACAGGGTTGCAGAGACGGTTTATTTTGGAGAGAATGATTCTGAATCCAAAACTTTTTATTTTAGAGATGAAATGGTAGGTCAATATCTCAACGCGGAGAATGAGCTGGTGTATAAAATCCAAAGGCAATCCTCAACTGATAGAAACAATTGGACAAATGAAAGGGTCTATACCCTGTCTTTTAGTCAAAACCGCATCATTCGTCATTACAATAACCTTCAGGAAATCGTTTTGGTATATCCTTTGGGAATAGGTATGGAATGGGATGGAAATGCACTGAATAACGTTCCAAATCAGACTTTTTCGGTGGAAAGGCTGGGAGATTATATTTTGGAAAATTTGAGTTTCCCAGAGACGGTGACTGTGCGTCAAAGTGAAGAGGACGACCTGATTACCATAAGGGATAATAGGTATGAAGTCTTTGCAAAAGATATCGGATTGGTCGAAAGTTACCATGAAGTGTTCAGGTATTGTTCCCGAAATGATTGCCTGGGAGAACAAATCATTCAGGAAGGTCGTTTTACACATCTAAAACTGATTGACTATGGCCAAGGGTAAAGTACTACTTCTCTTATTTCTACTTTTTGGTGCTTGTTTTACCTTGTTTGCTCAGGACAGGTATGCGGTGCATTACAAGTATAAACCAACAAGGGATTACAGCCTGGACAGACCAGAAGAATTATTGACAGAGGCTGCCCTTCTTCGGAGAAACAGGGAAATTCTGGAAACAGACAGTACGGATTTGCCGGTTGCTAAGCAGTATACCCAAATAATTTCAAAGGAGGCAGACGAGGTTTTGTACCACTCAAAATGGTTGAATGCCTCTGTGATTCGGGCAGATGAAAAGGCCATTGAAAGGATTATTGACCTTGCATTCGTGGAAAAAGTGATCCTGATAGGAAGGGGAGGATTTCAGAATGAAAATGAGGGGTCCAAAGCAATTCAGGCAAAACATTCCTCCAAAACCGAAATGTTCACCAATGCAAACAGTGCCTTTGAATTTCAAAACAATATTTTAGGTATTCCGGAGATGCACCGGGCGGGCTTTAACGGTGAGGGAATAAAAGTGGCTGTTTTTGATGCCGGTTTTTTAAATGTGGATGAAATCAGTGGTTTGCAGCATTTGTTCAATGAAAACAGGATCCTCGCCACCAGGGATTTTGTTAATCCGGGGTCGACGGATGTTTTCCATACGGACACCCATGGTACAGGGTCGCTTTCTTTGATGGCTTCCTATGATCCCAGCCAACTTGTGGGAGGGGCTTATGCTGCAGATTATATCCTTTGCATCACTGAGGATGTTTATTCGGAATACCGGATAGAAGAGTACAATTGGGTCCGGGCAGCCGAATTTGCAGATAGCCTGGGAGTAGATGTGATCAACAGTTCTTTGGGCTATAACTTTTTTGATGATCCCGGCATGAATTATTCCAGGGATGATCTCGATGGTAGTACAGCTATTATTTCAATAGGGGCCAATATGGCTGCTCAAAAAGGAATTTTGGTGGTTTGTAGCTCTGGAAATGAAGGAAATGTCAGTTGGCAAACGATTACTGTTCCTGCGGATGCAAGGGATATTCTGGCCGTAGGAGCGATCAACAATAGCCTAAACAAGGCTAGTTTCAGTTCCACAGGTCCCAGTAGTGATGGACGGATCAAACCGGAATTGGTGGCATTTGGGTCGGGAGTGACGCTTTGGCGGCGAATTGAAGGCACAAGTATTTCCAGTGGTACTTCATTTTCTTCACCACAGGTGGCTGCACTTGCTGCTGGCATTTGGCAGGCAAATCCGAAATGGTCGCGTTCCCTGCTAATGGATAAGTTATTGGAAAGTGGCTCCCAATCAGATCAACCCGATTTTGAGCTGGGCTATGGGGTACCGAATTATTTGAGAATCACCATGGACATGGATACTGGAACCCTTGTAGAAAAGGCCATAAAAATATATCCAAATCCCCTGGAGGAAAATGAATTAATGCTTGAGTTTGGGAGAGAGTTTAGTTGCCGCATGAAGCTTTATGATACCCAAGGCAAAATGTTGAGTCTTTTATCGCTCCATAGGGTTGAAAACGAAGAACCTTATAGAATAGACATGGGCAACCTGCATCCAGGTATTTATTGGCTTGAACTAGAAGATGATGCCGTAGCCGGTAGCATAAAGATGTGGAAGAAATAAGGAAATGCAGGTTTAATTTCTTTTTTTTGCATTATTCCCAAAATCCGCAACCTTTTTTGGTTTTATTGATGAATAAACTGGTTGATACAATCAAATGGGTGAAAACTGGAGGGTTTTTCCCTAAAATTATTAACTTACCTTAAGAAATTCACTTCGGATTTGAGGAAATGTCCATTATTAATAATATCTGTTCCTAAACCCTTTGTTATGAATCCATTAATTGCCCCTTCCATATTGGCTGCTGACTTCGCCAACCTACAGGCTGCTATAGAAATGATCAATAGCTCTGAAGCTGATTACATTCATGTAGATATCATGGATGGGGTTTTTGTTCCGAATATATCCTTGGGGATACCTGTGGTGGAAGCCATTCACCGTCATGCCAAAAAACCCCTTGATGTACATTTGATGATTGTGGAACCAGACAAATACCTGTCTACCTTCCAGAAAGCAGGGGCATCACACTTAACTGTACATCTGGAAGCTTGTACTCACCTGCACCGTACTGTGCAAGGCATAAAGGATTTGGGCTGCAAAGCAGGAGTGGCTTTGAATCCCCATACCCCTGTAAGGTTATTGGAAGACATTATCAGAGAGGTGGATTTGGTTTTGCTAATGTCTGTGAATCCTGGTTTTGGAGGACAAAAATTCATAGATAATACCTATAAAAAGGTAAATGCCTTGTCTAAATTGATCGTTGAAACAGGATCACATGCAAGGATTGAAATAGACGGCGGAGTCAGTATGGATAATGCAGGCAAGCTATTTTCGGCAGGAGCAAATATCCTTGTAGCAGGTAATTTTGTATTTTCTTCGAAAAGTCCAGCGGAAACCATTAAAAAGCTAAAAAACATCGTTTAAATTCAAATTTTAGGGGTTTGGTATAATAAATGGCGTATTTTTTGCTTTTAAATTTGTGAAATAGATTGATTCTGATTTAATTCGTAGGTATAAAGCGTTTAATTAATAGAAATGGAAATTATGAAAAAATTATTTGTATTGTCTTTCTTAATGTTGGGTTTAATTGGTTTTCAGGCACATGCCCAGGAAGAGGCTGTGGAAGAAATCACTGATGAAGAATTGGCAAAATTTGCGGCGGTAGAAGATTCAGTAATGGCATTTTACGAGCAAAAGAATGAAGAATTAATAGACATGATCAAAAATAATGAGGTGATTGAAGGAGCAGCTCGTTACAATGAAATCAAAGGCGCATGGGAGGATGAAGCGAAATTAACCGAAATCGAAATTACTGAAGAAGAGAAGGCCGCATATGAAGAAATTCTTGAATTTATGGGATCCCTTAGCAATGAAGTAAGGGATTTAAAAATAGGACTTATCAAAAATGATGATATTCTTGGTGTCGCCACTTATAACAAGGTAAACAAGGCCATGAAAGAAAATCCTGAAATCCAGGAAAAAGTCGATAGCATGATAGCCGAATTAAAAGAAAAAAGAGAAGTTGAAACTGAGGATGAAGCAGGAACTGATGCAGGATAACCAGTATATTTTCAACAAATAATAAAAAAAACCCTCCGGATAAGAGGGTTTTTTTGTTATATACGTTAAAGAATAGGTATAAATGCTTTAAACCATGAATTTATCAAAAGGAAAGGTATTCGTTATTGCCATTATTGGCCTTATTTCAGGCTTTATTACCCCAGCTGCCATGGCCCAGGAAGATATTTTTGGTATTGAGCGGAAAATAAAAGGGAGAAAAAGTGATAATGAGTTGGGTAATGTTTTCAGAAATATGGTCAGTAATTTTTCTTTTGAAATTTCTACCGGGGCTGCTTACCAGGACAATAGTATGCTTTTTTTCAGTGATATGCCGGCGGATTATCCGATTCAAAGTAGGGGAATCGATGGTGCAGGGGAAATTCAGGCAGGCGATACATTGTCATTTGGAAATGGAAACATGGCTTATCCTTTGAACCTGGGTGTCCGGATCAATGTCTTTAATTTCATCACATTAGGAGCGGGTTACGGTAGAGAATGGGGGAAATTACCTTCCTTGACCGGAGAAGGACGTGTTTTTGAATTTCAGGAAGAAAGTTTTATTTATGATAAATTTTATGGCACCCTGGGAATTGTGCTTTGGGATGCAGGCAAAAGAAATTCATTTCTCAGATGGCGTTACAGAAAATTCTCTGGAAACAATATTTATATGCAGTCTGAACTGAAGCAGCGGGCAAGACAGATTTACCCATGGAGGTTGGTGGCAGAGGGAGAATTTGGATCAATGATGCTCCGAAAATCTCCTGATCAAAATCTCACTGCTCCAGATCCTTACTATGGAATAGGATTAAGGTTGGAGTATGATTTTTCAGAATACAGCAGAGCATTTGTCAGACCCGCCGTTGAGTTACGTTCCTATGCCTATGGTTTGCCCGAAGTGCAGGAACTTCAAACCCTCAATCAGCATGTTTATTCCTTGCAGGTAGGGGTTTCCGTAAGTTTGCCGGGAACTAAAAAATGCAAGGTACCCGGGTGCCGGGTAGTCATGAAACACCTGCACAATGGGGTTGAATACCGGGGAAGTTCCATCTGGCACAGACAAAACAGGAAAGTCGGTCAATGGTAAAATGCGAATAATTCCACTAATGCAACCTGGTGCATTCCAAATTTTTTTGAAAAATCAATAAAATAACTCCATGAGAATAAATTGAATACCTTTAAATTAAAATATTAGAAAAATTATATTTTTCAAAACCTGTTCTTTTTGCTATCTTGCAGGTTATTAGCGAGAAATTTTAAATATGGCTCAAGGAGAGAACGAGAACATCATCCCAATCAATATTGAGGAAGAAATGCGTGGTGCCTACATCGATTATTCGATGTCGGTAATTGTTTCCAGGGCTTTACCCGACGTAAGAGACGGTTTAAAGCCAGTTCACCGCAGAATTTTGTATGGCATGCAGGAGTTGGGTGTCACCCACAATAAACCTTATAAAAAATCTGCCAGAATAGTAGGCGAGGTTCTGGGTAAGTACCATCCCCACGGAGATTCAGCCGTGTATGAAACCCTGGTCAGAATGGCACAGCATTGGTCATTGCGGTATCCGCTTGTGGATCCACAGGGAAATTTCGGCTCGGTTGACGGAGATAATCCGGCGGCCATGAGGTATACGGAAGCAAGGCTACGGAGGATCGCAGAGGAATTATTGATTGACATCAACAAAGAAACCGTTGATTTTCAATTGAATTTTGACGATACGCTAAAAGAACCTGTAGTTTTACCTGCAAAAATTCCAGCTTTATTGTTAAATGGAGCTTCAGGAATTGCAGTGGGAATGGCTACAAACATGGCTCCTCATAATTTGGGAGAGGTCATCAATGGGATTATTGCCTATATTGATAACAATGAGATTACTATTCCTGAGCTGATGGAGCACATCATAGCTCCTGATTTCCCTACAGGTGGGATCATATACGGTTACAATGGCGTCAAAGCAGCCTTTGAAACCGGTAGGGGAAGGGTGATCATGCGCGGAAAAGCGACCATTGAAACCAAATCCAATGGAAGGGAGATGATCATCATCAGCGAAATTCCCTATCAGGTCAACAAAGCATCCATGGTGGAGAAAACCGCTCAGTTGATCAATGAGAAGAAACTGGATGGAATTTCCGCTATCAGGGATGAATCCGACAGGCAAGGCATGCGGATTGTCTATGAATTGAAAAAAGATGCTGTTCCGAATGTTATCCTGAACAACCTTTACAAGCATACCCAGCTACAGACCTCTTTCAGTGTCAATAATGTGGCGCTGGTAAAGGGCAGACCCTTTACCCTGAATTTAAAAGAGCTAATCGTCCATTATGTGAATCACCGGCATGAGGTGGTCATCAGAAGGACCCAGTATGAACTCAGGGAGGCGGAAAAAAGAGCACATATATTAGAAGGCTACCTGGTAGCCCTGGATAACCTGGATGAAGTCATTCAGTTGATCAGGGATTCCAGAGATCCTGAAACAGCAAGAAACGGACTGATGGAGAAGTTCGACCTTTCCGAAATCCAGGCCAGAGCCATATTGGACATGAGGCTTCAGCGCCTTACCGGTATGGAAAGGGAGAAAATCCAGCAGGAATACGATGAGCTGATGAAACTCATTGAGGAGCTGAAAGAAATTTTGGCGAATGAAGACAAACGTATGGAGATCATCAAAGATGAGCTGGTGGAAATGAAAACCCGTTATTCGGATGAAAGAAGAACGGAGATAGAACACAATGCTGAAGACTTCAATTATGAGGACATGATTCCCAATGAGGAAGTGGTCATTACCGTTTCTCATCAGGGTTATATCAAAAGAACAGTCCTAACGGAGTACAAATCACAAAGCAGGGGAGGAGTAGGATCCAGAGGAGTAAGCACCAAGGAAGACGATTATACCGAATACTTGTTTACTGCCCTTACTCACAATTATCTTTTGATATTCACCGATCAGGGGAAGCTTTTTTGGTTGAAAACCTATGCCATACCTGAGGGCAGTAAAACCTCCAAGGGAAGGCCCATCCAAAACCTGATCAATATTCAGAGTGGAGATAAAATCAGGTCCATCATTCAGGTGACTGATCTGACGGATGTGGATTATATTAATAACAACAATATCGTGATGGTAACCCGCAATGGAATCATCAAGAAAACCACCCTGGAACAATACTCCAGACCCAGGACAAATGGAATTATTGCCTTGAATATCAGAGAGGATGACCAATTGTTGAATGTGGAATTGACCAATGGAGATGCACATGTTGTCATTGCCTCCAGCTCAGGAAGAGCGGTTCATTTTCATGAATCAGACGTTAGACCAATGGGCAGGACAGCCACAGGAGTCAAGGCCATCAATTTAGGGGAGGGAGATAATCATGTAATTGGCATGGTTTGTGTTCAAAGAGAAGATGCAACCCTTCTAGTGGTGACAGAAAAAGGCTATGGAAAACGTTCCTTCCTGTCTGAATACAGGATTACCAAAAGAGGTGGCAAAGGAGTTAAAGCCATGAATATCACCGAAAAAACAGGTGGATTGGTAGCCATCAAAGAGGTAGTAGATACCGATGACCTCATGATTATCAACAGGTCAGGGATCATTATCAGAACCCCGGCGGCTGGTGTCAGAGTAATGGGAAGAGCAACTCAGGGAGTCAGGCTAATCAGGCTAAACGATACGGATAAAATCTCTTCAGTAGAAAAAATAGAGAATATCCTGGAGGAAGAACCCGAAAATAATGATTCCCAAGATTCGGAAAATGACATCAACCCAGATTTAGAATAATAGTTTATAACCAAATAAGAACCACACTCGAAAAATGAAAAAGTTAATTTTATCGTTGGCTTTGGTGAGCATTGCTGCTACAATTGCCTTTGGCCAGAAAAAGGTCGTCCGCTCAGCGGAAAGGAACTTAAGAAAGGGAAATATTGAAGAAGCCTATTCAGATATTAAAGCTGCCGTGAATGATGAAGAAACCGGTAGCGAATCAGAAACTTATTTTATCAAAGGTAAAATAGAAACACAAATGTTTGAAGCTGATTCTTCCAATAACGAAGAAACTGTTGCAATAGGCAGGGAAGCAGAAAGCAGTTTTATGACTACCTTCGAAATGGAAGAAATGGATTCTACCAGTAAGGTAAGTGAGGATCTTTTTAAGGAGGTCGTTCCTGAATTGCCTGCAAGCATGCAAGGCGAAGGTGTTTACCGATTAAAGAATGCTGCATTAAATAAAGGAGCAGAAAGGTATGATGCGGATGATATGGAAAGCGCCTTTGAATTTTTCTCTTTGGCAGCTGACCTTGATCCAAAAGATACTTCCATGGTATTCAATGCAGGCTATACTGCCAACTCGATTGGAAATACCGAAGCAGCAAAAAAGTATTTCACCCAATTGTTGGATATTGAAGAATACAACAAATTAAATGCCTATTATTTTCTCATTCAGATTGCCAGTGCAGAAGAGAAAGATCCTGAGGAAGCATATCGTTGGGCGAAAGAGGCCCGTGAGCTTTATCCTGAAGACAAAGGGTTGGCAGAATTCGAAATCCAATTGTTATTGCAATTGGATAAAATGGAAGAAGCCATGACATCTATAGAGAAAGCGCTGGAAACTGACCCGGATAACCCCGCGATCCGTTTGAGATATGGTTATTTGAAAGAAAAATCCGGTGATATGGAAGGAGCGCTAAAAGAATACAAAAGGACAGTGGAAGCTGATCCCGAATTCTTTGAGGGCAATTACTATGCGGGAGCCATCTATCTGGACAAGGCCAGAAATATCATCAACGAGGTAAACAACCTTTCTGATGAGGAATGGGAAGCAAAATCAGATAGCATGCTGGCCGAAGCAGATGGGCTGTATGAAGAGGCATTGCCTTATTTTACAAAAGCATCTGAATTACAACCGGAGAATACGGACATTATGGAAATCCTTTTCCGGATCCATAGCCAGTTGAAAAACGAAGCCAAGGCAGAAGAATACAATCAAATGCTATCTGAAATATTAGGGGAGGATTGGTTGACCCGATAATATTATAAAATTTATATTTTTATTAAGGGCTTTCCGCTAATGCGGAGAGCCTTTTTTATTTCCAGCCGTCAGGAAAAGAAAGCAGGTTAAAATCCCAGGCCCAGGGAATATAAAATAAAGTTAAGATCAATATAAACAGGATCGATAAGAGGTTGAGGGCAAAACCTGTTTTCATCATTACAGGGATGGTCAAATAACCGGAACCAAATACCACCGCATTGGGAGGTGTGGCCACAGGTAACATAAAGGCGCAAGAGGCTGACATGGTGGCTGCCACCATCAATCCGTAAGGGTGAACTCCCATGGCCAATGCTACAGCTGACAATATGGGCAATAACATGGAGGCAGTTGCCACATTTGAGGTGATTTCTGTAAGAAAATTAACGGCAGCGATGATGAAAAACAAAAACAACCAAAAAGGTACATTTTGTAACAAAATGAATTGTTCGCCAATCCAGTTGGCCAATCCTGTTTCCTGAAAACCCTTTGCCAGAGCCAATCCACCACCAAACAATATCAAAATACCCCAGGGTATCTTTTCTGCTACTTTCCAATCCAGTAGTTGCTCCTTATTTTCATTTCCAGCAGGAATTACAAACAACAGCAAAACACCGGTCAGTGCGATAATAGTATCGTCAAGGGATGGAATCAAATCCTGTAATATAAAGCTACGGCTGATCCAGGAGAAACTGACAGCCAAAAACACCCACAAAACACGCTTTTCCTGCTTGCTTATTGGTCCAAGTAGCTCAAGTTGCCTGTTGATCTCCTCTTTTCCACCTGCTATCTTAAGGGTCTTAGGAAACACGAATGCCCAATTCACCAAATAATACCAGCAAATGAATAATAATCCCAGAGAAATTGGTAACCCCACAAGCATCCACTCCCCAAAACTGATCTCTATCCCATAAGTATTCTTTAACACGCCCACCAAAATGATATTGGTAGGGGTTCCGATAATGGTAGACAAGCCACCGATGGAAGCACTATAAGCTATTCCCAACATCAGTGATTGACCCAATGTAGTTTTGATGGTATCATTGGATTGGCTGACCTGTACCACTACTGCAATGGCGATGGGTAGCATCATGAGTGAGGTCGCTGTGTTGGATATCCACATCGACAGGAAAGCAGTGGCCACCATAAAGCCCAAAATAATTCTTTTAAGGTTTGTTCCGAGGTAGGAAATGATTTTCAGGGCAATCCTTTTGTGCAGGTTCCATTTTTCAATACATACGGCAATCATAAACCCTCCCATATACAATAAAACCATAGGGTCTGAGTAGGGTATTGCTGTGGGTTTGATATCCATCACTCCGGTAAAGGGAAACATTACCAAAGGAAGTAATGCCGTGGCCGCAATGGGTATTGCCTCCGTAACCCACCATATCCCGATCCAAAAAGTGATGGCTAATAAAGCAACTCCGGAAGCAGATAAACCTTCGGGCGTTGCCGTCAAATAAATTCCAAAAAAAACCAAAGGGCCTAAGAATAAGCCGATTTTTTGTGTTTGCATAATATATATTAATCCTTAAGAATAACCATAAAACATGGAAATCAAAAATATTTTAGCCATAATTGGGCGTAAACACCTTAACAAGAAAAATTAGTTTTTCTCTTTGGGTTTCCATTTATGGATGTTACAGGACAGTGCAGGATAGAATAAACCATTTTATATACTTTATTTAAGATTAATTGGAAAATTATAGTAATATTGAGCATTAAGATACAGCACATCACACCTAATAAAACACAAATGGTCCAACCCAATATAAACTTCATAAAACGAAACTTAACGCTATTTATCCTGTTATTCATTTCATTTTTTGCTTTTCAATGTGGCCCTGAAGGCCCGAAATTGGACTTGAATAAAGGAGACCACATTATCTTAATCGGAAACAATCTTGGATCCAGAATGATGAATTATGGTCATTTTGAAACAGAAATGCATGTTCGCTACCCGGATTCCTTATTGTATATCCGGAACATGAGTGATGCAGGCGATACACCAGGTTTCAGGCCTCATTCAGGCAGGGTGTCTCCCTGGGCTTTTCCCGGTGCGGAGGAGTTTCAGGATGAATTGGCTACCAAATCCGGTAGCGAGGGTCATTTTGAATCGCCTGATGAATGGATAAAAAATCACGAGGCAGACATCATCATTGCTTTTTTTGGCTACAATGAATCTTTTCAGGGAGAAGAAGGGCTGGAGAATTATAAAAATGAGCTGGAGGCTTTTATCAACCATACCCAAAATACCATTTATAATGGTGAGGCAGCTCCGCAACTGGCTCTGGTATCGCCCATTGCCTTTGAGAATTTAAGTGCAGACTATGATCTTCCAAATGGAGAAAAGGAAAACCAAAACCTTGAAATGTACACCCAGGCCATGAAAGAAGTGGCCGAGGCCAATCAGGTTTTGTTTGTCGATGCTTTCGAACCCTCACAATCCTGGTATGCGTCAACGGATGATTACCTGACCATAGATGGATTTCAGCTTACCGAGGAGGGGTATAAAAAGTTTTCCCAGTTTCTGACGGACAAGGTGTTTGGCGAGGATGATGCCATAGCGGAAGAAAGGAGAGCCGCCATCCATGCTGCCGTATTGGAAAAAAACTGGATGTGGCACAATGACTACAAAATCCCCAATGGGGTGCATGTATTTGGAAGGCGGTACAACCCCTTTGGTCCGGATAATTATCCTTACGAATTAAAAAAGATCCGTCAAATGACGGATAACAGGGACCAGGCCATCTGGAGTGTGAGTCAGGGGCAATCGTTTGACCTGGCAGCTGCTGACGAGAACACCATCGAGCTACCTCAGGTAGAAACGAATTACAACCCGGAGAAAAATGGTGATTTGGAATACCTTTACGGGGAAGAGGCCCTGGAAAAATTTGAAGTGGCCGAAGGCTATAAAGTGGAACTTTTCGCTTCCGAGTCGGAATTTCCCGACCTGGCCAACCCGGTGCAAATGACCTTTGATACCAAGGGGAGACTTTGGGTGGCTGTAATGCCCAGCTATCCGCATTACAAACCGGGAGACCCCAAACCCAACGATAAGATCCTTATCCTTGAAGATACCAATAACGATGGCAAAGCAGACAAGCAAATTGTATTTGCAGATAGCCTGCACCTGCCTATCGGGATGGAAATTGCAGAGGAAGGTGTTTATTTGTCGCAGGGTACAAACCTCATTATACTCCGGGACAAGGACGGAGACGATTATGCCGAAGAGCGTGAGATCCTGCTCAGCGGTTTTGACGACCACGATACGCACCACAATATTTCTGCCTTCGTTGCCGATCCATCCGGTGCCATCTACATGGGTGAAGGCGTATTTTTACATACCAACGTGGAAACCCCCTACGGACCGGTACGAGCGACCAACGGTGGTTTTTATCGATACAATCCCGCAAGGAAGCACCTGGAAAGAACTGCTCAATTGCCTATTCCCAATCCATGGGGAATTGCCTTTGACGATTGGGGGCAAAATTTCTTTGCAGAGACCTCCGGACCTGACGTACGTTGGATGATGCCAGGATCCATCAAACCCAGATATGGCGAAGGTACCCACAAAGGACCCAATCTGATCGAAGATGCCCATCGTGTTCGACCCACTTCAGGCCTTGAATTTGTGTCCAGCAGGCATTTTCCGGAGGAAGTTCAGGGAGACCTGCTGATCAACAATACAATTGGGTTTCTGGGGATGAAGATGCATAAAATGATGGAAGACGGGACGGGATATGACAGCGAACACCGGGTAGACCTGATCCGCAGCGATGACAGGAACTTCCGTCCGGTAGATATGGAATTCGCTCCGGATGGTTCCCTGTATTTTGTAGATTGGCACAATATCCTGGTAGGCCACATGCAACACAATGCGCGTGATCCATTGAGAGATCATGTGCATGGTAGGATTTACAGGATTACTTACCCCTCGAGGCCTTTGGTCAGCCCTCCAAAAATTGATGGGGCAAGCGTTGAAACCTTACTGGACAATTTGAAACTACCCGAATTCCGGGCCAGGTACCGCACCCGTGCCGAATTGCGTGGTAGGGATAAAGGAGAGGTGCTGGACAAAATGCAGCAGTGGGTCGCTAACCTGGATGCCAATGATCCCCGCTACGAACACCACCTGCTGGAAGCACTTTGGGTGAGTTGGGGTTTGAATCAGGTAGATCAGGATTTGATGAAAACCCTGTTTGCTTCTGATGACCACAGGGTAAGAGCAGCAGTAGCCAGAATTCTTCGTTATACCGGACATCAGGTACCTGATCAGGTAGAAATGCTGAAAAAAGCAGCTGCAGACCCCCACGGAAGGGTTCGGCTGGAAGCCATTGTGGCAGCTTCCTGGCTGGATAAAGAAGATGGCCTGGCCATATTGGAAGTAGCCGATGAGCATCCGAAAGATATGTGGATGCAAAAACCCTTTGAAACCGCATTGGCACACCTCAACGGCATGTCTGTGACCAATATGGTGGTTAATGCAGATGGCAGTATCGTCTTTCAGGAAGCTCCACAAGAAGAAAAACCATCCAACAGCCGCTTAAAAGGAGAGGAATTGACGCTTTTTCAAATGGGAAAAGCCATCTACAGCAGAGAAGGTTTTTGTATTACCTGCCATCAGCCAGATGGTAAGGGGCTGAGTGCTTCCGGTTTTCCACCGCTGGCCGGCACCAAATGGGTAAATGGCAGCGAAGAGCGCCTGGTGAAAATCATTCTCAATGGCTTGATGGGCCCCATTGAAGTGCTAGGAAAAGATTATCCCGGCCAGGTTCCCATGACTCCTTATGCTGGTATGCTGAATGACAAGGAAGTGGCCGCTGTGGCAACCTATGTGAGGAACAGCTTTGGCAACGAATCTTCCCCTATCAAACCCGAAAAAGTGGCTGAGGTACGGGAAGCTACCAAAGCAAAACAAGGATTTTATTCGCCGGCGGAATTGCTCCAGGAGCATCCCATGGAGGCGGGAGAATAGTAAAAAGTATATAAGCAGCCAGCTCATTATTGGGGCTGGCTGTTTTTTTTGATTTAACCGGAAGGTTGCAAAATCAAACTTTTCCAAAGTTTAGAACTTTGGAAAAGTTAAACCCATTACAAAAAACCGGAATAAGACTGACTAATGGGGATTCTGTGTTCTCTGATCTGCACCTGGTGTTTTTCAATCTTTTCAATTCGGTTTTTATTGACCAAAAAAGAACGGTGAGTCCGGATAAAAAAGGAGGGAAGCAGCTTTTCCAGTTCCTTGAAAGTCATTCGGGTAATGACCTTTTCCCCTTCCAGATACAAGGTGACGTAGTTACCCGTGGCTTCACAAAACAACAGGTCTGAAAAATTCACCTTAATTTGGCCCTCTGAGGTTTTAATAAATACGTGGCCGTTTGTTTCCGCCGGCTGCAACTCTTTCCAGTCCCGTGCTTTTTGACAGGCTTGTAGGAAACGGCTCAGCGAAAAAGGCTTGAGCAGGTAGTCCAGCGCATTGAGTTCAAATCCCTTGACAGCATACGCTGAATAGGCCGTGGTAAAAACCACCATTGTCTCGGTTTGTAACATGCCCGCCAGGTCTATTCCGGAAATATCCGGCATGTTGATATCTAGAAATATCAGGTCAACGGGTTGGGTTTTGTGGTAGTCAAAGCCCCTGATGGCATCGGAAAAAACAGCCTCCAATTCCAGAAAGGGCACCTTCGCCGCATGTGATTTGATGACTTCAAGTGCCATGTGTTCATCATCTATTGCTATTGCTGTGAGCATATCAATTAGGTTTCAATTTGTGCAGTAACAACACGGAACCGTCATTTTCAAAATGATTGATTACTTCTTCCGGATAGTTTTCTGGCTGAGCATCTGACACGAATGAAATGGGTTCGATCAATGTGACCACTTCGCCAGTGGGAGTAATCGCTGTGGGAAGCATCAAAGAAGGAAAATGAACGTCGGAAAAGTCAATTTTATTAACATGTAATTTATCGGTCTTTAAATTAATGGCAAATGTCCAGAAATCATTTTTCGTACTAACAATTACGCCCAAAATCAAATTATTGGTAATCTTAACAGGTAATTGAAGGTACTGGTGATTTAGCCCTTTTTCTTTCAATTCATCAGCAAGTGTAATATCATTGACAACGTGCTCAGGCAATTTACTGTCTCCAAAGTCTATTAAAATTTGTTTTTCTAGGTTTCCTGCACTCGAAAAAAGGCGCACGGTATCATCAGGAGGACGATTATAAACAATGCCAGAAGTTTGAGACAACAAACCTGCATGGTAATATACATTGGTATTCCCTCCGATAGCTGTGTAGCCAAAATACAAACTATCTAGCTTGAAAGAAGTATCAAAACTCCCAACTTTGGGATAATTCGCAATGGCATCATTTTGATTGTCATTGTTAATAGCAAATAGCCAGCCGGTCTCTGTTTCTATAAAACCTCCTGCATTAACAGGAATGGAAATATTTTCGACCCAGTTTCCTTCTGGAGAATAGACAATGATTCTATTTTCAAGTGCATCTAAAACCAAAACTTCACCGTTTTTCCTGACCTGGAAATCTTCAATGCCATTTATTTGATTGGGACCTTGACCGAAATCACCAATTTTACGTATAAACTGTCCTTGCTCATCAAAGACCAATACCCCTGAGTTATTGATATGGTCAAAAAGGTAAAACTGATCATTCATCGCCAATAACTTATCCACCCGCTTAAACAAAGCCTCCTCTTCCATGCTCAATAGAACGTACCGTTGTTTCTCAACGAAATCCTTGGTGTCCAAAGGTAACGCTTCATCGAATGAATAGATCGTTACATGGGATATGTCGGATTTGTTTTTCGGTCCTTGACAAGAAGTTCCTCCAATAAATAGGCAGATCAGATAGAGTAATTGGCGTTGATTCATCATTTTTGTTTTTTAACTGTCAGATGCCCGCCCGGATGAAGCCAGTCGGACGGGAAATTTCGCAATTGATAATCATCCCACGGTGTGACTTTCTCGTCATGGTCGATTTCAGGTTAGTCTATTTGGACCGAAAAATGGACAAAATGCTCCGTATCGTTGGAAACAATCGTTAAGTCATGCCGGTCGGAATACAGTACCTGCAATCGCTTGCGCACATTGTCCAAACCGATACCGGATTCATCGGTAGGGTCTTTCAGGGCCTTCGGCGGATGCAGGGAATTGACCACATCCAGGTGTACCGAACCGGCAAGGCAACGCAGGTTAATTCGGATCCATGATTTATTTTTTGTGCTGATGCCGTGTTTAAAAGCATTTTCTACGAAAGGGATAAGCAGCATGGGCGCAATGGTTCCTTCACAGTGTTCTTCGTTCAATTTAATGCTAATTTCTAAATTATCCTCCTTTTTAAAGCGCAGCATCTGCAGATCCAGGTAATTGCGCAGGTATTCGATTTCCCGGCGTAGGGGGATTTTGTCCAGTTGGTTTTCGTGCAGCATAAAGCGCATCATGTCCCCCAGTTTTTGGATCCCATCCGAGGTCTTTTCGGCATTTTCCATCAATGCAGCACCATACAGCGTATTTAAGGCATTGAACAGAAAATGAGGGTTGATTTGGGATTTGAGAAATCGGAGGTCGGCCGATCCCCGGTCCACCTGATGGCTGAGGTTTTCAATCTTGTCTTTCATTCCAAAGTACTTTTCGAAAGCAAGGTCGGAAAGGGGGAGGGCCACCAACTGGATGACCAAACCCGTACCCAAACCAAGGAAAACCAAAACCGCTTCCTGGTCCATGAGCCCGGCAAATAGCAGAAAGCCGGGAAAAATAAGAATTAAAAGGATATTGAACCATAGGGCAGCCCGCTTTTTCCCTCGCAAACGCTTCCTGTAAATCAAAAAATAATTATACAGAATTACCAGAATGGAGGCGGGCAGAAATAGGGCCAGGGCTACAGAAATATCTTGTGAAACCAAAAAATCAAATTGAAATAGTAGCAGGATCACAAAGAAAAAGATGCTACACAGCCTCAACAAGTTATAGGTGAGGTAATCATTCATTTTTGGAGGTAGAAAAACCTGCTTTATCATCAGCACCCAAACCAGGTAACTCAGGTAAAGGGCCATGATGGTAAAATAGAATGGGGTAAATGGGGGCTGGATAATGCCGGTGCCGGCAGCCACCAATGTGACAAGCACATAGGAGACCAGAAAAATCAACAAGCTATATCCGATAAACGGACCTTTACGAGAATCTTGCCGGTACCTGGGAATCAGCACCCGGTGCATCAGGTAAAAGACGACAAATAAGATTATAGGAATAATCACCTTGGCAAAATTCCCGGCAGCAGGACCATAGTTATATGGCTGGTGTATATTGCCTGTACTGAGAATATTGACCAGAACAGTGATCAAAAAAACAAAAGTGACTGTCCACCATTCGATTTCCTGAAACGCTAACGGTTTGTTTTTCATTTTATATGCTAATTAAAAATTAAAATTTATTCCGAATACCCTGTACTCAGTTTGAATTGGGATTTTTTGATTTGTAGCTTCACATGCCCCACAAGTCAAATAGATATTGTATAACAAACCGGCGAGGATAAGCGCAATATAGGTTCTCTTTGTAGCTTTAGTCATGGTGATTATCAGGGTAAAATACCTCGGGATTTGGTCATTTCTTTTTGTCCAGTATCCGGAAGCATTAATCATGACACAAGAATAAACTGCGATGAAACTTTAATCAAATTAATGTGACGAAATGGTGGAAAGTTGGGATGGAAATTAAGGGGTTAACTATTTAGGGTAGGTAATCGATCTAACTCATTTAAAACTTATTGATTTTCTTTAGTTGGTTTTAAGCGTTAAATTTGATTTTTTTCAAGTTTAAAAGTAGCATAATTTTTTAAAATCGAGGACCTGACAAATAATAACGCTGGGTATAGATCTAATGCAAGGTACAAGTAAATATAGGGATAATGCTTTTTTATATTAGCCCTATTTTCAGTGTTTAAAGTTATGTTCTCTTTCTTTTTGTTCCCGATTCGCTTCGCTATTCGGGAAAGGCTTTGAAACAAAAAGAAACAAACCCGCCTCCCGGAGGGCAGGAAATTCAAGACAAAAAAATCCATCTCCCCGCAAACCCACCACTGGCTCCTGAGAAAAGGTGGTAGCATATTACCAGGCCTGAAGGGCCTGAACAATAAAAACCCTGGGTGTCAACCCAGGGCTGGCAAAGTCCTAAAAAATTTCCAACCCCGGGAGGGGTTGAACAGCGACCAATTTAGGGACTGACCTTTAAGGTTTCCGGATATTCGTCGATAATTTTACCATTTTCATTGATCATCAGGAAGTGCTGGTGGGGGCCCTGCAGGGTGACGATGATGGCGGAATTTTCTTCCGCGGATTTTGTCAGGTACCAGACTTCTTCCGGGGTTTTGGGCTTCTTTTTCTCCACTCCCCAGGAACCATCACCCAGGTACACAATTCCATTGGGGTGGATGGCATTGTTTTTTACCGGGTAGCTTCGCTTATAGGTATGGTCGTCGTTTTCCAGGGCTACCCGAACATCATACTCCTCGAAGAGTGGAATCCAGTTATCAAGTACTTCCTCTGACCAGAATTGAAGTCGCTTTCCTCCAGGCTCCACCCGACCTGAGGGATATGCCGGTTTATGGTAAACGGGAATCAGGTGAGGCCGGCCTTGCCTGCTTTGCAGGGTTTTTTCCAGCCAGTCCGTTTGGGTACCGCTGATCAGGTTACTATGGGAACTGTCCAGGATGATCAGGCTCAGGTAATCCCCGATATCCAGTACTCCGTAGCCCGGCTGGCCGGGAAAAGCGAACAGGGGATAGAAAAAGGGTCCTTTGGCCAGGCGCATGGCATCGGTGGGTTCCTCCATTTCGCCTTCTTTCACCTTTGCGATAAAGGCCGGCATGCCCATCTCCGCATTGATCACACTTTCCGATGCCGGGTAATGGTGATTGATGACATCGTGGTTGCCCAGGCCTACAATGACCGGAACGACACGTCCTTCTTCGGAGATAAGCGTTTCCCGGATCCCATCAAACCACTGATACCATAGGTCCACGTTCTCCTTGTTTCCATTGGCATAGGCCAGGTCACCGCCCCAGACAATAAAATCCGGATCGTACGGCATCACGGCCCGGTTCATTTGCCGAAATAGCTCCCCGTGGGAGGTATCCCCACCGGCAGCAAAGCGGAGGGGGCGGTGGTTTTTGGCCGGTAGGGTGCGAAAGGAGAAGACCCGCTGAAATTCCCCTACACGAAATTCATAGTTTGAATCAGGTCTCAGGTCGGTCAGTTCGATGCGGTGAATGCGACGATCTGAATGGGGGAAAGAAAAGGATGTGGAAGAAGCTGTCTGCCACTCGGCTGTGCCTTTCGAGCGATAGGAAAGCGTTTTCAGGGCGTCATCTTCCGGAAGGGTATGCCAGTCAATGCTAATGGTGCTGGTAGGGTCTTGCTGCCAGGTAAGCAGGATGCCGGCAGGTTCGGTCTGAGCCAGCGTAGCTGCACAGAGGCAAATGAACAACAGTTGACAGGTGAAAAAGCGTAACCAAAGGCTGGGGGTAAAACGGTACTGCATGGATTTGTTGGTTTTTGGTAAATATACCGGAAATGGGAAAAAGTGCCTATTTGGAGTGGATTAAAAAGGGCTATCCTTGCTAATTTCGAATGATTATAGCAGATATTTCTTCGTTTTTATCCATTTAGTACTGGAAATCGGTTGCTACTTAATCAACGTGCCTGTTAGTTAAAAACCGCAATAGGATGGGGGAGATGACACAGCTGGTGCAGACTTTTTATTACAAATACTACGACATAAGTAGGTATTCGTTCGAAAGCAATTTTTGAGAGGGGTTCCTTTACCGGAAAGAAAATAATAAATAAGGGCTAGACAAGGAAAGGACGCAAAATGGACTACGACCACTACAGACGGTGCGAGGGGGTTATGAACCAAACATGAGTTTGTTATACCATTTGAACCGATAAATCCCGGCCCATTTCCACATTTTCGGAAAGTCTTTTTTCTCAATAAAAGATTTTATTCAAATTTGTAAAGTCTATATTTACATTATACAAAATAAATGATCAAGACATTTAAACATAAGGGTATAAAGCTGTTTTGGGAAACAGGCAACAGTAAGTCTTTGCCCGCCATTCAGGTTAATAAGATCCGTAGGGTACTGGATATTATAGATAATTTAAGTGATGTACCTCAGGACCTGTCGCCATTCAGAGGATTGAGACCACACCCGTTAAAAGGAGATCTTCAAGGATATTGGAGTCTGGACATTACCGGGAACTATCGGATACTGTTCAGATTTGAGGATGGTAAGGCTTATGATCTAACCTATATTGATACACACTAAATTAAATTGCATATGAAACGTGGAATAGAACACAATACACACCCTGGGGAGGTTTTAAAGGAAGAAGTGATTCGTGCCAATCGACTGACGATTGGAAAGGCGGCTGAGCTGCTTGGGGTTACGCGACCTACATTATCAAACATTGTAAATGAAAAGGCATCAATCACTCCAAATATGTCCCTTAGGCTAGCCAAAGTCTTTGGAGGAAATGCAGACTTTTGGTTAAGGATGCAGCTTTCACATGATCTGAGGAAAGCTGAAAAGCAGTTTAATGAGAATCCCCCGAAAATAAAACAATTCGAATTTCAATAGACTCATTGATTAAATTCCATCAATAAAATTTTGTCTGATGAAAACCATAACAATGACCGAATTGCGTAAGTCCATGAAAAGGCATCTTGACTACGTATCCAAGGATTCAGGGACGATTATCGTTCCCAGAAAAAGTGGTCAGCATGCAGTGGTAATGATATCGGAGGAGGAGTACAACTCGATTAACGAAACGCTTCACCTGATGTCAACCAAGGCGAATAGGGAACGTCTGGAAGAATCAATCCAACAGCATAAAGGCGAGAAAGCAGTTCCTTTTAAACCTTGATGAACAAGGTAATTATAGAAGATATTGGTCCAGGCGTATCAATAAAGAACACCTATTGGTTTATGTGGTGTCAGGAACAAAAGGGAGGGACCAGAAATGAACGATTATTCAGTGCAGGTTTCATTATTAATTGATGGGGCGGAATTATCAGTATTTAACATAATATAAATTATATAACACCCGATGGAATAAGAGTTAAACAACATTGCTCTCAAACCAGGTTTTGAGGCGTTTGTGAAAAAAAAGACGGCCATAGTGTGTCTTCAAATATTTTTCCCGCTTTATCGCATCCCAATTTTCGATACAAGCTTCGTAGTAGATTAATTGAAGTGGCCGTCTTGATTTCGTTGATTGAACGAGTCCGTCATTATGTTGTTCAATTCTTAATTTCAAATCCTGAGTGAATCCGATTTTGGTGGCATATATGTTAAAGCAAATCACGGCAATTTTATTGATAAATTCATGAATTGTACGTTGAGCTCTATCGGATAATTATCATAAAATCAATTCATTTGTAAAAAAAATCTCAGGGTATCGTTTAAATATTCTACTATTATATTAGTGATTGATCCAAATTCCATCCACTAGTTTCCCAATTTATAATCAAACTTTCTAACATCCACCACCTTGAGCAAATCCTGGATACCCGGGAATCTGGGATTGACCAATAGGTTATGTTCTTCCGGGTAAAAAGATAGGTGCAACCGGGCTGATGGAACCTTTAAAAATGGAAAACTATTTTCTATCAGCCACAGTTTGCCAAAATCTTGTGTTGCTTTGTTATGGGGCAACATGTCCCAGTTCTGTGGAAGGCTTTGCTTTTCAAGCGTACCAATCAGTTCACTATCAAGAATTTCATAAATAACCACATACCATGTTTCAAGCGCAGACGAAGTACCTTTTATACAAAGGTATTCTAAAGCCGCCAAAGCCGCCGAACTACCGGTGTAAATCATAGGATAAGCCTTGGGATTCCACCTCCCCCCTGATAATGAACTACTAAAAGGCTCCCGGTGGTATTTTTCTGACATCATGCGGTAATAAGTCAACATGCCTACATGACATTTCCGAAGTGAAGGGCATCTATGGCCTCATGCGCCAGGTCTATACCCGTCATGGATACCATTAGGTCCGCAGGTTTGACCTGACCCAAAGCCATATTTGGCGTATTCAGCCAGGATTTTAAGCTGGATTCCCGACCAAAAATCTCCATCCCCTTTTTGATCACTTCGTCCATTTTAAAAAACTGGTAGGAACCCGGTATACCGATTTTACTGTCAGCAGACCACCTGGAAACAGTGCTTTGAGAAACAGTTGCAGCTTTGGCCAAATCAACCATTTTAAGATCCAAAAAATCAATTATCGGGGTAATCTCAGCATAAGTCAGTTTATCTTCCAGCTTTCTAGCCACCTCAGCCAAACTCTTTGCACATTTAAAACCATTTAAAAAATAACCATAACCGTTCTTGACCTCATAACTGACTTGCTGGTCTCCCTTTTTGACCAAAAAAGTATCAGAAATGCCATAAGGCTTTTCATAATCACTGATATGGGAATGATCTTCAGAATTAAGGTCTTTATATTTCTTGTTTTTTTTCATTTGACTTTCTAATATAAGTCATTTGAAAGAATAAAACAAATTATTTATTTTTTTTTACAAGCATCAACACGCTTTTCAACTTGAATTCAATACCATGGAATTACCAAATGGATTGGAATGGGCAGAAAAACAAGTAATTTCTCCTGAAAAATGAAATTGTAAAATCTGTTGTTTGTTTAAAATCAATTACCTAACACTTCCCCACTCCTTCTATTCCCCCATCTATCCATCCAATAGATATACCAAAGCCTGGCATCTGAGGGAATTGTGACTTTACCTTTGGCTATATCAAGTGGTTTCAATTTCCACTCCCTTTCCGGATTACGGTTGTCATCAGCAGTGTATGCCAGGTAAACTTCTTTCGGCGCAGGAGTAATCGAATACCTGGCCTGACTCCCCTTTTGGCTTAATTTAATTGAACTAATAAATTCGGCTTTATTTTCGAGATGGGTACTGATATAGCGGTAAATCTCCCCGGGTTCTGCTCCGTGCAAATGGCTATGTTTCAGTTCCGGTATCATGGAATACTGGGCATTCCCGGCCAGATTAGCCGTTTTCTGCCAGTTTTCAACGAAATAGGCAAAATCATTGGTGCCGTTGATAAACAGCATGGGAACCCTTGCATGGCCCACATAACTGGAAGGATCCCAAAGTTCAACCCAATTTTTTGTTCCCTCAATTCCAAGTGAATCAAAATGGCTGTCCCAGGCACTTCCTTCATGGAGAAAGCCCGCTCCATATACCGGCACGGCGGCGCTGAATCGATGATCCACTCCGGCTACCAGGTTGGTCAGATAACCGCCCCAACTGATACCCGTTATGGCTGTCTTATCCGGATCCACCTCCGGAAAGCTGCGGATCAGGGAGTGCGCCCGGATTATATTCGATACCGAATGAAATTGCCATTGGGCGGTAAATTCTTCATCCAATCGAAAAAACTTGTGCTCGTCGTCCTGCAAGGGGCCTCCAGCAGCTAGCCGGGTGCTTTTTGAGCCCCAGGGCTTGTCCTGCTGGTCTTCGGGCAAAGGCTGGTTTCCACTCAGGTCCATGGCAATGGCGGCGTATCCTCTTTCGGCCCATTCCTGCGCCCAAATTCGAAAGGCTGTTCCTCCCCCACCATGAACCAACACGATGCCGGGAAACTCCCCAGTTCTTGGATTTTTTTCACCCAATGTAGCCGGACTGGCGTAGTAAGCAAAAACTTCCGTTACTTTACCTTCATATTCTTCACCGGTATAGACCAGCGACCAGACAGCGTCTTCCTGGTTTACCCAATGAAAGTCGGGAGCGGCTGATAAAGTCTCCAAATCCCAGGGAATTTTTCCTTGTAGATCCGGCGGGAGAGAAAGCCCCGTTTGGGCAAGCACCAGTCCTCGCAAAAGAAAGAGGGCTAAGCCGAATAAAATCGTTTTTTTCATATTTCGAATCTATATTTCAATTCTTAATTTTTCGGTATTGGTTGAAAAAGAGATTTGAGTAACTTCTTTAATTGAGTGAGGCGAATTCACTCATCTTCCCCCTCGCCTAACCCACTCAAAAAGTCATCCATTGATTTGGTGTTTCTTCTTTTCTCCTCAGGGGTCATATTCTTAAATTCCTCCATAGTCTTGTTCAGGTCTTCAAGTTGCTCTGCTATTTCCTCCTGGTCAAAAGAGAAAAATGTCATTTCATACAGGCAGTAGGCAATGATTTCCAATTCCGTAAACTCCTTAAATGCACGCTCATCCACCTTCATGCCAAGCCAAATGTCCCAGGGAGTAAATTCACGGGCCAAGCCATCGTTTCCAGATAACGGATCCACTCTTCCATCAGCGTGGTACCCATCTACATCCACATAATTTTCATCTTCTTCCCTGATTTCAGTCAGCCGGATGACAATATCGCTGGAAGGATCAGGTTTCATTTCCAATAGCTGGTTGAACACCTCTCTATATGCATCGATCTGCTCTTCTTGATCTGGATAAAGCCGATTTAGTTCTGTTTCAATGCTTAGCCAGCGTTGCCTTCGGATCAATTCGTGGAATGTCATGGTTGGGTTATTATAAGGTTGTGTCTTCTTGTTTTATATTATTCTGACTCCCCTCCATTTTTCCACCTACTCTAACCCCCCTACTGTTTTAGGAGGGGGGTTGGGGGGTGGTTGACGGGGCTCGGGAGGTAGAAACACTACCGTCTGGCGGTTCATCATCCTTTTGACCAACGGGCGATTTTATCGTTCCCAAATACTCCCCTATCACCCTTAACACCCCTAAGATATCTTCCCTCACCTCCCTATTCTCAAAGCGCAACACCCGGATACCACATAATGTAAGGGCGGAATCCCTTTCCAAATCTGATTGATGTCCTTCTTGCGTATAATGTGGTGACCCGTCCAGCTCCACGGCAAGTTTCTCCTCCGGACAGTAAAAATCCAAGATAAAATCCCCGTAGCTGTGCTGCCTCCTAAACTTCTTACCCTTTAGACGCCTTCCTTTTAATTGTAGCCAAAGTAGCTGTTCCTCTTTCGTGGAATTGTTACGCAGGTCTTTTCGGGTTTCTTTTAGTGATTTTTTATTGTTGAGTCGTGCCATGGCTGAAAAAAGAATTGAATTTTCTTTATTAAATTTTATTAATCCTCCCCTCCTTGTTTCCACCACCCCCTTATTCCCCCTCCTAAAACAGGAGGGGGCGAGAGAGAGGCTATTTTATCCTGAGAAGTGCGAAAATCACCTATTCCCAAGATACTAATATTCCGATTTATTTTCTATATTCCCATTTTGCCATTTTGGACGGTTCTTTTATAATCTCTTTTCACCTCACCTACCACCGTGGCTTAAAGAATACCACTATTTTAAAACAACTAACTCCCCCTCCTGTTTTAGGAGGGGGCTCGGGGGGTGGTTAATTGGGCTCGGGAGGTAGAAACACTTTGTCCTTGTTACCAGTCTTAGACGATTACTCATAGTTTATTTGTTACCAAATGCCTCCAAAAAGGCATACGGAAATTCAAGTTAAAATTCTAACCGCAAAACCATCTCACTAATACTTTCCCTTGTCGCATACACCACCCCTTGCCGGTGCATAAAGGTGGTTTCCGGCGCATTGAGGTGTAGTTTTTCACCCTTGCTATTAGATACCGGTAAGTCCAGTTCTTCAAAAATCAGGCGGGTGGCGGCAAAATCCCAGATACTACCCCCTCCCTTTTGCCGCCGGGGGAATTTAATGTAGCAGGCATGCTTGTTTGACAACACACCCAAGGCGTTCCGGACTGCGCCAAAACCAAGGTGGTAGACCACGTCACCATAATTTTGGGCTTCGGCCCATTGCTTTATTCGGTCTTTTAAGGCGTTAAAATAGTCGGCCGACTCCATGCTGCTATCCATATAGATATGGAAAATGTGATCATCACTGGAATTTCCTAATTGAAAAGGCTGATCGTTCAGTACTACACCTTCTCCTTTAATGGCGCTGTAACAAAGGTCCTCATCCGGTATATAAACGACGCCGATCACCGAATCTCCGGATTGAGAAATAAGCGCAATGGAAACGGCATATCCCGCACGCTGCTCTGTAAAGGGCAAGGTACCGTCTAATGGGTCAATGCACCAGAAATAGTCCTTGTATAAGCGGGATTGGTCATCGGCTGCTTCTTCCGTCAGTAAGCCCAGATCGTATTGGGCAATCCCTGGCCTCAAATGCTTTAAAATAATTTCCTGTGCCTTAAAATCGACTTCGGTTACTACTTGGGATGCCAATGAATAGCCCCCCTCCTTTTCATGTTGTTGATAGGGTTGATCCACTTGCGATTGAATCAGTTGCCCGGCTTCAATACTTGCTTTAATGGCGCTTTGGCAGAGTGTGGAAAGGGTACTTTTATTCAGCATTTAAACGTAATTTAGTTCTTCCAATACGGACTGTGTAAGTCGCTCGCTATAGTCGTGCATCTTCCAGTGACCGGTGCTCCAGCCATCCAGGAAGCGGTACAAATCGGCCCAGGCGAATTTGTAAAGCTCCATCCATTCTTCTTTAATCAATTGAAAATCATCATGTTTATCAATCGCCAGTTCAAGTGCATTAAAATAGTGATCTAGCAGTTCCCCGGCATACGCTTCGCAGGCTTCTTCGGAAAAGCAACTACTGATAAAGTAGGCGACATCCTTGATGCCACAGCCTTTTCCGACATATTGAAAATCCACTGCTGCCACCTGATCTTCCAGGCCGAAACAGAAATTGGCCAGCTTGGCATCGCCATGCACCAGGGTCTGAAAGGTAGCCTCATTGAGCCGCTGATCGATAGCCGAAGCTGCCTGCTGCAGCGGAATATGATTCATTTTCGCCAACTCATCAGGCCGCGTTGCTAAATGCCAATACGTTCCCATTTCCCAGAGGCCTATGGGCGGTACCTGCATAAATTTCGCATGGAAACGGGCCAGCCAGGTCAGGCAGTTTTTGGCAGCTGCCAGTGATACGGTCTCAGGTACCAATCGGACAGGAAAACCTAAGGCATTGAGGTCTTCCATAATCAGCAAGCGCATGCTTCCTTTCGTTTCTTCATGCAACAACTGAGGCACTTTACAATCCGGGCCTGTTAACCGGGCATAATGCTTGTACCAGTAGCTTTCCACGGCGTAGGATTTGATTTTGCGTTGGTGGGACAAATCGGTATTCCAGCCTCGCGGGTGTTTGCCGGACTCAGGTAGTACTATATGCTTGACAATTACCGACGGATACTCCCCTCCTTCTAAAGTATAGCGTTTAATAGAGCCATACCCACTCCATAGGGTTTGTACCTGTTCGGTGCTTTTAATGGCTTTTGCCCGGGAATATTGAAGAATTTGGGAGGCTATTGTGGGCATGGTTTGTATAGGGTTTTATAGTTATTGAGATGTTGTGTGGTTTGGAAAATAAACTACTGGCTTTTTACTTGCTAGCTGAGGTAAACTGATATCCAAATTACCGAAATTTTCTTCTTATTGACGAATGCTGCATTGAATTTGACAAAATGAAAAATCAGAATCCCCCTTACTAAGGGGGATTCTGAATTTTCAGCATTGGCAGGGACCTTCCGACTTTTGCATGTGGTCAACCCGTTTCAATGACACCAGATCAGCTTCAACTTCCCATTTCAGAAAATCTTTCTGCCGCGGCGGAGGGCCAGGGGGATTTTTTGAGAATAACATATATCATCCGGAATAAAATGGTAAGACCAATAGCATAAATAGACCGAATAAAGTTAAATTACCTGTTCAAAATGCTGATATCCCTTTAAATACACAAAAAATGATGCCCCGCATTCGCAGATTAACCAAATTAGTTTATTTGAATTTTGGCTCCAACCAACTGTTTTGGATTTACAGCCTCATTATGGCAATGCTTTTCAGCGTTTCCTGCGAAAAAAAGCAAAGCGAATTGCCGGCCAGTGATGCGGATAATGGTGGATTGATCCTTCCGGGTGGATTTGAAGCACTGGTGGTCATTGATAGTGCCGGCCCGACCCGACATATTGCGGTCAACGAAAATGGAGACATTTATGCCAAACTCCGCTTTTCAAGAGACAAGCAGGGTGGCACCATTGGCATGCGGGATCTCAATGGGGATGGAAAAATCGACTCTCTCGTCCGCTTTGGTGACTATGAGGATGTAGGTGGGTCTGCCGTGGGGGTTACCATCCACAATGGATACCTTTATACCAGTACGGTAAGGCAGGTATTGAGGAATAAACTAAGTTCCGGGGAATTAGTACCCGGCAGCAGAACAGAAGTCATTCTCACGGATACGAACCCGAATGTAGCCAGAAACTGGCACACCACGAAGCCTGCTGCTTTTGACGGGCAAGGCAATATGTACATCCCATTTGGATCGCCTTCTGATGCGGGTCAGGATATCGAAATCTATGGTCCAACCGGAATCCCTGAAGGAAAGGGGCTGGATCCCAGTCCGGAACGGGAGATGAATGCCGGCATCTGGAAGTTTGACGCCAACAAAGAGGGTCAGGTTCAAACTGACGGAACCAAATTCGCCACAGGTCTTCGGAGCATTGTCGGCATGACCTGGAGCCCGCTGGATGACCAGCTCTATGCAGTAGTCAACGGCATAGACAATTTTCACACCCTCTATCCAAAGCTATACTCCTCCTGGCAGGCAGCTGTCCTGCCCTCGGAAACATTGGTGAAAGTGACGGAGGGTGCTGATTTTGGCTGGCCTTATGCGTATTACGACCAGTTGCAGGGGAAAAACGTTTTGTCCCCGGCATATGGCGGTGACGGTAAGATCGTTGGCAGGGCAGCGGAATTTGACAAGCCTGTGATCGGGTTTCCCGGTCACTGGGCTCCCATGGAATTGCTTTTTTACCAGGGAAGCCAATTTCCAGAAAGGTACAAGAAAGGCGTGTTCGTCGCCTTTCATGGATCCACGGATCGATCTCCCTACCCGCAAGCCGGATACATCGTCTGCTTTGTTCCCCTGATCGACGGTGTACCTGGCGACTGGGAAGTCTTTGCAGATGGATTTGCCGGAGTAGATACGGTAGAAAATACCGGTGATGCCCTTTACCGTCCCATGGGCCTGGCTGAAGGCCCCGATGGCTCCCTGTATATATCCGATTCGAACAAAGGGAAAATCTGGCGGGTAATGTACAAGGGAAGCAAAAAGGAATTTGGCGAAAAGCAATTGGAGGAAATGAAGCGGCTAACCGCCCACAAAACCTATATCAAAACACCGGTAGAGGGTGTTGATAATCTGGATAAGGGCTCGCTTCTTGAAGGAGGAATTCTTTACAATACTTACTGCGCTACCTGTCATCAGCGCAACGGCGAAGGGGACAATAACCGATTTCCACCCCTCGCCCAATCCGATCGCGTGCTTGGGGAGATTGAGCCCCTCGTTGCCTCCATCCTAAACGGCATACAGGGCGAGATTACGGTAAGGGGAAAAACCTACAACGGGTACATGCCTCCGCATGCCAATATCCTGGATGATCATGCAGTAGCTTCCATAAGCTCCTATATCCGAAACAGATGGGGAAACAAAGCCAGTCCCATCAGCCCGAGTGAGGTCAGCAAAATCAGGGAGAAGGTGGTAAAGTAAACATTCACGTTTTAGTTAGCCAAAACTTTATAAATTTACAGGTATTCAATGCTAGCGAGCTGAAAAATGAAAACTGCCATTTTAACTAAGGCCAAAAATCAAAAATATCCGGTAACCTTGGGGGTGATTCTCGGTACGCTCCTTCTATTAGGAAGTGGAGCCTGTACGCAAAATCGCGGTACCTATTCCAATTGGGGCATCTATAAAGCCGACGGGGAAAGTAGCAGCTACTCCCCCCTTGATCAGATCAACAAAGAAAATGTCTCTAAACTTACCCTGGAATGGGTTTTCGAACCAAATGACACCATTGCTGATGGCAGGCCGCAAAACAGTGAAAGCAATCCGATCATCATTGAAGATGTCTTATTCACCACCTCTGCCCGAGGAAGGTTATTCGCAGTCGATGCGGTCACCGGCCTATTAAAGTGGAGTTTTGACCCTTTTGACGGGGAACGCGGAGGCGGAATCAAGCGAGGTGTAACGTATTGGGAGGACGGTCCGGACAAACGCATACTTTTCACCGGCGGCGATAAACTTTTTGCCATTGATGCGAGCACCGGGGTTCCCATCCCTTCATTTGGCAAGGAAGGTAAGGTAGATTTAAACCAGGGCATGCGGGGCGACCCGGATAAAATCTCGGTGATACCCACTTCACCGGGAATTATTTTCGAAGATTTGTTGATACTGGGCACGGAGGTTTCGGAGCTCTATGGTGCAGAGCCTGGCCATGTAAGGGCCTTTAACGTGCGTACGGGGGAGTTGGTATGGACTTTTCACACCATCCCACAGCCCGGTGAAGTAGGGCATGAAACATGGCCTGCGGATGCCTGGAAGTATGCCGGAGGTGCCAATAACTGGGGAGGATTAAGCCTGGATGCCTCCCGTGGGATGGTCTTTTTTGCTACGGGATCTCCTGCCTACGATTATTATGGCGCAGACCGCAAAGGCATGAACCTGTTTGGCAACTCGGTAGTAGCGGTGAATGCCAGAACCGGGGCCTATATCTGGCATTTCCAAACAGTACACCACGACCTTTGGGACTACGATTTACCGGCTCCTCCAAATCTGGTAACGGTGAAACAAAATGGCCGTAAAATCGATGCGGTTGCCCAAACGTCCAAAGTGGGATTTCTCTATGTATTGGACAGAGAAACCGGGGAATCCTTATTCCCCATAGAAGAAAGGCCGGTACCATCCTCAGATGTTCCCGGAGAGGAAGCCTGGCCCACCCAGCCATTCCCGCTGAAACCAGCTCCCTATGCCCGGCAATATTTGGACGAAACTGACATCGCTGATTATACACCATCCTCAAGGGATTCTCTTATCCAGGTTTTCCGTTCGCTTCGTTATGAAGGACTTTTTACTCCTCCATCCGTAGGTGGAACATTGCAGTTTCCCGGTTCCCGGGGGGGCTCAAGTTGGGGCGGTGCGGCCTTTGATGCCTCGACCGGCCTGCTGTATGTCAGGTCAAATGATTCACCTGAAATCATGCGCCTGAAAAAAGTAGCGCCTGAAAAGGCCATCACCAACCTTTCCGTTTACAAACAGGGAGAATCGATCTATACTACCTATTGCGTGAGCTGTCATGGCAGGGATCGAAATGGAGACGAACAGGGAAATCCTTCCCTGGTAGGGTTAAAGGGACGTATGAGCCGGGAAGATGTGCTTACCAAGATAAAGCAGGGAGGAGGTAAAATGCCCAACTTCTCCAGCGTCATTTCTGACAAAATAAAAGAAGAAGCTATTCTGGCTTACCTTTTTGAGAACGAAATCAAAGAACGTTCCCGAAGGGAAACATCTTTCCTGAACGAAATTAACAACAACCAGGATGCATCCCGTGAAACCCAATCCATAGATAGCCTTCCGCGATACCTGAACCTTACCGCCTATGGATATTTCAGGGATTCAAAGGGCCGACCGGGTATCAAACCGCCCTGGGGCATGCTTCATGCCATCGATTTGAATACCGGGGAGTATGCCTGGAGCGTCCGTTTGGGCAATAATATTGAACTCCAGTTTGGTGAGCAAGAGACAGGTGAAGCGGGTTCCGCCGGACCCACAGTTACCGCTGGCGGACTGGTGTTTATAGCCGGGACGAGGGATAACAAATTTAGGGCTTTTGACAAGGATACAGGTGAAAAACTTTGGGAAATTGACTTACCGGGTTTTGCCAATGCCAATCCCAGTAGCTTTCAGGTGGATGGCAGGCAGTACATCGTACTTTCTGTAGGAGGAAATTCCGACAACACGGCCGGATCGGTAATGGCGTTTTCATTGCCTGACTGATAGATGCTAAAAAAGCTTTACACGCCTATCCTTGTACATACAATGGTGATGAAACCAGTGAAGCTGTATAAAGGGAGATTTACACAGGCTGGACCATATTTCCGGGGTACGATTCTGCTGGAAAGTTGGGTTGAGTTCCCTGGCTTGTTCCGGTTTCTTTTTTTCAAGTCTTCGAAATTGGGTTATATTTCTCTTTCACTCATCAACAAGTCTTCCTTTCCAAATTTCCTATAAAAAAAATGTGCGTATCAATTTTATTTAATAAACGATCAATAACCTGTTCCTTGATTATTTCAGTTTGATTCTGTTAGTAAGAATTTTTTTTGTAGTTCAGGTTTACCATTTATTTCGTAACTTCAATATCTAAAAATCCTCATTATGAAAAAGAATATTTTAATTGGAGCTGGAATAATCGTATTGATATTTATTATCTGGGTGGTTTATGGCTTGTTTTTCGCCACACCGGTAAGTCCCCCGGCTACTACTTCCTACAGCCAGGACGGGTTGGAAATCACTGTGGAGTATAGCCAACCGTCCAAAAAAGGCCGGCTGATATTTGGGGAGGAAAGTGATGGTGCATTGCAGCCTTATGGACTTTATTGGAGGTTGGGTGCGAATGCCGCTACGGAAATCACCTTCAGCCAGGATGTAACCTTTGGTGGCGAACCTGTAAAGGCAGGAACCTACCGCATGTATGCCATTCCCGGAGAGGATGCATTTGAAGTGATTTTAAACAGCGAAACCGATGTTTTCTTTGGTGCGGTAGAGCCGGATTCGGAATTGGATGTGGTGAAGGTTGATGCCCCGGTCCAAGCAACTCCTTCGGAAGTGGAAACCTTTACCATTGCTATCAGCTCCTCAGACGGCGGTGCCACAATTGCCTTTAGTTGGGATCAAACCCGGTTTACCGTACCGGTTGCCCTACAATAATTAATGGCATTCTCTAAAAAGAAATGGGTTTGGATGCCCCTTTCGTTTTTATTGTTTCTGGGCCTGGCGTATTGGCTTATAGGTAAAATTCAGTATAGGCTTAACCTGATGGATGTAGAAGAATATGCACCTGTATCCACGCTTAAAGTGCCAGAACACCTACTCACCAGTGCGAAGTATCCTTTCGTAGATGTGCATAACCACCAGTTTACCATGCCCATTCAAAATCTGGACAAATTGGTACAGGAGATGGATGATCTGAACATGGCCGTAATGGTTAATTTAAGTGGTTTTAGAGGAAAATACCTGGAGTGGTCGCTGAGCAATGTCAACGAAAAGTATAGCAATCGATTTATCCTTTTCATGAATCTCGATTTCGAAAAGCTGGATGACGAGGGCTGGCCAAATGAAACCCTGACCATGATGGAAGAGGCGGTTAAGATGGGTGTAAAAGGCTTGAAAGTATATAAGACTTTAGGCCTCACTGAGACGGATAATGAGGGTAATAGAATACAGGTTGATGACCCCCGTTTGGACCCTATATGGGCCAAGTGTGGTGAATTGGGCATCCCGGTGTTGATCCATACCGGTGAACCTGCTGCTTTCTGGCTGCCTAAAGACAAGCACAATGAGCGATGGCTGGAGCTCAAGCAATACCCTTCGAGGTACAAGGATCCGGAGGCAAATCCTTCTTTTGAGGAAGTAATGGCCGAACAGCACAATGTCTTCCGAAAACATCCGAATACCAAATTCATTGCAGCCCATTTGGGTTGGTTTGGCAACGACCTTGCGCGATTGGGAAATTTGCTGGATGAAATGCCGAATGTGTATACCGAATTAGGTGCCGTTTTGGCGGAATTAGGAAGACAACCGGTGACGGCCAGGGCCTGGTTGATAGCCTATCAGGACCGGGTTATGATGGGAAAAGATGCCTATAACAAGGAAGAGTACTACACTTATTTCCGTGTGCTGGAGACCAGTGACGAGTATTTCGATTATTACAGAAAACGGCATGCGCATTGGAAAATGTATGGCCTGGCCCTCCCCGACCCTGTCTTGCGAAAAATCTACTATAAAAATGCTATACAGGTGATTCCTGGCATTGATGCCTCTCTGTTTGAAAGGCCTGATAACTAAAAAAAAACAGGGTTTTTTGTCTGGTCAATAAAAAGTCTTTTATAGATTGTTTTTAGGTTGCTCTCTGCCGATGTTTTTTTTATGGCTTTTGGTTGGCTGGTTTAAGCAACTAAATCTTAACCTATTTTAATCATTTCATATCCGAAAAGCGCATTTTTCCTTTTTAACCAATCAATTCCCAGCGATTCCAAATCGGCTGTCTATCTATTTTCGAACTTCTAATCAGTTTCTGCCTGGCCTAAGTATGCATTAATACTGGTAATTTTTTATCTTGTTTCAAAAAATTACCACACATGAAACCCGAGCACAACTGCATTCTCCATTTAAAATCCTTTATTCCTTTATTATTTTTACTGTTTTTCCTATGCTTAGGGAGGCTGAGCGCACAGGATGCGGTAAGTTCCGGGGAATTTATCACAGAACCCCCTACCCTTTTAAACCTTGGATTTGAGTGGAAAATTGAAGGAGATAAAAACCGCAATGCAGCGGTAAAAGTCAGCTACCGGGAGGAGGGTACTTCCAAATGGCTGGATGGCATGCCTTTATTGCGGATTGGTGGCGAAAAGGTGTTTCGGGAAATGGAACAATTGGCATATACGGTTCCCCATCAATTTGCAGGGAGCATTTTGGATCTTAAACCGAACACCAGGTACGAATGTCGTTTTGAACTTTCCGATCCGGATGGGGTCGAAGGAATTGCATTTCACGAAATAAAGGTTAACACACGGGCAGTGCCGGTTGCTTATGAGGGAGGGCGAACCCTCCATGTCTACCCGCCGGACTTTAAAGGTGAAAAGGAAGAACCATCTTTTAAGGGTTTAAAAAAAGCCTATTATGGTTCCGGACTGGGTGATTGGTCTGTGGTAAGTGAGAAAACTGTTCAACCCGGAGACATTATATTGGTACATGCCGGTACTTATAAGGCAGACTTACTGAATTATGTTGACCCACATGGGATCCCATTTGATGGGACTTATGTCCTGAATGTCAAAGCCACCGAAGAAAAACCCATTGTCATCCGGGGCGCCGGCGATGGGGCAGCCATTTTTGATGGAAATGGTGCCCATCGATTATTTGATATTATGGGAACAACCCACCATATTTTTGAAAATCTAACCTTCCGCAATACGGATATTGTGTTTTCTGCGGGTACCAAGGGAGTGGTGGGTGCCAGTAACCTTACCGTCCGCAATTGCCGGATGGAAGAAGTAGGTATTGGTTTGATTTCGGAATTTGCCGGATCAAGAGACTTCTATATTGCAGATAATGTAATTTTAGGAAGAGATCCCCGAAACCACCTGGTGGGTTGGGCCAATCCGGACCCTTATCCTCCCAGCCCTTTGAAAAGTTATATGGGCATAAAAGTCTATGGTTCGGGGCATGTTATTTGCCACAACGCAGTGGCCTATTTTCACGATGGGATCAATATATCCACCTACGGCAGGCCGGAGGAAGAACAGGAACTGAAGGCCGTTTCGATTGATATCTACAACAATGACATTCACTTGATGGTAGATGACTTTATAGAAGCAGACGGAGGCGTCCACAATATCCGGGTCATGAGAAACCGGGGGGTCAATGCAGCCCAATGTGCACTCAGCGCCCAGCCGGTTTTTGGGGGGCCGGCTTATTTTATAAGAAATGTCATGTACCACATACCCAACGGGTATGCCTTCAAATTTATGGCCAAGCCTGCAGGTTTATTGGTTTACCACAACACCATTATTTCGGAAAACAGGAATACCCAGACTTTTTCAAATGCCCATTTCAGGAACAACCTCTTTATGAGTACCAACGTTTCAGGAAGGCCGGTGAATGCCTTTCCCTTTGCAACGGCTTATTCTACCTCAGATTACAACGGATACCGGACCAATCCCCAAACTGAAAATCATTTCCTTTATCTTGGGCCGGCAAATAATAAGGTATACGATTATGAGGCAAGCAGCGGGGATGTGCAAGGTTTTTCCTCCCTGGAAACCTTGTTTGCTGCCAGTGGTCTGGAGGCAAATGGCCTTTTGCTAGATTATGGAGTGTTCAACGAAATGGAAGCCCCGGATCCCGAAAAACCCCATCGTATTTACCATGCTGAAGACCTGAATTTTACTTTAAATCCAAATGGTAGTGCTGTGGATAAAGGCACCGTGATACCCAATGTCAACGATGATTATGCCGGAAAAGCACCGGATTTGGGCGCCTTGGAAGCCGGAGAAAAGCCTCCGATCTTTGGTCCCAGGGGTCTGGAGGAAAGGGTTTGGTACAAATAAATTTAGGTAATACGCCAATTCTGTTTTTGGCATACATCCTGCTTGAGGTTAGTAAACCAAAAAATTTCTTGTATTAACTATGGATTGGAGTCTGAATCTTAATTTTCTGGCGGCCATGCTGGCCATGGTAAATCCCATTGGACAGATACCCATTTGGTATGAATTAACGGGAGATTCAACCCCAGGGATCAGGAGAACGGTAGCCCTGATGGTTACCGCCACCTCCTTTTTTATTTTACTGGTGTTTTTATTGCTTGGAAAATATATTTTGGGATTCTTCAGTATTGACATTGAAGTATTTAAAATTGCAGGGGGATTTTTGTTGATGTTTACGGCATTGTCTATGATCCAGGGTTCCGCCACCAAACTTCAGGACATACAGGAGGAAGCGGATACGGATCTGAAATTGGCAAAATTACGTTTCGAAAAAGTAATGGTTCCCCTGGCCATTCCCATGTTGGCTGGACCGGGTTCCCTCACCACAGTATTGCTGTACAGTTCTAGCGCTACAAATGCAAGTACCTATGCCGGCTTATCAGGCGTGTTATTACTGAGTTACTTTTTGCTTTTTATTGTTTTCAGTTTTTCCCATTATGTAGAAAACAAAGTCGATGATATTGTCTTTGCGGGGTTTACCAGGTTGTTTGGTTTAATTGTTGCTGCTATTGCGGTCCAATTTATGGTAGAGGGATTAGGAGAGGTTTTTCCCAATTGGATGGAAGGCGGCTCCGCTGTAGATACGGATAATTAAACCGTTGCCGCTACGTACCTTTAAAATTTGATTTTCACCTAAAATACATTGTATTAAATTACTGAAAAACAATCATATAGAACATGTCTGATACTATTTGGATAGCCTTTATCGGTTTTTCAGGGGCGGTGATCGGTTCCCTGGCTACCCTGGCAGGGACTTGGTTAGGGCATTATCTTAAAGAAAAATCGGAAGCCAAAAAAGATAAATCCAGGAAAGACCTGCTTCTCCGCTTATTAAATGATGCAGCACATCAATGGCGGGAACTGGATACACTAAAACATGTGATCGGTGCAGACGAGACTACAACCAAGCGCTTGCTTATCGATATTGGTGCCAGGGCATCCGAGGACGGCAAACCAATTTGGGCGCTTATCGGTAAAAAGCCACTTCCCGGAAAACGGTGAAAGATTAATTACCTGCCTTAATATATGCCCAGCCCTGCTCCTGTTTCAGAATGATTTCTGCCAGGGCTGATGGAACCGTGATCACGCCGGAAATCAGGTCCTCCTTACTCGCCTTGGCCCTGCGCATGGTGTTTTCACAAGCAGCGAATACCACGCCTCGCGTAAGCAGATCAACTATACCATCTTTTACCTGACTCTCTGCTTCAAGGAGCAATGGCAAGGCTTTTCCGTGGCAAATAACTTCAATTTCCGCATTGGGTAAGGCTTTAAGGATATTATTGAGCTGACCGACGGCCTGCTCCTGATCCGCGGCTTCTCCTTTGGTGACCTGGAATACTACGCGGTGAACTTCCTGATCCACTACTTGTGCTTTGAGCAGAAAAGGGCTGCTCAGAAATAATACGAGCAGAATAAATCGAACAAATGATATCATAACTTTTTTAAATTTGTTCGAATATACGCCAAATTTCAAATTATCATGCCGGTATTTTTTCTTCTTTTTCGGGTTTGGCTGCCTGTACCAGGTCATCAAAGATCATATAGAGGCACGGTACGATTACCAAAATAATGGCGGTAGCGAAAATAATTCCAAAACCCAGAGAAATGGCCATAGGAATTAATTGCATGGCCTGACTGGAGGTTTCCATAATAATGGGGGTCAAACCTCCAAAGGTAGTCAGGGTGGTTAAAATAATGGGCCGAAACCTCCTTACTCCCGCTTCATGGATGGCTTCAAATGCTGAAGTGTGTTCACCACGGTGTTTGTTGGCATAATCAATCATGATCAGGGAATCGTTTACCACAACTCCGGAAAGGGCAATTACGCCCATTAAACTTACAAGTGACAAGTCATACCCTAACAGAATATGACCTATAACTGCCCCTACGATGCCAAATGGAATGGCCATCATGATCACTATAGGCTGAGTGTAGCTGCCTAGAGCCACTGCCAACAGACAGAAAATCAACAACATGGCAATAATAAAACCGGACCAAAGCGCCTCCGTAGATTCCCGCATTTCCGCTTGACTGCCTTCATAGGTCCAGGCTAATCCTGGAAAGTCAGCCCGCAACTGGGGCAATACCCGTTCATTCATCGCCTTGAGTACCCGGGTCTGGGCGGCAGGAGGTTCCACGTCCATGCCCACATTTACTACTCTTTTACCATCCCTGCGATTGATATTGGTAAAGGTTTCACCTTCCTTGATGCGCACTACATCCAATAAAGGAACAGCGGTACCATTGGGTGCCTGAATGATAAAATCCTCCAGGTAGTCCATATCTTTGCGTTCTTCAAGGGGTAATTTTACGCGAATCTCAAATTCATTGATTCCCCGAAGTTGGCGCATGGCAAGGGCCCCGAAAAAAGCATCACGAATTTGCTGCCCCACGATGTTGGGAGTAAGTCCAAGGTTTCGGCCTTCTGGTAGTAGTTCAAAACCCAACTGCAATTTCCCTTTATTGTAATTGTCACTGACATCCCGGGTTTCAGAAAACTCATTGGCTCTTTGCAGAAATTCTTCGCTGGCTCGCTCCAGCACCTCAATATCAGGGTGACTTAGATCCACACTGATATCCTGACGTGCTCCACCCGGGCCTCGCTCCGCCTCAAAATTAATTTGATCCACACCTTTGATATCGCCAATGTTTTCCCTCCATAGGGCAATCAGTTCCTTAGGGCTCATATCTCGCTCATCCGGTGGTTTCATGACAATCTCTACATCAATAAAATCCTTTCCCCGTACATTCGTTTTCACCCCTTCTGCCACCTCGTAAAGGTTATGGGTTTCAAACATTTTTCGGGTATTGGTAGTAATTTCCTTAGCAATTTTTGCTGCCTGGTCATTTGTTGTACCCACAGGAAGGCGTACAGCGGCCTCAATTTCATCGGCTGCCACTTCGGGCATCAGCACCATGCCCATGTGATCGCTATAGCCAAAACCACCCACCAGTATCAGTAAGGAGATGGCAGCAGAAAAGGTGAGGTAGCGATTTCGCAAGCACAGGTCCAGAAAGGGTTTGTATGTCCGATTGACAAAGCGGTTGAAACCTTCGGCAATAGTACCTTGCCAGGTTTCCAGCTTTATTACCCAGGGATGTTTTTTTGATTTGGGGGCCTTGGTGACATGCGAAGGTAAAATATATAATGCCTCAAATAACGAGACAAATAGTACCACTATCACTACCACCGGAAGTGGCCACCAGTATTTACCGGTTTCGCCCGGAATAAATAAAAGCGGTACAAAAGCCATTACGGTTGTCAGAATACTGATAACCACCGGCTTGGATACATCTTTGGCTCCCAAAATGGCGGCATCCATGTGAGAGTAACCCTTTTGCCGGTATTCATAAATATTTTCTCCCACTACAATAGCATCATCCACAACAATACCTAGGACAATCAAAAAGCCAAACATGGATATCATGTTGATGCTAATCCCTACTGCAGGGAAAAAAATCATGGCACCAATAAAAGAAATGGTCATGCCCATCATTACCCAGAAAGCCAACCGGTATTCCAAAAACAGGCCTAAGATAACGAGAACGATCAAAATGGCCATTAATCCGTTTTCTGTGAGCAGTGAAAGTCTTTCACGAAAATCCTCGGCCCTATTGCTTTCCACCCGAACCTGAACACCTGGTGGCAGGCTTGGTTTAAATTCTTCCAGGATGGTTTTTACAGCTGCTTCTATTTCCAGGGGAGATTGGTTACCTATTCGGAACACTTCCAGATCTACTGTATTTTGTTGCTCAAATTGCCCGTGAAATCCTACTTCTTCAAATCCGTCCCGTATACTGGCGATATCCCCTAAAGTAACAGTGGATCCGGACTCGGAAGAAATTATATCAATTTTTGCGAATTCATCAGCCACGAGTTTGCGTTCTTCCATTCGCAGGAGAATTTCTCCAGAAAGGGTTTCAATGGATCCGGCAGGAATATCCCGGCTTGAATTTTCAATCAGATCCGCCACTTGCCCCAATGTAAGGTTGTATTTCAACAGGGTATTTCGGGGGATTTCAACATGAGTTACAAAATCAGGCACATTGCCGATTTCTACCTGGGATATTTCGTTGTTACTTAGAAAACGGGTCCGCAATCTTTCAGCCAATATGCGAAGTGTCCAAACGTCCACATCGCCATAAATACCTACCTGTATCACATCCATTTGTTGGTTTTGCAGGATAATCTGAGGCCTTTCGATATCATCAGGAAAAGTTTGTATCCTACTAACAGCCTGATTGATGTCCTGTAGAGCCTTCATGCGATCGGTACCCGGAATCAACCATATCTCCACCGTACCAGAGCCTTCATTGGCCGAAGAAATGATTTCCTTGATACCCTGCACCTGTCGAACTGTTTCTTCTACCGGCAGCACGATGCCCTGTTCCACTTCCTCCGGAGCTGCGCCGGGATAAACCACAGACACTTCAACAATATCCAGCTGGAACTGTGGAAACACCTCTTTCTGGATGGTGTACATGGTATATACACCACCGGCAAGCAAGATGACCATCAAAAGATTGGTGATGATGGGCCTCCTGGCCATAAAAGCGATGGCTCCTTTTTCTGTATCCGGTTTTTTTCCTTCTTTCATGGCTATGGTGTTTTAGTCTTCATCCAATCGAAGTGGTGATCCATCCACGACTGTAGCCAAATCGGTGGCCACTACCTGAGCATTGTCTTCCAACCCTTCATTAATATAGGCATAATCCTGATCTTCGAAAAGGATGCTGACCTGCTTTATTTGCAATTCTCCATCCTGCATGACCCAAACAGTATTGCCAGGTCGGATGTATTGCCTTTCCAGGCGGGTCACATCTTCCAATTTACGGGCTTCAATCTGTACTTCCACAAAGGTCCCGATGATCAGCGGTGGCTTTTCCGGATCAGGTTTTAACCTAACCAATGGATCTTCCACCCCAATGATAACTCTCGCCAACCTTGTTTGGTTATCCAATGCGCCAACCAGGCGTGAAACCCTGCCTTGCCGGAATTGCCCGGGTTCCCAGGCTGCAGGATGAACTATTTTGACGGGAGCCCCCAAGCCGTCGGTATTTTCTTCAATATCCAGCCAGTTGACCTTGGAAAGTGGCACATTGGCTACCACCCAGTATTCCTCAATCCCAACCAATCTTCCCAGATCAGATCCCGGCGGTATTTGCGAGCCCAGATTCACGTTTCGGCTCAAAATATGCGCATCAAAAGGTGCCCGGATGCCGGCCCTTTCCAAATCCAGTGATGCCTGGTTGACTGCAGCTTCTGCGGCAGCTACATTGGCCTTTGCAGCTTCAAGTTGGGGCTTCCGGAGGACCAAATCGCGATTTTCCACTGATAATTCATCTCCAATCAATTCGTAATCTTTTTGTGCCACATCCTGACGTCCCAATTCTACCTTATAATTTGATTCCGCCAAAGCCAGATCACTTTTCCTAAGCATCAGTGTATTTTCAAAGTCTGCAGGATTGATCTGTAGCAACAAATCTCCTTTATTCACATACGCTCCTGGAAGGAATTGAGGAGCAATACGCGTAATTTCCCCTCCTACCTGGTTGCTCAGCGAAATATCAGTAGCCGGCTGCACAATTCCGGTAGCCACGACAGTAGGTGAAAAATCGCCCTTTTCTGCCTGAACCACATCCACCAGCATGGCGGTGGTTTTGGAAGCACCCTCCATTTCTGCCTCAGGGGCTGTCCAAAAAAAGATCAAGGCTACAAGGATACTTCCTGCCACTAAAGCCAGGCTAATCCATACGGTTTTCTTTTTCGTCATTTTGTAGGAATTGTGTTTTCATTCATGGTAAATTCTCCACCGGTTTCATTGGGTGTTGGAAAGCCACCGGCCAGGGCGCGGTACAAAGACACCCTAAACAACAGCTGATCCAATTTGGCATTTACTAAATCTCGTTTCAATTGCTGCATCTGGTCCAGCGTAACCAGGACATCCAGGTAAGCGATGGAGCCGTTCAGGTATTCCACACGCAGTTGCTGAAAGGCCCTTTCCGCAAGGTTAAGCTGATTCTCAAGGTAACCGATACGCTCCTTTTGTAGGTTTTCCCGGTTCAGGGCATCTTCCACTTCCTGCAATGCTAGCAAAACTGTTTGCCCATAAGCTTGTATTTGTTGCTCCCGGAAAGCCTCGGCTTGTCTTTTTTCAGCCTTTAATCTTCCTCCATAAAAAAGAGGCATCAGCAAACTACTGGTCAAAGAGGCTGCCTGGGATTCTACCAGATTGGTAAGGGTATTGGATCGGAGTGCACCGGTGAAGTTAAAAGTCAGCCTGGGGTAAGTATTGCTAATGGCGACTGCCACCTCCCTGTCTGCTGCCTCCATTTGATGAAAACTACTTTGAATATCAGGGCGACGGTTGATCAATTCCATAGGTAGGCCGGCATCTGGCAAAGGTCCCAATTCAGGCAATTGACTTTCCGAAGGAAGGGAAAGATTTCCCGGAGCTCTTCCAAGCAATACCGCCAACCTGTTTTGTAGGGTTTTTACTTCAATTTGTATGGCCATGGACTGCTCCCGGGTATTTTGAATCAGCTGTTCCTGACGGAGAATATCCACTCCCCTCACCTGTCCGCTGGCAAATCTCGCCCGGATCAATGCCAAAACCTGTTCGTTGTATTCGGTTTGTTGGCGAATAAGTTCGAGTTGCTCCATAAAAGCCTGCAAGGAAAACCAGGTGAGCGCCACCTCTCCAGCAATACTTATGGCCAGCGTTTGGTAGTCCAGGTAACTCGCCTTCAGCCTGCTTTCCGCAGCCAACTTACTTTGCTTTACCCTTCCCCAAAGATCCACTTCATAGCTGCTGCGGAGAGACAACTGAGTATTCTCTCCTCCAACAAAATCAGGAACAGGACGACTTGCTCCACCCTGAAGTTCCAAAAAAACCTGAGGAACCCTTTCTGACGCGATTATGGCAACGTTACTGGCTTCCTGTGCTACCTGATACCAGGAACCTTTTAATTCCAGGTTATGAAAAAGGGCACTATCAACCATTCCATTAAGTTCGGGATCCCCGAAAGCTTTCCACCAGTCAGCCTCCAGCTCATAAGAGCCGGTGGGAAGGGAAAAAGCATCAGGAGTGGTTATCGGTACATCTCTTGTAGTAACCTTATTCCCACATCCTGCCGAAATCCCTACAAGAAAAAGAAAAAAAATAAAATTAAAACTGCCTTGTAATCTATACAGGGAAATTGGAAAACGGTTATTTCTAAATTGTTGGGTATCAGGCAAAAGAACTATTTTTTTAAGTTTAGATATAAATAAAGGTTTACTTCCATGATAGGATATATTTTGTTACGCTACAGTTGACCAACAATGCTACTGCTGATAATCTCCTAAAATTACAAATTATGGTTCAACATAAAAGGATAGCTTGCAAAGTAAGGCAATAATCTGAAGAAAATCTGAATCTATTGATAAGGCTTTTTAAGGGTTTCCAGGAGTTTCTGGTAATCGTACTGTAGGTCTTCATGCAACTTTTCTATCAATTTCTCCACTTTACCTACTTGTAATGCATATAAATTTTCTATAACCGGGTGCCGGTACTCCAGGTAGCCAAATTCCTGTAGTTTTTTGCAAAAAAAGGCAATGATTTCAATCCTTGCAGTAGGATCCTTTGTAAGTTTCAGGTTTTTATTCAGGATTTTACGAATACTTTGTGCTGATTTTTTTGCCAGGTAATAATTGTTCTTGTTGGCCTTAAAAAATGCAATTTCCAGTTCTTCCTTCAAAGTATCGATAAAAAGTGTGGATGTTTCGGTATCGAATAATTTAAAATAAAGGAAAGCTTTGTTATCCCGGCTGAGTTTACTCAGGTGTAGTATCAACTCAATCAATTCTTTTGGCTCTTTGTGCTGTAGTTCTTTTCTTATTGTGCTTAAACTGGGGATTTGCATGGTGTTTTTTATCTGAAACGTTCGAATTGCCCTATCGGGTAGAAAAGTTTTAAATATACCCATTTTCGAAAAAAAGAACATGTGATAAACGAATTAACCGGAAAGGAAAGACTCCAATCTGAAAAATACCTAAAAAAAAATCCTTAATCAGTCTCTTGCAAGGCTCCCTATCTCAAACAATTAAACGGGATCCTCTATGAATCGATGCCCGATACATTTGCCAGTTTACTTCAATTAATTTAGAACATAAAAAGAGAAATATACTGAAAATCAAACATTTATATATTGATGAACTGAATTCGAATTAAGACCGTCAATAAAAGCCAATTGAATCGTCACTGCGAACCCTTTGTCCTGGGTATAGGTGCTGGGAAAGGGGGTGGCAGTCTCCTTTGGCCAGTGATTCCCACGGCTTTCACCGCTCAAAACCGGCTTTAAGCCTACCGATGACGTTTTTGTTAAATCACTGTAAATCAATGTATTGAAAAACAAACAATATCATCCTGATTTGTGTAATTTCTAAATGTTAAGCCTACCTGTGAAGTAATTGAATCAGTTGTTTTTATAAAGAAGAAACCCTAAAAAATCTGTTAGATAAAGAAGAGAAAAATTTTAATACGAAAAGAGCGCTGGCCCGACAAAAAACCGGGGGTGCGGCAGGTTTGTGGGGAGAAGGATTTTTTTGTTCCCGATGAAAAATCGGGACAAAAAGTACAATAGAAACAAGCTAAAATACCATAAACAGCCTATGACTCACCATTATCCATTGAACAATGAGAATTTTATATTCCCCTATAATGCAAAAAACCTATCGTCATCCCGATTTCTGCGTTTTATAAAATGTTAAGTCTACCGATGACGGGTCTTGTCGTCACTGCGAGGGCGCAGACGGGAATAAAAAGGGAATCGAAAATAGCCATGCACCCGCGGCAGTCTGAGGGGGTACGGGGACGACCTTTCGATCCTATTCCCATTTCCCGATGGATATATGCCGCCGCTCCGAAACAGATCGCTTTTAGGCTGAGCCTGCCGAAGCCCGCTTTCTGCGTTTTTTTAAAATGTTACTTCTCGGAATGACGGTTTTTTAACGAAATTCAATCGAACTCAAGTTATTAGAGTGAAATTATCTGAATAAAAACCAAAATCAATCACAATCGGTGCAACATATATCAGGCACCTTGGTCAGCCTGGAAGTACGCAATATACGGTGATGGCCCAACTCATTACTGACCGGACTATTTAAATTTACGGGGGCGGCTGTGCTGCCCGCTGCTGTGCCAAAACGCTGCTTGTAACTTTGATTAAAGGATTCTCGCTGACCTGAACTCATAAAATTACTGGTAGATTGAGCGACCAGCGCATCTTCAAGTCCGGATACATGGTCGAATACATTTTTAATATGCGGCAATACTTCCACCACTACCACGCTCAAAGAGGCATCAGTAGGCAATCCGTAAAGACGTAAGAATTGATTGATTTCGGTATTGCTCCATATAGTGGTTCCATATTTAGTGGCATTCTTGTTTTTGTTCGTTGCCGTTTTTAGTTTAAGGAATTTGCTTGCTGAAGAAATATCCCCCTGCCCTTTCAGGGTTTTTATGGCGATCTGATTAAGCAGTTGAAGTTCCTGCTGTGAGTAAGACTCCTGAATGTTTTCCTGTACCGCTGCCTTTACCTGAACGCGCCAGTCAAGGGGCCGGTCATCCAGGAGGATGTTGCGGTAATCCTGGTTATCGACTCTTTTCACTTGTGCATACAGCAAGGCCCATAATCCTGTTCGGGGGGGATTTGCTGTTACATTTTTACCTTTGTGGACCGCTGAGGCATAAGGCGCGGTAACCCAAATTTTATCTTTATCCCTATTGGGCATGCAAGACAAGGCGGGTGCGGGATGTTGAATTCCCTGCATCTTTAACCTTCGGCCAAACCTACCCTGAGCAGTGGTCCACACCTTTTCTCCTTCGTCTCCCTCATTGACTGGGGGCCGCTCAAAGTGTCCTACCCGAAATTCATAGGTAAAAAAGCCAAACATTTCGTCACTGTTGGCATGTAGCCCGGGTGGCAGGGGCAGGATATAATGTACATCGCTGTCCTTGCTTTTTATCATGGCCTGCATGGCATTCAGACCGGCCAGGTCATTGGAAGAAGCAGGAGAAACGATGCGAATAAACTCAGGATCAATGGGCAAAGTTGGTTCCTCCGGCGACAAAAACAATGAAGGATGGTTATTGCTGATCAATTGGTCAGGTGCCTGGGCCAAAACCCGGGCAAAGTAGCAGTCTTGCGGATCCTTTACCGGCTGATCAAACTCAATCCAAAGATACCTTTTCCTTGATTCGCTGTTTTCGTACTTTTCATCCCGCATATAGGGGGACAAAGCATAACCAGCCGACACGATTACAGGCACCTGCGCCGGGGGACTGGTGATGGGCAGTGTCATTTCAGTTGCTTCCAGATCATCACGGCTGGCTCCATGATCGGACTTGAACCTTGCTTCCAGGCTGTAGGTTAGGTCGATGCTATCAGGAAAGCTTTCCGTATTATCCCGTTTAGGCTCAACGGCATCAAAAAACACCAATTGAGTACTGTTTCTTTGTGGACTGTCAAGTGATTCAAATGAAGCAGTTCGGATCATTTTGATTTTGCCTACCCTTACATCCGTTTCACCGTTACCTTCAGCATCATGCGTGAATTTTTTGGATCGCCTAACCCAAAATGCTTCGGTCTGCATGGCATCCCACATCCAGTCACGATCCAACTCATAATTCAGACAACAGATCCAGTGATGGTACAAATCACCCTTGGATGCGAAAGTTATGGAAGAGCCATCCGGTGCCAGGCTGTGCCGGATGCGACTGCTGCAACCAAAAACCACCCTTTTTCCTTTGGGAGCATACAGTGTAAGCCCATTGCTTTCCAGGTTCAATCTATCTGCAATTTGCTGAATATTACTATTTTGATTTTCCTGAGATTTTCCGAAAAGCAGGGTATTCCAGGTACCGTCAAAGACTGTTGTTGCATCAGGCCGCATGTACAAGCCCTGAAGAACAGGAATGCCAGCGGTCTGAACCAACAGCCCCGTTTCATCTTGAGAAGGTTGATAAAGCAACACGGAAAAAGAAGCGCCATAACGGACGTCCAATTGGGGATTGGCTGCATCCACTACTCCATAATAAGCTTCTGTTTGGGAATCTGTTTCCTTATCCTCACAAACAGCCCTGATGGTAAGCCTGGCTGTTCTCCCTGTAGGTAATACCAATTCACTCAACTGGTCAATATCATCTTCCAACCCCAGGTCTTGAGCCAGATTTAAAGTTGGCCCTGTATGCAAAACCTTGTCTGTTCCCTGTATATCCCTGTAAATGATGGGGATATTCAGGTTAGCTTCATACTCGTCTTCATTATTCCCTATGGCCGGAAAGTATCTATAGGTGGTGTACAGGTGGATGTAATCGTCTTTTCCATTTAGGCTTTCCAACTTGTCCAGCTTCAATGTGGCTATTTCCACAGTGATCTGCACCCGGTCCACATCCGGGTCGGCTATGCCCAGCCCCACCCGATGTTCCGCATCTCCTGCCTCAGGACTGAGCCCCAGATTAGACTGTTCGATTAGTCGGTCAATTGGGTTTGAATATTTACCGGTATATACCACTGCAGGATAGCCCAATTTAGGCCTGCGAATGGTCAATGCTTCCAGTTGGTTTGGTCCGTCCACGCCAGTAACAGGATGTTCATCCCCTGGCTGAGCCTCGGGATTGGCTTCAACTTCCAGAATTCGGGGCTGAATGGGAGAAATAAATCGCTTAAAACGGCAAAATCCGATATCAGAAGGGGTTTCATTGATGGGCTGTCGCTCTATGGCCGGTACGCCACCGCTGATATCCTGCATCCGGACACGGAATTCGTAACCTTGCCCATAACGCAATACGGCATTAACAGGTCCTGCCTGATAGATTTGGTTCAGTTGATTTTGTGCTGCTCCGGAAACGCCGGTACCTGTGGTTACCGGATTTCCATCCTTGTCGGTGGCTGCCTGTCCATCAGGGTCAGCATCCAGGTTGGGATTTGTTGTCTGGTATACCGTAGCCGCATCCTCATCAGGAAGGACCATGCTGTGTCCTGTCCAGTTGGCAAAATACATGGGCAGCCAATAGGGTTGTCGTTCTCCGGTAACCTGTTCGGTCCCATCCAGCTGAGTGGGATATACCTGGTAAGGCAAATCACCAGAAAAATCCCCCAATACAATGGCATCGGCTGGATTGGCCGGGTTTCGGCTCAGGCTGAAGGTATTGCGGTTGCTGACCCAATTCAAAGATTCCCATACTCCCGGTTCCTCGCCTTCCGCAGCCTGTTGCCGCACATCAATTACAAAACCATTGATACCTATAGGCGCATCCAGCCTTTTGACCGGCCCGGCTACGCTGCTATCGACTGCCAGCTGCCGCATGTACCAATTCAGTAACTGTAAATCATCCCATCCCAATTGAATACCTGAATCCGTTAAAGGATAGGATCCATCCACTTCTTCTATCAACGGATCCCGGTGGGGTGACTGGTGGCAATGAACCGTTTTTGCAAAACCATCGTCGTAAATAGCTGTTTCAATAAAAAGCTCATCATAATTCCCATCATGCACACTCAATACCGGGTACAGCAAAGGTGCAAATACCTGTCTCGGTTCTCCGGGACGCAAGATGGGAATACGGGCTGCATAGCGTTTGATAAAGGTATCATCAGCAGCAAACTGAGGACTAAAACTACTACCATCGGCCAAATCCAGGTACAAAAATCCTCCCTCCGGAAAAGTATCCGCCGCAATGGGCAGATTAAAGGAATAAATAAATCCGGCAGCACGTGCCAGCAAGGGGTGCCGGAGTATATGGGCAAAAACCTTTCCCCAACTGATGGAGGGGCCGGTTTGCTGAAAGCCCTGGTAAAAATTTGCTGCTTTGACGGCACAATGATAGGTATCATCCGTAAAAGCATTTTTACTTTTAATGGCTTTTAACCCAGTGGCTTTCAAGAAGGTTTTGGGCAGGTGTTTGTAGACGGATACACTGCGTGGCCTGGGAGCCTCAAATTGCCTGGATTGGGGAATATTCAGTAAACTGGCATTGCTGTTTATCATGCTCACATCCAGGATCTGCAGGTGGTTGGCCATGGCTTCGAAAATTTCCCTGGGGTTTTGGGGAGCCTGGATGTTTACAGGGAGCGCGTTTGCCAATGGCTGTGGTTGTGGTAAAGGATTTGCGCCAAATCCCTGGACCAATTGGGCCCCAAAGGAAAAACTGGCATCAGCAAAAGCCACTGAAGCATCAGGAATTGCCGGTTCCTGTCCGGTGATGATCGGATTTAATGGGTTATGGTCTCTTGGTAGCACCACAATATTTACCTGCAATTCGTTTCCGTCAAAATATTGCGGAAAAGTCATGATCGAAAGTCTTTGGTTGGGATTCATGGCAAAAATGTATTATGCAATCCGGCGTTGTTCCTGCCAGGATTCGGTGAAACTGATATTGATGATAAAGGCAATGCTAATGTCCAGTCCAAAAGTCACCTGGCATTGCAGATCTGTACGGGTGTCTCCCCCACCCAGTTCTTTTCTGGCATAGGTCCCTTTAGCTTCTATACGGATGGTGATGGAAACGATCCCTCCCAGAATTTCGGCATGCCCTTCAAAAAGCAGAAATGCAGAAACTTTCACGATGCCTTCCGCAATAAATATTTCTGCACCCACGACGAACAATACACTCACATTGCCCGCTACAGGAAGCCCTACAACGATTTGAGCGCCAAAACCAAATTTCATCCGTAAAGAAGGCCCCAATTTCGTGTCTGCCGCAATGTCCACATCTGCCTGGCCAATGGCGTAAATGGTGGCTGCCGAAATGGATACACACATTACCGATAGCCGGCCATAAAAACCTAGGACTCCACCAGCAGAAGGCAACAGTTCGTTGGCATCTGTAGTTACTTTAAGGGCCGCATTGAAGTAGGCGCCGATTTTCAGGCCGGCTTCCAGCTTGAAAGGTGTGTTGGGATCGTTGTAAACCGCATCAGGAATGGGAAAGCGGATCACAGGTATTTCCTTGGAAGCTTCAAACTTGTATTCCCAGCTACCCGCCTTATTGCTCATGGCCAATTGCAGGCCATTTTGAACGGCAGCCCCGTAATCACCTTCCTGCAAACTTTGAAGTATTTCCAGTAAATCAACCAAAGGATCCAATGCAGGCGCAAATTCCAGATCGGGTTTGGGATAGGTAGCTTCCTTCCCATTTTCGGAATCCCAATTGCCCCTAATGGTCATCAGCCGCTTTATTCCCGCCAGATCAATGACCAGGCCGATATTGTTCATTTTGCTTTTCCAGCTCTCCGTCACCGAGTTGATGTCAAAATCCAGGGATCCGGGCTCTTCCACATTCCCGTTTTTGTCCTTTTTGTCATATTCTATGTATATCCTGAAATTGCCCTCCCCCACATCAATCAATTCAAATTCAGTGGGCAGGTCAAACATTTCCTCAGGATTGTGCAGGAGTTGTAAGCCTTGTTCCTTGATGCCATCAAGGGTATCCTGTACATCCATCAATTCAAATACATCCTGGCCCAGATCTTTCAGCGCATTCAGGTCGAAGGGAAAGGAACCGTTTTTCTTCATCAGTATCGCTTCGCCAAGGGTCTGTGCAGAAAAATTATCCCCGGCACCTATATTGGGGAAAATCCCTTTGGTATTGACTATTCGAAAAGCATCTACAAACAAAGGAGGCGTTTTGCTGAGCAGTTTTTTTACGCCATTTTGAAAAGAAGGGGTGAGTAACAAAGCCTTTTGTGTATCGGTACTTTGCAAAAACCCGTAATTGACGGTACCATTTACCGGTTGACGAAACAATTCCAGCGGTTCGGCAATTCGGGTCAGTACAGTGCCAACAGGAAGGTCTATTTTTGTACCCTCCCCATCTTTGATCACTTTGCCCGGGCGAATTACCGGAATACCAAAATTGGGAGGGACAGGGCTAACTTCTCCGTTGGCCCGTTCATGCTTGACCATAGACCAGCTGCCGTCTTTAGGCAATAAAACATTGCCTCTGCCTGCCAGGCAAAAGACCGGATCCGATCCATTTTCACCGAAAGAATTGTTAAAGTCAAAATGACTGAACCGCATTTTCTGGCTACTTCCTACCACCTCTACTTCACAGTCAATGCTTCCTCCTATGGTACCCTGCCGCTGTACCAGCAATTTCAAAGCTGTATTATTTAATGGAAAGCCTTTGGGGCCAAGCTGTACGAATCCCAGAATCCTGCTGGAAGGTACCACTGCCTTTTCCCCTTCAGCGGTGGGTTTGGTTTCCATTCCTGCGGTCACTCCCTCAATTTCTACATCTGCATCAAAATAAACCGGCTGGAGACTGATGTCAAAATTTTGAGGAATATTCACTTCCTTGCCTTCTTGGTCTACCGATTCTTCAAATAGCACATTTTCATTAAAGGGCGCCACTTCATTGGTTTCGATGATATTGGATACATTGAACAATCCTTTGATCAATCCGGGATGAATTGGGAATTCGGCCGATTTTTCCACTCCAATCAACTGTGGTTCGGGGTTTTCCGGAGGTCCACCAGGAAAGGCTGGATTGTCTTCATAGACATAATACCTGAAATCAAATTTACCGTCACTTTCTGCCCGCCATCCACTATCAAAGCGGTAAACGTATCCCGAACTTACCCGAAAAAGGGTAATGGTCCGTACCACTTTTATAGCCCAGGGATATAGGATACTTTTGACCTGGATGATCTCGTGGGAACATCTTCCCATCATGACATCAAATTTTGCCTGGCTGGTTTCTGCCACAGCAGCTTTGGTATTCAGCCAATTGCTATACATATTGGCACCATAACCGCTCAGGTCCATTCGGGTTACGGGTACGCCCCGCTGTTTGTACAATTCAAAGGGGTAATTGCTATCATAAAAAAATTCCCGGTTGAAAATTTCCGTAACACTACCACCCAGGGTGCTTTTTCCCGTTTCATTACCCAAAAAATCGAGGATATTGTTGACTTGAACCGTGGTTCCCATAAACATTTGGCTGTCTCCTTCTCTCAGTGGGGTACCTGCATCCATGCGCAGTTGAAGCCCGGATTGAAGCTGATCCTGAAAGTTAAATTTTGGTCCACTCAGGTTACCCCCCTCCCGGTTCACATTGTTATACCGATAGTTCTCCGTTAACAGTGCTGCTGCCTTCATTCCAAAGGGCAGGGTAAAAAACGAGAAAGCTTTGAAATTTTCCTCATTTTTCCGTTTTTCCAATAAAAAATCAGTGAGAGGCAATGGGGCCAGCACTACTTTGTCCTCGCTGTTATTGGCTATTCGGGTAGGACCTCCATCATTGGGGTAGTAGTTAAATCCTGCGGCAGGATCGCCTGAAATTGGATCATCGGGTGGTGGTACAGGTGGGGTAAGGTTAATGACCGGCTCCCAGGAAATTTGGGGTACGGTAAAAGCACGCACATTTTCACCTGCACTGACCACATCAAGACCTTGCACCTGTAGGGAGAAAAAACTGTAAAAAATTTCACCGGTAGCAGGATCCCTTTCGGTATCCACCTGAAATTCCCGGCGGTTTAGCAAGTCAAAGCTAATGCCGAAAAGGTCTGCATTGGTACTAACATCCAATAGGGCAAATACATCCCTCCTATACCTGCTGGATTCTTTATCCCATTGACTGCCGTAATCCGGAATTCGAATGGGTGCAGCACTGCTTGTGCTGCTGGCCAACCTTGTATTGTCATTAGATCCAATTACATTGGATTGTTCCAGGTTGCCGGAAAAACGCATGGCGGAAAGCCTGCCTCCCGGATTTTCAAGATCCGAAAAGTTTGACCCTACAAAAGCTGACTCTCCGGGAATCGATGAAAAATTGCCAGGTCCTGGTGTTGCGGGATTGGTCCCGGGTTCTTCTTCTGGCTGATCCAGAGATATCCCACCAAAAAGCTGCTCAAGAGGCGAAAAATGGAACGACACTGTAACCTGATCCCCGGCATCCCCGGCAGACAAGGCCGTTCTTCCAATCAGCCAGCCTTGTAAGGTAGCTCCTGCCCCACCGGGTTGATTTTCACCTTCCCTGAACTGCCTCCTGACCAAACCCAGATTGGCGGCATAGGGATCCGGTAGCGTAGGAATATAGGCCAAAAGTCCAAAAGACAAGAACAAAAACCCTTCGCTGACCTTGGAAAAATTTTCATCCAGCTCCCCAAAGAGCAAGCAGCCATTTGGTTGGGTGACTTTAAATAAAGCATTGCTCATCGCCAGAGCCATCTGCTCCGGTATATAGGGATCCTGATTTTCAATTTCGGCAGTATCCGCAATCAAGTTGTCGTCAAAAAGATACACCAAACGGTTTTCAGGGGTAGCAGATAGTATGAGCAGGGAATGCCTGGATTGTAGCAATGGTGAGGTACCATCCACTTTGACCGGACGGTCCACCTGAAAATCCGTATTACAAAATCGTATCAATAGCTCATTTCCATTGGCATGACTGAGGTAAATCAAAGGACCGGATTGTGGAAACGTAAGCTGAACTTTTGAAGGCACCAACTGGTCTTCCGTTTTCCATAATTCCAGTTCCTGGCTCGCATGCGCATTAGAAACGCTAAAATCCACCAAAAGCAATTGTCCCGGACCCGCCAACAGGTGGGTCTGCGAAAGATTAAAACCACTACCCTGCAGGCCTGCCCAGGAATTGACCAGGCCTGGTCCGGTACGAACATAAAGTTGGCCGGTTCCTTCGGGAAAAGTTGGTTGCAACAAGTCCAGTTGGGTAATAGGAAGGAGCCAGCCAGTATTTTCTATAAGGGCTTTGTTACTTAAAAAATTAAAATCTGACTCATTTTGCTGCAAATTCAATGCTTTGGCTGATCCTTGAAAGGGTATCAGTATCCGCTTCAACAGGGGATGATAGCTCAGCGATTGATTTTTCTGCCAGCTAAAACCAATTTTTTGTCCCATCAGGTCCCAACTTGCTCTTCCTATTGCAGAAATGGACGCCGTATTCCCTGAAATATTGAAATCCAGGGTAGCTGGAAGGTTGAGCACCATAGAGGCAGCGGCCTTGCTATAGGGACTTTTTTTGTTAATATCCTTGACTTCCTGTTGTTCAAGTTTTAGCTCCACCTCGATTTTGGCATTTGCCGGAAGCGTTATCTTCTTATTGACCGTTTTGGTCGGATGGCTCATTTTTATCAGTCCCGATTTGATACTCAGTCCAGTAAAAGCTCCTTCTGGCGCATTCGGTGAAAATAGACGGGCATTGATCCAGACGCCTCCTTGTCCCAGATTGTATTGGTGGAGTTTTCGTGTAGCTTCCCTTGCTTTAATGGGGGCTTTTCCACTGGATTTTCTTTCCTGGAAAAGCAATACCGGTGAAGTAATCCCTTGTTTGTATAAGGCGGTAAATGCACCAATGGGCAAAAAATCAAACCAAAATTGCCTGCCATCTTTGTTTTTAAAAGGGCCTACAGTCTCATCAACCTTTGATCCTGCAGACCAGTCAGATACAGATTGGGAAATCAGTGGATCCCTAAGGGCTACTTCTCTTCGGAAAACCTTAAATTGGGTGTCTGGATTTTTCTTTTTTCTGGCTTCTTCAATTTTCTGAATGGCTTTCTTTTGAGAATCGCTGATGGTATCGGACTGGAATAAATCAGATTTCTCGAATGAGAATGGATTGGGGCGGTTCGGTTCAGTCCCGGATTCCAAATTTGTCCTTGTCAAAAGTGATGTTAGCTCTAAGGATGCTTTTTTCTCTACCGAAGTTTTTAGGCTTAGATGACCTATGAGTCCGGTTATTGCGGATTTTGGATTTCGTTTTTTCATGTAGATGGTTTGCTGGCTTGAAAAATTGTATCCAGTAACCACCTGAAAACAAAACAGTTGATTACTAAATATAAATTTATATAAATCTGAAAAAAGGCACAATCCCCATTTATGGGGATATTTATATCATATCGGATTTGGAGGCCTCTTTGATCAACTGGGCTGTATTCTTGACAGCAAACTTTTCAATCAGGTGTTTGCGGTGAGAAATGGCCGTATGGATACTGATATAAAGTTTGTCGGCAATTTGTTTTGATGAAAAACCTTCCCCAATCAAATGAAGCACCTCCCTTTCCCTATTGGAAATTTCGATGTTTCTATTCTGACTCCAGAGCTGAAACCCTGAAAAAACCTTTTCAATACGTTCTTTATGAGTGATATTATATAAATAACTGATTATCAAATCATTATTTGATTTAATCAGAAGTGAAACCTGATGTTGAATCAGGTACCATTTTTGAAAAATATCCTGAATATGATAGGTGTAAGAATTTCTTGGCGGGATATGATTCAAGCAGTCAGGATTGGAAATCAGCGATTCAATTAGCTGACGGATACCTGACAATTCCATAGGTTTTATTTTCTGGAACCAAAACTCCCAGCCCCCCTTTTCCATTACCTCGGAACTGTAGCCCAGGATATTTTTGAATGAATCATTGTGGAATAAAAATTTCTTTTTCCCTAAATCAAAAACGCTTACCATCAGGTATTTTCCTTCCGAAGAGCAGTCGGTCAAGGCATGAATTTCTTCATTGGACAAAATCCCCGAAAAAGATGGTATGATTCCATTTTTTGATGACATCCTTGAAAAATTAAAAAGCTATAAACCAAATACTTACTTTGAAATATAGCTATAAATATTGAAATTAAGCTAATCTATATCCTATTTTCTTGTAATTTTTCCTGGGGACCTTTCTTTACCCGTCATAATCTCCTATTTGTTGAACTAAACAAAATTAAGTCTTGTACATTTTGGAATAATCCGTACATTTAATATAAACAAGTATATCAAAACCTTTCATGTATTAAAATTATCCATTTGGATTAAAAACAAAGGTATTTCTATTCACCATATGATTAGATCATCATATATAGGAATATCCTGCGCATTTTAGAAAATAACTTAAAACAATTTATTTGATGTGGGACGATGAAAATAAAGAATTCCAGGTAGTGGTAAACCATGAAGAACAATACAGCATCTGGCCCTCGGACAGGGAATTGCCTCTGGGCTGGAATGCGGTTGGGAAAAAAGGAAACAAACAGGAATGTCTGGATTATATCGAGGAAGTCTGGACCGATATGCGGCCCCTTTCATTGAGGAAAAAAATGGAAGAAAAGGAAAAAAAGCAGCAAGAGGGAGATTAAGGAGGTATGTTGGTCCTTTATTCTTAATCCATATTTAACCAAATTACCCAAAATAATTACACTATGCAAGGGACAGGCTCCAGGAGGTTATGGTTGCCGATAATGATTTTATTTTTTCTGCAATCATTCAACTGCCTTTCCAATGAATTGGATACCATCCGTAAAAGGGTGGTGGCTGTATTATTACAAACCGAGATCAATAAGGCTGAGGTAAACGGAATACTCAATCAGATGGATTCGAAAGGCGCTTTTACTCCTATCAATTATGAGGATTTAAGCAGAACAGCAGGATTCCCACACAGGCGACATACTTCAAATCTGGTGTACCTGGCAACAGCCTTTACAAAAAAAACTTCCCCTTATTATCATGATCCGGCCTTAAAAGAAAAGATCAATTTATCCTTGAAATATTGGGTAGACCACGATTTTGTAGGTGATAACTGGCACAACAACCAAATCACAACCCCCACAAACCTGGTGAATCTTATGCTTCTTATGGGAGAAGAATTACCGGATGATTTGGTAGAAAAAGCACAGCCCATCATTGGCAGGGCCCACATGGAAGCGTCTGGAGCAAGACCCAGTGGAGACCGGATAGTTATAGCAGGCATATTGGCAAAAAACATGTTATTCATGGAAAACAAAGAGGCTTTTGACGATGTCATTGCCATCATTGCCAATGAGATAAAATTCAGCACCGGAGAAAGGGGCATTCAACACGATTACAGCTTCCACCACCGGGTAGACCGGGTAAACAACACCACTTCCTACGGATATGGGAAATATGCCAATGCTTTCGGTGAATGGGCAGATTATGTAGCAGGAACCTCATATGCTTTCGATAAGGACAGGATCAACCAGCTGGTAGATTACTATCTTGATGGGGTGTACAAACAGCTAGTATATGGTATCTATGAGGATATCAGTGTAAAAAACAGGTCCATTTCCAACAAATCTGAATTTCAGCCCAGGGGAACCTTGGAAATTGAACGCCTGTTACGTAGTACTGATTACAGGCAAGAAGAGCTGGAAAAGGTACTTAGCTTGCGCAAGGGAGAAAGCTCCCCTTCCCTGTCATTTGCCAAATTTTTCTGGCAAACGGAGCATTTTGTACTGCAAAGACCGGATTTTTATACCACTGTGCGCATGTTTTCTACCCGAAACCGCAATATGGAAAAACCTTATAATGGTCCGGGAAAAACCACTCACCACCGGGCTGATGGCACCAATTACCTGCTACTGAAAGGCAATGAATATCAGGATATCTGGCCGGTATACGACTGGCAAAAAATTTCTGGTACCACCATCCTGCAAAAACCTGAGTTACATGGACCCGAGGATATCCAAATGGATGGTTTAACCGACTTTGTAGGTGCAGCCGAAGACGGTTATTTTGGAGCCGTTGGTTTTGATTTTATCAGTCCTCACGACAGTACAATGGCGAAAAAGGCTTGGTTTTTTTTCGACAGGATGTACGTTTGCCTGGGAGCAGGAATTACTTCAGAAAAACCATATCCCGTGGCCAGCACCATAGATCAGGTATTGCTCCGGGCTCCTATCCGTGTAAAGGAACAGGGAACAACGGAGCGACAACTTCCGGAAGGTGAGCACCTTCTGGAAGGTCTCGAATGGTTGTATCACGATGGTGTAGGATATTGGTTTCCCCAGGATGCAGCCCTGACTGTCAGGAACCAGGTAGAAAGTGGTGCCTGGGCGGATATTACAGATCAAAAAAATGTTTCCACCAAAATAATCAGGAAAAAAGTCCTGACCGCTTATTTTAATCACGGCATTCGACCTCAGAAAGGAACTTATGCCTATGCCGTTCTTCCAGGGACAACTACCGATGAACTGGCTTCCATGGCTCAATCTGGCCTTCGCGTTTTATCCAATGACATGCGGATACAGGCGGTTCATCACCCCGGCCTGGAACAAACCCAGGCTGTATTTTACCAGAAAGGTACGCTGTCCTTGGCTGATGGCAGTTCGGTTGTGGTAGATCATCCTGGAATTGTCCTGATCAAAAAGAACCAGGAATCCATTCAATCCCTGACAGTTGCCGACCCGACCCGGAGAAGGGAGCAGTTCTTGATAAACCTTCCTGGAAGGTACAAAAATACCACCGGAGAATTCAGTACAAAATATAACAGAAGTGCCAATACCACTCAAATCTTGATCGACTTGCCCCAGGGCGTGTATGCGGGCAAGTCCGTTTCCCTGGATTTGTGGCAACGCAAATGACTACATATTGAAAATACAAAGGCCTTAAGTTAATACTACATCAATCAAATATGGATAGTTATAATCAAAAGCTCTTTCCTGTGAAATTATCCCTACGATTAAAGATGGCCATTACCCTCCTAATGGGCATTTCCATTGTTATCCCCTCTCAAAGCCAGCAAGCTCCCAATATCATATTGATCATGGCAGATGACCTGGGATATGAAGTGTTGCCCGCATATGGCAACACCTTTCACCGTACCCCTGCCCTCGACCGTATGGCTGCAGCGGGTATGGTCTTCGAAAATGCCCATGCCACTCCCCTATGCACCCCATCCAGGGTACAACTGATGACAGGGAAGTACAATTTCAGAAACTACATTGGTTTCGGACTGCTTGATCCTACTGAAAAAACGATGGCCCACTGGCTAAAAGAACAGGGTTACGCTACCTGCGTGGTGGGCAAATGGCAGCTTTACGGAAATGCCCGACAGCGGGAACTGGCCGGGGGAAAAGTGGGTAGCCTGCCGGAGGAAGCCGGGTTCGATGCCTATCGGCTGTGGCAGGTAAGCGATCTCGGTTCCCGGTATAAGGATCCCCTACTGGAAACCAAAGGTAGTGGCGTGGAAAAGTTTGACGGTAAATATGGGCCGGACCTCTTTACGGCATATTTGGAAGACTTTGTGGAAGCGCAGGCCGGTCAACCCTTTTTTGCCTATTACCCCATGGCCTTGACCCATGATCCCTTTGAACCCTATCCAGGTTCCCCCGATTTTGCCTCCTATTACCCTGAGAACCGCATCAATGATCCAAAGTATTTTCCAGGTATGGTCAGCCATATGGATAAATTGGTTGGCCGGATCATTGACAAAGTGGAAGATTTAGGCCTGGCAGAAAACACGCTGATCTTATTTGTTGGTGATAATGGAACGGACCGGGATGTAGTCACCCCGTTTAAAGGGCAGGACTTACGTGGCAATAAAGGATATACCAATGATCTGGGAACCCACGTTCCCCTTCTTGCTTACTGGCCGGGGACAATTAAAGCAGGAATCCGGAACGCCAACCTGATCGATTTGACGGATTTTTTACCAACCCTGCTGCAAGTGTCCGGAAAAGATCCGGCAGATTTGCCAGACCCGATCGATGGCGTCAGCTTTTATCCCCAATTGAAAGATTCCGATTATTCCGGACAAGTGCGGGAATGGGTATATTGCCATTATGCGCCCAATTGGGGAAATTTCACTCCCCGGACTTTTGTTTACAATACCCATTGGAAATATTATGCCAATGGTGAAATTTTCAACCTTAGCGAGGATCCTTTGGAAACCAGACCGCTGATTTTTAGAGAATTGAATAAAACAGGCAAGAAGGCAGTTCGAAAATTTCGTAGGGTGATAAAAGAAATGAAGTAATTAAGCAATGTCTTTCTCACGTTAGTAAACAGATCCTTTTATTATTCGGTACTGAAAACGATCAAATACCCCAATAAACTGGTGCCTTTGGTTTTAGGCATTTCTCTGCTTTTATTGGTAATAATATTGATCGTTCCGTCTATCCAATCGGTTTTTGAATTTGAAAATGTCAATATGGAATTGATCGGTGCAACGTTGGCCGTTTCTTTTGTTGGTGTTTTCTGGATTGAATTGTGGAAAGCCTGGCAAAGAAAAAAATTTAAGATTGAAAAATGCAAATAAAAATGGACCAAGCTGCAAGGTTTACCAACCACAAGTAAGATGGTTTGAGGAGATGACAGCAGCAGGATATAAATTGCCTTTGAACAGAGAACTGGAATCCGGATAAATGTTAACAAATCATCCCCCAATGGTCTTTCGATATCCAGGAGCCACTTCAGCTTATTATATTGGATACTTCCTTTCTTTCTCAGCCCAGGACCTCTTGTACACATGAATTTAACGCTTCTAGGTGTCGATTTTTAAATAAATTTTTGAATTTGATACCCAGATAGCGTAGCTTCGGTTTTTATCGAGAAAATTGTTACCCAGTAATGAAATTTAATAATAGTCAGCGTATTTTAATGCAACAGATATAATTCACAAAAATTAATAACTAAAACTACATTTTCTGAACACATGAAAAAACTATCCCAAATTGCACTAGGCCTGGCATTGCTTGCTTTCTACTCTTGCAACAATTCCACCAAAGTTGAAGAAACCGAAACACAGGCAAGCGAAGAAAACTTTAGCCTGGTAAGGGACTCGACAAAAGTAAGTTTCGTGGCTTATAAGACCACGGATAAGGTACCAGTGGGCGGTGAATTTACCAATATAAATATCAATAATTTCGGATCCGGGGAAACGGCACTGGAAGCCATGAACGGTACGGAATTCAGCATTCCGGTCAGCAGTTTATTTACCAATGATCCAACAGGAACCAGAGATCCCAAAATTTTAGAATTTTTCTTTGGTGCATTGGAAAACACCGAGCTGATATCAGGTGTATTCAAAGTGGATGCCAATCAGCAATGCTCCATCGACGTTACCCTAAACGGACAAACAGAAACCATCCCCTTGGAATATTCGGTGGTAGATGATACCAAATTCGTTTTTGATGGGGTAATGGAACTGGGCAACTGGGATGCCTTGGATGCCGTAGCATCTATCAATAAAGCTTGCGAAGCCCTGCATACAGGATCTGATGGGGTAAGCAAAACCTGGAGCGAAGTTGCTGTAAAGGCGGTGGTGTTACTGGCTAAAAAATAACTAACCAGAATAAAAATCCGAAAACCCACATCAAAGTAAGTTTTGGTGTGGGTTTTTTTATTTAGTGTAATGAATCATAGTTCGTTATTTTTTTTAACTGATAGCAAGGCAATTACTCCTACTATCAATAATAAGAATTCCAAAATCCAAAAATGCAATTGGAAAATTATAAAAATACTTTTTCGGTGATAACCAACACAACATGGGTGAAAATATGGGCGAGAAATGCACTTTCCAATCCTTTTTTCCAATATAACCATCCGAAAACAAGGCCACCTACAAAATTGCCGGTAAGGACATAAGCTATCAGTATAATACTGGGGTTTTCCACAACTTGATAAACTACTGGAAAATGCCCAATGGCAAAAATAAACGCGGAGAGGACAATCCCAATCCAATACACATAGACAGGGGTACTCTTAAAAAATTTCGCACCGATCCAAACCATCAGCGTCATCAATCCAAACCTCATAAAGATTTCCTCGGTGATCCCACCGTATAAAAACCTTGCTGAAAGAGTAAGTTGGAGAGATGTGTTCAGAAGTTCAAACTCCGTGGGGGAAATGTACCTGTATAAACCGAGAATGCTGAGTAACAAACCTGTGAGCGCTCCCCCAAGAAGTCCATAAATTGCGATTTCGCGAAGGTTTGGCGATTCCTGCTTTATTCCCACCACTTTCTCAATAATAGGAACACTCAGATTTACCTTCTGGTAAAGGAGAGTACCCACAATCAACGCAATTATCAAAATAATGGTAGGGTTGACCAAAGTCAACAGCTTAATTTGCAAAGGAGTAAACTTTTCTACCAGTATCGAAACAAGCTCCTCCGGCAAGGGGATATCCAGGGTTAAGATGGACAACATACCCAACATTCCAAGGAGAAATAAGAACAGTGCCAGGTAAAATTTTTTTCTCTTCATTACGGCTGAAATTAAATCGACAATATCCCGCAAATAAGCAGGTAAATTTTTCAAATAAACAAACAAAAAATTCAATCAAAACAGCCACTTACCTGTCTACCTAATAAACAGTTCGAAATTCAAACAAAAATGAAAGTGAAATCTTTATCATTCTGGGTAGAATACCAGAGCTAACTTAAATGGAAATCCAGTTCTACCAATTACTTAAGGGTATGGATGTATACTAATCCCAACAAACAGCCCTATGATAAGGCTTCCGGTGGAGGATCTTTTCTGCGGAATTTGTCATCAGGTAGTGGAATAAAGGTATCCTTATCATCCGGTGGCAAATCAATTCTTCCTTGCTTCCAGTCCTCCCTCGCCTGCTCTATGCGTTCTTTACGGCTACTCACAAAATTCCACCAGATAAAGCGCTCTCCTACCGGATCTCCGCCAAGCAACATCAGCGTACAATCTTCCTGCGCAAAGATATTGGCTTGCTCCTCTTTCGAAAATACCAGCAATTGCCCTTTGGTATACTGTTGGCTACCCAATGCCAATGTACCTTTGGCTACATACAATCCCCTCTCTTCGTACCCCAGCGGAACATCCAGGCGATAACCTTTTTTCAATTCCACATGCAGGTAAAACAGCGGGGAGTGGGTAGGTACATTACTTTTCAAACCATAGGCCTCCCCTGCTATCTGCCGCATCCATATTCCTTTTTCCTCGAATACAGGCAACCGATCTTTTTGATAATTTAAGAAAGTAGGATCCGACTCTTCGTCTTTTTCAGGCAAGGCCACCCAGGTCTGGATCATTTCCAGCTGCCCTCCGGCCAGCACTGCAGGATCCTCAAAGCGTTCACTATGGGCAATGCCCTTTCCAGCCGTCATCCAGTTGACTTCTCCAGGTTCGATAATTTGCTTTACACCCAGGCTATCCCTGTGGGTAACCTTGCCTTTAAACAAATAACTTACGGTAGACAGGCCAATATGAGGATGAGGAAGCACGTCCATATCCTTGCCTTTTTCAGTACCCAGGCTGACCGGTCCGGCATGGTCCATAAAGATAAAAGGACCTACCATGCGGCGTTTGCGAAATGGCAAAATACGATTGACCTTCATTCCTGGTCCTATGGCAGCCTCTCGGGCATTAATGACGATTTCGGGCATAGCAGGTTTTAAACTAATTTTATATTTTTAAGTACTGAATTACTCAACAGCATTGAATAAAGGCAAGGATCAAATTATTCTCTAAACAGATGGATTAGTTACAATCATTAAATTGAGAACTGCAAACTTATCGCTCTGCAGTAGCCATTTAAAAATTTGTCATTGAAATTATTTTATTATATCGCAAGATTTTCCAGCCAGGAAACATGTTCCTTACCACCATTGGCATTGCCAGGCCAGCGTTTCCAGATTTTGGATACGATATCCGGATCACCGTCACCATCAATATCTCCAATCAATGCATCGTGCCCCCCCAGGTTTCCGTCAAATATCACCCTCTCCTCAAATTCACCCCCTTTGCCATCCATATTTTCCCAAATATACCAGCGTGGTCCCCTACCCTCAGGAAAAATAGTAGGGTCTTCCTGTTCGACAGTAAAAATATCCATATCCCCGTCTCCATCAAAATCCGCAAGAGCAAGGGAATGAAATGAGCCATTGGTACCCGGTGCTGTCACAGGCAAATAGTGGGCCTTAAAAGTAGGGGAATCAAGCCCATCGTTTTCAAGCCAGGCAATCCGGCAAGCGGTCTGATCACTGTCTGCTATCACAATATCCTTATCACCATCCTTGTCCATGTCAATAATATTTACCTATCCATAACATTTCTGAAGGGTCGGACAAGTTTGTGATATTTACTTTTGAAGGAAAAGAAGCCATTTGGCCTTCTTCGGTTTGGTGTACCTCCTCTATTTGGTATTCAACCCAATTGAATCCCGGCTTTAAGTCCAATTGATAGGCATAGGTGACTTCAACATTCGTATCTGAGTCCACAAATTTCGGGAAAGTGCAACTTGTATTCACTTTCAAATCACCTTCCAAATATACTACCTCCCAAAACTTGCCTACTACAGCCGGATTATAGGCTTCGTCTTCCAGCCAGGGTATGAGTTTTTCCTCAGATACCAAAAAAACGGTTCCGGCCCATTGGTCTTTCTGAAGAAGCCGAACATAGTCTACCCGGGCAGCCGGCACATCATGATTTTCTCCGAAATCATCGCCATCCCCACAATTGAAATGAAAGCTAAAATACAAATCACTCATAAACATGGATTTAACCTCCTGCGGTACATTCTGGAAATCTTTACTCCCCAGGTCAATGGAAAAAGCACCATTTTTATCAACTGTCCCGGTTGAAATCGAATGATCCAAACCAAATGGCATGAGCACCATGTCCATTGCTTTTTTGGGGTGAGACCGAATTTCACCCTGAATTTGCTGTGACACGACAGTAGTCCATACCGTTGCTACCAGCAATGTGAGTAAAGTTGTTTTCATTTTCAAAAGAAATTATTTAGTTGAATCGTGTTTATGTGAAATTGACTGGAATTTTTTGTTTACACCCTATAAATTTATTGTAAAAATCCCTTAATCTCTCATCCCAAACCACTTCAGGCCATTTTCATAAAACACCTTATCGACCACCTCTTTGGGCAATTGCAGCGCTTTAAAGGGCCGGTTGATCAGGTCGCTTTCCATCATGTTATCGCTAACAAAAAATTCCCAATCCCGCTTCCAGGCCGCATCCATGGCAGCGTACAACTCCTCCTCAGTCCTGCTTCCGTTATCGGACAGGTCTGTGGCATAAAGGAGGCGGTCCTGGTACCGGATAAAGAATTCCCGCACTTTTTCACGGTCTTCAGCTGTTTGGTAAAATACCTGCCCCATGCGTGCCGCCAGATCCACAGCCATATTGGGAAAACGGTCCAGGGTCCTGGCCAATTCTTCCACATCGTATTCCAGGCTTCCCATGTGGGCTCCTACAAATTTTAGGTTAGGATGCTTTTCCAGCATGTTGTCTCTACGTTGGATCAGCTCCTCATGGCTGGGCATTTCGGGCTGCAGGTACATGTGGTATTCGGGATGGTTGCCATAATAATTCCTATCATTATTTGTGGTCATCTCATCCAGGGGAAGCCAGCAATTCTTAGGCTCAGCCAGATGACCCATAAGGGTTTTACCCCGCTTTTGAATATGTTCAAAAATGGGATCAAAACGAGCATCGTCAATTTGTATCAGGTTTCCGGCTGTATCCCGGGAGACCATGCCTATATTTTTCCAGACTTTGACGCCCAGTGCTCCCTGTTCAAAGCAGCTGTCTAACCAGTGGATCACTTTTTCCTCCCAATCCGGACTGTCCCAATTTGATACCGCAAAAGCGGTCACATTGGCTAACTTTTCAGGATTGGCCTGTTCCTGCTGCCTGCCATAGTCAAATTTCTGGTATACATCATTCCATCCATCGGTATATTCCAGGGCTACATTGATCAACCTAAAGCCATCCCTGGCAGCCTTTTCCACAAACAGGCTGCGATCGGTCTCTATATGGACGTGAACGTCCATTTTGGGGACCTCAGAATAGTTCTCTAAGGTATAATTATTGGAATCGGACCCACAAGCCATTCCCAAAAATGAATAAATGAAAAGTAAAATATATCCGGTCGGTTGCCATTCTGTTTTCATATTGCATTTGGTTATCCAATCAAATTAGTACATAATTGGTGAACTTGACAGAAAAACCGCTAAAAATTATTTTTTCGGTACGTGGTTTTTTATAAAAATGCCCTATTTTGGCCGTTGCTTTTCATTTTCAGCTGCACCATCTGGAATTGAATCCCTCAAAATTGAAAGAGAAAAAACACCATTTTACTGATGAATAAATATTTCGCTTACTGTTTTTATTTGTTTTTCCTGCTTGCCGCCTGTCAAAAACAGGAATTACAAAAACCTGTTTTTGATATTTCTCCTGCAGACCGCCTGGATCCTAAAAGAACCGAAGCTCCCTATCCCCAAGTCGGCATCCCCGATGGAGTGGATATGGAGTCTGCCCGCTGGAATGGCATTGACCTTACCCCCACCGCACCGGTAGTTCCCTTATCCGCTGTTGAAGAGCAAAAGACCTTTCACCTTCAACCTGGCTATCAAATAGAGCCAATTCTGGCCGAACCACATATTCAGGAACCTGCAGCCATCCAATTTGATGGCAATGGAAGGATGTACGTATTGGAATTAAGGACCTATATGCAAGATATTGATGCCACGGGGGAGCTGATGCCAGCAGGTCGCATTTCCCGTTGGGAGGATAAGGATGACGATGGTATCTACGAAACAGGAGTGGTTTTTCTGGACAGCCTGGTGTTCCCTCGGTTTGTGGTTCCTTTCGGACCCAATACCATTCTATCCATGGAATCCAATGAAGACCATGTTTATAAATACACCGATACCGATAATGATGGCCAGGCGGATACCAAGGAGCTTTTTGCCACTGGATTAGGCCGCTCGGGCAATGTGGAGCACCAAACCAGCTTTCTGACCTGGACCATGGACAATTGGATGTACAGTACTTATAACATGCGCCGGATCCGTTGGACACCCGATGGGGTGATCCAGGAACCCACCGGAAATCCTTATGGACAGTGGGGCGTAACCCAGGACAATTATGGTCAGGTATGGTTTCAGGATGGTGCCGGGGGTGTACCTCAAAATTTTAATTTCCCTATCGTTTACGGTAATTTCAGGATTGAAGGACAGTTTCAGGAGGGGTTTCGGGAACCCTTTAGCCTGGTCGCCTTGGCCGATTTCGAACCGGGCATGAGAGAAACCAAACCCGATGGTTCCTTAAATAACGTGACCGGCGCAGCAGGAAACGATGTGTTCCGTGGGGACCGGCTGCCCAAAGAACTGGTCAACCAATATTTTTACGGGGAACCCGTAGGCCGGATTGTCAGGCAGGTCAGGTCTGATAAGTCAGAAGGACTGACTTATATTCAAAACGAATACCGTGAGCAGGGAACGGAGTTTATCCAATCTACGGATCCGCTGTTCCGACCAGTAGACATGGCCACAGCCCCGGATGGCACCATGTACATTGTTGACATGTACCGGGGTATCATACAGGAGGGCAATTGGACCCAGGAAGGCAGTTACCTGCGTACCAAACTGCAGCAGTACCAAATGGACGATATCGTCGGCAATGGACGCATCTGGCGGCTGACACATAAGGACCATTCCAGAGGTACCGAGAAACCACGCATGTTTGAAGAATCGGCTAGTGAACTCGTTCAGCACCTGACTCATTCCAATGGCTGGTGGCGGGACAAAGCCCAGCAACTACTGATCTTGCGCCAGGACCGTTCGGTCGTTCCCGAACTAGAGCAAATGGCCAGAGATCATGACAATGAACTGGCCCGCATCCATGCTTTATGGACATTAGAGGGATTAGGATTTTTAAAGGCAAATTTGCTGCGTGAATGGTTTGAGGAAAGTAATCCAAACCTTCGAATTCAGGCGCTAAGAGCTGGAGAAACCCTCTATAAATACGGTGAAAAAAGCCTTGAAATGGATTACAAAAAAATGATCGGAGATTCTGATCCTGAGGTTGCTGTGCAGGCTTTGCTGAGTGCCTATCTACTGAATTTTGAAGGCATTGAAGATCAGTTACAAACGGTCCTTTCCAACAATCAAGCCAAAGGGGTGCAAACCGTTGCCCGGCAAATACTTGAGAAAATCGCTGCTGCTAAGGAGCGTGCAGCCACCCGGTATACGGCAGAAGAAAGGGTGCTTTTTGATCATGGAAAATCCATCTTTGACAGTTATTGCGCCACTTGCCATGGGATAAAAGGGCTGGGAACGCCAACAGGAGATGATGGAGACCTTATTGCACCTGGTTTTTCCGGATCTCCAAGGATACAAGGTCACCCGGAATATGCTGTTAAGACCTTATTGCATGGCCTCACAGGTGCCATAGAAGGGAAAGAATATGAGGGGGTCATGATAGCCATGGGAGAAAATACAGACGAGTGGATAGCATCTGTGGTATCCTATATCCGCAATGACTTTGGCAATCAGGGTAGCTTTATCAGCCCGGAATACGTTTCTCAAATTCGGGAAGCTACCAAAGAACAAAGTGGCAATTATTCCCATGATGCCCTGGTGGCGGAAGTTCCCAAACAGCTTTTTCCCCAGGACAACTGGAAGGTAAGTGCCAGCAGTACTGCCCTGCAAGGTGTAGGCTCAACACGTGATCCAAGCTATGCATTTGGCTTTAAGGGTTGGAGAACAGAGGACGAACAAGAAAAGGGTATGTGGTTCCAGATAAACCTCCCCAGTCCGCAAACCCTGGTGGAAATACAGTTTGATGCAGGAGATGAACAATATCCGCAACATTTTACGATAGAGGTTTCTCCCGATGGTAATTCCTGGAAAGAAGTGGCCTCAGAAAAAGGTAAAAAAGGAATCAATCAGATTCCATGGGATGCTGAAAGCCCTGCAACACATGTTCGCATGGTGCTGAAGGAAGGTCGGGATGAAACCTGGGCCATGAAGAACCTTAAACTATATGCCCGTTGATAAAGAAAAATTGAAATGATCCAAATCTTTTATTTGGCACAACATATAATAGCAAATAACATGAGAGAGGTATTTCTTGTCTCTCTCCTGTTCTCTTTGGGGTTCTCTCCGGGTTTAGGCCAGGCACAGATCCTCAAAAAACCTATACCAGATAAAACGGTAGTGTTGACTTTTGACGATGCACCCGCAAGCCATTATGCCCACGTTGCACCACTGCTAAGGGAAAGGGGCTTTGGAGCTACTTTTTTTGTTTGCGAATTTCCGCCTAACCATGCGGATAGCAGCAAATACATGAACTGGCGGCAAATGCAAGCCCTTGACAGGATGGGGTTTGAAGTAGCCAACCATACCCATACCCATGCACCTGTGGGAAAACTGTTAAAAGATGAAATCCTCAATCAAATTGAATACATTGAGGGTAAAATGGATTCTCTGGATATGGGAAGTCCTGTAAGTTTTGCTTATCCGGGTTATAGCATGAGCGAAACGGTATTAGATGTACTGGAGGAGAAGGAATACCGGATAGCAAGAGCGGGTGGAAGCCGGGTATACGATCCCCTTAATGACCACCCCTATCTCCTGCCTAGCTGGGCCACGGATGATACGAACGAACAGGTGATTTTTGATGCACTTACAAAAGCTAAGGATGGAAAGGTGGTTATTCTGACCCTACATGGGGTGCCTGACCTGGAGCATCCATGGGTAAATACCTCGCCGGAGCTTTTTGGCAGATATCTGGATTACCTCAGCGAAAATGAATTTGTGGTTTTATCCTTATTGGATTTGGAAGAATTCATCGATTTTGAGGAAGCAGCGCGGCAATTGTCACCTGATTTTTCCAAGCCACTAAAAAATTAACCCCCATTTTAACTTTTTCCAAATGCTTTTTTATCTCAGAAATTTCCTAATTTGTATCATTTCCTAAGCCTATTCGGCGACTTTCTCAACATTTAAATCCTTGAATATACATCAGCAAGTCAAGACCAGAGTGCAGAATTATTGCTGCCGATTTTTGCCTGGATAACAGGCTGATTTGATAGCACTTAATGTCCTTCCGGATATGGGATAAGCTGTAGTTTAACCTGAGGCTTCATTCTGGAAGAACGATTAGTAAAAGAGTGAAAATACATTCCTAAAAAATTTGAATTTTTTTTGTTTAAATATAATAAAATGGCTACATTTTGTTATAAGTAACTCATTTCCAATTCCCTAAATGTTAAAAAAATGCTATACACACTCAAAGGTAACCTAATTGGGGTAAAATGTGATGATCATTTTATGCCCCTGGCAAACACGACTGTCAGACTTTACAGATCGAGAGCAAATGTTGAAGAGGCTACCGTTTTGGTAGCCGCACAAGCCAAAGAGACTTTTCAGCTCATTGACGAAAAAGGAATAAAGGCCAAAGAAAAACAACTGCTGGCTGAGACCAAAACAGACGAATCGGGTAACTACATTTTTCAAATTGATGGTGACAAATCTAAATATAAAGGGGAAGCAGTCGAATTTGATATCCATTATGCTGAAATTCCTGATTATGGTCAAGAAGACACATCGAAACCGAAGAATTTCAAACCATTTCAGGCAACCTTGAATGTGATTCAGCCCAAATGGAGAGAAACCAACAATGGGTTGGAAGCGAGTTGGAATTACCGCATTTCGAATAGAATATGGTGCAGGATTCTTTCTATTTTGGATATTTGGGTGATTTGTGGTATTCTGACTAATTGTGAAACACAGCAGGCACTGTCAGGTATTGAGGTGCAGGCCATGGATGATGATATTATTTCTGATGACCTTTTGGGTACTGCCCTAACGGATGCCAATGGTCATTTTTGCATTTACTACAGGTCGAAAGATTTTAAAAAGACATTTCTTTCTCCATTGATAAATGTAGAAACGCCCCTGTTTCCATGGGGAAACGGCCCTGATATTTACTTTAAATTTGCCTTTGCCGGGACTGTTTTTTCCGAAGAACCTCCCTCACGTGCCAGGCAGGCGGATCGTGAAAATGTGGGTAACTGCTTCTGCGTTAGACTGTGCCTCAAGGACCAACCTGATGGAGGAAATGGTACGGAACCTGTGGGATATTTCTTTGCCATCGGAGAATTAAGGCGGTATAATTCTATTTTAAACATCAATCCGGCAAACGGAAAAACCATTGGCAAGCCTACAGCTTCCTGGAACGACCTGGCCTTTTACAATAACCTGGCTCTGGTAGGTGCCATTACTGAAAAGCTCAACGGACAGCCCATGGAATACAAATTTCAATATACCGAACTTGCCAATCCCACAGATCCGGTACCGGGAGCACCAGGGGCATGGACGGATGTTATTCCCAGTCAAATTGCGAATACAGTTATCGGTTATGGTTGGAGGTTAACCCCATTATTTGAATACGAGGATATCGCAATCAATGCCATTGGCAGCCAGATTCCGGTAAGTTTCAACGGAAATTGGATCGAAGTACCCCAGAGTGGGACCTTGCCTATGGGGTACAACCTAGTTTTGAACAATAATGGGCCTTTGATTAAATTGATTTCTACTACCATTGCCAATACACCTGTAGATATGGGGGGGTTGGTTCCAGGGAATAGTACCACCACCATAAATCCCCTTCAGCAAAACAGGTATTTCAGCTTGCGAATGGTTAAGAGGGAGGCGGGAAATTCAGCCTCCGAAGTAGTAGCAGGGGTGTCCAGACCTTTAGCCGTTTTCAACACCAAATACCTCAATGTTCCCCAACGTGGATCATGGCTTCCAACAACCAACAGCAACGAGTTAGGTGTGGCTTCCATAGATCTGGAGGAGTTGGCTACAGCGGGAGGCTGCAGCACCATTTCAGATTCCCTGACCGTTAAATATACCGCTGCCAATCCCAATTTAGGCGTCGTCAGTTTAGGAATGACAGGTCCGGGAGGTCCCCATAATTTTGCTCCGATCGTCTTTCCTTCTCCGGGAGAAGAAGCCCATGGAACATCAGCTTATACGGGGGATGTAACAGCTTTACCCAATTGCTCTTATGAGGTAAGGTTGAATGCAGAACTTAAACTAACCAATGGTGAATCCCAACATGATGGTATTTGGGACCGGGTATTGTTTTGCAAATAAAGGTTATGCATCCATACCCTTAGCAGAGACCAAAAATCCCCGGAAATATTCCCGGGATTTTTTGATCTCTGCTTTCTACATCTTAACATCAAATTGGCCCGGGATAATCATGCTATTTTTATAAAAATAAAGCCTCCTTGGTCATGTTTGCCAATTTTTTAGGCATTTTGGGCATTACCTTTCTTCCAGACCAACAATTTCAGGTTTGCGGACTCCAATTAACATAAGAAATCAAGCATGACGCAAGCGACTAACGGAGGGATGATTATCAAACATGCGAGATTCCCCGTCCGACTGACATCATCCGGGCAGGCATGTGACCGCTAATAACAAATTATAAACACATGAAATTATTTTATACATTTGGTTAAACCAATATAACAGGCTTATGAAAATCTTAACCCCTGTATTGCTTTTGTTCCTCAGCTGTTTTTCTTCCTATGCCCAGGATAAGGCGCAAACCACTCCCTCTGACAGTCTGATGATCACAATATTTATGAAGCACCACCAGGACAAGAATATTGATGAATTGCGGGAGATCCGGAATAACAACGGCTTTTTGGAAAATTTCCCTCCCCCTTCTGCAAAAGTAGTCAGCTGGTACGTACTGATGGGTATTGGGCAGGTGGTCACCTTGAAAATACCGGCAAGTGAATTGCGTACCCTGAATATGGCCGTAGAGAAAAGTGTCTGGGGGGCATTTTCTACAGAGTTTTACCCAACCTATGACCTGTATCCCCACATTAAGGAGGCAAAAGAAAATTTAAAAGCAAGCCAAAATGAGTAGCCGATTTCCTTTCAACTTTGAGGTTTATAAACTTTGAAAATTGAACCCTACAGGTACCTGCCTTTCAATTCATCCAGTTGGATGATTTCATATTGGCTGGAATCGCTAAAATCCATGATTTCTGCTATTTCCAACCTTTTGTCATGGCCATGCTCAATTTCAGGCCAGGAAGGCGGACTGAAAATCCAGTTGCCAATGGCATCTTTCATATGTGCTCTATCGGAAAAAAAGTTGCTGGCAAAATCTTTGGCTGGCAATCCTTTAAATAAAGGCGCAGTTTCCGGAGATAATCTTTCCTTTCCGAAAGTTTGACTGAGATAAGAATCCAGGCTACAGGGGAATTCAAGGGTAGAATCAAAATCATATATCCACCATTTTTCCTGCTTCCGGGCCAATAAGACCACATGGTAATCCCAGCAGACTGGATTTTCATTTTCTACAGGATTATGAAACCAAAAAGGGCAATTTCTACTTGTATTAGATATGATCAATACTACATTTTCCTGTGATTCGATATCCGGATGAACACACAATTGCCATACGTTCTCCTCACAATAATTTTTGGCATATTTATAGGTGCTTTTCTCCATTCTGAACGGCAAAGGTAAAACATAAACATTAAGGAAGCCTCGAAATGTTCTGTTGATTTTCAAAGAAAGGGTTTTAAAGACATATGACTTGTTATTTACATAAAACTGTACCCTTCCAGGTTTATTTGAATTTTCATTTTTCCCCAATCCTAATTATTCTAAAATATGAAAGAAAAAATTTGCCTGATAACAGGTGCCAATTCAGGAATAGGTTTTGAAACAGCTAAAGAACTATCTCAGAGGGAATTTCGTGTAATCCTGCTTTGCCGCTCGGCAGAAAAAGCCAAAAGCGCCAAAGAAGAAATCCTTAAATCCAACCCGGATGCAGAAATTGACCTGGCCATTGCCGACCTGACTTCCCAAAAACAGGTCAGGAAAGTGGCCAAGGAAATCGCAGCGTCCTATCCAAAAGTAGATGTCCTGATCAACAACGCAGGGTCCTGGTTTTCTGAATTCAAACTTACAGAAGACGGAATTGAAAGGCAATGGGCCATCAACCATCTTTCCCCATTTCTTTTGACCCATTTGCTGCTTCCTTTATTGCTACAAGCAGAAGACCCGAGAATCATCAATTTGAGTTCCGATTCTCATTTTCATGGTAAAATTCATTTTGATGATGTCAACCTGAAAAAAAAATACCATGGTTTAAGGGCCTATGCCCAATCCAAACTGGCCAATGTGCTCTTTACACATGAATTCGAAGTAAGAAAAACAGAAAAGAAACTTACCATTAATGCAGTACAGCCTGGTTTGGTCAAAACAGATATCGGCCTGAAACATACTTTTTCCTTGCACGGGTTCTTGTGGAAAATCAGAAGACTTTGTGGAAAATCTCCTAAAAAGGGGGCCGAGACGAGTATTTACCTCGCTAGTTCCGATCAGGTAAAAGGAATATCTGGCAAATACTGGGACAATTGTAATATAAAAAGTACCTCTTCTTCAGCCGATTCGTCCGTAAATGCAGCCAAACTTTGGGACTTGAGCATGGACATGTGTGGGATCAAAACGTATTTTCCGAAATAAATCAATGTTTGCTATATACCCGAAAAAGTCTTTCCAAAAGCCTCATCTTTAATCCAGTTGGACAAACTTTCATCAGTTTTACCAGAATCCAATTGATTTTGCCGGGTATGACGACGGCCTTTCCCTTCAATAAACCATTTAACCCCAATTCAGCCACTTCCTCAGGACTGCTCAGAAGCCATTTGGCCCGATTGCCATGAGCCTCCATGCGCTTTAGGGCTTCCGCATTGGTCATGACAGGGCCGGGACAGACTACCGTTATTTTTACCGGTCCTTTCCTTTGCTCTTCTCTTAGAGCCAGGGAAAAAGCATATACAAAATTTTTGGTACCCGTGTATACGGCCTTATAAGGCAAGGGCAAAGTGGCTTCCATGCTGCTCATATTCAACATGTAAGCATGCTGGTGTTTTTTTAAGATCGGCAAAAAATAATGACACATTAATACCAAAACCCTGTTGTTCAGGTCTATTATCTTCAGGTATTTTTCCAAGGGAATATTTTCAAATCGCCCCCCTGCCCCTACACCTGCATTATTTATCAACATGTTGATTTCAAGCCGGTTTTCTTTACAAAATTCATATAGTTCAATAATTGAATGGGCTATGGTTAGGTCAGTGGCATAAATAAGGACCTTAACTGGATACAAATGCAAAAGCTGTTGCCGGGTTTCTTCCAATAAAGGACCCGGCAAAGCCACTAAAAGCAAATTCATGCCCCTTTTGGCGCAGTCAAAGGCAAATGCCCTACCAATGCCCATACTAGCTCCGGTAATCAGGGTGTAGGTATTCATTTTCATTGCCTGAAGGTAAAAAAAACCGAAATGATTTTGGGTATTTTCAGCGACAATGCTTTTTTTGACATTTAATCTTAAAACTGATTTTATCCCTTCCAAATGTAATAGCTATATTTGAATCTTATGCACAACAACGATATTCTAAGGAGTCTTCGGTATACTTTTGATTTCCGTGATGATCAGATGATTCACATTTTTTCTCAGGCTGACATGGAAGTTTCCCGGGCTGAAGTCAGCGACTGGCTTAAAAAAAATGACGATGAAGCCTTTCACCCACTCAGTGATTTTAAGCTAGCTGTATTTCTAAATGGTTTGATCAATTATAAAAGGGGTAAAAAAGACGGCTCTCAGCCTGTGCCTGAAAGCAGACTTAGCAATAATGTCATTCTAAGGAAGTTAAAAATAGCTTTACAATTGAAAGATGAAGACATGTTGGAAATACTGGAGCTGGCCGGGCGAAAAATCAGCAAACATGAACTGAGTGCTTTTTTCAGAAAACCAGAGCAAAGCCAGTACCGTGTTTGTAAAGACCAGATCATGCGCAACTTTCTCCAGGGAATGCAAAAAAAATACCGGGGAAATCAGGAGGAATAGCGGAATAAAGGAATAAAAGTACCTCAGGAACTACCACCACCGCTTTCCCCCTATTTTTTTGGGTAAATTTCAAACAATCTTCCCAAAAGCGAAAGGTTTTATTCTATACATGTACAAATCACTGAAAATCGATACTCTTTTCTATGTTATTGATTACGAATCAAATACTTTCCGAACCAGGGATGTTATTTGGTTTTTCGAAAATAAAGCAGTAGTCTTGTCTTGAAAAGGGCTTTTGTAGCGTAATTGCTTTCGAAAAGCTAACCCATTAAGCTTTCAAATCAATATTTCAATTCATCATTAAACACATCAAATAATCATGTCCAAAAAAGTCGTAACCCTTGGTGAAGTAATGCTTCGTCTATCAACCCCTGACTTTAAACGTTTTGTCCAAACTGACACTTTTGACATCACTTATGGCGGTGGAGAGGCAAATGTAGCTGGAGCACTTTGTAATTACGGGCTGGAAGGAACCTTTGTAACCAAGGTACCTGACAACCCTATCGGCCAATCTGCCATCAATCATTTGAGAAGGTATGGCGTGGACACCCAATTTATCGCTAAGGGAGGAAAAAGACTTGGCATTTACTTTCTGGAAACAGGAGCTTCCATGAGGGCTTCCCAGGTGGTGTATGATCGCGCAGATGCCTCCATAGCTGAAGCTGAAATTGCTGATTTTGATTTTGATAAAATATTTGACGGAGCCGTTTGGTTTCATACCACAGGGATCACCCCTGCACTAAGTGACAAGGCAGCAGCACTGACCGAAGCAGCGTTAAAAGCTGCGAAAGCCAAAGGTGTGACTACCAGCATTGACCTGAACTACCGCAAAAAATTGTGGAGCAAGGAAAAGGCCAAAGAGGTAATGACCCGGCTTTGCCAGTACGTAGATGTTTGCATTGGCAACGAAGAAGATGCAGAAACCACCCTTGGGTTCAAAAGTAATGAAACGGATGTCACCAAAGGAGAGCTAAACCTGGAGGGATATAAGGATGTGTTCAAACAAATGAAAGATAAGTTTGGCTTTAAATACATCGCTTCTACACTAAGGGAAAGTTACAGTGCCTCGGACAATGGATGGAGTGCCCTGGTGTATGATGGCAATGAATTTTACCATTCCAAAAAATATGATGTTCGCATTGTCGACCGGGTAGGTGGCGGAGATTCTTTCGCCAGCGGATTCATTTATGGCCTGGTGGAAAAAATGGCAATGAAAGATGCCTGTGAGTTTGCAGTGGCTGCATCTGCTCTCAAACATACCATACCAGGTGACATGAACCACGCTACCCTGGCTGAGGTAAAGGTTTTGATGGGTGGAGACGCCAGTGGAAGGGTTCAGCGTTAATTGTTGACAAGATGATACTGGATACTTTAGAAAACAGCAGGAAATATCACTGTGTGCATCCACTTTTCGAAAAAGCCTTTGCCTACATCAAGGCACAAAATCTGGAAGCAATGGCCGATGGGAAATATGAGATCGATGGAGATTCCATCGTAGCTGCCGTATTTACCAAGCCTGCCAAGACGGCTGAAGAATCGAATGAGAAGTTTGAATGCCATGACCAGCACATCGATATACAAGTATTGATTTCTGGCGAAGAGCAAATAGGCTGGAAGCCAAGAGCATCCTGTAAGCAAGTGAAAGGAGAATACAATCCGGAAAAAGACGTTTCCTTTTATGCCGAAGATCCCGAAATGTATTTTGGGATGCAGCCTGGCCAGTTTGTGATATTGTTTCCTGCCGATGTGCATTCACCCATGATTGGTAAGGGAGATATTAAAAAGATGGTCGTTAAAGTTAAAATTTAAGTATTCACCAGCTAAACTGTATACACGTTTCAGCCTTTTACAGATAAGATACAGATCCTGATCTGTGCACACATATAAAACCTTTAGCAACATGAGCGATAAAGCATCAATATTAAAAAAGATACCGGAACAGGGGATCCTCCCCTTATATTTTGATAAAGACGAAACCGTTAGCCTTGAAGTATTGAAAGCATTGTATGCAGCAGGAATCCGGATGGTGGAATATACCAACCGGGGTGAGGCTGCTTTACAAAACTTCAAAAAAATGGTGGCACTTAGAAATGCAGAAATGCCAGATCTGCTGCTTGGTATTGGCACCATTAAAAATAAGGACATGGCCAGTACCTACATCGCTGCCGGTGCTGATTTCATCATCTGTCCGGGCCTTGTAGAGGAAGTGGCAGAAATAGCAGATCAACATGACATGCTTTGGATACCCGGATGCATGACACCCTCTGAAATCATAAAAGCGGAGAATATGGGGGCAAAAATGATCAAGCTTTTCCCTGGCGATATGTTGGGACCAGGCTTTATGGCTGCCATAAAGGCGCTATTTCCTAACCTGTTGTTTATGCCCACCGGTGGCGTTTCCCTGGACAAAGACAACATTGAATCCTGGTTTAAGGCCGGGGTTTGTGCGGTAGGTATGGGCAGTAAATTGGTCAGCAAAACCTTGCTCCAGGAAAAAAACTATCCCAAAATTCAGGAAATGGCCCAAAAAGCCATTCAGGTAGTCAATGAAGTGAAAGGGAAATAAAATCCGGAATTCAGAATAGGAACCAGTATGGGGTTTAGTATAATAAACACCGTACTGGTTTTTTAATTTACAGCCGGTAACATGTTTCTGATGGCTGAAATTTTCCAGTTTTTCCCTTTTTTTACGGCTATAAAAGTGCTCCACATCTTTCGTTCCGATCCGTCTTCATTTTTTATGGTATAGCGGGCATCGGCGATCCCTGTTTGTTCTGATAAGTACCGGACACGTTCCACTTTCAGTATCCTTTCACCCGGATTAACCTGTGAACTGCCTATCATACCCTTTACAGCTGCTTCCATTCCGTGGCGCCATTCACCGGAAGAAACCAGCTGGTCCATATCTTCCGTAATGATTGATTTCAATAAAATGGTATCTGCTTTGTCTCTGGCTTCAGCATACCTGGCTACCAGATCGATTATGGCTTTACCATCTTCAATGGTCTGCCCTTTCAACTGATACACTGAAAGCAAGGTCATACAAATTAAGGCAAGATTGAATTTAGCTTTCATAAGATTTTAGGTTTTCATAAATATAATCAAATTTTCCAAAGTGGCTATCTATCAATACCTTTGGCTTTAAGAATTCAACCAATCCCGGCAAACAAATTTTGCATGGATTGATAGGTTTCAAACGCGGTTTAATTTGATTAACCTTTATTCAAAAAAATTGACCGTATTTTAATCTTTGCATAAAATCAAACAAGGCCCTTCATTTATCGTTTATAGAGTATGCCTAAATTTTATCGTCATATCCTCATCTTCATTGGTTTGTTTCAAATTATCGTTAATTCAAGTCAGGCCCAGGAAGAAACAATTTATAAATACGCTTCAGCAAGTCGTGATGGCATTGGCAAATTTTACATGGGAAGGGAAATATCTCATATCATGGGTTTCCATGGCATGGCATGGCTGGAACGGCCAGGCAGGTCGGAAGAAGAAAATACGGAACTGGCGATTGCCAATTTGCCTATCAAAAAGAACAGCGTAGTAGCAGACATAGGAGCTGGCTCAGGGTATTATACTTTCAGGATTGCAGAACGGGTGCCAGAGGGAAAAGTTTACGCTGTGGAGATCCAACAGGAAGCTATAGACTATATTCAGGAAAAAGCAGCCAACCTTAATTTTGATCAGGTAAAAACAATAAAGGGTTCAGAAAAATCGCCAAATTTGCCTGAAAACGAAATTGACCTTGTGATCATGGTAGATGTGTATCATGAACTGGAATTCCCCCATGAGATGTTGCAAAATATCAAAAAGGCGCTTAAACCTGATGGGAAATTATTGCTTATAGAATACCGTGGAGAAGATCCTGAAGTGGCGATAAAACCACTGCACAAGATGACTGTGGCTCAGGTGGTCAAAGAACTGAATGCCAATGGATTCAAACTGGGTCGGAATGGTCAGTTTTTAAATATTCAACATTTTCTGGTATTTGAAAAAGACTGATTTTTGATTCATGGCCCTCAGTTAAAAAATGAACCAATTTTCTCAACCAGATTAATTTTTCCTGAGCTCATTTTTGATGCTGTCTTTTTCAAGCTTCCTAAAATATCGCCTGAACAAAAAATTGGATTTTAGGGCCTCCATATTCTGTTGGAAGTCACCAGTCCCTTTCTCCAGGTTTATAGCACTGTTAAGCAGCGTTTGTCTTAATAAACTATCCTCCATCAACAAGCCTATTGATCCTTTACCTTTCTCAATATGGTTTACCCAATTTTTCATCCCTCCCAAAAGCTCTTCCAGGTCACGGCTTGATTCCTGAAGGTGTTCTATGGAAGTAAGCAAATTCCTGGAAGCCAGGGTATCTGTAAAAGCCATATTAATCAAACCATTACCTTGCTCGAAAGTATGCATCATTTTTTTTCCGGAGTGTAGCATTTCCGATGCCTCGACACTTGCTTTTTGAAAGGCTGATAAAGTGGTTTTAATATCCGAGGTAATTGTGGAATCCGAGAGCAATTCCCAAAGGACTTGACTGGTATTCAACTTTTCAGAGATCTGGTACAAATTCATGGAGGTCTTTTCAATAAGCAGGCTTGTAGCGTGAAGCGTACTTAACATCTCATCAGTTTCCAGGGCTTTATCCGAAAAGATGATATCTCCATCTGAAACCATCCCGGCATTGCCTTCCTGTGGATTGATGTGGACTAGCTTATTCCCCATTAAACCGTCCGTACCAATGGAAATTTTTGCATTTTTTTTAATGTAGGGATTCATCTTTGTATTGATGACCATGGTAATATTAATCGATGTGTCATTTGCCATTTCGATCGACTTGACTGTTCCCACATCCATTCCCATGAACCTGACATTATTTCCTGGTACCAAACCATTTACATGGCTTACCACAGCTTGAAGGGTGAAATTAGAACGAAAAATATCCTGATTCCTACCTACCATGTACAGGGTAAATACCAGGAATAAGGCACCTGCCAACACCATCAAGCCTACTTTTGAATTTTCTGTTTTTCTATTGTTCATGATTATTTTCAATTATTCAAAAAACTCGAGAACCTTGGGGTCTGAAGATTGCTTCAATTGGTCATAAGTACCCTCTGCATAACACCTTCCTTCTATAAGCATAATTACCCGGTTGGCGGTAATTTTTATACAATTCATATCGTGCGATATAATGATAGAAGCGGTATTGTATTTTTTCTGTACTTTAAGCATCAACTGGCTGATCTCTTTTGAGGTAATCGGATCAAGGCCTGTGGTAGGCTCATCATACAATATAATTTCCGGCTTTAGAATCAGGGTTCTGGCCAATGCGATGCGTTTCCGCATGCCTCCAGATAATTCTTCTGGCATCATATCGATGGTATGAGCAAGCCCCACATCATCTAAAGCCTCCAAAACAGCTTTTTTTGATCCTTTTTGTCGTTGTTCCTTATTCCAATGCCTGCGAAGAGGGAATTCCAGGTTTTCCCTGACACTCATGGAATCATAAAGAGCATTACTTTGAAATAAAAACCCCACTCTGGATCTTAGTGTATCAAGCTCATCTTGTCCTATTTCTTGAATATTCCTGTCCAATACCTCAATTTTTCCCTTATCGGTTGCAATAAGATTGATGATGCATTTGATCAAGACCGATTTCCCTGAACCCGACTTTCCCAGAATGACAAGATTCTCTCCTGGAAAAACGGATAAGGACAAATCCCTAAGCACATGGTTTTCTCCAAATGATTTTTGAATGTTCTCCACCTGAACTACCGGATTCATATCAATCATTTTTAAGTAAGACCAAGAATATCCGATATCTGAACAGCAATGAGATCTATGATAAATACCAGCAGCGATGCCAATACCACCGCTGAGGTAGCAGACCTTCCCACGCCTTCCGTACCCTTTTTGGAATGATAACCCTTATAACAACCAATAATTCCAATGGAAAAACCAAAAAAGAAGGTTTTGATCAATGAAGGAATCAGGTCTCCGTAACTTAAGGCATCAAAAACCTGTGTCCAATACAGATTCCAACTCACCATTCCCCGGATATTTACCCCCATAAAGCCGCCATACAAGGAAATGGCATTAGAGAGGCTGGACAAGACGGGCAACATAAACATGGCCGCCATGACCCTGGTGATGACCAGGTATTTGAAAGGGTTTGTTCCGGAAACTTCCATGGCATCAATTTGCTCTGTTACGCGCATGGATCCGAGTTCAGCTCCCATGCCTGAACCGATTTTCCCGGCACAAATAAGGGCCGTTATGACAGGAGAAATTTCCCTTATCAAAGAAACGGAAACCATGGCAGGAAGCATTGATTGCGCCCCAAACTCCACCAATGTGGGTCTGGATTGAATGGTCAGCACAAGTCCCATAATAAATGCGGTGGTACCTACCAGGGGTAGTGTTTTATAACCCACCCAATAACATTGGTGAAAAAATTCCCCGAATTCCTGTTTAGGCTTGAGGATTTCACGAAAAAACCTTCTGGTAAATTGCGCAATCTCACCAATTTCACTTAGGAAATTTCCAGTGAGCTCCTTTAAATTTTTCACTTTTGACCCATTTATTCCTGTAAATATGCCAATAGGAACATGGAAAAAACCTGACTTAAATCAATAAAAAATAAGATTTAAATTCTTTTTTGATGAATAAAAATTTTACAATTAAGTTTCTAACTCAAAAAGGGGTCCTTTTGGTGAATGAATTTTCTTTTAAATGGAGATCATTTCAGGTTTGGATGCAAAATACATCTTTGCCCCTCCAGAATATTGAAATCATCTACATTACCAGAATTGATTTTTAACTTTTCTAAAAAGGAACTGTACTCCTGCTTGTATTTTTTCCTTCTTATGGCTTCCACAAATCGCCTTACATCCGTTTTGTTTTCCAATAGTAATTTAGGCACCTGGGTGGGTTTTTCATCCTTTCCTTTGGCTACCATGGTGAAATAGCAGGTATTGGTATGCTTGACTGTCCCCTGCATCACATTTTCCGAAATCACTTTTATGCCAATGATCATCGAACTGTTTCCCACATAATTGACAGAAGCCTTTAAAGACACCAACTCCCCCACTTCTACTGGTTGCAGGAAGTCGACTGTATCTACGGAGACGGTGACACAGTATGCGCCACTGTGCTTGCTGGCAGCTGCGTAGGCCACTTTGTCCATCAAGGAAAGTAATATTCCCCCATGAATTTTTCCACCAAAATTAGCGTAGGAAGGAATCATTAACTCGGTAATGGTCACTCTGGAAAAACTGGCTGGTTTAGCATCAGGTTCAGGATTCATGAGGTCGTGATTTGGGAAACAAATTGGTTCGAAAATATAACAATATCCAAATATAGGTCCCTATTCTTAATTTACATTATATTTTTTAATCAGAGGATAACTCATTCTTTGTTGATTTTGAGAACAATGCCAAAAACCAAAATACTTAGCAAGGCTGCAAAAAAACACCAAATGGATATTAAATAATCTGAAAAGAAAATCATGGTGATCAGAAAGGATATAAGTACTGCAATTCCCAGAAACCTTATCTCTTTTCTACCTGCTAAAAAGGGACTTAACACAATCGGTAGAAAATAAAATGCTCCGCTCCATTTCTCCAAAAATACTGGAAAATCCAGTGTATATTTAATGTGTCCAGACCGAATTTCAGCTGAAAAATCGAAGGCAATCATACAATATAAAAAATAGCAGGAAACAGATATTCCTATTAGCAAAAGAACTGAGAGGACCTTCCGTCGGGTTTGATTATTTTCAAGAAATAAGATGGAAAGCGGAACCCAAATTGGCCATAGTACCTGAGAAAAACCCAAAAAAATCAAGGTTGGGAAAAACCTCCAATTGGAATCTACGTGTTCCCCCAATCCAATCCAAAGCATGCCTTCCATTATCTGCTGAAGGGCAAAAAACATGGGAATGGATGCGAATGGCAGTGATTGAAGATTTTTGGTCTTTTGTATTGATGCTATGCCAATCGTTCCCAAAAGAATGCTGGCTCCGAAACTTGCTCCTGCGGAAAAACACATATGCTAACTATTTTCTTTAATGTTGCCTGGAAATGAAATGCCCCATAATAAAAGCCTAAATCTTTAAGGAAGCTTAGAAAAATATATCTGAAATGGAAATTAAAGTTTAGATGCCTCCAAAAAACCTTTTGCTGAATCATTTACCTGGGATATAAAGGGTCAATGATATCTCTGTTCCATCCATTATTTCTAAATGGATAGGTGCTTTTTTCCATAGAATTTTGCTTATGGATTGGTTTTACTGGAAATTTATCCAAAATTTTACCCAATGCAGGATGAACGGGGTAGTGAAAATATTCGGGGTCATATATATTGCCTTCTGAACTTGCTGTCCAGACCAATTTTTTAAGTCTTGTATCAAAGAGGTTAAGGGTAATGTTTCCTTTAATATAAGTCACTGTGCGTTCGGTATCATCATAATTCCAAAAAGGGGGGTTGGGCCAACTGTACCAGGTATAAAATCTGTATCTGGGATAATAATAGGGAAAGTAATAAGGATTATAAAAGTAATATCCTGTATAAGGCGGATATGGATTGGATACAACCCTTTCCAATTCTTCATTCAAAATAATCAATTGCAATACTACATCAGGGGAATCAATATTTACTAAAAGCCCCCTTTGGCTTAAATTATGGTTGATGTAGTTTTTTGAATTGTTAAGAACAATATTTTTATCGTAGCCTTGCTCACCGATTTCTTCTTCTCCTAGCATGGTACTATCGGGTACCCAGGCAAAAGTTTTATACAAGGTGAAATCAATGGTTCGGTCATAGTTATAATCAACCTTCCCAAATGGACTGCAGGCAAAAGCCAAAAGGATAATTAGAGGAGCCAATTGAAACTTTTCTGGGGATTTCATGTGTCTATAATTTGTTCTTTAATGGCCACATGCCCGCCCGGAAGATGCCAGTCGGACAGGGAATCCCGCATGTTGGATAGTCATCCCATTGTGTGACGATTCCGTCATTCCTGTCTGCCTCTGCAGGCTCGATTTGATGGGATTTTTAAATATTTATGATCATTAAATTTATTTGAATAATTTGATTAATAATATGATAAAAGTAAGGAGGTTTTATGATTGAAATCACTTAAAAAAACCTCCGGAAACGGAACTTTGTAAAAAACCAGTTCTTCATCTAAAGTTTCGTTTTAGGTTAAAATATTAATAAGCTTGGGTTAAATTTTTTTTGATCAGGTTCTGCGTTAGGCAGCAACTGTATGGTACCTCGAATAATTATTTAAGAAGGTGGATTGACGCCTACCTTGGCGCTATTTTTTAACCCGCAACTCATAAATATAATAACACTGATATTCCTTTTCCTCCTCATGGATATCGGCCTGGTCCGCATAGTGCAAGTAGCGGTCATTGCCCAAACCCAATTTAAGGATTCCCGGTTTTTCCCAGGGTACCGGCTTTCCGATTTGTTTGCCGGATTTAATGGGGTAATAATAGGTCTTTCTACTCGCCATTACTGCCTCCATCTCTTCTCTGCTGAGACCCTCATGGTTTTTTTCGGGATCGACACCTGTTTTGTATTCCACGATAAAGGCATCGCCCCGACCAGCAATATGGGTAAAACTACCGCCAAGAGAAATGTCCTTTCCAAAGGTATAGAAAGCGGCTTTCCCAGCCTCTGCCAAAGGCATGCGGGTGAGTTGGTCTGGTTGTTGCCTTTCCAGGTTGATTTTATTGGCCAACTCCAGTTTTTGATCAAACTGAAAAAGAATAGAATCTGCCGGCAGGATCAGGGATACGAACTTAGAATTCTGGTCGGAAAAATACACAGGTTTATCCTTCCTGGGATAAAAATAATCCTGTTTGAAAATACTGCTACTATCTATCTTTCCACCTTTCTTCACTTGCCCATTGAGCGGATTTACCAAATGAAAATAGTTTAAGGTGTCGAAATAGTCCCGGGGATATTTATCCAACAGGCGGTCGCTGAGATTGGCGATGCCATGAGGACGATTGTCAATGCTGAAGGAATTGAAATTGTCCAGGGGAGCATGAATCATTCTCACCATGGTTTCTTGTTCAAAGGAAAATTTTCGGAGCTGTTGCAGGTCTAAATCATATATAAAAATTTCCTGATCGCTTACAAACATGAGCTCATCACCCACAAACCCGGCACGATGCAGCACCATCCCAAAGGCATTGGGACCTTCGCTCAACCCCTCCTCTGCCAAGACCTCCCCTTTGCTATCGATCAGAAAATACCTGCCTTCCAGCCCCTGGGTCACCATAAGATAGAGTTCCCGGCCGGGATGATAGTCCAGTATACGAAGCGTCTGTAATTCATCAAAAACCAGGGAATCTACCCGGACAAACTCCATTTCTGCCTGCTCATTGAGTTCTTCCCTGGAAGAGCTACATGAGATGAGACCAGAAAAAAGGATAGCCAGGAAAAGAAGGTATTGATAATTCATCTGTGTTTTTATTTAAAACTAATTATTTAAAATGAAGATGTCAACTTTTTCCTGAATTTTAATGCTCAAGGCTTCATCTATTAAAAAAACCCGTCATTGCGAGCACAGCGGGCTTCGGCAGGCTCAGCCTAAAAAGCGATCTGAACCGGAGCGGCGACGTATGTCCACCAGGAAATAGGATTAGGATCGAAAGATCGCATACGTTCACCTTCAGACTGCCAGGGGTGCGGAGAAATATCCAGCCAATAATAGAATTTTTCAATTATTCTGTCCGCATTCGACGCTTACTTTTTATATTGTGATCATTATTCCAATAAACCCTAAACGTTATCCGATTGTAAGGTCATGAATCCAAATTTTATTTTTCTTTTCATTTTTCTGTGCTACAGTTCCTCTGTATTTTCCCAACAAAATTTTAATCCCAAAGATGGGGACAGGTTGATCTATTTGGGCAATGCCCTGATGGAAAACGAGCAGCAATACGGCTTTTTGGAGTACCTGATTACCAGTAATCACCCGGAAAAGCACCTCTCCTTCCGGAACCTGGGCTGGTCTGGAGATACGGTCTTTGGCGATGCCAGGAGTTATTATACCAACCCTCCTTCAGCGTTTGACTTACTGATAGATCAGATCAAATCAAGCCAGGCCGATTGGGCATTTCTTGCTTACGGAGCCATTGAAGCACAAAAAGGTCAGGAAAAACTCGGTGATTTTGAAAAGGGATTAAACCGGTTGCTGGATTCTTTGGAAGCAATAAATACCAAAGCTGTTTTGGTTTCCTCCATACCCCATTTCCTGCATAAAGAAGCAAAATCAGCCGATGAGTATGCCAGCGATCTCAAGTCCTACAACCAGAGCATGGCCCGAATCGCAAGGGAGAGAGAGCTGTTATTTCTGGATATTTTTGAGACCTTTGAAAGCGCAAAACAAGCAGATTTGTGGGAGCCAAATGGTATCCACCTGAACCAAAAAGGCTACCTGATGCTGGCCCGGACACTGGGAGAAAAAATGGGCTTGAATTTACAGTCCTCTGATATCCTGATCAATATTCCCCAAAAATCATTAACAAATGGTAATGAAACAAAAGTATTGGATGCCGATTTTAAATCAGGAAAGCTGGAATTTACAATAAATGGAAACGGACTGCCGGAACTTATCTTTCCGGAACATTTCAAAGGGCCAAAAATCAGTATACAGGGTTTGAAAAAAGGCTATTATCAACTATTTCTTGATGGAAAGCTGCTGGCTGTTGCCGATCAAAATACCTGGAAAGAAGGGCTTTTAATAGATCTTTCATCGGCTGGTAAACAAATACTGGACCTGATCCGTGAAAAAGATCAGATTTATTTTCAACAATACCGGCCACAAAACAGAACGTACATATTGGGTTTCCGCTCCTATGAACAAGGCAGGCACCAGGCTGGATTGGAATCTCTGGATGCCTTGATTTTTTGGCTGGATGGCAAGATCAACCAAGGCAAAAATCTGAGAGAGTTGCACTTCAGCTTAGAACGTTTACCCTGAAATCCGCTGCAAACATCAAGTATTGAAGATCATTCAAAATGAAAAATTGTAATCCCATGCGTTCCATATACCGTTACCTTACCTTGCCCCAATATAAGATTAAGGGCATCATGAAAATCGTGGTTTTAACCCTTTTGGAACTTTGTTTCGGAATACATCTTCAGGCACAAAACGCCTTGCGGGACATTCCCTCCCCGGATCCCCAAATTCAAAAGGACATGTTCCATGTAGCCGATGGCTTTGAAGTCAACCTCTTCGCCTCTGATCCTGATGTGGTCAAGCCCATTCAAATGAACTGGGATGCTGAGGGCAGGCTGTGGGTGGTCAGCAGCACAGCCTATCCCCACCTCCGTCCAGGGGAATCTGCCAACGATAAAATCATAGTTCTGGAAGATACCAACGGAGATGGTAAATCGGATAAATCCACGGTTTTTGCCGAAGGCCTGATCACGCCTACCGGTATACTTCCCGGAGATGGCGGGGTATATGTTGCCAATTCCACCGAAATTTTACATTTAAAAGATACCAATGGAGATGGAAAGGCAGATGTGAAGGAAAAAATTCTTACCGGATTTGGAACCGGAGACACCCACCACCTGATCCATACTTTTCGATGGGGACCTGATGGCCTGATGTATTTCAACCAATCAATTTATATATACAGCCACGTAGAAACTCCCTGGGGCATTCGCAGATTGGAAGGTGGAGGGGTATGGCAGTATAACCCACAAACCAAAAAGCTGGAAGTTTTTGCCAAAGGCCTGATCAACCCCTGGGGCTTACAATTCGACAAATGGGGCAAAGCCTTCCTGACGGACGGAGCTGGAACGGAAGGCATCAATTATGCCTTTCCCGGAGCCACCTTTGTTACTGCTCCCGGAGCTGAACGAGTTTTAAAAGGCTTGAACCCGGGTCAGCCCAAACACAGTGGCCTGGATATCGTTTCCGGGGGACACTTGCCCGATAGCTGGCATGGAAGCCTGATCACCAATGACTTCAGAGCAAACCGTGTCAACCGTTTTGTACTGGAAGAAACCCCAAATGGAATGATTTCCAGACAGGCTGAGGACCTTTTGTGGACGGATCATATAGGGTTCCGACCGGTGGATATTCTAGTAGGCCCTGATGGGGCTATTTACATTGCAGATTGGTACAATCCAATTATTCAACATGGAGAGGTTGATTTCCACGATCCCAGAAGAGATCAGGAACACGGCAGGATCTGGCGGCTAACACGCAAAGGCAGCCCCCTTGTCAAAAGTCCCAACCTGAACAATATGGATGTTACCCAATTGGTAGCTGAATTAAAGGCTGCTGAAAATAACACGCGTCTTCAGGCAAAACTATTGCTTAAATCCAAAGACAAGGAAAAGGTCGTATCCACCCTGAATGCATTCACTCGAGGCCTGGATTCCAATGGAGCCAATAAGGAGCACCATCTATTGGAAGCTTTATGGACTTTTCAGGCTATTGGAGAAGTCAATGAACAGCTGTTAAAAGACTTGTTAAATGCAAAACAGGCTGGAGCCAGGGCAGCTGCTGTGCGTGTGTTGAGCCATTGGATGGAGCATATTCCTGGCAGCCTCGCATTTTTGGAAAAAGCTGTTGCGGATAACGATCCCAACGTCAGGTTGGAAGCCCTCATTGCACTGGGTAAAATAAACAGCCCCGAAGCAGCCAAAATGGCATTGAATGTATTGGATCAGCCAATGAACGAATTTCTGGATTTTGCACTTTGGCAAAGTGTAAGAGAACTAAAAGATTTCTGGATGCCCAGGCTTCTGTCGGAAAAATCCTATTTTGAAAGCCCTGAAAAGACAGTTTTTGCCTTGTCAGCTCTCAATGATGCTGAAAGTGCTGAGATGTTGGCGCCTATTTTTCTAGCCAATGAGGTGCCGGAGGCCCATATTCCAAGGGTAATCCAGGTTTTGGCCAGGAATGGAGACAAAGCCACCGCAGGGCAATTGTTCCAACAGTCCTTATCCGCATCCAATTCTCAAATCTTATTGCTTGATGCATTGATTCAAATGAAAAAGCAAAGAGGGATTCAACCAGATTCCCGATTGGACCTGATTTCCCAACTCTATAGTTCCTCCGAGGAAGAAGTGCTTGAAAAAGCATTGGTACTTTCAGGCCTGTGGAATCTTGAAGGACAATTGAATCAAATGCTTGATTTTTCCTTACTAGGGAGCAGAAGAATAAAAACAGCAGCCATGGAAGCTTTGGCCACCATGGAAAGCGAAAAAGGAAATCTTATTTTGCAGGATCTGGCTTCCAATGCAAAAAATAAAGAAAGCCAGGTACTTGCACTTAGTCAATTGGCACGAAGCAATCCGGAAAAGGCGATTGCCGGATCATTGAGCCTTTGGCGTGATGGACTGTCAGAAACTGAGGTTTTGACCATGTTTGCAGCCTTTTTGAGTTCCGAAAAAGGTACCGCCGTTTTGTTCCAAAATCTTGGGGAAGGAAGCATTCCTGAAGCAGTAGCCAAAACCGGAAGGAAGGCCATGCAACAATACCTGCCCTGGCACCGGCGTAACAGCACCATGGCACAAAATCTTCGGAATGCCCTTGAGGCTTCAGGAGGTATTTTACCTCCCGAACGGATGCCTCAGGACCTGACAGAGCAGCAGGTTTATGCGCTGGCCCAGGAAGTCAAAACCAAAGCCGATCCCATTGTGGGTGAAAGCATTTACCGCAGAAAAACATTGATGTGCCAAAGCTGTCATGCTCTTGGCGGCGCCGGGGGTAAGCTTGGTCCGGATTTAAGTTCTTTGGGCAGCAGCCTTCCCATTGACAATATCATAGCGTCATTATTGGATCCTGCAGCATCAGTAAAGGAAGGATATGAACTTCAAGAGGTAAATAAAACAGATGGCAGCCTGATGATGGGCTACCTGGTCAGTGACGGGGCAAGCGAACTGATCATGCGGGATATGGCTGGAAATGAAATTACCATTCCCAAAAGCCAGGTGGCTGGAAGGGAAAATGTTTCAGGCTCTCTTATGCCTCCCGGATTAACCGCGAGTCTGGAAAGGCAGGAGTTTATTGATTTGGTAGGTTATTTATCCAAACTCGGTACTTCAGGAGATTTCAGGGTTCCCACTGCTAATTATGTACGACGCTGGAAAGCATTTTCCGTACTCGATGTGGCTATTTCGGGGAAATTGGCTGAAGGGAAAAGCATACCGCTATATAGTACGGTATCCGGAAGCTTGCCGGTAACAGAGTTGCCTGTTCTTAAAAGTGAATCCGGTAAGGAAATGGCCGTACTGCAGTTTGAACTAGAACTATTAAGTGAAGGAAAAGTGGCATTGGAATTCAATGAAACCAAAGGGTTGTCGGTCTGGGCTGCTGATCAAATGGCCAGCATTCAGGCCAATACAGCCCTACTCAAGCTTCCCAAAGGAAAGCACCTCATTCAGGTAAGCATTGATTTAGGAGCATTCAATCCGTCCGCACTACGGCTAAAGGTGACGGATCAGGGAAGTGCGCAAAGCAGGTTTTAAGTTATTGAAAATTTCTACTCAGAATGGCAATGGTATTGTAGCGTATCATTGAATCAACTTTAAAAACCTGAGATTCTATGTTTAAGCTTTACGAATTATAGTGCTTATGCTTTCATAAAAAAGGTTTTTATTTAATGACCCAAAATGTATAATCCTACAGAGGTCTGTTCGTAAAAAAAATCCCTTCCAACTCTGGTCGGGACGGGCTCTTCCCTACGCCGCAGCAGAGGGATTTTGTGCTGTCTGGGATTTTATTTTCTTTTTTGATTTACAGTACCCTAAACATTATCTAAAATCGAACTCATTTTTATACCGAACTGGATCAAGTAACTTAGGTATTCTCATATCCTATAATCCCGGTTTTTCCTGCCTCCATTCCAAACCAATGGAGGTTCTGGGAATAAAGCCTTCCCAGGTTTCATCCAGTGAATTTTGCGGTAAATCCAGGTACCTGGCCCGTTCATTCTTGCCTTTCAGGTGAAGGTCCAGAAAAGCCGTAAGAAAATGCTGATTGATATTATTGATCCTGCGTTCATCCCAAACAGGCTCTGCATAATGCATGTAATCATCCTTGTTAAGATCCGGAGATAAGGGAGGGTTTGGGGCGACATTATGTCTGGCATTCAGGTAGGTAAGCATGTATCTTTCGGTGTTTTTCGCTCCTTCGAATATGGCCTTCACCCCTTTATCATAACCAGAAATATCATCCTGATCGCCTGCTATAAACAGAGTTGGGATTTTCAGGTTTTGAAGGCCTTCATCATCCCAGGCCCCTCTTGCCATTCCCCAGGGTGCGAATGCCACAATGGCCTTGATCCTTGGGTCGACAGATTCCCGGTATGCCGGATCAGCAAGGCTTCTTTCGGATAATTTTCGACTTCCTGCTGTCATTTGTCCAAAAGCATTGACGAAACCGGGAGCATATCCAGCACCGCCTGCATTCAAAACCCCATACCCCCCCATAGAGTAACCCACCAATGCAGTTTGGTCGGCATCCACCAATCCTGCTAAAAAGTTGTCAGCATTTTCTTTACCAAGCCTGCCCATTTCTTCCAACACAAAAAGCTGGTCTTTGGATCGGTGATAAAGGGTGCTGGCAAACTTTCCGGGATTTTCATGGGTGGATTCGGTATGGTGGATAGCAACAACTACATACCCTTTTGAGGCCAGGTTCTCTGTCAGATAAGTCATCAAAAACCGGGAACCCAGGTATCCATGCGATACGATGACCAAAGGGTAAGGACTTTCACTCCTTTCAGGATCGGCCTCCCGTACTGCCCTGCCCGGAAAGGTAAAAGGTGTCAATGGCCGTTTTTCATCATTGGGTGCGCCGAAGTAATCCTTGTATTGAACCGGAACAGCATTGTCCTTGTGATTGGCAGGATACCATACTTCTACGGTTAATTTTCTGTCATAGGTGGGCTCTTCCTTCTCCACAAAATTTTGAATATCCGGCTGATTTTTATGGGTCAAATCAAAGGTACGCACCCCTACCTGATAATCTCCCCTGAAGGAAAGCGCCGGTGCATCAGGAAGTGGGTCACCAAAAATGAAAGTATCTTCCTGTGGAAAAACATCTATGGCAATACCAAAACAAAAATAGCAGGCAAAAAGCATATAAACAGTTCGGATCGGTTTCATGGGCATTATTTAATGGATTGGAATGAAAACTAGGGTAAAAGTAGGAATTATTCTGTTGCAGACCCTTTGGTAGGAGTAAATTCCATTATTATTTTATCGTACCAGGAAGACTAGAAGTTCAATGAAGTGATCATAAACCTGTCATTCTGATAAAGGGTAATAAAAAATCAGAAAATTAAGATTATGTTTGTTAAGCAAATTATTTAAACTAAAAATTCCTATTTTGAGTAAAAACCAACCTTTTAAGGACTTAATCGAAAAAGCACAAATTGAGGACATCAGCCGTTCGGTTTTAAGCAAGCCGGGCAAGGATATTCCTGCTGGAATAGTTGTCTTCCTGGTGGCCTTACCTTTGTGCCTGGGAATAGCCCTTGCCAGTGGTGCTCCTTTGATATCCGGTTTAATATCCGGCATGATCGGGGGATTGGTGATAGGCATATTGAGTAAATCGCATACAAGTGTTTCCGGACCTGCCGCCAGCCTTTCTGCAGTGGTATTGGTAGCGATTAATACCCTGCAGGATTTTGAAATATTTTTACTAGCGCTTTTTCTTGGTGGATTGATACAAGTAATACTAGGATTCCTGAAATCAGGAATGATCGCTGATTATATGCCAACGAGTATCATCAAAGGTCTTCTGGCGGCCATTGGTTTGATATTGATATTTTCCCAACTGCCGTATGCCCTGGGAGTTGAAATGGATGATAGCCGTATACTCGATTATTCTCAGGATTTCTTTTCGGGAGTTAAAGAAAAGATTATGGTTCTGGCAGCCTCTTTTGCCCCCGGAGCGCTGGTATTGTCAGTGATTTCTCTTTTGGTTATGGTTTTTTGGGACAGGACACCCTTAAAAAAAATAAAATTATTGCCTCCTTCCTTATTCGTTGTGATTTTAGGCGTTTTATTAAACCAACTTTTCAAATTTTTCATTCCCGAACTTTACCTGAGTGGAGTTCATCTGGTCAGCATTCCAGAAATCAATGACATTTCCTCTTTTCTTACATTTCCTGATTTTTCGGCGATTACCAGTTTCCAGGTTTGGACCTATGCCTTCACCATTGCTATAATTGGGTCCATTGCAACCTTACTTAACCTGGAAGCCACCGATAACCTGGATCCGCATAAAAGAAGAAGTCCTCCAAATCAGGAATTGGTAGCCCAGGGCATCGGCAACACCCTCGCAGGCCTGGTCGGAGGAATCCCCATCACCTCTGTAATCGTAAGAAGTTCAGTAAATATTGAAGCGGGAGCAGAAACCAAATTGTCTACTATCATTCATGGTTTTTTGCTGGCCATCAGTGTATTGTTTCTTAGCTCTGTAATCAATTTAATTCCTTTAGCTACACTAGCTGCGATATTACTCCTGGTAGGATATAAATTGACTTCATTTACTATCATTTCAAGGATGTACCATAAGGGATGGTCTCAATTTGTTCCTTTTGCAGTGACAGTAATTGCCATATTGATGACCGATGTGCTGATTGGTGTCCTGATAGGATCTGCATCCAGCGTATTTTTTCTTTTGAGAGGCAATTACTACAATCCATTTTATGTGGAAGAAACCAATTTCAACAACAAAAGGAAAACCATTAGGCTTGAATTATCAAATGAAGTTTCCTTTTTGAACAAACCCGCCATCAAACGTACTTTATGGAACCTACCCAAAGGGACGCGGGTGGTAATTGATGCCTCATTTTCTTCCTATATAGAACCTGATATTTTAGAGATTTTTAATGACTACAAGAATACTTTTGCCAAGGAAAACCAGATTGACATTACTATTACAGGACTAAGGGAAAATTATTCACCAAAAAATGAAGTAGTAGTAGATAAAAAAGAAATCATTGACAAAAATGAACTGAAAACTCCCAGACAGATACTCCACTACCTGGAGGAAGGCAATAAGCGGTATGTAGATGGAAACCTGGTTTCAAGAAGGTTCCAAAACAAAGAGTTAAAAGATTTTATTAAAGTTGATCCCCTGGCAATAGTGGTAAACTGTATTGATATGCGCGAACCCTTAAATATGTTATTGAATTCCGGTATTGGTGACCTTATCCCATTGAAGGCGGCGGGGAGCTTACTGGACACACATTTGATTAACAGCATAGAAATTTCCTGCAGGGAACAGGGGGCGAGGTTGATTTTGATTATGGGCCATTCAAACAATACATTGATAAAAAATGCCCTAAAAAATCTCCTTGAAAAACCCGATGATCCCATAAGCCCAATAGTGCAACCTGCATTGGATGCCGGGGTTTTTGTTCGGGAAAACTTAAACCAGCTTGACATTGCTTCCCTGACTGATAAAATTTCCATTTGGAATATGGACTATTCCCAAAGAGAGATTATCAGGTCAAATCCCTATCTTAAGAAAGAAATTGGTGAAAACAAAATAGGTCTGGCAGCCGCTTTCTTTAAAAGAAAAAATGGGAAAATTGACTTTTATCCCCTGTTTCAGGAGAGTATGGTTTAAACCAAAAAGAAAAAATCCTGATAGATGTAAAAAAACATAGTGATAGGATGCTATTTAAAAAAATATATACCGAACAACTGCAACCAGTTTTATATCCTATTGAAAATTTGTGATCTTCAAATAAAAATATTTGCGATTATGGCCATTTCAGGTAATTTATTTCCTGTCAGTTTAAATGTATAGCATTACTGAATCCTATTTAAACCCAAAAATTCATGTGTCGAATGAAACGATCTTTTAGAGCTGTTTTAAATTTATTCACCATTTGTTGTATGATTAGCCTGGGCAGCGGATGTGCTTCCGGTGTTGCCAACAATAACAATCAGCTAACAGAATGGGAACCCCTCTTCAATGGAAAAAATCTGGAAGGTTGGATTCCAAAATTTCACCACCACGAAACCGGGGAAAACTATGCCAATACCTTTCGGGTAGTGGATGGGGCCATACAGGTTAATTATGAGGATTATGACTCATTTGATGCACGCTATGGGCATTTGTTTTACGAAAAACCATTTTTAACTTTCCACCTTAAATTTGATTACCGGTTCACCGATCAATGGATGGAAGATGCGCCTTCATATACCTACAGGAACAGCGGAGTGATGTTTCATTCCCAGGCTCCGGAAACCATTTTAAAAGAGCAGGATTGGCCCATATCTGTGGAATTCCAAATGCTGGCAGATGCCGAAGATGGAAACCCACGACCCACCGGAAACATGTGTTCTCCCGGTACGGAGGTATTTTTCAAAGGTGAAATGGATCCCAGGCATTGCATCAACTCCTCCTCTCCCACCATTCCATGGAACGAATGGGTAAAAGCTGAACTAATCGTATATGGTGATTCCCTGGTCATCCACAAGGTAAATGGAGAAACCGTCCTTGAATATACCAAACCACAAATTGGCGGAGGGGTTGCCAACGGCTTCGATCCTGCCATTAAAATTGATGGCAAGATGCTAAAGGAAGGCTATATCGGTCTTCAAGCCGAAGGACAAGGTGTGGAATTTAAAAACATCCTCATTAAACCGTTAAATTAGTCTTCCATTTTTCGAATGGATCAACCTTCCATTTTGCCTTGATGAAGTGGAATTGGTAAGGTAATTGCAATCTAAGAAAGAAAATAGGTCAATTTTCAGTATTTTCTCTGGTTTTACTTTCCAATAGATACCAGAGAAAATGAGAAACAAAATTTTCTTTTTAATGAAATACTTCATCTATATTCCTGGATTAGTTGCGATAGTCATTACGGCTTTACCTGTTATTGACACGGGTACCTGGTGGATACGCATTTTCGATTTTCCCAGGATTCAAATTACAGTTTTCGCTTTATTTATCCTGTTACTGGCCTTTTTATTTTTAAAAGACAAACCAAAAATTAAATATTCTTTTATTTCGCTTTTGCTGGCAGCCATATCCTATCAGCTGGTGATGATTGCTCCCTTTACCCCCCTTTTAAAGGTAAGTGCCAAGTCGGCTTCCCTGACTGAGGGTGATAATCGATTTACCCTTTTGATGAGTAACGTACGCATGGAAAATACCGATAGGGATAAGTTACTTTCTTTAATCAGGAAAAAGGAACCAGATTTGGTTTTATTAACAGAACCGAACCTGATTTGGACAAAAGCTTTAATTGAGTTGGATGAGACCTACCCCCACGCTATAAAGGAACCCCTTTCCAATACTTATGGCATGATTTTGCTATCAAAATTCCCCTTGATAAACCCAAAAGTAAATTACCTGGTAGAAAATAACATTCCTTCCTTTCACACCCAGATCAAATTACCTTCCGGAGGTATTTTTGATTTTTATGGGGTACATCCTGAACCTCCCAAACCAGGTTCTGACACTTATGAAAGAGATACTGAATTGCTTCTCATTGGCAAGAAAATCAAAAAGGATCCCAAACCTGTTATTGTTGCCGGAGATCTGAATGATGTGGGCTGGTCCCAAACATCTCATCTTTTCAGGGAATATAGCCAACTAGTAGACCCCAGAGAAGGAAGGGGCTTTTACAATACCTATAATGTGTTTATCCCCCTGATGCGCTATCCCCTGGATCATGTTTTTTATTCCAATGATTTTGGACTCGTCTCCTTTGAAAAATTGGAAGAAATAGGCTCAGATCACTTTCCCATGTGGATCGACCTAACTTTCGAGCCAGATGCCTCCGACCCGGAGGAGGTGGAAAATACTGATGCGGAAGAAAATGCCGAAGTGGAAGAAAAAATAGAAAAAGGCAAATAAGCCTCTCTATTTTATCCGTCTATTTGCTTTTTGAAATCTAATACCTTTCTAATATGTTTTAATTAAACTGATATTCGATTATAAAGCTCTTCAAATTATATGGAGGTGAATCATTTTCCGGTAGTAAGAACCAGCTTTTTTAATGCCTAATCTTCCTTGTTCAAGTGAGTTCGATTTAGGAATGTTTTTAAAACCGGCTCTATCGTCACCGAGAACCCTATTTTTGTGTCAACTATGGTGTGGCAGTCCCGTTTTATATGGTTTCCACCCCATGCCCCCCTCAAAGCCTACCGATGATGTGTTTATTAAATGTTTGAAAATCAATATGTTGAAAACCCACAACGTCATCCCTATTTCTGCGTTTTTTAAAATGTTAAGTCTACCGGTGACGACATTGAATCAGTTATTTTTGATAAAGAAGAAACCCTAAAAAATCTGTTAAATAAAAAAGAGATAAATTTTAATACGAAAAGAGCGCAGGCCCGACAAAAAACCGGGGTGCGCAGGAGGCTTGTGGGAGGAAGGA
>NZ_JAANYN010000009.1 GCF_011290685.1 Cyclobacterium plantarum
AAACCGCTTTTCCATAACTTTCTGCTTACGCTGTCAATATACCTGCTTTTTAGTTATTGAAAAAGTGCCTTGTTCAATTAATTAAATTATACCACATAATTTGAATAAAAAAATTTTATACCTAAAATTTATTATATGTATAAGAAATCAAGTGTTAATAAAAAATTGTAAATTCTTCAAAATTTAATATTTAATAAAAAACTCTTCTTTTCATCAAATAAAAAATAATTTTTTTACTATATTTTTAAAATTAACTTTTGTTGAAATAACTAAGTAAAAAATTAAGTTTTAATTTAGTTGATAAAAAACTGCATCTTTTTGTATCTTAGCAGTTGATTTTTGTATTTCATATCAGTTGACAGACCAGGTGTTTCCTAACTGTTCAAAATAAATTGAATAAAGCAAATGACCACTAAAAGAACTGAAAATTATTAAAACTAGACTATTTGAATTTAAATTATATTCTTTATAAATTTTAAAATATTTTTATAACAATGACTAAAACCCAAAACAACCTATTATTTATAAGTCCGCCCGAACATATAAATGAGCAAGTTATTGATCTCATGAGATCCAATGGATTCAAAGTAAATATTGTTTCCGAAGTAGATGATGCCTTGAAATGTCTTCAAAATACCAAATACCAACTAACATTAAGCACGGAATTCATTGATGAGGCAAAAGGCGATCTGATTTTTCAAACGCTGGAACCTGAGCTACTCTCTCAAGCAATTCCTTTTTTTTTAATATTGGAGGATTGCAAAAAAGAGGATATCATGCTTGCGTTAGAGCTTGGAATTGACAATATCATTTTTCTACCATTGGACCAAGAAGCAACCATTAGGAAAGTAAATAAAGAAATCGCTAAAAAAAAGTATTTTAATTTTTTGAATACTTCTGATTTCAAATTTTATTTTAATAATTCCCATATACCTATGCTTTTGGTTGATAACGACCACATTCAGGAAGTCAACAACTCTTTTAGCTGCATTCATCAAAAAAATGGTCTGAAGGGGAAGCGTATTGATGAAGTTTTTGAATTCCCTGATTCCTCACTGGAAAAATTAAATTACAAACGGTTTGATAGCAAAATCTCAAATTATTGTAAAATAAAGAACATTTCCTTTAAAGAGGCTAGAGAAATCAGTTTTAACATATTGATGTTTAAAGGTACTTATTTTAACCATAAGACCTACTTGATTGAATTGTCCCCGAATCCCGAATCTGGGATGGAAATAAGTTATAATAGTAAAAGGGAAGAGCTTGGAAATTACCGAAACCCTATTCTTACACCCAGGGAGCACCAGGTATTGGAATTGTCTTCAGAGGGACTTCCAATTAAATTAATTGCAGATCGGTTGTCTGTTTCAAACCGTACGATTGAGAAGCATCGATCAAATATTATGGAAAAATTAGGAGTAAGGAATATTATAGAGGCAGTTTCGACAGTAAATACTCTAAGAGGGGGTAATAACCATATTGAAGCCTTATAAAATTCTAAGGGTACTTTAACATTTTTCTTGTGTTTATAATTTTTCTTTAAGCGGCCACTTGGAGTCGCACATGGTTGATAGTCATCCTATTGTGTAACGGCTACGTAATGCTCGATTTCAACTGAATTTTCATACGTATTTTCACTAACACGAAATTTTTAGCCCTCGGAAATCACGCATTGCCTGGGTCGATTTTTATACCTAAATTTGTTTTAACAGAGTACGAATTACATTTTAATTATATTGATATGCATCTTTTTGTATTTAACCTTAATATGCTTTTCAGAATATTCTTTTTCCTGACCATTGGTCTTCTACTGGCCAATTTCGCAAAATCACAAGATTTGAAAACTTCAAAAAACGTTGCTCGCGAGCAAAAACGCGATGCTCAGGAGCACGAAATCAGCACTGTTGATAGTATTTATATCCAAACTCAAGGTAATTCGAATTTTATAAAAATTAACGATAAAACCTTTCAAAACATTAAAACCATAATGGTCAAGGATTCAGTAAGCGGGACATTAATTCAAAAAGGAGGAAAAAATTCAATAAATGTAAGCGTAAATAATGTTGAAGGCTCTTCCATCACCGTACGACAATCCGGCCAAAACAACCAAGCGACAATCAAACAGAGTACCAAAAATGAAAGACAAAAAGATGATCAATAAAGATATACTAATCAATCAATTATAAACCAAAACAAAAACAAAAATGAAAAAAGCAAGTATTTTATTCTCCATGTTGTTTGCTGCAGGCATTGCCTTCGCACAGGACGATCCAAACAACACCTCTCAGATTACACAATCTGGAAACAATCAAAACGCTGATGTTGAACAATCTGGCGCAAACGAAAATTCTTCGGTGATCAACCAAGAAAATCGGGACAATGTAGCGAATGTTACTCAAATTTCAACAAGTGCTTTTGAGGAAAACACCACGCTTTCTAACATTAACCAAATTGGACGAAACAATGAGGCCACAGTAGAACAAACCCACGACGGAGCGCTTGAATCAAGAGCTGGAGCTTTGGCGGCGTACATTACACAGTCAGGTAATAATAACGAAGCTATTCAAAGACAAGGTCCACACGGTCAGTTGGGTACAAGTACCGCCTCCATTAACCAAAGTGGCAGTGATAACTTTGCCTCACAAAATCAGGTGAGGTATGGAAATACAGCTTCCATAGTCCAATCCGGTGATAACAATAATGCACAGCAAGCTCAGGACATCAATATGCTTATTGATGAAGAAGGTAGTATGAACAACGGATCGATTAATCAGGCCGGAGATAATAATACGGCTACTCAAGTGCAAGACGGATGGGCCAATACCGCTACAGCCAACCAGTCTGGTAATCATAATTCAAGCACCCAAACCCAAGATGCCTGGGTAAGCACAGCCTCCGTTAATCAAGCCGGTAATGACAATAGTGCCATGCAAGATCAAACTGGAAGTCTTAACTTCGGATATATCAATCAGTACGGAAACAGGGGTACCGCAGAACAAACTCAAAGTTCAGACCTAAGACGTTCTAGTGGATATGATCCATTAAACCTCGCAACCATCAATCAGTATGGAGTTGATAACGAGGCTTATCAAACTCAAACTACACCTGGCGGAGATATCGTATTGAATGAAGCCATGATCCTACAGGACGGAGCTCGCAATTATGCAAACCAGATCCAAACGGGCGGAAGTAATTTTAGCAATGTGTCGCAAGTTGGTAATGACCTAACTGCAAACGTTAATCAAACTTTCGGACTGTAAACTTCGCTCCTATTTTATTTTAGGTTTCCATCAATTTTGTTGGTGGAAACCTATTTTTAAAATAAAATCTTTTTGCAATGTCGCAAAAATTCCTTTTATTGATTCAATGTCTTCTCCGATTTCATATTACTTTATTTTATTGATCAATGTTAGTGCCATACAGGCATTTTCTCAAGAATCAATAGACCCTGAGGCAAGTATTTTACTTAATGTTCAAGCCATTGAAATGTATGAACAGCAGGAACGGAACAACAGTGTAATTATTGAGCAGGTGGGTAGCAATAGCAATGCAAGGGTATTTCAGGAAAATAAAGGAAATGGGGTTAACTTTATAATTCTGAAACAGTCAGGCAATAGCAACAGGGGATACGTAGACCAAAGTGGTAGGGGACATCGTACTGAAGTCAATCAAAATGGTGACCAAAATGAGGCCAATTTATGGTCAATAGGAGAAGGGGTAATCACAAGTGTGCTACAAAACGGTAATGAAAACAGCATCAATAGCTATATTTTTCAGGACGGAATAACCTATAGGTCAGCGGCTTTGATACAAGAAGGGAACCGAAACAGTATTGATCTTTCATTGGTAGGAAATGGAGTTGATACCAATATAACTAATCAAAACGTACGGATTTCACAATTTGGAAATCAAAATGAGGTAGACGCGATGATGGAAGGTTTCAGCTCATCTTTTGAAATAACACAAAATCCGGGTATAAATGGAGAGGGAATGAAAATAAATATTTCCACATCTCAATTTAACTTTCCTATGAAAAGATAAAGAAAAAATTTAATCGCCGAAACTTCTTTTAATTTACAAAAATTTTATATTCCTTCACAGGCGGATTGGTGTAACATTTAGATTGGTATAGGAAATGAAGATGTTGATAATGTATATATCGCTTTTTATATTTTTTTCTGACGATTTATTGGCACAATCTGACAGCACAAAGGTGCAAACCGGCAACGATTCTATTAAAGAAGCCCCAGAGGCCCTGATTAATTTATTGGAATCCATTACCGAAGAAGAAAAAAAACGAGCGAAGGAAGTGTCGGAGTTGGAAATAGATGGCCTGCTTATAGATGAAACAAAGACCAAAAGTGGTAGGGATTTTTTCGAATTCTTTTATAGACAATGGGAGGCACCTCAGGATGCCAGTAATTACTCCATATTTATTAAAGAAAAACCATTTCGGCTCAGTACAACTATGATTGAAATTTATATCAATGAAACGATGGTATTTCAATCTCTATTACAACCAAGAAATGATGTTGTGGAGCAATTGGTGTCACAATCGATTGGCTCAACTTACATGTATTTGGCAAGGTATGAGGAAATAGTAAGGGAACTTGCCGGGGAAGAACGCTCTGGTTCTGGCATATTTTAAACTAAACGACAATGAAGAAGATTCTATTTATTTTAACTCTGTGTATTTATTATTCGATTGGTTTTTGTGAAGCTCAGCAAATGGTATACAAGCCAAAAAACCCAGCATTTGGTGGAGAAACTTTTAATTATCAATGGATGCTAAGTTCTGCTCAGGCGCAAGATACCACCGTCGACCCTTCGCAGCAGCAAAGGACCCAAACGGGATTTTCCCAACGATCGCCACTCAATGATTTTACGGAAAGTTTGAACAGACAAATCTTAAGCAGGCTTTCCAGAGAACTGGTATTGAGACAATTCGGGGAAGATGAAATACAAGAAGGTAGTTACCAATTAGGAGATTATCAAATAGAAATTGGAAGTGGAGGTGCCGGAATTAATATCAATATAGTGGACAACAGAACCGGCGCAAGTACAGTAGTCGATGTTCCATTTTTTTAGTAAGAATATTTTAACTTAGTGTTGATGAAATTTTTGTGGAAGCAGTTGAATTCGTATGTCCAAATTCTAGCAGTATTAATTTTCCTGGGTGGTTGTAGCCCATTTTTTTACCAGCCTTTTGGAGACAGGGATGCTGCTCTTGGCCCTGAAACAAAAATGAAGAAGGAGCTTTTGTCCTTACCTGAGCCAAAAGAACCAGTGGTAGTGGCAGTATACAAGTTCAGGGACCAAACAGGTCAGTACAAGGAGTCGAATGTTGGTGCCAGCTGGTCCACAGCAGTGACCCAGGGGGCAACGAATATATTGATAAGGGCATTGGAAGAGTCTGGCTGGTTTGTCCCCATAGAAAGAGAAAATATCAGTAATCTATTAAATGAAAGAAAAATAATCCGATCAAGTAGGGAGCAATATGAGGGAAACAATAACATTCTTTTGCCTCCGCTCTTATTCGCAGGTGTTCTTCTAGAAGGAGGTATTGTTTCCTATGAAACCAATGTTTTTACAGGCGGAGCAGGAATAAGGTACTTTGGTTCAAATGTTTCTTCGCAGTACAGGGAAGACAGGGTATCCATTTATTTAAGAGCTGTGTCTACAAGTAACGGAAAGGTGTTAAAAACTGTATATACCACCAAATCAATCTTGTCTCAAGAAGTGAGTACGGGCATTTTTCGGTATGTGAAATTCAAAAGATTACTGGAGGCAGAAATGGGTTATACCCACAATGAACCCAGAGAACTGGCCATTACCGAAGCGGTGGAAAAAGCTGTTCACAGCCTGGTCATAGAAGGGATAATAGGTCGACTTTGGGAATTAAATGAACCAATCGACTCGGCACAACATATTATTGATGATTATCTGGAAGAAAAGGAAGCCAACCGTGAAATTGACTATATGGGTCAGCCCCATATTTATCAAAACAGATCGGGATTTTATCTAAACCCCATGTTGACCACTCAAAATTACTTAGGAGATTATCCTTCAAGTGAGATTCGGGGGGGAATCAATTATTCAATCGGATTTGGAATCAATAAATCACTTTATTTTGAAACAAGCCTTGGCTATCACCAGGTTAATGTAGAAAATTTAATGAATTCATTTGAATTCTATGGGGATGGAAACTTGGTTTTCTTAGCTAACCCCACAGGTAAACTATCTCCCTTATTTAGTATTGGTGGGGGTACTTATTATAATTTCGGCAATGAAATAGGCCTCTCTCAAAATCAATTGTTACCATATTTTACCTACGGGGCTGGTATTGAATATTTAGTCTCACCAAAATCAGCACTTACTTTGAAGGCATACTTAAACCAACATATGACAGATAGTTATGATGGTGTCGTTGCAGGCTCACTTGACGATATTATAGTGGGGGCCAGAATAGGATTAAAAATTTACTTAGGAAATTGATCGTAAAATGAAGGTAGTTTATTATTTAATATCAGCCGGCTTGTTTATTTTTTTCACAGGATGTGAATTAGAGCATATCACCGAAGACAAATTTGGCACTATTTCCGGAATAGTGGTTGATGGAGAAAATTACGAACCATTGTCAGGGGTTCAAATTTCAACAACGCCCCCAAGTACCATCGTATTAACCGATGAAGAAGGGGCTTTTCTAATAGAAATGGTAAAAGACGGTGAAGTAGTGATTTCTGCAAGAAAAATGGATTATTTAACCGCCAGTGTGAGTGTAGCCGTAAATGAGGACCTCAATACCTCCCTGACTTTTTTTCTTTTAGAAGATGATAATGATGTTGGAAACGTAGTCATATACGATCCAATACCAGGAAACGGGGCCGTAGGACAAACGGAAGATTTGACCCTGGAGTGGAAAGTGGATCAGGATGTCAGGTCCAGGGAACTAGAATTCAATGTTTATATCTTTGAATCAAATTCCACTACTCAAACCCTATTGGGTGAAAATCTATTAGGAAGGGAAATAGGGGTTTCCAACTTAAAACCAAACACAACCTATTTCTGGTATGTTGTTGCCAAATACCAAGGAAGAAACGTAGCAAATAGTCCAACCTGGACTTTTAGGACTGACTAAATAAAGTTTTTATTGGTATGCTTTAATTTTTGGTGAAGAACAAAATTTTTAACGATTAGATTAGTATTAGATTTTCAGTAGCATTAAATGTAGTAAGTTTTACTTGCCATTGGTACTTATTTTTGGAATTATTCCAACCAGATAAATTGAGTGAAAGCACCATTGGCCGCTATGTCCCAAACTTCTACCCTGACCCAGGATCTTCCCCGGAGGTCAATGGGGAATTCAAACTGCTGACTTCCGAATGAGTGGGTTGCCTTCATGCTGATTTTTTTCCGGTACACCCTTTCCCCGTCCCCTGAGATGACCTCAACAAAATTAAGCGGAAATGTCCAGCTTAGATTCAGGTTCAGGTTTACATCAGCAGGGTCTTCCAATACCAAAACCTCCCCGGACCTTTTCCCATTTATGGTAAAATCCGGGATCAAAACTTCTCCGGTGGTTACAAAAAATTCACCCTTCTCCATTGCATCCAGGACCGGTTGCCAACCATCTTCAAATTTTGGCAGCTTATTCATGCGCAGGTAATTGATATTCATGTGTCCATATATTTCATATTCAGGCTCCAGTTTAAAAAGATCCGCTTCTCCTATGGCATATTTCTTATGGCCCCAATTGGCCATGTCATCCATCAAATCCAGGACCCTTTTCCCAATTCTGGGCTGAGAAAGGTCGGCGGGAATGGCTTTCCATGCGGCACCAAGGAAACGATCGGAATGAAAAAATGCCTCATCCCGGTATTGGTCGGGAAAGCCTGTGGAACCTTTGGTACGCGCATGTGCCGTCCAGGCAAGGCCCTTCTCCTCCTCCAGTAACCTGAGCATTTCTTCTTTGTTGCCTACGCGGTATACTTTGCCATATTCGGGGTCCTCCTCCACAAAAGGCTGACCCTGTTCCCTTGACATGATCCAGTAAACGGGTTTAGGAAAAATGTTCATCCAGTGTCCGCCAAAATGACTATTGGGTTCTTCTCCCGGTAGCATTAAGAAATCCCCGGAAGAAAGCCTGGCACATTCCTCAAACATGGTGCGAAATTCTGACAACCTTCTGGGGCCATGATCTCTCGGGTTCCCTGCCAGGTGAAATTCCCCCAGGTGCATGATGTTTACACCCATATCCCGCAAAGCCCTGACATGCCCCGGAATTTCCGGAAGGGGTTTGTGGGTAAGTACATCATTTACGTGCTCCGTATGAAAATGACTCGCCATGGTTCGGTACCCCGGAAGGGGTTGATATGAATCATCATGAGTATATTTCTTTACCTCCTCAAGCACTTGCCCGTCCTTCTCTGCACTCAACAAAAGGAAAAAATTCAATCGCTGTTCTGTACCCGGTGGAGCATTAAACCAGGGCACATGCCGCCTGTCTCCCATCAAATCCTGCCGTATCCCCAAGCCAAAACCTGGAATCAAATCCCGGTAGCCCTTGCCAAACCAGGTAAATTTAAGGTTGTAGGCGTTGTCCAGGGGATAGAAATATTGGTGCGGAGGGGGGAAGACAGCCAGGCTTCCGCCTTTACTTTCGCCAATTATTGTCCGGTATTTTACGGCAAGCTCCTTGCTTTGGCTTGATGAATCTACACTTTTAGCCTGAAGATACCCCTCCGTATTCGACCAGAAAATCTCCTCCCAAACAGGTTCCTGGCTTACCAATCCGGCATCATAGATAATGGCCACTGAATCTTTTTTCGTTTGCATCACGGCCGCCAGATTCAAAAGGGGACTTTCTTCATACAAAGTGATTTCCAGCTTACCGGAAAAATGATCCGCTGACATTTCAGACAAAATGATTTTTATTCGGCTGCCTTCGTTTTCTACCGTAGCATCAGTTTTTTTAATTTCTACCAAATGCGGGGTGTAGGGAAGGTAGGCTGTCCGGTCAAAAAAAATGTTCCAGCCACTATCCTTTGTCAGGTCCCTTTTGCCTTCAGTGAGTACAAAGACCGGATCAATTCCCTGGGCAATTTCCGTATAATTCCCATCATCGGTGCTTAACTGTATGCTTTTAAATAATGGCTGACCCTCCTCCAGGTTTATTAGGAGTTTTCCCTTCTCCAGGTCACCGGTGGGCCAGGTGACCTCCAGTACATTTTCTCTTACGGAGACGGTAGCCTCTCCCTTTTGATCAAAACCGGAAAAGTCAACCTTATTTTGGGCAGAAAGATTCAAATTTAAAACAAGCAAACAACCTAAAAAGAAAATTTTCATCTGAATTCCTTTAAAACAAGTGGACAATGGAGCGTATTTTCAATTGGTCCCAGAAGCTAGGCAATCTCTATTACTTAATCAAAAAAAGTAAGTGATTTTTCTTCCTTCGAAAATTTTGAAGGTTTTTTCATTCCTCCCCAGTCTGCTTTTTCAAAATAAAACGGGGGAACGATTTTCTAACAACAAATTAAGACTTTTTTATCTTTTTTATTAGATTTGCATATGATTTCTCAGAAGTTTGTCTTATTTCCATTATTGACCTTATTGCTGGTCTCAGTTTTATTAGTAGGCTGTCAGAAAAACGCTCCTACCCAAGAAGAAAATAAGTCACCGAAAAAAGATTATATCCGAAAAATAGAAGGAAAAAGTGAACACATACCAGATGAGGTGGTGGCAAAAGGAGAAGTACTGGTAGCCTATTCCGGATGCGCAGACTGTCACCGGGTGGATACCAAAGCCAAGGGACCCGCTTTCAGAGATATCGCCCAAAGGTACCCGGTTCAGCCTGCCTATGTGGACATGCTGGCCAGAAAGGTTATTTCAGGCGGTTTTGGCTCCTGGGGCAATCCCATCATGAGTCCTCATCCCCACCTGAGTATAGAAGATACCCGGACCATGGTGTATTACATCCTGTCTTTGGATTAAATTTACACCAGGGCATTAACCTGAGATTGATCGATAAACCTTCCTTTGGAATAAATTTCAATTGCTCAAACAATTCTACCAGTGAAAATTCCTATTCAGAAAAAGAAGATCGGGTAAAGCCTCCTTTATAAGTGGGTCCGGTGAATTATCAACCAATTATTGAATAGCAATTTTTATTAAATCCCTTTAATTCAGTTGAAACATCCTCCTGCCTTGGGTTAAAACAAGCCCTATGTAAAGAGGGGTCGCTGGAAATGGAATTCGGTTTGGTGCTTTGGTGATTTGCGGCATCAGGGGATTTTCCATTTGCCTGGGAAAGGAATGGCTCCTTCCAATCGCAATATTTTATTTTCATATCCCGGTTACATTTTTTTCCGGGAAAACATTTTTCATTCATTTCCATTAATCAATTCCAATAATTTATTTCTCAGGATTTCTTCTGCCTGCCCATCCAAATTACTGATCCGGCAACGCCAGGTTTCGTAGCCACCTCTTTCCAGTTCATGCGCTGGTGGCACATAGCCCAGATTTCCATTTGCCATACATACCGTAAAGTATGGCTTTCCCTTCAATTCCTGCTTAATCTTTAAGCCCGTTTCAGCAAAAATCTCCCCTGGCAAAGCCCCAACTCTTCCCTCTCCGATATGAAAAACCTGCACCGGACATTGGGCAATTGAATGAAACTCTGCCAATAATACCTGTTCCCTGGCATAAAGGTATGCCCAACCCTCCTGATTGGGTTGCAGATTTTCATAATCGCCCCTGGCTACCATTTCCCTGGCCCTGGCCAGTTCTCTTTCGTTGGGAAGTCTGCGATTTACCTCCACAACTTTATAGGAGATGCCTAATTCAGGGTGGGTTTCCCATTGCAACGAGGGGATTTGTTCGGTTACTTTACCGGCAAGGTCCGCACCAATCAGTTTACTTTTGGCAAAATGGACCTTAGGATAATTTTTTTCCTTCAGAAAATCCCAGATATTGACATCCCCACTGGTGCCATTGGTAAGGATCCCAACAAAATCTTCATTCGCACCAAGCATCTTTTTCAGTGCCCCACTGAATGTCCCAAAATAATCAGCCGTAATGGTACCGTTTTCCCAATCGCCTACATAATGCATGGAATAGTTGGCCAGGATGCTGATCCATTCTCCTTGCACTGTCTGAACAGCCAAAAAAGCCAGTTCAGTGTCCGGACTGGATACCGGCCTGATGATCTCCTTTTCAGCTCCAGAAGGATTGGTTTTAACTGCGTCCCGGTCTCCGGTTACGGGATTGATAGGGATATAATTCTCCTGCATCCAAAACCTCCTGCAAACCGCATGTTCCGGAGCCCTGGCGGAACCAAAAGCCAGGCGGGCGGGCTTTCTTTTTTCCCTGGCCTGGGAGACTGCCTGGGCTATCTTGCCTGGTATTTTTCTGCGATATGCAAGGTCTGCCTGTACCAAATGTACTTCTTCCACGGCTCCTGCGGCATGGGTATGCGTACTGCAGACCATGATGCAGGAGGGATCCAGGCCCTGCTCCTGCCGGATCTGGGCTTTGGCTTCATCTATTAACTTCTGCCCCATTACACAGATATCTACTACCACAAAGACCAGGGTAGAAACTCCATTCTCCAGCCATAAGGCTTTGGCAAAAAGTGGATCATGGATCTCATTGGCATAATGAGTGATAAAATCACCATTGATAATGGTACCCAGTGGGGGTGTGGTGTCCACTTTGGCTGCTCCGGCCATGAATGATACGTCTGCTTTCATAGGTTGCCTGTTGTTGATTTTAAAATGGCTTTGGCAGGATCTTATTCCGGCAGGGCTTTGCGCAAAAAACGAAGCCAGTTGCCATGGAAAATATGGTCAATATCCTGACTGGAATAGCCTCTTCTATCCAGGATTTCTTCATATTTTTGAAGGTCTGCGATAGAATTCATGTCCCAGGGTGACTGCTCGGTACCGAAAATTCCATCCAGATCACTTCCTATTCCTATGTGCAGGCAATCACCCGCAAGTTGGCAAATATGATCCCAGTGGTCTACCAGCTGCTCCAGCCTGATGTCCAGTTGCCAGGGATCGGATATAGTATCAATAAAGCGGATGTCCATGGCCCAGCAATCCAACATGCCTCCGATTACAGCCCCTCTTTCTACCAGCCGTTTGATCTGTTCATCTGTCAGTTGCCGTTGGTTGGGCACGATTTTTCTTACATTGTGGTGACTGGCCCAGACCGGACCATCATAGCTATCCAGGGCCTGATCAAATCCCTGATCCGTCAGGTGGGTGACATCCAGAATCAGCTGGTATTGTCCCATCACCTTAAGCAGTTCCTTTCCCATGGAAGTAAGATTTCCTTCCGTTTTGGTCCCCGGAGCATACCTGCCGGGACCAAAATGCGACAGCCCCAGGGCCCTCAGGCCATAGGCGTGGGCTTTTTCCAGGTAGGAAACATCCACCAGGGAGTCTGCCCCTTCCAGGTTGAGCAGGTAGCCAATGGGCTTGTTCTCATCCGGAAAAGAATCGTCTTTCCACAGGTCTACCATTTCGTCCAATGTTACCCGGTTGGTGATTTGTTTCATTTCTCCCAGGGCTTCCATTTCCCGGTACCAGGCCAATTGGGCCTGGGTCATGGCCCAGGCTTGCTGGGGCGATTTCCACCCTGCAAGGGCTGAATCGGGAGGAGAATACCGGGCCAGTTGGGTGGCCACCACCAAACCAATTTTGCCTTTTCTCAATTCAGGCAGGCATACTGTACCCTTGCCCCTGTCGGGTTTGTCCGGCAGATGCATTTCTGCTTTCCGAATTTCAACCAGAGGCATGCGCAAGTCCCGGTTCCATTCAATGGCGTTCATGGCCAGGTCAAGGTGGGCATCAAAAATCAGCCTTTTTTTCATGTACTTTGGGGGATCCTGGCGATACAATCAATTTCCACCTTCAAACCTTCTGCCAATACGGATTGCACGGTAATTCTGGCCGGTTTGGTCTCTTGAAAATAACCAGCATACACTTTGTTGTACCTGTCAAATTCTTTAATGTCCGCCAAATGAACCGTACATTTGACGATTTGGTCCATGCTTCCACCGGCAGCTTCCACAATGGCTTTGATATTTTCCAAAGTTTGGGTGGTTTCTTCCTCAATAGTTCCCAACCTAAATTTGGAGGTTTCAAAATCCACTGATGCCTGACCGCTGACAAAGAGAAACCCATCTACTAATATCGCATCAGAATAAGCACCGGTATCAAAACCCTTGTCTCGTTTTGGATGAATAATTTTTTTCATGGTCATTTGATTTCACTGTTAAACATAAATTTTACCAACCTGTCCAACCTCCATCCACCACCAGGTTATGTCCCGTAATGAAAGAAGAAATATCAGACAGCAGAAAAGCAACAGGTCCTGATACCTCACTGGCATCGCCTGTCCTCTGTAAAAAGGTTTTCTTTTCCAGCTTTGCAATAAATTCCGGATGTTTTTTCTTTACCTCCAAATTGGGGAAAGGACCCGGCGAAATACAGTTGAAGCGGACATTTTGAAGCCCATAGTACATGGCCAGGTATTTGGTCATTTGAATAATGCCTGCCTTTCCCACCCCATATTCTATGGGGTTGGGATTCATGGGCGCATCATATAATTTGGGGTCAGGAACCACCATTCCATACATGCTGCCAAAAAATACTACGCTTCCGCCCCCATGGGTTGCCATGGCCTTGCCCATTTCTTTTCCCAAGATAAAATTAGCCGTAAGGCCCGAATGATTTACCGCATCAAATTCTTCACCAGAAAGGTCCTCCATTTTTTTGACCGTAGAAGCATAAGCCAGGTTGACGAGGCCATCGGGAGGGCCGTGTTTTTTGATTTGTGTAGCAATAAATTCCATAAGGGCACTTTCATTTCCTATATCCAGGGTTTCCGGAACCATTTTGTCTGCAAAACCATGTTCTTCGCCCAGCTTAAAGGCTTTACTCTCCAGGTCTGCGCAAATCACCTTTGCACCCAATTCGGTCAGCCGTTTCATTACAGCTACCCCAAGGTAACCCGCACCGCCTATTACCCATATCCATTTGCCCTTTAATCCGAATTGATCTTTCATCGCAGCTTTTGAATTATTGTCTAAGCATTGAGTCCCCCATCCATCAGGATATTTTCACCATTGATGTAGGCCCCTGCGTCGGAAGCCAATAATACCGCAAGACCTTTGATGTCATCATTGTTGGCCATTCTGCCCAGAGGTACTTTTTTACAATAATTGTCCAAAAAGGCCTGTGGCTGATGGTTGAACAGCCCTCCCGGGGAAATACAATTGAATCGGATGTTTTTCCCCGCATGGATTTTAGCCAGGTAACGGCTGAGGTTAATCAGCCCGGCATTGTGGAAGAAATAATCCGGAGGTAAATCACCCATATCCGTACCTTCATAATTGGAAAGGTCAGGGCCTTTCATCCCCATCATGGAGCTAATGCTGATGACGGATCCGCCACCAGAAGCTATGATGCTTTCGATCATGGTCCGCAGCAAATCCACCATACCGGTAGCATTCACCCGCATCGATTCGGCAAACTGCTCCAAAGGGCCATTGTAGCCCTTCATGGGACGGGATACGGCATTGTTTACAAATACATCTAACCTCTTGTACTTTTCTTTCAAATCAGCAGCAAATTGCTTTACCGATCCGGGATCAGCCTGATCCAATTCCATGGGCTGTACGTCCAGACCCCTGCTTTGAAACAGGGCAGCAGTTTTTTCTGCAGATTGCAGGTTTCTGGAGGTGGTAATGACTGTACCCCCAGCTTCCGCCATGCCTTCTACCAGACATTTTCCATATAATCCGGATCCTCCCGTAACCACGATTACCTTCCCCTTCAGGTTAAATAAATCCTTTATATGCATATTAGTTCAATGAAAATTTTTTTCCTCCATTTTCAAAACTTTCCTGAGCTCCAATTACCGTTTGAATGATGGCCTTGGTTTTACTGAAATCCAACCTGGATGCGCCGGATTCCACCGAACGGATAAATTCGACCAGGTTGTCCCGAAACATGGCATATGAATTTTTTATTTCCACCAGGCGCCATCCATTTGTACCAAAAAAAGAAAGCTGAAAAGTACCGCAAATATCCTGAAACAGATGGACAGTGGTTTTCAGGCCATTGGCAAATCCAATGACCACAATATCCTTGTCTTTCTCGCCCACGTGCTGTACCCATAATGGGCTGGGATCATCCAGGGTGGCAAACAAGGCCTCCAGAAGGTGAACGCCATACTTTTTCCAATCTTTTTTGCCCACAGCTGTGACTAAATGGAGTGGACCCAAAGCCTTGATCTCTGTTTTGATCGTCCGGCATTCTTGTGCATAGCGCATGGAAGAACAAGACATCAGGAATTTACCAGATTGATGCTGATCTTTAAAATAGGCCAGATCTTCCCATGTAAATGCCAGTGGTTTATCAATAAATAGGGGAATACCAGCTTCCAAAAAGGGTTTGGCCATGTACACATGGTTTTCGGGGTCATCCCTGGCCAGGATTACTGCATCTATCTCTCCTATCATGGATTCCATTTGCTCTACCACATGGGAAATACCCGAATGCCTGGCAATATCCGTACTGATCTTCAGGTCCTGGGTCCAAACATGACTTACCCTTGCTCCCGGAATGCCCAGGGTATCCTGATTGGCCTGAAGGTAGTCTCCAACTGCAGGATAGCCAGCCTCCGTAATGCGCTCCCGGTCAAACTCCCCATTAATTATGGCAGACCAGGAATATGGATGCGCATTCCCTGGGCTCATGCCGATCATTCCAATATTCAACATAGTGATCATTTAATTTATTCCAACCAACCCATACGGTCCCAATAGGGAATATCAATAAATTCCGGATCGGGAAAAGGTATCGCCCCTTCGAGCAAAGACGCTGCAATCAACTCCATATCAGCCGTTTCCACTGCCCTATCCAGGTATTCCTGTTTGTCAATGCCGACCAATACAGCGGCAAACTGTGGCTGAGCCAGCACAAAGCGAGTGGCATATTCCGGAAGTTCCATGTGGTGACTTGCAGCCAGATTCCTGTATTTGGAAATATGCCTTTCTATTTCGGCAAGTGGAGCTTGCATATGAACGCCCCGTCGAGTCAACATGCCACGCAACAGGACTGACCTGGCCACCAGCCCAACTCCCTGATCCCCTGCCAATCCAAAAACTGCAGATTGCCTTTGGTCCAGCAAGTTGAAGGGCAACTGCACTACCTGCCAGATTCCAGACCGGATGGCCCTCTCGGATTCGGAAACCGAATAGGTAGATGCTCCAATGCTCCTTGCCCATCCTTTCTTTTGAATATCCTGGAATACCCGGCAAACGGTTTCGTGCTGCAGGATTTCCAAATCGGCCTGGTGCAACATCCATACATCCAGGTAATCCGTACGCAGGGCCTTCAGGCTTTCCTCCAGGGATTGGTAGATCAAAACAGCCAATTGCTCCGGATCAGGCAGCCGCCCTGAAGCGTCCCGCAGGTGCCGGCACTTGGAACAAAGCACTACCTCTCCCCTGATTCCCCGGAAGGCCTCTCCCATCAGTTCCTCACTCTTTCCATACATCCTGGCCGTATCAAAAAAATTGATACCCTGATCCAAGGCATTTCTCAGCAAATGTACGGCCTCGTTTTCGTTCAACATTTCCTGTTCATTACGGATGCCTGGTCCATAAGGTAAGCCAATTTCCACTCCGCCAAATGCTATTTCGGAAACTGAGATACCGGTATTTCCAAGTAGGTTGTATCTCATCCTTTGTAATATTGATCAGCAGGACCACCATTCTGTTCCTCATCCTTAAAACCAGTCAACAGCCCCTTACAATATTGTGTCAGGGCGATAACGTCAGCACCAATGCTGATAAACTGATAACCCATGGACTGATAGGCCTGTACTTTGTCCGGGGTTCCGGTGGTACCGGCAAATTTCCCGTATTTCAGTGCCACCTCCACTACCTTTTTCCTGGCGGAAACAATCTCAGGATGATTCATTTCTCCAGGAGCGCCTATGGCCTGGCTAAAATCTCCGGGGCCAAAAAAAAGCATGTCGTAACCCTCAAGGCGGGCAATGTCTTCCAATCCTTCCAGCGCTTCAGGATCCTCAATCTGAAGGATCACAAAACGCTGCTGATTGGCATCCTTCAGGTATTGCTTGAAATCAGCAGCAGTATATGCCCCATCAGCATTGCCCCCGTCAATGGCCCGCATGCCCAATGGATGAAACCGGGTCATGCCCACCACCTTTCGGGCATCGGCCACATTCATCACATGAGGGACCATGATTCCCGTGGCATCCATTTCCAGGGGCTTGACATAATCACTGTAACTGCCCCTGCACACTCTCACCAGTGTATCCTTATTTTGAGATTTGGCCGCCCAAATCTGAGCAGCAAGGATAGACCAGTCCTGCCCTATGTGCTCCTGATCCAGCCAGATGCAGTCAAAGCCGGCAAGGGCTGCGATTTCCACTACACGGGCATCGGCCAGATTCACTTTAAAACAAGCCACATTTTCACCGGACCGCAATTTTTGCAGGACCAGGCTGGGTTTCATGGATACAGTCATATAGGTTTTTGCTTGATCAAATGTAAGGCTGTCGCTACACCATAACTATTACTTTTATCTGGAAAGATGGTACTTTTTTTCCAATCCGTAAAGAACAAGGACCTGCCTGAACTCCAAATTACCAGATTGATATGAATAAAAAAAATCGGCCTTGCCTGGCTCGAACTTCAAATCCAAATTAACTGGTGGAAATATAAATATCTATTTCGGCAAGCTGAAGCCCAAGGAGTTTAAATCCGGGAATAGTTAATTTTTCCATTATTTTCAAGGCGTTGATTGGTTACATTTGAAGTGTTCGGATTGAAGCAGAATACCGCTTACGGAAATTTACCTGCTAAACGAGGCATTGGGGCGGGTCCAGCGGATTTTGGCCACATAGACGCTGCCATCGCTGCCCTGCTTTTCCACTCCCTCAGGCTGCATCCATTCCGATACCGTTACCCAGGTTTCATCCGGGCTAACTGCGGTCACTCCGAAATTACCCAGTCGCGCTCCTCTTTCGGGAACCAGGATCCTTTCTGTATGGCGAATCACCTCCAGCTTTTCGGGATCTACCCTGGCCATAAAGAGGGGTGCCCGGTGTCGGAACACATGGTCATTGCCTGCTCCACGGCGGGTATAGACCAGGTAAAGTGCTTCGCTATGCATCACCCAGTGCTGCTGGGTATTGTAATTGCCCAAATCCGTACCATCATCGAATTTCCAGGGCTGAATAGGTGCGTAATGTAAACCATCATCACTATGGGTAACAAACCCCTGATTGTCATTCCGGATGGTAAGGAAATATTTACCCTGAAAGTGTGTCAACGAAGGTTCGTGCAGCCCCCTGCTATCATCGTCAATGGACAAGTCATTGCCTTGTTCCAAAAAGCGGAGCGCTTTCCCATCAAAAGCACATCTGGTTACCGTTACCTGGGAGTTGCTTCCCGGGGGTGTAAAATAAATGGGTAAAAGGATGTTCCCATCAGGTTCATCCCACCGCTGCACGCAACCTGCGCCCGCATTTTGAAATTTTTCATTGTCTCCCATGTCCAATTTCTCCCAATCAGACCAAAGGTTTCGGTCCGGTTCATATACGGCAAATGCGGTATGGCGGGGTCTTGGGTGGGCCACTTTCCAGTCCTTGGTATAGACAATTGTATGCCCGGTACCCAATAGGGTTTTGCTGTCCTTGTGCCAGGTGGGCCAGAAATCACTGGCTGCTACCGGTCGATCCTCTCCCTCCACCTGTTCGAACCTGGGAGCCAGGGATGGCAGGGCTTCCGGTGCTGTCCAGTTGGCCCCTCCATCATCCGAATGCATGCCAAACATCCCTTTAAACACATCGCTCCCGGAAAGATCCAGGGTATTCATCGTCATCACCATGCGGGGCATACCCTCTTTTACAGCTTCAGGAACGACCCCTGCTCTGGGATGCACCCAGCATTTTTCTCCATCAAACAAACGGGTAGGAACCTGTAGGTCAAGGCTGTAATTCAGTGCCTCCTGTACTGGAAAAGACCTGTCCTTATTGGCAAAAAGGGAAAGCGGAGCCATACCGGAAAGTGTTATTCCTGCGATCAGGCTATCCTTTACAAAAGATCTTCGGCTTTTTGGGCTGGCATGGTTCATAAGGTATTCCGGGATTTTGATTTAAGAGTTAAAATACAAATTTTATTCTTTACCTCTAAGATTGTGTTGCAGTTGTTCCAAGGCTTTTTTCAGGGTTATTAAATTCTAAGGTAATTCATTTAGTTTTTAATTCTATTGGATGTACAAGAAAAATTTGGCTAACCGACGGGCATATTTACTCAACCCAAAATTTGCATTAATTATTCTCCTTGATTCCCTTCTGGCATCACGTTGGATTACTTCAGGCAGTTTTCCTGAATCACCTAAAAAAATATTTTCAATCAATCAAAGTAATTGTCCACCTGATTAATTATTTTTTACTAAGCCTTAAAACCAAAACGGTAACCTTGAAAAAAGGGCTGATTAGCAACTTTCCCTTTTTCAATACGCACTATTGTTGGCTTTCTCTGGAGGCTTTGAAAATAGCCGCTTCCCTGCTTCTTTTGGCCATGGTCTCTTTGTTTCCCAATAGCCAGTGGTCGAAATAACTGAAAATGGATCCCGATACCATTCCTACAATAAGCGATACCGGCAGGATAAAAAGCACCTCAATGCCCATAATTTTATAAAATGAGATGGCCACAGCGACAGCTACACTGAGAAGCCCGCCCACAAAGGTGCCCCTGGCCGTGGCAAAGGGCACAAACAGGGCCATGAAAAACAGGACAAATAAAGGTGAAACAAATAAATTCACCACCTTGACGATCACATCGTACAGGTTTCCCTCCACCTTGCTGATCAACACGCTGAGGAACAGGGCAAATATCCCCACAAAGAAAGAAAGATTGCGCACCCTTGACATTTGGTTTTTAGGGGCTTTGTAATTTTTTGTAAACCTTTTGATCAGGTCTTCGGAAATTACGGAAGAGGTGCTGTTCAGTCCGGAAGAAAGACTGGACATGGCCGCTGCCAGTATGCCTGCAGCCACCAGGCCGGAAATACCCACAGGCAGGCCTACCAGGATAAATTTAGGGAACAACTGGTCGGCATGGCTGGCTACCGTTTCTCCTGGATTCAGGTATTGGGGAAATTCAATAAAATAAGCCAGTACAGCAAGCCCCACCAGGCCAAGTAGAAATTGGACAACAAAGTTGGTGAGCAGGGAAACCCCAAAGGTTTTTCTGGCAGTATGTAAATTTTCGGTGGCCAAAAATCGCTGAATGGACATCTGGTCTGAGCCAGAGGAAGCCACATACCAAATAAAGGTAGTCAGCAGGGCATTGCCTATGGTCAGCCGCTCCATGGCATCCAATCCTAATTTTAGCTCTCCCCAGTGCCCCAACCACTCACCGGGAATCCAGGAGGTAAAAGATCCCAGGGAATAACTGACCACCAGCAAGGTAAGGATGGCTCCTCCCATTAACACGCCGGATTGGATCACATCGGTAAAAACCACCGCTTTCAGGCCTCCCAGGGTGGTGTAAAATATGGTTATCCCCATCAGCAAAATACTGATCAGCAGGGTATATTTGGAATCAAATCCGAAAATGGCCAATATGGCAGTATGGACGGTAATGAAAATTATGGTACCCATCCAAAGAAAACGCAGGGACAGGAAAAAGAAAGTGGCCAGCAAACGGATGCTGACACCCAGGTTGATTTCCAGGATCTCATAGGCACTGGTGACCCGCAATTTCATGAATTTGGGAATCAAAAACCAGCCTACCACATAATACACCAAAGGAAACACCAATATTCCGGATAGGATCACCGGCCCATATTTTACCATTTCACCCGGATAGGAAAGGTAGCTTAGGGAGCTTAACAAGGTGGCAAATAGGGACAATCCAACTGCGACAGGATTCATCTTTCCTCCTCCCAAAAAATAGTCTTTTTCATTTTTGTTTTTTTTGGAAAAATAATAGCCGATACCCAACATGCCACCCAGATAGCACAGCACCACCAGCCAATCACCAAATGCCAGGCTGTATGTCTGACTTCGTTCAAGTGTCAATATACCATAGGCAGCAGTAGCCCTGATATCTGCCTGATCCTCTGGTTTAATGATCGCATTATCTCTCTTACCCTCCTCCAATGGGGGGTATTTATTTTCCAGCAGCTCCACCAATACCGGTAAATCTTCCGGCAGGCCACTCTTTCCCAGTGCAATGGCCATTTCCATTCGCTCTGCTTTGCCTGGAGATTTCGCATAGGCCAGCAATTCGTCCCTTATAGATTTCCAGGTTCCCCCTCCTTTTTCTGATACAGGTGCATGGATATAGGCCGCTGACAAAAGGTATACCTTCTCCATTGCCCCCTCAGGCAGTGCCCGTGCTTCCGCTGCAAGTTCCTTCCATTGAGTAATATTTCCCTCATTTCTCAGGGCATAAGCCGCTTGCATGCGGACGAGATCTCCCAATTCCCTGTCCAGAGCCAAGTCCATCAATGCCGAAACACCAGCTGCCGACGCAGTACCCTGAAGTGTGCTCCAGAGGGTGTAAACATACAGCGAGTTGATAGGACCGGCCAATACCTCCCTTGTGGCCTCCGGAGCCCATTCGTTCAGGTTTTGACCCAATTTGGCCATGGTTTCGGCTGCATGTACCCTGTCCGTTCCCTGCCTGTCCTGAAAAGCCTTGGTGATTTTCTCCAGGTACTCGTTGGCTAATGCCGGATCGGATTGGGCCAAAACACGCCAAATTCCTATCCTGTACGGGGATTGGGAGCCCCTTTGCCGCTGCTCTTCCAAAAATGCCTCCTTTACGCCCTCCGGATATCCCAACCCAATTTTGTATTCTGCTGCATGCACCGTCACCCAGGATTCCTGGTTTTCCATCACACTGTCCAGTTCCTGCACAGCGTTTTGCCTCAATGATTCAGAAAGCATTGCACCTTTATTGTTACAGCAAAAAGCCATAAACAGCCAGAAAAAAAGCAGGAATCCAGAAATTGGGTTTTTTAAGGTCATCAGGTGCTTTGGTTCAATGCTTTCACATAGGCCGCTTTGGCAGCAACATCCTCCATGGCAGAATCACCAAAATAAATCAGGCCCAAGGCCTTGCGGCTTCTTTTGCTACTGGTATTTGGGCTGGCCCGGTGGATCGTCAAAGCATGATGTACGAGTAGGTCTCCGGGTTCCGCAGGAAAATACACTTCATTTTCCAAATCTGAAGGCAAACCAAAATCAGGAATTCCTTGTGAAAAACCGGGGGTTTGGGTGAGCGAATGGTCCCGCATGCCCTTTTTGTGTGAACCCCGCACATAACTTACCCAGCCGTTTTCCTGATCCACCTCCTCCAGAGCCATCCACATGGTAACCGCCGACATTGGATTTAGCATAAAATAATAACCATCCTGATGCGGAGGAGTCGCTTTTCCTATTTTGGGAGGTTTGTTAAAATACTCCAGTGTTTTACCGATTACCTTTTCTTCAAGTAGTACTTCAGCAAGCCTCGTGAAGGTACTTTCAAAGAGAATATCTGCAAAAAAGGTATCGTATAGCTGCAAGTCCTGCAGCATTTTTAAAGTTGATGGATCGCCTTTTGCTTCAAACTTGACGTGTTCAGGGGGCAGTTTGGAAATTTTTGAAATTATGAAAGCCTTTAGCTTTTGGTTGATTTCTGCTACCTGATCCCTTTTCAAAAAACCGGGCATATGCAGGTATCCATCTTCGTCAAATGATCTTTTTATTTTTAAGGCATCCATTTTTTTTACTTTTTGTGGTTATTGCTGGTATTTTTCTGCTTAGCGGTAACCCCCACTTCTTCCGGATAATCCCCTTTGGGAAAAGGGTACCTGTCCATAAGGCTTCTCATCTCCCGGCTGAATTCCAAAAAGGATAATTCCAGCTTTTCGTTTTCATCAACCGTATGGGTATAAAATCCCTGGGAAGTTCTACCTTGATCGAGGGATATCTCCATCAAACTATTGAATTGATCAGGTATTTCCCTGGCCCTGGACAATTCTGGATTGAGGTCTTCCATGACAATACCGTAAATAAAAGTACCCATCAGGTCCATGTAGCGGCAATTTCCGGCAAAAGGAAGGTAATATCCCGGATCATTTCTGCAGGCCCGGTCAATATCAGCGACTTCTACGTACCCCTGATCTACAAGAAAAAAAGCTTCCCTGGCCATGGCAGCCATTAAGCGGCTGCGAATCCCCATTCCTCTTTTCAACAAGTAGGGGTCCTTATCCCAGGTTTCACGTACCAATGTCATCAGGTTTTCTGTCATTTCGGTATCAGTTTGCTGATTGGCAATAACCTCGGCAAAAAGGGTTTGGTGTGCAGGATAAGTCCAGTTTAAACCCACTAATCTTGAGGGTAACTGCATTTGGTCCTGCAATTGGTCCAGGGTTATGCTTTCTGAATTCAGCGCTATTAAAGTATCCTGATTGGCGACTTTTTCAATCTTTCTAAGCATGGCCGCCTTTTCTTCCATCTTTTCCGGAGTCAGGGCCACCACAATGGCGCAATCTGCCAATTCGGGATGCCCTTCAAGGTTTTTCTCCCATTCCCCGTTGCCCAAACAGGAAAAGCCGGCAATTTCCGCCAGCCGCCTCACCTCACCGGCAGGGTCCCGTGAAGTAAAGGATTTTACCTGGTGCCCTGCCCTGAGCAGACAACAGACCACGGAGGGGATCATATTGCCCTCGCCAATTACTGCCACTTTACATTTCAGGTAATTCATATGTCTTGTGCAGTTAATACTTCTCTGGCCAACCCCAGGGCCTGGTCAATTTCCTCCTCAGTGTGTACCGCGCTGATATACCAGAGCCCGCGACCAATGACCCTCAGACCACGGTCATGCAAGCGGGAAACAAATGTTTTTAATTTTGTTGTATCAAATTGAAGCACATCCCGGAAATCTACTGCTTTTTCCTGGCTGGTAAAACCTGTATGCACCACAGGGCCAATACCCGAGACCAACAGCTGATGGCCGGTTTCTTTGGCAATTTTGCGGAGGCCCTGCCTGAGTCTTTCTCCCAGAGCAAACATTGCGGGGTAGGGATTCTCCCTTTCCAGAATGCTTATGGTGGCAAGCGCAGCCGCCACGGTGGGATTTCCGGTGTTCATGGTCCCGGCATGAATGACCCTGGCTGTAGAAATTTCCTCCATCCATTCCTTTTTACCAACAATGGCACTGATGGGATATCCACTCCCTATGGCCTTGGCAAAAACGGCCATGTCCGGTTTAACTCCAAAAAATGCCTGCGCCCCACCCAGGCCAAGCCGAAAACCGGTAATGACCTCATCAAAAATAAGGGCAATCCCATAATCGCTGCACAACGCTCTCAGTCCCTGCAGGAAACCCTCTTTGGGAGGAATGCAGCCATTGTTGCACATGACCGGTTCCGTAATAATGGCAGCCATTTCCTGATGGTGTTTTGCCACATGCTGCTTTACCAGATCCAAATCATTCCAGGGCAACAGAAAGCTTTCCTCCTTCGCACCATCGGGCAAACCCTGAGTCCAGGGATGCATTTGGGGACTCTCCCGGGGACCCATGGCCTCCGGTGAAGGGCTGGAAATACCAAAGCAAACGTTATCCAGCCAGCCATGGTAATGCCCTTCAAAGCGTAAAAACTTTTGCTTCCCGGTTTTGGCCCTGGCCACCCTCAGGGCAGTTTGTACCGCTTCCGAGCCGTCCAGGCAAAAACGCATCAGCTCGGCAGCAGGGATGATTGCTTGCAGCTTTTCTGCCAATTCAATTTCTTTGGCATGCTGCCCTGCATACAATTGCCCCTGTAAAGATTCCTGGTGAACTGCCTCCAGCACTTCTGGATGGGAATGCCCAAGGATCAGGGGACCCTGGCTCAGGGTGAAGTCCAGGTATTCATTGCCATCTACATCATAGATTTTGCTGCCTTTGCCGTGGGTATAGAAAAGGGCATGGGGGTGATTGTATTTTCTAAACTCGGAGGAAACCCCTGCGGCCAGTACTTTTTTTGCCCTTTCCAGCCAGGCTGCAGATGATGAATAGCTAAACTTTGTCATAATAAAACCTTATTCGTTTTTTATTTTTTGGTAATTATCTGCCAGCTGGTAAATCTCTTTATTGAATTTCGCAAAGGCATTTTCCCATGCCCTGGCCTCCTCAGGGCTATAGGCGTACAATCCCCTGGCTTGCTGAACACCTCTCACCTTTCCCGCCACCATTTCCTGCATCATTTCAGGTACCCTGGAAGTATTGCTCAATTTCGGAAAAACCCGCTGAAATGTTTCCCTAAAATCGGATAATCCCATTTGATCCATCCTTTCGAATATCCCCATAAAAGTCATCCATGAACCGGCATCATAACGGAAAGCTTTATCTGTGTCTTCTATACTGGTTTCACCGGATTCGATCAAATGGAAAATTTCCCGGTAAACGGCATACATCAGGCGGTTGGTAACAAATCCCCGGATATCCTTTTGCAAAAAGGTAGGTTCTTTCCCCCACAAATGAGCCAATTCATAGACCCAGTTGGCATGGCTATCCGCTGTTTTCTCTCCTTTGGTAATTTCCATAAATCGGGTCATGTAAGCCGGTTCTGCCCAATGGATTCCCAAAAAACGCCCAGGTTCGGGTACCATATCCTGCAAAATACTTACCGGAATGGCAGATGTGTTGCTGGAAATCACGGTATCCACTTTGGTTTGGTCTGCAATTTTTTGGTAAACTCGGGATTTCGCATTTTTGTCTTCAATCACGCACTCCTGAACCAACCGGCAGTTTTGCAATATGCTATAATCCTCTGAAAGGGTTATTCTTTTCCAATAATGAGGCTTGGATTGCTGCAAAAGTCCACTGTCAGCTGCATGCTGTAGCAGCTGGGCAATGGTTTTTTTTGCATTTTCTAATTCATTTTTCACAGGAGCCACCGCTTTTACCGGGTGACCTGCAATACATAGTGCCACCGCGATACTGCTGCCCATCATTCCCAAACCTACCACTCCTGTTTCTATTTCGGAAATATCCATTGGCTTCCTCATCAATACCTTTTCATTAATTTAAAAATTATACCTGCTATGATTGAATTTGCACTTAGCGGATGGTTTAAAATGTAATCAAAATTATCAGGAACATCGAAAACTTACTATTCATATTATCTGGAATGCTGGTACTATCTTTCATAAAGGGTCAACCGCATTTTATTATTGCTGGCAGCAAATGGGTTAAAAAGTTGCGACATTTTCTTAAATTACTGACATCCATTCAAATAAAGTGATGGTAAAACCATACTTCAACTGTTACTATTCTTTATATTTATGGTACTATTTTTCAGATGACGAACCTTATCCTTTTATGTATTCATACTTTATTTTATATTAATAAGCCAAAAGAAGGACCCTATGAAATCGATAGAAGTAAGATTACCCCAGGATTTCGATAAATCCTTTATCGTGTTTAAAGAAAAAGGGCAATATTTCCCCTGTCCCTGGCATTACCATCCGGAGTATGAGTTGGTTTTGGTACTCAAGAGTCAGGGTAGAAGGATGGTGGGTGACCATATCGGCTACTTCCAGGAGGGAGATTTGGTATGCATGGGCCCCTATCTGCCCCATGTCTGGGTCAATGAACCCAATTTTGTAAATGGACAGGCCGGCTATGAGGCAGAGGCCATTGTGATTCACTTTCAAAAAGATTTTTTGGGCGAAGATTTTCTGAAAATCCCTGAAATGGAAACCTTGAAAAATTTTCTGAGATTGTCAAAGCGGGGCCTGGCCTTACAAGGTAAAGCCAAAGAGCAAATTAATGCCTTGATGAAAGAAATGATACATATGAATGGCATTCAGCGCTTGTCCAGCTTGCTTTCCATATTTGATATCCTTTCCCAAACCAGGGAATATGAACTGCTGGCCAGCCCGGGTTACCTGAATCAGATTGACCCCCAGGGCTCAGACCGGCTGGATAAAATAAAGGCCTATATTCATAAAAATTTCGACAAGGACATCTCCTTACCGGAAGCAGCAGCCATGGCCAATATGGCCGTGACCACTTTTTGTAATTTCTTTAAGGAACAATACCGGATTACCTTTGTAGAATACCTGCATACGGTCCGGCTGGGTCATGCCTGTAGAATGCTTTCGGAAACGGACATGAACATAGTAGAAGTGGCCTTCGAATGTGGTTTTAACAACCTGGCGAATTTTAACCGGCAATTCAAAAAGTATAAAAAAATGACACCCACTCATTTTCGGAAAATGGTCAACATGCAGGAGGTGGCGTAGGAAGCTGTCCTTATTTTGGGCTAAAGCCCATCAATTTTCATAGTTTTCTCTGGAACGAGCTATTTCCTATTGAATATTTATATCAATTTCCTAATAGCTGTAGGCAATAATTCATTCGCCAGCATCATTGGCTTTAGCCAAAACTTTATCCCCAAACCATAAAATCCAAATTTACAGTTCAACCTGTGGATGGGGCAATTACCTATTGAGGGCTAATGATTTGCTGGTGTTATTCCCAGCAATTTTGGCTAAAGCCAGAGATTGGAAATCTATAATTAGGAATGGGCTAAAGCCCAATCCTATTGAGGTAGGTTTGGATTCCGGGAGTCTGCAAATTTATTTATAAGCCAAAATCACGCTGCTATTTTGGAATCAGCATTCTTTTGGTTCAATTGCCTCCTGCTTTAGCTGGAGGCAATATGGGATTTTAATACCTCCCTTGGCTTTAGCCAAAACTTTATCCCCAAAGCCTAAAATCCAATTTTACAGTTCAACCTGTGGATGGGGCAATTACCTATTGAGGGCTAATGATTTGCTGGTGTTATTCCCAGCAATTTTGGCTAAAGCCAGAGATTGGAAATCTATAATTAGGAATGGGCTAAAGCCCAATCCTATTGAGGTAGGTTTGGATTCCGGGAGTCTGCAAATTTATTTATAAGCCAAAATCACGCTGCTATTTTGGAATCAGCATTCTTTTGGTTCAATTGCCTCCTGCTTTACCTGGAGGCAATATGGGATTTTAACACCTTCCTTGGCTTTAGCCAAAACTTTATCCCCAAACCCTAATATCCCAATTTACAATTCAACCTGTGGATGGGGCAATTACCTATTGAGAGGACTAATGATTTGCTGGTGTTATTCCCAGCAATTTTGGCTAAAGCCTGGGATTGGAAATCTATAATTAGGAATGGGCTAAAGCCCACTCCTATTGAGGATTGTTCGGTTAATGACAGATCCATCATGATCCGGAACCAGCTTTACCTTTCATCAATTGCTTAAAAGCTGTAGACAATCGGATTATTGTCCGCATCCCTGGTTTTAGCCAAACCTAGATAACCTTACATTTGCCCGATCCAATAGTTTGGCCTAAAGCCCAGAAATTTTGATTGCTATTTTTTATGGAATGGGCTATTTCCTATTGAAGAGGGATCGCCCATTGATTTCGGCCCTAATTTGGAATCAGGGGTTTTTTGGTTCAATTGCCTCCTGCTTTAGCTGGAGGAAATATGGGATTTTAACACCTTCTTTGGCTTTAGCCAAAACTTTATCCCCAAAGCCTAAAATCCAATTTTACAGTTCAACCTGTGGATGGGGCAATTACCTATTGAGGGCTAATGATTTGCTGGTGTTAATCCCAGCAATTTTGGCTAAAGCCAGGGGATTGGAAATCTATAATTAGGAATGGGCTAAAGCCCAGAAATTTTGATTGCTATTTTTTATGGAATGGGCTATTTCCTATTGAGGAGGGATCGCCCATAGATTTCAGCCATAATTTGGAATCAGGGGTTTTTTGGTTCAATTGCCTCCTGCTTTAGCTGGAGGCAATGTTGAATTTATTGATATCTCCGGCTTTAGCCAAACAATTTATACCTAACAGCTAAAATCCCGATTTCACATTAAATGCTCTGCCTCCCTCATGAACAGAAAAAAACCAAAATGCTATTCGCTAATCGCCAACCTGACAAACCCCATTTCATCTTCCATTTTTTCATAAATCCATATCTTCCCATCCTTGGCAAAATGTCTCGCAGGTTTTTTTCTCAATTGGGGGACTAAAATTTCTCCCAGCATGTTTAAGTCCTTGTCAAATGCGGTTAAATACACCTTTGTTTCGCTCTCATTTTCCTCATAGGTAACCAATAAAATTATGGCGAGGTAACATTCATTCCATATCTCGTATTTGTTTTAAAATCAATCCAAGCTATTCTTATTCGCCACCCTGAGTTCCACCCGAAAAAGTCGGAAATAATCTCGCTCTTCTTCTTTATCCGGTTTTTCTTGCATCCATAGCTCATTATTTCTGAGCAACATGCTTTGAGGAATCAATCCCTCGGGCACAAAATCTCCAATGGTGTTGCCTAAAGTGTCTAAAACGGCTATCCTTTTGGCATATTTATTCAGCATTCTTTCCCGGAATAGTAGGTTTTCCTGCTGGGTTTTATTCTCGTTTTCCGCTTCCTTATCTGCATCCGAATACCCGGGGAAATAGGCGATCACAAAATACCCATCTACCTTCTTTATATTCAAAATATTGCCAGAAGTGAACATTAAGGTGTGATCTACGGAATTATCGATTGAACCCCTGAAATACCGGTAATCTGCCAGATCAAGTGGAATACTTGAAAGCAAAGAATAGGGTTTTTTTAAGCTGTAAACATAGATCACTGGTTCGGCTCCAAACACCACATATATCCGGTCATCGGCCAGTGTAAAAGAAGGTGCCCAGGAATCCCTAAAAAAGTATTTTCCACTTTTAAATATACTGCTTTCGGGAAATTGGATAAAGGGTTCCTTCTCTCCTGTTTCCGGATCCAGCCAATTCAATAATCTCATTTCATTGTAAGCCTCTATGCTACTGTAGTCGATATCCTGGGATCCCTGATCTACATATAAATATTTGCTTTTCCATTTTTCCATTCCAAATCCCATCGCCTTCCGTGTAAAATTTGGAACCCGAAATTCTTTCAGTTTTACCCGTGATTGAAGTTCTCCGGTAAAATCATAAGTCATAAAACCATTGTATCCGTAGGCCAGAAAAGTTTTGTCATCAAGTATTCTTAATGTTGACATCAACTTTCCATACCCATCGGGGACATCTCCCAATTTGGAGAAGGATGCGAGGATTTCTCCTTCAAAATCAGCCCCCATGATGTCTTCTGATGATTGCCTATGTTCCATAAACAGGATGGTACCTGACTTAGGGTCAAGGTCATGTACGGAGGGGTTTCCCAGGTAGTCAATCCGAATGCTGTCCAGTTTTTCAAAATACACGGCCGTATTTGAACCTTCGATTTCTTTATTACCGCCTTTATCCTTATTCCCAGAATCACAGGAAAACAACAAAAGGACAATCCAATAGGGATACAATAAACGAAGCATGGCTGGTGAATTTTTCACCATAGAAAAGGGATGGCTCATTTACACTACCTGGGATATGGTTTAAAAACGCTTTTTCAACTATTAATTTATTAATTAAAATTTTAAAATCAAACTTTTCTTATGGGTTAAATTAGATTTAAGATTTGCCGATCCGAAATTTGGGCTAAAGCCCGGGACCTTTAATTGCTAATTTTTTTTGAATGGGCTAAAGCCGCATTCCTATTGAGGAGATTTGGTTTTTGAATTATAGACAAAATTTGGAAACCAGATTCATTTAAATCAATTCTCTAATAGCTGAAGGCAATCTGGAATTTGCTATCATCCCAGGCATTAGCTAAATCTGGATTACCCTACACTTGTCTTTTCCCAAATTTGGCCTAAAGCCCATGAACATTGATTGCTATTTTTTATGGAATGGGCTATTTCCTATTGAAGAGGGATCGCCAATTGATTTCAGTTCTAATTTGGAATCAGGGTTCTTTTGGTTCAATTGCCTCCTGCTTTAGCTGGAGGCAATATGGGATTTTGACTCCTTCCTTGGCTTTAGCCAAAACTTTATCCCCAAACCATAAAATCCAAATTTACAGTTCAACCTGTGGATTGGGCATTTACGTATTGAGAGGACTAATGATTTGCTGGTGTTCTTCCCAGCAATTTTGGCTAAAGCCAGAGATTGGAAATCTATAATTAGGAATGGGCTAAAGCCCAATCCTATTGAGGTAGGTTTGGATTCCGGGAGTCTGCAAATTTATTTATAAGCCAAAATCAGGCTGCTATTTTGGAATCAGCATTCTTTTGGTTCAATTGCCTCCTGCTTTAGCTGGAGGCAATGTTGAATTTATCGATGTCCCCGGCTTTAGCCAAACCATTTATCCCTGAAAGCTCAAATCCCAATTTCACCATAAATGCTCCGCCTCTCAACTGGAATAGGTACAGGATAATGTAATGATTTCATTCACTTATGTCCAGCCTGATAAAGCCCAACTCATCATCCACATTCTGAAACACCCATAGCTTCCCATTTTTGGAAAAGTACTTTACATAGTCAGTACTCAATTCAGGAATAGCTGTTTCAGCAATTAAATTGAACGCTTCATCAAAAACGGAAACGTATACCACAACTTCTTTTATCTCCGGTAGAAATGCTCCTTCTTCCCGAATGTCTGAGAAAATCCTTTTTGCTGATAAACGCAGGTACCGTTTTTTTGCCTTATCCCACACCGGGGGGCCAAACCTTACCTGCTCCAAAAGCTTTTGATATTCCGTTTCAATATGATCATAGGAGCTAATGGTTGTTGTGCTAAGATCTCTGGCCCGCTCAGGAGTCATTTCAGGCTTATAATTAACCATTTTAATAAATTCTCCTATCAAATTAAACAGGTATAGTTCATTTGAAAATTGATGGCTCACCAGGACAAAATCATTTTCAAAACTCAGGTATACAATAGGATCCAGATAGGTGTAATCTTTCGGATCGTCCACCGTTAAGACGAAATGGTGATAGGACTTTTCGGAGTCTATATCGTATCGCTTAATAGAATTTTCACCAACCGACAATACATCAAGAAAGACATTCTTGTTTTTTCGGTCATAGTTTAACCCAAATACTTTCAAGTCTCTGAAATTAGTGGCAACCTCATTTTGAGGCGTTCCCGAATAATCCATTCCATTAGAATCAATGGCATTACCCCAGTCAATTCTTTCCACAAGGTCTCCATTCTTTGCGAATAAACCGGACCTACCGAAGGATTTAATAAAAATCAAACTGTCATTTAAAAAATTGATATAATTAACGTGCTCACCTGTTCCATTTGGTCCCTCGGTTTCCAAAGGGTAATTATTTGTAATTCTAAACTGATCAAGGTTTACCTCATCAATTGAATGATCAAACCCATTATATAAAAAGATAGCACTTTCGTCATCATTCAAATCTGAGTTCCATATACCTCTTTTCAAATCCAAAAGCCGATCCTTGGAATCAATAATGACAGTATCAACACTGTAAACAATTGATTCTACGCTAGCGGAGTCTTGCGATTTTCCACAGGAAAAACTTACTATAAGTAAAATGCCAAGGAAAATTCTGTTGTACATCGGATTTAAAGGTGTATATAATAAAAGTAAAGCAACATTCCCTAAACCTATTCATTTTAAGCACATAATGGAAGTAAAATGATTTAGTTTAACCATTTTTAACCCCAAATCATGGACAGATAAATTGGAATAGGCGATTCCCTATTTAATATTTATATCAATTACCTAATAGCTGTAGGCAATAATGAATTCGCCAGCATCCTTGGCTTTAGCCAAAACTTTATCTCCAAACCCTAAAATCCCAATTTACAATTCAACCTGTGGATGGGGCAATTACCTATTGAGAGGACTAATGATTTGCTGGTGTTATTCCCAGCAATTTTGGCTAAAGCCAGAGATTGGAAATCTATAATTAGGAATGGGCTAAAGCCCAATCATATTGAGGATTGTTCGGTTAATGACAGATCCATCATGATCCAGAACCAGCTTTATCTTTCATCAATTGCTTAAAAGCTGTAGACAATCGGATTGTTGTTCGCATTCCTGGCTTTAGCCAAACCTGGATTAGCCTACATTTGCCCGATCCAATAGTTTGGCCTAAAGCCCAGAAATTTTGATTGCTATTTTTTATGGAATGGGCTATTTCCTATTGAGGAAGGATCGCCCATAGATTTCAGCCCTAATTTGGAATCAGGGGTTTTTTGGTTCAATTGCCTCCTGCTTTAGCTGGAGGAAATATGGGATTTTAACACCTTCCTTGGCTTTAGCCAAAACTTTATCCCCAAACCCTAATATCCCAATTTACAATTCAACCTGTGGATGGGGCAATTACCTATTGAGAGGACTAATGATTTGCTGGTGTTATTCCCAGCAATTTTGGCTAAAGCCTGGGATTGGAAATCTATAATTAGGAATGGGCTAAAGCCCACTCCTATTGAGGATTGTTCGGTTAATGACAGATCCATCATGATCCGGAACCAGCTTTACCTTTCATCAATTGCTTAAAAGCTGTAGACAATCGGATTATTGTCCGCATCCCTGGTTTTAGCCAAACCTAGATAACCTTACATTTGTCCGATCCTATAGTTTGGCCTAAAGCCCAGAAATTTTGATTGCTATTTTTTATGGAATGGGCTATTTCCTATTGAGGAGGGATCGCCCATTGATTTCGGCCCTAATTTGGAATCAGGGGTTTTTTGGTTCAATTGCCTCCTGCTTTAGCTGGAGGAAATATGGGATTTTAACACCTTCCTTGGCTTTAGCCAAAACTTTATCCCCAAACCCTAATATCCCAATTTACAGTTCAACCTGTGGATGGGGCAATTACCTATTGAGAGGACTAATGATTTGCTGGTGTTATTCCCAGCAATTTTGGCTAAAGCCTGGGATTGGAAATCTATAATTAGGAATGGGCTAAAGCCCACTCCTATTGATGATTGTTCGGTTAATGACAGATCCATCATGATCCGGAACCAGCTTTACCTATCATCAATTGTTTAATAGCTGTAGGCAATCGGATTGTTGTTCGCATTCCTGGCTTTAGCCAAACCTGGATAACCTTACATTTGTCCGATCCTATAGTTTGGCCTAAAGCCCAGAAATTTTGATTGCTATTTTTTATGGAATGGGCTATTTCCTATTGAGGAGGGATCGCCCATTGATTTCGGCCCTAATTTGGAATCAGGGGTTTTTTGGTTCAATTGCCTCCGGCTTTAGCTGGAGGAAATATGGGATTTTGACTCCTTCCTTGGCTTTAGCCAAAACTTTATCCCCAAAGCCTAACATCCCAATTTACAGTTCAACCTGTGGATGGGGCAATTACCTATTGAGGGCTAATGATTTGCTGGTGTTAATCCCAGCAATTTTGGCTAAAGCCAGGGGATTGGAAATCTATAATTAGGAATGGGAAAAAGCCGCATTCCTATTGAGGGAAATTGAGATTGCGGGAGGTCCAAATTATTATGTATTAGCCAATACCTCCATTAAATTTAAAAATATAATTCCGGTCAAATATCCGACTTTAACTCATAAACCGAATAGGTGGAGTAGGTAGGTTCATCCTCTCCCCTATATTTGTCCCTCAGCAGAAATCGCTTGCCTGGCAAGGAAAGGACCTCAGAATGGGGCCCACAACCCGCTGGAAAGACAATCTCTTCCTTTTGTTGTACCCCATCCTGAAGAAGTATGAAATGGTACAATCCGGGATCCTTAAAAGGGAAATATTCCGGGTCATTGGCTTTTCTCGCCCCGGTGGCCGCCTCGGAAAGGCCTTCGAAATAAAGTACCCCGACGAGATCATCCTCAAAATTAAACAAGGCCTTATTTTTAGCATTATTAATAGCAGAAAAACGCCGATGCTCGAAATGGAGCATCTCTTGCAGCCCGAAATCCTGGTCCATATCGTAAACTCCAATAGTATTTGACCGATCGTAGGTCAGGTACAAGCGATTGGCTGCTCTGTCCAGCGCAAATACCTGTGTGGGCTTCTCCTGATCGGTTCCTGGATCTTCCATAATCTGGGGAAGCGACCCGGGATCTTTGGCTAAGCCCCATTCCAGGCTTTCTTTATTGGAATTGTAAAACTCGATCAGGTTATCAGAGGCGTTGCCTTCATTCATTCCACGCACAGCGTTATTTACACCAGAGAAAAAATTGGTAAAAAAATACGGCTTTAATTCATCCTCAAACCGGAAATAGGGAACTTTAAACCTCGGACCTGAATAAAATCTGATGAATACAGAAGGGGTAAATCGTGCCCTTTCTTCCACCTCCCAATCCGGGTTATACCACAAAAATTCACCTGAACTTTGTAGAAAATAGCCTCCTGCTTCCTGATTGAAGGAAGCTGCCAACAAACTGCTGTTGTACTCATTGGGACCCTCTCCTATCCGATAAACTGCTTCCAAAAGCTCACCTTTTCCATCCAACACTAAAAACTCCTCCGTAATTTGGTCATATGCCAGAAAACGATCTTCAATTGGGTGATAGTCAAGAATGGTAACCCTATTTTCTCGCGCTATACGGATGGAGTCCACCTTTTCCAGATAGTAGGTAGTACCTATACCCATTTCCTCTTCTGACTTACTGCTTGTATTACAGGAAATTAAGACTGGCATTGCCATAATGATAAAGACTCCCGTTATGTGTTTTTTCTTTAGCATGCTTATTGGTTTTAAAGATAGTTTTAATAAATATACACCTGATAAATAAGTTAAAAAATTGTTTTATCAGTTATTTTACTAAATTTTTATTATTTACTTTTAAACCCTGATTATTCATTAGGCTTCGTAGCAGCCTGTCCCGACCAAGGACGGGAAGGGCTTTAAACGCAGGAAAATCAGTCACTTTGGAGAGTGATGCGTAGCCACCCCTCGGTGAGCTCGAAAAGTGAAGCGAAGCAGCTGATTTTGTCCGCCGCAGCGGAAAGTCCACAGTAGATGTTCTCATGCATATTTCGGGTTAAACCTCAACCTTTTAAAAAGGGTCCCACAAGTTGAAAAAAGGCGAGAAATTGGACAATCGATTTGATCTTCCTGTGAAAAAGCTATAACCCACCTGACTTTAGAAAAGCAATCAGGTTGGCCATATCCTCCTCTGTCATCTGCTGCTCCAAACCATCCGGCATCAAAGAAAGCCCTGAATGGTGGATGGTTTCAATGTTAGCTCTTAAAATGGATTCATCGGTGCCGAAAGCTGTCCGAAGGGTGATACTGTTATCGGACTCGGCAGCTATCCATCCGGAGAGGGATTTCCCATCTTTGCTGCTGATGGAAACGGCCTGATAAGCCGGCAACACTTCATAATTGGGTACAAGGGTATGCAGCAGCAACGCATCCAGAGGTTGGTTTTTGACGCCGGTAAGGTCCGGCCCCACTTCTCCACCCTCTCCTGCATAGGTATGGCAGGAAGAACAGGTTTTGTCAAAAACCACCTTTCCCAGGCCAGGGTCAGCGGGAAGGTCCAGTACCTCAAGATATGCGTCATATACCGCCATCCGGCCTCCTGATTCCAACTCATTGAAAAGAAGAGCAGCTTTTTCCTTTACATTGTTATTTTTATCATTCATCAGGCGCTGTCTTGTCATGGAAGGAATCTCTGCCGGTTTCACTACATTTTCCTCAATGGCTGCAAATAACCAAAGCACTGTAGACCTTCTGGCTACCATTGCCGATATCACGGCAGATTTAACCCGGGGAGTATAGGCAGCCCAGGTTTCACCGGAGAGCAATAGGAGAGCAGCCCCGGGTTCATTTTGTCTGCCAAGTGACTTTACTGCCTCAAGTTGGATTTCCACCGGGTTTCCGGGCTTCAGCAGTTGCTTTAATTCATTTTTCACCCAGTCAAATGGGGGGAACCCCAGTAGGGCAGTGGCCACAACCCTGGATGCCAGGGATTCCTTTTCATCCAAAGCCCTTATGGCCACCTGGTCAATAAAGTCCCTTTTTGCTACCACCTGCAGGTCAGGGGAAGTAGCTGTTGCCAGGGCATAAAAAAGTCCATTTTCCGATAGTTGCACATCCCTTACTCCCAACCCGTTCAACAAGCCAAGGACCGTGGCCATCCTCCACCCTAGATCTCCTTCCGAAGTAACCATATCATGCAACAACTCACGGCAGTCGGAAATATCGGCCGCATTCCCAAATAATTCCCCCAGTTCCTGCATCATCAAAGGAAACGCCGGATAGGCCACGGGATCCATTTTTCGAAAACTTTGTAAAAAGGCGGACAGCTGACCCCCAACGCCACTCAATACAGCTGCCCTTGTCCATTGGTTCACCCCATCCCGGGCAGCTAACCCGGCGAGGGCATGAATGACTTTTTCTCCTTTCACCGATCCCAACTCCAAAGCGGAAAGGTACCTGACCCGGATATCCCCATCAGTAGTAGCAGCCATCAATAGTTGGATCAGATCCGGATATTTCCCCAAAAGTTTTCCTGATAGCAATACCGCCTGTTCCCTGACACCTGCTTCCTTATCCCTGATGGCCTCCTGAAGCAAGGGAATATCCAAAGCCTCCAGGCCATATAGAAGCCACAATGCTCTTGCCCTGCCTTCAGCCCTTTTGCCATTGGTAGCCATATTGCTCAGTAGGGGAACAGTACTTTTATCCGATCGCTCCAGTAGCAAGCGATGAGCAGTGGATCTTTCCCACTCTTCCTCTGAGGCCAATAAATTGACCAAATTCTGCTTGCCGGATAAGGATCCCATGAAATTTTTGCCAGGGTTGCGGTTTTGTATAAAATCTTTTTTTGTGATCCTGTAAATCCTGCCCTTGTCTTTACCACTTTCAAAATCCAGTCCTGCTCTGGCACTTTCCGGTACATAGGAGGGGTGATCGATCACTCTTCGATGCATATCGGCCAGATATAGTGCACCACCAGGCCCATGGGAAAGGAATACGGGGTTGAACCAACTGTCAGCCGATGCCAAAAACTCCCGGTTTTCATAGGCGGGCGAAGATCGGAAAGATACATTTTCAGGGCTGATGACTTGTCTTTGTACCAGGTTTTGGGCCGGTTCACATATAAAGGCATTGCCCAAATGTTCGTCTTTCAATGCAGTGCCATTATAAATTACCGGACCACAGGCAGAAGTAAATGTACCCTTATGGGAAAGCCCCATCAATTTTGGGATAAAGTCAGCAGTTGTTACGGACTGACTGATGGGATAGACTGTGGCCGCTGCTTCGGAGCTGGCAACATCCTGAATCGTCTGGTTAAACAGCAAATGTGGATTGCGTTCCAAATACCAGGGTTCCAGGACCACATGCTGCAAAGGATGCCTGTTGGATGTCCCGAAGCGACGGCCATAAGCATCAAATGCCAACCCAAATTGACTTTTGCCTCCTGTGGTCTGAAATTCCAGGGTTTCCGGATGAAAACGGCCATCCGAGGGCGAAAAAATAACGGTATCCCGTTCCGGATGCTCGGGAGAATATACCTTTCCACCATTCAGACCGCTGGTAATATAGATCCAGCCATCCATGCCCATTGTGGGGTGGCTGGTTCGGATCTGGGCGGTTTTGTCGGCATTGAAACCGGTGAGCACCACCTTTTTCTCATCGGCAATACCATCTCCATCGGTATCTTTAAGGTAGTAAATATCGGGAGCACAGGTAACAAAAACACCCCCTTTCCATACCATGATCCCATTGGGATAGGTGAGCCCCGTAGCAAATTCGGTCCTGTGGTCGTATTTGCCATCGCCATCCCGGTCCTCCAGCCTGGCAATTCTACCCAGATGGGTCGGCTTTCCTCCCTCAGCAGGGTCCGGATAACCCCTGTTTTCCGCCACATACAGCACACCATTCTCATCAAAAGCAAAGGCTGCCGGATCAATCACCAGGGGTTCTGCGGCAATTAATTCTATCCGCAAGCCCGGCTCCAACTGGAAACTGCCCATGGCTTCTTTGAGTGCAGCCGAATCGGGATACGTATACAAGGGGGAATTCACAGGAGCATCTTGCAATTCAAACACTACTTCTCCATTTTGGACCCCTTCCCTATTTTTGTTCTTACAAGCCCAAAAAATAATTAATGGAAGAAAGCCCAACAAAAAGCACCTCAAGAATAGATCTTTGATCATCGAAATCATATTACAATAATATCTTGAAAGGGAATCTCAGACTGGTTGCCATCAGCAAGCAGGTTTCGAAAAAACCCTTACTCATTTTTATAGAATGGGACTGAGGTCCACCCTTCTCACCAACATTTCCGCAGCCTCGGATTGGATCTGGATTTTTCCTCTTCTGGGTTTTACTTCCAGGGCCTTGTTCACCAAAACCCCATTCAGGTAAACCGCGATTTCTCCGTCCAAAACATGGCATTCCAATGTATTCCACTCGCCTACCGGATTTTCCACATCATTGACTCCTCTAAAGTCAATTTCATCCTTCCATTCAGGGTCCCTTCCAAACCAGTTGACCCTTCCGCCATGAACGGTTATCGGGTCCCCATCAGGTTGGTAAACGAAGGCTCCGCCCACTTTTTCTGGGGCTACCGGACAGGTAATCGCAAACTGCTCCGTGCCGTCTCCCACCACAATAAAATCACCCGTACCACCTTCGATGATCTGGCATTCGATGGAATTCATCCAGGTACCCGAATAGTTTCCATCCTTACCCTGGGAATGAAGCAAAACCCCGCTGTCCCTGGCTTTCTCCAGTCGGGGCTCGTGGGTTCCTCCACCCCATTTAAACTCCACCACCAATTTATAGTCCTCAAATTCTTCTTCAGTGGTGATACAGCCCCACTCCTCCCCGGAAATGTGAATGATGCCGTCTTTTACTGTGAAAACTTCTTTAGGGTCATTATTTTTCCCTCTATCTTTCAGAAAGGTATACCAACCCTTCAGGTTTTGGCCATTGAATAATTTTACTGTTTCACCCAAATCCAGTTCATCGGCATTCAGGGGTTGGGAATACCTGGATGTAGCAGGGGATGATTTTAATTGCCCCAGCAAATCCAGGAGGTTATCTAAAACTTTAATGGAAGCCTCCTTTTCCAGGTAACTGGACCTGGCCCTCCAGGTTTCATAGCCACCCAGGGCATGGTGTTCTGGAGTAGGCAGGTACCCATGATACCCATTGGCCAGGGAGACGCTAAAAGTCTGGTCAAAGGGGCTCTTCTCTTTGATCTCCAAACCAATCTCTACAAAAACCTCACAGGGGATAGCTGTGATGGCCAATTCCCCCAACCGGATGGCCTGCAGAAGGATATTTTCCCGCTCCGGATAATCATTTATCAATATGGTCTCTCTGGCATAGATTTCCTCCCGAGTAAGCATTTGGGGACCTTTGGCATCGGATATGATCTTTTCTGCCCTTTGCAATTCCTCAGCTGAAGGCTTCCTTACCCCAAGGGAAATTTCCTTTTGAGCAACAGCCAACGGTACCCAATCCTTATATTCGATGTTTTGATAAACCTTAAAGGCCTCGGCTGCGATGGTGTTGGCCACTATTTCCATTTTGGCATATGGGGGCATGGGTTTGGGTGCCTCTCCTCCAAAATTGATATTATTGATATCTCCACTTGTGCCGTTGGACATCATCCCCACAAAGGGAGGATCCTGATGGTCTGCTCCTATCATTTGTTTGATTTTTTCAGCGAATATCCCAAAATAATCTGCAGATATTTCTCCATTTCCTGTCCCCCCTACATAATGCAAGGAGTAGTTGGCCATTATCGCAAGCGGACGGCCATCAGCAGACTGAATAGCAATTACCGGGAGTCGAGGGTCTACGGGTCCGGCAGGTTCCAGCAAATCAGGATTCCCTATCCCGGGGTTCATCTTCACCTGATCCTCCCCTCCAAAGGGATTGGACCTATCAGCTCCTGACTTCATTTTCCACCTTCGGTTAAACACCTGGCTGGATTCATGACCAAAACCCCAGCCGATTCTTGCCGGCTCAAGGTTATTGTTGGCCCGGATAATGGCATCGGCAGCCCGTTCCTCCAAAAATGCCAGGTATGCCGAATCCGGATCACTCTGAAATACAGAACAGGCCGTTCCTCCGGAATGGGTATGGGTAGCTGAGATCAACATGTTTTCAACAGGAATAGCGGTAAACTCATGGGCCCTCAACTTGGCCTTATCGATGGTCTCTCTGTAGGCCATGCATAGATCCAGGGTGACGATGGCCAGTTTAGTAATCCCATCATCCAACACCAGGCTTCGCGCATGGGTATCGTCATGGACATGAAGTACTGACCGGTCCTGGAAGCCTCCATTGATGGAAGTACCTATTTTAGGCGTTATGCTACTCATCGCAGCTCCTGCCCGGAAAACTTTTATGGCGGGGTTTTTCTCCTGCCCAGCCTGCTGCCCATATGTTTCCAAATTAAATGAGGCCAGCAGAAAGCCGATGATAAAAATTAAACCTGGTCCCAAAATTGGAAAAGGAACTGAAAATTTAAAAAAATCAGCTTGTTCGTTTATGGTGGGTTTTCTATGCTGCTTCATTATTTTCCATTAAAGGTTTACCGCTAAATATCCGTTACAATATAGCAATCAATTCTGCGCTATGCTATACCCGCCCGAACTTCGTAGGAGGATGTTCTGACTTCATCAACCAGATTCAATTCATTCTTATTAGCAAGGTAAAATAATTGAGTAAGGTTTTTTCTGAAACATATACTTCTGCCTTATTGGATGAAAATCATGTTTCATCTGTTTATAATTTGTTTTTAGCGGTCAGATGCCCGCCCGGCTGACGCCAGTCGGACGGGGAATCTCGCATGGTTGTTAGTCATCCCAGTGTGTGACGGCTACGTCATGCTCGATTTCCTGTGTTAATAACTGTCTTTAGAGGTCACATGCCCGACTGATAACTCGTACTTCAATCGGCCAAAACTCCATTTGAACTAACCGTTCAGCACAGATTGCTTCCAACTTAAGGCTTAGGATTTCCGATTCCGGTTAGTAAAACCTGAAAGAATACAAATCGGCATCCTTTAGGTAGACCCGCATTCTGATAGGTTTCCCGGATAAATCAGAAACATCACTGCTGCCATTCCACAACACTTTTCTTGAGATTTCATTGCCGATAACCAGCTGGCCTTCCTCCATGGAATAACCTGGCAGCTTATTCCCATCCCCATCCAACAATTCTATTCTGATTTCCCCCGCTGCAGAGGTGGAATAATTGAGTTCCAGATTTTCCCCTTCAAAGACAAAGGGTTTCGTGAGCATTTCACCTCCTTCATATCCGGCGGATAGGGAAGCGAACCCATCCAAACGCAGGCTATATCGGCGCAGGTGAGCGGAGGCCTGGGCATAATCCTGGTTGACATAAATGGACATTTCGGTTTCTCCGGTTTGCACCACGTTCAAGGCGGGGTAATTGGAGCGGGAAACCCAATTCTCCAAGCCTATCCCAGGTCTGATAAAGGATTCCATAAACTGCCGCTCATATTGGTCCCCTCCCCGGGTTGACATCAGGATTACATCTGAACAGTCGTTGTAATATTTCGGATCCACTCCCAATTTTTCAGCTTCAGCATCCGAAACCACTTTGCGGTTGGGCATGAACCGGGCACCGATGGCCAGGTATATGTGTGGTGCACGGAAATAGGGGCTGGTTTGTTGGGTGTACAGGTGTTCGTAGGGCGTATTCCCAAAGCCCATGGGCTCGGGATCTGTCCAGTGAATAAAATCCTTTGAAGTGGTTCGGCTTACCGAGCGGAAACCATTGTATCCCTTACCTGTCCAGGAGCGGAAATAACAGACATATTGATTTTCACTTTCCGACCAAAAAGATACATTCTGTGAATCAAATACCCCTTGGGTGAATACCGGTTCTTCCTGAAGTCTCTTCCAGTTTTTACCATCCGCAGAAGTAAAGGCCACCAGTCCGCTTTTGGAGGTTCCGCCAAGGGCTTTGAATTTTTCATTGGGTTTTGCCGAGGGGTTGCTGTCCAAAAAAGGGCTGAAATTATGGGTGAGTGGAGCGGCATTAGCCAGGATGACATTGTTATTTTTGCTACCTGATATTTCATAGATACCCAGGTCGGGCTTTTCCCAATGGATGCCGTCGCTGGATTCGGCATAGCAGGTCACTTCGGCACTATTGCCATCTTTACCAGCTGTCGGAACACCTCTGTAATAGGCTCTAAAAAAGCCATCTTCTTCAATTACCGTGACATAAGCAGAAAATGCGCCCTCCCAGGGGAGGTCAAAATCCAATACTTTCCCCTTGTCCTCTGGGTGATGCATCCTGATGGTTGCCTTGTCCAGCCTCTCTATCAGATATGGATCGACAAAAAGCTCCCTGTCGCTTCCTATCGGTAAGGGCTCCGCCATTTGGCCATAGGACCCTGCGGAAGCAAATGTCAGAATAATTAAAGTGAAAATCAGGTACTTATTCATCGCTGTATATTTGTTTCTTACTGGTATCTGCTTGCCTCAGGTCTAAATGCCCAAAACCAGATTTGGGTGAGTCCCGCATACTTGAACAGCCTGATTCTATCGGTGCTATCGGGACATCTTTCCTTCTGTCTGTCTCGTCATGCTCGATTTCATGGCAAATAATAGCTTTTGGGCCAATTTTGGGAGGCTAAACTTTTTTAATACCCCTTACAATGCTTTAATGCCAGCAATTTACCTAAAATTCTATGATGGTACCAGCAATATGTCGGGTGCCATTGTCAATATTGAAGTAATAAGTCACCAGAGCATGGTGGTCATCCAGCACTACGGCCCAGGGATAACCGATATCTCCGCTGCCTCCATCTTCCCTAAGGACAATTTCTTCTGCAGTGGCGAAATCCGTGCATTCCGAATTCAAAATTCTGGCCCTGATCCCATAGGGTTCATGCCGGTATCCATAGACCAGAAGCACCCTGTCATCCGACAATCTTGTTGCCTGAAGGGGATGTCCCTGAAATCCCATAGACTGCCATTGTCCAAAGCTTTTCCCTCCGTCAGTGGACCTGGCAATGACGGCCTGATCTTCGTAGTTAGCGGTACGGATAAACGCCACCAAATCTCCTTTGGGTGTTTCGTAGATGGATGCTTCATTGAATATGACCTCCTCATCTTTGGCAACGGTCGATAGGTGCTCCCAATTTTTACCTTTATCGTCCGAAACGAGCAGGTAATTGGAGGTTCGGCGGGGTGTTTCCTGGTCATTTGCTGCGACCACCCAATAGATGCGCCCGCTTTTCCCTTCGTACATGGCTCCCCGATTGTAGGCGGGAACCGGATTTCCCATCGGAGTAAAATTGATCTCCGGTTCTATGTGTGGGGGGTATATCGGTTCGGACCAATTTCTCCCGCCGTCAATAGAACGTAACAGGTATCCACCCAAAAATACGGATCCATCGCGATTCTGGAAATGGGGATCTGGCAGGTTTTCCAGACCATCCTCCCGCAAAAATGCCCAACCGTAGCTGGCACAAAGCAGCGTTCCATCACGAAGGTGAAGCAGACAAGGATCCTGTGAGCCACCAAAATCATGGGCATAGAGCAGCTCCGGTTCGCTTTCCCAGGTAAGGCCGTCTTTTGAAGTCATGCTTACCAGGTAACTATTCGGATCTACATGATTATTGCCACTTTCGCCAAAGACAACCCTCCTGTTCGGAGCACGTCGAAACGAAAGGAGGTACCCGCCATCTGCTTTCTGCACGATGGATGGAAACGTTGCGTAATAATTTGGGTCTTCATAAATAACCAGATCCCGGATTTTGGTTACCGAAGACCTGCTTTTGCCTGGGGATGGCTGCTGTGCAAGAAGCGGTAAAGAAACCAATAACAGTCCCAGAGTTGGGAAAATAGATGTTCTCATAATGCTATTCATTTAGTCATGATACTTAGTAAAAGCGGAAAAGGCCATTTCCTTATCCTTTTGGGTAAGATACCAGAAAAAAAACCTACCTGCATTCTTTAGAATTTTGCGAGTAGACAGTTTAAACATGTTTACCTGTTTATTTCCGGAGCGACTTCAATGGAATCTTTGAAAGGTAAATACTCGTCTTGTCTTCGTGACTGGAATAATAGACCATCCACAGCTTGTTCTTATAATACAACATACCGGGGTAACTGGTGTCGCCTCCACTAGGAAATTCGATCGTCTTTTCAATATTCCCTTCCCGGTCTGTTCGGTGTAGGACGGTTTTGGCGCCGGTATCCCGGTAATCCCGGGTGCCGATCAACAAGTCATTTTTTCCAAAAAATAAAAAATTAGGACCTCCCAGACGAACAGTAAGTTTGGTAAAATCCCAATTGGTATAGGGATAGGCACTTTTTGCCAGTACACCCATCTTGTCGGAAGTTTCCCGTCTGACCAAAACAACCATCTTACCTTCTTTATCAAATCTAATGGTGGATTCATTGGGATTGCCATCGATGGGTAGCTGAGAAACATGTTCAAAGTCGATGCCATTTTTGGTTTTTAACAAATGCACTTCCCAACCTCCGGGTTTAATCTGGTAAACTATACCGTAACCAATCTCCTCATGCCAGGTAAGGCTCCAAATCCAATCCAGTGACGGTTTCATATCCATAGTGGCTTTTTGAAGCGGTGAGAAACTCCCACCATCAGCATTAGAAAAAGAGACCATGGGGTACAATACCTTGTATCCTTTATCATAAATACCCACCGCAGTCAACACCATAATTTTACCTTCCGGTGTTACCGACAGCCGTGCTTCACGGACATCCATGTCTTCCTTTTCAAGCAAGCCCACCTTTTCCCATTCATCTCCGTCTTTTGACCGTATTATTTGTATCCTTCCACTATTGTCAGGCATGTGGTTATTTCCTTCCCGAACCGCCACATAAAAGTGGTCCTGAAACCGGATCATGTCCGGAAATGCATTGTGCGGGGCCTCATCCCATATCTTTGTGATATTCAAACTTTCCTCGTTTTGGGCAAAGCCGGTTAGAAGGCTTATAAGAATCAAAATCAGGAATAAAAATGCTTGCTTCATCGTATTTTGGTATTGATTGGTTCCATTCATTATTGAAATAAACCGGGAAGTATCCCTTCCAGTTGTTTTCTTTTTTCTTGCGCCAGTGCTACCGGGATTCCCTGGTATGGCCAGCGCAATCGGGTACCGATCTCGGCCCAGTCTCCGATGGCTGCCAGAAACTTATCCACGGCCGTATCGGAATACCCGTCCTTTTGGATTAGCGGAAAAATCGCTTCCTGGAAGAAAAACCCCAGTTTTTCTTCCCATACCTTTGCTGTGATTGGGTCGGACATAATCATTTTGTGCCATTTTAGCGCCCCCTTGGGGTGTAGGCAGGCAATATTGGAATAGGAACCTTTGGCTCCTTGCTTAATGCCGGAAGCGAGCCGGTGACCCGGGACAAAATAAGAAAAAGGAAAGGGAAGGGATCGCATTTTTTCGTACCAGCGATCATCCCCTCCTGCCGTTTTGCAGCCCACAATCGGAAAGCCTTCCAATAAAAGATCCCTATAATCCTCAGGCCTCAGTTGCTTTTTAGCATGAGGCGGATTGTAAATCACCAGCCCAACAGGATCCGCCACACTGGCCATTTTTTCGATGTACCGGAATAACTCCGCCCGATTCGGAGCGACCCAATCCGGCAAAATAATCTGTATGGCCCCTGGTTGAAGGGATTTTGCGCGTTTTACCCGCTCCATGGAGGCAAGTGGCAATGGGTGGGCACAGCCTAATTGAAAGGGAACTCCTTTTAATTCCGCAGCAGCCGCCAGCTTTTCACTAAGTGTATCAAATTCACTTTCAGTCTGATTGTAAAACTCACCGGCTGTACCGTTGGTATAGATGCCATGAAGTCCCGACTCAAGCAAGACTGCGATTTCCTCGTCCAGGCGGCCCCAATCAATGGCTTCATCCTCCTGAACAGGTAACAAAACAGTCCCCCATACACCCACAATTTCTTCAGCTCGAAGTGGCTTCATCAGGCAATTATGGTTTTTTCCAAATAACAGTTCCCATATGGTAACGGTCATGCACCGAATTTCCGTTTGAATAATAAGCAGTCATGATGCTTCCATCCGGCAGCTGTACACTGGAAGGATAGCCACAATCGCGGCTTTTCAGGTCATCCACCACCAGAAATTCGTTGGACCAGGTTTTGCCCTGATCCGAACTGAATTTAACCGCCACTCCGTATTCTCCTGGGATTCGATTGCCGTAGGTCAAGAGCAGTTCTCCATTCTTTAAAGAGGTAATGTGTCCGGGGTGCTGGCTTTCTTCGGTTAACTGCCTAAGGTATTGCCAACTTGCCCCATCGTCCTCGCTTGTAAATAAATCCATGGCTGCCCCTGCCTTCCACCTTCTGGCCGCCGCGATCCAGGTCTCAGGTCCGGTTTGATAAAAAGCCGTCTCATTATGTCCCCCGGCAAAAGCAGTATGTCCGCTGGCATCACTCAGATGAGATACCCAGCGCCAGTTTTTTCCCTGATCATCGCTTCGGAACATGGAAACTTTATTGACAGCCTTGTCCAGGGATTGGGCGTAGGCAAGTACACGTAAACTTCCGTCCATGGCTTCCAGGACGTCACCAAAGGGGATGAATTCAGTCATTCCTTCCTCGGCTCCCGGGAAGCCGTTTTTGTAGGTTTTCCATTTTTCCCCCCCGTCTTTCGATATGCTGGTCCAGGCCCGCAATACACCTACCAAATCCATTCGGGCATCTTCGGATTCTCCCGGCTTTAGCTCCCAACCCGAAGCTACAACCACCAACTCTCCGCTACCGTTTTTCCCGGCAGCGACATTCATGCGGTTGGTTCCAGGATCGTGAGCGGCCGCCACCCCAGACTTTTCCCAAAAATGCCCCCCATCAGTAGTAGACCATACCTCCACGCTTCCCTCCATCCGCGCATGACTGGGCTGGTTGAATATACTCGCATGAATACTTCCATCCTCTAGCCGGGTAAGGTTGGGCCAGGCGCATACGTTGTCGATGGACACCCATCGATGAAGGACCTCTACGGTTTTCTTTTCTCCTGGCAGGGGATCGGGATTGTCAATGGCCGGGAGGGCCAGCAGGTGGGCCAGTATCAGCGTAGAAGTGATTATCCAATTGTGAATCATCTGTTTTCTAATTTTTATGATTATAGTAAATTTAATATCCGGGATTTTGCTCTATCAAAGGTTCCTGACTCAGTACCGAATTGGAAATGGGGAAAAGCAACAAATGATCCTCTCCAAGTCTGTCCTGCAGGGCCGGGACCATTTCAAAAGCCTTCCCAAACCGGACTAAATCCCACCACCTTTTTCCTTCGTGCAACAATTCTAGCAGGCGCTCTTTCAGGATGGCTGCATCATTGGTTTCCCTACCCTGATCAACAAACTCCCTTCCCGCAAATTGATCACCATAAGCCCTCTCTCTGATTTGGTTGATTTCCTGGGATGGATCCATATCCAGTCCATTTTTGGCCTCTGCCTTCATCAGCAATACATCAGCATAGCGATACAAAATCGGGTCACTCAGGAAAACCCGGTTTCCTCCGATAATGGTCCCCTGGAATTTTTGCTGAATATTGGTCAGGTAATCCCTGCCTCCGTTTTCGTCAATGGTGTAAATATCAAAAAAAGAAGCCTCACGTCGGGAATCTTCTGCTTCAAATTGATTTCGTACCAGGTCGGAAGTCACCATCAGACCCTGTCCTCCTCCTATGGGAAAAATCTTATCCCGGGTGTCCTGGTCTATATTGCTGGGTACCCCGGCGCCTATGATCCACATAAACCACAAATAATTTCCCGGCTCCAGGTCCTGGTGCCGGATGCTCATTAGAATTTCCCGGTTTCCTTTGTTTTCAAAATCAAAAACCTCCTGAAAATCATCCAGGAGCCCCACATCGGCCTGGTCTACTTCCTCCAGGGCGTTCAAGGCTTTCTGCAAGTCTTCGGCTCCTCCACCCAATAGTTTACCTGTCCAAAGGTATACTTCTCCTTTCAATGCATTGGTTGCAGGCCTGGACCAAACAGATCTCCCAATCGTAAACCCATCGTCAGGAAACAATTGCAGCGCTTCCTCTATATCCTGTTTGATCAATTGAAACACCTGGGATTGTGGGGACCTTTCCCTTTGGGTGACTTCGGCTCCAAATCCTTCAGTTGGCTCCTCCCTGATGATCAGGTCACCCCAGGTACGGGTCATCACAAAATACACATAGGCCCTCATGGCATGGGCTTGTGCCAACATCTGATTTTTTCTGGCTTCAGAGGAAAAAGTAATTCCGGGCACATATTTCAGAATAAGATTTGCGGTGTTGATCACTCGGTAAAATCCACTCCAATCTGGATGACCTGGTGTATCGGCATTCATTTGGTTACGGTGTAAAATGAAGACTCCTTCTCCAAAAAGGCCTGGCGAGAGCACCTCACTGCGGTGTTCTCCAAGTTGGTGCAAGCCCTGGGAAAGGCTTCTCAATTCCACATACATGGCCATTAATGCTCCTTCTGCATCATTTTCACTCTGCCAAAAAGAATTGGTAGTAATGACACTGGTAGGCTTCACCTCAAGAGTTTCCGTACACGCCCAGCCCAATATTAATGAAAGGGATATGGCAAAATATTTTTTTATTGCTTTCATGACTTTCAAATTTTTGATTAAAAGGTAATATTGGCTCCGAAAATAAAGTTTTTGGGTATAGCATATCTGCCATCATCCCTGCCTCCTTCTTCCGGGTTTAGTCCCTTGTAGCGGGTAAAATAATGCAGGTTATTGCCAGTAACATTTAATCTCAATCCACTGATTTTTATCCGCTCAAGTATGGTTCGTGGTACCGAATAACTAAGGGTAAGTTCTCTAATGGCAAGAAAATCCCCGGACTCAAAAAATACAGAGTTGCCAGAGGAGGCTGTTCCGTTAAAGTTGTTTCGCTGTATCCTTTCCCCTCCCCAGTAAAACCTGGAATATTGGGCGATGTCTCCCTGTTCTTTCCAGGAATTATCCACCTTATCCTGGGTCATGTTATTGTCAGCAAATAAATTGGTATCGATAAACATCTTTGCCCAATTGAAAATCGTATGGCCGGTGGTATAGTCCATCCTTAAGTAGAGGTTGAAATTTTTAAAACTAACGGAATTGGAAATTCCACCGGTCCAGACGGGAAATTCCTGGCCCATATACACCTGATCCCGGCTGTCGATAATTCCATTGCCATCCAGGTCCTGCCAGTTGGTATCCCCTCCATATTTGGTTTTATCAGCTGATACAATGTAATTGTCTGTTGGAGCATTACTTGCTTCCTCATCAGTCGCATAAATGCTTAACTGGTTTCTACTATACATTTCTCCAAGCCTACCGCCTTCCTGAAGTCCTCCTTTCCATACATAATCTTCCTGTGTGGGATCCCATACCAAAACCCCTCCAACCCGGTTGTTTTCCACTCCATTGGGTGGAAGCCTCAGGATCTTATTTCTTACTTTGGATGCATTTAGGGATAAATTCCAGGTTACCGGACTGCCCTCCGGCAATAGGCTTGCCCCCATTTCCAGCTCAAAGCCCCTGTTTTCCAGGCTGCCCAAATTGGTCAATACACTGGAAAAACCGGTGGACTGTGGAAGGGGTAGGCTTGTGATCAGATTATCCGTTACCCTACGGTACACATCCACAATAAAATTCACCCTTTGATTGAACAAACTGAAGTCTGCCCCAATATCCACCGTTCGGGATTGTTCCCACTGCAGGTTGGGATTGGGTATGACCGTATTTTGAATGGCAGATATACCAGCATACCTGGTGCCTACCCCATAAGCTCCCTGAGCAGCAAAATCACTCAATCCCCCTATATTTCCATTTTCGCCATAACTTGCCCTAATTTTCATCCTGAATAGATTTTCCGGGAAGGTATTTTTCCAAAAATCTTCACGGTGCAAGTTCCAACCAGCAGAAATCCCAGGGAAAAAACCCCATTTGTTATCCGCACCAAGGTTAGAGGCACCATCATACCGCATGTTGAGGGAAAATAGATATTTCTGTCCCAAATCGTAATTTACCCTGGCAAAGTAGCCTAAAATCACCTGGTCAGTGATGCTACTGCTCACGCCAGTAGGCTCAGTAGCTGCATTCAGTGTTGGGATCAAATCTGTAGATGCCCCCCTTCCAGATGCGCTAAGCGTGGAAATATTTCTATCGTAATAGGCAAAACCCAATTTGGCATCTAAATTATGGTTTTCACCCAAGGTCTTACCATAAGAAAAAACAAAATCTGCCTGATTTTGCCTCCACTGGTAGTTGGAAGCACTAGCATTCCGGGTATCTACAAAGTTGAGAGGCCCGTTCAGAAACCCGGGTTGGAAATTATAACTGTCATTATTGACATTGTACATAGACAATTGAGGGTCAAATGACAAGCCCGGCAATATATCCCAATGAGCTCCCACTGTAAAGGTTGATTTTTCGGCAGTACTTTCGGCTACCCGATTATTAAGGAAATACAAGGGATTTCCAATATTGGCAGCAGTACCGGGAGCAAGGCTGCCATCTTCAAAGTAGATCTTGGCTGTAGGAGCAAGGCCAGCAGACCGGTAGAACGTGACGGCTGTGGATTGTCCTGTGGTATTGGTGGTATTATAGGTATAAAGAACCCTTCCAAATACACTTAAATTCTCCTTTACCTGTAATTCACCGTTTAAATTAAAAGTAAGGCGATCATAAGCGGTAGTGACTACCGTCCCTTCATTGGACAAATAACCCAGGCCAGCATTAAAAGTAGCTTTATCTGTACCTCCTTGTATTCCCACATGATGATTGTGTGATACTCCTGTCTGATAAATTAGAGATTGAATGTCGTTATCCTGAAAAATGAGCGTCCGGGAAGGATCAACAGGGTCAGGCATACTTTCCCAACCCTCGTTGAGTTTGTATTCATTTTCGGACGTAAGGTATTGGGTGGTAAATGCCGTATTGTTAGTCAGGTCATTTCCTGTTCCAAAACCATTCGGCAGGCCTAATCTCACCGTTTCATCCGGAAATTTATCAGGCCTGATATGGCCCAATCTAAACATGGTCAGGTAATCCCGGGCATTGGCCATTTCATACAGTTTACCAGGTTCGGATAAGGTCAGGTCATACCGGTATGTTATCCTGGATTGTCCTGACTTCCCGGTTTTGGTTGTAATAATCACCACACCATTTGACCCCCTGGCGCCATAAATAGAGGTGGCTGCTGCATCTTTTAATACCTGCATGGAAGCGATATCATCAGCGGAAATATCATTCATGTCCGGACGAATTACCCCATCTACTATATACAAAGGTGCGGCTCCATTGGGATTATTGATGGAAGTACCTCCTCTTACAATGATTCTGGGTGCAGCTCCGGGCTGACCCGAGGTACTTTGTACCCTGACTCCAGATACAGAACCCTGTAATGCTGAAGCAGCATTTGGAAACGGTACACTTTCCAAAACCTTTTCATCCACTTTAGTAATGGATGTGGTCAGGGTTTCTCTGGATTGTTCCCCATAACCAATCACCACCACTTCCTCCATATCCGAAAGCGAAGGAAATAAAACCAGGTCCAGCGTATTGCTGTTGCTTACTCCTACTTCCCTGGTGGCATAACCAATAAAAGAAAATACAAGTGTATTACTTCCTTCGGGAACATTGATTGCATAACTTCCATCAATATCGGTAATGGTACCGACAGAGGTGCCCTTGACCAAAACATTTACCCCGGGAATGGTTTCTCCGGATTCATCGGTAACTTTCCCCTTTACTTGTCTGCTGGTTTGGGAAAATGCCTGCAGACCATTCAGCAATAAGATCAGCATCGTGACCAGCAAGCAAAAATGACGCAGTGGTTGTATGAATATCTTCATGGAATAATGATTAAAATGACACATTAACAATTACCTACCAAAGATATTATATGACACTTCCTCGCTCTTCTACTTTCTTTTTAAATTACAATACGATATTACGGTATCACAAAATCCCTAAAACCATCTCACAAATTAAATAGAATCAGCACGTTAACTGTACGGAACTTTGTCCGGATTTTTCTACCAATCCAAAAATCAAGTCCCCGGATCAATGCCGGCCAGTACGATGACAATTGCCATATGGATAAAAGGAAAAGCCAGGCCCTCTTTCAACACTGCCCTGGTAATCAGTAACAACCTGTTTTGTAATGATCACTGCTTCCGGATATCCTGCTCTGTATGTCCGATGCTAATGCCGGAAATTCGGCTGCCTAAAAATAGCCTAAAAAACCCACCTGTAAAGGCAAAGCCCTCACGGACAAGAGAATGGTTTATTTATTTCAAACATTTTAAAAAATTCCTTCAGTCCTTCAATAGTGTTCTGCTTCAAAACGCTGGCAAAAAATTGCGTTTGCTATTAGAAAAATAAACAAGACTGTCCCGTTCGAAAAATTACAAAGGATTTTTCTCCACAATACAAGTAATGCTGCCATTGCAGCCTATTCCATTTCCTTTCTCAGGATAAATTTTGCTTTTACCAACTGGTTCTTCACGGTGTTTTTGGAAATCATCAGAATATCGGCAATCTCATTATAAGACTTCTTTTCAAAATAGTTCATTTCAAGAATTTTCCGCCTTTTCGGTGAGAGGTTTTGAATAATGCTTTCCATTCTGGTGAGTTGCTCCTCTTTTGCCTTACCACATTCATCTTCCTCCTGATGGATCTTTTCCCAAAATTGTTCCTTAAGACTATTGTTTTTATTCAAAGCCTTCAGGTAATCAAAAATTTCGTTTTTCACCGAAGTAAAAACGTAGGAATTAAAATTCAACTCCGGCTTGATGTTTTTTCTTCGTTTGAGGATTTTCATGAAAACCTCGTGGTAAATGTTCTCCGCCTCCTGCTCATCCTTGATAATGGAAACACTGAAACGGATCACAGGTATCCTGTAATATTGGTAAATCTTTTCAAAGGCCTTTCGGTCTCCGTTTCGAAAACCATCCAGTAAATTTTTGTCAGGTTGTTCCATATCCCAAGTGATTTAGTTGTATTAAAATTTTTGGTCAACGGCCAAAGCATTTTATTTGGATTGGCCCGCCTTATTTTTTTATGAATATCAAGGTTTAAAACCACAGTTTCTGCGCAAATCACGTATATAAATCTTCAATTTGCGAATTTAACAGAAGCATTATAGATTGAAAATGAATGAATTATCCATTCATTCATAAAAAATTCATGGAATATTTAAGAATGACATCACAAAATGAACCTCACATTATAATTGTGTTAACTTTCAGCCTATTTGATGTTAATTTCTTGAAATCTGATTTTTTCAAAATTTATTGTATTATCCGTAAGAAAAATTTATTTGGATAAAATGCTGGAAAATTTATTGTTTTAAAATTAAATTTTAAAAAATTAAAAAATAAAATTTAACTCACTTAAAAAAGGTGAAAAAATCAATTCAATCAGAATATTATTAAAATTGCTTTCCCCACATGGATCAAGGCCTCACCATAAGCGTTCTGCTTGCCCTTCCCGCAGGATCAATTGCCCTGATCTTTACAGGACCATCAATCTCAATCGGGTCTTCATACAAATATGAATTTTTATCAGGCTCACTATTATCTGTAGAGTACCTGATTTCTAAGCCTGGGAAATTGGTATTGGCATGCAACTTACCATCAATTATTTTTACTCCGGGAGGGGCGATTCTATAGGCATATCCTCCGTTCCAATGAGCCAATTTAGGATATTCTCTCGCTGCAATGGTACCGGCAAACCGATTCCAGCCTTTTTCTATTTCCCAATCCATTATTGCCAGGTCTTTTTCCTGTTCCCAATTCCGAGCTTTGGCCCAGGCACTTTCGGCAAAGCCCAGTAATTTGGGGAAAATGTAATATTCGGCCATATCTCCTCCTTTTACGGTCTCTCCCCATAGCTGGGCCTCCAGACCAATGATGTTGTCTTTTGCCTCTGGATTTATCCGAACCATGTCCTTGAAATACGCTTCCCTGTCCAATGGCTTGCCCATATTTGATTTGTAGGTGGTTTTAAACCAATCGAATGGAGCAAAGGTCCAGGCATTTTTCGTATTGACAAATCCTGCCCAATACAATCCCGGTTCGACTGGATCATTTGAATAGGCCAGGTCAAAGTAAAAATTGGACACATTGCAAAGCACCACCTCGTAGCCCTGATTGGCCAGTTGGTAACCCAAATCGGGGTAATCAAACATGTTGTTCCATATATAAGGTATGACCTTCCTTCCTACAAATTCCGGATTGGGCCTCAAAGTGCCTGTTTCATCCCTTTTCAATGCCATTTCCTCCCATACATGGACTTCCAGGTCGCGCTTTTCTAATCGCTTCAATAATTCACGAAAGAAAAAAGCCTGTAGGTTATCCATATCTCCTATAACAGGTAATTCTTCCAGCAACAATTCCGAATTGGGTGATTCTCCCGGAGACTCCTCCAACAACTCCGCCACCATAGGAGATTGTGTCCAGGAGCCCACAGGAACTTCATCTCCCCCAGCATGCATTTTTTTCATTTCCAGACCAGCCTCAGCATACATCGCAGCCAATTCATCTACTACCTTTTCATAAAAGCGATAGGTAGATTCCCGCACTACGCTGACCACATTATCCTTATATGCCTGTGCGGAAAGATACTCAGATTGGTCAGCCGGGTCGATCAAGCGGTATTCTTCTGCAGCAACCTCATCCCCCGCTTCCATGAATTTCAAATACCTGGCCTCCATGGACTTGATGGCCGCACGGGCATGTCCCGGGAAATTTAACTCCGGAATGATCGTAATGTGCCGGTCCCTGGCGTATTTGAGGATGTCTATAAACTCCTCACGGGTATAAAATCCGCTGCCATGACTGCCTTCGCTGTAAGCTTCCGGACCGGACCCATATCCCGGATGCAGGGCTGCCGCATCCATTCCAGCTACATGCTGCCGCTGTGCGCCCACTGCTGTCAATTCGGGTAAACCTGGAATTTCTACCCGCCAACCCTCATCTTCAGAGGTATAAAACAGGAAGTGGTTCAATTTGTAATGGGCCATCATATCCAATGCCTTTTTGATGGTTCCCTTTGTTTGAAAATTCCTGGCGACATCCACATGTAAACTTCTGAATCCAAACCGTGGAACGTCCTCAATATAAACGAAAGGCAGTTCCACAGCTGATGTGTCACTCAGGTAAACCTCTGGCCCCATCAGTGCCAGCAGGCTTTGCACACCGTAAAAGACCCCTGCGGCATCTCCTCCGGTAATAGAAATGCCCTCTCCCTCAATCTCCAGTCGGTAGGCTTCTTTTTGTTTGCCATCCACCCTGATATCAGACAGGCTAAGGTAAATGGCCGCATTTGCCCCATTTGCCGCGTTACTACCAAGATTTACTCCTGTAAGACTTTCCAGTTTTTCATTCAGGTAGCCTGCTTCATTTTCAAGTCCCTCCTGATAGGCAATGGTCATTCCGGTTTCTATTTTAAATATCCCATCCCTTTTTTCCAACCGGTAAGGGGAAGGGATTATGGGTAAGAGTTCCGACGAAATGAGGGCTTCCCTCTTATCATTGGCTTCAAATTGGCTGGCCGGGCTGTAGGGAATTTCCTCATCCATGGCACCCCGGAGCAACTGTTCTTTTCTTTCAAAAGGTCTTACCTTCCAATTGCTCACAGGGATGGTAGCCAGCTCCTGATCCTCCTGGCTATAAAATACCATGTATAAACCCATTGGTGCATCGGTCTCTTTGATGACACCTTCAATTCCCGTGTAGGTGATTTCCAGTTGTTCCCCGGCACCCAGATAAAAACCATCCCTTGGACTAAGTTTATACCAATCTCCATTGATGTGCGTAATATCTGCCTGGGTACTACTTACAATCCTTCTTGGAGACATGTTGAAAAACAGGGCCCAACCCTCATCTCTCAAAGCATCTCCCCCTTTATTTTCCATGATAAAGCGTGCTTCAAACTGCCCTTCCTCCCCAACAAAGTTACTGACCAACTCCCATTCCAAATGAAGCTGCTCTACCCTATTTAGCCAGGAAGTCTCTTGCTGGCAGCTGTTAAAAAAAATAATAATGGAGAGAAACAGAAAGTAAGTATTCCTTTTATTCATAATTCAAAAGATTTAAATAGCCTTATTATTACCCCTGAAGGTATTAAATTGACTATTAAAAACACATAATTTTATTCTATGAAGCCTACGATTTCCCGATTGATATCCCTGGATGCCTTAAGAGGGTTTACCATTGCAGCCATGATCCTGGTTAATTATCCCGGGTCCTGGAGCCATGTATACCCCCCACTCCTCCATGCCTCCTGGAATGGTCTTACCATGACGGATTTCATCTATCCCTTTTTTCTTTTTATTGTCGGTGTCTCTATTGCCTTTGCCTACACCAAAAGACTTCAAGGGGGTTTTCCCAAGAATGAAATGTATAAAAAAATACTGGTTCGATCCCTGAAAATTTTCCTTGTAGGTGTATTTCTTAACCTCATCCCTGATTTTGATTTTTCTGACATGCGTATTGCCGGGGTATTGCAGCGTATTGCTGTGGTGTTTTTGGTTTGTGCCTTTCTTTTCCTGAACACAGACTGGAAAAAGCAAGCCTACCTGGCGGGCAGCTTATTGTTCTTTTACTGGCTTGCCATGACCTTAATTCCCACTCCGGACGAGGGAGTAGTCATGCTTGAACCCGGCAGAAATCTGGCAGCCTGGATAGATCGCATCCTCCTGCCCGGAAAAATGTGGGAGGGCACCTGGGATCCTGAAGGTCTATTCAGCACCATCCCTGCGATCGTTACCGGCATTCTAGGCTTGTTGGCAGGGAAAATACTTCTTGAGGGAAATAACGGAAATCTAAAAGCCAACTACCTGATGGCCACAGGCGTTCCTTTGGTATTGCTGGGTTTACTCTGGGCGCAGGTTTTTCCTATCAATAAACATCTCTGGACCAGCTCCTTTACCCTGATTACCGGTGGGACAGCATTTATTGCATTGGGGGCCTGCTATTTTCTGGTAGACATTCTGGGCAAACAAAAGGGCACCAGCGTGGGTATCATCTTTGGAGCTAATGCCATTACTGTCTACGTACTGGCCGATGTGCTGTCATTGGTATTTTATTATATAGAATTTGGGGGACAGTCTCTGAACACCCACTTTATGAACGGAATAACTGCCATAGGCATCTCCTCCAAACTGGCCAGCCTCCTTTATGCCCTTTTATTTGTAGGCATTAATTTTATACCTGCCTATTGGCTGTACAAACGAAAAATATTCATCAAACTTTGAATTCATGTTTACTCTCCGCCTTCCAGCAACCTTTCTAATAGCTATCATTTACTGCTCTTCCCTGAGTGTATTGGCGCAAACAGGCAGTCAGCACGAGCCGGTAAGGTATATCGGGGGAAACAGCATTGATCCTGACCGGCACGAAGGCCGGTTGCGGTATGCCATTGGGGTGGAAAGCAGGCAAACCTTACGCGTAAACAGGTCCCATCCGGAACTCGCCGATGGTCATGGCTGGACCTATAACCATGCCTCCAACCTGGCCTACTGGGAGGGGAAATTTTACCAGCAGTACCTGAGCAACCCTGTAGATGAACACATTGCACCGGGTCAGACTTTGATGATCACATCAGAAGACGGCAGGCGCTGGTCAGCTCCAAAGCTACTATTTCCTCCCTATCCGGCACCGGAAGGAACAAAAATACCGGAAGGTTACGATGGATATATGATGCACCAGCGGATGGGCTTTTATACCAGTAAAAACGGAAAGTTACTTACCCTGGCTTTTTACGGACATACAGAGGATCCTTTTGAGGAGGGGGGTATCGGCCGGGTAGTCAGAGAAGTTAGAAAAGATGGCAGTTTAGGCCCCATTTATTTTATCCGGTACAGCAGCCATACCGATTGGGATGAAAGCAACACTGCTTTCCCTTTTTACCAATCCTCTCCCGACAGTGGGTTCATTGAGGCTTGCGAGGAATTGCTGGCCAACACCCTCATCACACTTCAGTGGAGGGATGAAGACAATGGCTTGGATGGCTTCTATAACGGAGAAAGGAAGGGGTCGGCTTTCTCATTCTTTACCAGAAAAGATGGTAAAACCGTCGGATTGTGGAAACGCTCCATGACCGCGCTATCAGATGAGGGAGGCGAGAACTTTACCACCGCCGTAAAAGTGCCTACCCTTACCATGGCTGGCGGCAAAGTCTGGGGTCAGCAAACCCGGGATGGCCGCTTTGCCATGGTATATAATCCCATAGATATTGACGAATACCGCTATCCACTGATTGTCATCAGTTCAGACGATGGTATCATTTTTGACGATATGGTGCTGGTACAGGGAGAAGTCCCGCCCAGAAGATTCTATGGCAGGTGGAAGGATTTCGGACCTTGCTATGTGCGGGGAATTGTTCCGGGAAACGGCGTGCCAGCCGGAGAAGACATGTGGCTTACCTACAGCATGAATAAGGAAGACATGTGGGTCAGCCGTGTCCCCAGCCCTATCCGCCATACCTTCCATGGTCCGGTGGATGACGATTTTGACCAATTGAAAGAATTCGGCGCAGTACCCGATTGGAACATTTATGCTCCATTATGGGCTCCGGTAAACCTTGTAAATGATCCTGTAGGTTCTGGCCTGTCGCTTGAGCTGAAAGATGAGGACCCCTACGATTATGCCCGGGCCATAAGGGTTTTTAAAGAGTCTAAAGAAGTCAATGTAGAATGGACAGTAATGGTCGCTCCGGAAAATGCAGGATTGCTGGAAATGGATGTAGTGGACCAATATGGCAACCGGCCCATCCGAATTAAAATCAGCCCTGAAAATCAATTAACCTATATGGCAGGCCACATTGAAAAAAATATGCGAGAAATAAAAGCCGGTGCCTGGCAAACCTTCAGGCTTGAAATCGATGCTCAGCCCTTTGGTTCTTATAATTTGTACCGGAACGGGCAGTTGGTAGCTGAAAAAATCCCGCTGACCGAGGCAGTCAAATCGGTGGAAAGGATTTCCTTTCGGACTGGTCCTTACCGAAACCTTCCGAACCGAAAAACTCCCAATGAAAATCCTGTTCCTCCATTGCCAGGGGCAGATGAAAAGGAGGCGTTGGGATTGTTTTATATTGACAATGTGAAAGTTTCAAATTAACCTTCCCAAGAAGGGAATCAGTGCTTCAGTGGAAAGGATTGCAAGGTTTTGACCATTTCATTCCGCTGATACCAGTCGTTAAAAACAAATTCTACCTGATCAAACACCTGTTCTCCAAAAAAACAATCCTTAAATTGCTCCAGAATGTCTAAAATCTTTTCCGGTTGATTTACTTTTTGCCGAAACCGGATCACCGTACTGTGCGCCGTGATCAATTTATATCTTTTATCCAAAGATTGCTCTAAATGAGTAGTTGCAAAAGCTGCCCGCAGGTTTTCCCTGCAATGTTCCAGTTCACTGTTGACCGGAAAACCTCGAATCAGTAGACAGGAAGGGGAAGCCATCACTCCTTCAAACCTGATTTGCATTTTCCTGACAGGTTTCAGGGCCTTGCGGATAAGTGAAATGTAACCAGACAGGTCCAGGGATTCCTTGTTAAATCCAGGGTAACAGGAAATTATCGGCATGATGGTCACATGGATATCAGCGGGGGGATAGAAATATTGATCCGGATCCGTGGTTTTCACTGCCGTTATAAACCTGCCAAAGCTTGCTTTTAGTTCTTCATCAGGCCGTAGCAACAGGGTCAAGCCCCTCCTGTTATCCTTTGGATCCTCCAAGGCGGTGTCATAAGAAAACCCCTCCCGTGCTATATGTTTTAGGGCTTCTTCATGAAGTTGACTGTAATGGGACTGAAGTGCCGTCAATCCTCTTCCCCGTCAAACTTTCTGAAAACCAGCTGTAGCAATTCCTGCACTTCCTCAGATTGCACATCCCAGTTAAGCGTATGCACGAAACTCTGGTTCAGCAAATTCACTGCATCAAAAAAACTATCTGCTGCATTGAGTTCATCCATGGTCTGATCCAGCAAATCCTGATTGCCCTGAAAAAGTCTTTTCGTAAACATGATGCGTTGATTGATGCCCATTCCTTCTCTCAGGTGACCTATACTTCCTTTCATATAGGTGTACTCTTCTGCTTCAAATTTTGCCCATGCCAGGGCCGGGTCAATCTCGGTAAGGCCATCATTCATGGGCTCATCCGACCCTTCCTTGGAAATCGATTCATCTTCAGGTTGTTCATCTTCCGCGGAATTATCTTCCACATCGGATATTGATTCCTGTGTATCTTCTTCCCAGGGAGCTACAGTTTTTTGCGTCCAAAATTGTTCCCAATCAATCGGCATCTGCTCATCCAGGGGTTTAAGCAGGTTTTCGGCCGATGCTAGCGTTGACCGATTGTTTTCAAAGGCATCTTCCAATTCCTGAACCCATCCCGAGCCTTCCCGGTGATCTTCCAAAGAAGCCGCTACTGGTCGCCAGACGTTTACATGCCATTTGATGTATTTTTCCAGGTCCTTGAAATAACCGGGCGGCTTGGCTGCTTCGCCTGCCCACTCCTGCTTAAAATAACTTACCGGATCTGCTCCCAATTGCAAGGTCAGTTTTACTGCTTTACTCAGCAGAGGTTCAAAATCTGCCTTTTGGATTTTGATGGCCCTGGACAATGCATTCATGAATTGAGTCAAGGCCTCCCCTACGTTGTGGTCCCTGAAATCAAAATAAGGATTTTGGGCCATGGCCTCTAACTGCTGCTGCCAGTTATCAAAAAGTATTTTGATCAGCATCAGATTCAATTGCCTGGATTGTGTGAGCTGAATGATTTCCTGACCACTCATGTATTGCTTGTGGGTAAAATATTCCTCACATAATTTTTTGGAAAAGTCTTCCGAATACCCCTCTGCGTATGCTTGATTTAAAATCCTATGAATTGCCATCTGACTTGTTTTTTCCGTTAAAAGTAAAAGTAAAGTTAGGCATTTTATCCTTAATGTAAACGGGGTTTCCTGTTCGGATACCCTTAATCCCAACCCTTAATTTTCATAAATAAGAAGAAAACCCTTAATTTCGTGAAATGAAGGCCGGAAAATGAATGATGGTCTCAATCCTTTTTTTTAGAAGGTGAAATGAATGGCCTCACTATGATCGTTTAACAAAAAAATGTTTTTAGAACCTCCAATAGGAAACCAAAATTATTCCGGCAAAAAAGGCCAGATAGAAGTTATTTGTGGTTCTATGTTTTCCGGAAAAACAGAGGAGCTGATCAGGAGATTAAACCGCGCTATCATTGCACGCCAAAAGGTGGAAATTTTTAAACCCTCGGTAGACAAAAGATATGATGAAAAAAATGTGGTATCTCACAATGAAAGTATCATCCGTTCCACTCCGGTTCAGTTTGCGAATGACATTCTTTTATTGGCAGACAATTGCGATGTGGTGGGCATTGATGAGGTCCAGTTTTTTGACGAACAGATTATTCAGGTGGCAGAAAAGCTGGCCCGTTCTGGTGTCAGGGTAATTTTGGCAGGACTGGACATGGACTTCGAAGGCAAGCCTTTTGAACCCATGCCACAACTTCTGGCCATTGCGGAATATGTAACCAAGGTACATGCCATCTGCATGAAATGTGGAGACCTCGCCTCCTTCAGTTACCGACTGACAGCTGAAAAGTCGAAGGTGGTACTGGGAGAAAAAGAAAGCTATGAAGCCAGATGCAGGCGGTGTTTCTATGATGACCAGGCATAAAAAAGGGAATACATGCTTAAAAAAACCGCAGGCATAGTTATCAATTATACCAAATTCAGGGAAACCTCTATTATCACCAAGATTTTTACCCGTGACCTGGGGCTTAAGACTTACCTGATAAATGGTGTAAGAAGCAATAAATCCAAAACCAAAATGGCCCATTTCCAACCATTGACCTTGTTGGATCTGGTGGTATATGAAAAAGAAAACGCCAATATCAACAGGCTTTCAGAAGTAAAACTCGCCAGGGCTTTTCACCGGATTCCATTTGATTTTTACCGATCTGGAATAAGTATGTTTATGGGAGAGGTTCTGGGAAAGATCATTTTTGACAATTACCAGAACGAGCAGTTTTTTGATTTCCTGTTTGAGGAAATTTCGGCCTTGGACAGTGAAAATTTTCAGCCAGGCTTGTTTATCTTACTTTTCTTGATGAAAACTTCCCGGTTCCTGGGCTTTGAACCCAGCGATGCAGCTGACTTCTATCTACAGCTGCCCCTGAACCAGACCGGAAAGGCCTATGAAGACAAAAAAAACTACCTGGACCGGCTCATGCTTTCAACTGCAGATACCTTACCAACTATTCCCGGAAAAATAAAAAGTACGCTGATGGATGACTGGCTCCTTTTTTACAAAATACATATGGAAGGTTTCGGCGAGGTCAAATCCCTGGCTGTATTAAGGACCATGACAGGCTAACTGCCTGTTGCATTTTCTCTGCCTTTTATTTTGGCAAGGTTTCACTGGGCCAGGATTCTTAAAAAAACCAGCCCATTATCCTCAGGGCAATTTTTAGGCAATCGGCTTTTAAAATTTTGATGGTATTTAAATTTATCCTAAAAAAAATTACCTTGCAGCAAATTACCAGTCAATGAGCGAAATATTATTTGATGAAATCCCATCTCTTGATCTGGCTGACTTTGTTTCCGGCGACCGGGATAAAAAAGCGGCATTTGTAAGGAACCTGGGGGATGCCTATGAAAATATTGGCTTTGTAGCCATCAAAAACCATGGCCTTCACCAAGCCATGCAAGATGAGTTGTATGCGGCCATCCAAAAATTCTTTTCTTTACCTGATGAGGTGAAGGCCAAATATGAAAAGCCGGAAATTGGCTTCCAGAGAGGATATACCGGCAAAGGGAAGGAACATGCCAAGGGTAGAAATACAGGCGACCTGAAGGAATTTTACCATGTTGGTCAGGCCATGGATCACATTCCCAATGATGATGCAGTAAATGAAGATTACCCCCAAAACGTATGGCCTGCAGAAGTGCCTGGGTTTCGGGAAGTTTCTTTACAGGTTTTCAGCACCATTGAAGAAGCAGGAAAGCAAATGCTCCGTGCCATAGCTTTGAATCTGGGACTGGAAGAGACCTATTTTGATGATAAGGTTACTTACGGTAACTCTATTTTACGTTCCATTCACTACTTTCCTATAGAAAACCCCGAGCAGGTCCCGGCAGATGCCGTTAGGGCAGCCGAGCACGGAGACATCAACCTCATTACCCTGCTGATGGGGGCCAGTGCCGATGGGCTTCAGGTTTTGAGAAGAGACGGCAAATGGATCCCTATTACTGCCCTCCCGGACCAATTGGTGGTCAATGTCGGCGACATGCTGGAGCGATTGACCAATAAAAAACTTAAATCCACGATTCACAGGGTAGTTAATCCTCCCCGTGAAAAAATGAACAGTAGCAGGTATTCCATTCCTTTCTTTCTGCATCCCAGATCTGAGATGGATCTGAGTTGCCTGGAAAATTGCATCAGTGCCGATTTTCCCAAATCCTTTGAAGATTGCACGGCCGGAGAATTTTTGGAAGAAAGGCTAAAAGAATTGGGTTTGAAAAAATAACATATTTTTATGGCAACCATCAGGAGGGTACGGTATTACATTTATCTGAAAGATGTACTCGTGCTTTCCCTTACTGCTTTTGGCGGGCCCCAGGTATTTCTGGCCATGGTCATTAACATGATGGTAAAAAAGAGGGGCTATATATCCGAACAGGATCTGATAGAACTGAATGCCCTGTGCCTGGTGCTTCCTGGCCCGACCTCCACCCAAACCATATCAGCTATAGGCTTCAAAATAGGCGGACCTACCCTTGCCTATCTTTCGCTTTTGGTCTGGATTTTTCCAGCCACCTGTCTGATGATAGCTACTGCATTTTTAATCGAGTACCTGCAGGCAAACACTGAAGGAGCTCTGGGGTTTGCCAGGTTTATTCAACCCATGGCCATAGGCTACATCATCTATGCTTCGCAAATCACCATAAAAAAAATGATCCATACTGTTGAAGCGGCTTTGCTCATGATGATTGCGGCATTTGTCGCATTTTTTTATAATTCACCATTCATTTTCCCTATCATGTTGGCCATAGGAGGCCTGATTACCACACACAATTATAACAAGCAACCCGTCATAAAAGAGAAATCAAAAATAAAAATATCCTGGAGAAACTTCATCCTATGGGCCGGGGTACTGATCGCCGCCGCAGTCTTGGGGCACTACACCCGATTATTGCCAGTCAGGCTTTTTGAAAACTTTTACCGAAACGGAAGCCTGATTTTTGGCGGAGGTCAGGTATTGGTGCCTTATCTCTACACCGAATTTGTAGAGTTTAAAAATTACCTGACCTCGGAAGAATTTCTTACCGGATATGCCATCTCTCAAAGTATTCCCGGACCCACATTCAGTATCAGCTCCTACATTGGAGCCCTATCCATGCGAGATCTGGGTGCTACCGGCATGATTACTGGTGGATTGATAGCTGCAGCAGGAATTTTTCTTCCCGGAACATTCCTTATATTTTTTATCATCCGTTTTTGGGATGAGCTTAAAAAATACAGGCCGGTAAGGGCAGCTTTGGAAGGAATCAACGCTGTAAGTTGTGGTATGTTGATTGCAGCTGCCTACCTGCTTTTTGAACCTCTGGATAACAACTTTTTTAATATCATGGCCATAATTGGGACCTTTGCTTTATTGCAATTCAGCAAAATCCCCTCTCCTTTGATCATTGTAATTGGGGTATTGGCCGGGATTTCCTATCAATGGATTATCAGCTGAAATCCATTGGACAGCAGGCCTACCCGATAAACCAAATTAATCAATTTTTTATATCCTTATCTTCAATTACCAGGGTAGTTCTGGTGTTTTGGCATTTTGTATTTAAGAGGCACAAGGGTCACTGAGATTTATTTAAAACGAAGCATTAGCTAAAATTCATTATACATGGAAAGAAAAGATCGGATAAAACAGATTTCCAAACAAGGGTTATTACCCCTACTTTACTTTTTGATTACTAAAAAAACACCTCCCAAATCCTTTAAAACCTGTTTTTCTAACTGATACCGGTATCTGTAAGACAATACAGGCTACTGAATCTGTTGAATATTGATTTATTGGCACAAAAAGAAACTTATTTTTAGTATTTTTTAGTATTTTTTTAAAAAACAGGTTCAATTTTTAACCAAAAAAAAGAAGGATCCTGTAGGGATCCTTCATATTGGGTTTATTTTAAACTGACTAACAGCTATAATATTTTGAAAAATGGACAATTTTGTTTTTTAAAATCCCCCAAATTCTCTTAAACCTAATAAAAATGTGTCACATAGCAATAAAAACGGATAAAAAATTTGAATATATTCTCAAAATAAAATCAGTCCCTGCAATACTTATTGGAACAATCAGGATAAATTATCAGTGAAAAGCATTCACACAAAATCATTTATGCAGTTTCAGTCAATTAGTAAAACAATAGAATTACTTTGTTCTATTATTTTTCTAAAATTTAATTTTTTGTAAATTACAATTAATGATGAAAATCCGATAATATACATCTAAAATTTGTAAGCAAACAAAGTTTTTAAATAAGACCTCGATCTAATGTAAACTAAAATTATTTATGGCCTTTGGCAATCAATTTAAAAGATTCCTTTTTAGGTTCAGCCTAGTTCCTCCACATAAATGGAGACCTGCAGCTACAGTCCTGGTAGCGGCGATTTTTGGTTTGGGAATTTACCTGTTGAAACTGAGCAATGCTGCCTCCTATTTGTCGGATGATCCTCAGGCTTGTGTCAACTGTCACATCATGACACCCCAATACATAACTTGGAACCATAGTTCTCATCGGGAGGTAGCCCATTGCAATGACTGCCATGTACCCCATAACAATGTTTTTAACAAATATTTTTTCAAAGCCAAAGATGGTTTGTACCATGCTTCTGTCTTTACCATGCGGGCAGAACCGGAAGTGATCAAAGCATTGGGACCTTCTACCAGGGTCATACAGAACAATTGCATCCGCTGCCATGAGGACCAGGTTACGGATGCCAAAATGATTGGTTTTGTAGAAAGTCATCAAGAAAATAGGACGGACAGAACCTGCTGGGAATGTCATAGGGAGGTGCCTCACGGAAGAGTAAAAAGCCTTTCCGCCACTGGTCACCAAATTGAGCCTATCCGGGCCCATGCACCGGCGGATCTGGAAATTATCCCAAAATGGCTGAAAGAAACCATGGAACAAAAAAATAAACAAAAATAAATGGTTAGGTTATGAAAAATTGGATGCTTTTTGGAATTACTGCAATCATTGTTTTTCTTTTGGCCATGTTGGCTTACACCATCATGGACAGAAAAACCGAAGCCCGCTTTGCCTACCAACCCAAAGTGAAAATTGAAGGTATTGAACCCAGAGATTCTGTTTGGGGATTGAATTATCCCCGGCAATACCAATCCTATCAAAAAACGGCAGACACCACCTTTAGCAGTATGTACAATACCAGTGGCAACAAAGATGTATTGGAGGAAAATCCGGAAATGGTGATTTTGTGGGCCGGTTATGGTTTCAGTAAAGATTATTCCCACCCAAGGGGTCATGCCTATGCTGTAGATGATATTCACCGAACGCTAAGGACTGGTGCTCCCATGGAAGCCGGAGAAGGTCCCATGCCCAGTACCTGCTGGACATGTAAAAGTCCCGATGTGCCCAGGTTGATGAGCGAAGTTGGGGTTACTGAATACTACAGTAAAAAGTGGTCGGATTTTGGCGCTGAGGTAATCAATCCTATAGGTTGTGCAGATTGCCACAATCCGGAAACCATGAACCTGACCATTACCCGGCCTGCGCTTATAGAAGCCTATGAGGCCATGGGAAAAGACATCAACCAGGCCTCCCATCAGGAAATGCGTTCTTTGGTCTGCGCCCAATGCCACGTGGAATATTATTTCGATAAGTCCATCCCCGGAAAAGAAAATGCCCAATACCTGACCTTCCCCTGGAAAGAGGGTATGGATGTGGAATCAGTGGAGGAATATTATGATAACATTGATTTTGCAGACTGGACGCATCCCCTGAGCAAAGCAAAAATGATCAAAGCCCAGCACCCTGATTATGAAATTTATTCTTTGGGAGTACATGCCAAAAGAGGCGTTTCCTGTGCAGATTGCCATATGCCCTACAAATCCGAAGGTGGACAAAAATTTACCGATCACCATATTGGCTCTCCTTTAAGCAATGTTGAAAATTCCTGCTTTGTCTGCCACAGGGAAAAGGAATCAGACCTGGTAACAGATGTTTATGAAAGGCAGAGAAAAATAAAAGCTGGTACCTCAAAGTTGCAAAGACTGATCGCCATGGCCCATATTGAAGCGGCTAAAGCATGGGAACTGGGAGCCACGGAAGGGGATATGCAAAATATACTACAAGGTATTCGACATGCCCAATGGCGCTGGGACTATTCCGTAGCCTCTCATGGGGCAGCCTTTCATGCCCCTCTGGAAACCAGCAGTATCGTCACCTCTGCCACGGGAATCATCCAGGATACCAGAATCGAACTGGCCAGACTACTGGCAAGTATGGGCTTCAATCAACGAGTAGACATGCCGGATTTTACCGACAAAGATGCGCTGCAAGCGTACATCGGTCTGGATATAGCCGAAGAAGAGGCAGCCAAAGAAACATTTTTGGAACAAGTGGTGCCTAAATGGTTGAAAGAAGGCAAAGAAAGGGAAGCAAAAAAAGAGGTGGAGACCATTAGCTCCCGATAAAAAAACACTCCAGAAACTTCTATAACCATAAACTTACGGCACTTTAACAAAAGAAAGAAGCTGCCTGATTTTAAATGATTTAAAACCTACACCATGAAAAAACCTTTGATTTTTTTATTCGGAATTTCCTTTTTGATGGTTTTCCAACCCTTATTTGCACAATTTAACCTGGATGGGCAATTGATACAGCGGAGTGAATACAGAAACGGTTTCAGCAGGCTGATTCCCGAGGGACAATCCCCGGCCGGATTTATTGCCCAAAGAGCCAGGCTACAGGCCAGCTACCAGTCGGATCCGGTGGATTTTTACATGAGCATACAGGACATCAGGGTCTGGGGCAACACCCCACAGGTAAAACTTTCGGACACCTTTCTTTCCGTCCACGAGGCTTATGCAGAATTACCCATCGGTGATTCCTGGAAGATTAAATTAGGCAGACAAGAACTCAATTATGACAATTTCAGGTTTTTGGGAAACCTGGATTGGGCCCTGCAGGGAAGGGCGCATGATTTCGCCATGGTCAAACAGGAACAGGGAAACCGAAAAATTCATTTTGGTGCAGGATACAATCAGGATGGGGCACAGCTCTCAGGTAACCTGTTCAATACAGGCAACCAATACAAATATGCCCAAATGTTCCGGTATGAAAACAAGTGGAAAAATCTGCACCTGTCCTTTTTGTTCTGGAATGATGGCAGACAATACATTGAAAGAGATAATGTGGGTACGGTGATTGCAGATAGGGTATACCACAGACAAACCATAGGCATACCCACCTTCAAATACCAATTCAAGCAAACCATGTTGAGCGGATTCTATTACCACCAATTGGGTAAAGATGGTATGGGCCGTACTACAAACGGTTTTGACGTAAATTTACAGGCCAGCCAGCAAGTCCCGCTTGAAAGTGAAGGCAAAAAACTAAGATTTGCCGCGGGAATAGAAATCCTCAGCGGTACCCCTACCAATGATTTATCGGAGAACAAATCCTTTTCCCCCTTATATGGAACCAACCACCTATATAATGGCTACATGGATCTTTTTTATGTTGGAGGTACCCATGAAAACAATGTAGGCTTAAAGGATATATACCTCAAAGGACGACACGACTTTAACCCCTCCTTTTTCATCCAAACTGATGCGCATTTTTTTTCCAGCTATGCGGACGTGTATACGAATTTCGTGTCAGGAGAATTGATGGATAAACGCTTGGGTACCGAAATAGACCTTTCCTTTGGCTTGGTCTTTAATCAGGCCATTTCATTGCAGGGCGGCTACAGCCAGTTTTTTCATACCGATACCATAGAGCAGCTTGTCCTGCCAAACGGATCGCTCAAAAACAACCAAAACTGGGCTTATCTGATGTTGATCGTCCGTCCTACCATGCCGAATAAATTTATTGGTATATTGTTTTGAGCCAATGAAATATTTTTCCTACCTCTTTTCTACAAAAGTATCCCTTTTATTGCTGATCCTATTTGCCGGGTCCATGGGGGTGGCCACTTTCATTGAAAATGACCATGGCACCAAAGTAGCCAGAGGTTTGGTGTATGAAGCCTGGTGGTTTGAAATACTGATGGTCTGGTTGGGATTTTGCTTTATCAACAATATTCAAAAATACAAGCTTTTTCACCGGAACAGGTGGCCCATCGGCATGTTTCATATGGCCTTCATTCTCATAATAACAGGAGCGGGAGTCACCCGATACTTCAGTGTAGAAGGAACCATGCATATCCGGGAAGGGGAAGCAGAAAACACCCTGTATACCACTTCCCACTACCTTCAGCTCAGGCAACTGGATGAAGGACAGGTATTTGAGAAACCCCTGCAATTCATTGCCCAAAATTTTGATGCGGAAGATTTCCCGGTCAATTTTCCCCAAAGCCCGGAATTGGTCGTCCGCCTTCAAAGGTATATTGGCGGTGCCAGGGAGGTATTTGAAAAGGGTGAGGAAACTTATGTCGATATGGCGGTAGCTGTGGGGAATGGCAGGGAGGATTACAAGTTAAAGCAAGGAGGTGAAATCCTGTTAAACAATATGGTTTTGTCCAGCGCAAATAATTGCCAAAGCCCCATTTGCATTGGAAAAAATGATGAAGGCTGGTTTATCAAAACCAAAGTTCACCTGCAAATCATGGAAATGAGTAACCAGCAGATGGGTGCCTTGCACGAGGGTGAGCAGGGACCATTACAATTGCGAAGTCTATATCAATGGGAGGGGGGAGCATTTATGATCAAAAAGATTGAAGAAAATGTTCGCCTGGATTATCAACCTGAGCCCAACCCCGAATTGGCCAAAAACTTACCGGATTATATTGCATTTAGTGTAATGGATAAGGAAAACAAGCCCATACAATCGGGTTTTATCAAGTTGGTATCCATGGAACCTACCTGGTTTCCATTTGCGTTTGAGGGAGAAAAATACAGCATTACCTTCGGGCCTAAAGCCATTGAATTGCCTTTCCAATTGTACCTCAATGCTTTTGAATTGGAAAGATATCCCGGTAGCCAGAGTCCATCAAGTTATGCCTCAGAAGTGATGGTCATGGATAAGGAGCGGGAATTTCCCTACCGAATATTCATGAATAATGTATTGGATTATAAAGGTTACCGATTCTACCAATCCTCCTACGACAACGATGAACAGGGAACCATATTATCTGTAAATCAGGACCGGCCGGGCACGCTCATTACTTATTTGGGATACGCACTTTTGGCACTGGGGATGTTCCTGACACTTTTTGCAAAGGGAAGCAGGTATCAGTTGCTCAACAAAAAGCTTACTGCTCTGAAAAAAAGGGGACTTTTGGTACTCCTCCTTTTTTCGATCTCCCAACTGATCCATGCGCAGCATAACCCACAAGTGGAATCGCTTCTGGTGCCTGAGGAAAAGGCGGAAGCTTATGGAAAATTAATCGTCCAGGATATTGACGGGAGAATGAAACCACTGAACACCCTGGCTCATGAAATTTCCAGAAAACTGACCGGAAAAAGTTATTATTCTATTGAAGGAGAAACTTCAGAACTACAGCTCACTCCGGAGCAGTTTCTTCTGGCTGTACAATTGAATCCGGAGCTGATGAGTCGTAGTCCGGTTATTAAAATTGACCCTAAAAAGTCCCATCAAGTTTTTGAGGTTTTGGATGTTTCCCCTGATGAAAAAATCAGTTTCCGGGATTTCATCAATGAGGAGGGAGCCTATTTGCTCAATGAAATGGTGGAAAGGGCCAACCGGCTGAAACCTGCCGAAAGAAATGAATCTGACAAAGAGCTGCTCAAAGTCGATGAGCGATTTAATATTTTCTATGGTTTACTAACAGGTGATTTTTTGCGTATCTACCCCAATAAACTGGATGCCGACCAAACCTGGTACACCAGCAATGAGTTCAACCAGGGTTTTACAGCCGAGGATGCCAGGTTTGTTGAAAACATCGGGCAGTTATATTTGTCAGGTTTGCAAACAGGCCTGCAAAATGGCGAATGGCAGGATGCGGAAGAAGCACTGTCTTATATCGCCTTATACCAAAAGGAGGCTGGGAAAGAAGTTTACCCATCGGATAAGCTTATACAGGCTGAACTTTTGTATAATCAGCTCAACCTGGGCACCCGCTTATTTGGACCATTTTGGTTGTTGGGTGCTTTGCTGCTTATTCTCGGGATATTCCAGTTATTCTGGCAACACAAAATCATGCAAACCCTATGGAAAGTCGGGCAGGTCTTTGCCTGGACGGGCTGGATTTTATTTACCTTTCACCTGGCCTTAAGATGGTACATTGCCCAACATCCGCCATGGAGTGATGGATTTGAAATGTTGGTTTTTGTGGCCTGGGGTATTCTTTTTTTCAGTTTGATTTTTTCGGGCAAATCAAAATTCACCATACCCCTGGGTTTGCTGTTTTCGGGAACCCTGTTGTTTGTGGGTTTCCTGGACTGGCTAAATCCAGAAATCACCAACCTGATGCCCGTATTGCACTCCTATTGGCTTAAAATACATGTAGCCATTATTGTTAGCAGTTATGCTCCTCTTGCCTTGGCTGCAATTATGGCACTACTTGCCCTTTTGTTAATGATTTTTAAACCTCAACAACCAAAAGAAAGGTGGTGGAAAAGCCTTTTGGAATTGAATATCGTGAATGAACTAGCACTTACATCAGGTTTATTCTTACTGGCGATCGGCACCTTCCTGGGCGGGGTATGGGCCAATGAAAGCTGGGGCAGGTACTGGGCCTGGGATCCGAAAGAAACCTGGGCATTGATTTCGGTGATTGTCTATGCCTTTGTGCTTCATTTGAGGTTGGTTCCTGCTTTAAAAAATGCCTTGGTATATAACCTGGCCAGCTTGTGGGCTTTCTCCAGCATAATCATGACCTCTTTTGGTGTAAACTACTACCTTTCCGGTTTACATTCCTATGCCGCAGGCGATCCGGTGCCGGTTCCACGGTGGGTTTTTGTAGTAGTAGGGGTTTTAATAGTCATATCCTTACTTTCCATCATAACCTTTAGAAGATGGAGGGTTGAGGACCGGAAAAAAATCGTCATTTGAATTTTAAACATTTTCTATTTCCCATAAACCTCAATCCAATCCAGCCGGGAGCTTGCAGGAGTCCCTCCCCCAACCATCAGGTCAGAAATGCCTATTTTGAGCACTTTTGAAAGGTCAGGATCCCCTGCAGTTTTTCCCTCAATAATGGTCTGCATATTCAGATTCCGCCACTTCATTTTACCAAGTTCAAATTCAGATATCACCCAGTCCGTGGTTTCTCCTACATGATCCTCACTCACGATCCAGCTTCCATCTGCCAATTCCAGGACCAACCGAAGTTGGCGAAAACCAGATTGCCTGCTCTTCCACCTGATTTTACCGCCATGACTCAAATCCACCGATTTGTCCTGCCAGGATAGGGCCATGGCCCAATTGCCCTCACAATTGCCTGACCAAATATAAAAAGGGTCATTCGGGATCTCCGGATGATTACTTTTTTTCAGCTGCTGTTTGGCTGCACCGTATAAATGTAAACTCAATTCCCTATTTGCCAGGTGCTCCTGAGTTACCGGCGTTTCGGCAGGAATCTCTTTAAAGTCCTCCCGGAATAATAGGGAATTTACCGATTGGGCAAAGGTCGGAACCTGATGACTAAAGAAAAGAGATACAATAAATAAAATAACACAATGTGAAAATTTCATGATTTGAAGGCCATTAAATGATATTTAAATAAAGCTTGATTTTTATGGGATTTAAAATACCTTGAAAATTAATGTATAATGTGGAATTTTACCAGGCTAATCCATACAATTAACTGATAAAAGTCATGTTTTATTCTAATAAAAGTTAGCAACTGCTTGTGTTTCCAATCCTATTTTTACAGCAACAAACAATCAAAAAAAGTTCTGTAAGCATTTTTAATCGCTAAAAAAATAAAGAACATGAAGACGAAAGAAAAAATTTACCTAATAAAAGGATTAAAATATCTTTTTATATTATTTTTGATCGGAACCACTTTTTCCTGTGGGACGGAGGAGCAGGGCCAGAAAAAATACTTTTCCCGAAGTGCTGATGAATACGCCAATATCAAGATTTATGGAGAAGAAGTAGCTGAATTGACAAGTCCACCCCTGGTACCTGCCCCGGTAGGAAACCGGCCTGCCAAAAAACTTTACATGGAAATGGAAATCATTGAAAAGGAAGCGGAAATGGCAGATGGGGTGACTTACTTGTATTGGACTTTTGGAGGGACGGTACCGGGTTCTTTTGTAAGAACCAGGGTGGGCGATTTGGTAGAATTCAAAATCAAAAACCATCCCGACAACAAACTTCCCCACAACATTGACCTGCATGCGGTAACCGGTCAGGGCGGAGGAGCAGAGGCCTCTTTTGTTGCACCTGGTCAGGAAAAAACCTTTTCTTTTAAAGTCATCAATCCAGGTTTGTATGTTTACCATTGTGCAACTGCCCCGGTCGGCATGCACGTGGCCAATGGGATGTACGGGCTGATATTGGTAGAGCCTGAGGGTGGATTACCTCCGGTAGACAAAGAATTCTATGTCATGCAGGGAGATTTTTATACAGAGGGGAAATTTGGGCAGGCCGGTCTGCAACCATTTAACATGCAGAAGGCCATTGATGAGAATCCTGATTACGTGGTATTCAACGGCAGTGTCAATGGACTTTCAGGAGAAAATGCCCTGACGGCAAAAACAGGAGAAAGTATTCGAATTTTCTTTGGAAATGGTGGACCCAACCTTGCCTCCTCTTTCCATGTCATCGGTGAAATTTTTGACAAAGTATATGTGGAAGGAGGCAGCCAGATCAATACCAATGTGCAGACCACCCTGGTTCCTGCCGGGGGAGCAGCTATCCTGGAATTCGTGGCTGATGTTCCTTCTAATCTGGTGTTGGTGGATCATTCCATATTCAGGGCTTTCAATAAAGGTGCATTAGGAGTATTGGCGGTAAGCGGAGAAGAAAATCCAAAAGTATTTGCCGGTGAAATCATGGAAGGCATTTACCTGCCTGAAGGTAGTGTTATTCAGAACATGCCCGAAAGTGAACTGAATATCGAAGTTCCAAAAGACCTGAGCAAATCAGATAGAATTGAGGCGGGTAAAAAGATGTACATGCAAGCCTGCTTTGCCTGCCACCAATCCAATGGAGAGGGTATTCCCAATGCCTTTCCTCCACTCGCCCAATCAGATTTCCTGAATGAAGATATCAACCGCAGCATTGATGCGCTACTTTTTGGCCTTTCCGGTGAAATAGAAGTAAACGGCAAAAAATACAATAGCATCATGCCCGCCCAGCAGCTCAGCGATGAAGAGGTCGCCAATGTATTGACTTATGTATATAATAGCTGGAATAACAATGGTACCCTGGTGAGTCCGGAAATGGTAAAAAGCAGAAGAAAATGAAAATTTCAATCCCCATAGCGGCTTTATTTTTATTCTCTTTTGGCCTTCAAGCACAGGAAGAAACGATGGTTCCGATCAGTGGCGGGGTGTATACCCCGCTATACGGAGCTTCCCAAACACAGGTGCGGGTAGCTGACTTTTATCTGGACCCTATACCTGTAACCCATTTGGATTACCTAAACTTTGTAGAAAAAAATCCCAAATGGAGAAAATCAGCAGTAATTGGCCTCTTTGCAGATCAAAGATACCTGGATTTTTGGGATGGAGACCTCTCTTTTCCCCAATCGCTGCAGGACAGTCCTGTAAACCATGTTTCCTGGTTTGCTGCCAAGGCTTACTGTGAATGTCAGGGCAAACGTCTTCCGACGGTGGATGAATGGGAGTATGTAGCCATGGCAAGTGCTTCCCTGAAGGATGCCAGGAAAGACAGCCTGTTTAACCTGGCCATTTTACGCAGCTACGAAAAACCAAAAACTTACCTGCAACAGGTTGGAAATCAGGAAAAAAATATATGGGGAGTTACGGACCTGCACGGCATGGTTTGGGAATGGACCATGGATTTCAATGCGATCATCCTTACCGGAGAGTCCCGCAATTATGGCAACACAGACCTGGGTCTCTTTTGTGCCAGCGGTGCCCTGGGCGCCAATGACCTGATGAACTATGCCGCCTTTATGCGCTATGCCATGCGTTCAAGTCTCAATGCCCGGAATAGCCTGTCAACCTTAGGTTTCAGATGTGCCAAAAACATGCCTCCCTGAAAGGATCAAACTTCAATAAAAAAGTAAAAGAACATCGCTTAACCCTTGAAACAAATGAAAAATTCAATCCTTTTGTGCTGCCTTGCAGGTATTTTATCCTCCTGCAGCAATGACAACAGCCTTCAATATAACTTAAATGTGGAACAGGAGGAGCTGCATGACATGTCCATTTACCACCTGCCTTCAGATTGGAATACCCAGGATGGAGAAAAAATCTCTTTCATAAACCTTAAGGGGCAGCCCTTGGTGGTAGTCATGATTTACACCGCCTGCAAAACCGCTTGTCCCAGATTGGTGGCAGATATGCGACAAATTGAGGAAAAGACAAAGCCAAATGTTTCCCGGCAACCCAGATACATATTGGTAAGTATCGATCCCCTGAACGACAGTCCTGAGAAATTAAAACAGTTTGCAAAAGCCAACCAAATGGATGGAGCGCAATGGCTTTTTTTACAAGGAACGGAATCAGGAGTAAGGGATTTTGCCAATATCCTTTCGATGAAATACAAAAGAATTGACCCCATGGATTTTTCACATTCCAATATCATCAGTGTATTTGATGATCAGGGTGTATTGCGATACCAGAAAGAGGGATTGGGACTACAGAACGATGAAATCGTCCAAAAAATAATCGAAGTAAGCGGGCCATAAAGGCCCCTTATTTTAAAGGATAAATTTCATTTTCGCGGTAATATTTTATTTTGGCCTGAAACATCATGCCCATTTTTTCTGCTCGCCAAATGGCCTCTTTTGCCTTATCTCCTGTAAATTTTTCCTTGACAGTAGCATTAAAAAGCTCCAGCCAGCGCTCAAAATGCTGTTCATTCACCGGCATGCTGGCATGAGGCGTAAAAGGGCTGCCATAGTAGGTGTGTTCTTCCAACAGCACCGTTTGCCAAAACCGATACATTTTATCCAGGTGTTTGCCCCAATCACCTTTGATTCTTTGTTCAAAAATTGGTGCCAAAATGGGGTCGGTTTTTACTTTATCATAAAAACTATCCACCAAACTCCTGATTTGCTCAATTTCCTCTATTTTAACCTTCTGCCCCACTATAAACCAATTTAATTGAACTTACCTTATATAATTGAATGCAGGGTAGCTTTGCCACTGGATACTTCTTCAGCCAGTTCTCTGAGTGTTTTTGTCTTGAGTAACCTGGCCAATCCCTCCCTGATTTCCTTGTATTCATGATGGATGGGACAAGGATTGGCTGCTGAGCACTGTTTCAATCCCAACCCGCATCCATAAAAGAGTTTATCTCCGTCTATGGCTACCACCAAATCCATCAAATGAATGTTTTCCTGCTCCTTATCTATGTAAAACCCTCCATTGGGCCCTTTAGTAGAACTGACGATATCCTGTCTGGCCAGGGCCTGCAAAATTTTGGCAGTAAAATATTCAGGCGCATCTATTTCCTTACAGATATCCTTTACCCCTAATTTATTGCCTTTTTTGCTCTGGGACCATATATATATTACAGCCCTTATGCCATATTCACATGCTTTCGAAAACATTTTTTATTTCTAATTTGCCCAAAATTGATCCTGCCATTTTTCTGTTGTCTTTTCATGGATCCGGTCCACAATTTCTTGCATTTCCAGAAGCTCGTCTTCCTTAAGTTCCACTTGCATGTGTTGAAAAAGTTTCCTCTCTTCAAAACGGATATGTGCTTCCAAATCGCCTGCAAACTTTTCCAGAAGCTCATTCACTTCTTCCTGCTCTTTATACAATTCCTCAATGAGCTCCCTCAGATGGGCATGTTGTTTCTCCACTTCCTTTCGCATCAGGTCATTCCGGCCCAGAAAAGAAAAAATGTGGCGTTCTTCCAATTGGAAATGTGGCTCCAGGTGTTCGCTGTAATAATAATCAATGTATTTAAGTATGCGATCAGTATCCAATTCCTTTTTCAGTCCCTTCCTGATTTTCCATACCAGTAACAAGCCAAAATGATGATCCTGAGAAAGTGGCACCAGTGCCGGATGTCTCTTCAGTGGTTTACCCATAACGTGTTTGATTTAATTCCTTCTCTTCTATAAGCCACACGAACAAATGTAAGCAGATTCCTATTAAAATAAAATACATTTTTATCTTTTATTAGAATGAATACCTTAGCAGAAGCGTGAAATTTCTTCCAGGACCAAATAAAGGCACTCCCATCATTCCGATGGGACGGTTTAAGTGTTCATAATAAGTCTCGTTTAGGATATTCTGAATGCTGCCACTGAACGTCCAGGAGGAATTCAAGGCATAACTTGACTCCAGATCAAGTAAGTGAAATCCAGGAGTTTCTTTTTCCCCAAAGCTTTCTGAAATTCTTGGCTGAGAAGTAACCAAACGCCACTTTAATGAGGTTTTTAATTGATCATCAAAATGGCTAGTGCTCAAAATATACCGTAGATCCAGGGGAGCAATTTCAGGAAGTGCTTCATTGGCACTAAGGTTTTGACCATAGGTGTAAGCCATCATTATTTGCTGAGACCAACCTGACCATAATTTATGACCAAAAGAAAATTCAAAACCAGTTGTGACAGCATCATCAATGTTGATAAACTTCCTAACCCCGGGGCTTGTTGGTAAGCGTGGAGGAAGTGCTACAATTTTTCCTGTAATGTAATCCTGCAAGTATGCTCCGAATAAACTAATACTCATTGTCAATTTTTCATGGGTAAAACCGAAGACCATATCCAGCTGGTTGTTGGTCTCTGAATTTAAATCCGGGTTACCCAGCATTTCATATGGATCTATTCCAACCGGAAAATAGTTGATAAAACGCTCTGTAAGACTACCACTTCGCCTAACCTTTGCAATCCATAGACCAAAATTGAAATCTTTCCCCAATTCCCTTTGCCAACCTAAAGAAATGCCTGGATTAAACTGATCAACACCATCAATGGATGATTGTTCCATAAACTCTGCTGAGGGGTCCAGCATCTTTGCCTGGTTCAAATCTAACCTCCCTGAAAAACTAATGAAGTTTTTATGAAACTGGAATTGATACATACCAAATAATCCGGCTTTTAAAATTTGTGATTCCTGCCAGGCATTATCATAAAAGCTTTTTCCTGTATTTGGGCCCATAAGAAATTTCCTTTCCCTGATCCCCTCTGCTTTTTCTATTCTAAAATCGGCCCCGGCATACAATTTGGACTGCCCAAATAGCCATTCACCCTCTGTCCTCCCTCCCATGTTTTGGGTTTCAGCAGGTGTCTTGACATCCATCATTCTGGGGATTAAATCTCTTAAACCATTGTCCATCAAATGATTTACCTTGCTCATATAAATGGCATTGGTCCACCGCTTCATATGCTTGCCTGTGGAAGTTTTTATATGCTTCAAGTTACCCATCCAGGTATCATCAGAGCGAAGATCCATTCCCAATGTTGGAAAATCAACGTCCCTTGCAAAGTTTCTATTGACCGAAAACTCCAACTGGTCAGAAGCTCCTAATTTAACATCAGCAAATATACCTACCGTACCCCGCATAAAATCTGAAGGCACCAGGGTACCTTCGCCATCTTTGTAGGCTTTTCCTTTAGACCAGGATCCCAGTAACCCAATATCAAACTTTCTTCCAGTCCAACCCAACTTCCCTTCATTCCGCCAGACTGCACCATTGCTTTCAAACATACTGGAAACCCTTCCATACATCTCATTCTTATCAGTGAATCCCGGCGCTTCCCGAATAAAATTAATGGTTCCCCCCAAACCTATACCATATCTTAAAGCGTGGGGACCTTTGAGCAATTCCACCCTGTTCATCCTGTTTAAAGCAATCTGGGAAGTAGGCGGATCCATTCGGTTAGGACAGGCGGCACTGGCGCTTTGCAAGCCATCCACAACTACATTGAGCTGATCGTATTTGAACCCCCTTATCACAGGATCAAATCCGAAGGATCCACTTTTCCTGATTGATGATACCAGCGGGTTCATGTTCAATACGGCTCCAGCATCATGATGGATCTTTTCCTCGTCCGAAACATGAATTTGTTGGTCCTTTGCATCCTGCATTTTTAGTGAAATTACAGACACAGGTTGTAACATGACAAATATTTGCTTTTTATAATACTTACCCTCTTTCAATGCACTGGCAACTTCTGCCGGGCCCAGTGTCCAGTGACCATAATTGACATGACTCAAGTGCAAGGATTCCTCGGGAATAAATTCCAGGAAAATGATTCCAGAAGCATCACTACTGCCATTTTGATCTTTATATTGAAAAGATATCCCAATAATTGGTTCCTCATCCACCTCGTCAAGGAAAATCAGGGGTTTTATCCCTTGTGCCTGAGCGGAAGTAAATATCAATACTAATACGATAAAGACAGGAAGTATAAATTTTGTGTAAGTTCTCATAACAAATGCTTGCTGGCTTTAAACCAACATATTTGATTGGTAGTAAATGAATAATTCAGGATTTCCGTTTGGTACCTGCTTTTCCCAAAAAAGGGGTAATCCATTGATCCTCTTCATTAAATACCTAAACTGGCAATCAATAGGATTTTCTGTTTGTTAACCTCGGTAGAGAATGAAAGAGCATATAAATAATGCCCTGTCTGCTGTCAGAGAAAATAGAATAAAATGGATTTTTTTGGGCGGTACCCTACAGCGAAAAATTGTATTTTGGTGGGTGAAATACACCTGCAGCTGAAAAATGATCGATCATTTCATGGGGAAAACCGATTTTAGAATCAAATAATGGCATTCCCGAAACCTGCTCTACCTTTTCCTGATGTAACGGGGCAATAAATACCAAATGTATCTCCTCCAGGGTCATTCGATTATTTTCAGTTTCGTTCTCTTTTGTTTTTTCAAGCCTTTTGCTCAATTCACAACTTCCCTCACATGCCAATTCTGGTTTGTCCTGATTGATACAAAATAATGCTGCGATCCTATCCCTATTGATTAAAAAATCCATTTGCACCAAAGTAGCCCCCATGCCATTCAGCAGAAGGATACCAATCAAAACACTATAGGTAAACGTTCTAATCATACCTGTAAAAATCAGGAATTCATTTTCTCTTTTTTGTAATATACATCACTGCCACCTTCTATCTCCAATTTTTGATCTTTCGAATAAAAAGGCTGATGCTTTTTCGCCACCCTGGATTTTATTCGGTTTTTCCGGTAGATAAATAAAGTCCCCATCAGCAGGAACATGATCAAAATAACCCAACCATTTGCTACACCAAATAACTTCCTCCATGTCGCATCCCCAAGCCAGGCCGAGACAATCCGCCCAGCCAAAGTGACCTGAAACATGATCCAACCCAACCAAAGCACAGGATGAAAGATATTGATCTGAAGTTTAAACACCATGGGCAAAATGATGGGTGCATGAGCCCAAATCATGGAAAAGGTAAAGCCCAGAAAAAAAGTATGCAAATACAAATCATAATAAAAAGGATGGTCTTCCATCCATCCCATGATCCAGCCATTTAAAGCCAACCAAAAATATCCGGTTAGCAATCCAATTCCTATATACCGAAACTGCCCTGGCTTTCTCGCAGCATACCTGGCCATATCAAATCGGAAAAGCCATAGCGCCAGGCACAACAAAGCAATACCCAAAACGGTGTTGCCCCATTGGTGAAACGGAAGCAAAAGTCCCAAACCAAAAACGCCAATCCCGGCATAAAACAACAACCCTGCCCATTTGGGGGTGGGTAAAAATTTGCTCAATTCCATCCGCTCTCCCAAAATGGTAAACAACAAAAATGCCATCCACCAGCCTGTCGCCATGGGTACAAAATCCGAATACACATAAGCAAAATTGCCCAACATCCAGGCTGCCGCTCCCATAGCGATGATATAGGAATAAATTTCAGCAACCTTAATGGTCTGAAAATACATGATAGCTACCAATCCCAAACTGGCAGCCAGAAGCATATATGCGCCGAGACCAGGCCAGCCAACCAACATAAAAGGCATGGATATGGCACTCAATAAGGGAACAGCCAACCAAAGCTTGCTTTTCATGACCATGGCCCTTTCCAGTGAAATCAAAGAGCCCAGAAAACAACCCACCATCAATAGCCCATGATGCGCTGCTGCTTCCCCGATTGGAAATGCCATATGGCCTAATCGAATCCAGCCACCAATGATCCCGAAAAGCAATCCCACTATTATAAATGGAATAAGCAAGGCTGGTTGAATCGATTTCATGGTCTAATAATCCAAAAATGGTTTCAGTATTGAACGAATACCTCAGCTATCGAGGCTGTACCCTCTCAAATGAGGTGTTTAATTGATCAGGTCAGGTGTCAATTCCTGCAGTTCCATTTTCAAACCATCCAACTGATGTCTGATTTTTTCCATACCTGAAGCTGCATCAATGGCAAAAACAGTTATCAATTCCTGGTAATAATTGATTCCTTCAAAGAGGTTTTTTCTGAATTTTTCCAGGTAGGCTTCTTGTTTTTTATTGTTCTCAGTGATTGTCTTACTGATTTCTATCTTTAGGTGTTGCAGGTACAGTTGCAGCTCCTTGATAAACACATGAGGCCTTTCGGGATCCAGTTTAAGAGCGACTTTCCCATAAATATGATCTACCATTTCCTTTAAACTAAACACACCTTTAAAATAAGCCAGGTTGGGACCGGGACAGATAGTCACTGCTTTGAGGTTTCTTCTGGGCATCTCTCCTCCACTTAATATGGCCGGAGCACTTAAGCCTTCACACAGGCAATCTTTTTCCAATACGGCATCAACCTCTTCTTTGCTGATTTCACCATTGGCATGTTGTTTGACTTTCAGGTTCTGGTATTGTCTGGAGGCCGTGCAAATGGGTTTTTCTGTGAAATCGGTATTGAAAGAAAGAAACTTTTTGTAACAGGGGCTTCCCGGCCGGCCTTTTTCTATCCTGGATTTTCTCTGTTCCTCGGCACTGCTGTTTCTCAGGTTATTGAAAGGAATCCCCAGGGGTGAGGCATGACTCAGGTAAAAATCCGATTTTTTTGCCTTCAAAATCCGCTGCAAGGTATCTTCATCCACACTTGTAGCTTCAGGGACCAATAAAAAAGGGCTTCCCCATCCGGTTCCATCCAATTGATAATAATCCATTAGAAATCGGTTTTCTTCCGCATTCCCAATTCCTCCCTGATAGGTAACCTTGTTTTGGATGCCTTCCGGCAATACATTCCTCCCCTTTTGTATCAATGCTTCCTGGCACATCTGGTGAAGGGTTAGGCCCAATTCTTTTCGGTTTTCTTTGAAGGTATCCAGGATTGGACCTGCCAGTAAGCCATCTGTGGCAAATGCATGTCCTCCACAATTTAATCCAGACTCTATCCTGAACTCCGAAACCCAAATTCCTTTTTTTGCCAAAAATTTACCCTGTATCAATGCGGATCGGTAATCAGAGACCTTTAATATAACGGGTTTTCTGATAACACCCGCTTTGTCTGGAAAGAAGGCGTCAAATTCTTCCAGATAACTATATAAAGAAGGATTCATACCAGCAGAAAACACCAGGCCGCCTTCCAGTTTACTTTTCGCAAAACCCCGTAAAGCTGAAAGGGCATCGGAATATTCTCTACCCAAGGCTTCGCCTGACTTGGCGTAGTTTGTCTTGTCGACCTTTGTCATGATATTGACATCCGTCCTGCCGGGAACCAGGAATTTTCTTAGCTCTTCCTGCAAGTCCAGCTTTTCAAAACCCGCAGCATTCTTCATTTTCAGGTACAATTTGGCTGCAGGATGATCCATGGGTAAGAGATCAAAATACTGGTTGATTTCTTTATCCAGCCCAAAATCCTGACCATTGAGTTCCCTCATTTGCCGCTGTATGATGTAATGCAATAAGTCCAGATAAGCCTCAATTCTTTTCGCCCGGCAATCGGCTTCCTTCTCATTTATGGCAATATAGGGAATGGTCAATTCCCGACTGTAGCGTCTGCGCATGTCTTCCAAAAGCTGGTCGTCCATGATGGAAACCACAGATGAAATGCCATATTTGGCGACTTTAATGGGTGAATCTACCGTAAAACCCAATCCCATTACCGGAATATGAAAATGATGAGCTGAAAACATAAGCAATAATTTAAAAGACATCTGGCCAGAATTCTGGCTCTGATTATCTCACAAAGTTATCCTCCTATCAAGCCCAAAAAGCTAAGGGCTATCAGGGTAAAAAATGACTTTTGTCATAAAACATCAACAGGTTTCAAACAGCAGCATAGAGGTATTATAAAGCTACTCCTGTGAAACAAGGGAGTTTGCTATACCTTATATTGTCTGAACAAAGCACCCCAGGGTTCTCTCATCTTTCTGGAAAGCAACTGATTGGCGGCAAAATTACCTGTAAACTGTTCATTTACAGGATCCCAATCCAGGTCTTGCCCAAGCATCATGGCGATATTCCCCAGGTGGGCAAGGGAAATGGACCGGTGTCCTACCTCAGCCGGTGCTATGGTTTCTTCTCCCGAAAAAATACAATCGACAAAATTCCTGTAATGATTTTCACTGACATAAAGGGAAGTTTCACCGGGACCAATGTTGGTATCGGCCAGCTTTTCCGGATTGATTTTATGCTCCCCCCTTGTAGCCCAGGCAGAGCCCTCAGTTCCTTCAAAAGTCACCCCAAAATCCTTGTCGCTTTGGATGATCAGCTTGATGCCACTTTGGTAAACGCATTCAAAATAAAATCGCACCGCTGTATTCCAGACAGGATGGTCAGACCAGACAGCCTGGGCATTTTGTATTTTCACAGGTCCGGTATGGTCTGTTCCCATACCCCACTGGGCGATATCCGGATGGTGTCCGCCCCAATCCGTCACGTTCCCTCCTGAATAATCCATGATCCAACGGTAATTCACATGCGTTCGGCAAGGACTATAGGGTGCTTCGGGTGCAGGCCCCAGCCACATGTCATAATCAAAATCCTTTGGCACCGGGATGGTTTCCGTCAAATGTCCGGTTTTTCCAAAATCCGGGGTGCCCCCCGGGAGCCCGCAGGTAACGGTGTGCAGTTCTCCAAGCCGCCCATTCCTGGCCAGTTCGCAAACCCTCCTGAAATGATGGCTGGACCGCTGTTGACTGCCAGTCTGAAAAGTAACACCATATTTACGTACCGCATCGCTCATGGCCCTGCCCTCTTCCACCGTCAGGGAAAGGGGTTTCTGACAATAAATATGTTTCCCTGCGGCTGCGGCCATCATCACGGGAATGGCATGCCAGTGATCAGGGGTAACCACTTCCACGGCATCAATGGCTTTATTTTGCAAAACTTCCCTGAAATCAGTATAGCCTTCGGCAGAGCGGTAGGATGTACCGTGCTTTTCCGAATAAAAATCATCTACCACCTGTTGGATATATTCCCTGCCGGCTACTTTTCCATTCCAATACCCCGGGCTCTTTTTGTTGACATCGCATATGGCGGTAACCTGCACTCTACTATCGGGAAGAAAACCTTGCACATCATTGCCCGCCTGATTTCCAGCACCGATAAATGCCATGGTAATCCGGTCGGATGGGGCAGTAAATCCATTTCTTCCCAAGGCCGAGGCGGGAATAATGGTGGGGGCTACCAACAGCGAAGAAGCTGCTATACCTGCTTTTTTCAAAAAAGAACGCCTGTGTTTATTTTCCATGCCTTAAAATACGTTTTTTTACTATTCTGACAAAAAAAATGTTGCCGGCTTTCAAATAATCATGGACAGCCTGCTCTTCAATTCCGGTACCACCTGCTCCTCAAACCAGGGATTCCTTCTTTGCCACCTGATATTTCTGGGTGAGGGATGGACCAAAGGAAAAAATTCGGGCAGGTAGTCGGAGAAACTCCGCACCGTTTCAGTCAGATTTTTCTTCCGTTCCTTTCCCAGGTAATACCGCTGGGCATACTGCCCGATCAAAAGGGTCAATTGAACATCAGGCATTTGCTCCATAATGGTACTATGCCAGGTTGGTGCACATTCTGGTCTGGGCGGCAGGTCGCCTCCTTTGCCTTTTCCCGGATAACAAAACCCCATGGGCACAATGCCGAAAACCTCCGGGTCATAGAAAAGATCGGCATCCACGCCCATCCAGCGCCTTAGTTCCCGCCCACTGGCATCATTCCAGGGGATGCCGGTAGCATGGACGACGGTGCCGGGAGCCTGCCCGATCACGAGTACTTTGCTGTTCCTGCTGGCTGCCAGCACGGGCCTGGCACCCAGGGGAAGCTGAGCCTCGCAAAGCTTGCACCCCCTTATGGTTTCCAAAAGTTGTTTCATGGTAAGGCAAATTTAAGGATATCTGCACAAGCAACAACCATACGTTTTTACCGAAAACGGAAAACAATAGTAAATCAAACGGCAATTTGTTATTTTAATATTAAACCATTAGGTTAGTCAAAAAAAAAGTTATGAAATCCCTTCCCATACCACTGTTCCTTTTTTCATTTTCATTTTCTATTTCTCTCCTTGCATTGTCCTGCCAAGAGGAAAACAAACAGGAGAAGAAAAAGGATGGTCGATCCCTTTCTCTGGTAAAAACCGATAGCATTCGTATCGACTATCCAGGATTATTGGACCTGATGGATGTGGACCCATCCAGGGAGCGCGTATTGCTTTACGACAGGCAGAGAGGCATTATCCTGCTGACCGATTTTGATGGTAACCACTTGCTAAGTCTGGATAAACAAGGGGATGATAAGGGCAGCTATGGGAGGTATCTTTGGAGTACCGCTAAAATAAAGGAGGACGATCACATTTTTCTGATTTCACAGAAAGGTTTTTTCGAATTTGATGCCCAGGGTGAGTTGGCCTACCACAAGCCTTTCCAGGATGAGGTACCTTTTTTTTCCGGTCGTGCCGCAGCGGATGCGGAATTGATCGAACATGAGGGGATTTTTTTTCAAAAAGGGCTGGTTGCCTGGGGTGAATACAACAAAACGGAGGACGAATATTATGACCAATTCAAACTTCTGGTAAAATTTGACCCCGAAAAGGGCACAGCAGAGCGGATCATCCACCTGGAAACCGAAAGTCCTTTCAGAAATTCGGGCAAAGCATTTGAAATTCTGGATATGAGCCCCACCTTTACCATTTCGGATGATAAACTGCTGGTTATTGCCGGAACTGACCCGCACCTCAACATTTACGATATATATCCACCCCACAACCTATTGGAAAGGAAACCCCTTGCCTATCCAAACTATAATATGGGCCAGGGAATCGAAAGGGCTGAAGCCGACCCCAAATCCATTACAGTCGATCAATCGGCCGGCAGGACACATACGCTTAAAGTGTTTGGCGACTACCTGCTTGCATCGGTTAGCCCGGGATATGATATGGCAGATAAGGAGAGGTATAAAGCAATCAGCAGCCCAGAGGAAAACAGCAGCTTCATGGAGAGTATCGCAGGAAAATACGAACCAGGCCTTTTCCTGATGGATCATCACGGGGGGGGACATTCAACAACTCTCCCTGCCCCAATCCCTGGACTACGTGCAATTTCTGGTACGTGAAGGCGAGCTTTGGTGGCTATCCAGGTTAAATGCTGAAAAAGAGGAGGATTTTATACAGATCTATAAAGTAGAAATTTCAGAATAAGACAGGAAAACCGGCCGGATATCTCCTACATTCCCGGACCAATAGTGGAAATTCAGGGCATTTTGCAGGGTATGTCCTTTTGCTTAAAGCGCCATGTCATAGCCCCCAAATCTCCTCAGGTTATAGGTGATGGAAAGCATGAAAAACTGCCGCAGGACCTGGGTTCTTTCATCTTCTATGTAAACATCCGTTACGTTCCGGTCAATGCTTACATTCTGGTTTAACAAGTCAAAGACCGTCAATTTGATTTCGGTCTTATTGCTCGGAGGAATGCGATAGCCCAAGTCCAGGTTTACCAGCATGACACTTCTGTCGAAATCCTCCCCAAGCCCGGTATATACCTGGTGATTGACGCTGGTACCTACAAAAATACCCCCAAGAAAATTCCAAAATAGATCTGCCCTGGTCCTATGGGTATAATAGTTGTTATCCAGATCCTGTTGCAAACTGCTGCTCACACTGCTAAAATTACCTCTGGTGGAAAGGTTAAAGTCTATACTTTCATTGATATTGCTGCTCAGGTTCAAGCCCTGACTAAAGGTGGTATTGGTGTTGAAATTTTCCTGCCCATTGATGATCCCCGGTCTGTTGCGCACTGTGTAGGAAGAATTGATATTCAGGTTACTCTTCATGAATTTTAGCGGGAATCCGTAACTTCCGTATAGCCTAAACACGTAATAGTTGTCAAGGTTTACCGGACGGGTGTACTGCCCGCCCTGATTCAGCAATACATCTTTTTGGATCAAGGTGTCTTTTGCAGCAACAAAGGTTTCGTTGCCGATATAATTGTTTCGGATATTGCCATACAAAAAGAACATGAGAGAGCGGTTGGTTTCCGGATTGATCTTCCGGAATCGCGTAAACAGCCGGTGGCTGTACTCCTGTACCAGGTCCGGATTGCCATTGGAAATTTGCAGCGGGTTGGCATTGCTGATCACGTCCTGCAATTGCCGGATGGAAGGAGCATCGGTATCTGTATTGTAATCCACCCGCATATTACTGAATTCTCCCAATTGGTAATTGACCACCACCCTGGGAATCACATTGGAAAATTTCCTTTGGGTATTCTCAAAGCCCGGAAACAGCCGGTCGCTGTCAATGGAGGCCGATTCATAGCTGACCGTACTGTAAATGGATAATTTTTCAGAATTGTAACTATACCCCAACCTCCCCCTATGGGTCATGTATTGGTTTTCGAAGCGATTGCTCAATGCGCTATCCAGCCGGATCATATCCGTTTCTGCATCCTGGATCTCTACCTGCTGATCCGTATCAGAGGCATTGTTGGACAGGCGGTACCCAATCCTTAACCGGGACCGTTCGCTGATGGGCTCAAAATAACTCACCCCACTACTGAAGTAAAAACTGGAGTAAAGATTGTTCCTGAACTGAATCAGGGAGTCGATATTACCAGTTTGGTAGTTTTCGTTCACAGCTACCAGATCTGAGTTGCTGTCACTGTCATAGGTACTGGTATACACATAGGTAGACAATGCCCTGCCCTCCTTGGTAAAATTATACCTGTAGTTCAGTGAATTTCTGAAGTTCAGCGATTGCCGTTCTGAGGTTGTTGTGTTGATATTGCTGCTGATGGGGGTATTGGTATCAAACAGGTTCCGGGCATCCCGAATGTTAGTGGATTTTCTATAGTCCAGGCCTATTCTCGGCCTTAGAATAAGTGCATGCCGCTCATTGATATTGTAATCAATCCTTGCACTCATGCGGTGACTTTGGGTACGGGTCTGGTTGTTTCGGTCCTCCTGGTAAATCTGCAGACTGTCATTGGGCAGGATATATTCCCTGGAGGAAGTTCGTGTCAACACATTTTCCCGGTCGTTAAACAGATAATTGCCGGTAACCTTTAACTTTTCGTCCTGATATTCATCGGAAAAGTTAACTCCCACTGCATTGGTGTTGGTGATTCCGGGTAATTCGCCTACGGCCAGCTCGTTTCCTCCCCTTCGACTGTCATCGCCTTCAATATTTCCCAATTCATCTTCCCCGAAATTTTGCTGGTTGATATTATTGCTCAAGCCTAAAATCGATAACCGTTGTGCTTCATTAAAGAAGTTCATGTTGCCGCCAGCGATGTAATTGTTATCGGTACCATATCCGCCATAAAATTTACCAAACCTGCCTGCGCGCATCCCGGGCTTGGTGATGATATTGATGGTCTTCGTCGTTTCGCCATCATCAAAACCGGTCAACCGGGCCTCGTCACTTTTCTGGTCCAGGAATTCAATTTTAAGGACTACCTGAGCCGGAAGGTTTTTCAGGGCAGCAGCCGGATTGTCTCCAAAAAAGGGCCTTCCGTCTACCAGTACTTCCATTACTTCCTCTCCCTGCACCTCAATCACTCCATTCTGAATCACTACGCCTGGCATCTTCCTTACCAGTTCATCGGCATCGGCCTGGGGCCGGGTTTTGAAGGCATTTGCATTGAAGGCAACTGTATCTCCCCGGACTTCGCCTGTGAGTGCATCTGCTGAAAACTCAAACACATCCATTTCCTGCCCGTCACTTACCAGTTCGAAAGTTCCCAGATTATTGCCTTCAGGTGCCTTGACCATTTCCTGGTAGGTCTGGTATCCTATAAAGGATAATTCCACCAAAAACTCATTCAATCCAGGCTTTTTGACTTGAAACTTCCCATCAAAATCGGTGTAGGAAGAGCTTAAGGTTTCGCCTTGCCCGTCCTTAAGAAATACATAGGCACCAAATAGAGGCTCCTTGGTTTGGCTGTCGATGATAGTACCCGAATAATTTTGTTGTCCGTAAAGCGTGGCCGAGCTAAAAAAAACAAATAGAACTGTGAAAAGCGGTAAATGGAATTTCATGGAAATAAAATAAGCTAAAAGGTTTGGATGCAATCGAAATATTTAACGGAAAAATGACTAGAAATTCAAGCCAAACCAAATCCAATTATGTTAAAGTAAAAATCATGGGTTTATATGGTCAATTTACACTTTGGTCCAAACACCGATTTTTATTGACAAATAAACCAAATAAACAAGCTCTTTTTTATAAAAGAAAAGAAAGCAATCGGGGAATAATATCCAGCGTGGTAGGAGGATATTAAAATTTACTTCTGACAATAAGGGGATTAAAAGCGAATACACAAAATTCTTGCACATGGGGTTTGCATTAAAAAAAAAGTCCTGCTACATTTGTGACACTAAAAAAGGGAGCGATCCTTTATTTAGAATATTGGCCGATGGTGTAACTGGCAACACGTCTGGTTTTGGTCCAGAAGAGTCCAGGTTCGAGCCCTGGTCGGCCAACAATTTATTTTTATGAAAGTATTAAAAGACGACTTGGTTCGTCTTTTTTTTTGCCCTTTTTTGAAACATGATGTCCGTTGAAATGGGGTCAATAAGCAAATTTCGGAAGTCTCAGCAGGGAAGCAGGATCGGCCTGCAACCGTTCGGGCATGTTTCTTTTCCGTTGTCGTTTGCCTTCAGGAATGTTGATTTGACGAAGAGGTATTTTTTGTTGGTTAATTTAATAGGAAATTCTAAAAATAAACAGCTGCTGAATTGTAGTTGATTTTCGAATTTTTTAAATTTATAACTTTCTGGCATTCAATTGGTTCTATTTCATTAAAAACTACAAGAGGAGGTCTGATATGAGTTATGATGACCGCGATTACTGGAGAGACTACGACAGGAGGCAGGACTACTATCGGGAGCAGGACCGCACACGGGATTTCAACCTGGAATTGGACAGGCAATGGGAAAATAACCAGGAGGATCTGAAGTACGAAACTGAAAAGAGAAAACTGGAACTGGAAGAGGGCATTAAAGCCATGAGGGAGGGAAACACCGCATGGGGGATTTCAAAAGTAGCCGGGCCGGATTTTGCGGTAAGGTACCTGCAAAACCTGAAAACAGTTGATTCCAGGCCATATGCCTACACTACCGCTCTGGAATACGCCAATCGCGCCAGGAAAAAGATGGCACAACAAAACTATTCCGGAGCTATCCGGGATTGTAATGAGGCCATACAGCTGGGAATGGAAAATGCCTCCATCTATTATCAACGAGGGCTGGCCTTTCATGAGCAGGAAATGTATGAAAATGCCATGGCAGATTATACAAAAGCCATACAATTGGATTCCAGCTTTGCCATGGCGAAGCTGGAAAGAGGAATATGCCGCTTGGAAATGAAGAACACAGCAGGTGCTTTGGATGATTTTAACGCTTTCATCAGCATCAAACCTGAGCTGCCCCGGGCTTACTTCTGGCGTGGCCTTGCTTTCTATGATCTTGGAGAGCTGGAAGGGGCGGAAAAGAATTTTGGAACTGCCCTCCAGCTTGACAATACGTATGCACCAGCATTCGGAATGCGCGCATTGGTTCACAAGCGTCTTGGCCATTACAAGGAAGCCATCAATGACCTTACAGAAGAAATTCGTCTCAATCCCAAATCTACCAAAGCGTACCGATCCCGTGCGTATTGCTATTTTTCAATGGGAGACTACGGAAAAGCTGTAGCTGATAATGATTATTTGATTTCAGGCTGTCCGACCGTAGAGGATTACCGCCTTAGAGCCTGGAGTCACTTCCACCTGGGCAACTACCACCAGGCCATTCAGGATTTTGAACAAGTGATTGCAACAAGTGCTGTTTCACCGGGCGATCTCATAGGACGCGGTCGTGCCCGCCAGGGTAAAGGAGATTATCCCGGAGCCTTACAAGATTTTTCGCAGGCCATTCAGAAAAACTCAAACCATCCCAGTGCCTACCATTTCAGGGGTCTGCTCCGTTTCAATTTGGGACAATTCAGCGAGGCCATTGCTGATCTGGATCAGGATATCCACATCAATCCCAATTTGCCCTCGGCCTACCTGATCAGAGGGGAAAAGCTACAGAAAATCGGGAATAAAACCAGTGCCATGCAGGATTTTCAAAAGGCGGCAAGTTTATTCCGTGAGCAGAAGATGCCAGAAAAGGCCGTAGAGGCAATGAAACGCTGGACAGCGACCCTGATGTCACCGCTTAGCCCGAATGATAGATTGCCTACCGGATAATGCAGGCTATGAGACAAGGGATGCAAGGAACTCATAAACGAATATATTGACCATTTTCAATTACCGTACAGCCAGTTTGCTATAATCATGTCATCCCTACGGGATTAGGCTTTGTTACTCAGGACTCATTTTATGTGGTAATAATTGTCTATAAGGACACAAACGCAATCTATAGTATACCGATAAAATTATCTGATTTTAAAAGCTTTCTTAAAATTGTGATTAACTACCAATATGTGGCAATTACCAAAAAAAAACAAGAAGTTCGGTGAAAATTAGCAACTGTAGCTATCCTCCAGTGCATTCCGCTACTCCCAAAACCTCTGCAATTCATTCTTTACCAGGTAGGCTTTGATCCGTGTGGGCATATGGTCGAGCTTGCTATCTATGGATTTTAACAGGAAGAGCGACCCACGGAACAGGTCTCTTATCCAAAAGAAGAATTTTGCCCTATGGAATCAAAAAATAAAAATAGCTCCATAGAAGAAAAGGGTATAGCGGATGGCATAAAACGCATTTTGCTCAGGCCCCAATACTGTCAGGAGGGTAGAGTAGCACTTTGTGCTCTGGAGAAAGGAAATCCTCTTCCGGTATTCCGGCAAGAAACCGGTGTTGCTGTAGCCACTCTTTGATTTTTATACGTTCCTGCCCATCAAATTGCGCAACAAGCTGGTAAAAAAAGAACGAGCGCTCGTGCTTGCCCATGCCTGCTTCCAGGGTCGGCAGGTAGCGAGAGAGTTTTTTTTCCATCATGTAGGAAAAAAGGTGGTAGCTATACTGCAAATAGGTATCAAAGGCCTTCTCCGAACTTACTGCCCGGATTATGAAGGTAATCTCATTTTTGGTCAATTGGCTTTCACCATCTCTGCTTTTAAGAAAACGCAGGTTGGCAACATCCCCGATGTCTCCCAATCCGGACCTTCTTGGCTGCCATGCATACCCGTTTTCAGTATAAAATTGCTTTTCTTTCAGAACATCCATCGTTCGCTTCCACCCATTTTCCGTGTCATCCACCCAATGGATAAGGTCATTCATAAAATAAGTAAAGGCTTTTTCCCTGGTCGCTACAATTTTTTTTCCGGAATAAGCGCCTGACTGCCGGACGGTATTGTTGGCAACAGGGGAATATCGGACAGCGTCCCTGAAAAGGCACCATTGATCCAGCATCCTGAAAAAATTCTGGTAGATAACATCCCCATCCATTTGGATCACCTGTTCGGTCAGTGTTTCTATTCTGCCCCGTAATTCCTGGCTAGAAAACCGGATCTCCTTTCGGTTATCCCGGATCTCCTGCTGCTGAAAAAGCATCTGCCAACGTTGCCCCAAAAAAGCCACGTAAACAAACAAGACACCGGATAGGGAAGCAAGAACCACCGATACGCCATTGACGTACTCCGGCGTGCTTTCGGAAAAAAAGCGCTGTGCGGCGGACGGCTTGATCACAGAGAGCAAGTAAAACGAGACGGCCGATACATCCAGCAGAATGGCTATACCCAAAATGCTGTTCATCTTCCATTTCAACCAACGCATTGAATTTTTTATATCCTGGTCAAATTCCACGGGCATACTTTTTGACAAGGTAGGTAAAATCCGGCCATTAACGGGAAAAATTCTGCCTGCTATTGAGGGCGCTGTGTTCAGGGTTTGGGGATGATTTGATGATGTGGGGATTAATTGAAATTGAGGAAGAATGCATTAGATTGAAGGCCTTCGCATGCACAGCCTTCGGATTTGTTCAGGCACCGCAGACCCGGTCTGCTGATTTGATTAAAATTGGTTAAGGTTATGGGTAAAGGGGCTTAATTGTGTTTGTAAAGGCTGTTTTCTTAGTTTTACCGATACAGAGGTTGGTGGCCTTATCATGTCATGGAATTTGTTAAGGGTTATTTGCCATTCGAATTTTCGAGTTTGACCTTTTAACCCTTAACAACTACTTTCCTACCTAAAACAAGACTATAATGCAGAGCTGTAGGGCCTGACTTTTCGAGCCCATCACCGAACACTTTAACCCTTAACAACTACCTAAACACCCAATACAAGCCTAAATACCATACAGCTGGTCTTATTAACCCACTACGGTACCAGCCTCTTTAACCCTTAACACCAAGCTATGGCTTGCCCGGAAGGCTACCTTCTTTTGAAAGCCCGGTAATCGATAAACCTCTAATACCCCGCAGCCTGACCATCCTTTCTGGATTCAGAGGCTCCGTAATACACGCCATTTTTGAGCATGATGGCCTGGTACCCTCCGAATATTCCCTTTCCCATTCGAAGGGTATGGCCTTTATCCATTAGGTCACGGATCACTTCATAATCGAAACCTGACTCCAGATAGGTGCCGCCGCTACTGAGGTTTTCGTCCCGGTGATAAATCCGGGGGGCATCTCCTGCTTCCTGCAGGTTCATCTTAAAATCGATGATATTCATGATGATCTGCGCATGGCCCTGCGTTTGCATATCGCCACCCATCAGACCGAAACTCATAAAGGGTTTGTTGTCCTTCGTGACGAAAGCCGGAATTATGGTATGAAAAGGTCGCTTACCCGGTGCATAATTATTGATATGCCCTTCTTCCAAAATAAATCCTGCACCCCTGTTTTGAAGCACGAAACCCAAACCGGGCGGAACGACTCTGGAACCAAAGAGCGCCGAATTGCTTTGGATCAGGGAGACCATATTGCCATCCCCGTCCGCTACCGTAAGGTAGATCGTGTGGTCACCGGATGTTAACCCTTCCTCGAACGCTCCTGCCCTTTCAGGATCAATCAATTTCCTGCGTTCGGCTGCATATTCCTCCGATAATAAACGCTCCAGGGGAATCTTGCCAAAATTGGGATCTCCATAGTAGGTGCTCATGTCCGCATAGGCCAACTTCTTGGCTTCTAAAAAGGTATGGATATGGGCTGTACTGCCATAACCCATACTGGCCAGATCGAAGCCCTTGAGGATATTCAGCATCTGAAGTGCTGCCATTCCCTGCCCATTGGGTGGCATTTCCCAAATGTCGTAACCGCGGTAATTGATCGATACCGGATCAACCCATTCGGGCGCATTGTTTGACAGATCTGCTGTGCTGAGGTAGCCTCCCTCCGCTTGCACATGATCGGCTATGGTTTGTGCGACTTTTCCCCTGTAAAATCCATCCCTTCCCTGGTTGGCAATGATTTCCAGGGTATTCGCCAGGTCAGGATTTTTAAATATCTCCCCGATACGCGGAAGCCTGCCTTCACTGGTAAAGTACGTCGCTTTAAAAGATGGATTGCCAGGCCCCAAATTAACGGTGGAAAAATTATCCGATACTTCGGAAGAAACAGGAATACCCTCCCTGGCATAATTGATGGTGGGCTCCAGCAAATCATTGAATTCCAGGATTCCAAATTTCTCATGAAGCGCAAACCAACCACCCACAGCACCGGGAGTTGTAACAGACAGCGGACCTGTAGTGCGGCTTTTACCCGCTTCGATCTCGGCTTTGAATTTGGCTGCCGTTAGGCTGGCCGGTGATTTTCCGCTGGCATTGAGTCCATACAGTTCCTGGGTTTTTTCGTCCCAAACAATGGCAAATAAATCGCCGCCGATTCCATTATTTCCGGGATCGGCAAATCCCAAAAAAGCATTGGCTGCAATGGCTGCATCCACGGCAGTTCCTCCACGCTTTAGGATATCGATGGCGATTTGGGTAGCCAGCGGATGATTGGTGGCGGCCATTCCATTCCGGGCCAATACTTCAGAGCGTGTAGCAAAAGACTTGCCCGAAAGCCTGTCCTGGGCTTGCGCCAGGTGGACTGAGGTTAGTAGTAGCAGTATTGAAAAGAGTGCTTTCATTTTGTCTGGTATTTAGTGGTATTTGTAAAAGGTAGGCGACACAAGAGTTTATGCTAGGAAAAAAAACGCAAACGATCATGGAAAAAGATGTTAAAGTGGTTCCTTCTTAATAAACATGGGCGGGTAATGGACACCGGATAAAATATTTGATGATAAGGTGATGTGGTGATTGCCATTCGACAGGCTCAGGGGCCAGGGAATTCCATGATCCACATTACCGATAGCATGGTCGAACGCAATAGGCATTCGAACCAAATTGTGAATCAATTTCCACCTAAGTTTGCGATCTGATTTTTAACTGTTATTTACTATGATTTTGAACGTTAATTTTCATAATTCATGCTTAATGTTAGCATATATTTTTATGGATATAAACATCAATAATTATGAGAACTACATTGGAAATACCGGAAAAGCTGATTAAAGAAGCTATGCAGCTTACTGGCGCTAAAACGAATTATCTGCTATTCCACCACCTCATCTCTATCCACCCATTCCCCGTTGAGCATGACTTTTTTGATGGCATACATGGCTTTGATATCCACAGCAGGATTGCCTTCTACCAGGATCAGATCGGCCAGCTTGCCGGGTTCAATACTTCCCAGGCGGTCCTGGGTACGGAAATAATGGGCGTTATGAAGGGTACTGCTGGAAATAACCTCGAGGGGGCTCATACCGGCTTCCACAAATAATTCCATCTCGCGTTGGTAAGCAAGCCCTCGTTGGGCATATTTACCGGAATTGTGGGAACCGGTAACAATGGTAACACCGGCTTGATGTGCCATACCCACAAAATCAAGCATGTTCTTGAAAGCTTTTGCCTGATACTCCTCGTCGCCAGCTTGCCGTTCAAAGGTGGTCAGGGTAGGTGATAGTACTACATTATTTTTTACGGCAAGGGCAAGTACCTCTTTCACCCGGTCTGCGGACAAATCTATCTTTGACCAAAGCAGGTACCGGCCATCCCTTCGGTAATTGTTGTCAGCCTGTACGCCCTCCCTGAATTCCCTGGCATCCTCCGGCTCGGCCAGGGAGGTTCCGAAGGAGGTAATGTGTTCGATCCCCTGAAGCCCGGCCAGGATCGCATCTTCCGCATCTACCAGCTCCAAATGGGCCACTACGGGTATATGGTAAAAATCGGCCGTCCGCATCACCGTTTCATAATATTTCAACGGAAGGCGGAAATAGATTTTGATGCCAGAGCCCCCTTGCATCACATAGTCTTTTATTAAGGTTTGGATATGATCGGTACTCCTTACCAGCGCTGCCTGATCCAGGTAGACCCCCGGATAGCCGTCCAGATGGGCTCCTGTAAGGTACACCCTGGGTAATTTTGTCTGCGCAAAATGCAGGGATTGGTAAAACCGAAAGGGGTGTCCCGGATCCCGGACAGTCGTGACCCCATTGGTTAGAATGGCATGTAAGGCCTTGTTGTTATTGACGTTGTGCAAATGCGAATCTATCAAGCCAGGAAGCAGGCTCATACCGGTACCGTCTGTTATTTCAGCACCTACCGGAACAGCTACCTGGTCCTCTGTACCTGCTTTCAATATGCGGTTGCCTTTAACCAGCACGACGGCATTCTCCTGAGGCGGCCCTCCCAGCCCATCTATCAGGCGAACATTTACAATTGCCCTGACCTGATTATTTGAGGGCCCTTCAGGTGGGTTTACTTCCAGTAGCGAGGGATTTTGCGCAAAAGCCAGATTAGTCAGGCATAAAAACCCGAGACCTAGCAAAAAAATAATATTGTTCGATAATTTCACGGTTTTCATGGGTTGCACATTCATTCAGTAACTGTTTCTTTTGAATCTTCTAAATGTATCCATCCTTTTCGAATAATACAAGAAGGGGAAGCGGCTTTGGATCTGGCTGGAAGGATCGGTTCCAGTATTTATTCATCAGTACCCTTTGGAAATTCAGGATTTCGAAACAATAGTAAAATTACCACTCACCTGACCTTTAACCAGGCATTTTCGGTCACATTCCTGGTTTCCGCTGAGTCAATCTCATGTAAAGTAGCGCGTTCGTTTAGCCCCGTGTACATGCCATTCAAAAAATGACAGTTAGCTACTTTTGCCTGTATCCTAACCAGAGACTGGCCATTCCCCATGATGTTCATGGCCTGTATGGTATGTATTTTACCCGGCAATGACTCTTCTCCATATCCCCTTCCTCCAATCAGCAGGGCTTCATACCGATCCTCCCTGGCTCTAAAAATAACCCCACTAATGAAGACATGATGGATTCCTGCCTTGTCGCTGCCTCTTATCGCGATCGCCCGGTACCGGTTTTGACAGGAGATATTCGTAATCACCACCTGCTCAATGTCATCTTCCGGTCCGTACCAGCGACTGGCTGTGACCATACTCCCATTAATATCTCCATTTTGTTTGGGTTTATCCGGAGCAGTATCCAAATTTGAGAGTGCTATAAAATCATCTCCCGTCAGGCCTGAGATGTTATCGATCCGAACGTTTTTACATCCTTGTCTCAGGTTAATCCCGTCCTTATTGGCTGTCATCAATTGCTGTCCATCCACGGTCACAAACTCCTGATTGAAAATGGTCACATCGGATATATCTATTCCCACCGTTCGCTCAAAACTAACGGTCCAGCCATGCGCGTTTTCAAAGCGAACATTTTTAAGGCTGAAGTCCCGGACATACCCTATCAATACCATAATATTCCTCCAGTCACCCGTCTGTTTCAAACCAGGTTTTCCGGCATCGCTTCCGTAACTTACCCGCCAGTTCCCCTTTTCCTGCTCCACTTGCGGATTCAGGCTAAGCGTCCTGGCACCGTCGCCAGTAGCCCGTGGGTTGGTTGCCCCTTTGAGTACCGCATTTCCAATTCCGTAAATTCGTATGTTTTCGTTCCAGCTCGGGTCAGTGACCCCGAGCCCAACATTGTCCGAGCGGAACAGGTTGTCTCTGCTTGTATCAGAAAGTTGCAGGGTACAGTTGTCCAGAATAAGTGTCATATTGCTTGGTAACAACAAGGCACTATCAATCATCCATACTGCTGTCCCATTGGCATTTTCCTTAGGAATGCGTACCACTTGGACACTTTCCTTTGCGGCTTCTATGGCCTGGAGGATGCGTTCGGTATCCGTACCTTCAAAAGCGTTGGGGTTTACCGCTTGGGGTATCCCGGATTCTTCACTGCCAAGAGCAAGGCTTTGGAACCCAAAAAGAAAAAACGCCAGGAAGCAATTCATTACCCAACGAAAATGGTTATGCGTCAACATGGGGAGTTACTTTTTGACAGATTAAAACTAAGTTGGCCCATACGATCGATCAGCAAATAATGCGAACCAATACCGGATTTCCGTAAAGAGGTTGTTTCTACAGCAACCGAAATTAACCATCTTTGGCGGATAAAAAAATCGGCAACTTTAGGACGGGGAAACCAGGACACTTACGAGAACTAATATTTTTCTTAACCGCAGAAATCGGGATGACGATAGGTTTTTGGAATTTATATTTGGTCTTATTCTCAGGATTTAAAATCAGCTATAAGGGAAAATAAACATCTCGTTGTTTAATGGATATTTGTGGGCCGAAGGTTATTTTCGGTGTTTTAGCATGTTTCTATTGTACTTTTTGTCCCGATTTTTCATCGGGAACAAAAAAATTCTTCTCCCCACAAACCTCCTGAGAAAATTCAGGACAGGCCACTGAGTACCGTCAGGACAGGCTCGGTTTTTTTGTCGGGCCAGCGCACTTTGCGTATTTAAAATATAGTTCTTCTTTTCTTCAAATTTTTTTATATGTAATTCTTTATTAAAATCAGTATTAAATCCGTCATCGGTAATGGTTCCTTAACCGCGGAAAAACACCTTGAAATCAAAAATGCAGCTTTCCCTGCAGAAATCTTTATTGTTTTTTTTAATAATGCGTATTTTCGGTACAATCTATGCTAGATTTGAACCTGTTTTTATCGTTAACTTTTCAAACATGTCCAAAAATAAGACGGCCATCTGGCCATATGTGCTTTCTGTTCTCTTTATAGGAAGCCTGATAGCTTTGTATTTTCTCAACAGTTCCGTTCAGGATTTTTTTTCAGAAGCCTGGGAAGTGCTGCGTAGCAATGATGAAGAAAGAATATCCAATTGGGTGAATCAATTTGGCTTTTGGGGTCCATTCATTATTGTGCTGGCCATGGTATTGCAAATGTTTATGTTTGTCATCCCCTCCTTTTTACTGATGGTGGTGACCATCCTGGCATACGGCCCCTGGCTGGGATCCGGTATCATTCTGGTGGCCATATTTTCGGCTTCCAGCATAGGCTATGGGATTGGTGTAAAATTCGGTACACCTGTTATTGATAAAATTCTGGGGCAGGATACCGACAAAAAGATCTCCGGGTTTTTGGCCGATTATGGTTTCTGGGCCGTTATCGTGACCCGTCTGTCACCTTTTCTTTCCAACGATGCCATCAGCATCATTGGGGGCATGCTGCGTATGGGCTACTGGAAATTTATAGGAGCTACACTGCTGGGAATTTTTCCCCTGACTGTATTGACCGCCTTCCTGGGAGAAAATACGGAACGTCTAAAGGGCGGTTTGGTATGGGTTGGTGCCATTAGTTTGCTCGGTTTTATCGGCTATGTCTGGTGGGACAGAAAACGGCAAAAAAGCTCTTCCGCACAATAATGTCCTCAAAAAAATCAATTGATCCTCGAAAAGCACCTTCTACCTCCTTTTTGGGCCTATTGGCAGGGTGAAAAAAAAGGCACTTACAAGATAATTCTTATAAGTGCCTGATAATTAAGAGCCTCCTGTCGGGATCGAACCAACGACCTACTGATTACAAGTCAGTTGCTCTACCAGCTGAGCTAAGGAGGCTATTATTAGCTCATGTATCCGGGTAATTCCTGAACGGAATGCCTTTGCCCGAATGCGAGTGCAAATATAATTTTATACCATTAGTATTTCAAAAAATTACCCGATAATTTTAAAAAAATTACCTATTTTATTCATGATGAGGGATTTAAAATTCACGGATAATAGACAACTTTTTCTTCAACTTATCTACTTCCTGCTCTGCTTTGTCAATTTTTTCTTCAAATTGGTCTTTCAATTTATCCGCTGTCTTGGAAGATGCGAAAAACTCCAGGTTGTTTCGCCATAAGGTAATGTTATTTTCCAGATCTGAAATCTGTTTTCTTATGCCATGTTCCTTTTTATTCAGGACCCTGTTGCTATTGGGGTCTGCCTGCAGTTTGTTCAGGTTTAACCTGAAAAGAAAATCATCTTTGCTTTCTCCCTCCAGGTCCAAATGGCTGAGATAGGCATTCACCGCCTCGTTGAATTTTGAAGCTATTTCCTTCATGTTCTTTCTGGGCACAAAACCAATCTCATTGAATTGCTGGATGAGGGTTTCCAAATGTTCCGGGCTGATGGCGTCCTTGTCTTTGGCGGACTCCCTGATCTGCTCGCAGACAGCCTCCTTAGCTGCCAGATTTTCTTCAAAGGCCTTGTTGGTTTCCTTATTGGCATTTCTGCGGTTGTCGAAAAAGGTATCGCAGGCCTTTTTGAACTTTCCATAGAGGTTGTCCCTAAACTTTTCAGGCAAAGGGCCCAACTCCTTCCAATCTTTCTGTAACTGGATCAAGTGATTGGAGGTCTCCTTCCAATCCGTACTTTCCAAATGGGATTCAGCATCTGCAATCAGTTTTTCTGCCTGCTCCTTGTTCTTATGCCTGATCTCATCCAATTCCTTGAAAAACTGATTTTTATGCTGGAAAAACTGCTTGAAAAGCCCCCAGAATGTTTTATTGATCTCTCTACCTGATTCCCGGGGAACAGGGCCGATGGCCTCCCACTCTTTCTGAATGGCCAGGATTTCTTTGGTTTTGTTATTCCAATCCCTGATTTTTTCTGCCTTGAATGCTTTAAAAGTATCCAGCTTTTCTATGAGTTTTACTTTTACATCCAGATTGGCTTTAAAAACCTCTTTCTGACTGTCGTAATACTCTTTTCTCTTGTTATAAATGGCATCTGATGCGCCTTTAAACCGCTGCCATAAAGCTTCTTGTTCCTCTCTGGGAACAGGCCCTATGTGCTTAAAGTCTTCATGAAGCTCATTCAGCGATTTGATGGCTTCCTTGATTTCCTCTTGCGCCGCAAGGGCCTCTGCCTTTTCACAAAGCTCCAGTTTGCTTTCCAGATTTTTCTTTCTATCCAGCTCTTTCAGCTCAAAATAAATACTCCTGTTGTCATAAAACCTGTCCATCAGGGCGTTATAGGATGCCCAAAGGTTTTTGTTTTGGTTATGGGGTACAGGTCCTATTTTCTTCCATTTTTCCTGGATTTCCTTGATATCCTTTATGCTGTTGGTGGTTTCCTCACCATCTACCAGACCCCTCAGGCGGTCAAGAATCTCATTTTTTTCCTGTGCATTTTTTTCTTTGGACCGCTCTAATTCCCGGATCTGTTCGTGTCTTTTGTCTTTAAACTGCTGGTAGGTAGCAAAAAACTCCCGGTCTTCATCAGCACCCCGGTACTCGAATCCTTCTTCATCCCCTCCATCAGCAACATACTGCTTGTGGGCCAGTTCTTTTTCTTTGTTGTAATATTCCTCGTAATGGTTTTTGATTTCCTGAACCAGCCCATCACTCTTAATGAAATTTTGTTGGTTGACAATATCCTTTAGGGCTTTGAGAAGCTGTGCCTTATCAAAATTGTTGTAATCAACCCCCTCTTCCTCATGATCCTCTTCTTCCGAGTCTTCGGCATCGTGATTTGCCTCATTCCCGGGAGTCTTTTCGGGTTTTTCCTCTTTTTCATCCACATGTGCTTCCACTCCTGATTCCTGGTTGTCCACCAGATCTTCAGTAACCTTGTCCTCTTTTCCGGACATTTCTTTATCCTTATCCATAATAGTGTAGTATTCCTGCGTAAATCAAACCATACTGAACAAAAGTAGCAATTTTGGGCTAATTAAGTCTTGGGTCAATGGGATAATTTGCCAAAACCTGGAAATCGCCTCCCATATTTTTCAATATCACCCGCCACAAATCATCCGGTTCGGACTTGAATATATTTTTCACCTGTGCATTGTCACATACTATCCAGGTATTCTCAGTTAGTTCTTCCTTAAGCTGACCACTTTCCCAACCGGAATAACCGATAAAAAACCGGTAATCCGCCATATTGATCAGTCCCAATTTGTTTTTTTCAAGTAATTCGGAAAAACTCCCTCCCCACCAAAGCGTCTCTCCCAAAGAAATACTGTTCTCTAACTGCTTCTCTCCCTGATAGATAAAGTGAAGGGTATTTTGTTCTACCGGACCTCCCACGTATACTTCTTTGTCCAGCAACTCACAATCCTCCAATAATTCATCCAATTTAAAAATAGAAAGTTTGTTCAACACCAAACCAAATGAGCCCAATTCGTTGTTTTCACACAATAGCACCACCGAACGGACAAAATTTTCATCCTGCAGGAAAGGCTTTGAAATAAGCAGGCTTCCGGATTGAGGAGATATGTTAGATGGTGAATGCATTAACAATGATTTATATGAGGCATTAATTTAAAAGAAAAAAATTTAAATACAATATATTTGTATTCTTAAATTAATTTTCTGATTTAATTTGAAAAAATGGAATTAGCAGACATAAGAAAGGATTATTCCTCCAAATCTTTAGATATAAAAGGGATGAATCCTAATCCATTAGAACAATTCAAGTTGTGGCTATCCAATGCACTTTCCGCAGCTGTCAATGAGCCAACTGCCATGCACCTGAGCACTGTAAACAAAGCCATGAAACCTTCCGGCAGGATTGTTCTGCTGAAAGGTGTGGACGAGGGATTTGTTTTCTTTACCAACTATTCCAGCCAAAAGGGCCTTCAGCTCTCCGAAAACCCATTTGCTGCCCTTACATTTTTCTGGCCTGAATTGGAAAGACAAGTAAGGGTATCCGGAAAGGTATCCAAAATACCGGCAGAAGAATCTGATGCCTATTTTCTTAGCAGACCAAAGGAAAGCCAGATCGGGGCCTGGGCAAGCCCTCAAAGCCAGGTAATCCCTGACAGGGATTTTTTAGAAAAAAATCTGGCCAATGCCGTAGAAAAGTTTCAGGGAGAACCCTTAAAAAGGCCGGAAACCTGGGGAGGGTTCAGGTTGATGGCTGATGAAATCGAGTTTTGGCAGGGAAGGCCCGCCCGCCTGCACGACCGGGTCAGGTATGTCCTCTCCGTGAATAAGGGATGGAAAATGGAACGACTTGCCCCTTAAAATAAAACAATTCCCGCAATGCATCAAGGTTGTTTCGCCGGGCAAAATAATTGTAATCTTTAAAAAAAGAGAACCATATAAGCAATAGAAGGACATATAAGGTTTTTTTTGATCCTTGCCCTTCAATCCCCGGTAAACATAATGGACTCACCAAAGTAAGGATCAGATTTCCAGGGTTTTTCTTAATTGCAGTGCTACCTTATATGCCCTTACGTGTCTTATGTGGTTTAAATAAAAGAACCATATAAGGAATAGAAGGACATATAAGGTTTTTTTTGATCCTTGCCCTTCAATCTCCGGTAAACATAATGGACTCACCAAAGTAAGGATCAGATTTCCAGGGTTTTTCCTAATTGCAGTGCTACCTTATATGCCCTTACGTGTCTTATATGGTTTAAATAAAATAACCATATAAGGAATAGAAGTACATATAAGGTTTTTTAATTCTTTCCCTGAAATCCCCGGTAAAAATGATGGACTCACCACAGTAAGGATCAGATTTCCACGGTTTTTCCTAATTGCAGGGCTACCTTATATGCCCTTACGTGTCTTATGTGGTTTAAATAAAAGAACCATATAAGGAATAGAAGGACATATAAGAAGTGACTATTTTAAAGTCAGCATTTTACAACAAATCAAATAGATTACTTAGCCCGGGCACACGCTCTACGGTAAATCCTTCTCCGTATTTTACATTGATTTTATGGCCCATTTCCCGGCTTCTGGCTTCAATAAAATCCAGGAAATCTGGCCTGGAAATAAAACTCTCCGGCTCTTTGGATTGGGGATCGTAAAACTGGGACTGGAAAGCGAGGATGCTTTCCTTTTTTACGTTCCAATAGGAAGAAATATCCACCACCAAATCGGGCTCGATGTAATTGTTCTGGATGTAATGGTAAATGGTTTTGGGCCGCCAGGCTTGCTGGGCTTCTCCATCCAATTCTGTCTCCAATTTTCTAAGACCGCTGATAAAACAGGCATGGGATGCCAAACTTCCTCCTTTACCATGATCAGGATGGCGGTCGGACACCGCATTGGCAAGTACAATCTCGGGGCGGTATTTTCTGATAATCCTGGCAATAGCTATCTGATGGTCCTTATCATCCTGAAAAAAAACATCTTTAAATCCCAGATTTTCCCTGGCACTCAAACCCAATATTTTTGCTGCCTTATCCGATTCTTTCAGCCGAATCGCCGGAGTGCCCCTGGTACCCATTTCTCCCTGAGTCAAGTCCAGCACCCCTACTTTATACCCTTGTTCCACATGTGATGCCAGTGTCCCGCTACAGGATAGTTCGGCATCATCCGGATGCGAAGCAATGGCCAATATATCCAATTTCATGTGTCTATATATTTGTTCTTTAATGGCTACATGCCCGCCCGGATGATACCAGTCGGACGGGGAATCTGTTTAAATTTTATTTATTTGCGGCCATGATTTATCTCAATCCCCAAGTGGAGAGATAGCCTGCCTACTTGTCTGACGGCTTAAAACCGTCAGACAAGTAGGGCTATTCCTGAGCGGAAAGAAACCTTTCCGCATCCAGGGCTGCCATACAGCCGGTTCCCGCGGCAGTAACCGCCTGCCGGTACTCGTGGTCCTGAGCATCTCCACAGGCATAAACACCCGGGATATTGGTTTTGGTACTACCCGGTTTGGTCAGTATGTATCCGTTTTGATCCATATCTACCAGGCCAGCAAAAATACCAGTATTTGGTTGGTGACCTATGGCTACAAAAAAGGCTTCCACATCCAGCACCTTTTCCACGCCTGTTTGGTTGTTTTTCACCCTTACGCCATTGACCTCTTCCTCTCCCAATATTTCCTCCGTCTCATGGTTCCAGAGAATTTCTATTTTGGGGTTGTTCATCACCCTTTTCTGCATGATCTGGGAAGCCCGGAGTTCGTCTCTTCTCACCAGCATATACACCTTTTTGCAAATATTTGCCAGGTAACTGGCCTCCTCACAGGCGGTATCACCACCACCGACGATAGCCACATCCTTTCCCCTGAAGAAAAACCCGTCACAGACCGCACAAGCCGAAACTCCCTTGCCATTGAGTCTGGTCTCACTTTCTATTCCAAGCCATTTGGCCGAGGCTCCTGTAGAAATGATCACTGTCTCCGCGAGAATGGTTTTGCTTTCATCTACCACCACTTTATAGGGTCGCTTGTTGAAATCCACCTGGCTTACCACACCATACCTGACCTCTGTACCAAAACGTTCTGCCTGTTTTCTAAAATCCTCCATCATTTGGGGCCCCATCACCCCATCCGGATATCCCGGATAATTTTCCACATCATTGGTAATGGTAAGTTGGCCCCCAGGTTGAATGCCGGTATACAATACAGGTGATAATCCCGCTCTGGAAGCATAGATGGCAGCAGTATAGCCTGCCGGTCCTGACCCTACGATAAGGACTTTTATAGTTTCGGTCTCCTGACTCATTATATTAGGTATTAATCAATTATATTAAATTTCACTGGTTATGCCATACTAACAAAATATAAAAACAAAAAAGTTTAAAAATCATTATAAAAATTTTATTTATACAAAAAAAGGGCCTGCTGCCCTTTTTAATATTTTACTACAATGCAGGAATCAACCCAGGTAGGGTTTCAACGTTTTACTCCTGCTGGTATGCCTCAATCTCCTGATCGCCTTTTCCTTGATCTGTCTGACCCGCTCACGAGTCAGGTTAAACTTCTCTCCTATTTCTTCCAGCGTCATGGCATGTTCACCATTCAGTCCAAAATAAAGTGTAATCACATCCGCTTCTCTCTGGGTAAGTGTTGACAGGGCGCGTTGCACTTCCTTTCGCAAGGAATCGTTCATTAAACCATCATCTGGCTTAATTTCTCCGTCATTCTCAAGTACATCCAGCAGACTGTTTTCTTCTCCTTGTACAAATGGCGCATCCATGGATACATGTCTGCCAGAAATCTTCATGGTATCTACCACCTCTCCGGCGGTAACCTCCAATACTTCTGCCAATTCCTCCGGAGAAGGCTCCCGTTCGAATTTCTGCTCCAATTCGGAAAAGGTTTTGCTGATTTTATTCAGTGAACCAACCCTGTTCAGTGGTAACCTTACAATCCTGGATTGCTCGGCCAAAGCCTGAAGAATCGATTGACGAATCCACCAAACAGCATAAGAGATGAATTTAAAACCCCGGGTCTCATCAAAACGCTGGGCAGCTTTGATCAAACCCAGATTTCCTTCGTTGATCAGGTCGCCCAGAGACAAACCCTGGTTTTGATATTGCTTGGCAACGGAGACAACAAATCGCAAATTGGCCTTGGTCAATTTTTCCAGGGCAAGCTGATCGCCCTCTCTGATTCTTTTGGCCAAAACCACTTCTTCGTCTGCTGTCAATAGATCTACCTTACCTATCTCTTGAAGGTATTTGTCCAGAGATTGACTCTCCCTGTTGGTAATCTGTTTACTGATTTTAAGCTGCCTCATTCAATTGTATCTATTATTTTTAACGCATTTATAACAGAAGTTTCCTGAAAATAAGTTCAATTTTTATAAATTGATCTAAATTTTCAGGAAACTTTCAGCTTATTTATCTTTTTTTTCTGGTTTTGGCAGCAAAGCTTTTCTGGACAACTTGAATTTGCCCGTCTTTTTATCAACATCTATAAGTTTAACAGCAATTTCCTCGCCAGATTCCAATACTCCATCCATGGATTCAAGCCGCTCCCATTTGATCTCGGAGATATGCAACAGGCCATCTTTGCCAGGCATAAATTCTACAAAGGCTCCGAAAGGCATGATGTTTTTCACTTTTCCAGTATATACTTCACCTATTTCAGGTTGGGCTACAATGGATTTGATCCTGGCCACGGCACTGTCCATGGCCTCCTGGTTATTGGAAAAGACATTGATTTTACCCACATTGTCTACTTCTTCAATGATAATGGTAGCTCCTGTGTCTTTTTGGATTTCCTGGATCACTTTTCCTCCAGGACCTATTACCGCACCGATCAATTCTTTAGGAATCTGCATGTTGTAGGACCTTGGGGCATGAGGTTTGAATTCTCCCCTTGGTTCAGACAAAGTCTTATTGATTTCATCCAGAATATGTAATCTACCTTTTTTGGCCTGGTACAATGCTTCTTTCAACACATTATAATCCAAACCTTCCACTTTGAGGTCCATCTGGCAGGCTGTAATACCCTTAGCTGTACCGGTCACTTTAAAATCCATGTCTCCCAAATGATCTTCATCACCAAGGATATCGGAAAGAATGGTGTAATCTCCTGATTTGGAATCAGAAATCATGCCCATCGCAATGCCCGTTACCGGGGCTTTAATAGGAATACCTGCATCCATCAATGCCAGGGAACCCGCACAGACCGTAGCCATGGATGAGGAACCGTTGGATTCAAGGATATCAGAAACTATCCGTATGGTATAAGGGTTGTCGGCATCAGGAGGCAATACTTTTTTCAAAGCCCGCATGGCCAGGTTGCCATGGCCTACTTCCCTTCTTCCCGGACCACGATTGATTTTTACTTCCCCTGTGGAAAATCCGGGGAAATTGTAATGCAAATAAAATTTATTATAGCCGGAATGTACGGCACCATCCACCATTTGTTCGTCCAGCTTTGTACCCAAAGTACAAGTGGTGATGGATTGGGTTTCTCCTCTGGTAAATACAGCCGAACCATGTGCGGAGGGCAGGTAATCTACTACAGACCAAATAGGTCGGATTTCGTCCGGGTTTCTTCCGTCCAGCCTTTTCTTTTCCTTGAGGGTGAAATTCCTGGCTGCTTCTTTGTGTACCTTTCCAAAATACCTGCCGATCAAACCCTCATCATATTCATGCTCTTCGCCCAAACTTTCTACAAAAGCCTCTTTAATAGCCTTGATCAAATCTGTACGCTCCTGCTTATTGGCAATCTGCCTGCTGACAACATCATAAAGCTTGTCATACAATTCGGCTTTCATTTTCTCGAACAAAGCCTCGTCATTGACTTCATGGCTGTATGCTCTCTTCACTTCTTTTCCGACCATTTTGGTCAGTTCCTTCTGCACCTGACAGTGCCTTTTTAATTCTTCGTGAGCAAATTGAAGGGCTTCAACCATCTCATCTTCAGAAATTTCGTCACCCTCTCCTTCTACCATCAGGATGAAATCCTCCGATCCGGCAACGATGAGCTCCATTGTTGCCCGTTCCAGATCTGCGGGCTTGGGGTTTATAACAAATGAACCATCTATCTTGGCCACACGAACTTCTGAAATGGGCCCATTAAAGGGAATATCGGATACCGCCAAAGCAGCTGATGCCGCCAATCCTGCAAGGCAATCAGGCAACACCTCCTCGTCGGAAGACATTAAGGTAATGGTAATGTTGGTGTCTGCATGGTAATCGTCCGGGAAAATAGGCCTGATGGCCCGGTCTACCATCCTGCTGATCAATATTTCATAATCTGATAACCGGCCTTCCCGTTTTAAAAATCCTCCCGGTATTTTTCCGGAGGCCGCAAATTTTTCCTGATAGTCCACTGACATGGGGAGAAAATCCACCCCTTCTCCAGCTTCTTTTTTGGTTACTACTGTAGCCAGCAACATGGATTTACCCATTTTGACCATGACTGCCCCATCAGCCTGTTTGGCTAAGGCTCCTGTTTCAATAATGATTTCCCTACCATCTTCAAGGGTGATGGTTTTTGAAATTGAATTTGGTAACATAAATTTTTGATTCTATATAAGGTATAGTTGTAAAAGTAAGGTTTAATAACAGAAGGTAGCAAAAAAGTAAGGTTCCCTAAAAAAGGGAACCCCACATGGTTGTTATTTACGAATACCCAGGTCTGAAATGACAGCCCTGTATCTCTCAATATCGATCTTAATCAGGTAATTCAGCAGTCGCCTTCTTTTACCTACCAATTTTAACAACCCTTTCCTCGAGGAGTGGTCTTTTTTATTGGTCTTCAAATGTTCCGTCAGATGCTGTATCCTGTAAGTGAATAAGGCAATTTGTGATTCAGGAGACCCTGTATCTTGTTCTGACTTCAACCGACCATGATTCTTGAATAGTTCTTCTTTCTTTTCTTTCGCTAAATACATGCTTAGTCAAATATGATGTAAATTTTTTTAAAACAAAGACAAAGGTAGCAGTTTTATTCGAATTTATAAAACTTCTTCTTTTAACTTTTTCTCCGGCTTTTTAGGGGCATCTTGTGGTGCTTGCTTTCTTTCAAAGGTTTTTCTGATTTTATCCCAAATTCCCTGATAAAAATCAGGCTCAAAAAGCCGGGCATCCTTCCGGGCTTGCCTTAAGAAAAACAAACCAAATGGAATCAATGCCAAATTGGAGAAAAAAGTACCAAAAAAGGTGTCTGACATGCCTTCTTTTGCCCACTTCTCACCTGTGATGGTCAACATGTAATACATGATAAAAAATATGATGGACAATAAAACCGGCATCCCCAATCCTCCCTTTTTGATAATCGCACCCAATGGAGCCCCTATCATAAACATGACAAAACATGCCAGGGACTGGGTGTATTTCTGGTACCAGGCTACTTTAAAGACCCGGTAATTGCGTTGTATTTCGTCTATTCGGGACTTGTTGGTGGTGAAATTATTCTTGATATTCCTGGCAGCAGTCAGTCCCACCGTGGCCTGAGAAGTCCTGTACCTGGGTGTATCCCTGATAGAGTCAAGCATTTGCTGCTGCTCGGCAGAAAGGGTGACCGGCTCTGGCTCATCTTTTTTTATGGCAGCGTTTCTATTTATCCTGCCCATATCCGGCCGGGTAGTGCGTTCATTGATACTGTCTCTATTTTCCATTTCAGCCAGATCAATCCGCTCTTCCTCCACAGCGCTCAGGTTATTGGGGAGCGTATCCCTGATAGATTCCACTGAAGCCCTGTTTTCAGGCAGGGACACACTATCGGCTTTAGCCAGTAAAGCAGTATCCTTTTCCAGGGGTAATGCATCATTTTGACCAGCACTGTCCAACCCAGCCGTACGGTTTGTTGTATCTCTGTTTGCCGCCACATTTTCACTAACCGGGATTCCATTTTCGGGGTTTTCGAATTCGTCTTTGTACTTCAAATTCTTTAGCGAATCCGATTCATTTTTTTTATCCACAATTTCTTTTGGAGGAGTCAATTTTCTGGTTCTGCCAAAATAATTGTAAGAAGCTTCGGTATTGGCATAATTAAAAAAATACCAGTGGTTTAGCTCCCGGTCCATGGAATCCAGGTCTACCCTGATCTCACTTATATTTTTGATGGATTTACTGTTGGACCAGAGGTTTTCGGGTGTCCTTTTTAAATCAAAGGCATCCAGGCTGAACACCATTTCATTTTTATCAAATCTGGTTCTGCTAAAAGTCCCCGGCTTATCCCTGACTCCTCTTTGTCCTGTTTGCTCCTGGTAGCTGTTTCCATTGAAAAGGGTAAGCATCATGTACCTGTCATTGAAAAAAGGCTCCATTCTACCCGAATCTGCCGTAATCACATGGAGGTTTCCCTGTCCCTGGGTATGGTCATAGATGAGCACCTCCTCCAGCCTTACCTCATCGAGTTTCCTGTTTACCTTGATGCTGTAATTCGGAATACCATTGTAAAACACGCCCTCCTTGATATCAAGGGCAGGTGATTTCATACGTATATCATAAAGCAAACTAAAAGTCTTTAAGTTTACTCTTGGAACCAAATAGTTATTAGACAAATAGGCAAAGACCGATAAAAAGACAACAAAAATACCTATAGGAAGCATGGCCCTGAGCAGTGAAATGCCACTGCTTTTTATGGCTGTCAATTCAAAATGCTCCCCCAGATTACCGAAGGTCATCAAGGAAGAAAGCAATACGGCCAGGGGAAGTGCCATGGGAGAAATACTGATCACAAAATACCCGATCAGCTCCATGTAAACCATAAACGGAAGATCTTTGCCAAATATTTCATCAAAATATTTGAGCATATTTACCGTCAGGAGGATGAAATCCACTACGATGAAGGTAAGTAAAAAGGGCCCCAGAAAAGAACCCAGTATTAATTTATCTAATTTTTTCATGAAACGCCTTTATCCCCTCAATTAAAAGACGAAACAAAATTGAACATATTATGTTGAAAATGGTAATTCTGATTCGTTTATCCTCCGATTATTTCCTTTAAGCTACCTATTAAACCCTCCCAAATGGAGGCCTGCTCCTGCTCATCGTAGGCATCGCCATACTCGATGACACGCAGATAAAAGGTTTGTGTCAATTCGTTTTCCTCCAGTTTAAATTCAATAAATGGTTTGTCCGATTCTTCCTCCTCTTCTTCATAGGGGTCGGAAAATTCAAATTTCACATGGTGATTGGTGCGCATGATAACCGGACGGGCAAAGTGGTTTTCCCCATCATAGATGAAGTTATAAATTTTGTCTTCATTAATGACCACATCATCTGCAAACCACTGTGACAAACCACTGGCCGTACTTAGATACGGATAAATAATCTTTTTGGAGGTATTTATCTGGTAATCCGCAACAAATTTAATTTTCTCCATGGCCTTAGTATTTCTGGTTATAAAAAGTTTTTTTTTGGTTCTCCAATATTTGCAATTCAAGGATTATCCTCACATATTTGCATTCCCATTTGGCGAGGTAGCTCAGATGGTTAGAGCGCAGGATTCATAACCCTGAGGTCAGGGGTTCAATTCCCCTCCTCGCTACAATTAATTTCAGGTCTCCCACAGGAGACCTTTTTTTTGACCAAAGCTGCTGGCATTGTTTCCAATTGCTCAACGTCAAAGCATCATACGTCAAAGTCCTATTTGCTTGTCAACTTTCTGTTCAGCGAATAAGCATGTCAAGCATAAACCGCATTTCTTTAAAACAATCTCATTGAACCCTAAATATGCATTAGGAATTCAATTGCAGACTGATCCCGAGTTCGGGACAAAATCAGACACTTCGTTGCAGTTTTCAAATTCACCATAGCCTTGCTGTGACTCAATCTCCAAACTGCCTGATTTTCTTTTAATTTCAGCCTTCATCAGGAAACCAAACAGATCATCCGGATTAAAAAGACTAAAGGAAAAGTAATATAAGGAAAATTTCAAAAAAGTAAAGCCTAATCACAAAATGGGGAAATAAAAAAACCCTCCGAAGAGGGCCTTTTATTGGGAAAAACGGTAATCCTTATTTTACTTTTTCAACTATAGCTTTGAATGCATCAGGATGATTCATGGCCAGATCTGCCAACACTTTCCTGTTCAAATCAATACTGGATTTCTTTAACATTCCCATAAACTGGGAATAACTGATGCCATATTGCCTGACACCTGCATTTATCCGCTGTATCCACAAAGCCCTGAATTCTCTTTTCTTGACCTTTCTGTCCCTGTAGGCATACTGAAGGCCTTTCTCATATTTGTTCTTGGCTACTGTCCATACATTCTTACCCCTTCCGAAGTATCCCTTTGTAGCTTTTAATACTTTCTTCCTTCTGGCTCTTGAAGCCACGGCATTTACTGATCTTGGCATTTTTTTTTAGTTTTTGACCTTTGGTGCTTTGTTCTTTAAAGACTTATCAAACCAAAAATCTGGTGAATTTTTAACCTTTTTAATTTGATTTTGATCAAATTCTTAGCATTGCTCTTACTCTTCCCTCATCCGTCTCATGAACTTCCCCCATTTTGGTAAGATTTCTCTTCCTCTTGGTAGATTTTTTGGTCAGGATGTGACTTTTAAAAGCATGCTTTCTTCTGATTTTTCCAGTGGCAGAAAGTTTAAACCTTTTCTTGGCACTTGATTTTGTTTTTACTTTTGGCATTACCGTATATGATTAGTTAAATTATTTCTTACCAGCTTTTGGGGACACAAAGATATTCATTCTTTTGCCCTCCATTTTGGGAAGTTGCTCTACCTGCCCATAATCCTCAAGGGCCTGGGCAAATCTCAACAGCAACATTTCTCCCCGTTCTTTAAACACGATGGTACGTCCTACAAAATGAACATATGCCTTTACTTTTGCCCCGTCTTTGAGAAAACCTATGGCATGGTTTAATTTGAAATTAAAATCATGGTCATCAGTATTGGGACCAAAACGTATTTCTTTGACTACCGTTTTGGCTGCATTTGATTTGATTTCTTTTTGCTTTTTCTTCTGTTCGTACTTGAACTTGGCATAATCAATCACCTTACAGACAGGTGGTGCAGCAGAAGGAGAAATTTCCACGAGATCAAGTCCGTTTTCTTCGGCAAGAGCAATGGCTTTATCTGTCGCCATGACGGCATTGCCCCCCTCTACAAAATCCCCCACAACCCTGACCTCTCTGGCCCTGATTTTTGAATTTACCTTATATGGTTCCTCTTGTCTCGGAGTATACGTTCTTTTTCCTCTCAAAATAGTTATGGTTGTTGTTTAAAGTTTCAATCTGCAAATATCTAATAATTTTTTAAATATTAAAAACCAACAAATTATTATACTGTTATTTATTCAATGATTCCCTGATGATTCCCTGAAAGTAAGCCACAAAATCCTCCAGCTTGAAGCTTCCCATATCCCCTTCACCGTGCTTTCGTAAGGAAAGCTCATTTTCTTCCTGCTCCTTTTCACCTACGATAACCATGAATGGAATCTTTTTCACTTCTGCATCTCTGATTTTCCGGCCAATTTTCTCATCCCTGTTGTCAATTTCCCCGGAAATACCATTATCTCCTAGCAAAGATTTGACCTTGGCCGCATAGGTAGCAAATTTTTCGGAAATCGGCAAGATCACCAATTGCTCCGGCGCAAGCCAAAGTGGGAAATTCCCTGCGCAATGCTCAATAAGCACTGCCACAAAACGCTCCAGTGAGCCAAAAGGTGCCCGGTGGATCATCACTGGTCGGTGTTTCTGGTTGTCAGAACCGGTATATTCCAGCTCAAAGCGCTCAGGCAACTGGTAATCTACCTGAATGGTACCCAATTGCCAGCTTCTTCCCAGGGCATCCTTGACCATGAAATCTAGCTTTGGCCCGTAAAAAGCCGCCTCCCCAAGTTCAGTGACCGTCTGCAGCCCTTTTTCGGAAGCGGCTTCAATAATGGCTGCTTCCGCTTTGTTCCAGGCCTCCCCCTCTCCAATGTACTTCTCCATGTTTTCAGGATCCCGGAGTGAAATCTGCGCTGTGTAATCATTAAAGCCCAGGGCTTTGAATACATACAAGACCAGATCGATGACTTTGATAAATTCCTCTTTTACCTGATCCTGACGGCAAAAGATGTGTGCATCATCCTGGGTAAAGCCCCTCACTCTGGTCAAGCCATGCAGTTCACCGCTTTGTTCGTACCGGTACACGGTGCCAAATTCGGCATACCTTACCGGCAGGTCTTTGTAGGACCTGGGCTTGCTTTTATAAATCTCACAATGGTGGGGGCAATTCATGGGTTTCAGCAAAAACTCCTCCCCTTCATGGGGTGTGGTGATGGGCTGAAAGGAGTCCTTGCCATATTTTTCATAATGGCCCGAAGTCTCATACAGGGCTTTGTGACCTATGTGTGGGGTAATCACCTGCTGGTAACCGGAATGATCCTGCTCCTTTTTCAGGAAATTGACCAGTCGCTCACGAAGCAGTGTGCCCTTGGGAAGCCATAAGGGCAAACCCATACCCACCTTTTCCGAAAAGGTAAACAAGTCCAACTCCTTGCCCAACTTACGGTGATCCCGTTTTTTGGCCTCTTCCAGCATCTCCAGGTATTCCTTCAATTCTTTGGCTTTGGGAAAGGTAATGCCGTAAATCCGGGTAAGCATTTTGTTTTTTTCATCGCCACGCCAGTATGCCCCTGCGATATTGAGCAATTTCACGGCTTTCACAAATCCCGTATTCGGGATGTGTGGCCCACGGCAAAGATCGGTAAATTCACCCTGCTTGTAAAAGGTAATGGAGCCATCTTCCAGCCTGTCCAAAAGGTCAAGCTTGTATTCGTCTCCTTTGTTTTGGTAATAACTGACCGCTTCATCCTTCGAAATTTCCCTGCGGATGTATTCATTTTTTTGCCGGGCCAATTCCACCATTTTGGCTTCAATTTTTTCCAACTCTGCCCCTTCAAGGGTCATGTCTCCAAAATCCACATCGTAGTAAAACCCCTGAGCTATCGGAGGCCCGATACCAAATTTAATTCCGGGATAAAGGGCTTCCAGTGCCTCAGCCAAAAGGTGGGCAGAAGAATGCCAAAAAGTGGATTTTCCTTCCTTATCGTTCCAGGTAAGCAGGGAAATGCTCACATCTTTATTTATCGGCCGTGTAGCATCCCATACCTCACCATCTACCTTTGCTGCCAGAACATTCCGGGCCAGGCCCTCGCTAATACTCCTGGCGATATCCAGGCCGGTAACTCCCTTTTCAAATATCCTGACAGATTGGTCGGGAAAGGTTACATTGATTTCATTTTCGGATTTTGACATGCTTTCGCTTTCTGTTTAACCTACACCTTTACAAACAGGTGATTTTAACGGACTGCAAATATGCACATTCGGGAGGGGAAAAAAAAGAGGAAGCCGGGCTTATCACTGGGATTGGGATAATGGGGGCTGGATTGGCTGGGATTTAGCTAGTCTTGGCAGATACCTTAAGAAACAAACTGCTATTCGATGCCGAAGCCTGAAGGGCTTCAACCACAATAACCCTAGGCGCAACCCGGGGTTTTGAATCAGACCAAAAAATTTGTGTAAATCTGTGGCTATCTTTGGTGAATTTATCCCTAAATTAAACCGCTCTGCGGAATTTGTAATTCCGTGGTACAGATGAAGGGGATTTGTAATCCCCGGACGTATTTGAAAAAATAATAATCCTCCGCCCTCCTTTGCGGTGAAGGGATTTTGTGTGCAATGGCTTTGGTGTCTCCGTAATCAGGATTGCAAATCCTGTTTATCTGGATTCGACATTGCAAATGTCGAACAGCAGGGCAAACACCTTAAAACACCCTATAAGCCAGCTCCTAACGCCCTCTGAGTCCCTTCTATCTAATCATAATGAAACCTGCATTTTGCAATCAAAATCTCATCTGCTTTTACCTGATAAATCAGTCGATGTTCACCATTAATCCTCCTGGACCAAAAACCGGAATATTTGTATTTCAGTGGCTCGGGTTTACCGATTCCATCAAATGGGTGCCTTGCAATATCCTTTATCAGGGAATTAATTCGCTTCAGCATTTTTTTATCCGTCTGCTGCCAATACAAGTAGTCTTCCCAGGATTCATCCACGAACACTAACCTCATTCCTCTATCAGGCCTTTTTCAAATGAGGAACCTGAATTAAGTTTGGAGATAGCCGCATCAAGCCTCTTTTCGTTGGCCTTTGAGGATAATTCATGCTGAGTTGCCGTAAGCGAATTGTACTCTTCCAAGGAAATGATCACTACCCCGGTATCCTTGCCGCGGTTAATAATCAAGGTTTCAAAATTACCTGTAACACTGTCCAGATATTTTTTAATATTTTTCCTGAAGTCGGATAAAGTGGTTGTCAGCATGCTTTTAATTATTTTTGTACACAAACATGTACAAATATACCAAATTCAGGATACCAGGAAAATGTTTCTCAGACAAATGAGCCAACATTCAGATAAAAAATGTGCCCTTCCGACATTACTGGGCTATATGAAATTGGTTTGATGACTAACCTTACTCATTCCCATCCAATTTGCAAGGGAATCCAACATGCAAATACCGGCCTTCGATCTGATAAAGATAATTTGCTTATGCCCCGGCTTTTACTCGGGTGTATTTATTCCAGAAACAACATTAGTGGGAGTGGTAGGAATAACCACCCGGAAAATTTCGGAAACGAAGCAAGATGCAAGCCGGATTAAAACAAGCCCAATTGCTCCTTATCCTCATCATCATCCTCGTCTTTCTTCTTCAGATCAAAATTGACAGTGGAGCCAACAGAAAGGTTTTCATCGGCTTTGCCCTGCTTTCTTTTTTCTGATTCCACCAACTGCACGGCTTTTACCGCATGGTTGCTCAGCCGGTTACCAACGGACCTCCAACCCTTTACATCAATGAGCATGTCCATATCGTAAACATTTTCCTCAACCTCTTTTCCCTTCTGCAATTTCACCTTTACCTGTGGTTGCTTCTCGGTGGTGACCACTATTAGCCGCGAATTTCTGTGGTCAGAAATAAAATTAAACTTCTTGTTTAAGGTTGATGTCTCTATCTGAAATCTTTTGATAAAGTGCTGCTTGCTGGCCCCATCAAAATAGATAACAGAAACAACCCTTTCCGGATCGAATTTTTGAATCAGCAGCAGGTTTTCCTGATCAAAGCGATTGGTCAATTCAAAATTAGTCAGTTCATAATGACCGTCTTTGAAAAAAGCGATGATTTTGTCATCCCCCAGGAAATTTCCCACCAATTCACCCCGCTCGTCGGTATTGAGTCTGCCCACAGAGGGGTCATAATAGATGTTCAATCCCCCCAAAGTGGAAACTCCTTCCATTTTGAGCTGAATTTTCCGAACAGGATGTTTGGTCAAAATATTTCCCTGAGCTCCTCTTCCCTTGATTTCTATGTCTTTGAAATCAAAATCGAAAACCTTGATCCTGGCTTTGCTCCCTGCTGTCAGGTAAACCGTTATGATTTCGGCTTCTCCATTGGAATTGGCCGTAAAATACAAAATTTTAGACCCTTTGGTCCCTTTGGTAAGCGGATATTCCCGGTCTCTGGTCACGCTCAGCACCTGAAACCTTTTGATCATCGCCCTCCCGGTGGCACCATCCAGATACACCAGATTGTAGACCATGCGCTCGTCCCCTTTCCGGTACACTGCCACATGAATGATATCCTTGCCCACAAATACCTTGTCCTGAATCCGGGACACCTGGCAAACACCATCCTTGCGGAAGACAATGATATCATCCAGATCCGAGCAATCGCAGACAAACTCATCCTTTTTTAGACCGTATCCGATAAAACCATCTGCCCGGTTCACGTACAATTTTGCATTGTTTGCCGCTACCACATTGGCTGCAATGGTGTCAAAAGTGCGAATCTCGGTTTTTCTCTCCTTGCCTTTGCCATATTTTCCTAGCAGGTTTTTATAGTATTGAATGGCATAATCGGTGAGGTTTTCCAGGTGATGGTTTACTTCTTCCAGCTCTTCCTGAAGCTTCCGCATCAGTTCGTCTGCCTTAAAAGTGTCAAATTTGGAAATACGCTTGATTTTGATTTCAGTGAGCCGAATGATGTCGTCCCGGGTAATTTCTCTGTAAAATTCGGGTTTAAAGGGTTCCAGTCCTTTATCGATGGTTTCGATAACTGCTTCCCAGGTTTCGCATTCTTCGATGTCCCGGTAGATCCTATTTTCTATAAAAATCTTTTCGAGAGAAGAAAAAAGCAACTTCTCCATCAATTCCCCTTTACGGATTTCCAGCTCCCGGTTCAGCAGGGTTTTGGTCTGATGGGTATTGTATTCCAAAATTTCATTTACCGTCAGGAAAACGGGTTTTTCCTCGATGATCACGCAGGCGTTGGGCGAAATGCTCACCTCGCAATCGGTGAACGCGTACAGCGCATCAATGGTCATGTTGGGAGATTGTCCGGAAGCCAATTGTACCTGGATTTCCACCTCCTTGGCCGTATTGTCCACTACTTTTTTGATCTTGATCTTGCCTTTATCATTGGCTTTGATTATAGATTCGATCAGGGAGTTGGTGGTGGTACCGTAGGGAATATCTTTGATCAGCAAGGTCTTGCTGTCCTCTTCTTCAATTTTGGCACGGACCTTTACCCTTCCTCCACGCAGACCTTCATTGTATTCGGAAAAATCGGCCAGTCCACCAGTGTTGAAATCAGGAAGCAGGTTGGTTTTTTTGCCTTTGAGAATTTGTATGGATCCTTCGATCAGTTCACAGAAATTATGTGGGAGGATTTTGGTGCTCAAGCCCACGGCTATACCCTCCACTCCCTGCGCCAGCAGCAAGGGGAATTTTACCGGCAGGGTTACGGGTTCCTTTTTTCTTCCGTCGTAGGACAACTGCCATTCCGTAGTTTGCGGATTGAAAACCACCTCCAGGGCAAACTTGGATAGCCTGGCTTCAATGTACCGGGCCGCAGCAGCACCATCACCGGTACGTACATCTCCCCAGTTACCCTGTGTTTCGATCAATAGGTCCTTTTGCCCCAGGTTCACAATGGCATCGCCTATAGAAGCATCTCCATGAGGATGGTATTGCATAGACTGTCCAATAATGTTGGCCACCTTGTTAAATCGTCCATCATCCATTTCCTTCATGGCGTGTAGGATGCGGCGCTGCACGGGTTTAAGCCCGTCTTCTATGGCCGGAACCGCCCGCTCCAGGATCACATAGGAGGCATAATCCAAAAACCAGTCCTTGTACATCCCTGTGACGGGGATAGAATCGTGCAAACTTTCGTCCCCGTTTTCGGGGTTTATGTCGTTATCACTCATATTTTATTCAAATAACTCCAATCCATAATTCATTCAGCCGTAAAATATCACGTCAAAGATATACCACGGATTACTTTCTGCATAACTGGATTATCAAAGATCTTATACATCTAGAAAAACCATAGGTCCTTACCTTTTCATAAAAAATGAAATAAAGGAGGTTGTTTCACAAAAAGTGAAATACCCTAACTTAAATGCCCACCAGTCATCAGACTGCCTCGGTCTCCTCCTCTTCCGTTGTCTTTACCGCCGGATCATCAAAAACGATGTCTTTTTCTATTTTCAGGTTATCGATGATGAAAGTTTGCCGGTTAGGGGTATTTTTGCCCATATAAAATCCCAGCAGGTCTGCAATTTTGGTCTCCTTATTTAGAATAATCGGCTCAAGACGGATATCTTCTCCAATAAACCCGCCAAACTCTCCGGGCGATATCTCTCCCAAACCCTTAAACCGGGTTATTTCAGCCGTTTTACCCAATTTATGGATGGCCCGCTGCCGTTCTTCATCGGTGTAACAGTAAATGGTTTCCTTTTTATTCCTGACCCTGAACAGGGGCGTATCCAGAATATACAGGTGCCCATTCTTGACCAGATCAGGAAAAAATTGCAGGAAATAGGTCATGATCAGCAGGCGGATGTGCATGCCGTCCACATCGGCATCAGTGGCAATCACGATTTTACGGTAACGCAGGCCCTCAATACCGTCTTCTATATTTAAAGCATGCTGCAGGAGATTAAACTCCTCATTTTCATACACCACCTTTTTGGTCATTGAATAACAGTTCAAGGGTTTACCTCTCAAAGAAAAGACGGCCTGGGTCTGTACATTCCGGGACTTGGTAATGGATCCAGAAGCTGAATCACCCTCTGTGATAAACAGCATGGTACCGTCCTTTAACTCTGCATCCGCCTTATTGTCATCATAATGCACCCTGCAATCCCGAAGCTTTTTGTTGTGCAGGTTGGCTTTTTTAGCCCTTTCATTGGCCAGTTTCTTGATTCCGGAGATTTCTTTTCTTTCCCTTTCAGATTGCAATATCCTTTTTAGCAGGGCATTGGCCGTGTCCGGGTGCTTGTGCAGGTAATTGTCCAACTCCACTTTTACAAAGTCATTGACAAAGGTCCGCAGGGTGGGTCCATCCGGCCCAACGCTGTGAGAACCCAGTTTGGTTTTGGTCTGGGATTCAAACACCGGTTCCTGCACCCTTACGGCAATGGCGGCCACTACGCTCTGCCGGATGTCAGAGGCATCATAATCTTTTTTGAAAAACTCGCGGACCGACTTCACAATGGATTCCCTGAATGAAGACAGGTGTGTACCCCCCTGGGTGGTGAATTGCCCGTTAACAAAGGAGTAATATTCTTCTCCATATTGATTGGAGTGAGTAAGTGCGATTTCTATATCTGTGCCCTTTAAATGGATGATGGGGTACCTGCGGCTATCCTCATCTACTTTTCTGTCGAGCAAGTCCAGCAAGCCATTTTGGGAGTAAAATTTGACCCCATTGAAATTGATGGTCAACCCTGAGTTCAGAAAAGCATAATTCCAGATCTGATTTTCAAGGTACTCCGGGATAAAATGGTAATTTTTGAATACTGTGGAGTCCGGAGAAAAAACAATCTTTGTACCGTTTCTTTCTGAACTCTTTTCTACCTTTCTGTCTTCGACCAACTCTCCTTTTTGAAACAAAGCCACTTTGCTCTCCCCTTCCCGGAAGGACTGTACCATAAAGTTTTCCGAAAGTGCATTGACAGCTTTGGTACCGACTCCATTGAGGCCTACTGATTTTTGAAATGCCCCGGAATCGTATTTCCCTCCGGTATTTATTTTGGATACACAATCGATGACCTTGCCCAGGGGAATACCCCTTCCATAATCCCTGATTTCGACCTTGTGCTCGCTGATTTTTACTTCAATGGTCTTTCCGTGACCCATCATGTGTTCGTCAATACTGTTGTCCAGTATTTCCTTTACCAGCACATAAATACCGTCATCCTGAGCACTGCCGTCACCCAGTTTCCCAATGTACATACCTGGCCTGAGCCGGATATGTTCCTTCCAATCAAGGGATTTGATGCTGTCTTCTGTGTATTGTACGTTAGCTGCCATATTTTTCAACTTAAAATATTACCCGTTCTCACTTGTTTCATTTTGCCTGCCAAAAGGTAAAAGAGCACCAACACCCAAACCAGCATCAGTACCGGAGCCAGGTAAAAAAAGAAACTGAATTCTGAACTACTGATTTCATTTTGATTACTAAGGCTGTGGATATAAAAAACAAGCACAGCCGTTGCAATATTGAGTATGCCAATAAATGAATAGATCCAGGAGAGCATTTTATCCCTGTAGGGATCTCCTACCGGAAACAGCTTTTTTAATGAAACATTGATTTTCATTTCTATTAATTTGGCTGGTATGATCAAGAGCAGATTATAAACCAAAAACAAAGCCACCGTACCATAAAAGAAACTATCCTTGCTCACCTGCTTGAGTGGCATCCCTGCTTCGTTCACAACATAAGTAGCAAATTCAGGCAAAGCCGCATACACATATAACAATAAAAACAAAAATAAACCTATGGACAGAAAATAAAACACTTTGGCAAAACGGGTATACATGATTTCTCTTTTAATCCGCTAATATAAAAATTAATCCAGTACCAAAAGGGGAAATTTCGAGAGGCTTTTCAATGGACCAGGGGTACCCGGGAGTAATCACCTGAATTCCAGTATCCGATCTGCTTCATGACCAATGCCATGGATGATTAATTTATTTGGGTGTACTGTCACCACTGCCCCTAGTACCGGAGAAGTGGCTTCCACCATACCCTCAAAAGTCAGGTGGTGCACCCCATGTTCATCTTGCACATAATTCCCCTCATGGTGGTGTCCTGAAAACCAGGCAAGCAAAGCGGGGGATTTGCCTATGGTATCCAATACTTCCCGGCTGTTGAGCAGGTGAAGGCCATTTTCAGGCAATAGGGGATAATGGCAAAAGACCAACACTTTTTTACCTGCGCTTTCTGCATCCTTTACCTGACTGCTTAACCATTGCATCTGGGCTTTTCCGATCGCCCCGTTCCAGGGCTTGGCATTATTGGCGCCTGCAACCTCCAATCCGGCCATCATTGCCTCCGCTTTTTTATAATTTTCACTGCCTTTAGGGTGACCTTCCAGACTGATATCCATGCCATTCAAAACCAAAAAAACCATCCTTCCATGTTCAAAGGCATAGTAACCCTTTTCATTGCCCAGTCTTTTTCCCACTTCCTGCTTGAGGCTGTCAGCCACGGAAAAGTCATGATTTCCCCAAACATGGTGAAAAGGTGCCCGGCTGTTCTCCAGTAGGGCCAGGGGCTTGTCGAAACTTGCAAAGTCCCTGTCTATCAGATCGCCCAGACTGACAGAAAAGTCGAGATTATAGGCATTCAGAAATGGAATGGTTTGTTCAAGAATGTTCAGGGTTCCCCGGTAATTGCGCTTGCCGGCGGTTGCCACATCTGCATATTGCACATCGGCTATCACGCCAAAGGCGAAGCTTTCTTTTGCCTGTTTCTGATCCAATAGTGTCTGCATTTTATAGGCGTACCTTTCTCCCAGCAAAATCTGACTGGGACTGTCAAAATGAGTACTGTCAAAGGTAGTCGTTCCATGGCTGCTTACCACTGCAGTATAGGGCAGCCTATCAGGTAAATTAAGGATCATTTGATTGAAAGGTTTCCTATTTGCTTTGTCCTCAGAGACCTGCCCCGCCACAAAAGGAAGGTCTGCCAGGCCCAGGGTATCCCGCAAAGCGACGATCAACTGACTGAGCTGGTCCAAATACTGGTCCGCCCTGTTAACATTGGACTCCCCTTGGTGCCATATTACCCCTTTGATCGTGCCATTCTTTGCTGCAAGCCTGGATTTGGCTACTATTTCGTTAAAAAAATGAGTTCCCGGCAACCATTCTTCAATGGCACTCCCCCCTTTGGCATTCACCACCATACCAATTTTCTTTTCTGGATTCAACGCACTGATTTTTTGCACAAAGCCATAGGCAGGACTAAGCCTTTGCATGCTGCTGTCCTTTCTTATACTGGAATAAATATTCATGGGATTGGCCGCAGGCACCCAATCGGTTCCGGTAAATAGATAAACACCGGTTAAAGGAGCTGCCAAGTCCTCCTTCACTTCTGCCCTGCCTGCCATATTGGATTGCCCTATGCCCAGGTAAATGTCCAGAGAATCTTGTGCTGACAATTGGCCACAAAGAAAAAGAAATAAGGGTAAAAGAAATGATCTTTTTAAAAGAGGGCTCATCATATGTGGTATTTGTGCCTGTTAACATGAATACCCAAGAATAAATAAAAAGTACTGAAATTCCCCCAAATTAATCACCTTTTTCCAACAGCCCAGCCAATTTTTCTTCTATCAGGGGAACCGAAGTATATAAAGCGGCATAATCCTCGATAATAAAATACCTGTCCTGGAATTTATTTTTCCAGTATGGGGTATTCAATACCATCTCCACTTCATAGGGAAAGTGTTGGGGTTCATCAGACAAACAAAATTTAGTCTCCCCGGCTGAACTAAGAATACCTGCCCCATAAACCCTGAGTTGCCCTTTCTCCCGAATCAAACCAAATTCTATGGTGTACCAATAAATCCTGGAAAGCAGGTCAATGGCCAGGGGGTTATCTATGTGTTTGAGCGCAATTGCTGCCAGGTCTTTTAAAAAACGGGTGTAATCCGGGTCTGTAAGTAGAGGCAGGTGGGCAAAGGCATCATGAAACATGTCCGGTTCCTCCAGGTAATCCAGGTTTTCTTTTTTGCGCAGCCAGGTAGAGGCCGGAAAACGTTTGTGGTACAACAGACTAAAAAACAGGTCATCATCGATCAAACCCGGTACAACCTGAATGGCCCATCCGGTTACCCCTGCCAAGCTTTTGTTTACCTCCTCAAAATTGGCTATGCTGTCTGCTGAAAACCCAATGGTTTCCAGCCCCTTCATGAATTTCTCAGAGGCGGCTCCTGCGAGGATTTTATATTGACGCTCGTAAAGAATTCTCCAAACCTGAAAATCTTCAGGGGTATAGCTGTCATATTCTTGATCAAGCTTTTTTAGCCTGGGGTCTAAAAAAACATCTTCCGGTTTTCTTTCAATCATTATGCTTTCATTCAATGGTTAGGAATACCCACACTTTCCCCTTCTTCATTCAAATCCTGCAGCTGGCAAATACCGGGTAACCTTCTTTTAAGAGAACGAAAAAATATACTTCCTGTTTAGTACTCTTTACAGATTCATGTTTTTACCAGGTAAATTTTAAATTTATAACGATAGAAACTATAAATTATTTTTTTATCTCGATCATGTTATAAAATTGGGCAAAAAATCGTGCCAAAAATAGCTGAAGGTCCATCCCTTCGCAGACGGGAAATACCCAGCTTTCCTAACTACAGCTAAATCAGCCGGAGACAGCTTTCCAACTCATGTCCATCAGGAAAGGGTATTTTTCCCTTAAAAAAGGTTTTCCCGGATAAAGTAAGCTCGCAAACACCACCATCAAGAAAAGAAAGGGACTCCAACCTGGTCTTATTAAAAAGAACTCGCAGCCGGTAGCATAAAACCTAAACTCCCGGCCAAATTATAACTTCAGGGCATGGCCTTTACAATAAATCAAAAGTTTTTCTCAAAGCAAATGTTCTTCTGATCTGATCGGCCAGAAGGGCACTTTGGTCAAAATTTAAGGTTTGCTGCCCGTCTGAATAGGCTTTATCAGGGTTTTCATGAGACTCGTAGATGATGCCATCCGCACCTGCCATCACCCCGGCCAATGCCATTTGGGGCACAAATTCCCTGATACCGATTCCATGGGACGGATCTACTATTACGGGTAAATGGGATTTGGATTTCAGGATTGGTACAGCGTTCAGGTCAAGTGTATTTCTACTGGCCTTCTCGTAGGTTCTGATCCCTCGTTCACACAGGATCAATTTTTCATTTCCTCCGGAGAAAACATATTCGGCAGATTGCAAGAGCTCTTCTATGGTTCCGGATATCCCCCTTTTGATCATCACAGCCTTATCCACCTTTCCCAATTCATCCAAAAGGTTGAAATTCTGGGTGTTTCGGGCACCTACCTGAAACACATCTACATAATCGTGCATTTCCTCAATCTGGGATACCTGCATGACTTCAGTTACAATTTTGATCCCCGCAGCTTTGGCCTGTTGGTACCATAATTTAAGCCCATCCATTCCCAATCCCCTAAAAGCATAAGGGCTGCTCCTGGGCTTGAAAACACCACCCCGCATCATCGTGATCTGGTTTTCCTTCATGTGGGCTATCACCTTGGCAATCTGTTCTTCGGACTCAATGGAACATGGCCCGGTAATGATGGCCATATCCCCGTCTTCTATTCCAATGCCCTCACCCAAATCAATTCTTGTGGGCTTTACTTTCCATTTCTTAGAAACCAACTTGTACTCATCGGAAACGATATGTATATCCTGAATACCGTCAAGCACCCCAATTTTCCTGATATCGAAAGCAGATTTACCGATACCTATCAGGTAATCTCCCACCTGGGTTTTTACTTCCGTCACCTTGTAGCCCATGCGGTTGACTTTATCCATCAAGGCCTCTTTTTGGGAAATACTGATATCCTGGTTAAGTTGAATGATCATGCTATAATACTTTGAATATAATGGTAAATGTCTTTTTTCAGATCCTTTGAGTCCCGGAGCACATGGATAAAGGCACTACCGATTATGGCACCATGAGAGTGGGCCGCAGCAGTATTGAACGAAGCCTTATCTGAAATGCCAAAGCCGATCAGTCTTGGATTTGATAGTTCCATGGCCTTTACCCGCTCGAAGTAAGCTATTTGCTCGGGTGACACGGCTTTTTTGGCACCGGTAATGCTGGCAGATGAAACCATATAGATGAACCCATCCGTATTTTGATCGATTTGCCGGATACGGGTTTCGGATGTCTGAGGTGAAATCAAAAAAGTATTCCTGAGATCATAAGCATCAAACAGGCTTTTGTATTCGGTCAGGTATTGCTGCATGGGCAAATCAGGCAAAATAAGTCCGTCCACGCCTACCTCTTTACACTTTTTGCAAAAGGCCTCCATTCCATACTGCACCACTGGATTCAAGTACCCCATCAAAATTACGGGAATGCTAATCTTTTCCCTCAGATTTTTTAGCTGCTCAAACAAAAGGTGAAGTGTCATCCCATTCTTCAGGGCTACATTATTGCTTTCCTGAATGGTGGGTCCATCAGCAATGGGGTCGGAATAGGGCACACCTATTTCAATGATATCTGCCCCGGCAGCTTCGATGGCTTCCATAATAGGCAGGGTATCTTCCAACTGAGGGAAACCAGCGGTAAAATAAATGGACAAAATCGACTCCTTCTTGTTTTGAAATAATTTATCTATGCGGTTCATAACGGTTTAGTAATTTCCCCATTTGATGTAAGTTTCGAGATCTTTATCGCCCCTTCCGGAAAGATTGATCACTATCACATCCGTTGATTTGTATTCGATTTGGTTCAGGGCATGGAATGCATGTGCAGATTCAATGGCAGGAATAATCCCTTCCAGGCGGCTGACCTCTATACCAGCCTTCATGGCATCTTCATCCTCTACAGCCACAAACTCTCCCCTTCCGGAATCAAATAAATGCGCATGAACGGGTCCTATGCCCGGATAATCAAGGCCTGCTGAGATGCTGTGGGGTTCCACTACCTGCCCATCTGCCGTCTGCATCAACAGGGTCCGGCTGCCATGTAGGATGCCCGGCTTTCCAAGCATGGTCGTCGCCGCTGATTTGCCGGAACTGACCCCCAAACCTGCGGCTTCCACAGCAATCAACCTTACCTCCGGCTCATTGTAATAATGGTAAAATGCCCCGGCGGCATTGCTTCCTCCTCCCACACAGGCAATCACCAAATCGGGATTTTCCCTGCCTTCTTTTTCCTTCAACTGGATTTTCATTTCAGCAGAAATCACCGATTGAAACCGGGCCACCATTTCCGGATAAGGGTGAGGACCTACTACAGATCCTATGATGTAATGGGTGTCTACCGGATTATTGATCCATTGCCGCATGGCTTCATTGGTGGCATCCTTCAACGTTTTGCTCCCTGAGTTGGCCGGCACTACCTTAGCTCCCAGTATCCGCATGCGTTCCACATTCGGTTTCTGCCGCTCCATGTCAACTGCACCCATATAAACGGTGCATTCCATTCCCATTAAGGCACAGACAGTGGCCGTGGCCACACCATGCTGTCCTGCTCCGGTTTCTGCGATGATGCGCTTCTTGTTCAATTTTCTGGCCAAAATAATCTGCCCAACTGTATTGTTGATCTTGTGAGCTCCCGTATGGCAGAGATCCTCCCTTTTCAGATAAATTTTTGCACCATATTTTTCAGATAGCCTGTTGGCATAAAAAAGAGGTGTAGGCCTTCCGACATAGTCTTTTAAAAGCCGTTCAAATTCTTCTTTGAAAGCCTCAGACGCCATGATCTGCTCATAATTTTCCCGAAGCTCCTCTATGTTGGGATACAGCATTTCGGGGATAAAGGCACCCCCAAATTGACCGTAAAATCCATTTTCGTCTACTTTTATCATTGATGTATCCATCTATTCTTTTATTTTCATTGCTTTGTTTCTAATCCTGAGGGTAAATTCACGGATCAAATCCAGGTCTTTTAACCCGGGTCGTATTTCAAATTTGGAATTGATATCTATGCCTGCCATGGCTGGCAAGTTATGGTAACATTCCATGATTTCGTCCACCTGATCAATACTTATCCCTCCACTCAACAAAAACGGTTTGTTGAAGGGGTATTGTTTTAAAATTTCCCAATTGAACCTGTGACCGGTTCCTCCAAATGAGGGCCCATCGGTATCAAAAAGAAAATAATCCACATGGGCCAGGTAGGCCTCCAGTCCCTTCCAGGACCAATCTGCGCCAATCCGAAACACTTTGATGAGCTCTACATTGGTTTGATTCCTAATTTCCTCCACCTCTTGGGGGGTCTCATCCCCATGCAACTGCACCTTTTCCAAACCATAAGCCTTAACTGCTGAATGGATCGTTTCTGCGGATGCATTTACAAATACACCAACTTTAGGGATGGTCCATCTGCGATAGGCCTCAGGGGGCTGACCAAAATCCGGCACATACCTTTTGGACGGGGGATAGAAAATCATGCCCATCCAGTCGACAAGGCCCAGTTCCACAAGGCCTTCCATGTTGGCGATATCTGCCATGCCACAGACCTTGATGATCATGCTCCTGTGGTTTTGGTTTGCCCGGCAAGTAATTTCCTGTAATGCTGCATGAAATTGTAAGCAGCCTGATGGGGTCTGATGGTTTTCATGAAATTTTCCCCTATAAGGAAGCCATCAAAACCCGCTTCCTTTAGCTGAACCAGGGTGCCCGGATCAGAAAGACCGCTTTCTGAAATTTTTACAAATCCTTCCGGTATCATTTCTGCCAATTCCAGTGAAGTGTCCACATTAACCTCAAAAGTTTTGAGGTTTCTGTTATTGACACCTACCAGATCTATGTTTTCGTTGAGGCTTTCCTCCAACTCTCTCCGGTCATGAACTTCCAACAGTACTTCCAGGCCCAGGTTTTTTGCCAGGCCTGCAAGTCGTTTCAATTCCATCGGGGCCAGGGCTGCTGCAATCAACAGGATACAATCGGCCCCCAGTGACCTGGATTCTATGAGCTGATATTCGTCTATCATAAAGTCCTTTCGCAAGATGGGACAATAATTGAACTTTCTGGCCTGCTTCAGGTCATCTTCCGATCCGCCAAAAAACTCCTGATCTGTCAAAACAGACAAGGCTGAAGCTCCTGCTTGCATGTATCCTATGGTGGTTTGCTCCACTTTGGCATTCGGGTTGATCCAACCTTTGGAAGGAGACTTTCTTTTGAATTCGGCAATGATACCGGTTTTCTCAGGGTCCTTCACATATCGCTTCATGGATACTGTCCGGCTATCGAAAAAAAGGCTTTTTTCCAGTAATTTAACCGGGTAAAGGCTTTTCTTTTCTTCGACTTCGGTTTTCTTAAAGGCAATGATTTTATCCAGAATATTCATGATCAACTAATGTTTATTGAGGTTTTAGGATCTACCAGTTCTTTAAACACCTTCAGCGCTTTTCCATTTTTCAGGCAAGCGGTAGCTACCTCCCTGGCTTTATCATAATCCCATTCCGGTTTTGAGGTGAGCAAGGCGGCGGCGGCATTGGCGATTACCACGGCTTCTTGTTCTTTACTGCCCTTTCCCTCCAGTATCCGGATAAATATTTCGGCAGATTTTTCCACCGTGTTGCCCCCTTTGATGGCCTCTGGGCTAATGGTCTTAAATCCCAGGTCCTCCGCACTCAATACCTGTTCACCACGGTTGGAAATCCACTTGAGACCTCCTGTCAGGGATATTTCATCATAGCCGTCCAAAGCATGCAAAATACTGAACCGGACATCATTATTTTGGTACAGATAGGCATATAGCCTAGCCAATTCCAGACTAAAAACCCCCACCAGCTGCTTTTTAGGAAAACTGGGATTAACCATTGGGCCCAGCATATTGAAAAAGGTTTTGACACCCAAGTCTTTTCTCACGGGGCCTATGTGCTTCATGGCCGGATGAAAAAGCGGGGCATGAAGAAAACAAATGCCTGCCCTGTCCAGACTGCTCTTCAGTTTATCTATATCATTGGTAAATTCATAGCCGAAATGAGCCAGGAGATTGGAGGAGCCACAAACCGAAGACACCCCTACATTACCATGTTTGGCAACCGGCTGTCCTGCACCTGCTACGATAAAGGAAGCAAGGGTGGATATATTAAAGGTATCCTTACCATCCCCACCTGTTCCGCAGAGGTCTATGGCATCATATTCCGGAATTTCTACCGGAATACATCGCTCCAGCATGGCCTCCCTAAAGCCCATCAACTCTTCTACCCGCACACTGCGCATCATAAAAACTGTAAGAAAGGCGGCCATTTGGCTATTGTTTACCTCTCCTGAAGTCATTTCTTTCAGCACCCCTTTGGCTTGTTCCTTGCTGAGGGTTTTATGCTCGATCAGGTGATTCAGTATTTCTTTCATTGTACTTGATTTAAGCTCCTTCAATCCAGTTTTTGATAATCTGCACCCCATTTTCTGTAAGAATGCTTTCCGGATGAAACTGCAGACCTTTCACCCGGTATTCTTTATGTCTTACTGCCATGATCTGTCCATCAGGTGTTTTGGCTATCACTTCCAGCTCTGCCGGAAACAGCGTTTCATCAATGACCCAACTGTGGTACCTGCCAACAGTAAAAAACTCAGGCACCCCCTCAAACAAAGGATCCGCCTGTATCCTTACTTTTGAAGCCACCCCATGTACCACTTCCGTAAGGTTAATCAGGCCTCCCCCAAAAGCCTCTCCTATAGCCTGATGTCCCAGGCAAATGCCCAGGATATCTTTATAAGCAGCATATCTTTTTATCAATTCGGGCATAATTCCTGCTTCAGACGGAATTCCGGGTCCGGGAGAAAGCAATATTTTGTCATAAGCTTCCACTTCTTCCAGACTTATTTTATCATTCCGGTAGATATCCGGATTGTAGCCCAGGTCTCGGATAATATAGACCAAATTATACGTAAAAGAATCGTAATTGTCCAGTACCAGTATTTTCATTGGTTAATCATTTTCTTGTAAAAATCTAAATACCCTCTGCTGATTTAAGGGCCACCCTCAGTGCCTCCAGTTTGTTGCTTACTTCCTGCAATTCACTTTCAATGGAGGACTTGGCTACTACCCCCGCTCCGGCCTGAAAGCGAAGCTGGTTGTTTTCGGAAACAAAAGACCGGATCAGGATGGCATGGTTAAAATCCCCGTTGAAACCCAAAAAACCTATGGCCCCGCCATAAAACTTCCTGGAACAATTTTCCAGGCCGTCGATCAATTCCATTGCCCGGTATTTGGGCGCTCCCGACAAAGTGCCCGCAGGAAAGGTATCGGCCACCAATTGGAGCGGATTGGCTCCTTTTGGAAGCTGTCCGGTCACTTTGGAGACCAGGTGTATGACATGGGAATAATACTGAATCTCTTTAAAAACCTCTACATTCACCTTTACCGAAGAGCGGCTCAGGTCATTTCTGGCCAAATCCACCAACATCACGTGTTCTGAATTCTCTTTGGGATCGTCATAAAGTTTGACCGCCAGTTTGGCATCTGCCGCATCATTACCGGTACGCTTAAATGTTCCGGCAATGGGATAAATGGTGGCTTTGTCTCCCTTGACAACTATCTGGGCTTCCGGACTGCTGCCAAAGACCTTGTAGGATCCGTAATCAAAATAAAACAGGTAAGGGGAAGGATTGATGGAGCGCAAAGCCCGGTAAACATTGAATTCATCTCCTTTAAACCCGGTAGAAAAAGTGCGGGAAAGTACAATCTGAAAAACATCTCCCCTGAAACAATGATCCCTGCCTTTGGCCAGAATCTCCAGAAATTCAGGATCGGTATAATTGGAACTTACCTCGCCTTCCAACTGAAAACCATAGCTGGGAAGGTTTTTATTGTTGAGGATCATTTCAATTTTTGGAATGCCTGATTCTCCTGGATCACCCTCAAGGTAATGTTCAAAAATGTGCAGCTCATTTTTGAAGTGATCCACCACTATCATGTTTTTATACACGGCATAATGGATCAATGGTATGTCCGAATCCTGGGTATTTTGCAAGTTGATGTCTTCAAAATAATTAACGGCATCATACTGTATGTACCCAAAAAGCCCATTGGTAATGAATTTATAATCAAGCTGCTCTTCCTGAAAATTATTGGAAAACGCCCTGAGGGCATCCATTATTTTTTCCCCTTTAGTAAGACCATGCAGGGTAGTTTCCTGCCCTGGCAGTGATTGTCGTATTTTGCCCCTAACGAGAGAAAAAGATGCCATGGGCTCACAACAAATATAGGAATAGCTGTTTTCATTACCGTGATAATCAGAACTCTCCAGAAGAATGGTATTGTTGTACCTGTCACGGATCTGCAGGTAAATACTCACCGGAGTGATGGTATCTGCCAGCAGTTTTTTGTACCGGGTTTTGATTTTGATAGGTTTCATTGACTGAGTTTTACATAAAAAAAGGCTTGCCGGGAGTCCAGCAAGCCTAAGTATATTTGTATTATCAAATTTTGGCAATGGTTAGCTGTTCTCCCTCTAAAAGAAGTAAGTAAGCCACCACCAGATTTGAATCGTTTTTTTCATAAGCTGAGGCAAATATAGAAAAGGCCCTTCATTTTCAAAAGTTATTTTGATTTATTTTAATGCCAAATACAACAGCTTTTCCCAAGGGAATTTTGGAATTTATCGCATGTTGAAATTTTGATTTAAGTTAAAACCAGGAATTTGCATCAGCCTTAGTAACTGTTGAGTTATGGCCTTTTTAATACCCAAAATGAGAAATACCTCCGGTTTGATGGAGGTAATTATTCATTTTTTAACCCTTTTTGGCAAATCCTTGCCTTTAGCCTTTATATTTGAGTTAAAACTACAAAGAAACAATTATTGTATGAACCAGACTGCACCACTAATCAGCGTCAAAGACCTTTTGATTTTAATGGAAGCCCAAAACCTGGTATTGATTGATGCCAGTTTTGACAAGGAAAAATACCAATCCATACACCTGAAAGGAGCCCTTCATGTGGACCTCAACAGGCAATTGTCCCATATCAGGGAGGATGCCTCGATAGGAGGGCGTCATCCCCTACCAGATCCCGGGGAGTTCGGAAAAACACTGGGTGCCCTGGGCATAAGCCCGGAAAGCCGTGTAGTGGTTTATGACGATAAAAATGGAGGCATGTCTGCTGCACGGTTTTGGTGGATGCTCAAAGCACTGGGTCATGATAAGGTGCAGGTGTTAGATGGAGGGAAAGAGGCAGGGCTAAAGGCCGGCCTTTCTACAAGCAGCCAAACCGAATTCCCGAAAGCAACTTCTCCCTATCCGGCTAAGGAATGGCAATTACCTTTGGCAGATTTTCAGGAAGTAGAAAAAGCAGCCAAGGATAAAGATAAAATGGTCATTGATGTACGGGAATCCACCAGGTATTTGGGAATATCGGAGCCAATAGATCTGGTAGCAGGACATATCCCCGGTGCGGTCAATATCCCGTTTTCAGAGAATTTGGATGAAAAGGGAGTTTTTTTAAAGCCTGAAACTTTAAAGCAGAAATATAAAACCGTATTGGACAAATCATCCAAAAACACCATCGTGCATTGTGGTTCAGGGGTCACCGCCTGCCATACACTGCTGGCATTGGCCCATGCGGGTATGGAAATCCCTAAATTGTATGTTGGGTCCTGGAGTGAGTGGTCCAGAAATAACCTGCCAGTGGCAAAAGGGAATGAGTAAGATAAGCCTCCGGTCCGTTAATGTCATGCAATACAAAATGCCCCTGCGGGAAGGCGGTTCTTTACCCGCTTTAGCGTTGGCAGATGATGGGTTTACGTACGTGGTGAAATTTCGCGGTGCCGGGCAGCGGGAAAAGGCTTTGCTGGCAGAACTGCTGGGCGGGGAGATCGCCCGACTTTTGGGATTCAAGGTACCGGAATTGGTCTTTGCCAGGCTGGACGCGGCATTTGGACAAACGGAGGGAGACGAAGAAATACAGGATTTATTAAAAAGCAGCCAGGGATTGAACCTGGGGCTTCATTTCTTGTCCGCAGCGGTCAATTTTGACCCGGCAGCCGATGTGGTTTCAGGCGACCTGGCTTCCGCCATCGTATGGCTGGATGCCTTCATCACCAACGTGGACAGAACCTTTCGGAATACCAACATGCTAATGTGGCATCGGGAACTATGGCTCATTGATCATGGCGCCTCCTTTATTTTTCACCATACCTGGGAAAACTGGGAAAAACATGCCAAAGGCCCTTTCCCTTTAATCAAAGACCATGTATTATTGCCTCGTGCAGAAAAGCTCGAAGAAGTGGATGCAGCCTTCAAACGAATCCTTTCTCCGGAATCCCTGTGGCAAATCGTCAACTCACTTCCCGATGAGTGGCTGAAAGCCATGGGCGAAACAGGCACCGTAGAAGTTTGGAAACAGGTGTACCTGGATTTTCTATTGCTCCGGCTCAAGCATTCTGAAATATTTGTAAATCAAGCCCAAAATGCCAGAAAAGCACTTGTATGAATACGCCATCGTCCGGGTAGTTCCACGGGTGGAGAAGGAGGAATTTATCAATGTCGGAGTAATCCTGTGCTCCATACAACAACAATTTTTAAAATGCGCCATCCGCTTGGATAAAACCAAATTGCAAGCCCTTGATCCGGATGCGGATCCGGACACCATACAAGATCATTTGAATGCCTTTATCCGGATTTGTAAAGGTGAAAAAGCAGCCAGCCCTATTGCTTCGCAAAATACCGCTTCGCGTTTCCGTTGGCTGACAGCCGTAAGAAGTTCTATGATTCAAACCTCCAGACCACATCCGGGCCTTTCGCACAATTTGGAGGAAACATTTAAAGCCCTTTTCGAGGCCTATGTCGGCGCTTATTAGTTTATCATTCGCTGCATATAACCAGCACACATAACCTCTCGCTTATTTTCTGATCGCTATAAAAAAACAAGGGTTAGCGGGAGTTACCATTTTCCCGGACCAGGTTAGTTTACCCGGCATGATTGAATTATCGTATTATTTTTTACCTAAGGATCGGGGAAATGCGCCGCAGGTTATTATTTTTGGTTTTCTAAAAATAGAAAATGAACGATAACTTACAAAAAAACAGCCTGTTGGATCGCTTTTTAACTGCTATTGAAAAAGCAGGGAACAAACTTCCTGACCCTGCCATTTTATTTTTATTCCTGTTGCTGCTTACCTGGTTTTTATCAGCTTTGCTGGCTCCGGTAGATTTTGGCGAACTGGATCCCAGAACGGGAGAAAAGTTGTACATACAAAACCTGCTGACGGGTGAAAAAATCGCCGATTTCCTATCCCGAATGATTTCTGTTTTCATCAATTTCCCCCCTTTGGGTGTGGTATTGCTAGCCATGTTGGGCGTAGGAGTGGCAGAATACTCCGGATTTATTCCCGCCGGATTAAAATACCTTTTGGGTTTTACTCCTAAAAGCCTGCTTACTCCCATACTGGTATTGGTAGCCATAGTGAGCCATACTGCTGCTGATGCCGGGTATGTGCTTGTCATTCCTCTGGGAGGGGTCATATTTTATGCAGCAGGAAGGCATCCATTGGCAGGAATTGCAGCTACCTTTGCAGGGGTGTCCGGCGGCTTTAGTGCCAATTTTATCCCTTCTGCGATAGATCCTCTGCTGCAAAGCTTCACCCAATCTGCGGCCAGGATTATCGACCCTGATATCAATCTCAACCCCCTGAATAATATTTATTTTACAGGACTTTCCAGCATTGTGGTAATAGGAGTGGCCTGGTACCTGACTGACCGGATCATTGAACCGCGATTAAACAGCAATAATCCGGTAGATAAGGACCTTAATGATATACCCAAAATGGATCTGCTGGAAAAATCAGAGAAAATAGGATTTAAAATTGCCAGCCTTGTCATGATCCTTGGCCTGACAGGCTTATTTTTTTGGGCTTATCCGGTCGGATCCAGTCTGCGGGATCCTGAAGGAGAAATCACCTCCTTTGCAGCACCACTGATGCAGTCTATCGTTCCGCTGATTTTCCTTGTTTTTTGGATTCCCGGAATCATTTTTGGTTTCATCTCAGGAAGCTACAAAAATTCAAAAGATGTAATTGCATCCATGAGTAAAGCTATGGGAGGCATGGCGCATTATATTGTCATGGCCTTTTTCTGTGCCCTATTTATTGATGCCTTTACCCAGTCCAATATAGGATCCATGACTGCCCTGAAGGGAGCTGTTTTTCTTCAAAGTTTACAGCTTCCTTCCCAGGTAACGGTGGTGGGCATCGTCTTTTTAAGTGCCTTTGTAAACCTGCTTGTGGGTTCCGCTTCTGCAAAGTGGGCACTGATCAGCCCCATTTTTGTCCCCATGTTGATGCAATTGGATATTTCACCTGACCTTACCCAGGCCGCCTATCGGGTGGGAGATTCGGTATCCAATATCATTACCCCATTAATGCCTTATTTTCCTCTGGTGGTGATCTTCTGCCAGCGGTATGTGAAAAACACGGGAATAGGCACATTGGTATCCCTGATGCTTCCTTATACCTTATTCCTCTTGCTGATCTGGACAGTATTTTTATTGATTTACTGGACTTTGGGCTTACCTTTAGGCCTACAATCTTCCTATACTTATCCAGCCATTTAAGCCCTCCCAAATGATACATCCCAGGGGTATAAAATCCTTGTTTTTGTTAATGCTGCTCTTCCCCGGTTTTGCCTCCGCCCAGAAGGATTGGCAGGATTTTATGAAGCAGTTTCCCGATCACCTGGATATCTCCCTGTTGATTCAGGATGAAACAGGAGAGCCCCTTTTCCAACAGCATGCCGGCAAACGCATACCCTCTGCCAGCATCATAAAAATACCCATTTTGATCAGCCTGATGGAGAAAGTGGACGAAGAACACATGCACCTGGATTCACTATATACCCTGCAGGCATCCGATAAGGTGGGTGGAGCGGGAGAGCTACAGCATTTGCCGGAGGGCTCCAGGATTACTTTTCGCTATCTGGCTGAGGAGATGATCCGCATCAGTGACAACACCGCCACCAATATCCTGATCCGTACCATTGAAATGGATTACATTCAGCATTGGCTAAGGGAATATGGATACGAGGACACCCAATTGAACCGGATTATGATGGATTTTAAGGCGATTGAAGAAGGGAGACAGAACTATACCAGTCCTCAGGAAATTAACGACATACTTATAAAACTGTGGAATGGAGCCTGGCTGAATGAAAATTCAAGAGCAGAAATCATGCATTGGCTCAAAGGATGTGCAGACAACAGCACCATACCCAGCCAATTGCCCGCAGGTACGGTAGTGGCGCACAAAACAGGTACCCTGGATTATGTACGGGGAGATGCGGGAATAATCTTAGGGGATAAACCGCTGATATTGTCCGTATTTGTAGAGAAATTTGACTCTATGGAGGAAGCAGAGTCTGCTATAGGACAGATTGCCTTAAAAGCCTTCAGGGATTTTGGCAGGTAATATCTATTATGCAAACCAGATTCTGCGTAAATGGGGCATGGTTTTTGGACATCTGAGATTTTAAACCCAAATGAATTAACCATGAAAAGTGCTGATTTAATCCAAATTCTAAATGAATGCGCAATGACCTGTAACCATTGCGCTAATGCCTGCCTGGATGAAGACAATATTCACCATATGGTAGACTGCATCAGGACAGACAGGGCCTGTGCGGAAACCTGCAGTACCACAGCAAAATTATTGTCCATGTCTTTCGGTCCCCTGGATGAATTGCTGAAATTTTGTGCAAGAATATGCGGGGCATGTGCCGATGAATGTGAGAAACATGAGCACGAGCATTGTCAGCGATGTGCCAAAGCCTGCCGCAAATGTCAGGAAGCCTGTTTATCGGTATTGACTGACTAATGACAGTTTTTGATTGCTGTATTGAAAAAAGCCCGGTAAATTCTTCTACTTCAATGAACCCGAAATCAAGTCCAATTACAGGGCGCTGTTTGAAGTATTGGCCTATTGCATTCAGGTTCAACTATTTCTTTGCCCAATTCACCTTTTCCCGGTATTGGGAAATCTAATAATCTGAGTTCGACTGAATTTCGTTAAAAAACCGTCATTCCGAGACCTAACATTTTATTAAACGCAGAAATCGGGATGACGATAGGTTTTTTGCACTATATGGGAATATAAACTTCTCATTGTTTAAGGGATAATTATGAGTTAAAGTTTATTTTTAGTATTTTACCGTATTTCTATTGTACTTTTTCCTTGATGAAAAAGTACCAAAAAATCAAGACAAAAAAATCCTTCCCCCCTCCGACCTGCCGCACCCCCGGTTTTTTGTCAGGCCAGCCCTCTATGCGTATTAAAATATATTTCTTTTTTTTTTCTCATATTTTCTAGGGTTTCTACAATATCAAAAACAACTGGTTCAATTACGTCATCGGTAGACCTAACATTTTAAAAATTGCAGAAATCTGGATGACAATATATTTTTTTAACTCATTAAATTCTAATCATTTGAATACATATCTAAGTAGCCCATACAGATACGCACCGGTTCAGATCGCTACGCTGCACTCGCGATGACGTAGAAAACGTTATCGGTACGCCTGGAGCCGATTTTGAGCGGTGAAAGCCGTGGGAATCTCTAGCCAAACGAGACTGCCACACCCTTTCCCAACTCCTATAGCCACGACAAAGGGTTCGCAGTGACGATTCAATTGGTTTTTATTGACGATCTTAATTCGAACTCAGGTTAATACCTAATCCGGGTTGAACTTCCAACCATCAAATTTTTCTTCATCTTTTGGTTTGGAAAAAATTGACCCAAACTGAGGCAATCAAAGCCAGAAAGGCCAGCAAAACGGTAAAGAAATCCACCCATCCAGCAGGAGGCAAAATACCGAAAAACCTGCTGAACAGGTAGCTGATATAGGAATTGGGCATACTGGATTCCCCCAAATCTCTCAGGATCTGCCAATGCCAGTCGGTGAGGAAGCAATAACCCCAACCATACCAGATACCCAAAAGAAACCAGGACAAAAAAGTTAGGGAAATCGTCAAAAGATGTGCTTTATGCCACTTTTTCACCATCCATCCAAATAAATTGAATCCGATAAGCGTAGTATGCAATACCAAAAACGAGTAATCGGCAAAAACTAACCAATTCACTGAAATTGCTGACATTTTTTCAAGGTTTATACAAACAAAAAGATTGCCCGGAAATGGTTTGTACCTATCCGGAATAAAGCCATCCATTCAATATACGGATTCATCCGCAATTTAAACGGGTCCGTCCAACATGATTTCCGTCTGGCCTGACAGCCCCTTTACTTTGCCTGCATGATAACCACACACGACATGAGACAACAACTAATCACACTAATGATGCTGCTATGCCTGAGCCATTGGGCAGCAGCGCAGGAAAAGACACCGTACACCCAAACAGTAAGGGGCAAAGTACTGGATATGGTAAGTCAATCTCCCCTGCCGGGAGCTTCGGTAAGCATTCCGGGTACGGATCCACTGATAGGAACTGCCACTGACCTGGATGGCAGTTTTGAATTGGAGGAAGTACCTACCGGCAGGGCAACGATTCAAATCAGTTATCTGGGGTATGAATCTACCAGTCTTCGGGAAGTCCCCATTACCAGTGGCAAGGAGGTCGTACTGACCATCGCCTTACAGGAAAACCTGGAACAAATGGAAGAGGTAGTGGTACAGGCCGGAGGGGATTCCCGGGAAGCTCAAAATGAAATGGCCACCGTTTCTGCCAGGGGTTTTGACATGGAAGCTACCAATCGCTTTGCCGGAAGCAGGAATGATCCTGCCCGAATGGCTCAGAATTTTGCTGGGGTAAGTGGTGCCAATGATTCCCGGAACGACATCATCATTCGGGGAAATTCACCTACCGGCGTACTTTGGAGACTGGAAGGGGTGGACATTCCCAACCCCAACCATTTCGGTGCCATGGGGACGACGGGAGGTCCGGTAAGCATCCTGAACAGCAACCTCCTGGATAAAAGTGATTTTATCACAGGGGCATTTCCAGCTACCTATGGAAACGCCACCGCAGGGGTTTTTGATCTTAATTTAAGAAAAGGGAACGCCTATCGCAGAGAGCATCTGTTCCAAATGGGTTTCAATGGATTTGAGCTGGGCACAGAAGGACCCCTGGGAGGCAAAAACAAAGCATCCTACCTGCTGAATTACCGCTATTCTACCATTGCCATGATGCAGGAAGTAGGTTTTTCTGCCGGCACTGGTGATGCCGTGCCTTATTACCAGGATTTTTCCATGAAAGTGGATCTGCCCACCGAAAAAACAGGACGTTTCTCCTTATTTGCTCTTGGAGGAAAAAGTAACATCGATTTACTGGGTTCGGAATCGGACAGCAGCACCACAGATTTATATTCCGAGATGTCCCAAAACATTTATAACCGTGCCAAAATGGGTGTGGTAGGCATCAACCACACACTATATTACGATCCCCAAACCTTTGCTGTGATCACCCTGTCCGCTGACCATAGTTTTTCCGGTAACCGGGTGGATTCATTGAGTATGGAAAACAGGGAAGCTGTACCGCTTTACCGCAACCATTATGGTTTGAGCAAATTCAGGGCGCAATATGAGGTTCACCGGAAAGTGGACAACAAAAACAATTTTCGTGCGGGTATGAATTACGACTACCTGAACTTCAATCTGCGTGACAGCCTGTACCAGGCCGATGAAAACCGCTTCCGGGATTTGAGAAATGAATCCGGTAATTCCGGCCTGTTTCAATCCCACCTGCAATGGCAACATCGTTTTGACCAAAGGTTCAAAGCCAATATAGGGATACATTACCAAAACTTTATGCTGAACAATGCCCAACAGCTGGAACCAAGGCTGGGTCTTTCCTTTGATCAAAACGAAAGAAACACCTTTAGTCTTGGCTATGGACTGCACAGCCAATTGCAGCCCTTACCCGTTTATTTTCTGGAATCTGAAGGTCTGAATCAGGACCCCATTAAAACCAACAAAAACCTGGATTTCACCAAATCTCATCACTTTGTAGCCGGACACAGGTATCAATTAAGCCCGGACATTCACCTGAAATCTGAGATTTACTACCAGCATTTGTATGGCATTGCCATAGAAGAAAATGCCAGCAGTTTTTCCATGCTGAATGCTGGTGCGGATTTTGGCATACCGGATGTGGACAGCCTGACCAATCGCGGAAGAGGCAGGAATTATGGTCTGGAACTTACCCTTGAAAAACAATTTAGCGGCGGCTCCTATTTTCTGCTCACCACATCATTGTTTGATTCCAAATACAAGGGCAGTGATGAAGAATGGAGAAATACGGCTTTCAACAGTCAATATGTACTGAATGGCCTACTTGGCAAAGAATGGCAAATAGGAAGTCCGAATCGCATTTTGTCCCTGGACTTCAAAATAACCTTTGCAGGCGGTCAATACATTACACCCATCGATTTGGAGCGCAGTATCATGGAAAACCAGGCCGTCTATCAGGAGGAGAGGGCCTATTCGGTAAAAAACCCCGATTATTTCCGGTCCGATCTGAAAATAAATTACCGGGTGAACAAGAAAAACCTGACGCACGAATGGTCGCTGGACATACAAAACCTGACCAATCACCAGAATTTGTTCCGGCAAACCTATAATCCCATTACTGAATCCGTGGTGAACAGTTACCAGTTGGGAATTTTCCCCATTCCTCAGTACAGACTTACCTTTTAACCCCGTTTATGCATTAGAAATCGCAATGAGAGCTGAAACTGCAAGAAAACCAGGCAGTTTGGAGACTGAGGCATAGCATCGCTATGGTGAAATCGAAAACAGCAGCGTAGCGGCTGATTTTGAAGCAGTTTCAGGTCGTAATAGATAGGCTAATGCATATTTCGGGTTTAACCAATAGCTTTGATTATATTGTCAGCAAAGCGTCCTGTAAAATGAAAATAAAAGCTCCTTTTGACCGATACCTGTTGATGCTGGGCCTGGCTGGTATTCTGGCCTATTTTGGACATGACGCCGATTTTTGGCCTTATGTTCTGGTCAACCTGGCCTATACCTTTGCCTTTTGGGAAGGGAATTACCAGCTTGTGGGTTGGGTCAGGGAGCGTTTTCCACTTATGCAACAAACCAGTAGAAGAATATTTACCCAAATCGGGCTTTCCGTTGCCTATACGCTACTTGCCGGTACGCTGGTTACTATATTTTTCCATTTGATTGACTGGATACCCTATGAATGGGATTTTCACCAGCGTATCCTGATCATGGGGCTATTTATTACAGCCATTATTGCCATCGTGTATGAAACTGTTTTTTATTTTGACCTGTGGAAATCCTCCTTGCTGGAAAGTGAGCGGTTAAAGAAAACAGCAGCCCGTTTACAATTTGAAAGCCTGAAAAACCAAGTAAATCCGCACTTCCTGTTCAACAGCCTGAACACCCTGGCCTCGCTGATCCCAGTGGATCCGGTAAAAGCAGAAAAATTCGTGCAGGAATTTGCGGGTATTTACCGGTATGTACTGGAAGTGAAGGACCGGAATTTCGTTTCCCTGAGAGAAGAGATGGACTTTGTCTCTTCATTTGTTTTCCTGCTTAAAATCAGGTTTGGCGAGCAGCTAAAATTTGAACACCAGCTGGAAAAACACCTGGACCATTATTATATTCCACCCTTAATCATGCAAAACCTGGTTGAAAACGCCATCAAGCACAATGCTATTTTGAAAGAACGCCCATTGATCATCCGTCTTGAGATACAAAATGACACCCTGCTGGTAAGCAATAACCTGCAAGAGAGGAGTTACCCTGCGGCTTCAACCCAGACAGGATTGCGGAATATGGTACAGCGGCTGCAGCTGGTAGCAAACAAGGAGGCAAAATTTTATAAAAAGAGGGATATTTTATGGCTGAAATCCCACTGATTACTGAATCTGATTGATCAAAGATGTACAGTACTTTACTTGTAGAAGATGAAAAACTGGCGGCAGACCGGCTAGAACGGATGCTCCAACAGATAGCTCCGGATATCCGTATCCTGGCAAAAGTAGACTCCGTAAGTGCAGCAGTAGAATTCCTGAAAAATAATAATCCGGAACTTATTTTTCTGGACATACACCTGGCAGATGGATCGGGCTTTGAAATTTTCGATCAGGTAAGGGTTGCCTGTCCTGTGATTTTCACCACGGCATACGACGAATACGCCCTGCGGGCCTTTCAGGTCAACGGCATTGCCTATCTGCTGAAGCCCATCAGTCAGGAGGCATTGGCAGGCAGTTTACAAAAACTAAAAAGCATTCAGGCATCAGACAAACAGCTGGCCCAGGTGGATAGGCTACTGGAACAAATCAGGAAGCGTGAGATAACTTACCGGAAGCGGTTTCTGGTAAGCGCTGGAAATACCATTAAATCCATTGCCATTCAGGAGCTGGCTTATTTTTATGCCGAAAACAAAGCGGTTTATTTGGTGGAGCAGACAGGGTACAAATATGTTTTGGATGAAACTCTGGACCAATTGCAGGAAGTTTTGGACCCGGAGCAATTTTTCCGGGTAAACCGCAGTTTTTTGGTGCAGGTTTCGGCCATCCGGCAAATGCACCCTTATTCCCGCAGCCGCATCAAACTGGACCTGGAGCCTCCCTGTAGCAAAGAATGCATCAGCAGCTCGGAGAAAACGGCGGAATTTAAGGATTGGTTGGGGAGGTGAGGAAGGGTATGTTATCGCCTTGCTCAACGCTGCGGGACAATAGACCTCCCCCTGCTTGATAGCCCATTCCTTCGTACCGGTTTGTACATTCCTGGATACACGCGTTCGTTACCCAGGTAGCAGGCTAGTCGAGGGTACAATTCGCAACCCACGGTTAATCGCAAGGTTCCTTTTTTGAGCGATGCTTGGTACCGCATGGAAAGCGTCAGTGAGCGCAAGTCAGTTCCCCGGCAGTATTATCACTTACGATTGCGTGCAAACCGGAGGATCCAATCCCCAGTTAATACAGCCGTGTTTTTACTGTCCCTGAACGCTTCCATCTTTTTTTAAAAAAAAATTTGTAACAACCGTGTGAAGCGGGCGGTGTTGGGGATTACAAGTGAATACAAACCATAACTTAAGAAACCATGAAAAAATCTGCAGTAACATTCGCCTTTGTTCTTTTCTTTTCCGTGTTCATGACTGAGACATCCTTCGGCCAGGTTATAAAATTGAAGACCACCGCCCTGGCAATGAAATTCAAGCATGACGACAACCGATGGAGCGACTGGTCCGATTGGGAACGTACTTCTGTCTTGATCGTCGCCGATGACAACCGCATCACCGTTTATTCCAAAGAAAAACAGGTATACGATATCATCGAAAACGAAGGAAAAAAAACCGATAGCGACGGCGACGATGTTTGGTCGTACTTCTGCATCAATGAAGATGGCGCCAGGTGCCGCTTGCGACTGATTAAGCGCAACAGCCGAAACGGTGAAGCCCAGCTATATGTCGATTTCAACGACATGAAATGGGTCTACAACATCGAATTACTGGAAACCTAAGATCCTAAGATGTGGCAAAGCAAGGGACCCTCTTGCTTTGCCGCATTCCCATCCAAAAACTTCGAAATTCTCCAGCGGATTTGTCAACAGGCCGCAAACCGAACCGGTTGCTTTTTTGAATACAGCCAACCGCCTATAATTAAAAAAATACCAGGATCTCCGCAGGAATACCTTGCGCTGCATGCGAAGGATTTGTAAATTAGGCAGATAGAAATACAGACCTACCATGTACCGACTTCTTTTCTTACTTTTCTGCACCCTACTATCGAGTACTGCCATTAACGCCCAGACCCCACTACTCGATGCCATCAAAGCCGGAGACCTGCCCCAGGTGCAGGAACTGGTCGAAGCCGGGGCAGATGTAAACGCACTGGATACAAACGGTGCCACCCCGCTGATGTGGGCAGCCTATCGGGCCGATCTGGAAATGGTGAAATGGCTGGTCGATTACGGAGCCGACCCATTTTTAAAAAAAGGGGTCATTTACCTAAATGAAGAAAAAACCGCCTACAACGGCAACCTCACGGGCATAGCCGCAGGAGAAGGCAAGTTGGAGATGCTCCGCTACCTGATAGAAGATGTGGAGATTGAGGTGGACGACAGGGAATACAACCCCGAAACCGGCCAGGAAGATGGCTGGACAGCCGCAGAATGGGCGGATAACAGGGTACAGGGTGAGGTGATGGCCTATCTGGAAAAAAATGCCAACCTCAGTTTTTTGTCGGATACGCTCAGGAATGTCAATGGAGATCTTAAAAATGGAGCCGACTTCTATGCTTCATCAGCTTATCAGGCCTCCATGCTACTTTTTGAAAAGCATATCGCAACACTCAAGGAAACCTTTGGCGCAACAGATACCACAACCTATGCGAAATTTCTTTATGCATTGGCAAACGCAGCTAAGCAATCCGGTAATTACGAGGGGGCAGAGCAATACTATTTGGAGCTTACGGTCCTCTGGAAATCAGTCCTGGGCGAAGACCACCCCGACTATGCCAACTCCCTGAACAGCCTGGCCTTGCTGTATAAAAGTATGGGCCGATACGCCGAGGCAGAGCCGCTCTACAAGCATTCCATGGAAATCAGGAAAGAACAACTGGGCGAAGACCATCCCAACTATGCCACCTCCTTGAACAACCTGGCATCGCTATATGAAAGCATGGGCAGGTACGACGAGGCTGAGCCGCTGTATGTGGAGGCGATTGGAGTATTGAAAGCGCAACTCGGTGAAGACCACCCCTCCTACGCCACTTCCCTGAACAACCTGGCCGTGTTGTATGAAAGCATGGGACGGTACGCCGAAGCAGAGCCGCTTTACCTACAAGCCATGGAAATCAGGAAAGTACAACTGGGCGAAGACCATCCCGACTATGCCACTTCCCTGAACAACCTGGCATCGCTGTACGAAAGCATGGGCCGGTACGATGAAGCAGAGCCGCTGTATGTGGAGGCCATTGGAGTATTGAAAGCGCAACTCGGTGAAGACCACCCCTCCTATGCCACCTCCCTAAACGGCCTAGCAAGGCTGTACGAAAGCATGGGCCGGTACGACGAGGCTGAACCGCTCTACTCGCAGGGTTTGGAAATATATAAAGCCCAACTCGGAGAAGACCATCCCTACTATGCCACCTCTCTACACAACTTGGCGGGGCTGTATGAAAGCATGGGCCGGTACGACGAGGTTGAACCGCTCTACACGCAGGGTTTGGAAATATATAAAGCCCAACTCGGAGAAAACCATCCCAACTATGCCAGCTCCTTGGACAACCTGGCGGACCTTTATAAAAGCCTGGGCCGGTACGACGAGGCTGAACCGCTGTACATGCAGGGTTTGGAAATATATAAAGCCCAACTCGGCGAAGACCACCCCTTCTATGCCACCTCCCTAAACAACCTAGCATGGCTGTACGAAAGCATGGGCCGGTACAACGAGGCAGAGCCGCTGTATCTCCAAAACTTGGAAATAACGAAAAAAGCACTGGGGGAAAACCACCCCTACTATGCCACCTCCCTGCACAACCTGGCATCGCTGTATAAAAGCATGGGGCGGTATGCAGAGGCAGAGCGGCTGTATCTCCAAGACTTGGAAATAACGAAAAAAGCACTGGGGGAAAACCACCCCTACTACGGCATATCGCTCTACCAACTGGCCAGCTTGTACAACAAGACCTATCGATTAGAAAATGTGGATTCTTTGCTTTTGCAATCTGCTTCCGTCATCGAAAAAGCATTGGGTCGGGAACACCCACGATACACCAACATAGTCTATCAAAAGGCCCTACTCGCCCGAAAAAGAAATCAATTTACGGAAGCAGAGGTGCTGTTTGCTACGGTTTTGGAAAAAAGGGCAGGTATTTTTGGGAAAACCCATCCTGATTATGCACTTGCCCTGGGGGAGCTGGGCAAACTGTATTTAGCCACCAATCAGCACCAAAAAGCGGAGCAAGCCTATCGGAAAGCCAATGAAACACTAAAGGCCATCGTGGGAGTGCAGCATCCACGATACTTGCAAAACCTCGGCGAACTGGCGGGCATGTATCAGAAAACGTTTCAGTACGATAAAGCAGGCACCGTCTACCAGGAAATACAGCGCATATCCGAGGGGATACTGAAAAGCGGTGAAACAGACCGTGAGCAGGTGCCCCGCAACTTGCAGGCATCGGGCGAAGAGGCGCTTAAAACAGCCAATACCCATCCTTTTATCAATATCTACTCCCCCGAACCATTGCAACGCAACGAGCGGGGCGTCAACCGGCTTGCCGCCGCCAATTTTACCATTAAGGGTTTTGCCACTGCTGCCCATGGCATAAAACAGTTGCAGGTAAATGGGCAGGAAGTATCCGTTTTCCCAGATGGGGTCTGGCAGTACCCGATTCAACTAAAAGAAGGCGAGAACCAGGTGCTCATCAAAGCCGTGGCATATTCAAGGGATGAAACAATCGATACCCTGCTCCTACATTACGAAAACAAACAGGTAATCCGCTCAGAAGCACCCCGTCGCTTTCTATTGTCCATCGGCATCAATGAGTACAACTTCGAAAGCTGGGAAACGCTCAATATGCCCGTAAAAGATGCCCGCGATCTGATTGGGGCGCTGGTAGAAAAGTACGATATCACCGATGTAGATACGCTATTCAACCAATTAGCGTCCTTTGCCAATGTGCGTGACCGGCTGAAGCACCTTATCGGTGCCACCCGACCGCAGGATGAGGTCATTATCTTTTTTGCCGGGCACGGTGAGTACGACGAAGATTTTGATGAGGATGGCAAATGGATTTTAGCCAATGGCCGCCTCGGTAATGCCAGCCTAGCAGCGGTTATCGAAAAAATGGAAGCAAAACATGTACTGGTGCTGGCCGATGCCTGTTTCTCGGGTTCATTTTACCTGAAGCGTGGCGAAGGGCAGGAAGCTGCCGAGGCACGCAATCAACGGAGATCCCGCTGGGTGCTGGCTAGTGGTAGTATGGAAACGGTGCTGGATCAGATGCCGGGCAAACAAAACAGCCCTTTCGCCTGGCACCTGATTGACTTCCTGCAAAAAGCTGAAGGCGATGTTCCGCTTTCCACGCTCCGCGACCACCTGGAAACCCAAGTGCCAAAATATACCGATCAGCAGCCCGTTTCAGGACCCATCCGGAGTGATGATGGCGGCGAATTCATCTTCCGCCAAAAAACGAAATTAATACCCTGAACCCCCACTAAAAAAAGCGGAATAAAAATAAAGAGAATGGAAATCTCAAAAAAATTACTGGTTTACCGATTGCTCAATTCCTAAAAAATTTTGTAAATGCTTAATGATGTTTAAACCGGTCCAAAAACCTTCACCTGGGGAAGCCGTGGCTAAAAAAAACCCTTCTTTTTGCTTACAAAGTAAATGGGAACCGGCAGCGGGTGGCAGCATACCCGCATGGTTGTGGACAACCCCGGCTTCCTTGGATCTTGGCTTCAGCAAGCTACCTTGTTTTCCAGCCCCCATAAATCTGCCTATCCAGTATGTTTAGCCGAAGTAGGTAAAAAAGTTACCCAATAACCATGTGAGTTGGAAGCTATTATGTATTATTGTTAGTATCTAGAAAAATGTAACCCCTAATCCACTACCTGATTATGAATTTTTTTGACAATTTTGATGGTGATGATTTAAAGGATGCGATCAACAAACAACTAATTGATCGGTTTTGTACCCTTTCCGAGACGGAGCAGCAAGAAAACGTATTTGATGAATTACACAAAAAAAACATGCTGGTGCCTGCCGTATACCTGGACAAAGTCTTGACCAAAGCACATCGGGAGTGGGAAAACAAAGAAATTAAAAAGAGGCTATTTTCGATAATACCTAGTGTTAACCGCCGAATTAAACGAGAGTTTTTTGAAGTATGTCAAACCAGGAAAGAGAATTTGACGAGCAAAAATAAATTTTATTTCCTTCGGAAAAGCTTTCGGATCTGGGTACGGGAAAATGCCTTAAATGTGCTAAACAAGGACACCATTACGCAAATTATTGATACGGTGCAAGGTGAAAAAGAGCCTGTCTTTGGTTTGCTCATGCAATACAACGATGAATGGCCCTATGGTTTCCTCGCGGGTAAATCCCAGCCCCAGGATGTATCCCGGGAGCTCATATCAACATCCTGGGAACGCACCGAAGAAGACCTACTAGCTGCTGAGGCGACGGAACAACTTAACCAAATCTGCTGGGTGCATTTTACGATCTGGTTTAAGAGCAAATTAAATTGGGGATTGAGAAATCGGGATTATGCGGTAAGAGATGAGGCGGATGTCGACAGCCAAGCCATCAGCAACCGTTTGACAGATGAAGCGGCGGACGAACCGCTGGAAGAGGACTCCTTGCGGCTGATCCCCTTGTTTGGCGTCTTCCTCCTGAGAGAAGAGCAGTACACCTGTATCAATAAAAGGTACCGGTTTGACGACCCTGATAACGATGAAATGCGAACCTATCAAGAGGTGGCCGATGCATTGTGCATCACGGTGAGGGACGTAACCACACATCTTTTTAGGGGGCACGAACGCCTGAGGACAATGGTGAAAAATGCGTATCGCGGTTCGGTAGCCGTCCCCACCGATAAAGAAGCCTACAAAACTTTGATGGATATATGTAACATCGAAGCGAAAAACGCTGATGATGAAAAGCATTGGATAGCGCCCTGTATGCGCATACTGGGGCAGGATGAGCGAACCGTACTGGAAAAGCTTATTGCGAACGAACCTCAAAGGGAACAACTGGATCAAAACGAGACAAAAGTTTTTGAAAGTGCAACAAGTAAGTTGTCGTCCATGATTTTGGGAAGAAGGGCCTACCCTTATCTATCCATTTAACCTATGATTGCTGCCATGCAACACCTGTTACTTACATCCGATATATTGATCGCCTATGTTAAAAATCGCCTGAACCGCCAACAGGTCCTTCTCCTGGAAGAGGCCTTGCCCCAGCAGCCGGAGGCCTACGAAGAGGTGCTCTGGATACGGGACATGCTGGAGCAGGGAGAGTTGGATGCTTACCTGGAAATGCAAGGCTGGGAGGACGCAATCGATTACGAAGCGCTATTTGACGCCAATCTCAAACAAGCTGAGTCACTATTGGAGATCAGCACCGAGGAGATGGTGGCTTATGTGAAGGGCAGGCTACCGAAAGAAGAGGTATTGCGCTTTGAGGAAAAGCTCCCGCATGATAAGGAGCATCAGGACACACTTTCCTTTTTACAAGATTTACATAAGGAGGGGATGTTGGAAGAAGGTCTGGTTACCATGGAGAAAGGATGGACGCTGGATGGAGGAGACGGAAAGGAAGAGACGGACGAAGAAAAACCAACGGGCTCGACTGGCGCGGAACGCAATCCCTCATTCTCCTTTCTACAAATAGCCGCAACCGTGGTAGGAATTCTTATAACCGTAGGGGTCCTATTCAATATCATTATACCACAATTCAGTTCGGACAAACCGACAGTTCCTGAACGACCGGTTCGCGGGGGCCATGTAGCTGACCAAGCCTTGGAGAAGGCATTGGCAACGAATAGTTTTGATACACCTGGTAAAAAGCTGCGGGTAGCAGCCTATTTGCTCGATTATACCCAACGCCCAATGGGGCCATTCACCCAAAAGGTTTTGTGGGAAAACTATTACCTGCTACCAGCACAGGAGATGTCCGGTTTGAGAAACTTTCAGCCAGTCGAACACATGGCCTTTCTGGAACAATGGCAAGATGCGAACCAACTGCCCATCACTAATGAATGGATGACGGTGGACTGGAAAGACGGAGAACTACAAGTTTACCACCCTGAGGGACCAATCATCGGCTCCGTGGCGGTAGATTCTCCCAAACAATTGGGCTTGGAAATTTCGGGTAAAGGCTTGTGGGTACTCACAAACGAGGAAGCACTCCTACGCTTGCGTACACCCGAGGGTATACGGGATTGGTTGCGCTCAGCGGAAGCGGATTTTATCCCGGCCCTGGACGAACAAGAAAGGCAGGCAGCGATACCCAACTAACGAACCCCTTTTTTTAGGAGCGTAATTTTTAGAACGACATTTTTAACGCATCTTATTACCTAAAAACAAAAAAATACCACTATGTCGTTAGGAAGGCCTTGCGCTGCATTCGAAAGGTTTCTATATTAGGTACTTAGAAACCCCGACCTTCCATGTACCGATTCCTCTTTTTACTCGTTTGCAGTTTAGTAACCACCACTGCCCTCCAGGCCCAATCCCCGTTCCTTGATGCCATCGGAGCCAGGGACCTGCCCCAGGTGCAGCAACTGGTAAAAGCGGGGGCAGATGTAAACGCCCTGGATGAAAACGGGGCCACCCCGTTGATGTGGGCGGCCTACCAGGCCGATTTGGAAATGGTGAAATGGCTGGTCGATAACGGCGCCGACCCTTTTCAAAAAAAAGGTGCCATTTTTCTAAATGAAGAAAAAACGGCTTACTACGGCAACCTCACGGGAATAGCAGCCGGAGAAGGCAAACTGGAAATGCTTCAATTCCTTATAGGTGAAGTCGGCATCGCAGTAGATGATAAAGAATACAACCCCGAAACGGGCCAGGAAGATGGCTGGACAGCCGCACAATGGGCGGATAGTGGGGTACATGGTGATGTGATGGCCTATTTGGAGAAAAGAGCAGATCTCACCTTTTTGTCGGATACGCTCCGGAGGACCAATGTGGATATCACTAAGGGAGCGACTTTTTATAAAGAATCTAGTTATAAAGCCTCCATGATACTGTTTGAAAAACATATTACTTTACTTAAGGAAACCTTTGGTGCAACGGATACCTCAAACTATGCTACGTTTCTCTATGTATTGGCAAACGCCTGCAAACAATCCGGTAATTACGGAGAGGCAGAGCAATATTATTCAGAGCTTACGGTCCTCTGGAAGTCAGTCCTGGGCGAAGACCACCCCTCCTATGCCATCAGCCTACATAACCTAGCAGTGCTATACGAACAAATGGGCCGGTACGCTGAAGCAGAGCCGCTCGAACGGCAGATCTTGGAAATCTTTAGGGTCCAACTGGGGGAAGACCATCCCAACTATGCCATCGCCCTGAACAACCTGGCAATTACATATGCAGAAATGGGCCGCTACGCAGAGGCAGAGCCGCTGCACACGCAGGCACTCCAAATCCACAAACAACAACTGGGCGAAGACCACCCCGAGTATGCTAGGTCCCTCAACAACCTGGCACTTGCGTACAAAGTCATGGGCCGCTACGCCGAGGCAGAGCCACTATACAAGCAGGCCCTGGAAATCCGGAAAGAGCAACTGGGCAAAGACCACCCTGACTATGCCAACTCCCTGGACAACCTGGCATTGCTATATGAAAAAATGGGCCGCTACGCCGAGGCAGAGCCGCGCATGCGCAAGGCCAGCGAAATATGGAAAGTGCAACTGGGGGCAGACCACCCCGAATATGCCAGCTCCCTGAACAACTTGGCCGGGTTGTACCAAACCATGGGCCGGTACGCCGAGGCAGAGCCACTGTATGCGCAAGCCATGGGAATCAGGAAAACCCAAATGGGCGAAAACCACCCCGACTATGCCAGCTCTCTGAACAACCTGGCCGGGTTGTACCAAACCATGGGCCGGTACCCCGAGGCAGAGCCACTGTATGCGCAAGCCATGGAAATCAGGAAAACTCAACTGGGCGAAAACCACCCCTCTTATGCCGCCTCCCTGAACAACCTGGCCGGGTTGTACCAAACCATGGGCCGGTACGCCGAGGCAGAGCCACTGTATGCGCAAGCCATGGGAATCTGGAAAGCGAAACTGGGCGAAAACCACCCCGACTATGCCGCCTCCCTGAACAACCTGGCAAACCTGTACGAAGATTTGGGCAGGTACACCCAGGCAGAGCCGCTATACACGCAAGCTATGGAAATCATGAAAACGAAACTGGGGGAATACCACCCAGACTATGGCCTCTCCCTGAACAATCTGGCAAAACTATACCAACGCATGGGCATGTTTACTGAGGCTGAGCCGCTGTACAAACAGTCCATGGGAATCCAAAAAGAGCAACTGGGCGAAGACCACCCCGACTATGCCAACTCCCTGAACAACTTGTCGGAGCTGTTTAAAAACATGGGCCGTTACGCCGAGGCAGAGCCGCTACTGTTGCAAAGCCAACAGGTGTACCTCCATCAACTTCGGACTATTTTCCCCACACTGTCGGAGAAGGAAAAGGAGCAGTTCCTCCATACCTTCAATTTCTCTTTTGAGTTTTTCAACACTTTCACTTCTAAACGCCGAGGCGATAACCCAGAAATCACCGCCCCCCAGTATGACAACGCCCTGCTGCTGAAAGGGCTGCTGCTAAAAAGCAGCTCGCAGATGCGTGACCGCATACTCGCCGGCGGGGATACCACCGCCATCCGCCTGTTCGGGGACTGGCAGACACTGAAACGGCAGTGGCTGCAAGAATCAGATATACCCAAAAGCGAACGGGAAAAGGGGGGCATCGCCCCCGAGGCCACCTTGGAAAAAGCCAATACACTGGAAAAAGAGCTTTCCCTTCTTTCGGAGGCCTTTGCCGAGGCCACCGATACCGTGCGCACTACCTGGAGGGAAGTACAGCAAGAGCTGCAGCAGGGAGATGCCGCCATCGAACTGGTCAGGTACAGGTGGCATGATAAAAAATGGACGGACACCGTCCATTACGCCGCCCTTATCGTTACCCCCGAGATGCAAGATCATCCCCACCTTGTGCTGCTGAAAAACGGTAACGAATTGGAGGAGCTGGGAGCGCAAAGTTATCAGTCCGCTTTTGCCACGAGGGGTGCAAGCCGGGTCGCGGATGGCGATAACCCCATCCCCGCCGATTCGCTCTATGCCTACTTCTGGCAACCCATACAGAAAGCGCTCGATTCCCTGGGCGGGGCCGGGAAAGTCTACCTCTCCCCTGATGGGGTCTACCATACACTTAATCTGCAGACCCTCAAGAACCTAGAAACAGGCAAATACCTCCTGGAGACCCTCGACATCGAACGGGTCGGCTCCACCAGGGACCTGGTCAAAAAGAAAAAACAGCAGGTCCCCTACAATAACGCCATACTGGCGGGCTATCCCAGCTACCCCGCTTCCCCCGAAGCCGTGGCCGATGCCTTGCAGCGTTACCAGCAGGGGCAGGCAATGCCTGTGCTCACGGCTTCCCTAAGCAGCAGCAACTATGGCAGCTACCAGACCTACCGCGCCATCGACTCCACCAGAAGCGATATCGATCCCCTGCCCGGAACCCTGGTCGAGGTAGAGCAAGTGGCTTCCATCCTTGATAGGAAGGACATTGATACCCAGGCCCTATTGGAGTATGCCGCTTCCGAGGATGTGCTGAAAAAAGTGAAAAGCCCCCGTATCCTCCATATCGCCACCCATGGGTTTTTCGAGCCGGAGCGCGAACAGCAAGCCGAACGCCTCAACAGGGAGACGCTGATGAGCGGACTGGGGAGGGAGACAGTCACGGAGAATCCGTATCTGCAATGCGGCCTTTACCTGGCCGGAGCGGAGACCACGCTCAAGAATCGCGGCAATCCGGACTTCCGGCGGCCAGCCGGGCAGGAGGACGGCATCCTGACGGCTTACGAGGCCACCCTGCTCGACCTGCGGGGTACCGAACTGGTGGTGCTCTCCGCCTGTGAGACGGGGCTGGGTATAACCAAAAACGGGGAGGGCGTCTACGGCCTGCAGCGCGCCTTTCAGGTAGCCGGGGCCGAAACCGTTATCTTCTCCCTTTGGAAGGTCGCCGACGAACAAACCCAGGAGATGATGGGGCTGCTCTACTGGAACTGGCTAGAAAAGGGCATGGGCAAGCGGGAAGCCTTCAATGCCGCCCAACAGACTATCAAGGAAAAATACGAAGACCCTTATTTCTGGGGAGCCTTTGTGATGATTGGGGGATGATATTTAAAGATTTAAACCTTTACGGATATGCTAAAAAAACTGTTTGTTATATTGTTTAGCTTGGGTATAGTCTTCAGTACCTCGGCACAGTCACGAGAAGAAAATTGGAAAGCCCTTAACCAAAAGGCACTGGAGCTTTATCGTCAGGGGCGTTATAAAGAAGCCATAGTTTATGCGGAAAAAGTGGTAGAAGATGTGAGGAATTCTTTTGGTATATCGTTAGGGTTTAACCCAGACTATGCAATCTCTTTAAATAACCTGGCATTAATGTACTATAGTCTGGGACGATACGAAGAAGCAGAGCCACTTTACAAGGATGCCTCATTACACCAAATGGTAGCAGTTGGTAAAAACCACCCAGAATATGCTACCACGCTAAATAATATGGCTTTGCTTTACGAAAGAATGGGGCGGTATGATAAGGCAATGAACCTACACACTGAGGCCTTGGAAATCAGAGAAGCAAAACTTGGCGAAAACCACCCCACCTACGCCAACTCCTTAGGTAACCTGGCGGGGTTGTATACCACAATGGGACGATTTTCCGAGGCAGAGCCACTTTACACAAAAGCATTAGAAATCATAAAAGTAAAAAACGGAGAGAACCACTCCGATTATGCCAACTATCTGGCCTTCCTGGCAGGATTGTATACAAGAACGGGACGATACGCAGAAGCAGAGCCGCTTATACTTAAGGCCAACGAAATCATGAAAGGGAAACTGGATGAAGGCCATCCAGGCCTGGCATTATTACTGAACGGCCTTGCAGAATTGTACCATAAAATGGGTCGGTACACCGAAGCAAAACCACTTTACATACGAGCATTGGGAATAAGAAAAACCCAATTAGGCGAAAACCATCCAGATTATGCAACCTCCCTAAATAACCTGGCCGAACTGTATGAAAGTATGGGCCTTTACGCAGAGGCTGAGCAGCTACTATTGCAAGACCAACAGATGTATCAACATCACCTTAAGACCATTTTCCTTACCTTTACCGAGAAAGAAAAGGAACAATTTCTCAATACCTTCAATTTCAAATTTGAACGTTTCCACTCCTTTGCTCTAAAGCGTCAAGCAGGCAATCCTGCAATCACCGCAATCCAATACAATAATACCCTTTCGCTAAAAGGAGTGTTGTTGCAGAGTAGCTCACAGCTTAAAGAGATTATCTTTGATAGCAAGGATACCACAGCGATCCAACTGCTAAATGACTGGAAAATGCAAAAAAGACAGTTGCTTCAGGAATCGAAATTATCCTCAATTGAAAAGCAAATTAATAAAGCCTTAGGGGAACTCGACCCTGATAGGGCAAATACCTTGGAAAAAGAACTTATAAATCGTTTAGAGGCTTTCGCCAAGGAAACGGACACGATACCTACTACATGGAGGGAAGTGCGGCAAGAGCTACAACAAGGAGATGCCGCCATCGAACTGGTCAGGTACCGGTGGCATGATAAAAATTGGACGGACACCATACATTATGCGGCGCTTATCCTTACGCCCGATACGAAAGATTATCCCCACCTCGTGGTTCTGAAAAACGGAAACGAACTAGAGGAACAGGGCGCGCAAAGCTATCAATCCGCCTATGCCACCAGAGGGGCGAGCCTGGTGACGGAAGGCAAGAAACCTATCCCCGCTGATTCGCTCTATGCCTACTTCTGGCAACCCATCCAGGCAGCTCTGGATTCCTTGGGCGGAGCCAAAAAAATTTACCTCTCGGCTGATGGGGTGTACCATACGCTGAACCTGCTAACCCTTAAGAACCCCGAAACAGGTAAATTTCTCCTAGAAACCATCGACTTACAAAGGCTTGGCTCGACTAAGGACCTGGTACAAAAGAAAAAGTCACCGTCCTCTAACAAAAATGCCGTACTGGCAGGCTATCCGACATACACCGCTTTGGCTGAGGGCATCGACTCCACACGAAATAGCACCAGTCCTCTTACACGGCTTTTAAGTCAAGCTTTTCCCTCAGACCGCACCATCGACTCCGCCCGATACAGCATCAGCCCTTTGCCCGGCACCCTTACCGAAGTAGAGCAAGTGGCTTCCATACTTCACAGGGAGGGCATTCCTACCTACGCTATGTTGGAAAATGCCGCTTCTGAGGATGTGCTGAAAAATATAAAAAGCCCCCGTATCCTCCACATCGCCACCCACGGGTTCTTCGAGCCGGAAAGCGAACAGAAAGTCCAGAATATAAATAAGCGCATGCTAATGAGTGGTTTCGGACAGGAAATTGTTAGCGAGATCCCCTATTTGCGTTCCGGGCTTTATTTGGCAGGAGCAGAGACCACCCTCCGAAACCTGAATAACCCAGATTTCCGACGACCTGAAGGACAGGAGGACGGCATCCTCACGGCTTACGAGGCCACCCTGCTTGACCTGCGGGGTACCGAACTGGTGGTGCTCTCCGCCTGTGAGACGGGGCTGGGTGTCACCAAAAACGGCGAGGGCGTCTACGGCCTGCAGCGTGCCTTTCAGGTAGCCGGGGCCGAAACCGTTATCTTCTCCCTCTGGAAGGTCGCCGACCAACAGACCCAGGAGATGATGGGGCTGTTTTACGGTAACTGGCTAGGGAAGGGCATGAGCAAACGGGAAGCCTTCAAGGCCGCCCAAAAGACCATCAAGGAAAAGTACGAAGACCCTTTTTTCTGGGGGGCTTTTGTGATGATTGGGGGGTGATGTTTACAGAATTAAACCTTTAAGCATGTTAAAAAAACCACTATACCATTAGGAAGGCCTTGCGCTGCATGCGAAAGGTTTCTATATTAGGTACTTAGAAACCCCGACCTTCCATGTACCGATTCCTCCTTTTACTTGTTTGCATTCTATTTTCCACCACCGCCCTCCAGGCCCAAACGGCACTACTCGATGCGATCAAAGGTAAGGACCTGCTGCAGGTGCAGGAACTTGTTAGTGACGGGGCAGATGTAAACGCACTGGATGAAAACGGCGCCACCCCGCTGATGTGGGCGGCCTACCAGTCCGATCTGGAAATAGTGACTTGGCTGGTCGATAACGGGGCCGACCCCTTTCTAAAAAGAGGTGCAATTTATATAAATAAAGAAAAAACCGCCTACTACGGAAACCTGACGGGCATAGCCGCAGGGGAAGGAAAGCTGGACCTGCTTCAATACCTAATTGAAGAGGTGGGCATTGACGTGGATGATAAAGAATACAACCCCGAAACGGGCCAGGAAGATGGCTGGACGGCAGCGCAATGGGCGGATAGCGAGGTACAGGGTGCGGTGATAGCCTATTTGGGGAAAAAAAATGCAAACCTCAGTTTTTTATCGGACACCCTCAGGAGAGCCAATGAGGATATCAAAAAGGGAATGACTTTTTATATTGCATCTGGTTATAAAGCCTCCATGATGCTATTTGAAAAACATATCACAACACTGAAGGCTAAATTTGGCGCAACGGATACTACGAAATATGCCCAATTTCTTTATGCATTGGCAAACGCCAGTAAGCAATCCGGCAATTACGAGGAGGCAGAGCAATACTATACGGAGCTTACGGTACTCTGGAAATCTGTTGTGGGCGAGAACCACCCCGAATATCCCACTTCCCTGAACAACCTGGCAGCCCTTTACGAAAGCATGGGACGGAACGCCGAGGCAGAGCTGCTATACCTGAAAACCATTGAAATAGATAAAGCACAATTGGGCGAAGACCACCCCGACTATGCTACCTCCCTGAACAACCTGGCAGGGTTGTACCAAAACATGCGCCGGTACGCCGAGGCAGAGGGGCTATACCTGAAGACCATCGAAATAGATAAAGCGCAACTGGGCGAAGACCACCCCGACTATGCCACCTCTCTGAACAACCTGGCGGGGCTGTATGAAAACACGGGCCGGTACGACGCGGCAGAGCCACTCATGCGCCAGGTAATGGAAATCAGGAAAACGCAACTAGGAGAAGACCACCCAGACTATGCCAGCTCCCTGAACAACCTGGCCTCGCTGTACTTAAGCATGGGCCGGTACGCCGAGACAGAGCCGTTGTACACGCAGGCCATGGGAATCAGGAAAACGCAACTAGGAGAAGACCACCCAGACTATGCCACCTCCTTGAACAACATGGCTTTGCTGTATGAAAATATGGGCCGGTACACCGAGGCAGAGCCACTCATGCTCCAGGCCATAGGAATCTATAAAGCGCAACTAGACGAAGACCACCCAGACTATGCCAGCTCCCTGAACAACCTGGCAGGGTTGTACCAAAACATGCGTCGGTACGCCGATGCAGAGGCGCTATACAAGCAGGCCATGGGAATCAGGAAAACGCAACTAGGAGAAGACCACCCAGATTATGCCACCTCCCTGAACAACCTGGCCTCGCTGTACTTAAGCATGGGCCGGTACGCCGAGTCAGAGCCGCTCATGTGCCAGGTAATGGAAATCAGGAAAACGCAACTAGGAGAAGACCACCCAGACTATGCCACCTCCCTGAACAACCTGGCAGGGTTGTACCAAAACATGGGCCGGTACGACGAGGCAGAGCCGCTCTACAAACAGGCCATGGGAATCAGGAAAGCGCAACTCGGCGAAGACCACCCAGACTATGCCAACTCCCTGAACAACCTGGCGGGGTTGTATTTAAGAACAGGCCGGTCCGCCGAGGCCGAGCCGCTATACACGCAGGCCATGGAAATCAGGAAATCCCAATTGGGCGAAGTCCACCCCTCCTATGCCACCTCCCTTAGCAACCTGGCAGTTCTTTTTGAAAGCATGGGCTGCAACGCCGACGCCGCGCCGCTTCTGTTGCAAGGCCAACAGGTGTACCTCCATCAACTGCAGACTGTTTTCCCGACGCTTTCCGAAAACGAAAAGGAACAGTTCCTTACTACTTTCAATTTTAATTTTGAATACTTCCACTCCTTCGCCCTAAAGCGGCAAAGGGATAACCCAGTTATCACTACCCATCAATACGACAACGCCCTGTTGCTAAAAGGGCTGCTGCTACAAAGTAGTTCGCAAATGCGGGAGCGTATCCTTTCGAGCGGGGATACCACCGCCATCCACCTGTTCGGGGACTTGCAGGTGCTGAAACGAAAGTGGCTTAAGGAATCAGAAATACCCAAAAGTAAACGGGAAAAGGCGGGAATTGCCCCCGAGGCCACATTAGCAAAAGCCAATACCCTGGAAAAAGAACTTTCGCGGCGTTCGGAGGTATTTGCAGAAGCGACAGACACGGTGCGCACCACCTGGCGGGAGGTGAAGCAAGGGCTGCAGGAAGGAGAGGCCGCTATCGAACTAGTCCGATACAGGTGGCACGAAAAAAATTGGACGGACACGGTTCATTACGCTGCCCTTATTGTTACGCCCGAGACGAAAGCGCATCCCAACCTGGTGCTGTTGGAGAATGGAAACGAACTGGAAGAGCGGGGCGCGCAAAGCTACCAGTCCGCTTTTGCCACCCGGGGGGCAAGCCGGGTGGCGGATGGCGATAACCCCATCCCCGCCGATTCGCTCTATGCCTACTTCTGGCAACCCATTCAGGAAGCGCTTGATTCCCTGGGCGGGGCTGGGAAAGTCTACTTCTCCCCCGACGGGGTGTACCATACACTTAATCTGCAGACCCTTAAAAACCCCGAAACGGGCCAATACCTCCTGGAAACTCTCGACATTAAACGGGTCGGCTCCACCAAGGACCTGGTCAAAAAGAAAAAACGGCAGTTCCCCAACAATAACGCCGTACTGGCGGGCTATCCAACCTACCCGGCTTCCCCCGAAGCAGTGGCGTCCGCCTTGAAGCATTACCAGCAGGGGCAGGCAATGCCTGTGCTCACCGCATCGGTAGGAAACAGCAGCTATGGCAGCTACCAGACCTACCGCGCCATCGATGCCACGAGAAGCGATATCAAGCCCCTGCCCGGCACCCTGACCGAGGTAGAACAACTGGCTTCCATCCTCGACGGGGAGGGCATTCCTACCCAGGCGCTATTGGAGCACGCCGCTTCCGAGGATGTGCTGAAAAAAGTTAAAAGCCCCCGTATCCTCCACATCGCCACCCACGGGTTTTTCGAGCCGGAGCGCGAACAGCAAGCCGAAGGCCAGGATAAAGCCATGCGGATGAGCGGACTGGGACAGGAAACCGTCTCCGACAACCCCTATTTGCGCTGCGGCCTGTACCTTGCCGGGGCGGAGACCACGCTTAAGAACCGCGGAAATCGGGATTTCCAACGACCCGAGGGGCAGGAGGACGGCATCCTCACGGCCTACGAGGCCACCCTGCTTGACTTGCGGGGCACCGAGCTGGTGGTACTCTCTGCCTGTGAGACGGGGCTGGGTGTTACCAAAAACGGGGAGGGCGTCTATGGCCTGCAGCGCGCCTTTCAGGTGGCCGGGGCCGAAACGGTCATCTTCTCCCTCTGGAAAGTCGCCGACCAACAGACCCAGGAGATGATGGAGCTATTTTACCAAAACTGGCTGCAGAAAGGTATGGACAGGCGCCAGGCATTCAAAACCGCCCAGCAAACCATCAAGGAAAAATACGAGGATCCTTACTTCTGGGGGGCCTTTGTGATGATTGGGGGGTGATGTTTACAGCTATAAACCTTCACGCATGTTAAAAAAAATTCTTATTTTGATTTTTACCTGGGGTGCAGTCTTCAGCACCCTGGCACAGTCACCGGATAATGATTGGGAAAGCCTTATCCAAAAGGTGGTAGAACTCAACCAAAAAGGACAAAATGAAGAAGCCATTTCATATGCAAAAAAAGCAATAATAGCTGCCAGAAAGGAATTTAGCGAGGAACACCCCTACTTCGCTGTCTCCTTAGTCAACTTAGCAATGCTATACAAAGGCATGAGACGTTATACCGAGGCAGAGTCACTCTACGCCCAGGCCACCGAAATCCTGAAAGCGCAACTGGGAGAAGACCACCCCGACTACGCCTTCTCCTTACACAACCTGGCTGGGTTGTATGAAAGCATGGGCCGTTACACTGAGGCAGAGGTGCATTATAAGCAGTCCACCAAAATCAATAAAGCGCAATTTGGAGAAAAACATCCTGCCTATGCCGGCTCTCTGCTCGGACTGGCGGGACTGTTCCAAAGTATGGGCCGCTATGCCAAGGCCGAGCCCCTGTACAACCAGGCCTTGGAAATCTATAAAACACAACTCGGCGAAGAACACCTCTACTATGCCACCCCCCTGGACAACTTGGCCTCGCTGTACCAACGAATGGGTCGTTATGACGATGCAGAGCAGCTATACACCCAGGCTATGAAAATCCTAAAAACGCAACTGGGAGAAGAACATCCTATCTATGCCGGCTCTCTAAGAAACCTCGCCTCGCTGTACCAACGTATGAGCCGGTATGCCGAGTCAGAGCAACTGTACATGCAGGCCATGGGAATCCAGAGAGCTCAACTGGGACAAAACCACCCCGACTATGCCACCTCCTTGGAAGGCCTTGTAGAGCTGCTCCTAGAATTGGGCCGTTACACCGAGGCAGAGCTCCTCATAAGCAACAAAATGGGGATCGTAAAAGCGCAGCAGCCTGGCGAAGACCACCCTAACTATACTAGCTCTCTTAACATCCTTGCAGTGCTGTACTCACGCATGGGACGTTACGCAGAGGCAGAGCCACTATATGTGCAGGCCATGCGAATCACGAAAGCCCAACTGGGCGAAGACAACCCCATCTATGCCACCTTCATGGACAACCTAGGCTTGTTGTACACGAAAATGGGCCGTTACGACAAGGCTGAGCAGTTGATGCGCAGGGCCACTGAAATCCGAAAAGCACAACTTGTCGAAAACCACCCAGACTATGCCACCTCCCTGAACAACCTGGCGGGGCTGTATCAAAGCTTGGGACGGTACGCCGAGGCAGAACCCCTATACACCCAAGCTATGGAAATACGAAAAAAGCAAATAGGAGAAGAACATCCTGATTATGCCGGATCCCTGAACAACCTAGCCTCGCTGTATCAAGATATGGGCCGTTACGATAAGGCTGAGCCTCTGTCTGTGGAGACCATTGGATTATTAAAAGCTCAACTCGGCGAAAACCATCCCTACTATGCTGGCTCGCTGATCGGCCTTGCAGCGCTTTACAAAAGCATGGGCCGGAATAAAGAGACAGAGCAGCTGTATTTGGAGGCCATTGGAGTATTGAAAGCTCAATTGGGCGAAAAACACACCTACTATGCTGCCTCCCTGACCAGCCTAGCGGGTCTGTACAGAAGTATTGGCCGTTACGACAAGGCTGAGCCTCTGTATGTGGAGGCTATTGGAGTATTGAAAGCTCAACTGGGCGAAAAACACCCCTACTATGCTCGCTCTTTGTTCGGCCTTGCGGCGCTAAACTCAATCATTGGCCGGCAGGCCTTGGCGGAAACGCTGCTATTACAAGGCCAAGAGGTTTACCTCCACCAACTCAGGTCAGTTTTCCCCAACTTTTCCGAGAAAGAGAAGGAGCAGTTCCTCAATACTTGCAATCAATATTTTGAATTTTTCCACTCCTTTGCCCTAAAGGGGCGGGAGCAGAACTCCGCCATCACTGCCACTCAGTATGACAACGCCCTGATGTTAAAGGGACTGCTGCTGCAAAGCAGCTCACAGACGCGGGAGCGCATCCTCGCCAGCGGGGATACCACCGCCATCCGCCTATTCGGGGATTGGCAGGCACTTAAACGGCAGTGGCTCAGGGAGTCGGAAATACCCAAAAGCGAACGGGATCAGGCGGGCATCGCCCCCGAAGCTACGCTGGCAAAAGCCAATACCCTGGAAAAAGAACTTTCCCGCCGTTCGGAGGCATTTGCCGAGGCGATAGACACGGTGCGCACCACCTGGCGGGAGGTGAAGCGACAACTGCAACCCCTTGAAGCCGCCATCGAACTGGTCAGGTATACATGGCATAATAAAAATTGGACAGACACCGTACATTACGCAGCCATCATCGTTACGCCCGAAACGGAAGGTCATCCCCACCTTGTTGTACTGGAGAACGGAAATGAACTGGAAGAGCGAGGAGCACAAAGCTACCAATCTGCTTTTGCCACTCGGGGGGCAAGCCGGGTCGCGGATGGCGATAACCCCATTCCCGCCGATTCGCTCTATGCCTACTTCTGGCAGCCCATCCAGCAAGCACTCGATTCCCTGGGCGGGACCGGAAAAGTCTACCTCTCCGCCGATGGGGTATACCATACCCTTAACCTGCAAACCCTTAAAAACCCCGAAACAGGTCAATACCTCCTGGAAACTCTCGACATCGAACGGGTAGGCTCTACCAGGGACCTGGTCAAAAAGAAAAAGCAGCATCCCAACAATAATAACGCCATACTGGCAGGTTATCCCAGCTACCCTGCTTCCCCCGATGCCGTGGCTTCAGCCTTGCAACGGTACCAGCAGGGGCGGGCAGCACCTGTACTCACTGCTTCTCGAAGCAGCATCAACTACGGCAGCTACCAGACCTACCGCGCCATTGACGCCAACAGAAACGATATCACGCCCCTGCCCGGCACCCTGGTCGAGGTAGAACAATTGGCTTCCATCCTCGACGGGGAGGGCATTGATTCCCAAGCCCTGTTGGAGCACGCGGCTTCCGAGGATGTGCTAAAAAAAGTAAAAAGCCCCCGTATCCTTCATATCGCCACCCACGGGTTCTTCGAGAGGGAGAGCGAACAGACAGCCGAAGGACTCAACGGTGAGATGCTTATGAGCGGGCTGGAGCGGGAAACCATCACCGAGAACCCCTATTTGCGCTGCGGCCTCTACCTGGCCGGGGCGGAGACCACGCTAAGGAACCGCGGAAATCCGGATTTCCAACGACCCGAGGGGCAGGAGGACGGCATCCTCACGGCCTACGAGGCCACCCTGCTTGACCTGCGGGGCACCGAACTAGTCGTGCTCTCTGCCTGTGAGACGGGGCTGGGTGTTACCAAAAACGGAGAGGGCGTCTACGGACTGCAGCGCGCCTTTCAGGTGGCCGGGGCCGAAACGGTCATCTTCTCCCTCTGGAAGGTCGCCGACGAACAGACCCAGGAGATGATGGGCCTGTTTTACCAAAACTGGCTACAAAAAGACAAGACTAAGCGGCAGGCATTCAAAGCCGCCCAACTGACCATCAATGAAAAATATGAAGACCCATATTACTGGGGGGCCTTTGTGATGATTGGGGGTAAACGGCATCAATTCATTAAATGATTAAAGCACCCATTTCTTACTACCGTCCAGAACTGCACGGCTATCTAATCTGAATCGCCATGAAAAATGTAATTACGTTTACGCTGTTGTTTATCATATTCGGAGCTGCTGCCATTGCCCAACAGGGCACCATACAACTTTTGCCACAGACCGGCCATGCGGCACCGGTTAAATGCCTTTCGGTAGATGCAGATGGAAATAAGGTCGCTTCGTTGGATCAAAATGGAAATATCCTGATATGGGACTTACTGCAAGCCCGCCAACTGTATGCATATGACTCCGGTGACGATGGAAAATATAGTCAGGTGGCTATGCACCCCCATCGCACCGAAATCTATCTGTTGGGCATGGATGCTATTGTCTGTATGAATTTTGAAACAGGTGAACAAAAATGGGTACTTCCGCTCCAACAAGCACCGCATGTGTTGTCGCTATCAGAAAATGGTTTTTTGCTGGCTGTGGGAATTGGCAGGCAGATATGGGTAGTAGAGGCCCTTTCCGGAACTATATTAAAGCGGATGCAGGATAGAAAAAAACAGCCCTATTCCGAAAGGGTAGAAGCGTTACAATTTAGTCAGTTGGGGGATACGCTGTATTCTGGACATAACGATGGTACTGTCCGGCAATGGGAGAGTCGAAAAGGGCGATTATTGAATAAGCGCGTGTTTCAGAATGGGCAGATATCGGCTTTGGCACTACATGCAACAGGCTCTCTGTTGGCCGTGACAGATAACTCAGAAAAAATCGTGCTTTGGGATACCCGCAACCTGAAAACAGTGAGGGAGTTTTCTGCCAGATACTCGTTTCCTGAATCTTTGGCCTTCCACCCCACCGAGCCCTGGTTATTGTTAGGCATTAATGAAGGATTGGAAGTCGATCTTGGATATAATGAGCAAGCCTTTTCCACAGGAATTATCGAAGCATGGGATTTTGAGCAAGGGGAACTGGTTTGGGAGCATCGCCAGGATGGTGGGATAAAAGAGCTTATTTGTATTCCAAACAGCCAGTTATTTCTTACGGGCGACAGGTTGTGGCAATTGAACCTTCGCCGCCTCTCTGACGGCATTCAGGTGCGCAGGTTAGAGGGGTTAACTGCCCGAATAAATGAGCTCCTTGCCATTCCCAATTCTTCCTTAGTGGTCCAAGCTGATAATTCCTCTTATTTGAAAGTGTGGGACTTAAGTACCGGAAGTATTCAGAGTAGTCTCTTTTTGGGAGATCATAACCGGGCCACCGCACTGGCGATTGATACCGTAAGAAATATGATGGCCGTAGGAATGGACAATCGGGTTTCTCTTTGGAAAATAGCAGAGAATTTTCAGATAACAGAGAAGTTATACGAGGTTGCTGCAAATCCTACAGGTATAATCAATAAAATCTTTTTTCTGCAAAACAGTGAGCGATTGGTGATAAGCGGTTCGGATATGTCACAGAGTATTTTGGATATAGCTGAGTTTTCAAGTAATGAAAATAACTTGTTTTTAAGCCCTGAACTTCAGGCACCTGCCTTCATAAAGATACTCGAAATAAAGACCGGAAATGAAATGGCTACATTTGAAGGCTACCAGCATGGAACAGGAAACGAAGTAGCAATACACCCGGTCAATGACTTAATGGCGATAGCCCAAAAAATTGGTAGCGAGACGGTTGTAGAACACTGGTCACTAATCAATGATCAGCAACTCGGTACGATCACCAATGCGCATCAGAATACCGTCACGGTAGGCAGATTCAGCCCCGATGGCAGCCGAATACTGACCGGAGGCTACGACCCTAATTTTCTGATATGGGATCTTGAGCAAACGCAATATGTAACCTTAGGTGATTATCCTAATTCCTATCTGCTGGATGCAGCCTTTAGTCCAGACAACGCTCTGGTGGCTATCGCAGAGAATAATTTGTTGCAGATCTGGGATATTGAAGAGAAAAAGCCTGTCAAACAATATATAAACTCATGTAATATTGTAAAAGTTACTTTTTCGGCTGATGGTGCCATGCTTATAGCGGGGGATGAAAGAGGGGAAATGATCTGGTGGTCGACGCGACAAGCTAAGCCAACGACCTTTGCAGCAGCTGTAGGGCAGGAAGGGTATTTGGTTTACACGCCAGAAAAATATTATTTAGCCTCCAGAGAGGCTGTTAAAAGCATGTCGTTCGCAGTCGGGCAAAAAAACTATGCTTTTGAACAGTTTGACGCACTGCTCAACAAACCCCATTTTGTCTTAGCGAACTTGCCTTATGCAGATCCCCAACTCATCCATAGAAATAAAAAGGCTTATGAAAAACGGCTGGAAACTTTGGCGATCAAAGACACCGTGATTGATTTTACCAATTTGCCCCTTTTGAAGATTGAACAAAAAAGCCTTCCAGTGGAGACATTGCAAACGCACTTGCTCCTGCCAATTGAAGCATGGGCCAGTACGGGCCGCCTCAGTCGCTTGCACAGTTGGATCAACGGCGTACCTTTATTTGGCAGGGCCGGAATGCAGCTGAGTGGCACCAATTACCGCGGGGAGATTTCTATTCCGTTGGCTAGCGGGGATAATTTGCTGGAATTTGCCGTAGAAGATGATAAAGGAAGAAGGTCCTCCAGCCTTTCTTTCAGAACCTTTTGTTCAGTCGAAGCTGTAGAAAAGAACACCTACGTAATTGGGATAGGAGCCTCCACCTACGAAGACAAGTCTAAAAATTTGCAATATGCCGCAAATGATATACGGGATTTTTGCAATTTTATGCAGAGCAGTGGCTCCCAGGTCACAGTAGATACCCTTTTCGATCGGCAGGTGACACTGGCCAATCTAAGGCAACTACGGCAAAAACTGGAACAGACGAGGGTTGACGATCAGGTTATTTTCTATTATGCTGGACATGGAATGATTGCCGATGATAATAACTATTACCTGGCCGCGTACAACACTGATTTTTTAAACCCAGAGGAGAATAGTTTGGCCTATGCAGCGATTGAGCAGCTTCTCGACGGGATACCTGCTCAAAAAAAATTGATCCTGATGGATGCCTGCCATGCGGGGGAACTAAGTTCTGGCTCGACTACGGAAACGACGATAAGCGATACTGTAAAAATTGCCCGAAGTTTCAGAGGGGCAACTTTGGTAGGGCCGACAGATTCAGGGAAAAATGCCTACTCGCTGATGAAAGAGCTGTTCATGGATATCAGAAAGGGAACAGGAGCCACCGTAATTGCTGCGGCTGGTGGTGACGAATATGCCTTTGAAGGCAGAAGCACGGAAGGTAACATCATTACTAATGGCATTTTTACCCATTGCTTGCTGGAAGGTCTGCGAACAAAGAAAGCAGATAGCAATGAAGATAATAGGATTACGATCAATGAACTGCAGCGGTATATCTCCACAGAAGTTCCCAAATTGACGAAAGGCCTACAGAACCCTACCTTCAGGATTGAAAACATTGCGAATGACTGGGCGATATGGGAATAACTCTGACTAGGGGTAGGATATTTCTAACCTGAGTTCGAGTTAAGAACGTACTTACAACCCGGCTATTTCGTCACTGCGACCCTTTTTTGTGGGCACTATGGTGTGGCAGTCCCGTTTTATGAAAGATTCCTACGGCTTCCTCCGCACCTACCCACTCTAGAAGCGTCGGAATGACGGTTTTATTATGAAAAAACGAAATTCCTTTGGTCAAGAAAGCACCCCGGTTCCATGGTTTTCCAGAACAACATATTAGGATGCTGCAAACGAGGATGTCCCTAAAGAGGGATCAAAACTGCTTCTGAAGCATACAGAAAAGCATTGGAAGGTACAAATTCCTGTTGCTATTATAGGTTCATTGAATACGCTCCGATGCAGGCAGGAGTGGCAAAGACCCGCTGGCACCCAGGCAGGCGACCGAACAGATTACTTTTTTTGGTTTCAGCCAACCACTTGGCTTAAAAAATCCCACGATATTCTCAGGAATACCTTGCACTGCATGTAAAAGGTTTCTAAATTAGGTAGTTAGAAATATCCCACCTGCCATGTACCGGATCCTTTTCTTACTTGTTTGCATTTTATTTTCCACCACTGCCCTCCAGGCCCAAACCCCACTCCTCGATGCGATCAAAGCCGGAGACCTGCCGCAGGTGCAGGAACTTGTGGAAACCGGGACGGATGTAAACGCCCTGGATAAGAACGGTGCCACCCCGTTGATGTGGGCGGCCTACCAAGCCGATTTGGAAATAGTACAATGGCTGGTCCATTACGGAGCCGACCCATTTTTAAAAATAGGTGCCATTTATCTAAACGAAGAAAAAACGGCTTACTACGGCAACCTGACGGGCATAGCCGCCGGGGAAGGCAAACTGGACCTGCTCCGCTATTTGATTGAGAAAGTGGGTATTGATGTGGATGATAAAGAATACAACCCCGAAACGGACCAGGAAGACGGCTGGACAGCAGCGCAATGGGCAGATAGCAAGGTACAGGCTGAGGTGATGGCCTACCTGGAAAAAAGTGCAGACCTCAATTTTTTGTCGGATACGCTCCGTAAGGCCAATATGGATATCACTAACGGGGCGACTTTTTATAAAGCATCTAGTTATAAAGCCTCCATGATGCTGTTTGAAAAACATATCAAAACACTCAAGGAAACATTTGGTGCAACGGATACCACAACCTATGCTACGTTTCTCTATGTATTGGGAAACGCCTCCGAACAATCCGGCAACTACGAAGAGGCAGAGCAGTACTATTCGGAGCTTTTAGTACTCTGGAGATCGGTCGGCGGCGGAGACCACCCCTCCTATGCAGCCTCCCTGAACAACCTTTCAGCGCTTTATAAAAGCATGGGCCGCTACAACGAGGCCGAACCGTTATTCACGCAGGCCATGGGAATCGTGAAAGCGAAACTGGGCGAAGACCACTCCGACTATGCCACCTCCCTGAACAACCTGGCCGGGCTATATGAAAGCATGGGCCGTTACACCGAGGCAGAGCCGCTCTACACACAGGCCCTAGAAATCAGGAAAGCACAACTGGGAGAAGACCACCCCGACTATGCCCAATCCCTGAACAACCTGGCATTGCTATACGGAAGCATGGGCCAGTACGTCGAGTCAGAGCCGCTCTACAAGCAGGCCATGGAAATCAGGAAAGCACAACTAGGCGAAACCCACCCCTCCTATGCAACCTCGCTGAACAACCTGGCCGGGCTATATGAAAGCATGGGCCGTTACTCCGAGGCAGAGCCGCTCTACACACAGGCCCTAGAAATCAGGAAAACACAACTGGGAGAAGGCCACCCCGACTATGCCCAATCCCTGAACAACCTGGCAGAGTTCTACCGAAGAAAGGGCCGATACGCGGAGGCAGAGCCGCTCTACTTTAAGTCCATGGGAATCCGAAAAACGCAACTCGGCCAAGACCATCCCGACTATGCCCAATCCCTGAACAACCTGGGGTTGCTGTTCAAAAGCATGGGGCGGTACGCCGAGGCAGAGCCTCTGTACACGAAGGCCATGGAAATCCGAAAAGCACAACTCGGCCAAGACCATCCTTCCTATGCCGCTTCCCTAAACAACCTGGCGGCAATGTATGTAGACATGGGCAGATACACCGAGGCAGAAGCACTATACATGGAGTCTATGGAAATCTATAAAATAAGAATCGGTGAAAACCACCCCAATTTTGCCCTATCCCTGAATAACCTTGCAGCCTTTTATAAAAACATGGAGCGGTACGCCGAAGCCGAGCGACTATACAGGCATGCCGTAGAAATCAGGAAAATGCAACTAGGAGAAAACCATCCCGAATATGCCAGCTCCCTGAACAACCTGGCAGGGCTATATGAGAGTATGGGTCGCTCTGCCGAGGCAGAGCCACTGTACGCGCAGGCAATGGAAATCTTTAAAGAACAACTGGGCGATAATCACTCCGACTATTCCACGGTGCTTTCCAACCAAGCAGTACTGTACCATAACCTGGGCCGCTTTACACAATCAGAACAGCTCTTTGTCGAGGTCCTGGAAATCAGGAAAGCGCACTTGGGCGAAAACCACCCCGATTATGCTACCTCCCTGAGCAACTTGGCAGCGCTTTACCGGAGCATAGGCCGATACGATAAGGCAGAGCCGCTTCTGTTTCAAAGCCAAGAGGTGTACCTCCACCAACTTCGGACCGTTTTCCCCAGCCTTTCCGAGAAGGAAAAGGAACAGTTCCTCAAAACCTTTAATTACAATTTTGAAACCTTCCACTCCTTCTCACTGAAACGCAAATTGGACAACCCCGCAATCGCCGCCCACCAGTACGACAACGCCCTTCTGCTGAAAGGGCTGCTGCTGCAAAGTAGTTCGCAAATGCGGGAGCGAATATTCGCAAGCGGGGATACCACCGCCATCCGTCTGTATGGAGACTGGCAGGCGCTCAAACGGCAGTGGCTGCATGAATCGGAAATACCCAAAAGCGAACAGGAACAGGCGGGCATCGACCCCGAGGCCACAATGGCAAAAGCCAATACCCTCGAAAAAGAGCTTTCCCTCCGTTCGGAGGCATTTGCCGAGGCGTCAGACACCCTACGCACCACCTGGCGGGATGTGAAACGACAACTGCAGCCCCATGAAGCCGCCATCGAAGTGGTCAGATACAGATGGTATAATAAAAACTGGACGGACACCGTGCATTATGCCGCCCTGATCGTTACCCCTAAAACGAAGGAGCATCCCCACCTTGTGGTGTTGGATAACGGCAACGAACTGGAAGAGCGGGGGGCTCAAAGTTACCAGTCGGCTTTTGCCACGCGGGGGGCGAGCCGGGTTCCGGATGGCAACGAACCTATTCCCACCGATTCGCTCTATGCCTACCTCTGGCAACCCATCCAAGCAGCACTCGATTCCTTGGGTGGGGCAGGTAAAGTCTACCTCTCAGCCGACGGGGTGTACCATACACTTAATCTGCAGACCCTCAAGAACCCCGAAACGGGCCAATACCTCCTTGAAACTCTTGACATTGAACGGGTCGGCTCCACCAAGGACCTGGTCAAAAAGAAAAAACGGCAGGTCCCCAACAATAACGCCATACTGGCGGGCTATCCCAGCTACCCTGCTTCGCCCGAAGCGGTGGCCGCCGCCCTGCAGCGTTACCAGCAGGGGCGGGCAGCGCCGGTACTCACCGCTTCCCTGGGCAACAGCAACTATGGCACCCACCAGACCTACCGCGCCATCGATTCCACCCGAAGCAACATCAGCCCCCTGCCCGGCACCCTGGCCGAGGTAGAACAACTGGCTTCCATCCTCGACGGGGAGGGCATTTCTACCCAGGCCCTGTTGGAGCATTCCGCTTCCGAGGATGTGCTGAAAAAAGTGAAAAGCCCCCGTATTCTCCACATCGCCACCCACGGGTTTTTCGAGCCGGAGAGCGAACAGAATAGAGAAGGCCTCAACCGAGAAATGTTTATGAGCGGACTGGGAAAGGAAACCGTCTCCGACAACCCCTATTTGCGCTGCGGCCTCTACCTGGCCGGGGCGGAGACCACGCTCAAGAACCGCGGAAATCCGGATTTCCAGCGTCCCGAGGGGCAGGAAGACGGTATCCTGACGGCCTACGAGGCCACCCTGCTCGACCTGCGGGGTACGGAACTGGTGGTGCTCTCCGCCTGTGAGACAGGGCTAGGCGTCACCAAAAACGGGGAGGGAGTCTACGGCCTGCAGCGCGCCTTTCAGGTGGCCGGGGCCGAAAGCGTTATCTTCTCCCTCTGGAAGGTCGCCGACCAACAGACCCAGGAGATGATGGGCCTGTTTTACCAAAACTGGCTACAAAAAGACATGACCAAACGCCAGGCATTCAAAGCCGCCCAGCAGACCATTAAGGAGAAATACAATGACCCCTATTTCTGGGGGGCTTTTGTGATGATTGGGGGGTGATGTTTACAGAATTAAACCTTTACGCATGTTAAAAAAACTACTTATTTTGATTTTTACCTGGGGTGCAGTCTGCAGTTCCCAGGCACAATCTCCAGAGAATGATTGGCAGTCCCTTAACCAAAAAGTGAAAGAACTTTACGGAAAGGGCCGTTATGAAGAAGCCTCAGTATATGCCGAAAAAGCTGTGTTGGTTGCCAAAAAGGAATTCGGCGAAGACAACCCCAAATATGCCGGCACTCTGAACAACCTGGCCTTAATGTACAAAAGTATGGGCCGGTATGCCGATGCCGAGCCCTTGTACCTACAAGCAAAAGAAATCAGGAAAGAGCAACTGGGGGAAGAACACCCTTACTATGCTAACTCCCTATTTAACATAGGAGAGCTTTTTATTTTAACAGGCAGGCTATCTGCCGCAGAAGGGCATATCAATGAAGCCATCAAAATTAATAAGCGTACCTTAGAGGAAACACATCCTACCCTAGGAAAGGATTATACCAGTCTTGCCGATTTATATATTAAATTAAACCGCCTGGAAGAGGCGCAAGCGCTACTGGAAAAAGCCAGGGAAGTAGTAGAAACCGCCCTCGGCAACCAACATCCGCTTTATTTCAATGTCCTTTTTCAACAAGCCATTCTATTCAGAGAGCTCAAGCAGTTTGAAAAGGGAATTGTACTTTTCGAGAAAGTGCTGGAAGGACGGGCAACTATTTTTGGTAAAAATCATCCTGGCTATGCCCTGGCTCTAGGGGAACTCGGCAAGTTGTATGTAGCCACCAATCAGCATCAAAAAGCGGAGCAAGCCTATCTCCAAGCCAATGAAACCCTAAGGGCCATCGTAGGAGTGCAGCATCCCCAGTACCTGCAAAACCTAGGCGAACTGGCGGGCATGTATCAGAAAACGTTTCAATACAATAAAGCCACCATCTCCTATCAGGAAATACAGCAGATATCCGAGGGATTATTGAAACGAGGCGCGACAGACCGTGAGCAGGTGCCCCGCAACTTACAAGCATCAGGAGAAGAGGCGCTTAAAACAGCCAATACCCGGCCTTTTATCCATATTTACTCCCCGGACCCGCTGCAACGCAACGAGCGGGGCGTCAACCGGCTTAACGCAGCCAATTTTACCATTAAGGGTTTTGCCACCGCTGCCTATGGCATCAAACAGTTGCAGGTAAATGGGCAGGAAGTCCCTGTTTTCCCGGATGGGGTCTGGCAGTACCCGGTTCAACTAGCCGAAGGAGAGAACCAGGTGCTTATCAAGGCCGTGGCGCATTCAGGTGATGAAGCCCTGGATACCCTGGTTCTGAACTACGAAAACGAACAGGTAAACCGCTCAGAAGCGCCCCGTCGCTTTCTATTGACCATCGGTATCAACGACTACAACTTCGAAAGCTGGCAGCAGCTCCATATGCCCGTAAAAGATGCCCGTGATCTGCTCAGTGCACTGGTAAACAAATACGACATCACCGATGTAGATACGCTTTTCAATCAGTCAGCGTCCTTTGCCAATGTACGTGACCGATTGAAGCACCTGATCGGAACTACCCGCCCTCAGGATGAGGTCATTATCTTTTTTGCCGGGCACGGCGAGTACGATGAAGGTTTTGATGAGGACGGCAAATGGATTTTAGCCAATGGCCGCCTGGGTAATGCCAGCCTCGCTGCGGTTATCGAAAAAATGGAAGCAAAACATGTACTGGTACTGGCAGATGCCTGTTTCTCGAGTTCGTTTTACCTGAAGCGCGGCGAGGGGCAGGAAGCTGCAGAAGCGAGGAATCAGAAAAGATCCCGCTGGGTACTGGCTAGTGGTAGCATGGAAACCGTGCTCGACCAGATGCCCGGCAAACAAAACAGCCCTTTCGCCTGGCACCTGATTGACTTCCTGCAAAAAGCCGAAGGCGATGTCCCGGTTTCCGCGCTCCGAGACCACCTGGAAACCCAGGTTCCAAAATACACCGACCAACAGCCCGTTTCCGGCCCCATCAGGAGTGACAACGGCGGCGAATTCATCTTCCGCAAGAAAGTTGAAAAAAATTGAGTCAAAAGCGTGAAGCTTTTCCAGTCTGGGGTATTAGGGTTGAAAGCTAAAACAAAAAGCCATGAAGACCCTGAATCTATTCCTTTTGCTTATGCTGTGGAGCTGGGTGCTTTTCGCCCAGAGGAACTACCAGAAAAATGACCATGTGTCCCTATCGTCCGAAAAAACCGGCGATTATTACCGTGTCAACTACCGATTCAAAGACCAATGGGGAAACATGCAGCACTTCAAACTGCATTTCGATGCAACCGCCACCGAACAGATGAACGCCCGCTTCGGCATCCCCCGATGGATGTTCGATCGCTGGACGGTTACCCCCGAGAACGTCGCAGAAAGGCAGCGGGTGATGCAGCAAGGCATGTTCCGCAGGTTCGACAACTACCTCAAAGCGGATTACGATGCCATCGTGGGTTATTACGCACCCGTGTTTGGGAAACCCATTGCCGAACTCATCCGGGCACAGCTGCGGGCCATGGACAAAGACAACCGCCTGAACCGGATTGAAATGGCCATGAAGTTCGTGCAGGACATTCCATACGGCGTACCCAAAGACCGTAAAGCAGGTCTTCACCGGGGGGGCATCCATACCCCGCCCGAGGTACTCATCTCGGGTTACGGCGATTGCGACTCCAAGACCCTGCTCTTTGCGGCTATACTCTCCTACCTTATCGACCCCGAAGACATCTTGTTTTTCCTGCAAGATAACCACGTGCTTGCGTTTGTGGCGGTAGACGGCCATAATCCAGGAGGTACCTTTCTCATAGAAAACGGAAGGCGCTACTACATGGCCGAAACTGTCGGTCCCGGACGGCGCAGGCTGGGAGAGTCCGCCAGAGGTGACCAGCGGACGGGAGCAATCATTCCATTCAAATTCCAACCCCATGCGGTAGCACAGGTGTCGGCACTTCCGGGAAACGAAGCTTCTTATGAACCTGGGAAATACGAAATCGTTTTTGAGAATCGATCGCGCAAGAAAGTGTTGGTCATGCTCTATGTGCAGAACGAGCAGGGAGCGTGGGAAATTAAAGCCTGGTACCCCCTCAAACACAAAGAAAGGGTCAAACTGGCCGATACGCCCAACGACCATTTCTTCTACTACGCCGTAGATGAGAAAAGGCGATGGCTCTGGAACGGAACGGATAAGCTGCTGGAGTATAAGGGGACCGTTTTTGGATTGAAAAGGAAACAGATAGACGCAACAAAAGGATTCGGTACACATACCATTACCCTCACATGACGGTAGCAGCCCGTGCTAGCCTGTTTTGCTCCGTAGGATTTGCCAACACCATAAAAGTAAATCTAAATATTAAATACATCAAAACCCTGCTAAGGGAACAAAACCCCTGGCAGGGTTGCAATCAAACCGCTAAAGAAAATGAAAAATCTACTTATCGCCTTGATCCTTGTTTTCGGTGGTCAGTTTTGCCAGGCACAAAGCTGTAACTATGCAGGGGCTGCCGGACATGGGCAACGCTACCCCGCCTCGCCCTATGCCAAACAAGTGGTGCTTTCCATTTGCAAAACGCTTGGGGTTCCCTACATAGAAACCGTAGCGACTGACCGGGGAAATGCTTTTGCCTCCCACTCCTACGGAATACCCATTATCGGGTACAATGAGCACTTTATGGGATACTTGCAGCTACACAACCAATGCGCACCTATTTCGGTGATGGCGCACGAAGTAGGACACCACCTCAACATGGACTTGAGTTGGTATGGCTCATTCAAACACCCCTGGACCAGGGAGTTACAAGCTGATTTCGTTTCGGGCTATGTACTGGCCAAAATGGGCTGCTCGCTATACGACGCGCAATCCGCCTTTAGGGTGATGTTCGCCTGGATGGGTAGTGCCTCCCACCCCGATACGCCCCGCAGGATGGCGGCCATGCAGCAAGGCTACCAACAGGCACTGATGGGAAACTAGCCAAGCTTACAAAACCCCACAAGCCCTGCCCCCGACTACCCTGAACCAAATAAGCGCCTAAGAAACAACAGGTTTCCATTTTTCCTTAGGCCATCTATTCCTACTTCTGGATATCGGAGGATTTTATCTCCGAATACTACCCTCCGCATTTTTACTGTCCCTGAGCGCTTCACTACTTTTTTTGAAAAAAAGCTTGCCGCAACCGTGTGAAGGGGGCTGTGAGCGGGATTACTGGTGAATGCAAACCAAAATCCATAGAAACCATGAAAAAATCTGCAGTAACATTCGCCTTTGTTCTTTTCTTTTTCGTGTTCATGACTGAGATATCCTTCGGCCAGGTTGTAAAATTGAAGTCCACCGCCCTCGCAATGAAAGTCAAGAATGATGACAACCGATGGAGTGACTGGTCCGATTGGGAAAGTACTTCTGTCTTGATCGTAGCCGATGATAGCCGCATCACCGTATATTCGAAAGAAAAACAGGTATACGATATCATCGAAAACGAAGGAAAAAAAACCGATAGCGATGGCGACGATGTTTTGACCTTCTCCTGTATCAACGAAGACGGTGCCAGGTGCCGCTTGCGACTGATTAAACGCAACAGCCAAAACGGTGAAGCCCAGCTATATGTCGATTTCAACGACATGAAATGGGTATACAACCTCGAGTTACTGGAAACCTAAGATCATCGGATGTGGCAAAGCAAGGGGCCCTCTTGCTTTGCTGCATACCAATCAAAAATCGCTGCTTTCCAGCAGATCATCCGCCAGGCAATCAACCGAACATGTTTCTTTTCTGATTACAACCAACCACCTGGTTTAAAAAATCCCACGAAATTCTTAAAAAGGCCTTGCACTGCAAGCGAAAGGTTTCTAAATTAGGTAGTTAGAAAATCCGGATTACCATGCACCGACTCCTTTTTATACTTGTCTGCACTATACTATCGACTACTGTCCTTCCCGCCCAAACCCCACTACTCGATGCCATCAAAGACAAGGATCTGCCGGAAGTGCAGCTACTGCTGGAAGCGGGGGCGGATGTAAACGCCCTGGATAAGAACGGTGCGACCCCGCTTATGTGGGCGGCCTATCGGGCCGATCTGGAAATGGTACAATGGCTGGTAGATTACGGAGCCGACCCCTTCCTGAAAAAAGGGGTGATTTACCTGAACGAAGAAAAAACGGCATCCTACGGCAACCTCACGGGCTTAGCCGCAGGGGAAGGCAAACTGGAACTGCTCCGCTACTTGATCGAGGAAGTGGGGATTGCTGTAGACGACAGGGAATACAACCCCGAAACCGGCCAGGAAGATGGTTGGACAGCGGCGCAATGGGCAGATAGCAGGGCACAAAGTGAGGTGATGGCCTACCTGGAAAATAATGCGGACCTCAGCTTCCTGGCAGACACGTTACGCGATATCAATTTAGATATCAGGAACGGGAACACCTTTTATGCCGCTTCAAGTTACAGGGCCTCCATGGTACTGTACGGGAAACATATCAGAACCCTTAAGGAAACTTTTGGTGCAACGGATACCACAACCTATTCGAAGTTCCTTTTTGCACTGGCACACTCTTGTAAACAATCGGGTTATTACGAGAAAGCGGAGCCATACTATTCCGAGCTGACCGCGCTCTGGAAATCGGTTGTGGGGAAAAACCACCCCGACTATGCCAGCTCCCTAAACAACTTGGCGAATCTGTACAAAAGCATGGGCCGATACGCAGAGGCCGAACCGCTGTACACCCAGGCCCTGGAAATCAGGAAGGCACAACTGGGGGAAGACCACCCTTCTTACGCCACCTCCCTATACAATCTGGCCGGGCTATATAAAAGCATGGAACGTTACGCCGATACCGAACCGCTGTACCTTCGGTGCATAGAAATCGAAAAAGTACAACTCGGTGAAGAACACCCCGACTATGCCACCTCCCTAAACAACTTGGCGGAACTGTACAAAAACATGGGTCGCTACACCGAGGCAGAACCGCTATACACGCAGGCCATGGAAATCTATAAAGTACAACTCGGCGATGACCACCCTTCTTACGCCACCTCCCTATACAATCTGGCCGGGCTATATAAAAGCATGGAACGTTACATCGACGCTGAGCCGATGTACCTCAAAACCATAGAAATCAGGAAAACAAAACTCGGTGATGACCATCCCGACTATGCCATCTCCCTGAACAACTTGGCGGAGCTGTACAAAAACATGGGCCGCTACGACGAGGCAGTGCCGCTGTACACCCAGGCCCTGGAAATCAGAAAAAACCAACTTGGCGACAACCACCCCATCTATGCCAGCTCCCTTACCGACCTCGCTAATCTCTATTATAGCATGGACCGCTATACAGAGGCAGAGCCCCTATACACGTAGGCCACGGGAATCTATAAGGTAAAACTCGGCGATGAGCACCCTTCTTACGCCACCTCCCTGAACAACCTGGCAACGCTGTATTACACGATGGACCGTTACGAAGAGGCAGAGCCGCTAATGCTTAAGGCCGTCGAAATTAGGAAAGTGCAACTGGGCGAAGGCAACCCTGAATATGCCACCTCCCTGAACAACCTGGCAACGATGTACGCTGAGATGGGCCGCTATGCCGATGCCGAGCCGTTGTACCTACAGTCCACCGAAATCAGGAAGGCGCAACTGGGGGAAGACCATCCCGACTATGCCGCCTCCTTGAACAATCTGGCAACACTGTATTACACGATGGACCGTTACGAAGAGGCAGAGCCGCTGATTCTTAAGGCCGTCGAAATTAGGAAAGCGAAACCGGGCGAAGACCACCCCGACTATGCCACCTCCCTGAACAACCTCGCAACGCTATTTAAAAGCATGGGCCGGTACCACGAGGCTGAGCCGCTGTACAAACAATCCATGGGAATCCGAAAAACGCAACTGCGCGAAGACCATCCCTCCTATGCCCAATCCCTTAACGACCTGGCTTTGCTATACCAAATCATGGGCCGGTACACCGAGGCAGAGCCGCTGTATGCGCAAGCCATAGAAATCGATAAAGTGCAACTGGGAGAAGATCACCGAAATTTTGCCACCTCCTTAAACAACCTGGCAATGCTCTATGAAGACATGGGCCGGTACGACGAGGCTGAGACGCTATACACGCAAGCTCTGGACACTAGGAAAACGCAACTGGGAGAAAACCACCCCGACTACGCCAACTCCCTGAATAACCTGGCCTTGCTTTACAAAAGCATGCGCCGGTACGGCCATGCTGAGTCCCTGTGCGAACAGGCCCTGGAAATCCGAAAAGCGCAGCTTGGCGAATACCATCCCGACTATGCCACTTCCCTGAACAACCTAGCCTTGCTGTACCGAAGCATGGGCCGGTACGACGAGGCAGAGCCGCTGTACACGCAGGCCAGGGGGATCTATAAAACGAAACTAGGCGAGGATCACCCTAACTATGCCACCTCCCTTAATAACCTGGCTTTACTGTACAAAAACATGGGCCGCTACAACGAGGCAGAGCCGCTTCTGTTGCAAGGCCAGCAAGTGTACCTCCACCAACTCCGGAACGTTTTTCCCAGCCTTTCCGAGAAGGAAAAGGAGCAGTTCCTAAATACTTTTAATTTCAATTTCGAGCTATTCCACTCCTTTGCCGGGAAGAGGCACGGGAGCAACCCCGCCATCACCGCCACTCAGTACGACAATGCCTTGTTGCTGAAAGGACTGCTGCTTCAAAGTAGTTCGCAGATGCGGGAACGCATCCTTGCCGGCGGGGATACCACCGCAATCTGTTTGTTCGAAGACTGGCAGGCGCTCAAACGGCAGTGGCTCAAGGAGTCGGAAATACCCAAAAGCGAACGGGAACAGGTGGGCATCGTCCCAGACGCTACCCTGGAAAAAGCCAATACGCTGGAAAAAGAACTTTCCCGCCGTTCGGAGGCCTTCGCCGAGGCGATAGACACGGTGCGCACCACCTGGTGGGAGGTGCAACAAGAGCTGAAGCCCGGCGAATCCGCTATCGAACTGATCCGATACACCTGGCACGATAAAAATTGGACGGACACGGTGCATTACGCCGCCCTGATCGTTACCCCCGATACGAAAGGGCATCCCCACCTTGTGCTGCTGGAGAACGGCAACGAACTGGAAGCGCAGGGTGCGCAAAGCTACAAGTCCGCTTTTGCCACGCGGGGCGCAAGCCGGGTCGCGGGAGGTGACAATCCTATTCCCGCCGATTCGCTCTATGCCTACTTCTGGCAGCCCATCCAGACCGCGCTAGATTCCCTGGGCGGGGCCGGAAAAGTCTACCTCTCTCCCGACGGGGTGTACCATACACTTAACCTGCAGACCCTTAAAAACCCCGAAACAGGTCGATACCTCCTGGAAACCCTCGACATTGAACGGGTAGGCTCCACCAAAAACCTGGTTAAAAAGAAAAAACAGCCGGCCCCCAACAACAACGCCGTACTGGCGGGTTATCCATCCTACCCCGCTTCCCCCGAAGCCGTGGCTTCCGCCCAGAAGCGGTTCCAGCAGGGACAGGCAGCACGGATACTCACCGCCTCACTGGGCAGCAGCGGTTACGGCACCTACCAAACCTACCGCGCCATCGATGCCAGCCGGAGCAGCATCAGTCCCCTTCCTGGCACCCTTACTGAGGTAGAGCAGGTGGCTTCCATCCTCGATGGGGAGGGCATACCTACCCTGGCCCTGTTGGAAAATGCCGCTTCCGAGGATCTGCTAAAAAAAGTGAAAAGCCCCCGCATCCTCCATATCGCCACCCACGGGTTCTTCGAGCCCCAAAGGGAACAGCAAGCCGAAGGCCTCAACCGAGAGATGCTGATGAGCGGGCTGGGGCAGGAGACCGTTACCGAGAACCCTTACCTTCGCTGCGGCCTCTACCTGGCCGGGGCGGAGACCACGCTGAAGAACCGCGGCAACTTGGACTTCCAGCGTCCAGCTGGGCAGGAGGACGGCATCCTTACGGCCTACGAAGCCACCCTGCTTGACCTGCGGGGCACCGAGCTGGTGGTACTATCCGCCTGTGAGACGGGGCTAGGCGTCACCAAAAATGGGGAAGGTGTTTACGGCCTGCAGCGCGCCTTTCAGATAGCCGGAGCCGAAACGGTTATCTTCTCCCTCTGGAAGATCGCCGACCAACAGACCCAGGAGATGATGGGGCTATTCTACAAAAACTGGCTACAAAAAGACATGACCAAACGCCAGGCATTCAAAGCCGCCCAACAGACCATTAAGGAGAAATACGAAGACCCCTACTTCTGGGGGGCTTTTGTGATGATTGGGGGGTGATGTTTACAGAATTAAACCTTTACGCGTGTTAAAAAAACCACTATTTCGTTAAGAATGCCTTGCAGGGCAATCGAAAGGTTTCTAAATTAGGTACTTAGAACTTCCGACCTACCATGTACCGACTCCTTTTTTTTCTTGTTTTTAGTGTATTAGCCACGACTTCACTCCGAGCCCAAACTCCGCTCCTCAATGCCATCAAAGCCGGACACCTGCCCCAGGTCCAGGAACTGGTGGAAGCGGGGTCGGATGTAAACGCCCTGGATGCGAACGGCGCGACCCCGCTTATGTGGGCGGCCTATCGGGCCGATCTGGAACTGGTACAATGGCTGGTCGATAACGGCGCCGACCCTTTCCTGAAAAAAGGTGTGATTTATCTGAACGAAGAAAAAACCGCGTACTATGGCAACCTGACGGGAATTGCAGCTGGAGAAGGCAAGCTAGATATGCTCCGTTACCTAATTGAAGAGGTGGGCATTGCCGTGGATGACAAGGAATACAACCTCGAAACCGGCCATGAAGACGGCTGGACAGCAGCGCAATGGGCAAACAACTCGAATGAACAGGCCATATTGGTTTTTTTGAAAGGTGAAAATGCCGATATGGCATTTTTAAATAGCTACTACAATTTAGCAACCAAATCATCTCGGCTTAGCCAAGAGGGCCGCTATGAAGAGGCACTGGTATATGCGGAAAAATCAGTTATTGCTGCCAGAGATGAATTCGGTATGGATCATCCCAGCTTTGCTACCTCCCTCAACAACTTGGCACTGGTTTATAATAGTTTAGAACGCTACAAGGATGCAGAGCCGCTTTTCCGGAGGGCTACCGAGACCTATAAACAGCAACTGGGGGAAGATCACCCATTCTATGTCCAAGCCCTCGAAAACTTGGCAGGATCGTTACAAAGTATTGGCCGCTATGCGGAGGCCGAGCCGCTCTATATAAAGTACTCCCAGATTTACAAGCAACAACTTGGGGAAGACCATCTAGACTATGGCAGATCCCTCAAAAACTTGGCGGAGCTATATGTGGACATGCGTAGCTATGAGGAGGCCGAGCCACTTTATCAACAGGTCTTGAAAATATTAGAAAACCAACTGGGCGAATCGCACCCCTATTATACTGTTTCTCTCAACAATTTGGCAGAACTATATAAAGATATGGGGTACTACCGGGAGGCAGAAACCCTCTATCGTAAGATCACCGAAATTTATAAGCGAGAAATGGGGGAAGATAATCCCGACTATGCCAAGTCAATCAACAACTTAGCTATCTTTTTATATGAAAACATGGGCCGATACGGGGAGGCAGAACAGCTAATGCATAATGCCACCGAAATCACGAAGCACCAACTGGGGGAAAATCACTTCGATTATGCAACCTCCCTAAACAACCTGGCTTTGCTGTACCGAAGCATGGGCCGCTACGCAGGGATCGAAAAGCTCTTTAGTAAGGCCATCGAAATTTACAAGCGGGAACTCGGGGAAGACCACCCCGAGTATGCCACACTCCTCAACAACTTAGCTCTTTTCTTGTGCGAAAACATGGGCAACTGCAGGAAGGCAGAGCCACTCATGCACCAGGCCACAGAAATTATGGAGAAGCAACTTGGGGAAGACCATCCCGACTTTGCCAACTCCCTAAACAATCTGGCGTTGCTTTACGGAAGAATGGGCCGCTATGCAGGGGGCGAGGCGCTCTATCTTGAGGCCATCGAAATTTACAAGCGGGAACTGGGAGAAGATCATCCCGATTATGCCAACTCCCTCAATAACTTGGCATATCTCTACAATAGTATGGGTCGCTACAGGGAGGCAGAACAGCTCTATCGCAATGCCACCGAAATCATAAAGCAGGAACTGGGGAAAGAAAATATATATTATGCCACCTCTTTAGGCAACCTTGCAGATTTGTACCAGAATATGGGACGCTATAAGGAAGGTGAACTCCTCTTCCTACAAGGATTACAAATCAGAAAAAAACAATTTGGTGAAAAACACATATATTATGCCACCGGTCTAGGCGAACTTGCAGGGTTGTACCGGAAAATGGGCCGCTATGGGGAAGGTGAACTCCTCTTACTACAAGCATTGCAAATCAGAAAAAAACAATTTGGTGAAAAACACATATATTATGCTAGATACTTAGCTAATTTGGCAACCCTTTATATAGACAGAGGGAGCTACAGAGATGCGGAACAACTCTTTCTCCAATCCATGGAAATCAGTAAAAAACAATTGGGGGAAGACCATCCTAACTATGCTACTTCATTGGCAAACATTGCAGTGCTATATGAAATTATGGGCCGATACGCCGAGGCAGAGCCGCTTTACATGCAGGCCATGGAAATCAAGGAGGCGAAACTGGGCGAAGACCACCCAGGCTATGCCACCTCCCTTAACAACCTGGCTGCCCTGTATAAAAAAATGGGACGATATTTCGAGTCCGAAATCTTATTATTAAAAACCAAGGAAAGCTTTAAAAAAACACTGGGGAAAGACCACCCAGACTATGCCACAGCTCTGAACAACTTAGCAGAACTATATCGTAGCTTGGGTCGCTACGAGGAAGCCGAACCCCTTTACATCAATTCCATGCAAATTGGGAAGCAGCAACTTGGGGAGGATCACCCCAACTATGCCCAAAACCTGAACAACCTAGCCTTGCTTTATAGTAGCATGGGCCAGTATAAGAAAGCAGAGCCACTTTACACACAGGCCACCGAAATCATGAAAGCGCAACTTGGGGAAGACCACCCCGACTATGCCCAATCCCTGAACAACTTGGCAGGATTGTACCGAAGCAAAGGTCGGTACGCCGAGGCTGAGCCGATGTACACGCAGGCCATGGGAATCCAAAAAGCGCAACTGGGCGAAGACCACCCTGACTATGCCAGCTCACTGAATAACCTGGCTTTACTGTACAAAAACATGGGCCGATACAACGAGGCAGAGCCACTTCTGTTGAAAGGCCAACAAGTGTACCTCCACCAACTCCAGACCGTTTTCCCCAGCCTTTCCGAGAAGGAAAAGGAGCAGTTCCTCAATACCTTCAATTACTACTTTGAACATTTCCACTCCTTTGCCGGGAAGCGGCAAGAGGGAAACCCCGCCATCACCGCCACTCAGTTTGACAATACCCTGTTGCTGAAAGGGCTTTTGGTCCAAAGCAGCGCACAAATGCAGGAACGCATCCTCGCCAGTGGGGATACCACCGCTATCCGTCTGTTCGAAGACTGGCAGGCGCTGAAACGGCAGTGGCTCAAAGAATCGGAAATACCCAAAAGCGAACGGGAACAGGCGGGCATTGCCCCGGATGCTACCTTGGCTCAGGCCAATACGCTGGAAAAAGAACTTTCCCGCCGTTCGGAGGCCTTTGCCGAGGCGACAGACACGGTGCGCACTACCTGGCAGGGTATACAACAAGAGCTGAAGCAGGGCGAGGCCGCCATCGAATTGATCCGATACAGGTGGCACAATAAAAACTGGACGGATACGGTCCATTACGCCGCCCTGATCGTTACGCCCAAGATGAAAAAGCATCCCCACCTGGTGCTGCTGGAAAACGGCACCAAACTGGAAGAGCGGGGCGCACAGAGCTACCAGTCCGCTTTTGCCACGCGGGGCGCAAGCCGGGTGGCGGATGGCGATAATCCCATCCCCGCCGATTCGCTCTATGCCTATTTCTGGCAGCCCATTCAGGAAGCACTCGATTCTCTGGGCGGAGCCGGGAAAGTCTACCTCTCCCCCGATGGCGTGTACCATACGCTGAACCTACAGGCCCTAAAAAATCCCGAGACAGGCCAATACCTCCTGGAAACCCTCGAGATCGAACGGGTCGGCTCCACCAAGGACCTGGTCAAAAAGAAAAAGCAGCGTCCTAACAACAATAACGCCGTATTGGCGGGCTATCCCAGCTACCCTGCTTCGCCCGAAGCCGTGGCCGCTGCACTGCAGCGTTACCAGCAGGAGCAGGCAATGCCTGTGCTCACGGCTTCCCTCGGCAACAGCAACTATGGAACCTACCAGACCTACCGCGCCATCGACTCGACCAGAAGCGATATCAAGCCCCTGCCCGGCACCCTGGCCGAGGTAGAACAACTGGCTTCCATCCTCGACGGGGAGGGCATTCCTACCCAGGCCCTGTTGAAGCATGCGGCTTCCGAGGATGTGCTAAAAAAAGTGAAAAGCCCCCGTATCCTCCACATCGCCACCCACGGGTTCTTCGAGCCGGAGCGCGAACAGCAAGCCGAAGGCCTCAAAAAGGACATGCTTATGAGCGGACTGGGACAGGAAACCGTCTCCGACAACCCCTATTTGCGCTGCGGCCTCTACCTGGCCGGGGCGGAGACCACGCTCAAGAATCGCAGCAATCCGGACTTCCAGCGGCCAGCAGGACAGGAAGACGGTATCCTCACGGCCTACGAGGCCACCCTGCTCGACCTGCGGTGTACCGAACTGGTCGTACTCTCCGCCTGTGAGACGGGGCTGGGTGTCACCAAAAACGGGGAGGGCGTCTACGGCCTGCAGCGCGCCTTCCAGGTAGCCGGAGCAGAAACCGTTATCTTCTCCCTCTGGAAGGTCGCCGACAAACAGACCCAGGAGATGATGGGCCTGTTTTACCAAAACTGGCTACAAAAAGGCCTGGACAAGCGCCAGGCTTTCAAAGCCGCCCAGCAGACCATCAAGGAAAAATACGAGGATCCCTACTTCTGGGGGGCTTTTTTGATGATTGGTAGTTAAAATCCTTCTTCCAGTAACGCCTAAAAAAATTATTTTAACGTAAAAAATTCGTCTCTAAACTATAATTGAAATGTTTAAAAACTGGATGCCATTGCTACTTTTGTTAATGTTCGGGCAAGTGGGTTTTGGACAAACAAAAAAAGAAATAAACAGAGCTTTTAAAGCATTAGATAAGACAATAAAAGAACACCGAAAAGGTGATTCCCACGCTGCCTGGGAAACCCTTGCCCCCCACCGCGAACTGCTGGATTGGACTTTTGAGTCGATAAATAACATTGAAGCTGCCACTGTCTATTATAATCTGCTATCCAAACTGTGTCTAGCTGTAAATAAACAGGAGCTGGGGCAGCAATACTTTGAAAAAGCACAAGCATTGGCAGAACAGCAAATAAATAACAATAGTGATTGGGAAGTGCTTGATGAAAAAGTAATGGAACTTTCCACTCAAGGGCGCTATGATGAGGCCATTGTGTATGCAGAAAAAGAAGTCTTCGCTGTCAAGAAGCAACTGGGGGAAGACCACCCTTACTATTCAGGCTCCCTCAAAAACCTGGCAGGGCTGTACCATAAGATTGGTAGATACGTGGAGGCAGAGCCCCTTTACTTACAGGCCGTGGAAATAGATAAGCGGCAACTGGGGGAAGACCACCCCGACTACGCAACCCTCCTCGGTATCATGGCAGCACTGTATAGAGATATGACTCGTTACGTGGAGGCTGAGACACTCTACCTGAAGGCAACGGAAATCATAAAGCTTAAACTGGGGGAAGACCACCTATTTTACTTCACCTCCCTTAACGGTTTAGCAGGACTGTACCAACTTATGGGCCGTTATGCTCAGGCAGAGTCACTCCACCTGAAGGTAGCGGAAATCATAAAGCAAAAATTAGGGGAAGACCACTCCGACTATGCCGGCTCACTTAACAGCTTAGCAACACTGTATGAAAGCATGGGCCGGTACGTTGAGGCTGAGCGGCTCTGCCTTAAGGCAACGGAAATCATAAAGCTTAAACTAGGGGAAAACCACCCATATCACGCCATGTCCCTGAACACTTTGGCATTTCTGTATCAGAGCATGGGCCGTTATGAGGAGGCAGTCCGGCTTTGCCTGAAGTCAACAGAAATTAGAAAACAACAATTAGGAGAAGAGCACCCGGACTATGCCCAATCCCTGAACAACTTGGGAGGGCTATACCAACGCATGGGTCTGTATGCAGAGGCAGAGCCACATTATCTAAAAGCAATGAATATCTACAAGCAGCAACAGGGAGAAGGACACCCTGGTTATTTGCAATCCCAGAATGACCTGGCTGTGTTATACCAAAAGATGGGCAAGTACGCCGAGGCAGAGCCGCACATGCTCAAGGCCACCGAAATTGGGAAAGTAAAACTAGGCGAAGCCCACCCCTCCTATGCTACCGGCCTGACGAACCTGGCAGAACTGTACCGAAGCATCGGCCGATACGCCGAAGCCGAGCCGCTCATACTAAAGGCCACCAATATCATGAAAGCGCAGCTGGGGGAAGACCACCCCGACTATGCCAGTTCTCTAAACAATCTGGCAGCACTGTACCGAAGCATGGGACGTTACGCTAAGGCAGAGCCACTTCTGTTGCGAGGCCAACAGGTGTACCTCTATCAATTGCGAACCGTTTTTCCCAGCCTTTCCGAGAAGGAAAAAGAGCAGTTCCTAACTACTTTTAATTCCAATTTCGAGCTATTCCACTCTTTTGCCCTGAAACGCAAAAAGGAAAATCCCTCCATCACCGCCTCCCAATACAACAATACCCTGTTGCTGAAAGGGTTGCTGTTTCAAAGCAGCTCCCAGATGCAGGAGCGCATCCTTGCCAACGGGGATACCACCGCCGTCCGCCTGTTCGGGGACTGGCAGGCGCTGAAACGACAATGGCTGCAAGAATCGGAAATACCCAAAAGCGAACGGGAACAGGCGGGCATCGCCCCCGAGGCCACACTGGAAAAAGCCAATACGCTCGAAAAAGAACTTTCCCGCCGTTCGGAGGCATTTGCCGAGGCCACCGACACCGTGCGCACCACCTGGCAGGAGGTCCAACGAGGGCTACAACAGGGAGAGGCCGCCATCGAACTGGTCAGGTACAGATGGCATAATAAAAATTGGACGGACACAGTCCATTACGCCGCCCTGATAGTTACGCCCGAAACGAAGGAGCATCCCCAGCTGGTGCTGCTGGAAAACGGCACCGAACTGGAAGACAGGGGCGCGCAAGGCTACCAGTCCGCTTTTGCCACGCGGGGCGCAAGCCGGGTGGCGGATGGCGATAACCCCATCCCCGCCGATTCGCTCTATGCCTACTTCTGGCAGCCCATTCAGGAAGCGCTTGATTCCCTGGGAGGAACCAAAAAAGTCTACCTCTCCCCCGATGGGGTGTACCATACGCTTAACCTGCAGACCCTAAAAAATCCCGAAACAGGCCAATACCTCCTGGAAAATCTCGACATTAAACGGGTCGGCTCGACCAAGGACCTGGTCAAAAAGAAAAAACAGCAGGTCCCCAACAATAATGCTGTACTGGCAGGTTATCCCACCTACCCTGCTTCCCCAGAAGCCGTGGCCGATGCCTTGCAGCGTTACCAGCAGGGGCGCGCAATGCCTGTGCTCACGGCTTCCCTGGGCAGCAGCGGTTATGGTACCTACCAGACCTACCGCGCCATCGACTCCACCCGAAGCAACATCAGCCCCCTGCCCGGCACCCTGGCCGAGGTGGAGCAGTTGGCTTCCATCCTCAACGGGGAGGGCATTTCTACCCAGGCCCTGCTGGAGCATGCCGCTTCCGAGGATGTCCTGAAAAAAGTAAAAAGTCCCCGTATCCTCCATATCGCCACCCACGGGTTCTTTGAGCCAGAGAGCGAACAGCAAGCCGAAGGCTTCAACCGAGAGATGCTGATGAGCGGCCTTGGGCGGGAAACCGTCTCCGACAACCCCTATTTGCGCTGCGGCCTTTACCTGGCCGGAGCGGAGACCACGCTCAAGAACCGCGGCAATCCGGATTTCCAACGACCCGAGGGGCAGGAGGACGGCATCCTCACGGCCTACGAGGCCACCCTGCTTGACCTGCGGGGCACCGAGCTGGTGGTACTCTCTGCCTGTGAGACGGGGCTGGGTGTTACCAAAAACGGGGAGGGCGTCTACGGTTTGCAGCGGGCCTTTCAGGTAGCCGGGGCCGAAACCGTTATCTTCTCCCTCTGGAAGGTGGCCGATGAGCAAACCCAGGAGATGATGGGGCTATTTTACCAAAACTGGCTACAAAAAAATATGGACAGGCGCCAGGCTTTCAAAGCCGCCCAACAGACCATCAAAAAGAAATACGAGGATCCTTACTTCTGGGGGGCTTTTGTGATGATTGGGGGGTGAGGTTCACCATGCAGCGATAACGAATCTTTCATTTGGAGGAACGCATTGACTCAATCTTAAGCCTTTGGTACCGTCCTGTTTAAAAGTCGTTTGTACTTGGGTGTCCAGTTGCATGCGACTGGCTCTTCTTTTACGCCGCTGGGATGTAAAACGTTAAAGAAACCGGTCAGTACTGGAACAATCAGAAATTTTCATTCCTTCGCCTCCGTAATCCTAAACACCAAGTTCTCTATATGGCCCGAAGAAGGAGGAACATTGGTGGTTGTTGTACTTCTCGTATTTTCACCGTCTTCGGCTTTGTAGCTATTGATTAAAAGTTCTTCTAGAGGGTGAACCTGACCGCCTCCCCTGCGATCGGCAACCTCTCCTCTGGCGGTACTGCCTCCCCGATTGGTTACAATAGGACCCAGATTAACGGGTTCTTCAGTGGCTATCAGTTTGAAAACCTCTACCCCATAAGGTTTACCAATTTCAAAAATATAGCTTAGTTCCAGAGAGTCTTTGGCTGCAACTACATATTCTTCCGCGGTTTCTTGTTCACCCGGTATGATCAGATTTACTACATTGTCCGGTTGTATATCTAGCAGCGAAATATAGGCTTTCTTACGCCCCTCATTTATAAATTTAACTTTGAAATGATCTCCTTCATTTAGCACCAAAACCCCATCCGCTCCAATCTTATCCGCTAGGGATATCCTTGATTTTTCGTAGGTTCCCCTACCTCGCTTTTCAACTTCAATAGGAATTAGTTCAAAACGGACTTTTATATCCTCTTGAGCCATGGCCAAATCCCGTAAATAGGCCGTCTGGGCATACGAAATTGCGGTCTCTATAACTTCCCTGGCGATGGCTGGTTGGTTTCGATCATTGACGGTACCCTCGTACAAAACGTAATCGTTTGAAGTAATTATTTGCAATGCATTTGTTCCGCGGCTTTTGGTAAAGTCATTGTTCATCTCAACCAGCAAGTCCGGGACAGCATCAACCACCTCAATCAATGGCACCTTATCAAATTCAGCCTGGAGTATACGCTGAAACGCGGCATTGTTGCGCACATCTACCTGCAAATTGACTTTCATCTTCCCAAAATTCCTATCACTGATAAAAACCCAGCTATTTCGTAACTCTTCCTCGCTCAATTCCCCATCCAATTCAATGTCACTTTCCTGCAGATAGGATTCGACAACCAAGCCGCTCGCTTTCGGGGCCACAGCACTTGTATCTTCCACATCAATGTCGTATAGTAACACCCGGGAGCCTTCGAAAATGGAATGTAGCTGTCCGCCATTGATCGCAAAATTCCTTTTATCAAACCGATCAACTACCGTATAATAATCGAGTTTGGGTACTGCCTTTCCGGCAAGAATCTTTCGATTGATATCTCCTTCAATCTGAGGGGTCTGCCTTGGTGCCAGCGAACTCATTTCCAGCATTACTTTATCAAACAATCCCCGGTAAGAAGCATCCGCATCCAGGGTGCTTAGGGTTTTACTAACTGCCAGGGACAACGAACCGACCCATTCACCATTTTCGTCCTGCGCTTCGTAGTTCAGCTGGTCGGCGCTGGCTGCACTGATCACTACCATCGGACTGAGTTCAGCGACATTTTCTGCCGCAATCCACCCTGTCTGGTCACCGGCTGTAGGGGTATACGATGGAGGTTCCATTTTCACCAAAGTACCCCTGGCCTTGCCCAGCCCACGGGTGGCGGTACCCGAATGGCAGGCATCCAGTACCACAATAAGATCACCGCTGGGACCTAGTCGTTCGCGGACATCTATAAAGAGACCGCCCAATTCATCATCCCTTAAATGTTTTTCCCCACGATAACTGGCATCTGAATAGACCATTGGAGCGTCGTAGGGTACCAGCGCTTCATCGTATCCATCTTTTTCATCGCCGTTGTCATCAAATACCTGTTGCCCATGCCCGGAATAGTGAAATACCATGACGGCACCCGGCTTCGCGTTAGCCACGAGATGTTTGCGCACCGCATCCTGTATCCCCTCTTTGGTAGCTTCCCGGTCACGGATTACGCGTACATTGTTGACTGTATCAAATCCCTGCATTGACAGCGCAGCCTTGATTAAGGGCACATCCTTATTAGAGCTCAGATTACTCCACCCAGTAGATGGATCGTAATCACCCACAGCTACAATCAGGGCAAACTTATCTTCATCGATCTTCGGAGCTGAATCTTGGTTGGCTGCACCATTTTTCCCGGAGGTAATGGGCGTGGAGGCATGCTGTTCATCGGTGGTCCAACCGGATCGTGCATTAGATCTGACCGAAGTCGTCTCGGGGGCCTCAGAGGATGTTTTTGCACAACTGAGGCTTAGGATAAGGATAAGTAGGCTAAGTCGTTTCAAGGCGATTGAATTTAGGATTTTTTTTTACACTACCTTCAGTACCAAAGGGTATTTTTCAAGATGTGTTCAGAATTACTAAAGTATCTTCTAAGGCGGGAAGGGTCACCATCCGCTGTACCGGTATCCATCACATAAAAGTCCAGCACCCCTGTCATACCTGCGAGTTTAAGAACAGCCCCAAGGTCGCTGAGCGAGGACGTCAACCACATCTGTTCATGACTGTGGTCGGTCACACCTGCCGCCACCATAGCAAATTTTCGGGGGCTATTCAGTGAATTCGGAGTCTTTTGGTACATTTTTCCTTGTCTTTGATAAAAGGGATCCCGATCAAGCGTAAACGAAACGAACGGCGCATTATAGTCGACATCTATTTCTTCAATCTGCTCCAGAAAATGAGTTGCGATAGTTTCCAGTTGTTGAGTAGCCAGAGATATGGCATTTATAGTAGCAGATTGTTGCCTTCCATCGTTTTCATACGTAATGGATACCGATTCTTCTGCATTCAAACCTTCCAATACCCCAAGAGCTTCTTCAAGCGAACGAACCTCCTCACCTGCAATGGCCAGGATGGTACTTCCGACAAGCTCCTCGCAGCAAAAAGACGCAGGAGACCGGGGCAACACATTACTGATTACGGGTTGATTGTCTATTTTTCTTAGTCCATGGCCAGCCCGGTTGCTTACCGTTTGGTATCTCTGCGAAATCTCCAAACCAAGATACGCTCGTGCTACCCGTCCATCATTGTTGAGAATATCATCTACGAGTCTATTTGATAAGGTAGCCTCTAGCGCAAAATTGATCTGAGACAGCCACAGGGGTTCTCCATCCGGTGCATCCGTAAACGCTATCTGAGAATTGATGCCAACCACTTCGCCTCGTTCGTTGATCAATGGCCCTCCACTATTTCCCCAGATTACGGTAGCGGTAGTTTGCAAGAACCCAAACTTGCCTGTAAGCCCACCCCTGACTCGGTTTTTGGCACTTATAATTCCATCGGTGACGGTATAGGGATAGTCTCCACCCGGGTTACCGATCGCGAATACTTTTTCTCCGATCCGGGGCTCTTCCGTGGCAAAAGCCAGTGCGTTCACATTCTCTTTAAGAGGGTCCAGTATTTCCAATACTGCGATGTCGTAAAAGGAATCTCCACCCAACACCCTCACTTCGTATTTTTCTCGGTCGAAAGTAAAAATGTAGAGGCTTTCTGGCTCAGTGGAGGCCGTTTCTACCACATGCGCATTGGTTATCACGTATTTTACTCCGTTTTTTTCCACCAGAAACCCACTTCCCGAACCGTCCGCATCTAAGAGATCCAAGGCTTTTTGATACGCCACCTTTGAAAACTCACTGTCCTGACCGCGAAACCCAAGTTGTCGATTTACCGGCATGGTCTTATACACCGCCACCGTGACCACGGCACCCAACGCATTTTCCAGGACATCGGACACAGGGTTTGTACCATCGGTCGTTCCCTCCATGAAGGTAGTACGTTGTCCCTCACGAGAAGCAGTCTGTGCACAGGCACTGAGCATCAGGCAGGCAATTAATGAGCAGGCAATTGTTATTTTTATCATAGGTTAGTCTAGTTTGTAGCCACACTCCTCCGCCAGAAACGGTTTCGCCATTTCAAATCCCAATTCATATGCCCTGTAGTACGAAGTGCAAGCCTGTTCGTAGTTGCCCAAGTAATACTGCGACGCCCCTTTATTCAAATGGGCCTGAGCATAGGTAGCATCCAGTTGGATGGCTTTATCGTAATCGGCTACGGCCTCGTCATACTGTCCGAGAATGGCTCTATTTATCCCCCGATTATTAAAATATAGTGGAGAGGGCTGAATTTCGATCGCTTTGGAAAGGTCTTCAATAGCACTCTCTACCGTAAACAACTTCCCTTTCAACGCGGCTCTTCGAAAATAAGCCTGGTGAAACGTAGAATCAGCGTCAATCGTTTTGTTAAAATAATACAGGGCAGAATCAAGCGATCTATTCTTCAGGTGCTCCATACCTTTTTCAAAATAAACAGCTGGCTCCTGCTGCACTGATAAAAACGAACTTCCCAATACCAGAAGTGTAACTACATGGTAAAAACAATGCATCATAATCATGTGGATTAAACTAAGAACCTGCTTCTAAATGAAGCAGGTCGCTACCAATTACCTTTCAATAGCGTATTTATAACTATCGCTGTGCATTTCAAAGTTGAATACGGCATTGGAGCAATACTTGGTTACGGGGCCGTAAGATACCTTACTGCCATCAGTGAACTCGGCGACCGCATATACACGGGTATCACCCGCACCCACCGTTACTCCACCTTCCCCATAAGCCGCTACGTCGCCTTTATACCGGCCGTCAACGTAACAATCAATTATCCAGGAGGTCCAATTATCAAAATTCACATAACAGATAGTTCCTCTGGTTCTTCCGCCTTTATCTGCAGGTTGGACGATGTCTTCTGATAACTCCCCTTTGACATTTGGGGCTTTACCCTGTTCAATATTTGGGTCATCCCCTCGGGTTCGACTAGTGACCGCATCCCCTGAACCAACGGCTTCTTCGGCAGACCGCTCTTGGGCAAACGTAAACTCGCTAACGCATAGCAATGATGCAAATACCATTAGTTGGAAGAAAAATAATTTTCGCATAGTGATTAAATTTATGTTTAGAATTTATTGAAGTGCAGAAGGAATACCTTCAGAAGAAAGAAAATGATCGACAAAATACATCTTTCAAAACGACGGTTAGTGGTGTCGAAATATATAAAATAAATGGTAAAACATCCCAACGTAACTATACAAATATCAGCAGATTAGTCCAATCCTTGCCGAATCAGAAAGTCTTTTCACGGACAGGGTAACCCGGATCGCTGTAGGTTCATCAGTTACTTTGTAGCAAAATTTTATTGGATTCCTAAAATCGGGAAACCTCGCTGCACGTTTCATGGCACCCTCCACGTACGGATTGGTCTTGTCTAAATCATCCATTTCTACCTGCATAAACACTGTAATGGCATCTATAAACTTCCAGGCCGGACGCATACGATTGGTTTTTTCTGACGGTAGGGCTTCCTACTACTTGATTTCCTTCGGTCGGTAAGAGGCAAGCCCTGATGAAGTCGCTTTCCCGCTACCTTCTCGTATTTATTCTGGTAGTAATAGGTAACGTGTAAATGCAAACCAAAAAAGCCACCACCCATCGGACGGTGGCTTTTTGATGTCAATCAAAAACCATTAGAAAATACCCAAATCCTTAAATGATGGTTTGCCTGCCAATCGGAATGAATTTATATTGCTGTATGAGTCAGCAGTCACATACACATCAATCGGTACGATTTCAATGTTGCTACCGGCAACTGCTATCTCAAACACCCTCCAGGTGTTTCCAGGCGTTATGGCAGGAGGAGAAAAGGAAGCGACTAATCCGTTGGATCCATACACCTCAACCCTCGCAGGAGAGCTAGCGATCCCTTCACTACCGCTCTCGGACCAATTAGAATAATTATGTACCGAGTAGCGATAAGTACCAGTTGTGAACTCGCTAATGGTGATTGTCTCTGGACCAAAACTAGTGACATCATCAACATCAAGGTTTACCTCGGAAACAGGGTTCTTGGAAGAGAAGTAGCAGTGGAACCTGCCATTCGAAGACGGCCCGGTCAGGTGTGAATCCAGGTCACCTGGACTAACACCCCATGTAAGGACAATACGCAGGGCTCCTTCGGCCACCCCCTCTACCGCCGTTACCGGGTTAAGCTCATTTTCGCCTTCAGTAATAGCTACGTTTTCTTGCACTTGTGGATAGAATCCTTCATTACGGACTACCTGAATAAAAACACCCACCGGTGCGCCGTCAATGATATAGTAGCCTAATTCGTCCGTGGTAACTACCAGATCTGCTTCCATGCGGGTGGTATCTCCGTCCGCCGAGAACGTTACTTCGGCGCCCGAGAGCCCCTGGCCGGTCTGGGAGTTGATGATCTGTCCGCTAATCAGGGCGGTTCCTCTGATGGTATCGCTGCGATCCACATTATTTCCACCTACGGTAATATTAACACTGTAATCTTCGTACCCGGCAGCCCTGATGCGTAATTCGTAATCGCCATTCAGGACATTGATTAGGTTGTAATTGCCTTCCACATCCGTAGTGGACGTATAGTTGGCTATACTCTCGCCAGAACGCCAAAGGGATACGGTGGCCCCGGCTACGCCGATACCGGTGGTATTGACGACGGCACCTGCTAGCGTTGAGCCAACTGTTTCTTCTTCCTCGTTACAGGAAGCGAACATAAGAGAGAAGATGCTCAGGAACAGCAAAAGTAGCCGGTTGTTTGTTCCTGTAAAGATAATTCGTGTCATAGTGATACAGTTAAGAAGTTGAAATTTAGTACATACGTTGAGGGCGAAACGCAGCTTTGTTAGGGTTTTCGTTGAATATCTTTTTTTCCAACCATTAAAATTGGTTGATACCCTAATTTCCCGCGGCGAAATCACCTTTTTAAATATTTATTGAATTTCTGTTGGTTACGATTTAATTTGTTGAACATTCGGGAACTATTTTGTTAACTTGAAATCGGCCTTTTCACGGCACTCCGACCTGGGCAAATAGGTATTCTGAAAGCACTGACCGAAACGTGTTTCTTAGTCAGTCGTATAAATGCGCATCTCCACCTTGCCGCGTGATGAGGCACTGGGGTCGTTTCTTTAGGGTTAATTTTTTCATTTATTTTTTGGTTTTCGTGGTGAATCTGTTGAAGATTCGCTTAATGACGCATCGAAACATAAGAAGTAATTCGGGTATACCTCGTCTAGCCTCGACACGCTTCAACCGAGCAGCTTTTATTAGACTAACCTACCTCGGGGATCGAGGAATTATCTTGAGGAAATTTACCGAAACGAAACGGGCGCTTCCGACTAAAATTCGTCAAGCTGCCATAAAAAACCGTAAAGGTGGATTATCTAGGAGTAAGGTGTTTTGTCGTAAAACCCATTATTTTATTAATCAGATGCATTATTTACCTTATGAAATTTTTAAAAGATTAAGGGCACTCAAAGCATACCACAAAAAGATGTCAACAACGCAGTATCCAGATCGAGCTTCTGGGAACTATCCTGCAGCCTAACCGCATGGGAAGACCAGATTAAAAAATCAAAAACTTCCTCGGACAATCTGTCTCAGATGACTTGGAAAGCCCAGCTCTTGCAAGCAGACGAGAGCAATAACATCGCCATTTACTTCTTGGGCTAGGGGCGGCAAGCCAAAGATGAAAAAGCGGACAATTGCTATGGCTACCACAGGGCCCGTGCCCCATATGGTTCCAGAGATAAACTTACCGCTACCTCCCAAATAAAAAAGCGCATCCGGGATGCTGCATTCTGTACCTGACGCTATCAACTCCAAACAAAATTGGGTACGGATGGCAGTGTATTAGTGGTGGTAGATACTGGTTTATCTGGTACCGGCACCTGTGATGGAATGGTCAAAGTCAGGGGCCGTAAAGCCCGGCGACAGCCCCTGGTTACTTCCCTACGGGCGGGCCAATCTTACCGACATCGAAAAAGAAGTGAAGACAGCCAATCTCACAGGACGGGAAACCTGAGAAATCTTACCATCGCATCTATGGAAAAAGAGTTTGGAATCAGACCAAAAAAAACCCAGTCAAAGATTGGGGTGGTGTGTTCCTCATAAATCAGGTAGCCATCCTATTTAGACGTGCAAGCGGGGACAACGTATTTTATCCCAAAAGTCTGGCTTAATGACCTTTCGCTGAAGTAACGATGATTTTGCAATCGGAGGAGAACTGAGCTGATGCAACCCTACTTGTATGCCCGACAGGCATAACCAGGTCGAGTTGGGTTTGTGCCCGGCTATTCCAGGCCCTAGCCATTATTAGGAAGGTCAGGGCTATGTACCGCCGGATTGTCATTAGGGTATCTGCCTTTCCTTCGGTTTCCAAACTATAGCATTCGAAAGAACTTTGTAAATCCATTGGGTGGGTGATTTGCTATCTCCTTGCATCCACAATCTACCAGATGAAGGGATAGAACTTCAGTTTGGCAACTAACAAGCTTGATCGGTTCGGGGCAATTTCTGTCCAATGCAGAAGCACACTGTTTATGAAGCTGCTGTAAGCCTCCATTATTATTTGATAAAAAAATATAAGCACTACCGTGTGAACGGGTCTCTAGCGGGGATTAAAGGTGATTGTAAACCTTAAACCAAGCTAAAGATGAAAACACACGCAATTATATTACTCGCGCTTGCCCTACTCACCGGATCATGTGGGTTGATCGATGACAAGGATGCGATTCCAAAAAACCGGGAAAACGCTGAAATGATCAAGTCTGACGACACCCCAGCCAGAGGTGGTAGGTAAACACTAAATATTCCCTAAAACCGACTATCGGAAAAACCAGATACTGTTTTGATTTCAATACTATAAAACCTGCAATTGGTATTACCGGTTTTATTTTGATTTGAAATTGAACCAACCGTACGCGGTGGGGCATAAAAGAATCGACACAGGAAGGGATGGTCATTAATCGTATGAGATTCTCCCAAAAAAAATCGGACCTAGAAAATAGTGACTTAAAGGCAATTACAAACATATGAGTTAATCTGTTAAAGAAAGGATGATAAAATCCCCCTCACAACCAACTACTGCGTAAATGTAGGATCTAAAAATTAGGCCAAAAATAAATTCGCTGACCTGGTTTCTGGACTCTTGAAGGAATAGAATCTACTCGCTAACACCATAAACCATAACCGACATAATCAAATAAATATTGCTAAAATGAGTGTAGAAAACCTAAATTATACCAGGTTAACTTTTATTTTTTTCACAATTAAACCATCTTTAACTGCTTGTTTTACAAAATAATATACCTGGCCATGTTTTTTAATAAACCACCGACTGAAATGAAAACCCCTTTTTCAAAACATCCCTTGTCCCGGTATTTGCTACTTGCCCTTGTCTTGGTAATTTCTTCTGCCTGGCAGCAAAAAAAGGATCGAAGTCAATTAGATAGCTTACTACAAAAGGTGGACCTGCTAATCGACACGTACGCGCTGGATTCGGCTACTATTGTATTGGATCAGGCCCTAGACCGAGCACTTCATCTAGTCGATTCTAGCAGCATCAGAAGAATTTATGGCGATATGGGGTACGTACAGAACCTTATCGGAGAATACGAGGCCAGTATTTCTAACTACAAATCTGCGTACGCATATGCGGAGGGCCTCCGAGACTCCAGCCTTATGGTCGCTTTCTCTAGAAGCATCGGGCTTAATTTCCAGCGAATCGGCCTCCATGCGGTCGCACTGGATCACTATTTAAAAAGCTTGGAATTGACAAAAAACGACCCTGACAAAGAACTGCTGGCTGATTTGTACAACTCTATCGGTGTGCTTTATCAGCAAAATAATGAGCCCGAGGCGTCGATGGATTACCTTCGGCAGTCGCTAGCGCTTTACAGCAATATCGGTGACCAGGCGGGTGTCGCCTATGCGTACCATAATATGGCGATCAATTTTCAACAAAAAAACGAGCTGGATTCCTGTATTCACTACAATGCAATGGCACTTGATCAAAAAAAAATGCTGGGTGACCTGCGGGACATCTCGTCAACCCTCAATAATATGGGAGAAATTTTCCTTGATCGATCGCTCTTGGATTCCGCATATGCGTATTTGCAGGAAGCCTATTCCATCCACCGCCAATTAAATGAGCCGGAGTCGATGGCTATCAGCTATAACAATTTTGCCGATTACTGGGTAAAAAAGGGCGATTACTCCCTCAGCGGAAAGTATTTGGATTCTGCTGCGCATATTATCCAGGAGATTCAAACGAAAGAACTGGCCATCAAAAATACGGCCCTAAAAGTCCAGTTATATGAAAAAACCAATCGTTTTGACCAGGCACTTTACACCTATAAAATTTGGGACAGCCTGAAAACCGATTTGTTTATGGAAGAAAAAATCCAGGTGCAGGAGCTTGGAAACCTGTATTTACTCCGGGAAAAGGAATTTGAGAAAGAACAAGTTGCCCAACAAGCCAATTTATTCGAAATCAAGTCCGCCCAATTTCAAACTACCAGTATCCTGCTGGGAGTAGTGGGAATATTGCTTACCCTATTTTCGGTAATCACTTACCGGAACCTCAATACCCAAAAACAACTATCGGAAAAGATTAGCCATCAAAACTCGGTAATCAAAGCCCAGCAGGTAGAGATCCGGCACCGAACCAGTAATAGCCTGGCCAGAATTCAAACCGTCATCAATGCCATACGAAGGAAAGCAACCGACTCCGGTACAAAATCGGAATTAGTACAGGCCGGACGGATACTGCAAACGGCGGCATCTCTGGAACGGTATTTATACGATGTGGAAGACGAGTTTGAAGTCCCGCTGGCCGAATACCTTTCCGGATTATTAGACCACCATAGGGAAATTTTCCAGCTGGAAAATAACGGTACGCAAATCACCCTCAACTGCCCTGCATCCGTCATACTTCCGGTAAATCAAATCCTAAGCCTGGCGATCATTCTGGACGAATGGCTACGAAACAGCACCAAATATGCCTTTTCGAAAACCGAAAAACCACTCATCTTGATTCAAATCCAGGAAGAAAACGGGACGCTTGGCCTTCATTACCACGATAACGGATCCGGCTTAACAGCCAATCATCGCCCGGGTACCGGCACCGGCCTGATTGAAAAGTTTGCCCTTGACCTGAATGCCATATTAACCACCGAAAACGATGGGGGTATCCACCATTCCATTCGATTTAACATACAATCAAAGAAAACCAAAACCCACTTATGAAAATCCTTATCGTAGAAGACGATCCCTTCATTGGGGAAGAAATTGCGCTATCCATCAACGAACATTTCTCCGACGATCCGCATGAAATCCATGGGCCCGCCGCAACGTACCAGGCAGCTTTGGATATCATACTGAACGAACAGCCTGAAGTAGCGCTACTGGACATTTCTCTCGGGGAGGACGTGGATGCCGGGATCCGTCTGGCACAATACTTAAATCGCTCGTACCCCATACCGATTGTGTTCTTATCCGGTCTGCCCCGAAGCCTGGGGTTCAACCTGGCCAAGTACCTGATGCCCTTTGACTTTATCCCCAAACCGGTGGATTACCCCAGACTGATGGATAAAATTGAACTTGCCACCATATTTCAATCCCAACGGAGTAAACTGGAATCCATGGAGCCTAACCAAAATGGGATTCAAAATAAATCCATTTTTGTCGCTACCTCCCATAACGAGGCCACTGCCATTCCCATTAAAGAGCTGATCCTGCTAGAGGCCGATGACAAACTAATTCGCGCCTATACCATCAACCATATTACACCCATTCCGTTTACAAGTCCCGGTCTGAAAAACTTTTACCGGGATAACTTATATCTGCTTAGAGATTTCCACCATATCAACCGAAAGTACGTAATCAACCTTCCGATGGTTACGCAGATCAAGGATAACCATGTCATCCTGCCTCGGGAAGTTAGAAAGGGTGAATTACCCTTTTTCCGCATACCGATCCCCAGAAACGGCGATGCCAAAAAACTCCTCTATGCCCGGTTGGGTTTTAAACTCAAACCCGAATAACTCTTTGGGAAAGTAAAAATCTGCCGAAACGGATTCGTTTCGGCAGTATCGTACATATAGATACGCTGTCAAAAATGGCACCAATTCTTTCCTACTTTTTCTATAACAGATGATTTAAATATTTATTCCTCCACTATCACAAGCTCAATATTTTCAAACTCGATCTCAAAAGTATCTGACGATTGATTACTTGCCCCGGAAAATGGCAGCAAACGCCCGTTGAATGAACCTGAGGCAAGTCCCGAGCCAAAATCCAACTTTTGAAACCGTAACTCCATTTGGTTAGTCAAGCGGGAAACGTAATTGTCTTTTCCTACTCCATATAAACCCACAATGGTTGCGTTATCGGCCTGCTTATAATCCACCCCATCTAAAATCTCATTGTTGTAAGGAATTAATCATTTCATCTCGATCGGGCTTTAAAACAAGCGCAACCAAAGAAACCATTTGGGTGGCAAAACCCGGAATATCCTGAAAATCGGTAAAACTAACGGATTTCAAATCTGCTGAAGAGGATTCATTTCCAATTTTGCCACTTAGCGTCCCCTTGGCAGCTACCTTTCCGTCTCCGAGGGATTCCCAAAATTCTGCTGGAATTTCGGCGCCAGTTTCATCCTCAGGTTCCATGGCTTCATGTGAAGAGCAGCTCGAAACAATAAAAGTAGAGATCAGAAAACAACCAATTAATAAACGTTTCATATTATCAACATGTATAATAATAAAGGATCGTCACAATAAAGGCTGATTTGCCGGTCAAAATTTGATTCCAAGTAAAAGACCACCGCGAAGTGTAGCCCATGGACCATCAAAGCCAACTCGAATCCCATTGGCATCAACCGTTGTTTCTGTTGAAACCACTGCGATGTCTAAGTCAGAAAAATCGTCTCGAAGGTCTTGCTGTTCGGTTGAGGATAAAGTTCCTACTCCATTTAGTTCACCAGACGAGGAGCCATACCCTGCCCCCAAAATCCACCAATCCAGGTAAATCCTGCTCCCCAACCTCCATTGAGAACCAAGCATCAGCCCTCCTGAAATCCCACTAATTTTTCCATCAAGATTTATGGTTTCTTCAGTCGAACTGATGGCGTAGTCTGGGATCTCCGCATTAATAACGCTATATCTCGCAAAAGGAGCGATATAAAATCCCCGTGGCCCGTCGTGTTTTCCCAAATAAAACCGGAACTCCGGGGTAATTGCGAAGTTTCCAAATTCCAGTCTGTCTATCTGTGCCAAGGCATCCTGTTCGTCCCCGGTCGTATACACGGAGGCAAACGGCAGCCCCCCTCCCGGTACCATGCGCAAGCCCAGTGCCGCTGACATCTTTCGTGCCACTACCCTTTCATACTGTAGGTCGATGCTACCTAATGGAAGTGCCGTTAGGTTTAGCTTTCCAATATTCCTGTCAAAGTCCGCCGAAACTTCCCCTTGGGCGAACGTACCAACTGATAGCCCGTGGAGGACCATTACTATAATAATTGCAAAATTCGTTTTCATTTTTTATTGATTTTTAAGGTGTTGGGTGTTTTTTTTTGATTTTCTTAAACGATATAGGTACCACTTATTGCAGCGATCATAAAAGACGGGATAGGGTTACTACTCATATGCTAAGTAATATTTCGTAACCAGATTCCAATCAGATCTTACCTTGTAGATAGTGCTGAAAAGGCAGCATGAGGAAAACTACTTTTAAGAATTGTTCCGTTGGGCGTTGGATAAAACTCGCTAACCTTCCTATCTTCTTCGTGAATATTTTTAGCGTTTTTTAAGATTCTAAAAGCATTCTATTTCCCAATGAGTCAAACTTGCTTTGACCATTTGCAATGCGTTCATGGACGTTCTTTGATGGAATCGGTGGTCGGATGATGGTGTGGTCAGCGTAGTAGTAAGTTTTATTCGGTCTAACTCATTCTATTTCGATTTTTCCATCCATCATCCGAAATCACTATCTCAATAAAATCAACGTCCAAAGGTGACTCCCACATTTATTCCTGACCCCATGCCGGTATTTCCTCTGGAGGAATACTCCAGCATCAAGCCAAAGTTCCGGGAATCACCGGGGTACCAGCGGGTACCAAGTACCACTCCAAATCCGCTGAAGCTTAAAAGTGATCCGTTCTCCTCAAACGCCCATGGCCAATACCGTCCATACGTAAACCCAAAATAGGGTTCTAATCCAGCTACTGTAACTTCATCTCCGGAAAATTTCTCGACTGCCTGAAATGCATATCCAACGAATCTGCCAGTAAGTCCGAGAGCCAAGGTGTTTTCCGTGGATACCCACTTGCGCATATCAGCGCCAACGGCAAGACCAACGCTCAAAAAATCAGCAATCCCTTTCTCCATATAGAGCGAAACGGGTGGGACAGACACGAAATTACTATTGCCACCGAAAGTTGGATCCACGGCAACGGTGTAGAAGGTATTCTCCTTTACCGATTGGGCCAGAAGGACGGTACCATTGGCAAAATAGCCGATCATACAGGCTAAAGCGAAAGCAATTTTGATTTTTAAACGATTCATGGTTGTTGTTTTTTTAAATTTTTAAACTGTTTTTATTTAATTAATTTTGTTTTTACCTGTTCTCTGGTCAAGGCAGGTAGCATCCTGGAATCGACTGCAAGCTCGTTATGCCTGAACCAGAGAAATTCGTATCTACTCCGGATCAGTTTCAATTATTGGTTTTTATTTTTTTTTGTGGTTAATTCGTTAAAATTCGGTTAATGATGCATCGGTACCTTCGAAGAAATCCACGTATCCATCGAGATGAAACAGCCTTGGCTCGATACAACCGGGCCGTTTCTTTTTAGTCGCGCCTACCTCAGGGGTCGAAGATTTTCTTGAGGAAATTTACCTGATCCGAATGGGCACATCAGAATAAAATTCGTCAAGATGCCATACAATACCGTAAAGATGGATTATCAGGGAGTAATGGGGTTTGTGGTAAACCCCATTACTCTAATTATGATATGCGCTATAGATGTGATAAGACACGATTTAACCCTCTTTGCGTAAGGTAAATCGCAGTAATAGCGAGCCCCAAAAAGTTATCGGGAAGGCCGTAGATGCATCAGGAGCAGATGGACAATCCCTCTAACAAACGAGTACCCAACAACCAGAGAAAAAAATTATAATCTGCGCCACTTTTCTGCAGATTTTATGCCATTCGTAGGTTTAATGCACTCAGGAATCGAATAAAAAGCATTCGGGCTGCGGCAAGCTTCAGCAAGAGATGAAAAAAAAGTAAGCAATTCCTATCTGGCAATCTGCTATA